>NZ_AP024600.1 GCF_036322585.1 Luteolibacter sp. LG18
CGAGGAGAACCGCATTCAGAAGGAAGTGGGCTGGGCCTATGACCAGATCATCGACGGCATCGAGCGCGGCGACATCAAGGGCCTGTGGGTGATCGCGACGAACCCGAACCACTCGTGGATCAACCAAGACCGCTTCCGCAAGCTGCGCGACAAGCTGGACTTTCTGGTGGTGCAGGACATGTACTCTTCCACGGAGACCGCGCAGATCTGCGACCTGTTGCTGCCCGCCGCCGGCTGGGGGGAAAAGGAAGGGGTCTTCATCAACTCCGAGCGACGGATCGGCACGATCCGCCAGGTGCGAAAGCCCCCGGGCGTGGCCCTTTCCGATTTCCGCATCTTCCGCCTGCTGGCCAATGCCTGGGGCGGCGACCAGTTCTCGGAATGGACGACGCCGGAAGCGGTGTTCCACCTGCTCACCCAGGTCACGGAAGGACAGCCCTGCGACATCTCCGGGATCACCGGCTACGAGATGATCGACGCCGCCGGCGGCATCCAGTGGCCCTACCCGGCGAACGGAGCGGACGTGGCCCGCGAGCGGCGCTTGTTCGCGGACGGGCGTTTCTTCACACCGGACGGTCGCGCCAAGTTCCTCTACGACGCCCCCGCCGAATCGCTGCCGGAGGCAACCGATGGCAAGTATCCGTTCCTGCTCCTCACCGGCCGTGGCAGCTCGAGCCAGTGGCACACGCAGACCCGCACGGCGAAGTCCGCGATCCTGCGCAAGCTTTCGCCATCCGAACTCTATCTCGACATCCATCCTTCGGATGCCGCGCAATACGGCATCACCGAGCAGGACATGGTGGAAGTCATGAGCCGCCGCGGATCGCTGGTGGCACGGGCGTGGCTCACGCCAACGATGCAGCGCGGACAGGTGTTCCTGCCGATGCACGATCCGGAGGTGAACCGTCTCACCCACGCCAGCTTCGACCCGCATTCCCGCCAGCCGTCCTACAAGGCCTCCGCCGTGGCCATCCGCAAGCTCAAGAAGTCCCACTGATCACTCTTTCCCATCCACCATGCAGGAAGTCATCCTTCACCACCTGTTCCGCTCGCCCGGTCACAACTACTTCGGCCACCACGGTATGCCCGCGGGCGAAAACGAGATCGAAGACTGCGAGGAGATCGAACTGGTGAGCGGACGTGGAATCGTGGGTGACCGCTTCTTCGACTTCAAACCCGACTACAAGGGGCAGATCACCTTCTTCGACCAGGCGGTGGTGGAGCTGGTGCGGCTCCATGCCGACAAGCCCGCGCTGCCGGCCTCGGCATTCCGCCGGAACGTGATCGTGGAAGGAGTGGATCTCAATTCGCTGATCGGACGCCAGTTCAAGTTGAACGGCGTGCTTTTCGAAGGGACGCAGGAATGCAGTCCGTGCTACTGGATGGACTCCGCTTGTGGAAAGCCGGGGATCGAAAACCTGCTCAAGGGGCGAGGTGGACTGCGCTGCAAGATTCTCAGCGATGGGAAACTGCACCGGAGCGAAGCGCGGGTGATGTTGGAGGTGGTGTAGGAGGTTGCCGGGCGTCCAAGGGAGACAGTTAGTCTCGAGGTCATGGTCAGTCCGCCCACACACAAGCAGGAATGCTTGTGCTACTTAGTAGACGTCGCGGACGTAGCGTTTGTCCTGGCCGAGTTGCTTCACGTAGGCGTCGGCTGCTTCCGGTGAGAGTCCGCCGTGGGTGACCGCGATGTCGCGGAGAGCCTGGTCGACATCCTTCGCCATGCGGGAAGCATCGCCGCAAACGCGGAAGTGGGCGCCTTCCTGCAACCAGGACCAGAGTTCGGCGCCGTGTTCGCGCATGCGATCCTGAACGTAGATCTTCTCCTTCTGATCGCGTGAGAACGCGGTATCCAAGCGATGAAGGACACCCTGCTCCTGCAAGGTCTCCAGTTCATCGCGGTAATAGAAATCGGTGGCGGCGTGTTGTTCACCGAAGAACAACCAGTTCTTGCCCTCGGCTCCGGTGGCCCGGCGTTCCTGCAGGAATGCCCGGAAGGGCGCGACTCCAGTGCCCGGACCCACCATGATGAGAGGCAGATCGGGATTCTCCGGCGCGCGGAAATGCGGTGCCTTTTGAACGAAGATGCCGACTCCGGTTTCCTCCGCTCGATCCGCAAGGAAGGCCGAAGCCACCCCCTTGCGTCGTTGCCCGTCGCAGGTGTATCGAACCGTGGAGATCGTGAGATGGACTTCGTTCGGCAGCTCCTTCGAACTGGAAGAGATGGAGTAAAGGCGCGGTTGCAGGCGCTTCAGGACGGCCACGAAATCCTCGGCGGTCGTCTTCACCGGCCAAGCCTTCAACAGGTCGGGAATCTGCCGACCCCACAGCCAGTTTTTCAGATCCTCTTTCTTATCCGGTTCGAGCAGTTCCGCCAGGTCCCGGCCGCCGGAGCGTTCGCTGACGAAGCGGAGGATATCCGGCGTGATACGGGCGATCTCGTAGTATTGGGTGAGCGCCTCCACCAAGGGAACGCAGCCCACGTCCTTCACCTGAACCGGAGCCTGCGAATCGAGAGCGAGCAAGCCGATCACCTCCCCCACCAGTTCTGGGCAATTGATGGGCCAGACGCCGAGGGCGTCGCCTGCTTCGTAGCTCAAACCGGTGCCATTGAGATCGAAGGCGAATTGGCGCACTTCCTTGCGCGATCCTTCAGCGGATAGGAGTCGATTGAGCAGCAGGCGGGTCCGCAGCGGCTTGTTCCGGCTGTAAACCGGCTGACCGAGCGGCATCGGTTCGACCGAAGTCTTGCACATCGCCTGGGCCTGCTCTCCTGAGAATGGAGCCGCTTTCACCGCCGCCGTTTCGACCTCATCAAGAGCAGTCATCACGGATTCCATCCAGGCATTGGCCGTTTCCTCGAAGTCCGGCTCGCAATCGGATCGCGCGGCGATGCGGTTGGCCCCGAGCGCCTCCAAGCGGGCATCAAGCTTGCGGCCGAAACCGCAGAACTGGGCGTAGTTCGAATCGCCGAAGGCCAACACGGAGAAACGGGTGTCGGGAAGATGGGGAGCGCTATCCGCCGCCAGTTCCGACCAGAAATCGTTGCCATTGTCGGTCGGATCGCCATCGCCGAAGGTGCTGGCGAGCATCATGACGTGGCGGGTGGCCGCGAGATCCGCGACCTTGAAGCGATCCATCGGCAGGACATTCACGCCATGGCCCCGATCCTTGAGCCGCTCGGCGAACTGGGTGGCCACGCCTTCCGCGGTGCCGGTCTGTGACGCCCAGACGATGGTCACCGGCGCCTTGGCCGGAGGTCCCTCCTGCACCGCCGGAGCGGTGGCGATGGATGGAAGCCCGCCATTGGCCACCCGGGTCCGCGAGAACATTCCGGCAAGCACTCCATCCAGCCAAAGCCGCTTCGATTCCGTGAGCGGGGCACTGGAAGGCACGGTCGGCACGCCGGGATTCGGCGACCGGTCGGAGCGGAGACCGGAGAGCATGCCCTGCAGATACATCGCCTCGTGCGGTTCAAGCTTGGGAACTGGAACCGGATCCAATCCGAGGAGATTGGAGAGGGAATCGATGGTGGACATGTCGAGCGGGAAGGAGAAGGAATCGACGGAACTGACGTCCGAGGACGGCGGGTCGAGCTCCCGGGATGGAGCCGGGGCCGCCGAAGCCGCCACCTTGGTGAGGGCCACCGCGGAGATCTTGAACTCCGGTTGCAGGGAAATCGGGTCGATGGCATCACTGGTGACGTCGTTGATGGCGAGGTCTTCGCCGAACACGTCGTTCCAGTGGAAGGGCGCGAAGCAATTGCCGGGACGCACGCGGTCGGTGACGACGGCGGGCAGGACGGCCCGGCCTCGGCGCGAACGGATTTCCACGGAATCCTTGTCGGTGATGCCGAAGGCAGCAGCATCCTCGGGATGGATCTCGATGAAGGGACCGGGGTTGAGCTTGTTCAGCTTCGCCACCTTGCCGGTCTTGGTCATGGTGTGCCACTGGTGCTGGAGGCGGCCTGTGTTCAGCACGAACGGGAAATCCGGATCGGGCATTTCCGCAGGATCCATGTGGGGCCGGGCGAGGAACACGCCCTTGCGGCGCTCGGTGGCGAAAGCAATACGGGGACGGCTGCCATCCTCGTGCACCAGCAGCTTCTGGCTCACGCCATCGTTGAGATAGCGGATCGGGTGGCGATCCTCCCCGGATTCCGGCGGGCAGGGCCACTGGAGCGGGGTTTCGCGCAGGCGCTCGTGGCTGGCCCCGCGGATGTCGTAGCCGGTCTTCGGATTCCACGCGCGCTTGATCTCCTCGAAGATCTCGGCGGACGAGGTGTAGGTGAAGGCCTCGGCATAGCCCATTTCACAGGCGACGCGAGCGATGATCCACCAGTCCGGCATGGCATCGCCGGGAGGATCGATCGCCTTGGTCGCGAGCGTCATGTTCCGCTCCGAATTGATCATCACGCCCTCGCCTTCAGCCCATAGCGCGCCGGGGAGCAGGATGTCCGCGTAAGGGTTCGTTTCGGTGTCGAAGTAGGCGTCCTGGGCGATGACCAGCTCCGCGGCCTTCAGTCCGGCGATGACGTTGCGTCGGTTGGAGACGGAGGCGACGGGATTGGTGCAGATGATCCAGCAGGCCTTGATGTCGCCCGCGGTCATCTCCTCGAACATTGCCACGGTGCCTTTGCCGCCATCGGGGCGGATAGTGCCGCGGTCCAGGCCCCACATGTCCTCGATGAACGCACGGTCGCCCTCGGCGAGAGCCACCCGCTGGCCGGGGAGGCCGGGCCCCATGTAGCCCATCTCACGGCCCCCCATCGCATTCGGCTGACCGGTGAGGGAGAAGGGTCCGCTGCCCGGGCGGCAAATCGCTCCGGTGGCGAGGTGGAGGTTGCAAATCGCGTTGGTATTCCAGGTGCCGTGGGTGCTCTGGTTGAGCCCCATGGTCCAGCAGGTCATCCAATCCGCAGACTCTCCGATCCATTGTGCGGCGCGGCGGATGTCCTCTTCCGGCAACTCGGTGACCGCGGCCACGTGGGCCGGGGTATAGGTTTCCAGGAAATCCGGCATGGCTTCCCAGCCCTCGGTGAATTCCGCGATGAAAGCCGGATCGGTGTGGCCGTTCTTCACCAGCAGGTGGAGCAGGCCATTGAGCAGCGCCAGGTCGGTGCCGGGCTTGATCTGGAGGAAAAGGCCGGCCTTGTCCGCGGTGGAGTTCCGGCGCGGATCGACGACGATGAGCTTCGCCCCGGCCTTCACCCGGTCCATCATCCGGAGGTAAAGGATGGGGTGGCAATCGGCCATGTTCGCGCCGATCACGAAGAACAGGTCCGCGCGGTCCATGTCCTGGTAGGAGCCCGGCGGTCCATCGGCCCCGAGCGAAAGCTTGTAGCCACTGCCGGCGCTGGCCATGCACAGGCGCGAGTTCGACTCGATGTGGCTGGTGCGGATGTAGCCTTTGGCCAGCTTGTTCACCAAGTACTGTGCTTCCAGTGACATCTGGCCGGACACGTAGAACGAGATCGCGTCCGGTCCGTGTTCATCGAGGATGCCGCGCAGGCGGGTGGCGGTTTCGGAAATGGCGGTTTCCATGGCCACGTCCAGCTCCGCGCCACCGCGGACCGGGCGGATCTTCGCCTTGTCCAGACGACCGGGAGCCGCGATCGCCTCGGCGCAGGTGTTCCCCTTGGTGCAAAGGCGTCCGAAATTGGTCGGATGGGTCTTGTCCCCCGTCACCTTGGTCACGCGGTTGCCTTTGATTTCCATCACGATGCCACACCCCACTCCGCAGTAAGGGCAAACGCTTTTGACGGTCCGGGTATCCATTCAGGTTCACCCTCTGTTAGCTGGCTCCTTGCCAACCCGGATTGCGACGCTGGTTCCACCTGTGAATCCCGTTCGCGCGTGCGATTCATCGGGCTCACGCCTGCCGAAAAAAGCACGCGGCCGGCCCCCGTGGGAGCCGACCGCGTGTTTTACCGTTCGACCGAATGAAAACGAATGACCATCGGGGCGCGCCCGGAACCGAAGCCCCGGTGTGGATCACGCACCCGATCCATCGTGCGGACCCTGTCCGCCGTTTGATTCAAAGCGCGATGCCTGCCAATCCGGAGCCACCGGAGCAGATCGGGCTTGAATGGTTTGCCACGCGGCGATGCGCGGCATTCATCCCGCCGGATCAGCCGCCAAGGTAGCTCATCTCCGCCTTGTGGGTCGGCTGGGACTGGGAATCGCGGAGTTCCGAATAGCGGTCGTCGCGATCGCCCCAGATGCCGCCCAGCACCGCGGCAAGGGTGGCATCGTCCGCGCCTCCGCGCAGCAACCCCTTGAGATCGTGGCCCTCGCCCGCGAAGAGGCAGGTGAAAAGGCGGCCCTCCGGAGAGAGCCTCAGGCGGGAACAATCGCCGCAGAACGGCCGCGTGACCGAGGCAATGATGCCAATCTCGCCGTTTCCATCCTGGTGGCGGTAGCGGAGCGCGGTGGCACCGTGGCGATCGGACACCTCCACCAGCGGGAACTCGCGGGAAATGATTTCGACGATTTCCGCCGCGGACACGACGCTGGCACGATTCCAGCCGTTGGTTTCGCCAACGTCCATGAATTCGATGAACCGCATGGTGACACCCGATTCCCGGGCCCAGCGGATCAGCGGCAGGATCTGGTGGTCGTTCACGCCGCGCTGGACCACGGCATTCACCTTCACCGGCAGGCCGAAAACCTTGGCGGCCTCAATGCCGCTGAGCACCCGCGAGACATCCGCGCCGGTGCCGTTCATTTTCCCGAAAACCGCCGGGTCGATCGCATCCAGGCTCACCGTGACGCGATGGAGGCCTGCCAGCGCCAGCCGCTCGGCATGATGGGCCAGCAGCACGCCATTGGTGGTGATCGCGAGATCCGGATGGCCCGGCAGGCTCGCCAGCAGGCCGACGAGGTTGTCGATGCCGTGCCGCAGCAGTGGTTCGCCCCCGGTGAGGCGCAGCTTCACCACGCCCGAGGCGACGGCGATGCCCGCGATGCGGTGGATTTCCTCGAACGTCAGCAGTTCGTCCTTCGGCAGGAAAGCGTGACCGGGACCGAACAAGTCCGCGGGCATGCAGTAGCCGCAGCGGAAATTGCAGCGGTCCGTCACCGAGATCCGCAGATCCCGGAGCGTGCGACCGCGACGATCAATCAAGGAAGTCATCTGAAGAAACGGATAGCAGCCTGTGAACCGATTGCGCGGGCGAATTGCCGTTTTTCATGAATCGTCCACATCGGCGTGGCCGGACGATTCATCATGGAGGCCGCCATTCCGTCGATGAAAAGCTGGCCACCACCGCCGGGACCGGAAACGATTCCCGCCATGAACGAGCTTGTGACACCTGCCGAGGCCACCGGCCGGATCCTGGAGGATCTGCCCGCAGCCCGGATCGAGGACGTCCCGCTTGTCAACGCGCTGGGGCGGGTCCTGCGGACCGCGGTCACGGCGGACCGGCCGCTGCCGCCCTACCGGCGTGCCACGATGGACGGGATCGCGTTCCGGGGTGCCGCGGAGACATGGAAGATCGCGGGCCTGCACGCGGCGGGTGATCCTCCACCACGGGCGCTGGCCGCGGGCGAGGCCTGGGAGATCATGACCGGCGCGGTGGTGCCGGAGGATTGCGATACGCTGGTGCCTTATGAAGAAGTGTCCATCGAGGACGGCATGGCAACGGTCCGGGGTGAAAGCCGGCCGGGCCAGTTCATCCACGAACCGGGCAGTGATGCTGCGGAGCACGATGTATTGATCGCGGCAGGAAGCGTGCTGGGTCCGGTGGAGGTCGCGATCGCGGCTTCGGTGGGTTTGACCACGCTCACGGTTTCCAAGTGGCCGGTGATCACGCTGCTGACCACTGGCGATGAGGCAGTGGCGGTGGATGCCAAACCGGAACCCTGGCAGATCCGGCGGTCGAATGGGCCGATGCTGGAGGCGATGCTGCGGCGGGCGGGTTATCCCGATGTCCGACAGCACCACGTGCCGGATGACGTGCGGCTTCTCGAACTGGCGGTGGACGCGGCGTTTGCCACCAGCGATGTGGTGCTGCTCTGCGGAGGCATTTCGAAAGGCAAGCGCGACCACGTGCGCGGGGTGATCGAGGATCGGCTCGGTTTGCCCGCGTTCCACGGCGTGGTCCAGCGGCCGGGGAAACCGCTCGCGTTCTGGAATGGACCGCCGCCCGTTTTCGCACTGCCGGGAAACCCGGTTTCGGTGCTGGCCACCTTCATCCGCTACGTGCGGCCCGCGTTGGCGAAGATGGAGGGTTCCCGGCCCACTCCGCCCCTCCTGCTGCCGCTCGCTGAAACGATCACCTCGTTGCCGAAACTGACCTGGCTGCTGCCCGCCCGCCTCACCGGAAACGGAGCGCTGCCCCAACCACCACAGAACTCGGGGGATTTTGTCTCGATCGCAGGGGCCACGCATCTCCTTGAAATCCCCTCCGGCGGGGCCACCCTTCCCGCAGGGCACCTCGTCTCCGCCCATCCTTTCTGAAGTCCATGTCCCTGTCCCACATCAACGAGTCCAACCAGGCCGCGATGGTCGATGTCTCCGGCAAGGCCGTCACCGCCCGGCGGGCGGTCGCCGAAGCCAGGATCACCGTGAATGACGCGGTGGCGGAGCAATTCCACGGCGGTGAGTTTCTTTCGAAGAAAGGCCCGGTGTTCCAGACCGCCATTCTCGCCGGGGTGATGGGAGCGAAACAAACGCCCTCGCTGATCCCGCTGTGCCATCCGCTGCCGCTCGACGATTGCCAGATCACCACCGAGTTCTCCGGCAACGAGGCGGTGCTGCGCTGCACCTGCAGGACCACCGGCCGCACCGGGGTGGAGATGGAGGCCCTCACCGGCGTGACCATCGCGGCGCTGACGTTCTTCGACATGATCAAGGCGCTCGACAAGACCGCCGTCATCCACTCGGTCCGGGTGATTGAGAAAACCGGCGGCAAGTCCGACATCACTCCACCCTCCGCATGAACGTCCTCATTCTCACCGGCGGCATCAGCCAGCGGATGGGGCGCGACAAGGCCCTCATCGAACGCCCCGACGGCAGCCGCCAGATCGACCACGTGATCGCGCTGGCCAAGCGCGTCTCCGACCGCGTGTTCCTCTCCACCCGCGACCTGAACGACCGCGGCACCGGCCTGCCGCTGCTGCTCGACGAGGTTCCGGGATCGGGCCCGACCGCCGCCCTGGCCGCGGCCGCCGCCACCGACCTGCGCGGACCGTGGCTGGTGCTGGGTTGCGACCTGTTCCTGCTGGATGCGCCAACCATCGCCCATCTGATCGCGCACCGTGATCCCTCGCGCGGCGCGACCGCCTACCGCAACCGGATCGACGGCCGGGCCGAGCCGCTGTGCACCATTTACGAGGAATCCAGTATCAATCCCGCCAAGGACGCGCCGCGCTGCGCGCGGAAATACCTGGAATCGCTCGATCCGCTCGTGCTCGACCTTCCCTTTCCCGCCGCCCTGGACAACGCCAATACCCCGGCCGACCTGGCCGAGGCCTTCGAGAAGCTGAAGCGCGGCACCGTGTCCAAGGCGGTGAGCCTGCTCTACTTCGCCATCCTGCGCGAGGCCCGAGGGCTTTCCTCGGAGAGCGTGGAAACGCTCGCCTGGACCGCCGCCGGGCTCTACGAGGAACTCAGTTTCCGCCACCGTTTCCCGCTGGAGGCCTCCCAGCTCCGGGTGGCCCGCAACGGTGAGTTCGCCGGATGGGCCGCTCCGGTCGAGGACGGTGACGAATTCGTGTTCATGCCCCCGGTCGCCGGTGGTTGATTTTCCTGCCATGTTCCAGATTTCCACCACACCGATCGAAACGGCGGCGGTCGTCGCCCAGGTCGAGGATTCCACCTGCGGCGGCCTCGTCATCTTCGAGGGCCGCGTCCGCAACCATCACCGCGGGCGCGACGTGCTGCGGTTGGAATACGAGGCCTACCAGGCACTCGCCGAGGCGGATGGCAACCGAATCGTCCGGGAAACCATCGAGCGATTCCACATCCATGCCGCCGCCTGCGTCCACCGCACCGGCATGCTGGAAATCAACGACATCGCGGTAGTGGTGGCGGTTTCCGCGGCTCACCGGGACGCGGCCTTCGACGCCTGCCGCCACATCATCGACGAACTGAAGGCCACCGTGCCGATCTGGAAGCACGAATATTACGCGGACGGGACCGACGAATGGACCGGCTGCGACCACTGTGCGGGGCACCACCATTGAAAATCGAATGGCCGGGCGGAAATCCACCCGGCCATCCGTCATTGCATGTTTACCCAGAAAAAGGTGAAGCGCCGGGGCGCCATGAGCGAATGACCCGGGCGACCGATGTATTACGCGACGGACGCCAAACTTCCCAAGCCCATCACTTGAACCACTCGTTCAAGGGCATGCGGAGGTAGAACAGCGCGCCGCTGCCCTCATAGAGCACCCCGAGGTGGGAGGCGTCCGCCGGAGCCAGGCAGGAATAGCCGAAACATGGCCGCTCGTCGTAAAGGCGGGCGGCGCTGTCCGGCCAGGTCATGCCCTGATCGGAGGAAAGTTTGATCGTCATCGACTGGCGGCCCTTGGTCGTGTCCGGGTTCGAGAAGAACAGGAGATCGCCATACTTCGGGTGCTGCCAGCGCATCAGGCTGGCCATGCACACCGGCTCGCGAAGGCCCTTGCGGTCCGTGGGGTGCGGCTCCCAGGTTTTGCCGAGATCCTTCGATACGGCGACGGTGCGCGATCCGCCGCGGTCGTCGCGGCAGTTGATCATGATCGAACCATCGGCGAGTTCCACCAACTGGGCCTCGGTGGTATTCGGCCTCACGCCGGTGCCAGCCGTCCAGGTCTTGCCCCGGTCCTTCGAACTCAGCATGGTGGAATGCGGTTTCCCGTCCGCGGAGCGGAACTGGGCGGGAATCGCCAGCGTGCCGTCCTTCATGGTAATGCCGGTGCCGGGGCCATTGAAGAAGAGGTTCCAAGCCGGGTCCTTCACCTGCGGCGTGATGCTCTCGCCCTTCGACCACGTCTTGCCGTCGTCATCGCTGTAGGAAAGGACGAGCTGACCGGTTTCGTCCGGAGTCAGCCCCGGACCGGAACCGTGCCACGCACGCTTGCCGTGGCTCCACAGGGCCGCGATCCAAATCCGGCCGGTGACGTCGTCCGAGAAGATGCACGGGTCGCCGACACCATCGAAGCCGAACTTCGGATCGTTCCCCATGTCGATGGCCACGCGCATCGGCTCCCAGGTCTTGCCGCCGTCGGTGCTGCGCGAAAGGCCCACGTCGATGTCGGCGGGGAGGTCCCCGGCGTGCTTGTAGCGAATGTCGTAGGCGGCGAGCAGGCTGCCCTTTTTGGACCGGACGAGGCCGGGGATGCGGTAGGCCTTCGACTTGTCGTCGCCGGGCTTTCTCACCACCACCCCGATGCGCTGCGAGCCATCCGGGGAAGGCGTCGGGGCCTGGATCACCGCTCCTCCGACCTTCAAACGTCCCAACGCCACGTCGACACGCCCGTCGATGTCGGCGTTCTTCTTGAGTTCCACCGACACCCAGAACCAGTGCTCGCCCGTCTCCAGAGCCAGGTCACAGGTCCGGTTCATCGCGCCCGCCTTGGGCGCGAGTTCCGCCACCGGGGCCCCCGTTGCCGAGGCCGGGGTTTCCTTGCCGCGCAGGATCCGGACCTGCTCGACATCCTGAAGCCGGGTGGTGCCGGTGAGGGAGACTTCGATGCCCTCCAGCTTGGCGGGTTCATCCACCTTCACTTTGAATCCCAGCACGGGATTGGTCTCCTGACCCAGGAGGACCGGGCAAACGGGCTGCACGGTGGAGACCTCGGCGGCATGCGCGACCGACAGCAGGAGGGGCAGGAACGTCAGGCGGAATTTCATCATTTCAACCGGTGATGGGGATTTTAGCGCGGTTCCGGGATTTCCCCACTCTGAAGATGGGCTTCTCCGGAATCCGGTCACGCCCATCCTACCCCCGCTCCCGAAACGCCCTGTCATTTCTTCAGTGGTCCGATTTCCCAACCAGTCCGGACACCCTCAACGCGACATCGCCTCGAAGACGCGGCGGGCAACGGGGACCTTGTCCGGAGGATGCACGTCCGGGCTGTCCCACCCGAGATCCTGGGTGACCACCAAGCGGACGCCGGGCACTGCCTTGGCCACCCGCGCCTGGACTTCCCGATACTCGGGCCAGTAGCGGCGCAATGGATCGGCACCGCCGATGCGGGGAAGCTGCACGAGGTAGAACGGAAGCTCCCGATTGCCCAGAACCCCGCGCCACCCCTGGATCAGATCGCGGATCAACTGGCCGTTCCCGGAATCGTCATGACGTTCGGCATTCGTCTCGCCCTGATACCAGACAACCGCTTCGAACGGGAAACCCGCCCAATCGCGCACGCCGGACTCGAAGAGAAACCCCGGTTTGAAGGGATGGTTCGCGGAGAGCTCCTTGCCGAGATTCTGTTTCGCGCGACTTCTCGCCCACGCCGAAACCTTGTCATTTTCCAGCCATTTGGGGGTGAGGAGCGAGCGATACTCGGCACGGGATTCAAGGATCTCTCTCGGCAACCACGCCTCGGTTTCGGACCCGCCGACCGCGTTTTCCACGATGCCCACCGGCATGCCGGTTTTACCCTGGACCATCGTGCCCACCCACCAGGCGATCGCCGAGATCGATCCGGCCGAACCGGGAGAGGCGGTGGTCCAAGCCCCCTGGAAATGATCCTTGTTGTTGAGGCGGGCCAGCGTGGCCCCGTCGTAGGTGCGTGGATCGGTGGGAGCGGAGGTGAGATTGAACAAACGGATCATCGTCTGGCCCGGGGCCTTGTCGGCCTCCTCCTTGCCACCGACCGCCCGGGACAGAGGGAAGTCCATGTTCGATTGCCCCGAGAACAGGTACACGCGGCCGACCAGCACGTCCTCCAAAACGACCTTCTCGGAGCCGGACTCTATCTCCAGGTTCCTGCCGTCCTTCGATGCCGGCAGAGGCGGAAGCACCGCGCTCCATTTCCGGTCGTTGCCTGCGACCACGTCTTTCGAGACGGAGCCGAAACGGACGGAGACCTTGCTCCCCGGTGTTGCTTCCCCGTGGACCGCCACCGGGTTCCCCATCGGCAGCACCATGTGCGAGCCGAACGGACGGGCCACGGACAACTCCCCCGCCGACGCGCCCATGGCGGTCAGCAACCACATCGTTTTCCAGATCCTCATATCCTGTTTTAGCAGCAGCGCCGCTCCATCCGCAATCGGAGGTGAACCGGTGGGGTCAACCAACCATCTCGCGCCAATGGCAGTGAACGCGTTCCGGAAGCAACGATATGCCCGGTTCCAAGAACTACTCCCACTTCGACTCACCCCATCGCGCATGCAGGTTCTTCTCACCTCCTCCATTCTCGCTGCCTTCACCATGGCCGCTGGAGCCGCCACCGTGGTGGTGGACAGCACCGGTCTCACGCCCGTCAACCAAGCCAACTTCGGTGTGGGCACGGCGGGCAATCTCTCCACCGGCGCCGCCTTCACCTTCACCACCGGCTCCCTGGGAACGGACACGATCCTCTCCACCATCGGCCTGGAAGGGCGTCAAACCGGAACCGGATCGAGCGGCAGCACGTTGACATTGGAGATCTGGAGCGACACCGACAACAACAGCGCGACCCTGGGCGGCGTCCTGCTCGGCACCTCCACGAACTCGACCGCGCTGGGCCTGAATGCCACCAGCCTTTTCACCTTCAACGGCGTCACGCTCTCCGACAACACCGTGTACACCGTCCACGTGCTCGGAACCGGCACCCCGGGCTTCGGCTTGGTCGGCAGCACCTCCACCGACCTTGTTCCGAACTCGCGGCTCTACAACAACGGTTCCTTTGTCTTTGGCGGCACCGCCCCGAACGGCATCGACGCCTCCTTCTCCGTCACCACCGTCCCGGAACCCACCACCGCCCTGCTCGGCGGCCTCGGACTCCTGGCGCTGCTGCGCCGCCGGCGCGGATAAAGATTACTTGGGTACATGCAATGAACCGGGTGGCCGGGACGGTTTCGTCCCGGCCATCTGTCTTTCTCCCGCTGGCATGAAAACACCACTGCTCCCTCCGGAAATCCATCGAGCCGCACAAACACTGTGGGACTACCATCAGGTGGGCCACCGGATCGAAAAAGCGGATGGCATTCTGGTCTTCGGCAGCAACGACCTGCGGGTGGCGAGCCACGCCGCGGCACTTTACCATGCGGGGTCCGGTCCATGGGTGCTCTTCTCGGGAGCCCGCGGGCGGATGACGGAGCATTGGGCCGAAACCGAAGCGGAAGCCATGGCCCGGGTCGCTGTGGCCAACGGCGTGCCGGAAAGCAGCATCCTTCTGGAGCCCACGGCCACGAACACCGGAGAAAACATCCATCGTTCCAAGGCGCTTCTCGCGGACGCCGGTTTCCACGCGCGTTCGCTGGTAGTGGTGCAAAAGCCCTACATGGAACGGCGCACGCTGGCGGCCCTGGAAGCCCAGTGGCAGGGAGTCAGCTTTCAAGTGACCTCACCTCCCCTCTCGCTCGACGCTTACTTCACGGATGAACTGACGCCCGGTCTCGTGCTGGAGGCGATGACCGGGGATTTCCAGCGCATCCTCGATTATCCGGCGCTGGGTTTCGCCACTCCGCAACCCGTCACACCCGAGGTGATGGAGGCCTATCGCACGCTGGTGGAAGCGGGATACGGACTCCCGGCCTGACCGACCGGTCTCCTTTCCCGACCAGACCGGCCCATTTGCGAGGGGACGTCGGCGGTCGTATCGCGTGTGTTGCAGCCCCCGCTGCAAGATTCCCGATGAAAACCCGCACGCGCCTCCTCCTCCTGCTGCTGGCCAACGCGCTCCCCTTCCAGGCCGCGCGTGCCACTCATTACAAACTTTTCGTCCTGACCGGACAATCGAACTCGCTCGGCACGACCAACGCGGGCGAGGCCGATCCCACCTCGGGCTCCGATCCAGCGGACTCCCACGTGAAGTTCTTCTGGAGCAACATCGCGGACGCCACCCACCCGCTCGGGAATTCCGGCGGCGTCTTCACCACCCTGCAGGACCAGCAGGGTGGCTACTACACCGGCAGCGCCACCCACTGGGGACCGGAGATCAACTTCGGGCGTACCCTTTACCGCGCGGGCGTCCGCAATTTCGGCATCATCAAGGCGAGCCGTGGAGGCGGAGGAAACAGCTTCTGGTCGAAGACCGCCACCGACCACCACATGTACACCCAGGTGGTGAACACGGTGAACGCGGCCACCGCCACCCTCACGGCGAACGGCGACACCTTCGAGATCGCGGGTCTGCTCTACCTCCAGGGGGAAAGCGACTCCCCCACCGAAGCGGCGATCGCCGACACCCGGATCAAGGAACTCACGGACAACCTCCGCGCCGATCTCCCCAACGCCACCGCGATGCACTGCGTGATCGGTGGCATCGCCGCGGCCGGCACCACCCGCGACACGGTACGCGCGAAGCAGGAATCGATCGCCACCGCCACCAGCTACATCGATTACTTCACCGACTTGGATCTCCAGTCGATGGTGGCAGCGGCGGACAACCTGCATTTCAACAAGGCGGCCAAGCTGCGGATCGGCGAGCGTTTCGCCCAGGCATTCTTCACCGCCAACATCGTTTCCCGCTATTACGGCAAGCTGGTGTTCATCGGTGACTCGATCACCCAGGGCGGCAATGGCGACCACCCGGGCTACCGCTACAACGTCTTCAAACGCCTCGCGGAAAAGGGCGTGCCGATCAACGCCGCGACCGGTTACAAGTTCACCGGCTCCGTCACCGGCCCCTATGCCAACAGCGCGCTCACGGTTCCCGCCGTCAACGGCCAGACGTTCGAGAACGTGCACGATGGCCATTTCGGATGGCGGGCCTCGTGGGAGTGCGCGCGGGTGGCCCTGCCCTCCGGCCGCTACAACACGAACAACCTCGGCAACGGCACGCTCCTGAACTGGACCGGCCAATCCAGCACCTACGCGACGGCGAACGCGGGCACCCTCACCTACACCGGCACCACCTACACTCCGGACACCATCTCGATCATGATCGGCATCAACGATCTGGCCGACTACATCACGACCTCGGGCCAGGCCGCGGCCACCGCCGCAAACACGGTGAAGAACGACATCTCGACGATGATCGACCAGTTCCGCGCGGCGAACCCGAATGTCCGCATCCATCTCAACCGCGTCCTCTACACCAACCAGACCCAAGCAATGAAGGATGGCGTGGACGCCCTGAACAACCTCTTACCCGCGCTGGTGGCGGCGAAGAACACGGCCTCGTCCACCTCTCCGGTTTGGCTCTCCGATCCCTCCACCGGCTTCGATCCGGCCACCCAGACCTACGACAACGTCCATCCGAACACCGCGGGGGAAGCCTACGTCGGAGACCGGATCGCCGCCTCGCTCGGCATCGTGGAAACGCCGTTCAACACTTCGACCACCACCAGCACCGCCCCACCCCACCTGGAATCCGGCTCTGCCGCCTTCGGCTCCCGGTTCGAAGGCGACGGCATCTGGAACGGCACCGCCTTCGTCTCCTCGTGGAAACAGAGCGGCACGCTCACCAAGACCGTGGACGCCACGGACCTCCGCCTCGTGAACTCCGGAAGCGGCGGCTCCTGGATCGAAGGTTCCGACACCGGATGGAAAACCGCGAACGGGGGCGCGTGGACCTTCGAAACCCGCATCAAATTCAACGCGAACCCGGCGGGCTTCATCCTGTGGCTCGGCGCGGTGAACCACACGATCCTCGTGGAGATTTACGGCGACCACACGCAGGACAACGGCAACAACACCTTCAACGTCGCTCACAACAATCTGGACGGACAGTTCCACGTCTTCCGCGTGGCCAACGATCCCGGCAACAACGTCTACCACGTGTGGCGGGATGGCGTCCGTCTCACCCCGGTGGCGGGAGTGGCGTATGACAACAACAGCACCGAAAGCCGCCTGATCCTGGGCGACTACACCTCGCAGGCCTTCGGCAACAACTTCGACGCCGTCATCGACTACGTCCGCTACGATCAGACCGCCGCGTATCTCCCAACCGGCGCGGACGCGGATTCGGACGGCCTCCCGGATTCCTGGGAATACAACTACAGCTCCACCATCACGGGCATGACCGCGTCCGGAGACACCGATCAGGACGGCAAAGGCAACCTGGAGGAGTATCTCGCGAACACCAATCCACTCGACGCGGGCTCGGCCCTGAAGATCGATTCCATCACCCGCAATGGAGGCTCGATGAGCATCCAGCTCACCACCTCCCCCCAGCGCTTTTACACCCTCTACAAGTCGGTGAACCTCGGTTCCGCAGCGGTATGGTCCGCCATCCAGGGACCGGTCATCGGCACCGATGGATCACTCATCCTGCAGGACCCCGCCCCGACCGAAGCGCGGGCGTTTTACAAGGTCGTCGCGACCCTCCCCTGACCGGCCACATGATAGGGCCCGCGGCTCTAACTGGTCTACCCGACCGACCACGAGCGGAAAGTGGCGCAGCGCCGGAGGTCCCTTAGCGTGAGGTGCGAACGAGAGCGAATCGTTCCTTCCGGCTCTCTCCCCATCCCCGCATCGCGCATGAAACCCAGAATCCACTCCCTCCGCCCGTTCCTCGGCACCATCCTGATCACCTTCGGACTTGCCGTCACGGGCACCTCCCACGCCGCCACGATCACCAAGGCGGACAACGCCACGGCCCTTGACGCGGGCGCTTCCTGGACCGGCGCCACTGCGCCCGGCAGCGGCGACACCGCGGATTGGTCCGGCAGCTACACGGTCCTCGCCAACCTCGGCTCCTCCTTCACCGCCAGCACCCCGGTCTCCTGGCAGGGCATCTCGATCGGCAACATCACGGGCGCGGGAGCCGGCCTCGTCTCCATCGGCGGCACCGGCAACGCCAGCACCGGCAGCCAGATCACGATCGGCACCGGCGGCATCAACCTTTCCGCGGCCAACCAGAACGCCGTGCTCAACGCGGTCACACTGACCGTGACCGGCAGCGCGCAGAACTGGAACATCGCCACCGGACGCAATCTGCGCCTCGGAGCCACCGGCACCGGTTCGGCCAATGCCAAGCTCACCGGAACCGCCACCACCGTGATCACCGTGACCGGTGGCGGCGTGTGCGACCTGAACCAGGGCGGCGCGAGCGGTTTCTCCGATGCGGCGGGCTTCAACGGCTTCAACGGCAAGTGGATTGTCGACACCGGCACCACCTTGCGCGGCATCCGCAACGGGGCCACCGCCTTTGGCACCAGCACCGCGGCGGACACCATCACCCTGCAAGGCGGCACACTTGCGTCGGGCGGCATCACCGGCAGCCAGGGCAACTGGACGTGGACGAGCAACATCAAACTCGCCACCTCGACCAGCTCCAGCATCGACCAGCAGCTCCCCACCGGCACTGGCCGCTCCTTGAAATTGAACGGTGTCATTTCCGGAAGCGGGGACCTCGTCTTCAAGGAATCCGGCTCTGCCAACACCTTCGACAGCGATGACCTCGGCTTCGTCATCACCGGTAACAACACCCTCTCCGGCACCGTCACGATCGGTGGTGCGACGGAGAACGGCATCGCCGGCCGCCTGACATCCGTCCGTGTCGGCGGAGTCACGGGCAACGACACCACCCTGCCCGCGGGCACGACCGGAAATCTCGGCACCGCCGCGGTGGTCAACAACGGCGTGCTCACCTTCTCCCACTCCAACGCGTTCACGGCAGCGAACAACATCTCCGGCACAGGCACGGTCCGGGCGGGCAGCACCGGCATCACCGGCAGCAACACCCAGACCCTGACCCTCTCCGGCACGAACAGCTACTCCGGTGGCACGCAGGCGAACAATGGCTACCTGATTTTCGCGAACGCGGGTGCCGTACCCTCGACCGGGCTGATCACCATCAACGCGAGCGGTTCGCTGGTGTCCTCCGGTGCCCACACCACGGTGACCGAATGGCTCACCTCGGGATCGATCGCCACCAGCTCGACCGGTGCGATCGCCCTGCCCGGCGACTCCGCCGAAGCCGTGGACTTCACCGGCTACAACACCCTCGGACTTTCCACCAACCAAGCCAACGCCACCTTCACCGGCACCATCACCCCGGGCACCGGTGGTTACGTGTTCGGTGGCTCCTCCGGCACGAACCTGACGGTGGCGACCAACCTTGGTGGCACTTCGGGTTTCACGAAGTCCGGCTCCAGCACCATCACGCTCACCGGAACGAACACCTGGAGCGGCGACGCCCTCGTCAGCGGCGGCACGCTGCAGATCGGATCGGGTGGCAGTATCACGTCCTCCGGCGCTTTCGCCATCAACGGCGGGGCCACGGTCACCCAGTCGACGGGCACGGTCACCCTGAACAGCACCTCCACCAACCAGCCGATCCGGGTCTGCAGCGGCACGGGCAGCGCGACCACTGGCAGTTACACCTTGTCCGGTGGCACCTTGAATGTCCCCAACGTCGCCACCGCCATCTCCTACGGCGGCGCGAACACCGCCACCCTGACGATTTCCGGCGGCACGGCCAACCTCAAGGGACTTAACTTCACCGCAAGCACCAGCAGCACCGGCATTCTCACGCTCACCGGCGGCACCCTGAACATCGGCTCCGCGGGCATCACCAACACCAGCGGTGGCGGCACCCGCACGACCAACCTCGGTGCCGGCACTCTGGGGGCCTCGGCCGACTGGAGCAACGCCCAGAACGCTACCCTGACCGACGCCGCGACCGGCACGACCTTCAACACCCTGGATGCCGTCGACCACACCTCGGCCCGCACGGTCACCTTCAGTGGCGTGCTTTCCGGCGCGGGAGCACTGGTGAAGACCGGGGCCGGCACGCTCGCTCTCACGGGCATCAACACCTACACCGGTGCCACCACCGTCAATGGCGGCACCCTGCTCGTGGGCAACGGGACCTCCGGCAGCGCGGCCTCCAGCGCCGTCACGGTCACCACCGCTGGCACGCTCGCCGGTTCCGGCACCGTGGGTGCGGTGACCGCCAACGCGGGCGGCACCATTTCTCCGGGGGCAGGCCTGGGTGGATTGAACACCGGAGCTCTGGCGATCAACACGGACGCCAGCGCGGCCTTCGAGATCAACACCACCGCCCTCCAAGCCGATGTGATCCACGTCACGGGCAATGTGACGCTGGCGGGCAACCTGAACCTCAGCGACCTGGCGGCGGGCACTCCGTCGGTCGGATCGAAACTCACGCTGATCACCTACACCGGCACGCTTACCGGCACCTTTGCTGGCAAGGCGGAAGGTACCACCGTCACCGTGGGGGGCAATTCCTTCACCCTCCACTACAACGACGCCAACGCGGTGACCCTCACGGCCCTCTCCGCGGACGCCTACACCAGTTGGGCCACCTCGCACGGCCTGGGTGGAGCGGATGCCTTACGGGACGCCGATCCGGACCACGATGGCGTGAAGAACGTCCTCGAACTGCTCTTCGGCTCGGAGCCGAACCCAGCGAACTCCGGCGCATCGTCGCTGGCGAACCTTCCAGTCACCGAACTGGATGCCACCACGCTGCACTTCAGCTTCCACCGGGCCGCGGCTTCCATCTCCACGGTAACCCCCATCGTCCAATACAGCTCCGACCTGACCACCTGGTCCACGGCGACGGACGGCTCCAACGGGGTGACCTTCCAAACCACCACCGACGGCTATGGCACCGGAGTGGACAAGGTCACCGTGAACATCCCGCTCGCGCTGGGTGCCAATGGCAGGCTGTTCGCCCGCGTCCAGGTCGCAATTCCATAAGCGGATCCCGTCCGCCTTCACCGGAGCCGGATGGGATCCCCCATCCGGCTCTTTCTTTTCCCAGCTCCTCCCGAAAAACCCTCCCATGTCGTTGAAACACCTGCTTCCCGCCATCCTCCTGCTGTTGGGATCGGTGGAAGCGAAGACCTTGAAGCTGTTCGTCCTGACCGGCCAATCCAACGCGCTCGGGATGGCGGGCACCACCAGCCAGGGCATGCACGCACTCGCACCCGGACAGCATCCGGCCGAACAGACAGGCGGCATCCCTTTCTACTGGGACAACCGTAGCGATGGCACACCCACCGGGGATGCCGCGCTGGGCGCGTCCGCGGGTTGGACGATCGTCTCGCCCCAGACCGGAGGGGTTTATGCGGGCAATGACAACCATTGGGGCCCCGAGGTCGGCTTCGCACGGCTGCTCTGGGACGCGGGCTACCGGGACTTCGGCATCGTGAAGGCGGCGAGGGGCGACGCCGGAAATTCCTACTGGGCGAAATCCGCGGCGGACAACCACATGTACCGCCAGGTGGTGGACACTGTCCAGGCCGCCACCCTCACCCTGCCCCCGGAATACGATGACTTCACGGTGTCCGGCGTGCTTTACGTGCAGGGGGAAAGCAATGACTCCACGGAGGCCTCCGCGGCCGCCGCCCGGTTCTCGGATCTGCTGATGAACCTCACCGCCGATCTGCCACAGGCCACGGGGCTCAAGGGAGTCTTCGGCGAGATCGCCGGCACCGGCACGAACCGCGACACCACCCGGACGAACCAAAAGACCCTCGCGGACAGCCGCGCCGACATCGGCTACGCCGAGTCCAACGGCCTCACCCTTCAGGCCGAAGACGGGCAATCCTCGCACTATGACGCCGACAGCGAGGTGCTTCTGGGCGAGCGCATGGCAGCGGAGATGATCGGCACGGGCGCCCTGGACACCAATCCTCTTCCCGCCTGGTCCCAATTGTATGGTTGGTATCTGGCCGACCACGGCAATGCGTTCGATTCCTCCGGAGCGGTACAGAGGCTGGCCAACCTCGGCGATGGCACCGCGGCCCGCGACCTCACACGCCGGGTGGCGGGGCTCACCTACCAGCGGCCGGTCACCGCCGCAGGTGGCGGCATCCGCGGGGTCCTGCGTTTCGATGGCACGAACGACCTGTGGGCGAATTCCACCGAGTTCGGACCTCTCACTTCCGGTCGTTCGGTCGCGATCCTTTGTCAGGTCACCAGCACGGCGGATGGCTTCCTTTTCGATGGCACCACCTCCACCGGAAGAACCCGTGCCCAGGTTCGCAGCGGAAAATGGCAGGTGGGAACGGCCACCAGCAGCGCCGCTTGGAATGGCGCGGAAACCGACACCGCGGCCCGCCTGACCAATACGTGGCAGCGCCACGTGTTCACCTTCGAACCCTTCGACGCCGGCAGCAGCAACACCGACACCCGCATCCGTCACTACATCAACGGCACCGAGGTGGCGAATGTGGTCGACGCGGACGTCACCAACCTCAGCGGACTGATCATCGGCGGCAACGGCGGCAGCCCTTTCACACGGCAGGCATTCGACCTGGCGGAGATGGCCGTCTTTTCCAAGGTCCTCGATGCGTTCGAAGTGACCGCCCTCGATACCGCGTGGTCCTCGCGCTGGGGGACACCCGGCCCCGTGCCATTCGCCGCGGCAGTCAGCCAGAGCGCCGCCACCATCGCCCGGTTCGGTCGCAGCGAATTACTCCATCTGGCATTGGATTGCACCGCCACCGGGACCACCACGCTGAAAAAGGTCCGCCTTACCCTCAGCCCGGGAACACGTGCCAACATCGATTCGATCCAACTCCTGTCTTCGGGGTCGACAACCACCCTCAATCCTTCGGCCCCTCCCCAGGCAAGCCATTCTCCTCCCCTTTCGGATACGATCGATCTGGATTGCTCAAGCGGGCTGCTGGAGGGCAGGAACCATTTTTCGATAGCCATCATTCCCCGCCGCCAGGCACCACTGGGCTCCACGCTGGACGCAAGGATCGACTCCATCGTGCTCGAAGGAACGCCCTCCGGCACCATCGTTCCCACCTCTCCCAATCCCGCCGGAGTTCTCACGCTCGGGCTGGTGCCTTCCTTCACCGACATCCGCCGGAGCGGTCAGGACGGCGTGAACACGTACCGCATTCCCGGGATCGTCTCGGACAACCACGGTGCCTTGCACGCGGTCTTCGACATCCGCCATGACAGCAGCGCGGACCTACCTGCAAACATCGACGTGGGCTACATGCGGAGCACCGATGGCGGCGCCTCGTGGAGCCCGATGAAAGCGATCCTCGATTACGACTCCACGGTATCCGGCTCCTCAGGCAATGGCGTCGGCGATCCGAGCATCCTTTACGATCCGGTCACCGACACCCTGTGGACGGCCGCCCTGTGGTCGTTTGGCAACCACGCTTACGCGGGCTCCGGCGCTGGAACCTCCATCACCCAATCGGGCCAGTATGTCCTCTCGAAGAGCTCGGACGGCGGCACCACCTGGTCCGCTCCGATCAACATCACGGCGGCGGTGAAGGACGACGTCAATTGGCACCTCGTCTTCCAAGGCCCCGGCCACGGCTTCTCGATGCGGAACGGCACTTTGGTGTTCCCGTCGCAGTACCGCGATGCCACCGGTACCGTGCGGGTGTGCTCCGTGTTCAGCAGCGACCACGGTGCGACCTGGGATTTCGGCTCCGGAATCCCCACCTCTTCCCCGCAGACCAACGAGAACACCGCCTGCGAACTCGACGATGGCCGCGTGCTGTTCTCAATGCGCACGCCATCGGGCTCCAATGGACAACGTGCCTGGGCACGCTACGTGCCGGGCGGAGCGACTCCGATGAAGAACGGCACGTGGGAGTCTCTGTTCCGTCTGGCAGCGGTGCCCGATCCGGTTTGCCAAGGCAGCGTGATCCAGTGGGCGAGCAAACTGGCCGGCCAGCCCCGCGAACTCGTCCTGTTTGGCAATCCGGCGAGTTCGTCATCACGCGTCAATTTCACGCTGCGGGTCTCCGCGGACGCGGGTGCCTCCTGGCCGGTCTCGCGATCGCTGTATTCAGGATCGAGCGCCTATTCCTCGATCTGCATCCTCCCGGACCGGTCGATCGGCGTCCTTTTCGAAAAGGACAACTACAGCCTGATCACCTTCGCGCGGGTCGAGGAAAGCTGGCTGCTCAATCCCGCCACCGACACCGATGGCGACGGCATGCCCGATGCCTGGGAAACGCTCAACGGCCTGAATCCGGCCGTCTCGAACCCGAACGCGGATCCGGATGGTGATGGCGCGAGCAACCTCCAGGAATACCTCGCCGGGACCGATCCGTTGTCGAAAACCTCCGTGTTCGCCCTCACTTCCCACGCGGTGACGCCCGGAGGACTTGCCATCACTTGGCAGTCGATCCCGGGCACCTCCTATGCCATCGAAAGCAGCACCGATCTCACGAGTTGGTCCCCGGTGACCGGCAAGGAGGAGATCCGTGCCGCGGCCACCAGTTCCATCACAACCGTTCCGATGAATGGCGGTCGCCGGCTCTTCCGCGTGAAGGTCCTGCGCTGACCTCAACGCCGGACTTCCGCCACCGACGCGCCTTTGACCACATCCGGGGTGATCCACGAGTTTCCTCCCGGGTGGGGATTGCCCGCGATCAGCGATGACAGGCGTCGCAGCACCTGCTTCGCCACCGCGTCCGGATCGACGCTGTAGCCGGTGACCTCCGGCACGAGGTGCTCGAGGAATGGCTCGCGGGCGAGCGTGATGATGCTCAGATCGGTGGGGACCCTCACTCCTTTCGAAGCCAACCAGGTGAGGGCCGTCGCCGCCTGGCGCGGGCGGGTGGTGATGAAAGCGGTGGGCGGATTTTTCAACTGGAGGGCCCGGGTGAGCGCGCGAGCCATGCCTTCGACCGTGCCGTTTTCGACGATCTCGAACGCTTGGAAACCGATCTCGCCGAGTTCCAACGCCCCTTTCACCGCTGCAGCGACACCACGCAATGCATCGGTCGGCACCAGAATACCCACCCGCTGGTGACCGAGCCTCCACAGCTTTCCCGCGGCATGCCGCGCGGTGGCTTCCCAATCGACATCGATGTGCGGCAGATCGATCCCCTCGTGTGGATAGCCCCTGATCAGACACGGATGACCGCTTTGCATGAACCACCGCTGCACTGCCTCGCTGGAACGCAGCAGAATCCACGCGCTGCATGGCTCCTCCCCGACAAAGGTTTCCAGGCGCTTGGCGGGATGGCGGTGTTCATACCAGGACGGAGCGAAAACCTCCAGTGATCCCCCCTTCCCCGCCAACGCCCGGCGGATCTGATCGACTTCGAGCAAGACAGGCTGCGGAAGCTGTTCCAGAGGACGGTGGGCCAGCAGGCCAATGCGCAGCGAGCGGGACTTCGACGCCTTCGCTGGCGCGAATTCGGTCACCAGGATGCGGCGGCGGCTGCCAGCCTCGGCGGGGCTGATCACGCCCTCCCGCTCCAGTTGCTGGATCGCCAGGCGGATGGTGTCCCGCCCGACCTGGAGTATCTCCGCCAGACGCCGCTCGCCCGGCAGGTGGTCCTTCCATTCGGCGGCTTGAATCCTGACCCGCATCACGCGGACACATTCGACAACCAGGTTCCCCCTGGAGGGCATCGGCATCTCGGCCATGGCCCATCTTCCTCCCGAAGCTACTCCAACGCAAGCTCCTACCGGCCTGCCCACCCCACCAGTGACCGCCTCACTGGTCTGGTCTAAAGACCAGAATACCATATATCGTCATCCTGGTTTCATCCGTGTCATAAAATCGACTTGCCGGGCGGTGCTCCCATCCGTCCAACTGAACCGTTCCATTTTCATGTCCGCCTCCTTTACAAGCCCGATGGCCGCCGTGGCACTGGCCGTAATACCACCCGCGGAAGCAGGGGAATCCACCACCTCCCCCTTGCCACCGGTGCCCGACGCCCGCGGTTTCGCCGGTGCCTTCGCCGGGGTCACGGGACATCACCTGCTGGCCGGCGGTGGCGCGAATTTCCCGGACGGGAAAATGCCATGGGAGGGCGGCAAAAAAGTCTGGCACGACCGTCTTTTCGCGCTCGATCTCACCGCAGCCGACGCCAAGTGGGAGGAGATCGGTCATCTGCCCGCCGCGAATGGCTACGGTGTTTCCCTCACTATACCGGAAGGCATCCTTGTCATCGGCGGAGGGGACGCCACCCGCCATTTCCGGGACGTCTTCCTTCTCACTTTGGATTCCGCAAAGAAGCCCTCCTTCCAAGCGCTACCCGCGCTGCCGGAACCGCTGGCCCAGATGGCCGGGGCCGTGGTCGGCCGGATGGTCCATCTCTGCGGCGGCATCACCACGCCGGATGCCACCTCCTCATCGGCGAAGCATTGGGTGCTGGATCTCGATGCGAAAGATCGGGGCTGGCAGCCGGCCCTGGAGCTCCCCGCGGCCGGACGCATCCTCGCCACCGCTGCCAGTGCGGACGGAGCCTTCTTCGTCATGGGCGGCTGTTCGCTGGCGGCAGACGCCGATGGCAAACCGACCCGCACCTACCTGCGAGACGCGTGGAAGTTCTCCTCCAACCGCTGGACCAAGGTCGCGGATCTTCCCCGCGGCTCCGTGGCCGCCGCTTCCCCCGCTCCGACCAACGGCCAGGATTTCTTCCTGGTATCGGGAGACGATGGCGCCCAGGTCGGCCTCGCGTCCCCCGCGGCTCACAAGGGCTTCACCCCGGAAATTCTCCGCTACGATGTGGCCAAGGATGAATGGAAGGCCGCCGGTTTCCTGTCCGTTCCGCCACCGGTGACTCTCGCGGTTGCACCTTGGAAGGACGGGACGATCTTCTTCAACGGCGAGGTCCGCCCCGGCGTCCGCACCACCCAGGTGTTCATTTTCCACCCCGCTCCCTGAGGTTCCATGTCCGCCATCACCATCGGAAGCCCCACCCGCCAGGCATGGATCACCGTGCTCCTGCTGTGGCCGGTCGCCCTGCTGAACTACCTGGACCGGCAGATCTTCGCGACGATGAAGCTGTCGATCATGTCCGGAGTGCCGGACATCGTGACTGACCAGCACTTCGGCGATCTGATGGCGGTGTTCCTTTTCGTTTACGGTCTCTTCAGCCCAGTGGGAGGCTATGTGGCAGACCGCTTCAACCGCCGGTGGGTGATCATTGTCAGCCTCGGGGTCTGGTCCACGATCACCTGGCTCACGGGCCATGCGACGACCTACCAGCAGATGTGGTGGGCACGGGCCATCATGGGCATCAGCGAAGCCTGCTACATCCCTGCCGCGCTCGCCCTGATCGCGGACTTCCACCATGGTGGCACCCGCTCCCGTGCGGTGGGCATCCATCAGTCCGGCATCTACCTCGGCATCATCGCCGGGGGACTGGGTGGTTACATCGCGGACTCCAGCTATGGATGGCGGGCCGCCTTCCATTGGTTCGGCCTGGCGGGGGTGCTCTATGCCGCCGTGCTCCTGCTCTTCCTGAAAAACGCACCGAAGAACGAGCGCGAGGATGACACCTCATTCCGCCCCGGTATTGTGACTTCGCTGCGCGGCCTCTTTGGAGCCTGGGCCTTCATCCTGCTGATCTTCTACTTCACCCTCCCTGCCATGCCCGGTTGGGTCGTGAAGAGCTGGATGCCCGACTTGCTGAGGGAAACCTTCAATCTTGGCCAAGGCAAGGCAGGCGTCTCCGCCACGCTCTGGATCACCCTCGCCTCGCTCGCCGGCGTGCTGGTCGGCGGCACCCTGGCCGATCGCTGGATGAAGACCAACGTCCGCGGCCACATCCTCGTCAGCGCCATCGGCATGGCGGTGTGCATCCCCGCGCTGTTCGGCATCGGCTATGCGCCCTCGCTCGGCGTCGCCGTCGCTTTCCTCATCCTGTTCGGGCTCGGCTGGGGCTTCTTCGACGCGAACAACATGCCGATCCTCTGCCAGATCGTGCGCCCCGAACTACGAGCCACCGGCTATGGCCTGATGAACATGGTGAGCATCACCGTGGGCGGCCTGGCGGTGAAACAGGTGGGAGCGATGAGGGACGCCGGCTCCTCCCAATCCCTGATCTTCACCGTCTGCGGCATCGCCGCCGCGATCGCCGTGGTGCTCGTGTTGCTGATCCGCCCGCGCCCGGCCACCCCGGCCGCCGAATGACCCGTTCCCTTTCCGTTTGTTCCATTCCGTTTATCCCATGTTCCTCCACGAACTCGTCGCCGCCACCCATTCGCCCTTCCACGCGGATGGCTCCCTCGCCCCTGAAGTGGTCCCGCTCCAGGCGGCCTTCCTTGCCGCGCAAGGCATCCGCACCGTCTTCATCACCGGCTCGACCGGCGAGTCCCACTCGGTGAGCTGCGCCGAAAAGCTCCGCCTGTTCGACGCGTGGGCCGAGGCCGGCCCCGCCAACGGCATCGCGGTCATCGCCCACGTCGGAGGAAACTGCATCGAGGACTGCAAGCTCCTCGCCCGCCGCGCCGCGGAACTCGGATTCCCCGCCATCAGCGCGCTGGCCCCTTCCTACTATAAACCCGGTAATCTCTCCGCCCTGATCGACTGGTGCGCCGCGATCGCGAGCCAGGCGCCACAGACCCCCTTCTACTACTACGACATCCCGGTGCTTACCGGGGTGACGCTGCCGATGGAGAAGTTCCTGGTCGAAGCGCCCGCGCGCATCCCCACGCTGGCCGGCATCAAATTCACGAACCCGGACCTCGTCTCCTACCGCAAGAGCCTGGACGTCGCGGGTGACCGCTTCGACCTGCCCTTCGGCATCGATGAGGCCATGCTCGGCGGACTCGCCACCGGGGCCCGCGGCGCGGTCGGATCCACCTTCAACTGGGCACCCGCCCTCTACCTCGATCTCATCGCGGCTTTCCAGCGCGGCGACCTCGACGAAGCCCAGCGCCTGCAATCCCTCTCCATCGCCATGATCGACGCCATCGCCGCCACCGGTTTCCTCGGCACGGCCAAGGCTCTGATGGGCCGTCTGGGAGTACCGGTCGGCCCCGCCCGTCTGCCGCTCGGCAATCCGTCCACGGCCCAGGTCGACGCCTTGATGATCCGACTGGAGGAACTCGGCTTCTCCCAATGGGGTGCCAAGCCACTTGCCAGCGCCCACCCGGCCCTCGTGAACGCCTGATCCACGTCCCCCTGTGAATCTCGCCGAGTTTTATCGCGACCAGTTGTTCAGCGACTGCCTGCCGTTCTGGTTCCCGCGCGCGATCGATACCGAGCACGGCGGCTTCCTCCATTGCTTCGATGGAGATGGAACGCTGGTCGACAGTGACAAGGGCGTGTGGATCCAGGGCCGCATGAGCTGGATGCTGCTCACCCTCTACCTCGAGCAGGAGAGGCGGCCGGAATGGCTGGAGTGGGCCGAAAGCGGTCTCCGTTTCCTGGAGGAAAAGTGCATCGATCCCACCGACGGCCGCATGTATTTCCACGTGATGCGGGATGGCACGCCGGTGCGGAAGCGCCGCTATGCCTACAGCGAGAGCTTCGCCGCGATCGCCTACGCCGCCCACGCCGCCGCCACGGGATCGGTGGAATCCGCCCGCAAGGCGCGCCATTGGTTCGACCACTTCGTGGACTGGAACTTCACGCCCGGCCGCATTCCGCCGAAGTTCACCGGCCACCGCCCGCTGGAGGCCATCGGACCGCGCATGATCGGACTCGTCACCGCGCAAGAGCTCGTGAAGCACCTCGGCGAGGATGAAACCCTTCGCGGCTGGATCGACCGCTTCCTGGCCGACATCGAGCGCCTGTTCGTGAAACCGGAGCTCAAGGTGGTCATGGAACTGGTGACTCCGGAGGGAGAAATCTCGGACCATTTCGACGGGCGCACGCTCAATCCCGGCCACTCCATCGAGGCCGCGTGGTTCATCCTCGAAGAAGCCCGCCGCCGCGGCAACGATCCGCACTTGGTCCAGCTCGCCTGCAACATGATCGACTGGATGTGGGAGCGCGGATGGGACACCGAGCACGGCGGCCTGTTCTACTTCCGCGACGTCCACGGCAAGCCCGTGCAGGAATATTGGCACGACATGAAATTCTGGTGGCCACACGATGAAACGCTCATCGCCACGCTGATGGCCCACAAGATGACCAGGGAGCCACGCTACCTCGCCATGCACGAGCAATGCCGCGAGTGGTCCTTCAAGCATTTCGGCGATCCGGAACACGGCGAGTGGTATGGCTACCTGCGCCGCGACGGTGTCCCGACCAGCACGCTCAAGGGGTCCCTGTGGAAGTCCTTCTTCCACCACCCGCGCGCGCTGTGGCTGTGCCATCGACTGGCGGCGGACCAATAGGGAACCCTATTGCCCGTCAGTTGGCACCGAATCCTCGCCAGCCGCTTCACGCATGCTGGCCTCCCGCTGACGGGCGGCATAAGCCTCCCAGCCGAACAAGGAACGGAACCGGTCGTCCGCATCCGTCCCGGCCCTCTTCCACCGCCGGGCGTAATCAGGATCCGCCTCTTCAAGTTCCCCGGCTCCAGCTTCGGCTTCGAAGCGGGCCTGTTCCTTCTCAATCACCGGCGACAGGCTCGGATTCACAGCTCCCGCCGCAACGGGGTTCGCAACTCCGGTCATCATCGCCCGGTTTCCCGATTCATACACCAAGGGATACGTCGCCGGACGGCTGGCGATGCATTCCTCCCGATGTTTCGCCAAATGCAGCCGGTTCGCCTGCTGCTTCGCCGAAAACCGTGGTACCGGAGCCCCTTGGGCATCCGGATGCATGGGTTCTCCCGGAGCCACATCCCCACTGTCACGCGTGATCACCGATTCATCCCCCGGCGTCAGCGGAACAGCAGCCCCAGCCTGGTGTGCCGCAGGACTTCGCTCGGATCGCTGAACCCTCGTTTCGATGGATTCCCGGGCATGCTCCACATCTCCCGGACCGGGCTTCCCCGTCATCCAAAGGAACGCTGCGGCAAGCAGCACCAGGCCCGCGGCAATCCAGGACACTTGTCTGAAATTTGTCACGTGCATGGGCTTGTTTCGAGAACCATCCAAGAAAGAGGCGCTTCCAATGACAAATCGGAAGCGCCTCACAAATCAATCGTTCACCGGGAACAGATCAATATTCCGGGTCGATCGGAGCACCGTCGTAGGCACGGGAGACGTGCATGTTCGAAAGCAGAAGACCAGCGGAACCGGGGACCGCGATGATCTGGTTCTTCAGCGCGGTCGCCGTGGTGAGCGGCACGCCGGTGAGGGTGTTCTTGTAGAACAGGTGCTGATAGCCCCAGAAGGTATAGCGGCCTTCATACACATTGGTCGCGCTGTAGGGGACACCATTCCAGGAGAGTTCCTTGGCACCGTTGGTGATCGCGGTGGCAGAGTCGGTCAGACCGAGATAGCCGAGCAGAACGCCGAAGTTCGTGGACTTCGCGCCAAGCTTGTCGCGGAGCGTGCCACCGGAGCTGTAACCGTTGTTACCGGCCACGTAATTGGTCGGAGCGCCAGTGGCGGCCCACGGCTGCAGGTCGGTCACTTCGTCGCTGGCCACGGTGGCGTCATACTGGATGACGGTGGCGAACGCGCCGAGACCGGACTCAGCCATGGCGGTGATGCGGGTGCCGGACTCCGGGTCACGGCCCACCGGGTAAACGGTCACGCCCTGATCGGCGCTGTTACCAGTGAACACGGCGAGGGGCAGACCACCGTTGAAGAAGGTCTTCTGGATCACGCCCGGGGCAACGTTGGTCAGGGCGGCCGGAGCACCGTCGTTGGCGATCCACTTGAACGGCACGGCGGCCACCTTGTTGTCGGTGAGCGTCGGGGTGGTGTAGATCGTCGAACCCTGGAACACGTCGGACATCGCGACCTGGGCCACTTCCGCAGTGGTGCCAGCGGCGACGTTCGCGGTGCCACCAGCGGTGCCGTAGCCCGGGGTGGCCGGAACGGTGACAACCGCGTCAGCGAGGAAGTTCACGTTGTTGCCCTGGGCCACGTCGCGGATACCCGCGGCGGAACCGGACCAGGAGGTCTTGATGATCACGACGTTGCCCGCGATCGTGCCCTTGAAGATCGCCTGGGAGGCGGAACCGAGACCGGCGGTGCCGGTGTAGGAGTAGATCTCGTCCGGCATCAGATCGAGGATCGCCTGATGGACCGAGGAGCGGAACGCGGTCGAACCGGTCAAGCGGACGACGGTTTGGGCGGACGCGGACGACACAAGGCCGAAGCCGAGCGCTGCCACCAGGAGCATGGATTTGCTTTTCATGGTATATTGTTGGAAGGGAGTGTGAGGATACAGAGGGGGATGAACACGCGGGATCAGGCGCTGCGGCGGCGACGGAAGCCGGCGACGGCGACACCAAGACCAGCCAGCAGGGCGGACGTCGGCTCAGGCACGGCGGAAATCGCGCCACCGGAGCTAAGGGTGAAGGTGCCCTCGAGCGTGCTCGAGGTCGGAGAGGTGAGTCGGTAGACACTCAGCGAGTCATACACGTGGCCTTCGATTTCGGAGAAAGCACCGAAGTCGATCGCACCGCCGTTCGAGCCACCGTTCATGTAGCTGGACCAGCTGCTCGCGTCGGAGGCCGACTGGATCGCGGCGCGCGAGTTGTTGGCGGAAGCCTGGTAGGAACTGAAACCAACCGTGCCCTGTTCCATGCCTGTCATCTTGGTGGAGACCGTGGTGCGGAGCGAGTTACCGATCAGCGGACCATCGGCCGGTCCGCCGTTGGCTACGGAAACGTAAACGGTCTTGGAAGCGTCGCCGTTGACCGTCACCACGTTCGACGGGCTGCCAGCGATCCCCCAGTAGAGGTCGTCACGAGTGGCCCAGTCGGCACCGTAGATCGCCGTGAGGTCGGTGTTGAGGTCGCCGAGGCTGATCGTGCCGGAGAGAGTGCCGTCACGCACATCGGCCGCGGAACCGAGGTTCACGACGTAGTTCGTGTTGGCACCCACACCACTGGTGGCGCGGAAACCGACCAGCAGGTCGCCCTGGGTGTAGCTGACCAGCGCGCCATTGGCGGCGCCGGCCAAGCACAGCATCCCGAGGAGGGACACCGCATTTGGGAGGATATTGAGCTTCATGGATTATGGAATGGTTGGAATCGATTGGCGCTGGAACCGGAGTTCCGGCCGACCGAGTCCATAGGAGAGGCCGGTCAATCCGCGTAGAGAATCACAGCAACAATATCGTAACCCGAAGTCTTCCTACTATTTTCGACGTAAGACCCGCCCACACCCGTCACGGAGTCACCACCAAACGGACGAACTGCTTGGATTGCCCGGTCGGGATCGTGTAATGCACGGAGGAACCAGTGATCGTCAGGGCCGAGTCGCCGTTGGCGACATCGGTCCAGATCGACAAGTCCGCCGATTTCTGGACCTTGAACGCCGTGATCGTGGTGCCCGAGGCACGCGGCCAGGTGACACCACCCGACACCACCGCCGGGGCAGCCGTGAACCCGTTGCCGGCGGTACCCATGAAGAATTCCGCACCGTTGCTGATACCGTCGCCGTCATAATCGAGATTGGCCGCCTGGCCGCCCGCGTTCGTAGCAGCCCACGTGCTGTAGCTGGTACCGGTGCTGGCAGGCGTGAACGAAACCTGACCGGACGCATTGATCGAGAACTGGCCGACAAATGCACCTGCCGACGTGGAGGTCAGACGGTAGAGGCCGAGCGACTGGGTCGGCAGGCCCTCCATTTCCGAAAAGGCGCCGAAATCAATCGCGCCACCGTTTGAACCGCCATCCATGAAACTCGCCCAACTGTTGGCGTCACCCGTTCCCTGACTCACCGCCACCGTGCTGTTCGCGGTGGCCTGATAGGACGTGAACCCGGTGGTACCACTTTCCAAAGCAACCATCTTGGTGGACACCGTCGTCCGGAGGGACGTGTTGATTGCCGGACCATCGCCAACGCCTCCTCCTGGAATGGAAACATAAACCGTTCTGCCAGGATCGCCGTTGACCGTCGTCGTCGAAATGTTGCTGGGGCTGCAAGCGACCCCCCAGAAGAGGTCCGTCCGCGTGCGCCAGTTCGCGCCGTAGATGGTGGAGAGGTCTGTCGCGATATTGCCCGGAATGGTGACCGTGCCGCTGATCAATCCATCACGGAACGACGAAGCGTGGCCGAGGTTCACCACGTAACAGGTGGAAGCATTGAGCCCTCCCGTGGCCCGGAAACCCATCAGCACGTCGCCTTGGACGTAGGTGGGCGCGGCGGCACTGGCAACCGAGGGGGAAAACACGCCGAGCATCAGCATGGCGGAAGCGAGTGAGGAAATGGACTTGGGCATGAGGAGTTCGGTGATTCGAGCCCGCAGCGTGATACCCTCCTGAACGACCCGCAAAGCACTCTACGCTGACGGATTCGTCACCATCGCGACGACCCCATGTGACAATCCGCCGATCCCCCGCCACACACTCCAACAGAACAATGGTGATCATAGAAAAAGCCTCCGGTCGGTGAACCGGAGGCTTTTCATATCAATGGTCAATCGCGGCAAACCATCGGCCGGCTCAAGGTGCAGGTGCGTCCACCGCATCCGCGGGCTTCTTGTCCTTCTCCGGATCTCCACTGCCCGGCTCCGAATCCGATTCATCCGATCCACCATAGCCGATCACCTCCACCACGATGATGGACGGCATGGTTTCAGCAGCCACCGGCGCATCGTTCTGACGGGCACCAGGCTCCGTCGCGGCCGCCGTGGTCGCCGCACTGGTGTTGGAGGCGCTGGTCAGGGAACCAAGCCCCGGTCCGGACACCGACACCGATTGCGCGCCGGAACTGCTGCCACCCACGGAGATATTGCCCGCGTTCACCACCACCGCCGCGGCGATATTGAGGTTACCGGACACGCGGATGCCCGCGTCACCGGCATCGATGGTGCCTTCGGGTGCGATCAAATCGACGTCGCTGGGAGCCACTCCTTGCACCGTGGAGAGCACGCCGATGCCGCCGCCCGTGGCCAAGCCAGCCAGGTCGGTCTTCACATCGGCGCTCTGCGGATCGATGAGCACTCGGGTAGGCGGAGCGGACTGCACCGTCTTCGACGAGGAACCGGCCGCGATGTTGCCCTTGGTGGACCAGATGATCTCATCGCCACCGCGGAGGGTGAAGATACGGGAGATCCCGAGGTCAACATTGAGGTTGGTGAACACGGAGATGTTTCCACCCGCCTCGGTGATGATACCCGGAGGCGCGAGGGGGCTGCCGATGACCGTCGTCGCCAGGGACAGCGAACCGCCGGGAGCAAGCAGCGTGATGTCTCCCCCGCTGCGGGTGCGGATGTCACGCGAGCGAGTGTTGATATCCCCGGCCCAGTCGTTGCCCGGGAACAAGGTGGCGATGGCCTCCTTGCCCGCGTCGTAGTTGCCGAAGCCCGCGCTATCCGCCTTGTTGTGGTTCCGGCCCGCATCGCGGAGCACGAGGAAGAACACCTGCAGCGCCACCTGACGCTGGCTTTCGGAGTCCATTGCGCCGAACTCCGCCGAGGTAACTCCCAGCTCCTTCAGATGCGCGGGGCCGTCACCCGCCTCCACGAACTTCGTGATGAACGAGGCGAAATCCGCATGGCTCGTGTCCAGCGACATCGCGTCCCCGATGCCAGCCGCCGCGATGATGGAAGCGCCGTCAAACGGAAGGTTCGGGTTTCGGCCGTTGCCGATGCTGGTGATGCCGGTTCCGGTGCCATTGGCGTTGTTCGCGCCAATACCCAGATCCAAGTTCCGACCCGCCAGCACCTCCAGGGTGCCCGGGCCGGAGATCTGGATGTCTCCGGCGGGCGAAAGGTCGGAGGTGATCGCATTGCCGTTCGAGATCGATTGGATCCGGTCCGCGGTTCCCATGTCGTAGGCGACGATGTCCCGGCCCGCGGCCACCACGCTGACGTCGCTCGCGGAAACGTTCTGAAGATAGAACGAAATGTCGCGGATATCCTCGCCAGCGAGAATCCGGGCGGACTTCGCCGAATACAGGGTGAAGCCGGAAATATCGCCCTCTTCGGCGTAGATCCGGACCGGCTCGGTATCACCCTCGTGCAGCAGCCCCTTCATGTGGAGCGCCTGCTTTTGCTGGAGTCCGCCGTTCGTGGATCCCGTCTCCGTGAACAGGGCGTCGAACGACGAGAGGAAGTTGTTCTCCGTGGTTCTCGCCTTCGCCAGCACGTTGCCCGACACACTCTGGTAGGCGAACGGATGAACGACGTTGTAGATCAAGGATGGATCGGCATCGGACAGATTGATCTGGCCGGAAGCCCAGACATGGACCGACTGCGAACCGAACGTGGTGGACCCCGCGATCTGGAGACCGCTGATCGAACCACCCGCGAGCATCTCCACCGTGCCGGTCTTCGAGGGCGACAACGTGAGGTTCCCCACGATGTTGATATCCCCGGAGAAGGACGCGGCATGGAGGGTTCCCGGCATCAGGCCGAAAGCTTTCGAGAATGGAGTGACCGAACTTTCCGCCAGCAGCAGCCACGGCTGGTTGGTCGACGCGGTGGGCGCGAGGCGGGGCCCGAGGCGGAGCACACGGTCATACCATGCCTGCAAGGTCGGCACCACCGGGCTGGCCGTGTTGGTATCGGGCAGCGAAACCCCGGCGCGGATGGTGATGTCTCCGCCGAGTGATTCCACGGACACGCCGCTATCCTCGCCGTAGGTCGAGAAGTAGGTCTTGTACCAGAAGCTGTTGTTGAAGCCCTGCGGCAGCAGGAACGTGTTCGCCACCGGTCCCAGCAGGACATCACCGCCAGCTGCGACGTCGAAGGTGCCTTTGCCAAGGAACAGGGTGGTCGGCAGCCATGTGGCGGAATCGAGGATATCCGCTGGTGTCTTGAGCGTCGTCAGGGAGGGACTGCGGGTCCAGTTCGTCATGATGTCGTCCCCGGCGCTCAAGGTGCCGTGTCCGCGTTCCACATAATAAACTCCACCATCGATGTTCCGACCGGCCTTCACCGTCACATCGCCACCACCCAGCTCCACCAGCTTCGCTTCATCGGCCAGGCCCTTGGGCATTCGGGCGTTCGTCGGGGCAACCGCGTCGACATTGCTCACGTCGCGGCCTGCCACCAAGGTCACGTTGCCGCCGCCGAGCGCGCCGATGCCCTCGAAGAAGTTGGTGAAATCCACCCACCAGGTGGTCGAACCATCTTCGCCGTAATGCGTGGTCACCGAGTTGCCCGCGGCATCCACATATCCACGGCGATAGAGCCAGTTGTTCGGCATCTGCCGTTGGGAATCCTGAATCAACTGGCCCTGCGTATTGAGGGTCAAATGGATGATGTCGTTCCCCGCGTAGAGGTTCACGTTGCCGCCACCCACGGTGTATTGAACCGCCGATGCCGTCGTTTGCTGGACCGCCCCCAGGGTGCCCGGGGCGTTGGTGGGGCCGAACAAGCTCGGTTTCGGCACGACAAAGGTGCCGCCCAGGGTCGCATCCTCCACCAGCGTGCCTGCGGTGTAGATCGAGGCAAACGGGTTGAGCAAACGGATGTCCCGGCCGGTGGCAATGTCGATGTCACCACTGCCGGTGCGGATGACCTGGAACCAACCGGGATTGCTGGCCGTGGAATTCAACGCGGCCGACGTCACCGCCGTGGAGGTGGTTCCGCTGCCGGAGGACACCGAGGCGTTGTAGGCGTTCTTGCCCAACAGCAGCGAACCCTTCCCGCTCGCGAGGCTTTCCATCGGCAACACGCGGTCGTAGTCCACCGCGGAAAGATCGGCACCCGCCACGAGGCGGTACGACCACGATTGCGAGTTCATCGGCAGCGCCCCGTTGCGCGCCTGAAGCGCGGAGAGGTAGGTGCTGGCGGTGAATCCGTCGCTGAGCGAGTTGTAGAACACCAGATCGCCCGCGGCGCGCAACGTCAGCACGCCCGGCACCAGATCGGGGCCGAAACGGAAGGTCGAGAGATTCCAATCCCCCGCCGAGGCCTGGGACGTCGCGGTGCCCAGCGTCAGATCGCCGGTGGAGTTCACGATCTCGGCGCCCGGACGGACCGTGAGCGCCGCACCCAGAGATGCATTGTGAAGCAACAGGCGGCTTTCGATGGCCGCCGAGTTCGCCGTGAACGCGATGCCATTCGCCATGACCTGGTTCTTGACCGTGGTGGAAATCACCCCGCTGCCGGTCAGATCGTAAATCTTGTAACCTTCCACCAGGATGCTCGATGCATTCCGGATCTCACCATCGATCGCTCCCACCGCGAGATCGGTGGCACCCGCGTTCTGTGGCGCGCGCAGATGCAGAGTGCCGGTGAACTTTCCGAGGGACGCGCTGGTCGCGGTCTTGGCATCCACGCCGAGATCGATGACCGATCCGGCCTGGATCGCAATCGTCCCGCCGTTCGCACCACGGGTCTCCAACGAGACCGAGCCGCCCTTGCCCGCGGAATCGAAGCCCACTCCTGAAACATCCAGCAGCGAACCGGACGCGAGCGTGACGCCGCGCGATGCGCTCAACGCGATCGAGCCGCCGGTTTTGCCGGAGGCATCGATCGTGCCCGTGACGAGCAACGCACCCACATCCGCGGAAAGGTCGAAGTGTCCCGCCGTCGAGATGCCATCCACCAGCACGTCTCCGGTGCGGACCCGGATCGAGCGGGTATTGTTGAAGCCTGCGGCGTTCAATTTGTCGGCCAGCACCGCCAGCGTGGGCAGGCTGCCGGTGTCCAGCGAGAAGGAGCCGCCGGCCCCCTTGGCCGCCACACCGGAAACACCACCCAGCAGCGAGGCGGTGCCATGCGCTGCCGATACCACCAGCGACCCGGCATCGCCGCCGCCCGCCTGGGCTCCAACTTCGAGATTGCCGCCGGTCGCGAGGATCACATTACCCGCATCGGACACGAGGCTGATCCGCCCGCCGCTGGTGTATTTCACCACATCCTTGAAGCGGCGCGAGAGTCCACCGGCGTCAATCGAGCCCGTCACGGACACGTCGCCGCCCGCTCCGGTCGCGTGAACTTTCACCTCCCCGCTCGGAAGCACGATACGGGAGCCGATTGCCACGCTGCTGCCTTCCAAGGTGAGTGAGGAGCCAAGACCGGCACCGGAAACCGTGCCAGCGCCGCCACTGTTTGCCACCGTCAGCGAACCGTCCGCTTTGATCCCATAGACCACGGAATTCGCGGCATAGACCACCGGGGCATCGATCTTGAGATTGCCAGTGACGTGGAACCCTCCAGTCGCGGTGGTTTGCCCCCCCTTGGTCGCATCGAGTTCCACGTCCGTGAATCCCTTCACCACCGTGGCACCCGTGCCCAGCAGGATGGAGTCGCCATGGAACGCGAGCTTGCCCGCGGAAGAAAGCGAGGCAGCCGAAGCCGTGCCGCCTGGAAGATTGTCGATCGAGATCGTCTTCGCGTGGAAGTCCACCTCGCCACCGCCGTTCTGCAGTCCGCGGATCTCCGACGCTCGCAGAACGAGTGTGTCGATGACCGGCCTGCCGCCCACCCCCACTTCACCGACGCTGCCCGCGCCGAGGAGATCGAGCGACGAATAGCTGGCCAGCGCGAACGAACCGGCGCTGGAAAGCGAAGCCAGCGTGGAGCCCGCCAGCACCAGGCCCGCATCAGGTCCCGGAGTGATCGCGGGATCGAGCAGGAGGCTCACATGACCGCTGCTCAGCGAAAGCGATTTCGCCTCAAGCGTCGCGTTCGAGGCCAGCAACGTCTTCGAGGTCGAATCGAGCGCGAGGCCATTGCCCTTGAGCACGACATTCGCCCCGACATCCAACGTGGTGCCCGTGCCCACGACCACGCCACGGCGGATGATCGAGGACGCGTTCGCGCCACCAAGCCGCAGCAACGCTCCGTTACCGCTTCCGGTCACCGCCGCATCACCGAAGATCAAGGTATCCCCAGCCGGAACCTTGCCGGACTGCTGGACGGACGCACCATCCTCGACGTTCAGCTCGTTTTTCGAAGCGAGGATGATTTCCGAACCCGTCAAGGGAGACCCCGCGTTGTCGAGTGTGAGGTTCGTCGTCGTGACCGTAACCTTCGTGCCCTCGCTGGTGGTTTCGCGGTAGCCGCCGATGAGCAGGCTTTCCGCCCCGAATCCGGAAAGGAGGGTGGAGTCAAGCACGAGGCTACCGGGAGCAGCGGTCGTCCCGCCGCCCGAAATCACAATGTCCAGCGGGCTGCTGATATCGATCAAGCCGCCACGGAAATTCCCGGAGGCAGCCGAGGCCACCTGGCCGGCGATGGCCATCGTCTGAGTCGCAGCGAGCACCAGTTGCCCGGAATCGCCCGGCAGGCGCAGTCCACCGGTGGTGGTGAGGAAGGTGTTGGCAAGCAGCTTGGTGTATTCCGCCCGCTTCGACACTGTCTGGGCGGAGGCCACCTCGAACCGGGTTTCGATCACCGGCATTTCAAGCCCTTCCTGCAAGCCATTGAAGCGCGCGCCCGACACCAGCGCCGATCCATCCGCCATCGGCACGGTGCCGATGGCCGCAGCCGATTGCGGGGTCACCAGGAAAGCGCCGGGCAACAAGGCATAGCGCGCCGGGAGCAGCGTGTAGGTTCCCGCGGGCAAGCCACCACCACCATTGAGATGCACCTGGTCACCGACCTGCAGGGTGCTGTTCACGTAGCCGGCATTGCCGGACAAGGACGAGTTCTGCCCAAAGGGCGCGTAGGGAGCAAAGGAGGAATCATACCCCGGAATCACCGCGAAGCTGCCAGTGGACGCGAGGATGTCCGTACTGCCGCCGAGACCCTGCACCCAACGGTAGGCGAGCAGGTCCCCACCACCGCGGGTATCGATCTTCGAGCCCTCCTCCGTGGTCACGGAGGCACCCGCCAGCTTGATCGATTTCTGCGGAACCCCCGTCGAGGTGATGTCCACGCCCCGTGGGTCCAGCCAGGTGGTTCCATCCAGGCTGACGCCATAGGGAATGATCACGCCCTTGCCGGTGATCGGATCGATGCCCGACACCGAGGTCAGGCTCCCTGCACCCAAGACCAACGAGTCCGTCTTGGCAAACGTCCCGCCGGACAGGACATCCGTGGGAGCGGTTCCCGATCCATCCCATCCAAGCTGGATGGTGCCGAACGGCGCGAGCAGGTTTCCGCTCTGGTGGATCGTGGAGGCATACACCGACAACGAACCGCCCGCCGACAGCGGCAGCCCTTTCGTGCCCGACTTTTCGATCGTGACCGATCCCTTGTGCAACGTACTACCAACCTGGTAATCGAACGCCGCGATCGTGAACTTCAACGCGGTGGGAGGATAGATCCGCGCAGCCTTCAGACCCAGGTCACCGGCGATCTCCAGCGTGCCATTGCCCCGGATATCCCCGCCGTCCGCAATGAGGTCGGCCTTGCCGATGCCTTGCAGGGAGAGATAGCCCGCGTCGATGAGATCGGCGAACACCGTCAATTCACCGGCGCCGTGGCTCGGCGCGAGGAAAACCTCCTGGCCCTGGCTGTTGAGGAAACGGAAACTCGCCTCTTCCGTCGGAGTCAGCGGCAACTGGTTCGTCACTCCGAGCACCACGCGCGAAGCATCGAGGGTGACCGTGGAGTCCGCATACAACGCCGGGCCGGTACCCGCCGTGATCCGGCCCTTGGCATGGATGTCCACGGCTCCGGAGAACTTCACCACGCCTCCCAGATCCAAATTGGAGAATCCACCCTGCTCGAACGACGACGCCGCAAACCGGCCGCCGCCGGAAAGACCGCTGCCGTCCGCCACCATCTGGACTCCGATCCCATGGCCCATCGTGCCCGGAATCACCGACCCATCGTTCACGACCGAGAGCGTCGGGTCGAACGGCGAGGACAAGGTGCCGGTCGGATAAAAGCGTCCGGACGAGACCTGCAGCGTGCCCCCCGCGGCGGTCGCCCCACCGGCCTGCCCTTTCAGCGTGGCATCCGTGAGCAACATCTGCCCGCCGGAAAGCGTGATCGTGCCACCGCTGCTGGCCACCACCGTGCTCTTGCCGCGGGTATTGTAGGGCTTGCTGGTCGTGCCGCTGACCCCGCTGGCCAGATCCGAAAGAGAACCTCCGGACTCGCCAGGCAACAAGTCGAGCGTGCCGCTGGCGCCAGAGACATCCACGACCGCGCCCTGATCCGCCACCAGGTTTCCAGACACGGTGATCTTGCCGCCCGCGAGGACGGCTCCACGGCGCCGCCCGAAGGAATCGGGAATGAGCAAGGTGGCACCGGACGCATCCAGACGCGCATCCGATGCCAGCCAGACGGTGGTGCCCGGAGCCAGCGGATCGGTCAGCACCGGCAGCTTGCCGGCCCCGCTCACCTGGATCGTGCCGCCCGCCGCTTTCACGGAGCCGTGCACCTCCACCGTGTCACCCTTGAGCGTCACGCTTCCGAGCGCGCCGGCATCCACGGAGGAGCCGGCTTCCATGACGAGGTCACCACGCACCAGGGGCACCTGGCTGGCGTCATCCACATAGCCCACCGCGGAGAAGGAAAGACTCAACGGCGAACTCAGCCCCTCGGGCTTGACGTAGCTGGTCAAGGTCACCGGACCATCGGTGCCGATTCCGGATGCGACCCAACTCGTCACCGTGGGCTTGATCACGGTGCCACCCGCGATCACCAGCCCCGGCACCGGATCCTCGAACGTTCCCGTCGCCCGGCCAATCCCAGCCAGCGAGAACGACGAGAACCCGCCTTGATCGAAAAACGATGCATCGAGCAGCAGTCCAGTGCCCGCCGATGCCGTCCCTCCCACTTGGATGCCCATCGCTTGGATCGACAGCGATCCACCCTTGGCTCCCGAGTATCCTTTCAGCGTCGACCCCAACGTCAGCCCGCCTCCGGCAACGGATGGCAGCGTAACGTCACGACCGGTGGCCAGGGTGATCGCACCGCCGTTTCCATAGGTCACCTTGCCCGTCGCCCCCACCTGCACACCACCGGACACATCGATCAGCGACCCGGTCGCCAGATCCGCGGAAAACGACTGGACCGTAATGGTGCCGCCGGTGTTCACCACCGGCGTCCCGGTCGCCGTCGGCACCGGGTTGCGTTCATCGGTGATCAGACCGGCGGTCGACAGCACCGCTCCAGAACCGAGGGAGAAATGACCGCGGTCCGCCTCCGCGGCAGGCACCGCCCAGCCGCCGTTCAAACGCAGCAGTTCTATCTCCGACGGAGACAGGTTGTACGCGGTCAGCGACAGGCTACCGCCCGGCGCGACCAACGCCCCATCGATCTCGATGTTCGCCCCGGAAAAGCTGATGGAACCCTTTGGAGCCGCCATCAGCGCCACTCCACTCTCCACCTTGATGTCGCCATCCGGATTGGTGATCGCCAGCGACCCGAAACCCTCGGCACCCAGAATGGAGGACGAGAGCACGACATCCTCCACCCGATCCGAGGGAAGCGCCACCGGAACGCCGGAACCATTCACCTCATAGTCCCCCACCTTCGCCTGCTGGAGGGAGTCGGAGAACGTGATCGTCGGTGCGGCGGGCGAGAACGTGTAGGCCGTGTTGCCCACGATGTGCTCCGCCGTCCAGGAAAGGTTCAGCACGGAAGCCCGCGGTGCCACCAGGCGCTGCTGCGGACCGGTGAACGTCGATCCCTTCAGGCCACCATCCAGCACGATCGAGGACGCGGCGATGTTCAGGGTGCCACCTCCGCCCCCTTGGGTGAACCCTTCCTGATAACGGGATCCATCGGCGGCAAGCGGATTGGTGTACTGCTCGGTGACTCCCCACTTCGAGTGGGTCACCGTGTTTCCACCGAGATACACGCCATCATAGACGCGATCCGGCGTCGCTTTCGAAACATCGAAGATCTTTCCGCCCGCGACCACCCTGGACGTGTTCACGATGCCCCCGGCATAGTTCACCCAACCGCCGGAAACGTCCACGGTCGCACCGTCGCGGATCACCACCGCCTCGCCCGCGTTGAGCTTCACGGTTCCGCCCGCCACGGTCAGTTCGCCCACCGTCCGCTGGACCAGATTCACATAACCGGAAACGTCCGCCAACGGCGTGCCCACCCACGTCTTGCCATTGTAGGTGCCGGTCTGGCTGATATCGACGTAGAGCGTCGCACCGCGGAGCGCGCCATCCCTCAGCAGCGGCGAATCGGCCAGCTCGTTGCCGCGCAACTGCACCTCCACGATGTTCGAAGTCACGGAGGATGCCACATCACGGGAGCCCGAGACATCGATCACCGCTCCGGGATCCAGATCGATCCGGCCATCGGCCCGCACGAAGGAATAGATCGTCGTCCCCGTCGAGCTGGCCGCGGGAATCGTCAGCCACTTGCCCGCGTTGACGGTGACGTTCGCGCCGGGCGCGACCAAGGTCGCACCGTTGTCGAAATGAACCTGGTTCCCGGTGATGTTGACCTGAGAAGGCAAAGCCAGCACGCTGCCAACCACCTTGTCGGTGCTCTCGTATTCCGGCCGGATGCGGGTCACGCTGTCCTCGCCGAGCGTCACGTTGCCGGTCGACTTGTTGAGGAACGCCGGGCCGAAGCTGCTGTTGGTCGGATCGTAGACCAGGTTCGCCACGGCGTCGTAGCTCGCGAGCAGGTCGATGCGGCCGTTGAACGACACGGAAGTCGTGCTGGCGATGGCCCCCATCTGGTTCACCGTCTTGCCCGCCATCGTGATGCTGGCACGCGCGGAATCGATAAGACCGGTGTTGGTGGAGGTGCCCGCGTAGGCTGCCAACGAGGACGCCGGATCGACCACCGCGCCGATCACCACGTCGATACCCCGGAGGGAGGGATCGGAGCTGTCGTGCGCCACGATCCCGACCTGGAGGCCCGCGGCGAGGATCGTCTGGCCGTCCGGAGTGGAAATGGTGCCGTTGTTCGTGACATTCGGCCCCACCAGCATCACACGACCGCCGACGTGCGCGGCGGACGAGGGAGCCGTGATGGTGGCACCCGCTTGCACGATCACATCACCGAATTTCGTGGTCGCCTCGATGTCATCCGACGCGCCCTTGTCGAGACCGTCGAAGAGAAACTGGTGGTCCGGGTTGTTGAGCAGGCCGTTCTGCACCAGGGTCGCGTTGATCGGCAGGGTCGAGGCCACCAGCGCGTGGGTGTTCACCTGCGAGCTGCCGCCGAAGATGATGCCGTTGCGGTTGATGATGTAGACCTGTCCCGGAGCCTCGATCGTCCCGAGGATCTGGGTCGGATTGGCGGTGGGGTCGTTGACCTTGTTGAAGGCGATCCACTGGCCGACGTTGCTGCCGCCGTCGCTCTGATCGAAGGTAAGCTTGGTGTTCTTTCCGACGTTGAAGGTCTTCCAGTTCAGCAGCGCCTGCTGGGCGGTTTGCTTGACGGTGACCTGCACGGTGCCGCCACTGGTCGTGCTCTGCACGGGGAGGTTCGCGCCCTGCCACAGGGTGGAGTCGGTGGGAACGCGCGGATCCACTTCCAAACCACCTGCCGCCAGACCGTCTGGAACGTCCGGCAGGAGCTGGGAGGGATTGTTCGGATTCTGGCCGAGGTTGTTCGAGCCGTTGTTCTTCGCCAGATTCCGCGCCGCGGTCTGCATCGCCTGCACCGCCTGGATCGCCTGGGTGGTCTTCGCCAGCGTGTCGCTCGGGCTGCCCGCCGCGCTCGCCGTGATCGGCGCCGGGGTATTGGTGGTCGCGGTCGCCCCCGGCGGCAACGCGTTCGTGGCGGCCCCGCCTCTCAGAAGGTCACCGCCCCGGACGACAATGGTCGTGGCCAGCGTGCAGACGACACCGAAATGGATGGCATGACGACGGGCGAAACGGCGGGGAATGAAATAGCGGCGGGGCTTCATGGCGGGTACAAGCGGATGCCCCGGTGGTCGCCACCGGGGACGTTCAGAAAAGCGTTACGAAAAGCGTTAGGGCTTGGCGGGCGCGGCGAGTTTCGAAAGGGCGATCTCGTTGATGACCACGGGATTCTCCTGGATGAGTTTCGCGAGATAGGCCTGGGTGGCGGCCTTGGTCCGCTCGGTGCGGATCTTCTCGGCGAGGCGTTCGCGGACCTCCTCGAACCCGGGCGTGTAGGCGTCCTTCACATCGAGCACCTTCACGATGTGCCAGCCGTCCGGCAGGCGGATCGGTGCGGTCGTGGCGTCTTTCGCCAGAGTGGCGACCTTGGCGCGGATCTCGGGTTGGACTTGCTTCTCCAGCAGCCATCCGATCTCGCCGCCTTTCGCCGCACTGTCCGGCTCGTCGCTGTTGAGGCGAGCGATGGAGGCGAAATCGGCACCGGCGCGGGACAAGCCCTTCACCACGGTGTCGAGTTTCGCCTTGGCCTTCGCCTCGGTGTCCTTTCCGCCGTCCTGCGGAGCGGCGATGAAGACCTGGGCAAGCTGGTATTGCTTCGGCACCAGCAGCGAGTCCTTCGCAGCCTCGTAGGACTGGCGGAGTTCGCTATCCGACGGAGTGGCACTGCTCTTCTCCGCCAACGAGCGGAGATAGCCTTCGGTAATCGTGCTGCGGCGGGAACGCTCGACCTGGGCGGACACCTCGGGACGCTTGTCCCACTGCTCTTCCGATGCCTGCTTCAGCACCAGCCGTTGGATCAACATCGAGCGCACCACCTGGTTGAGCAGGGCCGGGTCCTTGGCCACCGTGGCACGCTCGCGTTCATCGAGACCTTCCAGCGTGGCACGGACCTCGTCCTCGCCCACCTCGGTCTCACCGATGCGGGCCACCACACCTCCGGTGGTGGCTTTCGCGGTGGTGTCCGCGGCGGCTCCGTCCGGAGAAAGCCCCAGGGCCCAAAGCCCCATCATCGGAATGGAAAGCGGGCGGATGAATTTCATCACGGTGCGGTGTTTTGAGCGGTGGCCTTGGCGGGTTCAGCCTTCTTCTGCGACTGGTCCTTCTTCGCCGGGGCGGGCTCGGGCTTGAGACGGTTGTCCTCGATCTTGTCCGAGTAGTCCTGCACCAGCGCCTCCAGACGCGCGCGGGTGATGCCGGTGAACGGCTCGCGCGCCGACAGCGCTTCGCCCACGCCGAACTTGGAATAGCGGTCGAGGATCTCGTTCGCGGTCTTGGCCAGCGCCACGTTCTTGGCACGCTGGTCCTCGACCTTGCGGCGCAGGATCGCGTTCTGGTCGCTGAGTTTCGAGCGCTCGGCTTCCTTGGCATTGGCGACACCGCTGGCCTTGGCGTAGCCTTCCTTCCACTTTTCCAGCGCTTCCTTGAACTTGCCGATGAGCTGTTCCTGCGCGGCGTTCTTGCCGGTGAGGTCCTCGATCTGTTTCTTCGCGGTGGTTTGGTCGGCGGCGGCCTGCTTGGTGAGCTTGTCGACCTGCGCGGCGAGCTCCTTGACCTTGGCGTCGTTGACGTCCTTTTCCGCCTGCAGGTTGGCCTTGTCGGCCTCGGCGGTGCGGAGCTGGAGCATGGTCGCCTTGAGCGTTTCACGCAGCTTGGTTTCAGCGGGGCTGGGGCCTTCGGCGGGGGCCGCGGCCAGCGGCAGCGCGAGGGCGAGGAGAAGGAGGAGAGTGCGCATGGTGTTCAAAGTTGGGAGTCGAGGGAGGAGCGGCTAAGCCGAGAGACCAGAGTCCAGAAACCAGAATCCAGAGAAGAGGCGGAAGCAGAGGGATGGTGGGGAGCGGGACGGTGGGCCGGAGGTGGCTTTGGTATTTGAAATCTGAGATTTGAAATTTCAGAGGCAGAGCCGATCGCCGGGGTCTTCCTCTTGTCTGGTTTCTGGACTCTGGAATCTGGATTCTCCGGCCGCGCCGTCTTCGTGGTTCAGCCGCTTCGCGGATTTAGAATTTGGCGTTGAGGTCGATTTGAAGGATGTCGTTGCGGTAGGTCGGCCCGGCGATCTGGTCGGCGCTCATCCAGCGCGCGCCGAGGCGAACCGCCTTGCTCAAGGCGAAGTTCGCGCCGAGCGTGAAACCCTTGAGGTTGGTGCCACCGCCGCCGAAGTCCGAGTCGGTCAGGCCGTCGACCACCGAGTCGCTCTCGACGTAGCGGTAGCCGAGGTAGGTCTGCCAGTCGCCGAACTTCTCCAGCGCCGCGTCGCCCACGATCAGGTTGACCATCCACGCGGTGTCGCCGCCTTCATAGACGCCGCCCGGGCCCTTGTTGTTGACCGCGAACTGCGCGACGGACGCCTCGTCGAAACCGAGGTTCTTGACGTATTCGCCGACCAGCGAGACACGCACCGGTTCGTAGCCGTCGTAGTCGAGGCGGCCGGTGGCGGTGAGTTCGCGGAACGGCGAGGCCAGGCCGAAGTACTGCCACTGGTTGGTGGTGCCGTTGCCGTTGGAGGGATCGGGCAGGATGTTGCGCAGCGCCATGTAGGTGTTGCCCTTCTGCGCGAAGGACGGGCGCAGGCCGTCGGTGTCGCCCGCGTCGCTGCTGGTGAGCGGGACGTAGGGCGTCGAGAGCTTGCCCTTCACGCCGTCGAAGTCGTAGAACGCCACGCCGAACTTGCCGGTGAGCTTCTCGGCGATCTTCCACTCCACGCCGATCTGGCCGCCGTAGATGTACTTGTCCGTGCTCTCGAACTTGTCGGGACGGTTCGAGGAGAAGTTGAAGTCGGTGTTGAAGATCGGGAAGGCACCGGCGGTGGCGAAGACCTTGATGTCGTCGTTGAAGCGGAACTTGCCCTTGGCCGCGAAGCCGTCGAAGCCGAGGTCGTCGTCCCAGACGATGTCGGTGTTGAAGAACGGGTTGTCGAAGCGGCCGGCGTAGAGGTTCGCGTCGTAGCAGTTGTCCTCGCCGAAGTGGTAGCTGAGGAAGGCGCGGTCGATCCAGATGGCGTACTTGCTGAAGTTGCCGCCCTGGCCGTTGCCCGCGGCGCCGAGGCTCTGGTTGGGCGAGGTCGGCGAGTTGTTCTCGCCGGTGGCGAGGCGCAGGCCGGCGGTGAAGCCGTCGTCGAGGTCGATCTCGGCACCCACGCGCGCGCGCAGGCGGAAGCGCTGGCGGTCCTGGTCGACGTTGTACTGCGGCGAGAACTGGGTGCCCATCGTGTCGAAGGGCGAGCCGGTGTTGATGGCGTTGAAGTTCGGGAACGCGCCGGTGTTGTCGTTGCCGGAGGGGAACAGGCTGTTTTCCGAGCGGACGCGGATGTCGCCGAAGACCTTGTAGCGGCGCACCCATTCCGGGGTGCCGGCGGGCGCGGCCCAGTTCTGCGGACGCGGCGCGGTGAGGATCTCGTGCTTGATCTCCTCGCGCATCTGCGCCTTGACCGTTTCCGGGATGTAGGTGACGCCGACCTCGCCTTCCTGCACCGGTGCAAGCGCCTCCTGCTGGACGGCCGCCTGGATCTCGGCGCGCTGGTGGGCGCGCACGCGGGTGGCATCGGCCTCGGCCTGGCGGATCATGCCCTGGGCCTCGTCCTTCGAAAGGATGCCCTTCTCCACCAGCCGCTGGATCAGGTTGATCGTCACGCTGTCGGACGGGGCCTCGCCGTTTCCTACGGGAGACTCAGTAGCTTCACCCTCCGCGGGGGTGACGCCTTCGGCGGGGAGCTGGTCGAGCGAGGGGATCGCGAGGGACTCGTCCTCGGCGAGCGCCGGATGGAGGGCGAGCGCGAGCAGCGGCGCGAGACGGAGGGGGATGGAACGGACGGACATGGGAACGTGGAAGAAAGACGGATGGGGAAAAACTCAGCGCGAGGCGGTGGCGGGCTTGGTGGCCGAGACCTTGAACGAGATCGGCATCGGGGTGCCCGGCTGCGGGGCTTCGGACATCTGGTAGCCGTTGAGAACGGCCGTGGCGTTGTTGTCGGGACCCTTGGCCCGGGTGACGCGACCGGTGGCGTCCACCCACACGCGGAAGATGCCGCTGAAGGTCGCCGTGCGGGTCCGCGGATCGTTGCGCAGCGCGGTGGCCAGCTCGCGGTTCACCATCCGCGAGTAGGCGTCATACTTGCCGCCGCGGCCACCGCCGAGGGTGCCGGTGCCATTGCCGCCGGGGCCGATGGGCCCCTTGCCGCTGCCGTGGCTGAGGTTGAAGCCGTCGTTGCCGGGGCCTTCGAGGTTCGTGCTCAACGCGGGGGCGGGCTCGGGCTCCGCCTGTGGTGGCGGCGGGGTGTCCTCGATGGCCTCTTGCTTGACCATCTCCTGTTTGACCTCCTCCTGCTTCGGCGGCTCTTCTTTCGGTTTCGGCGGAGGCGGCAGCGGCGGCGGCGGGGCCAGCGTGATGACCACGTTGTCCACCTTCCGCGGCTTCGGCTTTTCCTCGGCCTTCGGGGCCAGCAGGAACGCGCCGCCCGCAAGGACGACGACAGCCGCCCCGGCGATCAGCAGCCAGGGCTTCTTCTTCGGTTCGTCTGGAAGTTCGGTGCTCATAAGAGAGTGATCGGTTGGCAGTGGGCAGTGATCAGAGAAGAGGGAGAGGGCCTGGAACTACTGGATGGGTCGTAACAACGGATCCGCGGTTCTTCTCTTCGTCTTGGATTTTGGATTTAGTGCTTCGTGCTTTCTTCACTTCGCTTGCGTCGCGAGGCCGATCTGGGTGATCCCCAGCCGCCCGAGGACATCCAGCACGTCCATCACCCCCTGGTACTGCACGGCGCGGTCGCCGCGCACGACGACGGGGAACTCGGGCGTGGTCGACTTAAGCGTGCCGAGGCGGCTTTCCAGGTCCGCCAGCGTCACCGGCGTGGTGTTGAGCAGGATCTTGCCGTCCGGCGTCACGGTGATCGCCTGGGTCTTCGGACCGCCCAGCTTCGGCTGGCTCTTGCTGCCGCGAGGCAGGTCGATCTTCGTCCCCTTCACGCCCGCGGTGGTCATGATGATGAAGATCAACAGCAGCACGAGGTAGAGGTCCACCATCGGCGTGACGTTGATGTCGTCGTAGCTTTTTCCGTCGTCGGCTTGCATGGCGTGGGTCGGCGTTGTTTAGGACAGAATTGACAGAATTTTCAGAATTGACGGGAAGAGTCCGGCGTCGGCCTGGGAGGCAATGAGAAGCTCTTCCTTCTGATGTTAATTTTGAAAATTCCGTTAATTCTGTCTGATGAGGCAGGGAGGGTCTGACGATTTGTTTCAGACGGGTTCGAGCGTCTTGGGAACCGGGTGCGCGTTGGCGTGCGCCTGGCTGGCGGTCGCGGGCACCGGCGCGTGCGGCGAGGACTCGCCCGCGGGCGGGTAGAACTCGGCCATCTTCGCGATGAACTCGTCGATGAAGACCTGCATCGTCCCCATGTTCTCTTTGATCCGGCTGTTGAGGTAGCTGTAGATGAAGAGCGCCGGGATCGCGACGATCAGGCCCGCCACGGTGGCGAGCAGCGCGCTGGCGATGCCGGGCGCGATCGAGTTGACGTCCACCTCGCCGCTCTTCGCGATGATGGCGAAGGTGATCATCACGCCCACCACCGTGCCGAGCAGGCCGACGTACGGGCCACCCGCGATGCTCATGGTGAGGAACACCAGGCCCTTGCCGAGGTGGTGGTTCTCATGGACCAGGCCGGCGTCCAGGCTGGCGCGGATCGCCTCGATCGAGCGGCCGGACAGGCCCTTGGTGCGCGTCTTGTCCCGCTCCAGGCGGTGGCGGATTTCCTCCGAGCCGATGTGGTAGAGGTGGTAGAGCGGAGATTGCTTCACCAGCGCCAGCGTCTTCGCGTCGGCCAGGCCGCCGAAGCTGCTGACGTTGTCCTGGTCGCCGTGGTCCAGCGCGGTGAGGTCGCCGGAGAGCTTCTTCCACTGCGACAGGAAGGCCTTGCCGCCCTTCTGGATCGAGTTGAGGTAAAAGAATTTCTGCACCGCCACGGTCCAGCCGACGGCGATCATGAGCACGCACACGCCGATGGCCATCCAGCCGTCGAACATCATGTTCTTCGCGATGTCGCCGAAGAGCATGATGTGCTCGAGCGCCGCGCTGTGCTTCGCCCCGCCTTCCGAGCCCTCGACCTCGCCGACGGCCACCGCCTTGGTCGCCGCCTCGCTGGTGCCCTGGGTGAGCGCCGCGAGCTTCAGCCAGCCTTCGGGGCGGGCCACCTTCGAGATCTCCAGTTCATCGAGTTCGCCGGTGGCGCGGTCCGCGGCCGAGGCACCGCCGATGAGCAAGGGTGCCGTGCTGGCGGGCAGGCCCGCGCCGAGCGATCCGGCGGCCACGCCGTTGACGTAGGTCTTGATGACCGCGCCCTCCGCGATGAAGGCAACGTGGCTCCAGGCTCCTGCGGCGATGGGGGCTCCGGCGCTGCTGCGGGTGCCGTTGCTGTCGACCACCAGCTTGCCGTCGTCGAGCAGCACGCGGAAGTTGTCGCGGCTGAAGAGCACGGCGTTCGGGCGCAGCGCGGCGGGCTTCACCCACGCCGACCAGGTCAGCGCCTGGTTGGCCGTCCACTCGAGCGTCGCCGTGTTCGGAACGCTCACCGGCTCCCCGGCCGCGAGCCGCAGGCCGCCGCCCACCACCGCCCCGTCCGAGGCTTGGCCGGGCTTTTCCGCGTTGTTCTTCGCCGGCGACGAGTCGGCCGGGGCCGCGCCGCGGTCGGCGAAGTGGTAGACCAGCACCGTGTCCGCGTCGTAGGCCGGGGCGCTTTCCGCCGCGGCTTTCGGATTGCCGTAGTAGAGCGTGAACTTCGCCGCGCCACCCTTCACCGCGGGCACCTTCACCCACACGAAGGCCTCGTTCATCACGCAGTCGTATTTCTCGATCTGGTAGGCGAGCTCCTTGCCGTCCTCGCCGATGAAGCGCAGGTCGCTGCCGTCCTCCTTCGCCGAGCCGAACTGGAAGTTGCCGTCGTGCAGGCGCACCAGCACCGTGGCGGATCCGGCGTCGCCCGCGTCCTTCGCGTCGACGGTCACCGGCTGGCGCTGCGTCCATTCCTTGTTCCACCAGTTCGATTCAGCGGCGGAAACGGGATGGGCGAGGAGCGTCGCGAGGAGCGTCGCGAGGAGGGGGAGGATGGAGGAACGGAAGCGCATGGGAAGAAAGTTTGCTGGTTTTCAGTTGGCGGTTTTCAGCAAGAGGAAGAGAGGGAGCTGGAGAGGGTCGTGGTGGTTAGAAATCGCCCCAGACGCGGAAGGTGTAGAGCGGCTGGCGGTCCTGGCCGTTGGAGCGGCGCAACAGCGGCAGACCGACGTCGAGCGAGCCGTTGTAGTGGTCGAAGAAGCGGCCGCGCGTGCCGAGGCCCACGCTCAGCAGGCTGCTGCCGGGGTCCTGGCCGGGCAGCGGCGACTGGATCGAGGTGAACCCCGCGTCGCCGAAGACGTAGAAGCGCCAGTCGTTCTCCGCGTCGTCCTTGCCGCTGCCCAGCAACGACGGACTCCGTAGTTCGAGCGTCGCGCTGATCGCGTCGTCGCCCAGCGCCTCGCTTTCGAGGTAGCCGCGCACCGTGCCGAGGCCGCCCGCCGCGAACTGTTCGCTGTTGATCAGCGGCTGGCTCGACATCTGGCCCTGCACGCGGGCGAAACCCTGCAAGCCATACGGCAGGTCCTGCGTCCGCGACAGATCGCCGCGGAAGTAGAGGAAGCTGCCCTCGCTCTTGTAGCGCTTGTTGTCGAACTCATCGGCCGAGGCCCCGAGCCCGCGCAGGTGCAAGGTCACCCCGCCGTTGAAATCCGTCTTGCCGCTCTTGCCCTTCAGCGACGCGGTGTAGAGCGCCGTCAGCGGGTAGTAGGTGATCGGCGTCTGCACCGTCGAGGCGCCCGACGTCAGGTTCTCGTCGAAGTGCTTGTAGTCGAAGCCGAAGCTCAGCGACTGGAAGAAGTCCTTGCCCTGAGGCAGCGTCTTGAGCGCGCGCAGCCCGACGATCTCGCCGCGACCCGCCACCGCGAGGCCACCGAGCGTCGAGACGTTGCTGTCCTGCTTCGTGCCCTGCAGCATCAGGCTCCAGCCGTCCGAGTTCGGCAGCGGCGCCATGTAGTAACCCGAGAACACTTTCGCGTCGTCGATGTTCATCGGCGCCACCTGGAAGCTCAGCCCCATCGCGTGGCCGAGTTGCCACAGGTTGTCATACGAGATCGCGCCGTTGAGCCGCAGCTCGGTGGTGTCCGCGCTGTAGCGGTTGTTGAGCTCCACACTGCCGTGCAGCGGCAGCTCGTCCTTCACCTTCAGGTCGATGTCCACCGTCCCCGGCTCCACGCCCGGCCGCAGCTCCGGCGTCACCGTGCGGCCCGCCAGTTGGTTCATTGAGACGAGGTTCTTCGTCACCTCGTTGAAATTGACCACCTTCCCTTCCGCCAGCGCCGGGGCCATCCCCTTGAGCTGCGACGGCGAGGTGTATTGACCGCCCTTCACCCGCAACCGGCCGACCGGGTTTTCCGACACCTCCAGGATCACCGTCCCGCGCTTGATCTGCTGCACCGGGATGCCCACCGACACCGCCTGGTAGCCCTTGTCATGATAGAGCTTTTCCACTGCCGCCCGCGCGCGGTCCACGTCCGCCGGCATCTGCCCCGGCCCGAGGAACGGATACACCGCCTCGCCCACCTCCGCGCTCCCCACCACCCCGCTCTTCACCCCGCGAACCCGATACTCACGGATATACATCGGACGGGCCTCGGCAACCGGAGCCGCATCCTGCGCGTGACCAACAAGCGCGAGCGCGCCCCACGCCAGGATGGCGAGCGACGAACGATTCGAAAACAGCGTAACCGGAGAAAAACGCATGGGGAGGCAACCGGGTGCAAACCGGTCCGGAACTCTCCCCCGGATGCCGATGTCCTCAATGAATCGAGCGTGACGTTTCCGTGACAGAACACACGACCCGCCTCACCAAATCCGGCCACAGCTTGCGATTTCGCCCATATCCACGCCTCCGCGACAATCGACCGACGACATCATCCAACAGCCACCTCCCGCTGCTAGAGCGCGATGATGACAAATCCGTCACCGCCTGTGTGACGATGCGTCACTCAAGCACCGGCTCCGGCAGCGCCCGGAAGAACACCAGCGAATCGCGTCCGCTGGCCTCGTATTTGTCACGGCGCTCCTTCGGCAAATCCGCGGGCGATCCCTGCGTGTAACCCAGCCGCTCACGGAAGAAATCCGCCGCCCGGTTGGTCAGCGCGAAGACCTTCGGAATGTCGCGCTCGACCGCCATCGATTCCGCGTGATGCACGAGATCGATCCCATAGCCGCGGCCCTCGTGCGCCTGCTTCACATACAGGCAGGCCACCTCCGCGCAACCTTCACCGGCATACTCGTGCAAGGCGACGCATCCCACGACGTTGTCGTCGATCGTCAGCACGCGGTAGTCCTCGATCTGCGATTGGATGTCCTCATACGTGCGCGCGACGAGACGCGTGCGCCGCACCGAACGACCGATCATGCCGAGCAACTCGGGAATATCCTCCTCGCGCAGCGGCCGGATCTCCCGGTAGCTGTCGGCGTGGATCATGGTGCCCACGCCTTCGTTGGAAAACAACTCGTCCACCAGCACGCCCTGGCGGCGGCCATTGAGCACATGCACGCGCGGCACCCCGCGCAGACAGGCATGGGCCGCGGAAAGCAACAGGTCGCGCCCCTCCACGTCCGCATCGTTCGCGGCCACCTCGATGGCCTCGCTGGCGCGGATCGCGTGGGCGGGCTGGCCGTCGATCAGGATGGCCTCCTCCAACAGCGCGATCACCTTCGCCACTCCCAGCCCCATCGCGAAATCCACCACCGCGTCCTCCAACGGCCCGGTGGCGGAAGCATCCACCACCACCGATTGGCCGCGGGCCAAAATCTCCCTCGCCTCCACCAGCGCCGCCGGATCGGCGATCGGGTGCTGCACGCGGGCCGCCATGATCTCGCACTCCAGCGTCCAATCGTAGAGATCCTTGATGTCGCCGCCGAGCACGCCGAGCACCAGCTTCACGCCGAGGTCCTCCAGCGCCGCGAGATCGAGCAGCGTTTCCGCGATCGCGGGCTCCGGCAACAACCCGGCTTCGATCAGCACAAGGAATGTCCGCCCGCGGAACTGCGGGATGTACTGGAGGACTTCGCGAATGTCACCGATCTGGGCCACGGCAATTAGAGAAGACGGAAGACTTCAAGACGCAAGAAGTAAGAAAAGACACCGACATGGGGCTCATCCATCTTCCGTCTTACTTCTTCAAGCCTTGGGTCTTCAGATCCCTCCCCTTCCGGAACCAGAAGCCGATCCCCCACCCCGTCAACCCCAGCAGGATCACCGGCCAATCCCCGAGCCGCGCGTAGAGCGTGGTCGGCGGGTCCTTCGGCACCGCCACCTCCGCCAGCAGGCTGCCCGCGGTGAAATGGCTGCCGGTTTCATCCACCAGCCGCTGCGTGCGCCCGACCGGAGAAATCGCCCCGCTCACCCCGGTGTTCGCACAGCGTAGCATCGGGCGGCGCAGCTCAATCGCGCGGAACATCGCGTTCACGAAATGCTGGTCCGCCGCGCCGCTTTCCTTGAACCACCCGTCATTGGTCACGTTCACGATCACCTGCGGCCCGGGCCGGACGAACTTCCGCTCCAAACGCGGCACTGTGTCCTCGAAACAGATCGACGAAATCACCCCCACCTGCTGGCCGCCCGCCTCCGCCACCTGCGGCTCGAAGCCCTCGCCCGCGGTGAACGCGCCGCCGTATTCCATGCCCGACTGCTGCTCGTAGATGTCCTTCAACCAAGGGATCGTGTCCACGAACGGGATCGTCTCCCCGAAGATCACCAGGTGGTGCTTGCGGAAAGTCTGGAGGTCGTCGTGGGGGCCCATCACCGCCATCGAGTTCCACGCCTTGCCCTTCTCCTTCTGAACGAGCTGGCCATCCATCTCCACGCTCTCCAACTCGGTGATGCCGAAGAGCAGCGTGAAATCCCCATACTGCCGCACCTGGTGGATGGTATCGACATTCTGCTGCCACATTCCCCACTTGCCGTCCTCGCAGATGAACAGGCGGCCCGCCAGCGACGACTCCGGCCACAGCACCCAGTCCGGGAAACGCGGCGTGCCCTTCAGCGGCTCCAGCCCGGCCGAGGTTAGATCCTCGTAGGCCATGTTCGTTTGCTCCGCGCTCACCAATACGGTGCCGCCCTCCTGAGGCAGGTTCGCCTGCACCAGCAGCGCCTTGAGCGGGATCGACTCCAGCTTTTCCAAGGTGGTCATCCGATAGACTCCGTAGCCGCCGAGCACGGCCAGCGCCGCCACCGCGGCCCCGAGGCCCGCCAGCGCGGTCTTCCGTTCACGCTTCACCCACCGCCGCACCGCCAGCAATACCAGCACCTGCACGAACATCACCACGATCGAAAGCCCGAGGACGCCGAACACGTCCGCGCCCTGCGCCAGCGGCAGCATCTGGTGCAGTGAAACGCCCAGCGAGTTCCACCCGAAGCCGGTGATCACCCAGCTCCGCAGCCACTCCAAGCCCGCCCAGAACGCCGCATTGGCGAAGGCGAACATCAGGTCCGTCTTCCACGTCCCCGGACCGAACCGCCACGGGTTCCCCCACTTCGCCGTGAAGGCCCCGAAGCACGCGAAATAAAGCGCCAGATAGCCGCCGAGCGCGTAGGGAGCCACCGGCGCCACCGTGCCCAGCCACGACACATTGATCGCGAAAAACGCCGCGCCCGCCACCCAGCCGTAGCCAAACCCCTTCCACGCCGCACGCCGCCCGGTCACCGTCCACAGCGCCGCCAGCATCGGCATCAGCGCCACCCACGCCAGCACGCCGGTATCCACCGGTGGAAACGCCAGCGACAACAGGACCCCGGACACCACGCAGGCGGCCAGGCGGAGGAACAATCCGAGCACGAACGGCATGCCGGACCGGTAGCGGAATCCGGCCGGGCTGCAAGGAAAGGAACACCCGCCCTCACCCGATCCACGCCAGGAACTCCTTGTTCCCGTCCGTGCCCTTGATCGGGGACTCGATCACCCCGCGCCATTCCCGGCCCGCCTCCTCCACGAACCGGCGGATCTTCTCCACCGCCCGCTCGTGCAACGCCGGATCCCGGACGATGCCGCCCTTGCTGATATCCTCCCGCTCCAGTTCGAACTGCGGCTTGATCAGCGGCACCACCATCCCGCCCTCCTCCAGCACCGCGAAGACGTTCGGCAGCACCTTCGTCAGCGAGATGAAGGACAGGTCCATCACCGCCAGCTTCACCTTCTCGCCCAGGTCCGCCTCCGTCATGTGACGGGCGTTGAACTGCTCCCTCGAAACCACCCGCGGGTCGTTGCGGATCTTCCACGCCAGTTGGTTCGTCCCCACGTCGATGGCGTGTACCTTCGCCGCCCCCTTCTGGAGCAGGCAATCGGTGAAGCCCCCGGTGGAGGCCCCCACGTCCAGGCACACCCAGCCGGTCGGATCGATCCCGAAGGCGTCCAGCGCCCCCTCGATCTTGAAACCACCGCGGCCCACGAACTTCGGCTTCTCCTTCACTTCCAGCGGCGCGTCCAGCGGCAGCTTCGTGCTCGGCTTGTCCACCGGCCGGTCGCCGGACTTCACCTCCCCGGCGAGGATCAGGCGTTTCGCCTGCTCGCGGGTTTCGGCTAGGCCGCGGGCCACCAGCAGGGCATCGGCTCGTTCTTTGGAGGCGCTCATGGGGGAAGCCGTTTACACCCTGATGCCGTCACGGGGAATCGAAACCATTGGCATCCATGAAACGGTCGCGTAGGGACTTGGGTTTAAAGCCGCATTCAACCACACTCAATGAAGCCACAAAAATTATGTATATCCCAAATTACCAAATCGTTACGCGATTAGGAGCACTCTTGATTGCAAGCATCTCTGTCAGTGTTGGCGAGGATCTCCCGAAATCGCGGCCGTCCCAGAATGACTTCGAAGAATCCGTCTTCGAGTTCTACCAGTTCTCCGCCGTACCACTGAAAACCGATCAGCTGAACAACCCAACCAATACCCGCGAGATCTATCTCAATAGAGGCCGGGGAATCACCGAGGTCATCGTTTTCGGATTCATGGCCGACAAATGGATCGGATTTCGTACGAGAACTTATCCCGACCTCGATCACGGAACCGTCTTGGTGAAGTTCGATAAAATCGAAAAGCCGGACGCAAGCCGTAGCAGCGAAATCGACAGTGCTTGGCAGGCCTACATCCAAGGAATCAAAGCGAGCATTCCAAAGGATGGCGATCGAACCACCGGTCCCAGCCCAGTCTCTAAGGCTTTCGAGAGGACGGGCAGCAATCCCAAATTGGTCTGCGAAGCCAAGGCCTTCCGTTTTACGAGCGACGACGAGGGAGCGGGCAAGAAACTGGAGGAAATGATCAGGCTTCTCGGGCTGAAGCCCTTTGCCACCTATGAGAATCCACCAGAGGGGAAAGACGACGGAACCCGCTGAAAATCCGTTCCATGCCACTTCCTTTGCTGATTTGAGGCTTGAAAGTTGGGGCATCTCTTCAACCATCCGCGCCGTGACGCGCCACCGTACCGACGACCTTCGCATTTCCGGCACCAATCCCCTGATTTCCCCGGCCGTGCTGAACTATTACCTCCCGCTCAGCGAGGAGGCCTCCGAGGTCGTCAGCGCCGCCCGCGAACAGTCCGACGCCATCCTGAAGGGCGAGGACGACCGCCTGCTCGTCGTCGTGGGCCCCTGCTCGATCCACGATCCCGAGGCCGCCATCGAATACGGCAAGAAGCTCAAGGCCGAGGCCGAGCGCCTGAAGGGCGACCTGCTCGTCATCATGCGCGTTTACTTCGAAAAGCCGCGCACCACCGTCGGCTGGAAGGGCCTCATCAACGATCCGCATCTCGACGACTCCTTCGACATCAACCACGGCCTGCGCGTCGCCCGCGGGCTGCTGCTGGACCTCGCCAACCTCGGCATCCCGGCCGGCACCGAGTTCCTCGACACCATTTCCCCGCAGTACATTGCCGACCTGATCGCCTGGGGGGCCATCGGAGCCCGTACCACCGAGTCCCAGGTCCACCGCGAGCTCGCCTCCGGCCTCTCGATGCCCGTCGGCTTCAAGAACGGCACCGGCGGCTCGATCCAGCTCGCGCTCGACGCCATCCAGTCGTCCTCGCGCCCGCACCATTTTCTCTCCGTCACCAAGCAGGGCGTCTCGGCGATCATCTCGACCACCGGCAACACCTCCTGCCACATCATCCTCCGCGGCGGAAAGAGCGGCCCGAACTACAGCGCCGAGGCCGTCTCCGAGGTGGTCACCATGCTCACCGAGCAGAACCTGCCGCCCTACGTGATGGTCGATTGCTCCCACGGCAACTCGATGAAGGACTTCCGCAACCAACCGATGGTGGCCGATGCCCTGTGCAAGCAGATCGCCGAAGGCTCCACCGCCGTCACCTCGGTGATGGTCGAGTCCAACCTGGTGGAAGGAAACCAGAAGGTGAACGCCGACCGCGCCAAGCTCACCCACGGCCAGTCCGTCACCGACGCCTGCATCGGCTGGGACGACACCGTGAAGGTCCTCGACGCCTTCGCCGCCGCCGTCCGCGCCCGCCGCGAGGTAGCGCGAAGCTGAGCTTCGCGTGTGCGCCCGAGCCACCTGGTTCAAGGACACGCCTTCCGATCATCAGGCCGCCAGAAGCACGCCGAGCCAAGCTCAGCGCTACGACTGATTCACCATCCGGTCAATTTTCGCCATTTCCCCTTGCCTCCCCCGGCTCTCCGGCGCGACTCTCCCACCCGATGATCGACGCCCACCACCACCTGTGGAACTACTCCGCCACCGACTACGGCTGGATCTCGGAGGACATGCAGGCCATCCGCCGCTCCTTCCGCGCCGCGGAGCTCGATGACCTGATGCGGGCCAGCGGCATCACCGGCACCGTCGCCGTCCAGGCCCGCACCTGTCTGGCGGAAAACGATTTCCTGCTCGGGGAAGCCGCCGCCAGCCAGCTCATCCGCGGCATCGTCGGCTGGGTCGACCTGAAGTCCCCGGACGTCGGCGACCAGCTCGACCGCTACACCGGCCACGCGACATTCAAAGGCGTCCGCGAAGTCATCCAAGGCTCGCCCGATGCCGAGTTCCTCACCCACGGGGACTTCGACCGCGGCCTGCGCGAGGTCACCCGCCGCGGCCTGACCTACGACCTGCTCATTTTCCAGGACCAGCTCCCCACCGCGATCGAGTTCGTGAAGCGCCACCCGGACCAGCCGATCGTCCTCGACCACGCCGCCAAGCCCGAGATCCGCGCCGATCGCTTCCCCACCGAATGGGAAACCGGCATCCGCGCCCTGGCCGCGCTGGACCACACCACCTGCAAGCTCTCCGGCCTCGTCACCGAAGTCCGTGATTCGTCATGGACCCCGGACATCTTCCACCGCTACCTCGATGTCCTCCTCGAGGCCTTCGGCCCCTCCCGGCTGATGTTCGGCTCGGACTGGCCCGTCTGCCTGCTCGCCACACCCCACGCCGCCTGGGCGGAAACGGTGACGGCCCACCTCGCCAGCCTCTCCGCAGACGAACAAGCCGCCATCCGCACCGGCACCGCCACCGCCTTCTACCGGCTGGCCCTCTGATGTGGAGTGCGGCGAGCAATCGCCGCTTTGAGCGGAGGCGAGCCATCGCCGGTGGTAACGCCTGCTCTCGCGAAACAACACCCACGTTCCAGAACCACCCCGTCTCTGGGCCCACCTTTTTCCGATGCGTGGAAGCATCCCCGTCGATTCTCTCCCGCACCCAAAGCGGCGATGCCTCGCCGCACTCCACATCAGAACCCCTTGCCATCCCCTCGCAGCGCGCTCTACGGTGGCCGCCTCATGACCCGCACCGACGACCTGCGCATTTCCGCCACCAAGCCGCTCATTTCACCGGCCGTGCTCGGATATTACCAGCCGGTGCCGGATGCCGCCACCGAGCTCGTCGCCGCCGCCCGCCAACAGGCCGCCGCCATCCTCCGTGGCGAGGATGACCGCCTGATGGTCGTGATCGGCCCGTGTTCCATCCACGATCCCGAGGCCGCGATCGAATACGCCCACAAGCTCAAGGCCGAGGCCGACCGCCTGAAGGACGACCTCTTCATCGTCATGCGCGTCTACTTCGAAAAGCCGCGCACCACCGTCGGCTGGAAGGGCCTCATCAACGACCCGCACCTCGACGACTCCTTCGACATCAACCACGGCCTCCGCATCGCCCGCGGCCTGCTCATCGACGTGGCCAACATCGGCCTGCCCGCCGGCACCGAGTTCCTCGACACCATCTCCCCGCAGTACATCGCCGATCTCATCTCGTGGGGAGCCATCGGAGCCCGCACCACCGAGTCCCAGATCCACCGCGAGCTCGCCTCCGGTCTCTCCATGCCCGTGGGCTTCAAAAACGGCACCGGCGGCGCGATCCAGATCGCGCTCGATGCCATCCAGTCCGCCACCTGCCCACACCATTTCCTCGGCGTCACCAAGCAGGGCGTCTCCGCCATCGTCGCCACCACCGGCAACCAGGACTGCCACATCATCCTCCGCGGCGGCTCCACCGGCCCGAACTACAGCGCCGAAGCCGTCTCCGAGGTCGTCACCATGCTCACCGAGCAGAAGCTGCCGCCGCACGTGATGGTCGATTGCTCGCACGGCAACTCGATGAAGGACTTCCGCAACCAGCCGCTCGTCGCCGACGCCCTCTGCAAGCAGATCGCCGAAGGCTCGAAAGCCGTCACCTCGGTGATGGTCGAGTCCAACCTCGTCGAAGGAAACCAGAAGCTCGGCAAGGACCTCACCCAGCTCGTCCGCGGCAAGTCCGTCACCGACGCCTGCATCGGCTGGGACGACACCGTGAAGGTCCTCGACGCCTTCGCCGAAGCCGTCCGCGCCCGGCGGTCGAATTGATTGAAAATCCTCCCGCGATGGATCTCCGGACGCTATTTAAAACCCTGTCGGCTGAGCTCATCGAGCGGGGCATCGAGCCCTCGCTCCGCGGCAACCCACCCTGTGGGACAGAATCCATCCGCGAGTTCGAACGGGCTTCCAGCCTGCAACTTCCGCGCCGCATTTCGGACATCTACACCGGCTTCGCGGACGGGTTCATCTTTGAATGGGAAGATTCACAGGAAACGTCAGGGCTATTCGGCCTGCCTCCCCTCTCCCAACTCACGGAAGACACCCAGACCTGGCAAGACACCATCCGCAGCTTCACTGACGATCCCTCAAGCATGGACCAGTGCGTGGCCCCGCCCTATCGCGAGGAAGCCTTCCGCTGCTGGAACCGCATGCGCTCCTGGATCCCCATCTGGAACGAGGGAAACGGCGACCATTTCTGCCTCGATGCAACCACCGGCGAAATCCAGTACTACCCGCACGCCTGGTACGATGGTTTTGGTAAAATCGCCACCACCTGCGGCATCCCGGCAGGAACGGATCTCGATGACTTCGTCGTCAACTGGAGCCGTTATTACTTCACGCCGCCTCACCACTACTACTGGGGAGCGTTCTTGAAAGCCGGACGCATCACCTGGGAGCCGAGCTATTTCGGCACCGACCACGTTCGCCCGGGACTCCACTGAAAGATCGTACGGATCAGAAAAGGGAGTTGAGCCTTCAGGCGAAGGAGGGCTCCCGGGAAGCGGAGTCTAGCGACGATCCCCTTGGCCCATGAGCCCCGCTCTTTGGCCACCTGTTCACTTCCGCCCGTTCGGAACCGGTCCTTAAAATCCATCTGTCCGTCCGTCCGCTTCACGGGCAGTGAATCGGACGGACGGACAGATGGATTTTAGGTCAGGAGCGGCTTCAGTGATTCCGTGAGGAAGAGGAATGGAGATCACGAACGAGTGAACCGACTCCTTCGCGAAACCGATTCCCAAAGGCCTCCGCCTCCCGGAAGACCCTCCTCGCCTAAAGGCTCAACTCCTTCCAAGCTCGTCCGTTTGTCCGTCCGTCCGCTCACCTAGGCAAACGGACGGACGGACAAACGCCAGCCCCCATTATTCTCTCCCTCCCCATTCCCTAGGGCCGGGAGAAAGAGAGAACGCCGCCCCCCTCTTCTCTGATCACTGCTCACGGATCACTCGGCACTCCTTCACGAAAAAAGCGCTCCCGTCACCGGAAGCGCTTTTCGAAAAACGATCTGAACCCGCGGCTCAGTCGAGGAACTTGATCTTGCCGATCGCGGGCAGCTTGCCAGCGGCCATGGCGGCGTGCTGCTCGTCGGTGCAGGAGGAATTCGTAGGCGCGTCGGCGGCGGCCTCGCTCTTGGTGAGGTAGCCGTTCTCGATCAGCCAGGCTTCCACCTCGTCACCGCTGATGTCGGCGAGCATCTTGCCATCGATCTCCACGCACGGGGAGAGCGGCTGGCCGCTGCGCTGTTCCATTTCCCAGCGGAAGGCCGGGTTCTTGATGATGTCCTTCTCCTCCCACTCCAGGCCGTACTTGCGGAAGATGGCGCGGACGCCCTCGCTCCAGCCGCAGAAGGTCTTGAGGTAGGCGGTGATCTTCGGTTGCGCGTTGCTCATGGGCCGCACCATACCCCCAAACCGCCCCGCGACAAGCCGAAGAAGACGGAAGACTCGAAGACGCAAGAAGTAAGAACGAATCCCCGTCCACGCATCCCCCTCCAGTCTTGCTTCTTACTTCGTGGAGTCTTGAATCTCTCCCCCATGCGCCCGTTCATCAGCACGAACCTCGCGATCTCCGCGGATGGAAAGATCTCCGCCGCGGACCGCCGTCCGTCCGGCTGGACCTCCGCCGCCGATCACGAGCGCCTCCAGCACCTGCGGAAAGGCGTGGACGCCCTGCTGGTGGGGCGCGGCACCTGGGCCGCCGACCGGATGACCCTGACCGTGCGCGGCCAGGAGCGGCAACCGCGGCGCTGCGTGGTCTCCCGCGATGGCAAATTCGACCTCGCCCACCCCATGTTCACCACCCCGGGCGGCGACATCCACCTGCTGGTGACCGGAAACGCGGACGCAACCGCCCCGGTCGGAACCATGATCCACCACGGCTCGCTGGAAACCTTCCTCGACACCCTCGCCCGCCACCACGGCGTGGGCCGCCTCCATTGCGAGGGCGGCGGCTCCTTGATCCGGGCGCTGGCGGAGCTCGACCTGATCGACGAATTCCACCTCACCTGGGCAGGCCACAGCCTGTTCGGAGGCAAGTCCGCACCCACCCCCACCGGAGTTCCGGGCGCGTTTTTACCGGCATCGCTCGCCTTCGAGCTCACCGGATTCGAACCTGCGGCGGGCGAGTGCTTCCTCAGCTACCGCCGCAAGCGGGCCTGAAATCAATGGCCGTGCTCGGCCTCTTTGTGCTCGGCGTCCTTGTGTTCGCCGCCTTCGTGCTTCTCGCCATGACCGGCCGCTTCCTCGTGGCCGCCGTGCTCACCACCGTGGGCCGCGCCGTGGGCACCGTGGGACTCATGCAGTTTCTTGGTTTCCTCCCAATCGTGGCGCTCGCAGGAAACGAAGGCCACGGTCGCAAGAACAAGAAGCATCTGGAAAACTTTCATCGCGCGCCCTGAATAGCCGCCTGCGCCGTCGTGCCAAGTTCAAATGAGCGCCGAAGGCGAGAGTCCAGATCCCAGAAACCAGATTCCAGAGGAGAGGAAGAGGGTTGGATGCTGCAATTGGACCGCGGACTTTAGTCCGCTCTTCCCGGTCAAAGATGCGGACTGAAGTCCGCGGTCCAATTGGTGGAGACGTTTCTGACAAGGATCTCTTCCTCTGGACTCTGGTTTCTGGACTCTGGATTCTCGGCCTAGCCGCAAGCCCTACGAGTGCCGCAACCAGCGCTCCACCGCCTCCGCCGCCCGCTCGTGCGCCCCGGGGCCGCCGAGCTTCGCCGCCGTGGTGGCCAGCCCGCCCTGGACATGCTTCCGATAGACCGGATCATCGAGAAAACGCGTCAGCGACCGCTCCACTGCCTGCGGCTCCGCGTCCGCCTGGATCAGTTCCTCCACCACTTCCTCGCCCGCCAGGATGTTCACCAGGCCGATGAACTCCAGCTTCACCAGCAGGCTGCCGAGGATGTAGGTCGGCCACGCCACCTTGTACACCAGGCAGTAAGGCAGGCCGAAATACGCCGCCTCCAGCGTGGCCGTGCCGCTGGCGATCACGCCGCAGGCCGCCCGCTGCATCAGCTCGTGGCTGCCACCGTCCGTGACCTCCACATAGCCGCCGGAGCCGGTGACTTCCACCTGCGCCCGCATCCAGGCCGCCAGCTTCGGCGACGCCGCCGGGGCCTGGAAACGCAGGCCCGGCCGGTCCCGGCGCATCGTCCGCGCCGTTTCCAGCATCATCGGGAACAGCCGCGACACCTCGCGGTTCCGGCTCCCCGGGAAAAGCCCCACCAGCGTCTCGTCCACGGTCACCCCGGAAATCCGCCGCTCCTCCAGCTCATCCACCAGCGGATGACCCACGAAAGTCGTCTTCAGCCCCGCCTCCTCGAAAAGCGGCTTCTCGAACGGGAACAGGCACAGCATCTCATCGATCAGCCGCACCATTTTCGGAATCCGGCCCTTGTTCCACGCCCATACCTGCGGGCTGATGTAATAGACCACGCGGGTCTCCGGCAGCTCCTTCTTCACCGCCTCCGCAAACCGCAGGTTGAACCCCGGATAATCGATCAGCAGCAGCACGTCCGGCCGGATCTCCCGAACCTCGGCCAGCATTTCATCGAAGCGAGCCTTGAACCACCCGTAGTGTTTCAGCACCTCCCAGACGCCCACCACCGCCGCGTCCTCCACCCAATCCCGCACCTTCGGGCCGCCGATGGCCGCCATTTCCGGCCCCCCGGCCCCCGCGATCTCCAGCGCCGGGTGCAGGTGATGAAGCGCCCGCAGCAGGCCCGCGCCGTGCGCGTCCCCGCTCAATTCCCCCGCCACCACGTAAACGCGCCCTGCCATACGCAGCCACCCTAACGGACCACCGCCGCCGCTGGCCACGAAAATTCCGTGCCGCCCCCGTTCCAATTCCTCATTGATTTCACCGCTCCGCCGTCCTTAATCCTCCCGCCGCTCAGGCCCAGACGATTCCGATGCCCAAAGATATCCAAGACTCACCGCAGCTTCTCGGCGAAATCTCGCAAGCCCCCAGCGCCTTCGAGCAGTTCCTCGAGCGCAACCAGAAGGGCATTGTCGTCTTCGCCATCGTCGCCGCCCTCGCCGGTTGCGGCTGGGTGATCTACCGGAGCAAGAAGACCGGTGAGGAAAAGGACGCCGGCGCCGCCCTCATCAAGGCAGAGGACCTCTCCGCCCTCCAGGCCGTCTCCAAGGAATACCCCGGCACCCAGGCCGCCGGCAGCGCCGTGGTCCTCTCCGCCGAAAAGCAGTGGACCGATGGCCAGCAGGACGCCGCCATCGAGACACTCAAGGGCTTCATCCAGTCCCAGCAGGACCACCCCGCCCGCGCCAGCGCCCAGGCCTCCTTGGCCGCCAAGCTCATGGCCCAGGGCAAGAACGCCGAAGCGGAAACCGCCTTCCAAGCCGTCATTTCCAACCCCTCCGGCAAATTCCTCGCCCCCTACGCCCTGATCCAGCTCGGCGATCTCGCGAAGATCGGCGGCGATGTCGAAAAGGCCCGCGGCTACTACGACCGCGTCAAAACCGAATTCGCCGACAGCAGCTTCGCCGGACTCGCCAGCCAGCACCTCTTGACCCTCAAGGCGAAAGCCCCGGCCGAAATCGAGCCGCGCCCGGCTCCCGCCCCCACCCCGGGTGCCCCGAACATCCCCGGCTTCCCGGGTGGCGGTGACGAAGTCGCCCCCGGCAATCTGTTCCAGCCCGGCGCTGGCGGCGGAGCCCCCTTCGGCGGCCTCGGAGCCCCCGTTCCGACGGACGAACCGACCCCTGCGACTCCCTCCAAATAAGGGAATCTCGAAAAAGGGAATCAATTTGACTTTTTGAACCTCCAGCTCTCAATTCCAGCGTGTTCAAGAAAGTGATCGGCCAAGATACGACGGAACCTGCCCGTCCGGCACCCCCAGCCCAGGATACGTTCCGCACCGAGCCCCCGGCCCCGGCTCCATCGTTTTCCCCCACTCCCGCGACCTCCGCCCCGGTGTCACGCCCCGGCGCATCCGCGACCCGCAACGTCCTCTCCTCGGACGTTGAAATCAAAGGCTCCGTCAAGTTCACCAACGACCTCGTCGTCGATGGCAAGATCGAGGGCGAAATCGCCTCCGATGGCAACCTGACCGTCGGCGAAAACGCCCGCATCAAGGCCGAAGTGAAGACCGGCACCCTGGTCGTTTACGGCAAGATTCACGGCAACATCACCGTCGCCGACCGCGTCGAGCTCAAGGCCAGCGCCGAAGTCGTCGGTGACATCAAGGCCAAGACCCTCGCCATCGAGGCCGGTGCCATCTTCGTCGGCAAATCCACCGTCGGCACCCCGGCCGGTGGCACGCCCGCCGCCGCTCCCGCCAAGGGCGAGACCAAGCCGCAGGACGTCCCGAAGCAGGACACCCTCGCCGGCGTCGTCCAGTAATGGCCGCCCACACCTCCGGATTCGTCCCAGCCTGACCCCGCCATGGCCGCAGAGCCCGCGCGCCATCGCATCGAGCTGACCTGCCCGGAGTGCAGCCATGTGCAATCCGAGCCCGCGCTCGTGGTTTCCACCACGTGCCGGGCTTGTGGCGAAAACTACCAGGTGAAAGACGGCAAGGCCGTCTCCCGCCAGCGGCCGTCCACCCGCTTCGTCGGCCACCGCGTGCGCCCTCCCGAACCGGAGGAGCCGGACGAGGAGGCCGCCAAGAAGCCTCCGTCTCCTTTCAAGCGCCCGGAGCCCCCCGCCCCGCCCGCGCCCGGCCTGCTCCAGCGCCTCTTCAGCCGCCCCCAGAAGCCCCGCCGCGTGGTGTGCTTCGATTGCGGCCGCGAACATGTCGCCGTCCCGAACGCCCAATCGAGCCAGTGCCCGTATTGCGGCTTCTACATCAGCCTCCGCGATTTCACCATCGATGAGCGCTGGAACCGCCGCATCCAGACCCGCGGCGATGTGGTCATTGAAAAAGGCGGCTCCGTCTCCGGCGTCCCCATCACCTGCCACAATCTCACCGTTCTCGGCGAACTCGCCGCCGCCGTCGAGTGCTCCGGCGACCTCGTCATCCTCAGTCACGGCAAGATCCCCGGCAAGGTCCGCTGCCACACCCTGCGCGTGGAGCGCGGCGCCCGCGTCGAGTTCCTCCACGCCGTCCAGGCCGCCGAAGTCTTCGTCGATGGCCAGCTCACCGGCCAGGTCCACTGCACCGGCGCCGTCGTCCTCGAAAAGCGCGCCGAGCTCCGCGGCCTCGTCCGCGCCGCCCGCCTCCAGGTGAAGCAGGGCGCGAAACACAGCGGCGTCATCGAGATCATCCAGCCGAAGGAGGAAGAAGAAGCCCCCTCCGAACACGGCAGCGAGTGAGCCGCCCCCCGGCTTTGAAATCTCAAATTTGAAATTTCAAATCAGACGCCACTCCTCCCGCCCCGGCGACATATGACGTGCCGCATCCCCGGCATGTGACGGAATATCTAACAAATCCGCTTCGCCATCCGCGCACCGGGCTGCTAGAGACGCCGCATGCCTTCATCCACCCTCTCCAAATTCCGCGCCCTCACCTTGGCCGCCGGATTCCTGGCGTCAGCCACCGCCGCCCGCGCCACCCTTGTCGATGTCAGCCAAGACGCCTACGCCACCACCGGCACCGGTGCGAACTCCGGCAAGATCGGCAATGTCGCCGTCTCCAAGAAAGAGACCGGATTCTTTGACTTCGACCTCTCCAGCCTGCCCCCCGGCATCACCGCCGACAATATCCAGCAGGCCAATCTCCGACTGTTCTTCCGCACCACCACCGGCACCGGCACCATCGCAGTGGTCCCCGTCACCGGCCAATGGAATGAAGACACCCTGACCGGCAAGAACGTCCCCGGCACCGGCGCCACGCTCGCCACCATCGATGCCACCGACATGCGCGACTACACCTCGCTCGTCGTCGATGTCACCAGCCTCGTGAAGGACTGGGTCGCCAATCCCGCCAACAACAACGGCATCGCCCTCAAGACCTCGGACGCCAACCTCCGCACCCTGGTCGACAGCAAGGAAAACGCCCTGACTGGCAAGGGAGCCTCGCTCGACATCACCATCACCAGCGCGGGCCCCCAAGGCCCCGCCGGTCCGGCTGGCCCGCAAGGTCCTGCCGGTCCGCAAGGCCCCCAGGGCCAAGTCGGCCCACAGGGACCGCAAGGCGAGACCGGTCCCCAGGGTGCCACCGGTCCCCAGGGAGTGGCCGGCCCGAACGGCCCCCAGGGTCCGCAAGGTCCTGCCGGCCCACAGGGTCCCCAAGGCCCCGCCGGAGCCGATGCGCCCGAACTGGTCAACTTCCTCGGCGGCTTCAATGGCGCCACCACCTACGCCAAGAACGACCTGGTAATCTCCGCCACCGCGGACACCTACTTCTACTCGCTCGTGGACGGCAATACCGGCAACACCCCGGAAAGCAGCCCCGCCTCGTGGACCGGCGTCGGCATTTCCCAGCTCAAGAGCATCCGCAGGCAACTGACCACCAACGCCCCCGGCTTCTGCTCGCTGATCTCCATCAAGCTCACCGGCACCGAGACCGCCGGCGGCCGGATCTTCTACACCGTCCGCGCCACCGATGGCGGCTCGCAGATCGCCACCGAGCAGGGCGTCATGCAGTACCTCGCCACGGCGAACTCCGTCACCTGCACCGTCGATACCAGCGACAAGCTCCACCTCGGCACCGTCAACTCCGGCTCCACCCCCGGTTTCTTCAACCCGGGCTCCCAGCCGGGCGTGAGCATTTTCGACAACGTGTCGTTCTCCAGCCCGGCCCCCATCGTCGTGAATGAGGTCACCTTCCGGATCCTCAATGTCTCCGGCGCGAAACTCCGCCTGGAACCCTGATCCCCGGCTTTCCGCCACGGATCTCCAAGGCCGCCCCCTCACCCGAGGGCGCGGCCTTTTTCGCACTCGGGCGTTTACCTCCCGGAAATCCCGCACCAAAGTCCGGCATGCCCGCCGCCGCCACCGCGCTCGACCTGAAGGAAGAGATCCTCGCCCTGAAAAAGGCCCGCAACGCCGTCATCCTGGTCCACAACTACCAGAGCGGCGACATCCAGGACCTCGGGGACTACGTCGGCGACTCCCTCGGCCTCGCCTACCACGCGAAATCCACGGACGCGGACGTGATCGCCTTCTGCGGCGTCCATTTCATGGCGGAAACGGCCAAGATCGTGAACCCTTCCAAGATCGTCGTCCTCCCGGATGCCGATGCCGGCTGCTCCCTCGAGCAATCCTGCCCCGCTCCCCAGCTCGAGGCCTACCTCAAGGAGCACGCGGACAAGAACTACTACGTCATCGCCTACATCAACTGCTCCGCCGGGGTAAAGGCCCTCTGCGACGTGATCTGCACCTCCGGCAACGCTGTGAAGATCGTCAACAAGGCCCCCGCCGACCGCCCCATCCTCTTCGTCCCGGATGCCAACCTCGGTGCCTGGGTCATGGAACAGACCGGCCGGAAAATGGACCTGTGGCAGGGCTCCTGCTACGTCCACGTCGAGTTCACCCGCGATTCCATCAACCGTATCAAGGCCGAGTATCCCGAGGCCCTCGTCGTCGCCCACCCGGAATGCACCCAGGCCGTGCGCCTGCTCGCCGACGAGGTGTGCTCCACGGAAAAGATGATCACCTTCTGCCAAAACGCCCCGGTGAAAGACATCATCGTCGTCACCGAGAGCGGCATGCTCCACCGCCTGCGCAAGGAGTGCCCGGACAAGAACCTCATCCCCGGCCCCACCGACCGCTGCGCCTGCGCCGACTGCCGCTACATGAAGATGAACACCCTCCAGAAGCTCCGCGACTGCCTCGCGAACCTGGAGCCCCGCGTCGAAATGGAGGAATCCATCCGCGCCCGAGCCGAAGCCCCCCTGCTGCGCATGCTCGAGCAGTCGAAGTGAGGTTTCCAATCGGCCTCTCCCTGGAGGCCCGCCCACTCTCCCGTCCCGGAGGGACCCCAGAAATTAGCCGGTGGTGAAACCACCGGACCTGTCAGATCGTGGGTATGCGCCCCGGTTGGGGCGCGAGAGGGTCACCACAAGTAGCGGGAATCGAATTCAATCTCGGAGCGTTCCAGCATCGCTAGGTATTCTTCTTGGAAGCCTTTCAGCCTGTGATGCTCCCCTTGGTTACTCACATAATCACGAACCCGGCTTCGATCCGGGGCGGCAACGGTGAACGCCCCATATCCCTCCTGCCAGGCAAAGCCCGCTAGCCGCATCGTCTGGTGCATCCATTTGGAGGATTCGCTTTTGATTTCGCGCATGACGTCCGCCAGGCGGTGGGTGGCGTTCAGTCCCAAGAGGATATGAACATGATCGGCGATTCCGCCCACCGCGTCGGGAATACCTCCGAGCCCGCGAACCACGCCGCCGATATATTCGTGCAGCCGGGGTTGGGTGGATGGGCTGATCCACGGCTCCCGGTTTTTGGTCGAGAACACCACATGGTAGTGGAGCGAAAGGTGGGTCGAGGGCATGGTGGCGAGCCTCTCGCTCCCCTGACCGGGGCGCAAGAATGAGATGGCGCTCTGGTCCGGTGGTTTCACCACCGGCTAATTTCTGGGGTCCCTCCGGGACGAAAATCCCCGCAGTTGCGAGCCTGGGAAAACTTTACACAATTTCGGCCGATTCTTTTGAACGTCTGCCATCACCCCGGGGTCGAATCCCTTGAAAACCGCACGCAAGTCGCAGTTTTCATGTAAGGGTGAACAGCAGTTGTCAGCCCCTGCCACCGCTTGCGGTGTGTTGAGGTTGATGAACTTGGCCGTCGGGAGTGGGTGCTCCCGGCGGCTTCATTTTTTCGGGGCATCACTTGTTGGAATTGATATTGATGCCCGGCGGCCGCCCCCCTTTACTACGCGGGCCCGCGGCAACGGCGGGCGGCTTTCCGCATGATCGAAAACATCCGCAATTATTACGGTCTGATGATGGTGGTCCTGGTGGCCCTCTTCCTCAGCTTCCTGTTCACCGGTTTCAGCGGTTCCAAGGCCGCCATGGGCGGAGGCCAGGCCTACATCCGGATCGATGGCACCACCTATGACACCGGTGCCTACCAGAAGCAGGGCATCGAGGGCCGCAAGCTCGCCATGGGCCTCCAGATGTATGAATTCGTCAGCAACCTCAACGGCTTCGGCGGCCGTGGCGACGATGACGAAAGCTCCGAGTCCTTCTTCATCAACCGCATGCTCGTCCGCCAGGCCGGTGAGCAGTTCGGCATCCACCCCTCCAAGGACGAACTCGCCGCTTACGTAAAGGAGATGTCCGCCTTCGCCGGCAAGGACGGCAAATACGACCCCGTCACCTACAAGAACATCGTCCAGAAGGGCATCGGCCGCCTCGGCATGGTCGAGCCCGACCTCCTCGAACTGGTCAGCGACGCCGTCATCGCCCGCAAGCTCGGCGAAATCCTCGGCAGCGGCCTCGGCGTGAACCGCCAGGTCGTCGCCGACTCATCCGCTCTCAACCGCCAGCTCATCTCCGTCCAGCTCGGCAAGATCGCCCTCGCCCCGTTCAAGGACACCATCAAGCCCACCGATGACGAGGTGAAGGCCTACTGGGACACCATCCAGGACTCCTTCAAGACCGAGGAAAAGCGCAAATTCACCTACATTCTCGCCACCCCGCAGCTCCCGGAAGCCAAGCCGGAGGAACAAAAGCCGGATGCCGAGAAGAAGCCCGAGGACGCCGCCAATCCTGCCAAGCCGGACCCGACCAAGGAAGATCCGAAGCTCATCGAGGAACGCCGCAAGAAGGAGAACGAGCTGACCGCCCGTGTCGACGACCTCTTCAACGACATCCAGAACAAGAAGGGCGGCGACTTCGAAGCCCTCGCCAAGGAGCAGGGTTTTGAAATCAAGACCACCGAGCTCTTCCCGCTCTCCCAGGCCCCGGCCGATCTCTCCGTGACCCTCCGCTCCAGCGGCGGCAGCGGCCGCGCCGTGGACACCCTGTTCAACATCAAGCAGACCAGCGACCCGATCTCGAAGTTCTCCGACCCGATCGCCGTCGGCACCAACCAGTGGATCGTCGCCCGCCTCGACACCGTGGAGGAATCCCGCACCAAGACCTTCGAAGAAGCCAAGGAGCAGGCCAAGGCCCAGTACATCGAGGAAAAGGCCCGCGAGGCCATGCGCAAGGATGCCGACGAGAAGCTCAAGAAGATCCGCGAGGCCATCACCGGCGGCAAGTCCTTCGCCGATGCCGCCAAGGACGCGGGACTGGAAACCAAGCCCTTCGGCCCGGTCACCATGTCCACCCGCCCGACCGGCGACGACGCCCCGGCGTCCCTGTTCCGTGACGTCAGCACGGTCGATCCCGGCACCGTTGCCGACGTGGTCGCCGAGCCGACCCAGGCCTTCATCGTCTTCGTCGAGAAGCGCGAGGTCGAAAAGATCGCGGACTCCGCCAGCCGTCTCGATTCCGAGGTCACCAATGCCGCCGGCCAGAACCGCATGCGCGCGTTCATCGCCTGGCTCGCCGACCGCACCGAGGCAGCCAAGGTCGAGCACCTCTACAAGAAGAACAGCTGATCTTCGGAATGTCCGAGCGCGATACCCTCTTCGATGACGCCAACGGCCATCTCGCCGTTGGCGAGATGGAGGAAGCGATCGTGCTCTACCGCCGTTGCGTCGCCCTCGACCCGGCGTTCTTTGATGGCTGGCACGCCCTGGGCATGGCGCTGCTGAAAACCGGAGAGGTGAAGGAGGCCATCGGCTGTGGCCTCCAGGCCGTCACCCTCCGCCCGAACGATCTTCTCGCCTGGACCGGCCTGTCCCAGATGTATGTCCGGGACGGCAACATCCCCGAGGCCGAAACCGCCAAGGGCAACGCCCGCATCCTCTCGCTGGGCGGCAAGGTCGTCCGGGAATAGACGGAAGACTTGAAGACGTAAGACGCAAGACGCAGAGTCCGCGTCGTCCGCACCGGTCCGCTTCTTCCTCCGGTCTTACTTCTTGCGTCTTCGAGTCTTCCGTCTTTCTCCCATGTTCTTCCTCACCACCGCCATCGATTACACCAACGGCTCGCCCCACATCGGCCACGCCTATGAGAAGGTGCTCGCCGACGTGATCGCCCGCTACCGCCGCCTCCGTGGCGACGAGGTGTTCTTCCTCACCGGTGTCGACCAGCACGGCCAGAAGGTCCAGCAGACCGCGGAGAAGGAAGGCGTCCACCCCGCCACCTACGTCAAGCGCACCACCAAGAAGTTCCTCAATCTCTGGGACAAGCTCGACGTCCGCTATGATGGCTGGGCCGAGACCGTGGACGAGCGTCACAAGGCCTGCGTCCGCAAGATCCTCTCCACCCTCAAGGACCAGGGCCAGCTCTACCAGAAGACCCACAAGGGCTTCTACTCCGTCCGCCAGGAACAGTATCTCACCGACCGCGACCGCAACGAACAGGGCGAGTTCGGACCGGAATGGGGCGAGGTCACCGAGATCGAGGAGGAAAACTGGTACTTCAAGCTCAGCGACCACATTGGCTGGCTGAAGGATTACCTCGAAAAGACGGACAACTTCGTCCTCCCCGCCTTCCGCAAGGCCGAGCTGCTCAACGCCCTCGAACGCTCCGGCGAGACCGACCTCTGCATCTCCCGCCCGAAGGAGCGCCTGCGCTGGGGCATCGAGTTCCCCTTCGATCCCGGCTACGTCACCTACGTCTGGTTCGATGCCCTGATCAACTACGTCTCCTTCGTCGGCTACGAGGCCGCGCCGGACGCCGGGCTCCCCGATTTCGCGAAGATCTGGACCGGCAATCCGCCCGCCACCCACATCATCGGCAAGGACATCCTCATCCCCGCCCACGGCATCTACTGGCCCTGCATGCTCCACGCCATGGGCTTCCGCGACGACCAGATGCCGCAGCTCCTGGTCCACGGCTGGTGGAACCGAAAGAGCAAGTCCGGCCAGAGCGAGAAGATGTCGAAGTCCCTCGGCAACGTCGTCGACCCCGATGAACTCGCCGACAAGTTCGGCGTGGACGCGCTGCGCTACTACCTCGTCCGCGACATCATCACCGGCCGTGATTCCGACTTCGATCTCGAGCGTCTCGTCATGCTCTTCAACGACGAGCTCGCCGACAAGCTGGGCAACCTCTGCAACCGCGCGCTCAACATGAGCCAGCGGTTCACGGACGGCATCCTCAGCCCCGGCGGCCCGCTCACGGAAGACGATCTCGCCCTCCAGAAGTCCCTCGCCGAAACCACCGCCGCCTACCGCGAGGCGATGGACGAATACGAGGTCGCCAAGGCCCTGGAGGCCCTTACCCGCCACGTGGTGCTGTGCAACCAGTACGCCGACCGCATGAAGCCTTGGGAACTGAAGAAGGACCCGGAGCAGGCCGCCCGCGTGCAGACGATCCTCTATCACTTCGCCGAGAACGTCGCCCATTGCGCCGTGCTGCTCTCGCCGGTGCTGCCACAGGCCGCCGCCAAGATCGCCTCCCAGCTCGCCCGTGAGGATCTGCTCACGCTCAAGCTCGATGACCTGAAGTGGGGCCTCCTCGCCGACGGCCACGCCATCGGCAAGCCGAAGCCCGTGTTCCCAAAGATCATCCTTGAGGAACCCGCCGCCGAGTGACGAGCGGGTTCCAGGTCTCCCCGTAGCCCCGGGGAGTCATCAATCCGCACGCCGCAGCCGGTAAAAGGCGCTCCCGGGCGAAGCGACCGGCTCGAAGACAATCCGCCACTGGTCCGTGGTCTCGCGCGAGGCCACGAGACCGGGCGATTGCAGCTGGGGGTCCTCGTCATACCGCCACAGCACCTCCCACGGATCCAGAACCCCGAGGTCCCGCGATGCCTCCAAGGCCAGCCCGTGGCCTAGCGCGAACTCGGAGACCGGAAACGAAATCCCGCGCCGGCCCGGAGCGGTCGGACGGACCCCGAGGCCGCCGGAGGAACCGATGGCCAGATTCGGATCGCCGCCGAGCATCATCCGCCAGCGGAGATCCAGCCCCGGCCCGGCAGGCTGGTCACCGGACATCGCGAGCTGGTGGAACCAGCGCTTCTCCCAGGCATCGCTCATGCCATCGCCATCGGCGTCCACCGGTTCGAGGCGGAAGCAGGTGATCACCGCGGCATGGTCGGAGGGCCAGGTATTGTCCGCCGCCACACTGGTCGGCTGGCCCTTGCCCACCGTGGTCTCGATGGCGGTGTGGAAGAGGTCCGATGCCATCACCGACACCGCCGCCCCCTTGTAGTAGACGAAGTCGATGCGGTCCTTCACCTCGAAGTCCCGCAGCAGCGGCGTCCAGCTCAGGCCCGGCACCGCCACGGGATCGGGGTGCTTCACGCGGAAGGAATCCTTCATGCCCGCCGCGGCCACCGCCAGGCTGCACGGCCACTCGACATGGCCGATGCCATTGTGGCGCGCGGCGGTCGCCGCGGTCCAATCGAGATGCGAGGACGAATTGAAATCCCCGGTCAGGAACACCGGAGTCCGGTCCGCGTCCGCCAGCACCGGAGCCATGATCTGGAGCAGCGTGTTCACATTCTCCGGTCTGGACGACCGCATCTCCTCGGCCAGGGCGCTTTCCGCCGTCGCCCCGCTCACCGCGGCCGCCACCAGCGCGGAGTAGTTCGCGGAGAGGTAGCAATTGTAGACGACCACCTCCCGGAGCGGGTCGTCGGCCAGTCGCAGGCGGCCACCCTGGCCGCCGCCCCCGCCGGGGAGCGTGCCCACCACCGGATAGCGGCTGATCATCTGGGCCCAGCCGTTGCCGGGAGGAACGTAGAACCACCCGAGCGCCTCGGCGGCCCGGCGGGCCTTGTCGCCGCCGGATTCCTGGAGGCACACCACATCGGCATCCGCGAGCACGATCGACTCGATCCCCTTGCGGAATCCATCGTTGATCGGCTCCCAGCGCAGCAGCGTGTTGTAGCTCATGATCTTGAGCTGGCCGACATGCTCGCCGCCCGGCGGAAAAACCCCGATCTCCAGTACGACATCCGCCGTATGTCCCAGCAGGTCCCGCGCGCGGAGCGTGAACCGGGCCAGACCCGCGTCGGCCGCGGCCGGTGTCCCGCCAAGGCCGCCATCCGCGGAAACCGCGAGCCACGAGGGCCCGGCGACCTTTTCAAACGAAAGGACATCACCGGGATCGGAGACATACGCGGAGATACGGCCGGTGTAGGCGCTGCCCGTCACGGCATGGCGCGTCCGCACCGTGGGCGTCAGCCAGCGCGGGGCGGCGGCGGTGCCGGCCGAGGTGATCTTCAGTGGCACGGGACCCGCCACCGTGTGGTAGCCGTTCGTGAGGAACCACACCTCGTAGTCGCCGGGAGGACCGAAGTGGCGGTCGAAGACCACCGTGCCCTTGCGCGCATCCTCCACGCCGGTGCGGGTGCCGCTGGTCCGGAGGTAATCGAGATACCATTGGGAATCCGCCGGAGTCGTTCCCGCCGGGAAAATCGCGATCCAATCGTTCGCCAACCCCGGACCACCTTGGAAGGAAACCTCGATGTTCCCGCCATAGGGCACCTGCGGATGCACCAGGCTGACGGCGGGCGCATCGACCTGGAACGAAGCCGGACCAGCCAGCACCGTGGCCCCATTCGACCCGAGAAACCAAGCGCCGTAGGCACCGGGGGCGAGCGCGAGCCCCGTGAAGGTCACCGAGCCCGCACCGAGGCCCGCCCCCGCGGTGGTGGAGCCATTCACATACCGCCACGCGAGCGGAGACGCGCCCGCGGAGGGCGAGGTCCCGGCGGAATAGATCGCCACCCGATCGGTCGCCGCGCCACTCCCGGCGGCGAACGAAACCACGACCGGTTCCCCGGGCGAATAGGCGGTCTTGCCCACCTCCACGATCGGATGCGCGGGGATTTCATCGAAGACGAGGTTGTCCATGCCGAGGTAGGTGACACTGCCGCTTTCATGGAAAAGTTCGAGCACAAGTGTCTGTCCCGCAGCCCCCTTGAAGGCCGGTGAAACGGTGTCCCGGCCACTCGTCGAGCGGGTCCACACCCCTTGGGCCAACACGTTGTTGGCGGTATCCCGGATGAACCAGTCCACCGTGTGCGGCTGGTCATGGGCGATATCGAGATCGAAGGAATCGATCGACACCCCCGCGTCGTCCGCGGGATCGAACGTGATGTAGCCATGGCGCGATCCGCCCGCCTTGCCTCCATCGAGTTGGATCGCGCCGCCCCGGCCGCCGAAGTTCACATACGTGTCGAAACCGGAGCCGGAGTCACCACCCTGCCCGCTCCATCCCACCGCGATGTGCGGGGTTCCGTTGATGCCATGCCCTCCCGGAGTGGCCGTCCAGTTCACGCCGCTCGCGGACACCTGCGAGGCGTAGGAGGGATGGCCGGGAAGGGCGGCATTGTTGGCAGTGAAGCCATCGTTGTGCACGCGGGTCGCGGCTCCGGCCGGCACCAGCGATCCGGACAGCAGGAGAGGGCACAAGCCCGACATCCATTTTCTCAAGAACTGTGATCTCATCAACCCGACATGATCCGGCGGAACCCCGGCCCGCCAACCGTCCAAAAAGCCCTTCCACACGGCAAAATCGACGCCTCCCTCCCGGAGCCGATTTTGCCACGGAGCGCGGCGATTCGGCCGATTTACCGCGGCGCGCGGCGGATGGGAGCTTCGGCACCCCATGAAATCCACCCACCTCCTGTTGCGCGGCGTGTGCCTCGCGTTCGGCTGCACCGGCATCTCCAGCGGTGCCACGCTGCTCACCAACGAAGGCTTCACCACCAACAACCAGCTCTTTCCCGGCGGTGCCACCTACGGCTCCAATGCCAGCGCCACCACCTCCAATTGGACGGTGACCACCGGCATCGCGAACATCACTGGCACTCCGGACATCCAGGTGGCGTGGAGCAGCACCGCGACCGGCAACTCGGGCATCGGCTTCGACACCTTCGCGAACTTCACCACCCACGGGAAAGTCATCCAGCTCGATGGGACCGGTGGCGGAGCCCAGCCACAGTTCCAGATCCTCTTCACCCCCACCGCGGGCAGCAGCGCGTATCTCCAATCATTCGACCTCATCTCCGGCAACACCGCCGCGAAATCCGTGAGCTGGTCCCTTTCCGGGACCACCAGCGGCACCATCGCCTCCGGCCTGTGGACCGCGAACAGCGACATCCAACAAACCATCAGCGTGGCGGCGGGCGGCACGACGGGCGAAGCCCTGACGCTACTACTCACCGGCACCACCGGCCCCACGACTTTCCTTGGTTTCGACAATCTCTCCTACGACCAGGTTCCGGAGCCCGGGGCGGCAGGGCTCGCCGCCTTGGCCGGCTGCGGATGGCTGCTGAAGCGGCGGCGGTGACCCGCAGCCGTGTGCGGTTACATCGACCTCCGCAAAGCGGACGGACGCAACCCCGTCTCCCGATGGAAAAAGCGGCTCAGCTCGTTCAACGATTCAAATTTCATCTCCCGCACGATGTCCGCCAGCGGCAGTTCGGTGGAGCGCAGGAGATGGCTGAGATGTTGGAGCCTCACCCGCTTGATCTCCTGTTTCGGGCTGCGGCCCAGCAGCGCGGCGAAGCGGACCTTGATGGTGGTGGGAGACAGGCTGCTCTGCTCGCAAAGCTCCGACACCCTCAGGGAATCGTGCGGTGCCAGCAGGCGGATGCGGCGGACGATCTCCCGGATGTCGGGATCCGGAATCGCAAGCGTGTCCGTGGAATCCCGCGCCACGAGATCATGAACCGGGACCACGTGGCGGGTCTCCGCCAACACCTCGCCCGCCATCTGCCGGGCCAGCAGATCGGCGGCGAGCCGACCGACCTCCCGCCCCGGATAGCGGATGCTGGTGAGCGTGGGCGAGGTGGTGAAACACTGCGCCGGATCATCGCCAAAGCCGATCACCGCCACGTCATCCGGCACCCGGAGGCCAAGCGCCTCGGCCGCCTGCAGGGTGACCGCCGCGAGCGAATCATCCACCACGAACAGGCCGCACGGCTTCGGGAGCCCCGCCAGGAATTCCATCGCCTCGCGCTGCACCGCCCTCCATGTGCCGGATTTCCACAGCGGCCTCCCCTTCAGGTAATGCACGATGGGCTCGAGGTGGAAGTCCGCCAGCCGGGACAGGAATCCGCCCAACCGCTCGCGGGAATACACCCGCATCCCCGGTGCATGCTGCGGATCCCGGTGCAGCGCCTCGCCGCGCCCGAAGAAAGCGAAATTCGAAAACGCGCAATCGATGAGATGATCCGCGGCCAGTCGACCGATCGCCGCGTTGTCGGTGACCACCCGCGGATAGCCATGGTCCGGCCCCTCGGTGCTGGTGAGCACCACCGCGGTCCCGCGGCGGCGGTAGTTCGCCAGCTCCTCGTCCGTCGCCCGGAACAGAATGAGCCCGTCCCCTTTCCAATCCCCGTCAATGCGGCGCGCCCGCATCTCCCCGAAGAAACTGTTCTCCGTCACCAGCTTCCACTGCCCGGACTCCCGCATCTGGTCGACCACCCCTTCCAGCACCGGATGGCCGAACGCACACCATACCGGAAAGCGGACACCGACCAAAGGGCGACTGGATGGGGAGGACATCGGAACTCAAAGCTCCCCTCCCCTCACAGCCACCGCAAGCATCAAGCCATCCCCGGCGCTTTGGACATGCCATCGGACGGAAATGCCGTCCTTCCTTGGCCGCATTTGAAACCGTCATGCCTACGGATTCAGGAGCCTTTGAAAATCAGCATCCGTCGACCTTCCAACCGCTTTTCTAACATCGCATTTAAGAGCCCGGGAAGTTTCATTTTCATTAAATACTTATCAGTCACCTTTTCAGACACCGCGCAACCAACTCATTTTCAACAATCCAACCCAACCAAAAGCATCTGATAGCCCGCTCACGTGATCGCGTGCTTGGCGATTTACATAATTGTGAGAGGATGAGCGCGGTTCACCCTCCCCCCACTCACCACCATGAAACCCCCAGTGCTTTTCGGCACGGTCGCCCTGACCCTGACTTGCGCGAGCTCCCTGCTCGCCCAGGATCTATCAGGTGCCAGCCGGCAGTTTGAAAACGGCTCGGCCTCTCCGGATGCCATCGCAGCCAAAGGTTTCTCCACCGGTTCGCCGATCCAGCCACTGGTTGGCATCTCCCCGGAATCTTTCTCGAAGGACCAGCCGTGGTATCTGGTCCAGGATCCAGCCTCCCTCGGCTTCTCCGAAGTGCCGGTCGTGACGCGCCCGTGGTCGCTGGAATCCCAGCTCCGCAAGAACGCCGCGCCGTTCCTCAAGTCCGTCGATCGCAACCGCGGCGGCGGCATGCTGGCCATGGCGGCGAACCACGCCCCGGCCAAGGAACTGAACTTCGCCCTCTCGCTGCTGGCCGCGATGTATCGCGCCGACTCCGACACGACCAAGGCTCCCGCCGCGGACACGCTGGAGTATGCCCTGAGCATCCGCCACCGCATCCACGAGGATCCCTCGAAGCTGCTGGAAATCGTGGCCGCCGAGGTGACCGCGAATCCGGACCGCGTGTGCGAGATCGTGAAGGCCGCCATCAAAGCCACCGAAAACGACAAGGCCTCGATCGCCAACATCGTCGAAACCGCCGCGACCTCCAAGCCGGACGCCATGCGCCTCGCCGCCCAGTGCGCCGTGGCCGCCGTGCCCGAATCCCTCTCCGACGTCCAGGCCGTGCTGGCCAAGCTCGACCCGGCCTCCGGTGACTGGCGCAAGCACAGCTCGAAGTCCAAGGACAGCAAGGATGCGAAGGACGCCAAGGAAGGCGAGGTCGCTCCCGCGATCGCTCCGCCGAACCCGCTGGACCTTCCGCCGCCACCGCCACCGCCGCCGATCCCACCGATCCCGCCGCCCCCGCCGCCTTCGACGAACACCCAGTTCCGCCACGGCCACGGCAATAGCTGAACTTCCCGAAATCCCGACTCGGTCCTCCGGTCGGGATTTTTGTTTCAGCCCCTGCCACGGACAATTCGTGGTTCCTATCGGAATGGCCGCCGTCCACGATGGCCAGGCCGCTGCCATGGAAACCTCCGCCCCTGCCACCGCTGACGCCGCTCCGGAGGAAGTGCGGCTGTGGGGAATCCCGGATCGCACCGACTGGGCGAAGGGCTTCCAGCTCCGGGCCCGCACCCGGCCCCTCTTCCGTCGGCTCTTCCCGTGGTTGCTGGCGGGTGCCTATCTGGTGCTACCCATCCTCGCCTTTGAAACCAACCCCGAGGCCACCTTCGTCCTGGTGGTCGGCTTCGTGGCCGTGGTGCTGCGTGTCCGCAGGGGTCGGAACCAGCGGCTGGACCGGATCATGGCCAAGGCCGCCAGAACCGGAGTCTGCCCGCTCTGGCGCTTCATCCCGGAGGGCGTCCACATCCAAGGCGTCGGCCACGAGTTCTTCTACGAATGGTCGACCCTCGATGCCGTGGCGGCGGATGATGACCTGGTGATCCTGATGGCGAACCGCTACACCATCGAGTGCATCCCCGGCCGCTTCTTCAGAAGCCCCGAAGACACCACCCGCCTGCTGGATCTGGCGCGCGGGGCCGGACTGCCGGTGACGGACTACCGGAAAGCCAAGCCCCAATCATGATCCCCACCCCTTCCCCATTTCCCGAGGACGGTCCGGTGATCCGGGTCCACGGCCTGCCATCGGCGGCCGAGTGGAGGCATGCGATCCGCCTTTTCCGCCGCGCTCAATACACGCTCGGGCGAAAGCTGGCGCTCGCCTACTTCTATGGTCTGATCGCCCTCGGATGGATCTATGCTTGGCGCCATGAAGAGCTGCGCGTGATGTGCTACATTTTTCCCGCCACGCTCACTCTGTTGATCCTTGGCTCCCGGTGGTACACCGCGATCGTATTGAGGGAATCCCTCGCGAAACGGGACCGGATCGGAGGTGAGGACGAATGGACGTTCAGCTCCACCCGGGTCCTGCGCGTGCTCGGCGTGAACCATGCCACCCACGATTGGCGCTATCTGGAACAGGCGGTGATTGCCAATGACATGCTGCTGCTGTTTCCGACCTCCACCGCATGCCATTGCATCCCGCTCCGCTGTTTTGCCAACCCGGAGGACATGGCCACCGTCGCCGGCTGGGCCATGGCCGCCGGCGTGCCGCTGCGCGATCTCAGGAAAGGAACGCCGTGAGCGGACTGGTCGCGATCGCTCGGTCCTCGGCTTCCGGCAAACCAATCTCATAGGCCTCGCGGCCCGCCTCGACGGCCTTCTTGAAGGCGATGGCCATCTTCACCGGATCGTTCGCGATGGCGATGGCGGTATTCACCAGCACGGCATCGGCGCCGAGTTCCAAAGCTTCCGCCGCATGGCTGGGAGCGCCGATCCCGGCATCCACCACCACCGGCACGATGGCCTGCTCGATGATGATGCGGATCTGGTCGCGCGTGGCCAGGCCGCGGTTGCTGCCGATCGGGGCACCGAGCGGCATCACGGTGGCAGTGCCCGCTTCCTGCAGGCGCTTCGCCAGCACCGGATCGGCGTTGATGTAGGGCAGCACGGTGAAGCCTTCCTTCACCAGGATCTCCGCGGCCTTCAGCGTTTCGATCGGATCGGGCAGCAGGTAGGTGGGGTCCGGATGGATCTCCAGCTTCACCCACTTCGGCAGGCCCGCCGCCGCGGCGAGGCGGGCGAGGCGCACGGCCTCCTCCGCGTTCATCGCGCCGCTGGTGTTCGGCAGAATCAGATATTTCTCCGGATCGATGAAATCGAGGATGTTCGCGTAGGGATCGTGCCCGCCGGAAAGGTCGGCGCGGCGCAGCGCCACGGTCACGATCTCCGCGCCGCTGGCCACGAGCGAATCGCGCATGGCTTCATTCGAGGGGAACTTCCCCGTTCCCACGAACAAGCGGGAGCGGATTTCACGACCGGCGATGACGAGCGGCTGGGACATCTTGTGGGCGGGACTGTGGGGAATGCCCGCCCCGCATGCAAGCGGAGCGTTCCACTGGACTCCGTCTTCGGCCGGGAGTTTCCTTCCACCATGATTCCCACCTACTGCTGGCGGTGCCAAATGGTGATCCCGATGCTCGACGAGGAGGAATGGGAGCAATTGGCCCCATTGCTGACGGAAGTCGTCACGAAAGCGCAAGAACTCCGGAAACAGCAGAAACTATCCTTGCAGGAGGCCCTTGCCACCGCCCAACAGCCCGCCTTGGACGCGTATCGGCAGAGGACGGGATTTCACGAAACTTGCTTCGACGCCTTGTGGCACCATCGCCGGTCGCTCCATGGGCCGGATTGCCCTGCATGTGGCATTCCATTCCGAACACCCGAAGCCACGTTCTGTGCTGGATGCGGCTTTCGGAAAAACGAATCTTGATGCGCCCTTCCGCCCATAACCCCGAGTAGTTCCGTGACGACTCAAGCATCGGACCCAGCCTCCTGTCCGCTTTGCGGACAAAACAACCACTGCGGCGCGCTCCTCGGCGTCCGCTGCTGGTGCATGGACGTGACCATTCCGCCCGCGCTGCTCGACCTGGTGGCGGAGGAGGACCGGCGCCGCGCCTGCATCTGCCGGGAGTGCGTGGAGAAAAGTAGCGTAAGCATTCCTGCTTGCGAGCGGGAGGAGTAGACCGCTGCCAAAGGATCGGCATACCTTGGCACGCCCTCTTCGTACGTAGTTCCTCCTTCAGGAGGGCGGGGAGGACAACATTGAATCCTAGATGCCGGTCATTCAGAGTCATGCTCCGGAGCGCGAACGGTCTGGTGTCCGCCAAGGGATCACGTGCTTCACACCACCCTCCTGAAGGAGGAACTACATACGAAGAAGGCACCTCGACGGAGCGTTCCAACCAAAATCAAAACAAAACAGCCGCCGGATGGCCGGCGGCCGTTTTCAAATACGATACACGCCGTAGTTACTTCGGCAACAGATCCTTCACCGCGTCGCGTTCCTCCTGGAGCTCCTTCACGGAGGCGTCGATCTTCTCGCGGCTGAAGGCGTCCACGGGCACGCCCTGGACCACCTCCCACTTGCCGTCCTCGATCGTGCGGATCGGCATCGAAGCCATGAGGCCCTTCTCGATGCCGTAGGAACCGTCCGAACACACCGCCACCGAGTGCCAGTCGCCGGCCGGGGTCGGGGTGATGAGGCTCTTCACCGTGTCGATGGCGGCATTCGCGGCGGAGGCCGCGGAGGACGCGCCGCGGGCGGCGATGATGGCCGCGCCGCGCTGCTGCACGGTCTTGATGAAATCGTTCTTCAGCCACTCCACGTGCGAGATCACGTCGGTCACCGGGCGGCCGTTGATCTTCGCGTTGGTGAAGTCCGGATACTGGGTGGCGGAGTGGTTGCCCCAGATGCAGAGGTTGGTGACCTTCGAGTGGTGCACGCTGGCCTTCTTCGCGAGCTGGCTCTTGGCGCGGTTCTCATCGAGGCGGGTCATGGCGAAGAAGCGCTCCTTCGGCACGCCGTCCGCGTTGTTCATCGCGATCAGCGCGTTGGTGTTGCACGGGTTGCCCACCACCAGCACGCGCACGTCCTTCGCCGCGTTGCGGGCGATCGCCTTGCCCTGGCCGGTGAAGATCTTGCCGTTGATGCCGAGCAGGTCGCCGCGCTCCATCCCGGCCTTGCGCGGCACGGAGCCCACCAGCAGCGCCCAGTTGGTGCCGCGGAAGCCCTCGTTCAGATCGGCGGTGGGCACCACCTCGCGCAGCAGCGGGAAGGCGCAGTCATCGAGCTCCATCACCACGCCGTTGAGCGCGGGCAGCGCGGGCTCGATCTCGATCAGCCGCAGGTTCACCGGCTGGTCCGGACCGAAGACGGCGCCGGAAGCGATGCGGAAAAGGAGCGCGTAGCCGATCTGCCCGGCGGCGCCGGTGATGGAGACGGTAATGGGATCTTTCATGGTAATGCTTGTTAGCCGGAGATGTCGCCTAGCATCTAGACCCCGCGCCATCCGCGGTCAACCGGGAAGCGGTTTCCACGCTGGAAAGAACCGGGAATCCATGCGACTCTATCAGCATGCCAGTCCTGCTCGTGGATCGCGATCCGGTGTTGGTTTCCATCGACCAGCAGCGGCTTGCCGATCTCGGCATTCCTTCCGCCGTGATCCACGACCACGCGGAGTCTTTCTACGGCCCGCGGGGAGTCATGTGGCTCTCGCTGGCCGTGCCGGAAGGATGGCAGGAGGCCCTGCCGGATGAACTGCCGGTCCAGGAGGAATGGGATGCCGCGGCTTGGGAGCAGGCCCAGCAGGATTCCTCGAACGAACGCCCCGAACACAGCCGCCCGATCTCCATCACGGCCTGCATCGGCTGCGGCGTCGTGCTGGCCGGCCTCTGCTGGATCGGAATCGACGGCGCCCCCTTGGCTGGAAGGATGTATGAACTCTCCAAGGAACCCGGAGCCACCCCGTTCCAAGACCGGATCGTGTGGCTCCATTTGCAAAACGCGATCCCACTGCTGGGGCTGGGCGCGGTATGCGGCTCCTTGGCATCGGCCATCGGCCAATGCCTCGGGAGCTCCGTGGGCCGTGTGCTCCTGGCGGCCCTGCTGGCATTCTTCTACTACGGCTTCCCGCTCCTGTTCGCCGCGCTGATCGCCTATTTCTCGGACTGAAACCGGCCCGGGAAGCCGGAGACCCCCGTAAAATTTGGAGTTGCCAAGCATCCCCACCGGCCGCATCTTTCCGTCGTTGGATCGACAGGGCGGCGGCTTTCGTTTCTGAACCGCCCGAGGGGTTTCCGCCTCCTGTGTCTCGCATCGTGGCAGACGGCAGGTTTCAGATTCCCCGGCTTGTCGCAATCGTTCCGCCGTTGTGCCCCCGTGCACCCGGAACATCCTCCCATCTTCACCTTTTCAACCCGACCCGAATCATTCATGGCCGGTCACAACAAGTGGTCCAAGGTCAAACACATCAAGGCACGCGTGGACGTCATCCGCGGCCGGGTGTTCAGCAAGTGCGCCCACGAGATCGCTCTCGCGGCCCGCGCCGGCGGGGGTGATCCATCCACGAACTCGCGCCTGCGCACCGCCATCGACAACGCCAAGGCCGTCTCCACGCCGAAGGAAAACATCGAGCGCGCCATCAAGAAGGGCACCGGCGAACTCGGTGGCACCGCCATCCAGGAAGTCACCTACGAGGCCTACGGCCCGTCCGGCACCGCCTTCATCATCGAGATGGCCACGGACAACATCAACCGCACGGCCCAGGACATGCGGACGATTTTCACCAAGAACAACGGCAGCGTCGCCACCCCCGGCAGCGTTTCCTATCAGTTCGACCGCAAGGGCGAGATCCGCCTCGCCGCCGAGAGCGTGGCCGAGGACCGCATCATGGACGTGGCCATCGAGGCCGGTGCCGATGACGTCCAGAGCGACGAATCCGAGCACATCCTCTACACCGCGCCGAACGAGCTCGGCACCGTGGCCAACGCCCTGCGCGCCGCCGGCCTGCCGCCGGTTTCCGAAAAACTCGTCTCCATCGCCCAAAATCCCGCCGTGGTGTCCGACCTGGAGACCGCCAAGCAGATCCTGCGCCTCTACGACATTCTCGACGACTACGCCGACACCCTGAACGTCTTCACCAACTTCGAGGTGGCCGACGACGTGCTTGAACAACTCGGCGACTGATTTCCATTCCACCCGCTTCCGGATGATCCACGACTTCAACGAGGAAACCCTGCTGCCGTTCGACTCGATCGAAACGACAGGAGAAGGCTCCGCCCCGGCCCGCAAACGCGCCGCGAAAAAAGCCGCCGCCAAGAAAACGGCAGCCAAAAAGACCGCCGCGAAAAAGACCGCGAAAAAGACCACCGCCGCCACGGATGAGGTCGCCGCTCCGGCCCCCGCGCCCGAACCGCCCGCCGCCGCTCCCGTTGCCACCGCGGATACCGCCGAGGCCGCCCCGGTGAAAAAGAAAGTCGCCAAGAAAGCCGCCAAGAAGGCCAAGGCCGCGACCTCCGAGGAAGCGCCCGCCCGCGAAACTTCTCCGGCACCCGTCTCGGAACCCGTGCAGCGCGAGTTCATCGCCGCTCCGGAACCCGCCCGCGAAGCCCCCCGTCCGCCCGCCCCGCGCGAGGACGATTCCTTTTCCAACAACGCCAACAGCGACGACCAGCCCCGCAAATACGGTCGCGTGCCCGGCGGTGGCCCGGTGAACCAACAGCGGGAACCGCGTGAGCCCCGCGAACCGCGGGAACGCCCGCAGGACCCACCGCAGAACCGCGAGGGCGGCGACGGCCATGGCCCGCAGGACGGCCAGCGCGACAGCCGCAGCAAGCGCCGCCGTGACAAGCGCAAGCGCCGCCGCGAACGCGAGCGCGACCGCCAGAGCGATCCGCGCGGCGAAGGCCTGGACTCCCGTCAGAGCCACCCTCAGGATTCCCGCCAAGGCCAGCGCCCCGATCGCGGCGATCGGAATGAACGCCATGACCAGGGCGAGCGCCGCCAGCCGCAGCCGCAGCAACCGCAGTTCTCCGGCCCGAAGGTCGAGGTGAACGGCATGCTGGAGCTCGCGCCGAAGGGTTTCGGTTTCCTGCGTGTCCCGGAAAAACGTTTCGAACAGGCCCGCGACGACGTCTTTGTTCCGCCGGAAGCGGTCCGCCGCCACGGCCTCCGTGTCGGCCACTGGATCCATGGCATCGCCCAGGAAGGCCCGCGCGGCCCGCAACTCATCGAGATCACCTCCATCAACGGCCTGCCGCCGGAGGAATCCCGCCGCCTGCCGATGTTCGAGGAGCTCAAGGCGATCAACCCGAACAAGCGCATCAGCTTCGAAACCACCCCGGACCGCTTCACCACCCGCGTGGTGGACATCATGGCCCCGGTCGGCCGTGGCCAGCGCGGACTGATCGTCTCCCCGCCCCGCTCCGGCAAGACCACGCTCCTCCTCCACATGGCGGAAGCGATCCGTGAGAAATACGACGAGACCCTGCACCTGATGGTGCTGCTGGTGGACGAGCGCCCGGAGGAAGTCACCGAATTCCGCCGCGCCCTGCCCGGCGTGGAAATCTACGCCAGCTCGAATGACGACGGCTCCCGCAACCACTGCCGCATCGCCGAGCTCGCCATCGAGCGCGCGAAGCGCTTGGTGGAAGCCGGCAAGGACGTCTTCCTGCTGATGGACTCCATCACCCGCCTCGCCCGCGCCTACAACCACGGCATGCGCCAGCACGGCCGCGGCACCGGCTCCGGCGGCATCACCGTCGGCGCGCTGGAAGTCCCCCGCCGCCTCTTCGCCGCCGCCCGCAACACCCGCGGCGGAGGCTCGCTCACGATCCTCGCCACCGCGCTGATCCAGACGAACTCGAAGGCGGACGAAGCCATCTTCCAGGAGTTCAAGGGCACGGGTAACATGGAACTCGTCCTCGATCGCAAGATCGCCGAGAACTACATCTACCCCGCCGTGGACATCTTCAAGTCCGGCACCCGCCGCGAGGAACTGCTGCTGGCGGACCACATGCTCCACAAGATCCACCTCATCCGCCGCGGCCTCTCCGGCCACCGCCCGGTCGAGGCCATGGAGCGCCTGCTGTTCTTCCTGAAGAAGTTCCCGAACAACCCGCAGATGCTGCTCGAGATCAAGGGCTGATCCCGCCCGCGGAACGATCCCTCACCCCACGGCGTCCTGGCAACAGGACGCCGTTTTTATTGCTCGTGGCTATTTACCAGTGTCCATGACCACGAGCACCCGCTTTACCGACCAGCCGGTCCCCGCGACGATCAATCTCCCCGTGTCCTTTTGCGAGATACCGCTGAAATCGGGCACTCCATCGGCTTGAATGGATTCGAATGCGATCACCTTCACCTTCGTGCTCGTTTCCGTCCCGACCACCGAGTCGAACCGCCTCCTCGCTCCATCACCGAAAAAGGAAACTCCGACGCGTTCCTTGAAATCCGTATCGTCCAGACGGAATGCAAACCACTGAGGAGGCGACGCCGCCAACTTGGAACCGGCGGGACCAAGCGGAAGCTTTTTGACGACGAGGGTCGTCTCGAAACACTTTCCAAACCCATTCCCGAAGTAGGACGTTACCTTGATGTCCTCTCCGGCCATGCCGACGACCATCCATGCCAGCCAGCATGCGACCACCCTCAGCCCCCAAGCGATTGGATTCATGGGGGCATCATGGCTCAAAATGCCATTCGTGGCGATCCTTCGGCTTTCAAAAGCCCCGCGCAGCCTCCGTGTCGACGCGATCCGGAACCAACTGCCACCCCGGCAGCACGCATAACCCCAGCGCATACGCCGCGAGCCCGCCCGTCAGCAACCACGCCCCCTCCCGGAACTCACGGGTCAGGGTCGACGGCCACGGTGTCCGGAAGAGTTCGAAACGCGCTCCACCAAACACCATTTCCCCCCCGCCCGTTAGCAACACCCGGTGGGAACATTCCCACACCACCATCCCCAGAGTAACGGCGGCGAACAAAATCCGGCACATCCAGCGGATGCCCGGCGACTGCCGCAGCGGGCGAATGAGCCAGGGCGTCGCGACGATGAAAAGGCCCGCCGCAATCAAGCAGGCGGCCCCCAACGGCCGCACCAGCTCCGGCAACCGGCCGATCCAGTCCTTCCACACCTGCGTGCCGATGCCCACGACCTCCCAATCCAGAGTCTCTGCGGTTTGGTTTGGCCCCAGCTCCAGGGAAATCCGCCACGCCGCTCCTGGAAAGAATTGCGCGGAAATCAACAGGACGATGGCCGCCACAAACAAGCGGCGGGCGATTCTCTCCCTGGCTGCGGCACGCTCCACTCGGCGACCTTGATTCCCCCGCTCCTCCCTTGGGAGCGATTTCGTCACCGCTTCCAAAATCCCCGCGGTCTTCGCATTGCGGGGGCGGGCGACCGGGTCCATGCTCCCGGCCGTGAACGATCCCATCGAGGTGGAAGTGCTGGAAGTCGACGGCGTGGCCCCGCAGTCCCAGGCTGCCGAGGCCCAGCCGGAGCCGACCCAGTCTTCCTGGCAGCAGGCGTGGCAGGGCCGCGTCAAGCAGCTCGACATGCGCTGGTGGCCGCTGTGGGTGATCCTCGGGGTGATTGCCCTGTTCCTGCTCCTCACCGTCGGCGTGGTCGTCGGGGTGCTGCTGCTGGTCCTGAAGATCGTCGGCGGGCTCGTCGGATCGGTGCTCCGCTTGCTCGCCGGGCCCGTCACCGACACCCGCCTGCGGCGCTGAAAACGGGGACGATTGCGCACGGCTTGCGCCGATGAAATCGCTTCATTGGGGATTTCGCGACAAGTTATTCACAACGGAAATCCGAACTAATTTGCCGCCCCCGCCGTGGAACTCCCGTGGTAGAGGCATTTCGCATTTTCCCGGGGTCAGTCCTTCGCGAATCGCAAAGGTTGTGAACAACTTGTGAGGAAGCGCGAGCAAGCTCGAAAAGCCGATCTATTTCACTCAATACAAGCCACTTGCGACAGCACCATCGAACACCCCAACATCACGACCGGTGAACAACTGTTGGGATCGAGCGCAGGCCTTTTGTTAGAGCCGCGCCATCGCGCAATTTGCGCGGTTCCGGTACCCCCGTTTCAGCGGCGATTCCGAGTGAGTTGTGGAGATGTTCGCGAGTTATTCACAATGGCCTGCGAGATGGGTAATTCCGCCTCCACCGAAATCCGATCCGCTCAAGCCCACTGGCTTTCAGTCCTCCTCCACCTGGCAGGAGGCCTCTTTCTCCGCCTTCCGGCGGGCGTAGTAGAGGATGATGCCGCCGGTCATGAGACCCGCGATGACGATCCACCAGAACATCGGTTTCACGAAGCCAGGGAGGTCGACATTCATGCCGAACAGCCCGCCGAGGGCGACCAGCGGCAGGAAGAACCCGGCGAGCAGGTTCAGGCGGAAGACGATCCGGTTGAGCTTGTCGGCGGCGAGCGATTGCTGCTCGGCGCGCTCGGCCTGCCAGAACTCCAGGGTCAGCCGGGTATCGGCGTGCAGCAGATCCGCGGCCCGCTCCACATCCACCGCCCGGTCCCGCAGCGAGCGGATTTCGCGGTCATCCTGATCCACCTCCAGCACCTGCCCGAGCGATTGGACGAGATTCCGCGACGCCCGCGCCAGCGGACCGGCGTGGCGGAGGATGCCGAAGATCTCCCCGGCGGTGTCCGCCTCATCCACCACCGCGGCGTGGGAATCGATGGCCTCGGCATAGCGGTCGAGGAGCTGTTCCAGCGCCAGCAGACCCGCCTTGCCATCCGGGCCGATCCATTTTCCATCCCGCCGCTTCCAGAAAAACAGGGCCTCGCGGCTGGCGCTGCCCACCACCGGCACCTCGTGGGCCACCAGCAGCAGCTCGCCATCCCCCACCATGCAACGCTGGTGGCCGGGCCGGTTGCTGATCTGGTCCATCAGGACCGGTTCGCAATCGAACTGGGTGGGCAGGAAGGTGGCTTCCGGGAGCGCGGGCATGTCGGTATCATGCAAGGGGCCGCGGGGCTGTAAATCTTGAAGGAAGTTCCGACTTCGTGACGTCCCTAACCACCAATTGCGATTTACCATTCCCGTCCCATCGCCTTTCATCGGCCCGTTCATGTCACAACGACTCTCCGCGTTCCTGACCCTCCTGGTTTGCCTCATCCTGCTCGCCTTCCCCGCCCGGGTGATGGCGGATGGCGAGGAGGAGGAGGACTCGCCGGTACCAAAGGCCACCGTCGAGCTTTCCCACGCCAAAGCGGTGGTGCGCCTCTATGAGCCTGATGAAAGCCCGCCCCGGGCAATCTTCATCTTCGGCTCCGGGGACGGCGGCTGGTCGCCCTGGGAAGACACCATCGCGCAATGGATCAAGGATTCCGGCATCTACGTCGTGGGCTTCGATTGCCGCGAATACGCCGAGAAGGACTACGACCAGGACACGCTGGGCAAGGACATGGCGAAACTGGCCGCCGACGCCGCCGGCCGCTGCAATGGCGAGGACGTGCCGGTCATCTACGGCGGCTGGAGCATGGGCGCGGTGCAGGCCGTGGCCGCCGCCGCCTCGAAATACCACCCGCCCCGCCTCGCTGGCGTGATGATGCTCAGCGCGGACAGCCGCGGCCGCTATGGCCTGCGGGAAAGCGACGAACTCGGCCTGAAGAGCCCGGAAGGCCCCGGTACCTTCGGCCTCTCCGATTTCACCAACGACGTCAAGGACCTCCGCATCGCCCAATTCCACGGTGGCTCGGACTTCATGGCCTCCACCGCCTGGATCCTCACGCTCCAGTCGAAACGCGCCCTCTACACCAAGCCCGGTGCGAACCACGGCTTCGACGGCCCCGACGACGACTTCCAGGACTGGATCAACCGGGGCGTCGACTGGGTGCTCGGCGACGACACCAAGGCCGATCCCCCGCCCCACACCGAGCTGCCCTTCGGCCTCTCGCCGATGTGGCCCGCCGCCGCACTCGCCATCGCGCTGTCCATCTTCTTCATCTTCTCCAAGAAGCACTCGATCCGCATCCTCGTCGTCGCGATGGCGGTCATGGGCTTGGCGGACCTTTCCGAATCCCTCTTCACCAAGCCGCCGCTGGTGATGGCCTGGATGCAGCAGTGGGTGCCGCTCGGGGTCACGGAAAAGAGCCGCCTGCTGCTTCTCATCTCCGGCATCACCTTGCTCGCGCTGGCCCGCGGCCTCGGCCGCCGCAAGCGCATCGCGTGGTGGCTGGGCCTGGTGATGCTCGCGGTCTCCGCGGTGCTGCATCTTTCCCGCGCCTTCGATTGGCACCACGCGCTGGCCGCCGTGGTCCTGCTGGTGCCGCTGATCCGCTGGCGGAAGGAGTTCATCGCCCGCTCGGACGCCTCCTCGCTGCGCCTCGCCCTCGGCCTGGCCTCGCTCCTCGCGCTCGGACTCTTCATCTACGGCGCCTTCGGCTTGAAACAGTTCAGCGACCGCCGCGAGTTCGGCGAAGAACTGTCGTGGGGCGATTGCGCGAAGGGCTCCGTCCAGGCCCTGCTGCTCCGCAAATCGGAATACGACCAGGATGGCAGCCGCGCCGTGCGGAATTTCCTGCGCACCCTCCGCGGCGGTAGCCTGCTGAGTTCGTTCCTCGTGCTCGGCCTGATGCTGCGCCCGGTCCTCCAGCGCCGCTTCCCCACCGGCACCGATGAGGACCGCGACAAGGTGGACAGGCTCATCCTCCGCCACGGCACCGACCCGATGGACACCTTCGCGCTGCTGCCGGACAAGCGCTACTTCTTCACCAAGGAGGAGGACGGCGTGGTGGCCTACGCGCTGTGGCGGAACTTCGCCGTGGCGCTGGCCGATCCGATCTGTGCGCCGGACAAGCGCCAGGAGATGATCCACGCCTTCAACCGCTTCGCCCGCCGCCAGGACTGGGTGCCGATCTTCTACTGCGCCCACACCGCCAACCGCGCGATCTACGAGGAGGAAGGCCTCGTCACCTTCAAGGTGGGCGAGGACGCGCGCCTCAAGCCGGACGAATTCACCCTCCAGGGCGGCAAGTTCCAGAACCTCCGCACCGCCGGCAACCGCGCCCGCAAGGAAAACATGACCTTCACCTGGTACGACGCCAAACCCTCGCCGGACCACGGCATCGAGGCTCAGATGAAGCTGGTCTCGGACAACTGGCTGGACGCGAAACACGGCGGCGAGATGACCTTCGACCTCGGGGCCTTCGACCTCGAATCGATCCGCAACCGCGGCGCCGGGGTGGTTCGCAACGCCGAAGGCCGCGTCGAGGCCTTCGCCACCTGGCTGCCCTACAAGCAGGGCACCGGCCGCACGCTCGACCTGATGCGCGGCACCGTGGAGGCCCGCAACGGCGGCCTGATGGACTTCCTGATCCTCGAAAGCATCAACCATTTCCGCGCCGAGGGCGTCACCGAGATCAGCCTGGGCAATGCCCCGCTCGCCGACGTGCGCACCGAGGAGGACGGCGAGCCGAACCGCCAGGAAAAGGCCACCCGCTTCCTGTTCGAGAACTTCGACAAGTACTACGGCTACAAGTCGCTCTTCAGCTTCAAGCGCAAGTACCACCCGGATTGGCAAGGCCGCTACCTCGCCTACCCACCGGGTACGCCGCTGCCGATGCTGGGCCTCGCCATTGCCGGGGTCCACCTGCCGGGGGGCTTCCGCGCGCTGCTGAAGAGCTGATCGATTGCCCGCCCACGCCACGTAACGGGCGGGTCATGTCGCTCTTTGTCCGCTCGCTCCGCTGTCTGGCCACCGCCTTCGTCCTCTCCGCCCTCCCTGCCACCGCCGCCGAATGGAACGGCTACGAGCAGGTGAACTTCCAGGTGGAGGGGAAGAACGCCATCCTCGTGAAACCGAAGGCCCCGGCCCCGGGGAATCCGTGGATCTACCGCACCGAGTTCTTCGGCCATGAGCCGCAGGGCGACATCGCCCTGCTCGCGAAGGGCTGGCACGTGGCCTACCTTCAGATCAACGACATGTACGGCGCACCACCCGCCGTGGCGCTGATGGACAAGTTCCACGACGAGGTGGTGAAGACCCATCATCTCAACAACCGCGTGGTGCTGGAAGGCTTCAGCCGCGGTGGCCTCTACGCCGTGAACTACGCCGCCGCCCATCCGGAGAACACCGCCGGGCTCTACCTCGATGCCCCGGTGCTCGACATCCGCTCGTGGCCGGGCGGCAAGGGCACGGGAAAGGGTGATGCCAAATGCTGGGCCCAGGCACTCGCCATCTACCAGCTCACCGAGGACACCGCCAAAACCTTCACCGGCAACCCGCTCGACAAGGCCGAGAGCCTCGCCAAGGCCAAGATCCCCGTGATCGCCGTCTGCGGCGATGCCGACAAGGTCGTGCCCTTCCCCGAGAACACGAAACTCTTCGAAGAGAAGTACAAGGCCGTCGGCGGCACCATCCAGGTGATCGTGAAGCCGGGTGTCGACCACCACCCGCATTCGCTGAAAGACCCCGCCCCAATCGTGGATTTCCTCGTCAAAAACGCGGTGCTGAAATAACCCGCCATTTTCACCCCGCCGAAAAGCCCGTTTCCGCTCCGGAGACGGGCTTTTTCCGTTCCAACCCAATGATTCCACGGTTCTTGCGTCCGGCGCGGGTTTGCGGAAACCTGTTGCCGCTCCCACCGGGCCTGTGCCCGGGAGGGTCCGGAAACCCCGGAATTGCCATTGCCCAACCCCGACTCATACCCCATAACCCCGCCCGTACCTTACGTGTTTGCAGTCTAGTCTTATGTCCACGAAACCGACTCTTCTTGTCCTTGCCGCAGGCATGGGCAGCCGCTACGGCGGCCTCAAGCAGATGGACCCGATGGGTCCGAACGGCGAAACCGTCCTCGATTACTCCGTTTTCGACGCCATCCGTGCCGGCTTTGGCCGCGTGGTGTTCATCATCCGCGAGGATTTCGCCCAGGCCTTCAAGGATTCCGTCGGCGCCCGCTTCGCCGGTAAAATCGAGGTCGACTACGTCTTCCAGAAGCTGGAAGACCTCCCGGAAGGCTTCACCGTGCCGGAAGGCCGCGTGAAACCCTGGGGCACCGCCCACGCCGTCCGCGCCGCGCGCCACGCCGTGAAGGAGCCCTTCGCCGTCATCAATGCCGATGACTTCTACGGCCACGACGCCTACGTCCGCGCCGCCGGATTCTTCGCCAGTCTGCCGGAGGGCAACGAAAGCGCCATGGCCATGGTCGGCTACCCGCTCGAAAACACGCTGTCCGACCACGGCCACGTGAACCGCGGCATCTGCAAGACCGATGACGAGGGCAACCTCGCCAACGTCGAGGAATACCTCAACATCGAGCGCGAGAGCGACGGCACCGTCCGCGGCGACGCCCTCGACGGCACCCGCCGCCCGATCACCGACGGCACCCCGGTTTCGATGAACTTCTGGGCCTTCGGTCCGGCGTTCTTCGGCCAGCTCGAGGAAGCCTTCCACCGCTTCCTCCTGGAAGCCGGCACCCAGCAGAAGTCCGAGTGCTACATCCCGACCGTGGTGGACCACCTGATCCACGCCGATTACGCGCACTGCCACGTGCTCAAGACCACCAGCCCGTGGTTCGGCGTCACCTACCCGGATGACAAGCCGTTCGTCGTCGAGTCCATCGCCAAGCTGATCGCCGCGGGAGAATACCCGGAGAAGCTGTCCTGAGACCCGCCACCGTTCCGGTAAACCCCGCTCAAACTCCGCCAGTCATGTCCGCTCCATCCGCCGCTCACGACCTCCGTGCCGTCACCGCCCTGTTCGACATGCGTGCCGACTTCGTGCACGCCTATCCCTACGGCTCGGGACACATCAACGACACCTACTGCGCCTGGTTCGACCAAGCCGGCCAGCGCATCCGGTACATCGTCCAGCGCATCAACCACAACGTCTTCAAGCAGCCCGAACTGCTCATGGAGAACGTGGACCGCGTGACCAAGCACGCCTTGGACCGCCTCCTCGAGGAAGGCAATCCGGAGGCGCGCCGCCGCACGCTCACCTGCATCCCGTCCCACGGCGGGAAGTCGTATGCGAAGGACCTGCAGGGCAATGTCTGGCGGGTTTATCCCTTCATCGAGCGCGCCCGCGGCTACGATGAACTGGAGACCAACGAGCAGGCCTACCAGGCCGCCCGCTCCTTCGGCGAGTTCCAGAAGCTCACCGCCGACCTCGGCGGCGACCGTCTCCACGAGACGATCCCGAACTTCCACAACACGCCGAAGCGTCTGGAGGCGCTGAAGGCCGCCATCGAGGCGGACTCCGCCGGCCGCGCCGCCGAGGTGAAGGCCGAGATCGACTTCGCCCTCGCCCGCGCCGCCGATTGCGCGAAAATCACCGACCTGATCGCCGCCGGCGAAATCCCGGAGCGCGTGACCCACAACGACACCAAGCTCAACAACGTCCTCCTCGACGACGTGACCGCCGAAGGTGTCTGCGTGATCGACCTCGACACCACCATGCCGGGCTCCGCCCTGTATGACTTCGGTGACATGGTCCGCACCGCCACCCCGACCACCCGCGAGGATGATACCGACCTGGACAAGCTCGATGTCCGTCTCGACCGCTTCGAAGCGCTGGTGAAGGGCTATCTGAGCACCGCCCGCTCGTTCCTGAACCCCGCCGAGACCGCGCACCTCGCCTTCGCCGGCAAGCTGCTCACCCTCGAGTGCGGCATCCGTTTCCTGACGGACTACCTGCAGGGCGACGTCTACTTCAAGATCAAGCGCCCGGGCCACAATATCGACCGCTGCCGCAACCAGTTCGCCTTCGTCGCGGCGATCGAGCGACGCCTGCCGGAGATGGAAGCGATCGTGAAATCCCACGCCCGCTGACCTCCAGCCCACCAGAATCCTCATGACGGAAGACCGGGATGCACTTGATCGCGTCCCGGTCTTTCCGTATGCATCCGCCGTTCCGTTTGTTCCGTTTGATTTGTATTTGATTCTGCCATGAAAATTTTAGTCACCGGCGGCTCCGGCTTCATCGGGTCGCACATCGTCGAACACTACCAGGACAAGGCGGAGGAAATCCGCGTGCTGGACAACCTCCGCACCGGCTACCGCCACAATCTGGACGGCCTCAAGCACACCTTCATCGAAGGCTCCATCACCGACCGCGGGCTGGTGAAGAAGGCCGTCGAAGGCGTCGACTACATCTTCCACATGGCCGCGCTGGTCAGCGTGCCCGAGTCGATGGCCAAGCCCGGCGAGTGCGTCGACATCAACGTCCACGGCCTCCTCAACGTGCTGGAGGAAGCCGCCGCGGCCGGAGTGAAGAAGCTCGTCTTCGCGTCCTCCGCCGCGATCTACGGCGACAACCCGACCGTACCGAAGCTGGAGAGCATGGTTCCGGAGCCGAAGAGCCCGTATGCGATCACCAAGCTGGACGGCGAGTACTACCTCGGCATGTTCCAGAAGGAAGGCCGCCTCGAAACCGCCGCCGTGCGCTTCTTCAACGTCTTCGGCCCGCGCCAGGACCCGAAGGGCGCCTACGCTGCCGCCGTGCCGATCTTCATCGAGAAGGCCGTGAAGAACGAAAACATCACCGTTTTCGGCGATGGCAACCAGACCCGCGATTTCATCTACGTGAAGGACATCGTCGGTGCCCTCACCTTCGCCGCGGAAACGCCCGGCGTCGTCGGCGTGTTCAATGCCGGTTACGGCGGCCAGATCACCATCAACGATCTCGCGAACAACCTCATCTCCGCCCAGGGCTCCAGCTCCCAAGTGCTCCACGCGGACGAGCGACCGGGTGACGTGAAGCATTCCCGCGCCAGCGCCGACAAGCTCCGTGCCGCCGGCTGGGCTCCGAAGCACACGCTGGAGGAGGGCCTCGGCGTCACGCTCGAGTTCTTCCGCAACAAGCTCGCCTGAGCCACCTTTCCCGAAACGCCGCGCCGGTCTCCGGCGCGGCGTTTTGCTTTGAAGCCCAACGAACGGAACCGGCTGGACGCCGCCAGGTAAACCGTCAGGGTGCAGAGGTGCGTTTGTCTGCGATTCTCCTACCGATCCTGTTCTCCGCCCCCATCTTTGCCCGGGAGGCGACCGATGCCGAATTGCTGAAGTGGGTGAAGGAACGCACCTCACTGGAACGCGCGACACCGCAGCCGGTGGACATGCCCCCCGCCGTGTCCCAGCTCTGCCGCCCGCCAGCCCCCCAAACGCCATCCCTTCACGAAAAGGCGACTTTCCACGTCTTCGCCAATCCTCCTGCAGTCCAACCGTTGTTCGATCCGTGGGGAACGTTTCCGGAAGGGAGCCTGCTACTGAAGGAAAAGTTCAACCGGGAAACCCACCGCACCGAACTCTTTACCGGCATGTGGAAACGCGAACTGGGCTATTTCCCCGAAGCGGGCGACTGGGAGTTTTTCACGGTCAATGCGGATGCTTCCAAATTGGAATCCCGGGGCAAACTCCCGGCATGCGCTTCGTGTCACGAAGACCTCCAGAAGGGCGATCACGTCTCGAAGAAATACATCATCCCCGCCCAACTCACCGGTGGCCGGATCATGCTCCACTCCAGCACGGCGAAAGCCACGGGAGAGAAGCTCCACTACGAGGAGGCCGAGAAAAAGAACACGCTCGGCTTTTGGGTGAACCCGGCCGACTGGGCCTCGTGGAGCTTCCAGGTGGACCGCCCCGGCACCTTCGAAATCCACGTCTGGCAGGGCTGCGGCAAGGACCAGGGCGGCAGCGAGGTCACAGTCACCAGCGCCGGACAAACCGCCACCTTCACCGTGGAGGACACGGGCCATTTCCAGAACTTCAAGGAGCGGATCGTGGGCAAGGTGACCTACAAGGAACCCGGGCCGCAGACGCTGGAAGTCCGGGTGAAGAGCAAGGCCGCCAGCGCGGTGATGGACCTGCGACAGATCATCTTGGTGCCAGTGGCCCGGGAATAGCGGCTCTTTCGCCCCGGCAGGGGCATGAGAGATGAGCCGGTCGGCAAGGAGCACAGCGACGCCGCCACCGGATGACCCACGGACCTGCAAGGGCACCCCGGAGGGCGACCGAGACGCGAGCCCCAGCTCCGCGGGCGGAATGGGAAATGGAATGCCGCAGGCCTTCTCCCCCGGCTGCGATCCCCTTCGGGATCGAATCACCTTTCCGCCTGAACCGGAGGCGTCGTCGCCAAGGCTCCAACCTCCGGCTACGATCGGTCGTCGCTCCGCGACTGAAGAGAGAGGCGGCTGTCAGGATGAGCCGTTCCAATGCCCCATCATTCCTCGACCTCCGGCATCGAGCAGGGCGGGCTCGCGCAGGGTCGCGATGCAGCCGCCCCTTCCGGCAAACGGGCCACCGCCTCCTCGACGAGCTCCTTCAATACCGACCGATGGCAGCAGCGTTCATCCTCGCAAAAGCATCCGAGATGGACCGGCCCTTTCTCCGCCATCGCCGCCACCAGATCGATCACGTGGCGGGCATCCCCTTCCGTCATCTCCGCCCGATAACGGCGGGTGAAAAAGGCAAACGTCATCTTCCCGCCGAGATAAGCCTTCACCAACTCCTTGCTGGGCGCCAGCACCGGCAGCCAGACGTCGCAATACCCCTTCTTCCGGTAATCCCCGCGCTTGATACCCCGGGGCGGCTGGCGGGTCACTCCGAGCGAGATCCCGGGCAATCCGATCGCCTCGCCATAGCGGTAGGTGATGACGTGATGCGCCATATCCCGGCAAGATAGACTCCACTCCCACAAACCGGGAGCCCGGGTTTCGGTCCGCTTTGTAGCGCCCGACCGGACATGAAAAAACGCCTTGGGGCGAACCCCAAGGCGTTTTCGCAAAACAGTGGCAACCGTTCGATCAGCGCGAGTAAAGCTCGACGATGAGCTGCTCGTTGACCTGCGGGTCGATGTCGGAACGCTCGGGCACACGGGCGACGACACCTTCCAGCTTCTCGCGGTCGATGGTGAGCCAGTCGACAAGCGGGACGGACTGCGTGAGGTCGATCGCACGCAGGGCGGCCTGCTGCGAGGACGGACGCGGACCGATCTTCACCACGTCGCCCGGCTTGGTCTGGTAGGACGCGATGTCAACGGTGCGGCCGTTCACGAGGACGTGGCCGTGGTTGACGAGCTGGCGGGCGGCCTGGCGGGTGTTGCCGAAACCGAGACGGTAGATGACGTTGTCGAGGCGGAGTTCCAGAAGCTGGAGAAGAATGGTGCCGGTCACACCACGACGGCGGGCGGCTTCTTCATAGTACTTGCGGAACTGGCCTTCGAGGACGCCGTATTGGAAGCGGAGCTTCTGCTTTTCGCCGAGGGCGACAGCGTATTCGCTCTTCTTCTTGCGGCCGGCGCGGATGCCGTGCTGGCCCGGCGGGAAATTGCGGCGCTCAAGCGACTTGGAGGGACCGAAGAGAGCAACGCCGAAACGGCGGCTGATCTTGGTGCGGGGACCGGTGTAACGTGCCATGATCGTAAATTGGGTAGGTGGATTACACGCGGCGAGCCTTCTTCGGGCGGCAACCGTTGTGCGGGATCGGGGTGACGTCCTTGATCGCGGTGATCTCGAGGCCAAGGCCCTGGACGGCACGGACGGCCGACTCACGGCCGGAACCCGGACCCTTCACGCGGACTTCGACTTCCTTCAGACCGTGGCCCATCGCCTGGCGGCAAGCGTCTTGGGAGACGACCTGCGCGGCGTAAGCCGTGCTCTTGCGGGAACCCTTGAAGCCCATCTTGCCGGCGCTCGACCAACCGATCGAGTTGCCGTTCGCATCGGTGACGCTGACGAGGGTGTTGTTGAAGGTGGCGGTCACGTGGACGATGCCACGGGTGACGTTCTTGGAGCCCTTCGCCTTGTGGATCTTGATCTCCTCTTCACCTCCGCCGATCTCGGCGAAAATGTCGCGCTTCTGCTCCTTCTTGGGAGCTTCGGCAGGAGCTTCCGCGGCGGCGGGAGCGGGGGCGGCCACGGGAGTGGCGGCAGCCTCGGGGGCAGGGGCGGCGCCCTGCGTGATTTCTTCGTCAGCCATGATAAGAATGTGCTACGGGTTACTTCTTGACGCCCACGGTCTTCTTCTTGCCCTTGCGGGTGCGGGCATTGGTGCGGGTGCGCTGGCCACGGACCGGCAAACCGCGCTTGTGGCGGATACCACGGTAGCAGTTGATGGAAGTGAGGCGCTTGAGCTGCGTCTGCTTTTCACGGCGAAGGTCACCCTCGATGAGAATCCCCTCGGCCTGGATCACCTGGGCGATCTTGACGAGTTGCTCCTCGGTCAGCTGACCGGTGCGGATGTTCGGATCAATGCCGGCGTGATCGAGGATCTTCGCCGCGGTCGGACGGCCGATGCCGAACAAATACGGAAGCGACGCTTCGATGCGCTTCTCGTTGGGAATTTCAATACCTAGGATGCGTGCCATGTTTTGCGGGGATTCGCGTGGCCCAAGCCAAGCCCGGAATCAACCGGACGCAGCGCGGGGGCGGGTGATTTAGCAGACACCACCCCTCTGGCAAGCGGGAAATCGCAAAAATTCCAGAATCGGGGACGGAATCGCCCGCTCCGGCGGACTCCCTCCCCGATGAATCTGAGGAGGTTCCGGGCGCAACGTTGGGCCGCCATGGCGCGTATTTAAATCCGCAGCGCCCCGGTCGGGCCGCGAGCGTTCTCGACAAACCCTCCATTCCACCTAGTTTCAGCAAGGTTTCGCACCTTGTCCATCTCATGGAATCCACCACCCTCGCCCCGTCCACCCAACTCCCCCCTGACGACGTCGCCGCCATCGACGAGCTCGGCCAAACCTACCGGGCGTTCCGCGAGGAACTCGGCAAGGTCATCATCGGTCAGGAACAGGTCATCGAGCAGCTCGCCATTTCCCTCTTCGCCCGCGGCCACGCATTGTTAATGGGGGTGCCCGGTCTCGCGAAGACCCTGCTGATCTCCTCCGTCGCCCGGACCTTCCACCTGTCCTTCAACCGCATCCAGTTCACCCCGGACCTGATGCCCGCGGACATCACCGGCACGGACATCATCCAGGAATCCGGGGTCGGTGGCCGTCGCGAGTTCGAATTCGTGAAGGGCCCGGTCTTCGCCAACATCGTGCTGGCGGACGAAATCAACCGCGCCCCGGCCAAGACCCAGTCCGCCATGCTGGAGGCCATGCAGGAGAACAAAGTCACCGTGCTCGGCCAGACCTACACCCTCCAGCCGCCGTTCTTCGTCCTCGCCACCCAGAACCCGATCGAACAGGAAGGCACCTACCCGCTGCCGGAAGCCCAGCTCGACCGCTTCATGTTCCTCATCGAGGTCGGCTACCCGACCGCCGAGGAGGAAAAGCGGATCGCCCGCGAAACCACCGGCACCCAGCAGGCCGACCTGAACCGCCTGCTCGATGGCGAGAAGGTGATCGCCTTCCAACAGCTCGTCCGCCGGGTGCCCGTGCCGGACCACCTCTATGAGTACGCCGTCCGCCTCGTCCGCAAGACCCGCCCGGACCAGCCGGAGTCGCCCAACTGGATCAAGGAATGCGTCGGCTGGGGTGCCGGCCCGCGCGCGGTGCAGTATCTCATTCTCGGCGCGAAATCCCGCGCCGCCCTCCGCGGTGCCTACATGGCGTCCCTGGAGGACCTGGAAGCCGTCGCCTCCCCGGTGCTCACTCACCGCGTGATCACCAACTTCGCCGCCGAATCCCAGGGCATGACCTCCAAGAAAATCGTCGAGCGGCTGCTGAAGGACATGCGGAACGAAGGCTGAAAGCCTTCGAGAATCCAGAGTCCAGAAACCAGAATCCAGACAAGAGGAAGAGAAGAGGACGATGAGTAGCCACCATTTCGAGAACCTGGAGGTTTGGAAACGGGCCTGCTGCCTGGCTGTGAACGTCTGTGTCGCGTCGCATGACAGCAAGAGTTACGCCCTCAAGGACCAGATCCAGCGTTCGGCGATTTCCATCCCCTCCAACATCGCCGAAGGGGCCGAACGCCCCAGCGACGCGGACTTCCTCCGGTTTCTCGGTTACAGCAAAGGTTCCTGCGGCGAACTCCGCACCCAGCTCCTCATTCACCGGGAAGTCTGCCGAGAACTGAACATCGAGCCCTTCGAAGGAACGCAGGCCATGATCGAGGAAACCCGCGACCTGTCCCGCATGCTCGGCGGCCTCATCCAGCACCTCGAACCCGAAGACGCGCCCCTGTGACTTCTTCTCTTCTCTGGATTCTGGTTTCTGGACTCTGGATTCCCGCCCGCGGCGTCTGCCCATGAAATACGACTTTCTAGACAGCGCCATGCTCGCCCGCCTCGGCTCACTGCCGGTGGAAACGCGGATGCCGATGCTCGGCAACGTGGCGGGCAAGCACCGTTCGCCGCACCGCGGGTCGTCCGTGGAGTTCGCGGAGTACCGGAAATACGTCGCCGGGGACGATACCCGGCGGCTCGATTGGAAGGCCTACGCCCGCTCGGACCGCTATTACATCAAGGAGTTCGAAGCGGACACCAACCTCCGCGCCTACTTCGTGGTCGATTGCTCCGGTTCCATGGCCTTCTCCGGCCAAGCCGAGGCGAAGGTCCAATACGCGCGCCGCATCGCCGCCTCCCTCTCCTACCTGCTGGTGAACCAAGGCGACGCCGCGGGCCTCTCGGTCTGCACCGACAAGCTCCACCTGGAGGTCCCGCCCAGCCGCCGCCCGGCCCACCTCGACCGCCTTTTCAGCACCCTCGGCGCGCTGGAGCCCTCCGGTGAAACCGGCCTGATCCCCGCCCTGCACACCATCGCGGAAAAGATCGGCCAGCGCGCCGTCATCGTCATCCTCTCCGATCTCTTCACCGACACCGCCCAGCTCACCGACGCCCTCCAGCACCTCCGCTACCGGAAGCACGATGTCAGCGTCTTCCACCTCATGGACCCGCTGGAGATCGGCTTCGACTTCGACCGTCCCCACCGTTTCGTCGACATGGAGGACGGCACCGCCCTCGTCGCCGAACCCACCCTCATCGCCGAGGAATACCACTCCGCCCTGCGTGAGTTCCTCAAGAACGTCCGCGAAACCTGCCACGACGCCAACGCCGGCTACCGGTTCGTGATGACGGACACGCCGCTGGAGGGATTGTTGAGGGACTTCCTGATGGGAAGACTTAGGAAGGCGAAGCACTAAGCACTAAATCCAAAATTCTAAACGAAGAGGACCGTGGATAGCGAAGGCAACCGATACGATCTTGAGGAGCGCACCTACCGGTTCGCTCTCGATCTGCGTATATGCATCGCCACCTACCGATGGAAGCGCTCCCAGTGGACAGACATTGAACAACTCCTCCGCTCATCTGGCTCTGTCGCCGCCAATTACGTCGAAGCCAACAACGCGGTTTCAAAAGCGGATTTCCTTCACCGCCTCCGGATATCAAAAAAAGAGGCCACCGAAAGTCGGCTCTGGCTGCGCTTGCTCGGAGCCACCACCAGCGACGACCGCGCCAAGGAAACTCTCCGAACGCTTTATCGTGAGTCCGACGAGCTCGTCCGCATACTCTCCACCATCCTCCGCAACTCCATCAGCTGACTCCGCCCTTCTTCCTCTTCGTTTAGAATTTTGGATTTAGTGCTTAGTGCTTCCTCCCCGTGTCCTTCCTCCAACAGTCCCTCCTCTGGTTCACTCTCGCCGCGGCGATCCCGGTGATCATCCACCTGCTGAACAAGCGTCGGCACAAGACGATCAAGTGGGCCGCGATGCAGTTCCTGCTGAAGGCCACCCGTGAATCGCGCGGGAAGAAGAAGCTGCGCCACATCCTGATCCTGACCTGCCGCGCGCTCGGGATCGCCGCGCTGGCGATGGCAGCGGCCCGGCCGGTGATGTCCGGGCTGCTGGGATGGAACGCGGGGCGGGTGGACACCGTGGTGCTGATCCTCGACCGCTCTGCCAGCATGGAGGCGAAGCCCGGCGATGGCTACGACTCCCGCCGCGCCCAGGTGCTGGAGAAGGTGAAGAACACCTTCCGCGATCTCGGCGGTGCCCGGCTGGTGCTGATCGACAGCGCCAGCGGCCAACCCCAGGAGGTGCCCTCGCCGGATGTCCTGCCGGAGCTGACCGCCGCGGGCCCCAGCGACACCGCCGCCGATCTGCCCGCGCTCGCCACCCGTGCGGCTGAGTTTTTGGCCGAAACCCAAGGCCGCGCCGAGATCTGGATCGCCACCGACCTCCAAGCGTCGAACTGGAAGGCCGCGGATGAACGCTGGGCCGCCGCCCGCGCCTCGCTCGCCGCCCTGCCGAACAAGCCTTCCATCCGCGTGCTGGGACTCACCGGCACCACCGCCTCGAACACCTCGCTACGCCTCGCCGGGGCCCGCCGCGTGGCCGACCAGCTCGTGCTCGATCTGGAAGTGCAGCGCGCCGAGGACGCCCGCGGCAGTGTGAACCTGCCGCTGACGGTGAACCTGAACGGCTCCCGCGCCACCGAATCGCTCACGCTCTCCGGACAGGCTCTGAAGTTCCAGAAACGCATCACCGTACCCGGCAACGAAGCCACCGGCCACGGCTGGATCTCCCTGCCTGCCGATGGCAACACCCGCGACAATGCCGCCTTCTTCGCCTACGGCCCGAACCGCCCGGTGAAGTCCCTCGTCGTCGCCGGCACCACCGAGGCCGCCAATTACCTCCAGCTCGCCGCCGCTCCGCCCGGGTTCGCGAACCAATCCGTCGTCCGCGTCGATCCCGCCAAGACCGCCACCCTCGCCCCCGGCGATGCCGCCTGCGTGATCTGGGCCGCCCCGCTGCCCACCGGCCCCGCCGCCGATGTGCTCCAGCGCTTCCTGTCCGAAGGCGGCCACGTGCTGTTCCTGCCCCCGGCCCAGGCCTCCACCGCGGAGTTCCTCGACATGAAGTGGGCCAATCCCACCGACGCCGCGACCGGCAAATTCTACATCCTGAAGGACTGGAACCACGACGACGGCCCGCTGCGCGATGGCGCCGATGGCACCGCAATCCCCGCCGAGCGGCTGAAGGCCATCCGCCGCCAGTTGCCCAGCGGTGATGCCGCCCCGCTCGCGAAATGGGACGATGGCGAGCCCTTCCTCGTCCGCAAGATCGTTGACCGCGGCACCGCCTGGTTCGCGGGCTCGCTGCCGGATTACACATGGTCGAACCTCGGCGACGCCGACGTGCTGCTGCCGTTGGTGCAGCGCACTATCACCGCCGGAGCCGACCGTTTCGACGCCTCCTACCTCTCCCACGTCGGCAGCGAGGAGTCGAAGCTCCTGTCCGGCGAAGCCCGCGTGCGCCTGGACGACTACGGCAGCCCGGATCCCGCCAACGCCGCCTGGGACGCGGGCATCTACAAACTCGGCGACCGCCTGCTGGCCCTCAACCGCCCGGTCGCCGAAGACGCACCGGAAATCGTGAGCCACGAAGGGCTGGCCGCCTCGCTCGATGGCACCGGCTACACGCTCTTCGAGGAAGCGGGCAAAGCCGCGGACACCTCCGGCTCCCGCGGGATCTGGAAAGCCTTCCTCTGCGCGGTGTTGTTCTTCCTCCTATCCGAGGCGGTGCTGAGCCTGCCGAAGAAGACGGGCACGGCCGAACCCGTTCCCGCCAAATCCCCGTCGCGAGCATGACCCGCAATCACGCCGCCAATTTTCATTCCGTCATTCCTTTGCCCCTCACCCTCTCCACCCTCCATTTCTCCCCGACCCCGACGACGCTGGCGATCGGCATCGGCGCGCTGCTGGCCGTGCTCGTGCTGGCGGTCCTGTCGTGGAAACGCAGCCCGCATCCGCGCCGCACCGCGTTGCTGGAGGCCCTGCGCGTGCTCGCCACCCTGCTCGTGGTCCTGCTGCTGTGGCGGCCGGAGTGGCTGACGATCACCCATCCGACGACCAAGCCACGCATCGCGATCCTGTGGGACGACTCGAAGTCGATGACCACGCTCGATGCCACGCTGCCGCCCGCGCTTTCCGACAAGGCCGAGATCGTGTCCCGCGCGGAGTGGGTGAAGCGGGCGCTGGAGAGTCCGGTGTGGAAGTCGCTGGAAGACCACGGTTCGAACGAAGTGCTGCGCCAACCCTTCGCCACCCCGCCCGCCGATGATCCCGCTGGCCTGGCCGGCACGGACATGACCACGCCGCTGCAGAACCTGCTCGATCAGGAGAACAACCTGCGCGCGGTAATCATGCTCGGCGATGGCGACTACAACCTCGGCCAGCCGCCGGTCGCCGCCGCCCAGAAACTGCGCCTCCGCGGCATCCCGCTCTTCGCCCTGCCGGTGGGCAGCCGCACCCGCCTGCCGGACCTCGACCTGCTGGCCGTCACCGCGCCGACCTACGGCATCGTCGGCGAGAACGTGCAAATCCCCTTCACCATCCGCTCCTCGCTGGACCGGGAGATCCGCACCGTGGTACGGCTGCGCGATGATTCCGGCCACGAGCGCACGAAGGACATCACGCTCGCCCCGAACACCGAGACCTACGATTCCATCCTCTGGAAGCTGGAGAAGGAAGGCAGCTCAACGTTGGAGCTTTCCATCCCGGTGGCCGATGGCGAACGCATCGAGGCCAACAACGCCCGCAAGTTCACCATCGCGGGCCGCCCGGAGAAGATCCGCGTGCTGGTGGTGGAGAGCCTGCCGCGCTGGGAATACCGCTACCTCCGCAACGCGCTCTCCCGCGATCCCGGCGTCGAGCTTTCCTGCCTCTTGTTCCATCCGGAGCTGGGCCTGGGCGAGGGTCACGACTACGTGAAGGAGTTTCCCAACAAGCTCGCCGATCTCGCGAAATACGACGTCATTTTCCTCGGCGACGTCGGCGTCCAGCCCGGCCAGCTCACCAAGGAACAGTGCGAGCTGATCCGCGGTCTGGTGGAAAACCAGGCGTCCGGCGTGGTGTTCCTGCCCGGCGCGCAGGGCAACCAGTTCACCCTGCTCGACACCGCCCTCGCCGACCTGATGCCGGTGGTGCTCGATGACACGAAGAAAATCGGCTTCACCGACAGCATCCCGTCCCCGCTCAACCTGACCTCGGAGGGCCGCGGCTCGTTGCTCACCATGCTCGGCGACACCGAGGAGGAGAACCCCGTGATCTGGCGCCGCCTGCCCGGCTTCTACTGGCACGCCCCGGTGATCAAGGCGAAGGGCGGCACCGAGGTGCTGGCCGTGCACGGCAACCGCCGCGGCAAGTTTGGCCCGATCCCGCTGCTCGTCACCAAGGCCGCGGGCAATGGCAAGGTGCTCTTCATGGGCATCGACTCCGCCTGGCGCTGGCGGCGCGGCGTGGAGGACCTCTATCACTACCGCTTCTGGGGTCAGGTCGCCCGCTGGATGTCCTACCAGCGGAACATGGCCGCCGGCCAGCGCGTGCGTGTATTCTTCACACCCGAGCGCCCTGCCCCCGGCGATTCCGTGACCCTCCATGCGAACGCCTTCGATGGAAACGGCGCCCCGCTCCAGGACGGCACCGTCACCGTCGACGTGACCTCGCCGGACGGAAAGTCCCAGCGCCTCGAACTCCAGCCGAACAACAACGCCTGGGGCTCGTTCAGCGGACGTTTCAAGATCGAAACCCCGGGAGCCTGGAAACTGCGCGGCACCGTCGGCGGCGCGGAGGACAAGCCGGTGGAAGCGACCATCCTCGCCCAGGGCGTGCAGTTGGAAAAAACCGGCCAGCCCGCGCGTTCAGAAGTCTTCGAGGAAATGACGAAGGTCGCCCGCGGCCGCGTCATCCAGCCCGATCAGATCGGCGACCTCGTCAAGGAAGTCCGCGCCCTGCCAGAACCGCGCCCGCTGGAAAACCGCATCCCGCTCTGGTCCCACTGGGCCATCGTCACGCTGCTGATCGTGCTCCTCGCCATCTTCTGGACCGGCCGGAAGTTCAACGGGGCGTTCTAGCTGGGAGTAGGGACATTCTTGTCCCGTTCTTCGAATTCAAGCCAGCGAAGCTGGGTGGTTACAGAAAACGGGACAAGAATGTCCCTACTCCCAGCCAGGTTTCGCGAACGAAGGGGCCGTGCCACGGCGCTTTGACAAAGGAGCCATGCACCGCCCATGCCCGAGGACGATCCATCGCCAAAGCTGGAGCACGACATCTGCATCCACATCTTCACCGTCTCCGCGGCGATGGTGGGGGTGTGCCTGACGGTGATCGGCCTGCTGCGGGTGGTGATCTCCATCCACAAGCAGGACACGCTGGCCGATGACTTCCTGGCCACGGACTCGGTCTTGTTCCTGGTTTCCTGCCTGCTGTCCTACTGGGCGCTGCGGACCCGCAGCACCAAGCGTATGTACCGCGTCGAACGCTGCGCTGACATCATCTTCATCATCGCGATGATCGGCATGGTGGGGGTCTGCGGCTTCGTGACCTGGGCGATCGCGCTGGGGTGATTCCCAACTTCACCAACCCTCCATCAGCCAATCTAATCCGCTTTTCGGGGTTCGACGTCGAACCATGCCACAATAGGCCGGGGTAAGGGCCCCAAGAAGAAGCGTTCGTGCTCACACTCCCGGAAATACCGGGCCTGACACTCTTCACTCGCGGTCACTCGAGGGAGAGGTTCACCGCTCAAATCAAAGGACAAATGCGTTCCCACCATCCTCTCGAAACGCTCCTTCTGCTCGATTTCGTATTCCAATTCCTCGTCCGAAAGCTCCTGCAATACATAGAGAGTGTGCTGGGCTATATCCTCTTCAAAACAACTGAACCAAAGGATTCTACCCCGAAACACCGCCAGCCCGGCGATCGGTCCGTCATAATAATCTGAAATGAAATACCACTTCACTTCTCCAGGATCGACCTCAAGGGCCGGATCGAGGAAGAAATCCTGTTTCGATGTCATAGCGGATATTTAGTGGATTACCAGCCTCACCGCCAAGGCCACCAAGCCCAGGCCAAACAGCCCGTCGATCACCGGCTGGGCCTTCCTGTAGCCGTCCCGCAACGGCCGCCACTGGAGCAGCAGTGCCCATAGCGCCCACAACGCGCCGCCTTGGATCGCAATGACTCCCCACAGCGCCCGCGGCCACCAGCCCGGGTGCTCGCCCCGCAGAAACGGCGCCACCACCGCCGCGAGGAAGACCATCACCTTCGGATTCAACAGATTGCACAACAGCCCCCTTACGTAAGGGTTGCCCTTGAGCGCAGGAGCCTCGCCCGCCCTGCCCCCGGAGTAGAACGTGATGAAACACTCCTGCAGCAGCTTGTAACCCAGCCACAGCAGATACGCGGCCGCCACCCACATCATCGCCTGCCGGAGGGCCGGAGCGTGGTCCAGGACCACCGCCATCCCGCCCACGGAGAGACCGCCGTAAATCGACAGCCCAGTCGCGATTCCCAGGGCCGTAGCCACCCCGGCCCGCCCCCCCTCCGCCAGCGAAGTCCGCGTCAGCAGCAGCATGTCCGGCCCGGGGCTGAACTGGCCCAGGGCCATGATTCCAGCGAAGGCGAGCAGCTCGGCGGTCGGATCCACGGGCCGAGGAAACAAGCCGGGCCGCCAGAGGGCCAGCAAATGCGGCGTTTCCACGCCGCGGAAGACCCGGAAATTCGCCGTTTCACCGGACGGAGGGAACATTTTGACAAATTTACGCGTCTCCCTAACCTCCCGCGCGCCGAGCCTGTCTCGGTGGCACCCTGCGTGCTAATCCCCGAATTCCCGCAACCATGGACACTCTCCGCACCTTCACGACCGGCTCCGGAGCCGAAGGCAAGTTCTACTCCCTGCCCGCGCTCGCCGAGCAGGGCTTCCCGAAGCTCTCCCGTCTCCCCGTTTCGATCCGGATCGTGCTGGAGTCCGTCCTCCGCTGCGTGGACGGCCGCAAGGTGAGTGTCGAGGACGTCCAGAACCTCGCCAATTACAACGCGAAGAACCCGGGCGAGTACGAAATCCCCTTCACCGTCGCCCGCATCGTCCTCCAGGACTTCACCGGCGTGCCGCTCCTCGTGGACGTGGCCGCCATGCGTGACGCCGCCGTGAAGCGCGGTGCCGCTCCGGAGAAGATCGAGCCGCTGGTGCCCGTCGACCTCGTCGTCGACCACTCCGTGCAGGTCGACTTCGCCGGTTCCCAGGCCTCGCTCGACCGCAACATGGCGATCGAGTTCATCCGCAACCGCGAGCGCTACGAGTTCCTGAAGTGGGGCCAGCAGGCCTTCGAAACCTTCTCCGTCGTCCCTCCGGGCATCGGCATCGTGCACCAGGTGAACCTCGAGTTCCTCGCCAAGGGCGTGCTCGAGAAGAACGGCGTCTGGTATCCAGACACCCTCGTCGGCACCGACTCCCACACCACCATGATCAACGGCCTGGGCGTCGTCGGCTGGGGCGTGGGCGGCATCGAGGCCGAGGCCGGCATGCTCGGCCAGCCGGTGACCTTCCTCGTTCCGGAAGTCGTCGGCGTTTACCTCACCGGCGAGCTGAAGGAAGGCGTGACCGCCACCGACCTCACGCTCCGCATTACTGAAATGCTCCGCAAGCACGGCGTGGTCGGCAAGTTCGTCGAATTCTTCGGCCCGGGTGCCGAGGCGCTCTCGCTGCCGGACCGCGGCACGATCGCCAACATGGCCCCGGAATACGGCGCGACCATGGGCTTCTTCCCGGTCGATGGCGAAACCATCGCCTACCTCCGCGGCACCGGCCGCAGCGAGGAACTCTGCCAGACCGTGGAGGCCTACTACAAGGCCCAGGGCCTGTTCGGCATCCCGCAGAAGGGCGAGTGCGACTACACCGACCTCCTCGAACTCGACCTCGGCGCGATCGTCCCGGCCGTGGCCGGCCCGAAGCGCCCGCAGGACCGCATCGACGTCCCGGCGCTGCGCGACAAGTTCAACGCCCTCTTCACCAAGACCTCCGGCGAAGGCGGCTTCGGCCTCACCGCCGAGCAGCGCGACCGCCGCGTGAAGCTCTCCATGCGTGAGAAGGCCGGCGTGTCCATCGACTCGCTGCTTTCCACCGACAGCAGCCACGAGAAGTTCGAAGGCGGCGCTCGCAACGAAGTCGAAATGGTGTCCAACCGCCCGACCCCGGATGCCGTGAACGAGGACGTCTTCGCCGATGGCCCGCGCGACCTCGAGCTAGCCCACGGCTCGATCCTCATCGCCGCCATCACCTCCTGCACCAACACCAGCAACCCGAGCGTGATGATCGCCGCGGGCCTGGTCGCGAAGAAGGCGAACGCGCTCGGCCTGACCGTCGCCCCGTTCGTGAAGACCTCGCTCGCCCCGGGTTCCCGTGTGGTGACGGAATACTTCGAGGCCACCGGCCTGCAGAAGGAGCTCGACCAGCTCGGCTTCCAGACCGTCGGCTACGGCTGCACCACCTGCATCGGCAACTCCGGCCCGCTGCACCCGGCCATCGAAGGCGCGATCAAGGAAGGCGACCTCGTCTGTGCCTCCGTGCTCTCCGGCAACCGCAACTTCGAGGCCCGTGTCCACGGCTCCATCAAGGCGAACTTCCTGATGAGCCCACCGCTCGTCGTCGCCTACGCCCTCGCCGGCCGCGTCGATCTCGACCTGACCACCGAGCCGCTCGGCAATGACAAGGACGGCAATCCGGTGTTCCTCAAGGACCTGTGGCCGACCCACGCCGAGGTGAAGGAGCAGCTCGCCGCCGCCCTGAAGCCCGCCGTCTACCAGAACCTCTACGGCGACCTCGACTCCGCCAACCCGAAGTGGGCGGAAATCTCCGGCACCACCGGCGCGACCTACACCTGGGACCAGGCCTCCACCTACATCCAGTCCCCGCCGTTCTTCGAAGGTGGCGCGACCAAGACCGGCGACATCCTCGCCGCCCGTCCGCTTGGCATCTTCGGCGACTCCGTCACCACCGACCACATCTCGCCCGCGGGCTCGATCAAGCCGACCTCGCCTGCCGGCAAGTTCCTGCTTGAGAACGGAGTGCCGAAGGCCGAGTTCAACTCCTACGGCGCGCGCCGTGGCAATGACCGCGTGATGACCCGCGGCACCTTCGCCAACGTCCGCATCAAGAACCAGATGATCCCCGGCGTGGAAGGTGGCTACACCCTCTACTTCGGCGACCGCGAGGTTTCAGCCCCGGACACCAGCATCTCGCTCCCGGCCGGCAAGCCGACCTTCATCTACGACGCCTCCATGGCGTACCAGGAAGACGGCACCAACCTCGTCGTCATCGGCGGCGAGGACTACGGCATGGGCAGCAGCCGCGACTGGGCCGCCAAGGGCTCCCGCCTGCTCGGCGTGAAGGCCGTGGTCACCAAGTCCTTCGAGCGCATCCACCGTTCCAACCTGATCGGCATGGGCGTGCTTCCGCTGAACTTCGTGGACAAGGCCGACTACGACCGCGTGAAGGACCTGCAGGACGTCACCTTCGACATCACCGGCCTGTCCGGCGAGCTGAAGCCGATGCAGACCGCCACCCTCGTCGTGCGTCCGACCGGCGCGGCCTCCTTCGAGATCCCGCTCAAGGTCCGCATCGATACCCCGGCCGAGGTCGATTACTACCTCGCCGGCGGCATCCTGCCCTACGTCCTCGACCAGATCCTCGAGGCCTGATCTCCGACTTCGTTTTCGCAAAAGCCGCTTCCTTCACGGGAAGCGGCTTTTTTCGTGTCCGCCGAAGGCGTAGTAGCACAAGTTTCCAACTTGTGAACCGATAGCGGGGCATTTTGGACGAATGCCACAAAACCGCTCCTCGCGCTCCGCCATTCTCGCACCACCCCATGAGCGAATATCAATATTACGAATTCCTCGCCATCGACACCCTGCTCGACAAGGACCAGCAAGCGGCGCTCCGCGCCGTCTCGACACGTGCGAAAATCACCTCACGGAGCTTCATCAATACCTACGAATGGGGCGACCTGAAAGCGGACCCCATGCAATGGATGGAGGATTACTTCGACGCCCACATCTATCTCAGCAATTTCGGCACCCCCTCGTTTCATGTCCGCTTGCCTCTCTCATTGGTCGACCTATCCACCACCCAGGCATACGAAACCGACAGCACCCTGAGAGTCGATACCACCCAGACCCACGTCATCTTTTCCTTCATGTCCGACAGGGAGCCGGAGGATCGAGATGAATACGATTACGCTGGAAACAGCGCGCTCGCTTCCCTCTTGCCGATCCGGGAACAACTTGCCCGTGGCGATCTGCGGCCCCTCTACGTGGCATGGTTGTCAGCCGCCGATTACCACGATCTGGAAGAGTCCACCCAAGAGCCACCTGTTCCACCCGGTTTGGACGAAGCCGACGGAGTCCACCACCGCCTGGCTTCGTTCCTTCATCTGGATTCCGATCTCCTCACCATCGCCGCTGCCAACAGCTTACCCGCCGAATCCGATAGAGCCACCGGCCATGAAGCTGCCAAGTGGTTGCCCAACCTCTCGCCAGCACAAAAAGACGCCTGGTTGCAGCGACTGCTGGTGGATCACAATTCCTCGGCGTTGTTCGCGCTCCAGCGTGAGTTCCACTCTGCCCACCATCCCACAGCGAACCCTCCAGCGCTCCGGAAGGTGGGGCAGTTGATCGAAGACGCCCGGAAACTGACCCGGGTCCGCCGTGCCGAGGAAGCCAGGCAACTGGCCGCGGCAAAGCTGGCGGAGGAACAACGGAAAGCGGAGCTTCGAACCCAATACCTTCATTCACTGAAAGGCCGGGAGGATTCCGTGTGGGAGACGATCGTCCACCTCACCGAATCCAGCACCGCATCCAAGTATCAAACGGCCGTCGAAAAAATCGTCGACCTCCGGGAACTCTCCCACCTCACCCACAGCTCCGACCATTTCGAGCAAAAGCTCGCGGAATTCCGGGATCTGCGTAGCCGCAAGGCGGCGCTCATCGCCAGGCTCAATGCCGCGGGGTTGGTTTGATCACACGAAATCGGATATATGGCGTCGGATCCTCATTTACCAGCGAGCCATGTCTGACTAAAGTTATTGTACGACCAACGGAAGAAACCACCTCATCCAAACCTTAAAGACCCTCTGATCTCAACAACGCCCCTCGGCTTACAAATAAGCCCTCACCATGAAGCGCATTACTCAGATCGAAGCCGAATTGCATGATCTGGAGGCGCGGAGGGACGCGTTGATTCGAGAACGAACGGCGCTGTTGATTGCCAACAACCCGCTGGATGTCGGCGTTCCCGTTTCCTTTTCTCATGCAGAAAAAATCGCTCTATTCCTCTCTCTTTTCCGCTGCCGCAACGATGTCTTCCCGAAGCTCTGGGAAAATTCGAAATTAGAGAGGAAGGGCTATTCGCCAGCATGCCGGAATGAATGGCACCGCGGGATTTGCGAGAAACCTCGGGTGAAGTGCTCGGAGTGTTTTCATCAGGCCTTTCCTCCGTTCGATGAAACCGCAGCCAGGGATCATCTCACGGGCAAGCACACCATCGGCACCTATGCCATCCGCGAGGACAACACTTGCATCTTCCTCGCCACCGATTTCGATGGTGACGGATGGGAAGAGGACATCCGAGCCTACCGTGCAGCCGCGTTGGTTCTTGGCATCGAAGCCGCCATCGAACGATCCCGCTCCGGCAATGGCGGCCATGCCTGGATTTTTTTCAGCCAACCGGTTCCCGCACTGATAGCGCGTAGACTAGGCACCTTGGTGGTAGCCAAGGCATCATCATTTCATCCAGCGATGACGCTGGGCACCTACGATCGCTTCTTCCCTAATCAGGATTCGCTGCCCGCGGGTGGTTTCGGAAATCTGATCGCGCTTCCCCTTCAAGCAAAACCAAGGGCTCTCGGAAACACAGTGTTTCTCGATGAAAATCTCGCACCTCATTCCGATCAATGGGCCTATCTAGCCTCTCTTCGAAGGACTACCCCACACCAATTGGATGAGGTTCTCCAACGGGCGTTGCCCACGCTGAAGGAGACTCAAGAGCTGGAGCAATCCGACCAGCGCTACGAAGACCGTGCGCTCGATCTGATTCCCGAGGCGATCACTCGGGGCGTTTTCACCGGAACGGGAAAGGCAGTTCGGCACGCCCAGCTTGAAATCAACACGGTGGACCTTCCTACGTGCCTGGTGGCAGCGCTCAAACGGCTCGCCACCATGGCGAATCCGGAGTTCTTTGAGAAGCAACGCTTGCGTTTCGGCACCTATAACATACCGCGTTTCATTTTCTGCGGAGAGATTCACCCGGATCGGCTGGTTTTGCCACGGGGCAGTATTCCTGAAGCCGAAAGCCTCTTCCGAAAGGCCGGTGGCCGAATGCAGATTGAGGAAAGACGTCCCAAGCCGTCCGCACGATCATTTGAATTCCGAGGCGAGCTTATTTCCCCCCAGCAAAGCGCGGTCAGAGCAGTGCTGCTCCATGAAGACGGCGTTCTGGTCGCCCCTCCCGGAGCAGGAAAGACGGTCATGGGCTGTGCCATCATCGCCAGCCGGAAAGTTTCCACCCTGGTTCTCGTGCATCGCAAACCACTGCTCGATCAGTGGAGGTCACGGCTTCAAGAGTTTCTTGGTGTGGATAAGAATGAAATCGGCGTCCTCGGACAAGCCTACGCTTCCACCCATCCCGATGTCGTCGTAGGCATGGTCCAGACGCTTTCCAAATCTCCCAATGCGACCGCTTTGTTAGAACCGTTCACGCAGGTCATCGTCGACGAATGCCATCATATTCCGGCCACCTCTTTTGAGGCCGTGATGAAAGTCTGTCCCGCGCGGTTCTTTCTCGGTTTGACCGCTACACCGATTCGAAAGGATGGCCTCCAAAAAATCCTCTTCCTCCAATGTGGCCCCATTCGTCATCGGATGGATCCGGCAGGAGACGGTGGGATCCCCCGCATGCTGATCCTCCATGACATCCATCTCGGTCTTCCGCCGGAAGGAACCCGCATGCAGATCCATCAGGTCTGGGATCTTCTCGCGAATCACGAGGCACGCAACAAGCTGATCGTTTCGGATATCGCTTCCGCCCTAGCGGAAAACCGAAATTGCGCCGTGCTCAGCGACCGCAAGGAGCATCTCGCCATCCTCTGCAACCTCCTCACCAACGATCATCCCAAAATAGCAGAACGCGTTCTCCGAATCGACGGCTCGATGGGAAAGAAGCAGCGCGCCGCGGTTCTCGGCCAAATCGATGGTCTCGCCAGCAACGGCAGCGGTTTCGCCCTTCTCGCCACCTCATCGCTGCTGGGGGAGGGCTTTGATCTCCCGCTACTCGATACTCTCTTCCTCACCCTGCCTATTTCATTCAAAGGGCGCCTCATCCAATACGCCGGACGCCTTCACCGTGCAAACGCAGGCAAGACAGAAGTCCGCATCCATGACTACGTCGAGACCGATCACCCTCTCACCGCCCACATGGCCCGCAAACGAATGGCGGCTTACCGGAGCATGGGCTATGAGATCGGGAGCACGGAGGAAACGTAGCTCAAGTTTCCAGCCTGCAGCCAAGTGCGACCAGGTCGGGAAAGCCTGAACCTGCCCCGGCATTCCACCGCTCCCGCTCACAAGTTGAAAACTTGTGCTACCTCCCCACCAGCCCCGCCATCGTCTTCGTCATGAATCTTCGCGCGGGCGGGAGGTGCTGCATCGTCCGGAAGTAGACGTGGCGGATCGGGGTGAGCCATTCGTGGTCGGACTGGAACCACGGCGTGAGCTGGCGGGTGGCGAAGCGGTAGTAGGCCAGAGTCCAGCGGCGTTCCCGCGTGTAACACGCGAGCGCTTCCTCAAGCGGCAGCCGCTCCATGCACCGGGCGAGGCAGGAAGCATCCGCGAGCGCGAGGTTCACGCCCTGGCCAAGCTGCGGACTCATCGCGTGCCCCGCATCCCCGAGCACGATCACGCCCTCGCCATGCCAGCGGGACATCCGGACGTCGCCATAGCGGGCGGTGAGGATCTGGCTCCAGTCGGTGATCTGCCCTAACAGCGTCTCGGCACGCGGACAAAGCGCAAGCACGTGTTCCTTCCACTCGTCCAGCGGCTTCGTCCGCCATGAGGCGTCCTCGGCGAGCTTCACGCTCCAGAACAAACTCACCAGTGGTTCCGTGCCGCCGATTTCCCGGCCGGTGGCGAGGAAGCCCGCGAGCCTACGCGTGCCGCGCACGATCTGATGGAGATCGTGCTCCGGAAAACTGCCGCGGTTCTCGCCGATGAACCAATGCGCGCCCCACGGATAACCGCAGTCCGAGCCTTTCAAGCCGAGCTTCCCGCGCAAGGCCGAACGTGCGCCATCCGCGATGATGAGTAGATCGAAGCCGGTTTCCCGAACGCCATCCACCATCCTCAACGTCCATTTCTCGTCGTGCCGGTCGATGTCCGCCACCTCCGCGCCCCAGCGAACCTCCACCCTGGCCTCACGCAGCGCCTCCAGCAGGAAATGCAGCAGCACCGGGCGGTGTAGCCCGGCCCCGAACATCCCCTCGCCCAACTCGCGGTAGCGCAGGTCGAGCAAGGTCTTCTCCCGCCGGTCCACCACATGCAGGCGCTCCACCCGCCCCGCACGTTCCAATACCGCCTCGCGAATCCCCAGCTCCTCCAGCACCGCCATCCCGGACGGTTGCAGCAGAAAGCCCGCCCCCACCGCCCGGCACTCCGGCGCGCGTTCGAACAGGATCACCTCATGCCCGGCCCGCTTCAGAAGCACCGCCGCCGCAGGCCCCGCCGACCCGCATCCCACCACCGCGATCCTGAGTTTCCGTTGGGGCATCGCGGCCATCGTCCATCCCCATGGCGCGGCTTACCAGCCTGCCGATACGTTTTCACAACATCTTCATTCCCCCTTCCTCGTCTTGTCACCGGGATGATCAAACCATGCCGCCATGGTGTGGTGCGTGATACCCATCCTGTTGACCGTGGCCATCCTTGTGGCACTCGGACTCGACTTCGTGCGTTGGTCCCTCAGAACCCATCCAAAAATCACCTTCGCCCTCTCCTGCATCCTGCTCCCCGCCGCCCTGCTCGGCCACCTTCACGGCTACAAGCTCTATGGCAGCGCTACAGTCATCGACAATCGACCGATCTTGGATTCTCCCCGGCAGCTTGCAGGCGTTGCCGAACCCAACGTGGTGATCGCGACCGATGGCTCCCGATTCGAACTCAAGGGCATCACCTTCGAACCCGTTTTGTTGGAAATAACACTCCAAGAGATCTCCGGTAGCCTAAACCGGAACCGCGATCCCATCCTCTTCCAACCGGATCCCCGATCTCCCAGCGGGATGATCACCCAATGGCGCTGCCGGTATTTCTGCGGAAACACCTTTGAACCCATGTTCGTGCCCAAACGATTGCCGGCCTATACCCGCCAAGACCTCGGCTTGCTTCTGGTCGGACGACGGCTCGCCACCCGGAATGCCCCCTCCCCACCAGTGGAGTAGCGGCCAAATCCTCCCGGAAATAAAATTTTCAGAATCTTTGAACATCCATGGACCACGACGGTCTGATTCCATGAAGCCTGTGTTCCCGCACAGGCCTCAAGTAAGGGTGAACAGCACAAGTCAGCCGCTTTCCCATGGGTGTGGGAGAAGCTGACCTTACAGGCCGCCGGGACAGGGACCCCGGCGGCCTTTTTCTTTTCCCGCGGGCGGTCGCGGCCGGGAATTCTCCTCTGGCAATCCCCCGCGGGTGATGGATGCTGGCGGGACAAACCCGCATGGAAAACCTCGCCTCATTGCCGCCGGACCGCCTTTTCGAACTCTTCGAAAGCGGCACGATCGACCGCGAGACGCTCCAGACCCTGATGGCGCTGCAGGCCCGCATGCTGATCGCGGAAATGGAGGAAGACCACCTCAACCCCGCCGCCGCGCTGATGGAGCACCTGCGGAACCTCCGCGCCGCCATCAAGCTGTCCCGCCGCCACGGCCAGAAGCTCGTCCGGGATACCTTCGCCGCCCTCGGCCGCGAGAGCAATTTCCCGCCCTGCGTCTACCTGTGGAATGCCTCCCACCCGGATGTGCCGCTGCACTGCTTCTTCCGCACCAAGCGCGAGCCGGTGTTCCGCGTGCTGAAGCTACAAACCGACGGCAGCCTGATCCATGTGGAGGTCGAATACGGCGTGAAATACCCGAAGGCCCTGCACCGCGAGCGGATCACGCTGAAGCGGGACGCCTCATGGGTCTTGCGCGTCGAAGCCCGCGAGACACTGGCGGTGAAGTGAGCGTCAGAGTTCCGATTGATTGAGCGAGTAGCGGATCGCCAGCATCCGGATCGCGGTCACCACCACCGTGGCGATGCACATGCCGGTGTCCGGCTCCACCTTCAAGGCATCCAACCCCAACAGGGCCGCCCCGCCGATGATCCCGGCGGTGGCGTAGATCTCCTTCCGGAAAATCAGCGGCACCTCCGCGCGCACCACGTCCCGCAGCACGCCACCGAAGGTCCCGGTGATCACGCCCAGCGCGATGCAGGCCCACCATTGCAGGCCGTGTTCCTGCGAGATCCGCACGCCGATCGAGACGAACACGCCGAGCGACACCGCGTCCACCAGCGACACGATCCGCCGGATCCGGCACCACAGCGGACCCGCCAGCCATGCCACCACCGTCGCCCCGCCCGCGGCGATGAAATACGAGGGGTCCCGCAGCACCACCGGCGGCACATCGCCGATCAGCATGCTGCGCAGCGTGCCGCCGCCCACGCCGGTGATCACTCCCACCACGAAGGTGCCGAACCAATCCATGCCCTTCTGCCTGCCGGCGAGGCCTCCCGACACCGCGGCCACGAAGACTCCGATCAAATCCAGCGCGTACAACATACCGGCCAAGGAGTAATCCGCCCGCCGCCCCCGCGCAATCCTTCCCTCCAACAGATCCCGTCCCGATACAATTTGACCCGGGTTCGGAGCGGGATTTTATTGTGGGTCATCCATGGCTGTCCTCACCCGCGTTTTCCGCCCCGCCCTCGCCCGCTATCCGGGGCGCGCCATCGCATCGCTGGCGATGGCGATCGTGTGCACCTCGCTGGTGCTGGTGCTGCCTGGGGTGACGCAGGTGTTCATCGATGACGTGATCGGCCACAAGCGCGGCGACCTGCTGATCCCCACCGCCCTCATGGGCGTCGGTGCCATCGCCATCCGCCAGATCCTTTTCACGCTCCGCACCTATTCCAACAACGCGCTGGAACAAAAGCTCACCCACGACCTGCGGGTCACCCTCTACGAGAAGCTCCAGCGGCTGCCGATCAAGTGGTTCGACAAGAACTCGTCCGGCGAGATCATGTCACGGGTGGCGGACGACGTGCCCACCATGGACCGCATGATCGTGGAGGCCATCGACCAGACGGTCCCCGCCGTCCTCCAGTTCGGCATGATGCTGTCGTGGATGTTCTGGAAGAGCTGGGAACTCACCCTGGTGACTCTCGCCCCGCTGCCGATCATCGCCACCATCACCTCGGTCTATTCGAAGCGAGCCGAACCCCGCTGGCGGGATTCCTCCGAGGCCACCTCCGCGCTCAATTCGCTGCTCCACGACAACCTCGCCGGCATCCGCCAGATCAAGGCCTACACCGTGGAACCGGAGGCCCTCGACCGCTTCGACGCCGCCAGCCGCAATGTCGGCGAAAAGCACATGCGCGTGATGAAGGGCCAGGCGATGGTGTGGCCCACCGTCTCCCTCCTCGCCGAGTCCAGCATCGTGGTCATGATCGCTTACGGCGCGTGGTCGGTGCTGAACGGCCGCATGTCCGCGGGCATCCCGATGGCCTTCCTGATCTCGTGGGGCTTCCTTTTCGACCCGGTCTCGCGGATCAACAACCTCACCCAGCTCTTCGTCCGCGGCAAGGTGTCCGCGAAGCGTGTGTTCGCCATCCTCGACATGCCGGACGAGGTGAACCTCAGTGAGGGCGATCGCCCCGCGGGCTTCAACGGCCACGTCCGTTTCGAAAACGTCGGCTTCAGCTACGATCCCGACACACCCGCGGTCAGCGACCTCACGATCGAGGCCAAGCCGGGCCAGACGATCGCGCTCGTCGGCCCCACCGGCGCGGGCAAGTCCACGATCCTCAACCTGCTCACCCGCTTCTACGAAGCCGAGGCTGGCGCGATCTATTTCGATGGCCGCAACGTCGAGCAGCTCTCGAAGGAATGGCTGCGCGACAACACCGGCTACGTCACGCAGGAGAGCTTCCTCTTCAACACCTCCATCCGCGAGAACCTGTTGCTCGCGAAGCAGGACGCCAGCGACGAGGAAATCTGGGAAGCACTCGAAGCCGCCAACGCCGCCCCCTTCGTCCGCAAGCTGCCGGAAGGCCTAGACACCGTCGCGGGCGAACGCGGCGTGCGTTTCTCCGGTGGCGAGAAGCAACGGCTCTCGATCGCACGCGCGTTGCTGAAGAATCCGCCGCTGCTCTTGCTCGATGAAGCGACCAGCGCGCTCGACAACCGCACCGAACGCTTGGTGCAGGAAGCACTCGAACGACTACGCAGCGACCGCACCTGCTTCGTCATTGCGCACCGCCTCACCACGGTGGAGAAAGCCGATCTCATCTGCGTGCTGGAAAAAGGCCGCATCGTCGAACAGGGCACGCACGAGGTGCTGCGCGCGCAGGGCGGACTTTATTCGCGTTTGTGCGAAGCCTCTTCCATTCTCGAATGATCGCAGGCATACTCGGCCCTGTTCCTCGTCCCATGGAAACCGTCGTTCATCTCCCCGAGTCCGAAGATCCCTGCACGATCCGCGAAGTGCTCGACGCACTGCGGAAGCAGAAGCTGGAGCCGCGCCACGATTCGAAGAACTGGGGCGACTGGATCCATCTCGAAGGCTGCCGTACCGTGATCAGCATCGAGTCGATGCGCGGCCTTACCCGCTCCGCCACCATCGAGCACGCGGAGGACGACAATGCCGAAACCTCGCGCGCGATCTTGAAGGCCTTCGGCAAGCTCGGCTGGTTCGGCATGGACGAGGATGGCGAGTATCCGCTCGATTGAGCGGCGGGCCGGATCAATTCCGGATCCAGAATACATCGAGGAAGAACCACAGCAGCATCGCCAGGCCCACCACGAGTTTCACCGCCAGGCCGGTGACCGTGCCGACCACCGAGCCCACGCCGGACACCGTGGCGTGCTTGAGTTCCTTGCGGGCGAAGAGGAGTTCAAAGGCGAGCGCCCCGACCAATGGGCCGAGCAGCAGGCCGAAGGGCATGAAGAACATGCCCACGATGCTGCCAATGAACGCGCCCCACGCCCCCCATTTGGTACCGCCGAACCACTTGGTGCCCGCGGCCCCGCTGTAGAGTTCAAAGGCTTGGGAAGCCGCCATCAGGACCACCAGCACCACGAAGGACAACCAGTCCAGCCCGGAGCCCTCGCGCCCCAGCATCAGCCGGTGGGCCACCGCGGCGATCAGAATGATGAGGTGTCCGGGCAGGATCGGCAGGATACAGCCGATCAGGCCCGCCACCAGCAGGCAGCCGGTCACGATCCAGGCCCCGACGGTCCCCACGGTGCCCCAGCCGGCCCAGCCCACGATTGATTCCCACATGCCGATCACTAGAAGCGAATGGCCCGCCGCGCAACCTCGCACGCCGGACCCATACTCATTTGCCAATTGCATGGTTTTTTTTGACCGAATGCTAGACCAGGCCAAGCCGTGTCGTATGCTTCGACCTCATCGTATTTACCCTAGCAATGCAAAAGCCTGCTTACGTAATTGCCGCCGTGGCGGCCACCCTCGCCCCGCTTCACGCGGCTCCTGAAAAATCCAACTGGTATGAGGAAATGAAGATCGGCCCGGCGTGGTCGAACACCTTCGATGACACCTTCCAGGGCCAGAAGCGGCTCGCCGCGGTGAAGGGCATCCTGCTGGAGCTGGGAGACGAAAAATCCCACGCCCTCTTCGACACCGAAACCCTCGGTCTGGTGAACGCCTACGAGGGATTCGTCCACTGGGGCGGCACCCCGTGGACCGGTGCCCACGCCAAGCTCGTCGCCCTCGCCGACGAAACCCCGGTCTTCAACACCGCCCGAGGCACCGCCAAGTGGGCCGACGCGTCCGGTTCCTTCGACGACAAGCGTCCGATCCCGGGCTACGGCAATTTCGAGCACGCCCGCTTCAACGGCTACTTCCGCTCCGGCAGCACGATCGTCCTCGATTACACCGTGCTCGGCAGCCGGGTGCTGGAAACCGTTTCCGCCAAGGACGGCACCGTCACCCGTGCCTTCGAGGTCGCCGCCCGCAAAAACGATCTCACCACCATCATCTCCGATGAGGCCAAGCCCTTCACCGTGGCCGCGGATGGCCTGTCCGCGAAGTCCGGAGACGGTCTCACCGTGGCGGTGAAAGGCGGCAAGCTCGCCGCCGATGCCAAGAATCCGGGCCGCCTGCTGCTCCGTCTCGCCAAGGGCGACAAGCTCGCCGCCCAGGTCGCCTACGCCCGTGGCAGCGACCCGAAACCCGCCGCCGCCCCCGATTTCGCCGCGCTGATCAAAGGTGGCGCGCCGCTCTGGAAGGAGAAGATCGAAACCGTCGGCACCGTCTCCACCGACACCAAGGAGCCCTACGCCACCGACGTGGTCACCCTCCCGCTCGACAATCCGTGGAAGGCGAACCTGCGCTTCGGCGGCTTCGATTTCCTCGATGACGACACCGCCGTCCTCTCCGCTTGGAACGGTGACGTGTGGACCGTGAAGGGCCTGAAGGGCGATTGGAAGAAGCTCACCTGGCAGCGCATCGCCTCCGGCCTCTTCGAACCGCTCGGCGTGAAGATCGTCAACGGCGTCATCCACGTGAACGGCCGCGACCAGATCACCCAGCTCATCGACCTCAACGGCGACGGCGAGATCGATCAGTTCAAGACCTTCAACCGCGATGTCTACGTCACGGAGAACTTCCACGAGTTCGCCTTCGACCTCCAGACCGACAAGCAGGGCAACTTCTACTTCTCCAAGGCCGGCCCGGTGAAGAGCGGTGGCCGTGGCTTCGACAAGACCCTGCCGAACAACGGCACGATCATGAAGGTCAGCCCGGACGGCAAGAAGCTCGAAGTGATCGCCACCGGCCTGCGCGCCCCCGGCGGTGTGGGCGTGGGCCCGAACGGCGAGATCAGCGCGGGAGAGAACGAGGGGTCGTGGGAACCGGCCTGCAAGATCAGCTTCGCCAAGGCCTCCGATCTCCCGGTGTTCTTCGGCTGCGAGCCGACCCGCCAGGAGCTCGGCAAGGGCAAGCCCTACACCGAGCCGCTCTGCTTCCTGCCGATGGACACCGACAACTCCGGTGCCTCCCAGGTGTGGGTGCCGCAGGGCGCGAAGTTCGGCGTGAACCCGGGCGAAATGCTCCACCTTTCCTACGGCCAGTCGTCGATCTACCGCGTGCTGCCACAGCAGGTCGGCAGCCGCCTCCAAGCCGGCGTTTCGAAGCTGCCGATCAAGCTCCAGTCGTCCGCGATGCGGGCCCGCTTCGCCACCGATGGCTCGCTCTACGTGCTCGGCTTCCGCGGCTGGCAGACGAATGCCGCCAACGAAAGCGGCTTCCAGCGCGTGCGCTACACCGGCAAGCCCGTCCCCGCTCCGGACAAGTATGAGGTCACCAAGACCGGCGTGAAGCTGCATTTCGCCCAGGAGATCGATCCGGAACTGGCCAAGGATGTCGCCAGCTACTCGGCCCAGCGTTGGAACTACGTGCGCTCCAGCCAGTATGGCTCCGGTGAGTTCTCCGTGGACCGCCCGGACAAGGCCGCCGAGGAAGCCGCCGTCAACAAGGAGTCCAAGAACGTGAAGCAGCGTGACACCGTGAAGGTGACCGCCGCGAAGCTGCTCTCCGACAACAAGACGGTGGAGCTCGAACTCGAAGGCATGAAGCCCTCCATGCAGCTCAAGGTCACCTACGACCTCGAGGACAAGGACGGCAACCCGATCAAGAGCAACGTGACCAGCACGGTCTACCAAGTGCCCTGATCGCCGCGGCATCCCCAGGGAAACAGTCGACGGGAGGAGCGGAATCCAGTGATTCCGGTCCTCCCGATCTTCCATTTTCACGGGGGATGCCTTAGATTGTTCGTTCATTGCCACTCCCGGATCGTCCTCCGGGAGGAAATCCCCACTTCATGTTCCCATGATCCGCCCCGCGATCATCTCCGCCCTCGCGCTCGCCACGGCGAATGCCGAGCTCTCCGCCACCTTCAAGGCGGGTGAAGCCACCGATTCCCGTCTCGACCGCCTCCCGGCCCTCCTCGTGAAAGCCGGAGAACCCGCCACCCCCTTCCTCGCTCCCGGCCCCTTCGAGGTCACCTGGACCGGCAAGCTGGTCCTCGCCGAGCGCCAGCGCCTCGCCTTCTCCTTCGAAGGCACCGGCTCCGCCACCCTCACTGTCGATGGCAAGCCGCTGCTGGAGGAATCCGGCACGCTCGGCGCGAAGGCGTCGGACAGCACCCGCCTCAATCCCGGCGAGCACGACATTGCCATCACCTTCAAGAGCCAGCCCGATGGCTCCGGCCGCTTCCGACTGTTCTGGGAGGAACGCGCGTTTCCGAAGCAATCCGTGCCACCGCTCGCCTTCAAGACCGAGGCCAGCGACGCTGCCAAGCTCGGCGAACTCCAGCGCCAGGGCCGCCTCCTCTTCGCCAGCAACCACTGCGCGAAATGCCACGTGCCCGCCAGCGGACTCGGGGCCAATCCGATGCCGGAAACCAGCGAGTTCGCGCCGCTGCTCGCGGGCGAAGGCGAACGCGTGACCGAGGAATGGCTCACCCGCTGGATCGCCGATCCGCACAAGCTCCGCCCGTCCACCCGCATGCCCGCGCTGGTCGATGCCGGGAGCGACGCCGGACGCCAGCAGGCGGCCGACATCGCCGCCTTCATCGCCAGCCAGAAGCTCGGCGGTGCCCCCGGCAAGGCACCGGACGCCGCGCTTGCCCAGAAGGGCGGCGAGACCTTCCACACGCTCGGTTGCGTGGCCTGCCACACGCTTCCCTCGCAGACCGAGCCGGACAAGGACCACAAGCGCATCCCGCTGAACAACGTCGCCTCGAAGTACCAGCCCGGCGCGCTCACCGCCTTCCTCAAGAAGCCGGACGCGTTCCACTCCACGACCGGCATGCCGGACTTCCGCCTCAGCGATGACGAGGCCGGTTCGCTCGCCGCCTTCCTCACCACCGCCTCCACCGGCAAGGAAACCAAGCTGGCAGCAGCCGCGCCGAAGGGCGATCTCGCCCGCGGCGAGGCCTTGGTGAAATCGCTGAACTGCGGTTCCTGCCATCCCGGCCTGCCGATGGCGGAGAAGACCGTCGCTCCCGCAATGGACGCGATCTTTGCCAAGGATTGGTCCGCCGCCGGTTGCGTCGCCCCCGCCGCCAAGCGCGGCAAGGCCCCGGTGCTCAACCTCGATGACAACGAGCGCGCCGCCCTCGCCGCGTTCGCGAAAACCGGCAGCACCCCACTGACCCGCGACACGCCCGCCGAATACGTGCGACGCGAGATCACCGCCCAGCGCTGCACCGCCTGCCACGCGATCGATGACCAGCACGCCCTGCTCGATGACATCCACAACGAGAGCCGCTCGCTGGTGGCCGACGTGAAGCACCTCGACGAACGCGTCGCCCAGGACCGCCCGCGCTTCACCTTCCTCGGTGAAATGCTGCACGCCTCCTACACCGAGTCGATGCTCCAGGGCACCGCCGAGCCGCGCCCCCGCCCGTGGCTGCTGATGCGCATGCCCGCCTTCCACTCGAAGGCCAAGTCGCTCGCCGAGGGTTTCGCCCGCCTCCACGGCATCGAACCCGGCAAGCCGGGTGACGTGAAGGTGGATCCCGCCCATGCCGAAATCGGCAAGGCACTGGCGAGCGCCGAAGGCTTCGGCTGCGTCACCTGCCATGCCATCGGCGAGGCCAAGCCCACCGCCGCCTTCGAAGTGGAGGGCGTGAACCTCCGGCTGGCGAAGGAGCGCCTGCGCGATGAGTACTTCTTCCGCTGGATGGACAACCCGCCTTCGGTCACCTCGAACACCAAGATGCCGCGCTACGCCGACGGCAACCAATCGCAACGCACCGACGTCCTCGAAGGCGACGCCCGCAAGCAATACGAAGCCATCTGGGAATACCTCCACCAAACCAAGGAGTAGGGACATTCCTGTCCCGTTCTGTCTCTTCATCAAAAAAGGCCGCGGGTGGATGCCCGCGGCCTTTCTCGTCATTGAGGTCACCCGGAAAATTTCACGGAGCCGCCGCGAACGGATTCGCCTTCCCGCGCTTGTCGATCTCCTTCGGCATCCACGTCCAAGGGTCCTGGCCCTTGGGTGTGTAAACCGCCAGGCCGATCACGCCGACGTTGCGGGTATCGCCGCGCGACAGGTTCGCATACGAGTTGTTCACCGTGGAAAACTGGAAGGCAGCCACCGAGGAGTACCCGGTGCGGTAGCCCTCCACCTCCAGCGTCTCGCCCGCGGGCACCACGTAGCCGCGCTTCGTCACGCTCGCCGGCTTACCGTCGATCACGTCCAGACCATCGACGCTGAGCACCACCTGCAGGTCGCACTTGCAGCGGTTCTTCAGCACGATCGAATAGGTGCCACCGTGGGAGCCTTCCACGAAGCGGCGGTAGCCGGAACCGGAGGTGTAGGAACGATAGCTGGTCAAGAACCCGAAGTTCCCCTTGATCCCCCACTCCAACATGTCGCCCGCGACCGTCTGGAAGCCCTCGGTCTTCTCATAGTTGCCCACCCCCATCGCCCTCAAGCCCTCCTTGTCGTTGTAGAAGATCGCGTCGATCCCCGCGGGCCGTGAACTCGCGCGATCGAACCCTGTCGGCGGCATCGGCGACTTGATGCTGCGGCCGAAGGTTGTCGCCAACCCGGGGCGCTCCTTCTTCGGCGCGGCGAACGCGTCGGCCGCGCTCGTCCCACCTCCGCCGGAAGGAGAAGGCACGTAGCCCTGCATGCCTCCCGAACTCTCCGCCCGCGAGTTCGACCCATAGGGCGAATGGAACGCGCCGCCGGAAGCCGCACCACTCGGCCCCGAGCACGAATTCAGCATCCACACCAACATGCCCGTCACTGCAATCAGCCATCGCGTTTTCATGATGCTGCAAAAACAGCATTTAATCACCCGGACGTCAATCTTTTAATGCTGTATTTCCAGCATTAAATTTCCAGGGGCTTTCAAAACACCGTCGTGTTCTGCGGCCCTTCGTCCTTCACCCACTTCCACGGATCCACGCCCTGCGGCTTGAACACCGCGATCCCGATCACCCCGACATTCCGCGTGTCACCGGTGGTATAGCGGGCCTTCGAGTTCGCCACGGAGGTGAACTGGAACGCCTTCGAATAGTAATCCATCACGTGGTAGCCCTTCACCTCCCGGTAAGAGCCAGCCTCGACGACGAACCCATCCTGGTTGGCACTCGCCATCCTCCCGTCCTTCACGTTCACGCCATCGATGCTCAGCACCACCAGCAGCCTGCAATTGCAGCGGTTGTAGAGAACCACCGAATACTCTTCGCCAGCCTTTCCCTCGACGAAGTGCCGGCCCTTGCCGCCATTGCTACCAGGTCTGTAGTAGGCGGTCAGAAAGTTCGAGGCATTGTCCTTGAGCCCCCATTCCAACACGCCGCCCGCCACCGGGAAAAACCCGTTGATCGGCGTTTCCTGCACGCCCATGGCGGTCAATCCCGCCCGGTCGTTGTAGTAGATCGAATCCACCCCATACGGCCCGCCATGGCCCGACATCCCCCCTCTTTCCGGAACGTCGGTGACAATCGAGCCCGCCGTGGTGGCCAGCCCCTGGCGCTCCAGCCCCTGGCTGGATGCCGCGGCCGCCGTACGGCGGGCAGCGACCACATTGGGCGCGGTGTTGGCAGGTCCCTCGTAATCCGGAGCACCGCACGAGCTCAACACCCACGCCATCAGCCCCGCCCCCAGCCATTTCCATCGCGTTTTCATCGGTCCCATCGCAAGCCGTCTTTCCCCGCCGCGTCAACACCAATGCTATCTTTCCAGCATTTTAATTGCAGAAATTCCAGCACGTGCCACACTCCACGCATGAAGCCTCTGGAAAACCAGCTCTCGCGCCGCGAGCGGCAGGTCATGGACATCCTCTTCCGCCTCGGCAAGGCCACCGCCCAGGAGGTGATGGACGAGATGAGCGACCCGCCCAGCTACTCCGCCGTGCGCGCCCTGATGGTGACGCTGGAGACGAAGGGACACGTGAAACACGGCAAGGAATCCCGCCGTTACGTCTACTCGCCCGCCGTCCCGGAGAGGAAAGCCAAGCGCTCCGCCCTGAAGCAGCTCCTGGCGACCTTTTTCGAGGGACGTCCGGAGAATCTCGTGGCATCCTTGCTGGATCCGGACGACCAGCAGCTCAGCGGCGAGGAGATCGAACGCATCCGCAGCCTGATCGACCCAAAGGAGAAATAGCCCGCCGCCATGAACGCGCTGATCGTTTTCCCCCTGCTTGCCGCCATCGCCGTGTGGTTCGCCGGACGCCGCGATGCCTCGCGCGATCCGCGCCTCACCACCTTGGCGCTGGCCCTGCTCGCGCTCGCGCCGCTGTTTCTCTTCCTGCCGAAAATCCCGCTGCTTCCCGCCCCGGTGCTGGCCGAGTCCACCGCTCCGGCCCTCACCATCCCCGGGTGGCTGATCCCCTCGCTTTGGCTCGTCGGTTTCATCGTGAGCCTCTCCCGGCTCGCGCTCTCCGCGCTCGGCCTCTCGCGCTGGCGGAAACGCTCCCATCTTCTCGAAACGACCGCCGATGGCGTGGAGATCCGCGAGCTGCCCGGCCTTTCCGGCCCCGTCGCCGCGGGCATCCTGCGGAAAACCGTCTTCGTGCCCGCCGGTTGGGCCGGATGGGATGACGCCACCCGCGACACCGTGCTCCTCCACGAGCTCGCCCACCACCGCCGCCACGATCCCCTCGTCCGCTGGATCGCCGCCCTCGCCGTAGCCGTGCATTGGTTCAATCCGCTCGTCCACTGGATGAACCGCCGCCTCGCCCTCCAGTGCGAACACGCCTGCGACCGCCGCGTGCTCGCCACCGGCATCCGCGCCGACCGCTACGCGGAAATGCTCTGCCGCTTCGCCTCGCGTGGGCGCACACCCGCCACCGGGCTCGCCATGGCGGAGATGTCCTCGCTGGAGGCCCGCGTCCGCCACCTCATGGCCCCGCGTTCGTCGCGCGGCTTCTTCACCCTCGCCGCGCTCGCGAGCCTCGTCATCTGGGGCGGTTTCCTGCTGCCGCTGCTGGGCCGCAAGCCAGCCCCCGCGAACGCCCCCGACCGCACCGAGGTCGAGCTCCGCCTCAGCGCGAATCCCTTCCCGGCGGACACTCCCTGATCCGGCATGAAACGCCGCACGGTCCCGGAGATCAAAATGATCGATTACGGGCAGGAGCACCTGCGCCGCCAGGGCTTCGTGGCCATGCCGCTGATGGCGTCCATGCAGAAGGACCCGCAGCGCAGTGCCCCGCACCTCCACGATTTCTACCAGGTCACCCTGCTCGGCGGCCACGGCCGGTTGATGCATGACTTCCGGGAAGCCACCTTCTCCGGGCCGATCCTGTTCTTCGTCAGCCCCGGCCAAGTCCACACCGCCTATCCCGATCCGGGAGCGGAGGCCACGGTGGTCTCCTTCACCCGCGAGTTCTTCAACGCCCACACCGGCGACGCCGGGCTGCTGGCCGAGCTGCCCTTCTACTACACCTCATCCACCCCGCCGTGGCTGCCGCTGGAGGCCGAGGAAACCACCATCGCCCGCGATCTCTTCCGGGAGATCCAGCAGGAATTCGACGCCGCTGAGCCCGGTGCCGCGGAGATCCTCCAAGCCCTGCTGCGCATCCTCTTCATCCGCGCCGGGCGCTGGTATCGCCGTGCCCACCCGGTGGGACGGGCCACCCGCGCCTCCCGCCTCGTCCGCGATTTCCACCTGCTCGTCGAGCACCACTTCCACGACTGGCAGACGCTGGAACCCTACGCCCACCAGCTCGGCGTGACCACCAACCACCTCAATGACGTGGTCCGCGAGGAAACCGGGCGCGCCGCCGGCGAGCACATCCGTCAGCGCCGCCTTCTCGATGCCAAGCGCCTGCTGCTCCACTCCGACCTCAGCGTGTCCGAAATCGGCTACCGCCTCGGCTTCAACGATCCCTCCTATTTCAGCCGCTTCTTCCGCCGCTACGCGGAAACCACCCCGGCCGACTTCCGGAACGAAATCCGAGAAAAATACCAGTCTTCGGGGGATTGATACCGGTCGCCCGCGTTGTCCCGCCACCGCCGCGGGCGCACCGTTCCGGCCTCATGCAAGAGTCCTGCGCCACTCCTACCGAAGCCGCGCCTAGCCGCCCGGTGCACAACACGGTCTTCGCGCTGCTGTTCGCCATCAGCTTCTCCCACATGCTGAATGACACGATCCAGGCGCTGCTGCCCTCGATCTACCCGATCCTCAAAGATTCCTACGGGCTGAATTTCACCCAGCTCGGACTCATCACCTTCACCTTCCAGGTCACCGCCTCGCTGCTCCAGCCGGTCGTCGGCTTCCTCACCGACCGCAAGCCGATGCCCTACTCGCTGCCGATCGGCATGAGCCTCACCCTGATCGGCCTCATCTCGCTGTCCCGCGCCTCCAGCTTCCCGATGATCTTGATGTCCGCGGCCATGGTCGGCGGCGGCTCCGCGGTCTTCCATCCGGAGGCCTCCCGCATCGCCCACATGGCCGCCGGCAAGCGCCGCGGTCTCGCGCAATCGCTGTTCCAAGTGGGCGGCAACATGGGCAGCTCGTTCGGTCCGTTGCTCGCCGCACTGGTCATCGTGCCGCATGGCCAGGGCTCGATCTCGTGGTTCTCCGTGGTCGCGCTGCTCGGCGTGGTCGTGCTGTTCCAGGTCGGCCGCTGGCAGGCCGGAAACCTGCACCGCATCCAGCGCAAGCCGAAGCCCACAGAGGCCGTCGCGCTCAACCACCCTTCTCGCCGCACGGTGGTGATCGCGCTGCTGGTGCTCGTCGCCCTGACCTTCTCGAAGTACGTCTACCTCTCCTCGCTCACCAGCTACTACACTTTCTACCTGATCGACCGCTTCCACGTCTCGGTGCAAAGCGCGCAGTATCACCTCTTCCTGCTGCTGTTCGCCGTGGCCGCCGGCACCATCATCGGCGGACCGGTGGGCGACCGCTTCGGGCGGAAGCGCGTGATCTGGGGCTCGATCCTCGGCGTGGCGCCGTTCTCGCTATGGCTGCCCCACGCCGGCCTCGGCATGACCGCCGTGCTCAGCGTGATCATCGGCCTGGTGCTGGCCTCCGCCTTCTCCGCCATCCTCGTCTATGCCCAGGAACTCCTGCCGGGCAAGGTGGGCATGATCGCGGGCCTGTTCTTCGGTCTCGCCTTCGGCATCGCGGGCATCGGCTCCGCCGTCCTCGGCAAGGTCGCCGACCACACCGGCATCAACTACGTCTTCCAGCTCTGCGCCTACCTCCCGCTGCTCGGCCTGCTGACGGTCTTCCTGCCCGACGTCGAGACCAAGGAGAAGTAGCGCAAGTTTCCAACTTGCGAACGGGAACACTCACCCGAACCCGTGCATCCCCAGTCCTCTCAAACCAATCTTCTGGCGATGCACGCCCACCTACCTATGGTCGCGTCATCCGCTCCGGCACCACCCATTCATCGAACTGCGCCGCGGTGAGATACCCGCTCGCGATCGCCGCCGCGCGCAGGCTGATTCCGTCATGATGCGCCTTCTTCGCGATCGCCGCCGCCTTGTCGTAGCCGATGTGCGGGTTGAGGGCCGTGACCAGCATCAGGCTGTTCGCCACATAGCCGTCCACCACCGCGCGGTTCACCTTCAGTCCCGCCAGGCAATGCTCGGCGAAGCTCCGCATCGTCCCGGACAACAACTCCACGCTGTGCAGGAAATTATGGATCATCACGGGATTGAACACATTCAGCTCGAAATTGCCCTGGCTGCCCGCGAACCCGATCGCCGCATCGTTCCCCATCACCTGCACCGCCACCATCGTCATCGCCTCGCACTGGGTCGGATTCACCTTCCCCGGCATGATCGAGGAACCCGGCTCGTTCTCCGGCAGTGAAAGCTCGCCCAGGCCGCAACGCGGGCCGCTGCCCAGCCAGCGGATGTCATTCGCGATCTTCATCAGCGTGCCCGCCAGCGTCTTGAGTGCGCCGGAGGCATAGACGAACTCGTCATGCGCGCTCAGCGCCGCGAACTTGTTCGGATGGCTCCGGAACGGCAGCCCGGTGAGCTTCGCGATCTTCGCCGCCGCCCGCGCCGCGAATTCCGGATGCGAGTTCAAGCCCGTGCCCACCGCCGTGCCGCCGATCGCCAGATCGCACAAGCCGCCCATCACCTGCCGGATACGCTCGATGTCGCGGTCGACGAGTGAAACGTAGCCGGAAAACTCCTGGCCGAAGGTCACCGGCGTCGCATCCTGCAGGTGCGTGCGGCCGATCTTCACGATCCGGTCGAACTCCACCCGCTTCGCCACCAGCGCTTCCCGGAACCGCGAGCACGCGGGCAGCAGGTCCTTCTCCAGCACCTCCACCGCCGCGATGTGCATCGCGCTCGGAAACGTGTCGTTCGACGACTGCGACAGGTTCACGTCATCGTTCGGATGCACCGGTTTCTTCGAGCCCATCTCGCCGCCCGCCATCTCGATGGCGCGGTTCGAAATCACCTCGTTGGCGTTCATGTTCGTCTGCGTGCCGCTGCCGGTCTGCCACACCCGCAGCGGGAAATGGTCGTCCAGCTTGCCCGCGATCACCTCGTCCGCCGCCGCCGTGATCAGCTCCCGCTTCTCGTCCGGCAGCTTGCCCAGCTCCGCGTTCACCAGCGCGCAGGCCTTCTTCAGTATTCCGAGCGCACGGATCATCGGCCGCGGCATCACATCCCGGCCGATGGCGAAGTATTTCAGCGAGCGCTGCGTCTGCGCGCCCCAGTAACGGTCGGCCGCCACCTCGATGGCCCCCATGCTGTCGGTCTCGGTGCGGGTCATGGATAGGACAATCTACACAACTACCGCCCGCTTTCGAGCCGCAATGCCCGTCTCTCAATCCTCGGCGGTCACCATGTTCCCGTTCACCTGGATCGTGCGATCCAGCTTGAAGGTGGTGTAAGCCAGCCGCTCCGGCGCGCCGCTGTTGAAAGGCGTGATCGTCAGGACCTCCAGCGTGTAGGTGCCGTCCTCCGTCACCGCCGCATCCAGCCCCGTGATCGTGAGCATCGCGTTCTGCGGCACGCTCGAGTCATACGCCACCACGGTGGCTCCCAGCGGGATGCCGGTGGTGCCGAGTGCCGGCGTCCCGCGGTAAACCTGCACGTAGGACACGCTCTTCGGATACAGGTCGGTGAGCTGCACGCTGCCACCGGTGGGCGGTGCCTGATAGGTCCGGGTCGGGTCGATGCCCGTGATCACCGAGGTCGCCACCGGCCAGATCTGCACCGTGGCCGCCGCGAACTGGCTCTGCGGGCTCCCCGCGTCCGGATGGGTGTAGACGGTGAAGGTCTCCTGCCCCACCGCCTTCGTCGGCTTGTCCGTTGGCAACCGCTGCAGGATCGCGTTGTCCACGAACGTCCCGTTCTGCTGGAACGTGATTGCATCCGCGAACTCCCCGTTCGCCGAAGCCGCGGTGGCGGCGTAGATCAGCGGATCGTAGTTCTGATAGCTGCGCCGGACCTGCACTTTCTTCGCATAATCCGGAGCGGAGGGATCGGATTGCAGGCCGGAAATCTGGATGCGCATCCCGTATGGCTTGTCCGCGCGGGTACGGGCCGGCACGTGGGGGTCTTCGGAGAGCGCCTGGATCGTCACGCTCGGCATGTAGGTGCCGATGGTGGTCTCATCCACCTTCACGAACTTCATCGAGGCGTTCTGTCCGAACAACGACAGCGAAAGCTCCAACCCGAGGTCCAGCACCGTCGCCCCGAGGAACAACCCGAGCCCACCCGAGGCCGGGATGTCCACCTGGCTGTAGAGCTGGAAGATCGTGTTCGGGGAAATCGGTTTCGACAGGATCGTGCCGTCCGTCGAGTTCACCGGCGTGTCATAGATCACCGTCTGGCCGTTCACGGTCTGGATCTGGCGCACCAGATCCTGCCCCCGTGCCGTTCCTCCCAGCACGAGGCATCCGGCCATGATCTGGACCAGCGCTTTCATGGCGTGGAGACTTGGCTGGCACCTCCCAATGGCACACACGAGATCGGGCCGCCGTGACACACCGCCACCACCAGCCGACCGGATTTGCGGGCGAGGTCGAGTTTCGAACTATCGATCGGAATCTTCCCCGATGCCTGGTCGAACGTGATTTCAAAGGAGGCCACGCTGCCCCGGTTCGCGGTCAGGAATTCCTGCCACGTCTGGAACTTCGCTTTCACCGACGGCCCCGGCACGATCCACGCCGCCAGTTTTTCCGGGATATGGATCACCGCCCCCTTCGGCACGATGGTGAACATCCCCGCCGTTTCGATGAACGTGGAAGTCTCTGCCAGGCCCAGCGTCTTCGCCTTCTGCTCCTTCGGGGCGAGTTCTCCACCACGCTCCCGGTTCTGGCGTTCGCGGAGCTGCTCGTCCGTGGTCGCGTCCGCCACCGGCGGCGGGATGTTCCGCGGTAAAAACTGCGGCCCCACACCGCCGCCCTTCTGGCCAAAGGCCGCCGGTGATCCGAGGAGGATCAGGCAGGAGCCTAGGCTGGCGGCGCGGACAGGCATCGGAAATCCGTTCAGCTTCCCGGCACGAACTTCACCTCGCCGCTCGGGTCGTATCCGGTGAATGGCGGGGTCTCACCATTGAGGTTGTAGCCGTGGTCGATGTGGTAGGTCACCGGGATCACCGCGTCGGTCAGCACGTAGTTCCGTGAAACGGTCAGCTTGCCGGTCGGCGTCGGCGGCACTGCGAGATACTCGCCCACCACATAGAAATAACCCGAGGGATTCAGGTTATAATACGGCGGATCGACCCCGAGCAGACTGCCCAGCCCGAGGCCCGCGAGGTAGAAGTCCAGACGCGTGTCCGGCGTCCCGAACTCCTTTTGGACGATCCACTGGGTCCCCATGTAACGCACGGGCGAAAGGGTCACGTTCGGCCGGTCCCCGGACACCTCCAGCCATTTCTCGTAAAAGCGGGTGTTGTTCACCTTCAGCTTCACGTAGCTGTACGAGTTCACATAGGAGCCCAGGCTGAGAAGCTGGTTTTTCCGGAAACGCTTCTGCGTGTCGGACGGATCGGCGGTGGCTCCGGACGCCTGGTCACCCAGCGTCAGTGTCCCTGCCACCCCGTAGATCCGGTAGGAATACGGCTGTCCGAGGCTCAGCCCGAGCCCGAGATTCAGCGAGTTCATCTTCACCGGATACTGCATGCCGGGAGCCCAACACCAAACACTGGGCCCCGCGTGCAAAGGCACCGGGCACAAGGCGACGGCAAGACATGCAAGCAGGCCAGGGATGATGCGTTTCATGGCTGGGGTCGGGTGGAAGGAACTGGAGGGCGGGTCACCCCGGGGCCTTTCCAAAGCAAGGGGTAGGCCCTCGCCCGGAACCGGAGGCGATCGAACCCGTTGGGTGCGGATCGAACGCCATCCCGAGATATGACTTCCAACAAACCGTGTGTCTCACGACATGCGATTTAAAGATTATCTATCACCACCCAAATAGGCGTTCGACCAAATTATTAAAATCCCTTAAACTATTCCCTTATCGCGCAAATCACCCTCCAGCTTTACCGGGTTATTTTTTAAGAACGCCAAGCCGAGCCGATTGAATATCCAAATACTTCGTTATCCACGCCGGATGGACACCACCGACATCGGCGTCCACGGCCGCCGAACGGCGGCCATCAAGAGATCCGTATCATCCGGCATGGACGAGCCGCCAACCCGCCGCTAGCATCCCCGCCGCATGCCTTCACGTTCCCAACGCACCAGCGGCTCCGTCGCCATGGACGACTACCTCGAGCAGATCCTCCACCTGATCGAGGAAAAGGGATACGCGCGTGCCGTGGACATCTCCAAGAACCTCGGGATCTCCCAGGCCAGCGTCACCAACATGCTCCAGCGCCTCGACGCCGAGGGCCTCGTGAAGCACGAGAAATACCGCGGCACCGTGCTCACGGACGAGGGCCAGCGCATCGCCCGCGCGATCATCGAGCGCCACGAGACGCTCACCCGCTTCCTCCGCCTCTTCGGCATCGATGAGGAAACCATCTACCGGGACGTGGAAGGCATGGAGCACCACGTTTCCCGCCCGACCCTGGACGTCATCCGGGCCGTCGCGGATGCCCTGGAAGCGGACCGCGAGTTCCTCGACCGGGTCCGCAAGCTCTGCCACTGACTCACAGCGGCAGAGCTTTCAAAGACTGCCGCTTCAGGCGGAGCGGCCGAGTTCACGGCCCACGATCATCAGCGTCTCACGGACGCCCGGAGCGAAACCGCCGTCGGTCTGCACCGCGAGCATGACGTTGCCCTCGCGGATGAACTCCACCGGCACGCTGCCGGCGAACAGACGCAGGCCTCCGGAACCGAAGCCGAGGTTGGCGATCACGTTCTTGAGCGAATCGATCGTCGCGATGTCCTGGCTGGCCACGCGGGCGATGTGGCGGATGCCCGGCAAGGCGCGGGCGCGCTGGAGGATCTCATCCGGGCTCATTTCACGGTCCACGCCGAAGATGGCGCGGAGTTCGAGCTGGCGGATGCTGGCGGAATCCGATTCCCCGCCGATGGCACCGCCCACCGCCGGAACGGCGGCCTGCACTGGAGCCGCCACTGGCGCGGGGGCCGGAGCTGGCACCGCCTGCGGCTGGCTCCACGTAGCCGCCGGGGCAGGTGCGGGAGCAGGAGTGGCGGGAACGGCAGGCTCCAGGGAAAACGGAGAGGCCACCGGCGTGGCGACGGGAGCCGGTTGCGGCGGCGGGGCGACCGCGAAGGGCGAGGAGGCCGGAGCCACTTCGAACGGGGACGGCGCGAACACCTGGGAGGCCACCGGAGCGGGAGCGGCGGCTTCAAAGCCAAAGCCTTCCTTCGGGTCGGCGGCTTGGAACGGGCTCTCGGCCTTGCGCTTTTCCGGCAGGCGGGCGGGCTTGCCCGGCTCCAGTGGACGCGCGCCATTCACATCGTCAGCCGTGGCAAACGGGGAATCCGGACGCGCCACGGCGGCAAAGGGGCTCACCGGAGGGGCTTCGGTGACCGCGGCAAACGGGTTGGTCGGCGGCGAGGCCTCATGGACAGCCGCGAACGGGCTGACCGGCGTGGTCGCGGGTGCCGCGGCGAACGGGCTGGCCGGAGCCTGGTCCGGAGCCAACGCGAACGGACTCGGGGCCGGGGCTTGGCCGGGGAAGGAATCGAAGATACCTCGTGGATTGCTCATGACAGAAGGGGGATCGGGATCTGGTGAAACTGCAGTTCGCCCATGTCATATCCTCCCCCCCCTGCGAAGTCGAGCCCCCTTCACGGAATTTCAACTATTCTCAAATTCCTGAGCGAGCTTTTTCAAACGGTTACGCATGGCCACCTTGGTCGCCGCCGGCAAGCGGTCGGTGAACAGGACGCCATTGAGATGATCCGTTTCGTGCTGGATCGCGCGGGCCAGCAAACCGTCGGTCTCGACCACCAGTGTGGTGCCATCGAGCTGCGGCAGCGTCGCCTTCACGTCGAGCGGACGGCGCACCTCCGCGCGGATGCCGCGGATACTCAGGCAGCCCTCCGCGCCCGCTTCCTTCTCCTCGCCGAACTCCAGCTCGGGATTGATGAAGATCAGCGGCATGATCGACTCGAGGTCGGCGTCTTCGCCATTGACCCGCAGATAGGAAATGCACTCGGGATCGTGGGACACATCGACCACCGCCAGGCGCAGGTCCACGCCCACCTGGGGAGCCGCGAGGCCCACGCCGTTCGCATCCACCATGGTTTCAAGCATGTCCCCCACCAGCTCCACGAGCTCGTCATTCACCTCGGTCACGGGCTTGCAACGTTGGCGGAGGACCGGATGGCCGTATTGGACGATGGGAAGGATCATGGCGGGAGGGGCGGTTGAAGGCAGTATAGGAGCCGTTATTCCGGCCTGCGGATGCGGGCGGGCACGTCCTTAATCTGGATGCCCGCCTTGGTCAACGCATCCCAAATGCCCAGCAGCCGCTCGATCGGCAGGCCTTTGTCCGCCTCCAGCTCCAGCTTGCGACCGGGATTCTTCTTCATGAACGCCTGCAGGTAGGAGTCGAGCAGCCCGTCCGGCACCGCCAGCGAGTCCAGCATCACCTGCCCCGCGGCATCCACCCGGATCACGGAGCGGGACGCGCCCTCCTTGTCCGAGGGCAGCTCGTGCACCGTCGGCAACTCGATCCGCATCACGTCCCGCGGTTTTTTCGTCTGCGTGGTGACGATGAAATAGATCAGCAGCACCAGCAGGATATCGATCAACGGCACGATCTGTGCCGTCTTCTGGATCTTGGGCGGACGTTGGAACCTCACGACCGGTCAGGGATTGGAGGGTTTCGCGCAAAAACGGGCCAGATCGGCCAGCACGCTCTCCAGCCGGGCGGTCATGAGCTCGATCCGGCGCACGAACCAAGCGTGGGCGACCAGTGCCACCACCGCGATCGAGATTCCGAAAATCGTGGTGTGCAGCGCCTCGGCAATGCCACGGGCGATCGCGAGATTGTCCGTGGAATCGCTGAGACCGCGGAACACCGACACCAAACCACTGACGGTGCCGAGCAACCCCAGCAGCGGCGCGGCGGCGATGAGAACATCCAGCGTCTGGATCCCGGAGTGCAGGTGAACCATTTCCCCGCGCGCCGCGGCTTCCACCGCGTGCGTGATTTGCGCCTGCTCCTTGCCCGCGTGCCGCACCGTCACCGTCCCCAGCCGGCCCAGCATGCTGGTGCCACGCTGGAACTCCCCCTGGATCACCCGCCACCGGTCGTGGTCGTAGTCTCCTTCCAGCGATTCGATCTTCCTCGCCAGATCCTCGGGCACCACCGTCGCGCGGCGCAGTGACAGTGCCTTGAACACGATCACCGTCACCCCCACCACCGAGGCCAGCACCAGCGGGTAGATGAAAAAGCCGCCTTCACGGAAAAACTTGCCGAGGGTCTCGAGCGCGCCGGGCGAATCCGGCACCTGGGCGGACAGGAATGAAACGAGGGTCATGGGTCAGAAATAGAAAATGATCGTCACCTCCAGCGGCTCCTTGCCGAGGGTCTTCTTGAGATCGTTGGGAATTTTCGGAAACTTGGCGGCCCGGATCGCCTGGTTGGTGAAGCCCTTTTGCACATCGGTGCAATCCACTGCCTCCACCACCTCCACGGACTTCACCTTGCCATCCGGTTCGACCTGGAACTTCACGGTCATGTAGCCAGCGGTGATGTATTTCTGGTAGCGCTCGCAGTTCTGGAGCCAGCCCGTCTGCACCGCATCGCTGACCACCGCCCGGTAGCGCCCCAGCGGGGTGTCGATGACATTCACCGCGCTCTTCCCGGTGCGGGAGATCGAACCGGCGAGTTCGGTCTTCTTCGCCGCCTGAGCCTCCGGCTCGGCGGGCACCGGTGGCTTCACCTCCGGCACCGGCTCGGGTTTCGGCGGCTCGGCAGGCACCAGTGAGGGTTTCTCGGGTTCCGGTGGCGGGGCCGGAACAGGAACGCTCAGCGGCCCTTCGAGAAGATCGGTGGACTTCGCTGCAACCGATGGCTCGGCCACAGGCTCCTGCGGCATGGCTGGCACCGCCGGAATAGAGGGAGCCGCCACTGAACGATCGGGCGCAGGCTCGGCGGGTTTCCCCTCCACCGTCTCGACCACTGCCGCGGACTCTTTCATGCCCGCTTGGGATGGCAGGTCCGGGCCGGTCGCATCGGGAGTCCGCTCGCTGGTGGCGATGGTGTTGCGTTCACCGATGAACGCCGCGGTCACCGGGGCCTCGGTGGACGCTTGATCCTCGGTGGTCTTGGCAAACGGCAGGGACCGCACCGGAGGCAGGGAGGGCGCCGCCGAAGGGGTGGCGGAGTCCGGCTCACTCGTCGGCGGCTTGGGCTTCGGCTCGACCGGAGCCAGCGCTTCGTCGGCAGGCATCACCAGCGCGACCAAATCCACCCGTTCCGGAGGCGGCGGTGGCGGGCTTCCAAGGGAAACCGGGCGCTGGGAAAGGGACAGCCACGCGATGCCGAAAAACAGCCCGCCATTCACCATCAACGACACCAGCAACGACAGGCCCCATAGGGAACCTGCTCCTGCGGAAGGGGTGGCGCGTGCGGCGATCATCGGTCGGGCAACGGGACGATGGCCGATGCCCGGGAAACTCGCAATTCAGGAATCCGGCCGGTCTGGCGGACCGGGAAACCGGATCACCAATCGCCGTAGTGGGGCGGCAGGTGGTTCGCCGAGTCCTTCAGAGAGCAACTCATGTAAAGACTGCCGACGTCGGGAATGACGTCACCGCCATAGCTGTAAGTACCGTTGTGGGGACACTCGGGTGTCGATTCCACGAATTTGCCGAGGCCGACCACCTTGTCCTGAAGGCCCACCACCGTCATCCCCGGCGCGTAGCCGTAGATGTTCGAGTAGCTTCGGACGCCCTTTTGGACACTCTGCAGGTTCATGATGCAGAGGGTGCGGTCGGAACCGTTTTTCCAAGCCTGTGCCCCGATGAAGAGGATCGAGATCAAGGAAAGGAGAACCAGAATGACCACCGTTAATTCCAGGAGGGTCATTCCTTTGCGCCGCGGGGGAACGGCGATGCGCGTAAACGCATGCGACGACCGGCATGCCGGTCGTATTGGCTGATTGGGTTTCATGGGACGTGCCGGGTGAGCAGCGAAGGGAGACCGGGGTGAGCGGCCAGATGGGACAGCAGGAAAACTTTCCAACCTTATAAGTTTTTGGTCGTAAGACAAGAAAGTTTTAAAAACCCTTTGGCATTGCTTAGTTTCGGGACCACCTCCAACAGCGCCAGAGCCCCTTGAAAATCAATTGCTAGGGCCATTTACGCCCTCAATACCCTCCTTCCGGCGGCTTCGCCGGATCCCCTCTCCGCTCCTTCCGAATCCGTGAACCTCAGGCCGGTTCCGGCGGTAGCGCCACCACCGCGTTCCAGCATACCAGGAACCCGCTGGCAAAGTCTTCCGGTCGCGCATCGATCCACGCTTGCACCTCCCGGGGCGGGAACCACTGGGCGGCATCGATCTCCGCACAGGGAAACCGCACCGCGCCATCGTGACGGCAGCGGTAGAGCCGGACATGCTCCCAACCCGTGGCCTCGCACGGTGCGATCCGGGCGATTTCCTCCGGCTCCGCGTCCACGATGCCCATTTCCTCCTCCAGCTCCCGCACCACGGCGGTTTCATAGTCCTCCCCGGCATCCAGGTGCCCGGACACGCTGGAGTCCCAGACGCCCGGATGGGAGTCCTTCAACAGCGAGCGCCGCTGGAGCAGCACCTCGCCACGGCGGTTGACCGCGAAAACGTGGACCGCCCGGTGCAGCAGCCCCTTGGCATGGACTTCCCCGCGGGTCGCTTGGCCGGTGACCTGGTCGTTTTCATCCACCACGTCGAAAATCTCCGCGTCCTTCTGCGGCACGTCCATCAGCGGGTGGGAATCGTAGGCCCGGGCGAGCGCCACCCATTGGTCGAGCGACAACTCCTCGGCACGGGCGGACACCTGGACCCCGATGGACTCCGCCACCTCTTCCCATGCCGGGGTCTCCGGCATGTGCTTCTTGATCTGCTTCCGGCGCTGGGAGAACCCCCGACGCACCAGCTCATCGAACAGGCGGTCGTCGAACGGCGGCAGGCCCGACACCCGCGGTGTCAGAACCGCCACGCTGGAATCGATCTGTGGACGCGGGAAAAACGCCTCCGGTGGCACGGTCCGCAGCGGCTTGACCTCCCAGCCGCTCTGCACGCGGAGGGTCAGGACGCCGTAGTCCTTGGTCCGGGGGACAGCGGCGAGGCGGTCGATGACCTCCTTCTGGAGCATGATGACCGCGCGCTCGAACGGATGCGGGCGGCTCAGGAAATTCTTCAGGATGGCCCCGCCGCAGGAATAGGGCAGGTTGCCGAGGAATTTGACCGGGCGGTGCTTGAAGAGCTTCCGAACATCGAACTTCACGCCGTCTTCGTGATGCACCTCCACGGTGGGCTCGTCCTTGAACCGCTCCTTGAGCATGGCCGCGAGGCGGGCATCGAACTCCACCAGGATCAGACGGCGGACGTTCCCGACCAGGTGCTCGCTGAGCGCCCCGGTTCCCGGGCCGACCTCCACCACGGCGTCGTCCGGCGTGACTTCAAGCTGGGAAACGATCCAGCGGGCGCAATTCGGATCGATCAGGAAATTCTGACCCAACTGGCGGCTGGGGGTCACCCCGGACAGCTCCAGCACCTCACGAATCTCGCGTCCCGTCATCCCGCGGGTTCTTGCGCCATCAAGGCCCGGCGCGCAATCCCCAAGGTCGCCTGAAGAAAGGTGAATTTCTTTTTAGTTTTTTTGAACGTCTTCGGAGGTGGACGGTCTGACTCCTATGAAGACCGCAATCGCGCGTTTTCATGTTAGGGTGAACAGCAGTTGTCAGCCCCCGCTTGCCCCCGAAGGCGACGGGTTGATGATCTCGGCCGCCGGGGGTGGGGACCTCCGGCGGCCAATTTTTTTGTGGAAGCGCGGGAAGAAGCGCAGAAAAAGGGATTGGGCCTCCTGAAAAAGGCAACAAGCCGGTTATCCATTCGCCATTTTCCCCGAAGTCATGAGAAATTGGCACGGGTATTATTAAAAAAGGGATCGCTTTCCGGAAAGGGATTTCTTACGGGTTTGCGAAGTATAACGCACCCTGCTGCATGGCTGGCCATCCCCCTGTCGAATCCAAAACGACCGATCCGATACGCCCGTGGTTCCAAGCATTGGAATCCCTGGGGGAATATATCGGGATCCGATTCGGTCGAGTGAATCTCCACACCAACGAGGTGGAGTGGACCTTTCTGTCCCACAAGGACTTCGACGGCATTGGTGCCTTCGCCCATCTGATGCGTGAAGGCGGGGCGAGGCTTCATCACCTGCCGCAGATCACTCATCCGGCACCGCTCAACTGGACTTCCTTCCTCAGGCTGGTGCCGAAAATGATGAGCCCCCGGAAGCGCCTGAAATGGAAGGCTCTTCCCCAGGGTGCGCCACTCGAGAACATCCAGCAACCCCCTCCCGCGGTCGCTTGGCACGTTTTCAGCGAGGAAGACACCGCGAAGCTGCGCCGTGCGAGCCGCTTGGCCAACGTGTCGGTGAATTCCCTGCTCTTGAAGTATCTTGACCGGGCGGTCCGCAGCGACCTCGCCGATCCATCGTCCTCCATCCCTTGGATGATTCCCGTGAACATGCGGGGCAAGGTCACCCAGGAAAGCGACGTCGCGAACCACGCCAGCTACATCGGCATCCGCATTTTCGCGTCGGAAAGCGTGAAGGACGTCCACCGCCATATTTACGATGCGATCCGGAAGGGCCAGCATTGCGGCAATTGGAAAGCCCTCGATGCGACGGGCTGGACATCCGAGTCCACCAAACAACGCATGGTCAACATGGACCGGGCCACGATCCAGTGGAACCTCGGCGGCTTCTCCAACCTTGGAATCTGGGACCGGGAAAAAGCCATCACCGCGGAAGCCTGCCAAGGGCCGTGGCTGTTCTCCCCGCCGGTGCTCCGCACGCAGTTGGTGGGCGCGGGCTGCATCACTTTCCAAGGCCGCCTCAGCCTGACGCTCCAGATCCATCCGGATCTCACCACCAGCCCGGAAGTCGCGACAAAGTGGATGCGCACCTGGGTGCGGGAAATCGAGTTCGATTTCCCTCCATTCCTGCCTGAGGACGGAATGCCACTGCCGCCCGCTTCCCACGGCTGAACCCTCACGTGAACCTCCTGTCGCGACTTTGACAGGAACTGTTTTCCCCTGCTCACCCCAAAACCCCGATCTCATGCATCCCGTCCGAGTTTCCCTTGCCCGGCTGGCGCTTCTGCCCCTTTCCTGCCTCGCTCTTCCCCATGCCCACGCGGTCGGTTTCCGCTTGCCGAACCAAGACCCGGAGGCGATCGCCCGCGGCAATGCTTTCGCCGCCACGGCGGACAACCCCTCCGCGATCTTCTACAACCCGGCGGGGATCACCCAGCTCGAAGGCCATCAGCTCAGCATCGCTGAATACGCCATTTCAGCGGACATCCATTACACCTCTTTCACCGGAGCGACGGCCAGCACCGACACCACCGTCCAGTTCGTCCCGCAAATCTACTACACCTACTCCCCGAAGGAATCGCCCTGGTCCTTCGGCTTGGGTGTGTACGCACCCTACGGACTCGGCGTGGACTACGGCTCCCGGAGCCCGATTTCCACGATCGCCCAGGAAGCGAAGCTCCTCTATGCCACCGTCAACCCGGTGGTGGCGTACCAAATCAGCCCGACCCTTTCCATCGGCGGCGGCGTAACGCTGAATTACTCGGACGTCGATATCCAGCGCCAGATCGGGTTCGGCCCGGCGGACGGCTTTCGCTTCGATGGTGATGGCTATGGCACCGGTTTCAACCTCGGCCTGCTGTGGCAGCCGGTGACCGAATGGTCGCTCGGCCTCAATTACCGCTCCGCCACCGAGATCGGTTACGATGGCAGATCCATCGCCTTCCCTTACGCCGGCTACAGCCCCACCAGCGCCTCGCTTGATTTCCCGCAGAACGTGGTGGCCGGCGTTTCCTATCGCCCGAACGAGAAGTGGAACTTCGAATTCGACCTCGACTGGACGGACTGGGACGTGGTCAACGATGCCTACTTCCGTGGCACCTTCGGCGGCCCCCAGGTCTTCCCCTTCCGCTACACTTCCGGCTGCATGTACAACTTCGGCGTCACGCGGCAGTTGAACGACGGTTACTTCATCAGTGCGGGTTACATTTTCAGCGAGAATTCCGTACCGGACCGCACGCTCAGCCCTCTCAATCCCGATTCCGATCTCCAACTCGGAAGCATCGGGTTCGGCCACCACGGCGAATGCATCAGTTGGGCGGTGGGCTACCACTTCGCCTACAACGGAGGCCGCACCGTCACCGGCAGTCTAGTGAACTCGCCCACGGGCCAAACCGCCAATGGCCACTACACGACGTTCAACAATGCCGTGAACGTCTCGGTTCGCTACGCCTTTTGAGGCCGAAAATGGGGTCATCTGGCCGGATTTGACCCTAGAACTGCCTTGTTAGCCTGAACTTTTCACCGCACTGTATCGCCAACGAAAGGCGACAGCGCACCTCGGTGAACTGAAAACCTTTCCTACAGAACCGGTGGCCGACGTGCCGCTCGCCAGCGATCAAAATCCGGGGGGAGATTGAAAGTTGGAGGAGCCACCAAGGATCTGCCGGGCTGTTCCCGAAAGAAGCGCGGACCCGCTCCCAAAGGCAGGTCCGCGCTTTTCGTTTCCCGGATTCGCAAGAACCCACCGGCCGGACGAGTATTTCCCGGCGTTCTTTTGCCATGAATTCCGAGTCTTCTTCCGTTTCCCGCCGCGATCTCCTCAAAACCACCCTGCTTTTCAGCTCCGGCCTGCTCACGGGCGGCTGGGCATCCCGCCTCCAGGCGGCCGCCGCGCAAACGGATTTCGGGAAGGGCGGCCTCCACCTGCTCGCCGTGGGCGACTACGGCACGGCCAATGCCGAGCAGAAGCAGGTGGCCGACCAGATGAACGCCTTCGCCGGCAAGCTGGGGTCACCGCTGGGCGCGGTGCTCGCGCTGGGGGACAACTTCTACGGAATGATGACCCCGGAGCGCTTCCAGCCGGGATTCGAGGAGATGTATTCGAAGGAGCATCTCGATTGCCCGTTCTACGCGCTCCTCGGCAACCACGACTACGGCCCGCAATACGACTCCAAGCAGGGCCGCGCGAAGGCGGACATGCAGCTGGCCTACGCCCGGGCCAATCCCGCCTCCCGCTGGAAGATGCCCGCGAAGTGGTACTCCTTCGAGCTGGGGGCCCCCGGCAAGCCGCTGGTGAAGGTGATCTACCTGGACGGAAACTACTTCGAAGGCGCGCTGACGCCGCAGGAGAAGATCGAGCAGAAGCGCTGGCTGGAGGCCGAGATGACGAAGAAGACCGACGCCAAGTGGCTGTGGGTGGTCTCCCACTACCCGCTATTCTCGGACACCACCAAGCGCGGCGACAAGGAGGGCGTTAAGCTCCTCGAAAACTGGGGCTCCTACCTGCGGGAGAAGCCGGTGTCCCTCTACCTCTCCGGCCACGACCACAATCTCCAGCACCTGCGGGTGGAGGGCTACCGGGCCAGCTTCCTGGTGTCCGGAGGCGGCGGAGCCTCCCGCTACGAGGTCCAGCAGTCGCCGCGCGGCTTTTCGATGCAGACGCGCGGCTTCAACCACATCCACGTCACCGAGGACAAATTGACCGTGCAGCTCATCAACCCGGAAGGCCAGCGGCTGCACGCCTTCGAACAGACGATCGCGGGCGAAACGCGGATCCTGTCGGTCTGACCGATGATTCAGGCCGGATCGCGGTGAACCGTGTCCGGCGAGAAGGCCGGGAGGCAGACGGCGATGTATTCCGCGCCTTCCGGTCCGGGGGAACTGTAACGGATCCATTCGCCCGCTTGGGTCACGATCGCCTGTCCGGCCGCGACCTGGTGGGTTTCGTCCCGGGTTTCCACCTGAAGGACGCCGCGGAGGACCACGGTGTATTCATCGAACTCCGGCGTCTGGCCCGGTTCCGCCCAGCCGGACGGGCTGACCATGCGGGCAATGCTGGTGGCGGCGGTGCCGGAGTTCACCCGGCCGAAGTATTCCTCGATGATCTTCGGAGGTTCGCCGTGGGCGTGGATGCGGGTCGGGGCGGGAATGAGGCGTGCCATGGCCTGAGATTGCATGCTCCGGGCCGGGGGACAAGCGGGTGGAATGGCGGGGTGATTTTGCAAGATACGCCACCCGCGGAGATCATGTAATTTTCATCCGATCTTCATTCCCTGCCACGGCAGGTCTGTTAGCGTCACCGAAGATCAGATTTCCGAATTCCCATGGAACACGCCTCCGAAACCGAAGTTGTCAACGCGGGCAAGCACCTGCGCTCGCTGGTCAACGGCCTCAACCAAGTGCTGTTCGGCCAGGAGGAGCTGATCGAACTGGTGCTGACGGGGGTGCTGGCCCGCGGCCACATCCTGCTGGAAGGCCTGCCCGGCCTCGGCAAGACCGAGCTGGTGAAGGGCCTTTCCAAGCTGCTGCGCCTCGGCACCAAGCGCGTCCAGTTCACGCCGGACCTGCTGCCCGGTGACATCACCGGCAACCCGGTGCTCCAGGAGACCAACGGCCGCCGCGAGTTCGTGTTCCAGCCCGGCCCGCTCTTCACCAACATCGTGCTGGCGGACGAAATCAACCGCGCCTCGCCGAAGACCCAGTCCGCGCTGCTGGAGGCGATGCAGGAGCGCCGCGTGACGGTGCTAGGAGAGACCCACCCGCTGCCGAAGCCGTTCTTCGTGCTCGCCACCCAGAACCCGATCGAACTGGAAGGCACCTATCCGCTGCCGGAGGCCCAGCTCGACCGTTTCTTGTTCAAGCTGGAGGTCACCCGCAACAACGTGGACACCCTGCAACGGATCGTTTCCAACCGCGAGATCGGCACCGAGCCGCAGGTGGATCCGGTGATGGACGCCGCCACCCTCGATGAACTGCTCGAACTGGTGCGCCGCATCTTCCTGCCAGACGTGGTGGCGAACTACATCGCCCGGCTGGTGGACGCCACCCATCCCGGACAATCCGCGGCTTCCCACGGCATCCGCTACGGAGCCAGTCCGCGCGCGGCACTGGCGCTGGCGTCGGCGGCCAAGGCGCGTGCACTGATGAACGAGCGCACGCATGGCAGCTTCGAGGACGTGAAGGCCGTGGCTCCGGCGGTGCTGCGCCACCGCATCGTGCTGGACTACAACGCCCGCGTCGAAGGCCTCACGCCGAACGACCTGGTGCGCTCGCTTCTCGAGGAGGTGCCGTTCCAATCCGCGGCCACGCCGAAGAGTCTCAAGGCCTGACCCGGCCACCCCCTTCCACCCTCCTCCCCGAGTGATCCCCTTCCCCATGCGCCGGCTCGCCCTGTTGTTCGCCCTCGCGTCCTGCGCCTCCGCGCAGGAGCAGATGATCCGTGAGGTCATCGATACCAAGACCGACACCCACGTCGAGATCACCGCCCTGTTCTCCGGCCCGGCGCCCCGCGGCTACCTGCCGGTGCGGGTGAAAATGGCGAACCGGCTCGAATCGAACCGCTCGGTCACCCTTTCGTTCGACAGCACGGCGAGTTCCTACGGCTATTCCTACGGCCGGGGCGATGGCGGAAAGATGTCGTCGTCCTTCACCTTCGACGCGCCCGCGGAGAAGAACACCGAGCATGACATCCTGGTACCGCTGCCAACGGTGATCACCAGCGACGATGGCTCGATGAACGTGAGCGTGCGGCTCTCCGGGAGCATGGGGGCTGCCACCAACTCGATCAGCGCCCAGTTCGGGGACAAGCTGCCCGCGGTCCTGCTCGGAGAAAACCTCTACACCGCCAACGCTTCGGAACTGGACAAGGAGATCGCCTCGCGTTCCTCGGGGCGCTCGGGCCGGACCGAGTTCGCGTCGAAGTTCGATGCCCGGATGATGCCGGACGATTGGCGTGCCTATTCGGGCTACGACAGCATCCTGATGACGGACGCCGAGTGGACCGCCTCCTCGCCTGGTGCGAAGAACGCGGTGGTGGTGTGGACCCGGTTGGGAGGCCAGCTCGTGATCTACACGGACAGCGCGTCCCTCGCGTCGCTGGGGCTGCCGGACGATAGCAGCTATGGGAGCATTACCTTGGCACGCACGGCGGGTGCCTTGAAACTGGACGCGGCCAAAACCGTGGATCTGGTGACCAAGAAACCGCCGGTGCCCGCGCAGTTGACATCCCTGAACGGCGATTACAGCTCGTCCTGGCCGCTACAACACGAGTTCGGACAGGTGGGCTTCAACTACGCCGTGTTCATCGTCATCCTGATCGCGTTCGGCGTGATCGTCGGCCCGGTGAACCTGTTCGTGTTCGCGAAAACGGGACGCCGCCACCGGCTGTTCATCACCACCCCGCTGATCTCGCTGGCCGCGAGCCTGATCCTGGTGCTGCTGATTCTCATCCAGGACGGGTTCGGTGGCCGTGGTGCCCGCGCGGTGCTGATGGAGGTCCGCCCGGACCGCAATGAGAACGCGGCCTATCTCCACCAGGAGCAGTTCAGCCGCACTGGCGTGCTGACGGGGGCGCGTTTCACCCTGCAGGAACCAGCCGCGATCTCACCGGTGCCGCTCGATTCCGACAACCGCTGGGCCCGCCTGACGCTGCGCAACGGAGGCTCCGACAACGGCTACGCCGCCAATTTCGTGGACGGCAAGCTCGAGACCTCCGGCGACTGGTTCCAAAGCCGCTCGGAGCAAGGCCAGATCCTCGACTCCGTGGTGCCCACCCGCGGACGGATCGAGCTGAGCGGCAGCGGCACGCCGGTGCTGCTCTCGACCTTCGAGTTCCCGATCGAAACCCTCTACTATCAGGACGCCGCCAAGAAATGGTGGAAGGCCACCAACCTTCAGCCCGGCGCCAAAGTCACGCCCACCAGTGTGTCCGACACCGAGGTGAAGAACGCCGTGGCCGACGAAAGCCGGCGTTTCGGCGCCCGCCACCGCGCCATGCTGACGAAAGCCTCCATCCGCCCCGGCACCTTCGTGGCGGTCACCAACTCCGCTCCCGGCGTGGAAACCTACAAGAGCATCAAATGGCAGAGCACCCGGACCGTGATCACCGGCCCGGCCTTCACCCCCTGACCGACCATGTCCGCCGCACTCAAAGTCCACAACCTCTACCGCTACTTCGGCCAGCTCCAGGCCGTGAACGGGGTTTCATTCGAAGTGCCGCACGGTTCGGTGTGCGGTTTCGTCGGCGCGAACGGCGCGGGCAAGACGACCACCATGCGGATCCTGGCGACGCTCGACTACCCGACCATGGGGGTCGCCGAGGTGTGCGGGATCAACGTGGTGAACCACCCGTCCGAGGTCCGCAGGCTGATCGGCTGGATGCCGGACCATTTCGGCAACTACGAGCACATGACGGTGCTCGAGTATCTCGACTTCTACGCCCGCGCCCTGGGCTACAAGGGCAAGGAACGCCGCCAGCGTGTGCAGGAAGTGATGGAGTTCACCGACCTGATCCCGCTGGCCGAACGTTTCTCGAACAAGCTCTCGAAAGGCATGACCCAGCGGCTCGGCCTGGGTCGCGCGCTGCTTCATGACCCGCAGGTGCTGATCATGGACGAGCCCGCCGCGGGTCTCGACCCGAAGGCACGCGTGGAGCTCAAGCACCTGATCCGGGTGCTGGCGAAGGAAGGAAAGACGATCTTCATTTCCTCCCACATCCTCTCCGAGCTCGGTGAGATGTGCGATTCGCTGCTGTTCATCAACGCCGGCCGGGTGGTGCACCACGGCAACGCGGAGGATCTCAAGCGCGGCGCGGATGCCCTGGGCGGCGTGCTTTACGACGTGCAGGTGGACGGCAGCGCGCAGGCGGTGTCCGACTGGTGCGTGCTGCAACCGCATGTGGAATTCCTGGAAGCCCGCAAGCACGGCGGCCGCATCCGCATCGAGACGGACGATCCGGCGAAGGCCGCGGACGTGCTCTCGCGGATGGTGAAGGACGGGCTGCGGGTGGTGGAGTTCCACCGCGAGCAGCGGAACCTGGAGGACGCCTTCATCGACATCCTCGGCCGCCTCGAGCGTGGCGAGAAGAACGTGATCGCCCCGCCGCCGATGCCCGAACCGGCCACCGCCGCCCAATCCTGATCCGATGTCCTCCGTACTTGATCGAGCCAACGATTTCTCCGACCGCCTCTCGCCGATGCTGGTGAAAGAGCTGCGGCAGGGGCTGCGGGCGAAGACCTTCGTGATCGTGTTCCTGGTGCTGCAAGGGCTGCTGGGGCTGATCCTGCTGGCCGCCAGCGCCGGGTCCACCTCCGCCCGCGCGGGCGAAAAGGTCTCCGAAATCGTGTTCGTGTTCTTTTCCCTCACGGTGCTGGTGATCCAGCCGCTGCGGGGCATCGGCGTGTTGTCCGGGGAGATCCGAGGGCAGACGATCGACCTGATGGTGCTGACCCGACTGAGCGCGATGCGCATCGTGCTGGGCAAGTGGGTGGCGATCGTGAGCCAGTCCGCGCTGATCGCGGCGACGATCTTCCCCTACCTGATCCTGCGCTACTACTTCGGCGGCATGTCGCTCTTCGCCGAGCTGCTGATGGTGCTGATGATCCTGCTGCTCTCCGCCGGTTTCACCGCGATCACGGTGGGTATCTCCGCCTGCTCCTCGATGCTGGTGCGGGGGATCCTGCCGATCCTCGCCTCGCTGCCGCTGGTGATGGTCATCTTCAAGTTCGGCTTCAGCGGGGAACTCGTGCGGCTGATCGAGGTTTTCACGTTCGCGGATGTCGAGGTGACCTGCGCGCTGCTGGTGTTCCTGCTGGCGGTGGCCCACATCGGCGCCTGCATGCTTTCGATGGGAGCCTCGTTGATCGCGCCACACGCGGAGAATCACGCCACCCCGCGACGCCTGGCGGCGCTGGCGGTGCTGGTGGCCGTCCCGCTGCTGCTGCGGGCCGCCAAGGTCGACGAGGACGTCGCTCCATATCTCTGGTTCGTGTTCGCGGCGCTGCCGGTCACCATGGCCCTCACCGAACCGATCTCACTGGTGCCCTCCATCGTGCAGAAATTCACCGCGCGTGGAGCCGCCGGAAAACTGGCCGGGCGTTTCCTGTATCCCGGATGGCCGTCGGGCGTGTTCTACTCCTTCGTTGTCATCGGGCTCGGCGTGGCCGCGGTGCCGGTGATGATCAAGAATCCCGATACCGAAGAGTGGGCGACGCTGTTCGGCCTGATCGGCAGCCTGCTGCTGCCCGGTCTGGTGGTCGTGATGTTCGACAAGAAGATCAAGGACCGCTTCGCCGTTTTCCTCCTGACGTGGGCCATGTCCTTCGGGCTCTCGATGGTGATGGCGGCGATCGCCGATGAAATGGCCTCGAAGGGCGTCCTGTGGGCCTTCACCTGGAGCCCGTTGATCACCCTGCCGATGGTGCACGACAGCCATTTCGACAAGGAACCGGTCATGACCATCGCGATGGTGTTCTGTGCTCTCTATGGCGCGATCCTGCTGGTGCGCTCGCTCGCGACGCAGAAGGTGATCCGCGAGGTGGAATCCCAATCGCTCTCCGAATGACCGCGGACGATCTCCAGAAATGCCACAGCCGCGCGCTGGCCACCGCCGGGCGGCTGCGCCTGCCACTGCGCTCGAAGGTCTGGCGCGGCCAGGCGGGCGAGTTCAATGGGGGCGGGACCGGCTCCTCGCTCGATTTCCAGGACCACCGTTCCTACGTGCCGGGCGACGACCCGCGCCACCTGAACTGGCAGGCCTACGCACGCACCGGGCACTACACGATGAAGCTCTACCGCGAGGAAGTGCGGCCGGTGGTGGACTTGATCTTCGATGCCTCGGAGTCGATGTTCTTCGATCCGGTGAAGGCCGCGCGCTCCGCGGAGCTGTTCTACTTCATCGTCGAAACCACCCGCGCGAACGGCGCCAGCGTGGGCATCCATGTGGTGCGTGGCGATGCCTCGGTGCGTGTGGACCCAGACAGCATCCCGACCCACCGCTGGCTGGAGGCCGCGCGCAAGCTGCCCGCCACCGACCTCGCCGCGCCGCTCGATCTTTCCCGCGTGGCCCTGCGCGCGAACGCGGTGCGGGTGTTGATCTCCGACCTGCTGTTTCCCGGCAATCCCGATCCCCTGCTCCGCCACCTCGGCCAGCGCCACGGCAGCACCATCGTCTTCGCCCCGTTCCTGGAGAGCGAGGCGAAGCCGGACTGGGCAGGCAACTACGAGTTCGTCGACGCCGAGCGGCAGACCCGCCACCAGCACCGCATCGAGCCCACCGTGCTCGACCGGTACCTGGCGGCCTACGCACGGCACTTCTCGCTGTGGAAGCAATCGTGCCGCCGCCACCAGGCCGCGTTCGCGCGGGTGCCCGCGGAACCCGATCTCGCCACCGCCCTCTTCAGCTCCGCCATCCCGGTGGGGGCACTGGAAACATCCCATTGACCCGCGATTGATTCACCCGTGCTGACCCTTTCCAATCCCTATGGCCTCTGGGCACTGGCCGGCATCCCGGTGGTGATCGCCATCCATTTCCTCCAGCGGAAGTCGGTGGTGCTGCCGGTGTCCACCCTGTTCCTGCTGGAGAAGACCCAGCGGGAGTCCGCCAGCGGGCGGCGGTTCGACCGACTGATGAACTCGGTACCGCTGTGGATGCAGTTGCTGGCGATCCTGCTGCTGGCCTGGTTCCTGGCGGAGCCTCGCTACCAGAAACCCCGTAGCACGCAGCGGGTGGCGGTGGTGCTGGATGCCTCCGCCTCGATGAACGTGTTCAAGGACAAGGCGGTCGAGCAACTGAAGGCGCGCCTGCCGCAGTTGCAGGGCCCGGCCGCGGCGCTGGACCTGATCGTGTTCGAGAGCACCCCGGGACGCCCGCGGTTGTATGCCGGGGATTCGCCCGAGAAACTGGTGGAGGCGCTCAAGGACTGGCATCCGCGGGAAGGCCTCACCGATCCCTCGCAGGCGCTGCGCCTGGCGCGCTCGCTGGTGTCGCGGGAAGGCATCGTGGTGTACGTCACCGACACGCCCGCCGAGAAGCTGCCGTTCGACGCGCGGCTGCTGGCGGTGGGCGAGCCGATCCAGAACGTCGGTTTCACCGGCCTGGGCTTCAGCCGCGAGGAAGGCACGGTGGTGTGGCGGGCGCTGGTGCGGAACTACGGCAGCGAAAGCGCCGACCGCACCTGGACCTTGGAAACCCCGGCCGGACGCAGCGAACCGAAAGCAATCCATCTCGCCCCGAACGGACTCACCGAACTCCAGGCCGCCTTCCCGGCGGGCACGGACAAGGCGCGGGTGGTGCTTTCGAGCGACCAGTTCACGGCCGATGACGTGCTGCCGCTGGTGCGTCCGCAACCGAAGCCACTGACCCTCTTCGCAGGCACCAGCGAGCTCTTCCGCGATCTCACGGACAAGCTTCTGCGCGCGATCGAGGCGATGGACCCGGGCAACGACGCCTCCACCGCTGATCTCGCGCTGGTCAGCTACGATCCGCTCGACCCCGTGCTGCCGCCGGGCAATGCCGTGGTGTTCGTCCACGACGCGACCAAGGGCGGCTCGTATCTCAAGGGCGGCATCGTTCCCGAACCCCATCCGCTGATGGACGGGCTCAACTGGCAGGCGCTGCTGGTCCGCGAAACGATCACCCTGGAGCGCACGACCGCCGACCGCGTGCTGCTGTGGCAGGGCGACCGGCCGCTGATTTTCCTCCGCGAAACCGTGCCGACGCCCGACGCCCCACCGGTCCGCCAGCTCTGCTTCAACTTCGACCTGCGGCTCTCCAATGCCGCCACCCAACCGGCCTTCATCGTCATGCTCCACCGGTTCGCCGAGTCGATCCGCGAAACCAAGGTGGCGGCGGCCGCTGACAACCTGGAGACCACCCAAACGTTCCGCCTCGCGTCGCACCCGGCCAAGACCGGCAAACCGCCGGTGCCGGTGGAGGTCCGCTCGCTCGATCTCGATGGCAAGGCGATCGCCACCAGCGAGGTTCGTCCCGGCGATCCACTGCAAGCCCCGCTCGACCCGGGCTTCCTCACGGTGAAACAGGGCGAGGAAACGCTGCTGACGGCCTCCGTCCACTACGGGGACACCCGCGAGGCGGACTTCAATGGCTGCGGCAGCGCGGACACGCTCGACAAGAATTCCGGCACCGCCATCGAGCGCCACACCATGGAAGACCCGCTGTGGCGGATCGGCCTGCTGGCGCTGGTCCTGGCGCTGCTGGTGTCCTGGCACTACACGGTGGGACGGGTCCGGACCGCGGACCTCACCCCGGCCACCCCGAACCCGCAACCGGGCTCCTGACCTCTCCTTTCCCGTGCCCCTGCCCATTTTCCAAGCCCCCGAATGGTTCCTGCTGATCCCCGCCCTGGCGCTGCTCGGGTGGTTCTGGCGATCGCTGAAACTTCACTCGCCGCTGCGGGCGATCATCCTGCTGATCGTAACCGTGATTCTGGCGGACCCGCGGCTGCGCCGCCAGCAGGACGCACTCGACCTGTGGGTGCTGCTGGACCGCTCGGACTCCACCGAAGCGCTCGTCGACCAAGGGCTGCCGGAATGGCGGCGGCTGCTGGAGAAGGCCAAGCCATCCCGGCACGATGAACTGCATTTCGTGAACTACGCGGCGGAAGTCGCGGAGATGGGCGCGGACGGCGATTCCTTCACCGGCTCCCGCAAGCTGACGCGCACGAACCTGGGCCTCGAACATATCGCGGCAATGGCCGATGAGAAACGCCCGTCGCGGGTGCTGGTGTTCACCGACGGCTTCTCCACCGAGCCGCTGAGCGAGGCGGCGGAGCAACTCGAGAAGCGCGGCATCCCGCTGGACTTCCGTCTGGTGCGGGAGGAAACGGAGGATGACTTCCGCGTGGCGCGGCTGGATTTCCCCGAGCGGGTCCAGATCGGCGAGCCCTTCCTGATCACGGTGGTGGTGCGCGGCTCGAAGGACCAGACGGTGCCACTGGTGCTGCGCCGCAATGGCCAGAAGCTCACCGAGACGACCGTGACGCTGGTCAATGGCGCAGGCAAGGTGGAGTTCACCGACCGCCTGCCGCGCACCGGAGGCTTCGAATACGAGGCGGAGATCCTGCCGGAGAAGGACGCGCATCCGGGCAACAACCGCTTCAACCGCTGGATCGAGATCGCCGGGGGCCCGCGGATCGTGCTGGCCACCCGCTACAACGACGACCCGGTGGCGAAAGTACTACAATCGCAGGACTTCACCGTGCAGGTGGTGTCCGACCCCGGCGCGCTGAAGCCCGGCATGCTGGCGGGCGCGCGGGCGGTGGTGTTCAACAACCTCCCGGCGCACGAGATCCCGACGGATTTCCTCAAGGCGCTCGACTTCTACGTCCGCGAGCAGGGCGGCGGCTTCCTCATGATCGGCGGCGACCGCTCGTTCGGCGCGGGCGGCTATTTCCAGTCCGCGATCGACCCGTTGCTGCCGGTGTCGATGGAACTGAAAACCGAACACCGCAAGCTCTCGGTGGCGCTGGCGATCGTGATGGACCGCTCCGGTTCGATGTCGGTGAGCGTGCCCGCGGGCGCCGGAAAATCGCTGACCAAGATCGACCTGGCCGACAATGGCGCGGCCAACGCGATCGACCTGCTGGGTCCGATGGACCAGGTCTCGGTGATCGCGGTGGACAGCGCGCCGGAGGTGTTCGTGCCGCTGACCCGCATCGAGAACCGCAAGGCGGAGTTCCAGGCCCGCGCCCGCAAGATCAAGTCCTCCGGCGGCGGCATCTTCATCTACGAGGCCCTCAAAGCGGGCTGGGAGGAACTGAAAAAGGCGAAGGTGGGGACCCGCCACATGATCCTATTCGCCGACGCCAGCGACTCCGAGGAGCCCGGCGACTACAAGAAGCTGCTGGGAGAAATGACCGCGGACGGCTGCACCATCACCGTGATCGGGATGGGCACCAAAAGGGACTCCGATGCGAAGCTGCTGGAGGACATCGCCAAGCTCGGCAACGGCCGCATCTATTTCGCGGAGCAGCCGATGGACATCCCGCAGGTGTTCGCGCAGGAAACCGTGACCATCGCCCGCTCCGCCTTCGTGAAGGACCCGGTGGGCGCGAAGCCGACCGGCCGCTGGGCGGAGGTCTCGCCGAAGCCGCTCGACTGGCTGACCGAGGCCGACGGTTACAACCTTTCCTACGCCCGCGAGGACGCAACCGTCTCGCTGGCGACCACCGATGAATACCTCGCCCCGCTGGTGGCCCAGGCCCGGCGCGGCCTCGGCCGCACCGCGGCGATCTCCTTCCCGCTCGGCGGCGAGTATTCCGAAAAAGCGCGCGCGTGGCCGGGCTACGGCGACTTCCTCCAGACCACGGCCCGCTGGCTGATGGGCATGGAAACGCCTCCGGGCATCGGCATCCGCCACCGACTCGACGGCACCCGGTTGACCGTGGACCTGCTCTACGACACCGCGCTGTGGACGGACAAACTCTCGATCCAACCGCCGAAGATGAAGCTCATCGAGGAAGGCGGCGCGCCCTACGATGTCGCCTGGAAGCGGATTTCGCCGGGCCATTTCAGTGTGACGCGGGACCTCCAGGAGGGATCGGTTGTGCGCGGAGCCATCCAGGTCGGCAACGTGGCGATGCCCTTCGGGCCGATCAGCGTGGGCTCGTCCATCGAGTGGGCTTTCGAGCCGGAACGGATCGCGGAGCTGCGCGCCGTTTCCAACCAGACCGGCGGACGGGAACTGGTGGATCTTTCGAAGGCATGGCTGCGGCCGCCCTTCGTCCACGAGGCGTCCCTGAAACTGCCGCTGGCGATTTCATTGGTGGTTCTGGTGCTGGCAGAGGCCCTGCTGACCCGCACCGGCTGGAAGCTGCCGCTACTGACGCTCCCGGCGGGTGGCCGTGTGAAAGCCGCCAAACCAGCCCGCGCGCCGAAGCCGAAGAAAGCCCCCGCCGCGGCGGTCGAACCGGTGATCGAAATGCCGGATCGCGAGCCCGAGCAAGGCCCGAAGCCGCCGCCACTGGAAGCCCCCGATGAGAGCGACCGGCGCTCGCGGTTCCAGCGGGCCAAGGACCGCAAGTGATTCGCTCCGTAAATTCAGCGTAAACCGGTTGCGACGATCTTGATCCCACCGGCGGGGTGCCCGATTTTCGGGAACCCATGAAAACGACCACCTTGATCCTGCTGGCCTCGGCCTCGCTTTCCGCCGCCGGTCCCAACTACCAGCTCCACGAATGGGGCACCTTCACCACCGTGTCCGGCTCGGACGGCGTGCTGCTGGAGGGCCTCGAACGCGAGGAGGAGCGGTTGCCCGCCTTCGTCGCCTCCCATTACGGCTTCGAGAACAGCTCCCAGCCGGACATGAAGCGCTTCGAACGCATGATGCGGCTCCACGGCACGGCGGGCTTCGCAGACCCGGGCCAGAAGGGCCTGGCAAACCGCCCGCTGGCAGGGGTGACGGTGAAGATGGAAACCCCGGTGATCTATTTCCACTCTCCCGAGGCGTTCCACGCGCAGGTGAAGGTCGGTTTCGAAGGCGGCACCATCAGCCAGTGGTATCCGGCACGCTCCAGCGGCGATACTCCACCCGAACCCACTCCCCCCGCGGACCCGGTGAAAAACCCGACCCCGCTCAAGGCCTGGTTGCTCGATTTCAACAAACCCTACCACGGCTCGATCGAATGGGACGTGGACGTCCTGTCCCCCTCCGATTCGGCAAAGCAGCTCCTGTTCAAACCCGGCGACACCCTCGGCTGGGTGCGGGCGCGGGTGCCGGACACCAATCTGGTCCGCACCTCCGGCGGCGAGACTGAAGGGTATCTGTTCTACCGGGGCGTCGGTCATTTCGATCCCGGCCTCAAAACCACCGTCGACAGCGGCGAGACGCTTCATATGGAAAACCGGACCGGCGGCAAGATCCCGTATCTGGTGGCCTTCGAACGGATCGCGGAAGGCGGCGTGAAATGGACGGAGCGCCGCGACGGGCTGGAGGTGGGCGGGACGCTCGATCTCGCACCCGATGCCTTCAAGCCGGGAGCCGAGGGTTTCAGCGAGGACCTCTACCGCGCGGTGCAATCCGGGCTCGCCGGGTGCGGACTCACGGACGCCGAGGCCCACGCGATGGTGCAGACCTGGTGGAACAGCTACTTCGAGGCCCCCGGCCTGCGGGTGTTCTGGGTGCTGCCCCGGGCCACCACCGACCGCATCCTGCCCCTGGAAGTGTCCCCTGCCCCGGCCGCCACGGTGCGGGTGCTGGTGGGGCGCTCGGAAATCTTCCGCCCACGCGACGAGCAGGCCTGGCTGGCCATGGCCGCCGCCCAATCCGAGAAGGATTACCGCTGGAATTCGCTGGTCGGGAGCCACCGTTTCGGGAAGCCGATCCAGAAACGCGTGGAAATGCTCCAACAGCGCGCGGCGCGGTGAGGGCAAGAAGACCGGAAGACGCAAGAGAAGAGGGTCGGAGGGAACCGGGAGAGTTGTCCTGTTTGTTCGTGAGCCTAGGTGAATGGACAAACAAGACAACGCAACGAGGGGACGTGAAGCAGCAGGGAGCGGATGGATAGGGAGATAGCGTTCTCTCTCTTTCTCTCTCCCTTTTCGCTCACCACGACGCTCATTCCGCCGTGCCCGGACCGGAGTTGCGCGCTTCGGCTTCCGTCCCCCACGCCCCCTCCTCGGCTAGGAATCTCAATCCCTTCTGAAGCGCTCTCCCCGCCTTCGTCCACCTTTGTCCTGTTTGTCCATTCACCTAGGCTCACGAACAAACAGGACAAACGCCATCGTTTCGTGGCTTGCGCGGGAGGGAGGTCCGCTCTTCCATCCGGCATGGATTTGTCGGACTTCCGGAAGGAATACTCGGACCGCGGGATGCATCGGGAGGACCTCGACGCCGACCCGATCGCCCAGTTCACGGCGTGGTTCAAACAGGCCACCGATCTCGGCCTGCATGAGCCGAACGCGATGACGCTGGCGACGGTGGACCAGCGCGGGATGCCGCTGCAGCGCACCGTTCTCCTCAAGTCGTTCGATGAGAAGGGCTTCGTATTCTTCTCCAACTACCAGAGCCGGAAGGCCATGGACATCGCCGGGAACCCGCAGGTCAGCCTGCTGTTCCCGTGGGTGATCCTGGAGCGGCAGATCATTGTCCAAGGCCGGGCGATCAAGACCTCCACGGAGGAATCGCTGGCGTATTTCCACTCCCGGCCGCGGGAGTCCCAGATCGGGGCTTGGGTGTCCGACCAGAGCGCCGTGATTCCGGACCGGGCATTTTTGGAAAACAAGCTCGCGGAAATCCGCTCCCGCTTCGGTGATGGCGAAATCCCGCTGCCTCCGACCTGGGGCGGCTACCGGGTGGTGCCACAGACGATCGAGTTCTGGCAGGGCGGCCCGGCCCGGCTCCACGACCGCTTCCTCTACACCCGCGGCACCGCGGGCTGGCGGATCGAGCGGCTCTCGCCCTGACCCGGGCGAGCTTTTCCGTTTGCCAGCCGCCGTCATTTCCCTAGGAAAGGCGTCCACCCGGGCGCTCCGGGGCATTCACGCGCTGTCACCCGATGCGAGCATTCCGGATTCTATTGCGAAAGGAGCTGAAGGGGTTCTTCCAGAATCCGTTCGGCTGGATCGTCATCGCCTTCGTCGTCATCATGCAGGGCATCTCGCTCTCGATGGTGATGAAGGGGTTCCGGGTTTCCCCGTCGAAGGACAGCCTGGTGTACATGATGTGCCACACGCCGCTGTTCTGGTTTTATTTCCTGTTCATCTTCCCGCTGATCACGATGCGGCTGTTCTCCGATGAGGAGAAAACCGGGACGCTGGAAACCCTGCTGACCGCCCCGGTGCGGACCTGGCAGGTGGTGCTCTCCAAGTTCTCAGCCGCCTACCTGTTCTACATCGTCCTCTGGATCCCCAGCTACCTCCAGTTGCGGCTCTTCGGCTGGGTCACCGGGCTGCCCTCGGCCTGGACGCAGGGGGGCTTGGTCGGCACCTACTCGATCGTCCTGCTGATGGGCGCGGCCTTCACCGCGATCGGCTGCCTGGCCTCGTCGCTGACCTCCAGCCAGATCATTTCCGGCATCACCACCATCTGCGCGCTGCTGATCGTCTATTTCGTCGGCTTCGTGACGGTGATCTGGGGGGCCTCCTTCCCCGGCGCGGAATTGTTCCAATACATCTCCATCCAGCAGCACCTCCATTACTTCTGCAGCGGCCTGCTCGATACCCGTCCGGTGGCCCTCTACCTCACGCTCACCGCGTTCATCCTGTTCCTGACCTACCAGGTGGTGGACTACCGCCGCTGGAAGCACTGATCCGATCTCTCCGCCCATGTCCGAGCCCACTTCCGACGCGACGATCCCCTCCGCCAAGCCGGTCAGCCGGTGGCGGGTCGGCTCGCTTTCGCTCGTCCAGATCACGCTGATCGCGCTGCTGCTGATCGCGCTCAACTACCTCTCGTCCCAATACTACCAGGTAAAGGACGTCAGCCGGGGCAGCAATTTCACCCTCTCTCCGGCCACGGTGCGCTACCTCCATAGCGACGCGGTGCGGAAGCGCAAGGACCCGATCCGCTGGATCGTGGCGATGCGGGCGAGCGCCGACTTCTCCGACCGCGTGCGCGCCCTGGCTGAGGAGTATTCCCGCCAGTCCGACGGCAAGATCACCGTCAAGCTGGTCGATCCGGTCCGGAACCTCGACGAGGCCCAGAAGCTGGCGGCCACCTACGGTATGTATGATCCGGCGAACCAGCAGCTTTCCCGGAAGGACCTCGTCATCATCGACGCCCGCACCCAGGAGCAGATCGATGCCGCCGCCAAGGAGAAGCAGCCGACCTCCGCCAACGTGCGGATCGTCAGCGCCGACCTGATGATCACCTACCAGGTGGAGCGGGACAAGACCGCCCGGCGCAAACAGGGCGAGGGCAATGCCGAGCTCCAGACCTCCGGCGAACGCAAGCCGGTGGGCTTCCAGGCCGAGGACATGCTGACCGCGGGCCTGGTGGCCGCTCTCGAAGGCACGCCGCGGAAAGTTTACTTCCTGGCCGACAAGAGCCGGATGGACCTCGAAAGCGCGAAGTCGCCGTGGAAGACGTTTGAAAAGACGCTGGCGCTGCAAAACCTGATCCTCGAGCCGATCAGCCTCTCCGGCATGACCGCGATTCCGGACGACGCCGCGGCGGTGGCCATCGTCTCGCCGAAATACGACTTCTCCCCGGAGGAGATCAATCTGCTGGAAACCTACTGGGACCGTCCGAAGTCCTCCCTCCTGGTGCTTTTGAAGCCGGACGAGGTGCCCGCGCGCCTGCGCACCTTCCTGCGCGCCAATGGAGTCACCCCGCGCCGGGACACGGTCGTGACCGTGCGCAGCAAGCAGACGGTCTCCACCGTGCACGCGTCCTTCACCCTCGGCGTGCCGTTCCTGCAGGACCTCGCCGGGCAGGCCACCATTTTCGAAGGCACCAGTTCCTCCCTGGAGGTGCGTGAGAACTCGAACGAGGACGCGCTGGCCAACCGCCAAATCCGCCCCGTGCCGCTGATCCAGGCCGCTCCCGAGTTCTGGGGGGAAACCAAGTTCGGCCAGGGCAAGGAGACCTTCGACCCGCTCGAGGACAAGGGCGCGCCGATCTATCTGGCCGCCGGGGTGACCCGCGGCGCGGAGAGCGACGACCGCTTCGCCAACCAGAGCTCGCGCATGCTGGTGATGTCGAACACCGACTTCCTCGACCCGGACCGGCTGATGGAGTCGAACCTCGATTTCCTCGCCTCGTCCGTGAACTGGATGGTGGGCCGCGAGGAACTCGCCGGTATCGGTCCCCATTCGCTGGGCCGCTACAAGATCCCGCTGCTGGACGCCCAGGCGGCGTTCATCAACCGGATCAACCTGTTCTTCCTGCCAGCCTTCGCGCTGGTGATCGCCGGTTTCGTCTGGTCTTCCCGCCGCGCCTGATCCCATGCGCTCCATCGTCCTCACGTTCCTGCTGGCCCTCCTGTCGCTGCTCGTTTGCGGGCTGGTGGGTTGGCGTTTGTCCCAAGGCAATCTGGACGTGCTGTTCGGGGCACCTCCGACCCGGACCGGCGACCTGCTCTATCCGGGTTTCAAGGCGACCGAGGTCCGCAAGATCGCCCTGTTCACGAAGGCGTCCTCGATCAGCGAGGATGGCAATGTGAACGACAACACCTCCGACAAGGGCACCCGCGCCGTGTTCCTGTGGGATCCCAAGAAGGGCTGGATGATGGAGGAGCCGTGGAAGGACCGGATGGATCCCCGCGCCGCCCAGGCCTTGATCGAGTTCACCCGCGGCACGCGCGTGGCCGATGTGATCCCGAAGGACAAGATCGACCCCGCCCAGGCCGGTTTCAAAGGCGGAGTGATTGTCGTCCGCATGGAGGACGCCTCCGGCCAGCCGATGTGCAAGTACCTGCTCGGCCGTAAAACCGCGTGGATCGGCACCGAGGAGGTGGAACAGCAACCGGGCCAGATGCCGGAGCCCGCGCGCGAGGTGCCCACGGTCTTCGTCCGCACCTGGGACAAAAGCCGCAAGAACTACGTCTACGCCTGCACCGGGGACATCCACCCGCTGTTCAACGACGGCTTCCGCTACCTGCGGGACCACCATCCGTTCCTGTTCGCCCCCCAGTTCCTCCAGCACGTCCGCATCCGCACCTCCACCGGCGAACTCACGCTGGCCCGCGAAACCCCGAACCACCCCTGGCGCATCATCAAGCCTCTGGATCTGCCGACCGATCCGGAGAGAATGCACGCCCTGCTCCTCGGTCTGGAGCGGCTCCGCGCCGTGAAGGTCAGCGACCGTTCCGCCGTGACGGTGCCCACCAACGGAGCGGCCACCGGTTCCGATCAGATCGCCATCCAGATGTTCGGTGCCCCGGCCGAAACGATCCTGGACATCCTCCCCCAACAAACGCCCGAGGCCACCACCCGCCTGGCGACGGTCAGCGACCGCCCGGGCACCGTGTTCGAACTCCCGGCCAAGGCGGAGACCGATTTCGTGACGCTCTCCTCGCTGCCGCTCCAAGTGAACCAGCTCCGGGACTCGACGTTGACCAATCTCGATGTGGCGTCGATCGCCGGGATCCTGATCCAGCCGGCGAACCGGCCCGCGATCTCCCTCATCCGCCAGCCACGCCAGTGGATGCTGGGCGACGGCCCGGATGCCATTCCGGCCAACGAACGCCGCCTCTATGACCTGCTGGTGGCCGTGAAGGACGCGAAAACCATCGGCTTCGTCACCGACGCCGCCACCGATTTCAGCCAATGGGGGCTGGACAATCCGCTCATCAGCATCCGCTTCCTGGCGGCCAACAACCAATCGCTTGAACTCGCCTTCGGGCGGGACAAGGCCGGGAACTATTTCGTCAACCGCCGCGGCACCACCTCGGTGATGAAGGTCGGCGGCGACATCCTCAGCAAGATCGCCACCCGCCCCTTCGAATGGCGCGGCGGACTCGTGTGGTCGCTCCCGAAGGTCGATATAAAGTGGCTGGAAATCCAGCCGAAGGGCCAGCCGCTGATCCACCTCAATTACGACGATATCAACGAGAAGTTCGAGCCGTTCCGCGGCGGACTGAAGGCTGAATCCCATTTCGAACCGGCCCGCGCGGGCATCCTCATCGAAGCGCTGGGAGCGCTGGAAGCGAACCGTTGGCTGGCCGAAGATGACGAAGCCGCCCTCAATGCGCTCGCAACGCCCACCCTAACCTTCGCCATCAACAGTCGTCAGGTGAACGACAGCGGCGAGGAAACCGGCGAGCAAAAACGCGTGCTGCAGATCGCCCCGGCCAGCAGTGGCACGGCCAACCGTTTCTATTACGCCCGGGTCAACTCCGACCCGAACCCCTTCATCATCGACCAGGAGACTTATATCCGCCTGTCGGTCGATTTGTTCGCGGGCGACCGTTGAGCTGCGATTTGCCTTCCCCTCCAACAGGGGAGCCGCCAGCATTCGCGTCATCATCCCGACATGAGTACCGATTTTTCCAGCCCCGAACTCCCGTCCGCGGGCATTGTGGCCAATCTCGCCGACGAGGACCGCTCCCTGCTCAGCAACTACGGCGAGTTCCTGCCGGTGCAGGCCGGACAAACGATCATCGAGGAAGGCCATCCGCAGGATTCCTTGTACTTCGTGATCTCCGGCGTGCTGCACGTCCACACGGACTCCCAGACCCGCCGCACGCTGATCGCGCGGGTGGAGGCCGGGGAAACCCTCGGCGAAGTGAACGTCTTCGATCCCGGCACGGCCAGTGCCTCGGTGACCGCTCAGGATTTCACCCAGGTGTGGCGCGCGAACCGCGAGGACATCGATGCCTTCGTAACCGCCTATCCGGAAGCCGGTGCCCGCCTGCTGGCCTCGCTGGTGACCCTGATGAGCCGCCGCATCCGCCGGATGAACGAACGCCTGGCGGCCAAGGAGCTGGAGTCCGAATTCCACGATTTCTGGCACTGACATCCGCATGTCTCCCGATCGGTTCATCGGAGCCCTCGTTTCGTCTCCCGGCCACACCGACCTGGCTCTGGGCGGAGCCATCCTGTTCGCGCTGCTGATCGGGCACGCGCTGGCGGACTATCCGCTGCAGGGAGCTTTCCTCGCCAAGGCGAAGGACCGCCACTCGGATTCCGGCGCGATGTTCGCGGAAAGCGTGGCACCGAAGGGCCTCTGGATCCACGCCCTTACCGCCCATTCGCTGGTGCACGCGGGCGCGGTGTGGCTGGTGACCGGCTCGGTGCTGCTCGCACTCGTCGAGCTGGTGCTGCACTGGATCATCGATTTCGCGAAGTGCGAGGGCTGGACCGGTTTCACCGCCGACCAGCTGCTGCACGTGCTGTGCAAGATCGGCTACGCCACCGTGATCGCCACCGGCTACGTGGCGGCGAAAGGCATCATTTGCTGTCCATGATGACGGTGCCGTCCCACGATTGGGGCGGCTCGACCTCGTAATCCGCGGACCATTTCGCCAGGCGGCTGGCCGCACCGTCGTCGGGATCCTCGCGCAGGAGTTCCCGGAAGGCCTCGGCCGCGGAAGTGAACTCGCCTTTTTGGAACAAGGCCAGCGCGGCGGCGAAGCGTTCATCCAGATCGCGATCGCGGGACAAGGTGTAGAGTTCCACCGGTTCGTGGCGGCCCTTCACCCGGATGCGCCCCACGCAGCGAAGCTTGCCGCTGCCTTCCGTGGCATCCACCACCGCGCCGGACACCAGCAGCGGCACGGCGAAGTATTTCGTCATCCCCTCGATGCGGGAGGCGAGGTTCACGGCATCCCCGATCACGCCGAACTCGGTGCGCTCCTTCGAGCCGATCTCTCCGGCCAGCACCTCGCCAAGGTGCAGGCCGACGCCGATCTTGAACGGCTCGCGGCCTTCCCCACTCCATTTTTCATTCAGCTCGTCGAGGGCCTCCAACATCTCCCGCGCGGCCTCAACCGCCTGCCGGGCGTGATCGGCCTCGTCCCCCTCCTCCAGCGCCCCCCAGTGCGCCATCACGGCATCGCCGATGAACTTGTCGAGGGTGCCGCCGTGCTTGAACACGATGTCCACCATCCGGGACAGGTATTCATTGAGCTGCGCCACCAGCTCCGCCGGATCGCTGTCCTCGGAGCGGCTGGTGAAACCCCGGACGTCGGAAAACAGCACCACCACCCGCCGACGCCGACCGGTGGCGACCCCGCGGTAGAGATCCGGATCGCGGACCAGCGTGTCCGCCACATCGCGCGACACGAAACGCCGGAACTCGCGGTGGAGGCGGCCGCGTTCGAGTTTTTCGGTCACCAAGTCATAGGATTGCGCCAGCGCCCAACCGGCGAGGAACGTCCCGACCACCAATACCACCGCGAGCAACACGAGGGCTTTGGCGGCGATGAAATAGGAGGCCACCAGCACAGTGATCGCCAACCCCACCGCCCCGAACGCGGAAACAATCGGACGTTTCACCCACGCGGACCAAGCCACCGCCGCGGCCACGGCTGAGAGCAGCAACAGCAGCCAGGTCCAAACGGCATGCTCCTTGTCCACCGGGTGGACATACGCGCCCTCCAGTGCACAGGTCAGCGCCTGAAGGTGGAGTTGCGGCCCGGTGATCACACCGCCGATCGTGGCATGCCGGTCTTGAAAGCGGGGCGCGGTCGGCCCGATGACCACGATCTTGTCCCGGAAGAAACGACCGTTGTCGTAGTTCTGTTTCCAGTCGTTCGGAATGAAGATTGAGCGGACGCCGCGCGGGGCATAGATGCTCTTCGCGCCCTCCTCCGTGCCAAGAGCCAGCCGCATTTCCATCCGCCCCTCCGGCACCGGTTTCCCCATCGCCCGCAGAATTTCCCCGGCGAGCGAATAGACGGGCTCCGAGTCCTGGTGAGGCCTCCCGTTCATCGCGCTGAGCGTGGTGTAATAGGAAACGGAACGCACGACACCGTCCTCATCCGGATTGAAGTTCACGTATCCACAGCGCGTCTGCTCCGGCCCTGGCCCGAAAAGCTCCGGAATGGGCTCCGTCAGGCTGTAAACCATCTCGGAGCCATCCTTCACCCCGCTTTCCGAAAAGGCGGAAGCCAAGATCACCTTGCCACGGTGGCGTTCGATGGCCTCGGCGAGATCCAGGTCCGATTGGGGGAACGTCTCCTCCGAGAACAGCAGATCGACGACGATCAACTTGGCCCCCGCATCCGACAACTTATCGATGGCCGCCGCCCACACCGACCGGTCCCACGGAAAGCGCGTGGTCATCATGCCCAGGATCGGATCGCTCGCGACCACCTGCGGATCGACGTCCGTACCGGAGAGACTGGGGTCGTCAATCCCGAGCAGCACGATGTCCTGCCGCTCCTTGGGGCCACCTGTCATCCGGAGAAAGTAGTCCCAAACCCCACGATCGGCTCTCTTCGCGATATCCTGCAGCGGCCGGAACAACGGAAACGGCAATACCAGCACCAGCGCCACCAGCGCGCTGCCCAGGAACGCCACCAGCGCCTTCCGGACCGAGCGTTTCCGGGTGATCGCGCGCAGGCTTGTCATGGCTACGTATTCTCCCTAATCTACGCACGACTAACAGGAAAATCCCGATGAGAACCGCCGCCCTGCTCTCCCTTGCGCTCGTGCCATCCCTGGCCACGGCGGACGTCCTGTCCTCGTTCGACCACCTGTTGGGCGACTCCCGCCCGGACTACGATCCGGCCCAGCTCGAAGCCCGGGAAGTCGACAGCGGCCGGGATTTCGCGCCGTTCTCGCCGGGCGACTCGGACCTCGGCGTGCAGGAGATCCTCGGCGAATACAAGGGCCTGCCGCCGGTGCGACTGGAACTTTCCACCGGCCTCTACTGGACCGACAACGCCCCGGCCGCCACCCGCCAGCTCGATGACGAATCGTGGTTCTGGACCGGCCGGGCCGCCGTCTCCTGGCAGCCGCGGATCGGCCCCGGCTGGTTCGCCGACCTCGGGCTGGACGCCAGTTTCTTCGAGTTCGACGACGGCAACGCCACCGATTTCCAGAACTACGTCGTCTACGCCGGCGCGGTGAAACTGCTGCCGGACCTGCACGACCTGCTGCTCTTCGGCCGCTTCGAATACCAGTTCCTGAGCTTCGACAACGGCGTCTTCGGCCTGGGCGGCAGCGACGACTACAGCGCCGCCCGCGTCCGGGTGGGCGCGCAAAAGGTCCTCTTCAACACCCCGCACCACCACCTGTCGGCGGGAATCAGCGCGGCCTTCGACTTGGCCGCGGACGACTCCACGCTCCAGCGCAACGAATACGCCCTCGATGTGCATTACACCTGGTTCATCGTGGACAAGCTGAGCGCCACGGTTTCCTACCGCGGAGCTTTCTGGGACTTCGACTCCCCCACCGGCGTCCTCCCTTTCTACACGGAGGATCGACAGGACTTCAACCAACTGGTGGGTCTCGAACTGGCCTACCACCCGTGCAAAAGTTCGAAGATCTACACCTCGGTATTCTTCAGCGACAGCAACTCCAACACCCCGCTCGGCGCGAACGACTCCCAATCCTGGACCGCCGGTCTGGGGGTGGGTGCCGTGTTTGAATTCTAACCTTCCGATCCCGCGATGAAAACGGCCTTCCTCATCACCACCGTTTCGCTGCTGGCGCTAGCCGTCGGCCAGGCGGATCCGCTCAAGTCCGCCAAGGTCACCGTGGCGGTCAACGAGGTGAAGATCCTCCCGGACGCCCAATCGGCCCGCCCGGCCCAGATCGGGGACACGGTCAGCGGCTCCACCTCGGTGGAAACCGGCCGCCGCTCGCGCGCGGAATTGACGTTCACCGACAACACCATCACCCGCCTCGGCCAGAACTCCGTCTTCTCCTTCCGCGCCGGCGGGCGGGACATGGAGCTTTCCCAGGGCACCATCCTGCTCCAGGTGCCGAAAATCAACGGCGGAGCCACGATCCGCACCGCCACAGTGACCGCCGCCATCACCGGCACCACCGTGATGTTCGAGTACAGCCCCTCGAAGTGGATCAAGCTGGTGACCTTGGAGGGCAAGCAGAAGCTCCGCATCAACGGCCGCAAGGACGTGATCGAGGTGCCCGCCGGGAAAATGCTCATCATGCACCCGAACGGCCAGATCCTCCAGATGCCGCTCACCGTCGACATCGCCCGCATGGTGGCCACCTCCGCCCTGACCGGCAAAAACGGCAACTTCGGCCCCCTGCCCCCGGTGGCGGAGAACCTGATCGCCGCGGAAATCGAGAAACAGAAGCAGCAGAAGCGCACCGGCGACCTGATCCCCACCTTCTCGATCATCACCGGCCCGGGTGGGCGCGTCGGAGATCTCTCGACCCTCGGCCGCTCGGTGGACAGCTTCCACCCGGAATTCAACAATCCGGACTTCATCCAGACCGGTCCCGGCGGCCTCACCACCGGCCCGTGACCCACCCGGGCGAAATGCCCGCCGAAAGGGGGATTTACCGCTTCCCCCGCGCCCTCCGATCCGCTTTTCTTTCCCCGCATCCCATTCAATCAAGCCACATGGAACTCGACATCATCGACGTGCATTTCGACCTCCGGGACATCAAACCGAAGGAGATCGAGGAAGCGCTCGAGGATCCGTTTTCCGTCCGCTTCATGCCGGATGTGGACCGTTCCGATGGCGAGGCCCGCTTCTACGCACTGGGCCGCACGGTTTCGGACCGCTACTTGTTCCTGTGCTTCCGCACCGATGGCAAGGCCACGCGCATCATCGCCGCCCGCAACATGAGCGATGGCGAGCAGCGCTTCTACGACCGCAAGTACAACGAACTCCGCTGACCCCTTTTCCGCCTGATGAAACCAATCACCCGCTGGTCCGATATCCCGGAGTTCGCCGACGAGGAGGCCGAAGCCATCTTCTGGCGCGAGCACGAACTGGATTCCCGCCTCATGGCCACCTCCGTGCAGGAGTCCGACACGAAGGAATCGACCACCATCACGCTGCGCTTCGACCCGCGCATGCTCTCCCGCATCAAGCGCATCGCCCGCTCCCGCTTCCTCAACTACCAGTCGATGATGAAGCAGTGGCTCGCCGAGCGCCTCGAGGACGAGATGCGCAAGCAGTAAGCGGCCTCCCGCATGCGCCTGCCCCGCCATCCAGTCTTCTGGTTGATCGCGTGGATCGCCTGGGGCGGGACCCTGTGGTGGCTGTCCTCCGCGTCCCGTGAGATCCCGGGGACGCAGGACATCGTCAATTTCGACAAGCTCTGCCACTTCGGCTACTTCTTCGGCGGTGCGGGCCTGTTCTCCGCCTTCGTCTACCGCCTCCGCCCGGCCAAGCCGGACTGGGGCACCCTCTTCGCCCTCTGCATGCTCGCCGGCATGGCCATGGGCCGCCTCGACGAGTGGCACCAGATGTCCGTCCCGAACCGCTCGGGCAACGACATCAACGACTTCCTCGCCGACATGACCGGCACCCTCTGCGGCGCGTTGGTCTTCCGGCGGCTGCACCGGTGGGTGGGGTGATTTGTCACGTGCCGAGCCCATGGCAACCGTTCGAATGATCAAGAAGCTCACTTGGTGGCAGGCTTTTCTGGGTCTCCTGATAGTGGCTTTCGTGGGCCTCCTCGTTTGGGTCCGTCCCAAAGCCTACCGCATCCCCACCAGCGCCATGGAGCCCACGCTCCAGGGAGGGGACACCATCCTATCCGGTCGCCCTTTGAAATCCGGCGACAAGCTCTTCCGAGGCTCCGTGGTGATCTTCGATGGCCCCAAAACCCGCATCAAGGGGCTCGGTGGCTCCCAGATCAAGCGGTTGATCGCCTTGCCGGGAGATCGCATCGAGGTCTTGAACGGAGAACTCACGGTCAATGGTATCCCCCTCCCCACCCGCGGAGGGGAGCACGCCAAACCACCCGGAAACGCCTACACGCCAGCGATGTCCACTCCGCGCTATCCCTTGGTGGTGCCTGAAGGAACCGCCTTTGTTTTGGGAGATCACTATTCCAACAGCCTGGACAGCCGCTACTACGGTCTCATTCCAATCATCGCGATCGAGCGAATCGCGTGGGCACGGTTGTTTCCAATGCGGCACGCGGGAAAAATCGAATAAGGGTCCGGCGGGAAATCCGGTTGGAGAGAGGGGAACCCTGCGCTCTAATCGCGGGAGCCGCATGGACGACCTTTTCAGCCAGACTTCTCCGGAATCCCGCATCCGCCAGCTCCGCGCCGAGCTGGCCCACCACAACCGGCTCTACTACACGGATGCCGCGCCGGAGATTTCCGATGCCGAATACGACAAGCTCTACCGCGAGTTGGAGGAGTTGGAAGCGAAGCACCCGGAGTTCGACGATCCGGATTCACCCACCAAGCGCGTGGGCGGCGAGCCGATCGAGGGCTTCCAACAGGTCCGCCACCGGGTGCCGATGCTGAGCATCGACGATGTCTTCGAGCTGAAGGACGCGGAGGTGCCGGAAGCGGAGTTGATCGATTTCTACAAGCGTCTCCAGAAGGGCCTCGGGCGTGAAAACGTCGAGGTCACCATCGAGCCGAAAATCGACGGCGTGGCGGTGTCCCTGCTCTATCGCGACGGCAAACTGGAATACGCCGCCACCCGCGGCGACGGCACGACCGGCGACGACATCACCCACAACGTGCGGACGATCCGCAGCATCCCGCTTTCGCTGACCGCCAGCATCAAGGCCGGAACCGGGCAGGACGTTGACTTGGAGGTCCAGCTCCCTTACCTTCCCGCCGATGGAAGCCACCAATCAAGCGAAGGCCATGGCGGAACGTTTGCACCGGGCACGGCAGAAAGCCTCGGAGCAAGGCTCGCGCATGACCTCCGCGGAAGCGATGGCGCAGATTTTTCGGAACGGCTCAGACAGGAAGCCCAATCCATTCTTGAATGGGGAGCTGAAACTGGCCGCATCCTCGACCCGGAGCGCTTCCTCGAAGTCGTAAGCCACTGGCAGGAACTCGGAGGCCAGTCCGAGCACACGGTATTCCATTTGGCCGGCCTGAACCGGGTGGTGAAGTTCACCCTCCCCCCGAACTTCGGAGCCCAAGGCGCAGAGGCGTATTTGAGAAACCTGGGAGCGAGCAACCGGCTCTTCGGGGATAGTATCCGCTTCCACGGGATCCTACCCACCGACAAGGGACCCGCATTCGTCATTTCCCAGCCTTTCATCAAAGGGGATGTACCGTCCCAGCAGGAAGTCGAGGAATGGTTCACGGCCGACGGCTACCGGTCGATCGGCCACAATAGGTGGATCAACGATGCAACCGGCACGGAGATCGCGGATGCCCATGTTGGAAACCTGATCAAGGCCGAAGACGGGGAGCTTATCCCCATCGATCTCCAGGTTCTGAAGGAGGGAGCGGTCAAACTGACTCAGGAAGTCCCCCCTCTCATCGAAGTCCGCGGCGAGATCTTCATGCCGAATGAGGGCTTCGCGGCGATGAACGCGGAGCGCGACGAGGCCGGGCTGCCGACCTTCGTCAACCCGCGCAACGCCACCGCGGGCACCTTGAAGCAGCTCGATCCGAAGATCGCGGCGAAGCGCCCGCTGCGGTTCCTGGCCCACGGGCTCGGTGCCTATGACGGTCCCGAGCTGGCGAGCGAAGACCAGTTCCACGACCTCCTCGACGCGCTGCGCCTCCCGCGCAACAAGCCGGTGATCCACGCGGCCGGCCTCGATGCCGTGCTCGCCGCCATCAAGGAGATCGACACGCTGCGCCACCAGCTCGACTACGGCACCGATGGCGCGGTGGTGAAGGTGCTGGCCCGCGCCGAGCGGGAAAAACTTGGCTTCACTTCGCGCGCGCCGCGCTGGGCCGCCGCTTACAAGTTCCTGCCGGAGCAGAAGGAAACCCGCCTCCATTCCGTCACCGTGCAGGTCGGCCGCACCGGCGTGCTCACCCCCGTGGCGGAGCTCGATCCGGTGTTCGTGTCCGGCACCACCGTCTCCCGCGCCACCCTCCACAACGAGGAGGAGATCCAGCGCAAGGACGTCCGCCTCGGCGACACGGTGGTCATTGAGAAAGCCGGCGAGATCATCCCCGCGGTGGTGAAGGTGGTGATGGAGAAACGCGATCCCGCGTCGGTGCCGTTCTCGCTCTTCGACCACGTCGGCGGCAAGTGCCCGTCCTGCGGCGGACCAATCACCAAGGAGGAAGGATTCGTGGCGTGGCGCTGCCTGAACTTCGAGTGCCCCGCACAGGCGGTTTCGAAGATCAAGCAGTTTGCCTCCCGCAAGGCGCTGGACATCGAGGGCGTCGGTGAAACGGTGGCCGAAGCCCTCGTTGGCCGGGAAATGTGCCGCACGCCGCTCGACCTCTTCACCCTCACCGAGGAGTCGCTGGGCGCCCTGAACCTCGGCACCGACACCGAGCCGCGCCGTTTCGGCGAGAAGAACGCCGCGAAGGTGATCGAGGCGCTGGCTGCCGCGCGCTCGAAACCGCTCGACCGCTGGATCTTCGCCATGGGCATCCGCCAGGTCGGCGAATCCGCAGCCAAGGAACTGTCCCGTTTGTTCTCCAGCCTGAGCGAGCTCACCACCTCGGAGTTGCTGCCCGCGATCGGCGAGCGCGGTTTGAAGGACACCTGGCTGAAGGCCAATCCGGTGAACCCGAAAAAGGAAAAGCTGGACGACTCGGAGAAGGAACGTCGCAAGCAGATCGCCACGGAATACAAACCACGCATCGCTGAACTGACGGAACTGCTCGCGCCCTACGGCATCAGCCCGGAGCTGGGCGGCGTGGCGGCCCAGAGCACGGTGGACTATTTCGCCTCCGAGGCGGGTCGCCATGTGTTGGAGCGCCTGCACGAACTGGGCATCGATCCGAAATCGGACAATTACCTGCCGAAGGCGGCCGAGGCCGACCTTTCCGCGCTACCGCTGGCGGGCAAGACCTTCGTTCTCACCGGCACGCTCAGCATCGACCGCGATGACATGAAGCGCCTGATCGAGGACAAGGGCGGCAAGGTTTCCGGCTCGATCTCGGCGAAGACCCATTTCCTCGTCGCCGGGGAAGGCGGCGGCTCGAAGCGCACCAAGGCGGAATCGCTCGGCGTGGCGGTGATCGACGAGGAAACCGTGCGCGGGATGATGGAAGGCTGACCGGCGGAAAAATTCCAAACCCGCGCGGTTTTTCCGCCACGTCATCCTGCGATCATCTGGACCCCGCTAGCGTTCGCCTCATCCGGCCACCCGGCCGCATGAACCACAAACCAATCGATCCATGAAAATCGCCACCACGCTCATCGCCACCGTCCTCGCCCTGCCTCTCGCGGCCAGCGCCAAGGACGGCGGGCTCACGCTCGAACAAATCCCCGCCAAGGCCGCCGCCGCGATCCAGGCCGCCGCGGGCAAGGAAGCCGTCAAGATCGAAGCCGAGAAGGAAGACGGCACCGAATCCTACGAGGCCAAGTGGACGGCCGGCGGCACCAAGCACGAGATCTCCGTCACCGCCGACGGCACCGTGCTGCTGCGTGAGGATGTGATCGCGCTGGAAGCCGCCCCGGCCCCGGTGCAGGAGGCGATCAAGAAGGTGGCCGCCGCCGGCAAGCTCGAGAAGGTGGAGCAGGAAACCGGCAAGAAATACACCGGCACGGTCTACGAAGCGGAAATCAAGACCGCCGAGGGCAAGCTGGAGGTGAAGTTCGATGCCACCGGCAAGGAGATCGAACGGGAAACCGAGAAGGAGAAAGAGGACGAGGAAAAGGAAGACGGGGAAAAAGACGACGACGATAACAAGTAAGATCTCCCCGGGCCACCCGCTTCCGGGTGGCCCGACTTCCCCATCTCCGCGTGCGCGTCCTTTACGTCGAAGATTCCGAAAGCCTCCGCCGCACGGTGAGGAGGGCGCTGGTGCATGCCGGCCACGCGGTGGATGTGGCTGCGGATGGGGAAAGCGGCCTGGAAGCCGCGGAGCTGAACGATTACGAGGTGATCGTGCTGGACGTGATGATGCCGAAGCTCGACGGACTCGCCCTGCTGAAGCACCTGCGGGCGGCACGAAAGAACGTCCATGTCCTGCTGCTGACCGCCCGTGATACGGTGGAGGACCGGGTGACCGGTCTGCGGGAAGGGGCGGACGATTACCTGGTGAAACCCTTCGCCCTGGAGGAACTGCTTGCCCGTGTGGACGCACTGGGACGGCGCCTGCGGGGGGACAAGTCGAGCCTGCTGGAACTCGGGCCCATGACCGTGGATTTCCACAAAAAAAAGCTCGCCCTGGATGGAAAAGACATCGACCTGACCCCCCGCGAGTGGCGCTTGTTCGAGTGCCTGGTCCACCGCCGCGGGCAGGTGGTGTCCCGTACCGAGATCGAGGAACGGATCTACGATGAACGGGTGGAGCCGATGAGCAACGTGGTGGACACCGCGGTTTATGGCCTGCGCCGGAAGCTCGGCCGGGATTGCATCCACACGCGCCGCGGCCTTGGATACGTGCTGGAAGTTCCCGCGTCATGAATTCGCTGCGGTTCAAGCTGACCCTCCGGTTTCTCGTCGGCGGCATGGTGCTGCTGGGGATCGCGGCGCTGGTCTTCGAGTGGAGCATGCGGGTGGCACTCACCCGGGATTTCGATTCCTCCCTCTCCCTGACGCTCGAGACCCTGCGCCCCTTCGTGGAGGAGGAGAACGGCAAGGTGCGGATGGATTCCGACGTGAAGGAGATGCCGGAGTTCAACCAGTCCAAGGGCAGCGCCGTGCATTTCCTATTGGTAGACGGGGTGGAGGTCTCGCGGTCCAAGTCGCTGGGAAACTCGCGGGTATTCGTGTCCCTGCCAGCCGACCAAACCTCCGCGTCATTCGATGCGCGCTTGGGGGACGGGCGCAAGTTCCGCTTCCTGGCGCGGGCCTTGCCGACCGTCGAAGGCCAGCGTCCGGTGCTGGTGGTGGGGCGCTATCAAAAGCCCCTCGAACACACCTTGGAGAACCTCGGCGAAAGCCTGATGACTGCCGCCTGCGCCAGTCTGGCGATGCTGGCCGCGCTGGTGTGGTGGAGCGTCCGCGGCGGACTCAGGCCCCTCAACCGGCTGGTGGTGGAAATCGACGCGGTCAAGGCCGAGTCGCTTGGCACCCGGTTCGCGTCCACTCCCCTGCCCGCCGAGCTGCGCCCCATCGCGGAACGTCTGAATGAACTCCTGGCCCGACTGGAAGCGGCCTTCGCCCGCGAGAAACGTTTCACCGCGAACGTGGCCCATGAACTCCGCACGCCCTTGGCGGAACTGCGCGCGCTCGCCGAGGTGAGCCTCATGGCCCCGGCCGACACACCGGAAGAAAGCGCCGCCTGCTGGCGGGACGTGAAGGACGTGTCCGGACACATGGAAGCTCTCGCGCTCCGCTTGTTGGAACTCGCCCGGGCGGAAAACCCGGCACTCGCGATCCAGCGAAGCGAGGTGAATCCCGCCGCCCTTCTCGATCAGATCTGGAAGCGCCATGCCGCACGGGCCGCCGAACGGGGGATCACCTTGCAGCAAGGGATTCCGGAAAGCCTGGTGCTCGAAAGCGATCCGGTGCTGCTGGAAATGGCGCTTTCCAATCTCTGTGGCAACGCGGTGCAGCACGCACCGGAACACTCCCTGCTGCGCGTGGCGGCGGACGAGCACACCATCCGCTTCCTCAATCCGGCACCGGCACTTTCGCCGAACGACCTGCCGCACCTCTTCGAGCGTTTCTGGCGCAAGGATGCCTCCCGCACCGACCGCCGCCACCACGGGCTCGGCCTGGCTCTAGCCGCGGAAACCGCAGTCCTATTAGGGGGGCGCCTCGAAGCCCGGCTAACGGGACAGGGTGAGCTGGAAATGAGCATCCATCTCCCCTGAGTCTACGCGTTCATTTGTCTCCTGGACCGTCGGTAAAGCTGACCAGCACGGTCACCGGATCATCGAGTTCATTCCGGACTTCATAGGAACCCTTCCCATCGGCAACGGCCAGGCCCTGCCCGACCTTGTATCTCGTTCCGGCAATGAACCTACCCGACTCCCCATCCCGCAATATCACCGACTTCTCGGAGCCCCGGTACTTATCACGCAGATCCCACGCCTCCTTCACCCAGAGCCAAATCGAGACCTCTTTCCGCGCTCCGAAATCCGCCTGAAGCCGGATGGAGCCACCTGGTGCCAACTGAACCACACCAATCGGTTGCTCCTGAGGGCGGAGAGTGAAGCCCTCGTAGCTGGAGGCTTCCGTCCCATTCCGCTGGCCGCCGTTCTCATTCGCCCGTTCGCATCCCGTAACCATCGAACAAACGAGGCAGGCCACCATCAGGGCCGTTTTCATGTTCCGCCCGGGAAGAGACCGGAAGTGGAGGCTCAAGCGCGGCATGCAGGAGAGACATAGCCATTCTTTCCGGCTGCACCAAGGTCGAACACCCCCAGCCTGCCGAACGCAAAAACGCCCGATGACAGCGGACTGCCACCGGGCGTGATCATTGCTCTATTGCTATTACCCAAGAAAGGGAGCGGGGCGATGGAAGGCGTCGCCGGGGCCGTTCGTTTCCATGGATCCCGGCACCGCGCAAACAACGGCGGTGGCAACACTCGGATGGAGCGGCAAAGTCATCGGGATTCGGAAAACAAACGGCAAAAGGAACGAGGCCATGGTTACGCGGCAAATCGCATCCAACAATCAGGCTGCTGCTTGAAAATCTGCTCAGCTCTGTTATCCAGATGACAAAAGCGCGGATTTTTTCTCACCCGCTATTGGCAAGCGGGAGGCTTTGCCTCACATCGCCCCTGTCACCGCCGTGCCACACCGTTGGCTGATTCTCCTGGCCCTTTTCCTCACCGCCTGCCGGAAGGAAGCACCGCGCCCCGCCCCTGCCATTGAAGCCTACGTCTGGCAATCGCCCGCACGGTCCGGCGTGGCCACGGCGATCGAGCGCAGCCGCGGCGCGGTAGCCACCCTCCACGTCCGCGCTGCCGAGATGCGCTGGACAGGGAAGACCTTCGACACGAACCGGGCGATCACCGGCAGCCTGCCGACTCCCGGCTGCGGGCTGGTGCTCCGGATCGGAGCCTCGGCCTCGCAACTGGAATGGACGCCCGACCAGATCGCACCGGTGGCAAAGGTGGTGAAGGAACTCGCCGCCCTCGGTCCGAAGGAGATCCAGTGCGACTACGATTGCCCGCAGTCGCGGCTCGATCGCTACAGCCGCCTGTTGGACTCCCTGCAAACCAGTGCCGGAAACGTGCCGCTGGTTCCCACCACCCTGCCCTCGTGGCTGGATGAACCGACATTCCGCAAGCTGGTGGCGAAGCACCCCGGTTACGTGCTGCAGGTTCACTCGCTGCAACTCCCCAAGCAAGCCGGACAGCCGGTGATGATCTTCGATCCATCCGCCGCACGTTCGGCGGCGAAGAAGGCCTCGGCCCTCGGCGTGCCCTTCCGGATCGCCATGGCCACCTATGGCTGCGAGGTCTGGTTCGGCTCCGACGGCAAGGTGATGGAGGTCGTCTCCGAAGACACCGCGCCCCTGACCAAGGCCCCCGCCAGCCGGGCGTATGCCTTGGCCGATCCCACGGAAAGCGCGCGCCTCGTCCGCGAGTGGAGTGCTTCGCCTCCCTCCGGTCTCCAGGCCGTGATCTGGTACCGACTGCCGGTGGAAGGCGACCGACGGAACTGGCCGTGGGTGACCTTCCAGCACGTCATCCGCGGTGAGGAGGCCGCGCCCGATCTCACGCTCGAAAGCACGGATCACGATGGCACCTTCGATTTGCACATCGTGAATCGCGGGGATTTTCCCGTGCCTCTTCCCGCCGACGCCATCGTCACCACTCCCGTCATCTCCGCCGATGGCGTGGGTGCCTATCGTCTGGAAAAACGGGCGGATGGCATGCATTATCTCCGCCGCGACGGCATCTGGCCCTGGCTCGATCCCGGGAAGAAAATTCCCGCGGGATGGTTGAGAACCCACGAGCCGGTTTCACGTATTGATTGGCACTTCACTCCATGAACCTCCGCGTTCTTCCCGGGCTGCTTGCCTGGACCGTTCTCTCCCCCATCGCGACCGCCTGCGGCCCGTTCTTCCGCGATACCGTATTGGACAAACCCCAAGCCGCAATGGCCGTGCCCTTGGTATCCTACGTCACGGAACTATCCAACATCGCGGGGGTGCCTTGCCCACCAGAATCCCCTGATCCACACGATTCCACGTTCCTTGCCCAGATTCCCGAGGAATTGAAGGAGCTGAAACAGCTCTGGACCGAGCTCAAAGTAGAGCCGACGGAGATCGAACGCCGGCTCACGCGTTACGCGGAAGTGAGGAAGACCTTGCTGGAGGACGTGGGGCCGACATGCATCAACCGGTTCCCCACCCAGACCGGAGCTCTGGTGCACTCGATGCGGGAAAGACCATTGGACTTCAGTTTCCCACCGGAAGTAGCGGATTACGTGGAAGCGGCCCGTCTCCATGCCATTGGCCAAGGTGAGCAAGCTCGCGCGCTGTGGAAGGCCATTCTCGATCGCCCCATCGAGCAACGGAAATTGAGGTGCATCTGGGCGGCTTGGATGCTGGCGAAGACCTCGCCTGACGAATCCGAATCGTTGTCTTGGTATGAGCGGGTCGAAAAGGAAGCAGCAGCAGGTGGCACCGATGCCGTCGGACTGGTGGCAGCCTCCATGGGCTGGAGGGCAATGTTGACAAACGACCTGAATGTAAAACTCCGCCTCTATTTCGAGGGGGTGCGCCGCGGCCACGCCAAGGACATCACCGAAGTCAGACAGTGCTCGGAGGCCATCCTGAACTCTACCAACCCGGATCAACTCGCCGCGGCTGCGGCCGATCCCCTCCTGCGACAGCTCATACACCTCCAATTGCAGGCGAAACTGGATCATCCACGTCCTGAAATCCGGGCCGATCATGCACCATCGTTGGTTCCCGAGGCATGGCTAACCGCCGTCCAGCAGCACGCAAAAGCCCCCTTGCCCGATGGACCGCGTCTGGCATGGGCGCTCTACGCCTCAGGTCAGTTCGACGAGTCCAAGCACTGGCTGGATCTTTCGGATCCCGGTGCTCCGCTTGCCCTTTGGCTCCGTGCGAAATTCGACCTGCGAGCAGGCAAGCTGGAAACCGCCCAGCTTCACCTCGATGCAGCGCTCAAGAAACTGCGGGCCACCGCACACTGGAATCCGGGCAATCCCCACCGGGACGCAGGCTGGAGTGAATCCGAGCTCATGCGGTCCAAAGCAAACCAAGGCCGCCTGTTCGCGGATGCGGGCTTGGTCGCCCTCGGACGAGAAGACTATCTACAATCCCTCGAACTGTTGCGCCAGGGCGGCTACGATGCCGACGCCGCATACATCGCGGAGCACCTCGTTTCGACGTCCTCCTTGCTGAAGCATGTCAAAGCGGTGGCTCCCCATGACTCGGATCGACCGGCAGGGGAGCAGGGCTACTTTGAAAGGTATTCCCTCGAAGACGCGCCACCGGAAGTCGATCCGGCCACCTGCCTGGAACCCGACCGGATCGGCGTCTACCAGTGGCTCAGAAATCCCGACAACCGCTTGCGCTATGAACTGGCCCGAAGACTGGGCCGCGAAGGCCGGCTGGACGAAGCCATCGCGTTCATGCCCCCCCAGTTGAAAAAACTCTCGCTCCACTACGCCGACTTGGATCGAGCCAGACGTTCGAAACGTTACAAAGGCCCGGCTCTCGCCGCCATCATCTGGCGGCAAGCCCGGATCCACCGGTGGTGGGGAGCTCAGCTTTTTTCGACGGACAGCAGCCCGGACGGCGGGATCTACGATTGGGGATATCCGGCTCCCGATTTGAAAAGCATGCGGCGTTTCCGTGAAGGATGGTCGATCACCTGGCCGGACCGCTACCCGACTTTCCCGACGGCGGCGCAAATCGGCCCAGCACTCCAACCTGCCGATACCGCGGTGCCCCGCGTCACGGCGGACGAAGTCCGGCGGATGTCGATCGAACGGCTACCCTACAACCTGCGCTACCACTACCGCATGGTGGCCGCCGACCTCGCATGGCAGGCAGCAGCCCTGTTGCCCGACGACGACCCGAACCTCGCGCCCCTTTATCACACCGCCGGATTGTGGGCGGTGGCCGGCGATGGAGGGAAACGGTTCTATGATGCGATGATGAAGCGTTGCCCAAGAGCGGAAGCCGCTATCGCAGACGCGCGTGCCGGCGGGTTCGATTGGCAGCAGCCCCATTTGGCCGAACTGCCGGGATTCCCCACCGCGCTTGCGCCGAAGAAATCCGATCATCCGTGGACTCCCCGCAAGGAACCTTTGCTGCCGGAAAATTGAGTCTCCACATTGGCCCGCTTGAATGAGAAGCCGCTCCTCGAATCCCTGTATTCCTCCTGACCCCACCCCATGAACCGCCGCGTTCTCCCCGGGCTGCTTGCCTGGACCGCCCTTGCTCCCTTCGCGGCCGCGTGCGGACCGTTCTTTCCGGACACCGTCCTCGACAAGCCTCAGGCCGCACTCGACGTGCCGCCGGTTTCCTACATGGCCGAGCTGCACCGGATCGCGGGCACGCCCATGGCCCGGAACAACCCGATGCAGGCCGATACCCCGTTCCTCGCCCAGATTCCGCTGGAGGAGGCGCAGCTCCGTCTGGAATGGCAGACGGCCGGGGTGCCGGCGGCCACGATCGACGAACGACTGAAGCTCTATGTGGCGGTGCGCACGACCTTGCTGACCGGCATCGATGGCGCCGGCCTGATGGATTTTCCGGTCGGCCAGGGCGGCGCGGCCGGCCTGATCGTGCGTCCCATCGGAGACGGATTCCCGGCGGATGTGTCCGACTACGTGGAAGGCGCGCGGCTGCTCGCGACCGGCCATGCCGTGGAGGCGCGCACGCTTTGGAAATCCATCCTGGGACGCCCGGCCGCGGAAAAACGCCTGCGCGGCACCTGGGCGGCCTGGATGCTGGCGAAGACCTCCACCGAAATGCCGGAGTGCCTGGGTTGGTATGAACGCGTGGAAAAGGAAGCCGCGGAGGGAGGCATCGACATCCTCCGCCTCTCCGCCGCGGCGAAATCCTGGCGGGCCTCCCAAGCGGAAAAGCCCGTCGAGCGCCTGCGCCTGTTCTACGATGCGTTCCGTAGCGGCAAGGACTCGGCCGCGCTGGACGTGAGACAGACCACCGAGGCCATCCTGGCCACGAAGGACGCCGAAACACTGGATGCCGCAGCCGGAGACCCGGTGATCCGCCGTCTCCTGAACCTCCACCTCCAGGCCCTCCTCGATGGCCCGCGGGTGACCGACCGCCTCACGGAGGAAAGCGAGCCCGGGGACGGCGAGGAGAAGAAAGACGAACCCCTGCCTCCGGACGAATGGCTTGCCGCGCTGGAAGCCCACGCGCCCCTGCCTCTGGAGGAAGGTGCCCGTCTCGCATGGGCGCTGTATGCCGCCGGGCGCTATGACGAAGCCTTCCACTGGCTGGAAATTTCGGTGCAAACCGAGCCGCTGGCCCAATGGCTGCGGGCGAAGTTCGACCTGCGCTCTGGCGACACCGGGGCCGCCCGCCAACATCTCGCGTCCGCCATCCGCGCCTACTCCGCCACCCCGGACTGGAAGCCGGACAATCCCTATCTCGCGGACCTTTGGCTGGACGGCGGGCAGGAACGCCTCCGCGGCTTCCAAGGACGCCTGTTGGCGGATGCAGGCATGGTGGCGCTCTCGCTGGAAGACCGCTCGGCCGCCCTCGATCTGTTGGCGACGGGTGGCTACGACGAGGACGCCGCCTACATCGCGGAACAGGTGCTATCCACCGATGAACTGCTGAAGCACGTTCGGGAAAAGGCCCCGATGTGGGAACAAGCCACTCATCCAAGAGCTGAGGACGAGGATGCCTACGGCCTCGATCACGATTCCGATCCCGTCGATCCCGCCACCTGTCTGGAGGGAGACTCGATCGGCAACTACTCGTGGAACATCACGCCGAAGAACCGCCTGCGCTACGAACTGGCCCGGCGGCTGGCGCGTGAGGGACGTCTCACCGAAGCCGGCGATTTCATGCCACCCGCCTTGAAGCCCTTGTTTGCCCACTACCGGGCCCTCGATGAAGCGCGGCTGTCCGGACGTTTCACAGGAGAAGCCCTCGCCGCCATCACCTGGCGGGAAGCCCGCATCCACCGCTACTGGGGTGCCGAGCTGTTCTCCTCGGACGGAGCGCCGGACGGCGGCATCCATCAATGGGCCTTCGAGGCCACCGATTTCGCCGCTCATCGCGCCCACCGCGATGGATGGACCGTCGAATGGAAGGAGACCATTGAGATCCGGGATGCGGAGCTGGAAGAGGACCGTGCCGTGCCGATGATCCATGAAAGCGAGCTCCAGCGGGTGAAGCAGCACCCGATGCCGAACACCAACCGTTTTCACTACCGCTACATCGCGGCGGAGCTCGCGGGCAAGGCCGCCGACTCGCTGCCGGACAACCACCCGCAGCTCGCGCCGCTCTACAACACCGCCGGACAATGGCTCGCCGCCCGCGATCCCAAGGCCGCCGACGTCTACTATCAGGCGATGGTGAAGCGCTGCAAAGAGACGGAAATGGGACAGGCCGCGGACAAGAAGCGCTGGTTCCTCGGCGAGGCGGAAACGCTGAAGGACCTACCGGGACTGCCCGCGGAGCTGATGCCGAACCAGCCTTAGCGTCTCTGTGTGTCCGTGCCCGGGAGAACGCGGCCACATCATTCGATCTGAACTACTACATCCGTAGTCCGTCGAAGATCTTGTGGGAGAAGTAACGCTCCATCCGGTCCGGGAACACGGTCACCACCTTCGCATCGGGCCCCTTTTCCCGCAGCACCTCGAGCGCCGCGGCATAGTTCAGACCGGAGCTGGGCCCGACCGGGAAACCGAGCTTCCACAACTCGCGGGTCAGCTCCAGGCAGCGGCGGTCATCGATCCGCCACTCCCGCAGGTTCCCGTTGTCCCCGCCCTGCTTCCAGGATTCGTAGATCGCGGAGAGGCATTCCACCACCCCCGGCACATCGGAGCTGAAAGCCAGGCTGCAACATTCCGCGTTCGCGCCGAAGACCTCGCCGCAGCAGGGAATCGCGGCATGCGCGGACACATCGCAGCCGGCATCGCGGAAGGCTTCCCACAATCCACGCAGCGTTCCACCGGTGCCCACACCGCTCACCACGGCATCCACGGACGAGCCCCCGATTTGCGACAGAATTTCCGGACCGGTGAACAACCGGTGCGCCTCGGTGTTGTCCGGGTTTTCAAACTGCCGGGACTCGAACCAACCCTCGGTCGCCGCCGCCTCGCGCGCCGCCTCCAGCACCCGCGCCATTCCTCCCTCCACCCGGATCACCCGCCCGCCCAGCGCTTCGATCATCAGGCTGCGCTCGTTGGTGGCGGACGAGGGAATGAACGCGACGAACTTCATGCCCATCTGCGCACAGGCCAGCGCGAGCGCGATGCTGGTGGAACCGCTCGAGGCCTCCACCACCGTGTCGCCCGGTTTCAACACGCCGCGGCGGCGCGCCTTCTCCAGGATATGGCGGGCGATGCGGTCCTTGGTCGAGCCGCTGGGATTGAGAAACTCCAGCTTGCACCACACCGGGCCCAGCGCCGGATCGAGCGTCACCGCCGCGAGCGGGGTCGGGCCGGTGCGATGGAGGAATTCGCCGGTGGGAGCAAACGACGGAGCGGAAAGCATCCCGTCATTCCACACCCCCATATCCCGACAGCCAAGCTGCAATGTTTTCCTGACTTTCCCGGGCAATCTCCTCTGGTAGCAAGATCCCTCCTCGGGTAATCGTTATATCCACGACCATGACCCGCTCATTCATTGCACTCGCCTGCTGCCTCGTCCCCCTCGCCCACGCGGAGGAAAAGAAGCTCTTCAACGGCAAGGACCTCACCGGCTGGGAAGGCCAACCCGGCTTCTGGTCCGTGAAGGACGGCGTCCTCACCGGCCAATCCACCGCCGAGCACCCGGTGAAGGAAAACACCTTCCTGATCTGGAAGGACGGCGAGGTTTCCGATTTCGAACTGACCTTCAAATACCGCATCGTCGATCAGGACGGCGGCACCAAGGGCTTCGGCAACAGCGGCGTGCAGTACCGCAGCCGCATCGTGAAGCCGGAGTATTCCGTGGTCGCCGGCTACCAGGCGGACTTCGAGGTGGGCACCACCTACAGTGGCATCCTCTACGAGGAAAAGGGCCGCGGCATCCTCGCCAAGCGCGGCGAGAAGGTGACCATCACCGACGGCGAGCAGCCCGGCAAACCGAACATCCAGGTCACCGGCCAGCTTGAGAAGTCCGAGGAAATCCAGGCCGCCATCAAGCCCGGCGATTGGAACGAATACAAGGTCGTGGCCAAGGGCGGCCACCTCCAGCACTTCATCAACGGTCACCAGACCGTCGACGTGCAGGACAACTCGGAGATCGGCGCGCTCAAGGGCGTGATCGCCCTCCAGCTCCACGCCGGCAAGCCGATGACCGTCCAATACAAGGACCTCGTCTTGAAGGCGGATTGAAGTAGCACAAGTTTTTAACTTGTGAGTGCTAGCGGCGGACCGTGCGGAGATGGCTGGAGCCTCTCTACCGGTCCGCTTTTCATTTCACATGAAAGGGACCGCGGATGACGCAGATTGAATTCAAGAATCTGATCTCTTAATCAGCGTAATCCGTGGTCAAATCATGCTGAGGATCAGACGCCCGTGATCCTACTTCACAGGAAGCTTCGAGTCTCGCGAGAGCGATGAACCGCACCGTTCGCAAGTTGCAAACTTGCGCTACTTCACCTTTCCAGCAGCACCTGGTCGCCGAGCACGACCAGATCGACACGGCCCTTGAGGGTCTTGTCGAGGAACGGCGTGTTGCGGCTCTTCGACCTCATGAAGTCGAGCGAGAAGGTGGTTTCCGCTTCCGTGTCGAAGAGGATGAAATCGGCGGGCTTGCCCTCCTCCACCGGCACCGGCTCGAGGCCCATCATGCGGCGAGGTTCCGCGGAGTAACGCTTCACCACCAGATCCCAGCCGAATTTCCCGGTGGCGACGAAGTAGTGGTAGAGCGAGACGAGCGCGGTTTCGAGGCCGGTGATACCGTTCGGCGCGCTGACGAAGTCCTGCGATTTCTCGAACGGAGTGTGCGGCGCGTGATCGGTGGCGATGAGATCGAACACACCCTCGATGAGTCCCTGCAGCAGCGCCTCGGTATCGGCCTTGGTGCGCAGCGGCGGGTTCATCTTGTAGTGGGTGTCGAAGTCACCGATGTCCTCCTCGGTGAAGAGCAGGTGATGCGGTGCGACCTCGGCGGTGACCTTCACGTCGCCGCGCTGCTTCCACCAGCGGATGGTTTCCATGCCGACCTTGCTGGAGACGTGCTGGATGTGGATGTGCGCGCCCGCGGCATGGGCCAGGCGGATATCGCGGTCGATGATGATTTCCTCGGCGGCGGCGGGCGTGCCCTTGATGCCGAGGCGGTAGGAAACGACGCCCTCGTTGAGCGCGCGCGGACCGGCCAGCTCCGGCACTTCACAGTGGCTGGCGAAGAACATGCCGAACTCGGTGGCATACTGCATCGCGCGCAGCAGCACGGCCGGATCGGCCACGCTGTCGCCATCGTCAGTGAGCATCTTCACCCCCAGCCCGCGCATGCCATCGATGCCCGCCAGCTCCTTGCCGGCGCGGTCCTTGGTGATGCAGCCGGAGGTGTAAACGGGGATGCGGGAATTCTTCGCGGCGCTGTCCAGCACCATGCGCACCACCGGCGCGGAGTCGATGGCGGGCTTGGTGTTCGGCATCATCACCACCCCGGTGATGCCACCGTTGATCGCGGCCTCGGTGCCGGTGGCGATGGTCTCCTTCGCCTCCTGGCCCGGCTCGCGGAAATGGACGTGCGCGTCGAACATCGCCGGCATCAGCAGGCGGCCCTTGGCGTCGATCACCTTCGCCCCCTCCGGCGCGGACAGGCCGGTGCCGATGGAACAGATGATGCCGCCCTCCACGAGCACGTCTCCATCACGGAGCGAGGTGGAGTCTTCGGAGGCGATGCGGGCGTTGCGGATGAGGAGGGACATTTGGTTATACGTTAAAAGTTACGGGTTATAGGGAAGAGGCGCGGGGAACTCACTTCCCCAATCACAAATAACCTCTAACCGACAACCTCCCCGCCCGGCTTCAGCCAGTAGAGGACGGCCATGCGGACGGCGATGCCGTTCTCGACCTGGTCGTTGATGAGGCTGCGCGAGTAATCGAGCACGCCGTCGCAGAGCTCCACCCCGCGGTTCACCGGGCCGGGGTGCATGATGTAGAGGCCCTCGCCATCGATGCGGCGCAGGCGTTCCTCGGTCACCCCGTAGAGGCGGTGATACTCGCGGAGGCTGGGGAAATACTGGACGTCCTGGCGCTCCATCTGGACGCGCAGCAGATAGACGATGTCCGGCTTCCACTTCATCGCTTCCTCGTAGTTCGTGAAGCGGAGGACATTCTCCGGTCCGACCTTCGGCACCAGCGAGCCCGGCCCGAGGTAGGCGACCTCCAGGCCGAGCTTCTTCAGAATGGTGCTGGTGGAACGGGCCACGCGGCTGTGGAGGATGTCGCCGACGATCAGCACGCGCTTGCCGGTGGGATCGGGGAACTTCTCCTTGATCGTGAAGGCATCGAGCAGCGCCTGGGTCGGGTGGGCGTGCGCGCCGTCACCGGCGTTGATCACGCTGGCCTTCGTCATCCGCGCGATGGTCGAGGGCAGGCCGGAACGGCTGTGGCGGACGATGATGTAATCGGTCCGCATCGCCTGGAGCGTCTCGACCGTTTCGCGGACGGATTCGCCCTTCACGATCGACGACTGGGCGACGGCGAAGTTCGTGACATCCGCGGAGAGGCGGTTGGCCGCCACCTCGAAGGACGAGAGCGTGCGGGTGCTGGGCTCATAGAACAGGGTCAGCACCGACTTGCCCTTCAACGCCGGGACCTTTTTGACCGATCGTGTGAAGAGTTCTTTGAAGGGAACGGCTTGATCGAGGAGGCAATCGATTTCCTCCCTCTCAAGCGACACGATATCGAGCAAATCCTTACGAGGCATGGACCGGGTTGAGGTTCGGGAACAAGTACAGGGCACCGAAGGCGACGACAAGCACGGCGATCATCACCATCAAGCCGGCGTGGTGCCGCGAGTAGGGTTTCTTCAGGGCGATATACAGGGCCACCGGAAATGCGCCCACTCCGCCGCCAAACGCCAGCGCGTAGCCGAGCGCGATCAGAGCGGGATGGGCGAGCGATTTCTTCAGGTGGGCCACGGCCGGCGGCACCTCGGCGCTGAGCGCCGTCATTGCCTCCTGGCGGCGCATCCGGTCCAGCTCCCGCTCGCTGTGGCGGCGGGCGGGAATCGCGGACGAACCGGCAGGCGCAGAAGCCGGGGAGACCTCCGGAGCCGGCTGGCGTTCGGAGCGTCTCAGGGAACGAACCGCCTTGGCCGCCGGCTTCGGGCGCGGCGGCTCGGGTTCGGAAACGTCTTCCTTGGGAGCCTCAGCGGGAGCATTCGTCGCCGCCGAGGGAAGGCCCATCTCCTCGCGGAGCTTGGCGATTTCCTCGGCCGACTTCTTCCGCTGGGGCAGCGCGCTCATTTCGATTCCGGTTCGACGACCTCGATGAAGTCCTTGCCGTCGGTGTTCTCCAGCGAGACGTAGACGTGATCGAGACGGTTGGTTTCCAACACCAGCCCGACGTAGTCCGGCTGGATCGGCATCTCGCGGTGACCGCGGTCGATCAGCGTGGCGAGCTCCACCCGGCCCGGACGGCCCCAGTCGGAAAGCGCGTCCAGGGCCGCGCGGATGGTTCGGCCGGTGAAAAGCACGTCATCGACGAGGATGATGTGCGCGCCATCCACGGTGAAGGGAATGTCGCTCTCCTGGAGCTTTGGATTCTCGTGGAGGTGCTCGAAATCGTCGCGGTAGAGGGAAATGTCGAGAATGCCGAGGTCCAGCTCGCGGTCCTCGTCGGCGAGGAGGTTGCAGAGGCGCTCGGCCACCTCGTCGCCACGGCTGCGGATGCCCACCAAGGCGATGGCCTTGCCTTCGGTGCGGGAACGGATCGCCTCGGCGAGCGTTTCGACGGCCTTGGCAATGTCTTCGGCGGAAAGGGTGCGGTTCATGGAGGAAATCATTCGAAGTGCATGATGCCGATGTCACGGCGGCGCTGCGAGCCGGGGAACGTGACGAGATCGGTGGCGGCGTGGGCCTTGCCAACCGCGTCTTCGCGGGTCTCCGCCCCGGCCACCACCGCCAGCACGCGGCCACCGTTGGTCTCCCAAGCGCCGTCCGCGGTCTTGCGGGTGCCGGCGTGGTAAACGCGCGCGCCGTCCACGGCATCGAGGCCGCTGATGCGGTCGCCGCTGCGGGAGGTTTCCGGGTAACCGGCGGAGGCCAGGATCACGCACACGCTCCAGCCCTCGCTGAAGCGGATCAACTCCGGGGCCAACTCACCCTTCGCGCCCGCCAGGCAGAAGCCTGCGAGATCTCCGGACACCAGCGGCATCACCGCCTGGCACTCCGGATCGCCGAAGCGGCAGTTGTACTCGATCACCTTCGGGCCCTGCGGCGTGAGCATCAGGCCGAAGTAGAGGAACCCGCGGTACGGCAGGCCATCGTGGCGCAGGCCGAGCACGGTCGGGGAAACGATGTCGCGCTCGATGGTTTCGAGCAGGTGGGCGTCGATCAGGCGGCGGCTGGCCACCGCGCCCATGCCGCCGGTGTTCGGACCGGCGTCCCCTTCCCCGATGCGCTTGTAATCGCGGGCCGGGGTGAAAATCAGGAACCCGTCATCGACCACGGCGGCGAAAATCGAAACTTCCGGGCCGACGAGGCACTCCTCGACCAGCAGGCGGCCCGCGCCAAAGCGGCGCTCGACCAGCACCTCCTTCAGGAACTCCTCGGCGGAGGCCTCGTCCGGGCACACCGCCACGCCCTTGCCCGCGGCCAGGCCGTCGAACTTCAGGACCGTCGGGTAGACGCCATTGATGGCCGCGCGGGCTTCCTCGATGGTGTCCACCACCGTGACCAGGGCGGTCGGGATCTTGTGGCGGAACAGGAACTGCTTCGCGAACTCCTTGCTGGCCTCGAGCTGGGCGGATTGCTTGTGCGGCCCCCAGCACGGGATGCCGGCCTGCTCGCAGAGATTGGCTAGGCCCTCGTTTTTCACGAGGTAGCTCTCCTCGCCGGCCACGCAGAGGTCGATGGCATTGGCCTTCATCCACTCCACGAGGGATTCCAGGCCGTCGGCGGGCACCGGTTTTGCGAGTTCCAGGATCGCGTCGCTGCCCGGGAAACAGAACAGCTCCGGGGAACCCGGGGATTCCGCCAACGCGCGGACCAGCGCGTGCTCACGCCCACCTTTGCCAACAACGAGAATTTTCATCCGGGCCGGTTTTCCGGGAAAGCAGCGGAAGACGCAATAGCGGATGCTTGAGAACACCTGTTTACCAATCCAAAGTTTCCCGGTCATGGCCCGCCCGACGCCCCTCATCGATCTACACGAATTCCACGGTCTGGGACTCATCGTTCAATGGCCCAGCGGAGTCAGATACACCAACCAGACAGGAGGGTTCGCGTGCGATCATCCGGAAATGGAGGGAGTCTTCGCCCCACTGTTCGACGGCATCGGCCATCCAGCCTTGCATGCGATAACACAACATTTCCGAGGTGATTGGCACCCATTGGAAATCAAAGATGCCGATATTCTGGATCGCATCCTTGCGAGACACGATCTCGACTTCATCCGCACACACCGAGCCCTACTCACGGAGTCCCGGGAAGCATGGATTCATGTCACGCTCTCCGGAAAGGAAAGCCAGCTATTCTCGGGATTCGGAACCGCGTCATCCGCAATTCTGACTTGGCCAAATAGCGATTGATTACCGGCAACCCAAAAGTGGCAAAAAAAGAAGCGGCCCGACCGATAAACCTCAGGAAAAACCCATTAAACCTGGAGGCTCTTCGGCCGGACCGCCTTGTGTGTCGCGACACAGGAATATACGCAGATCCAGGGCCACTTTATCGATTATTTTTCCGGCGCGCTTTTCCAACCGGCCTCATCCATTCCGGTTCCATAGCTCACGCATGAACGGAGTCGCGTGAAAGGCGTCCGCGGCATCTTCCCCGTCGAGCAGGCTCCAGTAGCGGATCGTCCACCGATGAAGGTTGAACTCCGCGACAAGGTGCTGCCGAATCCGCGCCACCATCGCGTCATCCGTTCCGCCATCGGCGAGCCAATCATCGAATGAGGAGACTATGAGAGCCATCAACGCGAAGCGATCGTCTTCCACCAGATCCCTGCGTTCATAGGCATTCAGAAAATCCTCCAGCCTCCCGGCATCCGCGCACGCCAGCTCCCAATCTTGCATCTGCGGCGAGTCCTTCAAACCCAGGAGCACGCAAAGCCGCGAACGTGACGCCGCAGTGATCCATCGGTATTCGGTTGGCTGATCGGTCATTCGCTCAAGAGATTATCTCCCGACGAGTCAGATCCACAAACCCCAACGGGACGGAAATGCGGAAGGGCCAATCAAACGCGAAGCGGTGACTGGCATGGCCGCAGCCAATGTCCCTGCTCCCCGCCATCAAAAAACCGGCCGGAGTTTCCCCCGGCCGGTTTTTCGTTAAACAATCTGACTCAGCTTCGTCTCACGGCATCGGCACGTTCGCCTCGTCCGGCGCGGACTTGGAGTCGACCGGCAGGAACAGGAGCTCCTCGGTCTCGCCGCGGCGGACGACCTGAACGGTGTCCCCGGACTTGATGTCGCCGCGGAGCAGCGCTTCGGCCAGCGGATCTTCCAGGTAGCGCTCCACCGCACGGCGCATCGGACGCGCGCCGTAGGACGGATCGTAACCCTTCGCGATGAGCAGGTCGCGCGCGCCATCGGTCAGCTCCATGAGCATGCCCTTTTCCTTGAGGCGCTTGACCAGCTTGCTGACTTCGAGGTCCACGATCTGCGAGAGATCCTTCTTCTCGAGCACGTGGAAGACCACGAGGTCGTCGAGGCGGTTGAGGAACTCCGGTTTGAAGTAGCGCTTCGACTCCTCCATGATCTTCTCCTTCATGCCTTCGAAGTCGGCTTCGTCGGCGTTCATGGCACCGAAACCGAGCGCGGTCTGGCGCTTGATGGACGAGGCCCCGACGTTGGAGGTCAGGATGATGATCGTATTGCGGAAGTCGATCTTGCGGCCCAGCGAGTCGGTGACCATGCCTTCCTCCAGGATCTGGAGCAGGAGGTTCATGACATCCGGGTGCGCCTTCTCTACCTCGTCGAAGAGCACGACCGAGTACGGGCGGCGGCGGACGGCTTCGGAAAGCTGACCACCTTCCTCATAGCCGACATAGCCCGGAGGCGAGCCGATGAGGCGGCTGGAGGTGAATTTCTCCATGTACTCGGACATGTCGATCTGGATGAGCGCGTCCGGATCGCCGAACATGAACTCGGCGAGGTTGCGGGCCAGATAAGTCTTGCCGACACCGGTGGGGCCAAGGAACAGGAACGAGCCGATCGGGCGGCGCGGATCCTTCAGGTCGGCACGCGAGCGGCGCAACGCCTTGGAGATCGCCTTGACCGCCTCGTCCTGGCCGATCACGCGGCCCTGGAGTTCGGACTCCATCTTGAGGAGCTTCTCGGTTTCCTTCTCCTCCATGCGGCGGAGCGGGACGCCGGTCCACTTCGAGACCACCGCCATGATGTCATCGTCGGTGACGGTGACGACGGTCTCCTCGGACTTGGAGCGCCAGTTCTTGAGGGTGTCCTCGAGTTCCTTCTTGGCGTGCTTCTCCGAATCACGGAGCGCCGCGGCCTTTTCAAAGTCCTGCTCGCTGATCGCGGAGACCTTGTCGCGGTTGATCTGCTCGATGTTCGCCTCGAGCTGCTTGATCTCCGGCGGGCGGGTCATCTGGCCGATGCGCGCGCGGGCGCCGGCTTCATCGAGCACGTCGATGGCCTTGTCCGGCAGGAAACGTCCGGTGAGGTAGCGGGAGGTCAGGCGCACCGAGGCCTCCACGGCTTCCGGGGTGAACCGGGCCTTGTGGTGGGTCTCGTACTTCTCCTGCAGGCCCTGCATGATCTTGATGGCGTCATCCACGGAGGGCTCGTCCACCTTGACCTGCTGGAACCGGCGCTCGAGCGCGGCGTCCTTCTCGATGTACTTGCGGTACTCGTTGAGGGTGGTCGCGCCGACGACCTGGAGCTCCGAGCGGGAAAGCGCGGGCTTGATGATGTTCGAGGCATCCATCGCGCCCTCCGCCGAACCGGCACCCACGATGGTGTGCAGCTCGTCGATGAACAGGATGACGTTCTTCACCTTGCGGATCTCGTCCATCACCGCCTTGATGCGCTCTTCGAACTGGCCGCGGTACTTCGTCCCCGCCACCATCAGGGCGAGGTCGAGCGTCACGACCTTCTTGTCGCGCAGGATCTCCGGCACGTTGCCCGAGGAAATCTCCTGGGCGAGGCCTTCGACGATGGCGGTCTTGCCGACGCCGGCCTCACCGACCAGCACCGGGTTGTTCTTGGTGCGGCGGCACAGGATCTGGATCACGCGCTCGATCTCGGACTCGCGGCCGATGACCGGGTCGAGGCCGCCCTCGCGGGCGAGCTTGGTGAGGTCGCGGCCAAAGGCGCGCAGGGCGGGAGTCTTCGACTTGCCTTCCGTTTCCGGGGCTTCGGATTCGCTCTTCACTTCTTCCTCCTCTTCGAAGGGACCATCGTCGTCCTCGATCTCGTCGTCATCATCTTCATGATCGGGCGAGAAGTTCGGGTCGATCTCGGCGAGGATCTCGTTGCGGGTGCGCTGGATATCGACATCCAGGCGCTTCAGGACGCGGGCGGCCACGCCCTCGCCCTCACGGAGCAGGCCGAGCAGCAGGTGCTCGGTGCCGACATAGGAATGGTTGAGCGCCTTGGCCTCCTTGTTGGCCAGCGCCAGCACCTTCTTCACGCGCGGGGTGTAGGGGATGTTTCCGGGGGCCTTCTGGGGCGCGCCGGAGCCGACCTCTTTCTCCACCTCCATGCGGACGGTTTCGAGGTCGAGACCCATTCGTTCGAGAACATTGACCGCCACTCCCTGGCCCAGCTTGATCAGCCCGAGCAACAGGTGCTCGGTGCCGACATAGGAGTGGTTGAAGCGGTCCGCTTCCTTGCGCGCGAGCGCAAGGACCTGTTGGGCGCGTGGGGTGAAGTTGTTCATGCGTCGCCGGAATTTTCGGGGGTGTTGGAACTGTCCCCGTTTCTGGTTGTAGGACGAATATCAGGGGGTGGAAGAGAATGCAACCGGGAGCGAATGATTTCCGCGCGAATTGCATCACGCTCCTCGGGCGAAAGTTTGCGCCCGCTGTGGAGCTGGAGATGCGCCGGCTGGATGTCCATCAGCAGCGCGTCGGCGAGACGCATCGTCTCGTGCGCGAAGAACCCGAGGTCCGCGCCAAGGCGCAGCAGCGAGACATGGTTCAGAGCTTCCTTGGAATCAATGACCCACGCATGGCGGAGCACGCCGTAGGCGCGGCCGATCTTGTCCGCCACCATGTCCGGATCGTCTTCCAGGAGCTTCTCGCGGGCATTCCGCTCGTGCTCGGCGACCTGCGAGATCACTCGCTCCAGGCGGCGGATGATGGTATCTTCACTCTCGCCCAGCGTGGACTGATTGGAAATTTGGTACAAGTTTCCAAGCGATTCGGTGCCCTCGCCATAGATGCCGCGGACCGCCAGACCGATCTTGTTCACCGCCTGGAGAACCTGGCCGATCTGATCGCTGAGGACCAGACCGGGAAGGTGGAGCATGGCCGAAGCACGCAGGCCGGTGCCGAGGTTGGTCGGGCAGGTGGTGAGATAGCCAAGCTTCGGATCGAAGGCATAGGGCAGCGCCTGGGCGAGTTCGTCGTCCAGCGCGGAGAGGCCTTCGTAGGCCTCGCGCAGCTCGAGCCCCGGACGGATCGCCTGCATGCGCAGATGATCCTCCTCGTTCAACATGAGGCTGTACATCTGGCGGCGCTCGATCACCGCCGCGGAGCCATCGCCGCGCGCGGCGTGCTCGCGGGAAATCAGGTGGCGCTCGACGAGCACCTGCTTCTGCACGGAGCTCAGATCACCGAGGGCCTGGGAAAAGCCATCCTTCATCGGAGCCAGCGCCTCCACGGCGGGGCGAAGCTCCTCCAGGGTGCTGGCCCGTTGTTCACGGGTGGCCCAACCGGGAAAAGGCTCGTCGCGCAGATTGCGGGCGAGACGGATGCGGGAAGTCAGGACGACGCTGTTATCGGCATTCGCGCCGGTCATCCAATCGGCGGGATACTTGATCAGCGTGGAGAAACGCATCATATGCGGAACACTGGGTCAGGGGTGTAATAGCGGAAAGCGTGCCATCAACCGGAAATGCCGGTGTGAAGCTCGATCTGGCGGATTTCATCCCGCAGGCCGGCGGCCTCCTCGTAATTCTCGGAAGCCACGGCTTGGTCAAGGCGGGCGCGGAGTTCCTCCAACCGCTGGTCGCGCACCTGCTGCTCCATGAGGCCCTTCGGCACCTTGCCGACATGGAGGTTGCCCTTGTGCATGCCACGCAGGATGCCGGTCAGCTCGTCCGCGAAGATGCGGTAGCACTCGCTGCAACCGAACCGGCGCACGCGGCGCAGGTCCTCGATCGTGAACCCGCAGGCCGGGCACTGCTTCCCAGCCCCCGCGGCGGGCGGGGTGTGGGTCTGGGTCACCACGGTCTTCTGCCCCGGCACGCCGCCGAGCAAAACGTCCGCCAGCGAGAACCCGGTCGGATCGGTCACCCCGCGCTCCTGGGCACAGGACTCGCAGAGGCAGACTTTTTTCATCTGCCCATCAACGAGTTGCGTGAGGAAAACGGATGCCTTTTTGTCGCAGAAGTCGCAGACCATGCCTGACAGAAGCTAAGACCCCCGACGCCCGATGCGAAACGAAAACTTCGCGTAAGGTGAGGGTTTTTGACCCGTGGTGGCGATTTTCAGCCATCCGGACCTCCTGAAAATCAAATTCCCCGGGGTTCTCCCGGGGAATTTCGAAAAGACGGGGTGTTTTGACCCCCCAGGCAGGGCGGACAAAATCCGCCGCCACGGCTTCAGTAAACCGGCGTGCCGGTCGAATTCGCCTCCTCGCGGAAGGCTTCGATGAAACGCTTCGTGATCGGGCCGGGCTTGCCATCGCCGATGGTGCGGCGGTCCAGCGAGATCACCGGAACTACCTCGGCGGCCGTGCCGGTGAGGAAGCACTCGTCGGCGATGAAGATGTCGTAGCGGGTCAGCGACTGTTCGCGGACCTCCACGCCGAGCTTCTTCGCCACCTGCAGGATCACCGCGCGGGTGATGCCGTCGAGGCCGCCATCCGAGATCAGCGGGGTGAGCAGCACGCCGTTCTTGAGGAGGAAGATGTTGTCGCCGGTGCACTCGGCCACGTAGCCCTGCTCGTTGAGCATGATGGCTTCCAGCGCGTTGGCCTGGATGGCCTCCACCTTCGCCATGATGTTGTTCAGGTAGTTCAGCGACTTCACCTGCGGCATCAGCGCGGCCGGGGCCGGGCGGCGGGTGGCGCACGTGATCAGCGCGAGGCCGTTGTCGTAGTGCTCCTTCGGGTAAAGCTGGATCGTGGAGGCGATGATGAACATCGACGCCTTCGGGCAAAGGTACGGGTTCAGGCCCAGGCCGCCGGTACCGCGGGTCACCACCAGGCGGATGTAGCCGTCCTTCAGGCCGTTCGCGGCCACGGTTTCGACGGTGGCCTTGATGACCTCCTCGTAGGTCCACGGAATTTCCAGGACGATGGCGCGGGCGGAGTCGAACAAGCGGCGGATGTGCTCCTCCAGGCGGAAGACGCGGCCGTTGTAGATGCGAATGCCTTCGAAGACGCCGTCACCGTAAAGAACACCGTGGTCGAACACGGAGATTTTCGCTTCGGATTCGTCCACCAGGTTGCCATCGAGCCAGATTTTCATGCGGGGCAGGGAGCGTAGCGGCGGAAGCCCGGCTGGCAAGCCACTTAGGCCGCGACGTTCATACGAGACACAGCCTCAGCAAGCCCAGTCCTTGAACGGGCACTGGACCAGCCGCGAATTCAAATACCGAGTGTCATCGGAAACCTCGGCCCCCACCCACTCCGGCAGCTCGACCTGGGTGTCCTCCGCTTCCATTTCAACCTCGGCGACCACGAGGCCGTCGTTGTCGCCGTGGAACACGTCGATTTCCCACGTGTGCCCGGCGTGTTCCACGCGGTGGCGGGTCTTGTCGATCACCGAGCCGGTGCACAACGCGAGCAACTCGCGGGCCTCGGCGGCGGGGATCGGGTATTCGAACTCCGCACGCGCCAGCCCCTTCGAACGGCCTTTGATCGTCAGCCAAGCCTCCTCGCCCGCCAGCCGCACCCGCACGGTGCGGTCCGGATCGAGGCTCAGATAGCCCTGCGTCATCCGAGCGCCCGGCGAGCCATCCGCCCATCCGAAGCCGGACACCAGGAACTTGCGTTCGATTTCCACCCCCATGGCTCAGGGCGTCTGGCCGCCTGCGGCGGTCTTGTCCTTCGGCTTGAAATCCGTGATCGCCGCCCAATCGACCGCCCCATTGTCCAGCCGCTGGGTCTCGCTGGCATAGACGGCGTCCTCGTTCTTCGGGTCCATGCCCGCCGCCAGCTCGATGAATACCCGGGCCAGTTGCTTGTTCTCCGCTCCACCTTGCTTGAGCAGAAGCTGGCCACGGGTGATCAGCAGCCGGGCCAGCACCTGCGGGCTGTAATCGCCGGTCGCGGCCTCGGGCATCACCCCTTTGCCGAGCTGAAAGGTCGTCACCAACGCCTTGCGGTTCCGCGGCGACAAATGGAGGGCCACCGCCAGCAGGCGGCGCGCTTCCTCCAGCGAGGCCGGGGTGGCCTTCGCTTGGATCACGCGGTTGGTGGCGTAACCGGCCAGGTTCGTCGCGTAATCCTCGCGCTCGCTGTCGAGCATGCCGAGGTCATTGGTGAACATGCCGTTCCCCACCTTGGGTGGCGTCCAGGTGAATGGCTTCGCCTCCTCGGCGCCGGAAACCGACGCGAGTGCCACCATCACGACCGCTGCTTGCCACGCACCCCTCATGGCCGCTAACCTCGAAAGCGCTCCGGCGCTTGGCAAGTGGCAAATCCCGAGACATTCCCGAACAAATCCGCGCTCCGCCAGGCGATGCGCCGACGGCTGCGCGAAACCCCGGGCGATTCCGCCGCGCTCCGCGAGGCCATTGGCCGCTGGCTGGCCGATCACCCGGATGCCCGCGTCATCGCCGCCTTCGCCGCCCTGCCCGGCGAGCCCGATCTCCTGCCGCTGGTCGCCCTCCACCCGGAGCGCATCTGGGTGTTTCCCACCGTCCGCGGCGAACATCTCACCTTCCATCCGGTGACCGACACCGCCCGGGACTTCGAAGCCGGAGCCTTCGGCATCCGCGAGCCGTCCCCGTCCCTTCCGGAAACCCCGGCCCGCGAAATCGATGCCTTCCTTTGCCCCGGGCTGGCCTTTTCCCCCACCGGCGGTCGGCTCGGCCGCGGCCGCGGGTTCTACGACCGAATGCTGGCCCTCGCCCGCCCGGACACGGTGAAACTGGGCGTCTGCTTCCCGTTCCAGATCGTCGAAAACACCTTCGCGGAAGCCCACGACATCCCGATGGACGGGATCCTCGGCCTCACGCCCAATCCGGCACCTTGAGCTGGAATTCCGGGATCCGGGCGAACACCCACTCGCCGGTCACCGTCTCCGCGAAAAACGCCCCCTCCACCTGGGCTCCCGCCTTGGTGACGTGGTAGCTGTTGTAGGAAAAATCCTCGCCGGGAGCCAGCACAGGGGTCTGACCGATCACGCCCTCCCCCTCCACCACGGAAACCTCGCCGCTGTTCTCGCGAACCACCCATTTCCGACCACGGATGGTCACCCGCTCGCCGGAATTGTTCCGGATCGAAATGAAATACACGAACGGATGGGGCTTGTCCTGCGGAGCCTCCAAGCTCGGCATGTAAAGGACGTCATCCACCTTGACGCTCAGGCCTTTCAGTTCACGGATCGTTCCCGGCATGGGACGATCAGTATCCCGCTTCTAACGCATTCTGCCAAGTCGGAAAAACCGTGGAATACGACACATTCCACACAATTTGGTCATCTTAGGCTCATTTTGCGCCAGCGTCCCGGAATCCCACCCCGCCCGGCACCGCGGAAACCCTTGCGCGGGCAGGCATTCCTCCGGATCGTGCGTCATGCACCCGTCACCCCCGGTCGCCCTGACCATCGCCGGTTCCGATTGCTCGGCCGGCGCCGGCATCCAGGCCGACCTGAAAACCTTCGAACATTTCCGCGTCCACGGCCTCACCGCGGTCACTTGCGTGGTCTCGGAAACGGCGAACGTGGTGCGCGCCGTCCACCCGGTGCCCCCGGAAATCGTGGCCGATCAGGTGGACCTGCTGCTCGATGCCTTCCCGATCTCGGCGATCAAGACCGGCATGCTCTACTCCGCCCCCCACATCGAGGCGGTGCTCGACGCCCTCTCCCGCTACCCCGCCATCCCGCTGGTTGTCGATCCGGTGATGATCGCCTCCACCGGCGATCCCCTGCTGGAACCGGACGCCATCGCCGCCCTGCGCGACGAACTGCTGCCGCGCGCCACCCTGGTGACGCCGAATCTCCACGAGGCCGAGGCCCTGGCGGGCGAGAAGATCCACACTGTCGACGACCTGGAACGAGTCGCGCTGCGACTTTCGGAGCAATTCGGCACCGCCTTCCTGCTCAAGGGCGGTCACCTGGAAGGTCCGGAATGCACCGACCTGCTGGCGGATGGCGGCCATCTCCACCGTTTCACCGCCGCCCGTGTCGCCGTGCCCGGCTCGCATGGCACCGGCTGCACCTTTTCCGCCGCCATCGCCGCCCACCTCGCCCTGAACCACCCGCTGGCCGAGGCCGTGAGCCACGCGAAAGTCTACCTCACCGAGACATTGGCGAAGTCCTTCACCCACCAATCCCCGGCCGGAGGCACCGTCCACGCCCTGAACCAAGGGACGACGCTCTGATCCTCCTCTTCTCTTGATTCTGGATTCTTGATTCTGGACTCTCCTCCCATGCGCACCGCGGTCTACGCCGGCTCCTTCGATCCTCCCACCAACGGTCACCTCTGGATGATCGAGCGGGGCTTGGAATTGTTCGACCGCCTGATCGTGGCGATCGGCAACAACCCCTCGAAGGCCTACACTTTCACGGTGGAGCGCCGGGTGAAGCTGCTCCGCGAGTCCGTGCCGTCCTGCGAGCGGCTGACCATCGACCATTTCGACAACCGCTTCCTCGTCGACTACGCCATGACGATGGACGCCCACTACATCCTGCGCGGCATCCGGTCGCCGGACGACTATGAGTACGAGCGGGTGATGCGCCACATCAACAGCGACATGGCCCCGCAGATCACCACCACCTTCCTGATGCCGCCGCGCGACATCGCCGAGCTTTCCTCCAGCATGGTGAAAGGACTCATCGGGCCGCAGGGTTGGGAGGAAATCGTCCGCCGCTACGTGCCGATTCCTGTGTTCGAAGCGCTGTCCCACGACACCTGATTGCGATGAAACGCCTGCTTTCCATCCTCCTCTGGATCTTCATCTCGCTCCTCGGCATGACCGCCGTGGGCGTCGCCGCCTTCCAGCGGGGGGAACCGGTCAACGCCCTGTGGCTGGTGGTCGCCGGTCTCTGCACGTTCGCCGTTTCCTACCGCTTCTACTCCGCGTGGCTGTGCGCGAAGGTGCTCACGATCGATGACCGCCGCGCTCCGGCCGCGGTGACCTGCGCGGATGGCAAGGACTTCGTCCCGACCTCGAAGTGGGTCGTCTTCGGCCACCACTTCGCCGCCATCGCGGGTCCGGGACCGCTGGTGGGGCCGGTGCTCGCCGCCCAGTTCGGCTACCTGCCGGGCGTGCTGTGGATCCTCATCGGTGCCACCCTCGGCGGCGGAGTCCATGACGCGGTGATCCTCTTCGCCTCGATGCGCCGGAACGGCAAATCGCTGGGCCAGATGCTGAAGGAGGAAATGAACCCGGTCATCGGCTTCATCTCGATGATCAGTCTGCTGGCAATCATGACCATCCTCCTCGCCGTGCTCGGCCTGGTGGTGGTGAAAGCCCTCGCCGAAAGCCCGTGGGGCCTCTTCACCATCGCCGCCACGATCCCGCTGGCGTTCATCATGGGGATCGCGATCAAGAGCGGCAAGGTGGGCGTGACGCCCGCCACCATCTTCGGCGTGATCGGCCTGCTGGCCGCGGTGGTCGGCGGCAAGTATCTGCCGGAATCCTGGAACCACGCGCTGACGCTTGATTCCAAGACGCTCGCCTGGGTGATCATGATCTATGGCTTCGCCGCCTCGGTGCTGCCGGTGTGGATGCTGCTCGCGCCGCGCGATTACCTCAGCACCTTCCTCAAGCTCGGTGCGGTGGGCGTGCTGGCGGTCTTCATCGTGGTCCTCGCCCCACCGCTGCACATGCCGGCGATCACCCCCTTCGTCCACGGCGGCGGTTTCATCGTGCCGGGCCCGGTGTTCCCCTTCGTCTGCATCACCATCGCCTGCGGCGCGATCAGCGGCTTCCACGCCCTCATTTCCTCCGGCACCACGCCGAAGCTGCTGTGCCGCGAGAAAGACATCCGCCTCGTCGGCTACGGCGCGATGGTGACGGAGATGCTGGTTTCGCTGATGGCGATCATCGCCGCCTGCGCGCTCGCGCCGGGCCAGTACTTCGCGATCAACTCGCCGGTGAACCCGAACGACAACGTCGCGGTGGCCGCCCAGATCGCGAAGATCAATTCCTACGGCCCCGAGTATGCGGTGACCCTGCCGGAAATGCAGCAGCTCGCCAAGGATCTCGGCGAACCGCACATCATCGGCAAGACCGGCGGCGCCCCGACCTTCGCCGTCGGCATGGCCCACATGTTCGCCAAGGTGATCCCCGGCAATACCGCGCTCTCGCTGTGGTATCACTTCGCCATCATGTTCGAGGCGCTGTTCATCCTGACCACGCTGGATGCGGGCACACGGGTGGGGCGTTTCATTCTCCAGGACCTGCTCGGGCAGGTCGTGCCCAAGCTGAAGGACACCGGCTCGTGGATCGGCAACGTCACCGCCACCGGCCTGCTGGTGGCCGCCTGGGGATTCTTCCTTTATCAAGGAGCAAAAGAACCGGAAGGAATCGCGAAAAGCCTGTGGCCGATCTTCGGCATCTCGAACCAGCTCTTGGCCGTGATCGCCTTCTGCTTCGGCACCACCCTGCTGATCAAGATGGGCAAGGCCCGCTACTGCCTGGTCACCGCCGTGCCACTGGTGTTCCTCACTGCCGTCACCTTCACTGCGGGCTACCTCAAGATCTGGGACCCTAACTCGGCGGGCTTTCTGCCAGCCATCGCCAAGCAGCAAAAACTCATCGAGAGTGGCATCCAAGGCAAAGCACTCGAAGCCGCCCAGACCTCGCTGTTCAACGCCCGCATCGATGTGGCCGTAACCGCGATGTTCCTGCTGTTCGTCGCCGTCATCGTGCTTGGCACAGCCCGCGAATGCTGGCTGCTGCTGCGGAAGCGCAAGCAGGCCGTGCTCCAGGAAAGCACCTACGTGGCGCTGACCGAAGGCTGATCACCGGTAGCCGGACTGGACCCACGTCAGCGCGTACGCCAGTCCCATGCCGAGGCGTTGCGACACCAGATAGTAGTCGTAGCCGTTCTCGTCCGCGCTGCCCGCCGCCAACCCCTTCAGCAACTGCTCCGATTGCCGGAGCTGCCGGATCGTCAGCTTCGGCACCTGGTGGGGAGCGGCAGCCTTCTCCAAGACGGCACAGGCCGATCCAATGGATTCCGCCAACCGCGTGAACTCCTTCCGGGTTTCGTCCTTCAACTGGATCTTCATCGTCTCGGATGGCGACGACCACGGCTGGGGAATCTGCGACTGTCTCTCCTGTCGATAACCGGGCAGTATGCCATTGAAATCCGCCACCACCCGGCCGAGCAAATCGAAAGCCGGTTGATAACGCGCGTCCGTTCCCGCGGTCCGGAACATCTCGGAAATCGAAGGCGTGCGAATCTCCGTGCCGGACGGAACGGCCGTGGCTTTCAGATGGTTGAAGCGCAACAGTAGATCGAGCATGGCCGCGTCGCCGTAGGCCTCACGGGCCATCTCCTCGAGGATCATCCCGGATTTGAACGTCACCGCCGCCTTGGACGGCCGCGGTTCCGGCTTGGGAACGGATTCCTGCCCTTGCGCGAAAACCGCCGCCCCGGAAACCCAAACCGCAGTCACCATCCATCGCATCATCCTCGTCTCCTACCAACGCCTTCATCGCCTGACGAGAACGGAAGCACACGATCCATGTGGGTATCCATATCGAATGGGCGGCTTACAGATGAACAGCCAGCCCCGCCAGGGGCGACGTATCCTAGCCGGTGGCGCAAGCCACCGGGCCCGGAACGAAGGGAAGATCAAGTCCCGGAGGGACGACGCAACGGAGGCTCCCGATGGTTATGCAGGAAAAGCCTCCGCCGTTCAGGCCATCAGCGTTGCCTCGATCTCGAAACGAATGGAATTGTTCGCGTGGGAGAACCCGGGCAGCGTCGTCCCTACGGGACTTGATTTCATCCCCTCTGTCCACCGGTGGCTCGCGCCACCGGCTAGGATACGTCGCCCCTAACGGGGCTTGAAACCAGAACGGGGATGCAGGTCATGATTGCGGAGACCGCCCCCATTCAAAACGGATCCTCACCCCACCCGCCCCTGCCGACGTTCCACTCCTCGATCAAATCCGCCGGGCAATCGTCCAGGAACCGTGACGGGCGCTGGATGACGTCACCGGTGTAGGACTTCGGGTTGATCATCGGATAGCTGAGGTAAAGCTCGTCCTTCGCGCGGGTGATGGCCACGTAGAACAAGCGACGCTCCTCCTCCAGCATCGCGTCGTCCTCGGCCTCGAGGATGCGGCCGTTCGGGAACTGTCCATCCGCCAGCCAGATCAGGAACACGGCCTTCCATTCGAGGCCCTTCGCTTGATGGATCGAGGACAGCGTGACGCACTCGTCATCGCGCACCGACTTGTCGCCGCTCGGCTCGCCATCGACCGAGCCCATCAGCGAGAGCTGCGCCAGGAACTCCAGCACATCGTCGAACCCCTGGCCGTAGGAAATGAGCTGCTCGATGTCGCTGCGGCGGTTCTCGTAGTTGTCGAAGCTCGCCTTCAGATACTCGTCATACACGCCCTCCAGCACGCTGAAGAGCATGTTCGAAGGCGGCACGAACACCCCGCCGGGCGAAAGCTCGTCCATGGTGTACCAAAGCTGCTCCCAGTCCTTCGCCGCCTTCTTCGGTGCCTTGAATCCGAGCATCACCTCGGACCACGACGCGGGCGGCTCGTCCTTTTCCGCCCAGCCGGTGGCCAGCCAGTTCTGCCACAGTTTCTCCGCCGCCGCCGGACCGACGCCCGGCATGAGCTGGAGCATGCGCTTGAAGCTGACCTCGTCCTTGCGGTTGGTGGCGAAGCGCAGGAACGCCGAGACGTCCTTGATGTGCGCCTGCTCGAAGAACCGCAGGCCGCTGGTGATGGTGAATGGAATGCCCGCGCGGGTGAGTTCCATCTGCACCTCCAGGCTCTGGAAGTGGGCACGGTAGAGCACCGCCATTTCCTCCAGCGGGATGCCCTCGTCCCGCAGTTCCAGGATGCGCTGCGCCACGAACGCGGCCTGCGTCGCCGGATCGTCCAGCGGCACCAGCGCCGGCTTCACGCCCAGCGCGTCCCGCGAGGAACGCAGGTCCTTTTCAATGCGGCCCTGGTTCACCCGGATCGCCGCGTTCGAGAGATCGAGGATCTCCGGCACGCTGCGGTAGTTCGTCTCGATCTTGAAAATCCGCGAGTTCAGGTAGCGCCGCTGGAACGACAGGATGTGCTCCAGGTCCGCTCCTCGCCACGAGTAGATCGACTGCGCGTCATCCCCCACCGCCATCAGGCTGTTCGCATCCCCGGCCAGCAGGTCGATCATGCGGCTCTGCACCGAGTTCGTGTCCTGGTACTCGTCCACCAGGATGTGGCGGAACTTCCCGCGGTAGAGGTCGAGCACGTCCGGGCGGCTCTCGAAGAGCTTCACGGTGAGGACCAGCAGGTCGTCGAAGTCCATCGAGTTCGTCTCGCGCTTCTTCTTCGCGTAGCCGGCGCGGACCTGGTCGATTTGCTCCAGCCAGTCGTCGAAGTAGGGATAGCGGGTCGCCAGCACGTCCTCCAGCGATTCGCCGGTGTTCTCGATCAGGCTGAAAATGGTGGCCAGCACGTCCGCCTTCGGAAACCGGCGCGACTTCGTGTCGATGTCACAGGCGGCCACCACCGCGGCCAGCAGCGATTTCTGGTCGTCGCGGTCGAGGATGGAAAAGGAACGGGTAAACCCGAGATCGTCGGCATGGCGGCGCAGGATCCGGTTTCCGATCGAGTGGAAGGTGCCCGCCCACAGGTCCGAGGTATCGGTGGTGACCAGTTCCTGGACGCGGCCGATCATTTCGCGGGCGGCCTTGTTGGTGAAGGTCAGCAGCAGGATGTTCCGGGATTCCACGTCATGGTCCAGCAGCCACGCCACCCGGTAGGTCAGCGTGCGGGTCTTCCCGGAGCCCGCCCCGGCGATCACCAGCGCCCGGCCGGGCGGCGAGGACACGGCGGCGTATTGCTCGCCATTCAGCTCGGCGGCATAGTCGATCCCGGACCGCGGGGCGGTCTGTCGCCGGTGGAGGGTGTATTCGCGCGCCATGTGTCCCCGCCACGATGCCGCATGCCCCGGGGCGATCAAGCGCCGAGACGCCCCGCCCCGACCACGATGCGCCTTGCCTACCCGCGGCCCGGTGTAGTTTAACGGACAAACCCGAAGGCGGAAAACCCCAAGATTCTCCAGACCCGGCAAGAATCCGCCCGACCCACCGTTGAAAGCCCCCGTGATCGCCCCCGCCCAACCTGCACCCGCCAAACGGGTCTTGTTTGTCACCGACTTCTACCAGGAAGAGGTCCTCGACGGCATCGTGGACCACGCCGGTCCGGCGGGCTGGGAGCTGATCGCGAACATGCGCTTCCACGGCATGTTTCCCGGGGAAACGGAGGCCGACGGCATCCTCGCCGTGGCCATCGGGAACCGGGTCCGTGAATGGCTCCAGGACTGGGAAGGCACGCCAGTGGTCAACATCGGCTCTCCCTACGCCGGGTTGGCCGGCCCCTCGGTGGACACAGACTACATCGAGGCCGCCCGCACCGGGGCACGCCACCTCATGGAACTGGGCCACACCAGCTTCGCCTTCTATTCGCTCACCGATTTCTACGAATCCCAGCGGATGTTCGATGCCTACGAAGCCGAACTGGCCAAGGCCAACCTCCGCGCGGCCCACGTGAACTTCGCCGCCATCCACGGCCCCCGGGCCATCGACATCCCGCGCGAGGAACGCCTGCGCTGGCTGGCCGGGCGGCTTTCCGCCCTCAAAAAACCGCTGGCCATCATGAGCGACGACGACCGCCGCAGCCTGGAACTGGTCGCCGCCTGCGACATCGCCGGGCTGCGGGTGCCGGAGGACGTCGCCATCCTCGGCTGCGAGAACCGTTCGGTGGAATGCCGCATGTCCCCCGTCCCGCTGTCCTCCGTGGACATGAACTGGCGCGGCGTGGGACGCGAGGCCGCCGTCATGCTGGAGGCGATGATGGCCGGGGAATCCCCCGCCACCCCGCACCTGCGGATGCCCACCCGCGGCGTGGTCGCACGGGCTTCCACCGCCACTTTCGTGACCGAGTCCGCCGGCATCACCCGGGCGATCCTCCACATCCGCGAGAACTATCCGCAGCCGATCAAGATGACCGATCTGGCGCGGATGGCGGGCATGGCCGAGCGCCAGTTCCGCATCGACTTCAAACGCCTGGTGGGGCGCAGCCCGCGCTCGGAGATCCAGCGCGCCCGGCTGGCCCGGGCATGCAGCCTTCTCCGCGACACCGATCTCAAGCTCGATGCCATCGCCATGGAAAGCGGCCTCGGCACCGCGCAGAAGCTCTGCGAGATCTTCGCCGAGATCCACAACGTGACCCCGGTGGGCTGGCGGCAGCAGGCCCGGAACGTTTGAAAAGAAAAACCCGTGGCCGGAGCGCATCCTCCAGCCACGGGCCGCGGTCCACTCAGGGCACCGTCAGTTTCAGGCGCGCAAACAAGCCCGATGAGGGCGCCAGAGAACGGGGTAGGGTCACCGTCACCACCGCGGGCGAGGTGCTGTTGTTCGTCGAGACACTGACTCCATTCGTGCCATCGACGGCGGCCGTCCAGGTGACCAAATCCGAGCTATACTGGACACCCGGCTGGTAGCCGCTGGAGTCGGCGGAAAGGAGGAAGGTGAACACCACGGTCGTCGGGTTGACCACGCTTGTCGGCAGCAGGGCACGATCGCCGGACACCGACGGGTTTCCTCCGATCACAAACTCGATGCCGTTCGAGATACCGTCGTGGTCGTCATCCGCATCGGCCGCGCCCACGCCATGAGCCAAGGCCCAGGTCGCATAGGCTCCGGAAGCGGCCACCATCAGGCGTCCGGAACCGGCGAAATGCGCGTCATCGATGAAGGTCGCGCCGGACCCGGTGGCCCCGTAGGTTCCCGGGGCCTTGGTCACGCCATCGATCACCAGCGAGCCGACGGTATCGGTCTGGCCGTGGGTCAGGCCCAGTTTCGCAGCGGCGGCGATCGTCACCACCGAGCTGTTGTCCAAGGTGGCCTCCCCCAGGGAGAGGGTGCCATCGCTGACGGTGGTGTTGCCCGTGTAGGACGGATGGGCCACGGTCGCGGTGTTCGCGCCGGTCTTGGTCAACGATGCGGTGCCGGTCACGGAGCCCGTGACCACCAGGGCCTGGTTGGCCGCCTCGAAGGTGACCTCTCCAGCCAAGGAGATCGCGCCGGTCCACGTGCCGACACCGCCGTTGTTTTCCACGTACAAAGTACCTCCCGATTCGATCGTCACCGGTGTGGCGATCGTGCGCGTGCCATAGGTGCCGAGGCGGGCGCCGTTTCTCACCAGCACATCGCCGGTGAGCCCGCCGAGGGAGTTGTCGGTGCTCTCCGCCCACACGCGGCCGCTCGCCACCACGTAGTGGATCGGGGTGCTGGAGGCATCACCACGCACGCCAATGCCTTGGTTCGCATTGAGGGTGAGCGTATGGTTGTTGCCGACGATGGTACCGACGTTGCCGGGGTTCGCCGTATTGTGGCCGATGTCGAAACGCCCCGTGTTCGCATTCAACGAAGCATCCGCGGAGAGGATGAGCGACCGGACCCCGGCACCCTCATTGATCGCGCCGCCGCTGTTCGCCAGCGCCCCCAGGCCATCCACGCCGGCACCGGCGATGGTGTAATCCGCCCGGTGCCCGACCCCACCGGGCGACTGCCCGTTGAAATCCACCGCCCCCCCGGCGGCCACCACGACCCCGGAGGTGAACCCGAAGGCCTCCGCGTTCAACAGCTTGATGGTGCCCGCGCCCACATACACCTGGCCGGTGTAGGTGCTGTTCTGTCCCCCGAAGTTCACGGTGCCGGTGCCGATCTTCGTCACGCCGGTGGTGCCGATGATGCCGTTGCCGAAACCGTTCAGGGTGTAGGTCGTGGTGGTGTTGTTGAAGGTGACCGAGCTCGGCTGGAGCAGACCCACCAGCGCGACGGTGTTCACGGTGGAGGTGTCGTTGAACTGCACGTCATCGCCGTGCAGGAAAACGGACCCGCCGAACATCGACTGCCAGTTCAGACCGGCGTTCACGTCCCAGTTCCCGGAAGCCGCACCGGTCCACACCAACGGCAGACCGCTGCCGGACACATTCACCGCGACGACTCCTGGAGTGGAGGTGTCGAGCGACACGCTCTTGCGGTAGATGGAGGTGTCGATGCTGACATTGCCCGCACCGGTCAGGCTGCCGGTGTAATTGACGAGCGTGGTGGTGCCATCCGCCGGGAGGGACGCCAAGGTGATCTTGCTGGTCCCCCCGAAACTGAGGTTCCCGCCCACGGCCAAGGCGGCCGCCGGGTTCAACGCCAGGGTCGCCCCGGCGGTATCCCCCACCGCCAGGTTGCCCTGGATGGTTCCCGTCGCACCAAGGGTCAGCCCGTCGCTGGCATGCGCGCTGCCGCCAAGCGTGGTGTTCAGGTTCAACCGACCGCGGGTCAGGTTGATCGTGCCAGTGTAGGCCGAGGCGTTTCCGGTGACATTGAGCGTGCCCGTCAGGTCGATGGTGGTGGCGGGAATGCCCACCTCCAGGTTCGCCGTGCCGGACAGCGGACCACTGATCGTGCCGGTCATGCCGCCATTCAGAGCGATGCGGGACGCACCGGTCAGGGTCACTCCGCCGCTGAGGATGGCGTTGTTCTCGAAACGGATCGCGCCGCGCTGCTCGGTGCCCTCCGCCCAGCCGTTGCCCTGGATCTGGACGGCATTCGGAAAGGTGCCTGCCACGGCGAAATCGAGCTGCGAGTTCGTCCCCAGCACCCGGGCCACGCCGGTGCCGAGGGCTCCGGTGTTGCTCAGCGCCAGGCGGCCGTTGTTGACCCAAGTGCCGCCGGTATAGGTGTGGCCCACGGAAAAGCGCATCGGGTCCGGGCCGGTCTTGATCACCTTCAGCGGCGTGGAACCGTCGTAGTCCTTGATGACCACGTTGTTCACCTGGTAGTCCGTGCCGCCGCCGTTCGCCACGATCGAAAGCGTGCCGGACGAGGACGTGACGAAACCGCTCCCGGTGCCCACTTTCATCCAGTGGCTGTTGTTGTGGAACATCAGGCCGCCGAGGGCGAGGTTGAGGGTCACCCCGTTGCTGATGAGGAAATCCCGGCTCGTCTCGATGTTCCCGATCGACTGGTTGCTGGCCAACGTGGTGGCCGCGACGTTGTCGTAGTAGGTCGAGGTGGCCGTCGCCGTGCCGAGGTTCGCGGGCCCGAGCACCTTTTCGGCATTCGGAATCTCCAGCACCTGCGTCCCGTTGTATTTCAAGAAGCTCCAGCGGGTGTGCGCCCACCCCGGCAGCGGTCCGGTGGTGGGCGTGGCGCCATTGATCGTCTGGAGAGCGATCGCGGCGTTGGTGTTGTTCGAATCGAACCACACGCTGTCGCCCGCCGCCACCGCGATGTTGGTGGTGGTGGCGTTGACGGTAGTTTCAGCCGCTGTGGATAGCCCCGGCAACAGGGCAAGCGAGGACGCCGTCCGTAAAAGGGAGGCGCGGAGGGATGTTGGGATTTTCATGGGTACGTGCGATGAACGACTCCCATCCGTTGATCGTCAGGGGCAGGGGAAACGCGGGTCGTTTTGCCGCCAAGGCGGCCGTCGAAGCGGCTCCCGATCAGCCACCATCTCCGTTGCCACGAATCCATCCCTCCTGCCTCACCGGCCCGGAACCGGGCATGCACGCCCGCCGGACCGAATTTCACAACGATCTACAAATGAAAGTCTCTGGCACCTTAGCGGGATTGCCCGTCACGGGAAGGGACCGGGATTCCCCTTTTCGGATGAAAATCTTTCCCTTTTTGACGAAGCCGCCCGCGCCCGCGGCAAAACACGCTTGAACCGCCGCGGCACGGGTGAGATGGACCGGCATGAGCGCGCCCGCCCCACAATCCCTCCACGACCTCGGGTTCTCCGGGATCGAGCGGGTCTTGGAGGAGCACGGCGTGTTGCCCCACCACGCCAAGGCGCTGTGGAAGGCCCTGCAACGCGAGGGCGAGCTCGACCTGCTGTCCCGCGACTTCTCCCCGCCGCTCAAGCGCTGGATCGAAGACCACGTGGGCGAAGGGAAAACCTTCTTCCTCGATGCCCCGGAGGTAACCGAGGAGATCCGCAGCAGCGACGGGCTGACCCGCAAGTTCCTCCTGAAACTCCGCGACGGCCAGACGATCGAAACCGTGCTCATGGGCTACGATGGCCGCCACACCGTCTGCGTGAGCACCCAGGCCGGCTGCGCGATGGGCTGCGTGTTCTGCGCCACCGGCCAAATGGGTTTCGTCCGCCACCTCCGCCCCGGCGAGATCGTGGCCCAGGTCCTCCACGTCCGCCGCGTGCTCGCCGCCGACATGCCGGACCGCAAGCTCCGCAACATGGTGATGATGGGCATGGGCGAGCCGCTTCACAATTACGACTCGGTGATGCAGGCGCTGGACATCATTTCCAATGTCCGCGGCATCAGCCTGGGCCCCAGCAAGATCTCCGTCAGCACCGTGGGCGTGATCCCGAACATCCTCCGCCTCGCGGAAGAAGGCCGCCCCTACAACCTCGCGGTGAGCCTCCATGGCGCCACCGAGGAACAACGCTCCGCGCTCATTCCGGTGAGCAAGAAATGGAACCTCGCCGACCTGGTGGATGCCTGTCGGCAATATGGCACCATCACCGGCCGCCGGATCTTCTTCGGCTGGACCCTCATCGCCGGGAAGAACGACACCGAGGAGCAGGCACACCAGCTCGCCGAGCTGCTCAAGGGCATCGACGCCCACGTGAATCTCATCCCGCTCAACCCCACCCAGGGCTACGAGGGCGCGGCCAGCGCGAACAAGGCGGGTATCGCCTTCCAACGCATCCTCCGCCAGGCCGGGTTCCCCTGCACCTTCCGCCAGCGCCGCGGCATCGACGTCGCCGCCGGCTGCGGCCAGTTGAAAGCGGAGAAGAAGCGGGTGGCGAAGTAGAACAAGTTTTCAACTTGTTCATCGGGGCAGCGGACATTCCCGCATCATTCGGACTTCCCCCGATAATCCGCCTCACCCACACGCAAGTTGGAAACTTACGCTACTTCTCAAAACCCCAGCACCTGCCGCACCCGGTGACGGTAGGTGCGGCCCACCGGGAGCGGTTCCGGCCAATCGTGGAGATGCACTTTCCATCCGCTCGCGGTAGAGCGATCGAGGCGCTGGATGCGGGCATTCCGGATCAGGTGGCGCTGGCTGACGCGGAGGAACTCCTCCTCGGGCAACTGCGATTCCCACGACTTCAAGCTGCGCAGCTCGGTGCAGCGCGGGCGGTTCGCGAAATGGAGGTGGGTGTAGTCGCCATCCGCCTCGATCAGCACCAGATCACGGCGGTCCAGGGCGATCACCACTCCCGCGGCCCGGACATGCAGCAGGTTCGTCGATGGCTCGACCAGCGGCACCGGCACGTCACCACCCCGACCGTAAAGGAGCGCGGAAAGGTATCCAGCGGTTTCTGTTAGAACCGACTCCATCCCGGAGCTCCATGTGCATTTCCGGCGGACCATGTCATAGCCGAAAATGCCGCGAAGCCGCCCTTCATGGAGCAGCGGGACATTGATGCTCGAACGGATCGCCTGGCGGCGGAGCTCCGACTGGAAGGCCCGCGCCTGGCGGGGCAACAACTCCGTGTCCGGATTCGCCACGACCTTTCCGGACGCCAGCGATTTCTGCATCCAACGGATCATGTCCACCGAGGCCGCCTGCAGGTCGTCGACGTGCTGGGTGACTCCGTTGACCGCCCATTCGTGGGTGTTCCAGAAATGGGTCAGCTCGTCGTTGTAACGCACGATCCAGGCGCGGTCGGCACCGTGCCCTTTTCCCAGGCAGGCGAGCGCCAGATCCACCGCCTCTTCCGCCGGATGACCCGCCGCGATCAAGGCGAGCCGCTTCCAAATGTTTCTGTTAGATACGCCGTCGGCGGAGGGTCCGGACATGGGCCGAGCATGGGATGAACCGGTGCAGAATATCGAACACTATTGCCGGAAATCGGGCCGGGCATCGACAGACGACCTCGCGTCCGGTTGATAGGCCACGGAACCGGTCGGCAGCCCCCGCCGGCCCGACCGACACTCACCCTGGGTAAGCTGAACACAACGGCTTCATGCGGGGGGCCCTCACGCTCATGACGGCCTCCCGCATGGTTCCCTGATTCTGTTAGATCTCCACCACCCACGGCGGACGCGGCTCATGGCTTCCGGTGGAGAAGGACGCGGCGTTCACGAACAAGGTGTCGCCCACCTGCTGCCGCCCGTATGCGGCATGGACATGCCCGAACACGTGCAACCGCGGACGGATGCGCTTCAACTCCTCCAGCAGAATCGGGCACCCGAGATGTTTCTGGCTCCGCGACGGCGTGTCGAGGATGCCATGCGGCGGCGTGTGGGTGACGAGGATGTCGATCCCCTCGGGAATCTTCCGCCAGTGTTCACGCAGTTGCTCGTCGGTGGCGTAAAACGCGAACCCCGGAAGGTTCGGACACCACGGCGAACCGTAGATCGTCAGCCCGCCGATGGTGGTCGCGGAATCCTCCAGATACGTCGCATGGGGAAAGGGCGGCGGACTGCCCGCTGGCCGCCGTTCGAGCGACCGGTCATGGTTGCCGCCGATGCAGATCACGTTCTTCGCTGGAGCCGCCTTGAACCAATCATCCATCTCGCCGAGCGGATCGGGCCGCGGGTCGCTGAACTCGCACATGTCCCCGCAGTGGATGAGCAGATCCGCTTCCGGCAGCGGAAGGTAGTCGTGTTTCCCGTGGGTGTCGGCGATCAGACAAATACGCATGGTTTGGAAACTATAGCATGTTCCGATCCAACGGAAGAGTACTCCCAAGAGACATAACGCCCGCGGTTTCCCGCGGGCGTCGTGAAGCCTATCACGCCTTCCGGAACAGCATCGTGCCGTGGTCCACATCGGCTTCGATCACGTCGCCGTCGGTGAACTTGCCATCGAGCAGATCCAGGCTCAGCGGATCGAGCAGGTGGTGCTGGATCGCGCGCTTCAGCGGACGCGCGCCATACACCGGATCGTAGCCCTGGTTGCCCAGGAACTCCTTCGCCTGCTCGGTGAGTGCCAGCGCGAGCCCCTGCTTGGCGAGGCGCTTGCGGACGCGGTCGAGCTGGATGTCCACGATCGAGGTCAGCTCCTCGCGCTGCAGGCGGTCGAAGATGATGGTCTCGTCGATGCGGTTGAGGAACTCCGGACGGAAATGCGCGCGCAAGGCCTCCAGCACCTTCGCCTCGCGCTGCTCGGCGTTCTCCTCGCCGAGGATGTACTGGCTGCCGATGTTCGAGGTCATGATCAACACCGTGTTGCGGAAGTCCACGGTGCGGCCCTGGCCATCGGTGATGCGGCCATCGTCCAGCACCTGCAGCAGCACGTTGAAGACATCCGGATGGGCTTTCTCGATCTCGTCGAAAAGCACCACCGAATACGGCTTCCGCCGCACCGTCTCGCTGAGCTGGCCACCCTCGTCGTAACCGACGTAGCCGGGAGGCGCGCCGATCAGCCGGGAAACGCTGTGTTTCTCCATGTACTCGGACATGTCGATGCGGATCATCGCGCCCTCGTCATCGAAGAGGAATTCGGCGAGCGCCTTGGACAACTCGGTCTTGCCAACCCCGGTGGGGCCGAGGAACAGAAACGACCCCAGCGGGCGGTTCTCGTCCTGGAGCCCGGCGCGGGCACGGCGCACCGCGTTCGACACCGCCTTGATCGCCTTCTTCTGGCCGATCACGCGGTCGCCGAGGCGTTGCTCCATGTGCACGAGCTTCTCCTTTTCCCCCTCCTGGAGGCGCGACACGGGAATGCCGGTCCACGATGACACCACGCGGGCGATGTCCTCCTCGGTGACCTCCTCCTTCAGGATCGCGCCATTCTTCTGGAGTTCCGCAAGCTGCTGCTGCGCGGTTTCCAGTTCCCGTTGCGCGGCGGGAATCGATCCATAGGTGATCTCCGAAGCACGGCTGAGATCACCGATGCGCTGGGCCTTCTCGGCGTCGGTTTTCAACGCATCGATCTTCTCCTGCGCGCTGCGCACCTGGTCGATGACGCTCTTCTCGTTGCGCCACTGGGCCATGAGTCCGGCGGACTGTTCCTTGAGATTGGATTGCTCCTCCTTGACCTTTTCCAAGCGGGCTTGGCTGGCCTTGTCGGTTTCCTTTTCGAGCGCCTTCTTCTCCATTTCGAGCTGGAGCACCTGGCGCTCGATCGCGTCGATCTCGGTCGGCATCGAGTCGAGTTCGATCTTCAGGCGTGACGCCGCCTCGTCGACGAGGTCCACCGCCTTGTCCGGCAGGAAACGGTCGGCGATGTAGCGGTCCGAAAGCATGGCCGCGGACACCAGCGCGCCATCCTGGATGCGGACGCCGTGGTGCACTTCATAGCGCTCCTTCAAGCCGCGCAGGATCGCGATGGTGTCCTCCACCGAGGGCTCGCCCACCATCACCGGCTGGAAGCGGCGCTCGAGCGCGGCGTCTTTCTCGATGTACTTGCGGTATTCATCCAGCGTGGTCGCGCCGATGGTGCGCAGCTCGCCGCGGGCAAGCTGCGGCTTGAGCAGGTTGGACGCATCCACCGCGCCCTCGCTGGCTCCCGCGCCAACGATGGTGTGCAACTCGTCGATGAAGAGGATGATCTCGCCGTTCGATTCGGTGACTTCCTTCAAGAAAGCCTTGAGACGCTCCTCGAACTCGCCGCGGAACTTCGCCCCGGCGAGCATGCCGCCGAGGTCCATGACGATCACGCGCTTGTTCTTCATCGAATCCGGCACGTCACCGGACACGATGCGGCGCGCGAGGCCCTCGACGATGGCGGTCTTGCCCACGCCGGGCTCGCCGATGAGGACGGGGTTGTTCTTGGTGCGGCGCGAAAGCACCTGCATCACGCGGCGGATCTCATGGTCGCGGCCGATCACCGGATCGATCTTGCCGGCACGGGCACGCGCGGTGAGGTCGGTGCCGTATTTCTCCAGCGTCTGGTATTTCCCTTCCGGATCCTGGTCGGTGACCTTCTGGGAACCGCGGACGCTCTGGATGGCTTCGAGGGCCTTCTTCTCATCGAGACCCGCTTCCTTGAGCAGCTTGCCCGCGGGCGTGTCCGCCTTGAGCAGGCCGACGATGAAATGCTCCACGCTCAGGAAATCATCGCCGAGCGATTCACGGACCTTGTCGGCCTCGTCCAAGGTGGAGCGCAGGCCGTAGCTGAGCTGCGGCTGCGAGGACGCGCCGCTCTGGCGCGGCTCTCGGTCGAGCGAGGTCGCCACCGAGGCTTTCAGCCGCGGCACGTCGACCCCGGCCTTCTGGAGAATGGGAACGGTGATGCCGCCCTCCTGCTGGAGCAGGGCGAGCAGGACGTGCGCGCCTTTCAGCTCCGCGTGGGCGGATTTGGAAGCAAGCTGCTGGCCGGATTGCAGGGCTTCCTGGAGTTTGACGGTCAGTTTGTCGAGAGGCATGGCTCTGATGAATTTGGGGAATCTATCAGGGGTTGGTGGCGGTGCCACCCCCTTCCTGCTGTTTTCTGGGGATAGGATGCCCTAGCATGAACTTTATTCAAAAAATTTAACCGAGTTTTTGTCAGGATTCGCGGATGAATGGCTGCAAAATCCTCCGACCCGTGCCACATATGAGGCATGCCAAAGCGCGCGTTGTTGATGGTTCTGGATTCGGTCGGGTGCGGCGGTGCCCCCGATGCGGCGGTGTATGGTGACGCGGGCGCGGACACGCTGGGCCACTTGTTCTCACGGATCCCCGGGCTGGAGCTGCCCAATATGGCGTCGATCGGGCTCTACGAAGCGATGCGCCGCAGCCATCCCGATTTCCCGCTCGCCACGCCGATGCTGCGCCCGCACGCCAGCCACGGCGTGCTCACCGAGCACTCCGCCGGCAAGGACTCCACCACCGGCCACTGGGAGCTGATGGGTGCGGTGCTGCCGAAGCCCTTCGCCACCTTCCCGTCCTTCCCCCTGGATCTGGTGCGGGAGATCGAGCAACGCGGCGGCGCGAAGTTCATCGGAAACGTGGCCGCCTCCGGCACCGAAATCCTGAAATCCCTCGGCGGGGAACACCTCACCACCGGCAAGCCCATCCTCTACACCAGTGCCGATAGCGTGCTCCAGATCGCCGCCCATGAGGATCCCGCCATCTTCGGCCTCGACCGCCTGCTGGCGCTCTGCCGGATCGCCCGCGAGGTGCTGGACGAGCGCGGCGTGAGGATCGGCCGGGTGATCGCCCGCCCTTTCCTCGGCGACTCCCCGGCCACCTTCCACCGCACCGCGAACCGCCACGACTACTCGCTGCGCCCGCCCGCCACCACGCTGAACCGCCTGCAGGCCGTCGGCGTCCAGACCATCGGCGTGGGCAAGATCGACGACCTCTTCGCCGGTTCCGGCCTCGACGTTTCCCGCCCCACCGTCTCGAACGCCGATGGCATGACCACCATCGCCAACCTGTGGTCGGAACAACGGAGCCAGCCCCACTTCATCTTCGCCAACCTGATCGACTTCGACAGCCTCTACGGCCACCGCCGCGATCCGGCCGGATACGCCCAGGCGCTGCGGGACTTCGATGACTGGCTGGGCCGCTTCCTCGGCAACGTCGGTCCGCACGACCTGCTCATCGTCACCGGCGACCACGGCAACGACCCCTATCACCGCGGCACCGACCACACCCGCGAACAGGTGCCGCTGATGGTCCTGAATGGCGAGGCCCCCGCCGAGGGCACCTTCAAGGACGTCGCGGTGCTGGTGGAGCGTCACCTCTTCCCGGTGCCGCCGGAGTATTTCCAAACCCGCTTCAAGGGCGAGCCCCCGGCCAGCGGCTGGCCGGACACCTTCGCCGTGGTGACCGCCTGCAATCCGCGATCGAATCCCCGGGCCACCGACGAAGAGAACCACCAAGCCGATCTGGAACTGCACCGTGCGCTCTCCGAGCGGGGCCTCCAGCCATTCCGCGTCACCGGCGGATCTCCCGATTTCAGCCACCAGGAGCCCGGCTGGGGATTCGCTGGCCCGGACCTCGAGACTCCGGCGGAGTTCGCGCGGCAGTTCGATCAGGTCGCCTTCTTCCGGATCGAGGACGGGGACATCTCCATCCACCCCGATGCCAGCGGCACCCGCTGGCCGGTGGACCGCTGGACGAACCGCCTCGGCTGAAAACAAGAAAGGCCACCGGTGTCCGGTGGCCTTTCTTGCATAAGGGTGGAGCAAATCTCAGGACGCGACCGGCAGGCGGTAGGAGAAATCCTTCCGCTGGAAGTCGGTCGGGGAGACCTCGTAAAATTGCTGGAACTCGCGGGCGAAGATCTTCGGCGACGCAAAGCCGAGATCGATGGCCACCTCCTTCACGGAGTGGCCCTCGCGCAGGAGATTGCGGGCGGCGACCATGCGCTCGCGACGGAGCCAATCCTTCGGAGTAATTCCGAGGCCATCCTCGAAAACACGCCGCAGGTGGCGCTCGGAAATGCCCACTACCTGACACATCCGGTCAACCCGGTAGCAGGTGCTGCGGGCGACCGTTGCCAAGGACAATGGCAAGGGTTCTCGTGCGCAAAGCACGAGGATCTGGCCGTTGCGATGAACGACCTCGACATCACGACGTTTCACGGTTGGGGACAAGGGGCTGGTTGTGAACAGGACACTGCCCTTATACCACGTAAAGCCAGACTGTCAAATTTGCAAAAAGTGGGTAACCAGGGCGTTCCGCGCTTGTTTTCGCAAGGCCACCTCCGGATTTCGGCACATTTGCCTGTCATTCGCCCTCCGCCCTGCGACAAGGCGCGATGAATCTCACCGTGGCAGACCTCGTTGACCAGCTTTCCGCCACGTTGTTATCGGGTTCGGATGCATCCATCATCCAGGGGTTTGCCTCCCTTCGCGAGGCGGGACCGGGCGATCTGAGCTTCTTCAACGATGCCCGCTACAAGCCCCTCCTCCATACCACACGGGCCACGGCGGTCCTCGTGCCGCCTGGCATGGCGGAGTTGCCGCGGAACGTGGCCTGCCTGGAGGTCCAGAACCCCTCGATCGCGTTCGAGGCCATCACGGATCAATATGGACTCCAGCCGCAACCGTTCGAGCCTACCATCCATGATTCCGCGGTGATCGGCTCCTGCGTGTCCACGAACCTGGCCAAAATCAAGGTCGGAGCGCACGCCGTGATCGAGGATGAAGTTCACCTTGGCGACGGGGCCGAGATCGGAGCCGGCTGCTTCGTGGGGCGGGGAGCCTCGATCGGAGCCGGCTGCCGGCTCTTCGCAAACTCCACCGTCCATGAAGGGTGCGTCCTGGGCAGCGGGGTCTTGATTCATTCCGGCGCGGTGATCGGCGCGGATGGTTTCGGCTACGCGTTCCAGGATGGCCGCCACCGGAAGATCCGGCAATCGGGGGTGGTTCAACTCGATGACGACGTGGAGATTGGCGCCGGAACGACGGTGGACCGCGCCCGCTTCGGCCGAACATGGATCGGAGAAGGCACCAAAATCGACAATCAGGTCCAGATCGGCCACAATGTCGTCATTGGAAAGCACTGCATCATCGTCGCAGGTTCCGGCATCGCTGGCAGTTCCCAAATCGGCGATTATGTGGTGCTGGCCGCCCAGGTGGGAGTGGCTGGACACGTCAGCATCGGATCCCACTGCACGATCACGGCACGCACCGCGGTGACCAAAAGCCTGCCGGCGAACTCCGGTTCCTACATGGGCTTCCCCGCGGCACCGGCTGCCGAGGAACGTCGGCGCATCGTGGCGTTTCGCCGCCTTCCGGAGTTGTTCGAAAGGGTGAAAAAGCTCGAACGCGGTTCCCAATCTTGAGGCGACGTCCGGAGCCCGCCATCGGAAAGGAAAGCGAGCGCAGACCGGATAGCGGGTGTTGAAGGGCTCCCCTCGTCGCCAGGAGCAGGAGCCCTTCCTCAAGGCAGGATAGGGGACTTCACAGGCAGCCCCGTGGCAGCAATCACAGCACGCAAAAAGGCGGCAACGCCATCGCGCTGCCGCCTTTGTAAAACTCGCTCCCTCCGCAACCGGCTGGCTTGGATCAGATCAGGCCGAGCGCGGACGAGATCAGGAGATCGTCATCAAACAGCCAGCGGGCGGTTTCCGCACCAGCGGCAGCCGCCGGCTTGACTGGAGCGACCACGACGTCGAGCAGGAGCCCGGCACCGCGGACGCGGCGGACGCTGCCGCCCGCATCGTACACCGCCATCAGCGCGGCCAAGGTTTTCACCGAGGCGCGGGTGGCAGTGGTATCGTCACTGCGGCCGAGCAGCACGTCGATGAGGACCGGGGCCGGGTCCGCATCGGAGGAAAGGCGGCTGGCATCTCCGCTCGGAGCCACGGCCACCCTGCCGGTGCCAGCCGATTCGAAGGCGGTGGCAAGCGCGGTGGTGCGGGCCTGCAGGCCATCGACCTGGAGTGCCAGCGGCAGTTCGCGCTCGAGCGCGGAAGCGAGTTCGACCTGACGGTCGTGCAGTTTCCCCCAATCCGGCGAACGCAGGCCGGCGTTGCCGGTGTCCTGGTTGGTGCGGCCGGAGACGCCGATCTTGATGAACGAGGCCACGGCCTCACCGGCGCGGTCGACCTTGATGCCGGCGCAGACCGGAGCCAGCGAGAAGGCGGCGAGACGGCTGGACATCAGCACATTGCCCATCGCCTGCATCTTCGCGGACAGCAGGGCATCGCGCTCGCGCTTCACGCTGAAGAACTCCATGGCGCGGCGCAGGGTGACCTCGAGCTGCGGGATGTCCCACGGCTTGGTGATGTAGCGGAAAATCCCGCCGTCGTTGACCGAGCCGATGGCGGCATCGATGTCCGAGAAGGCGGTGGAGAGGATCTTGATGATGTCCGGATAGTCCCCGGCGATCTTCGACAGGAAGCCGACACCGGTTTCATTGGGCATCCGCTGGTCGGTCACGATGATGCCGATCTCGGAGGCATGGCGGCGGAACACGTCCAAGGCCTCCACGCCATCCCCAGCCTCCAGGATGCGGAACTTGTCGCCAAACAGGCGCCGGAAATACTTCCGGGTCTTCTCTTCGTCATCGACGAAGAGAATGGCGTAACGCTGGTAGTCGTATTGCTCGAGGTCAGGCATGTCAGTCTGGGCTGGATTGAGAGTGGGAAGAGGAAAGGGCTGGGGCCGGGTTTTCTCCGGAAATGGGGAACAGCAGGCGGAACCGGGTGAAGTCGAAGGGTCGGCTCTCCACCTCCACCTGGGCCCGGTGCCGCTGGAGGATTTGATGGGTGATGCTCAGGCCGAGGCCCATCCCTTTCCCCACATCCTTGGAGGTGAAGAAAGGGTCGAAGATCTTCTGTACGTTTTCGGGCGGAATGCCAATACCGTTGTCGAGAACCGTGACCATCCACGAGTTTCCGGCTGCCTCGACCGAGATATCAAGTTTGCCCGCCACCTTGGCGTCCGGCTCGGCCTCGTTCCGCATCCGGATCGCATCGATGGCGTTCTGGAAGAGATTGATGAAGACTTGGACCAGTTGATTGGTGTTGCCGCGGATCGGAGCCATTCCCGGGGCATCGACCTTGAAGGCCACGTCGCTGCCGGTCTGGTGGCTGACCATGCGGCGGGACCGCTCGACGACGTCCACCAGATCGGCATCGCCCTCGACACCGGGGTCCTCGCGGGTGAACTGGCGCAGGTCCGCGATGATCTGGGACACACGTTCCACGCCCTCGCGGATGTCGCCGACGATGTCCGCGTAGTCCTCGCGGTCGTTCTCCGGCAGCACTTTGGAGAAGGTTTCCAAGGCGTGCAGACCGGCGCGGGAGTAGTTGAGCGGATTGTTGATCTCGTGGATCAGACCCGCGCTCATGCGGCCGAGGGCGGAGAGCTTCTCGTTCCGGACCAGCAGCACCTCGTTCTCCTTGATCTGGTCGAGGGCGGCCTGGAGCTCGTGGTTGAGGTCCGACATCTCGCGGCGGACGCGGGCCATGGCGAGCTGGTTCTCAAGGCGCAGCGCCAGTTCGGCGGTGGAAAACGGTTTGGTGAGGAAGTCGCTGGCACCGGCCTCCAGCGCCGCCAGCTTGGTCTGCTCGTCGGCGCGGGCGGTGAGGATGATGACCGAAACGCCGCGCGTGGCGTGGTGGTCGCGGATGCCCTTGCAAACCTCCACCCCGTCCATCTCCGGCATCATGTGGTCGAGCAGCGCGAGCTGGGGCTGATGCTGGCGCGCGAGCTGGAGGGCCTGGGCGCCATCGCCCGCCTCGATCACGTCCACGTCATCCATCTGCATGCGCAGGAAGCGGCGGATGTCCGGCTCGTCGTCCGCGATCAGCACCAGCGGGCGGATGCCGGTCCGGCGACCGATCGACATCGGCTGCTTCGTCCCGAAACCATTGACCGGTCCCTGCGTCGTGGTGGACGAGCGCGAAGGAATCGAAAGCGCGGCCTTGCGGTGGAAATCGGCGATCACCGAATCGCCCGGATCGTGGGCGACCTCCCCGGCCTCCACCGTGGCCACGGCAGCCGGAGCCTCCTCGACCGGGAACTCGATGTTGAACGTCGTGCCCCGTCCGAGCTGGCTCTCCACCTTGACCCCGCCGCCCATGGCTTCCGCCAGGCTGCGGACCAGCGCGAGACCGATGCCCGCGCCTTGGAACTTGCGGGTGGACGAGGTGTCGACCTGCCAGAAGCGTTCGAAAATACGCGGCAGCACGTCCGGCGCGATGCCGACGCCCGTGTCCGCCACCGACAGGTGCAGCGTGCCTTCCACGACTTCCGTCACCACCTCGATGCTGCCACCGGAGGGGGTGAACTTGATCGCGTTGACCACCAGGTTGAGGACGATCTTGTCGAACTTGTCGCGGTCGATCATCCACGCGCCCTCGTTCTGGACCTGCCAGACGAGCGCCACGTGGTCCTGCTCCGCGAGGTGGCGCAGCGACCGCAGCATGCCATCGAGGTGCGGCTGCAACTCGGTGGGCTGGCGGACGACATCGGCGTGGCCGGTGTCGAAGCGGACCAGATCGAGGAGGTCGTCGATGAGTTTGAGAAGGCGCAGGCCGTTCTGGCCGAGGAGAGTGGTCATCTCCGCGCCACGCGGATCATTCTGGAGCGGCGGCAGTTTGGCCAGGCGCTCGGTGATGCCGAGCATGACCGTCAGCGGCGTGCGGAGCTCATGGCTGATGTTGGCGAAGAACCGCGTTTTGGCCTCGTCGAGCTCGCTGAGCTGGCGGTTCTGCGACTCGAGCAGGGTGCGGGCGCTCTCGACCTCCTTGCGCAGGGCGAACTCCCGGAACCGCAGGCGCTCGTAGGCGTGGTTCCCCACCAGCACGAACACCGCGGTGACGAACAGGAAATAGGCGTTGTTGAAAAGGATCCGCCCGTTCGGCGAATAGCGGGAGACGAGCACCGCCAGCGCGTAGAAGACGAAGCACACCAGCACCATCACCAGTGTCTTCTTGAACGACCAGCGCAGCAGGATCGAAAGCCCGAGCAGCACCAGGTTCAACCCGGCGTAATAGAGCGAGTCCCCGCCGCGGGTCATGGCGATCATCGCGCAGATCGCCAGCGTCGGCAGACCGGGAATCGCCTGGGAAATCCACTCCGGCGGCCGGGAAACATCCGCCCGGGACAGCAGGAAGAACACCACCCCAAGCAGCAACGAGCTCACCGCTCGGAGCGCCAGGAACTGCCACGCGAACTCGGGAAATACCACCCAGTCCAGAATCGAGCCGGCGAGCATGAACAGCCCCGCCAGCACCGCGGCGCGACGATCGTTCGCCACCGCGACGTTGTATTCGTAGTCGCGGAACTCCTGCTCCAGCACGGCGGGGTCGACCGCCACCTGGCTCTGGACGGGTTCAGCCATTCGCCAGTTCGATATCCAGGAAGAGGTTCACCCCGGTGGCGTCCGCCGTGATCGTCGTTGATTTCACGGGCAAGCCGTCCGGCACCAGATCCTGCATCTCGCTGTCATCGCGGTAGATCAGGTTCCACTCCATCAGATACTCCATCCACGCCTTGCGCGGGTTGCTGGCCGCCACGTTGGTGACGATCACGCGGCCGCCCGGGCGGACCATCGTGCAGAACAGCTCGACGAGCTTCTTGCAGACACGCTGGGAAAGGTAATCGAACAGGCCCGCGCAATAGACCACGTCGTAGCCCGTGAACTCCTCCTCGCCGCCCTGCGAGGCCGCGCGGAGCAGCTGGTGCACCGAGCGCTGGAAGTAGCGGACCGTCGTTTCACGGCCCCCCGCCATGCGCGCCTCCTGGATCCGCTCGCGGGTGTATTCCAGCGTTTCGGCGTTGAAATCGAGCAGGTCGATGTCGATCAGGTCGCTCTCGTCGTGCTCGCGGAGGAAGCGCTGGATCTCCACCGCCGGGCCGCAGGCGAGGTTGAAGACACGGGTCTTCGAGCGGCCGACACGGCTGCGGGTTTCCCGCATCAAGGTCTCAATGAGGTAGTCGATGCGGTTGCGGTGGGCCACCACCGGCTCGGTGTGGAGCAGCGCGTAGTTGAGGATTTTCGCGAACGCCGAGGAACCCTCATATGGATTCCGCAACATCATGTTCACCATCTCGTAGTCACCGGCATAACCCAGCGGCTTGGTGTAAGTCCGGTAGAGGAACGGCGAACACAACACGATCGGATGCAGCTCGCGGCGGACGTAGGACTTGTGGACCGCCGCCTCTTCCTCGCCCACCTCGCGGGCGACCTTTTCGAAGCGCTCCATCGAGGGCAGCACCTCGTCCACCACGCGGGCCTGGACGTTGGAGAAGATCTCCTGCTCGAGCTCGTCGCGGCGGCGGGTGACCGTGGTGCGGATGCCCACATCGACGCCGGTGAGCCAGTGCTGGACACCATTGAGCATGTTCGCCATGTCCGCGACCACCAGCTTGAAGGGGTCCTGAACCTGGTTCGCGGACTTCCATTCCGACATGAACGAGGTGAATTGCCCTCCGATGTCCGCCCCGCCGGTGACCGACGAGAGGAAATCGACCTCGACCCACCCTTCGTCCAGGGTGGCCTCGCAAACCAGCACGATGCCGGTGTTCAGCAGGTTGCTGATGACCGCCTTCCCGTGGTACAAAAGCCGCCGGGAGGCCATGATCCGGAAGTCGGAAAGCACCTCCGAGAGCTGGAGGATACTGTAGGGATTGTAGACCTCGAAAACAACGGAATACCGCTTGATTCTCAACAGATTAGCAGTCAGCTCGGTGCCTTGGCTATTCCGGCAGGTAATGACGCTTTGTGAGGTATCCCCTACGAGTTCCATTGCTTTTGTTAAATTCAAGAAGTTCTAAACCGACCGGGGGCCCCCACCGCAATAACGCGATCACGTCGCGCACCCGTGCGACGTAAGCAGTTAGTCTTCCAAAAGACAACAACGGTCGGTCCGGATGACCATTTTGCCACCGATTCAGTGAAAATCAGGCAATGTGACCTTCTCACCCAGGTGTTTCGGGCGGGTCGAGAGGACCCGCACATCGAGCCACATCTTCACCCGGGCCCCGATCTCGCGGAAATGGGTCTTGTAGCCCCCGCTGCCGGCCACGTCCCGGGCATCGAAACCCATCGCGGACATCCCGTTCGCCTCCGCCAAATAGATCGCCCGCTCGTTCTGGAAGCGCTGGGTGATGAACAGCACCTCGGTCGCCCCGAACACCTCCTTCGCCCGGACCACCGAATCCAAGGTCCGCAAACCGGCGTAATCCGGCACGATCCGGTCGGCGGGCACCCCGCGCGCCACCAGCGCCTGGCGCATGGCCTCCGGCTCGTTGTAATATCTTTCCCGGTTGTCCCCGGAAACGATCAGACAATCGACCTTTCCCGCCTTCCACAACTCGGCCGCGGCGTCCATGCGATAACGGAAGTAGAGGTTCTCGCGACCATCGATCCGGTGATCGCAGCCGAACACAAGCCCCACCCGGTGGTGCGGCACGGATGCGACGTCATCAAACAATCGCCCGCGCGAGGCAATCATCGGTGCCACGTTGGCGTAACCGAGGAACAGCAATGCGGCCAGCACCAGCAGGCCGCAGAGCTTCAGGAAACGTTTCAGGAACCGCCTCCAGAAGGATGGTGCGCGGCCTTTCATGCCCCCGCCTTGGTGGCCGGATCGGCGATCCGTTTCGGCCACAACATCATCGCCTTCATCACCTCGACGAACCGGCTGCCAGGCAGCGGGTCCTCGGGCGCGAGCACCCGCAAACGCCGGGGACTCTCCGAAAACGCCACCTCCTTTGCCCGGCCGAGCAGCTCGCCATCCACCTGGATCGGCACCTCGCGCTCGGCGACGACGGTGAAATCCTCCGCCTGGAAGTATTCCGTGGAGGCCGCGAGATCGACGCCTCCAAGCGCCAGCCCCTTGAGGGAATCCAGCACCAGCTTGTAGCCCGCCTCTTTGAACACCAACACGTCGAGCATCGAGTCCTGGTTGTCGGCCTTCCGGAACAGGCGGAACTGCCCGCCATAGAGCGAGCCATTCCCGGCCAGCACCGCCACGCCCTCGACCCGGCGGCCGTCCCGGCAGATCACCTCCATCCGCGGCGGCTTCTCGCCGAGCACCTTGACCGCGGAGAGCAGGTAAGCCAGCGGCCCGAGCATCTTCTTGGTCTCCCAGGTGGTTTCCTCGATGACCATGGCGTCGAAGCCGACCCCGGCCATCTGCATGAAGGGCGCACGGTTCGCCTCGAACAGGTCGATCTCCCGGACATGGCCGCGGTCGATGACCTCGAAGGCCTTGGAAAGATTGTCGAACGGGATGCCCAGCTCACGGGCGAACACGTTCATCGTCCCGGCCGGCAGCACGCCGAGCGCGGTCTGTGAACCCGCCAGCCCGGACACCACCGCATTGAGCGTGCCATCCCCGCCCGCGGCGATCACCACCGGCTCGCCTTCCGCCGCGAAACGGGCGGCGAGGTCGCGGGCCTCCTCGGACGAATTGGTGGCGCAGAGGTAGAACCGGCTCGCGTTTTCCATGAGGAAACGGAACGTCCGCTGCCCCTTCTGGCTTCTGGCCTTCGGGTTGAACAACAGCGGATAGCGCGGCGGAAATGCCATGCGCGATTCATCGTCCAAACCACCCATTCCGGCAAACCCGATTTGCGGGGAAACCGATCGGAATCCCCCGCAGCCCGGATGCCGGATGGACGGCCCCAATCCGGCAGGCAGCCTCAGAACTTGTAGTTGATGCCGAACTGAACGGTGTCGTAGCCATCGCAATCGGCCCGGAAGGTGCGGAAATCGCTACGACCGGGACCCTCGGTCTCGACCCCGGTGACATCCTCGGAACCGAAAAAGATGTGGTTATACTCGAGCTTGAGCGACCAGTGGCAATCCAGGGCATACTCGACACCCACTCCCACCAGGGGCGCGATGCGGCTTTCACTGGCATTGAACTGCTCCTGCCCACCGACCTCCTGCGTGTGGTAGTCGAAATCGGCAAACGCCACGCCGCCCTTGGCGTAAATCAGGAGACGGTTGTCCAGACAGGTGAACCCGATCCGGCCGGCGACCGTCGCGATCCAATCCGAATTCATTTCCCCGGTGCTGATTTCGCCCCCGCCATTGATCGCGGCATGGGCATCGAAGTCCCCCCAGGAAAAGGTTCCTTCCAGACCCAGGACCCAGCGGGGGCAGACTTGATAGTTGTACCCTGCCTGGATGCCGCCGAAGAACCCATCGCGATCAAATTGGTAGGGAGGATCGCTCTCCAGCAACTCGGTGAAATCGGTGCCACCCCACCCATAGCCCCCGTGCAGGCCCAAGTAGAAGCCGGTCCACGAACACTGTTCCGGTGGCGAAGGAGCCGCCACCGAGTCCTTGGCATCATGAGTCCCACCGAAAACCACTCCGCTGCCGAACAAGGCCAGCGCCAGCATGCTAGAAAGCCCCTTTTTCATGGTTTCGCCTTCTATCAGTCACGAGAAAAACTGTCAATGCTCCCGCTCTGTTAGCCAACGAAACTGAAGGGGTTGCGCGGGCTCCCCTTGTCGCAGGCCGGCCCTTCAAAGGGGCTGCTCCAACAGGCGCGCCACGACCTCGTCCACCGGAAGGCCCACGACATTGCTGTAGCTGCCGCGGATCTCCTTCACGATGCGGTCGCCATGCTCCTGGATGGCGTAGCCACCGGCCTTGTCGAGGGTGTGGACCAGCGCGAGGTAGGCCTCGATCGCGGCCTCATCGAGCTCCCGGAACTGGACCTCGGTGAGCGCGTGGAAGGTTTCACGGATGCCACCGGGCCGAATCAGGCAGACGCCGGTGCAGACCGTGTGGGCCCGGCCGGACAGGCGGCGCAGCATCGCGCGGGCTTCCTCCGGCGAGCGCGGTTTCCCGAGCGGCACGCCATCGATGTACACCAGCGTGTCCGCTCCGATCACGGTGGCGTCCGGATGGGACACCGCCACCGCGGAGGCTTTCAAGGCGGCGTTCTCCTCGCACAGCCGGTCGAGCGGCATCGATTCGTCGTGGATCTCTTCCGCGGGCGACACCACCACTTCGAACGGCAGCCCGGCCGCGGCCAGCAGTTCACTTCGGCGCGGGGAGGCGGAGGCGAGGATCAATTTCACGTGCGGCAGCGAAAGGCAGCCGCCACGGCGAGGCAAGCTCCGCTTACTTCCCCACGGGAGTCACCACCGGGGTGATGGTCAGGGACATCTCCGTCGCGCCGCGGAGCAACCGCAATACCACCGGCTCCTCGGGGACGAGGTAGAAAAAGGCATTGGCGGCGTCGGCGTAATTGCTCACCGGACGAGTCCCCACCTGGAGCAGGACGTCGTTCGGCTTGATGCCCGCCTTCAAGGCCGGGGAATCCGGACTCACCCGCATCACCTGCGGGGACGGGGATTCCGCCCGCAAGGAGAGACCCAGCCAGCCTTTGACCAGCTTGCCATCCCGCAGCACGTCCGCCTTCACCCGCTGCACCGCCTCCACCGGAATGGCGTAGGCGCTGTCCGCGGTGTCCGCTCCTTGAAACACCAGCGCCACCACGCGGCCGTCCTCGGTGCAGATCGGGCTGCCGGTGGCAGGCACCGCGCCCTCGAAACTGATTCGCAGGAGCGCGAAGGGCAGCACCTTGGTGCCGATCTGCTTCACCCAGCCGCTGGCACGGGCGCGAACCGGCCCAGGAGCATGCATGGGCGTGCCCGGCGTGTAAGGCGCGGCTTTTCCCCACGCCAGCCGGTCATTGACCCCGGCGGTTTTCAGAAAACAAAGGCGGGACACCGGATCCATGCCGATCACCTCGGTGGACACCGCTTGCCCGGCGCGATTGGAAACCGGCCGACCGGCCTCGGCTCCCGGCAGCACCACGGCCACCAGCATGCCCCCCTCCTCCAGCGGCACGGCCACGGATTTGGTCGGCTGACCACCCTTCACGGAAGAAAACCCAATCTCCCAATTCGCCACCTGCGCGCGGACGGAACCGAGCACGGCAAACGCGCACAAAATCCCCAAGGCGCGCTTGGCAAGACGTGGACGGGCGATCCGGACCATGCGGCCTCCGCTCAGAACACCTGTTCCCCGACACTCCCCTGGGTCGACGGCCCGAGGTCCAACTCGTCGAGCTGCTCGACGGGGGGAGCGGGAGCCGGAACGACCTGATGTTTCACCGGCACCACGGGAGCCGAATCAACATCGGAAGGACGCGGAATCAAGAGGAACGCGGCCATCACCGCGGCGTAGCCCAAGCCAGCTCCATAGAGCCACTTGGCCTGGCCAAGATCACTGAACCACGCGGTGGTGCGGTGCCAGATGCCGGAAGGCGTCCACCGGTTCACGGCGGCCACGCGCTGGCGCTGGTGGAACTCGCACAGGAAATCCTGCCAGTATCCCTCTTCCGGGCGCTCATCGCGCTTGAGGGCCAGCAGGCTTCCGATTTGTTCGACCGAGGGTTTCACGACGGGTGATGTTTAAGATTTATAAAATTTCCACCCGCCTGACAAGAGGATTTTTTAAAACCTCTGTTCCCACCATTCCTGGAGGAACGATTGGAGCTGCAGGTGCGCGTAGTGGAGTCGCGACCGAACGGTGCCTTCCGAGACCTTCAACACCTTCGCAATCTCCCCGTGGGGCATCCCTTGGATGTCGAACAGGGTCACCACCGTTCTGTGGGGATCAGACAGCTTCCGCATCGCTTCGTTCAATTTTTGCTGAAGCTGGTTGATGTGGCTCTGCTGCTCGGGATTGGCCGCATGGGCGGTGTCCACCAGCGCCGGATCGTTCTGCACGGAGGAATCCATGTCCTGCAAACTGATGCCAGTGCGGCGTTTCCGCTTCTTCAGGAAGTTCAGCGTGAGGTTCACCGCGATCTGGTAGATCCAAGTGTAGAAGCTGGATTGGCCGCGGAATTTGCCCAGCGATTGATACGCGCGCGCGAAGATCTCCTGCAGGAGATCATGGGTGTCCTCCTTGTGGGAGGTCATGTTGTAGACCAGGCCGTAGAGCTTGTCGCCGTACTTGAGAATCAGCGCGTCAAAGGCGCGGGTATCACCCTCACGGGCACGGGCGACCAACTCCCGATCCGGATCGGGTTGCTGGGGTTGGGAAAACATTCAGGGGGATGGGGGGAGAAACAGCGGCCTCAGCCTACACCGCGGAATCCGCATGTAAAGATCGTCCCTTGGGAGGCCGGGAACGAAGGCCATGGTTGCACTCATCAACCATTCCCCGCTTTGCAACCGCTTGGATTTCCGGTCTCCCCCCTCACATCCGGGAGCCTCCCGCCCCGAAAAACGCCCTCCCCCTTCTCATTTTCCGCTGGAACTCCGGCACGACCATGTATCTACATTAGTAATGCCCTCCTCCCCGGTTCATGATCAGATTTCATCATTCGGATGGGTGGGCAGTTCTATTGCATCCACCCATGAAACTCAAAAATGCCTTGTTCGGGCGGTCGCTTTTCGCGGCTGCCACCCTGACCCTCTCGGTCACCGTCTCACAAGCCGCGACCTTGTATTGGGACGGAACCTCCACCACCGCTGACGCGGACGGAGGCGCCGGCGCTTGGAACACCGGAACGAATTGGGACTCCGCCGCGACCGGAGGAGCCGATACCGCCTGGAGCGACGGTTCCGACGCCTCGTTCGCCGGAGTCGGCGGCGCGGTGACGGTCACCGGCACGGTGTCCACGCCCTCGATCAGCATCGGCACCACCAATGCCTCCGCCTACACCATCTCCGGTGGCAACATCACACTGACCGGCACCCCGACGATCACCAACACGACCGCCGCGACGATCAGTTCGGTCCTCGGCGGCAGCGTGGGCATGACCAAGGCCGGGGCCGGCGTCCTCACCCTCTCGGGCACCCACGGCTACACCGGCGGCACCATCGTGAACGCCGGCACCTTGGCCCTCACCACCGGCGGCGCGACCGGCACGATCAAGGGAGCCGTGACGGTCAATAGCGGCGGCACCCTCAATGCCAGCGCCGCGGACTGCCTGGGATACACCGCAGGCTCGCAGGTCGAACCGCTGAACGTGGCCGGTGGCATCGTGAACAACACCACCAACGGCAATCAGGGCTACCGGACCAACTTCAATCTCACCGGCGCCACGGTGAACTCCAGCGGCGGCGGTGCCTTCAATTTCACCACCGCCTTCGGCATCACCAACAACGCCAGCGCCACCACCACGGCCTTCAACGCGCCCATCTCGCTGCGCGACAACAACAACATGGGCATCGCGGTGGCCACCGGCACCACCGCCAGCGGCGTGGACCTCCAGATCGCGGGCGTCATTTCCGGCGGCGGCGGGGCCATCACCAAGACCGGCACCGGCCTGCTTTATCTAACCGGAGCCAATACTTTCACCGGCAACACCAGCGTCAGCGCTGGCACCCTGCGCCTGGGCAACACCCTCGCGCTCCAAAGCAGCACGCTGGCGACAGGGACGGTCATCTTCGACCAATCGGTGGCCAGCCACGCCTTCACCCTGGGCGGCCTCAGCACCACCACCAACCTGACGCTGGCGGACAACGCCACCACCCCGAACGCGGTGGCCCTCAGCGTGGGCAACAACAACGCCGCCACCTCCTCCTCCGCCATTCTGTCCGGAGCCGGGTCCCTGATCAAGGTCGGCACGGGCAACACCACCCTCACCGGGCTCAGCACCTTCTCCGGCGGCACGACCGTGAACGCCGGGACCCTGACCCTCGGTTCCGGCGGCGGGGTCGGCACTCTCCGCAGCGCCATCACCGTCAACAGCGGAGCCACCCTGGCCCTCACCGCCGTGAACGCGACCGGTTACACCGCCGGTTCCCGCGTGGAAACCCTCAACATCAATGGCGGCACGCTCAACAACACCGCCAACGGCGACAACGGCTGGGCCATCACCTACAACCTGACCGGCGGCACCATGCAGTCGAACGGCGGCACCGCCAGCACCACGGCCGGTCCTCTGTTCACCCTCGGCAAGGAAACCACCGGCTCGATCTGCGCGATCAACAGCCTGGCATCCGCCACCACCTCGACCGTCGCCGGGCGCCTGCATATCCGTGAGAACAACGCCAGCAACCTGGCTCCGTTCGATGTCGCGGACGGCCTGGCCACCACCGACCTCCTCGTCAGCGCCGCGATCACCCAGGACGGAACCACCGGCTACGGCATCAGCAAGGCCGGTGCCGGCCTGATGAACCTCACCGGCCCCTGCGTCTACACCGGCAACACGGTGGTCAACGGCGGGGTGCTCCAGCTCGGCCGGACCGGAACGCTGGGCAATTCCACCGTGGTGGTGAACAACACCGGCACCTTCCGCGTGATCCCGGCCGGAGCCACCCTCAAGGCCATCACCGCGAACAACGGCTCCACCTTGAGCATGCCGGTCGGCACCGGGATCACCACCAACCTGACGGGCGCGCTGACCCTCACCAACGGAGCGGCCATCAGCGTCTCCCCGGCGCTCGGCAATGTCGGTCTGGGCACCTACGACCTGATCACCGCCGCCAGCATCACCGGCACCGGCACGCCCACCCTGGCTTCTTCCGGGGCGTTCGGCTCCTCGCGCGTCACCGGCTCCGTGGCGGTCAATGGCAACAAGCTCCAGCTCACCCTCACCGGACTGGGCGCGAACCTGGTCTGGAACAATGCCTCCGCCGCAGGAAACGTGGCGGGCACCTGGGACCTCAACAACCTGCTGAACTTCAACAACGGTGGCAGCAACGACGTCTTCAAGTCCTTCGATTCCGTCACCTTCGACGACACCATCGCGGGCACGAAGGCGATCACCCTGAGCGGAGCGCTGGCCCCCGCGCTGATGACGATTAACTCCGCGTCCACCTACACGTTCAACTCCGCCACCCTCAACAGCGGCGCGCTGGTGGGCAGCGGTTCGCTGGTGAAATCCGGCAGCGGCACGGCCACCTTCGGCACCAACATGGGCTACACCATGAACGGTGACATCACTGTTTCCGGCGGCACGCTCGATCTCTCCAGCAAGAGCTTCAACGCTGGCAAGATCACCCTCAACGGCGGAGCGCTCAACAACGCCACGATCAACGCGACCGGGCTCGACCTGCAATCCGGCAGCACTTCGGCAACCATCACCAGCGCCGCGGCCTGGACAAAAACCACCGCGGGAGCAGTGACGCTTACCGCGAACAACGCGCTGAGCGGAGCGGGAACAGTGAGCGCCGGAACGCTCAACCTCGGCACCACCGTTTCCCCCTATGGAACGACAGGGAACCTCGGAAGCGGACCCGTTTCCATCGCCGCGGGAGCCACCATCGCCGCCTACCGGGCAAACATTCAGATCACGGTTCCGAACTCGTTCAGCGGGGCCGGCAATCTCGTCTTCGTCGGCGGGAACACCGGCGCGGCTGGGATCGCCTCGGATTACAACCTCAGCGGTGACAACAGCGGGTTCTCCGGCCCGATCACGGTCACTGGCGCGCGCGTCTACTCCTCGGCCAACAACCTCGGCACCGGCACCGCCACCAACGGGCTGAACGGCGCCTTCCTGCTCGCGGGCGGCGGCACCTATCCGAACGCCTTCTTCCTCTCCGGCAACGGCTGGGGTGAAACGCTCGGCGTGGCCGGAGCGCTGCGTTACGACAAGGGCTCCACCACCACCGGCACCATCACGCTGACGGGCAACACCCGCATCGGCGCCCACGGCAACACCGGCAACATCGCGGGCCCGATCGTGGAAAGCGGCGGGGCGCGCAACCTGGAGCTGGGCGGCACCTCGTCCCTGTCAACCTTCAACATCAGCAGCGCGAGCACCTACACCGGCACGACCACACTCACACTTGCCAGCGTGAACCTCACCGGCAGCCTCGGCGCGACCGCGGTGAGCGTGGGCGTCGGCTCCAGCATCGGCGGCACCGGCACCATCGGCACGTCCAGCAATGCCTCGCTGACCTTTGTCACCGGCGCGACCAACCTCAACGCCAACATCGCGAACAACGGGCTGACCGTGAATGGCAGCGTCTCGCTGCTGGGCACCACCACCGTGAACCTGGCCACCGGTGGCATCGCCAATCCCAGCGGCGTGATCACGCTGCTGAACTACAACTCGATCAGCGGCTCCACCACCAACCTCGTGCTGGCGAACGCCGCCAACTACCGGCAGGCGGTCTTCAACGTGGGAGCCACCAAGATCACCCTCGATATCGGAGCCAAGTCGATCACCTGGAACGGCACCTCCGGCGGCCAATGGACCATCGGCGGCAGCAACCGCTGGAACACCACCGGATCGGGTGAGACCGACGTGTATTTCCAGGGGGACAACGTGACCTTCAACGACACCGGCGTGGCCACCGCGATCACCCTCACCGGCGTGATGGCTCCGAACAGCGTCGTGGTGGACAACAGCGTGAACAACTACACGCTCACCGAGTCCGGCACCGGCTACATCTCCGGCAACACCAGCCTGGTCAAATCCGGCAGCGCGAACCTGACCCTGACCGGTGCCGCGAACACCTACACCGGCGGCACCGTGGTGAACGGCGGCACGCTATTCCTCGGCACCGGCGGCGGCGCGGGCACCATCCGCGGCGCGCTGACGATCAACAGCGGAGCCACCGTGACCACCACGGCGGGAGACGCCCTCGGTTACACCGTGGGCACCCAGGTGAACCCGCTCACGATCAACAATGGCGGCACGTTCAACAACAACACCAACGCCAACGAGGGCTTCACCACCAACGTCATCATGACGGGTGCCAGCCTCACCTCCACCGGCACCGGCCCGTTCAACTTCACGAACGGCTACGGCATCACGACCATCGCCAGCGCCACGACGTCGGTCATCAGCTCCCGCATCGACATCCGTGACACCAACAACCTGAACCTCGCGGTGGCCGCGGGCACCACGCCCAGCGGCATCGATGCGAGCTCGTCCGGCGTGATATCCGGCTATGCCCTGACCAAGTCCGGCGCCGGCACCCTGCAATTGAGCGCCGCGAACACCTACACCGCGGGCACCACGGTGGCCGGCGGCAAGCTACTGGTCGACAACACCACCGGCTCGGGCACAGGCACCGGCGCGGTCGCGGTGAACAACGGAGCCACCCTGAGCCTCACCGGCACCATCACCGGTGCCGTCACGGTGAACAACGGGGGCGCACTCACCGGCACCGGCACCGCATCGGGAGCCGTTGCCGCCGCGGGCACCCTCGCCCCGGGCAACGGGACCACCGGCACCTTAACGACGGGAGCCACCACCCTCACCGGCACGCTCGCCACCGAGGTGAACGGCGGCAGCGGCGACAAGCTGATGGTCAATGGCAACCTGACCCTCACCGGCGCGACCCTGTCGATCTCGGTGCTGGGCGGTGGTTTCAGCGGCACCTACGTGATCGCCGAATACACCGGCACCCTGACCGGCACCTTCGCCACGGTGCCCGCAGGCTACACCGTGACCTACAACGCGGGAGTTGGAAACAAACAGATCCTCCTCACCCAATCCCCCTTCGGCGCGTGGGCCTTGGCCAACGGCCTGACGGCCGGCAACAACGGACCGTCCGACGACCCGGACCACGACGGTATCCCGAACCTGCTTGAATACGTCCTCACCAGCCAGCCGCTCTACCCATCGCTGCTCGAGCTCCCCGGCCAGAGCCTCGATGGCGACAACCTGACCTTCTACTTCACCCGCAACAAGCAGTCGAAGCAGGACACGCCGCTGAAAGTCCAGTGGGGCACCAACCTGACGAGCTGGACCGACATCGTCGTGCCGGACCATGAGAACCTTGAGGTGCAGGTGAACGAGTCCAATCCCAGCTACGATCTCATCACGGTCACGATCCCGAGGAGCAATGCCGTGAACGGCAAGCTCTTCGTCCGCCTCAAGGCCACACAGCCCTGAACAGGCGGACTCATCCGGCCCTATTCCCGCCCTCTTCCACGGCTGCCGTGGGAGAGGGTTTTTTCATTCAATGGGGTTCAGCCTGTCCCGGCTGAGGCTCGATTTCCAAGGTGGCCCGCACCGGGAAATGATCGGAGGGCCAGACACCATCCTTCGCATCGTGAAGGATGTCCGCGGCCACCAGCTTCAGGTCCGGGCTGGCATAGATGTAGTCGATCCGGCCGCCATCGGTCTTGCCGGTGAAGCCGTGCATCGTGCCGGAAACGGAGGCGGATTCATCCGGGTGAACGGTCTTCCACACGTCCAGCGGCCGCGAGGCGCTGGTCCGGATCAGCTCTTGCACCGGGTTTTCCTGGCCGGAATTCAAATCCCCGGTGAGCAGAAACGGCCCCGCGGGCTGCCGGGCCGCGATCCGATCCAGGATCAAGGCGATGCCCTTCTCCCGCGCGGGCTGGGACTCATGGTCCATGTGGGTGTTGTAGAAATGGATCACCCGGCTGGTTTTCCGGTCCCACAGGCGGGCCCAGGTGCAGATCCGCACCACCGTGTTGCCCCACGATTTCGAGTTCACCGTTTCCGGGGTATCGGACAGCCAGAAAGTCCCCGTCTGCTGGATTGAGAAGCGGTCCGCCCTCACCAACAGCGCGGAGTATTCCCCCTTCTGCAGCCCATCCTCCCTCCCCACGCCGATCTCGACGTAGCCATCCAGCCGTTGGCCGAGGTCATCCAACATCGGACGCAATGCTTCCTGGACGCCGAGAACATCCGGATGGTCGCGCCGGATGATCTCCGCCACCTGGTCACGCCGGGCGGTCCAGGCCCGGGAAAAATGATCCCCCCGGTTGATGTAACGCAGATTGAAGGTCATCACCCTCAGCGGTTCCGCCACGGCAGGAGCAGCGAGAGCGAGCCAAACGGCGAGCCAGCGGAGGGAGCGGGATGCAGTCATGAGGAACGGGGGCAACGTAGACCGCTCAGCCGGTCCACGGCATGCAATTTACCTCCCCGGTCAATCCGCCCTTTCACGCACGGTCCGGACGGCCACGCACTCGGTGTTCGGCAGGATGAACTTTTCCACCAGCACGTCCGCGCGGCGCAGCGGGTGATTTTCGAGGAGATGATCCGCCACGTCCGCTGCCAGCGTTTCGATGAGCTTGCGGGGTTTCGCCGCGGCCAAGGCTTCCAGCTCCAGGGAAACCGCGTAGTAGTCCACGGTCCGCTCGATGTCATCGGCGAGATCGGCAAAGGCGGTCCGGGGCGTCATCAGAATGGTGAGCAGCACCACCTGGGGTGCGGCGCGCTCCTCGTCCGGCACGCCGATGTGGGTGGTGACGCGGAGTTTTCGGATCTCGATGGTATCGCTCATGTCGGAAAGCCTGGGCCTCAGGAGCCGGGGATCATCTCCCGTTCCATCGCCTCCACCAGCAGCACGCGGGTCGGGTGGTTCAGGTCGAGCGTGAGGGCGTCCGCGGGAGACAGCCACTTGAAGTCCTCCGCCTCGTCGTTGAGCCGGACCGCCGTCGACTTGGCGTGGGCGACGTAATTCAGGAGCAAAAAGTGCTCGGGACGCTCGAACTCGGTGGAATCGATGCAATCCTGAACCAGCGCGAACTCGATGCCATCCAGCTCGATGGCCGTCTCCTCCCGGATCTCGCGGCGCAGGGCATCCAGCGAGGTTTCACCACGGCGGATCTTGCCCCCGGGGATCCCCCAGCGGTGGCCCCACTTGTGGGTCCGGACCATCAGCACGTGGCCATGGCCGTCATGAAGCAGGGCTCCCACCGTGGCGATCGGCCGCGGTTTCACGGCGCCACGTCCGAGCAGGGAGCGCAGCACACCGAGGTCCGGCACGGTGAGGTCCGGGCGGACCGCGGCAAGGGGCTCGGCATGGGTGTAGCCGGTGAGCACGGCGATCGAGGAAATGCCACCGTGGCGGGCGGTCTCGATGTCGTGGGTCATGTCTCCCACGAAGGCTGTTTCACCGGGATCGAGTTTGTGGGTGGCGAGGATCTCATGGATCATTTCGCGTTTGTCCACCACCCCGGCGTAGGTCGCCTCGAAAAAGGGCTCCAGGCCGAATTCCTCGAGCTGCTGGTGGAAGGCCTCACGGTGCATGCTGCTCAGGACAAAGCAGCGGATGCCGTGGGCGGCGCACCATTCCAGCTTCTCACGGGCGTGGGGCAGCACGAACACCGGAGCCTTCGAGCCATGGAAGGCGGGGCGGAACCGGCTCTCCAGCTCATCCAGAGGCACATCCGGCAGGAATTCCTGATAGAACTCGCTGTAGGGCAGACGGAAGTGGCGGCGGAAGGCGTCGCGGTCCAGCGGATCGCGGCCATAGCTCTCGAACACGAGGTTGGTGGCCTCCAGCACGGGGCCGAGATCGTCCACGAGGGTGCCGGACCAATCGAAAATCAGGTTTCGGAACATGACGGATGGGAGTTCAGCCGATCTGGAAGCGTACGGAAAGGATTCGATCGGGCCCGAGCTCCTCGCGGAGCCGCTTCAGCAGCATCGGCTTCATCTGCTCCAGATGAAAACGCATCGCCGGCTGGGTGACCCGCAGCACCAGATGTCCGCCCTTCACGGACAGCGGTTCGGTGTGCCGTGCGATGAAATCGCCCGCCAGCTCCTTCCACGCGGACCGGACCTGGTCCTCCTGGAGACCTTCGGCCACCCCTGCCTGGTGCAGGATGGCCTTCAGGAACCGGTCGGGCTTGGAAACCCGCCGCTCCAGGTCAAAGGGCTCGTCCGCCCCCCGCCATTCGCGCAAGATGGCCTCGCGGATCCTTTTCAGGGCGGGGTCATCGCTCATGGCTCGGAATAATTCAGTCCTCGCCGTCGTTGCCGATCGCCTCGACCGGGCAGCCTTCCATGGCCTCGACGCACTGCTCGCGCTCCTCGTCGGTCTCCGGCTGCTTGTAAACGAAGGAGTAACCTTCGTCATCGGCGCGGGTGAAGTTCTTCGGCGCCGTCTCACGGCACAGGTCACAGTCGATGCACTGGCTATCGACGTAGAATTTTCCTGCGACGTTTTCGGCATTCTTGTCTTCGCGATCGGCCATGTAATACGGGAGAGGTTGCTGGGCCTTGGATGACCCCGGCGGAGACAGGTTGCAATTCGATTTTTCCGGGGGGCGCGGCGGGCATTCGCACTGGCCAAGCCCGGGGCCGGGCCCTAAACACCTCAAAGCCGTGCGCCCATGAGCCAATCCTCTTCCGAACCGCCAGACGGACCGCAGCCGCCCCGGCAACGTCCGCCAGCCGCCCGCGCCCCGAAGGACTCGTCCGAGCTGGACCTCTGGGACTTCGACGACGCCCTCGATTCCCCGGCCAAACCAGAGCCGGCCGAGCTGCCACCGGCCACCAAGGCCCGCCCACGGTCCCTCACGCCGGAACCACGCACCGCGCCACCGGCTTCCGAGGCGGTTTCGAGCAAGCGCACGCCTCCGGCTCCCACCAAAGGCCCGACTCTTTTCGACCAGAAACGGAAACCAGCCGACGACCTGGGAGAGTTGGATGACGACCTTCCGCCCTCCGAACCCCGCGTGGCACCTTCGCCCCGGCCAGCAGCGGAAAAAACCGTGGAACCGGTGGCGGAGACCAACGAGGAACCGGCCGCCCCCCCTTTCGCCGAACCGGAACCCGAGCTTGGCTCCGCCCAAGCACAGGAGGAGGAAATCGCTCCAACTCCCACGCCACAGGCACCTCTGGATATCCACTCGCTTCCGCAGCGCCTCGGCCTCTCCAGAATCGAAAAAATCGGGCTCGTGGCGCTTGCCGCGGTCCTCGTGATCGGCGGCCTCGTGCTGCTCGGCGTGGCCCGCAACCGCCTGCCGATCCACGATAGCTCGGCGGACTACCCCGATTACCCGGTCAAAGGCAGCCTGGTGACGGTGAAGAAACTCGAATCCTTCTGGCGGGAGCCGGTTGCCGGAAAAGACACCGTCCGCCGTGACACCAAGCTCATTCCGGTGGTGAAGGTCGACCTGGAGGCCCCCCCCTGCGCCATCCGCGCGTTTTTCCGCAACGAGAACGGGGAAACCATCGGCGACGCCGTGACCCGGTCCACCAGCGGGGGCTCCATCGAACTTCCTGCCACCGCCGGTCTCGAAGACGCCGCGATCCACGCCTCCTACCGCACCGGGCAGACCAAGCCATGGAAGCTGGAGCTTTTCGAAGCTCCCTCCGCAGATTCGCCCCGCCAGGATTTCAAGAAGCTCCTGGAGACCCCGATTTCAAACGACCGCCACTGATCATGCCCAGCAATACCCCTGTGACCCCGCTCGTGCCGAAAGAAGGCTGGCACGTGATGCACCTGTTCTACCATGTGGACCACTCCGCGTGGTCCCTGCTCGGCGAGGACGAGAAGCGCCTCGCGAAAACCAAGCTCACCGAGCTGGTCCAGGAGATCCGCGCCACGCCGGACACCCATCTGCTGATCTTCGCGGTGGCCACCCCGAAGGCGGACATCGGCTTCATGCTGCTCACGCCGGACCTGCACGTGGCCACAGCCTACGAGAAGCAGCTCACGCTTTCGCTCGGCCCGGATATCCTCACCCCGGTCTACTCCTACCTCTCCCAGACGGAGCGCTCGGAATACACCACCACCAGCGAGCAGTATGCCGCCGAAACCCTGATCGGGGAAAAGGGGCTGACGGAAGGCTCGCCCGAATTCGTGGCCGCGCTGAAGGAGTTCGACGACCGCATGGCCCACTACCTGAAGCACCGCCTCTACCCGGTGCTCCCGGACTGGCCGGCGATCTGCTTCTATCCCATGTCGAAGCGCCGCAGCGGCAACGACAACTGGTACTCGCTCGATTTCAAGCAGCGCGCCGAACTGATGTCCGGCCACGCCCGCGTCGGCCGCACCTACTCCGGCCGTATCCTCCAGCTCATCACCGGTTCGACCGGCCTGGATGAATACGAATGGGGCGTCACCCTGCTGGCGAAGGACACCATCGACATCAAGGCGATCGTTTACGAAATGCGCTTCGACGAGGTTTCCGCCCGCTATGCGGAATTCGGTGACTTCTACATCGGCATGCAGCTCCCGCTCGACGAGCTGTTCCGCCGCGTGTGCCTCTGAAAGTTTGTCAGTGTTCAGTTTGAAGTTTTCAGGAAGAGAAAGAGTCCTCGGAATCTTCCTGAAAACTGAACACTGAAAACCAACAAACTCTTCAAGCCACCGCCCGGATTTTCCGGAACACCAGCAGGCTGAGGATGCTCACGCTGATGGCCGCGAGGCCGAGGCGGTCGAAGTGGAGCAGCGATTTTCCCGGACCTTCCGCCACCACCATCCCGCCGATGGCGGTGGTGAGGCCGGAGGCGAGATCGCGGGCGCAGCCGATCAGGCTCATATAGGCCCCCCGGCGGACGGACGGCACCGCTTGCGAAATCACCGCCTGGCCGGGAATGAAGCGACCGCTGGCGAAGGTGAAGAAAAACGCCGCCAGCACCAGCACGTGCCAGATCGGAATCGGCCCCGAATTGGTGAGCAACCGGATGACGATCGAGGCCCCGGCCACCAGCACGCAGTAGATCTTGAAGCGACCGTGGACGTCCGCCAGCCGACCGACCCACGGGCCGGTGAAGATGGTGACCAGCCCGCCGGTTAGATAGACGAGGAACAGGTACTGCTCCGGCATCCCGGCATTCCCCACCAGGTAGGTCGAGAGGTAGGGGATGATCGTGAAGTGCCCGAAGACCATCGCCGTCATCAAGAGGATGCCGATCCACGCGTTGCCGTCCGCGAGCAAGGTGAGGAAATCCTTTCCTGAAGGCACCTTCCCCTCCTGGAGATGACCACGCACCGGCGGCAGCACCCGGTAGAGACAAATCCAGACGAGCACCCCCAGCGCGGCCACGGCAAGGAACGGTGCCTCCCAGCGCCACCACTGGGCCAGCTTCAGGCCGAGCGGCACCCCGGCCGCGGCGGCGAACGAGAAAGCCGTCATAATGATACCCATGCCCCGAGCCCGGCGTTCCGGCGGCACCACGTCCGCGACGATCGCCATGATCGCGGCACCGCTCACGCCGCCAAAGGCCCCGCAGATCGCACGGGCCACCAGCAGCATGCCCGAGGTAGTCGAAAGACCGCAGGCCAGCGTGCCGACGACAAATCCGGCGTAGCAGAACAGCAGCAGCTTCCGGCGGTCGAACCGATCGATGAAAGGCGCGGTCAACAGACCCACCACCCCGGCGGTGATCGCGAAGGACGAAATGAAGCTGCCGAACTGCTGCGGAGTGACACTGAGCTCCCGTTGGAGCTGCGGCCCCAGCGGCATCATCACCATGAAATCCATGATGTGGGTGAACTGCACCGCGGCGAGCAGCAACAGGAGCCATTTCTCGGACAGGACACGCGGTTCCGATCCATCCAATCCGTCGTTTCCTGCATCCATGCGACAAAAAGAAAAAGCCCCGCCACCGGAGCGGCGGCGGGGCTTGAAAGTCGCAGGGATCGGCAATCAGGCAAGGGGAACCCGGAAAGACTCGTAGTTCCCCTCAGTCCGGTCACCGCTCCTCGCCCACGGCGTCCATTTCCTCGTGGAGACGCTCGATCAGCCGGTCCATGTCCCGCACGTTGCGGCGGGCGCGGCCAATGCGCTCCGGATCGGGAGCGGGAATGATCCGCGGCTTCTGACCGCCCCAGCGTGCCATCTGGTTCGGCAGTTCGGCGGGCGGATTGCCCACGCGGGCCACGGCGGAATCGACCGGCGAGCGCTTGAGCATCGCCACGATTTCCCCGGCCGGGATGAAGAAGCTGCGGGTGCGGTCGGCCTGGGCGATGGTCAAGCCGACGACATTGCCATCGAGGTCCACCACCGGGCCACCGCACTGCTGCGGCTTCAACTGGAGGTCGGACTGCACCACGTTCGGGAACATGTCGCGCACGCGGCTGATCGCACCGCCCATCTGCTCCATTTGGCGCAGGCGGGGATTGGTGAACTGCGGAAGACGCGGGCGGTTGCCCAGCAGCACCTCGAGATCAAGCGTGGCGCCGCCGCGAGACACCTTCATGGTGACCTTCTCACCCGGGTTCTTATCGAGCAGCGAGTTGCGCAATTCCATCAGACCGGAGATCGCGCGATTCTCCACCTTCAGGATGATATCCCCTTCTTTCAGTCCGGCGCTGGCGGCTCCGGTCTGGGGCTCCACGCCCCCCACCTTCACGCCCGGACCGGCGTAGGCGACATCGCCGTTGACGCCCAGATAGGCTTGGTCGGATTCGCGCAGGGAGCGGGAAAGCACGCTCACCACCCCGATGCCACCGGCCTTGCCGTCACGACGGGTGGCCACCACGAAGGTGCCCAGGGAAGGCGCGGCCTTGTCGGACCATTTCACAGGCGTCAGCACGTCGCCATCGATGGACAGGACCGCGATATCCTCGTTTTCATGGACCCCGGTGATCGTGGCACCGTGCTGGGTGCCCTTGTAGTCCATCACCTGCAGGGCACCGCGCTTCTTGGCGATCTCGCTCCACTTGGTCAGCACTTCCTTGCCGCTGCCGATGACAGTGCCGTAGGCCACCTGGGCGCTACCGGCATACACCAGCACGGTCGAGGCGCTCTTGGCCTCGGCCACCGACTCGCCCACCGAGTAGAGGTCGGCGTATTGGCTGGTGATGGCCTCGTTTTCCTCGGGCAGGAGCAAGGGAACGTCCCGCTTGCCGTCGAAGAGAGAGGGGTCGTTGCCGAGGCCGCTGATCGATCGCTTGTCGTAGAGGGCATCCCGTTTCACGAGGGTGACCTCCAGATCGAGCTTCGTCTGGTCGCGCAGGAGGCCGAGCTTGATCTTGTCGCCGGGCTGCTTCTTCGCGAGCACGAGCTGGAGCTCACGGCCGCTGCTGACCTTGCCGCCATCAATGGACACCAGCAGGTCGCCGATGCGCACACCGGCACCGGCGGCGGGAGAACGCGGAGTCACCCGCTCGACCGGCACGCCCGCACCGGTCTTGCCGGTTTCACGACCCATGCCGATGCCCAGCACCGGGGCCTCGGGGTTGGCAAAGGGGTTCATCGAGAGCTCGCCCCAGTTGTCCCCGGCCACGAGGCGGTCCCAGTCATCCTTGAAACCGTCGATCCCCGCGTGGTTGTTGTTCCGCTTGGATTCGCCGATGGACGAGTTGATGCCCACGATCCGGCCCTGGAGGTCGAAAATCGGGCCACCGGAGTCCCCGCCGATCAGGGTGCAATCGCTGGTGAAGAAATTACCCGGGCCCTTGGAAATCACCCGGCCGAAACGGACCGGAGGGGTGCGGTTCGGGTCGAACCCGGCGGAATGCCCCATCGCGACCAGCCAGTCCCCGGCCCCTAGAGTCTTGGAATTCCCGCGCTCGACGAACGGCCACGGCCCCGCTTGGTCGATTTTCACCATGGCGATGTCCTTGGAGTAGTTCGCGCCCAACACCCGGCCGTTGATCTGCTTGCCATTCGGAAACACCACCAGCAGTTCATCCACGCCTTGCACCACGTGGGCGGCGGTCAGGATCAAGCCATCGGCGGAGGTCACGATGCCGGAGCCGGAGGAGCCGGTCTGCTCGGACACCAGCGCCACGGTGGCAGGCATCACCTTCGCGGCCACGGCGGCCACCTCGGTTTCGATGTGTTTGAGATCGGCCACCGATTTGACCGGCTCCCGGGCCCACAGCGGGACGGCCGGAGACCAGGCCACCACCACGGCGGCGACGGCTGCAAAAAACGCATGCGTTTTCATCATTCCAGGGGGCATAGCGCCGCCGGGACGGCCGTTCGTCTGCGGTTTCCTCTTCATGGGTTCTTCATCAATACGGGGTGGCGGCGGACAATAGAGCACGCTACGGTCCGCCCAGCGATGCCGAAAAGCGCCCAGCCAGACACCATTCCGCCCAAAAACCGCCCGCGCCGGGACGAGGATCGATCGGAGGGTGGGACCACCTTCGTCTCGCTGCTGTTTTTCTGGCCATTCCACCTGTTCCGGGCGGTAACCAGTCCGCTCGGCTCGCCGCTGCGGCCGCTGCTGCGCTTTTTCGGCTACCCCTGCGTGGCGGGCCTCTACGTGCTGCTGGTGCTCGGGATCGTCTACGGGGCACGCGCCAGCCGCTACGATCTGGCGAAGATCCACGCCCTGCCGGAGCGCTCGATCGTCTATGACCGGAACGGCGAGGAGATCGGCCGCATCCACGGTGAGAAACGGGACGTGATCCCCCTTTCCCAAGTCTCGGAAACCTTCCGTAAGGCGATCCTCGCCCGCGAGGACGAGCGCTTCTACCAGCACGGAGCGGTCGACCCGATCGGCATCGTCCGCGCGTTCACCAAGAACCTCGCCGGCAAAAAGGAGGGTGCCTCGACGCTCACCCAGCAGCTCGCGTCCGACGTCTTCAAGCTGAAGCAGGGCGAATCGAAGAACACCGTCAGCCAGATCGATCGCAAGTTCCTCGAGATCGCCATCGGCATCCGCATCGAGTCGACGATGTCGAAGGACGACATCCTCCAGGCCTACCTGAACTCGATCAACTGGGGCCGCCAGATCCGAGGCATCGAGGAGGCCTCCCGCGTGTATTTCGAAAAGCACGCCTCGCAGCTCAACCTGCCGGAATCCGCGATGCTCGCGGGCATCGTGCGCGGCCCGGACGCCTACAATCCCTTCAAGAGCCTTGAAAGCGCCAAGCGCGAGCGCGACACCACGCTGGACCGCATGGTGGCCGCCAAGGTCATCACCCAGCCGGAAGCGGACGCCGCAAAGACCGAACCGATCGAGATCCGGCCGGAGTGGCGGCGGAAGTTCCAGGAATCCTACGCGATGGATGCCATCCGCCACGACCTGGAGCTGATCTTGGAAAAGGAGAACATCGAGCTGGGCGGGCTCACGATTTCCACGACCATCGACAACCGCATCCAGCAGCGCGGCGAGGAGGCGCTCGACAAGCGTCTGAAGGACCTCGAGCGGGCGTCCGGCTACGGCCACGTCACCCGCACCGCCTGGCAGAAAAAGCCGGAGGACAAGCGCGACGAACCAACCTACATCCAAGGCGCGGCGGTGGTGATCGAGAACCACGGCGGTGCGGTGCTGGCGGTGGTCGGTGGCCGCGATGCGAACGAATCCCGTTTCAACCGCGCCCAACAAGCGGAGCGCCAGATCGGCTCGATCTTCAAGCCCTTCGTCTACCTCGCGGCCTTCGACCGCGGCCTGCGTCCGAGCACCAGCATCAGCGACGACCCGATCTCCCCGGGCGAGATCGCGGGTGCCCCCTCGAACTGGCACCCGAAGAACTCGGACGGCACCTACACCGGCAATCACGAGGCGGAATACGGCCTGATCCGCTCCCGCAACACGATGTCACTGCGCGTGGGCAACTACGCCGGGATGGAGCGGGTGAAGAACGTGGCAAGGACCGCGGGCTTCGGCGAGAAGATCCCGGAAAAGCCGACGTCCTACCTCGGTGCGTGGGAATCGACGCCGTGGCGGGTTGCCTCGGCCTACACCATCTTCCCGAACAATGGCGAACGCTTCCGTCCCTACCTGATCCGTGAGATCCGGGACCAGGCGGGCAACGTGCTCTACACCACGCCCCAGCTCGCCTACCCGGCGGCCAAGCCCGGCTCGGCGTGGGCGGTTTCCAAGATCCTGCGCGAGGTGGCCACCCATGGCACTGCGGCGGCGGTGAGAAAACTGGGCTTCGACAAGCCGTGCGCGGGCAAGACCGGCACGACGAACGACTTCAAGGACGCGTGGTTCGCGGGCTACACCTCCAGCCTGACCTGCGCGGTGTGGGTCGGTTTCGACACCCCGGTGAAGACCATGCAGGGCGGCTACGGCGCGACGCTGGCACTGCCGGTGTGGGTGGAGATGATGAAGACGGCGGACCGACTCGGCTACAAGGCGGGCGAATTCAGCCCCGGCTCGAAATCGATCAACGCCCGCCTGTGCCGCCAGTCCGGCAAGCGTGCCACCGCGGGCTGCGAGGCCGCGGGCACGGCCTACGACGACCACGACGTGCCCGCCGACACCTTCGATCCGAACGACCTCTGCCCGATCCATCCGGCCAAGGCGATCCCGGTGGATGAGGACGTGGTGCCCGAAAGCGCCACACCGCGCGCGCGCCCGGTGGCTCCTCCCTCCTCGCCAGGCCATCCACCCCGCGCGGTGCCGGTCGAGGAACCCAACGCACCGCTTCGCGCCGAGCCGGTGGAAGAGTGAGCGTCAAACCACCCTCCCTTCTCCGGCATTTTCATTTCGAAATTCCTCTTCTCTGGTTTCTGGATTCTTGATTCTGGAGTCTTCCTGCTATGTCCACTTGGCGACCACTCGACGCTCCACCCCGCCTGCTGCGGTGGCTGCCGGTGTGGCTGCATGGCCCGGTGAAGTGGGCGTTCAAGCTCGGCGTGTTCGGGCTGGTGATCGTGGCAGGGATCGCGTTCTTCTATTTCTGCCTGGCGATGAAGTTCGACCTCAACGAGGTCAACCGGCTGCCCGCCGCGAACATCATCTACGACCGCAACGACAAGGAGATGGACGCCGCGGCCGGCAACAACCGCCGACTGATCACCCGCGCGGACCTGCCGGACTTCATGGTGAAGGCGCTGCAGGCCCGCGAGGACGCGCGGTTCTTCGAGCACTCCGGCGTCGACGTGCGCGGGCTGCTGCGCGCGACGATCCGGAATCTCAAGGACCGCGATTTCACGCAGGGCGCCTCGACGCTGACCATGCAGCTCGCCCGCAACACCTTCGAGATCCGAGCGAAGTCGCTGCACCGCAAGTTCCTTGAAATCGCGCTGACGCTCCGCATCGAGGGCCGCTATTCCAAGGACGAGATTCTCACCGGCTACCTGAACCGCATCTACTTTGGCGCGGGCTGCCATGGCGTGGAGGAAGCGGCGCGCACCTACTTCGGCCGCTCCGTGCGCGACCTCAACGAGGGCGAGTGCGCGATGATCGTGGGCATCATCCGCGGACCGCACATCTTCTCCCCTTTCCGGAACCTCCCCGCCGCAGAGGCCCAGCGCAACGAGGTGCTCGACCGCATGATCGCGATGAAGTTCATCACCGACGCCGACAAGGCCCGGATCATGGCCACCCCGGTGCGGCTGGTGAAGGACGACGACCGCGAGGTCCAGCGCTCCTACGCGATGCAGACGCTGCGCCGCGAGCTGGACACGATCCTCGATGAATCGGACATCCGCCTCGGTGGGCTCCAAATCCGCACCTACATCGATCTCGCCTGGCAGACGCGTCTGGAAACCGAATTGGCGCGCGCGGTGGAATCACTGGAGAACGAAAAGTCGTGGCAGAAGCCGACGCACGCCTCCCACAAGGACGGTGACCCGGTCGACTACCTCCAATACGCGGCGATCACCATCGAGTTCAAAACCGGCGCGATCCTCGCCTACATCGGCGGACGGGATTTCAAGGACACCCGCTACGATTTCACCAAGGTCCGCCGCGACCTCGGCTCCGCGTTCGAGCCCTTCGTGGCCGCGGCGGCGGCCCAGCGTGGCAAGCTGGTGCTGCCCGGAAAGCCCGTCCAGACCGGTAGGCAGGTGGGTCCGGCGGAGGTCCAGAAGATCGCCAAGCGCTGCGGCATCTCCGGTCCCTTCCTCGACACCGAGGACCTGTTCCGCGGCTCGGTATCCGCCACGCCGATGGAAATGGCGATCGGCCTCTCGACGCTGGGCAACAAGGGCAGCCGGCCGCGCCCCTACATGATCCGCGAGATCCGCAACGCGGCGGGTGAGATCGTTTACACCGCCCGTCCCGAGGAGGCGCAGGCCCTTTCTCCGAACGCCGCCGCCGAGGCGAAGTCAGTGCTCAAACCGCGCTCCGGCACGCTCTGTTTCACCGGGGCCACCGGCTCGGAGCGCGAGGCCTGGACCCTGCGACTCGGCCCGAAAGGCGCGACGGTGATCTGGATCGGCTTCGACAAGCCCGCCGTGATCGCACCCGAAGCCCGCCTGAAGGCGCTGCTGGACGAGTTCGTGGACCGGCTGGGGAACGACTGAGGCCGGGCGGGAAATGGCTGGGAGCAGGGACATTCCTGTCCCGTTTCCTGAATATTTGCCAGCAAGCTGGGTGGCTTTCAAGAACGGGACAAGAATGTCCCTGCTCCCAGCCACTACCCCCGGCAACGTTTGAATACCGATTCGGCCTAGCCGACCGCACCTCCATGCGGTTCATTCGAGGCCGTCATGACCCGCGACACCCTTGCCGAAGTCCTCGAAGAAATCGCCCAGCTCCTCGAACTGAAGGGCGAGAACCCGTTCAAGGTCCGTGCCTACCGGCAGGGCGCGGAAGTGGTGCGCGGCTACGACGGCGACATCGTGGCGCTGGCCGCCGCGAACGAACTGGATGGCATCAAGGGTCTCGGTGACGCGCTGCGCGACAAGCTCCACGAGCTGGCGACCACCGGCGAGCTCCAGTTCCACAAGAACCTGCGCGCGGAGTTTCCCGAAGGCTTGTTCGAGCTCTTCGACGTCTCCGGGCTGGGGCCGAAGAAGATCAAGGCGCTGTTCGACACCCTCGGCGTCGGCTCCATCGCGGACCTGAAAGCCGCCTGCGAGGCCGACAAGGTGGCGGGCCTGCCCGGCTTCGGCGCGAAGACCCAGACGAAGATCCTGGAGGCGCTCCAGCAGCGCGAAACCTTCGCCGACACCTTCCGTCTCGGCACCGTGACCTCGCTGGTGGACGACATCCTGGATGCCCTCCGCGATCATCCGGCCGTATCGCAGGTCGCCGTGTGCGGTTCGTTCCGCCGGGCCAAGGAAACGGTGCATGATCTCGACTTCCTCGTCGCCACCAAGGAACCCGCCGAGCTGTGCCGCTACTTCACCACCTTCCCGATCGTGAAGTCGGTGATCGCCCAGGGCGAGACCAAGACCTCCGTGCGTCTGGACAACGGCATCCAGTGCGACCTGCGGGCCGTTTCCAACGCCGAGTTCCCGTTCGCGCTGATGTATTTCACCGGCTCGAAGGAGCACAACGTGGCGATCCGACAGCGGGCGCTGAAGTACGGCTGGTCGCTGAACGAATACGCGCTCACCCCGGTGGAGGGCGCGGCCCCGCCGCCGGAAGTCCACGACGAACCGGGCCTCTACAAGGCGCTCGGCCTGCGCTACATCTCGCCCGAGCTGCGCGAGAACCGCGGCGAGATCGAGGCCGCGGAAACAGGCGACCTGCCACGGCTGGTGGAGCTCTCCAACCTGCGCGGCACTTTCCACAACCACACCAACGCCTCCGACGGCGGCGACACGCTGGAGGAAATGGCGGAGGCCGCCCAGGAACTAGGACTCCAGTATCTGGGCATCTCCGACCACTCGAAGTCCTCCTTCCAGGCGCGCGGCCTCGACGAGGAACGCCTCACCGCCCAGATCGCCGCGATCCACGAGCTGAACAAGACCTTCACCAACTTCCGGATCTTCGCCGGCTCCGAGGTGGACATCCTCAAGGACGGCACGCTGGACTTCGACGACGCGATGCTCTCCCAGCTCGATTTCACCGTGGCTTCGGTCCACAACGTCTTCACCCTTTCCGAGGACGAGATGACGGAGCGCATCTGCCGCGCGATGGAGAACGAGCACGTCACCATGCTGGGCCACCTCACCGGCCGCCTGCTGCTGAAGCGCGACGGCTACGCGGTGAACCACGCGAAGATCATCGACTGCGCCGCCGAGACCCGCACCATCATCGAGCTGAACTGCAACCCGATGCGCCTCGACATGGACTGGCGCTGGTGGAAGCGGGCGAAGGACAAGGGCGTGCTGTGCTCGATCAACCCGGACGCCCATGCCACCGACCACCTCCAGTTCCTCCACTTCGGCATCCGCCTGGCGCGGAAGGGTTGGCTCTCGAAAGAGGACGTCCTCAACACCCGCCCGCTGGCGGAGGTGGAGAAATTCCTGAAGACGCCGAAGGCGAAAAGGTGACGCACGCCCCGCCGTCGCGAATGGCGGACTCAAAAGCCACCCCAATGTGAGTCCCTGTGGCGCTTGGCGCGCTCTTCGGCCTCTTCCTGCTCTCTTTCCCGGGCAACCGCCATCCGGGCCTTGATCGCTTCCATCTCGGATTGGAGCGCTGCCTTCTCCTCCGGAGACAGCCTCATTTCCGGCGGAAGCGGCGCCCCGCAATAGCCGCAGGTGCCATGCTGGCGGCTATAGACAGGGCGCTGACATTCCGGGCAATTCATCGGGAAAGAACGATCACATGCCGGGGCGAATCATCCATCACTTGTTCGGGATCGCGTAGTACACCTGCTCCAGCGCGAGGATCGAGTAGGCGGTGACCAGCACCGGATTGCTCTCCATCCACTTGCCATCGGTGTTCTTCCACGAGCCGTCGCCCTGCTGGAGCGAGAGGAGCTTGTCCGCCACATCCTTGCGCCAGTCGGCTTCCTTGCCATCGGCGAGCTTGAGCGTGGAGAGGTTGGCGGCGCTGAGCGCCTTGGTCATCGTCTGGTAGTAGTAATACTGGCCGCTGGTGCCGAGGCCGGGGTTCTCGGAAACGGTGTAGTTCTTGCCCAGCCACTCCTTCACCGCCTTCACGCGCGGATCGTCGGCACCGACCTTGGCGTAGATCATCGAGAGCAGGCCGGCGTAGGACATGGAGCCGTAGGAACGCAGCGCCTTCTTGCCATCCGGGAGGATGTCCTCGGCCTTGGAGCCGGTGGGGCTGTAAACGAAACCGCCCTTGTTCTTGTCGTCCTCGGACACCCACGGCTGGTCGTTGACGGAGGAGAGGTTCTGGCAGCGGGAGAGGAAGGTCTGTGCGGCCTTCCAATCGAGGTCCGGCTGGTCGCCGTGCTTGCCATCGGCCACCACGTTGGCGGACAGTGAGATCGCCTCGATGGCGAGCCAGGTGTTGGAAAGGTCGTCGTGGTCCTTGTTGGTGCCCGCGCCGTAGCCCACGCCGCCATCGTTGGGATTGTCGGTCTTGCCCTTCTCGCCGGTGTCCCACTGCTGGCCGATGAGGTGCTTGCGGGCCTTCACGATGGCGGGCTCGTAGCCGTCCTTGCCGAGCGCGACCAAGGCGGTGATGGAGGTGGCGGTGTTATAGGTGGACAGGCCGCGGTTGTAGATGCCGCCGTCCTCCTTCTGCTGCTTCACCAGCCAGTCGTAGCCCTTGGCGAGGTGGTCGGGCACCTGCTTCTTGACGTCCACGTTCGGATCGCGGGTGGCGGCGGTGAGGGCCAGCGCGGTGAGGGCCGGAAGCCCCTCGTCATCCCAGTGGCCGTCCTCCTTCTGCTGGGTCTTGAGCCAGGCATTGCCGCGGGCGATGGCCTGCTTGATCTCCTGCTGGACGGACGTGTAGCGGTCGGACGAATCGGCCGCGGCGGCGATGCCGGCGGCGAGGATCGAGAAAACGACGGTGGCTTTCATGGGGTGGTGCTGGGTTTGGAACCTTCGTGCGGAGTGATGATGAGAGTGACCTTGGTGCCGACGGACGGCACGCGCTTGGGGAAGGGCAACCACGCCTCGTCGTCGTTGTTGTCCTTGCCCGGGTAGTTGAGGATGGCGCTGCTGCTGAGAAAAATGGCGGCGACGTCGCCGGTGGCCTCGGCGTGGTAGCGGCCGTTGGAGATTTCCGAGCCGCCATAGACCCACGGACCGGACGGCATCTGCTTCTCGGTCACGGCGTGGGCGATCCATTCGTTCACCGGCACGGCGCGGGTCTTCCCGGCATCCTCCCACTCCACCTTCAGGTCCACGCGGGCCCCGGCCTTCACCTCTGTGGGCACGTCCGGAAACTTCGTCCCGGCCTCGTGTTCCGCCGGGCCATCGGTGGCGTAGAGCTCCTGGGACCGCTGGTAACGCAGCAGGGTGAAGACCACGTTCAACCGGGTCGGCGACACCGCCGTGGCGAAGAGCGATTCGTGCACCTTCCCCTTCTCGTGGACGATGAGGTATTCGAGCAGCCCCTCGGTCATGTTGACCCTGGCGGGGAAACGGATCTCGCGGGTCTTGCTGTCGAAGGTGATCTCGCCGAGGCGCAGGCGGGTGCCATCCAGCTTCTCAATGGCGGGCTTGTCCTTGTCCCCATCCGCCTCCGTGACAGGAGCTTTCTCCGGCGCTGGCTCCTGCGCCACTGCCACGACAGGCAGAATGAAGGCGACGAGCGATGTCCGGAACAATCCCATGGCAGCGAAATTCAAACGGCGAAGACGGCTTGTCAAAGCCGCGAATCTTCCGGTGGTCTATTGAGAAAACCCCGGAAGCCGGATTTCGTCTCTGGATCAGCGCCCCTGCCGACGGTTCGGCGCGGTCGTCGGTGCCGGGTTGGCACGCGGCGCGGCCGGAGTCGCGCGGGGCGGCTGGGGCGTGGAGGGCTTGTTGGCGCCGCTGCGATTCGAGCGCGGAGCGGGTTGGGCCGCCTCGCGGGCGGGCGGAGCAGGAGCCGGGGGTGGTGGCGGCGTCAGATTGAGCCCCGCACCGAGTTCCCGCCAGCAGAGGCGGGTCACCCGGTGATGGAGGGCATCCGCCGGGTTCTCGTCCTCTGAAAGCTCCGGCAGCGCCACGTAGGCGGTCTTCCGTTTGAGCTGGCCGCCCACCAGGCTGTAGATGGTGGAAAGGACCTGCTTCCGCAGGTTGGCGGGATTGTCGACCGTGAAGGACAGGGCATCCGTGGCGGGGGCTTCCTTCGCTGAGCCGGAGAGCCACAGGGCCACGGGAGCGGGACCGGTGGGATTCGGGGACTTCTTGCCCACTGCGATGTCCACCGTGACGGCCAGAATCCCTTCGGACGCGGCCCCGATCTCGCGGGCGGCGGCTTCCAGCTCCGGCTTCAGGGCCGTTGCGGTGGCAGGGCCCGTGCCGGCGTGGATCACCACTGGAATCGCCCCCTCAGGATCGATGTTCCAAGCGGGCAGGGTCGGGCGCAGGCGTTTCACGGACGCGAGCGCGGCGGCGTAGTTCACGGGATCCGTCGAGCCGTGGTCGAGCACCCGTTCCCACGCCAGCAGGGCGCGTTGGAAAGCGCCCTTGGCCTCGAGCGCGGTAGCCAGTTTCACCAGGTGGTCGGACCCTTTCGGGGAGTCCACGGCATAGGCTTCCAACCCCGGGGCGGTCTCGATGTTCCCGAGGTCAATTTCCGGCTCCTTCGGAGCCTCCGCGGCCCCCTCGTCATTCGGGGCCTGCCCGTCGACCGCGGCCCGCTTCGGGGCATCCTGGGGCGAGGCGGGCGAGAAATCCCGGGCTGCCTCGGCGCGGACCTGGGCCAGCTTCGCCTCGGTGGGAGGCGTGGTGAAATCGTAAGTCAGAGTCCCCTGCCACCACACGAGCCCAACCACGGCCACAACCAGCAGCAACACGATGTAAACAGGCACTCGCACGCGCGGAACGTGACGCGGGCCCGCACCGCCGAAAAGCGGAAACACGCGGCACCCCGTGAAAAGCAAAATGCCCCGCCGGAGAACCGGAGGGGCATTCGCGAAAATCAGGAAAAGGCTCAGGCCTGGTCGGCGGACTTCACCAAGAGGGCGCGCTTGCCGACACGACCGCGGAGGTAGTGCAGCTTGGCACGGCGGACCTTACCCTTGGAGGCCACTTCGATCTTGGAGATGCGCGGGGTGTGCAGCGGGAAGACGCGCTCGACGCCTTCACCGTAGGAGATCTTGCGGACGGTGAACGAGGCGTTCACGCCGGTGCCGCGCTTGGCGATGACGAGACCGGCGAAGATCTGGACGCGCTCCTTGCCGCCTTCGACGACGCGGGTGTGGACCTTCACGGAATCACCGACGTGGAACTCGGCGACGTCCTGCTTCAACTGCTCTTGCTCGATTTTCTTGATGATGTCCATGGGTCCTCCTTCGCTGGAAATTGGTCCTCCGAGGCGGCCTGGGAACCAGACGGTGCCACGCGGGGGCGGGAGAGCTAGTGGATCTTTCCCGGGATTGCAACCGCGAAATTCACTGGATCAGGCTTTTCCGTACACGGCACCGGGGTCGAAGGTGCGTCCGCCGCCCGTGAATTCAAGGGCCGCGGCCCCATCCGCGCCCTTTACCACCCGGCGATAGAAACAGGAGCCGCGGCCGGTGTGGCAGGCTCCAGCCCCCACCTGCTCGACCACCAGCACCAGCGCGTCCTGGTCGCAATCGGTGCGGATCTCGACGATTTTCTGGACGTGCCCGGAAGTCGCGCCCTTGTGCCAGAATTCCTTCCTGGAGCGGGACCAATAGACGGCCTCGCCGATTTCCAAGGTCCGGCGGAGGGATTCCTCGTTCATATAGGCGAGCATCAGCGGCTCACGGGTGACGAAGTCGATGGCCATGGCGGCGATCAGTCCATCGGCGTCGAATTTCGGGGCGAAAGCGGCGCCCTCCTCGATCTCGACCTTGTTTCCACGGGGTGCGAACACGGGATTCATGGCGGGACCGTGCAACCGGTCCCCCGCCCTGCCAAGCGCCAAGTGTTGACCGGACCGGCAGCGGCGGGCCAGCATCCGCCCGGAATGGCATACTCGGCGGATCACGCATATCAATTGGTGGAAGCAGCCCACAAACGCGGGCGGCTGGCGCATGCCTTCCTGATCAGCGGGGCCCGTGGCAGTGGCAAGGAAGCCCTCACTGCCCGCATCATCCAGCTCGTGAACGGCGCGGAGCAGTCCGGCGGCGGCTTCGATCTTTTCGGCGAAGCCGTGGCCGTGGAGACCCCGCCGCTGGACGATCTGGAGGGCCAGTGGGTGCACATCCTGCGCCCGCGCATGAAATCCCGCCGCATCGCCGTGGACGCGATCCGCGACCTGGAGCGCCCGCTCCGGCTGACCGCCCCGGAGGGGAAATGGAAGGTCGGCGTGGTTGCCGAGGCGGACCGGATGGGCGTGGAAGCCTCCAATGCCTTCTTAAAGACCCTCGAGGAACCGCCGGACCGCACCCTGCTGCTGCTGCTGACCTCCAATCCACAGGCCCTGCTGCCCACGATCCTCTCCCGCTGTGTCCGCCTCCCTCTGCTCGGCGGGGTCGGACTGGAGGCCGAAGGCGGCCATGAGCTCGTCGGCGCCCTGGACAAGGCCACCGCCAATGGCCTCGGCAGCCCCCGCGTGGCCCTGACCATCAAGGCGATCTTCGGTTCCCTCCTTGAACAACGCCGTGAAACGGCCAACGCCGCCGCCGAAGCCGCCCTCAAGGAGGAGGAACAGGCTTACAAGCAGGTCACGGAAGGCGACTGGCTGAAGCGCCGCGAGGAATTCCACAAAGCCGCGGCGGAATCCGAGTATCTGGAAGCCCGCGGCCGCCTCTTCGACGTGCTCACGGCCTGGATGGCCGACGTGCTGCGGGTGAAGGCCGGATCCGGCGGCCTCGATTTCCCGGACTCCAGCGCCGCCCTCCAGCGCGTGGCGGGAAACGAGACGGAAGAACGCCTGCTCAAACGGATGGACGCCCTGGAGACCCTCCGCCGCTCGCTGGACACCAACGCGCAGGAGCAGCTTGCCCTGGAGGTCGGCTTCCTCCGCGCCTTCGGCTGACGCCGGGACCAAGATATGCAAAAGGGAACCGCGCCACACATGATGCGCGGCGCGCCCCCTGTCTTGCACACCCCGGAGACCCAATTCATCCAGTTATGATAATCCGGATCTCCAAGGGCGGAATGTGATGCCCATCAGTAGGTGATGAAGGTGCCGCTCACGTGGGTGAAGTTCGAATCGATCCAGAGCGAATTGAAGGAGCTGGCGGCCCCGGTGATGAAGCCATTGGTGCCGCAATCCTCGAATTCAGCGCAATCGGCGAAGGTGCCGACGACGTTGACCTTGTCGCTCTTGCCGGGCCCGACTTCGACCATCAGCTTTTCAGCGAAGGCCATGTTGAGCTTGAGCTGGTCGGTATCGGAACCCGTGTCGATGCAGAACCGCTCGCACCCGAAGTTGGGCAGCGATCCGACTTGCACGGCCACGTCATCCTTGCCGCTGCCGCCGGTGACTTCCAGTTTCTTGACTTGGAAGTTCTGGACGACGATGCGGTCGTTCCCGGAGCAGCCCGCGATGGTCGACCACTTGCTGGACGAGCCGCCGCTGGTCTGCGCCTTGGTGGTCAGCAGATCGGAGTCAACGGTATTGGGAGACCAATAGGCGTTGTACAACACGACCAAATTGTTCACCCAGAGCGAGTCGTTGCCGTCGTCACCCTTCAAGCGGAGATACCCGCCGGAACTGCTGACCTCCTCGCTCTGCAGACCCTCCGCAACGATGGAATACCCACCGATGGTGAGGTTGTTCAGCGCGACATTGTCGTTCCCGGAACCCATGTAAATGCACAGTGATTTCGGGATGATGCCGTCCTGGACCACGAGGCCGTCATTGCCGCCCTTCATGTCGATGCGGATGCCGCAGTAGACAGGATCGAAATCCTGATAGCTGCTGCCGTTGATTTTCGTGGAGCCGGCCAGGCTGGATACCCGCCAGGTGGAAGGCCCGATCTGCCGCACTCCGACGTTGTCCGCGGAGCTGGTGCCGCAAATCACGAGGTCACCACCGTCCAGATAGGCATTCACGTTGCCGCCCCGCGCGAGCGGAGCAGCCAGAAATGCAGCCGCACAGGCCGCGCGGAAAACACAAGACTGGGATTTGTTCATTGTTTTCTCCTTTGTTGGGGGATGGCCTGTATATGACTTCGGGAAAAGAATGTCAACTTGTTTGACAACAATAAGATATGTAAGCAAACCAATAAGTATCACTTTTGCTTACATTCCCCAAAACGTAACATGTCCCACAATTTCGGACATTTGAGCCGCGAGACTTGTTTCTTCCTTCCACCCGGCGGGGATCGGGTGTTCAATGACCGCTGGTGTCTTCGCGGCAACATCCCCCTGTGCCTCAGACCAACCGGCCCTCCCGCCGCATCCTGATCGGGACCGCCGTGCTGCTGGTCGGGGCCGCCACGGCCATGTGGTTCCATGCGAACAAGGATCCCGGCACAACCGACGGAGATGTGGACTCCGCTTCCCCCACTCGGACCACCTCGTCTCCCTCCCGCCCCCGGCCGGTCGCGGATGTGGAAGCGGTGCCTCCCGGGACCCGCATTCCCGAGCCTCCCGCCGGAAAGGCCTGGGGGCCTTCGTTGAAAGCAGCCTTGGCCGAAATCTTCGCCCTCACCAACGAGAACGAGCGCGACAGGCGCCTCCAGGCAGCCGCCGACGCGGTGGATCTGGCCGACGCGCCCGCCATCCTCTCCTACCTCATGGCTTTCGATGAGGACGACCTGGCCTCCAACCTGGTGGCCGAGCTCGACAACCGGATCCTGGCACGTTGGGCCGAGAAGAACCTGAAAGCCGCCTCGGAGTGGGCTGCCACCGCGCGCGATGGAACGATGCGGGAGGATGCGATCCAAACGGTCATCCGGGTCTCCGCCGCCGCGGACGTCGGGGAGGCGGAGAAATGGGCCCGCGCCATCCCGGACGAGGCCGGCCGCGCCTTTGCCCTGGGGGCCTTGATCGAGGACCGGACGGCCGAACATCCCTCGGACGCCCTGCGGCTCCTCAAGGAGCTCCCAGCCGAGGACGCCAATCCGAAGCGGGATATCCTGATCAACATCTCCGCGGCGGGCTGGGCCCACGACGATCCCGCCGCCGCCACCGAATGGGCTCGGAAGTTGGAAGATTCCCCTCTCAAGGCCCAGGTGATCTCGGGTATCGCGATCACCATGGCGGAGAAGGATCCCGCGGCAGCCGCGGCCTTGGCAGTGACCGAGATGCCAGCGGGACAGGCGCAATCGGATACGGTCGTCAGCCTCGTCCAGCGCTGGGCCCTCCAGGATCCGGAGAAAGCCGCCGCCTGGGTGGAGCAATTCCCCGCTGGCACGATGAAAAGCGCGGCGACCCGCACGCTGGTGGCGGCGTGGACCCTCAAGGAGCCGGACAAAGCCACCGCTTGGGGCAAGACCCAGTCACCGTGAGCCTCAAAACTCGCCGCCCACGGCCGAATCATCGGGCGTGGCGGAGCCTTCCAGCAGCCGGTCCAGTCCGCTGATCACCGTGAGAATACCGTCCCCCCAGCGTTGCAAGGCCCACGCCGGGCCCGCCAGTTCAAGGAGGTGATCAAGCGCCTCATGAGTCACGTAGGGCTCCAGCCCGTAGCCCACCATCAGCGAACCCTCGATCCGACCCGGATCGATCATCAGCAGGATGGTGTGGTTTTCCGCCCCACGATGGCTGTCACCGGCAAACGACGCCGCATTGAAAACCCAGAACGCGTGAAGCCCGAAGGGATGCTCCGGAGGAAACGTGTGGATCACCACCTGGACCGTGACCTGCGGGAACTTCCGCTCCAGCGTGTCGATCGCCCGTTTCACCTTTCCCAGCTCGGCGGAGGACAGCAACCGGCCGCCATCGGAGATCCCGGTGGACAACCGCGGCAAAGCCCCCAGCAGGGCGGAAGCCCGCGGGAAGGTCACCCGGCACGCCGGACACTCCGGCGCACCGGCGGCGAGCGGGGATCGGCAGAACGGGCACAACATCGGCGGCACTCTAACCGATGCCCGCCGGATGGAAAGCGCGCATCGGCGGCGGGATCACTGGATCGCCACCACCATGCGCTCGTTCTGATTCCGGTAGATTTCGTATTCGCCCGGCCCGGTGTAGTGGAGCTTCACCGAGAACAAGGTCACCGGTCCTCCGATCGTCAACCCGTTGCCGTCAGCGCCTCTGGCCAGTGGCCGGGAATCCGGGTCTGAAACACTCACGCAGAGGCTGGCATCCTCCCCGGACCACGCATTGAGTTCCACCAGCATTCGCCGGTGATCTGTCGAAACCAAGGTCGCCAGGGAGTAAAAGCGTTCCCCTGCATTCATGTTCTCCACCGCCGCCGGGACGGTCACCGTGGCCGTGGTCGCGCCGTCGCCCAAAGCCACGAGTTTCATGGTGACTTTCCGCGTCTCCTTCGGCTTGGAAGCTTCCGCTGGCTTCGCGGGCTCCGGTTCACCATGCAGGAGGACAGGGAAGCTGGCACACGCCCCAAACAGGACGACAAGAGACAGGAGTTGGAAACGACGGGTCATGCTCCTATTGTGACTGAATGAACCATCCGGTCATTCAATGATATTCGCCATCGTGGAAGCGGACCTTTCTCATCTGGCCGAGAGCCCTCCGCTTTGATCTTGGCACCCCGGCTCCCCCGCCCCACGCTCCGCGCCACACATGCAACGCTTTGCCAACAAAACGGCCGTGGTGACCGGCGCCGGACGCGGCATCGGCCAGGAAATCGCCAAGGCCCTCGCCGCCGAGGGCGCGAAGGTCGCCGTCGTGAGCCGCAGCGAGTCGAGCTGCTCGAAGGCCGCCGAGGAGATCAACGCCCTCTATCCCGGCTCCGCCACCGCCTACGCCGTGGACGTGGCCGACCACGCCGCCGTGCAGGAACTCGCCAAGAAGATCGGCGACGAGCTCGGCACCGTGAACATCCTCGTGAACAACGCCGGCGTCACCCGCGACGGCCTGCTGATGCGCATGAAGGAAGAGGACTGGGACACCGTGCTCGACACCAACCTCAAGGGCGCCTTCAACACCGTGAAGGGCTTCATGCGCGTGCTGATGAAGGCGGAGGACGCCCGCATCATCAACATCGCCTCCGTGATCGGCCTGATCGGCAACGCCGGCCAGGCGAACTACTCCGCCTCGAAGGCCGGCCTGATCGGCTACACCAAGGCGGTGGCCCGTGAGCTCTCCGGCCGCAAGGTGACCTGCAACGCGATCGCCCCCGGCTTCATCACCACCGACATGACCGACGAGCTGCCGGAAGCCGTCCGCGCCGAAGTGCTCAAGAAGATCCCGCTCGGTGATTTCGGCAAGACCGATGACATCTCCGCCGCGGTGCTCTTCCTCGCCAGCCCGGCCGCCCGCTACATCACCGGCCAGGTGCTGGCGGTCGATGGCGGCATGACCATGTAACCCATCCCCGCCGATGGAACTGATCCTTCTCCGCCACGGCAAAGCCGAAGACCACGGACACCCCGGGGGCGACGGCGAACGCGCGCTGGTGGAGAAGGGCTACGAACAAGCCCGCCGCGCCGGTGAACTGGCGAAGGCGGCGGGTTTCGCACCGGACCTCGTGCTCACCAGCCCGCTGGTCCGCGCCCGCCAGACGGCGGAAACCTTTTGCGAAGCCGCTGGGATCGCCGCGCCGCTGATCCAGCCGTGGATCGCCTGCGGCATGCGCGCCGACACCGCGCTCAACGAGCTGCGGGCGTTCTCCAACTTCCGGCGCGTGGCCATCGTCGGCCATGAGCCGGACCTCTCCAGCCTGATCGAGTTTCTTCTCGGTGCCAGCGGTGGCGCGGTGGACGTGAAGAAGGGCGCGCTCGCGTGCCTCGATGTGGCACCCTCGGGACGCCGCGGGCGGTTGCTGTTTCTGATCCCGCCGAAGCTGGCTGAGTAGCACAAGCATTCCTTGCTTGTGAGTGTGAACGGCTCGATGGCCGGGGAGTATCCAAACCATCCGCCGGGATCGTTTGGGGATCTCCAACAACGCGGACTCCACCCGCTCACAAACAGGAATGTTTGTGCTACCGACCCACCCCGTAGTGCTTCGCCAGCTCATGGGCGCGCCAGTGGAGGTCGCCGTGGCTCGGGGTGTAGTGGGAGGGACGTGACAGCATCCAGCGGATGTAGGGCCGGAGTTCATACCCCGCATCCATGGCGTAACGCGCGCCGATGATGTCGGCGCGGAGCTCCTGCTGGGGATCGGTGTGGCCGCGGTGGCCGAAGTTGTAGACCTGATGGGCGAACTCGTGGCCGAAGATGAACGCCCAGGCATTGAGCGGCACCTCGCGGGCGGCCCGCGGGTTCACGCTGATGCGTTCACCGCCGGACACCGCCTGAATGGACGCCAGCGGGCCATTGGTGTCATAGCTCTGATGGATCGTCCCGGCGACATACAAGCCGCTGGTGCGGGCGACGCGGTGGGCCACCCCTTCGATCTCCCCCAGCCCCATCGCGGGACGGTCGAGAATGCCGGAGAGCCCCTGCTGCCGTTGCCACGCCATCTGCCGGGCCGGCATCGGCGGCGGCGCGATGCAGGACGGGAGCAGCAGGACCGGCAGCAGCGCGAGAAACTTCATCCCTCTTCCTTGAACGGCTCGGCGCGGCGCTCCTCGAGGCAGCGGCTGAGCCAGCCAACCAGCTTCTCCGCCTCCTCCGACTCGGTGCGGAGCGAGCCGAGCGCGTTCCAGTCGATGTGGTGGCGGGAATGCGGCGCGGCGATGCGGTTGATCTCCAGCTTGCCCATGATCGCCTCGGTTTCCCGCGGGTGGGCATTCAGGATGTTCGCCGGACGCGGCAGGTCGTCGAGCGCCTCGGCAGTCAGGCCGAACGAGGTCACGCCCACACCGAACTGGGCATTGAGCTTGCGGAGGCCATCGGCCAGCGCCTCGTCCTCGATCGGCGCGGCATAGATCAGCTCGCCACCCTGCGCCCACATCGAGACGGCCAGCGTCTGGAAGAAATCCTCGCGGTAGCTGAGCAGCGAGGGCTGGATGCGCAGGCGCGCGCCGTGGAGACGGAACGGCGGCAGGCCGAGGCGCTGCTTCAGCGAAAGCATCGTCTCATCCAGCGTCATCTCCTCGTCCGCGGACTCGCCGGTTTCCCAATCGACCAGCACCAGCTCCGGATACTTCCACAGGTTGCCGAGCGGGGCGTCCTTGGCGAAGGCCTCGCGGAAGGCGAAGGGGAAGCGGCCGTTGATTTCGAAATAGCGGGTGACCACGGCGCGGAACTTGCGGATGCGCATCAGCGCGTTGTCCGCCGTCTGCGGATCCGCCGTGAGGTCGTCGAGGCGGCCCTGGGTCATCGAGAGCAGCTCCTGCGCGCCGGAGAGCGCGGGCACGGAGGCGGTGCGCTTGTAGTAGCCCTGGCCCTTTTCCACCTTCGCGATCGGCGAGGCCGGATCGCAGGACATGATGGAGAAATGATATCGCAACGAGGCATCCGAATAGTTCCCCGTGAGTTGCAGGCGGGTCAGGCGGATCAGCTCGGTTCCCTTGATCGCGTCCACCGGATTGTTGGGGAGCAACGAGGGAAGGATGTCCGATAACTGCTTGCGAAGACTCATGGTTGGGGGCGTGGCCGCGTGAAAGGCGTTAGGGTGATCCAATTCCGGCCCCGCGTCCCCATCAAGCCCGGAATGGAACCATTTTGAAAAACCGGGGTTCGAACGTGCAGGTTTTTTGAAGGAATCGGCTCCCGCTCTTGTCCAATCCGGCAACCCGGCTACCCTACCCTTATGCTCCGCGCCCTTTTCGCCACCACGATCCTGGCCATCGCCAGCGCCGCCGCCCAGAACCCGGATCCCGCCAAGATCATGGAGGGCACCCGCATCGCGACCACCCTCCAGCAGAGCGACCTCCACGGGAATCTCTCGAAAAACGGCACAAAAACCCCGGTCCACCTGTTCCTGCGCGGCAAGGACATCCAGTTCGCCTACGACTCCGGCGGCACCACCCAGCGCTTCCACCTCCGCCTCGGCGACGGCAAATACGACCTCTTCGACGTCGGCGCGGACGGCAAGACCACCATCTTTCCGGCCAGCAAGCTGACCAGCCCGATCGCCGGCACCGACCTCACCTACGAGGACCTTTCTTTTCAATTTTTCTATTGGCCGGATCCCAAGCTGGAAGGCACCGAAAGCGTCGGCGGCCAGGAGTGCTACAAGATCCGCCTCAACAAACCCGCCGGCAGCGGCGGCCGCTACGCCGTGGTCTACGTGTGGGTCCACACCAAGCAGGGCGCCTTCATGCGCGTCCGCGGCTTCGACAAGAGCGGCGCGATGCTGAAGGAATTCCAAGTCGATGAAATCATGAGCGTCGGCAATGGAGTTTACACATTGAAAAAAATGACCGTCTCCAGCATGGCGGGCGACCGCCGCACCGGCGTGACCACGCTGCTGTTTGACAAGCCGCAGGACGCGGGCGGCCCCAAGGGCCTCCGCTGACCGTCGATTCGCGGTTTACCATTTCCCCTCCACGCCCTAACACCCGGCCCGTGACGCGATTCCGCCCCTGCATCGACCTCCATGACGGCAAGGTGAAACAAATCGTCGGCGGCACCCTGCGCGACAGCGGTGCCGGGCCGACGGAGAACTTCGTTTCCGAAAAGCCTTCCGCCTGGTTCGCCGAATCGTTCCGCCAGAACCACCTGACCGGCGGGCACATCATCAAGCTCGGCCCCGGCAACGACGAGGCCGCCCGCGAGGCGCTCGCCGCGTGGCCGGATGGCATGCAGCTCGGCGGCGGGATCACCCCGGAGAACGCCGTCGAGTGGATCGAGGCCGGAGCCAGCCACGTGATCGTGACCTCAGCCCTCTTCGACCGGGACGGCCGTTTCCTCCCGGAGCAAATCAAGGCCTTGGTCAAGGCCGTGGGCCGCAAGCGCGTGGTGATCGACCTGTCCTGCCGCCGCACCGATCGCGGCTGGACGGTGGCGATGAACCGCTGGCAGACGCTCACCGACCTGGATGTGACGGTGGAGACGCTCGACCGTCTCGCGCCGTATTGCGACGAGTTCCTGATCCACGCCGCCGATGTCGAGGGCCTGTGCCGTGGCATCGATGGCGAGCTGGTCGAGTTCCTCGGTGCCTGGGGCGAAATCCCGCTCACCTACGCCGGAGGAGCCGCGAGCTTCTCGGACGTGGCGAAGGTGGACGCCCTCGGCCAGGGCAAGGTGGACGTGACCGTCGGCAGCGCACTGGATCTCTTCGGCGGCAAGGGCGTGCGATACGCGGATCTGATCGCTTGGAACCGGAGATGATAACCCATGCAAACCGCAGGAAAAGAATGTCACGCATGTGGGCAAAAAATCGTAATCGCCCCGAACGGGACGTGGTGCCCCGAGTGCCAGACGATCATTTGCAGATCTTGCATCTCGCCCAGGGAGCCTTGTCCCAATTGCGCCCGCCCTTGGAGAGACCCGGCAGACACATTCTATTACTTGAGCACCTGCTCCCGTTGTGGTGCCGGGCTTGATCGAAACTACAGTTGTCCTGATTGCGGTGAACCCTCCCAATGGGATTCAGCCGCACATTACGAACAGTATCTCACCGCGAAAAGAGAAGAGAACGACGGCCGATCCTCGGCTGGCCTGACGATGATCGCAACAGGGATATTGGTAATGCTTTTGTCCGCTCTTGTAATTTTCGCCCTATTCACCAGTGGGATTATCTGGGGATTGAGCATGGCATTTCTCTTTGGGGGAGCCTGCTTGGTCGGGGACGGCATCAGGCGTTGGAAAATGGACAGAAAGCCCTGACACCATCCTTTCTCCTCTGCTTTGAAGTAAGCTCCCCGGTTAGGGCGCGGGAATTAGGCCGATCTCCGCCGCTGTGACGTGGTTCTTCTCCACGGCGTGCAGGCCGGTGAAGCGGAAGTAGCGGGCGGTGACCGGCGCTTGCAAGGGCACGGTCTGTTCCAGCGGGTTCGCCTTGATGTTGGAGAACTCCCCTTCCGCCGCCTGCGTCCATGACTGGCCATCGCGGCTGACCTCGAAACGGTAGCGGTCGGTCATGCCGTGGGCCACGCCATCCTGGCGCGGCAGGTAGGTGAAGGCGGAGATTTTCACCTCACCGCCGAGGTCGATCACGAAACCCTGCGGCGGCGGCAGCTCACCGGAGGCCGGGTGCGTTTGCCATAGCGTCTTCGGGTTTTCGTCGATGGCGTTCTTCGCGTCGCCCGCGGTCATCGAGACCACCTTCCATGCGGACTTCGTCATCCCCAGCGCGCGGGATGCCACCGGCCCGAGCTTGTCCCCGGCCACCACGCGGGCCTTCACCACGCCGCCGGAGGGCAGATCCACCGGTTCCTTGTATTCCGAGGAGGACGCGCCCGGCTCCGAGCCATCGGTGGTGTAGCGGATCGATCCCCCCTGCGCGGCGAGGGTGAGTTTCCCCGCGTCATCGCGCGCGATCGTGGGAGCCACCAGCACGACGGGTGCCTGGAACACCGCGAGCTCACTGAGGCACGGCACCGCGGGCGAGGCGGTGATGCGGAGACGCAGGCGGTCGGTGGTGCAGCTCGTGCCCAGACGCGCCAACACCTGGTTGCCGATGGTGGAACCCTTGTGAACTTCCTTCCAATCATTGCCCTGCCACGCGTCGATCGCAAAGCCCTCGACGCGCTGGCCGAGCCGGATCTGCTCGCGCAGGCGGATCACGTCGAAGGTCGCCGGAGCGGCGAAACGGATCTCCACGGACGGGGTGTTGTTGCCGTCGTCCACGGTCCAGTAGCTGTCGATGTTGCCATCGGTGAGATTGCCGGGAGCGAACTTCGCGTCATTCCCACGGAACGGTCCGCCCGCTTTCGCGCCGCGGGCGAAGTCCTTCGAAAGCATCGATTCCCGTAGCTCGCGGAAGCCCTTCAGCGAGGCGATGTCCGGAGCACTGAGCTGCCCGGTGCGGTTCGGCGGGACGTTGAGAATGAGGTTCGCACCGCGGCCGACACAATCAAACCACACCTGCAGGAGCTTCTCGGAACTCTTCACCTGGGCGTCCTCGCGCTGGTGCCAGAACCAGCCGTGACGGATCGAGGTGTCCCCTTCCGCGGGCACCCAGCGGTCGCCGTGGGCAAGGCCGGTCGCCCCATTGCCGCCACGCTTCGAATCCAGCGTCGCCCAGTGCGGGTAGGCCACGTGACCCTGCTCGGAGCCACCCCAGCGCGCGTCGCCCGAGGTCCCCGCGCCCCACACCACGCACTGCGGCTGGAGCTTTCGGACCATCTCGACGATTTTCGGGAAGTCATAGTAGTTCGCCGGGATCTTCCGCGTTTCCTTCGCGCCGCCGTACCAGCCGTCGCCGCCGTTCGCGCCATCGAACCAAATCTCGAAGATGGGCCCGTAGTTGCTCAGCACCTCGCGGATCTGCTCATGGAAGACCTTCACGTAGCCGTCCTTGCCGTATTCCGCCTGACTGCGGTCCCAGGGCGAAACATAGACGCCGAATTTCAGCCCCTCCGCCTTGCAGGCCTGGGAGAAGTCGCGGACGAGGTCACCCTTGCCGCCCTGCCAGCCGCTTTTCGAAATGTTGCGGTCGGTGGTCTTGGTAGGCCACAGGCAGAACCCGTCGTGATGCTTCGCCGTCAGCACCACCCCGGTCATGCCCGCCTCCTTGAACTGGCGGACGATCGCGCGGGCGTCGAAGGACGAGGGATTGAACAACTTCGGGTCCTCGTCGCCATAGCCCCACTCGCGGTCGGTCCAGGTGTTCAGGCCGAAATGGACGAACGCGTAGTATTCCATCCGCTGCCAGGCCACCTGCCGCTCGGCGGGAACCGCCCCGAAGGGAGCCGGAGGGGTGGCCGCCCAGGCGCTGGAGAGCAGGGCGAAGACGGGAAGGGCAGGCACGAGGCGGGAGACAAAAGACATGACCGGATATTCAGGATGAAAGGACGCGAACGAATCAATCGGCAATTCTGCCCACAGGCATGGCGCGTAAAGGGAAAAAAACCTGCCTTCCGGCCCCACCACTTCCGGGGAAACAATCCTCCATCCCCGCACCTGGACGTTTTGCCTGTTGCGATCCGAAAGCTGTTGCGGGGCTTGTCCGCCCTGCCCTAGCCTCCTCCCGTGCCTGAGCTGGACGTGCAACCTTTTACCGATGGAGCGGTTTTGAACCGGGAGTATATCCGGGCGGCGTTCCGGTCGATGCTCCGGGCGCGCCTCCTCGAAAACAAGCTCTCCAGCCTCTACAAGGCGGGCAAGATCGTCGGCGGCGTCTACCTCGGCCGCGGCCAGGAAGCCGTGAGCGCCTGCGTCGGCGCGGCCCTGGTCCAGGGCAAGGACGTCTTCGCCCCGCTGATCCGCGACCAAGCCGGCCGCGACGCCTTCGGCGAGCCGATGATCGACTGCACCCGCACCTACCTGGGCTCCGTGATGGGGCCGATGAAGGGCCGGGACGGCAACATCCACCGCGGCCGCCCGTCGATGGGCATGCCGGCGATGATTTCCCACCTCGGCGCGCAGGTGCCGCTGGTGGCGGGCATGCTTTTCGCCAAACGCCTGAAGGGCGAGCTGGCCGGTGTGGTCGGCGCGACCTGCATCGGCGACGGCGCGACCTCCACCGGGGCCTTCCACGAGGGCGTGAACCTCGCCGCTATGGAAAAGCTGCCGATGGTGGTGGTGGTGGCGAACAACGGCTTCGCCTACTCGACCCCGAACGACCGCCAGTTCGCCTGCCGTGATCTGGTCGAGCGCGCCCGCGGCTACGGCATCGCCGGCCACGCGGTGGACGGCACCGACCTGCTCGCCTGCGCCTCGGTGATCGGCAACGCCGTCCAGCGCGCCCGCGAGGGCCACGGCCCGCAGATGGTCGTCGCCCAGCTCCTGCGCCTCTCCGGCCACGGCGAGCACGACGATGGCTCCTACGTGCCGGACACGATGAAGGCGGGCCACTACGGCCGCGACTGCATCGAGGTGGCCATGCGCCAGCTCGTGGAGCACGGCTTCGCCACCGTGGATGAACTTTTCGCCTGGCAGGAAGAGACCGCGGAAGAGGTCCAGCGGTCCGTCGCCCAGGCCCAGCAGGAACCGACGCCCGATCCCTACTCCGACGACTGGCGCGCGTATTCCACCCGACTTTCCTAATTTTTTCCGAGTGAGTGTCACCTACATCGATGCGATCCGCGAGGCTCAGCTGAAGCTGCTGCGCGAGGATTCCCGTGTCTTCCTCTACGGCCAGGACATCGCCACCTTCGGCGGTGCGTTCAAGGCGACGAAGGGCCTGGCCCAGGAGTTTCCGAACCGCGTGTTCGACGCGCCCATTTCCGAAGACGCCATGCTCGGCCTGGCGGTCGGCGCGGCGATCGAGGGGATGCGGCCGATCATTGAAATGCAGTTCGCCGACTTCTCGTCGATCGCGTTCAACCAGATCGTCAACCAGGCGGCGACCCACTACTACCGCACCGGCGTGCCGGTGCCGCTGACCGTGCGCCTGCCCTCCGGCGGCACGCCCGGCTCCGGGCCCTTCCACAGCCAGAGCATGGAATCGATCTACGCCCACTACCCCGGGCTGATCGTGGTGACTCCGGCCACCGTGTCCGATGCCTACCACATGCTGCTCGACAGCGTGGCGCTCGAGGACCCGGTGATCTACTGCGAGCACAAGTTCCTCTACCGCTGGCTGAAGGCGAAATCGATCAACGGCGACTACCTGCCGATCGGCCAGGCCCGCATCGTGCGCCCCGGCAAGCACGCCACCGTGGTGACCTACTCCGCCATGGTCCATGAGGCCGTGCGCGCCGCCGAACGCCTCCAGGCGGACGGTTGGGAAATCGAAGTGGTGGACCTGCGCTCGGTGAAGCCGCTGGACATGGACACCGTGCTGGCCTCCGTGGCCCGCACCGGCCGCCTGCTCGCCGTGGGTGAAGCCTTCCCCTGGGGTGGCGTCACCGCCGAGGTGGTGGCCCGCACCGTGAGCGAGGGCTTCCACCTGCTGGACGCGCCGCCGCAGCGCCTGAACTCCCGCGACACGCCGGTCCCCTATCACCCGAAGCTGTGGGCCGCCCACCGCCCGACCCCCGAGTCGATCGGTGAAGCCCTCCGCCGCCTTCTTTCCTTCTAATCACTCCGAACTGGAAACTCTTCCCTGGATTCTGGTTTCTGGACTCTTGATTCTCAATTCCCATGCCTTTCGTTCCGATCCTCATGCCCCAGCTCGGCGAATCCATCGCCGAGGCTACCATCGTCCGGCTGGATGTCGCGGTGGGTGACACGGTGCGCACCGACCAGGAGATCATCGAGGTCGAGACCAACAAGGCGGTGATGGGAGTCACCACGCTCTGCGATGGCATCGTCTCCGAACTCCGCGCCCAGGAAGGCGTGTCCTACTCCGTGGGCAGCGTGCTCGGCATGCTGGAGGTGACGGAAGAGGAAGTGGCCCGCACCGGCGTGGAAACGCTGGAAGCCATGGAGGCCAAGCTCAGTGTGAACCCACCTCCGGGCAGCCCGCAGGCCGAGGAAAACCTTCATTTCGGCAATCAGGACGAAAGCTACGAGGAGGCCCCGGCCGTGGTGCCCACCGTAAAGGGCCTGCCCGTGCCGACCGGCACCATGGGCGCCCACTACATCTCGCCGCGGATGCGCGCGCGGATGGACGATCTCGGCCTGCGCGAGGCGGACATTTCCGCCATCGTCGGCACCGGTTCCGGCGGCCGTGTGACGGTCAACGACCTCGAGCGTTTCATCGATTACATCGAAACCTGGCCGAGCAGCCAGGCCTCGCCGATGCGCCTCGCGGTGGCGGACGCCATGCGCCGGAGCTGGACCCGCCCGCTGGCCACCGTCGGCCTGCCGGTCCGCCTCGACCGCGCGCTGGAGCACCGCCGCAACAGCGATCCCAAGCCCGGTCTCACCCTCTATCTCCTCCGAGCTTTCGCCAAGGCCCTGTCCGAAGACCCGGCCAGCGCCGGTTTCCTGATGGGCGGCAAGGTCGTGCATCCCCGCGCCTTCGACATCGGCGTGGCCGTGCAAGTCGAGGACGGCGTGGTCGTGCCGGTCATGCGCAAGGTCGATCAAAAGCCGCTGCGCGAATTGGTCCGGGAATATGACGACATCGTCGACCGTGGCCGCCGCCGCCGCCTCACCGAGGAAGACACCAAGGGCGGCATCGCCACCGTGACCAACTTCGGCACCTTCGGCCTGACCTGGGCAACTCCGATCCCGCTGCCGAATGAAACTCTCATCCTCGGCATCGGTGCCGGCGTGAAGAAGCCGGTGTGGAGCACCGAGGTGGAAGCCTTCCTGCCCGCCACTGAGGCCGACCTCGTCCTCACCTTCGACCACCGCGTGGTCGACGGCGGCGGTGCCGGCCTGCTGCTCAAGCGCGTGGCCGAGCTGATGCAGAAGCCGGAAGAGCTCTGAGGCCTGTCAACGCACTGGCCTCCAATACATCGTCCTGTCTTTCCGGACGTTCACCCGTTTGCCTTCCACGACCGGACCGCAGGCGAGGTCGGGGCTATCCGCGGATTGCCATTCATCCGGCGACAAATGGATGCCGCCGCGTTCCCCGGCTTCCCGCAATTGGGACTCGAAAGCCCGACCGTCTTCCCAAACCCGGGCCAGCCACACGGCCTGCTCCTCGGCTCGCAAACGGACGCCCCTGGAGGCGGATACCTGTCCCAGCCACCAGAAGAAACCCGCCGCCACCACCAGCGCCACCGCCATGCTGATTCCCGCCTTCATGGATCAATTCCAGTCCGTATAGAGCCTCACGCCCACCCGCTTGCAGTCGATGGGAAAGATCTGCACGTCCAGGAAATCCCCGGTGGGCGATTCACACTCGTAGCTGGCCATCGGATGACTCTTCGTCCACGCGGCGGAGACCCGGTAGACCTCATTTCCCGGGATCGAGGTGCGGGAACCCTGCACCTTCAGCTTGGACACGAACCCGCACAGGTCCTTCCGCGCCATCTCGAAGGTGGAGGAAGCCCCCCGATCCAGAATCATGTGCCAGGCATCGCCGCGGCACTCCGGATTCGAGGCGGACGCAGGCAAGGCAATCCCGTGCTCGCGGGCAATGCGATCGGTCGATTGGTCCAGCATGGCCTCGTAGGCGACGAAGCCCGCCGCCGCGACCATGAGCAGGCCCAGCCCCCACACCGACCGGCCGAACCAACGCTCTCCGGCCGAGGGGGCGGGGACGGAGGATCCGGGATCGCGCGTTTCAGACATGCACCGGTTACGATTTCCGGTTAGGATTTCTCTCACCTCCCCTCCGGTGACCGGGCTTGACCACCGGCGATGGGATGGCTTTTCTCCAGCACCCGTGGATAAGGTGGATATTCCAAAGAAGGCCATTTACCGGCTTTCGATCTACTACCGTTGCTTGCAGCGGCTGAAGGAAAACGGCGTGGAAACGGTGAGCTCCACGGCGCTGGCGCGTGCCGCGGGCGTGAAGCCGTCCCAGCTCCGCAAGGACCTGGCGTATTTCGGCCAGTTCGGCACCCGCGGCCTCGGCTATCCGGTGGACCTGCTGGCCACCACCATCCGCGAAACGCTGGGCCGTGAGCGGCTCCAGCCGGTGGTGTTGATCGGCGCGGGCAACCTCGGCTCGGCCCTTTTGCGCTACCAAGGCTTCCAGAAGGAAGGCTTCGAGGTGGTCGCCGCCTTCGATTCCGCGCCGGACGCCGCCCGGGCCCGCGGCATCAGCGTGCCGGTCCACGCGGACACGGAACTCGACGATTTCCTGGTGAAACACGGAATCAAGCTTGCGATCCTCTGCATCCCGGTCGAATTCGCGCAAGCCACCGCCAACCGGCTCGTTGCCGCCGGCGTGCAGGGCATCCTCAATTTCTCGCCGATCCTCCTGGAGGTGCCGGCGGACGTCACCGTGAACAATGTCGACCTCGCCCTCGAACTCGAACACCTCAGCTACTTCATCCGCTGACGCGCAGGAGCGCTTCATCGCCGCCGCCCTGATCGCGCACGAGGCGCATCTGGTGGCCGAGGCCCGGAACACGACCGGCGATACCGACAAGGCACGCGAGGCGGTGATGGGGGCGTTTCTCGAACTTTGCCGCCAATCCCCGGACCTGTATCCAGAAGGCGCCAAGGATTGGCTGGAAACCGCCACGGCCAAACGGGCCCGCAAGCTGGCCCCGAAGGGCGGACCAACGACCACCGAGGACGTTCGCTGGAAGCGGGTGGCAGGCACCGGCGAAACCATCGTCGAACCCACGGCCGCACCGGTCACCCTGCTGCCCACGCAGCGCGAAACCATCCTGCATGCCGCCCGACTCGGAGTGGCCCAGCCCGATCGGCCGAGCTCATATCCCCGCTGGGTGCTGCCAATGGTCGGCGTCACCGTGGGGATCATCGCCCTCGTGATGTTCCTGAAGCGCCCGGACAACCCGGAACCGGTCGCCCAATCCCCGGCCCCTACCGCTCCTGCCCCGGCAGCAGCCACGCCATCACCGGCCGAACCTCAGGCTCCTGCGCCGACACCCGCAGCCCCGGCCCCGACTGTGCCGCTGGAGGTGCTCCTGCTGCCGTTGCCCGGCCCGGCCTTGGCTCCTGCCGCCGCCCAACCAGCCCTGAGCACCGCCGCCGCCAATGCCCGGCTCCGGAGACAGGCGCTCGACGCCGCTCCGGGGGATTTCCTGACTGGTGCCGCCGCCAAGCTCGCCGCCACCCCGAATCTCGACCTGACCACGCTGCCGGAGGTTTCAGCGCGCGCCGCCATTCAGACCTCGGCCACCCAGCAACTCCCGTTGCCTGTTCTCGCCGGAACCGCCAGCCTCGGTTGGATTTCCTCCAGCGTGACGGGCAAGCACGTGCTGCCTCCCGCCAAGGCGGTGCGTCTTGAGGAAATCCTGAACGCCTTTTCGCTGAAACCCGGCGGCACCGCCGCCATCGCGAAAGGAGCTAGCGTGGTAGCTGAATCCTTCTCCTGCCCGTGGAAACCCTCCGCCACGCTGCTGATGGTGCGCATCCAGGGCGCGGCGGATGGCCAGCGGGCCATCGAAGCCTTTCTCGACGTTGCCCCGACGGCCGTCACCCAGTTCCGCCTCCTCGGCTATTCGCCGGTGAAGGATCTGGAAAACGAGCCCATCCCCGGAATCCTGCCCGCCAAAACCGGCACCACCCTCCTGATCGAAGTCGAAGCCCGGGCCGGAGCCAAGAACCTCGGCGCCATCCATTGGAAGGTGGACGGCAAGGACGCCGCCCCTCTTCCCATCCAGCCACCGTCCGACGAAGCGGAGCCTTCCAATGACGCCCGTTTCGCCGCCCTGCTCGCCGCGTGGTCGGCGTGGCTGATCCAGGAGCAGCCCGAGATCTTCGACGAGGACCTGGTTTCCGGCCTCGCCCGCGAATGCGCCGCCGGAGACCTGCCAAAGGACCGGCGGGACGCGCTGGTGCTGATCGCGAGGAGCCTGGAGCTACGGTGAAAGCTCGCTTTTGCCGGATCACGCGTTACTTTTGCGCCCGATGACGGTCATTGAGTCCATCATGCACGATCTCCACGGCATGCCTTTGCGCAAGCTCGTGGAGGTTGCCCGCTATGTGCATCGTCTGAGCGAAACCGCGGAGCGGGAGCGCGCCGAAGTCTTGCGGGAAACCCATGGATTTCTCGATGAGCGGGACGGGCAGGCATTCGAACAAGCCGTCGAAAACTCCCGCCGCTTGGAAGACCATGGCTGATCGCTCACAGGGCATCCTGTTGGATTCCAGCGTGATCATTGCCCACTTCCGCGGGAAACTCGATCTGTTCCAATTGGTGCGGCCCAATGAACCCCTGTTCATGCCACTGGTGGCCTTGGGAGAACTTTGGAAGGGTGTCTTGAAATCGGCGAACCCACCCAAACACCAAGGCAAACTCCTGTCTTTCTTGAAGGTGGTCGCCGTACTTCACCCGGACGGCGCCACTGCCGAGCACTATGCCCGGGCCTCCGTGGCTCTGGAAACCAAGGGTCGGCCGATTCCAGAAAACGACATTTGGATCGCAGCCGTCGCCTTGGAACTCGACATGCCGCTGGCCACCCGGGATGCCCATTTCGATCGGATCGACGGTCTGACGGTCATCCACTGGTGAGGCACGCCTCCTTGGGCCTTGATTCCCCCGGCCCGGGGCCTCTTGATCCCCCGCATGCCGACGGTGCATGTGGATTTGGCGGAGCGCTCCTACGACGTGGTCGTGGAGCCAGGTGCTTTGGCGAAAGCGGGCGAATTGCTGGGAGCGATCAAATTCGGCGGCAAGATCGCCGTGGTGAGCGATGCGACCGTGGCGAAATTCCACGGCGCGCCGCTGCTGGCATCGCTGGAAGCCGCGGGCTTCAAGGCCACGCTCCACACCGTGCCCTCCGGCGAGCCCTCGAAGTCCCTTTCCCAGGCCGAGGAACTGTGCCGCTCGATGATCCGGGCCGGCCATGACCGGAAATCCTCCGTGATCGCGCTCGGCGGTGGCGTCACCGGCGACCTCGCCGGGTTCGTGGCGGCCATTTTCTACCGTGGCATCCCGTTTGCCCAGATCCCCACCACCATCGTCTCGAACGTTGATTCCTCCGTGGGCGGCAAGACCGGCGTCAACGTGGCCGAGGGCAAGAACCTCGTGGGCGCGTTCCACCAGCCGAAATTGGTGATCGTGGACCCGGAGCTGCTCCGCACCCTGCCCGCCCGCGAGTTCCTCGAAGGTTTCGCCGAGGTGATCAAGCACGCCGCCATCCGCGATGCCGCGATGCTCACGGAGCTGGCCGCCCTGGACTCGGATTCCCGCGACGTCCCGGCGGACCTGATCGCCCGCAACATCGCCATCAAGGCCCGCATCGTCGAAGCCGATGAGCACGAGCTGACCGGCGAGCGTGCGTTGCTGAACTTCGGCCACACCATCGGCCACGGCATTGAGGCCGCCGTGCCCTACGGCGAGATGCTCCACGGCGAGGCAATCTCGCTCGGCCTGCGAGCGGCTCTCTACCTTTCCGAAAAGCGCGCCGGGCTGGCGGCGGCGGATTCCGCCCGGATCCTGGCGTTGCTGAAACGATTCTGCCTGCCGCTCGTGCTTTCCCCGGAAATCACGACGGAAACAGTCCTTGAAAAGTTGGGACGCGACAAGAAGTTCGAGAGCGGGAAGGTCCGCTTCGTGGTGCTCGATGCGCCTGGATCGGCGCGGTTGAGCGACGAGGTGACCCCGGAGGACCTCCGCGAAGCGATCGAACACCTGCGCACCCAGCCATGAATCTCAGTCTTTTCACCGGTGGTTTTGTCCAGACCAACGGTTACCTGATCGAAGCCCCCAGCGGGCACATTCTCGTCGATGCCCCGGCCGGGGTGGTCGCTTGGATGGAGCAAAAGGGCATCCATCCCACCGATGTGCTGCTGACCCACCAGCACTACGACCATGTCGAGGATGTCGCCGCCCTGCACCGGCTGGGAGCCCGGATCCACGCTTTCGCGGAGTATTCGCCGTCGCTGACGCTGGAACGGGAGGCCCGCAGTTGGGGCATGCCCATCGCGATCGAGCCCTACGAGGTGAACCACCTCCTCAAGATCGACGAGCCACTGAAAATCAACGGATTCGTCATCAAACTGGCCCATGTACCGGGCCATTCCGCGGACAGCGTGACGTTCTATTTCCCGGAGGAAGGCGTGCTGTTTTCCGGCGACACCTTGTTCGCGCGGAGTGTCGGGCGCTTCGATCTCCCCGGCGGCGACGGCCCGCTGCTGCTCGATGGGATCACCCGCAAGCTGCTCACCCTGCCCCCGGACACCCGGGTGTTTCCCGGACATGGTCCTTCCACGACGGTTGGAAAGGAACAAAAGGCGAATCCGTATCTCTGAGAGGACGGCGGAGTCCCGGAGCGGGGCTGTTTCGGCAGCCTCTAACGCGCGATAAATCGACTGGAAACCAGGCTCCTTGTCTGGAAGGTTAAGGGATCGCGCTCCGGACCCGAGATCCCGTCTGTCATCCGCATGCCTGAAATCCCTCCATCGCCCCCTCCGGTGCCGATTCCCGAGTCGCTGCGCCTGCAGCTTGAGGAATTCCGCCGGGTCTTGTGGCGGATCAAAGTCCAGGAAGCAGTCATCGCCGGGGTAATCGGCCTTTTGGTGTCGTTCCTGCTGGTTTACGGCCTCGACCGGATCTGGCAGACGCCGGCACTGGTGCGCCTGCTGATCCTCATCGGCGGCACCTCGGTGTTCGCCATTTTCGCGCCGTTCTGGATCCACCGCTGGGTGTGGCGGCACCGCCGGGAGAACCAGCTCGCCCGCCTGATCGCCCAGCGGTTCCCGGGGCTTGGCGACCGGCTGCTGGGAGTCGTGGAACTCCAGAGCCAGCAGGAGAGCGTCACCTCGCTTTCACCGCGCCTCCGGGCTGCCGCCATGGAAGCCGTGGCCGCGGAAGCCGCCAGTCGCACGCTGGCCGAGGCCCTGCCGCCTGCCCGCCACAAAAAATGGGCGCTGGCCGCGCTGACCTTGTTCGCCGGAGCCGCCGCAATCCTGATTTCCGCCCCACGGGCGGGCACGAACGCCCTGCGCCGCTGGTTGATGCCGCTTTCCGACACGCCCCGCTACACTTTCACGATGCTGGACTCGCCGCCCACCGAGCTGGCAGTGCCGTTCGGCGAGGCCTTCGACATCGAGCTGCGGCTTTCCCCGGACTCGGAGAAGCAGCCCGGAACCGCCGCGGGCCGCTACGGCCTCCAGCCTCCGGTGAACACCGACCTGCACGACGGCCTCTACCATTTCCAATTCCCCGGCCAGCAGGACCCGGGCACGATCGTGTTCCACATCGGCGACGCAGTCCACGAAACCCGGATCACTCCGGTCCAGCGTCCCGCCGCGGAAAAAACGACCGTCCACGTGATGCCGCCGACCTACCTTGGCATCCCGGAAAAGACGGTGGAGCTCGACACCGGCGTGCTGAGCGTGGTGGAGGGTAGCCAGGTGGACATCCGGATCCGCACCTCGCGGCCGCTCCAGACCGCCCGTTTCGGCCCCACCGTCGCCAGCCGCCCCCCGGCTCCGGACAAGCAGGAGGCCGTGCCTGCATTCGTGCCAATCGAGGGGGAACTGACCCTCCAGGGCCAGGATGCGCGCACGCCGGTGATTGCCGTGGGCAGCGTGCCCTTCGACATCCCCTTTTCCTGGAAGGATGATTTCGGCCTCGCCAATGGCAGCGGCTTCAAGCTCCGGATCGACCCCCTCAAGGACGCGGCACCGACCGCCTACCTCCAGGGCGTGGAACGCCAGAAGGTGATGCTCCCGGAGGAGACGCTCGACATGGAAGTGCTCGCCGAGGATGACTTCGGCTTGAAGGTCGCGGGCATCGAGTGGACGGGCGAGTTCACCCGGCCCACCGACGAAGCCCCCGCGAGCGGCGGCATGAAGTTGAGCGATGGCGGCACCGAGCAGCGGCGTTTTTCCGGTCCGGTGGCGTTCTCGCCCGCGGCCTTCGGCATCGGGCCGCAGAAACTCACCCTGCGCGCCTATTCGGAGGATTTCCTCCCCGGTCGGCCGCGCGCCTATTCGGAGCCGGTCACGCTCTACGTGCTGACCCGGGACGAGCACGCGCAGATGTTGAAGAACCAGTTCGACCGCTCGATCACCGAGCTGGAGGACCTCGCCCGCCGCGAGCGCAACCAGCTTGAGGAAAACGAGCGTCTCCAGCGTCTGGATGGAGCCGACCTCCAGAAGGACGAGAACCGCAACCGCCTCGATGCCCAGCAGCAGGCGGAAACGGAAAACACCCGCCGCATGGAAGAGCTGTCCCAACGCATGGAGCAGCTCATGAAGGACTCCACCCGCAACGGCCAGATCGACAAGAACACGCTCAAGAAGATGGCGGAGTCACTCAAGTCGATGCAGGAGCTGTCCAAGCAGGACATGCCGAAGGTCGACTCCAAGCTCGGCGATTCGACCGAGGAAACCAACACGCCCGAGAAGACGAAGAAGGACGTGGAGGACGCGGTGAAGGAGCAGCAGAAAGCCGTGGAGAAAATGCAGGCCGCCATCGAGAAGGCGAACGACGCCAACCGCCGTTTCGAGGCCGGCACCTTCGTCAGCCGCTTGAAGAAGGCCGCCTCCGAGGAAGACGGCATCGCCACCACGCTGGTGCGGAAGCACGACGTGCTGCTCGGATTGAAAGCCTCCGAGATCGACCCCGCCGACCAGCGGCTGCTGAACGAATCGGTGCGCCAGCAATCCGACACCGCCTCCGACGTCCGCTGGATCCAGGAGGACTTGGGCCACTACTACACGCGGACGGAGAAGGAGACCTTCAAGCAGATCCTCGACGAGATGCGCGATTCCAAGATCGACATCGGACTGGAGGAAGTGCGCGCCCGGCTGCAGACCGCGAAAAGCTTCACCGCCACCGAGGGCGCCAAGGACTGGTCCACCAAGCTCGCCGAGTGGGCGAAGAAGCTGGAAGGCGACATGAACCAACCGGGCGGCGGCGGTGGCGGCAACGGCGGAGGAAACTCCGAGGACGAGGATTTCGAGTTCATGCTGCGTGTCATGAAGATGGTGCAGCAGGAAATGGACATCCGCTCGCAAACCCGTGCCTTGGAACAATTCCAGCGCGCCAACCAGGAACCCGCTCCCGCCAAGCCATGAAAACCCGACACTTGCTCGCCATGATGCTCGTCGCCACGGCTCCGCTGTGGGCGGAGGGTGACGCCGCACCGGCGAAACAGGCGATTGCCAAGGCGGACGACACCGTGGTGACCGCGGATGACGACCACAAGGCTGGCTCAGGCAAACTCGCGACCCGGCAGGACGAGCTCTCCGCCGATGTCCAGCAGCTCGCGCTGGAGCAGACCGTCAAGAAGGTCATCGACCTCCTCAAGGAGTGCGAGGACATCATGGGCGAGGCCACCGAGCGGCTGATGGACCAGGACACCGGCGGCGAGACCATCGCCGCCCAGACCGAGGTTATCGAAAAGATCCTGGAAGCCGCCAAGGCCCGCCAGCAACAGAGCGGCCAAGGCCAGGGACAGGACCAAAGCCAGAGTCAGGCCGGCGGCGCGATGATGGACATGCTCGAACGCATGGCCGGAAAGCCCCAGCCGGGCGACCAGGAAGGCCCGCCGAAGGAAGGCAAGCAAGGCGGCGACACCGGCGGTGGCGGCGTCCACGGCCTGTCCGACAGCGCCAACTCCACCACTGGAAACGGCGGCGACGGCAAACCGGAGCCACGCCGCGTGCCGAAGGCCGCAGGGACCGCGGGCAAAGCCCTGCCGGAGGAGTTCCGCGGCGCGCTGGACGCCTACAACCGGGGGGCCGACAAACTCGCGAAATGAGATTCTTCCTGCCACTCCTTTTCCTCGTGACGGCCGCCCGCGGCCAGGACCTGCCGCGGCGCGCGGATGACACCATCCCCGCGCAGGTGGAGTCGATGTACGTACGAGGCTTGCAGTATCTCGCCAAAAACCAGAACGCGCAGGGCTCGTGGACCGACAACGTCGGATCCGAACCCGCCGTGGTCGGATTGTGCGTGCTGGCCTTCCTCGCCCACGGCGAGGATCCGAACGTGGGCCCGAACGCCCCCTACATCCGCAAGGGGCTCGACTACATCTTGTCCCAGCAGAACGCGAACAACGGCTACATCGGGAACAGCATGTACAACCACGGGTTCTCGACGCTCTGCCTGGCGGAGGCCTATGGCGTGGTCGACAACCCGAAGATCGCCCCGGCCCTGAAGAAGGCCGTGGACCTGATTCTCAGCGCCCAGAAGCGCAACTCCCGCTTCAACGCCTGGCGCTACACGCCGGACAGCAAGGACGCGGACACCACCGTCTCCGGCTGCCAGATCGTGGCCCTCTTCGCCGCGCGCAACGCGGGACTCGGCGTGCCGGACGACTCCATCAACAAGGGCCTGGCCTACCTGGCCAAGAACCGGGACAACGACGGCGGCTACGGCTACACCTCCGCGGGCGGCAGCAAGCCGACCCTCACCGCGATCGGCTCGCTCTGCCTCTCGCTGGCGAAGAGCAAGGACTCGAAGGAATACAAGGCCAGCCTGGAATACCTGAAGAAGAACCTCGACTACCGGGACCGCTACTACCCCTACTACTACGAATACTATATGTCGCAGGCGCTGTTCCACGCGGACGAGACCGTCTGGCGCGACTGGAACGCCCGCAACATCCGCTACATGGCCACGCTCCAGAACCGGGACGGGTCGTGGCCCGGCAGCCAGGGCGGTTCCTTCAGCACCGCCGGAGCCCTGCTTTCGCTGGCATTGAACTATCGGTTCCTGCCGATCTACGAGAAATGAAGCGCCTTTTTCCAGCCCTGCTGCTCGGCATCTCCCCGGTCCACTCCGCGGAAGAAGCCGCGTCCGCCGATCTCCTGCGGTTCACCAACGGGAACCGGCTCGACGGGCATTTCGGCGGCCTGAAGGAAGGCCCGGCCGTGGTGTGGAAGCGGGACGACGTGGACGCCCCCGTCGACTTCAAGGTCACCCAGCTCCGCCAGGTCGTGCTCCGCTCCGCCCGCCCCGCGAAACCGCTTCCGGACCTTTCCAGCGTCAGCCTCGTGAATGGCGACCGCATTCCGGGCACCATCACCGCGATGGACGCCCACGAGGTCTCCATCGACACCGTCTTCGCCGGTCCGCTGGTGATTCCGCGGGCGAGCGTGAGCATGATCTCCCCGAATCCCCTGGGTGGAAAACTCCTCTTCAACGGCCCGTTCTCGGAAGAAGGATGGAACCTCACCGCCCCCGAGCAGGAGGAACCTCCGGCCGTGAAAGCCAACGGGAACCGCAAGGACGCCGATCATGCGGACGATCCACCGGAGGAGAAAAAGCTGCCCGCGTGGTCCTACTCCAGCGGCGCGTGGTACCACCGGCAGGGTGCCACGGCGCTCACCCGGGATGTGCACATGCCGGACCGGGCGATGGTCCGGTTCCAGATCGCGTGGAAATCGCGGCTCGCGCTGGCGATCGCCTTCCACGCCGACCTCAAGAAGCCGGACAAGGCGGCCGACGACGCGAAGAACGGGCAAGGTCGTCCGGACAACGGCCCCGGCCTGCCGATGATGTTCGGCAATGCCTACGTGATGAACCTTTATCCCGGCTACGTGATCCTGAACCGCTGCGGATACGACGACAACGGCAAGCCGGTCCTAGAGCGCATCCAATCGAGCGCCACCAACGCCCGCCTGCCGGAATCCGGCGAGGCCACGGTCGAGATCCGCTGCAACCGCAAGAACGGGGAGATCGCCCTGTTCATCAACGACGAGTTCGCCGCCCAGTGGACCGAAGGCACGGGCGAGGGCGACGATGGCTACGCGGGCCGCGGCGGTGCCATCGGCTTCCAGGTCCAGACCTTGTCCGCACCCGGGCAGATGGCCAATGCCCCGGTGCGCATCTCCGACCTGGTGGTGGCGGAGTGGAACGGCATGCCCGATGCCGCCCGCAGCCTCCAGACCAACGACATGGACATCGTCCTGCTCTCGAATGGAACCGACCGCTTTTCCGGAGAAGTCACCGGGCTGGCGAAAGGGAAGCTCCAGTTGAAGGGCCGCTACGGAGCCGTCGAGTTCCCCATGGATGACGTCGCCGAAGTGCGCTTCGCCCGCAACCGCCTGGCGAAGGCCCAGGAACCGACCTCGAACCAGGTCCAAGTGCGCTTTCTCCCGTTCGGCCGTTTGTCCGGAGCCACCAAGGAAGGCACCGGCTCGAGCCTGATCCTCACCTCCCCGGTGGTCGGAAAAACCAAGGTCGACCTCGACTACGCCGTGATGCTCGATTTCAAAAACTCCAACAGTTTTCTCGATGATTGGGATGCCCAGTTCTGACCGCCTCGCACGCCTCGCGGGCGGGATGGTCCTGCTGGCGATGGCCAACGCCACCGCGGATGAAATCGTCCTGGACGGCTCCTCGAAGCTTTCCGGGAAGGTCACCGCCATCACGGAGGGCGGAGGCGTTCAAATCGAGTCCCCGGTGGCGTCCGAGCCACTGTCGCTGAAACCCGGCGCGGTGAAGCGCGTGGTCTTCGCGGAAACCAACGAGACCCCGGCACCGGGCGGCACCCGGCTCACGCTGCAGAACGGCGACCACCTGCCCTGCGAGCTGAAAAGCATGGATGACTCGACCTTGATGGTCGCCACCTCCTTTGCCGGGGACCTGAAGATCCCCCGCGCGATCCTCAGCACGATGGACCTGGGCATCCACGAGGAAAAGGTGCTCTACGACGGGGTCACCGGCTTGGAAGGCTGGACCAACGACAAGTGGAAATCCCAGGACAACCGCTTTACCTGCAACGGCAGCGGCCGGATGTCCCGCTCGTTCGACTTGCCCGACCAGTTCGCGATCCGTTTCACGCTCTCCTGGCGCGGCAACCCGAACTTCCAGGCGACCTTCGCCGATCTGCCGGACTCCGATTCCCCGACCGTCAGCCGCTACGCCTTTCAGTTCAACAATGGCGGCATCGAGTTGCGCCGCCTGGGCGGGCAACGCCCGGGTGCCTCGACCACGCTCATCCAGCTCAACAACAACCGCCAGCCGGACTCGTTCCCGAACTCCAGAATGGACGTGGAGATCCGCGTGAACCGCGGCCGTTCGGAGCTGTGGCTGCTCGTCGACGGCGTGCTGGAAGGCCACCGCGCCGATCCGGTGAAGGACCCGCCCGCGGGCGGCGGCCTCTCCTTCTCCACCAATGCCGGTGGCGACACCGAGCAAACGGTCAGCAATCTCCGCATCACCTCCTGGGATGCGGACAGCGACCGCTACCGCACCGAGGACCGCGGTGACACCACCAGTGATTCGCTCATCTTCGCCGACGGTGATCGCTACAGCGGCAAGCTCGAGTCCATCCGCACTCCCGCCGATGGCAAAACCGTGCTGTCATTCAAAAGCCCGGTGCTGGAGCAACCGATGACCATTCCGGCCCGGAACGTATCGACGGTGTTCTTCAAGGCTCCCAAGAACACGGAGCCCGCCCCTCCCCCTTCCCCGTTTCTCCTACGCCTACAGGGAGGCGGTAGCCTGCAGGTCGACTCCTGCTCGTTCTCCGGCAATCGCATCGAGGCTCGCCACGCGCGGCTCGGCGCCCTGTCCCTGAAACGCTCTTCCGTGGCCTCGATCGAACAGGCCGGCTTCACCCCGGACCCAAAGGAATCCCAGGAATGAAACTCCAGCACCTGACCGCCCTTCTGTTGACGGCCATGCTTCCCGCCGGGGCCGCCTCCAATGGGACCATCCTGCTCTCGAACCACGACCAACTGGGTGGCGGGCTTTCCTCCATCTCCAAGGAACGCATTATCTGGGAATCGCCACTGCTGGAGCGTCCCGCTTCGTTCATGATGGGCAAGGTGCAGGAACTGAACCTGCCCGCTGCCACTCCCGAATCGACGGCGAACTACGAAGCCGTGGTAGCCCTCACCAACGGCGACACGCTCCGCGGCCAACTGGCATCGGTGACGGACAAGACGATCGAACTGGACACCTGGTACGCAGGGCGCCTCACCCTGAACCGCCCGATGGTGGAAACGGTGCACATCGAGGACCGCCCGAAGCTGTTGTTCCGCGGACCGGATTCCATCGATGGCTGGACGATCGATGAAAACTCGCAGCGCCAGAAGGACAAGCCCGCTCCCTGGTTCTTCGAATCCGGCGCGCTGCAATCGCGATCCCAAGGCGGCATCTCGCGGGACGTGAAGCTCCCGGACCTGTGCCGCATCGGCTTCACCCTGGAATGGCATTCGGCCCTGCGGCTGAAATTCGTTTTCGCCTCGGACGCTCCCGGCACCGTCAATCCCCGGCACTGCTACGAGCTGATGATGCAGCGCCGCTACGCCTCGCTGCGGAAAAAATCCGAGAGCGGCTCGATCGTGCTCGGCCCCCAGACGCAGAACATCCCGGAGTTCAGCGAGAACGAGAAGGCGCGGGTCGAACTCTGCGTCGACCGGAAAAAAGGCGTCTTCAATCTCATCGTTGAAGGCCGCTCGGTGGTGGTGTGGAACGATCCCGATGCCCGGGACGTCCCGACCGGAGGAAACATCCACTTCGTCACCGAAGATGGCAGCTCGATCCGTATTTCCCGGATCGAAATCTCCGCGTGGGATGGAGTGATCGACCAGATGCCGGAGACGGAGGATCTGAATGCGGCCGAACAGCAGGAGAACGAAGCCAAGGAGGCCAAGTCGAAGGAAGTGGAATCCGGCCGGATGATGCTGCGGAACGGCGACTCACTCGCCGGGGACGTGCTTTCGATCAAGGACGGCCTGATGAAGGTGAAAACCCGCTTCAGCGAGATCGACCTGCCGGTATCCCGTCTCAAGACGATCTCCCTCAAGCCAGTGGATCCGGAAAGCCCGAAGATCCGGGATGGCGACATCCGCGCCTGGTTCCCGGATGGCAGCCGCGTGGTCTTCCGCCTGGACTCGTCCACTGCGGACACCCTCACCGGCTACAGCCAGAATTTCGGCACCGCCACCTTCAAGACCTCGGCCTTCAACCGCATCGAGTTCAACCTCTACGATCCCGCCTTCATGGAGCTGCGGGGCGAAAAGGGCTGGTAGGAGGGCCTCACTTGAGAAGGTCCGTGAGCGCCTCCTTCAGGAGCTTTAGATAGGCCTTCCGGGGCACCTCGAACGCGCCGAAGGTGGCGAGGTGGCTGGTCAGCCATTGGGTATCAAGCAGCGTGAACCCGTGTGTGCGCAATCGCTCGACCAGATGGACGAGCGCGATCTTCGAAGCGTCCGTCTTCCGGGAAAACATGCTCTCCCCGAAAAACGCCCGCCCTAGGGCCACGCCGTAGAGACCACCCTGCAATCCCTCGTCGTCCCAACACTCCACCGAGTGGGCGAATCCCCGTTCGTGCAGGGCGCAGTAGCTTTCCACGATCCGTGGATCGATCCACGTCTCCGGACGCTCCGAGCAACCCGTCATCACCTCGCGGAAGGCCGTGTCCCAACGGATCTCGAAGGGATGCTTTCGCAGGGCCCGCTTCAGGCCGTGCGGGATGTGGAACCGCCTGTCCAGCGGGATGACTCCGCGCATTTCAGGCGAGAACCACAGGATCTCGCCCTCATGCGCCATCGGAAACACGCCCTGGGCGTAGGCCCCCAGGAGCGTGTCCGGTGGAATAACCTCGTGGCTCACGGCTTGCCCGCGGCCGGCTTCGCGCCATTGCCGTTCTTCGGAGCCTCCGCCTTCGGAGCGGGCTTGTCGGACTTGATGTCCTCGAGCGCCTTCTTGGCCTCGGCCTTCTGCTCGGGGGTGAACTTGGCATCCAGTTCCTTCGCGAGCTTCTCACCTTCCTCCTGCTTGCGCTCGGCCGCCAGCGTGGCCAGCGCCCAGGCCTTCGGGAGATCCTGTTTGATCCCGGTGCCGGTGGCGAACAAACGCGCGAGCGCGAAGGTGGCCGGGCCGTGACCTTGGTTCGCGGCCAGCGAGTAAAGCTGCCCCGCATTGGCCATGTTCTGCTGCACGCCACCCGCACCACGCTCATACATGGTGGCCAGGTTGTTCTGCGCCGGAGCATAGCCGCCCTGCGCCGAGCGGGTCAGCCAGGCGACGGCGGCCACCGGATCGGCGACGCCACCGAGCTTCTGGGAGAGATAGAACAGGGCGAGCTCGTTCTGCGCTTCCGGCAAACCACCCGCGGCGGCGGACAGGAGGTGGCCGTAGCCGATCGAAAGATCGGCGGGAGCGGGCTTCTCAAGCGAGAGCCGCGACACGGCGAGACGGAGATGGGCCGGAGCGCTGCCCGCCGTCGCCGCCTTTTCCAGCAGCTTCACCCCGCGGTCCTCGTCTTTCTCGGTGCCCTTGCCTTCGAGATAGGCCTGGGCGGTGCGGAGCGTGCAATCCACCTGACCGGCATCATCGCCCTTGCGATAGGTCTCAAGCGCGGCCTTCGGGTCCTTCTTCACGTTTTCCTCGAAATCGCCGAGCGCCAGATAGGCGGAGTATTCCTTGGCCTCGATGGCCTTCTTGATCCACTCGCGGCCTTCCTTCTCGTTGCGATTGGCCTCGGGGCCATTGAGCAGGCGGGAACCGAGCGCCACCATGGCACCGGCGTCGCCGAGACCGGCGGCCTTGCGGTAGGTGTCATTGGCCTTCTTCAGGTCCTTCTTCTCCGGGAACCCGAACTGGCCTTCGTAAAGGCGGGCCAGCAGCATCAGGGACGGCGGATCACCGGCGTCCGCGGCGCGGCCCCACCAGAAGAGGACCTTCTCGTAATCCGGCTCCTTGCTCAGGCGGCCGCGCAGCCAGGCTTCGCCCAGGATGCGGCCGGCCACGGCCGGATCGTCCTTGGCGGCGTTCTCCAGTGCCTCGCGGCCCTGGGTGCGCTCCTTCTCGTCCTCCGAAGCGAGCAGGATGAAGGACATGCGGTAGGTGGCGTCCTTCTGGCCGGTGGCAGCCGCCTTCTTGTAAAACTCCAGCGCCTTCTCCTTCGAGGCATCCGCGCCCTGGCCGGTTTCATGGGCATAACCCATCAGATAGAGGGCATCGCCATTGCCCTGCTCCACCAGCGGCTTCGCCAGCTCCACGGCCTTCGCAAAACGGCCGTCCTTGAAGGCTTCAAGGGCGTCCTTGGCCGGTCCCTCGGCCTTTTTGGTGAGCCCCGCATTGGGTTCGGCAGGCATCGAAACCGCGGCCACCAACGGCAGGGCCGAGGACCAGGAAACAAGCAGGGAGAGGAGAGCGGATTTCAAACGCATGCCGCGACGCTAACGGGAGCCAGCGTCGCGGGCAATAAACAATCGAAGGCAGCTTCCGGGACAGCTCCGGCACTCCCGGGGGCAGGAAGCCACCCCAATCCCCAGGCTTCAAACCTCGTATCGGTCGAGAAAACCCGCCCTCAACATGGCCCAATACAGGAGGACCGGGAGCACGAGAAAAAGCAGCAAGCCAAGATAAGCCGGTAACCACGAACGCCCGACCAACCAGGCCACCGGCGCGAGATAAACGGCGAGAATGCCAATCACCACCGCTGGCTCCAGCCAAACGGGAAAATCGAACCGGTGCTCGTTCAAATACACGGAAATGGAGGCCACCGGTGCGAGCACCGTCACGCTGAACAAGAGCATCAGCAACCCAGCCACGAAGAGGGACACATCGAGCATCGGGGACTGGGGATCGCCCACGAAGACCCATACATTCCTGCCCGCCACCCAGATCGGCGCGAACACGACCGAACACAGGAAGATGGCGAGAATATGGAGCGTCAGTCTTTTCATCCCTTTGCTTGGTCCGGCCTGTGGATATTGATTCGATCCCGACCGGACTCAAGCTTCCCCCGTTTCGGGATTACTTCTTCTTGGCGTTGTTCATCGCCTGGCTGAACCAGTCGTTGCCACCACCACCGCCACCCTGCTGCGGGCGGGAGTCGCGCTGGAAGCGCTGGCCGCCACCACCGCCACCGCGGCGGTTGTCATCGCGGTCGCCCGGAGCGCTGCGGCGGTTTTCCATCTCCGGCTTCGACTTCATCGAAAGCGCGATGCGGTTCCGCTTCAGGTCGACCTCGACGACGGTGACATTGACCTTCTGGCCGACCTTCACCACCTCGCTGGCGTCGCGGACGAACTGGTCCGAAAGCTGGCTGACGTGGACGAGGCCGTCCTGGTGCACGCCGACATCCACGAAGGCCCCGAAGGCGGTCACGTTGGTCACGATGCCCGGCAGCTTCATGCCCGGGGAAAGGTCGGCGGGCTTCTCGACGCCGGCGGCGAACTCGAACAGCTCGAACTTCGCGCGCGGGTCGCGGCCCGGCTTGCCAAGCTCGGCGAGGATGTCGCGCAGGGTTGGCAGGCCGACGTCGCCCTCGACGTATTTCTGGAGGTCGACCTTCTTGTGGAGCGCCTCGTTGCCGATGAGCTCGCCCACCTTGCAGCCGAGATCGGAGGCCATGCGCTCGACGAGCGGATAGCGCTCCGGGTGCACCGCGGAGGAATCCAGCGGATGCCCGCCACCGCGCACGCGGAGGAAGCCGGCGGCCTGTTCGAAGGCCTTGTCACCGAGGCGCGGCACCTTCTTCAGATCAGCGCGGGAGGTGAAGGCGCCGTTCTCGTTGCGGAAAGCGACGATGTTCTCGGCGAGCGAGCTGTTCAGGCCGGAGACGTAGGAGAGCAGTTGCTTGGACGCGGTGTTCAGCTCCACGCCCACGGCGTTCACGGAGCTGATCACGGTGTCATCGAGGCTGGCCTTGAGCGCGCGCTGGTCGACGTCGTGCTGATACTGGCCCACGCCGATCGACTTCGGATCGATCTTCACCAGTTCGGCGAGCGGGTCCATCAGGCGGCGGCCGATGCTGACCGCGCCGCGCACGGTGACATCGTGGTTCGGGAATTCCTCGCGGGCCACTTCGGAAGCGGAGTAGATCGAGGCTCCGCTCTCGTTCACCATCACCACGGCGATGGAGGACGGCAGCTTGAGCTTCTTCACGAAGGCCTCGGTTTCACGGCTGGCGGTGCCGTTGCCGATCGCGATGGCTTCGATATCGAACTTCTTGATGAGGGTCGTGAGTTCCACGGCCGCCTCGTAGAGCTGCGTGTTCGAGCCAGCGGTCGGGTGGATGACCGTGTTGTGGAGGAGCTTGCCGGAGCGGTCGAGGACGACGGTCTTGCAGCCGGTGCGGAAACCGGGGTCGATGGCGAGCAGGCGCTTCTCGCCGAGCGGCGAGGCCAGCAGCAGCTCACGGAGGTTTTCGGCGAACACCTGGATGGCGGTCTCGTCGGCGCGCTTCTTCCCGAGCAGGCGCATTTCCGTCTCCATGGACGGCATGAGCAGGCGCTTGCAGCCGTCCTCGACGGCCATGCGGACCTGGTCCGCGGACTTGCCCGAGCCCTTCACCCAATCCGACATCGCCAGACCGGTCACGCGCTCCAGCGGGACCTCCACGCGCATGAGGAGGAACCCTTCCTTTTCACCACGGCGGATCGCCAGCATGCGGTGGGACGGGATGTTTTTGAATGGCTCGCTCCACTCGAAGTAGTCGCGGAACTTCGCGGCTTCCGCGTCCTCTTCCTTCCCATACATCACCTTCGAGGACACGGTGGACTCCTCCTCATAGCGCTGGCGGGCACGGCCGCGCAGCGCGGCGTCATCGGTCACCCGCTCGGCGATGATGTCGCGGGCACCGGCGAGGGCGTCGTCCGCGGTCGGCACCTCCTTCTCGGCGTCCACGAACTTCGTGGCCTCCTCGGCCGGGTCCGAGTTCTGGTTTTCGAAAATCCAATCGGCCAGCGGTTCGAGGCCGCGCTCCTTCGCCTTGGTGGCACGGGTCTGGCGCTTCGGGCGGTAGGGTGCGAACACGTCCTCCAGCGAGGTCATGGTGGCGGCGGCCTCAACCTTCTTCTTCAGCTCCGGCGTAAGCAGCGAGCGCTCCTCCAGGGACTTCAGGATCGCGGAGCGGCGGGAGTCGAGTTCCGCGAGCTGGAGCATGCGGTCACGGATCGTGGTGATCTGAACTTCATCGAGCGAACCGGTCTGCTCCTTGCGGTAACGGGAAATGAACGGGACGGTGCCCCCTTCGGCAAGCAGCTTGGCGGTGGCGGCAACGGACCGGGCGTTGATCCCGGTCTCACGGGCGATCACTTCCAGGTGCTTGGCGGCGGCTTCGGTCGGGGCGTCAGTCATGCGGTGGAGCGGTTGGGTAGCCGAGACCGCGGCAAATGGCAACCGCACGAGTTTCCGGAACCGGGAAACCAAGCAATTCCAATGGGTTATTCCGCGGAAGAATCCGGTTTCCAGGGCGGTATTTCCCCGTGCTCATGCGTTTACCCGCCTTCTTTTCCACCGCCCTGCTGGCCCTCCCGGTGCTCGCCCGCGCCGAGTCTCCTCCGCCATTTCCAAGCGACCCGGCCGCCGTCGCGGAACGCACGTGTTTCCAGACCTCCGAAGCCTGGAATTCCAACGGCAACCTGCGTTCCGACGTCGCTCTGGTCTATGGCATCGACGCGGGGCTCCCCGACCGGATCAAGAGCTGGCGGGAACGAGGCTACCGGGTCCATGTGATGACCGGCGTGGCCTGGGGCAATTACCAGGACTATCTCTATGGCCGCTTCGATGGAGTGAACCACGAGGACAATGCCCAGACCGACAAGAACGGCAAAAAGATCGGCCACGGCGGGGATGTCTATTACATGTGCCCGACCTCGAACTACGGCACCTATCTCGCTACCGGCGTGCAGCGCGCACTCGATGCCGGAGCCGAGGCGATCCATCTGGAGGAGCCGGAATTCTGGGCCCGCGCGGGCTACTCGGAAGCTTTCAAGCGCGAGTGGCAGGACTACTACCAGGAACCCTGGCAGCCGCCGCACCTCTCCGTGGACGGCCAGTGGCGATCCTCGAAGCTGAAGTACTATCTTTATCGTCGTGCGTTGCAGCAGGTGTTCGACCACGTCCAGGAGTTCAACCGGAAGACCGGTTCAAAGGTCCGCTGCTACGTCCCGACCCACAGCCTGATCAACTACGCCCACTGGTGCATCGTCAGCCCGCAATCGAGCCTGGCGACGCTCAACGGCTGCGACGGCTACATCGCCCAAGTCTGGACCGGCACCTCCCGCACGCCGAACCATTTCCGCGGCGTCGGCAAGGAGCGCACCTTCGAAACCGCCTTCCTGGAATACGGAGCGATGCAGAACCTCGTCCGCGCCACCGGCCGGGGCGTCTGGTATCTGAACGATCCGGTGGAGGACAATCCGCGGCACGATTGGACCGACTACCGCACCAACTGGGAATCGACCCTGGTGGCCTCCCTGCTCCAGCCGGATGTTTCCAGCTATGAGGTTGCGCCGTGGCCGGAGCGGATCTTCGGGGGAAAGTATCCGAAGAGTGCCAAGCCGGAAGACCGGAAGTCGATTCCGCCCGACTATGCCACGGAACTCCAGGTGGTGATGAACGCGCTCAACAGCATGAAGCAGCCGGACCTCCAATGGGAGGCCGGCACCCCCGGGATCGGAGTGCTGGTCAGCGACTCGCTGATGTTCCAGCGCGAGCAACCGACGCCGAGCGATCCCAACATGGCGCATTTCTACGGACAGGCGCTGCCGATGGTGAAACGCGGCATCCCGGTCACGCCGGTGCAACTGGAGAACATCGCGCACGCCGGTTTCCTCGATGGCATGAAGGTCCTGATGCTGAGCTACCAAGGCCAGAAGCCGATGAGCGCGGAGGTCCACGCACCGCTGGCCGCGTGGGTGGAACAAGGCGGCGTGCTGGTGATGATCGACGACGACTCCGATCCCTACAACCGCGTGAAGGAGTGGTGGAACGAGGGCGGGAAGACCACCACCCTGCCCCGTCAGCACCTTTTCCAAACGCTCGGCGTGAAGGACGAGGATTTCGCCAACACCAACGAAGCTCCCATCGGCAAGGGTGCGGTGATCTGGCTGAAGCGGAATCCCGTGGGCCTCGCCCTCAGCGTGGAGGCGGATGCGCTGCTCGCCTCCGTCATCCGAAAAGCCGTCGAACGAGGCGGCGGCACGTGGAGGGAAACCAACCACCTCGCCCTGCGCCGCGGCCCCTACTGGATCGGGGCGGGCCTCGATGAAAGCATCGGCGGCGAGGTGAAAACCCTGCGCGGACGCTTGGTGGATATCTTCGATCCGGAACTGAAGATCCGGCGAACCGTCGACCTCGCGCCCGGCAGCCGCTGCTTCCTGATGGATCTGGACAAGCTCACCGGAACCGGCACCCGGATCCTCGCCTCCGCCTGCAAGGCCCTGCCCGCTCCCAACAAGGGACACCCCGCTTGGACCGTGGAGGGAGTCGGCAACACAGATGCCATCGTGCTGATCGCCTGCGAACAAGCCCCGAAGAGCGTCCTGCTAGGCGGACAGCCGCTTACCACCTTCGACCACGATGCCGCGGAAAAGCTGCTGCGGGTCCGCTTTCAAAACGAAGCATCCCCCCGCCTATTGGAATTCATCGAGCGGTAAAATCGCCACCCCTCTCACCCAGCCTGTCCGGAAGATCGTTCCCGGCAGACCTCGATTGCCTTCTGCGACGCCTCTGCTGCCACCGGGTTCATCTCTCCAAGGGCAGCCCCCCAAACCTCCAGCGCCGCCAAGTTCCCGGGTTGGGTGAGATCCAGCCAAGCGGTTCTCACCCTCCCATTCGTCGATTGCCAAGGCGGAACCTCATGATCCTGCTCCTCGGCACGCACTCTCGAAAGCTCAAGCCAGCGCTCCCACAACGGGTCCGGCTGTCCATTCAAGGAAAGGTCCGACATCACCGGACTCCTACGGTTGCCGGATTGTAAATCCAGCAACCGGATCTTCCCTCTCCAATGATTCCTCAGAACCCCACCTGCGTATCGACCCCGATTTCCCCGTGGAGTTCAGGACCGCCCCGATGGGGCTCGGCGATCTGCTCGAGCGGATCCCCCGTCCCCCAGTCCTTGCCGGGGGTGGAGGCACAGGAAGCGAGCAAGGCCACGCCGAGCAGGACGAGAAGCGACCGGATCATGGTCACTTCTCTACCGTGCCGTTGTGGATGATGTCGAGGAAGCTCTGGGGATCGAGCGAGGCACCGCCGATGAGCGCGCCATCGATGTCCGGGCAGGCCATCAGCTCGGCGGCGTTGTTCGGCTTCACGCTGCCGCCATACTGGATGCGGACCTTGGCGGCGGTTTCCGGGCCGTAGATGTCCGCGATCACCGAGCGGACGAAAGCGTGGGCCTCCTGGGCCTGCTCGGAGGTGGCGGTGACGCCGGTGCCGATCGCCCAGACGGGCTCGTAGGCGACGACGGTTTCCGTCATGTCCTTTTCGGACAAGCCCTTGAGGCCTTCGGTGATCTGGGTGCGGAGCACGGACTCCAGCTTGCCGGCCTCGCGCTCCTGGAGCGTTTCGCCGATGCAGAAGATCGGGCGCAGGTTGGCCTCGCGGGCCTTCTTGAGCTTGGCGTTGATGACCTCGTCGGTCTCGCCGTAGATCGCGCGGCGCTCGCTGTGGCCGAGGATCACGTAGTGGACCAGCAGCTCACGGAGCATGACCACGCTGACCTCGCCGGTGTAGGCACCGGAGTCGAACTGCGAGCAGTTCTGCGCGGCGATGGCGATGCCGTGGTGGTTGTTCAACGCCTCCGCCGCCTTCGGCAGGGCGATGTAAGCCGGAGCGATCACCACATCGCAGGAAAAGGGCTGGTTCTGGATCTTGGAAAGGATGCTCTTCACAAAGTCTTCCGCTTCGGACGGACCTTTGTTCATCTTCCAGTTTGCGGCGAAAATCGGCTTGCGGCTCATACGGGGAAAGGGAGGCTTTTTCACGGGGGTGCGGGCCTTCGACGTGAAGGCCCGCGGAATCATTCAGGCAATCGAGAGCGCGGCGACGCCGGGCAGCTCCTTGCCTTCGAGAAGTTCGAGCGAGGCACCGCCACCGGTCGAAATGAAGGTCATCTTGTCGTCGAGGCCGAACTTGTTCACGGCCGTGACGGAGTCGCCGCCGCCGACGATCGTGACGCCGGTGCTGGCGGCCATCGCCTCGGCGATCGCCTTGGTGCCCTTGGCGAAGGAATCGAGCTCGAACACGCCCATCGGGCCGTTCCAGATCATGGTCTTGGCCTTGGCGACCTCGGCGGTGAACTCGTCGATCGCGACGTCGCCGATGTCGATGCCTTCCCAGCCTTCCGGGGTGAAGCCGCCCTTTTCATAGGGATCGGTGACCTGGGTCGTGGCGCCTTCCTTGAACTCCTGCGTCACGCGGGTGTCGGCCGGAAGCAGGAAGCTCACGCCCTTCTCCTTCGCGGTGGCGAGGATGCTGAGGGCGAGGTCGAGCTTGTCGGCTTCGACGCGGCTGTTGCCGGTCTGGTAGCCCTGGGCCTTGCGGAAGGTGTTCGCCATCGCACCGCCGATGATGAAGGCGTCCGCCTTCTCCATCAGGGCATTGATGACCTGGATCTTGTCGGACACCTTCGCGCCCCCCATGATCACGAGGAACGGACGCTCCGGGCTTTCCAGCTTGCCGACGAGGTATTCCAGCTCGCGCTCCATGAGGAAGCCCATGGCGCTCTTGGAAACGTAGTGGGTCACGCCTTCGGTGGAACCGTGGGCGCGGTGGGCGGTGCCGAAGGCATCGTTCACGAAAATTTCGGCGCTGCCGGCCAGCTCCTTGGCGAAGGCGGCGTCATTGGCTTCCTCCGCGGCGTGGTAGCGGGTGTTTTCCAGCAGCAGCACCTGGCCGGACTGGAGCGCGGCGCGGAGGGCGGCGGCATCGGCACCGATGCAATCCGGGGCGAGCTTCACCTCCTGGCCGAGGATCTCGGCGAGGCGGGCGGCGGCGGGAGCGAGCGAATACTTCGCTTCCGGGCCGGACGGGCGGCCGAGGTGGGAACAAAGCACGAGCTTCGCACCACCGGCGAGCAGGTGCTTGATCGAAGGCACTGCGGCCTGGATGCGGGTGTCATCGGTGATGACGCCGTCCTTGAGCGGGACGTTGAAGTCCACACGCATCAGGACTTCCTTGCCCTGTACATCGAGATCGCGGATCGAGAGTTTGGCCATGCGGGGCAAATCCCGCCCGAGCGCCCCCGCCAAGTCAAGCCCCGCGTGGCACCACCATCCCCCCGTTCCCGGCTTCCACGGCGACCAGGCACACATCGTCATCGTATTGCGCCCGCCGCTGGAAGGCCGTCACCTCGCAGACGATTTTCGCCGGCATGGCCGCCATCGGGCCGTCCAGCGCCTCATCGAAGCACTTCGCCAGCCGGTCGACCCCGAAGGCCTCCCCGGCCGGATTTTCCGCCTCCACCGCCCCATCCGTGTAGAGCAAAAAGACATCTCCCGTCCGCAGCGGGGACTCGGTGGTGTGGTAGGCGGCCCGCGGCATCAGCCCCAGCGCGGGCTGGCGGGGCGGATCGGCCCACAGCGGCTCGGGAGTCCGGCCGCTTCCACGGCGCACCCGCAGGGGTGCCGGATGCCCTGCCACCGCCCACGACACCTTGCCATTCCGGGTGTCCAGGATCAGGAAAAACGCCGTCACGAACAGGGTCTGGCCGCTGCGGGCGATCACCTCGTGCAGGTGCCGGTTCAGCTCGCTGAGAAACGCTCCCGGGTCCCGCGCCTGCTCGGTGCTGTTCCGCACCAGCGCCCGCAGGATCGCCGTCACCAGCGCCGACCGCGCTCCGTGGCCCATCACATCCGCGATCAGCACCCCGGCGCAATCGTCGCCCAATTCGATCAGGTCGAAAAAGTCACCGCCCACCGTCGAGGCCGGTTGGTAGAAATGCGCGAATTTCAGCCGCAGTGCGGCTTCCACCTCCGCCGGTGGCACGTCCGGATACCCGGAGGGCAGCAGGGCGTTCTGGAACTGCCGGGCCATCTCCAGATCCTCCTGAATCACCGAGGTCTTCGCCGAAACCTCCTCCTCCAGCTCGCGTTGGTAACGCAGCACCCGCGAGGTCATCACCGCCAGATCCCCGGCCAAGGCCTCCACCTCGTCGCCGGTCCGGATCGCCTGGATCCGCTGCAGATCCTCCTCCGCCGCGGCCCGCTTCGCCTTCACCACCGCCTCATCCGGACGATCGCCCTGATGCAGCCGCGCGGTGGCGGATATCGAGCGCGCGGCCCGTCCCAGCACCTCCAGCGGGGCGAGCACCTTCCGCCGGATGAAGGCAAACCCCGCCAGCGCGCACAGCCCGACCAGCAGCGCCGAGCCGACACCCACCCACGCCAGATTCCTTCGCAGCGGAGCCACCACCTCGTCCCTGCGTGACGAAAAAATCACGTAGCCACCGGGCTTTCCACCCTCCTCACCCAGCTTCATGAACCCGCACAGCCGGGACTCCCCGGCCTCCTCCCGCCGCACCGTACCGCTGCGGCCGCCCTTGGTGATTTCCCACAGCGTGTCGGCATCGACCGATTCCTTCAGCGAGACAAAGCCACTCCGAGAGCTGGCCAGGATCCGCCCGTCCGGCAGCACGATTTCCCAGCGTTCGCCCTTCGCCTCGCCATCGAATCCCAGCGTCCGGAACAGCGAGGTGATGTCCACCGACATCTTCGCGACCCCGGCGAAGGCCGCGCCATCGTAAAGCGGCACCACCACGTCCTGGGAAAACACCCGCGAGCTCTCGTCGAACTCCAGCACATCCGTCCAGACCTGCCCCTTCGGCAGCGCCCGCCCCTTTTGCCACCACGCCTCGTCCGCCTGGTCGTAGTCGCTGGTCTTCTCATTGGTGGCCACCAGCCGACCCTCCTTGTCGGTCACCAGCGCCTCGGCCACCTCCGGGTGGATCGCCAGGAACTCCCGCAGGCTATCCGCGCCGCGGTTCCGGATCGTCGCCTGGATGCGCGGCTCGTTCACGTCCCACGACGGCCACGAGGCATCGATGCTCCGTGTTTCCTCCCGCACCTCGCGGATGTCCCGGCTGGAAAGCTCGCGGTTCTTTGCCGTGAGGAACTCCACCAGCGCGGCATCCGCGTCCTGCCAGGTGGCGAAGAGCTTACCCTCCTCGTTCGAGGCCTGCTGGATCGCCTGCACCAGCGTCAGCGCCTCCATCTGGTGCATCTTCCCGCGCTCCCGCACCATCCCCCGGTAGGCGATGGTTTCCAGCACGATCAGCCCCACCACCAGCGGCACCGCCGCGGCGATCAACAGCGCCGCAACGAACTTCCCACGCAATCCGGGCAGATGGAACCTCATCGTTGCCATCTAACACGCTTCCGGCCCTCCTCGCCAGAACCATTTGCTTTTCGCAAGCCCTCTTGTGGAACGCAAAAACGGCGACCCGGAGCACCGGACCGCCGTTTTGAAATCAGGCGTCAGCCGGGGATCAGAGACCCTTCTTGACGACGTCGAAGAGGAGGTTGATCACGCGGTTGGAGTAGCCCCACTCGTTGTCGTACCAGCTCACGAGCTTGAAGAACGTGGAGTTCAGCTCGATGGAGGAACCGGCGTCGAAGATCGAGGAGTGGTTGTCGTGGATGAAGTCGGTGGAGACGACCTCGTCCTCGGTGTAGGCGAGGATGCCGTTGAGGTAGGTGTCGGCGGCCTTCTTCATGGCGGCCTTGATCTCGGCGAGCGAGGTTTCCTTGGTCGTCTTCACGGTGAGGTCCACCACGGAAACGGTCGGGGTCGGCACGCGGAAGGACATGCCGGTGAGCTTGCCCTTCACTTCCGGGCACACGAGGGCGACAGCCTTGGCGGCGCCGGTCGTGGACGGGATGATGTTGATCGCGGCGGAGCGGCCACCCTTCCAGTCCTTCTTGGACGGGCCGTCCACCGTCTTCTGGGTGGCGGTGTAGGAGTGGACGGTGGTCATGAGACCTTCCTCGATGCCGAAACCTTCCTTGAGGAGGACGTGCACCAGCGGGGCGAGGCAGTTGGTGGTGCAGCTCGCGTTGGAGATGATGTGGTGCTTGGACGGATCGTACTGATCGTCGTTGACGCCCACCACGAAGGTCGCGTCTTCACCGGAAGCCGGGGCGGAGATGATCACCTTCTTGGCACCGGCGACGATGTGGCCCTTGGCCTTGTCAGCGGCGGTGAAGAGACCGGTGGACTCGATGACGACCTCGACACCGAGTTCCTTCCAGGGAAGGCCATCCGGGGTGCGGGCGCTCACGACCTTGATGTCGTGGCCGTTGACCACGAGCACGTCGTCTTCTTCCAGCTCCGGGGAGGACTTCTTGGAGGAAACGGTGCCGGCGAACTTGCCCTGCGTGGAGTCGTACTTGAGCAGGTAGGCGAGGTTGTCGGCCGGCACGATGTCACCCACGGCGACGACGTTGAAGGTGCTGCCGAGGTGGCCCTGCTCGACGAGGGCGCGGAACACGAGGCGGCCGATGCGCCCGAAGCCGTTGATGGCGATGGTGGTCATGGTGTGTAGGGTGCCTTGCGGCAATTGGGAGGCGATGCGATGAGCGAACCCCAATGGCCCGCCCGGCCGGGCGATTATGCAAGCAGCCCGCATGCCGTCAAGCAGGGGTGAAGAGCCGATTTTTCAATCGTCCTCGGCCCCGAAATTCACGCGATCCCGCTTGTTTTGGGGTTTTTCGACCGTATCGGGTCCAAGAATGTGGCGTGTTCTCGCATTTTCCTGCGTTTTGTTGTTTCCGGCGATGGCCTTTCCTAACGAAGTCGTCACCGCGGAACCCGTGCTTCAGAACCTCGCGTCCCTGGAAGCCCCTTTCCGAAAGGAATCCCTCACCGGCACCTTCGTGTTCGGGGACCCTGCGACCGGTCCCCTGAAGGTCTGGAACCCCGCCCGGGCAAAGAAACGCGAGATCCCGGCCTCCACCTTCAAGATCGCGAACACCGTCATCGGACTGGAGACCGGAGCCGTCAAAACCATCGACGAAGTGCTGCCCTACGGCGGCAAACCGCAGTGGATGAAGGAATGGGAGCACGACATGCCACTGCGCGAAGCGATGCCGCTGTCCGCCGTGCCCATTTATCAGGAACTGGCGCGGCGGGTGGGCCTGGAGCGGATGCAGGCCTCGGTGACGAAACTCCACTATGGAAACGGCCGGATCGGCCAAGTGGTCGACCGCTTCTGGCTCGATGGCCCGCTGGAAATCTCGCCGGTGGAGCAGGTCGATTTCCTCGGCCGCCTGCTGCGCGGGCAGCTCCCGGTTTCCGATGCCGCCGTGGCCGGGGTGAAGGAGATCCTCCCGAAAACCGCGCTCGGCACCGCCACCGTCCGCTACAAGACCGGCTGGTCCACCAACAGCAAGCCCCAGCTCGGCTGGCTGGTGGGGTGGCTGGAAACCGCAGACGGGAAAACGACGCCCTTCGCCCTCAACATCGACATGCCCACCCAGGATCTGGCGGCCAAGCGGCTGCCGCTCGCGCTGGCCTGCCTGGAGATTGCGAAATAACGGGCCAAGTCCGGTAACGTCTTCCCGTAGGATTGCGCCGGATCGCCCGCGCGCGTTAAATGGAAGGCGGATGGCTCACTTCCCCCAACCCGGAGCCGTTCTCCCCCCCTTGCATGAGAATCCTGATCCACGACTACGCCGGTCACGCTTTTCCGACCGCGCTGAGCCGAGAGCTGGCCGCGCGCGGACATGAGGTCGCGCACGTGTTCGCCAGCGACCTGCAAACCCCGCGTGGAGATCTGAAACGCCGGGACACGGACGCGCCCGGGCTGGCGTTCCATGAGATCCCGATGGATCCGGATTATCCGCGCTACAAGTACTCCTTCCTCCGCCGCCGCAGCATGGAGATCGGCTACGGCAAGCGCGCCGCCGCCTTCATCCGCGAGTGGAAACCGGACGCCGTCCTTTCCGGCAACACCCCCACCGAGGTCCAGGAGCCGATCACCCGCGCCACCCTCGCCGCAGGCGGCCGCTTCTACTACTGGCTCCAGGACTTCTACAGCCTGGCGGTGGACAAGCTGCTGCGGAAAAAGATGCCGGGCATCGGCCATGCCGTGGGCGCGTGGTACCGGTTCCTGGAAGGACGCCAATTCCGCCGCAGCTCGCGAATCGTGGCGATCACCGGCGACTTCGGTCCGATCCTCGCCGGGGAATTCGGCGTGGCTCCGAACCGGGTGGCGGTGGTGCCGAACTGGGCCCTCATCGAGGAGCTGCCGATGCACGACAAGGACAACGCCTGGGCGCGCCGCCACGATCTCCACGACAAGTTCGTCTACCTCTACTCCGGCACCATCGGGATGAAACACAACCCGGCGCTGATCCTGGAGCTGGCTAGGAAATTTTCCGGCGACCCGAAGGTGCGCGTGGTGGTGGTGTCCGAGGGCATCGGCGCGGAATGGCTGAGGAAGGAAGCCGGAGACACGCTGCCGAACCTGGTGATCCTGCCCTACCAACCCTTCGCCGAGCTGCCACAGGTGCTGGCCACCGGCGACGTGCTGGTGGGCATCCTGGAACCGGCCGCGGGCACCTTCTCGGTGCCCTCGAAAACCCTCAGCTACCTCTGCGCCGGCCGGCCGCTGCTGCTGGCCGTGCCGCACGACAACCTGGCCGCCCGCATCACCCGCGACGAGGGCGCGGGGGTGACCGTGGAGCCGCATGATCTCGACGGATTTATCTCGGCAGCAGGCACCCTCCTAACAGATACTCCACGCCGCGTGGAAACCGGGCGCAATGCCCGCGCCTACGCCGAAAAGACTTTTTCCATCGGCCCCACGGCCACCACCTTCGAGGCGATCCTCGCGAAACAGGCCTGACGGTTCCGCGGCGGCACGCCACCACCTTCAGCCACCCGACTCCCGATGCGCTGCCTCTGGATCACCCGACAGGACCCGCGCCCTTCCGACAGCGGCGAGTTGATCTACACCCGCGGCCTGCTGCGCGCCCTTTCCGCCCATCCGGGATTCAAGGTCACGGTGCTGGCCCACCGCGCCGCCACCACACCGGAGGAACCGCCCGATCCGAAGCTGCGCTGGGAACTCCACGGCTGGATTCCAAAGGGCCGTCTCGGCGGACTGTTCTCCCGCCTGCCGAGCGACGCCTGGCGGCTGGGCAATTTCACGATGCGGGACAGCCTCGAGACGCTCTCCGAGGAAGGCCACTGGGACTGGGTCATCATCGACCAGGCCGCCTGCGGCTGGGTGCTGAAACACCTGCCCGAGCCCGGACGCCCGAAGGTCGCCTACCTGGCCCACAACCACGAGGCGACCGTGCGCAAGCAGGTGGCTTCGGAACGCGGCGGCTCGCCCCCGTTCCGCGCCGCGCTCGCGTGGGATGCCTGGAAATACGCCCGGCTGGAACGCGCGGTCTGCGAACGCGCCGACCTCATCAGCGCGATCACCCCGCGGGATGAGGCCCTCTTCAAGCGCGAGTTTCCGTCGAAGCCCACCATCTGCCTGCCGCCCGGCTACAAGGGCCCGATGGTGGAAACCCCGCCACCGATCGTGAAGGGCAGCCCACGTCGCGTGGTGCTGGCGGGAGCCTTCGAATGGCTGGCGAAGCGACGGAACCTCGAAATGTTCCTCGCCGCGGCGGATGGCCCGTTCCGCCATCACAACATCCACTTCGTGGTCGCAGGGAAGGCCGATCCCGCCTATTTCGCCGCCTTGGGCAAACGGTATCCGTGGGCGGAGTTCCACGCCAACGTGCCCTCGATGGACAAATACCTGTCCAACGCCCGCATCGGACTGATCCCGGAAGCACTCGGTGGCGGCTTCAAGCTGAAGGCGCTCGACTACATCTTCCGCGGGCTTCCCATCGCCGCGCTGGAACCCGCGCTCAGCGGGCTGCCGGTCGATCCCGGCCAGGACGCCATCGTGGCGCGGACCCCGGCCGACCTCGCGAACGTGGTGGCCGCGCGCATCGACGACCTGGAATTTCTCAACGCCGCCGCGGCCCGGGCCTTGTTCGCCTGCCGCGCGGCTTTCCATTGGGAGGACCGGGGTTCAACCCTGGCCCATGCCTTGGAGGATCTCGCCACGCGATGAATGATGCCGCCACCATCGGGGACGATCCGGTCCGGGTGCCCGCCGCCGCCAGCGCGGGGCGGGTGGAGCTGTGGCTGTGGGTCTTCATGCTCTCCTTCGCCCTGGACTACCGCGCCGATGAAGCGCGCGCCGAAGGAGCCGGAGCCGGTCTCGACCAGCTCGTGTTCCTCGGTTTGTCCGGGCTCTCGACACTGGCGATCCTGTGGCACGGCTGGCGTCATCTGCTGACCCGCCCGGGCGCGTGGACGCTCCTGATGTGGGGCGCGTTCCTGTGCTTCATGCTGGGCAATGCCTTTCTCCAAGGCGTGGCACCGGGACACTCGCTGCGGATCATCCTGCCGCTGGTGCTGTGCCTCTGCGGGATGATGAACTCCCACATCGCGGGCTGCCTGGGGATCACGCCCTCACGCATCGTCGCTCCAGTGTTCGTCGCCGCATGCACCAACATCTGCTGGCGGATCGCCCAGGGCTTCCTCTTCAAGGGCGTGACCTTGGACACCGTGCGGGTGGAGGTCCAGAGCTCGGCGAACAACTGGCTGGCGGCGTGGATCGGCTGCTGCGTGCTGCTGCGGCGTGGTTTCGACTGGCGGCTGCTGGTCGGCTGCGGGGTGCTGTTCACCGGGATCTTCATCACCGTGACGCGCTCGCTGCTGTTTCCCGTGATCGCCTCGGCGCTCGCGGTTTCCCTCTGCTACCTGATCGGGATAGCGTGGGGGCTGTTCCGCGCCCGCGAGATCCCGCGCCGGTTGATGCCGGTGGCCGTGGCAGGAGGGTTGGTCGTGCTCGGCGTGGCGGCGATGTTCGTGGTGGAGCCCACGTTGGTGGAGCGCTGGAACGAGCGCCTGTTCCACCACGCCTCGGACCGCAATGTGAAGTCCGACATCTCCTACCTCACCCGCCGCGCCGAGGCCGATGCGATCCTCCACATCCTGAACAAGGATCCGGTCCACTACCTCCACGGCAAGGGCATCGGCGCGACGTATTACTGGGACCCCGCCTACATGCCGGAGATCCATCTGGTCTACCCGGTGGAAATGGAGCTGGGCCACGAGGTGTGGTTCGCCGGCCACTCGTTGTGGACCTACGCGCTGTTCTCCGGTGGCGTGATCGGAGTGGGTGCCTACCTGCTGCTGCTCGGCAGCACCATGTTCGCCAGTCTGCGGGCCGCCCGCGCCAATGCTTCCGATCCCGGCCCGGACCAATGGCTGGCGTTCCTGCCCTTCGTGGCGGTGCTGTGCCTGGTGAGCGAAAGCGTCACCTCGAATCCCTTCGACGAGCGCCTCGCCGCGATCATCTTCGGCGTCATGGCCGGTCTGCCGCAGGCCTTCATGGTGCGCGCGTCATGGATCCACGCCGCGCAAACACCACCTCCAGCCTCACTCCGATGAACGCGCACGCCGGACCACCGCCGACCATCGCCTTGATCGACCCGCTGTGGTACGGGCACCACCCGATGTATTTCGCGCAGTTCACGACGTCGTTCCTGAAAGCGGGGGCCCGTGTGATCGGGCTGTGCCCCGAACCCGCCGAAGCCACCGCCGACGCGATCACCGCGGCGGCCTTCCGCGGCATCCCGGATGCAGCGGAACGCATCTCGATGCACCACCTCCCGGCCGGAAAACGGAGCTGGTTCGGCAACCGCTTCGAAGGCGACCCATGGCGCACCTTCCAACGGTGGCGGCGGGCCGCGAATGCCCTGGACGAGGCCGAGGCGCTGACCCGTTGGCACGCGGATTTGGTCTACTTCCCCTACCTCGACAGCTACCTGCGGTTCCTGCCCGTCGCCCAGGTGCCCGCCACCACCTTCGGTCGACCGTGGAGCGGCCTCTACCTCCGCAACCACCATCACGCGGAGCCTCCCTCGCCCAAGCGCCAGCTCCGGTTTCTCGCCAAGGGCGACGCCCTGATGCGGAGCGACCTTTGCCGCGGCATCGGCGTGCTGGACGAACGCTTCAACGGCTCGCTGGAAGCCTACACCGGCCAACCCGTCGTTTCCTATCCGGACGCAACCAACACCGAGATCACCCCGGAGCCCACCGCGCTCGCCCGCACCGTGCTCGCCGAGGCCCGAGGGCGGAAAATCATCGGCCTGATCGGGCTGGAAAAGCGCAAGGGCCTGCTCACGCTGCTGAAGGTGGCGGTGGAGGCGGATCGCTTGAAGCTGCCCTGGTTCTTCGTCTGTGGCGGTGTCTTCGGCCGCCACCTTTTCCAGCCGGACGAGCAGGCGTTCATCGATGGCATCGTGGCGCGGGTCCAATCGGGCGGGCTGGACAACCTCCACTTCGACCCCGCGGCGAAGCGGATCGGCACCGATGCGGAGTTCAACTCGCTGTTCTCCACCTTCAACATCGCCTGGACCGCCTACGAGGGCTTCGAGGGCAGCAGCGGCGCGCTGACCAAGGCCGCCGAGTTCAACATCCCGTCCCTGGCCACGGCGGGCGAATGCATCGGCGCGCGGGTGGAACGCCACCGCATCGGGCTGGCAATCCCGGAGGGCGATCCGACCAAGGCGCTGGAGGCAATCCGGAGGATCTTCGAAGCAAAGGATTGGGACGACCGCCCGTTGAACCCCGACTACGAGACTTATCGTAGCGAACACAACCTTGCCCGCCTCGACACCATCCTCGCCGCACTGGTGGCTGGAGTTATTCCTTGAGGCGGAACTCCTTCACCATCCGCCGCGGCACCACGATCTCCTTCCGGGTCATCACCCCGCTCGCGTCCCGGAACGGGATCGAGACGACCAGCTCGGTGGCACCGATCGTCTTCAGGTATCCGGTGACCATCTGCCCGGCGGCAGTTTCCACGATCATCTCCGGGGCCGCCGCGCCGCCATCGAGCGCCGAGGCGCTACCATAGACCAGGATCGCGCAGGTTTCCCCGGCGGAGGACGATTTGAGATCGTTCAGCGCGACCGCCCGGTAGCGCCCGATGTCCTCGGCGGTGGGGCGCGTGAACTTGGCCGGATCCTTGCACGAGGACAACGGCAGGACGGCGGCGAGCACCAGCCAGGGAAGTCGTTTCATGACCATGCGCCGGTTCACCGGCTTCCCACCGGTAGCAAAGGACCCGTTGAAAATCAAGCGGCCGGAATTTGACCGGCTTGCGGGCCGGGCGGTTGATGTTAGAGTGGAGTGTCATGCCCCGCCCCCTGTTCATCGCCCACCGCGGGGCCTCGGACGCCGCCCCCGAGAACACCCTGGCCGCCTTCCGCAAGGCGTGGGAAGAAGGGGCTGACGGCATCGAGGGGGATTTTCGGGTCACCGTCGACGGGCAGGTGATCTGCATCCACGACGCGGACACCAAGCGCACCGCCGGGATCAAGCACCGGGTGGAACGCTGCCACTGGAAAACGCTGGCGGGCCTCGACGTCGGTTCGTGGAAGGGCAAACGGTTCGCCGGGGAACGGATTCCGCTGCTAACGGAGGTGTTGGAAATTCTCCCCCCGGGAAAGCGGCTGTTCATCGAAATCAAATCCCGGCTGCGGATCATCGAGCCGCTGAAACAGGTCCTGAGCCAACATGGTGCGGATCCGAAGCAGGTCGTGCTCATGGCCTTCGATCCGGTGATCGTTTCGGCCTGCCGGGAAGCGATGCCCTCGTTCGAAAGCCACCTGATCCACTCGCTCAAGGGCATCTCGAAACCCGCCCGGGCCGCCGCCTACGCCAGCGAGTTCGAACGCTGCGGGGCCCAGGGCCTCCAGTTCGATTGCCGCGCGCCGGTGTCCGCGGAATGGCTCGCGTCGCTGGACTGCCCGCTCACCTCGTGGACCGTCAATGACATGAAAACCGCCCGCAAGGTCCTCGCGCTCGGCGTCGATCACCTCACCACCAACAAGCCCGCGAAGCTGAGGGAGGCTCTGGGAGAGTAGCTGAAAGCTTTGCTTTCAGAATGTAGGGGGAAGCTCTGCTTTCCCTCTTCGGGGGAAGGAGATCGTTTGGCCTGACCGCCACCGCCAACTGGAGCTGGCGGAGACACTCCGAAAGCGGAGCTTCCGGCTACATTCTCCGCTCCTTCACTCCCGCCAATCATCCAAGATCTCTCCCGCCCAATCCGGCAGTCCCTCGATGGAGAGCAAGCCATCCACCGCCTCCGCCGTAATGGCCTGCACCATATTATCCGCGGCATGGACATGGCCGGGCTCGCCGCCCTCGATTCTCAGCAGTCCATAGGGCAGCGGGACCGAACTCGTGAGCGCCAGATTCCCCGCCACCACGATGCCCGCAGGATGCACCGGGTCCTCGGTTTCGAAATTGGCCAGTTCGGGATACTCTTGGAACGCCGGATCGGCGGCGGGCCCCTCAAGCGCCAGGGTCCATTTCCGCTGGTAGTCCGGCAATTGATCCGCCGCCCAGGTGGCGAACAGGAACGCCGTTTCACAGGGCACCGGACAATCGAGGAACAGGTTCCGCTCGACCCGGTTGTAGCCACCGCCATGGATCATCACGGTCCAGTCGTCGCCACCCGCCCCGACGTTCCGGAACAGGTTGCCGTGGACCGTCACGCCCATCGTGGCGTTGTCGAGATACACCGCGGAGCGGCTGCCACCGGCTCGGCCGATGTCATCGAAGAAGTTCCCCTCGATCACCGTCCCGCGCCGCAGCGGGTTCTCGCCGAGGTTCAGATACACCGCGCCCATGTCCCGGAAATCGGTGCAGGTGCGGCGGAACAGGTTGTCCGCGATCAGGAAGTCGTTTCCCTTCGCCTCGATCGCCAGGTGGGGAAGATCGACGAACTGGCAATCGGTGACCTGATGCGCCACGCCATCGAGCTCCACCGATGCGTTGAAGACGTGCGACCACCACGCGTTCCGCTGGAACAGGCAGCGGTTGACCTCGCTTCCCGACGGCGTCAGCTCCACCGGATCGCCGCCGGTCAGGCGCAGGCCCGCGCCACCGCAGGCTTCGAAACGGCAGTCGCTGATGTGGATGTCCTCTCCCTCGGCCACCAACCCGTCGCCCCCATTGCGGCGGAACGTCGTGTCCCGGATCGTGATGTCCGAACTGGCCTCGACCTGCATCAGCCCGTCCCGAGCACCTTCCAGGACCATGCCTTGCAGCGTGAACCCGGTGGCAGATTTCACCCGCACCAGAGGCCCCGGTGTCCACAGGACCGAGGCGGAGGATTTCCACGCATCACCCGCTTCGGGCGGGAGCAACAGCAGCCGCCGCTTGGTGGTATCGATGCAATACTCGCCGGGCACACTGATCTCCGAGACCGCATTCACCACCCGGAAGCCGGGATGCAGCCACGCGTCCCCCAGCAGGCCGCTGACCTCGCCATTCGCCAAGGTGACGGTGCTGGTGAGCCGGTTGACCTTGCTGATCCGGTTGAAGCTCCATTCCCAATCGTAGCCGAAAATGCCGTCCACCCACAGGTTCTTCTCCTTGCCCCAGGCGGTGAGGCGATCGGACCCAAAACGGAAGGTCCCGCCACGGCGGTAAAAATCGCGCGCGCCCTCGCCATCGCGGGTCGGACCGGCATCGACGATCGCCGCGGGCTTCACCGTGCCGTTGTCCGGCCAAGCTGCCAATGGCATGGCGTTCCCGCCGATGAACAGCAGCGCCGGCGGCGTCTCACGCACCTCGGCGACATTGAAACCGCGGCGACTCAGCCGACCGGCATCCCCGCTGGCGATCTGGGAATAGGCCACCTGCACGACCTTCGCCTTCACCTCGGGCCGGAGCATCGCAGCCGTGGCCGCATCCAGCTTCTTCCATGCGGCCTGGGGGATTGCCCGGAAACCGCTCAAAATCGCTCCCGGCTCCCCGCGGAGCGTGAGCCGTCCTTGCGCATCCGAGGCGAGGTTCGCCCCGATCTCCAGGGTCGAGGTTACCGGATAATTGCCCGCGTGCAGCACGATCTCGGCGTCGCCAGGCGCACGCTTCGCCGCCCGACTGAACGCCTCTCCCACGGTAGCGAGCGGGGCCGTGTCCGTGCCCGCGGCCTGGTTGTTGCCACCGGGTGCCACCACCCACGTCGCGGCCATGGCGGGAGCGACCAGCAGCAAACAAGCCGGAGCGAAGCGGATCATGCGGGACGAGGGGGAGAAGCGGGCACCGGTTCGGACCGGCGCAGCACGCGCGCGACCATGACCGGCAGAATCCGGCCTGTCATCAGAAACAACACCCCGCCCATCGCCAGCAGCATCGCGTTGAGGCCGCCAAAATGCAGTCCCAGCCACGCCGCCACGGCCACCACGGCGGACTCCAGCAACTGGATCCGTGCCATCCGCCCGACTTGGCCGGTGCCGATCATCAACGTGTGGTTCAGGTGCCGCCAGATGTGCGCCAGGAAATAGAACGCGTAGCAAGCGAACACGCCGTGACCGATCCCCGCGAACTCCGGGCCCAGCCACCAGGGGAACACCCACGGCCCCAGGGCCACCAGCCCCGCCGCCGAGGCCAGCGCGAAGCCACCGCCAAAGCGATAGAGCCGACCCGCCGCGCGCCGCGCCCAGCCCACGTCCTCGCGGGCCAATGCCTCCGCCACCGCGGGCCACGTGGGCGTGCTGATCATCAGCACGAAGCCCGCCTGCATGATCGTGAGGCTGATGAAAACGCCGTAGAGCGCCACCGCCGCCGGTCCGCCATCATGGCCCACCATCCAGCCCACCACGTTGTATTCGACCACGCCGGTGATCAGGCAGCAGGTGGAAAACGCGAGGCCGTCCCCCATCAACAACCGCGCCATTCCCGGCCGGAACCACTTCCACGAGGGCATCACCTCCGGATGCTTCCGCCACAACAGCCCGGTGTTTACCAGCTTCGCGAGCGCGAGTGAACCATGGATCGCCAACACCAGAAACCAGACCTGTGGCATGAACCGGACGCCAATCCCCACCGCCAGCGCGGCGAGCACATTGCCCGCTGCCCCACAGGCATTGGTGGTCGCAATCTCCAGATAACCCTCACGGATGCGCTCCGTGAGATTCAACAGGAACACCAACAGGAACAACCCGAGCCCGGCCCACAAGGCCGGCCGCAACACGCCCTCTTGCCCCGCGAATGCCTCCCCATACAAATTCGCCACCGGCATGAACGACAGCACCGCGGACGCCACTAGGCCGACCACCAGCGCCACCGCCACCATCACGAAAAACGCGGTCGAGGCCAGCGCGCGTGCCTGATCCCGGTCCGCGGACGCCGAGGCCTTCGCCAGTCCGTGCGCGAGTGCCGGCCCGACCCCGACCTCGAACAACGACACCGTGGTCAACGTCAGCGTGACACTGGTGTAGATCCCGAACTCCGCGCGCCCCAGCACGCGGACCGCGATCGGGATCGCCAGCAACTGCAATCCCGCCGTGCCCGCCTTCGACAGCAACGACGTCGCGACCGCGAGACGGATCGAGCGGTCGCGGCGACGGACATGGCTGGCGTCGGGGGAGATCTCCATCGGCGGGTTTCCGGCGGACTGCATGGTCTTACAGGATTCAGGCAGGTCCGGAAACCCCCGTTTTCACGGTCAGCAAGCCCCTTTCCGATTCACGAAAGTCCGGATCAGGATCTGGAAATCGAGGAGGAAGTTCCAGTTCTCGATGTAGTCGAGGTCGAACTTGATGCGCTCGCGCAGGCAGGTGTCGCCGCGCAGGCCATTGACCTGCGCCCAACCGGTGACCCCCGGCTTGATGTTGTGGCGGACATTGTAGTGCGGGATCTCTTCCTTGAAGCCCTCGATCAGCTCCGGGCGCTCGGGACGCGGGCCGACGAGACTCATGTCGCCCCGCAGCACGTTCCAGAACTGCGGCAGCTCGTCGATGTTCCACTCGCGCATGAACTTGCCCACGCGCAGGCGGCGAGGGTCGTCCTTCACGGTCCAGCCGGGAGCCCCGGAGGCCTCGGCGTCGAGCTTCATGCTGCGGATCTTCAGGATCTCGAATGGCTTGCCATTCAGACCGATGCGACGCTGGCGGTAGATCACCGGCCCGCGGGACTCGAGGCGCACCATCAGACAGAAGAACGCGACGATCGGCGCGGACATCAGCAAGCCGACCATCGCCCCGAAGATGTCGACGGTCCGCTTCAGCGCGTTGTTGAACGCGTGGTGCAGCGGCAGCTTGCCCACCCCGAGCACCGGCATGCCGTGGAAACTCTCGAGCTGGAGCCCGGAGACGAGGATCTGGAAGCAGTTCGGCACCAGCTTGAAGTCGACGAACTCCTTGCCGCAGCACTCGGCCAGAGAGACCATCTGGCCGCGGTCGAGCACCCCGTCGACCGCCATCACCAGATCCGCACCGGATTCGCGCAGCACCGGCCGCAGGTCGTGGTAGCCGCCGAGCACGGGAACATCCTCGGGCGGCTGCACTTCGAGACCACCCCCCGGAGGTGCGATCACTCCGACCACCGCCATGCGCTGGGCACGGCCTTCCGTGAGGCGGGCCACCGCACGCGCACACTCCTCGTTCCAGCCGACGAAGACCGCCTTCTGGCGCAGCGCGTCCGCGAACGACTCGCGGCGCAGCACGCAGTAGAGGAACCAACGCCAGCCCATGAGCAGGCCCATGGCGATCACGCAGCCGATGCCGCAATAGATGCGGCTGATCGCGGGATCGATCTTGAACACCAGAGCCAGCGCGAGGAACCCGATGAACCAAATCACGCAGGACTTCACGATCACGCTGAACGTGCGGCGGATCGCGAGGTAATTGCGCGGATCATGCAGGCGGAAGTTCGCGAGCAGGAACATCATCAGCGCGCTGCCGAACACGACGTGTCCGAGGTAGGCGCGAAGGTCCATGCCACCGGGGTGATCGACACCGATGTGCTTGAGACCGGTTTCAAACCGGACGAGGTACGCTGCCACCAGGGCCAGAATCACGACACCCGCGTCACCCAGGAAGCTGATGGCAACCAGCTTCTGGTGGGCGACCCAAGGTCTCTGGCGATGTCGGAGGGTGTAACTGCCGTTGGTTTGTGTGGCTATCCTAGTTTCCGGGGCAACAGCCAGGGGGGGCTGCACCACGGGAATCGCAGGGGGGATGCGGTTCATGGTTTGGGGGGATGGGGGGATGACGCAGGGACGCCCGCTCCCCGGCTGGGGGGAGGAGGAACAGGCGATCCGGAGATGGGTAAACGGCACTCATGAGGGCGAGGGCACGAAAAGGGATTCAGGGCCGCCATCGACCCGGCGGGTCTTGGCAACCGGCGGCACGGCGGCCACTTGGGGAGCGGGGAGCGAGGCACGGACCACCGGCACGGCCGGGCCCACGTCGCCAGCGATCTTCGCACGCGCGGACAGCTCGTTCCACACGAAACCGACCAAGCTGCCACCGGAGGTGCGGATCAGATCGGCGGCGCGGCGCAGATCGCGGCGGTCGCTGGCCTTTTCCCGCACCACCAGGCACACGCGGTCCGCGTAGCGGCTGATGGCGAGCGCATCGCTGGTGCCGAGCACCGGCGGGGTGTCGATCACCACGCAATCGAACCACCGGTAGGCATCCTCCAGCAGCGCCGGGAAACGGGTGCCGGAGAGCAGTTCCGACGCGTTCGCCTGCATGGTCCCTGAGGAAAGCAGATACAAGTTCGGCAAGGTCGTGGGATGGCAGGCCTTCGCGGGCTCCGCCGCCCCGGCGAGGTAATCGGCGAGCCCGACCTGCCCCTCCGACGTGCGGAGATGTTCGCGGCTGAGACCGGGACGACGCATGTCCGCGTCCAGCAGCAAGGTCCGCAGGCCCTGCATCGCCAGCGAGGCCGCGTAGTTCATCGCGCAGAACGACCGGCCTTCACCCGGCTTCGCGCTGGTGAACAGCACCGTGGTCGTGCCGGTGTGACCGGGCGCGGGAGACAGCGCGGCCCGCAACCGCCGGAACGACTCCGACGTCTCCGAACCCGGCTGGGAAATGAGCACCGGATCGGCGTCCCCACCCTCACGCAGGGCCGCCACCTTGCTCAGCAGCGGAGCCCCTGTGACACGCGCCGCGGCGGCGGCATCGCGGACCTTGCCATCCGTCAGCTCGAGGCCGACGGCCAGGAGCAGCCCGAAAAACATTCCACCGACCCCGGCCAGCGCCATCATCACGGTCTTGCGCGGCTTGATCGGCTTTTCCGGCACCATCGGCGTGTCCTCCCAACGCAACACCGGCCCCGGCACGGCGGCGGCGAGCGCGGTTTCACGCAGGCGGCTGGCCACCGCCTCGTGGGTGGTGCGGTCGGCGAGCGCCTCGCGTTCCAACGCCTCGAACTTCGCGCGCAAGCCTTCCGCCGCCACGGTGGACGAGCGCGCGGTGGCCACCTCGCGGTTCAGCTTCGCCTCGTTGTCGGACACGATCTGGTAGTTCTTCGCCACCGCCTCGCCAGCCGAGCGCGCGGCCTCGGCGAGGTTTCCGCGGAGGGTCTTCAGCTCGTTGGATGCCTCGATGTACGTGGGATGCTTGTAGAGGTAGCGTTCCTTCACTTTGGCGAATTCCACCTGCTTGTCTTGCACGGCGCGTACCAACGACAGCACGCCCGCGGAACGCTCGCTGTTCGGCAGCGCGGCGATCGCCTCGGGATGGTCGGGGTCGAACTTGCGGAACGCGTCCGCCTCGGCCTCCAGGCGCAGGCGCTCGGCCTTCACCTTGGTCAGTTCGCTTTCGATCCGGCCGAGGTCGTCGGAATTCGGGCCGTTGCGACCGCCCACACCGGGAATCGGATGCGCGTCGCGGAAATCCTGGAGCGCCTTTTCGGACTTCACCATCCGCTCGCGCAGGCCTTCCTCCTCATGGGAAATGCCACCCGCCACCTGGCGCGTCAGGTCGCCCTGCCGCTCGGCGTTCCATTTCTCGTATTCGGAAACCAGCACGCCGACGAGCCGCTGGGCGCGCTCCGGATCCGTGTCTTCCACGGCGATGTCAATGAGGCGCGTGCCACGGCGCAGCTCGACCTTCACGCGCTTCGAAAACGCCGCCAGCAGCTCCTGCCGGGTAGTCGTGCCGTAAGTGAAATCCGGTTGGTCGGCGAGCTTGCCGGAATCGATCACCCGCATCAGCAGCGTGGAAGCGACCAGCCCCTGCTCGACCGAGCGCATTTGTTCGAGATCGCGCGTTTCCTCCGGCGCCACCGCACCGGTCTCCACCACCCGCGGCGCGCGGGCGCTGACATACACCGAGCCGGTCGCCTGGTAGACCTTCCGCGCGTGCTTCAAGTACCACCACATCCCGCCGAGGCACACCGCCGCCACCAGCGCGATGATCCACGAGCGGCGCAACAGCATGCCGATCACCCGCATCGGCTCGACCCGCGGCAGGTAGGCCGTCGCGGCGACACCGCGCTGGGTCGACAACGGCTGGTTGGCCGGGCCCAGGGAGTAATCGGGAGTGCGGTTCGGGTGCATGGGAAAGGGGTTAGAACAGGCTCTCGGGAATGTTGACCACGTCGCCATCTCGCAGCGGGATGTCCTTCGCCTTGCCGGTGGTGATCTCCTTGAGATCCACCTGCTGGACCTCGCCGCCGCGTTTCAGCGTCAGCTTGCGGGCATTGCCGATGCGGGTGACGCCACCGGCCATGCCGATGGCCTCCACCAGCGTGAGCTGACGGTTGGCGGGGAGCTCGAAGACACCGGGGTTCTGCGCCTGACCGAGCACGGTGATGGTCCGGCGCACGCGGGCACCAATGGACACCGACACCTGCGGACGCACCAGGTAGCCGTCCTTCAGCTTTTGCTCGATCGCCTTGCCCGCCTGGTCGGTGGTGAGGCCTTGCAGCCGCACCGCACCGATCAGCGGCATCGTGATCGTGCCGTCCGCCGAGAGCTGGCCGCGGGTCGCGAGCTCATCCTCGCGGAACACCGTGATCTCCACCGTGTCCAGCCGACCGATCACGCCGGATGCCTTGCCGGCGTTCTCCTCCGCCGCCCGCACCACAAAGGGCAGACAAGCGAGCAGGGCGAGCAGGATGCGGAATGGATTCATCGGGTGCCGTGTTAGAATTTGTAGCCGACCTGGATGCCGACGCTGTGGTTGTCGTAGCCGAACCCGGCCTGGCTGGATTCGTCGCGTTCGAAGCGGTAGAACCCTTCCACCTCCATGTTCTCGTTCACCTGGAAACGGACGCTCGGGCGGATGAACACGATGTCGTCGCGGCGGTTCGCCGTGCCGGTCCCGGAGACGCGTTTGTAATCCGCCTTCTCCAGACCGCCTTCCAGCCGCGCCGACCATTTCTCGCCCAGCCGCTGGCTCACGCCCAGCGAGGCACCGGTGAGGTCGTAGTTCTGCCCCGGCAGGTACGCCGAGGCCTCGGTGCGACGGTAACCGCCGACGAAAATCTCGGTGCCCTCGCGCGGCTTCCACGCGACCTTCGCCTCGATCACCGGCGAGGTGGACGAACCGGCATCGAACTCGCGGTGCTCGGCACCTGCCTCCACGTTGAAGGAAATCTTTTCCCGCGGCTGCCATTCGAGCTGGACCGTGCCGCGCTGGACCTTCTGGTCGCCCGCTCCATCCACCTCGAAGGTGCCCGCGCGGTAGGCGATGCCGATCCGGGTTTTGGGCGAGTAGAGGTAACGCAGCGCCGCCTCCCCGTAGGCACTCCGGGAATCGAACAACTGGCGGTCCCGGTAGTCGTTCGAGGACTGGCCCGCGGCCAGTTCGAAGGAAAGCTTCTCACGCGGCGTCCACGCCAGCCTCACCGCCTGCTCCAGCACCAGCCGGTCGGTCTGGCGACCGGCGTCCGCCGTGGCATCGCCGAGCTGGCGAACACGACCACCGTAGGCGACCGCCACTTTGCTGCCGCGCCAGCCCAGATCCCAGGACGCGTCCTGATCGATCCGGTTGGAATCGCCGTGGTCGCTGTAGATCACGCCCACCGGCCGGTAAGCCACGCGGATGTAACCGCCATCCTTGCCGTTGGGATCTCCATAGACGTAAGCCACGCTCGGAGCGAGCCGCACCACGAAGTCCTTCTCCGCCGAGGACGCGGACAGGTAGATGTTGTCGTCGTAGGCACCGGAAACCGTCACCGCCGCCTCGAAACCCTCCCTCCGCACCTTTCCGGCCTCCGCATCCTGGCGAAAACCCAGCCCCGGCTGCACCCGCACGTCGAAGCGATCGGAAACGCGGTCTTCAATACCGCCTCCGGCTTCTTCCCCTGATAATGGCAGCACCACGCTTGCCGTCAAAAGGGCAACCGCAACGCAAACCACCTGGGGGGGGTGTGGTTTTCGGGACATGTCAGGGGGAGAACGTTCGGAGGATAAAAAATGCGAACTCCTCTCACAAGAATTTTCGAGTTTCCCAACCCTACGAGTTCACGTAATATCGAAGCTGAATCGTTGGTGTTTCAATACTTTCCAGCTTCCAACAGCTTCTAGCCGCGGGAAAAGCTTCGTAAATCCCCTCATCTAACGAATGCGCCAAAATTGATATTTAATATAACTTAAATATCCGCAAATTTTCTTCCGCGGTTCCTTTCACCCTCCTCCCCCCAAGGATCATGTCGGCCACCCCTGCTCTCCCCGGGCACGACACCCCCGCCCTCACCCCTCTGCCGGGCATCAGCCCCTGCCCCCTGTCGGACGAGATCGCCCTCGTTTCCGGAGCCTCCGCGCTTACCTATCAGGAACTGGCGGCCCGCGTGCACGCCCTTTCTTCTTTCCTGCGCACGGGCGGCACCGGCCCCGGCGTGCACGTCGGCATTGCCCTGAACCGCTCGATCGAACTGGTCGTCGCGATCCTCGCCGTGGTCGAGGCCGGTGGCGCCTATGTCCCGCTCGATCCCGCGTATCCGCAAGCCCGGCTCGACCACATGGTGGCGACCTCCGGCCTGAAGCGCATCCTCACCCTGCGCGAGCATACCGGGCTGTTTCCTAACAGCGAATGCGTGGCGGTGGATGAATTCACCGCGGCCCCCGTTTCGGAAATCCCGGCTCCTGCCAGCGGCAACGATCCGCTCTACGCCATCTTCACCTCCGGCTCCACCGGCCTGCCCAAGGCCGCCTCGGTCTTCCGCCGCGGCTTTGCCAACCTGGTGGCCTGGTATGCCAAGGAACTCTCGCTCGGCCCCGCCGACCGCACGCTGGTGATCAGCTCGCCGAGCTTCGACCTGACGCAGAAAAACTTCTTCGCCCCGCTGGTCACCAGCGGACGCCTGATCCTGGACGACTGCCAGACCTACGATATTTCTCGTATTTCGAAACTCGTCCGCGACCACGGCGTGACGTTGATCAACTGCACCCCGAGCGCCTTCTATCCGCTGGTCGATGCCTCCGCGGCGGACGGTTACACGGCCCTTTCCTCACTGCGCTGGGCGGTGCTCGGCGGCGAGCCGATCTCGATCCCGCGCCTGCGCGCCTGGCTGGAACATCCGTCGTGCCGCGCCGAGATCGTGAACACCTACGGCCCCACCGAATGCACGGACATCTGCGCCTTCCACCGCATGCACCGGGGCAACCTCGATGCCTTCCCCTTCGTCCCGCTCGGCCGCGAGGTGCCGAACGTCACCGTCACGATCCGCGATGAAGACCTTTCCATCCTGCCCGATGGCGAGCTCGGTGAACTCTGCATCGGTGGCGCGGGTGTCGGCGGCGGCTACCTCAACGATCCCGCCCGCACCGCCGAGCGCTTCGTGCTGGACCACACGCTCTACAAGACCGGCGATCTGGCGAAGCGCCTGCCCTGTGGCACGCTGGAGTTCCGCGGGCGCGCCGACCACCAGGTGAAGGTGAACGGTTTCCGCATCGAGCTCGGCGAGATCGAGATCGCGCTCAACCGCCACGCCGCGGTGAAGGAGGCCGTGGTGATCGCCCGCGACCAACGCCTGGTCGCCCATGTCCAGAACGAGTCGCCGGTCGAGGCCGCCGCCCTCCGCGAGCACCTCGCCACCGCGCTGCCCGCCTACATGATTCCCGGCGAGTTCCATTTCGTCACCGCCTTTCCCCTGACACCGAATGGCAAGGTCGACCGGCTGGCGCTCGCTCACAATGGACATACGGTCGCCACCGCACCGGCCATCGCTTCCAGCGATCCCCACGAGGCGCGCATCCTTTCGATCTGGTCGGAGGTGCTGGAGCGCCCCGTCAGCGATCCCACCGCGAACTTCTTCGACCTCGGCGGCACCTCGATCCTGCTCGCCGTGGTCCACATGAAACTCCGCGAGGCCACCGGCCGCGACATTCCGATCACCGAACTTTTCGCCCGCCCCAGCGTCCGCACTCTGGCCGGGTATCTCCAACCGCAGGCCGCCACCGCGGCCACCTCCGCCGCCCAGGACCGCGCCCGCATGCAGCAAGCGGGCCTGGCCCGCTTCCGCCGCCCCACCCGATGAACGAGGAACTCCAAGAACCCGAAGCCATCGCCGTGATCGGCATGGCCGGCCGTTTCCCCGGCGCCCAGGGCCCGGATGAATTCTGGCAGAACCTGATCACCGGGAAGGACTGCATCACCCGCACCGGCGTCCGCACCGATGCCGAAGGGCGCAAGTACGTCGGAGCCCGTAGCACGCTCAATTCACCCGACCTGTTCGATGCCGCCTTCTTCGGTATCTACCCGAAAGAGGCGGAGCTGATGGACCCGCAGCACCGCGTCTTCCTGGAATGCGCGTGGGAAGCTCTCGAACACTCCGGCCACGATCCCGCCGCCTACCCCGGCATGATCGGCGTTTACGCCGGCCTCAGCCTGAACACCTACCTGCTGCACAACCTCGGCAAGGCCCGCGACCTCGCCGCGAACTACCAGGTGGCCGAGTACCAGACGATGCTCGGCAACGACAAGGACTTCCTGCCGGTCCGCGTGTCCTACAAGCTGAACCTGCGCGGCCCGAGCATGGCGATCCAGACCGCCTGCTCGACCTCGCTGGTCGCCATCTGCCAGGCCGCCACCGCGCTGCTTACCTACCAGTGTGACATGGCGCTGGCAGGCGGCGTCTCGATCAGTTTCCCGCAGATGCGCGAGTATCTGTTCACCGAAGAAGGCATGGTTTCGCCGGACGGCACCTGCCGCGCCTTCGACGCGAACGCCGCGGGCACCGTCTTCGGCAGCGGCTGCGGCGTGGTGTTGCTGAAACGTCTCAGCGAGGCTGTCGCCGATGGCGATCCGATCCTTGCCGTGATCAAGGGCTGGGCCGTGAACAACGACGGCTCGGACAAGATCGGCTTCGCCGCACCCGGCGTGAATGCCCAGGCCGACGTGATCGCGCTGGCCCAGGCCGCCGCCGGAGTGCACCCGGATGACATTTCCTACATCGAGGCCCACGGCACCGGCACGCCGCTCGGCGACCCGATCGAAATCGCGGGCCTCACCAAGGCCTTCCGCGAAGGGGGAGCAACCGGCAACGGCTATTGCGCGATCGGCACCGGCAAAACCCACATCGGCCACCTCGACGTGGCCGCGGGCGTCACCGGCCTCATCAAGACGATCCAGCAGTTCCGCCACGAAAAGATCCCGGCGCTGCTCCATTTCCAGGCCCCGAACCCACGCATCGATTTCGCGAACAGCCCGTTCGCGCCGGTGCAGCGCGAGACCGAATGGAAGTCGGACGGCAAGCCGCGCCTCGCGGGCATCAGCGCCTTCGGGGTCGGTGGCACCAATGCCCACCTCGTGCTTTCCGAACCACCCGCACCGCAGCCGGCCACCCCGGTGCGCAAGCAGCAGTTGCTGGTGCTTTCCGCGAAGACGCCCACCGCGCTCGATGCGATGGCCTCGCGTCTCGCGGATCATCTGGAGAAGGAGACACTCGCGCTCGGCGATGTGGCCCACACGCTGGCTACCGGACGCCGTGGCTTCCCGCATCGTCGTGCGGTCGTCGCGGCTGATGTCACCGAAGCCATCACGAAACTGCGTGAGACCACTTCTTCCGCTCAAGCACCCTCCGCCGCGCCGCACGTCGCCTTCCTGTTCCCCGGCCAAGGCAGCCAGTATCAGGACATGGGCCGCGATCTCTACCAGAGCGAGCCCGCGTTCCGTGAAGCCATCGATGAATGCGCCGCCTTGCTCCAAGGCCACCTGAATCTCGACATCCGCGCCACGCTCTATCCCGTCGATGCCGACCGCGAAGAGGCGGGCAAGCGCATCCACCAGACGTGGCTCACGCAGCCCTGCATCTTCGTCGTCGAATACGCATTGGCGAAGCTGTGGATGTCGTGGGGCATCACACCCTCGCTTCTCATCGGCCATAGCATCGGCGAATACGTCGCCGCCGTATTGGCAGGAACGTTCACGCTTGCCGATGCACTCAAGCTGCTCTCGGTGCGCGGCCGCTTCATGCAGGATCTGCCGGGCGGCGGCATGCTTGCCATCCGCCAGGGAGCCGACCAACTCGTGCTGCCCGCGGGCATCGAGATCGCCGCGATCAACAGCCCGCAGCTCTGCACCGTTTCCGGCAACCACGAGGCCATCGCTGTCTATCAGGCCGAGCTTGAAACCAAGGGCATTGTGAGCCGCATGCTCAAGACTTCCCACGCCTTCCACTCCGCGGCGATGGAGCCGATTGTCGTGCCCTTCACCGCGGAGGCAGCGCAAATCCCCGCCAACACCCCGGCCATCCCGTGGATCTCGACCGCGACCGGCCGGGCCATGGATGCCGCCACGCTCGCCGATCCCGCCTATTGGGCGCGCCAGCTCCGCCATGCCGTGCGTTTCAGCGATGCCCTCGCCACCGCCTTCGCGGAAACCGGCCTGCTGCTCCTGGAGGTCGGCCCGGGCCAAGCGCTCGCACCCTTCGCCCGCCAGCACCCGGCCCGGGGCACCACGCCGGTGGTCTCCACCCTGCCGTCGTTCTCGCCCGTCACCGATGTCTCCGACCTCCTCGCCGCCGCCGGCGAGCTTTGGAAAAACGGCGTGGCCCTCGATTGGTCCGCCCTCTCCGGACACGTCCCGCACCACCGCGTCCACCTTCCCACCTACCCGTTCGAACGCCAGAGCTTCTGGATCGACCGCTCGGCGGAAAGCACCTCACCCGTGCCCATCCCCGCCCCTTCCATTCCGTCATCCGCCGTCGCCCATCCCCCATCCCCTCCCCCCGCAGTCATGTCCACCCCCACTGACCGCAAACCCGAGCTCGCCGCCAAGCTGCGCGCCGTCGTCCTCGAACTCTCCGGCCTCACCGTGGACGACGACAAGGCGACCTTCACCGAACTCGGCTTCGATTCCCTTTTCCTCACCCAGGCCAGCCAGGCGATCCTCACCAAGTTCGGCGTGAAGGTGACCTTCCGCCAGATGCTCGGCGAACTGTCGTCCGTGGCCGCGCTGGTGAACCATCTCGACCAGGAGATGCCCGCGTCGGCTCCGGCTACGACAGTTGCCGTAGCAGCCGTCCCCATGCCCCCCGTGGTGGCGGCTCCACAGCCCACCGGCGGATCGCCCATCGAACAGCTCATCGCGAACAACATCCAGCTCATGCAGGCGCTGCTGGAAAGCCATCGTGCGGGAAGCGCCCCGGCCGCGGCACCCGCGCCCGCCTCGGTCCTGCCCGCCGTCCATTGGCCCGCGGACAAGCCCCGCTCCACCGCCGCCAACAGCCGCTTCGGCCCCTACAAACCCATCGAGAAAGGCGAGAAAGGCGGCCTCACCGCCACCCAGCAGTCGTCGCTCGACTCACTGATCGACCGCTACACCCGCAAGACCCCGGGCTCCAAGGCCTACACCGCCGAGCACCGCGGCCACTACGCCGACCCACGTGCGGTGGCGGGCTTCAAGTCGCTGTGGAAGGAAATGGTCTACCCCATCGTCTCGCGGCGCACCAAGGGCGCGCGGCTGTGGGACATCGACGGCAACGAATACGTCGACATCACCATGGGCTTCGGCACCTACTTCTTCGGCCACTCGCCGGAGTGGATCACCGAGGCCATCGAGGAACAGCTCCACACCGGCATCGAGATCGGGCCGCAGTCGCCCATCGCGGGCAAGCTCGCCGGAGCGATCTGCGAGCTGACCGGCATGGACCGCGCGACGTTCTGCAACACCGGCTCGGAGGCCGTGATGGCCGCCATGCGGCTCGCCCGCACCATCACCGGCCGCCAGCGCATCGCCTACTTCACCGGTGACTACCACGGCATGTTCGAGGAGGTGCTGGTCCGCGGCGCGTGGATCGACGGCGTTTACAAGGCCCAGCCGATCGCCCCCGGCATCCCGCAGAACCTGGTCGAGAACATGCTGGTGCTCGACTACGCCGATCCCACCTCGCTGGACATCCTGCGTGCCCACGCCCACGAGCTGGCCGCGGTGATGATCGAGCCGGTGCAGAGCCGCGCCCCCGGCCTCCAGCCGCGCGAGTTCATGCACGAGGTCCGCGCCATCACCCGCGAGGGCGGTGCGGCACTGATTTTCGATGAGGTGGTCACCGGCTTCCGCTGCGCCCCGGGCGGCGCGCAGGCCTACTTCGGCGTCGAGGCGGACCTCGCCACCTACGGCAAGGTGATCGGCGGCGGCATGCCCATCGGCGTGCTGGCCGGAAAACGCGAATACATGGATGCTCTCGACGGCGGCGCATGGAACTACGGCGACGATAGTTTTCCGGAAGTCGGCGTGACATTCTTCGCCGGCACCTTCGTCCGGCACCCGCTGGCGCTCGCCGCGGCCTGGCGCGTGGTCCAGCATCTCAAGGGCGAGGGGCCGCGCCTCCAGATCGACATGGAGGAACGCGTGAGCCGCCTGTGCCGCACGCTCAACGATCACTTCGACTCCATCGACGTGCCGCTGCACATCCCGCACTTCAGCGCCTACGCGGTGATCGAGCACGCGCCCGATCTCAAATACGCCAGCGTGCTGTGGTATTTCCTCCGCGAGCGCGGCGTCCACGTTTGGGAAGGCCGCCCGCTTTACTTCACCACCGCCCACACCGACGAAGATCTCGACCAGGTCGTGCGCGGTTTCACCGGAGCTGTGGCCGACATGCAGGCCGCCGGGTTCTTCCCCGCCTCGCCCGAGGACGCGCCATCCGCGCCCACCTCCTTCCCGCGTCACGACAGTGCGCCGAGCACCGAGGCCCAGCGCGAGATTTTCCACGCGGTCCAGATGGGCCCGGAAGCGAACGCGTCCTTCAACGAATCGAACCTGATCCGATTCGATGGCATCCTCGATCCGGAGGCACTGAAAGCCGCGCTGCTCGACCTCGTCGTGCGCCATCCCGCCCTCCGCAGCACCTTCAGCGAGGACGGCGGCACCCAGCTCTTCCACCCCGCCCCTCGCGACCTGGAGGTGACCACCCACGATCTATCCGCCTTCACGGATGCCGAGGCACGCTGGCACGACATCCGCCGCGAGGAATCGCTCCAGCCCTTTGACCTCGTCACCGGTCCGCTGGTCCGCATCCACCTCGCGCGATTCGCCGGGGACCGCCACGCCCTGCTCTTCACCGCCCACCACCTCGTGTGCGACGGCTGGTCGTTCGGCATGCTGATGGCGGAGCTCGCCACCGCTTACGATGCCCGCAAGGCCGGTCACCTGCCGAAACTCCCGCCCGCGATGCCGTTCGCGGAATATGCCCGCCACGAGGTGGTCGCTCGCGATTCACAGGAAGCCCTCGACGCCGAGCGCTTCTGGGTCTCGAAGTTCGAGCAGGGTGCGCCCGTGCTTGAACTCCCGGTCGATCGTCCCCGCCCGTCGGTGAAAACCTACGCCGGTTCGATGGAATCCATCGAGCTCGATCCGGATCTCTACGCCCGCCTCAAGAAGGAATCCTCGAAGCTCGGCGGCACGATGTTCGCCACCCTGCTCTCGTCCTTCGCCACCCTGCTGCACCGCCTCACCGGCCAGGACGACATCGTCATCGGCGTGCCCGCCGCGGGCCAGACCCGCATCGGCCGCGATGAACTCGTCGGCCACTGCCTGAACTTCCTGCCGCTGCGCCTGAAGCCCACAGGCGACCGCCCGTTCCGCGAGTTCGCCACCGGAGTGAAAGACGAGGTGCTGGAAGCCTACGACCACCAGAACTACACCTTCGGCAGCCTGCTCAAAAAGCTCACTTTGCCGCGCGACACCAGCCGCCTGCCGTTGGTCACGGTGATGTTCAACATCGACCGCTCCGGCTTCGACCACGTCCGCTTCGACAAGCTCACCTTCGACGTCGAGACCAACCCCAAGCGCTTCGTCAACTTCGACCTGTTCTTCAACCTCTCGCAGTCCGATCAGCGCATGGTCGTCGAATGCGAATACAACACCGACCTCCACGACGCGGCCACCATCCGCCGCTGGCTCGGTGCGTTCCAACAACTCATCGCCAGCGCGGTGGACAACGGCGACGCCACCCTCGATCAACTCCCGATCCTGCCACCCCAGCAACGCGATCAGGTCCTCGTGCAATGGAACGCCACCCGTCGCGATTACCCGGCCGCCACCGTCGACCAACTCATCTCCGGCCCGGCCCAAAAGACCGCCGTCCGCTGCGGCCCGCTGGCCTTGACCTACGCCGACCTCGAGACCCAGTCCACCGCCCTCGCCGCCCGCCTTCAGGCCGCGGGTGTGAAGCGCGGCGACCTCGTCGGCATCCACTTGGAACGCTCCACCGCCATGGTCACCGGCCTGCTGGCGATCCTGAAATGCGGCGCGGCCTACGTGCCCATGGACCCGGCGTTTCCCGCGGAACGCCTCGGCTTCATGGTGGAGGACGCACGCATGCCGGTGATCCTCACCCAGTTCTCCCACCGCCACGCGCTGCCGCCGACCACCGCGAAGCTCATCCTCATCGATGATGCCCCGAACGGCGAAACCTTCACCCCCGTCGAGCGCCATCCCGAGGACCTCGCCTACGTCATCTTCACCTCCGGCTCCACCGGCCGGCCGAAGGGCGTCCGCATCCCACACCGCGCGGTGGTGAATTTCCTTGCCTCGATGCGCCGCGAGCCCGGCCTCACCGCGGACGACGTCTTGCTCGCCGTCACCACCCTGTCCTTCGACATCGCGGGCCTCGAACTCTTCCTCCCGCTCACCACCGGGGCCACCGTCGTGATTGCCACCCGCGACACCGTCATCGACGGCCACCAGCTCCACCAGGAAATCGACCGCCACGGCATCACCGTCCTCCAAGCCACCCCGTCCACCTGGCGGCTCCTCCTGGAAGCCTCGTGGCCCGGCAAGCGCGGCCTGAAAGCCCTCCTCGGCGGCGAAGCCGTGCCCCGCGATCTGGTCAACCGCCTCGCCCCGATTTGCGGCGAGGTCTGGAACGTCTACGGCCCCACCGAAACCACCATCTGGTCCACCACCATCCGCCTCACCGCGGAGGACGGCCCGGTGTCCATCGGCCGCCCGATCGACAACACCCAGGTCTTCATCGTCAACTCCGCCTTCCAGCCGCAGCCCATCGGCATCGCGGGAGAACTCCTCATCGGCGGCGACGGCCTCGCCGCAGGCTACCACGAGCGCCCCGACCTCACCTCCGACCGCTTCATTACCCTAAACTCTCAACCTCTCTACCGCACCGGCGACCTCGCCCGCTGGCGCGCCGATGGCACACTCGAGTGCCTCGGCCGCATGGACCACCAGGTGAAAGTCCGCGGCTACCGCATCGAACTCGGCGACATCGAATCCCACCTCGAACAACACCCCGCCATCGAGCAAGCCATCGCCCACGTCCACGACGGACGCCTCGTCGCCTACCTCCGCCCCGCGAAAACCACCACCGCCACCGACGACACCGCGATCTGGCAGGACCAGTGGGACATGCTCTACAGCTCCGCCATCAGCCAATCCGGCTCGTCGAAGCTCGACAACCTCGACGCCGTCATCACCTCCTGGGCCGGGCTCGAAAACGCCGGTGAACAGGTCACCGAGTGGATCGACACCACCGTCGAACGCGTCCGCCACTACGCCGCGCGCCGTATTTTCGAAATCGGCTGCGGCACCGGCCAGCTCCTCTCCCGCCTCGCGGCGGAAACCGAAGCCTATTGGGCCGCCGACATCTCGAAGGTCGCCGTCGAGGCCTTGGAAAAGGGCAACACCCTGCCCCAGGTGAAACTCTTCCACCGCCCCGCCGATGACTTCAGCGGCCTCCCGGAAGCCGCCTTCGATACCGTCATCATCAACTCCGTCGCCCAGTATTTCCCGAACGCCGCCTACCTCCAGCGTGTGCTGGAAGGAGCCGCCCGCCTGCTCCGTCCCGGTGGCCGCATCTTCCTTGGCGACATCCAGGGCAATGCCCTCCTCGCCGCCCACCACGCCGAATCCCTCCGCGAACGAGCCCCGTCCGGCACCACCTGCCGCCAGCTCCGCGAGAAGGTCACCCAGCGCATCCACCAGGAAACCGAGCTATCCATCGATCCCGCGTGGTTCGACCAACTCGCGCTCCCCGCCATCGGCCACACCGAGATCCAGCTCCGCCGCGGCCGCATCGCGAACGAGACCACCACCTACCACTACGACGTCATCCTCCACGCCGAGCCGGTGCCGCCCGTCGTCCTCATCACCCAGTGGCGCGATTGGCAGCGGCTCAACCTCGAGCAGTTGGAAGCCATGCTCGCGGACCAACCGGACCAGCTCGCCTTCACCCGCATCCCCGATGCCCGCCTGTCCCGCCCGCTCGCCTTCCTCCAGCAGCTCTGCGACGGCGACGCCGATGCGCCCATTCCCGCGTGGCCCGCGGGCAATCCCGGCACCATCACCGCCGAGGAACTCTTCTCCGTCGCCATCCAGGCCGGCTACAACGCCCACGTCTCCTGGCACACCGACGGCACCGATGGCCTCCTCGACGCCGTCTTCGTCCCCGCCGAGAGCGGCGCGCTCCCGCTCCGCCTCGTTCACCCGCGCCAACGCCCCGCGTTCTCGCTGGTCAATACCCCGAACCACGACAAGCCCGCCAAGGAAAGCGCCCTCTTCCCCACGCTGCGCCAGCACCTCGCCGCCCACCTGCCGGACTACATGGTGCCCTCCGCCTTCGTGATCCTCTCCGCCTTCCCGCTCACCCCGAACGGCAAGGTCGATCGCAAGGCGCTGCCCGCCCCGGACGGCCAGACCTCCGGCAACACCCCGCGTGAAACCGTCCCCCCGCGCAACGACGTCGAACGCGAACTCGCCTCGATCTGGCAACACGTGCTCGGTATCGAAAACGTCGGCATCGAGGACGACATCTTCGAACTCGGCGGCGATTCTATCCTGATCTTCCAGATCACCACCCGCGCCAACCGCTCCGGCATCGCCCTCACCCCCGCGATGGTCTTCCGCCTCCGCACCATCTCCGGATTGGCAAACGCCGTCGGATCCGCTCCCATCGAACAAACTGGCACCACGCCCACGATCCAACGCGTGAACCGCGACGCCTACCGCCGCAAACTCTGAGACCGACATGAACCCGATGCCGGCCAACTCCAACACCACCGACACCTCCGGTCCCGCGCCGGAGGCGGAGGTGCTCGCCTTTCCCGCCTCCCCCGCCCAGGAGGCATTCTTCTACCTCGAGCAGCTCTTTCCCAGCCACCCCGCGTTCAACGTGCCGGTGCGCTTCCGCCTCGATGGCGCGCTTGATCTCGGCCTGCTGAAGCGCGCTTTCACCGAGCTCGCCACCCGCCACGAATCCCTCCGCACCTCCTTCGCCGAGGATGATGGCAAGCTGCTCCAGATCGTGAACACGGAGGAAGAGGTCACCCTCCCCGTCACCGACATCTCCCACCTCTCCGGCGCGGAGCTGGAATCCGAAATCGACCGCCTCGGTTCGCTGGAGGCACGCGCGCCCTTCGATCTCGCCAAGCCCCCGCTCTTCCGCGCCAGCGTGCTCGTCACCGGCCCGGACAGGCACATCCTCCAGATCACCATCCACCACGCCGTGAGCGATGGCTGGTCGATCGGCATCATCACCGACGAACTCGCCGAGCTCTACAACGCCGCACTCGAGGACCGCGCCTCCCGCCTCGAACCGCTCGCCGTCCAATACGCCGACTTCACCATCTGGCAGCGCGAGTTCCTGGAAAGCCCCGGCCTCACCCCGCATCTCGAGTATTGGAAAAACCGGCTCAAGAACCACGTCGAGCTGGAACTCCCCACCGACCGCCCCCGCCCCGCCGCGAAGAGCTGGGACGGCGACATCGTCTCCCGCATCCTCCCCGCCAGCCTCAGCGAGAAGGTCGCCCGCCTTTCTCGCGAGCAGGGCGCGACCATGTTCCATGTCTTCCTCGCCGCGTTCAAGGCGGTCGCCAGCCGCTACACCGGCCTCGAGGACATCGCCGTCGGCTCACCCGTGGCCGGTCGCACCAGCGCCGAGCTGGAGGGCGTCATCGGCACTTTCATCAACAGCGTGATCCTCCGCACGGATATCTCCGGCGATCCATCGTTCCGTGAACTGGTCGCCCGCACCCGCGACACCGCCACCGAGGCCATCGCCCACCAGGACCTTCCCTTCGAGCAACTGGTGAAGGCCCTGCAACCGCGTCGCGATCCGGGCCGCAATCCGCTCTTCCAGATCAACTTCACCCACCAGCGCGATTTCGTCCGCCCCGTCTCCTTCGGCGGTGCCCGCCTCACCGCGTTCCCGTCCCGCTCGCCCGGCGCGATCTTCGACCTCCACTTCTTCATGGTCGAGCGCGCCGATGGCTGGCGCGCGTCCTGCGATTTCGCCCGCGATCTCTTCGACCGCGAAACCGCCCTGCGCCTGCTCGATCATTTCGAAACGCTGCTCGAAGCCGCCACCGCGGACCCGGACCAACCGCTTTCCGCCCTGCCCATCCTCACCCCGCCGGAAGTACTCCAGCTCGACGATTGGTCTGGCAAACGGCCGCCCTATCCCGCGGACGAACCCCTCGGAAGCCTCTTCCTCGCCAGCGCCCGCCGCCACACGGATCGCCCCGCTCTCACCTACGGCGAAAACAGTATTTCCTACCGTGACCTCGCGCACGCCGCCCTCGCCATCGCGGACCGGCTCGCCGCGGATGGCGTGAACCCTGGCGACCACGTCGCGCTCTGCGCCCCCTCCGTGCCGGAAATGATCGCCGCCCAGCTCGGCATCGTCCTCGCCGGCGCGTCCTGCGTGCCGCTCGATCCGGACTACCCCGCCGACCGACTCCGCTACATGCTGGAGGACTGCGCCGCACCGGTGCTGGTCGTCACCCCGTCGATGCGCGAGCGACTCCCCGCCGGAAACGCCCGCGTCCTCGTCCTGGAACCCATCGCCACCGGCACCACGGCGGACATCCCGGACACCCGGCCCGGATCCGTTACCGCCGACTCCATTTCCCACGTCTTCTACACCAGCGGCTCCACCGGCACGCCGAAGGGAGTCCAGGTCCGCCACCGCGGGATCTCCCGCCTCGTCCACGATGCCGGCTTCATGGAGTTCGGCCCGGACGATTCCTTCCTCCAGGCCGCGCCGATCTCGTTCGATGCCGCCACCCTCGAAATCTGGATGCCCCTCCTGCTCGGCGGCCGCGTCGTCCTCGCCGGGGAAAACGGCACCACCCTCGATGGAATCGCCCGCGCGGTGAAGCAGGGCGGCGTCACCTGCCTGTGGCTCACCGCCGGCCTGTTCCAATCGATGATCGACGAACACCCGGAGGATCTACGGGGACTGAAGTATTTGCTCGCCGGTGGCGACATCCTTTCGCCCGCCCATGTCCGGAAGGCCCTCGAAGCCCTCCCCGGCACGAAGCTCGTCAACGGCTACGGCCCCACCGAGAACACCACCTTCACCTGCTGCCACACCATCACCGCCGCCGATCTCAAGCGCCCCTCCATCCCCATCGGCCGCCCGATCGGCAACACCACCGCCCACATCCTCGATGAACGCCTCCGCCCCGTCCCCATCGGCGTGCCGGGCGAGCTCTTCACCGGTGGCGACGGTCTCGCCGCGGGCTACCTCCACCAGCCCGACCTCACCGCCGAGCGCTTCATTTCTGTCTCTCACCTCTCACCCCTCAACTCTCAGCCTCTTTACCGCACCGGCGACCTCTGCCGCTGGTTGCCGGATGGCACCATCGAGTTCCTCGGACGCCGCGACCATCAGGTGAAGATCCGCGGGTTCCGCATCGAGCTCGGCGAGATCGAAACCGCCCTCGCCGCCCACCCGTCCGTGGGTCAGGTGAAAGTCGCCGCCCGCGGCGCGGATGCCGGCTCGAAGAAGCTCCTCGCCTGGGTCAGCCCCTCGACACAAGGCCCGCCCCCCGATCCCACGGTGCTCCGCGAGTTCCTGAAGGAGCGCCTGCCTGCCTACATGCGCCCCGCCGCCATCGGCGTGGTGGCGAAGTTCCCGCTCAACGCGAATGGCAAGGTCGACACCAAGGCCCTGCCCGATCCCTCCCTCCCCGCCACCGCCGGTGCCAGCCTGCCGCGGACCGAGATCGAAAAACAGCTCGCCGCCATCTGGCTGGAACTGCTGGAGGTTCCATCGCTGGGCATCGACGATGAATGGTTCGATCTCGGCGGCCACTCCCTGCTCGCGCTGAAATTGTTCTCCCGTATCCATCGCGAGTTCGACCGCAGCCTGCCACTGGCCACCCTCATCACCCACCCCACGATCCGCTCCCTCGCCAGCATCCTGGAGCCATCCGCGCCCGCATCCATTCCGGCCGAGACACCAGAGGGCGCATTGATCGTCACCCTGCGCGAAGGCTCGCTCACCCCGCTCTTCGCCATCCACGGCGGGGACGGCGCCACCCTCTTTTACCGCGACCTCGCCTCCCGCCTCACCGACCGCCCGTTCCACGCGATCGAGTCCCTCCAGTTGAACCACAGCGGACCGATCACGGTCGACTCCATCGAGGAAACTGCCGCCTCCTACATCCAGGCCATTCGCCGTTTCCAGCCGCAGGGCCCTTATTGCATCGCGGGCTACTCCTTCGGCGGACTGGTGGCCTGGGAGATCGCCCATCAATTGGAAGCCACCGGCGAAACCGTCGCCTTCACCGCGCTGTTCGATACCGCCAACCCCGCCGCCATCACCCGCCAGCATTCACCGCTCGGCCGGGTGAAGGCGTTCTGGGAACAGCACGCCGATCTCCCTGTGACCGAACGCGCGGGCAAGCTCGCCGCCCGTTTCGTCGAAGGCACCCGCACCCACCTCCGCGTGAAACGCGAGATCGCCGAAGCCGCCACCAGCCAACCCGCCGAGGCCCATTCCGATCTCCGCCGGATCCAGCTCCGCGAGGCCCACGATACCGCGATGATCCGCTACCAGCCCACCCGCCTGAACGGCTCCGCCCATCTCTTCAAGGCCCGCATCACCGGTGACAAGGTCCAGATCGCCGCCGACTACGGCTGGACTTCCCTCTGCGCGGGTCTGACCATCCGCGAGATCCCCGGCAAGCACCTCACCCTGTTCGATGCCGAACACGTGGAGGAATTCGCCCGCTCGCTCGATGCCGCCCTCCGCGCCTGCGATCCCCGCTGACCATGCGCCCACCCGCCCCAGGCACCATCGAGGTCCATCTGGTTCGCCCGGACGATGTCCCCGCGGCTCTAACAGATCGTTACCTCGATTCCGCCGAGCGCGAGCGCGCCGCCGCGTTCCGCTTCCCGGAACACGCCGACCAGTGGAAACGCTTCCGCACCGCCCTGCGGACCACCCTCGCCGGATACCTCGGCTGCGATCCACAAGACGTCGCCCTCGCCACCGGTGAGCATGGCAAGCCCATGCTGCCCCTCTCGCCCTCCCTCCACTTCAATCTCACCCACACCCGGGATCTCGCCCTGATCGCCATCAGCACCGATGGCCCCGTCGGCATCGACGTGGAACCCACCTCCCGCGCCCGGGATCTTCCCGAGTGCGCCTCCTCCTTCTGCCATCCCGCTGAACTCGCCGCGCTTCCCCTCGAGTTGGATGCGCGGCAAGCCGACCTGCTCCGCATCTGGACCGCCAAGGAGGCCGGAGCCAAGGCCGCGGGTACCGGCTTCTCCGTTTCCCCCTGTGATCTCCAGGTCACCACCGATTCCGTGATCGATGCCACCGGCCGCGAGTGGCCTCTCATCCGTCTTGAGCACCCCGGCCTCTCGGGCCATCTCGCCCACCTTTGCGCCTTGCAGAAACCGGCCGCGGTGCGGATTCTGGATCGACCTGCGGCCTATCGCATGACCGCTCGCACGTCCTAACACCCATGGCCGAGGCCCTTCAATTCCACTGCCCGTCCTGCGGCAGCGTCCTGCGAATCCCCTCGACCGGCGCGGGCATGCGCGGCCCCTGCCCCCATTGCCGCCAGCCCATCGTCGCCCCCGATCCCCTGCGCGGCATCCCTGCTTTCGTGCTCGCCACCGCGCCCGCGGAACCGGCTCCTGCACCGACTCCTACACAGAGCCCGGTTCACCCGCCGCAAGCCGTGGGCATCCCACTGGCCACCATCATCCACGAGCCCCAGGCACCACCAGCCCCGCCCCAGGCAACGGTCGTCCACGAACCCGCGATCCCGCATCCACCAATCGTTCCTCAAGCGGCCTACGTGCCCCCTGCCCCTCCGGTTGAAGCACCTTCTACGGTTCTCGTAAATCCAGCCCCGGCCCCTCCGCCATCAGTAGCCGCGCCCGCGCCCACGGCGGCTACCACCCCATCGCCGGTCACCGCCACCCGCTCCGGTCTCCCTATCGCCCTGATCGTCGGCACCCTCGCCGCCGTCCTCGCCTTCGCCGGTGGCTATCAAAGCGGCCACCAAAACCCGGCCACACCAAAGGCGGAGCCCGAAGCCCCCACAGCCGCCCCCCTCGTCGAGCCCGTCATCCCCAAGGCCAAAGTCGTCGAGGAACCCGCGGAGGCCACCCACTCGCCGCATCAGCCCACGCTCGCCGAGCCGCGCCACGTCCTCGAATCCTTCCTCGCCGCTCCCACCTGGCAGCAACGCGCCGCCTTCGCCCTCTACCCCGATCAGGCGAAGCCCCGCATGAAGAACTACTACGCGGTTCATCCCGACAAGGCCACCGCCTACGACCAACTCGTCGTCGAACACGCCGAGGTCAATGAATCCACCGGCCTCCTGCTCGCCGTCTTCCGCGTCCACACCTCGCAATTTCCCAAGGGCTATCCCGTCGCCGTCGCCGAAACCCCCACCGGCTGGCTCGTCGACTGGGCCACCTTCATCGAATACCAGGACAGCCTCTTCCAGAAGTTCCTCGAGGGCGATGGCGACGCCGAAGGCATCTTCCACCTCATCGTCCGCCAATCCCCACAGCCCTCGAAGACCGCAGATCGCATCGATTACGACCTCATCACCGCCACCCCTGGTGCCCCGCAAAAAGCCAGCGCCGCCAAAAACAGCGCCGCCGCCAGCCAGCTCGCCGAAGTCACCGGAGACGGCAACGTCGCCACTCCCGTCCTCCAACTCGCCCGCCGCACCAACCCCGACGGCACCAAACGCATCGAAATCCTCGCCGTCCCCGCCACCGACTGGCGGCCACGCCCCGAGCAGTAATCTTTTGTAGCCGCGTTCGGGAGAACGTGGGCTGGGCACACCCACCCACCCCTACCCAAGCCCCCCCTCAACGCTCAAGCGGCTCATCCACGATCAACCGCTTGCCCATGCTCGTGACGGGATCGCAAGAAAACCCGAGGCGCTCGTAAAATTCGATCACCCGCGTGTTCGTCGAGCGGACTTGGAGATTGATCTTCGGACACCCCAATTCGCACAGAAGCTCCTCGGCCCGCTCCATGATCCGTCGGCCATGTCCGCCTTTCTGAAGATGTGGAGCCACCGCGAGATAATTGATCCAGCCGCGGTGCCCCTCGTAGCCCGCCATCACGGTCGCGACGATCCCGGCTTCCATCACGCCTACCAGGAACAGCTCCGGGGAATCGGCCAGCTTCCGCTGGATGTCCGCCACCGGATTGTTCTGCGGGGCCAGCAACCCGCAGCGTCCCCACAACTCGATGACAGCGTCCTGATCCCTCGGCTGATAGGTGCGGATGACCATAGGACGAACCCTAACAGCTCACGCCATCCTGTCGATGCCCCGCGCGCGTCGGACACGAAAACGGCGGACCTCCCGGTCCGCCGTCTCCTTGTCAATCTGTCACCGGACGCTTACTCCCCGGCTTCGTCCGCCGGAGCATCCGTCTCGTCGGAAGTGCCTTCCTCACCGGAAGCCTCCTCCGCGTTCGCCGAGGAATCCTCGCCGTCCGGAATCACCTTCGAAATGTCCTGGAGCTTCTCGCCCTCGCGCAGTGTGAGCAGCTTCACGCCCTGCGTGTTTCGGCCGGCCTCGCGGACCTCCGCCACGCGGATGCGGATGCTCTGGCCACTGCTGGTCATCAGCATCAGCTCGTCCTCCTCGGTCACGGTCACCGCGCCCACCACCGGGCCGGTCTTGTCCGTCACCTTCATCGTGATGATGCCCTTGCCGCCACGCGATTGCTTGCGGTACTCGTCAAAGGCCGTGCGCTTGCCTATGCCGTTCTCGGACGCCACCAGCAGCGTGGAGCCTTCCGTGACCAGCGCTAGGCCGACCACGAAGTCCTTGTCCTCCGGACGGATACCGGCCACACCGGCCGTGTTGCGGCCCAGCGGACGGGACTCCTCCTCGTGGAAGCGGATGCTCATCCCCTCGTGGGTCACCAGGATGACGTCGTCGCCACCACTGGTCAGGCGCACGCCGATCAGTTCGTTGTCCTCTTCCAGGTTGATGGCGATGATGCCGTCCTTGCGGTAGTTGCGGAACTCGTTGAGCGCGGTCTTCTTCACCTTGCCCGAGCGGGTCGCGAAGAACACGAACCCGGCGTCCTCGCGGAAGGTGACGTCGTCGCCCTTCTCGTCGGTGGCACGCTCCAGGCGCAGCAGCGCGGCGATCTTCTCCTCCGGCTTCAGGTTGAGAACGTTCCGGATGTTCCGGCCCTTCGACGTGCGGGAACCTTCCGGCACCTCATACACGCGCTCGACATACACGCGGCCCGTGTTCGTGAAGAACATCAGGTAATCGTGCGCCTGCACGCTGAAGAGGTGCTCCACGAAATCATCCTCATCGTCCTTCGAGGCCGCGCTGCGCGTCTCCATGCCGCGCAGGCCCTTGCCGCCACGGCCCTGCACGCGGAACTCGCTGGCAGGCGTGCGCTTGATGTAACCACGGTGCGAAAGCGTCACGATCATCGCGTCGTTCGCGATCAGGTCCTCGATGGCGATCTCGCCCTCTTCCGGCAGGATCTCGCACTTGCGGGGCGTGCCGTATTTGCCACGGATCGCCTGCAACTCGTCCTTGATGATCGTCAGCACGCGGATCTCGCGGGCCAGGATGTCGAGCAGGTCGGTGATCTCGGCGAGCACGCCGTTGTATTCCGACTGGATCTTGTCCTTCTCCAGTGCCGTGAGCTGGTAGAGGCGCAGTTCCAGGATGGCGTTGACCTGGCGCTCGGTGAAAACGTAGCGGTCGCCCTGCACCCCGGCCTGACCGCGGATCAGGATGCCGATCTTCTCCGCCGTTTCCTTGCTGAAACTGTAGGCGGCGAGGCGCTCGCGGGCCTCGTCGCGGTTCTTCGAGGAACGGATGATGTCGATGAAATCGTCGATGTGCTCCAGCGCCAGCAGGTAGGCCTCCAGCAGCTCGGCGCGCTCCTCGGCCTTGCCGAGCAGGTAGCGGGTGCGGCGCACGATCACCTCGCGGCGGTGCTCGATGTAGCAATCGATCGCCTCCTTCAGCGACAGCAGCTTCGGCCGGCGGTCGTGGATCGCCAGCATGTTCACGCTGAAGCTCGTCTCCATCGACGTGAGCTTGTAGAGCTGGTTCACCACCACCTGCGGGCGGGCGTCGCGCTTCAGCTCGATCTCGATGCGCGTCTCCTCGTCGGAAAGGTCGCGCATGCCCGAGATCCCCGTGAGGATCTTCTCGTTCACCAGCTCCGCGATGCGCTCCTGGAGCGTCGCGCGGTTCACGCCATACGGCACCTCGCGGATCGTGATGAGGGACTTCCCGTTGTCCATCTCCTCGATCTCCATCTTGCCGCGCATGCGGATCGAGCCGCGACCGGTGCGGAAATACTCCTCGATGCCGCGCACGCCGCGGATCTCGCAAGCCACCGGGAAGTCCGGGCCCTTCACGAAATGCATCAGCTCCGTGAGAGTGATCTCGGGATTGTCCACCTGCGCGCAGATGGCGTCCACGATCTCGCCCAGGTTGTGCGGCGGCAGGTTCGTCGCCATGCCCACCGCGATGCCCGTGCCGCCGTTGACCAGCAGGTTCGGGAACGCGGACGGGAGAACGGTCGGCTCGGTGAGGCGCTCGTCGTAGTTCGGAACGAAATCGACGGTGTCCTTCTCCAGGTCCTCCATCATCGCCAGGCCGAGGTGGGTCAGGCGCGCTTCGGTGTATCGCATCGCGGCCGGCGGGTCGCCTTCCACGGAGCCGAAGTTGCCCTGGCCGTCGATCAGGCGCTCGCGCATCGACCAGTGCTGGCCCATGTTGACCAGCGTCGGGTAAATCACGGCTTCACCGTGCGGGTGGTAGTTACCGGAGGTGTCACCGCAGATCTTCGCGCACTTGATGTGCTGCTTGCCGGGCGCGAGGTTCAGCTCGCGCATCGCGAACAGGATGCGGCGCTGCGAGGGCTTCAAGCCATCCCGGACATCCGGAAGCGCGCGGGAAATAATCACCGACATCGAGTAGTCGAGGAAGGACTTCGAGAGCTCCTCGGCAACGTTGATCGGCTTGATGTGGTCGTCGGACATGGAAATGGGAAGTGACCGGTGATCAGTGGAAAGTGATCAGAGGGAAGAAAACAAAAGGGGCGGAATCAGACGTCGAGGTTGCGGACGTTCAGAGCGTTGTCCTCGATGTAGCGTTTGCGGGGTTCAACGATATCGCCCATCAGACGGTCGAACATGAGGTCGGCCTCGACGGCATTGTCCTCGTCCAACCGGACGCGCAGGAACTGGCGCTTGCCGGGGTCCATGGTGGTTTCGAACAGCTCCTTGGCGTTCATTTCACCCAGACCCTTGAATCGCTTGATCTGCACGCCACGGCGGCCGATTTCCAGCACCCGGTAGAGGATGTCCTGCACCGAGAACACCGGCGTCACCGCCTGCTTGTCGCCCTCGCCTTCGACCAGTTCGAACAACGGCGTGTCCATCGAAAAGAACTGCTTCGTGTCGAGGCCCTTCTCCCGCAGGCGCGAGAACAGCTTCGCGATCGCATGGGACTCGTGGAGCTCGTGCAGCACCGCGCGGCGGCTCGGACCGGCCACGTGGGCGCCCTCCTCCACGATCTCGCCGAACAGGCGCAGATCGGGGTTCTCCGCGGAGAACGCGCGCAGCGCGGAGTCGTCCGTGAAATAGTGCACCGCCTCGTCATTGCCCACCCGCACGCGGACCATGTAGGTCGGCAGGTCGTCGCCATGGCGGGCATCGAGATACGCCTGGAAGTCGCCACCATTGCCGCGGATCGAATCCACGTAGCGGGACAGCGAGGACAGCGTCTCGAGAATCGATTTCAGCTCCTCCACATCGAAGGAACGGCTCGCGTCCGCCGTGCGCAGCGTCACGTCGCCCGCGCCCAGGTCGATCAGGATCCGGTTCAGCGATTCGTTGTCCTGCACGTATTCCTGGCGCTTCTTGCGGGAAACCAGATACAGCGGCGGCTGCGCGATGTAGAGGTAGCCGCGCTTCACCAGCTCCGGCATGTGACGGCAGAAGAACGTCAGCAGCAGCGTGCGGATGTGCGAGCCGTCCACGTCGGCATCGGTCATGATGACGATCTTGTGGTAGCGCACCTTGTCGATGCGGAACGAACCCTCCTGCTCGCCATCGCCGATGCCCGCGCCGATCGCGGTGATCATCGACTGGATTTCCTTGTTCTGCAGCGCGCGGTGCAGGCGGGCCTTCTCCACGTTGATCAGCTTGCCTCGCAGCGGCAGGATCGCCTGCGTGCGGCGGTCGCGGCCCTGCTTGGCGGAGCCACCCGCGGAGTCACCTTCGACAATATACAGCTCGGACTTCGCCGGATCGCGCTCGGAGCAGTCCGCCAGCTTGCCCGGCAGGCCGCCGCCGGACAGCGCCGACTTGCGCACCGTCTCGCGGGCCTTGCGCGCCGCCTCGCGGGCACGCGCCGCGTTCACCGACTTCTCGATGATCCGCTTCGCCACGTTCGGATTGTCCTCGAAGAACTGCATCAGCCCCTCGTAGACGATCGAGGAAATCACCCCTTCGATCTCCGCGTTCACCAGCTTGTCCTTCGTCTGGGAGCTGAAACGCGGGTTCGGCATCTTGATCGAGATCACGCACACCAGACCTTCGCGGACGTCATCACCGGAGAGCGACGGGTCCTTGTCCTTCAGGATCTTGTTCGCCTTCGCATACTGGTTGATGCCGCGCGTCAGCGCCGTGCGGAAGCCGGTCAAGTGCGTGCCGCCATCCGCGTTCGGAATCGAGTTCGCGAAGCACAGGATCTGGTCGTTGTAGGAATCGTTGTACTGGAACACCACGTCCGCGAAGACATCGTCGCTCGACTTCTTCCCGTCGTAGTCGATCTCCACCTGGCGCTTGCCCGTCAGGATCACCGGCTCGTGGATCACCGTCTTGTTCTCTCCGAGCTGGTGGACGAACTCCTCGATGCCCTTCGCGTAGTAGAACGCCGTCTTCCTCGCCGACTCCGGACGCTCGTCCTCGAGATCGATCGTCAGACCGGGGTTGAGGAACGCCAGTTCGCGCAGGCGCGTCGCCAGGCGGTCGAACTTGAACTCGATGGTATCGACGAAAATCGTCGCGTCCGGGAAGAACGTGATCGTCGTGCCGGTGCGGCCCGGATCGACCTCGCCCACCACCTGCAGCGGCTGCGTCGTCTTGCCGCGCTCGAAGGAAATCATGTGCACCTTGCCGCCGCGGAACACCTCCGCCTTGAACCAGTCGGAAAGCGCGTTCACGCACTTCGCGCCCACCCCGTGCAAACCACCGGAATACTTGTAGGCCCCCTGGCCGAACTTGCCGCCAGCGTGCAGGTTCGTCAGCACCAGCTCCACCGCCGGAATGCCGAACTTCGGATGGATGTCCACCGGAATGCCACGGCCATTGTCCGCCACCGAGATCGAGCCATCCACGTGGATCGCCACCTTGATCCGCTGGCAATACCCTGCGAGATGCTCGTCGATCGAGTTGTCCAGCACCTCGAACACGCAGTGGTGCAAACCACGTTCATCCGGGTCGCCGATATACATCCCCGGTCGCTTCCGGACGGCCTCAAGCCCCTCCAGCTTGTCGATCTGGGCGGCGTCGTACTGCTGTTGGCTGGCGACCTGGGTTTCGGGCTTCGGAGGTTCGATCGGCGTCTCGGACATGGGCTGGGAAAAGGTCTGAAATCCCGGCCGCTTGAACAAGGAATTTCCGAGAAAAAAGGCGTTAGAAAACCCCCGAAAAAAGCCTCATTTTCAATGATTTATACACCTAATTCCGCTGCACCCACCAGATCAGCAACAAACAGGCCGAAAGCACCACCCCGCAGGCCAGCAAAAAGCGGTAAAACCCCCTCATGTCCTGCCGGTGTTCATGCGACAAATCCCGGATCACCTCCGGAGAAACACCCCGGAATCCCGTTGCCATCCCACTCGGTTGCCGCCTCTGGGAGCGCGGTCGCGCCAATCCTCTCGTGTCAGGCAAGCTCTCTCCTCCCATAGCCTTCCCCCCGCCCGCCGGCGCCTGAATCCACCCTCCACAGGCCGGACAGGTCCCAGCCACGCTGGCGTCACCACGCCCAACCAACAGCGTCACGCCGCAAGCCGGGCAACCGAAAGCCAGTTTCCCGTCGCCTTCCGCCTGTACCCTGTCTCGAACATCCGGCATGGCTTTGCGCACTTGATCACAAAGCCCTGCCGCCGCTCAAGGAAGCGGATGGTTCAATCCCTTATCCCTCCAACCCGAGGCACGCGCGCTGCCAATTCAGCAGCAGCTCCGCTGGATCGCACTCCTCCGCCGCAATGCTTTCCAAGGACGCTCGTGGAGCGATCAACGAACCGTCGATATCGAGCCCCTTGGAGACATCATCCCGCTTCTTCAGCAGGAGATCCAAACGCCGGTCGAACCCGGCATCACGCCGACGGCGGCGGCCGCGCGGACGATCCGGGTATTCGGATTCCGGCGACGATTCCACCGCGGCAATCGCTTCACGGAAACGCCGCACGCGATCCGGACGGAAATACGGCGGCAGGGTGATCTGCCCTCCATCGGCCAAGGCCACGCTCCAGTCCACGAGCACCCGGTTGGTGGCCACCATGAACGAGGGCCGATCCCAAGCTTCTGCCTCGGTGTCACGCCACTGCCAGATCGCCTTCAGGAACGCCAACCCGCGCCGGTCGAGACGCCCAGAGCCCTGGATGCGCCAAGCCTCTTCGCGGGAATCATCTCTCTCCAGCACCTTCTTGCGCGCGGCCACGCAGCTTTCGTCAAACCATTCAAACCGGCCCTTCGCCTTCAGCTCGGACACGATCTTCTCACCCATCGGCATCAGATAGCGCACATCGTTGAGCGCATACTCCACCATCTTCGGGGACAAAGGACGCTTGCCCCAGTCCGCCTTCTGGGATGATTTCGAAAGCTCGATCCCGAAATAGTGCAGTACCAGATCCGCGAGACCGAACTTCCGGGCTCCGAGCAAACGGGCACCGATCTGAGTGTCATAAACCGTCTCCGGCAACGAGCCGAACTGACGCCGCAGCATCGTCATATCGTAATCCGCCCCGTGCATCCACACCAAGGAACCGGCAAGCAGGCCAGCCAATGCCCCCATGTCCTGGATCGCAAGAGGATCGATCAGCACGCAGCGGTCTCCCACCGCGAACTGGATCAGGCAAAGCGATTCCCGGTAGCGATGCAGGCTGTCCGCCTCGGTATCCACCGCGCAAACCAGCGAACCCGACCTGGGAGCCGCGGACTTCACCAAACGCCCGAGCGCACCTTCGTCCGCAATGATGCTCTCTTGATCGTCGTTACTCACGCTGGGTAGGGTTTTGCAGCTTGGCTTCGGCTTTTTCCAGAATTTCCACGTCATTGCCTTCGGATTCACTCCCGGTGATCAGGAAACGGACCAAGTCCATGGCTTCCTCACGGGTGGATGGATCGTTATTTTTCGCCAGAGCCACCGCCCCGGCAAGCCGAACCGGATCGGGACGGTTATGAAAATCAGAGAGCAGGATGGCGGCCAGCTCCTGCGGCAGGGCCCGATCACGAGCCAGCGCCACCAATCCCTCGCCCTGAGCGTCGGGAGTCAACAACACCGCGTGGGATAGAGCCTCAATGCGCTCCTCCAATGAGATGTCCTTCTTGGCGGCCAAGTCCTGTAAACGGACCGCTGTCGCCGCATCGTCACGGGTCGTATCCCTCAAAATTGCCTCCAGACGCGTAAATTCGCCAGCGCTCGCCGTGTCGCGAGGCGACCTCGCCCGCCCGTCACGCTTCGCCTGTTCTCCGGCCGCCGGAGCCCCTCCCGGAACCGTGGAGGCCGGACCGGACGAGCCAATCGGCTTCAAAGGAACGGGTGCCGATTCCCCTCCTCTTTGCCAAACGATGAACAAAACAGCGACCAACAACAGGCAGCACCCTGCTGCAACGAGGATCCTTTGGGAGCGAGACATGGAAAACAGAAACAATGTGTACAAAAAGAAACGCCGGAGAAATTAAAACTTTCTCCGGCGTTTCGTGAATTATCGCCCTAGGGCGATCCAGGAATCACTTGAAGTCCTGGAAGATCTTGTGCAACTGACCGCCGATTCGCACCCAAGCCTCGCGCTTGAGGCCGGTCGCGTTCGCCGCCACGTAGATGGTGACGGTTCCATTGCCGGTTCCGGAGGTCGTGGCCAGGGAAACACCATCGAAGGTCACCCAGGTGTTGGTGGTGGCATCCACCACCTCGGCATCCCACGCGGCGGGAGTCTGGATCGCGACGACGTAGGTCTTACCAGCAGCGGGCACTGCCTCGAAGTAGTCGGACAGCGTCGTGACCGCCGGCGGGGTGCCAGCAACGTTCTCGGCAAACGAGAACTGGCCCGCTCCCGTGGACAGGTAGTAGTGACCGGCGATGCGGTCCTGCTTCTGGATCGGCACGCTGCGCGTCGGCGCCTTCGCATTGCTCAGACCGAGGCTGACGTCGGTGACCGTGTAGGTCGCCGTGGCCAGACCGGCACGCTTGTCATACTTCCCGCTGAAGGCGAAGTTCGCATTCTTCGGAGCGGTGATCTGGCCGTTCGAAGTCCAGGTGGCAACCACCTCGGTCCCCGTCAGGATACCACCGTTGAACAGGCCGACGACGTTGCTCGTGGAGGCCGGAATGCTACCAAGGCCGATGAGGGCGGCGCTGCTGAAGCGGCTGCCGATCGCCGAGCGGGTTTCATCGTAACCCGGGTTGTAGATGTCCGTGCCAATGCCCGGCAGGCGGATCATGCGGAGGTCACCGTCGAAGTCGCTGACACCGGGGAGGTCACGGAACACCAGGTTACCGGCCACTGCGATGCGCGCGTTGGTGGTCGCACCGACAAAGAGCGGAACCAAAGCACCGTTATTGAGCGTGCCAGAGAAGGTGCCGGTCTGGTTGTCCGGGAGGTAGACCTTCATCGTCACCTTGCCATTCGTGGCCACCGTGCCGGTGCCGATCAGGTCGCCCGTCGGGCCCGTGAACACCGCGGCGGAAGCACCGAAGGTGTAGTTATCAGCCACCGGGGCGACAACACCAGCGGACGCCGGACGGCGCAGCTCGAACACATGCGTGCCGGACGGGGAATCGAAATGACCTTGGATCTGGTAGTTGGTGCCGGGGAAAGGCTCGACACCAAGTTCCATGCGCACGTCGGTGAAGCCCGGCGGAAGGGTGCCGGTCGCGCCGATCGCGAAACCGTTGCTGCCATCGAAGGTGCCGCGGAAGCTCCCCTTCAGGCCGATGCCCTGTTCGGAAGCCGTGTAGGTCCCCTTGTTCGTGACCTTGACAGTCAAGGTTCCGACGGGGGTGCCGATGTTGTTGAACACGAGACCGGTGTAGGTACCGTTGACAGCCGGATCGGTGAAGGTAACGGCAGCACCGACGACGCTGTTGCCGAAGGACGGAACGGTCGGATTGGTGTGGGTGACCTTGATTTCCACGCCATCGCTCACGCCGTCACCATCGGTGTCGGGATTCAGCGGATCGGTGCTGTAGACGAAGATTTCCTCGTAGTCTGTGAGGCCGTCACCATCGGTATCCACCAAGGTCTTGTTGGTGCCGTAGGTGAAGATTTCCTGATAATCGGTGAGCCCGTCGCCATCCGTGTCCTTGGTGACCGGATCGGTCACGTCGAGCGGATTGGTGCCGTTGAGCACTTCGACACCATCGCTCAGGCCGTCACCATCGGTGTCAGCCACCAACGGATTGGTGAGGCGATTGCGCACTTCCTCGTAGTCACTCAGGCCATCGCCATCCGTATCCACGAGAGCCGGATTGGTACCGAGCGTGCCTTCCTCCACGTTGTCGAGACCGTCACCGTCCGTATCCGGACCATAAAGGCGGTACGTGCGGAACAGGGCGGAGGTGGTGCTGGTCTTCTCCGCGGTGGTGAAGAACCAACCCACGCCATCGGGATTGAGCGTGATATCCGGGGTATCGAGAATGACACGGCCCGGACCATCGCCGGCCACCGGGGTGGCCGGCAGCCCCTTGAGCTTCACATCCGTGGGAGTAATGATCGCGCCAGCGCGGGCGTAGTGCTTCACGCTGATCAGCGGACGCTGGCCATCGACACCCACCGGAGCGTGAGCATTGTTCCACACCACGGCTTCGGTGTCGCTGACGAACATCGGCTCGGCCTGGTTCGAAGCGGCCGGCAGGATGTTGAAGTTAACCCCTGGGTTGGAGTTGAGCCAGATCACGTTTTCACCACGCACCAGCATGGCAGCGCCATCAGCCGGATTGATTGCCTTGACCTCGGCTGCGTCCAGACCCGTCACAGCACCGATCGTCGCGCTGCGAACCAAGGTCGCGCCCGAGGAACCGGTCAGCTTGTAGGTGCGGATGATATTGCCGACCGCGAAGGTGTAGAAGTACTGGTCGTAACCCACGCGCGTCACCTTCGGGAAATTGAGCGGCGAACCGGTCACACCCGCCACCAAAGTCGGGGTGTTCGTCACGAGGTTGCCCGTGGCGGGGTTGCGGTTGAACTCGTAATAGCCCGTGGTGCCACCGGTCGAGTAGTAGACCATGCGCAAGTTCGAAAGATAGACAACCGAACTCACTTCGCTGGCCGCCGCGACAGGGGCGTTCACAAACTTGCCATCGCCGTTCATCCAGAGGAACTCAACGCCACCGGTCGTGACATTGCGCAGCAGGATCGCGCCGTCGCTGCCCCAACCGAGCTGGGTGATGACCGGGCCGATCTGGGTGCGGGCGAAGGTGGCCGAGTCCGCCGTGATCTGGCGGGTCACCTGGCTCAGACGCTGGGCGGCGCCGGAGAACGAAACACGATAGGAACGGATGATGATGTCATCCACCGTGTTGCTGTTCGGGTTGGTGATAATGTTTTCCTGGATGCCGTTGTCGCTGCGCTCGGTGGTCACCAGCATCAGGGACGAGGTCGTGGTGGTCAGGGAAGCCGTTTCCATCACTTCCTTGCCGCCCATGTCGATGGGGGTTTCCGTCAGCGCCCCGGATGCATCCGCGCGGAAGAGACTCACCTCGATCGCGGGCTTGTTCGGGTAGAAATCGTAGTCGACGAAGCGGTTCTTCCAAACGATCAGCTCGCCGTTGCTGACGCACAACGGGGTGGCGAGTTCGGAATTCGGGATCTCGCGGTAGTTACCGCTGGAATCCACCCAGATCAGCACGCCGGATGCGTCGAGAACCGCGCTCGAACCATCGTCACCGAACTTGTTGAAGGTGACATTGCTACCAAACGGAGTGAAGGGTGCCGAAATGGAAACGCTGTTGGTGCGCAATAGCTGCGCGTTATTGTGCTGAGCCGTCGCCATCCCTGTCAGGAGCAGGAATGCGGCAGCTGAGGCACCGAATCGAAGGGCTTTTCGGGAAACCATGAGGAGAGAACTAGCCATCGGGCAGGGAGCCACAAGCAAAAAAGCGTCTTAGATTCGAAGCTGCGTAAATCCCGCGCTAACAAGCTTTGCGCGGCCTTGGGCAGGGATGCAGGCTGCATGATTCCGCCCTTTTCCGTTATCGCCCGCAAACCACTCGCCACCCACGCTGTCACCTTGGTTTTCAAGCAAACGTGGCAGCGCATCCGGAGAATTTTCCACCCATTCTCACCCCGGCATCATGCAAATCGCCAGCTGCTTCGTAAATCCGAAGCATATTGCACTCTAACTTGACTCCGACACGGCCGCAAATCCACCCAACATGCCCTGAAAAACGAAATATCAATCAACCTCAAAGATTCGTGATCGAATCATAACACAAACAAAAAACCCCGGCCAGAACTCCGGCCGGGGTTGAGTTGTCAATGAATAACGAGAACTCTTGTCCCAATTTAGAGCGAAGGGCCGAGAAGCACGTAACGCATGCGATACATCGTGGATGTCGCCGCGCCGGGCTCCACCAATCGGATCGTCGTGAGGGGAGACGCGATGCTAACGGTGGAAACCGTGACCGTGTCGCTGACCCACGCTCCCGTGCCGGTTTTCGAGGCAATCGGCGTCCACAGGACGCCGTCATAAGATCTCTCGAAGACGTACTTGATGTCGTTGGGGGGATTGATCGGCAAGGTAAGCTTCACGGCACCCGCCCCATCCGCGACCAATCCGACCGGGCCAGGAGTGACCACGAAGGGATCCAAGCCAAGGGCATGTTCGACGAGATTGCTGAAGGTGTCGCTGTCCGCGTCCGCGGTGGGCCCGAGCAGCGCCAGTGCAACCGGGTGAGCCGGATTATCCACGATCTGGCGATAATACGGCGTGTCCGCAAGCTGGAGTTCGAACTGGGGAGCCAGCAGGAAGTCGGCATCGTTCTTCCGGGAGTTGATCCCCTGGATGGCGATGACGTTGGTTCCATCCACCAGCAGGCTCTGGTAAGGCAGCAGGTCGACGTCCAGCACGGTGGCGATCTCCGAAGCGGTGCGCTTCTTGGTCGCCACCGAATTCCACACCGGAATGCCGGCTGGCGCGTTGCGGCGAACCACCTCAGTGCCGTTGAGGTAGAGCACGAACGCATCGTCATACTTCATGCGCAGGCGCATTCCAGTCACGTAATCGGTCGCGCGGACGTTGAACGGCACGCGCACGAAAACATTGGTTCCCTTGTTGTAGAGGAGGCTCTTGATGTCCGTGCCACCCAGCAGGTCGGTCTTGTAGAGCGAACGGGTGTTGTATCCGAGTGCAAGCGGGCCGGCATTCCAGCCCGAATCATCGAATCCGGGAGCGACCCAGGTGTTGCCGAGCGCGCCGCTGGTGGGCACCACGAACTTCGCCGCGGTTCCGGCAACCGCGGAGCTGACCTTGCGGACCGCCACATTGATCGGCACCTCGCGGAAGGTCTTCACCTGGCCGTCGGTCGCGGAGATCACCAGCTTGGTGATGCCCGGAGCGAGGAATTCCACCGGGGTGGTCGTGCTGCCAGGATTGAGAATCTTGGCGGCTCCCGATCCAAGCTCCCAGCGGAGGGAGGGCGTGATGGAGGTCGGAACCCCGTCGTCGGTGACACCACCGGAAACATTCGCGCTCAGGCTGTAAACTTCCGACGGGGAAGTCAGGGTCAGAACCGGGCCGAGGTTGGTGAAATTCCGGGGACCGCCCTCGGCTTCCACCGCCACCCGCACGGTATCCATGCTGGCGACACCATTGGTGGTGATCTTGAACTGCAGGGTGTAGATCCCCGTCACGTTGAACGAAGCACGGGTCGTCACCGCGGTCGGTGCCGAGAAGGTGGTCACCCCGCCCGTGGGACCGGCGATCTGGCTCCAGCCGATGGTGGAGGTAGCCGTCTGCCCGGGAGCGGTCGCGGCGAGATAGACACCGTGGCCTTCGCGGATGCTCACCGCGTCCACCGTCGGGCTGGTGATGGAGGCCGCGCCGGCACCGAGGCCCGGCACCACGCCCACGATCGAGTAGGGCCCCAAGGAGCCATATTTGCTGTAGCCGCCGGTATCGTAGGTACCTTCGGCACCGCCTTCCACCGCCAGGCGATAGGTGCCCGCGGCAAGCGATTGACCGATCACCCCGGTGAGGAGGCCGGCCGGGTTGTTGGTGGTCAGCGCGACGCCATTGGCATCATACAGGGTCAGCTGGACGTTCAGGTTCGGGCTGCTGGCCGGATCCTTCACGGTGAACTGGCAGTTGCCGCCAGTTGTGCTGAAAACGTAGTAGTCGATGTCGGTGTTGGTGGTGATCAACCCCGTCACCGAGATCCCGCCGGTCGAGTTCTTGGTGAACGAGCTCGCCGTCGCGGGGGTGTCACCCACGTCGTCGGTGACATAGCCGACGCCGTTCTGGTCACTGGCGATGATGGTGAGGTCGTCTTCGAAATTGGTCGCACCGGGGTAATCGCCGTCGGAGAACTGGACGATCGGATTGCCATAGGGCGCACCCATGATCGGTCCCCACACGCCGTTTCCGGTACCGTAGTACTCCGCGTCGTCGAGACCGTCGTGGTCGAGGCCGAGGGTGTGGCCGCACTCATGGCTGGCTGCCAGGGCAGCGGCATATTCCGTGGTGTTGAAAACCCAGCAGGGATCGTCGGAACCGTCACCGAAGGAGTTGAGGAAGGCCACGCCGCCCGCGAGCACGCCGAGCCACGACTGGTCGGGAGTGAAGATCACTCGCTTGCGGCGGTTCTTCGCGTAGGTGTTGTAGACCGACTCATCGGTGGTGACGTTGATGCTGAACGGGGCGAAATCCTCGGAAACGATCTTCCAGATCGAGGTGATCACATCCGCGGAGAACGGGGTGGCCGGGGACACGATGGTGGTGCGGCCGCTGGTGGTGTTCCAGCGGGTGCCGGTCGTGGTCTGGCCGTCCAGGTCGAGGTAGATGCACCCCTTCGCGCCGCTGCGGCTGTTGAGCTTCGGGATCACCACATCGGCGGCGGCCACCGCATTGGAGGCCCCTGCGGGCGCGGCGGCGGGAGCCAGCGGCATGCCCTGCACGAGCGAACCGTCTTTCTGGTCCTTGTCCTCAACGGACGAGCAGAGCACGGAGGTCTTCGGAAGGCGGGCGAACACCGGAGCCGACACGGTGCCGGACCAGCGGTAGGCGGAAAGGGAATCCTCCGGCATGAGGTCCGCGAACAAAGCCCCGTTCGACTCCACTCGCACATGGAGGGTGGCGGCCGGTTTGCTGAAGGTGACGCCGACCACGCGGGAACCATCGCCCGCGTCGTTCTTGACGATCACCTTGCCCTTGAGCGCCGTGCCATTGCCCATATCGAGGGTCACCTCGTCCCCCAATTTCTTGGAGAGAAGGGCGGCCGGGTTTTGACCAGTCCACGCAACACCATCCCACAGCGCGGGACGGTCCTCAGCCCGGATGTGGGCGAGCACCGCGTCCGGCTGGCTGGCATCATCGCGTGAAGCGCGCGCTTCGTGCCGTGAAAGGACATGGGGTTTTTTCGCGGTGGCTGCTCCATCCCCCTGCCCGGACGCGCTCTGGCGCCCTTGGTGAAGGATCAGTGCCGAAACCGCGAGCCCGGCCAACGCCGCCGGGACTAGGATTTTTAAGAAACGGGGTTTCATTGTTCGAAGTGAGATTAGAAACCGAGTCGTGGGTGGCAAGCCACAAACCACACGGATGAAAAATGCACGGCCCGGCACAGCGGATTCGCCGTGCCGGGCCGTGGGTGATTGGCATGACTCGCCTCAGCGCAAGCCCCGGAGCAGCAATTCCGCGTTGCTCTTGGTGGCCCGAAGGTTCGCCATCAGGGTCTCGATCGCATCGCCCACCGGAAGTTGTGCCAACTGGCGGCGGATATCGAGCACACGGGCAAACTCCTCCGGATGATAAAGGCGGTCATCATTCCGGGTTCCGGACTGGGGAATATGGATCGCGGGGAACACGCGGCGCTCGGCGAGCTCGCGGTCCAGCTTCACCTCCATGTTGCCGGTGCCCTTGAATTCTTCGAAAATCACATCGTCCATGCGGCTCTCCGTCTCCACCAGGGCGGTGGCAAGAATCGTCAGACTCCCCCCTTCCTCCACATTGCGGGCGGTGCCGAAAAACTTGCGGGATTTCTGCAGCGCCACCGGATTGATCCCTCCCGAACCGATCGGACCGCCCTGCATCGAGGAATTGTGGCCGCGGGCCAGACGGGTGAGGCTGTCCAGCAGCAGGATCACGTCCTTGCCACACTCGACCAACCGCTTCGCGCGTTCGATGACCAGATCGGCGACCTGGGCATGGCGCTTGGCCGGCTCGTCGAAGGTGGAGGCAAACACTTCCGCTCCCACCGTCTCCTCGAAATCCGTGACTTCCTCCGGGCGCTCGTCCAGCAGGAGGATCACCAGCACCGCCTCGGGATGGTTCTTGCGAATCGCCTTCGCGATCTGCTTCAGCAAGATCGTCTTGCCCCCACGCGGAGGAGCAACGATCAATCCGCGCTGCCCCTTGCCCAGCGGGGCAATGAGATCAAGCACCCGGACGCTCAAAAACTCCGGCCCCTCCCCTTCCAACAAAATCCGGCGATCCGGGAACAGCGGGGTGAGTTTCTCGAAATCCTTCGGCGCACGGTATTCCGCCGCCGGAATCCCTTCCACCGCGATCGCCTCGTAGCCGGAGAGATACTTGTCCCGCTCGCGCGGCGCGCGGACCTTCACACGGACCTTCTGCCCGACCCGCAGTCCGAGTTCCCGCACCATGTTGCCGTGGAGATGAAGATCGTCCTGGGCGGGACGGAAGCTCCGCACCGGATCACGCAGCATCGCGTAATTGTCCTTGGTCTGCTCCAGCACGCCCTCACCCACCAGTTCCACGCCCTCGCGGCCGTAGAAACAAAGAAGCTCGAACACGAGCTGGCTCTTCGAGAGCCCGGGCTGAATCCGCGCTGGAATCACATCCGCCATCGCCTGCAGGTCCGCCAGCGACTTCTGGCGGAACACATTGATGTCGATCGAAGCCGGCAAGGCCGGCGCGCTGGCCGCCACCGCGGATTCGGCTTCAGAGGCACCCGCGGCTTCCGCGGCGGGCTCGGGATCATTCGGAATCATCATGGATGGAGAGGGAGAAACGGTGCACCTGGGACCGGAGCACCTCCGGCGGACCTTCGTTCCAAAAGACGACGTCCGCGCGGCGCAATTTTTCTTCGAGCGGCAATTGCGCCGCGAGGATGGCTTCCACAAGCGAATCGTCGAAACCGTCGCGTGCTTTCAGCCGGCGGATCTGGGTTGCACGGGTCGTGGCAACCAGCAGCGAACGTTCCTGACCGAAATCAAAGCCCTTCTCGAAGAGCAGCGGAACATCCGCGACAAAAAGCACCCGCCCCTCTTTAACCGCCATCTCCCGCGACGCAAGACATTCCTCGCGCACCCGGGGGTGGAGCACCCCCTCCAATGCGAGGCGGGCACCCTCATCTCCAAACACCCGGGACCGCAGGAACCCACGGTCGACGCCGCCCCCGGGCTGGAGCGCCGCCGCCCCGAACAAGCGGGCGACATCCACCGCCACCCGGGGCGATTCGGCCAGGAGGCGCCTGACGCAAGCGTCGCAATCGAACAAGACCGCGCCGGGGATCAACTCTCCGATCAAGCGGCCGAAGGTGGATTTCCCCGTGGCGATCCCTCCGGTGAGGGCAAAGGTGCGCATGCCCCAGTCTCACCCGCCCGTCTCCGCTGCCAAGCCCGGATCACGGAAGCGCCGGCACAAAAAAAGCGGGCGGGAGATCACTCTCCCGCCCGCATCCGTAAACGATAACCGGCAGTCAGGTCAGTTGGCGCTGGCCGGCAGCGGCAGCACGCCACCAGTTGGCACATCACCACCCGGAGCGGTCGGCAGACCGGCCGAGACCGGCGTCGTGTTCGCCTTGTCAGACTCCGGACCGCGGACCGGGCGGCCCGTGGCGTCGATGATCTGGGCCGTCACGAAGATGATCAGGTTGCTCTTGATCCGGTTCTCCGCCTTCGACTGGAACAGGCGGCCGATGTACGGGATGTCCCCGAGGATCGGCACCTTGTCCTCGACGTTCTGCACGTCCTCACGCATCAGACCGCCGACGGCAACGGTGTAGCCGTCATAGATCGTGAGCGCGGTGTTGACGCGGCGGCTCGAGAAGACCGGCATTTCAATGCGGTTTTCCGTGATGGTCACCGTGCGCGGGTTGCCAAGGGCATCCGAAGACGGGGACTGGATCGGGCTACCGTAGTTGATGAAGCCTTCGAACTCGACGATTTCCGGCACGAAGCGCAGGTCGATGGTGAAATCGTTGTCGCCGATGGTCGGCTCGATTTCGAGGGTCACACCGGTGTTACGCGTTTCGAACGCGGTCGGCGTGGCCGGGGTCACCGGGAAGATCGCGGAGCTGGAAGTGCCGAGGCCTGGTCCAAGCGGGTTGCTGACACTCGAGGTGCCCACGCTGTTCGGAAGTTCCGGGGGCTCATACTCGGTCGGATAGATGAATTCGCGGATGATTTCGATCGTCGCCTTCTGGCCGGAACGGGCCGTCACGCTCGGAGCGGTCATCAGGTCGGTGCCCTTCTTCTGGGAAAGGCCGCGCATGATCATCTGCACCTGGTTGTTGTCGAACAAACCGGTCAGGGCGAGGATGCCCGGGGCCGCGTTCGCCGACTGGGCGGTGCGGTTCGGGTTGTTCAGCACCGAGTCGATGTTGTTGCGGGTGATGGCGCCATCACCCGAGCGCAGGCCGCCGGTGACCAGGTTGGTCACGTTGGTGCCGGACGCCGTCGGGACGCCGCCGATGGCAGTGCCATCCACGGGGCTGATGAAGTCGGTGTTGGTGCGGGACATGCCGTTGCCCACCGTGCCGCCACCGAGGAAGGTCTCGGCGCCGATGCCGAACGGGGAAACGACCCAGTCGAAGCCCAGCTCGTCGTTGTTCTCCTGGGAGATTTCGACGAACTTGGTGGTGATCTTCACCTGCTTCGGGACCTTGCCCTTGAAGGTATCCACGAGCTGCTCGATCTTGTCGAGTTCGGTCGGGGTATTGGTCACCAGCAGGGTGCTGCCGCTGACGGTGGCGGAGCTGCCTTCCGGGAAGGCCACACCGGCACGCTTGAGGAGTTCGGAGATCGGCGGACGGGCCGTGAGCTTGGCTTCCGAGCTGCCGCCACCGGTCGAGGACGCGGCGAAGGGGTCGGCGGAAGCGGCCGCACCGCCACCGGAGTCACCACCGCTATCGAGCTGGGCGGAGAAGTCCGGCGGCACGCTGAAGGTGCGGGTGAAGAGATCCTCGCCGGTCTCGGTCTGCGGCACGAGAGTGACGGCGTATTCGTCAACCTTGTAGCGCAGGCGGGTGGCGTCGCAGATATACTTGAGCGCCACGGCGAGCGGCACATTGCGCAAGCGGAGCTGCTTGATCCGCAGGGCACCCGGCTCAGGGGCACCGAGGACGGCTTCACCACCGGCTGCCGGAGCAGCGGTCGCGGCCGGCGCGTTGTTCGGGCGGCGGACAACGAAGTTCACGCCCTTCTTGGTGGGATCCAGTTCGGACGGATCCAGCTCGACGGAGCGCTGGCGGAGATACTCGATCGCCTCTTCCACGGTGGTGTCCTCGAAATTGATCGAGGGCACGACGATGGTGCGGAGCTTAGTGATGATGTAGCTGGTGCCCGATGCCTGCGTGGTCTGCTCCCCCCCGTTCACATTGGTCGGAGTCTCCGCCGGAACGGCGAGCTCCCAAGCGCGGTCCACCTGCATCAGCAGTTCGGCGCGGGCGTGGTCGTAGGCGGCGCGGTAGTAATCGGACTTGGCGCTGGCGATGCGCTCCATCCAGCGGCGGGCGGCGCTGTTGTACGGGTCGATGCGGAGAACGTTTTCGAACTCGCGCTTCGCTTCGTCGTACTTGCCGAGGTTGAAGTTGCCTTCACCCATGTAGAGGCCCTTGCGGACCTTCTCGACGTTCTGGGTGTGCTCGAACGTGTGGGCCGGGTTGGTGCGGATCGGGTCGTTGAGATAGCCGAGCTCGCGCTTCGCGTCGAGGTTCTCGGGATCGGCCTTCTGGACGTCAGCGAGGAGCTGCTTGGCTTCCTCACGCTTGCCGACCTTCACGTAGTACTGGGAGAGGGCCACGCTGCCATCGATGTAGTGCTTCGTGTAGGAATCCTTGCGGTCAGCCAGCACGGGCGCATCGGGAAGACGGTCGAGGGCTTTCTTGTACTTGTCGACTGCCTGCTGGTAGTCGCCCTTCGCGTAGGCTTCGCGGCCTTCAGCGAGCAGGCGGTCGCCTTCGGCGACGGCTTCCTGGCGACGGATCATCTCGCGCTGGGCGAGGCCGCCGGAGCCGTATCCATCGCCCGCGTGGGCCACCGAAACCACGGCGGGCGTGGCGGCGGCGACAGCCATCAGGGCGACGGCGGTACGGCTGTTTCGATACAATGGCGTTTTTTGCATGGTTGGCTGACGTTTCTTGCCGGTGTTCACGGGGTTTGGAAAGCGATTTTTTCCGAAAGAATCAGGGTGTTCCACGGAACTCATCCTTTCGGAATCGGGACGGTTTTGGTTTCACCGGACGGAGTCGTGTACTCGACCTCGATTCCTTCCGGGGTGACTTTCTTGAGGGTGTATTCCTTTTTCGCGCCACCCGCCGGGAGGGCAAACTTGGTCTTCTCCTCGATCTTGAACTCCTCGCCGTTCTTGCCGATGGCCTCGAGCGTGAGCACGGCCGTGCGATCGTAGTGGTAGAAGTCCTTCTTCCGGCCTTCCGGGATGTTGTTCGGAATGCGGTAGGTGTCGCCCTTCTTGTTGGACTTCTGGTCCTCGAAGGTGAGGTAGGTCTTGTCCTCCATCGAGTGGGTGCTGGGGTTCTCCTCCTTCACCTTCTCGGACTTGAGAAGCTTGAAGCGGTTGGCCATCACGCCATTGCTGAAGAACATGTCGCCATCCTTCACCGGGGTGGTCGCCCCGGCGCGGTTCTGGCCGCCCTTGTTGTCGAAGTAGCGGATGCTGAAGGCTCCGGCATCCATCTCCATGCCCGGATCGAGCAGCCACTGGACTGACTCGTCGCGGACGTATTTCAGCTTCGCGACGAGATCCGGGTGGGACTCGGACTTGTTCGGATCGGTCTTGGCCTCGTATTCCTCGGCGTTGCTGAAGCCGTCCTTGTCGGGATCCCGCTGCGGGGAGTCGGCGAAGCCCGGATCAAGACGGTTCTCGATCCACCACTTGTTCGGGATCGGGGCGTGCACCGGGGCATCCTTGAGCAAGTCGATCAGCTTGTCGGGCGCGTCCTTCTTGATGAACAGCGGCAGACCCACGAAGAGGTCGACCGGGCGCTCATCGACGATGGCCGCCGTCCAGGCGCGCTTCTGGCCGAGCGAGCTGATCGCGGCGGGGATCTTCTCCGCACCCTCCACGGCGGTGCCGGTCTTGCCGGCGCCCTTGGTGGAGGCGTTGAAGTCATCCTTCACGGCGCCCACCTTGGACCATCCGAGGAAGGCGAGACCGGCCGCGACCACGACGCCGGCGCCGATGGAGGCTTTTTCGTAATTTTGGGAAATCCAGGACATGGATCAGGGAAATGGGTTTTTCAGAGTTTCGAGGTGTCCTTGGCAGGGAGGAACCGCAGCACGTCCAGACGGACGAACACGGTCACGTCCTCATCCCCGAGCACCTGCTGGAGGATCTTGCTGGAATCGGCGGCGGCCGGCTTGGCCTTGTCGCCACCGGCGGGGGCGGCGGTTTCGCCGCCGAGCGAGAAGCCCGCGAAGGGATCGGCCGAAGCCCCACCCGCGCCCGCGGCCTTCGCCGTTTCGAACTTCGCGTCACCCGGCACCGGCCCGATGAGCTTGTCGTTCTCCACGCGCACGGTACGAATCACATAGTAGTAATCCGTGGACGAGGCGAGGGCGGCACCGAACTCGCGGAACGCCTTCTCGCCACCGCGGAAGGTCACTTCCAGCGACATCGGGCGGTAGATGGCCTCCTTGTCCGTGAAGACGCCGCCGCTTTCCTCGGCGAGGAGCGGGCGATGCACGTTCTTGAGCTCCTTCGGGCCCGCCTTGGCGAGGGCCAGAAAGACGTTGGTGAACGCGCCGAGCTCGTAGTCCAGGATTCCGGTCGCGCCTTCCTGCGCGAGCGAGCTCTTGTAGTTCTCGAAGCCGACGAAGAAGGATTCCGGCAGGGTCGCGTTGGCGGACGTGAAGGCCGCGCGGATCTTGTCGGAGGAGGCCTTCAGGTTGTTCGTGAACTCCTGCGGGGCGATGTTCTTCACCTCGGCCGGGCGGAACGCGCGGTAGGCGTCCTGCAGCTTGCCGATCTCGGACTTGTAATCTTCGATCGCCTTGCTCTTGGCCTGGGCGTTCGTCTTGGTCGGGTAGACATTCAGCTTCTCGGCCTTGGCGACGACATCGGAGTCGTCCTTGTAGGCGGTGAGGGCTTTTTCATAGTCGCCGGCGAAATGGGTGCCCAGAAACAACAGGGCGCCCGCTCCAACGACGGTGACGCCGCCGAGCACGGCGACGAAAGGGTTTTCCTTGATCCAACTCATGGGAAACGTGTGAAGGGGTTTATTTGATGGACACCTCGCGGGACAGCGGGAGGTAGAGTTCGAAGGGCAGCGCCAGCTCGTCCTTCTCGGGGATCGCGGTCACCTTGAGAATCTGGTCGTCGCGGAGATCCACTTCCTTGCCAGCCGCGTCGACGGCCTTGAACTTGAAGTGGGCGGAGTTGTCGCGCAGGTGTTTGACTAGGGCGGACACGATGTTCTGCTCCTGGTCGTTCTTGCGCCAGAGGCCGCGGATGCGGATGGCATTGGCCTTCGGACCGGCGGGCGCGGCCACCGGAGTGGCGGCGCGGCCGCGAGTGGAACCGGCAGCCGGAGCCTCGACCTTGATGTCCACCAGCGAGGAGGTGCCGTAGGCGGCGCTGGCGAAATCAGCCTTCACCACTTCGGTGCCGAGACCGAGGTTCTTCGGCGCACCTTCCTTGTTCGGAGGCGGAAGCGGGTTGTAGCCTGCAAGCGGCACCAACTGGGTAACCCACACGGCATCGCTCGCGAGGGCACCGCGGAGTTCACCGATCGCGTCGTTCCAGAACGCTCGGTCGGCCTCGGCGTCGGTGTAGCCATCGGCGATCTTGCGCAGGCCGGCTTCCTTCTTGAGAAGGCCTTCGATCTGGCGCTGGACCGGTTCGATCTCGCTCTTGGTGTCGCTCATCGTGCGGGCCTCGTCCTTGGCCTTCGTGGCGGCCATGTACTGGAACCCGGCGTAAGCCCCGGCACCGGCGATCACGATGGCCGCGGCGGCGATCAGGAACGGCTTGCGGCGCTCCGCCGCGCGCGATTGCTCAACGGCGGACGGCACGAGGTCGATGTTGATCTTGGCCTTGCCAACGCCACGGAGACCGAGACCGACCAGCTCGCCCATCAGGTGGGCTTCGCGCTGCAGGCGATCGGTATCGAGGCCCTTGGAAACGGCGACGGTCGCCAGCGGATTGAAGATCTCGACCGGCAGGTGAAGCTTCTCTTCGAAGAACTCGCGGGTGTAAGGCAGGCTGGCACCACCACCGGCGAGATAGACGCGGCGCGGGGCATTGCCGCCGTGCTGGCTGCGGTAGTAGTTGGTGGTGCGGGCGATCTCGGCCGGCAGGCGGGTCAGCGCGTTGCGGATGGCCATGGCCAGCGCGGCCACGGATTCATCGAGTTGCTCGGTGTGACCGCCACCGAGGGCGACGAGACCATTGGAAACCTTCTGATTCTCCGCCTCGGCGAAGGAGACCCCGTATTCCTTGGCGATCGCCGAAGTGATCGCGACGCCGCCGATGGCGATGCTGCGAGTGAAGAAGCGGCCGCCCTCGATGTAGAGGAGGTTGCTGGTCTTGGCGCCGATGTCGATGACCAGCACCGGCTCGCCCAGATCGCCGTAGGAGGCGCGGAACGAGTTGTAGAGCGCCATCGGGGCGACATCGACCTCGGCGGTCGAAAGGCCGCTGTCGGTGACGGTGCGATTGATCTCGTCGAGCGCGTCGCCCTTGATGGCGACGATGACCACTTCCTTCTCACCGGCGCTCTCGAGGAGTTCGTAGTCCCACACGACCTCGTTGATCGGGAAGGGAACGTGCTGCTGGGCCTCGAAGGTGACAAGCTGCTCGATGTTGTCCTCCTGGAGCGGGGGCAGCTTGACGAAGCGGGTGAAGACGGACTGGCCGGAGATGGCGTAGCGCACCTTGCTCTTGCCGAGCTTCAGGCGCTGGACGAGCGAGGCGATCGCGGTGCGGGTCTGGGAGGCACGGATGGCCTCGTTGCCTGGATCCGCGAGGACGGATTCGGAATCGAAATTCTTGAGGATGAGTCCGCCGTTCTTCGAAGGTTCGAAGATCGCGGCGCTGATCCTCTGGGAGCCGATGTTGAGGGCGACGGTGGTCTGGTTGTCAGCCATGATAAAAAACGATGAGTAGGTGGGGCCGGGAGATCCGGCCGGTTGAAGAAGGGTCAGGAAAAAGCGATCAGCGCTTCTCCTCGATCTCCGCGTAACGGTCCCACCAGAGCATCTTGAACGGGGTCTCGTTCTTGTTGAGCAGCGGGAACTTGCTGCTCTGGTCGGAGAGGCTCGGCGCGGTCCACCAGCCCGGATTCATCTTGGAAGTGGCTTCACCCACCTTCACACCGTTGACCAGCACTTCCATGCCCACCACTTCGACGTCCTGCTTGCCGGCACGGTCGTGGCCGGTGAGACGCTTCAGCATCGTCGGGGACAGATACACGGAGGTGTAGATCGCCTCGTCGAGCGGCACGTTGATGTGGGTGATATCCTTGCTCAGCTTGACCATGCCTTTGCCGTCCGGATTCTTCACCGCCACGTACCACTTCACGGTCACCTGGTCGACGAAGCCGACCTTCTTCGCTTCACCGGCACCGGCGAAGGTCATTTCCGCTTCGGCTTCGAGCCAATCCTTCGGCTTGAAGGCCTTTTCCTTGCCCGAGTTCACCTGCGGGGAAGGCAGCGCGTCGAACGTGATCTTGCCGACCGTCGCCTTCACCTGGGCGGAGGCGGAGGAAATCGCCGCGCCAACAAGGGCGAGGCCTACAAAGAGGGTTTTACCGAGCGATGTGCGCATGTGTTTCAGGTTTCTCCAAAAACTAGGGAATGCGTTTTCGGGTTGGCCAGATAAAACCTCATTCAGACGGCAAATAATCGGCCCTCGTATTTACACGGAATGGGCTTCCAGCGCCCTCGACGATTGACGTTGGAGCGCCGCCGGTGCATCGCTCGGCCATGATTTCCAACAGCCTCCGCCTCGAAACCGGGACCCCGCTGACTGTCGGCAGCTTCGGCGACGCCTCCGCGCTGCGGGAAAGCACCCCGGCCTCGGTGCTCGCGGCCTGCGACGTGGCGGAGATCCGGCTCGACCTGCTGGCCGCGGGAGGACTGCAACCCGATCGGCAACTTTGGGAGCACCTGAATGGCGTGCCACTTCTGTTCACCGCGCGCCGCCGCGAGGAGGGGGGGGCCATGGACAGCCCCCCCGCCCTGCGCCGATCCTGGCTGGAAGCCGCCCTATCAGATGCCGCCGCCATCGACATCGAGGTCGCCAGCCTCGCTGAACTCGCTGATTTTCTGGAAATCCTGAAGGACCGGCAGATCCCGCTGGTGGCTTCCTATCACGATTTCGAAGGCACCCCGACCACGCCGGACCTCACCGACCGGCTGGAGACCGCGCGCGCCGCCGGAGCCGCCGTGTTCAAGGCCGCCGCCCGGGTCCAGGGCCCGGCGGACATCACCGCCCTCGCCACCTTCCAACAGGCCGACCACGGCCTGCCGAAGGCACTGATGGGCATGGGCCCGCTGGCCCCGGTGTCCCGCCTGCTCTGCGCCCAGCTCGGCTCGGTGCTGAACTACGGCTACCTCGGCACCACCCCCACCGCCCCCGGCCAATGGAGCGCGGCGCGGCTGAAGGATGGTATCCAATCGCTGGCCTCGATCTAACCCACCACCTCCACCGGAGCGTCCGGCAGGGCGTTGAGGAACATCTTACCGTAGCGCTTGGTCAGGATGCGGTTGTCGAGGATGCAGACCAAGCCGCTGTCCCGCGCGGTGCGGATCAGGCGGCCGACGCCCTGGCGGAGCTTCAGGATCGCCTCGGGCACCGAGTAGTCCATGAACGGATTGCCACCCGCGGCCTCGATCGCCTCCAGCCGCGAGGCCGTGAGCGGGTGATCCGGCACGGCGAAGGGCAGGCGGGTGACCACGACGTTGGAGAGCGATTCCCCCGGCACGTCCACCCCGGTCCAGAAGCTATCGGTGCCAAACAGAACGCTGTGCACGTCGTTCCGGAATTCCTCGATCATCCGGTGGCGCGGCAGCCCCTCGCCCTGGATGAGCAAGCGCCAGCCTTTCCGGCGGAAGAACGTCTCCAGCTTCGCCGCAGCGTCCCGCATCGTGCGGTAGCTGGTGAAGAGCACGAACGCCCGTCCCTCGCTGGCCTCCACCGCGTCGCGGATACCATCGGCGAGCGCCTGATCGTAACGCGGCGTGCCGGGATCCGGGATCGACTTGTAGATCTTCACCCGCATCTGGCGTTGGAAATCGAACGGGCTGCCGATGCTGAGCGCGCGGGCGTTTTCGGCCCCCACCCGGCCGCGGAACCAGCCGAGCTGGGGATCGCCGACCCCGAGGGTGGCGCTGGCCAGGACCGCGGTTTTCCCTTTCTCGAACAACAGCGGGCGCAACTTGTCCGCGACGTTCACCGGCGCGGCATGGAGGGAGTATTGGGTCTCGTCGCGACCGCTGCGCTCCACCCAGTAGACGCTGTCCTCGTTCGCCTGATCGAGGAACACGGACACCGCGCCGTGGGCTTCGCGGAGGCGGCGGGAAGCGTCCTGAAGCTCGGAGCGGGTGGATTCGTTCTCCACGTCCGCGGCGAGGGCGTCGATTTCCTGCCAGAGATTCCGCAGCGGTTCGGCGAGGGAGTTCGGCACCAACTCGGGCTGGCGGACGCGGAACTCCTTCGAGAAATCCCCGAAGCGGGCGGAGTCGCCGAGGTGATGGAAAAAGTGATCGGCCGCCTCAATGGCCGCCTCGACCGCCGTAAGGGCGGAGGCCTTCCGGAACGTGCGCAGCAGCCCCTTCCGCGTCCGCGGGTGGTGGAGCCGCTGGAGATCGAAGCGCAGGCCGGACTGAGACAACCGCAGGCCGAGCTGGACCGCCGCCACCTGCTCGATGGTGTGGGCCTCGTCGAGCACCGCGAAGTCGTTGGGAAACAGGAAGCCAGGCACCTTGTCCTCGATTTCCTCGCCGCTGTTCAGCAGTGCGAAGAACAGGGTGTGGTTCACCACCACCAGCTTCGCATCCGCGGCGGCCTTGCGCGCCTCCTGGAAGAAGCAATCGCCGCGCGGACCGCAGAAACGGGCCGTGCACAGGTGCGCCTCGCTGCACACTTGGAGCCAGACCTTCATGGTCGGTTGGAAATCGAGGCCGCTGAGCGTGCCATCGCGGGTGGACTCCGCCCACTGGTGGATGCGGTCCAGTTCGTCGCTCTCGGTGCTGGTGAAAAGGTCGGCCGCCTGCTCGCGGGCGCGCTTCAGGCGCAGCGGGCAGAGGTAGTTCTGGCGGCCCTTGAGAAGCACGGCGGGCAATTCCTCCCCCAACAGCTTGCGGACGATCGGGATGTCCTTCCGGACCAACTGCTCCTGAAGGTTGATGGTGTGGGTGGAAATGACCGCCTTGCGGCCGGTCTCCAGGGCGAACTTCGCGGCAGGCACCAGGTAGGCGAGGGATTTCCCGACGCCGGTGCCGGCCTCCGCCACCAGCGGCTCCGCCTTGAGCAGTGCCTCCGCCACCGCCACGGCCAGTTCCTGCTGCTGGGGCCGGAACTCGAAGTCACGGGACTTCGCCAGCGTGCCCTTGTTGGAGAACGCATCACGCACCAGTTCGGCGAATCCAGGCATCGGCTGGCCCTCGGTGATGGCGATCATGTGGCGCCCATCGCACCCGCCAAAGCGCCGCCTGCCAAGCCACAAACGCACCGCGCCCACGATCCGTTGTGAAAGTCCTGTGAATGAAGCCGCCTCCGCCCCGTCCAACCGCCGCGCCGGGAAAGCCGACAACACGCTCGACACCCGCCCCGGCCCCGCCCCAATCTCCCGCCCACCGAGCACCATGCCTGTTTCCCGTGACACCCTGCGGCGCCTATTGGTGCCCCTGCTGCTCGCCCTGCTGGGCATCGGCCTTTTCAGTTGGCTGGTGCCGGCGGAAAGGCTCGCCGTGGCCGACCAGCTCGCGGGCTTCCCGGATTCCGACCAGACCGCGCACGCCGCCCGGCCCTACATCCTCAGCGCGCTGTGCTTCCTCCCGGCCGCCTGCGGCCTGCTCTACGCGTTCGCGGGCACGCTGGCCCGCTACATGACCCGCCAGTTCGCGGGCATCTTCGCGATCTGTTTCCTCTCGCTGCTCACCATCTGGCTGCTCCAGGACCTGCAGAACAATCTCAGTGACTTCCGTGGCGGCAAGCACCTCCTCCACACGCTCGGGGTCTTCTACGGCACCCGCCTGCCCTTCATCATCCGCGAGCTGCTGCCCTACGCCCTGCTGCTTTCGCTGCTCTTCTGCCTCGGCAAGCTCTCGAAGAGCCGCGAGATCGTGGCGATGATCCAGACCGGGCGCAGCCTGCCGCGGATCGTCGGCCCGCTGATCCTATCCGGCCTGGTGGCCACAGCGCTGTGCATGGCCCTGAACTACCACTGGGCCCCGATCGCGGAAGGCACCGGCGACGAAATCCTCGAAACCGCCAAGGCCGCGGCGATCAAGGGCGGTGCCGGCGTCGAGATCAAGGCCAGCAACGTGCTCTACCGGAATCCGGGCAAGCACCGGCTGTGGATGGTCGGCACCTTCCCGAAGAACTACGAGAAGGGCGAGCCGCTGCTGAACGTCGAGGTCACCACCACCCGCGACGACAAGACCCTGGAAACCCGCCTCGCCGCCTCGAAGGCGATCTGGAACCCGGCCGACCGCTCCTGGACCTTTGAGAACGCCATCACCGGCGAGTTCACCCCGGGTCTCTATCCGATGTTCAACTCCGAGCCGGAAACGGTGGTGAAGCAGGGATGGAGCGAAACACCCTGGCAGCTCATCAAGCCGGGCCTGTCCCCGCCGTTCCTCGGCATCCCGGACCTCAACAGTTGGCTGAAGGCAAACAGCGGCAACGAGGTGACCCTGAACCCCGCCCCTTACCTGACGCAGTGGCACTATCGCTGGGCCCAACCCGTGATCTGCCTGGTCACGGTGCTGCTGGCCGCCCCGCTGGGCATCCATTTCTCTCGCCGCGGCTCCACCGGCGGGGTAGCGATGGCGGTCGCGCTGTCCGGCGCGCTGCTGTTCTTCACCACCATGAGCCTGAGCTTCGGCGAGGCCTCGATCATTTCCCCGGCCGCGGCCGCCTGGCTGCCGAACGCCGCCTTCGCGCTGCTCGGCATGTATCTGTTCCACCGCCGCATGACGGGCCGTCCGATCTACCAGTCCATCCTGAAGCTGTTCCCCGGCGGCAATTGAGCCGGCGGTTGCATTTCGGAATTCACTCCGCGGCTCCCAGCGTTTTTCCTGTCCCATGGCCCTCGCCGAATCCTGGCATCTCCGTTCCCGCTCCCGCGAATGCGCCGCGAGCGGCCAACCGTTCACCGACGGCGAGCCGATCGTGACCGCCCTGTTCCCCGATCCCGAGTCCAGCGGCTACGTCCGCAAGGACTTCAACGTGGATGCCTGGAAAACCCGCGGCGAGGACGACGAGAAGCCGTTCTCCTTCTGGAAGGCCGTCTACCACGCCCCGGTCTCCGAGGATAAAACCCCGGTGATGCACAAGGAGAACCCGGAGGAACTCCTGCGTCGTCTGGTGGACGAGGACGAGGACCACACCGAGAACGTCCGCTACATTCTGGCAGTGATGCTGGAGCGCCAGAAGCTGCTCCGCGAGACCGACACCCAGCGCCTGCCCACCGGCATCCTGCGGGTGTACGAGCACCGCAAGAACGGCGACGTCTACATCATCAAGGACCCGAACATCCCGCTGTCGCAGGTGGATCAGGTTCAGGAGGAAATCATCCTGCTGCTGGAAAACGGCGGACGCGTTCCCACACCGGAAGCCGAGATGGCTGCCACGGAGGAATCCACCACGGAACCAACCGGAGAAGCACCCGCTCCAGAGGCAGAGGCAGAGGAAACTCCCGCCGAAGCCGCGCCGGAAGATGGCGAAACGGTTTCCGACGACACCCCGGACGACGAGGACACCGGCGACGAAGAGGAGTGAGCCCCGAGTTCTGAGGCTCTGAACCGAAACGTAGCCGCGCTCGGGAGAGCGCGGGCTGGAGGGAAACTCCCATCCCCATGCAAGCCCAGTCCCCGGTTCGCATCCGACCTCTCTGAGCCCGGAGGGCGACGTATCCTAGCCGGTGGCGCAAGCCACCGGTATCAGACGGCCATGAATTCCAAGCCCCGGGCAGGGGCGACGCAAACGACGGCCGGACGACGATCCCGATCGATATCCGCGCCCAACGTTCGAAGAGTTCCAAATCCATCCAAACCGTTGGAATGACTGATCGACCGAGAGAGCGCAAGCTGCGTCGTCCCTGGCGGGACTTGGATGCGCTCCGCGCTCGGTCCGGTGGCTTGCGCCACCGGCTAGGATACGTCGCCCTCCGGGCTCAGAAACGCGGCAAGTGAACTGAAGAACCGGACATCCAACGATGATGGGAAATCCACCCCACCCACGCTCTCCCGGGCGCGGCTACAAATGAACGCGCAGCGCGCTAGCCTAGTAGTTGTTCGTGATGTTGGCGGTGATCACGCCGCGGACATCCCCCGGGTCGTGGAATTGCCAGATGCGGACTCCGGAGAATGACACCGTGCTTTGTTTCCACGTTGCCGCCCCACCCCAGCCGGGCAGCCAGACGCCGAGCGTGAGCTGCGCGGCCATCGACGGGACGTAGAGCAGGTTTTCCGCGACCTTCTTGCCATCCAGGTAGTGGTCGGCGCGGCTGCCCATGTAGACGGCGTAGCTGTTCGGCCCGAGGCGTTTCAGCGGATTGCCGTAGTAGGAATTGAAGCCGATGGCCTTGTCCTGGACCCAGTAAAAGCCACCGGACTCGATCACCTGGGCATCGGTCACTCCCGCGATGGGCACCAGCGTGGTGTGCCAGTCGGTGGTCAGCGTGTGATACTGGCCATCGATCATCGGCGTGACGCTGAACGTCCGCGTTTGATTCTTGGTCTGGAGGAAGGTGTTGTAGAGCCCGTTGTCGAAGTTCCCCGCTTGGCCGAACTCCGGAAAATCGATCTCCGACCAGTATTCGTTGGCCGTGCCGTAGACCTTCATCAGCGGGTTGTAGAGCGGCGTCTCCGGATGGAATGAATCGACGTTCGAACTGACGGCCACGTAGCGGTAGCCGTAGACCCACACCGCGGGGATCGCCCCGGCAGGACGCATCGGATCGGCCGGACCACCGGCGAGGGCCGCGGTGCCGCCGATCTTCATGTCCACCTCGTAGCGGCCCGAGGCATGGAACGCACGGGTCACGACCATGCCGCCGACGCGCGACTTCGCGCCGCCATAGCCGGTCACCGCGCCGTCATAGAGATCGCCGTTGGCCTGGCAGACCAGCACCGGGCGGTTCGCGCCCCACACGCTATCGTCCTCCACGCGGACGTTGGCGGGCGTGACACCATTATTCCCCTGCCCCCACATTTTCCGCGGGATGTACCAGCGCCCGGCATCGACTCCACCGCTGCTCCAATCCTCCATCATCACCGCCTCCGCGGTGGAAGGGAGATCTGGCACCTCGCTGGCCACCGGTGCCCCCGGCGCGGCCACAGCCGAAGCCCGCACCCGGAAGAACCCGCGCCCCGTATCCAACGGCACCTCCGCCTTCATCGCGAGGTAACCGAGCGGCGCGGACGTTTCCAAATCCCGTGAAGGCGTCACATCACCCACCGGCGTCCAATCCCCCTGGAGCGCGCTGCTGCGTTCCAATTGATAGCCCGCCCCGGACTCCAACTGGAGCCAGCGGACCACCATCCCCCCGGCGGAAGCACCAGCGGCGGCGGAGGACATCCCGCCCGCCGCCACCGGAGAGGTTCCGAAAAAATACTCCGCGAGGTTGGTGGCCCCGTCGCCATCCTGATCCACCCAGCCACCCCGGCGGGAGGCGTAGGGGATCTGGAGCGCCCAATCGGCGTAGCTGGTATAGCGCGGCACCTCGGCCTGCCCCGGATTCCATGCCAGCCAGGCCATCTGCTTTGCATCGAGCGCCTCATCGAAGAATGCCACGTCATCGAGCAAGGTGGTGATACCGCGCGAGGTGGAACCGTAGCGCGAGGCCAACGTCACCGCGGAAATGGCCTCCGACGCGGTGTGGGGAATGGGGCTGCCGCTGGCGACGCCATCCACGTAGAGCGTCACGCTGACCCCATCCGCCACGATTCCGAGGTGATGCCACGCGTTGCTGGTGATCGTGCCCAGCGCATAGCCATCGGTGGCGGTGGCCGAGCTGAACTTGTAGAGCGCGATCCCGCCGCCGGGGCCGGTGGCCTCGATCACGAACCGCGCGTAGCCCGACGGATTCCCGATCGACACGAAGTCCGGCCAACTGTCGAGCGTCGAGCTGCCCATGTTGGCGTAGACGTGCATCGATAGCGTGAAGCGGTTCGTCCTCGCCGCGGTGCCCGACAGCGAACCGGTCACCGCCTGCGAGGTGCCGCGCACGAAGCTGCCGGAGCCGCCCCCGAACTTGTGGGTCGCGCTGCGGGTGACCCCGCTGAACGCACTCCAGCCGATGGCGGCCGAGCCGCTGTTCGCGCCGGGATTGGCGGCATCATCGAAGCCATAGCGGGAGATCATCCCGGCCGACGCCGGAGAAACGGCGGCCAGGAGAACGATCCACGACGACAGCAGGCGAAGGGTTTTCATGGTCGCGTGCGTGGTGGCCGGGAGGGAGCGCCGGTTACTTTTTCACCGGCTTGCCGTCGGCGGCGTAGTTGTCGTCGATGTTGGCGGTGATCACGCCGCGGACATCGCCTTCATCGCCGTATTGCCAGATCTTCACCGAGGAGAAGGAAACGGTGGATTGCTTCCACGGCGCGGAACCGCCCCAGCCGGGAAGCCACACGCCGAGGTTCAACTGGGCGGCCATCGAGGGCACGAAGACCTTGTTCTCCGCGACCTTCTTGCCGTCGAGATAATGCTCGGCACAATCCCCGGCGCACACCGCGTAGCGGTCCTTGCCGAGCCGCTTGAGCGGATTGCCGAAATACTGGCTGAAGGGCACGGCCCGGTCCTGGACCCAGTGGAACCCGTCCTTCTCCTTCACCTGCGCGTCGGTCACGCCTTCGATCGGCACCAGCTTCGTCCGCCACTCGGTGGTGAGCGTGTGATACTGGCCGTCGATCATCGGCTTCACATCGAAGGTGCGCGGCTGGTGTTTGTTCTGGAGGAAGGTGTTGTAAAGCGCCTTGTCGAAGTCCCCGGCCTTGCCGAACTCCGGGAAGTCCAGCTCGGACCAGTATTCGTTCGCGCCCTCGCCGTAGGCCTTCATGTTCGGGTTATAGAGCGGTTCGGCGGCATGGAAGGCATCCATCCCTTCCTTCGGCACCGAGACGTAACGGTAGCCATAGGTCCATACCGCGGGCACCGCGCCCTTCGGCCGCATCGGATCCTCGGGACCACCGTCCTGTTTCGCGGTACCGCCGATTTTCATCACCACCTCGTAGCGGCCGGAGGCGAAGAAGCCGCGCGTCACCACGATCCCGCCCACGCGCGTGCCCACGCCCTCGTAGCCCTTCACCGGGCCGTCGTAGAGGTCGCCGTTCGCCTGGCACACGAGGACGGACTTGTCCTTCCCCGCAACCTTGTCCTTGGCGATGCGGACGTTCTCCGGCGAGACGCCGCTGTTGCCCTGGCCCCACTTCTTCCGCGGGATGTACCAGCGGTTGGTTTCGATCCGGCCGCTGCTCCAGTCCTCCTCAAGGACCAGCTTGGCACCGGAAGGCAGGGCGGGCAGACGGGTTTCCTGGGCCGTGGCGACGGCGGCGAACAGGAACGGCAGAACGACAAGGGCGGGTTTTTGAAATGCAGGGGCCATGGGCGGGCGGGCTTTGGGTTGAGGGGCCGGAGAGCTGGAAACGCTCCCGTGGCACCACGTCTGGACCCATACCACCGGCCGGAAAGCCGCCCTTCATGATTTCCTCCGGTCCTCCGGGCAAACCAGTCCCACCCTAACAAAACTTGCCCGCTCAGCGCAGCCGTCCATCCAGACCACCGGCCCAAAGCTCGGCGACGATCGCCTCCTGGGCCGTTTCCATCTGATCGCGGTCGATCGGATCGGCATCCTCGTGGCCGGCGAGATGGAGCAAGCCGTGGACGAGGTAGCGGAGCAACTCGCGGCCCACGGGCTCATCATACTCGGCCGCCTGCCGCAGCGCGACCTCGGTACCGATCACGATTTCGCCGTGATGGAAGGTGATCACATCCGTTGGCCCCTCGATGTCCATGAAATCGCGGTGGACCCGGTCGCTGGTGATGTCATCGACCAAGGCGACCTCGATGGTGGCGAGCAGCGAAAGCGGCGATTCGTCGTGCGCGGCACGGGCGAGCGCGAGGCGAGCGGCATCCCCGGCGGCATCCTCCAGCGCGGTGAGCCAACCTTCCGGAACCGGGACTTCTTCCTGATGGTTGCCGACGATGACTTCGAGACTCATGGGGATGATCGGTGGGCGGTGGTGGTGCGATCAGGCCGCCTCATCGGTCCGGAACGAGCGCCCGCCACGGGTGGCGTCACGGTCGAGCGGCTGGGAAGAAAGGCGCTGGGTATCGGCGCGACGGGAGGAGGCGGTGCCACCCGAAGTGGCCTTGTCTCCCTTGTCGTCCGGGTAGTCGATCCGGCTGTGTAGCATGGACCGGAGGGTATTGGCGAAACTTTCCTTCACCTTTGCCAGCTCCCGGCAGGACATCATGCACTCGTCGAGCTGGCCATCGAGCACGCGGGCCTGGACGATGTCATCGATCATCGCGCGGATCTTGGCGGGGGTCGGCTTCCGCAGCGTGCGGGACGCGCTTTCGACCGAATCCGCCAGCGAGATGATGCCGCTTTCCGCGGTGCGCGGCTTCGGGCCGGGATAGCGGAAGTTCTTTTCATCGACGTGGGGCAGGTCCTCGCGGTTGCCGAGGCCCTTTTCGACCTTTTCGAGCTCCGCCTTCTTCTGCTCCTGGGCCTTCCGATAGAAGTAGTAGACCAGCGAATCGCCGTGGTGTTCCTGGATCACATCGATGATCCGCGGGTTGAGCTTGTGCTTCACCGCGAGGTCCACGCCGTCCTTCACGTGGGCGATGATGACCAGCGCGCTCATGGTGGGCGTGAGCGAGTCGTGCGGGTTCTCCGCGCCGTCGTGCTGGTTCTCGATGAAATACTCGGGCTTCTTCAGCTTGCCCACGTCGTGGAAGTAGGAACAAACGCGGCAGAGCTGGGCATTCGCGCCGATGCTCTCGGCCGCGGCTTCCGCCAGTGAAGCCACCACCAGGCTGTGGTGGAAGGTGCCGGGGGCCTCGAGCTGCATGCGGCGGAGCAGCTTGTGGTTCAGGTCGCTGAGTTCCAGCCAACTGATGCCGGTGGTGAGGCTGAAGATCCCCTCGAACACCGGAAGCAGGCCGCCGACCAGCAAGGCGGTCATGATGCCGGTGGCGAAGGCCGCGGCGACCCCGAGGCCGAACGTCTGGAGCTGGTCCATCATCTGGACGTCCCCCGGCCCGAAAAGGTCCAACTGGCGGAAGATGACGGCGAGCAGGAGCGCCACCAGGCCCACCGCGCAACCGGCGCGGAGCAGTTGCACCCGTTTCAAGACGCGGGTGGTGGCGATAACCGCCGTGATCCCGCAAACCAGACTGGTGAGAAGAAAGAGAATGACATTCCCCGCAGGGACGAACAGCGCGCCAACGAGGCTGACGTAAACCGCTGAAAAGGCCCCCACCGAGCGGCCGAGCAACACCCCGTGCAGCATCGGCGCGAGCGCGAAGGGGATGAGCAGGAACCGGTACATCGGCGGCACCGATTCATTCTCGGTCAGCACGATGGCCAGCCGGACGATGGCGAGATGGCCGAGCATCCCGCCGAGCACCAGCACCACGCGGCTGTTCCGGCGACAGGACGCCTCGCGGCCGACGTGGAACATCGCGACGGCGACCAAGGCGAGCACGAACCCGCAGAGGGTTCCTTTCATCGGGTCCGGGGTGAACACCGAGTTCTGGGACGAGCGCAGGACCAGCACGGCGGTACCGACCGCAAAGGTGGCGTAGAGGGCGAAACGCACCCACACGCTGAGCTCCAGCGATTGCATTGTGGCGCTCTCGGCATGCACGCGCCGCTTTTTCCCGGACGAAAGACCCTGCCGGGCCAACCGCCATCGTTTGATCGCATCCAAAAATCCCACGTTCGTTCGATCGGTTTCGGGACAGCGAAGGGCGCGAGAACCGCGCCCTTCTGCGGAGGAACAGCTACCCCATTCCGCCCCCCTTGGCAACCTGCAAATCCCACCCGGGCCCGCCCATTCCGGAGTGGGGCACTCAGGATTCGGGGGCTCCCAGCGGGAGAAAAAGGACTATCCCTTCTGGGTGCCGCGGTGCTTGTCGTAGGCCGCCACGATGCGGGCGACCACCGGGTGGCGGACGATGTCGGCCTTGGAAAAGCGGATGAAGCCGATGCCCTCGATGTTCTGGAGCGCCCGCTCGGCTTCGACCAAGCCGGACGCCTGGCCCGGCTTGAGGTCCACCTGCGAACCGTCGCCGGTGACCACCATCCGGGAACCCTCGCCGAGGCGGGTGAGGGTCATGAACATCTGCTCGCGGGTGGTGTTCTGGGCTTCGTCCAGGATCACGAAGGCGCGGGCCAGCGTGCGGCCGCGCATGAAGGCGAGCGGCGCGATCTCGATGGTGCCGTCCTCCAGGTAGCGCTGACCCTCCTCCGGCGGCAGCATGTCATGCATGGCGTCGTAAAGCGGCCGCAGGTAGGGGGCGACCTTCTCCTTGAGGTCGCCGGGCAGGAATCCGAGCGCCTCGCCGGCCTCCACCGCCGGGCGGGTGAGCACCACGCGGTTGATCAGGCGCTTTTTCAGCATCGTCAGGGCCATCGCCATGGCGAGGTAGGTCTTGCCCGTGCCCGCCGGGCCGAGGCCGAAAACGATGTCGTTTTTCTCGATCGCCTTCAGATATTCAAGCTGTTGCGGGGTCCGGGGCACCACCGGCTTGCGGCCCCGCAGGCCGAGCAGGCGGACTTCGGCGAGATCGGCAACCTTCACGTCCCCGCCACCGGTGGCGACGTCCACGGAGAGATGGAAATCCCGCTGCGAAATGACCGAACCGTTGCGCCGGGCCTCCTCAAGATCGTGGAAAACCGACTTCGCGCGCTCGACGGCGTCCTTCGTCCCTGAAAGCATCACCCAGCCATCCCGGGTCACCGCCCGCACACCGAGTTTTTCCTCCAGATAAGCCAGGTTCCGCGGATCATCGGCGAACAGCGAGTGCAGGAACTGGGGAGTATCGAACTCCAACCGGATCTCGGTTTGCTTCTCTTGGATCATTCGGGGGCATCTAACGGTAACCCATTCCGGCGGTCAGTGCAAAAAATCTGATGCGGAATTTCGCTTGAAATTCACGCCCGGCGGAAAAAATCCAAACGCGTCCCGTAACCGGTGGCGCTGAACCCACCGCCGGTCCGGCAACCCATTTTTCCTTCCCATGATTGAAGTCGAAAACCTCAGCAAACACTTCGGCAGCAAGACCGCCGTCGACAACCTGTCCTTCTCCGTGAAGAAGGGCGAAGTCCTGGGCTTCCTCGGGCCCAACGGCGCCGGCAAATCGACCACCATGCGCATGATCACCGGTTTCATCCCGCCGAGCGCGGGGGACGCCAAGCTCTGCGGCATCTCGATCGTCGACCAGCCGTCCGAGGCGAAGAAGAAGGTCGGCTACCTGCCGGAGTCCGCCCCGCTCTACAATGACATGACCGTGTCCGGCTTCCTGCGCTTCTGCGCGGACATCCGCGGGCTCGGCGGCGCGGCCAAGAAGGAGGCCGTGGAGCGCGCGATCGACACCTGCTTCCTCGGCTCCGTGGCCCACCAGGGCATCGAGACCCTTTCCAAGGGCTACCGCCACCGCACCTGCTTGGCGCAGTCCCTCCTCCACGATCCCGAGATCCTGATCCTGGACGAACCGACCGACGGCCTCGATCCGAACCAGAAGTACGAAATCCGCCAGCTCATCAAGCGCCTCGGCCAGACCAAGACAATCCTGTTCTCCACCCACATCCTCGAGGAAGTGGAGGCCGCCTGCTCGCGGGCGGTGATCGTGGACCGCGGCCGCATCGTGGCGGACGGCACCCCGGCCGAGCTCGTCAAGCGGGGCGGAGGGTCGCTGCACGACCTGTTCCGCAAGGTCACCAGCCGCGACACGGAGGCGGCGGCCTGATGGCCACTGGTTAAAGGTTAAAGGTTAAGGGTTAGAGGTTATTGGATAAGCCCAACCCACCCCCTTTAACCAATAACCCCTAACTTCTAACTTTTCCCACCCACCCCATGAAAAACATCTGGACCATCTTCAAGCGGGAGATCGTCAGCTACTTCACCCACCCCATCGCCTACGTGGTGATCGTGGTGTTCATCTTCCTCTCGATGCTGCTGGCGTTCACGTTCGGGAACTTCCTGGCGGCACGCGACGCCTCGCTGACCTACTCGTTCTTCCTCTACCTGCCGCTGCTGCTCATGATCCTCGTGCCCGCCGTGGGCATGCGCCTGTGGACGGACGAGCAGCGCAACGGGACCATCGAGCTGCTCGGCACCTTCCCGATCTCCACCTGGAACATCATCGTCGGCAAGTTCCTGGCCGCCTCCGTCGTGTGGCTGGTGGCGCTGGCGTTGACCTTCCCGATCTGGATCACGGTGAACTACCTGGGGAATCCGGACAACCTGATGATCTTCTCCGGCTACCTCGGGGCCTTCATGCTGTGCCTGACCTTTCTGGCGATCACGCTGCTGGTGTCCGCCTTCACGCGGGACCAGGTGATCTGCCTGGTGGTGTCCGCCGGCATCTGCATCGTGCTGGTGCTGACCACCTTTGAATCGGTGGTGCAGATCTACTCGCAGAGCCTGCCGCAGTGGCTGGTCTCCTCGCTGACCTCGGCGGGCGTGTGGGAGCACTTCATGTCGCTGGCCCGCGGCCTGTTCCGGATCCAGGACTTCGTCTGGTTCGGCTCCATCATCGTGACCTGCCTGCTGGGCACCAGCGCGGTCCTTTCCTCGAAGCGTGCCTGATCCCTCCGGAAAGCAGAACCTGAACCACGCACCTTTCCCACCCATGTCTGCCAAAACCACCCATCCGGTGCTCCGGACCGTTCTCGGCATCATCCCGCTGATCCTGATCGTCGTGCTCGGCAACGTGCTCGTCTCCTCGCTGGGGATCGGCCACCGCGGCGCGGACTTCACCGAGAACAAGATCCACACGCTCTCCGACGGCACCAAGGCGATCCTCAAGGAGCTCGATGCCCCCGTCGTGATCCGCTACTACGCGTCCCGGAAGACCGGCTACCTGCCCGAGGATCTGAAGCTCCACATGCGCCACGTGGACGACTTGCTGAAGGAATACTCGACCCTCGCCGGCGGCAAGCTGCGCGTCGAGAACCTCGATCCCCAGCCCGACACCGACGCCGAGGATTCCGCGAACCTCGACGGCATGAGCGGCCAGCGCATCAATGACGAGAACCTGTTCTTCGGCATGGCCATCTCCTGCCTGGAGAAAACCACCACCATCCCCTTCCTCGATCCGAACGACGAGACGATGCTGGAATACCAGCTCTCCCGCGCGATCTCCGAGGTGAGCACGGCGAAGAAGCCGGTGGTGGGCGTGATCTCCGCGCTCGAACTGGACGGAGCCCCCGCCATGATGCCCGGCCAGCAGCCGACCCAGGGCTGGGTGATCTACCAGCAGCTCAAGCAATCCTACGACGTCAAGAACCTGGGCATGACCCCGGGCGTGATCGATCCGAAGGAGATCAAGGTGCTGCTGCTTTTCCATCCAGCGAACATCACCCCCGAGGCCGAGTTCGCCGTGGACCAGTATGTCCTCCAGGGCGGCACGGTGGTGGCCTGCCTCGACGCATTCTCGGTGGCGGCGCAGATGACCGGCGGCGGCAATCCGATGATGGGCGGCGGCGGTGCTCCCACCTCCTCCACCCTTCCGACCTTGCTCAAAGCCTGGGGCGTGAACTTCGAATCCAGCCAGGTGGTGGCCGATGGCACCTACGCCACCCAGATGGCCCAGAACCGCAAGAGCGCGGCGGTCCTCACCCTGCCGCAGGCCGCGATGCAGAAGGACAACGTCGTGACCCGCAACCTGGACAGCGTGACGCTGTTCCTGCCCGGCGGCTTCACCAAGACCGGTGGCAGCGGCGTCAGCATCAACAGCCTGATCCGCACCACCGACAAGGCCGGCCTGGTCGACGCCATGCGCGCAGCCCAGCTCGATCCGAAGCTGGACACCACCATGGAGCGCAAGGGCGTCGCCTACGACATCGCACTGACGCTCGATGGCAAGTTCAAGACCGCCTTCCCGAACGGCAACCCGGCCGACGCCGCCAAGCCTGCCGATGGCGAGAAGAAGGATGAGCCGAAGAAGCCGGACTCGCTCAAGGAAGCCACCGCGGAAGGCCATGTCTTCCTGATCGGCGACGTGGACGCGTTCTACGACCGCTTCGCCTACTCGGTGCAGAACTTCGGCGGCATGCAGATGGTTTCGCCGATCAACGGCAACTCCTCGCTGCTGATGAACATCATCGACCAAGCGGGCGGCTCGTCCCACCTGATCGGCGCCCGCAGCCGCTCGGCGACCCGCCGCCCGTTCGACGTCATCCAGAAGATGGAGGACGACTTCAACAAGACGATCGGCACCGAGATCTCGAAGTTCGAGAAGCAGAAGGAAGAGGCGCAGCAGAAGCTGTCCGCCCTCCAGAGCCAGAAGAGCCGCGGCAGCGATCTCTACCTCTCTCCGGAGCAGGAAGCCGAGATCAAGAAGCTGCGCGAGCAGCAGGTCACCGCGTCCGGCGAGGTCCGCAAGCTGGAGAAAGACCTGAAGCGCCAGAAGGACTCACTGTTCGGAAACATCTTCCGCCTCAACGTGCTCGCCATGCCGGCCCTGGTCGCCCTGTTCACCATCGGCCTCTTCATCACCCACCGCAGCCGCACCCGCGCCCGCTGATCCATCCACCTCTTTTAGATCGAAACTCCCAAGACCATGTCAAAACGCCTGGTTATCCTGCTATGGGTCATCGCCGCCGCGCTCGGCGGACTCGTCTACGTCGTGAAGTCCGGCCAGAACGCGCCGGCCAAGGGCGCGGCCGCGCGCAAGTCCGGCCAGACCCTGTTCGAATCGTTCCCGGCCACCGACGTTTCCGCGATCACCATCAGCGGCACCGACGGCACCGCCCACCTCGTGAAGAAGGACGGCAAGTGGACCATCACCGAGCGTGACGCCTACCCGGCGAACACGCAGGCGGTGAACGAGCTGATCCGCACCATCACTGACGTGAAGGTGGTGGGCGCGATCGAAGGTGCCACCTCCTTCGCCTCCCGCTTCGGCATCGATCCCTCCGCCGCCAAGTCCGAGGACCGCGGCCTTGAGGTGACCTTCGCTAACGCCGGTGGCACCGAGATCGCCAAGGTCTCGCTCGGCAAGAGCATCGGCGGCGGCCAAGCCAACCCGATGAATCCGATGGGCGGCGGCTCGACCGGCCGTTTCATCCTCAACGCCGCCGACAAGTCCGCCGTTTACAAGACCAGCGAGATGTTCGGCGCGGTGTCGTCCGATGCTAAGACCTGGCTGTCCGATGAGTTCCTCAAGGTCGAGAAGCCGAAGAGCGTGGCCGTGACCGCCCCGGGCAAGGCCGACATCCTGTGGAAGGTCAGCCGCGACAACGAGGAGGCGAACTTCAACCTGGAGAACGCCAAGCCGGAGGACAACTTCGACCCGACCACCACCACCGGCCTGAAGACCCTGTTCTCGTTCGCAAAGTTCGACGACGTGGTGCCCGCCGCCGATGTCGAGAAGCGCGCGCAGTCGGACCAGAAGCGCGTGGCCACCGTAGAGACCTTCGAGGGCTCGACCTACACGCTGACGATCACCCCGGCCAAGGCCGCCGAGGCCAAGCCGGACGCACCCGCCGCTTCCGCCGACAGCTACCTCCTGACCGTCGACGTGACCGCCACGCTGCCGACCGAGCGCAAGAAGGAAGCCGACGAGAAGCCGGAGGACGCCAAGGCCAAGGACGAGGCATTCGCCAAGCGCCTCACCGAGCTGAAGGAAAAGCTGGCCAAGGACCAGTCGTTCAAGGGCCGCACCTTCGAGGTGCGCGAGTATGCCCTCGACTCGCTCATCAAGGGCCGCGACAGCTTCAAGAAACAGGCCGCTCCGGCCGGTGGTCCGCAGGGCATGCAGGGAATGCAACTGCCTCCAGGCATGCAGCTCCCGCCGGGCATGTCCATGCCGGGTGGTGCCGCTCCCCGCGGCGCTCCGGTCGAAGCGGTGACCCCGCCGATCGAAGTGCCCGCACAGGGCGGCGACGACAAGTGATCGGCCTCCATTTCTGATTTCCGAACGGCGGACCGCGAGGTCCGCCGTTTTGCGTTTCACGACCGGTCGGTTTTCCGGACCAGCAACTTTCCGACAGGGCCTCCGGACCGCCGCGCGTATCCGCCCGCCGCATGCGCGCCCTCGTTTTCATCACCATTCTCTCCTGCCACCTCGCCGCCGCCACCCCGCCGGTGGATCTCTTCAAGGGCAGCGGCCACGCCCCGGACCACACCTATCGGATTCCCTCGCTGGCGGTGACACGCAAGGGCACGCTGCTGGCCTTCGCCGAACTCCGGAAAAACAGCGCGGGCGACACCGGCGACATCGACACGGTGGTGAAACGCTCGACCGACGGCGGCAAGACGTGGTCCGCGGAAACCGTGGCGCTCGATCTCGACGGCAACACCATCGGCAACGCGTGCCCGGTGGTGGACCCGGCCACCGGCCGCATCACCGTGGTAGCGGTGTGGAACAAGGTGCCCGAGAACCAGATCAAAGCCGGATTCGGAGAGGACTCGCGGCGGGTCTATCTGGCCCAAAGCGACGACGACGGCGTGACGTGGTCGAAGCCCGAGGACATCAGCCCCCAGGTCAAACAACCCGGCTGGGGATGGTTCGCCTCCGGACCGGGCGCGGGCATCGTGCTCGCGCGCGGCAGCCACAAGGGCCGCATGGTGATCGGGGCCAACCACCGCGAGACCGAAGGCGATGCACCCGGCTATTACGCCCACACGATTTATTCGGACGACTCCGGGAAAACCTGGCAATCCTCCCGCACCTTCGCCGCCCGCCACACCAACGAGTGCGAGGTCGTGGAACTGGCGGACGGCAAGCTCCTGCTGAACATGCGGAACCACGGCTCGGGCCAACGCGACCGCGCGGTCGCCCTCTCCAAGGACGGCGGCGAAACGTGGGAGGAAACCCATTGGGACGCCCACCTGCCGGAGCCGCAATGCATGGGATCGATCCTGCGCCAATCGTGGCCCGGCGCTGGAACACCCGGCCTGATCCTGTTCTCCAACCCCGCCTCCCGCTCCGGTCGTCGCGATCTCGTCCTGCGGGGCTCGCGCGATGACGGCCAAACGTGGCCGCTGGCGAAGCTGATCCAACCGGGCGACGCGGCCTACAGCCATCTGGCGGTGTTGCCGGACGGAGCGATCGCCATTGCTTACGAAACCGACCGCTACTCGCGCATCGCCTTCACCACCGTCCGGGCCGGGGAACTCCGCCCGGCGGAGGATGTGGTGAAACCCGACGGCACGCCGCGCGACACCCCGGCTCCGTAAATCCTCTCAAGGCTCTAGCGGAACGGCGGAATCCGTGCCATCAGTCCCCCGCCCCACCGGAAAGCCTCCGCGGGCCGCCCCGTTTCCATGTCCGATTCACCCGCCCCGGAGGAAGCCTCCGCCCCCAAGACCTCCGGCACCTTCTGGCGGAGCGTCGGCCAATCGCTGAAAGGCGAGCACCACGACTACACCTCCGAGCCACTCGGCAAGGCGGTGCTGCTGCTCGCCGTGCCAATGGTGCTGGAGATGGTGATGGAGTCGCTGTTCGCGATCTCGGACGTGTTCTGGGTGTCCCACCTCGGCAAGGACGCGGTGGCGGTGGTGGGCCTCACCGAGTCGATCATGACGCTCATCTACGCGGTGGCGATCGGGATCTCGATCGCAGCCACCGCCATCGTCTCGCGCCGCATCGGCGAGAACGATCCGGACAAGGCCTCGCACTCCGCCGGGCAGATCGTGCTGGCGGGCCTCGGGATTTCCGCGGGCATCGGCATCGTGCTCGGCTGGTTCGCGCCACAGATCCTGCGGGGGATGGGTGCGGACGAGGGCATCGTGGCGATGGGCTCGGATTTCGCACGCGTGATGCTGGGCGGCAACACCACGGTGTTCCTCATCTTCCTGATCAACGCCATCTTCCGCGGCGCGGGTGACGCGGTGATCGCGATGCGCACGCTGTGGCTGGCAAACGGACTGAACATCGTGCTCGGGCCGTGCTTCATCTTCGGCTGGGGACCGTTCCCGGAAATGGGTGTCACCGGCGCGGCGGTGGCGACGAACATCGGCCGCGGCATCGGCGTGATCTACCAGCTCTGGCACCTCACCGGCCATCACAGCCGGATCCGCGTGCTACCGCGTCATTTCTTTCCGGACCGCGAGGTGCTGGCCACCTTGATGAGCAAGGCGGGCAGCGGCATCGCCCAGCTCCTGATCAGCACCACCAGCTGGGTGGGCCTGTTCAAGATCCTCGCCCTGTTCGGCAGCTCGGCGCTGGCGGGCTACACCATCGCGATCCGCATCGTGATATTCGCGCTGATGCCTGCGATGGGACTTTCCAACGCCGGAGCGACGCTCGTCGGCCAGAACCTCGGCGCGGAGAAACCGGACCGGGCGGAAGCGGCCATCCGGATGGCGACGAAATACAATACGCTGTTCCTCGGCATCGTGGGGCTGTTGTTCATCGCGCTCTCCGGCCCCTTGGTCGGGCTCTTCACCCACGAGCCGGACGTCCACGCCTTCGGTACCCGCGCGCTGTGGGTGGTGAGCCTGGCGTTCCCGCTCTACGCGGCGGGAATGTGCCTGGAGGGCGCGTTCAACGGGGCGGGCGACACGTGGACGCCCACGCGGCTGAACTTGTTCTGCCTGTGGCTCGGACAGGTGCCGCTGGCATGGCTGCTGTCGATGCCACTGGGCTTCGGCCCGACGGGGGTATTCATCGCCGTGCCGGTGTCGTTCTCGGCGCTGGCGGTGTGGAGCTGGGTGCTCTTCCGCAGGGGGAAGTGGAAATTGCAGAAAGTGTGAGTGGGCGCCTAGCAGACGCCAGAGGCCTTCTGATTTTGGAGTACGGCGAGCAATCGCCGCTTTGGGCGCGGGAGAGAATCGACGGATCACGAAGCCGCCCCATCGAGAGAATGCCAGAACCAGCGGTGAGGTGGTCTTGGAACGGGAGAGCGTTTGGTGAATGCAGGTTTTCCACCCGGCGATGACTCGCCTCCGCTCATCGCGGCGATCGCTCGCCCCACTCCACATTCAAGACAACCGCGTCACACCTTCAGGAAAATCTTCCCGCGGTACATCCACCACAGGATCATCCAGAAGCAGGCGAAGATGAGAAAACCGCTCACCACCGGCGCGTAGGCGCCGCCGAAGACCTCGGCGTAACCCGGTCCGAAGTGGGTGGCGAAGCTGCCGCGCAGGAAGCCCTCCATCAGATGGGCCATCAGATAGGCGGCCATCGAGTTTGCACCGACCACCACCAGCGGATAGGCCCATTTCCGCCACCCGCGGACATCGATGAGCGCATAGAACACGGCCAGCATCAGGAAGCACGCGCCACCACTCGCCAGCGTCCAGGAGGGGGTCCACACGCGCTTCACGACCGGGCAGATCCCGACGACATGGAGCAGCCATCCCGCGCCGATGCCGATCACCCCCGCGACGGCCAACTTGCGGAGCAACTGCTTCGCCGGACAGCCTGCCCGCAGCCAACGCCCGGCGATCAGCCCCAGCAGCATGGTGCCGAGGGTGGGGATGAAATTGAGAGTGAGGTAGCCGCCGCCATTCGCGGTGAACGGTTCGGGGCGCGGGAAGAGATTGAGGAACCAACGATCGAAGGCCACGCCGGGGTTGGAGAGCTTGTTCCAGTGAACGGCAAATCCGTCGTTCGTCCCCGGCAAGGGATAAAGCGCCCACGCCGCCCAATAGCCCACGAGGATCACCGCCAGCGCGATGCCCTGGACCCGCGCGCTTCTCCGTCCCAGCCAGTAGAGCACGGGATAGCCGAGGCCGATCTGCGACAGGGTATCCTCGAAAGTCCAAACGGTGTGGTCACGGTCGATCGACCGAAGGAAGACTCCCAGCAGCACCAGCACCAAGGCCCTCCAACAGGCATGCAACGTCATTTTCCACTCCGGCTGGCCGTGGGACGCACGGCTGGCGAGGGAGAACGGCAGCGCTACTCCCACCAGGAACGAAAACGATGGCTGGATGAGGTCGTGCAGGCTGCCACCGGCCCAGGCCACGTGGTGCTGGTGCCAGGCGAGGAAGCGCCAGAAACCGCTTTCCGGCAGGGTCTCCGAAACGGCGGCGAAATTCAACACCTCGCCGAGCATCAGCACCATCACCAGGCCGCGGCAGGCATCGATCGAGCCCAGACGGGGCGGTTTGGCAGGCGCTGTCTCCAACATGGCCGCGTGCTACGCGCGCCTCCTTCGGGTCTTTCGGAAAACGGAATGGTTTCGTGAGCCGACCGCCTGCGTAAATTTGCGTGTAACATTTAAACCGCCGCGGGGTATATAAGAGCGTTCCGTATGTTCCGCTTGCATCATGTCCTGGGGACCCTCGTGTCCCTGTCCCCGCTGTCCTGTGCCCTGGCCGCACCGGACGAGGCTCCCGCGCCGCTGCACCTCACCGCTCCGGATCTCGATCTGATCGGCGTGCCCGCGGGAACGTTCCAGATGGGTTCGGACGACAAGGACCCGCAGCGGTTTCCCTCCGAACTGAAGGTGACGACGGTGTCGCTCAGCCAGCCATTCTGGTTGGGGAAAACGGAGGTGACCCGTGGCCAGTGGGAAGCGGTGATGGGCCCGATCACGGAACCAACCTTCATCGGCAGCCCCAAAGATCTCGCAACCTTGGCATCCGATCTGCCGATGGCGGACGTGACCTGGGGCCAGGCCATCGCTTTCTGCGACAAGCTCACCGCGCGCGAACGCATCGCGGGCCGCTTGAAGCCGGGCTACGTCTTCAGCCTGCCATCCGAGGCGCAGTGGGAATACGCGTGCCGCGCGGGAACCACCGGGCTGATGCCCGCCTCCACCGCGGACCGGGACGCGACGATCTGGTACATGAAAACCGCCGGGCCGTGGACCTACTCGATGGGGGCCAAGCTCAATCCGGTGGCGGAGAAGAAGGCGAACGCGTGGGGATTCCACGACATGCTCGGCAACGTGCGCGAGTGGGTGCTCGATCCGGCCGCACCCTATCCGGGCGGCAGCGTGACCGACCCGCTGCCACTCAAAGGGGTTTTCCCCGGCAAGCCGCAGAAGGAGGAGATCGAGCTGCGGATCATGCGCGGAGGCTGCTGGATCGATGGCGAGCGCGGCACCCGCGCGGCGGCCCGCGATTGGGCTGATCCCACGAAGTATGCCGCCGCCCCGGAAAAGAAGCCGGACGGCAAACCGGGCTCCGATTTCCGCGGTGGCACGGTCGGTTTCCGGCTCGCCCTGATTTCCGAGAAGATGCGCGCTGCGGTGGATCCGTTCGTGCGCACCCTTGCCACTCCTCCAGTCGCCGTTGCTCCCGCCAAACCCTGATCCCCCTTTTCCCGCGATGAAAGCCCCTCTCCTGCATGCCCGGCTGCTGATGTTCGCGGCGGGAACGCTCGCCCCCCTGCCCGCGCTCCACGCGGCTCCCGAAGTAGCGGCCTCGACCGCGCCCGCCGACGCGGGACTGGCGGCGGCGATCCAAACCGGCGACTTCAAGGCCTGGCGCAAGACACTGGCGGCGCGGATCACCGCGGCCGCGGCGAAACCCACGCTCACGCCCGCGGAGGCGAAAGCGCAGGAACTCGATCTGGCCCGCCACGAGTTCCTGCTCCAGACGATGGCCTCCACCGGCCTGCCGCCCGCGACCCGTCCGGGACAGCCCGACAAGACCACGGCTGGCGACGCCCTGGCGGCGGTGGCGCAGGACCCCGGCGGCAAGGCATTCCTCACCTGGCTTCTCAACGACCCGGCGGCGCTCGGATACTATCTGGATAGTACTTTTTTCGCCTTCGCGGAGACCGACCGCACGTATGGCCTGCAGGTCTGGCGGAAGATCTGGGAGAAGGATCCGGAGAGCCATTCCGGCCTGTGGTGCCGGGTGGGCGCGGCGTTCGCGGTGGCCTATGGCAAGGAGCGGATCGTCACCGAAACCGCGTGGGACCAGAAGATCGAGCGCACGCTCGATCCGCTGGAGCGCTACGATTTCTACCGGGCGTCGTTCCAACAGGGGAAGCTGATGCCCTACTTCGCGGCCGCCCCCGCGTGGGAGCTGGTCTACACCGTGCACGCCTCCTACCGCTCGATCGAGGAGATGAAGTGGGCGCAGCAGATGCTGCCGCCGGAGCGCTTCAACCCGCGCGGCGCGGGCAACATGGAGTATCAGATCGTCAAATACCGGCTCTACAACTACCGGGATTCGATCATCCACGGCACCGCCTATTTCGACGGCAAGCCGAACACGCTGATGACGATCGCCGACTACGGCTCGGTCTGCGGCGGCCTCTCGAACACCGGCATCAGCGTGGCCAACGTGTTCGGTCTGCCCGCGTTCACCATCGGCCAGCCGGGACACTGCGCGTTCGTGCTGAAGGGATCGCCGAGTTCGTGGGACGGCGGCAATTTCGTCTCGGGCTGGAAGGACAGCTTCGACGCGCACCAGATCAAGTTCTTCGCCTGCGCCTACAGCGTGAACGTGAAGCTGCTGAGCCGAGCGTGGAACCACCCGCAGTTCGCGGAGGCCGAGCGGCTGCGCCGGCTGGGGAACGTGAAGCTTGGCGCGGGCGACAACTCGGCGGCGCTGGCGAACTTCGACAAGGCTTCGAAGCTTTGCCCGTTCCATTTCCTGGCACGGGCGGCGATGATCCGGCTGCTGATGGAGGACGACAAACCGGCGTTCATCGCGCGGCTGCGCCAGGAGTGCGTGGATCTCGCCCGCGAGCTCGCGGAGTTCCCGATGGCCACCGAGACGCTCCGCAAGGAAGCGGAAACCAAGCGGCTCAATCCCTCCTTCACCCCGGACCAGAAGGCGGCCTATCTCGGCCAGATCGCGGCAGGGCTTTCGTCCGCCACACCGACCCGCCAGGCCAACCTCGGCACCAAGGCCTTCGCCGACGCGCTCTCGCGCCAGCTCGCAACCTTCGGACTGAAAGACAAGGAGGTCGACAAGGTCATCGATCTCGCGGTGTTTCCGAAGAAGCTGAAGGCCGGTGAAACCGCGCCGGCGCCACCGGTCCTGAAAGCGCCCGCGAAGACGGAGGAGCTGGTGCGTTACCTCAACGCGCTGGAGTCTGCGGCGAATGCCCGCGAGGCCTTCGCCGCCTCGGTGAACGCGGTGGTGGCCGCCCTTCCTGAGAACGTCCGGCAATCGGTGCACCTGAAGACCGCGCCGAAGCCCGATCCGAAACCGGCGACCTACGATGCGAAGACATTCGTGAAAGTCGGCTCGTGGACGCGCGACAGCATCGGCCACGCGCCGGTGGTGACGGACGGCTGGCATGAGATGGAAATCGCGCTGCCACCGGCGGAGCGCCGTCCAGGCCAGTTGACGGTGGCGTTCGTGCAGACCAATGGCGAGACGCTGAACGTCGAAAACCTGCGCTTGTTCGCGGATGGCACGGAGGTGGACGCGGACGACCGCGCGCTGGTGCTGAAGGGCAAGAAGCCGGGCTTGTTCAGCATGGAACTGGAGCCCGCGATGCTAAAGGCGAAGCTGACCCTGAAGGCGGTCGTGTCCGACGTGCCGGATGGCAAGACCAGCGACGGCGAGGTGCGGATTCTGGAACCCGCTCCGCAGACCGCGCAGAGGTAACGCGGAAAACCGCAAGCGAATCGCGCGATCGCGCAAAGACTGCGCACGATTCCCGGGGCAGGATGCGTAAATGAACGGCGGTCCCTAAGACTTCGCCGTCTATTGTCATTTGCTTCGATTATGAAACGTTCCTGGTTGTTTTTCGCCGCCGTGCTTTTCGGCTCCGCACATGCGGAGGAGCCGAAACCGAACATCGTCCTCATCAACGCCGATGACCTCGGCTACGCCGAACTCGGTTGCTACGGCCAAGAGAAGATCCAGACGCCGAACCTGGACAAACTGGCGGCAGGCGGCCAGCGGTGGACGAACTACTACTGTGGGGCACCGGTGTGCAGCCCTTCCCGGAACGTGCTGCTGACGGGCCGCCACGGCGGCGGCTGCGACGTGCAGGACCTGAAGCGGGTGGACAAAAGCGAAGGCAGTAAGGACGCGGAGCTGAAGGGCGACTGGCCGATTTCCGAAGGGGCCTACACGCTTCACATGGCTCTGAAGAAGGCGGGCTACGACACCGCGACTTTCGGCAAGTGGGGCTTGGGCGAGTTCGGCACCAGCGGCGCGCCGGACAAGCACGGCACCGATGTCTTCTACGGCTACACCGACCAGAGGGCCTGCCACAGCTTCTACCCGGCCTTCCTGTGGGACAACGGCCGCAAGGACCTGCTGAACGATCCGGAAATCCCGGGCCACGCGCGGCAGGCGGAGGGTCCCGTGGACGATGCGAAATACACCGGCACCAGGCACGCCTCGAAGGAGATCCTGGCGCACATGCTGAAATACGTCGAAGGCCGCAAGGCCACCGGCAGGCCGTTCTTCCTCTACTACGCCCCGACCGAGCCGCACGTGGCGCTCCAACCGCCGAAGGAGTGGGTCGACAAGTATCCGAAGGAGTGGGATGCCAAGCCCTACCTCGGCAACAACAGCTACCTCCCCCACTCGCGGCCGCGTGCCGCGTATGCCGCGATGATCTCGTTCCTCGACCACAACGTTGGGCAGCTCATGGACGCGCTCAAGACCCAGGGGCTCGACAAGAACACCATCGTGGTCTTCACCAGCGACAACGGCACGACGCACGATGTGGGCGGCGTGGATCACCGGTTTTTCAACTCGGTCTCGAACCTCCGTGGATTGAAGGGCCAAACCTATGAAGGCGGCATCCGAGTGCCGGGCATCGTGTATTGGCCGGGCAAGGTGCCGGCGGGCAAGGTGGTGGACCAACCGGGATACGACGCCGACATCATGCCGACCTTGTGCGCGCTGGCCGGAGCCGACGCGGGCCAGTCCTACGGCGACGTATTGCTGCCGGTGTGGCTGGGCCAGAAGGACAAGCTGGAATCGCGGAAGCCGATGGTGTGGTGCTCCGGCGGCTACGGCGGGCAGGTGGCGGTGCGCCTCGGCGACATGAAGGCGGTCCGCCGCGATTTGTTCCCGGCCGCCAAGGACGGCCCCTCGGACTGGGAGGTTTATGATCTCGCGAAAGACCGCGGGGAAACGACCGACCTCGCGTCCTCGCGCCGCGACGTGATCGAGCAGGCCCAAGCCGTGCTGAAGAAGGAATACCGGGTCGCCGCCGGGTTCAACGAGCTGCAGATTTTCGCACCGGAGAAGAAGGCGGGGGAATCCACCGGACCCAAGCGGGGCGAGGCGATCTTCAAGGGCCTGGACCAAGATGGCGATGGCAAGCTCACCTTCGACGAATGGAAGTCCAGCCCGCGCGGGAAAGCACTCAAGCCCGAGCACCGCGAGAAGGCCTTCGACGGCCTCGACAAGAACCACGACAAGGCGGTCAGCGAAGAGGAGTTCCTGGCGCAGTTCAAACAATAGACCGGGCCGCCTGATACATCCCGATACAATTTTCCCCGCGCTCCCTCGGCGGCGGCGTGGTATGTCCTGCCGAGCCGCCGCATGAATGCCTCGCCCCACATCGCCGTCGTGGATGACCACCGGGACATCCGCGAGCTGCTGGTCCGCTATCTCGGATCGCACGGCTACCGGGTGAGCGAGGCGGAGAGCGCGGCGGCGTTCCGCCACCTGCTGGAGCGCAGCGCACCGGACCTGGTGGTGCTGGACGTCATGATGCCCGGCGAGGACGGGCTTTCGCTGTGCCGCGACCTGCGGGCGAACACGGACTTGCCGGTGATCTTCCTCACCGCCGTGAGCGAGGACACGGACCGCATCATCGGCTTGGAAATGGGAGCGGACGATTACCTGACGAAGCCCTTCAACCCGCGCGAGCTGCTGGCCCGCATCAAGGCGGTGCTGCGGCGCACCAACAGCCTGCCACCGCAGCGCGATGCACCGCGCTCGGGCAACCTCCGCATCGGCGACAAACTCCTGGACATGGAGCGCCGCGAGATCACGGGCTCCGATGGTGTGGCGGTGCCGCTGAGCACGGCGGAGTTCCGGTTGCTCTCCGTGTTCCTCGATCATCCCGGCATCGTCCTGAACCGCGAACAATTGCTCGATCTCACCACCGGTCGCACCGCGGACGTGTGGGACCGCAGCATCGACAACCAGGTGAGCCGGCTGCGGCGTAAAATCGAAGCCGATCCGAAGACCCCGGTGCTGATCCAGACCCACTGGGGCGGCGGCTACAGTTTCACCGGAAAGGTGGAGGCGGCATGAGGCGGTTCTGGATGCGCAGCCTGACGGGGCAACTGATCGCGCTGATGCTGCTCACGCTCCTGCTTTCGCAGGTGGTGTTTTATTTCATCAACAACAGCGAACGCGACCGCACGATGCGCAGCGTGCGCCAGGACGAGTTCCTGGCCCGTGCGATGGCCGTGGCGCGTCTGGTCGGCTCCACCGATGCCTCGGTGCATTCGGAGGTCATCGGCGCGGCGAACACAGCGCTTTCCCGCTACTGGATCTCGGACAAGCCACCGGGCGATCCGCGGGATTGGCAGCAGCGCGCACGGCGGCATCTGTTGCGCGCGGTGCCAACCGCCCTCGATCTGAAGGCGGGTGAACCCGAAGCGAATCTCCCACCCAATCCGCGCCTCGGCGAAAACGACGTGCCGGTGCAGGAGGGACTGGCGTGGAAGCCGGTCGCTTACGGAACCGGGAGCCCATCGGCGGAACTGCTCGATCTCCGGGCATGGAATGGCTTTGGTCTGGCAACGGAAGTCCAGCCCGGCCAGTGGTTGAACGCGGTGTTCGCCAAGGCGGAACCAGCCACCTTGTCCTCCCGCTACTACGTGATGCTCGGGGTGGCGGCGCTGGTGCTCTCCGGCATCGCCATCCTCGCCGCGCGGCGGGTCGGGCGTCCGCTGCGCCATCTCACCGTGGCGGCGGAACGGCTGGGCCGCGGCGAGGAGGTTCCGCCAGTGCCGGAGGCCGGTGCCGACGACATCCGCCACACCGCCGAGGCCTTCAACCGGATGCAGTCCCGGTTGCGACGATTCGTGGAAGACCGTACCCGGATGATCGCGGCGATCAGCCACGACCTGCGCACGCCGATCACCTCGCTGCGGCTGCGGGCCGAGTTCATCGCCGATGCGGAAACGCGCGAGCCGATGATCGCCACGCTGGACGAAATGCAGGCGATGACGGAAGCGACGCTCGCGTTCTCGAAAGGCGAGGCCACAACGGAAGCCGCGCGGGACATCGATCTCTCCGCCCTGTTGGCAAGCCTCTGCGACGATCTCGCCGCCATGGGCCAGGACGTGGAATTCTCAGAGGAAGCACGGATGCCCTTCCGTTGCCGGCCGGACTCGCTGCGGCGCGCGCTGCGCAATGTGATCGAGAATGCCGTGCGCTATGGCGAACGCGCGCGGGTGACGATGCAACGCACGTCCACCGGTCTCCAGATGCTCGTGGAGGACGATGGGCCCGGCATTCCGGAAGCGGACATGGAGCGGGTGTTCGCTCCGTTCGTGCGCCTGGAAACCTCGCGCAGCCGCGACACCGGCGGCGTGGGACTCGGCCTCGCGATCGCGCGTTCAATCGTGCGCTCCCATGGTGGCGACATCACGCTGGCGAACCGGGAGGATGGCGGCCTGCAAGTGAGGCTGGTGCTGCCTTCGGACCACCGTGGTTAGGAGCTCTCGATGCGGCTTGAAGCGCACGCTCTCGTCCGTTAGCGTGGATCGCTTGGTTCCGTTTTCCAACGGCGGACCGGGCATGGAACACCTGCTCAACCCGCCCATGAAAACGTCCGTCCGCATTCTCGCCACAGCTTGCCTCGGTGCCGTCATCCTCTCCTCCACGCCTCTGCACGCGGAGGAACCGACGCGGGACGAAACCATCGCCGCGAAGCTCGCCAAGACCGAGTCCATCGGCAAGTTGACGCTCGAGATGAAAGGCCCCGAGGTCGAGAAGCTGCTCGGGGCCGCCGATTCGAAGAGCAAGAACGTGCACGAGGAAGGCGGCGGCGGGGAATGGGTGCAGACGTGGAAGTTCGCCAAGCAGGGCATCGAACTGCGGATGGGCTCCGAAAAGGAAAAGGAGGTGAAACGTATTCTGCTCATCACCGCGAAGCCCGCCTGCAAGCTCGCCACCGCCCGAGGCGTCAAGATCGGTGCCACCAAGGAAGAAGTGGAGAAGGCTTACAAGGATGTGAAAGCGACCGATGCGTCCTTCGCGGAGGAAGGCACCTTCGCCGTCGGCTCGATCTCGCCCGGGCTGGTGTTCCAGTTCAAGGACGGCAAGGTGAGCACGATCCTGCTCGGTGAGCTAGGCGATTGAATTCGGCCAAACCGGCCGCCACTCACTTCTTGGAAAAAGGAAAGAAGTGGTGGCCCGAGCCGGATTCGAACCAGCGACACGCGGATTTTCAATCCGCTGCTCTACCAACTGAGCTATCGGGCCATTCCCTTGCGGGCGGGGCCGGGATTAAGGGTGGACCGACAGATTTTGACAATCGGAAAATTGAAAATCTCCGCCGATTTTTTCCGGAGTCCTCCGCGGGAAATCCGGCGTCGTTGGAAACCAGCGATCAATACCTCTTGGCTGCCGCGATCACGGACTCTAGCGTCCCGCCCATGTCACGCAGCCACCGCATCACCGTGCTAGCCGGAGACGGCATCGGTCCCGAAGTCATGATCGAGGCCCTCCGCGTCCTCGACGCCGTGCAGGCCAAGTTCGGATTCCAAGTCACCCGCACCGAACACCTCGTGGGTGGCGCGGCCATCGACGCCACCGGCCACCCGCTTCCGCCGGAAACCGTGGACGCCAGCGAGAAGGCGGACGGCATCCTCTTCGGCTCCGTGGGCGGACCGAAGTGGGAAAACCTGCCGCCGGACATCCAGCCGGAGCGCGGCGCGCTGCTGCCGCTGCGCAAGCACTTCGGCCTGTTCGCGAACCTGCGCCCGGGCGTGTGCCTCCCCTCCCTCACCCACGCCTCGCCGGTGAAGAACGAACTGATCAAGGACGGCTTCGACGTGCTGTGCGTGCGCGAGCTGACCGGCGGCGTCTATTTCGGCAAGCCGAAGGGCCGCCATGAGGAGAACGGCGAGCCGGTGGCGCTGGACACCATGATCTACCGCAAGAGCGAGATCGAGCGCATCGCCCGCGTGGCCTTCACCGCCGCCATGGGCCGCGACAAGCGCCTGGTGTCCGTGGACAAGGCCAACGTGCTCGCGTCCTCCGTGCTGTGGCGCGAGGTCGTCATCGAGATCGCCAAGGAGTTCCCGGAAGTGCAGCTCTCCCACCTCTACGTCGACAACGCCGCGATGCAGCTCATCCGCCGCCCGGGCGAGTTCGACGTGCTGGTGACCGAAAACCTCTTCGGCGACATCCTCTCCGACGAGATGGCCATGATCTCCGGCTCGCTGGGCATGCTGCCGTCCGCCTCGCTCGGCCAGCGCCATGAAAACGGCCTCTACTTCGGCATGTACGAGCCGTCCGGCGGTTCCGCCCCGGACATCGCCGGCCAGGGCATCGCCAACCCGATCGCCCAGATCCTCTCGCTGGCCATGCTGCTGCGCTTCTCGCTCGGTGAAACCGAAGCCGCCGACGCGATCGACGCCGCCGTGGCGAAGGCCATCAACGATGGTTATCGTACCGGTGACATCGCGACGGGCGCCGAAGGCGAGACCCGCGTGGGCACCACCGCCATGGGCGACGCGATCCTCGCCCGCCTCTGAGCCTCCGATTCAAGGAAGCCCGGTCACGTGCCGGGCTTCCACTCCACCGTGGTGGAGAACGAGGCCGGCCCCTGCATGCGGGTGGACACGCCGCCGCTGTTCTGGGTCATGGTGAGGATGGCTTCCATTTCCCGCTTCATCACCACCGGATAGAGCAGGGAGAGCCAGATCTTCCCCGAATCGATGGTGTAATCAAAATTGCTCTTCTTCCCATCGCTGCCGATGACGTTCTTCCGGCTGCAGGTGCCGCGAAACGAGAAGCGCCCGCAGGGATGCCCCCCGATGCCTTCGATCCCCTCGTAAACGAGGTCGATTTTCCCGGCGGGCGACTCGCCGAACAGGAGCCTCAACCCGTCCCCGGTCAGTGGAAATGCCGCGCCTTCCTTGAAGCGCGGCTTGCCGAACCAGAACCCGCACGGCAGGGCTCCGGCCGCCACGGCCATGTCACCGATACCGGGCTCGACATTCTCCACCCACACGATGCGGCGGAAGTCACCACCGCGGCCGTTCTCCGCCTTCCACTTGCCGCCGGTCTGGCGAAAGGTGGCGCTCAGGCCGGTCGCTTCGGACTCCACCGCCACCGGTTGAGGAGCTGGCTCCTTCCCCTGCTGAGGCAGCATCGCGGGCACGAAGGCATCGCGCTCGATGGTGAGGGAAAGACGATCGCCCTCCCGCTTCCAAAGATGGGTCGTTTCCGTTGAGCCGTTGAACGTGCCCGTCTCGTTGCCGAGCTCCGAATGCTTGGTCAGGCGCAAGGACTTCCCATCCATCTTCGTGACCTCGCGCGCGGTGAGTTTCGCGGGAAACGGAAGATCCTTGCGGAAGCGGACGCCTTCCTCGGTCTTGTCGATCTGCGCTTCGAGCGCGGGATCGATCGCGGCAGCGGCCGCCTTCTCCTCCGTCGCTTTTTTGTCCGGCGAGGAGGCGGATGTGGCCTTCGCCTTCGCGTCGGCGACCGCCTGCTTCACCTTGTCACAGGAAACGAGGCAGGAACAGCACAGGAGCGTGAGCCAAGGCAGGCGCATGAAATGATTCGATAGGGCAAACCATCTCCCAATACCAGCTTTCAATCTTCGCTAAATGAACCCGCGGCATTCCAACGACTGATCCATCGCATCCGCCGGATTTTCCTCCCGGGCCACGCCCACGATCACCGCGGGAACTCCGGCGACGGTAGTGTGGGGCGGCACGTCGGCGAGTACCACACTGCCCGCGCCGACCTTCGCTCCGGTGCCGATCTCGACCCGGCCGAGAACCTTGGCACCCGCCCCAAGCAGCACGCCGGAGCGCACGATGGGATGGCGGTCGCCGGTCTCCTTGCCGGTGCCGCCGAGCGTCACCTCGTGGAGGATCGACACATTGTCCTCGATGATGGCCGTTTCACCGACCACGAACGAGGTGGCATGATCGAGCAGGATGCCGCAGCCGATCCGCGCGGCAGGATGGATGTCCACCGCGAAGGCCTCGCTCATCACGCTCTGAAGATAAAGCGCGAGCCACCGGCGGCCATCGAGCCAGAGCTGGTGGGCCACCCGGTAGGTGGCGAGGGCGAGGAAGCCCTTGAAAAACAACAGCGGCTCGAGCGGCGAGAAGCACGCGGGATCCCGCTGATAGATGGCCATCATGTCCCGCGCCGCGTGGCGGACGAGCTCGGGATGCTGCCCGAAGATCTGGTTGAAAAGCGGCTCCAGCTCGGCGCGGGTCATGTCCTCGCGGGCCAGGCGGCGGGCCAGCCTGGCGGACAGGGATTCACCGAGATCGTTCCGCAGGAACACGACGTCCCGCAGCAGGTGGGCGAGCGTGGGCTCCTGTTCCACCACTTTGGCCCCATCGTCCCGGATGAGCGCCCAAACGGCCGCGGTGTCCATTTCGTTGCAGGATTTCGCTTCCGCGTCCTTCGTGCTCGCCGCGGCGGCGTGAATGTGTACCGAATCGGTCATGAAGATCTCCCAGAAGCTCGAATATGCCTGTCGTGCCCTCGCCCAACTGGCGCGGCGCAGCGACGGGCGGACGTTAACACGCCTGGAGGAGCTCGCGCAACGCGAAGCGATTTCAGCCAACTTCCTGGTGCAGATCCTCAATGACTTGCGTCGCGCCGGATTGATCGACAGCCGCCGTGGAAAGGCCGGCGGCTACCTGCTGGCGCGCGCGGCGAAGGAAATCACGCTGCGCCAAATCGTGGTGGCGGTGGATCCCGCGCTGCTCCAGTTCTCCGTCTCCAACGAGGGCGAGTCCGGCCCGGGCGTACGCGGCGCGTGGGAGCGGGTGTCCAAGGCGCTGGGCGAATCGCTCGACGGTGTGACGCTGGAAACACTGTCCCAACAGGCAGTGGACCAGATGTTCTACATCTAACCGAGGAACAACCGGCGGCATGGGTCAGTGGCCCAATTAGTCAAGAAATCCGAATGATTTCACTGGCGAAGGGCATGGGAGCGGGGTAAAAACACGGACGTCCCGCCTACCTTTTCGCCCGCCATGCCCGGCAACGCTGAACACACCCACCACATCCGTCTCCGCACCCAACAACTGGAGATGGACACGGCTCCCGCTGCCTCCGACGACTACGAGGGCAAGCTCCAGGCGGCCCAGGTCCAACTCGAACAGCTCCAGAAGCAGCGCGAGGAACTGGAACGGAAGAAGCAGGAACTCGAGGCCCTCAACGGCCGCAAGAGCCAGTTCCTCACCGCCCAGGTCGAGCTGACCGAGAAACTTTCCGGCGCGGTGACACGGATCGACCGCGAGCTGTATGAGATGCGCCAGGAAATGGAGGATCTCGAGCAGTGCCGCGTGTGCTTCGCCTCCCACCTCGACAAACTCCAGAAATACAATCCCGAGGCTTGGTCCAAGGAGCAGCTCGCCGCGCACCTCGACCGCGCGACGACCTCCGCCGACCTCGCCGCGGACGAGTATGAGCAGGCCGCGGCCCATTTCAGCAACATGCGCAGCGGCGAGATCTTCGGCCGTGGCAAGGCCCGCCGTTCCGGTCCGGCCACCGCGGGCGTTTCCGATTTCAAGGCCCAGTTCCGCAGCGGACTGGCCTTCAACCTGCCGGTCATCGTGCTCGGCGGGATCGCCCTGATCGCTTACCTCCTCAAGTAACAAGGCCATGGCCGCCCGGAAGAAGAAGCCGCAGAACCTGGATCCCGAGCTGCAATTGCTCGTGGACCAGGAAGCGGTGCTCCGCGCCCAGATCGCGGCGACGGCGGCCGAGCCGGAACGCTTGCGCCGCCAATACGAGGAGGACCGAGCGACCCTGCCTCCGACCGAGGATTTCCGCGACCGCGAACGCCGCCGCGCCTTCGAGGAACTGGCCACCCGCGGCAAGGTCCGCAACGAGCACAAGAGCCAGCGCCGCAGCCTCCTGCTGCTGGTCCTGCTGCTCGCCGCCACCACCAGTCTGGTGATGTGGGGGCTGCAATTGATGCGCGGGTGACCCCAATCGCCGCCGGTCATGTCGAAGCGAGTCCTCTTCGTTTGCCTGACCCTGCTGCTGGCCGGACTTCTCTGGGGATGGCTGCTCCTTCCTGCCACCGGTTCCGTGCCTTGGCTTGCCTACCTTGGCCTCCTTCCCGTCCCTGTCTCCATCGGCCTGCTCTTGGGACAATCGTGGGCCCGTCCCGCCGCGGCGGCGATCTTCTGCCTGATCTACCTGCTATTGGCCGCGGGCATGGTGCTGTCCTTTTTCCCCGGCAGCCAAGCGGTGGTGGCGATGGGCTGGCTGCAATTCGCCCTGTCCGCTCCCGCCACCATGTTCATCTTCTCCGCCATGGTGGGATGCGGCACCGGGTTCCTGCACTGGCTGCTGTATTCACCGCCATTCGAGGAGCACCTCGCCTGACGGAGGATCATTCGAGGCCAGCCCCGAAGCGCGTCATATCGACGGCTCCATCCCTGACCTCCACGCCCTCCTCCCGCAGCATGCGGGTCTTCCGGTCCATCTCCGGGCCCTCGGTGTGGCCGCTGAATCCACCCAAGGCACCATCCGCCCGCACCACGCGGTGACATGGCACCTCGGGGGCGAAAGGATTCCTCGCCAAGGCCGAGCCGACCGAGCGGGCGCTCCCCCGCCCTGCCGCGCGGGCGACCGCACCGTAGGTGGAGACCTTCCCCTTCGGAATGCGCCGGACGACGTCGTACACCGCCATCTCGAAACCGGTCGGCTCGCGATCCTCCTTCATGTCCTCACTCCTCCGCGCCCGCGAGGCGTTGGCGCAGCTCGGGCCATTGGTCACGGCTCACAATGTAGCCCACGCAGTTCTCCGAGCCGCAGAGGCAGGGATGATCGACGTAACATTCCACATCGAAACCGTAGTCGAAGGTCAGCTCCTCGCCCTCCTGGATGTCCCGCAGCGAGTGGATGAAAATCTTGCGGCCTTCGATCCACGCCTCGCAGTTCGGATTGCAGGAATGGTTGATGAGGCGCGCGGTGTTCCACGGCACGTTGCCGTCGATGTCCCAGCGCTTCGAAAGCGTGAAAATATAGACCGCGGCATCGCCGGTCTCGATCGACTTCGCGTGCTGGGCATGCGCCCGCTTGTCACTCTCCTCCTTGTCCACCAGCTCACCAACGTACTCGATGATCTTGGTTTCGTTCGGAATGAACTGGGTGGCATACACGCCGCGGCCGTGGATCACGGAACCGCGCACCTCGCAATACTCGCTCTGCCCGCGGTTCCACAGCTCGGTGAGCTTCTTCCGCAGCCACGCTTCCTCCGCCCTCTTGTCCTTCACAGCCTTTGCCATGGTTCTGAAATACCGGATTCCGTGACGGGATCAACGCTTCGGTTCGTCCTTCACCGGGGTGTAAGTGGTCTCCGGCAGTTTGAGGTCGGCCGGCAGGGTGCCGAACAGACTCCGGAAGTCGGTGAACTTCGCCGTGGAGCCATCGATGAAGGTCCAGTCGTTCTTGCCCTTGTCGGTGATCGCTGCCTGGAACGAGATCTTGTCGACCAGATGGGTCTGACCGCTTTCAAACACCTTCAGGCGGGTGACGGTGGGCACGAGCACGAGCCACTTCGTGTAGCCGGGCGAAACCACATCACGCCCGCCGATTTTCTCAACCCGCTTGCCGGGCTCCACCTCGAACACCTGGGCCTCTCCGACCGCCTTCGAGGACAGGAGGCTGACACCACTGCGCTGGAACTCCTTCATGGCTCTCAGGAGCCCGGCGTCCACCTCGGCCATACTGCCCTCACGCTTGGCCATGCGTTCCTTCCACCGGGGATAGATGCGGTCGATCGCGAACTGGTAACGCCCGGCGACGACCTCGATGCCGAGTTGATCGACAGCGGCGCGGGCGGACTGGATCAGAGTGGCGGGTGGCACCTCGGATTTGATCACGTTTTCGCCAGGACCACCTTGGCCAGGGTTCGCGGGCGCGGCCGGCGCGGGTTTGGGGGGCGGCAGCGGGGCCAGCGGCGGAGGATTTTGCGCAGCCAGCGGACCGGCGGCGGCGAGGAGAATCCAAGGACTGGCAAGCAGGAAACGGGGCACCATCACGGTTCAATCGATGGCCCCTGCCGCCCGTTCCGTCAAGCGCGCCGGAATCCGCTTGGAATTCGCGGCCGGTCAGGGTAATCCTCACCGCCCCATGGCGAAGCAGGCACTCGGAAAGGGACTAGGAGCCCTCATCAAGAAACAACCCGGAACCGTTCCGACGGCGCAGGGAGTTTCCGCCGATGAATCGAAGCGCGTGCGCGATGTTCCTCTCGATCAGGTCGTCCCTTCGCCTCTCCAGCCGCGCACCACCTTCATCGAGTCGCCCTTGGACGACCTGATGGAATCGATCCGCCAGCACGGCATCATCCAGCCGCTGATCGTCCGCCCGGTGGACGGCAAGCTGGAGCTCATCGCCGGTGAGCGCCGCTGGCGCGCCTCGCAGAAACTCGGGCTGGCCACCGTGCCGGTGATCGAGCGCGAGGCCTCCGACCGCGACGTGTTGGAAATGGCCCTCATCGAGAACCTCCAGCGCGAGGATCTCAATCCGATGGAAGAGGCCGCCGGCTACGTCCGCCTCGCCCGCGAGTTCACGATGAAGCAGGAGGAGATCGCCGCCCGAGTCGGCAAGTCCCGCGCCAGCGTCGCCAATGCGATGCGCCTGCTCGATCTCCATGGCGACGTCCAATTGCTCGTCGCCCAGGCCCGCCTCTCCGTCGGCCACGCCAAGGCCATCCTCTCGATCAAGGACCGCGACGCCCAGTTGCTCGCGTCCGATCAGGTGATCCGCCGCCAGCTCACGGTGCGGGCCACCGAGAAGCTGGCCCAGACCTTCCAGAACGATCTCGCCACGCCCGCCACCGAAGGCGGCTCGGCCAAGGCCGCCGCCTCCACCCCGGCCCGCGAGACCGACGCCCACATCCGCGCGATCGAAAACCGCCTGCGCGATCTTTTCGCCACCCACGTGGCGATCACCCACAGCACGAAGAAGGGCAAGATCGAGCTGGAATACTACGGCAACGACGACCTCCAGCGCATCTTGGAGCTCCTCGGCGCCGACGAGGTTTAACCAAGGAGCAGGGACATTCTTGTCCCGTTCTGAACGTATACGCTGATAGGAGAAGAACGGGACAGGCATGTCCCTGCTCCTTGTGCTGACGCTGCCATCCGCCTACTCTCCGCGGAATGGAAATGGCCCGACCGCGTGCACAGTCATCCAGCAACCTGATCCGTTTCACACTGACGGCGTCGATCCTGATCGGCTCTTTCCTGATGATGGGCATGACCACGTGTGGATGCCATTTCCGGGCTGCCGCCCTGGCACCCACCTTCTTGCCCCTCGCGTGGAGCCTTTACCTCCTTCATTCCGCGACTGACCGAAACTCGAAAGCCTTTGCCTGGCTGGTGTTCCTTCTCGCGGTGTCGTGGGTCTACGTCGGGTTTTATTCGAACCTCGTGTTCCTGTTCCGATGAACCCGCCCATCTCCCGGATCGCGCTCTATGTCCACGACATGGAGAAAGTCGCCACGTTCTACGAGCAGCACTTTGGCTTCACCCGCACCAACACAGGTCTGGCGGACAAGTTCATTCTCGCCCCACCCTCCGGCGGTTGCGCGCTGGTGATCCTTCAGGCGAGCAAGGGTCACAAGTCCGGACAATCGTGCGTGAAAATCGTGTTCGACGTCGCGGACGTGGCGGCGTTCAAAGCCGAACGGGCGAAGGAAGGCTTGGCATTCGGTGCCATCCACCAAGGCCCCGGCTACGAGTTCGCAAACGCCCGTGATCCCGCGAAAAATCTCATCCAGATTTCCAGCGGCCACTTGAGGGATTGATTCCCCCGACACCCGGAACCACCTACACTACTTCCCGCCCTTGGGCTTTTCCGGCGGCTTTGCGGGAGGATTCTCCGGGCCACAGGGCTCCCCGAGCACCACCTTGCCTTTGACCACCGGGGAACCCGGAACGACGGGAGAATCCTGCTTCGCGGGTTGCTGCGGTTCCTTTTCGCCGCCGTCCCGGACCGGAGGGTTTTTCGGAGGCAGGGGTTTGCCCGTGGTGCGCTCGACTCCCGCGGCCAGCGCCGCCGGAAGAAGCAACGCGAGCACGGCAGCCATCCGCGGGACGCGCCGGACCAGCCACAACAGCCCTCGCTCGAAGCGGTTCGGCGTGTGGATACGACCATCCTCCGCAGGCACATAGGCGATGCACTCGCGACCCTGGGTTTCCTCCGCGAACTTCCGCGCCTCGGGCCCGGTCATGGCGGAGAGATTGAAGACATGCTTGCCACAGCCGGCACAGAAGCGCTTGCGCTCGTCACCGGTCATGTTCCGCCAATCCATCGAACAGGGCTTGGCGATCTCAAGGGGCGGGATGGTCTTTTTCATGAGAGCATGTGGTTCGGATATCCGGGACCGGAAACGGTCCTCTTCCAGCATGACACCGGAAGACCACTGTTCTTGGAAATTTTCCAATCCCCCGGCTGGAACCCTGCTCCTTATACACATCTTGAACTCTGTATCCCGAATGGGATGACAACCCAAGTAGCCGGAGGTTGAGGAGCCTTGGCGACGACACCTCCGGTTGGCGCGGAAAGGTCATTCGATCCCGAAGGGCATCGCAGCCGGGTTCACAGGCCTGCGAAATTCCATGTTCCATTCCAGCCACGGAGCCGGGGTGCGAGGCTGGCACCCACTTCGGGGTGCGGTTCACTCATCCGAGCTGTCCGGTGGTGTCGTCGCCAAGGCTCCTCAACCACCGGCTACTGACGCTGCGATCCCTTCGGGATCCAGAATCTCTCCGGATAGCTCCAGTGCCACAAAGTCGGAAGGTGAGGGAGAGATTGCCCAAGCGGACGCGCGCGAGATGTGTATAAAGATCAGGGCTGGAACCCGCGCTCCCCGCCCCTACGATCCGGTCAATCCCATGACGCTCGCCGCCTCTGGATACGAACTCCGGCCCACCGGAATCCCTTCCGCCACACGCGCGCTTCTCCGTGAAACGCTGTTTCAGGAAGAACGTGCCGGAACCCGCTGCCTGCTCGACCATCCCCTCGTGCGGGAAACCGCGGTTGCCTTGCGGAAGGAACTCGCCGCCAGCGGCCACCTGCCGGAAAATGCCATCGCCATCCAGGCGATCGCCTTCGACAAGACCGCGGAGACGAATTGGAAAGTCACCTGGCACCAGGATCTGATGTTTCCCTTCGCCCAACCGGTGACCTCGGACGGCTACCTCCTGCCGCGGCACAAGGACGGCGTCGACTACGCCCGACCACCGGAGGAAATCCTCGGGCGGTTGCTGGCGGTGCGGCTGCACCTCGACGACTGCGATGAATCGAACGGGCCTCTCCGTGTCCTGCCCGGCAGCCACCTCCACGGCATCATTCCCTCCGAGGAGATCGCCGGCCATCTGGAGCGGCATGAAGCGGCGATCTGTCTCGCGACCGAAGGAGAAGCCCTACTGATGAGGCCCTTGCTTCTGCACGCCTCCTCTCAAGCGACGGCCCCGAAACACCGCCGGGTGCTGCACTTCGTCTATGACACGGGCGGCCCCCTTTCGCAAAAGTGGCATCGGGAGGTCTGACTCCTTCTGGGAAAATGCCATCCGCCCCCGGTCGATCAGCCGTCGCTGCGGTTGACCTTGCCGACCGCACGCCGGGCCGCCATGTTCCGCGTCCATGAAGCAGCGTCTGGTGCTTGTGTTGATCGCCGCGGTCGTGCTCGCGGTGGCCGGTGTGGTCGGGTGGCGCCTCCGCAACGATCCATCCGGAAACAGCCTGGGGCAGAACGCCTACCAGCACACCGCCGCAATCCTCGCCATCGGCCCACGCCCGGCCGGCTCGCAGGGCTTGGCCAAAGTGCGCGGCTACGTGAAGCAGGAGCTGGAGAAGTCCGGCTGGTCCGTGAAGGAGCAGGCGTTCAAGCGCAATACCCTCAAGGGCGAGGTGGAGTTCGTGAACGTCCGCGCGCGCTTCGCGCCGAAGGGCACCGACGCCTGGGCCGCCGTGCCGGAGGGCATCCTGTGCGCCCATATCGACTCGAAGGACATCCCGGGCATGGAATTCCTCGGCGCGGACGACGCCGCCTCGGCCTGCGCGGCCATCGTCGAGATCGGTCGCCACCTCGCGTCCCAGAAGCCGGAACAAGCCGGGAAGCTGGAACTGGTCTTCTTCGATGGCGAGGAAGGCTTCAGCGATTCCATCACCACCATCGATGGCCTTTTCGGCAGCCGGGAGTACGCCGGCGTGTGGCGGAGCCAGCCGAAGAAACCGCGCTTCGGCATCCTGCTCGACATGATCGGCCACACCAACCTGCGGATCTCGCTGCCTGTCGATTCGCCGGAGTTCCTGAAGAACCACGTGCTGGCCGCGGCCACGCAGGAGGATGTGAAAAAGCACTTCTCGGTGTCCGACTTCACGATCACCGACGACCACGTGCCGCTCAATCAGGTCGGCATCCCGACCATCGATGTGATCGGTGATTTCTCGAACTTCAACTGGTGGCACAACCAGAAGGGCGGCAAGGACGACCTGTCCGTGATCTCCGCCGAGTCGCTGGACAAATCGATGCGCGTGACCATCCGAACGCTCGACCGGTTGTTCGACAAGGACCAGTGACCAGAAGGCCGCGGACCCGCCTCAGGGTGCGAGGACGTGTTTCACCGCTTCCCGCTTGAGCCGCAGCTCGCGCCATTCATTGACCAGACGGCTCACCTCGATCACTCCGCAACCGGCGGGCAGCTTCACGCGGTTCCCATCCCACCAGACCCCACGGATTGCGACAATCGCATCAAATCGACCGCAATCCCAAACGCCAAAGGGCGCTCCAAATTCATAGGGGCAGCCGAGCCGGCGCCTCCAGCCGATGAGCTGTGAGAGAGTCCCCGGCGTGCGCGGATGCGGTCCGAGCGCGGGCGTGGGATGCAGACGGCGAATCAAATCGGAAGGCTTCTGCGGTTCGTCCAGCTCCACCTCGATCGGGGAAAGGAAATGCACCAGCGAGCCGAGATCGAGGATGGTGCGTTCGCCGCGGTGCACCGTGCCGATGTCGCCGAGTTTCGCGACCAGAGACTGGGCCACGTATTCGTGCTCGCGGATTTCCTTCTCATCCACCGCGAACACCACCCGCTCCTCGCGCTTCGCGGTGCCCGCCAACGCCATGGTGGTGAGCTTCCGGCCACTCAGTGAAAACAACACCTCCGGAGTCGCGCCGGAGAACCCGCGATCCCCCTCTGACCACGCGTAGGACAGGCGGGGCGCGGCCTGGCGCGTCATCGCGGCCGCCACATCGAAAGGCGATCCGGACACCAGCCGCCCCTCCTCCACCACCACCGGCACCGTTTTCTCGAACGTGCCGCGGCGGATCTCGTCCATCACCTCTTGGAACACCCCGGCGAAGGGACCGGCATCGATCTCCGCCCATTCGCAAACGGGCAGCGGACGATCACTGAAACGGGCTTCCAGCGCCGCGGAGTCGAGATGCTCCACCGCCGCGGGAATCCGCCACGGCTCCGGCTCATCCAAGCCGTATCGCTGGACGTAAAACGCCACGCCATCCGCGGGCGGAACCGCGGCCGCGGTGAACGGGCCGTGCCCGAGCACCACCGAGCCATCGGGGCGGGCCAGCCAAGCGAGCGGTGCGGATTCGTTCATGCGTCGCCGCGGACGATGGAGGGTGAATCCGCGCCCGACAAGCCCGTCGGGTCTCCCTGCCGCACCATCGCCCCGAGTTTCTCCTCCAGCACGGCGGTGAGTTCCGGTGCCCCGCCCTTCGCGGGCAGTTCCCCGGCTCCCAGCATTCGGGTGACATCAATGGGCTCCCCGAACACGATCGTTGCCTTCCGCGCCACCGGGTAGGTCGCTTTGCCCAGCAGATCCTCTTCCAGCTTCATCAGCGTCTCCGCGATCCGGTGGTCGTCCGGATCCTCCGCCAGATAAACACCGGGATAGCTATAGACCTGATAGGCCACATGGATCCGCTTGATGTCATCGAGCAACCGGTGGCGGGTCGCGGGATCGGGCCGATTCTCCGGATCGAGCAGGGCCTTGCGGATACGGAACCGCTGGGCGCGGACCCGTTCCGGCACGGTGGTCGAGCGCACGTCCTTGCCATGGCGGCCCTCGACATCCGCAAGCAGCCGTTCGCGCAGGCGCTCCAGGCGCTCCGCCAGATCCCCGGTGCCGGTCTCGCCGAAATACTCCATCTCCTTCACCGCCAGCAGAGCCGGGCCGAAACGATACAAACGCTCCACCACCGGCAAATCCTCCTTCGGCGTCCAGCCGATGGTCTTCTCCAGCGCCGCCACCCGCTCCGGGAAGGTCTCGCGCACCGAGCCATCATATTCGAAGCGGAAGGCGATCGGGAAAATCCACGCACGCCGGTTGTCCGGCAGCTTCCGTGCGACCTTCAGCAGGATCGAGGCAAGGCCATCGTGGAGCGGGTCCAGCCACTCATGGTGATGGTAGATCTCCCCTTCCGGATAAATCACCAGCGGATAATCGCCCGCCTCCAAGATCGAGAGCGCCATCTTGATCGCCGCGATGTCCGCCCCATCCCGGTCCACCGAGAACACTCCGCCGCTCTGGAGGGCGAAGGCATTGATCGCACCGGCCTCGAAAATCTCCCGCGCACCCATGAACCGCGGCCGGATGCCCACCCGCGCGGTCACCTCACTGAGGACATGCACGTCCGCGTGGTCGGCGTGGTTTGGAGCGAGCACCACCGCGTCCTTCGACCGCATGGCCTCCTCCAACCGCTCGATGCCGTGGCATTCGACCGAGGAGACATGATAGAAGCGCTTCAAGAACACACTCCGGTTCACCCACCGTAGCAGCGGGTTCAGCCACGGCCGGTCGACCGGTGGCCGGAAACGGTAGGGGCGGTCCTGGGGCAGTTCTCTCATCCGCCCGCCAGCCTAACAATCCCCTGGCGCGGAGGTCAACGGGAGGCCGCCTGTTTCACCCATCCGTTGAGGCGCTGCTGGAGAGGCACGAGTCCCGCCTGATACCGCTCCGCCAGTGTCGGATCGGCCAGCCAGAGGTTCACTTGATCCAGCGCCGCGCGGTCTCCGGCAACGATGCCTTCCTTTGTATACGGGGCCGGATTGTCCCCATACAGCCGGTAGCCGGTAGTGGCGCTGCGGAGCGGAAACACTTTCAGAAACATTTCCGCCTCCCCGGCGGTGAGGGCGGGATCACGGAGATAGCGGTCCGCCGCGGACAATTGCCCGGGATCGGCGGGATCGATGCGGGCCATCAGGCTCGCGCGCTCGGCCGGAGCCAGCGCCGCGGCCTCCGGAGACGTCACCAGTTCGGTCACCGCCGCGGGATGATCGGCCGCGAATTCATCGAGCGCCATCGCGCGCAGGGTCCGGCTGCCCTGCCACGCCGCGACCGTCCTCGCCGCGGCAGGTGTGCCAATGACCCGGGCGAGATCGAAGGCCGCGGCGAACCCCGGCTCATTCCCCCAACCGACATGCCCCAACATCGAACCCAAGCGCGAAACCAGTTCGTCGCTCCCCGCCCGCGCCGGACCATCCCGCGTGAGCGATCGCATCGCCATCGCGAATTCATTGGCAGAGGCGGTGGAATCGAGCACCTGACGGGCGACTGGCACCGCGGCCTCCATGTCCGAACCGGCCAGCACATCGAGCAGGAACACCCGCAAGGTCGGCCAGCCCTTCAGGAAACCGTGCGGACCGACCTCGAACTTGAGCCCGGTCGGGAGGTCTCCCCCGGATTCCAAGAGCTCCGCGATCACCGCCGCCAGCACCGTCGGGTCCATGGCGATCCACTCGGTGCGGAGCTCATTCAGACGCGCGGCGATCTCCTCCGGAGTGGGCCGGGGATTACCATTCAGCCAGCGGATCAAAGCGGCCCATTGACCGCGAATCACCCGCCGCTGGTTCGCATCACGGGTCGAAAAATCCGCATCCCCCTCGTCCTCTGAAGCCGCCTTCTTCCCCTCGGATGCCGGAGCCAACGCCACCGTCGGCGGGCTGGCACGATGGCCCCGGAGGGCCACCACCGCGAGGATCGCCACGGCGATTCCTGCGACGATCCACCACCGGCGCGGCATGCTCACGGAGTCGGAGTGGTGGTACCGGACGCTTTGTCCACGCCGATCTCCAGCGCGATCTTGTTCACCGTGGCGATGTCACCCTTCAGGCGGTCCTGCACGCGCACGGTCCATGGGCCGTTCGCGTAGATGCCGGAGAAAGCCTCGCTGAAATCCTTGTCATCGATCACGAGGTCGTCCTCGTCCCCGCCTTCTTCCTTGTGGACGATGGTGGCCACTCCACCCGGCCCCTGGAGGACGACCAAAAGATCGCCCTGGTGGGGAGTCGAGATGTCGAGGTTGAGGTGCACCTTGGTGACCGCCGCCCCTTCCTCGAAGCGGGAAACGTTGAAACGGAAATCGGTGTAGCGGGCGACACCGTCGGGAATCTTCTTCGCCTTGGTCATCGGGAAGAAGAACGAGGTCGCGCCCACTCCCCCCACCGACACCGGGGTGGCCGGGGTCGGTTTCACGATCGGGGCGACCGATTTCGTCAAGGCGTTCACATCGGGCGAAAAGGCATACACGATGGTCTCGGACGGCAAGCCACCGACCAACACCCCGGACGCGACCCACGAGGCCCCTTTCTGGACCCACAGCGGACCACCGCTGTTGCCGCTGCCGGTGGTCACGAGCGAAGTCCGCATCGCCCGGCCGAAGTCCACGGCATAAGGCGTGATGCCCGGTCCGGTCTGGTGCAGGAAATAGCCCGGAATGTCCTCGCCGGTGTAGAAATTCACGGCCGGATAGCCCGTGATCATCGTGGTCACATTGCCGCGGATGTCCTTGTAGCCATTGGTGTTCAGCACCGCCGGGGTGCCGGGAATCAGGTCCTCGAAGGCGAAGCCCAGCACCACGTCACGGCTGAACGCGCTGCCATTGACGGCCTTCTGCGCCTCCGCGAGGGCTTCATACGATTTGAAGCGGTAATAGCCGCGGGATGGGATCGTCGCCTCGGTATCCGCGGTATCCGAATTGTTCATCGGAACCCAATCCGGCGGCAGCCCCCAATCCAAAGTCGCCTCTGTATCGTCGCCCCCCAACGAGGAAACCACATGAGCGGCTGTGAAAAAGGCCCGCTGGTTCCACGCCACGAACCCGCTGCCGCGGACCTCGTCCGTGAGCACCACCCCGTTGAAACGGTAGGGTTCCGTATCGATCAACAGGGGGTCGATCTTCACGGGATTGAGAGTCTTGTCCGCATGCGCCATTCCGGCGAGCGAGACCAACCCGAGGGCGGAGAGGGCGATGGTTTTCACGGAACAGCAGGGATGAAAATTCCTTGGATTCCTTAAAGATCAACGCGCCGGGTGTCAAGCCAGCCCGAGCCCGCCAAACCCTCCCCTGCCGCAACGTGGGGCGTATTCCCGATTGCTTATGCGGGATTCTGTTGGGAAACATTGGGAATCATCCCCATGCCGAAGCAAGTTTTCATCGCCGTTGACCTCGGGGCCGGAAGCGGCCGCGTGATCGCCGCCAAGACCGACCTCACCAAACTCTATCTGGAAGAGGTCCACCGCTTCGACAATCCCGGCACCGACCTTCCCGACGGCTCCTACTGGAACCTGATCGGCCTCTATCGTGAAATTCTCACCGGTCTGCGCACCGCCGTGGAGCGCTACGGTGACAAGATCGTCTCGATCGGCATCGACACCTGGGGCTGCGACCACGCCCTGCTCGACGGCCACGGCCAGCTTCTCGGAATGCCGCACCAGTACCGCGATCCGCGCCACGAGGGCATGGCGGAAGCGATGCACGCGATCCTGCCGGAGGTGGAGATTTTCGCCCAAACCGGCGTGGCCACCAATTTCTACAACACCTCGCTGCACCTGCTGGCGGAGGTGAAAAAGCAGAGCCCCGGCCTGCTGCATGCCAGCCGCCTGCTGTTCACCCCGGACGTGCTGGCCTACTGGCTCACCGGCGTGCAGGCGGTGGAGCGCACCGTGGCCTCCACCTCGCAGCTCCTCGACCCGCGCAGCGGCGATTGGGCTTGGGGAGTGATCGAGTCGCTGGGGCTGCCGTCCGGCATCTTCGGCGAGATCGTGGCTCCCGGCACCGTGCTCGGCCCGATCCGCGCGGAAGTCGCTCGCCAGATCGGCCGCGCGGACATCCCGGTGGTCGCATCCGCCTGCCATGACACCGCCGCGGCGGTGGCCGGCATCCCGATGACCGAGGGCGACAACCTGTGGCTGTCCTCCGGCACCTGGTCGATCATGGGCATCGAGACCCGCGAGCCGATCACCGGACCGGACGCGTTCAAGGCGGGCTTTTGCAACGAGCTGGGGGTCGATGGCACCGTCCGCTTCCTGAAGAATATCGCGGGCCTGTGGCTGATCCAGGAGTGCAAGCGCCAGTGGGCGCTCGATGGCGAGGACATCACCTACGCCGGACTGGCCGAGCTGGCGAAGGAAGCGGAGCCGTTCAGCGCCTTCATCGATCCGGACGATCCGGTGTTCGCCAGCCCGGGCGACATGCCTGCGAAGATCGCCGCGTGGTGCGAGCGCACCGGCCAGACGGTTCCGAGGAAAAAGGGCTGTATCCTGCGCATCGCCACCGAATCGCTGGCGCTGAAATACCGCATGACGCTCGACAAACTGCGCCAGCTCACCGGTCGCGATTTCGCCCGCCTCCACGCGGGTGGTGGCGGCATCCAGAATGCCCTGCTCAGCCAGGCCACCGCCAATGCCATGGGCATCGAGGTGGTCGCCGGACCAATCGAGGCCACCTCCTGCGGCAACCTGATCACCCAGATGGTCGCCACCGGCCACCTGCCGGACTTCGCCGCGGGCCGCCAGTTGATCCGGGATTCCTTCGAGTTCGTGACCTACACGCCGCAGGACACGGAGGCATGGAACGAGGCCTACGCCCGCTTCCAGGCCCTCTGCCGCTGATGCCAACAAGCTCTCCTTGTGGCCGCCATGAGGAACTCTCAGACCGTCAACCAGTCCCCTGTAGCCATCTGGCCCGGGATCTGATTAAAGTCGCTCTCTCATCGCTATCAACATGATCGACCCGGAACGTATTTTCGAATCCGACTTCCTCCGCGCCACCGAGGCCGCGGCACTCTTCGCCCATCGCTGGATGGGCCGGGGTGACAAGGAAGCCGCCGATGAAGCCGCCTGCGACGCCATTCGCGGCATGTTCGACCTGATGGACATGCGCGGCGAGGTGGTGATCGGCGAAGGCATCAAGGACGACGCCCCCGGCCTCTTCAAGGGCGAGAAGGTCGGCACCTGGCTGGAAGGCGCCCCGCAGTTCCACATCGCGCTCGATCCGGTGGACGGCACCACCAACGTCTCCAAGGGCATGGCGAACTCGGTGGCCTGCATCGCCGCCGCGATCCCTCGCAACGGCGAGGAGAACGCGCTGGAGGACATCCCGGCCTTCTACATGGAGAAGCTCTCCTACCCGCAGAAGGTCCGGAAGGCCTTCATCGAAGACCCCTCTTTGCCGATCAGCGTGGAAGCCCCCACCGAGGAGGTCATCAAGATCACCGCGAAGATCCTGGAAAAGGACATCCGTGACATCGTGGTCATGGTCCTCGACCGCCCCCGCAACGAGCCCTACATCGACGCCGTGCGCCGCACCGGCGCGAAGCTGCGCATGCTGGCGGACGGCGACATCGCCGCCGCCATCGCCCCGGGCTTCCCGGACAGCGGCATCGACCTCTACGTCGGCATCGGTGGCTCGCCGGAAGGCGTGCTCTCCGCCGCCGGCCTGCGCTGCCTCGGTGGCGGCCTGCAGGCCAAGGTCTGGCCGCGCGATCCCATGGAGCGCCGCCTGCTCATCGCCGAGGGCCACGAGAAGATCCTGGACCGCGTCTACCTCTCCAAGGACCTGGCCAAGGGCGACAGCATCATCTTCAGCGCCACCGGCATCTCCGACACCCCGCTGCTGCGCGGCGTGGAGGTCCGGGGCAATGTGGCCCGCACCCACTCGGTGCTGATGCGCGTGAAGAGCCGCACCATGCGCTCGATCAAGGCCCACCACGACCTCGCCACCAAGACCTTCCACCTCCGCTCGAAGAAGGCCGAGGTGCTGCTCTTGGATTGAGGCTTGGGAACAAAGCCATTGGATTCATTGGCTTTGCAGCTCCCCCCGGGCCCGGAAAGGAAACCTCATGTTGCTATTGTGACGCTCAGGGCGTCTGGTGTGGCATGAGGTTGTTCCAGTGAGTTCCCCGGGCAGTGCCTTGCCGCCCGCACGCATCGCGTTTGTGGGCGGTTTCGAACCGCGACGGTGCGGGATCGCGACATTCACCCACGACATCTGCGAAGCGGTCGCCGCGGCCGCCCCGGCATCCGAATGCTATGCTGGAGCGATGAACGACCGGGTGGAAGGTTACAAGTATCCGCCCCGGGTCCGTTTCGAACTGCTGGAAAAGGATCTCGATTCCTACCGGCGGGCAGCCGATTTCCTGAACTTCAACAATGCATCCGTGCTATGCGTCCAGCACGAGTTCGGCATCTACGGCGGCCCCGCTGGCAGCCACTTGCTGGCCCTGCTGAAGGAAGTCCGGATGCCGGTCGTGACGACCCTTCACACCGTCCTCCAAACGCCCAACCCCGCCCAACGGAAGGTGATGGAGGAATTGATTCTCCGCAGTGACCGGCTGGTGGTGATGGCCCGGAAGGGCGCGGAGATCCTGCAGGACACCTACGGGGTACCCGGCTCGAAGATTGACGTGATCGTCCACGGCATCCCGGACATTCCCTTTTCCAACCCGGAGTTCTACAAGGCGCAGTTCGGCGTGGAGGGCCGCGTGGTCCTGCTTACCTTCGGTCTGTTAGGTCCGGGCAAAGGCATCGAGCACGCGATCGAAGCCCTGCCGGAGATCGTGAAGCGGCATCCCAACGTGGTGTATCTCATCCTCGGTGCCACCCACCCCCATCTCGTCGCCCGCGAAGGCGAAAGCTACCGCCTGGGACTGGAACGGCTGGCGGAAGACCGCGGGGTCAAGGAGCACGTGATCTTCTACAACCGCTTCGTCTCCCTCGAAGACCTCACCGAATTCATCGGCGCGACGGACATCTACCTGACGCCCTATCTCAACGAGGCCCAGATCACCTCGGGCACGCTCGCCTACGTCTTCGGCGCAGGCAAGGCCGTGGTCTCAACCCCCTATTGGCACGCCCGGGAACTGCTGGCGGACGACCGGGGCATTCTCGTTCCGTTCCGCGATCCCCAGGGCATCGTCGAGGGCGTTTGCGCCTTCCTCGACGACCCGGAGCGGATGGAGCGGACCCGGCATGAAGCCTACAAGCAGGGCCGCGGGATGATCTGGCCATCCGTGGCGAAGCAGTACCTGGAATCCTTCCAGCATGCCTGCGCCGATCGCCAGGCAGCCCCCCGCAAGGCGTTCGCGGGGTGGACGCTCGCAAGCCGCCCCTACGATCTGCCTCCCACCCGGCTGGACCACATCGTGCGGATGAGCGACGGCACCGGCATCTTCCAGCACGCCATCTTCAGTGTTCCGAATTTCCATGAAGGCTACTGCACCGATGACAACGCGCGCGCCTTCATCCTCTACAATCTGCTCGATGAGCTGGGCGGCGAACCGAATCCCGACCATCTCGTCACCGGATACCTGGCCTTCCTTGCCGCAGCCCTCGACTATAACACCGGCCGCTTCCGCAATTTCATGAGCCATGGCCGCCAATGGCTGGAAGACGCCGGCAGCGAGGATAGCCACGCCCGGGCCCTGTGGGCGCTCGGGGTCGGCGCGGGCCGCTCGCGCAACGAAGGCCGCCGACGGTTGTGCATCCAGCTTTTCGAACGCGGCCTGCCAGTGGTCGAAAACTTCACCTCACCCCGTGCATGGGCCTTCACCTTGATCGGCATCCATGAGTATCTGCGGGAATTTCCCGACAAGGAAAAGATCCTCACCGCACGGAATGTCCTGACCGCGAAGCTGGTGGCGCTCTGGAAAAACTGCGCCACGGAGAACTGGCCGTGGTTCGAAACCAGCGCCACCTATGACAACGCCCGCCTCAGCCAGGCCCTGATCCTCAGCGGCTGCGGCATACCGGATGGCGAGGCGCTGGAAATCGGGCTCGAATCGCTGCGCTGGCTCGCCTCGATCCAGAAAACCCAGGCCGGCCATTTCCGGCCGATCGGCAGCAACGGGTTTTACATCAAGGACGGAGCGCGCGCCGACTTCGACCAACAGCCGGTGGAAGCACAAGCCATGGTTTCGGCATCGCTCGAAGCCTTCCGCATCACGGGCGACCCGGCTTGGCGGGGAGAAGCCAAACGAGCCTTCGAATGGTTCCTCGGCCGCAACGACCTCGGCTTGCCTCTCTACGATTCCAGTTCCGGCGGCTGCAGCGACGGGTTGCACGAGGCCAGGATCAGCGAGAACCAAGGGGCCGAGTCCACCCTGGCCTTCCACCTGGCTCTCGCGGAAATGAACCAGGCGGAACATCCGATTGCTCACCCCCACGGCTCCATCCCATGACCCGCATTCCAGTCTTCCGACATCCGATCACGCTCTTGCCGGAAAGCGGTCGCGTCATCATCCGCCCCTTCATCCCCGCCAATCCGCAGCGGCTCACCTCGATCATCGGCCGCGCCCTGGCGCTGACCGAGGACGAGGCGGAGCGTGAGCTGGAAACCCTGCGTTTGGAATTCACCTCGCGGCATTTCGATATCGAGGGCTTGCTGTTGGAACACTTCGCCAAAATACGCTCCCACCTCTTTACCCAGCGCCCGCTCTCGCGGACGCGGGAGATCCTCATCGGAGCCCTTTTTTCCGGAGAGTATGCGTTGGAATCCGCCGCGCTCTTCAACCCCTCCATCGTGCCTCATCCCTCGCAGCAGGGCGTGCCGGAAGGCGGGCTCCGCTTCGTGATGAGCCTGCGGGCCACGGGTGAAGGGCACATTTCCTCCATCGAATTCCGGGTCGGCCTGATCCATCCGGACGGCCACATCAGCCTCGACGACGTCTCCCGCTTCGTGACGGTGCCGGAAATCGAACCCAATCCAAACTACCGGAAGCGCAGCTTCATCCTGAAGTTCCACGAAATGGGCTTCGACAACGACTATGCCAACGCCGTGATGGCTCCGCTGGCGAACGAATTCACCCGCAGCGATCTGAACAAGAGCGTGGGCACCGTACGCCACGAGAACCAACCCGGATCCCACGAACTCAAGCGAACGCTGGAGTGCATCCAGTGGCTCGCGGATTCCAATTACGAGCTGCGGTTCCCGGCCAAGCTCGGCATGAGTGAACGGATCATCTTCCCGGTTTCAACCAATGAGAGCAACGGCATCGAGGACGCCCGCTTCGTGCGCTTCACCGATGACGACGGCTCGATCACCTACTACGCGACCTATACCGCTTACAATGGCCGGGCGATCCTACCCCAGCTCATCGAGACCCACGATTTCCTGCACTTCCGGGTGCTCACCCTCAACGGCAGCGCGGTCCAGAACAAAGGCATGTCCCTTTTTCCCCGCCGCATCAACGGCCGCTATGCCATGTTGTCCCGCCAGGATGACGAGAACCTCTTCATCATGTTCTCGGACAATCCCCACTACTGGAACGATCCCGAGATCCTGATGCGCCCCGCGGAAGTCTGGGAGTCGGTGAAGATCGGCAACTGCGGTTCCCCCATCGAAACGCCCGAGGGGTGGCTGGTGATCACCCACGGGGTCGGACCGATGCGGAAATATTGCATCGGAGCCGCCCTTCTCGATCTGGAGGATCCCACCAAAGTCATCGGAAGACTGAAAGAACCCCTGCTGTCCCCGGAAGGACTCGAACGCGAAGGCTATGTTCCCAATGTCGTCTACAGTTGCGGGTCCCTGCTCCACGGCGACACGCTTATCCTGCCCTACGCGATGAGCGACAAGGCCACCGCCATCGCCAGCGTGGCGCTCGCCGACCTCCTCTCTGCGCTCAGAAATTAATCCACGTGACCCGCCCCTCCGGCATCGGCGTCACGCCCACAGCCTCCGGCGCTTTCCCAGGAGCCGGGGCAGGAACCTTGATCTCCACGATCTCCATCGGCACCGGGGTGAAACCCCAGCAGTGCCCAAGGTGATCGCTTTCATTCCGGAAGCTCAGCCTCGGGTGCGGAATCCTCAACCGGTTCCCGGCATGCAAAAAGCCCCGCCATCCTTGCGGGTGACGGGGCTTTCGATTGAACGGATCGTAAGAAGCTTACTTCTTCTTCGCTTCCTCGCGGGCCTTGGCCTTGGCGATGACGTCGTCGGAGACGTTCTTCGGGCAAGCCGCGTAGTGGCTGAACTCCATCGAGAACTGGCCACGACCGGAGGTCATGGTGCGCAGGTCACCGATGTAGCCGAACATGGCGCTCAGCGGAGCCTCGGCCTTGATGCGGACACCACCCGGGGTCGGCTCCTGGCCTTGGATCATGCCGCGGCGGCGGTTGAGGTCGCCGATGACGTCGCCGACCTTTTCTTCGGGAGCGAAGACGTCGAGCTTCATCATCGGCTCGAGGATCTGCGGACCCGCCTTCGGCATGGTCTGGCGATACGCGGCTTTCGCGGCGATTTCGAACGCGATGTTGCTGGAGTCCACCGCGTGGAAACCACCTTCGGTGAGCTTGACCTTGAAGTCCAAGCAAGGATAGCCGGCAAGCGGTCCCTTATCGATGGAGGTCTTGAAGCCTTTTTCGACGGCGGGGATGAATTCCTTCGGAATGCTGCCACCGACGACGGCCGATTCGAAGACGAAGCCGGTGCCCGGTTCGCCCGGCTCGATGGTGTAATCGATCTTGGCATACTGACCGGAACCACCGGACTGCTTCTTGTGGGTGTAGCTGTCGGTGACCGGCTTGGTGATGGTTTCGCGGTAGGCGACCTGCGGTGCGCCGACCGTGACCTCCACCTTGTGGGTGCGCTTGAGGATGTCGATCTTGATGTCGAGGTGAAGCTCGCCCATGCCCTTGAGAATCATCTCATTGGTTTCCTCGTCGGTTTCGACGCGGAACGACGGGTCTTCCTGGATCATCTTGCCGATGGCGGTGGCCAGCTTTTCAGCGTTGGCCTTGTCCTTCGGCGCGACAGCGATGGAAATAACGGGATCCGGGAACACCATCGGCTCGAGGGTCGCCGGGTTCTTCTCGTCGCAAAGCGTATGACCGGTTTGCACGTTCTTCATGCCCACGATGGCGACGATGTCACCTGCCTGGGCGGAGTCGATTTCCTTGCGGTCGTCGGCGTGCATTTCAACCATGCGGCTGATACGCTCGGTCTTGCCGGTGAAGGAGTTGAGCACGACGTCGCCCTTCTTGATGGTGCCCGAGTAGATGCGGGTGAAGGTCAGCGCGCCGAACTTGTCGTCCATGATCTTGAACGCCAGGCCGCGGAAGGGGGCGGTCGGGTCGATGATGGCGAACTTGCCGGTCTCGTTGCCTTCTTCGTCCACTTCGGGAAGCGGCTTCACGTCGGTCGGGCTCGGGAGGTAATCCACCACGGCGTCGAGCACGAGTTGCAGGCCCTTGTTCTTGAAGGAGGAACCGCAGTAGGTCGGGAAGAACGCGAGATCGATCGTGCCCTTGCGGATGCACTTCTTGATCTGCTCGATCGAGGGCTCCTCGCCTTCGAGATACTTCTCCATGAGCTCGTCGTCCTGCTCGACGGCGGTCTCAATGAGGGCGGCGCGGTATTCCTTCGCCTTGTCCACCAGGTCGGCGGGGATCTCCTCGATCTTGAAGTTTTCCGGCTGGCCGGATTCGTCCCAGATGTGGGCCTTCATGCTGAGAAGGTCGACCACGCCGACGAAGTCGGACTCGGTGCCGATCGGCAGCACCATCACCAGCGGGTGGGCACCCAGGATCTTTTTGACCTGGCCGACGACGCGGTAGAAGTCAGCGCCGATACGGTCGAGCTTGTTGACGTAGATGACGCGGGCGACTTCGGAGTCGTTGGCGTAGCGCCAGTTGGTTTCGGACTGGGGCTCCACGCCGCCGGAACCGCAGAACACGCCGACGCCGCCGTCGAGCACCTTCAGCGAGCGGTACACTTCGATGGTGAAGTCGACGTGGCCGGGGGTGTCGATCACGTTGAACTGGTGGTCCTTCCAGAAACAGGTGGTGGCCGCCGATTGAATGGTGATACCGCGCTCGGCTTCCTGCTCCATGAAGTCCATGGTGGAAGCGCCGTCATGAACCTCACCGATTTTGTGAATCTTGCCGGTGAGCTTCAGAATACGCTCGGTGGTCGTCGTCTTGCCGGCGTCCACGTGGGCGAAAATGCCGATGTTGCGGTATTTGGAGAGGTCTTTCATGCCGTTGAGTGTAAGTGGGGTTCGGGGGCCGGCTGGCCACGCCGCGCGAATTGCTAGTCGGCTCACGGCATTTGGCAATGCCGGAGTCGGATTTTCCGCATGGGAGGGCGAAGATGTACCCGGTTTGCGGCTACGCAACCGGGAAATCCACGCCGGCCCCGCGCCGTCAGGCGGTAGCCGGAGCCGCCCGGCGGGAAACGATCTGCCAATCGGCGTCGGTCAGGCAGCAGGGATCGGCGGCGACCCAGTGGCCGGGCTCGATCTCGGTGAGCGGGAGCTCCTTGCCGACGGTTTCCTCGTAGCGCGGGTGCCCGATGCGGTGGCCGAAGGCGCTGCCGGCGGGCGGATTGATCGGGGACGGGACATCGCCCTCGAGCAAGATCCGCTTCTTGACCGCCAGCGGGTCCGGCTCCGGGATCGCGGAAAGCAGGGCCTTGGTGTAGGCGTGGCGGGGATCGCGATAGATTTTCTCGGCGTCCGCCAGCTCGACGATCTTGCCGAGGTACATGACCGCCACCCGGTCGGAAATGTGTTTCACCACCGCCAGATCGTGGGCGATGAAGAGGTAGGAGAGCTTCATTTCCCGCTGCAGCTCGAGCAGCAGGTTCAGCACCTGGGACTGCACGGAGACATCCAGGGCGCTCACCGGCTCGTCACAGACGATCAATTTCGGTTCCAGGGCGATGGCCCGGGCAATGCCGATGCGCTGGCGCTGGCCGCCGGAGAATTCGAAGGGGTACTTCTCCGCGGCGGATTTCGGCAATCCCACCCGGTTCAGCAGCTCCGCCACCCGCTGGCGACGCCAGGTGGCGCTCCCCGCGCCGTGGATGATGAGCGGCTCCTCCAGGATTTCCTGGACGCTGTGGCGGGCATTCAACGACTCCACCGGGTCTTGGAACACCATCTGGAGGTCGCGGCGCAGCGGCCGCATCGCGCCGGTGCTGGCGCGGGTGATGTCCCTGCCCTCGAACGCGATCGAGCCCTGCGTGGCGTCCGCCAGACGGACGATGGCCTTGCCGAGCGTCGATTTTCCGCAGCCGGACTCCCCCACCAGCCCGAGGGTCTCGCCGGGAGCGATATCGAACGACACGCCGTCCACCGCCCGCACGGCACCGGTCTGTTTCAGGAACAGGCCGCCATGAACGGGGAAATGGACCTTCAGGTCGCGGACGGAAAGGATCGGCTGCATCATTTTGGCTCTTCGAAACAATTCGGGCACATTTCCGCCCAATGGCCGGGGGAAACCTCCTCAAAGGGCGGGCGCTCCCGCAGGACGATGCCCTCGCGGCCCATCCGCTGGCAAAAGCGGCATCCAGGCACCAGGTCGAACAACCCGGCGACCATGCCGGGAATGGTCGGCAGGATCGACTTCCGCGGCGTCGCCAGCGTGGGAATCGAGGCCAGCAGGCCGCGGGTGTAGGCGTGGAGCGGACGCTCGAACAACTCGCGCACAGGGGCCTTCTCCACCACCCGGCCGCCATACATGACCACCACCTCGTCGCAAGTCTCGGCGATCACCCCCAGATCGTGGGTGATGAGGATCACGGACATGCCCATTTCCGCCTGGAGCTGTTTCATCAGGTCCAGGATCTGGGCCTGAACGGTCACGTCCAAAGCGGTGGTCGGCTCATCCGCGATCACCAGATCGGGACGGCAGGCGAGCGCCATGGCGATGACGATGCGCTGGCGCATGCCGCCGGAAAGCTGGTGCGGGTAATCGCCGATGCGCTGCTCCGGCGCGGGAATACGCACCAGCTTGAGCATTTCGATGGACGCGTCCCAAGCATCCTTCTTGCTCATCTTCTTGTGGAGGATGAAACACTCGGAAAGCTGTTTGCCGATGCGGTGGACCGGATTGAGGGCGGTCATCGGTTCCTGGAAGATCACGCCGATCTCGCCGCCGCGGATCTTCCGCATCTCGGCATCGGTGGCCTTGAGCAAATCGCGGCCTTTGAAATTCACCTGACCGTGCAGGATCTTCCCCATCGGCTGGGGCAGCAGGCGGATGATCGACATCGCCGTGACGCTCTTGCCACAGCCGGACTCGCCGACGATGCCGATGGTCTTGCCGCGCGGCACCTCGAAGGACACGTGGTCGACGGCGCGCACCAGCCCGCCATCGGTATCGAAGGCGGTGATGAGGTCGTGGACCTGGAGCAAAGGATCGGACATGGTCATTTATCGGCGGTCTTCTTCCGGTACTGGTCGAAGATCAAATTCTGCTCGGGGAAGGTGCGGCCGTGCTTCATGGCATCCTCGGTCTCCTTCTTGATATCCTCGTCGATCCAGTGAACGTGGCTGGTGTCCGCCTCGTTGGTGAGCCGGACGTTGAAATTGTCCGGCCAGCGCACCCAGCGCCAGTAGCCGACCCGGAAGAACGGACGCTCGAAGGACGGCACCCAGACGGCGCGCTCGTGGAAGATCTCCTCCAGCTTCCAGCTGGTCTCCTTCACGCTCTCGATGCTACTGGCGTTCCGGTTTTCGATGAGGATGGGGTCGACGGTCTTGTCCGCGAACACCGAGATGTTGTTGGTCATCGGGCGTGGTTTGTCCGAACCGGGCTCGTAGGCCTCCTCCGAGTAGAACTGCTGGTAGTAGTCCGGGAATGGCAGGTTGAGCTGCCAGCCGGTGAGGGCGATCTCGTGTTCCTTCCGTGAAACCTTTTGGAAGGACGCCGTGTTGTCCATGGCCTCCAATTTGTATTCCACCCCACAGCGCAATGCCTCCTCCTTGATGCGGAGCAGGATGGGATCCCAAATGGGATGCTTCCCATAGTTGATCGTGAAGGACAGCCGCTGGCCCTGGGCGTTTTCCAACACTCCATCCGCACCGATTTTCGTGAACCCGGCGCGGGCAAAAGCCTCTCGGGCGAGGCTCACCGAGAACGGGCGGGTCCGGACATTCGGGTTCGAAAACTCGCCGTATCCCGCGCACAGCAGGTTCAGGCGCTCCGCGTCGCCCCGCAGATCGAGTTCAATCACCTTCTCGAAATTGCTGGCGTGCTGGAGCCCGATGCGGATGTCCTGGTTCGAGAGCAGCGGGCGGCTCAGGTTGAAGTAGAGACCGCGGGAAATCGCCGGGTATTCGTTGTAGAAGGTCGCCTTTTCAATGTAGCCGTTGAAGATCTGCGGCACCTCGGTCTTCTCATACCATTTTTTGGCATCGTTGAGGAGATTGCAGTCGACCTCACCGCGCAGGAAGAGCTGGAACACCTTCTCTTCGTCCCGCACCAGCATGTACTCGATGCGGTCCGGGTTGAAGCGGTTGCGATAGAATTTCTTGTCCTTCGCCCACCAGTCTTTCACCCGGGTGAGTGCAATCGAGCGGCCCTTGTCGATGTCCTCCGGGCGGATGATGTAGGCTCCGGTGGTGGGACGGGGACGCCAGTTGTAGCGCTTCTCGAAGTCCGGCCCGAATTCCTTGTAGAAGTCCTCCTGGAAAGGGATCACCCCGGCGAAGCCCGCGGCGATGGGCTTCGGAAAGGCCAGGCGAACGCAGACGTAATCGTCGCCATAGGTCGCCATTCCCCAGTATTGATCCCCGTAGTAGGCCCGATAGTAGGACTCCGTGAGGTAGGGGGAAAGGTAAACGTAGAACGACATCAGGAAGTCCGAGGACTTCACCTTCTTCCCGTCCGACCAACGGGCGTCCTTGTCGATGTGGAAATACACCGTCTGGCCGTCGGCATCGACCGCCCACCGGTCGGCAAGCCCCGGCATCACCTTGCCCGTGTCCGGATGGAACGAGGTCAGGGAGAGTTCGATGTCATCCCAATGGCAATTGCGGAACGAATTGTTCGCCTCCGCGCCAACGCAGCGGATGGTGGGCGGATAGGCATTGCCCTGGATAATGCTGTGGTAGGTACCGCCTTTCTTCGCCTTGGGCGAGCCGATGTCCGGCTCCTCTTGGCCATCCTCCCACTTCATCTCCTTCGGCAGGTCCGCCTCGGTGAGCATCTCGAAATACCGTGGTCGTTCCAGGCGATGGTTCAGAGCCAGCGATTCCTTCTGCTTCTCCGTCCGCTGGGCATCCGTGAGATCCCCGGCCAGAGACTTGTCCAGCTCGGCGCGGCGGTCCTGGAGCTTTTTCAACACCTCGCCGTTGTAGCGCTCGTAGAACGCGGTCCGCTCGGCGGTGTTGTCATAGGTGGCTTCACCGGAGCCGGATTGGCGTCGGCACGATGGCAGGACGGCCAGACACACGGCCGCGGCGAAAACGAAAAGCGGACGCATCATCGGTAGGTGGTGAATTTCTTCGGATCGAAGGCCTCGCGGATCGCCTCGCCGACGAACGTGACCAGGATGAGCAAGCCAACCATGACCACGAACACCGAGCTCACGATCCACGGCGAGGTGAGATTCGAGGTGCCATCGTCGAGCACCCGGCCCCAGCTCGGGTAACGGTCCGGCAGGCCGAAACCCAAGAAGTCCATCGCGGTGAGGGAGGTGGTGAGACCCGCCACGCTGAAGGGCAGCAGCGTCACAATCGGGGAAAGCGCGTTCGGCAGGATGTGGCGGAAAATCACCCGGACGGTGCCCGCCCCCTGCACCCGTGCGGCCGCGACGTAGTCACGTGCCTTTTCCTTGAAAGTGGAGGTGCGGAGGTAGGTGGCGACATACATCCATGAGAAGATGCAGTAGATGAGCAGGATATTGGTCAGCTCGATGTTATCCCGGCCGAGGTTCGCCGTGATGATCATCACCACGAGGAGGAACGGCACATTGGACAGGATCTCGATCAAGCGCTGGAGCACGAGGTCGAACCAACCGCCGAAGTAGCCGGAGAGACCGCCGAGGACGATCCCGATGCCATAAGTCAGCACGAGGTAGAAGGCGGAGGCCTTCAAAATGACCTGGAGGCCGCCGAACATCTGGGCGGCGATGTCCCACCCCTTCGAATCGGTGCCAAGATAATGGCGGTCCTTCATCGTCGGCGGGGCCGGCGGGAAGATTTCCTCGATCCACTGGCCGGTGGGAGGCTCCACGGTTCCTTCCGGAGCGGTGGTGCTTACCCGCACCCCTTCCTTCCAGATCTCGCGGCCGAGAAACTCCTGGCCATCGCCGTAGAGAGATGCGTTTCCGTCCTTCACTCCCTTGCGGAAACGGGACGCCACGACTTTCGCCGTGGGGGCATCCGCCCGGAACTTCACCGCCTGCCCATTGTAAGGCTCGGCCTCGCCCTCGCGGTGCAGCTTGCCATCGATCTCCATCAACGGCCGCTGGACCACGTCGTCCGAATCGATGGTCGGATCCCACGGGATAGGCGCGAGGAACACACGGTTGCCCTTGCCCTCCTTCGCGAACCGTTCGTGAAGCTCCCGATAATTAGTCTCCTGGTCGTCGTTGCCCCCGAACTCCCGCTCGCCGTAGATTTTCTGCACGAAGGCCGGGAAGAACCACTTGCCTTCGTATTTCACCGCCAGCGCCCGCTTGCCCACCAGCACCTGGTCCAGCAGCGCGAGGACCAGCAGCAGGATGAGGATGCGGAAAGAGAGCCATCCCCGCCCGATCGACCGGAAGCGGCTGAATTTCCGGAGCGTGAGGGGGTTCCACTGGAAGCCACCTCCCAGCACGATCATCAATACCCCCGTGAGGGCGAGCCCCAGGCACATGGCATGTCCTGCCCAGTTCTTGATCGGCCGGGCTTCCCCGAACCAGGTGACGGGCTCGACGGAGAAAGAGAAAAACCAACGCAGCGAGGGCAGGGCTAGGCCAGCTTCAAAGGCGGTGGCAGCCCCAATCGCCGTGAGAAGCAAAAGAAGCCCGAGTTTGCGGGGAAAGGTCATTTGAAAGTCACTCGGGGATCAACAAGGGCCACGCACAGGTCGGACAGGATGTTTCCGACGAGGAGCAAAACGGCGGAGATGAACAGCACACCCATCATGAGTGGGATATCCCGTTCCAAAATCGCACTGAACTGGAGAAGTCCGAATCCATTGATGTCGAAAACACGCTCGATCAGCATCGATCCAGCCACCAGAAGCGACACGTTGTTGCCGAAAGTGGTCGCGATCGGGATCAGGGAGTTGCGGAACGCGTGCCGGAATACCGCGGTCGGAAACGAAACCCCTTTGGCCGTCGCGGTGCGGACGTAATCGGCGGCCAAATTGTCCATCAACGAATTTTTCATCAGCATCGTGGTGAAGGCGAAACTGCCGATCAAATAACAGACAACCGGCATGGCCGTGTGCTGGCAGAGATCCTTGATTTTACCTGCAAGGCTGAGGCTTTCGAAATTGTCGCCGGTAAACCCGCGGATGGGGAACCATCCCAGCTTCGCGCCGAGGAAAACCACCATCAATGAGCCGAGCGCGTAGCCGGGGACGGCATAGCCGGCAAACACCGCCGCGGACGTCGCGTTGTCCAGGAACGTGCGATGCTTGATCGCCTTGACGATACCCAGCGGAACACAAATTCCATAGGTGGCGATCAAACTGATGATTCCGAAGTAGATGGATACCGGCATGCGGTCCACGATCATCTCCCAGACGGGATCTTGGTATTTGGACGACCTTCCCAGGCTACCCTGGAGCAAACCATCGTAACCATCCCGGTAGAGAACCGCTCGATAGCCGACCGCGTTGCGAAGGGGAACCCCCTTCAGCCACTTCGCCCAGCGTTCGGCCTGTTCCTGCGGAGTTCGGATCCGCACCTTCCAGCCGGTTAGATCGGCACCTTCCACAGGCGCCAAGTCGGCTCCGCCATCGTCCCGGAGCGTGACCTTGGCCTCATACACGGTTCCAGGGACACCTATGACCACCTCCTTCGCTCCAATGGGAATTTCGGACCCGATCTTTTCAAGATCCCTGGGCAACAGGCCCAGCCACTCGAAATAAGCAATCAGAGGGGCTTTATCCTGCTCCCGCTTCTCTTCCGCTTCCAATACCTGAGCGGGCTTGAGCGAAAATCCAGCCTCAGCCCGAGTCCTCTTCCCCTCCCCGCCAAGCAACCGGGCCATGTCCTGCTCCATGGGGCCGCCGGGAGCCAAGCGCATCGTGAAGAAAACCAACATGGTGATCCCCACCAAGGTCGGCGGGATCAGCAGGAGGCGGCGTAGGAAGTAAGAGGTCAAAGGAAGAGTGGAAAAGGCTTTGGCGGTTCTACCCGCCCGACCGGACCATGCAAGTACTGAACCAATCCAAGCAACTGGATCGGAAAACTCACAAAAAGCGGCACGCGATCCGCTCCATTTTCAGGAGATTTCGCGAAAAATCCTATTCCATCCCGCGCTCACCCCGGCAGACTCCCGCCCGACATGTTCCGACCCATCGCCGTTCTCACCCTCTCCAGCCTGCTGCTCGCATCCTGCCAGCGGGAAACCCAGGTCGAGCGCGCGAATCGCGAAAAAATTCTCCTGGTTGGCAACGGCGACGACCCCAAGGCCCTCGACCCGCACCTGGTGACCGGGGTGATCGAGCACAACGTGATCCGCGCGGTGCTGGAAGGCCTCGTCGCGGACGATCCGGAGAAGGACACCGGCTATCCGCCGGGAGCCGCCACCTCATGGGAACACAACGCGGACTTCACCGAGTGGACCTTCCATCTGCGGCCGGGTGCGACGTGGTCCGATGGAGCCCCGCTCACGGCACACGATTTCGAATTTTCCTACCACCGGAACCTCCACCCGGACCTCGCCGCGCCCTACGCGGAGATGCTGTATTTCATCAAGAACGCCGAGGCCTTCAACAAGGGCGAGATCAAGGACTTCAAGGAAGTCGGCGTGGCGGTCCCGGACGACTATACGCTCAAGCTGACGTTGCGCGAGCCGGTGTCCTATCTGCCGGGCGTGACCCGCCATTACAGTTGGTTCCCGGTGCCGAAGCACGTGGTGCTCCAGTTCGGCAAGATGACGGACCGTTTCACGAAGTGGACCGAGCCGGGCAACATGGTGTCGAACGGTCCCTTCGTGCTGAAGGAGTGGAAGCTCAACAACCGCCTCGAGGTGACCCGCAACCCACGCTACTGGGACGCGGCGAACGTGAAGCTCAACGGCATCCGTTTCATCCCGATCGAGAACTTCTATTCCGAAACCCGCGCCTATCTCGCGGGCCAGATCCACACCGGCTACCAAGTACCGCCGGATCTGGTGGACAAGTTGAAGGCCGAGCGCCCGGCGGAGTTGCACCAGGAGCCCTACGTCGGCAGCCAGTTCGTCCGCCTGAACACCACCAAGCCCGGCCTGGACAACCCGAAGGTGCGCATGGCCCTTTCCCTAGCCCTGGACCGGAAGGCGCTCTGCGACGCGATCCTCAAGGGCTACCAGCCCGCCGACTCGCTCACCCCGCAGATGGGCGACTACAAGCCCGATCCCGTGGTGGGCTTCGACCCCGAACGCGCCCGCAAGCTGCTGGCGGAGGCCGGCTTCCCGGAAGGCCGCGGCTTCCCGCGCTACTCGCTGCTGATCCGCAGTTCCGGCGCGCGCACCACCGCTGAAGCGCTGCAGGCGATGTGGAAACAGCACCTCGGCGTCCTCATCGACATCCAAGCGAAGGATTTCGGCTCCTACATCAGCGCCCAGCAATCGCTCAACTTCGACATGGCCGCCGCCGGATGGGTGGGTGATTACCTCGACCCGAGCACCTTCCTGTTGATGTGGACGGAGGGCAACGGCAACAACAACACCGGCTGGTCCAGCAAGACCTTCGAGGGCCTGCTCAACGACGCCGCCCACCAGGCCGATCCGGCCCAGCGCCTCGACAAATTCAAGCAGGCCGAACTGCTGCTCATGAATGAGCAGCCGATCATCCCCTTCGCCTGGCAGGCGCGGAACTATCTCCAGCGCCCCGAGGTGGGCGGCTGGCACCCGCTGCTGCTGGACAACCACCCGTGGAAGGCCGTTTCCATCGACACCCCCTGATTTCGACGCCGATGTTCAAGAATCTTCTCAACCGGTTCCTGCAGGCCGTCCTGGTCCTATTCGTCCTGTTCACGGCCACGTTCTTCCTCGTGAAGGCGCTGCCGGGCGGACCGTTCCAATCGGAGAAAGCCATCCCCCAGCACATCCGCGCGCGCATGGAGGAGCAATATGGCCTGAAAAAAAGCCTGCCGGAGCAGTACGTGATCATGTTGAAGAACTTCATCACGGGCAACCCTGGCGTCTCGACCCGTCTGGAAGGCCGTGAGGTCACCGAGGTGGTGGCGCAAGCATTCCCCGTTTCACTTCAACTCGGCCTCGTCGCCATGTTCGTCGCCGTGACCATTGGCATCCCCGCCGGGTGTCTCGCCGCGGCGAAGAAGAACAGCCTGATCGACACCGGCTCGATGACCGTGGCCATGATCGGCATCTGCCTGCCCTCCTTCGTGACCGGCCCGCTCCTCGCGGAGTATTTTGGCCGCAACCTCCATTGGTTCCCCGCCATGGGATGGAGCACCGTCAACCCGTCCACCTGGATCCTACCCGCCATCACGCTGGGACTGGCCTATGCCGCGTATATCTCGCGTCTCACCCGTGCCGGGATGCTGGACACACTCTCGCAGGACTTCGTCCGCACGGCGCGGGCCAAGGGCGTGCCGGGACTCCAGATTGTCTTTCGTCACTGCCTGAGGGGCGGACTGATCCCGGCCGTGGCCTACCTCGGTCCGGCCTTCGCGGGCATCATTTCCGGATCCGTGGTGATCGAAACCGTGTTCCAGATCCCCGGCCTCGGCCGCCATTTCATCAAGGCCATCGAATCGCGCGACGCCGGGATGATCATGGCTCCGGTGCTGCTGTTCGGCTCACTCGTGATCGCGGCGAACTTCGTCACCGATCTCCTCACCCTGTGGCTGAATCCACGCCTGCGGAAGTCGTCCTGATCTTCCCACACCCGAAGCACACCTTTCCCTCTCCATGTCCACCGCCGCTTCCACCGCCTCCAAAGGCACCTCGCTCTGGCGCGATGCCTGGCTGCGCCTCAGCCACAACCGCGCCGCGGTCGCCGGGCTGTTCGTGCTGGTCATCATCGGCCTGACCTGCCTGATCCTGCCCTTCATCCCAGGCTTTCTCCAGGATCCCAACGCGCAAAACCTCGCGAACAAGAATCTCCCACCGATGGGCGGCCATTGGTTCGGCACCGATCAACTCGGCCGCGATATCTTCGCACGCGCCATTTTCGGAGGACGCATCTCCATCTTGGTCGGCCTCATCACCACCTTCGTTTCCGTCTCCATCGGCATCGTGTGGGGTGCCACCGCGGGCTACACGGGTGGCAAGGTCGACGCCGTCCTCATGCGCATCGTGGACGTCCTGTTCGCGCTGCCGTTCCTGGTGATCGTGATCCTGCTTTCCGTGGTGCTGACCCCAATGACCGGCAAGCTCTCCGAAAGCATCGTCAGCCTCATCGCCGGTAGCCACGCCACGATGACGGAGATCGATCACGTCCGCACCTGGGTGGAGCCGATCGCTTCGCTGGTGCCGCTGTTCATCGCCATCGGCGCGCTGTCCTGGCTGACCGTCTCCCGCATCGTCCGGGCGCAGGTCCAGAGCGTGGCGAAGCTGGACTTCGTGGAAGCCTGCCGCTCTCTGGGCCTCGGCCACCTGCGGATCCTCTTCCGCCACATCCTGCCGAACACGCTCGGCCCGATCATCGTCTACACCACGCTGACCATCCCGGGCATCATGCTGTTCGAGGCCACGCTCTCGTTCCTCGGACTCGGCGTGAAGGCGCCGAACAGCTCGTGGGGCGTGTTGATTCAGGAAGGTGCGAACGTGATGTTCTCCAATCCCTGGCCACTGTTCTTCCCGTCCGTGCTATTCTCGCTGACGCTGTTCTCGCTGAACTTCCTCGGCGACGGCCTGCGCGACGCCCTCGACCCGAAGTCGGCGAAGTAACTCCCGTGGCGGCGTCACCCAAGCGCCGCCACCTTCACAACAAGCGCCGCACCACCGCTTCCTCCGGGAGGCTGCAATGGTCGGCCTTGCCGAACCAGCGGTAGCGGTTGCGGGCGATCCAGCGGTAGAGGGCATCGAGCCACGGCCGCGGCACGACCTTCAGCACCAGCGCCAGGTTGAAGGGAAACCCGAGCACGCGCATCAGCTCCAGCCAACCGGAGCTGTGGTAGAACGCCTGCCCGTCGCTCTCGCGGAACACCACCATGGTATCGTCCGCCGGGTCTTCGTGCATCGCCAGCCCCTTCGACTTCGCCAGCTCGCCCTGGAGCGGTGACAGGCGGACGCGGTCATGCCAATCCAGCCGCGCGAGCAAGCGGGTGCTGCTGGAGCAGAAGGCGCAGTCGCCATCGAAGAACACGATCCATCTCACGCCGCTAACTTTTCCGCTTTCCGGCGGCGGTGCAACTTCCGATGTTTGGATGAACATGGAAACCGCCCGCATCCAGGATCTGCCGACGGCCGAACGCCCGCGCGAAAAGCTCGCCCATTTCGGCCCGACGGCGCTCGACAATGCCGAGCTGCTGGCGCTTTTCATCCGCACCGGCACCAAGGGCCGCAGCGCGATCCAGATCGGGCGGGAGCTGCTTCAAAAATACGGTTCGATCGGAGCCCTCGGACGGATGCCGGTCACCGCGCTGGCGAAGGAAAAGGGGCTCGGCCTGGCCAAAGCCTCGCAGCTCGCTGCCGCCTTCGAGCTGGGCGCGCGGGTGGCCCGCGAGCAGGTCCACCAGACCGCGCTGGATTCCCCCGACCGGATCTACGATTTCCTCGGCCCACAGCTCGGGCACCAGACTCAGGAACACCTCGTGGTGTTGCTGGTGGACACGCGGCTGCACCACGCCGGCACGGTTTCCATCTCGATGGGCACGGTGAATGAAACCATCGCGCACCCGCGGGACATCCTGCGACCGGTGCTCACGCACGGGGCCTATGGCTTCATCCTAGCTCACAACCACCCCTCGGGTGATCCGCGGCCCAGCAGGGCGGATGAAACGATGACACGGCGGATCCAGGAAGCCGCGGAGCTGATGCAGCTCCGCTTCCTCGATCATGTGATCATTGGCCGTCCTTCCCCCGTGCGGCAGGCGTGGTTTTCGTTCCGCGAGGCGGGGGTGATCCGGTAGTTCGCGAAGGCACCGGAAATCCGCCGCCCCCGCTCACAAGCAGGAATGCTTGTGCTACTTATCAGATCGGCTTCACCAGATCCGGATTGGCGGCCGGGATCGGGAGATGCTCGGGGCCAAGTTCGAGGCCCTGGGCGGCACGGACATCGCTGTCCACGGCGTCCATGACGTCGAGTTCCGGACGGAAGTCGGCGGCGTGGTAGGAACTGCGGACCAGCGGACCGCTGGCGACGTGCTTGAAGCCCTTTTCCAGCGCGATGACCTTGAGTTCATCGAACACGGCGGGCTCGATGTATTCGACCACCGGCAGGTGCTTCGGCGTCGGGCGGAGGTACTGGCCGAGCGTGAGCACGGTGACGTCATGGGCGAGCAGGTCGTCCATGGCCTGGAGGATCTCGTCGCGGCGCTCGCCGAGGCCGAGCATGATGCCGCTCTTGGTGGCCACGCGGCCGTTCACCATCGACTTGGCCTTCTTCAGGACAGCCAGCGAGCGGTGGTATTTCGCGCGGGAACGCACCAGCGGGGTGAGCCGCTCGACGGTTTCCAGGTTGTGGTTGAAGATGTGCGGGCGGGCATCCATCACCATCTGGAGGGCCCAGTCGCGGTCGTTGAAATCGGGCACCAGCACCTCGATGACGATGCCGGGATTGACCTCGCGGACGGTCTCGATGGTGCGCTGGAAATGTTCCGCGCCGCCGTCCTTGAGATCGTCACGCGCCACCGCGGTGATGACGACGTGCTTCAGGCTCATGCGGCGGGTGGCCTCGGCCACGCGGGCCGGTTCATCCGATTCGAGGGCGTCCGGGCGGGCGGTCTTCACCGCGCAGAACCCGCAGGCACGGGTGCACTTGTCGCCCGCGATCATGAAGGTCGCGGTACCCTGGCCCCAGCATTCCCAGCGGTTCGGGCACTGGGCCTCCTCGCAGACGGTCACCAGCTTCAGGTCCTGCACCATGGATTTGGTGGACCAGAAAACCGGGTTGTTCGGCAGCCGCACTTTGATCCAGGAGGGCTTCTTCTCCCGGTGCAACGCCGGATCCATCTTCATTTTGGGACCGCAGGCACTCATATCGACGCGCGGAACCTAGTCCCCCCTCCCCCCCGGGGAAAGCGCAAATATCCAACAAAAAATGGCCGGGTTCAGGCGCCGGAAACCAGTCGAATGGGCAAAATCCGGACCCTCGCCCGCGGACTTCCCCCCTGACCAGAGCCAAGCCTCAAACCCGTGGGATTCCAAAAAAGGAACCCACTCAGGGGACAAATTCATGCCCAAGACGATCTTCACGCCACGGCCAGAGGAACTTCAACTTCCTCCACGCGCCATGCGGCATAGCGGAGCGCCTCCTTGATATCCTCGGACTCCAAGTAGGGATACAACCGCAGGATTTCCTCCCACGGGAGCCCCGAGGCCACCAGTTCCACCACGGTCCCCACCGTCACCCGCATTCCGCGGATGCAGGGCTTTCCCCCCATCACAAGGGGGTCGTGCGTGATTCGAGAGCCTTCGCCCATGACGCCATCCTAGCTGAAGGCCCGGGCAGGAGCAACCCGCGCCCTATCAGGGGAGCCGAAGCAAAAAAGCGGACACCGCTTCCGGCGTCCGCCTTTCGGGAAATCAGGAATTGGAGCCGATCAGGCGGCCTTTTTGCCGGTCTTCGGAGCTTCCGGCTTGGCGGCGGGCTTCTTCTCTTCCTTGGCGGGCTTTTCCTCGGCTTTGAAGTCACCGGCGGCCCACTTGACGATGCCGTCGAAGGTCTTCTCACCGATGCCCTTGACCAGGATCAGGTCGTCCACGGACTTGAGCGGGCGGGCGGCCTTGATGGCACCGGCCTTGACCGCGCCGACGCCCGGGATGGCTTCGAGCGCCTTGTCGTCGCCGGAGTTGGCGATATCGAGCAGCTTGGCCTTCTGCGGCTCCGTGAGGGTCGCGGAAGACTTGGCGGCGTGGGCGAGGAGCGCCTTGTCCGCGGCGGATTCGCCGGGTTTCTCCTCGGCCTTCTTGTCCTTGGCCTTGTCAGCCGCGGGTTCGGCCTTCTTCTCCTTCTTGGAGGTCTCGGCGGCCTTGTCCTTGGCATCCGCTGCCTTGGGGGCCGGATCGGCCGCCAGGAGGGAGAACATGGAGAGACCCAGGACCGACATGGTGGCAATCACGCGTTTCATGGTGATATGGTGGTTAGTTGACTGTGGACCAAAAAACAGGCTTCCACGGTTGTTAGAATGAAAGCCCGGCGTGCGGAAAATTCAAGGTGTTTCCACACGCCATCTGGGACGCGGGAGGATGGATTTCTATTCAACGGCCTTTGAAATCCATCGGCACGAATGGAGCGGACGCGGTGTCCACCGGGCCCGGCGGCCTCATGCAGATGAGGAAAGCCATCCCGAACCGTCGGAAACGGACATGCCGCCCGGACAAGATAACCAATTTGTAATCCCGGCAAAATGGATCTCCCGGATTCCCGCTCAGGCGAAGCGGTCCGGCGAAAGCAGCGCCAGGTCATGCTCCGGCCGCTCCCGGTCCACCAGCACGGCGGCCAAGCGGCCGGACTCCGGACCGAGGCTCAGGCCCATCATCGAGTGGCCGGTGGCGACGGTCAGGTTGGACGCCGCCTGGGTCCGGCCGAGATAGGGCATGCCGTCCGGCGAGCACGGGCGGAACCCCTGCCACGGCTGGATGCCGTCGAAATCGGACGGCTTGAACTTCGGGAAGTAGGCCGGCAGGGCCTTGAGAATCCCAGCCACACGGCGCGGCTCGATCTTCTCCTGCTTGCCGCTGATCTCCATGGTGCCGCCGACACGCAGCGAATCCCCCATCGGGGTGACGGCCACGCGGGCCTCGGTGAGCACCGAGCAGACCGTGGGAAGCTCGACCGGAGCCGGGTGGGTCAGGCTGTAACCCTTGCCCGCCTGCATCGGAATCTTCAGCCCGAGATCGCGGACGAGGTCGTCCGACCACGCACCGCCGCAGAGCACGAATTCATCGGCCTCCAGGTCACCGGCGGGCGTCTGGATGGCGACGAGTTTGCCACCCTCCTTCTTCCAGCCGGTCACCTCGGTGCTCCAGCGGAAGGTGCCGCCTGCCGCGAGAATGCGGCGCTCGAGGACGGCGATGAATTTCTCCGGGGACATGTGGCAATCCTTCGGAAACCACACCGAGCCGGCCACATCCATGGTGATCGTCGGATCGACCTTGGCGGTGCCCGCGGCATCGAGCACCTCGGCAGGCACGCCGAGCGCATTCGCCTTGGCGGCGACGGCGGCTTCCTCGTCGAGGCCGTGCTGGGTCTTGCACAGCATCAGTAGGCCCTTGGTCACGAGCCCGAAGTCCTCGCCCTCGGCGGCGTATTGGAGATACAACTCGCGGCTCGCGAGATTGAGATCGCGCAGCACCGGCGAGGCCGCCTCCACATGGGCGCGGGTCGCGGCCTGCATGAACTTGATGCCCCACGACACCAGATCGAGGTCGAGGCGCGGCTTGATGTAGAACGGCGACTCGGGATTCCACATCCACTTGAACCCAAGCGCGACCATGCCCGGCGCGGCGAGCGGAATGAAATGGCTCGGCACGACCATGCCCGCGTTGCCGAACGAGCAGCCGCTGCGCTGCTGTGGCTGGCGGTCGACCACGGTGACGCGGTGGCCGCGCTTGAGACAGGCTTCCGCCGCGGAGAGGCCGATGACGCCTCCGCCGATGATGATGACGTGCTTGGACATGTAACGATGAAAGGGGTCAGACGATGCCCGAGCGGAACGGGTCCGCGGGATCGAAACAAAGGCGCGCATCCGCGGTGATGTAAGCGGTGCCGCGGATGGTCGGGATGATCTCGCCGCTGGCGCGGTCCAGCCATTGGTATGATCCGGTGAACGAACTTCCGACCACGCTCTCCTGGATCCACTCCTCGCCCTCGGCGAGTTTTCCATCCGCCGCAAGGCAGGCGAGCTTCGCACTGGTGCCGGTGCCACACGGCGAGCGGTCGTAAGCCTTGCCCGGGCAGAGGACGAAATTGCGGGAGTGCCCGCCGTTTTGCCCGGGGCCGAACAATTCGATGTGATCGATCTCCGGGTGGCCTTGCGCGTTCGAGGCCACCCGGATTTGCCATGTCAGCGCCGTGAGTTCTTCGGCGCGGGAAACCGTGAGTTCCTCCTGGAGCGAGGTGACGAGATAGAACCAATTGCCGCTCCACGCGAGATCACCGCGGACCTCGCCGATGCCCGGCACTTGGAAGGCGAGATCCTTGATGGTGCGGCGACTGGGCACATTGGTGATCGCGACCGTGCCATCCTCGGCCAGCGTGGCGGTGACCACGCCCACCGGCGTGTCGATGCGGTGCGAACCCGGGCCGATCTTTCCGAGATAAGCCAGCGTCGCGACAAGGCCGATGGTGCCGTGGCCGCACATGCCGAGGTAACCGACATTGTTGAAAAAGATCACTCCCGCGGCGCAATCCGGCTCGTGGGGTTCGACAAGCATCGCCCCCACCAGCACGTCCGATCCGCGCGGTTCCAAGGCGGTGGCGCGGCGGAATTCATCGTACTGCTCGCGGAAGCGCACGACGCGGTCGGCCAGCGGGCCGGTGCCCAGATCGGGACCGCCTTCGATGACGGTGCGGGTCGGCTCACCGCCGGTGTGGGAGTCGATGACTCGGACGAATTTCATGAACAGGGAAATCTCATTTCTTGGGCTGCTCCTTCGGCTCCGCTGCTTTCGCGGGCCAATGGAACTCCCGGACGTGTCCTTCCGGCACGCCTTTCAAATGGGCGCGGTCCTCGGGAGCGCGCTTGGACGGTCGCAGGTAACGCCATGGCTTGTCGCCATAGACCTCGGCGCAGAGCGCGGCCACCTTCGGATCGAATTCCTTCAGCTCGACGCGCGTGTTGACGTGGTTGTGCTCGTTGTCGTTCTCGCGGTTGTCGTCGAACCAGCTCTGGGTCGCCTCGGCCCAATACTCGTGGTAATTGCTACCGGCGTATTTGCCCTTCCACAGCCCGGCGGCGACGGCGGAGTCGTAGGCCGCCTTGAGCCGTTTGTCGAAGGTCGGATCCACCGACTTCAGGCCGGTGTCGTGGATCGCATGGGCGAACTCATGGATCATGATGTTCTCGGTCGAATACGGATCGCCCTTGAACTCGAGCAGATTCTCCTCCGCGCAGCTCACGCAGGGATTTTCAATGGAAGCCCCCAGACCGCGGGCGCGGCGATCCCAGTATTCCTTCGGCTTGAGGTCCGCGTGCTCCGGCACATCGGTGGTGAACTCGGTGGCGGCCATCACCGTGAGATGGACCTTTGCCTTCGTCATCGCCTGGAGGATGTCCTTCCTGCCATCGAGCACGTGGCGGATGATCCAGGCGGCCTCGCGCAGCGCGTCGTCCGCCACCTTCGGCGAACTCACGATGGGGAAGCCATCCACCAGGATCTGGCGCTGGTAAAACGGCGCGAGTCCCAGACGCTCCCGCATGGCCGGATCGACCGCGGTCACATCCTCCGGAACGGCGAAAGCAAACGTGGCGGTGGCCAGCAGGAACGTCGGGATTCTCATCGCAATAAAAAGGGTTACTTTCGCTTCGGGACCTTCGGCGCGTTGGCGATGCCGTCGTGGATCACCTTCAGCACGGCCTTGCGCTCGGCCCCCTTGAGGATGGTGCGTGGGGCGCGGACCCACTCGGTGCCGAGACCGCACTCCTGGACGCACAGCTTGATGTACTGCACGAACTTCACGTGCACATCGAGGTGCAGCAGCGGGGTGAACCAGCGGTAGATCTCGACCGCCTTCTGCCACTCGCCCGCCTGCATGAGTTCCCAGAGATACTGGTTCTGTTCCGGGAAGGCGATGCCGGTGCCGGCCACCCAGCCATCGATGCCGAGCACGGCGCTTTCCAGCGCGAGGTCGTCGACGCCGGTGAAGATCGCGTAGCGGCCACCGATGGTGTTGTGGAGGTCGGTGATGCGGCGGGTGTTGCCCGAGCTCTCCTTGAGGGCGACGAAGTTCTTCACGTCCGCCAGCTTCGCGAACATCTCCGGCGTGATGTCGTTCCCGTAGCTGATCGGGTTGTTGTAGATCATGATCGGCAGACCGGTGGACTTCGCGACGGTACGGAAGTGCAGCAGGGTCTCGTCCGGATCCGGCGTCTTGTAGTTCATCGCCGGCATCAGCATGAAGCCATCGGTGCCAGCCTTCTCGCAATCCTTGGCGAAACGGACGGCTTCGGCGGTGGAGGTTTCGGCGACACCGGCGACCACCGGGATGCGGCCGTTCACCGCCTTCACCATCTCCGCCATCACGAGGCGCTTTTCATCCGCGGTCATGGCCTGGTTCTCACCGAGGGACCCGAGGAACACGAGGCCGCTGATGCCGGACTTGATCAGGACTTCAGCGTGGCGGGCGGTTCCCTCGATATCGAGCGAACCATCCTTGTGCATCTGGGTGGTGATGGCCGGGAAGACCCCTGTCCAGGGGCCGGGAGCTTTACGGGAACGGGCGGATGTTGCCATGCCAGCCACCCTAGCGCAGGACCTTCAACCGGTATTGTCTGAAATCCCATGCGCGGGCTGGAAAATGAGACAAGCCATCCCGCCGTGCAGCGTTTAGGAATATCGCATGTCATTTCACGGACACTCGCTCATCGCCGGCCGCCGCAGCGCGCAGGGCACGCCCCTTTTCCAAGCGGTCTCGCCGCTCGACAGCACCACGCTGGAAGGAAACTTCGCCACCGCCACCGAGGCCGAAGTCGACGAAGCGCTCGCCGCCGCGAAGGCCGCCTTCCCGGCCTTCCGCGATACCGATGGCGAAACCCGCGCCCTGTTTCTCGAAGCAATCGCCGATGGGATCATGGAACTCGGTGCCACGCTGATCGACCGCGCCGGTCTCGAAAGCGGCCTGCCGGTCCCGCGCCTCGAAGGCGAGCGCGGCCGCACCGTGAACCAGCTCCGGATGTTCGCGAAGATCGCCCGCGAGAACTCGTGGTATGACGCCCGCATCGAAACCGCCCTGCCGGACCGCCAGCCGATTCCGAAGCCGGACCTGCGCCGCGCGATGCAGCCGATCGGCCCGGTGGTGGTCTTCGGCGCGAGCAATTTCCCCCTCGCCTTCTCCGTGGCCGGTGGCGACACCGCCTCCGCGCTCGTCACCGGCAATCCAGTCGTCGTGAAAGCGCATGAAGCCCATCCCGGCACGTCCGAATTGGTCGGCGGCGTGATTGCCGCGGCCGCGGAAAAGACCGGCCTGCCCGCGGGCGTGTTCTCACTGGTCCATGGCAATGGCCGCACCGTCGGCCCATGGCTGGCGAAACACCCGGCCACCAAGGCGATCGGCTTCACCGGTTCGCTCGCCGCGGGCCGCGCGCTCTTCGATGCCGCGGCCTCCCGCCCGGATCCGATCCCGGTGTTCGCGGAAATGGGCAGCCTCAATCCGATCGTGCTGCTGCCAAGCACCGTGAAGAACCGCCCCGCGGAAACCGCCGCGCTGCTGGCCACCTCCGCCACCGCGGGTGCCGGACAGTTCTGCACCAAGCCGGGCATCATCGTCGCCACCGAGGGCGACGGGCTCGACGCCTTCCGCACCGCGCTCTCCTCCGCCTTCGCCGCCGTGCCGCCGACCACCATGCTCCACGCGGGCATCGCGGACACCTACGGCAAATCCAGTAGCAAACTCGCGGATCACCCGGCGCTGGCGATCATCGGCCAGGGCTCCGCCGAAGCCGATGCCACCGCGACCCAGGGACGCGCGCTGATGGTCGAGACCACGGCGGAGAAATTCCTCGCCCACCCGGAACTCGCGCACGAGGTCTTCGGTCCGTTCTCGACGCTGGTGGTGGCGAAGTCCGCGGACGAAGTGGGCAGCGTCCTCGACACCCTCGGCGGCCAGCTCACTGCCTCCGTGTTCGGTGATGACGCCGAACTCTCCGCCTCGGCGGCACTCGTTTCGAAGCTCTCGGAACTCGCCGGCCGCGTGATCATCAACGGTGTGCCGACCGGCGTGGAGGTGAACACCTCGATGCAGCATGGCGGCCCGTGGCCGGCCTCGAGCGACGCGCGTTTCACCTCGGTGGGCACTGCGGCGCTCGAACGGTTCGTGCGCCCCGTTTCCTACCAAGGAGCGCCGCAGAGCCTGCTGCCTGCCGCGCTGCGCGACAGCAACCCGCTGCAGATCGACCGCCTCGTCAACGGCATCCACACCCGCGATTCCATCCAATGAAAGCCCCCGCCGCCCTCTTCCTGTTCTCCGCGTTGATCACCGGCCTGCACGCGCAGGGCACCAAGGCCGACTACGACCGCGCCAGGGAATTGGGCGGCAAGGCCCGATCGCTGGTCAACAACGGCACCCCGCAGGTCACCTGGACCGAAACCGGCACCGCGTTCGCCCGCACCCGTGACAAGGTGCTGGCGGTCGACCTCGCGACCGGCAAGACCCGCGAGGCCACCAAGCAGGAGATCGACCAGGCGAAGTCCGTTTCCAAGGACGCGCAGGTGATACCCTTCGGTCGTGCGCGCTCGCGTGACGGCGGCGAACCGCAGTCGCTTGAGATCCGCAACGAAACCCAGGACACGATCGGCATCAACTGGATCGACTCCCGCGGCGACAGCAAGCCCTACGGCACCATCGATCCCGGCAAGAGCGCGACCCAATCGACCTACGCCGGACACGTCTGGAGCATCACCGACCGCGATGGCAAACCCTTCGCCATGGTCCGCACGCCGGAATACACCAGCGTGGCGCACATCACCGGCAAGCCGACCGAAGCCGCGCCATCGCGCAGACCGGAACGCCGCTCGACCAGCGGCCGGGTGTCCCCGGACGGCAAGACCGAGACCTACGTCCAGCGCGGCACCGCGCTGGTGATCCGCCCGCTGCCGGATGGCACCGCCAGCACGGTCACCGAGTTGCCCGGAGGCGAGCGTTTCGACAACGACCCTCAGTGGTCGCCGGATTCCAGCCACTTCGTCATCTCCAGCGCGAAGGAGGTCACGGTGCGTCAGGTCACCCTGGTGCAATCCTCGCCGAAGGACCAGCTCCAGCCGAGGGTCGAGAAGGTCGACTATGTGAAGCCGGGCGATCCGATCCGCCAGCCGTTTCCGCGGCTGTATGACGCGGCCACCAAGCGAGAGATCCGGGTCGATCACGCGCTGTTTCCGAATCCGTGGGCGATCAGCGACCTCACTTGGTCCGCCGACTCCAGCGAGTTCCTGTTCGTCTACAACCAGCGCGGCCACCAGCTCATGCGCATCCTCGGCGTGCGCGCCAGCGATGGCCAGGTGCGCGTGATCCACGAGGACAAGACCGACACCTTCATCGACTACTCGCAGAAGTTCTTCATCCGGCACCTGCCGGAAACGAAGGAGATCCTGTGGATGTCCGAGCGCGACGGCTGGAACCACCTCTACCTGATCGATGCCGCCACCGGCTCCATCAAGACCCAGATCACGAAGGGCAATTGGAACGTCCGCGACGTGGTGGATGTCGACGTTTCCAAGCGCACGATCCTCTTCAAGGCCCTCGGCACCGTGCCGGGACAGGATCCCTACTACACCCACTTCGCGCGGGTGAACTTCGACGGCACCGGTCTGGTCCGCCTCACCGAATCGAACGGCGACCACCGCATCACGTTCTCGCCGGACCAGAAATACATCGTCGACACCTGGTCGCGCGTGGACCAGCCGGCGGTGACCGAACTCCGGAACGCGGAGACCGGCAAGCTGGTGTGCGAGCTCGCCCGCGCCGACGACTCCGCCCTGTTGAAGACCGGCTGGAGCCGTCCCGAGCCGCTCGTGTCGAAGGGGCGCGATGGCAAGACCGAGATTTACGGTGTGCTCATCAAGCCGTCCAATTTCGACCCGGCGAAGAAGTATCCGGTGCTCGAGAACATCTACAGCGGCCCGCATGATTTCTTCGTTCCGAAGTCCTACTACGCCTGGACCCGCATGAACGACCTGGCCGAGCTCGGCTTCATCGTGGTGCAGATCGATGGCATGGGCACCAACTGGCGGAGCAAGGCGTTCCACGACGTCGCGTGGAAGAACCTCGCCGACGCCGGGCTGCCGGACCACATCGCGTGGATCAAGGCGGCGGCCACCACCCGCCCGTGGATGGACCTCTCCCGCGTCGGCATCTACGGCGGCAGCGCCGGGGGCCAGAACTCGCTCTCGGCGATGCTCCACCACGGCGATTTCTACAAGGCCTGCGTCTCCGACTGCGGCTGCCACGACAACCGGATGGACAAGATCTGGTGGAACGAAGCGTGGATGGGCTGGCCGGTGGACGAGAGCTACACCCGCAACTCCAACGTCACCGACGCCGCGAAACTCCAGGGCAAGCTGATGCTGGTCGTCGGCGAGCTGGACCACAACGTCGACCCCTCCTCCACCCTCCAGGTCGCCAACGCCCTGCAAAAGGCGGACAAGGACTTCGAGCTGCTGATCGTGACCGGGGCCGACCACGGGGCCGCGGAGACCTCGTATGGCAGCCGCCGCCGGGCCGATTTCTTCGTCCGCAACCTGCTGGGAGTCGAACCCCGGCGGCTGTGACGGGCGTTTTTTGAATTTTTCCGCTACAGAATCGGGGTCAGCGGGTTTTTATTCGTGAATGCGCGCTCCTCGCTGGCTCCTCCTCACCCTCGTCTTTGCACTTTGCACGGCGGGAGGCTACCTGATCGTACGGACGGCCAAGCCGGATTCCACCCGGACCAAGTCGAACGCCAACGAGCCGAAGCAGGAGATCGTCTACCACGACACGGCGGGGCCGACTTTCCGCAGCGGTGACCGCAAGGAAGGAAAGCCGAAGGGCGGCGATGCGGAAGCGCTTTCGAAGGGCGCGCTGGCCGGACAGCGCTCGATCACTTTCACCGACAAGGCTGCGATGCAGAAGTTCCTGGAAAAAATCCAGGGCAAGGGCATCGCGGTGCTCGGCCGCCTCGACGCGATCAACACCCTGCGCGTCGGTTTCCTCAGCGCCGATGAACTGGCCTCCGCGCTCGATGGCAGCGAGAAAACCGGCTTCATCTTCCCGGTGTCGGTGCCGACCCTTCCGGAAGGCAGCGTCCAGCCCGGAGCCGTGGCGCTCGGCAACCATCTCGCCGATTGGCTCGGGATTTCGGACTACGATCGCACGAGCTGGGGCAAGGGCCTGAACGTCGCCGTGCTCGACACCGGCATTTCCACGCTGGCCTCGTTCTTCAACAAGGTGAACCAGTCCGCGCTGGTCGATTTCGGCAGCGATGCCACCGCCCTCAACGGCCACGGCACCGCGGTCGCCTCGCTGATCAACAGCATCGCCCCGGACGCGAACATCCTTTCCTACCGCATCGCCGACGATAACGGCCTGTCCAACAGCGGCTTGATCGCCGAGGGCATCCTCAAGGCGGTGGCCGACGGGGCCTCGGTGATCAACATCTCGCTCGGCGGTTTCGGCGACAGCCTGGTGCTGCGCCAGGCGGTGGAATACGCCCAGCAGAACGGCGTGACCATCGTGGCCGCCACCGGCAACAACGGCATCGACCAGATCGCCCAGCCCGCCTCCATCGACGGTGTGATCGCCGTGGGCGCGGTGGATGCGAATGGCGACCGCCTGCTGTTCTCGAACACTGGCAAGCAGATCTCCTCCATGGCTCCAGGCTACGGCGTGGCCGCGGAAGGCATCGATGGCTCCACGATCTATTTCAGTGGCACCTCCGCCAGCGCGCCGATCGAAACCGGCGTGCTGCTCGCCACCATGTCGAACAGCGTGCTCTCCGGCACCCTTTCCTCGACGGATGCCGCCGCGCTGGTGGCCTCCCTTCTCGATGAATCCGGCGCTCCGGGCTTCGACACCGAATACGGCGGCGGCGCGGTGGACTTGGGCCGCGTGATGCTGAGCCGCACCGCGAATGTCACCGACTCCGCGGTGGCCTCCCAGTGGGTGACCACCAATGCCAACGGCCAGCAGGTCCTGCAGGTCACCGTGCAGAACCGCGGCACCAACACGCTCTACAACATCCCGGTGCAGGTCACGACGCCGAACGGCAACGCCAGTTTCAACGTCGGCTCTTTGACCTCCACGGCGATCCAGACCTTCGAGGTGCCAATCATCGTCACGGATTCCTCGATGACCTTCCAGTCCTCGATCGGAGTTCCCGGTGGCCAAAGCGACGCGAATGCGGCAAACAATCGCCGCAAGGATGTCTACACCCCTGCTTCGGCCCAGTAGCCTGCTGCTCTGCCTCGCGCTCGTTTCCTGCTCGGTGCCGGAAACGCCATCCGCGGCGAACCACGCTCCGCCGTTCAACCAACTGGCGGTTTCCGGCAATGCCTGCGGCCCGGCGGCGCTGCTGAATGCTTTCCGTTACGGTGATGCCCGCTGGCGGGAATTGGGTGCTGGATTGCCGGGTGAAACCGATCGCGAGCAGCTCAGCCATGTGATCCGGATGTACGGGCTGAAACCGTCCGGCCAATTGAGGGGCCGCACGCGCTGGTCCCGCGCCGGGATCAACGTGAACGACCTCACCGACCTCGGGAACGACCTCACCGCCACCAAGTTCCTGCCGACGCTGGAAAACGAGGTGCTGCTGCCCCGCTCCGGGGAAACGTCGGCCGCCTTGCTGGCCCGCGTGCGGGGCATGCTAGCCACGTCACTCGGACGCGGCTTGCCGCCGGTGGTCAGCGTGCGGCGGCAGGTGCTGCGAAACGGCGGGTGGTTCACCGTGGAAAGCCATTTCATCACCTTGCTGCGGGTCGGTTCGACCAATGGCACCGGCTTGGAAATCGATTATCTCGATCCGTGGGGCGGTCGCCGGAGCAGCGGCAGCTTCCGTGTTTCGTCGGAATCCGCGCTCGGCCTGGAGGCGGTGCTGCCCGTCACGCCGGTCGGGAAACGGTTGGTCCGTCCCGGGGAAAAGACGCTCGTCACTGTCTCCGCCGCGATCGGCCGCTGGTGATCGTCACCACCACGCCTTCCATAGCAGCGCATAGACGCGCTTGCGCGGCACCTTCACCCGGTGTTCGAGGTCGGACCACTTCGCACCTTCGAGTTTCGCCAGGGTCTCCTCCGCCAGCAGCGCTGGCAGCACCGTGGCCGCCCGCAGGCGGCGGATCGGCAGGGTCGCCGCATAGGCCCGCCCTTCGGCCACCCAGCCTTGGGCGCGCTTCACCCACTCGGCATGGCAGGCCAGCAACCTCTTGCGGTCCCATGGTTCATCGACCGGCAGATAGCAGCGCCCCGAGGCCAGATCCCGCGGCAGGTCGCGGAGGATGTTCACCAATTGGAGCCCCTTTCCATAGGCGATGCCGCGTTCCAGCAGCTCCTCCTGGGACGCGGTGGAGTACCCTTCCCCGAGCGTCGCGAACCCCAGTTTCGTCCAGAACCCGCCAACGCACCCGGCCACCCGCCACGCGTAATCCTCCACCGCGGCATCGTCCGGCAGGGACACCGGCTCCGCGGGCGTCGCTCCGGTGAACCGCTCCAGATCGAGCCGCTGCCCCGAAACGATCACCTCCAGCACCTCGCGGATGAGAGCCCGCTCCACCTCGGAAGTTTCCCCCAAGGCGGCCAGCACTTCATCCGATCGCTGGAGGAGCACGACTTCTTTCGGCTCCGCGGTGGCGAGCAGATTTTCCGGCCACGCCGGAGCGCCGCCTTTCCCGGCCACCGCCGCACCGTAGGCATCGAGCAGGGCCAGGCGATCGGCCACTGGCACCGCCGCGGTGTCCGCGAGGGTGTCGCTGGTACGGGCGAGCAGGTAACCGAGGCTGGCCCCGTGGCGCATCGGTCCGGGAAGCAGCCGCAGCGTCAGATAAAACGAGCGCGACACCCCCTTCAGCACATCCGTGGCCAGATCCCCCTTCACGGGCGCCACCCAACCAGCCCGGCACGGCCATTTCAACCACCCACCGCGATTTTCAACCGCCGCACCGAATTTGGTTTCGCATTCCGCGCCCGGGAGGTCGAATTTCCCCCGCACTTGCTCGCCTACCTCCATATCCCGTTCTGCCACCGCGTCTGCCCGTATTGCTCGTTCTACAAGCATACCCCCGGCTCCACGCCGATCGGAGCGTTCGTCGACGCCCTCGGCAAGGAGGCCGCGCACCGGCTGCCGGGGCTCACGGAAAAGCCCCGCACGCTCTACCTCGGCGGCGGCACGCCCTCGATGCTGTCCCCGACCCATCTGGAGCGGCTGTTCGGCGCGCTGCGGGCCCAGCTCGATTTCACGGCGCTCGACGAGGTCACGATGGAGGCCAACCCCGCGACGTTCGATCTGACGAAAGCCCGGCTCTTCCGCGAACTCGGCGTAACCCGCGTGTCGCTCGGCATCCAGTCGTTCACACCGCACGTCCTCAAGACACTCGGCCGTGAACACGACCCGGACCAAGCCGCGGAAGCCGTGACCATCCTGCGCGAGGCCGGCATGCCCTCGGTGAACATCGACCTGATGTTCTCGATCCCCGGCCAGTCCATCGACGATTGGCGCGCCACGCTCGAACGCACCATCTCGCTGCTACCGGACCACGTTTCCGCCTACAACCTCACCTACGAGGAGGACACCGCCTTCTTCGAATCGCTGAAGCGCGGCGACATGGACGCGGACGAGGACCGTGACGCGTCGTTCTTCCACCTCGCCCACCGCCTGCTCACGGAGGCGGGTTACGACCACTACGAGACCTCGAACTACGCCCGGCCCGGCCACCATTCGTCGCACAACCGCGGCTACTGGCAGGGCGAGGACTACATCGGCCTCGGGCCCTCCGCCGTTTCCACCATCGAGCGGGTCCGCTCCCAGAACATCGCCGACACCGCGCGCTACGTGGAGATGGTGACCGCCATCGGCAACGCCATCACCGGCAGTGAGGCGATCGATCCGGAAGCCTGGCGGATCGAACGCATCGCCCTCGGCTTGCGGACCCGCGAAGGCATCCCGCTCGACCGCGTCGACAGCCGCGCGGAAACGCTCCAGTCGCTGGTGGATTCCGGCTATGCCACCATCCAGGACGGCAGGCTCATCCTCACCGAAGAGGGCTCGGCGTTGGTCGATCCGATCGCCGGGGAATTGGTTTGAGAGCCCGTTCGGAAAATAGCGTCGGAAGAATCTGGAGCAGACTCAGACAGAATTGACAAAATTCTCAGAATTTACGGAACGCCTTCAAAGGCCCCTTCAAGCCGAAGACACGGAGTCTCCTCTTCATTTTTGTGAATTCTGAAAATTCTGTTAATTCTGTCCAAAGGGTTCCCGCCCTACGAACTAGAGTTGTTTCCCAAACAAGCTCCAAGCGGTCATCCTCTTCGATATCTGAAGCCCTCTGTTCAAAGAGGGGAAATCTGCTATAGGAATGACCGCCGCATGCGAGTCCTCCTCACCGCCGCCCTCTGCGCCATCGCCGCGCTGCTGACGTCCTGTTTCGATGCGAAGGAGGAACTGTGGCTGACCAAGGAAGGCGCGGCCACCTTCGAGGCGACCTACGATGTTCCCACCACCACCGTCCGCCTCGGCGGGGGTGAAACAAAGATCCGCGGCAGCGTGGACGACTGGCTGAAGGAATCCCCCGAGGTGCGTTGCGAGACCCTTGAGATCACCCAGCACGACGACCGCACCACCATCCACATCCGGGTGTCCTGCGCTTCGGTCCTGAAAATCGTCGATCTCTCCAAGCCGGAGAAATCCAAGGGCATGCCCGCCCCGTTCCAACACCTCGCCGGAGTCGTCGAGGTGAAACGGGATGGCCTGGATGTGGAACTGACCCGCACCATCAGCCCGAACCGCGCCCTCATCGGCGGTCTCTTCTTGCCGAGGAAGGAAATCGACGGCCGCCGTCTGGTTTACGTGATGCACCTTCCCGAGGTCCCGCTGGAATCCAACGCCACCCGCACCGAAGACGGCGGCAAGACCCTGGTGTGGGATTACACGCTCGCCGAGGGCCTCAAGCGCCCGCTGGTCACGCGCCTCAAGGGCCGCGTGCCGTTGCCGTGGTGGGTGTGGGGCGGCGGCTCGGTGGTGGGCCTCGGACTGGTCTGGGCCGGCTACAAGCTCACCCGCCGCCTGCGGCGGAAGTAGAACAAGTTTTCAACTTGTTCATGGGAGCGGCGGATTGCAGGAAGATCATCGATCCGACGGAGCAAATCCGCTCGCCCGGCCGCAAGTTGGAAACTTGCGCGACTACTTCACCGCATCCCCCGCCTTCGGCGGATTCGCGGCGGTGCGTTCGATGAACTCGATGATCATGCCGGACACGTCCTTGCCCGAGCATTGCTCGATGCCTTCCAGCCCCGGCGAGGAGTTCACCTCCATCACCACCGGACCGTGGTTCGAGCGCAGCAGGTCGACACCCGCGACATTCAGCCCCATCGCCTTCGCGGCGCGGCAGGCCACGGCGCGTTCCTCCGGGGAAATCTTCACCTTCTCGGCCACGCCGCCGCGGTGCAGGTTCGAGCGGAACTCGCCCTCCGCGGCCTGGCGCTTCATCGCCGCCACGACCTTCCCGCCGACGACGATGCAGCGGATGTCCGCGCCCTTCGCCTCCTGGATGAACTCCTGCACGAGGATGTTCATGTTACCGGCCTTGAACGCCTCGATCACCGATTGGGCGGTGTTCTTGGTCTCCGCGAGCACCACGCCCGCACCCTGGGTGCCTTCCAGCAGCTTGATCACCAGCGGCGCGCCGCCGCACATCTTGATCAGCTCGTTGGTGGCGTCCGTGTGGTGGGCGAAGGCGGTGACCGGCAGGCCCACGCCCTTGCGCGCCAGGAGCTGCATCGAGCGCAGCTTGTCGCGGGAACGCGCGATCGCCACCGAATCGTTCACGGTGAACACGCCCATCATCTCGAACTGCCGCACCACGGCATTGCCGTAGAAGGTGTGCGAGGCCGCGATGCGCGGGATCACCGCGTCCGCCTGGAGTTCCTCCCCGTCGACATAGATCTTCGGCTTCCGGGAGGTGATGTTCATGTAACAGCGGAGATAGTCCACCACCCGGACTTCGTGCCCGCGGGCCTCGGCGGCGCGCACGAGCGCGTCGGTGCTGTATAACTGGGCGTTGCGGGAAAGGATGAGAATTTTCATGAGGGACGGGTGCCCGGAACAAAGTGTTCGAGATCGCGCACGCCTCCCAACAAATGGGAGGACTGCGGGTCAATGAGAAAAAATCCGGAGAGGGCGCGGCGGCCGATCAGCATCGGGCACCTCATCACCGAACGGTTGGCGAGGCTGAGACGGATCGCACAGGTGAAACCGCCTGCAAGCACGGCTTTTGTCTCGATGAAAACGCGTTTCTTCGCCGTGCCGGAGGAGCTGCGGACCTTCTTCGTCGCCACCACCGGAGCCTCGCAGGAAATACGATCCCCATAGTGGTTGACTGTGACGAATGTGACACGCGCGCCATCCTCGGACAGCACCATGTCCTCCGCGTGCAGGGACGAGGACCGCGCGCCGCTGTCGGTCTTCGCATTGAGCGGCGAGATGCCGAGATCCGGCAAACCGACCCACTCGCGGCGGCCGATCAGCAGGCGCGGCATGCCGGTCTGCTTCCACGGCAATCCCAGCTCACGCGCCAGCTCGCCCGACGGAACCTCCATCTGCTCCGGCACCGCCTTGAACGTGCGCGGCGAGCGTTTCATGCGTTCTCCAGCAGGCTGGCGGCCATCGCGCGGGCCTGCTCGCCGCCACCGCCGAGCATGCGCACGAGTTCGCGGATGCGTGCCTCGCCGGACACCGGATAGAGGCGCGAGCGGGTGCGGCCGTTCGCCACTTCCTTCTCGACCACGAAATGGTGCGCCGCCGTGGCCGCGACCTGCGGGAAATGGGTGATCGACACCACCTGGTGGCGGGTACCCAGTGCGGCCATCTTCAGCCCCACGGCACGCGCCACCTCGCCGCCGACGTTGGCGTCGATCTCGTCGAACACCATCAGCGGCGTGGCGTCCTGCTCGGCGAGCGCGCTCTTCACCGCCAGCATCACGCGGCTGATTTCACCGCTGGACGCGATCTGGCGCAGCGGCAGCAGCGGTTCGCCGGGGTTGGGTCCGAACTGGAACTCCACGCCCTCGTAGCCCTGCGGACCGGGCTCGGCCAGCGGCACTACCTGGACATCGAAGGACGATTGCTTGAAACCGAGATCCTTGAGTTGGACCGCGATTTCCTTGGCCAGCTTCGGCGCGATTTTCTTGCGCGCGGCAGTCAACGACTTGCCCGCGGCATCGAGCTTGGCGCGGCACGCGGCGACCTCGGCGGTGAGCTTCTCCAGCTTCTCGCCGCGGTTCTCGATGGTGTCGAGGCGGGTGGCGGCGGCATCGCGGCGCTCGACCACATCGGCCACCGTGGGGCCGTATTTCCGCTTCAGCGATTCGATGAGATTCACGCGCTCCTCGAGCGCCGCGGCTTCCTCGGGATCGATGTCCAGCTCCTCGCCGTATTCCGCCAGCGAGCGTTCCAGCTCCTGGAGCTCCAGCACCGCGGTTTCCAGCCCGCCGGTACGCTCGGCCACAGAGGGATCGAGCTTCTCCAGTTCGCGCACGAGCCGCTGGACCTCGCCGAGACGTTCCAGAATGCCATCGTCGTTCGAAAGCGAGCCGATCGCGGCCCCGGAGGCTTCCACCAACCGGGAGGCATTCACGGCACGGCGCCAGCGGTCCTCGAGGTCGTTTTCCTCGCCCGGCTTCAGGTTCGCGGCGTCGATTTCGGAAACCTGGTAGCGCAGCAGCTCCAGCTCCTGCTCGCTGGCGTTTTCCGCGCGGCGCAGTTCATCGAGCTCCGTGACCTTCGAACGCCAATCGCGCCAGGCCTCGCGCCAGATGGAGAGGCTGCTTTCCGCGCCAGCGTAGGCATCCACCATCGAAAGCTGGCGCTCGGTGGACAGCAGCGACTGGTGGTCGTGCGGGCCATGGAGATCCACGAGGTGCTCGCCGAGCTTCTTCAACATCGCCAGCGTCACCGGCGAATCGTTCACGAACTGGCGGTTCGCCGTCTGGCCCACTGTGCGGCGCACGATCAGGTCGCCATCGCTGGCGGACAAGCCCCCCTCTTCCAGGATCGCATCGATCGCCGTGGAATCGTTCAGGCTGAAGATCGCCTCCACCGTGCAGGCATCCTCGCCGGTGCGGATCAGGCCCTTGTCGGCGCGTTCCCCGAGCACGAGTTTGAGCGCGCCGACGATCACCGACTTGCCCGCGCCGGTCTCGCCGGTCACGCCGACAAGGCCGGAGCCGAGCTCCCAGGTGAGTTCATCGACGAGGGCGAGATTGCGGATTTTCAGCAGGGTGAGCATGCGGTTCCCGGAGGCGGCGGCATCATGCCAAGCCCGGGCCGGGAATCAATCTCCGGCGACTGACGATTTCGCGGGCCGGGAACTTGACCTGCCGCCCGCGGCGGCCACGCTCCGGGACACCTCCACAAGTCCATGAAACCGCTCCTGTTGGGTGCCCTGCTGCTCCTTTCCCCGCCCCTACCGGCGGAGGTGACCGGCCATGATTGGATGAAGGCGGTGCCGGACGATACCCGCCTCTCCGCCCTCTCGATCCCCGGCACCCATGACTCCGGAGCCACCGTGGAGCCTGTGCCCGGCACCGCGAAATGCCAGGACCTCTCGATCGCGGACCAATTGAACGCCGGGGTCCGTTTCCTCGACATCCGCTGCCGCCACCTGCGCGATGCCTTTGTCATCCACCACGGCGCGATCTATCAGAACCTGAATTTCGAGGGCGTGCTGGAGTCCGTACAGGGCTTCCTCAAGGACCATCCCTCGGAATGCGTGATCCTCTCGATCAAGGAGGAGTTCACCCCGTCCGGAAACAGCCGAACCTTCGAACAGACCTTCGACGCCTACGTTGCGAAAAACCCGGCCCCGTGGTTCCTGCAGGCCACCCTGCCGACCGTAGGCCAGACGAGGGGCAAGATGATCCTGCTCCGCCGGTTCTCCGCGACCACCCAGCCCAAGGGCATCGCCGCCACCGGCTGGACCGACAACGCCACCTTCAACACCGGCCTCCTGCGCATCCAGGACCGCTACCAATGCCCGGACGCGGACGCCAAGTGGCCCCATGTCGAAAGCCTGCTCCGCGAATCCACCTCCGGAAACCCGGACACGCTCTACCTGAATTTCTCCAGCGCCACCGGCAGCCGGCTCGGACTGCCGAACATCCCCGCCGTTTCAGACGGGGTGAACCGCAAGCTCACGGACTATTTCAAAGCCCATCCCCGCGGCCACCGCGGCGTCATCGTCATGGACTTCGCCACCGCGGAACGCTGCGCCCTCATCTACCGGGCAGGTCCTTGAGCCCCCAGGGCCTCCACCTCCTCGCAGGTCCGCCGCAACCACGCCTCCGGCTCGAAACGCCGGGCAACCTCCAGCGCCCGCGTCTTGAATCCCGGATCGGTCAACAAACGGTCCAGCACCGCGGCGATCCGCTGGTCGGTGAACTTCGCTGGCACCAGGCCGAGCCCCACGCCGAGATCCCTGACACGGCTCAGCGTATCCAATTGATCGTGCGCCATCGGCTGCACCAAGTGCGGGATGCCCGCCCGCAGCGCCTGCGCGCAGGTGCCGATGCCGCCGTGATAAACCAGCGCCGCCGCCCGCGGCAGGACCTCGCTGAAGGGCACGTAGGAGAAATGGCGGACATGGTCCGGCAGATCCGCGGGAATGGTCTCGATGAACGGCGAGAGCAGGATGCCCCTGCGTCCGGTGCGTTTGAGCGCCTTCACGGCCTCGCGGAAAAACACATCCCCGTGCGCCATCGCGCTGCCCGGCGTAAAAATCACCGGTGGCTCGCCCGCGTCCAGAAACTCCCGCACCGCCTCCGGCACCTCGCGGATGCCCCGTTCATCGAACAACGGAAACCCGGTCACCCGCGTCTGCCGCGGCCAATCCGGCTGCGGTGACGCGAACCATTCCGGAAACAACGCGATCACCCGGTCCGGCGAATGCCACCAGTCCCGCAGCAGGTTCCGCGCGGGAGGCAATCCGTGCTCCCGCCGGAAACGGTTCAAACCGGGCAGCACATGGTGATCCACCACCCTGCCGCCGAACCACCATTGGATCGCCTTGAGAACACGCGGAGCCTTCTGGCCGAAGATCATCCCATGCAGCTCCGGCTGGCGGTGGACACTGGGAAACAACGACGGAGCCAGATGCACCGTGGCCATCGGGATGCCCAACAGCTCACGGGCATTCCGCGCTCCGAACGCCAGCGAGCTGGCGAGTATCACCGTGTTGCCGGGATCGTGCAGCTTCCTTGTGATCTCCAGGATCGGCGCGTAGCTCGGATCGGCCGCCCCCTGGATGATGACCTTGAAGGCCTTCCGCGGGTGCCAGAGATCCGGGTTGCCCCGCAGGCGGTCGAAGTCCTCGGTCGTGCCCAGGGGGTGGAACTCCAGCCCACTGTCCCGCACCGCGCGCTCGAACACCGCACCGGTGATCACATGCACCTCGTGCCCGCGCGCCTTCAGCGCCGCTCCCACGCCGATGAACGGATGGACATCGCCCGCGCTGCCAATCGTGTGAATCAGAACCCGCATCGTCCGAACCATGCTGGTGACCGCCACGGCCTCCGGAAATGACAAAGTGGCGGCCTCCCCGGGCTTTTCCACCCTGGCTGTCCCGCACCGTTGCGGACCCATCTTCCTTGTGCCAGCCTGCCAGTGGATTTCATGACGGACGACTTCACCCTCACCTTTCTGGGCACCGGAACCTCCACGGGGATTCCCGTCATCGGCTGTGGATGTGAGACTTGCCAATCCACCGACCCCCGTAACGTTCGGACCCGTTCCTCGATCCTGGTCCAGACCCCGGAAGTGACCCTGCTGGTGGATTCCGGGCCGGACCTGCGCCAGCAGGCACTGCGCGAAAAGCTCCGCACCGTCGATGCCGTGCTCTACACCCACGGCCACCTCGACCACGTGACCGGCTTCGACGACCTTCGCGCCTTCTGCTGGCATCGCGAGGGTGCCCTGCCAATGCACGCCACCGCCGAGTGCATGGCCACGCTGCGCACCATGTTCGCCTGGGCCTTCTCCACCGCCAATACCTACCGCGGCTACGTGAAACCGGATCCCAAGCTGATCGAGGGTCCGTTTTTCTACGGCAAGCTCAAGGTCACCCCGCTGCCGGTCCAACACGCCTCCGTGGAAACGGTGGGCTTCCTGTTCGAATATCCCGGCTTCAAGTCGGCGGCCTACTTCCCGGACGTGAAGGCCTTCCCGCCTGTCACCCAAACCGCGATCCTAGGCATCGACGTGCTCATTCTCGATGCCCTCCAGCCCCAGCCGCACGCCACCCATTTCTCGAACGAGGAAGCCCTCGCCGCCATCGGCGAGGTGAAGGCCCGCGAGGCATGGTTGACCCATCTCGGACATAACAACGAGCACGCCACCCTGGAGTCCACCCTGCCGCGCCACGTAAAAGTGGCCTATGATGGGCTGAAGTTGAGCTTGGCCCGCTCCGCCTGAACCTGCCATCGTTCCCGTGATGAGGTTCATCCTATTCCTCCTGCTGGCCGGTTCCGCCTTCGCGGCCACGCCCGATCCGGCCTCCGTCGCGATCCTTTTCAACAAGTCGGTCCCGGAATCCGTGAAGCTCGCGGAGACCTACCGGGCCGCACGGGAGATCCCGGAGTCCAATCTCGTCGGCCTCGATCTCCCGAAAGCCGATGACATCACCCGGGATGAATACAACACCAAGCTCGTCAAACCGCTCCGAGAGACCTTCGATTCCCGCGGATGGTGGAAGCTGGGCAAGAACCAGGAAAACCTGACGCTGCCGGTCCAGAACAAGATCCGCTACATCGCCGTGATGCGCGGTGTGCCGCTGCGGATCAAGACCACCACCGTCAACCCGCCGCCCATCGACCTGCAAAAGCCCTTCGTGGGCCGCAACGAGGCCGCGGTGGACTCGGAGCTCGCCGCCTTCGGCATCCAGGGACTGCCCACGGAAGGCGTCATCAACAACGCCTACTTCAAGAGCGAAAAGCCCTTCGCCGAGGCAAACATGCCCTTCCTCGTCCTCGTCGCCCGCATCGATGCCGCCACCTGGGAAACCTGCGAGCGCATGATCAAGGACGCCGTGGCCACGGAGAAAACCGGCCTGTGGGGCCGTGCCTACGTGGACATCGCGAACAAGATCCCGGAGGGCGACACATGGCTGGAGAACGTCGCGAAGGCGAACCTGGCCACCGGCATTCCCACGGTGGTCGACCGCTTCAACGACACCTTCCCGACGAACTATCCGATGACGGATGCCTCCCTCTACTACGGGTGGTACGAGTGGAATGTGAACGGGCCGTTCCTCAATACCCGGTTCCATTTCCGGCCCGGCGCGGTGGCCATGCACCTCCACTCCTTCAGCGCGGAACAGATCCGCGACGCGAACCGGAACTGGAGCGCCGCCCTGTTGGAACGCGGAGCCTGCTGCACCATCGGCAACACCTACGAACCCTACCTCGGCATCACCCACTACTTCGATATCCTCCACAAGCGCTTGCTCGATGGCTCCACCTTCGCGGAGGCCGCCTACGCCGCCATGCCCGCGCTTTCCTGGCAGGGCGTGGTGTTCGGCGATCCGCTCTACCGCCCCTTCCTCCATCTCGATGGCAGCGGCGACAAGCAGCCCGCCGACAACGACTACCGTGCTCTGCGCATGGCATCCCTGCAATGGGACAGCCAACCGGCGGAACTCCAGGACCAGTTGGCCAAGGCGGCCGACCGCACCCACAGCGGCATTCTGGCCGAAGCCCTCGGCCTGCGGCTGCGCGCGATCAGCCTGAACGACCAGGCGAAGAACTGGTTCACGACCGCCAAGGGAAATTACACGGGCGCATCCGACAAGCTGAGGCAGGAATTCAACATCATCTCGATCGACCGCACGCTCGGCCGGAAAAACGAAGCCGTGCAGGCTCTCCGGGATGCCCGCGCGATTTACGCTGCCCTTCCAGACGCGGACGCCCTCACCGGCTGGCTCAATATCCTCGATCCGCCGCCGCCACCACCCGCGGATCCGACTAAAGTCCCACAGGCGAAATGAGCTACACCCGCCTCATCGAGCACGCGTTCGCTCCCGCTATCCTGGCCGAGCCGCTCGCCCGGCCGCTGCCTCCCGAGCTGGAGCTGCAGGCGCTGTGGTTCGCCGGAGCATTCGGACGGAACTTCACCACCACCGCGGGGAACACGGTCCGGATCGTTCAATTCGGCGAATGGAACCGCTCGGCGGGCCCGGATTTCATCCACGCCGCCGTCGAGATCAACGGCACGCTGAAGACCGGCGCGATCGAATTGGACCCGGAAGCGGAGGATTGGGAACGCCATGGCCATTCCGGCAATCCGTCCTACCGGGACGTCGCCCTCCACGTTGTGTTCCGAGGTTCACCCCAGGATCAATTCACCCGCGACTGCGATCACCGCGAGGTGCCGAGGATCGAGGTCCCGCACTTGCTGTTGGAAGACGCTCTCAACCTACCCCGCCGCGAGATCGCCATCGCCCGGCCTGGTCGCTGTGTCCGTCCACTCGCGGGCATGGACAGCGTCGCCGTGAGCCGCCTGCTGGAGGAGGCCTCCACCCATCGCGCCGCACGCAAGGCCGCACGCTTTCTACGCACCGCCGATGCCCATGGCCGGGATGCCGCGCTGTTCCAAGCCACGGCGGAAACCCTCGGCTACCGGGGCAATTCGCTCGCCATGCGCCTGCTCGCCCAGCGCGCGCCGCTCTCGGCGATGAAGGAGGAAACCGATCACGAGGCGCTGCTTTTCGGCACCGCGGGTTTCCTTTCTCCCGTGCTCCATGAGAAAGCCCCGTCCGACACCCGCGATTACCTGCGCGGCCTGTGGGACTCCTGGTGGAAGCAGCGCGGCCGCTTTGAAACCGGCGACGCCCGGGTGATCCCGTGGAAGCTCCACGGCCATCGCCCGGCCAATCATCCCCACCGCCGCGCCGGCGCCCTTTCCGCCTTGGTGTCCGTCTGGCCGAAATACCGCCGTGTCGCACTGGCCCGCCCGTTCCACCCGGAACCGGTGCTCGCATTCCTGGAAGAGCTCAACCACGCTTTCTGGGAACGCCGCCACACGCTCACCTCCGCCCCCACCTCACGCCCCGTCGCCTTGTTCGGCCGCTCGCAGGGCTTGGAACTGCTGGCCAACCATTTGGTGCCGGTGGCCTTGCTCGAAGACGAACGCTTCGATTTCAACTCCTACTGGAAACTCCGCGCCAGCGCGCCGAACGAGCACGTGAAACGCTGCGGCCTGCGCCTCTTCGGCTCGCTGGAGCACGCGAAGCCGTGGTTCCAGAAGGTCGCCCACCACCAGGCCCTGATTCAGATCTACCACGACTTCTGTCTCGAGGATGTCAGCGAGTGCGAGCGCTGCCCCTTCCCCGAGCAACTCTCGCAGTGGCGGGCGTGATTTTCCATTTCCGCTCCGCCCGATCCGGCGCTATCGACGGCCCATGCAGATCACCCTCAACGGACAAGCCCACGAACTCGCCGCACCGGTCTCGATCGAGCGCCTGTTGCAGGAGGTCGGTCTGGGCGGCAAGCCGGTGGTGGTGGAACTGAACCTGGAAGCGATCTTCCCCCGCGATTTCCCCGCCACCCAGGTGAACACTGGCGACCGGGTCGAGATCGTGACCCTCGCGGCGGGTGGCTGATCTCGCTCAGTTCCAAATCAGCCCTCTTTGACGGGTAGCCGCGGTCGGGAGAGCGAGGGCTGGGTGGATTTTCCCATTCCCACGCAGGGTTCGCGCCCAGCCATCGAGCCTTTCCATCGTCGCTCTGCGACTCCGGATGTTCCCACGCAGAGTCCGTGGGTTGGAAACCCACGGCTACGATCCGACGCCACTCCGTGGCTGAAAAAGTTAGAGCTACAGCCCAAAACAAAACGCCCGGCCACCTTTCGGCGGCCGGGCGTTTGTGAATGCTATCGGATCAAGCGGTGCGGGCGTCCTCGTCCACGGCCGGCTCCGGCTCGTGGAAAATCGGCTCCGGCTCTTCGACCGTGAACTCGACCTCGACGTCGCGGTGGCAATCGAAGCCGGAACCCGCCGGAATCAGGTGGCCCATGATCACGTTCTCCTTGAAGCCCGTGAGGTAGTCCACCTTGCCGAGGGTCGCCGCTTCGGTCAGCACGCGGGTGGTGTCCTGGAAGGACGCCGCCGAGATGAACGAGTCGGTTTCGAGCGAGGCCTTGGTGATGCCGAGCAGCACCGGTTCGGCTTCCGCCGGCTTGCCACCGCTGGCGACGATCTCCGCATTGATCTTCTTGAAGGTCGTGCGGTCGATCTGGTCGCCCCAGAGGAGCTGGTCGGCGTCGCCCGGGTCGGTGATCTTCACCTTGCGCAGCATCTGGCGGATGATGATCTCGATGTGCTTGTCGTTGATTTCCACGCCCTGGACGCGGTAGACGGACTGCACTTCGTTGACCAGGTGCTCCTGGAGCTCCTGCGCGCCGCAAGCCTCGAGGAGGTCTTCCGGGGACACGGGGCCTTCGGTGATCTGGTCACCGCGGTGCACGCGGTCGCCTTCGGTCACGATGATGTGCTTGCCCATCGGCACAAGGTGCTCGACCTGCTCGCCGGTGGTGGAATCGGTCACGATGACCTTCTTCTTGCCGCGGACGTTGCCCCCGAAGGAGACCTCGCCCTCGATCTTCGCGATGACGCAGGCGTCCTTCGGCTTGCGGGCTTCGAACAGCTCGGCCACACGCGGCAGACCACCGGTGATGTCCTTGGTGCGGGCCACCTTGCGCGGGGTCTTGGCGAGCAGCGTGCCGCCCGTGACCTCCTCGCCTTCCTTGACGGAAAGGTGGGCGCCGACCGGGATCGAGTAGGAGGCTTTCACTTCCTTGGTCTTCACGTCCACGATGACGACCTGCGGATGGAGGTCTTCCTTGTGGTCCGTGACCATCATCCCCTTCTTGCCCGTTTCCTTGTCGGTCTCGGACTGGACGGTGATGCCCGCGATCATGTCGCGGAACTCAACCTTGCCGGACTTCTCGGTGAGAATCGGCACGTTGTACGGGTCCCAGGTGGCGATCACGTCGGTCTTCTTCACGTCGTCGCCGTCCTTGATCGAGATCACGGAACCGATGACGATGTTGTGGGACTCGAGCTCCAGACCGTCCTTGTCGCGAACGGACAGCGTGCCGTTCTTGTTGAGGACGACCCAGTTGCCTTCGGCGGACTGGACGGTGCGGAGGTCCTTGTAAACCACCACACCGGTGTTCTTCGCCTTGATGATCGGCTGCTTGAAGGTCGCCGCCGCCACACCACCGACGTGGAACGTACGCATGGTGAGCTGGGTGCCGGGCTCGCCGATCGACTGGGCGGCGATGATGCCGACCGCTTCGCCGATCTTCACCGTCTTGCCGGTGGCGAGGTTCAGGCCGTAGCAGCGGGCGCAGCAACCGCGGTCCGATTCGCACGTGAGCACGGAGCGGATCTTGAGCTGCTCGTAACCGATGCGCTCGATGGCCTGGGCCTGCTTCTCGGTGATCTCATCGTCGACATCGACAATGATCTGGCCAGTGACCGGATCCTTGACCTGCTCGCACGACACGCGGCCGTAGACGCGCAGCGCCAGCGAGGCGGCCTCTTCATCGCCGTCATAGATGGCGCGGACAAGGATGCCGTTGGCGGTGCCGCAATCCGGCTTGGTGACGATGACGTCCTGCGCCACGTCCACCAGCTTGCGGGTCATGTAACCCGAGTCGGCGGTCTTCAGAGCGGTGTCGGACAGACCCTTGCGGGCACCGTGGGTCGAGATGAAGTACTCGAGCACGGACAGGCCCTCGCGGAAGTTCGAGATAATCGGACGCTCGATAATTTCACCGGACGGCTTGGCCATGAGGCCGCGCATACCGCCGAGCTGCTTGATCTGCGACTTGTTACCACGGGCACCGGAGTCCACCATCATGAACAGCGGGCTGAGGCCCTTGCCGTCGTTGTGCTCCAACTTGCTGTAAAGCTTGTTGGCGATGGCGTCGGTGGCCTGCGTCCAGATGTCGACGACCTTCTGGTAGCGCTCGCCATCGGTGATGACACCGTTGCGGTACTGCTTGGTGACCTTGTTGACCTCCTCGTAGGCCTTGCTGATGATCTCCGGCTTCTCTTCCGGGATCACCATGTCGACGATACCGATGGAGGCACCCGAGCGGGACGCTTCGCGGAAGCCGAGGCTCTTGAGGGAGTCCAGGGTCTCGACGGTCTTCTTCTTGCCGCCGACCTGGTAGCAACGCCAGATGATGTCCGCCATGACCTTCTTGGTCACGTTCTTGTTGATGAAGCCCAGCCCTTCGGGCCAGATCTCATTGAAGCGGACACGACCCGGGGTGGTCTCGATGATCTTCGATTCCTTGTCGCCGTAGACCGAGTCCTTGCCGAAGTCGGGGTTACGGATGCGGATCCAGGAGTGATACTTCACCTTGCGCGCGGCGATCGCGAACTCGACTTCCGAGGAGTTCTCGAACAACGGCAGGTGCTCCTGCTTCTCGCGGTCCTTCTGAGTGCGGACCGGGGCCCAGCTCAGGTAGTAGGAACCCAGAATGATGTCCTGCGACGGGGTCGTAATCGGGCGGCCGGACGCGGGCGAGAAGATGTTGTTCGGCGCGAGCATGAGCTGGCGCGCTTCCATCTGGGCCTCGACCGAGAGCGGGACGTGCACGGCCATCTGGTCACCGTCGAAGTCGGCGTTGTACGCCGTGCAGACGAGCGGGTGGACGCGGATGGCCTCGCCTTCGATGAGCTTCGGCTCGAACGCCTGGATTGACAGGCGGTGGAGCGTCGGAGCGCGGTTCAGCATCACCGGGTGACCCTTGGTCACTTCGGCGAGGATGTCCCACACCTCCGGGGTCTTGCGGTCGATCATCTTCTTGGCCGAGCGAACCGTGTGGCAGTAGCCCAGTTCCTTCAGGCGGCGGATGATGAACGGTTCGAACAAGGTCAGCGCCATCTTCTTGGGAAGACCGCACTGGTTGAGCTTGAGGTCCGGACCGATGACGATGACGGAACGGCCGGAGTAGTCGACACGCTTGCCGAGCAGGTTCTGGCGGAAACGGCCGCCCTTGCCCTTCAGCATGTCGCTGAGGGACTTGAGCGGACGGTTGCCGGCGCCGGTCACGGCGCGGCCGTGGCGGCCGTTGTCGAACAACGCGTCAACGGCTTCCTGAAGCATCCGCTTTTCGTTGCGGATGATGACCTCCGGCGTCTTGAGCTGGAGGAGGTTCTTCAGGCGGTTGTTGCGGTTGATGACGCGGCGATACAGGTCGTTCAGGTCGGAGGTGGCGAAACGGCCGCCTTCCAGCGGAACCAGCGGACGAAGGTCCGGCGGGATCACGGGAAGCACGGTCTGGATCATCCACTCCGGGCGGGACTTGGAACCGGCGAAGCCCTGGGCGATCTTGAGGCGCTTGGAGAGCTTCTTCTTGTTCTGCTTCGAACGGGTGGTGCCGAGCTCCTGCTCCAGCTTGATCGCGAGGTCGGCCAGGTCGATCTGCTTGAGCAGGTCCTGGATCGCCTCGGCGCCCATGCCGGCGCGGAAGGTGTCTTCACCGTAGGCGTCCTCCGCCTCGCGGAGTTCGGTCTCGGTGAGGAGCTGGCCGCGCTCGAGCGGGGTGTTGCCCGGCTCGGTGACGATGTAGTCCTCGTAGTAGATGACGCGCTCGAGGTGGCGGGCGCTCATGTCCAGCACCAGACCGATGCGGGACGGCATGCACTTGTAGAACCAGATGTGGCTCACCGGCACGGCGAGCTCGATGTGGCCCATGCGCTCGCGGCGGACACGGGACAGCGTGACTTCCACGCCGCAACGGTCGCACACGACGCCCTTGTGCTTGATGCGCTTATACTTGCCGCAGGCGCACTCCCAGTCACGGGTCGGTCCGAAGATGCGCTCGCAGAAGAGACCGCCCTTCTCGGGCTTGAAGGTACGATAGTTGATGGTTTCCGGGTTCTTCACCTCGCCCTTGGACCAGGAGCGGATGGTGTCCGGGGAGGCCACGGTGATGGAAACCTGGTCGAAGGCTTCCGGGCGCTCGTCCACGCCGAAGAGTTCGCGAAGATTGGTGTCAACACTCATGTGGTAGGATGGTTCGGGCTGTTTGTGTTTCGCGGCTCAAAATTACAGGGTGAGGTCGTCCAGCGAGAAGTCGTCCACGCCGCCGGTGACACCGGAGCCGTGGCTCGATCCGCGCCTGCCGGGACGGACGTCCAGGCCGAGCGACTGCATTTCCTTGATAAGGACGTTGAACGACTCGGGCGTGCCCGCCTCGAGGTTGTTGTCGCCCTTGACGATGGCTTCGTAGATGCGGGTGCGGCCCTGCACGTCGTCGGACTTGACGGTGAGGAGCTCCTGCAGGGTGTAGGCGGCACCGTAAGCTTCGAGCGCCCACACTTCCATTTCCCCGAAACGCTGGCCACCGTATTGCGCCTTACCACCGAGCGGCTGCTGGGTGACGAGCGAGTACGGCCCGACGGCACGGGCGTGGATCTTGTCGGCAACCAAGTGGCCGAGCTTCAGCATGTAGATCATGCCGACCACGACCGGGTTGTGGTACGGCTCGCCGGTGCGGCCGTCATAGAGGGTCGACTTACCGCCGGTGGAGCCGTCCTTGCCATCGCCGATCCAGGTGAAGCCGCGGCCTTCCGGGTCACCCGGCTTGCGCTCGCGAAGTTCGCCCTTGTCGCCGATGAACTTGACGCCGTCCACCTGCTTGGCCTTGGACATGAAGTCCCAGATCACCTCTTCCTTGATGCCGTCGAAAATCGGCGTGGCGACCTTGAAACCGAGGGCCTTGGCGGCGACGCCAAGGTGGGTTTCAAGAACCTGGCCGACGTTCATTCGCGACGGCACGCCGAGCGGGTTGAGGCAGATGTCGACCGGGGTGCCGTCCGAAAGGAACGGCATGTCTTCCTCGGGAACGATGATGGCGACAACGCCCTTGTTACCGTGGCGACCGGCCATCTTGTCACCCACCGAGAGCTTGCGCTTGGCGGCGATGAAGACCTTCACCTCCTTGATCACGCCCGGATCGACCTCGTCACCGGACTCGAGCTGGTCGAGCTTGCGCTCGCGCTCGTTGTCGAGTTCGGCGAAGCGGCCTTCGAAGGAACCGATGATCTCGAGGATCTTGTTCCGGATCGGGGACGGATCGATTTCGATGTGGTCGTGCACCGAGGCCAGCTTGCGCAGCAGGGTCTTGGTGATCTTGCGGTTGGCCGGGATGATGATCTCGCCGGTCTGCGCGTTGACGACGTCGAGCGGGATCTTCTCGCCGAGCAGGATGTCGGAGAGCTTCTCCGTCAGCTGGTCGGTGAGCTGGTCCGCCTTCTTCTTGTGCTCGTCGTTGATCTTCTTGAGCTGCTTCTTCAGCTCGACCGGATCGACCTTCTCCGCACGCTTCTTGGCGAGGCCGTGCGAGGAAACGCGGACGTCCTGAACGATGCCGATGACGCCGGAGGGCACGCGCAGCGAGGTGTCCTTCACGTCCGCCGCCTTCTCACCGAAGATGGCGCGCAGCAGGCGCTCTTCCGGGGCGAGTTCGGTTTCGGACTTCGGCGTGATCTTGCCGATCAGGATGTCACCCGGCTTCACTTCCGCACCGATGCGGATGATGCCGTCGTGGTCGAGGTTGCGCAGCGCTTCCTCACCCACGTTCGGGATGTCACGGGTGATTTCTTCCGGGCCCAGCTTGGTGTCGCGGGCGGCCACGTCGAATTCGGCGATGTGGATGGAGGTGTAGATGTCCTCCTTCACGACCTTCTCCGAGATCACGATGGCGTCCTCGAAGTTGTAGCCGTTCCAAGGCATGAACGCGACGAGCACGTTGCGGCCGAGCGCCAGTTCACCGTCCTCGGTGTTCGGGCCGTCGGCGAGCACGTCGCCCTTCTTGATCTTCTGGCCACGCTTGACGATCGGCTTCTGGTTGATGCAGGTGCCGGCGTTCGAGCGCATGAACTTGCGCAGCGGGTAGGCCATGATGCCCTTCTCCACGTTGGTCTTCACCGACTCGGGCTCCGAGAGGAACTTCTCCTCGGACACCGGCAGCTTGCCATCCGGAGTGGTCACGATCATTTCCGCGGTGGCGGCGGCGACGATGCCGTCCGCTTCGGAAACGACGACCGCGCGGGAATCGCGCGCCGCCTTGCCTTCCAGGCCGGTGCCGACGAGCGGCGCTTCGGAAACGAGGAGCGGCACGCCCTGGCGCTGCATGTTCGAACCCATGAGCGCGCGGTTGGCGTCGTCGTGCTCGAGGAACGGGATCATGCCCGCGGCCACCGAAACGAGCTGCTTCGGCGAAACGTCCATGTAGTTCACGTCCGCCGGATCGACTTCGATGAACTCGCCACCCGCCTCACGCGCGGTGACCTTGTCGTTGAGGAACTTGCCGGACTTGTCGATCGGGTTGTTCGCCTGGGCGATGAGGAACTTCTCCTCCTGGTCGGCGGTGAGATACTCGATCTCGTTGCTGACCTTGCCGGCGGTGACCTTGCGATACGGGGTCTCGATGAAACCGAACTCGTTGATGCGCGCGTAGGTGCACATCGAGTTGATCAGACCGATGTTCGGACCTTCCGGGGTCTCGATCGGACAGATGCGGCCGTAGTGGGACGGATGAACGTCACGCACCTCGAAGCCGGCGCGGTCGCGGTTCAGACCGCCAGGTCCGAGCGCGGACAGACGGCGCTTGTGGGTCAGCTCGGCCAGAGGGTTGGTCTGGTCCATGAACTGCGAAAGCTGGCTGCGGCCGAAGAAGTCGCGCACGACGGCGGAAAGCGCCTTCGGGTTGATCAGCTTCTGCGGGGTCATGCCCTCGATGTTCACGTCGAACAGGGTCATGCGCTCCTTCACCAGGCGCTCGGTGCGGGCAAGGCCCACGCGGCACTGGTTGGCGAGGAGTTCACCCACCGCACGCACACGGCGGGAACCGAGGTGGTCGATGTCGTCGATGACGCCTTCGCCCTTCTTCAGCTTGAGCAGGTACTTCACGGCGCCGAGGAAGTCCTCCGGCACCATGATGCGCTGGTCGGAATCGACGCCGAGGCCCAGCTTCTGGTTGATCTTGTAACGGCCGACGCGGGTCAGGTCGTACTTCTTCGCATCGAAGAACAGGCGCTTGAGCAGCGCGCGGGCGTTCGCGGCCGTCGGCGGGTCGCCGGGACGCAGCTTGCGGTAGATGTCCTTCAGCGCGGACTCCTCGTCACGAGCCGGGTCCTTGCGGAGCGACTTGAGCAGGATTTCATCCTCACGGGAATCGATCACCTCCACCGCCTTGTGGCCGAGGGCGATGAGCTGGCGGACGATGCCGATCGTGAGCGGCTCGTAGGCCTTCGCGACCACGAGTTCGCCGTCCAGGATGTCCTCGAAGGGCACCTTGTGGCCGAGCTCGGTCTCGTCCATCTGCTCGGTGAGCTTGAGGGACTCGGTCTTGTAGAAATTGTTGACGATGTCGCGGTCGGTCGGGAAACCGAGCACGCGCAGGAACGTCGAGGCCAGGAACTTGCGGCGGCGGCGGCGGCGGTCCAGGTAGACGTAGAGCAGGTCGTTGGTGTCGAACTGCACTTCGAGCCAGGAACCGCGGTCCGGGATGATGCGGAAGGAGTGCAGCATCTTGCCGTTGAGGTGCTGCGAGGTCTCGAAGCAGATACCCGGCGAACGGTGGAGCTGGGACACGATCACGCGCTCCGCACCGTTGATGATGAAGGTGCCGCGGCGGGTCATCATCGGCAGTTCGCCCATGTACACGCGCTCCTTCTTGTTGCCGGTCTCGTCCTTCAGCTTGAAGGTGACGTACAGCGCGGCGCTGAAGCTTTCGCCGGTGCGCAGCGAGTCGAGCGACGTGATCTTCGGGTCCTCGATGTCGTACGCGACGAAATCGAGCTCGATGGCTTCATCGTAGCTCTTGATGGGGAAAACCTCCTGGAACACGGCTTGGAGGCCGGTATCGGTGCGCTCGCCCGGGGCGACGTCTTTTTGAAGGAACTCTTCATATGAGCGGCTCTGGACCTCGATGAGGTTCGGCGGCTCAATCACTTCCTCAAATTTCCCGAAATAGAGTCGTTCGGCCATAACGTGTCTGGGGTGCTGCTTGCAGGTTTAGCCCGAGCCGCGTGCGGTCTCGGGCGAGAAATAATCAGGCGATGAAAGGTGCGGTCGGTATCGGCGCGAAATGCCTCATGTGGTGGATGTGGAATCTCGCGCCGGTGCCGGAGACGGAGAAACTCCAGGGCGGCACAAGGCCGCCCTGGAGAAAATCCGGAATGTGAACTTACTTGAGTTCGATCTTGGCGCCAGCTTCTTCGAGCTTCTTCTTGGCGGCTTCGGCGGCGTCCTTGGCGACACCTTCGAGCACCTTGGCAGGAGCGCTTTCGACGAGCTTCTTGGCGTCGGCCAGGCCGAGGCCCGGGGACACTTCGCGCACGGCCTTGATGACCGCGATCTTGTTCGCACCACCATCGGTGATGACGACGTCGAATTCGGTCTTCTCTTCGGCAGCTTCGACCGGGCCGGCAGCAGCGGCGACGGCGACAGGAGCGGCGGCGGAAACGCCCCACGCTTCTTCAAGCTTCTTCACCAGGTCGGCGGCTTCCAGGACGGTCAGCTTGCCGAGTTCTTCAACGATTTGTTCGATATTAGCCATTGTGTTTCTCCTTTGCGGTATCGTCGCGCCCGGGGCTCCGGGCATTTCAGAAGGGGCCCCCTTCCGACGAGGAACCATTGTGGGTTCAGGCGGTGGCACGGAGATGCCACCGCCGTCTGTTCAGATTGTTTATTCGGCGGCCGCTTCGGCCGGAGCTTCTTCCGTGGATTCGTCGGAATCCGGGTTGAACTTCGCCTTGATGACGCGGGCGATGCTGGCAGCCGGCTCGAGGATGGTTCCAAGGAGCTGGGACAGGATGGCCTCGCGGGACGGGATGTCGGCGATGTCCTTGAGCTTGTCGGCGGAAAGCACGGCACCGTCGAGGATGCCCACCTTCATTTCCGGCTTCTTGAACTCCTTCTCGAAGTTCTTGATCGCCTTGGCCGCCGCGAAGACTTCGCTGTCACCGGTGACGAACGCGGTCTGGCCGACGAGGCCTTCGGCGATGTCCGGCAGGCCGGCTTCGGCGAGCGCCTTCTTCATGTAGCTGTTCTTCGCCACGAGGCACTTCGCGCCGCCGTCCGAGAGACGGTTGCGGAGCTCGGTGAACTGCTGCACGGTCATGCCGGTGTAATCGATCACGATCACATACGGCGACGCGTTGACCCGGTCGAGCAGTCCGTCGATGATGATTTTCTTATCGGGATTCATGGTCGTTCCGTGGTTTAGGCGGAGGCCTTGGTGTAGGTGGCCGATTCAAGCGGCAGACCCGGCAGCATGGTGGCGGCGAGGGTGGCGCTCTGGATGTAGTTGCCCTTCGCGGAGGCGGGCTTGGCACGGACCACGCTGTCGACGAACGCCTGGGTGTTCTCGATGAGCTGTTCCGGGGAGAAAGAGGACTTGCCGACGGGGCCGGAAACGTTGCCGTTCTTGTCGAGCTTGAAGTCGACGCGACCGGCCTTCACTTCCTTGACGGCCTTCGCGACGTCGTCCGTCACGGTGCCGGTCTTCGGGTTCGGCATGAGGCCGCGGGGACCGAGGACACGGGCGATCTTGCGGACTTCGGTCATCGCGTCCGGCGTGGCGATCGCGGCATCGAAGTCGGTGAAGCCACCCTGGACCTTGGCGATGAGGTCTTCGTAACCCACGAACTCGGCGCCGGCAGCCTTGGCGGCTTCGGCGGCGGCACCCTGGGCGAAGACGGCGACGCGCACGTTCTTACCCGTGCCGTGCGGCAGCGAGACGGAACCGCGGACCATCTGGTCGCTCTTGCGGGGATCCACTCCGAGGTGGAAGGAAATGGTGACGGTGGGGTCGAACTTCGGAGCCGGGAATTTCTTCACGGTGCCGACGGCGTCGGGCAACGAGTAGGACTTGCCGGCTTCGACGAGCGCGACAGCCGAGACGTAGCGTTTGCTGCGGTGTTTGGCCATTGTGGTGTGTGGTTTGCAGTTCGTTCGGATTCCGCTTGTCGGAACCCTCCTGCGGGTGCCGGACGGCTTTCACCGCCCGGCTGAGAGCTTTAGTAGCCTTCGATCTCGAGGCCCATCTGGCGGGCGGTGCCGGCCAGGATGCGGGCGGCGGCTTCCGGGTCCTTGGTGTTGAGGTCCGGCATCTTGATCTTCACGACCTCCATGAGCTTTTCCTTGGAGATCTTGCCGACCTTCTTCTTGTTCGGTTCACCGGAGCCGGAGGCCAGACCGGCCGCCTTCTTGAGAAGGTTGCCTGCCGGGGGCTTCTTGGTGATATAAGAGAAGGTCTTGTCCTTATACACCGAGATCACGACCGGGAGGATGTCACCGGACTGGCTCTGGGTGCTGGCGTTGAAATCCTTGCAGAACGCCATGATGTTGACACCGGCCTGACCGAGGGCGGGACCGACGGGCGGGGACGGATTGGCGGCTCCGGCGGGAATCTGGAGCTTGATGAGTTTGACGACTTCCTTGGCCATGGTGATGAGGAGTTACAGTGCGTTCTTGAGAGGGGTGGAACCGGATGTAAAACCGGTCCGGCACCGGGAGGGCTTCAGGCGCGCTCGACCTGCCAGTATTCGAGTTCAACCGGCGTGCTGCGGCCGAAGATGGTGACCGACACGCGGAGCTTGCCGCGCTCGGGATCGATTTCTTCCACGATGCCGGTCTGGCTCTGGAAGGGACCGTCGGCGACCTTCACGGTGTCACCGACTTCGAAGCTGATGGCGGGGCGGACGTTCTCTTCGCGCTCCTTGATCTGGGCGAGCATGCCTTCCACCTCGCGCGGACGCATCGGGATCGGGCGGTCCTTGGTGCCGGCGAATCCGATCACGCCTTCCATCTCCTTGATGAAGTACCAGGCCTTCTCGACGAGCTGGTTGTCTTCGGTGATGAGGTTCATGTTCACCAGGATGTAACCCGGGAAGAACTTGCGCTTGGTTTCGGTCTTCTTGCCGCGGCGGATCTCGGAGACCATTTCGGTCGGCACGAGGGCGTCGAAAACACAATCACCCAGCTCCTCGGCTTCGGCTTGGCGGAGGATGCGCTCGCGGACCTTGGATTCCTGACCGGAGAGGACGTGGACCACGTACCACTGGTCTTTGGCGGGCGGGATGGCTGGCATTGGAAAGGTGAGAAATGAAAATGGGAAAACTGAAGGGCCCGGCGGGGGCTCTTCAGCGTCCGAAGTTGGTGAGGAAAGTGACGATCTGGACGTGGAGGAAGTCCCAGAACTGAACGAATCCAGCGACAAGGACCATCGCGATCAAAACCACCACGGTGGAATCGATGAGCTCCTTGTATTTTTTAAGGCCCTTGATCTTCGGGTCGGACTCCCACGGCCAGCTTGCCTTGTGGAGTTCGCCTCTGACTTCGCCGATGAAGCTGCCGAGTTTCGAAAGCATGAAGTCGTTTCTTGGGGATTGGGGAAAATGGCACGGCAGGTAGGACTCGAACCTACAACACCCGGTTTTGGAGACCGGTGCTCTACCATTGAACTACTGCCGTGTTGAGGCGACTGCGGGGCAGTCCGGTTTTTAGCCGGAATGCCCCGGAATCCAGCGTTCCAATCCGCGCATGGCGCGCGGAATGGAAGCTCTTCGCGAATGATTAGTCAAGGATATCACCCACGCGGCCGGCGCCGACGGTGCGGCCACCTTCGCGAATGGCGAAGCGCATGGTCTGCTCCATGGCGATCGGGGTGATGAGCTCGACTTCAAGATTGACGTTGTCGCCCGGCATCACCATTTCAACGCCTTCCGGAAGCTTGATGCTGCCGGTCACGTCGGTGGTGCGGAAGTAGAACTGCGGGCGGTAGTTCGAGAAGAACGGGGTGTGACGACCGCCTTCTTCCTTGGACAGGACGTAGATTTCGCCCTTGAACTTGCGGTGCGGCTTCACGGTGCCCGGCTTGGCGATGACCTGGCCACGCTCAAGCTGGTCCTTCTTCAGACCGCGGAGGAGGAGACCGACGTTGTCACCGGCACGACCTTCGTCGAGCAGCTTGCGGAACATTTCGATGTCGGTGACGGTGGTCTTCTGCGTGTCGCGGATACCAACGATTTCGACTTCTTCCATCTTCTTGATGATGCCACGCTCGACACGGCCGGTGCAGACCGTTCCACGACCTTCGATCGAGAACACGTCTTCGATCGGCATGAGGAAGGGCTTGTCGATCGGACGCTCCGGCTCCGGGATGTAGGAGTCGACGGCTTCCATCAGCTTGAGGATGGCTTCCTTATACTTGGCGTCGCCTTCGAGAGCGGCCTTGGCGGAACCCTTCACGACCGGGATGTCATCGCCCGGGAATTCGTAGGTGGAGAGGAGGTCGCGAACTTCCATCTCGACGAGCTCAAGGAGCTCTTCGTCGTCGACGAGGTCAACCTTGTTCATGAACACCACGAGAGCCGGCACGCCGACCTGGCGGGCGAGAAGGATGTGCTCGCGGGTCTGCGGCATCGGGCCGTCAGCGGCGGAAACCACCAGGATACCACCGTCCATCTGGGCGGCGCCGGTGATCATGTTCTTCACATAGTCGGCGTGACCCGGGCAGTCGACGTGCGCGTAGTGGCGGATGTCCGTTTCGTACTCGACGTGAGCGGTGTTGATCGTGATGCCGCGCTCGCGCTCTTCCGGAGCGGCGTCGATGTCGGCATAGTTCTTGGCCTGCGCGAAGCCCTTTTCAGCGAGGGTGTTCGTGATCGCGGCGGTGAGGGTGGTCTTACCGTGGTCAACGTGGCCGATGGTGCCGATATTGACGTGCGGCTTGTTACGCTGGAAGGATTCTTTAGCCATGGTGGTTGGTTGGTTCGCGTGAGAGTTGCTGGATCAAAGCGGCAAAACGCCGCTGGAGCTCGTGGGGGGAATTGAACCCCCGACCTCATCCTTACCAAGGATGCGCTCTACCCCTGAGCTACACGAGCAACTGGCGTTGTCCGCCTCTCCCGCTAGAGGACAAAAATTCCGCGGTCCGCCTCGGTATTGATCCCGAAACTGGCCGCGGAACCGGTGTCGGCCCTGGCGGGGAAAGCGGGCGGAAGTTGAACAAAGCCGCCCACTCTGTCAAAAAAAATATACATGGAAAGAAAATTTCCGCGGACCCTCTGATTTCAAAGGGTTTGGGGAGCCGCCGGAACCGCTGCCGGGGCTTCAACCTCGATCAATTCGGAAACACGGCGCACCGAAATGCATTTTCCGGTCTCCGTTTCCACGTCCACAATCGCCCCGCAAAGCCGCACCGGACCCTTCGCCACCGGAAATCGGGTCGGCAATCCGGTGCGGAAACGCCACACCACGGATTCCACCGAGCGTCCCAGCACCGATTCGTCCGGCCCGCACATGCCCGCATCGGTCAGGAAACCGGTGCCACCGGGGAAAATCCGCTCGTCCGCCGTCTGGACGTGCGTGTGGGTGCCCACCACGAACGACGCCTTGCCATCCAGCAGACGCCCCATTGCGATCTTCTCGCTCGTGGTTTCCGCGTGGATCTCGCAGACGATGACATTCACGCCCTCCGCCCGCAGTCGCTCCACCTCGACCTCCGCGGCCAGGAACGGGTTCTCCAGCGGCGGCTGGATGAAGGAACGCCCCTGCACCAGCAGCACGCCCACCTTGCCCTTCGCGGTTTCCAGCACCACCGAACCGCCACCGGGCGTGCCCTCGGGGTAGTTCAGCGGACGCAGCAGGCGCGGTTCGGTCGGGAAATAGTCCACGATTTCCGGCTGATCCCAGACATGGTCGCCGGTCGTCACCACCGCGGCGCCGGCGCGGAGCAGGTCGATGGTGATGCGCGGGGTGATGCCGCGGCCACCGGCGGCGTTTTCACCGTTGACGATGATGAAATCGACACCTTCTTCCTCGCGGAAACGGGCCAGTTGCCCGATGACAGCCTTGCGGCCCGGTTCGCCGACGACATCGCCCAGAAACAAGATACGGAGAGAGGACATGATGCGGAAAATCGTAAATGGCCCTGTGGCCAACCCGCTGAACTAACCACGCCCGACCCGCCACCGACAACCGAATTCCCCCATGTCGCTCTGCTCCAAAGCCCTGGCACTCTTCCTCGCCGGCCTCCTCGGCCTCGGCGGCTGGCTCGCCTTCCGCCAGCCGGACCTCCGGCTCGCCCTGGCCTCCGTGGAAACGGGCGACACCGCCCCGGAACCACCGCAGCCACCCGCCCGCAAGCCCACCGGCCCGCTCGGCAGCGCCCCGGACTGGACCACCCTCGATGCCTATCAGGAGACCATCACCCGCGGCGATTTCGAGCACCTGCTGACCGACATCTTCACCACCGGCGATGGCTGGCGGAACTACATCACCCTTGCCGACCACGAGGCGACCATCGCCGCCGATGGCCCGAATGGCGGTCTCCAGTTCCACCTCCGTTTCGCCCCCGCCGGCACCTCGCCCACCGTGCCCCGCCACTGGCGCACCGCCCGCGAACTCCCACCCGCCCCGCCCGAGCGACCGCTGGAGGGCCTCCGCATCGCCATCGATCCCGGCCACATCGGCGGCGCATGGGCGAAGATGGAGGAGCGCTGGTTCGCCATCGGCAGCGCCCCGCCGGTCTGCGAGGGCGACCTCACCCTCGCCGTCGCCCGCTTGCTGAAGCCACAGCTCGAATCGCTCGGCGCCACCGTCACCCTGGTCCGGAACAACACCGAGCCGCTCACCACCCTACGCCCGGAAACCCTGCTCGCCGAGGCCGCCGCCACCGCCCCGGCCGGCGCCGATCTCCACAAGACCGCCGAGCGCTTGTTCTACCGCACCGCCGAAATCCGCGCCCGCGCCGACCTCGTCAACCACACCCTCAAGCCCGATCTGGTCCTCTGCTTGCACTTCAATGCCGAGGCCTGGGGCAATGCCCTCAGCCCTTCCCTCGCCGATCATTCCCACTGCCACCTGCTGCTCAATGGTGGCTACGTCGACGAGGAAATCGCCCTCGCCGACCAGCGTTACGAGATGCTCCGCAAGCTACTCCAGCGCACCCACGCCGAGGAAGCCGCCATCGGAGCGGATGTCGCCGCGTCCTTCTACTCCGCCACCGGCCTGCCGCCCTACACCTACAATCCCCTCGCGAAGAACGCCCGCATGGTCGATGGCAACCCCTACCTGTGGGCCCGCAACCTGCTCGCCAACCGCCTCTACGATTGCCCCGTGATCTTCATGGAGCCCTACGTGATGAACTCCCGCCACGACTACGCCCGCATCCAGGCCGGCGATTATGAAGGCACCCGCGAGATCGACGGCAAACAGGAACCCTCCATCCTCCGCGAATACGCCGGAGCCGTCGCCGAAGGATTGAAGCGACACTACAGCAAGATCCGCCAAGGCCCGCCCTTGATCCCCGAACACTAAACGCCGCTCCTTTTTGAAACTCCTCCTCTGCGGCCACGGCTACCTTGGCCAGGCCATCTCCCGCGAGTTCCTCGCCGCCGGTTGGGACGTCGCCGCCACCTCGCTCTCCGGAGGCGAAGGCACCTTGTCCTGCGATCTCTCCAACGCGGTCTCCGTCGCCGCCTTGGCCGACATTCAACCGGACTTCGTCGTCCACTGCGCCGCCTCCGGCCGCGGCGGCCCCGAGGCCTACCGCGCCGTCTATCTCGATGGCTGCCGCCACCTCATCGCCACCTTCCCCGGCATCCCGCTGCTCTTCACCTCCAGCACTTCCGTCTACTCCCAGATCGATGGCTCGGAAGTCACCGAAGACAGCCCCGCCGAACCCGACCGCGAAACCGGCCGCATCCTCCGCAAAACCGAAGACCTCGTCCTTTCGTCCGGCGGCCTCATCACCCGCCTCGCCGGCATCTACGGCCCCTCCCGTAGCGTGATCCTGAAAAAGTTCCTCACCGGTGAAGCCGTCATCGAGGAAGACGGTCGACGCTACCTCAACCAGATCCACCGCGACGACGCCGCCCGCGCCATCCTCCACCTTCTTTCCTCTTCCTCTCAACTCTCCACCCTCAACTCTCAACTCCTCTTCAACCTCTCCGATTCCACCCCCCTCACCCAGCTCGAAGCCTACACCGCGCTGGCCCGCACCTTCGACAAGCCCCTCCCCCCCTCCGGCCCCCGCGACCTCAACCGCAAGCGCGGCTGGACCCACAAGCGCGTCTCGAACGCCAAACTCCGCGCCACCGGCTGGGAACCGCTCTACCCGTCCTTCCTCGACGCCGTCCGGTCCGTCGCCCCCACGCTTTAGCGCGCTCCGTTCGAGAGCTTCTCGAACCCCTTTGACATCCTCTCCTGTGCCCACCAGATTGGAGAGCATGAGAAAACTCCTCGCCCTGCTGTGCCTCTGTCTCGGCCTTCAGACCGCAGGCGCGGACACACCGAAAAAGACCCAGGCTACCTACGAGCCCCAGGAAGGCGACATCGTCTTCCAATCCCTTCCCAACGCCTGGGGCATGGATCTCGTGGACGCCATCGAGGGCTCCACCGGCTCCCCCTACTCGCATTGCGCGATGGTCTTCCAGAAGGACGGCGAATGGCGGGTGATCGAAGCCATCGGCCCGGTGCAGGAAATTCCGCTCGCCCAATGGATCGCCCGCGGACGCGGTAAAAAGGTCTGGGCCTACCGTCTCGCCGACGACCAGAAGCAGCACATCCCCGCCACCCTGAAAGCGATGCGTCAGGACCTCGGCAAGCCCTACGATCCGCATTACCGTTTCGATGACCAGGCGATCTATTGCTCCGAACTGATCTGGCGCGGCTGGAAGGCAGCCACCGGCAAGGGCCTCGGTACGACCGTGAAACTCGGCGATCTCCACTGGCAACCCTACCGCAAGGTGATCGAACGCATCGAAGGCACCACCACCATTCCCGTGGACCGGGAAATGATCACGCCCCGCGATCTCGCCGCGGCCAAAGAGCTGAAGCAGGTCTACCCCTCACCGTGAGCATCGTAGCTGAAAGCTCCGCTTTCAGAATGTAGGGGAAAGCTCCAGCTTTCCCTCTTCGGGGGAGCATATCGCCCGGCCTGCCCCGCCACCGCCAACGGAGCCGGTGGACACCATTCGAAAGCGGCGACACACCACCGGCGCATCGAACCACGGATTGGATGCCTTCACCGGATCTTCGATCACCACCTTCCCCGCTCCGGGATCCGCCGAGATCCACGAGCCACCGCCGAAGTAAACCATCACGTGCCGCCCATCCCGGGTGATCGCCAGATCTCCCGGCATCAAGCCCGCAGCTTTCACCGTCCGCACGGTGCCGCTGATCCCAAGCGGCCGCGTCAACCCGCGATAGCCCTCTCCCAGCGCTTTCGCGCTCGCGTCATGCCACCACTGGTCGGCCCATTCACGGAAGGCCGCGCCATTGCCGTGACGCCATCCCTGCCGGAGCAACGCGTCCCGCATCGCCCGCCGCGGCAACCCGGAGCAATCAATGCCGCTCCGCCCCTCTCCGCCCCACAGATAGCGGACTCCCTCGTAACGCTTCATCGCGGCGATGTAGTCCTCCCGCAGTTCCGCCCTGCCCACCGGACGTGATGGCAAGAAAAAGGGAATGGTGACCAACGCCGGAAGAACCCACGTCAGCCACCCCCATTTCGAACGCCGAGCAAACCACAGCAACGCGCCCCATACTCCCAAACACGCGAGAGGTAAACCGAAGCGGAGCGCGCCGTCATGATACGGCCACACCATCAGGGCGACCAGTGCGGCTAACAAACCGATGAAAAGCAGGCGGCGGAGCCTCGGAAGCATCTCCGCTTCTGCAATACCCCGGACGGCACCGCCACCTCCATCCACGGCTTCACCGCGATTTCACCCGACCTTCACGAACCTCAACGGGATCGCGAATCGCGATGCTTCTCCACCCACGCTTTCTCCACCCGGTCGCAAACCGGACAAACCTGTATCAGATGTTCCGCAAGGAGAGGCTGGCAAACCGGATGGCCCGTGCCCGCATTGGGAAATCGCACCTCCGCGACCCGCTCGTAGTTCAACGGCAGCGAGGCATGATCCACTCCCTCCCGCATCGCCATCGACTGCAGCAGCCGATGGTGGACGCGGCAAAGAGCTGCATCATAGATCAAGCTCCGCCCGGCTGAAACCCGGAGCAACTCCGAGTAGGGATACAAATCGGTCGGCCCACTGGATGTCTCCGAAAGCCGGAAGTGATAGGACTTACGGGAATCCAATTTCAAGCACTTCCAGTCTTCCCGCCGAATGCTCACCGGTACCGCCCGCTCCATGCGGTAGCCTTCAATGAACAGAAGCTTGTTGTCCTCGGATGACTCGATCTTCGGTTTACCGGAGACCTCGATCTGCACCGTCCTTTTCTCCGGCGGAACAGGCAACTTGGAAGGCGCGCACGAAGACAGCCACGATAGGCAAACCGCGCACAAAACAACCGGGAATCGAATCATCACGGACGATAGCCCTAGCAGACGTCGAGCAGGTTGACAACGACCCCATACACCTCCGGCTCCAACCCGCGATCCGGAGCCCCCTTCAGACACGACGTGAACCATTTCTGAAGCACCGCCCGCTTCTCGGACGCCATCGCCCTCACCCGGCTCTCACCAGCACCGGCCTCCACCATCTCCACATCCCTCCGGCCATGCGCCCGACCGACAATGCCGTGGTAACGCAGCAGCATCGAATCCAGCAGCACCCACGGGAAATTCGGACTCGCGGGCGGACCGACCACCAGATTCCGGCCATCGCCTCCGGCCAGCTTGATACCGCCGAATTTCACCTTCAGCTCCGGCAAGCTGCCGCCTTTGAAAAACGCCGCGAGCCCCCCACCCAGCGCACCGATCACCGTGCCCGCGCCGAGACTGTGAATGCCCACCCCGAGATCAAACGCCGCGCCGGCGGCACCGCCCGCGATGGCTCCGGCCGCCGCGAGCTGGGCACGCCCGAGCCCCCATTTCCGCCAAGTTTCCTCGGTCGCCAGATCGAGTCCCGTGTGCCGCGCGGGATCCGCATCGATCCGCAGCAGATGGTGGCGATAGAGCTTGAGCAGTCGCCCCACGCACTCGTTCTCGATCCCCGCGAGCTTCTTGAAATAACGGTCCGTCATCTCCGCGCGCTTGCGCTCCCGCCGCGCGGGCAACCCTTCGTCCTTCTCGTCGAGCGGTTCGTGGACACGCAGCAGCAGGGCCGCCTCGAGGAAATCCACGATCGCCTCCGCCGCTAGCTCGCGGCGCTCCTGCCACTCGTTCTCCATCTTCCCGAGCACCCGCCGGATCGCGTCACCGTGGCGCTCATCGATCTGGAGCAGGGATTCGAGCAATCGACGACGTTCCTCGTAGCGGGCCGAATGGGCGTCGAAGGTGCGGACCAGGTTGAACGTCGCGCCGAGCTGCTCGCGCCACGCGCTTTCCTGTCCGGCGGGAATTTCGCCCTGTGGATTGAGCAGCGCGAGACGCGGTCGCCCCGTCCAGCGCAGGATCTCCATTTCCGCGAGAAAGGCATCCCGCAGCGGATTGCACGGATCGACGACATAAAGCACGCCCGCCCCGGCCATCACCGGCTCCAGCAGGCGCACCTCGTCGGGAAACCGCGCACCGCACTCCGCGACGAAACGCTGCACGTGCACCGGGCCCGGCGTTCCATCACCCGCCAGCCGCTGGATCTCGCGCATCGCCTCCACCGGCTGCTGGAAGCCCGGCGTATCGAGGAAACGCACCAGCTCCTCATCGTGGTACACCACCGGCAGCACCTGCACGCGGGTCGTTTCCCCCGGCGTGGCGCTCACCCGGAGCACCTCGTTGTCATCCACCTCCAGCAGAGTCGCGAGGGTCGCGGTCTTGCCGGCATTGACCCGGCCAACCACCGCGAACGATGGCACCTCTTGGCTCACGCCGCACCTCCTTCCGCGAACACGAGTTCCACTTCCGAGCCCTTCAGTCCATCGACGAAACCCTCCCACGTCCGCCGCTCGTCCGCCTCCGGAGCCCGGATCGCTCCCTCGGGAGCCGCATTGCCGACGAACAAAATCACCCGCCGCCCTTCCTTCACCACGCCCACCCGCGTCAGCAGCGCCTCGATCTGCCGCGGCGACAGCGCCCAGCCCTCCACCAGCAGCACGATCGCCGCCTCGGCGCGCGCCAGCGCCTCACGGGCCGCCGCCTCGCTGTCGGCATCGAGCACCCCGGTGCGCTCCCATGCCACCGGATTGACCCGCAGCTTCTGGAGCAGCAGCGGCCGCAGCCGCTCCTTCGAAAATCCCGCACCGCCCACATCGATCACCAGCGCGCCATCGGTCGGCCGGTTGCGGATCTCCTCGCGCTGGTCCGTGGCAAACCATTCCCGCCACGCCGCGCGATGATGCTTCGATTGGAACGCCACCGCCTTCAGCGCCCGCCCTTCCTGCCAACGGCACACCGCCCGCAGGATCCAGCGCGGCCCCATGCCCCACACCACCAGCGACCACAGCAGAAACCGCCACCACTCCGGCGGCCCCGGAGCCAGCTTGCCCACCTCGCCGGGTTCCCAACGGGTCGCGTCGAGGGTCATCGACCCCGGCACCGCGATCGGATCGAGCACCTGCCACGGCGCGGAAAGGATGTGGGTCACCTGCCACAGCACCGCCCGCATCGTGGACTCGGTGGTGGTCTCCCAGAAAAAGCCGATGTTCCGGAACAGGATCAGCCCGGCGAGCGCCGCCAGCGCCCCGAGATTGAACGCCACCCCCGCCGTCTGCACCGCGCGGGCCAGCCGCCACAGCAGCGCCTTCCGCGCCGCACCCTCCTCCATCAGCCGGTACCACCACTCCGCCTCCCGCTCCCCGGAAAACCGCCGCGCCAGGGCCCCGACCCACCCTTGGATCTGCGAAAACGCCTCTCCCGCCCGCCGATGGAAAATCCACGCCAGCAGCGCGCCGAGCAGCACCAACCACTGCGTTCCCAGCACCAGCGCCAGGAACAGCCCGACATTGATGCCGCCGCGGTCGCGTTCCCACAGCCCCAGGACCGTGGAACCGCCAACCAGCGCCATTACCACCGCCAAGCCAAAGGTCACGCCACGCAGCGCCCCGAAAAATTTCCGCCCCGGCCCGCGCGATCCGGCCTCGCGGCGGCTTTCGAGCCACCGTCGCCACACCACCCGCCGGTCCGGTCCGTCCGCCAGCAGCGCACGCTTTTCCTCCTCCCCCGGGCCTGCGGACGAGGAGCCCATGGCCTGCTCGAAATCGATCAGGTCCACCAGATTCCACCGCCCGTTGCGCTCCATCGGCACTAACAGACCGCATTTTCGGAAAAGTGACAATGCCCGGCCATCGCGCCCTTCACGCATCAACGAATCCGGATATGACGATTTGACTCTTGCGAGCCGGGTCAACCCTCCTACATTGCCCCGCCCATGGCCATCATCGATCCCACCGCCGAACTCCGCCGCGCGATGCAGAACCGCATCCTCGTCCTCGATGGCGCGATGGGCACGACGATCCGCGGCTACGGCCTGAACGAGGAGCAGGCCCGCGGCGACCGCTTCGCGAAGAACGACAAGGACCTGCTGAACAACGGCGACATCCTCTCGATCACCCGCCCGGACGTCATCGCGGACATCCACAAGCGCTTCTACGAGGCGGGCTCGGACATCTGCGAAACCAACACCTTCTCGGCCACCGGCATCGCGCAGAGCGAGTTCTTCGTGGAGGACCCGCGCGAGCACGGCGGCCGCAAGGACCCCGAGTTCTTCCAGAAGATCCTCGAAAACTCGTTCCTCAACGACCTGGCGTGGGAAATGAACGTCGAGTCCGTGAAGCTGTGCCGCAAGTGGGCGGACAACATCGGCTCGGACACCGGCCGCAAGCGCTACGTCGCCGGAGCCATCGGGCCGCTCACCGTTTCGCTGAACATTTCCCCCGATGCCGATGACGCTGGTTTCCGCGTGGTCACCTTCGACCAGGTGAAGGCCGCCTACACCCACCAGATCCGCGCCCTGATCGAAGGCGGCGCGGACATCCTGATGGTGGAAACCATCTTCGACTCGCTCAATGCCAAGGCCGCACTGGTCGCGGCTCAGGAGATCTTCGAAAAGGACGGCATCCACCTGCCGCTGATCGTCTCCGCCGCCGTCGGCCGCGGTGGCGAAACGATGATCTCCGGCCAAACCGGCGAAGCCCTCTGGAACGCGGTGGCCAATGTGAAGCCGCTGGCCGTGGGCCTGAACTGCTCGCTCGGCCCGGACCTGATGCGCCCGTTCCTGGAGGAACTCTCCGCGAAATCGAGCGCCGCCATTTCCTGCTACCCGAACGCCGGCCTGCCGAACCCGCTGGCCGCGACCGGCTTCGACCTGGAACCCGGCGACATGGGCCGCTGGCTCGATGAGTTCGCCGGAGCGGGCCTGCTCAACATGGCCGGCGGCTGCTGCGGCAACACGCCGGAACACGTCGCCGCCATCGCCAAGGCCGTCGAACGCCACGCCCCGCGCGAGTTGGCCGAGCCGAAGCCCGCCCTGCGCCTCTCCGGCTCCCAGCCGTTCACCGCGGACGAGAGCACCGGTTTCCTGATGATCGGCGAACGCACCAACGTCGCCGGTTCGCCGCGCTTCGCCAAGCTGGTCCGCGAGGGCAACCTTGAGGAAGCCGTCGCCGTGGCCCGCCAGCAGGTGGAGAGCGGCGCGAACATCATCGACATCTGCTTCGACGACGGCCTGATCGACGGCAAGGCGATGATGGAGCGTTTCCTCAACCTCGTCGCCGCCGAGCCCGACATCGCCAAGGTGCCGATCATGGTGGACTCCTCGAAGTGGGAAATCCTCGAGCAGGGCCTCAAGGGCCTGCAGGGCAAGGGCATCGTCAACTCGATCTCGCTGAAGGAAGGCGAGGAGGTCTTCAAGCATCACGCCCGCACGATCCTGAAATACGGCGCGGCGGCGGTGGTGATGGCCTTCGACGAGCAGGGCCAGGCCGCCACCTACGAGGAAAAGATCCGCATCTGCGAGCGCGCCTACCGCATCCTCGTCGATGAGGTCGGCTTCGCGGGCGACGACATCATTTTCGACCCGAACATCCTCACCGTCGGCACCGGCATCGAGGAGCACAACAACTACGCCGTCGACTTCATCAACGCCACCCGCTGGATCAAGGAGAACCTCCCCGGCGCGCGCGTATCCGGCGGCGTCTCGAACATCTCGTTCTCCTTCCGCGGCAACAACCCGGTGCGCGAGGCGATGCACGCCGCCTTCCTCTACCACGCCGGCAAGGCGGGGATGGACATGGGCATCGTCAACGCCGGCATGCTGGAGGTCTACGACGAGGTCCCGAAGGAGATGCTCGAGCACGTCGAGGACGTGCTGCTCAACCGCCGCCCGGACGCCACCGAGCGGATGCTGGAGTTCGCCGAGCAGTTCAAGGGCAAGGGCGGAGCTAAGAAGATCGAGGAGGATCTGTCGTGGCGCGAGACCACCGTCGAGAAACGCCTGGAGCACGCGCTGCTCAAGGGCATCGACAAGTTCGTGGACGAGGACACCGCCGAGGCGCTGGAGAAATACGGCAAGCCGCTGAGCGTGATCGAAGGCCCGCTGATGGACGGCATGAGCGTGGTCGGCGACCTCTTCGGCGCGGGCAAGATGTTCCTGCCGCAGGTGGTGAAGTCCGCCCGCGTGATGAAGAAGTCGGTGGCCTATTTGAACCCCTTCATGGAGGCAGAGAAGGTCGAGATGCTGGCCGATGACATCGCCCGCATCAAAGCCGAGCACCCGGATCTCTCCGACGAGGAAGTTCTGTACCGCGCCGAGCGTGCGCGTTCCGCCGGACGTTTCCTGATCGCCACGGTGAAGGGCGACGTCCATGACATCGGCAAGAACATCGTCGGCGTGGTGCTCGCCTGCAACGGCTACGAGGTCACCGACATGGGCGTGATGGTCCCGTGCGACAAGATCCTCGACAAAGCCGTCGAGATCGGCGCGGACGTGATCGGCCTCTCCGGCCTGATCACCCCCTCGCTCGATGAGATGATCCACGTCGCGAAGGAAATGGAGAAGCGCGGCTTCGGCGAGCGCGGCATCCCGCTGCTCATCGGCGGTGCCACCACCAGCCCGGCCCACACCGCCATCAAGATCGCCCACCACTACAGCGCGCCCGTCGTCCACGTGCTCGATGCCTCGCGCTCGGTGCCGGTGACCACCGCCCTGCTATCCGAGGACCAGCGCGCGCCCTTCGTCGCCGAGAACACGGCGAAGCATGAGAAGCTGCGCAAGCAATACGCCGATGGCCCGAAGAAGGCCGTCATTTCACTGGCCCAGGCCCGTGCCAATGCCCGCCAGACCGATTGGGCCACCGTCGACATCGCCACGCCGTCGTTCACCGGCACCCGCCGTTTCGAGACCCGCGCCGATGCCCCCTTCATCTGCCAGCAGCCCGGCGACTACGAGGCGGGCTTTGCGACCGACGAGACCATCCCGCTCTCGCTGCGCGAGCTGGTGAACTACATCGACTGGACGCCGTTCTTCCACTCATGGGAACTGCGCGGCGTGTGGAAATACGACGAGAAGCGCTTCCAGTCCTCGAATCCCGAGGTGGTGGAGCAGGCCCACAAGCTCCACGCCGATGCCCTGGAACTGCTGGAGCGCATCATCACCGAGCAGCGTTTCACCGCCCGCGGCGAGTTCGGCTTCTTCCCGGCGAACGCGGAGGGCGATGACATCATCGTCTGGAACGACGCCACCCGCACCACCGAGCGCACGCGTTTCCACTCCCTGCGCCAGCAGATCAAGAAGGACACCGGCAAACCGAACGAAGCCCTCGGCGACTATGTCGCCCCCGTTGGCTTGCGCGAGGACTTCACCGGCGCGTTCGTCGTCGGCATCCACGGTGCGGAGGAATTCGCCGCCAGCTTCGATGCCGCCCACGATCCCTACCAGTCGATCATGACCAAGGCGATCGCCGACCGTTTCGCGGAAGCCTTCGCCGAACTCCTCCACCACCGCGCCCGCGTGGCGTGGGGCTATGAGAAACCGGGCGACTTCACCAACGAGCAGCTCATCAAGGAGAACTACCGCGGCATCCGCCCGGCCCCGGGCTACCCCGCCCAGCCGGACCACACCGAAAAGCCGCCGCTGTTCGAACTCCTCAATGCCGAGGAGATCACCGGCGTCAGCCTCACCGAAAGCTGCGCCATGCACCCCGGCGCGGCGGTCTGCGGCCTCTACTTCTCGCACCCGGAAAGCCACTACTTCATGATCTCCGAGTTGCAGCAGGACCAGATCCACGACTACGCCGCCCGCAAGGGCATGAGCGTGGAGGAGGTAGAGAAATGGCTCTCGCCGTGGATGGGTTACTAAGTCGCACAAAAGCTCCCGAAACCCCGGCCCAGCACGATCCGGAACGTAGCCGCGCTCGGGAGAGCGTGGGCGGGGCGGACGCACCCAGGCCCGTGCATCTCCAGTCCTTCCGCACGGAAACCACCGGAGGGTGACGCCCTGCTAGCCGGGGCGGGCAAACTCCCGGAATCCCTTGAATGGAATTCCCTCCCGGTGCGTCCAAGCCCTCCCGTGAAAACCCTCCTTTGCTCCCTGGCCCTCGTTCTCCTCCAGAACCGTGCCTCCGCCAGCCATGCCGCGGCCATCCTCTGGACCTCCATGAAGGCGGATTTTCCACAGGGCTCCCTGAACCTGGAGTTCACCCAAGCCAAGCCGGGATGGCACCTCAAGTCCCTCGAAGCGAAATCCCCGACTGGCGAGGTGACCCGGCTGGACCAGACCACGCTGGAAACGATCGGTACGATCACGAACCATCAGCTCTATGAATTCGGATCCGCGGAAGACCCCGGACTGGTCCTGATGCTGGACTTCCGGGCCAAGCACGGCACCGGCGACCAGTCCGTGCTGCTTTGGTACTACTGGCATGGTAAATCCCCGGGAACGGAACTTTATCACTGCGACACCTCCGGCGACGATCCCCGGTGGGTAAAAGCGAAATCCACTGGAGAACTGGAGCTGAACCCGGTGCCCACCGGTGATCCCAGCACGTTTTTCACCATCCCCGCCCGCTGCAGCCATGTGGTGTTGCGCGCGGAGCCGGAGAAGATCGCGCTCGAGGCCCGGACGGAAGGGGAGGCTCTGGCCTCGCTGACGGGCTCCAGCGGAGACCGCCATTTCACCGTGCCCGCGGCCGCCCTCAAGGGCATTCGCCGACCGGACCTGCTTTCGTTCGAGGCACTCATCCACCGTGATTCGCCGAACGATGTGGAACCGCGAATCGCGCCCGCGTTTGCACTCGTCTTCAACCATGGAACCGGGGTGACCTACCCCGCCTCCACGGACAAGGATTCCAGCAGCTCGGAGTCGGAACCCTTGACCGTTTTACCACGGTGCTCCTTCCAGGGCCTCTTCACCCCGGACATGCTGGAACGCTCGCGCACGGAGCCACTCGCCACCCGGGACAATTGCTTGGAATACTACATGGGGCCGGATGGCCGGGAGATCCTCCGTGGAGCCCATAACCAGTGGTGACAGAGGACGGCAAATCCATGACCGTGGAGGAAGTCGAGAAATGGCTCTCGCCGTGGATGGGCTATTGAACAAGCCCCTATTGCCCATGGGACGTATAGGTCCTATACCTCCCATGGGCCCTATAAGACCTATGGTCGCGGCCTCCAAAAAACCGGTCCGCTCAACCAACCAGCACACGAGCCGAAATATTTGAAAGAACAGGGACGTTCAAAGAGAGTTTCCTTCTGTCTTTGCTCTTATGTTGCGTTCCATTTCTCCAATCGTGCTGTGCGGCGTCGCCGCGGTCGCCCACGCCCAGGTCCCTCTTCCGGCCGACGTGCAGGCCGCCAGCGGCAAATTCACGCTGAAGGCGGACGACGCCATCCAGACCAACTCGCCCGCCGCGGCCAAGGAGGCCGAAAAATTCGCCGCCGGGCTGCGGACCTCCACCGGCCTGCCCCTCACCGTCGGCACCGCCCAGGCCCGCATCCGCGTCGGCATCGATGAATCGGTGCGGGCCACCGGCGGCGACGAAGGCTACCGCCTCAATGTCACCCCGGAGCAGGTCCAGCTCACCGCCGCCACCGCCGAAGGCATCTTCCACGGCCTCCAGACGCTGCGCCAGCTCCTCCCGCCCGCCGCGTTCTCCACGCAAAAGGTCAGCGGCACCGAGTGGTCCATCGGCGCGGTGAAAATCGACGACCGCCCGCGCTTCGGCTGGCGCGGCTTCATGCTCGACGAATCCCGCCACTTCTTCGGCATGGACTACGTGAAGCACCTCCTCGACGCGATGGCGGCGCGGAAAATGAACGTCTTCCACTGGCACCTCTCCGACGACGATGGCTGGCGCATCGAGATCAAGTCGTGGCCGAAGCTCACCGAGGTCGGTGCCTGGCGCGGCACCGAGTGCGCGCTGCCGAACACCCGCGAGGGCGAAACCCACAAGCGCTACGGCGGCTTCTACACCCAGGAGCAGATCAAGGAGATCGTCGCCTACGCCGCGGAGCGCCACATCGACATCATGCCGGAGCTGGACATGCCCGGCCACTGCCTCGCCGTGACCACCGCCTACCCGGAAACCCTTCCGGGCACCGGCGACGACAGCGTGTCCGTGCAGGGCGTGAAGGCCAACGTGCTCTCCCCCGCCCGCGAGGGGAACTACAAGATGGTGGACGACATCATCCGCGAGGTCGCCACGCTGTTCCCCTTCCAGTTCATCCACGTCGGCGGCGACGAGGTGAACCACAACGCGTGGTCGAAGGACCCCGCGATCAAGGCGCTGATGGAAAAAGAGAACCTCAAGGGCCTCGGCGCGGTGCAGAATTACTTCACCCGCCGTCTGGAAACCATCATCAGCAAGCACCAGCGCCGCATGGTCGGCTGGAACGAAATCCTCGGCGGCGGCAACCTGCGGCCGGACACCACCGTGATGGCCTGGACCGGCACCGGCCCGGGATTCGAGGCAGCCAAGAAGGGCCACCCCGTCATCATGGCCCCGGGACCGTACTGCTACTTCGACATGGGCTACGGCGGCCCCGATGAACCGAAGACCCACTGGTGGGCCGGCAACATCGAAACCTCGAAGACCTACTCCTTCGACCCCACCTCGGGCGGCAACCTCACCCCCGACCAGCAGGCGCTGGTGCAAGGCGCTCACGGCGCGCTGTGGACCGAGTTCGTGACCGATGGCACGGGCGCCGACTACCGCATCTTCCCGCGCCTCAACGCCCTGGCGGAGGTCGCCTGGACCCCTCAGGAAAAGCGGAACTGGGACGATTTCACCCGTCGCTTCGGAGACGACCTGGAGCGCCTCCACTACCAGGGCATCGCCTTCCGCGTGCCGCCGCCAACCGCCCTCTGGAAGCAGGGCAAGGCCAAGCTGGTGCCGCCCTTCCCCGGCGCGGACATGCGTTTCACCACCGATGGCAGCAAGCCGACCGCCGATTCGCCGCGCTACGAATCCGTGATCTCCATCGCGGACCCGAACAAACTGCGCTACATCACCGTCTTCCGCGGCCGCACCAGCCCGGCCAAGAATGGGGCCGAGCGCGAGGGTTTCGCGAAGTGGTCGCCGGAAAACATCACCGCGGATTGGAAGCCCGTCGATTTCGACGCCTCCGCCGCTGTGACCGCGGATGGCATCCACCGCGCCCTCTTCCAGTTCAACAGCGGCGGCAAGAAGCTCGTGATCCGCAAGGTCGAGCTGCTGCGCGATGGCAAGGTGATCGCCACCGACGCCCACGACGGCGAAAGCGGCGGCAAGGCCGTGAACAACAGCTACCGCCTCCCGGTCACCGGCCACCGCAGCGGCGCGAAATACACGCTGCGCGCCGAGATCAAGGGCGACGGCGGCAATGACTCCCGCGGCGGCATCTCGCTCGACCGCGCCGAGGGCCTTGAGCCGGAAATGACGGTCGCCGCCAGCGCGGACGGTTACCAGGAACACACCGCCGCCTCGCTGGTGACTTGGAACCCAGGCTCCTACTTCTGGTCGAACCGCCCGCTGAAGGACGGCGACACCGTGACCTTCACCTTCGCCAAACCGCAGGTGCTGCGCCATGTCGAGCTGCCCACCGGCGAAGCCTCCGGCACCAAGGACCAGATCCAGAACGCGGTCCTGGAAGTCTCCAACGACGGCAAAACCTTCAAGAAGGTGGCCGACTACGGCTACGGCAGCGCCAAGGCCGATCTCGACGGCAAGCCGGTCCTCGCCATCCGCCTCCGCGCCACCGGCACCCACGCCGGCTGGTGCATGGTTCGCCTGCCGCAGTTGCGCTAACCCCATCCTCAGTCCCGCAGGGACGACGTAACTTAGCCGGTGGCGCAAGCCACCGGTAGACGAACCGTGGGAAACAAGTCCCGGTAGGGACGACGCTGCCTGCGCTCGCCACCGTAATCCACCGGTTCGGATGTTTGGGAACCGCGGCCCTCTTCAACTCCGGAATCGGCTCGCCGCACCGAACTCCATCAATCTCCGTTGCGTCGTCCCTACCGGGGCTGAAGAAGACATCCTCATCACGCAAAACGGCCGCATCCCCTCGGGGACGCGGCCGTTCGCATTCAAATGTGAATCACTTCTTCACCAGCAGACTGGAGCCGGTCATTTCCGCCGGCTTCGCCACCCCCAGCATCTCCAGCAGCGTCGGAGCCATGTCGGCGAGGATGCCGTCCTTCACCTGATACTGGTCCGCGTCCTCCGCCACGTAGATCGCGTGGACGAGGTTGGTGGTGTGGGCGGTGTGCGGGGAGCCATCCGGATTCCGCATGTACTCGCAGTTGCCGTGGTCCGCGGTGAGCAGCAGCTTGCCACCCAGCGACAAGGTCTTCTCGACGATCGCCTGCACGCTGGCGTCGATCACCTCGCAGGCCTTGATCGCGGCTTCCACCACGCCGGTGTGACCGACCATGTCCGGGTTCGCGAAATTGAGGATCACCAGATCGTAGTCCGGCAGCTTCTCCAGCACGATGCGGGTAACCTCCGGCGCGCTCATCTGCGGCTTGAAGTCATAGGTCGGCACATCCTTCGGGGACGGCACGATCGCGCGCTCCTCGCCCTCGAACGGCAGCTCCGCGCCACCGTTGAAGAAGTAGGTCACGTGCGGATACTTCTCGGTTTCCGCGATGCGGAGCTGGTTCTTGCCCGCCTTGGAAACCGTCTCGCCGAGCACCATCGCCATCGACTGGGAACCGAAGATCACCGGCACGCCGTAGGTCTCGTCATACTCGGTGAGCGTGACGAAATGCACCTTCGGCACGTGGCCGCGGTCGAAGCCGGCGAAGTCCGGGCGCAGGAACGCCTCGGAAAGCTGGCGGGCGCGGTCGGCGCGGAAATTGAAAAACAGGATCACGTCGCCATCGCGGATGATGTCCTCGTTCGGCTTCGTGAACACCATGCCGGGCAGGAACTCGTCGGTCTTGTCCTGGCGGTACCAATCGGCCACCGCCTCGCTGGCCAGCACGTGGCGCTCCTCGCCCGTGCCGCGCACGATCGCGTCCCAGGCCAGCTTGGTGCGCTCCCAGCGCTTGTCGCGGTCCATCGCGAAATAGCGGCCGGTCACCGTCACGATGCGGGCGCCCACCGGGCTCACTTCATCTTCCAGCTTCGAAAGGTAGGCTTCACCACCGGTCGGCGAGGTGTCGCGGCCATCGGTGATGGCGTGGATCGCGATGTCCTTCACGCCCGCCGCACCGGCGAGTTTCACCATCGCGATGAGTTGCTCGAGGTGGCTGTGCACACCGCCGTCCGACACCAGACCGATGAAATGCAGGCGGCTGCCCTTGGCCTTCTCCAGCGCCTCGGCGAACACCGGGTTGGAACCCAGCGTGTTCTCCTCGATCGCCTTGTTGATGCGGGTGAGGTCCTGATAGACGATCCGGCCCGCGCCGAGGTTGAGGTGACCCACCTCGGAGTTCCCCATCTGGCCGGCCGGCAGGCCGACATCCAGACCAGAGGCGCTCACGAGGCCCTTCGGATACTGCTCCAGCATCACGTCGTGGAACGGGGTGTTCGCGAGCAACGTCGCGTTGCCGTCGCGCTTCGCCGTTTCTTTCCCTCCGGGGTTCACACCCCAGCCGTCACGAATGATGAGAACCACCGGTTTCTTGGCCATGATGCCGGGCGTTTAGCGTCCCCGGCCCCGGGCGTCCAGCGCGGGAAAGCCCGGAGAGCAAGATTCGCTGCATCCTGCACTCGATCCACAATGTTTGATTTTGTGGCAATTTTTGGATATTCACCCGTTTGGATCGCGTATTTCCAGATGCCCATTGGAACCACCCTCTGACTTCCTCATGTCTCCCTCTTGGTCCCGCCGCCATTTCCTGAAGTCCGCCGCCTTGCTGCCACTCGCCAGCCAGGCGTCGGCCGCTCCCGCCATCGTGACCGGAAAACCCTCCACCGGCCTCCGGATCGAAGAGGTGAAAATGGCCTTCGAGGATTTCAACTACCGGGTGCCCTACAAATTCGGCGGCACCGCGGTGGACCGCGTCACCCTGCTCAACGTCACCGCGCGAGTCTCCAATGCCGCGGGTAAATCCGTCACCGGCTTCGGCTCGATGCCGATGGGCAATGTCTGGTCGTTCCCCTCCAGCACGATGTCCTACGACACCACGCTCAATGCGATGCGGACGCTGGCCAAGCGGATCGAGAAAATCACCGGAGGCTTCCAGGACACCGCCCACCCGATCGAGATCAATTTCCTCCTCGAACCCGAATACCTGAAGGCCGCCGCCGAGGTCTCCCGCGAACTCGCGCTGCCCACCCCGATTCCGAAGCTCTGCACCCAAGTCACCGCCAGCGCCTTCGATGCCGCCCTGCACGATGCCTTCGGCAAACTCCTCGGCCTGAATTGCTACCAGACCTATTCCACCGAGCTGATCGGTCACGATCTCTCGCGCTACCTGAACGCGGACTTCAAAGGCGAATCGCTCGCCAGCTACGTCACCCCCACCCCGCGGGACTGGGTGTGGCTGTTCCACTCCGTCGGCGGCCTCGACGCCGTCACTCCCGGCGAACTCAAGGACCGGCTCCATGACGGCCTCCCGGAAACCCTCGGCGAATGGATCCAGCGCGACGGACTCCAGCGCATCAAGATCAAGCTCCAGGGCGAGAACCTGGAATGGGACATCGCCCGCACCGTGGCGATCGACCGGGTGGCCCGCGAAACCCGCCCGGACGTGGAATGGAAATACTGCTGCGACTTCAACGAGCACTGCCCGAACGTCGACTACCTGTTGGAATACCTCCGCAAGGTGAAGGAGCAGGCCCCGCAGGGATTCGAGAGCATCCTCTACCTGGAGCAACCCACCAAGCGCGACCTGAAGGCCGACCGCCAGAACCTCATGCACGAGGCCGCCAAGCTGCGTCCCGTGGTAATCGATGAATCCCTCACCGATCTGGACAATCTCCTGCTCGCCCGCGAAATGGGCTACACCGGTGCCTGCCTGAAAGCCTGCAAGGGCCAGTCCCACGCCCTGCTGATGGCCGCCGCGGGCAAGAAATACGACATGTTCCTGTGCGTGCAGGATCTCACCTGCCCCGGCGCCTCCCTCATCCAGTCCGCCGGAATCGCCTCCCACGTCCCGGGGCTCTCCACCATCGAGAGCAACGCCCGCGAATACGTCCCCTCCGCCAATGCCGCGTGGACCGCGAAATTCCCCGGCCTCTTCGACACCCGCGACGGCAAGCTCGCCACCAAACAACTCACCGGCCCGGGCCTCGGCGCGGTGCCATGAATCGGATGCCGCCGAGTTTCATTCCCAAGCGTCCGCCGCCGTGCAGACTGCCTCCATGAACGACGACCTCCTGCCGGAACTCCTCGCCGCCGTGGAACAGCAGCTCACTTCGCCCCAGACGAAATACGTCGCGAAAACCCTCGACCGCCTGCTGAAACTCGGCGTGCCCGACTCCGAGGCCAAGGAGCAGATCGCCCTCTGTCTCGGCCAGGAAATGGACGCCGCCTACCGCAAACGGCGCGGCTTCGATGAGAAGTCCTATAAAGGACTGCTGGATGAGTTGCCGGTGGCGGCAGATGAAGAAGAGGAAAACGAAGAGTCGGTCGACGATTCTCCTTCAGTCGAATAAAAGGCCCGTTGCTCCGATCTCTCTTCAGCCACGGAGTGGCGGCAGATCGTAGCCGTGGGTTTCAACCCACGGGAAATGGCTCTCTTGCTATCGGAGTCGCGGAGCGACGATTGATGACGCGGAAGAACCATCCGCCGGATATCACGTGTCCGCCTTTCAATCGTCGCTCCGCGACTCCATTCATCATCGGCATTTCGCCCGTGGGTTGAAACCCACGGCTACGATCTGCCGCCACTCCGTGGCTAAGGGACAACGTCGAGGCTCGACGATAGTTGGCTGGAGCTCACTTCCCCTGCCAGTCGCCGAAGGCGCGGAACTTCGCGTAGCGACGGTCGAGAAGCACGTCCACCGGCAGCTTCGCCAGCTCGTCGAGGTGCTTGAGCACCACCGCCTGGAAATTCGTGGCCGTGGCCTTGTGGTCGTGATGGGCGCCGCCGGTGGGCTCCGGGATCACGTCGTCGATCAGGGCCAGCTTCTTGAGGTCCGGGGCGGAAAGTTTCATCGCCTCGGCCGCCTCAGGAGCGTGCTTGCGGTGCTTCCAGAGGATCGCGGCGCAGCCTTCCGGGCTGATCACCGAATAGTAGGCGTTCTCCATCATCAGCACGCGGTCGGCCACACCGATGCCGAGGGCACCGCCGGAACCACCCTCGCCGAGGACCACGGCGATCACCGGGACCTTCAGCAGCATCATTTCACGGAGATTGTAGGCGATCGCCTCGGCGATGTTCCGCTCCTCCGCGCCGATGCCCGGGAACGCGCCGGGGGTGTCGATCAGGGCGATCACCGGCAGGCCGAATTTTTCCGCCAGCTTCATCAGGCGCAGCGACTTGCGGTAGCCTTCCGGGTGGGCGCTGCCGAAGTTGCGCTTGAGGTTTTCCTTGGTGTCGCGGCCCTTCTGGTGCCCCAGCACCACCACGCGCTTGCCGCCGATGCGGGCAAAGCCGCCGGGCATCGAGAGATCGTCGCCGATGTGGCGGTCTCCATGGAGCTCGGAGAAATCGGTGAAGGCCAGCGAGACGTAGTCGAGCATGAAGGGGCGGTTCGTGTGGCGGGCGATCTGGACGCGCTGCCACGGCGTGAGGTTTTCGTAGATCGACCGGCGCGTGTCGGCGAGCTTGCCCTCCATCGTCTCAATTTCCGCCGACATGTCGATATTCTGTGACGCTGCCTTCGTGCGAAGTTTCTCGAGTTCGCGTTCGAGTTCGGCGACGGGCTTTTCGAATTCCAGGAGCTGCATGGGCGTGAGGGAGGCTAGCGGGTGGCGGGGCGGATTTCCACATCATTCCCGACCCGGGTCAGGATGTAGAGTTCCTCCATGTCGGAGGGCTTCAGGTAGAGGCCCCGGGGAATGGCGGCGTCCTTGTCGGTGCCGCCGGCGAGCGGACGAATCTGGAGATTGATCTTCGCCAGACGGATGATTTTCTCGGACTGGCGGTAGCCCTTGTTGCCGGGGGCCAGCTTCTTGCCGTCCAGATAGGCGGACATCGAGTCGATGGTGGTCTTCTGGGCCGCCATGTTCGAGGGGATCTGGACGTGGATGAGCGGGTAGTCCTTCACGAACTTCGCCAGCGGCGGCTGCCCCTCCTTCTGCTCCAGCTTCCACAGCGAAAGGATCTTCTTCTGCGGCTCGATCAGAATCCGGTAATCCAGCGGCATCACAATCAGGTCGTCGCCCGGGTGCAGGCCGCCGAAGTCGGTCAGGCCGTTGAGCATCATGATGCAGTCCAGCGAGCACTTGGTCGCGGCGGAGATCTTCATGAAGGAGTCCCCCTTCTTCACATCGTAGGTCACCTTGTTCTCCTTGAAATCCAGGGACAGGATTTCATCCAGGTTGATCTCGCCGACGATCCGGCGGGCATCGGCGGCGGAGGCGGAGGACGGATAGACATTGACCACGGACTCCAGCTTCTCCCGGGCCTCCGGGATATTTCCCATGGCCACCAGCTCCACGGCCTTCTGATAGGCCACCTCGCCGGGCTCGACGTCCGGCATGTCCGCGGAATCGAGCATCTTGCTGACGTCGCTGTCCGGCCCCTTCGGCACCACGTCCGTGGGATTCGGGACGTACTTGGAGAAGAACGGTAGCGGCTTCACCGTGATGTGGTAGACCAACCCACCGGTGAGACCGAGCACGCCAAGCACGGCGAGCGCGGCGAGCAATTTGATGAAGGTCCAGATCCGCATGGCGTGTCGCGGGGCGATCAGAGCAAGCCCCGGCGCTTGAAGTCAAACGCGTTGATGGCCTGCGAGCGCAGAATCATCTCGAAGGAGAATTTGAAAAGCGAAACCTCCCAGGCGTCGTCGACGCCCTCGATGACGGCACGGGCGGGATTCCCCGTCCGGCGGATGTCCTCCAGCACGCGGTCGCGGACGGCCTCGATCGAGTCGTGGACGATCTCCTCGGTGACCTGGCTGCGGCGGAATTGGAAACCGTATTGCAGGAAGGCGAGGTCCTTCCCCTCGGCGCGGAGCTTCTCCATCATCGCGTCGAGCCGCTTGCGGGCATTGTCGTTGAAGCCCTCCAGCTCGATCTCCCGGTAGGCTTCGGGACGCATGATCCGCGGCCGCATCGCCTCCAGGTGGCCGGTGCGGATCCGCACCTCACCGGCGCGGTCCATCAACTCGCTGAGGAGCTGGAACTCGAAGCGCGTCTCCCCGAACGTGTCGATCCGCCGGTCCGGCTCGCGCAGGACGCGGGTCGTCTCGATGGCATACTGGATGTCGTCCGGTGAGTGCATGGGCGGCGCAACCTCGGGCGTTCCGCGCGGATTGCAATGAAAAGGGCGAACTCCACCCGGGAGTCCGCCCTTTTGGAAAGTGCGTCAGACGGGGACGATCAACCCTGCTGGGCGGTGACGTAGGTCACAACGTCGCCCACGGACTGGAGCTTCTCGGCTTCTTCGTCCGGAACTTCGATTTCGAACTCTTCTTCGAAAGCCATCACGAGCTCGACGGTATCGAGCGAATCGGCACCGAGATCCTCGATGAACTTGGCTTCAAGGGTCACCTGGTCGGCGCTCACACCGAGCTGGTCGACGATGATGTCCTTCACGCGGTCTTCAATGCTTTTGTCAGACATGTGCTGCTTGGTTGGTAGTTGACGTTGGGGCTGCTTAACGACGGGGGCCGGGGTTGGCAACCTCGAAAAGCCGCGGGGGTCTCCGGGCGATTTCAGTCGGTTCCGCTGGCGGAGTCAACCTCTCCCGAGGCGACCGGCGCGTACTCGATGACTTCTCCGGAAAAGCGCGCGCGCAGGTGCTGCATCAGGCGTTCCGCTGGCTCACCCTGCTCTTTTTTGAATCCACCGTAGGTCAGGCCGTCGATGCGGACCCGGCCGGAACCGGCAGGACCGGCGTAATCGACGAACGCGAGCCCCTTGCCCTCCCATTTCCGGAGGTCCAGGCGCTTCAGGTCTGCGAAGGGGATATGCCTGCCATCCGCGGTGTGGAGGGATTCGCCATCCACCGTGATGCTGCGTCCAACAGTGCGGATGAGGTAAAAGGCGGAGACGGCGGCGAGCGCGGAGAAAACCCAGAACACCACCCACTGCTCGCGGATCTTGCCCGCCTCGTGCGGTTCGTGCGGCGGAATGGCGTCCATCTTCCACGCCGTCCAGTTCTTCGAGTAGTCCTCCCACAGCCGCTGCCACTGGGGATTGGACTTCATCAATTCGGCGTCGCGGAGGGGTTCCGGCCACTTCATTCCGGGCTGGACCTCCGGCGGCAGCACCGATCCGTCCTGCGGCTTGTCCTTCCAGGTGAAATCCACCTCCTGGGCCTCGGCGTATTTCCGCCACTCGCCCGGAGTCAGGCCCTGGCCCTTGGATTTGAACTCCTGGTCCGCCTTGATGAAGGCGGCGCGGAGATAATACGAGGCGTTCTGGCGGCGATAGCCAATGGTGCCGTCCTTGTAGAACAGGAAGGCGAACACGCCGAACATGACGAGCATCACCACCGCTCTCAGGAGGAACCACGGCGTCGGCTTGCAGATGATCTTTTCGGGCTGGGTCATCGGATCGCGGGCAGAAAACCCGTGATCGGGGAAATTGGCAAGTCCGCTCGGGAGGCGCATCCGCCTTTGACGTGCCGCCCCCGGGGGGGCATGGTGCCCCCGGCCATGGGCTTTTCCGAACGTTTTCCCGAACTCCTCGAGCGACCGACCCCGCTGATGCGCCGGTTCGCGGACATGATCGAGCCCGTCTCCGACGCCGTGCTCGAGCAAATGGCGCGCCGCAGCCAGGTGCTGACACGCCGCCATTTCGGCCGGACCATGCGCCTGTTCGCCCCGCTCTACGTCTCGAACGAGTGCGTGAACAACTGCTCCTACTGCGGCTTTTCCCGGGACAATCCGATCCTCCGCACCACCCTGACCATCGATCAGGTCGTCCGTGAGGCCAAGCACCTCCACGGCCTCGGCTTCCGCAATGTCCTGCTGGTGGCCGGCGAGCACCCGAAATTCGTCTCCGAGGGCTACCTCCAGGCCTGCCTGGACGCCCTCAAGCCCTTCATCCCCACCCTCGCGCTGGAAATCGGTCCGATGGAGGACGACCAGTACTCCGAAGTCGTCCAGCACGGGGCCGAGGGGCTGGTGGTCTATCAGGAAACCTACCACCGCGAGACCTACCAGAAGCTCCACACCGCCGGACCGAAGAAGAACTTCGACTGGCGGCTGGACTGCCCGGAGCGCGCCTACGCGGGCGGCTTCCGCCGGATTGGCATCGGCGCGCTGTTCGGGCTGGCCGACTGGAAATTCGAGGCCCTCGCCCTGGCCGCCCACCTCGAGCACCTCTACAAGCACTGTTGGAAAGCCAATTTCACCATCGCCTTCCCACGGATGCGCCCCTACGCCGGGAACTACGAGTACCAGACCGATGACCGCCTGCTGCTTGGCGACCGCCAGTTGGTCCAACTCATGACCGTTTTCCGGCAGCTTTTCCCGCAGGTCGGCATCGTCGTTTCCACCCGCGAGGCCCCCGCCTTCCGCGACGCCGTCGCCGGGCTCGGCACCACCCACATGTCCGCCGGGGCCCGCACCGAACCGGGCGGCTACACCGGTGCCGGCCATGACGACGTCCACCTGACCGTCAAAGGCCGCCGCGTGGAGCTGGAGCGCAAGAGCGGTTGCGAAAAGGCCACCGAGCAATTCCAGATCCACGACAACCGCACTCCATCCGAGGTCGCCACGGCATTGCGCTCCCAGGGGCTGGACCCGGTCTGGAAGGATTGGGACGAGTCGATTCTTTCCGCTCCACAAGAGGCCCTCGCCACGGTCTAACGTTCCGCGATGACCGATACCGAAGCCCTCGTCGCCCTGAACCTCCTGCCGAAGATCGGCCCGGTGCGGGTGCGGCGGTTGCTGGAATTTTTCGGCACCCCTGCGGCCATCCTCGGCGCGCCGAAGGACAAGCTGGTCCGCGTCGACGGCATCGGCGAGGAAACCTCCTCCATCCTCCACCGCTGGCAGGATCACGCCGATCCGGTGGCGGAAATCGCGGAGGCGAAGCAGCGCGGCATCTCCATCGTCACCCAGGACGCCCCCGATTACCCGGCCCCGCTGCAGGAGGCCTACGATCCGCCGCTGCTCCTCTACGTGTGGGGGAAAATCGAAGACCGCGACCGCCACGCCATCGGCATCGTCGGTTCCCGCCGCGCCACCCCCTACGGGCGGAACGTGACGAAGAAGCTCTCGTTCCAGCTCGCCGGCGCCGGATTCACCATCGTCTCCGGGCTGGCCCGCGGCATCGACACCACCGCCCATGAGGGCGCGCTGGCGGCGCAGGGCCGCACCATCGCCGTGATCGGCTCGGGCCTCGCCAAGCTCTATCCACCGGAAAACCTCGGCCTCGCCGAGAAAATCGCCGATGGCAACGGGGCCGTCGTTTCCGAATTCCCGCTCCACACCTCCCCGGACCGCCAGACCTTCCCGATGCGGAACCGGATCGTCGCCGCGTGGTCAAAGGCCGTACTGGTCACCGAGTGCCCGTCCCGTTCCGGCTCCCTGATCACCGCCAATCTCGCCTCTGAATACGGGAAAACCATCTACGCCGTGCCCGGTTCGATCGATTCCCCGATGTCGATGGGCTGCCACGAGCTGATCCGGGACGGAGCCACCCTCGTCTTCGATGGCGGCCAGATCCTCGACGATCTCGGCGGCCTGTCCTTCAACCGAGCTCCCGCCCGCCAGGAACCCACGCCCGCCGACCTCCCGCCGCTGCCGGAGGAGGAAGCCCGGGTCTTCGCCGTGATCCGCCACGAGGACCAGCCGGTGGACCGCATCATCGACGCCTCCGGCCTGCCCGCCCCGGTGGTCACCGCCACCCTGATGAAGCTGGAAATGAAGCGTCTGGTACGCTGCCTGCCGGGATTCCGGTATAGCCTGCGATGACGTTACCCCGGGACAATCCCCACAAGGGATGGCACTCCCGCGGCTATCTCCCCCATCTCGATGCCCCCGGGGAAATCCAAGCGATCACGTTCCGCTTGGCAGATGCCCTTCCAGCCGAAGTCGTGCAGCGGTGGAAACAAGAGCTTGAACACGAACAAGCCTCACTGGGACCGCGAGCGTCCCGGCTCGCTCTGGAAAAGCAGCGAAGCGAAGCTTCGGAAGACCAGAAGCCATGCGAGTCGGGACACTCGCGATCCCAGCCCGGCTTCTCCGCGGAAAAAATCCTCCGGGAACGGATCGCACGCTATGAAGATGCCGGGCACGGAGCCTGTCTGCTTCAGGGCGAATCCGCCGAAATTGTCCAAAACGCCCTGCTCCATCACGACGCCCAGCGTTACCGGCTCTTGGAATGGTGCATCATGCCAAACCATGTCCATGTCATGATCCACACGATTCCCGGCATGCCGCTCGGGAAAATCGTGGCGACTTGGAAAACCTTCTCGGCCCGGGCCATCAATGCCCGCCTTTCCCGCGACGGCCAGCTTTGGGCCAAGGACTACCACGACCGATACATCCGGGACAACGACCATGCGGCCCTGGCCCGCGCCTACATCCGAAACAATCCCGTCAAAGCGGGTTTGTGCTCCGAGCCGGACGAATGGCCTTGGGGCAGCAGTTGGCGGGCTTCCGGAGAATGAAACCAAACCTTAACGACTCCTTCCACCCAATGCCCGACCCCCATTCCCGATTTGAACGCGGAGTCATGACCTCCGCGGGGGTGGTGCTCGCGGCTCTGGGTGCCTTTCTCTGGATGGTCGGAGCCCTGGTAACCCTGGGCATCTATCTGGGACTGGTGTTTTCCAGACACAAGGAAGGCCACGAGGAAGCCTGGATCCTGGCTTTCGGCGTCTTCGGCGGCGCGGTGATCCTGCAGGCCGTGGGTTCGGCGATGGTGTTTTTCTGCGAGTCCGACGCCGTGGCAAATCCCTTGCCAGTGCCCACCCAATTGCTGCCAGCCTGGTGGTTCGCGCGTTTCATGAAGCGGCTGGTAGTAATCCTGGGCATTCCGGCCGCCTGCGGATTCCTGAAATACGGTTTCCAACTCGATCCATCCGCTCTGAGCCATGGCCTGCTGCTGGCGGCCTCGATCTTCGGACACCGCCATTTCAGCCATCGGGTGGAGGAATTGACCCCGCCCTATCCGCCCTCCCGAAAGCCCCGGCCCATCCACCGCGGCACCTCGCTGGAGCCCCCAAATGAGGGCGATTCGGACGATCCCGCTTGATTTTTCCTCCCTACGGGAGGGGGAAGTCCGCTTGCAAATCCCCTTGCCAAGCACGTTGATCCCCGTCTAGTCCCTCATCCCGCCGACCTTACGGCAAATTTTCCGCCATGGGCAAAACTCTCATCATCGCCGAGAAACCGAGTGTCATGACCGACCTCAGCCGGGCGCTGGCCAAGCCGCTCGGGAAGTTCGACAAGCACGGTTCCGGGCGAGACGTCTTTTTCGAAAACGACAACGCCGTCATCACCTCCGCCGTCGGCCATCTGGTCGAGTTGCGGATGCCGATGGGCCCGAATGGCAAGAAACTGCCATGGAAGTTCGACGTGCTGCCCGCGATCCCGGACCGCTTCGAACTCGATCCGATCCCGGATTCCGAAGCCCGCCTCAAGCAGGTGCTGAAGCTGGCGAAGCGCAAGGACGTCGACAACATCGTCAACGCCTGCGACGCCGGCCGCGAGGGCGAGCTGATTTTCCGCTACATCATGGACATCGGCGGCGTCAAAAAGCCGGTCCAGCGGCTATGGATGCAGTCGATGACCAATGACTCGATCATCGCCGCGTGGGACAAACTCCGCAGCGACGAGGAAATGCAGCCGCTGGCGGATGCCGCGAAGTGCCGCTCCGAGTCCGACTGGCTTGTGGGCCTCAATTCCACCCGCGCCCTGACCTGTTTCCGCTCCCGCCACGGTGGCTTCAATATCACCGCCGCCGGTCGCGTCCAAACGCCGACGCTGGCCATCCTCGCTTCCCGCGAGGCTGAGATCCAAGCCTTCAAACCCTCGCCCTACTGGGAAGTCATCGCGTCCTTCCAGATCGCCAACGGCGACTACGAGGGCAAGTGGACCGAGGAAGGCTGGAAGAAGGACGAAACCAATCCCCACGGCCGCGCCGACCGCCTGTGGACCGCGGAGCTGGCCCAGACCATACGCGACCGCTGCGACGGCAAGACCGGCCGCATCGAGGAAGAGAAAAAGGCGCAGTCCCAGATCGCGCCGCAGCTCTACGACCTCACCACCCTCCAGCGCGAGGCCCCGTTCTCCGCGAAGCAGACGCTCTCGATCGCCCAGGCGCTCTACGAGAAGCACAAGATGATCACCTACCCGCGAACCGACTCGCGCTACCTGCCGGAGGACTACACCGGCGCCGTGCGCGAGACGATGGGGGACGTGGCCGCCAGCGACCTGCCGCAGGCCGACTACGCCCGCGCCGTGCTGGAAGGGAAGGATGAGAACGGCCCGCGCCTCGTGAAGAGCCGCCGCGTGTTCGACAGCAAGAAGGTCTCCGACCACTTTGCCATCATTCCGACCGGCAAGTTCGCCAAGCTCTCCGACGCCGAGCAGAAGCTTTACGACATGATCGTGAAGCGCTTCATCGCCGTCTTCTACCCCTCCGCCGAATACGAGGTCACCAAGCGCGCGACCAAGATCGAGCACGGCGACCTCACCGACACCTTCCGCACCGAAGGCCGCGTGCTGATCAAGCCCGGCTGGCTGGAAGTCTACGGCCGCCGCCCGGGCGTCGCCTCCGGCAAGGACGAACTCGTGGCCGCGAAGCCCGGTGAATCCGCGCTGGCCGAGGAGGTCCGCGTCGAGTCGCTCGAAACCAAGCCCCCGGCCCGCTACACCGAATCCACCCTGCTCTCCGCCATGGAAGGCGCGGGCAAGCTCGTCGACGACGAAGCGCTGCGCGAGGCCATGTCCGAGCGCGGTCTCGGCACCCCGGCCACCCGCGCCGCGATCATCGAAGGGCTCATCGCCCAGAAATACATGGCCCGCGATGGCCGTGAGCTGCACGTCACCCCGAATGGCATGCGCCTGATCGAGATCGTCCAGGAAATGGGCATCAAGGGGCTCTCCTCGCCATCCCTCACCGGTGACTGGGAATTCAAGCTCCGCCAGATGGAGCACGGCCTACTCAAGCGCGAGGAGTTCATGAACGAGATCATGTCCTACACCCAGGAGATCGTGGCGAAAGCCCGTCACCTGGCGGACGAGATCAAGAACAAGCCCTTCCCGGATCTCGACGTGGCTTGCCCGAAGTGCGGGGCCAAGCCGCTGAAGCAGACCGACGCCACCTACGAATGCCGCGAACTGGATTGCGGCTTCAAGGCGAAGAAGCACATCGCCGGCCGCACCCTCACTGAGGAGGAGGCGAAGATCCTCTTCTCCACCAAGTTCCTGCCGAAGATCGACGGCTTTAAATCGAAGTTCAACAAGCCCTTCGAGGCGGCTCTGGAGCTCGACGACAAGTTCAAGGTGAACTTCGTCTTCGAGAAGTCCGACGCCGACGAACCGGCCGAACTCAGCGAGGAGCAGGTCATCGGCTCGTTGACTCTGCCGGACGGCCGCACCACCAAGGTCTACGAAGCCGAGAAGGCCTGGCACCTGCCCGAAATCGTCACCAAAAAGGACGCGAACGGCATCCGCATCGGCCGCACCATTCTCCAGCGCCCGATCACCCGGGAGGAGGTCCTGCTGCTGCTCAGCCAGGGCAAGACCGGCCTGCTGCGCGGCTTCGTCTCCAACCGGACCAAGCGCAAGTTCGACGCGATGCTCACCTTCGAGGCGGACACCGGCAAGATCGGGTTCGAGTTCGAACCGCGGGCCAAGAAAACCGCGAAGACTGAATCCTGATCCGGTTTCGCTGACAGGGTGCCGGACCACCGGCCCCTTCCATCCCTGTATTGCTCCATGTTCCGCTTCACCCTGTTCGGCGTTCCGGTTGAGATCCAACCTTGGTTCTGGGTCGGAACCGCCATCTTCGGCGGCGGGATCGGCGCGAGAACACCCGCACAGATCCTCGACGTCTTGATTTTCATGATCGTGGCCGCCATCTCGGTGCTCGTGCATGAATTCGGGCATGCGCTGGTGGGCCGCCGTGTGGGTGGAGGTTCCGCCTCGATCTCCCTCCATGCCTTCGGCGGACTGGCCTTCAGCCAGGGCGGCCGCTTCACCCGCATGGGCCACTTCTGGCGCGTGGCCGCCGGTCCCGGAGCGGGCTTCAGCCTTTTCCTCCTGACCGCCCTAGCGCTAATCGTAGCCTTCGGATTCCAGAGCGGCACCAATCTCATCGTCTACCTCACGTTCCATCAGTTCCCTGATTTTCTTTCACCCTCGGCAATCGCATTCGCGAAGGCTGAAACCCGGGTCGAGGTGGTCCACCAGTTCCTCCGGATCAATTTCTGGTGGAGCCTGATCAACCTCGCACCCGTGCTGCCTCTCGATGGCGGACGCATCACCGACCTCTTTGTCACCCCTCAGCGCCGTGTCTATCAGATCGGGCTGGTGGCGGGCATCGCCGTGGCGGCATTTGGCTGGTTTGGCTTCCGCAGCACCCTGATGGCCCTGATGTTCGGCTATTTCGCCTATCAGAACTATCAGATGATGAACCAGGTGCGCTGGCGCTGATTTCACCAGAACAGCAACCGGATCCCGGCGATAGTCGAGAAACCGACGACCATCCACTCGAAGGCACGCTGCGGCACCAGCCGGATCAGGCGGCGGCCGCCGAACACGCCGATCGCCACGGCGGGCACCAGCTTGGCGTTCTCCAGCAGGCTTTCCGTGGTGATCGTCGCGAGCTGGGCATTGAGCGGCACCTTGATCAGGTTCACCAGCAGGAAGAACCGCGCGCCGGTGCCGATGAGCTCCATTTTGGGCACCCGCCGCGCCAGCAGGTAGAGCTGGATCACCGGCCCCGCGGCATTCGCCAGCATCGTGGAAAATCCGCCCGCGAGCCCCGCGAAGGTGCCGCAGCCGCGGGAATGCGCCCAGCGGTCGTAGACCTCCGGGCTCAGGCGGCGGGACGATTGCACCGCCACCATGGCCAGGATGGACACGCCGATCGCCCGGCGGAGCTGATGGTCATCCATGTGATGGAGCACCACGCAGCCGATCAGCAGGCCGACCAAGGTCGGCAGCAGCAGCCCCCACACCGGCTTCCACGAACCGTGCTTCCGGAACGCCGGATAGGCCATCAGGTCCGCGGCGATCAGCAGCGGCAGCGCGAGGCCCACCGAGTTCTTCGCCTCGTAAAGCTCCGCGAACAGCACCACCGACACGAGCGAGATGCCGCTGAACCCGGATTTCGACAGCCCGATGCACAGCGCCGCCACAACGGCGAGGACATATCCAGCGGGCGAAAGGTGGGGCACGCCCGGTTCCTAACCCGTCGGCCGCTCATTCCAAGCGCCAAGGAACCATTTGCAGTCCACGCGACAAAAATTCCAACCGCAGATGGACAGGATGAACGCAGATGAATCCAATCATGGAACATTTCGGACGGTCGCCTTTCATGCCATCCCCTCTTCCATCGGTGTTCATCCTGTCGATCCGTGGTTGAAAAATCTTCCATCGGGAAATCCGCCACTACGCTTGCACCCCCGCGCCCGGCGTGATTTTCTCCCGCCGCCATGAAAATCGTCGTCGCGTATTCCGGAGGTCTCGACACCTCCGTCCTGCTCAAGTGGCTCAAGGAGAAGTACAACGCCGAGATCATCGCCTACTGTGCCGACGTCGGCCAGGCGGATGAACTCGACGGCCTTGAGGAAAAAGCCCTCACCACCGGGGCGTCGAAGTATTACCTCGGCGATCTGAAGGAAGACTTCGCCCGCGACTACATCTTCCCGATGATCCAGGCCGGTGCGATCTACGAAGGCCGCTACCTGCTCGGCACCTCGATCGCCCGCCCGTGCATCGCCAAGGGCATGCTGGAAGTCGCCCTCAAGGAAGGCGCCGACGCCATCGCCCACGGCGCCACCGGCAAGGGCAACGACCAGGTCCGTTTCGAACTTTCCGCCGCCTCGCTGGCCCCGAACGTGAAGTGCATCGCCCCGTGGCGCGACGCCTCCTTCCGCGAGGAATTCCCGGGCCGCGCCGAGATGATCGCCTATGCCGAAACCCACGGCATCCCGATCAAGGCTTCCATGAAGAAGCCCTACTCGATGGACCGCAACCTCCTCCACATCTCCTTCGAGGCCGGCATGCTCGAAGACCCGTGGTATGACGCCACCACCGAGGCGGACCGCGAGATGTACGTGCTCTCCGTTTCCCCGGAGGAAGCCCCGGATGCCCCGGAATACGTCGAGATCCTCTTCGACAAGGGCAACGCCGTGGGCCTCAAGCACGACAACCTCGCCGCCCTCATCGCCGAACTCGGCGACGTGAAGGTGGAAGGCACCAAGGACGGCTACACCCTGCTCACCCCCTACGGCGTGATGCGCGTGCTCAACCTCCTCGGCGGCCGCAACGGCGTGGGCCGCGTCGACATCGTGGAAAACCGCTTCGTGGGCATGAAGTCCCGCGGCGTCTACGAAACCCCGGGCGGCACCATCCTCCTCGCCGCGCACCGCGACCTGGAAGCCCTCACCGTGGACCGCGAGGCGATGTTCATCCGCGACGGCCTGATCCCGAAATACGCGCAGCTCGTCTACAACGGCTTCTGGTTCGCCCCGGAGCGCGAGGCCATCCAGGCGCTCGTCACCGAGACCCAGAAGACGGTCTCCGGCGAAGTGCGCGTGAAGCTCTACAAGGGCAACGTCATGAACGCCGGCCGCAAGTCCCCGCACAGCCTCTACTCCGAAGCCGTCGCCACCATGGAAGGCGGCCAGGAAGCGGCTTACAACCAGGACGACGCGACGGGCTTCATCGCCCTGAACGCCCTGCGCCTCAAGGCCAGCGCCCGCCAGGTGAAGTAAGCCACCGGCCACCAACACCCTCTAGCAAAAGAGCGCGGGTCATCCCGCGCTCTTTTTGTATCCGGATGTAGCTGAAAGCTCCGCTTCCAGAATGTAGGGGGAAGCTCCAGCTTCCCTCTTTGGGATTGGACGTCGTTTGGCCCAACCGCCACCGCCAACAGAGCTGGCGGCGACGATTCGAAAGCGGAGCTTTCGACTACAACGCACCCTCAAGCGAACTGCTTGAGGAAACGCGCGTCGTTCTCGATCAGCAGGCGGATGTCCTTGATGCCCCAGCGGATCATTGCCAAGCGGTCGAGGCCCATGCCGAAGGCGAAGCCGGTGACCTTCGCGGGATCGAAGGCATCGTCCTTCCGCGCCTTGCTGATCGCCTCGAACACGGCCGGATCGACCATGCCGCAGCCCGCGACCTCGATCCAACGCGGGGCCTGCCCCTTGGCGTGGAGCTTCACGTCGATCTCGAAGCTCGGCTCGGTGAAGGGGAAGAAGTGCGGGCGGAAACGCACCTCCGTCTCCGTGCCGAACAGCTCGCGGAAGAAGTATTCCAGCGTGCCCTTGAGATCCGGCAGCGAGACATCCTCGGCCACGTACAGGCCTTCGAGCTGGTTGAAGACGGACAGGTGGGTAGCGTCGATCTCGTCGCGGCGGTAGGCCGAGCCGGGCGCGATGATGCGCACCGGCGGCTTCTGGCCCTCCATGGTGCGGACCTGCACGCTGGAGGTGTGGGTGCGCAGCAGCTTGCCCGAGTCGAAATAGAAGGTGTCCTTCTCGTTGCGCGCCGGGTGATCGGCGGGCGTGTTGAGGGCGTCGAAGCAGTGGAACTCGTCCTCGATCTCCGGCCCCTCGGCGAGGGCGAAGCCCATCCGGCGCAGGATGCCGATCGCCTGGTCGCGCAGGATCGTGAGCGGGTGCAGCGAACCGGCGTTCACCGCGCGGCCCGGCAGGGTGATGTCGATTCCGGCCAGCGCGGCGCGATCGGCGGCTTCGCGGACGGCGAGCTGCTTTTCCTCCAGCGCGGTGGTGATGGCGGAGCGGGCGGCATTCAGGAGCTGGCCGACGGCGGCCTTGTCCTCCTTCGGCACGTCCTTGATGCCGGCGGCGGCCAGCGTCAGCGTGCCCTTCTTGCCGAGGACGGCGACGCGGGCATCGTCGAGCGAACGCTCGTCGGCAGCGGCGGAAATGGCGGCGAGGGCCTCGGCCTGGATGGAATCGATTTGCTCCTTCATGTGCGAAAACGGACGCCGGGATAGCGGGAACCGGCGGCGACGTCAAAGCCAGTTCCCAAGGAATGTCCCTACTCCCAGCCAGTTTGCTCCACAAACGCCGGGCCCGGCTGGTCGCCGTCGTAATAGCGGTGGAACACCGGGCAGGCGGAGCCGGACATCGGCGGCACCAGCCACGACCAATCGCCCGGCACCTTCCGCCCGCACTCCGATTCCTTCTGGAGGTGCTGCATGAACTGGAGCGAGGCGGTGTGGTGGTCGACGATGGTCACCCCGGCCTCGCGGAACGAATGCAGCACGGCGGTGTTCAGCTCCACCAGCGCCCGGTCCTTCCACAGCATCCGCCGCAGAGAACGATCCAGCCCCATCCGGTCGGCGATGACCGGCAGCAGGTTGTAGCGCTTCTCGTCCCCGAAATTACGCGACCCGATCTCGGTGCCCATGTAATAGCCGCTGAACGGACAGGCCGGATACCGGAACCCCTCCCCCTCCAGCGCCATGTCCGAGATCACCGGCACCGCGTGCCAGCACAGCCCGAGATCCGCGAACCACGGCAGATCCGGATGACTGATCTCCACCTCCATCACCGCGTCCGGCGGCAGCTCATACCATTTCGGCGCCTGCCCCGGCATCTCGATCACCAGCGGCAGGACGTCGAAACGCCCCGGCTCGTCCGGCGGCTGCCAGCCCAGCTCGATCACCCGGCGCGTGAACGCCGCCTGCTCGGGATCACCCAGCACGCTACCATCCCCGGACTCATAGCCCGCATAGCGGACGAACTGGCGGTTCCAGATCCGGATCCCACGCTCCCCCGCTTCCGCGGCGGCAAATACCGTGGCAGCGGAACGGATGCGCCCGCCATTCGTCGAAAACCGCAGATGATGGACGCAGGCCTCGAACACCTCGTCCGCCGTGCGGGCCTCCCGGGCATCGAGAACCTCCAGCGTGTTCCAGAACAAGCGGCCGATGCAGCGGGCATTGTTCCGCCAAGCGACCTTCGCCATGACGGTGAGCTCCTCCTGTGTCTGCGCGGCCTGCATGTCCGCGGCGAACGTGCCCGGGATTTCGCAACCGTCCAGCGTGGAGACGAACAACTCAGGCAGGCGTTCCCATCTTCGACCGGAGAATCTCGATCGACGCTTGGAAATCGGCTTCTGCCGCGAAGGCGTGCCTCGGAAGCAGGAAACACACGGCCCCGGTTTGATAAATCGCGATCAGATCGTCCCCCACCCGCCATTTGAGCAGATCGGACCATGCCTGCGCCAAATATCCCTGTTCACTGGTCCACTTCAGCCCCTCTTCGCCCAGTTCGATCTCATAGGGCATCTGGAGCTGCTTGCGCACACGATAAGCCTTCTTCATTTGGGACGGCCCGCGAACGAAAGCCGCCCAAGCAAAAAGCCCCATCAGCCCAACGATCAACCATCGAGTCACATCCACGACCTCCCCGCGAGCAAGCTCCACGAAGTTGTAGATCGCCATTCCCAAACCGTTGATCGCCACAAACATCATCATGAGACGAAACGTGCGGTTGCCCCGTAGAGCCAGCCAGTATGCCGACATGTAATCCTTCTCCGTCAGCTGCACCCGGATCTTCATGACGCCTGATCTATCCAGAAGCTCTCAAGCTGCCAAGGATACTCCGCCCATCAAGCCCCAACAAAAAACCGCCGCTTGGCGAACCAAGCGGCGGTTTTGGGAAACGAATTCGTTTCAGGCTCAGGCAGCGGCTTTCGAAGCCTTGGCTTCGAGGGCCTTCTTGACCTGCGCGACGATCGCCGAGAAAGCGGCGGCGTCGTTGATCGCGAGATCCGAGAGGATCTTGCGGTCGGCTTCGATACCGGCGGCCTTGAGGCCTTCGATGAAGCGGGAGTAGGTGATTCCTTCGTTGCGGACGGCAGCGTTGATACGTGCGGTCCACAGGCGGCGGAACTGACCCTTGCGCTTCTTACGGTCGCGGTATTCGTAGGTCATCGCCTTCCGCACGGCATCCTTGGCGTAGCGGAAAAGCTTCGAGCGGAATCCGCGGAAGCCCTTCGCACGCTGCAGGGTGCGCTTGCGGCGCTTGCGGCTGGCCGGGGAATTGGTGGCGCGTGGCATGTGTTGTGTCTCTTGAGCGGGTCGTTGTTTACTTACCTCCTACAGTCTCACCTGCTCGTGCTTCCCTTGCGGGACCAGGCTGTATGGAGGCCACCCGAAACGCGGGTGGGGGCGTGGTTGCGTCGGACGACGAGGGGATCAGGCGAAGGGAAGATTTTCCTTCACACGCTTGTGGTCTGCATCACAAACAACAACGGCCTTGCTCAGCGAGCGCTTCCGTTTGCGGCTCTTGCACTGAAGCAAGTGGCGCTTTCCTTGTTTGCGGCGCAGGATCTTCCCGGTGCCCGTCACCTTGAATCGTTTGGCGACGGCCTTTCGGGTCTTTGCTTTTCCTCCAATCCTTGGCATGGGGCGGGCAGACTAGGAATCCGCGGCCCCTTGGCAAGGGAAAAGTGGCTGTTTCACAGCAGATTTAAGAATCCAGAGCCCAGCGAGGCGGTTTGGGGAACCCCTTCCCGCCAAAAGGCACCCGGAGTCCCGCCTCTTGTCTGGACTCTGGGGTCTGGATTCTTGTGTCTGCCGCGAAGCGGCCCAGCGGCCTATTCCGCCGCCTTGGCGATCTGAAGCAGCTTCGCCTCCCCGAAATGCGGACCCAAGATCTGGAGGCCGACGGGGAGTTCCGTGCCGGTATCCGAAGTGATGGTGCCGGCCGGGACCGAGATCCCGCAGATGCCCGCGAGGTTCGTGGAGAGGGTGAAGATATCCGAGAGATACTCGTGGAGCGGGTCGTTCGCGAATTCGCCGAGCTTCCGGGCGGCGGAAGGGGCCACCGGCGAGAGGATGGCGTCCACTTTCTGGAAGGCTTCCTCGAAATCGCGGCGGATCAGGGTGCGGACCTGCTGGGCGCGCTTGTAATAAGCCTCGCTGTAGCCGGAGGAGAGCACGTAGGTGCCGAGGATGATGCGGCGCTTCACCTCCGGGCCGAAGCCTTCCTCGCGGGAGCGGCGGTAGAGTTCGTCAAGATCGGCGGGGTCCTTGGCCCGGTGGCCGTAGCGGACGCCATCGAAGCGGGAAAGGTTCGAGGACGCCTCAGCCGGGGCGATGACGTAGTAAGTCGCCACGGCATATTCGGTGTGCGGCAGGGAGATTTCCACCAGCTCGGCTCCGGCGGCGGCCAGCTTTTCGGCGGCGGCCATCACCCGGGCGCGGACCTGCGGGTCGATGCCATCGCCGAAGTATTCCTTCGGGAGACCGAGTTTCATGCCCTTCACCCCGTCGTGCAGGGTAGCGAGGTAATCCGGCACCGGCAGGTCCAGCGAGGTGGAATCGAGCGGGTCGTAACCGGCGATCGCCTGGAGGACGAGCGCGGCGTCTTCCACCGTGTTCGTGATCGGGCCGATCTGGTCGAGGGACGAGGCGAAGGCCACCAGACCGTAGCGGGACACGCGGCCGTAGGACGGCTTCAGGCCCACCACCCCGCAGTGCGAGGCGGGCTGGCGGATCGAGCCACCGGTGTCCGAGCCGAGCGCGGCAAAGGCGGAGCCAGCGGCCACCGAAGCGGCGGAACCACCGGACGAACCGCCCGGCACGCGATCGAGATCGCGCGGGTTGCGGGTCGTCTGGAGCGCGGAGTTCTCCGTGGAGGAGCCCATCGCGAACTCATCCATGTTCAGGCGGCCGAACGGGATCGCCCCGGCGGCGCGGAGCTTCTTGATCACCGTGGCGTCGTAGGGAGAAACGTAGTTCTCCGAGAGGAACTTCGAGCCGCAGGTGCAGGGCTGGCCGATGACGTTCAGGTTGTCCTTGATCGCGATCGGGATGCCACCGAGCGGCAGCGAGAGGTCGGCCGCGGCCGCCTCGGCCTTGGCGGCCGCCAGGTCGTAGGACAGGTAGGCGCCCACCTGCGCATCGCTGGCGGAGATTTTCGCGGCGAGGTCGTCGAGGAGCGCTTCCGGGGTGGTGGCACCGCTGCGGAGCTGTTCGCGGAGGGAAAGGAGGGACATGGCGGATCAGGCTTCGGCGATGACTTTCGGAACGCGGATCTGGTGCTGGGCCTGCTCCGGGGCGTTCTGGAGCATGGCCTCGCGCGACAGGCTTTCGTGCGGGACGTCGTCGCGCATGCGGTCGAACACCGGGGCCGGGTAGGACGTCGGCTCGATGCCGGAGACATCCAGCTTCGAAATCGTGTCCACGTAGCCGAGGATATCCTCGAGCTGGCCCTTGAACGTGGCGATCTCCTCGTCGTTCAGTTCCAAGCGGGCGAGGGTGGCGATGTTCCGCAGGGCGCGGTCATCGATGTGCGTGTTCGACATGGCCGGGAGAGTCCAAAGCCGGGCCGGACGTGGCAAGACTCAACCGCCGCGAAGATGAGGGATTGCGCCCCGCGGGAATGACCCTCTAGGTTCCCACCCATGCACCCTTCGCGCTGGCTTCCGCTTGTCACCATCGTCCTCGCCGCCCCGGCCCACGCCGGCAGCCCGGCGGACGCGGCCCGCATCCGGAAGGAGTTCACGCTGCTGAACGAGCGCTGGGAACTCCAGATCAAGGCCGCCCCGGACGCAGCCGCCCAGCAGGAGCTCCTGAAAAAGCGCCCGGACGCCCAAGCCGCCGCCACGGAAATGTGGAACTGCCTGCGCCCGTCCCTCGCCGAGGACTGGACGCTGGAACCCGGTGCCTGGCTGTTGCGCATCGCCGCGGCCCAGGCCGGGAAACCCTCCGCCACCCCGGGTGCCCCGAAGGCACCGCTCGCCGAGGCCGCCACGAAAATCCGCGAGGCGGTGGAGAAATACCACCTCCGCAGCCCGAAGCTGGCCCCGATGTGCCTTTCCCTCGTCGGCGGCCAGGACCCTGGCGCGCTCTCGTTACTTCAGAAAATCGAGGCCCAAAACCCGGACCCGAAGGTCCAGGGCGTGGCCGCGCTGGGCCAGGCGATGATCCTCAAGGGCATCGGCGACGATGGCGACGCCATGAAGAAGCGCCTGACCCTGCTCCGGAAGGCGATCATCAATGCTGGCGACCAGGAAGTGGAGGGAGTGTCCATCTCCCACCTCGCCGAGGACGAGCTCTACATCATCCTTCACCTCAGCAAAGGCCGCGAAGCCCCCGACCTGGCCGGCACCGGCACCGGCGGGCAGCAGATGAAGCTCTCCGACTACAAGGGCAAGGTCGTGGTCCTGCTGTTCTGGAACACCACCAGCCTCGCCGATCCGGACCAGTTCTTCGACATCGCCGACAGCCTTCAGAAGAAATTCGCGGGCAAGCCGGTGGCGCTGGTGGGCGTGAACAACGACCCCCGCACCACCCTCCGCGCGATGGAGGTCCAGAAGGACACCCGCGTGGACTGGCCGAATTTTTCCGACCCCGAGAACAAGCTCGGCAACGAGTACCGTGTGGGCACCCGTCCGCTGGCTTACGTCCTGGGCAAGGACCGCTCGATCCAGTATTTCGGCGCGCCCGGTTCGTTCGTCGAACTGGCGGTCGATGCCCTGCTGTCGGAAAGCAAGCCCGCCGCGGGCAAGTGACCCCCAAACCGCGGAAGATTACAGTTCTGTAATCCTGGGCCGCTCCGGAAGTTTGACTGTGACATTTCCGTCGCGCGCTCTCCATTGTCCGCGCGGAAACGAAACCGCCAGCTTCTGGCCCGCCTTTGCCAGCTCCACTCTCCACACAATCGTCAGGCAATCCGGATGCCAACCCGCCGGAAGGCACCGCCAGTTGGGACCGGCGGGCGATCGTTTTCCTCCTCGTCCTAACAGCCCTGCGGCTCGTGATCCACGCATGCGGCGTGGTGGGTGTGCTCGGCGATGAAGCCTACTACTGGGAGTGGGGCAACCACCTCGCGGCGGGGTATTACAGCAAGCCGCCGCTGATCGGCTGGATCATGGGCCTGCTGCGGTTGGCCGGGCTGGACACGCCCTTCGGCCTCAAGACCACGGCCAACCTCCTCTCCACCCTCTCGCTGGGCGGCCTCTATCTTTTCACCCGCCAGTGGTTCGGTGCCCGCACCGCATGGTGGACCCTGGCCACCGCGGGACTTTCGGCAGGCAGCCTGATGCTGGGCTCGTTCCTCACCATCGACTCGCCGCTCGTGGCCACTTGGTCGGTTGCCCTGGCCGCGGGTTCCAGCCTGCTGCGGAACGGCCCGCGCCCCGCGAACGTGATCACGCTCACGCTGGCACTCGGAATCGGCATGCTCGGGAAGCAGATGATGATGCTGTTCCCGGTGCTCCTCTTCATCGCCGCTTGGCGTCTCAAAGTCCCGCGCCGGACCTGGCAGGCCGCCATCGCCTGCTCGCTACTGTCCTTCCTCGCGCTCACCCCGCCGGTGCTCTGGAACGCCCACCACGACTGGGTCACCTTCAAACACACCGGCCACCATTTCGAGGGCGCGCCGGTGACGCCCGCAGCGATCGGCAAGCGGCTGCTGGAATACATCGGCAGCCAGTTCATGGCGGCCGGCCCGCTGGCGCTCGCCCTGGCCTTTGCCGCGCTCCGCAACCGGGAAACCCGCCACCGCTACCGCGTCCCGCTCATTTTCGGAACCATCGGCTGGACCGTGTGCCTGCTCATGAATGTCCGGCAGGAGGTCAACCCGAACTGGCCCGCCGTCTACCTGTTCTCCTGGCTGCCAGCCGGGATCGCCTGGGCCATGGACCGCAAGCCGGTCTTGGCGAGGGCCGCCCTGTGGATCAACGCCGGGGTCACCGCCGTGGCGCTCGCCGCGGTCCTTTTCCCCTCGGTCTGGAACAAAGGCGACAAGAAGTTCTGGTTCGGCTGGGACACCTTGGCTCGCGAGGTGGATGCCCTCCAGCCTCCCACCGCGCCCGGGGAGAAACCGCTCCTGATCGTGGCGGGCAGCCGCTTCACCGCCGCCCAGGTGGCGTTCCTGTGCCCACGCCGCCCCGAGCTGCACACCTGGTACTACGGCCGGGACTTCATCCCCGGCACCACCAAGCAGCGCGGCGTGACCAGCCAGTTCGACCTGTGGCCCGGCCCGGCCTGCCCGGTGACGCGCCCGTTCGTCGTGCTGGTGGATGAAAACCTCCCGCTGCCCGAAGGCCTGCGGAGCGCCCTCGTCAACCCGGCCCCGCCGAAAAAAGTGCACGTCCAGTTCGGCAAGAAGAACGGAGCCAATTTCAACCTGATCCGGGCCGAGGGACTCACCTCCTGGCCCCCGCCCCCATTCGAATGAACGCCAAGCTCAGCATCGTCGTCCCCTTCTACAACGAGGAGGAAACCGTCGCCGACGTCGTCGCGGAAATCCTCCGCGCGGTCCCCGGCGCGGAAGTCATCGCCGTGGATGACGGCAGCAAGGACCGGACCTGGGAGATCCTTTCCGCCATCCCCGGCATCCGCGCCATGCGCTTCCCGCAGAACCGCGGCCAATCCGCCGCAATGTACGCGGGCATGCGCCAGACCACCCGTGAGATCGTCGCCCTGATGGACGGCGATGGCCAGAACGACCCCGCCGACTTTCCGAAACTCGTCGAGGCGCTTGAGCAGGGAGCCGACGTCGCCTGCGGCTACCGTGCCCACCGCCAGGACACCGCCAGCCGCCGTTACGCCTCGAAGATCGCGAACAAGATCCGCCGCGCCTTCCTGCACGACGGTGTGCGGGACACCGGCTGCTCGCTCAAGGCCTTCCGCCGCGAGGCCGTGGACCACCTCATCCCGTTCAACGGCATGCATCGCTACATTCCCGCCCAGCTCCTGCGCGCGGGCATGAAGATCGTCGAGCTGCCCGTGAACCACCGCGGCCGCATGGCCGGCACTTCGAAATACACCAACTGGGACCGTGCCCTGCGCGGCATCCACGACCTGATCGGCGTGTCCTGGTTGCTGAAACGCAAGGTCAACATCCGCTTCGATTGAACGCCATGATGAGGGAAACCCTTTTCGAATTCGACATCTACAAGGCTCACGTCGTCGTGAACCTGTGGAAGATCATCGGCTGGACCGGAGCCGCGCTCTTCGGCCTGCGCTGGATCCCGCAGTTCTTCGCCACCCGCAAGGCGAAACAGGTGACCATGCCGCGCGTCTTCTGGGTGATGTCCGTGACCGGCAGCATCTGCCTGCTCGGTTACTTCATCGGCTACCGCGCCGACTCGGTGGGCGTGCTATCCAACCTCTTCCCGACCTTCGTCGCGCTCTACAACCTCTCCCACGACCTGCGGAAGCGGCCATGACGGAAACGCGCGACAGATCCCTGCGTTTCATGCTGCCCGCGGTGGTCGCGCTGGCCATGCTGGGCCTCGTCGCTGGCATCTTCACGCTGCCGATCCTCGATCGCGACGAGCCGCGCTTCGGCCACGCCGCGCTGGAGATGATGCGCCGCGGGGATTTCACCGTGCCGTGGTTCAACGATCTGCCGCGCCTCGCGAAACCGCCGCTCAGCTACTGGTGGATGATCGCGAACGTGAAGCTCTTCGGCGCCAGCGAATGGGCCGTGCGGCTCCACTCCGCCCTCGCCGCCTGTGGGGTGGCAGGCGTGCTGGCTTCGTTCGGCAAGCGCCTGACCGGCCGCTGGCAACCCGGGCTGCTGACCGCCGGAGCCTGGCTCACCGCGCTCCAGACCGGCATGCAAGGCCGCGTGTGCACCGCGGACATGGTGCTGGTGCTGGCGGTCACTCTCGCCATGCGGGCCCTGTGGGAACTGCTTTACCCGGCCCCCAGCGCGGGCCGTGGCTGGTGGTGGGCATTCTGGCTTTCGATGGCCGCGGGCTTCCTCGCCAAGGGCCCGGTCGCTTGGGCGGTGCCGCTTCTCGCGGGGTTGATCCACGCTTGGCGGTCCCGGAAGGATCCCGGTTCGACGCGGAAACCACCCCACCTCGCCGCAGGCATCCTGCTGTGCCTGGCCCTGTGCGCGGCCTGGGGCATCCCCGCCCTGATCGCCACCCATGGCCGATTTTTCAGCGAAGGCGTGGGCCACGACATCGTGGAACGTGGCACCACCTCCCTCAATGGACGGCTCTATCTGCCGGGGGTCTTTTATCTGGTCACCATCCCGATCTCGCTGCTGCCGTGGACACCGCTGCTACCCGCCGCGCTCCGCCGGTTCCGGGAAGCGACTCCGGAGGCACGGTTCCTGAGCGCATGGTTGCTCGCGCCGTTCCTGATCTTTTCCTTCTACGCCACCCAGCTCCCGCACTACGTGCTGCCGGGCCTGCCCGCGTTCTTCCTGCTGGCCCTCTGCCGTCCGGCCACCACCCGGCCCCATCCGGCTTGGACGTTCCTTTCCGCAGCGCTGCCGCTGCTCGGCGCGGGTCTGGCCCTCACACCGGCCCTGAAAATGCCCGACCTGCCGACCTTGGCCGATCCACGAGCAGCGCTCGTCTACATCGCCGGGTTCTTCTTCTGCCTCGGCATCGCCTCGCTGCTCGTCGGCCGGAACCGCCCGATGGCGGCGATCGCGCTGGTGGCCCTCGCCGGTTTCCTCACCCTGCCCGGCGGCCGGGTTTTCACCCGCATGAATCCCACCGTGCTCGCGGTGGACGGAATCGACCGCCAGACCCCGTCCAAGCCGATCGGAGTCGGCTACACCGAGCCCAGCCTGGTGTGGTGCAGCGACCGGATCTGGCGCTTCGCCTCCGGCTGGAAAGATGCCGCGGACACCTCTTCCTGGCGCGTGGTCCAACTCCGGTCGTGGGATGCCAGCGCGAAAAACTACCAAGCCCTGATCTCGGGCAAACTGCCTGAAACTCCGTCCCGCGATTTCCGCCCGAAGCTGGCGGAGGCCGGCGTGGGCGATGAACTGGCCCACGCCCGCGTGATCCACGCGTGGAACCTGGCCACCTCGAACTGGGTGGAACTCGCCGTGATCCCGCCCGCAACCGCCCCGGTCACCGCCACCACGGACACGGCCGCCAACTGATCTCCATGAACGATTCCTCCACACACCCCCCCCCTCCGTCCTGGTGCCGCCTGCTGGTCGCACCCGTCGTCGTCGGACTGGTGGCCATGGCGTGGTTGTCGTGGAGCGGACTGGACCTGAAATTCCAATCCATGGCCTTCGATTTCGACCTGCGCCGTTGGACATACGGTGAGGACGATCTCTGGCTCTGGCTCTTCCAATACGGCCCGCTGCCGATGCTGGCGATGGGTTTCACGGCGCTGTTCACCCTGCTGGCGGGCTTCGCCTTTCCGAAGCTCGCCCGCTTCATGAAGCCCGCGCTGTTCCTGATCCTCACCATCGTGATCTCCAGCGGCCTGATCACGAATGTCATCCTCAAGGATACCTGGGGCCGCCCGAGACCCTCGCAGGTGGAGGGCTTCGGACTGATGACGGATGTGCCGGGGCTTCCCTACCGACCTCCATTTTCCCCGGCCTTTGGCCAGGACGGCAAGTCCTTCCCCTGCGGCCACGCCACCACTGGTTTCGGCCTGGCGGCCATCGGTTTCGTGCTGCTGCGGCGTCGCCCCCGGCTGGCCACCGCGGTGTTCGCGGCCACCTACGGCTACGGAGTCCTCATTGGCATCGCCCGCATGACACAAGGCGGTCATTTCGCCACCGATGTGATCGCCTCCGCGCTGATCTGCCACGTCACCCAATCGGTGCTCTACCGCGTGATGCGGCTCCATGAGCATCCCGAATGGGCTTACCGCCCCGGGCGCTCCCGCTGGGGCATGGCCGCCGGCATCGGCGTGCCGGTGATGGGCGCGGCCGCCTTTGGAGCGATGCTGGCCACGCCCTATCGCGACGCCGTCCAGATCGCCCCCGAGACACTGGCCAAGAACGACCGGGACGCCACCGCGATGAAGATCGAAACCTTCGGGAACGTGCACATCGATCTCGGTGAAGCCACCCAATGCCACGGCACCACCAAGGGATTCGGATTGCCGAAAAGCCGCGTGAAATACGCGCTCCAGACCCGCGGCTCCGTGACCCGCTTCTTCCAAATCGAGCGCGGCTGGTTCACCGAACTCAGCCAGGAACTGGTCGTCACCGTCCCGGCGAAACCCGGCATGACCGTGGACCTTTCCGCCCCGGAGCGCGCCGCGATCTGGGACATCGATCTGACCCGTGCCACCGCCGGCCTGAATCAATCCTGGGTGCTCCACGACGGCCCCGGCACCCACCCGGTCATCCACGTGAACGAGGACTCCCCGGTGGTGATCCAGCGCGCGAGCGCTCTCACCCCGAACCCCGTGATGCTGTTCCAAGGCCCGGGAGCCGGTGCCATCCACGTCACCGTGAACGGCCCCGTCGACCCCGAGGTGCGTGTCCGCCCCCGCGAGGTGGCCTCGACTCCCTGATCGGGGAAACCAGGGCAGGCTCAGACGGCCCCCGACAAGGCGGGAACAGCGGTCTGCCCCTCCTCGCGCCCATACCAGTCCGCGAATTTCCGGATGCCATCGGTGAACGACCAGCGCGGGCTGTAGCCGAAGCGCTCGCGCGCATAGCTGATGTCCGCATGCGTCGTCTCCATGTCACAGGCACGCGGCGGCAGCTCGACGATCCTCGCCTTCTGCCCGAAGGCATCGGCGATCTCCTCGATCATCCGCTTGAGCGAAATCGTGCGGCCCGAGCCGAGGTTCACCACCTCGAAGGGCACCGGTTCCGCGTCCACGATCCGCAGCAATCCATCCACGAGATCCTCGATGAAGGTGTAGTCCCGCAGCGAGCTGCCATCTCCGAACATCGTGATCTCCTGGCCCTGCGTCATGAGTTTCGCGAACTTGTGGATCGCGAGATCCGGACGCTGGCGGGGACCGTAAACGGTGAAGAAACGCAGGCAGGTGGTCTGGATGCCGTGAAGGTGGGAATACACCGCACACAGGTGTTCCCCAGCCACCTTGGTGGCGGCGTAGGGGCTGAGCGTGCGGCTGATGGCCAGGGATTCCCGGAAAGGAGGCTCCTGCCCCGCGCCGTACACCGAGGAACTGGAGGCGAACAACAGGCGCGTCACCCCGGCCTTACGGCAGGCTTCCAGGATGTTGAGCGTGCCGTTGACGTTGGTCTCCACATAAGTCGCCGGTTGCTCGATCGAGGGCCGCACCCCAGCGAGCGCGGCGAGGTGAATAACCTGATCGAACTTTCCATCGGCCACGATCCGGTCCATCGTGGCGGCGTCGCGGATATCCGCCTCAATCATGGTCACGCTCTCCGGAAACCCCGCGACAGTCGCGCGCTTGATGGCCGGATCGTAAAACGAATCGAACACATCCACGCCCGTCACCAGCCAGCCGGCGGCGGCCAGAGCCTCCACCAGATGCCCGCCAATGAATCCCGCGGCACCCGTCACCATCACCCGTCCTCGCGGAACTGCGTTCATCATGGAGTTGTCTCGGCGGCCCGGTTTCCGGTCACGATTTGAATTATTACAATTTCGATAGAAACTCAAGGCGGCGCCCGCGCGTTCCGCCTTCCACCCCACCCGCATGAAGCAGCTCAAAGATGGCATCCGCTCGACCGTCCGGATCGATTTCCAAGGACACGTCCACAAGCGGCTCCGCGGCACCGGCGCCGCCGAACGATACGCCACCGAAGTCGCCGTCCTGAAGGTGCTGGAGGAACGCGGCTGCCCCTACGTGCCGCGCCTGGTGGAAGAACACCCCGAGGAATTCTACTTCGTCTCCACGAACTGCGGCCGCATCGCCGACCAGATCCGCAAGGAGCGCGCCGACGAGCTTTTCGCCGACCTGGAACGCGACTACGGCATCCGCCACCTCGACGCGGAGCCGCGCAACGTGACCTACTCCGACAAGCTCGGCCGCTTCTGCCTGATCGATTTCGAGCTGGCCGAGATCCTGCCCGATCCGAGGGCGGCTCAAGCGTGACGATGCTTGCAAGTTTTCCCGCTCCCCACCGTTCTTTTCCGCCCATGCGTGTCGCCCTTTCCTGCCTTGTGGCCCTCACCGGCTTTTCCGCCGCGCTCAGCGCCGAGGAGGCGACCAAGGGCGTCGACGTCGCCCTGGTGTCCGAAGTCGCCACGGTGACCGCTGCGAAGCCGTTCACAGTCGCCCTGAAGGTCCACCATCACCCGAAGTTCCACACGTATTGGAAGAACTCCGGCGTCGTCGGGGTGCCCATCAAACTGAAATGGCAGCTCCCGGAGGGATTCACCGCAGGTCCGATCCAGTGGCCCACACCGGAGCGGGTGATGATGGCGAAATATCCCGCCCATGGCTACGAGCGGGACATCCTGCTGCTCGTCGAAATCACCCCGCCCGCCGTGGTGCCGGAGAAGGTGGAGCTGAAAGCCGAGGCCTCGTGGATGGCCTGTGCCGACGGCTGTTATCCGGGGAACAAAATCCTCACCCTCGATTTCCCCGCCACCGCGCAGACGGCCGAGATTGCCAAGGCCCGCGCCGAGCTTCCCCAGCCGCTGCAAGGGTGGACCGCCACCCTCGAATCCGCGAAGGACGCCGCCGAGATCCGGGTGAAGTTCACCCGCGCCAGCGGCAACGACGCCCAACCCGGCACGCTCTATTTCTTCTCCAGCGACGAACAGATCTCGTCCGATCCGCCCCAGAAGATCGAGCCGCTGGCCGACGGTTTCCGGCTGATCGCCCCGCGCTCCGAATACAGCCCGAAGAACAAGGCCAGCCTCCCCGGCGTGCTCGTCGGCGAGAAGCCGCTCGCACCGGGCGCAGGCACCGCGGCGACGGTGGAACCCGCTTACCCGTAAGCGAAAACTGACAGGCATTTGGCCAGCCGTTTTGGGCAAATTGGCAATCGAAAGGATTTTATGGCATTTTGCCAAAAAATCCCTGAAGCTGCCCCATCATGCTTGATGACGTGTCGCTCCCCCGGCGCTTCCGCGTTGGCGTCCGCCTGCCGGAATGGTCCACGGGATTCAGTTTCCGGATCTTCGCCGGACTGACGGATTTCCAGCGCCAGAACGCACCGTTCCAATTGTTCTTCAATCAACCGAGCGGCGGCGACCTGCCCGCCACGGTGATCGATGAGACGTGGGATGGCGACGGGCTGATCGTCTTCCGCTACACCGCCGAGGAGGGACGGGCATGGAAAGCACGCGGCATCTCCGTGGTGAATCTCAGCGCGGAAATCCCGGAGGGAGGCCCGGTGTTTCCAAGGGTCACGCTGGACAATGCCAAGGTCGGCGCGATGGCCGCCGATCACCTGGCCGCACTCGGGCTGCGCGACTTCTGCTACATCCACGAATCCACCCGCCGTTATTCGGAGGCACGCTGGAAGGGTTTCGAAGAAGCCGTAAAGGCCGCGGGTGGCCGCAGCCACCGCATCGACATCCCTGTCTCCGCCTTCCCGGAGGACATCCGCGTCCGGCGTATCCGGGAAACCATGCGCGGCCCGCTCTCCAAGCTCCCCCGCCCCTGCGGCATCTTCACCAAGGACGACATCGCCGCGGTCTGGACCATCACCGCCCTCGCCGAACTGGGCATCCGTTGCCCCGAGGAAATGCCGGTGCTCGGCGTGGATGATGACATCGTCTTCTGCCACACCACCCAGCCGCCGCTCAGCAGCATCTCCTACCCCGGCCGCCACATCGGCTTCGAAGCCGCTAAGCTCCTCCATCGCATGCTATCGGGAGAGGTCCCCAAAGGCACCGACCATCACCAGGCCATCGCCCCAGCCGGGGTCGTTTCCCGTGAATCGACCCGCCACGTGATTCTCAAGGACCCGGTGGTCACCAAGGCCCTGGCCGTGATCCGCCGCGAGGTGCCGCGGACCAACATCCAGGTCGCGGAAGTGGCACGGCTGTGCGGCGTCTCCCGCGAACTCCTGCGTCAACGCTTCCAGGACCAGCTCCAATACAGCCCGAAGGACGAGATCAAGCGGCTGCGGCTGCGCCATCTCATCGAGGTCCTGACCACCACCGACTGGACGCTGGAAGCCATCGCCGAAAACTGCGGCTACTCCGGCGCGGAGGAAATCTGCCGCTTCATCAAGCGCAACACCGGCAAGACCACCGGCGAGATCCGGAAGGCGGTCTAGCCACCCACAAAAAAACGGCCGCCCGCGCGAGCGGACGACCGTTCTTGAAGCAATAAAGACGCGTCAATCTCAGGCGGTCGGAACTTCCGAGATCGTCTTGAGAACGCGGCCGGCGATCGCGTACGGGTCGCCCTGGGAGTTCGGACGGCGGTCTTCGAGGTAACCCTTGTAGCCGTTGTTCACGAAGCTGTGCGGGATACGGATCGAGGCACCGCGGTCGGCCACGCCGTAGGAGAACTTGTCGATGGACTGGGTCTCGTGCAGGCCGGTGAGGCGGAGGTGGTTGTCCGGACCGTAGACGGCGATGTGCTCGTCGCGGTTCTTGTCGAAGGCAGCCATGAGCTTCTCGAAGTACTCCTTGCCGCCGACTTCACGCATGTGCTCGGTGGAGAAGTTGCAGTGCATGCCGGAACCGTTCCAGTCGCCCTTGATCGGCTTGCAATGGAACTCGACGTCGAGGCCGTAGGATTCGCAAAGGCGGAGGAGGATGTAGCGGGCCACCCAGATTTCGTCGGCGGCGCGCTTGGAGCCCTTGCCGAAGATCTGGAATTCCCACTGGCCCTTCGCCACTTCGGCGTTGATGCCTTCGTGGTTGATGCCAGCGTCCAAGCAGAGGTCGAGGTGCTCCTCGACGATCTGGCGGGCGACGTCACCGACGTTCTTGAAGCCGACGCCGGTGTAGTACTCACCCTGCGGAGCCGGGTAGCCTTCCTTCGGGAAACCGAGGGGCTTGCCGTTCTCATAGAGGAAATATTCCTGCTCGAAGCCGAACCAGGTGCCCACGTCGTCGAGGATGGTGGCGCGGGTGTTGGACGGGTGCGGGGTGACGCCGTCCGGCATCATGACTTCGCACATCACGAGGGCACCATTGATGCGGGTGCTGTCCGGGTAGATGGCGACCGGCTTGAGCACGCAGTCCGAGCTGCGGCCTTCGGCCTGCTGGGTGGAGGAACCGTCGAAGCCCCAGTTCGGAAGCTGCTCGAGGGTCGGGAAGGATTCGAACTCCTTGATCTGGGTCTTGCTACGAAGGTTCGGAACGGGGGTGTAGCCGTCGAGCCAGATATACTCCAATTTGAACTTGGGCATCGATGTGGTGGTTGTTGTTTGCGGATTCGCGGATGATTCGAGGGCGCGTTAGACCTCACGGACCATCGCGCCCACGGGCGGCTAAAAAGCAATTCCCGGGCCAATCCGCAACTGAATCCTGATTTTTTCGGGCATGTGGAAGACGTGACCTGCGGATTTCCACCGCTAGTCCGGCCACCATAAGGACAGGAGAAGCGGGCCGGAGGAAAGGAGGAGGAGTTCCGTAACCCCTTTATTTCGCATCGATGGTTCATCGATACGGACTGGAATAGAGTTGTTCGAAGCGACGTTCCCAAAGCAAAATCCGCCTGCATGGCGGCTTCTCCTCAACAGCGTTTCCAAGTGGATCTCGCCGGGATTCTCAGCGTCCTTTCCGAGCACCTTTACAGCACGCCGACAGTGGCGTTTCGCGAACTGCTCCAGAACAGCACGGACGCAATCTCAGCCCGAACCTCGCTGCAACCGGCCCACCGGGGAGCGATCACCATCGAATGGATCGACGACAAGGAATCGCCCACGCTGGTGGTCGAGGACAACGGAATCGGCCTGACGGAGGACGAGGTGCACCTTTTCCTCGCCACCATCGGGGGCTCCTCGAAGCGGACCGGAAAACAGGGCGACCGGGAGAAGTTCATCGGGCAGTTTGGGATCGGCCTGCTCTCGTGCTTCGTGCTCAGCGATGAAATCGTGCTGATCACGCGCTCCGCAGCCGACGAAGATGCTCCCGCGGTTGAATGGCGGGGACGCGGCGACGGCACCTACCACGTGCGGGCGCTTGAAACCAAACACCCCGCCGGCACCCGTTTGTATCTAAAGATCAAGGCATCGCAGACCAAACTTTGCTCACCGCGCATGCTCAAGGACTGGTTCTCGCACTACGGCGAATACCTTCCGATCTCCATCGAACTGCACGCGGGCGGTCAGTCCGGTCGCATCACGAATACCGAAGCGCCCTGGGACAACGGCGGCCTGCCCGCCATGAATCAGAAGGCGATGTGGGAAGCCGGAACCGGCTATTTTGGATCGGAGTTCATCGACATGGTCCCGATCTCCTCCGCAAAAGGCGGCTTGGCCGGGGTGGCGTTCATTTCCGTGCAGTCCCGGAGCCTCCATTCGAAGCCGCGGCACCGCCTCTACCTGAAGGGCATGCTGCTTTCCGACCACACGGAGGGCATTGTGCCTGACTGGGCGGTGTTCGTGAACGTCCTGGCCAACACCACCAAGCTCCAACCGACGGCCTCGCGCGAGTCCCTTATGGAGGGCCCGGCCTTGGACGACACCCGGGAGGAAATCGGGGACTGCATCCTGGCCTACCTCCGCCGCCTCGCCGTCAGTGACGAGGCCAAGCTCGCCGTGATCATCCAGACCCATCATCTGGCGCTCAAGTCGCTCGCGCTTGAGGACAGTGATGTCCTGCACTTCTTCGCGCCCTGGTTTCAGTTCGAAACCTCCCAGGGCCGCATGAGCTTCGAGGAAATCCGGCGGCAGGACAGCCCCCGGTATTGCATCTCGGTGGACCGCTATCGACAGCTTGCACCCGTGGCAGCCGCCGAAAACCGCTGCCTCATCAACGCCGGCTACGTCTTCGATGCCGAGCTCATGAGCGCCTTGGCCGCGGAGCTCCCGGATCTCGGCCTGGAGGAAATCAGCGCCATGAGCTTCACCGACCAGCTCGGCGAGCTCGCCACCGGCAAGGCCCACCTCTTCGAGGACCTCGTCGAGGCTGCCGCAGCGGCACTGCGCCCGCACCAGTGCCGTGTGGAGGCACGTCATTTCCAGCCGGCCACCCTGCCCGTGCTCTATGTTCAAAATGACGCGGCCCATTCGAAACGCGCTCTGGAGCAGTCCCAGGAGGATGCCGACGGCTTTTTCAGTTCGCTGCTCGGTGACATCAGCGCCCGCTTCGCGGAGGATGCTTACCATGTCTGCTATCTGAACGCCGCAAATCCACTCATCCAGCGCCTGACGAACGTCAAAGACCGCCAGCGCCTGCTCGTCATCACCGAAGTCCTTTATCTCCAGGCCCTCCTCCTCGGCCAGTATCCCATCACCTCCAAAGAAACCCGCCTCTTGTCCGACGGGCTGCTCCAGCTCATCGAAATGGGGGTCTCGACCCACTGACACCATGACGGAAATCCGGCCTCTCCTCCACCAAGTCAAACAAATGCCCCATGGCTCCGCCAAGGTCGAGGCGGCCCGCGAGCTGTGGAATCTCGCCAGCCGGGACGAGGATCCCTCGCTGCGCTTTGAGGTGCTCGGGGAAATCCTCCAAGCGGCTCTCTTCGGCGGTGCCACGGATTTCTTCCTCGCGTTGATGCCCCAGATGGCCCGCCTCAAACGGGACCATCCCGAGGCCGTCAATCCGTTCACCTATTTGTGGCGCTTCAAGTGGCTCACCCATAATCTTGAAAACTATCCCGAGGTGCCACTCGATCGCATCCGCCAGGCGGAGGCCGAGTATGAACGGGAATTGCGGAATGCCGGTGGCAGCGAACGCACCGCCATTTATATCCGATGGAAGAATGCGATCGCCATGGGGCGGCTTGATGACACGGACCCGCTCCGCGAGCAGTTCCTGAGCATGCAAAGGGATGAGCACGCGGACTGCCTCGCCTGCGAAGCCGACGAGCTCGTCCGGGATGCCGCTCGCCGTGGCGATCACGCGGAAGCGTGCAAGCGGGCCAAGGCCATTTTGGCGGGCTGGATGCGTTGCGCGGAGGTTCCCCACCTGACCCTCCCTCATCTGGCGATCTCCGCCGAATTGAATGGCGAGCCGGACAACGCCCTCTCCCACCACCGGAAAGGCTACCCGCTCATCCGCTCGAACATCCAGTTTGTTGGCGAGGTGGGCATTCACATGGCCTACCTGGCTGCCAGCGGCCAAATCGAACGCGGGACACGGCTCCTCAAGACGCATATCGGCTGGCTGGAGCAAAACCGGAATCCCAAATCGCACTACCACTTTCTGCTCGGCGCGACCGCCGTGTGCCAGGCACTCGCCGGAAAGCAGCAAGGTGCCGTGAAACTGCCCTTGCCCTCCAAATGGCTCGTGGCCTGGGGCGACAAGCCGCTTTCACCTGCGGACCTCGCTGAACGGTTCGAGCAGGAAGGCAGGACCCTCGCCGCGGCCTTCGACCGCCGGAACGGAAATTCGTGGCACAGCGACCATTTCGACCAGACACTTGCCAGGATACGGGAACGGAATTAGCGCCTTCTTCCTCCATGGACTCCGCTCCAGACACCTTACCACCCGCCATCCTCCGTTGGTCCGGCATGACCCATCCCGGCCGGTTCCGGGCGAACAACGAGGATGCCTTCCTCGCCCTGACCTTCGACGCCCGCGAGTTCCACTACCTCGGCAAAAACGGCCACGGCTCGATGGCGCAATCCGACTACGTGTTCGCCGTGAGCGACGGCATGGGCGGCGCGAAATCCGGCGAGTTCGCGAGCAAGATCGCCGTGGAGAAGATCACCCGCCTGCTCCCGAAAAGCTTCGGCATGGCCGCCCAACACCTCGACGCGGGCTTCGAGGACGTGCTCGGCGAGCTATTCGACAGCATCCACGCCGCGATCGTCGATCTCGGCCGCCACTACGAGGAATGCCACGGCATGGGAGCGACCCTCAGCCTCGGCTGGTTCATGCCCGGCTGGCTGTGTTTCTGCCACATCGGCGACAGCCGGATCTACTACCTGCCGAAGGACGGCGAAATGATCCAGATCACCCACGACCACTCCCACGTCGGCTGGCTGCGCCGCGCTGGCAAGATCAACGAGCGCGAGGCCCGCGGCCATCCGCACCGCCATGCCCTGTCCCAGGCTCTCGGCGGCGGCCAGAAAACCATCGATCCCCATATCGGCCGCGTAGCCTACCAGCCCGGCGACCGTTTCCTGATCTGCTCGGACGGGCTGGTGGACGGCCTCTGGGACCGCCGGATGGCGGAAATCGCCCGCGGCGAGCTGGATGCCTCCCGTCTGGTGCTGGACGCGGTGATGGAATCCGGTCGGGACAACACCACGGCTCTCCTGATCGAAGTCGCCGAGACCGAATGACGGTCCGCCCATAGGTCCTATAAGTCCTATAGGACCTATCCCTCCACCCGGCAGCCTGCCACCGCTCGACTCTTCGCGCTTGGCACCCGCTCCCCGGCGTCTAAAACAGCCGTCCCATGCACGGTTTCGCTTACAAGAACGGCTCCCTTTTCTGTGAGAACGTCGACCTCCAGGCGCTCGCGGAGACCCACGGCACCCCGCTCTACGTCTATTCCGCGAACACGATCCTCGATCACTTCCGCCGCCTCGACCAAGCGCTCGCCGGAATCGACCACGAGGTGGCCTACGCGGTGAAAGCGAACTCCAACCTTTCCGTGCTGCGCCTGCTGGCCAAGGAAGGCGCCGGTTTCGACATCGTCTCCGGCGGTGAACTCTACCGCGTGATCAAGGCCGGCGGCGATCCGGCCCACTGCACCTTCGCCGGTGTCGGCAAGACCCGTGCGGAAATCGAATACGCGCTCCAGCAGGGCATCTACTCCTTCAACGTCGAAAGCGAAGCCGAGCTGCGCTACATCGACCAGGTCGCCGGTGAACTCGGCGTGATCGCCCCTGTCGCCGTCCGCGTGAACCCGAACGTCGACGCGAAGACCCACAAGTACATCTCCACCGGCAAGTCCGAGAACAAGTTCGGCGTGGACTTCGGTTTCATCGAGGAGGTCTACGACCGCGCCTCGAAGGAGCTGAAGAACGTCAAGCTGCGTGGCCTGCAAATGCACATCGGCTCCCAGCTCACCTCCGTCGACCCCTTCGTGGAAGCGGTCAAGAAGGTCGCCCCGCTCGCCACCGCGCTGAAGGAAAAGCACGGCATCGAGTTCTGGTCGATCGGCGGTGGCATCGGCATCGTCTACCGTGAGTCGCTGGAGTCCGGCGCGCAGGATTGGTGGGACCACCAGGCCGACGCGGACCGCCCGCTCACCATCGAGCAATACGGTGCCTCCGTCGTCCCGCTGATCAAGGACCTCGGTCTGAAGATCCTCCTTGAGCCCGGCCGCTACATCGTGGGCAACGCCGGAGTGCTGCTCACCCACTGCCTCTACGAGAAGAAGGGCACCGCGAAGACCTTCAAGATCGTGGACGCCGGCATGAACGACCTGATCCGCCCGGCCCTCTATGAAGGCCACCACGAGATCGTGCCGCTGAAGCAGGCCGGTCCGGAGCGCCTCAAGGTCGACGTCGTCGGCCCGATCTGCGAAAGCGGCGACTTCTTCTGCCAGGACCGCGAGCTGCCGGACTTCCAGCCGGGCGAGACCGTCGCCCTGATGAGCGCCGGTGCCTACGGCTTCGTGATGGCCTCGAACTACAACACCCGCCCGCTGCCGGCCGAGATCCTCGTCGATGGCGGCACGGCCACCGTGGTCCGCAAGCGCCAGACACTCGACGACCTCCTCGTCGGCGAACTCTGAACGGTTGCCAGGTTTCCAAACGCGGTGGTCGGCTTCAGGAAAGCCGCCACCGCGTTTTTTGTTTCAACGCCCCGCGCCATGCCTCCCCTGTTCCAACTCCACCTGCTCGTCGTGCTGCTGGCCGCCACCGCCATCCTCGGCCGGCTGATCTCGCTGCCAGCGCCCGCACTGGTGACATGGCGCACGCTGTTGGCGGCGATCGGAGCCGCGCTCCTCGTGAAAATGGTCCGGCGGCGTCCGCTGTTCGTGCCGCGGCGGCAACTGATGGGCCTGCTCGGCATCGGTGCGATCATCGGCCTGCACTGGACCTGCTTCTTCGGAGCCATCCAGCTTTCGAACATCTCGATCTGCCTGGCGGGCATGGCGACGATCTCGCTGTTCACCGCCTTCACCGAGCCGCTGCTGGAGAAACGTCCGATCCGGCCGCTGGAGGTCGGACTCGGCCTGCTGATCGTCGCCGGACTGGCGATGGTCGCGGGTTTCGAGCGCGGCCGCTGGCTGGGCCTGCTGGTCGCTCTCGGTGCCGCTTTCCTGGCCGCGATCTTCCCGGTGCTCAACCGCCGCGTGGTGAACACCAGCGACCTCGACATCCAGACCATGGTCGCGTGGGAAATGCTCGGCGCATGCGCCACCGTGCTGATCCTCCAGCCGGTCCTCACCGGCCACCTCGCCGATCCCGGCACCGCCTATCGCGGGCTCCTCGCCTTCCACGGCCTCGACTGGCTGTGGCTGCTGATCCTCGCCTGGGTGTGCACCGTGTTCGCGCACGGTTTCCACATCCACCTGCTGCGATCGCTCAGCGCCTACACCAGCAACCTCGCGATCAACTTCGAGCCGGTCTACGGCATCCTCGCCGCCGCGCTGCTCTTCGGCGAACACAAGGACCTGCACGCCGGGTTCTACGCAGGCGCGCTCACCATCGTGATGGCGAATCTCCTCCACGCGCTGATTCCGCGGTGGCGAAAAAAGCGCGTGGACCAGGAATCGTGACAACTGCCCTCAATGGGCGGCCACGGAGTTGACCGCGCCATCCTTCTTGCTCTCCGCCACCGGCTTCACCGGGATCGGGAAGGTCGCGGACACCGGCCGGCCATCGCCGCCCTCATACACCACGACCACGTTCCGGGACACCGGATCGGCCTTCAGACCGGAGAACACGATCGGCAGGATCTCGTTGTTCCGGCCCAGGCAATCGATCTTGTAGTTGAGGGTCGGCGCACCCTTCACCGGCGGCACCACCACCCCCGACTTGAACGCCAGCGGGCGGGCCTGGTTCGTCTGCGGAGTCAACAGCCGCACCGAGCGCTGGGTGAAGTTGATGAAGTAGAAACTGCCCGCCGGAACACTGGTTTCGGACAGATCCAGCGGATGGAACAACGGATGGCTCCAGTCGTCCTTCGGATCGTTCCGCCACATCATCACCATCTGGTAATCGACACCCTTCACCGTGGGGATGGTCAACGTCGCCGACGGAGCCTTCTGCTCCTGCTCGGACTTCGCGGCATCCGCACCGAACAACGCGAGTCCCTCGGCCCCGAACGGCACCGGCATGGACGGAATGTTCAGCGTGAAGGGAAACGGCTCGTACTTGGTCGCGCCGTTGTTCACCACCTTCACCTGCAGGCCGGTCGGCGGCATCGTCTGGCGCTGGCTCATCTCGTATTCGACCTCGCCGCCGGTGCCCCACTTGACGACGCTCTTCGGCAGCGAGCCCAGCGCGACGACGGTCACGCGGGCTGCGGGAGGCGGACCTCCGGCGACCGGATCGGCATGCAGGGCCACCGTGAGGAGCGCCCAGGAAACGGAATGGAGAAACGCGGTTTTCATCAGACTTCGGATGCTTTGAGCCAACGGAAGGAAACGATTTGGTAACGACGGCCGAACTGCTTGTTCAAAGCAGACAGCTTGCCATTCTCGCTAAGGAACGGGCTGTTCACCGTGGACGATGCGGGGATCAACGCGCGGGTGGCGGATTCGTTCGCGGGATCGACGTAGTCGGGCGTGCGCTGCACCACGGCCTCGCACCAGGTGCTGGCCACCACCTTGCCTTCACCATCGCGGGCATCGCCGTAGGCACGGACGAGGAAGGTATCGCCGCGGGCGGTGAGCGTGGGCGCGAGCGAGGACAGCAGGTCGCCCTGCGTCAGGTAACCCGGCAGACCGATGGTCTTGTAGTCCGGCTGGGAACCGTAAGGCACGTAGCCCTTCGCGAGATCGTCCGAAGTCACGACCTGCTCGCAGCCGGCCAGACGCCCCTTGAGCGTCCCGCCGCTACCAGGCGTTTCCAGGCTCTTGTTCAGTCCCGCACGGCGGATGGCGGCATCGAGCGCGCCGTAGCGGCCGGTGGCTTCCAAGGTGGCCCTCTCCGGGTCTTCGGTGAGCGACGAGCTCGCGGATGACGGTGCATCGACCAAGCGGCGGTTCACGAAGTCCGAAAGAGAGACGAACGGCCCGCGGAGCTTCACCTCGGTCACGATCGCCGCGGCCAGTTTCCGGATCTCGTCATCGCTGAGGCCACGGGAACTGCTCCATGCCGCCGGATCGATCCAACTGGAAGGCGCGCCGCTGAAGGCAGGAGCCGTCTGGAACCGGGAGTATGGGGAGTCTGTGCCACCCGAGCCCTGGAGCGTGTTCCGCTTCAGGCCGCGCAGCGCGCTGAGGTGAGCCACCCAGGCATCCTCGGAGGTCGAGTTCACGTTGAACGCGCCATAGTTGCCGAGCAACGCCGCGGACTTGTTGAAGGCGGTTTCCAAATTGCCGAGCTGCGCGCGGGATTCGCTCACGGAATTGCTGAACACCGGACGCAGGCGGCCGTTCGGCAGCGCCGTCTGGAGATTCCAGGTCGAACCCGAGGAGCCGTAGGGAATGGTGGAGAGGTAGTAGTTGTCGAACAGCCGCTGGTTCACCTCGAAGGGCATGTCATACAGCAGGATGCCATCCTTCTGGGTCTTGTCCCGCTGGATCAGGCCCGCGTGCCCGGTCGTCCAGCGGCCCGCCTGCGAGATGTCATCCTGGGTCGACACCGTCGCGCTGCCGGCGCGGCCAGGTCGCACGACAGTGGCACCGCGCTCGCTGAGGGTGCTCTGGAACGACCATCCGACCACATTGCCCGGCTGGTAGTTCTGATAGGAAAGCTCGGCATTCTGGAACTGCGCGAGAGACGCAACCGGCGTGTCCTGGCGCGGGATCTCGTAGAAGACGAAGGACTGCACGCCGCCCAAATCCTGCGCGGTGCCGAACGGCGGCATGGTGAACTGGCCGTTGTCGTTCGGCACGGCCTGCACGCGCGGGTCGTCGTTGGAGATGTGGTTGCGGACGTTGATGTAGTTGCCACCCGGGTTCCATTCCCACGCCTTGCCGACATCGCTGTTGTAATTCACGTTCGGCCCCAGCCAGGCGGTATGGACATGGCCGCCGCGCAGGTTGTACTGCGCCCACGCCGAGACGAACGGAGTCGCCCCCATCACCAGCGCGCCATCGTTGGTGCGCACGGACCACTCGTTCGACTCATCGAAGTAACGCACGCGGACGCCCACGCGCCAGGTGCTCTGCTGGTGGCGCTTTGTCCGCAACCCGTATTCCTCGAAGATCTGGCCCTCGCTGTTGGTGCCATCCTTCAGACCCTCGTAGGTCAGGTAACTGGTGCCCTGCGCGTTCGGCACGACGTACTGGAGGGACTGGTAGTTGACCACGTCCTTGATGGTGACAGCCTTCGCGCCCCGGGGCAGCGGCTTGAACTGGTAGAACATGCCGACATCGTTCGTGTAGCTCCACCGGTAGACCGTGTTGTCCCCGGTCTTCGGCACGCCCGCGAAGCGCGAGGTGATTGGCGCGTCGGCGTAGAAGTTCTCCTGCCCGACCGGCTGGCGGCAGGTCAGGACGTTCATTTCCAGATTGCGCGGATCGTATTTTGCCGCGGTGCCGTTCAGGAGCCCGCCCGCGCCTTTCGAGGAATCCGGCGTGAACACCAGCGCCTGGCCCGGTGGGATCACCGCGGGCTCGGTGGAGAAGACCAGGCAGTTGTTGGTGTAGTTCTCGTCCTGCTCCAACATGGAAAGCAGATACGGATAGGCGTAGTGGGAGGAAGAATTCGTGGCGTAGTACGAGGAGGTCAGCGAAGTGCCACGCATGGTGAAGGAAACGCGCGGATCATAGCGCATGACCGCCAGGTAGGCCGGAGCGTTGATCGCCACGTTGTAGGGATTCCAGAGCACCACCCGCGGATAGAGATGCAGGCGCAGGCCGTCCTTGTCCGCGGCGCGACCGGTCTGCGGCGTGCTGAACGGGCTGAAGTCGAAACCCACGGTGAACTCCGTCATCACCGGATGGATGGCCTGGGCGGCGATGCGGGTGATATCCGGCCCCTTGTAGGGGTGCGTGGTGGTAAAAGGCGGCAGGGTGGCGGCGATCTGCGCGTTCGCGCCGGAGCCGTTCACGGTCTTCGCGAGATCCGCCCAGGCCTTGAGCGCCCCGAAGCGCGGGGCCGTCTCGGTGTGGCGCTCTCCATACACGAGCGGAGTGCCGATCGACAGCCCGGGGGTGCCGATGGAACCATCCGCATTGAAGCCGCTGGACGACGCGCTCAGGGACGTGCTGTCGGTGATGGTTTCCGAGCGGGCCAGGAACGCCGAGAGGTCCTGCTGGTATCCACCGGTCTGGGGATTCGTCAGCAAACCCACGCTCGTGGCCGTGAGGTCGTGGGCGTGCTGCTTGACCATCTCCGGCAAATTGCCCGAACCGCCCGAGAGCGGCAGCAGCGCGCTGGTGTTGAGCGTGCCGACCTTCGACACCGGGGAGCCCTGCTTGCGAGCAAGCGCGCCGTGGCCTTGGAAAGCCGCGTCCACCAGATCCGCCTGCGAGGTCTGCGCGACCGCCAGCGAATTCTGCGAGCCTTCGATCTGGGTGCCATCGACCGCGATGTTCGCCTTCTCACTCTCGTCACTGACCCAATAGGCATAGGCACCGTCCTGGTTCAGAGCATCCTTCACCCGGACCAGGGGCGCGGACACCGCTTTCTTTTTCAAAACCGGATCCGACGAGCGAGCCCACTCCGCGCCGAACAGCACTTTGCTTGTCTCCTCGCTGGCGCTGAAGGTCCGCGGATCGGGCGTGGTCCCCGCGGGGCTCGACACCAGCCAGCCAAGCTGGCCCTTCCCGGAGAAATCATTGCGGGTCGCATCGAAGGTCCCGTCGCCGGAAGCCGGCGTGGAGGCATTCCGCACGTCCATCAGGTAGTTTTCCTTGTCCGCGCCCGAGCCGAACCGGCCGACGAGGAAGCCGGTGTTGGTTCCGGCACTCACCGTGGTGGGCCACACTCCCACCCAGTGGGGCTGGACCACGTCCTGGCTCTTGGCCGCGGAGCCCGCCTTGGCATCCAGCTCCAACTGGGCGGCGGACGCAGTCGCCCGGGTATCCTGGCCCGCCAAGGTCTGCAACTGGCCGATCGCCAGAGCCAGAGCCATCCGGGCATTCGCCCGGGCGGTCGCTTGCGCCGCCCCCTTGGTGGACGTCCTCAGGGAAATCGAGGATAACGATAGCAACCCCAACGCGAGGATGCTGAGAAGGATCATCATCAGCAGCGTGATGACGAGGCTGAAGCCCCGCTCATCCACAGCTCTGGATTTAATTGGGAATTTCTGGAGTCTCGGTCTCATGCAATAAGGAATTGCAAGAAACTTCGCCCCAATATCGTACGAAGTAAATACGACGGCCTCCGGGAAATCTGCCGAAGTGGCGTCGGCAGAACTACCGACGCCTTTCACCCAAACCCATCCGAGCCTTAGCGGCAGCGGCGGCCCTGCTCTTCCAGGAAGATCTCCGCCAGCTTGAAGCTACGGCGGCTGATCTCGCGGGCATCCTGATCTCCGATCAGAGCGAGCCCTTCTTCACCCACCTCATTGAGGAAGATCCGCCAAGCCTTCTTGGCCAGGTCGTCCGGATCGACCTGAATCCGCGGTCCCTGCTGGTGCTGGGGCTGCTGCTGGCCTTGTTGCGGCTGCTGGGCCTGCGGACGGGCCTGCCCCTCGGCCGGAGCCGCCTGCTGCGGACGCGGCTGCTGGCCTTCAATCGGCGGGTGACCGCCTTGCTGGGGTGGCTGGCCGCCTTGGCCGCCCTTCTTCTTGCGGCGGCGCTTGCGCTTGCCGGACGACGAACCCTCGGTGCCACCTTGGATCGTCTCGGGCTCCGGCCAACCGGAGTGGGCGGCCGGGCGCTCGTGCGCGGAAATATCATCGAGCCGCGGATCCCGCGGAATCGGCGTGTGCTCCACCTTCACCAATGGCGCTTCGACCGGTGCCGGAGCAGGCTCGGAACGCGGAGCCTCCACCACGGCGGGAGCCTCCGGGGCGCTTTCCGCCTGTTCGGATGCGCCCTTGGCAGCCGCCTTCTTGGCGGTCTTGCGGGGACGGGGAGTGGAAACCCGGCGGGATTTCTTCGGCGCTTCGGAAGCGGAATCGGAGGACAAAGGCTCTTCGCTCATGGACTGGAAACAAGAAGCCCGCCGGAACGGCGGGCGTCGAGTGGAAACGGTGGTTCCGCAGGGCGGAAACTCAGTTGTTGCGGATGTCGTCCAAGCTGTCCTTCGCCTTCAGGTCATCCTCCTTGGTCTTGCCATCCTTGCCCATCGACCAGACATCGAAGTCCGGGTTCAGGGCCGCCTTGCCGGAACGGAAACGGTACTCATTGCCATACGGGTCGGTGATGGTGGCGGAGTCACCCGTGCCGGTGATCCAGTTCTGGCGGGAGGACTCCTCCAGCTCGGGGAGGTAGATCTTCTTCTTCTCGTCGTTCTTGCCGTCGAGGTAGAGGAGCTGGCGCAGATTCTTCGTCTCGCCTTCGCCGCTGGCGTTGGTCGAGGCCGGGAAGCTGCCGTTGTCCGCCTTGTATTCCTCGATCGCCTTGGAGAGCAGGGCGACCTGGATACGGGCTTTCTCACGGTCCTGCTTGTCCTTCGCGAACTTCATGCCACCGACGACGAGTGCCGCCAGGATGACGATGATCGAAATCACGGCCAGCATTTCGACGAGGGTGAAGCCCCTGCGTCCTGCGGGTTTGGAATATTTCATACTGATTCAGGTTTTACCGCGGGCGCCGTCTCAGGACTGCTGGCCCATGGTGGAGATAATCTTGATCAGCGGTAGGAACAATGCAAATACAACCGCACCCACAACCAGCGCGAGAATCACGATCATGATCGGCTCGAGAATCGAGGTCAGGGCGGTCACGGCGTTGTCGACTTCGTCGTCATACACTTCCGCCACCTTCAGGAGCATCTCGGGGAGCTGACCGGTTTCTTCACCGACGTCCACCATCGAGATCACCATCGCCGGGAAGACGCTGGAGGCGGAGAGCGGGGTCACGATCGATTCACCTTCCTTCACCGCCTCGTAAACCTTCTCGATCGCCTGGGACACGACGACGTTGCCGGCCGTGTCACGGGTGATGTTGAGGGCCTGGAGGATCGGCACACCGGAGGTCACCAGGGTGCCGAGGGTGCGGGAGAAGCGGGCGATGGCGCTCTTGCGCTGGATGTCACCGAAGATCGGCGCCTTGAGCTTGAGGTTATCGATGATGTTGCGGCCGTTCTTGGTGCGGCCCCACATGTTGAAGCCCACGGCGATGGCACCGAAGACGAGGAAGATGAAGACGGCGTTCGGCAGCAGGAACGGACGCGCCAGCATGAACTCGGAGAAACCGAAGACGACCTTCGAGATGGTCGGCAGCTCGGCGTCGCCGACTTCCGCGAACATCTCCTTGAACTTCGGCACGATGAACAACATCAGGAAGACAAGGATCGCCACCGCGATGAACATGACGATCACCGGGTACACCATGGCCGAGACGATCTTGTTCTTCAGCTTGTGGGCCTTTTCCTGGTACTCGGCCAGACGCTGGAGAACGATTTCCAGCACACCGCCGAGCTCACCGGCCTTCACCATGTTCACGTAGAGCTTGTTGAAGATCTTCGGGTGCTGGGCGAGCGACTCGGAGAAGGTGGAACCACCCTGCACCGAATCCGCCAGCGCGTTGACCGTGGCCTTCAGGACCGGATTCGGCTCCTGCTTCGCCAGCACGGTGAGGCCGCGCAGCAGCGGCAGACCCGCGTCGATCAGGGTCGCGAGCTGGCGGGTGAAAATCATCAGCACCTTCGGCTTGATGCGGCCACCGACCTTGCCCTTGGCGGCTTTGGGAGTGGCCTTGCCCTTGGCTTTCGGGGCGGCCTTGCCCTTGGTCTGGGCGATCTTGCCCTTGCCTTCTTCCACCACCTGGGTGGGGTACAGACCCTGCCCGCGCAGGATGGAGATGGCTTCGGCATCGTTCGACGCCTGGATCACGCCGATGGTTTCTTCGCCTTTGGCATCAAGGGCTTTGTATTGGAAGTTGGCCATGGAACGGTGGGATTTTTAGAAAACGGAAATAGGAAAGGTCTTAGTCTATGGAACCGAAACGGGGGGCTGGCGACTCGAAAATGCCGCCAGCCTTGAATCCGTGGATCGGTGTATATCAGGTGTATTTCAGCACTTCTTCGATGGTCGTCGCGCCGGTGTAGATGTTGCGCAGGCCGTCCTCGCGCAACGTGTTCATGCCCAGTTCGACAGCCTTCTGCTTGATCACCACGCTGGGTTTGCGTTCGGTGATGAGCTCGCGGATCGGCTCGGTGACGTCGAGAAGCTCGTAAAGACCGCGGCGGCCCTTGTAACCGGTCTGGCCGCAGACGGGGCAACCACGCCCGGTGAAGAACTCCTTGTCGCCAAGCTCGTGCGGGGAGACGCCGAGCTGGGAAAGAATCGCCTCGCTGGGTTCATACGGGGCCTTGCACTCCTTGCAGATGGTGCGGACGAGACGCTGGGCGAGCACCCCTTCGAGCGAGGCGGCGACCAAGAACGGCTCGCAACCCATGTCCACGAGACGGGTCATGGCACCGGCGGCGTCGTTGGTGTGCAGGGTGGAAAGCACCAAGTGACCGGTCAGGGACGCCTGGATGGCGATCTGGGCGGTATCGAGGTCTCGCATTTCCCCCACCATGATGCGGTCCGGGTCCTGGCGCAGGAAGGCGCGGAGGATGCGCGGGAAGGTCAGGCCGATCGCCTCGTTGACCGGGATCTGGACGATGCCGTCCATGTCGTATTCGACCGGGTCCTCGGCGGTGAGGAGCTTGTGGTCGATGGTGTTGATGCGGCGCAGCGCGGCGTAAAGCGTGGTGGTCTTGCCGGCACCGGTCGGACCGGTGACGATGAAGATGCCGTTCGGCTTCTCGATGGTCTCGCCGATGTAGTCGTAGATGTGTGGCGGAAGACCAAGGTTCTCGAGCGAGAGGTTCACCGAGGAACGGTCGAGGATTCGGAGCACGATCGATTCACCGTGCTGGGTCGGCAGCGAGGACACGCGCATGTCGACCTGCTTGTCCCCCACCTGCTTCACGATGCGGCCGTCCTGCGGCACGCGGCGCTCGGCGATGTTCATGTTCGACATCACCTTCACGCGCGAAAGGATCGGCACGGCGAGGTGCTGGGGCGGCGGCGCCATTTCGTAGAGCGCGCCGTCCACGCGGTAGCGGATCTTGAAGTCCTTCTCGAAGGGCTCGAAGTGGATGTCCGAGGCCTTCTCCTTGATGGCCTGGTAGAGCACCAAGTCCACATAGCGGATGATCGGAGCGGAGTTCGCCTCGGCCTCGAGGTCGGCCTGGCTCATGCCGCCTTCGCCGCCAAGCTTGAGCTGGGCGAGCAGATCGTCCATCGCCTTGCCTTCACCGCCGTAGCACTCGTTGAGTTTCTCTTCGACGAGGTAGTCCGGCGCGATCACCAGCAGGATCTCACGACCGAGGGTGAAGCGCAGGTCCTCGACGGTCTGCGGGTTGAGAGGATCGACGAGGGCGACGTGGAGGCCATTCTGGTCGAAATGGACCGGCAGCGCGCCATGGAGGCGGGCCGTGCCGGCTGGCATCAGCGCCAGCAACTCGGCGGGCGGCGTCCAGTTGCGGAGGTCCACCATTTCTGCCCCGAGTTCGGAGGCGATCACCGGCCAGACATCGTCGCGGTGGTTGATGACCTGGTAGTCGGCGAGGATCTCGGCCGGCTCCTTGCCGCTGGTGTCGATTTCAGCGAGGATGTCCTGGGCGAGCGAGCGATCAATGAGACCGCGCGATTGGAAAAGTTCGATAAGCTGGGAATTGTCCATGGGACGAGGGAAAGTCGGTTGCGAGTTGGGTTGATCAATCGAAGTCGGCCATGGTGGCGTGGATCACCTCCTGGGCGGAGGTCAGACCCGCGAGCACCTTGCGGATGCCGTCTTCGCGGAGGGTTCGCATGCCGAGTTCCCGCGCGCGGCGGCGAAGCTGCATGGTGGTCAGTTCAGCGTTGATCATATGACGGGCCTCGTCATCGATCTGGAAGATTTCGAAGATGCCCATGCGGCCCTTGTGACCGCCGCCACGGCACTTGTCGCAGCCCACCGGTCCAAAGATGGTGGCAGCAGCGGTGCGGGAGGCATCGAGGTTGAGCGCGCGCAGCTCCTTTTCCGTGAGATCGGTGGGAGTTTTGCAGTTCGGGCAGAGCTTGCGGACGAGGCGCTGGGCCATCACCGCGCGGACCGCGGAGGCAATAAGGAAGCGCTTCACGCCGATGTCGGCGAGACGGGCCACCGCGCCGGGGGCGTCGTTGGTGTGGAGGGTGGAGAACACCAAGTGACCGGTGAGGGACGCGTTGATCGCGATGTTCGCGGTCTCGGCGTCACGAATTTCCCCGATCATGACGATGTTCGGCGCCTGGCGGAGCATGGCGCGGAGGGCAGCGGCGAAGGTCATGCCGATGTCCGCCTTCACCATCACCTGGTTGATACCGGCGAGCTCGTATTCGACCGGGTCCTCCACGGTGATGATCTTCTTGTCCGGCTTGTTGATGACGTTCAGGCAGCCGTAGAGCGTGGTGGTCTTGCCGGAACCGGTCGGGCCGGTCACCAGGATGATGCCGTCCGGCAGGCCGATGAGTTTCTCGAAGGTCGCCTGGTCGTCCGAGAAGAACCCGAGCTGCGGCAGGCCGAGCACGAGGGCGGACTTGTCGAGAATACGCATGACGATCGATTCGCCATGGTTCGAGGGCACCGAGGAAACGCGGAGGTCGACCTCCTTGTCGCCCGCCTTGATCTGGATGCGGCCGTCCTGCGGCAGGCGCTTTTCCGCGATGCTCATGGTGCCGCTCATCACCTTCAGACGGGCGATGATGGCGGGCAGAAGCTTCTTGGGATGGTTGTCCACCTCCACCAGCTTGCCGTCCATGCGGTAGCGGATGCGCACCGAAGTCTCCATCGGCTCGATGTGGATGTCGGACACCTTGAGGCGCATGGCCTCGGTGAGGATCTGGTAAACCAGCTTGATGATCGGGGCATCCGCGCTGTTCACCTCGTCGTCCGGCGTGGCCAGGTCACTGGTCGCGGAGGAAGTGTCCACGCCATAGAACTGGCGCAGGCAGTTGGTGATCGCGTGCGGCGTGCCGCAGACAAAGTTAAGTTCGCGTCCCAACACGTGTGGCAAGCTGTCCATCACCTCGAAATTGAGGGGATCGGCCACCGCCAGGGTCAGGTAGTAGCCGTCATCCTGGACCGGAATCACGTTGTAACGGCGGGCCACGTCCTCGGGCATCGATTCGGTGATCGTCGGCTCGAAGGAGAACGATTCCAGGTCCACGTAAGGGAGCCCGGCATTGGATGCCAGCACCTGCGCGACCGTCTCCTGGGTCAGGGTGCCTTGGCTCAACAGCTTCTCGATGAGGGTTTCGCGGCCTGAAAGCGCGAGGCGGGCATTCGCCACATCCTCATCGCTCACCATGCCGGATTCGATCAGCAATTGGGCGAGATATTCTTCGTTGGAAAACACGGGTTTTTGAGATCCAGGGATGGAAAAAGCCTTCCCGCGAATCGTTTCACGGGCTGCTGCTTGTCGCAGATTGGTCAACCCCGCCCGGTGTTGTCAACCAACCACGGCGCGATTTTCCGCATACGCGGATTCCCGTAACAACCCCGTCATTACAAGGCCCGGCGCGCCTCGGAGGCACTTCCCTGGCCCTCTATCAGAGGCGGAGGTCGTGGCCGCGTTGACGATCCAATACCAGCCCGCCCGCATCCTCTTGGATGCCCCGGCGGTGGATTCCCACCAGCATCCCCACCGCCGCGAGGGCGAAAACGATGCTCGATCCCCCGTACGAAATGAACGGCAGCGGCAGGCCGTCGTTCGGCAGGCAACCGGTGGTCACGGCAATGTTCTGCATGGCCGGAACGACGATCATGCAGGTCAGACCGATGGCCGCCAGCCGGGCGAAGACCGTTTTCGCCTGCGCCGCGATCCCGATCCCGCAGACGGCGATCATCACGTAGCAGAGCACCACCCCGAGGGTGGCCGGGAGCCCCAGTTCCTCGCCGATTTCCGGGAAAATGAAGTCGATGTGGGCGAAAGTCAGGTTTCCGAACTTCTCGTTGCCGTTGCCCAGGCCCACGCCGGTCGGTCCGCCATTGCCGAAGGCGATGAGCGCCCGCCATTGTTGCATCCCGTTGTCCTTCTGATGGTTCTCGGGATCGAGCCACGACTCGATGCGCGACCAGCGGACCGGATCGTGGCGGACGTAGGTGTAGGCCGCGGTCATCCCGAGGATGGCGATCGGGATCAGATAGCGGAGGCGGGTGCCGGCGCAGAAAAACACCGTGGCGCAGGCCATGGACATCGAAAGAGCGGAGCCGACGTCCGTTTCGATCGCGATCAGACCGATCGGCAGGCCGATGATCATCCCGGGCAGGATGAACCCGCGCCAGAAGGTGCGGGTCTCCGTCTGCCAGCGGGCAAACCAGCCCGCCAGCGCGATCACGCCCACCACACGGGCCAGCTCGGAGGGCTGGAACGCCCCCATCACCGGCATCTTCACCCAGCGTTTCGATCCGTAGATTTCGATCCCCACCCCGGGGATCAGGCACATCACCAGCAGCACGCAGACCGCCGCCAACGCCCACGGCCACAGCTTCCGCAGCGGGGCATCCGGCACCCGGGCGGCGAAAATGGCGAGCACCGCACCCACGACCACCATCAGGGCCTGTTTCTTGACGAAGGAGTAGGGCTCCCCCCCCTCCAGCACCCAGGCGCTCGTGCTCGCCAGCATCACCAGCCCGAGGCACACCAGGAGGGCCACGGCGATGCACAGGACGATGGCGGCGTAGCGGATCACCGGGTCAGTTGGGAATCGAAAGGGTCATGCCGGGCATCAGCTTGCGGGCATCGCTGATGCCGTTCGCCTTCATGAGCTGGTCCGGGCCGATCTTGTAGCGGCCGGCGATGCGGTAGAGGGTGTCACCGTTCTGCACCACGTAGCTGCGGCCCGAGGCAGCCTTCGGGGTCGAGGCCTCCTTTTCCTTCTCCTTGGTTTTCTCCTTGGTGACCGAGACCACCTTGGTGGAGGTGGCTTCCTTCTCCGAGGCGGTGGACTTGACCGGCTTTTCGGACGCACGGGTGGTGGCGGTGAAATCCGCGGTCGACCGCTTCGATTTCACGACCACGGCGTCCGGCACGACGGTGGCCTTCGGCACCTCGACCTCGTTGCCGCGCATGTCCGGCTGGTTGCCCAGACGGAGCGCCGCCAGCTCCGGCGATTCGGCCGGGGCGATGGTCTTCGGCGGGATCTTCAGAATCCGGCCCGCGCTGAGCGGGGTATTCAGGTTCGCCTCGCGGAGGGCACTTTCGTCGACCTTGTGCTGGGCCGCGATCGCCGCATAGGTCTCGCCGCTCCGCACCGGGTGCAGCTCGTCGGACTTGGAAACGGTCGGCAGCGTGGCGTTCGCCTGGGACGCGAGCGCGAGCGGGGCGGATTTCCCGGACGCGGAATCACCGCCGCGACCTTCCAGGCGCCAGTGGTGGAAAAACACCAGACCCGCGGCCACCACGTGCACGCCCACGATCACGGCGAGGGCCATGCCGATCTTGCGACCTGGCAATTCGGTATCGAAGTCACCCGCCATCGCGGTGGCGGCCACACGCTGCTTGCGGTTCTTCGTGACGGCGTGGAGACGCTTGATGATGCCCTTTTTGACGGGCTCCCGTTTGGTGGGAAGGGTCGGGTGATGTTTCATCGGGTTCAGCGCAGTTGATGGACGATGTCGCGGAAGACATTTCCGCGGTTTTCATAACCGGAGAACTGGTCGAACGACGACGTCCCCGGGGACAACAGGACCGTCGAACCCCGCGGCGCCAGGCGGCGGGCGGTGTGGACGGCTTCTTCGAGCGTGAAAACGGTTTCGACCGGCACGGCGTCCGCCAGCACCTTGCCCAGCGGCACGGCGATCTGGCCGAAGGTGACGGCGGCGAGGCCCTTGCGTTTCAGCAGCGGCACCACCGGGGCGTAATCGAGCCCCTTCTCCTTGCCGCCGGCGATCAGCACCACCGGGCGGGTCTGGGAGCGCAGCGCGCTTTCCAGCGCGTGCAGGTTGGTGGCCTTGGAATCGTTGAGGTACTCCACGCCATCAAGCGTGCGGATCAGCTCGCAGCGGTGCGGCGGCGGCGCGTAGCCATGCAGGGACTCCCGCATGGTGGCGAAGGGAATCCCCAGCGCGTGGCCAGCGGCGAGCGCGGCCATGGCGTTCTCCGCGTTGTGGAGGCCGCGCAGGCTGGTGTCGTGCTGGAGATCCAGCACCACCTCGCCGCGGTGGCGGACGACGAGACCGTCCGAGAACCAATCAGCGGACTCGTCCTCGGTGGAAAAGCGCTCGGTGCGGGCCACCAGCGCGGGCAAGGTCTCCCCGGCCCGGACCACCGCGGTGTCGGCGGTGGTCTGGTTTTCGAAAATCCGCAGCTTGGCGGCGTAGTAGGCCTCCACCGTCGGATAGCGGTCCATGTGGTCCGGCGCGAAATTCAGCCAGATGGCCACCACCGGATGCAGGGTGCGGATGGTTTCCAACTGGAACGAGCTGAGCTCCAGCGAAACCGCCGCGGGCTGTTCCTTCTGCAGGACCACCTCGGCCAGCGGCACGCCGTAGTTGCCGCAGGGTGTGCCACCGAGACCCGCGCCCGCCAAGATGCGGGCCACCAGCTCGGTGGTGGTGGTCTTGCCATTGGTGCCGGTGATGCCGACGATCCGGCCGGTGAAATAGCGCGCGGCAAACTCGGTTTCCCCGATCACCTCGCCCGCCTGTTCGGAGAACGCGGCGACGTAGGGACCGTAGGTGTCGATCCCCGGGCTCACGACCAGCAGGTCCGAGGTCACGGTGCTGCCGATGCCCGCGGTGGCGTGCGGCACGACACCCGCGCCTTCCGGCATGCCCTTGAAGACTTCCGCTCCCGCCGCGTCATACACGGTCACGGCCGCCCCTTCGCGCAGGGCGAGCGCGGCGGCGGCCCGGCCGCTGTGGCCGGCGCCAAGGACGGCGACATGTTTACCAGAAAGCGTCATGCGATTTTCAAAAGGGCGAGACCGAAGAGGGCGAGCATGATGGAGAGCAGCCAGAACCGGATGATCACCTGGTTCTCGTGCCAGCCGAGCAACTCGAAGTGGTGGTGGATGGGCGACATCTTGAAGATGCGCTTCTTCCGCAGCTTGAAGCTGCCGACCTGCAGGATCACCGAAAGCGCCTCCATCACGAACACGCCGCCGATGATGACGAGCAGCAGTTCCTGCTTGGTGCAGATTGCCGCCGTGGCGAGCGCGCCGCCGATGCCGAGCGAACCGGTGTCGCCCATGAAGACCTTCGCCGGATGGCAATTGAACCACAGGAACCCGAAGCCCGCGCCCACCAAGGCCATCAGGAACACCGCCAGTTCACCGACGTAGCGGTTGTGCGGGATCACCAGGTAATCGGTGGCCATGTAAAAATGCCCGGCCAAGTAGGCCAGCAGCGAGTAGGCGAGCGCGGTGGTGATCGTGCAACCGGTGGCCAAGCCATCGAGGCCATCGGTGAGGTTCACCGCGTTCGAGGTGCCGATGATGATCGCTACGAAGAACGGGATCGCCAGCCAGCCGAGATTGATCAGCGGGGCTTTCCACAGTGGGAAGCAAATCGCGCCGATGCCGATCGGCTCCTTGCCGAGCCGGAACCCGGCGACGCCCAGCGCGCGCTCGGCCTCGGTGGCACCGAAGCCGGAGATCTCCTTCTTGTAGTAAATGAAGCAGGCTGCCACCACCGCGATCACCAGTTGCCAGAACAGCTTGGTGCGGGCGCTGACGCCGTCCGACTTCTTTTCCTTCACCTTCTTGAAGTCATCACAGAAGCCCAACAGGCCACAGGCCCCCATGGTGCAGGCGCAGACCGCCACGAAGGGATTGAACACGCGCGCGCAGACCAGCGTCGAAACCAACACCACGCCGAGAATCAGGACGCCGCCCATGGTGGGCGTGCCGATCTTGCCACCATGCAGCTCCGCGAGCTTGTGGACCTCGGCGGCGGTGCGGATCGGCTGACCGACCTTCAACGAGATCAGCTTGCGGATCACCCGCGGCCCGATCAGCAGGCTGAGGATGAAGGACAGCAAGCAAGCCACCGCGGCACGGAAGGTGATGTAGCCGAGGAGGTTGAAAAACGAGTAGGTGTGGGCCCATCCCTCGGGATGGCGCGGGTTGGCGAGGATTTCCGCCTCATAGGCGGCTTTCCAGAAATCGTAGATCGCGGTGAGCATCAGGGACGGGGAAAGGCGGAGTTCATGACACGCTCGATGGCGGCGGAGCGGCTGCCCTTGAAGAGGACGACGTCCCCGGCATGGCAACCGGACGAGAGCCAGCCGGCGGCGGATTCGACATCGGGGAAATGGCGGCCGTTCTCGGCGGCCCCGGCGATTTCCTCGGCTCCATCGCCCACGGCGACCACGGTGATGCCGCGGCGGGCGGCGAGCTCACCAGTGCGGCGGTGGGCGGCGGGGGCGTGCTCGCCCTGCTCGGCCATCCGGCCCAGCACGGCGATGCGGCGGGAACCGGCGGCCACCGGCACATCGGCCAGGGTTTCCAAGGCGGCGGCCATGGATTCCGGGTTCGCGTTGTAGGTGTCGTCGAAAAGGGTGATGCCGTTCCACTCGATGCGGCGCAGGCGACCGCCGGTGAGGACGGTGGCGGAAAGACCGGCGGCGATTTCCTCCGGAGAAAGGCCCAGCTTCCAGGCGGCACCTGCGGCAAGCAGGGCGTTCGTGACCATGTGGCGGCCCGCCACCGGCAGCAGGACATCGGCTGGAGCCTCGCCCTCGATCACCAGCGTGAACCGCGAGAATCCGTCGCCGATTTCCAAGTTCTCCGCGCGCACCAGGCCGCGGCCATTGCCGACCGGCACCACGTGCGCCTTCGTGCGCTGGCGGAAGTATTCGTAGAAATCGCAGCCCGCGGGCAGAAACAGCGTGCCATCGGACGGCAGCGCGCGCGCGAGCATCCCCTTCTCTTCCGCGATGCCCTCGCGGGAGCCGAGATACTCGATGTGGGCGGTGCCGACATTGGTGATGATGCCGAACTTCGGACGCGCGATCTCGCACAGCGGCGCGATCTCGCCGCTGTGGTTCATGCCCATTTCCCACACCGCCGCGCCCGTGTCCTCGTCCGTGCCCAGCACGGTCAGCGGCACGCCGATGTGGTTGTTGAGGTTGCCCTTGGTCGCGCTGACCTTGAACCGGCGGGACAGCACCGAGGCCATGAAGTCCTTGGTGCTGGTCTTGCCGTTCGAACCGGTGATGCCGATCACCGGGATATCGAGCTGGCCGCGCCACCAGAACGCCAGGCGCTGCAGGGCGGCCAGCGTGTCCGGCACGACCACCACACCCGCGTTCTCCGGGGCTTCGCCTTCCCAGCCGACCACCACCAGCGCGGTGGCACCGGAATTCAGCGCCACCTCGGTGAAGCGGTGGCCGTCGAAATTCTCGCCGCGCAGGGCGAAGAACGCCGAGCCCGCGGGCAGCGTCCGGGTGTCCGTGGAAACCCCGGCGGACACACGCGCCTCCCCGGATCCCGCGGCGACCGTGGTGCCGAGGATTTCCGCGAGTTCGTGGACGGTGATGGTTCTCACGGGCGTTCCTCGGTTTCGCTGCGTTCGCGCAGCGCCTTCCAAGCGTGTTTGCGGTCGTCGAAGTCGATGGTCCGGTCGGCGAACTGCTGGTAGGTCTCGTGGCCCTTGCCGGCGATGAGGACGATGTCCCCCGCACGGGCGGCCTTCACCACCGAGGAGATGGCCTCCTCGCGGTCGGCGATGACCTTGTAATTCGCGCTGCCAATGCCTTTTTCGATTTCCTGAATGATCGCCATCGGATCCTCGCTGCGCGGATTGTCCGAGGTGATGATGCAGATGTCGCTGTTCTGGGCGGCGGCGGCCCCCATCAGCGGGCGCTTGGTGCGGTCGCGATCACCCCCGCAGCCGAAGACGGTGATCAGGCGGCGCGGGTTCAGCTCGCGCAAGGTGCGGCAGGCGTTTTCGAGGGCGTCCGGCGTGTGCGCGTAATCCACGAACACGGTGGCGCCACCCGCCTGGCCAATGTTTTCCATGCGGCCCGGGACCTGAGGGGCCTCGGCGATGGCGGCGACGGATTCGCGCGGGCGGATGCCACAGGCGCTGGCCGCGGCGATCGCGCCAAGGAGGTTGTAAACGTTGAAGCGGCCGATGAGCGGCGCGCGGACCAGGAACGATTTACCCTTCGCGGTGAGCTCGAACTCCATACCGCGAGCGCTCTGCTTCAGGTTGTTCGCGCGGAAATCGGTGTGGACGCCGAAACCGAAGCGGTAGACCGGCAGCTTGCCTTCCAGCGACTCGGCGATCTCCAAACCGTGGGCGTCGTCGACGTTGATCACGGCCACCGGCTTCTTGCCGAGCGGATTGTCCGCCAGCTTGTCGAACCACGACTTCTTCGCCTCGAAGTAGCGCTCCATCGTGCCGTGGTAGTCGAGATGGTCCTGCGTGAGATTCGTGAAAATCGCGGCGTCGAAGCCGAGCGAGGCGATCCGCTGCTGATCGATCCCGTGCGAGGACACCTCCATCGAGACACCGCGGCAACCGTGGTCCCGCATGCGGCCGAGCAGGCCCTGGAGCTCCAGCGAACCCGGGGTGGTGGAGGTGGCGGGCACCGCCTTTTCGCCATCGTCCACGGTCACCGTGCCGAGCAAACCGGCTCGGTGCCAAGTGGTCTTCATCAGGTGATGAACCAGGAAGGCGGTGGTGGTCTTGCCATTGGTGCCGGTCACCCCGGCGATGGCCATGTCCTTCCAAGCGTCGCCATTGAAGGCGCTGGCGAATACCGCGAGCACGTAGCGGCTGTCCGGCACATGCAGCCAGGTGACGGCGGTGGAGAAATTCCGCGGCTGGGCGGTTTCCGCCACGATCACGGTCGATCCGGCCTCGATCGCCTTGTCGATGTAGTCATGCCCGTCGGCGGCTTCCCCGCGGACGGCGACAAAGAGAACTCCGGGCCCGGCCTGGCGGGAGTCATCGGTGACGGAGGTGAGTTCCTGATCGAGGGATCCGGCGACCGTCGAGCGGGTGAGTTTGGCAGCAAGGTCGCGGAGGATCATCGGTTGGCAGTCCGGGAAGACGGGGTTTCGACGGGTTCGGTCGGTTGCAAATTCATGGCGTTGGCGATCCGGGCCGCCATTTTGCCAAACACCGGGGCGGCGATGGTGCCGCCGTAGAGGGTCACCTTGGTCGTACGCGGATCGTCGATCACGACCACCGCCACGAACTTGGGATCCTCGGCGGGAAGCATGCCCGCGAAGGACACCGTGTAGTGCCCCTCGAGGTACCCCCGCCCGTTCGGATTGTGCATTTTGGCCGTGCCGGTTTTGCCGGCGACATGGTGGCCCGGGACGGCAGCGAGGGGTGCGGTGCCCTGTTTATCAACCACTTTTTGAAGCGCGGCGCGCATTTTCCGGGCAACCTCGGGTTTCAGCACCTGGGAGACGGTTTCCGGATCGAAACGCTCGACCACGCTGCCGTCGTTGGCGATCAGCCCCTTGACGATGTGGGGCTTCAGCAGCCTGCCATCGTTGGCGATCGCGCAGTAGGCCGTCGCCACCTGCAAGGGCGTGACGTTCAAGGCGTAACCGTAGGACGCACGGGAGAAATCGACCGGATTCCCGGAATTCTTCGCCCGGCCGGAGCTTTCGCCCGCGAGCAGCACCCCGGTCTTCTTGCCGAAGCCGAATTGGTTCACGTAGCGGTAGAAACGGTCGTTGCCGAGCTGGCGGGCCAGCTTGTAGGCACCGATGTTGCTGGATTTCTGGAGGATACCCTCGACCGTCAGCATGCCGTAGCTGCCGTGGTCCGGCACCTTGATCGGGCCTTCCTGATAGAGGCCGTTGTGGCAGAAAATCGAGGTCTGCGGGGTGACCAGTCCCTCGTTCAAGGCCGCTGCGGAGGCCACGATCTTGAAGGTCGAACCGGGCTCGTAGACCGCCTGCATGGCGAAGTTGAACCCGTTCGTGGAGATGTTCTCACGGCGGTTCAGGTCGAAATTCGGGCGGCTGACCATGGCGAGGATGCCACCGGTCTTCGGGTCCATCACGACGACGGCCGCGCGCTTCGACTGATATTCGATCATCGCCGCGTCCAGCTCCTCCTCCACGATCGTCTGGATGCCCATGTCGAGCGTGAGCTGGACATTGAGCCCCGCCTTCGGCGGACACAGGCTGCCCGCATCGCCGGGCATCGGCAGCCCGCGGTTGTTGCTCTTGTATTGGCGCCAGCCGTCGCGGCCGCAGAGATACTCCTCCATCGAGGCCTCGATGCCGGCTTTTCCAACGGTGCGGTACAGGACATCCCCGTCCTCGTCGGTCTCCTCTTTCTCGCCGGTGTAGCCGGTGACGTGCGTGGCGAGGGTCGGCGAGGTGTACCAGCGCTTCAGCGAGTTCACCAGCTTGATGCCGCGCACGCCGCTGTCCTCGAGGGCATCGCGCAGCGGCTCGGCGAGATCACCGGGCAGGTCCTTCGCGATCGGGAAAGTCCCCTTGCCGCCGGTCGAGCGCTTCTCCTCGATCTTGGCGCGCAGCTCCTCCCGGCGCATCCCGAGCGGGCGCGCCAGCACGCCGATGGCGTAGGCGAGGTGTTTCTCGACGATCGCGTCCTCCGTTTCACTGGAAAGGATCTTGCCGCGGATCTGGCTGAGCACCTTGTCCCGGTCCCGGCCATCGAGCGCGCTCCAGTCCGGGCGGGCGTGGGCCTCGGCGTAGGCCAGGCCGTAAGCCGCGATCTTCGGATCGGTGAGGTGCATCAGGTCCACGACCACCGAGGACATCGGCAGGCTCTTCGCCAGCACCTCCTCGTTGCAATCGACGATCATGCCCCGCATCGCGGGCAGTTTCTCCGAGCGCTGGTAGGTCCTGTTCGAGCTCCGGGCGTACCGCTGCCGATCCACGAGCTGGATCTGGATCAGGCGGGCCGAGAGGCCGCTCATCCCGGTCACGAGGACCGCGCAGACGACCAATGACCGGCTCTGGAACGTGCGGAGCATGCTAGGGAACGGCGGAAACCACCGCACGCGGCTGGGCGGGACGCACGTCCTCCACCACCCCGCGCCCGATCGGCTTCAGGGAAGAATGCTGGTGCGCGAGTTCCTCGCGGACCGTGTAGCGGTTGAGCAGCTCACCCACCCGCATCTGCGTGGTGAGAATCTCGAGCTCGTGCTCCTTCGTCTCCACCTCGATGCGGTGCACCTCCCGGCGGGCCTCGACCTGCCGGTTCATGTAGTAGGCATGCGTCACGCCACCGAACGCCGCGACCACCGCCCCGGCGATGACCGAAAGGTAGGTGGTGAAGTGGCTGCGCGGGATATCTGTGCGACGGCGGTTCATGTTGGGGCTAGAAGCTCGGCGACCCGCAGTTTCGCACTGCGGGCCCGAGGGTTCTGGGAGATTTCCTTCGTGGTGGGTGCCACGGCTTTCCGCACCAGGAGGCGGAATTGGTAGTCCGGATTCGGCCGTGGATCGGGCCAGCCGGGTTCGTCCAGCCAAGCGGTGGAGCGGTAGCGCAGGAAGCGCTTCACCATCCGGTCCTCCAGGCTGTGGAAAGTGATGATCAGGAGCCGCCCGCCGGGCTTCAGCACGCGGGTGGAGGCTTCGAGCGCCTTGGCAAGGGATTCGAGTTCCTCGTTCACCGCCATCCGGATCGCCTGGAAGGCGCGGGTGGCGGGGTGGGTCTTGCCGTGGCGGCCGATGGCCTTTTCGATGCAGGTGGCGAGAGCGGTGGTGGTGTCGAACGGGCGGCGGGCGCGGTGCTCGACGATGGCGGCGGCGATGCGGCGGGCCTTCGGCTCCTCGCCGTATTCAAAGAGGAGCTTGGAAATCTCCGCCTCCGGCCAGGTGTTCACGATCTCCGCCGCGGTGCGCGGGCTGGACGGCCCCATGCGCATGTCGAGCGGGCCTTCCCGCATGAAAGAGAACCCGCGCCCTGCGGCGTCGAGTTGATGCGAAGATACCCCGAGGTCCAAGAGCAGGCCATCGGCCTGTTCCCCCCCTCGGACCTCGGGGGTCTCTTCAAAATCGGCGAAATTGCCTTCCCAGGTGGAAAACCGGTCACCGTATTGCGCCAGCCGCTTGCGGGCGTAGGCCAGCGCCTCCGGATCGCGGTCGATCCCGAGCACGCGGGCTCCCGTGGCGAGCAGCGCGCCGCTGTGGCCGCCACCGCCGAGGGTGCCATCGATGATGAACTTGCCCGGGCCGGCTGCCATCCACTCGTTCACCTCGTCCGGCAGGACCGAAAGGTGGTAGTGCGGCAGCTCGCCACCGGCGGCTTGTTCCGGAGCTTCCATGTGGAAAGAAGGGGTCGCCCGCGCCGACAACCAGCCAGAAGCGGCACGGACGACCTTGTTGAGGAGCGAAAGAGGGGCTGTCCCGAGAACCCTCTCACGCCCAGCCAGGAAAGTGTCCGACCGCCGTTCCGGAAACCAGCCAGGAACCGGAACGACAGTCGGCATTTGAGTGGCGGAAAGAAGCGCTGTCCCGAGTGCTTCTGCCCGCCCAGCCAGGAAAATCCGGGACGCCCGCGCCGACAACCAGCCAGAAGCGGAGCGGACGGCCCATTTGAACGGCGAAAGAGGTACTGTCCCGAGAAACCTCCTCCGCCCAGCCAGGAAAATTTCCGGTCCCCGCTCCGCCAACCAGCCAGGAGTGGAGCGGACGACCGGTGCAAGGGATGCCGGAGCCGCTGTCCCGAGCGTGCTCCGCAATCCCGCCATGGAAATCAGTCCCAACCCCGGCGCCTGGGCGTCGGAGACCGGAGTCGCCGCAGGGTGCGTCGCTCCAAGTGCCGAAGTTGGTGGGGTGAACAGCATGTCTGCCGTTGGGTGTGGGTGAGTGTCTGTGAAATCAAAGGACTCCGAGTTCGTCCTCGTCGTCCTGGTTCATCTCGATCTCGAGCACGCGGTCGTGGTTCGCCTTGCTCCAGATCTCGAAATGTTTTCCGCGTCCGGCCAGGACCACTTCGGCTTCCGCCTCGATCCCGGCTTTCTCGCTCAAATCCTTTGGAACGAGCAGCTTTCCCTGGTCGTTCAGCGATGCCTCGCGGCAAAGCATGTACAGGCTGTCCAGCGTCGCCCGCTTTTTGGCGGGAGTCAGGTCGCTGGCCTCCACGACCGCCACCCGCTCGTCAAAGGACTCCTGCGTCAGGACCTTGATGACCGGCATGCCGTGCGTTTTGGAAAACAGCAGCCGAAGCACCTCACCAGGAGCTGGGCGCCAACCGGGCTGAATGGAGACCCGGAACTTGGGGTCCATCTTGTATGGCGAGAAGCCAAAGTAGCGCTGACCGGTGGTGCTCAACTCGGGGGAGAGGTTCGCTTCAGTGCCCCGAAGTACACCAGAGAACACCGAAAGGGTCAACGAGAAACTAGACCTCTCTTAATAAAATTTTAATCCATTCATTATCAATGAATTGAATCGTAAAAATTGATCTTTAAAACACTCGATTCAAGGGGTTTTTATTTCAAAAAAGCCCCTTGAGGCCGATTTTAAGGCTTAAAAATCCCAAAAAGAACCCCATTTTGGGCTTCTGGTGTACCTCGACCCGGAAAAGTGGACCCCGGTGTACGTGAGCGCCTCAATCGCGCTGGTACACCCGCACGTAGTCCACCGTCATCCGCTGCGGGAACACGGTGGCCGAGTCCGGCGGGCCCGGCCACGCCCCGCCCACGGCCACATTCAGCACCAGGTGGAACGGCTGGTCGAAGGGCGCGGGAAACGCGCCGCCAGTGCTGCTCCACTTCGTCTGGGTCTGATAGAGCGCGCCATCCACGTACCAGCGGAACACGCCCTTTTCCCATTCCAGCGCGAAGACGTGGAAATCATCGGCGAAGGCGCCCTTGGCCAAGCTGAACTGCTCTCCGGTGTGGACGTTCTTCGGCCACGAGGCCCCGTGATGGAGGGTGCCGTGGACCTTCGCCGGCTCGTGGCCGACGAGTTCCATGATGTCGATCTCGCCGCTGGCCGCCCAGCCGCCGTAGGCCTCCTTCTCCGGCAGCATCCAGATCGCGGGCCAGATCCCCTTCCCCGTCGGCAGCTTCGCCCGGACCTCGAACTTCCCGTAGGTCCAGCTCGCGTGGCGCTTGGTGCGGACGCGGCCGGAACTGTAGTCCTTCTCCACCCCCGCGGACGCGAAACGCTCCTTCCGCGCCTCCAGCACCAGGCAGCCGTTTTCCAAGCGCACGTTCTCGCTACGATCCACGTAGTACTGGAGCTCGCCGTTGCCACCGCCGTGGCCGTTCTCCTCCACGGACCATTTGGTGAAATCGAGTTCGTTGCCCTCGAACTCATCGGACCACACCAGCTTCCAGCCCGCGGGCTCGGCGGCGTGGAGGGTTCCCATCCAACAAGCCGCGGCGAATCCAATTCGGGAGATCATGTCTGACACGCTCTCCAACCGGAGGGCGGGCCGTCAATCCGCATCGACGGAGCCCTTGCCTCCGGGCCCACTTTCCCCGAAAACGCCTGCATGACCGCCGCCGACCTCGCCCGCTCCGCCGCCACCGACAGCCGCCCGCCGGAAGGCATCGACGACACCGCGCGCTCGCTGTGGCTCGCCAAGGCCGGGAAATGGCACGAGGCCCACGACCTGTGCCAGACCCTCTCCGACGAACGCGCGGGCGCGTGGATCCACGCCTGGCTGCACCGCGAGGAAGGCGACTTCGGCAACGCCGCCTACTGGTACGCCCGCGCCGGGAAACCCGCCCCGGCCAACCGCGCCGACCTCGCCGCGGAGTGGCAGCAGATCGCCACCGCCCTGCTCGGCTGATCGAAGCCCGGAAACCGAAATGCCGCCCCGGTTTCCCGGGACGGCGTGGTTTCTGGGTTATGCAATGAAGAATCGGTCAGAGCTCTTTGTAGCCGCTCACGGCTTGGAAGGCGCGGTCGGAGCCGCGGCAGGAGACGGAGCGGTCAGGTTGGGCTTCTTCCACGGGGGAATGTCCTGATAGAGGCGGATCACCGGCTGGCGGCTGTTCGGATCCATCGAGGTGATCACCCAGTCCCGTTTGCGGTCGACCGCCTTCCACGATTGGTTCGCCACGGCCACCCACGCCTCCTTCACGAAGAAGTCCACGCGGGCGTTGTACATGTTCCATTCGTCCACGGCTTTCACCTGGGGATAGAGCTGGGCTCCCTCCGGTTTGATCGGCGGAAGATCGGCGCCCGCGAGGTTCAGGCGGATGGGAAACGGCGACAGGTTGATCACCCGGGTGCCCCCCATCGGAAACGAATCCCCGCTGTCATCGAAGCAGAGGGCACGGTACGTCATCGGGTCTCCGGCCGGGGCCGGCAACAGGACGATGGCCTGGCGGGCCACCTTCAGCAGCGGGGCTTCCGCCACCACCCTCCGCACCGGTTTTCCAGCGGGGCCATCCTCCTCGGTGAAGAAGAAGGCCTTGTCTCCCGGAAAGGTGGTGTCGATCAGGTCCGAGAAATCGTTGGTATACAGCGGCACCTCGGTTTTGCCCTCCTTGCCTCCCGCCAGCGGGACATACACCTTGGTCATACCCTTGTTGTGGTCGAAGCAAAGGACACGGAAGGAGACGTTGGTGCCCGGGTTCTGGGCGGCGGCGATGAAGGGAAACAAGGCGCAGGCCCAGGCAAGCAACAGCCGGGGCATCGGTACACGGAAAGGCATGATCTTGATAAAGCGGGTTTGAATGAATTGAGCTGCCGGATGGCTTCTTGTCGACTTCCGATCAGACTTCATCAGGTGACAGCCAGCGGAAGCTGATGACCTCGAAACGGCGCCCGAACTTCTGGTTGAGGAGCCCCGAGGATGCGAAGGCCGTCGTGGAAGGCACGGAGGAATCCACGAAGTCGGGGGTGCGCTGCACCACCGCCTCGCACCACGCGCGGCTGACGATCTCCTTGCCGGTGGAGTCCCGGACTTCCCCGTAGGAGCGGATCCGGAAGGTGTCCGACCTCACGGTGATGCGGGAACCGATCGCCGAGAGCACGTCGCCCTGGCTGACCTGCCCCGGGCCGCCGGCGGCGCTGTTGCCGATACCGGCCTCCACGGAAGCATAGCCGTTCAGACCGACCGAGCTGGTGGTGAGTTCGATGCCGTCGGAACTGGAGTTCATGGCGTTGATCGTGGTCTTGTCGATCGCCGCCTGCACGGCCCCCTTGACCGCGGTATCGTCGGCACCGGGGTTGCGGTTGACGAAATCGGCGAGGGAAAGGAACGGACCGCGCTTGCGGACCTCCGCCACGATCTGGGTGGCCAGCGAGCGGATCTCGTCATCCCGCAAGGAGCGGTAACCCTGCCAGCTCAACTGGTGGGATCCCAGCGGGGCACGGTCGATGTTCTTCTCCGAGGGACGGCGCACCCGCGGCATCACCGAGGTGGCATCCATGCCCGAATCCATTCCGGCACTCGTTTCCATCGAGGCCTTGCGGAGGCCGGCGAGCACCGCCACCCAAGCATCCACCGAGGTCGAGTTCACGTTGAAGCCACCATCCAGCGCCAGATAAGCGGCATCCTTCAGGTAACCATCCACGGCGCTGAGGCTGACCGGAACGGTGGTCAAGCCCGGGTTGAAGAGCCCGACCCGCTGGTTCGGCAGCCGGACCTTGCCCGCGAAGAAGTCAGTCATCAGGGTCTTGGCCGTCTTGGTGCTGCCCGAGTACATGGGGCCCATCTGGTCGGCGATGGTGGAGAGGAAGCACGAATCCCACAACGCCTCGTTGGCGAGCCAGGTATGGTCGATCATCGGGGTGCCATCCGTCCAGCCGCGGGTGATGCCGGCGGTGCCGATCGAAGGATGGGCTCTCGATTCACCGACCGTGTAGGTGACGCGGGGCATGAAGCCGGAGCCCGCCAGGTTCGCGTGGCGGAACTGGGCCAGAGACTGGAGCGGAGCGATCGGAATCTCGTAGAAGGTGGCACGGGGAGTCCCGTTCCGGGCACCGTTGCCACCGAAGAAGTAGGCTTCCTCGTTGGTGCGGTTTTCCTCGATCGCCGCATTGCCGTTCCGGATCGGCATCATCACGATCTCCAGCGGCACGGCTCCGATCGGGTCCTTGTTGGCGTTGAGATCGATGTCGGCCACGTTCGCCAGCGGGCTGCTGTCGGCGATGGTGCGGCTCGGCACGAACGATTCCATCGTGGTCTTGGCCGCGATGCTGAAGATCAGGAAGGGCTTCGGGTTGACGTAAGCGCTCACCGCAGTGGTTCCCGCCTCATAGAGGTCGGCACCCTTGATGGGCTTGTCCGCGGGCAGCTTCGGATAGGTCTCCGGGAAGGTGCGGGCAGACGGGAAGCGCAGCGAGGTGCCCGATTGGACGAGCTTGGTGAGCTGGGGAATGTCCCCGTACTTGAGCAGCATCGCACCACACTGCAGGTTGCCGGTCCCTTTCACCAACGAGACGTCGACAGCGAAGGACTTCGTGGAAGTGTTCGGAGCCGTGGGGCCGAACTCGACGCTGAGGCTGTCGGACGGGGCAACTCCGATCAACCCCTCGCTCCAAAGGCGCAGGGCTCCCAAGGTTGCCTCACTGGCAGTATCGCGCTGCGCCTTGGGTGCCAGCCAGTCGACGTCGAATCCCGCGCCCGAGGTCGGGGGGGCCATGAGCTTCGGCCCCATGTTGAAATCCTGGGTGAATTTATTCCGCCAATCGAAAAGGTTGTTGCCGTCCGCGGTGCCGCCTGCCTGCTCGTCATTCCATGTCCAAGAGGAAGGCACCCGCGGAGTGCCGAAGATTTTGGTCTGACCCGGCTCCAGCATCATCGATCCGCCGCCGCTGACGGTTTTCATCAGGGTGAAACTGAAGGTTTTGCTGGCAGACGTGGAGTTCTCGGTGGAAGTGAACATCTGACAAAACGGGACCAAACTCTTGGTCACCGGACTGCCATTGACCCAAAATCTCATGCCTATCGGCAAATCTTTGAACGTAACCTTCAACCCCTCGAACGAAACGGGAACATTGTAAGGATTGTGAAGCGTCACCACTGGCAAATACTGCATGTGGAGGAGCTTGTTGCCTGCTGCACGAGCATTGTCTCGACCGCTGCCCTTACCGCCGCCGTGGATGTCCCGGGTGATCAGCGAGAAGATGATGTCCGCGCGCACGAGGGTCGGCACCAGAACCGGATCCTGTGGAAGCACCGGCGTGACCGCCGTAGCACCGGCGGCCGCCTTCAAATTGTAGCTGGTCGGCACGTCCGCCGCCACGCCCATCCCGGAGAGATCGGATGCCCCCGTTTTGACGTTGGTGAGCTTCTTGTAGAGATTGTGGTAACCGTAGAGCAGCGACCAGTAAGGGTCCGAGGAGTACTGGTTGCTCGTGACATTGGAGCTCTTGTAGAGCGGCGTGGTGCCGAAGGGGTTGGTGGTCTGGCTGAACGCCAGGCTGAGGTCCTTCTTGAAGCCACCGTTGACCGGGTCGGTGAACAGCGAGCGCGAATACACCGTGAGGTCCGGGCTGAATGGAGTCATCGCCTCCTTCGGAACGGTCGTGAGCAATTGCAGGCTCTTCGTCGTCGCCCATTTCACGGACTCGCTTTCCGTGGGCGAGGTCATCTTGTCGAGGCCCTCGATCGCCGCGATCCCGTCGGTGGGAGGGGCTCCGGCCCGCAGGATGTTGTCAGCCACGACGGAGGTGCCGGCTTTCGAGAAGCTGTTCACCTTCGATTTGACGCTTTCGTCCAAGACAGCCCATGCGTAGGAGGCCTTCGTCGTTCCGATGTTCACCGGAGTCGACATCACGGAAATCCGCTGGTCGTCCTTCTTCAACTGCTGGCGCTGTCCCAGGGAACCGTCTCCCAGCAACTGAACCGAATTGTTGGTGCCAGCCTTCACGAGGGGTGGAGCCTTCATCACGGAGGCGGGAAGACCATCCGGCGAAGACAGCAGCCACTCCTTGAACCGCTTGTCCCGCTCCGCGCGGGTGCGCGAGGTGGGAGTCAACACGGTGGTGGTGTCCCACGAACTCCAGACCCCGGTCACACCACTGGGATTGGTCGCGGCGACGATCGATGCCGGAGCGGTGATCGCCTTGTCGGTACCTGCCGTTTTTTGAAGTTCGCCGATCGCCAGCATGAGGGCCAAACGCGCATTCGCACGGGCTTGTTGGCGGGCTTCCGTGCGAGTCGAACTTCGCAGGCTGATCGCGGACATGCTCAACAGACCCAACGCGAGGCCCGCGAGCAACACCATGACCGTTAATGTGATTACAAGCGCGAAGCCGCGTTTGCGAACCGACCGTTTGGGTTGTGACGGAGTTCTCATACCAATTTTCTGAAAATCAAAGCGCAATGAACAAGTACAGGGTAATGCACCTCCAACCTATTCGCCCCGCCGAGCCCCATCGTCAATACATTTGATATTCACCCACTCAAACGGATTGGGTGCCTCACCGTGAATTCCAGTCCACTTGCGGCGGGAGCAAAATGCATCTCACTCATTTCCAAAACTTTTCCAGGAAACTTTGTTTCCCTTTAGGACTCCCCTCCCACCCAAAATAAAAAGAGCGGTTTTTGAATTCTCCATGCCACAACGCTCCCCACCCAACATGGCTATTTTTGCATTCAATAACGCATGCAACAAAAAAGCCGCGTGGAGAACCACGCGGCTCTGGAAAACGGAATCTCTGCCTAGGGAGCCGGCGCTTCCTTTTGGCGACGGAGGACGACCGCTTGCAAGAACCCCGAGCGAGTGCCGTTGGTGCCGGTGAAGTAGCCGGAATCACTCTTGAGAATGATCATCTGGGCCTGCTCGTCGTCTCCCACGCGCAGGATGTTGTTCTCCTGCATCTTCCACTGCCCTTGGTCTTGGTATGCGAGCTCGTAGATCACCTGGTGGTTGTTCGGCGCGGTCACCATCGATTCCCGGCCCTTCAACTCCTTGGGAGGCGCGCCATTGCAGCGCAGGGCGACAGGAACCGGGCTGTAGTTGTGAATGCGCAGCTTGCCGGGAGGCAGTTTCGACGGATCGTCGTCAATCACCACCGCGCGGAAGGTGTGGTCTTGGGCCGGAGCCAGCAGGATCGTCACGCGTTTCGAATCCGCTGGCAACTGGGCCAGGGCGACCAGATCCGGCTTCTCCTTCCGCAATGCGAGCAGTTCGGGCGGGATCGCATCCTTGATCACCGCCTCCTTGCTGTCCGCGGGAACCGTCTGCACCCCCGCCCGCTGGTAGATCTCCAGGACGTTCGATCCGGAGTAGGCGATGTCCTTGGAATACTGGAAGGCGAGCGCGGTGACTTCGTCGTTCTTGCTGCCAGCCTTGATCGAGAGGCCGGGGATGTCATTTCCCCAGGCGACGAGATCGATCTTGAGGGAGACGGTGTTGTTCTGGGCAGAAGCGCGGGAGGCGAGAAGGAATAGCGCCGCCATCATGGTGGCGCGGAAGAGGGATTCAGATTTCATCGGATTTGAGCCAGCGGAAGGAGACGACGGAGAATTGGCGGCCGAACGAGCGGTTCACGGCGGTAAGGGACGGGCCACGGTCGGAAGGGGCATTCGCTCCGTCCACGTAGGATGGCAGGCGCTGGACGATCGCCTCGCACCACGCGCGGGCGGTGGTCGTGCCGGACTGGGCATCCACGGCTTCGCCGTAGGCACGGATCCGGAAGGTGTCCGAGCGGGCGGAGATAGAGGATCCAATCACCTGCAGGACATCCGCCTGGGTCACCCAGCCGGGAATGCCGGTAGAGCGGAAACCCTGTTCGCCCTTCAGGGCTGGATCGGTGAGCAGACCACGGTCCGCAACGATGCTGGCCACGGTGCCGGGATTCAAATCCTGGGAGCTGGTGGACCAATCGTAGGCCGTATTGGGCAACCCGGTCGGCCTGCCGCCCGCCATGTCGGCCCGCGGGGCAGGGCCTTCCGCCTGGAGCGCCAGAGCATCCGTCGACACGGTGCCGACGCCCGAACCGGTCGTGCGGATGTCGCTGAACGCGGAAGCGGATCCGTCCGGCTTGATGTTCGCGCCGCCTTCATCGAGGGCCCGCTGGAGCGCGCCGCTGCGGCCCATGACGTTTTTGTCCGAGGCGATCCCGCCGCTCAGATCAACCAGCGCTCGGTTCACGAACTGGGACACGGAGACGAACGGACCACGCAGGCGCACCTGTTTGACGATCTCCTCTGCGATCGTGTCGATCTGTGCGTCGGTGAGACGGCGGAACCCGGAATAGGAGTCATCGCCCGAACCGGTGGGCGGTGTGACACCCGCGGTGATCTGCTCGAGGCTGCGCGGATAAAGGGCATCCGTGGAACCGCCGCCAGCCGCATGGTTCCGGAACTTGCTGCCCGCAAGCAATGCCTTCCACGCCGCTTTCTCGGTGCAGTTGATGTTGAAGGATCCGCTCACCAGCAGATGTCCGGCGGAGCGGAGGCCGGTGAGGAGTTCCGGCGATTGATCGCTCCCGGCGACCTTCACCAGCGTCTTGTTCAAGGGCTCAGTGCCGCCGGTGCGGGGGATGGTCGAGAAGTAATAGCCATCCCACAGCGCCGTGTTCAGCAGGTAGGAGAGGTCGTAGTAGTTCTGCGTGGTGGTGGAGGTGCTGGTATATCCGTTCGGCACGATCACGTAATCGGTCCGCGACTGGACGGTGGCGGAGCGCTTCACGAATGGCGTGGCGTAGGAATTCCCCACCGCGTTGCCGGGCTGGTGGCCGACGGAGACAAACAGGTCATCCGCGGTCAGGTCCGCGTGCTGGAACTGGGAGAGCGACACGAGCGTCTGCTGCGGGCTGAACAGCACCGTCTTCCGGGACTTGAACGGCGAGCCACCCCATCCGATCGGAGTCACCGCGAGGTTTCGCGCGAAGGCGGTTCCAGCATCGCCACCGGGTGGAGACCAAGGCAGCATGCTCTTTGCATCCGTGCTTTCCATGAAATACGGAGGGGGATTGTAGGAGGTGATCGGCTTGCGGAAACGGGTGGCCTGGACATTGAAGTCGGCGAAGGTCCGCAGGGTGGATCCGCGCAGGCCCAGGTAGTTCGAAGGCAAGAGCGGCAGCACCGATTCGTAATCCGCGCCTGGCTGGCTGAGCTGGAAGCTGTACTGCATCAGCGGGAACGCCTTGGTCATCGCGCTGGTGCCGCCCGGCGCGCGGGTGGCGTCGATCGTACGCTGGTAGGCACTGAAATTGGCGTTATCCAACTCGAAGCGCTCGAGCCGCCGCAGCACCTCCGTGGTGGAACCCGCGGGCCGCAATTCGACGCAGAGCGGCGAGGTGATCGTGCTCTCCCGCACATCCAGGCGGACCCCCGGACCGTTCGAGCTGCCATGCTCGAGTTGGATGGAGTTTTCGAAATTCAAGGGATCACTCGTTTCGAAGGGCCCCATGCCGACGGTGAACGTGCCGGTGCCGGTGGCGCGTGGGGCCGGGGCGGTCATGGTGTAGGCCTTGGCCTCTCCTGGAGCCAATTCACCCGCAGGGATCTGGAACAACGCCCCATTGAACACGGCGGAGTGCCCGGAATTCATCGGGAGGAACGCGGGCTGGCCGGCGGCCTCCCAAATGCAGCTCGGGTGGTAGCTGGTGGAGTAGCCGGCGGGCATCTCGCACTTCAGCTCCACATCCAGCTTGGTGTTCCATTTCAGAGGGAACGGATAGGGATTGGCCAAGGCGATCGCGATCTTGCCGCAGGGGTAGATCTTGAAGTTCGGGGCGGTGATGGGCACCAGCTTCGCACCCATCAGTATCCGCAGGTCGCTGATCACGGGCGCAACGGCGTAGTCAGTGTCTCTGGCGGCGGCCTTACACGCGATGCCGCTGCTGGACGACGCGTAGGCGTCCTTGAAGTCTTTCAGCCGGTCCCACTTCGGCCCCTTGATCGAGGGCGCAATGGACTGGGGAATGATGTTCCGGTTCGCCACCGGGGAATTGGTGACGTTCGCCTCGGCCGCGGAAGGCAGGGAACCGGCGAGGTAGGCGGTGAGATCGAGTTTCAGGCCGCCGCCCACCGTGTTGGAAAGCACGCCGAAGCTGTCACTGGTGGCCGCATGGAACACCTGACCCAACGGTCCGCCCGCGATATTGTTCAGAGTGGGTGCCAGGAGCTCACCCTGGGTGACGGTCACCAGCTTGGTGAGGGACATGTCCGCCCCGCCCGCGGGAACCGGATAGCCGGTCAAGCCCGCGACCTCCCAACCGCGCCGCATCGAACTGAGATTGGCATACGAGGCCACCGCGCTGGCCGCATCTCCCGCTGGCTGGTTGATCCGGACTTTGACACCCTCGTCCCCCACCCACCAGCCGTAACGGCCGTTCGGTTGCGAGATTCCCTTCCCGTCGGTGCTGATCGGCACCAGCGGCGCGCTGACGAAATGGGGCAGGTTGGCGGCATTCGCCTGGCCGACGGTGGCCGCGCCCACCAGTACGACCGCTTTCCGGGCATCGGAAACCGCGCCGCTGCCTCCAACCGCCGCCACGGCGGAGGCCGGAGTGACCATCGAGGCGGGATTAGCGGCCTCGTTGCCACTGACCAGCCACTGCACGAACGAGGGCGACGGGGTCTTGGTGTAGATCTCGACCTCCGGGTTGGTGGTGTTGCTGTTCTTCCAAACGCCGGTCCAGTAACGGGTCCCCTGCTGCACGGAGCTCAATCCCTTGGCTTGGCCGGTCACCGAGGTGTTGTTCTGCGGGCTGGCACCAACTCCGAGGGAGGAACCGTTGGCGGCCCCGGCGATGTCCGCGGTGGCGGTCACCCGCTGATCCGGGCCGACCTGCTTCTGGAGCTCCGCCAGCGCCAGCATCATCGCCAGACGCGCATTCTGGCGGGCGGTGGCCATCGCGGTGGTGGCTCCGCTCTGACGCAGCGTGATGGAGGAAAGCGATAGCAGACCGAGCGCGAGCGTGGCCAGCAGCACCATGATCAGGAGCACGACGATCAGAGCAAATCCACCCGATTTCCCCGATTGAAGCCGCTTGGATTTACTTGGATTTGAACCAAGTCCTTTCTCCACTTTCAGCCACCGAACAACAAATGAACCACTCATAACCACACAAATCCACATAAACGCAGATTAGGTCAATCATTTAGTGGCCAAAGTATTTACATGGATTCTGCAGAGGCTGGACAATCCTTGAAATGCCAAGGATTCACTTGGGTTTTGTCGGCATTACTCCCGACGCAAAAAACGCCACCCTGAAGACCCAGGGTGGCGTTTTTTTCGAGAATCCTTTCCGGGCAAGCCGGAGGAAGAAATCAATGCTCGCGGCAGAACTGCTCGAAGCGGGTCAGACCCTCGTTGAGCACGTCCAGCGTGGTGCAGTAGCTGAGGCGGATGCCATCGTCGTAGCCGAAGGCGATGCCCGGCACGGCGGCGACCTTGTAGCGGGACAGCAGCTTGTCGCAGAGGTTCTGGGACTTCAGGCCGAGGTTGCCGGTGTAGACGAAGAAGTAGAAGGCACCCTTCGGCTCGATCACGCGGATGTTGTTGATCGCCTTGAGGCGGTTGAACATGAACTGGCGGCTCACGTCGTATTCGCCGCGGAGGTCTTCGATGAAGGTCTGGTCGCCGGTGAGGGCCGCCACCGCCGCGTACTGGGCGAAGGAGGTGACGTTGGAAACCGTGTGGTTCTGGATCTTGTCGATCGCGTCGGCGAAGTGCTTCGGCGCGGCGGTGTAGCCGAGGCGCCAGCCGGTCATCGAATAAGCCTTGGAGAAGCCGTTGACGGTGATCGTGAGGTTGTAGAGCTCGTCGCTGAGGGAGGCGATGGAGACGTGCTTGGCCTCGCCGTAGACGAGCTTTTCGTAGATCTCGTCGGACAGAATGACGATGTCCTCGCCGAGGGCGATGTCACCGATGTCGCGGAGTTCCTGCTCGGTGTAAACGGCACCGGTCGGGTTGGAGGGCGAGTTCAGGATCACCATCTTGGTGGCCGGGGTCATCGCGTCCTCGAACTGCTCGGCGGTCATCTTCCAGCCGGTCGATTCCTTGGTCTCGACGAGCACCGGGATACCACCGGCGAGGCGGACCATCTCCGGGTAGGACACCCAGTAGGGGGTCGGGATGATGACTTCGTCACCTTCCTCGACGACGGCGAGGATGGCGAGGTAGCAGGCCATCTTGGCGCCGGCGGTGACGCAGATCTGGTTCGGGGCGTAGGTCAGGCCGTTGTCCTTGAGCAACTTGTCGGACAGCGCCTGGCGCAGTTCCGGGATGCCGGCGGAGGCGGTATACTTGGTCTTGCCGCTCTGAAGGGCCGCGATGGCGGCTTCCTTGATGAAATCCGGAGTGTCGGAGTGGGGCTCGCCACCGGCGAGGCCGTAGACTTCCTCGCCCTTGGCCTGCATGGCCTTGGCCTGATTCGTGACGGCCAGGGTGAGCGACGGTAGAACCTGTGCGATGCGGGATGAAATGCTGTCCATGGAAGCGCGCGGATGAAGGTTGACCGTCCTCCGGGGCGGTCAACGGCGTTGGACAGCCCGGAAGGCGGGGCGCTGTTTTCACCGCTGGCCCCCGGGGGTGGCAAGTGAAATGGGACCCTGCGGGTAGATTCCAGAATCAAGAGTCCAGAATCCAGAGAAGATAGGGAAGATGGCCGGGCCACCAAAACTGGGCCGTCAGGGGCGTGAAGTGGATATCGCCCGCCTGACTCGATGAAATCCGCGAACTGAAGTCCGCGGTCCAATTGGAAGAGACGTTCCCGATCCAGATTTCTTCTCTGGGTTCTGGGTTCTGGGTTCTGGGTTCTGGAGTCTCGCCGCAGGCGCCCGTGACTATTCTTTCACCAAGTCCTCCATCCGGCCGCCGCGGGCGGTGACCCACTTGCCCTTCCGGATGACCTGAGTGAAACCGAGGCCATTGGCGGCGGCGGCGGTGAAGACATCCCACGCCTGGGAGGCGAGGATGCCGGAGACGATCAGGTCGCCGCCGGGAGCGACCGATTTCGCGATCACCGGCCAGGCCTGGATGAGCACGGTGGAGAAAATGTTGGCGAGGACCACGTCGTAGCCCTTCTTGCGGGGCTTCCACTTGAGGATGTCCTGCTCCTTCACGTCCACGCCGTCGACGCCATTTCGCTCCAGGTTCTCGATGGCGACCTTCACGGCGAAGGGGTCGAAGTCACAGGCGTAGGCCTCGCCGGAGCCCAGCTTGCGGGCGGCGATGGCGAGCAGGCCGGTGCCGGTACCGAGGTCGGCCACGGTCCAATCGGCGCCCTTGCGCTCGCGGGCGATGTCCACCAGCAGGCGCAGGCAGGTGGAGGTGGTGGCGTGATCGCCGGTGCCGAAGGCCATTTCCGGCGGGATCGAGATGATTTCGCGGCCGGCGTGCTCCTTGCGGATCTTCGCCAGCTCCTTTGGCTTGCTCTCACCGGTCACGAGGAAGACGTCGCGGACCTTGATCGGGCGTGGCAGCGGGACTTCCTTCTTGTGCCAGTCGCTGGCCAGCGGGCGGACCGAGCCGCCCCATTGCTCGACGATGGCGTCGGCCTCCTTGCGCGTATTGCAATAGACCTGCACGCGCACGGACTTGCCGCCCTTGATGATCTCAATGGCGAGGTTGGGATTGCCGGCGAAGCGTTCTTCCCAAGCATCCATCCACTGCGCGGCGGAGAGTTTCGACCAAACGAACATGCGGGCACGTTGCACGGCGGGCGCGTGTTTGGGAAGCAGGAGCTTGGCGTTTCGATGGGAGACAACCCCTTGAAACGCAAAAACCTCCCGAGAGGGAGGTTGGAGCGGGCGATGAGATTCGAACTCACGACATCCACCTTGGCAAGGTGGCGCTCTACCACTGAGCTACGCCCGCGACGCTGAATTGCGTGCGCGCTTTCTACGCATCCGCGGCCCGCGCGCAAGAGAAAACCGTAAAGTTTTTTGCCATCGGGAGAAAGAGCATTGGCAGCCAGTGGTTTGACGAATGGCATGATCCCGGACGCGGTCCGCACTTGGGACTTGGAACTTGTCGCCACTGCCTCCAAAAACCGCCGCGTGTCCGACAAGCTCGCCCAGATCATCGCCACCAAGCACCAGGAAGTCGAAGCGCTGATTCCCCGCGCCGCCCATTTGCGCGCCGCCGCGCTCCAGCGGAACGACTTCGGCGGTTTCCGCGCCGCCCTCGACCGCGGCCCGGGCAAGCTGGGTGTGATCGCGGAGGTGAAGAAGGCGTCGCCCTCGGTGGGTCTGATCGATCCGTCCTTCGACCCGGTGCGCCAGGCGAAGCGCTATCTGGATGGCGGCGCGTCCTGCCTCTCCATCCTCACCGATGAGAAGTATTTCCAGGGCTCGCTGAGCTACCTGACGCAGATCTCGCGTTTCTCGACCGCTCCCCTGCTCCGCAAGGATTTCACGATCCATCCGCTGCAGATCCACGAAGCGGTGGTGTCCGGCGCGGACGCGATCCTGCTCATCGTGGCGGCGCTGGATGACGACCTTCTCCGCAAGCTCTACGACGAGGCCAAGGCTTTCCAGCTCGACGTGCTGGTGGAAGTCCACGACCTGCCGGAAATGGAGCGCGCGCTGGAACTCGGCGCGGACCTGATCGGCATCAACAACCGGAACCTGAAGACCTTCGAAATCGACCTGGCGACCACCGAGGCGCTGGCCGACGAAGTGCCGGACGAGGTGCTGCTGGTGTCCGAAAGCGGGATCAAGACGCTCAGCGACGCCCAGCGGGCGCTGGATGCGGGCGCGAACGCGGTGCTGATCGGCGAGAGCCTGATGCGCGCGCACAATCCGTCCGAGGAGATCGAGGCGTATCTGGCGCTGGAGGCGAGCTGAGCGCCTCCTCCGTCCAATAGGCGGGGCAGAACCCCTACCGTGAAACCGTCCTATCTCGGGCAAAACTTCCAAGAGACCTTGGCGGGCATCCGCGGGCACCTGCATGCCATCGGGGCGGACGTCGCGGTGCCTGTCAGAGCCAGCGGAGTCCTGCGGGCCGAACTTCGCAGGTCCTCCCGAATCGCCGTATTTGAAGGGCTGCCCAGTCAAAGACGGCACGATGCCCTGCTTGCAGAAAGCGAGCGGGTGGATGTGTTCCAGGTCTCCGGTTTCCCTTTCTACCAAGCGGAACTCGAAGCCGACCCCACTTCCCCGATCGTCAAAACACTCGCCAATTCGGAGAACCTCGGGGAGTTCAGCGGCGAGAAACGTTGTGGAGGATTCCATCCCGATTACACCATCTGTTGGGAAAGCCCCTACGGCCCCTTCCAAGCCCTCCTCTGCTTCGGATGCCATGAGGTTCTCTTTGCTGGTGGTGGCAGCCACCTGCGATACGACCTAGCCCCCTGGTCCGTGCATTGCTTGAAAGAAGAGCTCGCAAAACTTTTGCCAAAGCGGGCAAATGCATAAGCCTGCCTCCGGAGTATCTCACAATGATCGCGCTCGACAGTCCGCGTTGGTCCGCTCTCGAACACGCCTACGGTGAAGCAGGCGATATTCCAAGCCTGCTACGAGAGCTGGACTCGTTCCCAACGCGCATCAACCATCAATGTGAACCTTGGCACACCCTGTGGAGCTCCCTTTGCCACCAGGGAGACGTTTTCTCCGCCTCGTTCGCGGCGGTTCCTCATATTCTGCGCGCCGCTGCCTCCGCCCCGGACCGCATCGGCATGGATTACCTGCTGCTCCCGGCCGCCATCGAGATCGCCCGGCTTGCGCACGGAGGGGAAATCCCAGCCGGAAAGGATATTTGCGACAGCTACCAGTCTGCTTGGAAACAAGTGCCGGATTTGATCTCCCGATGCCTCCATCGGAAATGGGACGACGATTTCTGCCGCGTCGCCACTGCCGCCCTATGTATCGCCATGGGCCATGCAGAGGTTGGCAGCGCCGTGTTGGAACTGGATCCCGACGTTCTTGAAGATTTTTTCCCTTGGCTGGAAAACCGATGATCTCGATTGCCGAAGTCACAGTTGCGTCATTGATAGTCTAGCAACTTGCCCCAACTTGGATTCCATGCTTCCCTGCGGTCATGATGAAAACCCGGCAAATGCTTCTCGGGGCTTGGTTGTGTAGTGCCACCGCTTTCGCGCAGGTCACCCTTCCGGAGGCCAATCCCGGGCCGTTCGCGCCGGTGCCGGCGAAGCTTTCCAACGGGCCCGAGCTGCCGGCCCAGCCGATGGAGCCAAAACCGGCTTCGCTGAAGGACTGCGCGAACGCGAACGCGGTTTACAAGCAGCTCGGCATCAAGCTCAGCGAGGAGCAGAAGAAGGCGCTCGAAAAGGACCGCTTCATCCTGCTCCCGATCGAGTCCACGCATCTGGCGGAAGACCTCCCGACCACCGATGAAGAGAAGGAGTGGTCATTCACGCAGGATGAGATGCTGGCCGCGTTCACGCAGACGGGCGGAACCGATCCGGAGGACCGGAAGCCCTGGCAAACTCGGCTGATCACACCGGACGTGGTGCTGCACGCATGGCACGCGGGCTTTTCCCGCACGCTGGAATACATCGAGCAGCGGAGGCTCCACGAGCTTCTCACGACTTTCCTCGAAGGCTCCCTCGACAACGTCCGCGAACTGCGCGCGAAGGCCAGCGGCCCGGCGGCAGATCGGCTCGGCTGGACCGAGGCCCGGTTCGCGGCACCGTGGATCCTGCTAGGCCCGGCCGCGCCGCCCGATCCCGATCCGGCGAAGGACATGGATGAAGAGGGCAAGTTGAAACCGGCTCCGCCCCGCCCGTCCTATGAACAATCGGCGAAGGATCGGCTCGCGAAGGCGAAGGCCGGCCTGCCCGCGGAAGCGGCGGCGGCGTTGGAGAAGGAGATCTCGCTGGTGCTGGCCGCGGAGGGAATGACGGCCTCGCCGCTGTTCGGCAAATACGCGCCGGACAAGCCCGCCGACTACACGCAGTACAAGGTGCGCTCGCACTACACGAAGAGCGACACGCTCGGCGGCTATTTCCGCGCGATGATGTTCCTCGGCCGCAACGGCTACGAGCTGAAGAACAGCGATGCGATCGGCGACGCCCAGCTCGCCACGCTGGCGATGGCCCGCACCACCGCGAAGGGCGCGACGCCGCTGACCGCGTGGAAGGACGTGATGGAGATCACCGGTTTCTTCGCGGGCCAGAGCGATGACATCACCTATCCGGAATTCCGCGAGTGGATCGGCTCGACGCTCGGCAAGCCGGCGCTGGAAACGGACACCGCGCTTTCCTCCGAGACCGGCGCGAAGCTCAGCGCCGCGCTCGGCAAGCTGCGCGCGCCGATGATCGTGTCCTCCGGCCATCTCGATCAGAACACCTCGCCGGATGCCGATCCGAAGGCGTTCCGTGTGTTCGGCCAGCGCTTCACCTGGGACGCGCGGGTGCTGGACCGCCTGACCCGCGGGTCCCCGGAGGAAATGCCCACGCTGCCCAGTGCGGTGATGATTCCCGCGGCCTTCGGCGACGAGAAGGCGGAGGCACTTTCCAAGGATTTCCTCAAGGCGCTTCCGGACAAGGGCGCGGCCTACGCGGCGGAGTTCGACAAGCGGTTGCCGGAGATCCGCAAGGAGCTGGCCGGGGTGGGCGACAAGGATTGGTTCGCCTCGATGGCGGCCAAGCAGCTCCACGTGATCTCGATGCTGGCGAAAAAGCGCAACACCAACTTCCCGGCCTACATGCAGGCGCCCGGTTTCCCGGCGAAGAACGTGATTTCGATGCTGGGGTCCTACACCGAGCTGAAGCACGACACCGTGCTCTACGCGAAACAGAACTACGCAGAGATGGGCGATGGCGCGGAGGAAGGCAAGATCCCGCCCGCGCCGCACGGTCTGGTGCAGCCGGACGTGCCGTTCTGGCGCGAGCTGGAACGCCTGGCCGCGTTCGCCAATGACGGCTTCACCCGCCACAAGCTGCTGCCGGACGCGGGCGAGGAGTTCAACCGCTTCCGGATGTTCGCGGACTCGATCAAGAAGTTCCGCGAAATCGCGGAGAAGGACGTGGCCGGACAGCCGCTCACCGACAAGGACTGGGAGGCGATCCGCACCGCGGACTTCTCGCAGATGGCGCGGCCGATCCTGCCCTATGACGAACCGAAGCCGGGCGAGGGCAAGACCGCGCTGGTGACCGACGTGCTCACGGATGCCGCCACCGGCAAGGTGCTGCACCAGGCGCTGGGACGCCCGCAGGTGATGATCGCGATCGGCGGTGGGCGCCACGGCAGTCGCCTGCTGGTGGGGCTGGCTTACAACTACTATGAGTTTGCGAGATCCTTGGACAAGGGCCGCCTGACCGACGAGGAGTGGCAGTCCCACATCTACATCCCGAAACCCGAGCTCCCGGAACGCTCCACCTGGCAGCCACCGGTGGTCAAGCCGGTGACCCTACCGCGCGGGGAATGAGGTCGCGGAGCCTGATGGTTCTGGCCATGTGCCTCGTCCTGCGGGCCGGGGCGGCGGAGCCTTATCCGCTGTTCTACGATTCCTCCTCCCTGTTCCTGCCCGCCATCGCGGCGGCGGAGAAGAACGTCCGGCCGCTGGTGCAGCCGGTGAGCGGGGTAACCGTGCCGCACCACCTGCTGGCGGTGGACATGATCGCGGACACGCTGCGGCTCGCGGCGGGCCATCGTTACGAGCGGATCCTGCTGCTGAGCCCGGATCATTTCCGTCGCGGCACGACGCTGTGCTCGACGACCACGCGGCCGTTCAAAACCGCGCTCGGGGACGTGGCGGTGGACGCAGAGGCGGTGCGGACGCTGTTGGGAGATCCCGCGGTTTCGGAGTCCTCGCTGTTTTCCCACGAGCATGGCGTGCAGGCGATCCTGCCGTTCCTGGCACGCTGGTTTCCGGGGACACCGGTGGTGCCAATGGCGCTCGACATCCGCTCGAAGCCGGAGGAGTGGCCGGCGCTCGCGAACCGGCTCAAGCCGCTGGTGACAGCGGACACGCTGATCGTCCAATCGACCGATTTCTCGCACTACCTCTCGCAGCCCGAGGCCGCGAGGCGGGACCAGGAAACGCTGCGGCTGCTGGCGTGCGGCGACAGCGCGAGGATTCCGGCGCTCGGGCAACCGCAGAACCTCGACTCGAAAGCCTGCCAGTGGCTGCACATGACGCTGGAGCGGGAGGTGAATGGCATCGCCGCACCGGCGGTGGTGGATAACCGGAATGCCATCCGCTACGGCGGTCGCCAGGACGAGCCGCGCACCACCTCCTACATCACGCAGGTCTATTCGCCACGGTTCATCCCGGCAGCGGCGTTGCCGGGCGAGGCATGGTTTTTCGGTGGCGACACCCAGTTCGGCCGCAACATCGCCGCCCTGCCGAAGGAACAGATGGACGCCATCACGGGGAAGATCCTCGCGGCGACCGGATCGCGACCGCTGATCGTGAACCTCGAAGGGGTGGTGCTCGATCCACTTCCGCCCGGCCCGCAACATCCGATGCGGATCGGCATGGCGGCGAGGCCGACCCTGGAACAGCTCGCAAGGCTCCATGTGGCCGCCGTTTCGGTGGCGAACAACCACAGCCTCGATTACGGCCCGGACGCGCGCGAGCGGATGAAGGCCATTCTAACGGAACGGGGAATCGCGGTGCTCGATGAGGGAACCCCGAAAGAATCCGGGCCGTTCCGGATCGCGGTCGCGACCGACGTGATCAACCGCCCCTCCCCTGCGAACGCGGTGCTGCCGGCGGACGCTTTCGCCGCATGGCGGCAACCGCAGGCCAACAAGCCGCTGTTCGCCTTCCTGCACGCGGGCACCGAATACCGGGATATTCCCGGCGCGCGGGAACGGCAGCTCGCGGACCGGGCGGAACAAGCGGGAGCCGCTTTGGTGATCGGCTGCCATCCGCACCGCCCGTCGCCCGGCTGGGAGCGCTCGGAGCGATCGCTGCGTTTTTACTCGATGGGCAACCTGATCTTCGACCAGAGCGAACCGGCGAACGGCGGCGGACTGGTGGAGGTGAGATTCTTCGAGCAGGGCACCTGGGCCGCGCGCTGGATTCCCCTCGGGAACCTCTACGCGCGGCCTCAAAATCATTGAGCCGATTTACTGCGGCTTCGCCGCGGCCTGCTTGAGCTTGGCGATGGCCTCGTCGAGACGCTTGCGGGTGGCGGCGAGCGTCTCGTTGGTTTCACGGAGACGGTCGTCGCGCTGCTTGATCGCCTCATCGCGGGCCTTGATCGCCTCATCCTGCACCTTCACCTGCTCCTGGGCCTGGGTCAGGCCGGTGTTGAGGGCTTCGGACTGGCCGATCTGCTCTTTCAAGCTGCGGGTTTTCTCTTCCGCATCGGAGCGGATCGAGTCGATCGAAGTCTTCAACCCCACCACATCGGACTCCAGGGCGTCGGCCCGTTTCTCGGCCTCGATACGGGCGTTGTGCTCGTTGATCGTCGCGGTCTTCGCGTCGCGCAACTCATGCTCCATGCCGGTGCCGATCTTCCACTGCACCAGGATGAACACGACCAGCAGGAAACACCCCACGGCGTTGACGATGGAAAAAATACGGGCGCTCACTTGCTCGGTGTTTTCGTTTCGAAGCCGACTTTCTCGACTTTCGCGGCCTTCACCGCATCGAGCGCGGACACCACGATCTTGTGGCGGGACTCCTCGTCCGCGGCGATCAGCACGCGGGTGTCATCGGTCACCGGCAGGGCCTTGAGCTTGGCGGTGATTTCAGACGGCGTCACGATGGCCGAATCCCAGGTGATGACGCCATGGGCATCGATCGCCAGGTGGACCGTGGGGGGCTTCGCGTCGTGCACGCCGCTGGAGGCCTGCGGGATCTTCACGCCGATGCGGTGGATCTGGGTCATGCTCAGGCTCACCAGCATGAAGCTGGCGAGCAGGAAGAACATGATGTCGATGAGCGGAACGATCTCGATCCGGGCTTCCTCCTCGTGATCGTCGCCACCGCCTGAGAGTTTGACGGGCATCGGAGGATCAGCGGTTGATGTGGCGCGAGGCGGCGAAGGCTTCGAGGTCGTGGCCGTGGGCCTTCGCGTTCTGCACAAGCAGCTCGGAGTGGTTGATCCAGCGCTCGAGGTCGCCGCGCAACACGGCCACCCGCTTGCGGAAATAGTTGTAGGGCAGCAGGCAACTGATCGCGATGCCAAGGCCGGCCGCGGTGGCGATCAGGGCCTCGCCGATGCCGCCGGAAACCTTCGACACGGCGAGCGCGTCGTCACCGATCGAGCTGAAGGAGCCCATGATGCCGACCACCGTGCCGAGCAGGCCGAGCAGCGGCGCGAGGGTGATGATGGTGCCGAGCACCCACTGGCGGGCCTCCGCCTTCTCGATCAAGTCGGACGCGTGGAGCTGCATCGCGGCGAGCATCGAGGTGTGGGCGTGGGTCATGCCATCGCGGAGGTTCACCAGGAACGGATCGGAGGAGTTTCCGACCAGTTGCCAGGTGGCATCAAACTGGCCGGTGCCGAGCGTTTCACGCGCCTGCTCGTGGAGTGACCGGCGGATGGTGCGTTTCAGGGAGGTCCACCACAGGCTGCGCTCCAGGAGGACACAGAGGGCGAGGAAGAAGGTGACCAGAATGGGCCACATGACCCAGCCACCGTGCTGGAACTTTTCGACGACGATATTGGCGAACAACATGATCAATGGAGCTGGAAGACGATGGCTTTGGTCGCGGTGACACGCGTTCCGGGGGGGAATTTCCAGCGATACACGCCGTTGAGCGCGGCTTGGTTCATTTCCGGATAGGGAGTGGCCGAGCTGACGCGGGCCGAGACGACGTTCCCCTGTTCATCCACCGTGAAGGTGATGCCGACGCGGCCTTCCTGGTTCGCCCGCTGGCATGTTGACGGATAGGGCGGCTTCGGCGTGCGCCCCTTGGACAGGCGCTCGGCCCCGGCGATGGCGGAACCATTGCCGCTGGACGGGCCATTGCCCGTGCCACCTCCGGTACCCGTCGTACCATTCGCGCCACCGGTCTTGCCGGGCTGGGCAGCGGGCGGCCCCTGCTTGCGGCGGGGCTTGGGAGCTTCCTCCGTGCGGGTCATTTCCTTCGGTCGCTCGGTCTGCAGGGAGTCCGGCTTCGGCTGCGGGAGATCGGGAACTTCCGGCAGCGGCTCCAGCGGGCTGATTTCCGGAATCTCCGGCACCGGCTCGACCGGCGTCGGTTCCGCCAGTTGTGGCTCGGCGGAAGGTTCGTCCGGGGCAGCGGAACCAGCCGCAGGCTCGCCGGCGATCTGGGTGTCCATGTCGAACACGTCCGCGAGCGCGATCTTGAGATCGGAGCGGTCGTTCTTGGCAGGGAGGATGTAATCCACCTTCACCAGACAGGCGACCGTACTCGCACCGGAAACCGTCAGCCACGCGGCCATCGTTCCGACGTTGAGAGCTTGAAGAAAGGGAGTCATGGCCAAGAAGGAAGTTCCTTATTGAGACTGCGTCTCACTTTCGAAAGAAAAGAAGAACGCGCCCCGGGTGTCAACCACTTTTAATGCACCTTATATACAACAACAATCCAGCCGCTTTTTCAGCGATGCTGGCTTTTTTCGTAAGCCTCGCGGAACCAAGGCGGCATCATTTCCAAGGTCACCGGAGTAAGGATCAGCGCCTGCACTTGAAGGGCCGCAATAAAGAGCACCACAAACGCCACGATGCGGAAGGCCTTCGGCTCGGAAACCACCGTCTGGTGATCGCCCGCGAAATCCCACAGCGAGGCCCCGATGCGGCGGACGCTGACCCAGCTCACCGCCATGCAGAGTGGAAACAGCAGGCTGAAGCCCATTCCCACCCCAGCCGTCAGGACCAGGGCGGCACGCCGGAAACTCTGGCGGAAGGACAGGCGGGAGCCGTCGCGGTTCAAGACCCGCAGCCCCATCAAGGCCTTGCCCGGGGTGGTGGCGAACCAATGGATCAAGCCCGCCTCGAGCGCGAACCAAGGCACGAGATGGAACAAGGCCACGGCCACGCTCTCGATCGCGGCCTTCAGGTCCACCTTGGCGAAAGCGAGCGCGCTCCACAGGACCGCCAGATAGAGGGCGAGGTCGAACATGCGGGCGAGAAACCGCCGCCACACCGGCGGGGCCGGGATCGCATGGGCGGGCAACGGGGGTGGCAGCACGGGCGGACGCTCCAGCGTGACGCGGAACATCTCCACCTCGCCAACCGGGGTCCAGGCGGCCATACCCTCGCTCCACACCGGATCCGCGGGGCTCAGCTCGCCGGATTCAATTTTACGGCGGATCTCGTAGTCCGGAAACGGACCTGCCTTTTCGCCCTCGCGGATGATCCAGAAATCCATGGTCTCAGAGGTTGCGGAGGGATTTCGCGGCGTCGCTGCGGGCGGCGAAGAAGGCCGGCACCAGCGCGGCGAAGGCGCACAAAAGGAAAGCCATGAAGGCGAAGGCTGCCTGCTCGCCGGGATTGTTGTAGGCCGGCAGGATCGTGAAACCGGTGAAGGCGGCGCTGAACGGGTCGAACCCGATCGTCCGCATGAACGCCTGCACCCCTCCGCGGTAGTGGATGACCAGGCGGCCGAGTCCCACGCCCAGCACCGCGCCGAAGAACCCGAGGATCATGCCCTGATAGACGAAGACCCGCACGATCTGGCCGGAGGTAGCGCCCAGCGCCTTCATTACGCCGATCTCGCGGCGCTTCTGGATGGTGACAGTGAACATCACCGCCATCATCGAGAACGCGGAGACCAGCACGATGAAGGACAGCGCGAAGTACATCATCATGCGCTGCTGGTTGATGAGGGAGAAGAAGGCCTCATACTGCTGCATCCAGGTGGTCGTCTGCCATTCCGGCCCTAGCTTGGCGGACAGGGCAGCGGCGACTTCCGCGGCCTGATAAGGATCGTCCAAGCGGACGGAAAGCCCCTGCACCGTATCGCTGAGCCCGGCCACGGTCTGGGCAAGCGGCAGCGGCATGAAGATGTCCGGGGTGAGCGCCATCTGGGACGATTGATAGACGCCGACCACCAGCGCCTCCTTCGGCAGGACGACCTCCTTCAAGCCTTTCAAAATCTCGCCGTCCATCTTGTCGGCATCGGTTCCGGCGAGTTCGGCGAGTCCCTTGTCCACCGCCTCGCGCTGCTCCTTGGTGAACACGTGGATGCCCGCGGCGGTATCGGGTTCGGCCTCGCCCATCGCGTCCATCACGTTCTGGATCAGGACCCTTTCCGGCTCGCGGATGCGTGCCTGCCAGAGTTCGTGGAGAAGGTCGTAGGCCTCCTTGAGCGAGGTGGTCGCGATCGCCTCGTTGTCGCCGTGCTTTTTCCACCCCTGGGTCAGGAGGTCGTTCACCTTCTTCCATTTGTCAGCGAAGGCCTCGCGCACCGGCGGCTTCTCGGTGGCCTTGTAGGCGGACATGACCTGCTCGAAATTGCGGGTCGAATAGAGGCGGATCGTCTGACCCACCCCGATGCCGAACTGCTCGGCCAGCGTGGAGGAGATCACCACCCGGTCGTCCAAGCCCATGTCGGAGGTGGAGTCCGGATAATGATCGCGATCGAGCATGCGGGTGATGCCGGCCACCTGCGACGGGTCCTCGGTATCGACCGCGCGGAACATCACCGGCTTCTGCATCGAATCGACGTCGAGGATGACGTTGTCCGACACGAAGGGCGCGGTCGACTCGACGCCCGGAAAGCCCTTCAGCGGAGCGGAATCGCGACGCCAATCATCGACCCCGGGCGTGGTGCCCGCCATCGGACGGTGGGACACCAGAATGTGCGGGGTGAAACCGAGCAGGCGCCCCTTCACGTCCCGCTCCAGGCCCGCGTAAACGGCCATCACCACCACGAGAACCAGCACGCCGAGCAGCACTCCGATCAGGGAAATGATGCTGAACGAGGACAGCATCGAGCGCCGGGGATTGAGATACCGCCGGGCGAGCAGAAGGCTGAAGGAGCGTCGGGCCATGCGGCATCCCTAGCCGCACCCCGCCGGTCCCGCAAGGCCAACGCCATCAAGAACGTTTGACCGGAATCACCAGAGTGGGCACCGCCGCTTTCCGGATCAACCCCTCGGCGACGCTGCCGAGCAGCAGGGACGCGACCACCCCATGGCCGTGGGTGCCCAGGATCACCAGCTCGGCGGAATGTTCCGCCACGTATTCGAGGATGGCGTGAAGCGGGCTGCCATCGGCCAGCTTGGTGCGGGCCTCGACGTCGCTCGGCACCGTGGCGAGGAGCTCATCCAGCTTCGCCACCGCGCGCTTCCGGGCTTCCTCCTGGAACGAATGGATCGCGGGAAACTCGTCCGGGGTGAACCCGTAGGCGGTGTAGGCCGGCTCCGCCTCGAGCACGTGCAGGAGGTGGAGGGTGCCCTTGAAGGCACGGGCATGTTCCACGGCGGATTCCAGCACCGCGGCGGTGGAGTCCGAGAAATCGAGGGCGGCGACGATCGTTTTCATGGCACCCGATACACTACCCCGGCTCCACGGTGGATGCCATGACGATCGTGTCCGTGGCCGTTTTTGCGGGGCTTTCGCCACAAACCGGGTTTTGCCAAACCGCCGGTGCGCCCCCACACTGCCGCCGATGATCAAATTTCTCCACACCCGCATCCGCGTGAAGGACATCGATGCCTCCGTGGCGTTCTACGAAAAGCTCGGCTACGAGCTGACCGATCGCAAGGACTCGCCGCAGGGCAACAAGCTCGCGTTCCTCGGCCTGGAGGGCAACGACGTGTTCCTGGAACTCTGCCACTCCCCCGAATACACCGCCACCTGCCCGGAGGACCTCATGCACACCTGCCTCGGCGTGCCGGACATCGTCGACTACTGCGACAGCCTTGAACAGGGCGGCATCGAGATCTGGCCCTCCGGCTGGCGCGAGAAGTTCACGACCGGCGGCCGCAAGATGGCCTTCGTGACCGATCCGGACGGCTACGAGGTCGAAATTCTGGAACGCGCCTGACAGGGGATTTCCCTATGTGGCCAGCGGATGGCCTAACTTCCACCGGGTCGCGGCGTTTGAAACGCCGCGCTCGTAAAATCACGAGAATGCGCGTCGCCGGTTGCGTCGCCGCCTCCGGCTGCTAGGGTCGCGGCACGCAAGCGGATGCTTGCGGGGTTATTATCATCCCTATCCGCGCATGTTCGGCCTCGCGCTCAAAATGCTCTTCGGCGACACCGCCAAGTATCTGATGCTGGTGGCCGGATTGTTTTTCGCGACCTTCCTCATTGTCCAACAGGCTTCGGTGTTCTGTGGCCTGATGCGCTGGACGACGGCCACCTTGAAGAACGTCGGCGCGCCGATCTACGTGGTGGAGGAACGCGTGGAGCAGATCAACGAGGTGAACCCGATGCGCGACACCGATCTCTCGCGGGTGCGCTCGGTTTCCGCAGTGCGGTGGGCGATGCCGCTCTACTCCGGCATCCAGCGCGTGAAGCGGGACGACGGCAGCTTCAAGACGATCCAGCTCGTGGGTATCGATCCCGCCTCGCTCGCCGGTGCACCGACGCGCATGGTCGCGGGCAATATCGAGGATCTGCGGCTGCCGAACACCGTCATCATCGACGAACTCGCGATCGAACAGCTTTCCAAGGACAAGGACCACCCGATCGGCATCGGCGACCGTTTCGAGATCAACGACGTCGAAGCCCGGGTGGTGGGCATCTGCAAGGCGATGCGCTCGTTCATCGGCGGCCCCTATATCTGGACCACCTATGAGCGCGCGCTGCAATACACGCCGCCGCAGCGGAAGATGCTCTCCGCGGTGATCGCCGCGCCAGTGGACGGTATGAGCCCGGACGAGGCGGCCGCCGCGATCACCCGGGAAACCGGCCTGCGCGCCTACGTGAACCGTGAGTTCAGCAAAGACCCGAATGATTTCAACACCTCCACCATCTGGTGGTACGTGCGGAACACCGGCATCCCCTTTTCCTTCGGCACCACGGTGGTCATCGGCTTCATCGTGGGCATCGCGATCGCCTGCCAGACGTTCTACGCCTTCGTCCTGGACAACCTGAAACACCTCGGCGCGCTCAAGGCGATGGGCATGTCCAATTTCCGGCTCAGCCTGATGCTCATCATCCAGGCGATGACGGTGGGCATCATCGGCTTCGGCCTCGGACTGCTGGCCACCTCCGGTTTCGCGATGGGCGCGATCAAGCACGACCAGCCGCCATTCTACATGCCGTGGATCATCCCGGTGGTCGCCTTCGGCGTGATCCAGGTGATCTGCATGGTCGCTGCCCTGATGGGCATCATCCGCCTCAGCCTTTACGAACCCGCCATGGTCTTCCGCGCATGAGCGAAACGTCCCGCATCGTCGTCGATGTCCGCGCCGTGGAGAAAAGTTTCGGCGAAGGCCAGAACCGCATCCATGTGCTCAAGCACGTGAACCTGGAGGCCCGCACCGGCGAGATCCTGATGCTGGTGGGCCCCTCCGGCTGCGGCAAGACCACGCTGCTCAGCGCGATCGCCGGCACGCTCAAGATCGACGGCGGCGAGGTGAACGTCTTCGGCCAGCCTCTGCACAACCTGTCCGGCGGCGCGCTGACCCGCTTCCGTTCAAAGCACATCGGCTTCATTTTCCAACAGTTCAACCTGATACCCACGCTCAGCATCGCGGAAAACGTGAGCGTGCCCCTGCTGATCCAAGGCGTCTCGAATGGCGCCGCGATCAAGAAGGCGCGCGCGGCGCTGGAAGCGGTGGGGCTTGGCAACCGCTGGAAGGAACGCCCCAACAAGCTCTCCGGCGGCCAGCAGCAGCGCGTGGCCATCGCCCGGGCGCTGGTCCACGAGCCGCCTCTGGTGATCTGCGACGAGCCCACCGCCGCGCTCGACGCCCAGAACGGCGAGATCGTGCTGGAGCTGTTCCGCGGCGTCGCCCGCTCGCCGGACCGCGCCGTGATCATCGTCACCCACGACAACCGCATCTTCTCCTACGCCGACCGCATCGCGAAAATGGACGACGGCGAGATCGTCGAGGTCCACGAGCAATCGCACGAGGTGAAGCCCCATTTCGAACACGAGGTCGCGCATTGATACTCCCATGAACTTTCTCTCCAAACTCATCCGCTACGGCACGCTGGCCGGGGCCGCATTCGGCGTCTGGATGATCGTGATGGTTTCCAAGACCCAGGCGGCGAAGGAAATGCCGCCCGCAGGGGATCCGCCGATCGCGCCGCCCAACAAGCCCTTCACCCATGCGGTGGCCGCCACCGGCATCCTGGAAGCACTCAGCGAGAACGTCGCCATCGGCGTGCCGGTGCCGGGACTGGTCACCAAAGTCCACGTGAAGGTCAACGATGCGGTGAAGAAGGACCAGCCGCTGTTCATGATCGACGACCGCGACCTGCGCGCGGAGGAGCTTTCCACCAAGGCCCAGCGCGAGATCGCCCGCGCCCAGATCGACGTTTCCGAAGCCCAGCTCAAGAAGACCGAAAGCCAGCTCGCCCGGCTGGAGGCGGTCAGCGATCCGCGGGCCGTCAGCAAGGATGACCTGGAGAACCGCCGCCAGGACGTGCTCGTCGCCCGCGCGCAAGTGGCCGCGGCGCAGGCTCAGCTCGCCTCGAACGACACCGCGCTGCAGAGGATCGCCCTGCTCATCGAACGCCTCACCGTGCGCTCGCCACGCGATGGCAATGTCCTCCAGGTGAACGTGCGCTCCGGCGAATACGCCGCCACTTCGCCCAAGTCCGCGGCGATGATCATCGGCGACATCGACCGCCTCCAGATCCGCGCCGACGTGGACGAGCAGAACGCCATCCGCATCCGCCCCGGCCAGAAGGCCATCGGCTACCTCAAGGGCGACCCGAGCGTGACCTTCCCGCTCGAATACCTGCGGGTGGAGCCCTATGTGATCCCAAAAGTGTCGCTCACCGGTGCCAGCACCGAACGGGTGGACACCCGCGTGCTGCAGGTGATCTATTCGCTCAAGCGCCCGGAAAACCCGCCGCTCTATGTCGGCCAGCAAGTCGACGTCTTCATCGAAGCCCCGGAAAAATGACCACGCCTGTTTCCACACCCGCGCCGCTCGATTGGATCGCGCTGAGCCGCGAGCTGAAATCAATCGCGGAGGCGGGCCTGCGTTATGGCGAGAACGCCTACGACCGTGAGCGCTACGCGCGCATCCTGGAACTCGCCGCCGCGCCCATCGCCGCGGTGGCCCCGGAATTTGCGTGGCCGCATGAGTTCGGCTACGCCACGCCGAAGGTCGACGTGCGCGCGGTGGTGTTCGATGGCGACCGGGTGCTGCTCGTCCGCGAGGCGTCCAACGGCCTGTGGACCCTGCCTGGCGGCTGGGCCGATCTCAACCTGAGCCCGGCCGAAAACGCCGCGAAGGAGGTGAAGGAGGAGGCCGGTCTCGACGTGGCGGTGGAGAAACTCATCGCCTGCTGGGACAAGGACAAGCAGGGTCACCCGAAGCAGCCGGAGCACGTTTACAAACTCGTGTTCCTGTGCCGGAAGACCGGCGGCGAGCTGGCGACCAGCCACGAGACCGACGCGGTGGAATTCTTCCCGCTCGACCAGCTCCCGGACCTCTGCCCGCACCGTGCCGCCCGCCACTACATCGACCTCGCCCGCCAGCACGTGGCCACACCGGGTCTCCCCACCGCCTTCGATTGACCGCCAAGCCAAGAGTTATTCGTTATGGGTTATTTGGAAGAGCCCCGAACTGCGCCAAGGCATCCATCCGCCTCTCCCAATCACTTCTAACTCATAACCTCCGCCACCCTTCCCGATGAAACCCGCCCTGCTCCTGCCGCTCACCGCCACGCTCGCCCTCACGGCCTGCAAGGTCGGCCCGAACTTCCAGTTTTCGAACCTCTCCGGTGGCAGCAAGTGGAAGGAGTCATCGGTTTCCCAACATGCCCGCTTGCCGGACGATTGGTGGCGGCTCTTCGGTGATGCGGAGCTCACGCGCCTGATCAACCGCGCGCTGTCGGCGAACAACGACCTCGCCGCGGCCAAGTCCCGCATGGACACCGCGCGGGCCCTGGTGGGGCTCGATCGCGCGCGGTTGTTCCCCACGCTCGACCTCACCGGTTCAGCGGGCATTTCCCGGCAGTCCTCGGACTCGGTGACCTCCAACGTCCCCTCGGCCTTCGCCTCGGCGATCCCGCTGGAGAACCAGCGCTACCGCAGCACCTTCAACCTCGCCTACGATCCGGACCTGTGGGGCCGCAACAAGCGCGCGCTGGAAGCCTCGTCCGCCGAGGCGGAAGCCAGCGCGGCCCTCGTGGACGCCCAGCGTCTCGGCATCGCCGCCGAGGTGGCGCGCCAGTATTTCCTGCTGCGCGGACTCGATGCCCAGGAAAGCATCCTCCAGGCCACGCTCAAGACCCGCCGCCAATCGCTCGACATCCAGAAGAGCAAGACCGACGCCGGACTCACCGACGGCATCGCCACCTCCAGCGCCCGCACCGAGCTGGAACTGGCGAACAACGATCTCGCCAGCGTGCAGCGCCAGCGCGGCGCGGCCGAGCATGCGCTCGCGGTACTGTGCGGCACCACGCCCTCCGGTTTCTCCGTTTCGCACCGCGGCCCCTCCGGCGGCCTGCCCTCGATTCGCGCAGGATTGCCCGCCGACGTGCTGGCGCGTCGTCCGGATCTCCGGGCTTCCGAGCAAAAACTGCGCGCGGCGAACGCCCGCATCGGCGTGGCCCAGGCCGCGTTCTATCCGAACTTCAGCCTGTCCGCGGACGCGGGCTTCGAGTCGCTGGACGTCCGGCGTTTCCTGAACTGGGAGAACCGCGTGCTGTCGCTCGGCGCGAACGTCGCCGCCCCGATCTTCGACGCGGGCACCAACAAGGCGAACTACCAGGCCGCCCGCAGCCGCTACGACGAGGCGATGGCCGCGCACCGCCAGACGTTGCTCGTCGCCCTGCGTGAGGTGGAGGACGCCCTCGTCGACCTGAAAGGCCTCGCTCAATCCCGGCGCTCGCTGGAAGCCGCGCTGTCCAGCGCCCGCGACACCCGCCGCCTGACCCAGGAACGCTACGACAAGGGGCTGACCAGCTACCTCGACGTGGTGGAAACCGACCGCACCGTGCTGCGCGTGGAGCTGGCACTCAGCCAGACCGACGCCCAGCAGCGCATCACGCTCGCCGCGCTGGCCAAGGCGCTCGGCGGCGGCTGGAGCGGCAAATGATTTCATGAACACGCCCCTCACGCAGAAGTCCACCACCACCGAGATCCGCGAACGCTTCGACCAGGACGTCGAGCGTTTCAGCAATCTCGAAACCGGCCAGTCCGCTACCATGGACGCGCCGCTGGTGCTGGAGCTGGTCGCGAAAACCGCCGCGCTCCACCTCGCGCCCGGAGCCGCGGTCCTCGACCTCGGCTGCGGTGCCGGGAACTTCACCCTGCGGGTGATGCAGGAGGTCGGCCCGCTGGCCAGCCACCTCGTCGACCTCAGCCAGCCGATGCTGGAGCGCGCGAAACAACGGGTGATGGCCGCCGGGGCCGTGTCGGTGGAAACCACCGCGTCCGACCTGCGCGACCTGGTGTTCGAGGAGAACTCGTTCGACTGCATCCTGGCGGGGGCAGTCCTCCATCATCTGCGCGAGGACTCCGATTGGCACGACGTGTTCACGAAACTCCACCGCTGGTTGAAACCGGGCGGGCGCCTCTACGTCGCGGACCTGGTGGACTTCGACTCGCCGGAGGTTCGCGCGCTGATGTGGGATCGCTACGGGGACTATCTCGAAGGCCTCGGCGGCGCGGACTATCGCGCGAAGGTGCTCGCCTACATCGACAAGGAGGACTCACCGCGCTCGCTGCCGTTCCAGTTGGAGCTGCTCAAAGCCTGCGGTTTCTCCGGCTACGACGTGCTCCACCGCATCAGCGTCTTCGCCTGCTATTTCGGCACGAAGTGACGTGGCGTGGCCGCGTTCGGGAGAACGTGGGCGGGGAAAGCCCACGGAGTTCCTCACACCTCCAGCCCTCCACCGGGCCCCTCTTCTTCAAGCCCGGAGGGCGACGCTCTGCTAGCCGGTGGCGCAAGCCCTGGTCCTTATGCACCTCTTGGCATCTGTATCCCCCAAGGGGATGACAGCTCAAGTAGCCGGAGGTTGAGGAGCCTAGGCGACGACACCTCCGGTTCAGGCGGGAAGCTCATTCGATCCCGAAGGGGATCGCAGCCGGGTGCGAAGGCCTACGGAATTCCATCTCCCATTCCACCCGCGGAGTCGGGGTACGTGGCTGGCACCCGCTTCGGGGTGCGGTTCCTGATCCGGGCTGTCCGGTGGTGTCGTCGCCTAGGCTCCTCAACCACCGGCTACCGAAGCTGCGATCCCTTCGGGATCCAGAATCACCCCGTTGACGCATGCAAGATGTGTGGCGCCAGCCACCGGACCACGGACTGGAGAGCATTCAAGTCCCGTAAGGGACGACGCAGCCTGCGCTCTTCTCGCGGACCCTCCATTCCCGCGGTTCGGACGCATCCGGAACTCTTCAAACCTCGGATGCGGACATCGTCTGAATCGTCACCCGGACTCCGATTGCGTCGCCCCTAACGGGGCTTGGACTCCATGGCTCGCTCCTACCGGTGGCTTTCGCCACCGGCTGGCAGAGCGTCGCCCTCCGGGCTCAGAAAGACGGCGGCCACGTTTCCCTTTGGCAAATGGCCAAGGGTTTTTGTCCGCGGTCCATGGGAACATGGAGGGAGTCAGGCCCAAGCTCCGCCCCATGCTCGTCCGTCTCCTTCTCCCCCTCGCAGCCTTCGCCCTCCTCCCCGCTTCCGGCGCGACCAGCCTGCTGATCAATTTCAGCAGCGCCTCCGGCAACGACATGACCATCGGACAAGCGAACACGCTCGGCGCCGATGCCCTCCAGAACGTCCGCACCGGCACCACCAATGCCGCTGGCACCACCGCCACCATCTCGCTGGACGGGGTCACCGGCAGCGCGACCTACGCCGACTACTTCCAAGCCTCCCAGCTCGCCAACCTCGGCCAGCCCTACGCCACCTTCATCGGCGGCGCGCAGATCGGGTCGACCGGCAACGAAGCGGCCGTGTCGATCTCCGGCCTGAATGCCTGGATGACGGCCAACAACTTCACCGGCTATCAGGTGACGCTCTACTACGCCGGGCGTTCCCTAGCCTCGGAAAACCTCGCCTCCACCAGCCAGGCCGTCACTTTCGTTACCTCCTCCGGCACCAGCTACGACACCGTCTCGGTACTGGCCCACGGGACGCCATCCAACACCACCTTCTGGTCCGGAACCGGGGCGGTGCAGAACTTCAACAGCGACACCCTCTCCATCAGCGTGAAATACCTCAGCCAGCAAAGCGGCCTCGCCGCAATCAAGATCACCGGCGTGCCGGAACCGTCCGCGGCCCTGTTGGGAGGCTTGGGCGCTTTGGCGCTGCTGCGCCGCCGACGCCCTTGAGCACCCCGAGGGGCGGCGGAATCACTTCAGATCCGCCGCCTTCTTCAAGGCCTTCACGTCTTCCACCAGCTTCGGCAGGCGACGCGCGTAGGCCCGGAGCTTCTGGCCCTCGGCAAACGGCAAGGCCGGATCGCCGTAATAGGTGATGCCACCTTCAAGGCTCCGGGTCACGCCGGTGCGGGCGGCCAGGACCGCCTTGTCGCCCACGGTGACGTGGCCGACCATCCCCACTTGCGCGGCGACGGTCACGTAGTTGCCGAGACGGCTGCTGCCCGCGATGCCTGACTGGGAAATCACCAGGCAGTGCTTGCCGATCACGACATTGTGGGCGAGCTGGACGAGGTTGTCGATCTTGCTGCCCTCGCCGACGACGGTCTTGCCAAAACGGGCGCGGTCGATGCTGGTGTTCGAGCCGATCTCGACGTCATCGCCGAGCTCCACGATGCCGACCTGGTCGATCTTCACGTGGCGGCCGTTCACGAACTCGTAGCCATAGCCATCCGAACCGATCACGGCACCCGGCTGGAGAATGACGCGGTCCCCTAGAACACAGCGTTCGCGGACCGTCGAGTTCGCATGGAGCTTGCAATCGCGGCCGATCACCGCGTCCTCGCCGACCACGACATTCGGACCAATGTCCGAGCCATCACCGACGGAGGCTCCGGCCATGACCACGGCCCCCGCCTGCACGCGGACCTTGGTGGCATCGAGCACGGCCTCGGGATCGACCACGGCACGCGGATGAATGCCCGGCTGGAAGGGCCGGCCGGAAACCGCGAAGTGTTTCACCACCGCGCCAAAAGCGAACGACGGATTCTCCACCGCGATGAGGGCGGATCCTTCCGGGCCCTCGGTTTCACCGGCGGGCACCAGCACCGCACCCGCCTGAGTGGTCAGGAACTGAGGGCGGTATTTCTCGTTTCCGAGGAAACTGATGTCCTCCGGACCGGCGGCATCGAGCGCCGCCATGCCGGAGTAAGACGAAGCGAGCCCGCCCCTGACGATGTCACCACCGGTCAAACGGGCGAGCTCGGAAAGCGTGAGGGCAAATGCCACTGCGGAACGCTGGATGGATTACTTGTCGTCGCCAGGAGCGTCCGGAGTGAGCGGAGCCTTGCCCGAGTCTTCCACCGGCTTCAGGCTTTCCGGGGGAGCGTCCTTGTTGAGGTCCTTCAGGAGGCCGGCGGTGATGTCGGTGGCGTCCTTGGTGTAGAGGAGGAAGGGAACCTGGGAGGTGCTGAGGCCGGACTTGTCGAAGACGTAGTCGTAGTTTTCACCCTTGGCCTGCTCTTCCACCAGCTTGCGGATCTCGTTGAGGATCCCCTTCATGCGCTGGACCATGGTTTCGTTCAGCGCCTGGTTCTTGCGCTGGAGGAACTCGCGGCGCTCGCGATCGAGGGCGATGCCTTCCTGCTGCTGCATCTGCCAGTCCTTGAAGAGGGCCTGCTTCTTCTGGTCGGAGATCGCCGGGTCCTCGATCTGCTTGCGCAGCGTGCCGAGGTTGCTTTCCAGCTCACGGATGCGGGTGAGGCGGTCGTTGTTGTCCTTCTGGATGCGGGCCCGCTCGATGTTGATCTGCTTCTGCGCGTCGTTCGTGCGGTAGTACTCCTTGAAGAGCTGCTGCATGTCGACGGTGGCGATCTTGAGCTTGCCTTCCTGGGCGGCAGCGAGGCCGGAAAGGGAGGCGGCCAAAACCACCGCGAGAAGGGAACGAATGAGAGTCATGTTTAAGATGGGGTTGATCCGTGACGGATGCCCGACCATGTACGGAATCCCCTAGGGCGTCAACGTTCATCCCGGTCGTGAGGACGGCGCGGAAACACCGGTTTTTTCTCTGGCGCACCCCGGCCGCGGGTGGCATCGCAGCCCCATGCAAGTGATCGCAGATCCGGCCGGATTCCGTGCCGCGGCCACCTCCTCCGGAAGCCCGCTCGTCCTGGTCCCGACCATGGGCGCCCTCCACGAGGGCCACCGCGCCCTGATCCGCCGGGCCCGCAAATTGGCGGGTTCCACGGGCACCGTGGCGGTCTCGATCTTCGTCAATCCGATCCAGTTCGACCGCGCCGGCGACCTAGCCGCCTATCCGAAGCCGCTGGAGGCCGACCTCGCCGCCTGCGAGGCCGAGGGAGCCGATCTCATCTTCACCCCGGAGGCCGGGTCCATGTATCACCCGGACCGCTCGGTCACGGTGACGGAATCGTTGCTTTCCCGCCACCTCTGCGGCGCCACCCGCCCGGGCCATTTCGATGGCGTCTGCACCGTGGTCCTGAAGCTGTTCCTGCTCTCCGGCGCGGATTCCGCCGTGTTCGGGGAAAAGGACTTCCAACAGCTCGCCATCATCCGCCGGATGGTCCGGGACCTGGACGTGCCGGTGGAGATCATCGGACACCCGACGATCCGCGAGGCGGACGGGCTGGCGATGTCCTCCCGGAATGTGCGCCTGCTGCCGGACCACCGCGCGGACGCGCCGCGCATCCGCCAATCCCTGCTCGCCGCCCGCGATCTCCTCGCCACGGGGGAGCGCTCCGCCACCGCCCTGCTTGCCAGCGCCCGCGCCGGGATCGAGGGCTCGACGTTCGCGAAAATCGACTATCTGGAGCTGGTGGACGCGGAAACACTCCAGCCGGTGTCCGAAATCGAACGCCCGGCCGTCCTCGCGACCGCCGTGTTCTACGGTGAGGTCCGCCTGATTGACCACCTCACGCTGCAGCCGTGAGCCCGCTCAATGGGGCTCGCTGACCGGCTTGGCCTTCGGGATCTGCTTGATACTCAGGATCGGCTGGCCCTCGCTGTCGCGCCCGGACACCTCCACTACGAACTCGCTGGGCCGGGTCTCCGCCTTGCCTCCGTCGGCACCGCTTGTCCGCGGCGACACAAGGTAGTTGCTGAGCAGGTAGTCCCTAATCAGAAACCAGATTGCGGTCGCGAGCAGGAGCGACAGGATCTTCGCGATCCAGTTTTTGGTCAGGTTCAGTTTCATCGGGATCGTTGGAGGGCAGGAAGATCTGCGACAGCTTCTCGCGGAACAGCTTCTCGGAAAGGTTGCGATGGAAGGCCCCGTCCACGCAGATCGAGATACTACCGGTCTCCTCGCTGACGATTACCACCACCGCGTCGCTCTCCTCCGCCAGACCGAGCCCCGCGCGGTGACGCAGGCCCAGCGAGCGGTCGGTCAGCTCGCGCTGGCTGACCGGGAACACGCAGCCGGCCCCGGCCACGCGGTCGTCGGCGATGATCATCCCGCCGTCGTGCAGCGGGGTTTTCGGGAAGAAAACGCTGGTGGCGAGTTCCGGCGAGAACTGGGCATCCAGCACCACCCCGCTCTCGAGGTGGGTCTTGAGGCTGATGCTGCGCTGGATGGCGAACAGCGCGCCAATGCGCTTCTTGGAAAGCGCGATCACCGCATCCGCGAAACGCTCCAGGAAGGCCACCCGGCGGGTGCTGGAAAAGGAAAACAGCCGGCTGCTGCCGAGCTTCGCCAGGGCATTGCGGAGCTCCGGCTGGAAAATCACCAACAGAGCGAAAGCCAGCAGGGCGGCCGCGCGGGTGATCAACCAGTTGATGACCTCGAAGTGGAAAATCCCCGCCAATAGCGTGAGCACCACCAGGATCGTGCCGAGGCCCACCAGAATCTGGGCACCCCGGGTCGCCCGGAAGGCCCGGTACACCTGGTAAATGCAGATCGCGAGGATGAGGATCTCGACCCCGTCACCCGCATGCTTTTGAACGAAATCCCACATGTTGACGTCCGCACAGGCTACCGGCGGCCGGGCCACCTGTCACCCACGATTGCATGCCGCGGCGGGAGATCCGGGCATTTCACCCCTTGCCCGCGGGCCGGGAGTGCATTCTACTCCCGCCATGCAAGACAAGATCCTGCTCGCCCGTGAAGTGGACGCCATCCAGATCCCGAGCGGCGACACCATCACCCTTCCCGCCGGCACCGAGGTGTTCATCACCCAGCGGCTGGGCGGCACCTTCACGGTGGCCACCACCCAGGGCCTGGCCCGTATCTCTTCAAAGGACTCCGACGCCCTCGGGGTGGACAACGAGGAGGAGCAGAAGAAGCACGCCGAGGCCGAGCGCCTGAAGGACGCCCCGGTGGAGGAGCAGGTCTGGGCCCAGCTCAAGGCCGTCTACGACCCGGAAATCCCGGTCGACATCGTCAATCTCGGCCTCGTCTACGACTGCGCCGTCGAGGAGCAGGACGGCAAGCAGGTCGTCACCGTCAAAATGACCCTCACCGCCCCCGGCTGCGGCATGGGCCCGGTGATCGCCGCGGACGCCCAGGCGAAGATCATGACCATCGACGGCATCGACGACGCCAAGGTCGAGCTGGTCTGGGAGCCCGCCTGGAACCAGGACATGATCTCCGAAGAGGGCAAGATGAAGCTCGGAATGATCTGATCCCTCACGGGTGGCCGCTTCCGGGCGACCATCGCTTTTCAGGCCTGAGCGCCCCAGCGGCCTCAGGCCTTTTTCGTGGTCTGGTCGATGTAGGCGATGATCGAGGGAATGGCGATCTCGAGAACCTCCGCCACCTCCTCGTAAGCCCGGCGGCCCATGCCGATGGGATCGGGCACGTCCATGCCGAGTCCCTCCCCCGGAATCTCGGCGAACTCGCAGGCGAGATAGAATTTGTCCGAGTGCTCCGGGAAGGCGGCCTCCATCGCGCGGAGGTGGCCGCGGGTCATCGCGAAAACGTGGGTGACCGACTTCAGCAGATCGTGATTCAGCGGGCGGCTGGAGAAATCCGCCAGCTCGATGCCGTGCTTCTTCAGCACCGCCGCGGTGTCCTTGCTAACAGGCGTGCCGCGCCGCGCCGCGACCCCGGCGGAGCCCACCGAGAAGTCCGGACGATCCGCCACGGCCTTGCGGAACAAGCCTTCCGCCATCGGACTGCGGCAGGTATTGCCGGTGCAAACGAAGAGCACGTGTTTGTCGGTCGCCATCGCGGCAATCATTTGCGCCCGTTGCCACCGGAGTCAAACGGCAATCGGCGGTGCGTGCTTGCGTTCAAACATCCCCGTGCCTATTCTGCCAATGGAGGATAGCAGTGGCAGACGATTGGCAAGAACCAGGCAGCAGGTTGCTCGCGGCTCGCGAAGCAAAGGGCATGTCCATTGCGGACGTGGCACACCGCACCCGCATTCCGGCCCGAGTCATCGAGGCGCTGGAAAAGGACGACTACGGATCATTCCCGAGCCCGACCTACGCGAAGAGCTTCCTCGCGCAGTACGCGGATTTCGTCGGGATCGATTCCAGCCGTTGGATGGACTACTTCGAACCCGTCGCGTTCACCGGCACCGATGACGTGCTGGCGATCGTCGATGCCCCGGATTCCAGCCATCACCACCACCACTATCATGATCCAAAGGCGGCGGAACCCCGCCTCGCAGGCTCCGGCCGCGGCATGGGGTCGACGCTGATGCTGATCCTGATCACCGGCGGATTGATCTACGCGTGCATGAAGGCGTGGCCGGAGCTGGAAAAGCGCTTCGCCGGCTCCGACCCAGGCACGCCACCACCGCCGCCGCCGAAGTTCATCGACGAACACGCGCCGAAATCGCTGCCGACGGAAGCGCCCGCGAAACAACAAGCGCCGAATCCCACGGTGATCGTCTCGAAACCCGCCACCCGCGGAGCCGACGAACCGATCCCCCGGGCAATCATCGTCGATTGAGCGGCCTCAGCGGGATTTCCGCCAGGTCTTGATCGCGGCCAGGAACGGCTTCAGGTAGCGCTGCGCCTTCACCACGCCCACACCGGAAATCTTAAGCGCCTCCTCCTCGGTGGCCGGGCGGTAGAGCACGAAGGCCTCCAGCGTCTTGTTGCCGAACACCACGTAGGGCGGCACCTCCTCCTTGTCCGCGATCTTCGCCCGCAGGTCCCGCAGCATGGAATAAAGGCCACCATCGAACCCGTGGTCCTTCAGGCCCGGATTCGCGGGACCTTCGTCCGCCGCGGGCCACACCAGCCGGTAGTTGGTATCACCGCGCATCACGCGGTCGCCGGAGGGAGTCAGGGCCACCACCGGGTATTCCCCCGGCTCGGTCTTCACCAGTCCGGCATCGGACAGCGCCCGCATCAAGCCATTGAGATAGCCGGTGCCACGGTCCTTCAGCAGGCCGTAGGTGGTCAGCTTGTCGAGACCGGCGGTGAGCACCTCCTGCGACCGGCTGCCGCACAGCATCTGGACGATGCGGCCGCGGCCATACCGGCCCTCCCAGCCATCGGGCGTCCGGCGGGACATGCGGGCCACGCCGCTGAGCGCCTTCTTCACGACCATCACCTCCTCTGCGGTCGGCGGCCGGGCCTCCCCCGCGCCACCGTCCCGGCAAACGTCGCAGCTCCCGCAAGTGCGGGCATCCTCCTCGCCGAAGTAGCCGAGGATCCACTGCTGGCGGCAGATGCGGGAGTAGCACATCTCCACCATCGCCTTGAGCTTCTCGCGGTCGCGGCGGTCCTTTTCACCGATCGAGGTTTCATCGAGCTGGAGGCCGCGCGCCAGCACGTCCGGCTTCAGCATGCGGGTGCCACGGGTGCGGCGTCCGGCGATGTCGAAGCGCTCGATGTAGCCGCCGCGCGCCAGCACCGAAAGAGCGCTGCCCACGGACATCGGGTTCTTCACGTCCGCGCCCTCCGCGATCTCGTCGAGGGTACGATGGACCTCGTATTCCTTGTCCGCCTGATTGAGGAGGTACTGATAGATGCTCCGGATGACGGTGGGCGTCGGGTTCGCGCCATCGATGAAAAACTCCTGCGTGCGGGTGTCGGCGTAGTTGAACAGCAGCTCGCACACCGCGGCCTCGCCGTCACGGCCCGCGCGACCGGCCTCCTGGTAGTAGGCCTCCACGCTGCCGGGCACCTCGTAGTGGACCACGAAGCGGACGTCCGAGCGGTCGATGCCCATGCCGAATGCGTTCGTCGCCACCGCCACGTCCGCCTTGCGCTGGATGAAAATCTCCTGGGCGCGCTCGCGCTCGGAGTCGCTAAGCCCGCCGTGGTAGGCGATGCATTTCACGCCCCAGCTCGCCAGCGTTTCGGACACGGCCTCCACCTTCTTGCGGGTGGCGCAATAGACGATGCCCGTCTTGTGGGCGGCGATCACCGCGCGCATCCGCTCGTCCTTGTGCGCGGCCTTTTCCACCGCCGTGATCCCGAGCGAGAGATTCGGGCGGGAGAACCCGCTGACCCGCTCGAAGGGCTCGCGCAGTTTCAGCACCGTGACGATGTCCTCCCGCACCACCGGCGTGGCGGTGGCGGTGAGGGCCACGCACTGCGGGCGGCCGAGCTTGTCCAGGGACTTGCCCAGCCGCAGGTAGTCCGGCCGGAAGTCATGGCCCCACTGGCTGAGGCAGTGGGCCTCGTCGACCGCGAACAGCGAGATGTTCGCGCCGCGCACGGCGCTCAGGAAACTCTCCGCGCGGAAACGCTCCGGAGCCACGTAGACCAGCTTGTAAACGCCGTCCCGCATACCGTCGAGCCGCTCCTTTTGCTCGGCCCATGGCACCGTGGAATTGATCATCGTCGCCGGAATCCCGCGCGCCACCAGGGCATCCACCTGGTCCTTCATCAGTGCGATCAGCGGCGAGATCACCAGCGTGACCCCGCCGAAACACAGCGCCGGGAGCTGGTAGCAGAGCGACTTTCCGCCGCCCGTCGGCATCACCACTAGGCCATCCCGGCCCGAGACGATGTCGTCCACCACGCTTTCCTGGCCATCGAGGAAACCGGAGAACCCGAAATAGCGTTTCAACGCCTCATGGGGCGTCATCACCAGGGGTTTCGGCTCCTGCGGGGATTCGGTCATTTTGCTGCGCAAATGAACATCCGGCAATCAGTTAGGTCAAGCGTCGGGCACTGCCTCACCCGCCCCGGGCTGCAAGAGGGAGAAATTTGAACCACCGATGAACACAGATGGACACGGATCATAGATGAAGAGGGGGCTACAAAGGTGCATCCTCCGAATCCATCCCTTCTTCCATCCGCGTTCATCTGTGTCCATCCGTGGTTCAATCCCTCATTCCAGCCACTCACGGCCGCCCTTAACCTTCTCTTAACCGCGATTCCCTTTTCATCCCCGGAACAGCCCGCTATCTCCCGGCAATGGGAATCCAACAGGAGGATGCAGTTCAGCATTCCCACCCCGCGAAAACCCAACCAGATTCGTCTCAATGCCCGCCATTTTCGATTTCGTCCACAGCGCGTTCAGCACCGGTGCCACCGACCTCCTGCTCGCGGAAGACCAATCGCCGCGCGTCCGCATCAATGGCGAGATCCTGGTGTTCGACCACGACCCTCTCGACCGCGCCTGCCTGGAGGACTTCTGGCGGGACTGCAACATCGACTCCTCCACCACCTACGAGGCCGACCTGAGCTGGATCGCGCCCGATGGCTCGCGGCTGCGCGTGAACCTCTACCAGTCGCTCGGCAAGCTCTGCGCCGTGCTCCGCCCGATCAAGCACTTGGTCCCGGACTTCGCCGAACTCGGCCTGCCGCAGGACCTGCTCGTGAACTGGCTCTCCCACCGCAGCGGCCTGATCGTCGTCAGCGGCCCCACCGGCGCGGGCAAGTCCACCACCATCGCGAGCTGCCTGGACTGGATCAACCACCACTACCGCCGCCACATCGTCACCATCGAGGACCCGGTGGAATACGTCTTCGAAAACGACCTCTCGCACTTCTCCCAGCGCGAGCTCGGCGGCGACACGATGTCGTTCCCGCACGCGCTGCGCACCGCCCTGCGCCAGAGCCCGGATATCATCTTCCTCGGGGAAATCCGCGACGAGGACACCGCCCAGGTCGCCCTCCGCGCCGCGGAAACCGGCCACCTCGTGCTCTCCACGCTCCACAGCCCGGGCGCGACCGAGACCCTGGAGCGCCTCATCAACCTCTACCCGGCGGACCAGCGCGATTCCTCGCTCCAACTCCTGTCCAGCCACCTCATCGGCATCCTCACCCAGCGCCTCCTGCCCTCCACCAGCGGCACGCTCCACCTCGTCTGCGAATCGCTCCAGAACGAGGCCGCCGTGCGCGAGTGGATCCGCAACCGCCAGCACGCCGAGATCCGCGATTTCCTCAACCGCACCGAAACACCCGGCAACGTCTCGATGCTCCGTGCCCTGGCCCACTCCGCCATCCACGGCTTCATCAGCCCCGCCACCGCCCGCGCCGCCGCGCCGAATTCCCAGGACCTCGACCGCGCCCTCCGCGGCTACGTTTGATCCGCCCGCCGCCCGCTCCTTCCGATCCGTTTCCGAAACCCACCCATGACCGAACTCCGCGACATCGACGAATACCTCCGCATCACCGTGGAGAACCGTGGTTCCGACCTCCACCTCAGCGTGGGCGCCCCGCCCGCCGCCCGCATCCATGGCGCGCTGGTACCGCTGGAGGACTTCATGCTCACCCCGGAGGCCAGCCGCACCCTGATCTACTCGACGCTCAGCGAGGCCCAGCGCGCCCGGTTGGAGACCGAGTGGGAACTCGACTACGCGATCGAGATCACCGGCCTCGGCCGCTTCCGCGGCAACATCCACTTCGCCAGCAGCCACCTCGAGGCCGTCTTCCGCCACATCCCGGAACATGTCCCGGAGCTCTCCCACCTCGGCCACTCCGAAACCATCGAGCACCTCTGCAACGAGCGCCGCGGCCTGATCCTCGTCACCGGCATCACCGGCTCCGGGAAAACCACCACGCTCGCCTCGATGGTGAAGCGCATTTCCGAAACCCGCTCCGGTGTCATCATCACCATCGAGGACCCCGTCGAGTTCGTGCTCCCGCACCGCTCCTGCCTCATCAAGCAGCGCGAGATCGGCAAGGACACCAAGAACTTCTCCAACGCCCTGCGCCAGACGCTGCGCCAGGATCCGGACGTCATCGTCGTCTCGGAGCTGCGCGACCTCGAAACCATCCGCATCGCCCTCACCGCCGCGGAAACCGGCCACCTCGTGCTCGCTACCCTCCACACCATCGATGCCCCGCAGACCATCGACCGTCTGGTGGACGTCTTCCCCGCCGACCAGCAGCAGCAGATCATCTCCCAGCTCGCCAACGTGCTGGAAGGGGTGGTCTGCCAGCGCCTGCTGCCGAAGGCGGACGGCTCCGGCCGCGCCCTCGCCACCGAGGTGATGCGCGTGAACTACGGCCTCCGTGCCCTGATCCGCGACCGCAAGATCGAACAGGTCGTCGGCCTGCTGGAGATCGGCCGCAAGGAAGGCATGCACACCATCGACGACTCCCTCGAGTTCCTCCTCAAGCGCGGCGACATCACCCTCGACGAAGCCTTCTTCCAATGCCGCGACCGCCAGCGCTTCCTGCAGTTCGTCCCGCGGGAACCGAAGGTGAAATGAACTTCGGGATCGTGACTTACGCCGCTTTTGACATCGCCCCAGTGGGGTGAAGACATTCAACTATCATCATTGCCAACGGAAAATAGACAGCGCTTCCATGGAAAACCGTGATATGCGCCAACCGGAACTCCCGGGGCCCGGCGGCTATCCATTGGAAATTCCGGACGACTTGCATCAGCGGTTGTGGAAGGACATCGATTCGGACACGGATTCAGACGACACGTGGACTCCGCTGGAAGAAGTCTCGGAGACTGGAAAATCCATCATCCTGCGCGCGGAGAACTCGATTCGAAAACACCCGCGGGAACATCTGCGCGTCTTCGATCTGAACGGTGGCGAGCGCTACCGAAAAACAGGAGAACCGGATCGCGTCCCCATCGATCTATCGATCATTCCGGGACAGATCGTGACTCACAATCATCCGCGCGGACTACCACCAAGCATCCAAGATATCCTCGTCGGCCACGCTGGTTCGGCTCTGGAGATCCGGGTGGTGACGGGGATTTTCACCTATGCAATCCGCTTTCCCGAGAACATTTCCCAAACGGAACTCAAATCTGGCTGGGACCACCTTTCCCGACTGGGCATGGCGGTGGGATGGGAATGGTCAAGATCTCGACGTGGAAACCCGGAAGATGACACCATCCGGCGAGCTCTCCACGCGGCCTTGATGGAGCTTGCAAGACGAGGCGTGCTGAAATACCGTCGAGACAGGGATGTTTAAATCTGGTCAAGAGCCCGGCAGCAATGCTTGGTATGACGCTTTGGAAGCGTGGATGCGCTCCCAAGGCGAGGCTGTTTCCGATGAAACCATCGCTCTCCACCGGCTGCGGATTGCACGGGAAATGAACGTGTGGATCGGCGACGACTATCGATTCCTCGGCCAGCTTCATACACGCGTCCCTGCAGAGGAAATCAAGCGCGCTTCCTGAAAGGCGCTGGCTCCATTTTTCCGACCGGTCGGAATTCCAAGCATCCGTAGAGATCTCTACCTCACCCGATTAAATCCCCGATCGAGCCGAAGTCCGGCATGAAGAGGCGCTTGTAGGTGCGGGCGGCGTAGCCGTCGGTCATGCCGGCGAGGAAGTCGCAGACGAGGCGGGCGCGGCCGTTCTCGTCCGGGGCGGCCGTGATTTCGGCCACGGTGTCGGCGGCGAGGAGCTGGAAGTCCTGGCCGTCGATGGTTTCGCCGCGGACGTAGCGCTGGCCGAGCACTTCCCAGAGCTGGCGCAGCATGCGGCTGCCCTTGTGCTCGAGCTGCTTGAGCTGCGGCGAAAGGAACACCACTTCGAAGGCGAGCTTCTTGAAGAGCTTCGATTCCGCCTTCACCACCGGGTCGATGACGAGGCGGTAGCGGTAGCGGTTGGTCAGGGCGCTGAGGAAATTCACGTCCGACTCCAGACTGGTGGCCTGGATGTAGGTGCCGATGCGGCGGCCGACGAGCGGATCGACGCGCTTGCGGCGGATCGCCCGGATCAGGTCGCCGAGCGGGGTCCCCTCGCCCTTTTCCACGCCATTGGTTTCCGCCCAAGCCTCGATCTTCGAGATCGTGAGGAACCCGGCGCGGACGCTGTCGGAGAGGTCGTTGAGCGAGTAGGCGGTGTCGTCCGCCCAGTCCATGACTTGGCACTCGATCGACTTGAAACCATCCCGCACCGATCCGGGGGGCAGCTCCAGCGGGAAATCGTTCCCGCCCATCGCCCAATCGAGGTGATGGTGCTGCTCGTCGTAGAGGAAATGATGTTCGGGATCGGTGCCGGTGGCGGCTTTCAGTTCGGTCCAAAGCGACTTGTATTTCAGCACGCCATCCATGAAGGCGCGGGTCGGGTCCATGCCGACACGGGCGGGCTCCGAGCCGGCGCGGGCGGAGAAAATCCGGTCGGTGAGCAGACGCAGCGTCTGGGCGTTCCCCTCAAAGCCGCCGTGGCCGCGCATCAGGAAATTCAGCGTGCGCTCGCCGGCGTGGCCGAACGGCGGGTGGCCGAGATCGTGCGAAAGGCACACCGCCTCGACGAGGTCCTGGTCGATGGTGTGATCCGGCTCCAGCGGGCCGTCCGGGCGGGTCTCCAGCCAGTGGCAGATCGCCTTGCCGATCTGGGCGACCTCCAGCGAGTGGGTCAGGCGGGTGCGGTAGAAATCGTATTCCCCGCTCCAGAACACCTGGGTCTTGTTCTGCAGGCGGCGGAAGGTGGGCGTGTGCAGGACGCGGTCGCGGTCGATCTGGAACGGCGAGCGGTAATCCGCCTCGTCGGTCCTGCCGGATTGCCGCTCGATGTCCCACGCGTTGTAAAACCGGTTCCGCATCGCCATTTCCTAACCGCGGAGCGCCCCGCCGGGCAACCTCGTGGCGACAAAACGCGATTTTTTTCCAACTGACGCGGGACGATGAAATGATGGAAGCTCCGGCCCGGTATCGCCCTAACCTGGTTTCCATTTTCCCCTTTGTTTCCGTCATGAAACCGAATCCCGTGAAACGTCTCTTCTTCTGGCTCTCCGGCGCGGGCACCGAAACGCTCGAGCAATGCCCCGCCTGGGAGCAGCGCAAGTACGTCGCCTTCGGCGCCACCGTGCTGGTGCCCTGCGCGTTCGCCTTCATCGCCTGTGCCTACGCCCTCTCCACCCTCACCCGGGAACCGCGGGTGATCTATCCGGTGGCCGCGGTGTGGGCCTTCATCATCCTCACCATCGACCGCGCCCTGATCGCGGGCTACCGGCCCTACCTCTCGTGGACGCGGAAGCTGTCCCAATTCGGCCTCCGCCTGTGCGTGGCCGTGCTGATGGGCCTGACGATCGCCCACCCGCTGGTGCTGCTGCTGTTCCGCGACACGGTGTCCGCCGTGGTCGAGAAGGACCGCGCCGCGGAGATCGAGACGGTGCGCGGCGGCTTCGAGAACGAGAAGACCAAGATCCGCACCGAGATCGCGAAGCTGGAAACCTCCATCGCCGACCAGCGCCAGAAGTGGAACGAGACCTTCCAGGCCAAATTCATCCTCCAGGAAACCGAGGACGCCTCCGCCGCCATTCCCGGCCTGACCAAGGAGCAGCAGGTGGAATTGAAGAAGGCCACCGACGAGGCCACCAAGCCGTTCCGCGACCGCCTCGCGACCGTCGACAAGCAGTCGGAGGAACTCACCCCCGGCTACACCAAGGTCCAGAGCGAGCTCGGCTACTGGCAGGCGGAATACGAGCGCGAGCTCAACGGCCAACGCTCCGGCCTGAAGGGCGAGGGCCCGCGTGCCCGCTCGATCCGCTCCGACCAGCTCGACCCGCGCCGCGAGGAATCGAAGCGTATGGGCGGCCTGTTGGAACACCTCTCCGCCGAGAAGGCCACCCTCCAGACCCAGGTCCGCGAGGCCGAGAAGGGCGCGATCGCCACCTTCGAGGGCCACATGAAGGAAATCGAGGTGGCCAACAAGGCGGAGGCCGACCGCGTGGCCGGGCTGAAACGGAAGGTCGAGGAAGACCAGGCCGGCCAGTTTGTCACCCAACAGAACGCCCTGCGCGACACCATCAAGCAGCAGATCGACAGCCGCCTGAAGGAACTCTCGCTGACTCAGGACGGCCTGGCCCGCGTGTCCAACGAGGAGGCCACCCGCCTCGACGCCATCCGCGACGAACCCCGCCGCGACATCCTCACCCAGACGCTGGCCCTCCACGCCCTGTTCCAGGCCGGGGCCGAGGGCGGCCAGTTCGCCTTCTACACCTACCTGGTGCTGACCCTCCTGTTCATGCTGGTGGACACCATCCCGCTGGTCGTGAAGTTCTTCACCAAGCCCGGCCCCTACGACTCGCTGGTGGACCGCGACGAGGTCACCTTCGATTCCGAGCACAAGGCCTTCCTCCACAGCCACCGCCGCTACATGGGCCAGCTCGCCGAGGGCAACCTGCTCGCCGTGACCCGCAACAAGCGACTGGAAAACGCGCTGGTCGATGGCGTGGAGCACTCCCGAGCAGCCCGTGAGTTCCTCGATTCGCTGATCGAAATGGAGCGCGCGTTCTCGGAGAAAATGCACCTCGAACAGGAAGCCGCCGCGGCCGCCTCCCCGGAGAAACTCGCCGCCCTGGAGGCGATCAAGCGCCGCTTCTACGAGGACATGCAGCACCGCATGGAGAGCTTCTTCGCCGGCCAGCGGGCGATGTCCTGACCCAGCTCCCGGCCACCGGGAGCGGAGAGCGCAAAGGCTTGCATTGAGCTTCCGGCGGAGGTCACCCACACTTCCGCCGTGGCCAGCAGTTACCAATCCCTCGAAGCCGAATTGCACGATCCGTTCTGGGAAGCGGAAGGACCGTCCGCGGAGCTGCCGCTGATCCAAACTTTCCTCGCCCATTTCCCCGGCACCTCGCTGGAGATCGGCTGCGGCTCGGGGCGCCTGCTCATCCCCCTGCTGCTGGAAGGCTTCGAAGTCGAGGGGCTGGAGCCCTCCGCGGACATGCTGACGCTGTGCCGGAAGAAAACCGCGGTGGTCGGCCTGGAGCCGGTGCTGCACGCCGGAACCGCCGAGGAATTCACCCCGGACAAACGCTATGCCGCCGCGCTCATTCCCGCGTTCACGCTCCAGCTTTGCCCGGATCCCGCACTCGCCTTGAAACGCATCGCGGATCTGCTGAAACCCGAGGGCGGCCTTTACCTCACCGTCTTCACGCCGGATGCGGAGCTGGAAGGCGATCTCCCGGAGAACGAATGGTATCCCGACCACGAGGTGCGGCTACCCGACGGCCGGATCGGAGCGGTGGAAACGAAACACCGTCTCGATGAGCCCAACCGCCTGCTTCACCGCGACCACCGCTACACGCTGATGAACGCGGACCGCGAACCGATCTCCAGCCACGAATGCTCGCAAACCCTGCGCTGGTTCGAGCCGGCGGAACTCCACGCCCTGCTGGTCGAGGCCGGGTTCGAGCACTTCGAAGGCATCGCCGACTTTGAGGAAACCTTTGCGTTCCCCCAAGACGCCGACGCCCAGATCCTGACCGTTATCGCCAGAAGGAGTTGAGGATTTAGCCGAGGCAGGTCTTCCGGGAGGCGGAGTCTCTCGAGCCCCTTCCGAAGGAAGAGCAATGAAACCTTACTCCGCGTCCTTCCCGACCAATTCCTCCTCGGCCTGGGCCGCGGGCTCGTCGCTCGGTTCCGGCAACTTGCGGAAGTGGACCTGACCCACGCGGCGGCCGTCGGTGCTGGTCACCTTCGCCTCGTAGCCGAGGATCTCGATCGTTTCACCGGGCTCCGGGAAACGTCCGAGCTGCTGGGTGATGTAGCCACCCACGGTCGTCACTTCGCCGCTTTCGAGGTAAAGCTCCTCCACGTAACCGCTGAGGTCATTGAGGGTCATGGCACCCTCGATCACGAACTCGTCGGCGTTGATGCGGGTGAACGCCGAGCGCTCGTTGTCGAACTCGTCCTGGATGTCGCCCACCAGTTCCTCGATCACGTTGTCGAGGAACACGATGCCGACCGGGGTTCCGAATTCGTCCACGACCATCGCCAGGTGGGCGTGCTCGCGCAGGAAGAACTTCAGCAGGGTATCGAGCGGCATGGTGTCCGGCACGATCTTCAGCTCGCGCTTGATCCGCATCAGGTCCGGATCCGGCTGGCTGACCAGCTTGAGCAGGTCCTTGATGTGGATCAGGCCGATGGCGTGGTCGAGGTGACCCTTGATCAGCGGGAAGCGGGTGTGCTTGCTGCGCTGGGCGATCTCGAGGGCCTTTTCGAACGGCTGGTCGGCGTCGAGCGCCACCACCCGGGCGCGCGGCGTCATCACGTCACGCACCCACAGCTCGTTCAATTCCAGCGCGTTGATCAGGATCTCACGCTCGGTTTCGGTCACCTCCTGGGCGCGCTCGCTTTCGGCGAAAAGCAGCGCCAGCTCGTCGGCGGAGTGAACGTGTTCGCTCTCGCTCACCGGATCGATGCGGAACAGGTGCTTCAGCATCCAGTTCGCGGTCCCGTTGAGCACGGCAATCGCCACCCGGAACACCTTGTAGAAAACATGCAGCGGACCGGCCAGCAGCAGCGTGGTGGCCACCGCCTTGCGGATCGCGATCGACTTCGGCAGCAATTCGCCAAGCACCACGTGCAGGAACGTGAACGAACCGATCGCCAGGATGAAGGAAATCCACGAGACCGGCTTGATCGTCAGGCCGATGAAGGCGAACTCCAGCGGCACGCCCATCATCAGCAAGAGCGGGGAAACCAGCGCCTCCACGAAAGGCTCGCCAAGGAAACCGAGTGCCAGCGAGGCGATGGTGATGCCGAGCTGGGTGGCGGAAAGGTAGCCGTCCAGATGCGCCACCACATGCTGGGCGGTGGCGGAGCGGGTCGGCTTGCCCTTGCCGCCCATTTCAAGCTGGCTCGGGCGGACCTTCACGATCGCGAACTCCGACGCCACGAAGAAGGCGTTCAGCAGCAGGAAGAAGATGATCCCGAGCAGATACAGCAGGCACACCCCGAGGGACGGCAGCTCATGGGACGGCGCGTGCCCACCTTCCACGGCGAGCAGGGTGATGAGAGAGAACAGGGACATCGCGGGAAATCAGAGTTTCTCGTAGACGCCCTTGTCGCGTCGCTCGAGGACGGTGAATCCCGCGGCCTTGGCATCGCTCACGGAGAGCGGCTTGGCGATTTTGGGAGTATTGACCCGGGAGATGACTTTCTTCACCGGGTGCTTGCACAACGGGCATTTCTCCAGAGGCGCGCGGTCAACGGGACGGCGCAGCTCGAACCCTCGGGCGCAGATGCGGCACGATCGTTCGGGATCTTCCGGAGCTTCTGAAACGTATTCGTAGATGGGCATGAAAAAGACCCGGGAGCGGGTAGTTTCCGTCCCGGGTCGAAATGTAGCGCGTGCCGTGCCAGCTTACCAGCTCGACTTGGTGACGCCGGGGATCATACCGGCGCTGGCAAGTTCGCGGAAGCTGATACGGGAAAGTTTGAAGCGGCGCAGGAAAGCGCGGCGACGGCCGCTGAATTCGCAGCGGTTCACCAGACGGGTCGGGCTGGCGTCGCGAGGAAGCAGGGTCAGGCCAATATAGTCCTTCTCCTCCTTCAGTTTCAGACGGAGTTCGGCGTATTTGGCGACAGTGCGCGCCTTGCGCTCGTTGCGTGCGATCCAGCTCTTCTTAGCCATAATTCGGGGCGCGGTGAATACCCCATCCACAGGGGGAGGCAAGCCCAAACTTGTTCTTTTCGAGCAATTTCTCCAAAATCCTTGCCCGGGATGTCCGGATTCCGGCGGCGGATGACCCGAGTTTTTTCAAAATCCGGCCGGTTTCAAGCCGGGTGGTGGATGGAAAATCGAAACCAAATGGGAATTGAGGAAACCTGCCACGGTTTCCTAGGCTCCAGCCACACATGCAACGATCGTGGCTTGCCGGAATACCGGTCTGGGTGGCAGCGGGGCTCGCTTGGGCGAACGAAACCAGGACGCTCGATCTGGGCGGCGGCGTGTCGATGGAGGTCGTCCGGGTGGAAGCGGGCACGTTCCGGCAGGGTTCGCCCGCCACCGAGGAAGGCCGCGGTGCCGATGAAGCCCAACGCCAGGTGGTCCTCACCAAACCATTCTGGATCGGCCGGACTTCCGTGACCGTAGCGCAATGGAAGCGCTTCGTCGCCGAATCGAACTACCGCACCGAAGCCGAGACCGGCACCAGCGGTGGCCAAGGCTGGGACGGCAAGGCGCTGGTCCAGCAAAAGCAATACACCTGGCGCAATCCCGGCTTCGGCCAATCGCCGGACGACCCGGTGTGCCTGGTGACCTTTCCCGATGCCGAGCAGTTCTGCCAGTGGCTCTCCCGCAAGACGCAGCTCCGCGTGACCCTGCCCACCGAGTCACAGTGGGAATACGCCTGCCGCGCTGGAAGCGCCGCCCCCTGGCACGATGGCACCACCACGCTCGCCGCGGCGGGGGTGAAGACCGACCTCGCGTGGCATAAGGCGAACGCGAACAGCAGCACCCACGCCACGGCCTCCACCGCCTCGAACCTGTGGGGCATCCGCATCGGCGGCAACGTCTCGGAGTGGTGTCTGGATTGGTACGCGCCCTACCCCGATGGTCCCGCGACCGATCCACTGCAAACGAATTCCAATCTCTCCGACAAGCCGCGCCGCGTGCTGCGGGGCGGCTCGTGGGCCCGCGATCTCAAGAACACCCGCAGCGCCGCCCGCTTCCGCTCCGATCCCCGCAGCCGCATCGCCGACGTCGGCTTCCGCATCGCCGCGCCGTACGAGGTGATCGCCGAGTCCACCGCTCCCGGTCCCACGCCCGGCAAGCCCGGTCCCACCACTCCGGCAGCGGATCCGCTTCCTGCAACCACTTCCCAATCCACCCACATGGTTTCCATCGGCGGACTCGCCTGCCTGCTGATCCCGCTCGGCATCATCGCCGCCATCGTCGTCGCGATCGTGAAGGCCGCCTCCCGCAAATCCTCGCCGCCACCCTTCCCCGCTCCAGGCAACAACGACTATCTTCCTCGTACTCCAGCACCCCAGCACCAGGTGCGCATGACCGAGGACGGCTTCTGGTTGCAAACGGATGCCAACGCCGGAACCCCGCTCGATGTCACCTACCGCCTCGCCGATGGCATGGAGCAACGCAGCCGCCTCACCTACCAACCCGGCCCGGAAGGCCACTTCGTCTTCACCGGCCGCCGACCGCTCTCCGTTTCAATCGTGCCGGTGGTGGCAGCCGCCGCGGCCTCGGCCATGGCGTCCCGGATGTTCAACCAGCCGCCGCCAATGCAGCGCCCCGAACCGGTGGAACAAGACAACGACACCTGGACCCGCCCGGTCCCGCCGCCCCGCAATCCGGCCGCCTATTGATCCATGTCCGTCCTCAAGGTTTTCACCGACATCCAGGCATCGCCCGCTCTCTTCGATTGGCTGCGCCAGGAGATCGCCCCGCATGAGCTATTGATCCCGGCAAAGCGCGCGGCCTCCGTGCTGGTCGAGCAGGCGTCCGATCCCCTCATCGCGGAGGCGGACATCGCCTTCGGCCAACCGGACGTCGCCAGCGTGCTCGCGGCCCCGCGGTTGAAATGGCTGCAAGTCAGCTCCGCCGGCTTCACCCGCTATGACACGCCGGAGTTCCGCTCGACCGCCACCGCACGCGGCCTGATCGTGACGAACAGCTCGCACGTCTACGACCAAGCCTGCGCCGAACACGTCTTCGCCTTCATGCTCGCCCAGGCCCGGCAATTACCGTGCTCGCTCGCCACCCGCTGCGCGAACAGCGACCTCGCCTGGACCGCGCTGCGCGAAAGCAGCCGCCTGTTGCTCGGTCAATCCGTGCTCATCCACGGCTATGGTGCGATCGCCGAACGCCTCGTCGGCATGCTCGAGCCCTTCGGCGTGGAGATCACCGCCATCCGCCGCTCGCCCCGCGGTGACGAAGGCATCCGTGTCGTCACGCCGGACCGGGCCACGGAGGCACTCGCCACCGCCGACCACGTGATCAACATCCTGCCGGACAACGCGGAATCGCGCGGCTATTTCAACCCCGCGATCTTCTCCGCGATGAAACCGGGCAGCGTGTTCTACAACATCGGCCGCGGCACCACCGTCGATCAGGACGCGCTGGCGGACACCTTGGAAAATGGTCCCCTTGCCGCCGCCTGGCTCGACGTCACCGATCCCGAACCACTGCCCGAGGGGCATCGTTTGCTCGGGCTCCCGAACTGCCACATCACCCCGCACGTCGCCGGTGGACAGAGCGGCGAGACGCAGGTGTTGATCGCTCATTTCCTGCGGAACTTCCGCCGCCATCTCGGCGGGGAAACGCTCGTCAACCGGGTGATCGGATAACCGGCATGCGCGCCTGGATGTTCGATGCCGATCCGCGTCGGCCGTGGTTGGCCGCACGCACCACCCGCAGCCTGCACGCCGCAGGGGTCCGTGAGATCCATACGACCGCGCCAGAGGAAGGCCCCGTCCTCCTGATCCGGGCCGGGACCTGGCTGAGGCATCCAGAGTGGTTCCAGCCGCCACCGGACAACGCGCCGGTGCTCTTCGGCCTGCCGCCGTTCAATGCGAAGGATCACCCTTGGCATGACCTGCAAGCCCGGCACGGCGGGAACATCCAGACCACCACCGACCTGCCACCCGCCACATGCGAATGGCACCCGGCGCCCGCCTCCGCCATCGCACGGGTGGAAGGAAAGCCGCTGCCCGCGGGAACCCGGCTGGTGCATTTCCCCGCGCTCGATTTCGCCAGCGCCACCTCGCCGCGGGTGCTGGAGATCGTGACCAGCCTCCAGCATGGCGGGGCCGAGAAGATCGCCGCGGACCTGGCGCGGCACCTCCCCGGCCACGGCCTTGATACGATACTCGCCGTACTTGGCAGCCCGCTCCGCCGATCGTTGGAGGACGCGCCTCCCTTCATCGATCTTTCCCGCGTCCCGCGCGCCGGTCGCGGAGACGCGGTGAAGCAACTCGCGCTCGGACACGGCATCGATGTCCTCCATCTCCATCTCACCAGCACCGAAGACACGCGTGCGCTATCGGCAGTCGGCCTGCCCACCGCGGTGACGCTGCACAACACCGCCCGCGGTTGGCCGGAAGGCTGGGAGACCCTGCGGAAAGGCGATGCCTCGTTGTTCATCGCCTGCTCGAATGCCGTGGCGGAGGAATCCCGCTACCGCCTGCCGGAGATCCCGGTGAGGACGGTCTGGAATGGCATCGAGCCATTGTTGGAATCCTCCCGCCCGGCTACGGAGATATTCACGTTGGTGGCCGTCGCGAATCCGCGTCCCCAGAAACGCCTAGACCGCCTGCCCGCACTGCTGGCAGCCACGCGCACGGCGTTGAAACGCCACGGGCATTCCGGGAACCTGAAACTCATCGTCGCCGGGGAAGCCCCCGAGGAGCATCCGAATGCGATCGCGTGCCTGAAGGACCTCGAACGGCAGGCCCGGTTGCATGGCATCCCGCTCGAGTTCACCGGCGGCGCACGCCCGGTGCCCGAGGTGCTCGCGGAGGCCCACGCGTTCGTCTCCTACAGCGCCCACGAAGGCCTGAGCCTCGCGCATCTGGAAGCGCTTTCCGCAGGCCTTCCGGTGGTGGCCACCGCCGTGGGCGGCACGCCGGAAATCGCGGCCCGCTGTCCGGCGATGCGCCTCGTTGCACCGGAGGCCACTCCGGAGGAATTCGCCGCCGCACTGGTGCCGGTGTTACTCGATCCACCGCCATCCGCCCGCGACAAGGTCTTCCGCGATTTCAGCACCGACCGCATGGCCGCCCGCACCGCCCGGCTGCTGCGACAGGTCGCCTGCCGACCGGATCAACCGGGCGAAACACTCTGGTTCGTCGCCAACAACCTTTCCACCGGCGGTGCCCAATCCTCGCTGCGCCGCCTGATGATGGAACTCCATCACCGCGGCCATCGCGTGCGGCTCGCCCTCCTTCAGGAGTATCCCGATCACCCGACGCCCGGCCGCGAAGCGCTCACTGCCGAAGGCATCAACGTGTTCGTGCCACCGCCATTCGGACAGATCGAAGCCGTCGACTCCGCCGACCGGATCCTCGCGGAAATGGCCGCCGATCCGCCGCGCACGGTCACGTTCTGGAATGCCATTACCGCCTCGAAGTTCCTGATTGCCGAAGGCTTGCCCTTCGCGCGCGTCGTCGACGTCAGCCCCGGCGAGATGTTCTTCGATTCCCTCGACCGCTGGCTACTGCAACGCCCCCCTTCATTGCCGGTGTGCGAACCCACCGATTACGGCCGCGTGCTCGACACCATGGTCGTGAAGTATCACGCCGAATCGCCTCGGGCCACCGCGCTCGGCGTGCCGGTGAAGGTGGTGCCCAATGGCATCCCGCTGCATGCCGTGGTTCCCCGACGCGAACCCGGACCCGTGCTCGTTTTCGGCACGGCCGCGCGCATCAGCCCGCAGAAGCGACTCGGCGATCTGATCGACGCCTTCCGCGACGCCCTGCCGGAGCTACCTCCCTGTGTGTTGCGAATCGCCGGCGGAGTGGAAACCGGAAGCGAGGAACACGCGGCGGAACTACGGACCCGATCCGCAGATCTCCCGATCGAGTGGCTCGGCGATCTCCGCGACATCTCCACGTTCCATGCCAAGCTCGACATCTTCGTGATGATCTCGAATCCCGCCGGCTGCCCGAACGCCTCGCTCGAGGCCCTCGCCTCCGGCCTGTCGGTCATCGCCACCGACATCGGCGGCGCCTCCGAGCAGGTGATCGATGGTGAAACCGGCCGCCTCGTTCCACCCTACGACCCGGCCGCGCTGGCGAAGGCGATGGTCAATCTCGCGCACGCTCCGAACGAACGTGCGCGCCTCGCGACCAATGGCCGCCGCCACATGGAAGCACACTTCAGCCTCGATCGCATGGTGGTGAACTGGCTGGCGGTGCTCACGGGCTGACCGCCAGCCCGCGCCTCATTTCTTCTCGACCACTTCCAGGCGAATCTCGTCCGAGTTCGCGCGCAGCTCCGGTGCATACATCGCCTCCGCCACGGCGGGCAGCGCATGATACTTGCCGGGGGCTTCGGCGCGGAGCTGGTAACGGAGCTGGCTGGTGCCGCGTGGCAGCGAACGGAGGAAGAAGTCCACCGTCTTGTCCCGCGGTTCCATGTAAGCCGAAAGCGCGCCGCCCACGTAGCCACTGAGATCCTCGGTGGCTTCAAAGCCCGCCGCCTTCGCGTCCGAGAAAATCAGATACTCGTAGTCGTTCTTGCTCTCCAGCACGAGCTCCACCTCGATCCGCTCGCCGCTGGCGAGGCTGTCGCCATCCTTGAGTTCCTCGCGGCGGAATTTCTCCACCTTCTGGTTCACCACCAGCCCGGTCTTGTCCGGCACCGCGGTGTCGTTCTGCTCCGGGATGAGGCGGAAGACATGGCGCTCCACCTTCACCTCCAGGCCCGCCTTGCGGAGGAAATCCTCCAGCGAGAACACCTCAAGGTAGGCATTCGCATACAGCGCGCCTTCCCCCTTCCGGCGGAGTTCGATCTGGTGCTTGCCCGCCGCCAGCCCCGCGGCATCAACCGTCACGGTGCCATCGAACGAGAACAGATTCTCCGCATCGATGGAAACCTGGCGCAACACCTTGCCGTCGAGCAGCACCTCGACCTCCATCTTCGGCGCGAGTTCGCCGCTGGCCTTGATGTAGGCGGCAATGGCCTCGATGGCATAGGCGGTGTCGCGCGTCGAGTTCCAGTAGGTCGCGTGCTTGCGGTTGTTGACAAGGTATTTGACCAGACCGCGGGTCTCGGCGGCCTTCGGTTTCACCGCGGCGAGCAGCTTCAGATACCACGAGTGCGCCTCGATCTCGCTGCCATACCAGAACCACCAGTAGTTCCGGTTGCCGAGCTCCAGGTAGTTCGTCTGGTTCTCGTCGTCCCGCTTCAGGAACTGCGCGATGGTGGCCATCACCTCGTCGCGGCGGTCGATGTCCTTCTTGCGATGCAGTTCGAGGCCGAGGAGGCACTGGCCGTAAACGGGCAGGCCGAGGCGATCGCGATGGAGGTAGTTCACCATCTCCGGCGCGTCCTTGCCAGCCTCTCCCAGCACCATCCGGACGAAGGCATCCGTCGCATCCGCGGCGGCCTTCTCATACTTCTTCGAGGGGCCCGGCTTCTTGCCAGCCTTCTCGGCGGCCACGCGGTCGGCATGGCGTTTCAGCGCGGCGATCTCCTTCTTCTCGTAATTCTGAAGCCAGGAGATGCCACGGTTGATCATCCCATCCGGCACATCGGCCCCATTGGCCTTCGCGACCAGCAGACCGTGCACCACCACCACCGTGGTGTGGACGTAGGACGATTCGCGGTAGCCGGAAAACCAGCCCCAGCCGCCATCGGAATTCTGCATCGTCATCAGGCGGTCGATGCCCGCCTTTTCCATGTGCGCCAGCTCCAGGGAATCGAAGACCGGATTACGCTGCCAAATCTTCCAGCGCTCCGCGCGCTCTTTCGGATCGCCGAGTTCCTGCGGATTGAGGTTGTTCCGCTTGGCGCGCACGGCATCGAGGCTGACGCCCAGATCCTGCACCATCTTGCGGGCGATGACCGCGGGCACGAAACGGTTCAAAGTCTGCTCGGTGCAGCCATACGGATAGTCCGCGAGATAAGGAATTGCGTCGACGACTGCTCCGGCCACCGTCGGCGAGAACCGCACGGTGAGCTTGGTCTGATCGACGCGGCGTTTCTCCGGCACTTCGAAGTCGATGACCGCGGAGTCCTTGCCCGGATCGACCACCCGGCTCCACGCGTCCTGCCTGAGCATGCCGTGCACGATCACCGGCAGCGTCTTCTCGATCGCGTCCCCATCGTCGCTGCCCTCGGCCTTCATGCGGACCACGGCCTCGCCTTCCTTCACGGCCTTCACCCGCCAGTCGACGCGGGTCTCGCCCTTCGCGGCGATCTCCACGGTCTTGGTTTCACCGACGATACACTCGGTGGTGCCGCCTTCCAGTTCGAGCGAGACCTTCACCGACTTCGGCGCGTCGTGGTCATTGTGAACCACCGCGCTGAACACCGCCTCGTCCTTCTCCACGAGGAAACGCGGGGCTTCCAAGCGGACGAGCAGCTCCTTCGAGGTGATGATCTCGCCGCTGCCTTCCCCGACACGGGTGCCCGATCCGAGCGCCCACACGCGGGCCTTCCAGGTGGTGAGATTGTCCGGGAACTCCAGCGGAATCTCCGCCTTGCCCTCGGCATCCGTCTTCACCTCGCCGGACCATTTCAACAGGTCGGCGAAGTCCTTGCGAACGAGGATCACCGGCCCTGCCGCTGCTCCGCCCGCCTCCCCGGCCACCGCGCCAGCGACGGAATCCGCGGCCATCGCCTTGGCAGCCGCCATGGGCGCGGGTGCCGCGTCAAACGCGAAGCCGCTCGCAGCCTCGGCTCCCAAGCCGCCCCGGCTCCGCTCCATTCTCCCGCCGAAAGCCTGCCCCTTTGCCTTGCTCATTTCCGCCTCGTCGCCAAAACGCCCGAGCCGCTGCATGGAGTCCCGGCCCTGACGGATGAGGTTCCCCGGGGAATCCGGCACCGAGTCCTGGGTGCGGCCGCCGTAGAACTCCCGCTTCCACGACCAGAAATTCTCACGGATCGGAGTCGCGTTCGGCCCGCCGGTGATCGCCTCCAGCGCCTTGTCGTAGATCGCCAGCGTGAGCGTTCCCTGGAACGGCTTGCCCTCGCCATCCCGGACGGTCACCGCCAGCGCGGATTTCTCACGCGGCTTCACCTTCGGTTTGGCCGGTTCGACGGTCACATCCAGCACCCGGCTCTCCGGCGGCAGCAGGATCTGGCGCACCGCCGTGTGAACGTCCGCGCCATGCACCGTCACTCCCTCGATGAAGATGTTCGGCATGTCATTGCGGGAAAGCGGGATCTCCACCTCGCTGCTGCGGCCATCGAGAATGATCCGCTTCGCCTCGCGTCCCCCACCCTGTTCGGCACGGAGGAACAGCCACACATGGGCGTTGCTGCGATCGCTGTTGACGCGCAACCTCACCTTGTCGCTCGCCTGGTAGGACACCTTGTCGGTCACCAACTCAAGCCCACCGAAATGCCAGTCGTCGCCCGGTTTCTCCGTGCCGTGGACATTGACGATGATCGCGCCCTCCGATGCCTCCCCGCCATTGACGGAGAGCTTCGCCGCAAGCCGGTACTGCCCCGGCGCGGGCGCTTGGAACCTCTGATGGACCTCCCCCTCCGCATCGGTCTTCACCGGCCAGGTGGCGACCTCCTTTTCCTCGATGCGGCCATTCTCCCCGGATGCCAGGCGCAGCAAGCGCAGCGAGCCCTCCGCCCCCACCACCGGCTTGCCCGCGAGCGTGGCCGCGGAAATGGTGGCGGACACATCCTCGCCCGGGCGGGTGTAACCGCGGTCCGCGCTGACGACGATCTCGAAGGGCTTCCGCGCCGCCACCACCTCGCCGCTTCCGGTTTCCTCGCGGCGGGAGGCGTCCGTCACCTTCGCGGTGATGACGTAGCGGGCGTCCATGTCCCCGTGGATCTCCTTGGCCGGGGCGGTATCGATCTCGACCACCGCGGTGCCGTCCTCGCCGATGGCGACGGTGCGCTTGATGACCAGCTCCGGCGGAGTCCAGCGATTCCCCCGGTACCAAGGCGGTGCCGGCGGGATGCATCCCCACGTGCGCCAGCCGGGATGCCACGGAGCCTCCACCCCGCACCACCACGCGCCCTTGCCATACAGCCAGTCCCAGCGCCACAGCGGAAACCAACGCTCGGTCATCGCCTCGCGGTTCACCGTGATCTCGACGGTGGCATTCCGCACCGGAGCACCGTGGAAATAGTTCGCCTTCACCGTGGCGGTGAATTTCTCGCCCAGCCTCACCGGCTCCGCGGGAGCCTCCACCTTCACCTCGTATTCGGGCTTCCGGTATTCCTCGACCCGGAAGGCGATCGTCGCGCTTCCTTCGTTCTGATTGGGAATGTCGAAGCGCGCGTTCCACTGGCCCAGCACCGCGTCCTTCGGCAGGACCGTCTCCACCTCGACCGCGCCGAGCGCATCCGTTTTCAAATTCTCCAGCTTGATGGACTCCTCGCCGCGGCCGTTGGTGAACACCACACGGCCGGTCTTTCCGGCCCAGCGCGATTCATTCACGTCCCCGTAGCCCACCTGCCGCAGCCAGAACTTCGCGTGGATCTTGTCCCCCGCCTTGTAGAGCGGACGATCGGTCACCGCGTAGCCGAGGTCACGGTTCGCGGAATCTTCTCCCGGGAACGGGTAATAGCTCCCGGTGCCGGTGAAGGCCGTGCCACGACCGGTCTTCCGGGCCATGATCGTCCACTGGTATTGATCGGCGAAATCCCCGGCCTTCAACAGGATCTTGCCCTCGCCATCGGTGGTGCGGGTGAAGGATTTCACCAGCACGTTGATGCGCCGCCCCAGCGGCACCTTCCGGTCCAGATACTCGACGCGGTAACCGAAGAACTCGACCTCGGCCTCGGGAACCGGCGCGCCACTGGCCGCATCCGCTAGCCACACCTGTTTCGCTCCCGCGAGATCGTGCTGAACCACCACCGTGTCGACGATCCATACCAGCGTCTCGAAGGTGTTGCCGTTCGTCAGGGTGCCGGTGACGAACCACGCGCCCGGCTTGTCCAGCGGCACCTCGATCTCGGCGCGGGTTTCGCGGTGCTTGTCCCGCGCCACCAGATCCTGCTGCCAAGCCGCGGCGATCTCGCCGAGATACTGCTTCCCCTTCCCCTGCGAGAGCAGGCGGACGATGGCCATCGGCTGGGCGCGCTCCCAATCGAGTTCACCGGGATTCGAGGAAAGGTAGGCTTTGTAGTCGCGCAGGACCGCCTCCATGTCCACCGGGGCCGCCGTCAGCTTCACCGAGCCGCCATTGCGGAAGACAACCGGCAACTTGGGCTTGGTGCCCGCGGGCACGGTCTTGGCCGCCTCGAAGCGCCCCCAGGCCCCGATGATCTGCGCGAGCAACTTCTCACGGGATTTGTCCGAACCCGGGCCGTGCTTGGAAATCACCTCTCTCAGCACCGCTTCCGCCCGGTCATACTGGCGGCGGTCCAGATAGACCCGCACCAAGGCATCTCCCGACGATTCGCCATAGGACGGATCGGCAAGAGCACTGCGATAGAGCGCGATGAAATGCTGGTCCGCGGGCAGTTTGAACCGCCGCACCCCATCGGACGTCTTCGCCAGGCACTCGTCATCCGCCAGCGTGTCCATCTCCAGGATGCCCTTCGCGTTCTCGGGATCGTAGGTCCGCCACCAGCCGTAGGACGCTAGCGAGCCCACTCCGAACTCCGACTCCGCGAACTGGCCGCGCTGATAGGCGAGATAGCCCGCCAGATCCGGTTTCAGGCGCGCCTGCTCCGCCAGAGCGAAACGCCAGCGCTCGCCGTCGTTTTTCGCCGCGTCCCAGGTGGCGGGCACGTCATACAGCACCGGCTTGTCCCCCGCCCACGCGGCCCCCTCGGTGCCACCGGAAGGCCCCTGGTCGTCCCAATCCGGCAACTTGTCGATCGGCGTGAGCGTCTGGAGCTTCCAGGCCTCCCCGCCGCGCCGCAATTGGGTGCCCACCATCGTCCAGGCGTTGATCCGGAAATTCTCATCCCGCGCCAAATCGACCGACTTCTTCACCAATTGCAATCCCCGCACCCGGTCGCGGTAGTCGCAGGAGATCACCTCTCCTGACGAAGCGCCATCGCCTTCGTCGATCGGCTGTGGCATCCCGCGGCGCCCGCCCCGGAAACCACTTCCGTAATACCCCTGCATGCGTTCGAACTCACCCGCCACCAAACGCCCGCCATGGGGCGCGTTCTGCAGGCTCACCCCCGCCGCCAGCAGCAGATGGGGTTCGTCCGGGTGGGCTTCCACCGCCTTCTCCATCAGCGGATCGAAGCCCTTCCAATCATTGAGGCGCTGGATGCAACTCACCGCCTTTTCCCAATCGGCTCCGGAATTCTCATCCCCCACCGGCAGGAGTTTTTCCTCGTAAAGGTTCAGCGCGTCCCGCCAGCGGCCCTTGTCCACCATCGCATCCCGCTCCGCGCGGAGCTTCGCCACATCCTGCCCGAAGGCCCCGGATGCAAAAAGCCACATCCCTGTCAGACTGAAGAACAAGGTTTTCATGAGTTCTCCAGAGTAGACAGCGGTCCGGCCGAAGTCTTGGAAGAATTTGCGACCTTTTCTCAATCGTCCGCCCGGAGAGCCGCGGGGCGTCCCGCTCCTACTCGAAATCGAAGCTCCGGCGCCTCGGCGCGCGCAGCTTGTGGCGGCCGCCGTTCAGCGCGCGGACCGGGTCGAACACCTTGTCCATCCCCGTTTCCTTCACCTCGTAGACGATCGCCATCAGCTCACCGAGCCGTCCCTTCGGAAAACCCCGCTCCTTGAACCACGCCAGGTATTCCGGCGGCAGATCCATCACCGGCACGCCCGCCGGTGGATAGTCCTTCGGACCGAATTTCCCGTAGGGCATGCGTGCCTTGCCGATTTCGGCCAGCAGCCGACGGAAATCCTCACGGTCGATGTCGGTCAGGTCCATGTTCATTTCTAGCGTGGGCAGCCGGGCAATCGAGCCATGAAAACAAAAAGCCCGCGGACGATCGCTCGTCCGCGGGCTTTGGAAAAGGAAGTCTTACTTCTCAGCCTTCGGAGCCGCGCTGGCCTGGTGGGCCTTCAGCGCCGATTCGGTCTGGCCGTCGAACCACTTGTCGAAGGCCTTCACCGGCATCACTTCCATGGAGCCGATCATGTTGCCGTGGCCTTCGCCGCAGAGCTGGCCGCAAACGACGTAGGTTTCGAGCGTCTTGACCGGGGTGAACCACATCGGGATCTCCTTGCCCGGGATGGCATCCTGCTGGATGCGCATCGGGATCAGCGAGTAGTTGTGGATCACATCCTTGCTGGTGACGTTCAGCACCGCCGGCTTGTCGACCGGCAGCTTGAGGATCGGGCTGGTGAAGTCATCGGCCGCGTTCGGGTCGTTGAAATCGATGCCAAGCTCGTTGTTGCCGGAGATCAGGTGCGGGTCGATACGGCCGAACTTGCCATCGGCACCGGCGTAGTGATAGGTCCAGCCGAACTGCCAGCCGACGACGCGGACGCGCAGCGGGTTCTGCTCCCGGACGTGATCCCAGTCGTCCACGCGGTCCGCCCAGAGCGGGAACGCGAAGCCGAGGAGAAGGACTGCCTCGATGATCACCACGCCAACCTCGATGTGGGAGGAGATGTGGTTCTTCACGCCTTCATAAGACGCCTTCGCGTTGCGGCGGTGCCAGAAGCGGAACAGGCAGAACAGGAAGAACAGCGTCCAGCCCACGAAAAGGGCGATCATGAACCAGTGGACCACGTCGATGAGGTGGTCGACCTGGCCGCCGTGGGCGGAGAAGCATTCCGGGATGCCGAGAAGTTTGGAAGGACTCATGCTGGAAAGGAGAATCGAAAGGCTTGAGGGAAAATCAGGACTGGGTGGAAGGAGCGACGTAGTCGTCGCAAAGCTCCGGATCGAGCTCGGCATTCCCCCGGCGGATCAAGCGCGCCAGGAGGAAGACCACGCCCCCGAGCACCGCGAGGATCACCACCAGGAGGAAGAAGATCGACCAACCGGCGGCATCGCCACCGCCTTGGGCCATATTGACCTGGCAGGTTGCACACGCGATGAGGGACATGGGAGCGGAATGGATGGGGTTCAGTTCAGAGGACGAGCTTCTTCGCCTTGCGGTAGAAGCACACGCCGTAGATCGGCATTCCGATCAGGCCCACCAAACCTACCACCCCGAATCCCACCGTCAGCGGGCTCCGGTCCGCCGAAGCCCAAAGCCCCCAAACCGCGAGGAAACCGAACAGCAGCGTGCAGACGGTCACGAAGACGATGTGGAAGGCTCGAAGGGACATGGCAGGTGAAGGTAAGGCCGGATGGCCGGAATCAAAACGGGAAAATCAGTCGTGCTGACCCACGTAGCCGGCTTTGGCTCCGGGGAAGAACTTGTCGTGGATCGGGCTGAAGTACGCCAGCGCCGTCAGACCGGCCAGCGAGGCGGCGGTGACGAAGCTGCCGAAGAAGATCCAGTAGATCGCCTTCTTCTCGTGGTTGAGGTGCATGAAGATCGCCGCCACCAGCGTGGCCTTGATCGTCGCGATCAGGAAGCCGAGCAGGCAGTCCGCCGTGTCGAAGCCGTGCTTGCCGATATCCAACACCTCGGTGGTCGCCACCTTGTAAGTGAGATACGTGCCAAGGAACAGCACGCCGCCGACCAGCAGGTAGGACTTGACCTTCTTTTTGATGTCTTCGGGAGAGTCAGCCATGGGAATCTGAAACTTGGTGTTCTGGAACAGGTTGAGGTGGCCGTCTTACATCAGGTAAAGCAGCGGGAAGAGGAAGATCCAGACGAGGTCGACGAAGTGCCAGAACAGGCCGCCGACTTCCACCCGGTTGGCAAGCCACTCCGGATTGCTGAGATACATCTTCTTGCCGAAGAACAGGTAGTAGGCGAGCACCAGCGCACCGCCGATGACGTGAAGGCCGTGCAGACCGGTCATCGTGAAGTAGATCGCGTAGTAGGTGCTCCATGCGGGAGCGAACTTCGAGGAGAACGCCACCTGCTCACGCGGCACCTCGAGGTGCGGGAAGGTGTGGTTCTGCTCGCGGGTCTCGTAATCCGGACCCTTGATCTGCTCTGCGAAGGTCGGCATTTCCTCGCGGTCGGTGCGGGGCTTGCCCGCGGCCTTGGCGGCGAAATCCTTCCACTCGATGCGGTAGCGCTCCGTGAAGGTGGGCTCGCGCTTCGGCGTGGTGGTCGGCAAGCCGGTCTTCTCGTCCTTTTCGAAACCGTATTTGTCCTTCAGGTGCTGCTCGAGCTTGGCGATCTCGCCCTTGTGCCATTCCCAAGCTTCCTTGAGCTCCTTGCTGTTGGCGAGCAACCAGGACTTCTCGACGGCGACGGCGGGATCCTGGCCCTTCTCCTTCGCCTTCATGGCGAGGTAGCGGAAGTCCACGGCGTCCACGTAGTGGAACACCATCGGGCTTTCGAGGAGCTTGCCCTCGATCGTGGTGTCGTCGCGGAGGCGGCTCTGGGTCGCGCCTTCCTTGATGTCACGCGGCTTGAACTCGAGCTTGGTGGCCGGCTCGACCTTGAAGGCCACGCTTGGGGCCTCGGTCAGCAGCTTGCCTTGGATCTTGGCCGGGTCGATGTTGACCTTGTCGGCCATCTCCCAGCCCCGCTTGTGCGGATTCTCTTCCTTGGCGGTGGCCCACTCGGCGCGAAGCGCGTCGGCGCGAACGGTACCATTGTTGGTGCGGGCCGCGACGTGGAGGTCGGCGATCTTCTCAAGAAGGTCGATCGTGAGCGGCGTGCCGGCGGCGAACACCTGCTCGCCGCCCTTGGCCTGGAGCTTCAGCTCGGACGCGAGCGTGATCTTGGCGTGCTCTTCCTCGGCTTCCTTCAGGATTTCCTTCACCCAGTCCTTGTGGAAGCGGACGGTGTTGAAGGTCAGGCCGGCGGTTTCGACAAAGATGCGGTCTTCCTCGATCTTGCTGCCATTGTGGTCGAGCAGGTAATCGGACTCCTGGATCTTCCCGTGTGGATCGACACCCGGCTTCAGTTCGCTGCCAAGGTGACCTTCGATCACCGCACCGTCCGGCATGCGGAGCGCCTGGTGATGGAACTTCACGTTGTACTCGATGCCCTTGAGCACCATGAACACGCACGCGCAGAGGATGGTGAAGCCCATGTAGGCCTGGAACTTGCCCCACTGGCGGAGCTTCAGGGAGGCCCAGGCGAACACCACCGTCACCGAGGAGGCGATGAGCACGAAGGTGTTCACCAGACCCGGGATGACCGGCAGGGCGCGTTCCGGCCACGGATAGTCCGCGCCGATGCGCAGGAAGACGTAGGCGGAGAAGAAACCGCCGAACAACATGACTTCGGACGCGAGGAACAGCCAGATGGCGATCTTCGAGTTGATGAGGCCCGTGTCCTTGCGGGGAGTAACGACGTAGGGAATTTCCATTTCGCGTGAAACGTGGGAAGTGGGAGGGCGGGCGGCGGATCAGTGGTGGGCCGGGCTCTTGGCCGGTTCGCCATCGGGGCGCTTCGGCTCGGTCCACTGCGGGAGGAAGTCCTCGTCGTGGTCCGGACGGTTGTATTCATACGGGCCGCGGTAGATCGCCGGCTCGAATTCGAAGTTGCCGTGTCCCGGAGGCGTCGGGGTCGCCCACTCGAGGGTGGTCGCGTTCCACGGGTTGTCGTTCTCGACCTTGCGGCCGAGGAACTTCGCGCCGAAAAGGTTCAGGATGAAGGGAATTTGCGCGACGGCGAGGGCCCAGGCGCCGGCGGACATCACGATGTTGAGATCGATATACTCATGCACCGTGTTGCCGAAGACGTTCACGCTGTCCTTCGCCTTGGCGAGGTAGGCGTCGCCACCGTTGTACCAGCGGCGGTGGAAACCGGCCATGCCCTGCACCAGCATCGGGAAGAACAGGACGTTCATGCAGATCAGGCTCGGCCAGAAGTGGAGGTGGGCCAGCTTGCGGCTCATGTAGCGGCCGGTGATCTTCGGATACCAGTGATACACACCGGCGAAGAGACCGAACAGGATGCCCGGAGCCACCACGTAGTGGAAGTGGCCGATCACGTAGTAGGTGTCGTGCAGGTGCAGGTCAGCCAGGTTGAAGGCCAGCGGCAGACCGGTCAGACCGCCGATACCGAACATCGGCAGGAAGGCGCAGGCCCACATCATCGCCGGCTCGAAGCGAATCGAACCGCCCCACAGCGAGATGATCATGGCGGTCAGGAGGATCACCGACGGCACCGAGATCAAGACCGTGGTGGTCTGGAACCAAGTGGACACCGCGGCACCCATGCCCGTGAGATACATGTGGTGCGCCCACACGATGAAGGACAGGAAGCCAAGCGTCAGCACGCCGTAAACCATGGACTTGTAGCCCCACAGCGGCTTGCGGGTGTAGACCGGGATGATTTCCGCCACACAGGCGATGGCCGGAAGAAGGAGCACGTACACCTCCGGGTGGCCCAGGAACCAGAAAAGGTGCTGGAACAGCAGCGGCGAACCGCCACCGGAGAGCTCGGCGAGGCCTTCGGTCTTGGTGTAGAGACCGGTCGGCATGAAGAAGGACGAGTGGGCCACACGGTCCATCAGCTGCATGATGCCGGCGGCTTCAAGCGGCGGGAACGCCAGCAGGAGCAGGAAGCCGGTCACGAGCATCGCCCAGACGAAGAACGGCAGGCGCATCCAAGTCATGCCGCGGGCGCGCAGGTTGATGATCGTGGTGATGAAGTTCACCGAACCGAGCAGCGAGGAGGAGATCAGCAGCACGAGACCGACCAGCCACTGGGTCTGGCCCGCCAACCACTGGTTGACGATCTGGCCGTCCGCGAAACCGGCAAGCGGCGAGTAGTTCGTCCAGCCGGACTTGGCCGCGCCGGATTCCATGAAGAAGGAACCGCACATCACCAGGCCACCGAGGAGATAGAGCCAGTAGGAAGCCATGTTCAGCTTCGGGAACGCCATGTCCGGCGCGCCGATCTGGAGCGGGGTGACGTAGTTGCCGAAGGCACCGAAACCGAGCGGCACGATGCCGAGGAACACCATGATGGTGCCGTGCATGGCACCGAACATGTTGTAGGTCTCACCCGTGATCTTGCCGTCCTGCAGCCAGCGGGCCTTCCAGGTGTCGCTGAAGAAGATCCCCATGAACTTTGGCAGGGGCTCGTGCGGGAAGGCAATGCTCCAGCGCATCATCATCATCAGGTAGAACCCGAAGAGGAGGAAGGCCATGGCCGTGAGGCCATACTGGAGACCGATCATCTTGTGGTCGGTCGAGAAGACGTACTTGCTGATGAACCCCGGATTGTGGTGGTGATCATCGTGATGGGCGTGATCGTCGGTGTGGGCGTGAGCGCTCATGCGTGGTGGCAAAGGTGCGGGGTTTCCTTACTTGGCCGCAGCCGGGGCGAGGGTGACGGGGTCGACCATCGTGTTGGGATCGAGCTTTTCGCCCGGAAGGTCTTTCTTGTGATCGGAGTTCAATTCGTCGGCGTCGACCTGCTGGCCGGCCTTGGCGCGCTTGGCCGAGGCATCCATGCCGGCCTTGGCCATGTCCGCGGTGACGATGTCGCCGACGGAGTTGCCGACGTTGTTCCGGAGGTAGGTCAGTAGGCAGCCGAGGTCCTCGGGGGTCATGCCGCCGCCCTGCGGGGGCATGCCGGCCGCGCCGTAGGCCTTGCCAGTGCTGGTCGGGCCGTGGAGGCCGTTCAGGACGATCATGGCGAAGCGCTCGGTCGGGCCCTTGACCCACTCCGAACCGGAGAGGGACGGGTAGTTCGCGCCGTCACCCTTGGCATCGGCACCGTGGCAGCCGTTGCACTTGGCGGAGTAGATCTTCGAACCCTTGGCCGAGTAGGCCTTGATGGCAATCACGGGAAGCGGACCGCTGTCACCGCCGCCCGGCTCGGGAGCGCGGACATAGCCTTCGCGGAAGGTGGAGTCGTAGGAGAACAGCTTGCCGCTGTTGTTCAACACGGCACCGGCGGCGAGGCCGACGAGCACCAGGATGAAGATGAACCAGGGCGCGATCGGATGGTTGCCGTTCTCGCCGAGCTTGTTCTCGCGGGCGGCCGCGGCGATCTGGCGCGCGATGCGGCCGTGGGTCTCGGTCACATTGATCGATTCCTCGAGATCGGGCTTCTGAAGTGGATCGGACATGTCGGAAATAGGCTGGAGAGGATGGGGCGGCCGGCGGTTACTTCTTCTCCGCCTTCTTCGGCGAGAAGTTCAGGGAAGCGGGGACGACGTCGTCCTTCTTGAGCGAGAGCAGGTAGGAAACCAGATCCTTGGCGGCCGGAGTCGGCAGGATCTCCGAGTCAGCCTTGGATGCCGGGAACGGCAGCGCTTCTTTCGAAACCGCACCCTGCACCTTGCGCTCCTCGAAGAGGAAGCGGAACGACGGGCAGGCGGACTTGCGGCGGTCCACCGCGGCCTGCGGGTTGTAGAGGTGGGCGTAGAGCCAGGCAGCCGGGTCGGAACCCTTCGCGTAAACCGATTCCACGCGGCGGCCGAGGTTCGAAAGGTCCGGACCGAAACGGGTCAGGCCGATCTGGGCGAACTTCTCATACTGGAAGTCGTAGGCGTTGGTCTCGCGGCGGGTGTCGATGCCCTCGCCGTTGTCCTTCAGACCGCCCCAGTCGGCGCGGTAGAGATCGTTGCCGGCGTAAGTCGGGCGCACCACCTGGGTGTGGCAGACGTAGCAGCCGTTCTCAGCATAGACCGCGGCACCGTTGGCCACACGGCCGGCGCGCTTCGGATAGTAGAGGCCTTCTTTCGTGTCCACGCCTTCCTTGAACGAGATCGGCTGGAGATCACGCATCTTGAAAAACGGGACGACTACCACGAACAGCCAGGCGAAGCCGAAGCTGGCGGAAAGGCCGAGGACGAATGAGCGGAAGGTCATGGAAATGGAGAATTTCGAACTTCGGGGTCGGGAATCCGAAACAGGGATCAGTGGGCGGCGGCGTGGCCGGGACCGGCGTTGTCGATGTCACCCTCCGGGCCGTGCGGGCTGCCGTGGTGCCCGTCGATCAGCAGCGTCGGGTGCGACGAGCGGCGGCCGAGGCGGAGCCACATCAGGGTGAGGTGGAAGAAGAAGAAGATGTTCGAGAGCAGGATCGCGATCCAAGCCGCCGTGGTGAAGATAGCGTAAGGGAACGCGCGCTGGGACACGAACTGCCACGGGCTGCGGAACTCCTCCTGGCCGAGGCCCTGCTCGTAGCCGCCGAACAGCGCGACCAGCACAATGATCGCCAGACCGTAGGACGAGAGCACGAAGTGCGTCTTGATCAGGCGGCGGGACAACCACTCGCGGCGGGTCACGCGCGGCACGATGAAGTAGATCGCGCCGAACATCACGAAGCTGAAGAATCCGTAGAGGCCGAGCAGGTCGAAACCGTAGCCGGAAAGAGAGAACTGCGCCACCGACTGCACCGAGCTGAGGTTCAGGAACACGCAGGCGATGCCGAACAGGAACAGGCCGATCAGACCGCCGACGGTGAAGCGGAGGCTCGGGCTGTGGATGAACGTGTCACCGGCACGGGCCGCGGTGGAGATCAGGTTGAAGGCCGCGGCGAAAGCCGGAATCGCGCACAGGATCGTGGCGGTGGCACCGAGATACGGCAGGAAGTAAGGGATCGGAGCGCCGGTGAGCTTCTGCATGCCCGCCCACGGGGCGATCACGGCGAGCGACCAGAAACCGATCTTGGCGAGCGTGTAGCTCATCACCGGACGGCCGGTGACCTTCGGAACGAGGTAATAAGCGGCACCGATGCCGACCGGGAGGAAGAACAGCAGCAACAGCGCGGAGCGATACCAGGCATTGATGCCGGCCGCCATCACCGGGTTGCCCGGCAGGCAGTGAAGGATCACGTTCGCGGTGAGGAAGATCCACGGGAACCAGATCATCGCGCCGAGCACGAACCACTGCGAAACGTAGGTGTGGCCTTCCGGGCGGACCTTGAACTGGACCAGCGACCAGATTGCGATCGCCGAATAGCTGACGAACAGCACCGGCCAGGCGAAGGCCGGGAACTCCATCCACGGCATGCCGCTGCCGAAACCGGCGAGGATGCCCACCGTGCCGCAAAGCACCGTGAAGTTCCAGACGTGGCCGGCGGTCAGGATGATCCCGGCGGCGCGGCACTCCTGGCGGGAAAGGCGGGACATCAGCCAGATCATCGTGCCGAAGGCGGCCTGCGCCCCCCAGCCATAGACGAGGGTGTTGACGTGGGCCGGGAACACACGGCCGTAGGTCAGCCAGCTCGCGCAGGACAGGAAACCCGGGCTGTGGGTCTTCGCCGAGGAAATGATCCCGAGCAGGATCGAAACGGCGAGCCACGCGGCGGCGCTGGTGAAGAAGAACATCACCGGATGGCGCAGCGAACGGTCGATCGACGCGCGCAGGAAGGCGTCCTTGTCCGGGGTGTTGGGAGTGTCTTGGGACATCGCGGGGAAAGTGGGAGTTCTCAGCGGGAAAACGTCAGGGCTTGATCAACTCGGCCTCGGTGAGCGGCGGCTTGCCGACTTCGCCACGCAGGGCCTTGACCTGCTCGGGCGACACGGCGGACGCCTTGTTGCCGAAGCTGTTGCGGAGGTAGGTCAGAACCGCGGCGATCTGCTCGTCGGTCTGGAAGTTCTGGGCCGACATCATCGGGATCGTCGTGAACGGCTGGCCCTTCACGGTGATCGGGCCCTGCAGGCCGCGGAGCTGGATCAGGATCAGGTTGGAGACCGGACCGGTCACCCATTCGGAACCGGCGTGAGCCGGACCGGCCGGGCCGCCTTCGCCGTTCTGGCCGTGGCAGGCCGCGCAGAGCATGTACTGGGCCTTGCCAGCCGCGAGGACCGCCGGATCGATCGGATCACCGTCCTTCACCATCTTGTTGATCTCTTCAAGATTCACCGCCGGAGCACCTGGCTTTACCTTACCCGGAACCGGGGTCGTGGTCGCCGCAGGCTTCGCGGCAGCGAGGTTCTTGCCCACGTATTCAAAGACGTCGTGCGGCGGCACCTGGACCTTCTTGCCTGCCTCGATCTCCTTGTAGCCAAGGGCCGCGTCCTGGGCGGCGAAGATCTTGCCCTTCGTATCGTAGCGCTTGGCGGCGGCAGCGTCCTCGAGGGTGGCCGGATCCTCGTGCTTGAAGATATAGATCACGCCGAGGAGGACCAGGAACAGCACGAACGTGATGCTGCCCCAGACCAAGGCGGAGAACCGGGCGAGTGGATTGTCGCGGTTGTAAGACATGTGAGGAGGTGAGCTGGAAATTCCGTTCGCGGGATCAGTTCGAGATGTTCGCGGACTCGAGGATGCGCGGGTCGCGGTGCGGGTAGAGCGCGTGCTGGCCCATGGCGCGGAGGAAGAAGAACAGGAAACCGGCGCCGACGGTGACGAAGGCGATGATGTCACCCACCCAGGCATTGGGGATCGTCGGCTGGATCTTGCCGAACACCGCCGGATCGATGTTGCCGAGCGAGATGCCGCGCTCCGGAATCGTGATCAGGTAATGATCGAGCACGTGCATCACCAGCGTGTAGATCGCAATCCAGGCGAGGGCATTCCAGTTGCGCTTCCAGCGGGACTGGAGCAGGGCGACGAATGGGATCACGAAGTGGCCGAAGACCAGGCAGACCATGCCGGTGTTCCAGCCGCCGGTGTTGCGGATCAGGAAGTACTTCGTTTCTTCCGTCACGTTCGCATACCAGATCAGGAAGAACTGGGAGAAGGAGACGTAGGCCCAGAAGATCGTGAAGGCGAACAGCAGCTTGCCCTTCACGTGGAAGTGCTCCTCGTGCACGACGTGCTTGAGGTAGCCATTGTTCTTCAGCCACACCGCCGTGAGGATGATCACCGCCATCGAGTTCAGAGCGGAACCGGCAAAGAGGTAGACACCCCACATCGTGGAGAACCACGTGTAATCCTGGCCCATCAGCCAGTCGAAGCCGGCGAAGGTGATGGTGATGGCGAAGATGATGAAGGTGTAGGTGGAGTGAAAGCGGGCCTTGAACAGGCGCCAGGTGCCCGGGGAGTCGTCCTTGTCCTGGTCGGTGGACAGCTTGCGCATGCCGATGATCACCGCACCGAGACCGACGAAGTAGAAGAAGAAGCGGCCGTACCAGAACGGGATGTTCATGTAGAACATCTTGTTGTAGAGCAGGTGGTCGTGGTGATGGAGATACTCCTTCACGTCACCGGTGGCGGCGCGATGGGTGTTCATCCACTCGAAGAGGTAATGCTGCACCTGCGGCAGCGCCAACGGCAGCGCGAAGATCAGCAACCACGGCAGGGTCGAACCCAGGTTCTCGAAAATACGGCGGACCGACGTGCCCCAGCCGGAGTTGGTCACATTGTGGAGCAGGGTCCAGAAGCAACCGCCGATGGCGAGGGTAAAGAAGAAGAAGACCGCGAACACCCAAGAGTAGGAGTAGCTGCCTGCGATCTTCTGGAGGGCAGGCTTGTCCCCGAAGAAGAGGACGATGTAGCTGGCCAGCGTGCCGAGCGCCATGATGGCGAGGCAGATGGTCTTGAGCTTCGAAACCTTCGCGGGATCGAGGTGCTCGCCGTTGACGGGGATGTCGGCGGAAGTGACGTGGTGGTCGGACATTTCAGTCGTGGGAGAATCGTTACGTTACTTCACCTGGCCGGCGGCCTTGGCGGCATCGAAAGCGGGTTTGACAGCCTCGTAGGGGGCTTCCTTGGCGGTTTGCAGGGCGCGGACGTAGGCAATGATCGCCCAGCGGTCGCGGATCGGAACGTTGGCGGCGTAGGAACCCATGTTGCCCTTGCCCTTCGAGATCACCTCGAACATCTGGCCATCCGGGTAGGTGGCGGCCTTGAGCATGTGCAGGTTCGCGATGCCCGGCACACCGTACTGGCCGGTGATGCCCTGGCCGTCGCCGGACTTGCCGTGGCACGGCATGCAGTAGATCTGGAAGCGTTCCTCGCCGCGGCGCAGGAAGGCGGCGGCATTGGTCTCGGTGAGCGTCAACTCCTCGGGCATGCCGGTGCCGTAGAAATCACCGACGTGGCCGGTGTAGTAGTAGCCCGTCTGGCCGCCGAACTCGGGCTCGGCGATGCCGCCGATCTCCTTCACGCCGTCCTCGTTGAAGCCGCGCGGCTGCGTGCCGCTCACCGGCTTGCGGGCACCCTGGCCATCCGCGAAGAACGCGTCCGGCTTCTGCGGGCGGAGCTTGTCCTGCTCCTTCATGTCCGGGAAGATCCGGATCGGAGGGCTGGAGAACTTCTGACCGCGGAATCCGAAGATCCCGACGACGAGAAGCGCGATGATCGCGTAGGCTAGGAAGAAGTAGCGCATGCTGGGAAGGAGCTGGAGGGCTGGAAAGGAGCTGAGAGGCGGTCGGGATCAGGATTCCTCTTCTTCGACAAGTTCGATGCTCGAACCGCCGATGCCTTCGAGGAAGGAACGGGTGCCCTCGGGGCTGAACTTGGCGTCGCGCGCCTCCACGGCGATGAAGAAGCCGTCATCGGTGGCGCGGTGGAACTGGCGGCTCGCGAAGAGCGGGTGGTTCAGGCGCGGCAGCTTCATCAGCGCCAGCAGGCCGAACAACACGGTGAAGCCCGAGAACAGGATCGTCAGCTCGAACATGATCGGGAAGAACGCCGGCACCGTGAAGACGTTGGCGGGCTTCGCCTGCACCACCGTCGGATACAGGACGACCTGCGTGGTGTAGGCCAGGGTGAAGGCGGTGCAGGTGCCGGTGATGCCGCCGAAGAACACGAACCAGGGAAGGATCGAGCGCTTCAGGCCCATCGCCTTGTCGAGGCCGTGGATCGGATACGGGGAGTAGCAATCCCATTTCCGGAAGCCGGCGTCGCGCACCTTTTCCGCTGCTTTATACAGGGAGGAGGCGCTCTTGAACTCGGCGAGATAGCCGTAGACGCGTTTGCGGGTCGTGCTCACTTTATGCTAAAGAGGTCGGGGATTCGCGTTCAGGCCTTGTTGGCGGCTTTCAGCTCGTGCTGGTAGGCGGCTTCGCGCTTCACGCCGTGGTCCGGGTGATCGTGGTGATCGTCGAAGTGCGGGTCGGATTCCAGCAAGGTCCACTTCACTTCCGCGATGTTGATGCAGGGCAGGAAGCGCAGGAACAGGAGGAAGAGGGCGAGGAACATGCCGATCGTGCCGACAAAGAGCATGATTTCCACCGGGCTGGCGGTGTAGTAGGCCCAGTCACCCGGCAGGAACATGCGCGCCAGGGTGGTGCAGATGATCACGAAGCGCTCGAACCACATGCCGACGTTCACGCACATGCAGACGGCCATGACGACCCAGAGGTTCTCGCGGCACCACTTGAACCAGAAGATCTGCGGCGACAGCACGTTGCAGGACATCATCGCCACGTAGGCCCACCAATACGGACCGGTCAGGCGGTACTTGAACGCCGCGGCCTCGTACATCGCGCCGGAGTAGAAGGCGACGAAGAGCTCCATCAGGTAGGCGTAGCCGACGATCGTGCCGGTCATCAGGATGATCTTCGCCATGTTGTCGATGTGCTTCATCGTGATCATGTCCTGGAGGCCGTAGATGTAACGGGCCGGGATCATGATGGTCAGCACCATCGCGAAGCCACCGAAGATGGCGCCCGCGACGAAGTAGGGCGGGAAGATCGTGGTGTGCCAGCCGGGGACGACCGAGGTGGCGAAGTCGAAGGACACGACGGAGTGCACGGAAAGAACGAGCGGGGTCGAAAGGGCGGCCAGCAGGAGATAGGCCATTTCGTAGTGGCTCCACTGGCGGTTGCCACCGCGCCAGCCCATCGAGAAGATCCCGTAGAGCAGCTTGCGCAGGCCCGGCTTGCACCGGTCACGGATGGTGGCGAGGTCCGGCACCATGCCGAGGTACCAGAAGATCAGCGAGATCGTGAAGTAGGTCGAAACCGCGAACACGTCCCACAACAGCGGCGACTTGAAGTTCTGCCAGATGGCGTTGGCGTTCGGCACCGGGGCCAGGAACCACGCGAACCACACGCGACCGACGTGGAACGCCGGGAAAATACCGGCGCAACACACCGCGAAGATCGTCATGGCCTCCGCCGCGCGGTTGATCGAGGTTCGCCAGTTCTGGCGCGTCAGGAACAAAATCGCCGAGATCAGCGTGCCGGCGTGGCCGATACCGATCCAGAACACGAAGTTGGTGATGTCCCAACCCCAGAACACCGTGTTGGTCATGCCCCACACGCCGACACCGGTCGAAACGAGGATCGACAGGCCGCCGACGACGCCGATCAGCGCGATGAGCGCGGACGGGATGAAGAGCAACCACCAGATGGCGGGCTGCTTGTTCTCGACGACGCTGCAGATCCGGTCGGTGATCCAGTGGTAGGATCGGCCGTTCAGGATGAGCTTCTCGCGCTCGAGCACCGGGATCTTCGGTCCCTGGCGGGTCTCCGGGGCGTGGGTGGTGGCGTGGGCCATGGTTTAAGTCGTGAAAGGTGGGAGATGGAGCGGGCGGAGATCAGGCCATGTGGATGGTGGCCTTGCCGACGAATTTGGCGTCCGGCATCTTCGGATTCGGGTTCTTGACGCGGGCGAGGTAGCTCGTGCGCGGGCGGGTGCCGATGTAGTTGAGCAGGTCGTAGTTGCGCTCGATGCCCTTGGCCCGGACCATCGCCGACTTGTCGCCGTCGCGGAGGTTGCCGAAGGTGATCGCACCGGACGCGCAGGCGTCCTGGCAGGCGACCTTCACCGAATCCACCGGGATGCGGAGCGTCGAGGTCTTCACCTCCACGTCCACCGACGGCTTGCCCGCGGCGAGGGTCTCGACCTTCTGGCCGGCCTTCTGGCGGATCTTCGCGTCCTTCAGGCGCTGCACGCAGTAGGTGCACTTCTCCATCACGCCGCGCATGCGGACGGTGACGTTCGGGTTGCGCTGGAGGTGCGGGGCCTCGCCAACGGTCTTCTCACCGAGCGGACCGCGGTAGAGGTTGTGCGCGATCAGCGGGTTGCGCTTGTTGTAGTCGAAGTAGTTGAAGCGGCGCGCCTTGTACGGGCAGTTGTTCGCGCAGTAGCGGGTGCCGATGCAGCGGTTGTAGGCCATCGCGTTGAGGCCGTCCTCGGTGTGGACGGTGGCATTCACCGGGCAGACGGTTTCGCACGGGGCGGCTTCGCACTGCACGCAGGCGACCGGCTGCGGAACGAGTTCCGGGCTGTCCGGGTCGAAGTCGTTCTCCTTGTCGATCGCGAAGTAGCGGTCCATGCGGATCCAGTGCATCTCGCGGCCCTTGGCGAGCTGCTCCTTGCCGACGATCGGGATGTTGTTCTCGGCCTGGCAGGCGATCACGCAGGCGTTGCAGCCCGAGCAGGAGGAAAGGTCGATCGCCATGCCCCACTGGTGCAGCTCGTCGCTGAGCAGGGTGTTGGAGAAGTTCTTCTTCGGATCCTTGTTCGCCGTGTCCGGGTGCCAGGTGCTGGAACCTTCCTGCTTGTAGAGCGAGACGTTCGGCGGCGCGTGGGCGTCGTTGCCCTGCTTGGCGACACCGGCGAGCTGGTCTTCGAAGGAACCCTTCTCCTCGTCCTTCATCGTCGAGATCTCACGGGCGATCGCGCGGCCATACATGGCGGCGTGCTCCTGGCCGACGGCGAGGGAGTAACGGTTGCCGGTCTTGGCGACGGTGGCACCGCTGGCGAAATACGGGGTGGTGGAGGTGCGCAGCGCGTAGGAATCGAAACCGCGGTTCACGCCGACGAGGCCGACGTGACCAGCCTTGGCCGTGTCGCGCTTCAGCTCGTCATCCTTGTCGAAGCCCTGGCCGTAGCCAACCGGCAGCACGATCACGTTCTCGGCCTGGCCGAAGGCGACCAGCACCGGGAATTCGGCCTTCTTGCCGTTCACGGTCACCTCGATCAGCGGGGCGCGGCGGTTGCCGCTCTCACCGTCCGGATGGACCGAGGCGCGCTCGGTTTCGAGCTGGATGATCTCGTCGTAGATGCCGAGTTCCTTCGCGGTCTTCGGCGAAATGAGCGCCGCGTTGTCCCAAGCGAGCTTGGTGACCGGATCGGGCACTTCCTGGAGCCAGCCGTTGTCGATCCAGCGGCCGTCGTAAACGGAGGAGTCGGTGGCGAACACCACTTCGAGGGCACCCGCGGTCGGCGTGGCAACCGCGGTCACGCTCGTGGAACCCGCCTTCGGGGTCGCGGTGGCGTACTTCGAACCGGCGAGGAAACCGTCGCGGAGCAGCTTCTTCCAAGCCGCTTCGGAATCGTCGGCCAGACCGGTGAAGGTGGCGCGGACGGCATCGTAGGCCGGGGACGGCGGAGCCGCCTTGCCCTTTTCGGCCACGCCTTCGCCGTTGATCAGCTTGCCGTTGTCGTCGAGCAGCGCGAGCAGCAGCTCCAGCTCGGACACGCAGTCCGGATAGAGCGGCAGGATCATCGGCTGGACAACCGTATAGACACCGCTGGCGCTGCGGGCGTCCGACCACTGCTCGAGGTAGTGGGCGGCCGGCACGTGCCAGGTGGCGGCGTGCGCCGTGGCATCCGTGCGGGTGCCGAGGTGAATCGAGGTCTTCGCCTTGGCCAGCGAGGTGGCGAAGTCGAGGTCGGCCGGGGCGTCATACACCGGATTCGACGGGGTGAGGAAAATCACGGTGTCGACAGCACCGCCATCGAGGTCCTTCTTGAGGCCGGCGAGCGTGCCGGCGCCGGCCACTTCGCCCTGATAGGCCTGGAGCGGCTTGCCCGCGCCGATGTTGCCGAGCGCCTGGTTGATCGCCAGCGCGAGCTGGTGCACCACGGCGGGCTGGCGCGGACCGGCGAGCACCACCGACTTGCCGGCGTTCTCCTTGAGGTCCGCGGCGAGCGCGATCACCCAGTCCAGCATCTTGCCGGCGGGCAGCGACCCGGCGGAACCCGGCGCACCGAGGGTGGCAGCAAGCTGCGAGGCCACCGCGGCGACCTGGCTCGGAGCCACGCGGAGGCGGTGATCCGCCATGCCGCCGGTGAGCGAGTAAACGCCTTCCACCATGTAGAGGCGGTTCATCTTCGAGACGTCCGGCTTGCCCTTGTAGTCGTTGCCTTCCGGCTTGCGACGGTGGGAGAAAACGGCGGTCGGGAACGACTGGTCGACGCCCACGAAGTCGTGGTCGAGCGACACGATGCGGTCGGCCTTCGAGAAGTCCGGCACCAGCGTCACGCCTGCGCCGATTCCGGCGTCGGCGGACAGGGCCTCGTAGCTGTAGAACTTCGCGGCGGAGAACTTGGCTGCCAGCTTCTTGGCCAGCGCGTTGCGGGTCGGGGACTCGTCCGTGCCGAACACGAAACCGATCTTCGCCGACTTGTCCTTGGCCAGACCGGCCAGAGCGGCTTCGAAGTCAGCCTTGGACGCCTTCTGCGCGTTCTTCGCGAAGAAACGCGAGCGGGACGGCGAGTAGAGATCGAGAATGGAAGCCTGCGCAAAGGCGTCGGTGCCGTCGCCGTCCGGATGGAGGCTGTTCGGCGCGACCTTGGTCGGGCGGCCTTCGAAGGTGGTCACCACCAGCGGGGTCGCACCGCCGCTGCGCGGCATCGCGGACGCATAATAAAGAGCCTTGCCCGGAATGATCCACTCGGGAGCCTGGGCGTAGGGAACGATGTAGCTTTCCGGACGACGGCAGGCCGCCATGCCGAAACCCGCCAGCGCGGTGGACGCGCCCATCAGCTTCAGGAAGGAACGGCGGGACGTCTCCATGTCGCCCTCACCGGACATTTCCGCGGCTCCGCGCGGGAATTCGCGGGTCAGCCATTGGCGGAAAGACGGGGTATCCTCGAGTTGCTCCACGCTGCGCCAGGAGACGGTCGTTTCTCCTGCGGGGACTTCGGGATGTTGCCAGATGCGCTTGCTCATGTCGGCGTTCGGAAAAGCTTGGGAGTGGAAATCAATGGTGGCAGGTGGCGCAGGAGGTCTTCGGTTTGACCTGCCACTGCTCCTTGAGCTTGAGGCCAAGCTCCTCGGTGGTCTTCACACCCAATTCCTTGCCGTATTTTTCAACGGCCTGGTGGGCGTCATACTTGAGATTGAAGACTTCTTCCAACGGGCGGAGGTTCTTCTCCGGCGCACGGTGGCACTCGAGGCACCAGCCCATCGAGTGGTTCTCCGCCTGATAGACGACCTCCATCTGATCGATCCGGCCGTGGCAGCTCTGGCAGGAAATGCCGCGGTTCACGTGGGCGGAGTGGTTGAAATACGCGTAGTCCGGGGTCTTGTGGATCCGCACCCACTGGATCGGCTTGCCGTCGTAGCCCGGGTAGCTGGCGTCCATCTCGCGGTGCAGCGGGGCGAGCTTCGGGCTGTCCTTCTGCACGTGCTGGTGGCAATTCCAGCAGGTATTGCCCGTCGGCACGTTCGAGGTGCCGGAAACGTCCACGAAGGAGTGACAGTAGCGGCAGTCGAGGCCGAGTTGGTCGACGTGGATCTTGTGGGAGAACGGAATCGGCTGCGACGGCTGGTAGCCCACGTTGAGAGTCTTCGGCGTCGCGTAATACGTGAACGCGAGACCGACACCCGCGCCAAGGCTCAGGACGCAGAACGCGATCTTGAAGGGGAGCAGGTTCGTCCAGCGAGGGAAGAAGTTAGCCATGGGAGCGCGGGTCAGTGAAAGGGGTCGGCGGATCGCTTGTGAAAATTTTCACAAGCCGGATTCAGGTTGGCCACGGTAGATGCCGCGGAGCGGCGGCGAGCATGCAGCCGAAAGATTTTGTGGCAATGCCAAAAACAGGAAAATCACGCCGCATTTCCTCTTGCGGTTACAAAAATTCGGCTAGATTGGCGGGCTCTAACGGCCTTCCCAGTTGAGACCCTGTTCCTTGCGCCACTTCCGGTAAGCGGCGAATTGCTCGCTCTTCGGAGCCACCACCAGCTCCGGGCGCTCCGAAATGAATTTACCGAACGCCCCGGAAAGCTCGACGGCTCCGTCGGAACTCGATTTTTCGTCCGCCTTTCCGCCCTCCCCCTGCCCACTCCAGGCCTTTTGCAGCCGGGCCAGCCGCCACGAGATCCGCAGCAGCGCGAGAAGGCAAAGCAGCAGCAGGATGGCCACCGCGGCCGCGAGGATGACAAGCGTCTGGAGCTGGGATTCCGGCATGGGCGGGAGCCTGCGGGAGACACGCCATGCGGTCAACCGGCTTCCCGATATCTTCGCGCGGGTCCGACCTTGAACCCGCGCGAACTGTCATTTCTCCCGAAGCAACCTGCAACCGCCGATCACTGGGCGACCTTCTGCAGCAGGCGCAGGCGCTCGTAGGCCGCGCCGTTGGCGATCACATCGCGGGCAATCTCGATGCCCGCCCCGATGTCGTCCGCCAGGCCGCAGCAGGAAATCGCCGCACCGGCGTTCAGCAGCACCATGTCGAGCTTCGGCCCCTTTTCCTTACCGCCCAGGATCGCCTTGAGAATCGCCGCGTTGACCTTGGCGTCGCCACCCTGCAGGTCCTCGACCTCGGCGTGGACCATGCCAAAATCCCGCGGCCGGACTTCCTCGTCGTTCTGGTCCTGATAGGAGCCCGCCTTGCAGATCCGGGTGGAGCCCATGAGGCTCATCTCGTCGACGGACCGCCCGTCTCCGGTCGTCCCGTGCACCACCCAGGCGCTCTCGCGCCCCAGCCGCTGCAGGATCTCCGCGAACACCGGACACCATTCCCGCTGGAACACGCCGGTGAGCTGGCACTGCGGCCGCGCCGGGTTCAGCAGCGGCCCGATGATATTGAAAATCGTCCGTATCCCTTTCTCAGCGAGCATCTTGCGAACCCCGACCACCGCCTTGAATGCGGGATGATACATCGGCGCGAACAGGAATCCCACGCCCGCCTCCTCGATACATTGGCGGAAGCCCTCCGCTGGAAGATCGATCCGGATGCCCAGCTCCTCCAGCACGTCCGCTCCACCGCTTTTCGAGGTGATCCCGCGGTTGCCGTGCTTCAGCACCACCCCGCCCGCCGCCGCCACCACGAACATCGCCGTGGTCGAGACATTGAACAGGTTCAGCTTGTCGCCACCGGTGCCGCACACGTCGATCGTCGGCCCGGGCAGATCCAGCAGGCCCACGTGCGGATCCACCGCGTGGACCAGGAACGCCTCCACGAACCCCGCGATCTCCGCCGCCGTCTCACCCTTGCGGGACAGAGCCTCCAGCATCCGGGCCTTCTTCTCGTCCGCCACCGTGGTGTCCAACAGCAATCCCGCCGCGACCTCCACCTCCTGGGGGGACAGCTCCTCCTTGTGTTCCAAATGATGGATCAACGCGTCCATGAACCTCGATTTTATGCACATCCCGGCCAAAATGGAAAGCCCGGTCGTGGAAATGACCCCCTCCGGTTGGGGAAACCGCCAGCAATTTCTGGATTGTCGCGCCTTTTTCTACCCGTAGCATCGCGAGCGAACCTTAAGACTCCATGACTACTTCAGCGCCTCCCGGCACCACTACGTTCTACAGCCGCTTCCTACTTCTCATCGCCGGACTTGGCGGGCTCCTCTACGGAATCGATGTCGGCATCATCGCCGGTGCCCTGCCCTACCTCGAGGCCACCTCCGGTTACACGCCGGGCCAGCTTTCCACCGTGGTCGCCGCCGTTCTGCTCGGCAGCGTGCTTTCCTCGCTCTTCGCCGGTCTCCTCGCGGACATCTTCGGCCGCAAGACCATCATGATCGTCAGCGCCGCGCTGTTCGTTGCCAGCATTCCGATCATCACCCTCTCCCACGGCATCAACGTCCTCATCGCCGGCCGCCTGCTCCAGGGCATCAGCGGCGGCCTCATCGGCGTGGTCGTCCCGCTCTACCTCGCCGAGTGCCTCGGCGCGAACTCCCGCGGCAAGGGCACCGGCATGTTCCAACTCCTGCTAACCGTCGGCCTCGTCGCTTCCGCCCTCATCGGCCTCTACTTCGCCAGCCAGGTCGGCAAGCTTGAGGAAACCGTCGGCATCGATCCCGCCGTCGTGTTCGCCGCCAAGGACAGCGCCTGGCGCCAGATCTTCTGGGTCTCCATCCTGCCCGGCATCGCTTTCTTCGTCGGCGCGTTCTTCGTCTCCGAGTCCCCGCGCTGGCTGTTCCGCAAGGGCCGCAAGGACGCCGCCCTCACCGCCCTCGCCCGCTCCAGCGGCCCGGAAGGCGCCCGCGTCGTGCTTGAAGAAATGGAGCACACCGATGCCGCCGCGGCCGCCAAGAGCGCCGGCAATACCTCCGGCGACAGCCTCTTCCAGCGGAAGTACATCCTGCCTTTCGGGCTCGCCCTGATCACCCTCGCCTGCACCCAGGCCACCGGCATCAACTCGGTGCTCGCCTACGCGGTGAACATTTTCCAACAGGCCGGCCTCACCGGCAGCATCGGCAACCAGGGCAACGTCCTGCTCACCATCGTCAACTGCGCGATGACCATCGTCGCCGTGGCCCTGGTCGACAAGAAGGGCCGCACCTTCCTGCTCAAGATGGGCACCGCCGGCATCATCGTCGCCCTCGCCGCCGCCGCCCTCACCTTCCGCGGTATCGAATCGAAGAGCGTCAACATCGCCGACAAGCTCACGACCGCCGTGAACAAGGAAGCCCAGAGCTTCCACCTCGACCTCAACGCCCCGGAAACCAAACCGGTGCTGGATTCCGCCGTGCCACCCGCCTCCGCCCCGAACGGCACCCAGGTCGTGGTTTCCTACAAATACGGCCCCTACACCAACGTCAAATACGTCCGCGCCCTCACCGGCTCGCACGCCCCGGCAGTCGTCGACATCGCGCCCCCCAAGGCGGACGACCTCAAGGACAGCGTCATCGGCGCGTTCTTCCGCAAGCTGCACGTCAACCCCTTCGCCGACATGACCAAGGCCGAAGGCCAGCCGCTTGAAATCATCGGCGTGAAATACGGTGCCGTGCCGAACCAGTCCACCGGTTGGATCGTCGCCGGCTGCTTCATCCTGTTCATCGCCTCCTTCGCCTCCGGCCCGGGCGTCTGCGTCTGGCTCGCCCTTTCCGAACTGATGCCGACCCGCATCCGCTCGAACGGCATGTCGATCGCCCTGCTCGTGAACCAGACGGTCTCGACCACCATCGCCGCCGTCTTCCTCCCGACCGTCGGCAAGTATGGCTACTCCGCCATGTTCTTCTTCTGGGCCGGCTGCACCGTGATCTACTTCATCACCGCCGCCTTCTTCCTCCCGGAAACCAAGGGCAAGACCCTTGAGGAAATCGAGGAGCACTTCGAAGGCAAGAAAAAGGCCTGATCCGGAAACAGGCCGCAAAGCCCTTCTCCCCTCCAAACGCGGGATGGTTCGCCATCCCGCGTTTTTTCGTTTCCAGCCCCCGAAACTGTACAACCCGGTTACACACGAATTCCCCGACTCGCGCCTCGATTCCCCGGAACCCCGACCTACGTTGGCAGGTCAACACGTTCCGTTTGTCATGAAAAAGCTCCTGCTCCTCGCCGCCCTCGGGCTGGCCCCGCTGGCGTCCCACGCCCAGCGCTCCACCATGACCGAAATCACCTCGGTCCCCGCCTCCGACGCCGCCAAGGCCGGACTCGCCGAGATCGACAAGCACCACCTCCTGCTCGGCCCCCAGCCGAAAGAATACTTCGAGGGCAAGACCAAGACCGAGCTCACCAAGATCCGCGCCCAGGAGGAACTTGCCGTGCGCGACAGCTCGGTGAAGTTCTACGAGGAGAACCCCAAGGACCCGCTCCGCTGGGAAGCCGTCCTCCACCTCATCATGATCCAGCCGTCCTTCATCAAGGACATCAAGCCCGGCTTCGAAGACGCCAAGGGCACCGATTACAAGGACTTCCTGGTGATCGACGAGGAGGCGAAAGCCGCCTGGGACAAGAAGCTCGCCACCTACGAGGCCGCCCTCCGCGCCGCCGATGACGCGCCGTGGGAGGTGAAGGAGAAGCTCGCCAGCCTCGACCTCTCGAAGAAAATGATGGCGGGCCGCAAGGACGGCTCCTTCACCGATGCCGCCGTCGGGGAAGCCGCCGCCGACCTCGCCACGCGGTTCCCGAAGGGCAAGGCCGCGCTCGGCCTCTACATGCAGCTCTTCCAGAAGAGCGGCAAGAAGGGCACCCCGGACGCCAGGGGCTTCTGGGAACCGCTCGCCAAAAGCCCGAACGAGGCCGTCAAAACCCGCGCCGAGGCCGAGCTCCGCGTCGCCGCCGTCCAGAGCGAGCCGATGGACCTGAAATTCACCGCCGTGGACGGCCGCGAGGTCGATCTCGCCAAGCTCCGCGGCAAGGTCGTGCTGGTCGACTTCTGGGCCACCTGGTGCGGCCCCTGCATCGCCGAGCTGCCGAACGTCAAGAAGGCCTACGACACCTACCACGACAAGGGCTTCGAGGTCATCGGCATCTCCCTCGACAAGGCCGAGGACAAGCAGAAGCTCATCGACTTCGCCAAGGCCAAGAACATGCCCTGGCCGCAGTATTTCGACGGCAAGCACTGGGAAAACGAGATCGCCCGCAAATACGCCATCTCCGGCATCCCGGCCATGTTCCTCCTCGACCAGAACGGCATCGTGGTGACCACCAACGCCCGCGGCGAAAAGCTCGAAACCGAGATCAAGCGCCTGCTGAAACTCTGAGCCCCCCCTCTCAAACCCAACCACCGAAAAAGGCCGGGCTTCCGCCCGGCCTTTTTCATTTCCTGACAGCGGCAAGGCCGCACCGGTTCACTTCTTCTCAGCCGGCTTCTCTTCCTTTTTGTCGCCTTCCTTCTTCTCGTGCTTCTCTTCCTTGATGGCGGCGAGCTCATCCTTGGAGAGAGCACCATCCTTGTTGGTGTCGTACTTCTCCAGCAGGTGCTTGCTGCGCTTTTCCGGGATGCCGGCGATCTCCTCCTTGGACAGCTCGCCGTCCTTGTTGGTGTCGAACTTCTCCAGCAGGCCGGCGGCGCCGCCCTTGCCGTGGTCCTTTTCCTTCTTCTCCTCGCCTTCGGCACGAACGGCCTGGGTTCCGAGGACGAGCGCGGCGACGGCCGCGACCAGAATCGATTGGTGTTTCATGGTTTGCGATGGGGCGGATGTTTAAATGCCCATTTGTAAATATACACCGCAAGCCACCGGAAGTCGCGCGGGATTGAAATTTCTTCCTACGACCGAAAACCCCATTCCGAGGATCAGCGGAGCCAAGCAACGGCCGCCCCCCTTCCACCTTGCCAGAGGCCAAGCCCCCCTTGTAGCACTCTGGAGACATGTCTGTGACCATCTCTCTCAAGGGGGCTTCGTTCGACCGACTGAAATGGCGAAGAAACCTCGCGCTTTTCCCATCACCACTCTCCAGCCTAACCACGCTTTGTCTGCTCTACTACGGTGCATCAAGCATTCCCTTAGCCCCTGAAGAGGAGGACGATTCCGAACCGGATGGAGACGAGTTCTACTGGCTGCACCCCAAAGGCGGCATCCGGGGAATCACTATACGACCGGACGAAGATGGTTTTTCCCTGACCCTCCCCATGGCGGCGGGTCGCGTGGACTGGGACGCTGCCGCGAAACTCGCCGAAATAGGCCGCCAAGCTGGAGCCATCGTGCACATCGACGGCGAGCCCTTTCTGGATGGAGATCCAGCCCGCTTGTTCGCGGCCGGATGGGACCACGACTACCGAGCCCTCGCCACACTTCTAGCCGAGAGCGATGAGCCCGAAATCACGCTTCCTATCGGAAACCTGGTCAACATCAAGATCACGAACCTCGACTCGTCGCCCGAAGAATTCCACGACAGCCTTGCCGCCCGGATGGCCCGGTATGGGGATGCCACCATCGCGAACCAGGAGTACGTCCCCAGGTCGGACGGGCAGGAATGCCGCGCTGCCATGGTCGGCGGCTCTCCGACACTCGTGGAATCCGACATTCCCGCGGTTCTCGTATATGACAACCCGGCACTGACCGGAAACGAATACCCATTGTTCGACGGACTGCCGATCGCCATGAGCAAATTCTGCGAAGCCATGGGGGATCGGACGGAAAACCTCGGCGAATGGACCTATGTACCATCCTTCACCGTCTCCGAGGAGGCAGATCTCCATGCACGGCTCGATCAGGCTTCCGACTCCTTCGATTCGGTCGAGCGAGCACCGACGCCCTCTCTGATGCTGCAGGAGAGCTTCAGCCTGATGCAGAGGGCTCCCGTACTCGTCTTCCTCCTGATGACGGATACAGGGGACACGAATACGACCGCCTTCCATGACGCGGTCACTCAAGTGGAGAACGACCACGGCGGCGGTGCCTACATGCTTTTCTCCCTGGCCACGGTCAATTTACAGGCATTCCTCAGCGAAGCCCCTGGCTCCGAAGAAGAACAAATCGAATTACTGAGCAAGGTGGGGGCCATTCTCGCAGACTACCCCCCGCTAGAATCCACGCAGATCCGGGAAAGCCTTGTCCACCTCGCCAGAACGCTTCGCGACCTCTTCGACCCAACACGGTCGTCGACACGGTACAATACTCTTCTGGAGTCCCTGCAACACACTTTGGAGCCCGCACCGGACGGCTCCGCCTGATCCCTATTTTAGCTAGAATTTTTTCCAACGGAAAATAAAACGGCCCGCCGGTGAAGGCGGGCCGTTTTTCGAAACGATCTATCGGAACCGGGCGCTTACTTGGCGGCGGCGACCACCGAGGCGGTGGTGATGCCGAGCTCCTTGAAGACGGTGTTGCCCGGGGCGCTGATGCCGAAGCGGTCGATGCCAACCACCTTGCCTTCGAGGCCCACGTACTTCCACCACAGGCCGGAAACGCCGGCCTCGATGGCCACGCGCTTGGTCACGGCCTTCGGCAGGACGCTCTCGCGGTACTCGTCGCTCTGGCGGTCGAAGCGCTCGAAGCAGGGCAGCGAGACGACGCGGACGCCATCACCCAGCTCCGCGGCGGCGGCCACGGCGTATTGCAGCTCGGAACCGGAGGCGAGGAGGATGGTGGTCAGCGCGCCGGTTTCCTTCTTCACGATGTAGCCACCACGGATCACGCCGTCACGGCGCTCGTCCACGGACAGCTCGTTCATGAGCGGGATCGCCTGGCGGGTCAGGATCAGGGCGGTCGGGCCGTCCGTGCGGTTCATCGCGGCAATGAATGCACCGGCGGTTTCCTCGGCATCGCCCGGGCGGACGACGTCGAGACCCGGGATCACGCGCAGGCCGCTGACGGTTTCCACCGGCTGGTGGGTCGGGCCGTCCTCACCCACGCCCACGGAGTCGTGGGTGAAGATGTAGGTGACGGGCAGCTTGGACAGCGCGGCGAGGCGGATCGACGGGCGCAGGTAGTCGGCGAAGACCAGGAAGGTCGCGCCGCTGGTGCGGAAGATGCCGTCGTAGGCGATGCCGTTGCAGATCGCGCCCATGGCGTGCTCGCGGATGCCGTACCAGATGTTGCGGCCGAGCGGGTTGGTGGCGGAGAAGTCGCCGCCGTCCTTGATGTAGTTCTTGGTGGAGCCGTAAAGGTCGGCGCTGCCGGTGGTGAAGTTCGGCACGGCCTTGGCCACGGCGTTGATCACGTTGGCACCGGCGGAGCGGGTGGCGTCCTTGTAGTCGGCCGGGAAGGCCGGGATCTTCGCGGAAAGGTCGGACGGGATCGCGAGGGCCACGCTCTCGGTCAGCTCGGCGGCCAGCGCCGGGTTGGCGGCGGTCCAGGCTTCGTAGGTGGCTTCCCAGGCGGCGTAGGCCTGCTTGCCGGCTTCCTTCTTCTCGGCGAAGAACGCGCGAACTTCGTCGGAGACGAAGAAGTGCTGGTCCGCCGGGAGGCCGAGGCCCTTGCGGGCTTCGTCGATGAACTTGGCGCCACCTTCACCGTGGGCCTTGGCGGTGCCGGCCACTTCCGGGATGCCCTTGCCGATCACGGTCTTGGCGATGATCACCTTCGGGCGGCCGTTGTCGTCGGCCTTGGCCTTGGAAAGGGCCGCGGAGATCGCGGCGAAGTCGTGGCCATCGATGGTCACGGCGTCCCAACCCTGGGACTTGAAGTACTGCTCGGCGTCCTCGCCCTGGGTCACATCCGCCATCGCGTCGAGGGTGACGTCGTTGGAGTCATAGATGAGCACCAGGTTGTCGAGGCCGACGTGGGCGGCGAAGGCGATCGCTTCCTTGGCGACACCTTCCTGGAGGCAGCCGTCACCGTGGAGAGCGAAGATGTGCTGGTCGAAGATGACGTGGTCGGCGGTGTTGAACTTGGCGGCGGCGCGCTTGCCGGAAAGGGCGAAGCCCACGGCGTTCGCGATGCCCTGGCCGAGCGGGCCGGTGGTGGCCTCAACGCCCACGGTCTCAAAGGACTCCGGGTGACCCGGGGTGTGCGAGCCGAGCTGGCGGAAGTTCTTCAGCTCCTCGATCGGGAGATCGTAGCCGGAGAGGTTCAGCCAGGAGTAGAGGAACATCGAACCGTGGCCGGCGGAGAGGATGAAGCGGTCGCGGTTGAGCCACTTCGGCGCGTCCGGATTGTGGCGCAGGGTTTCCGAATACAGCACGGCGCCGATCTCGGCGCAGCCGAGCGGAAGCCCGAGGTGGCCGGAGGAGCAAGCGTGGACGGCGTCCATGGCGAGGCCACGGGCTTGGTTGGCGGCTGCGGAGAGCAGGGTCGTGTTCATGCGGATGAGGAGGTAGGAAGGGCGGACACCGTAGGGACCGGCAACCGGATGACAAGCGGGTTTGGAATGCCTTGTATGAATTGCCCTCAACCACCCGCCTCAAAAATTGTGACGATTGCTTCATTTTCCTCTTGAACGGGGGCCGGAGGTCGTGCTTCTTTCCGCCCGCACCGCGACCAACGACCCGTTCGTCTATCGGTTAGGACTCTAGATTTTCATTCTAGCAAGAAGGGTTCGACTCCCTTACGGGTCGCCATCTCGGCACAGAATAGCCACCGGATCTCCGGTGGCTTTCTTGTTTTCCCGCCACGCGGAAAGTGGTTTTCGATGAAGGATCGGAGCATTCGGCGAAGTATTGCCTGCAACAATGCCGCGATCTCCATTTGTTTTATACTCCCTCCTCGTGGTGGCGCCGCTGGCGTCCGCCGAGCCTCCCCAGAAGGTCTTTGAGACCAACTGCTCCGCCTGCCACGCGGTCGATCAGAAACTGGTCGGCCCGTCCCTGATCGAGATCGCCGGCATCTACGGCAAGGATCAGAAGGGCTTCCTCGCCTGGTGCATGAAGCCCGGCCACAAGCGCCCGGACGCCATCGAGATGCCCTCGATGGCCCACCTCGGCACGCCCACGCTCACGGAGCTGCACGCCTGGATCCTGAAAACCACCTCCGGCAAGAAGGAGAAGGCGACCAAGGGGGAATTCATCGAACCACCCCCGAAAGACGGTCCGCAGATCCAGCGGATCTTCCTGCCGGACAGCTCGCCCGCGGCCATCGCGGTGGCCCTGCCGGGAAAGATCTCCTACTGCTTCGACGCGGCGGAGTGCCGCCTCCGCTACGTGTGGACCGGCGGCTTCATCGATGGCGCCCCGTATTGGAAGGGCAACGGGTCCTCCCAAGCGACGATCACGGGCAACGTCGTCTACCGTGAGACCACAGCGGCCATCGGAACCGGCAAATCGCCGACCTCAGCCGCACCGAAATTCCTCGGCTACAGCGTAAAGGATGGCCTCCCGACCTTCCGCTACGTGCGCGAGGGCGTTCGCTACACCGAAACCATCCACGCCCTGTCCGATGGCAGCGGCATCGAACGCGAGTTCACCACCGATGCCTCCGTGCCGCTGACCCTTACCCCGCCCGCCCGAGGCACCCTCCAATCCAGCACCGGCGGCCTGACCGTGCCGGCCGACCACGCGAAATCCTTCACCCTGACCAGCCGTTGGAAATGAGAACCGCCCCCTGCACCTCCCTCATCCTGCTCGCCACCGCGGCCGCGGCGCTGGCCGCCCCGTCGTTCAAGATCGAACCCATGCCGCTGCCCGAGGGCGTGGACCCGCAGATCGGCGGGGTCGACGTGCTGCCGGATGGCCGGGTCGCCACCGTCTTCCATCGCGGCGAGGCGCTGATCTTCGATCCCGCGAAGAAAACCTGGAGCCGTTTCGCGGAAGGCCTGCACGAACCGCTCGGCGTGCTGGCGGAAACCACCTCGTCCTGGCTGGTCATGCAACGCTCCGAGCTGACCCGTCTCCGCGATACGGACGGCGATGGAACGGCGGACGATTACGAGACGGTCTTCGATGGCTTCGGCATGACGGGGAACTATCACGAGTTCGCCTTCGGCCCGGTGAAGGCGAAGGACGGTTCACTCTACATCTCGCTGAATCTGGCCTCGAATGGCGCGGGCACCGCTCCGGAGGTCCGCGGCCCGTGGTCGGACATCGGCGCCCTGAACCGCCAGCAGATGGTCAACTCCCCCGATTGGAAGAAGCAGTCGAAATCAGCGGGGCGCATGTATTCCCGCGTCGCCTGGCGCGGCTGGGTGCTGCGCCTCAGCCCGGATGGCAAGCAGATGGAGCCCTTCGCCTGCGGTTTCCGCTCGCCCGATGGCATCGGCTTCGATGCGGACGGCAATCTGCTGATCACGGACAACCAGGGCGACTGGCGGGGCACCTCCCCGCTCTATGTCGTGAAACGAGGCGGCTTCTACGGCCAACCTGCCTCGCTGGTGTGGCGGAAGGATTGGAAGGACGGCGATCCGCTGAAGCTCCCGGTGGCCAAGCTGGAAAGCCTGCGTACCGTGGAATCCGCACGCTTCCCCCAGGGCGATCTCGCGAACTCCCCCACCCAACCGGTGGTCATCCCGCCCTCGTGGGGCCCCTATGCCGGGAACGTCTTGATCGGCGAGATGAACCAGAAGCGCATGGTCCGCTATCTGCCGGATGACGTCGGCGGTTTCCGCCAAGGCGCGCTGGTCCCGATGTTCGACGGCACCTCGCTCGGCAATGGCAACCATCGCCTCGCCTTCGCTCCGGATGGCACGCTCTGGGTCGGGAAAACCCACCTCTCTTGGGCGGGCGACCGCGGTCTGGTGAAGATTGTTCCGCAGGATATCGCATCCGCGTTCACCGTGATGTCGTGCAAGCAGGGGAAGGCCGCCCAAAGCCAAACCCTCACCCTGCACCTCAGCCAGCCGCTGGACAGCACCCCGCCCTCCATCGCGATCCAGCGCTACGGATACGCCTATCACGAGGACTACGGTTCGCCGAAGACCGACCCCGCCACGGTGGATCCGGACAGCGTCATGGTTTCCAAGGATGGACGGGATCTGACGATCACGCTGAAGCTGACCGCCGGACAGATCCATGAGCTGGATCTTTCCAAGCTCAAGTCCCGCGACGGACAGCCGCTGGAAGGAAAGAAGGTCTACTACCAGGCCGCGAAGGTCCTCTGACCGGAAATCGGACCACGGCCTAGGTCTCTCCGCGGCTTGATTTCCAGCGGCGGAGAGACTACAAATTTTCCCAAAGCTTCCGTTTTTCCTCTTGAACGCCATGCGGGCGTCATGCTTCCTTCCGCCCGCACCGCGACCAACGACCCGTTCGTCTATCGGTTAGGACTCTAGATTTTCATTCTAGCAAGAAGGGTTCGACTCCCTTACGGGTCGCCATCTCGGCACAGAATAGCCACCGGATCTCCGGTGGCTTTCTTGTTTTTGGGACCCGCGGTCCGCTCCCGGTCGAGATCTCTCGCCATCGTTGGCATCTCCCGGTAGCCGTGAAGCAATCACCCATGCCCGCCCCACAACCCCATCGGCTCCGCTTCATCTTCCCGAGCGACGTGATCGAGCCCCGTAAACCGGATGAGGCGTTTCTCGATCAAATCGAAGCCTTCCGCGAAGCGGGATTCCCGACCTCCGTTGTCTCGATCGAATACCTGCAGATGGGAGAGCGGAGAATCCACCCGCGGCCGGAACCCGACGAAACCGTCGTCTACCGGGGCTGGATGATGAACGCGGCCGACTATCGGGCCTTCTGCGAGGCGGTCTCCGCCACCGGAGCCATGCCCTTGACCGGGGCGGACACCTACCTCGCCTGCCACCACCTGCCGAATTGGTATCCCTTCATTGCCGAATTCACCCCACGAACGGTCACGTTTCCGCCCGATGCGGATTTGGCCTCGGAACTCAAGGCCCTCGATTGGGAGGCCTATTTCATCAAGGATCACGTGAAGTCGCTCAAGACCGACTCCGGCTCGATCCTGCGCTCCACCGAGGGCGTCGGACGGCTGGTGGCGGACATGGTCAAGTTTCGCGGCGAGATTGAAGGCGGTTTTTGCGTCCGCGAGGTGGAGGATTTTATCCCCGAGTCCGAGGTCCGGTATTTCGTGATCCTCGGCATACCGTTCTCGAACGATCCCAATCAACCGGTCCCAGATATTGTCGTTGAAGCCGCGTCTCGCATTCGCAGCCCCTTTTTCAGCGTGGATGTCATCCGCCGCTCCGACGGAGTCGAGCGCATCGTGGAAATCGGTGACGGCCAGGTCTCCGACGTCGTGGGATGGACACCGGCACGATTGGCAGCGGCCTGGAAGCACCAGGCAGGGCAACCGCCCAGATGAGCTGGGCCACTGGTTTGGCAACGACTAGGGATTGCCCACCGCATACGAGCGGCCCAAATTGCCCCAACGCGCCGGAGGATTCGACTTGTTTGAGCCCAGGAATCGGGCAGCGATGAGAGTGGATGCGCCGCGGCACAGTCATGATCCTGCTTCTGTGCGCCTCATGCGACCGTCCTGAAGATCCGAAATCCGCGGACCGGAAGGGCACGCTCCGTTCCCATCGGAACGGGGGCGATTCGCAGGAACCCCCGCCGAAACAACGAGTGGATTCACGCCCACCGCAAGGAACTCCACGGTTGCGGAAGGAGCTGATGCGGCTCGAAACTCTGGACGATGACCAGGACTTCGGGAGAGCATTGAAAGCCTTGGCCGAAGGAGCAACGGGAGAAGACAGCAAGGCACTGGAGGACTATCTCACGCGGGTGGAGAACAGCAGCCGCTACAACGAAGGCTACACGAAAGTGGCCGAGTGGTATCTGGAGGACAACGATCTCGTCACTGCCAGCCTGTGGGGAAAACGGATCACCGGTCGCAAAGGGCCCCAGATCGTCTTGCGCCTCTGGAGCCTTTACGAGCAAGCGGATGCCGCCACACGGGCCAAGGTCGATGCGTTGCCGGATCCAAGCCGGGACCAGTGGCTTGGGAAATCCGGGCTCCGCAGCAACAAGGGTCAGTCCACGGAATATGAGCCACCTGAATTGCCCTCGGCGGTTGGAGCCCCGCCCGATGGACGTGGAAGCCTTTTCCCGACCACACCCCAGAGCATCGGGTCCCAGTAGAGTCAAATCGGGGGGCGGAAGCCGCCATTTGTGCAGTTTGGGGGGCTATCAGAGCAGGCAACTGCGGTCGTTCCAACTGACCAGCAGAGCAGCACCAGGGCAATTAGGTCGCTCATTTTCTGGCTGTTACAGCCAACATTACATTTCCGTCATTATTGAGAATGGATCACGCTTGCTGTTTTGTTGATATTGAGACGCATTCTCATTTCAGACGCTTGCGAGCGTTCCCCGCACTCATGAAATCGAAGCCTGCCCTGCTCAAGACTCCCCTCTCGGCCCGCGAGACGATCGCCCTGACCGCTTTGCTGGCCGCTGGCCGCTGGCCACGCCATCGCCGCCGATGCCCCCGCCAAGCCGAAGGAAGACGAGAAGAAGAAAAAGGACGCCCAGGAGGCCCAAGGTCCCCAGAGCCTGGGTGACATGGTCGTCGAGGCCGTCCGCCAGTCCCTCTACCGACCGGAGAACGTCACCTCACAGAAATACACCGTCCCGCTCCGCGACGTGCCGCAGACGGTGACCGTGGTGCCAAAGAAGGTGATCGAGGACCAGGGGGCCACCAGCCTCACCGAAGTCCTCCGCAACGTGCCGGGCATTTCCATCCAGGCTGGCGAAGGCGGCGGTGCCAGCAGCACCGCGGGCGACATGTTCACCATGCGCGGCTTCAACGCCAGCAACAGCATCTTCGTCGATGGCGTCCGCGACGATGGCCTCGGCACCCGCGACACCTACAACCTCGAAGCCGTGGAAACCTTCCTCGGGCCGACAGGCTCGGACGTCGGCCGCGGCACCGCTTCCGGCTACGTGAACATGGCCACCAAGACTCCGAAGCTGGAGGACTTCTACGCCGGATCGGTGGCCTATGCCAGCGGCGACCGCTTCCGCAACACGGTGGACGTGAACCAGAGCCTGGCCTTCGGCGATGAAGGCTCCTGGACCCGCGGCACCGCCATGCGCCTCAACGGCCTCTACCAGTCCGGCGGCGTGGCAGGCCGCGATTACGTGGAGAAAAACAGTTGGGCCTTGGCCCCGTCCTTCGTGCTCGGCCTCGACACGCCGACGCGCGTGTTCCTCCAATACCAACACTCGGAGCAGGACAACCTGCCGGACTACGGCCTGCCCGCCCGCAACGGCTATCCGATCCCCGTTCCCCGCGACACCTACTACGGCAACGTCTACGCCGACTTCGACAACGTCACGCAGGATGCCGGGACGATCCGGATCGAACATGACCTCAACGATCACATCACCATCCGCAACCAGACCCGCTACAGCGAGGCCGAGCGTTTCGCGGTGGTGAGCGGCCTCGGCTACAATGCCGGCACGAACACCGTGACCCGCAGCCGCCAGGGCAACGACCGCGAGAACAAGATCTTCTCGAACCAAACCAGCATCACCGCGAAATTCGACACCGGACCGCTCAAGCACTCGCTCGTCGGCGGTCTCGAATACACCTGGGACGAGCAGTACAGCCCCACCATCACCGGGGTCGGCACCAATCCCACCGGCCTCCCCTACCCGTGGATCCCGAATCCCTACCAGCCGATTGTCGGCTACAATCCGCAGCGCCATCCCACCTACCACACGATCGGCTCGACCGACACCGTGGGCACCTACCTCTTCGACACGATCGAGTTCGGTGAGCACTGGCAGCTCAGCGGCGGCGGCCGTTTCGACAGCTACAAGACCCGCTACACGGCTGTTTCCGCGACCTCCGCCAGCAATCCGGACGGCCTCGTTTACCAGACCTCGGATGATGTGCTCTTCAGTGGCAAGATCGCCCTGACCTACAAGCCGGTGAAGGAAGGCAGCATTTACCTCGGCTACGGCACCTCGCAGACGCCTCCGGGCACCGCCAATTTCACCCTGAGCGAATCAGGCACCAACCAGAACAGCCCCAACCTCGATCCACAGGAGTCCACCAATGTGGAACTCGGCGCGAAGTGGGACTTCTTCAAGTCCGCCCTCACCGTCACCGGCGCGGTCTTCCACACCGAGAACAAGAACGTCATCTACGCCCTGCCGAGCTCCGGCCCCACCACCGAGTACTCGGTGGACGGCGGCCAGGAGATCAACGGCGCCACCTTCGGCGTGGCGGGCAAGATCACCGAGGAATGGCAGGTGCTGGCCAACGCCACCATCATGCACGGTGAACTCGACCAAAAGGGAGCCGCCAACAACGGCAAGGACCTGACGCTGATGCCGAAGATCTCCGGCAGCCTCTGGACCACCTACAAGCTGCCCTACAACTTCACGGTCGGCGCGGGCGTCCGTTACCAGGAGTCCGTTTTCGTCAACGCGGCGAACACCATCAAGGTGCCGAGCTACGCGGTGGTGGACGCGATGGTGCAGTATGACTTCACCAAGGACATCAACGTCCGCGCCAACATCTACAACCTGCTGGACCGCGAGTACATCTCCAGCATCAACAACAACGGCCAGCGCTACAATCCAGGCGCGCCCGCGTCGTTCATGATCAGCACCAACTTCAAGTTCTGATCCGGTTTCTGGATCCATTTTGGACATCGGTTGCCCAAAAGGCCGCGTCCCTTCCCCTCCCCCAAGGAGGGGACGCGGCCACGGGTGGAAACGACATTTCCAACAAAAAGGCTTGATGCGCTAATGAGACTCATTCTCATTTCCAGCCGCTTTCCGGCCTCCGGGAAGCAAGCCCGCTTTCCAAACCGAATTCCATGACACCGAAATCCAATCTCCGCCCCCCCGTTTCAACACGGGAGGTGCTGGCGCTCAGTGCTTTCCTTGCCACCGGCACCACCCTCGCCGCCGATGCTCCAGCCCAGCCCGAGCAGAAGAAAGACGACAAGAAGCAGGAAGGCGAAGCCCAGTCCCTCGGTGACATGGTGGTCGAGGCCGTCCGCCAGTCCCTCTACAAGCCGGAGAAGCTCCAGACCACGAAGTACACGGTCCCACTCCGCGACGTGCCGCAGACCGTGACGGTGGTGCCGAAGGAAGTGATGAAGGAGCAAGGCTCCACCTCCCTTCGCGACGTGCTCAAGAATGTCCCGGGCATCACGATGCAGGCCGGTGAAGGTGGCGTCCCGAACGGAGACAACCTTTCCATCCGCGGCTTCAACGCCCGCACCGACCTCTTTGTGGACGGCGTCCGCGATTTCGGCGGCTACAGCCGCGATCCTTTCAATCTCGAATCCGTCGAGGTTTCCAAGGGCCCCTCTTCCTCCAATTCCGGCCGCGGCTCCACCGGCGGCTCCGTGAACCTCGCCAGCAAGACCCCGCATCTGGACAAGAACGCCTACGAGCTCATGCTCGGCGGCGGCTCGGACAACTACGGCCGCACCACCTTCGACGTGAACCAGGCGATCCCCCAGATCCAGGGTGCCGCCTTCCGCGTCAACGGCATGTACCACACCCAGGACACCCCGGGTCGTGACCACGTCGATCAGGAACGCTGGGGCATCGCTCCCTCGATCGCCTTCGGATTGGACACCGAGACCCGCTGGACGCTCAGCTACTTCTACCTCGGCCAGGACAACACCCCGGACAACGGTCTGCCGTGGGTGCCCCGCACCAGCAACAACACCGGCCTGACGCCGGGTATCCCTGCGGTCGATTTCAACAACTGGTACGGCGTGCTCAACCGCGACTACGAGAAGATCGCCACCCACATGGCGACCTCCGTGTTCGAACACGACTTCAACGAGAAGCTGAAGTTCCGCAACACCACCCGCTTCGGCATCACCGACCGCGACTCGATCACCACTTCGCCGCGCTTCGACAACACGCCGCCCTACCCGTCCGCCACGGTCCGCCGCACCGACTGGAAGACCCGCGACCAGGTCGACACCATCCTCACCAACGTCGCCGAGCTGCGCTACGACTTCGAAACCGGACCGTTCAAGCACGAGCTGCTCGGCGGCTTCGAGGTGACCCGCGAGACCTCGAAGAACTACAACCGGGTGGACGCCAACGCCGGTCTCCTCCAGGACACCAACCTCTATTACCCGAGCCCCTACATCCCGGGCTACTCCCCCGCCATCTATCGTGATGGCGCCGGTACGGACGTGACCTCCGACACCGTCGCCCTCTACGCCTTCGACACCATCAAGTTCGGCGAACAGTGGATGCTGAGCGGCGGTGTCCGCTACGAGGACTTCAGCACCGACTACCTCTCCACCACCGCGGCCCACGCCTATACCGCCCTCAGCCGCGAAGACCAGATGTACAGCTGGCGCGCGGCCCTCACCTACAAGCCCTGCGACAACGGCAGCATCTACCTGGGCTACGGCACCTCGTTCAACCCGTCCGCGGAAGGCCTGACGCTGGCCAACACCGCCACGGCCACCAACAGCATCAACACCGATCCGGAGAAGAGCAACACCGTCGAGCTCGGTACCAAGTGGGACCTCTTCGACAAGAAGCTGCTCCTCACGGCCGCCATCTTCCAGACGGACAAGACCAACGCCCGCACCGAAGACCCCACCAATAACGGCGACGTGGTCGTCCTGGACGGCGAACAGCGGGTGCGCGGCTTCGAAATCGGTGCGACCGGGGAAATCACCAAAACCTGGCGGGTCATCGGCGGTTACACCTACCTCGACAGCGAGATCACGAAGTCCAAGAACAAGCTGGAGGTTGGCAACCAGCTCATGAACACGCCGGAGAACTCCTTCAACATCTGGTCGACGCATGACCTGCCGAAGGGCTTCACGATCGGCTACGGTGCCCAGTACACGGGCGAGCGCTTCAACAACAACAACCGCTCCACCCGCCAGCTTGCCCCGGACTTCACCACCTTCGACGCGATGCTGTCCTACAAGGTGAACGACAACGTCACGCTTCGCCTGAACGGCTACAATCTGGCCGACAAGGAGTACATCGATCGCCTCAGCGGCGGCCATTTCGTGCCGGGGACCGGCCGCTCGGTCGTCCTCAGCTCGACCTTCACGTTCTAATCCCGATTTCGATTGGTTGCTTGAACGGCTCCGCCTCTCTCGCGAGGGGCGGGGCCTTTCAGGTGCCGGGACCAGGCTTTCGGAACACTCACTCCCTCTCCCCATGATCCTCTGCATCCCCGATGTCCTCACCGCCGAACAAGTGTCCGAGGCGCGCGCGCTCCTCGATGCCGCCGAATGGACGGACGGCAAGGGCACCGCCGGCTACCAAGCCAGCCAGGTGAAGGACAACATGCAGCTTCCGGTGAATCATCCGGTGGCCCGCCAGGTCGGCGAATGGATCCTCAAGGCGCTCTCCGCCAACCCGCTCTTCATGTCCGCGGCGCTGCCGCTGCATTTCCTGCCGCCGATGTTCAACCGCTACTCCGGCGGCCAGCAGTTCGGCACCCACGTGGACGGCGCGATCCGCCAGATCCCCGGCACCCCGCACCGCATCCGCACCGACCTCTCCTGCACGCTGTTCTTCGCGCAGCCGGAGGAATACGACGGCGGCGAGCTCATCATCGAGGACACCTACGGCAGCAAGAGCGTGAAGCTCCCCGCCGGCCACCTGGTGCTCTACCCCTCCACCAGCCTCCACCATGTCACCCCGGTGACCCGCGGCACCCGGCTGTGCTCCTTCTTCTGGCTCCAGAGCCTGATCCGCGACGACCAGCGGCGCTCGATGATGTTCGACATGGACGTCGCCATCCAGCGCCTCGCCGCGGACGTGCCCGGACACCCGTCCGGCGTCGCCCTCACCGGCGTCTACCACAACCTCCTCCGCCAATGGGCGGAAATGTGAGATCCGGCCCCGTTTTTCCGGCAACCAACCGCCATTACTAGGGTTCTAGTAGAAAATCCGGGCGCCAGCGCGGAGATTCTCCCCTCTCCGTTTGGAATTTGAGATTTAGAATTTAGGATTTTCCCTCCAATGGTTCATCCCACCCTCCGCCGTTGCTTGTTCTGGGCCCACCTCGCCACCGGCGTGGTCGCCGGAATCGTCATCCTCATCCTGGCTGTCACCGGCATCCTGATGTCCTTCGAGACGCAGATCATCGGCCGGGCGGAATCCAAGATCGTCACGGCGAAAGCCCCCGCCACCGGCACGCCCGCGGGCCCCGAGGAACTGGTGGCGGCGTACAAAGCCTCCGGAACCAGCGGCCGCCCGACCACGCTGCTGCTCTCGTCCGATCCGGAAGATCCCGCCGTGTTCCAAGCCGGACGCGAGGGACGCCAGTTGTTCCATCCGGTCACCGGTGAATCCCTCGGCAAGGGCGCGGAGGGCACCCGCCGTTTTTTCCAAGTGGTGGTATCCATCCACCGCTGGCTGACCTGGCCCGCTGCACGGCAAGAAGGACAGGCAGGCCAAGGCCCGGGAGGCCAGGCACCTGCCCGTGGTGAAGGCATGGGTGCGGGCCAAGGACGCCCGGAAGGCGGCCCAGGCGAGGGCCCGAACCAACCGCTCACCTGGCGCAATATCGGCGGCCAGATCACCGCCGCCGCATCTTTGGTGTTCGGTTTCTTGCTGCTCAGCGGCCTCGTCCTGTGGATCCCGCGGAAGTTCTCCAAGAAAGCCTTCAAGGCGGTGACCCTGCCGCAGCCGCGTCTCAAGGGCCGCGCCCGCGATTGGAACTGGCACAATCTCGCCGGTTTCTGGGCCGCGCCGTTCCTGCTGCTCATCATCCTCACCGGCACCATCATGGCCTACCCGTGGGCGAACCGCCTGATGTTCAAATCCGTGGGCGAGGAACCACCCGCACGCCAGGGACCTCCGGGCGGCGGCGAAGGCGGTGGCGCTCTCCGCGAAGGCGCAGCCCAAACCGAAAACCGCCCGCGTGGTGAAGGCCGTGAAGGTGGAGAACGCCGCCGTTCTCGCCCCGACGGAGCCGATGCCACCGGAGGCAATGGTGTCACCATGGAAGGCGAGCGACGCGAACGCGGTCCGCGCCCCGAAGGTGGAGAAACCCCCATGGGCAATGGCGTCAGCATGGATGGCAATCGACCGCCCCGCGAGGGTGATGCCTCTGCCGGAGCTGAAGGCAGCGAGCGCCGCCGCCCCCGTGGGGAAGGTGGCGAAGGCTCCGCCATGGGCGGGGAAGGCGGTGGCCGCCGTGGCCGCAGCCAGCAGGAGAATCGTCCGATCGTGGCCGACGGCCTGAATCAGGCGCTCGACATCGCCAAGCAGGAAATGCCCGCGTGGGAAACCATCACCCTCGATCTCCCCGGCGACACCACCAAGCCGATCACCGCCACCCTCGCCGACGCGGGCCGTGGCCGTCCGGATCGCAAGGTGAAGGTCACTATCGACCGCGAAACCATGACGGTAACCGCCCGCGAGAACAGCTTCGAGAAGGCCACCACCGGCGGCAAGATGCGCCAGTTCGTGCGCTGGATCCACACCGGGGAAGCCGGTGGCGCGTTCGGACAATTCGTGGCCGCCCTCACCTGCGCCGCCACCGTGGTGCTGGTCTACACCGGGTTCGCCCTCGCCTGGCGCCGCCTCGCGGGGATGCTGAAGAACAAGCGCAAGAAGCCCGAGGCGGCCACCTGAGCGCCCCAAAGAGTGGCTCCTCTCGAGGAGCCATGCCTCAAACGACATCCCACCGCTCCGCGACCATCGGAACCCGAAGGGAACCGATCATCACGGAGCCATGAGGTTCCTCCAGGAAATGGCGGACCGAAATCCGCCACTCCTTGAAGGATTACAGATACTCCTTCAGCCACGCGTCCACCTCGTCAATGACCCGCGGATAGCTCGCGTCATCGAACACGTGGTCCGCGCCCTCGATTTCCACGAGATGCTTGTCGCACTGGGCGGCAGCATAGGCGTCCTCGCTGTCCAGCACCGGAATGATGTCGTCCTCCGTGCCGTGGACCAGCAGCCACGGCACCTCCACCTCAGCCGCCACGTCCAGCGTGTCGCCGATGGTCTGGAGATCGTCCACGTAGGCCTGGGTCAGCGGGAACGCGGGATCCTCCCACATCACCCCCTCACCCGGCACGATGTCATCGAACTCCCGCTCGACGAAGTTCGCGGTGTAAACCATCCCGGAAAGCGTCACCAGCACACGGATGCGCGGATCGGCCGCGGTGGTGATCACGCCCACCGCTCCGCCCATGCTGTGACCGCAGTAGGCCACGCGGATGCCCTCCGGCAGCGCGTTGATCAGGTCGGTGAGATCTTCGGTTTCCTTCGTGATGGTCACATCCGCGAAGGTGCCCTCGGATTCACCGCTACCGGTGTAAGAAAAACGCAGGCACGGCCAGCCGCGCTTCGCCAGCCCCTCGGCCAGCGCCACCAGCAGCGGGCGGTCCTTGTTGCCGGTCACGCCATGGCCGAGCAGCACGAGGACATCCTCGCGCGGCGCGGGGTGGAAGGCGGTGTCGATGCGTTCGCCGTGGCGGTTGCGGAATTCGGGAAGGTTCATGGGATCAAGCGGAGCGTCCGGGGAAAGTGATTTCGGCGATGCCGGATTTGTCGAGTTCGCCAAGACCGAGATCGATCAAGCGACGGTACTGCGCCTCGGTGGCGCGCGAAAGTGGAACCTCGACCCCGGCTTCCGCGGCGAGCGCGTTGGCGATGCCGCTGTCCTTCGCGGCGTGGCTGGCGGAGAAGAAACAATCGTGCTCACGGGCGATCATGTCGTCACCATCGGTTTCCAGCACCCGGGAATTCGCGCCGGTCTGGGAAAACACCTCCTTCAGCATCGCAAGGTCGAGCCCCAGAGCGGCTCCGAGCCCCAGTCCCTCGGCAAGACCCGCGGTGTTGATGTTCATCACCATGTTCACCAGCGCCTTCACCTTGGCCGCCTGGCCGACGCCGCCAACGTGGCGCAGCGAGGCCGACAAATCCTTCAAGATCGACTCCACCCGGCCGAACGTTTCCGCATCACCGCCCACCATCAGGTACAGCGTGCCATTGCGGGCCTGGGTGATGCTGGAGGCCATGCATGCCTCGAGCGCGGACGCACCCACCTCCTCGCACACCGCGGAAATCTCCTCGTGCACCGCCGGGCTGACGGTGGCGCAGTTCATGAACACCTTGCCGGTGGCATCGATCAGCAGGGAATCTCCCTCCTTGGCGAAAATCCCGCGCATCGCGGCATCATCCGTCACCACCGTGATCACCAGGTCCGCCGAAGCCGCCGTTTCCCGCAAGGTCCCCGGGGCACCGCAGCCCAGCTCGGTCGCCAGCGCCTGCGCCAGCTCATGCTTCACGTCATACACCGCACTGACGGTGTGACCGGTGTCCTTCAGCCGGCGGGCCATGTTCGCGCCCATGCGCCCCACACCCACCACCGCGATCGTTTCAATTTTCACGCCGCGATGATGGCGCAGGAACCGTGGGCTGTCCACGTCCGGAATGCATTCTCCGCCAGCCAAATCGCTGCCGGGGAAGCCTCATCCGATGGAACTCAGTGGCCGTGGCCGCGTGTCCGGTCGCCCGGGCCGCGATCGTAATCCAGGATGAACGGACGGCCGCGAAGCTTGATGCCCTTCACGATCTGGAGCAGGCGCTCGGCGTGCTCGGTGCGGACATCGATGCGGCTGTGCTTGTCGAACAGCTTGATGTGGCCGATGGAGCCCTGCGGCAGACCCGCTTCACCGTAGAGCATGCCGACGATTTCACCGGGACGCACGCCATGCATCTTCCCGAGCGAGAAGAACAGCGGCGTCATGTCCGCGTCGTCGCCGCGCGGCGCGCGCTCGCGGGGTTCACGCGGCTCGCGGACCGGACGATCGCCCGGGCGGCGGCGCTCGCGCGGCTCCTCGCGGTCCTCCGCGATTTCGCCGAACTCACGGCCGCTGGACTCGCGCAGCATGGTGAATAGCACGCTCGCCACGTCGGTGGGCGTGAAGCCCTGCTCGAGCAGGCGGTCCATCTGGTCCTGGTACGAATTGAACTTCGACTCGGTGAGGCGGTCCTTCACTTCCTCGAAAAGCTGGTCGGCGAGCTTGCCCTCCACCTGCTCCTGGGACGGCACGCGCTCGCGGCGGATCGGGTGGCGCGTGTAGCGCTCGATCATCTCCAGGCGGTGGATCTCACGCCCGAACACGAAGCTCACCGCGCGGCCGCTGCGACCGGCACGACCGGTGCGGCCGATGCGGTGCACGTAATCCTCCGGGTCCTGCGGCAGGTCGTAGTTGAACACCGCCTCGATGTCCTCGACGTCCAAGCCGCGCGCGGCCACATCGGTGGCGACGAGCACCTCGATGATGCCGTCGCGGAAACGCTTCAGCACGCGCTCGCGCATCTGCTGGGTGATGTCACCGTGGAGGCGGTCGGCGGAATAGCCACGCGCCAGCAGCGCCTCGGTGCACTCGTCCACCGCGCGTTTGGTGTTACAGAAAATGATCGCAAGCTTCGGGGCCTCCATGTCGAGCAGGCGGGAGATCACCTCCACCTTCGAGCGCTCACGCACCTCGATGCACGATTGGTCGATGGTCGAGACGGTCATCGACTTCTGCTCCACCTTCACCGTCTTCGGATCGCGGCCGAAGTGCTCGATCAGGCGCTTCACGCCCTGGCTCATCGTCGCGGAGAAGAACAGCGTCTGGCGCTCCTTCGGCAGGGCCGCGAGCATCTCCTCCATCTCCTCACGGAAACCGAGGTCGAGCATGCGGTCCGCCTCATCCAGCACCACGTGGGCGATCCGGGAGGTATCGAAGGAACCGCGGCGCACGTGATCGAGCAGGCGGCCCGGGGTTCCCACCACGATGTGGGCACCGTCCCGCAGCGCGCGGAGCTGGCGGTCCATCGGCGCGCCACCGTACACCGGCACCGCGCGCAGGCCGCGCATCTTTTCGCCGAGGCGGTGGACTTCCTCGCAGACCTGCACCGCGAGCTCGCGGGTCGGGCACACCATCAGCGCCTGCGGCGCGTGCACCTTCAGGTCGATCTTCGCCAGCACCGGCAGCGCGAAGGCCGCGGTCTTGCCGGAGCCGGTCTGGGAAAGGCCGAGCAAGTCGGAGCCGGTGAGAGCCACCGGGATGGAAAGCGCCTGGATCGGCGACGGGCGCTCGAAACCCAGGGATTCAATGGCGGCGAGCAATTCCTCGGGAAGCCCGAGTTCGGAGAAGGGAGGCGTGTCCATGCGCGTGACGGGGATTCGGCAGCCCCGAGCGATGACAGCGCCAGGCGACCAAATAAAGCCGGAAAAACCATTCGCTCCGGCGGGGGGCGGAGACTGACCCGCTTTTTCCCGGTGGCAAGAACGAAAAAAACCTGCGCCAAACCCGCGGCCCGGGTCGGGCTCCCGGAGCCGCACGAAAGAAGAGCCCGCGCCGGAAACGCCGCTCAATCCAGCGTCTCGCGCAATTCCGCGATCAACGCCGCGTCCTCCTCCTGCTTCAGCCCGGCGAAGGACGAAGCCAGATTCAGCAGCACGCGGTTCAGGATCATGTTCGGCTCGGCGGCGAATTTCAGCGCCTCGCGCTGTTCGCGGCCGAGTTCCGGATGGGCGGCCAGCAGCGAGGCAAGGTGGTGGCGTTTCCCGGAATCGAAGCAATCGACGATCACCGGCTGACCCTCGTCCTGAATGCGGCAGAGGAAGTGGCCGGGGAAGCCGACGCCGGTGACGTCCAGGTCCAGACGCCGCGCGGTGAAGAGAAACACCAGGCACAGCCCGATCGGATTCGACGTGCCGGCTTCGATCACGAACGCCAGGTCCGAGTTACGCGGGTCGTAGTATGACTCCTTGTTGCCGCGGAAGCGCCCGGACTCGAACAGATACTGGCGCAGCGCCTCCTCCGAATCCGCGCCGCCGTTCTCCTCCGCCTCTTCGGCGAGCAGGTCGAGCGCGTCGGACAGCGACTGGCGCATCGTCACGCCGTCGTGGAGGAAATCGGAAAGCAAGCGAAGCAGGTACTCGAGCTGGTCCCAGTCGTCGCCGAGACCGCCGGACGGCATCGCCCACTCCGTGCGCAGGGTTTCCCGGCGCGCGGGCAGCAGCAGTTTCGAAAGCAGTTCGGTATCCGCGGGGGAACCTTCCCAGTTCAACTCCGCCAGCGAATCGCTGACATCGCCGGTCGTCCGCGCCAGGCACGCCGAAACGCGCTCACGGATCTCCGGGGTTTCATCATCGAGCAGCCGCAACAACACGGACAGCTCCGGGGTGGCAATGGCCGAAGCATTCATGGGTTTAGGGGGATGGGGGGTGAATCAAGGGTCAGGTATCGTCGGGGAACGATTCCCGTCCGCACGCACCATCGCAGAAATCGCCCGCGCCCGCCATGCGTCCTTTCCCGTAGGTTGACAAGGAAGGAAGCGGTGCTGGGGACGCTCAACCTTTGAAGATCATCCACTGCCGCCAACAAAAAAGGCCGCCTTGTGGGCGACCTGAATCAGGAAGAAAAGATGGTGCGCGATACAGGGTTCGAACCTGTGACCCCTACCGTGTCAAGGTAGTGCTCTACCACTGAGCTAACCGCGCGTTCCGTTGCGGGGCCGCAGGCTAGGAGCCGGATTCCGGCGATGCAATCCCTTTTTTGATTTCGTGACGAAGTTTGTTTCAAAGGCCCGAAACGAGCCAGAGGTAGCCGCGCTCGTGAGAGCGTGGGCCGGGTGAATTCACCTCTTCCCTGGCAGTCCCAGTCCCTTCATCGGGTCCAATGGGCGCAGCGCGAACAGCCGAGGGAAGCTCCCGAAGGTCCCTGCGCCCCAGCCTGGAAAAGCGTCGCCCTCCCACGGGGCTCCAAGAAGCGCGGCGCGGAGGCGGACCACCCATACAAGGGTGCGGGAGAATCCACCCCACCCACGCTCTTCCGAGCGCGGCTACCTGCTGCTCCCAAAAATAAGGGCGGGGAGTCCGGAGACTCCCCGCCTTTCAAAAACATCTACGTGGACGCGAACAGTCCGATCGCTTTCGGCGTGACGATTCTGTTTGCGGGTTGAAGGGTTAGGCCTTCTTGGCAGCCTTTTTGGCAGCGGCTTTCTTGGCCGGAGCCTTCTTGGCGACCTTCTTCGCGCTCTTGGCTGCCTTCTTGGCCGGCGCTTTCTTGGCGGGGGCCTTCTTGGCGGCTTTCTTCGCGACCTTCTTCACTGCAGCTTTCTTGGCAACCTTCTTGGCCGCCTTCTTCGCTACGGTCTTCTTAGCCACCTTTTTCGCGGCCTTCTTGGCGCTCTTGGCGACTTTCTTCGCTGCCTTCTTGGCAGCCTTCTTCGCCGGCGCTTTCTTCGCTGGCGCTTTCTTGGCCGGTGCCTTCTTAGCAGGCGCCTTCTTGGCCGGTGCCGCCTTCTTCACCGCAGCCTTCTTGGCAGGAGCCTTTTTGGCGGGGGCTTTCTTCGCGGCTTTTTTCGCGGGCTTTGCCGCGGCCTTCTTCGCTGTTTTTTTTGCAGCCATGGCTTTGTGTCGTTTGAGTTCGCGTTCGATGTTGGTTTTCTCTTCCGGTGTCAAAGTCCCGGCGGAGAGGAGCGCGAGGATCGCCTCTTCGAGACGTCCTCCAAAAGCATTGGTAAGGAACTCATGCGTCGCCCTGCGGACGATCGTTTCCTGCGAGTATGCAGCTTCGTAAACATGAGCGCGACCGACACGCACCCGCTTGACCAACTTCTTCCGTTCCAGGCTCTGCATCACGGAAAGCACCGTCGTGTATGCGCGGTCCTTTCCATCCGGCAACGCGTCGAGGATCACCGCCACCGTCGAGGGTCCTTCATGCCACAGCACCGACAGTGCCTGGAGTTCAAGGTTGGAAGGATGGGTTGGCCGAGACATGACGTGTTGCCTTGTTGGTTGGCACCATGAAACTAGTAGTTCAGGAATACGTCAAGTTCATTCCGGTGAAAAATACGGAAAAATTTAACATTAGGCACTCAACACCACCGACATGCCGATGAACCACTAGACATCTAGTAGCAAAACGAAACACCTTTCCACAACACATCAACGCGCTGGAATCCAGCAACCACGGGCTTTCCACGCGATCGATGCATTGAAGCATCCATCACGCGGCATGCGACCGCTCACTTCGCCTTCGGCTTCTTCTCCACCGGGGCGTCTTCCGTCAAAGCGGGCCGTTTGATGTCCGGCGAGATGCCCGCGAGTGCCTTCCAGAGCGTTTCATCACCCGGTGAACCGTTGAAGAGCACCTTCCCTTCGGGCGAGAGCAACACCATCACGGGGATGCCTTGCACGCGGAACAAACGGTTGAGCGGCTGCTTCGCATCATCGTTCACCCATGCGCCGGGAGGATGTTCACCGAGCTTCGCGACCATCGCGCGCGCTTCATCCAACACCTTCGGCGCGTCTTCGGAAACCACCGACACCACCGCGATGCCATGCGACTCGAACTCCTTCGCCGCCGCCGCGAAGTCCGGCATCGAGTCCTCGCACTCGCGGCTCCATGGCGACCAGAAGTGCAGCAACACCGCCTTCTTTCCAGCAGTGAGCTCCTTGAGCTTCACCTTCTGCTTTCCCTTCAGCGGCTCGAACTCCTGGTCGAAGCCATACTGCACTTCCTTCATCGCCTCCTCCATCCGCATCTTCTCGATGTGCGGCGCGTAGGCGGCGCCCTGGCGCGGACTCAACCAGAAGGCCTCGAGGATGTGCTTCTTGAAGCCCTCGCGATCGCCCTTCTTCCGCGCGTCGACCGCCGAGACGTATTCGACCACCGCGAGCCAGTCTTCCTTCACCGCGAAGATCTCGGAGTCCTCCAGCTTGAAGGCATCCTTCCGCTTCAGCATCTCCGGCAGCAACGCGGCAATGCCATCGTCATCGCCACGGTCCACCAGGTAGAGGAAGCGCGCCTCGAACTGCGATTGATCGGACGCGCCCTGCTTCTTCGCCTCGGCGATCGCCTTCTCCAGCGCCGCGGGGGACTCACGCTCGGTGAGCATGTGCTCCACGGCGGCCTCGCGCGGCGAAAGCTCCTCCTCCCCCTTCCCTTTCCCGCCCGCGGGCTCCTCCGCGGCGAAGGCGATGACCGGGAGCAAAGCAAGCAGGGCGAGCGGACGCATGTGGGGGAGAAGAGGTTGGGAGGTTGAAATCAGTGGGCGGGAATCTGGAGCGTCTTGCCGAGCACCACGACGTCCTTGGTCATTCCATTCGCGGTCATGATGGCCTTCTGGCTGACGCCGTACTTCTTCGCGATGCCACCGAGCGTGTCGCCCTTCACCACCACGTGGGTGGTGCCTCCCACAGCGGCAGCCGCCGGTTTCGAGGCGGATGGCTTCGGCGCGGAAGCATGCGAGGGGGACGCGGTGGAACGCGGCGCGGTCATGCCGGGATCGACCACCGAGGAATCCGGTGCCGGAGCGGCGGCCGTGCCGGTGGTTTCCTCATAGGCGGCCGGCGTGTCATACGTCGGGTTCGAGGCCTGGGCCGGCGCGCCCGCGGCGGCGGCCTGGCCACCCCCCTGCGGCGCGCCGTAGGGATTGGAAGTCTCGTAGGCGGAATCACCACCGTGGTTGCCGCAGGAGCTGAGGGCGACGGCAAGGGCGGAAACGGCGAGCAAGCGGAGAGGAGTCATGAGAGTGGAGTAGCAAGAGGGTTTCGGATTGGAAAGGTCCGAACGCGGTCATGCGCCGGACCCGTTGCTACAAGAAACGCCGCGGCACCGCCCGGTTGTTCAAGCTCCACCGCGGAAACGGAAAAACCCGGCCGCGGTAGCGGAAGTTTCCGCCGCGAAATCCGCCAGCGATTTCCCGAGCAGCGCGGCGAGACGTTCCGCCACCTGGCGGACGTATGCCGGTTCATTGCGCTGGCCGCGGTGCGGCTCCGGCGCGAGGTAGGGTGAATCGGTTTCCAGCATGAAGGTGCCGTCCGGACAGGCCACCACCGTCTCGCGCACCTCGGCCGCGTTCTTGAAGGTCGCGACGCCACCGAACGACACCAGCCCGTCGAGCTCCAGCACCTGGCTGGCATTCTCCCACGGCCCGATGAAGCAGTGGAACACCGCCCGCGTTTTCCCAGCATACTCTTTATAAATAGCGAGAGCGTCCTGGAACGAGGCGTCGCCGGTCTTGTCGCGGGTGTGGATCACGACATTCAGGCCGCTCTTCGCCGCCAGCTCGAAGTGCGCGCGCAGGAACACGCGCTGCCGCTCGCGGAAAGCCTCCTCCTCCCACCCTTCCGGCGCGGGATGGAAATAATCGAGCCCGGTCTCCCCCAGCGCGCACACCCTCGGGTCGTTCACATGCGCGGCGATCCGCTCGACCGCGCCATCCGGCGCCGAGTGCACGTCGCAGGGATGGATGCCGATGCACGCATGGACACCGGAAAAACGCCCGGCTATTTCCAAGTTCGGCTCGAGGTCTTCCAGGCAGGTCGCGAGGGTCACGATGCGGCTGACACCCGCCTCGGCGGCGCGCTGGACCAGATCGGGAACCTCACCGTCCTTGAAGCGGTGACTGGCGAGATGAGCGTGGGAATCGGTGATCACTCGGAGAAGCGGTAAGGAAGGTCAGTGGGTGACGACGGAGGGATCGGGATGGTCCTCGGACTCCACATCATCGTGCAGGTAGCTCTTCGGGCGATAGAGCATCGCGAAGGGAATGAACACCACCGCGCCGCCCAGCACCAGCCAGGTGAAGAAGCGGAAGTAAGCCGCTCCCTCCAACTTGCTCTGGCCGCCGCAGAACTCGGTGCGCTTGAAGCCCGCCACCACCGGCGCCTCGCTGACGCCCAGCACACGCTTGCGGTTGGCCAGCCAGGGACCGTCCGTGCTCGCTTCACCTTTCTCAACCATCACGCCCAGGTCCCATTCCGTGTTCTTCTTCCGGTCCGGACCGGCGCTGGAGATGCGGGCGTGGGCGGAATCGATCACATCGTAATCCAAGGCGTTGCCCCACGGGTCGGTCATGCCGGAGAGCAGCGCCTCGCCTTCCTCCTTGGTCGGGAACTTCTCCGAAGCCTTCGCCTCGATCTTGTCGGCGGCCGTGAGGTAGATCGAACGCCCGGGCACCTCGAGCGCCTCCAGCGCGCCCTGCTTGCAGCGGGCGATGAAGTCGTCGTCGTTTCCGACCACGCCATCGTAGCCGGGCAGCACGATCGTCCGCGGCGAGGTCTGCCAATCCGGTTCCAGGCGGGCGGTGGCCTCGTCGAACTGTTTCTGCGAGGCCGAGGGGATGGCGATGAAATGGTTCACCTGCGCGGTGAACTGGTTGCCGCCCCACACCGAAAGCCAGAACAACGCCATCACCCAGGACTTCATCGCCTTCGGAGCCTGCGTGTAGGCGAACTCCAACCCCACGATCGCCACCATCACTTCCGAGGCGGTGATGACGACGTAGGCCAGAAGCTGCCACCACACGGACGGCCGTTGGCCGGCATCGACCCACGTCTGGGTCAGCATCACCACGCCGAAAGCCGCCGCCATGAGGAACAAGCCGAACCCGATCTTCCGCAGTGGCGTGAGCGGAAACACCCGGTTGATCGCCGGATAGACGACGAAGGTGAACAGCGGGATGTAGATCAGGATCAGGATCGGATTGATCGCCTGCACCCCCGAGGCCTCGATCTTCCAATCGAGAAAGGAAAACGGCTTCAGGTCCAGGCTCTCCGCCTGCAACACCCAGGAGGAACCGGTCTGATCATACAGCGACCAGAACACCGCGATCAGCGCGAACAACGGCACCAGCTTGCCCAGCGCGACGAGGCCTTCCCGCGAGAACGATTCCCTGAAGAAGCCCGTCCCGCTCGGCGGAATGTGGACGAACTTGTGCCGGCCCATCCAGAACATGAAGGTGGCGATCGCCATCAGCACCCCGGGCACGCCGAAGGCCCAGTGCGGGCCGTAGTGCTTCAGCAGGATCGGCGTCAGGAACGTCGAGAAGAACGAGCCGAAGTTGATCGAGAAGTAGAACCAGTTGTAGATCCGCGTGATCAGGTGGTGGTTCCGTTTCCCGAACTGGTCGCCGACGTGGGCGGACACGCACGACTTGATCCCGCCCGCCCCCAGGCAGATCAGCGCCAGCCCGGAAAACAACCACCAGCCGGAGTAGCCGAACGACCCCATGCACGCCAGAGCCGCGTGGCCGAGGCAGTAGACAATCGAAAGCCACAGGATGGTCGGATACTTCCCGAAGAAGATATCCGCCAGCAGCGCGCCGAGCAGCGGGGTGAAATACACATAGCTCGCGAACAGGTGGTACTTCTCCACCGCCTCCGGATTGCTCATCGCATGGCCGGGAATCCGGTCCATCAGGTGCAGATACTGCGCCATGAACACGACCAGGATCGTGCGCATGCCATAGAAGGAAAACCGCTCCGCGGCCTCGTTGCCGATGATATACGGGATGCCGGGCGGCATCTTGTCGGTGTCGATCGCCGTCGTGCGGTAGGACATGGAGCAGGAGACTTGCTAGCCACGGCCCCGGGTCAAGGCGGGAACTTCTTCGCCGGAAGGATGCTTGAGAGCCTGCCGGGATAGGTAGCACAAGCATTCCTGCTTGTGGGCGTGCGCGGCCCGTGACCGGGTGAGGTCACAAACCACCCGGACGATCCGATTTGCGTGTTGTCGGGAAGCGGAGCGTCCCACCCGCAGGCAGGAATGCTTGCGCTATTCACCACTGCACCGCGGCCGCCGCCCAGGTCAGGCCAGCCCCGAACACGACGAGCACGATGTTGTCCCCGCGCTTGAAAGCGCCGGTGCGGTTCGCCTCGTCCAGCGCGATCGCCACGGCGGCGGCCGAGGTGTTGCCGTACTTGTCGAGATTCACGAACACGCGCTCGTTCGGCACCGCGAGGCGATCGGCGATGGCGTCGATGATGCGCAGGTTCGCCTGGTGCGGAATCACGCAGGCGATGTCCTCCGGCTGGAGGCCGGAACGCTCGATCACCTTCTCGGCGGCTTCCTTCATGCGGGTGACCGCGTGCTTGAAGACCTCCTTGCCGAGCATCGCCAGCGTGGCGAGGTGGTCGTTGGCGTTGTCGATGGTGATCGGGCAGGCGGAACCACCGCCGGGGATGTTGAGAAGATGGGTCTGGTTGCCATCGGTGCCCATCTCGGTGGCAAGAATGCGGCCCTCGCCCGGCTGCGCGGCACGCAGCACGGCGGCACCGGCTCCGTCACCGAAGAGCACGCAGGTCGAGCGGTCCTCCCAGTTCACGAAGGCGGACAGCTTCTCCGCGCCGATGATGAGCGCGTTCTTGAAGGCATCCGCCTCGATCAGGCGCTTCGCCATCTTCATGGCATAGAGGAAGCCCGAGCAGGCCGCGGAAATGTCAAACGCCACCGCCTTCGCCGCGCCGAGGTTCCGCTGCACGTAGCAGGCGGTGGCGGGAGTCAGGGTGTCCGGGGTGATGGTGGCGACGATGATCAGTTCGATCTCCGAAGCCGCGAGGCCCGCCTGTTCCAGCGCACGCTCGGCGGCCTTGGTGGCGAGGTGGGAGGTGAACTCCCCTTCCGCGGCGATGCGGCGCTCCTTGATACCGGTGCGGGTGAAAATCCACTCGTCGGAGGTCTCCACCATCTGGGCCAGATCGGCGTTGGAGAGAACCTTTTCCGGCACATAGCTGCCGGTGCCTGCGATCGTGACGGCGGTGTCGCTCATGTCTGGCGGGGAAAGTGGGAGGCGGGGGCCGGGTTGTCCAGCCCGGGGTGGGCGAACGTTTCACCACCGAAAAAACCCTCTCTCCTATCCGCCCTGCCATTCCGGAAAGGACGGTTGCAGGCGGATCGTTGTGGGGGAGGTTGAAATCCGCCATGAAACCCACCCTCGCCGCCCTACTCCTGCTCACGGTTCATGCCATGGCGGCCAATCCGGTAATGCCCGGCGCCGATCCCCACGCCACGATCATCGACGGCACCCTCTGGCTCCACCCGACCCGCAGCAAGGGCGGCGGCACCTTCCTGGCCTTTTCCTCGAAAGACCTCGTCCACTGGCAGGAGCGCGGCCCGATCCTCGACTTCAAGGACATCCCGTGGGTGGCAGCGGACGGCCGCGCCAAACACGGCGCCTGGGCCCCCTGCTTGGTCGCGAAAGGCGGCAAATACTACTTCTACTTCTCAGCCGGCCCGCAGGATCCCACCCACCCCTCGCGGATCGGGGTGGCCACCGGCGACTCCCCCGCCGGACCCTTCAAGGATTCCGGAAAGCCCCTGCTTTCCGGTGGAAATGGCTTCGAAGCGATCGACCCGATGGTGTTCATCAACCCCGCCGACAAGCGCCCCCTGCTCTACGCCGGAGGCAGCGCGGGCTCGAAACTGCGGGTCTTCGAACTGAAACCGGAGATGACCTCCATTCTCCGCGAGATCCCGGTCGAAACCCCGCCCCAGTTCACGGAAGGAGCCTTCATCCACCACCACGGCAGCCTCTACCACCTGACCTACAGCCACGGAAACTACCGGGACGACACCTACTCCGTCCACTACGCGACCTCCACCTCCGCGACCGGCCCGTGGACCTACCGCGGCGTGCTGCTGAAAAGCGACGACCGCCACAAGGGCCCCGGCCACCACGCCATCGTGGAAGACCCCAAGCTCGGCTGGCTGATCGTCTACCACCGCTGGGAGGCCAAGGGCCCCGGCCCCTACACCGGCTCACGGCAAATCGCCATCGACCGTATCACCTACGGCGCGGACGGGTTCTTGAAACCCGTCATGCAAACCGACGAAGGAGTCAGTCGGTGAAATGAACACCCTGCCGATGCCGGGCGGCGAACAAGCGGGTCGCGAGCAAGTAGGCCCAAAAGACCAGGCCTCCCAGAATCAACCCCGGCAACACTCCGATCAGCGGGTTCGCGGACACCGCAATGCCCAACAGGGGTAAATAAGGCACTACCGACCACCGGGCCAACGCGACCGGCGTTCCTTTCCACAACGCGCCCGAGATTCCCGCCCCCACTAGCGCCAGCGCCAGGTGAATTGCCCCCAGCCCCAAAGCGAGAAACCCGGCTGAAGCCGGATGGCTGTCGGCTTTGTTCGAATAGAGGTAGAGGAAGAAAAACGACGCCACCATGGCCCCCGCACCCGCGAGCCACGCTACCGCCACAGCGGTCAGATTCAGCATGCGCATCCGCTGCATGCAGCCACTCCACACGAAACCTCCCGCAGGAACAAGCTCCCGCGGAACGCTTCCAAGTCAGCCGCAGCCTCAGGCCTCCGCCGGAGACTTCGATGCCGCCAGGGCAGCAAGCGCCTCCTCGATGTGCGGATTGACCTGATGGTCGACCGTCTCCATCCCCACACGGATCGCATTCCGCACCGCGGTGGCGGTCGAGCCGCCGTGGGCGATGATGACCACGCCGTTCACGCCGAGCAGCGGGCTGCCGCCGTAGCTTTCGGCGCTGGCCTTCTGCTTGAGCGCCTTGAACGCGCCTTGGGAAATCACCGCGCCGAGCATCCGCACCGGGCTGGCCTTGATCTCGGTCTTGAGCCACTTCGACACCGCCTTGGCAGTGGCCTCGGCGGTCTTCAACACCACGTTGCCGAGGAAACCGTCGCACAGGACGATGTCCAGTTCGGTCTCGAACAGGTCGTGGCCCTCGACATTGCCGATGAAATTGATGCCCGGGGTTTCCTTGAGGCGCTTGAAAGTCTCCTTGGTGAAGGCCGTGCCCTTCTCATCCTCTTCACCGTTCGACATCAGGCCGACGGTCGGGTTCTTCTTGCCCAGCACGTGGCGGGCGTAGGCGGTGCCCATCACCGCGTAGGTCACGAGATGGTCCGGAGTGGCTTCCGGGTTCGCGCCCGCGTCGAGGATGTTGCACTGGCCGTGCTCGTTCGGCAGCGCGGAGGCGATCCCGGCGCGGTCCACGCCCTTCAGCGTGCGCAGTTTCAGGATCGCGGCGGCCACCGCGGCCCCGGTGTTGCCGGCGGAGACGAAGGCATCGGCCTTGCCTTCCTTCACCATGTCCATCGCGATGCTGATGGACGATTGGCGCTTCTTCCGCACGGTCTTCGCGCCCGGCTCGGCCATGCCGATCACCTCGGGCGCGTGGACGATGCTCACCCGCGGATCGGCGAGGCTGAGGCCATGTTTCGCGCATTCCCCCTCGAGCACCGGCTGGTCACCGACCAAGTAAAGGTGCTGGAGATTCGGATACAGGCGGAGGGCGTCGATCGCGCCCACGATGTTCACGGTGGGGGCGTGGTCACCGCCCATGGCGTCCAAAGCGACTTTCATGCGGAGATATTCGGGAAAACTGAGCAAACGGTGTACGCCAAATCACCGCGTCCGGGAAGCCCGGCGCGGTGATTGGAGAAAAGAAGCATCAGAAGAGCGCCTCAGAGGGCCTCGACCGTCAGCACCTGGCGGCTGCGGTAGTAACCGCAGGACGGGCAGGCGATGTGCGAGGGGATGCGGGTACCGCATTCCGGGCAGCTCTTGAGGATCGGGGCGCGCCAGCGGGTTGCGCCACGGCGCATTTTCGAGCGGCTCTTGGATTGGCGGCGTTTTGGGACTGCCATGGTAGTAGAGTCGGTTAGTGTTGGTCCTTTAGGTCCTTGAGCGCGTCGAGGGCGGTCCAACGGTCGTCGGTCCCTGCGCGGGGGGCGGTCTCTACATCGTCTCCCTCCGGTTTGTCCACTGCTAAATAGCGGGAATCGATTTCGCACTGCTGCGGCTCGTCCCCATCCTCGCACCGCGGGTCGATCGGAAAGTGGATCAAAACCTCTTCCCGCAAGGCTTCGGTGACGTCGAGCTCCCCCTCGGTGGTGATTTCCTGGGACACCGCCGCGCTTTCCAGCCGGATGGTCTGGGTGAAGGGGTGGAGCGTCCGGACGCAGATGAATTCGAAGGGCGCGGACAGGCTGCCGGTCAGCAGCAGCTCGGAGCCGAAACGCTGCACGAAAAGCTCGTATTCCAAGGGCCCGGTGGCCTTCGCGTCCCCTTCCGGGAGGTCGAAAATGTCCGCTGGCAGCTCTCCGGAGACGTTTTTCCCGTCCTCCGGCAAGGTGCTCAGATCGATCAGCAAGCGTTTCTGCATGCCGGATAGTAATCCATGCCGCCCATCCGCCAAGCGGAACCCGCTGCCGCCCGGGCCCCGGAGAGGTCATCTGCGCGCCAAAACCATCCAGTTTCTTTCCCATCTTGACGCTTGTGCCCGGGCCCCCGCTCGCCAATCTCGCGCCAGAACCATTCGCTCTATTCGTTTTATGCCTATCGACATCGCACTGCTCAGCCGTATTTGCGAAGCCCCCGGTGCCCCCGGTTTTGAAAAGGAGATCCGCGCCCTCGTCCTCAAGGAACTCGATGGCCTGGCCGACGAGATCCGCACCGACAACATGGGCAACGTCGTGGCCCTCAAGAAGGGCAAGTCCTCCGAGAAGCGCGTGATGGCCGCCGCCCATATGGACGAGATCGGCTTCATCGTCACCCATGTCGACGACAAGGGCTTCGTCCGCTTCAATCCCGTGGGCGGATTCGACCCGAAAACCCTCACCTCCCAGCGCGTCCTCATCCACGGCAAGAAGGACATCCTCGGCGTGATGGGCTCGAAGCCCACCCACATTATGTCCCCGGAAGAGCGGAACAAGGTCCCCCAGATCAAGGACTACTTCATCGACACCGGCATGCCGAAGAAGGAGCTGGAGAAGTTCGTGGAGGTCGGGAATTTCGTCACCCGCTACAGCCCGCTGATGGAGCTGGGCGATTGTGTGAACGTGAAGTCCCTCGACAACCGCGCCTCCGTCTTCCTGCTCATCGAGACGCTGCGGGCGCTCAAGAAGGCCAAGAAGAAGCCGTCCTACGATTTCTACGCCGTCTTCACCGTGCAGGAGGAAATCGGCCTCCGCGGCGCCGGCCCGGCCGCGCTGGAGATCAAGCCGGACTTCTCCTTCGGCCTGGACACCACCATCGCCTACGACGTCCCGGGCTCGACGCCGCAGGAACGCTGCACCGCCCTCGGTGAGGGCGCGGCGATCAAGATCATGGATTCCTCGGTGATCTGCGACTACCGCATGGTGGCCTACATGAAAGCCGTGGCGGAGCGGAACTCGATCAAGTGGCAGCCGGAGATCCTCGCCGCCGGCGGCACGGACACGGCGCAGCTCCAGCGGATGGTGCCGGGCGGCTCGATCGCCGGCGCGGTGTCGATCCCGACCCGCCACATCCACCAGACGATCGAAACCACGAACAAGAAGGACCTGGCGGCCTGCATCGAGCTGCTGACGGCCTGCGTGTGCGAACTGGAAGGTCACGATTGGTCGTTCTGACCGTGGCGGCGCTTTCCAAGCGCCCAGCCTCTACCTCATTTCGAAAAGCCGCTCCGGGAATGGGGCGGCTTTTTTGTGGAGGGGAACCACGATCGAGCGGATTCGTGGAAAGTTCTCGGACAAGCAGCGCCCCAACGGGGCGTGATGAGATAGCCCAGGGCAACGCCCTGGGTAAGCGCGGGCTTCGTGACGAGCCCTGAAAGGGCGGGATGAGGAGGGTATCCGGCTTCTTGCCCCGGCATTCCGCCCCTTCGGGGCTCGACTCCTACCGACTCCACCACCCGGGGCGCTGCCCCGGGCTGTCACATGACGCCCCGTTGGGGCTTTCTGCATAGCGATTCAGCCTAGTCGCTCGAAAACTTCGGCCGGGCTTCATCTTCCATCCGTGATTGCCTTACACTGCTCAGGTGCACAGCATTGGGCGGATTTTAAAATTTCGGATGCCTTAATGGTGCGGATTGGGGCGCTTTGGGGCGATTCCGACACGAATATTTCAGATTTCCTGACTATATTTTTTGAATTTCGCGAAGCGGGATCGGTGTCGAGGGGATGACGAATTTTTTCATACCCCAAGAGGTGGTAGGCGGGGGTTGAGGGAGGGGTTCGCAGGGCCTTCATTTTTCAAGGGCTAGCGCGTTGCCAAGGTTTTTCATGCGGCGGCTTCATGGGGCACACCCACTAGATGTAGTGTTGTGAATAATTTGTGGATACCATATGAGGAAAACCTGCGTTGACCGTGACCAACCGCTTATGGCAATCTCGCCGACGCTGCTCGCCTCCCGGGAGCAGCCGCCCGCCGCCCCTCGGCAACCTTCTCAAGACCAGTCCCAGACCGTTTCGCAGCCATGTCCGCCACCACGACCGTCACCCTCGGCAACCGCACCTTCACCCTCGACCGCGAGAAGGCCGAGCAAGCCTTCGCTTCCAAGCGTGTGATCAATGGCCGCGAGACGATGTTCTTCAACATCCTGCCGCTGAAGTACCAGTGGGCGTACGATCTGTACAAGACGATGAAGGCCAACCACTGGGAGCCGGAAGACATCACGATGCAGAAGGACGTGGAGCAGTGGCGCTCCGACGAGATCACCGACGTGGAGCGGTGGATCATCAAGATGGGCATCGGTTACTTTTCCGCCGCCGAGGGCATCGTGGGCGACAACGTGCTGCACGTGGTCCGCGAGGTGGTGACCGCGCCGGAGCTGAAGCTGGTCCTCGGCCGCCACGCCCATGAGGAAAACATCCACGCCGACTCGCTGGTTTACATGCTCTCCTCGCTGGGCCTGAACCCGCACGAGTGCGAGGCGATGTTCGAGGACATCCCGACCATCAAGGAGAAGAACCACTTCGTCGTCTCGAACAGCCGCGCCCTGCGCCGCGATGTCGACCTCACCGTGACCGCCAACAAGCAAGCGCTGGCCAAGAACATCTTCCTCTTCGGCCAGGTGATGGAGGGCACCCAGTTCTACGGCCTCTTCGGCATGATCCTGAGCCTCTACCGCCAGAACAAGTTCCCGGGCATCGGCCAGATGTTCTCCTACACCCTGCGCGACGAATCGAACCACATCGAGGTCTTCCGCAACCTGCTCATGGACCTCGTCGACGAAAACCCGGACATCTGGACCGACGAGTTCCGCGAGGACCTCCGCGCCACCATGGCCGAGGGCATCCGCCTCGAAAAGCAGTTCATCCGCGACTGCCTCCCCGTCGCCGGTCTCGGCCTGAACGCCGCCGATTTCGAAACCTACATCGACTACATCGCCGACCGCCGCCTCGCGACCTGCGGCCTCACCCCGCTGAATGAATCCGTCACCAACCCGTTCCCGTGGCTGGCTGAGATGATGGACATTAAGAAGGAGACGAACTTCTTCGAGGGTAAGGTGACTGAGTATCAGAAGGCGTCGGCTCTTGCCACCGTTCACGATGATGAGCTCTGACGCCTGAGTTTGTCAGTTTTCAGTGTTCAGTTTTCAGGAAGAGAAGAAGCAGCAAAGAAGCCCCACCATGGCCCTGACCACCTTCGAGGATCTCGACGTTTGGAAACGCGGTTGCCAGCTCGCGGTGGATCTCTGCGTCGCGACCTCCGATTCCAAGGAATACGCACTGAAAGACCAGATGCAGCGCGCCGCGATCTCGGTCCCTTCCAATATCGCCGAAGGGGCCGAACGTGACAGTGACCGGGATTTCATCCGGTTCCTCCGCATCAGCAAAGGCTCCTGCGGCGAACTCCGCACCCAGCTCTACATCAGCGAACGCGTCCGCAAAAAACTCGGTCAACCGCCGATCGAAGGCTCCCGCGAGATGATCCAGGAAACCCGCCAGATTTCCGCCATGCTCCAAGGTCTCATCCGCAGCATCGACTCCCGCCGTCCCTCCTCTTCCTGAAAACTGAACACTGAAAACCAGCAAACTGTTCAGCCCTTCTCCCTTTCCATTTTCCCTTAGCCCCACCCCAACGACTCAAAGCCATGTATCGCGCCGTTAACCCCGACGAAGATCTCGTTCTGAAGCAGGTCATCACGGACCGCTTTACCCTTCCCGCCAACGACCGTGCCTTTGCCTGGCGCGAGGTGTTGCCCACGGAGAAGCGCAATCCCATCGCCGACATCATCGTCACCCGCGGCACGGCCGAATCCCACTTCTCGCTCGAGGATGTGGCGGACGCGATCGGGGACTCGCTCGCGGACCTGCTCATTTCCCGCCGCCAGGACGAAAAGTCGATCTTCTCGGACGTGAACCGCAAGTTCGTCGCCGACGTGGCCCACGCCGTCGCGAACTCGCTCACGAAGTCCCTCGATGACGGCGGCCGCCTCCGCCTGTCCGAGGCCGACCTCTACCTCCTCATCGAAAAGGCGCTGCTCGAGAACGACGCCTACGACGTCGCCAAGTCGCTGGCGTTCCGCCGTTCCATGGAGAAGAATGGCAGTGTGGACCTCCACACCGGCCCCCATGCCCTGCCCGTGCGCCTGATCCGTCGCAACGGCAACGTGGTGCCGTGGTCCGAGACCAAGATCGAAATCGCCGTCCGCAAGGCCTTCCTCACCATCAAGGAGAACCCCGATCCCGCCACCGACGTCGCCCGCGCCGTGACCGAGCGCATCCGCCGCGGCGACCAATCGTTCGTCCACATCGAGGACGTCCAGGACATGGTCCAGGAGGAACTGATGCGCGCCGGCCGCTTCAAGGCCGCCGAGCACTACATCCTCTACCGCGCCCAGCGCAACCGCCTCCGCCAAGAGCAGGAAAGCCGCACCGAGGACCCGAACCAGGAGTCCATGGTCGTCGTCACCACCGAGGACGGCACCAGCAGCTTCTGGGACGGCACGGAGCTGAAAAAGCGCATTACCTTCGCCTCCATCGGCCTGGACCTCTGCCTCAGCGAGGTCGAGATCGAGCGCGAGCTGCGCCGCTCGATCGGCAGCGAGATCTCCGAAAAGGACCTCAAGGCCACCGTGATCCTCAACGCCAAGGCCCTGATCGAAAAGGACGCGGACTTCGCCAAGTTCGCCGGCCGCGTCCTGCTGTCCTACATCTATGAGGAAGTGCTCGACTGGAGCATCCAAAAGGACGGCATCGAGAAGCTGAAGGAAGCCCACAAGGCCAAGTTCAAGAGCTACCTGAAGCACGGCGTGGCCATCAAGCGCCTCCACCAGGACCTGCTCGACACCTACGACCTCGACAAGCTCGCCAACGCCTTCGATCCCTCCGCGGACCTCGACTTCGACTACCTCGGCATCCAGACGATGTACGACCGCTACCTCGTGGTCGACAAGACCGGCGCCCGCCCGCGCCGCCTGGAAACGCCCCAGTTCTTCTGGATGCGCGTGGCCATGGGCCTGTTCAAGCGCGAGGAGTCGAAGAAAGAGGACTGGGTCATCCGCCTCTACAACCTCTACAAGGGCCGCCGTTTCTGCTCGTCCACGCCGACGCTCTTCAACTCCGGCACGCTCCACAGCCAGCTCTCCTCCTGCTACCTCTACAAGGTGGACGACTCCATCGAGTCGATCATGATCCGCGGCATCGCCGAAAACGCCTTCCTTTCGAAGTGGGCGGGCGGCCTCGGCGGCTCGTGGACCGCCGTGCGCGGCACCGGCGGCTACATCCAGGGCACCAATGGCGAGTCCCAGGGCATCATCCCCTTCCTGAAGCTGCACAACGACCAGCTCGTGGCCGTGAACCAGGGTGGCAAGCGCCGCGGCTCCGGCTGCGCCTACCTCGAAACCTGGCACAACGACATCGAGGACTTCCTGGAGCTCCGCAAGAACACCGGTGACGACCGCCGCCGCTGCCACGACATGAACACCGCGAACTGGATTCCGGACCTGTTCATGAAGCGCATGGAGAACCGCGAGAACTGGACGCTCTTCCGCTCCAACGAGGTCCCGGACCTCCACGACCTCTACGGCAAGGCCTTCGAGGAACGCTACACCCAGTACGAGGCGATGGCCGCCGAGGGCCGCATCTGGTCCCGCCAGCTCCCCGCGATCGAGCTGTGGAAGAGCATGCTCAAGATGATCTTCGAGACCGGCCACCCGTGGATCACCTTCAAGGATCCCTGCAACGTCCGCTCCCCGCAGGACCACGCCGGCGTCATCCACTCGTCCAACCTCTGCACCGAGATCACTCTCAACACCTCGGACGAGGAAACCGCCGTCTGCAACCTGGGCTCCGTGATCCTGGACACGCACATCACCAAGGATGGCGCGCTGGATCACGAGATGCTGAAGGAAACCATCACCGTGGCCATCCGCGCGCTGGACAACGTGATCGACATCAACTTCTACCCGACCCCCGCGGCGAAGACGGCCAACAGCCGCCACCGCCCGATCGGCCTCGGCATCATGGGCCTGCAGAACGCGCTCTATAAGCGCGGCCTGTCCTTCGCCTCGGATGCCGCCGTGGAGTTCAATGACGAGTTCATGGAAGCGATCGCCTACTACGCCTACGGCGCGTCCTCGGACCTCGCCGGCGAGCGTGGCAGCTACTCCAGCTACAAGGGCTCCAAGTGGGACCGCGGCCTGCTCCCGCAGGACACCGTGGATCTCCTGGAGGACGAGCGCGGCCGCAAGATCGACGTGCCGCGCGGCGGCAAAATGGACTGGTCCGTGGTCCGCGAGAAGATCGCGAAGCAGGGCATGCGCAATTCCAACGTGCTCGCCATCGCCCCCACCGCCACCATCTCGAACATCACCGGCACCACCCCCTGCATCGAGCCGAACTACAAGAACCTCTACACCAAGGAAAACCTCGGCGGGAAGTTCATCATCCTCAATGCCGAGCTGGTGAAGGACCTCAAGAAGGCCGGCCTGTGGAGCCCGGAGATGGTCGACCAGCTCAAGTACTTCGACGGCGAGCTCGACAACATCGACAACATCCCCGAGGCGCTCAAGCTGAAGCACAAGACGGTGTTCGGCATCGGCTTCGAATTCATCATCGACGCCGCCGCCCGCCGCCAGAAGTGGATCGACCAGAGCCAATCGGTGAACCTGTTCCTCTCCACGCCGGACATGAAGACCCTGTCCCACATGTACCGCCGTGCCTGGGACAAGGGCCTCAAGACCACCTACTACCTCCGCACCCTCCAGGCTTCCAACATCGAGAAATCGACCGTGGACGTGAAGAAGGACATGCGCGGCCTCGTCGCCTCCACCGGCGGCGTCACCGCCAAGACCTACACGGAGGAGGAGAAGAACGCGTGCAGCCTTGAGGCGATGATGAACGGCGGGACCTGCGAGGCTTGCCAGTAATATACATTGAATTATTAAAAAAGGGGATTCGCCACTAGGCGAATCCCCTTTTTTCTTGGCATGATAAAACACAATTTATACAACTTGTGTAAGCTACCCAAATTGCAACATGAACCAAGGATTTAACTCTACTCAAGTCGCAGCAAAGCTTGCCGAGTTCGCAAAATCAAATGATACGATTTTGTTTGCTGGAGCAGGAGTTGGAAGTCGAATTTCGTTACCCACTTGGGTTGGCCTTCTCAACTCGATAGCCGACAAACTCGATGAGCGAGGCCTCACAGATGACGCAACATTAATAAAAAAACGAGTATTGAGCGGTAATCTTCTTGGTGCCGCAACCATCATTAGAACTTGCGAGGGCTTAACCGACGGAGATAAATATGCAATTATAGCAGAACCCTTTTTAGAAAAAAACATAAGCCCCGAAAAAATACCCCTACTCGAAGCACTAGTCAACTATCCAAGCCTTGGGATAGTAACGACAAACTATGACAGAAGCCTCATTACGGCATCCTCCAAATACCGCCCCGGACACGCCCCACTATGCATAGAGCTTAATGACGGAAGTTTAAAAGGAGCCGCAACCAGAAGCGAATTCATCATCGCCAGAATTCATGGCCGTGCGGAGATGGCTGATTCCATTCAAATATCTGACGAAGATTATAAATCGCTCTTCAAAAATCAACCTTACTTGGATTTCGTGTCGCGACTACTGGAATACCGAAGAATCATCTTTATTGGATTTTCCTTTGCTGATCCAGCCATTAATTTGATACTCAATATTTACAAGCGCGCATTTGGCCCCAACTTCCCCTCTAAGCATGCTGCACTGGTCCCAAATGATTGCGATACCAAGCTGATCGCCGATCTTTTATCGGTTAATGTTGAAATCTGGAAATACAATTCCTCCGATCACCATCACGCTCTATGGGATGGATTCAGAAAACATTTTGACAGCGATAGAACAAAGGCCGCCGAATTACACCTCGATCTTAGCCAGACAAATCTATCCGATGTATCGCATTCAGAACTCCACAGATACCTAGCTTTCGCTTATGCTCAATCAAAGCAAACTTCAGGAGGCCCAGTTTCCCTATCCGACTTAACACGAGAAAGCATTGTGCTCGGAGCCATCGCCGAACAACATGGGAAAATATGCCAAGAGGTAACGGTTATCGAGCATGTCCGCCACCGACTTCGATTAAGCACCGACGAAGCTAGCGCCATTGTGAAAGCCGCTTTGGAGCGCCTCGAACAAAAAAAGGAAATCGTCCGCTCTAATGGATGCTTATCTTTGATTGGCTCCCATCAAGATGAAGCCAACCCCCTCTTAATCAAGCTATCGACGTCTATCAGCATTCGAGCACGCGTGGTTTACGACATGGACATTACCGAGCATGAAATCGGCAAATTGCCAATGCTTGTGGAAAGAGTGATTCTTTCTCGAGCTTGGGATCTAGGTGCCTATTACGCGGGCGCATCTATCCGCCCAAACGAAAATGGCGTGATCGAAACTCTCAAGCATTTGACAAGTGATCACTATCCTGATCAGAGCAAATCTTGGAAGGAATCATTAGCCAACGCGATCAGAGATCTTTTTAGTAATCCCTCCAAATCTGATGCTAATCATCTGACAAAATTGGGTCGGGCAGCATTTGCTGTTCAGATTGCAATGACATCTCCGCGCAGCGCTCTACTTCAAAACGGGGCACTACCAGACATTTTATATTTCGACGCCAGCGTAATCATGCCCGCCATTGTAGAAGGCCATCCTCTTCATGCTGGATATATTTCTGCAGTTTTAAGACTAATCGAGGCCAACAATAGATGCGGACACTCAACGGATCGAAGGATTTGCTATCAATTTTTAAACGAAATCGTTAGTCACCGCCGAAAGGCTCTGACTTTAGTGCAAGAAATCAAACTGGAAAATCAGGATATCTTAGAAAAATTCATCCGATTTAACGGTGCCACGAACGTCAATGTTTTCGTGTCTGCATTTTTGTCTTATCGAACAAAGATCAAAAACCCGACCGCTAGTTTTAAGGAGTTCCTCACCGCTTGTGCGCCTTACAACAACGAGAGTGAACTAGAGAATTACCTAGAACAAAAATTCCAAATAACCACTCAGAAAACAAACTTCAAAGCTGATCGACTAGTCGATTACAATCGTGCCTTCAATGAACTGAAAACCGGTTATGAATTTCTCCAAAAAAATAAAGACGGCATCCTTATCGAACACGAAGCAGAACAAATCGTAGCGCTATATATCGACTTGTCCCGTGGGAGGCGCCCTGTCTTCGTCACTGCGGACGCATCCCTTAGGCGCATTGTGTCGGAGTCTGAAAAACTTTGCCGTCTAAGCGGAAGCATATTATCTGAAGTTGGATTTCTGGGCATGGTTGACCTCTTGGTCGGTCTAAGCCCGAATACCGAAGTATATACCCGATTGATTTGGGGATTGGGTCGAAAAGACGGCGAACAACAAGTCCGTGATTACTTAATTAGCAGGAGTGTATCTTTCTACAACGAAGGACTTCTTGTTCAGATGCCTCAATTATTGAGAACCGTATTATCTGAACATTCAGAAGGAATTCAGCGAATGGGCCCCTTTGGAAATAAAGATGTTAACGAAATTCAAGAGTCTCTTGATTTTGTCGATCGAATCGAGCTCGAATATTTGAACAAACAGCAGATTCGAGTCCAACAGATTCGAGACGAGTTTGGCCCAGGCGCAATATAACAACCTCACAACTCGATTCATCCGATTTATCATGGCTTTTCACTTAAAGCCTTCTGCACGCTGTAGTGGAATGCATGAAAAACAACCGTCCTCGCTACTTCACTCGAATCGATCGCAAATTGAAAAGACTCGAAGGGAAACATCTCAGAAATTAGGACGGAATAAATCCAATGCGTTTCCAGTGTTCACGGAGAGCATCAAGATGAGGAGCAAGGAGCCCGGCTCGCAATGGCTGCTCATTCGCCAGACTAAGAAGATCAGCTACTTTACCGGTCGCTTTTGGGTTTAAGCGAACTCGAAAAGCGTCATCTAAGGTAAATACACCCACTTCAAATGCCTTGTCGTGAAAGGGGCAAAGGCAGAGACCATTTCCCATCTCCCCTCTCAGATCACCATTGTCAGCCCAGCGAGCAATATGAGACCCGATCAAGAAACGAACATCGTCAATCTCGCATCCGGGAAAGCAGCAGCGGTGGCCATAATTCTTTTTTATTTCGCGGGCGAATTCACTTTGTCCAACGCGTGCCATCACCGTTCGAAGTTGGCTGCCTGTCTCAACCTTTGACTGCGCCACTGGATCTTTCATCGGCATCAAGCCGACCAATGAGGGACCGAACAATGCCCGCAAGAGATCAGAATTCATGTCAGTGAAATATCCACCGTTGAAGCACTGTAGCTTGCCCGATTGGAACACATAAAACAGGCCTAGCCGGCTGGTTTTATTCCGCTTGTTCGCGAGAAAGAACTGCTCCAATTGCTCACGCCTCTCGCTAAATATCTGAGTGAGATTCAAAGGCTCAACAAAAGGGGTGTAGTCCTCTAAATCCGCACGATAAAACTCTTGCGAGCCACCCCACTCTCCCAACTCCGGTGGTCGCTCGTTGGTCACATAGCCCGCTGAAGCTGCAGTGGAATACCCAGTAAAATAGGCTTCGGGAGGAATACCTTTAAGATGAAGGATCGTATCCCCCTTGACCACCAGCCCCACCTTGCTCCAAGGCCCCCATTTTCCACCATTGCTTTTCCGAGTCGGAGCCCAAACACATTTCGAGAAGCCCCAAGATCCGCCCCCATGTTCTTCGGTGCGCGACATTTCCACGTAGACCATAAGCTATTATGGGAAAGTCATTCGAGATTGGCCATCCCGATCAACGGGCTCCTAAGGCACCAGAATTCTAGCAATGCGGCCGAGGGAGTATTCGTGGTAGCGGTGAGGCCCGTTTCCCGATGAATCTCCGATCCTCACTCCCATTGTCCCCGCCGCAGGTGATAGCGCCCCGGAAAGGATACTCAAACAGCTCACTTGGGGAGGCGGGATTCGCAGCCGCAAAGCATCTCCCCGGGAGTGGTGCCGAGCACCCAGGCGAGCTTGGCCAGGCTCTCGACCGTCGGGCGGCGTTTGCCGCTTTCGAGGTAGGAGACGAAGGACACGGCCAGCCCGGCCTTGGCGGCGAGCTCGCTCTTCGACAGGCCCGCGGCCACCCGGCGCGCTTCGAGCTCGCTTCGCAGGAGTTCGGAGAGTCGTTCGGCCCGGGTATTGAGTTGCACCCGGCCAGTCTAACGAGAATCGACCTTGACCGGGCTTTCTCTATAGTGAAATTGGGGGCAGTCCTTTTCCCGATGGCTGGTCGAGATTTCCACCCCTCACACCCCTTCCCCGTTCCCGGCTTGAGAGCAGAGGAGTCCCCAGTCGAGCTGGAGGGCGATGGCGAGGTCGCGGAGGGCGGCGAGGGAGGGGATGCGTTCGTGGCGCTCGGCGCGGGAGATGACGCCGAGGTCGACGCCGGAAAGCGCGGCGAGCTTCTGCTGGCTCAAGCCCGCCGCGGTGCGGGCACTCCGCAGGAGATCGATCAGGCGCCGGACGTAGGCTTCGCTGTCAGCGGAAGGCATCCGCGTTTGTGGCCCAATCCCCGGCAAAGCTCCACGCTGAAAATTCTTTGTCATTTGACAACAGATGGGGAGTTCGCATGATGGGTCTTGTGTGAGATGAGCCGATGCACCGGAAGATGACAGATCCTGCGGCGGGCGTGGACCGGGAGCTGGTGGCGGAGTCCATCAACCGCGCGATGGAGCGCTTTCCCCTGATCCTGGAGATCCTGGAAGAGCTGTCCCGGGCGGGCATCCCGCATCCGGGGGACGTGGAGATCCGCCACGGCTGCGAACGCGGCCTGACCTCCATGCTGGCGGCGCTGGCGCGGATCCCGCCGGCAGCGATTTCGCCCGATCCGGCGGGAGAGATGGAGGAGAAGGCGGGACGCTGGCTGCTGGGGGAGATGCCACGACGCCTCGTGGATGCGGGGAGGCTGGAGAGGTTTGAGCAGTTTATTGGGAGGTTGTTGCCGTAGAAGAGTTTGCTGGTTTTCGGTTTTCAGTTTTCAGGGAAGAGAAGAGGTGGAGGGGCGGGGTTGGAGGGAGCGGACGGGTGCTTTCCGCCCTGTCGCCTCGGCGAGGCGACCCTACCTTTTGGGACGGGAGCGCTGGCTTGACCCGGGGTGGGGCCGGGGGCCATGTGTGGGCATGAAAACGCCCCGCTGTGTGGTGTGTCACAAGGCTTCCGAGGAGTTGATCCCGATCAGCGCGGCGCTCGGGATTCATACGTGCGACCGGCACTGGGGCTGGAGCTGGGCGATCAGCTTCGGCTTTTTCATGGCGGCCATCGCGGTGGCGGTTTCGATGGTGATGGAACCGGACCAGGGGTTCCGGGGCTGGAAGGCGTGGCTGATCGTGTGCGCGGCCCCGTGGATGGTGTGGCAGTTCGCGCGGTCGTGGAGGGCACGGCGGGTGATCGCGGCGGAGCGGGCGGCCCGGAGGGAGGCGGAGAGATGCCAGGGGGAACGGATCGCGCCGAGCCGGGAGGTGGATCGGGGGTAGGTGGGAAGAGAAGAAGAAGAAGAAGAGGAAGAACGGACAGGAATGTCCTGACTCCCAGTTAGAAGGCCCTGCCTTGTTGGGGGAAGGCAGGGCCGGGGTTCCTTTGGGGAAGGATCGTGTGGAGAGAGGGGTACGGGGGCGCGCCGGGAGGCGGCGGGGGGCTCACCAGTCGTTGGTGTGCTCGGGGAAGTGGTTGTAGCCCGGGTTCGGCTCGCCGACGTTGCAGGCCATGAGGAGGGTGCCTTGGTTCGGGATGGTGGTGAGTTCCTGGCCGCCGTAGGTGCCGCCGCCGGGGCACTTGGGCATGTTTTCCATGAACTTGCCGGGGCCGACGAGGACATCGACGCGGGAGGCACCGCCGGGGATGGTGGAGCCGGGGTTGATCTGGTTGAGATTCGAGTAGGAGCGGATGGCCTGCTGGCAGTTGCGGACATTGAGGATGCAGCCGGCGCGGTCCGAGCCTTTCTTCCAGGCGCGGGCGCCGATGAAGAGGATGGAGATGAGGGAGAGGAGAACGAGGATCACGACGGTGAGCTCGAGGAGGGTCATGCCGGCCTGGCGGCGGGCGGGGCGATGGGAGGTTTTCATGTAGGGGATGGGTGATTGGGGATGGCCGGGAATAAGCTGGGGTATCCGGCCAGTGGTGGAGGTTATAGGGAGTTCATGGGGGAGCTGATAGATACGCCATCGCGGGGGGAGGAGAGTTTGCTGGTGTTCAGTTTTTAGTTTTCAGGGAAGAAGGAGGGAGCGGGTTGACGGGGGTGATGGGGGGCGGTTAGGGAGGCGGCATGCGGATTTTGAAAGCAATCGGTGGTGCCGTGGTGGCGGTGGTGATGGGTGGGGCATTGGTTTCGTGCTCGACGGAGGGCTACCCCATGACTCCGGAGGGGCTGCAGGCACGGGGCCTGAAGCCGGGCGAGGGCTACATCGTGGCGAGCTTCCACGAGACGACGGTGAAACCGGACGGGGAGGTGGAGACCCACTACCCCTCCAGTAGCCGGGCCCAGGTGTGGATCAAAGGGCCGACCGGGGCCAACGACGTCACCGCTTCCCTGCAGTCCCTTCAGTCGGGGAATGGCGGGAATCCTCACTTCAACGGGAGCCGCCGCAGCGAGGTGCTGGCGATCCCGATGCCGGCCGGGCGTTACTCGATCTCGGGCTGGAGGATCGACGGCGGGGCGGTGTTGGTGAGCAACCGGCTGCCGATGGACGCGCCCTTCGAGGTGAAGGCCGGGGAAGCGACCTATGTGGGGCGGATGAACGCGATCACCTTCATCGGACGGAACCTGGTGGGGCTGCCGGTTTTCAGCCGCGGACTGGTGCTGGTGACGGATGACTATGAGAAGGACAAGGCGCGGATCGCCAAGACGTATCCGACGATCAAGGCCTCGACGATCCGCCGCTCGAACGTGCCTACGGAGTATCTGAAGGAGATGAAGCGGGTGGCGGATACGCCACTGACGGGGATGGAGAAGTGGTTTACCTGGGATTGAGAGGGATGCGGGAAGAGGACGAAAGGGACAGGAATGGGGCTTGAACGGGAGGTGGAAATGGGGGGCGATCGGGGCGTGTCGAAGATCGATCTACCCATCCGTGCGGCGGTGGAGACGGCGACCGCCCACGGGGTGGTGCCGGACCGTTGCGAGATCCTGCAGAATGGCAGCACGCTGGTGCTGCGGCTGACGGAGTGCCTGGTGGCGCGGGTGGTGGTGGATGTGGAGGGGCCGCGGCAGGGGCCGGCGTGGTTCGCGCGGGAGATCGCGGTGGCGCGGCATCTGGCGGAGCACGGGGCGCCGGTGATCCCGGTGCATGCGGCGCTGCCGCCGGGGCCGTACGAGCACCTGGGATTCACGCTGAATTTCTGGCAGTATGTACAGCGGGTGGCGGAGGAGCCATCGCCGGAGGACGTGGGGCGGACGCTGTATGAGTGCCACGCGGTGTTGCGGGAGTTTCCGGAGGAGCTGCCGGAGATGGCGATCGTGACGGAGACGATCGGGCTGCTGGGGATGCTGGAGGAGCGCGGGTTGTTTCCAGAGGAGACGCTGGCGCTGCTGCGTCGGAACCTGGAGGGGCCGCTGGCGGCGCTGCGGGGTTATCCACGGCAGACGCTGCACGGGGACGCGCACGAGGGGAACCTGATGCACACGACGCGGGGGCTGCTGTGGACGGATTGGGAAGATACGTTCAGCGGGCCGGTGGAGTGGGACGTGGCCTCGATCATCTGGAACCCGCGGGTGCTGGATGGCGATGAGGACACCGTGGGCCGGATCCTAGCGGGGTATCGCGCGGCGGGCGGGACGGTGGATGAGGAGGCGCTGCGGCTGTGCCTGATCGCGCGGGCGGCGGTGATGAGCGCGTGGTATCCGGTGCTGTATCCGGAGCCGGATGAGACGCGGAAGCGGAAGCTGGCGTTCCGGCTGGAGTGGCTGCGGGGGATGGAGGGGTGAACTGGCACCGGATTTGACGTGACTGGCGGCGGGTCATGCCTCATGGGAGCGGCATCCCCCATGTCCTCCCGTAGATATCATTCCAGTCGTGGCTCCAGGTGGACCGGCAACCAGAGGTGCATGGCGGCGGCGGCCATCATCATGGCGGTGCTGACGGTGGCTTGCTTCGTGGCGATCGTGAAGGACGAGCGGGCGAAGCATCCCGAGGCGGGTATCGGGGGGATTCTGGGTGCGGGAGTGGTTTCGATGCTGTGCCCGGGGATCTTCGCGATCGTGCCGGGACTGATCCTGTGGAAATCCCGTGGCGTGAGCCGCGCGCGCGGGCTGACGGCGGTGGTGCGTTCCCAGGCCTACCGGGGCGGTGGTTTTTCCGATCAGACGATCCGGAGCGGGCAGAAGCTGCCGAAAGTTTGCGTCTGCTGTGGGGACACGACGGGACGCGTGAGCCCGCTGCGGTACGAGAACGCGCAGACGGAGGCGAGTGTCTACGATTGGAGGCGGGCGGGTCCGCTCCTGCTGTTTGCTCCGTTTTTCACCATCCTCCAGGGGGTGTTGATGGGCGCGATGTTCTGGCAGTCCGTGGAGAAGCGGATGCAGCGGCGGAAGGGGCGGGAAGGCGGTGTGTTGTTCCGCATCCCCCATTGCCGGACCTGCGCGAAGGAGCGGCCGATCGTGCAGCGGCACTTCGATTTCCACGGACGCTCGATGATCGTCGACGCGCATCCGGCGTTCGCACAGGCGCTCAAGGAGCAGGCTTGAGAAGCCGGGGAGGCCCCCTCACGCGCGGCCTTTGAGGAGGCGGCGCAGGGCGCGTTTCCAGAGGGGCTTTGGCGCGCGCCAACTGCCGACGCAGTGGTGGAGGGCGTGCGTTTCGGTTTCCGAGAAGGGACCGCGGGTGTGGGTGAGCACGATGGGCGGATAGAGGTGGATGTCGCCGGCGAGGTGCTGCTCCTCGACGGCGTGGCGGAAGCCGTAGCGCTCCGCGGCGATGCCGGCGATGATCCCGGAGATGATGGTCTCGTCCTTCTTCCCATCGGGGCCGAGGAAATTACGATCCGCGTAGTAGGCGAGGCAGTCGCGGATCCACGGGTGGCCGGGTTCGGAGCCGAGGATGGCGCCCTCGATGCCGATGGCGTGGATCTCGGGCCAGTGCTCGATGGCGGAGAAGGCGCGGTGGCGGAGGAAGGGATCGAAGGAGCGGAAGACCTCGACATCGCTATCGAGGTAGAGGCCGCCCTCGGTGGCGAGGGCGTGGAGCCGGAGGTAATCGGCGGCGAAGGCCCAGGCGCGGGAGTCGATGGCCTGATGGAGGAAGCGGTTGTCGATGGCGCGGGCGCGCGGCATGTCCCAGCGGACGATTTCGTAGCCGGGGAGGTGGCGTTTCCAGCTCGCGAGACAGCGCTGCTGGAGCTCGGGGAGCGGGTCATCGCTGAGCCAGCAGTAGTGGATGCGCCTGGGGATGGGGGATTCCGCCATGGGCCTGTTCATAGCGGATCGGCGGGGCGATGGGGATGCTAAAAGCGGGGGATGTCCAACCGGGCTGCCTGCTTGACAGATTGCAGGCAACAGTTCGTTTTCAGCGAATGAATCCGCCGCCGCTGCCGCCTGCTGAAAACCCGTATGCCACGTGGCACAAGAAACCGGCTGGCATGGCCACCGGGGACGGTCGCGCGCGGGTGGTGGTGACGGAGGTGATGAACGGAGCGCGTTTCCGGACCTTGCCGTGGGTGGCTTCCATGGTGGTGGTGACCCTCCACCGGGACCTGGGCGAACCTCGGAAATTCGCGCCGGGCGAGTGGCCCACGGCTGACCTGTTGAAAACGACGCTGACCACCGCGCTGCTGGGTTGGTGGGGCCTGCCCTTCGGGCCGATCTACACCTTGCTGGCGTTGTTCTACCTGTGGCAGGGCGGTCGGGACCGCACGACCGAGGTGCTGGCCGGTTGGATCGGGGAGGCCGAGGCGAAGAAGGTGCTGCTGGAGGCGAAGGCACCGGTAACCCCACCGGTGCTGTGGGTGTGCCGCGGCATCATCCTGCTGCCACTCATCGGGTTTCTGGCGCTGGCGATGGCCATGTACCAGAGCCTCGCCTCGGGCCGCTGACGTCAGCGGAACTGGTTTTGCTCCGGGCGGTAGTCGTAGCCGGCGGCGGCCATTTTCTCGACGAGGGCGGCTTCGTCGAGGCCGTGGGTTTTCACGAGGTCATCGAGGGAATCGCAGTGGTTCCGCAGCTCGGTGTTGAGGAGGCCGAGGAGCAGGTGGGGGTCCATCTGGAGGTAGCGGGAAAGGTCCACGCGCGGAGCTTGGCGATGGCGGAGCGCATGGCAAGCCGCGGTCAAGGGCCGGGCGGCGGCGCGAGGGATTCACCGGGGACGAGGACGGCATCGACGGCCAGAGATTCGTGATCGGGAAGCCCCTTGGAGCAGGCATCGACCCAGCGGAGGATGCGGCGGAAGAGGGCATCGACCGGATAGTGGAAGTGGGCGATGTGGGGCCGGACCCAGTCGAAGGCGGGATCGGGGCTGCGGACGACGAGGGAGACATCGCGCGGGACGGAGAGGCCGCGGGAGGCGAGGAAGCTCATCGCGGCGAAGGCGTAGTGCATGTGCGGCACGATCAGGGCGGTGGGCGGGGTGAGGCGGAAGAGGGATTCCAGGAGCTTTCCGAAGCCCTCCGGCGTGGTTTCGTGGAAGGGGGCATTGTATTCGCTGGCGGGCAGCCCGGCGGCCTGGAGCTTGCGGAAAAAGTGACTGACCATGGGACCGGGGACGGGGCGCACCCAATCCGGAAGACAGACGAGGACGATGCGGCGGTGGCCGAGATCGATGAGGTGGTCGACGGTGGCATCGACGGCCTTGGCGGACGAGATCGAGGCGGAGGCCATCGGATAGCTGCTGACATGGCCGCCGAGAGATAGGAAGGGCAGGCCGCGGTGATGGAATCCATCGAGCACGTCGGGAGGTGCGCCGGAGATGATCCAGGCATCGGCGCGGAATTTCGCGACCATGCGACCGACACGGGCGGGATCGAGGCCCAGATCGCCGATGGATTTCGGAGCGAGGACGGGCTGGTGGCCGAGCGCTTCGAGATCGTGGACCAGCTTCAGGCAGAGCTCCTGCATGTAGGCCGGGGATTTCGGGAGGTCATCCCGCAGCAGCATGCCGATGCGCAGCGAGCGATGGAGGGTTTCCGGAGAACGGTCCGCCACCACCTCGCGGCGTCTCCCCCGCCCCCGCGACACGATCCAGCCGCGGGCCTCCAAGGCCACCAACGCGGCCTCGGCGGTGTCCTTCGAAACACCAAGCTCGCCCGCCAGCCGGACCACTCCGGGCAAGGGTCCGCGCCAGCGCCCGGCCTCGATGCCCTGCTGGAGGTGGAGGGCGGTCTGATCGACCAGGCTGAGACGGGGAACGGGATGCATCGGGTTTTCACCAAACTAGGTGGTTTTTCCGCCTAGTGAAAGAGGGGAATCGATTCGTCGCATCCGGTGAACCCGGGAAGGGTGGCAGGATCACTCGACCCGTTCATTGCATCATGAAATTCCGACTCACTTCCGCAACCCTCGCCGCCAGCCTGCTCGTCTCCGCCCTGCACGCCGCTTCGGCGGAATCCCCGTTCACCGATGACCTGGCCGCCGCCAGGACCCGGGCCAAGGAGCAGCACAAGGACATCTTGGTGGATTTCACCGGCTCCGATTGGTGCGGCTGGTGCGTGAAGCTGGACCAGGAGGTGTTTCACAAGCCGGAGTTCAAGGCGGAAGCCACGAAGGGCTTCGAGCTGGTGCAACTGGACTTCCCCCATGACCCGGCGAAGCAATCCGCCGAGATCACGGCCCGCAACAAGGCGTGGAAGAACGAGCTGAAGTCCATGAGCTTCCCGGACATCCTGCTGCTGGACGAAACCGGCCGGGTCTTCGCCCGGACCGGTTACCGCGAGGGCGGGGCCACGGCGTTCCTCGGGCATCTCGAATCCCTGCGGCAGCGGCGCATCCAGCGCGATGCCGCACTGGCCCAGGCAACCAAGGCGGAGGGGGTCGAAAAGGCGAAGCATCTGGACGCCGCGCTCACGGCCCTGCGGGACGATGACGTGCTGCTCACCTATTACCGAGCCGAGCTGGAGCAGATCCTGACGCTCGCTTCCCGGGACGAGGGTGGATTGCAGGGCAAATACCAGGCGGTGTTCCGTCGGCAAGCCTGCGAACGGGAGATCGACCGGCTCGGCACCGGCAATGACGGCGCGGCGATGCTTGCCCGCTACAAGGACTACGCGGCGCGGACGGACATCCCGGTGGAGAGCCGTCAGTACGCCCTCTACATGGCCGGGGCCCTCGCCTGCGAACGCGTTCTCAAGGACCCGCAACAGGCGCTCGACCTGATCGACCAAGCCACCGCGCTGGCCCCCGACAGCCCGCTGGCACAGGACCGGATAAAACAGGCGCGGACGCGGCTGGAGCGGAAGCTCGCCGCGGCACCGGTGAAGCCCGCTGGCAAACCCGCCGCCGGCTCCTGAACCCCAGCTCCCTGGTCCCATGTCCTCCGATCCCCTTCCCTCCCCGGCATCTCCGCCCCCTCCGGGTGCGCGGAACAGCTTCTGGCGAAAGCTCGGCGGCGGTTCGCTGACCATTTCCATCACCGTCCACGCGCTGCTGCTGGTCATCGGGCTGGTGTGGATCTTCCAGGTGATCCCGGAGAAGGAGAAGCAGGTGGATTTCCTGCCGAAGGGAGGCGGTGGTGGCTCCCCCGGGGTGAAGGAAGTGAGCCAGAAAAAGCAACGCCCCACCATGACCATGCCCAACGCGCCGCGGATGGCGGCGAAGGGAGTGGCCAGCCAGTTCACGCTGCCCGAGCCGGATGCCGCTTCCGCGCTGTCCTCGGTGGGCGCGCTCACGTCCGGCGGTCTCTCCGGTGGGCTGGGCGGCAGCGGTTCCGGCGGCGGCCGGGGAACCGGAAATGGCACCGGCTTCGGCAATGGCAACGGGCCGGGGCTGGGCGGCAATGGCACGGGGCCACGGCCCTTCAGCGGGATGATGTTCGGCACCGAGGTCAAGGCGCGCAGCATCGGGGTGGTGCTGGACGTTTCCGGATCGATGACCCATGAGCTGCCGAAGGTGGTGAAGGAACTGGACCGGGTCGCACCGGGCAGCCCGCTGATCCTGTACGCCGGATGCGGCATCCAATCGGGGAGGCCGGAGAAGCGGGCGTATGCCACCCGGGACATGGACGAGAAACGCTTCGAGCGCTTCTGGCGGCTCACCCACGAGCGGACGTATCTGCCCGCCAAAACGCTGGAGCAGGGAAGCGCGAAGATCGCGGTGGACTTCACCACCCCGATCCCGGAGGAGCCGGTGTTCCGGATTCTCGCGAACCGGGGCAACAGCCACTACATCGACTACCAGGGCGTGGGCTTCGCGTGGACCGCGCTGGTGGCGCGGGAGCTGGCCGATGTGGAGGCTGTCTATTGGTTTTCCGATTTCCAGGATCCGGTGGATGAAAAGGAAGCGAAGGAGCTGATGCACCGGCTGCGGGCGAAGAAGCAGAAGCTCTACATCCACCCGACCACCCACGGCGCTTCGTTCGACCTGGTGAAGGAGGAGATCGTCACACCGACCCAAGGAGACGTGGTGGAGGTGAAGTGAGGGGGAGCGGATGCGGGAATACCGGTCCACAAGTGTCACCACTTCGACCCCACGGGGAGCTTGCAAGGGTTCGGAAAACGCGGCGTATTCGTTCGATGCATCTACCCCCCCGTTTTTGGGCCACCTTGGTCGGCCTGCTCGCTCTGTCCCCTCTCCACCTCCACGCGGAGCCAGCCGCCGCAGCCCCGAAAGCCGAGGAAAAACCGCACAATTACGCGGGGTGGGAGAAGGACATCGCGGCCTTCGAGATGCACGACACGATGCATGCACCGCCGAAGAATCCGGTGCTGTTCGTGGGCTCCTCGACGATCGTGCGGTGGAAGACGCTGGCCAAGGATCTCGAAGGCACGACGGTGCTGAACCGTGGCTTCGGCGGCAATGAGATCCGGGACACGACCTACTACGTGGACCGGATCGTGTTTCCCTATCAGCCGCGCATGATCTTCCTGCGGGCGGGCACCAACGACCTCCATGGCGGGCGCTCGCCGGAGCTGGTGGCCGGGGATTTCAAGGCCTTCGTCGAGAAGGTCCGCACCAAGCTGCCGGACGTGCCGATCGCGTATATCTCGGTGAATCCCACGCCCTCGCGCTGGGCCGAGAAGGAGGCGGGCGACCGCTTGAACGCGATGATTTCCGACTACATCAAGAAGGGGCCGAACCTAGTCTTCGTCGACATCAGCAAGCTCTCGCTGGATGCCGAGGGGAAGGTGCGGCCGGAGCTGTTCGTGGAAGACCAGCTTCACTTCAACGAAGAGGGCTACAAGCTCCTCACCGCCGCCGTGAAGCCGTATCTTCCGAAGTAACGGTCACTCCGAGGCATCGGCGCGCCGGAGCGCGATCTGGTAGTCGCCGCGCTGGAGGACGAGGCCCGCCGAGTTCGGGATGACTTTCCAATGAGCGAGCATCACCGCCTTGCGGGAGCCTTCCGCGGTCTGGTTGCCGACGACCAGGGTGCGGCTTTCGGAGTAGAGCTGCCAGACCAGCATCCGGACCTTCACGGACGGATTCTGGCGCAGGGACACAGCGAGGTTTCCACTGTGGCGGCCGGCGCTTTCACCGCCACCGAAATCGAGGAACCACTCGCACTGGGGTTTCATGGCGAACAGGGGATCGCTGCTGGCGACCACCTTGTAGTATCCGCTGACCGAGGCCATCGGTCCGGCGGGTTGATCCGGGATATCGGCCCGGAGAACGGGGGCCGCGAGGGCGATCCCCGCGGCGGCCATCCATGCTGTCACCTTTCCCGCGAGCGGGGACCGGCGGCATGCCGTCGTCTCGACTGGTTGAGGGGTCATTCTGTCAGATTAGCTCGTGGGATGCCGGAACACGAGCACTTCCGAGTCGTTTATTTCCAACCGGTTCGATTCAGAACCCGGGGCCTAACGGTTTGCAACAACCGGCTTGGCCGTGCAAATCGCCCGCCGCCCGGTGGTTGACCGGTTACCCAACGGGTGCGATGGCTGGCGGCACGAACCGTCCCGCATGAAATCGACCGTCCCTTCCCTGTTCCGCCGGTGGCTGCCGCTGCTAATGTCCCCGGTGTTTTTCGCCAGTTGCACCCACATCCCGGAGCTGGGGGCGATGATGGACCATGGCGGGACGCGGGGCCGGAAGATCGTGGTGGATCTCAGCGAGCAGCGGGCGTGGCTGTATCACCGCGGCGAGATGGTGGCGACCTCGCCGGTTTCCACCGGGCGCGAGGGCAAGACCACGCCATCGGGCCAATTCCGGGTGATCCAGAAGGACCGCGACCACCGGTCCTCGCTCTACGGGGACTACGTGCGGGACGGCAAGGTGGTGGTGAAGAACATCGACGTGCGCAAGGCACCGCGCCCGGCGGGCTGCCGGTTCCTGGGCGCGCCGATGCCGTATTTCCTGCGCTTCAGCGATGCCTGCGGACTGCACGCGGGCCATCTGCCCGGTTATCCGGCCTCCAGCGGCTGCGTGCGGCTGCCACAGCGGCAGGCGAAACGATTCTACGATGCGGTGCAGGTGGGCACCCCGGTGATGGTGAAGCGCTGAGAAGCCCCGCGCGAAAAACGTGATTCCGATCTCGCAGGGAATCGGAATCCATTGTATAGCGTTGGGTTGCAGGGAAATGACGGCATCGCAGCAAATTCGTCACTTGGTGGCGTTTACTGGATAGCACCGTCTCTCCGCGGCTTCATGAAAGCGCTCCCCATCCCCCTGCTGTGTCTCCTCGCCGCCACCGCCACCGCGGTGGCCGGGCCCGCCCGCTATGTGGAGGGGGAGGTGCTGGTGACCTTCAAACCGTGGCGGGACGCGTGGAGCGCGGAGCAGGCGCTGGGGAAGCACGGGCTGAAGTTCTCGCGGCATTTCCGCACCCTGTCCGATCTGCGCCTGAAGGAGACGGGGCTGGTGAGGGACAGCGGCCGGAGCACGGCCATGCTGATCGAAGCTCTCAAGGTCGATCCCTCGGTCGAGACAGTGGAACCGAACTACCTCCGCACGGTAAGCGCGGTGCCGAATGACGCTGCCTTCCCCAACCTGTGGGCGCTGCAAAACGGCGCCCAGACGGTGAACCTCGTGACCGGCACCTCGAACGCGGACATGAAATACGTGCCGGCCCGCCCCCTCTACCGTACGCCCGCGACCGCCCCGGTGATCGGGGTGATGGACACGGGCATGGACCGGCTGCACCCGGACCTGGCGGCGAACCTGTGGGTGAACCCGGGCGAGACCGCGGGCAACGGCATCGACGACGACGCGAGCGGCAAGGTCGACGACATCAATGGTTTCGACTTCGTGGCGAACACCAACAACACGGCGGACTCCGGCTACCACGGAACGCACGTGGCGGGCACGATCGCGGCGACGGGGAACAACCGGGCGGGCGTGATCGGGGACAACGACCTGGCGCGGCTGATGATCCTGAAGGTGTCCTCGGACGGAAATTACATCACGGCCTCCGCGGAGATCGCGGCGCTGCAATACGCGGTGCTGATGAAATCGAAAGGCGTGAACCTGGTGGCGATCAACGCGTCCTTCGGCGGCGGCGGGTTTTCCACCACGGAGCGCGACGCGATCCAGGCGGCGGGCACGGCGGGCATCATCTTCTGCGCGGCGGCGGGCAACGACGGCTCGAACAACAACACGACGCTGACCTACCCGGCGAGCTACCGGCTCACGAACATGCTCGTGGTGGCCGCCTCGGACCAGAACGACGCGCTGGCGAGCTTCTCGAACTACGGCTCGACCTCGGTGGATCTGGCCGCCCCCGGAGTGAACATCTATTCCACGGCTCCGGGAGGCAACAGCGGCACATCTGGAGTGGATTCGCTGGTGACGCTCCAGTGCGGTTCCACGTTTTTCAGCGCGAGCTCGATCCAATACACGGGCACGGGATCGGTCAGCGGCAACCTGGTGAACTGCGGGATCGGCAACCCCGCCGATTTTCCTCCGGCGGTGAACGGGAACATCGCGCTGATCCAGCGGGGCACCCTCAATTTCTCCGACAAGGTCACCAACGCGGCGGCGAAGGGAGCGAAAGCGGTGGTGATCTACAACAACGTGACCGGCACGGCCAATTTCACGCTCGGCAGCGCGGGCACGTGGCTGCCCACCTGCGCGATCTCCCAAGCGGACGGGGCGACGCTGGTCTCGACCCTGCCTACGACGACGGTGACGATCGGCAACTACCGGTTCCTGGACGGGACCTCAATGGCCACGCCGCAGGTCAGCGGGGCGGTGGGGGTGGCGGCGATGTGCTATCCGGAGGACACGGTGGCGCAGCGGGTGCAGCGGCTCATCACCGCGGTGGATGTGAAGGCCTCCCTGACCGGCAAGGTGATCTCCAACGGGCGGCTGAACCTCCAGAAGCTGGTGGACAGCGATCTGAACGGGCTGCCGGACTGGTGGGAGAAGCTCTATTACAACCAGTACACGGGCGTGGCTCCGAACGCGGACACGGACGGGGACGGACTGACCAACCTCAATGAGTTCCTGGCGGGAACGATTCCGACGAATGGCCAAAGCGTGCTGAAGGAGCTATCGACGACGCGGAACCCGGCGAACGGAACCGCGACGATCACCTGGGCCTCGGTGCCCGGGAAAACCTACCAGGTTTACTACAGTCCGACGCTGGCGGCGGGGAGCTGGCTGGCGACGCTGCCCTCCTCCCTGGTGACGGCGGGCACCGGCCAGACCCAGATGAGCTACACGGACACGACGGTGGGCGCGGCGGCGAAACGGTTCTACCGGGTGACCTTGGTGGTGCCGTAAGGCCGAGGTACCGGACCTTCGGACGATGGACAAGTTTGCCTTCGCCCGGGGGAGGTAGGGTGGTTAGAGTGCGGCCATGTCCTCGACCCGCATCTTTCTCGTGCGCCACGGCGCGACGATCCTGACCGCCGAAGACCGCTTCGCGGGAGCCACGAACGTGCCGCTGTCCGACGAGGGGCGGGAGCAGGCGCGCCGGCTCGGCATCCGCTTGTCCGGGGAAAACATCACGGCGGTGTATGCCTCCCCGCTCGATCGCACGGTGGAGACGGCGAAGCTGATCTCCGCTCCGCACAACCTGGAGATCCACACCCGCGACGGGCTGCGCGAGATTTCCCACGGCCGCTGGGAAGGCCTGACCCGGGGCGAGGTGGAAACCCAGTTTCCGCAGGAAGCCGCGGCGTGGGACGAGGATCCCTTCACCTTCGCGCCGGTGGGCGGGGAAAGCGGGCTGGAGGTCACGGCGCGGGCGCTGCCGGCGCTGATCGAGATCGTGCGCGCGCACCAGGGCGGCACGGTGCTGGTGGTGTCCCACAAGGCGACGATCCGGTTGCTGCTGAGCTCTCTGCTCGGCTTCGACCCGCGCCGCTACCGGGACAACCTCGACCAGAACCCGGCGGCACTGAACATCGTGGACTTCAAGGACGCGGTGCGGGCGCGGCTGACGCTTTTCAACGACACCTCGCACTACGACCACGCCGGTCTGGCGATCCCGGCGGTGCCGAACGCGCGCCTCTCGAAGTGGTGGGATGACAACATCCACGTATCGGAACCGGGACAGGGCTGAGGCATTCCCGGGATGCTGAATCTGCACTGGCGGGCGAAGGGCTCCTGGAGCGTGGTCGGACGCGCCTTCGCCGCCGCATTGGCGCGACGGACGCCTGTGGCGTTCATCGATCCACCGGAGGGCCTGCCCGTTTCCGGAGTGCCGGTTTCCGCGGACGCGGTGACGATCAACTTCGGCGACTGGCGGCTGTCCCCCACCCTGCCGGGCCGGCGGGTGGTGAGCTACATCCCGTGGGAGACCTCGCGGATTCCGTGGCCGATCCGGCGGAAGCTGCGGCGGCTGGACCATCTCTGGGTGCCGAGCGAGTGGCAGCGCGAGGTGTTCCTCCGGAACGGAATTTCGGCGGAGAAGCTCTCCGTGGTGCCGCTGGGCTTCGATCCGGAGGCGTTTCATCCGCCGGTCACGCCACGGCAGCCGGGACCGGTGTTCCGGTTCCTGTTCGTGGGAAAATGGGAGGAGCGGAAGGCGCTGCCGGAGCTGTTGGAGGCGTTTTGCTCGGAGTTCCGGGCGGACGAGCCGGTGGAGCTGGTGTTGCACGCGCACAATCCGTTCCTCGCGGACTTTGATCAGGAGGAGCGGCTGCGTCAGGAGTTGCGAAAGCTGGGTGCGCGCGACGCGCGGGTGCGGTGCCGCGGCGAGGTGGCGCTGGCGGATCTGGTGCGGGCCTACCGGGAAGCGGATGCCTTCGTGCTGCCGACGCGGTCGGAAGGCTGGGGGCTGCCGCTGCTGGAGGCGATGGCGTGCGGGCTGCCGTGTATCGCGACGAATTACAGCGGGCTCACGGCGTTCGCGCACGCGGGCAATGCGCTGCTGGTGGAGACGGATGGGGTCATCCGGGTGCGGGACCCGTTTTTCTTCCATCCGTGGCTGATCTGGGGGACGTGGGCGCGGCCGAACGTGGCCCACCTGCGGCGGTTGATGCGGCAGGTGGTGGAGCAGCGGGAGGAATCCACGGCGCTCGGACAGGCGGCGGCCCGCGAGGTGGCGGCGAAATGGACGTGGGACCATGCCGCGGAGGTGGCGCTGGCGCGGGTCGCGGAGCTCAAGTGAGCGTCGCCACGTCTCATCTGCTTTTGATCGACAGATATGGGAAGCGGCCCTAACCAAGCGCCGACATCACTTCCAAACCATGACTTCCCGCCTTCTCTCCCGCGGCCCGCTGTTGCTCGCCGCGTGCCTCCTCCCTTCCTGCGCCGGCAAGCTCACCGAAGCCCAGCGCCAATCGCTCTCCACGGTGGGCATCTCGCGGACGGAAATGAGTGCCACCGCCTACAAGCGTCCGGATGCCGGATCGCAAGGAGCCCGTCAGGCGGGTGCCCAGGCCGGGGTGGTGGGTGGAGCGCTGGGAGCCATGCTCGGCGTGGCGATCGGCGAGGGTATCGCCGGGGCGCAGGATGCCTCGTTCCACCGGTCCCACGGCGGGCAGGTTTCGGCCATCGAGAAGACGACGCCGACGGACGTGAACCAGATGGTGAACAACGAACTGAACCGCACGGTGAAGAGCGACCCGTTCTTCGGCCCGCGGCTCAACCAGCGGTCCGAAAACCTGATCACCTCCCGTGTCAGCAACTACGGTCTCACCCGCACCGGCAGCCGTGATGGCGATATCCTTTTCACGGCGCAGATCGCCACCCAGATCACCCTGCGGGATGCCGCGGGCAAGGAGCTGGCCGGCGGCTACTATCTGGGCACCGGCACCTCCTCACACACCATCGGTGAATTCGCCGGCAATCCGAAGCTGTATCGCCAGAGCTACGAGCAGGCGGCGGCCGGCGCGCTGAAGGGCTTCCAGACCGAGCTCAAGAAAAAGACCGCCAACTGAGCGCGGCCGGAGGGCAATTTGCAGTCTCCCCCATCCCGGAGTTGAAAGGACGGGCTCGCGTTCTAACGTGACGCCCGATGGGCTTGGGGGAGCTCAAACACCAGCACAGCACGGACAACCATCCGCTGATCGGCCTGACGTTCAGCGCGTGGTGGCGTATGCTCCGCGAGAACCGCTTCCGGGTGAGCCCGGTGTATTGGCGGCGGGTGGTGATGTTGACCGGAGCCGCCGCGATCAACTCGCACTTCAAGCGCCGCGAGCGCGCGCATGAACCGGCGATCCGGGCGACGGAGGTGGATGCGCCGTTGTTCATCCTGGGCCACTGGCGGAGCGGAACCACCCACCTCCACAACCTGCTGGCGCTGGACAGGGAGCGCTTCGCCGCACCGACGACCTATCAGGCGCTGGCGCCCTCGACGTTTCTGACGACGGAAGATCGGGCGAAACGGGCCTACGCGGACCGGATCCCGGAGACCCGGCCGATGGACAACATGGCCCTGGGGTTCGACCTGCCGCAGGAGGATGAGTTCGCGCTGTGGGCGGTGACGACGCGGTCTCCCTACATGGCGTTCGCGTTCCCGGAGCAGGCGGATCGTTACGAGCGCTATCTCACCTTCGAGGGGGTGCCCGCGGAGGAGGTGGAGGAGTGGAAGGAGGCGCTGCTGTGGTTCTGCCGGAAGCTGACCTACAAGCACGGCCCGCGGCGGCTGGTGCTGAAGTCCCCGGCGCACACGGCGCGGATCCGGCTGCTCCTCAAGTTGTTCCCGGACGCGCGGTTCATCCACCTGCACCGGCATCCGCACGATGTCTTCCGATCGTTCCGGCATTACCATGACACGGCGGCGTGGTTCAGCTACCTGCAGCGCCCGGATCGCACCCGGGTGGAGGACTGGATCATCCGCGGCTACCGGGCACTGCACGACGCGTATTTCGCGCAGCGGTCGCTCATCCCGGAGGGGCGGTTGTGCGAGGTGCGGTTCGAGGAACTGGATCGCGACCCGGTGGGGACGGTGGAGAGGATCTACCGGACGCTGTCACTGGACGGCTTCGAGGGCTTCCAGCCGGTGCTGGAGAACGCGGTGACGCGGCAGGAAGGGTATCAGAAAAACCGGTTCGAGCCGCTGGAGGAGAGGCTCCGGAAGCGCCTGGCGCGGGAATGGCAGCGGGAGTTCGAAGCGTGGGGGTATGATCCTTGAAGACGGAAGACTGGAAGACGCAAGAAGCAAGAGAAGAGGGGAAATTCTCTCTCTCTCGCTACCTAGGGGAAGGAGAGAGAGAGAATGAGAGGGACTACCAATGGCGGGGCCAAGGAGGAGTTGAAGCGTGAGACGAGGAAGAGCATCAGAGGGGGCGGGGTCCAGAGAGAGGCTCCCGCCAAGGGGCACGGAAGGAAGGAAGGAAGGAAGGCGTTCACGGCGGTTCGCGATTCCGGGCCAAGGAGCCGTGTGGGGGCGGGCGGGTGGATAGAGAGGGATAGCGCTCTCTCTATCTCTCTCCTCACCTTCACGCTCGTTCATTTCCTTTCCCGACGCCGCTTTGGACGATCGGAATCGCCAGCCTCCGCCCCCCCCGGAAGACCTTCCTCGCCGAAAGGCTCGACTCCTTCCGCGTCCGGCTCAGCTCGATTCTCTCTCTCCTTCCCCTAGGGTAGCGAGAGAGAGAGAATCCTTCTTCCTGTCCCTGCCATACCCGTCCTCGTTTTCATCCTCTTCTCTTCCTTCTTGCGTCTTCCAGTCTTCCGTCTTCACCCCAGCCTCCGCCCCCCGGAAGAGCGTCCCCGCCGAAAGCCCTGACTCCTTTCGCGCCCGGTTTGTCCATTCTCTCTCTCTCCTTCCCCTAGGTAGCGAGAGAGAGAGAATCCCTCCTCTTCCTTCTCGCGTCTTCCAGTCTTCCGTCTCCTCACCACCCGACCACCGGCACGCGCTTGGCCAAGCCGCCTTGGGCGCCGCCGAGCACGAGACAGTAGGTGGCGGTGCGGCCATCGGGGGCGGTGAGGGAGAAGGGCTCGGTGGTGAGTTCCGGGTCCTCGTTTCCGGAATCGTAGGTGGCGAGCTGCCTGCCCATGACGGTGACGGTGCCGGGGTAGTCGAAGGATTCGCGTTTCACCGGGCGGGAGGTGCCGACGATATCAAGGGTGTCGGTGCCGTGCTTGTAACGGGCGATGTAGCTGCCGTCCTTCATGACGGTGTAGCGGGGTGCGCCCCAGGCGGAAGCGCGGAGAATGGGCACGCGAATGCCGGAGGTATCGGGCGCGGGCGGCTCGTTGTCGGCGCGGATGCCGGAGGTGAAACGCTGGGCGACCTCATCGGCCTCGGCGGGCACGGTGGGGGCGCAGTGGCTGAGGAAAAGCGGCAGGACGGCGAGCGGAAGCAGTCGTTTCATCGGGGAGGTTCCCCTATCTAACCGATTTCGGCGCGGAAACAACCGCGGGGCTGTGAATCGACTTGGCAGGAGCCGATGTCATGACAAAGTAAATTCCATGACCCTGAGTGCCGCGCGGAAACACGTGTTCTACATCGAACTTTCGAAGCTGCTCGCGGCGGGCTTCGACATCCGCAAGGCGGCGGCCACGATGTCGGCCAGCGGGGTGCCGGAGGACGAACGGGCGCTGCTCGAGCGGATGGAGAAAGGGCTGGCCGAGGGTCGCTCGATCACGGACGCGCTGACCGGAGACGCCGCGGGCATCAGCGGGCTGGAGCGCGGCATCATCGGGGCCGGGGAACGCTCGGGGCGGATGGCTCCGGCGTTCCAGCATCTGGCGGACTATTTCGGCATGGTCGCCTCGGTGCGGCGGACGGTGGTGCGCGGGATGATCTATCCGCTGGTGGTGCTGCACCTCGGGATCCTGGTGGGCACGGCGGCGGGGCCGCTGGTGCGCGGGGAAACTCCGGCCTCTATCCTGCTACCGCTGGTCCTGACGCTGCTGGGGTTCTATCTGGGAGCGTTCCTGCTGTTCCTGGCTGGAAAGGCGGTGCTGAAGGCGGCGGAGACGAATGCCTCGCTCGACGGGCTGGTGAACCGTCTGCCCTGGGTGGGGAAAGCGCGGCGGAACCTGGCGATGGCACGGTTCACGAAGGTCTACCACACCTGTCTGCTGGCCGGGCTGGGCATGCAGGAAACAGCGTCGACGGCAGCGGCGGCCTCACACGGCGGGCAGATCCGCGAAGCCGGGATGAAAGTGGCGGAGGCGGCCACACGGGGCGGCCCGCTGGGGCCGGAGTTCCTGCGCGGGGAGGTGTTTCCGAAGGCGTTCGCGCGGTCCTACGCCACGGCGGAAGAGGCCGGTTCGCTGGACAAGGATCTGGCGCGGTGGGCAGAAGTCTTCCAAGGTGAGGCCGAGCAAGCGACCACGGCGCTGGGCGCGGCGATCCCGAAAGTGCTCTACGCCTGCATCGTGGTGTTCGTGGGCTGGAAGATCGTCAGCTTCTACGGCGGCTATCTGAGCGGGCTGGAAAGCATCGGCACGGACTGAAATTGTTTGCAATAAATGCGAGAGCGAGGCGTATAGGAGGGATCATGCGTTTCCGATACTTGCTCGCATTGCTGCTGCCCTTTTCCGCGATGGCGGAGGAGATCGTGCTTTTCAATGGCAAAGACCTGACCGGCTGGACCAAGTCCAACGGCAAGCCGTTGGAAGAAGGCTGGAAGGTCGAGGACGGGGTGCTGCACCGCGTGAGCGGCGGCGGCGACCTGCTGACCGAAAAGGAATACGGCGACTTCGAACTGACCTGGGAGTGGAAGATCTCGGAGGCCGGAAACAGCGGCATCAAGTATCGTGTGCAGAGCTATCCCGGCAAGGGCATGCTCGGCTTCGAATACCAGATGCTGGATGACGTGAAGCATCCGGACGCGAAGAACGGCGCGATCCACCAGACCGGTGCGCTGTATGAATTTTATCCCCCGGCGGCGGACAAGAAGCTGAATCCCGCGGGGCAGTGGAACACCTCGAAGATCGTGCTGCGCGGGACCCACGTGGAGCATTGGCTCAACGGCTCCAAGGTGGTGGACGGGGAGCTGGCCGGGGACGTCTTCAAGGCGGCTCTGGCGAAGAGCAAGTTCAAGGCCCTGACCAGCTTCGGAGCCAATCCGAAGGGCAAGATCATGCTCCAGGACCACGGCAATGAAGTGTGGTTCAAGCAGATCGTGCTGAAGACGCTGTAAGCGCGAGGCTTGGCTTCGCGTGCTGAAGGAAGAGCCCACATGGCACGGGAGCATAAGACTTATAGGACCTATGGAGGAAGAGCGCCTGGCTCACGCTCTTCCTGGCGGCGCGCCGCTCCCGCTCACAAGCAGGAATGCTTGTGCTACTCTGGATCCTTTTCCTTCTTCGGCACGGCGGGGGCCTTCCAGATGAGGCGGACGGCGTCGATGCGCGGACGGGCGGAGGAGATGGCCTTGGCCAGTTCGGCCTTCCGGGACTCCAGGGCGGCGATTTCCTCGGGGCGGACGTGATCGTTCACGCCCGCGAGGTCCTTGAGGCGGGAGATTTCCGTGGAGAGCTCCAGGAACATGGTTTCCTGAGCGGCGCGGATGATCGGCTGGCTCTGCTCGATGGCGATCTCGCGGATCTTCGTGAGCATGGCGGGCAGCACCTTGCGCTTCACCGACTCGTTCTTGAGCAGGCCCTTCGACTCGCTGCGGCGGAGCTTGGCGGCGGCCACGGTGGCGTCATCGGTGAGAATGTTGCCGAGGTGGTCGACGAGGATGCGGACGGGTGTCTGCGGCAGGAAGCGTTCGACGTGGAGTTTCGCGGGAGCGATGGACTCGATGACGACCCAGGCTTCGAGCAGCATGCGCTTTTCGCCGCCGGTTTCCCAGAGGGCGAAGCAGGCATTGCCATCGCCGGTGCCGAGCATGAGGTCGAGCGCGCCGCGGACCATCGGGTGGTCCCAGGTCATGAAGGCCTCGTGTTCGTGCTCCAGCGCGCGACGGCGGTCGAAGGTGATGGTGATGCCCTCGTCCGGGAGCGCGGGGAAGGCATCGGACTTGAGGTTGCCGGGCTTCAGGAAATAGCGGCGCGGATCAAGCTCCTCGATCTCCACCCCGCTGTGTTCGAACAGGCGGATGACGAAGTCCTCGAACTCCGGGTCCTGGTCCCAACCCTGGATGCCTTCCACAAGGGCGGCGGACTTCGCGGGGCGGTGCGAGCTGCGCTCCAACAGGCGGTCCTGGCCGCGGGCGAGACGCTCGGTGACCTCGGCGCGGACCTCGGCGGTGCGGGCGAGGAGCTTCTTCACCGCGGCGGGCTTGCCGCCATCGAGCGCCTTGTCGAGTTCACCCTGGACCTCGCGCTGGATCTCGGGACCACCGGCCACGCTGTGCCGGAAGGCATCGAGGCCTTCATCGAGCCAGCGGACGAGCGCCTCCTCCATGCCCGCGATGTACGGAACGTGGATGCGGATGGTGCCCTTCTGGCCGATGCGGTCGAGGCGGCCGATGCGCTGTTCCAGCACGTCGATGTCCTCGGGCACATCGAAGAGCACGAGGTGGCGGGCGAATTGGAAATTGCGGCCTTCGCTGCCGATCTCGGAGCACACCAGGATGCGCGCGCCCTCCGGCTCGGCGAAGTAGGCGGCATTGCGGTCGCGCTGGATCAGGGTCAGCTCCTCGTGGAAGAGCGCGCCCTTCACGCCGGATTGCTCCTGGATGGCGTCTAGCACGGCGGTGGCGAGGTCGGAGGTATTCGCGATGATGAGCACCTTTTCGTCGCCGAGATCCTTGAGCAGCTTGCAGATCCAGGCGATGGCGGCGGTGAAGCCCTCCTTGCCCTTCAGCTTCGCCAGGTTCGGCTCGCGCCCGGGGAAACCGCCGAGGTGAGCGCGGGTATTGCGGAACATCACGCGGCCCATGCCGAAGCCATCGAGCAGGTCGGACACGAGCTTCTCCTTCGCGCCTGCCGCGCCGTCCTTGTAGCGGGCGAGCGATTGTTCAAGGCGCTTGCGGCCGGCGACGAGCGGATCGAGCGCGGTGCCGATGTCGTCACCGGCGTCGATGCGCTCGACCAGATCGGCGACTTCCTCGTAGTGCTGCGATTCCTGCTCGAAGCGCTCCAGGTCCGAGTAACGCTCGGGATCGAGAAGCTGGAGGCGGGCGAAGTGGCCTTCCGGTCCGAGCTGCTGCGGGGTCGCGGTGAGGAGCAGCAGACCCTCGGTTTCCGCGGCGAGCGAGCGCACCATTTCGTAGGCGGCACCGGGTTCCTCCGGCGACCATTCGAGGTGGTGGGCCTCATCGACGACGAGCACGTCCCAACCGGCATCACGGGCCTGCTCGGCACGGCGTTCGTCATTCGCGAGGAAGTCGATGGACGCGAGCGCCCACTGGCTGTCGAGGAACGGGTTGCCCTCCGGATCACCTTCCTCGATCGCCTCGCAGCGGCTTTCATCGAAGATCTCGAAGGTGAGCTGGAAGCGGCGGTGGAGCTCCACGAACCACTGGTGGACCAGCGGCTCCGGCAACAGGACCAGCACGCGCGCGGCGCGGCCGGTGAGGATCAGGCGGTGAAGGATCAGGCAGGCCTCGATGGTCTTGCCGAGGCCGACCTCGTCCGCGAGCAGGACGCGCGGCACCGGCCGGTTCGCCACCTCATCGGCGATGAAAAGCTGGTGCGGAATGAGGTCCATGCGCGCGCCAACGAGCCCGCGCACCGGCGAGCGGCGCATGGCGGCACGGCGGCGCAGGGCTTCGCCGCGGAGATCGAAGGCGGCGACGTCATCGAGCTTGCCGCCGAAGAGGCGTTCTTCCGGCTTGCTGAAGCTGATGGAGTCGCAGAGTTCGGCTTCCGGCACGTCCCCGGCCTCGGTCTCGTGGATGCGGAGGCCGTCTTCCTCGCGCACGCGCTCGACGGTCATCTCCTCGCCGGTGTGGGTCTTGATGCGGTCGCCCGGCAGGAAGCGGACACGGCGCAGCGGCGCGGAATCGAGGGCATAGCACCGCTGTTCACCCGCGGCGGGGAACACGATCTCCACCCGGCCATCGGCACCGCTGAGGATGATTCCGAGGCCCAGCTCGGGCTCACTGTCACTGACCCAGCGCTGTCCGCGCACCCATGCGTTCTCTACGGCTACCATGCGAATTTCGGGGCGCGCAACCTAGTCCCCCCACCCGCCACCGCAAGCGTGGTTTTCTGAAATCCGCGATTCCGTGGGCAAAGGGCTGCGGCTTGCTCCCGTGGCGGTTTTCTGTCGGGATATGCCAAGCAGATGAGATTGGTTCGTTTCCCCTTCCCCACCAGGCGCCTGTGGCTGGCCGGCATGGCCATCCTCGGATCGATCGGCTTATCCCGGGCCGAGGTTTCCCAAACGCCGCCACCGGAGTATGAGGAATCGCTGGCACCGCTGCTGACGCCCTTCGAAGAGATCACGAAGGCGAAGGACCCGTTCGCGGGCAAGGACGAGGGCGGGACGGTCCGGCTTTCCGAAAGCGCGACGCGGGTCCATGAGGATGGCAGCTACCTGCGGGCCCAGCACACGGTGATCCGCCCCTACACGGAGCAGGGCGCGAAGGAATCGTCCACCCGCCGGTTCCGGTTCCAGGCCCACCTCGAAACCGTGCACGTGGTGAAGGCCCGCACGGTGCTGGCGGACGGCACGGAAAAGGTCCTCGGTCCGAACGCGGCGTTCATTCAGAAAGGTGACCAGGGCAGCGACAGCATCTATGACGATGGCCAGGACCTGGTGCTGATTTTCCCCGATGTGAAGCCCGGCGTGCAGTGCGAGGCGATCGTGGTGTTCGAGCGGAAAGTGCCGACGGTGGCGGGCGGTTACAGCGAGTTCATGGATTGGACGGCCGGTTGGCCGATCGCTCTGAAACGGCGGGTGATCGATCTACCGGCCGCGTGGGAGTCCCGGGTGAAGGTCGAGACGGTGGGCAAGCGTCCGGTCGCGGCGACTGAAGCCGCGCCAATACCCGGACGATGGCGGCGGGTGTGGCAGCGGGAGAACATCGAAAGCACGCCCGACGAGCCCGAGGAAGCGCCGCCCCAACAGGTCGGACCGGGCACCTGGCTGACCACCTTCGGCTCCTGGGACGAACTGGCGGCGTGGTACGGTGGCCTGCTCGCGGAGCGGTCCGAGCTGGGTGACACGCTCAAGGCCAAGGTCGAAGAATGGACGAAGGAGGCGAAATCGCCGCGGGAAATCCTCGATGTGCTCCACGACCACGTGGCCAACGACGTGCGCTACGAAGGACTCGAGTTCGGCATTTCCGGACTCCAGCCGTATGCCTGCGAAACGGTGTGGAAGAACCAGTATGGTGATTGCAAGGACAAGGCGAACCTGCTGGTGGCGATGCTGCGCCACAAGGGCGTGGCCGCGAAGGTGGTGCTCGTGAACACCGAGCACGCGGGCCTGGTGGCACGCCACATCCCGGACTACCGGCATTTCAACCACGCCATCGCGGTGGCGGAACTGCCGGATGGCAAGGGTGGCGTCACGCGGGTGTTCTGCGATGCCACCATCACCAAGGGACGGCCCGGCCTGCTCTCACCGGGAGATGCGGACCGCGACGTGCTGGCGATCCACGGCAACAAGGCGGAGTGGCTGCGGACCCCGTCCGCGCGCTCGGGCGAAAGTCATTACACGCTGGATCTGGAAATGACCCAAGAGGGGCGGATCTCCGGCTGGATGACGGTGAAGGCCACCGGCTTCAACAGCGTGCAGATGGCGCGGGCGTTCGCGGGCGTGGACCGGGACACCGCCCGCCAGAAGCTGCACTCGTATGCCTCCAGCTTCTTCCCCGGAGCGGAGGTGATGGACTTCGTGCTGCCCGCGGAGAAACGGGAGGTGGAGGAGGCCGAGCTGAAGATCTACCTGACCACCCCGCCGCGCCAGATGGATAACGCGGGCCGCCTGAGCCTGCCGTTTCCGTGGGCCCGCTGGTTCTTCGGCGACTTCGGCGAGGGCAAGGACCGGCGCACGTCGTTCTTCCAAGCGATCGAACGCTTCCGGGTGACGGCCAAGATCCAGTTGCCGGAGGGATGGCAACCGGAGTCCCTGCCAAGCCCGCTGAAACTGGACACGCCACCGTTCCAAGCGTCCTCCCAATGGACGCACGCGGCAAACCGATGCGAGGCCACACTGGATCTCGACTACCGCGAGGCGGTGATCCCCGCCGACAAGGTGGCGGCTCCGGCCCAGGCCAACCGCGCGATGCTGGCGTGGCTGCAAACGCCGCTGGCCTTGAAGAAAGGCTCCGGCGCGGTCCAGGGCGGGGCCCCGAAGGCGCAGGTGGCGATGCCCCTGATGCCCACCGGCAAGGGCCAGATGAGCCTGGTGAACCGTTGGTTCCCGAGCACGGGCGATGCCTCGAAGCGCCAGGCCGCGCTCGAACAGGTGATCCGCTACTTCCCGAACGATCCGGAGACGGTGTTCTACGCCCGCACGGAGCTGGCCTGCCAGAAGTTCGATGCAAAGCAGTATGATGCCGCGCTCACCGCGCTGCGGGAACTGGTGGAGCGCAAGCCCGATGGCGTGAGCGCCGAATACTGGGGCTTCGCCCGCTATTTCGAAGGACTGACACTCCATGAGCTGAACAAGGATGAAGAAGCGCTGGCGGTGATGAAGGAGGTGGCCGCGAACGGCGAGATCAGCGACTACCGCCGGAACTGGTCGGCCCGGTTCGCAGGCGAGTGGCTGGCCAAACGCAACCCGGTGCCCGCGGAAGCGGTGACCCTGCTGAAACAGGCCGCCGCGGAGGAGGAGTGCCGCGCCTTCGCGCTGTCACAGCTCGTGCCCGCGATGGCCGCAGCCGGCCAAGGGGATGCGCTGGTGAGCGCCCTCGCCGATGGCAGCTTGTTCGAAGGCGAGGAGGACGGAGGCACCGCGGTGATCGAGGAGATCACCCGCGTGGCGAAAGCCGGCGACAAGGCGGCGATGGCGTCCCTGCTGCCGTGGCTGCAGAAGGCCCGCGATGCCGCCGGAACCGGGCCGACGGCCAAGCCGCTCGCGGCGGCCTGCGCCACCCTGGAAAGCTGGTCCACGCGCGGCGACACCTATGCCAAGCTGCGGAGCGAGGTGCTGGCGATCCTCGAACGGAAGCGCCCGGATGATTTCAAGAACACCTCGATCGACACCTGCGACAGCGTCGAGAAGGCGTTGGCGAAGATGGAGGAACTCGGCAAGAAGGACAGCCACGCGCTGCTCGGGATGTCCGCAGGCTATTTCCGCAAATACGAGGCTTCCGACGAGTTTCCGCACGCGCTGTGGCAATACCTCTCCCATCTGAAGGTGGTGGAACGCAGTGCCGGGACGACCGCAGACGCCGGTGCTTTCCAAGAGCTGGTCGAAGTCGGATGCAAGCTGCCCCACGACAACGACAACTACTGGGAATGCCTGTTCCTGAAGGCAGGCTGGCTGGATGACCAGGAGAAGCTCGACGAAGCCATCGCCCTTTACCGTGCGATGCCGGAGGATCCGCAGTTCATGCCGGCATTCGAAAAGTCGGTGTGGTTCCGGCTCGGCAAGGCCTACGAGGCGCGGGGCCTCTGGAAGGAAGCAATCGAGTGCTACCTGAAGTTCAAGGACCAGCGTCAGGAACACAAGGCAGTGGTGGAGCAACTGGTCCGCGCCGGCCTGCTGATGGCCCGCAGCGGGGATCGCGAGGAGGCGCTTGAGCTATGGGCGCTGCTGGCGGATGTGCCCGCCTCCGTCTACGAGTCTTCCGAGATTCTCCCGGAGATCCAGGATGTGATCGCGCTGGCCGCGAACCCGAAGGCCACGCTGCGGCAATGGGAAGAAAGCGAGGACTGGTGGAAGCACACCTACATTCCTTACCACCGCTCCCTGAAGGGGGATCTGCCGGTCCGGCAGCCCATCGTCCTGAGCGACGAGGGTGACGACACGATCCTGCGCTGCCGGAAGGCGGTGGCGGAAAAGGATCTGAAGCGGGTCCTCGAGGAAGTGGCATCCGTCGCCTTCACCAGCCGCTGGCTGCCCTGCCATGTCCTCTCGGTGCGGGGAATGCTCGATCAATACGTGAAGCCGCTCGCGCCCGATTCCTACCGGGGCGGCCAATTGTGCTTCGCCAAGCTGGCGGGCACGGTGCGCGCGGGCCAGCCCGCGACGGTGGAAATGTGCATCCGCCTCGATGCCGCGCTGCATTTCGACCTCGGTGACACGGAACACGCGCTGAAAGTGGCGGACGATCAGTGGCAGGAAGCTCCGGGACGCTCGGCGGAGCACCGCGAGCGCTGCGCCTGGTTGTTCGCCATGGCCGCGAACGCCACGGGCAAGAAGGTCAGCGAAGCGCTGGAGGCATCCACCTACTGGGTGGAACACAGCGGCGGCTTCCTGACGGTGGGCCAGTGGGCCCCGGTGCATGCCGACCTGCTGGCGAGGTCCGGCAAACGCGCGGAGGCCCTCACCTTCCTGAGGAGCAAGGTTGCCCAGGCGAAAGGAAAGCCCGCGCTGACGACGCCGATCCTGGAGAAGATCTCCCAATTGGAAGCGCAGGGAGAGGGCAAGGAAGGCTTGGCCGCGGCGGCGGAAGCCCTCCTCAAGAAATACAAGCCGGTGTGGTACGACCATGTAGGACCGAAGGCCCTCGACGACCCGCGGGTGGGAGATCCGACGAAAATCTCGGAAGCGGACCTGACCCGCTTCCACGCCGCCGAACGCTTCCGCCTGCGGATGCTGGTGGTCATGTCCCCGGACGTGGAGATCCGCGTCCGTGAGCGGGCACTGACGGACGCCACGATGGATCTGGGCAAACAACAAACCACCTGGAAGCAAGCCGTGGCCATCTGGCGGGAAGTACTCGACCAGCAGAAGGTCTCCACCCCGTGCCGTCTCCACATGCTGTGGAAGTTCGCGCTGGAACTCGCCTCCGCGGGCCAGGTGGACGCGCTCGCCGAACTCCGCAAGTCTCCCGTCTTCTCCGCCTATGCCCCGGCTTACACCGAACGTTATTTCCCGATGGTCGAGAAGATCGCCAAAGGCATGCGTGACGGCCCGGAAGACTTCAAGGAGGCCCTCGCCCTACTGAACGACCGCGAACTCGACGGCGAGGATCTCCCCCTCGCCACCCTGTGTCACACCGGCCTGCTGGGTGCCGGCGATGCGGAGGGAGCCGCCGCGGCGCGGGAAGCGCTCAAGAACTGGAAACTGAGCCCGGCCATCGCCGGCGAACGGAACACCACTCGCCTCAGTTGGATGCGAATGGCGAATCTCTCGAAGCCGGCTCTCGCGTTCCATGACGGGATGCTCGCCCTCTTCCGGGAACGCTTGGAGGCACTGGCGCAAAAGGCCCCGGCAGGCTGGCAGCAACGGGTGGACCTGGAAACCATGGGGGACCTCACGGAGGCAGACCGGCACGCAATCGACGCCGCCCGCCTGACCACCGGGAAGCGCATGGACAAGACCGGAGTGAAGGACTGGCTCATCACCCGCGATACCTGGCTCAACGCCACCGGCAAACGGGACCCCGCCATGATCGCGGAGGTCTTCAAGCTGGCGGAATCCCTCGGAGAACCCCTCACGGGCGCGACCGTGGCCACCATCCTGTATTCATTCGATCCGCCGGATGACCCGGCGCCGGCCTCGCTCTCCGGAGCTTTGAAGATTTTCAAGGACTCCCCTGCGAATGCGGTGGTTTCATTCTGGCAAGGCACCCGCGGTTACAAGCCCGGCATCCCGGTCGAGCTGGACAAGAACCTGGCGCTGGTGAGCCAGGTTCCGTCCTTCATGCGGCTCCCGATGAGGGGCAACCTGTTGGAAACGACATGGGTCAACGGCGACCAACGCCAAGTGAACCAGACACTCGATTCCATCAAACCGGACGAGGAAATGTCCGCGAACTTCTTCCAGATCTACCTGCCGGTTCTTCAGGAAATGAAGCGTCAGGAGGAACTGGAAATCGCGAACGAGGATGCTGTGAAAATCATTCGGGACGAAATGATCACGACATGGCGCGACCGCAACTCCAACTCCCTCCACCGCGCCTGCGACCTGGCTCTCCTCTGCGACCGCAAGGATTTGCTGCCCGATGCCTGGCGGGCCTCGGTACCCGGCCTGCTGGCCATGGATTACGAGAAGGCCTTCGCCCGCGCGCGACTCGCGCAGTTGAAGGGCGATTGGAAAACCATGAAGGCCGAACTCGAAGCAGCGAAGGAGATTCCCCCGCGCGAAAAAACCAACCAGACATGGTTCATGGCATGCGCCCTGGATGGACTGGGAGAAAAGGCCAGGGCGATCGAATACGCGCGCCAGTGCGTGGCATTGGGAAACGCGAACAACCGCTATTTCGTGGCTGCCATCCGCTACCTGCGCCACGCCGGAGCGGAGATTCCGAAACCGGGGAAGTGAGACCCAAGGAGCTACTTCACCACGTAGCTCCTGCCCCGCCACTCGACGCCGCCGCGGGTGGACTTCCACCACGAGCGGATGCCGATCAGGTGCATCATCGCGATGGCGAGCGGGTGCAGCAGCGCACCCGCCATGGAGGTGCGGTGACGCAGGGCGAGCAGCAGGCGGATGAGATAGATGAGCCCCACTTCCACCCAGGCGAGCGGCTGCCAGCGCCCCGGCACGCAGGCGGCGATGAAGGGCAGCAGGAACAGGGAGCCGACACTGATCGCCGACACCACCGGGGCGTAGCGAGGTTGGCCTCGGTAGAGGGAATGGGTGCTGCGGGTGAAGCCATTCCACACGGCACGGGTGGATTCATACATCCGGCAGGACACGAAGCGGTGGCCATCGGCATTGATGAGCCGCATCCCCTCGCCCATCCGTGCCGCGACAGCACGGGCGAAGCTGACGTCCTCCAGCAATTGGTCGCGGTGGGCGGCGTGGCCGCCGAGGCGATCGTAGCCGCTGCGGGAAAAAAGCATGAAGGGCCCGTTCGCGGTGCCGAGATGGGAAAGGCCGTAGGGAAACCAACGCGCGGCGAACTCGGGATGGTCCTGCGCGTGCATGAACAAGCACGGCGGCGAGAACACCACGGCGAAGAGATACATCAGCGGAACGAGCGCCTTTTCTCCCCAGGTGATGGTGACGTGGCGCGGCCAGGCGGTGAGCAGATCCGGACGGGTGGTGGCGCAGAGGGCCATCGCCGCGCTCACCGTGCCGGGGGCGTGGCGGGTATCGGCATCGATGAACAGCAGCCACCCGCCGGTGGCGGCATCGGCGAGCTGCTGGCAGGCCCAGGGTTTCCCGGCCCAGCCATCCGGCAGATCCTTTCCCGCGAGCACGCGGACGCGTTCATCGGCCATGGCGCGGGCGAGATCGCCGGTGCCATCGGTGGAATGATCGTCGAGGATCAGGATTTCCAGGTCCGGCCAATCCTGGGCCATGAGGGTGCCGAGGCAGGCCTCGATATTCGCCGCCTCGTTGCGCGCGGGCAGCAGGATGGACACCCGCGGGCCATGCGCGGGCGGCGGCACCTCCACCAGCACGGGAAAGCGGGCGAGGTGCCAGAGGGTGAGGGCGAGGGCCGCCACCAACCCGGCGAGAACGAGCAGCAGCAGGAGGGCGGGGATCATTTCATACACCGGGGAACTCGTCGAGCGGCCGGACGGCGGCGCGTTTGGCCTCGCGGCGTTCGAGATAGCGCAGCATGAGGGCGTAGCTGATCAGGCCGGTCGGCACCGCGACCAACAGCGACCCGGCGAGCAAGGGCGGGCCGATGTTGACCACCATCTTCCAGTGCAGCCAATCGGCCATCTTGAGATCGGCGACATGGCCTTCCCGGAGCGGGAAGTGATGGGGCCTGCTGATGAGCCAGAAGCCGACGCGGTATTCCCAGTAGAGCAGCCACGGGGCAATCGGGAACACGACGTCATGGAGCTGCACGGCAATGGCGGAGGCCACGACGTTTCCGCGGAACAGACGGGCGGTGCCCATGGCGAGCAGGGTTTTGAGCCCCAGAAAGGGGGTGAAGCCCCAGAACATGCCGAGCCCCACTCCCAGCGCGATGGAGTGCGGGCGGTCCTTGAGCAGGAAAAGGTGAGTCCACTTTTGGTGGATCCAGAGCCAAGCTTTGCGGAAAAGGGCCATGAATGCGTCGGGAGTACCGTGGCAACGATGCCACATGCACGCCTCCAAGGAACGAAAATCGCGCTTCCCGCAAGGCCCAAAGGCATCATTCTCGGTGGCGGACGATGTCACCGTGGACTTACCTGCTATTGTTCCTGGCTGGATTGACGGGTGGTTTCATCGACGCGATCGCGGGCGGCGGCGGCCTGATCACGGTCCCGGCGCTGTTGGCGGCGGGGTTGCCGCCACGGATCGCACTGGGCACGAACAAGTTCCAATCGACCTTCGGCACCGCGGTGGCCGTGAGCCGCTACCTGAAGGCGGGCCTACTGCGGACCGAGGGCATCCGGCTGGCGGTGGTGGCGGCCCTCGTCGCGAGCATGGTCGGAGCCTTCGCGGTGAGCGCGCTGGACAAGGATCTGCTGAAACGGGTGATCCCGTGGATGCTGGCAACGGTGGCGGTTTACACGGCGCTGAACCGGCGGTTCGGGCTGCAACGCGGGACCCGGAAGCTGGCCCCGGCGGTCTTCGCGGCAGTCTTCGGGATCGGACTGGGATTCTATGACGGCTTCTTCGGGCCGGGCACGGGCTCGTTCTGGACGGTGGCGCTGGTGACCCTGATGGGCTGCGACCTGCGCGAGGCCACGGGCTACACCAAGGCGGCGAACCTCGCCAGCAACGTGGGCGCGCTGGCGATCTTCCTCGCCGGAGGTTCGGTGCATTTCACGGTGGGTGCGGTGATGATCGCCGGGCAACTCCTCGGCGCACGGGCCGGAGCGGGACTCGCCATCCGCCGCGGCGCGGGCGTGATCCGGCCGGTATTCCTCACGGTGGTGTTCGCGATGACCGCGAAGCTGCTGTGGGACGCATGGGGCTGATCTTCGTAGCTGCACTGGTGACAGTGCAGGTGGGGTGGATTGCCCCACACCCTCGCATATCCAATTCTCCTACACGGCCGGAAGAAAGCCATCCCCTCTTCCATCTGCGGTTGAAATCACCACCTTGGGCCGCTCCCTCGCCAAACGCACCTCGTTTACGAAGTAGAATAGAGTTTATCGAATCCCCGATCTCCCCATCCTCCCGCCGATGAGACGATGGCTGGTTCTATTGCTGGGATTGACGGGATGCGCGGTGCAGGTTCCCCAAGCTGCTTCCCGCGGTGGTGCGATGACTTATCCGCGAACGGTGGTCCCGCTGGCGAGCGGCGGAGAGCTGGTTCATCACGCGGGCAAGGCCTGTTCCGCCGACGATGAATCGCGGCCGCTGGTGGGTGGCGGCGATGGTGCCAGAACGTGGTCGAAATGGTCGCTGGTTTCTTCTGCCGGCACCCCGCTCGCCGAAGCCCCGTCCTTCCTTTCCGATCCCTCCGGCGAGGGAGAGTTCGCGGAGAATTACCGCAAGAACGACCGCGGCCTGGTGTTCGAAAGTCCCACGGGCAAAACGATCGTGATCGTCGAAGACCGCTCGCCGACCTTCCCGCGACGAGCCTATTTGATGCTGCGGAACACCGGCACGCATTGGAGCTACCGGGAATTGAAGCTCAAGGCCGCGGCACCGCCCCAACCGACCGCCGATGGTCCGAATTACGAGGACTCCCCGAACATCCTGGACCTGACGGACACCGCGGTCCGCTATGGTCGTGCGAGCGATCCCCAACGCCTCGACTTGGGACGGGGCGAATGAACGTGCCTACGCGCCCTTCTCCCACACGGCGATGAACTCCTTCGCGGTGGAGGGATCGGTGAGAAGGGTGCGGCCGGGCTGCGGGCCATCGAAAGTCTTCTTGCGGAGGATGCGGAAGCGGCCATTGCCGCGGAAGGCCTTTCGCTTCTGAAGTTCCAGCGCCACACGGCCCATGGTCATGCGCACGTTCACCTCGACCACCGGCTTCAACGCGAGCGAGCCATCGGCACAACGGTGGATCATCGCATCGATGCCGACCGGCCCCGTGTAGCCGGGCAGCAACTCAGGCAGTGCGGCGGGAATACGATGCTCCACCCACTCCATCCCCTGCCCCGCGCCGAAGAAATAGGCGGCGGTTTCCGGATCGAGCATCGAGCCCCATTTCCACGCGACACGGGTGCCGGTGAAACGCCCGGCAGCATCGTTCTCCATCACGGTCATGCCGATGAGGCGGATGCCGCCACCCGGCTCGATCTCGTAGAGCGCGGAGAAATCGAGGACGCGCTGGAGCCATGGCTCGATGACAATGGCGCGGTGTTTGTCGAGCGCCTGGCGGAGCCACGCGCCGGCGGCGTCATCGAGCTTGCCGGGATCGATGCGGAAATGGCCGCGGCCCGCGCAGGAGTAGGCCGCCTTGGCGAGGGCGGATCGGCCTCCGGCATGGATGGCGCGGATGGCGCGGATGGCGGCTTCCGCGGATCCGACATCCGCCACCAGCGCGCCGCGGTCTTCCACGGGAATGGCGAGTGCGTCTTCCAATCGCACGCCGAGCTCCTTCGAAAAACAAATCGGCGGCAAGGCCTCGCGCCACGGCTGCGGCATGCCGGGAGCGATGTTGTCCGCGAGTTCCTTGAACAAGGTCGAAGCATCCGGCGACCATGCCCACGGCCGCAAGCCACCGAGTTTCCGCTCCGCGAGCGTGGCGAGATCGGCGCGGGAGACGATCTCCGGAATCTCCAGCCCCGCGGCCTGCAAGGACGCGAGGTGCGCGGCGGAGGGAGGACGGCGCAACACGGCGATGTCATCCTTCCGGCACCAGACGAGCGCGAGGATCTCCAGATCCTCATCGAGGGCGACGGCGTGCTTGTTCGGATCGTAGCGGGTGCCAGTGACCGCCGCCATCACGTGCGACTCGGCATCGGGATTGAACCACGTGACCACCGGCGTGCGGCCGCGGGATTGGCCGTAGATCTCCAGATGGCGGATGAAGTCCTCGTCGAGTCCGGCGAGGCGGCGGCCCTCGGCATTGAACGGAGCCACACCCTTCGCCCGGGCGGCGCTGAGTGGCAGTCGCTGGGCCTGGCAGAAGGCGTCCCAATCGGAAGTGCCGTGCTCCTTCCAGTGACGGAACCATTTCACGCCATGGCCGACGTGGCCGATCTCGTCCTGGTAGATTTTTTCCAGCACCGCGGCGGTGGCACTGTCCCCGGCCTCGCGGAAGAGCGCGGCGTAGTGCTTGGAGAAATCGAGGTTCGCCTGCTCGAAGGTGAGATTGAGCCGGGTCACGAACTCCAGCGGCGACTCCACCGGCGCCACCAGTTTCCAGAAAAAGTCGTTCAGCGGCAGTTCGCCGAAATGAATGCCGCATTCCTTCATCCGCCGCAGATACATGAGCGTGTGCATCTGCTCCTCGCGCATCGCCTCGTAGACGCCGGCGCGGTATTCCTTCGGGGCATCGGGAAACTTGAGCAGCACCAGCGCCATCAGCTCGGCGGCGAGCAGCTCGTGGTTCGCTAAGAAGTGCAGGAGCTTGCCGCGCTCGCGGTCGTCATCAAGGCGGTGGGTGCCGGGGAAATCCACCTTCACGCCCTTGCCGCCGAGGCGGAGTTCGGTAGGGCGGCCGGGGCCATCCGCGGGGACGAGGATCGCCTTGCCGGGCTGGTCATCACGCACGTGGGCGGGAGCGAGCTGGAGCTTCTCCTCGAGGGTCGATGCGAAAAGAATCCGCTCTGCCGCTTCACGCATCTGCATGGCGGCGCGATGATGCCCGCTCTTCAGCCGTTGGACATTCCGAAATCCAGACCGCCTGCATCACTACCAAGGGTGATGATGATGGTGGTAATAGTAATAGGGCCTCGGACCCCAGTACGGACGTCCGTAGTAGTAATACTTCGGCCGGTTGTTGTGGCCGATGGCATAGCCGGCGGCTCCGGCGATGGCGGCGGCGGCCAGCGGGTCGACGGACTGCTGGGGATAGCCGTAGGCATCGTAATAGGTGGTGCAGGAAGCGACCGTCAGACCGACGAGCGCCACGGCGACCGCTTTGATGAGGTTGCTTTTCATGGAATTGCTCCATCCCGACCATAGCCCATGCCACGGATTTTGCAGGGACGAGCCCACGAAAAAGCCGCCCGGAGGATTTCCGAACGGCTTTCGAGGATCACGCCACAGTGGGCTCAGCGCCAGTATCCGCGGTGGCGGAAGGCGTAGTAGCCACCCGGGCGCGCGACATAGCGCGGTCCCCAGTTGTTGCGGTAGTACGGGCGGTAATAGGGGCCGCCGTAGTAATACTTCGGCCGGTTGTTGTGCCCGATGGCGTAGCCGGCGACACCGGCGACGGCCGCGGCCGCGAGCGGGTCGACGGACTCACGGGGATTTCCGTACGCATCGTAGGTGGTGGTACAGGAAACCGCGGTGAAGCCGACGAGCACGGTCGCAACGACTTTGAGGAACATCGATTTCATGGATTTCCGGAGGTTGTTCTGACTCCTTGGTGAATCCAGTTGCAGTTGGCATTCCGCAGCACCAACCACCACGACAACACACTCTATATCAAATCAATACAGAGCATAATTCACGCCCACGCCCCGGATTTGGAACGTGGAGTTCCCGCAATTCGCATGGGCATTTCGCCCGGCCCGTGCAATTCGCCTCAAGCCTTCGTCCGCTCGAAGAACAGGGTGAACTCCTGGCGGTTGTAGGTCAGATGGGTGGTGGCGAAACGGTTCAGGCCGACCGCCTTCGCGTGGGCGGTGACGGATTGGTAGAGCTCGTTGACGGCCTCCACGGTGGTGGCGTCCGAGGTCTTCAGGGTGAAGACGACGAGGCCGCCCTTCCGCAGGTGGCTGGAGAGGCGGATGATGTAGCCGATGGAATCGCGGGCGCTGCCGTTGAGGTCGGAGAGGAAGGCGTCGTAGCTCTCGCCCGTGGGCGGCTGGAAGGTGGCGACATCGGCGCGCGAGAAGGTCAGGCCGCTGGCTTTGTCGAGGCGCGGGTCGAGCGGGGCGCGGTCGACGGCGGTGACACGGTGGCCGCGCTTCAGCAACTCGGACGTCATGCCGCCGGGGCTGGCCCCGAGTTCGAGCCAGTGGCTGCCCGCGGCAAGCGGCGGGCGGTGGAGACGGAGGTAGTGCAGGGCCTCAGCGATCTTCGCGCCGGCGCGGCTGATGGTTCCCGGCGCGTTCTGGCTGATGTAGCGGGTGCCGCCGGGGTGGAAGCCATTGGCGTCCCGCGGGCTCTGGACACCGCAGAACAGACCTTCCGGCCCGACCAGGCAGAACAGGGTCGGCGCGGCGGGATCCTGGTCCTCGACCTCGATTTTGCCGACGTTCGGGAAGAGTTGGAGGGTGCGGCCACGGAGGTTCGAGGCGAGGGTCTTGTAGTATTTGTTCGGCGAGCTGGGATCGAGCTGGCCGACGAGGATCGCCTGGAGCGGGAGCTGGCCGAATTTCCGGAACAGCGCCTGGGCGGCCTTTTCGATGAAGCTGTCCGTCTTCTGCGGATTGCACGGCCAACTATGGTGGACGGGCATGTTCCAGCGGATGAAGTGGCCGACGTCCGAGCCGCGAATCGCGGCGAGATCCGTGCCCTTCAGCAGGTGATACTCGCTGCCCAGCGGCGTGGAGGAGGTGGCGCCGGTGCGCCCGACGACGTCCGCGGTGAGGTCGCCGAAGACTTCGGAGACGCGGATCAACCAACCGGAAACAGGCGGAAATGCAGGGGACGGAGCGGACATGAGGCGGAGCGGGGCGCGACCGTGTCAGGAAACCGGCGCCCCGCCAAGAATCCATGCTCGTTTCCGGGAAGGTTCCCGCCTACAGTGCCGCTCCACCGCAATTCCATGATCATCCTGATCCGCAATCTCGACCGCGCGACCGACCGCATCCAGCTCCACGCCCTGCTCCGCAAGTTCGGCAAGGTGGTTTCCCTCGACCTCGTGATGGACGAGGAAACCGGCCGCTCGAAGGGGTTCGCGTTCGCCGAGTTCAAATCCACCAAGGAGGCGATGATGGCGATCCACGAGCTGAACGGCATGCAGGTGGGCGCGAACGAGCTACGGGTGAAAAAGGCCGCCGCGTCTTCGGTGAAGAAGGGCAAGGCCGCCAATCAACCCGAGGAAGGTGAAGAAGAACCCCAGCGCCCGACATTCCGCCCCCGCGGTGGCTCCCGGTCCGGCCCGCGATCGGGGCCGCGCCCCGGGCCGCGCAAGCGCCGCTGACCATGGTGCCGGATCATTCCAAGGCGGTGGCCTACCTGAAGAAGGCATGTCCGACGATGAAGGGACTCATCGGCCGGGTGGGGCCCTGCGCGATGGAATACGAGACGAAACGCACGCCGTTCCAAGCGCTGGTGAGCGCGGTGGCGCATCAGCAGCTCCACGGCAAGGCGGCGCAGACGATTTTAGGCCGCTACCGGAAGCTCTTTCCCGGCGGCCGCGAGCCCGGCCCGAAGGCGCTGGCCGGAGTGAGCGACGACGACCTGCGCGGCGTGGGATTCTCCCGGGCGAAGACGGCGGCGATCCGCGACCTCGCGGAAAAGGCGATCTCGGGCGTGGTGCCGGGACGGAAGGAAATCGAGACGCTTTCCGATGAGGAAATCATTGCCCGGCTGACGCAGGTGCGCGGCATCGGCAAATGGACGGTGGAGATGCTGCTGATCTTCACGCTCGGCCGCGGGAACGTGTGGCCGGTGGATGACTTCGGCGTCCGCAGCGGCTACCAATGGGCCTACGGGCTGGACGCGATGCCAAAGCCAAAGGAACTGGACGCGCTGGGCGAGAAATTCCGCCCGCACCGGTCGCACGCCGCGTGGTACCTGTGGCGGGCGACGGAGCTGGCGAAGGTGGGGTAGGCCTCACTGGGAGTGGCGGCTTTCGAGCCGCCATGTTCCAAATGACATCCATTGCTTCGTTACGATCGGGTCCCTCAAGATCCCGATCGCAGGAAAGCGAATGGACGTCGTTCGCCATCATGGCGGCTCGAAAGCCGCCACTCCTTGGGTCTTTACTTCCGCTTCTGGAGGAAGAGGTCGATGCCGTCCACGATGGCGATCCAGCTCGCCTCGATGATGTTCTCCGAAACGCCGATGGTGCCCCAGCTTTCGTGACCGTCGGTGGTTTCGATGAGCACGCGGGTCTTGGCGGCGGTGGCGTCGTGGCCATCGACGATGCGGACCTTGTAGTCCACCAGCGAGATGTTCGCGATCTCCGGGTAGAAGGGCAGCAGCGCCTTGCGCAGCGCGACGTCGAGGGCGTTCACCACGCCGTGACCTTCCGCCACGGTGTATTCCGGGGTGTTGTCGACGTAGAGCTTCACGGTGGCCTCGCAGACCGGGTCATGGCCGTCGCGGTACTTGCGGAAGCTGGTGTGGTATTCCTTCAGGTCGAAGGGCTTCGTGTAGGTGCCCTGCTCGCGGCGGATGAGGAGTTCCAGCGAACCACCGGCGGCCTCGAAGGAGTAGCCCTCATGCTCGAGCTCCTTCACCTTCTGGAGCACGGCCTTCGCGACCGGCGACCCCTTTTCGAGGCCCAAGCCGAGCTGCTCGGCCTTGATCAGGATGTTGTCCTGGCCGCTGAGTTCGGAGACGAGGATGTTCTGCGAATTGCCGACGGACGCCGGCACGATGTGCTCGTAGCTGCGGGCGAGCTTCTTCACCGCGTTGACATGCATGCCGCCCTTGTGGGCAAAGGCGGTGCGGCCGACGAAGGGCGCGCGGGCGAAGTGCGGGTTGTTCGACACATCATCCACGTAGTACGAAAGATCGAGAAGGTTCTCCAACGCCGGGACCACGGTGAGGCCCATCTTGAGCTGGAGGATCGGGATGACGGAGGTGAGGTTGCAATTTCCGGTGCGCTCGCCGTAGCCGTTGATGGTGCCCTGGATCTGGATCGCGCCGCCTTGGACGGAGGCGATGGCATTGGCGACGGCCAGCTCGCAATCGTTGTGGGTGTGGATGCCGACCGGGGTGCCGGGGATGCGGGCGCGGACGACCTCGCAGATTTCCTTCACCTCGTGGGGCAGCGTGCCGCCGTTGGTGTCGCAGAGCACGAGGCAATCGGCCCCGCCATCGGCGGCGGCCTGGAGGGTGGCGAGCGCGTGCTCGGCGGAGTCCTTGTAGCCGTCGAAGAAATGCTCGGCGTCGTAGATCACCTCGCGGCCGTGCTTCTTGAGGTGGGCCACGGTGTCGCGGATCATCGCGCGGTTTTCCTCCGGCGTGGTGCGGAGGACCTCGGTGACCTGGAGTTCCCAGCTCTTTCCGAAGATGGTGACGACCGGCGTTTCCGCCTCCAGCAGCAGGCGGACCTGGGCGTCGTCCTCGACCTTGGTGTCGGCACGGCGGGTGGAGCCGAAGGCCGCGAGCTTCGCGTGCTTGAGCTTGAGGGACTTCGCCGCTTGGAAAAACTCGACGTCCTTCGGATTCGAACCCGGCCAGCCGCCTTCAATATAATCGATGCCGAATGCGTCCAGACGCTCGGCAATTCGCAGCTTGTCGAGGCCTGAAAGTTGGAATCCTTCGCCCTGCGTGCCGTCACGCAGCGTCGTATCGTAGAGGAATACCGGTTTCATCGATGGGGCGCGGAGACTACCGGGCCGCCCCCGGTTCGGCAACCGGCAATCCATTCAAGATGAAGGAGGTCGCTTTTGGGGAATCAATCCACCATTTAAAGCACCACCATCCGGCACACGGAGAATCACATCCGGTCCCCCTGCCGGATTCGTTCAAGACTCACTGATGCCCCCCGAACCGTGATCTGGTCCTCCTCAAAACCAGAAGCTGTGAGGAAGGACTCGACCACCACGTCCGTGTAGCGCCGGTTCCGCAGGACCAGCCGCCTGGCAATCCAATCATCCGGGTCCGTGGCGGCATCTTCCGGGCTGCGCCAAGTCACCCGGTAACCGTGCCAAAACTGGAGGTCGGCGCACCACCCCAGGTAGTCGAGTTCCCCGATCACCTCTCCGTGCCTCTCGACAAACCAACCGAAACGGCGTCCGAAATCGGACTCCCTGGCGGCCCGGTGGCCACGCCGGAAGATGGTGGATAGCTTGAACATCTCTTGAGCGGAAGCCCGCCGCCACCAGAGCATTGACGTCCGCCCGATACAAGCAGCCGTCTAACGCCACGGAATCAAGGTGCCTTGGGGAGGCCATCCCACGAGAGGAACGCCCCATTGTAGCTGAAAGCTCCGCTTTCAGAATGTATCGGACGGCTCCAGTCGTCCGTCTTCGCGGGGTGGTGATCGTTTGGCCCAACCGGCCCCCGCCAACTGGAGCTGGCGGAGACAATCCGAAAGCTGGAGCTTCCGGCTACAATCACAGATGCGGCTTCGGCGGGGTGACCGGATCTTCCCAGGCCATCGCGCCGGTGAGCTTGGTTTCGCGTTTGAAGACCTTGTCACCGCAGGTGACGTAGAGGGTTTTCTTCTCCGGCCCGGCGAAGCAGAGGTTCGAGGGATAGCGCGCGCCGGGCACGGGCGGCAGGATGAGGTTCACGCGGCCGGGCTGGTCGAAGATCTGGATGCCGATGGCGGTGGCGGCGAGCAGCCAGCCGTCCTTGGTGACGCGGATGCCGTCCGCCTTGCTGCCCGGATCGGGATCGGCGGGCGGCAGGTGGAGGTGGTGGTAGGGCTGGACATTGGCCAGCGAACCATCGGCGAGACGGGTGGCGGACCAGATGTAGCGGCCGCCGGGATCGGCGACATCGAGGCGGCTCTGGTCGGGCGTGAGCGAAACGCCGTTCACGCCGCGGAAAGCATCGCTGCCGAGGGTCTTGTCCTGCCCGGGGCGGATGATCCAGACGGCGTGTTTGGCGGGCTCGGTGGCGTAGATGGTGCCATCGCGGGCCACGGTGAGGTCATTGCCCTTGATGTCGGTGGCGTGGACCTTCTCCTCCTTGGTGGCGATGTCCCAGGACACGATCTCGCCGCTGCCGGTGCGGCAACCGTAGAGGCGGCCATCCGGGCCGAAGGTCAGGCCATTGGTGCCGCGGGTGTTTTCAAGGAAGGCGGACACCTTCCCATCGGTGCCTACGCGGTGGATGACGTTTTTCGGGATGTCCGAGAAGAACACGGTGCCATCCGGTCCTGGCACGGGCCCTTCGGTGAACCCATGGCCCTCGCTGACCAGCTCCCAGTCCTTGCCGGGGATGAGCATGTCCTTGGCGCGGCCCTTGGAGGCATCGTAGTGGACTTCGACGGGCTTCGGGAAATCCTTCCACAGCCAGCGCATGGCGTCCGGCAGGATCGCGCCACCGTGCTGGTGGGAGTGCGGCCCCTCGCCCCAGGCGTGGTTCACCTCATAGCCGGCGAACTGGAGCGAACGCTCCATCTCCTGGTTCGCCATCCACCAGTCGCCGCAGTAGATGTTCTGGTCGTTCGAGCCGTCCTGAAGGAACACGCGCAGTGGCAACGGCTCGGTCTTGCGAACGAGGGTGGCCAGTTCATCGCCGCCACGCAGGCCGACGAAGGTGCCGATCATGGAGTACACGCGGCGGAACTGGTCCGGGCGTTTCCAAGCGGCGAAGAACGAGGCGCAACCGCCCGAGGACGCACCGCACAGGCCGCGGTGATCGGGGTTCGGGCTGAGGTTCCGTTCCTTCGCCACCTCCGGGATCAGTTCGTCGGTGAGGAACTTCGCGTAGTCGCCGCTGAAGGCATCGTATTCGTAGCTGCGGTTGTAGCGCGGCAGGGCCTTGGCATCGGCGGCCGGGGTGACGCCGGGATCGACGAAGAGCCCGATGGTGACGGGCATTTCCTTCGAGTGGATGAGGTTGTCGAAAACGATCGGCACCTTGTCCGCGCCCTTCTCGTTCACGTAGCCGCTTCCGTCCTGGAAGACCATCAGGCAAGCGGGCTTGGCGGGATCATACTGCGCCGGGGTGTAGACCCAGTAATCGCGGGTGGTGCCGGGGTAGACCTTGCTCGCGGCGAAGGTGTGCTTGGTGACGGTGCCGAAGGGCACGCCCTCGTGGCGCACGGACGCGGGATCGACCGGATAGGGGCCTTCCGCCGCGAGGGCGGGCAACACCAGAAGCGGGGCAAGGAGGAGGGCTTTCATGGGATCAAAGCAGGACGCCGCGGGGAGGCGCGATCTTTCGGGGAAGGAGGAAGGTTGGCAGCGCGCGGGGGATCTGTCATGCAGCCGGAACATGGCAGCGGAGCAGACGGGCAAGATCGCGGAGTGGGACCGAAGCAAGGGCTACGGCTACGTGAAGGCCGGGCCGAAACGCTACTTCCTCCACCGTCGAGATTTCGCCGAACACCACAAGGCTCCCGCCGTGGGGGACCGGATTCATTTTCAAGCCGGAGCTGACGACAAGGGCCGGCCGTGCGCGGTCAAGGCGGTGCACGTGAATGACGGTGGCCGTTTCGGCATCGGTCACAGCCTCCTCCTGGGCCTGCTGCTGGCGCTCCCCTTCGTGGCATGGTGCTGCGTCCACCCGCTGGTCCAGATAGGCATCGGAGCAGCCTACGGCATCTCCAGCCTGGCTGCGTGGTTCGCCTACGTGATCGACAAGCAGCGGGCGCGTGCCAACGGAGCAAGCGGCACCCAGCACCCGCGTGTGCCCGAGACCAGCTTGCACCTGATCGAGCTGCTCGGTGGCTGGCCCGCCGCGTTCATCGCCCAGCGGAAGCTGCGGCACAAATGCGCGAAGGCCCGCTATCAGGTCGTTTATTGGGCGATCGTGGGGGGCCACCAACTGCTGGCGCTCGATTTCCTTTGCGATTGGCGGCTCGCCCGCATGATTCTCGGCTGAGCCGATGCCCGCCCCATCCGAACACCCGCGCGACCCGCTCCACGGCCTGACCTTGGAGACCATCCTGACCACCCTGGTGGACCGGCACGGCTGGGAAATGCTCGCGACGCGGATCCGGATCCGCTGCTTCACCCACGATCCGAGCATCAAATCCAGCCTGACCTTCCTGCGGAAAACCCCGTGGGCGCGGCAGAAGGTGGAGGCGTGGTACCTCTATGATCTCCGCAGGGGGATCAAGTAGGCCACGCCCCAAGGACGGCAATACCCGCTCAGGCGGCGACGTAGCGGCTGGCGTGGCCGTGGATGTGGCGGCCCACCTTCGCCAGCGCGGCGTCCTCGTACTGCTCCTCTTCCATCGCGGCGCAGAGCATGTCCGCGGCGTCGTCATAGCCGAGCACGCGGGCACCATTGACCGCCCGGGCAAGGCGCTCGATCTCCTGATGCACGCCGCGGCGGACTGTGCGGAGGAGTTCGACGTCGTCACCGGTCGGATGCCACTCGGCGACGAGGCGCTCCATCGCGGCGCAGGTCCCATCGCCAGGCATTTCGTCCAGATCGGCGAGGATCCCCCGCAGCATTTCCGCATGGGCCTTCGCCCGCACCCGGTGGTGCAGAAGGAAGGTGCGCACCTCCTCGCGTTCGGCCGACCGGGCCATCGCGGGGAGGATTTTTGCAAACTGGCACTCCAGGCTATGGAGGCTCTTCAGTTGCTCGATCCAGAGATCCGTGAGGCGTTCAGTCATGGCCATGGCGTGCACTAGTTGGAGGTTGATCTTGTGAAAAAGGCAGCCCACTCGGCTGCCCGGATTTTCGCAAATCCATCGCAGGCCGCGTGCCAAACCGGCGGATGCTTCCACATCCGCTAGAAAATCAACAGACCATCCTTTGTAATCACAACACTGGGCCGAAAATGCATCCTCTTTCCGGCCCCGGAGATGAGGCATCACGCACCCCGGTCCTGCATTTTGCGAAGCGCCCGATGCCTTGTCGCACTAGGGATTTCACGTAGGTGGCGGAACTGGCGATGCCGCCGCCTCCGCACCTCGGACCCCGGGTTCCCATAAGTGAAAAAAATGGGTAACCCGGACCTTTGAAAATTTGGTCGACCGAAGCAATTTTCACCCCGCGCCCGCGATCCCTTGCGGTTACTTGAAAAGGATCGGAATGATCAAAATCGCGAGGATGTTCACCACCTTGATCATCGGGTTCACGGCTGGTCCGGCGGTGTCCTTGTAGGGATCGCCGACGGTGTCGCCGGTGACGGCGGCCTTGTGGGTGTCGCTGCCTTTGCCACCGTGGTTGCCGTCCTCGACGTACTTCTTTGCATTGTCCCACGCCCCGCCCGCGGAGGTCATCGAAATCCCGACGAACAGGCCGGTGACGATGGTCCCGACGAGCAGGCCGCCGAGGGCTTCCTTGCCGAGGCCCGGAATGGCGGCCACGGCCACGACGAAGACGAGTGGCAGCAACGCGGGCAGGATCATCTGGCGCAGCGCGGCCTTGGTGACGATGTCCACGCACTGGCCGTAATCCGGGGTTTCGGTGCCATCCAGGATGCCGGGCTTGAGGCCGAGCTGGCGGCGCACCTCGTGGACCACCGCGCCCGCGGCGCTGCCCACGGCGTCCATCGCGAAGGCGGTGAACAGGAACGGCAGCATGCCGCCGACAAAGAGGCCGATCATGATCTTCGGATCGGTCAGTTCGAAATGGAAGGTCTGGCCGACGAGGTGGGCCTTCAGCTCCTCGACGTAGGAACCGAAGAGGACCATCGCGGCGAGTCCGGCCGAGGCGATGGCGTAACCCTTGGTGACGGCCTTCATGGTGTTGCCCACGGCGTCGAGTTCGTCGGTGATCTTGCGGACACCCGGTTCCAGGCCGCTCATCACGGCGATGCCGCCGGCGTTGTCGGTGATCGGGCCGAAGGCATCGAGCGAGATGATGATGCCGGAGAGGCTGAGCATCGAAACGACCGCCACGGCGATGCCATAGAGGCCCGCCCACTCGTGGCAGCACCAGATCGCGGCGCAGATCAGCAGCACCGGCAGGACGGTGGCGTGGTTCCCCACCGAGAGACCGGCGATGACGTTGGTGCCGTGGCCGGTTTCCGAGGCGGCGGCAATGCGGCGCACCGGCCTGTATTCAGTGGAGGTGTAGTAATTCGTGATCCACACCGAGGCAAAGGTCAGGACGATGCCCGCCAGGATGCAGCCGTAGAGGGCATTCGAGCCAACATGCGCGCCGGAAAGCGTGATGCCATCCGGAAACATCGCGCGGGTGGCGGGATAGAGCAGCATGGCGGAGAACAGGCCGCTGGTGGCCACGCCACCGAGCAGCGCCCGGGTCGGGCTTTGCTTCAGCAGGTTCACGTAAAGCACGCCGAGGATCGCTCCGACAATCGAGATGCCGCAGACCACGAAGGGATAGGACAGGGCCGCCAGGTTGTCCGGGCTCACGAGATGGCCGACCAACACGCCGCCGATCAGTGAAACGGCATAGGTTTCGAACACGTCCGCCGCCATGCCCGCGCAGTCGCCGACGTTGTCGCCCACGTTGTCCGCCACGGTGGCGGGGTTCCGCGGATCGTCCTCCTGGAGGTTCTGTTCGACCTTGCCGACGAGGTCGGCGCCGACGTCCGCGGCCTTCGTGTAGATGCCGCCGCCAAGACGGGCGAAGACACTGACCAGCGAGCTGCCGAGCGCGAGGCCGATGAGCGAATCGATCGCCACCTTCGCGCTGCCGGAAACCTGGAGCACGGTGAGATAGAAGCCGCCGACCGAGAGCAATCCGAGCGCCACCACCAGCAGGCCGGTGACCGCGCCCCCACTGAACGCCACCTTCAAAGCCGGATGCGATCCCACCGAGGCCGCTTGGGCGGTGCGAACGTTCGCACGCACCGCGATGGTCATCCCGATGTAGCCCGCGATCAGCGAGCAGACCGCGCCCACCACGAACCCGCCGGCGGTGGTCCAATCCCGCAACAGGCCGATCGCGATGAACATCACGATGGCGATGGCGCTGACCGCGCCCAACTGGCGGTTGAGGTAGGCCTTGGCACCGGACTGGATCGCGCCGGCGATGGAACGCATCGCCTCATTGCCGTCCGACGCCGCCAGCACCGATCGGATCAGGACGATCGCCGCGCCCAAACCGAGGGCTCCAAAACCAAGCGAGAGGGGGATTCCATGACGGATGAGAAAGTCGGACATGCGAGTGAACAGGATGGGATTTCGGTTATCCGTTAGCGTGCTCCAACAATGTGTGGTGACAAGATCAAAGCGTTCCCCGGCCCTTGATCTTTGGCGGTTAAATCAGTTGACGGAGGGCGGTTATCGGGCCGCCAGTTTTCCCAACAGCGCGACCGCATCCAGCGTGCGCTCGCCAAACGCGAACCCGCAGCTCAGGCGGAAACAATTCCGCAATCCACCGGACGCCGAGAACACCGGTCCGGGCACCAGGCTCACGTTCTCCGCCATCGCGCGCACCGCGAAATCCTCGGCATCGAACGCGGCGGGCATCTCGATCCACAACACGAAGCCGCCGAGCGGCTGGTTCACCCGGCAGGTGTCCGGGAACGAGCTGACGACGGCCTGGCGCATGCGCGCGCACTGCACGGCATACAATTGCCGGATGCGCCGCAGGTGGCGGTCATAGCCACCGGCTTCCAGGAACTCGGCGACCATGAGCTCGGAGAGCGTGGCGTTCCACGGACACTGGATGCTCTTGAGGCGCTTGATTTCGGCGAAATGGGGGCCCGGCACGATCCAGCCGACGCGCAGCCCCGGTGCGAGGGTCTTCGAGATCGCACCGATGTGGATCACGTGGCCGCCGTAGAGCGAGATCGAGGGATGGCGGATGCCATCGTGCCCGAGTTCGCCGTAGACGTCGTCCTCGACGATGGCGAAGCCGTGGCGCTCGGAGAGCGCGGCGAGCCGTTGCTTCGCCTCCACCGGCATGAGGCCGCCGATGGGGTTGTGGAAATTCGGCTGCACCACGCAGGCGGCCACGCGGTGCTTTTTCAACGCGGTCTCCAAGGCCTCCACCACGAACCCGGCGTGAGGACTCACCGGAATCTCGATCGCCCGCAGGCCGAGATCGCGCAGCAGATGCAGGATGCCGAAATAGGTCGGCGCTTCCACCGCGACCAGATCGCCGCGCTTGGTGGTCGCGCGCAGGGCCAGCAGCAGCGCCTCGGTGGCTCCATGGGTGGTGAGGATTTCATCGGGCGAGGCCTTGATCCCGGCTCCGAGCAGGCGCTTCGACACGGCCACGCGCAGCTCGCGGCGGCCGGGTGGCAGGGTGTAGCGCAGGGCCGCGCCGCCGTGTTTGCGGAACAAGGCGTTCGAGATCGAGGCGAGCTTCGCCTTCGGAATGATCGAGTCATCCGGTGCCGCGGCAGCGAAAGGCACCACCCGCGGATCGGCGACGGTATCCATGACCGCCTCGAACAACGACGCGCGCTCGATGTGGATCGGCTTCCGCGCATGGGCGGCGGTGGTGGGAATGCGGGCCTCGGACAGCACCGGGGCCTTCACGTAGTAGCCGGAGCGCGGCCGGGCCTCGATCAGGCCGGTGTCCTCCAACCGACGGTAGGCTTCCATCACCGTGGAGATGCTCACGCGGTGTTCATGGCTGCTCTGGCGCACCGACGGCATGCGGTCGCCGGGCGCGAAGGTGCCGCCGCGGATCAATTCCGCCAGGCGGTTTGCCAGCATTTCATAGCGCGTGGATTCCATGGATTGGAACAAGGATCAACCGGTGAAACTGTACCGCAATACAATTTGATCCGCTGTATCTGTGCCGTTCCTCGGAACCGGACCAGAATGTCTACGTCAACCGACACACGCCATGATTGTCCTGCTGAAAACCGCCATCGTGCTCTTCCTCTTCGCCTGGATGTATCTCGGTGGCTGGCTGGTGGTCCGCTACAATGTGCTCTTCGGCCCGCACCGCGATGACCCGGCGGAAACACCCGGCGCGCGTTCCTTCGGCGTGGCCCACATCGGCGCCGTGTGGATCGGCGCGTTCGCATTGGCCATTTACTTCCTGTTCCGCTGACGGATGGTACCCGGAACGGGGGTGGAGTCCATTCACACGGGTCCACCGGTCATCCGGGACGCTCCGGGGGGAGACACTCCCGGGTGTTCGTGAAGCCCGCGGGATTCCACTCCCACCTCACCGCTTCAATTTGAGCAGCCGCTCGCCCGCGGCGTGGAGCGTGTCCTCGTTCTTCGCGAAGTGGAACCGGATCAGGTGGTTCACCGGCTCGCGGAAGAAACTCGATCCCGCCACCCCGGCCACTCCGATCTCCTTGATGAGCCATTCCGAGGCCTCGCTGTCGTGCTCGAATCCGAGCGGCGAGATGTCGACGAGCGTGAAATACGCGCCCTGCGGCTCGGTGAACGGCAGGCCGATCTGGCGGAGGTAATCGAGGAAGACATCGCGCTTCCGCGTGTAGAGGTCCCGCAGGCCGGCGTAGTAGCTGTCCGGCAGTTCCAAGCCCGCGACCGCGGCTTCCTGCAAGGGCGCGGCCGCCCCCACGGTGAGGAAGTCATGCACCTTCCGCGCCTGCGCGATCACCTCCGGAGCGGCGTGGACGTAGCCCAACCGCCAGCCGGTGATGGAGTAGGTTTTCGAGAGAGAATTGCAGGTGATGGTCCGCGCCGCGGCTCCCGGCAGGGCGGAGAAGTAAACGTGCTCGTGCGGAGCGAAGACGACGTGCTCATAGGGCTCGTCGGTGATGACGAAGGCGTCGTGCTCCTCGGCGAGGTTCAGGATCGTCATCAGCTCCTCGCGGGTGAAGACCTTCCCGGTGGGATTCGACGGATTACAGACCACGATGGCCTTCGGTTTCAGCGCGAAGGCGCGGGCGAGCTCCTCGGGATCGAAATGGAAATCCGGCAGCCGCAGCGGGACGTAGATCGGCTCCGCGCCGCACAAGATCGCATCGGCCGCGTAGTTCTCGTAGAAGGGCGAGAACACGATCACGCGGTCGCCCGGATTGCAGGCGGTCATCATGGCCACCATCATCGCCTCGGTGCTGCCGCAGGTGACCACCAGATGGCGGTCCGGATCGACCTCCAGGCCGGTGAAGCGCGAGATCTTCCGCGCCAGCGCATCACGGAACCGCGGTGCACCCCAGGTCATCGCATACTGGTGATGCGGGCCGCGGGTGGCCTTTTCCAAACCGGCGAGCAGGGCCTCCGGTGGATCGAAGTCCGGAAAGCCCTGGGACAGGTTGATCGCGCCGTGTTGGTTCGCCAGACGGGTGGTCCCCCGGATGACGGATTCGGTGAAAACGTTCAGGCGGGTCGCGGTGGCAGGCATGCAGGTGGTAAACTGCGCGGAACCATGAGAAGATGACCGGTGGTTGTCGAGACGGTCCGCATGACTCCAATGCCCGCATTTGACCGATTTTGAAATGTTTCGCACGATTCCCGCGTCTATAAAGTTGCATTCAACATAATTGCTTCCATGCCCCTCCCCTCCTTCCGTCTTCTCGCGGCGTTCCTGCTGATGGCCTCCGCGGCCCTGGCCCAATCCCCTCCCGTCCAGATGACGGAGGACGCCCGCTCCTACACGCTGGCCAATGGCATCGTCACCGCCACGCTCGACAAGGCCAAGTCACAGGTGGTGTCGCTGAAACTCGCCGGAGTGGACTACGTGGACCCGGCCAAGGGGGTTTACTACAGCATGGGCGGCGGCACCGACTACCGCCAGCCGACCGGGGCCGTGGCCACGGTGACGAAGAACGATCCGGAGCTGGTGGACATCGGCTTCCGCCAGAAATGGGCCGGCAAGTCCCCCTCCCAGGCCGTGGACATCGAGGTCCACTACGTGCTGAAGCGCGGTGAATCCGGCGTCCACACCTACGCCATCCTCGATCACCCGGCGTCCTATCCCGCCACCGGCGTCGGCGAGTGGCGGATGGTCTGGGGCATGCCGAAGAAGGACAAGCAGGAGTGGCTGATGGAGAAGATCCGCGTCGATGCCCTCCGCAACTGGGAGATGCCCTCCCCCGCCGACCTCGCGGTGGCGAAGCCGACCGGCATCAAGGAGATCGTGCAGGTGACCCAGGGCGTCCGCGCCGGGCAGTTCGACTGCAAGTATGACTTCAATCTCGAATACTACTCCACCGGCTGCTGGGGCCACGCCAGCGACAAGAACCAGGTGGGGGCGTTCCTCGTGCTGGGCAGCCACGAGTTCTTCAACGACGGGCCGCTGAAGCAGGACCTGTCCTCCGCCTCCGCGCTGATCCACATCCACTTCGGCCGCAACCACTACGATGGGTCCAGTACCAAGCTCGCGGCGGGGGAGGCGTGGAGCAAGCTCTACGGCCCCTACCTGCTCTACGTGAACAAAGGCGGGAACGCCGACGCGCTTTGGGCGGACGCCCGCGCCAAGGCCGCCAGCGAGCGCAAGGCCTGGCCGCACGCCTGGCTGAACCACCCGCTCTACCCCCAGGACAGCGCCCGCGGCACGCTGGCGGGCAAGTTCACGCTGCACGACAAGCTGAAGCCCGCGCTGACCTCCGGCGGCGCGTGGATCGGCCTGTCCCAGCCGGAGCCAGGCGGAAACTGGCAGTTCGAATCGAAACGCTTCCAATACTGGGCCAAGGTGGATGCCGCGGGCCATTTCGAGATCCCGCACGTGCGGCCGGGCAGCTACGTGCTCTCCGCCTTCAACGACGGCGCGGTGGGCGAGTTCGAAAAGAAGGACGTGATGGTGAAGGCGGGAGCCAACAACGCCGGGGAACTCGTCTGGGAGGTGCCGCACGCGGGCAGCTCGATCGCGTGGGAAATCGGCAAGCCGGACCGCCGCGCCACCGAGTTCCGCAAGGGCCAGGATTACTTCCACGGCTACGTGTGGACGAACTTTTCGAAAGAGCTGCCGAACCCGCTGGTCTACACGGTCGGCAAGTCCGATCCGGCGAAGGACTGGAACTTCGCGCAAGGAGCCTACATGAAGGACGGCAACGCGGTGGCTTGGCCGTGGGAAGTGCGTTTCGATCTCAAGGACGTGCCCGCCACCGGCACCGCGCAACTGGTGATCGCGTGGGCGGGCTCGGACTCGGGCCGCATCCAGATGACGGTCAACGGCGACAAGTCGATCCCGACCTTTTATCCGCCGGTGGAAGGGGGCAACGCGCTGCTGCGCGAATCGATCCACGCGAAATACAGCGTCTCACGCGTGGAGATCCCGGTGAAGTTGCTGAAAAAGGGACCGAACGTGCTGACGCTGACCCAGACCAAAAACGCCGGGCCGATCCCGCATGTGATGTACGATTACCTCGCGCTGGAGATGCCGTGAGCGACTTCTTTTTTGGAGTGCGGCGAGCAATCGCCGCTTTGGGACCGGGAGAGAATCGACGGGAAGATAACCTCGTTGGAGCGAAGAGAGATTGAGCCAAGGAGGAGACGCTTATGGAACGTGGGAGTGGCTTTGCAGACGCAAGCTTTCGTCCCGGCGATGACTCGCCTCCGCTCAAAGCGGCGATTGCTCGCCGCAATCCAAAAGGAGAACTCCTGCCGCCCCCTCACGCCCCCACCTGCCGTAGCCACTCCTCGAGGTTGTAGTACATCGTCACCCGCGCGACCTTCCCGTCCCGGATGCTGAAGAACGCGCCCGCGGGGAGCACGTAGGTCTGGCCATTCGCCTCGGGCAAACCGTCATCGGTGGCGAGGTAAGAACCATGCACGGTGAACTCCGCGGCGGCGCGGCGGCCATCCTCACTGGCGAAGAGCACCAGATCCTCCAACCGCTCGCGATAGCAACGGTCCATCCGCGCCATGAACACGCGGAACGCCTCCACGCCGGTTTCGCTGCCGCCTTGGTTCAAGTCGTGGACGATGTCGTCCGCCAGCAGCGAGTAGAAAGTCTCCCGGTCACCCGAGTTGAAGGCGGCGTAGTAGCGGGATAGCAGATCGAGGGCGGCGGCGTGCGGCATGCCCCATCACTGGCCGCGCGGAGCCGGAAAGGGAATCCCGGAATCCGCGCGCGACCGCTCACTTCCGCTTCCTTTTCTGACCGTGTTTCTTCCCGCCGCTCTGCGCCTTGGGAAACGGCTTCTTGGCGGGCACGGCTTCCTCGCCCCCCCCGCGTTTGCCTTTCGGCTGTGGCTTCCCGGGCTTGGGCGGACGGGCGTCCTTTTGGGGTGGCTTCGGTCTCCGCGGAGGCATCGCCGGCTGGTTGAACTTCTCGTGCTTTCCCGCGGCGCCCTCGGTCCCGACGGCGATACGGAAGTCCACGAAACGCCGCACGCGGTCGACTCCGGTCACCTCCAGCGGCAGGCGCATGCCCAGCACGATCGACATCCCCTCCCAACTCGTCCACGCACCGCGATGGCCTTCGAAACGCCAGCGCCCGCCAGGCAGGTCCTCGCGCTTCACCGCGCCGCGGATGCCAATGTCCGGCACCTCGACCAACAGGCCCATCGGCCGCACGTCGGTCACCAGGCCATCGAACACGATCGGGTCCTCCAGGTCCGCCACGCGGCCGAGGAATTCCATCATCTTGAGCTGCTTGGTCTCGCTCTCCGCGTCCGCGGACACGCGCTCGGTGTCCGAGATGTGGCGGGAAATCTCGCGCAGTTCGCCCTGCGGCGGCGTGCGGTCGGGGTTCTTCGGCGAGTTGTCCAGGAACGGCTGCAACGCGCGGTGCACGATCAGGTCGGCATAGCGGCGGATCGGGCTGGTGAAGTGGCAGTAGTCCGCCTTCGCGAGGCCGTAGTGGCCGATCGCGTCCGGCGAATAAGCGGCGCGCTTCAGGCTCTTGAGCAGACCCAGCTTGATCGCGTGTTCCTCGGGTGAGCCCTTGGATTCATCGAGCAGCTTCTGGATGTGCTCACGGTTACTGAGGTCGCCGGGCTTGTAGCCGTGGAGCTTGGCGGTTTCGCCGAATTCGAAGAGCCGCGAGAAATCCGGGTCCTCGTGGATGCGGTGGACCGCCGGTTTCTGGTTCACCTTCAGCACCCGCGCCACCGCCTCGTTCGCGGCGAGCATGCACTCCTCGATGAGCTGGTGGCTGGCGGTGTGCACCACCGGTAACACGCCACAGGCCCGGCCCTTGTCATCCAGCTTGATGCGGATCTCCGGCATCTCCAGGTCGAGCGCGCCATTGGCGAAGCGGCGGCGGCGTAGCGCGGAGGCCATTTTCCATGCCTCCTTCACCATTTCCTCCAGCCCCGCTTCGGAGCCTTCCGGCGCGGGCTTGCCATCGAGGATCGCCTGCGCCTGTTCGTAGGAAAGTTTCGCCCGGCTGTGGATCACCGCGTCGATGAAGCGGGCCTTCTTGATCTCGCCCTTCGGGCTGATATCCATCAGCGCGCACTTCGTGAGGCGGTCGACATCCGGCTTCAGCGAACAGATGCCGTTGCTGAGTTCCGGCGGCAGCATCGGCAGCACCCGGTCCACGAGGTAGGTCGAGTTGCCGCGTTCGGTGGCCTCCTTGTCCAGCGCGGTGCCCGGCTTCACGTAATGGGACACGTCCGCGATGTGGACGGCCAGCGTCCACCCCTTGTCGGTCTTCTCCAGCCAGATCGCGTCGTCGTGGTCCTTCGCATCGGCGGGGTCGATCGTGATGACCAGCTTGGGCCGCCAATCGGCGCGGCGCTTGATCTCCTCCGGAGTCGGATCCTCCGGCGTGTTCCGCGTTTCATCGAGCACCGCCTCCGGGAACGAGGTCCGCAGGCCGTGGCGGTGGATCACCGAGACAATGTCGACGCCCGGTTCGCCCGGCCAGCCAAGCACCTCGATGATGCGGCCGCGCGGAGCCTGGTCACGCTTGTCCCACTGCTCCAGCTCCACCACGACGGTCTGCCCCGGTTGAGCGGTGGTGTCGCCGTGGAGCTCCACGGGGCCGTCGAGCGAGGTGTCCGAGCACTCGACCCACGAGTGCTTCCCCTTCTGGCGGAAAATGCCGACGAGGCGACCCGAGCGGCGCTCGAGGATCTGCTCGACATGGCCCTTGGCCTCGTCCTCCGGCATCTCGCCCAGACGGCGGTCGCCCTTCTGGAATCTCCCCTCGCGCTTCGGCGAAGGCATCCGCACCGAGATCCGCACCTTGTCACCATCCAACGCCGTGCCGGCCTCGCGGCGCGAGACGTAGATGCGCGAGTGCTTTTTCAGGTCGATGCCGGTGGCGACGTTCTGCTCATCGGCGGCATTCGGGTAGAAGAACGCGTGGCCTTTCGGATGGAACCGCAGGGTGCCCGTGAGCTGGTCGCCCTTCTTGCCTCGTAGCTCGTAACGCGCCTTTTTCCCCTCCACCACCTCGCCCGCGTGCACCAGTTCGTGCAGCACGTCCCGCAGGTCGCTCCGCGCCGCCGAGGGGATTTCCAATTTGCGAGCCAGCTCCGATCGGGTCATCGGGCGGTATTTCGGCGAACGCATCCATTCCAGGACCTGCGTCCGCATCGATTCCTCTGCCATGCCCCAGAGTGTCGCCTCAAACGGAAGTCCGCAAATGCAAAGCAACTTGGCAGAAAAGAAAGATTGCCGGACGTGGAAGTGGGTTTACGTATTTACCATGTCACTTCCCTGAAAGGGTCGTTGTCAGTCGGAGAGAAATGCGCTTGGTTCGCGGTTTCAAATCCATATTCAGTCATCCCACCGATTCATGAAAACCCACCCGTCCCGCCGCAAGGGCTTCACACTCGTTGAGCTTTTGGTCGTCATTGCGATCATCATCGTGCTCGCGGCCGCTGGCTTCGCCGCCGCCCAAGCCGCCATCAAAAAAGCCAAGCAGACCGCCGCCAAGCAGGGCTGCACCTCACTCCAGGAAGCCGTCAACGCCTTCTACAACGAATACGGCCGCCTGCCGGAGCCTTCGGACAGCGGCGCGACGGCGGACAACGATCCCTACGACACGTCCACCGGCGAAGGCCTGAAGCTCGTCACCATCCTGCTCGGCAAGGAAACCGGCACCAACCTGCAGAATCCGAAGCAGATCACCTTCCTCAACGTGCCCACCGGCAAGTCCAATAAAAACGGCCTGATCTACAGCGGCAGCGAGATCAAGGGCCTCTACGACCCCTTCGGCAGCGGCTACAAGATCGTGCTCGACTACGACTACAACGAGGAGATCAAGCCGCCGACCGAAAGCGGCTCCAGCACCAACAGCGACAACCTGCTGCGCGGCAAACGCTGCATCGTCTACTCGCTCGGAGTCGACAAGAAGGGTGGCGCCGAGGCCGTGAAGGTCTTCTGATCCTCCCCTTCCGGATTTCCCGATCCATTTCCAAGCCCCGCCCGGTCCCACCGGCGCGGGGTTTTTCGTATCCGCAAGGCACCCCCATTTGCAAAATCCGGACACCTTCGTGAAATGAACGGCGGGAACACACCGTCTCCTTCGTCTCAGATCATGGCGAAAACCCCACCACCCGCCGCACGCCTGCCCGCGCTCGACGCCTTCTTCGCCAGCGTGGCGCTGCCGGATCTGCTGCGCCCCTTCGACTCGGTACCGGGCCTCCTCTACATCGTGAAGGATCACCTCAGCCGGGTCATGGCCATCAGCCCGGAATCCGTCGCGCGCATGGGCTACCGCCACGAGGACGAGGTGCTGGGCAAACTCCCCCACGAGTATCTCCCGCCCGAGCTGGCGCGGAAATTCTGCGCCGACGACCAGTGGGTGATCCGCCACGGCGAACCGCGCCTCAACCTCGTCGAGATGTGGTTCAGCCCGGCGGGCAAGCGCGATTGGATCGTGACCGACAAGTATCCGCTCCGCGACCGCGACGGACAGGTGGTGGGAGTGATCGGCATCCACCAGAACCTCGACCTGCGGCGGAAGCGCCTCGCCCACCTCGGCCCCGCCGGAGAGGCCGCGGACTACATCCGGAAACGCCTTGGCGAGCCGCTGATGGTCGGCGAGATCGCCCGCCACGTCGGATTTTCCGAACGCCAGCTCCAGCGCGTGTTCCGGCAGGTCTTCGGCCAGACGATCCAGCAATACATCATCGAGAACCGCCTGCACGCGGCGACCGACGCGCTGGTCAACTCCGGCCAGGAGATCAGCGCGATCGCGCTGGCGCTCGGATTCCACGACCAGAGCGCCTTCGCCAACCGCTTCAAGCGCTTCACCGGCCGCTCGCCGCGGGCCTACCGGATGGAGGCCCTGCGGCAATAAGCCGTCTTACTGCCACTCCAGCACCAGCAGCGACACCGCCTGGCGGGGGAGCTTGAAATCGAGCGTGGCCTCGCCGCCCGCGATCTTCACGGTCGCCGGGCCCTCGATCTTCGCCAGCTTTCCGGCTTCCTCCAGCGAGGCATACTGCTCCTTGGTCGGCTGCTGCGGGGAGCCGAGCGCCTTCCACAGGGTGTAGGCATTGCTGTGGGTTTCATCGATGCGGTAGTGGCTGAGCTTCGCCTCCGCCGCCTTCACCGGCAGCCCGGGAAGCGTGAGGTTCACCGCGGCATCGGGACCGGAGACGTCGTCATCGTGGTAGTGCCAGACCATCACCGCCAGCCGGTGCTTGTCCATGCTGGCCAGAGCCGAAACATCCGCCTTCCCGCGCACGCCGTTCTTCATGATGTCATCCAGCGGGATCGCCGAGTCGCTGGCCACCGGCAGGTTCTCGCCGGTCATCTTGCTGAACATGCGGAAGACATTGAGCACCGGGTGGTCGATTCCATTGCTGGCGAGCACGCGGAAGCCCGCGAAGTACGGCTGGTCCTCGAACTCGAACGCCCACGTCAGGGCACCTTCCAGGTTCACGCCATGGCGCGCGGCCAGCTCGTGTTTCCGCGCGAAGCTGGCGGCGGTGTAGCTCGAATACATCGTGCCGTTGCGGTAGCCGTTCTGCGGCCCTTGGCAGGCAGCACAGCCTTCCGGGTCCGACTCACCGATGACGATCGGCGTGCTCTTGTATTCGGGGAATTTCGCGATCACCGAGAAGGCTCCGTTGATGTCGCGAAGCTGGTTGGCGATGCCCATCTGGACGTGGCCGTTCACGAACTTCGGCTGGCCCTTGGCGTGGAAGGAAATCAGGTCCAGCGGCGTGCCCTTCTGGCCGGTCACCGTGTTCGAGCCCTCCTGGCAGTGCTTCAGGAACTTCTCCAGCGTGCCGCCTCCCGGGCCACCCGCGGTTTCCGGCCCACCGATGCGGGCGTTCGGAAGCGCGCGCCGGACCCCGGCCACCGAGTGGTCGTAGAGCTTGTAGAACTCATCCTGCGTGCCGCGCCAGTAGCCGATGTTCGGCTCGTTCCACAACTGCCACCACCACGTGTCCACCTCTGCCTTGCCGTATTTCTCCAGGCAATGCTTCGCCCACTGGTAGCACAGCTCCTCCCACTTCGCGTAATCCTTCGGCGGGTAGGTCCAGCCAAGGTAGATGGTGTCGTATTTCGCCTCCGGCGTCCAATGGTGGCGGTAGGGCTCCGGCTTCGTCGACAGGGCCTGCGGCATGAACCCGAGCTGGACATACGGACGCACGCCGCGCTCCAGGTAGGCGTCGAAGATCTTGTCGGTGATCGTCCAATCGTAAACCGGGTTGCCCGCGGCATCCTCGGTGTAGGCATTGGTGCTGCCCCATTTCAGGGCCGGGGTGCCGTCGCCAGTGGTGAGCATGTTGTGGGCGCGGAAATAGACCTGCTTCGGGGCCATCTCGCCAAGTTCACCGAGCAGCTTCTTGCCATCCTTCATGTAGGCGTAGTTCGGCTCGTCCGCACCGAAGTAACGCCAGATCGGCTTCAGCGGTCCGGCCGGTTTCGACGCGTCCACGCGGATCTTCACCGGAAACGCCTCCGGTTGCTGGGCGGAACAAACGGCGGTCAGCAGGCCGAGTCCGGCCAAGGTCCGGAAGGCGCGCGAGAAGGAGGCAGGGCGGTTCATCTTATCCCACCGTAGAGCAAACCCTCCCCGGCGTCTTGTAAGCGGACGACATATCCTTGGAAAATCCGGACGGGGGGTGGGGCCATCGTAGCTGAAAGCTCTGCTTTCAGAATGTAGGGGGAAGCTCCCGCTTTCCCTCTTCGGGAGAGGAGATCGTTCGGCCCAACCGCCGCCGCCAACGGAGCTGGCGGAGACGATTCGAAAGCAGAGTTTTCGACTACATTGCACAAAAAAGCCGCCCCGGTCTCCCGGGACGGCTTCTTGATTCGTTTGGCTGGCAGTTCGAAAACCGCCGGACGACTTAGAAGTCGCCCATGCCGTGGTCGTGGCCGTGGCCACCGGCGGCGGCTTCCTTCTTCTCCGGCTTCTCGGTGATGAGAGCCTCGGTGGTCAGGAGCAGGCCGGCGATCGAGGCGGCGTTCTGCAGGGCGGAACGGGTCACCTTGGTCGGGTCGACCACGCCGGAAGCGATGAGGTCTTCGTAGGTGTCGGTGGCGACGTTGTAGCCTTCGGCACCCGACTTCACGCGGGAGACGATGAGGGCACCTTCGCGACCGGCGTTGGCGGCGAGCTGGCGGAGCGGAGCTTCCACGGCGCGGGCAATGATGCCGGCACCGGTGGCTTCGTCACCGACGAGGCCGAGGTCGCCGACGGCGGCCTGGGCGCGGATCAGCGCGGTGCCACCGCCCGGGACGATGCCTTCCTCAACCGCCGCACGGGTGGCGTGGAGGGCGTCTTCGACGCGGGCCTTCTTCTCCTTCATCTCGGTCTCGGTGGCGGCACCGACGTTGATGACGGCCACACCGCCGGCGAGCTTGGCGAGGCGCTCCTGGAGCTTCTCGCGGTCGTAATCGCTGGTGGTGTCTTCGATCTGGCGGCGGATCTGGTTCACGCGGCCGGTGATGCTGTCGCTGGAACCGGCGCCTTCGACGATCACCGTGCTCTCCTTGGAGATGGTGATGCGCTTGGCGGAGCCGAGGTCGGACAGTTCGACGGACTCCAGCTTGATGCCGAGGTCGTCGGTGATGACCTTGCCACCGGTGAGGACGGCGATGTCTTCGAGCATGGCCTTGCGACGGTCACCGAAGCCCGGAGCCTTCACGGCGGCGACGTTGAGGATGCCGCGGAGCTTGTTCACCACGAGGGCGGCAAGGGCTTCGCCCTCGACGTCTTCGGCGATGATGAGGAACGGGCGGCCGGTCTTGGCGACCTTCTCAAGCAGCGGGAGGAAATCCTTCAGCGAGGAGATCTTCTTCTCGTTGATGAGGATGTACGGGCTGTCGAGCACGGCTTCCATGCTCTCCGCGTCGGTCACGAAGTACGGGGACAGGTAGCCCTTGTCGAACTGCATGCCTTCCACCACGTCGAGCGTGGTTTCGATGCCCTTGGCTTCTTCCACGGTGATCGTGCCGTCCTTGCCGACCTTGTCCATCGCCTCGGCGATGATGTTGCCGATCTCGGAGTCCCAGTTGGCGGACACGGTGGCGACCTGGGCGATCTCCTTGGTGTCGGACACCGTCTTGGAGATGTTCTTGAGCTGGGCGACGATGGCCTCGGTGGCCTTCAGGATGCCGCGCTGGAGCGAGATCGGGTTGGCACCGGCGGTCACGTTGCGGAGGCCTTCCTTGTAGATGGCTTCAGCGAGCACGGTCGCGGTGGTGGTGCCGTCGCCGGCGATGTCGGAGGTCTTCGAGGAGACTTCGCGGATGAGCTGGGCACCCATGTTCTCATAGGGATCCTCGAGCTCGATTTCCTTGGCGACGGAAACGCCGTCCTTGGTGATGGTCGGGGAGCCGAACTTCTTGTCGAGGATGACATTGCGGCCGGCCGGTCCGAGGGTGGCCTTCACGGCCTTGGCGAGTTTCTCAACGCCGCGCAGGAGGGCCTGGCGGGCGGCTTCGTCGAATTGGAGTTGTTTAGCCATTTTGGTTACTGGTTAAAAGTTGTAGGTGATACGTAATAAGATGGAGGGCATTCGGCGAAGGTTGGTGGTCAGGGACTCTTCCCAATAACCTCCAACCTTTAACGAATAGCCCGTCGGCTTCAGCCAACGATGCCGAGGATGTCGCTCTCGTTGATGATGAGCACTTCCTGGCCGTCGATTTTCACTTCGGTGCCGCCGTACTTGGAGATGAGGACCTTGTCGCCCACCTTCACGGTGAACTCGATGTCCTTGCCATCGGAGTCCTTGCCGCCGGTGCCCAGGGAGAGCACTTCGGCTTCCTGCGGCTTTTCCTTGGCGGTATCAGGAAGGACGATGCCACCGGCGCTGATCGCGTCGGCTTCGATGCGCTTCACGAGGACACGCTGACCGAGAGGTTTGATGCTAGCCATGTTTGCTGTGTGTTGTGGGGTTGGTTTTCGTTGAGAATGCCGCTCCGCAGCCATGGGGGCCGCGGAGCGGAAAGATTTCAGGATTCAGGGATCAATCAACAACTTCGGCGTCGACGACCTTGCCCTTGGCCGGCTTCGGCTCATTGGACTCCGGAGCGGCCTCGGCCTGCGGGGCGGCCTGGCCACCGGCGGCGGCTTGGGCAGCCTGCGCGGCCTGATAAAGCTCGGCGAGCGAGCTTTCGAGCGCCTCGGTGGCGGACTTGATCGCCTCGAGATCGTCGTTCTTCAGCGCGTCCTTCACGGCGTCGACCTTGCCCTGGATGCCGTCCTTGAGTTCGGCGGGGGCTTCGGCAGGCAGTTCGGAGAGTTGCTTCTCGACCTGGTAAACGAGGTTCTCGGCCTTGTTCTTGGTGTCGACGGCCTCCATGCGCTTCTTGTCTTCCTCGGCGTGGGCCTCGGCTTCCTGCTTGGCGCGCTCGATCTCGTCCTTGGAGAGACCGGAGGAACCCTGGATCGAGATCTTCTGCTCCTTGCCGGACTGCTTGTCCTTCGCGGAGACGTGGAGGATGCCGTTGGCGTCGATGTCGAAGGTCACTTCGATCTGCGGCTCGCCGCGGCGGGCCGGGTTGATGCCGTCCAGCTTGAAGTTCCCGAGCAGCTTGTTGTCGATGAACATCGGGCGCTCGCCCTGGCAGATGCGGATGTCCACGGCCGGCTGGTTGTCGGACGCGGTGGAGAACACCTGCGACTTCTTGGCCGGGATGGTGGTGTTGCGCTCGATCATCGGCGTGGCGCGGGAGCCTTCGGTTTCGATCGAAAGCGTCAGCGGGGTCACGTCGAGCAGGAGCACATCCTTCACGTCTCCCTTGAGCACGCCGCCCTGGATGGCCGCGCCGATGGCGACGACTTCATCCGGGTTCACGCCCTGGTGCGGGGTCTGGCCGGCGAGCTGCTTGGCGGTTTCCACCACCTTCGGCATGCGGGTCATACCGCCGACGAGCACGAGCTCATCGATCTTCGAGGCATCGAGGCCGGCGGCCGCGAGGCAATCGCGCACCGGCTTCTTGGTGCGCTCGAACAGGCTGTCGGTGAGCTGCTCCAGCTTGGCGCGGGAAAGCGTGAGCTGGATGTGCTTCGGACCGGTCTGGTCCGCGGTGATGAAGGGAAGATTGATGTCGTAGGACTGCGAGGAGCTCAGCGCGATCTTCGCCTTTTCCGCCTCTTCCTTGATGCGCTGGAGCGCGTCCGGCTGACCGGAGAGATCGATGCCCTGGTCCTTCTTGAACTCGCCGACGATCCACTGGATCAGCGTGTTGTCCCAGTCGTCACCGCCGAGCTGGGTGTCACCGTCGGTGGCGAGCACTTCGAAGACGCCGTCGCCGATCTCCAGCACGGAGATGTCGAAGGTGCCGCCGCCGAGGTCATACACGGCGATCTTTTCGTCGGCCTTCTTGTCGAGGCCATAGGCGAGTGCCGCGGCGGTCGGCTCGTTGATGATGCGCAGCACTTCCAGACCGGCGATTTCACCGGCGGCCTTGGTGGCGTTGCGCTGGGAGTCGTTGAAATACGCGGGGACCGTGATGACGGCCTGCTTGATCGTTTCGCCGAGCTTGGCTTCGGCATCGGCCTTCAGCTTGCCGAGGACCATCGCGGCGATTTCCTGCGGCGAGTAGGTCTTCTTCTCACCGGCCACTTCCACCTGAATGTGGGCGTCACCGTTGGCACCGGCGACGATGGTGTAGGGCATGTGCTTGTCCGCCTCGGTGAGTTCCGAATACTTGCGGCCGATCAGGCGCTTGGCGGAGAAAATCGTGTTGCGCGGGTTCGTCACGGCCTGGCGCTTGGCGGCCTGGCCGACGAGGCGTTCGCCGCTCTTCGAGAAGGCGACGACGGAAGGCGTGGTGCGAGCGCCTTCGGAGTTTTCGAGGACCACAGCCTCCCCGCCGTCCATCACGGACATACAGGAGTTGGTAGTGCCGAGGTCGATACCGAGAATCTTTGACATGGTGTGGGGTTCCTTTCGTGGGGTGATCCGCCCTCGCAGGCGGGATTTGATGCCCACCCTTTCGCAAGCGATGTGCCAGCCGGACACACCCGCCCCACAAGCACCTGAAAACGAGACCATTGCATTTTTCGTCAACCTCCAGCCACACCTTCAGCTCGTAAAAACCACCCGCAGATCGCGCCACTTTGACGCACACTCGGCGGACAAGGTGTCGCGGTGTGACACATGGTGCGCGCACCGCTCGGAAGCCTCCGGTTAGACCCCGCGTGAAAAAGAGCAGCGGAAATACGAAAAACGGATTGCCAACCGGGAAGCGTCCCCATAGCGTCCGCGCTCCCAGACCAAGGGCAGGTGTCAGAGTGGTCGAATGAGCACGCTTGGAAAGCGTGTGTGCTAGAAATAGTACCGAGGGTTCGAATCCCTCCCTGTCCGCCATGGGAAGTTTTCCCTTTCATCAAACGCGTTCCAGCAGTGGAACGCGTTTTTTGTTTTCGAACGAAGGGAGGGAGGGACGAATGCGACGGGAGTGCTAACGACCTTTATTCCTAGGCGAAGCCCATATTGGCATGGCCGAAGGCAAAACCCTTGCCGAAGCGTAGCGGAGGCCGGGGTTTGACTGCGGCAGGAGCTTCGCGACTTCCTCCTCGTCCGGCGCAGCCGGGAAACTGGCAGGGCCAGAGCGCAGCGGCGGCAATCCCTCCCTAGCGCCCATCCAGCGTCACTCCCCGCCACCGCGGACCCGGGCGAAGAATTTTCCGGCGGATACCTGGCTGCGGGGGATGCGGATTTCGATGGCATCGTTGGAAGAGCCGCTGGACGCGGGGGTGATGTTGACCTGGATGCCGCGGGGATCAGGGCCTGAAGACGTGGGGCCGAGCGAGACCGAGTTCCAGGTGGCGAACTCGGTGGCCCATTCCAGGGCGAGCGTGTGACCGGGCTCCGTCGCGGCTTCGTGGGCCCGGGTCAGGTGGATGACGAGGTCGGCACCTTCCGTGGTGACGGCCAGCGGCGGCGCGGTGGCCGGGGCCAAGGGCTCAGCACCGAACATCCACTCGAGCAAATTGACGATGCCATCGTGGTCCGGGTCCGCCAGGTCGGCGGCGCTGCCGGTGGCGTGGTAACTGCCGAAGTTCGCGATGCGCCAGTTTTGCCGGGCGGTGAAACGGGACACCACCGGCACGGCATCCGCCCACACGTCCACGTAACGCGTGTCGGTGACGCGGGCGGCGATCTGGCAATCCCCCGCCGCATCGGGCGACCAATCGCATTGATAGGGCACGCTGGAGTCGGTGCCGACCAAGGCGTCGTTCACGAAGAAATCGACCCTCGCGATGGGATAGGTGCCGGCGATGACGGAGGCCGCAAGCGACACGGCCGAACCCGGCGTGACCTGCGACGCCGAGGTGGGAAAGGCGATCGTGATCTGTGGCGGGATGACGAGTTCGAAGGCCACCGTGCCGGAGTCGGCCCATTGGCCGTTCACGTCATAGGCACGCGCGATGAGTTCGTGGTAGCCGGTGTTCGGACCCACGGTCCACACCATCTCATAGGGCGCAGTGGCCACGGAACCGACGGACACGTGGTCCAACAGGAATTCGACGCGCTGGATCGCCACACCTCCAGTGTGCAGTGCATTCGCGGCGAAGCGGACCGCCGAAAAGGACGCGGCGATCTGCGGCCCCTCGTAACGCGGCGCGGTGATCACCGCGGCCGGCGCATTCATCGCGCCAACATGGATCGTCACCGCGGGCGAATACCCCTCGGTGCCGGTGGAGGAGGTGGCCACGGCGTAAATGCGGTGATCGCCCAAGGACAGCGAGGGAGCGGTGATGCTGAAGGGCGCGGCGGTGTCCTCCCCCAGCAAAACATCGCCTTCGTAGAAGCGCACGCGGGCGATCGTGGCATGATCCACGCTGGCGGTCGCGGAAATGACCGGCGCGGCCGGCTGGGTGAGAATCGAGCCATCCCCCGGTGCAGCGAGGGTCACGGTGGGAATCGCGGGCCCGGTCACGTTCACGTTGCGCCTCACCTCGCGCGTGCGCCCGTAGCCATCCGTCACCCGCGCGAGTAGCTCCCATTGCCCGAGATTGGCGGGAGTGAAGGAAGCGGTGAAAGGCGCCTCCGTGTCGGAACCGATGAATTGATTGTTCGCGTAGAAATCCATCCGCGCCACCGAACTGAGCGGCGCGCTCGCGGTGGCTTCCATGGTGATTTCCGCCGGGAAGGGAAACACCGCCCAGTCGGCGGGCGATGCGAAGGCCACGCTCATGTCCGGGAGGAAGGAGACCTGGATCGCGGCGGAGTCCGAGGCCGTGCCGCCATTCGTCTCGGTGGCTTCGGCGGTGATCTCGTGGGCACCTGCGGCCCAGCGCGAAGAGACAGTCCAATCAAAGACAAAGGGCGGCGAGGCGACCTCGCCGATCGGTTCACCGTCCGCATAGAAGACTACCTGGGTGATGGTGCTGCCGGGCGCGGCGGCATTCGCGGCAAGGTGGAGCACCCCTCCGCCCACCGTGGGCGTGTCCGGCAGCGGCGAGGTGAGGGTGATCGACGGCGGCGTGGGCGTTTCCACGCGCACCGTGATCGTCTGGACGGTGTAGCCACCGTTGTTGTCCCATGCCCATACCTCGTAGTCGTGATCGCCGTCCAGCAAGCCGGTGAAGGTGTGGGCATACGGCGGCGCGGTGAGTTCCTCCACGAGCTGGTAATTCCGCGTGAAACGCACGCGGGAAATGCTGCTGCCCGCCTGAGGGGTGGCAGTAGCGGTGACTGTCACGGCGGCGGGCGCGGTGAAGACGGCCCCATTGGCCGGGCTGGTGATGGTCAGCTCCGGATGCGTGGGCGAACGCATGTCCAGCGGCACGGCTTCGGAATTCCCCGTCACCCCGAGCGCGGTGATCGCCTTCGCAGTGAGCACGTGCCCGGGCAGCGCGGCGATCACATGATTCCAATGCAGCGTGTACGGCGGAGTGGTGTCCTCGCCGATTTTTTCCGCGCCATCGTAGAACTCCACCTTGGCAATGGTGCTGTTCGGCGAGCTAGCGGTGGCTTCGATGAAGATGTCCGCAGGCGCGGTGAAGGTCTGCGAAGCCGTGGGAGAGGTGATGGCCACCACCGGCGGCGGAGAGATCGTGTCGATCACCTGCATCACCCACGAAAGGCTGGCGGACGGGCGGTTTTCCCATGCGAACTTCCGAGGAGGAATACTGCGGTAGGCGGTGAGGCCGAGCGGTGGAGCCGCAGGCCGGATCCAGTGGTTCACGCCAATGTCGAAGGAAAGGTAAAGCTCGCGCGCCGTGGCTTCCATCGCCGGATCCGGAACGCCGTGCAGCAGGTGCTGGAAATAGCAGCCCCAGCCGATGGTGGTGGTGACCTCCTTCGCATGCTCGATGGCGGAGCCGTCGTAGCCATCGAGCGGATCGGCCGCGCCGTCGTAGCGCGCCAGGTAGAAGGGGTAGCGCAGCGCCCCGGAGTATTCGTAGATGCTGTCGCCATCGAAATGGGTCGTCACCGCCTGGAACTTCGCGCCGCGGCGGATGAAGTCCGCCACCGCCGCATCCTCGGACACCCCATAGGCACGGATCATCGCATCCATCGTCAGCGCCATCATCCACGGCGATGCGATGAGCTCGGTGAACACGCCGTCGCCATGCTGCGCGCCGTAGTGGTAGAGTCCGCCATCGAGCCGGTCGGCGGGGATCAGCCCGTCCGCGCCATTCTGGTGGCGGAGGTAGTCCGCGATCTGGCCAAGCACCTTCTGGCGAAACCCGGTTTCCCCCGTCAGTTCGAAGGCGACCAGATCAGCGAGCGTGCGGAAGGCGGTGTGGCGCTCCGTCCACTCGCCCAGTTGCGGCGTCCAGCGGGAGGGCTCGGTGAGCGCGTCGTGCGTGGCGGCCACCCAACGCACCGGCTCGAGATCGAGGGGATTTCCGGTGAACCAGTGATCGTAAGCGAAACACTCCGCATAGGAATACATCGTCGTGTTTCCTCCCGCACCGAGACTCGAATCATCCGGTGCCTTCAATCGGAAAATGCCGCGGTAGGGATCGGCCTTGGCGTTTCCGTATAGCTGCGAACGATAGAACTGCGTGGCGCGCACCGCCTCCCGCAGCGGCCGCAGGAAGCCGGTCTTCACATGGAGCTGGAAGAACGTGGAGGCACGGTCGTAGAGCCACGGCTCGGACTCGTGCTTGCAGTCCACCAGCTGGCCGCTCTCGTAGCCGCTCACCAGCGGATCATCCTCGTTGATGTTGGTGTAGAAGTTGTTCTTGAACGACCGGTCCGCCTCCTCGTAGCCGGGCCAGTGCTCGATGGCGTCCATCGCCTCCGGAGCATCGCGTGTTTCCGGAATGGAGTCCTTGAACGGCTCCGTGCGGCGCAATCCGAGCACGCCCTGGGAGAGCACCGCCTTCGGCAACAGCGCGTAGACATCCGGCTCCATCACGCCATCGGCGGCCACGAAAGTGCCGCTGGTGACCAGGTGCCAGCCGCCCTGCGGATCGGCCAGCGCGGCCACGTTCTGCGTCCGCGCCGCGCCGCCCCATTCCACGGTGATCGTTTCGCCCGCCGGATACGCGGCGGCGAAGCTGTGGTGGATCTGCACCCGCGCGACGCGCACCGACTGGCCGTCGATGGCGGAGTTGGTGAGATGCCGCCAGGGTGTGAGCTGCTCGACGAAGGCCGGGATCTCCACGCCGTTGCGCAGCACGCGCAGCGTGCTCAACTGCGCGGCGGTGATCGACCCGCGGGGAAACGGCACGCCGAAGGTCACCAGCCGCGACGTTCCTGGCATGACGTTTTCCATCGGACGCAGCGTGACCTCCATCGAGCCCGTGGCCTGTGCCGGAGCGTGGAACGGCGGCAACTGGCCGCGGCCAACGGCCGCCAGCAGGAGGAATACGATCAACGCTCGCAGGGTCATGGAAATCGAAGTTTCCCGAAATATCGCCCATCCAGCCAACGGGTGGCAATCCGGGAGATCCATCTTCCCCGTGCATCATGCACGGACCACGGCCCCGCGGGAAAAGCACAAAGGCCGCCTCTCCTCAGGGAAAGGCGGCCTTTGGAAAGCGATTGAACGCCCTTGATTAGCCCTGGAGCTGCTTGAGCACCTTCGCCACCGCGTTCTCGGCGGTGAGGCCGTGGAGTTCGCGCAGGGTGTCCGGCTTGCCGTGTTCGACGAACTCGTCCGGCCAGGCGATGCGCTCGACCGGAGTCTTGATCCCGGCGTCGTGGAGCAACTCGATCACCGCCGCACCGAAGCCGTTGTGGGCGACGTGGTCCTCGAAGGTGCACACCACCTTGCACTTGGCGGCGTATTCCTCGATCACCGTGGCATCGAGCGGCTTGATGAAGCGCGGGTTGATCAGGGCCACGGACAGGCCCTTTTCCTCCAGCATCGCCTTCGCGCGGCGCGCCATTTCGAACATGGTGCCGAGGCCGATCAGGGCGACGTCGGAACCATCCGCCACCACCTCGGCCTTGCCGATTTCCAGGATCTTGGCGGTCGCCGGGATCGGGGTACCATCGATGGTGCCGCGCGGATAGCGGATCGCGGACGGGCCGTCCTCGAACTGGGCCATGGTGTGGAGCATGTCCACGAACTCGGCCTCGTCCTTCGGCTGCATGAAAATCAGGTTCGGCACATGGCGCAGGTAGCCGATGTCGAACAGGCCGTGGTGGGTCGGGCCGTCGTCGCCCGACAGGCCGCCGCGGTCCATGCACAGGCGGACCGGCAGGCCCTGCAGCGCCATGTCATGGATGATCATGTCATAGGCGCGCTGCATGAAGGTGGAGTAGATCGCCAGGAACGGCTTGAAGCCGCGGGTGGCGAGGCCGCAGGCGAAAAGCGCGGCGTGTTCCTCGGCGATGCCCACGTCGTAGTAACGCTGCGGCAGCTCCTTCTTGAAAATCTCCAGCTTGGTGCCGCCGGGCATGGCGGCGGTGATCGCGACGATCTTCTCGTCCTCCTTCGCCAGGTCCGTCACCGTGCGACCGAAGATGTCCGAACAGGTCGGAGTGGCGGTGGTGTCCGTCGAGCCGTCCTCGATCTTGTAGGCACCGAGGCCGTGGAACTTGCCCGGGTTGTCGAGCGCCGGCTGGTAGCCGCGGCCCTTTTCCGTGATGATGTGGAGCACCACCGGCTCGTTGAGCGTTTTGAGGTGCTCGAAGGTTTTGACCAGCAGCGGCAGGTTGTGGCCGTCGATCGGGCCGTAGTAGCGCAGGCCGAATTTCTCGAACAGCACGTTCGGGAACAACAGGTTCTTCGCGCCTTCCTCGACCTTGTGGGCGAGGTTGCGGACGGCCTTGCCAGCGACCTTTTCGACGAACTCGGCGGCCTTGGTGCGGACGGCGGAGTAGGTCGAGTGGGTCTGGAGGGCGTTGAAGTAACGGGCGATGGCGCCGACGTTCTTGTCGATCGACCACTCGTTGTCGTTCAGCACCACGATGAAACGCTTGGTCGTTTCCGCGATGTTGTTCAGCGCCTCGAGGGTCGGTCCGCAGGTGAAGGCGGCGTCCCCGGCGACGGCGACGACGTGGCTGTCATCCCCCGCGAGGTCGCGGGCGGCGGCCATGCCGAGCGCGGCGGACAGGGCGGTGCCGGCGTGGCCCGCGCCGTAGCAATCGTGCTCGGACTCGCTGCGCAGCAGGAAGCCGTTGAGGCCCTTGTAGGTGCGGATCGTGTGGATCTGGTCGGCGCGGCCGGTGAGCATCTTGTGGACGTAGCCCTGGTGGGCCACGTCGAAGACGAAATTGTCCTTCGGGGTCGAGAACACGCGGTGCATCGCGATCGACAGCTCCACCACGCCGAGGTTCGGCCCGAGGTGGCCGCCGGTCTTGGAAAGGGACGTGATCAGCGAGTGGCGGATCTCCGCCGCGAGCGCGGGCAGATCGGCGTCGGACAACCGCTTGACGTCCTCGGGGGACTTGATGCTGGAAAGGAGCGGCCCGAGGGCTGGGGGCTCAGAAGAGGCGGATGTCGTCATCGTCGTCAGGGTCGTCCTCCGGCGTTTCGGGCGGAGGCGGGCCACCGTGGGTGGTGGAGGCGGCGGAATCCAGAGCGTTTTCTGCCTGATTCCGCAAGGTGATCAATTCAAGGCGCTCGCGGGCGGATTTCAGGACCGTCTCGCAGCGTTTCAACAGGGCGGAGCCCTTTTCGTAATGGGCCACCAGCTCCTCCAACGGAAGCTGCTCCTCTTCCATGGCCTCCACGACTGCCTCCAGCTCGGCAAGCGCCTCCTCGAAGCCGGGACCGGCTTCGGATTCAGAGAGGGTGGGTTTGCGGCGGGCGGCCATTACTGGGCGGAGTTGGAATCGGTGGTACGCAGCGGGCGGTCGCTGTAATAGACCATATCGTAAATGCCGAACAAATTCGCGCGGTACGGGTAGCGTTTGTAGATGGTCTGGAGCTTCGGATCCTTGTCGAAGGTGGTGAATCCGGGCGGATAGGTCGCGGAGAACACGTGGCCATCGATCACCAGCGCGGTGAAATCGCCGTATTCCTTCTCCACCTCGCTCATGTTGCCGGAGCCGTGGGAACTCGGGGAAATCACGATCCCCACCGTCTGGGTACCCAGGGTGCCGGCGGCGCTTTCCAGCTTCTCGAAGCCCTTTTTCGTGTTCGGCAGCCAGATGCTCATCCGGTCCGCATACCAAGCGACGGCCCACGGCTGGTCGGAGAAGCAGATCTGGTTCGGTTTCACCCAGTTCTTCAGCCCGAGATTCAGGGCTGGCGCGAAATACGGCGGCCACCACGGCACGCCACCCGAATCGCGGCGGTCGAGACCGAGCTTCACCTTCGGCCACATCCCCAGCACCAGCGGGGCGGCGCAGATCATCACCACGGCGATGTGGTGGACGTTCTTGAACAACGGATTGGCAGCCACGAACTCCAGGCGGCTCCACAGGATCGAGAGGAACGCCAAGCCGTAGGCGGTCATGATCGGCGCGAACACGAGGTGGATCTGGTTCGGGTCGAGATCCTTCGTGGACACCCCGAAGATCGACATGCCAACGGCCGCGAACACCCACATCGAGAGGATGGCGAAGCGGAACCGGGCGATGGAGGGCCGCTTGAACGGATGGAACAAGGCGATGAAGAAGATCGGGGCGACCACGATCCCGGCGAGGAACGGGACAATGTCGGTCGCCTGGAGGATGGTGGTGCGGAGAACCTTGAGCAAAATGCCGTCGAGCGAGAGCGGCTTGCTGCCGAGATCGTCCGTGCGCATGATCGAGGCCTCGTTCAGGCTGTCACCGAGGCCCTTGTAGACCGTCAGGAAACTGGTGCCGAAGGGGGAATCGCACACGCCCGACAACCGGATCACCGGGTAGAGCGCCGCCAGGAACAGGATCGCGAGGATCGAAATCGCCACGATGCCGCGCGGTCGGAACGCGAAGGCCGCGAACACCACGTAGCCCAGCACGATCCAGATCGCCAGCCAATGGGTCAACGCCATCAGCGAGAAAAACACCCCCGCCACGATCGCCGGCGTCAGGGCGATGCGTCCCTCCGTGGAGGCCTCCACCGCGCGGTAGGTGAAATACGCGCCGCAGGAGAACAGCAGCAGCAGCAGCAGCAGCATCTGCGGCAGCCCGCTGAGCGAGAAGTTCCAGAACGTCTCGCAGAACAACATCAGGATCGCGCAGACCCCGGCGATCTTCGCATCGAAGATCCTCGAAACCAGCAGGTAGGTCACCCCGATCGACATCAGGAAGAACAGGGTGCAGACCGCCGCGATGATCCGGTCCAGCGGGAACACCATCTGGCGCTGGCTCATGTTCCAATCGTCGGCGGAATCCGCCCCCACCAGTTTCAGCACCGCGGCGTTGATCAGCGGGTTCAGCGGCGCGTGATAGGTATCCGGAAAGCCAGCGAAGGAGGCGGAACCGTTGACCTTCTGGACCTGATGGTAGGCCACCGGACGGATCACCTTGGTGGTGAATCCATTGCCGCGTGCGATTTCCCGGGCGATCTGGGCCTGGTCCATGGCCTGCGGGGCGTTCAGCCCACGGAAGACGGTGAAGAGGTTGACCAAGGTCAGGGTGACCAGCAGCAGGATGAAAAGAATCCGGCGGATGATCACCCCGGCGTCGAGGGATGGAGACTGGGCGGCGCTCATGGAAAATCGGGGTGGATCCGGGCGGCTCAGAGGCCCAGTTCCTTCAGCTTGCGTTGGAGGGTGCGGCGGCTCACGCCGAGCAGGTCCGCGGCCCGGGTTCGATTGCTCCCTGCTTGGTCGAGGGCTGCCCGGATGGCGCGCGTTTCGAGCGCATGCAAGTTGAATTCCACGGGACCGGCAAGGTCCATTTTGTTGGAGATCCCGGGACCCGCGGGAGCGATTGGGCCTTGATCCGCAAGGAACGACGGCAGGTGGCGGACGTCTATGACGGAATCGTTACTCATCACCACCCCGTGCTCGATGGCCGTCCGCAGCTCGCGGACGTTGCCCGGCCAATGGTAGCCCCGCAGCAATTCCAGCGCCTGATCCGTCAGCGGCTTGACCGGTCGACCGTTGTCCTTGGCGAACTCCTTCAGGAAACTCCCGGTCAGCAGCACGATGTCCTCGCGGCGGGTGCGCAGCGGCGGCATCTCGATTTTCACCACGTTCAGGCGGAAATACAGGTCCTCGCGGAACTTCCCTTGGTCCACCAGCTCGCGGAGGTTCTTGTTGGTGGCCGCGACCACCCGGACGTCGATCTTCACGGGCGTGTTCGACCCGACCCGCTCGATCGTGCGCTCGGAGAGCGCGCGCAGCAGCTTCACCTGGGTGGCGGCATCGATCTCGCCGATCTCGTCCAGAAACAGGGTTCCGCCATCCGCCTGCTCGAAGCGGCCGATCCGCCGCTGGGCGGCTCCCGTGAACGCCCCCTTCTCGTGGCCGAACAGCTCGCTTTCCAACAACTGGGGGGAAAGGGCCGCGCAGTGGACGATCACCATCTTCGACTCGGGGCGGCCGGACAGGTGGTGGATCGCATGGGCCACCACCTCCTTGCCGGTGCCGCTCTCGCCCTCGATCAGGACGGTCGCACGGGTCGGAGCCACCTGCTGGATCAGATCGAACACCCGCGTCATCGCCGGGGACTTGCCGATCAGCTTGTCGAGCTTGTGGCGCTCGGACGACTGCTGCTTGAGCTCGCGGACCTCCGTTTCCAGACGGCGGTTTTTCAGCGCCCGTTTCAGGAGCATCTCGACCTCGTCCAGATTCAGGGGTTTGGTGACGAAATGCCAGGCTCCGCGCCGCATGGCCTCCACGGCCGTGTCCACCGAACCGTAGGCGGTCATCATGATCGCCACCGGTGGATTGGGGCGCGCCAGCGCCTTTTCCAACAGATCCATGCCGGAATCCCCGCCCATCCGGAGGTCCGTGAGCATCAGGTCGATCGGCTCGCTCTTGAGAATCGCAAGCGCCTCGGCGGTGCCGCTGGCGGTGTAGACGTCGAACTCCTCCTCCAGGGCCGCACGGAGACCCTCGCGGGTGGCGCGTTCATCATCAACGATCAGGAGCGTGGGCTGTTGCATATGAAAGATTCAAGAATCCAGAGACCAGAACCCAGAGAAGAGGAGGAGGTCATCCGACGTCGATGACGGTGTCGTCCGCCTGTCCGAGCAAACGGACGGTGCGTTCGCCGCGGGGGAGGAAAATGGCGATGCGGGTGCCGTGGCCCTCCTCGCTGTTGATTTCGATCTCGCCGCCGTGTTCGCGCACGATGCGGCGCACGATCAGCAGGCCGAGGCCGCTGCCCGAAGCCTTGGTGGTACGGTAGGGTTCGAAAATCGCCCCCATGTGCTCGGGTGAAATCCCGGTGCCGTTGTCCTCGATGGCGATCCGGTATTCGTAGTCGTTCGCGCGGGTGCGGATGGTGATCCGCCCGTCCCCCTCGCGCAGCGCCTGGTAGGCATTCCGGAGCAGGTTGTAGAACACCTGCTGGAACTGGCCGCCATCGATCTCCGCGGGCGGCAGACTCTCGGCCAGATCAAGTTCCACCGCAATGCGGCGGGACGCCAGCTCCGGCTCCAGCAGCCGCAGGGTTTCATGCAGCACCTCGTTCAGGTCGGTGCGCTCGCGGCGCAGGGTGGTGGGCCGAACCGCTGAAAGGAACTGTTTAAGAATCGCATCCAGCCTCTGGATCTCGCCACGGGCGGTGGCGAGGTTTTCCTCCAAGGGGGCGCGGTCGCCGGGAGGCAGTTTCCGCAGCTTGCGGTCGAGGAGCTGGAGATGGATGTCCAGCGAGTTCAGGGGATTCCCGATCTCATGGGCCACCCCGGCGGCCAGCAGCGTCAGGGCATTGAGGCGTTCGCTCTCCAGCGTTTCCTCGGCCTCGGCGCGGGTACGGGTCAGGTCGCGGACCAGCATCACATAGCCGGGCGGGGCGGCTTCCGGTCCCTCGTCCGCACTGATCGGAGCGAGATAGAAATTAAGGTAGCGGTTCTCCGGATAGAAGACCTCCAGGTCCCGGCTGACGGTTCGACCGGGCTTCGCCAGCGACTTCCACTCCAGCCCCCGGACCTGCCGCGAGAGCGGCTCGCCGATCGCCTGCTCGGGATCGAGCCCGAAGAACCCGCACGCCGCGCGGTTCACGAAGGCGATCGTGCCTTCCGGATCGAGGAGGATCACCCCCTCCAACAAGGCCTCGAAAACCTGCTCGAGAAAGCCCTTTTCCCGGATCAGCCGGGCGACGATCTGCTGGACCTCCCCGGGCTCCACCTTGTCCAGACGGGAGACGAGTTTTTCAAGGAAGCCGGATTTCACGGAAAAGGTTGCCAGTGTTCAGGTTTCTGTCTTCAGGAGAGGGTCATGAGCGAAAGCGGCGAGCTCCGGATAGTCCTCTGCACCTTCCCCGATCGCGAGCAGGCGCGACAGATTGGCACGGCCCTGGTGGAAAAGCAACTGGCGGCCTGCGTGAACCTCCTGCCCGGAGTGGAGTCGATTTACCCATGGGATGGGAAACTGGAAACCGCCTCCGAGGTGCTGGCCGTCTTCAAGACCACCCGCGCGGCCTACCCGGCCTTTGCCGAGAAGCTCTCGGAACTCCACCCCTACGAAGTGCCTGAAATCCTGGCGCTGGCACCGGCCGCCGCCGCGAAAGCCTACGCGGCGTGGGTGCGCGCCAGCACCGGTCAATAACGAGGCACTTCCGGATCGACCGAGCGCGACCACGCGTCGATCCCGCCCGCCATCGAAAAGACGTTTGCGACCCCGTTCGCCCGCAGGAACGAGGTGGCCCGCAACGAGCGCATGCCGTGGTGGCAATACACCACCAATCCCTTGTCCGCCCCCTGCCTCAAGGCATCGACTTTCTCGGGAAACGTGCCGAGGGGCACCAGGTCGGCCCCCTCCAGACGGCAAATGTCCCATTCCTCCGGCTCCCGGCAGTCCACCAGCCACGGACGTTCGTCCGCGGGCATCGAGATCCAACCGGCCACCTCGGAGCAGGTGACTTCCAGCGTCTCCGCCGGATCGGGGAGCGGGCTCATTCGACGATGACCGGGGTGCCGACCTCGACGTTTTCGAAGAAATGACGGGCCATGTGGTCCGGCATGCGGATGCAGCCGTGGGATGCGGCGTAGCCCGGCAGGAAGCCGGTGTGCATGCCGATGCCATCCGCGAAGCGCATGAAATACGGCATTGGCGCGGCGTAGTAGATCTGGCCGGGCAGCACCGGGGTGCGGATGTCGGCGTTGTCATTCACCATCATGCCGGTGGCCTTGTCCTTGATGCAGCCGTAAGTGGAGGATTTGTGGTCCAGGTCCTTCTGGCTGATCTTGTAGCGGCCCGCGGGCGTGCCGTGATCCTCCTTGCCGGAGGAAATCTTGGAAATGGCGACGAGCTGGCCGCCCTTGTAGAAATAGGCCTTCTGTTGGGCACGGTTGATCTTGATCAGCGGCGCACCGGTCGCGCCTTCGCCGTCCCAGTAGGAAATGTCGTCCGGGATCGCCGGGGCGGAGTGGTGCTCACCCTTGCCGGTGGGGCCGTTGTTGCGGTTGTAGCCGAGGAGGTAATCCGACTTCTGCGGACCGCTGGGGGCGCAGGAGGCGGCGAGGACGGCAACAAGGGCGAAAATCGAGCTACGGAGGGCGGCTTTCATGGGAATCGCGGGGCGCGCGACTCTCCCCCGGGATGGGCTTCGGGTCAAGCCGCCAAGGCCGCCCGGACTCTAACGGGTGCCGCCCCGGGGCCGATGGGGGTTGCTTCCCGCGGTGGGCATGGTATGGAGGCGCCCCACCATGCCAAACTACGATTACGAATGCCAGGCCTGCGGGCACCGCTTCGAAGTGTTCCAGAGCATGAATGACGCGAAGCTCACCGATTGCCCGCAGGACGGCTGCGGCGGCATGGTGAAGCGCCTGCTCGGCACCGGTGCCGGCCTCCTTTTCAAGGGCGGCGGATTCTACCAGACCGACTACCGCTCTTCCTCCTACCAAGCCGGGGCGAAGGCCGACGCGGGTTCGAGCGCCGCCAGCGCGCCGGCACCTTCCAGCGCTCCATCCACCCCCGCCTCCAACTGATTTTCCATGGCCAGCAAGCACGAGGAAACTCCCCCCGCGAAATCCCGCGGCGGATGCATGGGGGTGCTCACGAAGACTTTCCTCTTCGTGACCCTTCTCGGGCTGGTCATCGCACTGGCCTTCTCCTACCGGCCGCAGGATCTCAGCGGAATCGACGGCGTCGGCCCGGCAGCGGCCGCGGCTCCCAAAAAAGACGTCCGCGCGATCCTGCGCAGCTCGTTGGAACGGGGCTTCGAGGTTTCGTTCACCGAGGAGGAACTCAACGCCTATCTATCCCGCACCCTCGCCAGCAAACAGAACGGCCTGCTGGGCAAGAACGCCACCATCGACGGGGTCTGGGTGAGCTTGGAAAAGGACTGCGCCGAGGTGATCATCGAGCGCCGGGTGTTCGGCCACTCCTTCACCGTATCCACCTTCCTCCAGGTCGAACAGACCGAGCAGCCGAACGGCAAGGCGAAGACCGAAGTGGTGCTCCACGGTGGCCCCTACATCTCCGGCACCTATCCCTACCGCGGCGGCCGATTCGGCTCGCTGGTGGTACCCCAGGGCTTCCTGCGCCTGGTGCTGCCCGCGTTCGAGAACCTCGCCGCGGTCTATCAGGATGAAATCGGCCTGATCTCGGACATGTCCCGGATCCAGATCGGCGAGAACCGCATCACCTTCAATCCCCACGCTCCGGGCGACGATCTGTCCGGCCTCGGCGGCGGATCGTTCTGAACCCGCATCCCCTTCCCCGGTGAAACGCCACGCCGTCGCCTTCGCGCTCATTTGCGGCGCGGCTTTCGCCGCCGATCCGCCGAAGGCGATCGTAGCGGAGCCTGTCGCCCCCCCCGCTCCGGCAGGTCCGGAGGTGGTCCCCGCGGCGGAACCTCCGGTGGCCGCCCCCCAGCGGATGGTGAGTGCCTCGAAGCAATTCGTGGTGGTCGGCGGAGAGCCGCACACCCGCGGCACCGTGGCCATGATGGCCGACGACGTGAAACTCCGCCTGCTCCGGCTCTCGAAGTCCACGGATGCCTGGAAGATTCCACTCACGATCCTCCTCCAGGGCCAGGTGGGAGATCCCCTCCCTGCGAAGCCGACCCAATTCGACCTCTTTTTCGACGACAGCGGCTGGGTGCTGCAACTCAAGCTCCACCTGCCGAAAGGCTACGAGAATGGCTCCGAGCACGAGAAGTTCGACCGCGCCATCCTCTCCGCCCTGCTCTATGAACAGGCGCTGCGGAAGATGCCGCCCCAGGAAATGGATGAACCGTTGATCGTGCCGCCGTGGCTGGTGGCCGGCCTCCAGGAAACGATGGCCTGGAAAGACGGCCAGAGCGACCGCAAGCTCTACGCCGCCTTGGACAAGAGCGGGGGCCTCTACAAGCTCGCGGACCTGCTGGCGGTCAAGGAAAGCCGGTTTGACTCGCTCGACGGCGCCTCACGCGGGGCTTTCCGCGGCACCTCCGGAGCGCTGGTGATGGCCTTGGTGGACCAGCCGGACGGCGAGGAGGGTTTCCGGCAGTTTCTTTCCGAGGCCGCCAACTTCGGTGGTGAAATGCCGGTGCTGTTGAAGCGCTGCTTCCCGGGCCTGAACCTCTCCGAGACCAGCCTCTCGAAATGGTTGGCGCTGAAGGTGAAGGAATTGGCCGAGCCGCCCCTCACCGAATCGCTGTCGGTGGCCGACTCCGATGCCTCCCTCGAGCTGGGGCTCAAGGTCCACTACCGCGATGCCGTGGGCAACCGCGTCGAACGCCCGCTCGGCGAATGCTGGCAGGACCTCGCCGCGCTAGCCCCCTCCGCCCGTGCCGAGGCGGTGAAACAGGTGCAGGATGACCTCGTGCGCCTCAGCTACCGCTGTTTCCCCTCCTATCGCCCGCTGTTGGAAGAGTATCAGGCGATCCTCCTCGATATCCTCAAAGGCAAGACCCCGAAGACCGCCGCCCAGCTCTCGAAGCTGGCGGACACCCGGACCACCATGAAGGAGCGGGCGCGCCAGGCCGGGGATTTCCTCGACTGGTTCGAAATCACCCGTGCCCGCGAAACCAGCGGTGCCTTCGAGGACTACCTCAAGCTCAAGGAGAAACTGAAATACGAAACCCCGGTCCGCAAAGACCCGGTCTCGAGCTACCTCGACCTGATGCAGAAATCGTTCGGCCGCGAAGAGCCCGCGCCGAAAGGCACCGGCCGCTGATCAGAGCACGGCGTGCCGCTTCAGGTCCGCCATGTCGGCGAACTCCAACGCCGATTCGTGGGTGGCCTCCAGCACCACCTCGGGCGCGCACCCGGCGTGCAGGGCCTCCTGCCAACGCGCCGCGCAAAGGCACCAGCGATCACCCGCCTTCAACCCCGGGAATCCATACTCGGGACGGGGAGTGGTCAGGTCGTTGCCACGGCGTTTGGAAAACTCGAGGAAGGACTCGTTCATCCGGGCGCACACGACGTGGACGCCCGCGTCTCCCTTGCCAGTACGGCAGCAGCCGTCCCGGAACCAGCCGGTGAGGGGCTCGATCGAGCAGGTGATGAGCGGCGTGCCGAGCACGTTGAGCGCTTCGCGGGGCATGCAGCCAATCTAACCGGAAATGCCGTGGCGTCCAGCGTGCTTGCCGTCCGGAGGGATCGATGGAACAATCGTCACGTGGGATCAGCATGGGACAATGACCTGCCCGAGCGCTTCGGGCCGATGACCGTCAAGGAACTGCGGCAAAATCTCCGCCGCGGGAGTTTCGTTTATCCATTCATCGGCATCCAGTTGCTGGCCGTGCTGGCGGTGGTCGCGGAGTTCCAGATGCGGCGCGTGGGCGAATACACCGAGTACATCGGCATGCTGAACCTCGGGATGCTGTTCACCTCCGGCCCGTTCTGGATCGTGGTCGCGGTGATCTGCATGGTGATCATGCCGCTGGGCGGGCTCATCCTGATGGGCCAGGAGCTGGAGGAGGGCAACCATGAGCTGCTGCTGCTCACCCAGCTCAACCGCTGGAAGGTCGTGCTCGGGAAGTTCTACACCATCTGGGGCCTGTGCGCCCTGACCTTCGTGTCCCTGCTGCCCTACGTGGTGGTGCGTTACCTGCTCGGCAGCATCGAATGGTGGCGGGAATCCTGCTGCTCGCTGAGCGTGCTCGGCGGCTCCGCCATCATCGCCGCCGGAGCCATCGGCGCCTCCTCCTTCAAAGGGCTGGCCGCGCGCATCGGGATCATGACGCTGTTCCTCTTCTCGTGCGTCGGAGCCTGCGGGGTGCCGCTGGCATCCTCCGCGAACATGGGCACGGTGAAGGGCTGCGGCGTGTGGTACCACCTCAATGCCATCTCCTCCGTGTTCTGCTACACGCTGCTCGGCCTTGCGCTCGCGCGTTCCCGGCTGCGGCTGGTGGTTCACGCCTACGAGGTGAAGCCGAGCTGGATGATCGTCGGGCTGCTGGTCTTCACCCCCTTCGTGGTGTGGATGACCACCCTTTTCACCGGCGGCTACGCCGGCTTGGTCGGGTTGGTCGGCATGGCCTTCGTGTCCATCTACTCGGACGTGACCCCGAAGGCCCCGAAATGGATGGCCGCGCCGCCGCCGAACGTGCCGCCTCCCCCGCCGATGCCGACGGCTTAAACCCGCGCCGCGGCGAGCAGTTCGCGCAGGCGTGCCAGCTCGGCCGCCGAGGTCTTCGCCACGAACCCGCGCGCGTGGGCGAAGTGGACGTCGTGCTCCTCCTGGATGCGGGTGAAATCGAACAACGGGCTATCGTTATGCCGGGACAGCCCGTAGCCGCTGCCGCGGCGGTCCGGATAGACGAGCCCCGCCACCGTGGTGTGCTTTCCGATCGATTCGAGATAGCGCCCGAGACCCGCGGAGGGCTCCTCGGACATCGGCTCGGTGCGCGGCAAGAACAGCACCTCGGTGCCATCGAGGTCCCACAGCTCGGCATGGCGCGCGACGAAGTCGAGCCGCTCGCGCAGGTTCTTCAGGTAGTCGAGCAGGTCCTCGCCGATGAAACGCAGGAGCTCCCAGATCGGGTCGCCGGGCTCCAACCGCTTGGCCTTGGCGAAGCGCCGCAGAACGGTCACGTCCACCGGCGAGTTCAGCTTCGCCAGCGTCTCGCGTTCGAGGCCGAGCCACTTCGCCGTGGAAACCGGGCCGCGGGTGTCGAACCACTCCGCGGGCTCCAGCCAGTCGCAGAACTTCCGGGCGTCCTCGTAAACCCCGAGGTGCTGGAGCACGAGCGTGAGCGCGCAGACCGGCGGATGGTCCGCGGGAAACTGGTGGTGATCGAAGTTGTTGCGGGCCGGATCGTGTTCGCCACCCACATCCACCACCGCGATCGCCACATCATCGAGATCCGCCTGCGTCGGCTCGCGGCGCTCGATCGGCACGCCGTGGACGGCGACGAGCAGGCTGCACGCGAGGAGTTCATCTTTGTGCGCGCCGCCGGGATGGGTGAGGATCAGGGAGAGGGACATCGGGCCGCCAATCTAGGCGGCTTTTCCCGCCCGGCAAGCCTGCCCGGAGCAGAGCGAGGTTGAGATGTCCGCCTCCAACTGATTCAGTCATCTCATGAGTTCATATGGCAGTCTCGGACGGATCGCCGGCTGGTCCACCGTCGGATGGATCGGAGGATGGTTTCTTGCCGCAACGGTTTGTTACTTCCAGCCAAAGAAATACCAATCCCGCGCGGGCTTCGAGGGACAAGAGCCGAAGGACCGCACGGTGGAACTGGCGCCGATCCATGTGGCGCAGGTGGTGCGTGACCAGGAGTTCAACAACCGCTGGCTGGTTTCGGAACAAGAAGCCGCGGCGATCGTGAAAAAGGCGATCAGCATCCGTTCGGTTCCAGGTGGGGTGGCGGTGATCGCCACCCACACCAACAAGGAGGACGCCCGCGATCTAGCCGCAGCGGCCGGCCAGTATTTCCGCGGCATGGACGCCGAGGTCGCGCTAGCCGCGAAAAGCGTCACGGTCCCGCCCCTCACGGAGAAGGCGGACTACGACCTCAGGCAGCTCCTGAACGATCTCCGTGCGAACGCCCGCAAGGCGAATCTGCCGGACTTCCGCCTGATTCCCCGCGCCGCGGAAGCCGGGGAGAAGGCCGCGGCCACACTCTGGAGCGACCCGGCATTCCAAACCCGCTGGACCGAATACGACAAACTCTCCGCCGCGGTCGACGGTCTGCCCACCGATGGCTCCGCGCCGAAGCTGTCCCATCTCGTCGAGATGCCCGTCATCGCCGCCGCCCCCTCCTCGCCCAAGGTCAATCTGTATCTCGCGGCAGGCTGCTGGCCGGGGCTATTGATCGGCTGCCTGTTCGGCCTGCGCCAGGAGAAGAAGCGGCCCGTGGACGCGGATGAAACCCATCCGAGCACCGATCTCGCCTTCGAAGACGCCCCGACGCAGCCCGTCCGGCAAACCCGCGCCACCGTGGAGGAAAGCTGGTGACGCGCCCGCGGAATTTTCCTTCGACACCACCCCGGGGCCGCCTCCATACGCGGGTATGAAAATCACCCGCCACCTCGCCACCTGCACCACCAAGGACGGCTCCGTGCTCGTCCTGCAGGAGCATGACGGGCACTTCTACCTACGCGTCGATGGCGTGCAGCTCATGAGCACCACCGCCTCGTCCTCCGAGCAGACAATGGCGGAGCTGGCCTGCTCCCACCTGCCGGAAAAGCCACGCGTGCTGATCGGCGGGCTCGGCTTCGGTTTCACCCTGAAGCGCGTGCTCGAACTGGTCCCCGCCGATGCGATCGTGGAGGTGGCGGAGCTGCTGCCGGAAATCGTCGCCTGGAACCGCGAGTTCCTCGGCGAGGTGAATGGCAAGCTGGTCGATGATCCGCGCGTGATCATCCACGTGCGGGATGTGAATGAATTGCTCAACCGTTCCGGCGCGGACCGTTACCACGTCATCCTCCTCGATGTGGACAACAGCCCAGACCCGCTGGTCCAGCGCGGCAACGCCCGCCTTTACAACCGCTCCGGACTGGAACGGGCGAAGGCGGCTCTCCATTCGGGAGGTCGCATCGTTTATTGGTCCGCGAACCAGGACAAGGACTTCGCCCGCTCGGTGGAGAAGGTCTTTGGCAATGTCGAGTGCGTGGGTGCGAAGGCCTACCCGAAGGCGAAGCGGTTCACGCACACGCTGTTCGTCGCGGATCGGAAGTAGGCATTGTTTGGCCGGTCGTGTAGGGTTCGCCGCATGAAACTCCGGCATGCGAGATGGATCGCCGCCTGCGGCCTTTTCGCAAGCTGCGCACCGCGATTGGTCGATGTGGAAGCCCTTCCCCGCCCACCGGTGCTGGACGTGCGCTACGCCACCACGGACAACTTCACGCGGACGAAACTCTATCCGCTGCCGAAGGTCTTCCTGCATCCGGACACGGCGCGAGCTTTGGAGGAGGTGCAGTCGGATCTCGCCTCACGCGGACTGGGCTTGAAGATCTTCGATGGCTACCGGCCGCTCTCGGTCCAGTGGAAGATGTGGAATCTGATCCACGATGAACGCTACGTTTCGAATCCCGCCGTGAACCGCGGCCGCCACACCCGCGGCACCGCGGTGGATGTGACTCTGGTGGATCGCAGGGGCCGGGAGTTGCCGATGGGCACGGCTTTCGACGATTTCACCGACCGCGCGCATCCGGACTATGCCGCCCTGCCGGAGGCGGTGAAAGGGAACCGACGCCTGCTGGCGGAGGTGATGACGAGGCACGGCTTCGAAGCATATGCCTACGAGTGGTGGCACTTCGATCTGAAGGGATGGAAGCGCTACCCGGTGCTGGATGTCGGCATCGACCAGCTGGCGGTCGCACGTTAGCTGGCTCAGCCCTCCAGGCGTCCGAGCCCCGGGCTACTTTGGCGCACACTTACCGATCAGCAAACTCGCGGCCTGATCGCACACCTTCGCGCCTTCACCGCTGTTGCACATGACCACCACGGCAAAGTCCTTCGCCGGAGACAGCCACATCACCGCGAAGAACATGGTGTTCGAGCCATTGTGCGTGAGCGTGGTGCCGCCCGCCCAATCGCGCTGCATCACCCCCCAGCCACAAGCGTAGTCGTCTCCCGGGGGCACCGGGCGATGCAGGTCATCGAGCTGGGCCTGGCTCAGCGGGCCCTTTTTCAGATCTCCCAGATGGAAGCTGGCATACTTCGCGAAATCGAGCACCGACATGCACACCGTGCCCGCGGGACCGATGGCCGCGGGATTGTCGCCATTCGGCTGCGGATTCACGGCGGTGAGTTTGCCATCCACCAGATGATGGCCGTAGGGCTGATCCACCTTGCCATTCGTGGCCGGTGCCCCGAAGCCCGCGGAGGTGATGCCCAGCGGCTTGAACAGGCGGTCCCTCATCAGATCCTCCCACGCCTTCCCGGTGACCTTCTCCAGAGCCGCGCCACCGATTGAAAATCCGCCATTGGAATAAACGCGTCCCTGCCCCGGCGTGTAGTCCGGCTTCACGGAGAGGACGTCTTTCACCAGCGCCTTGCGTTGTTCCGGCCCGCTCTGGTTCCGATCCCATGACGGGTTTTTCAATACGTGAGGAACCCCGCCACTGTTGGAAAGCATCTGGCGCAACGTGGCCTCGCGATAGTCCCGATGAATCTCGATGTCCTTGAAAACATCGGAGACTTTCGTCTCCCAACCGATCTTGCCGTCCGCGATGATCATTGCCGCGAGGCTGGCAGTCATCGATTTGGTGCAGGAACCGACGTGGAAATGATCGCCGAGCCCCACCTTCTGCGGTTCATCGAGCTTGCGGACTCCGGCCACCCCGGAGGCGACCACCTCGCCCTTCAGCACCACCGCCGCGGCCATGCCCGGCACCGGTGCGCCTTCGATCAGTTTCGCCAGATCGGCGGAAACGTCGACCGGTTCCGCCGCCGCGGTCACGGCGAGGCTGGCGCAAAGAGCGAGGATGCAACGAATCATGGCAGCGGTGACATACGATCACCGCTGCGCCGCTTCATCAAGACTTCGCCGGAGGCGGAAACGGCTGGTCGGTGATCTCCCAGTCCTCGTTCTTGTCCGTGAAGGTCTTCAGCGCCCACTCGTGCGGGATCAGCGCGACCAGCGCGCCGTGGACATCGCGGGCCAGCGTGACGCCCATCGAAAGGGCGGGAAGGTCCTCGCCGGTCTTTTCCGGGTCCTTCGGCCTCATCCAGCGGGCGAAGCTCCAGGTGCCGTTCTCCAGGCGGGTCTCCGCGCCGTATTCGTTTTCGAGGCGGTGCTGGAGCACTTCGAACTGGAGCGGGCCGACCGCGCCGAGCAGCGGCACGGCGATGCCGATGGCATCCAGCAGCGTGAACTCGGTGACGACGCCTTCCTTGAGCATCTGCTCCAAACCGGCCTGGAAGCGCTTGTATTTCGCCGTGCTGCGGTTGTGCAGGTAGGCGAAGCACTCCGGAGCGAAGCGCGGGATCTCGTCGAAGCTCACCTTCGGGTCGCTGGAAAGCGTGTCGCCGATCAGGAAATCGTGGTTGCCCACCAAGCCCGCCACGTCGCCCGCATAGGCGTCGTCCACGGTCTCGCGTTCCTGCGCGAACAGGCGCTGCGAGTTGGAAAGGCGCACGCGCTCGCCGGTGCGGGTGTGGACCACCGTCATGTCGCGCTCGAACTTCCCGGACACGATCCGGATGAACGAGACGCGGTCGCGGTGCTTCGGGTTCATGTTCGCCTGGATCTTGAAGACGAAGGCGGTGAACTCGGGAGAGGTCGGTTCGATCAGCTTGCCGCCGCCGCTTTCGCGCGAGGCAGGTGGGGGAGCAAGTTCCAGGAAGCGGTCGAGCAGGAGCTGGACACCGAAGTTGTTCGCGGCCGAACCGAAGAACACCGGCGTGAGTTCACCGGCCTCCACGGCGGAAATATCGAAGTCCGCGCCCGCGCCTTCCAGCAGCTCCAGTTCATCGCAGACCTGGCGGTAGGTGCCCTCGTCCAGCGTCTGGGTGACGATCGGATCGTGGATGTCCTTCACCGATTCCGCGGCGCGGTAGGCCCCGCCCGGGGTCTTTTCGAAAAGGTGGACCTGGCCGTGTTCGCGGTCGAAGACACCCTTGAAGCGCGGGCCATCGCCCAGCGGCCAGTTCAGCGGATAGGCGGCGATGCCGAGCACGGATTCCAGTTCATCGAGCAGCTCGAGCGGCGGACGTGCCGGGCGGTCGAGCTTGTTCATGAAGGTGAAGATCGGCACCCCGCGGCGGCGGCAGACCTCGAAGAGCTTCCGGGTCTGGCTTTCGATGCCTTTACCGGCATCCACCACCATCACGGCGGCGTCCACGGCGGTGAGCACGCGGTAGGTGTCCTCGGAGAAGTCCTTGTGGCCCGGGGTGTCCAGGATGTTCACCATGCAGCCCTTGTATTCGAACTGGAGCACCGTCGAGCTGATCGAGATGCCGCGCTGCTTTTCCAGCTCCATCCAGTCGGAGGTGGTGGCGCGCTGGTTCTTGCGCGCGGTGACGCTGCCGGCCTGGTTGAGGGCGCCGCCGTAGAGCAGGAACTTTTCCGTGAGGGTCGTCTTGCCCGCGTCCGGGTGGGAAATGATCGCGAACGAACGTCGGCGGGCGACCTCGCGTTTCAATTCGGCGGCGGTGGGAGCATCGGAAGCGGACATGGGACGGAAAACGCGGACGGCGTCAGGCGGAAGTAGGGTGCATTTCCGGTCGAGTCGAGGCTTTAGGCGGGGCCGAGGCCGCCGGAACTGGAGATCCTCCCCCGCTCCGGCTATCTTGGGATACCCACCGGCATCCGATGAATGCCCCCTCCATCCCCCCGCGGCGCGGCCACGAATTGTTCGAGGCCACCAGGCCGTTTGCCCGGGAATCCCGCCTCAGGAGCTGGTGGGAGGTGGCGTCCACCTTGGTGCCACTGGTGCTGGTCCTCGTGGCGGCGGCCCTGGTCACGGATTGGCCGTGGCGGCTTCTCCTTTCCCTGCTGGGCTCCCTGCTGATGGTTCGTTCGTTCATTTTGTTCCACGATTTCCTGCACGGCTCGATCCTCGTCCATTCCCGCCTCGCCCGGATTCTCCTATACGGGGTGGGGGCCCTCTTGCTGGTGCCCCCGCGGTCGTGGCGGGAAAGCCATAATTTTCACCACGCCCACGTCGGCCGGATCGGCGCGCCCGGCAACGACACCGCGCCGGTGATCATCACCGACATCGGAGCCTTCCCCATGCTCAGCGTCCAGGAATGGCGGCGCGCCACTCCTCTCCAACGCTTCCTCTATGCCCTCAGCCGCCACCCGGTGACGATCTGCTGCGCCTACTTCTCCGTCTTCCTCGGCAACATCTGTCTCGGCTCATTGTTCCGGAATCCGCGCAAGCACTGGCCCTCCGCCTTGGTTTTCCTCGCCCACGTGACGCTCATCGGCGGATTGTGGCGGGCGTTTGGCTGGAGCGTGATGCTCCACTCCTACCTTCTGCCCGTTTGGATCGCCGGGGCCATCGGGGCCTACCTCTTCTACATCCAGCACAGCTTCCCGGGCGTGAGGGTGTTCGTTCCCGATGAATGGGACCTGTTCGATGCGGCGATGGAAACCGCCAGCTACCTCAAGACCGGTCGGATTATCGAGTGGTTCACGGGGTGCATTGGCTACCACCACGTGCACCATATCAATTGCACCATCCCATTCTACCGCCTGCGGGAGGCCATGCGGGCGATTCCCGAGTTCCAGCACCCGATGACCACCCGGCTCCGCCCCTCTGAGATCTCCGGCTGCTTCCACGTGAATCTTTGGGATCCGGAAAAGCGGAGGATGGTGAGCTATCGCGAGGCGATGGCCTCGTGAGTTCCGATCCGAGATGGCCGGACGCCTCCACAGGCGGACGCTTTTAATGGCAACCCTTGAGCACGTAGAGGATCAGAAGCACCGGCAGCGGCACGCCGAGCAGCCAAAGGAGAGCCCAGCCGACTTTGCCGGCGGCGAAGTTCCAGAATCCGGGACGTTGGGTGGGATGGGGAGGCGTTTTCATGAGGATGGAATGGATCTCGGGATTCCATTCGCACGCCTCATGCCGCCGACAATCCGACTGATTTCCAGATAGTTGCAAACCGGGAAAGAATTGCGGATTGCGCCGAATGCCGCATTCCCGAGGCCCGCGATGCAGAACGCAAGATCACGGCGGGCATCGCCGCTTTCCATTTCCGCGCCGCCCCTTCAGCGTGCCGTCCGCGCATGGCAGTCCTCGATCCCAGCTCCATCACCGATCCCTCCTCGTCGGATGAGATCCTCAATGCCTTCCTCGAATACCTCGTCGAGGCCGGGATCGAGCCCTATGGCCACCAGGAGGAAGCCATCCTGGAGTTGTTCGATGGCAACAACGTCATCCTGAACACGCCCACCGGTTCCGGGAAATCGCTGGTGGCGCTGGCCCTCCATTTCAAGGCGATCTGCCAGAACCGCCGCTCGTTCTACACCGTGCCGATCAAGGCGCTGGCGAATGAGAAATTCCTCTCGCTGTGCCAGATCTTCGGCCCGGAGAAAGTCGGCATGATCACCGGGGACGCCACCGTGAATCCCGGCGCACCGGTCATCTGCTGTACCGCCGAGATCCTCGCGAACCTCGCGCTGCGCGAGGGCATGCGCGCCCAGGTGGACGATGTGATCATGGACGAGTTCCACTATTACTCGGACTCGTCCCGCGGCGTGGCCTGGCAGGTGCCGCTGCTCACGTTGCCGCAGGCGCGCTTCCTGCTGATGTCCGCCACGCTCGGCGAGACCGTGTTCTTCGAGGAAACACTGACCAATCTCACCGGTACGAAAACCGTGCTGATCAAGAGCGAGGACCGCCCGGTGCCGCTGCAGTTCGACTACAGCGAGACGCCGATGGAGGAACAGGTGATCGAGCTGGTGGAGGCCGGGAAGGCTCCCGTCTATCTCGTCCACTTCACCCAGCTCGCCTGCGCCCGCAGCGCGCAGAACCTGCTCAGCTCGAATTTCTGCACGAAGGAGGAAAAGCAGCAGATCGCCGAGGCCCTGCACGACGCGAACTTCCGCAGCCCCTATGGCAAGGAGGTCAGCAAGCTGCTGCGCCACGGCATCGGCATCCACCACGCCGGGCTGCTGCCAAAGTACCGCATCCTCGTCGAGAAGCTCACCCAGCGCGGGCTGCTCAAGGTGATCTGCGGCACCGACACCCTCGGTGTGGGCGTAAACGTGCCGATCCGCACCGTGGTTTTCACCCAGCTCTGCAAGTACGACGGCAACGGCACCAAGACCCTGGCGGTGCGCGATTTCAAACAGATCTGCGGCCGTGCCGGTCGCCGCGGCTATGACAACGTCGGCTACGTGGTCGCCCAGGCCCCGGAGCACGTCATCGAAAACCTCCGCCTCGAACAAAAGGCCGCGAAGTCCGGCAAGAAGAGCTTCGTGAAGCGCAAGCCGCCGGAGAAGGGCTACGTGGCGTGGGACGAGAAGACCTTCCGCAAGCTCCTCGATTCCCCGCCGGAAAAGCTCGTCTCCAGCTTCACCGTCCATCACGGCATGCTGCTCAATGTGCTCGGCCGCCAGGACGAGGACGGCTGCGCGGCGCTGAAGAAGATCATCGCGGACAGCCACGAGCCGCCCGCGAAACGGAAGGCGCTCAAGCGCCGCGCGATGCAGCTTTTCCGCGGCCTGGTGGAAGGGAAAATCCTCCGCATCATCCCGCCCGCCGAACGCACCGGCCCGGCCAAGGTCGGCCTGAACGTCGAGCTCCAGGAGGATTTCTCGATGAACCAGGCGCTCGGCCTGTGGCTGATCGACACCATCCCGCAGCTCGACCGCGAGTCGCCGGAATACGCGATGAACGTGCTCTCGCTGGTCGAGTCGATCCTGGAGAATCCCGAGATCGTGCTACGCAAGCAGGTCGAGCAGCTGCGCGGCGAACTCGTGGCGCAGCTCAAGAACGAGGGCGTGGAATACGAGGCCCGGATGGCCCTGCTCGAGGAAGTCGAGTGGCCGAAGCCCGGCAAGGATTTCATCTACGACACCTTCAACTCGTTCGTCGCCGGCCGCCCGTGGATGGCGGAGGGCAACGTCCGGCCGAAGTCGATCGCCCGTGAGATGTTCGAGAACTGGCAGTCGTTCGAGGACTACGTGAAGACCTACGGCCTGGAGAAAAGCGAAGCCGTGCTGCTGCGCCACCTTTCCGAGGTCTACAAGGTGCTCATGCAGACCGTGCCGCCCGCGGCGAAAACCGAGGAACTGGTCGAGGCCGAGCAATTCCTCGAGGACATCCTGCGCAGCGTGGACTCCAGCCTGCTCGACGAGTGGGAGAAACTGCGGAACCCGGACTATGTTCCCGAGGCGGAGAAACCGGTGGCCGAGCGCCGCGCCGTGCCCTTCACCCGCAACCGCGCCGCCTTCACCCGGGCGCTGCGGAATGCCGTCTTCTCGATCATCAAGTCGCTCGCCGCGGATCACGCCGAAGCCGTGCTGGAACAGATCGAGCCGAACGACGCGGACGGCACCGCCTGGACCCGCGACCGGCTCCTCGATCTCCTCGACCACTACCACGAGGACCACGAGCGCATCCGCCTCGACCCCGAGGCCCGCAACATCAAGCACACCCACATCGACAGCGAGCAACCGCGCCGCTGGACCGTGCACCAGACCGTGGTCGACCCCGAGGAGAGCAACGACTGGACCGTCACCTTCAGCGTCGATCTCGACCGCAGCGATGCCGAGGCGCGGCCGGTGCTCACGCTGGAGTCGATCGCGCCGACCGCGTGAGAGAAGCGGCTGACCACAGGGAGCAGCTTCAACTGGACCGCGGACTTCAGTCCGGCCTTCGCAGGCGAAGCTCGATGGATATTGGACTCCTTTCCCGTCATGGACGGAGGGATTCAGAGGCGAACTGAGACTGTCGACAAAAACCTCATAGGCAGGAGCCACTCCGGAAGTCTTCTCTTCCAATCAGTATAATCAGCGTAATCAGTGGTCATCCTTTCCCTTTTAAAGAGAGAGCTTTCCACGAAGAAGAGCGTCTCTTGGACTCCGAAAAGGAAACCACTGATTACGCTGATTATACTGATTGAAGAAATCCCCTTCGGGGGGAGGGGGATTTGTGGCGTCCCCCTTCGTCAGGGGCACCGATCCGAGCGGACTGAAGTCCGCGGTCCAGTTGAGATTTCCCGTTTTCCAAAGCGTTCCCCGGAAACCGTGCTACCCTCCCGCACCCGATGGACCATCCACCTGCGGACCCACACGAATCCCCCGGCAATCGCATCGCCGAGGCGATCCTCCATTTCCTCGGCAAGGTGCCGGAAACCGAATTGACCGAAAGCCGCACCCCGGCGCAGTGCGCCCGCACCATCGCCAACGGCGCGGCCGTGAAAGCGGCAACCGCGGCCGGGGCCTTCGCCCTGCCACCGGGACCGCTCGGCTGGCTCACCATCCTCCCCGAACTGGCCACGGTCTGGAAAATCCAAGGCCAGATGGTCGCCGATATCGCCGGCGCCTACGGCAAGCAAACCGCGCTTTCCCGCGAGCAGATGATCTACTGCCTGTTCCGCCACGCCGCGGCGCAGGCGGTGCGGGATCTGGTGGTGCGGGTCGGCGAACGCTACTTGGTGCGGAAGGTGTCCACGCGGGTGCTGGAAACCGTCGCGAAGAAGGTCGGCCTCAAGGTCACCCAGCACGCGGTGGGCAAGGGCGTGGCCCGATGGATGCCGGTGATCGGCGCGCTCGGCGTGGGAGCCTACGCCTACTATGACACCGCGCAGGTGGCGAAAACCGCCATCGAGCTGTTCGAAAGCGAGATCGAGACCGAGGAGGAGCCACCCAAGGGACCACCGCCGCTGCCCATTGGTGCGGGCCCTGCCACCCCCGCCGAATAGCCCATTCGGGTTATTGCCCGCAATTTCCGAAATGGGCTATAAAGCTGTCACTCCGGCATGGCGTTGGACGCCACCGGAACCAGCTTTTATTGGGTACGATGCTCCCAACGCCGTGGTTCTTTTCGAGGGTGCCACGGCGTTGGATCGTGTACATCCCGCGCTCAGAACGTCGTGCCGATGGAGAAATGCCAGGCACCCGACGGCTCGCCTGGATCCTGCGTGAGGTTGTGACCGTATTCGAAACGGACCGGCCCCACCGGCAGGTCGAAGCGGATCCCCAGGCCGGCCGCGACATCCGGATTGGGGTCGGACGAATTGCCCGAGCCGGCACCGCGCTGGGAAAGAGAACCGGCGTCGATGAAGCCCACCAGCTTCAGCGAGCCCGCGAGGCTGTGGATGTATTCGGCGTTCGTCACCCAATAGGCCTCGCCTCCGATCGGATAACCGGTGCGGGAATGCGGGCCCATTTCGCGCTCGGCGTAGCTGCGCACGGTGTTCGCGCCGCCGAGGAAGAAGCGCATGTCGATGGGTAGATCGAAATCCTCGCCGCTGGCCGCGATCACCCCGCTGCGCGCCGCGAGCGCCACCTGGCCCTTTTTCCCGACCGGGTGATACCAGGCCGCGGAAAGCTCCGCCTTCGTGTAGATCGTTGACACCTGCCCGATCGCGGAGCCGAACTCGATCGGCATCTCGACCTTCCAGCCCTTGGTAGGCAACACCGCGCTATCGCGGTAATCCAGCCGCTGGTTCAGGCGGACGTAGGGGTTTTGATAGACCGTTTCACCCAGCAGGGTGCCGGGAATGTCCTCGCTGTTGGTGTTCACGAAGCCCCAGCCGACGCGGCCATCGACCGTGTAGTGGGGCGTCACCGGCCAGATCACACTGCCTTCCAGCCCGGCCTTCCAGGTGCTGTAGCCCTCGTTGTCATGCGTAAGCAGGAACAAGCGCGCCGTGCCGCTCGCATCCGTGCCCCACAGCCAGGGATCGGTGAGCGACACCTCGCCGAGGATCGAGCGGGCGGAGACCTCGAAACCGCTGCTGAAATTGTAGAGCCGTCCGAGGAAATTCCGGTCGTAATAGGCCACCCCGGCGATCGGTCCCTCGTAGCTGCCCAGGCCCGCGGACAGCGTGTAGCCGCGCGCATCGCCTTCCTCGAAATGCAGGGTGGCGTCCATCACCCCATCCTCGCGCGGGTGGCGCTCCAGCCGCACGGTCTCGAAGGCCCCGGTGGCCATCATCCCGCGCAGCCGCTTTTCCATTACCGTTTCATCGAGTGTCTTCCCTTCCAAGTTCGCGATCCGCTGGCGGATGCGCCACGGCTTGGTCTTGGAAAGACCCTCGATGGCGATGTGGCCGAGCTGATAGCTTTTCCCCTCCTCGATGATCAGGCCGGGCACGAATTTCCCGCCCGCGAGCGTGCTGGTCATCAGCACCTTCGCGTTGGCGAAACCGCGCTTCCGGTAATAGGTCTCGATGGCGGCGCGCAGGCCATTGACGTTCGCGGTGTCCGCGGGCAGCCCGGTGAAGGCGGCGGCCTCGCGCGCCACGCCGTCGCGATTGCCGCCCGCGCCCTCGATGGTGGGCGCGGCGATCGTGTGCAGCGGCCCGGGATTGGTATCGATCAAGATGTCGATCCGGCCGCCCTGTTTCGGATTGAACTCGCGGTTCCGCACGGTGGCGGTGGCCGCCCAGTAGCCGCGGGAATGGAAATCCTCGATCACCAGCGCGAGCCCTTCGTCGATGTCCGACTCCCGGAACGGAGGACGCTGGCCCGCGCCGAAGCGCCGCTTTTCCGCGGGCACCGCGTAGAGTTTCGAGAGCCGCTTCGCCGTGTCCTTGTCGACACCGAGCACCTTCACCTCGCCCAGTTGCTGGCGCGGCCCTTCATTCACGATGAGCTGGATCGAGGCGGGCCCGGTGATCTTCCAAGTCACCTCGCACTGGTTGAAGCCCTGGTTCCGGAACAACTGGCGGGTCATGAACGCGGCATCGCTCGCGCGTGAGGCGCTCGGGGCCTGGCGGTGGACGTGCTCCAGCCGATCCCCGATCAAGGAAAGCGCGTCACCCTCCGACATGGTTGTAGTGCCCGCGATGCGGACCTTCGTGCGATGGTCCACCTCCGCCTCGCCATGGAGGATCTCTTTGAAAATCTCACGCAGTCCCGATGGCTTCTGCTCCGCACGCGCGAGGGAGGGCAGCAGAACCAGGACAAGCAGCGCTGTGGAAAGCCGGGTCATCGGAAGCGGACGAGATACATCAGCATCACCCGGGAGCGGCCTTCCTCCCCCATGCCGGCGCTGATCAGCCAGTTGTCGTCGAGATTGATCGTGGCGGAATTGTACTTCTGCCCGGAGTAGCGGTTCTGTTCGCCGATCTGGAAATCGACCCGGTCCAGCACCTTCAGCAACGGCTGGAGCCGCCTCGCGAAACGGATGCGCCCGCGCCGCAGCTCCTCGATCAGGAGCTGTGCACCGCGGGTGGTGGCCGCCTGCGGATCGGCGATGCCCGCGGTGGTGGTGCCGGTTGCGAGCAGGGTCATCACCTCGCTCTCCGGCATCGGCGGGTTCGAGGTGGTCAGCACCTTCGGATCGGACACCGGCCCATAGACGTAAACGTTCACCTCGTAGGGCCGCACCATTGAACGGCCGCGGATGTTCAGCGTGGGATCGAAGGGCGCATCGGGCCGGAAATCCACGGTCCCCTCCTCCACCAGCAGCGTGCTGAACGGCAGCTTCGCGGACACGTCCCGCATGATCGCCTGACCGCGGGGGGCGGGCTTCCCGAGGGTGCCGCCGACATTCACATCGAGAATCGCCTGGCCGCTGGCGAGATTGCCACGGATCAGGAACGCGTTCGCCGTCTTCACCTTCACCGCGAGCGGCCAGTTCCGGAACGGCTCGGGAATCGCCTCGACCGCGGCATCTTTCTTCGCCGTGTCGATCGCGGGCACCGAGGGCGGCGTCGGCTGGTTGAAGGGCACGCCAATCGGCAGCAGTTCGATGTCCCGGTAGAACAAGCTGTCGACGATCGCGACATTGCCACTGACGGCAGCCGTCTGCCACGGCCCGCGCACGGTGAGATCGACATCGCTGCGGACGATCATCGACTCATCCCGCTTCAAGGGCAGCGCGCGACCGCGCAGCGTGAGGTCGATGGTCTCCGGTTTGCCCTCCTTGAGGGCGATCTTCCCGCGGGCATCGAAGGTGCCGCCATCCATCTGCAAGCCGGACTGCTCCAGCACGATCGCCTCGGGCGTGGCAGTCGCCTTCAGACCGATCCCCTGCAACGGCGGAAACGCCTCGCTGACCAAGGTGAGGCCGCCGCCTTTCAGCTCCACCACGCCGTGGGGCTCCGGCTTGCCAAGCGTGCCGCCCACGATCAGGTCGCCTTTCAATGATCCGGCCAGCGACTTCACGCCGGGCACCAGCGCAGCGAGGCGGGAAAGTTCGAGATTCGGAATCCGCGCGGCGGCATCCAGTTTCTCGTCCTTGAGCACGGCGGGATTCTCGACCCACACGCCGGGGCGGAACGGCAGCTTCGCCGAAAGGTTCGCGGCCGGATAGCCCGGCGTGGTCAGCGTGCCGGCAACGTCGAGTTCCGCGCCCTCGGTCTTCAAGGTGAGGTCCAGGTCCGCCTTCGGGACCTTTGGCTGCGACAGCAGGCCGATGTCGCGGGCCGTGACCCGGGCATCGATCACCGGCTGGGCCGGGGTGCCGGAAACGTGGAGCACCAGCTTGCCGCGCGCGCTGTCCGGAAAGCGGGTGGTCGGCGGCAGGAACGGGTGGAGTTTCGCGAGCGGGAGTTCGCGCGATTCGATGTCGATGGCGAGCGGACGCGTCTGCTTGAGCAGGCCCTTCCAATCGGCGGGATTCTCGGTCACCGGCACGCTCGCCTTGCCATCGAGCAGCACCTCCATGCCATCGGTCCACTGGAGCTGGTCGAGGGTCAGAAGTTGGTCGGCGAGCTTCGCGTTGCTGACGAATTTCTCCGGTCCCTGCACCAACGTGAGTCCGCGGGCCTCGGCGCTCCTCGGCCAATCATAGGTGAGATCGCCGGTGGCGGTGAGCGGACCATTGGCCGCCTTCGCCGCGGTGAACTCCGCGATCACCGCGTGGCCCTTGTGAGATTTCGGCCCCAGGTCGCCCTCGCCCTCCCAAGTGCCACGCAGGGTCATCTGCGGCGGCACCCGCACCGCGAACGCTTCCAGCCAGCCGCGCAACCGGTCCGGCGTGAACTCCGTGAACGCCGCCCGCCCGCGGTAGCGCCGCGCCGTGGGGTCCACCGTGCCATCGACCTGCGCGCCATCGGCCACCACCCGCGCGTCCACCGGCCCGTGCGGCAGCCACCCGGCGGTGACATCGAGTTTTGAAACAGCCTCCGGGTGCGCCGGGGTCAGGATCGCGTGGGCGTCCGCCCGGGAAATCTTCCCCTCCGTGAAAGCCGCGGTGGCGGTGGCCTGGAGCGACGACTCTGGCACCTCGCCCGGCTCCTTCAGGTTCTTCATGCGCCCGCGCAACTCGGTGAGCACGGCAGCGGCATTCGGCGCGGCGATGTCCGCCGACGCGTTCTGGAGCACGATGCCCGCCGCCCGGGAAACGGCCGCCCGCGCCGCGATCGTCACCGACGAGCCCAGGGCCTCCGCGCTCACATCGGCACGGAGATCTCCCCCTTTCAGCTCGCCATTCAAGCGCAGGGCCGGCACCTGCCAGTCCTGATAGGCAATCCCGCGCAAGGCCGCGCGCATCGTGCCATCGAGAGTCTTCACACCGCCCTTCAACCCGCGCGCCTCGACCTCGAACGTCTCCAAGGTCCCATCCACCGGCAGTTTCACGCCGAAGGTCTCCCCCACCGGTTTCGCCTGGAGCGTGCCCTCGGCCAGCCGCACCTGCGCCCGCTCCAGCGTGCCCGCCGCCAGCAACCGCGCGTCGTTCAGGCGGATCGCCCCGTCGTAAGCCAGCTCGCCACCCGCGGGCAGGTTCGCCTTCACACCCTCCAGAGTCAGTCCCGGCAGCAGCAGCGCCTTTTCCAACACCACCGATTCACTCCCCCACACCAACGCCGTCTCCTGCGGCGGCAGCGTGCGGCCGTTGGAAAAACTGAGCTGCCCGAGTTTCAGCGCGAACCGGTCGTCGCCCGCGGTGTGCTGGAGATCCATCGACGCGAGCCCGAACACCGGCTGGCCCTGCCGCGTCACCATCACCTGCAGGTCGGCGATGTCCGCCTGCACCGGCACGATCCGCTGGCGTAGGGTGCGCAGCGTGTCGGAGAGTTTCGAGAGCCCGTCGGACTGCGCGTCCTTCGGCTTTTTCGGCCCCGGCCACGGCTTGTCGAGATTCAGCTCGGCATGCAGACCATCGATCCGCACCGATTCGATCTCGCCGTGGATCACGCGGGACGGCTGGTAGCGCAGCACCACCTGGCCGAGCTCGACCGACTTCACTGCACCGTCCCCTTTCAGGTCCACGCCCTTCAGCACGATCTCGCCGCTACTCAGGTTGCCCGCGAACGCCACGTCCCCGGATAGCCCCAACTCCGGCAAATAGTGGGCTGCCACCCGCCGCGCGATCCACCGCCAGCCGGGCCCGTTCAGCACCACCAGGCCGATGCCCGCGAGCAGCGCCAACACGAGCAACGTCCAGCGTTTCCAGCGCCGCCGCTTGCGCGGTGGCTTCTCGGGAGCAGCATCGGGATCCGGCATCGTGGGCGCAGCATGGACGCGAACTCCCGTGGCGGCAACGACGTAGCGACGGATTCCGGACTGCAATGCGCACCCTTCCACCGCCTCCGCCTGACGCCGGAATCCTGCACCGTGGCCTTCCTCCAACGGAAATTCCCGCCCGGCGATCTCTCCGAACCGCTCTCCAACCGCCGCCGCCACCCCGCGCGGAAAACCGGTTGTACTACGCGCAACTGGTTCATTGACACGGGGATGGCTGTTGCTAGCCTCCGCGCGCCTTGCGCCGGATCGAATGGGGCTCCCTGCCTTTTTTCCATCCGTCACGAAGTCTCACAACCCGACTAACACCACATGGCAACGAAAAAGAAGGCCGCCAAACCGGCTGCCAAAAAGTCCGTCAAGAAAGCGGTGAAACCCGCCGCCTCCACCGAGAAGAAGATCAAGTACGTCTACACTTGGGGCAATGGCAAAGCCGACGGTAACGGCAGCATGAAGGCCCTTCTGGGTGGCAAGGGCGCGAACCTCGCCGAGATGACCCGCATCGGTCTGCCGGTGCCTCCGGGATTCACCATCACCACCGAGGTCTGCACCTACTTCTACGGCCACAAGAAAACCTATCCGGCCGTCCTTCAGGCCCAGATGGAAGCCGGTGTGAAGAACATGGAGAAGATCATGGGTTGCAAGTTCGGCGACGCCAAGGGCATGCCGCTCCTCGTGGCCGTCCGCTCCGGTGCCCGTGACTCCATGCCGGGCATGATGGACACCATTCTCAACCTCGGTCTCAACGACCAGACCGTCCTTTCCCTCGCCGCCGCCACCAAGAACGAGCGCTTCGCCTGGGACTGCTACCGCCGCTTCGTCCAGATGTACGGCGACGTCGTGCTCGGCGTGCAGAAGACCGAAGGCGAGGACCACGAGCCGTTCGAAGTCGTCATCGAAGGCTTCAAGCATGAGAAGTACGGCAAGGACATCATCGACTCCGACCTCACCGCCGAAGACCAGATCGAGCTGGTGAAGCGCTTCAAGTCCCTCGTCAAGCAGCGCACCGGCAAGGGCTTCCCGAACGATCCGTGGGACCAGCTCCGCGGTGCCGCCGGCGCCGTGTTCGGTTCCTGGATGAACGACCGCGCGATCGTCTATCGCCGCAAGTACAACATCCCCGCCGAGTGGGGCACGGCCGTCAACGTCCAGGCGATGGTCTACGGCAACACCGGTGAAACCTCCGGTTCCGGCGTGGCCTTCACCCGCAACCCGGCCAATGGCGTGAACGAATTCTACGGCGAATTCCTCGTCAACGCCCAGGGCGAAGACGTCGTCGCCGGTGTCCGCACCCCGGATCCGGTGGCGCTGATGAAGAAGGCGATGCCGAAGCCCTTCGCGGAACTCATGAAGGTCCGCACCATCCTTGAGAAGCACTTCAAGGACGTGCAGGACGTCGAGTTCACCGTGCAGGAAGGCAAGCTGTTCATGCTCCAGACCCGCAACGGCAAGCGCACCGCCGCCGCCGCGCTGAAGTTCTCCATGGACATGGTCAAGGAGAAGCTCATCGACTGGAAGACCGCCGTGCTCCGCAACCCGGCCGACCAGCTCGACCAGCTCCTCGCCCCGATCTTCGACCTCGCCGAGGTCAAGAAGGCCAAGGAACTCGCCAAGGGCCTCCCGGCCGGCCCGGGTGCCGCCTCCGGCAAGATCTACCTCAATGCCGACCGCGCCGCCGCGGCCGCCGAGAAGGGCGAAGTCGTCCTCCTCGTCCGCAACGAGACCTCCCCGGAAGACCTTCGCGGCATGATCGCCGCCGAGGGCATCCTCACCGCCAAGGGTGGTGTTTCCTCCCACGCCGCTCTCGTCGCCCGCCAGATGGGCAAGGTCTGTATCTGCGGCGCCGCCGCCGTGGAAATCGACTACGACAAGAAGACCGTCACCGTGGCCGGCGAGACCTTCAAGGAAGGTGACTACCTCTCCATCGACGGCACCTCCGGCACCGTCTACGGCGGCCAGCTCAAGACCGCTCCGTCCGAGATCATCACCGGCATCGTCAGCAACGACAAGGCCGCCCAGAAGACCGAGAAGTTCAAGAGCTTCCTCCAGCTCATGAAGTGGTGCGAACAGGCGACCAAGATGGGCGTCCGCACCAATGCCGACACGCCGGAGCAGACCCGCATCGCCGTGGCCTTCGGTGCCACCGGCATCGGCCTGACCCGCACCGAGCACATGTTCTTCGAAGGTGACCGCATCGACGCGATGCGCGAGATGATCCTCGCCACCACCCTGGACGCCCGCAAGGCCGCCCTGGCCAAGCTCCTTCCGTATCAGCGCGAGGACTTCACCGGCATCTTCACCACCCTCAAGGGCCTGCCGGCCACCATCCGCCTCCTGGACCCGCCGCTTCACGAGTTCCTCCCGCACTCCAAGGAGCAGCAGCTCGATCTCTCCCGGAAGATCGACGTGCCGGTCGAGAAGATCATCCAGCGCGTGCACGACCTGCACGAGTTCAACCCGATGCTCGGCCACCGCGGCTGCCGCCTCGGCATCGCCTACCCGGAAATCACCGAGATGCAGGCCCGCGCCATCTTCGAAGCCGCCGCTGACGTGGCGAAGAAGAAGATCAAGGTGAAGCCGGAAGTGATGATCCCGCTCGTCGGCTTCCAGAAGGAATTCGACCTCCAGGCCGAGATCGTCCATCGCGTCGCCAAGGAAGTGATGGCCGAGAAGAAGGTGAAGTTCGAATACCAGGTCGGCACCATGATCGAAGTCCCGCGCGGTGCCCTCACCGCCGACGAGATCGCCAAGGGCGCCGAGTTCTTCTCCTTCGGCACCAACGACCTCACCCAGACCGCGCTCGGCGTCAGCCGTGACGACATGGGTGCCTTCCTCATGCCCTACATCGAGAACGAAGTGTTCAAGAAGAACCCCTTCGCCACCCTCGATGCCACCGGCGTGGGCCAGCTCATGGAGACCGCCGTCGCCAAGGGCCGCAGCACCCGCCCGAACATCAAGCTCGGCATCTGCGGCGAGCACGGTGGTGATCCGGACTCCGTGAAGTTCTGCCACACCCTCGGCCTGAACTACGTGTCCTGCTCGCCGTACCGCGTGCCGGTCGCCCGCCTCGCCGCCGCCCAGGCCGCCATCGAGGAAGCCGCCAAGGCACCGGCCGCCAAGCCGGTGAAGAAGGCCGCCGCCAAGAAGGCTCCGGCCAAGGCCGCGAAGAAGGTCGCCAAGAAGAAGTAATCGCGAAAGCGGTCACTCCGACTGACTGATTCCAAAGCCGCTCCGGGAAACCGGAGCGGCTTTTCCATTGGCCCGCATCTCCTGCCCACGATAGGTTCAGACGAAATGCAGGCGGCAGCCGTCATTGATGCCAATCACGAAACGTTCGCCGTACAGTGGTATGTCGATGGCGTTCGGATCTCGAAAGAGATCGGCTGGAACGAGCTTCTGACCGTAACCGCATTCAAACGCGATCTCGCCCTCTTCGACCTCATTTGCCTCGGCATCCGGACGGTCGATGGCTTGATCGAAATCGACGAGGAAGATCCGTTGTGGGAAGATTGGATCGCAAAGGCCACGGAGATGTTGCCAGGCATGGTCCCATGGAGCGAATGGTTCACCTCCGTCGCATTCCCCGCATTCACGACGAATGAACGGGTGATCTTCACGAGCCCGCAAGACCATGACGGCACCGTGGCACTGGAACGCCCTTCATAGTCACATCCCGACGAGCCGTTCTTGACTCCAAAGCCGCTCCGGAAAACCGAAGCGGCTCTTCCATTGGGTGGCATCCCGTTTCCTGAGCACCCGGCCAAGGATACTTTCATCGCGATTGCCATTGCCAGCCCGCGCGCGGCCGCTATCTGGTAGCCCTTTTATGAAATTCTCGTTCCATCAATTCGCGTTCGCCGCCGTGACGGCCCTGTTCTGCTCCGGTGCCGCGCTCGCCAGCGGCGAAGGCTGGGTCACCGATTTCGAAGCCGCCAAGAAACAGGCCGCCGCCGAGAAGAAGGACCTGCTGATCGACTTCACCGGCTCCGACTGGTGCGGCTGGTGCATCAAGCTCGACAAGGAGGTTTTCTCCGAGGAGGCCTTCAAGACCGGCGTGAAGGACAAGTTCGTGCTCGTCTCGCTCGATTTCCCGCGCAAGCCCGAGAACGTCGAGAAGCTCGGCGAAACGCTCAAGGCCCAGAACAGCGAGCTCCAGAAGAAGTTCGCGATCCGCGGCTTCCCCACCATCATGCTGTGCGACGCCACCGGCAAGCCGTTCGCGAAGACCGGCTATCAGGAAGGCGGCCCGGAGAAATACGTCGCCCACCTCGACGGGCTCCTCGCGAACAAGAAGACCCGCGATGAGGCCCTGGCCGCCGCCGGAAAAGCCCAAGGCCCGGAGAAGGCAAAGCAACTCGTCGCCGCCCTGAAGGCGATGGACCTCGATGACGGTGCGGTCGCCAGCTTCTACGGCGACATCGCGGAGCAAATCAAAGCCGCCGACCCGAACGACGAAAGCGGCTTCGCCAAGGCTGCCGCGGCCAAGGAGAAGAAGGCCGCCTTCGAAAAGGAACTCACCACCCTCCTGCGCGCGAAGGACACCGCCGGCGCGATCGCCCTCATCGACCGCACCATCCAGACCGGCGACCTCGATCCCGAGACCAAGCAGCAGATGACCATGGCGAAGACCTCCGTCTACGCGCAGGCCGGCAAGTTCGACGAAGCCGTGAAGGTCTGCGACGAAGCCATCGCCCTGGCTCCGGACAGCAAGAGCGTCCCGCGCATCCAAGCCTTCAAGGAGCAGCTCGGCATGGCCAAGTCCAAGGCCGCCGACGCGCCGAAGGAGAAGGAATAACCCCCCTTTCATCGATCGATTCCAAGCCATCCCGGTTCCTCCGGGATGGCTTTTTCGTTCTGGCCAGCCTACACTGGCGGAGTGAGAACGCGGCTCTTGCTGCCACTCCTGATCGGAATCATCGCCCGTGCCGATGATTTCTCGGAGGAGCTCAATCGGCTCTCCGGCCCAGGCAGTCACTCGCGGGAGGCGGCCGCCCTCTTCGTGGAAGCGGAGCTCGAAGTACAGCGGAGCAATCCCGACTACTACGCTGCGGCGGCCACCTTCTGGTGGCATATGGCCCTCGCCAAGGAAGCCACCGACAAGCTCGACGCGGGAGGCATTCCGGATGGCAAGGGTGACCCACTCATCCGCCAACGCGCGATTGATCTCGCGATCGAAGGCCACCGGAGGTTCCCTCAGCGCGTCGACATCGCCTTGTTTCTCGCGCTGCTGGAGATCCGCACCGATCGACCGGACAACGCAGTCGCCACCGTCCGGACCCTCCTCGATCAAGCAAAGTCCACCCCGGACAACCTCACCTGGAAAGACAATGCCAGGCTTCCCTCCGCACCGGATACTTTCATCCCTGATCAACTCACCCTCCACACGTTCCTGCTGATCACAACCCGTGCTCCGCGCGCGCCGGACCTCGCCCGGGAGCTCGCCTCCGCCACCATCGCAGTCTATCCCGATCATCCCCGCGCCTACAGTGCCCTCGCCGAGATCGCGAACCTCCAGGGAGATCGAGAGGCGGCCTTCCACTGGCTCAAGCTCGGACACACCAAGGCACCCTCCGACCGCTACCTCCTGGATTGCCTGATCGAAAGCGCCCATCGCATCCGCCGCTTCGGCGACCTGCCGCAGCTCTACCGGGATCTCCTCGCGACCGACATCGACGAGGAAACCCGCAAGAACGCCAACAAGTCCCTCGATCAGGTGAACTCTCGGCTGGCGAAGGGCAAATGAACCTCAGTGGGAAAACGCCGCCGCCGGAACCGGCTGCCGCGCGATGCCCGGCCCGCTCCACTCGAAATCCAGCGCGGGCTTTCCACTACCATGCGTGTAGTAGAGGCGGAAGGCGTGGGGACCGGCCTTGAGCAGGATCCGCCCCTCCGCGTCCACCGCCTTGGAGCCGAAGCCGCCGTCGATCACGGTCGCTTCGTGCACCCGCAGCACCACGCCGGAGTCCGCCTTGCAATGAAAGGTGTATTCGCCATCCGCCGGCACCTGGATGAACCCGGACCACAGCACCCCGGCATCCTCCTGCTTCGTCAGCGCGGCAACCTCCGGCCGCGCGGACACACCGGCCTTCACCGGCACCACGGAATCGAACTTCGGCACCCACGCGAACTTCGCCTCATACGCCCGCCACGCGACGCCCGGCTCCTTGCCGCCCGCCTTGTCCGCGGGCACCAGCTCGCCATCGTAGGGACGCTTCGCCGCAGGCAGCGGACGGCGAAGTTGCAGCACCTTGTCCTTCATCTCCTGCTGGAGCTCCTGGTTCTGCCCGGCGAGGTTCTTCGTCTGCTGCGGGTCCTTGATGACGTCGTAGATCTCGAAGTCGTCGGCCTGCGCCTTCACTGCATAGCGGACCCCCACCAGGTTTCCAAGGCGGATCACCTGCATCTGGCCGCGCTGGCGATCGCGGTGCGAGACATCGAACTCCGGAAACGACGGCGTCCGGCCATTGAAGGCGTATTCCACGTACACCGTGGAGGGCTTCTGCTCGCCCTTCCCGGTCAACGTCGGAACCAGTGAAACACCATCGGCACGTGCCGGAGCAACCACGCCCGCCACCTCGGCGAAGGTCGTCATCCAATCGTGCGCCTGACAGGGCAGCTCGCTCACGCGCTTGCCGGGAACGAAGGCGGGCCAGCGCACGATCGCGCCGGTGCGGATGCCGCCTTCCCAGCAATCGCGCTTGATGCCATCGAAGGGACCAAAGCTGGCGAAGAAATTCGGTTGGAACTGCTGCGGCAGGTAGGACTCGTTGCTCGGACCGTTGTCGGTGGTGAAGATGACCAGCGTGTTGTCGTCGATCTTCAAGTCCTTCAGGAGCTGGCCGAGGTCCGCCACGCACTCGTCGATCCGCCGCACCGAGGTGGCGTAACGCTTGTAGACATCCGGCCACGGGCGCTTCTCCACCGTGTCATCCTTCTTGTCCTTCTTCCCGCCCCATGCCGGACCGGTGTAGGTCGCGTTGGCAAACTCCGGATAGTAATAGGAGTCCACGGTCCCGGTGGCAGAGCTGATCATCGCGCCCGGCTTGCCGGTCCATTGGAGCCCACCCTTCACCCCCTTGCCTGCCGGGTAGGGCCCGGTCGGCAATTCGGTGGTGGCGTGGGGGGTGTCATACGCGAGGTAGAGGAAAAACGGCTTGTCCGGCGCGGAGGCCTTCTGATCCACGATCCACTTCTTCGCCCGGGCGGTGAAAAGGTCGGTGGTGTAGCACTTGTCGAGCTGCGCGGAGATCTCCTGGTTTCCGTCCCACACTTGCTTGCCCCCCTTGTAGGTGCCCTCCTTCGGATAATGCTCGTGGCCGTCGCCGTGGCGCACGTAGCCGAAGAAGTAATCGAAACCGCGCTTCGTCGGATAGGCCGGCCAGGTGCCCGGCGAACCGGCCTTCTGGCCCTTCGCCTCGTCCACCTCGCCACCGCCGCCGAAGGGCGAGCCTTGCAGCCCCCACTTGCCGATCACCGCGGTGGCGTAGCCCGCCTCCTTCAGCACGGACGCGACGGTGTGGTTGTCCTCCAGCGCCTTGTCGAACTGGTTGTCCCGCACGTTCGCATGGCCCTGGTGGACGCCGCTGAGAAACGAGGCGCGGGAAGGTGCGCACACCGGAGCCGGGCAGTAGTGGCCGCGGAGCTGGAGTCCCTCGCCCGCCATCTTGTCGAGCGCCGGGGTCATTTCCGCGGCGGCGTTCTTGGCGGCCCGCTGGTTCTGGAAAAACACGCCGACATCGCCGTAGCCCAAGTCGTCGGTGAGGATGTAAATGATGTTCGGCTTCGGCGCGGGAGCCGCTGCGGACGCGACCGGGCCAAGAACCGCCATCGCGGCGAGGGTCAACAGGACGGGAATCTTCATGAGCTGGAATGAAAGCAGGGGCAGCGGCCTCGCCGTGAGCGCGTGGGACGGCAGCCCGGCCTTCCCCACCCTATGACGAAACCTCCCGGAGTCTTACACCATCCGCGGAGGAAAATGATCATGCAAAATGCCGGAACCTATCTGCAATTTCCGCTCGCCACCGGCCTGATCCACAGGCACCCACGGGCATGGACGATGAACTCAGGATCGCCGCGAAGGCCGCGGGCGTGGGGCAAGTGAAACGCCACATCTTCCTCTGCGCCACCCCGACCAAGCCGAAATGCTGCGACCCGGCCAAGGGCACGGAATCCTGGGAGTTCCTCAAACGCCGCCTCGCCGAGTTCGGTGCCGCCGCCCCCGGCCTCCTCCGCACCAAGGCCGATTGCCTGCGCGTCTGCACCCGCGGCCCCATCGCCGTGGTGTATCCGGAGGAAGTCTGGTACCACTCCTGCACGCCCGCAGTGCTCGAGCGCATCGTCGTCGAGCACCTCGTGGGCGGAGAGATCGTGGAGGATTTCCGGATCGAAGCCGCGGGCTGAATCCCCGCGGCCTCCCCGGTTTCAAACCGCATCCGGCTCGGTGCGGATGCGGTAGCTCTCCACCGCCTTGCCCCAGGACGAGTGGAGCGTGTCGAAGGGGCGGGACCACACCGCGCGGTGCATCGCCAGCACGGACGGACCGTGGTAGAGGATGTTCGCCAGCTCGTCCTTCTTCAGGGCACCCGGCCCTTCCTTGAGCATCTTCTCCGCCAGCTCGGAATGATCCTCGTCGGGATCGGAGGCATCGAGCAGGGAAACGTGGACGCCGTTCACATACGGATCGACGACCGCGGCGATCACGCCCTCGCGACCGGCAGCCCGGGCGGTCAGCGCCGCGTCCACCGCGGCCTGGGCATTGTCCGCCAGCGTCATGATCTCCGGCTGGTTGATCTCCTCCGGGATCGAGAACAGCTTCCGCTTCTTTAGCGCCTGGCCATAGCGGACCCGGCTGGTGAACACCGAAAGCGGGATGGAAAGCAGCATGCCAAGCAGGATCGGGCTCATCCACAGCGCGAACGAGGGTCCGATCCACAGGGCCAGCGCGGTCCAGAGCACACCGGCGATGAACGCCGGGCCGTGCACGGCGACCGCTTCGCCCCAGCCGGTGCCATCGGTCTCGCGGGTCTGGTTGCCCCAGCTCACGGAGGCCCCCATCACCATGCCCAGAATCATGAAGGTGTGGGCGATCATGATCGCCGGTGCCATGAACATCGAGAGCACCAGCTCCATCGCCACGCCGAGAATCAGCGGGATCGCCCCGCCGAAGGAACGGCGCGTCGGACCATGCAGGACACCACCGATCAGGGCCAGGATCTTCGGCAGGAACAGCATCGTGGCGACCAGGCCCATCAGGATCAGCGCCTGGTCGTTCGTCGTCATCTTCAGCGTCAGGTCGCGCAGATGATGTAGCTGGGTGACCACCGGCTTCAGGGACGGCCATTGACCCACCCATGCGGCCAGCTTGTCCAGCCATTCGAAAAGGCGGCTCACCACCGTCAGATCGCTCAGATCGCTCTTGCGGCGCTCCCACGCCACCCAGGTGCCGAAGGCGAGGAACAGGAACCACAGCGGGCTGCCGAGGTAGGCCATGATGCCCATGAAAAGATGGACACGGGAAGGCAGCGGGAATTTCCGGGCGAACACCAGCCACATGTGCTGGAGGTTGCCCTGACACCAGCGGCGGTCGCGCTTGAGGTGGTCCACCAGCGTCGGCGGAGCCTCCTCGTAGGTGCCAACGATGTCCCAGGCGAGCCAGACCTCCCAGCCCTCGCGGACCATCAGCGCGGCTTCCACGAAGTCGTGGCTGAGGATGCGGCCGCCGAAGGGCTCGCGGCCCGGCAGCGCGGGGAGTTCGCAGAACTCCGAGAACGGCTGTACGCGGATGATCGCGTTGTGCCCCCAGTAACTGCCCGAATTGAGCTGCCAGTAGTTCAGACCGCGGATGAACAGCGGCCCGTAGAGGCGCATCGCGAACTGCTGCATCCGGGTGAACACCGAGCCGCCACGGATCAATTTCGGCGGCGTCTGGAGGATACCCAGTCGCGGATAGAGCTCCATCGTGCGGGCCATCTTCACGATGTCGCCGCCGTCCATCAGGCTGTCCGCATCAAGCACCACCATGGCCTCGTAGTGGCCGCCCCAGTTGCGCACGAAGTCGCCGATGTTGCCCGCCTTGCGGTTCTCGTTCTTGCGGCGGCGGCGGTAGTAGATCTTGCCGAAGCCGTCGAGGCGGCGGCACAGGTTCGTCCACGCGACCTCCTCCTCCACCCAGCAATCGAGGTTGGTGGTGTCGCTGAGGATGTAGAAATCGAAGGCGTCGAGCTGACCGGCGGCCTCGATCGAGCGGTAGATCGCCTCGACACGGCCGCAGACCTTCACGATGTCCTCGTTGTAAACCGGCATCACCACCACGTGCTTCTGCGTGAGCGGGCCTGTCTTATCCTTCGCCAGATCGGTGATGCAGATCGCGCGGCGGCGGCCGCGCAGGAAATCCCACGCACCGATGAAGGCGTGCATCGTTCCGAGGGTGAGAAGCCCGTTGAGCAGCAGGAAGAGTCCGAGGATCAGACCGTGGGCACGATGCATGCCGAGCCGGTCATAGAGATCGAACAGCCAGATTCCGGCCGCCAGGTTGATCGTGAACACCAAGCCGAAGAAAATCGTCCGCCGCACTCCGGCCGTGAACAGGCTGGTGTAGGGCTTGATTCCAGTGGGCGGGCCGCTATCGGCGTGAGAAGGGGAGGAATCCATCAACGGGGAAGTTCGATATCAGGGCCGAGCACGAACCAGAGCACCACGGCGACGAGGAGCAGCAGCAGGAAGAAGAAGAACATCTTCCGGATCACCGGGCGGCGGTCCATGGTTTCCCACCACTGCGCGGCACCGGAACCGATCGCGTTCAGCTCCAGCGGGCGGGGGGTCATGGTGAGAGCGGCAAACTGCGGGCCAGCCTTGAGGTAGGATTTCCGCATCGACTCGACGAAAGCCGGGGGCCACGGCTCGGGGGTGAGGAAGACGGACTGCCACTGGCCGGGCATGTCCGTCAGCAGCAGCGCCAGACGGCCGCGCGCGGCGAGGCGGCCCTGCTGGAGCGGCTCGGCGAGCACCTGCTTCGTCCACTCCGCGATCTCCTTGAGCGTTTCATCCATCGCCAGGCTGCGGACGGAAACGCCGGGCTCCTTCGCGTGGCGGGCGGAAGCACGCCACAGGATGCCGCGCACCAGCTCCGCCACCAGCAGGCGATTGCGGATGCGGAGCGCACCGAGGTACGCCTCCACGGCGACGTAGGCTTCTTCCCACTCAATGAGTTCGCCCTCGTTCAGAGGGCGCAGAGCGGCTAGGGAATGATCCGGTTGACCCATGTTTCAGTGAGGAAATCGTCTCCCACTTTCAGCGAGACGCGGATATCGAGCGGGCCCACGTCGGAAAGCTTGGCGCCTTCCTTGAGCGGAGCGATCTGGAAACCGGCGCGCCAGCGGTCGCCGGGAAGCGATTGGACGGCCAAGCCCTGGACCTTCGCGCGCTCCTTGCCGTCGCCCACGAGTTCCACCACCGCGGTCGGAACCACATCCTTGCCGTCCTTGTCCTTGAGGCGTTCCGGAGCGATGCCGCTGAATTCCACGGCGATCGTCCGCTGCTCCGGCTGCCAATCGTGCAGGCCGGTGCGGGTGGCGACCACGTGGCCGCCCGCCTTCGCCGGATCCTCGGAAGTGGTCCAGTGCTGGCGGTAGACGAATTCCATGCGCTGGCCGGGCTGGGCCTTCTGGCCCGGCTCCCACATCGCCACCACGTTGTCCGAAAGCTCGTTGGCGGTCGGGATCTCCATCAGGAACACCTTGCCCGGACCCCAGTCGTTGACCGGCTCGATCCACAGCGACGGGCGCTGGTCGTAAGCGGCCTCGCCGTCCTCATAGGCGGCGAAACGGCGGTCGCGCTGCAACAGGCCGAAGCCGCTGAGCTTCTCGACCGCGAAATAGTTCTTCTCCAGCCGGCCGGTGTCGTTCGAAAGCGGGCGCCAGATGCTCTCGCCGGAACCCTGCTTGATCGCGAGGCCGTCGGAATCGTGGACCTCGGGGCGGAAATCATCGAAGCGGCGGCGGGAATTCTCACCGAACCAGAACATGCTGGACATCGGCGCGACGCCGAAGGTCTTCACCTCCTTGCGAGGGAACAGCACCGCCTTGACCGTCATCACCGTGTCGTCGCCCGGCTGGACCACGAAGGCGTAGGCACCAGCCACCGACGGGCCGTCAAGCAGGGCCAGCACCTGGGCCGCTTGGTCGCCCTGGTCCGGCTTGCGCAGCCAGAACTCACGGAAGCTCGGGAACTCCTCGGCGGAACCCTCCGCTCCGGTGTCGATCGCCACCCCGCGGGCGGAAATGCCGTAGCGCTGGCCCTTGCCAAGCGCGCGCCAGTAGCTCGCTCCTTGGAACACCGCCAGTTCGTCAAATTTCCCCTGCTGGTTGAGCTGGGACAGCAGGCGGACGCCAGCGAAGCCCGCGTTCGGCGGAAACTCGCCCTTCTCCCCCACCAGCGAACCGTAGTCGTAGAACCCCGGCGTGAACCGGACTTCCTGGGAATGGGTGGAGGTGAACTCGCGGACCTGGACCGACTCCCGGAACAGGTAGCCCGGATGGAAAAACATCGCCCGGAACGGCAGATTTCCCTGCAACCACAGGGCTTGGTCCTCGCGGAACCGGATGTCCCGGTACTGGTCGTAGGAAAGCGCCTTCATCCATCCCGGCAGGGCCTCGCGGTCCGGTGCCTGATAGGGCTGCGACGCGAGCTCTTTGGCGCGGGCCTCGATTTTCTGGAAATCGACGTCCTCGCGTAGCCAAGTCTGCGCGCGGGCGAATCCGCTGGCTGCGACGACCCCGAGCGCGAGGGCTATGGGCCGGTAGGGATGGAGTGGCATAGGGAGGCCCTTATCGGACGACGAACGCCACCCTACTGTCAATTCTCTACCGTTATTTCAATAATCCCGCCGGCAGAAGATCCACGCGGCCAGGCCCAACATCACAGCCTCGAACGCCAGCGAGGTGCCGATGATGTAGAAGGCTGAATGGCGGGTGGCTACGCTCTTCGACAGCTGCCCTAGCTCGCCATACCCGGACGTAGTGGCGGAAATCAGATCGTCCTGCGCCCCTTCCCTGGCGGTTTTGACCTTGATGAGCCGGTTCATCAGCCTCGTGGTCTCACCGGTCTTGGGCAGAGCCATCATGACCCCCTCGGTAACACGGTGCCATTTTTCCCACTGGATATCGGTTTGACCAGGCTCCAGGCGAGGAGCCCCGAGGACATCACTGCCTTTTGCCATCATGTAGAGGCCATCGTTGGTGAACTGCATGAAGAACACGAGCGCCCAGAAGAAAAAGCCCGCCAGCAACCCCGGAAGCACTGAGCGGGTCTTTACCGCAACGACCACCACCACCGAATATATATAGCTGAACATCAGGGTCACCAAGGGCACCGCCCAGAAAACCCCCGGATTCCAAATACCTATCCGCCACCGGACCGCGACGAACACAATCACACAAAACGCGAGGACCTGAAGGAGCACGAACAGCAGGCAACCCACGTACTTATAAAAGAACAGGGTTCCCCGGGATACTGGCTTCGACATGGGAATCCCGATCGCCCCCTCGGTCATGAAATCTGGAAAGATCGGGGCACATGAGATCAAGGCCAGAATCACCGCAGCCCACGACAACCAGAAGCCAACCAGCTTCCCGAAGATGTCCAAATACATGGATTGGGCACCGGGACTGCCGGCCCGGATCACCTCGTCCTTCGCCGTGAGCATTCCGAATCCCAGATACCAGCCATCGCTAGTAAAGCCCACGGACAAATAAGCCAGAGCCACTACAATCGAGATCGCCAAGGTCACCCAGAACAAGCGCCGCGCGCGCAGCAGCCGCAGCGAGTCCACCAGCAATGTCATGAACACCTTCATGCTCCGTTTTCCTTTCCTTGGGATTTGACCGCGCTGAGGAACAGATCCTCCAGCGAGAGCCGGGCCTCCTTCACCTCCCGGATCATCAGGTTCGCCGAGCGCAGGGCGTCGATCACCGGCTGGACCGGCGCGGCGTTGTCCGCCTCGATGTCGATGCGGTCGCCCGCCACCTGCCAGCCCGCGGCCAGAAATTGATCCCGCAGCGCGAGCGGCACCGGGCCCTCGGTACGGACCTCATAGTGGCGGCCGCGGTTGGTGAGATCGGACATCCGGCCGCTTTCCACGATCCGGCCCTTCGAGAGGATCGCCACGTGGTCGGCCACCTGTTCGACCTCCGCCAGCAGGTGGCTGTTCACGAAGACCGTCTTGCCCTCCGCCCGCATGCTTTCGATGAGCTTCCGGATCTCGATCCGGCCCTCCGGGTCCACCCCGTCGGTCGGTTCGTCCAGGAACACCAGCTCGGGGTCGTTCACCAGCGCCTGGGCGAGGCCGACGCGCTGTTTCATCCCCTTCGAATAGGTGCCCACCGGCTTGTCCGCCCAGGCGGCCATACCGACCCGCTCCAACAGGGCCGAGGTCCGCGGGCGGCTCACGGAAGCCGGGACCTTGGACAATCCGGCGGTGAACTCCACCACCTGGCGGCCGGTGAGGTAGTCGGGAAACTTGGCGTGCTCCGGCAGGAACCCCACCTTCGCCAGCGTGGCCCGGTGACCGATCGGCTGACCGAGGAGCTGGCCGCGGCACTCGGTCGGCCGCAGGATGGTGAGCAGGGATTTCACCATCGTGCTCTTTCCCGCCCCGTTCGGCCCCAGCAGGCCGAACACGCTGCCCCGCGGCACCTCCAGCGAGATTCCCGCCAGAGCCTCGAAGCCCCCGCGGTACACCTTCCGCAGATATTCAATGGATACCGCCAGACTCATGGCACCGTGTCTAACCGATCACGAATCCCGCGCAATCTGGAATTCCATGACTCGGCCCGCCGTATGGGCTATGGAATCCCTTGTCCGGAGCCCCTTTTGTTTTTCCGGGAACAATTTCCCATCCGCGCCATCTTATGATCATGAACCGCCGCTCGATCCTGGCCTTGCTTTTCATGCTTCCCGCGCTTGCTTCGTGCGAACCCGAAAAGCCCATGGACCACACCCCCGCCCCCACGCCGAAAGTCCCCGCCGGAGACGAAGTCGTCACCCTCGGCGCCGGCTGCTTCTGGTGCGTCGAAGCCGTCTTCAAGCAGATCGATGGCGTCGCGTCCGTCACCTCCGGCTACATGGGCGGCAAGGTGAAAAGCCCGACCTACCAGCAGGTTTGCGAGGAAGACACCGGCCACGCCGAGGTCGTCCAGATCGTCTACGATCCCAAGAAAGTCACCCTTGAGAAGATCCTCGACTGGTTCTGGAAGCTCCACGATCCCACCACCTTGAACCGCCAGGGCAACGACGCGGGCACCCAATACCGCTCGGCGATCTTCTACCACACCGACGCCCAGAAAACCGTGGCGGAGGCCTCGAAGAAGGCGGCCCAAAAGGATTTCACCGACCCGATCGTGACCGAGATCACCAAGGCCACCGACTTCTGGCCGGCGGAAAACTACCATCAGGACTACTACTTCCTGAACAAGAACAAGAACGGCTACTGCCGCGTGGTGATCGAGCCCAAGCTGAAGAAGCTCAAGCTCGAACACTGACACCCCGCCTCAGCGGCGGCGGCGGAAGATCAGCAGGGTGGCGAGGCCACCGAGCAACGCGGCGGACGGCTCCGGCACCGGGGTCGTGGCCGCCGGAGTGGTGCTGAACTGGCCCCACAGCTCGGCCTTGCCCTGGGTGCCCTCGTAAACGCGGAACTCGTCCGCGCTGGAGAGGGTGTTGCCCATGGTGTTCGCGTCCGGGCGGAAGGAGAGGTTCAGGTAGTAGGTGTTGCCCTGGGCATCGGTGAAGGTCAGGGCCGAGGCCGGATTGCCGAGTTTCACGATGTCCGCGCTGGCCGCCGGATCGCTACCGTTCGGGGTGTTGATAAGGTCCATCGAGAACGTCGTGGTGACGTCGGAAAGGCCGCTCGGATTGGAAAAAGCGAGCTGGAGGGTGAGCTCCACGCTGGTGGCACCGGTATTGGTGACGATGGTGCCGTTGCGGTAGTAGAGGTCGGCGATCTTGAAGACCTGCTCCGGCGAGACGTTCGAAACCTCGGCCGGCGAGAACCACAGCGCGCTCGGGTGGGCGTAGGAGGAGGAGCTCGAAGCCTTGCCCCACTGGAAGGCCGCCGATCCGGCCGGGCCGCCGCCGGTCATGCCGGACGGGGCATCCTTGAGATCGAAGCCGCTGGCATAGCCATCGGTCAGGTTGTTGTCGGCGATCAGGAGGCTGTTCTTGCTTTCCGCGGTGGCGTTCGAGAATCCGCCGGTCACCTCGAAGCTCAGGCTTCCAGGGAGGTTTTGGGCGGAGGAGCTACCGATCAGGATGGCGAGGACGGGGACGATTTTGAAGAGACGGGGGAATCTCATGTTTGGGGGCTGGAAACCGCGGCTGGAGGGGGGGAACGCCTTGGCTTCCGGGGGGTAGGGGGAGCAGTGTGGGGGGGAGTGAAGCCGCCTCCGGGGGTGGTGCTGACTTCGAGAGGATCATGACACTTTTTCGGCCACAGCGACATTACGGTTTCGCGTAAGCTGCTGAAAAAGGCCACATTACGGAAAACCGAAATAATTCCGCCGATCTCCCGCCTTGGCGGATGCCCGCCGGTCCCTATGCTGCGGGCGATGTCCAAATACGCGGGAGAAGAAGTGCTGGTGGTGCCCCGGGCACTGATGGAAGAAACCGGAATGTTCCACGGCATCCGCACCGAAGGGGTGGAGGCCGTGATGGAGCGCCTGCTCGATCCGGCGAACCATTTCTTCATGGACCGCGCCGCCGCCGAGGAGGACCCGAGCCACAAGCAGCTCATCCCCTACTGCGTCTTCCGCCACGGCGACCGCATCCTCCACTACACCCGCGGCAAGTCCGGCGGGGAGGCCCGCCTGCACGCGAAGATCTCGGTGGGCGTGGGCGGCCACATCAATCCGGTGGACACCGGCGAAGGCCGCACCGGCCCGGCCGCCTACCACGCCGCCGTGGCCCGCGAACTGGCCGAGGAACTCCACCTCACCGGCGGCTACCGCGAATCCATCATCGCGCTCCTCAACGACGACACCAACCCCGTCGGCCAGGTCCACCTCGGCGTCGTCCACCTCATCGAACTGGACGACGAGGAAGTCGCCTCCCGCGAGGACGCGCTGTGCGAACTCGGCTTTTCCTCCCTGGAGGACCTCCGCGGCCCGCTGTTCGAGCGGCTGGAGACCTGGTCCCAGCACTGCATCGAGCACTTGGCCGGACAGCCGGTGTGATCCTCCAAGGAGTGGCGGATTTCGATCCGCCATGCTCCTGGCGATGGCCATCGCTCGCCGTCACACGGCTCCCTTGATGTTCCGGTATTCGCGAAGCGTAAGGATGTCTTTTTCATCATGGCGGATCGAAATCCGCCACTCCTTGAGCCCCCCTCAGCTCGCGCCCGGCTTCTTCCCTTCCTCACCGGCGATGTTCTTCTGCCACAATGACGACGGCGGGAGATCTTTCGGGCGGCAGACGATGATGCCGGTGTGCTTGGACATGCCGTTGAGGTAGTCGGTGATCGGGCGGTCGATCACGACCATCTTGCCCTTGTCCCGGTCCGAGGTGGCGTGGGAGAAATAGGCGCGGCCGTTCACGCGGACGATCAGGCCGACGTGAGTGGTGTAGCAGCTCTTGTCCGCGCCGGTGATCGCGCAAATGTCGCCATCGGCGAGGTACTTCTCGATGCCGAGCACCTTCGACTTCGGCACGTAGGACACCGGCAGTTTCGACACCCGGGCCTCCACCGCGGCCATGCCGGGCAGCAGGCCGGGATTGTTGCGGAGGTAGCGGTAGTCCTTCCACTGCACCGTCATCTCGTGGATCTCGCGGCTGAGCCCCTCGGCCCCGGGGATGCGCGGAGTGATGTTCTCGGCGATGCCGCGGCGCTGGTTGTCGTAGAAGACCTCCTCGAGCTGGTGCATGCGGCTGAGATACTCGCCGGTGCAGCGGCCGCCGCGGTAGCGTTCCAGCTCCACCATCTGGAGCAGGTCCTCGGGCTTGTACGGGCCGGGCTTGTAGGAAATGAGACGCGCCATCGCGAGGGCGTTCTCGTAGTAGGTCCAGCAATCCATGGCGGTGAGGTTCACCACCGGCGATTCGATGTGGTCATCCACCTCCAGCGTGTAGTGCTGGTAGGGGGTGCCCACGAGCTCGCGGCCGATCCGGACCGTGCGTGCACCGAGCGGCAGCGCCCGCCAGTTCTCGCGCTCGGCCTTCGCCATGATCGCCTGGAATTTCGTCTGGCCCTTGAACACCGTGTCCAGCGGCAGGCGCGGCGCGACGGGCACCGGCAGGACGTCCGCACGGGCGGAAGCGCCAAGGCCAAGCAGCACCGCGGCGGAGAGAGCGACGACTTTCCCGATCATCCGCGCAGCATACGAAGTTCCGCCCAAAAGCAAAGGCGGGATTCCAACAGGTAGATGGCGCGCCGCGGACTAATCCATTCGGCGTAGCGAGGGCTTTCCCCTTTGCAGCGTAAACCCGGTTTCTTATCATTCCCAACTATTGCATTCAACATTCACCCCGTGATCTCCAAGCCCCTTCTCCGCCAACTCCTGCTCGGTTCCCTGGCCCTCGTTCCCGGTTTCGCGGCCGAACCCGGGGCCGACGTGGCGTGGCCGCCGCAGACCCGTGAAGCCCGCCCGTGGACCCGCTGGTGGTGGCTCGGCAGCGCGGTGGACAAGGAGAACCTGACCCGCCAGCTCACGCTCTATCGCGATGCCGGCATCGGCGGCGTGGAGATTTGCCCGCTGTATGGCGCGAAGGGCTACGAGAGCCGCTATCTGCCGTTCCTCTCGCCGGGCTGGATGGAGATGTTCGGCCACACCACGGCGGAAGGAAAACGCCTCGACCTCGGCATCGACCTCACCACCGGCACCGGCTGGCCGTTCGGTGGGCCGTGGGTGAAGACCGAAGATTCCTCCGCAAAGGTCATCCTGAAGCAGGTCGATGCCACCGCCGCGGACAGCCTCAAGGAGGCCGGGAAGAAGGCCACCCTCCAGTGCCTGACCGCCGTTTCCGACAGCGGGGAAACGCTCGACCTCACCGCGAAATGGAAGGACGGGAAGCTCGATTGGACCGCGCCTGCGGGGACGTGGAAACTTTACAGCGTCTGGCAGCAGAGCGGCATCCAGCAGGTGAAGCGCCCGGCGCCCGGCGGCGAGGGCAATGTGGTCGACCCCTACTCGCTCGATTCACTGAACCGCTACCTCGCGAAATTCGACGAGGCCTTCGCCGGCTACCAGGGCGCGATGCCGGGCTACCAGTTCCACGATTCGTTCGAGTACTTCGGCGCGACGTGGACGAAGGACTTTTTCCGCGAGTTCGAGAAACGGCGCGGCTACGACCTGAAAACGAAGCTGCCCGCCTTCTTCGGTGAGGGCGATCCGGACACCGTCGCGCGCGTCAAGGGCGACTACCGCACGACCATCTCCGAGCTGCACCTCGCCTACATCCAGCGCTGGACCGACTGGGCGCACGGCCACGGCAGCCTCACACGCGAGCAGGCCCACGGCGCGCCCGCCAACCTGATCGACCTCTATGCGATCGCCGACATCCCGGAGACGGAAATCTTCGGCACTGCGGACGACAAGCTGGAGCCGATGTTCCAGTTCGCCTCCTCCGCCGCCCACCTCACCGGGCGCAAGTATGCCTCGTCCGAATCCTTCACCTGGCTCGGCGAGCATTTCCAAACCACGCTCGCGGAAGCCAAGCCCGCGGCCGACATGCTGCTTCTATCCGGCATCAACCACCTGTTCTTCCACGGCATCCCCTACTCCCCCGCCGAGGCCCCGTGGCCGGGCTGGCAGTTCTACGCCGCCGTGAACTTCGGCCCGCAGGGCGGCCTGTGGCGCGATCTCCCGAATTTCAACGGCTACCTGACCCGCTGCCAATCGGTGCTGCAAAGCGGCGCGCCCGACAACGACGTGCTGCTCTATTTCCCCGTCGACGACCTCTACCACGACGCCAAGGAACAGCTCATCCCCTTCACCATGCACAACGCGGAAACGGTGATGGCGAAGCACTCGTTCTACAAAACCGCGCACACGCTCACCGCCCGCGGCTACAACTACGACCACGTGTCCGACCAGTTCCTGGCCAAGGCCACCGGCGGCGAGGGCACCGTGAAGATCGGGGACGCGAAGTACCGCGCGATCATCGTGCCGAACTGCCACGTCATCCCGCTGGCGACGATAGAGAAACTCGCCGCGTTGTCCCAGGAAGGCACGCCGGTGCTGTTTCTCGACAAGCTGCCGGACGACGTGCCGGGCCTCAGCGATCTCGACAAACGCCGTGCGGCATTCCGGGCCGTGATCGAAAAGAACCAAGCCCAGCTCACCCTCGGCAGCGACGTGGCGGCGATGTTGGACAAGGCGGGCGTGCACCGGGAGATGGCCGTCGATCAGGGCCTGCGCTACATCCGCCGCACCCACGACCAGGGCTGGCACTACTTCCTCGTGAACCGCGGCACGCAGGCGATCTCCGGGTGGGTGCCACTTTCCGTGCCGGCGAACTCCGCGGTGATCCTCGATCCGCGCCAAGCGGACCGCAGCGGCGTGGCGCGGCTCCAAACGACCAAGCTGGGCACGGAGGTGTTCCTGCAACTGGAGCCGGGCGAATCGTGCATCGTCCGCACCTTCACCACCGAAACCGCCAAAGGGCGGGCGTGGGACTACGATGAACCGGCGGGCGAACCGAAGCTCGTGGACGGCACCTGGAGCGTGCGTTTCATCGACGGCGGCCCGGCCTTGCCCGCACCCTACCAAGGCAAGGATCTGGTTTCCTGGACCAGCCTCGACGACGTGGAGGCAAAACGTTTCGCGGGCACCGCGCTCTACTCCACCGAGGTGACGATCCCGGAGGGAGTCACGAGCGAATGGGTGCTCGATCTCGGCCGGGTGTGCGAGAGCGCGCGGGTGCGCGTGAACGGCAAGGACGCCGGAGTCGCCTGGAGCGCGCCGTTCAAGATCCACCTCGGCCACCTCCTCCACGCCGGAAGCAACACGCTGGAGATCGAGGTGACCAACGTCGCCGCCAACCGCATCGCCGACCTCGACCGGCAGAAGGTGGATTGGAAGTATTTCCACGAGATCAATTTCGTGGGCAAGGACTACAAGCCCTTCGACGCCTCCAAGTGGCCCGCGCGCGATTCCGGACTGTTCGGCCCGGTGCGGTTGTTGCCGGTCAAGTAGCACAAGCATTCCTGCTTGTGAGTGGGAAGACTCGCGAAGTTGTGCATAGCTCCAGTCCGCCTTTGAGAGACAAACTGGACACCCGGGACATTCGCGGCTCTCCCCAGCACGCCGGGCCAAGCCCAGCGCTACTATCGCTCACGCCAGAATCCCCTCCACCACCTTGCCGAAGACATCGGTGAGGCGGAAGTCGCGGCCGGAGTAGCGGTAGGTCAGGCGCTCGTGGTCGAAGCCTAACAAATGCAGGATGGTCGCGTGCAGGTCATGCACGTGCACCGGGTTCTCCACGGCCTTGAAGCCGAACTCGTCGGTCGCGCCGTGGACGTGACCGCCCTTCACGCCGCCACCGGCGAGCCACATGGTGAAACCGTAGTGGTTATGGTCGCGGCCCTTCATCACGCCCTTGTTCGATCCGGCCTGCGGCAGCTCCACGGTGGGCGTGCGACCGAACTCACCGCCCCAGATCACCAGCGTGTCATCGAGCATGCCGCGCATCTTGAGATCGGAAAGGAACGCGCCGATCGCCTGGTCGCACTCGCCCGCGAGCTTGCGATGGTCCTCGATGTTGTCGTGGCTATCCCACGGCTGGCCGTTGCCGTGCCAGAGCTGGATGAAACGCACGCCGCGCTCCAGCAAACGCCGCGCCATCAGGCACTGGCGGGCAAAATTGCCCGGGCCATACATCTCACGGACATGCGACGGCTCCTTCGAAACATCGAAGGCATCGGTGGCCTCGCTCTGCATGCGGTAGGCGAGTTCGAAACTGCGGATGCGGGCTTCGAGCTGCGGATCGTGCGCGCGCTCGGCGAGGTGGCGTTCGTTCAGCTCCCGCAGCAACTCGATCTGCCCGGCCTGGCGCGGATCGCGGGCCGAGGGATTGCGGAGGTTCTCGATCATCCGCTCCAGCTCCTGGATCGAGGTGTCGAGGTAGGTGCCCTGGAATCGTCCGGGCAGGAAGGCCGAACGCCAGTTCTCGGTGCGCTTCACCGGCATGCCGCCGGGGCACATCGAAATGTAGGCGGGCAGGTCCTCGTTGCCACTACCCAGGCCGCAGCTCACCCACGAGCCCATTGAAGGCCGGGCAAGCCGGCCATCGCCACAGTTCATCAGCATCAGCGACGGCTCGTGGTTCGGCACGTCCGCCGTCATCGAGCGGATCACGCACAGATCGTCGGCATGCTTCGCGGTGTGCTTGAACAGCTCGCTGACCTCCAGCCCGCACTCGCCGTAGCGGTCGAACGAGAACGGCGAACGCAGCGCCGCACCGGTGGGCCGTTCGGTCTTCAGGCCATCCAGCGAGATCGCCTTGCCGTGCTGCTGGTCGAGCAGGACTTTACGGTCAAAGGTGTCCACCTGCGACGGCCCGCCGTTCATGAACAGGTGCACCACCCGCTTCGCCCGCGGCGCGAAATGGGGGCCCACTACATCTCCCGCGGTCAGCGGCATCGCCGACGCCCGGCCACCCAGCAGGCTGCCGAGCGCGAGCCCGCCGAAACCCATCCCACAGCGGCGGAGGAAATCGCGCCGGTCGAGAATGAGGTCCTTGGCGGTGAGGGAATGGCTCATGGCGGTCAGTCGATGAAATTGAATTCGTTCGAGGCCCACAGTATTTGGATCACGTCCGCCCACGGATCGACGGCAGCGGAGGCATGCGAGGGCGCACCCGGTTTCGGAAAATCGCTGGTGAAATTCCCGACCACTGCGGGCTTCGCCTGTGGCGTCTCGCGGCCCATCACCTTCACCGTCCACGCGATGCCGCCGCAGGCATCGCCATCCGGCGCGCGCAAGACGAGATCAAGAGTATCCCCGGCCTTCACCGTCACCCATTCGCCAGCGGGATCGATGGTGCTCTCGGGCGCGAACTTTCCTTCCACAAGCGTGCGGGTGCCCTGGGCATCGATCCGCCACGCGAGCGTGTTCCCCTCCTTCTGGGTGCGCTTGAGATGGGCGGTCATCTTCACCTCGCCGGAGCCGGTCGCGCGCCAGCGCAGGATCATCGCGTGCCGGGCCGCGACGTGGCCGCCGTTCGCCCCGACATTGAGCCAGCGGATCGGCGCGGTGGCCGGATCAGGGCCGGTCTTCCACACCTCGTCCGCGAACAACGGGAACTCCCGTACTTCCAGCGGCAAGGTCGGGCTGTCATCGGCATGGCGCACCTCCCAAATGCCGCCGAGCTTCGGCTCGTAGTCCGCCGGATCGACCTTGGCGAGCCATTGCAGGATGGCGCGCGACTCGGCCTCGCGCGGCTCGCGCTGGAACAGGCGGCGGTAGAGCCAAGCCACCCGCGCGGCATTGTCCGGCTGGCGCTTGAAATCCGCATCCCCCGCAAGAGCTTCGGACCGACGCAGCAACAGCGGGTTGTTCAGGAAATACAGCGCCTGTTGCGGCACGGTGGTCTGGCCACGCGCCGCGCTGAGGTGGTCGGGATGCGGCAGATCGAACGACACGAACACGCCCGGCAGCGCGTAGCGGTCGATGAACGAGTAGACGCTGCGGCGTTCGTCGGCGGATGGCTCCTCAATCTTCACCGATCGCCCGCCCACGCTCTTCGTCTCCAGACTCCCGGCGGATGCCAGCAGGTGATCGCGCATCACCTCGAAATCCAGACGACGGCGGTTCCATTTCCAAAAGCGCGTGTTCGCCTCATCGATCGCGTTGTTTTCCGCCGGTCCTTCCGCCGCGAGCCGGAATGCCTGCGAGGTCGCCAGCAGGCGATTGAGTTCCTTCACCGAGCCGCCGTGCTCCGTGAACCACACGGCGAGGTAATCGAGCAACGGCTGGAGCGGAGGTGCGGCCTGCTGCGTGCCGAAGTCCGCGGGATCGGCGAGCGGCGCGCCGAAATTCCACGCCCACACGCGGTTCACCATCACGCGGGCGGTGAGCGGGTTTTTCGGATCGGCGATCTTCTCCGCCAGCGAGAGCCGCGCGCTGCGGTCCTTCGAAAACACCTCGCCGCCGAGGAAGCTGAACCAGTGGCGGTCGAACTTCTCCCCTCTCATCGCCGGGTTGCCACGCTTGAACACCACCGCCTCGCTCCACTTCGGCTTGTCCTGGAGCGTCATCGCGCGCGGCGGCGAGCCGGGGTGCTCGGCCTGGAGCTTGCTCGTGGCGCTGGCGCGCTTGCGCCGGGCGTTGTCGTCCTCCGTGTCCATGATCGAGGTCACCCGGTCCACGCCATAGGCCATCGGGCACGATGGATCCTTCGAACATTCCGCAAAGGCGCCACCCGCCATCCATTCCTCCGCCAATTTTGCGCAGGCCGCCTTCTTGCCCGCGTCATCCGCCGCGGCCATCTCGCGGTCCCATTCGGCGAGGCGCGGCACCGCCTTGTCGCCCGAAGTGTTTTTCCGCAACCAATCCCGCCACTGAAGCACGGCCTTCGCCCGGTAACGCCCGCGCTTGAACGCCTCCGAGGCCGCCATGCCGTGCTCCCAACCCTGCGCCTTCGCGCGCCAACCGAGATCGAGATACACGGCGAGCGATTCCTTGCTCCGCAAGTGATCGACCAATGCCTGGCGGGCATCGAGGTCCTCCTTCTCCAGCTTGGCGGCTTCCACTTGATAAACCTTCAGCGCGGCCTCGTCGGCGGGCGCGCCCACCACCGGCTTCTGCTCCGGCTCGGTGACGTTGTCGAAGATCGAGTAGAGCGAATAATAGTCCTGCGTGGTGATCGGATCGAACTTGTGATCGTGGCAGCGCGCGCACGACACCGTGCTGGCCATGAAGCCGCGGGTCACCACGTCCACGCGGTCATCGATCGTCTCCTCGTGCCCGGATCGCGGTCCCACGGTGATGAAGCCGAGCGCGGCGAGGTCGGGATGATCCGGACGGTCCACCATCAGGTCCGCAGCGATCTGGAGTTCCACGAACCGGGCGTAGGGCAGGTCGCGGTTGAAGGCCCCGATCAGCCAATCCCGGTAGGTGTAAGCGAAGGGGTAACGGTTGTCGGCGTCGAAATTGTAGCCGCTGGTATCGGCGTAGCGGGCGACGTCCATCCAATGGCGGGCCCAGCGTTCGCCGTAGGCCGGGCTGGCGAGCAGCTCATCGACCAGCGCCTTCCGGGTGGCCTCGTCCGGATGCGCGTCGATCCGGGCCAGTTGCTCCGCGGAGGGCGGCAGGCCAATGAGGGTGTAAGCGGCCCGCTCCAGCCACTGGCGCGGGGAAGTCTCCGCCGCGGCCTTCATTCCCATCTTCGCCCGCGCATCCTCTAGGAAAGCATCGACCGGGTTCCTTCCCTCCGCTCCAGCGGGAGCCGCAGCCACCGGAGGCACATACGCCCAGTGCGGTTCATCCGCCGCGAGGACGGAGGAAACCGACAGGCAAACGCTGACCAAGGGCCGCCACATGAAACGCACAATTACCACGCGGGACGTCCCGGAGCTGGCGATTCTTTCACCGCGGCGGCGACCGGGCAAATCGCCCGGCTGCCCCGTGTAAATTAATCGTCAAGGAATCTCACGTCTCTTGTCGCCGCACCGTGCCGATATGTTATGCACTATCCGTGCACTCCGCATTCCTCCGCTGCCTGCTGGCAGGCTCTCTGGTTTTTTCCTCTACCTACCTTTCCGCCGAGGAGATCCAGCTTTCCGAAAAAGCGTCGAGATATCACGAGGCGCTGCTGGGACGCCCCTCCAGCGACACCCTTTACCGGCGGTTCGTGGAAGCGTGGCGGGAAGACGGATCGACCAACGAGCTGGAGCAATTTCTCATCAAACGCGCCGACGTTGGCCGACCCGCGGACTGGGCGGTGCTGGCGCGGAACCAATTGCTCGCCGGAAAAGAAAAGGAGGCGATGGCCAGCTTCGACAAGGCTCTGGCCGCGGGAGCCGAACCGGGATGGATCGAGCTGGAAATCGCCCGCATGCACCTCCGTGCCGGGCGCTTCGACGAAGCCATCGCCCATGCCGACAAGGTGCCCGCCACCGCCGCCGAGTTCCCGGAGGCCGTCCGTGCCGCCGGTGAAGCCGCTGCCCGCGCCGGGCAGGGCGAGGATGCCGTGGCCCGCTGGACGAAGGCGCTCGATGCCGCGCCGGACGATCTCGACCTGCTGGCCGACCTGATCCGCACCGCGGGCCGCGAGGGACAGAAGGAAGCGGCCCTTACCTTCAGCCAGCGGCGGGTGGAACGGGAAAAGGATCCGTTCAAGAAAACCGAGGCCCGTCTCGATCGCGCCGATCTGCTCACCGCCGCCGGGCGCACCGATGAGGCCCTGGCCGAATGGACCGCCGCCCTCGATACCTCCGGGACGGATTCGTGGCTGGAATCGGAAATCCTCACCCGCGCGGAGAAGAGCAGCCGCAACCGGCAGGGCGACACCGGCTGGCTCAAGCAGATCGCCGCATGGAGCACCGCATTTCCCAACCGCATGGAAATCGTGCGCCGCCATGCCCGTGCGCTGGCCGCAACCGGTGATCCCAACACCGCCTTCACCCTGCTCACCGAGCTCCTCAAACGCATTCCCGGCGATCAAGCGCTGCGGTTGGAACGCATCGATCTCCTCGACCGCGGCAACCGTCTGGATGAAGCCGCCGTCGAGTGGCGGAAGCTCGCAGCGGACGACCCGAAGAACGAAACCCCGTGGCTGAAACTCGCGGACCTCCAATTCCGGTTGGACCGCCCCGCGGAGATCCGTTCGGCCCTGGAGGGGCTCTCGAAACTCTCCTCCGCCGATCCCCTGAAGCAGGTCAACCAAAGCGACCTGTGGTTCCGCTACGGCCTGGCCTCGGAAGGCGAGGCCCGTTTGCGCGAGCTCGCGAATGGAGCGGCTGGAGCCCAGGCCGAGCAACGGCTGGCGCAGTATCTCGCCAGGATCGGCCGGCCCAAGGACGCGATCGAGTGGTGGCGGAAACTGGGAGCCCGCCCGGCACTCACCGATCTTCTCGCCGCGGCCCAGGGCCTGGGCACCGCGGGTTCGCATGACGCGGCATTCACTCTCCTTGTTTCCCGCCAACAGGAGTTCGCGAAACTCCCGGACTACCGTGCCGCCTACGCACCTGCGGCCCTGACCGCCCAACAACCGGCCAAGGTGCTGGAAATCGCAGCCGATCTGCTCAAGGACGGCGCGGCCGCCGGCAATTACGACGCCGCCATCGGATGGATCGCGACCGCCACCGAGGCCGCAGGCGAGCGGGACGCATGGATCAGGACTCTCCAGGAAAACCCGGCCCGCAGCGTGGCGGAGACGCTGCTGCTCGGCCGCCTCTTCGTGGGAGCGAACCGCCCGGCGGACGCGGATACCCTGCTCGGGGCCTCCACCGATCCCCTGCTGCGGGACGGCCACATCGCCCTGCTGCAGCGCCAGGGCAAAACCCGCGAGGCGGTCGAACGCCTCGGCACCCAACCACCGGCCGACCGCCTCCAGGAGGCGGCCTGGCAACGCCGGGTGGCGGGCTTGAAGCGTGCAGCCGGAGATCCCGCCGGAGCCCTGGCCGCTTGCCTGCGTTGGCGCGAGCTGGCACCGGAGGAAATGAACGCTTGGCTCGAAGAAGCCCGGCTGCTCCTCGTCACCGACGCCCGGGCGGCGGAAAAACAGCTCCGCAAGGCCGTGGCCCGCTTCGACAAGGAGCCCGTCTTCCGCACCATGCTGATGGAGGCCGTTGAAAACAACGGCGACGCCCGCGGCGCGATCGAACTCGCCTGGCAGCAATATTCGGTCGCGGAGAACTCCGCCGACCAAAGCCGCTGGCTCCACCGGCTCGCCGAACTCGGGCAGCGCTACAACCTGCTGCCCGATATCGTGGAAGAATTCCGCACCCGCGGCCGCCGCGACCCTCTCTCCCCCTCCCCATGGCTGGGCCTGGCCGAGTGCGCGAAATTGCAGAACAACACCCGCGACGTGGTCGAAGCCCTCCAACAGGCAGCCCAGCGCGCCCCGCGTGATGCGGCGATCCTTGGGGAACTCGCCACCCTCGACGAGCGCTCCGGCAACAACACGAACGCCATCGCCCGCTTCGAGGACATCGCCCGCCTCGCCCCCGGCCCCGAATCCGCCCGGCAACTCGCCCAGGCCCGCGTCCGCAATGGCCAGATCGCGCGCGGTCTGCTGGAGATCCAGGCCCTTGCGGGTGAAGCGGGCACCGATATCCGGGTGATTGAAAGCACCGCGGTCTCGGTCGCCTCCGCCGGCTGGACGGAAGCCGCCATCGATCTGCTCCGGAACATCGACCCCAAACTCCACGACATCCGTTCCCAACTCACCCTTGGCAAGCTCCTGGCCATCGATGGTCACGAACGGGAGGCCAACGCCTTGTTCCTGGCCATCCTCCGGACCCCGGAACCTCCGCCGTCGACTCCGGAGGAAGAACAGGCGCGCCAGGGCAAAAGCAACTGGCCCGAGGCCACCCGGATCAACCAACTGATCCAAACTTTCACCTCATCGATCCGGAACCAAGCGTCCGGCGGAGTCGCGTCCGTTCTCCAGAACACCTATGGCCACCAGCCCGGCTATGAGAGGGATCTCTGCGCCGCCCACGCACTGGCCACCGCCCTCACCCTGGACGATGACGTGTGGCGCGCCAATGTGGACGCCATCCCGATCCTGAAATCAGGATCGAAGGAGGAATGGCGGCAGACGCTCGACGAAGCGATGTCCTACGACAGCGCCCCCTCCGCCTCCCTTCCCCCGGAAAGCGGAGGACGGCTCATGCTGCTCCGCTACATGAACTACGGCGCGTGGAACTCGCTTCCGGACGACCAGCTATCGAGCCTTCACCAGCGCCTGCGGAAAGCCGGCATCGATTCCCAATGGCAGGTGCTAGCCACCTTGGCCGGACGATCGGACGCCGCTTTGGCCAAACATCTGCAGGAATTTCTCGACCATCCGGAAACGCAACCGTTGGAACAAACCCATCGGCAGACCATGCTGCACACCATCGCGTCCAAGGCGACCGGACTTCAGACAACCTCCCCGCCTCCGCCTTGGGTGCCGCTTGCACGCAAGTGGATCGAAGGCTCGCTGGCACAGCCGGATCTCGGCCCCGGGCTGAGCGTCTACTACCGATCCGTCCTGATCCGCCTGCTGGACGCCATGGGGGACACGGAGGCGCTTGTCGCCACGCTCAATGCGATCGGCCGGGATCACCTGGCGGCCCTGAACCCATCCGCCGCCAAGTCCCCTCCGCCGCCTCCCGCCCCGTTTTTCTCATACCCTTACTGGCAAGCGGACGATTTCGGTTACCAAGGCCGCTGGAGCCGTGGCTACGCCGGGCTCTCCCGCCGGGCTCTTCCGCCACCCCAGCCGAGGGTTGCCCCCGCGGATGCCCGGACCTATCCGCTGTATTACCTGAACGGACTCGGAGCCACCTGGTGCAAGCGCCTTCAACCGGACGCCACGCTGAAGCGGCTGGAATCCCCGGTCCTGCGCGCCTACGTGGCTTGGACCGCGACGAGCTCGCTGAAACAAATCGATCGCGAGATCGAGGCCCAGCCCCCCTTCTCGGAAATCGCGGCCGACCTCGTCGCGATCCGCTGGACCTGGGACGTAGAGCACCTTGAGAAACGGACCAACGAGCTGGAATCGTGGGCGAAACGGCTCAAGGAAAACCCCGGCACCGCCCAAAAGGCGTGGTCGGCGCTCACCGGACTCGCCGCGAAGGACAAGGACCGCCGGACCACGATGATCACCCGGCTCACCGGCCTCCTCGATGAACCGGCCAACGCCCTGCTGGTCTCGCAGTGCGCTCCCCTCCTCCGCGACCAAACCCTGGTAGAGAAGGCCCAGCTCCTCTACGAGAATCAGATGTCCTCCTCCGGACTCTCGAGAACTTTCAGGACCCCACAGCAGATGGGTTTCGGAGGCGCCGCGCCACTCATCCAGATCCAGCCTCACCGCACCGATTGGCAGAAGATCGCCAAACTCGTCGGGTCAAACCAGCAGGACCTGGCCACCGCGGAGGCCACCCGCGCCTTGGAAGGGGTGATCCGGACCTGGAACACCGGTTATGACCGCTCCCTACGTCAGCAAATCCAATCCCTCAAGCCCGACATCAAGGGCGTGGTGGATGCGGCCCTCAAGCGGCTAGCACCAGGACCCGATCATGGGTTGCTCTACCGGATCAACCACATCCGGCTGCTGGATGCCCTCCAAGGCTCACAGGCCGCCCTCGAACCGGCCGAAGCGCTCGCCCGCCTCCGCCCTTCCGATCCTGGCTGCGCGCTGGACGCCATCCTACAGCTCCCACCGAACCGGCAGAACGAAGCGTTTGCCCGCCTCGACGCCCTCGCCGGATCGGATGTCACCGGATTCAGGGCCGCCATGCGGCAGAGGGCCTCAAGCGTGCTTTCCCAAAGCAGCATGTCCGGGTCGATGGATGAATTCGAACTCCTTGGAACATGGCAATCACGCCCCGGGTTCAATGTCCCGGGTGGTTCCCCTTGGCGGATCGGAATCCTGAGTGCGATCTCAAGGGGACTGCAGGAATCGAACGGTGGGGACGCCCAAACGAACGCCGCCCGGCTCAAACGCCTCACCGACCTCGTCCTGCTATGGACGGAGCTGTGCCTGGATGATCCGGAGACCGCCGAGGCGGCGTTTCAACTTTGCCTGAGCGCCCACAAATCCTCCGACTCCATTGACCTGCTCACAGCGGCAAGGCGGGTGATCGGCAGCGGGGCCTATGCCACCTCCGCCGCCCAGGTGGATCGCAATGGGATTCTGAGGGTCCACCAAAACAGTGATGACGATGGTGCCTACGCCTTGGAATTCCTGCTGTTCAACCGCGATCCCGGGGCCGCCATCGATGCCGGGCAGCTCACGGCCATCCGCGCGAAGGACCCCGACCTGGCTGACTGGATCGAACGCTTCCGCACCGCCAAATCCGCCCCAGATTTTCTACCTCTCCTCGTCCGCCAGTCCCCCTCGTCTTCCTTCAACAGCGGCCAGACGTGGCCCGCCACCGCGAAATTCCGGGCCGCCGTGCGGCGGGCCGCGGAACTCCCGAAGGCGGGCGCTGCGGTGGAAGCACTGATCGCGCAGAACACCAACGTCAACCCGTTGCTCGGAGGCGATCCTCGACAGCTCGATCCGCTTTTTGCCCGCGCGCTCGAGGACGCCTACGCCCGCGGGCCGAAAGAATTCGGCCAGTTCGTCACCCATTGCCTCACTCGTGCGGACAAGGCCACGGACGGCAATCCGCATGGCTACAACGCCGACTACCTCCGCCAGCAGGTCATCGGTCGCATGATTGATGCGGCGGAACGCCCCGTGATCGCCTGCGCCGTTGTCCGCCATCTGGCCGATGCGAGGATCGAACTGCCAAACGTGTCCCTTAGCAGCGGCAATGCCCGACTTCTAGACCCGACGATCCATGACCTGGCCGCCGCGCTCAAGAACGCCGGGATCGACCGCCTCGATGCCCTCGCCCGGATCGGGTTCTGGACCCGCACCCGCCAGAACAGCCATGGGTTCGATGGATACGACATCTACGATAGCCGGATGAATGGAGAGAACGAGGATGGGACTCCGCCCCCTCTGTCGTTCAACTGGCTCGCCACGGAAGCCTTGAGCCGGTTTTCACAATCGACGGATCGGAACAAACTCTTCGAGGCCTCCGCCAAAAAGACGAATGCCTCCGCGGCCGAATGGGTCGCCGTCGCGCTGTTGGCACCCGCGGGCCCGACCCGCACCACGTTCGCCCGCAAGGCCCTCGACGCGGGAGCGAAGGAGTTCGGCGCCCTCCCCGCCGGGTTCCGGGAACCGATGTTGAACGAGCTGTTCGGTGCCGCGAGCCCCGCTGAACTGGCTGCCCTGCCGGAAATGGTCCGCGCCCCTTTGCGTAAGAACCGCAAGGCGCAGCTCGACCAAGTCGAAAAGGATCTGGAAAAGGCCGTCAGCCTCCTGAACGACAACTCCCCCACCGATCCCTATCGCCGCCAACGGGCCGGCGGCGTGATCCAGCAACGCGTCCAGCTCCTCGCCCAAATGGGGGAAATCGAAGGACTCCATCACCTGCTGGTTACCTGGGCGGAGAAAGCCAAGGGCCTTTCGGCCTCCACCCTCGATCCCCGTTACCGATCAGCAGCGCTCCTGCAGAACGCCCTGTCATCCTATCCCAATACTCCCGGGCTGCTGGCGGCGACCCCGGCGTGGCGGGAGGAGCTCTCCACCATCGACTCCACCAGCGCAGGTAGATCCGGCATCGAGTCATTCTGGAACGCGCTGAGGCAATCCACGCAGTCCTCTCTCGGCTCCCAAGCGATCTCCCGGGACGCGTGGGGTGGTTTGACGGCGGTATCACCGAAGGTCCAGGCCACCTACCTGATGTCCGCCGAGTCCCTCACCTACCTGTTGGAGCGTCAATCGAAGGAAACCGTCGGCGGCTGGCTCACCGCGGCAAAAAGCTCTCCCCTCCTCACCGCTGCGATCCACTGGCACGCCAGGGAGGCATCTGGTTCCTCCGATGTCTCCGAAGCCACCCTGCTGGACAGTTACACCTCGGCGCTGGCCGAAGCGGGTGTCTCCGCCCAAGAGGTGGCCAAATTCGCCCTGGCCCGGATCCTGGAGTCCCGCCGCGACTCCAATCCCGCGCGTCCGGATGAAATTCTCCGCATCACCACCAAGCACCTGACGGCGATGGGAAGCGCCGCGACCTCCTCTCATGAGCAGGCCTCCTCGCTTCTTTACCAGATGACCTCCCGGTCCCCCCTCAGCCCGGAGACCATCACTGAAGCCGGACGACTCCTCGAACTCCTGCTCGGCTCCAATCCCTCCGCCAAGTCGGCGGACAATTCCAACTCCTACCTAATGAGAACCGCGGAGGCCATCGGGCGGCAAGACCTCATGGTTGTCATCATCCGGAAAAGCGGCGTCCCTCATGACAACTCGGCCTCGATGCTCCAGGAGCAGGCTCGCAAGGGCCGGCTCGATGTGGTGGCGGAGATCCTAGTCCGGGACTCGGACGCTTGGTTCGAAGCCCCCACCTTCACCATCACCACCGAACGGCTCATCTCCGCGGCGACCGCGGAAGGAAAACTGGCGGATGCCCGGGGCCTGCTCCTGAGGACCTTCCTTTCGTCCGGCCTCGATGGGTCTGGCGGCAATGAAACCCCGGCGGAATCCCGCGATGCCCGCATCACCCGCCTCCAAGCGGAATTCCAAAACTCGAAGATCGAGGAGGCTGCAATCCGCAGGGCGCTGTATGTCTACCTCGCCCAACCCGCCGCCTATCTCCTAGGCAGGACCGCGGTGGCGGAGGAATTCCGGGAAGTCGATTGGAGCCGCCTCCCCACTCCCAGCGATGACCGGGCGAACGGATTCCAGAAGTTCGGGATGGCCCGACGTCTCCTCACCTTCACCACCTGCTCCGCGCTCCACGCCGGAGACACCGCTTCTCTCCAATCGTTCACCCACATGCTGGAGTCCATCCCTCAGGCGGTGACCCGGACCGAGGCAGCCCAGTCAATGATCACCCAGAATGCGCAGCCCATCGCGCTGACCCTGCTCGTCCTCGCCGGAAAAAATGGCGGCACGCTGCCGGAGCCCTTGCGGCCGGTGACCCGCGACTTCCTCACCGCGATCCTGAACACCATCGGGGCAACCAGCACCTCCAGCTACCGGAGCCAGCCCTTCGACGCATTGGCGCTCGTCTTGGTTCCCGCCGACGAAGATCCCGGCAAGCTCGCCCCGCTCGTCGCTCCCGCGGCAAAAGACTGGCCGGATTCGTTGCAGAAGACGCTTGAAACCCTGCAAATCCAACGGGTTTCACGGGACGTCGATCTGCGGCTCACCATCCTGAAACTAGCGGCGAAAACCCCGCGGCTGGCCAGATTTCTGGAAAACTCCGGCCGGACTTCCCTATGGGACGGGATGCCAGCGGAAGGACCGACCCGCGCGGCCTTCGTGAAAGAAGTCCTGGGCGATCCGGCCCTCCGGGCGAAGCTCGCCCCGGTGAATGTCGCCAGCCTGCCCGGCAGGAATCCGACCTCGGAAACCGTCGATCTCATCCAGCTCTACCTGAACGAGCAGCGCGGCCGCCTCGATCCCGAGGCGGCCAAGCGAATCGAATCGTGGATCGAAGCCACCCGCAAGAAGCTCGGCGGGGAGCCATCCAAATGACACCTCAGGCGGTGAGATCCTTGGTCTCGCCGCCCGCGTTCTTGATCACCGAGGCGATGCCGTTCTCCGCGGCCGCCTCCGTGACGTATTGCTGGCTCTGGCCGATAATCTGGCCATTGCCCGCCTTCAGCACGAAATACGACTTCCCGCTGGAGCTCTGGCGGATCTCGAAATTCTTGCGGTCGGTCCCGTTCTTTTTCACGGACGCAATGCCGTTTTCCGCCGAAGGCTTCGCCTCGTAAGCCTCGCTGGAGAGGATGATCTCGCCATTCCCCGCCTTGAGCCGGAAGTGGTATTTACCGGACGCCTCGCTTTTGAAGAGTTCGTACATGGTGGTTTCGTGGATTCATCGTGACTAACTGTTATTTTCCCACGAAAGGCAAGCCCGGCCCGTCCATGCCGCCGTCGATTCCATCGGTAAAAACTCCGTCAACCGGTCGGCGTATCTTGCGGCCAACCACGAGCGATGGCTTATCGGAGGAATGCACCTCGCGTTCACCGGCCTCCTGTCGCTCATCCTGCTTGCCCTGGCCGTGCCGGTCCGGGCCTACGAACCACCGGTAGACGAGAAGCTCCCGGCTCTCCTCCTGGAAGGGAAGACCGATCAAGCGCTGGCGCTGCTGCCCTTGGAACCGGACAGCCTGATCCACCCGCCCCACTACAGCCCGGCGTTGGAGAAGGCGATCCAGCAGGAACTCGCGGCCGGCCACCTGAAGGATGCACGCGGACTGCTGCTGCGAGCGATCCTGTCCGGCGGCGAAAATACAGCGCCCGACACGGAGACTCCGTCCGCCCGCATGGCCCGCCTGCAAGCGGAGTTCCACGCTCTCAAGATCGACGATTCCGCGCTGCGCCGGGCGCTCCTCGCGCACCTCGTCACGACCGCAGACTGCATCCTCGGCCGGGTGCCTGATTTGGGGGATTTCCGGAACGAGGACTGGGAGACATGGGCAAAGGGGCCTCTCGCGGCCGAAAACCGGGACACCTCGGATGACCTAATTCGCCATACCACCATCGCCAGACGGATGCTCCTCCTCACCACCTGTGCCAGCCTCCATGCGGGAAACCCCGCGGCCTTGGATTCATTGACCCGCGCCCTGTCCCTGGCAGGCAGCGATGAGCACCCGGTGAGCCGCGATCTGCTGCTGGTGGACGGCCCCGTGATCACCCTGACGCTGCTGACCATCGCCGAACGGCATGGCGGCGCCTTACCGGAAGCGATCGAAACAGCCGCCCGCCGACATCTCACCACGTCCTTGGAAGCCCGCACGGCCCCCTTGTATGTCGATCCACCCCTCGATTCCCAAACGGCAATTCTTGCGCGCGACGCACGGGACCTCACCCGATTGAACGGGCTCTTCCGGACTTCATGGTCCCGTCTTTCTCCCCTCGATCGCCTCACCATGCATGCCGGCGTCTGGTGCCGGCCGGCGGATGAAGGCGTGGTCCGGATGATGGTTCGGCTGGCATTGAAGAATCCGCGGTTCGGCGGAACAGCCTTCCAAGCAAACCCCGACCACCGGACGAATACCCTTACCTCTCTCGGCTGGAGCCAATTCCCCGGCCGTCAGGCAGAATGGACGCGGGCCGTGTTCGCCGATCCCGAGATCCGCGCGAAAATGCCGCCGGGCGCTCTCGCGGGGCTGCTGGCATCCTCGCCGCCCTCACGGGAACTGGCCGACAGCGTGAAAAGCTACCTGCATGAACAAGCCAGCCGGTTGGATACGGCCACCACCGCCACAATCCAGCGATGGCTCGATACTCCGTGAAGGGTTCCCCATCCCCGGGATTGCCAGCGCCGCTGCCCGTGCTTGAATGGGCGGGATGTCCATGAAACCCGACGACCGCGCCTTCCTTTTCGAACTTCTGGAAACCCCGAGTCCGACGGGCTTCGAAATGCCGGGACAGCGGGTCTGGGCGAAGTGGATCGGCCAGCACGCGGCGGAAACCGCCTGCGATGCCTACGGTTCCACCTGGGCCATCCTGCCCGGGAAGTCCGAGCGGATCGTGATGCTGGAAGCGCACGCCGATGAGATCGGTTTCATCATCAAGCACATCGACGACAACGGCTTCCTCCGGCTTGACCGCATCGGCGGCAGCGATGCCGCGACCGCCCGTGGCCGCCGCCTGACCTTCCTCGGCGACGAGGGACCGGTGTCCGGCATCATCGGCAACACCGCCATCCACCTCCGCCGCGACGAGGCGGGCCAGGAAAAGGCCCCGGCCGTGCACGAACTGTGGGTCGATGTCGGTGCCTCCAGCGCCAAGGAGGTGGCCGCGCTCGGCCTGCGCGTGGGCCACCCGGCGGTCTATCAAGACAGCCCGATGGAACTTTCCCACGACCGGCTGGTGGGCCGCGCCCTGGACAACCGGATCGGCGGCTACATCATCGCCCAGGTCATGAAGCGGGTGGCGAAGGAGAAAAAGAAGCCCGCCTTCACGCTGGTCTGCCTCAATGCGGTGCAGGAGGAGATCGGCGGCCATGGCGCGATGATGGCAACCTACCGCCTGAAGCCCGAGGTCTGCGTCTGCCTGGATGTGACTCACGCCACCGACACGCCGGGGATCGACCACGTGAAGTTCGGCCGGGTGAAGCTCGGCGGCGGCCCCTCGCTGACGCACGGTTCGTCCAACCACCCGAAGGTGGTCCAGCGCCTGATCGAGGTGGCGAAGAAGGCCTCGGTGCCGGTCCAGCACGAGTCCAGCAGCCGCTTCACCGGCACGGATACCGACAAAATCTTCCACAGCCGCGAGGGTGTGCCGAGCGCGCTCGTGTCGCTGCCGCTGCGCTGCATGCACTCGGTGGTGGAAACCGCCCATCTGGGCGACATTGAGAAGACAATCGAGCTGCTCACCGGCTTTGTCCTGTCGCTCGACGCCGACGACACTTTCCATCAGACCCTGTGAAATCCCTGCTCCTCGCCTTGGCCCTCGTCACTCCCGTGCTTGCTGCCGACTCCGGCACCCCGGCGGAAGCCGCCGTGCGCTTCGTGGAGAAACTGCGGGGCGGCCAGGTGGACCTGGCTCCGGGCGCGGACACAGCCCTCTCCGCCGCGACCGGCAAGGACAAGCGTGAGATGATCGCCGCGAGGATCAAACGTCTCTCCCGTGAAATCAGCGCCGACCGCGTGGAGGTGGGCCCGGTGAAACAGGACGGCGACCTGGCCGCGGTGCTCGTTCGGCAGGCCGCCGGATTCGATCCCGGCAGCCTGCGGGTGATCGCCATCGGTCTGGTCCGCAAAGGCGACCAATGGCTCCCCGCCCCGGTGCCGGGATCCTTTGAAAACACCAGCCTGGGGTATGACGAATCCCGGGCTGGCCGCATCGCCGCCCTTGAGGCGTGGATGACCCGCGAACAGGTGGTGGATCTTTCCACCCTGCGGGACCAATCCGCCGAACGGCTGCACAAGGAAATCGGCGGCAAAATCCAGAAGGAAGTCCTCCAAAAGGAAAAGCCCCCGGAACTGGTCAAACGCCTGCTGACGGCCTGCGCCACCCGCGACCAAGCCACCATGCTCGGCCTGATCGGCGGTCTTCAGAAGGACTTGCCGCGGGACTGGAGCGAGCGGCTGGGAGCGGTGGGCCGCGCCTTTTCCAAGGAAACCTTCGAACCCGCGTGGCGGCTGCTCGCGGCACCGGGCGTGATCCGCTCGGTGGTGCTGGAGGACGGTGACGACCAACACGCGGCGATCACCATGGCCTGCCTCGATGCCTCCGCCGAATCGGGCCGCGGCACGCTGCCCCACATCCGCCTGCTCAGCCTGGATCTGGAAAAAGATCCCGAAGGACTCTGGCGCATCGATCTGCCCGCTGCCCTGCTGCGGAGCGATCCTCCCGATCCCCATGGCGACGAGGACGGCATCGTGGGCACGGACTACCTGGATGCGTTGCCCGCCGTCTGGCGGCGTCAATTTCCCCTCGCCAAGCTGGACACCGCCAAGGCCGCCAGCGAGGCCGTCGTCGCCGCGCTGCGGGCAAACACCCCGGATAGCCTGCTGACGCTACTCGATCTCGAGGGCGACCCGGAACAAGCCCGGCTGGGTGCCTCCCGGCTGGCCCTCATCTGGCGGGACCTTCATTCCCCGCGGGACCTGACCACGCTGCTGCCGATCGGATTCATCGAGAAGAATGACGGGGCGGTCGCCTCCTACCAGGTCTTCTCCTCACGGCAACCGGAACGCGCGGACCTGCGCATGCTCTACTTCGTGAAACGGAACGGCGGCTGGCACTTGATCCCCGGCCTCCGTCCCGGCGACCAGGTGCAACCCGAGCTGGCGGAAGTGAAGGCCCAGGCCGACACCGTCGCGCCCGATTGGACCAAGGACTGGGAGGATCTCGCGCTCGCGGACAGCCCCGCGCTCGATAGCGTGCCCGGTGGAGAGGGGCCACCCGAAGAGGCCACACGTGGCATTTTCAACGAGTGGAGCAAAGCGATCGTGGCCGGAGACATCGGCACCTCCATCCGTCTGACCGCCCATCTGAAACGCGACCGGGGAACCGCGCGCCTGCTGCGCAATCTCGGCTACGAGTTGACGGGAGCCCTCAAGACCGGCGGCCACGCCACCATCCTCGGCGTGATCCGCCGCGGCCCGTGGACCGCCATCTCGGCGCGCATCGGCAATGCCGCGGACCCGGCGGCGACCTACCCGCTCTATCCGCTGGTGGCCACTCCGGACGGCCCGCGGGTGATGGCGGAGATCGACCTTTTCGCCAATGGCAACCGGACCCGCGATTTCCTCAACGTGGCCGCCTGGTCCCGCCTCGAGGCCGGCGGCAACACGGATGCCGCCGCCCAACTCCGCGAGATCTACGAGATCCATCGTAAAAACGCCGAATCCGACCGGCCTCCCATCCCGGAGAAATGAACGCTCCCACCCACGACATCCTTCCCGACCGACTGATGAGCCGCGCCCACGAGACCGCCACCCGCCTCGAACAAGCCGTCCGCACCGTGGTGCGCGGCCAGGACCATGTGATCCGCCGCGTGCTGGCGTGCATGGCTTCCGGCGGACACATGCTGCTGGAGGACTACCCCGGCACCGGCAAGACCACGATGGCCAAGGCGATCGCCAAGGCCGTGTCCGGAGCGGTGTTCAAGCGCGTCCAATTCACGCCCGATCTCCTGCCCTCGGACATCCTCGGCATCTCGGTGCTGGACCCGCGGACCCATGAGTTCCGCTTCCATCCCGGCCCGGTGTTCGCGGACATCCTGCTGGCGGATGAGATCAACCGCGCCTCCCCGCGCACCCAGAGCGCGCTGCTGGAGGCCATGGGCGAGCGCCAGGCCACGATCGAAGGCACCCGCCACGAGCTCGAAGGGCTGTTTTTCGTGATCGCCACGCAGAACCCGGTGGAATTCCGCGGCACCTATCCGCTGCCCGAAGCCCAGATGGACCGCTTCGCGATGCAGTGCGCGCTCGGCTACGTGAGCGCGGACGACGAGGCGGCGATCCTGGCCGACCAGGTGGAACGCCACCCGGTGGACGTGATGGAGCCGGTGGCCAGCCGCGAGGAGGTGATGGACCTGATGGCCGCCACCCGCGCGGTGCGTTTCTCGGACGAACTGCGCCACTACGTGGTCTCGCTGGTTTCCGCCACCCGCGGCCACCGGGACATCCAGCTTCCCGCCAGCCCGCGCGCCTCGCTGGCGCTGATGAAGGCGGCGCAGGCGCTCTCGCTCTTCGAGGGCCGCGACTACGTGCTGCCGGAAACAATCCAGGAAGTCGCCGTGGACGTCATCGCCCACCGCTTGGTGCTGGAGCCGGAGGCCCGCTACTCGGGCACCAGCGCCCGCTCGATCGTGGCGGGATTGATCGAACGCACTCCCGTGCCGGTGTGAAAGAGGCTCCGAAAGCCCGGACAGCCGACGCGCTGCTGCGCCGTCTCCACCGCACCTATTGGCGCGGCGCGGCACTCAATTACTTTTTCGCCCGCCGCGTCCGCGCGACGGGCTTCGGGGTCGGCATCGCCCTGGCCGTCACCACCGTGCTCGGCGTGGCCCAGCCCGAGAACCAGCAGCAGTTCCACGTTTACCTCGTCTTCTCGCTCACCGCGGCCTTGTTCGCGATGGCTCTCCCGCTGGCATTCTTCCGTAAACCGGGAGCTCTCGAAGCGCGCCGCGAGCTGCCACGCTACGCCACCGCCGGGGAACAGGTCCATTGCACCATCCACCTGCGCAATCCTGGCACTAGGGACCTCCGCTCCGTCTGGCTCCATGAAACGCCTCCGGATCCACGACCGCCCCTGAACTTGTTCCTGCGTGCCCGCGAACCGGAGGAGGCCACCCGCAATGCCTTCGACCGCACTTTCGCCTACTACCGGTGGCAATGGCTGATGGACCGACTGCGGCTCTACGAGGGAGGTCAATCGGCCCACTCCGTCGACGTGCCTGCCGGCGGCACCGTGGAGGTGCCCGTGGAACTGACTCCGGCGCGGCGCGGCGTGATCCGCCTGGACGACCTGCGGGCGCTGCTGCCGGATCCATTCGGGCTGTTCCAGCGCTGCGAGAAACTGCCCACCCCGCCCGCCACGCTCACCGTGCTCCCACCGCGTTACCGCCTGCCTCCAGTGGAGCTGCCGGGCAGCGGACGCTTCCAGATCGGCGGCGAGGCCGCGACCAATGCCATCGGCACCTCCGGGGAATTCGTCGGCCTGCGCGAGTACCGCCCTGGCGATCCAATCCGCCAGATCCACTGGAAAAGCTGGGCCCGCACCGGCCGACCGATCGTCCGGGAGCTGGAGGACACCTTCTATCCACGTTACGGACTGGTGCTCGATACGTTCCCCGCTTCCGGACACGAACTGCTGTTCGAAGATGCCGTGTCCGTGGCGGCCTCCTTCGCCTCCACGATCGATACCCGCGAAAGCCTGCTCGACCTGATGTTCATCAAGGACCGCGCCCACACCGTCACTGTCGGGCGCGGCATGGCCCGCTCGGAGGTGCTTCTGGAGGTGCTGGCGGGGGTGGAACCCGAAACCGTTCCTCACTTCGACACACTCGCGAACCTGGTGCTGAAGCACCGCGAGGAACTGACGTCCTGCCTGGTGGTGCTGTGCGGCTGGTCCGAGGAACGCGCCGCCTTCATCCGCCAGCTCGCCAGCCAGGGCCTGCCCTGCACCGTGCTGGCCACCGGCACCGGCCCGGCTCCCACCGGATTCCCGGGCCATTGGATCGAATCCGGTCAACTCGCCCGCGACCTTGGCTCGTTGCCCATCCGGTTGAAACCCGTGGTGGCCGGGTAATCTTCTTGTCCCCTCCCGATGCGTCCGAACACCCCGCCCCCGTTCCTGCTCGCCGCCGCGCTCCTGTTCTGGAGCGCGATGACGGACCAGTGGCTGATCGGCGTGAGCCTGGCGGTCGTCGTCGAACTGGCCCAATGGGTGCGGCTGCGCTGGGACTTCCGGGACGCCGCGTTCCTCCGGGCATGGCATCTCACCGTGCTGCTGGTGGCGGCGCGGATGGTGCTCACGTTTTTCGAAGGCAACCGCACCCAGATCGTCCAGCAACTGATCGTGTGGGGACCGGCGTTGTTCTTCCCGCTCCAATTCGCCCAGTCCTACGGCACGAAGGAGACGATGCCGCTTTACACGTTCTCGATCGTGGCCCGGAAACGATGGGAACGAAACCGCAAGCTGGGCCTCGGTGGCAACCCGCTGGAGCTCCCCTTCGGCCACATCTATCTCGGCATCATCCTGATCGCCTCCACCTTGGGAAAACCCGAGGAACCCCGTTCGCCGTGGTTCTTCCTGGTGGGTCTGCTGCTGATTCTCGGCTGGGCCCTGCTGGCGCTGCGCAACGCGCGGAAGATGATGATCATCGCCTGCCTCGCCCTCGCCGGCGGGATGGGAGTGAGCGGCATGTTCACCCTGAAATTTCTCTACGGCTGGGCCATCCGCGGTGCCCGTGGAGGAGGCGGGGACGGGTTCGATCCGAACTACTATAAAACCGCCATCGGAGACCTGGGAGAACTCAAGCAGTCCTCCGACATCCTCTGGCGGATGAAAACCCTGCAAGGCCCCACCCCGCCGCTGCTGCGGACCACCCTGTACAATCAATACGACGGCGGCGCGTGGGTATGCCGCGTTCCCCAGCCGACCGCGGTGATCGACACCACTTTCAACGAAGTGCGGAACATCGAGCCATTGCCCGGCAAGGTATACTATCTCAAATACCGCGCCAACGAGGCCACCCCGGCCGCGATCGAGGCCGCCATTTCCGACAGCCTGCCGCGGATCTCGCTGCGCGGGGCGGCGAAGCTGCGGATGCCGCTGCCGGTCCCCGGCCACTTCAGCAGCCTCACCGGATTCGATCTAGACACCGTGGAGCGAAACGACCTCTCCACGTTGCGGGTGGAACCCAAGGACCCGGTGATCAGCGGCACCGTGCTGTGGGACCCCAAAACCAGCCCGGACCGGCCACCGTGGGACCAGCGTCCGGCTCCAGGCACCTTCGTGTCCGATTTGAAGGTGCCTCAGGATGAAATCAACGCCGTCCACACCACGGCCCAGCAACTTGGCCTGGCCAATCTGCCGCTCCAGCAGCAACTGACGACGCTCAAAGGCTTCTTCCAGAGCGAATTCCACTACACCCGCTACCTCTCGATCAAGGCCCCGAACCGCAGCAAGGGCGAGGCCGACAGCGCGATCGCCAAATTCCTCACCACCGAGCGCCGGGGCCACTGCGAGTACTTCGCCACCGCCGCCACCCTGATCCTGCGGGACGCCGGGGTGCCCACCCGCTACGCGGTCGGCTATGCCGTCATGGAACTCGACCCGGCCCGCAGGGAAGCCGTGATCCGCGGCACCCACGCCCACGCCTGGTGCCGGGTCTGGGACGACAACGCGAAATGCTGGATCGATTTCGACCCGACCCCGGTGAACTGGCTGGCCAACGAACCGAGCCGCCAGGGTTGGGGCCAGGCCTTCGATGACTGGCTCCAACGGCTGCGGGAGGACTTTTTCATCTGGCGGAACGATCCGGGCAACACCGGCCTGGTCACCTTGATCGTAGCCACCTTCGGCACCGCGGGAGCCATCGCCATCTTCCGCGGCCTGTGGCGGTCGCGCCGCCGGATCGAAAAATCGTCCGGCCGCGCCCCCCTCCAACCCGCGTTCCGCACCCCGCTCCACGATCTTGAGCCGCTCGCCCGGAAACTCCTCGGAAACCGCCCTCCCGGCATGCCCTATTCGAAGTGGCTGGAAGGACTTCGGAAGCATTTGCCCGAAAACGAGGAACTCGGTGAGGCCATCCGCTTGCACCAACGGGTGCGCTTCGACCCGGAAACCGCCCCGGATGAAGTCCTGTCCCGGCTCGCCACCCTCCAGCGCTCCATGAGAGCCACGCTCAAGGGGGGACGAAAATCCGTCGGGTGATGGAAGTCCGATCGCCCCAGACAACCGAATTTTCGATCTCCCGACCTCCCCTACACACCCGGAACAGTCGAAAGGTCTGTCATTTTTCTGACACCCGCCCGCTACCCGGACGTCATTTGATACCCAAATTGGCAATTTTCGGGCAACCAAACCCCCAATCCGGCAGCCAATCGGGAAGTAATACCTCATTTTTGAGCAATTCTCCCGCTTCCAAGACTTGACCCCGCGGCACGGGATCGCCAGCTTGACGCCTCGCCGATCCCAAAAGGGGTGACGCTATTCTCCACACCATCACCTAGAGACACGCCATGGCCGCGAAGATCTACACCAACAAGGACGCCTCGCTGGTGCCCCTGAAGAAGAAAACCCTCGCCGTGATCGGCTTCGGCTCCCAAGGCCACGCCCACGCGCTGAACCTCAAGGACTCCGGCCTCAAGGTCGTCATCGGTCTCTACAAGAAGTCGAAGTCCCGTGAAGTCGCCAAGAAGCTCGGCTTCGAAGTGATGGACACCGCCGACGCCGTGAAGGCCGCCGACGTGATCTTCGTGGCCGTTCCGGACACCGTGATCCCGGAAGTCTACGCGAAGGACATCGCCCCGAACCTCACCGCCGGCAAGACCGTCCTCTTCTCCCACGGCTTCGCCGTGCTCTTCGGCGAGCTGAAGCTGCCGAAGGACATCAACGTGATCCTCGTCGCCCCGAAGGGCCCGGGCCACACCGTCCGCTCCCAGTTCGTCGACGGCAAGGGCGTTCCCGGCCTGATCGCGATCCACCAGGACGCCACCGGCAAGGCCAAGGAAATCGCCCTCTCCTGGGCCCGCGGCATCGGCTCCACCCGTGCCGGCGTGTTCGAAACCAACTTCCGCGAGGAAACCGTCACCGACCTCTTCGGTGAGCAGTGCGTGCTTTGCGGCGGCGCTTCCGCCCTCGTGAAGGCCGGTTTCGAAGTGCTCGTCGAGGCTGGCTACCAGCCGGAGATGGCCTACTTCGAGTGCCTCCACGAGCTGAAGCTCATCGTCGACCTGATGAACGAGTCCGGCCTGGCCGGCATGCGCTTCTCGGTCTCCGAAACCGCCGAGTGGGGCGACGTTTCCGTGGGTCCGAAGATCATCGACGGCTCCGTCAAGAAGCGGATGCAGAAGCAGCTCAAGGAAATCGAGTCCGGCAAGTTCGCCAAGGACTGGATCAAGGAGTACAAGGAAGGCTACCCGCGCTTCAACGCGATCCGCAAGGCCGAGGCCGCGCACCAGATCGAGAAGACCGGCGAGAAGCTCCGCTCCACGATGAGCTGGATCAAGCAGAAGAAGCTCAAGAAGGGTGCCTCCCAGGCCTCCTACGTGTCTTCCTCCAAGTAAGATCCCGCGATCTTTCCCCCAGCCCGGTCTCCGTGAGGAGCCCGGGCTTTTTCGCGCCCGGAAACCGCCCGACAGGACGCGATTCGGCAATGAATTCGCCTCATTCACCTTCCCGAAACCCACCTTTCCCTAACTGGAATCCCGCCCCGCGAGGGGAAGCGTTTTCTATCAGTTTTTCTTCGTGGAAGCTCTTGCTTGTCAGGGATCACGAGAACGGTTAATCGGTCCGGTCCTTACCCCTGAATTCCATTCATGAGCAGTACCACCGCAGATCCATCAATTGAGCCCAATGCCAAACGGCTACTCTGGGCTGGCTTCACCGCCATCCTGGCAACCGGCGTCGGCTTTTCCGTCCGCGGCGGCGTCCTCGGCCAATGGGCAGACCAGTTCGGCTTCACCATGACCGAGCTCGGCACCATCACCGGTGGCGGCCTGACCGGCTTCGGATTGGTGATCATCCTCTCCAGCTTGATCGCCGATAAGATCGGTTACGGCAAGCTGATGAGCCTGGCCTTCCTGCTCCATTTCGTTTCCGCCGTGCTCACGCTCGCGACGCCGGCGTTCTTCGCCTCGGGCGGCAAGGACTCCGCCTACTGGTGTCTCTTCTCGGCGATGTTCATCTTCGCGGTCGGCAACGGCATCTGCGAAGCGGTGGTCAATCCGCTCACCGCCACGCTGTTCCCGAAACAGCAGACGCATTACCTCAACATTCTCCATGCCGGTTGGCCCGCAGGCCTCGTCCTGGGCAGCGTGGCCTCCGCGCTGATGTCCAAACACACCGACGCCGCGGGCAACGTGACCGCCGCCGCCGTGGACTGGAAGATCCAGATGTCGCTGTTCCTCCTTCCGGTGGTCGCCTACGGCCTGATGATGATGGGCCAGCGCTTCCCGAAATCCCACGCTTCCGTGGCAGGTGTGCCACTCGGCCAGATGATCGGCACGCTGCTCACGCCGCTGATGCTCGTCCTGCTGCTCATCCACGCGCTCGTCGGCTACGTGGAGCTCGGCACCGACTCCTGGATCAGCAAGATCACCGGCGCGATCATGGACAGCCCGCAGAAGGGCCTGATGCTCTTCTCCTACACCTCCCTGCTGATGTTCGTGCTGCGCTTCTGCGCCGGCCCGATCGTCCACCGCATCTCCCCGATCGGCTTGCTGCTGATCAGCGCCGCGCTGGGCTGCCTCGGCCTCAATCTCCTCGGCGGTGCGACCACCGTCGCCATGTGCGTGATCGCCGCCACCGTCTACGCGCTCGGCAAGACCTTCCTCTGGCCGACGATGCTCTCGGTGGCCTCCGAGCGTTTCCCGAAATCCGGCGCCATCGGCATCGGCCTGATGGGCGGCGTGGGCATGCTTTCCGCCGGTCTCCTCGGTGGCCCGGCCATCGGTTTCAAGCAGGACTACAATGCTTCCCACCACCTTGAGCAGCAGGCTCCGGCCACCTACGGCCGCTACAAGGCGGACAAGGAGAACACCTTCGCCGGACTGAAGACCGTGGGTCTTGACGGTGCCAAGGTGGGCGTCCTCGAAGACGACGGCAAGGAACTCGCCCGCACCGGCGAACTGCTCGCGAAGGCGGGCACGCCCGACAAGAACCACGACCAGCTCGACGCCTGGTGGCAAGCCGCCAAGGCTGACGCCGCCGCGGACAAGCCGCTGGTGAAGGATGCCGGCCTCTACGGCGGCCGCATGGCCCTCAAGCTGACGTCTGTCGTGCCGGCCACCATGGGCCTGCTCTATCTGGGCCTGCTGATCTACTTCAAGTCCATCGGTGGCTACCGCCGCCTGCACGTGAACGACGAAGAACCGGCGACCGGTTTCTAAGCCAATCCAACTTTCAACTTTCCATTCCCAAAAGGGCGGCCGCGAGGCCGCCCTTTTTTGTTGGGTAGCCGACCGCTCACACGCTGCCGTGAACCATCGGCACGAAGCGGACCGGCAGGATGACCTGTGTGTGCAGGACGCCCGCCTGATCGCGATCCACCAGAGTGAGGTCCTGTTTCGTGTCAGGAGGGCCCACAGGGATCACCAGGCGGCCACCGGGAGCCAATTGATCCAACAGCGCGGTCGGCAGCTCCTCGGCCGCACAGGCCACCAGGATGCGCTCGAAACGCGGCTGAAGCCCCGGCCAGCCGAGAAAGCCATCGCCGTGGATCAGCTCGACGTTGCCGCAGCCCATCCCGACGAGGCGTTTGGAGGTTTCCTCCGCGAGCACCTCATCCCGTTCAATGGCGCACACATGCTTCACCAGCCGCGACAGCACCGAGCTCTGGTAGCCACAGCCCGCGCCGATCTCCAGCACGGTGGAGTCCGGGCCCGCCCCCAGCAGCTCCGTCATCAGGGCCACCATGTAGGGCTGGGAAATCGTCTGGCCGCGGCCGATGGACAGCGGCTGGTCCTCACAGGCCCAGGGCAGCAGCGCCGTCGGCACGAATTGCTCGCGCGGCACCTCGCGCATCGCCGCGAGCACGCGCGGCTCGCGGACGCCACGCGCCTCGATCTGATCCCTCACCATGCGCTCGCGTGCCCGGGTGTAATCCATCTCCCGTAGAGCGTAGCACGGCCGGGAAAGTTTTCGAGAATCACTCGTCCACCATTCGTTCAAGACCGGGGACGCGATCCGGGACGGAGGCTCAGCCTTCTCCCGGCGGATGGATCACCGCCACGCGCTCGATGCCGTGTTTGGTGAACTCCTCCCAGTAACGCTTCTCGATGTCCTGGGTGCGGGCGCGGCGCTCCTGCTCGCTCATTTTCTCCCACAGCGGCAGGCCGATCGAGCGGATCAGGTCGCGGTCGGCGAGGCGGATGACCATTTCCTCCCAGAAGCTTTCCTCGCGGAATTCCTCGAAGCACTCCTGGAAGAACGAGTTGCCCTCGTACTCCACGGTCACGCGGTGGGCCTGCTTCTCCTCGTCGAACTCGATGATCTCGCCGAAACCGGCGTGGCTGGCGCGCTCGAGGATCTTGTTTTCCAGATCCTCGAAGGCGGCGATGCCCTGCTCGGCTCCCGGTTTCTGGTTCACCGAGGCCACGTTCGCGGCCAGGCTGACCATCTGGATCAGGGTGGCGAGCTCGTTCTCGGTGAAGCGCAGGTGCATGACGGGGCGGGAAGAAACCACCACCCGGGCGGGCGGGCAAGCCCGCGATGAAAAAGGATGGTACACGAGGACGGGATCGAACCGCCGACCGACCGGGTGTAAACCGGTTGCTCTACCGCTGAGCTACTCGTGCGAAGTGCGGGGATCGTTTGCCGGGAGACGGCGCGGATCAAGCCCGGAAGTGAATCAAACCAGCCCGTCCTTCCGCGCCTGCTTCCAGTAGGCGTATTCGGAGCGGTTGAAGTCGATGTACTCCGGCGAGAGGTCGCTGGAATACATGGTGTAGTCGGCGTCGCCCTGGTTCAGGGAGATCACGATGTTGAACTCCGGCTCGGCGACCACGGCGCGCAGCTCCTCCATCGGCGTGGTGGTCTGGAGGCCACCGAGGCAGGCCGCCTTGCCGCCGATGTGGATGTCCACCAGCTCCTCGCGGATGCGGGCGCGGGAGTAGCCGACGGCGTGGAGGATACGGCCCCAGTTCGGGTCGCCGCCGTTCCAGGAGGATTTCACCAGGGCGGACTTGCAGACCGCCTCGGCCACCTTCTTGGCGTCGAGGTAAGTGCGGGCCCCCTTCACATCCACGGTCACGAACTTGGTGACGCGCTCGCCATCGCGCACGACGGCCTTGGCGAGCTCCAGCATCACCCACTGCAGGGCGGCGCGGAACTGCTTGCACAGGGCGCTGCCGCGGCGGATGGCGGGCATCTCGCTGGCCCCGTTCGCCAGCACCAGCACGGTGTCGTTCGTGCTCATGTCACCGTCGATGGTGATGCGGTTGAAGCTGTTTTCCACGCACTCCAGCACGGACTTCCGCAGCGAGTCGCTGGGGATGTTCGCGTCGGTGGTGATGAAGCAGAGCATGGTGGCCATGCTCGGGGAAATCATGCCCGCGCCCTTCACGCAGCCGCCGATGCGGACGCGGTGGCCGCCCAGATCGAAGGCGATGGAGACCTCCTTCGGGCGCGTATCGCTGGTGATGATGGCCGCGGCGACTTCCGGACCGTTCCTCGTGCTGAGCTGCGAGACGAGTTCCTCGAACTTCGGCTCGATGCGCATCATCGGCATCGGCAGGCCGATCACGCCGGTGGAGCACACGCCGATCTCGTTGCGCTTCAGGCCGAGCGGCTTCGCCACGGCATCGCACATCGCGTTGGCATCGTGGATCCCCTGCACGCCGGTGCAGGCGTTGGCGTTGCCGGAGTTCACCACTATGGCGCGCAGGTCATCCTTGCGCAGGTGCGCCTGGCTGACCTTCACCGGAGCCGCCTTCACGCGGTTGGTGGTGAACGTGCCCGCGGAGGTGCAGGGACGCTCGGAATAGATCAAGGCCAGATCGAGGCGCTCGACGGCGGGATTCTTGATGCCGCAGGCGACCGCGGACGTGAGAAAGCCTTTCGGCGCTCCGACGCCGCCTTTGATCCGGGTGAAGGGGAAGTCCATGGCAGGATTGAACGCGCGCAAGGTGCGCAGGCCTCAGAAGTTTTGCAATCCGGCAGTCTCGTCGAGGCCGAACAAGTGGTTGAAACTCTGCACCGCCTGGCCGCCCGCGCCCTTGCCGAGGTTGTCCTCGGTGCTGAGCAGGATGATCCGGCCGGTGCGCGCGTCGTATTGCCACCCGATGTCGATGAAATTGGTGCGGGTCACGTTCTTCGTGTCCGGATAGCCGCCGCGGCCGAGCACGCGCACGAAGGCGCTGCGGGAATAGGCCGCCTCCAGGCTGCGTCCGATCGCCTCCGGATCGATGCCCGGAGCGAGCATCGCCGTGGTGGTGGTGTGGATACCCGCGTTCACCGGGATCAGGTGCGGCAGGAAAGTGATCGTGACCTTTTCGCCCGCGGCGATGGACAGCTCCTGCTCGATCTCGGAGAGGTGGCGGTGCTTCGGCAGGCCGTAGGCGCGCACGCTTTCATTGCACTCCACGAAGAGGAGCGTCAGATCCGCTTTCCGGCCCGCGCCGCTGACGCCGCTCATGGAGTTCGCGACGATGGTGGCGGGATCGATCAGTTTTTCCCGCAGCAGCGGCAGTAGCGGCAGCAGGATACTGGTGGGGTAGCAGCCCGGGGACGCGATGAGATCGGACTTCACGATCTCGTCCGCCCGCACTTCCGGCAGGCCGTAAACCGCCCGCGCGAGCAAATCCGGGGCCGGATGCTCGTGGCCGTAGAATTCCGCGTAAACCGAGGCGTCCCGGAGGCGGAAATCCGCGCTCAGGTCGATGATTTTCAGGCCGCGGCCCAGCAGGGCGCGGGCGATGTCCGCGGCCACCCCGTGGGGCAACGCCAGGAACGCCACCTCCGCGCCGGTGGCGGCGATGGCGGCCGGATCGGGCTCGATGAAGGTCAGCTCGGCGGCCGGCGCGTGGCGGAAACGCGGGAAAACAGCGTGAATCGGCTTCCCTGCCTCCTGGCGGGAGGTGGCAGCCACCAACTCCACCTGAGGGTGCACCAACAGCAAGCGCAGCAGCTCCATTCCGGTGTAGCCACTCGCTCCGACGATCGCAGTTTTGATACGTTCCATGCCCGCAGGGGCAATCGCACGATTTTCCGGGCTTGCCAATCCGGATTTCCCCTGCTTGCTTGGCGCCCCGTTGATTTACGGGCTGTAGCGCAGTCTGGTAGCGCACTTGCCTGGGGGGCAAGGGGTCGTGGGTTCGAATCCCGCCAGCCCGACCAATCACCTAGTGGTGCATTGGTTATCCCGCATCCGTTTTCCCCCAAGGATGCATTCCACTCTCCATCGAGGGCTGGTGGGTGAGAACCTACCGAGCGCAGCGAGGTGGTTCGAATGCGGCGGGAGCTTCGCGACCTTTTCAACACCCGGCGAAGCCGCTGACTGGCATGGCCGGAGCGCAGCGCAGGCAATCCCGCGGCAGACAGAATCCCGGACTTCCCTGCTTCTTCATTCGGCCCCTCACCCCAACCACCTCCCTTCCCCGGGATCAAACGAATGGATCAGATCGCTCGCCGTGATCGTCCACACCGGTCCATCCGCCCATTCGATCGTATGGGTGAATCGGCCTGCCGTCCCGTCATGGGAGAATTCATCGAAACGCCAGTCCCCGTGGATGTCCCGCCAAGCCTCCCCCATGGCCAGGCAATAAGAATACACCTTGGGATAAACCAACACGATCGTCCCGTGATGCGCAGATGCCAGTTCGATCCGGATCATCACATGGCGGACACCATCCTCATCCTTCGCCTCGCCCACCTCCAGCTTCTGCAACCACGCATCGTGAGGCCCCTCGGGCCGATTTGGATCATACCACCAATCCGAGATCGCGATCTCGTAAGCATTCCGCGGAAACAGCCCTTGGGCCGCCTCAAGCGAAGCCCTGTAGTTTTTCCAGTTTTCCAAAAAGGAGGGCAGATCCTCCCGCTGCGCTGAAAGAATGAATGGCATGAGCGGCGGCATTCACTTGCACCCCGTGCACTTCTTCAAGTGCTCCCGCAGGTCCACGGTGTAGGTCTTGTTCTTCTCGTCCGTGACCGTGATCACGTCCCCCTCCAGCTTCAGCGCGGTGATGAACACCCACTGGACGTCCTTTTCCAACAGAGGATCGACCGGGTATTGATAGACCTTCAGCACGTGCCGGACCTCCTTGCCCTTGTTGTCCGTCATCATCACCTGCCCGGCGTTCGCGGGCTGGTTCGGGGCGGAAAGGGTGTAATCTCCATAAACCACCGGCTTCACCTCGGCGGGAGCCGCGCGCTTGGCGTGGCAAACCCCGGCCGCCAGCACGGTCGTCACGATCATCCCCAAGGTCGTGTACACTCTCATCGGATTTCCGGAATCTATTCGGGATTTCATCTCCGATCCATCGTTTTCTCTGCCCCCCTTCCGGAGTTGAACCGCGGCTAACAGATGCCATGGTGCAGGCGGCTCGATTGCCGTTCGCTGCATGAAATACGACATCCTGGTTCTGGGCGGTGGGTTCGCAGGCGCGTATTGCGCGAAGGCCCTGGGCGCGAACCGCTCGCTGAAGGTCGGGCTGGTGGCGGAGCGCAACGTGCTCGTCTTCCAGCCGATGCTCGCCGAGGTCGCGGGGGCCACCCTTTCCCCGCTCGACGTCGTCCACCCGCTGCGGCACTTCTGCAAGACCGCCGACATCCTTCAGGGGAAAGTAAAGCGCATCGATTGGGCCGCGAAGAAGGTGATCGTCGATGGCGGCCGCTTCACCCGCAACCACGAGATCGAGTTCGACCAACTGGTACTGACGCTCGGCAGCGTGACCGACCTGAGCAAGGTCCCCGGCATGACCGAGTATGGCCTGCCGATGAAAAACGCGGCGGACGCGATGCGGATCCGCTCGTCCATCATCAACCGATTGGAGGAGGCGAACCTGGTGGAGGACGAGGCGGTGCGGCAGCGCCTGATCACCTTCGTGATCGTGGGCGGCGGCTACACCGGCGTGGAGACCGCCGGCCAGGTGCTGGACCTGGTGAACTCCGCGAAACAATTCTACGCGAACCTCCGGGACAAGAAGCCGCGGGTGGTGCTGATCCACAGCCGCCCGCACCTGCTGGAGGAGATCGGCCCGGATCTCGGCGACCACGCCCAACGGGTGCTGGAAAAGCGCGGCATGGAGATCATCCTGAACTCCCGCGTCAGCGAGGCCACCTCCAACCGCATCCATTACGCGGAGGGGCAATTCATCGAAACCAACACGATCATCTCCAGCATCGGCAACGCGCCGAATCCGGCGGTGATGGACCTGTGCAAACAGCTCGGCATCGAGGCGGAAAAAGGCCGGGTCGCCACGGAGCCCGGCATGCGGGTGAAGGGCCAGGACAAGCTGTGGGCGGCGGGTGACTGCGCGGCGGTGCCGTGGAACGACGACGGTGAGCTGAAAACCTCCCCTCCCACCGCCCAGCTCGCCCTGCGCCAGGGCCGCCAGCTCGGCCTGAACATCCTGCGCGCGCTGCGCGGCGAGCCGCTCCAACCCTTCACCCACCGCTATCTCGGTCAGCTCGCCACGGTGGGCGCGCACGAAGCGGTGGCGGAGATCCTCGGCTTCCGCTTCAGCGGCTTCGTGGCGTGGTGGATGTGGCGCTCCATCTACCTTTCGAAGTTGCCCGGCTTCGGCCGGAAACTGCGGGTGATGATCGACTGGACCTTCGAGTTGTTCTTCCCACGCGACCTCAGCGCGCCGCTGCCGGTGCCGGAGGACCCGATGCCCTCGGTCCACTTCGAGGTGGGCGAGAATTTCGCCGAGCGGGGCGATCCGTGCCGGGCGGTGCTGCTGGTGCGGACGGGCAAGATAATCGCCTCCGCCCCCGGCGAACCGGACCGCGAATACGGCCCCGGCAGCGTGATCGGCCAGGACGAGCGGGACGCGGCGGGCTGCTGGACCCACACGCTGGTGGCCGGGGATCGCACCGACGCCGTGCTGTTCCGCGGACGCGCCCTGGACCTGCTTCGGTCCGGCGTGCGGATCGAGGCCCTGGCTCCCGCGGCGACGCCCTCCAGCGCCTCCTGAAGGCCCGCAAAAAGAAAACGCCGTCCCGGTATCCCGGAACGGCGTTTGGAAAATCAGGAAGGATCCGCGGGGATCACTTCTTTTCGGGCTCAGCCTTTTTCTCCGGCTCCGCCTTCTTTTCGGGTTCGCCCTTCTGCGCGGGCTCCGGCTCCTCGCCGCCGTCTTCTTCCTCGTCCGCGGCGTTCGGGTTGGCCTTCATCTTCTCGAGCTGGGCCTTGAACTTGTCGATGTTCTTGCCGAGCTCGCTCTCCGGGGCCACGGCCTTGGCTTCCTCGACCGCCTTGATGGCTTCGTCGTACTTCTTCACGTGGGCGTAGATCATCGCCTTGGTGGCGAGGATCTCCTGCTTGGTCTCCCCTTCGAAGCCACCCTCCTTGAGGGTCTTATCGACGAACGCCAGCGCACCGTCGTGATCCTGCTTCTCGGCGAAGGCATTGAGGTCTTCCTCGAACTTGGCGAGCTTGGCCTTCGATTCGATTTCCTTGGTGAAACCGGTCTCGTCCTTCGGGTCGGCCGCCTTGATGTCCTTCACGACGTCGCCGTAGAAGTTGGTGACGGTGGCGTCCTCGAGATCCATCTCCTTGAGGGCGGCGACGAGCTGCTTGGCCTTCTCCACGCCTTCCGCCTTGGCGGCAGCGGCGAGAGCCTCGTCACGCTTGGCCTTCTTGGCGCGCAGGGTGTCGAGGTTGGCGACGTATTTTTCCGGGCCGCCGGCTTCGTAACCGGTCTTGGCGAACGGCTTGCCGGTGGCATCGCAGAGGATGATGGACGGGAAACCCTCGACGCCGAATTTCTCCTGGAGGCCGTCGTTCTGCTTCTTGGTCTCGGCGGAAATCTTGGCCTCGTCCTGCGGGAAATCGACTTCCACGAGCACGAACTTGTCCTTCACCCCGGCCTTGAAAGCGTCCTTGGAGAACACCTCGTCATTGAGCTTGATGCACCAGCCGCACCAGTCGGACCCGGTGAAGTCGAGAAGCAGGTCCTTCTTCTCCTCGGCGGCCTTCTTTTTCGCGGCCTCGAAGTCGCTGGTCCAGCCCTCGCCCCCGGCGAACGCGGAACCGATGCTATGGAGCGCCACGATGGCGGCGCAGGTGATGGTGTTGAATTTCATGAGCGTAGGCTGATGTGCTGGCACCGTGGATGGGGTGGTGCCGGGAGTCTAGGGGATTTTGTCCGGCCGGATCAGGAACCGGACAGGCAGGCGCGGATTTCCTCCGCGATGATTTTCAGGCCGTCCCGGACCACGGACTCGTCCATGGCGAAGCTCACGCGGATGCACTCCTCGCGGTGGCGCCAGGCCGGATCGTCGTGGCCGAAGAAGAAGTAATGGCCGGGCACCACCAGCACCTCGCGGCGCTTCAGGCGCTCGTAGAGTTCCTTCGAGGTGATCGGCAGGCCGGGGAACCAGAACCAGAGGAACAGGGCCCCCTCCGAGCGGTGGACGCGCCACGGGAAGTCATCGCCGAAAATCTCCTCCGCGGCCTTCACCGCGAGCCGGGACTTTTCCTGGTAGAACGGACGGACGATGTCGTTGGAGAGCTCCAGGATCTTCCCGGATTCCACCAGCGGCAGGACGATCTGCTGGCCGATGTTGGTGTTCGCCAAGCCGACGATGGCGCTCATCGAGCCGAGGGCGCGGATGATTTCAGGCGGCCCGATCACGATGCCGGTGCGCGTGGCGGGCAGGCCGATCTTCGAGAGGCTGAAGGTGAGGACCACGTGCTCATCCCAGAATGGCTTGGCGTCGGCGAAGAAGATGTTCGGGAAGGGCGCGCCGTAGGCGTTGTCGATGATCAGCGGGATGCCGTGCTCCTTCGCGATGCCGGAAAGGCGGGCGACCTCGGCGTCGGTGAGGACGTTGCCGGTGGGGTTGGTCGGGCGGGAGAAGCAGATCGCGGCGACGTCGTCCCCGATCTCCAGATTGTCGAAATCGACGCCGTATTTGAACTCGTGCGGGCCGGTCTCGGTGATCACCGGCGGCACGGCGCGGAACAGCTCCTCGGACGCGGATTGGTTCGCATAGCCGATGTATTCCGGCACCACCGGCAGCAGGATCTTCTTGCGGCGGCCGTCCGGCATGGCTCCGGCGAGCAGGTTGAAGAGGAAAAAGAACGCGGTCTGGCCACCGGCGGTGACGGCGACGTTTTCCGGGCCGATGTTCCAGCCGAAGGACTCGCGGAACAGTTTCGCGATGGCCTCCAGGAAATGGGGGTTGCCACGCGGGGAATCGTAGCGGGTGAGCGAGCGCTCCAGGCCACCCTCCTCCGCCATCAGCTCCTCCAGGCGCTGACGCCACACGGCATTGATCTCCGGGATGCGGGCGGGCTGGCCGCCACCGAGCATCTTGATGTTCGGGCCACCCTTGGCGAGGGCGTGGCCGAGGTCGTCCATGAGTTCCTCGATGCCGCTGCCGGTGCCGAGGTGGCGGCCGATGGTGGAGAATTCAAATGCCATGGTGGGAATGCGTTGGTTGACCGAAGGAAAGCCGCTTCTATAGTCGCCCCCGGTTCCGAACAACCCCAATACCACCATGGCACTCCAAGTCGGCGACAAAGCCCCGGATTTCACCCTCGTGACGAAAACGGCCGAAGGCCCGCAGCTCGTGAAACTCTCCGATCACATCGGCCAATCGAACATCCTGCTGCTGTTCGTGCCGATGGCCTTCACGGGCGTCTGCACCACCGAGCTGTGCGACATCACCTCCGGCCTGTCCGAATACGAGGCGCTGGACGCCAAGGTGTTCGGGATCTCCGGTGACAGCCCGTTCGCCCAGGAAGCCTGGGCCAAGCAGTCCGGCATCAACCTGCCGCTGCTGAGCGACTACGAGCACACCGTGGCCAAGGCCTACGACGTGGCCTACGAGCAGTTCCTGCCCGAGGCGAACCTGATCATGGGCGGCGTGGCGAAGCGCTCCGCCTTCGTGATCGATAAGGCTGGCGTGATCCGCTACTCCGAATCCCAGGACCACCCGAAGGATCTCCCGGACTTCAACGCGGTGAAGGAGACCCTCAAGAGCCTCTGAGCCATCCGGTTTTCCCAAGAAAAAAGCCGCGGGTGACCGCGGCTTTTTTCGTGTCTGGAAGATGGGTGGAAATCAGTTCCCGGCGGGCTTTTCCGCAGGTGCCTCAGCCGAAGGAGCAGCCTCCGCGGCGGGCTTGTGCTCGGCGGGTGCCTTGGTGTCGGCGGGAGCGGGCACGGGCACATCGGTCGGCGGAGCGGCCGGATCGATCACGGTGGGAACGGCACCGCTCGGCGGAGTCTCGCCCGGCGGGATCAGCGGGATGCTCTGGTCGATGGGCTTCACCGGGCCACCCGGCAGCGGCGGATACACCTGGACCTCTCCGGGAGCCCCCGGCAGACCGGCGACAGGAGCGGACGGATCCGTGACGAGCACGGAGGCGACATAACCCACCTCGCCGGAATCGAGTTCAACCTTGAGATATGCCCCGTCGGTGGAAATGACCTTCATCTGGGTGCCGAGTTTCAACAACTTGTCGGCATCGCCTTCACCGCGCGGGCGCTTCACGAAGAACGCGGTGTTGTCGGTCACCGCGCGGACGAACTGGCCCGGGGAAAACGACGAGCCACCCGCTTGGCCGAGGTCGTTCTTTCTCAGGGAGCCGGGAGCGGTCAAGGGGTCGAAATCGCCGCTGGTGCTGAGCGGTCGATTGAGGGTGTCGCAGGAGGCCAGGGTCAGGGCCGCGGCGACAGGCAAGAGCAGGGACTTCATTTGCGCCATCAAGTTGGCACGGCCCCCTAGGAGGGTCAACGGCATTCACGGACGTATTCCCGCAGTGCATCCTGCCACCCGCGGGGGGCCTCGCCGAGACATGCCGACAATCTGTTAGTGGCCATGGCGGTGTGGCGCGGACGGGGCGCACGGAAGGCGGTGGTGGCGTCCAGCGCGGTGGCCGCCACCGGGGGCAGGGAGGCCAAACGCCCCTGCCGGACGAGTTCATCCACGATCACCTCCGCCATGCCGTGCCAGCTCACCGGCTCGCCGGATTGGCAGGCGTGGACGATGCCCTCGGTGCCGGTTTCGATCAGTCGCTCCGTCCATGTTGCGAGGTCGCGGGTGTGGGTCGGCAGCGACCACTTGTCGGCGATGGCGGCAAGCGGCTGACCCGCCAGCGCGGCGCGGACGATGCCGTCCGTGAACGACGGCTTCTCAGGCCCGAAGACCCAGGACACGCGGACCACGCAGGTCCCGGGATGGGCGAGCACCGCCAGTTCCCCTTCCCGCTTGGTCGTGCCGTAGACCGAAAGCGGTTGAGGAACATCGTCCTCGGTTTTCAGACCCGGCGCTTCCCCGGAGAAGACGTAATCGGTGCTGAAATGGATCAGCCGGACACCGCGGCGGGTGGCCCACGCGGCCAGCTCGCCCGGAGCCTCGACGTTCAGGCGACGGGCCAGCGCGGGATCGTCCTCGCTGGCCTCCAGGCCTGTTAGGCCCGCGGGATTGAGGAACACATCGCAGTCCAGCTCCCCGAGCGCGGCCGCCATCGCAGCGGGATCGGCGAGGTCGAAGCGCGCGCGTGACAATTCAGTCACCTCGTGCCGCCCGGCGAAATGCGCCGCCAATGCCGCGCCCACCCGTCCGGTCGTGCCGGTCACCGCGATCTTCATGCGGGCAGCGAAACCGATCGCGGAATTCCGCGCCAGCCGACACTTGCCGAAGACCCGGCTTTTCCACGATACTGGCTCACCGTGCCACGTGACCTCACCCGACCGCTCGTGACCGGCGGTGCCGGATTCATCGGCTCCGCCCTCGTCCGGCTATTGCTCGCCCGCCCCGAGGTGGAGCGGGTGGTGGTGCTGGACAAGCTGACCTACGCGGGCTCGATCGGCCGGCTGCCGGAGGGCGGCAAGCACCCGCGGCTGACCTTCCTGCGCGGCGACGTGGCGGACCGAGAAACGCTGGTCCACCTGCTCGATTTCCACGGCATCACCGGCGTGCTGCACCTCGCGGCGGAGTCCCACGTCGACCGCTCGATCGAGCGACCGGACGATTTCATCGCCACCAACATCGTCGGCACCGCCTGCCTGCTCGACGTCTGCCGCCACGCGGGAATTCCGCTGCTGCATTGCTCGACGGACGAGGTTTACGGCTCGATCGAGGCACCCGGCGTGTTCACCGAGGAATCGCCACTGCGCCCATCCTCGCCCTATTCGGCGTCGAAAACCTCCGCCGACCTGCTGTGCCTGGCGGCGGCGACCACCTACGGCCAGGACGTGGTGATCACCCGCAGCTCGAACAACTACGGGCCGCGCCAGCACCCGGAGAAACTCATCCCGCGCATGATCCAGTGCGCCCTGCGCGATGAACCGCTGCCGGTCTATGGCAGCGGCCTGCAGGTGCGGGACTGGATGCACGCGGACGACCACGGCAGCGGCCTGATCGCCGCCTATCTCAAGGGCGCACCCGCCGGAGTCTACAACCTCGGCGCGCGCTGCGAGCGGACGAACCTCGACCTGGTGCGGAGCATCCTTTCGATCCTCGGCAAACCGGAATCGCTGATCCGCCATGTGACGGACCGCCCCGGGCACGACCTGCGCTATGCGGTCGATCCATCCAAGGCGGAGCACGAGCTCGGCTGGCGCGCGCGCGCGGACTTCGAGCGGGATTTCACCGCCACGGTCCACCAGCTCGCACGCGAGCTGGTGTAAGGCCCAGGCTTGTTAGAGGATGCCCTGCTCGCGCAGTTCCTCGTCCACATCCGGGTAATCGGCACCGGCATCGCGGATGCCGGCGAGGCGGCGGCGGGCACCGCGGGCGGTTTCCGGGCCGTTCACCTTGTTGGCGATGCCACCGACCAGCAACGGCACAAGGGCCGCGATGCCGAGGCCACCGAGCGCGATGGCCACGCCACGGCGCGCGTTGCGGTGCATCAGATCGCCCAGCAGCATCCCGGCGGCCGCGCCCAGGAGGCCCGGTGCCACCAAGGCGGTGGTTTCGATCCAATCACGCTGCGTGTCTGCGGAGTCGTTCGGCATGCGGATAATCTAGCAACTTGTCATCCCGCGACAACCGGAAACACGTGCCGGTCGTTTCCCGCTTCCCGATTCCACAAGCACGCCCGTAGGATACGGGCGTCATGCCGAATACCCGAGCCACCTACGCCCTGATCCTCGCCGGAGGATCCGGCACCCGCTTCTGGCCGCTGAGCCGGAATTCGCGGCCGAAACAACTTTTGCAGCTCTTCGGGGAGGACACGTTGCTCGAACAAACGATCCGCCGCCTCGAGGGGCTGGTGCCGGTCGAGAACATCCTGATCCTCACCAACTCGCAGCAGGAAGCCGGCGTCCGCGAGGTCGCCTCGATGCTGCCGCCGGAGAACATTTTCGCCGAACCCGCCAAGCGCGATACCGCCCCGGCCGTGGCCCTCGGCATCGGCCTGGTCGCCGCCCGCGACCCGGACGCCACCATGATGGTGCTGCCCGCCGACCAGCTCATCCAGGACGTGGAGGCTTACCAGGCGGTGATGCGCGACGCGATCGCCGTGGCCGAGCATTCCGACGGCCTGGTCACCATCGGCATCCGCCCGACCTGGCCGTGCCCGTCCTACGGCTACATCGAGCGCGGCGAACGCGCCTCGATCCCGACCCTCGACGTCGAGCACAAGCCGCGCGAGGTGAAGCGCTTCCGCGAAAAGCCCGCGCCGGAGCTGGCCGAGCAGTTCCTGGCCCACGGCGGTTTCTCGTGGAACGCCGGCATGTTCGTGTGGTCCCTGCCCACCGTGATCCAGCAGCTCGCCAAACACGCGCCGCAGCTCGCGGGCTTCATTTCCGAAATGCGCGGTTCCAAGGACCTCGCGGCCACCATCGCCGCCCAGTTCCCGAACCTCACGCCGATCTCGATCGACTACGCCCTGATGGAGAAGGCCGCGCGCGTCCTCAACATCGAGGCGACCTTCGATTGGGACGACGTCGGCTCCTGGCTGTCCGTGGCCGAATACCTTGAGAAGACCGGCGAGAACAACCGCGTCAACCAGCCGGTGACCGAACTCGATGCCGAGAACAACATCGTCTTCAACGCCCGCAAGGGCAGCCGGGTGGCCCTGCTGGGCGTGGACGACCTGATCGTGGTGCAGACCGAGGACGCCCTGCTCATCGCCAACCGCCACCAGGCCGACGACATCAAGAAGCTCGTGGACCTGCTGCCGAAGGAATTGCTCTGATCCGCCCGTGAGCGACTCCACCTGCCATCCCGCGCTCGGCATCGACCACGGCGACGCCCGCATCGGCATCGCCGCCACGGACGATTTCGGCATCCTCGCCCACCCGGTCGAGACCATCGACCGGGCGAAGACCGATCCGCTCGAGCGCATCCCGCAACTGGTCGCCCAGCGCCGGATCAAGACGCTGGTGGTAGGCCTGCCGGTGCGGATGGATGGCAGCGAGGGAACCTCCGCGGAAAAGGTCCGCGCCTTCGCCGCGAAACTTGCCGCGGCCTTGCCGGACCTGCCGCTGGTGTTCGTGGATGAAACGCTGACCACCTCCGCCGCCTCCGGCAAACTCCGCGAGGCCGGCCGCAAGGCGAAGCACCAGAAGGCGGTGATCGACCAGGCCGCTGCCGTGGAAATCCTCAACACCTGGATGGAGGAAAACGGTTAGCCCCGCCCCTCTTCCATTCGTCATTGGGATTTAGTCCTTAGTCATTTCTTCCACCGTGCGCCTGAAACTCACCATCGCCTACGACGGGCGTCCCTACGAGGGCTGGCAGTCCCAGGTCGGCAACAACACCGTCCAGGACCACCTCAAGGAAGCGCTGGCGCTCACCGCCAAGGAACCGGTGGCGCTGCTGGGCTCCGGCCGCACCGATGCCGGGGTGCACGCGCTCGCCCAGACCGCCCATTTCGACGCGCCGGAGCACCTGACGATGAATCCCTACAACTGGGTGCCCGCGCTGAACACCAAGCTGCCCGCGACCATCCGCGTGCTGGCCTGCGAGGAGGTGGCCGCGGATTTCCACGCCCGCTTTTCCGCCACCGCGAAGGTCTACCGCTACGACCTGTGCACCGATCCGGTGCTTTCCCCGTTCAAGGCCGGGCTGGCGTGGCATGTGCCGCGGCTGCTGGACGCGGACGTGCTCCAACAGGCGCTCCACGTGTTCACCGGTCGCCACGATTTCCAAGGCTTCGCGGCCAACCGCGGCAACGAAACCCCGGACACCGACTGGCACCGCACCATCTCCGCCGCCGAGCTGGAGGCCCGGCCGGACGGCTACCGCATCACCTGGTGCGGGGACGGCTTCATGTACAAGATGGTCCGCCTGATGACCGGAGCGGCGGTGCACACCTCGCAGGGCCGCATGCGCCTGGACGACCTGGCGAAGCTGTTGGATCAGCCGCCGGGACTGCCCTTCGGCAAGTCCCCGCTGTGCGCGCCCTCGGACGGGCTTTACCTGCAGGAAGTACGATACGGTTCGTAGGCGGTCACAGCCCCGACCAAGTCGGCTCGTTGCCGGGCTTCCACTTGATGTTGCAGCCGCTGCTCGGATAGGGCCGGATCATCGGCGGCTCGCCGGCAATCATCCGTCGCACCGCCTCACCGAGGTCACCGCCGGTCGGCTGGAGGCCGCCGCGCGGACGGGAATCATCGAACTGCCCGGCGTAGGTCAGGTTCAGATCCGCATCGAAGAGGAAGAAGTCCGGGGTGCAGGCGGCGGCATAGGCGCGGGCCACCTTTTGGTCGGCGTCGATCAGGTATGGGAAATCCCAGGCGTGGGTGGCCGCGAATTCCTTCATGTGCTCGGGGCCGTCCTGCGGGTACTTTTCGAGGTCATTGGACACGATCGCCACCGTGCCCACGCCGCGGGACTCGATCTCGCGGGCAAAATCGCCGAGGGCGTCCGCGAGATGCACTACGTAGGGACAATGGTTGCAGGCGAACACCACAAGCAAGCCATTGGCTCCCAGCACGTCATCGAGATTGGTGACGATCCCGTCGGCGGTCGGAAGCGAGAAGTGGGGCGCCCGGTCGCCGGGCTTCAGGAGGAACGTCGAGAGAACTTCAGCCATGACATACCCATAACCCCGCGCGGGGATTTTCGAAAGAGGGAATCGGTCTGTTGGGCTCGGGAAATTACGGTTGCACGCGGCGGGGAAAGGCCTTCATTCCTCCGCAGAGATGTTGCCACCCCTCACCGCCGACGACCGCGAGCGCTACTCCCGCCACCTGCTGATTCCGGGCGTGGGCGAGGAAGGCCAGCGCAAGCTGAAAGCCTCCTCCGTCCTCCTCATCGGCACCGGCGGGCTGGGCTCCCCTGCCGCGCTCTATCTGGCTGCCGCCGGGGTGGGCCGCATCGGCCTGATCGATCCGGACACGGTGGACCGCTCGAACCTCCAGCGGCAGATCCTCCACGGCGAATCGATGGTCGGGAAACCGAAGCTCGAAAGTGCCGCCGCCCGCCTCCGCGAGCTCTCGCCGCACCTCCAGCTCGATCTCCACCCGGTCATGTTCACGCCGGACAATGCCGACGAGATCGCGCGGCCCTACGACGTGATCGTGGACGGAACCGACAATTTCCCGACCCGCTTTCTTTCGAACGACGTCGCGTTTTTCCAAAAGAAGCCGAACGTCTATGGCTCGATCTTCCGCTTCGACGGCCAAGTGACGGTCTTCGCGCCCCACCTCGGCGGCCCGTGCTACCGCTGCCTCCTGCCGGAGCTCCCCGCCGCGGGCGCGGTGCCGTCCTGCAACGAGGCGGGCGTCCTGGGCGTGCTGCCCGGCATCATCGGCTCGCTGCAGGCGATGGAGACGATCAAGCTGCTGCTCGGCATCGGCGAAGTCCCGCTGGGCAAGCTGACCTGCTACGACGCCCTCCGCAGCTCCTTCCGCACCCTCACGCTGCGCCGCGATCCGGCCTGCAAGCTCTGCGGTGACCACCCTTCCATCACTTCCATCCGGAATCCCGAAACCCTCGCCTCCACCTCCTGCTCCATGGACGACAATCTTCCCGCCATCTCCGCCGAAGAACTCAAGCGCCGCCTCGAAAGCGGTTTCGAGGGCACGCTCCTCGACGTCCGCGAACCGGATGAATACGCCGCCGCCAGCATCCCCGGCAGCCGCCTGATCCCGCTGGGCACCTTCGAGGCCAGCATCCCGGACCTGCCGCGCGACGAGCAGATCCTGATCCATTGCAAGTCCGGCCGCCGCTCGGCCCGCGCCGTGCAGGCGCTGCTCGACGCCGGTTTCAGCAACGTGCTGAACGTGACCGGCGGCATCGACGCCTGGCACAAGCTACCGTAAAGGCCGGCGGCCCGGTGCCGCTTCCTTCACCCGGGGTTTGCCAAATCCCACATGGAATTTGCATTCCTGCCATTGCCTGCAACGGCCGCGCCACTCAAGGTGCGAGCCTAGCAATGGATCAGACGATTTCGATTTCCGGCGACGTGGCGGACACGGCGGCGGCTCCGGTCGCGCGCCGGGTGCCGGTTTCCCTCCAGACCCGGATGGTGATCCTGTCGTATCTGGCCTATTTCTTCTACTACTTCACGCGCAAGCACCTCGGGGTGGCCACCGCCTCGCTGGTCGACGCGGGTTATAGCAAGCAGCTCATCGGCGATGCGAATTTCGGCTTCAGCCTGCTCTACATGGTCGGGCAGGGCGTGAGCGGTTATCTGGGCGACCGGATCGGCCCCCGCATCACCATCTGCGCGGGCATGGTGCTCTCCGCGCTGGCCACGCTGGCCTTCGGGTTCTTCCCGCTGATGGGGCTGCTGGTGGTGACCTGCACGCTGAACGGTTTCTTCCAAGCGACCGGTTGGTCGAACACCTGCAAGGTGGTGTCCTCCTGGGTTACTCCGGCCCAGCGCGGGCGGGTGATGGGATTCTGGCTGACCTGCTACATTCTCGGCAGCCTCGCCGCCACGGCGCTCGCGGGCTTGGTGGTCCAGTATTGGGGGTGGAAGCACCTGTTCCAGGCCGCCGGACTGATCGTGCTGGTGGTGGGCATCGTGCAAGGGCTGTTCCTGATCAGCCGACCGAAGGACGCGGGCTATGAGATCGAGGAAGAGGCCGCCTCCCATGGTGCATCGCTGGAAAAGCCGAAGGGTTTTTCCGAAGTCATCCGCCATCCCTCGGTGCTGCTGCTCGGGGTTTCCTACACCGGCATCAAGTTCATCCGTTACACCTTCTTCGCGTGGCTGCCGCTCTATCTGCGGGAGGTCGCGAAAGCCGGGAACGACACCGCGGCCTACACCTCCCTCGCCTTCGAGATCGGCGGGGTGATCGGATTGCTGCCGAGCGGCTACCTGGCCGCGCGGTGGTTCCCCGACAACCGCACCCGGCTCGCCTTCGTGGCGCTGCTGGTGATGACCCTGGTGGTCGTCCTCTACCGGCAGATGGGCGGAGCGGCAGGCAGCAACCTGTATGCCCACGGCATCGGCCTGGCGGGCATCGGGGCCTTCCTCTACATCGCGGACTCCATCGTTTCCGGAACCGCCGCGCAGGACCTCGGCGGCGCGGCGAAGACCGCTTCCGTGGCGGGGGTGATCAACGGCATCGGATCGATCGGGGCCTTGTGCTCGTCGAAGGTGCCGATCTGGTTGGAGGAACGCTGGGGCTGGGACTCCATCTTCGTGGCGTTCATCGTCCTGTCGGTGGTGTCCTGCATCGCGATCGCACCGGTGGCGATGAAGAGGGAGCTCAAGCCAATCTGAGCCATCGTCGCCGAACATGAGAACCGCTAGGGTCGTGCGCGCCCTTCCCTTCTATCCGCATTTCCATCGTCGCTACGCGACTCCATCCCGTGGTGGGCCTTGTCCCGTGGGTTGAAACCCACGGCTACGATCCGCTGCCACTCCGTGGCAAAATCCAAACGACCCGGACGGCTCCATTTCCCATTCAAACCCGACCCAAACATCATCGATCCCATCGATGATGTCGTGAAAACTGTCGATTTTGCCGCGGGCACGAGAAGGCCTAATCTCTGGCACCGACATGCCTGCCGACCTACCTCCCCCACCTGCCCGCGAGCCGGTGGTGCTGCTGCATGGCCTCTGCCGCAGCGCCAGTTCGATGCGGCCGATGCAGCGCGAGCTGGAGTCGGCAGGCTTCACGGTGAGCAATGTCGACTATCCCTCGCGCGTCTCGGGGATCGGGGAACTGAGCGAGTCGGTGATCGGCACCATCCTGGCCTGCCACCCCGGCACCCGGGTCCATTTCGTCTGTCACTCGCTGGGGGGAATCCTGGTCCGCCAATACGCGGCGCGGCATCCCCGCGCGGCCATCGGCAAGGTGGTGATGCTCGGCCCGCCCAACGGCGGCAGCGAGGTGGTGGACCGACTCGGCACGTGGCGTTTGTTCTCATGGATCAACGGCCCGGCGGGGCAACAGCTCGGAACCGGGAACGACTCGGTGCCGAAGCATCTCGGCCCGCCGCCCTTCCAAGCTGGCATCATTGCCGGAAACCGGTCGATCAACTGGATCAACAGCCTGATGATCCCGGGGCTCGACGACGGCAAGGTGTCGGTGGAAAGCACCCGCTTGCCCGGGGCCAGGGATCACTTGGTGGTCGCCAGCTCACATCCGTTCCTCATGCGGAACCGCGAGGTCATGCGTCAAACCGTGGCCTTTTTGAAACAAGGCAGCTTCGACCACTCCAGCGACGACGAACCACGAAAGGCTCGAAATTTCACGAAAGGATAGAGCCCGCACGCCCCTCCCTTTTCGTGCCCTTTTCGTGCCCTTTTCGTGCCCTTTTCGTGCCCTTTTCGTGCCCTTTTCGCGCCCTTTCGTGTGTTTCGTGGATTAAAACTCCACTCGCTCACCGCACCACTTCGGTGCCGATGCCGCCATCGGTGAAGATCTCCAGCAGCAGGGCGTGGGGCAGGCGGCCATCGACGAAGTGGACCTTGCGGACACCGGCGTTGAGAGCGTCGACCGCGCTGCGGATCTTCGGAATCATGCCGCCGGAAATGGTGCCATCCGCCACCAGTTCGTCGGCCTGCTTGCGGTTCACCGACTTGATGAGCGTGGAGGGATCGGACGGGTCCTTCATCAGTCCCGGAACGTCCGAGAGGTAAACGAGCTTCGCCACGCGGAGTTCTTTCGCCAGCGCGGCGGCGGCGAGGTCGGCGTTGATGTTGAGCGGCTTGCCCGTCGCCAGTTCGGCGGCGAGTGGGGAAATCACCGGCACGATGCCCGCGCTGTGGGCGGCATCCATGTGCTCCAAGTGGCAGCCGACGACTTCGCCGACGCGGCCGATGTCGACGCGCTTGCCCTCGGGGTCGACGCCCTTGGTCTTCTCGCCGATGAACACGTCAGTACCGGGGATGCCGACCGCCTTGCCGCCGAAGTCACGAATCATCCGGACGAGGCTGGGATTGAGCTCCTCGGAAAGCACGCGGGAGACGATGTCGATGGCCTCCTCGGTGGTGACGCGGAAACCGCCGACGAACTTCGCCTCCAGCCCGGCATCTTTCATTGCGGCGGAGATCGCCTTGCCGCCGCCGTGGACGACGATCGGGTTGATGCCCGCGACCTCGAGGAACACGATGTCCCGCATCACCTTGGCGACCAGATCCGGATCCTCCATGGCGGAGCCGCCCATCTTGATGAGGAAAGTCTTGCCACGGAAGGCCTGGAGATACGGCAGGGCTTCAATGAGAGCGTCGGCTTTGTCGATGGTTTGCTGGAGGCTCATGGCGGGGCGGGACTGTGGGAGGTTCGGGAAAGTTTGGAAAGCGGGAGCTGCGGTGGCTCACTTTTTCTTTTTCGGAGCCTTCTTGGCTGGCTGTTTGGCCGGTGGCTTGGCGGCCTTCTTCGCCGCCTTCTTCGCAGGCGAGGCAGGTTTGGGGGCTGGCGGCGGAGCGGGTTCCGGCTTAGGCGCCTCGGGCGGGGCAGGCTTGCGTTCGCGGGGGGGCTTGTCTGGCTTCGGCTCGGCCGCGACCAGCGGCAGGGTTTCCTGGACCTCCAGCGCAAAGGGTGCGAACGGAGCCGGAGCGGCGGGAACTTCCGGCTCCGGGGAATCGGGAGCCACCTGCGGTGGTGCCGCAACAGGAGCGGGCAGCACCGACTTGCCCCCAAACGGCCAAGCACCAAGGAGGCCTCCCAGCAGCGCCGCGAGGAGCGGCAGACCGGGCAGCCAGCAGGCGAAGGCCATGGCGATGAGCTGGGCCGCGACGACCGCTCCGAAGAAAATGCCAAACCACAGCTTCAGCCGGAAGGTCCCGCGGGTGGCGGAGGCGACGAGGAACACGACGAGCTGGCCGATCAGGCAGGCCTCGATTTCCCACGGCTGACGCCGGAATTCCTTCGGTGCCGAAAGCCCGGCATCCGAGCGGATCGCGGCGATCGCGTGGGCCACCGAGGACGAGAAGCGCACGGTGCTGCGGTCCGCCGCCGTGCGGTCATCCCGGAGCAACACGCTGCCGTCCGATGGCAGGGATTCGGCATCCAGCAAGGACTCCACCGGCTCGGCGGGCGGCACCTCGGCCGCCGTGGCATCCGCCATGCGGCCGGAGGCATCGATCGGAACCACCGGACCCTCCGGGCCGAGCTTCAAGTACGAGCCCGGCCGTAAATCGATCCCATCCACCGGCAAGCCCTTTTCCGCGAGGACGGCCATCACCGGAAACGCGAACACGACCCGGTCTCCCCAACGGGCCACCAGCGGGCGGCGCTCGGACGGCTTCTCGGACTCCAGTTCGGAAAAGCCCACCAACGTCCGCGCATCGCCGAAGACGGTGTGCGGGACCGGCAGGTGGTTCACCACCGGCAGTTCGCCCACATCGCCATGGACCTGCTCGACCGGCAGGGAACTGCGAACGATTTCCGCGGGCATGCGGTCCTCGGTGCTGGCACGGGACAAGGGCGTCACGGCCACCACCGATTCAAAGGCCTTCAGGCGGGAAGAAAAGGCCTCCTTGGCGTAGGGGTCGGCACTTTCCCAGGAAATCACCGCGCCGATGGCCAAGTGGCGAACACCGAGGCGGTCGAGATTCCGCAGGATCACCGCGTAATCCACCGGCGAGGGCGGGGAGCTTTGGAAGACCTCATCCTTGTCATCGCCGATGGCGACCACCGCGGGCAGCGGTTTCTTCGCCTTCGGATCGGGCGCGGCGAGGGTGCGCAGGCCCCACGGGTGTTCGTGGGTGCCGTCGCCGGAAATGAAAAACGGCGGGTTGGCGAAAGCCCCGGCCACCGAGCGGAAAGCCAGCCGGTCGACCTCGCCCAGCGCGGGGGTAGCGGGAGCCAGTTTCCACAGGCCGAATCCGGCAAGGGACGCCGCAAGCAGCACCCGGACCCGGCGTTGGAACAACTTCGCCATCGCGACAGGGAAAATCAGACCACGGCCTCCGCCAGCACGCCGGCCAGCGGTTTCTCGAGCGGAGTGCCCGCGACGACCTCCAGGAGCAAGCGGGACGCCACCGCGATGTGCGGGCGGTACCACTCATCGCCACGCCTCTTGAGGATATTGCCGTAGGCACCGAGAGCCTGCATCAGGCGCTGGGCGGCGCACTCGTGGAAGATCGACGTTTCCGGGCGCTCGTCCGCGATTTCCTCCCAGATCTCCAGGAGCCGCTCGCGCTCGTCCTCGGAATGGTCGAGGTAAGGATCGTAGATCAGCGAGGCGAGGTCGTATTCCTGGCGGCCACGGCGAAGACCTTGGAAATCGACCAACCAGGTTTCCCCGTCCTTCACCATCAGGTTCTGGGACTGGAAATCACGGTGGACGAGGTGGCGGGCACCGGAACCGAGGCGCTCGGCGAGGGCGATGAAGGCGGGGTCTTCCCGCAGCACCCCGGCATCGAGGCCGAGGAAGCCTTCCACCAGGTGATCGAAAAAGTATTCCTGCTCCCAGCGGTAGAGGGCCGCATCGAAGGGCGGCATCAGCTCGAATTCCTTCGGGGCCTTGGCGTAGAACAGCCGGTCGATCTGGCCGAGGGCGGAGCGGTAGAGCGGCTCACGCTCGACGAACGGGCGGTCCTTCAGGGTCAGCAGGTCGGTGTTGCCAAGGTCCTCCACCAGCGCGACGTGGCGTTTGGCGTTCTCGTGCAGGATCTCGGGCACGCGGATGCGGGCCTTTTTCAGGAACCGGGCGACGGGGACGAAATTGGCGTTGTCGGCGCGCTCGTCGGTCCAGTGCACGCCGATGAACGGATCGCGGCCGGGGGTTTTCACGCGCACGATGGTCCGGCCGGATGCCCCGCGTTTGATGGGTTCCAGCGTCACGGAAACGGTCGGGTCCACGCCGAGGTACTGTCGGGCGGTGGAGAGGATCGAGTCGGTCGGCATGGGGGGAGAGAAGAGAGGAAAGGGCTTAGAGGCAAGGTGTTAATCCGCCGTGGAACACTACGGGCAGCACGGACCGGACCACCTTGCCCGGGGAGCGGTGGCACCCTCAGTTCAACTTCTCCTCCACCAGCCGGAAGCGGGGGTCGAAGGCTCCCTCGCTGTGTTTCCGGCAGCAGTTGTAGCAGGCCACGACGCGGCGGATGCGGCGGACCCGGCGGAAGGTTTCCAGGCACCACGGGCAGGTGTAGGCGAAATTCCGCTTCATCCGGCGGCGCTTCAGCGGCAGCGAGTGGTACGGCTGTTCGTGGGGGATTCCGAGTTCCGCACAGGCCGCGCGCCACTCCGGGCCGTGGGGCTCGATCCGGCGGCGGCCGCTGCGCTCGTAGGCGATGAGGTGGGCGAGCTCGTGCCGGAGGGTGCGCCAGAGTTCCTCCGGTGCGAAGTCCTTCAGCTTCGGATTCATCTCGATCAGCCGGTCCGGCCACCACGCGCGGCCGGCGGTGGTCTGCATGCGGGCGTTCCACGTGACGCGCACGCGGCGGGCGAGTTCTGGCAGATCGAGGGCCTTCGCGGTTTCCTGGCACCAGGCGGTGAGGCCGGTGTCCTCGTGCGGAAGGAGGCCCTTTTCAGGGTCAGTCGAGGGTTTGGCAGGAAGCCAAGCGTTCCATCGCAGATCGAGCTGCCGCAGCCATCGACTCATCTTAACGGTGGTTACCATTCGTGCCGCGAAAACGCAAGGTGCTCCGCGGCCCGTGAATGATAAATCCACTTCACCAGCGGTAGGTGGCGGTCACTCGCACCGATCGCGGCTCCGCGGGGTGGATGTGGTAGTCGTCCACGCCGCCGAGCGGCTCGCCCGGAAGCCGGGAGGTGTAGTAGTATTCGATGTCGTTGTCCGCGCGGTCGAGGACGTTGAACACATCGACGGCGAGCTCCCAGCACTCGGTGCGATACCCGGCGCGGGCGTTCACCTGGAACGATTCGCTGGATTCGAAATGCTTGTCCGCCGTGAGCGGGCGGGCGGAGAACCAGCGCGAGCGGAGCGCACCGAACCAGCCGGTCTTTTCACCGAGCGTCAGGCCGGTGGACAGTACCACCGGCACCTGGTTCTCGATCCACGGGCCGCCGCTGAGGTTCGGGTCGTCATAGCGGCCCTGGCTGACGGCCAGTTCGCCATCGACGGAGATCCAATCGCACGGACGCCAGTAGGCGGTGGCCTCCACGCCGATGCGGGTGGTGGCGCCACCGGCCTCCACGTTTCCGGCATCGCCGACGTAGATCAGCTCGGAATCGCTCTGGATCGTCCACAGCGCCAGCGAGGTGGCGAGGGTCTTGGTGGGATGGGCGCGCCAGCCGAGCTCCGTGCCGAAGGTGCGGACCAGCGGATCGACCGGCGCGGTGGGCAGGCCGGTGGAGGGGTCGACGTGCAAGGTGGTGCCGCGGGCATCGTTGCTGTGGAAGCCGGTGCCGGCGTTCACGTAGAACTCGTTCTTGTCCCACGGACCGAAGATCAGGCTGAGCTTCGGATTGACCATGAAATCGGCCTCGGTGCCACTGTTCGCGGCCAGGCTGCTGTTCACGGAGAAGGCGAAGGCATCCGCGCGGAGGCCCGCCACGGTGCGGAACCACGACGTCCACTTGGTTTCCGCCTCGCCCCACAGCGAGTAGTTGCCGGAGTAGAGGTCGTCCTCGCGGACCACCGAGAGATCGGCGCGACGGTAGGTGTTGGCGAGGCCGAGATCGAGGATCCAGTCGTTGTGGGTCTGGAAGCCGCCGCTGACGCGGGTCTCGTGGCCGAACCAGAACAGGCCCTCGAGGGTGGCCTTCAGGTTCGCACCGCCGAAGATCCGCTCGTCGCTCTGGCGGAACTGGTCGCCATTCACCGGGTCGTTCAGGAAGTAGGTGAAGTCGGAGAACAGGTCGAGGTGGTAGAACCCGGCGTAGACATTGCCCTCCCACAACACATTGCCATCGCGGTGCTTGAAGTCCGCGGAGAGGCTGTAGCGCTGCGAATCGCCGCCATCGGTGGGATCGATGTAGCCGAAGCGGTCGATCATCCCCATATCCACGGCACGCTGCGGGATCTGGTCGGTGGAACGCCACTTCCCATCCGAAGCCATCAGGGTGACGGACACCTCGTCGTCGCCCTCGCGCCGGTGCCACTTCACGAGGCCATTGAGACGGTGGGCATCCTCGGGCAGCACCCACGGGCCCTCGTTGTAGCTGCTTTCCAGACCGAGGGTGAGGATGCCGGAGCCAGCCTTGAGCGAATCGCCGAACACCGCCCGGAAATAGGAATCCTCGCCCGCGGTGAGCGACAGGAAGCCGTGCTCCAGCGAATCGACGAGGCTGAACTTCGCGGTTCCGGCGGTGGTGAGGTCGCCGTTTTCCGCGGCATACGGCCCCTTGGTGTAATCGAGGCGGCCGATGAACTCGGGGATCAGGAAATTGGTGTCCGCGTAGCCCTGGCCGTGGGCATGGGAGCGGAGGTTGGCGGGCATGCCATCGACGAACACCCCGAAGTCGGTGCCGTGGTCGAGGTTGTAGCCGCGGACGAAATACTGGTTCGCCTTGCCGGAGCCGCTGTGCTGGGTGACGACCATCCCGGGAACGGTCTCCAACAGCTCGCCACGGCGCAGGTAGGGTCGCTCCATCAGTTCCTCATGGCTGGCATGGCCGGTGGACGAAGTGGTGGCCTCGCCGAGGACGTCCTCGGCTTTCCCTGTGACCACCATGTCCTCCATCATGGCACCGAGCACGCCATCGTGGGCGCGGAGAGCGGGGGTGAGCGCGGCGAGCAGCAACAGGGCGTGAAAGGATCGGAAACGAAGCATTCAACCGGCATCCCGCGGCACGTTTCCGGACACGACAAGGCCGAAAGTGTGACCGGACTGTTCCAAATCCCCGGAAGATTGGAGGAAATGCCAAGGCTCAGGGGATGACCGTGCCATCCGGGATACGGAAGGTCTTCACCCGCGAGCCATCGCCCTTTTCGAGGACCACGGCGGACTTCGGGAGACCGAGGGATTTCGCGAGAAACTCGCGGATGGCGGCGTTCGCCTTGCCCTCCACCGGCGGGGCGGCGATCCGCACCCGCAGGACACGCCCGGCGCGCGGATCGTCCTCCCAGCCGCAGATTTCGCTGCGGGAGGCGTTCGGGACGGCGAGGACGACCAGTTTCATGGCCGCAGGCTAGGGGCCTCTCCCCCGCCCGGCCAGTTTTGGGTTCCTCCCGGGCGGGAATTGTCTAGGTTCCGCCCCGACATGCTGGAAGACGACATCAAGCAACCGACCCGCCGGGAATGGGCCTCCTTCTGGTCCCTCGTCTTCCTGCAGATCCTGCAATCGTTCAACGTCAACGCGTCCAAGTTCGTGCTGATGCCGCTGGCCGCGTGGCTGTTCTCGATGAAGGTCGCCCTCGACCCGACCCTGACGGACACCAGCAAGCACATCATCGCGCTCTGCCTGGTGGTGCCCTACGTGCTTTTCGCCCCTACCGCCGGCTGGTTGTCCGACCGCTTCGCCAAGACCTCCGTGATCCGCTGGACCTCGTGGATGCAGCTCGCGGTGCTGGGGATCCTGATTTTCTTCCTCAAGTTGCAGCACCTCGAGCTCTGCATCGCCGCCTTCTTCTTCATTTCGCTCCAGGCGGCGCTGCTCAGCCCCTCCAAGATCGGGGTGGTGAAGGAATACGTGGGCGCGCGCCGCCTCGGTTTCGCCAGCGGCGTGATGGAAGGCACCGTGGTGCTGGCCATCCTGGCAGGCCAGATCGCCGGAGGCGCGTGGTTCGACCACGGGCTGAAACAACACGGCCACGGCTGGGATGCCGCGCTGGTCCCGATGTGGACACTCGTCGGGCTGTGCCTGCTGTCCATCGGGCTGGCGCACGTCACCCAGAAGAGCAAGCCGAACTCCGACCGCCCGTTTTCCTTCAACGAGGCCATCAGCCACCTGCGCGACCTCGGGGAGTTTTTCAAGGACCGCTCGCTGCTGCTCTACGGGCTGGGCGTGGCCTACTTCTGGGGCTTCGGCGGGTTCATCAATCTGGTGATCCTCTCCATCGCCGAGCATATGTTTCACGGCGGAGCGGGCACCGGCGGGGCCTTCGCGGGCCTGTGGGCGATGCCGGGGATCGGCATCATCGGCGGCAGCGTGCTGGCGAGCTTCATCAGCCGCCGCAACATCGAGCTGGGCCTGGCCCCGCTGGGCGCCACGCTGATGGCGGTTTCCTCGGCCATCCTCGCCTTCGCCGACCCGCAATCGGTCCTGATGCTGGTGATGCTCGTCATCGCGGGTGCGTCCGGCGCGGTGTTCCTGGTGCCGCTGCAGGCGATGGTGCAGGAGAAGCCGTCCGACGAGCGCCGCGGCGCGGTCATTTCCGCCTCGAACCTGCTCAACAGCCTGGCCGGCATCGTGGCGGTGGCACTGCAACTGGCGCTGGAGGCGGCGCATGTGTCATTCGCGGTCCAGTTCCTGTTCATCACCGCGTTCTCGCTGTTCATGGCGGCGGTCACCTTCCGTCACTTCGGCGCGGACTTCGTCCGGCTGGTCGGGCTGGCGCTGATCAAGACGATCTACCGCGTGCGCGTGGCTGGTGAGGAGAACGTGCCGAAACACGGCGGCGTGCTGCTGCTGCCGAACCACGTGACCTGGGCGGACGCCTTCTTCCTCTCCGCCGCCTGCCCGCGCAAGGTGCGCTTCGTGATGGACGCGACCTTCATGGCCAATCCGTGGGTGGCGGCGTTCTGCAAGGTCTTCGACACCGTGCCAATCGAACGCGGCAATGCCCGCGAGGCGCTGCGCACCGCCGCCGAGGCGCTGAAGCAGGGCGACGCGCTGTGTTTGTTCCCGGAAGGCCAGCTCACCCGCACCGGCACGCTGTCCGAACTCCAGCGCGGTTTCGAACTGATCGCGAGGATGGCCAGGTGCCCGCTGGTGCCGGTGTGGTCCGCGGGCTCGTGGGGCTCGATCTTCTCGTTCGAAGGCGGACGGTTCTTCCGCAAGCTGCCACACCAGCTCCCGCACATCGTGAACGTGGCTTTCGGCGCACCGCTCGATCCCAAAACCGCGGACAGCGACCAGGTGCGCGAGGCGATGCTGGAGACCTCCGCCGCGGCCATCGAAGTGCATTTCCATGAAGAGCACGACGGCCACCGCCCGGACGCGGACCGCGGGTTCCTGTGGGCGAACGGCTACCAGCTCGGCCAGATCAACGCCCTGCCGCGCCGGGGCAGCTACGCGACGCTGGAGGGCGACGCGCTGCCGAACGACTTGTTCGCGCTGACGACCTCGTTCCCGGAGCAATTCGAGGCCACCTGCCTGCTGGAGCCGACCTTCGACGCGCGTTTCGTGCGCCATTGGGTGGGCGGCGAGGTGCTGCGCGAGGTGATCTCCGGCGCGAAGGATGCCTCGGTGGTGTTCTACGATTTCAGCGATGAGGCGCTGGTGCCGCTGGTGCGACCGGGCCTGGTCCACTGCCCGTGCCTGGCGATCGACGGCACGATCGTGGCGATGTCGATGCCGAACCCGCCGCTGGCCTACGCCACGAGCGAACATCAAGCCGGAATGAAAACCGGCACCTGGGGCAAGCTGCTGCCGGGCTTCTACCTGCGCACGGGAGACGATGGCTCGGTGACGCTCCACGGACCGGCGGTGCCGGAAAAAGGCGTGCCGCTGCCGCAGGGCACCACCGTCGATGCCGAGTGCTTCCTGGTCGCTCCCACCGCATGAAGCCCCTGCTGTCCCTCTTCCACTCGGAGTGGATCGAGATCCGCGGCGGTCGTATCACCGCGGTGAAGGGGCGGTTTTCCCAGCGGACGCTCTCCGACCTCGGCGACGTCTTCGCCAGCCATCCGGAGCTGCGCGGCCACATCCGCTCGAACGGCGGTGGCCGCTACACCTTTTCCGGCGGCATTCCGGAGCCGCTGCACCAGCGGGCGCGCAATGTTCTCGCCTCCCGGTGAATTTTTCGCGCCCCGGCGGCGGAATCCACGTTAGAACTCCCGGGCACCGATGCCCAACGCCCGTGTCCTGATCGACGGCCCCTCCGAGCTCGTCTTCGACTACGCCATCCCCGCCGGGCTCCCCGTCCAGCCGGGTTGCCGCGTGCGGGTGCCGCTGCGGAAGAAATCCGCGACGGGGACGGTGCTGGCCTTGTCGGACGGCCCGCAGGAGGACTTCGCGCTGCGCGAGCTGGAATCGCTGGTGGATCCGGAACCTCTGATCACGCCGGTGCTGTTGAAGACCGGCCGCTGGATCGCGGACTACTATGGTTCCAGTTTGGAATCGGTGGTGCGCTCGCTGCTGCCGGAAGCCGTCCGCACCGAGGAAAACTCGGCGAAGACCCGCCGCATCGCAGTGATGGATGCACCGCCCGCCGACGAGGTCTTGGCGAAGCTGGAGAAACGCGCCGCCCGCCAGCACGCGGTGCTGAGTCTGCTGATGCATTCACCGGACCGGCGGCTCGCCGTGGCTGACCTGGGCGAGGGCTCGAATGCCGCGCTGAAGGCCTTGGAAAAAGCCGGGCTGATCCGCATCGAAACCGAGGAGGTTCGCCGCGACCCCGAGGCCGACGGCGTCGAGGAAATCCTGGAATCGAAACCGCTCACACTCACACCGCAGCAAGCGAAAGCCTTGGAGGCGGTCAACGCGTCCATCGCCACTCCCGGAAAGCCGATCCTCCTTCTCGGCGTGACCGGTTCCGGCAAAACCGAAGTTTACCTGCAGGCGGCGCAGCATGCGCTGGATCTCGGCAAGACGGTGCTGGTGTTGGTGCCGGAAATCTCGCTCACGCCGCAAACGGTGCAGCGTTTCAAGGCGCGCTTCGCCAGCATGCAGGACAAAGTGGCGGTGCTGCACTCGAACCTTTCGCAAGGCGAGCGTTTCGACGAATGGCACCGCATCCGCAAGGGCATTGCGCGGATCGTGATCGGCGCGCGCTCCGCGGTGTTCGCGCCACTGCCGGATCTCGGGCTGATCCTCGTGGATGAGGAGCACGAGAATTCCTACAAGCAGGAGAACCCGCCGCGCTACCACGGCCGCGACGTGGCGGTGCTGCGCGCGGCCTTCGAACCGTGCGCCGTCGTGCTGGGCTCCGCCACGCCCTCGCTGGAATCGTGGCAGAACACGCGCAGCGGGAAGTACCAGATCGTGCGCCTCGACCAGCGCGCCGACGGCCAATCGATGCCGCTGGTGCGGGTCGTCGACATGAAGCTGGAGGCCACCAAGCACAAGGGCCCGCATCCGATCCTCTCCGACAAGCTGCGCACCGCACTGGAACGGCGTCTTGAGAAAGGCGAGCAATCGATCCTGTTCCTGAACCGCCGCGGGTTCGCCCGCTCGCTGCAATGCCCGAAGTGCGGCCATGTCTGCCAGTGCCCGCACTGCGCGGTGGCGCTGACCTACCACCGCACCGACGACCGCCTGGTCTGCCACGTCTGCGGCCACCAGGCGGTGGTGCCGCGCAAGTGCCCGGAGTGCCACGATCCCGCGATCATCCTTCAGGGATACGGCACGCAAAAGGTGGAGGACGTTTTACAGCGGCTGCTGCCGAAGGCGAAGTTCGCGCGCATCGACGCCGACGCGATGCGCCGCAAGAACGCGCTGCGCGACACGCTCAACGCCTTCAAAGCCCACAAGATCGACATCCTCATCGGCACCCAGATGATCGCGAAGGGGCTGCATTTCCCGAACGTGACGCTGGTGGGCATCCTCAATGCCGACGTGGGCCTGCACGTGCCGGACTTCCGCGCGGGCGAGCGCACGTTCCAACTGCTGACGCAGGTGGCGGGCCGCGCCGGACGCGGCGAGCTGGAGGGCGAGGTGATCGTGCAGACCTTCACGCCGCATTCGCCCTCGATCCAATACGCGCGCCAACACGACTTCGATGGTTTCTCGGACCAGGAGCTGGAGTTCCGGCAGCAGTTCGCGTTTCCACCCTTCGCGCACTGCGCGGTGCTCACGGCGCGCTCGACGCACGAACGGCGGGCGGAGTTCACCTTGCAAACGCTGCACCGTCGGCTGGTCGAGAACGCCCCGCCGCACTTGCACATCGGCGAGCCGCTGCCCTCGCCACTGGTGAAATCGCACGGTCAATTCCGTTTCCAGATCACGCTGCGCGGACCGGCGGCGCGGCCGCTCTCACGTCACGTGCAGCAGGTGCTGGAAAAGACCTCGTTGCCCGATGACGTGACGGTGGTGTTCGACATGGACGCGCAGAATTTCTCGTAAGTAGCACAAGCATTCCTGCTTGTGGGTGTGAGAAGCCCGTTTATCAGCGAACTCGGAGTCTCTCCAACCAAGTGTAACTCGCCATCCCATTTGAGAAAAGTTGCCGCGATGTTGAGAAAAACGGGCCGTTTCGCCCCCGTTTCCCGCCACCGGCAACCCCGTTGCAACGCCCCTGCCGACCCGTTGCGGCCGCCGGTCCTCACCCCCACGGAATGACCCCCTCGCGGATCGGCAGCACGGTGCCCCCGTCCAGGATCTCGGCCAGCTCCAGCGGATAGTGCGGGGCGCTCGGCGCGGGCATCGTGCGGGCCAGGAATGGCCCCTTGGCGGCCGTGACCTCTCCCGGCGAGCCCTCCGTGATCAGCGTGTAGACGTGCCCCGTCCTGGGCGGTGTCGCCAGCAGGCTCACCACGATGTCAAAGGGCTCCCCGTCGTTGTAGGCCGCCGCGCCGTCCTCCGTCGCCGTGTAGACCCCTCCGGCCTCGTCTGGCAGGCCGCTGGCCCGCGCTGCCACCGTGATCGTGCCGTCGCTGATGCTGGCCACGCCATCGCTCGCCACCGTGATCGTCCAGGCCGCGTCCGTGTCACCCAGGTATTCGCTCCGGGAGGCGGCTGTGAACGTCTGCCCCGGCACCGTCCCGGCCATCGGGTTCACCGTCGCCTTCTGGAACAGCGTCGCGGCCACATACGCCTTCTCCACCCGCGCCACGAGACCGAACGGCTCGCCGCCGAAGTAGGTCGTTTCCCCGTAGGGCGTCGCCACCAGCGTGAACTCCCCGTCGTCCAGGAGCGTGCTCGGCGGAAAGGGCGGGCTGCCGCCTCCTGGGCACCCGAGCGCGAACTCCCAACCCGTGCCCTCATAGGGAGACAGCACCGTCACGGTCGCCTTGGTCGGCGTGGCGGCCGCCTTGTTGAAGCTCAGCGTTCCGGCACCCACCCCGTCGCACACCACGGTTTCCGGCGCACCACCGCCCACGGGCGTGTAGTCCCCATCATCCCCCCGCAGGCCTGTGTCGATCACATCCACCCCATCCCACGTCACCACGAATCGATCCGGCACGCTGAACGCATTGAAAACGAGTTCCACCGTCCCCGTGTCCGATCCCAACTCGACCTCGTAGACGCCGCCCCCATCGCCACCCGCCGTCGCCAGCGAGCCACACATGATCCGCCCGCCCAGCGGCACCGTCCCGGCGGCGGCCGTCGCCACCACGTCCACACCATCGTGCAGCTCCACGCTCCCGTCCTCCTCATCATACCGCAGCTCCCACGCCCCGTTGAGCTGACCCACGAACAACATCGGCGACACTGCCCGAAACATCCCGTGCGGCGCGCCCGTCGCATCCGGCGAGGTCAGCCTCACGTTGCGGCCGCTGCCGCCCAGGAACGTCCGCTGCTCGATGCCCGAGATCTCCGTCGCGTCATCCGCCACCCGCACCCGCGCCCCGCCTCGCTGGCTCTGCACGTAGCCATCGCCCGCCCACAGATCGCCGCCCTCGGTCGCCCGCACTTCGAATTGCTTGTAGTCCCTCATCGTCTCGTCACGTCGCTTGAATGTTGTCCGTCGATCTGGAGGCGCGGTAGCGGCCCGTCACGTCGCTCATCGCCACCCGCATCGGCGTCCCGCAGCGGATCGTCACCACGCCCGTGCGCAGGTTCACAGACTGCGATTGCACGATCGCACCGGCCGTCGCCATGTCCGGATCATCCGGGTGGATCACGTTGATCTTGCAGCCGATCCACCGCCGCCACGGCATCTTCGGCGTGAAACTGATCTGCCCCTCCCAGGGCACGAAGTTTTGCGCGTTGAAAAGGTTCTCCGCGAGCCCCGGCGGCTCCGTCCGGTATTGATATGCCGCCTTCTGATAGACCGTCGTCAGCGAGGTGTAGCCGAGGTTCGGAGCCGGGCCATTGATCGCGCTGTCGATCGTGTAGTCCACGTGGATGTAGTAGTTCGTGAGGATCGCCGTGCCTCCGGATGGGTAGCCCTTCAGCCACGTCACCCGCCCCGCGTTGTTCAGCGCCAGCAGCGTGTTCGGCACGCTGGCAAAGGGCTCTCCGTAGATCTGCAGGCGGAACACGCCCATCACCTGGATGGCCCCGTTCTTGATCGAATAATCGGTCAGCAGGAAATCCGGCAACGATGCTCCGTTCGTCACCCGGTGCCACGAGCTGGCCGCCACCGCCGCCCCGCTGCTCACCTGCTTGATCACCGCAGGCGCGATCTGCGTCGTGTTCGTGCTGCCCGTTCCTCCGGAGCTGGAGTAGAGGAAATCGAATCCCGAAATGGCCGTCGGCGTGATGTCGCCGTAGTTCGCGATCGCCTGCGCGATCGCCGTGTCCAGCACCTTCGCTTCCGCCCATCCCCCCACGATCGGGCTCGTCTGGATCGCCACGCTCGGCAGGTCATCCGGCGGGATGAAAGGCAGCAATTGCGGCGAGGACACGGCCACCACCTGCCCGCCTCCCGCGCCGCCCACCTGCCGCTTGATGAAGTTCACTTTTCCGTTCGCCCCGCGCTCCGCCACGGAGACGATCACCCCCGCCGGTTTCAGATCCGGGCGCGGCGTGAAGTCCGCGATCTCGTGGATCTCGTGCCGTCCCGGGATGAGCGTCACCTCCTCCATCAGCCCGCTCCTCCTCACCACGTTGAAGGTCGGCGGATTGTAAAAGTAGTCCAGATACACCGCATGGTCGGATAGAGGCTTGAGCACCTCCACCATCGCCGCCAGCCAGGAGCCTCCGGAGAAGCTGCGGTTGCCCACAATGAAGTCGGCCGGGATGTCCAGGATTCCCTGCTGCACCACCGCCTGCGAGCCCAGTAGTTGGACCACGCTGGAGCGGATCGATTGCTGCGGGAGGTCGATGCTGGGCTGCACCGTTTGCGAGCCGTTGTTGCCCACATACGCGCTGATCAGTGGCAGCTCGCCCAGGATCCACATCGCGTCCACCAGCTCCACCTTGAAGGTCGCGCCCTCGCCCTTCACCCAGCTCCACGGCCGGATCTTCGCGTAGCCCGTGAAGACCGCTTCGTCGTCCCGATAGATCACGATCCGCTGCCCCACGTCCGGAGGCCGCGTGCCACGCTGCTGCGTCCACGAGATCCGCCCGGCCTCCAGGCACTCCCAGGAGAGGTCCACATCCGCGGGCACGCCGCGCTCCGCGCCGGTTCGCTTGCGTTCATCCCACGCCAGGCCGTTCGATCCTTGGAAGGTCCACTTGGTCATTGGTTACGCTGGGCTTTGAGGTTTCGGTATTCGATTAGAAGCTGGTTATAAGCCCCCTGCATTTTAGCCAATTGGGAGTAGATCTCCCGATCTAGGGCCGCACGTGAGTTCATTACTTCGGTGAAGGCGTTGCGGAATTTTTGGATCTCGGTGGGATCGACGATGCCGTCCTTGAGTATTTCGGACATCGTCTGGATCGCTCCTTTAAGGAGATTGTCGCTCTCGATGCCTCGTGCGGCGTTGTCCGCATCGATCTGCTTGATCTTGTCCTGGAACGCCCGCGCCTGGTCGTTCAGCGAGGTCCCTAGGGCAATTGCAGCTTGTTGCTGGCCGTTCGAAAAATCGGACAGCAGCTTCTCATTCGAGATGGCCTGCTCCTTCAGTAGCTGCTCCAGGTTGGCCTGCGCCTCGTTGAGCTGGTTTTGAATTCCGTTCCTTTGATCGGTGGTCGAGTTGACGTCGCCCCGAGCCTTGCCGATGTCGGCCCTCATCCCGGCGCGATCGCTCTCGGCAATCGCGAAATCATCCCGCTCCTTTTGAGTCGGGTCCTTGCCCAGCCTCGAAGGATGCGTTTCGTTGAATTTCTCCAGCTTCAACTGGGCATCCACCAGCCGGATGCTGGCAGCATCCAATGCTCCCTGCCAAACTTGAAGAGTGCCGTTCAGTTCGTTGACCTTGGCTTGCGCGATAGCGGTCTCAGTCGCCCCGTCGGCCAGCGCGTTCTGATAGGCCCGTTGCCGCTTCTCGGCTTCCAGCGCCGCCACCTGCGTGGCCTTCTCCGCGTCGGTCCCCGCGCCCGCCCGGATCTGGGCGATCTTCGTGTCGGCGGCGTTGTCCGCGATTGCAACGTCCGCGTCCCGCCGCTGCTTGAGCAGTTGGATCTGGCGCTCGATGCTCTTCGAAAGATTCTCGTTGGCCGTCAGCTCCTGTTCCAGTTGCGTCTTGATCGTCCGCTCCTCGATCGCCTTCTTCCGGTCCTCCTCGGTCTTCTTCAGTTCCAGGTAGGCCGTGCGCGCATCCTTCGCATAGGCGATGGCCTTCACCATCTCCTCCTGCGCCTTCTTCGGCCCACCCGCGAGCGTCTCCATCAGCTCGCCGATCGGATCTTGCAGCGACGCCAGCAGCTTCAGCTCGGTCGCGTATTCCTTCGCCCAGGCCGGATCGATTTCCGCCTGCTTCTTGGCCAGCTCCGCCACCTCGCCCACCGCCTTCCTTGCCGCCAGCGCGATCGCGGCGTAGGGAGCGACGTTCGCGGCCACGTCGCCCATCGAGGTGCCACGCAGCAGGCCCTTCAGGCCCGTCGCATCGCTCGGATCGGCCTCGCTGCCACCACCGGCCGCGCCGCCCGCCACCGGCATCGTGGGGAGCTTGCCCATCTGGCCACGTGCCCGTAGCGCCTGGCGGTTCATCGCCTCCTGCACATCGGCCTCCCGCTCCTTCTCCGTCGTCGCCTTGCGCTCGGCGGCCGCCAGCCGCTCGGTCTCGATCGCGGCCTCCTTGCGCTTCAGCCCCAGCAGGATCTCCGCGTTCGCGGCCTTGCGCGCCGCGTCTTCCTTCTCGATCTCGGCGGCCGTCATCGGCGTCACGCCGGAGGCCATCGGGTTGTTCTCCGGCTTCGTGACGGCCTCCTGTTGGGCGAGGCGCGCTTCACGCCGCGCCCGGGCCTCGTCCTTGATCTTCTGCTGCTGCGCCACGTAGGCGGCCGCCGCCGCATTCGAGATGCGCGTGTCCTCCTCGTAGATCTTCCTCCGGATCTCCGCCTCGCGCTGTTCCGCGTCGGAGGTTTCCGCCACCGCCTGCTGCTTCTTCTCCTCGGCCTCGACGATCGCCGCGGCGGTGTCGGCCGCGCCCTGCTGCTCGCGCTTGTTGATCTCCTCGGCGGCCGCCTTCAGCCGCTTCGTGCGTTCCAGCGCCTGGCGCTTCCGCTCCTCTGCCTGGTCCACCACCGTGGCCGCGGATTCCTCCGCGTCCTTCTGCGTCACCACCACCTGCTCGATGTCCTTCACCACCTGCTTCACGCCGGTGGTTTGGAATCTCAGGTCAATCGTCGGATCGTTGGACATCGCTTCTCTCTTCTCTGATCACTGCTGACTCGGCACTCTTGGCCTCAGCCGATTCTTCGAAAGCGGGCGTAAGAACCCGTCAGCATCTTCACCGCGGAGCCGTTGACCTCGGTGTTCAGCACCACCTTGACGGGCGCGCCCGGCGATCCGGTCACGAGGAACGAGCCCCGGATGATCAAGGGCTGAGGCGTGTTCGCGGCCGGAATCGCGGTGCCATTGAAGGTCACCGTGAAGCCATTTCCCGTCGCGATCTGCGGAGCACTGGCGCTGGTGGAAGGGCCACGCACCTCCCAAACAAACTGCGTCACCGTCGGGCCGGTCATGCTGATCACCACGCCCGTCGTCGTCGCCGCGCTCTGGACCATCGCCCACACCTCGAACTCGTAGCGGCCGTTGGCCAGCGGCGTGAACTCCAGATCATCGATCGCCGTGGACAGGCCCGTGTTGCTCACCGTCACATCGGCCGTCTGTATTTTGTAGGTGTCCGGGAACACCATCCCGTCCGCATCCTGGAAGGTCACCACCCGCGTCTGCGTCGCCGCCGAGTCGAACTTGGTGAGGACCCCGCCCGCGTTGTAGAAGCCGATCTGCCCCGTCTTCAGCCACAGCGGCAGGTCGGAGCCATCGCCCAGGCTCACGCGGTATCCCGTTGCAAGGCTGTCGCCGGAGTTGTGCAGCAGCCACTTGAAGGTCTGCTCGTCGCTCGCCGGTTTCTTGGTGGAGAGGTCTTGTCCCATGGTCTCTTCGTTTGGAATTTAGTGCTTTGAATTTCGTGCTTCGCCCCGCGCCCTCACATGTCCTCCCACGTGCCCGGGATGTCCTCCCAGGCCATGTCGAGCCAGCGCCAGGTCATGCCCGGTGTGAAGGGAACTCCGCTCATCGGAATCATCTCCCCGGACACGGCCTTGTAGATCGTCGTCGTCTCGTTCGCCGCCGGGAAGCATTGGCGGGTGGGAGCGGCCAGCAAAACGGCGTCCTGGTAATCCACCACCGCGCCGTCCTGGTATTCGTAGCGCAGCACCTTGCGGTCGCTCAGATACGGCAGCGTCTGCGGGTGCACATGGCAGTAGAGCTGAGCGGCCAGCCGGGACGCATGCGTGCGCCGCCGCGTCCACGTGTGCGGTTCCACGATCTCCCCGTTCGCGTAGGGCACCGCGTTCTTGGCTCCCAGCGGGCCGAAGGGTGAGAACCCCTGCTCACCGCCGAACTGCATGTCGTCGATCAAGTGCTCGCCGAAATCCAGCAGCACCAGCGCCCGGCCATCCGGGTCCCAGGTGATACGGCAGTTGGTGACGTGTTCGGGCATGGCTTACTTCGGCAAGAGGAACCCGCTGCTCTGGAACACCGTTTTCATGGCCGCGGCGTGGAGCACCACGGCCGCCGGGGTGTTGTAATAATGCACCGCCGTGGGATCGCCGCCGGGATCGGTGTCGCGCGGGAAGGGCCGCGTGTCGATGACCCAGCCGAGCGCATCGGCCGCCGCCACGTTCCGGATCGCCTGGCGCACCTGCTCGATGTTGCCGGTGCGGGTTTCCGCGAAGGCCGGGGTGCCGCCGCCCGTCGCGAAGGTCCAGCTCGCCACCAGTTCCGGGTGCGCGGCGTTGGTGGCGCTGCCAGTCATGATCAGCGTGCCGCTGTTGCGAAGCTCCCAATTGCCGCTGGCGATCTGGAGCGTGTAGGTGCCTTTGGTGAACACATAGGCCACGTTGTAATCCGTCTCGCCCGCGGCGGCCTGGATGGCATAGGTGCCATTGGCCCCACTGGCTCCGCCGGTCAGACCGGAGATCGTCAGGTTGTTTCCCGAGGCGGTGCGGAACGGCGGATCGTAGTCCACCAGGTGATAGATGATCCTCACGTCGCTGCCATGGATCGCACGCAGCCGGGCGATCACCTGGGTGAGGTTCGCCTGGTAACGCAGCGCCTCGAACCGATATTCCGTATCGCTCTCACCTTGGTTCCAGGACAGCACCTTGGTGGTGCGCCCCAGCGCCAGCGCGTTGGTCGGCAGGATCGCCGCGAAGGCATTGGAGGCCGTCACCATCCGGAAGCCGTTGGTCGGGCTGTTGTAGGCCGCGTCACTGTCCGTCTGCCGGTCCGCCTGGAGATTTCCGGTGTTCGTCGCAGACGCGATCAGATAGTGGGAGATCGCCTCCCCTCCGAAGTTGGCGTTGATGTTGGAAACCGAGACATTCTTGAGATCGGCCACCCCGCCCGGCGCGCCAAAGTCCGCGGCCGTCAACTCCGCCGTCTCGTTGCTTTGGCCGAATCCACCGTGGCACACGTAGTCCACCAGATCGCGCAGGTAGGTGGTCGCCATCACCGGCCAGATCTGCGCCAGCGGCAGCGCCGCGATCTGCGCCTTGGTCCCGTAGAGCAGCACCGCCGCGTAGAGAACGCCCGTGTGGCCGTTGGTCACGGCCGGAGCCGTGAAGCGGATGTTGTTCGCGTAGGCCGCGAAGGACTCCTGCGTGTAGAGCGTGGCAAGGTTGGTGTCGGCGATGGAGTTGCGCACCGCGTGCACCACGTTCTCGCCCACGGACCGGTAAGACAGCAGCAGCGTGGGGCTGCTCACCGGGCTGCACCCGGTCCAGCGGCTGCTGCCGCCATCCCCCGCATTCGTGTTCGCACAGTAGCCGAAGGCATTGGCACCGGCCCCTTGCAGGGACCAGGGCGCGTAGTTCCGGCTCGCTCCGCCATAGCCCGCCACCGGAGCGGAGAGGTTGATCACGGACAACGATTGGCCGCCCGTGGCGATCACCGTCGTCAGCGCCGCGTTGCCGTAAATGTAGCTCCCGGGCGCTTCGCTCGCGGGAAAGGGATCGTCCACCCGCACGATGGAGCCGAAGGCCGGATTGTTCCCGCCGGAGAAGGGCGCGTAGCTCGCCCCGAGATACTGCGTCTGGTTCGCGCCCACTCCCAGCGCCAGCGTCGTGCCGTCCGCGCCGAAGCTGCCGCCCGTGATGGTCCAGCGCGTGCTGTTGCGGTTGCCCGCGTAGGTCGATCCGGAGTAACCGGCTGGACCCGCCGGGTAGCCCGCACCGAATCCACTGCGTGCGGCGTAGAAGGCGAGGTTGTTCCAGAAGCCCACCGCCTTGGCGCAGCGGAACCACTCATCGAGCTGCACCTTCTTGGAGCGGACCGTGATCGGGTCCGCCGTCGCCGCCGAGGCGAAGGTGACCAGGTCGGCATCGTAAACCGCGCACACGCCGGTCCACGCCACCACCGAGTCGCCGATCCCGTTGGAGGCAGTCACGCGGCATTTCAGTTCGCCGGACATACTGGGCACCGTCAGGGGGTTGGCTGTTGCCCCCAGCAGAAGCACGTCATTCACAAACCACTGGTAGGTGAACGTCGGCAGATTCCGCCACGTCCCGGTATCCGCCGTCACGCTGCCACCGATCGTCGCCGTCGCAGCCACGCTCGCGTCCGTGACTTGTTCCGGCGGCCTGATCGGATGATTCCCCACCACGCTGCCAGGCGCGGTCGGAGATCCCGGCGCGTGGTCACCCGCCACGTTTCCCGGCGCGTCCGGAGATCCGGCGCTGTGGTCCACCACCACCGATCCAGGAGCGGTCGGAGAAGCTGGCGTGTGATCGCCGGTGATGTTGCCCGGGGCATCGGGCGTGCCGGGCGTGAACGGAGGAAAGACGGAACCAGGAGCGGAGGGCATGGGATCGGATGCGTTGGAAGTTGGAAGGAGGGATGAAGTCAGGAGCCTTCGCCACCGCCGCCGCCTGGCAGCGTGATGGCGTTGGAGATCGCGATGAAGGAGCCGTGGGCATTGGTCGCGGTTTCGCGCAGATACCAGATGCCGTCATGCGCGGAGCTGTCGATGGTCGCGCCGCTCACGCTCTGGTGGGAACCGAGCACATCGGGCGTTCGCCACTCGTAGGAGATCGAGGTCGGCGCGTTGAACCAACCGGCGCTCACGGCCGTCAGCGTTCCACCCATCGTCCCGCTGTAGGTCGGCACACCCACAGGAGATGGCGGCCCGCCGATGCCGGGGGTGTAGTCCGGCACCACCTGGTCGGGCGCATCCGGAGATCCCCCACCGACTGCACCCACCACGCTCCCGGGCGCGGTCGGCGCGCCGGGAGTGTGGACGGGCACGATCGTGCCGGGTGCGGTCGGTGGGGTTCCGGTCAACGCCATGGCCGTGGTCGCGTGGGCTTAGCCGAGGTCCGGGAACACGACGCTTTCCGCATCGAGCTCGTCGATCTTGTGGGCGATCAGCGCGCCCTTCACCGACTTCTGGCCGATCTTGATGTCGGCCTGCAGGCGGAGCTGCACGCGCCAGATGAAGCGGAATCGGTCGGCACCCTTGCCGCCCTTGCGGCCCTGCACGTAGAGCCAGCCGGTGATCTGGCGATCGTCCAGCGTGCCCGGCGATTGCGCGGTGCCCAGGACGATCCTGCTCGGCAGGCCCATCTGCAGCCGCCAGGACAGCTCGTGCATCTCGTCGGCCGTGAACGCGAACATGTCGGCGTTGGTCCACTTGCGCGGCACCTTGATCTGCTTGCCGCTCGGCATGACCCTGTAAAAGGGATCGTCGGTTCCCTCGTTGGAGAATCCGCTCTCCTGGATGTTACCCAGCGAGGGCCAGTTGGAGATCGGGGTGAAGTCGGGGATGACGGTCTCGCCGACAACCAGGCTGTCGACTTCGGTGCCGTCCTCCACGAAGAACACGAGCGCGCCGATCAGATCGGCTTCGAGCATGAAGGTGGGAGTCATGGGATGGGGTATCGGGGTTGGAGGTTCGGATCAGGCGAGGCCCACGTAGGCGAGCGCGCCGGGTTGGTTCGCGTTCACCGCGTCGGCTTCCGCCTGGGTGAGCTTCAGTTGGGTGCCGGGGAAGCACAGCGCCTTGCCGCGCTTCAGCTTGTGCCCGGGCTGCACTTCGAAGATCAGCAGCACTTCGGTTTCGTTCTTTGGTTCTTTGGCCATGGTGGTTTCGGGGTTGTTGGAAATCGGTTGTCAGAGGAATGCGGGGATCGAGATCTCGCCGGAGTAGAGGAGGAACCGTTTGTCGGGCACCTGGTCGCCGCCCTTCATCTCCACCTCGCCGTTCACGTGGTCCTCCTCCGGCCGCCACTTCCACAGCCGGATGATCACGCTATCCATCACGTCGTCGGCGTAGAGCGCGCCGTCGGCCTTGGCCTCCTCGCCACTCTCCAGCACCAGCGGGCGGCTCCACACCGTCAGCTCGTAGTGCTTCGTGATGCGGGGGCGTTTCTGCGCCGCGTCCAGCGGGCTCCAGCCGGTGTAGGTCATCGAGATCACCACGCCCTTGGTCCGGCCGATGATCTCCGCCACCTTGTCCACCGGCAGCGCCTGGCGGGCGTAGACGAAGTCCACGCCGGTGATGTCCACCGGCGTCGGCAGCTCGCGGTGCTCCTCGTCCACCAGCGGAGCCGTGGCGAGGCGTGCTTGGATCAGGGCGGCGTGTGTGCGGGCTTTTCCCATGTCAGGCGGCTTCTCGGAGTTCGGAGATGTAGTTGAGGATCACGCGGCGGCTCAGCGCCCGGTAGATCTGGTCGGAGGGCAGCAGCGAGCGGTCTTGCTTTTGCTCGACCTTCCGGGCCAGCCAGAAGGCCACCGTCCAGCCATCGGTGAACATCAGCGCCGGATAGCGGCCGCCCACGATCGTGAAGGTCAGATCGCCCGGGGCGAACTCACCGGCCCGTCGACCGTAGGTGCGGGCATCCGCCGGGATCGTGAGGAACTGGCGGCCGCTGCCGGGCAGGATGACGACGTCATGGAACGCACGGCCCAGGCCGGAGGACCGCGGGATGCGCAGGATCGCGAACTGCTCGTCGGAAGCCGCTTCCAGTCGACCGGCCGTGCGCTCGTGGTGCAGCGTCGGTGCAGCGCCCAGCCCCTCGGCCGTGGCGTGGCGGTTCAGCCCGCGCAGGTAACGCTGCGTGAACTGCATCGCCTCCACCGCGAGGCGGGCGTTGACGTTCTCCATCGTGGTCAGCCCGTCGCGCAGGGCTTCCACCGTGCCGAGCGAGGCCTTGAAACGGATCTGCACGTTCATTGCCCGTCCCTCCCGTTTCTGCCTTTGCGATAGGCGGCTTGCGATTCCGCGAGGCTTTCTTCCAGCAGGTCGCTGTAGTCGTAGCGCCCCGGCTTTTCCGTCACCGGCTTCGACATCGTCTCCACCTCGAACTTCCGGCGCAGATCCGGAGACACATCCTGCATCGTCAGCCGTGGCGCCGGGAGCGGCATCGCGCCCGCGATCACACGCGGCCGCTTCGGGCTGGCCAGCCATTCGTCGACCGTCTCGCCCTCCGGGCCGCGGATGTCGAAGCGCACGCACTCCGCGTGGCTGCGCTCTTCCCAGCCCACACCGGAGCCAAACGCCAGCGGTGGCGTGTCCACGTCCAGGGCGTCATTGAAGTTCTCCGAGGAGCCGAGTTCGCCCCAGCGCGGATCGCCTTTGAAAAGGATCATGCGGCCGCCGTCCACCAGCACGCCGCCCACGATCGTGAAGCGCGCCTTCCAATCGCGGGGCGCGGCCCGTGGCGAGATCCGCACCAGCTCGAACGCGGGAAACTCCGCGAGCCTCACCGGCTCCATGCCGCGCCGCTGAAGGCCCGCGTTGGTCATCAGGTCGACCTGCGTCGTGAGAGTCAGGTTCATCCGACGGAACGAGGACAGATCTTGGAGCGAGCCACGGATCGCGGGCGGCACCTGGCCGACTCCCTCGCCGGGGAATCCACCCTCGGGCGTGTAGCCCAGGGCGCGCAGGCATTCGATCAACGTCGCCCGCGCATCCGCCATGCCGATGTCGCCGCTCGCCAGCAGGTCCACCACGCGCTTCAGCTCGTTCACGTAGATCGTGCTCGTGCCCCGCGCCGTGAACACCGCACGCGCCCGCACCGCCGCGGAAAGCTGGCGCAGGCCAGCCGTGTCCAGGTGCGTCGGCAGCGCCTTGCGGGCGTTCGCCGCACGGAACGCATCGAAGACAGGATCTGTAGAAGTCGAGGGCAAGATCGTGGATTATTTCCAATGGTTAAGTCCGGACACGCCGCTACGATGGCGCGCATGACCTGCGGTGAATTCGCCTGTAAAGTAGTGGATTGGATTTGGGCCTCCGTGGAGGCGATCGCCACGGTTGTGGCCGCGATCTGGGCCTACCGGGCCTTCAAGGCTCAGTCGCGGCAACTGGATTTGCAGCGGCTGGACCGCCAGAACGAGGGGCTGGCAAAATCGCCGCGCTTCCGTGCGACCGGGCTCGTGCAGAGCCCCGACCTCAGGGGAGTCCCCGTCGGCAACGTTGTCGGATGCCCGGAAAAGACGCCGGGCCATCCCACCTTGGACGCTCTGCCCCATCTCGGCCATCATTTGATCATCTGTAACCTCCGCAAAGACATCGAGGTGTCTCAGCTCGAAATCCGGATCGACGGCGACGCTCAGTTTCGCGGCATGCAGAACCGGGATCTGCTCTTCACGGTCGATCCCATGGATACCCCGAACAGTGATTATCAGTTTTTCGTGATCCGCTACCCTTGGGGGTTGGGAACCACCGGCGAGACGGTTCGCTTGCGTGTTCAATTCGTCACCGCGACCGGCTTCGAGCAGAGCCACATTTACGAAACGCGCATCCGGGAGCGGCACTTCCACCGCGTCAACCCGCCGTTCATGGCTGAGGCAGACGAAGAGGAAGAAGACCGTCAGTGGTGGAAGTGAAAGCATGTTAGATCGGCTTGTTGAAGGTCCAGTCGCGCCGGTTGAGCACGCCCGTGATTTCCTCCATCTCGGTGATGGTCGGCTGGCGCTCGCGGTCCGGATCGAGGTTGCCCGTGCCGCGCTCCACCACCGTGAGGGTGATCTGCACGGCCTTGTCGGTATCGAGCTGCGCCCAAATGGTGACGTTCTTCGGCATGGCTTCTCTTCGTTTAGGAATTTGGATTTAGGATTTAGTGCTTAGGGCTTCGCCCGTCAGATCCCGTTCTGCATGTCGCGGCTGAACCGCTTGCGCCGGGCGATGATTCGCGGGCTCGGGCTCGGCGGCGGCGCGGGCGCTTCCGGGTTTTCGTCCGGGCGTTCGATCGAGGCCCGGCCCGCACGGACGTCTTTCAGGAACGCCACCGCGTCCTTCCATTCGTTGGTGCGCGGCTCGCTCACGGCCTCGTCGATCATCGACAGCAGCCGGTAGCGGATCAGGCAGATCGCCGCGTCCTCGCACTCGTCCGCGATCGTGGTCGGGTCCGGATCGAGGCGGTTCTCATGCCAGGAGCGGATCGCGTTGCGCACCCGTTTCGTGACCGCGGCTAGGATGCTCGGCAGCGGATCGACGCCGCCTGTCACCGCCACATGCGTGCGATAGGTGGTGCGCTCGGTGTCGCTCAGCGCGCCGACCAGCGCGTCGGTTGTCAGGGTGATCCACATGATGATTGGAAATTGAGGGTTCTTGTCTCGATGACAGGCTCCGCTTTCACGGAGCCTGCGGATCGAAAGAAGATCCGGAACAGGGGTGGAGGGATCAGTTCAACGCAACCGTGAGGCGCTCGGCCGCCTCCTCGTTCGTGACCTGGACGTCTTCCGACCAGTCGTATTTGGCGACCTCGCCACGGCCGTCTTCCTTCTGATAGGTGCCTGGCACCATGAACTGTCCGCGCAGGCGGAACGTCTTCATGAAGGACGGGTCGAAGCGCGTCGGGTTGGCCATGCGGGCGAACACCAGGATGTCGCCGTCCAGCGTGAACTGGATGTCCTCGGCCAGGCCTTCGGGCGCGTCGTCGTAGCACATCAGGCTCAGGCGGACATCCGGGGTGGCCATCAGGAGCTGGCTGAACTGTTCGATCGTCGGCACGGCGAACTGGCCCTTGCCGCCCGCCACGAAGCGGGACTTCACGGACGGATGGTTCTTCGCAACGCGGTAGGCACCGGCACCGAAGATGACGCCCACGCCCATCAGACCGCCGTATTTCGCGGCCTTGATCACGGCCGTGATCTTCTTGTCGATCTGGTCGATGATGTCGTCACCGGCGGTGATCGCCAGCGCGGTGCCATTGCCCATCGCGGCCAGGGCCGCGTCGATCACCTTCTTTTCATGCGCCAGGGCGGCGGCCGCCGCCACCAGGTCGGCACCTTCCTGCATGACGTTCATCAGATCCGCAGTCTCGATCTTCTCCAGGTTGTCCACCGGGAAATCGAGGGCATGCGGTTCGCAGTTGAACGTCTTGTCCTTGGCGGAGAAGCCGATCTGGGTGGCGCTTCCGCCCAGGGCGCGCGCGGTATTGGGAATCCGGAAGCGGTTCTTCTGGGTATACTCCTTGTAACGGCCGGTGAGCGTGGCCACCGGCACGGTCGGAGCGAGGAAATCGGCCACCGCGGAGGTGGCGGATTGGGCGGCCCCCTGGGAGTATTCCTTGAGGATCGGATCGGAACTGACTTCAGCGAGTTTGCTCATGTTTTTGGATGAGGTGTGGGTTCAGGGTTCGGGTTGGAGCGATCAGGCCATGATGCCCTTCGCGACGAGCGCGGCGCGGATCTCGCGCACCGTGGTCACCAGCGCATCGGCCTGCGCGGAGGTGGTGAAGCCATAGGGCGTCGCCGCGTTGCTGGATCCGGTGGCCGCCGGAGTCGCGCCGCTGAACGCGGTGGGAGCGGAGCCAGTGTCCAGGTAGTGAGGATGCGGTCGGAACAGCACGAGCTGCTCGTCCTCCCAGTCCTCCTCGGCGATACCGAGGACGAACAGGCGTCCCGTCTGCGCGGCCAGCTTGGTGGCCTTGCCCAGGTCGCCGCCGGTGGCCAGCACCAGGATGTCGCCTTTGCTTCCGGTGCCGTTGGCGCGCACGCGGACGTTCTCCAGCGGCGTGAGCGGCAACACCGTGCCGGAGGTTGCCCCGCCTTCCAGGATGATCCAGAGGGTGAGGTCGGAAGCGGCGGACGGAAGGGCGAAGCCGTCGCTGGTCAGTTTGGCAAGCAGGCCTTCCTTGCCGGTCAGGTCCGCGGCGAATTCGCCGGGGATATGCCCGGCCTGGGTGTTGCTCTGCGTCGAGAAGATCGCTTTGTTCGAGTTCATGGGATCGGAACTATCGGGTTGAGGTTGGGTGTGGGTGGGGTTGGATCAGGACAGTTCGCCAGCGGCGCGGTTGAAGGCCGCGTTCCACGGGATGCGTTCGGTGCGCTGGATCTCGGCGGCACGGTTGCGGATCGCGGCCGCCTTCTTCTTCCCGGCGGCCTGCTGTTGCTCCGTGCCGCCATCGCTCACCGCGTCCGGGGCTTTCGCCTTCTCGCGGTTGTGGATCGGAGCGACCGGCTTCTTTTCGACTTCCTTCACTTCCTGCTTCGGGAAGGTGGTTTCCATCAGCTCCTCGGTGGCCTTGCGGTTCAGGATGAGATGCGCTTTCCAGCCAGCGCGTGCGGCTTCGGGGACGCGATCACCGAAACGATTCATGATCGTCTCAGCGGCGTTCTCCTTGTTCTCGGTTTCGGCGGTCGCCTGGTCGCTTTTCAGCTTGGCGATCGCGGAAAGGATGGCGGCCTCGTCGGCATCGGCGGGCAGCCCCAGTGCGGTGGCGATGTTCTTCATCGTCGGTTGTGTTGTGGTTTCGGTTTTCTGCCCGCCCTTGGCACCAGCCTCGGCACGGTTCGAAATCGGTTTGATCCGGCCCCGGTTGTTGGGGCGGTTCGTGAAGGCGAGTCCCGCCAAACGCAGCGGCCTCACCTTGCCGCCGCCGAGGTCTTCGAGATCCCCGGCGTCGTATTCGGTGGAGAAGAACTTGAATCGACGGTTCCTCACGGCGGGCTCGCCGATGTCGGTCAGGTCGAGCTTCGCGCACAGGATGCCGTTGCGGACCTGCACATCCTGCGCCCAGGCCATCGCCGCCGTGCTCTTGTCCATGTCGTGGGACAGATGGTCATGGTCCACGAGCAGACCGGCCCATGTGGCACCGGCGGCCGCCTTGTCGGATTGGAAGCGGTTGACGATCGACTTGAAGGCGATGTCATCGAGCACCTGCTCACGCGGGTTCTCGTCTTCATCGACTCCCGCCGGATAGGTGCCGGGGGCTTCGATCTCAAACCAGCCGTCGGCCGGGACTTCGCCTTTGCGGTTGTGGATGGGGTGGCTCATTCGGAATCGGATTTGGGTTGGATCAGGGCGGCTGCCAGCTCCTCGCCCAGAGCGGCCTCCAGTTCGGGGGATTGCAGGAAGTCGGGCATGTCCGCCGAGATCTTCTTCAGCGCCGCCCGCATCGCCGCCTCGTCACCGGCCGCGAGGGCACCTGCCAGGGCTTCGCCGAGCGGCTGCAAGTCCGCGGAAAGGGCGTTGCAAAGCTTTTGCATCGAGGCTGTCCGGCCCATGGCATCGGCCTCCTTGTCGCCGCGCACCGCCCGGATGAAGTCTTGGAAGGTGTCGCCGTTCTCGGCGGAGTAGTGCCGGTTCATCAGCGCCTGGCCGGTGCTCTCCATCTGGAGCAGCAGGCCGATGACCGCCATGATCGGCGCGTCGATCCGGAACACATCCATCGGCACGTTCGGTCCGTCTTCCAGGGCGGACTTGTACTGGTGATGCCCGTCGACGACGTGGTTGTCGGACGAAATCAGGATGGCGCGTTGCGCGCCCTGGTGGGCCTTCGCGGCCGCCACCTTCGCGGGCGAATACTCGGCCTGCGTCGGCTTGAGGTCCGCGGGCTTCACCGACTCCTTGGTGTAGTCGATGCCACGGGCGCGAAGGAAGTTTACCATCGCCGCCCGGTTGCCGCTCTGGATCTGCGGCATGATCTCCCGCGGGATGCCCAGGGTGCCGGTCTCACGGCCGAACTTCTTCCATCCTTCCTCGGAGGGCTGGCGATTGAAGATGTTCCCCACGATCCGGAGCATGTCCTCGGGATGGCGCTTGAAGTCGTTGCGGCTGGTCCGGCCCGCCAGGCCCATCAGTCGGTTGAGCAGTTTCCCCTCGGGAGTCTGCACGGACGGGGCGAGCACCATCTTGTATCCGGTCTTCTCTTCGATGTAGGCCGGGTCGACGGTGAAGCCGCTTCTGTTGAGAAGGCACGCATCCTTCACCACCTGGCTGCTGTCCTGTTCTTCGTTGGCCGCCAGCTCGAAGCGCGCCCAGGCTTCCTCGCCCGGTGTTTCCGCTTCGATCACCTCGGCGTCGATGGCGGCTCGCAGGATCTCGGAGATCTCCGCGGCCTCGGCCCGGGCGATCGCGGCGAAGGTATCGGCATGCGCATTGCCCGCGAGGGTGCCGCTGCCGCTCTGCGCCAGCATCGTGAGCATCCCGCCGGTGCCACGCAGCACCACCTGTTCATCCTGGTAGGCGAGATGTTCTTTAAACGGATTGTTGCCACGCGCTCCGTTGTCGACGGTTTCGACCTTCGACCCGCCGGGCAACACGCCACGGCCGTCGCTGGTGATCTGGTCGGCCGCTTCGAGATACTCGTCCTCCTTGTCGGACGGAACGTTCTCCGGCATCACGATGAAGACGGCCGGGATGCCGAACTGTTCGATAAAGCCGTCCCAGTCTTTTTGAGACAGGCCCTTCCGGACGTAGGCGATGAGCGCCACGCGGTTGATCGGCCGGGCCACCTCGCGGGAAATGAATCGCGGCTCCGGAACCTCTTCGCCGGCATTGGTGCCGAACGTCGCGCTGCGGTTGTATTTCCAGGCACCGTAAAGCCCCTGGCGCACCCAGAACCATTGGTCCACGGGAGCGAGCGCGATGATCTCGCCATCGCCGTTGGTCACCTTCTCCAGCCGGGAGAAGCCACGGAAGCTCGCCATCGCGAGATGCTCGAAGGCGGCGCTGAGATTCTTGATCCGCTTGTAGGTCGCCTCCAGCGCGGCCTTCTGGCGCTTGGCCACGCCGGTCTTCCCCGCCGGAACGTCGACCCGCATCACGATGTTCCAATCCAGCTCCTGGATGGCGGACGTCCGGCGCTCGATCAGAGCGCCCAGGGTGGCGTCCTGCATCTCGATGTAGCGGTAGGTCCACATCAGGTCCGCGAACGCCCCGCGCTCGCCTTCCTCCAGCAGGCACACGGCCCGCTGGATGGTGAGGCTCCGCAGCGGATTGTAGGTGTCCCGCCACGAGTTCGCCGCCGCCACGTGGAATCGGTAGCTGACAGACATCACCGCCCGGTTCACGATGCCGCGCATCCGGCCGAAGAACCCGCCGGAACGGGTCGGAAGGGTGGTTTCCCGGCTCATCGGCGGACCTCCTTCCCCGGAAGGGTCGCGGACCCCGTTGCAAAACGGCGCAAACCCGTTGCAAAACGGTTAGGAACGGAAAGCCGGATGATCTTGGCTCCCAAATCTAACCCCCCCTTAAAATCGATTCTGGCGCGTTTCTCGCTCATACCCCTTTGAGGCTCCTTTCCTTGTTCCGGGTCCGCTTGCCGCCCGGGCGTGGTTTGATCGGGGCGCGCTTGCCCACGGCCGCCTTCACCACCTGCTCCGCGAGGCCGGAATAGGCGTCTGCCAGGGTCAGGTGGTTCTCGCACTTGTCGACATAGTCGCCCTTCTCACCGTTCTTCTCCTCGCGGGCCGATCCGGTGATCAGATGGCGGTCCAGCGTCTGCAGGATGGCCGGGCTTCCCGGCGGCTGCACCGGCAGGCGCATCACCGGTTCCTGGAACACCTCGCCCTTGTGCTGGCGATAGACGTTCTCCTCCGGCGTCAGGAATTCATTCACCACGCGGTCGATCGTGTCGAAGCGGTTGCACTTGATGACCGGATAGTAGCGCGTGATGCCGTCGGCCTGCTCCTGCCCGATCTCCTGGACGATGCCGCCGCCCTGGGGCCGCGTGAACTCGACCACCGCGCACTTGAGCCCCTTCCATTCGCTGTTCTTGCCGTCCCACACCAGGCCGCCGGGGAACTCGATCCGCGAGTTCTCCGGATCGGAAACCTTCGGCCACTTGATGCCTTCCAGGCCGTTGAGCTTGTAGCAGAGCTGGCGCGCTTCGTTCACCGCCGGGCGGGCGTCGACGAACAACGCCGTCAGACCGATCTTGTGGAAGAGCGTTTCGGCCCGCCGCACGACGTCGGCAATCGGGATCTCCTCGGCGTGGACGATGCGCTTCTCCACCTCGCTGGCGACCTCGCGGGCCACGAACCAGCAGCGGTTGCCCGTGTCCAGTCCGCCGTAACCGGTGGTACCAGGGCGCAGCGCCAGCGCGAAGTTGAACGGTTCTCCCGCCCCGCGGCTGCGGATCAGGATCTCCGGGGACAGCGCCTGCGTGGCGTTCTTCGGCAAGGCCAGCACCTCGCAGCAGAACACGATCATGCTGTCCGGATCGATGACCGCCGCCTGCCAGCGGCTCACGATCTGGTTGAGATCGATCGCGTCGATCGCGAGCTGCGGAATCGTGAAGGACACATTCCGCATCTCGATGCGATCCGGCACCAGGTGCTTCTCGATCGGCTTGCGGCGGTCCACCACCGCTCCCGTCTCCGGATCGGCGAGGTAGAACACCTGGCCGGGCTTGTAGGGCCAGCGTTCCTTCTTCTCGTTCTCGAACTGGCCGGTGTGGGTCAGCTTCGGATCGCTCGGCTTCGGCACGCCATCCACCGCCAGGCGGCAGCATTGCGGCCACGAGGTTTCCAGGCGGATCTGTTTGCCGCCGCCCACATCGAAAACGGAAATGCCCTGGCTGCCGTCCTCCCACTCCTTGTTCTGCCCGGCACCGTGCATGCGCTGGGTGCCGATCGAGATGCGGAAGCGCAGCTTGCCCGCCGCCATGCGGCCCACGAGATACTTCGAGTTCTTCGGCGGGATGTCGTCCTTCTCATCCTCGGCGGCCAGCTCCATCGAGAAGGTCGTGGGGATCTTGTTCATCCCCATGATCATCCCCACGGCGTTGCGTTTGCCATCATTCACGGAGAATGCGCCCTTACGGTTGAGCGCCCGGCCACGGTTGTCCTTGGCCTTGCCCACCGTCATCAGCGGGCCGAGGAAATCGATCTGTTGGATGACGTCCGGCCGCAGCTTCGAATCGACCACGCCTTCCACCAGGTTCTCGTCCGGCAGGTAGAGGCCCACGTTCTGGAACCGGATCGCCGTCATGTAGGCCATCAGGTTCAGTTCCAGGATCGTCTTGCCGAACTGCGCGCCGCCGCACAGAGCCAGCACGGAATCCTCCAGCGGCACGCCCGTGTGGGAGCCGAGCACCAGGTCGATGTATTCGATGACCGGAATCAGCGCCTCGCGCCCTTCCAGGGAATACGGCACGTAACGGCCATCGGGCGTCCGCGCCCTGGCGTGCTTTTCGAGGAACTCCCGGAAGCTGCCGATCTTAGGCACCTCCTTGGTGCCGTCCTTCGCCAGCCGTTCGTCGAGGCGATTGATCAGGCTCATTGCGCCAGCACCTCCTTGAGCTGCTTCCAGATCTTCATTGCCGCGTCGTTGCCCTGGATCTCGCCCAGCAAGGCATCGAGTCCGGCTTCCAACTTGGTCTTCGTCGCCAGCTCCAGCTTCTGCCGCTCCAGGGAGTGCTTCTCCTTGGCCAGCCGCAGCTTCGCCAGGGCGACGTAGCCCTTGATGTCCAGGTTCTCGGTGGCCTCGGACGTGAAGACGATCTGCGCCACACGGTCCAGCTCCTCCGGCGTGATGCTCGGATCGTTCGCCAGCTCGGCCTTCGCTTGGTTCGCCCGGCGCTTCGCCTCGGCAATGCGCCGCCTGAATGCCAGCCAGCGATAGAAGTCCGACAAGGTGGACAACGCCACGGTGAAGCCGTAGCGCAATGGAATTTCCACCAGGATGGCATCGAGCTTCAGCTTCTTGCCGCCTTTCTCCGGATGGCGGAAGCGCCACAGCACCTCGTGCTCCTCGTCGGAGAGGTTCTGCAGTTTCGCGTCCGGGCGCGGATCTTGATCTGGGTCCAGCATTCACCCGGTCAGTTGAATTTGGCCAACAGTCCTTCGCCCCGCTCCGTGATCGCCCATTGCACGATCGTTTCATCGATCTCGCAGGGCACCTTCACGATGCGCTTGGTCTCCTCCAGCCACTGGATGTGCTCGGTCCACTCGTCGTCTTCGATGGGCGGGCGGGTCAGGCCGTTCACGTGGGAACGCAGCGACTCGTCCACCAGGGCATACCCATCCGCCCGCTTGAGCGCGGTGAGGATGCTTTTGCGGATCTGGGATGTGCGTTGCGGGTTCATTGCTTGCGCGATGGGGTCTTGATGCCGAAGTGCAGGAAGATGAGATCGAGGCGGCCGTGCCAATCGCGGGCGACGTCATCGATCTTGTCGTTGAAGGCGGCGGTGATGTTCTTCTCCCGCTCGTGGCCGGAGGTGATGATCTCCTTGAATTGGGCGGCCTGCTCCGTGCGGAGCTTCTCCACGGCCGTCTCGATCAGATCGACGCGGGCGGCCAGCGCCTGGTGCTGGTCCCAGGATGGATGCGGCGGGTTGTTCGCCTGCACCGAGACCGTGGGGAACGGGGCCTGCACCGTGACGTTGCGATGGCGCTCACGCTCCTTCGTCGTGGCGTGACGGTGCACGCCGACCAGGGCGGGAACGATCAGGGCGAGCCCTGCGAACAGCGCGCCGATCATCTTGAGCACCCACTCGCCGGAGAGCTGGGAATCCGGAGCGGCCGCCGCTTCGGCGAGGATCATCGCCAACATCACTGCGCACCTCCCTTCAACCACCGCCTGCGGATCTCGTGGATCACGTCCGCCCACAGGTCGCCAGGCGTGCCGGTGAGCACCGCCTTGCGTTCCAGGTAGGCGTCCAGCTCACGCAGCGAGCTGGACGTGACTCCCATCACGAACTCGCGGCGGCTCGTGGCGTCGCAGGCCTGCCGGAACATCAGCTCGCCGTTGCAGATCACCGGAGCACCGGCGGCAACAACCGGGGCCGCGAACTTGATCGGCGGTCCCGGGCGCGCTCCCTGGCAATCCGCGCAACCGCAGCCTCTGGCATGCACGAGTTCGGCGAATGGATCGATCACAGCACGGACCCTTTCTCTTGGAAGAGTTCGCGGTAGTGGTCGTTGGGCGAGGCGGGCAACGACGCGGGCTGGTAGTGCGGGAAATCCTTGATCGACGTCCAGTCACCGCCCCAGGCGAGGCCGCATTCATCCGCCAAGGCTGTCGCGATCTCGCGATGGATCTTGTCGGCGAGGCCCGGCTCGTGCTCGTCCAGATAGCTGCCGCCACGGAACACCCCGAAGTCGACGGCGACGGCGAAGTTGTGCCAGGAGGAACCCGGCTTGGCCTTGGTGACGATCTGACCCGGCGTGGTGCGACCCTGGTTGTAGAGCGCCTGTTGCTCGGCCATCGTGCGGGTGCCCTGCACCGCGACGTAGGAGAGCCCGCGATCGGCAAGCCGGGCATTGGCCTGGCGATAGAAGTCGCGGAAGTTCGGCACGATCTTCGGATCGAGCTTCGCGAAGACTCCGGCCGTGCGGCTGTCGATGTCGCCGGAGGGCGGGATCGGTGCGGGCGTGGCGACCGCCGGAGCGGGCAGCGCGGCCAGGATGGCGGCGGCCGTGGCCGGGCCGTAGGTGCCATCCACCGTCACGCCGAGGCGCGCCTGGATCTGGCGGGTGAGTTGTGGGAGATCACTCATCGTCTTTGGAAGGGTTGATGCCGTGGGTTCGATCGAGGGCGCGCAGCAGCATGCGGAACAGCAGGCCGACGATTCCGGCCATCATCAGCACGCCGATCAGCGTGCCGAAAAACGGGTGGTGGAAATCGATCGCGGCGGTCTGCATGCGCTGGCTGGGGGCAGGGACATTCCTGTCCCGTGGTTGGAAAGTTGTGCGGCGGGGCGTCCTCGATCCGGCTCGCGGATCTCTGCCCTCACGCGGTGCGCATCGGCACCGCTCGCCGCAAAGGGGTCACTTCGTGGCGTTCACCACGGCGGCTTCCGCTTCCGCCTTCGGAAGCACGCGGATCGGCATCGGCTGCACCTTCGCCGCCTTCGGTGGCTTCGGGGCCTTGGCACCCGTCAGCCCCTGGATGAGCTGCCCGGCCAGCGAGGCGAAACCCGTGTCCAGGGCCTTCGTCTCGGTCACGACCTTGTAGCCCTTCGCGTCGGTCCGCGTGATGGAAGTGGTGCTGCACGACGTCAGCGACACCGCCAGGAGCGCGAACGCCGTGCAGGTCACCAGCATCAGCGCGGCGCTCCCCCCGGAGCCCGCGCCTTTGCCGATGAAGAAGGAAAGCCACGGCCACTTGCCCACGGCCTTCACCAGGACGGAGCCGATGTAACCGGCGATCACCAGCGTGGCCGGATCGATCGCGTTGTTGAGGCTCGTGCCGACCATGTCGATCAGCGCGCCTTGGGAGATGAACTTGTGTTTCAGGAACAGGACGAGACCGGCGAACAACGCGGTCAGGATGTGCCGGACGTGGGATTGGAGTCGGTCGTTCATGGGGTGGGTGGTTTCTTGCGAGGAGCCCACCTTGCCGGACCCCGCGGCGGTTGATTCGCCACCCGCCTCCACCTACCTCCACTTGCCGCTACTCGGTCCGGAGGCACCCCCGAAAACCGCCTCCGGAGGCTCTAACCGATCTGCCTGAACTGGCTCTGCTTGTGGTGCCAGACGGACAGGAGATCGACCCGCCAATGCGAGTTCTCCCGGTCCGGCCGCCGCTTGTAGCCGCGGATCGCGCCGGACTTGATCAGGATGTAGATCGTTTCCCGGTCGCAATCGTCGAGCAGCTCGCACGCCTTCGCCACGCTGCCCCAGCGCGGCAACTTCGCCCCCGTGCGCGGGGATACCACGTGCTTCTCCTCTGCCCAGGAAAACAGGGGCAGGGCGTCCAGCTCGTGATTCCCGTCGGGCCTCATGCCCCGACTATAGCACAGCCGGATTTTTTACTTTTGGGCGGCTTGCTTTGCCCTGATCTCCGCGCACTCGCGTTGCAATCGGACAGCCTCGTTCAGCTCGAAACGGGCCTTATCCCCCAGAGCCAAGGAAACCTTCGTTGCCCCTGCCGGGTCACGTTTGAAATCCAAGGCCTGTTCATGAGACTCAGCGTCAAACTTGTCGGCTTTGCCAAGGTGATCGTCTTGTTCCAGCATGAGATGGAGCTGTAGATTGTCGGACTTCTCAGCATCCCGATCCAGGTTGGCGCGCTTCTGGTCTAGCAGCTTCCAGGCGATGTCCGAGTCGAGCTCCAGCTCCTTGGTTTTCCTGTCCTGCTCTTCTGGCATCGGGCCCAATCTTAGAGCCCTGCTTTTTTCCTGTCGGATTTCCATACGTTGCTGGACAGCCTTGACCCGCTTCCCAAGCAATTCGTTCACCTCAACTAGCAACGCCGCGCCGTCAAGATTGCGTATTTCCCGGCGAATCTCAGGGTTCTTTAAAACCGAGTCCGGCTGAGCGCTGGAGGTCAGCGGCTTGACGTCATCGCTTTTGTCGCAGCTCACCAGCAGCAGCGCGGTCACCGTCAATACGCCCAATTGAAAAGGGAGAGAATCCTTCATGGGTCAGTTGGTGATTTGTCTCCACATGCCGTAAACCGGATAGGCCCACGTGACATCCTTCTTTTCGATCACGTCAGGCTCATAGCGCCTGTTCAGCGGGATCAATCGGATCGTGTCGCCGCGAATTTCAATTCGGCGAAACACCACCCCGTCGTTGGCCAGCTTCAACACAGCCAGGCAGTTCGTGTAAATGCGGCGCTCCGGCATCAAGATCAGGAGATCGCGCTCTTTGTATTCCGGCTCCATCGAGTCGCCTTCCAGCCGGACCGCGAATGCTTTCTCGTCGCGGCATTCGGTGGGCACGTGGTCCTCTGGATCACAATGGAGCTCTTCGTAGCTCTGCGCTTCTCCAGCGTGGGCCATCCCGATCACGGGAATGTAGCGAGTCGTTCTTTTCGGTGGAAACCTTGGCGGGGGAGCTTCTCCCACTTGAGCGATCTGAACAAATTGCTCACCTTGAATTCCTGACTCTCTCTCCAATTCGTTCAATCTTTCCAAAATTCGAGGCTGAGGATCTTTCTCTCCCTTCTCGATGTAGTGAAGCTGAGTCCTTGAAATATTAAGCAACGTGGCCAATTCGGCCCGACTTTTGATCCCACGTTTGGCCATCAGGACGGCAAATCGCTGAACAAAGGTTTCAGAAGAGTTCATTTTTGTCTTGCGCCAATGAACAGAAAGTTCACTGTGCCGCTGAACAAGTTGTTCAGAAATGACAGGAGCCCGCAACCAAAAACCAAAAGCTACGGAGACCCGCAGGCGCGCCGTCGATGTGGAGCTGGCTCGAAAGGGCTGGACCCAAAGCGACCTCGCCAAGGCCATCGGCCGTGCCCGCAACACCGTAAACCGAGCGATCAATCACGGGGAAAATCCTAAGACCCTGAACTTGATCCTCAGCGAACTCGGCATCCGATGAGCGATTCGATCGACAAGAATTTTGACGACGAATGCCGCCGAGAGGTGGCGAGTCTCTCCCTCTCCCATTCGGAGGGCCTTCCGATTAGTCGCCGCATCATGGTGGCTCACGGATTGTGCCTCTTGTTTCCAAGTGGCTCGGCCGAGCGAGTGGCGGCTTCGAATTTGGAAGCCACGCTTAAAGACGCGGAAGAACGTCAACTCCAACTGGAGGAAGTGCTGAAGCAACAGCCATGACCACCCCCGCCTCTAACACCGATGCCTTCGCGGCGGCGATCCGCGAGCTGACCGAGCTGCGCGACGATGAACGGGAAATGGCCCGCGAGGCCACGGCTCGGAAGTGGATCGAATCCGGAGCGACCCACCGGAACTACGCCCGCGGCCTCACCGAAGCCATCGCCGTCCTCACCCGCCACCAACAGCAAGCCACCCGCTGATCATGACCGACGACACCTTCAACCGCCTTCTCCTGATCCGGGTCCTGCTGGGGGATTGCGTGGAGGACCTGGGTCTTGCGCCGGAGCTGCTGACGGCGTCGCAGGCAGTGAGCTGGCTGCTCGGGTCCCGAAGCACTCCCAGGCCAGCCGCAGGATCTCCGTGGTTTGGCACCATGTCTCATGCACCAAGCGGTCACGCTGGTGGAACAGATCTACGAGCCATCGGTGCTGCTTTGCCTGCTCTTCTAGCCGGGCTTCAAGCGCGGCAACTCGTTCCCGCAGTCTCACTAGTTCCTCGTCCATGCCCGGACTGTGGCCGTCCGTCCGTTCCCCCTCAAGCCCACTGATCACCCTCACCCATGTCCGACGATCGCACCCCCGAACAACTCGCCTTCGATCAGCGCGTGCTCTCCCTGCACCAGCGCCAGGCGTCCGGCGAAGTGCCGCCGCCCGGGCGGATCTCCCAACGCCAGCTCGCCCGCGAACTCGGCATGACCATCCGCGAGATCCAGCGGGCCGAAGCCCTCGCCCTGGAAGCCATCCGCCGGTCCTTCATCACCCGCACCCACTGACATGAAAACCCTCGCGTGCTTTGCCATCCCCGCGATCGCCGTGGCCCTCATCGGCACCGCTGCGCTCACCGCCGGTGCGGTCCTCCTCTGCGTGGAATCCGGCCTCGGCATCCTCGCCCTCCTGATCCTGGCCGTCGCGGTCGTGATCATCGCCAAGGGCTGCAACGCGCTGCACCGACTCTTCCTCTTCATCGAGTCGAACGACGGCCCGGCCCGCCTCAACCGCCCCGCCCGCCGGATCGCCCGCTGCCCCATCGAACGCGCCTGACCATGAGCCGCCGCCCCGCATCGTCCGCCGGAGGGGTGCCCCTCGCCATCGGCATCGACCGCATCACCGAAGACCGCATGGCCCGGGACGAAAGCCCGACCCTCTACGAGTTCTACGACTTCGACCGCGCCTGCGACCGGTGGCTGCGGAACCGCACCAGCCAGGAGCGCAAGCTCGCCGAATGGAAGGACGCCTGGCGCGAACGCCGCGCCGCCAGCCTCTCCGAATCCGCTGAATCCCTTTCCTGATTTCCACCCATGCCATCCAAGAAGACTCCCAAGAACGCCCCCAAAGTCATCGACATGGAGGTGCTGCCCCCGGCCGGAACGCTGGCAAAAACGAACACGAGTTCGTTTTTGGCCGCCACCGGAGCCGCCGCCATCAACCACCATTGGCAGGCCGCGCAGCACCACCACCGCCAATCCTGCGCCCACCTGATCATGGCCGGGCACGCCCTGCTCGACCTGAAAAAGCAGACCAAGCATGGCAAGTGGGAAGCGCTTTTCGACGGATTCAAGGGCGCGGACGAGCCGGTTTTCGACTTCTCCATCCGCTGGGGTCAACGGCTGATGGACATGGCCAAGGCCTCTAAAAAGCATCTGCCCGAATTGCAGGGACTGCCCTTCGAGCAGCCGATGACCGAGTGGGAGGAAGGCCAGCTCAAGACCCTGAGCACCGCCGTTTCGAAAAAGGCCGATGGCGAGACGCTCCAGCAGCTCGCCGTGGAGTGGGGCGTCGGCAAGAAGCGCCAGATCCCGAAGCCCTCCACCGCGATCACCTACATCGCCGGGGACGACGAGGACGAGCCCGAGGAGGAAGAGGAGACCGCAACCCCCGCGCCGCTTACCAAGGCTCAGGAGAAGCAGCAGCGGATCGAGGAAGCCCGCCACGCCTTCAACGGCCTGATCGAGCGATGGCACAAGGCCGTGTCCCTCGGCCAGCTCGACGACCTCCCGCAGGCCGATCTCAAGGGAGCCGCCGAGTTCCTGAAGTCCCAACACGACCAGGTCAAAACCCGGATCAAGTGACCGCCATGGACCTGACACCCCATCTCCTGCTCGCCGCCGCCCTGTTGCAGTTCCGTTTCTGCCACGTGGTCGAGTTCGGCCCCCGTCACGTCTGGCTGGCGATCGCCACCTATGCCGCCTGCGTCGTGCAGATCGTGTTCTGCATCGTGGTGATCTTCGCCCCATTCCTCCGCTGATCACTAATCACTGCTGACTCGGCACTCTCCGTCTTGCTGAAAACTGCCAACTGAAAACCAGCAAACTCTTCACCCATGCACCTCACCATCGTTCACCCCGACTACGCTTCCCAGGATTGGGAGGACGTGCCCCTCGATCACCGGCCGCTCGTCCGCGCCTGGCTGCGTGAACTCGCGGAGGCCCCGAAGCGCGGCGTCACGAAGTGGCTTCAGGAGATGGCCCAGCGCCTCGGCATCTCCTACAGCACCGCCCGCCGGAAATACGATGATCTTCGTAACAGCGGCGGGGACTGGAAGGTGCTGGTGGACAGCCGCCGCATGGTGACCCCGGCGGAAATGGCCCGCACCAGCCTGCCGGTGTTCCGGGCCGAACTGGCCCGCCGTTTCGAGAAACACCAGCGCAACGGCCGCGCCGCCTTCCGCAAGCTGCGTCAGGATTGGAAGACCCGGGCGAAGACGATCCCCGGCTACGAGGATTGGGTGGGATGGCCGGAACTGCCGGAAGGGTGGAGCGACCGACGCCTCTACGCGATTGTCCAGGAGGAGACGAACCAGGCGCGCCGCCGCTCGATCCGCATTGGCACCAGCAGCAAGACGAATCCCTTCCTGCCCACCGTGCTCACCACCCGCGTCGGCCTGTGGCCGGGAGCCGTCCGGCAACTGGACGACGTGTGGCACGACAACTTCGTCACCGTCGGCCGCAAGCGCGAGCTGACCCGCGTGCTGGAACTCGGCTCGCTCGATCTGTTCAGCGCCTGCCGCTACAACTACGGCGCGAAGCCGCGCATGCGGAAGGAAGACGGCTCCGGATTCGAAAACCTCAAGATGCGCGAGATGCGCTTCTACCTGGCGGGGGATCTCTGGAACTTCGGCTACTCGCCACGCGGCACGATGTATATGGCGGAGCACGGCACCGCCGCGATCAGCGAGGACATCGAGCGCATCCTCTACGATGCCACCGGCGGCATGATCCGCGTGGAGCGCCAGCCGATCGAAGGCAAGCAGGCCGCGCTGTGCGGATTCTGGAGCGGCAGCGAGGGCGGCAACTTCCGCGCCAAGGCCGCGCTGGAAGTGGTGCACAGCCTCATCCACAACGACCTCGGGCACCTGTTGCTCCAGACCGGCCTGGACAGCGACCACCGCCCCGTCACGACCGATCGGCAGCTCGCCTACATCTCCCGCATCGTCCGCGATGTGTTGAAGAAATTCCCGGAGCGCCTCGACCAGCTCAAGCTGCCCGCCCTCGACTTCCACACCCAGTTCTGGCCGCTCGTCACCGACTACTACCAGCACGGGCTGAACGCCCGCACCGATCACGAGCTTCAGGACTGGGAAGCGCTCGGCCACGTCATCACCGAATACACCGCGCTTCCTGGCAGCGGGCTGTTCCTCAACGAGCAGGCCTTCCTCGGACTGCCGGAAGCCTCGCAGGCCATCATCCGCCACAGCGCGAATGCGGCTCCGCAGGACTGGAGCCGCCGCCGCAACCTCAGCCCGATCGAGATCCACGAACCGGCCCGCAAGTCGTTCCTGCCGCTTCCCGCCTCCGTCTACTGCGAGATCATCGGCGGCGATCTGGCCCGCGAGGTGACCTGCAAACGCGGCTTCCTGGAATTCGAGGACAAGGACATTTCCGCCGAGCCGCTCATCTACAAATCCCGCTTCCTCCGCAGCCGTGGCGAGATCGCGCACGGCGAGAAGGTGAGCATGTTCGCCAATCCCTACAACAGCGCCACGGCCTTCGTGATGGATGCCAAGGGCCGCCCGCTCGGCGAGGTGCCGCTCTTCAAGAAGGTGCTGCCCATCGATCCCGATGCCTTCGGTTCCGCCGCGCCTTTCGAGTCCCGCCCGGAGATCCGCAGCAACGACCTCCGCGAGGCCGCGATCGAGAAACACGAGCGCGTCGCCGACATCCTGGAGCCGAGCCGCATCATCCACACCGAGGTGGTGCAGGAGGCGCAAGACCTCCGCGCCCACAATGCCCGCGTCGTGAGCGGCAAGCCGGTGACCCCGGAAGAGATCGCCGCCGCCCGCACCGAGGCCGGGAAGAAAGGCCACCGCACCGCTGCTGCAAACCGCCTGCAGGGCCGTGGCAGCGAGCGCGATTGGGACGCCGAGCCCGGCCCGCAACCGGCCCCACCCGCGCCCGTGATCCACGACCCCTTCGCCTCCCTCGACGACTGATTCCCCACCTCTCACACCGCCACCCCATGAAAGAACAAGACTCCACCGTTAGAAGCCCCCACGCCGGAACCAACTACGGCATCGCTCCCGATCAATTCGAACTCGTCATCAAGGCGCTCGATGAGGAGCAGCAGGAGACCCTGCGCTTCTGGTACTACCTCGCCAAGGAGGAGAGCTGGACGCTCCGCCAGCTCGCCAAGCACAGCGGCGAACACTCCACCACGCTGACCCGCGTCTTCCGTGGCGTTTACGAAGGCAACATCGGCAACGTGTGCGATCGCCTCGAAAACAGCCGGGTGGCCTTCAAGGGCACCGTCGCCAATCCGGATTTCACGATGACGGCGCTGGCCAAGCGCATGTTCGAGATCTTCGACGAACTCCGCGAGCTGAACCTTGTCGGCCTGCTGTGGGGAGAGAAGGGGATCGGCAAGACCACCGTGGCCGAGGAATACCGCCGCCTGAACAACCATGGCAAGACGGTCTACGTCCGCTGCCTGGCCCGCTGCACCTTCCCGCAGTTCGTCCACCACGTGGCCCGCTCGCTCGGCGTCACGGTGAAGAACCAGAACCAGTTCACCGTCCGCGAGAAGATCGTCGGCGTGCTGTCCGCTGGCCAGCGGCTCCTGATCGTCGATGAGCTGCACGAGCTGTTCGCCACGATGCGCCCGGACATGGCCGCGAACTGCTGCGAGTTCCTCCGCGAGATCTACGACCGCTCCGGCTGCGGCATGGCCCTGATCGGCACCGAGCGGATGATCAGCGAGTTCAAGACCGGCACGCAGAAGGAGATCCTCAGCCAGCTCCTGGACCGGGGCTACGAGTTCCGCCTGCCCGGGAAGTCCACCCGCAAGGACTACGAGGCGATGCTGAAACACTTCGGCCTGGCCACACCTGGAGCGGCTGAGCCGGACGCCGCCGAGATCGTCAAAGACCTCGTGGACGCGCACGGCCTCCGCAAGTTCAACGTCCACCTCCGCAGCGGTGCCCGCCGCGCCAAGCGCCGCAATGAGACCTACACCTGGGCGCACTTCGTCGAGGCCTTCGACAACCTGGCCACCCTCTCCACCGCCGCCAAATGAGCCGCAAAGTCCTTTGGTTCGATCGCGGGCGGGACGCCTTCACCGAGGGCAAGCCCTGTCACTTCGATGACGCCCGCGTCTCCGGCCACGACCGCCAGGAATGGTATCGCGGCTGGAGACACCAGCAGCACCTCAACGCGAAGCCCCGCCCCGATCACGAACGGGAGGACACCCGCGCCGCCCTCCGCGAAATCCGCGAATCCCTCGACCGATGAAAACCGATCTACCCACCACCGCCGCCGCATCGGCCTTGTTCGACGCCTGGTCGGAAACCCTCGAAACGCACGCCCATCTGCTGGGCCGTGAGAAGGACAAGACCATCGCATCCATCCGCCGCACCGAAGCCCACATCGGCCGGAGCCTCGCCGCCCTGGGCGATCTCCGCAGCCAGCTCGAAGCCCAGCAAACGAAGCCATGATCGCTCCACGCCCCGTCATCCCGGACATCATCGACGAACAACAGGTCGCCGAGATGCTCGCCCAGGCCGCCGACCTCCACCAACTCGCCGAGGGCGATTCCCTCGGTGCCGTCCTGGCCAGTTCCTCGTCCGATGGCGCGAAGATGGCCGATGAGATCGCCGAGTATCTCGACGTGGTCGCAGGCAACATGAAGGCCCAGCAATCGGCCGGCGTCCCGATCGTCGAGCGCCTCCGCGATTACGCCCGCCAGATCCAAGCGTGGTTCCTCATGGATCTCGCGATGGACGGCGGCGGCCCGGACATCTGGAACGACGCTGCCACCAGCAAGCCCGAAGGGCACGTCCTGGTCTTCTCCGGCGGCGACATCAACTCGGGCTACTTCGATGAGCGCGACGGCTGGCTGTCCCTCTGCGGCCTCCCGTTCCAGTCGCCCGTCACCCACTGGACCGACCTTCCCCCATACCCCGGCGAATGCCCGCCGGTCGAATAACCCACCTCCAACGCAAACCACCCACCACCATGGCCAAATCGAAACCATCCAAACTGCCCGCGATCGAAACCACCGAAGACCTTCACGCCACCGTCGACAAGGTCGCGGTGCTGGAAGCCGAGAAGCGGGGCCTTGAAGCCGCCCGCGACATCGACCTTCAGAAGGTCCGCACCAAGCACGATGCGCAGATTGAGGAAAAGGGCACGCTGATCAAGGCGCTCACCAACCTCTGCGCCACCTACTGCAAGGCGAAGAAGGCCTCGCTCTTCGGCAAGCTCAAGTCGGCCGCGTCCGCCCTGGCACGCTTCGGCATCCGCGAGGGCACGCCCGCCCTGTGCCTGCTCAACAAGAACCACACCTGGGAAACGGTGCTCGCCCGCCTCAAGGATCGCGGCCTCACGGAATACGTCCGCGTCGTCGAGGAGATCGACAAGGAGAAGCTCAAGGGCGCGAAGCTCACCGAGGCCCAGCTCGCCGAACTCGGCCTGCGGGTCGACACCAAGGAATCGTTCTTCATCGAATCCAAGAGCGACGACGCGAACCGCATCAAGACCGCCACCGACGACGAAGTCTAACTGGGAGCGAGGACATTCCTGTCCGTTCTTCGCCTCTAACCAAACCCACCTATGCCCGCTCAATCCGACCTATCAGTGGAGAGTCAGGACGACGTGATGCACGACATCAACCTCGCCCTTGGTTCCAGCCACCTTGCCCGGGCAGGCGTCAGCCTTTCCGAACTCGAAAGGAAGGCCGAGGAGCATCCCCGGCTTCTGTCCGCCCTGGAGCACCTGGTGAACTACATGCGCCACTTTGAGATCGAAGACCCAGAGTGGCCCATCGAGTCCCTTCGTGAAGCCGAAGAGCTCATCGAACAAGTCCACGCCTCCTAACCCCTCTCCGGTGGCGGGCCACGGTTGCACCCGTGCCGCTGACTGCAAGCAGCGGGCCGCCCGCCACCGGTTCCTTTCTGATCACTCCCCACTTTCCCCGATGAAACACGCCATCGCCATTCTCGAAGCCCAGCGCGATCTCCACGCTCACAACGAGAAGATCCACACCCGCGCCAGCGAGTGGGACCAAGCCGCCCTTTGCTTGATCGTCGTCGACGATTGCGAGCAAGCGATCGAGCTGCTCAAGCGCAAGTCGAAGGGCAAGCTCACCGACGAAGACAAGGCCCTGCTCGCCGCGCTCTGGAAGGCCGCCCCGAAGATGGCCCGCCAGCGTAATTCCAAGCACGAGGTGGAGGTGGCCTGGCTCGCGGTCCCCGTGAAGGAACGACCCACCCAGGCAACCATCCTCGCGGCCCTCGCCGCCTGGTGCCAGTGCGAGCAGTGGAAGAAGGACGGCGGCGCCTACATCCGCGGTCTCGCCCGCTGGATCAAGGACCGCATGTGGATCGACCCGCCGGAGATCGAGCAGGCCGCCTCCCGCTACCGCCCGGCACCGAAGCCGGAACCCGCTCCCGCCGAGCCCCACGAAACCGCCACCGTGGCCGACATCAAGAGCCTCACCGCCGCCGTCAAACGCGGCGGCCGCCCATAACCCCCAGCCTCCACCAAACACCGCCAGTCATGAGTGCGAAGCGAAAGCCCAAACAACAGCCCCTCTTTGAGGACGAGGCAGATCCCTGGACCGTGAAGGTCGCAGTCGTGAAGGACCGCAAGAAAACCGAAGGCACGATCGATTACGACGGCCTGCACAAACTCCTCTACCGCCGAGTCGTCATCGATCGCGGCACCGGCCGGATCTACCTCGCGAAGATCGAAGCCCAGGCCCGCCACTTCAACCTCCGCAACGCCACCCCCGAAACCCGCACCAAGGGCGAGGACACCACCGGCAACCTGATCTGACCATGGCCCGAAAAACCAACGCATCGAAGTCCGTCCACATTGTCACTTTCGGCCACCTGTCCTTTGCCTTCGAAAGCTTGCCCAAGGCCACCAAGGCAATCGAGCTGCTCGGCTCCATGGAACGGGTCCAATGGGAGTGTGATGATTCAGGCTCCTACTACATGCCTTATAAGTCGGAGTATCGCAGTGACACCGAACTGAAGCTGGAAACCAACCAGCCCTATGAGCCACGGCTCCGGCTGATTGGCCTTCCGGCTCCCATCAAAAACGCCAAGCCCTGCTCGGCCTGCGGCACGGACACCCCAAAAGGCGGACAGTGCCCGGCGTGCGGGCTGTGGGCTTCCTCCTGATGTCATTTGCGGATCATGACGATGAGAGAGGCAAGGGCGATCACGATGGTAAGGATGGCGTAGATGTGTGCTGCAAGTGTCATACGGCCTCCATTAGCCCTTAGTTTTTAATGCATTTTTCTCCCCGCCCGGCAGGGCTTCCGCCCTCCGGACTCCTTCGGTGATTTCTGCGCCCATGCGCGAATCCTTCCCTAGTTTTTAAACCCCATCCACCGCGCCCCGTGCGCATCCCTCCCAGCCATGAAAACCGATAAAACCACCGGCCGCGCCCCGGCGAAGAAGGCCGCAAAGAAAGCCCCGAAGCGCCAGGGCAACCTCAAGCCGCAGACGCGCCAAAAGATCGCGATCACGGCCCGCCAGGCATTCGACCTCCAGAAGCATGTCGGCAACATCGAGGATGGTGTGACGTTCGAACAGTGGCGTCACGCTGAGGTGATGGCGGCCGTGAAGCGCCCCGGCATCAGCGCCTGCGACGGCCTGCATTTCCGCGATCTCATGGTTCACTTCCTCGTCCTCGCGGGCCGGGAGGAGGAAGCCCTGCCCTACGGTCTCAAGACCGGCAAGGTCCGCGACCACGGCGACGTCCAGGACACCCACGAGGAGCGCGAGAAGTGGCTGGCCATCATCGCCACCGATCTCCGCCTGCACGCCGAGCTGGCCGCCGAGCCGGTGGAACCGCAGTCGCCCGCCTACGCCGCCTCCTGGCACAGCATCAAGGCCAACGGCGGCCCGATCCAGGAGGGCTACGTGGTGTTCGTGGCGGCTCAGAAATTCGGCATCCAGAAATGCCGGTTCGAACGCCTGAAGGAACTCCTGACCGCGCCCCAACTGGAGCAGCTCCACCACACCATCCGCAACCGGATCACCGCCCGCGAGGGCAAGGGAAGCCCCGAAAACCGGAACAAGAGCCAGCGCCGCAAGCCCGTCCAGCCCGCCGATCCGGGCGACCTCGCCCCCCGCGACGTTCCGTTCTGAGTATTTGCCGGAGGGCTGGCCATGGTCCAATTTGGGGCCATGTGCAATCTGTTCAGGAGCCGCCGAAACTCCCACCAGGCCACCATTCCGAACACTGCCCGCGAGTCCTATTTGTCGCACCAGGCTGCTCCGGAAGCCGATTTGGTGAGGCCGTCTGAGATGGCCTTGGTGATCGCCATCGGCCGCATGCGGGTGCCTGTCGCGGTGCCCATGCGATGGGGATGGAGCCGGGATTTCAACCCCACCATCTACAATGCGCGGGCCGAGAAGGTCGGGACGGGCATGTGGGCTCAGGCTTCTCGCTGCCTCTTCCTGGTGAGCGATTACTACGAAACCGACAAGACCACCGGGCAGAAGTGGCGGATCTACGCCAAGCGCCCGGTGGTGACGAGTGGGTTCTACGTTCCAGGCCTGTGGGAAATCGGTCCGGAAAAGCGTCTGTTCGCCGCGATGCTGACCGAACCGGCATCATCCTTGCTGGACGGCATGAACGACCGCCAGCCGTGCGCGTTCGCCGACTGGAGGGAGATGGAGCCTTGGATCAACGGGGGGAACCTACCCAACCGCACGAAACTGCACCTTGCCAAGGAACAGGAAGCGGCAAATAGGCAAAGCCTCCAGGACATCCAGGAACGCAACCACTCCCACTTGGCTTGGAGGCTTCGACAGGAAGCGGACCGGAATTCCCCGGATGGACCAACACTTCCCGGACTCTGATTTTCAGGAGGAGCGGCCCCCGGCATTGGCTGAAATCCCGGTTTGACGGCCCGGATGATCCACCTCCACGATGCCGAACCTATGGAGATTTCGCTGCCTGCCGAGGATTACGAACGACTGCTGGCGCACCTGGAAGCCAGGCAGGACGGCAAGGTCGACCAGATGCTGGCCGCCGCCGCCCTCGCGAACCGATCGGAGATCAATATCCAGGGGAATAGGGCCGCATTGGAGGCCGTGGCCTGGTTGACCCACACCCACGCCGTGTCCTACTTCGACGATTCCGAGGATGCGGAACCCATCCTGATTCGGGTTTTGCACCCGCCCGGCCACCCCTCTGCAAGGCCGTTGCAAGCGCCTGGCCACTGAGAAGCGAACCCGCGTTCGTTTTTCTCATTTCGGTGGCAAACCGGGGTTTTCGGGCCGGTTTTTTCTCAAAAGGGGTTTTTCGGGGTGATGGCCCTGGAAAGCCCCATTTTTCGGGGTTTTTCGGCCTTTTCGGCCTTTTTCGGATTTCTCAACTCCCATGGCAGGGATCACCAAGTCCGCTGCAAGCACTCACAAGTTGAAAACTTGTGCTACTTAGCGCCCACGCGAGTGCGGGTCGGGAGATAGCCATTGGCTTCCACGAGGATTTCCCAGGCACCGCCGGGCGCGGCGGAAGCCGGTGCGGGCGGCAGTTTCAACTCCCCGGAGAGGGTGCCCTTGGTGGCGGAAATGCCATCGCCGAGATGCAAGATCGCCTTCACGATCTTGTCGGCCTCCGCCTCGCTGATCGCCTGCGCGGGCATTGGCACCTCACCCCAATCGCCGGTGCTACCCTTGAGCACACGGCCCTTGAGATACTCCACGGCATCGGTGCGGTCACGGTTCCGCAACGCCACGTCGACATACCGCGGCCCGACGGAAGCCTGGTCCACCTGGTGGCAGGCGAGGCACAGGCGGGACGTCACCAGTTCCTGGATGTCCGGTGCGAATTCCGGACCACCGGCATCATGGCCGGTCGGCGGGATGTAACGGGCACGGACGGAGACCGTCTTCGCGTCCGGGGCCACGGAGGATTTGACCTGGAACTTCACCGTCTCTCCGAACCCGAGGGCTTTCGGCTTTCCTTCCAACTGGAGTGCCAGCTCGGGCTGTGCGTCCTGTTTCACCAGCGGGAACCGCTTGATCGCGACACCGCCCTTGCCATCGGTGGCGACGGCGCGGAGCTCGGTGCCGGAACCTTCCGCCACCGTGACGGTGGCCGCCGTGCCGAGATCCTTCTCCGCGGTGCCGCTGGTGAGGAACCAGCGGACGGTCACTGGATCGCCATCGGCATCGGAGGAAGCCGTCACCGCGTAGGTGCCGTTCTTCCCCGTCACGGCCGCGGCGGAAATCTCGGGTGCATGGTTGTCCGTTCCCGGGCGAAGGCGGCGGATGCGTCCGTCCTTGTTGAACCACCAGTTGGTTCCGTATTCGAGCAGCCACACGGTGCCGTCCTTCGCCATCTCCATGTCCATCGGGTGGAGCAGCTTGTCGGCGAAGGGCGCCAGGGAAACCAGCTTCTCGCCTTCACCCAGCTTCGCCTTCCACATCCGGCCACGGGCCCAGTCATACGTGAGGAGCGTGTGGTCGTCCTCCTTGCCGAGGAGGTTCCATTTACGGGATGCATCGTAATAAAACACCGGCCCCGCCATCGCGTTTCGGGATCCCTTCCCCACCATCGGAAACTCCGGACTATCCGCGTAGGGATACCAGATGAAGGCGGAGCGGGCCGACGGCAGGACCGGCAGGCCGGTGTTCCGCGCCCCCGGATTTTTCGGCACGGCGGGATCGGTCATCTCGCCAGGCTGACCGGTGGTGAAATCGACGATCGGGTACGGTTTGTTATCCCCGACGAGGAATGGCCAGCCATAGTTGCCCGCGGCACGGGCCTGGTTCACCTCGTCGTAACCACGCGGCCCCCGTGGCCCGTCGTTGTTGGCATCCGGACCGACCTCGCCCCAGTAGAGCGCACCCGCCTTCGGATCGAGCGAGATCCGGTAGGGATTCCGGCAGCCCATGACGTAGATCTCCGGGCGGGTTTTGGCCGTGCCCGGCGGAAACAAGTTGCCCGCGGGAATCTCGTAGCCGTTCTCGGTCGGCCGGATGCGGAGCACCTTGCCACGGAGGTCGTTGGTGTTCCCCGCGCTGCGCTGGGCATCGAACTGGACGCGGTCCGGGCGGTTGTCGATCGGCGCGTTGCCGTTGCTCTCGAACGGGTTCGTGTTGTCCCCGGTGCTGAGGTAGAGCAGGCCGTCCGGCCCGAACGACAGCGACCCTCCCTGGTGGCAGACCTTGCGGTCCCGTTCAACCGGGATCTCCAGCAGCATCTTTTCCGAAGCCCGGTCGATCTTCCCGTCCCGATAGGTGAACCGGGACAGGCGGTTGAGCGTTTTGACCGGGTCGCTGTAGTAAATGTAGAGCCGCCCGTTCGTGACGAACTTCGGGTCAACGGTGATGCCAAGCAAGCCCTCCTCCCGCGCCACCGGGCTGTCCGGATCGGCGGCACGCAGGGCGGAGACATCGAACTTCGCGACCTCGAACATGCCGCCTGTTTCCGGATTCACGCGGAGGACACGGCCCTCGCGCTCGATCACGAACATTCCGCCATCCGGCAGCAGCGCGATCTCGATGGGGTCGTTCAGCCCGTCCGCCACGGGGGCGGAGAGTTCATACGCCTCCTTGGCCGCGAGGGAGGCGGTCAGGGCGGCCAGTGACAGAAGGATGGGTTTCAACATGCGGGCCTGATTACGCCGTGCCCGCCCGATTTATTCCATGGGGATTTCTACCGACACGGGCGCGGACAAAAAATATCCCGCCCCGGTCGAAACCGGGGCGGGCCTTGCCTCACCCGATAAAAGGGGAATCCACCTCGGTCACTCGGAGACCGACGCGCGCATGAACAATTTCTCAAGTTCGCCCGGATGAGCGCCCGGCACATAGAACGACCGGTAAATCCAACCGCTGGAAAGCGGGGGAAGATTCGCCTGCAGGGGACCGCTCTGGCCGGATGGCACCTCGGCAATGTCGAGATTCCAGTAGGTGAGATCCACGCTGCCCATGATGTAGTAGGTGAACCCATCCACCGGCAACGACGCCAGCATCCCGCTATACCCATCCGGGAACGAGGCCGCGGCACGAACCGGTAGCGTCAACGTCAGCACGGACTGGCCGTCCACCGTTGCAACCTTCACGGACATCTTGCTGGCGGACTTGCCCGACAGCGGATCTTCATCGAAAGCGAACTCCTGGAGGTTGTTGCGGCCGTCGCCATCGGGATCCTGCGCCTTGCCGTTGTTCGCGACGGTCAGGCCCTTGGCGGTCGCCCAATCCTCGTAGGTCGCCACCGCGGCACCGGTATTGACCTGGAGAATCCCGGTACCGGTGATGCGGCTGGTCTTGTTCACCGCCGAAGAGGTCGGGGAACCCCAGGTGCCGGAAGCCTGCTGCACGCCATCGATGTAAAGCTCGTCGATGGTGTCCGTCCCGGCGAAGCCAAGATTGAGCATCGCGCCGTTGGAGATCTTCACGTCGGCCACGTCCGCCAGCGAGGCGTTCGCCAACGAGAGCGTGCCGCCGGTCGCGACCGTGTCACCGGTGTAGGTGTTGGTGCCGGAGAGCGTCAGCGTGCCGGCACCGGTCTTCACCACCGAACCCGCGCCGGAGAGCACGCCGGAAAGCGTGACGTTGCGAGCGGTGGTGAGGTCCACCGAATCCAGCGTGTTGAAAGTCGTGCCCGCGGTGCTGGTAAGCGTGAGGTTCGCCGTGCTGGTCCAGTCCGCGTAAGCGCCGACGGTGCCATTGCCGAGGCTCACCACGCCATTGCTCGATTTCACGATACCGCCGGTGCCGAGGTTCAGCGTGCCGCCGGAATTGCCCGTGAACGCGTCACCGAGGTAGGCGGTGTTCGCGTTGTTGCTGTTCGCGCCGAGCGTCAGTTGTTTGAGGTTCGCCACGGCGGTGCCGGTGACCTTGAAGGTGGTGGTGCCATCCCAACCGACCTGGAAGGCCGCATTGGGAACATTGAGCGTGCCGCCCGTCAGGTTGTAGATGTTGCCGCCAACGGACCAATGACCGACACGGATCTGGTTCGTGGAGGTCGTGAGGTTCACGGTGCCGCCGGACTGGTTGACCACGCCGGGCCCCGTTCCCGTTTGTTCGCCGGTGAAGAACGCGCCACTGTCCGTGAGGGTACCGCCGGAGATGTTGGTCGTTCCGTTCAAGCCCATCGACCCGAAGTTCACCGTTCCGGCGGTGTTGTTGTAGGTGCCGGATTGCAGCACCGCGAGCGACACGGTCGAACCGGCATTGTCGGTGACGCCGGTTCCAGTGACGGTGAGATTGCCCGCGTTGGTGAACGTGCCGCCACCTGCCACCTGGATGCCGGAGGAACCATTGAGGCTGCCCGCCGCGGTGACCGAAAGGGTGTTCGCTCCGACAAAGGTGGCGCCCGTGTAGGTGTTCGCCGCCGTCAGGATGGTGGTGCCGCTGGAAGTGGTGCCGAAGCCGCCCGCACCGGTGATCGCCCCAGAGAAGGTCATGGAGGCATAGCCGGAGTCCACGTTCAGGAAACCACCGGAGGAAATCGCCACCGGGTTCGCCAGGTTGACCGCGCCGCCGCCGGAGTTGGTGGCGAGCTTCGAGGAACCATTGACGGTCACCGCGCCGGTGCCGAATCCCTGGTTGCCGCCACTGAGGCGCACGAAGACGTTGTTGAGCGTGGTGCCGCCCGCGTAGTCGTTCGTGCCGCTGGTGATGTTCACTTCACCCGGGCCGTAAACCGCAAGCTTCGAGGACGTGTTGTCCGTGATCTTCGACGACAAGGTGAGGACACCCGTGGAACCATTCACGAGCGCCAGCGTACCGCCTGCCGAGGTCGTGAGCGTGCCTCCGGTGATGATGGAGGCATTGCCCGCGACAGTGGAGGTGACCAGGACACCGGCGTTCAAGGTCAGGGTGTTCCCCGTGCCGATGGTCACGGTGCGTGCCGCCGCATCATTGAAGGTGATGCCGTCGATGACCACGCCCGCGCCCACGCTGTTGGTGAAGGCCGCGCCGGTGGTCACGTATTGGGTCGCACCCGAAACCCAGGTGCCGAGATCGGAAGCCGTGTTGTTGGTCGTGCCGCCGGTCACGAAGTTGCTGGCATCCGTCCGCGCGAAGGCCAAACCGGCGGTGCCGTAGGTGGCGTATGGCAACACGCTGTTGGCGGTGGTGCCAGGGAGCTTGAGCTGGGCGGTCCCGGTGCCGGTGACGGACACGTTCAGGATCGAGCCGCCGAGGCCAAGCGTGCCGCTGCTGAAATCCGCGCCAAGCGTCTGCCCCGCAGCCGTGGCCATCACGATCTTCGCCGTGCCGCCGCCGGTCAGGTTGAGCCCCTTGGCCGCCTGGGTGCTCGCGGCCGCCGCATTTCCCGTGAGCTGGAGCGTGGCACCACCGGCGATCGAGGTCGCCGTGGTGCTGGAGATCTTCGAGGTGTTGCTGGCGGTGTAGTCGAGCACCAGCGTGCCCGCGTTCACATTGGTGGCACCGGTGTAGGCATTCGCCCCGAGGAACCGCAGCGTGCCCGCACCGGCCTTCGTGAAGGGGTTCGGACCGTAGGTGTTGTTCGACACCACCGAGGAGATGTCGAGGTCGTAGCCGGAGACCGTGGTTCCCTTCGCCACGGTGAAGACCGCGCCCTGCGTCTGGCGGATGTCCAGTTTCACCCCGCTGATGGTGGAGGTGGTCGGAGAGGCCAGCGAATTGAGCGCCGAGCTGCCGTTGAAGAAATCGAGGTTGCTGTTCGCCACACCGGTCATGCTGCCGCCGGTCAGGTTGATGACCGCGTTGCCGAGCGTCTGGTTGCCGGTGGTGCTGACATCGAGCGTGCCGCCCACGATGTTGAGGTTGGTGAGCGCGGTGGCACCGCCGTTGTAGCCGGTCGCGTCACCGGTCGCGAGCCGCAGCGTGGCTCCAGTGTTCACCGTGACGGTACCGCGGATGGTTCCCGAACCGCCGCCGCCGCCCGTCAGGCTCAGCACGCCGCCATTGACGACGGTGTTGCCGGTGTAGGTGCTCTGCGCGCTGAGCGCGAGGAGACCCGAGCCAGCCTTGGTCATGCCAACGGTGCCGGTGATCACGGAGCTGATCGTCGCGTCCGTGGTGGTGGTCAAGGTGGGCGTGGTGCCCGCCAAGGTCAGGGTATTCCCACCCGAGAGCACCCATGGGCTGCCCGCGGCGCCATTGTCGGAGAACACGATATTGGTGATCGTGCGGGCCGAATCGAGCGTCACGGTCGTGCTCGCCGTGATATCGCTGGTGAAGCTGGCCGTCGAGCCGGAGGCATCGGCTACGATGCCTCCCGACCATTTGGCGGTATCGCTCCAATTGGACGGACCGGTGGTGGTATCGGTCCAGGTTCCGCTGGCGGCGTGCGCCACGGAGACCATGACGAAGGTGATTCCGGCGGCGGCAGAAGTGGCGCCACAAAGGCGCGAGAACAGGCATTTTACAAGTTTCATGCAACTAACAATGAACGAATTAAACAAAAGACGCCGTTGCGCTAAGGCCCGGATGCCGCGAGGTCAAGGAGCATTCCCCGGAAACGCCCTGCCGTTAGGCGGTTTCTGCGTAAATACCCGAGCCCTGCTAGCACCTACGATATCTCCCGTAGTTCCATCTCCATAAATTGCACGTAATAGATGGCCCGTTCGTGGCACAAAAAACGCCGGACGTTTCCGTCCGGCGCGAAACCTATCCCCTCTCCCGGGGATCATGGATGCGATCCACCCGCGCTCGTCACGCGTGATGGTGGTGCCGATGTTTGTGATGGGCCTTTTGGTGGTGCTTGTGATGCTTGTGCGCCTGACGATGGTGCTTGTGATGGCCTGAACCCTCCGCGGCGGATGCGAGAGGAGAGCCCACGAACAGGGCGGCGGCGCCCATGAGCAGCATGAGGTATCGTTTCATGGTTGGAGGACGGAGTGATCCGTCTGCCGATGAAAGCGTTCTCCACAGTGGAAGTTGCGCGGGGATTTCCAGGAAATTCATCCCCGCGCCGGATTGCGAAAAGCAATCGAGCGCCGGGCGTTTCCACCCGGCGCTCGAGACGTCCCTACACTGTTGCAAAAAGAATCAGCCTTCCTTCTTTGGCTCGCCGCCGTCGCGCTTCGGACGGTTCGGACGCTCACCGCCCTTGCCGCCTTCCGGGGCCTTGATGGCGTCGACCTCGGCCTTGGAAAGCTCGCCGTTCTTGTCGGTGTCCCAGCTTTCGAGCAGGCGCTTGGAGAGGCGCTCCGGGGCGGCGGCCAGCTCTTCCTTGGAGAGGGCACCGTCCTTGTTGGTGTCGAACTTGCCGAGGATGCGCTCCTTGGCCGGGCCGCGCTCCGCGGGCTTGTCGCCTTCCCCTTCGGCGCGGACGGCCTGGGTGCTGAGGGCGAGGGCGGAGATGCCGGCGAGGATGATGAGATGATGTTTCATGATTCGGATGGAATGACGGGTTCGACCGCCTGGACATGAAACCGCCGCCGCGGAAAAAGTTGCGCGGAACCGGATGGGAAATCGAACGGTCGGACCTTGACGCCTCTTCCACGCCCGAAGAGCCTTCCGGAACAGCCATCTCCCACCGTGATCCCGCCCGACATTTACGTAACCTGGAAGAACAAGGATCCGGACACGTGGCCGAAATGGATGCGTGAGTATCTGGACGGCTGGCGGACGATGAATCCTGGCCATCGCTTCCACCTCTTCGACGACCGGGACTGCGAGGAACTCTTCAACACGGAGCGGCAGGGAGTGCTCGATGATCTCGGCATCGACATCGTCGACCTCTATCACCGCCTCGACAAGCAGGTGGAGAAAACCGACCTGTGGCGCTACGTGACGATCTACACCCGCGGCGGCCTCTACACGGACGCGGACACCGCCTGCCTGGAACCCTGCGATCACTGGATCCGGCCCGGCGACCGCGCGCTGGTGGGCTTCGAGCGTTTCCGCTGCGACCACCCGACGCAGTACTGCCAGTGGACCTTCGCCGCCGAGCCTCGGCACCCGTTCCTGGCGATGGTGCTCAAGCACGTGGCCGCCAGCATTCTGAAGGTGCGGGGCAGCAACCGCTACGCGACGCTTTCACGAACCGGCCCCATCGTCTTCACGGACGCGCTGATCGAATTCGTCGAAAGCGGCGGCCACTGTTTCAAGTCGGTGATGGACAAGGATGCCGTGGTTGCCCACGGGCTCCGTCTGCTGAAGAAGAAGGCCTTCAGCGGCGGCCATGTCTATCACCGCTTCGCCGGCACCTGGAAACACTGGTTCCACCGCCCCGGCTTCGTGTGGCGGAAGATCCACGCCGGCTCCAGCAAGCCGAAGCGTCAGCGGTCATAGACCAAACCGCCCCACTCGATCCGCTTCGTCCGGCGGCCGTTCCACATCACCGCCAGGCCAATGGCGATCGCCGCCGGCTCGAACAACAACGCGGCCGGAAGCAGCCGTGGCAACCCTCCCCGGACCAGCCACACCGCCACAAACATCGCCCCGGCCAGCCAGCGGACGAGAAAGGCAACCAGGAACCACGCGGGTGCGCAGGCCGCGGCCGCCGCCAGTCCCAACAGCGACAACATCCACAAGCCGAGCGCGACCGACAACACGGACACTCCACCGGCACAGATCCGCTGGGCGCGGTCGACCAGCACACGCCACGATCCGCAGGCACGGACCGATGTCGCGGGACGAGCTACTAGAGTCATCGTGCCTCCATTCCGCCGCAGCGAGCGGCCGAAGACCAGGTCCTCGGTGAGCCCGAATCCCATCGCCTCGTATCCGCCCGCCTTGAGATACGCCTCCTTCCGGAACGCGCAGTTTCCGAAGACAAAGCCGGAGTTGAATCCCAGGCGGTTCAACCATGAGCACACGCCGATGTAGAACAGCCCGTCCACGGTCTGCACGAGCGCGACCCAGCGGTTCCCGCCATCCGGCCGCGGCGTGAACCGCACCGGACCGCCCACCAGATCGGCCCCGGTGGCATCGAGCCGGGCGCACAGAACGCTCACCCAGTCGTCCGGCACGAGGGCGTCGGCATCGGTGACCACCAGGATCTCCCCCCGCGCGGCGCGGAAACCGGTGTCCAGAGCCACCTGTCGGGAAGTCAGGAATGGATGATCGAAGCGATCGATCCGGATCACCCGGAGATGTTCCAATCCAAGACCGGCGAGGATGGCGCCCGTGTCATCGGTGCTGCGGTCGTCCACGATGAGGATCTCCAATCCCCCGTCATAGCGCTGCGCGGCGAACGAACGAACGCACGCCGCGATGGTGGAGGCCTCGTTGTAAGAAGCCACCACGATCGAAACCCGCGGACAACCGTTCATCGGAACCATTCCATCGAGAATTCCAAAGGTTGCCAGCCCTGATCCTGCAACTCGGCCATCAAATCGACGACCTGCCGCCATGTCTTCGGCTGGGAAAGTTCGGCCGGATGCAAGGTGAGGCGGAAGGTCGTGCCGCTCTCGATCCAGCGGCGGAGCTGCACGCGTCGGATCGAGCGGTTCACCGTATGCCGCCACGCCAGTCCGCCATCGTCGAAACACACCGCGGGCATCTCCACGCGGCCGCCCGAAACGGTCTCGTAGCGGTTGGAGAGCATGAAGCCCTCGAAGCCCAGCTCGACGAGCGTCTCGCGCACCACGGCATTCTGTTCCCACCGCGGCGCACAGAACCAGGAAGGTGTTTCCCCCAATGCGGTGGCAAACAGGTCCCGGGATTTCTCCAACCGCTCTCTCGCCTCAGCCCGGGACAGCGACGCGAATTCCGAATGGTTCTCGGTGCCGTAGAAAAGCGTGTTGAACAGGTCCGGGCCGAGCGTGTGCGTGTAGCCGTGCAGCACCTTGCGACCCGGAAAAACTTTCAGCCGTTGGACGAAGGCTGGATGCCGGTCGAGCGGATAGCGACCGCTCCAGTCCGGCACCACCAGCACCATCGCCTTCGAGCGGGCGCTTTCCGGGAAGGCCTCCAAAAGGAGGTCGAGTTCTCTGTCCATGCCAGGGTGGACATCGTGGATTTCTGGCACGAAGTGGCGCGGGGGGATCATGGGTTTGGGGGAGAAAAGAAACCGGGACGCTAGGTTCGCCTCCGGACCATCATCGGAAGGCCCTTGCGGGGCCGGAGGGTGACCAAGGTCTCCTTCCCCACCGGACCGGACCGCGCCATCTCGAAGCGGAAGCGCCGGCCGATGAGCACCATGGCGACCATGGCCTCCAGGCGGGCGAAGCCCTCGCCGATGCAAAAGCGCGGGCCCATGCCGAAGGGGTAGTAAGCGAACTTCGGAATCGACTCCTTGTTGCCCGCCTCGAATCGCTCCGGCCGGAACGCCTCGGGATCGGGGAACCATTCTGGATTCCGGTGGGAAACATACTGGAGCATCAGGAACTCGTCCCGCGGCTGGACCTCCATGCCGGATGGCAGGCGGTCCGCGGCGACCGCGCGGCGGGCCAGCGTCCACGCGGGCGGATAGAGCCGCATCGACTCCGCCAGCACCGCGGCGGTGTAGGTGAGGCGGCCGACGTCCTCAATGGCCGGGGCCCGGTCGCCGAGCACGGCCTCCCATTCCGCGGCCATTTTCTCGTGGATCTCGGGATGTTTCGAAAGCAGATACCAGGTCCAATTCAGGTGGTTCGCCACCGTTTCGTGGCCGGCCAGGATGATGGTCACCACCTCGTCCCGCACCAGCTTGTCCGGCACCGCGGTGCCATCCTCGTAGCGGGACGAAAGCACCATCGAAAGCAGGTCGTTCGGCCACTGCTCCTGAGGCAGGGCCTTGCGATCCGCGATGATCTTTTCCATCGCCGCATCGATGTTCGCGATGGAGCGGTCATAGGCGCGGTACAGTCGTGCCGTCATCCAGCGTGGAAGCGGCGGGAGCAATTGCAGGCGCGTCACGAGCTTCATCGCACGGCCAAACTCATTCCCCAGTTCCCGGCCCTCGTGGTAAAGGTCGATGCTGAACAAGGACAAGCCGACGATCGAGATGGTGAGGTGCATCATCTCGGACGCCATGTCGACCCGGTCGCCGTCCTTCCACCCGGCGATGTGCCGCTCGGTCGCGCGGGCCATCATTTCGCCGAAGGAGGCGATCGAGGACTTGTGGAAGATCGGCTGCATCATCTTCCGCTCCTTGCCATGGAGCGGCTCCTCGCTGCTCACGAGACCTTGCCCCAACAGCTTCTCGCCCACGGTGAGACTGCCGGTCTTGTGGTAATTGAGCGGGTTGGACACCAGCAGGTGCTTCACGTCCGCCGGATCCCGGATCACGAAGGTCGGGACGCTCATCGGCAGCGAGAAACGGTCGCCGTGCCGCTCCGCGAGCTCGACGAGGTAATCGACGAAATTCATCCGGTGGCGGATGACATGGCCGAGGAAAGCGACGATGCCAGGACCGGGCGCGCGCCGTTGGGAAGGCTGGGTCATGCTGGGACGGTTTCGGAAAGGGAGAACGCCGGATCGGCCGGGACTTCGGAAAGCTCCTTCAGGTTTCCATGTCCCAACAACCACCATTGCTCCGGATACAGCGCGAGCTGATCGGCGAGGCGGGCGCGAAAGAAATCGAGGACAGCGCCGGGCGTGGGATGGTCGGTGCCGCGTCCGGCCTGGATGGGCGCATGAAACCGGATGTTCGAACGGCCGGTTTCATCATGCCAGGTATCCACCCACACCACCGGCACCTGGTGGCGCACCGCCATCACTCCCGGGCCGGTGTCCACGGGAAACACCGCGTGATCGCCCACCGGCATCCAGATGCTGCGGTCCGAGCGCGATGCGAAATCGAAGGAGAGATAGAAAATGCCCTTCTGTTTGAAGGCGGCCTTCGCCCCCTCGTAGGCCCCCATGCGCACGAAGGTCAGGGAACAATCCAGCTCATGGGCCACGCCATCGAGGTAGCGGACGATGGCATTCGGCAGGAACTGGGTGAGCACCGAGGAAACCGGATGGCCCAGCGACGCGGCGACGGCTGGGGCATGCCACCACGTCCCGGCATGGGCGGACACCATCAGCACGCCCTTCCCTTGCTCCAGCGCCGCGGCGAGATGCTCGGCCCCGGATACGTTCACCTGCGAGAGGATGCCGCACGGGCCCGCCCCCTGGAGGCGGGAGATGTGGATCTTCAGGCGGCTCAGATACTCGAAGCGGCCAGCCTGGATTTCTCCAGCACGACCGGGATCGTAGGCGAGAGGAATGTTGCGGCGGGCGATCGGCTCCTCCGCCACCGTGAAAAACTTGTTCAGTCTCCGCGAACGCGCCATCGCACGATCATCCGGCAGGTGGCGGACCCAGCCGAGGGCGCGGATGTAGACCCAGCCGAAGAAATGCCGGGCCGCCATTTCGAGCCGGCCGGGTGCGGCCGGAGCGGGACGCGCAGGAGGCTTTTCGGGCTGGGTCATGCTTCGGGAGGATTCGGGGAAAGGCGGACGACGTCCCACGGCCACCACTGCTCGGGCTGGCTGCGGACGACCAGCAGCATCTCCTCCAGCGCGGTTTGAAGCAACACTTCCGCTGCTTTTTGCAACCGCAGCCCGGGAGCCGGCAGCGGCAACCTCGAAACCACGATCCGGTGGCGGTTTTCCCCGGTCCGGACCGCCGTGAGCGAAAGCACCGGCACCCGGTGGCGCAAGGCCAGCAGCGCAGGGCCGATGTGGACATCCATCCGGCATCCACCGAATGGCAATGGCACCGTGTGTTTCTCCTCCACCGGAAAATCGATGAACATCCCGAAAAAACCGTTGCGCGCCAACACCCGCGCCATCTTCGCGGGCAGGTCATCGCCGAGCAGCACCCGCTCGACAGACACGCCGCGGAACATCCGCTGGATCAGGCCCTCCATCCGGTCGAGGCGGTACATTCCATTCGCGTCCGCGTAGTTGATCGCGTTGCCCGCGATCGCCACATCGTAGCCACGCGGGCCCAGGCTGGCGACCACCGCGCCGGGGCTGCCGAGATGATTGAGGAACAACACGGCGCCGCGCCCTTCCGCCCGAACCTTTTCGAGAACGTCTCCACCCACAAGTTCGATCCGCTCCAGCAATTCGGGCTTCGGCATCCAGGTCAGGTCGATCGGCTCGAACACGCTGCGCCCCAGATGCATGGCATGCTGGTCCCAGAACCGTTGTTTCGCCTCCTCGTCCGGGAAGTCTCCGAGCACCCCTGCGACATGCCGGAGCACATCGTCCTTCAAGTGGCCGCGCATCAACCATCCGAGCCGCTTCGCGAAGCGACCGTAGGTCCAGCGCGGTGGAAGCCAACGGAGCACGTGGAACAGCGCGATCACCACGCCGCTCGCCGCGACGATCTTCCACGGCGGATTCGGGGCACCGGCGGGATCCCTGCTTTCCAGCCCGGCATTCATGGATGTGAGGGAACGACCATCGGCTCCACCTCAACGCGCCTTCCGGACGATCATCGGCAGCCCCTTGCGCGGCCGCAGAGCGATCAAGGTTTCCGGCAACACGGGACCGGACTTCGCCATTTCGAACCGGAAGCGGCGGCCCATCTCCACCAGCACCAGCACCGCCTCCAAGCGGGCGAACCCTTCACCGATGCAGAACCGCGGCCCGAGGCCGAAGGGGTAATACACATACTTCGGAATGGCATCCTTGTTCGCCGCGGAGAATCGCTCGGGATCGAACTTCGCCGGCTCCGGGAAATAGGCCGGATTGCGATGGGAAACGTACTGCATGATGAGCAGCTCGTCGCCCGCCTTCACCTCCAGCCCGCTGGGCAGCTTCCCCGGAGCCACCACGCGGCGGGCCAGCGTCCACGCGGGCGGATAGAGCCGCATCGATTCCGAAAGCACCATCTGGGTGTATGGCAGCCGCGCCATGTGCTCCATCGAGGGAGACTCATCGCCCAGCACCTCGTCCCATTCGCGGAGCAACTTGTCGTGTGCCTCGGGGTGGCGGGCCAGCAGATACCACGTCCAGTTCAGGTGGTTCGCCACCGTTTCATGCCCGGCAAGGATGATGGTGATGACCTCGTCCCGCACCAGCTTGTCCGGCATCGGCGATCCATCCTCGTAGCGGGAGGACAGGATCATGCTGAGCAGGTCGTGGGGCCACTCGCTTTCGGGAAGGGCCTTGCGGTCGGCAATGATCTTCCCCATCGCCTCGTCGATCTTCCCGATACTGTCATCGAGCCTCCGTTGCAGAGCCCCCATCGCCCATTTCGGCAAGAACGGCAGGAGCTGGATGCGGGTGACCAGATTCAGCGCGCGGTTGAACTCCATGCCGAGTTCCCGCCCCTCGCGGTATAGGTCCACATTGAAAAGGGACAGCCCCACGATGGTGATCGTGAGATGCATCATCTCCAGGGACATGTCGATGGAGTCCCCGTCCTTCCATTCGCGGGTGTGGCCCGCGGTGGACTCCAGCATCATGTCCGTGAACTTCGCGATGGAAGCCTTGTGGAACATCGGCTGCATCGTCCGCCGCTGCTTGCCGTGGAGCGGTTCCTCGCTGCTCACCAGCCCCTGGCCCAGCAGTTTCTCGCCCACGGTGAGGCCGCCGGTCTTATGGAAGTTCAGCGGATTGCCGACCAGCACGTGCTTGATGTCATCCGGGTGGCGGATCAGATAGGTCGGCACCTCCAGCGGCAGCACGAAGGTGTCGCCGTGCTTGTCCGCCTCCTGCGTGAGCGCCTCCACGAACTGGAACCCCTCGCGCAGGAAGTGTTTCAGGAGGTCCAAGCGCGATGGCCCTGGCGTGCGGGTGGGTATTTGGGTGGCACTCATTTCAGGGCGGGTTGATCCTGTGAAACACTCGAAGCGGCGGGCTGTTCAAGACAAACCTCATCCCATGGCCACCACTGCTCCGGATGGCGGCGCAGGGTCGTGCACATTGCATCCAGCGCCGCTCCCACCACCTCCGCCGCGGCCTCCCGAGATTGGATCGAGACCGGATCGGGAATGCGGGTCACCACCACGTGATGCCGGTTCGACCCGACCCGCGTGCTGGTCACGCCGAAGATGGGAGCGCCCTGGCGCAGGGCCAACAGACCGGGACCGAGATTCACGCTCACACCGGTGTGGCCGAAGGGCATGACCACGTTGTGTTTCAGCACCACCGGGAAATCGATGAAAATGCCAAACAGGCCGTTCCGTTTCAGCACGGACGCCATCCGCGCCGGCAGGCGGTCGCCCAGCAGCACGCGCTCGACGCGTCCGCGCTTGAACAACCGCGCCACCATATCCTCCACCGCGATCACCGGATTGCCCGCGATGGCCACATCATAGCCACGGAGCCCGAAGGCCGCGACCAGCGAGCCCGGGTTCCCCATGTGATCGAGAAACAACACCGCGCCCTTGCCTGTGGCGAGAGCCTCCTGGATCAGTTCCTCCCCGGTGATCCGGATGTCCGCCACCAGTTGCTCGTCCGTGGACCAATACATCTGGAACGGCTCGAACACACAGCGGCCGATGTGCTCCACGTGGCCTTTCCACACGCGGTCCCGCTCGGCGGGCGATTGGAACGGCCCCAGCACCTTCTCCATACGGGAAAGGATCTTGTCCTTGTGGCTGTGTCGCATGAACACCGCCACCGGGTGTCCGAGCCGGGCCAGCCACCGGTCCGGCAACCATTTCGCCAACAGAAAATTCGCCGCCACCACCCACCTCGCGACCTGAATCAGGCAAGCGGTGACCACTCGGATCAGCAGGCGGCGAACACGGGCCACGGCACCTCAGGCTGATTTCAACTGGCAGGCCAATCCCACCGGCACGGCCTGATGTTCTGCCGTCAGATGCACCAAAGCCCATGCCGCGCGCTCGATCGCGCCCTGGCCGCCCAACACCGCCGGGATGCGGGCCAGATTCCGCCGCATTTCAGCCGCGCGCACCGAATCCCCCAAGATGGACGATGCCTCCTGGACAATGGAATCCACGGTGAAGTTTTCCTGCAAAAGCTCGGGGACGACCGCCTCATCCAGCAGGATATTGGGCATCGCCACAAACCGGGTCTTCACCAGCAGCTTGGCCGCCCAGAACGTGAGACGGCGCACCTTGTAGAACACCACCATGGGCACACCGGCGAGGGCGGTCTCCAAGGTCGCGGTGCCGGATGCCACCAGCGCGAGCCGGCATTTCGGCACCACCCGCTCGGACCAACCGGGACGCAACTCGATGGCGTGGGTCATGTCCGCGGATTCGATCATGCGCAGCAGCGGTGCCCGCAAGTGCTTCGCCGCCACCGGCAACAGGAACTTCATGCCCGGATCCATCTGCCGCAGCCGCTTGGCCGCGGCAATCAAGGTGGGCGCGTGGGATTCGATCTCCTGCACCCGGCTGCCGGGCATCAACGCCACCGGACGCCGGTCCTCGTCCCCGGGAATCAGGCCCGGATCCTTGGACTTCTCCACCAGATCCAGCAACGGATGGCCGTACCACTCCGCACGGGCCCCGCAGCGCCGGAAAATCTCCAGCTCCTTCGGAAACGCCGGAATCACCAGTGACGACTGGCGGGCGATCCGCCGCGCGCGCCAACGGCCCCAGAACCAGACCTGCGGCACGAAATAATGGACGAAGGGAATACGCTCCCGCCGCAACACCGCGACCAGGCGCTCGTTGAATGCCTCGCCGTCGACCAGTACCACCAGATCCGGCCGCTCCGCCTTCAGCAGTTCGGCCAAGCGGGCGCGGGCACGCTTCATTTCCGGCAGGAAACGCAGCGACTCCTGGAGCCCCACGTACCCCCAGCCCGCGGTATCGCAGCGGATCTCGACCCCGGCGGACCGCATGTGGTCCCCCCCGTAGCCCACCAGCTCCACCCCCGGGTGGATGCGCTGGAGCGTCCGCGCCAGTTGCGCGGCCTGATAGTCCCCACTCACCTCGCCGGCGGACAGGAACATCTTCAGGGGGCGGTCTCCCGGAGGCTGCTGCATCACCGGATTCCTCGCTCGGTTCGGGTTTCGAACTCCCCATGCCCGGAGAGCGGGAGGGAGAGCAGGGAAATTACGCAGCGGTTCACTCCGGGCAGACTACTGGACTGGCCTGCTCGGGATCAAGTCCGCTCGTTCGCAGTTAGGACATCGATTTCGCCTGTTCTTCATTGGCATTTCACGGAACGGCGCTGGAATGGCCCCATGCCCCGCGTCCTGCTCGTCGAAGATGAACCCGCGATCGCCGACACGCTCGTGTATGCCCTTGAAACCGAACGATTCGAGGTCACCCACGCGCTCACCGGCAGCGAGGCCCTGGCCGCCTATGCCGAGCTCAACCATGACTTCGTGATCCTCGACATCGGCCTCCCCGACATGACCGGTTTGGACGTTTGTCGCAAATTGCGCGATTCCAGCATGGTGCCGGTGCTGTTCCTGACCGCCCGGGACGGCGAAATCGACCGCATCCTCGGCCTTGAGCTCGGCGGAGATGACTACGTGACCAAACCCTTCTCCCCCCGCGAGATCGTCGCCCGCGTCCGCGCGATCCTCCGCAGAGCGGCCGCAACCGGCGCCAATGGAGCCGAGGCCACCCCGCCCGTCACCAGCCCATCCACTGAAGTTCCCGCCACCGCCCTCCACCACGACACCACCGCCATGCGCATCCACTGCCATGGCAAGCTCCTCGATCTCACCGCCCACGAGTACAAACTGCTGCTTGTCCTGCTCGGCCAGCCCGGCCGGGTGTTTACCCGCGACCAGCTTCTCGACCGCGCGTGGGAAGACCCCGGCGCTGTGACCGACCGCACCGTGGACGCCCACGTCAAATCGATCCGCGCCAAACTCCGCACCGCCAAGGAAGGCGCCGAAGACTACATCCAAACCCGCCGCGGCCTCGGCTACCTGCTATCCCTCTCCTGACACTCTTCTTCTCTCTTTTTAGTCATTAGGATTTAGTCATTTGGCATTTCTTCCACCGTGCGTTTCACCCGCGTCACCCTCTTCTTCATCGCGTTCATCATGGTGCTGGGCTTCTACCAGCTCGCGAACTACTTCCTGTCCGGGGTCGAGCCGCAGACCTTCCAGGCCACGGAGGAAACCATGGTGGACGCCGCCCACCTCCTGGCGGAGCTGGTGGAGAACGAGATGGAGCACGGCAAGCTCGACACCGAGCGGCTACGGGAGGTCTTCGATGGCGCGCACGACCGGGTCTTCCGCGCGCAGATCTTCAACCACGTGAAGGAACACGTGGGCCTCAACGCCTATCTCACCGACGCGAAGGGCATCGTCATCTTCGATTCGGAAGGCGGCAAACGCGAGGGCCAGGACTTTTCGAAACGGCGCGATGTGTCGCTCACCCTCCGCGGCCTCTACGGCGCGCGCAGCAGCCGGAACAACGAGTCCGACTCGACGTCCTCCATCCTCTACGTCGCGGCCCCGGTCGGCGATCCGGCGAAACCCGCCGGGGTGCTGACCGTTTTCAAACCCCAGGCCGACGCCCTGCCAATGATCAAGGAGCGCAAGCTGGTCATCTACCGCGCCTTCAGCCTCATCGGCGGTGGCACCCTGTTCCTGATCACCGTCGTCTTCCTGTGGCTCTACCGCCCGATCGGAAAAATCACCGAATACGCCCGCGCGATCGAACGCGGCGAACGCCCGACCCTTCCCAAGATCGGCATCGGCCGCGAGGTCAACACCCTCGCCCATGCCCTGGAGTCGATGCGCGAGGCACTCGAAGGCCGCGCCTACGCGGAGCACTACATCCAGACCCTCACCCATGAGATGAAAAGCCCGCTCGCCGCCATCCGCGGTGCCGCGGAGCTGCTCAACGAGGACATGCCGGCGGACACCCGCCACCGGTTCATCGAGAACATCCGTGCCGAGTCCGCCCGCACCGAGCGTCTCATCAACCGCCTGCTGGAACTCTCCGCCATCGAGAGCAAGGCCCGCCTCGAATCCGCCGAGGAGATCGATTTCCAGACCGTGATCACCCAGGCGATCGACCAGGCCCGCCCGCTGGCGGAACTGGCCGGCATCCGCCTCGACTGGACCGCGGCGGAGCAAGCCATCCCCTTGCGCGGCGACGCCTTCATCCTGCGCGCTGCCGTTACCAATCTCTTGGAAAACGCCATCGACTTCTCGCCGAAGGGCACCCCGGTGGAAATCACCACCACCGTCTCCCACGATCGCATCACCTTGGCCGTCCGCGACCACGGTCCGGGCATCCCGGACTACGCCCGCGAGCGCATCTTCGACCGCTTCTATTCGCTCCGCCACCACACCATGGGCCGCAAGGGCACCGGCCTGGGACTGACACTCGTGCGCGAGGCCGCCGAGCTCCACGGCGGGCTAATCTCACTCGAGCCCGCGGAGGGCGGCGGCACCGTCGCCACCTTCAGCCTGCCGATCGGTTGATTGCCCATGTGGCAAACCATCATGGGTTTCAGCTCCGCTTTGTATCAGTGGGTGGCGTGATTCCAGCGCATGGCAGGGAGAAGCCCCATAATTGCGTCAGCCTGATAATCCGCCCGGCATCCCGCCGTTGAATGCAGCGCCGTTTTGCATCCACGCCAAGTTGATTGCGAGGACGGCGTATTCCCTGATGCCAACGCCCGTCCAGTCCTTCGCCGCCGTCCTCAGCGCCATCGCCTGCGGCACCCTCGCGCATGCCGCGGAACCGGTGCCCGCCTACAACAAGGACATCCGCCCGATCCTTTCCGACAAATGCTTCCAGTGCCACGGACCGGATTCGGCGAACCGAAAGGGCGACCTCCGGCTCGATCGTCGCGAGGACGCGCTGGCCGCGAAGGCCATCGTCCCAGGCAAGCCCAAGGAAAGCCACCTGATCCAGCGCATCCATGAGCACGATCCGAAGGAGGTGATGCCGCCGCCGGAATCGCCCCGCCAGCTCGATGACCGCGAGCGGGACCTGCTCGCCCGCTGGATCGCGGGTGGAGCCGTTTACGAGAAGCACTGGTCGTTTTCACCGCTGCCCGCCTCGGTGGCTCTCCCTGCCCCGAAGGACACGACATGGCTACAGCAGGATCTCGACCGCTTCATCGCCGCCCGGCTCGACCAAGAGAAGTTGCAACCCTCCGCACCCGCTTCGCCCGAACGCTGGCTGCGCCGCATCACCTTCGATCTCACCGGCCTGCCAGCCACCCGCGCCGATCTCGATGCCTTCCTCGCCGACTCATCCGCGGAGTCCAAGGAACGCGTCGTCGACCGGTTGCTTGCCTCCCCGCGTTACGGCGAGAAAATGGCCGTCGATTGGCTCGATGTTGCCCGCTACGCGGACTCCTTCGGCTACCAGTCCGACCTCGACACCCACGCCTGGCCCTACCGCGACTGGGTGATCGATGCGCTCAACCGCAACCTTCCCTGGGACCAGTTCATCACCTGGCAACTCGCCGGCGACCTGCTGCCGAATCCCACCCGCGAACAGATCATCGCCACCACCTTCAACCGCATCCACCGCAAGACCCAGGAAGGCGGCAGCGTGGAGGCGGAGTTCCGGCAGGAAGGCATCTCCGACCGCGTCCACACCTTCGGCACCGCCTTCCTCGGCCTCACGCTGGAGTGCACCCGCTGCCACGACCACAAGTACGATCCGCTCACCCAGCAGGACTACTATTCCCCTGGTACTTTCTTCAACTCGATCGACGAGTGGGGCCTCCTCCATGGCAACGGTTCCATCCAGCCGAACCCCACCCTGCTGCTCACCACCGCGGACCAGGACAAGGCCATCGCCACCCAAACCGTGGCGATCCAGGAAGCGGAAACCGCGATGGAAAAGCAGCACGAGGAAAGGGAAGCCGCTTTCCAAGCCTGGCTCGCCTCGCCGTCGAGCCCATCCCCCGATCTCGCGATCTCCTGCGATCTGGACGCCATCGACCGGAACAACCTCGCGAACGCCGCCGATCCCAAGCACCCCGCCACCACCAATTCCAAGAACAAGCTCGTCCCCGGCCACCGCGGACAGGCTCTGCTTTTCACCGGCGATGACCCGCTCAAGCTCGGCAACCCCGGCATCGCCAACCGCGAGGATTCCGTCTCGGTGGCCTTCTGGTTGAAACCGGGACCGGCCGCGAAACGCCAGGTCGTCTTCCACAACAGCGCCGGCTACGATCCCGGTTACAACGGCTTCGAACTCCTGCTGGAGGATGGCAAGCTGCGCTGGCAGGTATCCCGCGAATGGCCGGGCAACTGCATCTCGGTGCGCGCCCAGCAGCTAGTTCCCGCCGATCAATGGACGCACGTGACGGTGACCTACGATGGATCCTCCCGCGCCAACGGCCTGAAGGTTTTCCTCAACGGGCAGCCCGCGCCGCTCGACACCGTCCGCGATCACCTCACGAAAAACAGCGGCAGCGGCGAAGGCTTCGCGTTCGGGGAGCGGGTCCGCGACTCCGGCCTGCGCGAAGGTGCGGTGGATGACATCCGCCTCTACAAGCGCGCCATCACCCGCCTGGAGGTCGAGGCCCTGGCCGCCGACCAGACGCTGGCAGACCGCATTGCCGCGCGATCGAAGAACGACGCCGAGAAGGCTACACTGCGGGAGTTCTATTTCTCCGCCGTCGATCCGGATCTACGGAAGGCAACCGACGATCTCCAAGGGCTCCGCGTGGCACTGCGGAAAACCCTCGATGGCGTGAAGGAACTCCCCGTCATGGAGGAGATGGCGGAAGCCCGCCCCGCCTACATCCTGTCCCGCGGTGCCTACGATGCCCCGCAGGGCGATCCGCTTCCGCGTGCCACGCCCGCCGTGCTGCCAGCCATGCCCGCGGATCTCCCGCGCAACCGCCTCGGGCTCGCACGCTGGCTCACGCAGCCGGACCACCCGCTCACCGCCCGCGTGCAGGTGAACCGCGTGTGGCAGCATTTCTTCGGACGCGGCCTCGTCGCCACCGCCGAGAACTTCGGAACGCAGGGCGAACTGCCGTCCCACCCGGAGCTGCTCGATTGGCTGGCCCGCGATTTCATCGCCCACGGTTGGGATCTGAAACGCCTCTGCAAACAGATCGCCCTCAGCGCCACCTATGGCCAGGACTCGAAGGTCACGCGGGAACTGCGCGAGCGGGATCCCGCGAACATCCTCCTCGCCAGGGGCCCGGTGAAACGCCTGCCCGCGGAAGACCTGCGCGACCAGGCGCTGGCGCTCTCCGGCCTCCTCCAGCCCGCCATCGGCGGACCGTCCGTGAAACCCTACTTGCCGGACGCCGCCACCTGGCGCGCGCTCAACAGCTTCCTCCCGGAATACAAACGCGACGCAGCGCCCGCCATCTACCGCCGCAGCCTCTACACCTTCTGGCGCCGCACCGCGCCACCGCCCGGCATGCTCGCCTTCGATTCACCGGGCCGCGAGGTCTGCGCCGTCAAACGCCAGCAGACCAACACCCCGTTGCAGCCGCTGGTGATGCTCAATGACCCGCAGTTCGTGGAAGCCTCCCGCGCGCTCGCGCTCCGCATGATGAAGGAAGGCGGCACCGATCCCTCCGAGCGCGCCGCGTGGGTCTTCCGAGAAACGCTCGATCGCCAGCCCGACGCCCGCGAGGGCCACCTGCTGCGTGAGCTCTACGATTCCCAGCTCGCCACCTTCCAGGCCGATCCCGCGCAAGCCGAGGCCTACCTGAAGGTCGGCGACCTGCGTGCGCCCGCCGGATTCCCCGCCCCGGAGCTCGCCGCCTGCACCGCGCTCGCGAACGCCGTCCTCAACCTCGACGAAGCCATCACCCTGCGCTGAACCATGGACGATCCGCTTTTCATCACCCGCCGCCATTTCTTCTCCCGCATGTCCGCGGGGCTCGGCGGCCTCGCGCTCGGATCGCTGATGGGAAACCGCGCGTTCGGCGAAACCGCATCACCGCTGCTGCCCGGCTACACCCCGAAGGCGAAGCGCGTGATCTATTTGTTCATGAGCGGCGGCCCGGCCCAGCACGACCTGTGGGACGACAAGCCACTGCTCCGCCAGCGCAACGGCGAACCGCTCCCGGACTCGGTGCGCGGTGGCCAACGCCTCACCGGCATGAGCGGGAACCAGGCGATCCTGCCGCTCGCCGGATCGCAGTTCAAATTCAGCCCGCGTGGGAAAAACGGCACGATGGTCAGCGACCTGCTGCCGCACACCGGCGCGATGGTCGATGACCTCTGTCTGGTGAAGTCGATGTTCACCGAGGCAATCAACCACGATCCGGCGATGACCTTCTTCCAGACCGGCTCGCAGATTGCAGGCCGCCCGAGCATGGGCTCGTGGATCCACTACGGCCTCGGCAGCATGAACGAGAACCTGCCCTCCTTCGTGGTACTGGTGACGAAGAAGCAAGCCGACCAGCCGCTCTACGCCCGCCTGTGGGGCAGCGGTTTCCTCGACTCACGTTACCAGGGCGTGCGTTTCTCGTCCGGCGCGGATCCCGTGTTCTATCTCTCGAATCCGGATGGCGTCTGCGGCAGTGGCCGCCGCGCCCTCCTCGACAAGCTCGGCGACCTCAACCGCGCCTCGTTCGAAAAGGAACTCGATCCCGAGATCGAATCCCGCATCGCCCAATACGAGATGGCGTACCGCATGCAGACCAGCGTGCCGGAAGCCACCGCGATCAAGGATGAGCCGAAGGGCGTGCTCGATCTCTACGGACCGGACGTGGAGAAGCCCGGCACCTTCGCCGCGAACTGCCTGCAGGCCCGCCGCCTCGCCGAACGCGGCGTGCGCTTCATCCAGCTCTATCACCCCGGCTGGGACAGCCACAACGATCTGCCGAAGCACCTCCCCGGCCTGTGCAAGGAAGTCGACCAGCCCTGCGCGGGCCTGCTGAAGGACCTGAAACAACGCGGCATGTTGGAAGACACGCTCGTCGTCTGGGGCGGCGAGTTCGGCCGCACCAGCTACTCACAGGGCGTGCTCACCGCCGACAACTACGGCCGCGACCACCACCCGCGCTGCTTCTCGCTGTGGATGGCCGGCGGCGGCATCAAGCCCGGCATCGTCCACGGCGCGACCGACGACTTCGGCTACAACATCACCGAGAACCCGGTCCACGTGCACGACCTCCACGCCACGATCCTCAACCAGCTCGGCCTCGACCACACCAAGCTCACCTTCTTCCACCAGGGCCGCCACTTCCGCCTCACCGACGTGGCCGGCAAGGTGGTGAGGGAGATCCTCGCCTGAGCACACCCCGTTTGAAGCCCCTCCTCCACGGCCCTCTTCGTCGCGGAGCGACCGAACGATCGTAGCCGTGGCTTTCAAGCCACGGACCCCGGCCCGTTTGGAAACCGGAGTCGCGGAGCGACGATGGAAGAGCCTGGAGTCCTTCACGCCGCTTTCACCTCCCTTTCACCAACTCCCGGCCAAGGTTTCACACGCTCCCGCTTTCATCTCGTCGTCCACTCCCGACGACCGCCATGAAACTCGTGCTCCGCCTGATCTACTTCGCCGCCGTCTTCGGCTTCCTCGCCGCCACCACCCACGGCGAAACCACCGCCGCCCCCTATTTCCAAACCGTCACCACCGGCGGCGAGAAATCCGGCGACCACCTGCCGCTGAAATCCAGCACCGCGGAGGTGAAGATCGATGGCACCATCGCCCGCGTCTCACTGGAGCAGGTCTATGCCAACACCGGCGACAAGCCGATGGAGGCCCTCTACGTCTTCCCCGCCTCCACCCGCGCCGCCGTCCACGGCATGGTCCTCACCACCGGCGGCCGCTCCATCACCGCCCGCATCAAGGAGAAGGCCGCGGCGAAGGCCGAATACGAACAGGCGAAGACGGAGAAGAAAACCGCCGCCCTGCTCGAGGAGCACCGCCCGAACGTCTTCCAGATGTCGGTGGCGAACATCCTGCCCGGCGATGACATCCACGTCACCGTCCAGTGGTCGGAGAACATCCCCGCCACCGATGGCACCTACGAGTTCGTCTTCCCCACCGTGGTCGGCCCACGTTACGGCCACGGCAGCGCCGAGCCCACGGAAACCTGGTCGGCGAACCCGCACCTCGAAGCGGGCAGCCCCTCGACCGCCACCTTCAGCCTCGGCGTCCAGCTCGCCACCGCGCTGCCACTCGCGGAGGTGAAATGCACCAGCCATTCGGTGAACGTCGACTTCCAATCGAAGTCGACCGCCGCCGTGAAGCTCGTCACCCGCTCCGGCGAGGAGGCCGCGAACCGCGATTTCATCCTCCGCTGGAAGCTCGGCCAGGACCGCGTCGACACCGGCTTGCTCCTGCACAAGGGCGAACACGAAAACCACTTCCTGCTCCAGGTGGAACCACCGAAGCGCGTGACGCCCGACCTCATCCCGCCGCGCGACTACGTCTTCGTCCTCGACATCTCCGGCTCGATGCAAGGCTTTCCGCTCCAGACCGCGAAGGACCTGCTGTCCCAACTGACCTCGGTGCTGCGGCCCGATGACACCTTCAACATCGTGACCTTCTCCGGCGGCAGCGAGGTGCTGTCCGAGAGCCCGGTGGCGAACACGCCCGCGATGGTGGAGCAGGCACGCATCTTCATCACCAAGCAGCAGTCCAGCGGCGGCACCGAACTCGGCCAGGCCCTGGAACGCGCGCTGAAGCTCCCCGGCGGCGAGGGCCGTTCACGCTCGATCGTGGTGATGACCGATGGCTTCGTGGGCTTCGACAAGGAAGTCTTCGCCACCATCCGCAGCCACCTCGGCCAGGCCAACCTGTTCTCCTTCGGCATCGGTTCCTCGGTGAACCGCTCGCTCATCGAAGGCATGGCCCGCGCCGGACAAGGCGAACCTTTCGTCGTGACCCAACCTTCCGAGGTGAAGGAAACCGTGACCCGCTTCCGCGATCTCATCGCCAACCCGGTGCTCGCGAAGATCCGCGTCGAGGCCGATGGCGTGGAGCTCTCCGGCATCGAACCCTCGCCCTACCCCGACCTCTTCGCGAACCGCCCGCTGGTCATCACCGGCAAGTGGAATGGCGAACCGAAGGGCCGCATCATCGTCCGCGGCATCGCGGGCAATGGCGCGCCCTTCGAAAAAGCCATCGACCTCGCCGAAGCCGCCACCAAGGGCACCGACCATCCCGCGCTGCCGGTGCTGTGGGCCCGGGAGCGCGTCCGCCATATCGAGGACGCGCTGATCACCCACGATGGTCGCAGCGTGCCCGCCGCCCCGCTCGAAACGGTCCGCGAGATCACCACCCTGGGCCTGACCCACCAGTTGCTCACGCCTTACACCTCCTTCGTCGCCGTGGATGAAACGCCGCGCTCCTTCGAGGGCCTGGCCCAGACCGTGAAGCAACCGCTGCCGCTTCCCGCCGGGGTTTCGAGCAGCGCCATCGGCGGCACCAGCCAGCCGATCGTCGCCAACGGCTCCGTGCCCGAACCCGGATCGATCGGCCTGATCTCGCTGCTCGTCGCCCTGCTCGCCCTCCAGCGCCGCCGCCCATGAACGCTTCCGTCTCGCTGCCGCCCGCGATGATCACCGGCAGCCCATCCAGCCGACCGCTCGGCGGGGCCGCCCGCGCCTGGTTCGCCGCCTGGTTGATTACCGCCGCCCTGCTGCCGGTGATCGTCTGGTTCATCCGCCGCCTGGACGACGGCAGCGATGAACCGCTCGGACTCATTGCGCTCGCACTGGCCTTCGTTCTCGCGTGGCGGGACCGCCGCTCGCTCCGCGCCACCCCGGCCTCCCGCACCGCCGGGGCGCTGCTGGTGCTGGCAGGCGCGCTCGCCACGCCGTGGCTGCCGCCGCTGCTCCGCGCCGCCACCGCGGTCACCGGCATCGCCTTTTTCTACGGCATCCATCGTAATATCGGCATCGCCGCCCTGCTGGCGCTCTCGCTGCCGGTGATCGCCTCGCTCCAGTTCTGGGCCGGATATCCGATGCGGGTCGCCTCCGCCTCCGGGGTGGTGGAAATCCTCCACCTCTGCGGCGTCACCGCGGAGCGCGCCGGCACCGGCATCATGATCGACGCCCGCACGATCAATGTCGATCCCGCGTGCAGCGGCATCCGCATGCTGTGGCACATCGTGTTCGCGGGCGCGGCCCTCGCCGCACTTCACCGCCTGCCTACGCGCCGCGCGCTGGCCCTCGTCATCGGGGCCGCCGTGCTCGCCATTCCCGCGAACACCCTGCGCGCGCTCCTCCTCGTCATCGAATCCACCGGCAGGCTGCCGCACCTCGGGGCGTTCCACCAAGGCACCGGCCTCGCCTGCACCGCCGCCGTGCTCGGCCTGCTGTGGTGGTTCGCCGCCCGCGGCCGAAGCGCGGCTCCTTCAACCGCACCCTCCGCCCCGATCCACTCCCGCCATCTGGCGGTGCTGGTCCTCGCCGCCATCGCGGGCCCGTGGCTGGCCGTCTCGTCCCACCGCGACATCGTCCCCGCGCCCTTGTCCGAAGCCCCCGCCACCTTCTCCTTCGAAGGCCTCACGCTGCCGCTTCAACCGCTCCCGGCCACGCCCACCGAACAAGCCTTCGCCAGCGGCTTCCCGGGAACCCTCGGCAGTTTCACGTGGAGCGACCGCCAGGTCATCCTCCGCCGCGTCACCACCGCCACCCGCCAGCTCCATCCATCCCGCGATTGCCTCCGCGCCGCCGGTTACTTCACCACCGACTCCATCGTCGAAACCCACGCCGACGGCGGAAAGTGGTCGCGCTTCAGCGCCATCCGCAGCGGCCGCGAACTGATCGTCCGCGAGCGCATTCTCAGCGAAACCGACGGCCAAACCTGGACCGATGTCTCGCCCTGGTTCTGGTCCGCCCTCTTCCATCCGCTCAATGGCCCCTGGCGCGCCGAAACCGTGATCGAGGAGCGATGAAAGAGCCCCGTCCGTTTCTCGCGTTCCTCGGAACCATCATCGGCCTCGCAACCGGCGCGGGTTCACTCTGTCTCCTCGCCGCGTGGGACTTCCGCAGCAGCGTCCGCCAATACTGGAGGTCAGGCGACATCGAGCATCTTCTGGCCCGGGCGATGCAATATGGCATCGCCTTCAGCGGTTTCATGACGATTCCGTATCTGGTTTGCTCACTCCTCTTTTTCTCTCGTCTCCGCACGTCCCGAACCCGGTGGTGGATCACGATATTCCTCGGCATCGCACCCACCGTCCTCGTCCTCTCCCCCAAGCTGATCTCCGCTTGGTATTTCATCACGTGGCACATTGCCGCCGCCTGTCTGCTGGGAGGCATCGCCCAGGTCGCGGCGTTGCACATGCTGCTCTCCTGGCACGGATCGAGAACGTCACCTTCACCCCTTCTTCACCCAAACTCCACCCACCGCGAATAAAGCCTTCATCCGCCCCCGCTTCATTGAAGCCGTGACCCTGCGCGCGTTCCTGCAACCCGACACCGCCTGGCTGGATGACCCTGCCTCCCGCCGCATTTGGCAAACGGCGCTCGTCACCTTCCTCGGGCTCGCCGCCTACGGGTTCAGCGTCGGCTGGTGGCGATCGCCGGTGATGGCCGGCTATGTCGCGCTGAAGATGCCGCTGCTCATCGCCCTCACGCTCGGCTGCAATGTCCTTCTCAATGGCTTGCTTGCCCTACTGCTCGGCACCGGGCTGGGCGTCCGCCAATCGTTTCTGGCCCTGCTCATGGCCACCGCCGTGTCCGCGCTCATCCTCGGCTCGCTGGCACCGGTGACGCTCTTCCTCGCGTGGAACGCACCGCCGCCGGACTCCCCCGGCGCGGGCGCGGCCCACTCCGCCTACCTCGTCACCCACACCTTCCTCATCGGCTTCGCCGGAGTCGCCGCGAACGCCCACCTCTACCGCCTCCTCCTCGGCCGCGCGCCGAACCGCTCCGCCGCCAATGCCACCCTGCTCGCCTGGCTCGCGGGCAATGGCTTCCTCGGCGCGCAATTCTCCTGGGTGCTCCGCCCGTTCTTCGGCTCGCCCGGTCTGGAGGTCGCCCTCCTCCGCCCGGACCCGCTGAAGGGCAATTTCTACGAATCCGTCTGGCACTCGCTGGTCCACATCACCGGCAGCGACTCCGCCGCCGCCTGCGCCCTCGTCCTGATCGCCCTGCTTCTCTCCATCCCGATCCTCGCCGCCCTCCGCTCCCAACCCACCACCTGAACCACCACCATGGAAACGCCCACCACCCCGCCGCCGCTCGATGCGCCGCTCCCGGAGAAACTCGACTTCCGCACGCTCTTCGAAGCCCTGCTGCGCCGCCCCTACGAACTCGTCCACCGCCTCGCCCAACGCGGACACGGTGCCACCGGCCGCTTCGCCGCCATCATGACCGGCTCCTTCCTCCTCTTCGGCGTGGTCATCGGCTGCTTCTACAAGCATGAGCAACTCTGGGCCGCCCCGCTGAAAATCACCGCCGGCCTCGCCATCGCCGCCCTGATCTGTTTCCCCAGCCTCTACATCTTCTCCACCCTGGCCGGTGGCCGGCTTTCGATCCAGCAGCTCGCGGCCGGCTTCGCCGGAGCTCTCGCCCTCGCGGGCCTGCTGCTTCTTGGCTTCGCCCCCGCCGTCTGGATCTTCTCCGAATCCACCGACTCCTACGGCTTCGTCGGCGCGCTCGGCATCGGCGCCTGGCTCGTCGCCCTGCTCTTCGGCCTGCGCTTCCTGAAGACCGCCGTCTTCGCCGCCGGTGCCAACCGCTCGGGCCCGCTGATCCTCTGGGGCGGCGTCTTCGCGCTGGTCACCCTGCAAATGACCACCTCGCTCCGTCCCATCCTAGGCCACTCGGACAAGCTCCTCACCCAGGAGAAGAAGTTCTTCCTCGCCCACTGGGGTGATTGGATCGGCGAAAGCCAGAAAACCACGACCCAAACCACGCCCGTTCTGCGAAGCGCGGAGGCAACTCCGAACCAAAATCCCACTCCCGACCCGGAAGCCCACCGCAACCCACATGTCGATAATTGATCAACCCTAACTCACATGAAAGCCCCTACCCCGCATCCCGGCTTCGGATTCCCGGAGCCGCCCCGGAAAACTTCCAGACCCTCCTCTGAAACTCCGCCACACTCACCCTCGCATGCTTACAGATCCTTGATTTCAAAGCCTCCGCCATCGCGGGCAGGCCGCCACGCCCCGTCATCCCGCGATTACCGGAAATGGCGCGACGAGCTCCTTGAATGAACCCTAGTCATTACAGACCGGATTCCTGATTCGCGAAATTGCTTCCCCCCGTGGCTAGGAGTGCTAGGGTGCCCATCACCAAACTCCAGAATATCCCAAGCAAACGCGAACCCACTTGATGAATACTGGCCTATTCCGATCCACCGATGGCAAAAGCCACGCCGTCACTTTCTGTCTGGTAAGCTCGCTGTTCCTCCTCTGGGGATTTTGCAACGGGATGATCGACGTGATGGACAAGCACTTCCAGGAAGAGCTTCACCTCACCCTTGCCCAGTCCGCCTGGGTTCAGTTCGCCCACTACCTCGGCTATTTCCTGATGGCCATCCCGGCGGGCTACCTCGCCAACAAACTCGGTTACAAGGGCGGCATCATCGCTGGCCTTCTCATGGTCGCCGTCGGCGGCTTCTGGTTCATCCCAGCCACCCAGATCGCGACCTTCTGGGCGTTCCTCGTCGGCGTCTGCTTCATCGCCTCCGGCCTGACATTCCTCGAAACCATCGCCAATCCCTACTCGACGGTACTGGGTCCGAAACAATTCGCCGCCACCCGCATCAACCTGGCTCAATCCTGCAACGGCGTCGGCTGGATCTTCGGGCCGATCGTCGGTAGCCGGTTCTTCTACGCCCAGAATGCCGCGGGTAAAAGCACCGGCGCTGAAACCCTCTGGATCCCCTACGTTGGCGTCGCCGTGGTGGTGATCATCCTCGCTGTCCTGTTCTTCTTCGCCAACGTGCCGGACATCAAGGCGGATGATGAGTTCCACATGGACGACAGCGCCGCCGATCCCGCCCCCGGCAAGCAGGAGGTGATCCCAAACCGCCCCGTGGCGATGGGCCTGCTGTGGCTGAACATCGTGGTGCTCGCCATTGCTGTCGGCATGATCTGCTCGGCGGTCGCCACCATCTGGGACCCCAGCAAGGAATTGCCCACCTTCATCGGCACCTCGGTCATTCTCGGCCTCATTGGTACGGCCATCCTGTTCACGAAATCCAAGGCAATCACCCACCACAGTGTGTGGAGCCACCCGCATTTCTCCTCCGCCACGCTCACGCAGTTCTTCTACGTGGCTGCCCAGTGCGGCGTTTTCGCCTACTTCATCAATTACATGACCAGCCAGATCCCGGCCATGCCGATCGAATGGAAGAATGGCATGGACAACTTCGCCTCCCACATGGGACCGCTCCAAGGCTGGTTCACCGGCTGGCTTGAGGTCCACCCGAACGGGAATCTGGGATTGAGCAACCTTGGTGCCGGCAACCTCGCCTCCCTCGGCTTCTTCTGCTTCCTTCTCGGTCGCGTCGTGGGTGCTTGGCTTCTGAAACAAAACCCCGCCCACAAGATCCTCGGCATCTTCGGCACGGCTTCCGCCATTTGCAGCCTCCTGATCTTCCTCAAGCTCGGCTGGCTCTCCGCCATCGCCTTGTTCCTGAGCTACTTCTTCATGTCGATCATGTTCCCCACGATCTTCTCGCTGGGAATCCATGGCCTCGGTTCACGCGCCAAGAAAGCCTCGTCCTTCATCGTCATGGCCATCATGGGCGGCGCGATCATGCCGAAGATGATGGGCCACATCGCCGACGTGAAGGGCATGTCCATCGCCTTCATCGTGCCGCTGGTCTGCTTCCTCGTCGTGGCAGGCTACGGCTTCTTCTGGAGCAAGCTCAGCGGCTCCGATGGCGTCGTCGGCCTCGAAAGCAAAGGCGGCCACTGACCTCCCCCTTCCACGTAAAACGGCGCGCCGGTCATCCGGCGCGCCGTTTTGCTTTAAATGGATCTGAAGTGGTCAGCCCGCGAAGGCATTCGCCTCCACACCCTTCACTCCGAGCCCGCGGACCACGAACAAGCGGCCGCCATGCTCCTCCTGGACCTTCGCATGCACCCCGGTGGTCACGTAAAGGTCCGCCAGCCCCGGGCCACCGAAAGCGCAGGAGGTCGTCTCCAGCGCCGGGATCTCGACGCGGCGGACTTCTTCGCCCGTCGCCGGATCGTAGCACGCCACACAGCCACCATGGCAGAAGGCCACCCACAGGCGGTCGTCCGAATCGATCGTCATGCCGTCCGGCGAGGCGTCGATCGCCTCGGTGGAGACCACGCTGCGCAGGTTCCGCAGGTGGCCGCCGTCGTAATCGAACGCCAGGATCTCGCGCCGTGGCGTGTCGATGTAATAGACCGTCTTCCCGTCCGCGGACCACACGATCCCGTTCGAGTTGGTCACCGGACCAAAGGCCTCGTGCAGCGTGAGATCCGGGTCCAGGCGGTAGAGCTTCGCGTCGCCCGTCTTCTTCACCAAGCTGATCGTGCCCGCGAAAAAGCGGCCGTCCGGCGAGCACTTGCCGTCGTTGAAGCGGTTGTCCGGCTTGTCCGGCTCCGGATCGGCGATCGGCGACAGCTCGCCGGTCTCCTCGTCCAGGAACAGCAGCCCGTGGTCGCCGGCGATCACCAGCCCGCCGCCATCCCGCGGCACCACCGTGCCCACCCGCTGGCCCACGTTCCAGGATCGCTCCTCGCCGCTGGCCGGATCGTAGCGGTGGACCTGATGGCCCTCGATGTCCACGTAGTAGAGCGCGTTTTTCCACCAGATCGCGCCCTCACCCCAGCGGGCGCGGACGGTCGAGACGGGTTCGATGTTCAACATGGCCCAAACGTTAGGCACCCGCGCCGCGGAGTCGAGAGCCGGATGACCCTCCGGGTGGGCATTTTCGCCATGCTAACGGCTGGGAAATCACGTTGTCATCGCCCCCGAATCCGCGTATAGGGCACGTCCAGCGACAAATCGCGAATCCCCTGTCCCGCCATGCCGCGTCCCTCCCTCTCGTCCTTCCTGAAGCTCGGCTGCCTCGCCGCCGCCCTCCTTTGCGGAAGCCTGCCCCCCCTCGCGAAGGGCGAAATGCAGGGCCCCTGGGAGGTGATCAAGATGAACGACCGCGACTACGTGACGGTCGACAGCATCAAGACCTTCTACAATTTCAACAAGATCACCCGCACCGGCGAGGCCATCCGCCTGGAGAACCCCAAGGTCATCATGGACCTCAAGGTCGGCTCCCAGGAGTGCGTGATGAACGGCGTGAAGTTCGTCTTCAGCTACCCGATCGAATCCTCCGGCGGGAAGGCCGTGGTCTCCCGCATGGACCTCGCCAAGCTGATCGACCCGGTCCTGCGCCCGAACTACATCAAGAACGGCGGCGATTTCCGCACCGTGGTCCTCGATCCCGGCCACGGCGGCAAGGACAACGGCGCCACCAATCCCCTCGGCACCGAGGCCGGCTACACCCTGATGGTCGCCAACAAGACCAAAGCCATGCTCGAGGCCAAGGGCTTCAAGGTCGTCATGACCCGCAGCAGCGATGTCTACCTCTCGCTCCAGGAGCGGGTGAACGTGGCCAATGCGGTGAAGGAAAACGCCATCTACGTCAGCATCCACTTCAACTCCGGCGGCCGCGCTGCCCGCGGCATCGAGACCTTCGCGCTCTCCCCGCAGGGCGTGGCCCACTACGGCAAGGGCCTCAAATCGAGCGATTTCGGCATGTTCAATGGCAACGAACATGACTCCGCCAACATCGCCCTCGCCACCGCCGCCCACGGCTCCGTGCTCCGTCGCCTCGGCGCGAACAGCTTCGACCGCGGCATCAAGCGCGCCCGCTGGAGCGTGCTCAGCGGCGTGCGCCACCCCGCCATCCTCGTCGAATGCGGCTTCGTCACCCATCCCTACGAGGCCCGCCTGATCGAAAACGACGACTACCGCACCGCGGTGGCCGCCGGGCTGACCGATGCGGTGGTGAAATACCGCTACGCCGTCAGCCAGAAACCGGCACCCTGAGGATCGCCTCCACCATCCGCAGCGCCTCGACGTTCGGCCGGACGTCGTGCACCCGGTGCAGCATCACGCCCATCTCGCGGGTGTGCGCCGTGATCGCCACCGTCGGCCAATCGCGCTCGTCGAGCCGGTCGCTGCCGAGGATGCGGCCGATGAACGATTTCCGCGAGATCCCCAGCAGCAGCGGGAATCCCTCCGGAGCCAACCGGTCGAGGTGCCGCAACAGCTCCAGATTGTGCTCGTGGCCCTTGCCGAACCCGATCCCCGGATCGAAGCACAGGGTCGCCGGATCCAGCCCCGCCGCCGTCAGCGTCGCCAGCCGCTCCGCGAAATAAGCCCGCAGCTCCGCCACCACGTCGTCGTAACGCGGCGCGAACTGCATCGTGCCGGGCGTGCCCTGCATGTGCATCACCACCACCCCGGCTCCGGACTCACGGCACACCCCGGCCATCGCCGGATCGCCGGTCAGGCCGGAAATGTCGTTCACAATGTCCGCGCCCGCCGCCAGCGCCTCCGTCGCCACGGACGCCTTCCAGGTATCGATCGAGATGAACCCGTCCCACTCCCGGCGCAGCGCCCGGATCACCGGCACCGTCCGCGCGATCTCCTCCGCGGCGGGCACCTCCGCCGATCCCGGCCGGCTGGACTCGCCGCCCACGTCGATGATTTCCGCCCCCTCCGCGATCAGTTTCCGGGCGTGTTCCAGCGCCTCCTCCACCGCCGCGTGCCGCCCGCCATCGGAAAACGAATCCGGCGTGACGTTGAGAATCCCCATCACCACCCCGCGTCGCGCGAGGTCCAGTTCACGCCCTTTGATCCTCCATTTCATGGGAAAAACTGCCGCTTGCGCTAACACGCGGCCCTCCCTAGCTTGCGCTCCATGATAGGTCTGACAATCCGGAATTCAGTCGTGGCTTTGCTTTTCGGAATGGCCGCCGTGTGCTCGGCGGTGGACAAGGATTTCAATGCCGTGGATGGACCGAACGTGCGCGTGATGCGCCACGAGGACGGCTCCCGGACCATGTTCGAGCGCAGCCCGGACAACCTCACCCTCACCACCAAGACCTTCACCGGCGGCGGCGTCCTCCAGCTCCTGACCATCTACCGGATGGACAAGAACACCAACCCACTGAGCTGCAAGATCTACGACGGCCAGCGCCAGGAGCTCTTCAAGGTCAACTACGGCTACCGCAAGAGCGACGGCCAGCTCGTGGCCGAGGCGATGTTCGACTCGCGCGCGAAACGGCTCAACCCGCAGACCGGCGAGGAGATGCCGGTGCGCTACATCACCTACACCTACGACTCGAACGGCAAGCGCAGCGCCCCCACCGCCATCACCACCCAGAAGGGCGCCCTCGCGGACGACCTCTACAAGGGCAAGAAGATCGATCCGTTTGTTCCCGAGGACAACCCGTTCAAGCAAGCCGCCCCCGCCAAGCCGGCCGGTCGCCGCTGAACCCCGCCTGACAGCCCCTTTTTCCAAATGCGGCGGGACAGGATCCCGCCGCATTTGTTTTTTCCCGCCATGAACCTCGCCGCCACCGCGCTCACGCTCTTTCTCGTCTTCGACCCCTTCGGCAACATGGTGATCTTCCACACCGTGCTCGCCAAGGTACCGCCGGAGCGCCGTCGCCGCGTGATGATCCGCGAGCTGCTGTTCGCCCTGCTGATCCTGATGGGCTTCCTGTTCGCGGGCTCCACCATCCTGTCCATCCTCGGCGTCCGCCCCGCCACCCTCAGCATCTCCGGCGGCATCCTCCTCTTCCTGATCGCGCTGGGCATGGTCTTCCCCGCGAAGTCGATGCTGCAGGACGCCACCAACGAGGAGCCGTTCATCGTCCCGCTCGCCGTGCCGCTCATCGCGGGCCCATCCTCCATCGCCCTGCTGCTCCTGCTTTCAAACAAATACCCCGGCGCGCTCGGCCAATCCGCCCTCGCCCTGGGCATTTCCTGGGGAGCCGCCGCCTTCATCCTGCTGATCTCTCCGTTGATCCTGAAACTGCTCGGCAACAAGGGCACCGCCGCCTTGGAGCGCCTCATGGGCCTGCTGCTGATCCTCATCGCAGTCCAAATGTTCCTCGACGGCCTCGCCGCCTACACCGCACGCTGAGCGCCACATGATTGCCAAACGGGTTATCTTCGAAGGCCGCGTCCAGGGCGTGGGCTTCCGCTACACCACCAAGGATCTCGCCCGTGGATTCGAGGTCGTAGGCTGGGTGAAGAACCTCCCGGACGGCACCGTGGAAATGCAGGCGATGGGCGAGAAGGAAGAGCTCGAGGATTTCCTCAAGGAGATCACCGAGGAATCCGCCGTGTCCCATCACATCCAAACCGTCCGTACCGAGGCCATCCCGCTCCTCGAAGGCGTCCGCGGCTTCAGCATCGAAAAGTAGCACAAGCATTCCTGCTTGTGAGTGGGAAGATTCCCGCACAGCCGTGCAGATCCAGTATGGCTTTGAGTCGCCAGTTGCTGGTGGTCCGTACAGAGAGGGAAAGAACCACCGATGACTCTTTCTCTTCACCCTAGCCCCTGAATCCTAGTCCCCAGCCCCTCAAGGGCCGACCGGATCGACATGGATGTTCGCGAATCTTCCCTGCACGCCTCAAAGATCCCGCGCGCTGAACGTATCCCCCTGCCGGATATCGCCCGTCTGATACCCCTTCATGAACCACTTCACCCGCTGGGCCGAAGATCCGTGGGTGAAGGAATCCGGCACCACCCGGCCCTGCGCCTGTTTTTGAAGCGTGTCGTCCCCGATCGCCTGTGCGCATCGCATCGCCTCCTCGATGTCCCCGGGCTCCAGGAACTTGTTCCGGTCGTCCTGCTTCCGCGCCCACAGACCCGCCAGAAAATCCGCCTGAAGCTCCAGCCGCACCGACAGCGCGTTCTGCTCGGACTTGCTCGCCCCGCGGGCCCTCGCCTCGTCCAGAGGGCGTGACAATCCCAGCTCATGCTGGACGTGGTGCCCCACCTCGTGAGCGATCACATAGGCCTGCGCGAAATCCCCCGGCGCGCCGAAACGCTCCTTCAGCTCCCGGTAAAACGACAGGTCGATGTACACCTTCTGGTCCGCCGGACAATAGAACGGCCCCATCCCAGCATCCGCCAGCCCACAGCCGGACTGCGTGCGCTGGGTGAAAATCTCCAGCCGCGGCTGGTCGTAATGCCGCCCCAGTTTCTGGAACTCGACGGTCCACACGTCCTCGGTGCTGCCCAGCACCTTCTTCACGAAGCCCACCATCTTCTCATCCCCCGGCGAGGCCGGAGCAGTGACCGCCGGCCCACCTTGCTCCGCCACCATGTTCAACAGCGCCCGTGGGTCCTTCCCCATCAGCAGCAGGATCACCACGACCACCACCGTGCCCATGCCACCCAAGGCAATCCCACCCCGGCCACCACCACCGCCTCCGCGATTGTCATCCACATTGTCGCTCTCCCGCAGGTCGTCCAGTTTCATAAGGATAAGGGCACCGGTTTCGCCCATCTTCATCCCTCCCCCATCGTTCGGCAAGTCACGAACCGCCCGCCCGTTCGATCCGGTGTTGCCCGCCACCATCACCGCCGCCATGCTCGGCCCATGAAACAGCGCCCGCGCGGCCCAGCCTCCCGTCACGACCGCCAAGAACACCAGGCCCGCGACAACCGCCACGTCCGCAGCACCGAGGAAACCACACCCTCGCTCGATGAGGAGGATCTCTATACCCTCCTCGCGGACAAAAAGGACGCCTTCGTCCTGATCCTTGACTGCGTCCAGGACCCCCACAACCTCGGCGCCATCCTCCGCACCGCCGATGGCGCGGGCGTCCACGCCGTGGTCGCCCCAAAGGACAAGGCCGTGGGTATCACCGACACCGTCCGCCGCATTTCCGTGGGCGCGTCCGACCATGTGCCCTTCGTGCAGGTCACCAATCTCGCCCGCACCATGGAGAAGCTCAAGGCCGCCGGCCTGTGGCTGGTCGGCACCTCTGACCGCGCCGACAAATCGATCTACGAACTCGACCTCAAGGGCCCGCTCGGCCTCGTGCTCGGTGCCGAGGAAAAAGGCATGCGGCGCCTCACCGAGGAGAACTGCGACTTCCTCGCCTCTCTCCCGATGGCCGGCAAGGTCGAGTGCCTGAACGTCTCCGTCGCCACCGGCGTGTGCCTCTACGAAGCCGTCCGCCAACGCCGCGGCGGCAAATGAAGGGCCCGGTCCGGATCCTGTCCGACCTCCACCTCGGCCACCGGGTGTCCCGGATCGCCACGGTGGAGTCCCTGCGCCCGCTCATCGCCGGAGCAGGGACCGTGATCTTCAATGGCGACACTTGGCAGGAGCTCGCCCTGCCCTTCCGTGAAAAATCCGCCCGCATGCTCGACGAGCTGCGGGCCCTCTGTGCCAGCGAAGGCGCGGAGCCGGTGTTTCTCTCCGGCAACCACGATCCCGGCTGGCCCGGCACCGGCTGGTTGGAAATGGCGGAAAGCCGCATCCTCATCACCCATGGCGATGCCCTGTTCTTCGATGGCTCGCCGTGGAGCCGCGAGGCGATCCACGGCCAGCAGATGATCCGGAATTTGTGGCGGGAACACCATGCCGCCGCCTGCAATGCCGGTGAACGCCTGCGTCTCGCTCGCCGGATCGCCCGCAACCTCGTCCCCAAGGTTTTCCCGAAGGGCAAGAAACTCTGGCAGCGCGTCTGGGAAGCCGCCCATCCCCCGCAGCGGGCCCTCAACATGCTCCACGCTTGGCTGAGCCAAGCCGGAGCCGCCGCCGATTTCGCGGAGCGCTTTTTCCCCAAGGCCGAGATCGTCATCATCGGCCACTTCCATCTCGGTGGCATCTGGCAGCGACGCGGCCGACTGATCATCAACACCGGCGCCTTCCTGCCTCCGGGCAAGGCCACCTGCGTGGAAATCCACGAGGGCTGGCTCACCTGCTCCCGCGTGCTGGAGAGCACCGACACCTGCACGCTGGAGGCCCCGTTCGCCCGCTGGCGGCTGTGAACCGCCGCGCGGACGAAACACATCAAGCCGCACGACGGCGACGCAACAGCGCCAGCCCCACCGGCAACACCGAGATGACCATCACTGAAGGCTCAGGCACGGCAGCCGCCACCTTCGAAGTCACCGTCACGTTGTCGTAGCGAGCGGTCGGGAAAGGATAGCCACCGGTCGTCGCACCGAAGAACAACGCCACCGTGCTCACGCCGTCGTAGTTGAAATCCATCGTGATGCCCGTGCCGGTGCCAGTGAACGTGGCGGATGCCACCTGGTTCGACACCGCGCTGCCCAGCGCCTGCAGCTGACCCGTCTGCGTGTTCAGGATCAGGGAATTCCCGCTGGATTTGGTCAGATCGTAACCGGAGCCTGTCCAGATCCCCACGGTGGCGGTATCGTTCGCGTCACCCGTGTAGCTGACGATGTCGAACGTCAGCGTGTATTGCCCGGCCGACGGAAACAGCGAAGGGGAAAGCAGGATCGCCGCGCTGCGGAACCCGCTGTCGCTCGCCGCTTGGAGGGTGCCGGAGGCCAGCGTGATCGTCGGACCGGAGCGCACCCATTCACCGAAGTTCAGTTGGTTGCCGTAGTAGCCACCCAGATAGGAGTTCGGCTTATCGGCGAGGGTGGTGCTCGAAAAGTTCTCGGTGAACACGGTGGCGGCCATGGCGGCGGGGCTCAGGAGAAGCACGGCCAAGGCACGACGGTACAGGGATCCCGGGAGGGAGAGGAAGCTCATGGGGGATAGGGGGATGAACGTGAACCGCGGAACGGAAGTGGGGTGTGGGGGACCCGAACCGCGTGGGCACAAAATCGGCCAAACGCATCCGGCTTTCAACCCAAAATCCTTAATCAACCTTAACGAGATCGCGTGTATCCCATCACGTTACTGGGTTTTACGCATCCCCACCTCCGTAGCCGAAGTGGTGACACTTCGGGGCACGGCCCTGGCCCTTATATACCTCTTGGCCTCTGCATCCCGAATGGGATGACAGCCCCAGTAGCCGGAGGTTGAGAAGCCTTGGCGACGACACCTCCGGTTAGGCCGGGAATATCATTCGATCCCGAAGGGGATCGCAGCCGAGCTCGAAGGCACGCGGAATTCCATTTCCCATTCCACCCGCGGAGCCGGGACACGCCGCTGCCCGCCCCCTCTTCACCACTCCTCCGGGAACCCGCTCAAGACCGCCCCAGCACCCACGCGATGTGCGGGGTGTAGAGGTTCGGCTCCAGCAGGAACGAATCGTGGCCCTTGTCCGAGTGCACGGTGATGTGCATCACATCCACCTTCGCCCTCTCCAAGTGACTCACCAGCTCCGTCTGTTCCTCGGGGTAAAAGCAGAAGTCCGAGTCGATCGAGAACACCAGCCACTTCTGGCCGGCATCCTTGACGCGGGCGAACAGGTCCTCCGGTGAACCCGCGTCCCCTTCCTGCGCCCCATCGAAGCGCGACCACATGTCGTTGATCCGCAGGTAGGTGTTCGCATCGAAGCGTTTCACGAACTTCTTCCCCTGGTGCAGCATGTAGCTCTGGAACTGGTCGCGCACGCGGTACCAGGCCAGCACGTCGTCCGGCTGCACCACGTCCTGGCGCGCCCGCTTCTCGATCGCATCGAGGTGCACGAAGGTCTTGTGCGAGATCATACGTGCCAGCGCGAGACCATACAGCGGCGGAGCGGCGTCGTAGTAATCGCCACCATTGAAATTCGGATCATTCTCGATCGCCAGGATCTGCTCGAACAACACCAGCCGGTTCAACACCGTGGTCTTGTAGCCGGAAGCAATCGAAATCACGTTCGCCACCCGCTGCGGGAATCGCGTCGCGAAGGTCAGCGCCAACAGGCCGCCGACCGACGGTCCGATCACCGCCACCAGCTTTCCGATGCCGAAATCATCCAGCAGCCGCGCCTGGGCTTCCACCTGGTCCGCGGCGGTCACATGCGGGAACTTCGATCCCAACGGCTTGCCCGTCTCCGGGTCCAGGGACGTCGGACCGCTCGATCCATAACAGCCGCCAAGGTAATTGGCACAGATCACGAAATAGCGGTTCGTGTCGATGGCCAGGCCCGGCCCGATCATGTCGGACCACCAGCCCTCGTGCAGCTCCGGCTGCCAGATCCCATTGATCGCCTCGATGTCCGGGTTGAACCCCGCCGCGTGGTGCGAGCCTGAAAGCGCGTGAAACAGCAGAATCGCGTTCGATCCATCCTCGTTCAACGTCCCCCAGGTCTCATACGCCAGCGTCACCTCGCCCATCTCCCCGCCGTCACGCAAACGGAACGGATCGGCGGCGCTTCCCGTGCGGAAAAAGCGGGTGGTGACATTCGACATGCGCGGGACGCTAGTGGCCCCGCCCCCCGGAGTCCAGAGCGCATGCCTCCCGGTCCAGTTTCGCCCCTTCCTAAGCCAGGAAGACCGGAACCAAAACCATCGCCAAATCGCAAGCCAAGCCCTCGAATGACCCACCTCGATGAGGCGCCCCCTCCACAGGCTTCATGGCAGTCGGGGACCGCCAGCGACGCGCGGCTACTTTTTCAACAACTCCTCTACTTTGCCGCGGGTACCCTGATCGACAGTGGAAAGACTAGCGCGGATCTCCTGCGCCGTGTCAGCCTTCAACTCCGGGTTCGTGATACGCCCGGCCCACATGGCGGCGGAAACAGGATCACCGGAGTCCAGCAAAAGAAGAGAAGTCGCTTGGTAGGGCTGATCGTATTTCGGCGCGGACGACCGGTTCCCAAGGTGGCTGGTGATGACGTCGTGGTTGGCCGGCGAAGCGTTGCGGATGACGTTGGCGAGGGCGTTGGAATAACCTTGGTCGGATTCAAGGCCATCGAGTTCACGCATGGCCACGGTGACATCGGCACGGGAAAGGCCTTTGTTGGAGGCGAAGACCGTGAAGAAAAAGGAAATGGAGGAACCGGGACGGTTTGCCCGATAGTCGGCAAGGGCGGCCTCCAATCCCTTGCTGTCGACCTCGGCGCTTGTGATCGCGCGAACGGCAAGGACGGGATTGGCGGCGATGCGGTTTTCTTTGAGAACGGCCCAAGCCGTGCCTGGCTCATTTCGGGCCAAAACCGAATAAAGAGCGCTTCCAAAGGCGAGAGATTGCCCCCCATTCGGGACGGTAGCGGCGATGGAGATGGCGGCTTCAGGGTCCTTCTTCAGCATCGCCTCAATGAGAGCGCCATAGACCTCCTCTAATGCGGCATCCGGAGAAGGCAATGTCTTAACAATCCATTCAATGCCAGCGCCGGGATCACTCTCCCCATACTCGGCAGCCTTGGCACGAAGAGCCGCGATTTCCTCTGGCGTGTGCTTGGCCACGACGACAGGGCTCCCGGGCTTCGGTCTTTTCTTGTAAGCAGCCGCTTCCCCATCCCGAACGGCACGATCAGGGCGGGTGGCACGAACGGACTTCAAATCGCCCGAAGCCCCCCCGGAGTCCGATCCGGATTTCTTATCACAGGAGGAGAGGCCGAGAGAAAGCGCGAGAAAGAGACTGGAAGCGCGGCGCATGAGACTGGGTATTGCGCAACGAGTAACCCACGGGCATGGGAACTGCAAAATGAAACCGCCGCAGCGGAGGGTGTTTGCCGACGACGCTCTTCAGCCCGGAACTTGAAGCAGACAACCGCTATTCCAGCACCACAATCCAGAGCCCGTTCAGACTCCGATTTCTGCTCTGGATTCCAAGGCTTGGATTCCGGAACCTCTGTCCATGTCAGACGTGATCGGCTTCAAAGAGTGGCAGGTAGTGTGTGACGCCCTCGCGTCCGGTCGCCAAACGGTAATTCTTCGCAAAGGCGGCATCCATGAAGGCCGTGCAGGCTTCTCCTTCGCCCACGAGTCGTTTTTCCTTTTCCCAACCCGCTTCCACGCCCAAGGCAATCATGTGACGGAAGGTGCGGCCGAGCCCATGCCTGAGTGGCAACCCGGAGATACAGTTCGTATCACCCACCACGCCAAAGCACTATGGGCGAGAACCCTTACTGACTGGAACCAAGTCGACGCCCTTACCCCCTATCATATTTACGCCCCAGAACTCGTCCGTGAACGGTTCGATTGGGAGGGCAAAGGCATGACCAGCGGCAGCATCCACGTCGCCCTCCTCCAAGTCAGCCAACTCGCCGAACCTTGGGAGTTCCCTTACGCAGGGAAATACGGAGGCTGCAGAAGCTGGGTAAACCTACCTGCTCCTCCGGAAAACTGGGAAAAGGCAAGCACACCGGTGATCGATTCGAGCACTATGAGCCACATCGACATGACCCTTGGGCAGATCCGCGCCCACTGAGTTCGCCGGGTTCCTAGGGACAAACATGGTCGACGGCATCCACCGCCGATCACTTCCGTTAGCCCAAAATAAAAGGAGGCGGGTTTTCACCCGCCTCCTTGAAATACAGCCTTTTCAGCCAAAACCGGATTAGCGGCGACGGCGAAGAAGAGCAAGAGCGCCAAACGCACCCAAGAGGGCGGCGGACGGCTCGGGCACGAAGGTCAGGTTGGTCGGACGAACCGGATCCACCGACGTGAAAAGAGGATTGTATCCGACGTTGGAACCATCACCAGGAAGCTTGAGGCCCGGGTCGGTCACGATTCCAAACTTGCTGCCACCTGCCACAGTACCACCGAGGAGGGTGGTGCGGTCGAACCAGATGATAGCGAAGGAATCGCCAGCAACAGTGCCGAGAGTGGAACCGGAACCCTGGACGCCAAGACCACCGTTAAGGGTAAGGCCCGCAATGGAGATCGCCGAACCAACACCGCCGCCCGTCCCGAGGGAGGTCGCGGTAAGGTTATTCGAAGTAGCGATATAAAGGACGTCGTCCCCGGAACCGGGCATGAGAATCCCCCCCGCGGTCGTATTCAGCGTCCACCCACCCTGATAGTTCGCGGTATCAAAACCATTGCCGGAGGCATCGACAACGATACCCCACACGAGGCCGTTGGCAGTGCTGCTGCTGGAATCCGCAAGGCTGGTCAGCGCACCAGTGCCGACACCACTGATGGTGAGGGTGACGGTTGCATTAGCGAAGGCAGACAAGCCAACTAGGGCGAGAAGAGAACCAAAGATTTTTTTCATGGAATTTAATTCAGAAATGATTGCGTAAGTGGCTATTCAACCGTTCTTCAGAGAGAAGCGCGATAGCTTTGGCTATCGGAAACAACAACATCGCCCACTGGCGCATCGGCAACGCGACGGTAGATGTAGCCTTCACCCGCCTTGAGGGTAAAAGTGTTGGTCACATCATTGCTACCACCATCATACCAAGCACCCGCAAAGTAGAAGAGGTTGTCGCCGGACTTATTCAGGCCGACACCATTGTCGAAAAAGATCAACTGATCGCCGTCAGAAGAGCCCAATCCAGAGGAACCGATGGTTTGATCAACCGGCGACAGATAGGAGATGCGGTTGTCCTGTTCGGTGCCAGCCGCCAATTTGGAGATCACGACGCGGCTGTTGAACTTCGGCACTTCTCCCGACACCACCAGCGACTGCTGGTTGCTACCGGTGACATTGCGGATGATGAAACTCTCACCCGGATAAAGAACGGTGTCATTGGCAATATTGCTGCCTGCGTCATACCAGTCACCGGCGAAGTAGAAAAACAGAGCATCCGGCGCGAGGTTCGTTCCAGCCGTTGCACCGCTGAAAGCGTCGAGCTCCAGGCCGTCGACAAGGGTGTTGCCCGAGAAAAAGCTCTTGATCGTGCTGGCCGGGCGAATCGAAACCGTATTGCCAGCGGACACGCCGGTAAGGCTGTCTCCAGGCTGAAGGGTGAGAGTCACGTTAGCACCCGAGGTCGAAGCAACGAGAGCGACCAAGCCTTCTTTCGTGCCAGACTCAACCACCGCGATGAAAGGACCGGTTCCGAGGGTCGGCGAAGCGGAAAGAGTCACTACATTGCCCGCCACGGAAGCGACCGTGCTCGTGAAAGCAGCCGCGTTCACAAGCGGAATGGAGATCGCCACGTCGGAACCGTCGGCGATTGCCGGCTGCCCCGTGGTTTTGTTGCCCAGGCTCACATACCCCACCGGCGTGGTGGTAGCATCAACGGCGAATGCCTGACCGACCGCGGCGATCGCGGCGAGCATGGCGAAGGAGTGAAATGGTTTCATGACGGGTTGGATTTAGGATCGGTTTGGAGGGACGTCGAGGATTTAGCCCCGCGGGTGCGTGACGTCTTCGTCACGCACTGAGTCCACGGAACGGTAGGTTTCGTAGCCAAAGAACAGGGTACAGGGCACAGGCGCAAGGAAATTCTGCGGATTTACCCGAGCCTCACGCCACGCACGGCGCATCTAACGCCACCCCTTCATCCAATCCATTGAAAATGAATGGATTGAAAATCAAAAATTCCGGGGCGCACAGGCCAAAATTTTTATGTCTGGAAGCCTCCCATACGGGGCGAATTACCCCTTTTGGGTGGGTATTTTAATCCACCCTTGAAAAGTTTTAATGGCCGAAATTGACCCGATGCCACCCGAACTTCGAACCGCCTTCGGCTTCCCAATTTCGGCCACAAGGGTTCACCAATCGCTCATGCGCTTGAAGAGATCCAAGCGCTGACCGATGGCCGCCTCGTCCAAGGATTCCAAGCGGCGGGTCGAAAATGCCTCACAGGTGAACGACGCCACCACCGAGCCCTGAACCACCGCACGGCGGATATCATCGAAACCGAACCGGGTCTTGCCGGTCGCCGCGAGGTGCCCGGCGAGACCGCCGAGGAAGGTATCCCCCGCTCCGGTCGGATCCGCCACCTCGCGCAGCGGGAAAGCGGCGCAGCGGAAGAAGGTGTTCTCGGAAAGCTCCCACTCGGAGTCACCGGTTTCCTGCTCGGAGAACAACATGGCCCCGAACTCGCCCAGCTTGATAACGACATTGCGGGGGCCGGTTTCGAGAAGACGGCGGCCCGCCAGGATCAGGTTGGAGGTTCCCATGAAATCACGGGCCTCGCCCTCGTTGATCACCAACAGATCGATGCGCTTCAGCACCTCATGCAGGCGCTCCCGGGCAATGTTGATCCACAGGTCCATGGTGTCCGCCACCACGAAGCGCTCGGCGGCGGTGCACTGGTCCAGCATCTGGAGCTGGTTGTCCGGCGACATGTTCGCGAGCACCACGATCGGGCTGGCGGCGAGCGACGCCGGCACCTTCACCTCCCAGTTCTCCAGGACGTTGACCGAGACACTGCGGGTCGTGCGGTCGTTCATGTTCTCATGGTACTCCCCGGACCAAGCGAAGGAGTCTCCCTCCGAACGCTCCACCCCCTCAAGGGTGACGCCGTGGCTCTCCAGCATCGCGAGATGCTGCGGCGGGAAGTCCTGGCCGACGATGCCGACCAGGTGGACCGGAGCGGTGAAATAGGACGCGGCCAAGGCTGCATACGACGCCGAGCCCCCGAGCAGGTTCTCCGCCTCCGCCGCGGGCGTTTTCACGTGATCGATCGCGATCGTTCCACCAACGAGGATTGCAGAGGGAGTGGCCATGAGAAGAATGATTGGGCTGGAACGCTCTAACCGACCAGCGCCGGGATGAGAGTACAAGCGGGCGGAAGGCTCAAGGGAAAACCCTTTGGGACAACGAAAGATCCGTCGCGCGGCCTAGGAAAGCCGATCCACCACCAACCGGGTCGCCTGAGCCACATCTTCCGCGGTCAGGAGGTCGGACACGATCACCACCCGACGCGCACCGGCCGCGAGCACTTCGGGCAAATTGGAGCGCTTGATGCCACCGATGCAGAACGCGGGGATCTTCGAACCCACCCGCCGCTCCATTTCGGCGACGTTCTCCATGCCGATCCCGGGGCGGCCCAGTTTGGTAGGCGTCGGAAACAACGGGCCGAACCCGATGTAGTCGAATCCCTCGGCCAGCGCGGCTTCCGCCTGCTCCAGCGAATGGGTCGAGCGGCCGATGATCTTTCCCTCGCCCACGATCGCCCGGGCCGCGGCCAGCGGGCCATCGTCCTGACCGATGTGGACCCCGTCCGCACCGAGCTCAGCCGCCAGATCGGGGTAATCGTTGAGAATGAACGGCACTCCGGCCTCGTGGCACAGCGGGACCAGTTCCCGGGCCACCGCCGTAATGGTTTCCCGGTCCTTGCCCTTCGCCCGGAGCTGGAGCAGCCCGGCTCCACCCGCCAGCAGCGCGGAGGTGATCCGCGCCGCATCCACGGGCTGGACGTAGCCGAGATCAAGGATGGCGTAGAGTTTCGCGGTCGCGAGCATCGTCCGCCGCGGCTCAGGCCTTCTTCTCTTCCAGGTAACGGGTCACCCAACCGATGTCGTAGGTGCCGCTGACGAAATCCGGATGATTCATGATTTCGAGCTGGAAGGGGATGGTGGTCTTGATGCCGCGGATCATGAATTCGCCGAGCGCGCGCTTCATGCGGGCGATGGCGATCTCACGGGTGGCACCGGTCACGATGAGCTTGGCGATCATCGAGTCGTAGTGCGGCGGCACGGAGTAGCCGGAGTAAACGTGGGTGTCCACGCGCACACCCTTGCCACCCGGGGCATACCAGAGGTCGATCTTGCCCGGGCTGGGGCAGAAATTGTTGTAGGGGTCCTCCGCATTGATGCGGCACTCGATCGAGTGGCCGCGCGGGGTGGCGTCGAGCACGTGGTGCGACAGCGGCTCACCGGCTGCCACGCGGATCTGCTCCTTGATGAGCTCGCAGCCCATCACTTCCTCCGTCACGGGATGCTCCACCTGGATGCGGGTGTTCATCTCCATGAAGTAGAAGTTCTCGCCCGCCTCATCGACGAGGTACTCGATCGTGCCCGCGTTCTCGTAGCCGATCGCGGAGATCAGATCCACGGAGGCCTTGCCCATGCGCGCGCGCAGTTCGGGAGTCAGCAGCGGCGAGGGACACTCCTCGATGATCTTCTGGTTGCGGCGCTGCATCGAGCAATCGCGCTCGCCGAGGTGGATGAAATTGCCGTGGGTGTCGGCGATGACTTGGAACTCGATGTGGTGCGGGTTGAGCACCAGCTTCTCCAGGTAGCACTCGCCATTGCCGAAGGCCGCGAGGGCCTCGTTCGAAGCGGCGCGGAACAGGGAAATGAAGTCCTCCTCCTTGAAGCACGGGCGCATGCCGCGGCCACCGCCGCCGGCAGTCGCCTTGATCATCACCGGCAGGCCGATCTTCTTCGCTTCCACCAGCGCGGTTTCGGCATCGGCCATGATGCCGGAGCCCGGGGTGACCGGCACGCCATTCGCCACCGCGGTGGCACGGGCGGTGGCCTTGTCGCCCATCATCGAAATGACGGAGGCGGACGGCCCGATGAACTTGATGCCGGAGGTGGCGCAGATTTCCGCGAAGCGGGCGTTCTCCGAAAGGAAGCCGTAGCCCGGATGGATCGCGTCCGCACCGGTGATCTCGGCGGCGGCGATGATGCGGTCCGGCTTGAGATAGCTCTCCTTGCTGGAGGCAGGCCCGATACAGACCGCCTCATCGGCGAGGTGGACGTGCATGGAATCGACGTCCGCCTCGGAGTAGACGGCCACGGATTCGACGCCGAGCTCACGGCAGGCGCGGATGATGCGGAGGGCGATTTCGCCGCGATTGGCGACCAGGACGCGCTTGAACATGAGGAAGTTTGCGAGTTTTCAGTGTTCAGCTTTCAGGAAGAAAACCGAAGACGTGGAAAGGGATCACTTGATGCGGAAGAGGACGTCGCCGTATTGGACCGGGTTGCCTTCCTCGGCGACCACGGCGCAGATCGTGCCGGAGCGCTCGGCCTTGATCTCGTTCATGACCTTCATCGCTTCGATGATGCAGAGCGTCTGGCCTTCGGAAACGGCGGTGCCGACTTCGACGAAGTTCGGGGCATCCGGAGCCGGCTTGCGGTAGAAAGTGCCCACCATCGGGGAATTGATCTCCGCGCCTTCGGCAGCCGGAGCGGCGGCGGGAGCACCCGTGGCGGCGGGGGCGGCGGCAGGAGCAGCCACGGCCACCGGGGCGGCGGCCGGGATGGAGCCGATCAGGCCGCGCAGGGCCTCGAGATCCGGGCCCTTCTTCATCTTGATGTGGAAATCCTCACCGGTGAGATCGAAATAGGTGAGTCCATGCTCGTTCATGAGCTCGACGATCTTACGGATTTCCTGGAGGTCCACGGTCGGAAAGGGGTTCGGTTGGTCGGTTGGGGCGGGCCGATGCCCGCCTGAGTTCCCGGAGGCTAGGGATGGGCGGGAAAGAGCGTCAAGCCGAACCCACCTTTCCAACAGATCGAGGGCCTTCCAAGCCCCCTCACGGCCCCGCCTTGGCCGGAGAAGGAGCGGAAAGGCTCCACACCACCTCGCCGACCTCCTTCCCCTCGTCCGAAGCCGTCCCGAAGGTGGTCACCTTCTCCTCATTTTGCTGGAGCGCTGATTTCCCCTCCCTCGTCCCAGGAGCCACTTTTGCCCGGGCCATCAGCAACTCGTAGGCGTCCTTCGACTTCGCCTTGAGGACCTTCCGGGAGAAATCGTAACCCACCGCCCCCTGCGGATCGAGGCTCCACCCGAGATCCACCCCCATCCCCCGGAGGCCGCCCTCCGGCATGTCCCCGCTGTCCGCCGAGTCGCTGAAAGCAAACAAACGGCTTTTCCCCTCCTCAGGCCCCGCCGGCAGCCCGGCAGGCGGCTTGCCGGTTTCCAGCCACTGCCGCTGTTCCGGGGTCAAGAACCACGTGAACTCGGAGCCCAGCACCGGCTCGACCTTGAACGTCAAGCGCCCGGCAGACGTGCTCACCTCCTCCGCCGAGGCCGGATCCCGCTCCAGCAGCAACCGCAGCACCGCCCCTTTGCGCAGCAGGAACACCGGCGTCCATTCCTTGGAGAGCTTCCCGGTGGTGGTGATGCCGAGCACATTGAAAGCGGGCAGCGGTCCGCGGATCTGGAAGGTCCGCGTGGCGGCACCCTCGACGTGGTAACTGGAACCCGTGGAGGCCTCCTGGCCCTTCTCCAGCTTGATTTTCTTCCGCGGAAACTTCGGGCCTCCGGTCTCGGACTGGGCCACCCCCACCTTCTCGATCTCCCGGATCGCGCCGCTCTGGATCAATTGCGGCAGCTTGGCGACGGCCTCCTTCCACCCCGCCGGATTGCCTGCCTCGTGGCGGGCCAAAAGGGCATCGGCATATTTCGCGTCCATCTCCAGCCACCAGCCCTCTTTCGCCCACCCCACGCCCGGAAGAATCAGCCACGCCAGAAGTCCCACCACGGATTTTGTCATCGTCCGATGCCCCCAAAAAGCGCGCCGGGGGTCAACCTGCAAATCCTCCGCGCAGCCCTCCCCCGGATTCAGTCTTGCGGGAACAGCCCGCCTTGGTTTGCGATTCCGCCCGTGACCGCCACCGAGCCCGCCCGCACCCGCACCGCGTTTCCCGCCGAGTTCATGCCCGCGGACTATTTCAAGCGCTGGGAACCCGTGGCGGTCTTCGGAGACGCCAAGCCGCTCGAAATCGATCTCGGCTGCGGCGATGGCTCGTTCCTGCTCGGCATGGCGGAGCAGTATCCGGAGCGAAATTTCCTCGGCGTCGAGCGCCTGCTCGGCCGGGTCCGCAAGGTCAGCAAGCGCATCACCAAGGCCGGCCTGCCGAACGCCAAGGTGCTGCGCTTGGAAAGCCGCTACACCGTGGAATGGCTGCTGCCTCCCGCCTCCGCCAGCCGCATGCACCTGCTGTGCCCGGACCCGTGGCCGAAGGCGAAGCACCACCGCCGCCGCCTGATCCAGCAGCCCTTCCTCGAAGCGGTCTGGAACGCCCTCCAACCCGGCGGCGAGTTCCTGTTCATGACCGACCACCCCGAATACTACGAGTGGGGCGTGGAGGAGATCGCGAAGTTCGCCCGCTTCGAGCGTCTGGAGTGGGAGGAAGACACCTTCTTCTACCCGAAGACCGACTTCCAGATCCAGTGGGAGGCGGAGGGCAAACGCATGTGGCGGCTGCGCGTGCGAAAGCCCGCAGGGGCGTGATCACCGCGCCACCCCGGCCACCGTGGTGGAGGGGAGTTCCTTGAGATCCGCCACTTGGAAAAGCCGGACCCGGCCATCGACCACCAGCAAAACCCGCACCCCATCCGGCGAAATGGCTAGGCTGTCACCTGTCAGGACTTCCTGATACCGAAGTGAGGTATACCCTGTGCAGACCAACGGCTGTCCCGGAGCAGCATCCTCTTTCCGGTCCAATCGCATGAGGGTGGCGGAACCTGCTTTTTCCTCGGCGAGGCGCTCCCTCCCCAGCAACGCAACGACGCGATCCTTCACCGGACTTGCCGCGATTTGGAGCACTGGCTCGCTCCCGTGATAGGAACCCCGGGGGGAGCCTGTGGACGCCTCGGTGAAGGACACAATCCCGTCCGCACCCCATGAGACGAACAGGCGCCCAGCGTCCGCACCCAGGACGTGAGGCCCATCCAGATCACTGTGCATCGGCAGGTAATAGTCAGCGCTCCATGACGGCAACGAGGCGACATAGCTCGCCCCGCGCCCGAAGAAGACCCGCATCCTTTTGCCGCCATCCACGAATTCCGCCCCCGCCCCCCAGGCTTTCTCCACCGGTTTCCCGACCAAGCGACGCGTGGCGGCATCCCATACGCACACCATTCCTATCCCTCCGCAATCGGGCTGATCGCTGCAAGCCATGATGTAACGCCCGTCCGCCCCGATCGACAACCTCGAGTAATATCCCGACCCAGGATGCCGGAGCGTCTCTCCCACCGGCTTCCACGTCGTGGTGTCGAAACAACGGATCGCTCCACTGCTGTCGAGTATCCATGCTCTCTTGCCATTCTGCTCGAACACGCCTTCCGGCATGGCGTCCGGGTCGTCCTTGGAAACGTCCAACGGGATCTCCGCCACCTTCTGGCCGGTCTTGGTATCGTGGATCCTCGCCACCTCGCGTTGCTCGAAAGTCATCAAGCGGAAGCCTCCAGGAGACAGCGCCGCCCGAATCCGGCCATTCTGAAAAGAAGCCGGGATTTCCGCCGACATCGCCTTGCCGGTCTGAAAATCATAAAGTCGGCTACCACCTTCCTTGGAACCAGCGAGGACCCATTTTCCCTCCTGATCGACCTTGGACCAGGAATTCTCGCCGCCCACAAACCGGTCAATTTCCGCAGCCAAGGCCTCCCCGCTCACGGCATCCCAGAACCCGATGCGGCCTCCTCTTTCCGAAGCGATGATCCTATCGCCGTTACCCGCGAACCATGCCCCCTCGACCTTCCCTTGCTCCGAAAGCGGAGTCGCTCCGGCCTGCACGCTCAAGCCCATCACCATCGAGAGCACCCACGCGCGGAGAGATATCATGCCGCGGATGATACGATCCCGCGCCCTACCTTCGATCAAAACGTTGCGAACAAGGCCCCCATTCTTCAGCGCGTGAGCACGCTCGCCCGGCCGCTCACGAACCCCTCCAACCGCAATCCCTGCTCCACGGGCCGGACGGTCACCCCACCGGACTCCCGCTGGTCGAAAACTTCGATCCCCTGCCCGCGCCACCACGCGGTCTTGGCCGGGTCAAGATGCTCCGTCACCGGAAACGCGGCGTTGCTGACGATGATCGCCTTGGGGGCAACGGCCTGAACAAAGCCGTCTCCCAATGAGAGATCACTGCGGTGATGCCCGGCGATCAGGACATCCGCTCGGAGGTCCACGTCCGCCTCCAGCAGGCGACGCTCGGTCTTCTGCCCGGCATCGTTCACGAACAGGATCTTCCACCTCTGCCAATGAAGCCGGTAGATCGCCACTTGGTCGTCGGCCACTCCACCCTTCGCCGCGGAATCGGGCACCGCCACCACCTCCAGCCAAGCCCCGTCGGCCAAGGGCAATCGCATGCCCTCCGCCGCCGTCAGAAGTTTCGCCCCCGCCGCCGGGGCCTCGGTTTGCCAAGCCTTGTAGAGCGTGCTCCGCGCCTTTTCCACCGGCATCACCACCTGCCGGATCCGGTAGGTTTGGAGCAGCTCGCTGCCGCCGCCGACATGGCCGCCATCGGCGTGGCTGAGCACCACCGCATCCGGGGCCACCTCCAGGTTTCTCAGGGATGGCAGGACCGTGCGGTGGAACGTCCGGCGGTCCCCGCAATCGAGCAGCACCGCGCTGTCACCGCTGGCGAAACAGGCCGCTCCTCCACCGTATTCCAGATCGTAAACCAGCAGGAACGGCTTCTGTATCCGCCCGAAGTGGGTGTTTCCAAACGGCAGGCTGGCCAGCGACTCCGCCGTGGCCGTGCAGCCACGTGCCACCCAGCCGTTCAAGCGGTTCACTTGGGAAGCCGCTCCCGGCGAGAACGGAAACAAGAAGGTCGAAAACGCCGCCAGCACCATCAGGCCGAAGATTCCCAGCGACATCGGAATCGCCGCCAGGATCGCCACCGGCGTGGTCATCCGGAAATGCCATAGCGTCAGCGGGGTCGAACCCAGCCACGCCACCGCCGCCACGGCCACATCGTCGCTGCCCTTCCGCGCCAACCAATGCCAGCGCTCCTGCCACTTCGTCAGCAACACCCGTGGCAGGTAGTCGTCATGGGCCACGAAACGCCCCATCCAATGGCGGCAGGGCTCGCCTAGGAATCCGATCACGGCAACCACGCCGTAGGAAAGCTGGACCCCGGGCAACAGCAGCAACCGCCCCTCCCACAGCGCGGTGCACAGCAGCACCGCCCCGAGGCCATTGAGCAAGCTCGGCCGCCGCCGCAGCGCGAATGCCGCTAGGAACACCGCTCCCATCCAGGCCGAACGCAGCGCGGGCGGACTGTTTCCGCTGATCCACGAATAGCCGAACATCAGCGCAATCAGCAGCGGCACAGCCACCTGCCGGGAAACCCCGAATCGCCCGAGCACGAACCAGCAGATGATCCCGGCCAGCGCCACGTGCATGCCGCTCACCGAGAACGCATGGAGCGTGCCGCTGTCCCGGTAGGCCGCGATCAGCGCATCCTCGCCACGCGGATATTCCCCGATCACCACCGCCCGGATCACATCCGCCTCCTGGCTGTCCGGGGGCAGGCCGATGGTGACCGCTTCCCGGAACCCCTTCCGGATCCACGCGCCAAACGCCGCGATCTTCCCGGTGGCGACCTCACCCGAACCCCGGTCCGCCAGAAACATCGCCGCCAGCCCCTGCTGCCGGAACCACGCCACCTGATCGAACTCGCCCGGATTCCGCGGCGGCTCCGCATCGGCGAACTTCCCCCGCGCCGAGACCTTCGCGCCCGCGACCGGCGGCTCGCCTTCCCCCAACCACCAGGCAATCGCGATTGGCAGCCCGTTTCCGCCAGAAAGCCGCACCGGTGCCGACCACCCGGACGTGGTCGCCCGGGCATCCGCCAACAACGTTCCGGAAACGGCCGGACGCGGCACCGCCACCAAGGCCGCGGTCGCCGCGGCACGGTCGTGCTCATGCTTCCAAAGCAATCCACCCGACGCCCCGGCGCAGATCAGCGCGAACAGCGCCCCGCGCCAGGAAGTCAGCCACCATGCCACCGCCGCGAGGGCGATGGCCGCACCCGTTCCCCACTCCGGGGACAGACACCAGAACGTCACCGCGACAACCGCCGCCACGGCACCACCGAACAGCGGGTTCAGCCGGAAAAAGCCGCCCAACCGCCGCTGCATGGCTTCAGATCAAGCCCCACTCGTGGAGACGGTGGCGGGCGTTGGCCGAGTGGCGGGTGTTCGGGAACTGCTCCATCACCTGATTGAGGATCGAGGCCGCGGTCATGCGGTCCTTGTTGTCCTCGTCATACAGTTCGGCGAGGCGGAACAGGAGGTAGGCCGCGTCGTTGAGCTCCCACTCCTGGCCTTCGAGCGCGGTCCGGATCGTCTGGATCGCCGCCGCCGGGTCCTCGAGGTTCTCGCGCTGGATCTTGGCGATTTCCACCCATGGCAGGCGGTTCATCGGCTCGTTCTGGGCCGCGATCTTGAAGGCCTCGATCGCGCCATGATAGTCGCCCTGCGCCACCTTCGAGCGGGCGTCGTGCATCACATCGGCTTCGACTTCCTCGCCGCTGTCGTAGACGGAATGCGTGAACCGGTGAGCCACGATCGGCAGGACTTCGACGACGACCACCACCCCGACCAAGCCGGCGGTGAGGAACGCCAGCAGCATGCCGGAAAACTTTTTCTCATCCTTCTTGGCATCGATCTGGCTCTGCCATTTCGGCACCTCCTCGATCTCCTCGTTGGTGGCCGTGGCCGCGTCGATCTTCTTCTGGATGGCCGCCATCTCGGGGCTGGGCTTGGAGTTCATCACCCAACCGCCCGCCACGAGCACCGCCAGAACCAGATAGATCACCCATTTCATGTTTCTGGAAATCTATCCGACCGCCTCTGATTGACGGAAGGAAAAACTGAGCCTCGCTCAGACCCGCTTCGCGTTGCGGCCCTCGTCGATCAGCTTCCAGAAGTGCTTGGACTTCGCCAGCTCCTCGTCCTCGCCCACCGGCATCTTCGAGCGGAAGAGGAAGTCGGAGAGCGTGCCGCGGTGCAGCACCCGGTGGACGATCACCGCGCCCTCCTTCACCTCGAAATAGAAGCGGTAATCCTTCGAACGGAACCGGTAGAGCGTCTTGCCGTCGCGCTCGATCTTGCCGAAGCGCTCGCCATCCATGTTCTCCAGGTCCTTTTCGGAAACCTTGAACTCATCGAGCAGCTCAAGCTGTTCGAGCGTGCCGAGCTGGGAGATTTCGGCCGCGCTGATTTCGTTGAAGACGATCTGGAACACGCGGCGGAGCGTAGGCACCGGCGGATTCCGATCAAGTTCGGACCGCCTGCCACTTCGAGAATCCCGCTCGGGGCGGCTTGACAGCCCCATTCCGATCCCCCAACTTCCGCCCGTGACCATCAAGTCCAGCGAGCTCCTTCTGCTCGGCCACCTCCTTCTAGGGTTGGCCTCCCGCTGAACTTTACCCTCTTATCTCCATTGGTCATCCGTCGTCCCGCATTTGTTCGCGGGCCGGATCTTCTTTCCGCCACCCGGCACGAATTCCCATCCGTTTTCCCATTTTCATTTTCCATGAATCCCACCGCGATTTCCAAGTATCGACCTTTCCCGCCCGTCCGGCTGCCTGACCGCACCTGGCCGGACCAGACCATCACCACGGCGCCGATCTGGTGTTCCGTCGACCTGCGCGACGGCAATCAGGCGCTCCCGCAGCCGATGTCGGTGGAGGAGAAGCTCGAGTTCTTCGACCTGCTGTGCCGGATCGGCTTCAAGCAGATCGAGGTCGGATTCCCGTCCGCCGCGGACACCGAGTTCAATTTCCTGCGCCGCCTGATCGAGGAGGACCGCATCCCGGAGGACGTGACCATCCAGATCCTGGTGCAGACCCGCGAGCACCTGATCCGCCGCTCGTTCGACGCCATCGCCGGGGCGAAACGCGCGATCGTCCACATCTACAACTCGACCTCGCCGCTGCAACGCCGCGTGACCTTCAGCGATGCCTCCCGCGAGGACATCAAGAAGCTGGCCGTGGACGGTGCGAAGCTGGTCAAGGAGCTGGTCCCGACCATCCCGCAGACCGAGGTGATCCTGCAATACTCGCCGGAGTCCTTCTCCGACACCGAACTCGATTTCGCCGCCGAGATCTGCAACGCCGTCATCGAGGTCTGGCAGCCCACCCCGGAGAAAAAGATGATCGTCAACCTGCCGGACACCGTCCAGTGGACCACACCGAACATCCACGCCGACATGATCGAGTGGATGATCCGCCACCTGAACCGCCGCGAATCGGTCATCGTCTCCCTGCACACCCACAACGACCGCGGCACCGGCACCGCCGCCACCGAGCTGGGCCTGATGGCCGGCGCGGACCGCGTGGAAGGCACGCTCTTCGGCAACGGCGAGCGCACCGGCAACCTGGACATCGTGAACGTGGCGCTGAACATGAACGGCCACGGCATCGAGACCGGCCTGGATTTCTCCGACCTGCCCGCGATCCGCGCGGTGTACGAGCGCATCACCAAGATGATCGTCTCCGAGCGCCAGCCCTACGCCGGCGAGCTGGTCTTCACCGCCTTCTCCGGCTCCCACCAGGACGCCATCAAGAAAGGCCTGGACCGCCGCGAGAAGGAAACCGCCGCCGACCCGGCCACCCCCTGGGGCGTGCCCTACCTGACCATCGATCCACAGGACATCGGCCGTTCCTATGAGGCCATCATCCGCATCAATTCGCAGTCCGGAAAGGGTGGCATCGCCTACATCCTCGATCGCGAGCACGGCCTGGACCTGCCGAAGACCATGCACCCGCAGGTCGGCAAGTATGTCTACGACCTGGCCGACCAACTGGGCCGCGAGCTGACGCCGGACGAGATCCGCGACGCCTTCTACCTGCGCTTCACCAACCTGACCTCGCCGCTGGTGCTGGTGGACTACGAGCTGGTCCACCACATCGAGTCCCGCGGCCAGGTGGAATGCAGCGCCGTGGTGCGCCTGGACGGGGATGAAAAGCAGATCAAGGGCGTCGGCAACGGCCCGATCAACGCCTTCGTCCACGCGCTGGAAAGCATCGGCCTGAAGGACTTCAAGGTGACCGACTACCGCTCCCACGCCGTGCGCGGTGGGTCGGACGCGAACGCCGCCGCCTACGTCCAGGTGCAGCATGACGATGGCCGCATCGTCTGGGGCTGCGGTGTCGATCCCTCCATCGAGATGGCCGGCTTGAAGGCACTGGTCAGCTCCTGGAACCTGCTCCGCTGAACAGCGGAAGAGATTCCAGAAACCGGTTGCGCGGAGTCATTTCCGCGCGACCATGTTTCCAAGAGCCGGACGAACTGGTCTTATCAAAACACGAATCCGCAACTCAGGTTTGTCGGAGGAGTGAAGATCAGAGGAATCGCCCGGCTCTCCTTTTGTACGATAGTCACCGTAGCCACGATCTCCACTGCTCCGCTGAACAGCCTAATAGTTCGCGGAAAGCCGTTGCGGAATCCGGTTTCCGGTCGACTTTTTTTCCAAGAGTCGGACGAACTGGTCTATCAAAACACGAATCCCACAGGCTTACAGGGGAGGAGTGGAGATCAAGAAAATCGCCCGGCTCTCCTTTTGTACCGAGGTCGCCCGCGGCGCGAAAAACCGGTTGAGATTCCGGCAACCGGAGCGACTGTCAGTCAGAGCCGGACGATTGGATCGGGTTGGCATTCAGAGTTCATCAGGAGCTCTCCCCGATTTGGATGATGTCGCCCGGCTCACTTTTTGTACGACAGCCGCAGTCGTTCTTCCGCTGGTCCGCCGAACACTCTAATTGTTCCGCAAAAGCAGTTGCGCGAACCGGAATCCGGGCGACCGTGCTTCCAAGAGTCGGACGAAATCGGTCTCATCAAAAACACGAAATCTCGATGATAAGAGAGGAGTGGAGATCAGATAATCGCCCGGCTCTGCTTTTGTACGGGGATCACGATTCCCACACGCCCTGCGCCACCAGTTGCTTGGTGGCGGCCTCCGACCAACCGCGGTTGGCGGCGGGCGAGGCTGGCGAGGGATGCAGCACGCGGCCAATCTGGAACGTGCCACCCGCCTGCGTGGACGCGCGGCGCAGGCGTTCCTCGGCAAAGGCTCCCACGCCGATCAGCCACTCGGGCTTGAGGATGGCGATGACCTCCGCGAGGTGATCCAGGCAGGCCGTTTCCACGGACTCCATTTCGGCGGACGACAGCTTGTCCGGTGTGAGGTTGGCACCGGTGGCGCTCATCCACACCAGCGGGCAGTAGTTCGCCACGAAGTGCTCCTTGAAGAAGCTCTCCGCCTTCCCAAAGCGCTCCGCGAACAGCCCCCACAGGCGGCGTCCGCTGACTTCCGACTTCGGGCACGCGAAGCCCTCCACCGGACGCTTCGGATGCTCCGGCACCGGCTTGCCGACCGGGGTCTGAATGCCCATCCAATCGCGAACCGCCGCGATCTCGCCGAAGGGCACGCCGGTCTGGGCCATGCCAAAGGGCCCCGGGTTCATGCCGAGGAACAGCACGCGCTTCTTCCCCTTCCCGTATTTCGTCAGGTAGGCCTCGTGCGGCTCACGGGCGTACTCCAGCGGGTTGTAAACGTGGGACACCGGAGCGGAGAACGACGCCCCATGCAGGGCGGCGGCCAAACGGCGGGAAGACTCGATCAGTGCGGACACGCCCGGACTCAACCGGGCCACGGCGCTCAACGCAATCCCCAAGCCCCGGCACGACGGCCCTTCGCCTCCCGCTCCATGGCGCGGAGTTGATCCTTCCGCCGGGCCATCGGCGTGCCGTCCGGCATCTCCGCGCCTTTCGTGAAGACCCGGCAGAAACCACGCTCCACCAGCAGCTCGTCCAACCAGCGGGACTTGCCGCCGTCCTCCACCTCGATGAAGGCGTGGTAGCGCTGGTCATTGAACGGGCTGTCCCAGACCGTGTAGATCGTGAACGGACGCTTCGCCAACAGCGGCAGGGTGAACTCCTTCGCCCGGCGACCGATCTCGACCGCCTGCTCGGAGGTGATGCCGCCGAAGTACTCCGCCTGCTGCTTGATGCGGGTGTAATTGTCCTCGCCGCCGCGGTAGGTGCGGAACTCGCTCTCCGGCGTATCGACGAAATAGAGCCGGAAGATGTCGGTGCGGCCGCCCGGCAAACTCACCTCGAAGCTGTCACCGTCGTTGTGCTTCTCCTTCGCCAAGGTGCAGCCGCGGTAGACCTCGTAGCGGCCCGCTCGCTCCGAGCCCTTCCCCGGGCTCGGCGGCGCGGATTCCTCCGCGGACGATTTCCGGTGCCCCGCGGTGTCGACGGACGGATGGGCTTTCTGCCACTGGTCCCAGCCCCACAGGCAGACCGCGGCCACGACCACCAGTAGCGAACTCAGGGTGCTCTGTCGGGCACGAATCGCCATCTCAGAGTCCCTTGAAGCCCTGATACTCGGTGTAGGTGCCGGTCGGCACGGCCACCTGGCCCCACTCGCGGTTCAGGCGGCGGTACTTGTTGATGAAATCGCTCGGCACCGCCCAGTTCACCCAATCCCGGTTCACGGATTCCCGCTGCATGCCGGTGCTGATGTTGTGGCGGATCTCGAAATGAAGGTGCGCCGGATACATCCCGAAATTGCTGCCGATGGTGCCCACCTGGGTGCCGCGCTTCACCTGCTGGCCGACCTTCACCATGATCTCATTGAGGTGGCCGTAGAGGGAGTCGCAGAACTTCACCTGACCGCTGGCCGGATCACGGTAGGCGTGGCGGATGAGCACCACGTTTCCCCAGCCCTGGTGGACGTTGTAGGCCCAGGTCACCACCCCGTCGCCGCAACTGTAAACCGGATCGCCAAGGTCGGTGTCGCCGCCATTGCGGCCATTCCAGTCCTCGCCGAAATGGATGGGCGAGGTCAGGCGCACGCCGCGGGCGATGTAGTAGCCCGCGCCATTCGGTTTCCCCACCGGGAAATCAAAGCCATCCGCGAGGGGCATCCGCACCGTGGACTGGGCGCGGACCGTGGCGGACATCATCGAAACCACCAGCGCCAAAAGAAAGGCGAGGAGGAAGCCGGTCCGGGTGCCGCGGGAAATCATCCCCGCAAGTGCACTCCTCCACCTCGGTCCGGGCAATCAAAAAACCATTCTCGATAGAACCGATATTCAATGGATGCGTAATGAATCGAGGGCAGGCGGGCTCCCCCGAAGAATGGAGTATGCAAGCAAGCCCCCTGCCACTAATTTGGAGACATGAAACTCGAGGAGATTCAGCGTCACGCCATGGAACTTCCGGATACCGACCGGGCGGAATTGGCCGCCGAGCTGCTGAACTCGCTTCCAAGGGTTCTTGCCGATGACGATGAGGGCATCGCCGAAGCCCGACGACGAGCCAAGGAACTTGACCAAGATCCGTCCGTGGGCTGCTCCTGGCAGGAAATCAAGAATGCCTTGGGCAGGTAAACGTGGAAGTCGTTTTTCATCGACGCATCCAAGCGGATCTCCGCTCCGCCTTGGCGTTTTATGAGACCGAGGGAGGTTGTCGCCTTGGAGACCGGTTTTTCGCCGAGGCGGAAGATGCGGTGGCCGCGGCGTTGAAAAACCCGAAATCCTTTCACTTCGCCGCCGAAGGTCTCCGCCGGGTGGCCACAAAAACCTTCCCTTACCATTTTCTCTACGAGGAAGATGCCCAAAGGATTCGCTTCCTCGTGCTCCGACATGACAAGCGCCACCCTCGGTTCGGACTGAACCGCCGCTGAACTCCGCCTCCGAGCTCACCCTTCCTTCGTCTCCTCTCCGGCGATGCTGATGCACAGCAGCGCCCAGAAGCAGCAGATCAGGTTCGCCACCGGCACCTGGAGCATCGGGGGCAGGCTGTAAACCACCGCCACGCCGGGGATCCACACCATCCAATTCGGGATCAGATTCGGCAGGACCATCCGCCGGTACCAGCCGGGGGTGAAGATCCTCCCCTTCAACGGAAAGCCCCGCGCTTTCCAGAGGTGGATCAAGGCATTCGCCGGAGCCGCCCACAGCGGGGTGTAAACGCCCATGTCGATGAGCATCTTCGCCGCGATGGTCCGGAACGAGACATCCGTCCCCCACCAGCGCCCCTGGGCGGTGTAGAACACGTCCACCAGGATTCCGGAGAACGCCCACCAGGCGATGCCGAACACCAGCTCCGAACCCGGCGAGCGCGGCCGCAGCGAGGGGATCGCCATCCGGAACACCCACGGCAGCAGCCCGCAGAACAGAGCCGCGCTGGTGGCGGAATAGAGGAAGCCGCCCGCCAACTTCAAGCGCTCGACATGAGCCAGCACCTCCCTCAGCGCCGGATTGGTGGAGTAAGCCACCAGCAGCAGGATCGCCGCCGCCTGCAGGATCAGCCCCGGAATCAGGTTCGCCCGAGCGGCATACCACCCCGCCCGCCATGGCGAGTAAACCGAGGTCGTGGGATCACTCATTTCGGGGAAACCCGGCCGGTCAGGCCGTGAAAGTATTCGTCAGGATCAGGGTCGCGATGGCCACTCCGGCCGCGATGCGGTACCAGCCGAAACCCGCCAGCCCGTGGCGCTGGAGGTAGCCGACCAGCCATTTCACGGCGAGGAAGGCGGACACCATCGCGGCCACCCCGCCAATGGCGAGGTTCACCGCGCCGAACTGGTGCAGCATCAGCTTGGCGGTGCCGAAATGATGTTCGAACTCCGGACCGCTGGCGTGGGCCTTGTCGAGAGCCGTCTTGGCGGTCGCCGCCGTCAGCGTGAGCACCCCGAGGAGAAAGGAGTATTCAACCGCGGCCCGGACCGTGAGGCCGACCATCAGGCCACCGGCGATGGTCATGAGGCTGCGGCTGGTGCCCGGCCACATCGCCACGCACTGGAGCAGGCCGATCACCACCGCGAGTTGCCAGGTAAGTTGGCCGAGCTCGCGCTTGTTACCGGTGGCCGGGTTCTTCTTTCGCCACCAGACGGCCGCCAGGATGGCGACGCCGCCGACCACCCACGAGGTGATCACCGGCCACAGCCCGAAAAGCTTTTCCTCGATCCAATGGTGCAGCACCAAGCCGACCACGGCGGCCGGCAAGAAGCCGACCACGAGATTGATCAGCAGCTTCAGCCCCGCGGAATCGCGCCCGATCAGTCCGGAGAGCATCTGCTTCACGTGTTTCCAGTAAAGGCCCAGCACGGCGAGGATCGCCCCGCCCTGGATGCAGATGGCGAAAGCGTCCGCGGCTTCCTTGTCAGCGGGGGAAACGGTGCCGATTCCCATCAGCCGCTGCGCGACGATCAGGTGGCCGGTGGAGCTGATCGGGAGGAACTCGGTGATGCCTTCGATCAGGCCGAGGAGGAGCGATTGCCAGTGTTCCATGCGCGGGGGCACCGTGACGATGTTGCCCGGGTCCGGCAAGGGATTTGCGGTTGCGTCCTCTTCACGGAAGACGGATGTTCCGCCCGTGCGACCGGGATTGAAACATCGCTACCTCCGGATGGTCCGGAAGATGTACCGTGCCCTGCGCCATCCCAAGCTCCGGCACCGTGGATGGTGGCGGAAAATGACCCATCCGCTGTTCGAACGGCGGCTGTGGAAACCCTGCCGGGACACGGTGGCCACCGGATTGGCAGTGGGCATGTTCTTCGCTGTCCAACCCGTCCCTCTACAGTCGATTTTTGCCGCCCTGATCGCCACTCGACTGCGGGCCAATGTTCCCTTTGCGATGGCCGCCTGTTGGCTGAGCAATCCCGTCACGGCTGGCCCCATCTGTCTCACTCAACTTGGCTTGGGAATGTTTCTGCAAAGAACATTCAATCTACCGGTGCCCAAAGGGGAAATCCGCTGGGAAGCCCTCGCCAAGCTGAGCCCAAAACTAGCCTCGATTCCCTTGGGCGAGTTCCTCCTCGGATGCCTCGCTTCGGGAGTGCTGCTGGCCTTGCTCACCTACCCGCTGGTCCACCTTTTCTCAGCCTTGATGCCGCACCATTTGCCGGTGCGGAAATATCTGGCTGAGCCCTCCGGGCCAAGTGGTGTCACTGGCGATCCAACGAAGCCGATCCCCTGAACGGCCGCGAGCTGACCATGGCCCCGAAGGGAGCTCCCAGCCGCTGCTGGTCCGGCACCGGCGGGAACCGGTAGGTCCGGCGACGCTCGACCTCTGCCCGGCGCGCCCGGCGGGCAATCCACCAGCCCAGCCCGCCCAGCACCACGGCGGCCCCTGCTCCGATCCAGAAAATCCGCGCCGTGGGCGCATCGATGGCCGAACCGCGGCTCGCCTCAAGATAGCCGCCGAACTCGTTGACCAGCAGCCCCGTCAAATGATCGAGCAGGGCTTGGGAATCGAGCGTCCGCTGTTGATCCGAGGCCAATTGGCTCCGGACCCGCTCCACCACCCCGGCGGCCACGAACGAGGGAATGCGCGCGCCATTGCCCGGTTTGGTCACATTGCCGGAGTCGTAGGGGCGGCCCATCCCGAACGCGCGGGTATCGACCTCATACACCAGCACGACCCCGTCTCCCTCCGGCAGCCAGGCTTGCTGGAGGCGCGCCGCGAGATCGACCGGCGTCGCCCCCATCACCACCGATTCGGTGACCACGTAGAGGTGGAACCCGTGCTGCTGTTCCAGCCCCCGCAACCGGTCGGAAATGACCCGCAGGCCCTCGGGATTGCGGGTGTAGAGCCCGGCATTGTCCTGGACATTGAACGCCGGACGCGGCGGCGGCGGACCATCGGCCGAAAAGCCAGCCATCATCTGGCCCCGCCCGAACGGGGCCACCGCCAGGCACGCCAGAAGCCACAGGGCCCATGCAAAGGATTTCAGTCCGGTCACCGCCAGCCAGCATGCCGGAGGCGGGCGGCGCTGGCAAGTCAGGCCGATGCCTCCGCCTGCTTCGCCTTCTTTTCCTCCCGCAGCCCGCTGATGAACAGCAGCGTGGCTGCCACGCAGATGCAGGAGTCGGCGACGTTGAAGGACGGCCACCAACCTCCGCTCGAAGGAGAAAGCTTCTCGAAGTAGGGGAGCTTCACCGAAATGAAATCGACCACATAGCCGGCGGAGAGACGGTGCCAGAAGGAGTCCCCTTTAAGCGACTCCAAGGCAAAGCCTTGAGTGAGTCGATCCGTCAGATTCCCCCAGATGCCGCAGAGCAGCAAAGCCACCGCAACCCTGGCCAATCCGGTGGCAAACACGCCCTTTTTCCAAAAGATCCGGATGACCAGCATCGCCAGCAGCGGAACACACAGGAACACCACCGGAGCCCAATCGGATCCATTTCCCATCCCGAAAGCCACCCCTTGGTTGTGGACGCGGACGAGATTGAACCACCCCTCCACCACCGCTTGATGCTCTTCCACGGAATGATACCCCGGCGGCGGTTCGGGGAATTTCCCCACGATCCACCATTTCGTCCACTGGTCGAGGACGTAGAGCGGGAGCGTGACCAGGAGCAGCAGCTTCTTCAGGGAGGGCATGGGCGTTGGAGTCAGGCCTTCACGGGAACCACGGCATCGCAGCGGTCGCACAGGCCGCTATCGAGCAGCGGCTCGTGGCGGCGGCAGCGCGGGCACAGGCAGAGGTCGGTCTTGCGGGCGGTGGCGGCGAGTTCCGCGCCTTCCGTGACGTTCAGACCGGCGAGGATGAAGAACTCCTTCGCCAGCTCCTGGTCCTTCAGCAGCGCCAGCACCGGCTCGCCGGCGGGCACCGTGAGATCGACCGCGGCCTCGTTGTTGCGGGTGAACTCCTTGGCCTGGATGCTCTTCTCGATGGCGGTCTGGATGACCGACTTGATCTGGAACAAGCGGTCGGCGGACGCGGTGGCCTCGCTGGGCGCGAAGGCCGCGTCCGGTTCCGGGAAATCGCGCTCGTGCACGCTCTGGTCGCAGAACCCGGCGTGCTCCCACGCCTCGTCCGCGGTGTAGGCGAGGATCGGCGCGAGCAGCTTCGCCAGCGCGACGAAGACATCGAACATCGCGGTCTGCGAGGCGCGGCGGCGCAGCGACTTCGGGGCATCGCAGTACATGCGGTCCTTGGTCGCATCCACGTAGACGGCGGAAAGGTCGGTGGTGCAGAACTGGTTGAGCGCGTTGAAGACCTTGCGGAACTCGTAGCCTTCATACGCCTTGCGGCACTCGGCGACCACGGCGTGCAGGCGCTCGAGGATCCAGCGGTCCAGCAGCGGCATCTCCTCCGGCGCGACCCGGTCGGCCTTCGGATCGAAACCGTCGAGGTTGCCGAGGAGGATGCGCAGCGTGTTGCGGAGGCGGCGGTAGGGTTCGGCGACCTGCTTGAAGAGATCCTCGCTGAACGGCACCTCGTTCTGCCAGTCGACGGACGAGACCCACAGGCGCACGATGTCCGCGCCGTACTTGTTGTAGAAGTGGGCGGCGTCGATCGGCTTGCCGGCCTTCTCGGCCTCGGACTTGGAGAGCTTGCCCTTCTTGTCCTTGTCCACCACGAAGCCGTGGGTCAGCACGGCCTTGTACGGAGCGGCCTTGCGCCAGGCGATGCTCATCATCAGCGAGCTCTGGAACCAGCCGCGGTGCTGGTCGGTGGCTTCGAGGTAAAGGTCGGCCGGAGCGTGCAGCTCGGGGCGCTTCTCCATCACTGCCACGTGCGAGCAGCCGGAGTCGATCCACACGTCGAGCGTGTCCTTGCACTTCTTCACGCCCGCCGGGAGGCCCAGCAGTTCGGCAAGCTCGGCATCGGTCTTCTCGAACCAGACATTGGTGCCTTCCTTTTCGACGAGATCGGCGACCTTGCAGGCGAGCTCGGAGGAAAGGATGGCGACGTTGTTCTCATCGAAGAACACCGGCAGCGGCACGCCCCAGGTGCGCTGGCGCGAGATGCACCAGTCCGGGCGGGATTCCACGGTGCCGTAGATGCGGTTGCGGCCCCACGCGGGCAGCCACTCGACGCCGTCGATGGCCTTCAGGGCCTCGCCGCGCAGGGTTTCCAGCGAGATGAAGAACTGCTCCACCGCGCGGAAGATGATCGGGGTCTTCGACCGCCAGCAGTGCGGGTAGGAGTGCTTGTAGCTCTCCCGACCGAGCAGCGCGCCCTTCTCCTCGAGGATCTCGATGACGCGGTCGTTCGACTTGAAGACGTGCTGGCCCACGAGCTCGGGCACGCCGACCTCGACGGTGAAATTGCCGTCGTCATCGACCGGCGAAAGCAGGCCCAGACCGTATTGCTGGCCGGCGACGTAGTCGTCCGCACCGTGGCCGGGGGCGATGTGCACCGCGCCGGAACCGGTCTCGGTGGTCACGAACTGGCCGAGGATCAGCTTCGAAGTGCGGTCGAGGAACGGGTGGTGCGCCTCGAGGTTCTCGAACTCGCGGCCCTTCGCTTCCTTGATCGTCTCCACCAGCTTCACGCCGGTCTTCTGCTCGAAGGTCTCCACCAGCTCGCGGACGACGACGAGCGTCTCCGAGTGGCCATCGCGCTCGAAACGGCCGATGATGTAGGTGAAATCAGGGTGCAGGGCCACGCCGAGGTTCGCCGGCAGTGTCCACGGGGTGGTGGTCCAGATGACCATCGAGGCCCCGGCGGCACCGAGGTTGCACGCGGCCTCCGTGGACAGCGGGAACTTCACGAAGATCGCCGGGCTTTCCTTGTCCTTGTACTCCACCTCGGCCTCGGCCAGCGCGGTGTGCGCGCCGTAGGACCACTGGACGGGCTTCTTCGACTGATAGACGCTGCCGCTCTCCACGAGCTTCGCGAACACGCGCAGGATCTCCGCCTCATAGCCCGGGGCCATGGTGACGTAGGGATTGTACCAGTCCCCGAACACGCCGAGGCGGCGGAACGAACCGCGCTGGATGTCGATGAACTTCTCGGCGAACTCGGTGCAGCGGCGGCGGATTTCCGCGGGCTCCAGCCCGGCGGCCTGTTTCACCACCTTGAACTCGATCGGCAGGCCGTGGCAGTCCCAGCCCGGGATGAAGGGGGCCTCGTAGCCCGCCATCGTCTTCGACTTCACCACCAGGTCCTTCAGCACCTTGTTCAGCGCGGTGCCCATGTGGACGTCGCCGTTCGCGAACGGCGGGCCGTCGTGGAGGATGAATTTCGGAGCCTTCTGCTCCTGGCGGCGGGCAATGATCCGCTGGTAGAGTCCGGACTCCTCCCATTTGGCCAAACGCTTCGGCTCGTTCTCGACGAGGTCCCCGCGCATCGGGAAAGTCGTCTGCGGCAGGGTCAGCGTGTCTTTGTAATTCGGGGCGTCCGCGCTCATGGGAAGGGGGCGGACGCTAGCAACGCCCCCCCGGCGGGTCAACCACCGGCGAATACGGGTTCCCCGGCACCCACCGGAAGCTACCACGGGCGCACGCTCAAGGAGATGTGCGGATTTCGTGAACTTGACTTTTTGCATGATGGCAAGCATTCTGCTTCTCCTCGTATTCCCCCCTTTCCGTTTCCGCATATGGCTCCCCCCCGCATGCGCGTTGCGGTGATCGATTCCCAACCGGTCGTCCGAGCCGGCTTGCGCCTCGTCATCGATGCCTGCACCTCCCTGTCCTTCGCCTTCGAGGCCTCGGACCCACGGGAGGCGATGGAGAAGATTCGTGCCGGTGGGGTGGATCTGGTGGTGTCCGAGGTGGCCTTCCAGGACCACGAAAGCGTCTTCGAGCTGCTGCGCGAGCTCCGCGAGCTGCCCCGCCCGGTGCCGCTGCTGGTTTTCTCCCACCACCTCGAACAGCAGGTCGCCCCGAAGGCCCTCCAGGCCGGGGCCCGCGGCTATCTGGAAAAGCACGCGTCCATGGAGGAAATCGTCCGCGCCATGCACCGCGTGCTGGCCGGAAAGGTCTACCTGAGCCGCGAGATGACGGAATGGGCGCTGGATCATCTAACGCCCGGCGGCACCACCCCGCAAACCCCGGCCACCCAGGTTTCCGGACTGACCGTGCGGGAGCTGGAGATTCTCGAACTGATAGGCAGTGGCATGCAATCCAAGGAGATTGCGAATTGTCTCCACATCAGCCTCAAGACGGTGGAGACCCACCGCGCCCACCTCCGCGAAAAGCTTGGTATTGCAAGCGGTTCCGGGCTCGTCTGCTACGCCAGCCAGTGGGTGGTGACGGAGCACGCGGCCTCCTGATTAGATAACATCTCAGGGTTAACCCTGAGATGAGAATCCGGGTTGCAGCCGATTGTATTTAGCCCCCAAACCCTTCAGGGTGTTAGGGCTATGAAAACCACCCCCCAACAGGAAGGCACCCTCTCCTTCCGCACCCGCCCGGCTTGGTTGGCCGCATCACTCCTCATCATGGCCGCCCCCCTGGCGCAGGCGTTCGTGATGACCTTCCAACTGGTGACACCCGCGAATTCCAGCGACATCTCCGGCGACCTGTCCGCCACCGTCACCGACATCGGTGGAGGCCAAGCCCTGATCCAGATCAGCAAGGGCTCATCCTTCGTCGGGCGGATCGACGAGGTGTATTTCGATGTCAACGACAGCATCACGCTGATCAGCAGCATGGCCACCTCCACCACGCCCGCCGACTACACCATCATCAATGGCGTCAGCTACACCGGCGGAGCGGTCCCGAATTCCATCTCCCCCGACCATCCCCCGGGAGCGACCAATGCCCCGTGGCTGTTCGACACCGATTTCGACTTCGGAGCCACCAGCACCGCCAATAGCATCAACAACGGCGAAACCGCGGCCTTCATCGCAACCTTCTCCGGCACGGTGACCTTCGCCGACCTCGAGCAGGCCGCGACGGACGAAAACTTCCGCATCGCCATGCACGTGAAATCCCTCGTGGGCGGCCAGAGCGACGCTTACGTCAGCCTGCCCCCGGATGGTGGCGGCACCATTCCCGAGCCCTCCAGCGCGCTCCTGGGCGGCCTGGGCGGCCTCCTGATGGTCCTGCGCCGGAAACGGTGAGGTCAGTTCGCCGTCGTCTCATGGACGGCAATCCGGAAGAAGCACGCCTTCCCAGCCCCCGCCGGCGCGTGCGCTTCGAGCGTCTCAATCCCCCCGCTGGTCGCAATCACGGAAACCGGAACCGCCTGCCACGTCTTCAGATCGCTGGAACATTCCACCTGCCAGCCCACGTTCGCCGCCGCCGTGTCGTGGGTGAACCGGTAGCTGGCGGAGGAACCCGAGGCGATCGCTCCCCCTGAAGACGCCGCCAGGGAAACGGCAGGAGCCGCCGCCCCATCCTTATGCAAAGGATCCAAACCCAGGGTGTATTCGACCAGGTTCGGAAGGCCATCGCCATCCGGATCCGCCGTCGCGGCCACCCGCGAGGCGGGCGCGTTCGCGCCGAAACGGGAGGCCTGCCAGACGCCAAAGGGCGAGTCCGTAATCGGGACATCCGCTTCACCGGAGGCGGCGACATAGCCGCTGCCTCCAGCCACCTGCATGCGAACCGTCCTGGTGCCATCCGGAAGGTCGTTCTTCACCGCCACCATCTGGATCTGGCCGGCGGTCTGGAATGCGGGCACCACGACATCCGTGCTGCCGGGAGCCACGATCGAGAAATCGGTCCCCGGCGCGACGGTGCCCGCGAATGCCAAATGGACGACCGTGTCCTGGGCAGCCGGGGTGGAAAGGGTAACCGTCGCGGTGGCCATGGTGCTGGTGGAGCCCTCCACCATCGAACCGGAGGCGGACACCGAAGCGACCGGCGGGGCCAGCGGCAGGCTGCCGAAACTGGCGACCGCAAGCGGATCGCCGAGCACGACGTTCTGCCAGGACAAGTAGCGCATGCCGGACCAAGCGGACTCCACCCAGGTGCGCCCGTCGTTGAAATAGCGGGCGAGCATCAGGTAGTTCCGCGCCACCGCGGTGGTGAGCGGCTCCCAGACATGGCCGGTGCCGAAGGTGCCGCCCGCGTCCACCCAATCGGAAAGCTGGCCGTGATCATCGAAGCCCCCGACCCCGCCGAACTTGCGGGCGTTGTAGCTTTCGAAGGCGTTGTAGATCGCCCCCTGTCCGAGCTGGCCGCGGTAGGTGTTGATGTAGCCGTCCTTCAGGCCACCGCTGTGGTTGCCACCGTAGCCGGTGAGCGCGGCGACCCGGCCGCTGAACCGCTGCGTGCCGGCATTGCCCGCGGGGAGGTCGCCGTTCAATCCGATCAGGAACGCATCGGTCTGCTCGAACACGAAGGCCGGCCAGGTCGGAGCCATCAGGGTCTGCGTCGAACTGTAGTCCCCGGACTCGAAGGTGCCGCCGGCGCTCTTGTCCTCGATGATGGTGTCGACGCTCTTGTCGTAGACGGGATGGAGGCCGCGGTCGATCATGGCGTTCACCGCCGCGGCCGAGTTGCCGTCGAGGCGGGCTGTTAGATAGATGCTTCCCGGAGTGACCGCGGTGCCGCCGGACTTGTCGAGGAGCTGCCACTTCGGGCCGGAGACCTGCTTGCTGAAGAACTTCGTGGCGGTGATCGTGGAGCGGTCGTAACTGGTGATGTCCGCGTTCACGCTGTAGTACGGATTCACCACGTAGTTGTCGGCGCCGGAGTCCATGTTGCCGCCCGCTTCGCCGGTCTCCAGGTTCTGCCAAAGCAGGGTGAGTTCGGAATCGACCGAGGCATACGAGGCGTTTCCACCGGTGATCCGCGTGGCGGCGGAGCCCGGATTGTCCCCGACATCCCCGCCCTGGATGTCCTGGACTCGGTGCGGCAACCCCTTTGTTAGAACGAACACCACCACCTGTTGCTGGAGGCTGTTAGAGGTGAGGTAGGTCCGCAGCGGCTGGCGGATCTTCGAGATGAAGTTCGCGTAGGAGATCGTGCCCGGAACGAGGGTCGCGTCGTTGAAATCGAAGCCGCGCACTCCGGGGCGGACCGCCGCGTAGTGGTTCCAGATGGCGAGGCTGTCCGGGTCCTTCGAATTGTAGAGGACCAGCACCTTGGCCGGAGTAAGCGCCCCGGAAGAAATGAGCGCCGACCCTAACAGAAGGAGGCAGGCCCACCAGTGAACCAGCATTCCGGAGATCCGGAGCCGGGATCCGCGGACGCGCCCTGGGCAGGACGCGGGTACGTGATTCCCCCGATTGGAAGTCATTCGCTTAAGAATGATTAAAGACCCGGGGGAGACGTGTGCAAAAAGCCCTATAAGCGAATTACCTTCAAGGGGAAAGTTAACGGCTGCGTAAATTCCCCACTTCTTGCGTAAATTTACGCAACCGTTAGCTAACAAAAAATCCCGGCATGATCACTCATGCCGGGATGGAGCCTCACACGCGCGGGTCAGAAGGCCCGGGAGCGGATGAATTCCGTGTCCGTCGCCGGGGGGGGCGGCGGCGGAATCGGAATCGGGGGGGGAGGCTTCGGAGGGAGATCGAGCGGATTGGAAACGATGCCCGCCACTTCCGGCAGGGCCAGTTTCGCATCCTTGGCGTCCTTCGAGTCGCCGAACGGGCTCCGCCCGGCGGGATCCAAGCGGGACAGGACCGCCTGGACTTCCGAAAGGGAATCCGGAGCAGCGGCCAAGGCGCATTGGGCGGTTTGCCGCATCTGATCCGGATTGGCCATAATCGCCGCCTCCAAAATCACCGCGACCATCCGGGGCTCGGCGTGGGTGGCTTCGATCACGGTCTTGACCACCTCGCAGGCGGCATCCGGCTTGCTCTCGATCGCCGCGGTCACGAGATCGACCACCGATCCTTTCGAATCCGCGGCGAGCTCCCGCAGCCCCTGCAACCACCGCCGACGTTCGGCGGAGGTTTCGATCCGCGGACCACTGGCGTTTTCAGCCACCGGCATCCCGCGGAGTGGAGCTTGACCGGTCAACGACACCCAGTGGAGGGCGGCGGCGGTATCCGCCCCGGCGTTTTCACGCGTCTGGGTGGCGGAAGTCTGGATTTCCACCGCCGGGACGATGCCCGGGCGATAGGAATCGGGGGATGCTTCCGAGGCATCCGGCGAGCGACTGAGTCTCGTTTGGCTTTCTGCGAGCAGGAAGGAACATGCTCCGGCCAAGGTCAGGCCCAGCGCCCAGGGGCGCATGGTTCGTTTCATCGGGGGAAGGAATGAAATCGGCTTTTTCTATCAACTATTTCGCCCCCTCTCAACCCTCCTTCACCTCAACCTTTTTGACACCCACTCTCATTATACAACTTGCTCATTTTACGCATTTTACAAAATCGCAAACAGACCGATTCAACCAATCTAGCAAGTTGTGATTTTATATTTTTCCTAAGCGGTTTCAGGTTGGGATTTTGAGAGGGCGTCGCAGCCGGAAACGAGGCCATCGCGAGCCCGTTTGGAGGTCAAACCAAGGGAGGGTGGCGATCCCCGACCAAGGCCCCCTCTGAAAAAAAATTTCGCTCCCGTCGCGGAAAATCGGACCGCTCCGCGGCCACCTCCCGAGCGCTCCGGAAGCCCTCCACAAGTGGTCCCGTGGGACGATTTCCGCGCCGTCCTCACGAGAACAACCTAGACACCCCAAAATCGGACTTTTGACGACGTCCGACAGGGGTTCCGGAGCCCCTACGTGGGACTACGAGAATTGCAGCAAACAAGGAAGATGCCGACAGCCATGTCGGAATCATACAATCTGATGAGACCTTCAGAGCCTAAGTTTGGCCCCGTAACTTCCGCTATAGACCGAGCTTTTTCGAGACGTGACCCATCGTGTGCGTCGCCCGCGCCTACTGTTGCATTTATCGTTTTAATACCAAACTCAGAAACTCATGAAGCCGATTAATAGCACCGCCCTCACCGGGCTTCGATCTGCGAATAAACGTCTTCCGGGGACTGTTCCCGCGCTATTAGCCGCGATGTCCGCCCCCCTGTTTGCCGCCGACGTGACCTTGACGGCCACCAACGCAATCAACACCAGCTCCTTCAACTCCAACCTTTCGTGGTCGAACGCCCTAGCGCCGGCCGCTGGAAACGCCTACATCGTCCCATCGGGCTTCAATTTACGAACCCCTGCGGACGCTACCACCAATTTCACCTTCGGCGGCGATTCGCTGACGTTAAATAGTTCCTCGCTTGTCTATAAGGGCGGCACCAATATCAATACGATAACAATAAACAATTTCACGTTAAACGGAGCCACCATCAATAACGCCAGCAATAGCTCGACAGCATTTATCGTAGGTGGCAACAATATGGCTATCGCGGGAACTGGCGCGTCCACCATTCTCGCAAACAACGCCACCATCACCATTACATCGCCCATATCCGGCAATTCCGGAAGCCTTATACTAGCATCCAACGGGTCAACCTCCGGCCGTCAGATCATTTTGAGCGGCGCCAATACTTATGTCGGCAATATACAGGTGAGCGGTTTGAGCGGAGCGGTCCTTTCCGCCACCACCGGCAAGCTCGCCTTCGCGCTCGGAACCTCCGGGGCCTACAACACGATCTCCGGCACCGCGGCGACAGTCCCGTTCGCGTTCAACGGAGCCTTCACGATCGACCTGACCGGCGCCTCCACCACCGTGGGCACCACCTACCCCCTGCTCACGCTCAACACGATGGCCGCGACCTTCGGTGCCACCTTCTCGGTGCAGGGCTGGTATCTGGTGGGCAACGTGTGGATTTCACCGGACGGGAACTACAGTTTCTCGACCGCCACCGGCCAACTCAAGGTGATCCCGACGGACTCGGACCACGACGGACTGCCGGATTCCTGGGAAAGCTTCTACTTCGGCGACCTCACCCACACCGGCACGGAGGACTGGGACGGTGACTTCACCACCAATGCCGGGGAATACGCCGCGGGCACCGATCCGACCAACCGGGCATCGTTCCCGGACACGGACTCCGATGGCCTGCCCGACGGCTGGGAGACCAATTACTTCGGAAACCTCGCGCAAACCCCGAGCGGTGACCCGGACGGCGACTACAGCACGAACCAGGAGGAGTTCCTCGCCGGCAAGGATCCATCGAACCGCCTGAGCTTCCCGGACGCCGATGGCGACCAAATGAGCGATGGCTGGGAATCGCACTTCTTCGGAGCCCCGGAGGCATGTGCCCCCGGCGGCGATCCAGACGGTGACCTTCACAACAACCTGGCGGAGTTCACCGCCAATTCCAACCCGACGAGCATCCTTTCCTCCCCGGATCAGGATGGGGACGGCCTGCCGGATGGCTGGGAGGTCAAATACTTCGCCACCACCGGAGAAACGCTGGAGCAGGCCATCGCGCACGTGAACGGCACCGCCGACAGCGATGGCGACGGCCGCACCGACCTGGTGGAATACCACGAAGGCACCAATCCCAAGGTCGCGGACACCGCTCCGCCAACCCTCGCCTACTGGCGCTTCGAGGAAAAGACCGCGGGCACCGTGGCCTATCCGCAGGTCGCCGGTGCGGTGAAGGACGTGACCGGAAACGGCAATGACATGATCACCTATGCCGATTACACCGCACCTGCCTACAGCACCCGGGCCCCGGCCGCGGATGTCACCAACACCCGGGCGATGAACCATTCCTCGCTCAATTTCGCGGCGGTGGCCGGGAACCGCTACACCTCGGACAACATCTACACCCCGGGCACCGCGCCGATCAACACAACCGTCTTCACCGCCTACACGGTGGAAGCCTCGTTCCGCTCGACGGTCACCGGCCAGGCCCAGGGGATCATCGGCAAGGGCGGCAACCCGACCGGTGCCGCCGCCCCCTACCAAGCCCCCTTCACGCTCAAGCTGAACGCCGCGAACAAGGTGGTGGCCGGCATGGTGGATTCCGTTCCTTCCGCCCACGAGGTGGTCAGCACCCGCACGGTGACCGCCGGCTCCTGGTACTCCGCCGCGGTAACGATCAGCTCCACGACCCTCTCGCTGTGGCTGAAAGCCCCTGGCGACACGGCCTACGTGCTGGAAGGAACCGCCACCATCAACGGCGCCGCTCCCACGACCGCTCCCAATGTCGCATGGGTGATCGGCCAGACGGAATACAACGCCGCCGGGAACTTCGTCGGTTTCGACAGCTTCACCGGCGATCTCGATGAAATCCGCATCAGCGGCCGGGTGCTGAGCACTTCCGAGTTCCTCGCCACCAACCGTTTCACCGAAAACGATACCGATGGCGACGGGCTAGCGGATGACTGGGAGACGCTCATGTTCGGCAACCTCGATCAGACAGCCGACGGCGACTACGATGGCGACGGCACCAGCAACCTGACCGAGTACCGCCTGGGGCTGAGCCCGGTGAACGGAAATTCCCGCTTCGCGATCACGGTCGAGTCCTGGGGGCTGTCCTGGCCGAGCGTTTCCGGCGTCACCTTCACGGTGAAACGCAGCACCACGCTGGCGGCCGGAAGCTGGCAGACCGTCGGCACGGTGACCGGCACCTCGGGAACCGCCTCGTTCACCGACCCCGCCCCGCCCGCCGGAAAGGCCTTCTACAAGGTCACCCTGGAGCCATGATTCCATTTGTCCTGTAAATAACCGCGCGCATCAGGAAGCCGGAAACCGCGAGGTTTCCGGCTTCTCTTTTTGCGCCCCGGCTCACCCCACGGATACAATTTCCGTCCACCGCTCCACTTGTCAGCTAGCCGATTCGTTCTCTAACCTGCCGGGCGTGATTCGTCGCACTGCCTTCCTGTTGGCTCCCCTCCTTCTGGCCCAATGCGCGTGGAAGACCCCGCCGCCCCCAGAGCAGCCGAAACCCGTCTTTCATGTCCACCAAACCCGCTATGACGCGCTGAGCCCGCGGGAGACCAAAGTTTTGATCGACCTCACCGAGCAGAAAGCCCGGCTGGTGGACCGCCACAACGTCGTGGTGGTGGAAACCGACGTCTCCACCGGGAAGCCCGGCCATGAAACGCCGACGGGCAGTTTCCGGGTCACCGAAAAGATCGCCGACAAGCGCTCAAACCGCTACGGCCGTTACAAGGACCCGAAATCCGGAACCGACCTCGGAGCCTCCGTGGATCTCCCGAAACCGCCGAAGGACGCCGTCTACGAGGGCTACTCGATGCCCTACTGGATGCGCCTGACGTGGGACGGGGTGGGCATGCACGTCGGCTACGTGGTTCCACGGAAGGCCCTCAGCTACGGCTGCATCCGGTTTCCGGCCGCCGTCCAGCCCCTGATCTTTGAAAAATGCCGGGTCGGCACGCGGGTGGACATCACCGGGGAGGCCCCCAGCGAGCTGAAACCGGCCCACCCGTCGCGTTGACATTCGGTCGACGCCCCACCAACTTCCCCCGCCATGGATACGATGAAAATCCTCCTCGGCGCCACGGTTGCCCTTTTGATCGGGGCGCTCGCGATGTCGTGGAACGGCATGAAGCAAGGCGTGGCGACCGCTCCGGGCGAGGAGCAGCTCCGCATCAAGCAGCAGATCGAGGAGCTCAATCTCGAAGTCCAGCGCCTGAAAACCGAGAAGGCCGTGCAGGAACTCCGCATCCCGACCGCCTCCCAGTCCGCTCCGGCACCCGCCCCGTCTTCCGCCGACCTGGAGGAAGCCAAGGCCCAGCTCGCCGCCAAGGAAGCCCAGCTCAAGGCGCTCGAAGACGAGAAAAACAAGGCCGAACGGAAGGCCCGGCTGTATAAGGACGAAGCGGGTGAAGTTGGATCTCAAATACTCGAATCCCACGACCAGGAACTCCGCCGTGCCCGCCAGATCTCCCAGGCCCTGGTGATGGCCGTGGTGACGGAATACCAGGAAGACCCGGCGCTGGGCGGCGTGGTGGTCATCGACGTGAAGATGCCGGAGCAGGTGCAGGTCGGCTCGATCCTCGGCATCCGAAAGAACACCGGCATCCTCGGCCAGGTGAAGGTCACCAGCATCTCGCCGGAAGGCGCGATCGCCAGCCCTCTCGCGGGTTTCGGCCAGCTCAAGCCGCAGCCGGGTGACGAGCTGATCGTGCCGCCGCAGCTCTGAACTGTTGGATTGCCCGGGGACGATATTTCCCCTTTCATCCGCGCCCGCGCCGGGACATCACCGCCGCGGGCGATTTTTTTGCCGCGTTTCCCGAACCCTTTTTCCGCCATGTCCACCACCGTCGGTCTCATCTCGCTTGGCTGCGCCAAGAACCTCATCGACTCCGAAGTCATGATGGGTCACCTCGCCGAAGCCGGGATGACCCTCACCTCCGAGGCGGATCTGGCGGATGTGCTGATCGTGAACACCTGCTCGTTCATCGACATGGCGAAGCAGGAGTCCATCGACACCGTCTTCGGCGCGGTCAACGAGCGCGGCACCAATCCCGAGCGCGCCCGCCAGAAGATCATCGTGGCCGGCTGCCTGTCCCAGCGTTTCGCCAAGGACCTGCCGGGCATCATGCCCGAAGTGGACGCCTTCATCGGCCTCGACCAGATCACCAAGGTCGCGCCGATCATCGAGAACCTGCTCGGCAAGAAGAACGACGCCGAGGTCCAGAAGACCGAAGGCCCCGCCGCCACCGAGGACCCGCGCGATTTCGTGACGCTGAAGCCGCAGTACGTGCCGGACTACACCACCCCGCGCTTCCGCCTCACGCCCGAGCACTTCGCCTACGTGAAGATCGCCGAGGGCTGCAACCACACCTGCACCTTCTGCATCATCCCGCAGATCCGCGGCCGCCACCGCTCCCGCACGCAGGAGTCCGTGGTGAAGGAAGTGGAGGCGCTGGTGAAATCCGGCGTGAAGGAGATCAACCTGATCTCCCAGGACACCACCTACTTCGGCATGGACAAGTGGACCGAGTCCCGCCCGAACCCGAAGTCCCCGGTGGACTCCTCGAAGGGCGAGTCGCTGGCCACGCTGCTGCGCGAGATCAACAAGATCGAGGGAGAGTTCTGGGTCCGCCTGCTCTACACCCACCCGGCCCACTGGTCCGACGAACTCATCCAGACCATCGCCGAGTGCGACAAGGTCGCGAAGTACGTGGACATCCCGCTCCAGCACATCTCGGACAACATGCTCAAGCTGATGCAGCGCCAAACCAACGGCGACTACATCCGCGACCTGCTGCGCCGCATGCGCGCGGGCATCCCGAACCTCGGCATCCGCACCACCTTCATCGTCGGCTTCCCGGGTGAAACCGAAGCGGACTTCGAGGAACTGCTCGAGTTCATCCGCGAGTTCCGCTTCGAACGCGCCGGCGTGTTCTCCTACTCGAAGGAGGAAGGCACCCGCGCCTACAAGATGGGCGACCAGGTCCACCACATGACCCGGAAGAGCCGCTGGTCCCGCGCCATGCAGGAGCTCCAGACCATCGCCGGGGAAACCAACCAAGCCCAGGTCGGCAAGCAGGTCCGCGTCCTCGTGGAGGAACCCGGCATCGCCCGCACCGAATGGGATGCCCCGGAAATCGACGGCTCCGTGCACGTCGACGACACCATCCCGGTCGGCAGCTTCGCGGACGTCACCATCGGCGACTGGCGCGGCTACGACCTGGTGGCGGCGCGCTGAGGCCCCACCACCGTTTCGTGACACCGGGTCACCAATCGTGGTGATCGGTCGGTTCGTGCTTGTCCGGGACGCCTCCGTGCGGGCACTCGACCGCCATCATTCCCACAGGCGGGATGGTTTCGGTAACGAAGTATTCTCCACCGGCCGGGCAGGGCTTGGTGATGGCGGAGCCGACGGGCAAGGTGACCTTGCTCCAATCGATCCGCGCGCCGGTCTTGAGATGGTTGGCAGCCTGATAACTGCGAACCGCCTGCTGGACATTCCTCTGGTGCATGATGCAGGCAGCCCGGTCCGAACCCTTCTTCCAGGCACGGGCACCCACGAACAGGAAGGACAGGACCATCAGGACGACCACCACCGTCACCGAGATGTAGCCGATGATGAGGCCCGCGAGCGCGATCCCGTGGCCAGTCAACGCGCCGGCGGATTTCTTGATCCTGGAGAGGGCGATGTGACCGCAGACAACTCCGACCAAACCGAGGCCGAGCAAACTGGTCACCAGACTGGCGATGGCCAGGCCCGAAGTCTTGGGCTGCTGTTGTATTTCCATATCACGATCAATTCAGGGCAAGTCCAGATGGTCAATCTCCATTAAGGTTCCAAATCCGCCAGCTTGGAACCTTCCCCCACGGACCCCACCTTGTTAGACCTCGCGGCATGAAACTCTCGATCATCGGCCCGGGAAAGGTCGGCATGGCCCTCGCGTTCGCGGTGACGCTGCGTGGCTTCGCGCGCGAGCTGGTACTGGTCGGACGCGACCCGGCCCGGCTGGAAGGCGAGGCGCTCGACCTGCTCCACGGCGAGTCGTTCTATCCCGCGCCGGTGAAGATCCGGGCGGGCGACGTGGCAGACACGGCGGGCTCGGACGTCATCGTGTTCTGCGCCTCGGCGACCTTGGAAGTAGAGGACCGGCTCGCGCTCGGCCCGAAAAACACCCGGCTGTTGGAGGCGATGCTGCCGCCGCTGGTGGAGGCCTCGCCGCACGCGCTGCTGCTGATGGTGGCAAACCCGGTGGACGTGCTGACGTGGCAGGCGCTGCGGATCACCGGCTGGCCCGCCTCACGGGTCTTCGGCACCGGCACGCTGCTGGATTCGATGCGCTTCCGCCACCTGCTGTCACGCGAGCTGGGCATCTATCCGGACGATGTGCGCGCCTACATCCTCGGCGAACATGGCGACACCCAGTTCCCCGCGATGAGCATGGCCCACGCGGGCGCGGAGCGGATCGCGGACACGCCGGAACGGCGCGCGATGTTCCGGCAGGCCGCCACCATGGGACAGGAGATCTACCGACGGAAGGGCCACACCAGCTACGGCATCGCCATGTCCGCCGCCGCCATCCTGGAATCCATCGCGCTGGACGACAAACGGACGATGCCGCTGAGCGTGCGGGTGGACGGTTACGAAGGCGTGAACGACGTCTGCCTGAGCCTGCCGGTGGTGGTGGGGCGCAGCGGGATCGAGAAGGTCTTGAAGCCGGTTCTCAGCGAAGAGGAAGCCGCGGCATTCCGGCACTCGGCGGAAGTCGTGAAGGCGGCGATCGGGTTGTGCGGGAGTTGAGCCTTGAGGCGAGGAAGGTCTTCCGGGAGGCGGAGGCCTGAAAGTTTGCTGGTTGGCAGTGTTCAGTTTTCAGGAAGAGGAGAGGGCTGGCGGGACACATTCCACGATCCCCAACTCTCCCCTTTTGCAATTTTGCGCCTCTTTGCGGCTAAAATCTCGACAGACTCCGCCTCCCGGAAGACCTGCCTCGCCTAAAGGCTCAACTCCTTTCCTTACTTCACGCGCTTCCGCCACTCGGTCTTGAAACGCTCATCGAACTGGGTCTCGTAGGCCTTCCGCCAGTCGGCGGTGGCATCGATGCCGAGCTGGGAGCGCGTCCAGGGTTCGGTGCTCCACTCCTGCTCGAAATCGAGGAACTCACCGGGCACATAGGAGGTGCCACCGAGACGCCGACCATCCGCGGAGAAACCGAGGCCGGTGCCACGCTTGCCGAGGCAGGGCAGCACGATCGACGGCTCGCTGCCATCGCCCTTCCATAGCCGCACCTGACCATCCTCGCCGGTGGAGGCGAGGAACTTGCCATCGGGCGTGGCGACTTTCACCCGCGTGCCCGCTGGAGAGCCCGCGGGCGGTTCGGCGTCGGAGTTCTCCTTCGCGAACTTCGGCCAAGTGTCCGGGTCGTTCTTGAAAAGCGAATCCTTGATCTCACTCGTCTGGGTGCCCATGCGGACGCGGTCGTGCGGGATCCAGAACCGCATCGTGCCATCCGAGCCGACGCTGGCGAGGAGATCGGTGAAGGGAAACCGCAGATCGGCGACGAGTCCATCGTGCCCGAGAAATCGCTCGACCTCCTGAAGGTCGTCGGTGCGGGACACGGCGATCGCGTTGTTGGCCAAGGACACGGCGATCCACTTGTCGCTCACCGCCATCTTGTCGGTGGTCTCCGTCGGGAACTCCCAAACCCACACCGGAGGCTCCTTCAAATCGAGATCCCAAACACGAACCTGATGGACCGTGCGGACGACCAGACGTCTCCCCACCCAACACACGGTGCTGCCATTGGTGAGATGCGCGATGACACCCTCGCCCTTGTCTTCGAGCTTGCGGTGTTTGCCATCCGGCATCCGCACCGTCACCGCCTCGCTGATGTCGGCGATCGCGATGGTGCCATTGGCGGAGATCGCCGCCTGCGCCCGCCAGACCCCGGGAAACTTGTCCACGATGTGACCTTCCTCATCGTAAACCGTCGCGCCGGTGTCGATGGAGGCCGCCACCCAGCGATGCCCATCGGCGGAGGTGGCGGCGAAGGCTTCCTGCTCGAAATTCTCCGCCACGCGGTTGGTCTCATGCATGCCATCCAGATCGGCATGGACGAGGTGCCACATCTCTCCGGATTTCACGACCAACAAGGTCCCGGCGTCATTGAGGAACGACACCGACTCCGGCTCCTCGTCGTCCTGACCGGTCATCGGCAGCGATCCGAGATCGCGCCCGTTGGCCGTGATCACGCGCAGCGCGCCCTCCTCCAGAAACGCCACCGTCCCCGAGCGACTGATCGCGGCCGTGGCGACGGACGGCTTCACCTTGAATGCATCCACCAGAACCGTGCCGTCCGGTTCGACGCGCGCCGTCTTCAACTGGCCCGCGTTCCAAAACACGGCGCGGCGGCCATCGGGAGCGAGGCTGGACTCCAGCGCGTAGAACGGGCTGCCATCGGTGGGAGCCATGGAGACATAGCCCGTTTCCGGATAGGCCTTCCCGAGCAGATAGCCCCAGTCCCACTGGCGTTCGTGCTCGGGGATCTCCCACAGCGCGTTCGCCGCACCAAGGGTGTTGCCCTCGCGCGCCAGGCGGTCGGCGAGCAGGATGTTGCTCTTCGCGAGGCGGGATTCGGATTCGAGGCGGCGCTGCTCGGCGAGGGTCTGCGCCTGCTCGGCTTCGGTGCGGCGGGTTTCGGCCACGCCGCGGGCTTCCTCCGCCTCCACGCGTCGGGACTCCGCGAGCGTCCGCTGCGCGGTCTCGGCGTCCTTCGCGGCGACAGCGGCGCGGCGCTGGGTCTCGGCCTCGCGCTGCTTCAGCGACGCGAAGACGCCGCCCGCGATGGCGGCGACGAGCAGCACGGCCATGGCGGCGGTGACGCGACGGAAGATGCGCGCGCGGCGGCGCTCCTTTTCGAGCTGATAGACCTTGTCGCGCTGGGTCAGCGTGCCGAGCGGCAGGCCGAGCACGCCGGCGATGATCTTGAGTTTCCCGAGTTCCAGGCGGCCCCGGTATTCCGAAACGAGGCGCTCGATCTCCTTGCGGGGAATGCCTTGGCCTTCCAAGGCCTGGCGGTAGGCCTCCGGACTGGTCCAGCCCTGCGAGTCGTCGGCGAGGCGGAAGTCCGCGGCGATCGGCTCGGCGTGCTCGCTTTCGATCAGGGCACCGCTCGCATCGACCGGATGCCGGAGCGGCTTCGGGAAGCTGTCGCGCGGCTCGCCATCGAGCACCGCGGCGAGCACCCGGTCGCTGCGGCCGATCCTCTTGTAGTAGAGGATCTCGTCCGCGACGTAGCTGGACTGCACGGCACGTGGCGAGCAAAGCACGACGAGGAACTTCGAAACGTCCAGCGCGCGGTAGATCGGCGAGGCGAGGTCGGCGTTCGCGGGCAGCTCGTCCTCGTCGCGGAAGACCGGAAAGATCCGCTCGGGGATGGTATCGCCGCGACCATTGACGGTGCCGACCAGATCGGACGGCACCTCGTAGGTCTCGATCTGCTGGTGGAGCCACGTGGCCCACTGGCGGCCGGGCTCCTTGTTATCGGCGTGCCGGTAGCTGATGAAACACCAGAACGAACGCGGCGGGGGTTGCGCTTCCATGATTCGGAGGCATGGAAGCGAACACGCAACAGGGAGCAAGGACATTCCTGTCCTTGTGGAATCAAGCACGGTTGTTGGAATGGGGGGAACAAGGACGGCGATCGCCCCGTTCCCCGGACCTCACACCGGCGCGCACTCCTTGAGCGACTCCAACAGCTTGCCGTGGATGCCGCCGAAGCCACCGTTGCTGAGCACCGCCACGGTATCACCGGGACGGGCTTCCGCGGCCACGATGGCGACGATCTCGTCCACCGTCTGGACGTAGCGGCCATGGCCGCCATAGAGACCGATATCGGCCGCGAGCTTGTCCGGATCGAGGCGGTCGTTCTCCGGAATCTTGTGGAGATCGGGAACCGCGGCGACGACGGCGAAGTCCGGCAGCGCGAGCGCCTCGGCGAGCTCGTTCTGGAACACGGCGCGGCGCGTGGTGTTCGAGCGCGGTTCGAAGAGCACCCACAGGCGGCTGCCGTTGTAACGCTGGCGCAGGCTCTGCACCGCCAGCTTGATCGCCGTCGGGTGGTGGGCGAAGTCGTCGATCACGCGGATGCCATTGATCTCGCCACGGACTTCCTGGCGGCGGGCGACCCCCTCGAAGGATGCCAGCCCGGCGCGGATCTCGGCGATGGAAAGGCCGGCGAACTGGCCGGACACGGTGGCCATGGCGGCATTGCGGACGTTGAACTCACCCGTCATCTGGATGGTGTAAGGCTCGCCATCGAGGGTGAACGAGCTGCCGTCGCGGTCATAGGACACATCGACGATGCGGTGGTCGCAATTCGCGCCGAAGCCGACGGTTTTCACCGGACAGGGGGCGTTGGCGGAGACTTCGAGGCAGTTCGGATCATCGCCGTTCACGAAGGCCACGCCGCTGCGGGGCACCACGTTGAGGAGGCGCTTGAAGGTCAGCTTGATCTCCTCGATCGAGTTGTAGATGTCGGCGTGGTCGAACTCGATGTTGTTCATCACCACGCACTCGGGGAGGTAGTGGAGGAACTTCGAGCGCTTGTCGAAGAAGGCGGTGTCGTACTCGTCGCCTTCCAGAACGTTGAACCCGGAGGGGCTGAAATACGCGCCCTGGCCGAGGTTCTTCGGCAGGCCGCCGATCAGGAAACCGGGATCGCGGCCGGCCTGGCGCAGCAGCCAGGCGAGCATCGAGGTGGTGGTGGTCTTGCCGTGGGTGCCGGAGACGACGAAGTTCCGCTTCCCGTGGAGGAAATACTCCTTCAGCACCTCGGGGAGGGACATGTAGAGCAGCTTGCGGTCGAGCGCGGCTTCCGCCTCCGGGTTGCCGCGGGAGATGGCATTGCCGATGACGATCACGTCCGCGTCGGCGGGCAGGTTTTCGGATTGGTAGCCCTCGGTGATGGTGATGCCCTGGTTCCGGAGGAAGTCGGACATCGGCGGATAGACGTTGGTGTCCGAACCGGTGATGGTGTAGCCGCGCTGTTTCATGGCCGCGGCGACAGCGCCCATGGCGGTGCCGCAAATGCCGGTGAAGTGGAATCGTTTCTTTTCGGACACAGGGAAATCTCGGTGATGGGATGGAAATCGGCCGCCTTTGCGTCGCGCGGACCGGTTCCTGTCATCTTTCCCGCGGATGTGCCGCCGTCAATCATCCGTTCCACCGGAAGGCCTAACAACCGGTGGGGCGCTCAAAACGTCGGCGCCGCCACGGTGCTCTTCTCCCGCTCCTCGATGCGGCGGTAGAGGATGCGGTCGGCCATTTCGCGGACCATCTCGGAGAGCAGCAGCCACAGGTGGGAGCCCTGGCGGTAGTCGGCGGGGGCAATGTGCTTCACCCGGCCGGCGTGGGTGGAGAGCTGGAAGCACTTCCGGAAACTGCGGCCGGTGGTGTCCTCCGGATTGTAAACGGCGATGGCATTTCCGCCGTTCTTGTTCATCACGGTGAAACACGGGACGTCGGTCGGACCGTCGCCGACATAGACCATGTTCTCGAAGGGAATCGGCCGCTGGTCGTGAGGCATGTGGTCGTTCACATCCTGATCGTAACGGAGCATGCCCTTGTTGATGCGGAAGAGGAACTGGGTCTTGGTGGTGTGGGAGATGGCGCGTTTCGGGAAGCTGATGCGGCCCTCGCTGTCCTCGCCGAACTCACAGCCGAAGATCGATTTCACGAACGGCTGGAGGCGGGAGCCATCGAGCAGGGCTTTCAGGCCGGAGGAGACGATGTAGTGCTCCACCTTGATCCCGGCGAGCTCGTGCTCCGGGGTGAGGACGGCCTTCGGCAGTTCGGTGAACAGCTCCGGCAGGCCCGGATAGAAACGCAGGCCCGCGCCGAGCTGGGTGAGCCGGGCGTTCGAGACATTGTCCATGCCGAGGTAATCGAGGAGGCACTTCATGTAGGCCAGCTCGCCGTCCCACTTCTGCTCGCTGACGAGGCCGTTGCACTTCTTCCAGAACTGCGCCGGATCGATGCCGAACTCGGGGAACAGCACGTCATCCTGCATGTAGCGGGGACTCAGGGTCTGATCGTAGTCATAGACCAGAGCGATGACGTTTTGCGGGGCGGCCATGCGCGGAGAATCCAGAGTCCGGAATCCAGAAGCAAGAGTGGAGGGGGCCGTGGATCGCGCTTCTACGCGATCAAGTCCGCCAGCGCCCCTTCGAGATCGGGATGACGGAACTGGAAGCCGGAGTGCTCCAAGGCGGCCGGGACCGCGCGCTGCCCGCCGAGCATCGCCTCGCCAAAGCCGCCGAGCGCGAACTTCAGGGCGAAGCCGGGGACGGACAGGAACGCCGGACGGTGGAGCGCGGCGGCGAACTTCCGGGTGAAGTCGGCATTCCGCTCGGGCCGGGGCGCGACGAGATTGACCGGCCCGGATACGACCGGAGAGCGGATGGCGTGGAGGATGGCGGCAACCTCGTCGTCCACGTGAATCCACGGCATCCATTGGCGGCCGGAGCCGAGCTTTCCACCAAGGCCGAGGTTGAAGAGCTTCCGGAGTTTCTCGTAGGCCGCACCGCCCTTGCCGAGGACCACGCCGGTCCGCAGCAGCACGACCCGCACGTCCAGCGATTCCGCCTCGCGGGCGGCGGCTTCCCAATCGATGCAAACCCGCGCGAGATAATCGGTCCCGGCGGGCGCGGTTTCGTCCAACAGGGCGTCCGCGCCATCGCCGTAGAAGCCCACGCCGGAGGCATTGACCAGGACGCCGGGGCGCTCGGCGGGGGTGAGTTCGCGGAAGTGGTCGACCAAGCGGCGGGTGCCCCCGGCGCGGCTGTCCTCGATGGCACGCATTTTCTCGGCGGTCCACAGGCAATCGACCGGCTCGCCCGCCAGGTTCACCACCGCGCGGTGGTTGGCGAGATTGAGCGCGCCGGGCGTTTGCCACTCCGCGACGTCTTCGGAGAGGATCGACCGGGACCGGCTGATGCCGGTGACGGGGATGCCCTCCGCGGCCAGCCGGGCCGCCAAGTGCCTGCCAATGAAGCCGGTGGCACCGAAAATGGCGACGGGCGGGTTGTCCATGGCCGGGATTCTAGCGGCAATCCACCACGCCGCCAACCCGGGGCTTTGACCTTTACTTCATCGGGCCTAACCCGTGTGATCGCCCGCGATGAGGATCAATGCCGGAGCGCCGCTTTTACCGCTTCTTTTCGCCCTGCCGCTGATGGCCCAGGAGGCGGAAGTGCTGCCCAATCCCGGAGGCGCTCCCGCCGTGGACAAGATCACGCCGGTACCGGCTCCTTCGCTCCCCTTCGGCACGCCCGAAACCAGCGCACCGACCCTGCCCAAGGAGGTGACGATCACCAACACCGGCGGCGGTTCCATCCAGTATGACGCCACCAGCGGCCTGCTGACCTACGGCTCCGCGGTGACCATGACGACGGACAACGGCACCACCGTCACCGCCCGCTCCGCCGTGGCGAACCTGAACTCCAAGACCGTGGAGCTGGCCGGCCCGGTGAAGGCCCTCACGGACAACAAGACCGAGATTTTCGCCGACCGCGCCGTGGTGGACACGAACGCGAAGACCATCACCCTGCTCGGCCACGTCAGCGTCTATCAGGGCAACATGCTCCAGCGCGGCGAGCAGGCGGTGTATGACTACGGCCGCAAGGCGCTGGATGCCTCCGGGCTGCGCTCGTCCGTCGACCCCCTGCTGCTGGAGGCCAACAAGTTCAGCGTGGACACCGATGCCGACGGCAAGCAGGTCTTCCGTGGCGAGGACGCCGGGATCACCACCAACGACGTCGAAACCCCGAACTACTGGATCCGCGCCAAGCAGACCACGGTCTATCCGGGCGACAAGGTGGTCTTCGAAAACCTCAAGTTCTACGCCGGGGACACGCCCGTGTTCTGGCTGCCGTATCTGAGCCAGCCGCTGAACAAGGAGCTGGGCTACCACATGGTGCCGGGCGCGCGCTCGAACTGGGGCCCCTTCATGCTCAACACCTACGGCATCATGCTCGGCGGCGAGCGCGATCCGAAGACCGGTGAGACCAAGGACGACTGGCTGCTTTCCCGCTGGCACCTCGACCTCCGCGCGAGCCGCGGCGTCGGCACCGGCGTGGACCTCGTGGACACCCGGGTGAAGGACAATCCGAACCTCGGCTGGCTGAACCTCTACTATCTCCACGACCTCGATCCTTCGATCCAGCGCTCCGGCATTCCCCGCCAGCCGATCGACGACGACCGCTACGCCGTGGAGCTGAAGTACCGCATTCCGCTCGAGGTCAAGGACGGGGCGGACTGGCGCCTGGACACCGATCTCTCGCTGCTCAGCGACCAGTATTACCTGGAGGACTTCGATCCGAAGCTGTTCCGCACCAATCCGTTCCCGGACAACACCATCGGCCTCTACCGGAACGACGGCGCCTCGCTGGCGTCCCTTTACACCCGCCTGCGCCTGAACGACTTCTACCGCAGCGACCAGCGCATCGAACTGGCCTACGATCAGGCCCGCTCCCCGCTCTTCGGCACGCCGATTCTCCACGAAGGAGGCACTTCCGTGGGCGTCTACGGTGAAACCACCGGCGACCCGACCCGCAACGCGGTGATCCAGCCGCTGCTGACCCTGCCGGCGGGCGATCCACGCATCCCCGGCCTCCTGGCCCAGCTCCCGCCCTACGAGCGCCTGCTGGTCCAACAGATCCGTTCGCTGCCGCCGGGCAACCCGGCGATCCCGTCGCTGGCCACCCAGTTGCTCGATCCGTCCTACTCGCGCTTCCACACCTACCACGAGTTCTCGATGCCGCTGAACGTCGGCGGCTGGCTGACGGTGGTGCCCGAAGTGGGCGTGGGCCTGAGCCGCTACTGGAACGTGGGTGGCCCGGAGGACGCGATCACCCGCGCCTACGTCGAAACCGGTGCCGAGGCCTCGGTGAAGTTCTCGAAGGACTACGCCGACTATCAGAACCGCACGCTGGGCCTCGATGGCCTGCTGCACGTGGTCCAGCCGTATGCCCGCTGGTCGATGGTGAACACCGACGACCTCGACTCCACCTTCCCGAAGATCGACCGACTGTCGTTCTCGACCCGCCCGCAGACCCTCGACCTGGGCCGTTTCACCGCGATCGACGACATCGCGGACTGGAACATCATCCGCCTCGGCGCGCGGAACCGCCTGATCACCCACCGCGATGGCCAGAGCTACGAGTGGCTCTATCTGGACACCTACATGGATGCCTTCATCGGCGATGATCCGCAGAACCTCGGCCGCAACGTCTCCAACCTCTACAACGACGCCCGCTGGCGGCCGCTGCCGTGGATGTCCGTGGACCTTGAAACGCAGTTCCCGGTGGTCAGCGATGGCAACGGCTACAGCGAGTTCTCGCCGCGGCTGCGCTTCATGCCGACCCCTGATTTCGAATTCTCGGTCGGCGAGCGCTTTCTGAACAGCCACCCGGTGCTGCCGGACTCCAACCGCATCGACTTCCGCGCCTACGCCCGCCTCCACGAGGACTGGGGCTTCGGCATGCTGCAGGTCTGGGAACTAGACGACAACACGCTGGAACTCCAGCAGTACACGCTCAGCCACGATCTCGGCAACTGGGTGGTCGGCGTCGGCCTGACCAAGCGCGACAACCGCGTGCACGATGAATACGGCGTGATCTTCAGCCTCACGCTGAAGGACTTCCCGGCCGTCTCGCTGCCCTTCGAGATCGACACCGACTCGAACCAATAATCATGTCCACCCCGACTCCCGATTCCGTCATCGCCGCCCTGCGCTGGCGCTACGCCACCAAGACCTTCGATCCCAGCCGCCAGATCCCGGCGGAAACCTGGGGCGCGCTCGAGCAATCGCTGGTGCTCACCCCCTCGTCCTTCGGCCTCCAGCCGTGGAAGTTTCTGGTGGTGGAGAACCCGGCGGTGCGCGCCGAGCTGCGGGCGAAATCCTGGGGCCAGGGGCAGGTGACGGACGCGTCCCATTTCATCGTCTTCGCCGCCCGCACCGACGTGGCTCCGGAAGACATCTCCGGCTGGGTCGCACGGCTGGCGGACGTGCAGGGCAACAGCGTCGAGGCGCTGGCCCCGATGCAGGGAATGATCGAGGGGTTCGTCTCGGCGATGCCGTTCGAGGCGCGCCACGTCTGGAACGTCCGCCAGGTTTACATCGCGCTGGGCCAGTTCATGACCACCGCGGCGCTGCTCGGAATCGACACCTGCCCGATGGAGGGACTGGATCCGAAGGCCTACGATCAGATCCTCGGCCTGGAAGGCAGCGGCTACGCCACCGCCGTGGCCTGCGCCGTGGGCTACCGCTCGCCGGACGACCACACCGCCGCCCGCCCGAAGGCCCGTTACGAGGCCGACAGCGTGATCCAGCGGATCGTTTAGTAGCACAAGCATTCCTGCTTGTGGGTGGGAAGATCCGCGAACACCCGTGCAGGATCAGTCCGACCTCGAGGGGCCGGGGGCTAGGGTGAAGAGAAGAGGTATCCTCTGGTTCTTTCTCTCTTCTCTGGCAACCGGCCACTCATAGACGGACGGGACATACAAGGGGGCGCAAGTTTGCTCCGCCCACGTTCTCCCGAACGCAGCCTATGGTTAGAACGCCACTTGAGAGGGCTGCTTGATCCCGGCCAGGTCGAAGACCTCCTTGGTGAGGCGGGCCGAGATTTCCTGGAGCGTGGCGTGCTCGCGTCGGGTGCCGTTCACGCCGATGTTGAGCGCCGGGGTACGGTCGGACGGCGGATTGGCCTCCGCCACCTCGATGAACATGCGCTTCGAGAGCTCGGCGACGGCGGCCTCGTCGGACGCGACCTTGAACTTGGCCGCCAGGTTGAGCTCCTTGGCGATCTTCATCAGCACGGCGGGTTTCCGCAGGGCCGTGCCGATCTGTTCGGACGCGGGCTTGAGATCCTTCTCCTGAAGCTTGAGCGGCACCCAGATGCGGTCGGGCTTGTTCTTGCGGTAGTTCAGGTACGCGAATCCCGCGCCGCCTGAAGCCAGGATCACGAGAGCCGCCACGAGCACAATCCATCGTTGCATACTCCTGCTTTATCGCTCATCCCATTGGGTCCAAGCCGGAAATTCATGGAATACCCTGTTGTCACCGCCACCGCCGAGACCCTGCCCAACGGATTGTCCCTGATTCTGGACCCCGATCCCTCGGCCCCGGTGGTGAGCGCGCAGATCTGGGTGGAGACCGGCAGCATGCATGAAGGCGGACGACTGGGCTCGGGCATCTCCCATTTTCTGGAGCATATGGTGTTCAAGGGCACGCGCGATTACGACGGCGAGGCGCTGGCCAACGCGGTGCAGGCCGCGGGCGGCCACTGGAACGCCTACACCAGCTTCGACCGCACGGTTTACTACATCGATGGCCCGGCCGCCTCGCTGCCGGAGTTCCTCAAGATTCTAACGGGCCTGGTGTTCTTCCCGACGCTTCCGGAAGCGGAGTTCGAGAAGGAGAAGGACGTGATCCGCCGCGAGATCGACATGGGCCTGGACGACCCGGACAACGTGGCGAGCCGGCTGTTGTTCTCGACCACGTTCGTGTCCGACCCGCGCCGCCATCCGGTGATCGGCCACCGCCACCTGTTCGACGCGCTTTCCTACGACGACCTTCGTAATTACCACCGCACCCGCTACACGCCCGAGCGCGCCTTCGCGGTGGTGTCCGGCGACTTCGACGCGGACGAGGTGCGCAAGCAGATCACCGCGGCCACCGCGGACCTCGCCCTGGGCGGCGGCCCCGACCCGCTGGTGCCGCAGGACACGCCCCAGATCGGTCCGCGCCGCGCCCGAGCCACCTTCGCGATCCCAGCCAGCCGCCTGACGATGGCGTGGAAAACGCCGCCGCTTTCCCATCCCGATGCCCCGGCGCTGGACGTGCTGGCGGCGCTGCTCGGCCGTGGCCGCTCGGCGCGCCTCTACCGCCATCTCCGCCAGGAGCGGGAGCTGGCGCTCGAAATTTCCGCCTGGGCTTGGAACGGACCGGGCCGCGAGGGCCTCTTCGCCGTGAGCGCGGAGGTCAGCCCGGACAACCGTGAGGTGCTCGTGGAAGCCGCCTTGGCCGAGATCGCCAAGGTCCAGCAGGACGAACTGGCGGACGAGCTGGCGAAGGCCAAGCGCCAGATCGCCGCCAGTCAGTTCCGCTCGCTGACCAGCGCCTCCGGCCGCGCCGCCGACCTCGCCTCGAACTGGCATGAGGCCCGCGATCTCGATTTCACCCGCCACTACCTGGCCGCCCTACATGCGGTGACGCCGGAGGACGTGAAGCGCGTGGCCGCAGCCCTGACCGCGGAGCGCATGACACTCACGGTGCTCGATCCCGAAGGCGCCGCCGTGGCCGACCGCGCCACCAAGCGCCGCCGGGTCCGTGAGGAGATCCGCACCCACACGCTCGACAACGGCATCACCCTGGCCCTGCTGCCGGACCGCCGGGTGCCGCTGCTCCATTTCCAAGCCGCCGTCCGCGCCGGTCTGCCCTCCGAAACCGAGGTCAGCAACGGCATCAACCAACTGCTCGCCTCGACCCTGCCGCAGGGTACCGCCACCCGTAGCGCCGAGGAACTGGCCTTGGAGCTGGAATCGCTGGGGGCCTCCATCGGAGCCTCCGCGGGCAACAACGCGCTGCTGATCCAAGCCGCGGGCCTCGCCCCGGACTTCGGCGTGCTCGCAGACGCGCTGGCGGAGGTGCTGAACGCCCCCTCCCTGCCCTCCGACGCCATTGCCCGCGAAAAGGCCAGCCAGCGCGCCGCGCTGGAGGAAGCCCTGGAGGACCCGCTCCACACCGGCCTTAGCGAATTGCGCAAGGCGCTCTTCAACGGCGCGGGCTACGGCCGCGACGCCCTCGGCACCCGCCTGAGCCTCGACGTGATCGACCGCACCGCGCTGGCCGACCACCACCGCCGCCATTTCACCGGTGGCAACCTCACGCTCGCCGTCGCCGGGGATTTCGATCCCTCCGCCGCCGCGGACACGCTCGCGCCGCTGCTCTCCGCCATCCCGGCCGGACAGCCGTGGACCCCGCCGGACAGCTACCTGTATCACGGCTCGGATCTGACCTTCCGCCTGCCGAAAAAGCAGGCCGTGCTGGCGATCGGCTATCCCGGTGCCGCCGCGCTTTCCGAGGACCGCCACGCGCTGGCGATGCTGCAGGAATACTGCACCGACATGGCCGGCCCGCTGTTCACCCGCATCCGCGAGGACCTCGGCCTGGCCTATCAGGTCGGAGCCACCCAGTTCCTCGGCTTCGATACCGGCATGTTCGCGTTCTACCTGGCCACCTCGCCGGGCCAGGCCGAACTCGCCAAGGCCGAGCTGATGGCCGAGATCGGAAAAATCGCCGCCCGCGGCATCCCGGACGACGCCTTCGAGCGCGTCCGCTCGACCGTGCTCAGCAGCCTGGCGATCCAGCAGCAATCGCTCTCCAGCACCGCCCGCCAGGCCGCGATCGACCTGCTCTTCGGCCAGTCCGCCGACCTCCACCGCCAGCTCCCGGACATCTACAAGGCCCTCACCCCTCAAAGCGTCCGCGCCGCCGCCGAACGGGTCTTCAGCGTCGCCCCGACCCTGATCACCGTGCTGCCGGAGGAGTGATCACGACGCACGCTTCCCCCGTCGGCAAGCTACGGGGCCTGTCGGCTTGGGGGGAGCTGGTCCTTCCCAAGCCTCAACAGCGGAAATAGTTCGGACCGCCGGTGCAATTGGTGCGAACCCAGCTCCAACAGCCATCGAAGGAATCCGGGCCGTGCATGGCGGCCCAGCCGTGGGTCCCGCCTTCACCGAGTTTGGCCACCGCCGCATGGCCGTCCAAGGGGCTTCTGAATACGTAGTAGTCCATGGTTTTAAGGGATTCGGTCTACCATCATGCAGGATGCAATCCAGTTTCGCAAGATTGGTTTTGGTGACAGGCGGCCGATCGTGCATTAGAACCCCGCATGCCCGACGAGCCACAGGCCGACCCCCGCTTCAGCGAATTCCTGTTCCTCCAAGCCCAGAATGCCGGGATGTTCCTCGGTCAGATCCCGAATCCAGTGACGGGCCGCAATGACATCAACCTGCGGGCCGCGAAATCGGTGCTCGATTCGTTGGAAATGCTGGAGAACAAAACCCGCGGCAACCTGACGGAGAAGGAGGAGAAGCTCCTCGCCGTGGCCCTGAACAACCTCCGCCCGCTTTACCTCCAGGCCTCGGAGGAGTAATTCCTTTCCCCTTTCCCACCATGTCGTCCTTCGATCCCTTCAACATCGGCACCGTCCCGGTCGGCGGCCCCGCTCCGTTCTTCATCCTCGGCCCCTGCGCCCTCGAGAGCGAGGAGTTCGCCTGGGAAATGGCGAAATCGCTCAAGGAAATCGCCGACAAGACCGGCATTCACTTCATTTTCAAGGCGTCCTACGACAAGGCGAACCGCACCTCGGTGAAGTCCTTCCGCGGCCCGGGTGTCGAGGAAGGCTGCCGGATTCTCTCCGAGATCGGCAAGGAGCTGGGCGTGCCGGTGACCACCGACATCCACACCGCGGAGGACGCGGAGATCGCCGGGGCCTACATCGATCTGCTCCAGATCCCGGCGTTCCTGTGCCGCCAGACCGACCTGCTGGAAGCCGCCGCCAAGACCGGCCGTGCGGTGAACGTGAAGAAGGGCCAGTTCCTGGCTCCGTGGGACACCATCAACATCGCGGACAAGCTGCGCGCCTTCGGCTGCGAGCGCTTCCTGCTCACCGAGCGCGGCACCACCTTCGGCTACAACAACCTCGTGACCGACATGCGCTCGCTCTACTGGATGCGCAAGGAAGGCCTGCCGGTGATTTTCGACGCCACCCACTCGGTGCAGCGACCGGGCGGCCTCGGCGGCGCGACCGGCGGCGATGGCGAGCTGGCCCCCGTGCTGGCCCGCGCGGCGGTGGCCACGGGCGTGGACGGCGTGTTCATGGAGACCCACTCGGACCCGGCCAATGCCATGTCCGACGGCCCGAACCAAATTCCGCTCGAATTTATGGAGGACGTTCTCGTCAAACTGATCGCGATCCACCACGCGGCCCACGGCTGAGCCGCGGGCTATTCCTGTTGGAATCCGCCGAGTTCATCCTACCTTCCCCACCGTGCGTTCGCTCCTGATCCTCGTTCTCGCACCCGCCGCCCTGGCCGCGGAGCCTTCCGCGCTGCCGCCGGAGCTGGTTCCGGAGAAGCCGCAGCAGCTTCCGGCGATCTCGCTGATGCCGGCCGGCAGCGTGCTGAAGAAGGTGATGGTGCCGCGCTACGATTCGAAGCGCCAGCTCGCCGCCGCGCTGCGCTGCGAGGAGCTCACGGTGGTGGATGACCACACGCTCGAAGCCCGGATCGTGGCCCTCGAGTTCTTCAACCCGGACCGCAGCGCCAAGGCGCGGATCGATCTCCAATTCGCCCACTTCGACCAGACCAAGGGCACGCTGGAGACCCGGGACCCCGTCGCCATCACCTCCGAGGATTTCGAGGCGGTGGGCACCGGACTTTCCTACACCCATCAACAATCGCAGGGATTCCTGCTGGGACCGGTGAAGACCCGGTTCTTTGAGAAACAAAAGAAGGCCACTTCGATGAATGCTCCGATCACTCCCCGCGGCGCGGTGACCGCCCTGGCGACCGCCATGATCTCCCTCCCCGCGATGGCCGAGGTGCCCGCGCGGCTGAGCCCGGAGGATCGCGCGAAAATCCAGGAGGAAACCACGACCGCCGCCCCGCAGGCGAAGCAGGCGCTAGACGGCACCCGGGAAGTCCTGGAAGCCAGCAGCAAGGACTCCAGCGCCGCCAACGACGCCGTGTCCGCCTTCCTCAAGCAGGCCGCTCTGACCTCCATCTCCCTGGAAACCACCCCGGTGGAGCCACCCGCGAAGCCGGCCGCTGCCGATTCCACCCCTCACACCGCCGCCACCAAGCCGCTGGAAGTGAAGCCGGGCCCGAACGACACCGTGATCGAGGCGGACGACGGCATGTATTTCGACTCCGCGAAGGGCCTGCTGGTTTACCTGAAGAACGTCCGTCTCAGCGACCCGCGCTTCTCCCTGAGCGGCGCGAACGAGCTGAAGGTCTTCATGGAGAAGAAGGAACCGAAGAAGCCGGACGCCAAACCCGGCGATGCGAAGCCCTCCGGTGACGCCAAGGCTCCGGCCGATCCGGCCGCCAAGAAGGAAAACTCCGCCCCGGGTCTGACCGGCGCCACCAGCGGCTTCGGCGATGTCGACCACATCGTCGCCACCGGCGCGGTGAAGGTGGTGCAGAAATCCGTGGATGGCAAACCGCCGGTGGAAGCCAGTGCCGCGGTGCTGAACTACAACGCCAAGACCGGTGAGATCATCCTCAATGGGGGCTATCCGTGGGTGAAGCAGGGCGACAAGTTCATGCGCGCCAAGGAGCCGAACCTCTACCTGCGCATCCAGAAGGATGGCAGCTTCGTGACCGAAGGCGTGTGGGACATGGGTGGCCAGATCCAGTCGAAGGACGCGGACAACAAGCCGAAGCCGACTCCCTCCGCCCCGAAGCCCACCCGCTGATTCCCCTTTCCTTTCGCCCGCCATGCCCGTCCAAGCCTCGCACGCGCCCGGTTCCTCCTGCTGCAACCTGTCCTCCGCCATCCTCTCCGCCTCGGGCCTGCGCAAGACCTACGGCGGCCGCGCGGTCGTCGACGGCGTCTCGCTCACCGTCCAGCCCGGCGAGATCGTCGGCCTGATGGGTCCGAACGGCGCGGGCAAGACCACCTCGTTCTACATGATCGCCGGCCTGGTGCCGCCGGACGCCGGCAAAGTCCATTTCAACGGCACGGACATCTCCGACCTGCCGATGCACCGCCGCGCCCGCCTCGGCCTCGGCTACCTGCCACAGGAAGAGTCCGTGTTCCGGAAACTCAGCGTGCTGGACAACCTGCTGGCGATCCTCGAGACGCGCCCGGGCCTGGGCCGCAAGGAGCGGCTCGAGCGCGCCAACGACCTGCTCGATCGCTTCGGCATCGCGAAGCTTTCGAAGTCCCTGGCGATCACCCTTTCCGGCGGTGAAAAGCGCCGCCTGGCGATCGCCCGCGCCCTGTGCACGGACCCGAAGCTGCTGATGCTCGACGAGCCCTTCGCCGGCATCGACCCCATCGCCGTGGAGGACATCCAGAAGATCGTGCGCGACCTGCGCGAGCGCGATGGCCTGGCGATCCTGATCACCGACCACTCGGTCCGCGAAACCCTCACCATCGCCGACCGCGCCTTCCTGATCCACGACGGCCGGGTGATCCTTGAAGGCCGCTCCGAGGAACTCGCGAACGACCCCGTCGCGAAGAAGTATTACCTCGGGGAGGATTTCAAGATGTGACGGAAATCCGTCCGCATTGCAACCCGGTTCTTCGCACGCAAAGCCCTCTACGGAGGGCTTTGTCGCGTTTACAAGGGTTCCACGGCGGAGCAACACGCGAAAATTATTTTAGAAGTTCCGCGTGGCATTTTCGCCACGTTTAGCCCAAGGTGTCGGGTGGATATGGCGGATGGAACCGCCGTCCGTACTGCTGAAATCAAACCGACAAGAACCATGCAAACTGCCAACGTCAATCTGCCGATCACCGTCACGGTTCGGCACGAGCAAGTGACCGACGCCCTGCGGGATTACGCCCAGAAGAAGATCGAGGGTCTGCACCTCGACTACCCGCGAATCATCGAAGCGAAGGCCATCCTCGACGTTCAGAAAAACCGGCACATCGCCGAAATCATTCTTTTTTGCGCCAACCACATCACCATCGAAGCCCACACTGAAAACGGCAACATGTACGCGGCCCTCGACGAGACGATCGACAAGATCTCGCGCCGCATGCGGAAGCACAAGACCCGCCTCCTGAAGAAGAACCGGCCGCACCGCAACGAGTCGATCCGCCACCTCGACGAACGCTTCTTCACCGAGGACGTGCTCGACCACCCGGAGGACTCCCAGCACGATCCGGAGCCCTTCATCGTCCACCCGGACAAGTACAAGGTGAAGACCATGTACAAGGAGGACGCGGTCATGGAACTCGAACTCTCGGACCGCCCGTTCGTGCTCTACAAGAGCGCCCGCCGTGGCTGCCTGACCCTGGTTTACCGCCGCAAAGACGGCGAGTACGCGGCGCTCGACATCAAGGAAGTCGCCTGATTTCCCGTCAGCGCCCAACCCACCGGCCTCCGGGCCGGTGGGTTTTTCGTTTTCCGGGGGGAAGCAGGATTTTGATCGCCGAGCCCCGGTGTTCGGTTAGGGTGGCGATTGTATGAAAATCCTCCGCTTCCTCTTGGTTCTTCCAGTGATGGCTTTGGTTTCCTGCGCCGACGATTCGACCGGCTTCACCACTCCCGCCGTGCATGGCAAGGTGTGGGCTGGCTCCGGCGGCGAGCACGTGTCCATCCCGCACGGCATCACCAGCAACTGACGGACCCCGCGGGCTGTCCAAGCTCCGGATCGACGAAAAAGCCTCCGCCTGGATCCCAGGCGGAGGCTTTCGTTTTGGCGTCCGGGACAGGGTTACTGCGCGGCGGCGCTCACCTCGGCGGAGTCCGGGCTCTCGCTGGTGGCGCTGCGGGCGACCACCACGTAGTAGTAGGTGGTGCCGGTCGTCAGGCCGGTATCGGTGTAGGACACGGCGGTCTGATTCGTGGAGACCACCGAGTAGGGCCCGCCCGCCACCGTGGAGCGCAGGACATCGTAGCCGGTGGCACCGGTGGGCGCGGTCCAGGCGAGCGCCACCTGGGTGGTGCCCGCGGTGGCGGTGGGTCCGGTGGGCGCGGTCATCAGGCCGAGCGGGCTGGTCGCCACCAGCGAGGCCACCTCGGTGGAGGTGAGCGCGCGGTTGTAGAGGCGGAACTCATCGATGCGACCGACGAGATACGGATCGGCGTATTGGGAGCGGCCGAGGTAGTTCTTGGTGGTCGAGCCGAGGCTGGTCGGGGTCAGCGTCATGGCGGTGTTCTGGCCGACCTGCACGCCATCGACGTAGAGCGTGCCGGTCGCGCCCGCCAGGGTGACGGCGACGTGGTGCCACCCGCCTGCCGGGAACGGCGCGGTGCCATCGATCTTCTGCTCGCCGCCACCACCCGCGGTGCTGATGGCGAAGCGCAGGTTGCCATTGGCCCCGTTCTTCGGCGTCAGAAACATGTAGACGCTGGTGCCGGTGCCGAAGTCGAACAGGCGCTGCCAGGTCGAGACGGAGTCGAGGTTCGCCCACAGCATCACGGTGCAGCCGGTGACGCCGTTGACCACGCCGGTCGGCAGGGTCACGTGATCATCGGTGCCATCGAGGTCGACGGTGTTGTTGCTGCGGCCCGCGCTCCACAGCGGCCCGTTGACGAGGGTGCCCTGCCAGGCATTGCCCGAGGCGTCGGCGGCGGTGAGGCCGGTGGTCTCGTCGAACTTCAGGTAAGCCCGCGGCTGGGTGAACAGGACGGATACCTCGGACGAGTTCGCGCTTTCGCCGCCGAGATTGCTGGCGGAGACGACGTAGTAGTAGGTGGTGCCATCCACGGCCGTCGTGTCCGACCAGGTGGTGGCGGTGAGGCCGGTGGTCGATTGGGTATAGGTGCCACTGCTGGTGCCGCGCTTCACGGTGTAGCTGGTGGCGCCGCTGGACGCGGTCCAGGAGAGAGCCACGGCACCGTTCCAACCGTTCAACGCCAAGCCGGTGGGCGCGGCTGGGATGGGAGGCAGGGGCAACGCGGAGAGCTGCGTGGAGACGCTTTCACCAAGCGGCGTGGTGGCGGCGATGACGTAGTAATAGGTGGTGCCATTCACCGCGCTGCCATCCGTCCACGAGGTGCCGGTGAGACCGACGGCGATCGTGGTGTAGGGGCCACCGCTGGTGGTGGAACGGCGGACCTGGTAGGAGGACGCTCCGCTGACCGCGGCCCAGGACAAGGCCACGCTGTTGTTGCCCGCGGCGGCGGCCGGTGACGATGGAGCCGGGAAGGTGCCCGCGAGCGCGGAAACCTCGGTGGCGGTGAGGGCGCGGCCGAAGATGCGGAAATCGTCCACGCGTCCATCCAGATACGGATCGTTGTACTGCGAGCGGCCAATGCGGTTCTGGGTGGTGGCCCCGAGCGAGGACGGGGTGAGCGTCATCGCGGTATTCTGGCCGACCTGCACGCCATCGACGTAGAGCGTGCCGGTGGCCCCGTTCAGCGTCACGGCCACGTGATGCCAGCCACCGGTGGTGATCGCGGCGGTGCCGTCGATCTTCTGCTCGCCGCCGCCACCGCCGGTGGAAATGGCGAAGCGCACCGTGCCGGTGTTGCCGTTCTTCGGGGTGAGGAACATGTAGGTGGTGGTGCCGGTGCCGAAATCGAACACGCGCGACCAGTTGCTCACGGTATCCAGGTTCACCCAGGTCGAGATGGAGGCGGTGGTGAGGCCATTGACGACACCGGTGGGCAGGGTCACGTGGTCGTTCGAGCCATCGAGGTCGACGGCGTTCGCGATCTTGCCGGAGGTGGACCACAGCGGACCGTTCACCAGGGTGCCGTTCCAACCGTTGCCGGTGATGTCGGTGGCGGTGGTGCCGCTGGCTTCATCGAACTCGAGGTGGGCGGTGCCGGAGGCGGCCAGGGTGCGGACCTCGTCGGCATTCAACGCACCGCGGTAGATCCGGAAGTCATCGAGCTTCCCGTTCAGATAGGGATCCGCCCAGTTCGACTTCCCGAGGTAGTTGCCGCGGGTCTGGCCGAGCTGGAACGGCTGGTAATCGAGGCTGGTGTTCTGGCCGACGGCGACGCCGTTCACATACAGCGTGCCGGTCTTTCCGGAAACGCTGACCGCCACATGGACCCACTGCGCGGTGGGCAGCGCGGCGGTGCCGTTGATGGTTTGGGTATTGTAGCTGTAGACCGTGTAGCTCCCGAAGGACACCACGCCGCCGCCGTTCTTGGTGGTGAGGTACATCCCGCGGCCGTTGCTGTCGCCGAAGTCGAAGATGCGGCTCCAGGTGTTGTTGGCGTTGAGGTAGACCCAGGTGGAGACGGTGAAGTCATCGAGATCGCGGACCAGCGAGGTCGGCAGCGAGACGTAGTCGTCGGTGCCGTCGAACGAGATCGCGTTGCCGGTCTTGCCGGTGGTCCAAGTTGGCCCGTTCACGAGCGTGCCGGCGTGGCTGTGGTTGGAAGCATCGGCCGCGGTGGTGCCGGTGGTTTCATCCATCTTCAGCCAGGTGTGGAGCTCGGCGCGGGACACGGCCCGGGCTTCATTCGAAACCGCGGTTTCCCCGGACGGCGTGGTGCCGGTGACGACGTAGTAATAGGTGCCGGGCGCGAGACCGCTGTCGGTGTAGGTGAGGAGGTCCGTCACACCGGTGGCAATGGTGGTGTAGGGGCCGCCGCTGGTGGTGGCTCGCTTCACGTTGTAGCTGGTGGCGTAGGCCGCGCCCCACCAGTTCAACTGGATCGAGTTCGCATCCTCCAGCGCGGCGAGGCCGCTGGGTTTCTGGCCGGTGGCGATCGGATCGCGGGAGAAGGTCAGCGTGCCGAAACCGAGCTGGTCGCCATTGCCGCCGTCGCCTTCCGGTTGGTTCGCGGTGACCTCGCCGCCGGTGTAGGGAGAGGCGATTCCCTTGCGGTTCACGTAGTGGTTGTAAACCATTGCCCAGCAGGGGCGGAGAATACCGCGGGCCGCGTTCGAGACCACGCCCTGGAATTGCCAGGTGCCGCTGGTGCCGGTGCCCCATGCGTAGCCTTGGAAGGGCACGTCGTAGCCGAGGTTGTATTTCGCGACGTATTCCGACCCGGCGAGGAAGCGGTTGTTGTCGAAACCGTAGAAGTCGAGGCCCTGGTTCCACGCCATCTCACAGATCGGCCCGACGAGCGAGATGCCGAAGGTCGTGTGTCCCTGGTCGCGGCCGGATTCCTGCCACTGGCCGAGGTTTCCGGGGTGGATCTGGTAGACGAACTTCGACACCGAGCCGTTGCCCTTGCCATTGTAGAAGTAATCGACGGCTTCGTTGTAAATGTCCGTGCGATCACAAAACACGCCGATGGAGAGCATCGAGGCCATGTTGCACAGGTCCCAGTTCGCCCAGTAGTTCGTGATCGCCGCCCCATTGTGGTTCACGAGGAAATCGTGGTTCATCGGGTAGAAGATGTTCACCAGCAGGTTCTGGAACGCGGTCACGTCCGCGGCCGCCCATCCCGGGTAGGTGCGCATGATCTCGCCCACATTCGCCCACTCGTAGCCGTAGATCCCGGAAGCGAGGAAGCGGTCCGAATTACCGGTGAGCCCGGTCATCGTGGACGACCACGCGTTGAGGAACACCACGGCCTGGTCGGCGTAGGCAGTGTCGCCCGAGACCTTCCAGCGCAACGCCAGTTGGTAGGCGCGCGCGATGTCGATGTACATCTGGGTGAAGTTCTGGCCATCCCCTCCACGGATCACCGTTTGCAGCGGACGCGGCGCAGTGCCGAGCTGGGCACGGCCGTTGGAGGTCAAAGCCCCCCAGCCATCCGCCCACGGCTGCGCGCCCGCCGCAACCTTCGTGCGCATCCGCTCGAAATCGGCATCGGTGTGCAGCAGGCCGGGATGGACGAAGGTGCCCGGAGTGGGAGCCGTGTAGGTGGTCATGTCCACCAGGAAGGCACGCTCGCCGGACTGGGTGGTCACGGCGTTGCTGCCGTAGCCGTTCGCGCCGGAGGTGTAGGCCGTGCCGCCCGCGTAGGGATTGCCGCCGCTCGCCGCGCCGCGGATGCCGAGCATTTCGAAGTAATCGCCGGTGGTGCCGAAGTCGAAACCGTAAACCGTGTTCGGCGCGAGCACGATGGGCGCACCGAGGGTGAAGGTGAGATAGGTGCCCGGGCCGTTGGCAGTGCCGCCCTGGCCGGGATTGCCGCTGCCCCCGCAGGCCGCGGTTTCCTGGGTGAAGGGCACGAACACCGAACCATCGATGCGGCCGACGCGCAGCCGCAGCGCGGTGTTGGTGTCATTGAGATCGTAGCCGCCGATGTTGGAACCGGAGGCGGTGTTGTTGGTGTAGCCCTGCATCCGCACGGTGACGGAGGTCAGCAGGTAGCCACCGGCATTCGAGCCGGTGGTGAAGGTCTGGCCCTGGACGGGACGGTTTCCGGCGACGTAGGTGGTGCCGTCGTTGGTGGCGCCATTGTCGGAGCCGCCGTTGGCGTTCACGCCGGAGCCGCCGACGTTGTCGGCATCGAAGGTGGCGCCGGTCCAACTGCTGATGGCGGCGGCCCCGCCGGTGGGCGCGGAAGTGCCGAAGGTCAGCGTGCCCGCCTGTGAGGCGGCACTGGAGGCGAGGATCAGTCCGAACGCGAGAAGGCGTGGACACGAGGATGCGGAACGCGCCAGGACGGACCTGGCACTACGAGGTGGGTGCATGGGATTTTGGTTTTGGGATTTTTCAACAGAGACCCCGCGTGGCACGCGGGGCTCCGGAGCGCGGAAGACACCGCCGGTGATCCGGCGGCTCGATGGCCGTGGGTGGCCTCACAAATGGAACGGAAACCCAGTAAACATCGGAGGGGGTAGAGGATCGTCGAAGCTCCCACAACGCGCGCGCCGCTGATGCGGATCAACCCGCCGCCTCGACAGCCCGCTCCGCATCTGCTCCTCTGATATTCGATGAAACGGATCGACCCGCCCCTCGTCATCGCGAAGCCCTGCTCCGTGGACTGGAACACCATGACCGGCGACGAGCGGAAACGGTTCTGCGACCAGTGCGGCAAACACGTCTTCAACCTCTCCGCGATGACCGAAGGCGAGGCCAAGGCGTTCGCGGAGGAAACGCAGGGCCGCGAGTGCATCGCCTACGTCGGGGCCGACGGCGGCACGATCCATTCCCCCGGCCACTTCGAACGCAAGCTCCTGTGGCTCTCCGCCCGCCTGCCGCGAATCGCGGCGGTACTGGCCCTGTTCCTACCGGCGACGCTGGTCTCCTGCATGGGCCGCGCGGTGGCCGGAAAGGTGGCTCCGCCGCCGGAGCCGAAACACAAGAGCGAGATCCAGCGGGTGGTGCCAGGAATGCCCGCTGCGCCGCCAGACAAGAAGACCGACATCCGATAAGACAGACGCATTGACAGCCTCGCCCCCGCGGAGGATGCAGCCCCATGCACGCGCGCACCAAGCTGAAGATCGGCATCGCCTTCATCCTGGGCAGCAACCTGCTCTTCCTCACCCACGGCTGGATCTACTGGATGCCGTGGTCGGCGGCGGTGAAGGCCACGCTTTTCACCATCTTCTTCTTCACGCCGGAGGTCGGCACGCTGATCGGCGCGGCGGTGATGGGGAAAGAGAACTACGAGATGTTCCGGAAGAAGGCGGCGGTGATCATCCGCAAGATCCGGCCCGCGGGCAACGTGAGCCTCACCCGCCACTATGTCGGGCTCGGCATGTTCCTGCTGCCGCTGGTGCCCGCCTACCTGCAGGCCTTCAAGCCGGAGTGGCTGCCGGACAGCACGCCGCTGCGCTGGCAGGCAATGATCGCCGCGCACCTCATCTGCATCGGCGGGCTCTTCGTCCTCGGCGGGGACTTCTGGGACAAGCTGTATGCCCTCTTCGCATGGAAGGCGCGGGCGATGCCCGATCCGCTTCCGGAAGAGCCGGAGCGTCCCCTGCCCTCGTCCGCCGGAGCCGACGAAGGCGGGGAGTAAAACAACTCAACGCACCAGAGCGGCCTGGGCGAGTTGCTGGATGAGTGCCCCTTGGTTCCAGGAGTCCCAGCCTTCACAGATCTGGCCATTGTCATCGAAGGTCATCCAGGTCATGCCGCTGAAGGAGACTTCCGCCTCCGTCGCGGGCACGCCGAGGTTGTTTCCGATGTGGGTGCCATGGGCCGTCCAGCGGACCACGACGTGATCCCCTTCCTCGATCGCATGATCGACCTCGACCCGGATGTCCGGGAAGGCCTCGAGAATACCCGCCACGAAATGGTGCATGCTCTCCACGTCGTGGGTCTCCATCCCTTCATGGTGCCCCACGCCATTCGGAGCGAAAAGCTCGTCGATGACGTCGAACTGCCTTTGGTTCCAGATGCCTTCCATCCAGCGGAAGGCTTTTTCACGGTTGGTCTCGCTCATGGTTTTGCGGGTGGGGTTTTCTCAAGGGGGAAAATGACACTGATTTCCGTGGCCGTCACCTTGGCTTCGCGGAGTTTCTTGTCAGTGGAGGAAAGGGAGCGGTCGCCGATCAGGGACTTGTCGAGCTCCTTGTCGCCGTGGTTGAAGCGGACGGACACCTTTCCCGCCAGCTTGCCGCCGGTGAAGTCGGCGTAGCCGCCGTAGTCCCAATCGAAGCCGGAAACCTTGTAGGGCTTGCCGTTGACCTTCTCGACCTGTTCGACGGTCATGCCCCTGGCGAGGCCGTCCGGGAACTTCCAGCCCTTGCCCACGATGCGGACCTCGACGATCTCTTTCTCGTCGCCCTCGGGATTGAAGACGACCTGGATCTCACGGTCGGTTCCCTTGAAGACAATCGCGCCCGGGATCGTCTCGCCCTCGGCGCCCGGGAGATCCACCGACTTGAACTTGTCCGCGCCCAACAGGGTCTTCAGGCCAAAGAGGGTCATGCCCTTCTCGATCGGGCCGACGCGCTCGCCCGGCACCACGGTGGCATCGGTGAGCGGGATCTCCGCGGCGTGCAGCGCGGCACAGCCGGCGAAGGCAAGGAACAGGCGTCTCAGCATGCCTAACAATGAAGCAGGCCGCCGGAGCAAATCAAGTGCCCGTGTATCCCGTCAGGCGCCCAGATAGGCCTCCTGGACCTGTGGATTCACCTTCAGTTCGGCGGACGGCCCTTCGAGCAGGATCTTGCCGGTTTCCAGCACGTAGGCGTAGCTGGAGACATCGAGGGCGAGATTCGCGTTCTGCTCGACGAGGAGGATGGTCAGCCCCTGCTCGCGGTTGATCTCCACGATGCGCTCGAAAATCGTCTTCACCAGCAGCGGTGCGATGCCGAGCGAGGGCTCGTCCAGCATCAGGAAGCGCGGCTTCGAGAGCATGGCTCGGCCGATGGCGAGCATCTGCTGCTCGCCGCCGGAAAGCGTGCCGGCCGCCTGGCTCTCACGCTCCTTGAGGCGCGGGAAAAGCCCGAAGACATACTCGGTCTGCTCGGCGATCCACTTCCGGTCTTTCTGGAGGTAGGCCCCCATCTTGAGGTTCTCCCGGACGGTGAGGTTGGCGAAGACCATGCGGCCCTCCGGCACGTGGCAAAGGCCGCGGGACACGATCTTGTTCGCGGGCATGCGGGCGATGTCGTGGCCATCGTAGCGGATCACCCCGGCGGTCGGTTTCACCAGCCCGGACAGGGCGCGCAGCGTGGTCGATTTTCCCGCGCCATTCGCGCCGATGAGCGTGACGATGCTGCCCGGCGGCACTTTGAGCGAGACGCCGTGGAGCGCCTTGATCGCACCGTAGGAGACGTGGAGGTTTTCGACTTCGAGCATCGGGAAGGGATCAAATAGGGTGGTCAGCCGTCGGACTCCGGCGGCAGGGAACGGTGGAGGCCACCGAGCATGCGGCCCTGCTCCCACGCCATCATGCACAATGCCTCGAACTGCTCGTCCGGCAGGAACCCGAGGCCGCGGCCCGCCTCGATCTGACAGACGACGTCCGGCAGCGCGGCGCTGGCGATCTCGACGAAGCGCGCGAACTCGCGGCGCGACCCGCAGGCAGCGCCCTCCGCGATGCTGGAGGAAATGGAAACGACCCTCCGGCGGATCCTCTGGCGGCGCTCCGCCGGATAACCCGTCGTCAGGGCATAGACGGTCTCCGCGAACGCGATCGTCTTTTGCCAGATCTCCAGTTTTTCAGCTCCGGTCATGAGGGTGGATGTCAGACGGCGGCGGCCCCGAGGTAGGCCTCGATGACCTTCGGGTGGCATTGGATTTCCTTCGGCGTGCCTTCGGCGATCTTGCGGCCGTATTCCAGCACGGCGATGCGTTCGCAAATGCCCATCACCACCTTCATGTCATGCTCCACCAGGAGCACGGCGAGGTGGTAGCGCTCCTTGATGAAGCGGATCAGGTGCATGAGGTCGTCCTTTTCGGACGGGTTCATGCCCGCGGCGGGTTCATCGAGCAGCAGCAGCTTCGGGCGGGTGGCGAGCGCGCGGACGATTTCCAGGCGGCGCTGGTCGCCGTAGGGCAGCGACTTCGCCTCCTCATCGCGCATGCCCGCGAGACCGAAGATCTCCAGCAGCTCAAGGGCATGGCGCTCGGTCTCGGCCTCGGAGGCCTTCCACGCCTTGCCACGCCACAGCGCGCCGAGGTAACCCTGCTTGTTGTGGAGGCGGGCGGCGACGCGGATGTTGTCGAGCACGCTGAGCGAACCAAACAGGCGGATGTTCTGGAAGGTGCGGGCGATGCCCATCGCGGCGAGCTTGCTCGGCTTGATGCCACGGGTGCACTTGCCGCCGAAGCGGATGCTGCCCGACGTCGGCTGGTAGACGCCGGTGATCATGTTGAACGCCGTGGTCTTGCCCGCGCCATTCGGCCCGATGAGCCCGACGAGTTCGCCTTCGCCCACGGTGGTCGTGAGTTCCTTCACGGCCGTGAGACCGCCGAACTTGATGGTGACGTTTTCGAGTTCGAGAAGCGGGGAACTCATGCCGTGCGGCGTTTGAATTTGAAGGAGAACAGGCCGTTCGGACGCAGCAGCATCAGGAAGATGATGAGCAGCGCGTAGAAGATCATCCGGTACTCCGCCACCCCGCGGAGGAACTCCGGCATCAGGGTGAGCAGGATGGCCGCGGCGATGACGCCGACGGTGCGGCCCATGCCGCCGAGGATGACCATCACCACGATGTCGATCGACTTGAGCCAATCGAAGCCGGTCGGGGAAAGGAAGGTCTTGTGGTGGGCATAGAGCCCGCCCGCGATGCCGGCGAAGAACGCGCCGGTGACGAAGGCGGTCACCTTGGTGCGGGTGGTGTTCACCCCGTTCGATTCGGCGGCGATCTCGTCATCGTGCACGGCGATGAAGCCGCGGCCGTAGGTCGAGTTCACCAGCGAGGTGATGACGTAGATGGTCAAGGCGGCGACGCCGAAGGTCCAGCCGAGGCCGGTGTGCTTCGGGATGCCCTTCAGGCCGCTGGCAGCCCCGATGGCCTCGGTGTTCTGGGCGATCACGCGGATGATCTCCCCGAAGCCGAGCGTGACGATCGCGAGATAGTCCCCCTTCAAGCGCAGCGAGGGGATGCCGACCATCAGGCCGACCACCGCGGCAAGCAGCCCGCCCGCGAGCAGGGAGAGCGGGAAATACCATTCCGCGTGGGCCACCCCGACAAGCTTCAGCGAGATCCAGGCGGAAAAGTAGCCGCCCACCGCCATGAACCCGGCGTGGCCGAGGCTGAACTGGCCGGTGTGGCCGTTGATCAGGTTCAGGCTGGTGGCCAGGACGATCGCGATGCCGACGTCGATGGCGACGCCGAGATAGTAGCGGTTGAACTGCGGGGCGAAGTAGGAGGCAAGGATCGCAAGCGCGAGCCCTAGCAACAACCAGCGTTTGGCTCCGGGAAGCGGCATCAGACTTTCTCGATGGTGGCGCGGCCAAGGAGACCGGCGGGTTTGAGCAGGAGGATCAGGATCAGGATGCCGAAGGCGATTGCATCGCGGTAGTTCGACAACTCGGGAATGCCACCGGCGAAGGTTTCCAACAGGCCCAGCACCACCGCGCCGAGCACCGCGCCGGGCAGGTTCCCGATGCCGCCGAGCACCGCCGCGATGAACGCGCGCAAGCCGGGCTGAACTCCCATCAGCGGCTCGATGCCGGGAGCTTTCATAGAGTAGAGGATGCCCGCGATGGCCGCGAGCGCGGAACCGAGCCCGAAGGTGAAGGAGATCACCTTGTTCACCGGCACGCCCATGAGCAGGGAGGCCTGCTGGTTGAACGAAACCGCCCGCATGGCGGTGCCGATGCGGGTTTTCTGGACGATGAACCACATCGCCGCCAGCAGCGCCGCGGTGACCGCGATCACGAGCAGGTCGGTGCTGCCGACAATGGCGCTGCCGAGGTGGAATTGCTTCTCAGCCGCCAACTGCGGGAACGGCCGGGTGGCGGAGCCGAGGACGTTCGGGTTCTGGCAGGTGAACTCGATGAACAACGAAACCCCGATCGCGGTGATCAGCACCGCGAGCTTCGGACGGTGGCGGAGAGGCCGGTAGGCCAGCCGCTCGATCGTCATGCCGATGAGCGCGCAGATCAGGGCGACCAGGATGAACACCAGGATGACGCCCAGCACCGATTGCGGCCCGCAGACCTTCTCGATCTTCGGCGCGATGTAGAACGCCGCGAAGGCCCCGAGCATCAACACGTCGCTGTGCGCGAAGTTGATGAACCGGAGCACCCCGTAGACCATCGTGTAACCAAGGGCGATCAGGGCGTAGATGGCTCCGAGGCCGAGCCCGTTGATCGCCTGCTGGATGAAGTCCACTTGAGTTGAGAGGGGTTGGTTGAGAGTTGAGAGTCAGATTCAGACGCCATCGGCGAATGCGATCGCCCTTTGCCAGACTTCCAGCTTCTCGAAATTAAACATCCGCAGTGGGGTTCTTACTCTCAGCTCTCAACTCCAAACTCTCAACTTTCTTCACGGATTCACCGTGGCGGAATACTTGAACGCGCCGTTCTCGATCTTGATGAAGACGAGGGCCTTCACGGCGTCGCGCTCGGCATTGAGGGACATCTTGCCGCTGACACCTTCGTAGTCCTTGGTGGCGGCGATCGCGTCGCGGAGCTTCGGGCCTTCGGTGGTGCCGGCGCGCTTCATCGCCTCGGCGAGGACCATGGCGGAGTCATAGCCGAGCACGGCCATCGCGTCCGGGGTCTTGCCGTTGAACTTCTTCTTGTACGACTCGACGAAGGCGGTCATCTTCGGCGTGCCCTGGTCGGCGGCGCAGTGGGTGGAGAAGTAGTTTCCGTTCACGTCTTCCTTGCCGATGCTCAGCAGGGTTTCGCTTTCCCAGCCGTCGCCACCGAAGAGCGGCACGGTGATGCCGAGGTCCTTGGCCTGCTTGCAGATCAGGGCGACGTCGGTGTAGTAGCCCGGGAGGAAGATGGCATCGACGCCAGCGCCCTTGATGGCGGTGAGCTGGCCCTTGAAGTCCTTGTCGCCGCCGTTGAAGTCGAGCGAGATGGCGATCTGGCCGCCGTTCTTAAGGTAGCGCTCCTTGAAGTTTGAGGCGAGGCCCTTGCTGTAATCGCTCTTCACATCGGTGAGCACGGCGACCTTCTTGGCGCTGAGCTTCTCGGTGGCGAAGTTGGCGAGCGCGGCACCTTGGAAGGAATCGGTGAAGCAAACGCGGAAGACGTAGTCGCCGGTCTTGGTGACGGCCGGGTTGGTGGAGGCCGGGGAAATCATCGGGATGCCCGCCTGCTGGCAGATCGGACCGGCTTCCAGCGAGCGGCTGGAGGCCACCTCGCCGAGGATAGCGACGACGCCGTCCTTGGAAATCAGCTTGTTGACGGCATTGGCCGGCTCGCCCGCCTTGCTCTGGTCGTCCTCGGTGAGGAGCTCGAGCTTCTTCCCGAGCACGCCGCCCGCGGCGTTGATTTCCTCGATCGCGAGCAGGGTGCCTTCATGCGAGGAGGTGCCGAAGGTCGCTTCCTTGCCGGTCAGGGAGGCGAACTCGCCGACCTTGATGGTGTCGCCACCGCCGGACTTGCAACCGGTGAGGCCGAGGCTGAGGAGCGCGGCCACGGACGCGGCGGCGGAGGTCAGGAAAATTCCAGGTTTCATGGGCGAAGCTTTGGGGAAATCGACGCGCACGCTAGGAAACCCACCCGCCGAGCGCAACCGTAAAGCAGTTCGCGTACCGCCACACGGCCGCCCATTGGCGTCCAACAACTTCGCGGAATGCGAACCCGCTTGGGAAACGAGCTTTACTCCAGCTCTCGGGAGCGATTCGACCAATAGCCCGGCTTTCTCGCGCCGTGGGCCACCGCGATGACCTCAATCCGGCTTTCTGTCATCCGATACACCAAAACGAACGGAAACCACTTCACCCGGACCTTCCGGCAACCTGCTCCGATTAAGCGGTAACGCTCAGGATCCGCCATCGCCGCTCCAACCGCCTCAAGCACCGCCTGACCGAAGCGGATGCCCAATCCCTGCTGGCACTCCTAATAGTAGAGGCCGGAGGCAACAAATTCCTCTTCCGCGGCGGGAAGCCACACCACCTCATGCATCCGCCTCGCGAGGCTGGATCTTGGCAGCAAAGCGCTTCATCACCTCCTCATGGGACACCAGATTCACCTGTCCACGATCAATCGCCTCCACCCTGCTGTGGATTTCCTCAAGCCACTCGGGACTCAAACCAAGCCCATCCTCCTGATCCAAGCTGTCCAATAACAGACCCGCCAACCGGGAACGCTCTTCCTTGGGAAGCATGAGCGCTTCCCTTTCGAAATCCGCGTAGGACTCGGCCGCAATCACCATGGCTGGAAAATAGAAGCGAGTTCCTGTCGTTGCAAGCCGAGGCCACGAGCTCAACGCCGCCCCGCGAGGTGGCGCATGCGCTTCGCTCCGGCCATTTGTTTCGCGATCTGCTGGACCACCACCCCGGTGAGAAGCAGCCCGCCCACCCCGAGAATCACGCGCAGCCCGTCCTCCGAAATCCGCAGGCCGCTGAGCACCACCAGGCCGCCGGTGGCGAAAAGCAACGCCCATAGGCCGAGGACGCTGACGCACACCACCATGGCGGCGGTGGCGTAGCCATCCCGCGGCAGGCCCACCGCCTCGGCATGGCGCTTCGACATCAACGCGCAGATCATGGCCGGAATCACGAGCAGCCCGGCGGTGAGGACACCGGCCAGCGACAGGACGAACGCCGCCAACCCGAGCTTCTCGTGATACTGCTGCTTCATGATTCCCGGCGTCTATCAAACCGGGAGCGTGGAGTCAATCCATCACGCGTTGGCTACCAAAGCCTTGGCGACACGGATCACCTCATCCACCACCCCGGCCAGCGACTTCTGCTGCCGCGGCTCCTTGAGGGCACCCTGGTCATCGAAGGCCTCGTAGGCTTTCGGCACCGCGAGCTGGGTCGGCACCACCAGCACGCCGATATTCCCCAGCATCGAACGCACCGTGACCAGACCGCGCATACCGCCGAAACCGCCGGGCGAGGCCGAGAGCAATCCGGCGACCTTGCCGCGGTAGGCCGCGAGCGACGGCTCCTCGTCGGTTTCCGAGCGGCTGACCCAATCGAGGGTGTTTTTCAGCAGCGGGGTGATGGAGGAATTGTATTCCGGGCAGGCCAGCACGATCGCTTGGGCGGCAATGAAGCGCTGCTTGAGGGATTTCACCGCGGCGGGCAGGCCCTCGGCCTCCTCCAGGTCACCATTGTAGAGCGGAATCGGACGCAGGTCGTCCGGCGTCACGAGATCGACCTCGACACCGGCCTGGCGGGCGTGTTCGGCGGCCAGGGCCGCGAGTTTCAGATTGTAGGAGTCTTTGCGGATGCTGCCGGGAAGGACCAGGAGTTTCATGGATCCCATTTCTAACCGCAATGGCGCGGGATTCAAGATCGTGGCGGCGGATTTCCAACCTGGCTGCGCAGCATGCGGATGCTGGTGAACGCCGCTTCTTTTATGGAGTGCGGCGGGCGATCCTGCCCTTTACCCACATCTCCGGAGCAAATCGTGGCCCGTTGGTGACAACGTGGGCAGGGAGGATTCACCCGAGCCTGTGCATCCGGTTTCTCGCATTGGATTCGCGCCAACCCTCCTGAGCCCCGGCGAGGGGCGACGCAATCCAGCCGGGGCGCGCAAGCCCCCGGTAGTTGAGGGGTAGGAGCAAGAAGCCCGGTAGGGCGACGCAACCGGAGGCCAAGCGACAATCCAAATGAACATCCGCATCCGCCGTTCAAAGGGTGCCGGATCACCCGAAGCAACAGGACGGGCGGATCCGCCTGGAGAGCGCAGGCCGCGTCGTCCCTTCCGGGACTTGAAGATTCCGCCGCGATGCGATCCGGGGGCTTGCGCGCCCCGGCTAAGTTACGTCGCCCTCCGGGCTTGGAACTGGCGGTCGCTGGATGGGGACTGGAGCCACAAGGGTGTGGGTGGCCCCACCCCGCCCACGCTGTCACCAGCGCGGCCACATCACGTCGCGCGATGTGGGTAACGGGCAGGAGCAATCGCCGCTTTAGGCGCAGGAGAGAATCGACGGGGCAGGACCAAAACTTGGGTGAAGGGCGCTTGAACCAGTGAAGAGGTGATTCTGGAACGTGGGAGCGGCTTGCTGAAAGCAGGGCTCCTTTCCGGCGATGACTCGCCTCCGCTCAAAGCGGCGATTGCTCGCCGCACTCCAAACGAAAAAACCGGCGGAGTTGCCTCCGCCGGTTTTCCGTGAATTTGTCTTACAGGGACGATCAGTCCTGACCCGGGCGCCACTCTTCGGCAGCGGCCGCGGCAAGGTTGAAGGCCTGCTCGAGGCCGACCATCTCGGAGGACGGGCGGAGGCTCTCGAAGCTGGCGCTCTCCTTCTTGAGCTGGTCTTCGTTGTAGTTGACCGCCTTGATGGAGAGACCGATGCGGCGCTCGACCTTGTCGACCTTGATGACGCGGGCTTCGACTTCCTCGCCGACCTTGATGACGTCCTTGACCTTCTCCACGTGGTCCTCGCTGAGCTGCGAGATGTGGATGAGGCCGTCGATGTCGCCGTCGAGGCTGACGAACGCGCCGAAGGACGCGATCTTGGCCACGGTGCCCTTGACGAGGTCACCGACCTTGAAGCGGCCGTCGATGAGCGACCACGGATCGTCTTCGAGCTGCTTCATGCCGAGCGACACGCGCTGGTTGGCCTTGTCGATGGAAAGCACGATCGCTTCCAGTTCGTCGCCCTTCTTGAGGACTTCGGACGGGTGGTTGATCTTGCGGGTCCAGGACATGTCGGACACGTGGATCATGCCGTCGATGCCTTCTTCCAGTTCCACGAACGCACCGTAGGCGGTGAGGTTGCGGACCGGACCCTTGATCGTGGCGCCCACCGGGTAGCGGAGCTCGATCTCGTCCCACGGGTTGGTGTCGAGCTGGCGCACGCCGAGGGAGATCTTCTGCTCCTCGGTGCTGATGCCGAGCACGACGGCGTCGATTTCCTGGCCGAGTTCGAGAACGTCGGACGGGCGGGTGATGCGCTTGACCCAGGAGAGTTCGGAAACGTGCACGAGGCCTTCGACGCCGCGCTCGATTTCGACGAACGCACCGTACGGGAGGAGCTTCGTGACCTTGCCCTTGACGCGCTGGCCGATCGGGTACTTGCGCTCGATGTCTTCCCAAGGATTGTCGGACATCTGCTTGAGGCCGAGGGAGACGCGCTCCTTCTCGCGGTCCACGTCGAGGATGATGACCTCAACGGACTGGCCGATGTGGAGCATCTCGGACGGGTGGTTGATGCGGCCCCACGACATGTCGGTGATGTGGAGCAGGCCGTCCATGCCCTGGAGGTCGACGAACGCACCGAAGTCGGTGATGTTCTTGACCGCGCCGACGACCTTGTCGCCGACCTTGACGGTCTGGAGGAAGCGCTGGCGCAGCTCGGCGCGCTCGGCTTCGATGACCTCGCGGCGGGAGAGAACGATGTTCTTCCGCTCGTCGTTGACCTTGACGATCTTGAATTCGTAGATGTTGCCGACGTATTCGTTGAGGTCCTTCGGCGGGATGATGTCGACCTGGGAGCCGGGAAGGAAGGCTTCGACACCGACGTTGACGGTGAGACCGCCCTTGACGACGGACTTGACCTTGCCGCGGACGAGACCGCCGTCCTGGTACACCTTGACGATCTTTTCCCAGTTCTGCTTGTGGGCGGCCTTTTCCTTGGAGAGGACGACCATGCCTTCGTCGTTCTCGAGCTTCTCGAGGAGAACTTCGATTTCGTCGCCGGTTTCGATTTCGTCGTCTTCGAACTCGTTCGACGGGATCGCGCCTTCGGACTTGTAGCCGATGTCGACGAGGACGACCTGCGGGCGGATTTCAAGGATCGTGCCCTTGACGATGGTTCCTTCGCGGAACTCACGGAACTTGGAGTCGATCAGATCGCTCAGTTCCTGATTGGAGGGAGCTGCAAGTGCGCTGCTCATAGTGGTTTGTGGGGTTGGGGTTGGTTGATGGTTACGTTTTCCTTCCGACAATGCCCCGATAGGAATTCTGACAAGCACCGGGGCACCAACCGCCTGCCAGAGAAAGAAAAACGGGCCGCAAAGCTAGGCTCAGGACACCCCTTGGCAAGCCGAAAGTCTGGAAGTTTCTGAATTGCAAGCCTCCGGGACGGATCCGCCACGAAGGACATTGCCGGAAATCCCCGATCCAGCCTATATAATGGCTCCATGCGTGCCCCTCTCCTTCTCGGCTTGGTCCTTTGGGGAATGGGTCTGATCTCCGCCAGAGCCACGGAAGGAACTTTTTCCGAGGATGGCAAGACCCTCTGGATGCTCTCGCGGTGGGCGAATTCCGTGCTCCGTTTCAAAAACGGCGAGGCAGCCCCCACGCGCTTCAAAATCCCGGAGCAGATCCTCAGCGGCCCCTACGATTCCGAGCGGATCGCCGCGGGACCGGACGGGCTGCTGATCGACGGCGGCGGCAAACTGTGGAACCGGAATCCGGAAAAACCCAAGATCGCGCCCAAAGCCCTGGCCGATCTACCGAAGAACCTCACCATCAGCGGCATCACTCGCTCCGCAGAGGCCCCGTATCCGGGTTGGATCGTGCTCAGTGGCTGGTATTCCCCCGCCGCGAACGATCCCGGAACACCGCAGCCCATCAACCCTGGCCCCTTGTTTGCCCTGCGCCCGGACGACAGTAGCTTTCAAGAAATCTCGCTCAGATACAAGGAGGCGCTCACCGCCACCCCCGTCTTTGCCGGAGGCCGCATGTTCTATGGATGGGCTGGAGATCTTCACGAGGGCACCATCAAGACCAACCTCTCGATATCCGGAAGGGCAGGCGATCTAGAGGGATTCCGCGTGGCCCCGCTGGCCATGATCGCGGCGACTACCCGCAACGGCGGCCACATGGATGTCCGGGAAATCGCCATCGCAGGCGGCCGGATCTGGGCCGCGCTCGGAAAGCAACCCGCCGCCTTGGCGTCAGTGCCGCTCCCCGCCAACCCGGTCCGATCCGACCTCGCATCCTCCCTGAAGACCCAGCAGGAGTCGCTGGCTGGAGCCACCATCCTGCCGTTGACCTCTCTTGTGACCGCCGAAGACGGGCCGGACACCGTCGACCACCTCTGCGGCTGGACCGGGAAGAACGGCGAGTGGAAGATCGCGTTTTCCTTGGAGGGAAAGACTTTCTGGCTCTTGGAAAACGGACAGGAAAAGCCCCGGCAGATCGGCGTCGAGCTGTCCATCCGGGGCAAATGACAGACGTTTCCATCTCGCGCCTCAAGACATTCGCATGTTAGAAGGGCTCCATGCGTGCCCTGCCCGTCCTCGCCCTCGGCCTGATCAGTCTCGCCCAATCCGCCTCCGCGGCCGAGGCCGCGTTTTCCTCCGACGGGAAAACGCTCTTCGCCCTGTCCCGCGAGGGTGACAAGCTGCTCGCCTTCGAGGCCGGAAACGCCACGCCGAAGCAGATCCCGCTGCCGAAGCCTTTCGGCGACGATGCCTCCCAACTCCTGACCGATCCCCAAGGCCTGCTGGTCACCGCCGGCGGCAAGCTGTGGCAATGGAATCCCGCCGACGCCAAGGCCGCCCCGAAGGCGCTCGCACCCCTACCCGGCTCCTTCCAAGTCTTCGGCCTCAGCCGGGCAGAAGGAGAGGGCGTGGCGGGAACACTCCTGATCAGCGGCTGGTACGCGCTGGATTCCGCGAAGCCCAAGCCGAAGGACGTGGACGAAAACGCCAGCCTCTTCGGTCTGAAGCCGGGCGCAAAGGCCTTCAAGCCGGTCTTCGTCCGCCGCTTGGAGCGCATCACCGCCTGCCCGGTATTTTCGAACGGCCGGATGGTTTTCGGTGGCGACCACGACCTATGGGAAGGCGGCCTGGAAGCGGAAGAGGACGTCGATTTCCGCTCCGGCACCCTCTGGGGCCATCGCAGCGCCCCGCTCGGGATGCTCAATACCGATGGCGCCAATGGCGGCGGCATGGGCGTGCGGGAAGTGGTCATCGCCGGAGACACGGTGTGGGCCGCGCTCGGCGGTCGCCACATGGGATCGCTCGTGTCCGTGCCGCTGGAGAAAAAGCCACCGGAGGCGGAGCACCCGGATCTCGTGGAGGCATGGAAAATCCAGCGCGAGCAACTCTCCCAGACCAAGGCGGTGCTTCTCCCTATCGACGGCGAGGACAAGCCCTCCGACACCATCGAGGCCGTGGACGGCCTCTGCGTCTGGAATGGCCCGGACGGCACCTGGAAGATCGCCTTCCGCGCGGACCACAAGGTATTCTGGCAGATCGAAAAGGGCGCGAAGGAGCCGAAGAAACTCGGGGAGGAAACGCGCCCTGAATAAGCGCCCCACCGGCCTTCCCTTGCCTGCAATGATATAACACGTCCATTCGATGGACAGGTGGACGGAGATGACTCATTTTCGCCCAACTTCCGCACCCATCCCCATGAAACTCCGTCCCCTTTTTCTCTGCCTGCTAGCGTGCCTGCCTCTCGCCCGGGGAAACCCGAACCAGCGGGAGTGGAAACTGGCCAACGGCGAAACCCGACAGGCCGAAATGACCGACTACGACGAAGATCGGAAGGTGGTCACCCTGCGTTTCAAGGATGACACGGTCATCCACCTCGATCAGGACGCCCTTTCCGCACTCGACCGCGCCTGGCTGCTGGAATGGATCGAGGCGGGCGAGGAACTGGAAGCCAAGCTGACCCAGTTCGGCGGCAGCCTCACCCGCCATACCGCCACCGGGAAATTCACGACCGGCTATTCCGTCTACCAGCCACCCCTGGCGGAAAACGCACCCGATTCCACCCGCCCGATGCTGATCCTCTTCCACCCGAACGGCATCGGCCACCGGGAGATCTACCGCTACGTGGAGGCAGCCAAGGCCACCGGCATGACCCTGGTGTCGTGCGAGATTTTCCGGAACACCGGGGACAACCCGGAGCGGGAAGCGGAACTGCTGGAACGCTTCACGGAAATGCTGCCCCAGATCGAGGCCGCCGTGCCCCACGACCCGAAGCGGATGTTCATGGGCGGTTGCTCGGGCGGCTCCTGGCGGGCATTCCACTATTCCGCTCAGATTTCCCGTCCGTGGGCCGGCATTTATTCGAACTGCGGCTGGCTGGGCGGGGACAAGTATTACGACCTCCCCTATCCTAAAATGCGGGTGGCCATGGTCAACGGCATCAACGATCCCGCCGGCATGTGGCTGGAGCCGGACACCGCCCGCCTCCAGAAAGCGGACTGCAAGGTCAGCGTCCATGCGTTCGAGGGCGGCCACCAGGTTCCACCCCCGTCCGTGCAGGAAAAGGCGTTCCGGTGGCTCCTTTCGGACGAATGAGGAGATCGCCCGCGGCGGGGCGCGTGACGGGTTTTTAAAAAACTTCCCCTTGATTCCGGGGTGGCCAGCCATTATCAGCGCCCCCCCGCGCCATGCCGGAAGACACCCGAACCCTCAAGATCGCCATCCCGAAAGGGAGCCTCGAAGGGCCGACCATCGAATTGCTTTCGAAGGCCGGTTTCGAAATCTACGTGTCCTCCCGCGGCCTGCGCCCGGCCTCGAACGACCCGGAGCTGGACGTTTACCTGATCCGCGCCCAGGAAGTCGGCCGCTACATCGGTCAGGGCTTCATCGACTGCGGCATCACCGGCTACGACTGGGCCTATGAGAACGGCGTCGAGCTCGTCGACCTCGCCGAGCTCCCTTACTCCCGCGCCACCGTCCGCCCGACGAAGTGGGTGCTGGTGGTCCCGGAAGACTCGCCGATCCAGAAACCGGAAGATCTCGAAGGCAAGCGCATCGCCACCGAAGGCGTGGGCATCACCCAGCGCTACCTGGACGAGCGCGGCATCAAGGCCGACGTCGAATTCTCCTGGGGTGCCACCGAGGTGAAGGTCCCCGATCTGGTGGACGCCATCGTGGACGTCACCGAAACCGGCTCCTCGATCAAGGCGAACCGCCTGCGCATCGTCGACACCCTGCTGACCTCCTTCCCGCACTTCTACGCCAGCCCGGCCGCCGCTGCGGACGAGTGGAAGCGCGAGAAGATGGAACAGATCGCCCTGCTGCTGAAGGCCGCCCTCGGCGCCCGCGGCAAGGTCGGCCTGAAAATGAATCTCCCGCAGTCGCAGCTTGAGGAGCTGCTGAAGCTCCTCCCCTCCCTCCGCCGCCCGACGATCTCGCAACTCGCTGAAGAAGGCTGGGTCGCGGTGGAGACGATCATTGACGAAACCGTTGTTCGGGACATTATCCCGGCCCTCAAGCGCCTCGGCGCGGAAGGGATCATCGAGTATCCGCTCAACAAGATCGTTCCTTAATCCCTTTCACTGAACATCCAACCCCAACCAGAAGAAGGCCATGGGCTCCATCAAGAAACGTCGTAAGACCAAGATCAACAAGCACAAGCGCAAGAAGCGCATGAAGCAGAACCGCCACAAGAAGCGCCTGCGTTACAAGTCCTAACGCGGCCTTCTTCAGGTAACGTTTTGAGCAAAGGGATCCGGTTTCGGCCGGGTCCCTTTACTTGCGTACGGCGGGTGGCATTCATCTTGGAAATCCGCCACACGCCGTGCATGGTCCACCCGTGCGCCTGCTGCTTCTCCTCACCACCCTGCCCGCGCTGGCCCAGGACAATCCCCGGCTGGAATTCGCGAAAGGACTGCTGGACCAATCCCGCGGCAAGCAGGAGGAGGCGCTCGCCCGTTTCGAAACCGCTCGCAAGGCCGATCCCACCGCGGCCCCGCTGGTCCACCGCGCCGCCGCCCGCCTGTTGGCGGAAGGCGAGCTCGCGAAGGCCGTAACCCTCTACCGCGAACTCGCCGCCGCCACTCCGGAGCGGCTCGACAACCAGCTCGCCTACTCGGATTTCCTGCGCAACGAGGGCCGCGGCGACGGCTTGGCCGAAAAGCTCGCCAGCGAGGCGCTGGAAATGGCCCTCAAGCGCTTCCCGGCGAATCCCGCCATTCTCGACCGCCTGTTCCGCAGCAGCCAGGCGCGGGGCGAAACCGAGCGCTCGAAGCAACTCTTCGAGCGACTGGTGGGCCAGACCCCGCTCAATCCCGCCGCGATGTTGATGGCGGAACGCTGGTCGAACGTCCTCTTCGCCGCCAATGACGCGGCCGCCAGCGAACGCCTCGCCAAGCTCTTCCAGGAATCCGCCGCCGCGTTCCCCGCCCACTCCGGGCTCGCCCGCGCCGCGTCCGACCATTTCCGGAAGAACAACCAGATGGACGTGGCGATTGCCATCCTCCGCCAGCACGCCGAGGCCGCCCCCGCCGACCTCGACCTGCGCACCCGCCTCGGCATCCTCCTTTTCGCCACCAACCAGGACGCCGCCGGGGAGGCCGCGTTGAACGAGGTGATCGCCATCGATCCACGCCGCGCGATCGCCCACGACGCGCTGGCGAAATTCTACCGCCAGCACAACCAGGCGAAGCCCGCCCTCGAACACGCCGACGAGGTGCTGCGCATCCGTGGCGGCGATCCGGCGGCCTTCCTTTCGCTGGCCGATGAATGGCTGGCCGCGGATCAACCGAAGACCGCCCGTATCCTGCTGGAAAAGGCCGCCTACGACCACCCCGCCAATCCCGAGATCGCCGCGAAGCTGGCCATCGCCACCCGCCGCGATCCGGAAACCCGCCCCCGGGCCTCCCGGCTGTTCCGCGAGGCGGAATCGCTGATCCCCACCGGCGCCACTCCGGACCCCGCCTTCCTCTCCGAGTCCGCGGACGCGCTGCTCGATGAAAAGCGCATCTCCGCCGCCGAGGACCGCCTGCGCAAGGCGATCCGCTCGTTCCCGCCCGAGGCGAAAAAGGAAACCGCCGCCACCCTGCGGAAGCTCGCCGGCCTCTGGGAATCCCAGAACAAGAACGCCGACGCCGCCCGCTCGCTGCGCCAGCGCGCCGACACGCTGGATCCGAAGTAAGGAGTCGAGCCTTTAGGCGAGGAAGGTCTTCCGGGAGGCGGAGGAGAGAGAGATTTTAGCCGCAAAGAAGCGCAAAAATCGCAAGAGGGAAGAGCTTGAGGCTGGGGAATCGATTCCGAAGCAGCCGTCTTCTCTTCCTGAAAACTGAACACTGCCAACCCGCAAACTTCCAGGCCCCGCCTCCCGGAAGACCCTCCTCGCCTGAAGGCTCTACTCCTTCGCGACGAACATTTCACCTGAGGAAAATGGCGTGGTTGCAGCACTTGGCAGGATTCTTGCAGCCGATTCGCGCCGTTTCCCTTGCCAGATCGCTGAAAACCGGGCATAGCGCCCCGCCCGCACCGCCACCGTAACCCGCTTATGTCGCTCAAGATCCGCAACCTCGCCATCATCGCCCACGTTGACCACGGCAAAACCACCCTCGTCGACCAGCTTCTCCAAGCCGGCGGCACCTACCGTGAAAACCAGGCGACGCAGGTTCGCGCCATGGACTCCATGGACCTCGAGCGTGAAAAGGGCATCACCATCAAGGCCAAGAACACCTCCATCCACTGGGAAGGCTACACGATCAACATCGTGGACACCCCGGGCCACGCCGACTTCGGCGCGGAAGTGGAGCGCGTGATGAAAATGGTGGACGGCGTGCTGCTCGTGGTGGACGCCTCCGGCGGCCCGCAGGCCCAAACCCGCTTCGTGCTCCGCAAGGCGATGCAGGAAGGCCTCAAGCCGATCGTCGTCGTCAACAAGATCGACCGCCCGCTGGCTACCCCGCTCAAGGTGCACGACCAGGTGCTCGAACTCTTCCTCGACCTCGATGCCGATGAAGAGCAGTTCAATGCTCCCTTCTGTTACGGCTCCGCCCGCGACGGCTACTTCATGGATCATCCGGATGACGAGCGGAAGGATTGCATCCCGCTTCTCAAGAAGATCGTTGAGCACATCCCGGCCCCGAAGGCGGACCCGGAAGCTCCGTTCCTCATGCTCGTTTCCAACATCGAGTGGGACGACTACGTCGGCCGTGTCGCCATCGGCAAGGTCCTCGGCGGCAGCGTCACCAAGGGTGACACCGTCTGGCTGCTCCGCCAGGACGGCACCAAGGTCCAGTCGAAGGTCATGAAGACCTTCACCTACTCCGGCCTCGCCACCACCGACTCCGAAGGCTGCGGTGCGGGCGGCATCGTCGGTGTCGCCGCCGGCATCGAGAACATCGAGATCGGTGAAACCATCGCCGGCAGCGCGGACATCGAGCCCCTGCCGTTCGTCGCCATCGACCCGCCGACCGTGTCGATGCAGTTCTCCATCAACGACGGCCCGCTCGCCGGCAAGGAAGGCAAGCACGTGACCTCCCGCGCCATCCGCGACCGCCTCATGCGCGAGCTGAAGACGAACATCTCCATCACCGTGGAAGACACGGACGTCTCCGGCGTCTTCAACGTCTCCGCCCGTGGCTCGATGCAGATCGCCGTCCTCGTCGAGCAGATGCGCCGCGAGGGCTTCGAGGTGCTCGTCTCCCGCCCGGTGGTGATCTTCCGCCGCGATGACGCCGGCAAGCTCCTCGAGCCGTTCGAAACCCTCTACGTGGAAGCCCCGGGCGACTACACCCAGGGCATCCTGAAGATCCTCATGAACCGCAAGGGCATGATGGAGCACATGGACACCGAGGCCTCCGGCCGCGTGTTCATCCAGGCCACCATCCCGACCCGCGGTCTGATCGGCTTCGAAACCGAACTGGTGAACCTGACCTCCGGTCACGGCATCATGTCCCACCTCTTCAAGGAATACGCGCCGCACGCCGGTGATATCCAGAACCGCACGACCGGCACGCTGGTCTCGATGGACTCCGGTGCCGCGACCCCCTACTCCCTGCAGATGCTTGAAGAGCGCGGCGTCCTCTTCGTCGCCCCCGGCGATGCGGTCTACGGCGGCATGCTCGTGGGTGAAAACCCGCGCGTCGGCGACCTTCCCGTGAACCCGGTGAAGGAAAAGCACCTCGACAACATGCGCTCCTCCGGCAAGGACAAGACCTCCAAGCTGACCCCGGCCGTCCGCTTCTCGCTTGAGCGCGCGATCGAATACATCGACTCCGACGAGCTGGTGGAAGCCACCCCGCAGAACATCCGCCTGCGCAAGCGCATCCTCGACGCCAACGCCCGCAAGCGCGCTGCCAAGGGCCCGGGCTACGAGGACCGCTCGAACCGCGGCTGATCGTCGTCGCACGACCACTTCATCCTAAAGGCGGACCGGCAACGGTCCGCCTTTTTTGTAGCACAAGCATTCCTGCTTGTGAGTGTGGCCGCTCCGCCAAGGAGAAGATCCGCAAAGCATCCGTGCAGATCATTTGGAAGTCTTCATCGCGATCCGCTGCTCCCGCTCACAAGCAGCAAGGAATGCTTGTGCTACTTATCCTGCCAATACACGCGCGGGGCCACTCCACCCCAAAAGATCGGATCGAATAGATCCCTTCCTCCCGGCGCGATGCATCCGCCATCCGCGCCGAGACGATAGAGCACCACGCTGCCGTCCGCCCTCACCACCACCGCCTTTCCATCCCACACGGTGGGATCAAACCGATGCGTGCCGGGAATGAGAGGAGCCACGGCAAGCGGCCGCTTTTCATTACCGTCGAAGGAAGCCCCATCGACGTAGGCGAAACCGCACTCACCCCGCTTCAGCGCCTCCGCCTCGGTGGACATGTTTCCATCCGGCTTGCTCATCCCTTTGCCTTCGGCCTGGAAGATCCATTCGGAGTCGATCAAGCCCGCGGCGATGAGCTGGCGGAACACGTCGTTGGACGTATCGGTTTTGAGCTCCCAAGCGCTGTCGGCCCGCGCTTTCACCATCGCCGCTGTCGAGGCATCCGGATAGCGACCGTAGGTCTTCTTGAACTCTTCCAGCGCGAGCCAGATCTGGCGACCTCGCGACAGGGACTCTTCGCAATCCCAGGCCCGCGCGCGTCTCATGCGCTCAGGTATGGACACCAGGATAAGGATCACGAATGGCAACAACATCAACAACGAGCATCTGGCTGGATACCGTTGGTTCCGCCGCACCTCCTGCGGCGTGAAGCTGGATGGAGAAATCGTCAGCATGGCTCGGTCACGCGTTCCTGAAGGCATCCATCGGCGATCTCTTTCTCAACTGCCACCTCCCCCTGACAATGGCTACCACCAGAGCCATCACCACGATTCCGACCGCTCCTCCCACCCACCAATTCGCTGGAGTGTAGGGGGCCAAAGGTCGCGCTGGCAGATCCGCCCATTTCACATCCGGGGACAAACCTTTCCAATATGGCTGCGAGGGATCGAAGATGTCTTTCCCACCATCACGCACCGTGCCATCCGGATGAATGGCCATTGATACGGCCCTATTGTCGCCCCGAAGGATCACCGCTTTTCCTTCAAAGGGCACCGGATCGAACTTGAGCGTTCCCGGAATCAACGGCGCGACCACAAGCGGTCGAATGGACGGACCGCTCAAGGCACCCGATTTCAAGGCGACATAGGCAAACCCGCACTCCCCGCGGGCAAGTGTCTTTGCTTCGTTGGAGATCACGTTGTCCGGCTTCCGGGCTCCGTAAACTTTCGCGTAGAAGATCTCCTCGGAGGTCACGATCCCGGTGGCGATGAGCTGCCTGAACAACTCGTTCGAGGTTCCATCCTTGAGATCCCACGTCGTGCCGGTCGCGCTCTTCACGGCGGCAGCAGTCGCGGCATCGGGAAACCTTCCGTAGTCCGATTCGAAGTCGAACAATGCGAGCCCGATCTGCCGGGCGTTGCTCAACGCCTGCGTGCTGGCAGGCCTCTTGGTGCTTCTTAGCACGAAGGGTGCGCAGAGCCCGGCCAATAAGATCATCACCATCGACCCCACCCCCATCCAAACGATGGCTTTCATCCAGCTTCTCGAACGCCGCGCTTCGGGTCCGGCGGGAGGAGCTGGAATACCGGGCGGAGGTTGAGGCAGGATTTCCAGGTCCATTTGGAAAGTGTAATCCGGCTGGGCGGCCCACGGAAGAAGTGAACAGCCGTTCTCCTATTCTTCACTCCTCCTTCATGGACGAGCTCCGTGCCAGACGAGAGTTCCACCGCGTTGGATACCCGACATCAGCGGGATCGGATGGACGGCAGGCCTTTTTCGCCAGATGCCTGCCCCACATCGACAAGCCCGCGAACATGCCCACGATGAACGCCACCACCGCGCCGATCACACAGGCCGTGGCATGCCGCTGCCACCACGTGGCCCGAGGCAAGTCCGGCCATTTCACCACCGGTCCGCTTCCCTCCCAATAAGGCTGCGAGGGATCGAACAGGTCCTTGCCGTCGATGCGGACGACACCGTCGCGGCCGATGGGCACGGAGACCGCCGAGTTGTCCAAGCGCAGGATGACGGCCTGACCTTCGAAAGGCTCGGGATCGAACTTCATGGTACCGGGGATGAGCGGGGCGACGACCAGCGGACGGTTCGAATGCCCGGTGCTCGAGTTGGTGCCGCCAACGATGAAGGCGAATCCACACTCGCCCCGTGCAAGCGCTCCCGCACCAAGCCGATTGTCGGGCCTCACCGATCCGTGGCATTGCGCCTGGAAGATCTCCTCGCTGGAGAGGATGCCAGCCGCGATCAGTTGGCGGAACACCCCGTTCGAAGTCGGATCGTCGAGATCCAGCGTGGTGTGCGTCGTTTCCCGGAGAATGGCAGCGGTCCTCGCATCCGGGAATCCGCTGTAATCACTGTCGAAATCGAAGAGCGCCAGACCGATTTGACGGGCATTGCTGAGAGCCGAGACAATCGGAGGCCGATGGTGGGACCGCTTCACCATGGGGCTCAAAAGCCCCCCGAAGACGAGAAGAAGGATCGATCCAAGACCAAGCAAGACGATCCACTGCATCCGGGTCCGGGACGCCAACGCCGCCTCATTGAGAGGTGGTGTGGGAGCTCCGGGTGGAGGTTGCGGCAGCATTTCCGTTTCCATGGATTCCGGCAGCTTACGGCGGTTCCCATAGCCACGAAAGAAGCGATCGCCCCCTCTCGAATTCTTCACAGCGGCTTCACGGGAGATCTCGAAGGCACTTCAGTTCTCCCGCCATCGCGGTTCCGCAACCACCGCTTCCACACGAAAACCACGCCCAAGCCTGAGAACACCAAGCAGATGATCGCGAGCATCACCCGTTCAATCGGATCATCAGGTGGAGCTGATGGCAGAGGCGGCACCGGCAGGTCCGCCCACTTCACCTCCGGCGGCGTGCCGTTCCAATATGGTTGCGAGGGATCGAAGATGTCCTTTCCACCATCACGCACCGTTCCGTCCGGCTGGATGGTCCCGTTCATGGCGGTATTGTCGATCCGGAGGATCACCGCTTTCCCGTCGAAGGGCACCGGATCGAACTTGAGCGTTCCGGGAATCAACGGCGCGACCACGAGAGGCGGATTGGAGGGGCCGGTCACGGTGTTTGGCTTTGAGACGATATAGGCGAACCCGCATTCCCCCCGGGCGAGCGCGCCGGCCCCAAGCCGATTATCGGGTTTCACCGAGCCATGGCACTTCGTGTAGAAGATTTCTTCACTGGAAACGATGCCTGCCGCGATCAACTGGCGGAACACTCCATTCGAAGTCCCATCGCTCAAATCCAAAGTCGTGTGGGTGGCATCCCGGACGATGATGGCCGTATCCGGATTCGGGAAGCTGCTGTAGTCACTGTCAAAATCGAACAGCGCGAGCCCGATCTGGCGAGCATTGCTCATGGCTTGAGTGTAGGATCCACACCCTGAACAACGGGTGACGAACAGGGGCGCGACCAACAGGATGGCGATCGCCACCAGACCAACCACGACGATGCCTGCCATCCAGCGCTTGGAACGCATGGCCGCCTCTCCCGGCGGAGGCGCGGGAACTCCAGGTGGCGGCTGGGGCAACGTTTCCGAGTCCATGGATTCGGACAGGGTAACCCCATCCGGCGCGACATGGAAGAAGCGTCAGGCCATTCTCGAATTCTTCACGCCGCCTTCACGCGGCAGCGGGACGTCGCACACGCATTCCTGCTTGTGAGCATGCGAGGCTCATCGCCGGTGGATTCACCAACCACCGGCATGATCCGATTCATGCCCTTGCCTGATCGCGGAGCGTTCCCGCTCGCAAGGAATGCTTGCGCTACCTTTTCAGCCAGGCCTTGAAGGCCTCTTCATCGGCGGCCATCGGGATGGCGACCTTCTCGCGGTCGGCGAGGATGGCGAGGCGTTCGGGGATCTCGACGGCGTCCTTGCCCAGCTCCTCTTCCATCACGTCGAGGAACTTCGCCGGATGGGCGGTGCCGAGGGTGATGGTGGCGCAGCCGGGGTGCGCGGCGCGCCATTTCTGGGCGGCCAACCAGCCGACGGCGGCGTGCGGATCGAGATCGTAGCCGAGCGTGGACTTCACCGTGCGCATCGCGGCGCGGGTCTGCTCGTCGGTGAACGAGAAACCAGTGATCTTGCCGCGCATCGCGTCCCACGAGCCGCCGAAGAGGGCGTGCATGCGGGCGAAATTGGAAGGCGCGCCGACGTCCATCGCGTTCGAGATGGTGGCGACGCTCGGACGCGGCTGGTAATCGCCGCTCTTCAGATACTGTGGCACCACGTCGTTCGCGTTGGTGGCGGCGACGAAGTGCTCGACCGGCAGGCCGAGCTGCACGGCCAGCAGGCCGGCGGTGAGGTTGCCGAAGTTTCCGGACGGCACCACGAACACCGGCTTCACGCCCTCGGGCAGGGAACGGGCGGCCTCGAAGTAGTAGAAACTCTGCGGCACCAGGCGCGCGAGGTTGATCGAGTTCGCGGAGGTGAGGTTCAGCGATTCGGCCAGCCCGCGGTCGAGGAAGGCGGACTTCACCAGGCGCTGGCAGTCATCGAAGGTGCCGTCGATTTCCAGCGCGGTGATGTTGTCGCCGAGGGTGGTGAGCTGCTTTTCCTGGAGGCCGGAAACCTTGCCCTTCGGATAGAGGATGACCACGCGGGTGCCGGGCACACGGTGGAAGGCGGAGGCCACCGCGCCGCCGGTGTCACCGGAGGTGGCGACCAGCACGGTCAGCTCGCGGTTGTCACCGCGGACCAGCCACGCCATCAGGCGAGCCATGAAGCGCGCGCCGAAATCCTTGAAGGCAAGCGTGGGGCCGTGGAAGAGCTCGAGGATGTGGTCGCCGGGAGCGATGCCCACCACCGGAGCCTCGAAGGACAGCGTGCCCTCGACAATCTCCCGCAGCGCGGACGCCGGGACATCCTCGCCGAAGAAGGCCTCGGCGATGGCGAAACCGATCTCCTGGATGCTGAGGTGGCGCCAGATCTGCCAGAACTCCGCCGGCAGCACCGGCAGGGTCTCGGGCATGTAGAGACCGTTGTCCGCGGGCAGCGAGCGGAGGATCGCCTCCTTCAGGTCAACGGGAGCGATCTGGCGGTTGGTGGAGTGGTAGAGCACGTCGTCCTCGGGGGCTGGGGCTGCGTTACTGCGCGGGCGTTTCGGAGATCACGTGGACCCCGTGCGGGTTGATCTTCGAGATGTAGCACTGGTTGCCGAGCGGCACGGCCGAGAACACCTTCGAGATCGCGTCCACCACCTTGCGGGCGCTTTCCTTGCCCTCGCACAGCGCGAAGACGGACGGACCGGCACCGGAGATCGAGAACCCGAGGGCTCCCGCGCCCATGGCGGCGCGCTTCGCCTTGTAGAAATCCGGGATCAGCTTCTGGCGGCGCGGCTCGGCGATCACATCGTGGATCGAGCGGGCGATGAGACCGTAGTCCTCCTGAATCAGGCCGCAGAGCAGGCCGCCGAGGTTGCCGATCTGCTGGGTGGCGTTTTCCAGCGGGATTTCCTTCGGCAGGATCTCGCGAGCCACCTTGGTGAGAATCTCGATGTCCGGGTGGACCACGGCGGCCCACAGGTTCTTCGGCGGGGCGATCTGGGCGACGTCCAGCTCGTCGTTCGAGCGGATGAAAACGATGCCGCCGAGCAGGCAGGGACCGACGTTGTCGGCGTGCCACGCGCCGTCGGCGGAGGCTTCACCGGCCATCGCGAAGGGCAGGAGCTGCTTCTTGGAAAGGGGTTCGCCGATGAGCTTGTTCACGGCGTAGGCACCGGCCACGGCGGAGGCGGCGGAGGAACCCAGGCCGGAGCCGAAGGGCATCTTCTTGTGGATCTCCATCTCGATCCCGCGGTCGGTCATGCCGAGGTGCTTGAGCAGGTCGAGCGCGGCCACGCCGGCGGTGTTCTGGGCCGGGTTCTTCGGAAGCTTGCCGTTGTCCCCAGTAATCTTGGTGATGTGCAGGCCGGGTTTGTCACAGAAACGGACCACCACCTCGTCACCGGGGGCGTCGATGGCGAAGCCAAGGACGTCGTAGCCACAGGCGACGTTCGCCACCGTGGCGGGGGCGAAAACACGGATTTCATGGGAAGAGCTCATGAGCGCGCGGAGTGTGCACATCCCCCCCCCACCGGCCAACCCCGCAATTGACCTGTTTCTAGAACAAATGTTCAGGTTCCGCGGGAGGCCATTGCTCCTCTCTACGCCGGCGGAGGTAACACGGGTTTACCCTTGGTCCTAGGCAGGCGGCGGCGAGCAAACTGCTGCTGCCGCTGAGCCAGCGGGATTCCCTCGTAAATCGTTTCCACCAGATCCTTCACCCGTCTTGCGACGATACTCTTCGGATTCCATTGGTAGAGCCGAGTTCGCCCGACCTCCCGGGACACCAAAACTCCAACACGCTCGAATTTATCAAGCTGCCGCTGGACCGAAAGCAGCGAGATCTCCAGGTCAGACGACACCGCCCGACCATAGGTTTCCCCGTGGTGATAGAGGTGCAGCAATGCGGCCTCCGCCGCATCGCTTCCAAACAGGTCCCCCAGCACACCGCGCTTCATGACTTGAAAATAAAATCAAATGACTTATTTTTCAAGTCAAATGACTGAGCCCGATTGGAAAAGCTGCAACGAGGAAGACTTCTGGAGCTACATCGCTTGGCATCTTTCCAAAGCAGGTATCGAGTCGGTCTTGGTGGGAGGAGCGGTCGTCGCCATTTACTCCGAGGGGCTCTATCGATCCGGCGATGTGGATCTAGTCCTTGAAGGATGGCCCCTCAAACCGGTGGCGGAGGTTCTGGAGCCCCTTGGCTTCCGGCCAAGCGGAAGACACTGGTCCCACCCATCCTGCGCCCACCTTTATCTGGAGTTTCCTCCCGGCCCGGTCTCCCTGGGGGAGCAATACCCCGTGATACCCGCGGAACTGGAGAAGGAAGGCCAACGGCTGAAGCTACTCTCGCCAACCGATTGCGTGAAGGACCGGCTCGCCGCGTGGATTCATTGGAAGTCACGCTCCAGACTGGATCAAGCGGCCTTGGTCGCGAGCCGTCAGGATGGCGCTGTGGATTTCGAAGAAGTCCGCCGTTGGTGCGGCAAGGAGGGCGCTCCAACGGCCTACGACGATCTCCTGGCCGCAGTCCAAAACTTAGGCATGGAGTAATCGGGACTATCCGCCAATCGGACTTCAAACAAGCCGCCGGCAGGGACCGGCGGCTTCGAAAACGGGCGGAACGTTCAGCAGGTCCTACGGCGGCGTCCCAGCAACAACGCGGCACCACCGAGAGCCAGGAGGCTGCCGGACGGCTCCGGAACCGGCTCCGCCGGGACGGTCGCGTAGACGGACAGCAGTGAAAAGGGGTCGTGCACCGTCGAACCATCGACGTCGGACGGGTTGAGGTTGGTGAACTCGATCCCCTTGATGGCCAGAGGCCCGGTGTAGAGGTCGTTGATGTCGAAGGTTTGCCGGGCGACGTATTTCTTCGCTTGGGTATCGAGCACTTTCACGCCGCCGGCGTCGTCGAGAGTCAGCGTGTCGGTATACGAACCGTCCGACAGGAGGAGCCGGACATCGAATCCGGATCCCGCGGGATCCGGGAAGACCCGCAAGGTGGAGTTCACGATGATCTGCCCGGTGCCGTCGTCGAAGAAGGCGGTGCTCCAGGTCAACGTCAGGGTCTGGCCCTCGTCCAGCTCCACACCGCTCCAGCCGGTGGAGTTGGTCTGGTCGGTGACGGGATCGGGATTGCCCAGGTAGGTCGGAGGGGCGTCCAGCACCCCGTCCACCCAATAGGACGCTCCGGAGGCGGTGGAACAGGCAATCAAGGGCAGAACAGCGGCGGCGGCGCACGCCATGGCGGGTGTATGTTTCATGGGATCAAGGGATCTCCAGAGATGCTCTAACAAGAGAGGCGCATCTCATGGGGCAAGGTGTCAGCCACTCCGCTCTATCTGTTAGGTGCAATTGATCAATGGGAAACATGTGGTTGCATTATGCACTCACAATCAACACATTAAGTGGTTTTACGTAGCGAGCGGAAAGAGCCCCATCCAAGTGCAGTTGTTTCAAACAATCTAACAGATTCAAGGTCCGGCACATGCACCAAAGCGGTGTCATGACAACCTCGGGACGGCGACCCCGGACGACGATCTCCGTTTGACAAAAAAATTTCGCGCCACCTTCCCCAAGGGGCAATCGGAGCCCGGTTTGAGGACGGACCGCGCCCCCTCAAATGCGAAAGCCGCCGGTTCTCACCGACGGCTTTTGGTAATTCAACGGACCTCCCCGGACGGAGGCAAGGTGATCCTCTCTTCGGGGCCTGGCGCTCACCGCGTCACATCATAGACCACGATCTTCTTCGACAGCGGCTTGAGCACCTCGGCGACCTTCTTCTGGTGCAGCGGGTGGGTTTCGTAGGCCTGGAGGGCGGCGGCGGACTCGAAACGGGAGACCAGCGCGAAGTCGAAGGAATCGTCCACCACCGGGCGGTCGCTCTGCAGGGCGGTGCCCTTGTCGTAGAACTTCATGCCGGGAATGGCGCGGAGCTCATCGGCGGTGGCGCTGATGGCCTGCTTGTCGGCCGCATTGCCGGGCTTCTTCAGCCAGATCAGGACGACGTGGTCGACGGTGCCCGGAGCGGCCGGCGGGGCGAGCGGGCTGGTGGCGCAGGAGGCCAGGGCGAGGACGGGAACGAGAGCAAGGAGGGCTTTCATCGGGTGTTAGAGTAACCCGAAGAACCACTTGCGGGAGCGTTTTCTTTCATACGCCCCGTCACCGACGGAGAGAACCTCGACGTGGACGCGGGTGAGCCCCTTTTCGCGGAAGCCCAGCTTGCGGGCGGCGCGGGGCGAAACGTCCAACAGGCGGCCGGCGATGAACGGGCCGCGGTCGTTGATGCGGAGCTTCACCTTGCGGCCGTTCTCCAGGTTCGTGACCCGGACCATGCACGGCAGCGGCAGCGTCTTGTGGGCCCCGATCAGGTGCCAGGGCATCACTTTCTCGCCGAGCGAGGTGGTGCCGCGCTTCAAACCGAGGAAGGAGGACTCGTCGTACCAGGACGCGACGCCGCTTTCCTGATAGTTGAGCGCCTCCTGGACGCCCATCGGCTGGTAATACTCGCCGCGGGTGGTGTAACCGCGGGTCTGATAGCCACGGTAACCGCCGGGGTAGGCGCAGGACGGGAAACAAAGGGCCGCCAGCGCCAGAAGGAGGAAGAGGGGGGCAAGCCGCCATCCCGTCCGCGGATCGGGACGGGAGGTGGAATCGGCTTGCCGGGAGGTGCTCACGCCTTGTCGCGTTCGCGGATGACCTGGAGGGTCGCGGCGACCTTCTCCTTCATTTCCTTGCCGGGCTTGAACTTGACCGCGGCACGGGCGGGGATCGGGACGTCCTTGTCCGGGTTCTTCGGGTTGCGGCCGATCTTGGCCTTCATCTCGCGCACCTGGAAGGCGCCGAAATTGCGCATGACGACGGTGTCTCCCTGGGCGAGGCATTCCGTGATCTCGTCGATGAGCGACTGGACGACGTCGAAGACGACCTGTTGGGTCACTTCGGTGCCGCGTTCGCCGAGTTGGTCCGTGATCTTGATGACGAGTTCGCGCTTGGTGATGGTGGCCATGGGTGTGTCAGGAAAGCTGCGGGGGGAGGACTACATGAGCGGGCCGGATTGTCCGCTAAAAAAAACCGGAAAAAATCATGCGGTTTCCGTGCCACCTTCCGCAGATTCATCTTCAGAAGCCGTTGACAATCCGAGAACGGCACCGGTAGTCCGGAAATGAAGCTTGGCCGCCTTGCCCAGGGCGGACTCGCCGCGGGCCGCCACCAGTTGCTTCCCGGCGGCGATCACGGCGGCGGACGCGCCGAGCGGCAGGGTCACCCCGCAGGCCTCGGAGGTCTTGTCCATCCAGGACACGAAACGCTCGCGGGCGAGGATCGAGGCGGCCGCCACGGCGATGTCGGATTCGCCCTTGGTCCGCTGGTCGAGCTGGATGGTGAGGCCCTTCTGTTTGAGGGCGCGCTGGAGCACCTGCGGCTGCGCGAACTGGTCGCTGAGCGCACGCGGGCAATCCGGGCGCTTCGCCAGCAGCAGCTCGATCACGCGCGCGTGGCCCCACGCCAGCAGGCGGTTGAGATTCCCGAACGAGGCGTGCATCTCGTTGTATTTCTCCGGCCCGATGGCCACGACCTCGGACTGGCAGCCGGGGGTGTTGCGGATGACCTCCGCCAGCTTGCGGATCTTGGCGGCGCTGGAAATACGTTTCGAGTCCATGATGCCGGCCTCCATCAGCTTCCGCACCACGCTGCCATCGGTGTAGACGCCGGCGATCACCAGCGGCCCGAAGAAGTCGCCCTTCCCGCTTTCATCGATGCCGAAGTGCGGCTGGAACATCTCGGGATCGTTCACCTCCTCGTAGCCGAGCTTCGCCTCGCCGAGCACCTCCGGCTCCAGCGTGAAGCTGATGAAGTCCTCGGTGTCCTTGCCCTGCACCAGCACCTTCGGCCCCTTTTCATAGACAGTGACGTTCAGCTTCCCCTTCCGTGCGGAGTAGAGGGCGTACTGCTTCGGTTCGAAATCGAAGCCCTGACGCTCCAGCACCTCGCGCAGGGTCTTCGCCTGGGCGGCGGTGAGCGGGGCGGTGAACGAGGTGAGTGCCATGGCGGGAGTGTGCCTGTTGGAAATCGGAAACCGAAACCCGAAAACGACATCGAAATCCGGAATTTCCGCGCCATGGTCGCCGCGTGCTGAAGCCCCGTGCCACCCATGACCCGCTGCAGGAACCGCAGGCGTTCCGCGACGCGCTGGCGGAGTGGTTCGGGAAGAATGGCAAGGACTACCCGTGGCGCCGCACCACCGATCCATGGGCGATCCTGATCTCGGAGGTGATGCTCCAACAGACGCAGATCGCCACCGTGCTCGGCCGCGGTTACTACACCCGGTTCCTCGCGCTGTTTCCCACCCCGCAGGCACTGGCGGTGGCGGAGGACGAGCCGCTGCTCAAGGCGTGGGAGGGCCTCGGCTACTACCGCCGGGCCCGGATGCTGCGGGAAACGGCGCGGGCGGTCACCGCGGCGGGCGGTTTCCCGGCCGAACTGGACGCGCTCCAGAAGCTGCCCGGCATCGGCCGCTACACCGCCAACGCCCTGCGAGCCTTCGCCCACGACCAGCCCGCGGCGGTGGTGGATGGCAATGTCGCCCGCGTGCTGTCGCGGCTGGTGGATTACCACGGCACCGTCGATTCCCCGGCCGGCCTGAAACACCTGTGGGAGCTGGCCGACCAACTCGCCGACCCGACCCGCCCGCGCATTTACAACTCCGCGATCATGGAGCTGGGGCAGACCCACTGCCGCCCCGGCGTGCCCGATTGCCTCGCCTGCCCGGTGGCCTCCTTCTGCAAGACCCTTGAACCTGCCGCGCTGCCGGTGAAGACCGCCAAGCCGAAGACCGAGCGCGTCCACACCCACGTGCTGTGGGCCCGCGACCGTGAGGGCCGCATCCTCCTCCACCAGGAGCAGGGCAAGCGCCGCCAGGGCCTGTGGAAACTCCCCGAACGCACGCCGGAGGAGACCGCCGTGCTGCCGGAAATCGCCACCCGCACCTACGGCATCACCCGTTTCCATGTGACAATGCACATCCACGGCACCGGCCCGGTGCCCGCGCGCGAGGGCGAATCCTGGCACGCGGAGGAGGCGATCGCCGCCCTGGCAATGCCCTCGCCCTATCGCAAGGCCGCGGAAGCCTTGCTGGGCGGAGATTGAACTTTGCTCCCTAACACGAAATCCCGGTGACTCCGGTGCGGAACCGTGTATCACTGTTCCGGGATGCAGCAATCGCTCAAGTGGCTCATGACCGCCGTGATCGGCGCGGTGTCGTTGCAGGCCTGTTCGGCTCCGCCGCCTGATCCCACGATCCCCGGTCCCGCCGCCCGCCACGCCGCGTCCCAGCGCCTCACCGCGGTGGTGGTGACGAACCGGGCCGTGCTCTCCGGCTCGGCAGGCAGCCGCTTCAAGCTGGTGAATTCCCCGGGCGACACCGATGGCGGCTCCGCCACCCCGATCACCGCCGACGGCTACTTCCTCACCGCCGATCACGTGCTGGCCCAGTCCGCGGGCCGGAAGGTGTTCGTGGTCTATCGCAACGGCGGCAACGTCCGCTACGCCAAGGCCCGGATCGTGTGGCGTTCCTACGGCGCGGACGTGGCCGTGCTCCACGCGCCGATGCCCACTCCCTTCCACTACCAGTGGACCGCTCCGGACCACTGGCTGCCGGTCGGCACGCCGGTGATCCACGCGGGCATCGCCACCGGCTTCCGCACCTCGCCGGGGAAACTCTCCACCGAGATCCCGCCGGAAAGCCCCTTCACCGGCAACCGCAAGTTCAAGATCGACATGCCTCTCCAGCCCGGCGACAGCGGCGGCCCGGTGCTGGACTCCCACGGCGACTTGGTGGGCATCAACTCGGCGGTGGAGTATCTGGTGCCGATGGAGACCGCATTCTTCATTGATTCCGAGTGCAGCCGGCCGAATGTTCATGCCATCGCGGCCATCATCGAACGCGACCGCCGGACGCCGCGCGCGAAAGGCCGCTGACCACCCTATGAATCCTCTCCGACTGCTCGCCGTCCTCGCCATTGCCAGCTTCACCGGCTGCTCGCCGGTGTCGAATGCATGGGTGGCGGGGTGGACCGCCAACGAGGCGAACGACCGCATCATGCTGGTGCGCGCGGAGCCGCCGAGCTTCGGCATGGAGCGGCTGATGGGGCACGCGAGGTTGTTCCCGGACGTCGCCCTGTTCGTGTCGAAAAAAGGCCTGCCGGATTTCATCGCCGAGATGTCCAACAAGGACCGGCATTACCTGATCCTCTACTACCTCGAATCCAAGCAAGCCTTCGCCTGCCGGACCAACATCGAGAACCGCCACGAGGTCGAGTTCGCGGGACCCTATCCGATCACGCCGAAGGAATACCGGACGCTGGCGGGCTTCCGCAGGAAGTCGCAGTTGGTGAACGCCACGCGCGTGACCGATCCGCGGTTATGATCCAAGGAGTGGCGGATTTCGATCCGCCATGGATCGTAGCTGAAAGCTCTGCTTTCAGAATGTCTCCGCCAGCTCCAGTTGGCGGTGGCGGACAGACCAAGCGATCCCCCCGGAAGAGGGAAAGCTGGAGCTTCCCCCTACATTCCGAAAGCGGAGCTTTCGGCTACAAAAAAGGGCGGATGGTTTCCCATCCGCCCTTGGTCATTCGGTGATTCGGTATTCGAAGCGCCAGCCGTGATCAGCCACCCACCGCCTTGAGGGTGGAGAGATACTCGATCAGCGAGGTGAAGTCCTCCACGGTCAGATCGGCGGCGAGGCCCGGGGGCATCATCGACTCGGTCATGTGCTTCTCATCCTTGACGTCGTCGCGCTTGAGCTTGGTGACCTGACCGGTGATGTCGCGCATCTCGATGACGCCGTCGGCCTCACCGGTGACGAAGCCCATCTTCGGCGTGCCGTCCTTCATCGTGAACATCGTGGTCTGGAAGCCCTGGGCCACCACCTTGCTCGGCTCCAGCACGGAGTCGATGAGGTAGTCGCGCGTGAACTTCGCGCCAGCAGCACCGAGATACGGGCCCTTCTGCTCGGCGTTCGGGTCGATGCTGTGGCAGGCGATGCAGCCGCGGGAGGTGAAGAGCGCCTTGCCGGCGTTGACATCGCCCTTGCCGGTCATGGCGGCCTTCAGCACCTGGTCGTAGGGCAGCCCGGCAACCTTCTTGCCCGTGGAGTGGGCGGAGGAACCGGCGGCTTCCTTCGCGGCCTTGGCGGCGGCGATGGTCAGCTCGTTGTCGCTGTGGTTGATACCCGCGTCGATCTGCTTGTCGAAGCCCGGGAGCTTGAGGTCCTTCAGCGCGAGGAAGAAGCCCACTTCGCGCGGGTTCTCATCCACGAACTTCTTCACCTCCGCCTTCGGACCGGCCTTGGCCAGCGGGCTGTTCATCACGGTCAGCATGGCCTTCCAGGCGATGCGGCTGGCGGCGTCGCTCTGCTTGGCGGCGAGGTCACGGAGCTTCGGAATTTCCAAGCCGCGCTGCGACTCATTGACGAAGTCGGCTTCGAGCTGGGACGCGGCGGCCGGAACCGGATTCTCCGCGGTCCAGGTGGAGAGCACGGCGAGGCGCAGCGTGCTGACCTGGTCGGCCGGGGCGCGCATCAGGGCCTGGTAGGCACCGGAGCGCTGGTCCCACGGGCGCTTGGCGTCCTTGGCGGCGGCCAGCAGGATCTGGACCTGCGAAGCGTCCGGATTGGTGGAGCCGAGGGCAACCACCAGCGGGTCGAGACCACCGAGCTTCAGGTCGCTGACCTGGATGCGGTTGGTGGCGAGGGTTTCGACGAAGGCCTGGCTGTCGGTCGGGGCGACCTTGGAGAAATTCCGCTCGATGGCCTGCTTGACCTTCGGCGTCGCCGCCCAGGTCACCGGCTCGAAATACGGGCCGCGATCATCCGGGCGGGTGTTCCACCAGGACTTCAGGTCCCAGGGCTTCTCCTCGTTGTAGAGGCGGGCCAGGGCACCGAGCACGCCTTTCACCACGGCCGGATCCTTCGAACCGTCCGCGATCTTGATCAGGCCATCCACCGATTCATCGGTATGCATTTCCTGAAGCGCGCGCAGGGCGATCGGACGCATGGCCGGGGAGGCCACGGCGGTGAGGCAGGCCTTGGCATTGCCGATCTGCACCAGCGCCTTCACGGCGGTGTGGGGCAGGCGGTAGTGGGCGCCTTCCTCCAGCTTCGACTCATCGGTCGGCCAGGTGCCGGCGGCGGTGAGGATCGCCGGGGCGGCGTCCTTCGCCTTGAGGCGGGCGAGACCGATGAGCGCCTGCAGGCGGACACGGGCGTTCGGATCCTTGAGACCCTCGATGTAAGGCTGGACGGGCACGCCTTCCAGCTCACCGAGGCGGTCGGTCATGGCACGCAGGGCGAACTCCCGCACGGCCGCATCGGCGACCAGCTCGGAGAGCGACTTGGTGCTGCCCTTGCCGTAGAGCTGCTTGAATGTGAAGATCGCGGCCACGCGGGCGTAGACCGGCTGCTTGGCGTCCTTGGCGATGCCGAAGACCCCTTCGGCGAAGACAGGCTTCTGGCCGCGCTTGATGATCTCGCGCTGGGCTTCCAGGCGCTGGACGGCGCTGCGGGAACCCACGAGGGCCGGCAGATCGGCGTCCTTGGCCTTGGTCACGTCGACATACTGGGCCGGCTTCTCACCCGGGCAGACCGCCTGGTGGATCATGCCGACTTCCTTGTTGTTGAAATCGAAGCCGCCGTTGCGCCAGTCCACCATGTAGAGGCGGGACGAGCCGTCGACGTCGATGTCGATGGCGTGCGGGTACTTCTCGAAAACCTCCTGCTTGGCGACGAACGAAGCCTCGAAGGGCTTCATCGGGTGGCGGAAAATCCCGCCGACGGTCCAGTCACAGGTGAACACGGAATCGCCGAAATCCTTCGGGAAACCCGGCTCGTGGAGGTAGAGGGCACCGGTGCCGGAACCGCCGCCGTAGTCGGCCAGCGGCTTGATCGCCTCATCGGCGAACTTCTGGTAAAGGCGCGGGTAGCCGTGGTCGCCCAGCTCGGTGAAGTGGTGGAAACGGGTGTTCCAGCCCTTGCCGTCGTTGGTGTTGTCCCGGGAGAACATGTCCAGGTACGGCGAGATGGCGACGTCACAGATGTTGCGGGTCATCACCGCGTAGGGCTCGATTTCGGAGCCATCCGGACGGACGCGGACCACGCCGCCGCCATTGAGGATCATGTGCTTGCCATCGGCACCGACCGCGTCGGGCATGCCGAAGTCGCCGACCGCCACGTAGAGCCAGCCGTCGATGCCCATGCGGACGCCATTGGTGGTGTGGTCGGCACCGCGCGGGTGCTCGATGCCCCAGCCGAAGCCCTTCACGAGCTGCTTCTCCTCATCGGCCACGCCGTCACCATTGGTGTCGCGGTAGCTGGTGAGGTACGGCGGGTGGATCAAATACAGGGTGCCATTGACGAAATGACCGCCACGGGGGCTGTTCACATCCGGCACGAAGTCCTGGAACTTGTCAGCCTTGCCGTCGCCATCGGTGTCGGTGGCGCGGACGATCTTGCCGAATTTCGGCTTGTGACCGAGCGAGCCATTCTTGTCCGAGGAGATGTAGACATCTCCGTTGGCAGCGGCGGTGGCGGCGGTCGGATACTCGACCTGGGGTGGTCCGGCGAAATCCCGGACGATGAATCCCTCCGGAACGGCCATGGCCGCGGGCGCGGAGAGGGTTAGCAATAGAGCAGAAGCATGCCTCATGAGGAATGCCGATACGCGATAAAATCGCCGATTTCTCAAACAAAAAGGCGCGGGAGGCTTGCGAGCTGGTCCGGAGATCGCCAAACCCCGCGTGTGCATCAGGCATTCATCCTCGGCGCCGGACTGGGCACCCGCCTGCGTCCGCTGACCACGCGGCTGCCCAAGCCGCTGATCCCGCTTTTCCACAAGTCGCTGGCGGAGCGCGCCTTGGACACCTGCGAAGCGGTCGGCATCCGCCGTTTCGCGATCAACACCCACCACCTGCCGGAATTGTGGCGGGACGAGACCTTCGGCATCCCGAACGGAGCCTGGACCCACCCTGGGCTGGAGGGGGGGAACGGCCTGCTGGCGGAGTTCGGCCACTGGCACGACCGCCCGGTCCACCTGTTCCAGGAGCCGGACCTGCTCGAAACCGGCGGTGGGCTGAAAAACCTGCACCACTGGATCGAGGACGGCCCGCTCCTGATCCACAACGGCGACATTTTCACCACCATGCCGCTCCAGCGGCTGGTCGACGAGCACCGGGCCTCCGGCCTGCCGGTGACGCTGGCGCTGCGCTCCCACGGCGAGGCCCAGCACATCGCGCTGGATGAATCCGGCCGCCGGGTGACGGATATCCGCAAGATGCTCGGTCGCAGCGAGGGCTCCCACCTGTTCAGCGGGATCTACTGCGTGAACCGCGAATTCCTCGATTACCTGCCCGCCGGCGAAAAGGTCTCCGTGATCCCCGCCTTCCTGAAACTGGCGCAGGAGGGCCGCCTCGGCGCGGTGGTGCTGGACGAGGGCCACTGGATGGACCTCGGCGACCGGGTGAGCTACCTGCTGGCCCACCGCACGCTGCTCGACCTCGGCCCGCTGATCCATCCGGACGCGAAGGTCGATCCGCGCGCGATCGTCGAGCGCAGCGCGGTGGGGCCCGGCGCGGTCATCGAGGCCGGAGCCGTGGTCCGCGACTCGGTCGTCTGGCCGGGCGCGACGATCCTGGGCGACGCCGCCATCGACGGCTGCATCGTTTACTCCGACCGGCCGGTGAGCGGTCCGCACGCGGACGCGGATTTGTGAAATCCTCCGGTTTCCCGGCCCGGAAAGTGCGGTATGTTAGAACCGCATGGTCGAATCGCTGCTGCTCGCCGTCACCAAGGTCACCACGGCCAATTCCCTGGGCCCGCTGACCAACGCCACCGGCTTCTTCTACGAAACCGGTGGCCGCCTGTTTCTCGTCACCAACCGCCACGTGGTGGTCGATGAGGTTTCCGGCCATGTGCCCGAACATCTGGAGATCGAACTCCACATCGACCCGGACAATGTCGCGGCGGTCACCGGCTACGTGATCCCGCTCTACATCGATGGCGTCCCGCAGTGGCGGGAAACCGCGGATACCGCCGGACCGATCGACGTCGTCGTGGTGGAGCTCGAACGGGACAAGCTGCCGGAAACCTTCGTTTACCTCGCATTCTCACCGCAATCACTGGTCAAGAACCTGGATCAGGTGGAAATCGGCACCGCCGCGATGGTGGCGGGTTTCCCGCTCGGTTTCCACGACACCTTCCACCATCTGCCGATCGCCCGGCGGGCGATGATCGCCTCGTCCTTCGGCATCCGGTTCCAGGGCAACGGCTACTTCCTCACCGACGCGCGGATGCACCGCGGCACCAGCGGCGCTCCGGTGGTGCTGAAAAAGCCGGGCCGCACCTCCGGCCGCAAGGGGCTGCCGTGGTGGCTGCTCGGTATCCACGCCGCGCGGCTGGACGTGACCAACCGCGACGTCCACGAAGATGAACGGCTCAACTTGAACTGCGCCTGGTACGCCGATGTCTTGCCTCAACTCACGGCGGACACGGGCGATACCGACACATAAGCCTGAGCCGCCCCGGCTTTACATCGGGCGATCCGGATGAAATCCTGTCGGCCCATGCGCTTGTTCAAGAAAAAGCCCGCCCCGACCAACGCCCCGAATCCGAACTTCGAGCGTCTGGTTTCGCTGCTGGATCACCACCGTATCACGGTGGTCTTCGACATCGGCGCGAACGTGGGACAGTACGCAGAGAAACTGCGCGCCGCGGGTTTCCGCGGGCGCATCGTCTCCTTCGAACCGCTTTCCGAAAACCACCGCACGCTCGAGACCCTGGCGGCGAAGGATTCGAAGTGGACCATCGCACCCCGCATGGCCGTGGGCGCGGAGGCCGGCGAAGTGAGCATCAATGTTTCCCAGAACAACGACATGAGCTCGATCCTGCCGGTGGCGGATCCGATGCTGGAGGCTCTGCCGAAGTCCCGCATCGTGACCACCGAAACCGTGCAGGTGAAAACCGTGGACAGTCTCTTCAACGAATTCGTGGAAGCAGGGGACAAGGTCTTCGTGAAGGTCGACACGCAGGGCTTCGAAATGCCGGTGCTGGAGGGCTCGACCGGAACCATCGCCGCGAACCGCATCGCCGGCTGGCAGTTGGAGCTCTCGATGATCCCTCTTTATCAAGGGGAAAGCACCTTCGATGACATCACCGCCTGGCTGAAGGCGAAGGGCTACGAGACGCACTTCATCATCCCCGGCTACTTCAGCAAGAAGCTGATGCGCCAGTTGCAGATCGACAGCATTTTCTTCAAGGCCTGAAACGGGCCGCCCGCTACGGCACCTTGACGGTCACCACCAGGGTGGCCGAGCGGCCGTGGTCGTCCACCACCCGGAGCTTCCGTTTCCCGGGCGTGGGTTGCCACGGCAGCCCGCCATTGGCGGTGCTTTGGCCCAGGAACGCCTCGTCGCAGAACCAGTAGACCGTCGCCACCCCGGCGGCGGGTTTGGCTTTCAAGGTGATGTCTTCGGTGCCGGTGAAGTAGAGCCGGTTCGGCAGCGGCGAGAGGATCAGCGGCGCGGCCCCGGGATCGAGGCCCTCGATCCCCGCCGTGCCATTCTCCGGAGCCGGCGGTTCGCGGCGCGGCAGGCCTGCCTTCCGGAACAGAGCGAGCATGTCCGGCGGCCAGAATTCGTAGACCTCCCGCCGCAGGCCCGGCCGACCGTCGTTCCACGCCACCCGCGCGCCGGTGGAGCCATCGACCAGGATCTCGCGGTGCAGCTCGCACATGCCGATCGGCGAAACCCCGGGCACGAACCACCCGCGGACGAGGTGCGGGCAATGCGGCCCCGGCAGACAGCCGGACAGCGCGCACAGATCGACCTGCCCGACGGTGGCGGGGGCTTCCTTCACCCGATCCGGCAGGTGAAGACGCGCGAACAATTCGAACAACAGCGGGGCGGCGGTCCGCCGGGCGACGAGCGCGTTGTTCCCCCGGCCGCTGAAATTCCCCATCCACACCACCAACACGTGATCGCCGCGCACGCCCGCGGCCCACGCGTCGCGAAACCCGTGGGAGGTGCCGGTCTTCCACGCCACCGCCGGATCGGCGCGGGAGAACCCGTAGTCCGCGCCCAGTTCCCCGGTGCCGCGGAGCATGTCCAGCACCAGGAACCGTGCGGCCTCGCTGAGCAGGGGCGGCCCGGCCTCCGGGCGGGGCGGCCCCGTCCGGAACACAAGCGGCCGGGAAACGCCATCGTCCGCCAGCGCGGCGTAGAGGCGCGCCAGTTCCAGCGGCGTGATCCCGGCCCCACCGAGCGATATACTAAGACCATAGTAAGACTCCGGTCGATCGAGCCTGACGCCGCCGTGTTTCAGGAAACCGTAGAGCCCCTCCCCCTGCAACCGCCGCGCCAGATCCACGGCGGGGATGTTGCGGCTGCGGACCAGAGCCTCGCGGGCGGTGACCGGGCCCATGAACTCACCCTCGAAGTTCTCCGGATTGTAGTCGCCGAAGGCCATCGGCGCGTCCACCAGCAGGCTGCGGGGATGGATCAGCCCCTGGTCGATCGCCAGACCGTAGATGAACGGCTTCAGCGCCGAGCCGGGCGAACGCCGGGCCCGCAGCCCATCGACCATCCCTTGGATGCTCCGGTCCCCGTAATTGCCGGAGCCGACGTAGCCGAGCACCTGCCGGGAGGGCGCATGCACGAGCACGGCGCAGGCATTGCGGATGCCGCTTTCCGACGTGCGGTCGAGACAAGCGGCGATGCCCTGCTCCAGCACATCCTGGATCTCCAGATCGAGCGTGGTGTCGACCACCGCGGAGGCGTCCTCGTTCATCATCCGGCGGCAGAAATGCGGCGCGCGGTGCGGAGGCTCGCCCGGCGGCACCAGCGTGAACGAAGCGGCCAGTGGATCGTCGCGCAGCGCCTCCGGGCCCGCGAGCCCGGCTTGAAGGCGGGCCTGCGCCACGGCGATCCGCGATTGGTCCCCTGCCCGCCCGGGATGGCGGGTGGCCGGACTCTGCGGGATGATGCCGAGCGCGAACGACTCGCGCTCGCTGAGATCGGCGGCCGATTTCCCGCACCACAGCCGCGCGGCCGCGCCGATGCCCTCGACGTTCCCGCCATACGGCGCGAGGTCGCAGTAGGCCTCGAGGATCTGGTCCTTCGTGTAATGGCGCTCGAGCTGGATCGCCCGGAACATCTGTAACAGCTTGCCTCCCGGGCCGCGGGTCTGGAGGCCCCAGCGCATCCGCGCCACCTGCATGGTAAGCGTGGACGCGCCGCCCAACGGTCGACCAGTGGCCACGCCCCACAACGAGCGCGCCACCGCCACCGGGTTCACCCCGGGATGCCATCGGAACCAACGGTCCTCCTTCTCCAAAGTGGCCCGCACCATCGTCGGATGGATCTCCGCCAGCGGCGTGCGCAAGCGGTAGCGGCCATCCGGCGCGGGCGAAATGTGAAGCACCGCGCCATGGCGGTCCCGCACGACGCGCGACCACCCGAGATCCGGCGGATAGAGTTCCGGCTTCGGCAACAGGCACCAGCCCGCGCCGAGCACGAGGGAAAGGAGGGCGGCCGACCGCAGGACCGGCCGCCTCCAGGATTTCAGTTTGTGCCACCACGCACGCACGGCAGGATCACAGCGCGGGTTTCACCTCGATGCGGGTCGGCTCGGACAAGCCGTGCCGGCCGCGATCATACATGTCCTCCGCCATCGCGGGCGGCACGACGAACGAGCCGGGGCTGACCGCCTTCATGCGGTAGCTCACCGACCATTCGCCGTTTCCACCAAGGTCCAGGTAGAACAGGCTGCGGTCCTCGCGGAGCTCCGCGAAGGTGGTGCCCGCCACCGTGCCAGCGCCGGACTTCAGGTCACCCGCGACCACCTCGAAGCCCGCGGGCAGCAGGTCGACCACCGCGACATTGGTGAGGGAGCGGGTCGAGAGGTTCCGCACCCGCAAGGTGACGGCGATGGAATCGCCGGGCCGCACCGGATGGGACGTGTCCACCGGCTTGATCTCGCGGAACACCCCGAGACCGCTGGTTTCCGGTCCCGGCGGCTTGCCGCGGTCGTAGCCCTGTTCGGTGACCTGGAAGAACGCGCCGATGTCACCGGAGCCGTTCTGTTTCCGGCGGATGCCGACCGAGGCGCTGCCCACCGGGAACGGCGAACGGACGATGCCTTTCGCGGGTCCCGCCAGCACGGTTTCCGCGCCGGATGGCGGCTTCGCCACCAGCGTCAACTCCAGGCCGGTCTTCGCCGCGGCATCCCCGTAGGCTTTCAACGCGAGCGTCATGAACGAGGCAGTGAGCGTGGTGAAGTTCTCCTTCTTCAGCGGCTCCATCACCGGTGCCAGATCGTCGTAGCCGAAGTCCTTCGCGTCCTCCGGGAAGTGCCGGCAGCGGACGTAGAAGATCTTCAGCGCCTCGGCATCCGGAGTGCGGTCATACCAGAACACGGGCTCGGGTTGCGGCGGGTTCTTGGCGCGTGCGTCCATACAGGCGGCCATCAACTTCGCGCCCTCCTTGTCCTGCTTCAGCAGGCGGTAGGTACCGGCCATCCACGCGGCGGTGCTGGAGCCTTCCCACTTGCCAGCGTATGCCTTCGTGAGTGTGTCGCGGAGGTTCAGCAACTGGGGCGCGGGGTTCTCGCCATTGCGGGCCATCAGGTAGATCGCGTAGGCCTGCAACTCGGCCTCGCGGAGGTTCCCGATCGGCGCGCGGGCGGTCGCCGAGACGTAGCGCACCGCGCCCTTCATCATGTCCTCCGGCACCGGGTGGCCGAGCAGTTTCGCCTCGGTAAGGAAATGCAGCACGTAGAGCGAATGGAACTCGAACGCACGCGGTGCCCCCGAATACCAGTAGCCGAATCCGCCGTCCGATTGCTGGCGGTTCGCGAGCTGGGCGATCGCGCCGCGGATGTGCTCCGCCGCCACCTCCGGTTTCAACCCGAAGTCCACCTCGGTGGACGCCAGCAGCTTCACCATCGCGCGGCTGGTGATCTGCTCGCTGCACCCGTGGGGATAACCGCTGACGTAGGCCTCCAAACCGCGTGCCAGCCCGATGGGCAGCACGCTGCCCATCGCGTCGGCCCGGCGCAGCTCCGGATAGAGCTGGCGGGTAGTCTTCACTTCATAGTTCCCGGTGCGGAACCATCCGGACGTTACCTTCGTGAGATGATGGGACGCCGGGCGCACGCTCAGCGTGATCGCGCGGTTCACCGTTTCGCCGCCAGCGGTGGCGGTGAACTTCAGCTCGGTGCCACCCAGCGCGTCCTTCGCGCGGAAGCGGAAACGCACCATGCCTTCCTTGCCCTGCGCGAGGTTCACCACGGCTTCCGCCGCGCCGACCGTTTCGAGCTCCGCTCCCGGCTTCACGGTCACCTTGATGTCGGTGGCGGTGGGCGCATTGAGATTGCAGGTCACGGCCAGCGAGGCCTCGAACTCATCGCCGGGCGAGGCGAAGAGCGGCGCGTTCGGCAACAGGATGATCGGTGAACGCGCGAGCGTGGAGGTTTCCGCGACGCCGATGCCATCGGCGCGGGCGGCCACCGCCATCACCCGCAGGTTGCCGTTGAAGTAATCCGGCACCAGCCACTTCAACTCCTTCGCCTGCGGGCCGGACTCGACCATCCCCGACCAGTAAACCACCGGGGCCTCCTGGCGGCGTTTGAACGGATTGACGTGCATTGCCAGCGCCGAGTCGGCATCGCCGCCGAACGCGGGGGCTGATTTCAGGAACTGGTATTCCGGCAGCAGCAGGTCGAGCCATTGCAGCGTCTCGACCTCCAGCGCCTGCTTCCGCGAGAAGTAATCGAGTGGACGCGGCAGCTTGTAGTTCGTGATCTGGTGGATGCCCTCGTCCACGGCGTAGACCAGCACGCGGGCGGGCTTGTCGCTGCTGAGGGAGAACTTCACCTCGGTGCCGGGGCGGGCCACCTTCGGTGCTTCCAGTTTCAAGCCGAGCTGGTGGCGCAGCGGCGCGACCCTCAACGGCGCGGCGGCATAGCTGAGCGGGCTGCGGAACACCTCCGGCGACGATGGCGAGCGCACGAAGGCGGCATTCACATACAACGTCCCGCCCATGTCCTCCGGCACCTTCATCTTCACCGTGGTCTCGGTGGTGTCGGTGTGGAACCACTGGTGGGCGAGCACTCGATCGCGCTCGAAAGTCACCAGCCCCGCGCCAGCATAGGGTGCGGTGAGGTGGATCTCGATCTCCTCACCCGGCTGGGCTTCCCCCTTGCTCAGGACCAGTTCCAGCTCGGCCTCGCTGTCGACACTGCGGTTGCGATCGCCCTTGCCCGCCACGCGGTAGGGAACGGCGGCAATCAGGCGCTTGGCGGCATCCAGCACTTCCAAACGGAACGATCCGGACTGGCCGGTTTGCACGGTGACGTCGATGCCCTCCGGCTGCCACGCCAGGTCCTCCTCGCCCAGGGTTTTCTCACGCTCGGTGGAGACGTAGGCGTAGTTGCCATTGTCCTGTTTCGTGAGCACGGACACGCGGCGGATCTCGATCAAGCGCTTGTGCAGGCCGGCCATCGCCACCGGCTTCGCGGCACGATCGAGGGCGATGAACTTCACAGTGCGGACCGCGTCCTTGCCGAGATAATCGAGGTCACCATCCGGCTTCCAGCCGATCACCTGCTCCAGCGGCGAAACGAGCTGCGTGAGCGCGTGGCGGACGCTGCGGCCTCCCTCGCGCTCGAAGGCCTCCGTCAGCACCGCCATCCGGAACGAAACATCCGGCACCGAGGCGAGCGGCAGGTTGAACTCCGCCACGCCGTCCTCGCCGGTCTTCACCTCGCCGAGGTCGACCGTGCGGCCGGCCTGCGATTTCGACTTCTGCGCGGTGGGATCATGGAAGGTGAATCCCTCCCAGCCCTCGAACGAGAACTCCGCGGTCGAATACTCCAACCGCATCGTCACCCGGCGCTCGGCCGCGGGTTCGCCGAAGAGCGAGTTCACCGACACCTTCGCCTTCGCGTCAGCCGGCGACATCCATCCACCGCCCGGCGCGGGATCGATCACGGTGGCGACCTTCATCCGGTCCGGCTGGAATTCCTCCACCTTCAAGGAGGCTCGGCCCAGGCGGAACAGCTCGCGGTCCTCGCTATCCAACACGGCGGCGGCGAGATGGTATTGGCCAAGCACGGCCCCCTCGGTGAGCGGCAGCTTCACTTCGAAAAACCCGTCGTAGGGCAGGCGGATCTTCTGCTCGCCCGCGGTGCGCCCCTGCGAATCGGTGAGGGTGATCCGCACCGGCAGACCTTCCAGCACCGGGCTCCAATCGCGACGCCGCACCAGCACGCCGCCATTCACCATGTCGCCCGGGCGGTAGATACCGCGCTCGGTGAACACGAATCCTTCCACCGCCTTCTGCCGGGACGCGAGCACGCCCTCGGTATCGAAGCGGGAGAAATCCATCGACTGGAGTTGGCTGCGACGCAACGGCAGGAAGGTCACGTCGTTCCCCTTCACCGCCAGCACCGCCACCGGCTGGCGCTCCTGCACAAAGCCCTCCAGTGAGGGCAGCGACGCCTTGCCATCCGCTCCGGTCACCGTTTCCACGAGCACCGTGCCATTGCGGGCGAGCGCCTTCAGCGTCACCCCCGCCACCGGTTGCCCTGCACCGAGCGACATCACGAACACGTCGCGCTTTCCGTCCGGGCCGGTCTTCGCCACCAACCCGAGATCGGTGATCATTACGAACCGCCTGCCGGGCTCGCGGCCATCGTCCTCGCGCTGCGAACGCACCGCATCATCCTCCACCCAGCCATCGACGGCGTGCCGCGCATCCTCCCCTTCCTCGTAAAGGTAGGGCTTGGACGGCGCGTCGTCGTCATCCGGTGTTTCGATCCGGCCGAACACGCTGGTGTCCGGCGCGACCGGGGTGAGTTTCTTCACCGCCTCCGCCTCGACCACGAAAATACCGAAGCCGCCTTCCAGTCGATCCGGAGCGGACATCGCCGGAGCCTCGTGCAGGTCCAGCTCGGTCTTCACCGCCTGCCACTCGTTCTCATGCGGCACCTTCACGAGCTTCCGCCAGCGCTGGACCAGGCTGGTTTCAGGAAACGTGCTGTTCATCCGCAGATCGGAGAAATCGCCGTAGTCGTTCTGCGTGACGAGATGCTGGACCTGCGAGATCGGCACCCGGCCGACCGTGAACCGCAGGTGGTCGATCCCGCGGGACTCCACCACCATCCGGCGCGCGCCGCCGAGCGTGAGGATGTTGCCCTTGCCGAGGATCTGCACCTCCTTCGGGAACTCCGGCACGCCGGTGATGTCCTGATAGGGAGCGCCGAGTTCGAACCCACCCGGCGCCTTCACTCCCGGCGAAACCCGCACCAGCACGAAGCCGGGCCGGGGCTCGATGAAACGGAACGCATGCTGGTTGGAAAGCGGGGCTTCGCTTTCGACCGGCATCAACTGGATCTTCTTCGCCGCGGCCACCTGCTGTTCCAGCCTCGCCTTGTCGCCGGTGTCCCATCCATCCACCTCCTCACTCCGCCACCACGCCTGAAGATGGCTGGCGATCTCGGAACTCTCCAATGCCACGCTGGTGGAGATAAACAGGAACTGCTGGGGCTCGCCCTCATCGGTCCGGATGATCCGGGTTTGAGCACCGCTGATCGTGAAGCCGGTGAACTTGTCCGGGATCCGGGTCTTCACCTCCGCCGTGTCCTTCAACGCCTCGCCTCCGGACGCCGGAACCAACCCGGCGAGGATGCTCAGTTTGGCGAAGTCCTCCTTCCCGGGGATGATCAAATTCCGGCTGCGCAGAAACCACTGCCGGGCGTCCTGGCCCTGGGTGATCATCAGATCGGGGGTGCCGTCCGGAGCGGGAGCAAACACGGCGGTGTGTCCCATGACTTCCAGCCGCGCCTGCCGGGTCACGTCCTCCTGCGTGGCGGGATAACGGAGCCACAGCTCCCCGACCACCTGATGAACCGTCGGGTCCGCCGGGCTGGTGTAGAAATTGAAATCCCGCAGCATCGCCACCGAAGGCTCGGTGGAGAACTCCAGCGTAGTCCGGTCGAGCTTCATCAGCGGCGCGATTCCTTCCGGAGCGAGCGTCACCGAATACTTCGCGGCGGCGGGCCAATAGAGATCCTCCGGTGTGAAAACGAGCGTGCGGTTGTCCTGCCATTTCCAGATGCCATGGCGCGCGGGTTCCAGTTTCACTCCCGGCCCGGGTTCCTTGCCCACCCTCTCGAGCGGGGCGACCGGCAGTGAAAACCGGATCGTCACCGGCGAAGGTGACAGGTTCTTCTCCGGCACTCCCAAGCCCGCGGAAGGCGGCGCGGTCCATGACACCTGCACCTTCTGCTCCTCCTGGTAGACCACCACCCGCGGGCGGTGCGCCTCCCACCATCTCATGCCGCCCCAGATGCCACCCGCGATTCCCGCGAGCGCCGCCAAGGTGATGCCCCAACCCCGCGGATGCGCCGCCATGTGGCGGCCCAGTGCCCGGGCCCTGCCGCCGGTCCACCGCAGCCACGGTGGTGCCGACCAATTGATGTTCCCAACGATACAGCCGGCCAAGTGGCCGGCTTTTCCTACCAGTGCCCTCAGAGGGGCGAATGTTGTTTTCACGGGAGTGGTCCTCGAGGGTGCGTTACGCATGGCCGCACACCGGCTTTCACTTTCTGAAAATATATTTTCGGGCTGTCGGAGATGCCTCCGGAACAATGACACAACTCATTGAAAACGGCATAACTCCGACACCCCAAGCAGGAGCAGGTAGCGCGAGGCTCCCGCCTTGCGTGCGGGGAAGATTCGTGGGGGCGTGGAAGGGTCCTGTCGGCCCTTGAGGGGCTGGGGACTCTGATTTGGAGTGCGGCGAGGCATCGCCGCTTTGGGTGCCGGAGAGAATCGACGGGATTGGCAGCGGAGCTCTGGAAGAGGAGCGGGAACCAGAGAGGGGGGTGGGTCTGGAACGAGGGAGCGGGTTGGCGAACGCAGGTGTTGTCCCGGGCGATGCCTCGCCTCCGCTCAAAGCGGCGATGCATCGCCGCACTCCAAATCCAGAGCCTCCTCTGGATGCTTTCCAGCCAAAGCGAAATGAATGTCGATTCAACCTAGGGTGAAGACGAAGATCCCCTCAATGGCAGACTGGACGAACAAGGGTCTTCGCAAGTCTTCCCAGCACGCAAGACAGGAGCCTCGCACTACCTAGCGCAGGATGCAACCACCCCGGGGAGCACCGGGCGGAATGCACCGAATCCACCCTGTTGACATCCACATTTACAAGGACTTCTGCAATGGCATGACCGCTGCGGAACGATTCGTGGCGGATCGCAACCCGCTCCGCCCACCAACCACAACCCAACCCACCATGAAACTCCTGCGCCCCACCCTGACCATCCTGCTGGCCGGATCGTCCATCGCGTTCGTTTCCTGTAAATCGGAAGAAGAGAAGCGCCAGGACAAGGCTCTCGAACGCCACGCCGACGCCCTCGAAGACCAGGCCAAAATGACCCGTAAGGCCGGCGAACGCGAGGCCGCCGCCATCAAGGACGAGGCCGCCGCCGCGAAGGAAGCCGCCGACCTCAAGGCGAAGCAACTGGAGGAAGCTGCGAAGGAAACCCGCGACGCGAAATGACCCGCTCCAGGTGCGGACGCTCGCCCCGCGCTGGACTCCCGGCGCGGAGGACACTAAACCGCCCGCATGTCGTCCGTCCGCACCCGCTTCGCCCCCTCGCCGACCGGTTACCTCCATGTCGGCGGAGCGCGCACCGCGCTGTTCAATTTCCTCTTCGCCCGCCACCACGGCGGCACCTTCGTGCTGCGCGTGGAGGACACGGACGAGGCCCGCAACACCGAAGCCGCGCGCGACGCGATCTTCTCCGGCATGCGCTGGCTCGGCCTGGACTGGGATGAAGGCCCGCAGGCCGGCGGTAGCTACGGCCCGTATTTCCAGAGCGAGCGCCTCGCGGTCTACGACAAGTGGTTCGACGTGCTCCGCGCCAAGGACCGCGTCTACGAGGACGGCGGCGCATGGCGTTTCCGCTTCGAGCGGAAGAAGATCACCATGAACGACCTCGTCTGCGGCGAGGTGACGATCAACTACGAGGACGAGAGCAACACCCCGGACATGGTCGTGAAGCGCTCCGACGGCTCCTACGTCTTCCATTTCGTGAACGTGGTGGACGACCTCGAAATGAAGATCACCCACGTGATCCGCGGCGAGGACCACCTCATGAACACGCCGAAGCACCTCCAGCTTTTCGAAGCCCTCGGCGCCCCGGCTCCGCTCTACGCCCACATTCCGCTCATCCTGAACGGCGACGGCTCGAAGATGTCGAAGCGCGACGAAGGCGCGGCGGTGGGCGACTACCCGCGCCAGGGCTTCCTGCCGGAAGGCGTGGTCAATTTCCTGGCCCTGCTCGGCTGGTCCTCGAAGACCGACGAGGAGATCTTCTCGCTAATCCAGCTCGTCGATCGCTTCTCGCTCGAAAACGTCAACCGCGCCCCGGCCCGCTTCGACCCTGAGAAGTGCGCGTGGGTCAATCAGCAGCACCTCGTGAAACTCACTCCGGAAGCCTTCGCCGAGGCCGCGCTTCCGTTCGTGGAAGGCGCGGGCCTGCCGGTGGATGGCGCTTATCCCGCCGCCGTCGCCACCGTGAAGGAAAAGGTTCGCCTGCTCCAGGAGGTGCCGGAGGCGATCGGCTTCCTGCTCCAGGACGAGTTCGCCTACGAAACCGAAGCGCTGGAAAAAGTGAAGGCCAACGCCCAGGCACCGGCGCTGCTGTCCGCCCTCGCCGCCGCGTTTTCCGGAGTCTCCGAATGGTCCGCCGACGCGGCCAAACATGCCATCGGTGACACGGCGAAGGCCGCCGGAGCAAAACCGGGCCAATTGATGTTCCCCGTACGCGTGGCCCTCAGCGGCAAGTCCGGCGGCCCGGATCTCGGTGACATCCTCGGCCTGCTCGGGCGCGAGCGTAGCGCGGCCCGCGTGGCCCGCCTCGCGGAAGTGCTCGCGATTTGATCCGCCTTAACGGTTGCCAAACCCCGAATGCGCGCCTTCTTGTCCGCAGACCGCGATCTGCTATGAAGGCGCGCGCGTATCCCCGACCCATGAGCCAGCCCTACACCCTCGACGACCTTCTCTCCCGTGACCGCCTCGATGCCGGCCACGACAAGCCCGCGCGCCTGGCGGTGATCGGCCACCCGGTCGCGCACTCGTCCTCCCCGCGCATGCACCAGCCGGCGCTGGACGCCTCCGGGATCGACGCCCGCTACATCAAGGTGGACGTGGCCCCCGGCCAGGTGGCGGAGGCGTTCTCGCGCATGAAGGCACTGGGGTTCATCGGCTGCAACGTGACCGTGCCGCACAAGTTCGACGCGCTGGCCGCGTGCTCGGTGGTCCATCCGGACGCCCGCGCGCTGGGCGCGGTGAACACCGTGCGCTTCGACGCAGAAGGCATCCACGGCTTCAACACCGATGGCCCCGGATTCGTCCGCGCCATCATCGATGACTTCGAGTTTCCCCTCTCCACCTTCAGCGTGATGATCGCCGGCGCGGGTGGCGGGGCGGGCCAGGCGATCGCCACCCAGTGCGCCATGCAGGGCGTGCCAACGCTGGTGCTGGTGAACCGCACGCTCGACAAGCTCGGCCCTCTGGTCGAACGCCTGCGCGCGCTCGGGCCGACCACCGAGGTCATCGCGCTCTCATTCGACGACCCGCAGCTGGAATCCCTCTGCCAGCGCTGCGACCTGATCGTGAACACCACCTCGGTCGGACTGAAACCGGATGACGGCTCACCGCTCCAGGTGGACTGCCTCCGCCCCGGCCTGTGCGTGTATGACACCATTTACCAACCAGCGGTGACCCCACTGCTGGCCGCCGCGGACGCCGCTGGCTGCCGCACCGCGAACGGTATCTCGCTGCTACTCCACCAAGGCGTGCTGGCCTTCCAGCATTGGTTCCCGCAGACCGATCCGCTGCCGTTCATGCGGGAGGCACTCGCTCAGTCCGCGCGCTCGGGCACCTGAGCCTGCTTCGCCGCCGGTTTCGCCTGCAGGGCTTCCTCCGGGGTCAGCGGCACCACGCCTGCCTCGTCCCATGAGAGCCAGTGGCAGGCGATCACCTTCTCGACCGTGAAGTGGCGGTTGCCACGGTCGTCGACATTCCGCCGCACCTTGACCCGCACCCGGATCATTTCATCCGGATCATCCTTCGACAATTGCCCGTCGAAGGCTTTCTCGCCCTTGGCCGCCTCTTGGAAGGCCGCCATCAGCAGCAATCCCTCGCTACTGGTGCGGGAAACCTCGATTTCCGGCGAGCCTACGCCCGGTTCTCCGGGCAGACCGAAACGGGGCGCGTACAGGGTGAGGCTCAATGGTCCCGAGTGGGTATCCCCGGTGGAGGTGCGCTGGCGGGCGAGCAAACGGAACTCCCCGGAGTCTCCCCCCGATCCCGACACGAACAGCGGCCACGGATAATCCCCATAGCGCACGAAGTGATACCAATCCAAGCGCCACTCGCCCTCCTCTTCGACGAAAACCGCATCCAGCTTCCTGCCGTCCGTGACCGACCAAGTGGTGCCGATGGCATCAGTCGTGCCAAGCTTCAACACCTTGCGGGAAAGCAGACGGATCTCGGCCGGGTTCACCGAGGGCATCGGATTCATCGCGTAGAACCGAGCCATCTTCCCCGCCGTCGCGATGGGATCCCGCACATATTGGTTCCGCGCCTCCGGCGTACCCGCCGCCAGGAACGCTTGGAAATTCCGGACACACGAAGGCAACGCCTTCTGAAGAAGAAGGGTCTCCGCTTCGGCGTAAGCCCCCGGTGCGGCGAAAGTCGAGACTCCATCGGTCGCTCCACCATCGTCCCCTAGTTGCCGGACTCCCAGGACCAACAGGGCCATCACGATCACCCATCCGGCCAGCAGTTTCACCACTAGGACGTTCCGTCGGTGCTTGCGGAACGAACGTTTCCGCCCGGGAGCCTCCTCCGCGGGCGTCGGACGATGGGCCGGAATCGAAGGGTGCTGTTGCAACTGGGCGAGCGATTCCCCGAAAATGGACGGATCCTTGCCGCAATGTGGACACGCCCGCGCCTCCATCCCGAGGGCGGCCTCGAACATCCGGCCGCACCGGCCGCAGTGGAACCATCCACGGTTTTCCTTGCTCACGCCGGTTGTTCTACGGCGTGACCCACCCCTTGTGAAGCACGTCGAGCACGATCCACTGGTTTGGCAGGGCATCGTCACCGGAGCGGCCCAGCTTCACCCTCACCGGCTGAGCAGCGTTGTTGCTTCCCAGAATGGTGCCGCTTTGGAACATCCCGGCCAACTTTCTCCCGGCCTCGCTGTCTCTCCCGGCGTAGCCCCACACGATGTTGTCCGCGCCTTCACGTGTGATCCCATAGGCCTGAAACCGGGATTCGGGAAAGGCAGCCGTGTAAAACGTGGACGGCGCGATCAGCACGCGGACATCGGCTTCCTTGGATACGGCGGACGAAAGCTCCGGAAATGCCGGGGTTCCAAACCCAACCGTGGCCTTCCAATCCACGAGCATTTTCCCGCCTTCACGCACGAAGCAAACGGAATAGGGAGCGAAGTCCGGGAGCAGCCCACTCATGGTGCCGAACCCCCGGTTGCCACTCGCCCCGTAGGATTGCATGAGGTCCGCCGCTGGCTGCCAATCCGCAGGCACGGCCCACGCCCGCCAATATTTCTCCAGCGCCTCCGTGAAGCGGGAGCCATCACGAACCAGGGGCTCCACGTCCTGCCAGCGCCGGGCACGGGCATAAGCCGTGAGCACGGAACGCATTTCCTGCTCCGCCTCGGCGGAGTGCTCGGTGAAGTAAGCCATGGGATCCTCGGTCTGCACCGGCTCATCGACCATCTGGACCAGATCGTAGTTGGCCACGCGCCCCGCTTCATTCCGCTTGGCGAGCAACGGCTGGATGGCGAATCCACCCGCCATGGCCACCAACACGACCGAAGCACACCACCACAACCAGCGATGGGAATGGCGGTGGTGCCCACGCCCCCAGACCTCGCCATCCCGCCCCTCCAGTTTGGCACGCCGGGCCCGCGGTTGCATCACCGGCAGGGACTCCGTGCGGGTCGCGGTGGGCAGGGCTACCTCGGAATCCAAGCGGACCACCCCTTTGCCGAGTTCACTGACTAGAATTCCCTCGCCCGCTCCCGCCGTTTCACGGCTCTGGGGGCCGGGCGAAAAACGGGAGTCAATGCGCAATCCAGCTTCGGCCCGCACGGGAATCTCATTCGCCGTGCTCCGCCGCGTGGGAAGCACCACGCGTGGAGCCGAAATATCCTCGGCGATCAACACCGGCACCTCGGCCCCGGAATCTTCCACTTCCATGGAATCGGGGCGAATGCGTGGTTCTACAGGAAGACCGCTCATGTATTTTCAGCCGACTGGCTGGCGACCGTCGTTCCAACTCCGTAAGTTGGCAAGCCGGGAAGTCTAACTATCTGCCCACCGCCGTTCGAGGGCTTCCTCCATCGCCTTTTCCACCAACCGCGCGGCCAGGGCCTCGGTGGCCTGATCCAAACGCTGCACCGCGGCCTTCAGCGGATTGGCGGAACCCGCCGCCAGTGCCTCCCGCACCGCGGTGGATGCCGCCTCGATCTCGCCCTGCTCCTCCGGAGTGGCCAGCCCCTGCGCCAGCACCATCTCCACGGCGGGAAGCAACTCCTCCGCCTTCAGCCTAGCCTCGGTGAACACCCGCTCCGCCATGTCATCGAACGCGTGCTCGACCGACTCGCTCACCATCTGCTCCACCGCGGCGTCGTCGACATCCACCGCCGCGCTCCGGATCTGGACGATCGTGTCCTGGCCCGTGGCCACATCGCGCGCCAACACCTCGAGGATGCCGTTTTCATCGATGCGGAATTGCACGCCGACCCGCGCCTGGCCTTTCGGCAGGGCCTCGAAGGCCACCTCGAACGCGCCCAGCTCCCAGTTGTCGCGGGCCATCTCGCGTTCGCCTTGGAGCACGCGGATGCGCATGGAGGCCTGACCGGCGGCGGCATTGGTGAACATCTCGCCCGCCTTGCACGGGATGGTGGTGTTGCGCGGAATCAGCACGTTCATCAGCCCGCCGAAGGTCTCGATGCCGAGGCTCAGCGGCGTCACGTCGAGCAACACCATCTTCCGCAGCGCTCCGCTCATCACGCCGCCTTGGATGGTGGCTCCGAGCGCGACCGCCTCGTCCGGGTGCTGGGAAACATCCGGCTCACGGTCGAAACACTCCGCCACCGCGGCGCGAACCGCCGGAATCCGGGTGCTGCCGCCGACGAGCACCACCGCATCCAAATCCTGCGGGGAAAGCGTGGCATCCGCCAAGGCCTGGCGGCAGTGACGCAGCGTCCTGGCGATCCACGGAGCTGCCACGGCCTCGAAATCCGCACGGGCGATGACTGCCTCCAAACTGTTCGCTCCATCGTAGAACGGCACCCGGAAGGCGGCTTCTTCGCCCGACGACAGCGCGCATTTCACCCGCTCCGCTTCCTCCACCAGCTTCACCCGGGCGGAGGCATCGAGCGTGTCGAAATCGACGCCCCCCACGGTCGCGGCACGGCGGGCGAACGCCAGATCGAGATCGTCCCCGCCGAGGCGGGTGTCGCCGTGGGTGGCGAGCACCTGGAACACGCCGTCCTGCATTTCGAGGATCGAGAGATCGAAGGTGCCGCCGCCGAAATCGTACACCGCCACGCGGGACTTCTCGGAAAGCTTGTCGAGGCCGTAAGCCAGCGCCGCGGCGGTGGGTTCATTGAGGATGCGCACCACCTCCAGGCCCGCGAGTTCCCCGGCACGTTTGGTGGCGGCACGCTGGGCGTCGTTGAAATAGGCCGGCACGGTGATCACCGCCTTGTGGACCGCCGTTTCCAAGCGCCACTCCGCGATCCGCTTCAGCTCGCCGAGGATCTCCGCGCTGACCTGCTCCGGCGTGCGGTCGAGCACGGTCACGCCGCCATCGGCCGCACGCGCCATCGCCACCGGAAACTCGGTTTCCTCCGCGTAGCGGCGGCCCATCAGGCGCTTCACGCTGGTGACCACCCGGCCCGGATCGAGTGCGCGGCGGCGCAGCGCCTTGCGGCCGATCTCCGTGCCGCCATCCTTTCCGAACCACACCGCGCTCGGCGTGATCCGACGGCCATCTTCGTCCGCCAGCAGGATCGGAAAGCCGGAATCCACCACGCCCACCGCGGAATTGGTGGTGCCGAGATCGATGCCCAGGATGATGTCGCTCATGCGCGGCAGGGTTCTCGTTCCGGCGGCAAGCGCAAGCCAAAGGAGTCGAGGCTTCAGGCGAGGAGGGTCTTCCGGGAGGCGGAGGCCTGAAAGTTTGCGGGTTGGCAGTGTTCAGTTTTCAGGGAGAGAAGACGAACTTCGCCAATCCCTTCCTTTTGCGATTTTTGCGCCTCTTTGCGGCTGGGATCTCTCCCTCCTCCACGCCTCGACAAGGCCTGCCGTGACTGGAAAGGTCGATATCGCCCATGCCTCCCGAACGCCCCATCGACCTCCGCTACGAACAGGATCCGATGACGAGCCGCGAATGCGCGGCCCGCTACCGGCAGTCCTTGGAAGCGGGCGACGACGATGTCCACCTCGCCTTGATTGACTATCGTGCCGGAAGGGAGGAGCTGGATCTCGGCATCGAGTATGCTGGCAGCCCCGACCCTCTCGACCGTGCGACCGGGGCTGACATCCTCGCCCAGCTCGGCTGGGGAGAGCCCTACCGCGCCTGGGTGCCGGAGAGCGTGGCCATCCTGATCCCCCTGCTCTCCGATCCGGACAACCGGGTGGTGGAAAGAGCGGCGGTCGCGCTCGGTTTCCGCGGAGATCCGGCGGCCATTCCCCATCTCATCCAACACGCGGCGCATCCGGACCCATCCGTTCGTTACGGCGTGGCCCATGCTCTCGCGAGCTGGAACACGACCGAGACGGTGGAAACACTGATCCATCTGGCGAACGATCCCGATCGGGACGTGCGGGATTGGGCGATCTTCGGGTTGCCGGAATCAGGTCCTCATTTCAGTCAAGCCCTGCCCGCCTTGCTCAAGGCCTTGGACGATCCCCATCCGATTGTGAGGAGCCAGGCCTTGGAGAAACTCGCGCTCGCCGGTCACCCCGGAACACTGGAGGCCATTGCCCGGGAATTGCTGCGACCGGACGTCGATTTCGTCACGTTCGAAGCCGCCGAATCGTTGGGCGATCCCCAACTACTGCCCTTGTTGGAAGCCTGCCGGTCCCAATCGCCCAAGGACGGGTCCCCCTACGATCACTACCTCGAAAGAGCGATCCTCCGGTGCCGGGAAGGCGGAGATAATCCCCGGGAATGAGCTCTTCCCTTTTGCGATTTTTGCGCCTCTTTGCGGCTGGGATCTCAAGAGACTCTGCGTCCCGGAAGACCCTCCTCGCCTAAAGGCTCAACTCCTTCCTCAGAGCAAGCGGGCGAAGCGCTCCTGGAGGTTGGCGCGCCATTTTTCCAGGAACGCGAGATTGCGGACATGCCGGGCGGCCTGCGCCGCGGAGACCTCTCCGGTCTCGATGGCGGGAAAGACCGCCGTTTCCACGGCAAGCGCGGCGTCCACGCTGGAGATCGCCGCCTCCACCGCCTCACGGCACGATTGGGTCTCGCCTTCCAGCATCGCCAGCACCAGCGCCGAGCGGGCCTCGCCTCGCTTGCGGACGATGGCATCCGCCCGCTGCATCACCGTGCCGACCTGGCCGAAGAGATCCATCAGCTCCGGGGCGATCACACCGCGGTCATCGCCCGCCTCGCCGCGCAACGTGAGCCAGTGCTTCAGTCGTTTCGAAGCACTGGCGAGCGTGGCGAAGGCCTGCTGCACCAGCGCGAAGTCCGCCTCGCTGCCGCCCGCATCCGGATGCACCCGCTTGCCCGCCTCACGGAACGCCGCGCGGAGCTCCTCCTCGGAGATCGCCAGCGCGCGGGGAATCCCCAGAGTCTCGAAGGCATCCATCCTCTTGCTGAAAACTGAACCCTGAAAACCGACAAACTGTCAGGCTGCGAAACTCTCGCCGCACGAGCAGGTCACGATCGCGTTCGGGTTGCTGACCTTGAAGCCGCCCTGCTGGAGGTCGTCGGAGAAGTCCAGCTCGCTGCCGCTGACGAACAGCGCGCTCTTCGGATCGATCACCACGTTCACCCCGTTGCTGGGGACGAGGATGTCACGGTCGCGCGGGCCATCGACGAGATCCATCTTGTATTGGAGTCCGGAGCAACCGCCGCCGACCACGGCGATGCGGAGCGCGCCTTCCGGCCGCCCCTGCTTCGCCAGCAGGCCGCGCAGGTGGCTGGACGCGCCATCGAGGACGCGGATCAGCTTTTCATTGCCGACCTTGAAATTGACCGTGGGAGCGCTCACGGCGGGAACCTGCCTTGGTCCGCGGGATTCGTCAACCCGCCCGCCGGAAGCCCACAACTGCCAAGCTTTCCGCGGCAGTCGGCTGGAAACTCCGGAATTGAACACAACAACGAATTTTGCGGGAATGCCGCCGACATGTTCCGTTTGCCAATTGTTTGTTTGATCCTTTCGACCGGTGCCGCGTGGGCGGAGGTCCCATTGATTCCCCGCCCGTCCAAGGTGGAGGAAAAGGGCGGCTCGCTCGATCTGGGTGCCTCGCCCAAGGTCCGTCTCGCGCCCTTCACCGGCAGCGACGTCGCGCTGCTCGATCTTTCCGCCGCCGCGGGAAAACCCCTGTCCCAAGCCTCCTCCGGCGAGACGCCGCAGATCGTGGTGGTCCGCGACAAGGCCGCGCCGAAGGGCGAGGGCTACCGCCTCGACGTCAGCTCCCGCGGCGCGCTGGTGAGCGCGGCCGATGACGCCGGCCTGTTCTACGGCACGCAGTCGCTGGCCCAGCTTCTGGCCTCGACCCAAGGCAAGAGCCTGCCCTTCCTCTCGGTGGAGGACGCACCCCGCTTTGGCTGGCGCGGCTACATGCTCGACGAGGCCCGCCATTTCTCCGGCGAGGTGGCCGTGAAGCGCCTGCTCGACGCGATGGCACGCTACAAGCTCAACCGCTTTCACTGGCACCTCACCGACTCCTCGGGCTGGCGCATTGAGATCAAAAAGTATCCGAAGCTGGCCACCATCGGCGGCCGCGGCAACGAGACCGAGCGCACCGGCGACTCGCCGGTGCAGTTCTACACGCAGGAGGAGATCAAGCGCATCGTGGCCTACGCGAAGGCCCGCCAGATCACCATCGTCCCGGAGATCGACATGCCCGGCCACGCCGATGCCGCGGTGCTCGCCTACCCGGAGCTCGATGGTGGCGGCATGCCCGCGCCGAAAAAGTGGCCGCACTTCACCTTCAATCCCGCCAAGAAGGAGGTTCTGACCTTCCTCGACGACGTCCTCAAGGAAGTCGGCGGGCTGTTCCCGGACGCCGGGGTGATCCACTTCGGCGGCGATGAGGCGAACTTCGGCTGGCAAAAATGGCCGGAACTGCCGGAGGTGAAGGAACTGATGGCAAAGGAAGGCCTGAAGGACAACGACGCCGTCGAGGGTTGGTTCAACCGCCGGATGGCGAAATCCGTGAACGCGCTGGGCTTCAAGACCGGCGGTTGGGACGAGATCGTGGCCCGCGGCCTGCCGAAGGACCAGACGGTGGTCTTCTGGTGGCGTCACGACAAACCCGGTGTGCTGCGCCAGGCGCTGGACGGCGGCTACCCGGTGGTGCTGTGCCCGCGCCGGCCGCTCTATTTCGACTTCGTCCAGGATGGCAGCCACAAGGACGGCCGGATCTGGGGCGGCTTCAACCCGCTCGCGGACGTCTACCAGTTCCCCGCCAGCCTGAAGCTCTCCGAGAAGGACGAGAAGCTGGTGCTGGGCATGCAGGCCTGCATGTGGACCGAGACGATGAAGACCCAGGCCCGCCGCGACTTCATGACCTGGCCGCGGCTGGTGGCCATGGCGGAGGCGGCCTGGACCCCTCAGGCGCGGAAGGATTTCAAGTCGTTCGAAGGCCGCCTCCCCGCCGAGCTGGCGTGGCTGAACGCCCACGGCATCAAGACCTGGGACCCCTACGTGAAGACTCCGGAAGTCTCCGACAAGGGCGTGAAAGTCGAATATCCGGACACTCCCGAAGCCCCCTGAATCCGGAATTTTTAAGCATTTTGCTTCCCCGGCAGCCCGAACTTTTAGATTTTCGGGTTGCCAAGCGGGCGAACCCTTCCTAGGTTCCGCGCCCCGCGTTCCAAAACCGAACTTTTTCCTGTCATGTCCAAGCACAACAGCCTCAAGGCCAGCGGCACCGTTGGTGGCAAGCGTTCCGTCCTCAAGCGTTTCGAGCGCGTGAAGCTCCTCAAGGAGCGCGGCGAATGGAAAGCCGGTCGCACCCCGATCGGTCTGCCGAAGACCAAGCACGAGGGCTGATCGCCTTCCCGTTGCTTTTCCGCAAAACGCGCGGATCCCTCGCGGGGCCGCGCTTTTTCGCGTTTAACGACACCGGTTCCGGTGTTTAGATTTTCCCGACCGTTTCCCGAGATCTCCAGCCATGAGCGAAGAAGGCATCCGCCTCAACAAGTTCCTCGCCTCCTGCGGCATCGGCTCGCGCCGTGGCTGTGACGAGTTCATCCAGACCGGCCGCGTGGAGGTCAATGGCCACTCCTGCACCAATCCCGGGATGCGCATCGGCCCGGAGGACCACGTGAAGGTGGACGGCCGCCGAGTCGTCACCAAGACGCCGGTGGTGGTGGTCTTCCACAAGCCGCGCGGCTTCGTCTGCACCAAGGAAGACGAGCTGGGCCGGGAAACGATCTACCAATTCCTGCCGCCCGGGCTTCACCACCTCCACCACGTCGGCCGCCTCGACCGCGATTCGGAAGGGCTCCTCATTCTCACCAACGACGGCGACCTGACGCAGAAACTCATGCATCCATCGAAGTCGATGGAGAAGGAGTACCACGTCACCTCGAATCAACCGTTCGAGAACCCGCATCTCGACCAGTTCCTCGTCGGCATCTACACGCCGGAGGGCAAGCTGAAGGCGAAGTCGATCGAGCGCCAGTCCGCGCGCCGCATCAAGATCGTGCTCGAGCACGGCGCGAAGCGGCAGATCCGCGTCATGTTCGAGGCGATGGGCTACCAGGTCACCAAGCTGCTGCGCGTGCGCATCGGCTCACTGTGGCTGGGCGACCTTGAACCGGGCGATTTCCAGCAGCTCAATGCCACCGAAATCGGCATGCTGCTGAAGAACCCGAAAGCCGCGGGCAGCACCAAGGTCTTCACCAAGGAAATCCTCGACGAGCGCAAGGCGGTGGAAAAGGCCCAGAAGGCCCGCGCCGCCGCCGCGGAAGCCGCCGGCAAACCGGCCGCCCGGAAAACGGCGAAACCCGCCGCCCGCCCGACCGCGGGACCGAAACCGCGCGCCAGCGCCAAGGTGGACCTCACCAAGAAGCCGAAGCCCGCCAAGCGCGGCCGCCCGCAGGCCACCTCCCGCTCCGAGCGCACCCCGAAGCGCCCGGGCAGCAAGCGGCACCGGTGATCGGCAAGTCTCAGTCTTGGGCCGCAAGCGCCTTCAATCGCTCGAATAGCGAGAGCAAGAATTCCCGCTGATCCCGCGCTTCTTCCAAAGATCCCGGACTCGCCTCTCGAAGACGGCTGTACGCCGTCATCGTTCGCAGTTTCCATCCCTCAACATCACAGGAGGTGATGGCATATCCGCTGGTGCCCTGGCCGAGCGTCACCAAGGCATGGAGGTATCCAGCGAGATGAGCCAAAAAACTCGTATCTTCTTCACATTCGGAGAGAGCTTCCTCGATGGCCTCCTCCAAAAAGCGGACGACATCGTCCATGGCGCTGTAGCCACCACTGCCTGCCCACAGGGAAAACCGCTTGGGATCAATTGCCCTGAGTAGGGTTTGAACTCTTTCCGCGATTCCCAACAAGTAGGACTCCCAAGCGATGAGACCCATCCTATCCGACTGGAACCTGCGTTCGCTTCCACGGCGCAGCCAAGGAGGGCCGGATGGCCATCCAACCGGGCGGCAAGTCCGCCACTTCCAAAACCGAGGGATCCAGGTCAACCACCTCCTTCAAGGCAACGATCATCATTTGATCCTCCGACGCTGCGTCAGCCGCATGAAACTGCCATGCGTGGTCATCTTCGTCATGGTAGACATGAGTGATGGGTTCGTGCTCCCGCATCACCAGGGAAGTGGTGAAAGTCGCGCAGTTCGGAGATTGATCGAATGGCCACGGGGCGCTCATGGTGGTCTCATCGTTATTCGCGGATGCTCAGGATTTCACTCAGAAACTCTTCCCGGCTGGCAATCAGGTCGCTCGATGATTTGGGCTCCCTGATTCCCGAGGGATCTGAAGGGGAAGCCCTGAACTACGGTCAGGGAGAAGGCCAGTGGCGGATCGGAGCCACGGTTTGGGGCATCTACGCGGGAGATGGCGGCTATTACCTCCAATTGGAAGAAGGCGTCTTGGACCTCAGGGAGGCCCATCGGATGATCCGGGGCATCCTGGCCCGGATACGTTCGACCTGGGGAAGCCAGATCCGGGGCGAGATCGAAGGGATTTGGCACGGGGACACGCCCTCCTAGGTTCCAGGACCAGCTAGGTGGGCAGCTTTCCCTACCTCAAACGGGTGACGAAAAAACCTCATCGGACGCTTGTCGTCCCGAGAGCGGCTTTCATAGGTTCCCAGCCAACATAGAGCCCGCACGGGGTTTCATTTTCCATTTGTTAGCTGCATTCCATCGATCATGAGCAAGTCATCCAAAAAGGACGCGAAGCCCAAGGGCGCGAAGAAAGAAAAGGCCTCGTCGAAGAAGGCCCCGGTCACCAGCCACGCGGCCGATCCCGTTTTCACCCCATCGAAGGAGTTCTCCTCGAAGGCCCGCATTTCCTCGCTGAAGCAGTACAAGGCGCTGCACAAGGAATCGATCGAGAAGCCTTCCACCTTCTGGGGCCGTGAGGCGAAGGAGCTGGTGTGGCGGAAGCCGTGGAAGAAGGTGCTCGATTGGAAGGCCCCGTACGCGGAGTGGTTCCAGGGCGGCAAGCTGAACGTGGCCGAGAACTGCGTGGACCGCCACGCCGAGGGCCCGCGCAAGAACAAGGCCGCCATCATCTGGGAAGGCGAGCCAGGCGACAAGCGGGTGATCACCTTCGGCCAGTTGGCCAAGGACGTGGCCCGCTTCGCCAACGTACTCGAAGCGAACGGCGTGAAGGCCAAGGACCGCGTGCTGATCTACATGCCGATGGTTCCCGAGGCCGCGGTGGCGATGCTCGCCTGCGCCCGCATCGGCGCGGTGCACTCGGTGGTGTTCGGCGGCTTCGCCTCGGAGGCGATCGTCGACCGCCTGGAGGACTCCGGCGCGACCGCGATCGTGACCGCCGACGGCGGCTGGCGCCGCGGCAAGATCGTCCCGCTCAAGCCGGCGGTGGACGAGGCGCTTTCGAAGTATGACAAGGTCAAGACGGTGATCGTACTGAAGCGCACCGGCAACGAGACCGCGATGACCGAGGGCCGCGATGTGTGGTGGCACGACGAATCCGCCAAGGTGTCCTCGAAGCACGTGGCCAAGGCCTTCGATTCCGAGCACCCGCTGTTCATCCTCTACACCTCCGGTTCCACCGGAAAGCCGAAGGGCATCCTCCACACCTCCGGTGGCTACCTCGTGGGCACCTACGCCACCTGCAAGTATGTCTTCGACATGCGCGATGACGACGTTTACTGGTGCACCGCGGACGTCGGCTGGATCACGGGCCACTCCTACATCGTCTACGGCCCGCTGGCCAACGGCGTCACCCAGGTGATGTACGAAGGCGCGCCGAACCACCCGGACTTCGGCCGTTTCTGGCAGATGATCGAGGAATACGGCGTCACGATTTTCTACACCGCGCCGACCGCGATCCGCGCCTTCATCAAGGCGGGCGACCAGTTCCCGGACAAGCACGACCTGTCCTCGCTGCGCCTGCTCGGCTCGGTGGGCGAGCCGATCAACCCGGAGGCCTGGATGTGGTACTACAAGAAGATCGGCGGCTCCCGCTGCCCGATCGTGGACACCTGGTGGCAGACCGAGACCGGTGCCATCATGATCACCCCGCTGCCGGGCGCGACCCCGTGCAAGCCGGGCACCGCCACCCTGCCGTTCTTCGGCGTGGACGCGGCGATCCTCGACGAGTCCGGCAAGGAGTGCAAAGCCAACGAGGACGGCCGCCTGGTCATCCGCAAGCCGTGGCCGTCCATGACCCGCTCGATCTACAACGACAAGGCCCGCTACAAGAAGACCTATTGGTCCGACTTCCCCGGCTTCTACACCGCCGGCGACGGCGCGCGCCGCGACAAGGACGGCAATTTCTGGATCATCGGCCGCCTCGATGACGTGCTCAACGTTTCCGGCCACCGCCTCGGAACCGCCGAGATCGAGAGCGCCCTGGTCGCCCACGCGTCCGTGGCGGAATCGGCCGTGATCGGCCGCCCGGACGACCTCAAGGGCCAGGCCGTGGTCGCCTTCGTGACCCTGAAGGAAGGCTTCGAGGGCACCGAGGAACTCCGGATCAAGCTCCGCAACCACGTCGGCACCGTGATCGGCGCGATCGCCAAGCCCGACGACATCCACTTCACCCCAGCCCTGCCGAAGACCCGCTCCGGCAAGATCATGCGCCGCCTGCTGAAGGAACTGGTCACCACAGGTGACGTTTCTGGCAACACAACGACGCTTGAAGATCACAACGTGATCGCCAATCTTCGGGCTTCGCTCGCCCGTTGATCCGGCTTTCCCGATGACACCCACGAAATTCTTCGTCGCCCGCGTCGCGCAGGCGTTCGGCATCCACCGCAAGACCAAGCGGATGTCGGACGCGGCCAGCGAGATGCACCTGCTGCGGGATGCCGAGACCTTTCTCGGCATGTCCGTGTGGGAACGGGTGGCGGAGATCGAGGAGTTGTCCGTGGAATACTGGAACCTGCGGAAGCTGGTGAAGGAGCAGGAATCGATCCGCGAGCGCCTCGCCGTGTGCGAGGAGGAGCTCGCGGTGGCGCATGCCGAGCGATCCAGCCTGCTCAATACCCAGACCGAGCCCCAGCAAGGGGTGACGGAGGAACGGACCGCGATCATGACCCACCTCGAAACGCTGGCCCGCCAGCGCGACGAGGTGGTGGCACGCGCCCGGGAGGTCCGCCGCAGCTACGACGGGGTGAAGATGAAACTGGAGGTACTCACCAAGGAGAGCACCGACAGCCCGGAAATCATCGCGGCCCGCGAGAAGCTGGAGCAACTGAAGGAGAAGTTCGCCGAGCTGAAGCAACAGCGGGCGGAGATCGCCGAAAAGATCGAGGTCGGCGATGTCGAACTGGACGCCTGCGACGCGAAACTCACCGAGCAGCGCCAGGTCCGCCGGGAACAGGCGTCCCACGCCTTCCAGGTGATCGGGGACGCGAACCGCGAGATTTCCACCCACCGGGCCGAACTCGGTCTGATCGAGACCCAGATGCGCCAGCTCCATTCGGAGATCGGGCGCTTCGTGAGCCGCAATCCCCGGCACCCACACTGCACCGAAGCCGCCAAGCCACACCGCGGGCTGGTGGAGGTGATGCGCGCGCTGCGGGCATCGATCGCGATGAACCACCGTCTGGCCGGGCAGTCTTGAGCCCGCCGCCTGCGGCGGAGATTCAAGAGCCCAGAATCCAGAACCCAGAGAAGAGAGGAATGCGAAAATCCTCTGCTGGGTAGGAAGTGGATTCCTCCTATCTGCCCCTCACTTTTCCATGGCCCGAATCCACCCCTTCTTGTCTGGGTTCTGGGTTCTGGGTTCTGGATTCTGGATTCTGGGCTCTGGGCTCTATCTTTTCTCGATGGCGACGAGCGTGATGTCGTCCATCTGGCGGGAGGTTTCGCCGGTGAAGGCTTTCAGCTCGCGCTGGACCGAGGCGAGGATCTCCTCCGCGCCGAGCGGGGCGGCGGCCTGGAAGACGTCGGAGAGACGCTTGGCGCCGAATTCCTCCTCCTTCGGGTCGACGGCTTCCTTCACGCCATCGGTGTAGAACAGCAGGCAATCGCCGCTTTCGAGGGTGATCTCGAAATCGCGGGTGACCCGCTCGAAAACGTCCCCGGCATCGATGCCGACGGCGAGGCCCGGCGGCTTCAGGAACTCGACGGTGCCTTCCCGGCGGCGGTAGAGCAGGGCGGGATCGTGGCCGGCGCGGGCCATGGTCACGCGGCCCTCGTAGGGATGGAGGATGGCGTAGGCCATGCTGATGAACATGTCCTCGCGGATGTCCGGGAAAAGCTGGCGGTTGACGGCGGAAAGCACCTTGGCCGGGGAGTATTCCCCGGTGGCGGCGGAGCGGAGCACGCTGCGGCACATCGCCATCAGCAGGCCGGCCGCCACGCCCTTGCCGGAAACGTCGGCGATGGCGATGCCGTGGCGGTCGTCGCCAATGCCCACGTAGTCATAGTAGTCGCCGCTGATGATGCGGGCGGGCAGGTTGGTGCCGCTGATCCGGTAGCCGGCGATGACCGGATCGGCCTGCGGCAGGAGAACGTGCTGCACGTCCCGGGCGGTTTTCAGTTCGCTCTCGATGGCCCGTTTCTCATGGGCCTCGCGGTGGATGTTGGCGTTGCCTATGGCGAAGGACGACTGCTCGGCCACCGAGCGGAACACGGCGAAATCGTTACCGCTGAAGGGGCCATCCTCGTGCTGGCGGGCCACGGCGATCACCCCGAGGTCCTTGCCCGCGTGGCGGAGCGGAGCGACCAGCGCGGCGACCTCACCATCGTAACGGATGAAGGCATCGCGGAAGGCGTCGTGGTTTTTCACGTCCGGCACACGGATGGCCTCGCCGACGGTCAGGCTGTGGCCGAGGATACCATCGTCCACCCCGACCTTGGCGAGACGCACATGGCTTTCCAGCACGCGCGGATCGCGCTCGGCGCGTTTCCGGATCTCCACCGGCACGCCGATCAGCGGCGGGCAGTTCTCCGAAACGTAGGCCGGGATCAGGTGCTGGCCGTCATCGCTGAGGTAGTAGATGGCCCCGCCGCGGGCGGTGACGACCTTGTCGATGCCATCAACGATCATGCGGGAGAGCGCCTTGATGGTGGTGTCGCTCTCGATGGCGCTGCCCAGATCGTGGAGGAAGGCGAACATCCGGTGCTCCTCGCCTTCCAAATCCTTCAGGCGGGTTTTCATCCGCCGCAGCCGCCATGCCCAATCGTGCAGGATCAGTCCTCCGACCAGGATCACCAGGCCGAGAAGTGTGAATGCGATGGCGGCGTACATCCGGTTTCCTATTTCAGCGACCACCCATCCACAACCGGGGGTCAGCCTTCCTCGCTGCGTTTCGAGGCGACCTCCGCCTCGAGTAGACTCACCACGCCCGCGAATTTTTTCGCATTCTCGCCACTGGCGGAAGAAAGAACCTTGTGTGCCTCCAGCACGTGTTTCGCCCGGTCGAGCTGGCCAGGAAGGCCCGGAGCCTGGAGCGGGGACAGGGAGGCGCGGATTTCATCGACCTTGCCGCGCCACGGGGCGACCGGCGGATCGATCTCCAGGAGAAAGTCGAGACCGAGATCCTCGAGGGAGCGGCGGTTGCGCTCGCCCGCCTCGGCGACCTGGACCTTGCCCCCCGGTGCGGAAAGCCGGGCGGAGAGCCCGGCCAGCGTGCCCATGAAGGTGGAATCCATGCCGGTACAGGCGGCGAGATCGATGACGAGACAGCGCTCACCGGCGGCGATCCGGGATTCAGCGTATTCCTTCAGGGCCGGGCTCGTCAGGAACGAACCTTTTCCTTCGCATCGAATCCAAGTGAACCCGTCGTAGGTTCCGACGAGAATGGCATTTTCAGCAGTCACGGGAGTCATCCCGCAATAAGCGGGAGGTGCAGGCTATTAAACTTCCATCCGGGGTTCGGGTCAACCGCCCATCCGTTCTAATTCTGTCAAATCATTGCCACAAATAGGACCGGCGGGAGGCGATCTCCTGTCCGCCGCGGCGGAGGGAGATCCGCCAGGCGAGAACCTTGCCGCCTTTCGTGTAGTTGTCCCCGATGATGGCGAACTCGGCCTTGCCCGCGGTGGCGGAGGCGTCGAATTGCTTGGTCTGGCGCTTCACGCGGCTGCCGGTGGCCCCCTGCTGGTATTCGAAAACGATCTCGGCCGGGGCACCGGTGGAGGCATCCGACCAGATCACGTCGTAATATTGACCGAGCCGCTGGGCCTGCTCGTTCACGCCGATGGCCCCGTGGAGACGGCGGAGCTTTTCACCCCGGATCATGGGGTCCTCGTTGTAATCGGATCCCGCGTCGCGGAGGGTGAACTGCTTCACCACCAGCGGCTGCCTGCTGGCGCAGGAAGCGAGGAGCGCGGTCAGGGCCACGAGGATCAAGGGTCTCATCGGCGGGCATTCAAGCAGCCGCCGGTTCTTTTCCAACCCCGAAGTTCCATCGGTTCTTGGCTCCCGGACAAATCCTCGCCTAAGCTGCCACCCATGGACCAAGCCGTCCTCGACCGACTCGACACCTTCATCCGCAAAAAAGGCCTGCGCCGCACCGGCCAGCGCGATGTGATCGTGCGCGCCGCCTTCGCCACCGATGACCATTTCACCGCCGACGAGTTGTTCGAGCGGGTGACCCGCGCCGATTCGACGGCGTCCCGTGCCACGGTGTACCGCACGCTTTCGCTGCTCGTGGAGGCCGGGCTGCTGCGGGAGATCGAGCTGGGGGACAACCACAAGACCTACGACCCGAACTTCGTCGACAAGCCGGCGCACAACCATCTGGTGTGCATCGACTGCGGCCGGGTGGTCGAGTTCGAGGACTCCCACATCGAGCTGATCAACGACTGCGTGACGCGCCGGCTGGGCTTTCGCCCGGTGCGCCAATCGCTGAAAATCGAGGCTGGCTGCGAGCAACTGCGCCTCAAGGGCCGCTGCCCGAACCTGATCGCCGCCCGCCTGTCCGGCAAACGCCTGAGAAAGAAACGCTGAGCCGCCATGTCCGACGTGCCCCCTCCCACGCCCGCGCCGGTGAAGAAGCGCGGCTGTCTGGTTCCGATCCTCGTGAGCATCATCGTGGTGCTGCTGGTGGTGATCGGGGCATGGTGGTGGGTCAACCGGCCGATCCAGCCGGTCCAGCTCAGCGCCCAGGAAAAGGCCGCGGTGGAACAAAAGCTGGAGGCTGTGCAGGCCCCTGCCCGGCCAACCTATGAGAAGGGCGCGAAGGAGATCATTCTCACGGAGCGCGAGCTGAACGGCCTGCTCAACGAGAACACACAGCTCGGCAACACGCTGAAGTTCGAACTGGTGAAGGGCGCGGTCCACGCCCGCTACGAGACCGATCTGGACAAGGACCTGCCGGTGGTCGGCGGCAAACGCCTGAAAGCCCGCGCGCGGTTCTTCGTCAGCAACGACCAGGGCCAGCCGCATCTGGTGCTGGATGACCTGACGGTGTGGGGGATTTCCCTGCCGAACGACTGGCTGGGCGGCCTGAAGGGCCACGACCTGCTGGGCGACACCGTCGGCCAAGGCCGACGCGGTGGCTTGGCGGGGGTGGAGGACATCCAGGTGGAGGACGGCCAGATCCGGATCAAGCTGAAGGAGTAGCGCGAAGCTTGGCTTCGCGTGTGGAGGAGAGCCCGATGGAACCGGGAATGCCCTTTTCCGAAAAGCGCCGTCACCTGCACGCGAAGCCAAGCTTCGCGCTACTTTTGATGACGATTTTTGACTGCGATAAAACGAAAGGATCCGCAGATTTTAACAGGTGACAAACCGGCCGCGGCATTCATGCTGCGCGCCGTCATGTTGAAATCCGGCATTTTCAATCCGCACGTGCTCGATCTGGTGGCGCGCGTCCGCCACACCAACACCCTCGTCATTTCCGACTGGGCTTTCCCATTCTGGCCCGAGATCGAGACGGTGGACATTTCCCTGACCCACGGCATCCCGACGGTGCTGGACGTCCTCAACGTGCTGGCCCCGAATTTCCAGATCGGGAAGATCTGGCAGGCCGAGGAATTCGCGAAGGTGAACGACGCGGCGACCATCGCGCGCTTTGACTCGGCCTTCGCTGCCATCGAGGGCGCGACGGTGACCAAGCTGCCGCACGTTGATTTCAAGAAACTGGTGCCGGGGGCCATCGGCCTGATCCGCACCGGTGACGCGACTCCCTACGGAAACATCATCCTGGAATCGGCCTGAAATGAGCCACGCGCCATCCCCCTTCCGCACCGCCGTCACCCTCTGCACCTTTCCCGAGGCGGCGGCAGGTCCATTCGTCTTCCATGGCACTCTGGAAGACGGCTTCGCCAAGGCCGCTGCCCATGGGTTCGATGCCGTAGAACTGTTCCTGCCGGGACCGGATGCCGTGCCGGTGGAGGAAATCCTGGCACTTGCCGATCAACACAAGCTGGCCATCGCAGCGGTGGGTTCCGGTGCAGGCATGGTGAAGCACGGGCTTTCCCTGACCGATCCCGATGCCGGGCAGCGGGAGAAGGCGCGGACCTTCCTGCGGGAGATGATCCACTTCGCCGGGAAGCTCGGCGCGCCGGTGATCCTGGGCTCGATGCAGGGAAAATCCGGCGGCACGGTGAGCCGGGAGCAGGCGCTCGACTGGCTGGCGGAGGCGCTGCAGGAGGCGGGAGCCGCGGCGGCTCCCTACGGCGTGCCATTCCTCTACGAGGCCCTCAACCGCTACGAAACAAACCTTTTCAATCTCCAGGCCGCCGCGGCGGCCTTCCTGGAGGAACGCGGCATCGCGAACGTGAAGCTGCTGGCGGACCTCTTCCACATGAACATCGAGGAGGACGACGTGGCGGCCGCACTGATGGCCGCGGGCCCTTGGCTGGGGCATGTCCACTGGGCGGATTCGCAGCGGCTCGCGATGGGCACGGGCCACACCGATCCCGCCCCGCTGGTGGCAGCGCTGCGGCAGGCGGACTACACCGGCTATGTCTCGGCGGAGATTTTCCCGCGTCCGGACGCGGATGCGGCGGCGGCCCAAACGCTGGCCTCGCTGCGGGCGTTCGCGGCGGTTTGATTTTTCGCGTTTCCTCGGGGGCGTTCGCGGTTACACGGAGCGCGCGGGCGCGCCGTCCGCACCATCCCCGATTACCGCCATGTGGAAAGGCCGCTTCGCCCAAGACACCTCCTCGCTCGTCCAACAATTCGGCGAGTCGATCTCGTATGACTGGCGTTTGTTCCCGCACGACATCGCGGGCTCGATCGCCCACGCGCGCGCCCAGATGAACGCCGGGCTGCTCACGGCGGACGAGTTCTCGCAGATCGAGACCGGGCTGAAGGAGATCCTCGCGGACATCGAGGCCGGGCGCTTCGAGTTCAAGACCTCGCTGGAGGACATCCACATGAACATCGAGGCGGAGCTGACCAAGCGCATCGGCGCGGCCGGCGCGAAGCTCCACACCGCCCGCTCCCGCAACGACCAGGTCGCCACCGATACCCGCCTGTATTCCCGCCACGAGATCGGCGAGCTGCTGGCCGGGATCGAGACCCTGAAAAGCGCCCTGCTTTCCCAGGCGGAAAAGCACGCCGCCACGGTGGTGCCGGGCTACACCCACCTCCAGCGCGGCCAGCCGGTGACGGTGGGCCACCACCTGCTCGCCTACGTCGAGATGCTCGACCGCGACAGCTCGCGCCTCGTCGATTGCCGGAAACGGCTCAACATTTCCCCGCTCGGCTCCGGCGCGCTGGCTGGCTCCACGATCAACCTCGACCGCCGCGCGATCGCCGCGGAACTCGGCTTCGATGGCGTCACGGTCAACTCGATGGACGCCATCGCCGACCGCGACTACATCGCCGAGCTGCTGTTCGCGATCTCGCTGTGCGGCGTGCACCTGTCCCGCCTCAGCGAGGACCTGATCCTGTGGTGCTCGGCGGAGTTCGGCTTCGTGACGCTGTCCGATGCGCACACCACCGGCTCCTCGCTGATGCCGCAGAAGAAGAACCCGGACGTCTGCGAGTTGACCCGCGGCAAGACCGGCCGCCTCGTCGGCAACCTCATGAACCTCCTCGTCGCCGTGAAGGGCCTGCCCCTCACCTACAACCGCGACCTCCAGGAGGACAAACCGCCGCTTTTCGACTCGATCGACACCCTCAAGCTGATCCTCGCGGTGAATTCCGAGATGATCGCCGCGATGGAGATCCGCACCGAGCGCTGCCGCGCCGCGGCCAGCGACCCGATGCTGCTGGCGACCGACCTGGCCGACTGGCTGGTGAAGCAGGGCGTGCCTTTCCGCCACGCGCACGAGCTGGTGGGCAAGGCGGTGGCCGAGTCCGTGGCCACGGGCGTGCCGCTCGACCAGCTCGACCTCACCGCCATCGATCCGGCCTACACGGCGGACGCGAAGTCGGTGTTCTCGCTCGACCGCGCCCTCGCGGCCCGCACCAACCCGGGCGCTCCGAACCCGGAGAACGTGAAGGCGGAGATCGCGAAGCGGAAGTAGTAGAGCAACTTTGCAAGTTGCGGATGGGCGAAGTGGAGACGTTCAGGAAGCCCGAACGTCTCCAACATGCCCGCCGTGAGATGCGGCGAATTACAAACTTGCCCTACTTCGGCAGCGCCTCGAAGACGAGCACCTGGAAGGGCTTCAGGGTGATCGCCAGCGGCTTGTCGGCGGCGATGGTGCCGTCGCCGGGGATCGTGTCACCCTTCGGGGAAACCAGCTTGTAGGAGCCCGCGGCACCGGCCGGGAGCTCGAACAGCGAGGCCGGGGTGGCGGAGAAGGTTTGCTCGCGGTCGGAGGGATTGCGGAGGCAGAGGATACCCTTTTCCTTCGACCAGGAGGCCCAACCGTAGGTTTCGAGCTTCGCCGGATCGCCACCGATCCAGTGGGTGTCCACCAGGGTGGCGGCATTGCCACGGGCCCACTTCGCGGCGGCGGCGAGGGTGTCCCAGTTCTCCTGGGTGAGCAGGGACGGGGTGATGTACATCTCCTCCATCTGGGTGCCGTAGGCGAAGCCGGACCAGATTTCCTCCGGCAGGTTGTTGCCCGGATCCTCGTTCAGCCAGCGGGCGTGCTTGGCGTAGATCACGCCGTGGACCATCAGCGAGTTGATGGGGAACAACGGCGAGACGGCGACGTTGTTCTTGTAGATGTTCGCGTCGCGGAAGGTGATCCACTGCTGGCGGTGGGTGCCGGTGCCGATGAACTCGTGGTCGTAGTTGCCACGCCAGATCGAGTCCGCGGTGCCGAACCAGAACGGCGAGGCCCAGGTGCCGGTGGTGAGGTTGATGTAGAGATCGGACCGCTCTTTCCGGAGATCGCCGATGAGGGCGATGACGGCCTCGAAGTCGCTGCCGAAATCGGAGCCCGGCTGGACCTTGCCGGCGTCGCCGGTGCCATCGAACTTGAAGTGGTTGATGCCATTGTCGCGGATCATGCGCAGGCACATGTCGCGGAAGAGCTTGTAGTAGTTCTTTCCGGAGAGGGCGAAGCCGGTCTCGTTGGTCTCGTATTCCTTGCCCTTCTCGCGACCGGTGTTGGCAGCGGCGATGCGGGCGTCCTTCGGCGGGCCGTAGCCGCCCCAGGGTGAGAACCAGACGCCCGGGCTGGCGCCGTAGCTTTCGGCCAGCTTGCGGACTTCCTTGAACTCGTTCGGCATGCCCTTGTTGAACTGCCAGAGGGTGGCGGGATCGTCCCAGCCATCGTCGAAGAGGAAGCTGTCCACCTTCACGCCGCGCTTCTTCACCAGCTCCTCGCCGTAGGCACGGACCACGTCCATGGCGGCCTTTTCATCGAAGCGGCTGAAGTAGCCGATGTCATACCAGGTGTTGTAGTTCAGGAACGGGGCGTAGGGGCGGGCGCGCTCGGCATTGATGTAGCCGAGCTGGAACTCGCGGCGGAGCTGGCCGGGCTGGGCGACGCCGACGATGGACGAGACGACGAGCGGCTTGTTATTGGCGACCTTGGTCTTGCGGGTGAGCAGGGCGGTGACGCGGCCGTCCTTCACGCTGTTCGCGGCCATCGGGTGCTCGATGCCGCAGTAGAGGGTGTCGTTGACGGTGACGGGCGCGCCTTGGACGGAGCCCTGGACGCGGGCATTGTCGGCGGCGAAATCGAGCAGCTTGATCTCCTTGATGTCGCCGTTGTCCATGTGCGGGGTGAGGGTGACGGTCTGGCGGAGGTAGGCGGCACCGTCGCGGAGTTCGGCGCGCCAGACGATCTCGTTGCCGGAGGCGTCCCAGGCGAAGCGGATCTCCAGGGTCTGGGCCGCGGCACGGTCGGCGAGGCGGCGGGCATCGGGCTTGGCCTCGATTTTCCCGGCGACGGGCTTGGAGGCGACCCAGTGGGCCGAACCGCGGGTGTAGGTCTGGGGCTTGCCGTATTCGTCGTCGGTTTCCTCGCCGGAGAATTCGAAGAGCTTGGTGCCGAGGTCGTAGCTGCGGCCATTGACCTTGTCGGCAAGGCGGACGCCGGTAACGCGGCCCTCGTCGAGGATCACGGTGAGGGCGAGCTTGTCATTGGCGATCACCGCGCGGCTGTCGGTGACGGTGGAGCCGGAAACGGCGGCCGGCGTTTCCGCGGGAGCGGCGACGGCGGCAAGGGGGAATGCGGACAACGCCAGCGCGGCGAGCCAGAACGGACGGAACGGTTTCATAAAGAACGCCGCGAGGATTCCGCCCGCGGCGTCCGAAGACAAGCGGCGGAGACGGAAAGCCGCCGCGGCGTTTGTAATGCCAAGGAGCAGGGACATTCCTGTCCCGTTTCCAAAGGTCACCCAGCTTCGCTGGCAAATATTCCAGAGACGGGACAGGAATGTCCCTACTCCTTGATTACTCCTTCCGCGGTTCTTCCTGGGTCGGAGGCGGTGGCAGGAGGTCCGGGTCGTGCTCGACGGGCGGTTCGTCGTGGTCCCCAGCGATCTCTTCGTGATGGGATGCGGCGCGGACCTGCGGCAGGCCCTGGTCCTCGCCTTCCTCGGTGGCGTAGGGATCCGGATGCTGTTCGGCATCGAGCAGCAGGCGTTCCATGCGTTCGCGGGCCTCGGCTTCATCGAGCTTCGCCTTTTTCTTCTCGTCCCACCAGGCCAGCCAGATGCAGGCCTCGTAGAGGATCACCATCGGGGCGGCCATGAGGCACTGGGTCATCATGTCCGGCGTGGGGGTGAGCACGGCGGCGATGACGAAGATGGCCACGATGGCGTAGCGGCGGGTCTTCTTCATCGTCTCGTAGCCGAGCAGGCCGAGCTTCACGCAGACCATGACCACCACCGGCAACTCGAAGGAGGCCCCGAAGAGGAGGGTGAACTGGGTGGCGAAGGAGATGTATTCGCCGATGCGCCAGTCATTGGAGATGCCCATGTCCTTGCCCCATTCGGCGAAGAACAGCAGGGCCTTCGGCAGCACCAGGAAGTAGGCGAAGAGCACGCCGAAGAGGAACAGCCCGAAGCCGATGGCGAGCGCCGGCCACAGGATCTTCTTCTCGTGGCCATGGAGGCCTGGAAGGATGAACTGGAGGAGGAAGTAAAGCAGCAGCGGGAAGCTGACGACGATGCCGGCGAAGAACGCGAGCTTCATCGAAAGCATGAAGGACTCGGTGGGCTTCAGGGCGGACATGGTGCCGCCCTTCGGATCGAACTCCGGGCTGGCCTTGGACTCGATCAGAGCGCGGATCTGCTTCTGGACGTCGGAAGCGGAGTAGCTGCCCGGGGGGCCTCCGGGGATGCTGTTCAGGAAGGCTTCGCGCTTGGATCCCTCCGGCAGAGAGAGGGCGGCGCGGAGCAAGGACACGGAGCGGACGTGGAAAGGCAGGTCCGCGTCACCGCTGGCGGAGTAGAGCGCGGCGAGGTCCGCCGGGGAAAGGGTCGGGGTGGCCCGCTCGATCTTCTTGGCGAGGTCCCATTGGTCCACGTTGACCGCCTTGGCGACCTTGTCCTCCTCCGGGATCAGACCCTCGGCATGCAGGCGGCCGACCTTTTCCACGGGCAGCCGCAGGATGTGCATCAGGCGGCCCTGGAGCGAAAAGCAGGCGAGCATCGCAACCACCAGCACCAGCACCATCTTGGTGATGGTCTGCCGCAAGTCCTCGAGGTGCTCCAGGAACGGCTTCTCCGACTCGACATTCGCGTGATCCCGGAGCTGGAACAGTTTTTTGAGGATGAACATGGCGGCGTGACAGCGGCATTCAAGATGCGGACCCGCCCGCCCGCAAGACGGATGAAGGCGGGCCCGAAAAACGCCTCCGCGCCCGCCGGTCTGTCACCAATCGCCTCTCGACGCCCGCGTTCCCATCCGCCACAAACGGGTGACGCTGCCGCCATAGGCTTTCCGGCAGCGGGTTTCCGCCCAATCGCCCCTTTCCCCACCCTCGGCATGATCCATCACCACCAGTTCAAGGACGGGGCGCTGGTCCCGGTCGACGATCCGAACGCCTCGATCGTGGTGATTTGCAATCCGACGCGGGAGGAAAAGGAGACGATCCTCCAGGACTACGGGCTGGACCAGGCGACGCTCGATTCGATCCTGGACCCGGACGAGATTTCCCGTACCGAGATCTACGACGAGTACAAGCTGATCATCTGGAAGCACGCGGACAACGCCTCGGCGGCGGAGACGATCGAGTTCAACGTGTCCTCGCTGGGCATCCTGATCCAGGGCGGGAAGACGGTGATCATCGACCTGGACAACGATCCGCCGCAGTTCGCGAGCCGGGATTTCCGGGGCATGGCGTGCCAGAACGACCTGATCCTGCGGCTCCTGCTCCACACCGTGCGGCACTACCTGTCCCACCTGAAGGCGATCAAGCTGCTCTCGAACAGCCTCCAGAACAAGCTGACCGGCTCGATGGAGAACCGCTATTTCCTCCAGATGTTCTCGCTCGGGGAGGCGCTCATTTATTACCGCAACTCTTTGGAATCCAACGCCACGGTGTTGGCGCAACTGCGCGGATCGGCGGGGCGTTTCGGCTGGACGGAGGCCCAGCGCGAGCAGCTCGGGGACATCATCATCGAGAACCAGCAGGCGTGCAAACAGGCCGAGATCTACTCGGACATCCTTTCCGGGCTGATGGATGCCCGAGGGAACATCCTGAACAACAACATGAACGCGCTGCTGAAGAACCTGACGCTCATCAACATCGTGTTCCTGCCGCTGAACCTGATCGCGGGGATCGGCGGGATGTCCGAGTTCACGATGATGACCGGCGGCATGGACTGGCGGATTTCCTACTCCATCTTCATGGTGGCGATGGTGGTGCTGGGGATCATCACCTGGCGGGTGCTCCATGAGATCCTGGTGAAGCCGCGGAAGCGGAAACGGCGGGTCCGGTGAGCCCCCTCGGAGAAAATCCGAAAAAAGATCCAAGAATCCTCCCCCTGCCGTGTCTGATTGGATAACGAAGCATGAGCGCGCATGCCGTCATCCATGGAAATCCGGATCTCCACCACCCTGATGCCGGTTGACTCCGCCGACGAGGCGGACGCGCCTCCATGCCCGCTCTCCGGGGACAAACCAAGCTTCCACCAGATTTTCGAGGCGGAGGAGACGCCGCTGCTCCGCTTTGCCCACGGCCTGACCGGAGTGCGGGAAACCGCGGAGGACCTCGTCCAGGAGGCCTTCCTGCGGCTCCACCAGCACTGGGCGGATGTCCAGCAACCCCGTGCCTGGCTCTACCGTTGCCTCCGGAACCTCGCCATCAACCACCTCCGACAACGCAACCGCGAGTCGCCCCTGGACGACGACCACGAATGGGAAGGCCCCGCCCGCACCGCCGACCACCAACTGGGGCGGATGGAGGCGGTGGGCACCCTCCGGCTGCTGGTGTCCGAACTGGACGACGGCGACCGCCAGCTCCTGAAACTGAAATACCAGGAGGAACTGAAATACGACCAAATCGCCGCCCGCACCGGCCTGAGCGCCGGGAACGTCGGCTACAAACTCCACCACCTCCTCAAAGGCCTGGCCGATTCGCTCCGCCGGATGGGCGTCGAAAGCGCGGAAGGCTGAGAGGAACCCAACCGATTTCCGATTTGTTTCCATGAAAGAAGAAGATTCCAACCCGCTCGAACCCGTCGGTGACGAACCGATCGAAGCGCGCATCGTCGCGTGGGTATTGGGCGATGCCTCGGCGTTTGAAGCCGCGGAATTGGAACGCCTGTGCGAGGAACGGCCGGAGCTGCTGGTGTTCCGCCGCCGCATGCAGGCGCTGCACGGGCTGCTCTCCGAGGACGAGGCCTCCCGGCCGGATGAGGCGTGGAAATTGCCCGGCGAAAAGCGGGCGAAGATCGAGGCGCTTTTCGGAGCGATGCACGCGGCCCCGCCGAACGTGGTGGTGGCGAAACGTTTCCGCCAGCCATGGGTCCGGCAAGCGCTGATGGCCACGGCCGCGTGCCTGGTGCTGGCCGCGGGGTTCCGCTATGTCTTCGCGCCCACCAGCGAGAGCGGCGCGAAGATTTCGAACCGGACCTTCGCGATGGCGATTCAAAAGGATGAGGTCAGCGAGCGTATGACGCCGCGGACGCGGGCGATCGCGGAAGGCTACGCCTCCAGCCAGCCGGTGCTGCCGCCCATCGCGGATCTCGAGAGCACGATGCCCGCCATGCCCGGTCTGCAATCGCGGACGGAATTTGCGTCCGGTTTGGGAAGCGGCGGCGGACGCGGAGGTGCATTCGGACCGGGAGCGGACAGCGATGCCCTCGCGAAGAACGAGAACACCCTGAGTGAATCCGCGGAGAGGAAGAAAGGGGCGAAGGCTCCCGCGAAGCCGGCCGCGGCCAGCTCGCTCCGTGCGGCGGAGAAGGCCCTCGGTTCAGGCCTGGCTTCCTCCGCGCCAACGCCGACACCGGCCGCGGCTCCGCCCCCATCGCGTCCCATCGGCGGAGTGATGCCGGAATCCGCCCCGGCGGCACCAGCGGCGAAGCCCGCGGAGTTTTCCAGAAGCCTCGCCACCGATGGCGCGGCCGCGATCGCGAAGAATGACCGGGCAGGGATCATATCCCCCGTGGATGGTGCCGTCATCAGCGGTGTCCCGGCGGCGTCCGGCGCTGACGTGACCAACATAATTACCGGCGGCCTGCGCTCGGGCGATGGTGCGATCACGCGCAACAACATCGACGCAGTGCTGAACAATCCGAACCGGGTTGCGCAAAGCGAAGTCGGCCCTCGCGAAGACATCCCCAGCCAAATGCGGGATTCCGGCAACAAGGGTGATCTCGCCAAAACTGAATCCGGCGGGGTGGAGGGAGAACTCCACATCGGCTACTCCAGCGACTACATCTTCCGCGATTCCGGTGAGGCGTCCAAAGATGCGGCCGACGTCGCCAAGACGATGAAGGACGCGGATGCCAAACCCGCCGATGCGTTCGCCTTCAACGTGCAGGACGAGGGAACGAAAGCGAAAGCCACGCCCGCCGAGAAGCAAGCCGCCCAAGCTTGGGCCGGAGAGGACAAGAGCGGGAATATCTACAATGCCAACAAGTCGGATCGCAGCAGCCTCACCGCGAACGGAGCGGCGGAGACGGAGCGCCTCGGATTGGCAGACATCGCCGCTCAGGCAACCCCGGCCCCCAGAATCACGAAACAACTGGAGGACACGAGCTTGGCCAAAGATGCTGACTCGCCCACGGATCCGTTTAGCTCCGGAGAGCCAGCCGACCGCCCCCGCCTCGCTCCCAATCCTCCGGCTGCTCCCGCCACCCCGGCCTCCGGAAAGCCTGAAGACGAACAACGCCAGACCGCCGCGGCTCCATACGGGGCGAGCGTGGCCCAGCGCGAGATGGTCCGCCGCCAAGAAGCCGTCGCCGCTGGCGACCAGCTTTTGATTGCAGGACGGGAGGCATACGCCCGCGGCGACCACCAGGGCGCAGTCGACAAATACAAACAGGCCATCGACCGGCTCCCCAACGCCCCGGCGACGGAAGAACGATTGAAATCCTACAAGGAGCATCTCGCCGACGGCAACGTGGCCTTGGCGATGGATTACGAGAAACAAGGTAAGATCGAAGAGGCTCGGAAAGTCCTCGATGAGCTGGTCTCGTCCGATCCGGAGAATCTCGACGCGAGAAGGATGCAGGCCCACCTCAAGGACCCGATCCACAACGATCCGGCGCTAGCGGCCGAACACGCTCAGAACGTTGAGAAGGTCCGGAAGGGCCTTTACCTAACGGAAGGCAACTACAACCTCGGCAAGTACGACGAGGCGAAGAAGGAGGCCGAAAATGTTCTCCGGATCGATCCCTACAATAGCGCGGCCCGGCGCATGATGGAGCGAATCAACAACGCGAACTCGGACTATTACCGGGCCGCCTACGACCACTCCAAAGCCGAACTGCTGATGCAAACGGACCGCGCGTGGGAACTCGCAGTTCCAGCGCAACCCGAAGCCCGTTCGGTGGAAAGCCTCAAACGGGAGATCCGGGAGCAGGAGGTGGAGATCGCCAAGACCCAAGGGCTGGACTCCGCGCTTGAACGCTCGGTCGACAGCACCGACTACGCCCAGGCCAAGCGGGAGCTTGAAAAGTCGCAGGAGCAGCTTGCGGCGCTGAAAGCCAGGAACCGCGAAGCGATGGCGAAGATGAAGTCCTCGCCGAAAGCCGCGGATGACGCCACGGCCACGACCTTTAGCCACGAGCTTCAGGTCCAGGAGGACCGGGTCGAGGAAAAGCGCAAGCTGCTGACCAATATCCTTCGTGCCAAGCAGATCATTCTCACCGGGCAAGAAAGCATCTATCGCTCCGACATCAACGAGGACGACCGCGGGGCCGTGAGCGCACGCGACACCGCGAACAAGCTGGAGCAAGAGAAGGTCCAGCTCGAAAGCCAGATCCAGACCTTGCAGAAATATGACAACGACCAACTTCTCAGCTACGCCGCCGGTCTGAATCTGCCGGAAAACGTCCTCAAGACGGTGTATCCGCAGTACCTGGAGCAGCAACGCGCCTTGGGAAAATTGAAGGCCGAAGGTCTGGCCGACAGTCACCCAACGGTTCAGGCCCAGGCCCAAGCCTTGGCGAAAACGAAGCGCCAACTCGATGACGGAGTGACAAGCCTGCGCGAGACACTCACCGCCCAATACAAGGTGGCGGACGACCGTCTTGCGAAGGTCAAAGTCCTCTCCGAGGATGCCACCCAACTCCAACGCGCGAAACTCGCCAATCTCAAGAAACAGCTCGAGATCGCGGAGGCTGCCTCCGCGGCCGCCCAGCCAAAACCCGCGCCAGTGCCGGTGGATGAAACCGTCGCCGCGGCGGAACCGTTCTCGACGTTCTCGCTGCATGTCAGCGATGCCTCGTTCAAGCTGGCGAAGGCGGCGCTGGACCGCGGCGAACGCCTCTCGGCGGACCAGATCCGCACCGAGGAGTTTTACAACGCCTTCGATTACGGCGATCCCGCGCCCGCGCCGGGCGAACCGGTGGCATGCACCATCGAGCAGGCGGCGCATCCGGTGCTGCCGCAGCGCAACCTGGTGCGGGTGGCGATGCGGGTCGGCTCGGCGGGTCGCGGCCAGGGCCAGCCGCTCAATCTCACGCTGCTGCTGGACAACTCCGGTTCGATGGAACGCGATGACCGCCACGAGGGACTGAAGGCCGCGATCGGCCAGCTTGCCTCGCTGCTGCAACCGGGTGACACGGTCACGCTGGCGGGTTTCTCGCGGACGCCGCATTTGCTGGCGGACCGCCTGTCCGGTGCGGAGGCCGCGAAGCTCGTCGAGCTGGTGGACAAGCTGCCGAGCGAAGGCGGCACCAACCTGGAGGAAGCCCTCAAGCTGGCCGGGGAACTGGCCATCCAGCGCAAGAACCCCGCCGCCCAGAACCGCATCGTGCTGCTCACCGACGGCGCGGCGAACCTCGGCAACGCCCAGCCGGAAGACCTTGCACAGAAGGTGGCCGCGCTGCGCCAGCAGGGCATCGCCTTCGACGCGGCGGGCATCGGCGCGGGGGGGCTGAACGACCGGATGCTGGAGGCGCTGACCCGCCATGGCAACGGCCGCTACTACATCGTCAACGACCCGAAGGACGCGGACGCGAACTTCGCCAAGCAGCTCGCCGGAGCCTTCCGCCCCGCGGCGGAGAACGTGAAGGTGCAGGTCCATTTCAATCCGGACCGGGTCTCCCGCTACAAGCTGATCGGCTTCGAGAAGCACCGCCTCAACACCGAGGACTTCCGCAACGACGCGGTGGACGCCGCCGAGCTGGCCGCGGACGAGGCGGGCGTGGCGCTCTATCAGGTCGAGACGATCCCCGGCGGCACGGGCGAGATCGGCGAGGTGAGCGTGCGCTTCCGCGACACCGCCTCCGGCCGGATGGTGGAGAACACCTGGACGGTGCCCCACGACGAGAAGACCCCGGCCTTCGACCAGGCGCGGCCCTCGATCCAGCTCGCGACGCTGGCGATGCTGGCGGCCGAGAAGCTCCGCGGCGGCCCGCTGGCCGACGCCACCGATTTCACCACGCTGGCCCCCGTGATCTCGCGGGTCAAAACCTACTACAGCACCAGTAGCCGCGTCGGCGAGCTCACCGGGATGACCGGGAAGCTCCGTTGAATTGACGCTCCATTTACACAACGCGCCGCGGGACCGTGATATCCCGTTTGGAGAACCACGCCCGCGACGCACGCACCCACCGATCGATTTTCCACCGGCCCCGGCCGGGTGGACACGGCCGGAATCCGAAAGAACCCCGCTCATGACCTTTCCTCCGTCCGTGTCCATCCGCCCGCGTCCGGCGGCTCAACCCCATCTTCCCCAATGAAAGCCATCGCACTGATTCTAACACTCCTGCTGGCGATCGCCGCCGCGCAGGACGAAGCCCGCGTGGACGTCGGCGACGGCGTGGCGCTGGTGCCGGTCGAGAAGATCCAGAAGCCCGCGCCGCTGTTCTTCTCCGCCGCCGCCACCGCCACCACGCGGATCGGACTGGACTCCGCCGACAGCCGGTTCGAGCTCACCTTCAAGATCCTCCAGGGCAAGGCCGAGACGCTGTCACTGGCCCTGCAGGGCAAGGGCGAGGTCACGGCGGTGACCGGCGAGCATCTCAAGGACTGGTCGGTGCGCACCGAGGCCGATGGTTCGCGCCACCTCGACCTCCATCCGGACCCGGAGGCGGTGACGGACACGTGGGCGGTACAGGTGACGGCGAAGTCCGACCTGCGGAACAGCCGCGGCGATGCCGCGGTGCTGCTGCCCGGCCCCGGCAAGGCCTCCGGTTTCACGCTGCTCGCCACCCTGGAACCGGCCGCGGACGTGGACTTGCGGGTGCTCAAGGCTGAAGGGCTGGTGCCGGTGGAAGGTGGCAACGGCCGCAAGTTCCAGGGCGGCGCGCTGCCGCTGCTCACGGTGGGAGTCGCGCGCGGCGGCACGGCCCCGCGCGAGCTGGAGCTGCTCAACACCGCGCTCCAGGGCACGGCCACGTCGGATGGCGAAAGCGTGGCGTTCGTCCTAACAGGCGAGGCGCGGGCGACCAAGGTCGGTGCGGTGTGCGACCTGCTGCGCGGCTCGGCGGCGATCGCGGGCGAAGCCTCGGGCGATGGCTGGCACATCCGGCTGAAGCGCCGTGGCGAGGGCTACGTGCACGAGCTGGTGGCGGACAAGGCGGGGAGTTTCCCGGTGACGATTTCATTCCAGGCCCCGCTGAAGCGGAAGGGCGACTGGCGGGTGGCGGACTTCACGCTGCCGTCCGGGGTGGTGGTGCCGGTGCGGATCGAGGGACTGGGCGACAAGGTGGCGTTCGACCGCACGCTGGCGGTCACGCCGGAGCGCGATGGCGCGAACTGGCGCGGATTCCTGCCCGCGAACGGCCGGGTGAACTTGGCATGGAAGGGTTCGCGCGAAGAGGCGGAGGGCGCGTTGTTCTTCTCCAGCACGGAGGTCACCGAGGTGCGGGTGGGCAGCGGCCTGCTGCGGGAGATTTCCGCGCTGCGGTTCCGGGTGCTGCAAGGAAAGCTCGCGGCGATCACGCTGAAGCTTGAGGGGCCGGGGGAAATCCTCTCGGTGCAGGGCGAGCAGGTGCTCGGCTGGGCGGTGCGCGAGGACGGCGGCGCGCGGAAATTGGAAGTCACGCTCAACCGCCCGATCGAGGGCGATGGGGAATTGCGAATCGAGGCGCAGGCGGCGCTCGGCAGCTTCCCGGCGAAGGCGGTGCCGATGCGGTTCACGCCGCAGGGGGCGCTGCGCCACAGCGGCTGGGTGCGGGTGGCGGGCCAGGGCGCGGTGCGGGTGGAGGTGACGAACGCGAGCGGGATGATGCAGCTCGCGCCGGGACAGTTCCCGGTGGCCGCGGCGGAAGGACTGCGGCAGGTGTCGGTCTATCGTTTCCCGGCGGCCGACCGTTCATTCGAGATCTCGGCGGACCAGGTGCTGCCGGAGGTGAGCGTGAATGAGGTGACACTGTATGAAATCGCCGAGACCGACCGCCGGATCCTGGCGGACCTAGAGCTGGACATCCGCGAGGCCCCGCTGCGCGAGTGGGAGATCGCGGTGCCCGAGGACTTCGCGGTGGCGGGTGTGACCGGTGCGGCGGTGGGGGATTTCAACGTCGCGGGCACGGCCAGCGGCGGCAAGCGGGTGGTGAAGATCCTGTTCACCCAGCCGGTGGACGGCCGCCAGTTGATCACGCTGAAGCTGGAGAAGAACGAGGCGGCGAAGGCGGGGACGTGGGACCTGCCGCCGCTCGGCTTCCCCGGCGTGAAATCGCGGCGCGGGTTCGTCGGCGTGATTTCCGCCGCGGGCTTCCGCGTGACCCCGGCGAAGACCGCCGCGCTGGCGGAGGTGCCGCTGACGTTTTTCCCGAAGCAGGCGCAGGGCCTCCAGCAGGCGTTCCGGCTGCGCGATGCCGCGTGGTCGGCCTCGATGAAGATCGAGGCGCTGGGCCAGAACGTGCAGGCGGACGTGTTCCACCTCTACTCGCTCAAGGCGGGCGCGGCCTATGGCAGCGTGCTGGTGAACTACTTCGTGGTGGGTGCTCCGGCGACGGAGTGGCGGATCTCGATCCCGGAAGGCGTGGGCAACATCGACGTGACCGGCCAGAACGTGGGCAAGGATTGGCGTCGCGAGGGAACCGTGATGGTGATCCCGCTGTCCCGTCCGGTGATGGGCGCGGGCACGGTGCTGCTGAGCTTCGAGCAGCCGATGAGCGCGCGTGGCGGGGTGATCTCGCCCGGCGCGGTGCGCCCGCTTAACGTGCAGAGCGAGCGCGGCTACGTGCAGGTGGTGAGCCCACTGCAGGTGAACTACTCCGTTTCCCGTAGCGAGGGTCCGCTGCTCAAGCTGGAAGCGAACGAGCTTCCGGCCGAATACCGCCTGCTCACCAGCGCGCCCACGCTCGGCGCGTGGCAGTACACGGCGCGGGACTTCACGATCGACCTCGATGTGAAATGGTTCACGCCGGGCGAAACCGCCGAACAGGTGGTGGATTTCCTCAAGCTCTCCAGCCAGGTCTCGCGCGATGGCCAGATCGTGACGGACGCGCGCTTCTTCGTGAAATCCCGTGGCCGTGCCGCGCTGCGGCTGAAGATGCCCGCGGGGGCGAAGCTGTGGGAAACGCGGGTCGATGGCGCGGTGGCGAACGCCCGCGAGGACGGCGCGGACACGCTGGTGCCGCTGCCTTCGAAGAACGATCCGAACGACCCGGTGGAGGTGATCCTGCGCTACGGTGGTCAGGCCAAACGGGCCGGTTCCCCCACCCTCTCCGCGCCCGCGCTCGACGCGCCGGTGGTGATCGGCGAGTGGCTGGTGACCGGCGATGAGAACCGCCGGCTGCTGCCCGCCGGTGGCACCGCGGAGCTGGTGCGGCCGGTGGTCGAGCCGAATGGTTTCCAGCGCGTGTCCGCCCTCGCCCGCAAGCCGGTGGCGCTCATCGCGCTGCTCGCGATCGCCTCGCTGGTGATCGGAGTGGACCGTGGCGGCCGCTGGCGCGCGCTCGCGGGCTTGCTCGCCGGGCTGGCGCTGGTGGCGGCCTGCGCGGGCGCTGGCTGGGTGGTGTGGCGTCACACCGCGTTCAACCCGCCGCCGCTGGAATACGCCGCGCCGGTGGTAGCCCCGGGCCAACAGGTGACGGTGGAACTTTCCAACGTGACGCCGTGGCGCGCGAATGTGGTGTGGCCCGGCATCGTGGCGATGGTGGCCGGAGTGCTCGTGATGGGGCGCGGAGTGATCCGCGCAAACCGCCTGGTCGCGGCCGGTGGCATGATCCTGATCGGGATTGGCTTGTTGGCCCAGCGCGGTGGCGCGCCGTGGTTCTTCGGGTTGCTCGCGCTGGTGGCACTCGCGCTGCGGGTGATCCCGGTGCTGCCGCGCCTGAAGCTGCCGCGCGCCACTCCGGCGGCGACGGCGATCCTCGCGGGCCTGTTGTGGTTCTCCCCCATCCGCTCGGAGGCGGCGGAGATTCAACCCGCCGAAACGATCGTCCAGCAGTGGAAGATCGCCGATGGCCGACTCCAGGGTGAAATCGAGCTGACGGTGCGCGGCGAGGCGGGCGAGCGGTTCCTGCTGCTGAAGCCACCCGCGGTGCTGACCGGTTTCCAAGGCACCGGCCTGCACGTGATCAAGGCCCCGGTGGAGGACAAGGACACGTATTTCGTGGTGATCGATGCCACCGGCAAGGCGAGCGGAAAGGCCAGCTTCGAGATGCCGATGGCGCGGCCGCAGGACGGTTTCCCGCTGCCGACCGGCACCGCCGCGACGCAGCGCGTGACCGTGCGCTGGAGCGAGCCGGGCTGGGAATTCGCCTCGCCTGCCGCGGCCTCGACCACGCCGCTGGCCGGACTCGGCGAGAAAGAGAGCGGCGCGACGCTGGTGCTCGGTCCGGCCGGTGATGCGACGATCCAGGCGCGCCCGCGCCAGCGCAACGTGGCCGCGGAAACGACGCGCTATTTCTCCGAGGTTTCGAACCTCTTCATGCCTGGCCCCGGCGTGGTGAACGGCCGCCACCGCGTGACCATCCGCCCGACCCAGGGCCGGGTGAGCGAGCTGGTATTGAGCGTGCCCGAGGCCTTCACGGTGGGCGAGGTTTCCGAGGGGCCGGTGGGAAGCTGGCGCTTCGATCCGCGGACGCGCGAGCTGCGCGTGGCGGTGGAACCGGCGCAGCAGGGTGTATTCGCCTTCACGGTGGAAACGCAGCGCGGCAGCGACGCACTGCCGGTGGATCTTTCGCTCGCGCCGCTGCGGGTGGCGCAATCGGCCGGGGAGGTCGGCTTGCTGGCGCTGGCGTTCGGCGACGAGGCGCAGCCCGAGGCGGTGACGCCAAAGGGGCTCTCGGTGGTGAACCTGGAGGACTTCGATGGGAGGCTGGTGCCGATGGACGCGAAGAACCGTCCGCTGGCACTGGTGCAGCGCGTGTTCCGCTACGGCACCGAGGAAGCGGCGCTGGCGGTGCATGTCGCCCCGGTGGCTCCCGAGGTCCGCGTGGAATCGCGGCAGGTACTTTCGCTCGGCGAGGACCGCATGGTGCTGGCCGCCGATCTCGGGGTGACAATCACCCGCGCCGGGTTGTTCCGCGTGGTGCTGGAAGTGCCGGACGGCCTCGACATCGAGGCGGTGACCGGCAACGCGCTCAGCCACTGGACGGACACCAAAGAAGGGGCCAAGCGCCTCGTCACCCTGCATCTCACCGGCCGCACGCTGGGCCGGCAGGAGTTCTCGCTCTCGCTGGCGGGTCCGCCGCCGGGAGCCCAGGCCTCGTGGAACCTGCCGCGCATCACGGTGCGCGAGGCGGCGCGTGAAACGGGCACGATGATCGTGGTGCCGGAGCGCGGCCTGCAGGTCCGCGCCACCACCCGCGCCAACGTTTCCCAGCTCGATCCGCGCGAACTCGGCGACACGCCGCAGGCCCGCGATGCGGTGCGCCCGGGCGCGCTGGCGTTCCGCCTGCTGCAATCGGATTGGAAGCTGGCGATGGCGGTCGAGCGGCTCGACCCGTGGATCACCGCGCAGGTGCTGCACGATGTGACGCTGCGCGAGGGCCAGATGGTCCACCACGTCTCGCTGCGCTACAAGATCGAGAACGCCGCGGTGAAATCGCTGCGCGTGGCCATTCCCGGTCTCGACGCCGCCACCGCGGGCACGGTGCGTGCCAGCGGCGCGGGCGTGGGCGACCTGGTGCCGGTGGCGGATACGCCGGGCGCGTGGGACATCCGCTTCCAGCGCGGCATCGCCGGGGACACGGCGGTGGAGCTGGAATACCAGAGCCAGTCGAAGGGCGGCGGCTCGGAGACGATCACGCCGGTGACGCTGGAGCAGGTACGACAGAGCTCGTACTTCGTATCCGTCCGCGCCGGTGGCCGACTGGAGCTCGATGCCCCGACGCCGCCGCGCGGTTGGCAGCGCACGGATTGGGCAGTGGTCCAGAATGCCGTGCCGCAGGCCGCCAGCGCCGCCGCGCCAGGACTGGCGTTCCGCGTGGCGGAGGCCGAGGGGCCGCTGACTGTCTCGGTGAAGCGCCACAACCTCGCGGGCGCGCTCAAGCTGCGGGTGGCCGCAGGCCAGCTCACGACGCTCGTTTCCCCGGATGGCGACGCCTTGACCGCGGTCGACCTGAAGGTGCAGGTGGCCGAGAAGGGCACGCTGCGGCTGCGGCTGCCGAAGCAGGCGAAGCTCTTCAACGTGCTGGTGAACGACGAAGGCGCGCCGCTGGTGCGCGAGGGCGATGACTGGCTGTTCTATGTCTTCCCCGCTCCGGAAGGCGGTCGCCCGGCCTCGGTGCGCTTCGTTTACTCCGCCGGTTCCGGCAAGGGGCTGAAGCTCGAAGGTCCGGCGCTCGATGTGCCGCTGGAAAACCTCACCTGGCGCGTGCTGGTGCCGGACGGCTGGAGATTGGCCGGGCACGATGGCGACTTCGACCTGAAGGACGAGGCCTCCGCCGGGATCTTCCGCCTGGAGGACTACCAGTCGTTCGTCCGCCGCAAGCGCGCGTCCGACGCGCAGGACGCGGTGGCGCTGCTCGACCAGGCGAACACCTGGCTGGCCAAGGGCGAACAGGACAAGGCCGGCCAGGCGCTCAGCAAGGCGGCCCGCGCCAACACGCTGGACGCCGCCTCCAACGAGGACGCCCGCGTGCAACTCCGCCAGCTCAAGACGCAGCAGGCGGTGCTCGGCCTCAACACCCGCCGCCAGCGCCTCTACCTCGACAACAAGGCCGAGGTTTCCCAGGCCCAGAACGCCCAGATCGAACAGGCCGCCAATGACAACCCGGTCCTGCAGGGCAGCTACAACTTCAACCCGCAGCAGTTCGACCAGTTCATGGCCGGCAACACCGCCGACGAGAACACCGCGCTCAAGGCGATCGCCAACCGGATCGTGACCCAGCAGCTCGCCGCCGAACCGGCCCCCGTGGCGCTGGATGTGACGATTCCGCAACGCGGCACGGTGCTGACCTTCGGACGCAGCGTGCAGGTCGATGGCGGGAAGACCATGACCTTGGACCTCGACCTCAAGAAAAAGCGCGCCGGCAGCCTGTGGCTCGGCGGCCTGATGTGCGTGGTGCTCGGCGGGCTGGTGTGGCGCAGGAAGTGAGGCCTCTCCGATTTGCGGCTTGGGCGGGACGTTCCGGAAAGGATAGATCCGGGGCGTCCCGCCCACCGCATCCATTGCCAGACCCGGGTTTCCGAGATATAGGACGGACATGTGGATTGCCCCCCGGCCCTCATCAGCCCTCCCCCGGATGCTTGGCATCCACGCCGGGATAGCCCTCCTTGCCATGGGCGTGGCCACGGCCAGCCCTCCAAGTGCCTCCGCGGTTCCAGCCATCACCACCGCCACCACCGCGGTCCTGAAGGCGGGCGCGGTCAGTCCCGGTGCCGCCGGAGCCCGGGTCTGGTTCGAATACGGAGCCACCACGACCTACGGCAACAGCACCCTTGTCTACCCGTTCACCGCCTTCATCCAGACGCTTCAAATCCCCGTAGCGGGGCTGTCTCCCGAAACGACGTTCCACTACCGGGTGCGGGCAACGAACAACGAGGACAGCTACACCGGCCCCGACTCGACCTTCACCACCGCCGCCCTGCCCACGGTGAGCACCACGGCGGCCACTTCGATCACCGATCTCGGAGCCACTCTCAACGCCACCGTGAACCCGGCGGGAGTCTCCTCGACCCTTTCCTTCGAGTATGGCCCCACGGTGGCCTATGGTTCCACCACCGGTTCGCTCTCCGTCACCGGTTCGACCAGCATGGCGAAGAGTCTCAACGCGGCCCTGTCCGCAGGCTCGACTTTCCACTACCGGGCGAAACTCACGAACGTGGATGGAACTTGGTTTGGAGCCGATATAACGGTGACCACCTTGGCCGCAACCACGGCTCCCACCATCACGGGTAGTCCAAGCTCCTCCGGTCTCGCCGCGACGGGCGTCAAGGTGACCCAAGGCGGCCTCGCCGCCGGCAGCTCGGCCGCAACGCTGGTGGTGGAATACGGCCCGACCACCGCCTACGGATCGCAAGTGGTCTATCCCACCCCACTCGCCGCCGGCTCCACCGGGAAAAGCCTCGCGCTCAACCTGGCGGGCCTCACTCCGGGCACCCTCTATCATTACCGCGCCCGCCTCACGAACCAGGAGGGAATCGCCACTGGAACGGACGCGAGCTTTACCACCACCCAACTCCCGATTGTCACCACCGGGGAGGCAGTCACCGCCAGCCCGACCACGGCGTCCCTGCAAGGTTCCGCCAATCCGGGTGGCGGCACCGTGAGCGCGGCTTTCCAATATTGGGCCTATACGGCCGAAAGCCTGAGCACCGCCACACCGGTCACCTCGTCGCTCTCCGGCTCTTCCCCGGTCTCCACCACGGTCAATCTCACCGGCTTGTCTCCGGGCACCCGGTATTTCTACCGCCTATCCGGCAAGGACCAGGCGGGAGTCACCTATACCGGCGAAATCCTGGAATTCACCACGCCCGCCTTGTCCCTGCCCGGCGTCATCACCGGGCAGGCCACCTCGATCCTGGCGGACTCGGCCGCGGTGCCCGCCAGTGCCGTCCAGCCGGGAGCCCCTCCCGCCACCGTGACCATCGAATATGGCACGACCTTCAGCTACGACTCGGTCACCGAAGGAAAAGCGGTCGAAACCGCGGCTGGGTCCGGCCCTTCGTTCAAACTTCTGAACCTGGTACCCGAAACGACCTATCACTACCGAGCCACCATCGTGGACGTGACGGGCATTTCCCACGGCGAAGACATGCAGTTCACCACCGCGGCGGTGAGCCTAACCTCCACAACTGGCGCTACCCAGGCGATCGCTCCCACCGCGGCCACGCTCAACGGCTCGTTCAAGCTCAACGCCGCCACCAGCACCGCCAGCTTCGAATACGGCACCGATCTCTCCTACGGCCAGAGCGTGGCCGCATCCTCCCCGACCCTTGCCGCCGCCTCCGGCACCTATTCCGTCCGCGCGGACCTAGTGAACCTGATGCCCGGCACGCTCTACCACTATCGCTCGGTGCAGGTGAATCCCTATGGCACGGTGTATGGCACCGACCAGACCTTCACCACGCTGGCTTCCGATCAGCCGGTGGCCATCACGGATTCCTCGTTTGGCACGGCGTCGCTCGGCAGCCCCACTGGAAGCCTTCTCATGCGCGGGAGCGTTCGAACCTTTGGCCTGCCTGCGAACGTGTTCTTCCAGTGCACCTCGCAGGGAGTGACCACGATTGTCGCCGCCACACCGGCGACAGTCCCGGCGGGCACCGAAACCGTCATCACCGCCAACTTGGCCGGGCTCTCGACGTCCGCCGGGTGTAGCTTCAAGGTTATCGCCACGAATGCTGCCGGCACCTCCTATGGAGCCACCCTCATTGGCTCCCCCTTTCAAGGTACCAGCGCCCAATCGATCTCAGTGACACTCCTCACTGGCAACCTGGCGTCGATTTCCGTCTCCACCACCGGCCAGACCAGCACTTCGGCAAGTTATTTGGAATATGGTCTCACGTCGGCCTACGGCACCAAGGTCACGAGCTCCTTTGCCATCTTCACGCTCGGATTCCCGACGCCGCTTCAACCTGAAACCACCTATCACTACCGCGTCGTGCTGGCCGACGGTTTCGGCACGGCGTGGTACAGCGATGACATGACGTTCACGACCGATTACCGGACGCCCGCGGTAGGCTCATTCCTGGCGTCCGCGATCACCGACACCTCCGCCCAGTTGGCCCCGACCATCACTCCCTACACCGACGAGACGCTCTCCCTCACCGTTACGGAGGTCGGCAATCCCCTGAATGTCTTCATTCCGATCGTGACGCCGGGAACCGCGCCCGCATTTGCCACCACAATTTCCACGGCATTTTTGACCGGGCTGAAACCAGGAACCACCTACAGTTACAAAGTGAAGGGAGCCCACCTCAATCCGATGGGATTCACCAGCAGCAACACGCTGACCAAGGCCGCATGGCGTTTCACCACCCTCACCCGCTCGGAGAACTGGCGGCGCATCCACTTCGGCACGACCTCCAACGAGGGCGACGCGGCGGACACCGCGACACCCCGGAACGATGGCATTCCCAACCTTTTGAAATACGCGCTGGGTATCGATCCAGCAGCGACAATCGCCACCCTGCCCCCGGCCGAGACCGCTGTTTACGGGGGAGACTCCTATCTCCGCTACCGCTTCCCGCGCGATCCCGCCAGCACCGACATCGTGTATCTGGTGGAAGCCGCGGACAGCCCGGCCGGACCTTGGTCGGTGATCGCCCAAAGCGCCTACGGGGCCGCGACCACCGGGCCGGGCTTCGTTTCCGAAACCCCGTCGGGAAACACCCGGATCGTCGAAACCCGGGATACGATGGGGATCAGTGCCAGCCCGCACCGGTTCATGAGACTGCGGGTCACGCGATGACGGCCTCGCTCGAATCGTCGCCGGAAGGCGGGTGCCATTGGAACGTCCCGGCATTGGGAGCCGCGTCTCGCCGACGCTGGAGCGGGTTCATCCCACTGTTGATGTGGGCGGTCATGGGCGGCATTCTGTTTGCCTCGCACCCGGAGGATTTCCCGTTTCAACTGCTCGTGCCGTTCGGAGCCTTTGCCTTGATTCTCGTTCCGATCGGGTTCGCCTTCCGGTGGCATCAGAAGCGGCGTGACTCGATCACGCGGCGGCTGGTGGTGCATGGTGGAGCCGTGGTTCTTTTCGAGGACTGCGACGGACGGGTGAAGGAGAGCCGGTTGCCAGTGGAGAAGGTTCGCCGCGTCCGCCAAATGCGGTTCGAGCATTCCCATTGCTGGGGCGTGGAGATCCTGGGCTCGCGCCAGATGTCGCTGCGGGTCGAGACTCCGTGGTCGCAGGAGAAAGTGGCGGAGTTCACGCGCGAGGTGAAGGCCGCGCTCTGGGCCGCGGACGATCCCCGGGCGGCATTGCCGTGACGCGGGTTGAAACGGCGGACCGTTTTCGAACCGGGCCGGGCTCGCCAGCGTGTCGGCAGCCTGTTAGTCCGGGCGCGTGCCGATGTTCAAAAAGATCGTGACCGGGCTGGAGAAGGCCCATCTCAACAACCTCGCTTCGAAAGGTGGCCTGGCCTGCCCCGCCTGTGGAACGCTGGCGACCCAGCTCCCCACGGAGATGGATACCGTGATCACGTGCCGTTCGTGTGCGCACTTCGGCTCGGCCTCCGAATGGGCGCGCGGTAACACCGATGGCAACCGGGTGGGACGCGCGGGTCAACCACCCGCGAACACGCGCATCGTCTGTGAGAGAGCGGGCAGCTTCACCACCTGGCACATCCCGCCCTCCGGTAATGCCGGGGGATTGGTGGGCTTCGGGTGGGTGTGGACCTCCTTCATCGCGCTCTTCACGCTGGCGATGAGCTCACCGCTGTGGATCCGGCTGATCGTTCCCACAGCCAAGGTGACCGTGAGCAAAGGAGCCGGAACATGGGCGGCAGCCGGTGGAGGCGCGCTGTTCATCAGCCTGTTCTGGGCGGTTGGACTGGGCATGCTGTACTTCGGCTACCGGATGAAGAACGCGAAGCACCGCGTAACGATCGGCAACGGCGCGGTCACCCTGCTGCGCGAGTGGCGCGGCAAGCGGAAGGAAAAGTCGCTGCCGCTCGCGAACCTGCAATCGATCTCGCAGGTCGTGATCTACACCAAAAACTACCAGCCGGTATATGGCGTGGAGTTGAAGGGCAAGTCCGGCAAGCTGCGCTTCGGCAGCGGCCTGACGCCGGAGGAAAAGGCCTGGCTGGTGGCGGACTTCAAGGCGGCGGTGTGGCCGGAGAAAGCAACGGGGCCGCGCACCGAGGCGAGCCGCCCCGTGGGAACGTCTCAATCCAAATCCGTGTTCAGCGTCGCGTTGCCGGGCTCCGGCGCGGGTGTGTTCGCCGGCATCCTGTTTGCCGTGATGGCCGCGGTCTTCATCGGTCTCGGGCTCTTCGTCATTCCTAACCACCATGGGTCTTCCTCCGGGCCCGGAATCTTCAAAATGTTGGATGTGGGCTTCCGCACGATCTGGCTCACGATGAGCAGCCTGTTCTTCCTGATCGGCCTCGGCGTCACCATCGCCTCGCTCCGCAAGCTCGGCACCGAGACCCGTATCGAAGGCACCACCCGCCACATCGCGGTGCGAACGATGAAAAAGGGCATCGTGCTGAAGGAGCAGCTCTTCGACCGCGCGCAGGTCCGCGACATCCGCGCCAGCGAAACCGGGCAGACCAACGGCAAGCCGATGAAGAAGCTGGAACTCATCGTCGGCGACAAGGCCGAGCGGATCGCGTGGTGGATGGATGGGGAAAAGGCGGACGCGGTGGTGGACGAAGTACGGGCCGCGCTTGGCTAACGGGGGCACCGTTTGCCCCTTGGCGAAACCCGCGGAGTCCTGCACAGTCGCCGCCATGCATTCGATGACGGGATTCGGCCGCGGCTCGGCCACGACCGACCATTTCACCGCCACCGTGGAAATCACGGCGGTGAACCGCAAGCAGTCCGAGGTGGTGGTGCAGGGCACCCGCGACCTGGCCGACCTGGAACCACGCATCCGCCGCGCCGTGACGCAGGCGACCTCGCGCGGCCGCCTGCAGGTGACGCTGAAGCTCGATCCCACCGCCGCCGGTGCGAAGCCCGCGCGCGTGGATGCCGGGCTGGCTCTGGCGATGGAGAAGGCGTTCCGGGAACTTTCCAACCTGCTGGACCGCGAGGTGCTGCCGGTGGCGGCGGACTTCATCCGCCAGCCGGGCGTGATCTCGTTCGAGGAAGGCGGCATCGATGCCGATCTGGCGTGGCAGGCGGTGGAGCGCGCGCTGGAGGCGGCGATGTACCAATTGCTGGCGATGCGTGCCGCGGAGGGCGGTCACCTGAAGGAGGACCTGTTGGAGCGGCTCGGCCTGTTGGAGAAATTCGCGGCCAAGCTCACCGCCGAGGCCCCGGGACGCCCGCTGCGCCAGAAGGATCTGCTCCTGAAGCGCCTGCGCGACGCGGGCCTCGACCTCGATCCCGGCGACGAGCGCGTGCTCAAGGAGCTGGCGGTGTTCGCCGACCGCTGCGACATCACCGAGGAGCTGACACGCCTGGACTCCCACTTCCGGAAATTCCGCGACTACCTCGATGCCGCCGAACCTGCCGGCCGTGCGCTCGATTTCCTCTGCCAGGAGTTGTTCCGCGAGTTCAACACCATCGGCTCGAAGTCCAACGATGCCTCGATCTCCCAAACGATCGTGGAGGCGAAAACGGAACTCGAAAAAATCCGCGAGCAGGTGCAGAACGTGGAGTGATGAAACGCGCGCTTCTCCTGTTGCCGGTCGCGGTCCTGCTGGCCTCGTGCGGCGTCTCTCCCACCGGGGGTGACGCCAACCTCAGCGCCCCCTCCTCGTGGGGCAACATGCGGGTGACCTCCGCACTGGTGGCGAAGGGCTCCTACGGCCGCCACCGCATCCGGCCGATGGACCCGCGCTACATCACGATCCATGCGACCGAGAACTTCTCCGCCGGAGGCACCGCCCGCGCCCACGCCGAGATGCTGCGCACCGGCAGCCTGAAGGGTGAGCACAATTCGCTCGGCTACATCATCTGGCACTTCACGGTGGACGACCACTCGATCTACCAGACCCAGCCGTGCAACGAGCAGGGCCAGCACGCCGACTACGAAGGCCAGGGCAACCGCGAGTCGATCGGCATCGAGATGTGCGAGAACCGCGGCAACTCCCGCGAGGTCACGCTGGACCGCACCGCCAAGCTCGCGGCGCTGCTGATGAAGCGCTACGGCATCCCCCTTTCCCACGTGGTGCCGCACCAGCACTGGCTCATGATCCGCTACGACGACCACCGCGACCTCGGCCACAAGACCTGCCCGCACTTCCTGGTGAAGGGCGGCGAGTCCGATCCCGCGTGGCAGGCCTTCCTGGCACGGGTGGGGCGTTATCGGGCGCAGCTCTGATCCATGGTGCGCTGAGCTTGGCTCGGCGTGCGTCTGGTAGCCCGGAGAGGATCACACGTGCCTCAGGCCCCCCAGTGGCTTGCCCCGCACGCGAAGCCCAGCTTCGCGCTACTTCGAAATCATCGCGTGTAACCGCCATCGCCCGGCTTGGCATTGGCGTAGACCGGCGCGTGCAGCACGATGCAGGTGACCGCGGTGAGGAACAACCACAGCCGTGTCCGCGGACAAGCAGTCGGAACCAGAAACGCGCTCATCATGCCGCCGGACTCCGCCAGCGCCAGGCCCACGATCATCAGCGGCAGCTTCTGTTCCAGCAGCTTCACGCGAGGCAGGACCAGGAAGCGGACGACCATCGACGCGAACGCGCCACCGGTGGCGATGACCACCGGCACCAATGGTGCCACGGCCTTGTCCGGCCCCATGGAGATCCCCCCGCCCGCGATCATCTGGATCATGACGAGCCCGGAAAGGATGGCGAACCAGATCACCCACAGAGCCAGGGCGTTCGTGGGACCGGAAGAACGAATCGGAATCATGCCGGATGTTAGATCGTGCCCGTGCCCGCATGCACTCCCGGAAAATGAAAAAGCCGCCTCCCTATCCGGGAAGCGGCTTTGAAAGAACGCGCGTAGCTTACTTCGCCTGGGAAGCGGACTCCAGCAGGTCGGCGGCGGGGAGGACGACGTTGGTCGCCTGGCCCGAGCCGCTTTCGTCGCCCTTCGGCGGGAAGCGGTTGATGCCGATGCCGATGAACTTGCCATCGCCATTGAAGACCGGCATGCCGAGCGACGGCGCGCCGATGCGGGCGAAGGTGCGGGGCTTGCTGAGGATCGAGATGATCTCGCTGGTCATCACCAGCGGCTCGCGGTTGAGGTCCTTGCCGAGGCGGCCGAGCACGATCACGTCATCGAGCAGGGTCAGCTTCGCGGAGTCGGCGGTGTTCACCGGGACGAGCTTGGCTTCCTCCGGCTTCTCCGGGCGGATGAAGGCGAGGTCGAGGTCGGTGTCCTTGAAGGCGACCTTGGCCGGAACCTCGGAACCATCGGCGAGGATGATCTTCACTTCCTTGGTGTTCGACTTCGCGGAGATCTGCACCGGACCCTTTGGGGTGTTCACGGTGCGGCCGTCCACGGCCGAGGCCACGTCGAGGGCGGAGAGCGGGCCGACGATCAGGCCGTCCTTGCCGATGACGGTGCCGACAACCTCGACCTTCTTCTCCTCCTTGCGGCTCGGGTTGTCACCGGCGGTGACCTCGAGCTCGACCACGGCGCTGATGAAGACGACGGAGTCCTTGTTGGAGGCCTGGAGGGCGACGGCCTTGTCCTTGAGCGGACCGGTGGCCGCGGTGGCGAGGGGAGCCGCGAGCAGCGCGGCGAGGGCGAACGGGACGAATTTCATGATTTCGGAGTTTGAGAATGGCGGGAGCCGGGTGGATCACCAGGTCGGCTCGAGTTCGATGTAACGGGTGGTGATGCCGCGGCGGACGAACATCACGAATGGAGTGCGCTTGTTTTTCTCCAGTTCGTCGAGAAGCGATTTCAGCGTCTCGATGGAGTCCACCGGCTTGCCATCGAGCGAAAGCAGGATGTCGCCGTTGGAAAGCCCGCCGAGCCCGGCCCAGCCGGACGGCACCACCGCGGAGACGAGCACGCCCTTGAGATCCTCCGGCAGCTTCTCGCGGACGCGGTCGGCCTGACCGAGATCGCGGGAGGTGAACTCCAGCGGATCGCAGACGTGGGACGCGAGTTCGGAGGTGCCTTCCGGACTGGCGACGAGCGGCACCTTGATGACGATATCCTCCTTGCCGCGGCGGACGTTCAGCGCGACCTCCGAGCCGATCTTATACTGTCGGATGAGGGAGCTGAAGACGTCGGAGTCCTCAGGGCGGGAGGACGGGATCACCGTGCCATCGAGCTTGAGCAGCAGGTCGCCGGTCTTGAGGCCCGCCTTCTCGGCATTGCTGCCGGGGTGGACCTGGGTGACGCGCACGCCCTTCGAGCCGGGAATGCCGAGCGCGGTGGCGAGGTCGGCGGAAATCACCTGGGTATCGAGGCCCATCCACGCCTTGCGGACGAGGCCCGGCTTGTCGGGATCGGGCTCGGGGCCGATCTTCACGACGGTGAGGAAATTCCGGCCATCGTGCTCATAGGACACGAGCACCGGCACCGGCTCGGTCTTGTCCTTGGTGATGTCCGCGCTGACGCTGACGAGATCGGTGAGGCCGGTGACCGGCTTGCCATCGAGCTCCACGATCAGGTCGCCCGGCGCGATCGCCGGCTTGGAATCGGCGGCGGCACCGCCGGCCCGCAGGCTCTGGACCACCGCGGCGCGGTTGTCATCGCGGAGCATCTGCTTCGCGGTGAGCTGGGTGAGATCGCGGGCGGTAATGCCCCAGGAAAGGAGTTCCTTTTCGCGTGGCTCGGCGGGCTCGCGCTCGGTGGTGGTGAGCTTCCACGTGATCGCCTTGCCATCGCGCAGGCCGTCGAGCTTCACCTCGGAACCCACCGGAGACTCAAGGAGCAGGCGGTTGAACACCGGGATGTCCTCCGGCGAGCGGGAGGCGGGAACGGCGGTGCCGTTGCAGGCGGTGACGATGTCGCCCGCCTTCAGGCCGGCCTTGTCCGCCGGGGAGCCCGCGATGATACCGCCGACGAGCACGCCCGCGGCGTCCTTGCTGGACTTGAGCAGCGGCTGGACGAGAAGGCCGGTCCAACTGCGGCGGACCTTGCCGGTGGCGATGAGTTCGTCCGCCACCTTGCGCGCGAGGTTCGCCGGGATCGCGCCGCCGAGGCTGCCGATGCCGACCTCGTTCACGCCGATGATCTCGCCCTTGAGATTGACCAGCGGGCCGCCGGAGTTGCCGGGGAAGATGACCGCGTCGTGGCCGATCCAGCGCACCAGCTCGCCGACGGCCTCGCCATCGAGGCGCATCGAGCCGCCGGGCGCGATCATCTCGGTATTGGCCACGATGCCCTGGGTCACCGATTGGGAAAGCCCGGCCGGGCTGCCCATGGCGAGCACGACATCGCCGACTTCCAAGGCGGAACTGTCACCGAACTTCGCGACCGGCAGCGGCGCGTTCGGGTCGCGGAGGTCCTTCTTGTCGATCTTGAGAATGGCGAGGTCCGAGAGCGGATCGGTGCCGACCAGCGTGGCGCGCACTTCCTGGCGATCGGCGAGGCGCACGACGATGCGGGTGGCGCGGCCGGCGACGTGGTGGTTGGTGAGGATGTAGCCGTCCGGATGGATGATGGTACCGGAGCCGCTGGCGCGCTGCTTCTGCATGCGGCCCGCGCCGCCCTCCTCCGCCACCACGTGGATGCGGACCAGCGCGGGATAGACGGATTGGACGGAGGCCTCGATCTGGGGATCGGTCTTGGCGCTGGCGGTCACCGGCGCGAGAGCGGCGATGCAGGGGAGCAGATAAAAGGCGTGACGGAACATCGGTGTGGGATCTGAGCGTCCCTCCCGAGGGAGGACAAGCCGTCAGCGCGGTCCGCGGCGGGTTTTGTCTGGAAAAGGGCGGGAGGAGTGGAGGCTTCAGCCGAGGAGGGTCGTCAGAGGGGGCGGTGGCTCGGGAGATTTTAGCCGCAAAGAAGCGCAAAAATCGCAAAAGGGAAGAGAGGCGAAATCGGGCTCCGAGGGCGACTGGAGCCATCTTCTCTTCCTGAAAACTGAACACTGCAAACCAGCAAACTTCCAGGCCTCCGCCCCCCCCCTGAAGACCCTCCTCGCCTAAAGGCCCTACTCCTGGCGCTTCTTCACCTCGGTGCCGTCCTTGACGGTGTCCGGCGGGTGGAGGAGGACCTCGTCGCCGGGGACCAGGCCGGAGGTGACCTCGGTGAGGCGGCCATCGGTGTGGCCGACTTCCAGGGTGACCTTGGCCGCCTTGCCTCCGCGGAAGGCGAAGGTTTTCCAGGCATTGCCCTCGCGGAACAACGCGCCGGACGGCACCACCGGGATATCCTCGCCATGCCAGACGGCGACCCGGACCTCGACGCGGAAGCGGTCGCCAAGGCGCGCGGCTTCCTTCGGCGGATCGACCAGATCGCTCAGCACGATCACGCGCTGCTCCTCCACCCCGAGCGCGGAGATCTTGGTGAAACCGGCGGGCTCGACACGGCGGACGCGGCCTCTCAGCGGCTGCGCGCCGCCCCATTGCTCGATGTCCACCAGATCGCCCTCGTGGATGGCGACGGCATCGCGGGACAGGATCTCGGCCTCGATCTCAAGGTCCGCCGGGTCTCCGATCTCCAGGATCTGGGTGCCGGGGGTGACGATGGTTTCGCTCTCCTGCATCACCTTCAGCACGCGACCGGAGACGGGCGACTTCACCTCGGCGAGGTTGCCGGCGGCATCGGGCTTCGGCCGCTCCAAGGCGGTGCGCGCCTGGGCGAGTTCATACTCCGCCACCTGGAGGGTGAACTCGGCGGCGCGTAGCTGGGCGGCCTTCACACTGGCCTCGCTCTCGACGCGGTCGCGGTCGCTCTTCGACACCGATCCCGGCATCTGCACGGAGCGGACGCGGTCGCGGTCGGCGATGGCGAGCTTGAGGGAAGCGCGCGCGACCTCCAGCGATTCGGCTGCCTGCTGGCGGGCGGCATCGCGGGTGGCCACCACGGCCTCGGCCTGCGCCTTCGCCCGCGGGTCGAGCAGCGGCGAAACGACCGGCTCGATGGCGGTGATCACGGTTTCCCCGGCCCTCACCTCGTCGCCCGCCTTGAGGGCCACGCGGCGCATTTTCCCGGCGGCGGGCGCAGCGACGACGTAGCGGTTGCGGATGCGAGTCTTGCCCTCCTCGGAGACCCGGACGGTGAGCGCGGAGCGGGTGACCGCGCCGGTTTCCACCTCCACCGGCTTGCCCTTCATGCCGATGGCGATCAGCGCGACGATCGCGGCGAGGCCGAGCCACGGCAGCAGCTTGCGGAAGCGTTTCTTCGCGGTGCGGCCCTCCTTCGGATCCCACGGGGGATCGTCTTGGCCGCGGGCGGGAACGAAGGAAGGGGAATCGGACATGGGAATCGCGGGTAAGGATGAGGGGTCAATCGCGCGCCTTCAAGACGCCGACGAGATCGAGTTTGGCCAGCATCCGGCTGACGAGCGTGAAGGAGAACGCGGCGGCGGAAAGCACCACCAGCACGGCGATGGAGTAGGTGGAACTCTCCACCACGATCGGCATGCGGACGGTTTCCGTGCTGAAGGAGGACATGATGAGCAGCACCAGCCCCTTCCCCAACGCGAGGCCGACGGGCAGGGCGGTGAGCACGAGCAATGACAGCTCACCCAACAACACGCCGCGGACCTCGGCCATGTTGAAGCCGACGACGCGCAGGGTGGCCAGCTCGCGGCTGCGTTCGGAAAGGGCGATGCGCGAGCTGTTGTAGACCACGCCGAAGGCCACGATCACCGCGAGCACGAAGTAGAGCATGCGGAGCAGGCCGATGCTCTTCGCGGTGGTGTCGCGGAACGACGCGAGCTGGTCACGCTTCACCATCACGATGGCGGCGCGCGGCGTGTCCTTCACCTCGCGCATGAAATCGTCCCAGCGGCTATGATCGAGCGTGAGGTAGGCGCCGTTCACGGTATCGCCCTCGTGCATCAGGCGGCGCAGCGCCTCGATGTCCATGTAGGCGGCCACGCCCGCGTAATCGGTGACGAGACCGCGGATGGGAATGCTCAACACCGGTCGACGACCCTCCATCACCTCGACCTGCACCTCATCGCCGACGTTCGCGCCGATCACCTCGGCGAGTTTCTTCGACATGATGAGCCCCTCTTCCGGCATCTGGATCGTGTCGCCGTTTTCATCCAGCAGGCGGTTGAGGTTCGCGCCGGATGGAAGGCCGGTGATGGCGAGCTTGCGGTGGTGGTGGCCGTAGCGCAGGCGCGTCTGCACGCTGCGGATCGGCTCGGCGAGGGTCACGCCGGGCAGGTGCTCCAGATCGTGCAGGCCCTTTTCCGAGGACGGCTCGACGAGGAAAACGGCCACGTCCTGGCGCTGCTGGCGGTTCCACTGGAAGGTGAGCAGGTAGTCGATGCTGTTCGCCATCGCGCCCGGCAGCACCATCAGGCCGGTGGCGAGCGCGATGCCCGCGGAGGTGAACACCGCCTGCCACGGGCGGCGCTCGATGTTCCGCAGCGCCATCCGGAACACCGGGCTGAAGAAATGGGTAAGCCCGATGCGTTCGAACAACGATGGCTTGAAATCCGCGGGCGGCTCCGGGCGCATCGCCTCGGCGGGGGGCAGTTTCACCGCCTGCCACACCACCGTGATCACTCCCGCCGCGGAGGCTCCCGCGCTGACCATCAGCGCCAGCAGCAGCGCGCCGTAGTCCATGCGGAACTCCAGCGAGGGGAAGCGGAAGAACATCGTGTAGAGGTTCACCAGCCCGCCGCCCATCAGCCGCCCGGCGAAACCGCCGATCACGGTGCCGAGGAAGCCGATCACCACCACGAACTTCAGGTAATGGATGCCGACCTGGCGCGAGGAATAGCCGAGCGCCTTCATCTGCGCGATCTGCTCGCGCTGAAGCCGCACGATGCGGGACAGCACCGAGTTTACCATGAACGCGGCCACGCTGAGGAACACCAGCGGATAGACCACGGACAGGGCGTGCAGCACCTTCAGCTCGTCACCGAGGCGTTGGGCGGACGCCTGGTCCTTCCGCGTGTAGGCACCGCCCGCGCCGTAGGGAGCGAGGAGGCGGTCCATGGCCTCCATCACCGGTTCGGCGGCAGCACCGGGAGCGAGATCCATGACGACGTCATTGAACGCGCCATCGAGATTGTAGGCCACCGCCAGCGCGCGGTAGTTCATCCAGATCACGCTGAAGCGCTTGTGATCCGGCAGGGTTTCCCCGGCGCGGGCCTCGAAGACATATTCCGGCGAAAGCCCGATGCCGCAGATCTGGAGGGTCTCGCGGTGGCCGTTGATCACCGCCACCAGTGAGTCGCCGGGCTTCAAGCCGTTCTCATTCGCGAAGGCCTCGCCGACCACCACCTCGCGCCGCGAATCGATCTCCGGCATGCGGCCGGTGCGGAGGAAGACGCGGTTCAGCTTCGGCGCGCCGCCGTCCTCCGGCAGCGAGATGATGTGGCCGGTGGCCGGCTCCGCCAGGCCGGGCAGATCGAGTGTGACATCCACCGCCACCCGCGGCTCGACCACCGAAACACCGGGCAGTTTCTCCAACTCCGCCGCGGCCGAAAGCGGCGCGCGCTTCAGCGAGGCGAACACATCCGCCAGCGCGAACTGCTCGTAGTAGGCATCCCGCGTGGACTCCAGCGTGAGGATCAGGCTGCGGGTCATGATCATCATCGCCAGCCCGCAGGCCATGACCAGACTGACGGCGATGACCTGGCCCTTCATGCGGCCGAGATCGCGCAGCAGTTTACGGTCGAGCGGTGAAATCATGCGGGGAGCGGCGGGATCACCATTTCAGTTGCGCCGCGGGCAGGCGGGTTTCGTTGCGGTGGCTATCAACGATCCTGCCATCGGAAAGGTGCAGGACACGGTCGGCCATGTCCGCCATCGCCGCGTTGTGGGTGATGACCACGGTGAGCGTGCCGAGCTCGCGGTTGATGCGCTCCACGGCCTCCAGCACGGTGATGCCGGTGGTGACGTCGAGCGCGCCGGTGGGTTCATCGCACAGCAGTACCTCGGGGCGTTTCGCGATCGCGCGGGCGATGGCGACGCGCTGCTGCTCCCCGCCGGAAAGCTGGGACGGGAAATGGTCCATGCGCTTGCCGAGGCCGACCATTTCCAGCGCCTCCTCCGGCGTCATCGGATCGCGCGAGATGCTGGTGATGAGCGCCACGTTTTCCCGGGCGGTGAGGCTGGGGATGAGGTTGTAAAACTGGAAGACGAAGCCGACGCAGTTCCGGCGGAACAGGGTGAGCGTGTTCTCGTCCGAGCCATCGAGCGGCCAGCCTTTGTAGAGCAGCTCGCCGGAGGTCGGGATATCGAGGCCGCCGAGGATGTTCAGCAGCGTCGATTTCCCGCTGCCAGACGCCCCGAGCAGGCAAACCAGCTCGCCCGCGTTCAGCTCCATGTCCACGCCGTGCAGCGCCACCACGTCCAGCTCACCGGTGTGGTAAACCTTCCGCAGCTTCTTCGCCTGGAACACGACACCCGTGGAAAGCGGAGAGGGCGCGAGAGCATTCATCGGACGGGATGAAGATAGCCGTCCGAATCGGATGCACAACTGTCATGTGTTAGCCGGGCGCAGTTGCGAAACGCGGCGTTTGAAACGGCAAAGCAGCGCAAGCATTCCTGCTTGCGGGTGGGAACGCACCGCGATCAGGCAAGGGCATGAATCGGATCGTGCCGGTGATTGATGGATCCACCGGCGATGAGCCGCGCACGCTCACAAGCAGGAATGCTTGTGCTACTGAGTCACCTCGATCTTCCGGAACTCCACTTCCGAGCCTTCCGCTTGCAGCGCGATCTGGCCCTTGGTGGCGGTGCATTTCGAGCCGTCGTTCACCAGCGTGCCGTTCACCCACACCTTCACGGCGTCGCCCTTGCACTCGATGAGCATCGTGTTCCACTCGCCCGGCGGCTTCTCCGAGCCATCGGTGAGATTGAGGATGCGGCGGGCATCGTTCGCGCCACCGCCATAGGCCTGGCCATTCTTCTTTGGGCGGCGCTTCTCCATCTCCGGCACCTCGATGTTCTCGCCGATGCACCAGAAGTCCCCTGCGTCACCCGACTGCATCTGCACCTCGATGGACTGCGGGAACATGTTGTAGAGCACCCGCGGCTTCGAGGCGTGGACGAGCACGCCGCAGTTCCCCGGCTTCGCGGCGAAGCGGTACTGCACCTCCAGCTTGTAGTTGGAGAATTCCTTGTCGGTGATGAGGTGCCCGCCCGGCTTTCCCAGGGAAACCAGCAGGCCGTCCCGCACGACGAAGCTCGGGCCGAGCTTGGTATCCTTGTCCGCCGCCGGGACATCCGCGTGCCAGCCGGTGAGGTCCTTGCCGTTGAAGAGCGAAATGGGGTCGGCGGCAACCACCATCGAGGACAGGCCGATCAGAAGAAGCGGGGTTTTCATCACATCTCCGATACGGCAACTCCCGACGGTTTTTGCGAAAAACCGCTCCCGCCTCACTCCTGTTCCAAATCCAGCCCTACCGCCATCGCCTTCCGGATTTCCTCCACCTCGCCGTCCTCGTAGGCACGCTTGCCGAAGTAATCCCACACCGTGCCGGGCCAGGCCGGATCGTCCTCGTTGCGGGCGATGAGATGGATGTGCATCTGTTGGACCTGGTTGCCGATGCAGGCGACGTTGAGCTTCCGCGGCTTGAAGTGCGCAGACATGAAAATGGACACGGTGCGGATGGCGGCCGTGACCTCGGCGTGCTGCTCCGGCGTGAGCTGGTGCAGGTCCTCGATGCCATCCTCGACCTCCGGCACCAGCAGGAACCAGGGGAAGATGGCGTTGTTTTTCAGCAGCAGGCGGCAGATGCCGAGGCGGCCCAGATCGAAGGAACCGGCGGCGAGGCGGGGATGGAGGGTGAAGGCCATGTCAGACAGCGGGTGCGCCCTCGATTCCGCCACGCGGCGATTCACAGGACCAGCACGGATCGAGGAAAGGATGCCTATTGTTCCACAGGTCCGGACCATCCGCCAGCGGGGAATATCCGGTGGTTTGCCAGCCCGGGGGAGCCGTGTATAATGGTTGCCAATCCTCCCCACCGGGGAATGGTACTCCTACTCCCGTGACACCCGAAACCGCAGCCACCTGCCAACGCGCCTTGGGCTACCTCGAACTCGGCATGAGCGAGGACGCCTGGACGGAGATGTCGAGCCTGCCCGCGGACCACGACGAGCACTCGCCGGTGCGCCAGCTCCGCGTGGAGATCCTGGGGCGGCTGGGACGCTGGGACGACGCCGCCGCGCTGTGCCTGCCGATGCTGGAAAAGGAACCCGGCGAGATTTTCTGGTGGATCCAGGGAGCGTATGCCCAGCGCCGCGCCCACTCGATCGAGGCGGCGGACGCGATCCTGCGCGGCGCGCTGGCCCACCACCCGCCGGAGGGTATCGTCCTTTACAACCTGGCCTGCTACGCCTGCGTGCAGGGCCGGTTGGAGGAGGCGAAGGATTTCCTCAACCAGACGATCCACACCGATCCGGAGCACGTGATCGCGATGGCGCTGAAGGACGAGGACCTGATCGCGCTGCGACCGTGGGTCTTGAAGCGGGAGGCGGAGCTGCGCGCGTCGAGCTTCGAGTATCTGCCACCGAAGCCATGAGCTACACGAACACCTTCGTCCGCATCGCCGCGGATTGCCCGGAGAGCCACGCCATCGAACCTCCCGCGCGCGGCAAGACGGTGCCGGTGCACACGATCCAGCTCGGCCTGCTGCGGGACGCGCCCTACCACTACACCCACGAGGCGCTGGTGGTGGAAAGCGAGCTGCGCCGCGATCCGGAGGAGAAGGAAACCCGCGCCGAGATCGTGAAGCGGGTGCGTTCCAAGCCGATCCCGTGCCTGCGCTGTTCCTCCCTGGCGAAACGCTACGGCTGGGGCTTCCATTTCGACGCCGAGGGAAAGATCGCCGTGGTGCCCGCGGGATCGCCCGAATACCTCGCGCTGGAGAAACGCCAGGACCTCCAGCAGGTTCCCGCGATGCGGAACAAGAAAGCCTGACCCCATGAACCGACTCACCGTGGTCACGCTCGGCGTGGCAGACTTGGAAACCTCCGCGCGCTTCTATGGCGCGATCTTCGACACCCCGCCGAACCGGGATCACGACGGCGTGGTGTTCTTCCCGCTGCCCGGCTGCTGGATCTCGCTCTACCCGCTGGAGAAACTGGCCGAAGACATCTCGGAGGACACGCCGCGGACACGCTCCGGCTTCAGCGGCATCACCCTGGCCCACAACGCCCGCTCACGCGACGAGGTGGCCACCATCCTCGACCGCGCCCGCGCCGCCGGGGCCACGATCGACAAGGAGGCGCAGGACACCTTCTGGGGCGGCTTCAGCGGCTACTTCCACGATCCGAATGGCCACCACTGGGAGGTCGTATGGGGACCGATGTTCGAGTTCACGGCGGATGGTTCCTTGAAGTTCAAGGAGTGAGGCGGGGCGGGATTGACCGCGGCCCGGTAGCTGGTATCGTCCGGTGGTCGTGAGCTCCGAAAAAAAAACGAACCCGAGCCAGCCGACGACCTCCATGCAGGAGGCCGCGCCGGTCTATGGGGCGGTGCGCCCGATTCGCTTGAAACCTTCCTCGAGCGATTACGCGGCCGCTGTGCGGACCACGGCGGATGCGATGAATTTGACCGGCCCGGCCGCATCCAAGACGAAGCCCGACGCGCTCTTGCTCTCGCTGACGAGCTGGGAATCCTGAAGCGGGCTCCAACCGGTTGGAACGAGGTGTCCCAATCGGGCACCGCCCGATGGATAGGCAGCGAGCACTGGGTGGATTTTTCGGACGAGGACGGGCATTACCACAAAACCACCATCCCTCCGGCCTTCGGATTGGTCCCGAAGGTCGTCACCCATCCCGTGGTGGATCTCCGGAGCGCCATTCCGAAAACCCGGCAAGCTATCGAATTTCTCCCCGGAACCCCCTTGGAATATCTGGAGCGCTGGCGCACCTCGAACGAGTTGTTCGGGGATGACGTGCGGCTGGTCTCGGTGATCGCCTGGGCCGATGGTGGGCTTTCCTTCGGCATCACCCAGCCGCAGTATCACGGAGTCCCTGCGGAACCGCGGGAGATCGAGCATCACTTCCTGCGCGCCGGCTGGGTCCGGCTCCCCGATCCCTCCGGACACGTCATATTTTTCAACCATGCCTTCGGCGTGATGGCCATCGATGCCGAACGCCGGAACTGCTACGTGACCGACGGGGAGCTCCAGCCCTTCGATGTGATCCTCTGCCGCCCGGATGCGGAGATGGAGGAGTTTCTGGGGATCTACCGGTAGCCCCCTTGCGGCCCCGCCGATCCGCCGTTACAGAGGGGCGTGTCTTTCAAGCTGGTCAGCGACTACGAACCCCGGGGCGACCAGGGGCAGGCGATCGAGAAACTGGTGAAGTCCCTGGAGGCGGGCAACAAGCACCAGACGCTGCTCGGCGTCACCGGCTCGGGCAAGACCTTCACCATGGCCAACGTGATCGCCCGGCTCGGCAGGCCGGCCCTGATCATGAGCCACAACAAGACACTGGCCGCGCAGCTCTACTCGGAGTTCAAGAACTTCTTCCCGCACAACGCGGTCGAGTACTTCGTCAGCTACTTCGATTACTACCAGCCCGAGGCCTACATCCCGCGCACCGACACCTACATCGAGAAGGATTCGTCCATCAACGACGAGATCGAGCGCCTGCGACTCTCGACGATGGGCTCGCTGCTCACGCGCCGGGACACGATCGTGGTGGCCTCGGTTTCCTGCATCTACGGCTTGGGATCGCCGGAGGACTACGAGGGCGCGATGCTGCCGGTGTGGGTGGGCCAGCAGATCCGCCGCGACGAGCTGCTGGAGTCGCTGGTCTCGATGCTCTTCGAGCGCAATGACATCGCCTTCGGCCGCGGCAAGTTCCGCGTGCGTGGCGACGTGGTCGAGATCCACCCCGCCTACCTCGATGAAACCGCGATCCGCGTGGAGTTCTTCGGCGATGAGATCGACCGCATGTCGTCCATCGACACGCTGACCGGTGCGGTGATCGAGCGCATCGACAAGCACACGTTCTTCCCCGCGAAGCAGTTCGTGACCTCCAGCGACAAGCTGAAGCGCGCGGTGGTGGAGATCCGCAAGGAGCTCGATGGCCGCATCGCCGAGTTCGAGAAGGAGGGCAAGCTGCTCGAGGCCCAGCGCCTGCGGATGCGCACCGAGTATGACCTGGAGATGATGCAGGAGATGGGTTTCTGCCAAGGCATCGAGAACTACTCGCGCCACCTCACCGGCCGCGAGCTGGGTGCCCGCCCGCACACGCTGCTCGATTTCTTCCCGCGCGATTTCCTGCTGCTGGTCGATGAGAGCCACGCCACCATCCCGCAGGTGGGCGGCATGTTCGAAGGCGACAAGAGCCGCAAGACGGTGCTGGTGAACCACGGTTTCCGCCTGCCCAGCGCGCTCGACAACCGGCCGCTGCGCTTCGACGAGTTCATGCACATGACCGACCAGCGGCTCTACGTGACCGCCACGCCGGGCCCCTTCGAGGTGGTGAACTCGCGCCCGGAGAACAAGGGCTTCATCCCGGTCACCGAGAAGGACGCGCGCGGCAACAAGATCATCAACCTGAAAAACCTCCGCATCGTCCCGAGCGGCAGCGACCAGCCGGTGGAAGCCTTCGATGCCTCGAAGCGCGGCACCCCGCTCATCGTCGAGCAGATCATCCGCCCGACCGGCCTGCTCGATCCGGTGGTGATCATGCGCCCGCTGAAGGGCCAGATCGACGAGACCATCGAGCTGTGCCGCCAGCGCGTGGAGCGTGGCGAGCGGGTGCTGGTCACCACCCTCACCAAGAAGACCGCCGAGGACCTCACCGAGTATCTGATGGGGACCGGGCTGAAGGTCCGCTACATCCACGCCGACATCGACGCGGTGGAGCGCGTGGAAATCCTGCGCCAGCTCCGCGCCGCCGCCTTCGACATCCTCGTCGGCATCAACCTGCTCCGCGAGGGCCTCGACCTGCCGGAAGTCTCGCTGGTCTGCATCCTCGACGCGGACAAGGAAGGCTTCCTGCGAAACGAGACCAGCCTGATCCAGACCGCCGGCCGCGCCGCCCGCCACCTCCACGGCGAGTGCGTGATCTTCTGCGACAACGTCACCGACTCGATCCAGAAGCTGCTCGACGTCACCGAGCACCGCCGCACGCGTCAAAAGGAGCACAACGAGGAGCACGGCATCACCCCGCAGAGCGTGAAACGCGCGGTGCAGGAAAGCCTCCAGGTTTACTCGCACCAGCGCGAGGACGCCGAGAAGATGTCCTCCTCGCTGGTGGCGGAGGACGAGGCCGCCTACGACAAGGTCCGTGTGATCGCCGAGCTGGAGGAGGAAATGCGCGAGGCCGCCGGGCGGCTGGAGTTCGAACGCGCCGCCCACCTCCGCGACCAAATCGCCGCCCTCAAGGGCGACGGCAAGCAGCCCGAATCCCCGAAGCCGGTGAACTACCCGAAGGGACGGCGCGGCGGGAAACGGCGGTGATCGGTGAAGAGACGCACACCGAGATATCTTGCCCTCCTTCGGCCGTTCCGTTTTGCTGGGAGGGAACGGGTGCCATTTCCGCCCACCCGGCATTCCCTCCCACCCATGAATATCAGGCGCCCCACCTGCGTTCCCGTCCTGTCACACGCTTTCGGCATCCTCCTCGCCGGTCTGCCGACACTTCACGCCGCGGGCGTGGCCGTGGTGAAGGAACAGGACTTTCACCGTGATGAATCGGCGACTCCCCTCGTCTACCTCGAACGCTTCGATTCGGGAGCACCTTTCGTGAAGTTCAGGATGGCGAACACCACCTCGACCGTGGATCGCTCGAAACTCGCGGGTTACGTGGACGTCCCCTCCTCGATCCCACCGAACATCCGGACCGAGGCCGATATCCAGCCGCTGCGCCAGTCACTGGATCAGATGAACGCCTTCGCCAAACGCTTCCCCAAAAGCGAACCACTGCTCAAGGCGAACATTGATCTCGCGGCCAAACACGTGAGGGAGTTCGACGATGGAAAGGTCCGCTATAGTGGCAACTGGATCACCAAAGCCGATTTCGCCAATATCCAGAAGGACCTGGATCAAAAGGCGGCAAAATTCAAACAAGAGGAGGACGCCCAGGCCGAAGTCGCACACAAGCGGCGGATGGAACGGGAACAATTCGAACGAGACCAACGGAGCAAGGGGTTGGAAGAGTTCGAAGGCAACTGGCTGCCACGCGGACAGGTGATCGAACTCCAGCGGCGGGCCCAGGCCACCAAGGAGGCGGTGGCGGCCGTGGAGTCCAAATCGATCAACAACAGCATTTTTTCGATCCTCCAGGTGACCGAGGACGGATGCCTGGCCACCGTGAGGAAAGGCTCCGTGAAAACGGGAGGCTTCGACACCACCGTGGTGTTTATCTTTGGCGGCGCGAAGGGCCTGACGGCGGATGGAGACACCTACAAGGGGAACCTCTACTGGTGCGGCACCTACAGTTACAAGAGCGTGGCCGGAATCGAGAGATCGGTGAACGCCTATTGCCCCACCAAAGCCGACGCGGTGGCAGTGATGAAAAAGCGTCTTGGCATCGAAGACGTCCCCGGGGAAAGGAGCGGCGCGGTCGCCGCGGCCACCTCATCCCACCCAACTGTCCCGGAGTGCCTGCGTGGGGCAAAAGCGTCCGGCTCCGGCTTCTTTATCGGCAATCAGGGATACTTCGTCACCAACGCACATGTGGTGGAAAACAGTCTGGGAGTTTCCATCTATCACGGTGGGGAGAAGCTGAAGGCGGAAGTGGTGACCATCGACAAAAGCGCCGACCTGGCGGTGCTGAAAGTGGACCAACCCCACAAGGGAATCGTGTTTGCTCCGGGAGACGCGGACGTGGGCCAGGACATTTTCGCCATCGGGTTTCCCCAGCCGGAATTGCAAGGATTGGAGGTCAAGCTCACCAAGGGTGTGATCAGCAGCCGCAAGGGCATGGCGGACGATGATTCAAAGTTCCAGGTCGACGCGGCGGTGCAGCCCGGCAATTCCGGCGGCCCGCTGTGCGATCCCTCGGGCAACCTCGTGGGAGTGATCGTTTCGGGCCTCAACCAGATCGCCGTGGCCAGCGTGACCGGAGCCATTCCCCAAAACGTGAACTATGCGATCAAATGCCGGGAGGTGCGGCGGCTGCTGTCGTCCAAAAACATCGATTTCAGCACTCCTGCGAACGGGGCCTCCAGCCTCAAGGCCGCCACCGATACCTGCGGCATCGTGATCGTCCGCTGAATCGGAAGCTTCCCAGCCGGGCATGATCCAACCGCTGGACGGCATCCGTTTGAAAACCCGGCTCTACGACGTGGCCTGCCGGCTAGCCGGCTTCGCGATCCCTCTGCTGCGGCGGCTGTTTCCCCACCACCGGGGACGATGATCGAGGTGGCGCGCCACGGCTGACCCACCCCGGTGCTGGAAAGCCGGGACATTATCGCCGCCGGGACCCGCTGATCGGCGCTTCCCGTGGCCCGCGCATCCGCGTTACACCGGGGCGTGCGCGAACTGATCCTCAACGAGGAGATTTACCCCCGGGTCATCGAGGATCTGATCCCGGCGGCGCGGCGTTTCCTGTGGATCATCACCGCGGACATCAAGGATCTCCACGTGATCCGGGGCAAACGCTCGGTACCGCTGCTGGCTGTATTGGCGGACCTCGTGGAAAGCGGAGTGGCGGTGCGGTTGATCCACGCCAAGGAGCCCGGGCCGCGGTTCCGGGCGGATTTCGACCGGCATCCGGCGCTGATCGAGAGCGACCTGTTCGAGCGCGTGCTGTGCCCTCGCGTCCACACCAAGGCGGTGCTCGCGGACGGGAAAAAAGCGTTCATCGGCTCCCCGAACCTCACCGGCGCGGGCATGGGCGCGAAACACCCGGACAAGCGCAATTTCGAGGCCGGCTTCCTGACCGACGAACCCGAGGACCTGCGCAAGCTGGTACAATGGGTGGACGAACTCTTCATCGGGGATTACTGCGGGCGCTGCCGCCTGCGCGACCGCTGCCCGGACCCGCTGGATGGAGACTGATCCGCTCCCTCCCGAAAACCGGACACACTCGAGATACTCAATTTGAACCACAGATGGACACAGATGAACGCGGATGGAAGAAGGGATAAGATGGAAGAGGGGACTCCGTCGTCCCCTCTTCATCTCTCTTATCCGTGTCCATCTGTGTCCATCCGTGGTTCAATTTTCATGTCCGAAATCACCCTAGGCAGCCCCCTTTCCCCACTCATGAACCCCGCCCTTGAACCCCTGATGCTGGTCTTCGCCGGTGAGGATGACCTGCCGGTGCCGACGCACGCCCTGTTCCTGGGAGCGGAGCCGCACGAGGCGCTGAAGGCCTGGCCGGAGGTCACCGGCTGGCAGCCGTTCAAGCCACTGGCGGACGCGTGGGACGCCGCGGGCTTCAAGCGCGTGGACACGCCGGAGGGCAAGTGGCCGGTGGTGCTGGTGCTGCCGGGCAAGGCGAAGGACGAGACGCTCGCCCTCTTCGCCATGGCCTACGATCTCCTGGAAGACGGCGGCACACTGGTGGCCGCGATGCCGAACACCGCCGGGGCCTCCCGTTTCGAAAAGGAGTTGGCGAAGGCCGCGGGCCACATCGCCACGCTCTCGAAGAACAAGTGCCGCGCCTTCCACGCCGTGAAGGACGGCCGCTGGAACCTCGCGACAGTGGAGGAATGGCGCGCGCTCGGCGCGGTGCGCACCATTCCGGACACGACTTTCCTCGTGCAGGCCGGGGTGTTCAGCTCCGAGCACGTCGATCCCGGCTCGCGGTTCCTCACCACCCACCTGCCGCGAGGCATGCGCGGGCACGTGGCCGATCTCGGCGCGGGCTGGGGCTACCTCGCCCGCTGGATCGACGACCACTGCCCGGCCGTGACCCGCATCGACCTCCACGAAGCCGATGCCCGCGCGCTGGACCTGGCCCGCAGGAACCTCGCCGACACCGACATCGAGGTGGACTTCCTCTGGAACGACGTCGCGGCGGGCCTGCACCACGTCTACGACGCGATCGTGATGAACCCGCCCTTCCACTCCGGCCAGCTCACGGACGTGGGCCTCGGCAAGGCCTTCATCCACTCCGCGGCGCGGGCTCTGAAGCGCGGCGGGAAACTTTATCTGGTGGCGAACCGCCAGCTCCCCTACGAGGCGGAGCTCGATGCCGCCGGGTTCGCCTGGCGGAAAGCCGGCGAGGACCCCACCTTCAAGGTTCTCATCGCCGAGAAACGCGCGTAAACTCCTCCCCTTCCCCGCTTCCGTGAAACTCGTCAAACTCCTCGCCAACCTCGGCTACGGCTCGCGCCGCGAGGTCGAACGCTTCCTCAAGGCCGGCGCTGTCACCGACACGGACGGCAACGTCCTCGGCGAGCGCGATCTCCCGCCGCACGACCGGATCCTCTTCAAGGGCGAGCCTCTCGATCAGATCGGCCCGCTGACCATCATCGTCAACAAACCGGACGGCTACACGTGCAGCAAGGACGACCCGGACGTGACCGTCTACGACCTGCTGCCGCCGCGCTTCGAGCACCGCAACCCGACGCTCAGCTCCGTGGGCCGCCTCGACAAGGACACCACCGGCATGCTGCTGATGACGGACGACGGCCCGCTGCTGCACCGCATCATCCACCCGAAGTACAACCTCGGGAAGGTCTACCACGTCACCCTCGACCGCCCGCTGGAAGGCCACGAGGCGGAGCTTTTCGCCAGCGGCAACCTGACGCTGCGCAACGAGGGCAAGCCGCTGCTGCCCGCGGAGCTGGAGGTTCTCGGCGAGAAGGAGGCGCTCATCACCCTCCACGAAGGCCGCTACCATCAGGTGCGCCGGATGTTCGCCGCCGCCGGCAACCACGTGCTGGCCCTCAAGCGCATCTCGATCGGCGGATTGAAACTTCCGGACGACCTGGAGGAAGGCGACTGGCGGGTGGTCACCCCGGAGGAGCTGGATGTGCTGTTCGGAAGAACGGCGGCCCCGGCCCAGTAAGGCCCCGAGATTCGCCTTGTCGCCCGCGTTTGGCTCGCCGAATCTCCCGCGCACATGGACTCGATGCACCCTTATGAGAAGCTGCCGCTGTTCGGCACGGGCTTGATTCTGGGGGTGTCGCTGGTCGTGTCCCACGCGGTCATGCTGGTGAAGGCCGGACCGGTGCAGGATTTCCTGAAACGCTTCCCGCGCAACCAGATGCTCGGCCAGATCCTGCTGGGCATCGGCCTCCTCTGGTTCTGGCTGCTCGTCGCTCCGGAGGGCAAGGGCTTCATCAATTCACTCTCGATGGAGCTGGGTGAGTTCGACAACGTGAAGCCGATGCTGCGGCTGATCGTGCCGGTGTCGATCGTGCTGGTGTCGATCTCCGTGAAGGACTTCCTCGCCGTGCGCGCGCTGGGCGTGCTGGGCCTGATGGTGGCAGCGCCGCTGCTGCAATCCGCTTTCCTGAAGGACCCCGCGTCCCGCCTCCTGATCCCGGCCTACACCTACGGCCTGATCATCGCCTCCCTGTTCTGGGTGGGCATGCCCTACCTGTTCCGCGACGCGGTGACCTGGGCGACCGCCACGCAGGGCCGCTGGAAGGCGCTGTGCTCCGCGGGCCTGGCCTACGGTCTGGCGATCGTGATCTGCGCGTTCGCGTTCTGGCGCGGGTATTGATCCGCCCGGATTTTTTCCGGACCGGATGATAAATTCCGGGAGCGAGGCCGCTGTATCGGCCGATGAAAGTTCCTTTTGTGTTTGTCGCGGGCCTCGGGCTCGGCGTGTTGTGCGGCTGGGCGGGTGCCTCCCGCGGCCCCTGTCATGATTCCGTGGAGGGCTCCGCTCAGGCCGGTGCTCCGGCTCCGAAGCCCGCTCTGGCCGCCAGCGCGGCCATCGAGACGCCGGATGCCCGCTCCGAGCGCCCGGCCCGGCCACCGAAGCCGGAGAAACCGGACAAGCCCATCGTCCGCACCTTCAGCTCCACCGATGGCGAACAAACGCCGGAGATGAAGGAGATCATGGAGCGGATGAAGCAGGCGCAGCAGGAGAAACGCGCGCGCAAGGTCGATGAACGCCTCGCCGCGCTGAAATCCCGGCTCGGCCTGACCGATGAGCAGGCCGCCAAGGTGCGCGCGGTGCTCGAACACGGGGAAGACGGCGGCGACGGCGCAGGCGACACCATCGACGTCGCCAAACTCCTCAACGGCGAAAGCAAGGACGAGCGCGACGCGGCCGACGGCAAGCTGGCCGGCCTGCTGACGCCGGACCAACAGGCGAAGTTCCAGGCCTTCCAGCAGGAGCAGAAGGAGAACCGCATCGAGATTGCCACCAACCGCGAGATGACCCGTCTCCAGCAGGGCCTGACCTTGACCGCCGAACAGAAGGACCGCGCCTATCAGGCACTCGGAGAACTCGCCCAGCGCGAGGATGACCAACCGGCTACGAAAGGCATCGATCCCCAACAGATGATGGCCCGCCAACAGGCCCGCCGCGACGCCCTCAGCCCGATCCTCACGCCGGAGCAAATGAAAGCCTACGAAGGCATGCCCATGCAGGCGGAGAGCGGCGCCGTCTCGATCCAGTTCCAGAACATCGGCGGGAAGTGAACCGCCGTCCATGGCCGTGTGATGGCTGGGAGTAGGGACATTCTTGTCCCGTCTCTTGGGAATCTGCCAGCGAAGCTGGGTGGCTTTTCGAAACGGGACAGGAATGTCCCTGCTCCCAGCCAGATCACCGCGCGGTCTTGATCGCTTCCAGGCGCTTGTTGGTCCACGTGGCCTCGGCATCGAAGCCGTTCGCCAGGTAGAACCCCGCGAGTGCCTGATAGCGGGCGGCGGGATCGAAGCGGATCGCGTGGTGGAGTTTCCTCAGGCACACCGGGCAGAGATGCATCGGCGTGGCATCCGCCTCGGCGAGGTGGTTCGCGCCGTTCAGGTTGCACTCGTAGGCGGTGCAATGCTGGAGGCCGAACATGTGGCCCATCTCATGGGTGAGCACCTTGGCGGCGCGGCCCAGCACGAGGGTTTCCGTCTTCGCTCCCACCGGTTCCCCGTCCCACGAAGGATGATAGCGGGCGAAGCTGAAGACCCCGACCCGACCGCTCAGCGAGGCCTGGCCGAAGACGAAGTTCCACGCGTCGTCTGGATAGAGATCCGTCATCGTCACCGCCAGCAGCGCGTAGGCATCGGCGGGAAGTTTCGGCGGCAGCCAGCCGAGGATGTCCACGCTCTTCCACTGGCGCTTGTGGGAGTAGGGATTCTCGCGCGAGGCCGCGGGGACATCCTGGTCGGAAACCACGGGCAGCAGCTCCACCGGCATGGGATGGAAATAGGCCGCGGTGTAGTCCTTCAGCTTCCCCAGGTCCGGAGCCACGCCTTTTTCGAAACCGCCGATGGGCAGGATGTAGAGCTTGCGGCGGGTGGTGTCCGGGAGGTTCGGGCGGGACGCGGTGTATTGATCGAAGGTCTGGCCGGACTCCTTGTGCTGGGCGAGCCAGTCGTTCGGGCCGGGTGGCTTCTTCGGTTGGAACCCGTCGTCCGCCGTGAAGGCGCGGCGCGTGGCGGCATCAAGGCTCTCCAACGATTTCGCGGGCAGCTCCCGCGCGGCGGACTTCGCCTTGATCGCCCACGCCCCCAGCCCGATCAACGCCACCACCAGCAGCGTCGGCAGGGGCGAGTCGGAGAATCCCTTCATGGGGAAGAACTACCCGACCACAACGAGAGGTCAACTATGGCTCGAACACTCCGAACCACCCGCCTTAGCATGGTCGGAGATGTCGAGAAAAGGAATCAGGCCGGAGATCTGGCTACTCGTGGCGCTGGTGCTGCTGATCGGGCTCGCCGTGGCCGCCAAGTGGTGGTGGTGGCAAGTGCCGCCCGTGATCGCGATCACCGCGCCGGCGGGTCAGTTCACAAAAGTGGAGATGTGGGAGGAAGGTATCTCGGAAAGCGGCGAACCGAGATCCCTGGCCAACGGGCGGGCCGAATACCCGGCGGAGTATGGCCGCCACTTCGTCAAGGTGACCTTGGCGGACCAGCGCGCCTGCACATTCCTCTACGCCCACTCCGATGCGGGCGTGCGCCGCAAGGTGACGATCCATCTCGAACAACTCGCGAAGGACCGCTGCCGGGCACAGATCTGGTTCAATGGCTTCGGCCAGGGATCGGTCGAGTTCGATCCCGCGTTGACCGCGGATCATCCGGTGATCCTACCGCCGCACCACTGAGTCCGCGATCAAAGCTGGAACAACCGCTCTCCCCCCTCATAGGCTCATCGGGAGATGGCAGGGGGACGACTCAAGATCGTGGCATGGATGGCCGCGTCCATCGCGGTGGGGATGGTGATCGGCCCCATCGCGAAATATGTGTTTTGGCGGCAGGTGCCGGCCACGATCACCATCACCGCGCCACCGGGACAGTTTTCCAAAATCGAGATGGGCACGGAATACACCCGGACCTACACGGGAAATCAAATCACCCAGCTTTACGGCCCTGCCAGGCCACTCGCCCACGGCTGGATGCAATACCCGGCGTCGTATGGAGTCTATTCCTTCCGGCTGACGTTGGCGGACGAGCGGGTCTGCACGATTTCCTACCCCCACTACGATGCGGGCGTGCGCCGCAAGGCGGTGATTCATCTGAAACAACTCGCGAAGGACCGCTGCCAGGTGGAAATCTGGCTCAATGAGGTCAAGCAGGGAACGGTTGAGTTCGATCCCTCGGATGCGGCCGATCATCGGGTGCCCCGAGATTACGAGCACTACGATATCCCCTCCGTGTTTCGCATGCCGTTCCTATTTTGAAGAGACGGGACAGGAATCCGACGGCATGGTATTCTCTCACGCTCCGATGAAGGCCTACGCGTTGACCTTGTTTGCGATTGTCCTGACTCTCGTCGTGGGCGAACTCACCGGCTTGGTGGGAATCTTCTATCCGAAGGTGGTCAGGAATCAGCCGCTGGTGAACCCCGTGCGGGTGGCGTCCGTGGACGGAGACAAGTTCACCCTGGAAGACGGTCGGGTCTTCGAATGCATCACGGGAGATCTCGCCATGGTCGGTAATGAGATCGAAGTTCAAGCGGATTCCCCAAGAGAATACACCGTGGCGGTGGAAGTGAAACATTTCATCTGCCCCTGCTTTCAGGGGCTTATTCGAATTCCCCTCATTCCCCAAAAGATCGACAGCTATTCGCGCCGCGTCGTCGCCGGAGCCAAAGTGGTCTCGGAGCGACCATAACGCGGAGCGACCAAGGAGTAGGGACATTCCTGTCCCGTCTCTTCAATCTTTGCCAGCAAAGCTGGGTGGGTTTTTTAAAACGGGACAGAAATGTCCCTGCTCCCAGTTAATCCTTCCGCTTCAGCAGCGGGAAGAGGATGGCATCGCGGATGGAGGCGGCGCCGGTGAGCATCATCACGAGGCGGTCGATGCCGATGCCGATGCCACCCGCGGGCGGCATGCCGTGCTCGAGGGTCTCGATGAAATCGTAGTCGACCTTCTGCGTTTCCTCGCCGGACTGGTGCTCCAGGCGCTCGCGCTGGACGTCCGGGTCGTTGAGTTCGGAGTAGCCGGGGGAGATTTCCTGGCCGTTGATGATGAGCTCGTATACCTCCACGGTGCGGCCGCCGGGGCTGAGTTTCGCCAGTGGGACGAGTTCGCTGGAGACGCGGGTGACGAAGCAGGGGTCGAAGGTCTTTTCCTCCACCAGCTTCTCGAAGACCTGCTGGATCACCTCGTGGTCCGCCATGTCCGGCGAGATCTGCACGCCGAGGGTGTCGCAGCGCTCGCGACGCTCCTGAGCGGTGATGGTGAAGAAGTCGTCACCGGCGGCAGCGGCGATGAGGTCGTGGTAGTTCGCGCGCTTCCACGGACGGGCGAGGTTGATCGAGCGCACGACGTTGCCTTCCGGGTCCTTCTGGTCGATCTGGAGGCCGCCGCAGAACTTCTCGGCAAGCTGGCAGGTCATTTCCTCGACGAGATCCGCCATTTCCTCGAAGTCCGAGAAGGCCCAGTAGGCCTCCAGCATGGTGAACTCGGGGTTGTGGCGGCGGGAGATGCCCTCGTTGCGGAAGTTGCGGTTGAGTTCGAAGATCTTGGTGAAGCCGCCGACGAGCAGGCGCTTCAGGAACAGCTCCGGCGCGATGCGCAGGGTGAGCGGCATGCCGAGCGCGTTGTGGTGCGTCTCGAACGGGCGCGCGGCGGCGCCGCCGGACACGTCCTGGAGCATCGGGGTCTCGACCTCGAGGAAGCCGCGGGTCTGGAAGAAATTGCGGATCTCGGCGATGATCTGGAAGCGCTTGAGGAAGATGTCCGCGCTGTCCTGGTTCGCCATCAGGTCGAGGTGGCGCTTGCGGTAGATCGTCTCGCGGTCGGCCACGCCGTGCCACTTGTCCGGCATCGGGCGCAGGGACTTCGAAAGCACGGTGAAGGACTCGACCTTCACGGTCGGCTCGCCGGTGCGGGTGACGAAGGTTTCGCCCTCGATGCCGATCCAGTCGCCACGGTCGAGGCACTTCCAGATGGCGGCCTGTTCCTCGGAGAGGTTCTTGAGGCCGACGTGGCCCTGGATGCCGCCCTCGATGTCGGCGAGCTGGAAGAACACGGACTTGCCCATGTCCCGGATGGCGGTGAGGCGGCCGGCGACGCGGACCTTCTGGCCGGTCCAGGTGTCGGGAGCGGCTTCCTCGCCCTCGACGGCGGGGGCCGGAGCGGCGGCGCGCAGGGCGGCCGGGGTGGAAGTGGTTTCGAAGCGGGCACCGAAGGCCTCGACGCCGAGTTCACGCAGTTTCGCGAGCTTCTCCCGGCGGACGGCGATCAGTTCGGCTTCGGTGGAGTGCGTTGGGGTCGGGGCGGCTTCGCTCATGACGGCGAGGGGCTTAGGCCGAAGCGCGGGAAGAGTCCAGCCCCAAGGCACAACGGGAGTGGTGAGCCCCAACGGGGCGGGATGCGATAGCCCGGGGCACCGCCCCGGGTGATCAGGGAGCGAAAGAACGAGCCCTGAAAGGGCGGAACACTTTGGGGAAAGAGCCCTTTTGGATTCCGCTCCTTCTGGGCTCACCGCCAAACGCGCCTTTACCCGGGGCGTTGCCCCGGGCTGTCTCATGTTGCCCCTTCAGGGCTGGAAATAGGTGGCAGCTCAAAGCGGGAAAGAACCGATCACTCCCGCCCCGCCTGGGCCCGGCGGCGGGCTTCCAGGATCGCGCGGCGGGTCACCAAGCCCACCAGTTTCGGGGATTCGCCGCGGTCGACGACCGGCAGGCGGCCGATGCCGTGGCGGATCATGCGATCCGCGGCTTCGGACAGGAGTTCCTCCGGGTGGATCGTCACCGGTTTGGTGACCCCGGCTTCCAGCACGGTGCTGTGCGGAGCCACCTCCAACGCGGCGAACAGGTCGGCGCGGGTGATCACGCCGAGCAGAGTGCCATCGGCGTCCGTGATCGGGATCAGCCGGACATCGTGCCACGGCGATCCGGGGGTGCCGAGGCGCGCCGCGATCTCGGAAACCGTGTGCCGCGGGGCGGCGGTGAGCGGCTGGCGCTCCATCACCGCATCCACGTGCAGGGCGTGGAGGAAATCCGGCTCGTAGTCGCTGGGAATGCGCACGCCGCGGCGGGCGAGCTTTTCGGTCATGATCGTCTCCCGCATCAGCACGCGGGACACCAACACCGCCGCGCCGCAGCCGAGCAGCAGCGGCCCGAAGGCCCCCACCGCGTGAGTGGCCTCGTAGGCGAAGGCGACCGAGGCGAGGAACGCCCGCGAGGCCCCGGCGAAGGTCGCCGCCATCCCGATCATCACCGCCAGCCCCACCGGAAACGTCTCGAACCCCGGCACGCCGTGCAGGGCATGGGCCGCCAGCGCGCCCAAAGCCCCGCCGATGGTCATCAGGGGCGCGAGCGTGCCACCGGAGGTGCCGCTGCCGAGCGCCACCAGCCAGGAGAGGAACTTCAGCACCGCCAGGGTGGCGATCGCCTTGAGCGCCATCTGGCCCTCCAGCAGCACCCGCAGGTTGTCATAGCCCACGCCGAGCGTGCGCGGATCGATCCAGCCGATCACCCCCACGAACACTCCGCCGATGGCCGGCCACCACATCCAGTGGAGCGGCAGTTTCTCGAACTCGTCCTCCAGCGCGTAAACCGCCTTGGTGATGCCCACCGCCAGCAGGCCGCAGACGCCGCCGATCAGGAAGGATCCAAAGGACAGCGGCACATCCGGTGCCTGGTCGAACGCCAGCGGGAACATCGGCAGCGGTTCGTGGAAGAACGACCGTAGCGCCATCGCCGTGCCCGTGGCCAGCGCCACCGGCAGGAAACTGCGGCCGCGGTATTCGAACAGCAGCAGCTCGATCGCCAGCAGCACCGCCGCCAGCGGAGTGCCGAAAATGGCGGTCATGCCCGCTGCCGCTCCGGCCGCCAGCAGGATTTTCCGCTGCACCGGGCTGCTCGGCAGCCATTGGCCGATCAGCGATCCGATCGCGCCACCGGTGGCGATGATCGGGCCTTCCGCGCCGAAGGGGCCACCGGTGCCGATCGAGACCGCGGCGGACAGCGGCTTGAAAATGGCCACCCGCGCTGGGATCCGGCTGTCGGCGGTGCCGATCGCCTGCATCGCCTCGGGAATCCCGTGGCCGCGGATCGCCGGGCTGCCCCAGCGCGCCATCACGCCGATGATCAGGCCGCCCACCACCGGCACGGCGATCCCCCACGCGCCCCAGTGCGAGAAATCGGGCTTCGATTCCGCGGTCGAAAAGACGCCGTGGAAGGCGAGGTTGGTGCACAGCCGGATCAGCGCGATCAGGCCAACGGCGGTGAGGGTGACGAGGCCGCCCAGCAGGACGGAGAGGAGCGGCACGCGGGCGCGGGACCAAGGCGACGGGGTCATGACGGATCGAGCGAGAACAGGAGGCTGATGATTTCCGGGCCGAGATGCTTCAGCTCCCGGCGGTGGACGAGAGTGAGGCGCTCAAGGCGGGCGGAGCCTTCGGCGGTGAGCTCCAGCACCATCGAGCGGCGGTCGCCGGGCGACGGGTGTTTCGAGAGCAACCCGGCGGCTTCGAGGCGCTGGACGAGCTCCACGGCGGTGTGGTGTTTCAGCTTCAGGCGCTCCGCCAGCACCCCCACCGTGGTGGAACCCGCGGCCCGGCCGCGGATCGCGAGCAGGGCCTGGTGCTGCTGCGGTTTCAGGCCTTCCGCCGCGGCGGCGCGTTCGCTAAAGTGGAGGAACCGACGCAGCGAGTAGCGGAAATCCGCCAGACGGGCGTAATCGGAATCGGTGAGAGGCACGGGGTCTCCGGACATGGCGGGGCGCTTTTATATCGCATTACGATATATGCAAGAGGGATTCTGCAGCACTGCCCAAGGAGTAGGGACATTCTTGTCCCGTTTTCCATGAGGAATGAAGAGAAGAACGGGACAGGAATGTCCCTGCTCCTTGTTGACGCCCCGCCTGCTCCTACGAAAGTCCCCGCCATGGACACCCCGCGCGCACACGTTCCCCGCGATCATGGCACCACGGTTTTCTCCACCAAGGCGGACGATTACCAGACGGCGCGGCCCGGGTATCCGGCGGCGTGGTTCGACGCGCTGGCGGCGGAGGGCCTGCTGGCACGCAGCACGGTGGTGGCGGACATCGGTGCAGGCACCGGCCTGCTCACCGCCGGATTGCTCGACCACGGCGCGCAGGTCACCGCCGTGGAGCCGAACGACGAAATGCGTGCCGCCTGCGACGCCCTGCTCGGTGGTCGCCCGGGCTACCGCGGCGTGGCGGGCACGGCCGAACACACGTCGCTGGCGGAGGCCTCGGTGGATCTGGTCACCGCGGCGCAGGCCTTCCATTGGTTCCAGATCGAGGAGGCGCGGCGCGAGTTCCTGCGCATCCTGAAACCGGGCGGGCAGGTGGCGTTGGTTTGGAACGACCGGCTTGGCGACGACCCGCTCCACCAGTCCCTGGTGGTCATCATGGAGGAAGCGGGCGGCGTGGCCCGGCAGGCCATGCTCTCCCAGGAAAACAAGGCCGGGGTGCCCGCGTTCTTCGGTGGCCCCTACCGGACCCTGGAGCACGCCCATGAACAACACCTGACCCGCGAGGGCCTGCGCGGCCTGCTGTTCTCCCGCTCCTACATGCCGCCCCGCGACAGCCCGGCGGGCGCGCGAGCGCTGGCGGAGATCGACCGGGTTTTCGACCTCCACGCGGAGGGCGACACGGTGCGCGTGCGCTACCGGACCGTTACGATGCTGGGACGGCCGGCTTGACTGGGAGTGGCGGCTTTCGAGCCGCCATTTTGGGAAACGACGCTCCTCCGCTTCGCAACCATCGGTATCCGGAAGGACCCGACCGTTGCCCGGCCATGGAAGTCATTGGATGCATGGCGGATCGAAATCCGCCACTCCTTGGCTTCTCAGAAATCGTCCTCGTCCCCCGGCACCGGCGGGATCACGTCCTCGCGCATCAGCAGGCGCTCGAGGTCGAGGTCATCGAGGAGGTCTTCCGGCGTGCGGACGACGATCTGGGTGTAGGGCGTCAGCCGGTCCAGCTCCGCCACCGCGCAGTGGACCATGGAGGAAACAATGTCCGGATCGTATTTCTCGCGCTCGAAGAGGTTGGTGATGCGGAAGACGAGCTTCTCGCGGTCGAGGTCGAACTCGAACCCGCCGAGCGTGAGCTGCTTGTTGGCGCGGGCCAGCAGTTCCAGCACCGCTTGGAGGTGCTCCTCGGACGGGGCCAGCGGGCCTTCCGCGACCACCACCAGGGCATTGAGCTGCGGGTAGGCCTGGGCGTGGAGCTCGACGCGGGTGTGGTGGGCGTCGAACACCGAGCGGAGGACATCACGGCCTTCAACCAGCTCGCAGTGCCAGCCATTGCGGCCGAAGGTGTCTTCCACGGATTGGATCTGGAGGGAGGGCGGTCGCATGCGGGGAGACGAAAGAAACCCGCCCGAAGAATCAAGTGAATCAGGTCGGCGGGCCCGCCCGGACGTCCTATTTCGCGAACCGGCCCTCGATCGCCGCGATCAACAGGGCGCGCCGGGCCCGCCGGATCGGAGCCAGCGAGAGGTGGATGCCGGAGGTGCGATCGGCGGAGAAATGGAGCGTCAGCCGGGCCTGATCGATCTCCACCGCCGCGATCTGGGCCCACGGGACCACCTGCATCCCCGCCGCGGGGCGGAAAAACGGGAAGATCTCGATCCCGATCGGGCTGAGCAGGAGGTAGGCGTGGCGGGCGCAGCGCCATGCCAGCCGCAGCGAGCCCGCCGCCAGCGTCAGCGGCAGCAGCCCCCAGGCCGGGTGCGGCAGCTCCGGATTGTCCGCCCGGTAGGGGGCCAGCAGGAAGAACACGAGGCCCGCCATGGCCAGCATCCCGGCGGCAATGGAAAACCCGGCGGCCTGTCGCGAGCGGGTGAAACGCAGCTCCTTGTGGGTCTCGGCGACGGGCATGGGCACGGAGTTTTCGCCCTCCCGACCCCGTTGCAAAGCTTGATTCCAGGCCGATTTCGCTCCCCTGCTCCAAAAAATTTTCAGGAGAATGCAATTTTTTAGGGAATATTCGCCCCCCGTGGTGTTTCAGAGTGGAGGTCCCGCCGCCAGGGCCACGAAAAACACGAACCACCACCATATCATGAAACTGTTCTACAGCGCTCTCTTCGCCGCCCTTTTCGCTGGTCCGATCGCCTTCGCCGGTGACTGCGACAAGTGCAAGAAGGGTGACGAGAAGAAGGAAGAGACCACCCTCGTGGCCGATTGCGACAAGTGCAAGAAGGGCGACAAGGAGAAGGAAGAAGGCACCATCGCCTGCGACAAGCACAAGAAGGGCGACGAGTCCAAGGAGCAGGGCACCGTGGCCGCCGCCGATTGCGACAAGTGCAAGAAGGGTGACAAGGAGAAGGAAGAGGGCACCATCGCCGGTGCCGACTGCGACAAGTGCAAGAAGGGCGACAAGGAAAAGGAAGAAGGCACCCTCGCCGGCGCCGATTGCGACAAGTGCAAGAAGGGCGACAAGGAGAAGGAAGAAGGCACCCTCGCCTGATTCCGGCCCACGCCGATTTGATTTTCAAAAAAGCCACCGGTGCAGACCGGTGGCTTTTTTCGTTCCTCTCTCCGTGGCCGTGTTTGGGAGAACGTGGGCGGGGCCACTCCACCCTTGCCGTTGTAGTTTCAGTTCTCAGTTCGCGTCCGATCTCTCCAAGCCCGGAGGGCGACGTATCCTAGCCGGTGGCGCAAGCCACCGGACCACGCCGGGAAAAGATCCAAGTCCCGTCAGGGACGACGCTGCCCGTGCTCTTCCCGCGGCCTCGCTATTCCCGTGGTTTGGAAACATACGGAACTCTCCGAACGTCGGATGCGAACATCGTTTGAGGCGTCATACAGCCTCCGCTCGCGTCGCCCCTACCGGGGCTTGGGACTCCTGTCGTCCCATACCGGTGGCTGACGCCACCGGCTAGGATACGTCGCCCTCCGGGCTCAGACACTCTCACGAGCGCGGCTTACGCGGAGAATCGCCTCACGCGGCCACGGTGTTCCGCTTCGGCTTGCCGGCGAGGAACAGGAGGACGTCGGTTTTCGCCACCGCACCGAGGAGTTCGCCGGTGATGGCGGTCACGGGCAGGCGCTCGGCTTCGGCCTGGCCGAAGAGTTCCAGCGCCTCGTTCATGGTCTGGTCCGGCTGGAGGCGGGTGAAATCGTCGCGCATCACATCGCGGGCGATCAACAGGGATTCGAGCTCGGGCTGGTCGAGGTAGGGCTTGATGTCGTGGAGCGAGACCACTCCGAGGAAACGCTGGTCGTGGACGATGTGGAGGAACTCGTGGCGGCTCTGGAGGAAGGCGCGGGCGACCTCGCCGAAGGTGGCGTTCGGCGAGAGCGTGCCGGTGTCCGGGGTCATCAGGTCGCCGACCTTCAACGTGGCGAGGTGCTGGGCCACGGCGGCCGCGCCCTTCCGCTTCAGGGCCTCGCCGTAGAGCGAGTGGGGATAGAGGGAGCGGCAGATGTAGTAGCTCACCACGCTGGCGAGCATGACGGGCATGAGGATCTGGTAGTTGAGCGTCAGCTCGAAGATCATGATGATGGCCATCACCGGCGCGCCGGTGGCGGCGGCGAGGAAGGCCCCCATCCCGATCAGGCCGAAGGCGCCGGGCTCCAGGCCCCAGCCGGGTAGCAGATGGGACGCGCCCATGCCGAAGAGGTAGCCGAAGGCCGCGCCCGCGGAGAGGGTGGGCGTGAACACCCCGCCGACCGCACCGGAACCGAAGGTCGCGGCGGTGGCGATCAGCTTGAAGGTGACGACGATGGCGAGCAGCACCCAAGCGTGGGAATAATGGTCGTGAAGGACGTCATAGACCAGCCGCCGGCCATTGCCCGCGACCTCCGGCCGCCAAACGGTGATCAGGCCGACGATCAGGCCGCCGAGCGCGAGCCGCCCCCATACCGGCAGCTTGAGAAAGGAGAACACCTTCTCGCCGCCCTTCATCAGTTGCAGGAACAACGGCGTGCCGAGGCCGCAGGAAATGCCGAGCACCAGGAACAGCAGCAACTCGCGGTTGCCGTGCATGTTGAACACCTGCGCGGAATACAGGGCCTCCGCGCCGAAGTGGGCGCGGGTGGTGAGGGTGGCGATCACCGAGGAAATGACCAGCGGCCCGAAGGCCTCCATGGCCACCGAGCCGAGCACGATCTCCGCCACGAAGAAGGCCCCGGCGATGGGCGCGTTGTAGGCGCTGGCGATGCCGGCGGCGGCCCCGCAGGCGACGAGCTGGCGCTTGCGGGCGAGCGGGAACTTGAACCACCGCCCGACCAGCGAGGCCACCAGCGAGGAGAGCTGGACGAGCGGACCTTCCCGACCGATCGAAGCCCCGGAGGCGCTGGAGAACCACGCGGAGATCGATTTCACCAGGCTGACGCGGGTCGAGATGTTGCCATCGCCGACGACCACCGCCTCCATGTAGTCGGTCGAATTCTGCTTCGCCTTGAAACGCGAGCCGAAGACCAGCGTGAGCCCGGCCAGCAACCCGCCGACGGTGGGCACCGCAATGCGACGCCACCAGTCCATCTTCTGGAAACTGGCGACATAACCGGCGATCTCCTCGCCCTCATGGAAGCCGGTGAAGAGGTGGTGCAGCCACTCGGTGGCCTCCTTGAAGAGGGTGGACGACCACGCGCCGAGAAAGCCGATGATGGCGGCCCACAGCAGGGTGGCCTGGAGTTCGTTGAAACGCAGGTGATCGGCCAGCCAGATCCGGACGCGGACCAGCCGCCGCGTCGCCTTCGTCATCCCGCCGGGGGTACCGCCCGCCTCGCTCATGACAACGCTTCCACGAAAGCCTCCGCATCCGGTGCGTCCAGCAGCCGCTGGACGATGGCGGGATCGCGCAGGCGGCGGGCCAGCGCGGCGGTGGTGGCGAGATGCTCGGCCACGCGGTGCGGCGGGATGCCGTAGAGGAAAATCAGGCGCACCGGGGTCTGGCCATCGCCGAAGGGGACGGGCTGCTTGCAGCGGGCCATGGCGAAAACGACCTCCTTCACCTGCGGGGTGCGGGCGTGGGGCATGGCGATGCCATTGCCGAGCAGCGGTGGATTGATCTTCTGGCGCTCGAACACGGCGGCCACGAAGGCGGCGTGGTCAGTCACGTCCGGATGGCCCTTCAGCAGCCCGGCCACCGCGCGGATCGCGTCTTCCTCCGTGGACACGTCCAGGTCGAGGAGCAGCGGGGCGTTCGGAGGCAGCGCGAGTGAACTCATTGGTCCCCCCATTCAACCAACGCGGGCCGGGGGGATGCCACCAAAAAGAGGTCGCGGGATTGTCGAATCCTCCGCTGGCACGGCGGGCCGGACGCGTCTAACGTTCCGATCGTGACGCCCGATGTTCCCGATGCCCGCCCGCCGGTGGAGGATGAGCGCGACTTGCACGTGAAGCCGCCGAAGACCTGGGCGGTGGGGCTGCCCGCCGTGACTTCGGCGATGGCCCAGGTGATCGCGAAATCCGGCCTGCGCGGGACCCGAGCGCTGCTCGACCTGAACCAGGCCGGCGGCTTCGATTGCCCGAGCTGCGCGTGGCCGGACCCGGACCGCGACCGCTCGATCGCCGAGTTCTGCGAGAATGGCGCGAAGGCGGTGGCCTCCGAGGCGATGGGCCGGACGATCGGTCGGGAGTTTTTCGCGGAGCACTCGGTGGCGGAACTGTCACGCCAGAGCGATGCCTGGCACGACCTCCAAGGGCGGCTGGCGGAGCCGATGCTGCTGGAGGAAGGCGGCACGCACTACCGACCGGTGACGTGGGACCGCGCCTTCGCGATCCTGGCGGAGGAGTTGAACGGGCTGGCCTCGCCGGACGAGGCGCTGTTCTACACCTCTGGCCGCGCCAGCAACGAGGCGGCATTCCTTTACCAGCTCCTCGCCCGCGCCTACGGCACCAACAACCTGCCGGATTGCTCGAACATGTGCCATGAATCGAGCGGTGCCGCCTTGAAGGCCGCGATCGGCGTGGGCAAGGGCACGGTGACGCTGGAGGATTTCCTGGAGGCGGAAACGATCCTGTGCGTGGGCCAGAACCCGGGCACCAACCACCCGCGGATGCTGACGACGCTGGCCGAGGCGGTGGCGAAGGGGGCGGTGCTGGTGGCGGTGAATCCGCTGAAGGAAGCGGGCCTCACCGGCTTCGCGCATCCGCAGCAGGCGCTCGGTTTGCTCGGGAAAACCTCGCCGCTGGCCTCGACCTACCTGCAGGTGAAAGTGAACGGCGATCTCGCGCTGTTCCGCGGGGTCGCGAAGGCGATCCTGGCGGCGGGCGGTGAGGATGGCCCGTTCCTGCACGAGCACGCCTGCGGCTACGAGGAGTATCGTAGCGAGTTGGAACGAACCGATTGGGAGCAGATCGAAACGCTGTCCGGGATCGCGCGCGCGGAGATCGAGGCGCTGGCGAAGCAGATGGCCACCGGCAAACGGCGGGTGATCACCTGCTGGGCAATGGGGCTGACGCAGCATCGCAACGCGGTGGCGACGATCCGCGAGATCGCGAACGTGCACCTGCTGCTCGGCGCGATCGGCCGGCCCGGCGCGGGGCTGTGTCCGGTGCGCGGCCACAGCAACGTGCAGGGCGACCGCACGGTGGGCATCTGGGAGAAGATGCCGGAGGGTTTCCTGGCGGCGCTGGACCGGCAGGCGGGCATCGTTTCGCCGCGCGCCCACGGCCACGACACGGTGAACGCGATCCTGGCGATGCACCGCGGCGAGGCGAAGGTGTTCTTCGCGCTGGGCGGGAACTTCGCGCAGGCCACGCCGGACACCGATTTCACCGCGGCGGCGCTGCGGAAGTGCCGCCTGACCTGCCACGTTTCCACCAAGCTCAACCGCAGCCACTTGGTTCACGGCCGCCGCGCGTTGATCCTGCCATGCCTAGGCCGCACCGAACGCGACGAAGGCCCGTGGGGGCCGCGCTTCGTCTCGTGCGAGAACTCGATGGGCGTGGTGCAGTCGTCGGAGGGTCGGCTCGATCCGGTGTCGAAGGCGCTGCTCAGCGAGGTCGAGATCGTCGCGCGGCTCGGCGAGGCAGTGGTGGGAGACAAGGGCAACATCCGCTGGCGCTGGCTGGCGGAGGATTACGACCGGGTCCGCGGCTGGATCGAAGCGGTGGTGCCGGGGTTCAGTCCCTACAACGCACGCATCCGCGAAGCCGGTGGCTTTTACCTGCCGAACGCGGCCAAGGAGCGGAAGTGGAACACGGACACCGCGAAGGCGAATTTCTCCGCGGGGCCGCTGGATGCTTTCGTTCCCGCACCCGGTTGCCTGGTGCTCCAGACGATCCGCAGCCATGACCAGTTCAACACCACGATCTACGGGCTGAACGACCGCTACCGTGGCATCGGCCATGCCCGGCGGATCGTACTGGTGAACCCGGACGACCTCGCGGAACGCGGGTTGAAACCGGGCGACACGGTGGACCTCACCAGCGTGTGGGACGATGGCGAGCGCGTGGCGGAGAAGTTCCAGGCGATCGCCTACGACATGCCCCGTGGCTGCGCGGCGGCGTATTTCCCGGAGGCCAACGCGCTCATCCCCGCGGGCAGCACCGCGACAGGCAGCAACACACCGACGAGCAAGTCGGTGTCGGTGAGGGTGACGCGGAGCGGGGTAGCGCGAAGCTGAGCTTCGCGTGCTTCTTGCGGGGCTTTGCGAAATGGGGTCGCCGCTATTCCATCCGGGCCGTTCCCTGCACGCGAAGCCAAGCTTCGCGCTACCTGGTGGGCGACAATTCGAAAGCGGAGCTTCCGACTACATCTTCAGCGCCGCCTGCCATTCGAGGTGCTCTCCCGGCAGGCCATGGGCGACGACCGCGGCGTGGACCGTCTCGAACGCGGGCTCGACGATCCCCTCGCGCGCGATCTGCACGTGGTCCGCTTCCCAGGCCGGGTTGACGTGTTTCGCGAGCACCCAGCACGCCCAAGCGCGGGCGGTGCGGCGCTCGATATCCCAGCCGCTCATGCGGGTGGCGAGGTGCTGGTAATGGCGGCGCGGATTGCCGAGGAAGCCACCGCCATCGTCCCGCCGCAGGATCCAGCCGACGGCCTGGTAGGGAATCGGGTGGTCCGCCAGCACCGTGGCATCGCGCCGATGGCAGAGGCTCGCGCCCATCGCGCGATTCAGCATCAGCAGCGCCTGCGCGGGAAGTTTCTCCAGCCAGCGCGATTGGCCGCAGTGGAGAGCCTGGCGGTAGAAGTCCGCGCCGCGCTCGCCATCACGGTAGGCCGCCAGCCGCGAGGCCGGATGCGAGTCCACACCGATGTCCGGCAGATGCGGACAGGGCACGGGCATCACGGAGTCGCCGGGCGCGGACATGGCCGGTAGTTTCGCTGGGAACGGCGGGGACGCAAGCCGCGGGTCCAACGGTTATGGAAGAGGAGTGCCAAGTACCGGGTGAGCAGTGATCAGAAAAGAGGGGGGGGCTTGACCCGGATGCAGGCGGCTTCCCAAGATCGGGCGATGGCGAGAGGGGATGTACATGCCGTTCCACGGAACAAGCGACGGAGGTTCGTGTGGACCGTCATCCTCGTGGCGATCGGGTCGGCGGCGCTGTGCAACTACACCGGTTGGCGGTATTCGACGGTGGCGTATCCGGTCGGGCCGTATGCGGTTCTGATCTGGTGGGGAGCTTTGCTATTGGCACCGCTGATGATGATGCGCGGATGGGATCTGCAATTGCGCCACGATCATCTCCCGGAACACGGGCGGGTGCCTTGGTGCTTCCGGGTGGTGACGGGTGTGGTCGTAATTTCAATCGTGCTGGTGGCCTTGCTGGAGAAGGTCGGCGACCGTTTGCCGTGGGTCTACCGATCCCACAACCATGACATCATCCGGTGGTTTCCAGACGGCCCGACCGGAAGAGATTATTCCTCTCCGCGCACCGCGGGCTTTTCAGAAGAACTAACCCCGACGTGGTCGCGCGGCATCAATTGGAATGGGTTCAACACGCAGCATGAACCTGTCGCGTTGCGGTTTTATCCCACGGGTGCCCCGTCCGCGTCCGGGTGGATCATCCACGCCGGAAACACCGTCATTCGCCGCGAGAGTGATGGCTACGCGGTGCCATGGACGGGCAAAGGGGTGGTCGAAGTGCTCTCCGATATCTCGGGCACATCGTTTCCACCAGACCAGCAGGGGCGCCTCGCCTCGGAGTTTGACACCGTGTGCGCGACATGGAGCAGCGGGCATTCGTTCACCCGGGGAAGCCACAATGGCTCCCGGCCACCGGCGTGGTTGGCATGGGCAGTCAGCGGGGTGGTCTGCCTGCTGATTTCCGCCGGAGTCTACGTCTCCGCGAAAGCGACGATGGGTGAGGCGCCGGGCGAAACGGCCGACCCCGGTTGATGCCGGGCACGAATGCTTGCGCTGGCCCTACTGTTCCGATGAACTGTCCGCCGCGCCATGAACCGCATCGACCGCCTCACCGGGATGATCCTGCTGCTGCAGAGCCACCGCGTCATCACCGCGGAGCAGATCGCGGCGCACTATGAGATCAGCGTGCGGACGGTGTACCGGGATCTGGCGGCGCTGGGCGAGGCGGGGGTGCCGATCCTGGCGGAGGCGGGGATGGGCTACAGCCTGATGCGCGGCTACCACATGCCGCCGGTGATGTTCACCGAGGACGAGGCGGCGGCCCTATTCCTGAGCGGGGAAATCGCCGACCAGATCGCGGATGAATCGCTGCGGGATTCACTGCGCGGGGCGCTGCTGAAGGTCCGTTCAGTATTGCCGGCGGAGCGCCGGGATTACCTCGACCGGCTTTCGAAGACGACGCGAGTGTGGCTGAAGCGCCCGACCCGCGCGGAGGACGAGGAGTGCCACCAGGCGCTGATGCGGCTGCAGGAGGCGGTGATCCGCCGCCGCTGTGCCGCGCTGCGCTACGATGCGGGGAACCGCGGCGAGATCACCACCCGGATGGTGGAGCCGCTGGGCGTGGTGTTCTACGGGCGGAACTGGCATCTGATCGCGTGGTGCCGGATGCGGAAGGCGATGCGGGATTTCCGGCTCGACCGGCTGGTGGACTGGGAGGTCACGGAGGAAATGTTCCACGGCCACGAGGACTTCTCGCTGCCCGCGTTCCTGGAGGACGTGATCCGCGGCAAGGAGCTGTTCCCCGCCACGCTGGTGTTCCACGCGCAGGCGATGGAACGGGTGCGCAACGAGCTGATGTGCTCGCGGGCGAAGGAAACGCGGCTGCCGGACGGGCGCTTCCAGGTGGACACGCTGACGGGTTCCTTCGAGTGGCTGGCGGGCTGGCTGATGGGCTTCGGGACGGCGGTGGAGGTGGCCGCGCCGCTGGAGTTGCGGGCGCAGGTGCGGAACCTCGCGTTCCAGATCGCGGAGGCCCACGCGGGGGCATTTGAAGATTCCGAAACGCTCCTGACATAGGGTTGTCAGTGGCATGGGTTTGGATGTGGGCGTTCCTCCGAACGAACGGGAACACAACCATCATCCCAAACACATCCATGAAAAAGAACGCCCTGAACTGGTTCGAAATCCACGTCTCCGACCTCGCCCGCGCCAAGCGCTTCTACGACACGATCCTGGACACCACGCTCCAGACCGTGGAGTGCGCCGAAAGCGGCTGCTCGATGGCGATCTTCCCGCACGAGCAGGGACAAGGGGTCGGCGGCGCGCTGACGAAGCACGACGAGTGCGGCCCCGCGGCCGGTGGCACCGTGGTCTATCTGAATGTCGAGGGCGACCTCGATGGCGTGCTGTCCCGCGTGGTGGCCGCCGGTGGCAAGATCGTCCGCGACCGCATGGCGATCCCGCCGCACGGTTTCATCGGCATCATCGGTGACACCGAAGGCAACGTGGTGGGCCTGCACAGCCTGTCTTGAACGGGCCGCGGTCCATCGCCGGATCAACCGCGAATGGACGCCAATGAACGCGAATGGAGAGGACCGGATGCCGGGAAGGCCAACCCGCTCCCACCCTTCATTCGCGTGAATTCGCGTTCATTCGCGGTCCGGAAGGAGGGACCTCACTTCTTCTTTTTGGTCCCGCGCTGGCGGGCACCGAACTTGACCTTCTTCGGGTCGAAGGGGATCGGGTCGTAGCCGGGGTTCATCCACTCGATGTCCCCGGCGAGCGCCTGCATGAAGGCGAAGGCCCCGCCGAAGTCCTCGGGCGGGCACGCGCGGTCGCCGCCGATCATTTCCGGGCCGCCTTCCGCGCCCTCGATCCTCTTTTCGAAGGCCACCTCGTGGATCCATTCGTCCGCGAAATCGTAGCGGTAGAGGATGCGCACGGGCGGGCGCTGGCGGCCGATGAACTGCTTGATGGTGACTTCCAACTCGTTCTGGAACTGGCCGATCACCATTTCATCCAAACCCACCGGGCCGATCACGTCGACGAGGCGCTTGCCCTTGCCGTGGCGGAACTCGTGCGGGTGCTTCGCTTCCCAGCCCATCGCATCCTGGATCGCCTCGTGGAGCTCGCGGAAGGTCGCGTCTTCCGAGATCGAAAACGACCGCCAGATCTGCGGGGTGATCTGGTAGAGGAAGACCTTGATGACGTATCGCGCGGCACTCACGGCGGGCAGCCTAGGAAATGCGGAATGCGTTCTGCAAGCTCCGTCGGGACACGCGATCCAGTGGGGCGAGGGTAACGTAGCTGAAAGCTCCGCTTTCAGGATGTAGGGGGAAGCTCCGGCTTTCCCTCTGCGGGGGAGGAGCTCGTTCGGCCGGTCCGCCACCGCCAACTGGAGCTGGCGGAGACGATCCGAAAGCGGAGCTTCCGGCTACAATCGCTTCAACCACGGCCGCGCGGCGAGCCACAGGATCGCCGGGACCACCAGGCTCAGCGCCATCGCCCAGCCCGGGGTGTCACGGCCGGCGGTGCCGATCCATGCGAACACGAAACCGGTGGGCACGCTGCCACACGCCACCGCCGCCAGGAAACGCCCGAACGGCATTCGTACGGCGCCCGCCGTACATGACAGCGCCTCCGGCAACACCGGCAGCGCCCGAGACAGGGCGATCATCCACCCTCCGCCGCCGGAGAACAGCCGGTGGCTGCGCTCGAAATCCTTCTCCCCGATCCATTTCCGCGCGGTGCGTTCCGGCAGCAGCCTGCCCACGCCGTAGCCCGCGATCCCCGCGCCGATCGAGCCCGCGGCGGCGAGCAACCCGCCAACCGCCACGCCATAGACGTAGCCGAGCGCGGACATCACCACCGTGCCGGGCACCGGCAGCAGCAGGTCGGACACCAGCAGTCCCGCCCCGGCGAGACCGCCCCAGCCGGGACGCGCCTCCAGCCACGCGACCGTGGCCTCGCGGCTGAACATGGTTTCAAAACGACCACCCCACGCCAGCCACGCGGCGATCACCAGCCCGGCGAAGAGCAGGAAGATGAACACGATCCGGTTCATCGCGGATCAGCCCGCTTGGGTCATGGCGCGCTTGAAGGCCGCGAGGTCCACCTGTTCCAGGTAGTGCCGCAGGTTGGGATAGACCCCGGCGTGGTAGCCGTAACGCGGATCGGTGAATTCGGCGATCGCCCGCTCCCGGGGCCATCCCTGCACCGCCATCCGGTAAAGCGCGACCACGGTGCCGGTGCGGTCGGAGCCGTGCCAGCAATGGACCAGCACCGGGCCGGGCGCGTCCTTCAGGATCTTCACCGCACGGGCGAGGTCCTGTTCCGGGATGGATCCGGCGTTCATCCGCACGCGCTGGAGTGAAAGGTGGGAGCCCTCCGCCTTCGCGGCGTCGCTGTGCCACTCGCGCAGGTTCAGCACGGTGGTGATGCCCTGCTGCCGCAGTTCGGCGAAATCGGTGGCCTCGGGTTGGGCGGAGCGCCAGACCTTGCCATCCACGCGGGCCAGGTTCGCGGGCAACGCGGAGGCCGGGATCACCAGCAGACCGGACAGGGCGAGGGCGCGGAGAAGGCTTGGCACGGGCCGATCCCTACCTGCAAATGCGGCCATGGACAAGGAAGTGCTGGTGAGGTCGGAGGCGGGGCGGGAAATGTCCGACCGGGTGGCGGTGGAGGAGCCGCTGCAGATCACGGTGGACGGCCATCCGGTGGCGGTGGTGATGCGCACGCCCGGCCACGATGCCGACCTCGTCCGCGGCTTCCTGCTGACGGAGGGGGTGATCCGCCAGCTCGCCGACCTGCGCGCCATCGACCTCGATTCCCGCCCGAACCACGCGCTGGTGTTCCTGCGCGATGATGCCGAGTGGGACGTTTCCCGGTTCTCGCGGAATCTGTTCAGCGCGTCGTCCTGCGGCATCTGCGGCAAGGCCAGCATCGAGGCGGTGATGCGCGAGCTGCCGCCGCTGGCACCGGGACCGGTGATCCCGGCGGAGGTGCTACTGCGAGCTCCGGATCTGATGCGGGAAAGCCAGACGACCTTCGAAAGCACCGGCGGGCTGCACGCCTGCGCGTGGTTCACCGCCACCGGCACCCTGCGGCTGATCCGCGAGGACGTGGGCCGCCACAACGCCACCGACAAGGTGATCGGCGCGGCCTTGGCCGAGGAGGTGCCGCTTCACGAGGGCTTCCTGATGGTGTCCGGCCGCGTGTCCTTCGAGATCGTCCAGAAGGCGCTGGCCGCGGGTGTGGCGGTGGTGGCCGCGGTGTCCGCGCCCTCCTCGCTGGCGATCGAGTTCGCGGCGCAATCCGGCATGACGCTCGCGGGTTTCCTGCGCCCGCCGCGGTTCAATGTCTACACCGGTGGGGAGCGGATCGGGTGAAGCCAGGTTTCTGCAAGCCCCGTAGGGGCGACGTATCCTAGCCGGTGGAGGAAGCCCTGATCTTTATACACATCGTGGACTCTGTATCCCCGAAGGGGATGACAGCCCAAGTAGCCGGAGGTTGAGGAGCCTTGGCGACGACACCTCCGGTTGGGGCGGGAAAGGTCATTCGATCCCGAAGGGGATCGCAGCCGGGTTCACAGGCCTGTGGAATCCATTGCCCATTTCTCGCGGAGAGCCGGGGCACGCGCTTCTCGCACGCCCTCCGGGGTGCCTGTCATGATCCGCGGGTCACCCGGTGGCAGCGTCGCTACGCTCCTTGCCGACCGGCTAATTTCTCCCGCCCCTGCCGGGGCGAAAGAGTGCTCACTCTCGATATGCGATGTGTATAAGGATCAGGGCGGAAGCCACCGGCTAGGATACGTCGCCCCTACGGGGCTTGAAGAGGGGTCTCACCCCATTCGGTTCAGCCTAGCGAATGAGGCCAAGCTCAGCGCTACTTGAACTCCCCTCCGGAACCTGCCATGCTGCCGGATCATGAACTGGAAGCGCCTGCTGCTGGTGGTGTCCGCGCTCGTCATCGCCGCCTGCCATTATGACAAGCCGCTGGGGCCCGCCGCCGGGCTGGAAGCTCCCGCGGGCCTGGTGGGGCGCTGGAAATTCCAGGCCGATCCCGCGGACAATGACAAGGAGGACGGCTTCCTCGTGGTCCACCGCACCGCGGAGAAGCGGCTGGTGATCGACCACCAGGTGAGCGCCACCGAGCACTGGTATTTCACCGGCTACCCGTGCCTGGCCGGGCATCCGGAGATCTTCGAGCTCCAGTTCCTCGGCGATTCCACCGGCAAGCCGAACACCGAGAAGCCGTTCCTGATCGTGCGGGCGAAGCTCGATGGCGACACCCTGAGCTGGTCGACGCTCGACACCGACAAGCTCGCTCCCGGCGACGATGCCGAGGCGTTCCGCAAGGCGCTGACCGCCGCCGTCGAGAAGAACGCCGACGTGTTCGTGAAACCCCAGGCCTGGAAGCGGGAAAAGGTGGCCGAGCCGAAGTGACCGGGCCGCCGCGGTTTTCGGGTTCGACGCCCGCGTTCCCGTCCGCGACACTCCGCGCATGGCGATGATCGGTGAGCGGGCGGAGTTGAAGGTGGTGCGGGAACAACCGTTCGGCATCTTCCTCGATGGCGGGGACCTCGGCGAGATCCTGCTGCCGCGCCGCGAGATGCCGGTGAAATGGGCCATCGGTGAAACCGTCGACGTGTTCCTCTACCGCGATTCCGAGGACCGCCCGGTCGCCACGCTGAAGGAGCCGAAGGTGAAGCCCGGCCAGTTCGCCTACCTCGAGGTGCTCCAGATCACCGGCGTCGGCGCGTTCCTCGATTGGGGCCTGCCGAAGGACCTGCTCGTGCCCTTCCGCGAACAGAAGGACCGCCTGGAAATCGGGAAGTCCTACGTCGTGTTCTGCTACCTGGACGAGGACACCGGCCGCATCGTGGCGACCAGACGCCTGTCCCGCCATCTGGATCAAACGAAGCCTCCCTACCGCGAGGGCGACGAGGTGGACCTGCTGCTCTACGGCAAGACCGAGCTGGGCTACAAGGCGATCGTCAACGGCCGCCACACCGGCCTGCTGTTTGCGAACCAGGTGTTCCGCCGCCTGCGGGCCGGGGAGCGCACGAAGGGCTACGTCGCGCTGGTGCGGGACGATGGCAAGCTGGACCTCAGCCTGGAACCGGCGGGCCGCGAGCGCATTTCCTCGCTGGAGGCGAAAATCCTCCACGAGCTGGAAGGCCGCGGCGGCTGGTGGGAGTTGCACGACAACTCGCCCGCCGAGGAGATCAGCAAGGCGCTCGGCGTGAGCAAGCGCGCCTTCAAGCAAGCCACCGGCGCGCTCTTCCGCCAGCGCAAGATCCGCATCGAGCCCAATGGGCTGCGGTTGCTGTGAGGAGTTGAGGCTTTAGCCGAGGAAGGTCTTCCGGGAGGCGGAGGCTCTGGAGAGGCGAAGGTCCAGCCGGGATGAAGGAAGGCGACGGCACCACCGCCAACATCCCGCCCTTACAGGGCTCGATCCCTTCCCCCATGAGCCCCGGGGCGATGCCCCGGGCTGTCACATGACGCCCCGTTGGGGCGAAAGACAAATGCTTGAACCGAAGCCAGCGCGAAACAAACTGGCCGACGTCATGAAGATCGCCACCTTGCTCGCTGGTTGGATGATGATGGCTTCGGCCGTCACCGGAGCGGAAATCTCGGTCAACTCGTTCTTCGGGGAGGGATTCGGCACGACCTTCTCGAAGAAGGTGGTGTTCAAGAAGAAGACCACCCGGAGCCCGAAAGGCTATCCCGATTCCGAGTGGCTCGTCTTCAAATCCAAGGACGCTCCGATGACCGAGGGTATCCAGATTGGATTCTGGAACAATTTCGACAGGGAGAAGCTCCAGGCGCTGATCGAAAAAAGCGCGGGCACCGAGGTGAATGTGATCGCATACGAAACCATCCACGCGCTGGGTGAGCCCAAGCGCGGCCCCGGCATGCCGAAGCAAACCACGGAGGAGTACTTTGCCGAAGCGGATCAAGGAGCCGAACCCTGGGCGGTCAGGCGGGTGCTGATCATCATGAAAATGGAGACGGAACCGCCGAAGTGACGAGTTTTGCCGCTTTGGGATCGGGACGTCGTTTCCTTTGCGAAACGACGTCCACCGCCCGGTCGCCCCGGCGGTGCGGACCTACCCGCGACCCTACTTCTTCCCCTCGCGGATCCACTGCTCCAGCACGCCGAGCGCGACGCGATCGGGAACATTGCGGGTGAGCGGGGGCATTTGCTCGGTGAGGGAGGTGGAGGCGAGGCGGTGGTGGAGGATCGATTTGGAAACGTCTCCGGGGGCGACGATTTTCGCACCGTCGAGGCCGAGGGTGTTCCGCACCTCGCCGCCGAGGATGCCCTGGCTGGCGAGCGGGGTGTCGAAACGGGCGTCCCACAGCGCGCCGGTACCGTTCGGGCGATGGCATTGGGCGCAGTTGGCATCGAGGTAGGATCGCACGCGGGTTTCCACGGACGCGGCCTTGTCGGTGAGGGCGACGGTGTGGGAGTAGCCCTTGATCGCGCTCTCATCCAATCCGGTCTTGAACATCTGGAGGTAGCTCCAGGTGCGGAGCTGGTTGTCGGTGTTGCCGCCGGGATAGGCGTGGGGGCCGTTGAGCTGGCGGGTCTTCGGGCCGAGCACGAAGCCGGCGTTCGGCGTGTGGCACATGAAACACACGCCGCGGGCCGGGTAGTTCCACGTTTGCTCGCGGGGGGTGCCGGAGGCATCGGTGACCTTCAGCACCTCGTCCTGACCGCCTTCTGGAACGAGGTCGGCGTCGGTGTTGTCGGAGCGCCAGCGGTAGGACGCGCCGTAGCCGAAGGCTCCAGTGGCATCGAGCACCAGCACCCGGGTTTCCAAGCGACGGGCGGCAATGTCGAAGTGCTGCACGAACACGGTGCCGCCGGGCCAGGTGAACTCCCCGGTGGGCGAGAAGCCGACCTTGCCGGTGGGTGGCAGCGCGACCCAACGCTGGGCGCGCGCCCCATCCGCCCACGCCGGGCTGTTCAGCGAGTAGGGCACGAAGCCGGGCTTCGGCGTCAGATTGCGGTCGGTGAAAATGCCGGTGGCGGAGAGCGTGGCGGGCAGCCCGGCGTCCGCGGTGGCGGGGAGTTTCAAGCCGCTGACCGGCGGGCGCTCGTCGAGGCCGTAGGGCGTGGTGCCGGTGACCTTGAGCGTGACGCGGGTCACGGTGCTGGCGGTGAGGCCGGGCTTGGCGGCGATGGCCTTGAGCGTGGTGTCCGCGGTGACGCGGAGGGGCGCGCTGTAGACCGGCGAGGCCTCGGTCGGCTCCTTGCCATCGAGCGTGTAGCGGATGGTGACGCCGGGGGTATCACTGGCCAGGCGCAGTGTGACCGGGCCGGTGAAGGTGCCGCCTTCCGGCGTGGCCCGTGGGGCGGCGACGCCATTGGCGATGTCGAAGGCGGCGCTGGTGACCTCCGCCTTGCCGGTGCTGGCGCGGAGCGTGTAACCGCGGCCGGGTTGGTCGATGGCGAGCGCGGGGAAGGAAGCCACTCCATTGACCGCGGTGGCGGTGGTGGTGCCGAGCAGTTTCCCGGTCCCGGGATTGCCCGGACTGGCCTGGAGCGTGAGGGTGATCGTGTCGGTGGCGGTGGAGACCGTTTTGCCGTCCGGGGCCTGGAGGGCGACCTTCACCTCGCCGAGCGGGGTGCCGACATTCGCACCCGCGGGCTGGCTCAGGATCGCGAGCTTGGTTGGTTGACCGCCGCCGGTGAAGCGCACGCGCCACAGCGAGCCGTTCTTGCTGATCGTGTTCGCGGCATCGGAGCCGCCGGGGGTTCCGGCGCGCTCGATGTACCACAGCGCGCCATCCGGGGCGGTGGCCACGCTGATCGGGCGGTCGATGCCGGTGGCGAAATCGAGCCGCGTTTCCGGCTTCGCGGGGTCGATCAGCTTGATCCAGCCGCCGTAGTCGCTGAAGAAGAACTTCCCGTTGTAATCGGCGGGAAACGAGTCCGGGCCGCGCTTGGCAGGATCGTAGAAATCCCCCGCGCACAATGCCACGCCCTTGCCGCTGCCATGGTCGTAGGCGTAGGCCGGAGCGCGGTAGCCGGGCGGCTGCTTCTGGTTCTTCGGCGGGCCGTCGATGTCCGGCCAGCCGTAGTTCACCGCCTGCGGGGTGCCGGTGGTGTCGTAGCGTTCGATCTGCTCGTAGTTCGCGCCGACCATGCTCAGGTAGAGCAGGCCGGTGCCGGGCTGCACGGCGATGGAAAAGGGATTCCGCAGCCCGAGCGCGACGATGGCGCGGTTCTGGCCCTCGAACTCGCGGTAGCTGGGGTTGTCGGTCGGGATCGAGCCGTCCTTGTTGAAGCGCAGCAGCTTGCCGAGCAGGTTGCCGCTGTTCTGGGCGTAGCCGCCGTTGGCGTTCTCGCCGGTGCTGACGTAAAGCTTGCCGTCCTTGCCGAACCGCAGGCCGCCGCCGTTGTGCCAGCCGATCTTGGAAAGGTCCGTGAGTTCCACGATCACCGTTTCGCTGGCGGGATCGATGGCGCCGCCCTTGATCGTGAAGCGGCTCACGCGGTTGTTGCTGGACTGGTGGCTGGCGTCGTCCGGCTTGCGGTTGTGGGTGTAGTAGACGTAGATCCAGCCATTGCGGGCGAACTCCGGATCGAAGCACACGCTCAGCAAACCGCGCTCGTTCCAGCTATCCACCTTCGCGGTGAGGTCGAGCAGCGGCTTGTCCGCCAGCTTGTCGCCCTCGATCACGCGCAGCAGGCCGTGCTTCTCGCAGAGGAACAGGCGCCCGTCCGGCGCGAAGGTCATGGTGGTCGGGTTCAAGCCGGTGGCCACCCGCGTTTCGGCGAATCCGGCGGGCAGGTTCGCGGCCCGGGACAAGGGGGCCAGAGCCGCCAGCAGGGCCAGCCAGGACAGGGGACGGGAGGGTTTCAGGATCGGCATGGGTTTGTGGAGTGCAATGAAATGAGCCGGGACTACGGCGGCAAGACCACCGCGCTAACAGAAAACCGCGCCGCGGGCGATTGTCGCTTTGTTCAGGAAGGCATCCAGAGGGGGCTCTGGATTTGGAGTGCGGCGAGGCATCGCCGCTTTGGGTGCCGGAGAGAATCGACGGGATTGGCAGCGGAGCTGTGGAAGAAGGGCTGGAACCAAGGATGAGGTGATTCTGGAACGTGGGAGCGGGTTGGCGAATGCAGGTGTTGCCCCCGGCGATACTTCGCCTCCGCTCAAAGCGGCGATGCCTCGCCGCACTCCAAATCAGAAGAACCCGGGAAGCACGCTTTCTCTTCCTAGCCCCTGGCCCCTCGAGGGCCGACCGCACGCGCCACCCTGCCTCCCGGTCAAAAATACGCAGAAACCCGAAATGCGCCGCCCGCCCGCGCCGTAGGGCTTGGTTGACGCCAACCGGGCCCTTGCCTACGTTGGCAAAAGCCCTACACCCATGAAACCCTTTCTCGTCCGATGGACCGTGGCCGCGCTTGGCCTGATCGCGGCCGCCCCGATGGCCTATTCGCAAGGCGCGAAGGCCCCGAAGGATGATCCGGCTTTCGCCAAAAAGGCCGCGCTGACCATCGACCAGCACGTGGCGAACTGGTACCGGAAACAGAAACTCCCGGTCCCCGCCACCACGGACGACGCCACCTACCTGCGGCGCGCCTTCCTCGTCACCATCGGCCGCATCCCCACCGGCGAGGAGGCCCGCGATTTCCTCGAAATCTCGGACCCGAACAAGCGCCAGGAGCTGGTCAACTACCTCCTCAATTCCCCCGGCTACGGCAGCCACCTCACGAACTGGACCTTCGACCTGCTGCGGCTGGCCGACCAGCGCGTGGGCGGTGGCGGCGCGACCATGGCCCCGTACCGCGACTGGGTCCGCCGCGCGATCGACAGCGACATGCCGTGGGACGAGTTCGTCCGCCGCCTGCTCTCCAGCACCGGCGATGGCTGGGACCCGGAGACCGCCTCGGTGGGCTACTACACGCGCGACCGCGGCATGCCGCTGGACAACATCGCGAACTCGATGCGCATCTTCCTGGCCTCCCGGATGGAGTGCGCCCAGTGCCACGACAACCACGCCAGCCCGGATGAGAAACCGGAGCGCAAGGACTTCTACGAGCTCGCCGCCTTCACCAACGGCCAGAAGGAAAAGAACCAGCAGCTCATGCAGCCGCTGTGGAACGAACTCACCCGCGAGGACGGCCGCCGCGGCCCGGACTACTCCGCCGCCCAGGTGCTGTGGGACCGCGTCTACGGCATGAGCCTCGATGGCGGCGGCTCCGGCCGCATCTCCCTGCCCCAGGACTACCAGGCCGAGTACCACAACGGCAAACCCGGCGACCTCGTCGGCGGACGCACGCCCTTCGGCAAGATCGTGATGATGTCCGACCGGCGGGATGAGAACAACGGCCGCGAGAAGCTCGCCGACTGGGTCGTCACCAAGACCGGCCCGCAGTTCCCCTCCAACATCGCCAACCGCCTGTGGAAACGCGTCATGGGCAAGGCCGTCTACGAACCCGTGGACACCTACGTGGAGGCGGAGAAATCCAACTACCCGGAGCTGATGAACTACCTCCAGCAGCTCATGGTGGACCTCCAGTTCGACATGAAGGCCTACCAGCGCGTGCTGCTCTACACCCGCACCTTCCAGTTCGCCACCAACCCGGACAACTCGATCGTCCCCGGCGGCGATGACTTCCACGGCCGCAAGATCGAGCGCCTCGGCTCCGAGCAGATCTGGGACTCGCTCATCACCCTGGCCGGCGGCAATCCGGACCTGAAACCGCGCCGCACGCTCGACGACCGCATCATGGTCGGCGGCCGGCCCGTGCTCGTCGGGAAAAAGAACATGGTCCAGCTCTCCAAGGAGGTCCTCGCGCTCCAGAAGGAGGCCGACGTCCGCGCCTACTTCCAGAAATTCCTCCAGGAGGTGAAGGCCGATGGCGGCGGTGGCGGCGACTCGATGATGATGGGCGGCGTGCGCACCTACAACAAGGACGCCCAGGTCCGCGCCTCCGAGCTGCCCTCGCCCGCGCCCGGCGACCACTTCCTCTACCTCTTCGGCCAATCGAACCGCGAGGTGGTGGATGCCTCCAGCCGCGAGCCGAACGTCGGCCAGGTGCTCTCGCTCATGAACGGCTTCGTCCAGCGCCAGCTCGTGAACAACCCGAAGGCCGCGCTCTACAAGAACCTGGAAGGCGCCTCGTCCGACCCCGAGAAGATCCGCCGCCTCTACCTCGCCATCCTCAGCCGCCCGCCCACCGACCAGGAAATGGGCTGGATGCTCGATGAAGTGAAATCCTCCCCGGAACGCGGCTACCGCAACATCGTCTCCGCCCTCGTGATGTCCTCCGAATTCCTCTTCCTGCAATGAACCTGCCCGACAACATCCCGCACGGCGACGAGCCGACCCGCCGCCGCTTCATGGCCACCGCGGCCCGCATGTGCCTCGGCGTCCACGTCCTGCCGTTCTTCAGCGCCGCCATGGCCTCCGCCGCCGGCACCGCCGCGCCCGCCACCGGCCCGAAGGGCAAGGCCAAGCACGTCATCTACCTCTACATGAACGGTGGCATGAGCCACCTCGACACCTTCGACCCGAAGCCGAAGAAGAAGGACGTCATGGGGCCGATGGAGGTGATCCCGACCAAGGTCGACGGCATCCAGGTGGGCCAGCACCTGCCGAAGACCGCCGCGATGATGGACAAGATCACCGTCATCAACTCGATGAACTCCACCCAGGGCGCGCACGAGCAGGGCACCTACATCATGCACACCAGCTACGCGCTGCGTGGCACCATCAAGCACCCCGCGCTCGGCGCGTGGGTCCTCCAGCTCGGCGGCCGCATCAACCAGGACATCCCCGGTTTCGTCGCCGTGGACAGCTCCGCGGAATTCGCCAGCGGCGGCTTCTTCGGGGCGAAGTTCGGCGCGGCCCTCGTCGGCAACGCCACGGATGGCCTTCAGGATTCCAAACGCCCCGGCGAAGTCCCGCAGGAGGACTTCGACCGCCGCCTCTCGCTCGCCGACAAGCTCAACAAGCAGTTCCACGACAAGTACGCCAACGCCGACGTGAAGGCCTACGAGGAACTCTACCGCGAGGCCATCCGCCTCATGAACAGCAAGGACCTCGCCGCCTTCGACATCCGCCAGGAGACCGAGGAAACCCGCAAGCTCTACGGCACCGGCCGTTTCGCCCAGGGCTGCCTGCTCGCCCGCCGCCTCGTCGAGCACGGCGTCCGCTTCGTCGAGGTCCAGCTCGGCGGCTGGGACACCCACTACGACAACTTCACCGCCGTCCAGGGCCGCTGCCAGGAATTCGACCAGGCCTACGCCGCCCTGCTGGAGGACCTCCACAAGCGCGGCAAGCTGGAAGACACCCTCGTCGTCGTCGCCACCGAGTTCGGCCGCACGCCCACGATCAACACCGAGCACAAGATGGGCCGCGACCACCACCCCGAGGCCTTCACCTGCCTCCTCGCCGGCGGCGGCGTGAAAGGCGGCTTCAAGTACGGCGAGACCGATGCCTCCGGCACCAAGGTGAAGGACAAGCTGGTCAACGTGCAGGACTTCAACGCCACCATCGCCGCCGCCCTCGGCCTGCCGTGGAACCTCACCATCATGTCCCCCAGCCAGCGCCCCTTCCAAATCGCCGACAAGGGCAAGCCCATCGCCGAGGTGTTCGCGTAGTAGCACAAGCATTCCTGCTTGTGGGTGGGAAGAGCCGCGGAGTCCCTCGCGCGGCCGGTCCGCCTTGGAGGGGCTGGGGGCTAGGGGGAAGAAGAAGAGCGCTCCTCTGGTTTCTTCTCTTGTCTTCCCTGACCCCCAGCCCCTGTCACCTAGCCCCTCTAAGGCCGACCGGACCTACATGGGGATTCGCGGATCTCCCCCGCCCACGTTCTCCCGAACGCGGCTACGTTGGAAAAGCCCCTCACCGACGGACTGAACGAGCAAGGAACTTCGCCAGTGCTCCCCACCCACAAGCAAGGAATGCTTGTGCTACTTAGCCACCACCCTTCCTTGAACGATTCCCGGCGAAATGCTCGTTTCCCTCAGTCCCGTGAAAGCCCTCGCCCTGTTCGCCCTCCTGCCGCTGGCCGCGTCCGCGGAAAAGCCCTTCGTGCTGCGCGTGATCGACGCGGAAACGAAGCGCCCGGTGCCGCTGATCCGCGTGACCACCACCCACCAGCTCAGCGAGTTCACGGACAACGCGGGCATGGCCACCTTCGACGATCCGGACCTGCTCGGCCGCGAGGTGTGGTTCGGTCTCTCCGGCCACGGCTACGAGCTGAAGGCGGATGGCTTCGGCAACCGCGGCGTGCGCCTCACCCCGCGCCCGGGCGAGTCCGCCACCGTGGAGATCCGGCGGCTGCTCGCCGCCGAGCGTATCCAGCGCCTCACCGGCGGCGGCCTGCTCTACCACCAGCAGCGGTTCACCGGCGCCAGCGTGCCACCGCCCGCCGGGCTGGTCTTCGGCTGCGATACGGTGGACACCGCGGAGCACGGCGGGAAACGCTACTGGCTGTGGGGCGACACCAGCCGCCCCGGCTACCCGCTCGGGAATTTCGACACCACCCTGGCCACCACCGCGCCGGTGGCGAAACCCGACGAGCCGGTCCGCTACGACTACTTCACCCAACCCGATGGCTTCGTGAAACGCGCCGCCCCGATCGCCGGGACCGGCCCCACCTGGCTGGGCGCGCTGGTCTCGCTGAAGGACCAGGCCGGCAAGGCCCACCTGGTGGCCAGCTACGCCAAGATCAAGCCGCCGATGGACACCTACGAGCGCGGCCTGTGCGAGTTCGACGAGGCCGAGCAGGTCTTCAAGAAGGTGCTCGCGCTGCCGCTGGACTCGAAGCGCTTCCCGGACGGCCACGCCTTCCGCCACGACGGCCGCGTGTTCTTCGGCCAGGCCACCCCGGCGCTCTCCATCCCGGACAACTACGAGGCCTGGCGTACTCCGGCGAGCTACACCGCGGTGGCCTGTGACACCGCCTTCACCGATGCCACCACCGGCAAGCCGGTGAAGGCCCACAACGGCTCCGTGGCCTGGAACCCGTGGCGGAAGAAATGGACCAGCGTTTTCACCGAGAGCAACGGCACCTCCGCACTCGGCGAGATCCGCTACGCCGAGGCGGACACCCCCCAGGGCCCGTGGCGGAAGTGCGTGAAGATCGTCACCCACGACCGTTACACCTTCTACAATCCCCTCCAGCACCCGGAGCTGGCGGAGGACGGCGGGCGCGTGATCTGGTTCGAGGGCACCTACACCGCCACCTTCTCCGGCAACCCCGATCCCACCCCGCGCCACGATTACAACCAGGTGCTCTACCGTCTCGATCTCGCCGACCCGCGGATGAAGGCGGCGATGGAGTAGGTGCGGCGGCCACCGCTCAGGCCCGCTCCTTTGCCTCCAGCTCCTGGATCATTTCCTCGTCCAAGGCCGGAAAGCGGGAGGACTCGTAGAGTTCGCGGAGTTTCAGCAGCAGCTCCAGGGCCTCGGTGTCGGAGTGGGTGAGTCTCTCGATGAAGGTCATCCAGCCGTTGCCGGCGAGGGAGGATTGGGGCGCGATTTGCTCGCGCACGAAGGGGGTGAAATGGATCGGAATCAGCCCACCGGGGATCGTCCGGTGGAAGCCGGGCACTTCACATTGCATCGAGGAGATGCCGTGCCAATAGGCGACGAAGCTCTGGAAGTTGTTGTCGGAGTTCCCCCAGTAGAGGCCGGGTCGTTTGACGATGTTGGCTATGTACTGCACCGCGGTCACACTGGAAATGTGACGGACCCTCCCGAAGTCTTCACGCGAAATTCACCCTTCGTGGCGCTCACGGGTGGTAGTCTCCCCGCGACATGGCTTGGACACGACGGCGCTTTTTGACCCGGCTTCCCTGTTTCGCGGCGGGGTTGGCGGCGGCGGATGCCTTGGGGGTGGAGCCCGATTGGATCGAGATCAGCCACCTGGACCTGAGCCACCTCGGAGCCGGGAAGACGATCGTCCATCTCACGGACCTCCATTACCGCGGCGACCGCGCGGAGATGGAGGGCTGGCTGCGGCTGGCCCGCGAGCAGAAGCCGGACTACCTCTTCGTCACCGGCGATGTGATCGACCGCAACCCGCGCCGGCATCTGGCCCCGGCGCTGGAGATCCTTTCCAATGCCGGGGTGCCGGTCTACGGGGTGATCGGCAACCACGATCCGGTGGGGACGAAGGCGATGGCGGCCTTCCGGCAGGCGGCGGCTGCCACCGGCGGCAAATGGCTCTACGATGAATCGGTGGACTTCGGCCCCTTCGTGCTCCAGGGCACCGCCGACCTGCGGGTCATGAAGCCGCTCAATGCCAAGCCGCACCTCCTGCTGTGCCACTACCCGGCGGTGGGGGACAAGCAGCGCTCGAAACCCTACGAGTTGATCCTGGCCGGGCATTCGCACGGTGGCCAGTGCCGCGTGCCGGGCTTCGGTGCGATCTTTCTGCCGGATGGCGTGGGGCGCTACGTGCAGGGGCTGTTCGAGACCCCGGTGGGGAAACTCTTCGTCAGCCGCGGGCTGGGCACCACCGGCCTGCCGATCCGCTTCGCCTGCCGGCCGGAGATGACGGTAATCCGGGTGTGAGGGGATTTTCGTAGCTGAGCTGGTGACAGTTCAGGCGGCGAGGACTCGCGGAGAACTTCGCGCTCCCGATCTGCCTTTGGTGGCGTCAATGGCGACTGGGCTTGCATGGTCCTGCGCGAATTTTCCCAGCACGCAAGGCGGAGCCTCGCGCTACTTGGCGGTGCCGAAGGTCAGGCGGGTGATCAAGTGGACGACCACCACCATCACCAACCAGGCCGCGCCGCAAACCGACCACGGCCACCAGCGGGCGTCCGCCCGATGATCCGCCTCGACGGAGAGGTCGACATTGATCGAAGGACCCGAAGGGCAGAAGTTTGCCGACCTCAATACCGTGCCCATGACCTTCCGGCCTCTCCAGCCATCCGCAAGACGCTGCACCATGTCCACGCATGCCTCCCTGACGGATGCGTCGGCCTTTTGTCCGCTGAGCTCCTCCAGGACCGACAGCAACCCGTTTCCGTCCAACGCCACGGTCGTGCCGTTGTTCTCGTGAACGATCCGGTTTTCCTCCGGCAGCACCTTCCAGCCAGAGGCCCCGGGTTGCCCGATGGGATGAAACCGGAGCGACGTCATTCTTTCCAGAGAGCGAGGCCCTCCCGACCATTCCATCCCCGCGGATCGCCTTGATTCCTCGAACCCGCATGTTCTCTCCCCTGCCGCTGGATCGTCCCCCGATGTCGTGCACGACAGGTATCCGGAGCTGGAGCTGAGGATCGCACCCGGGACGTAGCGTTGATAGGATGGCTCCAGGCAAACGAGGAAGTGGACGATCACAGCTGCCATCACGCTGACCCGGAAACACCACGGAGTCTGACCGATGGCTGGCAGGAAGGTCTTCCGAAGACACCTTTCCCAACCGCGGGTGATCAGGAGCACCACGATGCCCAACGCCCAACCCAAAATCAGCAGGTTTCTCGAACGGGAGGGACTATCGAACGCGGCCACCACCGGCAGCATCGAAACCAGCCACCCGGCGGCGATGCCCGCGACGAAGCGGCGGCGTTGCGCGATCGGGATGGAAGTCATGGCCGCATGCTTGAGGGCGGCGGCGACGGGCGTCAAGTGGCGGCGTGACGGCAGGCGGCAAGGTAGGGTCGCACCGCCTTGGCTGGGAGTAGGGACATTCCTGTCCCGTTCTTCTTTCCCAAACAGCCTCGTCCGCTCCCGCGGGCGCGCCCCTTCCTCATGTCTTCGGAACGATCTCCTCCCCCCGAACGACCACCACCGCCCTGTCATCTCGGCGAGATGAACCTACCTCCAGAGGCGGAACACCATCACCGTGTTCGATGGCCGCCCTGGCGAGCGAAGTGCTTGATGAGGATGGGGCCCCGAGGCGTCACCACTTCCCGGTAGCCTGGCGAAGCCGCAAGCCCGCGAATCCTCCCATCGTGCCACCATAGACCGCACCGGAAAACGCCATCACACCGAGCATCTGGAGGTCCCGGGAGGAGGTTGGGTTCCAGTCCTTGCCGAGAAGGTGCAGACCGGCCGCGCCGCAGACCAGCGTGCCGAATGTTCCTACCGTGGATCCAGCCATCGCCAGCACAAGCAACCGCGATGACTGGATGCGGTTGCAGAACCAGGGCAGGCGTCCCGCAAGCATGGCCGCCGCGAGCATGAGCCCGATCCACGATACCACGCAGAGAAGCCCGAAGCCGGCCACAGCCCCCCAGGCATCGAGCCAGCCGAACCAGCATGCCAGTTCAGCCGGGGCAATCGATCCAATCACGCTGGCATACGATGCGCTGTCGAATGCGGCATCCCGGTACATGCGGCTGGAAATCGGCTCCATGGAAACAAAGCATTGTCCCGATCTCCTGGCTTCCGGAAAAGATGTATCCGTCGCTTCATCGGAATTTCACGGACCCTTCCCATAGCTGAACTGGTGACAGTTCAGGTGGTGGAGTTCACGGGAAAATTGACGCTCCCGGTCTGTCATGAAGGGCTCTCCACCGACAGGATGGATCTGCATGTGACGCCGCGGGTTTCCCAGCACGCAAGGCGGAGCCTCGCGCTACTTGGCGGAGCCGAAGGTCAGGCGGGTGATCAAGTGGACGACCACCACCATCACCAACCAGGCCGCGCCGCAGACCGACCACGGCCACCAGCGGGCGGTGGTCTTTTGTTCGTTTTGAGAATCGATCCAGTAGATCACATCGGAATCAGGTGGACGGGGCGAAGGGCCGCAACGAAACGAGGTGAGGAAAATTCGCCGGATCCTGAGCTCATTCCAGGGTCTTTGAAGCAGGGGCTCGCGGAGGCTCGAAGGCACCTTCGGTCCGCCAAGATCCTCGAAGATCATCAACATCCCGGCGGAACTAATGGGAACTTCCATGCCGCCCTTTTCACGAATGAACTGTTCTCCGTCTCCCAGACTCCACCCGGAGGCGTCCGGTCGATCCATGGGATGAAAACGAAATCCCACCATTTCTTCCGTGGGCTTGGGTTTGCCCGACCATGCGATCCCGGACCGCACGAATTGTTCGTAGCCGCACTGCCATTGTGTGACTTCCGAATTCCCGTCCTCCGTCACCTCCAGGAACAAGGTGCCGGAAATGTGGGTGAGGACCGCGCCCGGGACGTAGCGTTTGACTACAGGAGCTTGGAAGACAAAGGCGCTGGTCACCACGGCCATCAGGAGGCTGACCCGGAAACACCACGGAGTGTGGCCGAGGACCGGCAGGAAGGTCTTCCGAAGACGCCTTTCCCAACGGCGCGTGATCAGGAGGACCACAACGCCCAGCGCCCATCCCAAAATCAGCAAGTTTCCCGAGCGGGCAGGCCCATCCAGCGCGGCCACAGCCGGTAGCATCGCGACCAGCCACCCCGCGGAAATGCCCGCGACGAAGCGGCGGCGTGGCGCGATCGGGATGGAGGTCATGGTCGCATGCTTGAGGGCAACTGCGGTGGGGTCAAGTGGTGGCGTGGCGGCAGGCGGAAAGGTAGGGTCGCACCGCCTCGCCCTGTCATCTCGGCGAGATGACCCTACCTCCAGAGGTGGAATACCCTCGCCGCGTCCTACCCCATGGTCGCCTTGGCGGTGAAATGGATGGCGACGCCAAACAGGCACACGGCAACGCAAGCGAGCAGCGCGGAAGCCAGCGGGGTGTAGGAGAAGGCGGCGGTCGATGACCCCGAAATGGCGAGGTTCGCGCGAAGCCCGCCGGGGGTGGACACGGGAGCTGCGATCAGGGGAAAACCTTCTTGTTTCGCGATCGAGTCATAGCAGGACGCGACGAAGAGCTCGTCCTCGGGCGCAACCTTGAGCCCGTAAAGGTCCTCGGTCATCCGGGCAAGACCTTGGGGAGTCCACGGCAAGGTGGCGGCGCCGGTCTTGCTGACAAGTTTTCCTCCCTCGCTCACCACCCAGGCCGGGGTGGTATCCTTGGCGGACTGCCGGAAGGACAACGTCTCCGGAACGGGGGGCGCGGGGAATTTGAAGGTCGAGAGGGTGGTGTAATGGATCGCGAGATCGACCGGGCGTCCGGCGGACATCCATCCCAGCTCGAGTCGGCCGGTGTTCGTGAATCTTTTCAAGCCCGGCACGACCGCTCCATACCGCCACGCCAGCAGATGGCAGGTGACCATCACGAAACACAGGGCCAGGCAGATCCGCCACACCCAGCACCGCCGACCGGCCCCGGGGAGGTGGGTTCTCCGCAGGAGGAATTCCCAGAGGAACTGGACGCAAAGAACCGCCACGCACGCCAGCAGGATGCCGGTGGGAGACACGAACGCATTCAGGGCGGCGAGAGCACCCCAAGCGGCCATCCAGATTCCGGTGAACCACCGTCGCCGGGCGGCGGGAACCGCGGGTGGGGACGGTGGGTTCATCGGTGGAGCGGATCAATACTCCCGGTCGAGCAGGTAGTGCGCGATCTCGGCGAGGCGGTCGCCCTTCTTGCCGAGCGGCTTGAGGGCATCGAGCGCTTCCTTGGTGAGGCGGGCGGCTTCCTTGCGGGACTTCGCCAGGCCGAAGAGCGCCGGGTAGGTGGTCTTGGCCGCCTCCGCGTCCTTGCCGGCGGTCTTGCCGAGGACTTCGGTGGACTGGGTCACATCGAGGATGTCATCGATCACCTGGAAGGCCAGGCCGAGGGCGTGGCCGAAGGTGGTGAGGGCTTCCAGTTGCTTCGGCGTGGCGTTCGCGGTCATCCCACCGAGACGCAGCGAGGCGGTCAGCAGGGCCGCGGTCTTGGCCTCGTGGATCTTGAGCAGGCGCGCCTTGGACGGCTTCTGGCCTTCGCCTTCCAGGTCGAGGACCTGGCCGCCGATGAGGTGGCGGGAGCCGCCGGTGAGCGCGAGCTCGGCGACGTAGTGGCGCACGTCGTAGCGCTCGGACGCCGGGGTCTGGGCGAGGATGTAGAAGGCCTCGGTGAGCAGGGCATCCCCGGTGAGCACGGCCATGCCTTCGCCATAGACCTTGTGGCAGGTCGGGCGGCCGCGGCGCAGGTCGTCATCGTCCATGCACGGCAGGTCGTCGTGGACCAGCGAGTAGGTGTGCAGGACCTCGACAGCGCAAGCCGGGGCCATGGCGTCCTCCGCCTTGCCGCCGCAGGCTTCCGCGGCGGCGAGGGTGAGGATCGGGCGCAGGCGTTTGCCACCGGCGAAGACGGTGTAGCGCATCGCCGCGTGGATCGTGGCGGGCGCGGCGGTCTTCTTCGGCAGGAATTGGTCGAGCGCGGCGTCGACGTCCTTGGCGCGGGCGGCGAGGTAGGGTTTCAGTTCCATGAAGGGATTTCGGAGTGCGGCAGGCGGATTTCGGAATGGAGAGAGCGACCCGCGTGGAGCGGTGGTCTTTCTCTCAACCATCCACTCTTAAGAAGTTCAGAAGCTGGCCAACTCCCCGTTGGTCCGGCCTGATTTTGACAGAATTAACAGAATTTTGCAGGATTAACAGAATGAGAAAGAGAGGTGGGCATGTGATGCCATGGCCACTTCTCCTTCTCTGTTAATTCTGAAAATTCTGTTAATTCCGTCCGAAAAGGCCCGGACATGTGAGTGGAGATGATTCGCCGGACAGCGTCTCAACTCCTTCACAGGATTTCAGCGATCTGCACGGCGTTGAGCGCGGCACCCTTGCGGACCTGGTCGCCGACGACCCAGAGGTCGAGGGCGTTGTCGAGGACGAGGTTCTGGCGGATGCGGCCGACGAGGCAGTCGTCCTTGCCGGTGGTGTCGAGCGGCACCGGGAAGACCTTGTTCGCGGTGTCGTCCACGACCTGGATGCCGGGCTTGCCAGCGAAGGCGGCGCGGGCCGCGTCCGGGGTGACCGGCTTGTCGAAAACGGCGGTGATGGACACCGAGTGCGAGCGGTAAACCGGCACGCGGACGCAGGTGCAGGAGACCTTCAGGTCGTCGTGACCGAGGATCTTGCGGCCTTCGTTGAGCATCTTGAGCTCTTCCTTGGTGTAGCCGTTGTCGGTGAAAGAATCGACCTGCGGGATCACGTTGAAGGCGATCTGGCGCGGGTAGACGCGCGGGGTGAAGTCACCGCCGGTGGCGATGGCCTTCACCTGCTCCTCGAGCTCGACGATGCCCTGCGCGCCGGAGCCGGACACGGCCTGGTAGCTGGAGGCGATGATCGACTTCAGGCCGAACTGCTCGTGCAGCGGCGCGAGCGCCATCAGCGAGATGATGGTGGTGCAGTTCGGGTTCGCGATGATGCCCTTCGGGCGGTTCTTCGCGGCCTCGGGATTGATTTCCGGCACGACGAGGGGGACGCCCGGGTCCATGCGGAAGGCGGAGGAATTGTCGATGACCACAGCGCCGGCGGCAGCGGCGGACGGGCCGAACTCCAGCGAGATGCCACCACCGGCGCTGAACAGCGCGATGTCGACACCGGCGAAGGAATCGTGGGTCAGCTCCTGGACGATGACGTCCTGACCGCGGAAGGGAATGCGTTTGCCAGCGGAACGGGCGGAGGCGAGCAGGGTGAGTTTCCCGACCGGGAAATTCCGCTGTTCGAGACAGAGCAACATTTCTTCGCCGACAGCGCCGGTGGCGCCGACGATGGCCACGTGGGGTTCCGCATTCATGGTCAATGAGCTAATGGGGCTCCGGGCGACGCGCCCGGGGCGCGGGACATTACCGGCTTTCGGGCGTCTGGCAATCGAATCCTCCGGGAGAGGGCGGGAGCGGGCAGGCCATGGGAATTTCGTGGATCACGGCGGCGCGGGCTTTTAGATCAAAGGCATGGCCGCCGCCCCTTTGAAAATCGCCCATCTGGTCATGGCCGCCTACGGTGGGCCGGGGATGGCGGCGTACCGCCTGCACAAGACGCTGCTGGAGATAGGGGTGGACTCCCATTTCCTCGCCCGCGAATCGCTGGTGGGCTGGGAAGGCGTGGAGGTGCTGGAGCCGGAACGCGCCCGCGGCGCGCTGCGCGGGCACTTGGTGCAGCACACGGCGAAGGCGCTGTGGTGGTTGTCCGGGCGGGAGCGGGAGGCGGTGGATTTCCAGGCGATCCCGCGCGGCTACCTGCCGGCGATCGACCGAGCGGGCTACGATCTGGTGCATTTCCATTGGGTGAATGGCCGGGTGGCCTCGCTGGCGGAGATCCGGGACTTCCGGACGCCGGTGGTGTGGAGCCTGCATGACATCTCGGCCTTCGCGGGCCCCAGCCCCTACCTGGGGCCGAACCTCGACCGCTGGCTGGCCGCGGCGGGGCGGATGAGAACGGTGGACGCCGATCCGCATCCGCTGGCGCGCCTGAACCACGCGGCGAAACAACGGATCTACCGCGGCAAGCAGGTGGCGGCGATCGCCCCCTCCCGCTGGATGGAGCAGGCCGCCCGGGAGTCCGGCGTGTTTCCGGAGGGCTGGGTGCGGCACATCCCCTATGAAATGCCGGAGGGACCCTGGCAGCGACAGGAACGCGCCGCCGCGCGGCGGCTGCTGGAACTGCCGGAGGACGCGGCCATCGTCCTCTTCGGCGCGGATTCCCTCTCCTCCCCGCGCAAGGGCGGCGACCTGCTGATGGCGGCCATGCGGGACTTGGCGGGCGGGCCGCGGCCGGTGACGCTGGCGTCCTTCGGCCACGGCGCGGACACCCTCGCCGAGCTTCCCGGCATCACCCTGCGGAACTTCGGCCATGTCCGCGATCCCGGGCGGCTGGCCGCCCTGTTCGCCGCCGCGGATGTGTTCGTCGCGCCCTCCCGCGAGGACAACCTGCCGAACGTGGTGCTCGAATCGCTGGCGGCGGGCACGCCGGTGGCGGCCTTCCGCATCGGCGGCATGCCGGACATGATCGTGGATGGCGTGACCGGACGGCTGGCGGAGCCCTTTTCCACCGGGGATCTCGCCGCGGCCATGCAGGACCTGCTGGGATGGAGCGCGGAGCGGGCGGCGGAGACGTCCCGCGCCTGCCGGGCGCATGTCGCCACGGAGTTCAGTTCCGCGCGCCAAGGCGGATCGATGCTGGCGTTTTACCACGAGTTCCTTGCGCGGAAATGAGGGCCGCCGGTTCCCGTGGAACGGTGGAACGGCGGCCTTTGTTTGAGGCGGACTAACGGATTTCTCCTTGCGCCACGAGGGTGTACGGTTAGAGTCAGGTTGTCTTTGGGCACCTGCTCCAGAGGCCCATGAAACCAACTCAACCGATAAACCGATGAAACTCCTCAAAATCGCCGCCCTTGCCGCTGTCGCCGCTGGCTCCATGATCTCCGCCTCCTGCTGCCACAGCAAGCCGGCTCCGTCGCCGGGCTACGTCGCCCCGACCAAGTAAGGTCGCCGAGCCGGGAACGGGCTCTGACCGTTCCCCATAGATTTCCGGGGCGGGTTGCGAATCCAACCTGCCCCGGTTTTTCTATGGACATCCCTAAACCCTCCCACTTTATTCAGAACCCATGATTCGTATTCTCCTTGTGTCGGGCGCTTCCCTTGTCGCGCTTCTTTCCGCCTCGTGCTGCTGCACCAGCCAGCCGAAAGCTCCGAAACTCCGCCCGGTGCCGCACTTCCAGGAGCTGCCGGCCGCGCCCCAGCAGGAAGTGATTCCGACCAAGTAAGAAGGCCGCACAGGCATTCTTGACCCCATTTTCCGAAGCCCCCCGCCGTGTCCGGCAGGGGGCTTTTTTATTGCGACGGTTTCTTTACAAACGCCTTACAAACGAAAATGACAGTGATTTCCATTTGACTTCCTGTGGCCGATTTTGTGCATGTTGCGGTCATAGCTCCCCCAGCGGCTATTTCCCCCAATGAAACGGTCCGATTCTCCCAATGAAGGTGTGCGTTTCCGTGCCCAGGTGCGCCATTACCACCGCTCCAATGCCCGCCAGGAGGTCTCCTGGAACGAATGGGTGGGGCACGATGGCAACGGCAAGGTCGGCAAACTTTGGGCGAAAATCGTCATCCTCGGGGCCGTGATGGTCGCGGTGGTCGCGATCATCCTGGGCTTTTCCCACGGCGGCGTGATTTGATCCGCCTTGGTTCCGCTTCGGCGCCACGGTGATTGATTCGCCGATCGCGCCCCGGCATCCGGCGATCGAAACGGCCGCGGATGGGAGCCTCCGGGGATGTGGCTTTGACATTTTCCGGCCCGGCGTGCAGCTTCGCCTCCCCGCCAGAGGGCGTTTTCCAGCCATGGGCAAGAGTCTGTATCAGAAAGTTTGGGATGCCCACACCGTGGGCACGTTGGCCGACGGTCGCACGCAGTTGTTCATCGGAACCCACCTCATCCACGAGGTGACGTCCCCGCAGGCCTTCGGGATGCTCCGTGACCTGGGGCTCACCGTGAAGTATCCGCACCGCACTTTCGCCACGGTGGACCACATCGTCCCCACCGAGCACCAGGACGCGCCGACCGATCCGCTGGCCGCGGAGATGATGGACACCCTCCAGAAGAACTGCGAGGACTTCGGCGTCACCTACTTCGACCTCAAGTCCGGCAAGCAGGGCATCGTCCACGTCGTCGGACCGGAGCAGGGCATCACCCAGCCGGGCACCACGATCGCCTGCGGCGACTCCCACACCGCCACCCACGGCGCCTTCGGCGCGATCGCCTTCGGCATCGGCACCACCCAGGTGCGTGACGTGCTGGCCACCCAGACGCTGGCCATGGAGCCGCTGAAGGTCCGCCGCATCGAGGTGAATGGCGAGCTGCGCCCGGGCGTGTATGCCAAGGACGTCACCCTCCACATCATCCGCCTGCTCGGCGCGAAGGGCGGCATCGGCTTCGCCTACGAATACGCCGGCGACGTCTTCGACCGCATGACGCTCGAGGAGCGCATGACCGTCTGCAACATGGCCATCGAAGGCGGTGCCCGCTGCGGCTACGTCAATCCGGACGAGACCACCTTCGAATACCTCAAGGGCCGCCCATACACGCCGCAGGGCGCGGAATGGGATGCCGCCGTGGAGCGCTGGAAGTCCTTCGCCTCCGACGCGGACGCCCACTACGATGACGTGCTGGTCATCAACGCCGGCGACATCGAGCCGACCGTCACCTGGGGCATTTCCCCGGACCACGGCATCGCCGTTTCCGAAACGATTCCCGATCCGGCCCACGCCGCCAACCCGCTGGAGAAGCAGTCCATCACCGAGGCGCTGGAATACATGAAGCTGCCGGCCGGCACCCCGATCAAGGGCGTGAAGATCGACGTCGCCTTCATCGGCTCCTGCACCAACGGCCGCGTCTCCGACTTCCGCGAGGTCGCCCGCTACATCAAGGGCCACCGCGTGGCGGAAGGCGTGAAGGCCATCGCCGTGCCGGGTTCCCAGATCGTCGCCGTCCTTTGCGAGAAGGAAGGGATCGACCAGGTGTTCCGCGACGCCGGTTTCGAATGGCGCGCCGCCGGTTGCTCGATGTGTCTGGCCATGAACCCGGACAAGCTCGTGGGCGACCAGCTCTGCGCGTCCTCCTCGAACCGCAACTTCAAGGGCCGCCAAGGTTCCCCGACCGGCCGCACGATCCTCATGTCCCCGGTCATGGTCGCCGCCGCCGCGATCGCCGGCGGGGTGGCGGACGCCCGCGAGGTGTTCGGCATCGCGCTGGAAGAAGCCGTGGCTTGATCCATCCCGTCCCGGACGCATGAAACTGGCGACCCTGATCCTGCCTCTCGCTCTGCTGGTGTGCGCCCCGCTGCACGCCGTGGAGCAGAACCGCGGCGAGAAACTGGTGGAGCTGTTGGACGTGAAGGGCGTGGGGATAGCGGCGGCGAAAGCCGCGCTCGACCCGACCCTGGAGCGCCTGCGCGCGATGGGGATTCCCGCCGAAGGCATCCAGGAAATCAGCGACGCCGCCGCCACCTTCTACGCGAAGTCGCTGGGCAGCCCGGAGATGCTGGCCGCGATGGCCCGCGCCTACGAACAGCGGTTCACCCCGGAGGAGCTGGACGAGTTGATCCGTTTCTACGGCAGCCCGCTGGGCCGGAAAGCCACCCAGGTGATGCCGGAAATCAGCCGGGAAATCGTCTCCCGGAACCAGGAATCCACCAAGGCGAACAGTGCCGAACTCCAGGCGAAGATCCGCGAGGTGATCGCCAAGTACCGCCCCCAGCAGGGAGCACCCGCCAAGGAAGAAGAACGATCGCTGTTGGACCGGAAGCGCCGGTGAGCCCCGCTGGCTCCGCCGCCTCCGTCCGTTTCCGAAACCATCCGATGAACCCCATCCTCCGCGCCGCCTGGCTCGCGATCACGATCGCGCTGCCCGGCCTTGCCCGCGCGGAGGACCCCGCCTGCCCGGCGAAGCCGATGCTGTGGCAGATCGAGGGCAAGGGGCTGGAGAAGCCGTCCTTCCTCTTCGGCACCCTGCACGTGGGGAACCGGACGGTGACCACCTTCCACCCGGCCACCGTCCGCGCCTTCAACTGCGCCCAGGTCGTCTACACCGAGATCCCGATGGACGCGGCCTCCCAGGTGGCGGCCTCCGCCGCGGTGCTGCGGAAGGATGGCAAGAAGCTCTCCGAAGCCATCGGCAAGGACCTCACCCGCCAGATCGAGGGCGAACTGCGCGCGATCCAGCCGCAGCTCGACATCGCCCCGCTGGAGTCCCTGAAAACCTGGACCGCCGCCACCGTGATCCCGGTGCTGCGTTTCCAGCTCACCGGTGGCAAGGCGCTCGACGCCCTGGTCTGGGACCGCGCCGTCGCCGCAGGCAAACAGACCGCTGCCATCGAGAAGCCCGCCGACCAGCTCGCGATCTTCGATGAGCTCAGCGAGGACGAGCAGGTGATCCTGCTCACCGAGACCCTCCGCCAGCTCCAGGAAGGCCGGAAGAAAGGCGTCGACCCGATCGACGCCCTCGTCGCCGCCTACATCGAGGGCGACGCCGCCAAGCTGGAGGCCGAGGTCGACAAGCAGCTCTCCGACATGCAGGAAGGCGAGCACAAGGAGCTGGGCGAGCGCCTGCTCAAGCGCCTGCTCCGCGACCGCAACCTCACCATGGCCGAAACCATCGCCGGCATCCTCGCCGCGAAACCCGGCCAGTCCCATTTCTTCGCCGCGGGTACCGGCCACTTCATCGGCAAGGAGAGCATCGTCGATCTCCTCGCCGCGAAGGGCTACCGCGTCACCCGCACCACCGAATAATCATCCCGATCTCACCATGGCACTCGAGAAAGTCACCACCGTCACCGGCCGCGCCGTCTTCATCCCCGGCGCCGATATCGACACCGACCGCATCATCCCGGCGCGCTTCATGAAGTGCGTCACCTTCGACGGCCTCGGTGAATTCGCGTTCTACGACGTCCGCTTCGACCCGAACACCGGCGAGAAGACCGACCACCCGCTCAACGACGAGCGCTTCCGCGCCGCCACCATCCTGCTCGCCGGCGTGAACTTCGGCTGCGGCTCTTCCCGCGAGCACGCCCCGCAGTCCCTCAGCAAGTATGGCTTCAAGGCCGTGATCGCCGAGTCCTTCGCCGAGATCTTCTTCGGCAACTCGACCGGCCTCGCCATGCCCTGCGTGGTCGCCACCGCCGCGGACATCGCCGCACTCAGCGCCGCCGTCAACGCCGACCCGGCCGTGCAGGTCACCATCGACCTGGAAAACCTCCGCGTCCGCAGCAGCGCCGGCCACGATTTCCCGATCGTCATGCCGGACTCCGCCCGCGAGGCCCTCGTCTCCGGCCGCTGGGACCCGATCCAGGAGCTGCTCGACAACGACACCAAGATCGCCGCCAAGGCCGCGGAGCTGCCGTACGTCTGAAGCCAGGCCGCTTGATTTTCCAAACTGGTGGTCGCACCCGCGGCCACCGGTTTTTTCATGCCAACGGCGAGCGGATCACCTCCCTCGGAGCGCGCCACCCCGCCAAAGACTCTTCTCTGGACTCTGGCTTCTGGACTCTGGAATCTATCTTCCCTCCGGCTTCGGCTCATCGCCGAGCATCTTGTCGATGTCCTCGATGAACTTCCACGGGCAGCGCTTCCGCTGGTACTTCCGCCACAGCACGTCCCTCAGTTCGCGCCACAGCGCCTCCGGCACCGGATCGACGGTTTCCCAATCCGGGTCGGTCTTCAGGGTGGTGATGAACGTCCACTTGTTGGCGTGGCGGTTGGCTCGGTAATACCGGACACCTTCCTCGGTGCGCTCGCGCCATTCGTGACTTTCCATGCCGGGAAGGTAGGGGGCGGCGGCCCCGGAGTCCAGAGGGATGACGTTGACTGGCTCCGGCCCGGTGTCAGCATCCCGCCGTGCGGAGAGCCCTGACCAACGACGTCGTGAAGATCCTGTGCTACGTGGCGGCGGTGCTGCTGCTGGCCGCGGTGGTGTCCCCGATGCTCTTCAACGCCGGCAAGGCGCTCCACGAGGTGACCGATGGCAAGACCACCAATGGCTTCGTGAAATGGCTGGCCGATGCCTGCGGCCGCTCGGAGTTCCCCCGCTTCTTCAACCGCTCGGTGATGCTCTCCGCGCTGGTGCTGTTCTTCCCGCTGGTGCGCTGGCTGAAGATCGGCCGCGGCCCGGTCCGCTACCGCGATACCCCGTGGTCGTTCCGGCTCCCGGAATCCGCCGTGGCCGCCAACGAAGGCCAGCCGCTGAAACGGAATCCCCGCGGCTGGGCCCACCTCGCGCTCGGCTTCGGGCTGGCCCTCGGCGGCCTCGCCCTGCTCGCCTGGTGGCTGGTGCAAGCCGGTGCCTTCGTGATGGAAGACCGCGCCTTTTCCTCCAAGGGCGTGGCCAACCTGTTCCCGCCCAAGCCGCTGAAACTCGGATCGGTGATCCCCGGGGCGCTGTTTTCCTCGCTGATGATCGGCGCGATTGAGGAAATCGTGTTCCGCGGCGTGCTGCTCGGCATCTTCCTGCGCGCCATGCGCCCGTGGGCCGCCATCGCCAGCCTCTCGTTCCTCTTCGCCTTCCTCCATTTCCTCGATCCGAAGACGCTCGGCGCGGTGCCCGATCCGGAGTCCTACACCGCGGGCTTCTGGCTGCTCGGCCGGATCTTCGCCCAGTACGCCGACCCGCTGCCGCTGCTTTCCAGCTTCTGCACCCTCTTCACGCTCGGCGCGGTGGTCGCCCACGCCCGCGTCCGCACCGCCTCGCTGTGGCTGCCCATCGGCCTGCACGCCGGTTGGGTCTTCGGCGTGTTCGTGTTCAAGGCCATCACCCAGCCCATCCCGGGGCTCGGCGGCGTCTCGCGGTTCCTGATCGGCGGCACCCTCCGCGAGGGCCTGCTGCCACTGGCGATCGTGGCGCTCACCGGCGTGGTGGTCCATTTCCTCACCCGCCGCCATGCCGGACGCGACGCCGCATGACCCGCCGCGCGGCTGGCGAAGCCTCTTCTCCCGCGCGCTCGACCTGCTCTACCCGCCCGCCTGCGGCCTCTGCCGCGCCCCGCTCACCCACGGCCGCCACCTCTGCGGCCCCTGCGGGACCAGCCTGCCCCGCCTCACCGAGCCGTATTGCGCGATGTGCGGCGAGCACTTCGATGGCGTGATCGACACCGCCTTCGAATGCCCGAACTGCCGCGGCCTGAAGCACGCCTTTGCCTTCGCCCGCCCCGCCCTGGCCTTCGACCCGCGCACCCGCCAGCTCGTCCACGACCTGAAATACCACCGCGGCCTGCACCTCGCCGCCGATCTCGGCCGCCTCGCCGCGGAAGCCTTCCAGGACCCGCGCCTCGCCGAGGCCCTGGCCGACCGCTGGCCGCTCGTGCCGGTCCCCCTCCACCGCTCGCGCCAGCGCACCCGTTGGTTCAACCAGGCCCACGAGATCGCCCGCGGCCTCTCCACCACCACCGGCCTGCCGATCCTCCCCGCCCTGCGCCGGATCCGGAAAACCGACACCCAGACCCGCCTGACCCGCGCCCAGCGGCTGGCGAACCTCAAGGGGGCCTTCGCCCTGAGCCGCGCCGGGGAGCGTTTCGCCGCCGGGAAACCGCCCGGCGCCGTGCTGGTGGACGACGTGTTCACCACCGGCTCCACCGTCCACGAATGCGCCCGCACCCTCCTGCGGGGCGGGGTTCAAAAGGTGATTGTCGTCACCGTGATGCGCGGCTAGGCTCGCCGCCACGGCGCGAGCGGCTTCCCCGCCGCCGTTTCAGAACCTGTTCCGTTCCGACCCCTTTCATACCCATGGGCATCTTCAAGAAACCGAGCCTCCGCAGCCGCGAGAAACGCGATGACATGCCCGAGGGCCTTTGGACCAAGTGCCCGGACTGCGGCGCGATGATCCACACGCTCGAGCTCCAGCAGAACCTCCACACCTGCCCGCAGTGCGGAAACCACTTCCTGATGGATTCCTCCGAGCGCATCGCCCTGATCGCCGATCCGGGCAGCTTCGAGGAAACCGAGAAGGACCTCGTTTCCGCCAATCCGCTCGGGTTCAACGGCTACGAGGGCAAGATCGGCTCCCTGCGCCAGAAGACCGGCCTCAACGACGCCGTCGTCACCGGCCGCCTCACCGTCGGCGGCAAGCCCGCGATGATCGCGGTGATGGACTTCAAGTTCTTCGCCGGGTCCATGGGCTCGGTGGTGGGTGAAAAGATCACCCGCGCCATCGAGACCGCCGTCGCCGAAAAGCGCGGTGTCATCATCGTCTCCGCCTCCTCCGGCGCCCGCATGCAGGAAGGCATGCTCTCGCTGATGCAGATGGCGAAGACCTGCGGCGCGCTCGCCCGCCTCTCCGAGGCGAAATTGCCCTACATCTCCGTCCTCACCCACCCGACCACCGGCGGCGTCACCGCCTCCTTCGCGACCATCGGCGACATCAACCTCGCCGAGCCGAAGTGCATGATCGGCTTCGCCGGTCCGCGCGTGGTGAAGGAAACCACCCACCAGAACCTGCCGCCCGGCTTCCAGACCGCCGAGTTCATGCTCGATCACGGCCTGATCGACGCCATCGTCCCGCGCAAGGAACTGCGCGACAAGCTCGTCGAGCTGCTCGGTTACATGATGCCGGAGTGAGCCCCGAGGAGTGGCTGCTTTCGAGCAGCCATGCAGCGAGGGACGCGCTACGAAGGACGAACATCCACCCTTCAAAGGATCTCCTGCGAATGAATGGCTCCTCGAAAGGAGCCACTCCCAGTTAGTTCCCATGACCTACCCCGACGCCATCGACTGGCTCTTCTCCACCCAGATGTTCGGCATCAAGCTGGGGCTGGAGGGACCGCGGAACCTGCTCAAGGAGTATCTCGCCTTCCCCGACCACGGCGTGAAGGTCGTCCACGTGGCCGGCACCAATGGCAAGGGCAGCACCTGCGCGATGATCGACAGCGTGGCCCGCGCCGCCGGGCTCCGCACCGGCCTGTTCACCTCGCCCCACCTCGTCGATTACCGCGAGCGCATCCAGGTCTCCGGCGTCCAGATCCCGGAAGACTCCTGCGCCGCCATGCTCACCGAGCTGCGCGCGCTCTGCGAGGGGCTGGAAACCCACCCAACCTTCTTCGAGATCACCCTGGCGCTGGCGATGCGCTGGTTCCGCGAGCGCGAGTGCGAGCTGATCGTGCTGGAAACCGGCATGGGCGGCCGCCTCGATGCCACCACCGCCGTGCCCGCCGACGTCTGCGTGGTCACCCCCATCGGCCTCGATCACACCCAGTGGCTCGGCGACACGATCGAACAGATCGCCGCCGAAAAGGCCGGCATCTTCGTGGAGGGAGCGCCCGCCATTTCCGCCCCGCAGGACCCCGCCGCGCTGCGCGTGCTGCAAAAGGAAGCCAACGAGCACCGTTGCCCGTTCACCTTGGTGCGCGAGCCGCTGCTCGGCTACTCGATCGCCCTCGCCGGTCCGCACCAGAATTGGAACGCCGCCGTCGCCCTCGCCGCGCTCGATGCCGCCGGGGTGCCGCTGTCGTTCGATGTCGTCCAATACGGCCTGTCCCGCGTGAAGTGGCCCGGCCGCTTCGAACGTTTCCCCGCCACCGACCGCCCGGAGATCATCCTCGATGGCGCGCACAATCCGCACGCCGCCCAGGTGCTCGCGGAAACGTGGCGGCAGGTCTTTGGCGACAAGAAAGCCACCCTGCTGTTCAGCGCCGTGTCCTCGAAGGACATCCCCGGCATCCTCGCCCTGCTCGCCCCGCTCGCGGAGCGCATCCACCTCTGCCCGGTCGACACCCCGCGCGCCGTGCCCACCGCCGAACTCGCCACCGCCCTGCCGGAAGGCGTCACCGCCACCGAGTTCCCCACCTTCGACGAAGCCTTCGCCGCCTCGATCTCAGGCACCGCCCCCGTCCTCATCGCCGGTTCCCTGTTCCTCGTCGGCGAAGCAAAAGCCCTGCTCGAAGGCGGCGAGTTCCAAGCCTGCACCCAGTAAGGAGTTGAGGCTTCAGCCGAGGAAGGTCTTCAAAGGGGGGGCGGAGGCTGGTGAGCGGGACGGCCAAGCCGAGAACCCAGAACCCAGAACCCAGAACCCAGAGAAGAGGAAGAGCCGGATGCGGACCCATTCTTCCAAAAGCAGCCGAAACAGGATGTCCTCGCTTCCTGAAAACTGAACATTGCGAACCCGCAAACTTTCAGGCCTCCGCCCGCCCCCCTTTGAAGACCCTCCTCGCCTAAAGGCTCCACTCCTTCCCAAACGGAAGTCGGCGGAGATCGAGGTGGTCCTTCGAAATCCGCCGGCTGTTTGTTTTGGGGGGAGAGTTGTCGGAAAGGGGCCCGGGGGGAGGTCTTGCTGACAGGGTTAGACTGGCACAAAATCGGCCAGATTGATATACCGTGATCGCGTCGATAAGTCTTCGTTGTGCTTACCACGTTGCGTGCCATGGCCTTCGATTTGCCTTGTGAAACCCGCCCCGCCGCGGCGGTCTGATAGGTGATGAAGCGGATGATCCTGACGACCGCCCTCGCGGCGATGACCGGCCTGGCCACGGCGCAAACCACCGTCCCCGATCCCCTGGTGGCCCAGGACGGCACCCGGATTGAAACCGCCGCCCAGTGGCGGGAGAAGCGCCGCCCGGAGCTATTGGAGTTCTTCGCGAAGAACATGTACGGCCGCGCTCCGGAACGCCCGAAGGACTTGCTGGTGGAGGTCTTCGACCGCGATCCCCACGCCCTCGGCGACAAGGCCACGCGCCTCCAGATGGCCCTCTATCCGGGCGGCAAGAGCGGCCCGCGCCTCGACCTCCTCGTCTACCTGCCAAACCAGGTGAAGGGCCCGGTGCCCGCCGTGCTCGGCCTGAATTTCTGGGGCAACCAAGCGATCCATCCCGATCCCGGCATCCGCATCACCGAAAGCTGGATCGAGGAAAACCGCCAGACCGAGGGCAACCCACCCAAGGTCCAGAACCACCGCGCCACCGAGGCCTCCCGCGGTCTCAATGCCAAACAATGGCCGGTCGAGCGGATCCTGTCCCACGGCTTCGCCCTCGCCACCATGTACCGCGAGGACGTGGCTCCGGACCACGAGCCCTATTTCTCCACCGGCCTGCAGGCGCTCTATCCGGAATTCCAGAAGGGCGATGAGAACTTCGGCTGCATGGGAGCCTGGGCGTGGTCGCTGAGCCTTGCCCTCGATGCGCTCGAAAAGGAACCGGCGATCGATGCGAAAAAGGTCGCCCTCTTCGGCTGGTCCCGCCTCGGCAAGGCCGCGCTGTGGGCCGGGGCCCGCGACGAACGTTTCGCCGCGGTCATCAGCAATGAATCCGGAGCCGGCGGCGCGAAGCTTTTCCACCGCGGCGTGGGCGAGGACATCGAGCGCCTCAACCGCGTCTTCCCGCACTGGTTCGCCCGCTCGTTCAAACCATACGCCGGCAAGGACACCGAGCTCCCCTTCGACCAGCACCTCGTCCTGTCCCTGATCGCGCCCCGGCCGCTCTACGTCGGCAGCGCGATCGACGACAAGAGCGCCGATGCCGAGGGCGAGTATGCCTCGGTGAAGGCCGCCGGCCCCGTCTACAAGCTGCTGGGCGGCGAGCCGCTGCCCGCCGAAACCTGGCCCGCCGTCGATCAAGCGGTGCTCGGCAAGTCCCTCGCCTACCACGTCCGCACCGGGAAGCACGACGTCCTCGACTTCGATTGGGACCACTACCTCGAGTTCCTCGACCAGCGGTTGAAGTGAACGCATTCCCCTAAAAAGGGATCGGCGGATGTCGAAAGGGGGGACCCTCGACATCCGCCGACCAGCTTTTGGGGGGAGAATCTCTTCTTTGGGGAGAAGCGTGTCCGGGCGTTTGTTAGAGACGAAGCGCGCTGACGACCTCACCATACCCAATTTCGGCCCTAACGATACTACGCGATCGCGTGGGGAGGTGCCTTTTGATGGGGTAAATGTGCTTCGGAAGGTGATGACTTCCGGCCGTTGCACGCGTAAGTGACTGTCATGACACAGGGAGCGGAAGTTTCACGGCGCGGGTTCATTGGCACGGCACTGGCCGGATTGGCGCTGCCGGGAGTGGCGGGAGTGGCCGGGGCCGCCCCGGAGGATGCCAAGCCGGTTTTGTTCCGGAATCCCTTCGTCTATCGCTTCAAGATCGGCGAGCTGGAGGCCTTCTCGATCAGTGATGGCAACCTGCCTTTGCGCGAGGGCCTCGGCCTGATGTGGCCGCAGGAGGACCGCCCGAAAATGAAGGAGCAGATGGAGGCCCACGGCGAAGCGCTCGACAACCTGCCGCTCTACGTGAACCTGCTCGTCATCCGCTCCGGCAACGAGGTCGCCGTGTTCGATGCCGGTTTCGGCAAGGGCAGCAACCCGCAGATCGGCTGGTTCGAGTCCGGTCTGGCGATGGCCGGGATCAAGCCCGAGCAGGTCACCGCCGCCTTCCTCAGCCACGCCCACGCCGACCACCTCAATGGCTTCGTGTCCGGTGGCAAGCCGACCTTTCCCAACGCCGCCTTCTACCTCCTCCCGGAGGAGCTGGCGTTCTGGCGCTCGCCGAACCCGGACTTCACGAAGACCAAGCGCGATCAGAAGCCGATCCCGAACATGATCCGCGAGGTCCGCGCGAACTTCGACATCCTCCAGCCGGTGATGCAGCCGGTGAAGGCCGGCACCGAGCTGTGGGGCGGCAAGGTCGTCGTCGAAGCCGCGCCCGGCCACACCGACGGCCACGCCTGCTTCCGCATCCGCTCCGGCAACGACGAGCTGCTCCACCTGATGGACCTCTCGCACCACGCGCTGCTGATGTTCGCCAACCCGGACTGGACCATCGCCTTCGACCACGACCCGGTGCAGGCCGTCGTCACCCGCAAGAAATTCTGGAGCGAGGCCGCCGCCAAGCGCACCCGCTGCTTCGGCTTCCACCTCCCGTGGCCCGGCCTCGGCCGCATCGTCCCGGACGGCCCAAACTATCGCTGGTGGGCCGAGAAATGGACGTGGATGGGGTGAAGCCCCCCCCGCTTTTCCGGTTTCCCGCGGGCCGTCCGCTGTCCCAAACTCCCCGCATGCGAGAGGACAGCCGCCGGTGGATCGAGGGTGACCGGGCCCATTGCTGGCACCCCTTCACCCGCCAGGCCGAGTGGTGCCGGGAGGAGCCGCTGGTGCTGGTCCGCGGCGAGGGCGTGTGGCTGTGGGATTCCGAGGGCCACCGCTACTTCGATGGCAATTCCTCGATCTGGACCAACATCCACGGCCACCGCCACCCGCGGCTCGATGCCGCGATCCGCGCCCAGCTCGAGGACGTGGCCCACACCTCCTACCTCGGCTTCGCCAACCCCCGCGCCTCGGAGCTGGCGGCACGCCTCACCGCCCTCTTTCCCAGCGGCACGCTGGAGCGCGTGTTCTTCTCCGACGATGGCTCGACCGCCATCGAATGCGCGGTGCGGATGGCCCTGCAATACCGGCTGAACCGCGGCGAGGACACGCGCACCGGTTTCATCGCTTTCGAAAACGGCTACCACGGCGACACCCTCGGAGCCGCCTCGCTCGGCGGGGTCGGCCGCTTCACCGGCCTGATGCAGCGCTTCGGCCTCGATGTCCGCCGTGTGTCGTCGATGGCCGAGCTCGAAGCCACTCCCACGGAATGGAGCAATCATATCGCCGCCGTGATCGTGGAACCCCTGATCCAAGGCGTGAACGAGATGCGGCCGTGGCCCGCGGGCATGCTCGCCGCGCTCCGCCGCTGGTGCGATGCCCGTGGCGTCCACCTGATCCTCGATGAGGTGATGACCGGCTTCGGCCGCACCGGCCGGATGTTCGCCTGCCAGCACGAGGACGTGGTCCCGGATTTCCTGTGCGTGGCGAAGGGACTCACCGGCGGCTACCTGCCGATGGCCGCCACCCTCACCTCCGGCGCGGTTTACGACGCCTTCCTCGGCGGCGCGGACAAGGCCTTCTACTACGGCCACAGTTACACCGCCAACCCGCTCGGCTGCGCGGTCGCCCTGGCCAGCCTCGATGTGTTCGAGGAGGACCGCGTGCTGGAAACCCTCCAGCCGAAGATCGCCCGGATGGCGGAACTGCTGGCCGGGCTCAAGGAACGCAGCCCGCTCGTCCACGAGATCCGCCAGCGCGGCTTCATCGCCGGCATCGAGCTGCGCCAGCCCGATGGCAGCCGCTTCCCGGCCGACGCCCGCACCGGCGAAGCCGTCTGCCGCGCCGCCTGGTCACACGGCCTGCTCACCCGCCCGATCCTCGATACGATCGTCCTGATGCCGCCGCTCGCGACAACGGAAGACGAACTCGCCTTCGCGGTGGACGCCCTGGAAAAGGCGATCGCCCAGTGTGGCTGAAAGCTCCGTCTTCCGGCAGCCCCAAAGGGGCGTCATGCGATAGCCCAGGGCAACGCCCTGGGTTGGCATGCGCGAAGAGGCGAGCCCTGTAAGGGCGGAACCCGAGGAAAGCCGCGTTCGCCCCTTCATTCCGCCCTTACAGGGCTCGATCCCTTCTTGGTCGGCTTTCCCGGGGCGATGCCCCGGGCTGTCCCATGACGCCCTTTCAGGGCTGAATCGGAGACACTCCAAAAGCAAAGGCTCCGGCTACCACGAAAAAACCGCGCTCCCTCCCGGGAAACGCGGCTTTGGAAATTTCGGGTGGCGGGGAATCAGCCCTTGTTCGCGGAACCGCCCTTGGTGGAGGCGAGGTCCGGGCGCTGGCGGACGATGTTCGCAAGCATCGAGCGGCAGTGCTGGTAACCCGTGCGCTGGGTGAGGATCTCGGCGCTGCGGGTGAAGGAACCCCACTGGACGATCGTGATCTCCACGTTGCGGCGACCCCACTGGTTCATGCTTTCACCGGTCGGGGTGAAGATGTCGATGGTGCCGGTGCCGGTGAGGGCCGAACCGTAGTCATCGACGACATAAAGGTAGGGAAGGCCGGCGACGCGGAACACGGTGCCCACCGGGTAGAAGGACCAGTCGGCGGCGGCGCTGCGCACGCGGTTGGTGTAGCGGAGCTGGGTGCCGGTGGCATTCGAGCTGCCGTAGACGAGGTGGTCGCTCTCGTTCGGGTGGTAGGCGGTCGTGCGGACGAGGCGGTTGCGCTCGCTGAACGCGTAGACCGGCATGCCGTGCTTGTCCTTGGTGTGGCTGGCCGCGGAGGCCATCACGGAGGCGGACGGAGCGGCGATCGGAAGGCTTTCCGTGGTGCCGAGGCCCAGCGCCCATCCGGAGGAGGAGGAACCGGGCTTGATCGAGCTCTTCGAGAGAACCTGGAGATTCGAGCTGGAGGAGCAGTTGGAAAGGAGAGTGGCCACCAGAGCGAGGGCAGCAAGCGGAAGGAGTCGTTGGCGCATGCGGTTCGTGTTTGGATAGTGGTGTTGGGACAGCCGTCTCTTAGCGGAGACTGGCGCATTAAGCGGGCACCCCATCGTTGTGGCAACCTGAAAATCCAACGGTTAGGAAGGTTTTTGAAAGGTCTTAAGTATTCCCGAAGAGGTGCTTCGCGCCGTCTTTTTAGCACTCCGGATGCCAAATCCGGAATGCACCCCGCACTCTAACAATGCGCTCTGCCCGCCCCCGCCCCCCGTGGGGCAAGGGATTGCGGGCGAAAACCGGGCCGGGTCTAACGGACGTTAGGAAAAAGCGCGGCTCCCCCCCGCCACGCCCGCCAATCCTTCTAACAGCAAGGATTCCGCGCATTCCGCCCCATTTTTCGGACGAGAGTTTTGCGCGAAATCGAAACGCGTTTTTCAACACCCGAAGTTCGGGATTTACGTAGTTAGATACGGGTTTCCCGGACCACCGCCCGGCAAGCCGGTGCCCCGGTTAGGCCCGGCCCTTCCCCGCCGCCGCCCGGTAGGCCGCCGGGCTGGTCCCGGTCTCGCGCTTGAAGGCGGTGGTGAAGTAGTGGACCGAGGAGTAGCCGCAGGCCTCCGCCACCAGCGCGATCCCCAGCGGGGTCGACCGCAGCAGCTTCCTCGCCTCGTCCATCCGCCGCCGGGTGAGCGCCTCGTGGATGCTCTGGTGCATCTCCTTCCGGAACCGCTCCTCCAGGCTGCGCCGCCCGACCGCCGCCAGCCGCGCCAGCTCGTCCACCTTCAAGTCCGAGGCGAAGCGCTCGCGAATCAGGTGCACGACCTTCGCCACCCCCGGATCCTTGACCAGCGGGCAGCCGGTGCTGTCGCGGCGGGTGATCCCGGCGGGCGGAATCCGGTGCACCGAGGCATCCGGGCGCTCGCCACGAAGCTGATCGTGAAGCAGTTGCGCGGCGAAATAGCCCTGCTGCCAACTGTCCGGATCCACCGTGGTGATCGGCACCGGGGCCATCTCGGCGGTCCCCTGCACGTCCTTCTGGATCACCACCATGGCGTAGTCCTCCGGCACCCGGAAGCCGCGCCGTTTCAGCTCCATCTGCAGGGAATAGGTCAGCCCGGCATGGGCCAGGAATACCCCGACCGGCCGCGGCATTTCCTCCAGGATGTCGGCGAAAGCGGACACCCGCTCGTTGAAATGGGCCGCCGTGGCGACCGTCTCCGCCAGCTTGCGGGCAGGCTCGGGATCGATCACCCGCCGACCGTGGGCATGAGCCGCATCGATGAACCCATCGCAGCATTCATGGTCGATGTCCCGCGGGCTGGTCCGCAGCACCGCCAGGCTCCGCGCCCCGAGCGACGCCAGTTCCTCGAACGCCAGCGCCCCGCAGGCCCGGAAATCCGCCGTCACCACCGGAAACCCGGCCGGGGCCTGCGCCAGCGGGGCCATCAGCACCGTCGGCAGGTTCAGCGCCAGCACCCGGTCGGCGAGCGTCGGCATGTTCACCACCTCCGCGATCACCGCGTTCCACGCCGGGTGGTCCCCCATCCAGTCCCCGCGCACGAACCACCGCGGATCGATCTCCACGCCGTGGGCCCGACCGTAGGCGGCCGCCCCTTCCGCGACTCCCGCCCGGAAATAGTCCGACACGAGCCCGATTCTCAACGTGGTCACGTTTCCGACGTTGCGTGAACTTGCGGAAAATCAAAAGCGAAAAGCTCAATAAAGAACCGGGACAAGCGGGCGCTTTTGGTGGATTCTCCTTTGAATAACCGCGAATTCGTCCAGCCGCGCAGCTCCCGTTTGACAGCCGCCGCCGGACCGCCTTCACATCGCCCGTCCTTGGTTCATTGCCCCTTATGCCTTCCGCGCTTGATATGTTCACCATTGGGATCGGCCCCTCGTCGTCCCACACCGTCGGCCCCATGCACGCCGCCCGCGAGTTCGTCCTCGACCTCCAGGCCCGCGGCTTGGCCGGGCAGGTCGCGCGCGTCCGCTGCGACACCTACGGCTCCCTCGCCGCCACCGGCAAGGGCCACGGCACCGACAAGGCGCTCATCCTCGGCTTCCTCGGCCACGATCCGGAAAGCATCGACGTGGATGCCATCGACAGCCTGCTCGCCGCGGTTTCCGCCTCCGGCTCGCTGACGCTGCCGTGGGGCACCGTGATCCCGTTCCACGCCAAGGAGGACCTCGACTTCAAGCGCCTCAAGCCGCTCCCCCTCCACCCGAACGGCATGCACTTCCAGGCCTACGACGCCGCGGGCACGCTCATCGGGGAAAACGTCATCTACTCGCTGGGCGGCGGCTTCATCGCCGCCGAGGCCGACCTCAAGGCCGCCGTGCCGGAGGACGACAGCGCCCTGCCCTACCCCTTCACCTGCGCCGCCGAGCTCATGGAGCACTGCGAGCGGAACCAGTTCTCGATCGCCGCGCTGGCGCTGGCCAATGAGAACGCCCGCCGCCCGGAGGCCGAAACCCGCGCCCGCCTCGATGCGGTGTGGGCCGCCATGCAGGGCTGCGTGAAACGCGGCTGTTCCCAGGAGGGCATCCTCCCCGGCGGCCTGAAGGTGAAACGCCGCGCCGCCACCATCTTCGACAACCTCTGCGCCAAGCCCGAGGCCGCTCTCTCCGATCCCCTCACCATCCTCGACTGGGTGAACCTCTACGCCCTGGCCGTGAACGAGGAGAACGCCGCCGGTGGCCGGGTCGTCACCGCCCCCACCAATGGCGCGGCCGGCATCATCCCCGCCGTGCTCCACTACGCCGTGCGCTTCAAGCACTCGCCCTACCCGGACGGCGTCCACCGCTTCCTCCTCACCGCCGCCGCCATCGGCCTGCTCTACAAGCGCAATGCCTCCATCTCCGGCGCGGAAGCCGGTTGCCAGGGCGAGGTCGGCGTCGCCTGCTCGATGGCCGCCGCAGGTCTCGCCGAATACCTCGGTGCCACCCCGAAGCAGGTCGAGAACGCCGCCGAGATCGGCATGGAACACAACCTCGGCCTCACCTGCGACCCCGTCGGCGGCCTGGTCCAGATCCCCTGCATCGAGCGCAACGCCATGGCGTCCGTGAAAGCCATCAACGCCGCCCGCCTCGCCATGGCCGGGGATGGTTCCCACTTCGTCTCCCTCGACAAGGTCATCAAGACCATGCGCGACACCGGCCGCGACATGAAATCCAAGTACAAGGAAACCTCCCGCGGCGGCCTCGCCGTGAACGTGGTGGAGTGCTGAAATCCCGCCCGACCGCTACTGCTTCTGGGTTTTCAACGCCGACCCGACCGTGCCAGCCAAGTCACCGGCTTTTCCCCGGCCCCAGTAGTGCAGGAACACATAGCGCGGGGATTCCCCGGTCATGTGCTGGTGGATCGCCACGATGTTGATACCTCCGCTCCTGAGGGTTTTCAGCACCCCTTGCAGCTCCCCTTCGAGGCAGGCGAAATCACCATCGACCACCGCGTTGTCATCCGTGCCGGCGAACGCGGCCCAGGTGTTGATCCCCATCTCCTTGCCGACCTCGCAGCCACACGGCATCTTCGCCGTACGCCCGAGGACGAACTTCACCATCCCGTCCTTCTCCTGCGGCTTCCCGCCGATCTTCTCCGCGAGCGGCGCCGCGGTGATGGCGCTCTTCGCCGGAATCCCTCCGCCCATCGACTTGGCCGGATGCGGCGCGGCCTCACGGATCGACTTGACCTTGTCCAAGGCGGCGCGGACTCCCTTCGACAAGGATTCCGTCGTTCCCTCCCCCGCGATGTGCATGAAGTACACCTTCGGCTCGTCGGCGAAAAAGTGGTTGTGCAGCGCCGTCACGGAAAGCCCGGTGTCCAGCAGCGTGCTCATCACCGGATTCACCTCATCCTGCAGGAGCACGAAGTCCCCCATCACCATCGCCTCCGCCGACTTGCCCTCGGTGAAGGCCGCCCAGGTCGTGAGCCCCATGAACGCGGGCATCTGCCAGTCATCGACCGTCACCCCCAGATCGCCGCGCGGAAAGGTCACCTTGAACACCTTTTCCTCCGCGTTCATCGTGCCCTTGAGGCCGGTGGTGGACTCGATGCTGGCGGTGTCCAGCGCGAGCGCGTGCATGGAACAACCGAGCGCGAGGAGAAGAAGAGCCTTTGCCGCTTTCATCCCGGAAAGCTGGAACAGGCTCGAAATCCGGTCAAGGAACCGTGCTGAAACCGATCGGGAGGTTTTGTAACAGCCACCGCAGACGACCGGCGCGGATCACGAGCCGTTCGGACTCATCCGTTGAGGGCTGGACGGGCATGCGATGCTCGCCGCGGATGAATCCACCGGAACTTGAAGCCGCCCCGCGCCCCGCCCCGCCGACCTTCCGTGAAGCGCTGCGGTTCTGGTGGAAGCTCGGCTGGATCAGCTTCGGCGGGCCCGCCGGGCAAATCGCGATCATGCACCGCGAGATCGTCGAACGCCGCCGCTGGCTGTCCGAGGATCATTTCCTCCACGCCCTGAACTTCTGCATGCTGCTGCCCGGCCCCGAGGCCCAGCAGCTCGCGACCTACCTCGGCTGGCGGCTCCATGGCGCGAAGGGAGGCGTCGCGGCGGGAGCACTGTTCGTCATCCCCTCGATCTTCATCCTGATGGGACTAAGCTGGCTCTATGTCACGGGGGCCAATGTCACGTGGATCAGCGGCCTCTTCTACGGCCTAACGGCAGCGGTGATCGCCATCGTCGCCTCGGCGGTGAAACGCATCGGCTCGAAGGCCTTGAAAACTCCCGCGCTGTGGGGGCTCGCGCTCGCCTCGTTCATCGCGATCTTCTTTTTCAAGGTGTCCTTCGTCCTGATCATCCTGTCCGCCGCCGTGATCGGCTGGCTCGGTGGCAAACGGTTCCCCAATCAATTCCCCGCCGGCAAAGGCCACGCCCGGATGGCGGACATCGATGAGGCAAGCTGCGTGGAACTCCCGCCGCCCCCGCCCGCCAGCCGCCGCCGGACCTTCATCGTCGCCGCAGTGTGCCTCACCCTGTGGTGGCTGCCCGTGCTCGCCGCCGGATGGCTCACGAACTGGAGCGGCATCCACTTCCAGCAAGGCCTGTTCTTCAGCAAGGCCGCGCTCGTCACCGTCGGCGGAGCCTACGCCGTCCTGCCCTACGTTTCCCAAATGGCGGTGGAGCACCACGGCTGGCTCAGCCAAGGCCAGATGATGGCCGGACTCGGCCTCGCCGAAACCACGCCGGGGCCCTTGATCATGGTGCTCCAGTTCGTCGGCTTCGTCGCAGGCTGGCAACACCCCGGCGACCTGTCCTCGCCGGTCGCGGCCGTGCTCGGCGCGCTGATCACCACCTGGTCCACCTTCCTGCCCTGCTTCCTGTTCGTCTTCCTCGGCGCCCCCCACGTCGACCACCTGCGCCAGCGTCCCGCCGTCGCCACCACCCTCACCGCCGTCACCGCCGCCGTGGTCGGTGTGATCCTCAACCTCGCCATCTGGTTCTCCCTCCACGCCATCCACCCGGAGCCGGATCGCTACGATTGGTTCGTCGCCGCCACCGGCCTCGGGGCCTGGCTCGCCATGGAACGCTTCAAGATCGGCGTGATTCCCGTCCTCGGAGCCTGCGCGGTCCTTGGCGTAGTGTGGAAGATGGTGTAAGGCCCCCAAAGGCTCCCACCCTGTTAGGAACAACCAACCCGATCGAAACAATTTTTCTTCCTGCCCGACACCGTTGAGGCAACCTGCCATCGTCCTCTTCTCCGACATATGTCCCTCACCCCGAAAACCATTCAGATTTTCCTGCCCGGCGGGGATCCCCAGGGCATCCGCGTCGCGGAAATCACGACCCGCATCGTCCAGGTCCTGGAGGTCCCCCGCAGCCTTCTCGGGGACTTCCTCAAGATGCCGGAGAGCTGCCAGGTGGCGGTCTATTTCCTCTTCGGGGAAAGCGAGGATGGCGAGGACCAGAAGGTCTACATCGGCCAAACCGGCGACCTCCGCTCGCGCCTGGTCAGCCACAACAAGGAGAAGGCCTTCTGGCAGCGGGCGCTGGTGCTCATTTCCCGCACCAACAGCCTGACCCAGACCCACGGGCTGTTTCTGGAATGGAACTGCATCCAGACCGCCACCAAGGCCGGACGTTACGCCCTTGAAAACGGCAACACCGGCAGCAAGCCCCACACCCCCGCCCCGCTGGAGGCCGACTGCCTGGAGATTTTCGAAACCGGACAGGTGCTCCTCTCCACCCTTGGCTTTCCGCTGTTCGATCCCGTCGCGAAGCCCGCCGCCAATCCGGCGACGGATGAAGTTTTCTTCTGCACCGCCTCCGGAGCCAATGGCCGCGGCCTGTACACGCAGGAAGGCTTCGTCGTGCTGAAAGGCTCCACCGGCCGCCGGGACAGCGTGCCCTCGATCATAGGAACCGCTGGAGAACGCTTCCGCCTGCGTCTCATCGAGACCGGCGTCGTCCGTGTGGAGGGAGATTCCATCGTCTTCGAAAAGGACCATCTCATCCGCTCCCCGAGCATGGCCGCACTCGCGCTCATGGGACGAACCTCCAACGGCTGGATCGATTGGAAGACCAAGGACGGCAAGACGCTGGATGCCGTGAAGCGGCAAGCGGTTGGCTGACGTGGCATCCCGGCAGGCGTGGAATCCAGCCATTGACCCACCATCCCGCCTTCTCTAACTTCCGGGTTAGCTTTCCGCATCATGCCCCCTTCCGACTCCCAAACCTTTCTTCGCGAGCTCGACAAGAAGCTCTGGACCGCCGCCGACAAGCTCCGCTCCAATCTCGACGCCGCCGTTTACAAGCACGCGGTGCTCGGGCTGATCTTCCTCAAATACGTGTCGGACTCGTTCGCGCAGCGGCAGGCGGAGATCGAGGCAATGCTGAAGGACCCGGAAAACGACTTCTTCGTGGACCCGGCCGGCTACGACCAGCCCGCCCGATATGACGAGGCGATCCACCAGGAGCTGGAGGAACGGGACTACTACATCGAGAAAAACGTCTTTTGGGTGCCGGCGCTGGCGCGGTGGAAGACCTTGCAGGACTCCGCAAAGCTTCCGGCGGGGACGGAGATCACGGTGAAGAACGGGAAAACCACCACTTACAGGATCACCTCCACCGGCAAGCTCATCGACGACGCGCTGGAGGCGGTGGAGAAAGAGAACCCGAAGCTCAAGAACGTCCTCAACAAGAACTACACCCAGCTCCAGATCGATCCGGCGAACCTCGCGGGGCTCATCGACCTCATCGCCACCATTCCGTTCCAGCACGCGGACCTTCACGCGAAGGACATCCTCGGCCACGTTTACGAATACTTCCTCGGCCAGTTCGCCCTGGCGGAGGGGAAGAAGGGTGGCCAGTACTTCACGCCCAAGTCCATCGTCAGCCTCATCGTGGAAATGATCGAGCCCTATCAGGGCCGCGTCTATGACCCGGCGATGGGCTCCGGCGGCTTCTTCGTCCAATCCGAGCGCTTCATCGAGGAGCACGGCGGCAGCATCGGCGACATCATGGTCTTCGGGCAGGAAAGCAATCCGACCACCTGGCGGCTGGCGGCGATGAACATGGCCATCCGCGGCATCGACTTCGACTTCGGCAAGGAACCGGCGGACACATTCACCCGCGACCAGCACCCGGACCTCCGCGCGGACTTCGTGATGGCGAACCCGCCCTTCAACATCAAGGAATGGTGGGACGGCAAGCTGGAGAACGACGCGCGGTGGAAATACGGCACGCCGCCGCAGGGGAATGCCAACTTCGCCTGGGTGCAGCACATGCTCCACCACCTCGCGCCGAATGGCTCGATGGCGCTGCTCCTCGCCAATGGCTCGATGAGTTCGAATTCCAGCGGCGAGGGCGACATCCGCCGCGCCTTGATCGAGGCGGATCTCGTCGAGTGTATGGTCGCCCTGCCCGGCCAGCTTTTCACCAATACCCAGATTCCCGCCTGTATCTGGTTCCTCACGAAAAACAAAGCCAAGCGCTCCCGCCCCGGTGCAGCCACCCTTCGCGACCGCAGGGGCGAAACGCTCTTCATCGACGCCCGGAAGCTCGGCTTCATGAAAGACCGCGTGCTGCGGGATTTCAGTGGGGACGATATCGAAAAAATCGCGGGGACTTTCAGAGAATGGAGGACTGGTAGCTACGAGGACGCTTCAGGGTTTTGCAAATTTTCTAGGCTTCCGGAGATCGCCTCTCATGGATTCATCCTGACGCCCGGTCGTTACGTTGGAGCTGAGGATGTCGAAGACGACGGCGAAGCGTTTGATGATAAAATGTCGCGCTACGTAGAGGAGCTGAAAAGCCAGCTTGAAGAATCTGCCAAGCTGGAACAGGACATCAAAGCTAGCTTGGAGGGGTTGGGGTATGGCATCTGAATGGAAAACGCTTCCCCTCGAAGAATGCATGTCCGCGATCATCGACTATCGAGGAAAGACACCGACCAAAACCACGTTTGGAGTACCGCTCGTTACTGCGAAGATTGTCAAAGGGGGCAGGATCGAACCGGCGGAGGAGTTTATTGCGGAAGCCGACTACGAGGCATGGATGAGACGAGGTCTCCCTGAAAAGGGAGATATTGTCATGACGACAGAAGCGCCGCTTGGGGAGGTGGCACAACTCGATGGACGGAAAATCGCGCTGGCTCAACGCGTGATCACGCTGCGCGGCAAGGAAGAGCTTTTGGACAACGGTTTTCTGCGATACTTGCTCCAATCGACGCCGGTCCAAGACGAGTTGAAAGCCCGTGCAACAGGAACAACCGTGCTAGGAATCAAGCAGAGTGAGCTTCGAAAAATAAGCCTTACACTTCCACCCCTCTCCGAACAAAAGCGCATCGCCCACATCCTCGGCACGCTGGACGATAAGATCGAATTAAACCGCCAGATGAACTCCACTCTGGAGGAGATGGCCCGTGCGCTCTTCCAAAGCTGGTTCGTGGATTTCGATCCCGTCCGCCGAAATGCCGAAGGCGGCGAATCCCGACCGGAGCACTCCTTGTTTCCGGATTCATTCGAGGATTCGGAGCTGGGCAAGATTCCGAAGGGGTGGAAGCCAGCTAAGGCGAGCGAAATCTGCAAGAACATCTTCAGCGGTGGAACTCCGAGAACCTCCGAGGTCCCTTATTGGGACGGAACATTCCCTTGGTTGTCTTCCGGTGAAACACGGAATTCTTTCATCATTGAGACAGAGAAGACGATCACACAACTGGGAATCGACAAGTCCAGCACGCGGCTGGCCCGCAAAGGGTGCGTTGTGATAGCGAGTGCGGGACAAGGTCACACCCGGGGGCAGACCTCGCTACTGGCATTCGATTCCTACATAAACCAATCAGTGGTCGCCCTCGCTGCGGATAATGAGATGGCGTCGGACTTGTTCCTCTATTTCGACCTCTCTCGCCGCTATGAGGAATTTCGGCAGCTTTCGGACTCGCACAGTTCCAGAGGCAGCCTCACTACCAAACTGCTGGGTGGAGTCCGAGTAGTGTTGCCTGCCAAGGATGCCATTCAAAAGTTTGATTCTATCGTTAACCCGATGGTGACGAAAATCATTGCTAATCTCCAACAATCCCGCGCCCTCGCCAACCTTCGCGACACGCTTCTTCCAAAGCTGTTAAGCGGCGAGGTAACGGCAACCGCAATTCCCGAACGATCCCATGCCTAACGTCTTTTGCGTCCGTGCTGATTTCGGCACTTACGCCGAACACTTCGTCAAAGGTGGTTACGCGGCCATCGGTTGGCTCGACCACACCGACGTCACGGGTGTGACGACGAAGGATCAGCTCTATCCGCTCTACAAGAAGGAACATCCGCAGGACACCTCGAATATCGTGATCGGGCAGCAGGTAGGGCAAATCGCCCGCTTTCTTTTCGATATCCAGCCCGGCGACTTCGTGGTGACGCCCGCAGCGGATTCGCGCTGGCTTCGCTACGGAGTGATGGAGGATGAGCCGTATGTTTTTGGGGACGGAAAGGACGGCTGCCGATTTCGCCATCGGCGGCAGGTGAAGTGGGCGGCCAAGCGGATCGATCGGACTGTGTTTTCGGTGCCATTGCAGAACACGCTCCGTTCTTCGCTGACGGTTTTCGCGATCTCCCAGAAGGAGGAGTTTTTCGAGGTGATCGGGAGAAGCGATTTGGTGCCGGCGGGTCACGCCAAGGTGGCGCTCGACCCCTATGAGGTGGTAATTGGGAGGGTGCTGGAGCTCGATCCCAAAGAGTTCGAGTTGCTGGTGAAGTCGCTGCTTGAAGCGCTTGGTTTCGAGGCGGAGCATTCCGGGAAGACGGGCGACGGGGGTGTGGATGTGAGAGGCACGCTGGACGTAGACAATTTTGCGCGGATTCGGGTCTTTGTGCAGGCTAAGCGCTATCAGACTGGAGCGAAAATTGCCGCCAACGTGGTGAAGCAGTTAAGGCAGACGATTCCAAACGGCGCTCAGGGTGCCTTCATCACGACAGCCGACTATCAGGCAGCGGCCCGCGATGTGGCGGAGGAAACGGGCTTTCCGAGAATCGGGCTAATCAATGGCCGACAGATGGTTGATCTGCTTGTGAAGCATTGGGCTGACATTCCCCCCGATTTCAAAACGAAGCTCGGCCTTCAGCCGGGCTTGGTGCTGGTGTAAATAACGTCTTTCATGAGTAAAGTTTTCCTCCAGATGAAGGTTTACTAATGGTTTTTCTTTAAAAATCGAACATCCTATGATTGCAAGTGGTTCAACTACATTTTCATCGCACAAGGCTGATGGAGCCGCGGGCGAGCGATACGCTGCTGCAATTCTGACATGTGCGCTCTGCGCTCAAGCCGCTAACTCGACCTTGCAGGAGGACGGCAAAAAGCTGGATTTGAAAATATCGCTATTAAATGCCTTTTCGGCCCACAAAAGCATTGTGTCGGTTCATGCTCAGATCAAGCATGGCAACTCTTATGCGCGTCAGAGCCCTGGCAGAATCACTCTTCAAAATCTTGGCAATGAAACGGTGCCGACTCTTCAGGACGGAACTCAGCCGGCCCTGATCATTTGGGTTCCGCCGTGGCCTAACAGGGAGATTTATTGGCACATTATCCGTCCGAAGGGAAAGCATCGCAGTCCAATAAAAATTGCCGAGGGGGATATTGTCACGCCCGGGTTGAGATTTGAGCTTAGCAGGTTTGCGAATTTTGAACGTAGGAATCCTCGCTACCCCAGCTTGGATATTCGGCAGATTACTGGGGAGCCCACGAGCAGGGCGAATGCGAAGATGAATTACGCAAAACTCAAGAAAGAATCACTGAGCAACCCATTGCTAGGCAACATCTTGGTGACGCGATTGGCTTGGCGTCATATCACCAGATTTTCGCGAACAACCGATCGACGTCTAAGATCGTTTCACATTCTGGAATACTTGCGGGTGTTTCTTGAAAAGGTCCCTACTCGATATCTTGTTGATCGGAAACCCTCCTGCGAGAAGGACGGGTTGATGCTGGAGCGGAGCGAGATCGTTTTCTGGTATGCTAACGCCTTTCATATGGGACAGGAAGCGCAAACCCTTCTTATTCGATTCATAGAAGAGGTTGAGTATCCGCAAAATTGGCGGGAGCGACCGCTCAGCGAAAAGGATGTTACTCATAAAGTTACGCTCATGAGCTGGTGGTTCAAACCACAAAAAAGCGGTGCCTCACTGTTCCACACTGACGATAGAATTACACGGCAGCAGGCCACCGTGGGTTCTAGCGTCACACTCCCATAAAGGGACGTGGACTGATCGAGACACCGCAGACACACTGGAACTTTTCCACGCCGCTTAGTCAAGACCGCATCTCGCATAGAATGATCACCGAAGACCAACTCGAACAGCTCGCGATCCAGTGGTTCCAAGACACGGGCTGGAATTACGTCCATGGAGCGGTGATCGCGCCGGAAGGCGTGGCGGCGGAGCGGGAGGATTTCCGGGCGGTGGTCTTGAAGGGGCGCTTGGCGGAGGCGGTGCGGCGCTTGAACCCGAAGCTGCCGGAATCCGCGGTGGAGGAGGTGGTGCATGTGGTGACGAAGCCGGAGCATCCATCGCTGGTGCAGAACAACCGGGCCTTCCACCGCTATCTGATGGACGGGGTGCTGGTGGAGTTCACCAACGCGCAGGGGGAGAAGGAGGCGGATCATGCGCAGTTGGTCGATTTCACCCGGGCGAAGGCGAATGATTTCCTGGTGGTGAACCAGTTCACGATCACGGGGACGAAGAAGCCGCGGCGGCCGGATCTGGTGTGCTTCGTGAACGGGCTGCCGCTCGGCCTGATCGAGCTGAAGAATCCGGCGGACCAGCAGGCGGACGTGTGGAAGGCATTCGACCAACTCCAGACCTATCAGGCGGAGATTTCGGATCTGCTGGTGTTCAACGAGGCGCTGGTGGTGAGCGACGGGATGAACGCCCGGGTCGGATCGCTGACGGCGAGCAAGGAGTGGTTCATGCCGTGGCGGACGATCTCCAACGAGAACGACAAGCCGCACGTGGAATTCGAACTGGAAAAGGTGGTCCGCGGGTTTTTCCGGCCGGATCTGTTTCTGGACTACGTGCGGTATTTCATCCTCTTCGAGCAGGACGGGGACGGGCTGATCAAGAAGATCGCGGGCTATCACCAGTTCCACGGGGTGCGGGAGGCGGTGCGGGTGACCTTGATCGCCGCGGCGGGAGAGGATGGCACGAAAGCGAAGGAGGACCGGGCGGCCTATGGCAAGGAAGTGGTACCGGGATCGAAGAAGGCGGGCGTCTTCTGGCACACGCAAGGCAGCGGCAAGAGCATCTCGATGTGCTGCTACGCCGGGAAGCTGCTGCAACAACCGGAGATGAACAATCCGACGCTGGTGGTGGTGACGGATCGCAATGATCTGGATGGCCAGCTCTACCAACAGTTCTGCAGCGCGAAGGATCTGCTGAAGCAGACGCCGGAGCAGGCGGAGAGCCGCGAGCAGCTCCGCGAGATGCTGGCGTCCCGGAAGTCCGGCGGGATCATTTTCACGACGATCCAGAAGTTTTCTCTGGAGGGCGCGGAGGATGATCATCCGGTGCTGTGCGAGCGGACGAACGTGGTGGTGATCTCGGATGAGGCTCATCGCTCGCAATACGGGACGAAGGGCCGGCTGGACACCAAGACGGGGAAGTACGTTTACGGCTATGCGAAGCACATGCGGGATGCGCTGCCGGGTGCGTCGTTCATCGGCTTCACCGGTACGCCGATCGAGAAGGCGGATGCGAACACGCAAGAGACCTTCGGCGGTTATGTGTCGATCTACGACATCGAGGACGCGAAGGAGGACAAGGCGACGGTGCCGATCTATTACGAAAGCCGTCTGGCGAAGCTGGACATCAACCGCGAGGAGATCGACCGGCTGAACCAGGATGTGGAGGAGGTGATCGAGGACGAGGAGGATGTTTCCGCGAGGGAAAGCACCAAGGGCAAGTGGGCGGAGCTGGCGAAGCTGGTGGGCGCGAAGGAACGCGTGGAGGAGATCGCCGCGGATCTGGTGGAGCACTACGAGACGCGGACGAGCGTGCTGGAAGGCAAGGCGATGGTGGTGGCGATGAGCCGGGACATTTGCGTGAGCCTCTTCGATGAGATCACCCGGCTGCGCCCGGAGTGGGCGGGCACGAAGCTGACGAAGGACGGCAAGGATATCGGCTGGAACCCGGAGGACGGCGCGATCCGGATCGTGATGACGGGCACGGCATCGGATCGGCCGGGCTTGCAGGATCATGTGTATAGCAAGGGCCAGAAGAAACGGCTGGCGAAGCGGTTCAAGGATGCGAAGGATCCGCTGAAGCTGGTGATCGTGCGGGACATGTGGCTGACTGGATTTGACGCGCCGTGCTGCCACACGATGTATGTGGACAAGCCAATGGCGGGCCACAACCTGATGCAGGCGATCGCGCGGGTGAACCGGGTGTTCGCGGGCAAGGAAGGCGGGCTGGTGGTGGACTACATCGGGATCGCGGCGGAGCTGAAGAACGCGCTGAAGACCTACACGGATGCGAAGGGCAAGGGGACGCCGACCTTGAAGGCGGAGAAGGCGCTGGAAGTCCTGTTGGAAAAGCTGGATGTGCTGCGCGGGCTTTTCCATGGCTTCGACTACAGCAAGTTCGAAGGGACACCGGCGGAGGTGCTGGCCCTTCTCCCGGCGGCGGCGAACCATATCCTCGGCCTGGGCGACAAGAACGAGATCAACGGCAAGAAGCGGTTCCTCGATGCAATGGCGGCGGCGAACGTGGCGTATTCGTTGTGCTCGACGCTGGACGGGGCGAAGGAGCTCAAGAAGGAACTGGCGTTTCTGTCCGCGATCAGCGCGGTGCTGCGGAAATTCGATGGCGTGGACAAGAAGCGCAGCGCGGAGCAGAAGCACAGCGCGCTGAAGCAGATCCTCGACAACGCGGTGAAGGCGGAGGATGTGCAGGATATTTTCAAGATGGCCGGACTGGAGCGGCCGAACATCGGGCTGCTATCCGACGCCTTCCTGGAAGACGTGCGGCGGATGGAGAAGAAGAACCTGGCGGTGGAGTTGTTGGAGCGTTTGTTGCAAGGAAAGATCAAGGCGCAGACGCGGACGAACCTGGTGCAGGAAAAGAAGTACAGCGACCGCCTGATCGAGGCGCTGCGGAAGTATCACAACCGGATGATCGAAAGCTCGCAGGTGATCGAGGAGATGATCCAGATGGCGAAGGACATGCAGGAGGCGATGCTGCGCCACGAGGAGCTGGGCCTGAATCCCGATGAGGAGGCGTTTTACGATGCGCTGGCGGATCGTCCGGAGGTGCTGCTGAGCATGGGCGATGCGACTTTAAAGAAGCTGGCGAGCGAGCTGACGGAGAAGCTGCGAAACAGTACGACGGTGGACTGGCAGTTCCGGGACAGCGTGCGGGCGAAGATGCGGATTCTCATCAGGCAGCTGCTGAGGAAATACAAATATCCGCCGGAGGGGTGTGAGGAGGCGATTGCGCTTGTTCTGAAACAGGCCGAGGCACTGGCGGATGATTGGACGGGCAACTGAGAGACGAGACCCGGTTGCTCAAATCACGCTCCCATACAGCGTGAACCCCGTGCTTTCCTCGACCTGGATGTCGAGGATCTGGCCGGTGAGCTTGTGGGGGTCGCCTTCGAAGATGAGGATCTTGTTCTGCGGAGTGCGGCCGTGGAGGCGCTCCTTGTTGTGCTTCGAGACGCCTTCACAGAGGACCTGCTGGACGGTGCCGACGAGGGCCTCGTGCTTGGCGCGGGCGAAGCTGTCCACCACGGCGAGCAGCTCCTGGTTCCGGCGCTCCTTCACGCTTTCCTCAAGCTGGCCGTCCATGAGGGCGGCCGGGGTGTCCTTGCGCTTCGAGTAGCGGAAGACGAAGGCATTGTCGAATTCGAGGCGCTTCACGGTATCGACCGTGGCCTGGAAGTCCTCCTCGGTCTCGCCGGGGAAGCCGACGATGATGTCGGTGGTGATGGCGATGCCCGGGCGGGCGGCCTTCATCTTCTCGCAGATCTCTACGAACTTCTCGTTCTTGTACGGCCGGCGCATCAGCTTCAGGATGCGGTCGGAGCCGCTCTGCATCGGGAAGTGGATGTGCGAACAGAGCTTCGGCAGGTAGGTGAAGGCGGCGACGAGGTCATCGCGGTAGCCGATCGGGTGCGGCGAGGTGAAGCGGATGCGCTCGATGCCGCGGACGTCGTGGACGGCCTCGAGGAGCTGCACGAACGGGCTCTTGCCCTCGACCTTCGGGAACTCGGTGCGGCCGTAGAGGTTCACGATCTGGCCGAGCAGGGTGATCTCGCGCACGCCGCGGTCGGCGAGGCGTTTCACTTCCTCCACGATGTCCTGGATCGGGCGGCCGCGTTCCTTGCCGCGGGTGTCCGGGACGATGCAGAAGGAGCAGCGCATGTTGCAGCCCTGCATGATGGAGACGAAGGCGGTGGCCTGGAGGTCCTTCGGGATGTGGTCGCGGATGGCGTTCTGGGAGCCCTCTTCCTCGGCGGTGTCGCAGACATTGGTGCCGATGAGCGACCACGCGGGATCGTCCATGCGGGTCTCCAGGCGGCGCTGGAGGATGGTGTCCACGTATTCGAAGACCTTGTGGTACTTCTGGGTACCGACGACGACATCGAGGTGCGGCACGCGCTCGAACAGTTCCTCGCCGCGGGACTGGGCCATGCAGCCCATGAAGCCGTAGACGACGTGGGGCTTCTTGCGGCGGTGCGCGCCCATCAGGCCCATCTTGCCGAGCGCCTTCTGTTCCGCCTGGTCGCGGACCGAGCAGGTGTTGATGAGGATGGCGTCGGCGTCCGCCTCCTCGGCGGTGACGGTGTAGCCGCCCTCGGTGAACATGCGCGCGACTTGTTCCGAGTCGCGCTCGTTCATCTGGCAACCGTACGTGCGGATGTGGACCTTTGGCATCGCGTGGGAAGGGGCTGGGGCGCGGACGCTAGCCGGGCCGCCGCGGGCGATCAATTCGCAAAAACGGGGGTTAGAAAACTGGGAGTAGAATGGGAGCGCAGCGGACATAGCCGGAGGCAAACATTCCTGTCCCGTTTCTAATAAGAAGAACGGGACAAGAATGTCCCTGCTCCCAGCCAGGCTTCCGGCTAGGGGAGGATCATGAAGAGGCCGCCGCTGCTGGCCCAGTTCGCAACCTTCACGGGCACCCAGCGGCGCTCGAAGCTGGGGCCCCAGGAGTCGCTCACCGCCAGTTCATCGGTCTTCTCGTTGTAGCCGATGATCATGCAGATGTGGTGGTTGGTGTCCGGCTTCGGCTTTTTCGCGATCTCGGCGGCCTTCGCGGCGATCCCGGTGGCGTAGGCGGCCCAATCGCTCACCCCTTTGCGGGCGGAGGTGTTGTCGTTGGCGGCCTTCGCGTAGTCCTCCACCGCCTTCATCGTCCACATCACCGGCACTCCCTCGTCGAGGTAGCGCTTCACATCGCGGATGCGGAGTTCCTTCACCGGCTCGTCCTTGGTGCGGCGGCCCTTGCTATAGACGGAGCGGCGGACGTTCTCGAGGAGCTTCTCCACCGAGGTGCCCCCGCCGGCGGCGGTTTCGCCGACCATGGCGAGGAGGTACATGTCGGCATCGATGCCCATGGTGCGCAGCGCGCGCTCAAAGGTGGCAGGCACGCAGTAGCCCTTCGGCCCTTGGTCGACCATCGGGATCTGGGTGACATAGACGTCGCCGTTCGGATCACGGACCACGCTTTCCTTGCGGTGCCTGCGAACGATCTCGCCCTTGGTCATGCCGGTTTTCCCGCCCGCGGCGGCGAACTCCAGCGGCACGACCTGCAGCGACACGTATTCGCCGTCCTCCGAGGACAGCAGCAGCGACTGGCCGTTCCAGTCCCAGCGCTTGATCTGGCGGCGGGTCTTGCCCTCGCCGAAGCGCTGGGTGACCGGCGCGCCGAGGGCGGTGGAAATGGATTTCTCGATCGCGGCCTCGTCCTTCTTCATCGCCGCCTCCAGCGTGTTGGCGGTGGCGTCGGTGCCGCCCTGGAAATGGTCCTGGCCGGTGCCCGCCTTGCTGCCGAAGTCGCCCTTGTTCGCGAAGACGATCGAGAGGCTGGTCGCGTGGCCCTCGCCATCCGCATAGAGCGCCACCGAATACGGCCGGGCATCGAACAAGCGGTAATCCTCCCGCGCGTAGAGCCGCCAGCTCTTGCTGTCGTTGGTGGCGGATTCCTGGCGCAGCGACAGCGCGTTGGCGATCTCGCCGGCCTGGCGGGCCTCGAACGGTGCGCCGCTGAAGACCTTGTGGCCGGCGGTGCCATTGATCTTGGAAATCTCCTGCTCGAGGACGCCCGCGGCCTCGTCGAAGGCCTTCTGGTCGGCGGGCAGCAGGAAATCCGGCTTCACCTCGAACAGCTTCCCATCGGCCCGGCGGCGCAGCAGGTAAACGCCGTCCGCCTTGCCTTCGAAGCGGACCTCGATCTTCTCGCCCTTGCCATCGCCGAGGGGCCGCCAGTCACCGACCGCGGCCCCGGCGGGGGAAATCGTGAGAATCGAAAGGGCACAAACCGACCATGAACGGAGTCGCATCCCGCCAACCAAAACGGTTTCCGGCGGGGATGCAACCCGTCGTGCCGGAATTTACGCGAGGGCGAGACGGGAATCGTCCGCCAGCTTCGCGGTGAGTTCCGGCCAGCCGCCGGGGTTCTGCATGTTGAAGCAGTGGAGGTAGAGGGCCACCAGCTTCGGGTCGAAGCCGCCTTCGATCAGGCGGTCGACAGAGCCATTGAGGCGCTCGGCGTCGATCTTCTTCGGCAGGTCGCCCACCACGGAGCCCTTGCCGTCGTGCGGGATGCCCATGCCATCGCAGAAGGCGGCGAGCAGGCCCTGGTTTCCGGCCATCAGCCAGGCCTGGAGGAGGTGTTCGCCGATGGTGTCGCAGGCCTTGATCTGGAGCGTCTTGGCGATCCAAGCATACTGCTCGGGCAGGGACTTCTTCTCGACGAAGACCGGGCGCAGCTTGCGGTTCTGGGCCAGGGTGGCGACGGCGGAACGATAGACGTTGCGGTCGTTGGCACGGAACCAGTCCAGCATCTGGGTGACGAGGGCGGGATCGACGGCGGTGTAAAGTTCGTGGGATTTCACGGCGGGAAATTCGGTCCGGCAGTCAAGACAGCCGGTCTGCCGGTGGCAAGGGCGGAAAAACGGCCGGGCCGGATGCGCTCCCACGGGCTTGCCCGGCCCCGGGGCGTCTGGTGGGATGCCGCCCATGTCGAACGACCCCTACCGGGCCCCCGCCGCTCCGCCTCCCATGCCGACCCAGGCACCGGCCCGGATGGGCGATGACGCGGGCATGCGGCTGCTGATGCCGGTCGGGCGCTCCCTGTGGGCGATCGCCGCCGGGTATGCCGGGCTGTTTTCCTTCATCATCCTGCCGGGCCCGATCGCGCTGATCCTGGCCCTGCTCGCGATCCGGGACATCCAGCGCAGCAAGGCGGCCGGCGCGCCGAAATATGGCATGGGCCGCGCCATCTTCGGGCTGGTGATGGGCATCCTGGCCACGCTGGTGCTGGTGGGCATGATCGTGGTTTCCCTGACCAAGCCGGACCACCACTGATGGAATCATCGCCCGGATGTGGAATGGCCGGATGGGGCGATTCCTGCCAACCATCGGGCCATGATCCGCTGTCTTCCGCTGAGCGTCTGCTCCTGGGGATTTTCACTGGAGGGCGAAGGCCAATCCGCCACCACCCGCCTCGGCGGGTGGGAATCCGGGACCATCGAACTGGCCGGACGCACGATCGAGATCGAGCGCCAAGGTGCCTTCAGCGGCACCTGGGTGGCCACCGACGAATCCGGCCGGGTGATCGCGACGGCCCGGAAAACCAGCGCGTTCACCCGCACGGTCGAGGGTGAGAGTCCTGCGGGGCCATTCACACTGAAAGCGGATTCCGCATTCCGGCGGGCGATGCGGTTCGAGACTCCGCGCGGCTCCGCCGTGATCGCGCCGGACCACGCCTTCACCCGCCGGGCGAGCATCGAGGACCACGGGCTCGACTTCACCACCTCCTGTTTCGCCTTCTGGATGACGGCGCTGCTATGGAAACGCGCCGCCGACAGCGCGGCGGCGGGGACGTGAGGTGTTCCGGTGTCTGGTTCAGAAGAAATGGAACCACGGATGGAATGACGGAGCCGGATTGTAGTTTGCGGATCGCCTCGCACGCGGCATGTTCGCGGCAATGCCTCATCGGGTGGAAATGTGGCGCACCTTGCGCTGGCTTGGAATCGCGGCGCTGCTGACCGCGGCGCTTTACCTGCTGGTGCTGCGGCCGTTCGAGCGGGCCGCCGCGGGGACCCGCGCCACCTTGGAACACAGCCTGGACCGGGTGCTGGCCGCCGTGACGAACTCGAACACCCGCATCGTGGAGGGCCGCGCCGAGATCGCGGAAACCTCGGAGATCACCGAGCTTTCGCTGCTGGAGATGCGGATGAGCGCCACCCGCTCGTTCGAGAAAGAGGACTTCATGATGAAGTACCTGCCGCTGGGCACCAAGAAGGTGATCCTGCGCGGCCACTACCGGGTGAAGGCCGGCTACAAGCTGAAGCCCGGCATTTCGCTGCGCATGGACAAGGGCGGGCCGGTGGCGAGCTTCCCGCGCGCCGAGATCCTGTCGGTGGAGTTGATCGATTTCGACGTCCTCAGCGAGGAGAACGGCTGGTTGAACAAGGTCACGCCCATCGACCGCGCCGCGGTGCTGCGGGAGCTCCGCGAACAGATGCGGCTGGAAGCCGAGAAGAGCGGCATCCTCGAAACCGCCGAGTCCACCCTGAAAACGCGCCTGCGCGACCTGCTTGGCACCGATTCGGTGAAAATCGAGCCGCGGACGCCCTGAGCTTCTGTTGGGAAAATAACTCTCGGAGAATCTTGAGCCGATTCAGACAGAATTAACAAAATTTTCAGAATTCACGGACACCTTCAAGGCGCCTTCAAAACGGAGAGTCAGACCGTCTCTCTTCATTTTGTGAATTCTGGAAATTTTGTTAATCCTGTCCAAATAAAGCCCCCCTACCGAACGAAGGTTATTTTTCAGAGGGGGCTCAATCGTCCCCCAGGGGAAAAAATCCAGTCTGCCCTGTCCGCTTTTGCGGGAAGATGCACATGGAAGGGAAACGCATGAACGAATCCGGGCCCGACGATCCGACGCTGCTCATCCGCTGGTCCCGCGACCATTGCGAGCGGTCGTTCCGCGCGCTGGTGGAGCGGTACGCCGGACTCGTCCACCACGCGGCGAAACGCCGCAGCGGGGACGAGACGATCGCCGCGGAGGCCGCCCAGGCCACGTTCATCCTCCTCGCCCGGAAGGCCGCCGCCTTGACCGGGCGCACCTCCCTCGCCGGCTGGCTGCACGTCACCGCCGTCCATCAATCCCGCAACCTCGAACGACGCCAGATGCGTGAGACCCGCAAACGCCACCTGCTCGGAGCCCAACCGGAAGCCGGGGGAGACGAGGCCTGGGCCCACATGCAACCGGAGCTGGACCAGGCGATGGCCGCGCTTTCCACCCCGGACCGCGAGGCGCTGCTGCTGCGTTACTACCGCGCCCTGAGCGTGAAGGAGGTCGCCGGGGTGCTGGGGCTCACCGTGGAAGCCGCTCAAAAACGCCTGTCCCGCGCCACCGAGCGCCTGCGCGGTCGGCTTTCCGCCCGCGGGTGCACGCTCACCGCCACCGCCATCACCGCCGGGCTCATCGGCCTGGCCGGGGATGCCAAGGCCGGGGTGGCGCTGGCCCCGATGCTCGGCACCAAGGCCCTCGCCGCGGCCGCCGCCACCGCCCCGCTCGGCTCCCTCACCACCCTTTTCCTCATGACGAAAAAGACCGCCATCCTGGCTGGCTCCGCCGTGGTGCTACTCGGCGCCGGAACCTACGCCGTGCTTCACCAGACGGCGGGATCGAAGGCCGACGACGTCGCCCCGCTCGCCGTGGGCACGGATGGGCGCGCGTATGGAGCGGCCGATTCGAAGGACACCGCCGTTTCCTCCCGGATTCCGCGCGGCCGTCCGCCGTCCGAGATGTGGCCGGACCTGGCCCAGAAATACGGTGAATCCCGTACCAATCTCTCCCGCCACGTGGTCGACGGCTTCCTCGGCCTGCTCGACGAGATCCTGTTGATGGGCGAATCCGCCGACGAACTGGGCATGATGGCCGGGATGAAACAGGGCGGCTTCAGCGACCTCGGTGACCTGCCGGAAAAACTGAACCTCACCGACGCCCAGAGGACCGCCGCCGCCAAGCTCGTGTCCGAGAACCAGAAACGGCACATGGAGGAGCTGCGCAAGCTTTCCGCCGCGCTGCGGAAGGAGCCGCGCCCGCTGGTCGAGCTGGTGCTGGCCGGCGATGCCGCCGCCCGCAAGCAGATCCCGCAGGAGGAATACCTGGCCAAGGCCCGCGAGGCCACGGAGGCCCTCAAAGCCTCCGCCGGCGGCTCGCTGGCCGGAGTGAATCCCGGCGGCATGCCCGATAGCGCCCCGCTGATCCACGATGCCGAAACGCGCGCCGGTTTCGAAAAGCTGCTCGATCCCGCACAGGCGGCTTCGTTCCAAGAAATCGTCGCCGCCCAGCCTGCCGCCCAACCCGGCGAGGAGCCCGGGCAGGACGACGAAGAAAACCTCCGCGAGACCTTTCCAGCGATGGAGCTGGAGAAGCTCGACCAGACCCTGACCTCCTCCAAGGCGATGATGGAAGGCATGAAGAAGATGATCGAAGGAGCAAGATCGCTGCCCAAGGACCTGAAGTGAATGCCGCCGGGCGGTGAGCAGGAAACCGCCCGCCACCCTCCCGACATGACCCGAAATCATGGCCGGACGGGGAGCATACGGGGAATCGCGTAGGCAAATCGGCTCCTAACAGGGCAATTTGCACCACGCGGATTTCTCCTGTGGACATTCGGGAAAGAGCGGCTTCGCTGACGCCGTCTTCGCTCTGAGAATCCCCTTCCGCGACGGCGACGTCGCGGCCCTCCTGCCATGTGGATCGTCCTTTTCGCCCTCCGTTACAAGTACACCATCGGAGTCTTCGCCATCCTGGTCCTTCTCTTCGGGGTGATGTCCTCCCGGAAAATGTCCACCGACATCCTGCCGCGGGTGGAAACTCCGGAGATCACGCTGGTCTGGAACTACGGCGGCCTGAACGCCACCGAGATGGCGTCGAAGATCACCTCGTTCTCGGAGATCGCCACGCTCAACAACGTCGATGACCTGGTGGAGGTCCGTTCGGAAACCTCGAACGGGGTCGCGCTGGTGAAGATGCGGTTCCAGCCGTATGCGGACATCAACACCGCGCTGTCCCAGGTGACGGCGGTGTCCCAGACGATCCTGCGGCGCATGCCCACCGGCACCACTCCGCCGCTGATCATCCGCACCAGCCCGTCGAGCGTGCCGATCGTGCAGCTCGTCATTTCCTCGGACACGATGACCGGCGGCCAGCTCTTCGACTACTCGCGCCTGGCGCTGCGGGCGAAGATCCAGAGCATCCCGGGCCTGCGCCTCTCCCTGCCCTACGGTGGTGCCGCCCGCCAGGTCATGGTGGACCTCGATCCGGACGCGCTGAATGCCTTCGGGCTGTCCGCCGCGGATGTCAGCCGCGCCATCGGCACCCAGAACCTGACCCTACCCTCCGGCCTGCTGCGCGAGGGCGAGCGCGAGCTGCCGGTCACGATGAATGCCAGCCCGGAAACGGTGCAGGCCTTCCTGGACCTGCCGATCCGCTCGGTGAACGGCAAGATGATCCTGCTGCGCGACGTGGCGAACGTGCGCGACGGCGAGGCGGTCTCGACCAATCCGGCGCGCCTCAACGGCCAGAACGCGGTGATGGTCTCGGTGCTGAAACTCGGCAGCGCGTCCACCGTGGACGTGGTCAATGGCATCCTCTCCCGCATGGATGAGATCCGGAAGGAGGCTCCTCCGGGCATGACCATCGAGCCGATCTTCGACCAATCCGTGTTCGTGAAGGCGGCGGTCGATGGCGTGCTGAAGGAGATCCTGCTGGTGGGTGGCCTGGTGGCGCTGGTGGTGCTGCTGTTCCTCGGCTCCTGGCGCTCCACGCTGATCGTGCTGACCTCGATCCCGCTGGCGCTGCTGTGCTCGATCATGGGCCTGTATCTGGTCGGCGCGACGTTCAACCTGATGACGCTCGGCGGCCTGTCGCTGGCGATCGGCATCCTGGTCGACAACGCGCTGGTGGAGATCGAGAACATCAAGCGCCAGATCGCGCTCGGGAAGGGCGTGCGGCAGGCGATCATCGATGGTGCGCGGCAGGTGGCCTTCCCCGAGTTCGTGTCGACGCTGAGCATCTGCATCGTGTTCCTGCCGATCTTCCTGCTCAGCGGCACGGCCTCCTACGTCTTCCGCCCGCTGGCGCTGGCGGTGGTCTTCTCGATGCTGGCGAGCTACCTGCTTTCCCGCACGCTGGTGCCCACGCTGGCCTCGCTGATGCTGCCCGCCGAGGTGCGGAAGGAGCGCGAGCTGGCGAAGGCGAAGCCGCGCTTCGGCCTGTTCCGCATCCACCACGGCATCGAGCACGGCGTCGACCGCCTGTCCGAAGTCCAGGGCGGCATCCTCGGCTACGTGCTGCGCCACCGCTGGCTGGTGCTGGTGCCGATCCTGATCGCGGTGGCGATCGGGGTGTTCGCGGGCACCCACGCCGGACGCGAGTTCTTCCCGAAGACGGACGCGGGCCTGCTGCGGTTGTTCATCCGCGTTCCCCCCGGCGGCCGGGTGGAGGACACCGGTGCTGTGATGGCGGAGATCCAGCGCGAGATCCGCACCATCATCCCGAAGGACGAGCTTTCGTTCGTGGTCGAAAACATCGGCGCGCCCAACTCGGTGAACCTGGCGTGGGTGGAAAGCACGTCGAACAGCTCGTCGGACGGTGAGATCCTCGTCCAGCTCGCGGACCACCACCATCCGACGCTGGGCTATGAAGTCGCGATCCGCGACATGCTGACGAAAAAGTTCCCGCAGGTGCAGTCGTTCTTCCGCCCGGCGGACGCCACCAGCCAGACGCTGGCGTCCGGCTCGCCCACCACCTTCGAGGTGCGCTTCACCGGCCGCGATGTCCCCGGCAACCTGGCGCTGGCAAAGGAGCTCAAGGAGCGCTTCAAGCAAGTTCCCGGTGCGGTGGACATCACCCTGCGCGAGGTGCTGGACCAGCCCGGCTACGTCATCCGCGTCGACCGCGCCCGCGCCGCCTACCTCGGCGTGACCCAGCAGGACGCGGCCAATGCGTTGCTGGCGGCGCTCGGCAGCGGTGGCACAGTGTCGCCGAGCTTTTGGGCGGACCCGGAGAAGGGCGCGTCCTACGACGTGCAGGTGCTCGCCCAACCTTCCGAGCTGAAATCCACCGAGCAGCTTCTCAACCTGCCGATCCGCCCGAGCGCGGGCGGGAACCCGGTGCTGCTGCGCAGTTTCGCCACGCTGGTGGAACAGCGGTCCCCGGCCAGCGTTTCCCGCACCACCCTCCAGCCGACGCTGACGTTGGTGGCGAACGTGCAGGGCCGCGACCTCGGCAGCGTGACCCGCGATCTGGAGAAGATCCTCGATGACATCCGGGCGAAGCTGAAAAACAAGCCGGGCAACGAGGTCCACCTCTTCGGCCAGGCCGCGCTGATGCAGTCCGCCTACGCCGAATTGCTCGGTGGACTCGGGCTCGCGGCGGTGCTCGTGTTCCTGGTGATGGTGATCAATTTCCAGTCGTGGTCGCTGCCGTTCGTGGCGATCAGCGGCCTGCCACTGGCCGTCTCCGGCGCGGTCGCCGCACTCTGGCTCACCGGCACGCCGCTGAGCGTGCCCGCGCTGATGGGCGTGATCATGGTCGTGGGGGTTTCCACGGCGAACAGCGTGCTGGTCAGCAGCTTCGCCCGCGACCGCCAGGTCCTGGAGGGCGCGACCGCCGCCGAGGCCGCAATGGACGCCGCCACCACCCGCCTGCGCCCGGTGATGATGACCGCGCTGGCGATGATCCTCGGCGTGATCCCGATGGCGCTCGGCCACGGCGAGGGCGGCGAACAGAACGCCCCGCTCGGCCGTGCGGTGATCGGCGGCCTGGTGTTCGGCACCTTCGCCTCGCTGTTCGTCGTGCCGACCATGTTCGCCATCGTCCGCCGCCGCTGGAAACCGCCGGTGGAGGACGAGGATTCCATCGATTCCGAAGAGCCCACCGCGGCCGAACCCGCCTGAACCCCCTTTCCCATTTCCCGTCGTGAAACGCTTCCTTCCGCTCCCGCTCGTCATCGCCTGCACCGCCCCGGCCCTCGCCGACAAGGTGGAGGTGAAGGTGATCACCCCGAAACCGGCGACCCAGCCCCGCGCCTTCGAGGTCCCGGCCCGCACCGAACCCGCCGAGACCGCCACCATCTTCAGCCGCGCCACCGGCGTGATCCATGAGCGCAAGGTCGACATCGGCGACCGCGTGGCGGCCGGTGACGTGCTCGCCACCATCGATGCCCCGGAAATCGCCCGCCAGATCGAGGCCGCCCAGGCCACGATCGACCAGGCCGAGGCCAAGGCCAAGGTCGCCCGCACCGTGGCCACCCGCTCGGAAGGCCTGCTCAAGGAGAAGGCCGTGTCAAAGGAGGCCACCGAGCAATCGACCGCCACCGCCGAGGAACTGGACGCCTCGGTCCGCGCCTACCGCGCCGAACTCGGAAAGCTCCAGGAACTCCAGAAGTTCATGACCATCCGCGCGCCGTTCGACGCGACCATCACCGCCCGCAAGATCGACCGCGGCGACCACGTCAACGGCGACCCCTCGTCCGCGGACGCGTGGTTGTTCCAGCTCTACCGCATCAACGAGCTGCGGGTGGTCGTCCAAGCCCCGCCGGATCTCGCGCTGCGGCTGGAGACCGGCACCGAGGGCAAGGTCAGCTTCCCCGAGCTGCCGGGCAAGAAGTTCACCGCCAAGGTGGCGCGCACCAGCCGCTCGATCGAGACCGTATCCGGCACCATGCGCGCCGAGCTGCTGCTGAAAAACGACGACCGCGCGCTGCCCTCCGGCCTGAGCGGCACCGTGACCTTCGACCTCGCCCCGGCCCCCGGCACCTTCCTGGTGCCGACCAACACCCTGATCGTGCGCGCCGGCAAGGCCAGCGTGGCGACCGTGGTGGACGGCAAGGTGAAGCTGGTGGAGGTCGGCCAGGGCCGCAACCTCGGCGAATCCGTGGAAGTCACCTCAGCGGGCCTCACCGGCCAGCCGGTGATCGTCAGCCCGAACGCCCTGATCCGCGAGGGCGATGAGGTCAATGCCGTGCCGCTGCCGCCGAAGAAATAACCCAAGGAGTAGGGACATTCCTGTCCCGTTCTTCCTCTTCCCTGCCTTTGGATCGCTTCGCGAAGAACGGGACAGGAATGTCCCTGCTCCTTGATTGCGCCTGCGGCGCCATTGCCAATGCACCACGCACCCCCGATAGGGAATTTTGCAACCCGGGAAGCCTCAGTCACTTCCCGTGCAAACTGCGATTTTTACAAACGAGCCATTTGATTTCAGCGGCTTGAGGCACGAGGGTCACCTTTGGCCCATGGATTGCGATGGTTGTTCCAAGAGATTCGATCTCGATTGCACAACCCGAACGATCATGAAAAAGAACCGCACACCTCTTCGCGCCGGCCATTCCCACGAACACGCCGGTCTCATCAATTACCTGGCACTCATGCATGCCATTTCCCACCCGGAAACGGCGGAGGCTGCCGGGCGTTGAGCGGAGAGGGGGCCAAACCCCGATCCGTCCATTCCATGAAATCGATTCCGTCCCTTCTGAAGATCGCCCTCGCCATTCTCGCCGGAGCCGCCCTGAGCTCCTGCGGCACCATCGCCGGATTCGGCCATGATGTGCACAAGGCGGGCCGTGCGATCGAACGCACCGCCAACAGCTGACGTCCATGAACTCCACCGTCGCCGAGCCTTCCGTCAAACCCTTAGATTCCACTGAAATCCGGGCCAGCCGGATGCTCGGTGACCTCATCCGGATCTGCCGGGATGGGGAAGATCTCCACCGCTCGGCCGCCGAACGGTGCACGTCCGATCCGCTCCGCTGCGCGCTGATGGAACGCTCCCATCAGCGCGCTGGATTCGTCGCGGCGCTCCAGACCCTCCAGCGCCGCCACGGCGACTCCGCCCGCGAGGGTGGCTCCGTGACCGGTGCCGTCCACCGGGCATGGAACGAACTCCGCGACGTCTTCTCGCCCTCCAGCGATGACTCGATCCTGGGCGAGCTGGATGCCCACGAGGCGACCGCGATCCAGAGCTACCGCAACATCCTCGATGACTTCCCGGCCGGGCTCTACCCCGCCGATGCCGCGGTGATTTCCTTCCACCTGCGCGAGATCGGGCGTTCCCGCGACGGGCTGCGGGCGCTGCAAAGTGCCAGCGTAACTGGCTGAAATCCGGGATTGGAAAGATCCCGGAACCAGCGAACGTAGGGCGATTTTTGTGCTCTATGTCTGCTGCATTGCATCGATCCGTGATGGTCATGGTCTGTACCCCCGCCGCATTCGGCGCGGTGGAACTGGCCAATGAAGCCGCCCTTCAGACAACCGCCACGACGCCGCAGGGTCGATACGAGCTGGCGGTCGCCGAGCTGAAACGGATCGCCGGCCCGGAACTGGAGAAGATGACGGGGTCGTCCGACACCCGCTGGTTTGCCCAAGACCTGCTGGCCTCGAAGGAGCGGATGGCGGACCTGATGCTGTCCGGCCCGCTGGACAACCCGGCGAAGTCGCTGCGGATCCTGGCCGCGATCTGGAAGTCCGATCCGAAGGGACTGGTCAACCGCCAGGAGCAGACGACCGCCGCCGCGGTGGCGCTGATGTTTGCCAAGGATAAGTGGCCGGAGGACAAGGCGGTGGACCGCTACAAGTTCTACCGAGATTCCCGCCTCGCCGGGAAACTGCACCCGCAGTTCGACACGCTCGACACTTGGGAAAAACGCTTCGTCGTTTCCGGTGGCCAGAACGGCGGCTGGTCCGACATCGGCGGCGCGTGGGGTGATGACTCGCTGGTGTGGCTGCGCGACAACGTGAAGCTCACCGCGAAGGAATACACCGGCGCGTGCTGGCAGGCTCCCTACAAGCTCAACAACCTCTTCGGCGATTCGATCCACGGCGCGAACTACTACGCACCCTTCAGCAACGTGATCCACGCCGAGCGCGTCCGCGATGTCGGCGGCGTGTGCGGCTCGCTGTCCCACTACGGCGCGAACGCGGCGCGGGCGAACGGCCTGCCCGCCATCACCATGGGCGAGCCCGGCCACTGCGCCTACGCGGTGCGCGTGGCCCGCGGCGATTGGGAACCCGCCTATAGCCTTTCGTGGCAACGCGGCCTGCACATCAGCCTGTGGGGCAACACCTGGACGCAGCTCATGCTTCAGGAGAAGATCTTCGGCGACAAGGCGGCCTACGACCGCTGCATGGCCCACGTCTGGCAGGCACGCGCCCTGAAGGGCAAGAATCCGGCGCTCGCCGAACTGGCCTACCAGGCCGCGCTGGAGGTTCAGCCGATCAATTACCCGGTGTGGTGCGAATCGCTCGAGTTCCTGCGCGATGTCCGCAAACCCACCGCTCAGGCCTGGGAAATCATCGGCAAGTCGGTATCCACCGCGCTGGCCGGGTATCCGGAAGCCGCCTGGGACGTGCTGTCGAAAATCGACGAGGCCGCGCTGAAGGCTCTGCCCGCCGACAAGCGGATGGCCTTCTTCCTGAAGTATCACGAACTGATCTCGAAGCAGGACGGCCCGGTGATGTGGGACTACGAGAAGGCGCTCGATGCCCAGGCCAAGGCGCTGGGCGACGACAAGGCGCAGGATCTGGCGTTCTTCGAAAAGGTGCTGTCGATCGAGTCCGGCTCGAAGTCGTGGTTCGCGCCGACGATCGCGTGGGGCCAGAAACGTTTCGCCACCGACGCGGCCTCGACCAACGCGTTCTTCGCGGTGCTCGGCCGGGTGTTCGCTTCGGCGGCCTCCGGCGGCAACCAGGATGGGCTGAAAAGCGCGCTCGGCCCGGCGATCCTCGCCGCGGAAGAAGCGGGCAACGTCGACGCCTTCCAGTCGCTCGGCAAGGCGGGCAGGTCCTTCAGCAAGTCCGCGCCCCAAACCGCCGAGGGCTTTCCCGGCGACCTCCTCTCCTCCGGCGGTTTGCTCAAGGTTTCCTCCACCTGCCAATACGATCACCCGGAGAACCACTGGGGCGTGATCGAGGCGGATGGCGGTTCGTTCCACACCGACAAGCAGAAGCGCCCGAACGCGGTGGTGCGGCTCGGCAAACTCGGCGACCTGAGCGGGATCGTGATCCTCGGCACCGATTACGGTCAGAACGGCGGCCGCCAGATGCCGCTGAAGGTATCCGTCTCCGAGGATGGCAACACCTGGCACGAGGTCTTCCGCACCACCGATCAGAAGGGCCCGTGGCGCATCCCGCTCTCCGGCAAGGCCACCCGCGTCCAATACGTGAAGGCGGAACGCGATGACGATCGCGAGGAGTTCTTCCACCTCGCGGGCATCCGCGTTTACGGCCGCCGCCTCCAGTAACCCCACTCACCCTCCGACCATGATCCGTTTTCTCCTCGGTGGCCTGTGCGCGGCCACCTGTCTCACCACCGCCTTCGGCCAGCGCGTGGCCGATTTCACCGCCGCGCTCGAACAGGCGAAGGGCTCGAAAGCCGACATCGCCGTGTTCGTGCACGGCTCGGACTGGAACCGTCCCGGCGAGGCCGCGGCGAAGATCTGGAACGATCCCCGCTTCCTCTCCGGCATCGGTCCGGACGTGCTGCTGATGGACATCGACCGCAAGGAAAGCCCGGGCGAAGCCGACAAGGCGCTGGCGAAGCGCAATGAAAAGGGCAACTCGGCGGTGCGCAGCGTGCCGGCCGTGGCGGTCTACGACAGCGAGGGCCGCCTGGTGGGTTCGTTTTCCGGCACCGCCGAGATCGAGGCCGCGGGTGGCCTGATCCCGGCGACCAAGAAGCTGCTGGCGATCCGCCGCGAGCGCGATGGCTTCTGGAAGGACGCGGCCGGTGCCAGCGGGATGATGAAGGCGGGCCGTCTCGGCCAGGGACTCGACCGCATGGACATGGGCCTCGGCCCGAAGGGGATCTACAAGCCGGTGTTCGAGGAGATGAAGAAGGCCGATCCGGAGGACAAGTCCGGCTACATCGCGAAGTACTCGTTCTCCGGTGAGAAGCTCGTCGACCTGGCACTGGACAAGGCGGAGAAGAAGGAGTTCGGCGAGGCCGAGAAGGAGTTCGACAAGTGGGACGCCAACCCGCGCCTGTCCGCGAAGCAGAAGCAGGAGCTGCAGGCCGCCCGCTTCGCCCTCTACCAGCGCTGGCCCGAAAAGAAGGACAAGGTCCGCCCGGTGCTGGAGAAGATGCGCGATGCCGATCCGAAGTCCGAGCTCGGCCAGGCCGCGGTGAACTACCTGAACCTGCTCTTTAAGGACAAGAAGAAGGGCGAGCCGCAGGCGTGAGTAGAAGATGTAGCTGAAAGCTCTGCTTTCGGCTACGCTTCACCCCTCAAACCCCGCGTCCGGCGGCAGGTTCCGGCCGGTAGCGGCGGCGACGGCGAGCACGTCGCAGCGCTCGTTCTCGGCATTGCCGGCGTGGCCGCGCACCCACTTCCAGGTCATCTTGTGGGGCGAGGAGGCGCTCACCAGCCGCACCCACAGGTCCTGGTTTTTCACCGGGCCGCCGGTGGAGGTTTTCCAGCCCTTCGCCTTCCAACCCTTGATCCAGTTCTTGGTCAGGGCGTCGATGACGTAGCGGGAGTCCGAGTGCAGCTCCACCTCGCATGGCTCGCTGAGTTCCTCCAGCGCGGCGATGGCGGCGAGCATCTCCATCCGGTTGTTGGTGGTGTGGGCGAAGCCTTGGGAAAGCTCCAGGCGGTGCTTGCCATAGAGCAGCACCACGCCATAGCCGCCCGGCCCGGGATTGCCCCGGCACGCGCCATCGGTGAACACGGTGACGCGTTTCATGGAACCGGAACGAAGGGTGGAAGGTTGATGGAAGGAACCACGGCGCATGCCGTAGTGCGGATACGCGCTTCCATCAACCGCCAAGCGATCAAATCACGCCAAGGTCCTTGCCCGCCTTCACGAAGGCCTCGATGCCCTGGTCGAGCTGCTCGCGGGTGTGCGCGGCGCTGATCTGGGTGCGGATGCGGGCGGTGCCCTGCGGAACCACCGGGTAGAAGAAGCCCACGGCATAGACGCCGTTTTCGAGCAGCTTCTCCGAGAACTTCTGCGACAGCGCGGCATCGCCGAGTATCACCGGGGAAATCGGGTGGTCCTTGCCCGCGATGGTGAAGCCGGTGCTGGCCATCGCCTCGCGGAAATAGCGGGCGTTGTCCTTCACCTTGTCCGCGAACTCGGTGGACGCCTCCAGCATCTCGAACACGGCGAGCGAGGCGGCGACGATCGGCGGCGCGATGGTGTTCGAGAACAGATACGGGCGGGAGCGCTGGCGCAGCAGGTCGATGATCTCCTTCTTGCCGGAGGTGTAGCCACCGGAAGCACCGCCGAGCGCCTTGCCGAGCGTGCCGGTGGTGAGGTCGATCTTGCCGAAGAGGCCGCAGTGCTCATGCGTGCCGCGGCCGCGCTCGCCGAGGAAGCCGGTGGAGTGGCAGTCGTCGAAGTGAACGATGGCCCCGTATTTCGCGGCCAGCTCATGCACCTTGTCGAGCTGGGCGATGATGCCATCCATCGAGAACACGCCGTCGGTGGTGATCAGCTTGAAGCGCGCGCCGGCGGCATCGGCCTCCTGGAGCTTCGCCTCGAGGTCGGCCATGTCGTTGTTCGCGTAGCGGAAGCGCTTCGCCTTGCAGAGGCGCACGCCGTCGATGATCGAAGCGTGGTTGAGCGAGTCGGAAATGACGGCGTCCTCCGGGCCAAGCACGACCTCGAACAGGCCGCCGTTCGCATCGAAGCAGGACGGGTAGAGGATGGTGTCCTCGGTGCCGAGGAAGGCGGAGATCTTTTCCTCCAGTTGCTTGTGGAGGGTCTGGGTGCCGCAGATGAAGCGGACGGATGCCATGCCGAAGCCCCAGCGGTCGAGCGACGCCTTGGCCGCTTCGACGACCTTCGGATGGTCGGCGAGGCCGAGGTAGTTGTTCGCACACATGTTGATCACGGTGCGGCCGTCCTTCAGGCGGACGGTGGAATTCTGGGTCGAGTCGATGAGCCGCTCGCGCTTGTAGAGACCCGCGTGGTCGATCTCGGCGAGGGTTTGCTGGAGGTGAGAAACAAAACTATCCGGAAACATGACGGCGCGAGGATGAACCACGAAGCCCGCCCGATGGCACGAAATTTTTCCGGGCGGGTGGGGATTCCCATGGCGCGCAACCCGTTCAGGGCGGCGGAGTTTCCTCCCCGTCGGGCGGGCGGCGGTGGCCGGGCGCGGCGTGGGACCGGTGGCGCGGCAGGTTCGCCAGCGGCAGCCCGGCCTCGATCCCCGGCAGCGGCGAGTGGCGGAGGCGCGAATGGCCGTCGTCCGGCACTTCCGGGGCCACCCGGATCTCGGCCTGGGCGGCGCTGAGTCCCAGCACGATCATGGTGAGGAAGACCGCCGAGATCGCCATGCAGAGCAGCGGGAACCACCAGAACTCCGAGCCATCCATGATCCACGAGCTGACGCTGAATCCGATCCAGCCCAGCCACCAGTGGGGCACCAGCCCTTCCACGCTCCGCCGGTCGATGTGGCGGTAGGTGATGGCGATAATCTCCTTCATCGCGATGCAGGGGCCGACGAGGTGGTAGATCGGGATGAAATAGGACACCACCGCCAGCCACGGCGTCGTGTTGATCCGGTTCCGCTCCAGCCGCCGCGCGTTGACCGCACAGCGGTGGGTCCACATCAGGAAGGTCACCGCCGCCGCGCTGAACATCAGCAGCGCCTCGCGGGCGGGATAGCGGACGCTCAGCCGCCCGTCGCTCCACTGGCTGGTGCTGTCCCGTCCGATGATCAGCAGCACCGTCACGCAGACGACGTAGAGCCAAACGAACCCCACCGACAGCACGCCGAGGGTCCGCGGGTCCTTCAAATCCTCGCAGCCCACCGGCCTGCCCACCCGTGGCGGGTGCGCCTCCGCGGCGGGAGCGGCGTAGGGATTGTCGTCCGGTTCGGGCATGCTGTCCGCAGGGTGGCGCATCCGGCGGAGGTCTGCACGCGTGTTTCATGCCGGGGATTCCATTCTGAATAAAATCCCCGCCCCCGCCGTTCCACCTCCACCCCAATGAAACCCATCCGTCCACTCCTCACCCTGACCGCCGCCCTGGCTTTCGCCATGCCGGTGGGTGCCGAAGAGCCAAAGCCCGCGCCGAAGCCGCCCGAGCTCGCGCGGGAAGACACGCCCGAGGGCCCGCCGGGATCGTCAGATCCCTTCGCCGCGGATTCGGCCCCTTCCTCAACGACGAACGGGATTCCCGCGGCCCGGCTGAAGGAAAACCGGCCCGCCGTGCACCTCCGGATCGAAACGTGGCAGATCCCCACCCTCGAAATCACCCGCAAGCTCGACGCCGGACAGGACGCGGCCGAAGTCGCCAAGTGGCGCGAGGAATGGCTCGGCAAGCCCGACGCCGCCCAGCTCGTGCTTTCCCCGGCGATCTCCGTGGACGCATCCACCCGCATGAAGGCGGAATCGATCCGCGAATTCATCTATCCCACGGAATACGAGCCCCCGGAACTCCAGCCCACCAAGGAGCCAGCCAACGCCCCCGCCAAGGCTGACCCCAATATGTTTTCGTGGCTCAGCGCCACCCTGACCAAGGCCACTCCGACCGCCTTCGAAACCCGCAACACCGGCACCACCTTGGAAGCGCTCGGCATGCCGGTGACGACCGCCAAGGACGCCTGGGACATCCTGGCGACGGTGGAGGATGTCGCCCTGCTCGGATTCAATGCCTCCGGCGAAAAGGAAATGCACATCGAGATGCCCTGCTTCTCCTCGTTCCGCACCGGCGGGCTCACCCGGCTGCGGCTCGGCGAGTGGCGGCTGCTCTCGGTCATGTCGCCTCCCGGTGGCCTCGACCCCGCCCGCCCGAAGGACCGCTGGGTCACACTGATCCGGATCGATCCCGTGAAGTGACGCGTTTTCCCATGAACGAAACCGCGTTTCGCCATGAAAATTGACCGCCACTTGTGACTTGGCAGGCCCGGACTCCGCCGCTTCTCTCTCCGGCGTGATCCAACGAACCTTCCACGACCGGGTGGTGGCGCCGTCCTTGCTGGCGGCGGATTTTTCGCGTGTGCGTGAGGAAGTGACCCGCGCCATCCACGCCGGAGCCGATTGGCTGCACCTCGATGTGATGGACGGCCATTTCGTGGACAACATTTCCTTCGGCCCCGCGATGGTCCAGACGGTCCACGAGACCAACGACATCTTCCTGGACGTCCACCTCATGATCTCCCGCCCGGACCATTACCTGTCGCGCTTCGTGGCGGCGGGCGCGGACCTGATCACCGTGCACGTGGAAGCCGAGCACGACGTGGCCGAAACCCTGCGCCGCATCCGCGAGGCCGGGTGCCAGGCAGGTCTCGCGCTGAATCCCGCCACCCCGTTCGAGGCGGTGATCCCCTATCTCCACCAGATCGACCTGCTGCTGTGCATGACCGTGGTGCCGGGTTTCGGCGGCCAGGCGTTCATGCCGGAGGTGCTGCCGAAGATCGAAGCCGCGGCGAAATACCGCGCCGAGCACGGCTTGGCCTACCACATCGAAGTGGACGGCGGCATCGTCACCGAAACCGCGAAACTCTGCGCCGAAGCGGGAGCGAACGCGCTGGTCGCGGGCTCCTCCACCTTCCGCGCGCCGGACATGGCCTTCGCCGTGGCCGAAATCCGCTCGGCTTGATTTTGAAACGGGATTCCTTTTTGGCGTAAGAATCGCCGGGCTTGCGGTAAACTTTACCGGAAGCCCCAATGACGGAACGCCCGCGAAATCCCGAGGAACGCATGGTCGGCTGGATCGCCAGCCACCAGGCCGCCCTGCACCGCTACATCCTCTCCCTGCTGCCGGACCGCAGCCTGGCGGATGACGTGCTGCAGGAGACCAACCTCGTGCTGTGGCGGAAGGCCGCGGACTACGATCCGGAGCGCCCGTTCCTCGCCTGGGCCTTCGGGATCGCCCGCCATCAGGTGATGGCCGCCCGCCGCGATGCCGGGCGCGACCGCCATGTTTTCAATGACCAGCTCGTCGAGCTCCTCGCCGACGAGCATTCCACCGACGACCACGCCTCGCCGGTGCAGGAGGCGCTGGAAAGCTGCCTCCGCCAGCTCCCGGGCCAGCAGCGCGAGCTGATCCTGGCCCGCTACGAACCCGGCGCCTCGGTGCAGGATCTGGCGAAAACCCGCTCGAAATCCCCCGGCGCGCTGTCCGTGCTGCTGCTCCGCATCCGCAAGGCGCTCGAAGATTGCATCGAGCGGAAACTCGGCACCTCCGCCCTGTCATGAACCCGGACCGTCTCGATCTCCTGATCCAAGGCCTGTTCGATGGCACGCTCGACGATGCCACCCGCACCGAGCTGAACGATCTGCTGCTGGAGTCGAAGGACGCGCGCGATCGCTACCGCCGCGCCACCACCCTCCATGCCGCGCTGACGCGCCGCGCCGCCGCCGAGCCGGAGGCGGTCAATGTCGTGCCATTCTCGGCCCGCCGGGTGTGGGTGCGGAACCTCGCCGCCGCGGCCGCCGTGGCGCTCCTCGGCGCCGCCGCCGCCCTCTATTTCCACAAGCCGGGTCCGAAGGCCCGGGTGGTGGCCGCCACCGATTCGCAATGGGGCGGCTCGATCCACCTCGCCGCGAACGACCGGCTGCCCGCCAACACGCCGCTGGAGCTGGTCCGCGGTGTGACCGAGATTTCCTACCCCAGTGGCGCCCACGTGACGCTCGAGGGACCGTGCCGCTTCCAGCTCGACAAGCCGGAGGCCATCACCGTGCTCCACGGCCGCGCCTCGGTCCACGCGCCGCCGGGAGCCCAGGGGTTCCGTGTGGACACACCGGGCGGCCGCTTCGTCGATCTCGGCACCCGTTTCGGCCTGGCCGTGGGCAGCGATGGCGCGAGCCCCGTCATCCTCACCGAGGTTTACGAGGGCGAGGTGCAGGTGGATGCCGTGGCCGGAAAGCCGCGCCTCTACCGTGGCGACGCCCGCGCGCTGCTTCAGGACACCGGCGTGCCGCGCCTGCTCACCTCGCTGGATGCCGATCCGGTGAACGTGCCGCGCATCCTGCCGACCAGCTCATCCGCCTCCCCGGCCAACAACCTCGCCCTCGGCAAACCGGTCACCAGCCCCGGCTACTGCATCCGCCCGCACGGCTCGGTGTTTCCGCCGGAGAACCTGACCGATGGCCGCACCGACGACACCGGCGTGCCGGGCGATTGGTCGTTCTGGCTCGCGCCGAACGGCGAGAACGGGGAGTTCACCGTGGACCTGGAGAAAGCCCAGACCATCGGCCGCATCTCGCTCCAGAACACCGCCAACCGCCGCAACAACGACCGCGGCATCGCGTCCTTCCTGGCCTTCGTTTCCACCGACAACGTGTATTTCACCCCGGTCGCCGAGGGCTCGCTGCCCCGCATCGACACCCGCGCCTCCGGACCGTTCCCGTTCCATGACTTCCCCTTCGCGCCGGTCGAAGCCCGCTACGTGAAGATCGTGGTCACGGACCACTACCGGAACAACTCCCGCCCGCCCGAAAACGAGAACCACAGCGGCGGCCTGAACGAAATCCGCGTTTTCTCCGAATGAAGTCCCGCCTGGCACTCCTCCTCCCCGCGCTCGCGCCACTCGTCTGCCACGGCGAGGTCGATTTCGCCCGCGACGTGCAGCCGATCCTCAATGCCAAGTGCACCGCGTGCCACGGCGGCGTGAAGGAGGCGGGCCACGTCTCGTTCATCTACCGCGACAAGGTGCTGGGGAAGGGCGAGTCCGGAAAGCCGGTGGTCGTCCCCGGCGATCCCGATGCCTCGGAAATGATCCGCCGCATCGTGACCCACGATCCGGACGATGTGATGCCGAAGCCCGAGCACGGCCCGCGCCTGCCGGACAAGGAGATCGCCACGCTCACCCAGTGGGTGAAGGAGGGCGCGAAGTGGGGCGAGCACTGGTCGTTCGTGAAACCGCAGCGCCATCCCGCGCCCGCCGTTTCGAATGCCGCGTGGTGCCGTAATCCGATCGATGCCTTCGTCCTCGCGCGCCTCGATACCGAGAAGCTCAAGCCCTCGCCCGAGGCCGACCGCGCCTCGCTGCTGCGCCGTGCCTCGCTCGATCTGACCGGCCTGCCGCCCTCGCCCGCGGAACTTGATACCTTCGAGAAGGACACCGCGCCGGATGCCTACGAGAAACAGGTCGACCGCCTGCTGGCCTCACCCGCCTTCGGCGAACGCTGGGCCTCGGTGTGGATGGACCTCGCCCGCTACGCGGATTCCGAGGGACTCGGCCTGGATCACCGCCGGAACACATGGAAATACCGCGACTGGTTGATCGAGGCGTTCAATGCCGACATGCCGTTCGACCGCTTCGCCACCGAGCAGCTAGCAGGCGACCTGCTGCCGAACCCGACGCTCGACCAGCGGATCGCCACCACCTTCCAGCGCCTCACCCAATCGAACGACGAGGGTGGTACCGATGACGAGGAGTTCCGGGTGTCCGCCGTGCTCGACCGCGTGAACACCACCTGGGAGGTGTTCCAGGGCCAGACCTTCGGCTGCGTGCAGTGCCACAGCCACCCCTACGACCCGATCCAGCACGACGAATACTACAAGTTCGCCGAGTTCTTCAACCAGACGCGGGATTCGGACCTCTCCGAGGACCTGCCGGTGACCCGCGTGCCGCTCGACCGCGCGAAACACGCGGAGGCCGGCCAATACGAGACCGCGATCGCGAAGGCGGAATCCGCGTTGTACGAGATCCATGGTAAATTGACCGCCGCCACCGCGTGGACGCCGGTGAAGGAGATGACCGCCACCGGCAAGGGCACGAAACTCAAGACCGTGGCGCAGAGCGGCTGGGCGGAGTTCCGCACCGAGGGCAATGTCGCCAGCAACTCGGTCCACACCCTGGACTGCGCCGTGGCCGCGGACGCGCCCGCCCTCACCGCGCTGCGCCTGGAGGTGCTGCCGCTGGACGAGGCCAAGGCCCGCCTGACCCCGGAGTGGGGATCGTTCCTGAAGAAGATCGAAGTGAGCGTCCTGCCCGCCGATGGCACGCCCGCCCGCCCGGTAACGCTTGCCCGTCTGGTCGGGGACGAGGAGCATCCTCTTTTCGACCCGGAGAATTCGCTCAAGGGCAAACAGGGCTGGGGCCCCTACAGCAAGATCGACCGCGCCCGCTGGTGCGTGGCGATCCCGCAAGCCCCGATCGTGATGGGCCCCGGCGATAAGATCCGGGTCACGCTGACGAACGGCGGCACGATCATCTCCAGTTTCCCGATGGTGGCGAAGCGCGGACGCCTCTCCACCACCAGCGACCCGGCGTGGTCGAACCTGCTGACCCGCCCGGACGTGACCGCACTGCGTGGCACCATTCAGGACGCGGACAAGAAGCTCGCCGCCATTCCCACCACCACCGTGCCGGTGATGCGGGAGCTGGAGCCGGCCGCCCGCCGCGAGACCCACGTCTTCGTGCGCGGCAACTGGCTCGACAAGGGCACGCTGGTGGAAAAGGCCGATGTTCCCGCGATCTTCCCGCGCCTGCCGAAGGACGCGCCCGCCAACCGCCTCGGCCTCGCCCGCTGGCTGACGTCCACCGACAACCCGCTGACCGCCCGCGTGGCCGTGAACCGCTTCTGGCTGGAACTCTTCGGCACCGGCCTGGTCGAGACCGCCGAGGACTTCGGATCGTCCGGCGTGAAACCATCCCACCCCGAACTGCTCGACGATCTCGCCGTGCGTTTCGAGACGGACCTGAAGTGGAGCATGAAGCGCGTGCTGCGCGAGATCGCCACCAGCGCCACCTACCGCCAGAGTTCGGTGATCCCGCCCGGCATGGCCGAGCGCGACCAGTCGAACCGCCTGCTCGCCCGCGGCCCGCGCCAGCGCCTCACCGCCGAGATGGCCCGCGACCACGCGCTCGCCGTGTCCGGCCTGATTTCCAGCCAGCGCTTCGGCAGCCCCGCCTTCCCGCCGCTGCCGCCGGGTGTGTGGAAACCCTTCGATTCCGGCGACACCTGGACCACCCCGGCGGAGGGGAACGCCGACCGCTACCGCCGCTCCGTCTACACCTACTGGAAACGCAGTATTCCCTACCCGACCTTCTCCACCTTCGACGCGCCCACCCGCGAGCTGTGCAGCAAGCGCCGCATCGTCTCGAACACCCCGCTCCAGGCGCTCACCGTGTTCAACGACCCGGCCTTCGACGAATGCACCCGCGCGCTGGCCAAGCGCCTCCAGAATCTCCCCGGCGACGCCCGCGCCCGCATCGCCGCCGGTTACCAGCTCACCACTTCCCGCGCCGCCGCCCCGCAGCGGCTCGACCAGCTCGTGAAGCTCTTCAACGACCTCGGCGATCGCTTCAAGTCCACCCCCGACCCCAAGGCCGGGGCCACGCCCGAAGCCGCCGCCTACAACGTGACCTCCTCCGTCCTCCTCAATCTCGATGAGGCGCTGGTGAGGTGATTCGAAACCACAGACGCAAGACTTGAAGACGTAAGAAGCAAGAGATCAGAGCAAAGCGCCGAACCCATTCTCTCCCCTCTTACTTCTTCCAGTCTTGCTTCTTACTTCTCCTCTCCCATGAACTTCCTCGAACAGATCCAGCACGACCGGCTCCAGCAGGTGACGCGCCGACATTTCCTGCGCGATTGCACCACCGGTCTCGGCGGGATGTGGCTGGCCAGCCAGGGATTGGCGAACGCCGCCGGCAAGCCCGCGATCGTCCGCAACACCGATGACCCGCTGGCCGCACTCGCACCGCTGCTCGCCCCGAAGGCGAAGCGCGTGATCTTCCTCCACATGGTCGGCGCGCCGAGCCAGCTCGATCTCTTCGATTACAAACCCGAGCTCCACCGCCTCAGCGGCCAGGAGTGCCCGAAGGAATTCCTGGAGGGCAAGCGCTTCGCCTTCATCCAAGGCGTGCCGAAAATGCTCGGCCCGCAGTTCCCCTTCAAACAATACGGCCAGTCCGGCGCGTGGTTCTCCGACCGCCTGCCGAACCTCGCGCAACACGCGGACAAGCTCTGCTTCATCAAGACGATGCAGACCGACCAGTTCAACCACGGCCCGGCCGAACTGCTCGTCCACACCGGCAACCAGAACCTCGGCTATCCCTCGATCGGCTCGTGGGTGACCTGGGGCCTCGGCACCGACAACCGCAACCTGCCCGGCTTCATGGTGCTCATCTCCGGCGGCCGTATCCCGCGCGTGGGGGCCTCGATCTGGGGCTCCGGCTTCCTGCCTTCCGTTTACCAAGGCGTGCAGTGCCGCTCCAGCGGAGAACCGGTCCTCAACGCCGCCAACCCGCCCGGCATCAGCCGCGACGTCCGCCGCACCGCGCTCGACGCCCTCGACCAGCTCGACCGCCAGACCCACTCGCAGTTCAACGATCCGGAAACGCTCACCCGCATCGCGCAGTACGAGATGGCCTTCCGCATGCAGGTCTCGGTGCCGGAGGTGATGGACATCTCGAAGGAGCCCGCCCACATCCACGAGATGTACGGCACCCAGCCGGGCAAGGAATCGTTCGCGAACAACTGCCTGCTCGCCCGCCGCCTCGCCGAGGCCGGCACGCGCTACATCCAGCTCTTCGACTGGGGCTGGGACTCGCACGGATCGAACGCAAGCGAATCGATCAACGACGGCTTCGTGAGGAAGTGCCGCGACATCGACAAGCCGATCTCCGCCCTGCTCACCGATCTCGAACAACGCGGCCTGCTGGAGGACACGCTCGTCGTCTGGAGCGGCGAGTTCGGCCGCACCCCGATGCAGGAGAACCGCGGCGGCACCACCAACAAGTTCGTCGGCCGCGACCACAACCCCGGCGCCTTCACGCTGTGGATGGCCGGCGCGGGCGTGAAACCCGGTTTCACCTACGGCGAGACCGACCCCGTCGGCTACAGCGCCGCCAAGGACCCGGTCCACATCCGCGACTTCCACGCCACCATGCTCCACCTGCTCGGCTTCGACCACAAGAAGCTGTCGTTCCCCTTCCAGGGCCTCGACCAGAAGCTCACCGGCGTGAAACCCGCCAAGGTGGTGAGCGGTATACTAGCGTAGTAGTAGCATAAGCATTCCTGCTTGTGAGCGGGTGCAGCGGACCTTCGCTGGCAACCCGCGCTGATCCCCATCGGCCCGCCATCCTCATGCGCAAGTTGGAAACCCGCGCTACTTCATCAGACCCTCCACGCTCCCGAACCACACCGCCGCGCACGGCCACTCCGCCTTCTCCCTCCACAGGAACAGGAAGAACGGGCGATCAAACCAGAAGCGCCGAGGAAAGGCCTTTTGAAGATCCGTAACACCTCCGAAAGGACGGATCTCCATGGCCGCGGTCGATTGAAACTTCACCCCCTTCGCATCGACTCCCAGACTCGCCGAGGTCGTGGCCTGTGCGACCCGCCAGGGCGTCTGGCTCTTTTTGAAAAACAGGTTGCCGCTGAACTTCGCGCCCAGATCCTGAGCCGCATCCAATTGGATCTCGGGAATCCGTAGATCGTCCCCTTCGTGGAGACGTTTCTCGTTCCACTCCATTTTCGCCTCTTCCGCCGAGCCCCACCCTCGCTTCCAGGTTTCCACCCACCGGATGGCCTCCATCATCGGCTGCCCCTCCTTCGGCAGGTAGAGGATCATCGTATCATCCCCCTTCTTGGAAAGGAATTGCAGGGCATACGTCCCCTCGGATGGTCGGAACGCGAGCACCCGCACCTGCTCGCCAAACTCATAGGACGCATCCCCCTTCACGCCGAAGAACTTCACTCCGCCCCCGGTCGGCTGCCATGTCAGCTTCGCCGCACCGGACGGCGCGAATTCCTTCGCGAACAGGAAATCACGCCGGATACCGACAAAGGCCGCCAGACCGCTGCCTCCCGACGAGAAGGGTTTCCCCTCCCCGCCAACCAGCTTCCTCCATTTCGCGTTGGCCTGCTCCGTCAGCTCCAGCGTGGAGGGCCCCGCCACCGCGAACCAGCCATCCTTCGGCAAGACGTCCTCTTCCTTCCAGCGGAAATCCCGCATCCGCGCCACCAGCGGATTGGGAGGATCGACCCTGTCGAAAGGCGTCGAACTCTTCGGCCCGATCAACCGGTCGAACGCCGCCTGCATCGCAGCCGTCCATACGATGGTCTTCCCCGGCGCGCACTCCACGGCCGGATGAGCCACGACTTCCACCTCCGCAGTCGCGACCGTCACCCAAGCGAGCCAAAGGAAGGGCGCTTTCATCACTTGGTCTTCCCGGCTTTCACCGCAATCACATCCGCGCGCACGATCACGAAGACTTTGCGGGTCATGTCTGTTTCGTCATTGGAGCCCTTTGGGGAAAGCAACCCGACCAATTGGCTCTGCCCGTCCCACAGGCTGAGAGACGTATTGGTTCTCATGCTGTAAAACAAAGGCATCTTCATCGCAGCCTCCTGCCCATTGGCATCTTTCGGGCTCACGACATCCAAGCTGCCGGCACGGAAGATGACTTCGGGCACGAACCGCAGATCGACGGTCTTGTTATCGTCCCCCAGCGTCGGTTCGATCTCCAAAGTGCTGCCCACATTCCGGGTTTCGAACGACGTTGGCACGAAAGCCCCCGGTTTCCCCTCCCCGGCTTTTCCATCCGGAGGCGCGAACTCCGTCGGATAGGTCGTCTCACGAAACGATTCCGTGGTGGCCTTCTGGCCAGACCTTCCGACCCCAGCCAGGGTTTCAACGATCTTTCCCTTTCCCGCGTCCACCATTCCCTGCAGCGCCTCCCGCAGTTTGTCACCATCCTTGCCAAGTTTCTCCTTGTAGAGCAGCCGGGTGGCCTCCTCGTGTGGCACCTCGATAAACTCCACCGTCACCTGCACCAAGCGGGGCGTGGCGGGATCGGTCTCGTCGAACAGGCCGGGGTTCTCGCCCTTCTCGAATGCCGGCGGCGCGGGACGGGGCTCACCCGGCTCCGCGAACGCGGATCCAGCAAACAGGAGACATAACCATGGCACACCGTTTCCAATCATCTCCGCACCATGTCAGGAACTCCCGCCATGGCAAGACAGCGGCCATTTCAAGCGTCGTCCCACCTCACCTCCACCTCATCGGACATCCACCCGAAGACCCAGTCTCCATACCGGGCCCATCCCTTCACGATGCCTCCGGCTGAATCCCGCGCCTCGATCCGGAAGACGTGCTGGTTCGGAGAGCCGGTGAAGGTGAACGGGCCCTTCTTGAAGGCGCGCGCCTCGATCTCCAGCAACTGGAAACCATTCCGCGAAAGCCAGTCCGCCACCTCGGAGCGGGCCCGGGCGTCGACCGCGAACAGCATGAAGGTTCCAACGGAAACCGCCAGAACCACCACGAGGATGGGAACCATGTTGTGCATTCCGGGAAAACGTCGGCTCAGGCACCATCCCATCTTACCTCCACATCGTCCTCCAACAGGCCGAAGAACCACCCGCCGCAGCGGGCCCATCCGTGTCTCACCGAGCCATCGCGATCGCGGACCGTGATCCGGTAGACCAACTGGGACTTCGAAGAGGTGAACCAGAACGGTCCTTTCAGAAAGGTCCTGAGCTCGCTCTCCACAAGCTGGTATCCCGAACTGGCGGCCCAGTTCTCCAAAAGCCCGCGTGAACGGGAATGACGACGCCCCTCTAGAAAAAGGCCCAGCACCGCCACAAGCGGTATCACGAGTATCCATGGCCCCATGTCGTTCATCCTCTTTCCTCCTAACGACTTTCCTTGTGACAGGTTTCCACCCGGCCGCCGATTGCAAAGCGACCTGCCGATTCCCATGGCTGGGAGCCTCAAGGAGTAGGGACATTCCTGTCCCGTTTTCAAAAACCTCCCAGCTTCGCTGGCAAATCTTCAAGAGACGGGACAGGAATGTCCCTACTCCTTGAGGCTCCCAGCCACGGAAAGAAGCGCGGGTCTTTCAACCCGCGCTTCCAACACCAACGGCGAACGACTGCCGTGACCTGTTACTTCTTGGCCGCGTCGAGCTTCTCGCGGACCTTCTCGGAAAGTTCGGTGTAGAGAGCCTCATCGGCCTTGAGCGCTTCCTTCGCCGCGTCGCGGCCCTGGGCGAGCTGGGTGCCGTTGTAGGCGAACCACGAACCGCGCTTCTGGATGATGTCCATCTCCAGCGCCAGATCGAGGAGCGAGCCGGTGGAGGAGATGCCCTCGGCATACATGATGTCGAACTCGCACTCGGTGAACGGCGGCGCGACCTTGTTCTTCACGATCTTGATCTTGGTGCGGTTGCCGGTGACGGTGCCGTCGGTGGCCTTGATCTGGCCGATGCGGCGGATGTCCACGCGGACGGACGAGAAGAACTTCAGCGCGCGGCCGCCGGGAGTGGTTTCCGGATTGCCGAACATCACGCCGATCTTCTCGCGGATCTGGTTGGTGAAGATGCAGACGGTGCGGGCCTTCGCGATCAGGCCGGTGAGCTTGCGCATGGCGGCGCTCATCAGGCGGGCCTGGGTGCCCACGGTGGAGTCGCCGATGTCGCCCTCGAGCTCCTGCTTGGTGACCAGCGCGGCCACGGAGTCGAGCACGATGACGTCGATGGCGTTCGAGCGGACCAGCGCCTCGCAGATCTGAAGGGCCTCTTCACCGGAGGACGGCTGGGAGACGAGCAGGTCGTCCAAATTCACGCCGAGCTTGCGGGCGTACTGGGGGTCGAGGGCGTGCTCGACGTCGATGAAGGCCGCCAGCCCGCCCTTCTTCTGGGCCTGGGCGATCGCGGTGAGGGTGAGGGTGGTCTTGCCGGAAGACTCGGGGCCGAACACCTCGATGATGCGGCCGCGGGGGAAACCGCCGACGCCGAGCGCGCGGTCGATCAGCAGGTTGCCGGTCGGAATGACATCCACGTCCACGCGGTGGCCATCGCCCATCCGCATGATCGCCGCCTCGCCGAACTCCTTCTGGATGCTGGAGATCGCGAGATCGAGGTTCCGCTTGCGGGCTTCGGCAAGCTTGTCAGCGGCGGCGTCTTCGGAGGCGGTCTTGGCGGGCATGACGGCACCCTAACGACGAACACTGTTCAGACAAGCCAAAAAGATGTTCGACTGAACAAAAAAGAGCCTCAATCCGATTTCAAGGCTCCACCGGATAGCCCGCTTGCTCCAGGGCCAGGGCCGCGGCACCGATCATGCCAGCCTCATTGCCGAAACGCGCGGGCAGGATCATGAGGTGGTCTTTGAAGGGCGGCGAAAGCTGGGCGTAGAGGTGGCTGGTCATGGGGCCGAACACCAGATCCCCGGCACGGGCCACGCCGCCGCCGATGATGATGGCCTCGGGATTGAGCAGCCAGCAGCAGTTCATGATGGTGCAGGCGAGCTTCTCGCCGACATCGTCCCAAATCTGGAGAGCGATCGGATCCCCCGCGTGCGCCGCGGCGGCCAGGCCGGCCGGGGTGCAATCCTCGGCGGACTTGTGGGTGCCCGCGGCGTGGTAGGCCTCCACGGCGGTATTGGTGATCTCGTTGTTGCCGATGTAGTCCTCCAGCGCGCCGAGGTTGCCGTAGGCGCCGCGGCGGCCGCGGTAGTCGATGGAGGTCTGGCCGACCTCACCCGCGCCGTGGCGGGCACCGCGGATCATCTGGCCGTTCGCGATGATACCACCGCCCACCCCGGTGCCGAGCGTGAGGCAGACGAGGTGCTTCAGGCCGCGGCCCGCGCCGCGCTTCCACTCGGCGTAGGCCATGCAGTTCGCGTCGTTCTCGACGATGGTCGGCAGCCCGGTCTTTTCCTGGAGCTTCGCCTTGAGCGGGATCTCCACCCAGCCGCGGACATTGGTGAGATTGTAGACGACGCCGCGGTCGAAATCGACGAATCCGGGCATCCCCACACCGATAGCCGCGATGTGCGAGTGCCGGGAACGCAGGTCCTCGACGACCCGGACCATCGCGTCGATGAGCGCCTCGGGCTCGTCGAAGTCCTGGGTGGAAATCGGCGGGGCGTGGTCGATGACGTTGCCGCGGAAGACGACACCGGTCTTCACCGAGGTGCCGCCGAAGTCGATGCCGATTGCCAAGGGGGTGTCGCTCATGAGTGTCCCATCAGACGTATCGGCAGGGCGGAAACTTCCAAGCGTCAAGTGCCCGACCTCCAACAGAAATCACCCCGTACGCGGGAAAACTTCACCCGAACACCGCCACCGCGACGCGGCGCAGGCCATCGAGCGTGATGTCCGCGTCCACCGCCTGAATTTCCGGGACGCCCGCCGCAATGAGCGCCGCGTCCCCGCCGGTGGCGATGATCGCCACGTCCCCGGGCAACTCCTCCAACAGCTTCGACAGGATCTCCTTCACCAGCCCGCGGTAGCCATACACGGCCCCCACCTGCATCGCATGGACGGTGGATTTTCCGATCGCCGAGGGCGGCTCCGCCAGCTCCACCACCGGCAGCAGCGCGGTGCGGCGGGTAAGATACTCGCTCATCGAGCCGAGGCCCGGGGCGATCACGCCTCCGATCCAGGCGGGCGAGGCGTCCACCACATCGAAGGTCACGGCGGTGCCGAAATCGATCACGATGGCGGGCGCGTGGTGGCGGTGGATCACCCCCACCGCGTTCGCCAGCCGGTCCGCGCCGATCTGCGCGGGGTTCGGATAGTCGATGCCGAGACCCAGCGGGCTGTCCGGGCCTAACAAATGCACCGGCGCGCGGCGGCCGAGCTCGGCGGCGAGGATCGCCCGCTTCGCCGGGACGACCGAGCCGATCAGGACAGCCTCGAACGCCACCCCCTCCAACAGCTCCGCCAGCGTCTCGGGGCCGATCTCCGGCGTCGCGATCGTGCCGCGCCACTCCAGCAGCCCGGAGGCGTCCCCGAGCGCGAATTTGGTGCGGGTGTTGGAATTGTCGACAAGCAGCCAGGCCATGGCGTCACCAGTGGTTGGAGAGGAAAAGTTTCGGGCCGTCGGCACCCACCGCCGGGACTCCGCCGCCGGACTTCACCGAGAGCGTGCCATCGTTCAGCTTCAATTCCAACGGCCCGTTGAGATCCGCCGGCTCCAGCCAGAACTTCAGCCACAGCCGCTGGTCGGGGGCCTCGCCCTCGTTTCCGGCCAGCGTGGTGTCCGCCGGTTCCAGCACCCGGCCGGAGGCGGTCTTGAGGGTCACCGGCTTGGTATCGTCGTGGCGGGCCTCGCCGCCGCGCTCCAGCATCAGGTCGAGCCAGTAGTAGGAATGGTCCCGCTTGAGCTGGGCCTGGACGATCTTGAAACGAGCCGCGGGATCGGCATGCCAGTCGTAGGGCCGCAGCCACGCCCACGCGGCGAACGCGGACACCAGCAGGAGCAGGCAGAGGAGGATGGCGGTGACGCGGCGCTTCACGCCACCGACGGGAGCGGGAAGCACCGCCGCATGCAAATGAAAAGGGCGGACCGGATGACCGGCCCGCCCTTTGACAGGAGAGGTGGGGAGGAAACGGGGATCAGTGCTCGTAGCCTTCTTCGCCGTGGTCGGCGAGGTCGAGACCGATGCTTTCCTCTTCCGGAGTCGGGCGGAGACCCACGACGGCCTTCACGATCAGGGCGATCACGATGGTGGCGACGATCGAGATGGCGAGCGTGATGCCGATCGCGATGAACTGGCCGGTGATGAGGCCGGACTTGTTCAGGACCAGCTTGCCAGCGGCGTCGGCCACGGCCAGGCCGTTCTTGCCGGCGTAGTCGGGCAGCAGCAGGTTGCTGTTCGCGTCGCTGGAGGCGAGGAAGCCGGTGACGATGGCACCGAGGGTGCCGCCGACGGCGTGGACGCCGAAGGTGTCGAGGGCGTCATCATAGCCGAACTTGCCCTTCAGGATGGTCACGAAGATGTAGGGGACCAGACCGGCGAGGAGACCGATGATCATCGCGCCGTTGGCGGTGACGAAACCGCAGGCCGGGGTGATCACGACGAGGCCGGCGACGACACCCGAGCAGAAACCGAGGACGCTCGGCTTGCCGCGGTGAACCCCTTCGATCAGGGCCCACACGAAGCCCGCGGTGGCGGCGGCCAGGGTGGTGGTCATGAAGGCGTTGGAGGCGACGCCGTCAGCGGAGAGGGAGGAACCGGCGTTGAAGCCATACCAGCCAACCCAGAGCATGCCGGTGCCGACCATGCAGAGCACCATGCTGTGCGGGGCCATCTTGTCCTTACCGAAGCCGATGCGCTTGCCAAGGATGAGGCAGAGGACGAGAGCGGACCAACCGGAGGTCATGTGGACCACGGTGCCGCCGGCGAAGTCGATCGCGGTGACCTTGGCGTCGGAGTTCCACACGCCGTTCATCAGGCCGGTGCCACCCCACACCATGTGGGCCATCGGGAAGTAGACCACGACCATCCAGAGGGCGACGAACACCATGATGGCCTTGAACTTCATGCGCTCGGCCACGGCACCGATGATCAGGGCCGGGGTGATGATGGCGAACATGAGCTGATACATGCAGAACACGCTCTGGGCAGGCCAGGCGGCGTAGGTCGTGTTAGGCGCGGCGCCCACGTCCTTCAGGAAGAAGTATTCGGTGCCGCCGATGAAGGGGCTCTTGAGGTTCACGCCGAACACCAGGCTGTAGCCGAAGGCCCACCACATGATGGTGACCAGACCGGCGATGCCGAGGCACTGGGCGCAAATGGAGAGGACGTTCTTGCTGCGCACCAGACCGCCGTAGAACAGGGCGAGGCCGGGCAGCGTCATGAACAGCACCAGCGCCGCACAGATCATCAGGAACCCGTTGTGACCCGGACCGGACTGATCCTTGAGGGACTTGGTCGGAGCCGCGTCGTTCTTGAAGTAGTGCTCGATGTCGGTGAGACGCTCTTCAACGGTCGGGGGGGCATCGGCTGCCGGGGCGGCGGGAGCGGCGGCGGCCGGGGCGGCCGGTTCCTGGGCATACGCGGGAGTCACCAGCGGCACGGCAGCAAACGCGATCGCCGCGGCGACAACGGCCGACAGTTTTCGGAAGTGTGTTCGAATCATGATGGTCAGGGTTGGTCGGATGGTTCGCCGGGGACCACGGGCATCCACATCCCCGGGGCGGCAACCGGGGCAAAAGCAACCGCCGTGCCAAGTTCCCGCGCGCCACCAAAGCCCTTCTTTTTCTCCAACAAAAAAGCCGATTCTCCCCTTGCCAACGAAGTCTTCCGGCCCTTAAAAATGAAGGCAGCGGACCGCATTCCGCCCCGTTTCCCCTAGACAAGATCCTCAAGAAGAGTTAAATAACTCGCCCGGAAGGTCAACGTCACGGGGGTTTCAGGCCCGCGGGATGCACCACCCCAAATGCTTTTCCTATCAAGCCGCCCTGCGGTCCGGTCAGGAAAGACACCAGCAACCGAAAACAGAAACCATGATGCGCAACTATCGCAAAACCATTGGCGCCCTGGCCGCAGCCTCCGCCCTCGTGGCTGGCTATGCCTCGGCTGAAGTCGAAGGCGAACTTCACATCGGCTACAGCTCCGACTACATCTTCCGTGGTTCCGACCAGGGTGATGGCCTTGCCGAAGCCGGTGCCGACGTCTCCACGCAGTACGCCGGTCTCACCTTCTCGGGTGGCCTGTGGTACGGCTCCATCGAGAACAGCGACCTGTTCAACTTCGGCCCGATCGGTATCCCGGACCACTACAGCGAGCTCGACGTCTACGGTGAAGTCTCCAAGGACTTCGGCTTCGCGACGGCTTATGTCGGTGCCATCTGGTACCACTACGCCGACAACGACATCGCCACCCCGTTCGGCGACATCAAGCTCCGCGACGACTCCTCGGAACTCTACTTCGGCCTTAGCCGCGAGATCTACTGGGGCATCAACGGCTCCCTTACCTACTACTGGGCCCTGGAAGGTGAAAACGGTGGTTACACCGAACTCGCCCTCGACAAGACCTTCAAGCTCCACGACTGCGTCGATCTCGTCGCCGGCGTGAAGACCGGTTACTTCATCGAGGAAAGCGGTTTCGCCCACATCACCCCGCAGCTCACCCTCAACGTGAAGGTCACCGACACCTTCACCGTGAGCCCGTACGTCGCCTACTCCATCGAAGGTGACGAGCTGGCCACCGTCTACGGCAACAACAAGATCCAGGCGGTTGCCAACGCCCTTTCCGGCGGCAACTTCCCGCCGAGCGAAACCAACCACTTCTACGGTGGCGTGAAGCTCTCGGTGAAGTTCTAATCACCCGGCCGCGGCTCCTCACGGACCGCGGTTAGAGATTACCTGGGAGCGGTCGCGCGAGCGACCGCTCCCTTTTTTTGCCCCGGCTCCAACCGGGGGTTTTTTGTTAGGAGGGAACATTCCACCTCCCTTTGGCACGTTGGTTGCTAGAAGCTGGAAATGGTATCCCCGGGGGCCACCGTCCCCCGGAACCGTTACCCGAAACCGAAAACCATGATGCGCAACTATCGTAAAACCATCGGTGCCCTCGCCGCTGCTTCGGCCCTCATCGCGGGCCACGCCTCCGCGGAAGTCGAAGGCAACATCCACATCGGCTACAACTCGGACTACATCTTCCGTGGCTCCGACCAGGGCGACGGCATGGCCGAAGCCGGTGCCGACGTTTCCACCGAGTACATGGGTCTGAAGTTCGCCGGCGGCCTCTGGTACGCCTCCATCGAGAACAGCGACCTGTTCAACCTCGGCCCGGTCGGCATCCCCGATCACTACAGCGAGCTCGACGTCTACGGCTCCGTGTCCAAGGACTTCGGCTTCGTGACCGCCTCGGTCGGCTACATCTGGTACCACTACGCCGAGAACGACATCGCCACCCCGTTCGGCGACCTCAAGCTCCGCGACGACGCCCAGGAAATCTACTTCAGCCTGGCCCGTGAGATCTACTGGGGCATCAACGGCTCCCTCACCTACTACTGGGACATCGAGACCGACAACGCCGGCTACACCGAGCTGGGCCTCGACAAGACCTTCAAGCTCCACGACTGCGTCGATCTCGTCGCCTCCGTGAAGACCGGTTACTACCTCGAGGAGAGCGAGTGGGCCCACGTGACCCCGTCCCTCACCCTCAACGTGAAGGTCAGCGACACGCTCACCATCAGCCCGTACCTCGCCTACTCCGTCGAGCTCGACGGTCTCGACACCGTGGCTGGCAACAACAAGATCCAGAGCCTCATCGGCGTGCCGCCGGGCGAGACCAACCACTTCTTCGGTGGCATCAAGGCCTCCGTGTCGTTCTGATCCAACGGAACGTCCGAACCTCATCCCAAAGGCGGTCGCGCGAGCGGCCGCCTTTTTCATGCCCGCGGATGGGCGTCGTCGTAGGCCTTCCTCAGCCGCTCCTTGGTGACGTGGGTGTAGATCTGGGTGGTGGAGAGCGAGGCATGGCCCAGCAGGGTCTGCACCGAGCGCAGGTCCGCCCCGGCATCCAACAGGTGGGTGGCGAAGGTGTGGCGGAGCTTGTGGGGGCTGATCTTGAAGGGAATCGAACTGTACTTGAGATACTTCTTCAGGAGCTGGTCGATCGCCTGCTGGGTGATGCGGGCGCGGACCTTGCTGACGAACAGCGGCCCGGAGGAAACCTGAGCCTGCTGCCGATAGTGCTGGATCGCCGTCATCGCTGGGCCGCCCACCGGCACGATCCGTTCCTTCGCTCCTTTGCCGGTCACCCTAACCGTGCCCGACACGAAATCGACGTCCCCCACCTCCAGGCCGGTGAGCTCCGAAATGCGGAGGCCGCAGGAGTAGAACAACTCGAGGATGGCGGTGTCCCGCGCCGGGATCCATGCCACCGATTGCTTCGGCAGCGGCAGCTTCTTCGGCATCTCGAGCAGCTCCTCCATCTGCGCGAGGCTCAGCACCACCGGCAGGGAACGCTCTGGCTTCGGCAGCTCCACCAGCGCCACCGGGCTGTTCGCCAGCCCGTGGCGAAGCACCACGAACTTGTAGAACGAACGGAGCGCCGCGAACCGCAGCCGGATCGTGGCCCGCTTGAAGCCCTGCTTCATCAGCTCGAACAGGTAGGCGCGAAATTCATCCGCCTCGCAGTCCTTCCACCCCGCGAAGCGCTCGCCCCGCCAGGTTTCGAAGGCCCCGAGCGCTTCCAGGTAATTCCGCTGCGTCAGCGGCGACGCGCTCTTCTCGGTATCGAGGAAGCGCATGAAATCATCGACCAGAGCGTCCGCCATCGCCCGCCATGAAAGCCTTTTTCCCGATCCACTCCAAGCACAATGGCCTCGTCACGGCGCCACGGGAGCACCGTATTTCAGGAACTCCTTGAACGGTCCCGGCAAGGGTTGCCCCGCCCCCAGCGTGTCCTCATACAACCGCGCCACGGCCGCGGCCTCCAACAGGTGCTGGCGGCCCGCCACGTCCCGCGCCTCGTCCGCCGAGCCCCAGCGCCGGATCGCCGTCTGCACGTCCGGGTCCGCCTTGTGGATGCGCAGGACATTGAGCGCCGCCTGGCGCGCGATCGTTTCGGAGGCACCGCCGTCCGCGGTGATCGCCGTGTTGTAGGCATCAAGCGCCTCGGTCGGCTTGCCGAGATTCTCCAAGGCGACCCCATGACAAAAGGCGATCTGTGCCCGCTGGTAGCCCGGCAGTTCCTCGTCCGCACGCTCGACCGCCATTGCGTCGAGTTTTTCCCAGCTCTTCGTCCGCAGCGCGTCCCAGAACACCAGGATCTCCAGTTGTCGCAACTGACAGTCCCGGACCAAGCCGCTGCTGCGGAAGGTTTCCAGCGCCTTCGCGAGCGCCTCCGGATCGTCCATCTGGCGCAGGCACTCCAATTCGTAAAAGCCCGCGATCGAGGCCGGGTTTTCCGCCAGATCGTGGATCGCCTGATAGGTCGCCCGCACCGCGGCGAAGCGCTCCCGCGCCTCCTTGTATTTCCGGCCACGGTACAGCGCCAGCGCCTCCCGGAGCGACTGCGGTTTGAAAAAGTAGACCGACTTCACCTTGGCCGCGTCCATTTCGGCCACCGGCCCCGCCAGCTCCGTCTCCCGGTAGTGCAGCACACGGTCCGCCACGGCGGTCAGCCACACCTCCTGGAAATCGCCGCTCTCCTGGATGAGATACGCCCGGACCGCCGCGGGAGGAGCCTCCGCACGGATCGGCGACAAGCAAGCGGCCCACATCAGGGCGAACATCACCAGTAGTTTCATCGACGCGGCCCTCCTTCCTCCCGGCGCTTCGTCTTGGCGGCTTCCTGGATGCGCGCCAGGTTCGCCTTGGCGTCCTCGGCCACGCCCGCATGATCCCGACCGCGCGCGAGTTCGATCGCTTTCTTGAACGCGGCTTCCGCGCCCGCGGGATCGTTGGCGGCTTCCAACACGGTCCCTTTCAGATTCATCGCCACGTCGAGATTGTCCGCTTCCGGAAACTCCCGGCCCAACCGCGCGATCGTTTCCAAGGCTGGCGCGGTTTCATGATTCGCGGCATGGACGCACGCGCGGTCGTAGAGCGCGTAGGCGATGAACGGGTTGCCCGGCCGCTCCGCCGCCTTTGCCAGGAAGCCATCGAGCAACGGTCCCGCCTTCGCCCAATCCTGGAGGCGGGTCCGGTTCGATGCCTGGAAATAGAGCGCGTCCAGGGCGAAGCGGCTCGTCGGATACTTCGTAACGTGCTCATCGAGGAGCGGCTGGGCCTTCTCGGCCTGCCCGGTGTAATAGAGCGCGCCTCCGAGCACGTGCAGGCAGAGATCGTGGTCTTTGGTCCCTGCTTGCAGGCTCCCGACCAGCGGGGTCGCGAGGTCCACGCAGCGGTCGTAGAGCCCGCCGAAAAACAAAGTGGTGAGCATCGTGTTCCGGACCTCCGCCGCATGGCCGGACTTCGGGAAATCCGCGAGGAACTTGCGGCCGTGCTGGTCCATTTTGAGGGGCTCGCCGATGAGCGACGAGGTGCGCACGAGATTGAACAAATTCTCTTCCCGGGCCGCGGCTCGCGGGTAGTAGCGCTCCAGTTGCTCGTAAGCCGCGCAGGCACCGCGGAGATTGCCAGCCTGCTCGTGGAGCAGCGCGATCCCCGCCAGCTTCACCACCTCCATGGACTGGCCGCCACGGCGTTCCTCCTCCAGCTTGGCGAGATCCGCCTGCATCCGCGCGCGGTCGACCAAGCGGGCACTATCGACCAGCGCTGGCCGCGCGGACAGCGCGGCGAGCCCCGCCTTCAGGGCATCGATCGCCACGCTGGTGTCCGGCACCAATTGATAGATCGCGAAGGCCGCGCGGCGGAATCCCGCCGCGGTCGCGTCCGCCGCCAGCTTCAGATAGGTGCGCCCGTAGGCCGCGGCATCCGCCGGTGCGAAGGTGAGGTCGGCGCGGTTCTTCGTCAGGCAGTCCAACAGGGCAGCCTCGTTCTTCTCGCGGATCGCGGCGGCCACCAGTTCCTGGAAACCCGTCACCAGTGCGGCATCCGGAGTCGGAAACGTCTCCTTGTTCCGCAACGCGATCTCGAGGTTCTCACAGCCTTCCGCAAGCTGGCCGAGCTTGAACTGGCTGACCGCGAAGTTCACGTGGAAGATGCCCTGTGGGAACGAGTCCGCGTTGCGGTCCCGCTCATCGAGGAACTTCCGGAACATCCGGGTCGCGAGGTCCCAATCGCCCGCGCCCACCGCCGCATCGCCCCATTTCAGCAGCGCCTTCTTGTGATAGAGATTGCCGCGATCGGTGCCGGTGTTCGGATAGCCTTGGTAGCAGCGCTGGAAGGAGGCCGCTGCCTCTTTCCAGCTCCGGAGCTGGAGCTCGCAGATGCCGCGGCGGTACCAGATGACGCCGAACTGCGCGCCGTAGAGTTTCGCCGCTTCCTTGTCGTAGGTGTCGGTCACTCTGACCAACAGCGGTAGCGCCACGTCCCATTTCTCCGCGTCCATCGCAGCGAGCGCCTCGGTCACGAGCTTGCCCAGTTCCCCTTCCGCCTCGACCGCACGGGCCGGCACCACCGCCACCAGGGCGGCCACGGCGCAGGGGATGATGGAGCGTGGGATGGCCATCGGGAAAAGGGCTACGGTTTCACCGGAGTCTTCCGTTCGAACAATTCGCGGCACAGCGGGCACTTCGTGCCATCGCAACCGCGGGCGGTGCAGTACTCTCGGCCGTAGAAAATGATCTGGAGATGGAGGCGGTTCCAGCGGGCCTTGGGGAAAAGCTTCTTCAGGTCGCGCTCGGTCTCCACCACGTTGCGCCCGGAACTGAGTTTCCACCGTTTCGCCAGCCGGTGGATGTGGGTGTCCACCGGGAAGGCGGGCACGCCGAAGGCCTGGGCCATCACCACCGAGGCGGTCTTGTGGCCCACCCCAGGCAGCGCTTCCAAGGCATCGAAATCCGCGGGCACCTCGCCGCCATGCTCTTCCACCAGAATCCGGGACAGCCGCGAGATCGCGGAGGCCTTCTGCGGCGACAGCCCGCATGGCCGGATGATTGAGCGGATCTCCTCCTCCGGCACCTCCATCATCGCCTCCGGCGTGTTCGCACGGGCGAACAGGGCCGGCGTGATCTGGTTCACCCGCACGTCCGTGCACTGGGCGGAAAGCAGCACCGCGATCAGCAACGTGAACGCGTCGGTGTGGTCGAGCGGGATCGGGGTCTCCGGATACAGCTCGTCCAAGCGGCGGGACACGTGGGCGACACGCTCCGATTTCGTCATGGCTGAAGCATTCCACGACCATGCGGACGAGGCCAAGGAAAGAGCGCCGCCCACCGCCACGTTATCGAAACTGTCATTGGCAAGCGGGTCCCGCCTGCCACCCTCCCACCCCGATGCGGAAACTGGTCTGGCTGCTGGGAATCGCCACCGTCCTCGGAGCGGCGGCATGGAAATTCGCGCCCGAGCTGCAGAAGCTCGCGCCGCAAGCCACCCTCCCCGATCCCGGCCCGAAGCCGAATGCCGCCCGCTACGCGAGCCTGTGCCAGGAACTCGCGGCCCGGCGGCAATCCCTCGCGACCCGCTGGAAAAAGACCCGCAACGCGCGCGAAAAGGAGTCCATCGAGAACGAAGCCCGTACCGCCCTCGAATCCCAGCTTCCCGCGATGATGCGCTGCTGGCTGGGCACGCCGTGGGATTTCAACGGCACCGCCACCGAGCCCGGCGGCGGGAAGATCGCCTGCGGCTACTTCGTGGCCACCCTCCTGCGCGACGCGGGCTTCCGGGTGGACCGCGCCCGCCTCGCCCAGCAGGCGTCCGAGAACATCATGCGCAGTTTCCTGGACGCCAAAGCCTGCCACCGCACCGCGGGACAGCCGTACGACGCCTTCGCCGCCGCCGTTCACGCCGCCGAGCCCGGTATTTCGATCGTGGGGCTGGATTCCCACGTCGGCTTCCTCGTGAACACGGCCGACGATTTCCACATGATCCACTCGTCCGGCTCACAGCCGTGGTGCGTGGTCGACGAACCCAGCGCCGAGGCCGGGGTGCTGAAGCGCTCGAACTACCGCGTGACCGGCCACCTCACGGCCGATCGCGGCGTGCTCCGCAAGTGGCTGTCCGGGGACACGATTCCGGTCCGCGTCCCCGGCAATACTTGATCGGTCCGATCAGGCGATGTTGGTGAACACCACCTGCACGTCGTCGTCGTCCTCAACCTTGTCGAGAATCACCTGCACCTCGTCCATCTGGGCCTCGGTGAGTTCCACCGGGGTGGTCGGAATGCGCTCGAGACCCGCCTTCTTGGTGGCGATGCCGAGCGCTTCGACGCCCTGGGTGAGGGCGGAAAATTCGGTGTAGGGGGCGATGGCGCGGGCGAGGCCGTCCTCAACATTGAGCTCTTCCAGGCCGCTGTCGATCAGGGCGAACTCGATTTCTTCGAGGTTCATGTCCGGCGTCACCTCGAACTCCACCACCGCCTTGCGGTTGAACATGAAATCGAGCTGACCGCTCTGGACGATCTGGCCGCCGTTCTTGTTGAAGATGGTCTTCAGGTTCACCACCGAGCGGTTGGTGTTGTCGGTGGCGCACTCGATGTAGAACAGGCTGCCGTGCGGGCCCTTGCCCTCGTAGTAAACCTCCACGATGTCCGCGGCGTCATTGCCGGCGGCACGCTTGATGGCGGCGTCGATCTTGTCCTTCGGCAGGTTCTGGGCCTTGGCGTTGGCGATGGCCATGCGCAGCGGGGCGTTGCCCGCCGGGTCCGGCCCGCCGTTCTTCGCGGCCATGGTGATGGCTTTGGAAAGCTTCGGGAACACCCGGGACATCGTGTCCCAGCGTGCTTCCTTGGCGCGGCGTCGGCATTCAAAGGCTCTTCCCATGGTCGTGAACGGTGGTTCGCCGCCCATTCAACCCGTCCCACGGCGGAGGGCAAGGCGGGAACGGTACTTCAGATTTTTGAACCACGGATGAAGAGGATATTCACGGATGACAGGGATTCGGGGTTCCACCCGGCTCCACACTCTTCCCATCCGTGTCCATCCTCTTCATCCGTGGTTGAAATCCCTGCCTTTCCGAGCTTTCGCGATTCGCCATTTACCATTCACCCGTTAAGACTTACGGAAGCGCCGTGACCGATCTGAAGCCCGCCCTGACTGGAATGACCCCGGAGACCCTCGCCGAATGGCTGAAGGGCGAGGGCGAACCCGCGTTCCGGGCCGGGCAGATCCTCAATTGGATCTGGAAGAAGAAGGTCTCGTCGATTGACGAAATGACCAACCTCTCCGCGGCCCTGCGAGCGAAGCTGGCGGAGCATTTCCGCCTCCACGCGCTGGAGCACACCCACACCCAGGGCAGCCACGACACCACCCGCAAGTTCCTCTTCCGCCTCCACGACCACCGCTACGTGGAAAGCGTGCTCATTCCGGCGAACCCCGCGCTCTACGGCGAGAAATCGGACCGCCGCACGCTCTGCGTGTCCTCCCAGGTCGGTTGCGCCTACGGCTGCAAGTTCTGCGCCTCCGGTCTGGCCGGGTTCACCCGCCACCTCCAGCCCGCCGAGATCGCCGGGCAGGTGCTGGCCGCCGAGATGCTCAGCGGCGAGCGCGTGGACAACCTCGTCTTCATGGGCATGGGCGAGCCGCTGGCGAACCTCGACAACCTGCTCACCGCGATCTCGATCATCACCTCGGAGTGGGGCCTCCATCTCGGAGCCCGCCACCTGACGATCTCCACCTCCGGCCTGGTCCCGCAGATCCAGAAACTGGCCGATCACCCCCAGCAGATCCGCCTCGCGATCTCGCTCCACGGCGCGACCGACGAGGTCCGCGGCCAGATCATGCCGGTGAACAAGAAGTGGGGCACGGACGAGCTCTTCGGCGCGCTCGACTACTGGAACTCGAAGAAGAAGCAACACCTCACGCTTGAGTACATCCTGATCGACAACGTGAACGACTCGCTCGAGCAGGCCCGCATCCTCGCCGGCCATGCCCGCCGCCTGAACGCGAAGGTGAACCTCATCCCCTACAACACCGTGGAGGGCCTCGACTGGGTCCGCCCCAGCGAAACCCGCTGCAAGGCGTTCCGGGACATCCTCAAGAACGCAGGGGTTTCCGCCACCCTGCGCCTCGAAAAGGGCCACGACATCGACGCCGCCTGCGGCCAGCTCCGCCTCAAGCAGGAGACCGAGGAAGGCATCATCGCCGCCCCGGCGAAGCGGTCGCTCTGAAGGAGTTGAGCCTTTAGGCGAGGAATGTCTTCCGGGGGGCGGAGGATCTGGAGATTTTAGCCGCAAAAAGGCGCAAAAATCGCAAAAGGGAAGAGTTGGAGCCCGTGGAACGGGTTCCGCTACAGCCCGTCTTCTCTTCCTGAAAACTGAACACTGCCAACTCGCAAACTTTCAGGCCTCCGCCTCCCCGGAAGACCTTCCTCGCCTAAAGGCTCGACTCCCCCCCCACGCACCGCAACGCGCGCCCAGTCTGCGGGCACTTGCACCATCGCACGGTGGTCCTTTGGCCCACCTCGAACTTCACCGGCTGCATGCCGGTGCCCTTGTGGGAGCCATCGCAAAACGGCGGGAAGCTGGAGCGCCCGCAGGCGCACCACCAATGGACGCCCGCCTCGACTTCCAGTTCGAACGGCTTCGCAGGTTCCTCGGCCATCGCTTTGACGCTGCCAGGATCCCGGGAACCAATCAATGCGGGAACACGCCGGGCTCCTGAGAAGGAGTATCCAGATGCGCCACCGGGGCCTCACGGGTCTCCTCTAGGGAGATCAAGGAGCCTTCATGGACGGCCGGAGCCACCCGCTGGGCGGACACCGGAACCGAACCCTTGCCCAGCGCCGGATAGTCCTTCGGAGAGACATCGCGGACGTAAGTGATTGTCAGCCAGGTCGCGAACAGGGCGCCCGATGCACAGACAAATGCAGTTGCTTTCATTCAGGAGGTAAGGAGCAGCGGTGGCCGCCGGGGACCCGCGGGTTATAAACGAGTTGCGGGGCTTTGCAAAGGAAAATCCCCCGGCCCGGTCAGCTTCCGTGGCGACCCAGCACCTTCGGCGCGCTGGCCGACCCGAAGCGGTCGATGGCCGTCACCGCCACCGCGTCCGCCGCCGGAATGGTGATGCCATTCCCCGATGCGGGCGCGACCTTCACCATTTTCCACTGGCTGCCGTAGCGAGCCTGGATGGCCACCTTGGCGGTGTTCGCATCCGAGATCACCCAGCGGACGAAGGTGCCGCCGCCATTGGTCTGGGCGCTCACGCCGGGCGAAGCCGGGGCGCGGCTGCTGACCCACGGCATCGGCGGCACGGCCGCAGGCTGGGTGTAGGTGCTGGCGAGCTGGGTGGCGATGCCGCCGCGGTTGGTGACCAGGCTCTTCGCGCTCCACTGGATGTTGCCCACGTAGTTGCGGCCGATCGAGCGGCTGAGCTGGATCTGGTTGATGATTTCGGAGGCCGGGCGGCCCGGGTCCTCGGAGCTGTTGATGCGGGCGGTGGCGATGCCCGGCCACACCGGGCGGCTGCCCTGCTGGCGCCACCAGGAGAGGAGGGTCGAGAAACTCTGCTTCGCCGGGGCATTCCGCCAGTAGAGCTGCGGGGCGAGGTAGTCGACCCAACCGTTGGCCAGCCACTTCCGCGAATCGCAGGCGAGGTTTTCGTAACCGTCCAGACCGGCCTCGATGCCCGCCGGGACGCCGGGGCGCCAGATGCCGAAGGGGCTGATGCCGACCCGCACCCACGGCTTCTGCTGTTTGACCGCCGAGTAGAGGTTGCTCACGAAGCCGTCGACGTAGGCGCGGCGCTCGGCCGGGGTCTTGCCGTCCTTGAAGACCATGCCGCCGGACGGATAGGGGTAGAAGTAATCGTCCATGTGCACGCCATCGATATCGTAGCGTTTCACCACGTCCAGGATCACGCCGGTGGCGCGGGAGCGGGTTTCCGGCAGCGCCGGGTCGCACCATTTCATCGAGCCGTAGGGCTTCACCATCCGCGGGTTCGCGCAGGTCACGTGGCTGCTGCAGCAGGTGATCGAGCTGCTGGAAATGGCGCGGAAGGGATTGAACCACGCGTGGACCTCGATCCCGCGGGCGTGGGCCTCGCGGACACAGAAGGCCAGCGGATCGTAGCCGGGCGAGCTGCCCATGGTGCCGGTGAGCCACGGGCTCCAGGGCTCGATGGACGACTGGTAGACCGCGTCGCAGTGCGGGCGGACTTGGAAGACCACGGCGTTCATATTGAGCGCCGCCATCTTGTCGAGGATGCCGCGCAGTTCCGCCTGCTGCTGGGCCGCGCCCAGGCCCTTCGAGCTGGGCCAGTCGAGATTGTAGATGCAGGCCACCCACGCGCCGCGGAACTCACGGGTGATCGCCGGCGGCCGGTCCGCGATCGGCGCAAAGGCCTGCGAAAAGGCCGGGAGCGTGGAGAGCAGCCCGAGGACCGGGAGAAGCAGACGGCGCATCATGGCCCGCATCATGGCCCCGAATCCGGTAACCGGCAAGCCACAGAGTCTAACAGTCAGGTTTTCTTAAGGAGTTGCGCCTTTAGGCGAGGAAGGTCTTCCCGGGGGCGGAGGATCTGGAGATTTTAGCCGCAAAGAGGCGCAAAAATCGCAAAAGGAAGAGCCGGAGATCGTGGAATAGGCCCCGCGAAAGCCCGGCTTCTCTTCCTGAAAACTGAACCCTGAAAACGAGCAAACTTTCAGGCCTCCGCCTCCCTCTAAAAACCCTCCTCGCCTAAAGGCTCAACTCCCGCCCTCCTTCGGAGCCTCCTCGTCCAGCAGCCGCTTCATCATCGGCGCGAAGCGGTGATAGAACAGGCCCAGCACCACCAGCGCCAGGCCGAGCGCGACGAACGAGACCACCCGCATGAAGGTGGTGAAGTCCCACACGTCCGCGAGAAACAGTTTGCACAACGCCAAGCCCAGCAGGATGAAGCCGGTCTTGCGGGAGGTCACGCGGTCCAGCAGCAGGCCGAGCGACACCAGCCCGAAGCCGCTGATGGTCCACAGCACCACCACCGACCTCCAGCCGTATTCGTCCACCACGATACGAGTGCTCCAGACGGTGAAAAGCCCGCAGGCCAGCCACGGCAGCGTCTTGTCCACGAAGCCCTTCAACATCCCCGCGGGCTTCACCTTCGGCGTCACCAGCGCGATCCCCGCCACCAGGAGCACCAGCACCACGCCTTCGAACAGGTAGCCGTGGAACCGCGATTGCCACCCGAAGAGCAGCACGTGTGCATAGGCCACCAGCGAGGCGAAGGTCCATCCCCAGGCATCGACGGGCGCGATCTGCTTCCGCCACCACGCCAGCGCGAAAGCCGCCGCCGCGGACAGGGCCATCAGGTCGATGAAGCCGCGCGGCACGGCGTAGAGCAAAGCCGCCGCCCACGCGACGAAGAGCGTGCCGCGCGCGATCACCACCTGTGGGAGAGTCGTGGCTTGGTCACGACGCCAGCTTGAGAGCAGCGCCATCCCCGCCGCCGCCACCGCGGGCGTGAACGACATCGCCTTCGATACGCCTTCCTGGTGGGTGAGGATGGCGTGCCAGACGATGAGCAGCGCGCCGATGTTCAGGAACGGCGCGGTGAACTCGAGACGCAGCATTTTCAGGAACCGGGCCAGCGCCACGAACGCCACCGCAGCCACCGCCAGCGGCGCCACCTGCCAGGCCACCACCGGTTGCAGCAGGTTCAGCAGCTTGTAGAACACCAGCGGCACCAGCAGCGATTGGAGCCACCCAAAGGCCTGCGGTGATTCCGCGGGATCGCTGGTGAACCACAGGTCGGTTTCCGGCACGGGCTTCGGGCGATGCCACAGCAGGCACGCCGCGAAGGTGGCCGCGAGCGCGCAACCGAATCCGGCGATGCTTCCATCGAGCCGTGCGTAAGCGATCGCCGCGACGGAGAAGAACCCGGACGCCCACGCCACCTCCGGCAGCCAGCGGCGGCGGTCCACCAGCAGCGAGAGTGCGACAAACCCCGCCGACAGCCCGCAGACCACCGGCAGCTTCAGCACATCATCGAGACGCGCCACCCAGCCGCACTGGAGAATGGCCAGCGCCGCATAGAACAACGCCGCGGAGGCCGACCGCAGTTCAGTGGAAGTCGTCCCCTCCGCGGGGCGATCCACATTGAAGCGCACGATCAACGCCGAGCCCGCGACCAGCACCGCCGCAAGCACACCGCTCCACATCGGCCCCGCCGGATTCTCGATCTCCTTGAGGAACAGCTCGAACAAGGCCGCTCCCAGACCCGCCGCCAGGCAGAACGCCAGTTCCGGGGTCTTCCGGAAACGGTGGAACGCGATCGCAAGGGCCAGCGACTCACCCGCCAACGCCAGCGCGAGGTGGTAGCCATCGAACTTCAACACCACCGCCAGGCTCAGCGCGGCGAGTCCCTGCACCAGGTTCGACGCCGCCGCGGTGTCCTCGCGCTTGCGGCCGAGCGCGCCCATGATCACCAGCACCGCACCGAACACCGCCGGCACTTTCCAGAAGCCCACCGGTCCGTAGCGCGACAGCCAGACCAGGGTGAAGGTCAGGAAGAACAGCCCGTTGTTCGCCGCGGTGAAGAACGCGCGGCCACGGTCGCCCAGCGACTCGCGGAAACGACCGAGCATACCTGGGATGGCGAAAATCGCCCAGCTTCCCGGCAGAAACCACAGGGTCGCCCGTGCGTCGCCCTGACCCGCGCCCGCCGCACCGAGGAGCTGCCAGCCGCCAAAGGCCGCGTAGGTGCCCACCAGCGAGGCAATGCCGGGACCACTCCAGCCCGGCCGCAGCATCAGTGCGATACCCATCGCGGCCAGGAACAGGTTTGAAAGCGACGACAGCCAGTCGAGCGGCTGGATCATGGTAGCGTAGGACGCCAGCACGATCCCCATCACCGCCGTGGCCCGCGATTGCCGGAGCCATGACACCGCTCCGATCAAGCCCGCGGCCCCGAGCAGCAGCACCGCCGCCAGCACCGGGTTCTCGATCACCCGCACGCGCGCCACGTGATGCGCCGCGTAGGTGCAGTAGTAGAAAAACGCCAGTCCACCGGCCACCAACACCTCGCCGTAGCGCTGGTAGCCCTCCTTCCGCGACAGCCTCCAACCGGTGCCGCCGATCACGAAGGACCAGGTGTACATGATCGCCAGCCGCACGCCCGGCGGCAGACGGTGGATCCAGTTGTGGTAGGCCCAGTTCGCGCCGAGCACGAGGCCGGTGAGCAGCAGCACGATCCCGATCCGCACCAGCCACACCTTGCCGAGCTGCTGTTCGAATGCCTCGGCCTTCGGCATCGGTGGAGGCACCGGCAGACGCGGGTCCGGCATCACCTTCGTCTCGATCTTCGGCTGCGGAACCGCGGCCGAAAGGGCCGGGGAAGGAGCCGAAGGCGGAAGCGGCGGTGGCGTGGACATGGCGACCACATGCATCTCCGCCTCGTGCTTCGCCTCCTGCAGATGCTTCAGAAGCGGCGGCTCCGGTTCCACCACCGGCATCGGCGGCGGCGTTTCCTCCGGCAGCTCGAGCCCCACCTGCTGCTCCAGCACGTCGAGATCGGCCTTCAGTTTGACGATCGATTCCCAGTGCTTCGTCTCCACGTTCTCCAGCCGTTTCCGGAGCCGGTCAATCGCGGCGGCAAGCTCGGCCTGGCGGAGGGGATCATTCATGGGTCAAAAAACGGAAGGACGTTCAGGAAGGATCTAACATGAGCCGGCGGGCTTTATCCAATCGATTGTGGCGAGCGGTTCATCGTGGAAATCGATGGATCACCGGGTGTCTTCACTGCCCAGCGCCCGCACCACTTCGGCACGCAGCAACAGCCCCGTTCTCTTCCCACCCGCCTCGGAAACCTGCCACTCCAGGTCACGGCCCACTGCCAACGTGACATTGGCCGAAGCCTCGACGACCGCTCCCGCCATTGCCGCGGGCAATAGGCATTCGTGGTGGAGATCGACGAGCGAATCACTATCTCCGATTGTCGGTTCGACAATCCACCGCAGCAGGTTCCCGCCCTTCCCCGCGCAATCCACCACGGCTCTCCGGCCTGATCGACCGGTGACGCTCATTTCTTTCACCGCCGCCGGAGTTGCCCCTTGCTCCACCATCCGCAGGCCCACCCGAACGTTTCTAGGAGGATACGTGCACCCTGGCTCGACCAACATGTCGATCTGGTCCAACAGAGGCAAAGCCCCCTGTTCCACCACGGCCAAGTGCAACTCGTTCCGCATCGGATCGTAGCAAGCCCAATCCCGCTCCCCCAAAACGATTCCGCAATTCTTTAGCAGCGGTTTCACATCCAGCAGCTTGCCGCCGATCCCCCCCAGCAAGGAAGCGGGCACCTTGATCTCCTTCAGGCCCGATAGGGCATCGGCAGCGGAAGGATCCGCAGTCAGCCCCTTGATGGCTTCAACCGGCAACCAGTAGGTTTTCTTCGTCAGCTTCGTGCCGGCGATCTCCACTTCGAGCGCGGGTTTGAGGTAGGCATCGTCTACCCCCGGCACCAAGGCTTCCGCCTTCCCCGCACGCTCCACCCAACGGGCCTCCCGCAACAAGGTGCCATCCGCTAGCACCCGGTGCGCCTCACCGCAGATCCTCCAGGTCTCTCCCGAGGGCGACACCACCTGGAAAAAGAGCAGTGACTTGGAACTCGCATCCGCGATGCTGACCCCGGAATCGACTGACCACGACAGATCGCCGTCCTGGCACCGCTCGGCCCATTCCAGCTTGAAGGGCAGGTCGATCGTGTCCGGGGAGTCCGCGAACTCCGGCTGCCCGCTGAACTTCACCGAGGCAATGCCCGGAGCCGGGAGTACATCCGTCGCTTTCCAGCTCCCGGCCAGCTCTCTCCCGGATCGCCCCCGGCATTCCACGCGCCGCACCGGCTTGTCCGCCGGGTCATTCCCGCGGAACCACTCGAATGAAAGGGTCGCCATCTTCGGCTGTCTCTCGAAGCGGGAAAACCGCTCCACCGTGCCGAGCAATGACAAATCCCCATGGGCAATGAGCAGGTGCCGGGTTTCATTCCAGATCACCCAGGATCCCGCCGACATCTTCGACACGCGCTGGAACGCCGGGCCCAGGTCGAACAACCGATCGCCCTTGGCCGCAAACACCGTGAGCGAGGGTGGCTCCGGGATCTCCTTCGCCACGACTGCCCCGGGTTCCGGCACCACAACGAACGGAGCAGGACTGAACGGATCGCTGGGTCCCTCGGTAGGCCCACCGGGGGCCGTCAATTCCGCCACCGGCGAGACCGCGAAATGCCAGGCCGCGGTCGCCTCATCCGCCCGAACGGAGGAAGCCACAACCAGAACCAAGGCCAGTCCTATCCGATACATGATCCGCTTGTCGCAAATACATGAACCATTCGCAAGAACCTGGAAGCCTATCGTTCCCTCTCGATCACCACGGGATCGACATCCACCTTCATCGACAGGGTGATCTTCCGCTCACCGGTTTCGGCCGTGCCGAAGGGGGTCTCACGTCCCTTGACGACGGTGAGCTTCCCTTTGGCAGCCAATCCCGGCAAGGTCGGGAAACCGTCGAGATCCAGTTCGTGGCGGAGTTCGAGGATTTGCCCGTTCTCCTTCAATTCCGGCTCAACCTCGAAGGACAGCATGAGGTTTTCATTTTGATCCTCACAGGTGAGAACTTGCTTTTGCCCGCTGCGGACCAACAGCCTCGCTCCGGCCACAACCGGGCCATTCGCCTCCCCACCCGCCACTCCACGGAACGTGGCCGTCAGATTGAGAGGCGGTGGCAGGTTGCACATGGGCATGAGCAGATCCTCCACATGCCTCAGGCTCTCCGCATCCTTGGACGCCACCACCAGACGCCTCAACCGCGGATCGAATGCAGCATAATCGCCATCCGCCAACGGCAGACCCAGTTTGACCAGCGGCGGTTTGAGATCCCACATGGTCACCGGCGCGAATTCCCTCAACCCGTCTGGAATCACTGCGTCCTGGCAAGCCGCCGGTCGTGGCACATCGATCCCACCCCGTTCGGCGGCGTCAAAGGGGTTCTGCGGCTCCTCCGGCACGTCGTATCCAGCCGTTTTGAAGATCCCTCTCGCCTCATCCGCTCCGAGATCGAGCTCCGCCACGGTGAGCAGGGAGCCTTGGACGGTGACAGTCCCCAAACGATGAACCAGATGATCCGGCGTACGCTGCCTCACGAACTCTGCCTTGCCCGCGACTTCTCTCAAACAGGACGTCTCTGCAGGCGAGCCATCCAAAAGCAAGTCACGCGCCTTGACCGTCACGGTCCAGGACTCGCCGGTCGGGGACACCACCTGGGAAATCACCCGCTCCCTGTCCCTCGATGTCTCGGTCAGGAAACTACTCATGAAGCGCCATTTCAGCGGGCCGCCTTCCCGCGCTTCCTTCCAATCCACGGCCAAGCGGATATCCGCCGCCAAGCGATCATCCGTCAGGATTGGCTCCGCTTCCACATCGATCTCGCCCAAGGTCCCCGCTCCGGATACCTCCCACCGGGTGTCGGATTTGAAACCCGGCCGGTCGATGACTTCCGAGCGGTAAACAGGCTTGGCTCCGGCAGGCAAAGGGTCACCCGGGGCAATTCCACGATACCATGCGAGCGAAATGCCGGCCAAATGGGGCTCTTGGAGAAACGGCCTCAAGTCCGCGCGATCGAGCGTGTAGCGGTTGCCGCGGGCGATCAACAGGCGGCGTGTCGAGTTCCAGACCAACCAAGCGCCTTGCCCAAACGTCTCTTCCGCGCGCAGCGCCTTGCTGAGATCCACCAGCCCGTCGCCCTTCGAAGAGAACACGGAAGGAACAGGGGTCTCCGGGATCTCCACGCCTTCCTGAAGCGCTTCAGGTGGTGCGGCCAGCCGCCATGCCTGGGTCACGTCCTCCGCACGAGCGGCGACGATACAGGCGGTAAGACACAAAACGGGCCATGCGCTCAGCATGACTCGCTTTTGGCGAGTCCGGTGGAGAAGTCAACCGCCCTGACAACGCCGAAGGAAGTCCGGATCACAAATCATCGTCGCTCACGCCTTCACCGAACTCGATCCGCGTAATCGGCCGGCCTTCTCTCAAGCAGCGGGCATCGTCGACAGCGTTGCGCAGCCAGCGGCAATCGCGGAGGTATTCCACCGGCACCGGTGCGACCAGCGCATCGATCACCGAGGGACGGTTCCGATCATCCAACATGATGTTCCGCTCATGCAGATCCGTGACCAGCCAACCTTCCCCGTTCAGCCAGAGAACGCCGACGGTCCGGGAACAGGTGGTGGTTTCCGGGAGCAGGCCGTACATCATGCCGAGCGCCTTGTGCTGGTTTTGTTTCAGCAATCTGGAGCCCGCCGTTTGGTCCGGGATTTCCTTCGCCAGTGGTTGTTTGACGACGAGGTAATTCCCATCCGTCGACAGCCCGGCGATTTCAGTCGGCAGTCCACCGGCCTGGTTCAAAAGGGCGAGTTTCGCCAGGGTGGTCATCAGGTCCGCGTTCCGCAGCTCGACATCGAACCGGCCCTCGCCTCTGGAGACGAGGGTCGCGGCCTTGCCCAGGCTGCCGTCGATCCTCAGATCGAACAATTTGTAGACCACCCCGAAGGCATCATCGCGGAAGGGCGAGGCCTCGGCGCCGGGCCTGAGAGGAATGAGGATCCGCGAGGAGATGAGACTGTCCTCATCGTGGAAAATGCCCAGTTGCTCCAGGTCGATCAGAGGGACCCGGTGCCGTCGGCAGAGCGTTTCGAAGGCCTCTTGCCAATCATCAAGTGAAACCGCTCCGCGGGATGGAGCTTGCTCAAATGCCTGGCGGATTCCTTTCGTTCGCTCTCGGTTAAGGGCAACGCAAGCTGGTCGCTGCTGGTCGTGGGGCCAACCTCCGAGGATGGCGGTGGGGATTCCGAGCCGCGGATCGTCGTGTTTCCAAACGAACCCCTGTTCTGCCGGGAATGTTCCATTCAAAGGAGGGTGGGTTGGAGGTGTGGGAGCCGGGGGGCCAGCTTCCCATCCCGGGTGAACCAGCCGCCGGAAGGGTAGCCGCTCATCCCACCCCTTTCAAGGGAGGATGAACGGCGGCTTCAAAATCCGGGCAATGGCCGGTCACGCGATCCCGGCGCGGACGAGCAGCGGCTCGAGTTCGGGATCGCGGCCCATGAAGCGGCGGTAGAGTTCGTCCACCGGAGCGGAGTTGCCCTTGCTGAGGATGTGCTCGCGGAAGGAATAGCCGGTCTCGGGATTGAGCACGCCTTCCTTCTTGAAGCGGGTGAAGGCGTCCGCATCCAGCACCTCGGCCCACTTGTAGGAGTAGTAACCCGCGGCATAGCCGGTGGGGCTGCTGAAGAGGTGGTTGAAGCGGCGCGCCATCGACGGCGTGTCGGTCTTCAGCGGCGTGCGGTAGTCGGCGAGGATCTCGCGGTCCACCGCGTCGAGGTCGCGGCCGCGGTAGTGGTCGAAGTGGATGTGCAGATCGAGGTCGAGCTTGCCGAAGGCGAGCTGGCGCATGAAGGCGGTGGCGCTCATGTAGTTCTCCGCGGCCTTCATCTTGGCGAAGAGTTCATCCGGGATCGGCTCGCCGGTTTCGAAGTGGCGGGCGAAGAGATCGAGCGACTCGCGGTCCCAGCAGAAGTTCTCCATGATCTGCGAGGGCAGCTCGACGAAGTCCCACGGCACGTTGGTGCCGGCGAGCGACTTCACCGGCACATCGCTGAGCAGGCCGTGGAGCAGGTGGCCGAACTCGTGGAAGACGGTCTCGACCTCGCCATGGGTGAGCAGGGCGGGCTTGCCACCGACCGGCGGCGACATGTTGCCGGTGATCAGGCCGAGGTGGGGCTCGTCCGGGCCGCCGGTGTGGAGGCAGTTCATCCACGCGCCGCCGCGCTTCGGCTCGCGCGGGTGCCAATCGGCATAGAACGAGCCGAGATGGCGGCCGGTCTTCGAATCGTGGATCTCGTAGAAGGTGACCTCGGGGTGCCAGACCTCGATGACGTCCGCAGGCGCATCGGCTGGGCGCTGGCCGCGCTCGTAGTAGACCACCTCGCGCTGGCGGATGGTGATGCCGAAGAGGCGGGACGAGAGCTCGAACATGCCGGCCATCACGCCCTCGACGGGGAAGTAGGGGCGCAGCGCCTCGTCATCGAGATCGTAGTTCTCCTTGCGCTGGCGCTCGGCCCAGTAGCCGGTTTCCCACGGCTGGAGGTCGTCGGCGGGGGCCTGGTTGGCGGCGGCCTTGTAGGAACGGAGCTGCTTGTAGTCCGCCAGGAAGCCGGGCTTCACACGGGCGTGGAGGTCCTCGGTGAAACGCAGCGCGGTCTTGCCGTCCTTCGCCATGCGGCGCAGCAGCGTGAGATCGGCGAAGTCGTCGTGGCCGAGGATGGCGGCCTTCTCGTGGCGGAGTTCGAGGATCTTCCAGACCAGCCCGGTGTTGTCGAAATCGCCGGTGGCCCCGACCTTGCTGGACGCCTCCCAGACCTGGTGGCGGATGCCATCGTCATGCAGATACTGCATCACCGGCCCCATCGAGGGATACTGGAGGGTGAAGCGCCACGCGGGCTTGTCCTCGGTGGCCACGCCCTTCGCCTTGGCGTTGGCGAGCGCCGCGGCCTTCGAGGAATCCGGGAGGCCGGCGAGCTTCGATTCATCGTCGATCACCAGCTCCCAGGCATTGGTCGAATCGAGGACGTGCTCGGTGTATTCCTGGGTGATCTTGGAAAGCTCCGCCTCCAGCTCGGCGATGCGGGCTTTCTTGTCGGCCGGGAGGTCGGCGCCGGACTGGACGAAATCGTTCATCGTCTCCTCCACGAAACGGCGGCGCACCGGATCGAGCTGCTCGACGGCGGCGCTGCGGCCGAAGGTTTTCAGCACGGTCCAGAGCGCGTCATCGAGCGGGATCGAGGCGTAAAAATCGGACACCTCCGGCAGCATCGCGTTGAGGGCGGCGCGCTGTTCCGGGCCATCGTTGACGGAATCGAGGTGGTTGAGCAGGCCCCAGCCGCGGCTGAGCGGTTCGGTGGCCTTTTCGAGCGCGGCGAAGGTGTTCTCGTAGGTCAGCGCGGCAAGGTCGGCGGCGCGGATGGCATCGAGGCGGTCCTTGGCCTGCGCGAGCGCGTGGCGGATGTCCGGCTCGACGGCTTCGGGGACGAGGGTGGACCAGCGGACGTGGAAGGATTCGTCGAGGAACGGATGCATGACGTGGTTCTTTTGATGGGAAAGGCGGGAAAGTGAAGCCGGGAATTACATCGCCCGCGAAGGGCCGGTTTGTCTTGTCTGGATTTCCGGCTCCGGACGAGATAACAACCCGCCATGGCCTCGGAGCACCCTTATTTCAACCCGTATTCCACCTCCGGAACGATCGCCCAAAGCCCGCAGGAAACGCGGCTGGATTTCGTCAAGAAAACCTACTGGCACCTCGCGGCGGCGATGGCGGCCTTCGCGATCCTCGAAACCCTGCTGCTCAAGGCCGGGCTCGGCGAAGTGGCCATGCGCGCCGCCTTCGGCAGCCGCATCGGCTGGCTGCTCGTCCTCGGCGGATTCGCGCTGGTGGGCTCCATCGCGGACCGCTGGGCACGCAGCTCGACCTCGCTCTCCACCCAGTATCTCGGCCTGGCCGTCTACGTGGTGGCGGAAGTCATCATCTTCCTGCCGATGCTGGCGCTGGCCCCGATCGTCTCGGGTGACCCGCTGGTGCTCGGCAAGGCGGCGGTCGTGACCTGCGCGATGGTGCTGGGCCTGACGGCGGTGGCGTCCTCGACCCGCACCGACTTCACCTTCATGGGCGGCTTCCTCAAGGTCTGCGGCATGGTCGCGCTGGGCGCGGTGGTGCTGGCCTGCCTGACCCCGATCACGCTCGGCTTCTGGTTCAGCGTGGTGATGGTGGTCTTCGCCAGCGCCTGCATCCTCTATCAGACCAGCGCGATCCAGTATCACTACCAGCCGGGCCAGCACGTGGCCGCGGCGCTGAGCCTCTTCGCCAGCGTGGCCCTGCTGTTTTGGTACATCCTGCGCATCTTCATGCGCCGGAACTAAGCCCAGCCGCTTTTCCCGGGCCCGATTGCAAAAGCGTTCTCACCCGTATTTCCGGCCCGATTTTGACAGAATTAACAGAATTAACAGAATTAACAGAATTTTGCAGGATTTACAGAATAGGCAAAAACCGGACCGCTTTCCACGATCCTGTTAATTCTGAAAAATTCTGTTAATTCTGTCTGACTTGGCTCGCGTGTCCCAAGGAGCCATCTCCCAAAAGATTCTCAGGGGCCGGTCGCTTCGAAACGGCCGGCCTCTCTGTTTTTCCGGACCTTGCCGGCCTCGAAAATGGTGCCGTTCATCGCCAGATGGACGCCGGGCGGCAGCGATTGGACCGCACCGAGGGCGAGGCCGAGATTGAAAATGGCATCGGTGGTCTTGAAGCGGGCGGGCGCGAGCGCGCCGGTCAGCACAATGGTCTTGCCCGGGATGCCGGTGAGCTTTTCCGCGGTGAGGGACATCGTGTCCGTGCCATGGGTGATGAGGATGCGGGATTCCGGTGCGGCCTCGCAGGCGGCACGGATCGCGGCACGGTCGTCATCGTTGATCTCCAGGCTGTCCTTCCGCATCAGGGACTCCAGCCGCCACTCGAGCGCCACCCCGGCCTCGCGGAAGACGTGGGGCACGGTGGGCTCGCCGACCTCGTATTCCGAGGAGGCGTCGAAGTAGACCTTGTCGATGGTGCCGCCGGTGGTGAGGACGAGGACGCTCATTTGAGGAAATAGCCGCGCTGTTTGTCGGAGACCGGCATGCCGAGCAGCTCCATGACCTCCAGCATGTCCTCCCAGACCTTGCGCTTGTCCAGGTTTCCGGAGGTGGTGCGCAGCAGGTAGCTGGGGTGGTAGGTCACGCGCACCGGCACGCCTTCGAACTCATGCCACCTGCCACGCATGCGGGCCACGCCTTCATCGGTGCCGAGCAGGCCCTTCGACGCGGTGCCGCCGAGGGCGACGATGCACTTCGGGCGGACGATGCCGATCTCGCGGCGGATGAAGGGCAGGCAGGACGCCATTTCCTCGTCCGTGGGCGGGCGGTTGTTCGTGGTCTGGCCGGGGATAGCCGGGCGGAACTTGACGATGTTCGAGATGTAAACCGCCTCGCGGCCAAGGCCCATGGCGCGGAGGATGTCGGTGAGTTTCTGGCCGGCGGGACCGACGAATGGCTCGCCCTGGCGCTCCTCCTGATAGCCCGGCGCCTCGCCGACGAGCATCAGGTCGGCCTCGGGATTGCCCACGGAAAACACCATGGTGTCCCGCAGGGTGCCGAGCGAGCGGGCGGCAGTCCAATTCTGGGCCTGGGCCTTGAGCGCGGCGATCTGGTCGGCGGCGCTGCCATCCGAGGCGCGGACCTCGGCGATGACCGGGGCCGGGCGCGGCGTGGGCGCGGGCTCCAGCACATCGGAAAGCGAAAAGGCCGGGCTTTCCGGCGCGGGGCGGGCGGGTGGGGGCGGCGGAGCGGGAGCCGCGGCCGGACGTTTCGAGCGGGCATTGAGCTCGCGCAGGACCTGGCGCGCGCCTTCATCGAGATGCACATGGGTCACCCCGCGCGCCTCTTCGGCACGCAGGAACTCAATCAGGGCATCGACCGGACGACTCACGCGGGCGACGCTAGCGGGCGATCCGGAGAGGCGCAACCGTGGTCTCCTCCGGGCAGCGGATTCCAATCGCCGGGCCGCCTTGTAGTTGTCCCGGCGGCGGGATTCGCGCAGCATCGTCCCGGATTGAGCGAACCGCCCCTGATTCCCAACACCTCGACGACCGGCCGCTGGTTCACCGCCCGCAGACTGTGGTCGAAGCTCAGCCGTGCCGCGAAATTCGCCGGGGAAAAGGTCCTGCTCACCGCCCTGATCCTGTTTTACTGCCTCCAGGACAAGGACACACCCGCTTGGGCGAAGGGGGTGATCGTCGGTGCGCTCGGCTACCTGATCCTACCGGTGGACCTGATCCCGGACGCGATTCCCGGCGTCGGCTACTCGGACGACTGGGGCGCGCTGGTGGGCGCGCTCGGCACCGTGGCCGCCTACATCAAGGACGAGCACAAGGACAAGGCCCGCGCCCAGATTGACCGCCTGTTCGGCCTCAAAAAAGAATCCCCGCCCCCGCCGCCGGAATTTTCCTGAAGGATTTCGTCCGGGGCGTGGTATGGATGCGCCGGACACCACGACCATGATCCGCCCCGTTCTCACGTATCTCGCGCTGGCCGGATTCGCCGCCGCCGCACCGCACATCGATGTCGACGCCTTCGGCAAGAGCCTCGGCGGCTGGAAGGGCAAGACGGTGACCTATTCGCTCTCCGGCAGCGAGTACAAGACCTACAAGCCGGAGATCTCCCCCACCCCGGACGGCGGGATTTTCGTTTCGATCCGCATCGACCACGTCCGCGGCTGGCTGTCGTCCGACGACCACGCGGTGCTCGAAATCACGGTGGCGCCGAACGCGACCATCGCCTCCGCCCAGTCCAGCCTGGCGCTCCAGGGCATTTCCATTTCCAGCGATCTGATCCGCGGCAGCGCGGACGCGGGCGCACACGTCGGCGGGGTCGGCGCGGCGGTGAAGATCGGCGGCGACCTAGTTGCGGACCTATCCTCGAAGCTGCTCCGCGAGAAGATCGTGGAGGCGGGCCGGGTGTCGTTCCCGGCGGCGATCCGCCACAATTACAACCATCTCTACCAGGCCATCCGCACCGAGGACGGCCAAGCCCCTCCGCCGATGCCCGCGGTGAAGGAAGCGGAAAAACCGAAGGAGCCGGAGAAGCCCAAGGAGGGCGACAAGCCGAAGGACACCGCGAAGCCGGCGGAGGCCGGCAAGCCCGCCGAACCGGCGAAACCCGCGGACCCGAAACCGGCCGAAGCCAAGCCCGCGGAAACCAAGGCCCCGGAGAACGCGAAGCTGGAGATCAAGCCCGTCGGCTCGACGCAGGAGTTGAAGAAGTAACTCGCTGCGGAACCGGCGTCCGCTCCACCCATGCGCAAGTTGGAAACTGACGCTACTTCTGGTCCGCGGACACTTTCACCGATTCGTCCTCGATCCAGCGGCCGCCGGACTGTTTCACGGGGATAAAGGTGTAGCTCCAGTTCTGCGCGCCGTAGCCGAAGGGCACGCGCAGCAGCACTTTGTTCCAGCCGGCCTTCAACTCGACCTTCGACGGCTCGCGGGTCCAGTAGAACTCCTCGTCCTCCAGCGGCTCTTCGTTGGCCGGGGCGAACCAGGTCGGGCTGAGATGCTTGTGCGCGCCGGGGTTCTTCCACGCGGGCGCGGGCAGCGGCTGGTCATTCACCCACACCTGCGCGCCGAAGGCATCCCACTTGCCCGCCGCGGGGATGCCGCCGCATTGGCGGTTCGAGCGGTTGGGTGTTTCGAAACCGATCCACGCGTCGAGGGTCCGCGCCTGCTTCACGTGAACGTAGGTGAGCGCGTAGGCGGTGGAGATACCGGAACGCGGCAACACGCCTTCCTTGCCGCGGTCCGACAGCATGATCGTGCCACCGGTGGCGGGTTTCCAGGCGTAGCTGGCGGTGCCGATGGTGTAGGACGGCTGAATCTTCGTCTCCGGCTCGAAGGCATTGTCGCCCGGCTCATCCTTGCCGCGCGGGATCGGCCCGAGCACCTGCCAGGAAAGCTGCGAGGTCTTCACGAACGGGAACGGCTGCCCGGCGAAATAGGCATCGCGGTGGGCGGCCAGCCGGTTCTCGAACTCGCGGTAGGCCTTGCCCTCCGGGGTCTCGGCGGCGGGCTGCACGCTGTAAAGCGCCTTCGCATCGGCGGGACGCCCGTGCCAGAAGCACTCCGCGAACGCCAGGGTGCCCGGCCACACCGGGTTGTGCTTGAAGATGTTCACCTTGTCCGCCACCCGGATGTCCGGCCAGCAGCAGAGGATGCCACCGAGCGCCTTGTCATCGCCCAGCACCCGGCGCGCAGGTTGGCGGAAGAAATAGCGCTGCACCGTGATCAGCGGATCGTAGCCGTTCAGATAGCCGCCCGCGGAGTCGACGAACGGCGCGCTGCCCTTGTCGGAGTGGTTCACGCCCTCGTCGCCCCAGAGCTGGCGGATCGTTTGGTCATCCGCCTTCAAGCCCGGGCTCCACACCAGCGGCTTGCGGCCGCCATCGCGCACCGCCTTGAGCATGCGGGTCATGAACTGCTGGGGATCCTTGATCTTCACCTCATCGGAGCCGATGTGCAGATACGGGCAGTCGGCGGTGGGAATCTCGCGGCAGAACTCGGCGATGAGTTTCTCCAGCACTTCCATGCCTTGGTCGGATCCCATGCTGAATCCGAAGGCTCGGTCGAAGAAGGCGCTGTGCCCGGGCATGTCCAGCTCCGGGATGACGGTGATGTGGCGCGCCTTGGCGTAGGCGATCACGTCGCGGATCTGCGCGTAGCTGTAGATCTGGCCGTGATCGCGGGTCTGGAACTTCGGGTCGTTGAGCTGAGGGTAGGCCTGACACTCGATCCGCCACGCCGGATTGTCGGTGAGATGCCAGTGGAAGACGTTCAGCTTGTAGGCGGCGAAGCGGTCGATCTGCTGCTTGAGCGATTCCACGGTTTGGAAATTCCGGCCGGTGTCATGCATGAACCCGCGCAGGCCGAAGGCCGGCCAATCGCGGATCGACGTCTGCTGCACCAGTACGCTGCCCTTTTCCCCGCGCAGGAGCTGCCGGAGCGTCTGGACCGCGTGGTAGGCCCCGGACGCGTCGGTGCCGCGGAGTGTCACGCCATCCGCGGCGACCGCCAGCGTGTAACCCTCCGCCTGCGTCACCACGCCGGGCTGGATGGCGAGGTTGATCCGGCCCGGTTTCGCCGGCAGCGGCCCCTCGGCAGGAACACCGGCGGTTTCCAAGCCCTTCCCGGCGAAGATCGCGGCCAACTCGCGCAGCGCGGGGGCCAGGTCCGCCTGCTGTTTGGCCGGGAACACGATCTCGGTCGAGGCCGCCGGTTTCCAATCGCCCTGTCCCCAGCGCACCTCCTGCGGGAAGGGAATGAGCGCGCTCTTCGCCTGCGCGAGCTGGGCGGGCGGCACCGGATAGGACCAGGCGGGCTCGGCGGCGGAAAGCGGCGACAGCAAGGATAGCAACAGTGGGCAAAGGAGACGGTTCATGGCGCGAACAAAACAAAGGAACAAATGACCCCTACGCTACGGGTCACCCGGAAACCTCTATCGCGGTTGGTTGACCCAACCACGGACCAGTCCGCGTGTGGGACTCGAACCCACAGCCTACCCGCGCGGGTGGAACTGGCGGTGGACCGACTTCAGCCGGGCGGCGTCCACGTGGGTGTAGATCTGGGTGGTGGCAATGTCCGCGTGACCGAGCAGCTCCTGGATCACCCGCAGATCCGCGCCGCCCTCCAGCAGGTGGGTGGCGAACGAGTGTCGCAGCAGGTGGGGGTAGACATTCTGGTCGATCCCGGCGGCGGCGGCGCGTTCCTTCACCACCTCCCGCACCCGGTCCGGGGACAGAGCCCCGCCACGCACGCTGAGGAACACATGGGACCCGGTGCGCTTTTTCACCAGGGTGGGACGCTCGTTGTGGAGGTAGCTTTCCAATGCCTCCTTCGCCTTCCCGCCGACCGGCACGATCCGTGTCTTGTTCCCCTTTCCCGTGACCCGGATGAAGCCCTCCTCGAAATCCACATGCTCCAACCGCGCTTGGCAAAGCTCCGACAAGCGCAGGCCGGAGGCATAGAAAAGCTCCAGCATCGCCCGGTCCCGGCGACCCAGCGGGCGGGCCGGGTCGATCGAGTCGAGGAGCCGCCCGACGTCGCCCGAGTGGATCGTTTCCGGCAGGGTGTGGTCCGGCCGAGGCGAGATCAACGGCTCCGCCGGGTCCATCGGCAGCTTCCCACGCGCCGCCAGCCAGCGGAAGAACACCTTCAGATGGACAGCGGTGATCCGCAGCGAGGAGGCGATGAGGCCATCCGCCTTGCGATCGCTGAGGAAGGTCGAAAGTTCCTGGGTGCCGAGATCCGCCAGCGTGAGCTCCTTCGCCCGCATCCACAGCGCGAGCGCTTCGAGCGACTGGCGCACCGAGAGCTGGTAGGCCGCGGACAGCCCGCGCTCGGTGGCGAGGTAGAGGATGAATCCTTCGGTTTCGCGCTCCATCAGGTGATGCCGATGATCCCGGACGCCGGGGGGTGAAGCAACCTGAATCGGGGTGCCAGCGGGTCAAATTTCATTGACATCCCAAGCGCTCCCGGGATTGTCACAGTAGCAAGGAACTAGAAGGAGGCATGGTGCAAAGCGATCTACTTCACACGGAGAAGATTCTGGCCGATCGGAAAACGTTCTTCCTCGATCTGAAGGAGAACGCCCGCGGGATGGTGGTCAAGATTACCGAGGACGTTGGCGGCAACCGCGACACCATCATGGTGCCGGCGGAGCTGCTGGGCGATTTCATCGCCGCCCTGACGGATATCAAGGCCACGGCCGACAATCACGGTTGACCACGGAGTCGGGACATTCTTGTCCCGATTTTGGTTTCACGGACGGAACGTCCTTCCGGCCGCCTGTTCGCGTCCGCGGATCTTTCCGATAGCCCAAGCCGCATGCTCCGCGATCAGCGGATCGGGATCGGCAGCCGCGATTTCCAACGCGGGCAGGTCTTCCACGGTGCCGGTGTTGCCTAGGCCCACGCAGACGTTCCGCAGGAAACGGGCGCGCTTGATGCGCTTGATCGGGGATTTCGCAAACAACGTCCGGAACGCCTCGTCATCCAGCGACAGGAAATCGCGCAGCCGGTGGGTGAACACGCTCTCCCGGGCCAGGAATTTCGCCTCGCGGGAGACCTCCGCGAATTTGTTCCACGGACAGGCCTCCAGGCAGGCATCGCAACCGTAGATGCGGTCGCCGATTGCCTCGCGGAACTCCATCGGGATCGCCTCCTTGTGCTCGATGGTGAGGTAGGAGATGCAGCGGCGGGCATCGACCCGGTGGGGCGCGGTGATTGCACCGGTCGGGCAGGCATCGATGCAGCGGGTGCATTTTCCGCAGTGGTCGCCGAAGGGCGCGTCGGCGGGCAGCTCGAGGGTGGTCAGCAGCTCGGCGAGGAAGAACCAGGTGCCGAGACGGCGGTGGATCTGGAGGGTGGATTTGCCGCTCCAGCCAAGGCCGGCATCGGTGGCGAAATCCCGCTCCAGCACCGGGCCGGTGTCGACGTAGTAACGCTGGATGCCGCCGAGCTTCGCCAGCTCCACATCGAAGGCCTTGAGCTTCTTCAGGATCACATCGTGGTAGTCTTCGTTCCACGAATAGCGGGCGATCTTGTAGCCGGGATCGCCCTCCGGCAGCGGGCTGCGGCCGGGGAAGTAATTCAGGGCCAGGCAGATCACCGCCTTGCAGCCCGGCAGGACCTCGCGCGGGTCGCAGCGCCGGTGCGGGGTTTTCTCCATCCACGCCATGTCACCGTGGCAGCCCTCGCCGATCCACTCGCGGAAGGCCTCCGCGTGGGTGGCCTCCTTCGCCACCGCGATCCGGCAATCGTCGAAGCCCAGCTCCCGGGCGATGGCTTTGACCGCAGCGGCGTCCACGGGGGAAGGGTTAACCAAGAATGTCCCTGCTCCCAGCCAAACCTAGACGTGCCCGGTGAAGAAGTAGCGGGCGCTTTCCAGAATACCGGTGGCGATTTCCCCGGAATCGAGGCCTTCGGTGTCCACGGCCTGATGGGCGGTGGCCTGATACCACGGCGTGCGCAGCTCCAGCATCGCCTCGATCTTCGCGCGGGGATCCTCGGTGTGGAGCAGCGGGCGCTCGCGGTTGCGGCCGGTGCGCTCGAGGATGGTGTCCACGGGCGCGTGGAGCCAGACGACGTAGCCGAGCTGGTGAAGCAGCTCGCGGTTCTCCGGACGGACAACCACGCCGCCGCCGGTGGAAATGATCCTCCGCGGGGCATCCGGAGCGGCCAGTTCCTGAAGCAAGGCGGTTTCCATGTCCCGGAAGGCGGCCTCGCCGGATTCGGCGAAGATCGCGGTGATCGGCTTGCCCGCGCGCTGCTCGATCAGGTGATCCATGTCCACCAGCGGATAGCCGAGCCGCTGGTGCAGCTCACGCCCGACCGTGGTCTTCCCGCTGCCCATGAAACCAATGAGCACGATGCTTTTCGGGACGTTGACCCCTTCCGTCATGGAATGAGGCTAGCGTCTCCAGACGTTACGGCGAACCGTAAAATGCGCCGCGTTACAAACAAGGAGGCGTGCCGGCGGCCACCCCGGCTTGAGACCGGGTCCGGGCCTTGCTAGCAAACCCGCGTCACCGCCATGGGCCGCCTCCTTTCCGAAATGCTCCGCACCCGCGTCCTACCGCCGCTGCGGTGGATGGTGTGGCTGGTGCCGATGGCAATGGCGGTGGGCTCGGCCTGCGCCTTCTTCCTGTGGAGCTTGGATGCGGCGACCCGGCTGCGATTCGAACATCCGTGGCTGCTGTTCCTGCTGCCGCTCGCGGGGATGGCAATGGTGTGGCTCTACCAGCGCCACGGTGGCGGCTCCGGTGGCGGCAACAATCTCATCCTGGAGCAAATCCACGAACCCGGCGGCGGCGTGCCGAAGCGCATGGCCCCGCTGATCCTCGGCGCGACCATCCTCACCCACCTCTGCGGTGGCTCGGCCGGGCGCGAGGGCACCGCGGTGCAAATGGGCGGCAGCATCGCCAGCACCTGCGCGAAGCTGTTCCGGCTCGACCATCAGGCGCTGCGCATCCTGCTGATGGCGGGCGTGGCGGCCGGATTCGGAGCGGTGTTCGGCACGCCCTTGGCCGGAGCCGTGTTCGCACTGGAGGTGCTGGTGATCGGCCGGATCCAATACGAGGCCTTGGTTCCCTGCCTGGCTGCGGCCTTGGTCGGGAACTGGACCTGCCAGGCCTGGGGCACGACCCACACCCACTACCACGTGATGTTCATGGAACACGCGACGTTGCCGGGCCAGGGCTTCCAGTTCGACCCGGTGCTGCTGGTGAAGGTGCTGGCCGCGGCGGTGCTCTTCGGCCTCTGCGGCAGCCTGTTCGCGAAATCCAGCCACGCCCTCGAACGGCTCTACAAAAGCTTTTGCCCGAACCCGCTGTGGCGGCCCGCCATCGGCGGCGTGATCGTCATCGCGCTGGTGTATCTGCTCGGCACGCGGGAATACCTCGGCCTCGGCGTGCAGGCGGAGCACCCCGGCGATGTGACCCTCTCCGCGTTCTTCGATGGCCGGATTTTCCCGTGGGCGTGGTTCTGGAAACTGGTGTTCACGGTCATGACCCTCTCGGCCGGCTTCAAGGGCGGCGAAGTCACGCCGCTGTTCTTCATCGGCGCGGGGCTGGGCAACGCGCTTTCCGGGCTGATGGGCGCGCCCACCGACCTGTTCGCGGCGCTCGGATTCGTGGCGATCTTCGCGGCGGCGGCGAACACCCCGCTGGCCTGCACCCTGCTGGGCATCGAGTTGTTCGGGGCTCCGAACGCAATCTACCTCACGGTGGCGTGCTTCGTGGCCTACGCGTGCAGCGGCCACGCGGGGATCTACAAGGCGCAGCGGATCGCGGTGCCGAAACGGCAGGGGTGACTACCCCTTCGGCGGGGCGGCGATGCTCTCGCCGGGCACCCATTCCGCGGCCACGCCCATCCGCATGTCCTCAGGCTCCCATTTCTCCTCGACCCACGCCTTCAGACGCCGGGCCATGCGGGCGATGGGGAACTTGAAGCGGGCGAGATCCGGCTGGAACCACTCGGCATTCACCTGGTCATTGAGCAGCACCACCGACACATCCTCCGGAACGCGCAGGCCGATCCGCATCAGGAAGCAGGTCACAGTGACCAGTTCCCGCCAGTCGAGCAGAACCAGGGCGGTGGGCCGCTCGCGTTTGAAAAGGGTCTCCAGAATGCTCCACGTCACATCCGGGCGCAGGTAATCGCTCTCCGGCGTGTGGTAGGCGGGCGAGTAGGCGAAACCCGCCGCCTCCAGCTCCGCCTTCGCGGTTTCCTTCATCGTGTCCAGATAGCTCTGGGGGCGGTCGCACAGGGGCGTGACGATGCGCTTGTGCCCCAGCGCGATGAGCTTCCGGTAGGCCTCGGACAACAGGTGCGCGGACTTCACCGCCACCACCGGCACCTCGTAGCCATCGGTTACCCCGCCGAGGAACACCATCCGCACGCCGCGTTTCAGCGCCCATTCTGCGAGGCATGGCCGACCGAACAACGCGACCACCGGTTCGCCCGGCTCCGCGCCGATGAGGTTGTCCCAACTGCGGTGCGGCGTGCGGGCATGCAGGAAATCGACCACCCGGAACTCCACCTGCCAGCCCGCCGTGGACAGCAACCGCTGGAGGGTTTCAAACGTCTGGCGGCCGGACTCGGCGGTGCGCTCGATCGCCTGGTGGGTGAGCAAGATCACCCGACGGGTCTTCGGCGTGGCATCCGCCGCGGCCTTCGCCCCGCGCTCTTTCACGCGGTAAGCCTTGCGCTCGCCGGCGGACTCCAGCACCCCGTCCTTCGCGAGCTCGATCAGCGCGAGCTGGACGGTCGGCTGGGACACGCCGAGCAATCCGGCGAGGACTCGCGTGCCGGGAAGGCGGTCGGTCCATTTGCCGGCCGCGACCATGTCCCGCAGGGCCAGCGCGGCGGCTTCCACCGCGCCCACTCGTTTGATCACGCTCACCCCACCACCTTGCCGATCACACTGCCAAAATCAAGTAGGCAGTTCTACGCAGACGGCCCGGGCGGCCAGCATTCGCCTTGCTTTCCGCTCGTTTCCGCCGTTCTTCTTCCCGCCCATGTCCGAAGCCCACACCGCCGACCTCCTGGCGCTCGACACCGACGGCCTGAAGAGCCGCCTGTCGAAGCTCAGGAGGTATCTTTGACGTCCCGGCCCTTGAACAACAGATCGCCACGCTCGAGGAAGCGATGGGATCGCCGGATTTCTGGAACGACTCCGACAAGGCCAAGGAGGTCAGCTCCACCGCCGCGACGCTGAAGAAGAAGCTCGAGGCCTTCCTCAAGCTCGAAAAGCGGATCGGCGACATCGAGGAGGGCGTGGCCCTCGCCAAGGAATATGGCGACGACGACATGGCGGCCGAGGCCGCCGCGGAGTTCAAGGCGCTCGACACCGACCTCGCGTCGTTCGAGCTGCTGACGCTCCTCAACCAACCCGCCGACATCTCCCCCTGCTACCTGGTGATCCAGGCCGGCGCGGGCGGCACCGAGGCCTGCGACTGGGCCCAGATGCTGCACCGCATGTACACCCGCTGGGCGGAACGGAAGGGTTTCACCGTGGAAACGATCGACTGGCAGGACGGCGACGAAGCCGGCCTCCGCGGCGCCACCATCAAGATCACTGGCGAATACGCCTACGGCTACCTGAAGAACGAACGCGGCGTGCACCGCCTGGTGCGCATTTCACCGTTCGACTCCGCTGGCAAGCGCCACACCTCCTTCTGCGCCATCGACGCGACTCCCGAGGTTTCCAAGGAGATCAAGATCGAGATCAACGAGAAGGACGTCGAGATCACGACCACCCGCTCCGGCGGCAAGGGCGGCCAGAACGTCAACAAGGTGGAAACCGCCGTGTTGCTGCGCCACCTTCCCACCGGCATCCTGATCCGCTCGACCGCAGCGCGCTCGCAGGGCCAGAACCGCGTGCTCGCCTTCGAAATCCTCAAGTCTAAGCTCTACCAGATCGAGGAGGACAAGCAGAAGGCCGAGTCCGAACGCGCCTACGGCGAAAAGGGCGACATCTCCTGGGGCAACCAGATCCGCTCCTACGTCTTCCAGCCCTACCAGAAGGTGCTCGACCTCCGTACCGGCGAGGAAACCGGTAACATCCAATACGTGATGGACGGGGACATCGACAACTTCATCGAGTCCAAGCTCCGCGGCAAGGTCCGCGTGAAGGGCGCGAGCAACGACGACGATTGAACTCCTAACCGGAACCGCAGGCCGTGACCGGAGAGCAGATGCTGTGGGTGTTCGTGCCCCCTGTCGTTCTCTGGGTGATAGGGGCCGTCTTTTACGCCCACTTCTTGCCCGCAATCGGCCGCTGGAAACGCCTCGGAGATCTCCTGATCTTCGAGGCGTTCGGTTGGAAGGTCCATTCACTGGACCTTCAGGAAGTCGAGTGCATCCATATCGGACATTCGGTGTTCAAAGACCCCGGCCATCTACTGGACCTGTATTGGACGAAGAAGCTGCGCGCATACGGCTGTTTCGCCTTCGATTACCGCGGGTCGCGTTTCTATTTCATCACCCGCAAGCGCATCATCATGATCCCGGCAACGGTCGCGGTGCTGCTGCCGGATCTGATGAGTCCCTATCCGCGCGTGGGAAATTGATCAGTAGCACAAGCATTCCTTGCTTGTGAGTGTGGCGGGCGGATCGTTCGGTAAGACCGAGCCATCCGCCCGCTTTCGTTTTGGCCCCCAGGCCGGCATGGGCAGCCACTGATCTTACTGGCTATTTCCGCCTCCAACACCAAGCGTCCGGGGGCATGAGAAACTGGTGGTACGAAAGCAGCACCAAACAAAAGTGGTTTGTAGGAGGACTGCTGATGATCGGCGTGAACCTCGTCACATGGTTCATCATGGGCTTCTTTTCGCTGAAGCTGGGAACTATCACCGGCTGCGCTTTCATCCGAGCCTGGATGCTGCCTTCTGACTATGACGACTGAGTTGCTGCGCGTTCCCGGAAATCAACCCTCCCGGTCCAGACTCTCCCGGCGGAAGCGACGCTCACCCCGCATCACCCCGACAATCCGGACGGTGGCTGCTTTCGGATCAAATCGATAAAAAATACGACAAGGTGCGACCACCACCTGACGATGGGTTTTGAGCGGTCGCATTTCGGAAATGAAAGAACCGGTCTCCGGAAACGAAGCCAGTTGCTCCACTCGCTTGAAAACGCGCTTCACGAAGCGTCCCGCGGCATCCGGCTTATCAAGTGCGATGTAATCGGCGATAGCGTCGAGATCCGCCAAGGCGGGTTCGGTCCAGATCACTTCAGCCATCGTGCCATCCGTTGTTTGGCAGCTTCGTGGGTAACCACGCGACCTTCTTCCACGGCTTTTTCACCTCGGGCGATGATCTCCAGAACGCCGAGCTTTTGCTGGGTGGCTTCGAATGTTTCGACATCCACGAGGTAGGCGGCAGGCAAGCCGTGCTGGGTGATGAGGACCGGATCACGGGCAGCCGCGAGTTCGGTCAGAATCCGGTTCGTCTCACGTTTCAGCGTGGTCGCCAGCTCGGTTTTCATAAAGTGACACTAAAGTAGCACTCGGAAGACGACAAGCGGAGGTTTTCGAAACGGCCGCCGGTTGCAAAATCCTCTCACGATTCGAATTGATTGGAAGCCCCCGCGCCACCACTGTGTCAGGCGAACTCGAACCACCACCACCATGGGCTTGATGGACTTTATCAAAGGGGAGCTGCTCGAAATCATCGAGTGGCAGGATGACAGCCGTGACACGATCGCCTGGCGCTTCCCGGACGATGACAAGGCGATCAAGAACGGCGCGCAGCTCATCGTCCGCGAGAGCCAGACCGCGCAGTTCCTCTACCTCGGCCAGTTCGGCGACACCTTCGGCCCCGGCAAGCACACGCTGGCCACCGAGAACATCCCGGTGCTGACCCGCATCCAGGGATGGAAGTACGGGTTCCAGAGCCCCTTCAAGGCGGACGTCTATTTCGTCAACACCCGCCTCTTCACCGGCAACAAGTGGGGCACGGCGAACCCGATCATGCTGCGCGACCAGGACCTTGGCATCGTCCGGGCCCGCGCCTACGGCACCTACGATTTCAAGGTGACGAACGTGCAGACCTTCCTCAAGGAGGTCGCCGGATCGGACCAGGATTTCCGCGTCGATGAGTTCGCGGACGCGATGCGCTCCCGCATCGTCAGCGTGTTCTCCGACGCGCTCGCCAGCGCGCACGTGCCGGTGTTCGACGTGGCCACGCGCTACATGGACCTCGGCGACGCGCTGCTGCCGCTGATCAACCCGGTGATGTCCGCGAAGTACGGCATCGAGATCGGCAGCTTCATCGTCGAGAACGTGTCCGTGCCGCCGGAGGTGGAGGAGGCGATCGACAAGCGCTCCGCGATGTCCGCGATCGGCAATCTCAATGACTACGTGAAGTACCAGATGGGCCAAGGCATGGCCGCGGGTGGTGGCGGTGGCGCCGCCGGCACCGCGTCCGAGCTGGCCGTGGGTTTCGCCGTGGCGAAAGAGCTGATGCAGCAAAGCGGCATGACCGGTGGTGGCACTCCGCCGCCGCTGCCAAGCGCGGTTCCCGTGGCCGCCGCGGCCCCGGCTCCCGCTCCCGCCTTGGATCTCCTCGATCCGGCGTCGATCGCCCAGATGCTCGGCGTGACCGAGGCGGACGTGATGGAGGAAATCAACTCCGGCAAGCTTCCCGCCAAGAAGATCGGCTCCAGCTACCGCGTGACCCGCGCCTCGCTCGATGCCTTCCTCGCCCAGTGATCCGCCGGTGATGGACGGCCCGGCCACCGGTGCTCCCATCGAGGTTCCGAAGAAGCCGATCCCGCCGCCCTTGCCGGGCCGGTCGGGATCGGCCGCCGAGGTGCGCTCGCTCGATCGCCATGCCTGCCCGGAGTGCGGCGGCAAGGGCGAGTGGGACCCGGCGAAGAAGCAGCTCGTCTGTCCTTACTGCGGCAACATCTTCGACCGCGTCGGCCCGCCGCCGGATCTCGGCGCGGTGGTCGAGCACGACCTCGACCAGACGCTCGCCGAACTCGGCCAGGACGCCGGCCGGGTGGACACCGCCACCCGCCGCGTGCAGTGCAACAACTGCCACGCCGTGCTCGTCCGCAGCGGTGAAACGGTGGCGCAACACTGCGATTTCTGCGGCTCTCCCGAGCTGCTCGATTACAACGACATTGCCGCGCCGGTCAAACCGGAGTCGGTGCTGCCCGCGCAGATCTCCAAGGAGCAGGCCTACCACTCGCTGAAAAACTATCTCGCCTCGAAGTGGTTCGCGCCCGGCGACTTGAAACGACGCAACCTGGTGGACCGGATCAACCGCGTCTACCTGCCCTATTGGACCTTCGACTCGAACGCCGAATGCCCGTGGACGGCAGAGAGCGGCACCTACTACTACGTCACCGTCCAGGACCGCGATTCCGAGGGGCGGTCCGTCACGCGCCAGGAGCGGCGGGTGAGCTGGAGTCCCGCCAGCGGCCACGTCTCGACCTTCTTCGACGACGTCGTGATCTCCGGCTCGGCCGGTCTCGATGGCGACCTGCTGCGGAAGATCGAACCCTTCCCCACCAAGGAACTCGTGCCTTACGAGACGATGTATGTCTCCGGCTGGCAGGTGGAGCAGTACCAGGTGCCGCTGCCGGAAGCCGCCCGCCGCGGTTTCGGCGCGATGCAGGGGATGCTCCAGCAAATGTGCGCCAGCGAGGTGCCCGGCGACACCTACCGGAACCTCCAGATCTACCCGGAGTTCTCCGGCAAGACCTTCAAGCACATCCTCGCCCCGGTGTGGCTGCTGGCCTACCAATACCGCGGCAAGACCTGGCAGGGCGTGGTCAATGGCGTCACCGGCACCACCGCCGCGAAGTTCCCGATCAGCCCGTGGAAGGTGGCACTGGTGGTGTTGATCGTGCTGGCCGTCGTGGCACTGATCTTGATGGCGAAGGGGTAAGGATCTCCAGGACCAAAGGTCCGTTCCATACCAGCCGAGGCCGCAAGGGCTGGGCTGGTATAGGATAGACGCGACGCGTGGAGGCAATCCTTCGCTTTCTTTCTGGATTCTGGATTCCGGACTCTGGACTCTCCGGGCGTTGCGCATCGACATCCTCACCCTCTTTCCCGAGATCGCGCTCGCGCCGCTGAGCGAGAGCATCCTCCGCCGTGCCCGCGAGGCGGGGATCGTGGAGGTCGTCGCCCACAACCTGCGCGATTGGGCCACCGGGCGGCACCGGAAGACCGATGACTATCTCGCCGGTGGCGGCCAGGGCATGCTTCTCATGCCGGGACCGATTTTCGCGGCGATCGAGGAGCTGCGGACGCCGGACTCCAAGGTGATCCTGATGACGCCGCAGGGGAAGGTCTTCAAGCAGGCCATCGCCCGCGAGCTTTCGGAGGAGAAACACCTCATCCTGCTCTGCGGCCACTACGAGGGCGTGGATCACCGGGTGATCGAACAACTGGTTGACCTCGAACTTTCCATCGGCGACTACGTGCTGACCAATGGCGCGATCGCCGCGGCGGTGGTCACCGACGCGATCGTGCGGCTGCTGCCCGGCGCGCTGGGCGACGAGCGTTCGCACCAGGACGAATCCTTTTCCGATCCGAACCTGCTGGAGGCTCCCGCCTACACCAAGCCGGTCGACTTCCGCGGCATGCTGGTGCCGGAGATCCTGTATTCCGGGCACCACGGCAAGATCGCCAAATGGAAACAGGAGAAGGCGCTCGAACGCACGCGCCAGAACCGTCCGGACCTGTTGGGTCCCGAAACCGGGTCATGACACCCGCAGCGGCGGCAGCGCTTCCTGCACCGTGCCCCGCGTCTGACGGTAGGCCCGCGGCGAGCGACCGGTGAGCTTCTTGAAGGTGCGCGAGAAATACGCCTCGTCGCAGAAGCCAAGCGTGCGCGCGATCTCGGACGCTTTCAGATCGGTGGTGTCCAGCATGCGGGCGGCGGAATTGACGAGTTGGCGCATGTGGTAGCGGTGCGGCGATTGGCCGGCATGCTTCTGGAAGCTGCGGCGGAACGTTTCGTAGTTCAGGCCGAGGGCCGCCGCCACCTGCTGCCCCTCCGCGCCGGGCAGGCCGAGCATCCGGCAGGCATCGCCGAACCAGGACGGACCGCCTTCCTTCCCGGTGGCCAGATTGATCGCCCCCTCCAGCGCTCGCGCGAGCAGCCCTTGGAATGCGCAAATCTTTTCCAGACTGCTGGCGGGCGATTCGAGGATCTCGCGATGGAAGTCGGCGACCCACTGCTCCGGATTCTCCAACCTGCCGACCACATGATCCGGCACCAGCAGACCATTGGCCCGCCAGGCATCGAACACCGGTCCATCGAACATGACGTAAATCTCGTCCCAGCCACCCACTTCCCAGGGCTTGTAGCTGTGGCCGAGTTCTGGAAGGACCACGATCCAATCCCCGGCGCAGAGGCTGCGGCTCAAGCCGCGCTCGTCCTCGTAGATTCCTTCCCCGCGGGTGATCACCACCAGCGCGTAGCGTTCGAGATAGCGGTAGCGCGGCATCCCGCTCCGCGAGTGGCGCACCTCGCCGATTTCGACCAGGTTGCCGAGCGGTGACCGTAGTTGCTGCTGCCAAACGGTCCAAGAATGTTGCGCCATGATCCTGATTTTACGTCAGGAAATACCAGATTATACAAATTAGCTCCGAATCGTCCAAGCGAGCGGGGAAGAATCGGAGAGAGAGCCGGCGTATGATTCCCACTTTGATGATCGTCCGTTCATTGCTGCTCACCTCTCTCTCCATGGCCGCGGGAGCCCGCGCCGCGGAGGAGATTTCCTTCAACCGGGACATCCGCCCGATCTTCACGCGGAGCTGCATCACGTGCCACGGGGGCATCAAGGAGGGCGGCGGCATCTCGCTGGTTTACCGCGAAAAGGCGCTCGGCAAGGGTGAGTCCGGAAAGCCCGCGATCGTCCCCGGCAAGCCGGAGCTGTCCGAGCTGATCCACCGCATCAACAGCAACGACAACGACGAGATCATGCCGAAGCCCAAGAAGGGCGAGCACGGCGAGAAGCTGCCTGCGGACGAGATCGCCAAGCTCACCGAATGGATCCGCCAGGGGGCGAAGTGGGAGGACCACTGGTCGTTCATGCCCGCTGTCGAACCCGCCGACCCGCAGGTGAAACACGCTGGCTGGGCGAAGACCAAGGCCGACCGCCTGATCCTCGCGAAGATGGAGGCCGAGGGGCTCGCCCCTTCGAAGGAGGCTCCGCCCGCCGCGTGGCTGCGCCGCGTGACACTCGACCTCATCGGCCTGCCGCCGTCGCCGGAGGAACTGGAAGCTTTCGAAAAAGCCGCCGCCACCGACAAGGAAGGCGCGATGGCCGCAGTGGTGGACCGCCTGCTCGCCTCGCCGCAGTTCGGCGAACGCTGGGCCGCGATGTGGCTCGATCTCGCCCGCTACTCGGACACGATGGGCTTCGAGAAAGATCCGGGCCGCGAGGTCTGGCCGTTCCGCGACTGGGTGATTCAGGCCTTCAATGCCGACCTGCCATTCGATGAATTCACCAAGCGCCAGCTCGCCGGCGACCTGCTGCCGAATCCCGCGCCCGGCGACCTGATCGCCTCCGCCTTCCAGCGCAACACGATGTGCAACACCGAGGGCGGCTCCGATGACGAGGAGTACCGCACCGCCGCGGTGATGGACCGCATCAGCACGACGTGGACCGTGTGGCAGGGCACCACCTTCGCCTGCGTGCAGTGCCATGGCCATCCCTACGATCCCTTCCCGCACGATGACTACTACCGGTTCATGGCGTTCTTCGACAACACGGAGGACTGCGACCTGAACAACGAGTTTCCGAAGACCAAGGCCGCGAAGGATCCCGCGAAACAGGCGGATGCCGTGCGGCTCGAAAAGGAGATCCGGCAAAACCGCGACACGATCAACGACGTTGCCCTCAGCCTGGCGAAGCAGGCCGGTGGCTGGGCATCGGTGAAGGCGGATGAGGTGAAGGCCTCCGCGGCCACCGGCAAGATCACGCAACAGCCGGATGGCAGTTTCGTCGCCACCGGCACCAATCCGACCAACACCGTTTTCACCGTCACCACCCCGGCCACCAAGCTCGGCCTGCTGCGGCTCGACATCCTGCCGGTAAGCGACGATCCGGCGAAGTGGAGCGAGTTCGGCGCGGTGGTCACCAAGCTGGAGATCGACCGCGTTCTGCCCGATGGCACGAAGCAGCCGGTGAAACTGAAGGAGGTCGTCAGCGATTTCCTCGCGGGCCCCTTCGAGCCGAACATCGCCGTGCAAAGCGGCAAGGGCGGTGGCTTCGGCGACTACCCGGCGCTGCGCGGCCCGCGCCATGCGTTCTTTGTTCCGGAAGCGGTGGAGGACGCGGTGCCCGGCACGCGCTTCGAGATCCGCCTGATGCACGGGGTGACCTGCAACGAGACGCAGGGATGCGTGATGCGGAAGTTCAAGCTCGCGATCTCGCCGGACGACCGCCTCGCCACCTTCGTGATGTCCCCGGAGCGCGCCCAGGCGTGGCAGAAACACGCACAGCTCCAGGGCCAATACAACGCCATCCCCGGCACGATGGTGCCCGTGATGGAGGAACGCGATCCGGCCGCGCGCCGCGACACCCGCGTCTTCGACCGCGGCAATCGCATGACCAAGTCCACCGCGGTGAACGCCGGACTGCCGGTGATCATGCGCCCGCCCGCGAAGAACGAGAACCTCTCCCGCCTGGAGCTGGCAGAATGGTTGACCGGCGAGCGCAACACGCTCACCGACCGCGTGCTGGCGAACCGGCTGTGGGCGGAACTTTTCGGCCTCGGCATCGTGGAAACGCTGGAGGACTTCGGTTCCTCCGGACTACTGCCGACCAACCAGCCGCTGCTCGACCATCTCGCGCTGCGCCTTTCGAAGGAGCACCACTGGCATCTGAAGCCTTTCCTGCGCGAGCTCGTGCTCTCCGCCGCCTACCGCCAGGACGACAAGGCCACGCCGGAGCTGCTCGCGAAGGACCCGCGCAACCGTTTCATCGCCCGCGGCCCGCGCCAACGCCTCTCCGCCGAGATGGTCCGCGACCAGGCGCTCGCCGCTTCCGGGCTCCTGTCGAAGAAACAATTCGGCCCGCCGGTGTTTCCACCGCAACCGGATGGCATCTGGAAGTCGGTTTACAGCGGCGCGAAGTGGGCGACTTCCACCGGCGAGGACCGCTACCGCCGCGCGGTCTACACGTACCAAAAGCGCACCAGCGGCTATCCGGCCTTCCTCACCTTCGACGCGCCGACCCGCGACGTCTGCACCGCTCGCCGCATCCCGACCAATACACCGCTTCAGGCGCTGGTCACGCTCAATGACCCGGCGTTCATGGAACTGGCGCAGGCTTTCGCGAAGCGGATGACCGCCACCGGAAGCGATCTCAACGGCCGGATCCAGGCAGGCTACAAGCTGCTCACCAACGAGGACGCCTCCAGCGACATCGTCCAGACGCTGGCCGCCCTCCATGCCGACGCGAAGACCGAGTTCGAGAAAAACCCGGCGGACTCGGTGAAGCTCGCGCCCACACCCGACGAGGCCGCGCTCGTGCTCGTCGCCAACACCATGTTCAACTTGGACTCCGCGCTCACCCGCTGAGGTCCGTCTCCCGATTCATTGCCATGAACCTCTTCCAACAATACGAACACGACCGCGTGCAGCACGCCACGCGCCGCCACTTCCTGAACCGCTGCGCGGTGGGCCTCGGCGGCATGTGGCTGGCGAGCCAGGGCCGCTCGTGGGGCAACTCCGAAGGCGGCGTGCTGGCGAAGGACCCGGCGAACCCGCTCGCGCCGGACGTGCCGATGTTCGCGGCGAAGGCGAAGCGCGTGATCTACCTGCACATGGCGGGATCGCCGAGCCAGCTCGAGTTGTTCGACTACAAGCCGGAGCTGGTGAAGCTCGATGGCAAGGACTGTCCGCAGGAGTTCCTCGCGGGCAAGCAATTCGCCTTCATCCAGGGCGTGCCGAAGATGTTGTCCTCGGTGTTCCCCTTCCACCAGGCGGGAAAGAGCGGGCAGTGGATCTCCGACCGGCTGCCGCACCTCGAGACGATGATCGACGAGCTGTGCATCGTGAAATCGCTCTACACCACCCAGTTCAACCACGCCCCGGCGCAGCTCATGATGCACACCGGTGAGCAACGCCTGGGCCTGCCCTCGATGGGCGCGTGGGCGACCTACGGGCTCGGCTCGGAGAACGCGAACCTGCCCGGATTCATGGTGCTGACCTCAGGTGGCAACAACCCCGACGCGGGCAAGTCGGTGTGGGGCTCCGGTTACCTGCCCTCCATCTACCAGGGCGTGCAGTGCCGCTCGAAGGGCGACCCGGTGCTCTTCCTCGCGAACCCGGACGGCGTGTCCGGCTCGATGCGGCGCCGCACGCTCGACGCGATCTCGCAGATCAACAGCAAGATCGAAAAGGACGTGGGTGATCCGGAAACGCTCACCCGCATCGCCCAGTACGAGATGGCCTACCGGATGCAGATCCACGCCTCCGATGCCTTCGACATCAAGCAGGAGCCCGCCGCGATCCACGAGATGTATGGCACCAAGCCGGGCGAGGAATCGTTCGCGAACAACTGCCTGCTGGCGCGCCGCCTCGCCGAGCGCGGCGTGCGTTTCATCCAGCTCTTCGACTGGGGCTGGGACTCGCACGGCACCGACGTGGGCACGGACCTGCGGAAGGGCTTCGTCAACAAGTGCAACTCGATCGACAAACCGATCGCGGCGCTGCTGAAGGACCTCAAACAACGCGGCCTGCTGGAGGAAACGCTGGTGATCTGGGGCGGCGAGTTCGGCCGCACGCCGATGCGCGAGAACCGCGGCGGCGTCGAGATGCCCTACGTCGGCCGCGACCACCATCCCAGCGCGTTCACGATGTGGATGGCCGGCGGCGGCGTGAAGCCGGGCTTCTCCTACGGCGAGACCGACCCCATCGGCTACGAGGTGGCGAAGGACAAAGTCAGCGTCCACGACTTCCACGCCACCGTGATGAAGCTCCTCGGCTTCGATCACGAGAAGTTCACCTATCCCTTCCAAGGCGCGCACCAGCGCTTCACCAACATCACCAAACCCGGGACGAAGGTGGTGCAGGAGTTGATCGCGTAGCCTGTCCGGATACCGACAACCCTGTCTCGCGGCGGGTTTCTTCTCAAGAACACCCGCCCCCTTGGAAAAATTCCCATCAGCCAATGCATCGCCGGCATGGACCGAGCCGGAGCGCATTCGTCCTCCAGGCGGAGGAAAGCGGGGTCTCCGGTTTCCATTCTGGCCCTATGTGGGATACGTGACGCTATCGGGAGCCTACGACGTGATCCACATCGCCGGATGGGTGCACGACCGCTATGGATGCGGCGCGCACTACACACCCGCCTTGCTGGTGAATGGCATTCTCGTTCTCCTGCTGCTTCTCTATCAGGCCACAACCAGCCGGGGTCTCGGCACGGTCCGCCAACTCCGGGAAATCGTCCTGGCTTTTATCGTCACGCTGCCGGTGGTGGCGATCTCGATGATCGTCGTTTTCGCCTTCGGGTGCCTGTGAAACAGGAAGTCGGTCCCGAGGAGGGACTCTCACATCCCCCTTGACGTCTCGCCCCCGCCCTGCCAAACGGGCGGCGTGATTCTCGTCGCCCGACTCCGAGCCAAACGCAACGCTGCCATTCCGGCATGGCGTGCGATGGCGCACGGAGTGTGATGACGGGACCCGCCCGACCCTCTCCGGAACGCGCCTCACCAGGCAGGATTCCGGGGACGCGCTGAAACGGGCCCCCACTTTTCCTCCCCGGCGATGCCGTTTCGGAATTTCCCGAAACCGCCATGACCGATCCACCCGACGCCTCCCTCACCGACCGGCGCGGCATCTTCCTGATGCTGCTGTCCGTGGTGCTGTTCTCCGCGAACACCCTGATCATCCGCGGCGTGTCCTCGCACGTCCCCGCCGCGGATGGTTGGGTCGCGTCGCTGTTCCGTGGCGTGTGCGGACTGGCGGTGGTGGCCGCGCTCTATGGTTCCGGCCGGGGCTTCAACCCGCGGCGGCTGATCGGCAGCCGGTTGGTCATGATCCGGGGCGTGGTCGGATCCATCGGCATCCTCGCCTTCTACATCAGCGTGACCAAGCTCGGCGCGGCGCGGGCGGTGGTGCTGAACCTGACCTACCCCGCCTTCGCCACGATCATCGCCGCGCTGTGGCTGAAGGAAACCATCACCCGCGCCGCGATCCTGTGGATGGCGCTGGCATTCATCGGCCTGCTGCTCTTCCTCGGCGGTGACGGCCACCTGCTCCACCCCTCGCCCTACGACCTGCTCGGCCTCTTCGGCGCGGTGGCAGCCGGCTGGGTGGTGGTGGTGATCCGGCGGCTGCGGCACGAGGAACACCCGGCCACGATCTACGCCTCGCAGGCGTTCTACGGGCTGCTGGCCTCGGTGCCCGCCGTGACGAAGGTTCCCGCCCTGCCACCGCTGGCCTGGGTCGCCCTGATCGCCGCCGCGGTGGTGGTCAGTTTCGCCCAGCTCCTGATGACCCGCGCCTACCAAGCCCTGCCCGTTTCCCGCGGCTCGGCGATGCAGATGACCCTGCCGCTGGTCACCGCGGTCGGCGGATTCGCCTTCTTCCGGGAAACCTTCCACCTGCCCGAACTCGGCGGGGCCGCCCTGACCCTGCTCGCCACCTGGCGGGTGGTCGCCGCCCGCTGAAAAAACCGCCATCAATCACGGTTTGCCATTTTCCATAACCCCGTTAGCCTCCGCCCCTTCCAATGACCGTTTCCGAGACATTCCAACAGTTCGTCCTTCCCACCTACGGCCGCTTCCCGCTGGTGCCCGTCCGCGGGGAAGGCACCCGCCTTTGGGATGACACCGACAAGGCCTACCTCGATTTCTGCACCGGCATCGCCGTGTGCTCGCTGGGCCACGCCCACCCGCGGCTGACCGCCGCCATCCGCGAGCAGGCGGGCATGCTGCTGCACGTCTCGAACCTCTATCAGATCCCGCAGCAGGCCGAGCTGGCCCGGGTGATCGTGGAGGACCACGTCGGCCTGCCCGGCAAGGTGTTCTTCTCGAACTCCGGCGCGGAGGCGAACGACGGCCTGGTGAAAACCGCCCGGCGCTTCGGCCACAAGCGGCCGCAGGCCGATGGCTCGCCGCGCTACGAGGTGCTGACGTTCAACCAATCCTTCCACGGCCGGACGCTCGGCGGCATCGCCGCCACCGGCCAGGACAAGGTGAAGGAAGGCTTCGATCCGATGCTGCCCGGTTTCCGGCACCTGCCGTTCAACGACATCGCCGCGCTCGAGGAAGCGATCCGGCCCGAGACCGTCGCGATCCTGCTGGAGCCGATTCAGGGCGAAGGCGGCGTGAACGTCGCCACGCCCGAGTTCCTCTCCGCCATCGCCAAGCTGTGCAAGCAGCACGACCTGCTGCTGTTCCTCGATGAAGTGCAGACCGGCTTCGGCCGCTGCGGCGATTCGTGCGCGTGGCGGACGATTTCCTTCGACCTGAAGCCCGACGGCATCTCGTGGGCGAAGGGCATGGGTGGCGGCGTGCCGATCGGGGCCTTCTGGGTCTCCGACCGGTCGATCGGAGCCGAAAGCGCGTCCCTGTCCTCGTTGATGAATCCCGGTTCCCATGGTTCCACCTACGGCGGCAACCCGCTCGTCTGCGCGGCCTCGCTGGCGGTGCTCGATGAGATCCACGAAAAGAACCTCGCCCACAACGCCCGCCGCCAGGAACAGCGGATCCGGGGCATCATCACCGCCTGGAATCTGCCCATCATCACCGAAGTCCGCGGCAAGGGCCTGCTGCTCGGCATCGCCCTCGATCCCGCCTTGATCGAAGTGCCCGAAGGCAAAACCCCGGCCTTGGTCGTGGTGACCAAGCTGATGGAAAAAGGCCTGCTGGTCCCGCCCGCCGGCCCCAACACCTTCCGCTTGCTGCCGCCACTCAACGTCACCGACGCCGAGGTCGATGAGGCCCTGGAGATCATCCATGGGGTCCTGACCGGCCTTTGAGTGGTCAGGGGCCAGTGGCCGGTGGTCAGTGGAAGAAGTGAAGATTCACCAACACGCCGCGATATCGATGCACATCCAATCTTATCGGGACCTTCTCGTCTGGCAGAAATCCATGGATCTCTGTGTGGAGATCCATGGCGCAGCCTTGCTGTTTCCAAAACATGAGATGTTCGGGCTCTCCGCTCAGATCAACCGAGCCGTCGTTTCCATTCCTTCCAATATCGCCGAAGGCCAGGGTCGACGAACCACGCTTGATTTCATCCATTTCCTCTCCATCGCGCGCGGCTCCCTGAACGAAGTTGAAACCCAAATCACGCTGGCCATGAGGTATGGCTACCTCACCTCCACGGATCACGACGGTCTATTGGAGCGATGCTTCGAAATCGGCCGAATGCTGAACGGCCTGATCGATTCCCTGGAGCAACGCATCCACTCTTCTTCTCTTCACTAACCACCGGCCACTGGCCCCTGACCACTCAGAAGCCCGCGCCACCTTCCCACTCCCTTTCTCCCAATGAACCATCTCCTTTCCATCGAAGAACTCACCGCCAAGGACATCACCGGCCTGCTGGAATCGGCCGAGTATCTGAAACGCCAGCGGGGCCGCGACGGCCAGCCGCTCGCGGGCCAGACCTGGGCGATGATCTTCACGAAGTCGTCCACGCGGACGCGGGTTTCGTTTGAAGTCGGCATCCGCGAGCTCGGCGGGTTCCCGATGTTCCTTTCAAAGAACGACATCCAGCTTGGACGCGGCGAGCCGATCAAGGACACCGCCCGCGTGCTGGGCCGGATGGTCCACGGCTGCATCATCCGGACCTTCGCCCAACAGGATGTGGTGGACTTCGCGAACTACTCCGGCATTCCCACGATCAACGCCCTCACCGATGACGAGCACCCGTGCCAGATCCTCGCCGACCTCCTGACGGTTGTGGAACGGCTCGGCACGTGGGAAGGGAAGAAAATCGCCTTCATCGGCGACGGCTTCTCGAACATGACCATCTCATGGATGTGGGCGGCGAAACACCTCGGCTTCGAACTCGCCGTGGCCGCGCCCGCCGCCTACCAGCCGCCCGCCGAATTCCTCTCGAAACTCGATGCCCCGAACGTCACCGTCACCACCGATCCCGCGGTGGCCGCGAAGGGCGCGCACGTCATCAACACCGACGTGTGGCTCTCGATGGGCCAGGAGGACCAGCAGGACAAGGAAGAGGCCTTCGGCCCCTTCCAAGTGAACGCCGCGCTTCTTGAACACGCCGCGCCGGACCACATCGTGCTGCATTGCCTGCCCGCCTACCGCGGCAAGGAGATCACGGAAGAAGTGCTGGAGAAACACGCTGACGTGATCTTCCAGGAAGCCGAAAACCGCCTGCACGCCCAGAAGGCGATCCTGGTGGCGCTGGCGAAGAAGCGCTGATGCCTTCCGCCGAACACCCTCTGCTCGAACTCCGCCACGCCGATGTGTGGCGCGGGGACAACCGCGTGTTCCACGATCTCGCGCTGACCATCCGCGATGACGAGAGCGTTGCAATCCTCGGACCGAACGGCGCGGGCAAAAGCACGCTCATCAAGCTCATCACCGGTGAACTGCGCGCGGCCGCGGAGCCGGGCACGGTCGCGCGGTTGTTCGGCGAAGATCTGTGGTCGCTGGAGGAACTGCGCCACCAGCTCGGTCTGGTCGCGCCGGAGGAAGCCCAGCGTTTCGATCCGGAGGAGCCCGCGGAGGACGTGGTGCTTTCCTCGCTGCGCGGGGCCTTCGGGGTCGCGCGCTGGATGCGGTTTTCGAAGCAGGACCGCGAGCGCGCCCACGCCGCGATGGCGAAAGCCGGGGTGCTCGATCTGGCGAAGCGCGATTACGGCGCGCTGTCGTCCGGCCAACGCCGCCGCTTCCTGCTGGCCCGCGCACTGGTGCACGAGCCGCAGGCGCTGCTGTTGGACGAGCCGACCACCGCGCTCGATTTCCCGTCGTCGTTCGCCTTCATCGAGATCGTCCGCGAGCTGATCCGCAGCGACCATGGCGTGCTGTGGGTGACGCATCATCCCGCCGAGATCCCACCGGAAACCACCCGCGTGATCCTGCTGAAGGATGGCAAGGTGTTCGCCGATGGCCCGCCGAAACAGGTGCTCGCCTCGAAGGTGCTTTCCGAACTCTACGGCCTGCCGCTCAAGGTCCGCTGGAGCGGCGGCTTCTGCCACGTCGGCCCCGCCTGATTGCCGCCATGATCGAAGTCGTCTGTGGATTGATCGGGGATGGAACGGGCCGCGTGCTCGCCTGCCGCCGTCCGCCCGGCAAGCACCTCGGCGGCCTGTGGGAATTCGCCGGCGGCAAGGTCGAGCCCGGCGAAGATCCAGCCGCCGCGTTGATCCGGGAGCTTCAAGAGGAGCTCGGCATCACCGTGGCCATCGACGGCGATCTAACACCCGTCGTCTGGGACTACGACCGCGGACCGATCCGCCTGATTCCCTTCCTGTGCCATATCGAATCCGGCGACCTCCATCCGCACGAACATGACGCGCTGGAATGGGTGGACCGTGAATCCTGCCATCGCCTCGAATGGGCCGCCGCCGATGGACCGATCCTGGCGGAATGGATCGCCGGAATCGAATGATCACAAGAGGAGAAGCGCCAAGGCTTCGTTGCCGACTCTTCAACAGCCACGGAGTGGCGTCTGATCGTAGCCGTGGGTTTCAACCCATGGACAGCAACGGATGGGACGCGGAGTCGCGGAGCGACGATTGAACGGCCGGCATGAAACCGTCTGGCACGTGTCCGCGCTCCCATCCATCGTCGCTCCGCGACTCCATTGAAATGCGATCCAATTCCGTGGGTTGAAACCCACGGCTACAATCCACCGCCACTCCGTGGCGTGAAAGAAGCGAAGACTCCCATCCACGCACCGCCGCATTGACCGCGGCGGGTTCCGCGACGACAACCCGGAAGGACATGAGCAACGACGACACCAAGCTCCGCTGGGGCATTCTCTCGACCGGGCGGATCGCCGTGGTGTTCGCGAAGGCCATGGAGTCCTCGAAAACCGGCAAGGTGGTCGCCGTGGCCAGCCGGGACGGACGCAAGGCGGAGGAGTTCGCCGCCGGCTTCGACATCCCCGATTTCTACGGTTCCTACGAGGAACTGATCGACGACCCGACGGTGCAGGCGGTCTACATCGCCACGCCCCACCCGCAGCACGCCGAGTGGGCACTGCGCGCGATCCGCGCGGGCAAGCACGTGCTGTGCGAGAAGCCGCTGACGATGAACCACGAGGAAACCTCCGAGGTCGCCACCGAGGCCCGCGCTTGGGACGTGGTGGTGATGGAGGCCTACATGTACCGCTGCCACCCACAGACCCAGCGGGTGTTGGATCTCATCCGCCGCGGCGCGATCGGGCGGGTGGGAATGGTGCACGCCACCTTCGGCTTCGACGCGCCCTTCTCCGGTGGCGGCCGCCTTTGGAGCAAGGAGCTGGGCGGCGGTGGCATCCTCGATGTCGGCGGCTACACCACCTCGTGGGCCCGGTTGGTGGCGGGAGCGGTGGAGGGAAAGCCGTTCCTCGATCCGGTGGAGGTCCATGGCTCTGCGATCTTCCATCCGGAAACCGGCGTCGACACCCAGGCCGCCGCCAATCTGGTCTTCCCCAATGGCATGCTCGGACAGGTCTCGTGCAGCATCGGCCTCGGCCAGGAAAACGCCGTGCGCCTCTACGGCACCGAGGGCTGGATGTGGATCCCCTCCCCCTACATCGTGAACCGCCACCTCGAGCCGTCCCGGATCTTCATTTTCAAACCCGGCGCGACCAAGCCGGAGGAGATCCTGGTGACCCCGGACCGGCCGCTCTACACCTACGAGGCCGACGCCTTCGCCGACGCGGTGCGGGCGGGTGAACGCGAGGTGGCCGCCATGACACTCGATGATTCGCTCGGCAATGCCGCGGTGCTCGACCAGTGGCTGGCCAGCGCCCGCTCCCGGGTGGACCGGAAGCTCACGGTGCTCTGAATCTCACCGCCCCTCGGCGATGCGCTCGGCCAGCATCTCGGGGAGGCCGGCGGCGAGGATCTTCTTCTGGGTGGTGGCGATGTCGTACTCCACGCGGCGGACGACCACCAGCTTGTGCTCCAGATCGTAGATCGCGTAGGCCGCGCGCCAGTCGCCATCGCGGGGCTGGCCGACGGAACCGACGTTGATGAAATACTTCGCGCCGTTCTCGATCACCACGGACTCGGCGGCGACTTCCTGGACCTTGTCGGTCTTCATGTAGACCCGCGGCACGTGGGTGTGGCCGTGGAAACAGACCTGGGTGAACTGGTAGGAAAAGTTGGCCATCGCATCGAAGCGGTTGGTCACGTAGTTCCAGTTCGCGGGCTGGTCGAGGGTGCTGTGGACGACGGTGAAATCGGCAACCTGGCGGACCATGCGGAGGCGGCGGAGCCACTGGCGCTGCTCGTCGGAGAGCTGGTCGCGGGTCCACTGCAGGGCGGCGGCAGCCACCGGGTTCATCGCGTCGAGCGAGTGGGAGCCGGAGGCATCCTCGTCGTGGTTGCCCTTCACAGTCGGGCAATCCATGGCTTTCACCTTCTCCAGACAGGCGGCGGGATCGGCATTGTAGCCGACCACATCGCCCATGCAGACGTAGTCCGTCACCCCCTGGGCCGCGGCGTCGGCAAGGACGGCATCCAGGGCCTCGAGGTTGGCATGTATGTCACCGAACAGAGCTATCCGCATGTCAGAAAAATCGCAGGTGGGCGGGTAGGGTGGGCCGCAGGGTGCGTGAGTGTCGAGCCAAACCCGCCAGTGAAAAGGAAGTTCAGGAGGGTTACGGACGGGCCGCGCCGGTCATTTCCGCCGGGGTGCGATTCCTTGCTGATCGTAGAGTTCCTCCCGCATCAGCTCGGAATCGTCCTGGAACCACTCGTCCGGAGTCTCGTCCCGGCGCACCGCCTTGGTGAACACGCTCTTGTTCTTCGGAATCACCAGTTGGGTCTCCAAGGCGGTCAGCGCGGCGGCCACGCCATCGACCGGGAAACGCTCGTTCTGGCGCAACCAGAAAAGGCTCAGCTCATTGTACGCCAGCATCGGGCCACCGAAGAGCGCGGCGGCATGACTCGCCGGGTCCAGCGAGGGCGCGGCCTTCTCCTCCAGCACGAACAGGACGCTGACGAAGGTGGTCGAGCGGTTGCCAGGTTCCTGATAGAGTTGGCGGGCCATTTCCAGGGCCTCCCGCTCCCGACCGGGGCAGCGCGCGAGCGAATAAAGCTGGAACCGCCGGACGTACGGCAGCGCTTGGCCGGTGTCGGCGGCGGCCTTGAAAGCATCGGCCGCGGCCGCATAGTCGCGCAGCTTGTCCGGAGCCGAGCACAGGCGGCCGAGGGCGGCCAGGAGTTTCCAATCGCCCGGGTTGTTCCGGATGCCGCGGCGCAGGAACGCCTCGCCGCGCAGGATCCATTCCCGCCAGGCCTCGCGGCGACGCGCCGGGGGCAGGCTGGAATCGATCCGGTAATCGCTGGCCGCATTGTACGCCATGTGCCAGCTCCCCATGTCCCAGTATTGGGTGGTCTGGGGCGCGAGATCGACCATCAGGTCGTAGGTGTCCGCCACCTCGCTCCAGCGTTTATCCGTGAAACAGGTGTAGGCCCGGAGATTGAGGAAGGTGGCGACCAGCGTCCGCAGGCCACCGAGCGCCACGGCGCTGCTGGTCTGGCCAATCCGGTCGCGGGTATCCAGGCCGACCGGCGCGGCCAGCAGGCCGGTGGCCCGGAACTCGCGGGTCATGGGGGCTTCCCACAACGGGCGCAGTCCCCCGGCGGCGAGCAGGCCGATGGCGAGGAGGCAGTACTTGAGCGGGCGTTTCACCGGGTCAGAACTCCTTGTCCGAAAACACGAACCATGATCCCACCACGTAAACCCCCACGTAGTAGGCCGCCGCCCAGACGAGTTTCCCGAACTGGGCGAGCTCCATCATCTTCCCTTGGATCACGGCGTCGATGACGTTGAAAAGCTGGAAGTCCGGAAACACCACCGCGATGATCTGCCCGATGTGGCGGGCCACCGCCGTCTGCGAACCATCCGGGCCACCCAAGGCATCCCCTTGGAAATGGCCGATGAAGTAAACGAGGAAGCTGACCACCGTGGTGAACAGCGTGCTGGTGGAAAAGGTCGAGATCAGCAGCGCCACCGCCGCCATCACCGCGGCGCGGAGGAACACCGCCACCACCGCGCCCTGGAGGCTCCAGGTCGGCCCTTGGAGCAGGGTGTCATGGGTGAGCGAATCCCGCGCGGCCTGGGTCCAGTGGTGGGCATCCGCCAGGGATTTCTGCACATCCAGCACGATCGACATGCGGATCTGGAGCATCACCGTCATCAGGATGTCCATGAGCCCCAGCGAGACGAGCAGCAGCAGCAGGACGCCGCAGAGTTTTCCGACGAGGTAATCGAGCCGCGGCACCGGCTTGGCCAGGATGGTGTAAAGGGTGCGGTCCTCCACATCCTTCGGCAGCAGCAGGGCGGTGGAGACGATCCCGAAGACCACCGAGAAGAGGGTCATCGCGCCCAGCGACCAGCTCTTGATCAGGCGCAGGATGTCCAGCCCCTCCGCCCCCATCGCCTCCGAACCGGAGTGCTGGGGCAGGTCGAAGAAATTGCTGGCGATGGCGATCACGGCGAAGATCGCGAGAAAGTAGAAGACCTTCATCCGCGCCAGTTGGGTGAAGGCATGCCCGGCGATCACCGAGATCCGGCGCAGACGGGCGAAAGGCAGTTTCCTGGAAGTGGCGTGGGTCATGGCTCGTCGCCGGAGGTTGCGCGCAGGAAGAGGCGCTCAAGGGTGGTCTTCGGCTTGCCGGAGCGCAGCCACTCGGCCTTGCCGGAGCGCTTCACCAGCGCCTGGATCTCGGCCACCAGCTCCGGGGAAGCGTCGCGCAAGACGATTTCGGTCTGGTCCTCGATCGCGATGAGGTCTTCGAGATGGCCCTCCCGGACCATCTTGCCGCGGAAAATGATGCCGACGTGATCGCAGACCTCCTGCACTTGTTCGAGGAGGTGGGAGCAGAGGAACACGGTGATGCCCTTGTCCCGCAGCTTCAGGATCAGGTCCCGGATCTGGCGGGAACCGATCGGGTCCACCCCGGCGGTGGGTTCGTCCAGGATCACCAGCCGCGGTTCCTGAACCAGCGCCTGGGCCAGGCCGACGCGCTGGAGCATGCCCTTCGAGTAACCGGCGATGCGGCGGTCGCTCGCACCCTCCAGGTCCACCAGCGCCAGCAGCTCGGCCACGCGGTCCTTCAACACCTTGCCACGCAGGCCGCAGAGCTTGCCGTAGAATGACAGGGTTTCGGCACCGGTGAGGTGCTTGTAGAAATACGGGTTCTCCGGGAGGAAGCCGACGTCATCGCGGGAATCCACCTTCAGCGAGTCCTTGCCGAAAATCGCACAGCGCCCGGAGGTCGGGGCCACCAGCCCCAACAGGGCCTTCATGGTGGTCGATTTCCCGGAGCCGTTCGGGCCGATCAGGCCGTAGACCTCGCCCGGCTGGATCACCAGCGAGACGTGGTCGACCGCGCGCAGCGGGGCGCGGCGGAAGGACGTCTTGAAGTCCTTCACGAGGTCTCGGATTTCAACGGCGGGAACGGGTTCCATGCGGAGGGTGCCAGACGATAGGGATGCCGGCGCACGTGGCAACGGGCATTTTTCATGTCCGGTCAGTTGGAAACGGCGACAGTTTTTCGACAGAAGCGTGCTTGAGATTTCCCACAACTCTACCCACCATCCTAACTTGAACCCCGAAATCATGAAAAAATTGATCCTGCCCCTGCTCGCCCTGGCCACCGCGCTGGGCCTCACGAGCTGTTTCCAATCCGAAACCGTCATCCACCTGAAGAAGGATGGTAGCGGCACCATCGTGGAAGAGACCTTCCTCGGTGAGCAGATGAAAGCCATGATGGCCCAGATGTCCGCCATCGGCGGCGGCGAAGGCGATGCCAAGGCCAAGGACCCGCTCGCCGACTCGTTCTCCGAGGAAAAAGCCAAGGCGAAGGCCGCCTCCCTCGGCGAGGGTGTGAGCCTCGACAAGGTCGAGAAGGTCAATGCCAATGGCAAGGATGGCTACCGCGTGACCTACAAGTTCACCGACATCAACAAGGTGAAGTTCGATCCCGGTGACGCGACCGACAGCATGAAGCCGCCGGGTGCCGACGAGGGCGAGAAGAAGAAGTCCGACCCGATCACCTTCGCCTACGCCGGTGGCAAGCTGACCATCAAGATGCCGAAGCCCGAGGGCAAGAAGGACAAGCCCGAAGCCAAGGAGGGAGAAGGCGAGGACGATGCCCAGGACGCCCAGCAGGAGGCCATGATGAAGCAGATGTTCGCCGACATGAAGATCACGGTGAAGCTCACCGCCGATGGCGGCATCGAGAAGACCGACGCCACCCACGCCAGCGGTGACTCCATCACCCTGATGGAAATGGACTTCGGCAAGCTCATGAAGGACCCGACCGCCTTCAAGAAACTCCAGAAGGCCAACCCGGAAACCCCCGAGGAGATCGAGCAGACCCTCAAGGGAGTGGACGGCATCAAGATGGAGTCCAAGCCGGAAGTGACCGCGACGCTCAAGTAAGCGGACTCTCCAACCGATCACGCAAGGCCGCGGATGTGTCATCCGCGGCCTCTTCGTTTCACTGTTTCACAGGTTCACCAGCTCGCGTGGGAGTCCGGCGCGTGCTTGCCGTCACCGGCGAGCGAGCATTCGAGATAGAGATCCCCGACCTTCGGAAACACGTTGGCATCCGGGCGATCGTAGGTACCCCCGCCCTGGCAGGTCTTTTCGCCGACGGCGGCGCTGTAGAGATCACCGCCGATGTAGCCCTTTTCCAACAAGTGGCGGGCGATGTCGTAGGTGCCGTAGGCCACGGTCGGGTGGCCGCCGGCTTCCGCGCCGCTGAGGTTCTGGTACGAACGCACGGCGAGCTGGACGCTGTAGAGCGTCATGATGCACTCGCCGCGCTGCGCGCCCTTTTTCCAGACGCTGGAGGCGATGAACGTGATGCCAAGCAGGGTCATCAGGACGCACAGCACGACTGTCAATTCGAGCAGCGTGATTCCGCGCGCCCCGGGGGCCCGGGATGGGTGGGAAGACTTCATGGTGGGTGGGGGGAACGGGAAGAACCTACCCTTTCCTTAACTTCGACGCCATCACGCAATCATGTATCCCGCATTACCGTAACCCGCTCAGTTTCACCCCGCCACGGGCATCCACGACCAGCCACACCGGCGGCGCGGTGTTGCGGGGAGTTTTCCATATGAAATCTCCCAGCGAATACACGATCGGCCGCCCGCGGTAGAAATCCGCCCGCTGGGCCACGTGGGGGTGCGAGCCCACCACGGCGGACGCCCCCCAATCCACGAATCGGCGGGCCCACTCGGTTTGCTCCGCCGAAACCTCGGCGGTGAACTCCCGGCCCCAGTGGGCGAACACCACCGGTGCCAGCCCCGCCGCCCGGGCCACGGCGATGGCGTCCCGCACCTCCGACGCGTGGGCGGGCAGGGTGTGCGAACCATCGGTTTCCACGGTGGCTTCCGGTGGCCCGGGGACGATGAAATTGACCGCGATCACCGCGAAACCGCTCCCCTGCCACGGTCGCGCGGCTTCCTCCAGCCGCCCGCCGCCGGTGAAACCGATGCCCCTCTCCCTCAATGCTCCACGGGTGGCCGCGGCATCGCCATCCGCAGCGTGGTTGTTCGCCACCGACACCGCCACGCAGCCCGCCTCCCGCAGCCAATCGAGGCGCTCCGGCGGCCAGGTGAACTCGTATTTCCGGGCTCCCTTCGGTTGGCCGACCGCTCCTTCCAGATTCGCGATCCAGGGTTTGCCGCCGAAGACCTTGGCCGCCTCCAGGACAACCCCACGTTCCACCGCCGCGAGGTTCACATCCCCTGCCACGCCGAGACGTCCGGTTTCGTGGAACTCCGGCCTCACCAGCAGATCGAAGCCGGTCCGCTTCTCCAGCAGCTTGTCCAGTCGCACCACCTCCGGAAAGCCGCCGAGATGATGGGCCACCAGATCTTCTCCGGTAAGCACGCCGAGCGGCGGCCGGTCCTCCCACACCGCGGCCACATGGGAGCCGAGGTGCACCACCAGCCCGCGCCCGACCATGTCCGCCGCGAAGGGCACGGCGTCCCCCGGCTTGCACCCGGTCCGGATCACCTCCAGGTAACGCCGGAGCTGAGCGGGATTGCACCACGGCAGCGGATCACCCGCGCGCCGCCATGCATAGACGAGGAAGTTCGCGCAATCGTTCCCGACGCCGGTTTCCGGTCCGGTTTCCCCCTGCTGCCGCAGGAACCCCGCGCCGAACACATAGGGCAGGCCGAACTGCTCGGAGAGCCCGGCGTGGAACCCAAGGCCGGTGGTGGCCCGGACCTCGAACGGCGGAGTCGCCGCCATCGTGCCATCCGCCAGTTCGACCCGTGCCACCAGTTTGATCCGCCCCCACCCGGCGGGCAGGAACGATTGCCACAGCCGCGGCGGCAGCGCGCCATCCTCGGTCACCGCGACGGATCTCGCCAACTCACGGACATACGGCGGCGCGGCGGAGGCGAACATCTTCCCGGCGGGCAGATCCGGCAGCACGTTGTAGCAGGCGAGCTCCGGTACCAATGCCGACCACTCGACGCGGCGGAAGGCACTCCCCGCGCTCGATTGCACCCGCAACACCGGCAGCGCCTCGACGGCTGCCCGGGTGATGCCGTCGGTTTCCGGCTGGAGATTCTCCGCCACGATCCGCCACTCGCCATCCTCCGTGGACCAGTGGTCCAGCAACGCGGCCCAACGCGGGTCCTCGACCTCGATCCGGCCCCGGTTGCCCACCAGAAAACGCCTCATCGCGACCGTGGAGGCGGAGGGATCGAACCGCGGTGGCACCTCGCGATTTCCATAGAATTCTTTCGCCCGTTCCGAGCGATCCGGCCCCTCGATCCCGAAGGGCTGGAAGTGCACCCGCGCGTTCGCCACCGCCAGCGAACGGGTCAGCGCCAGCATGAGCAGCCGCTCCGCCTCCGCATCGTCCTTCAGCCACGGCCGCGAAATGGCGAAGGTCACGAGCCGCAGGTCCTTCATCCCAAGCACGGCGCTCCAGATCGCATCGAAGCGGCGCTCGCAGGCCTGCGGTTCCATTCCGGCGAAGGCATCGAGATCGATCGTGGCGATCACCGGCAAGCCAGCGGGCCTTGCGAGATCCCCCTCCGTGATCAGTTCGTAACGCCCTCCCAACTTCCCGCCACCGCGCGTGTCCGCGCCGGGGCGTTCATCGAGCTGGCGCTTCACCTCCGCCAATTCCCCATCGCGCCCGCCCAGCCACCACACCTTCGCCACCGGCGCGGGCATCAACGGCTCGATCCAATTGTAGGCCTGGAGCGTGCCATCCCGCCGCCAGCCATCCACCCGCAACCGCCGCTCGGCCTCCGTGGACACCCGCCGCAGTCCCTCACGCAGCCGGTTCGATCCATCCACCGCGCTGGCGTCCGAATGCGCGTCCACCATCACCAGCAGATGCGGCTCATCAAGATCCACCGTCCGCGCGATCGCCGCGAAGGCCGAAGCGTGGTTGTCCTCGATGAACACCGGCAGCTCGCGGCCGAAGCCGACCGCGAGACACGCCAGCCATCCTGCCAGCAGCGCCTTCACCGCGCGCCCTGGACCTTCGGCTCCTTGTCGAGCATCTCGTGCAGCATCACCGAGGAAATGCAGGTATCCTGCCACTTCTTGCCCTTGTACACGCCGCGGATCACCAGCTTCACCGATTTCACCGGCTTGTCGTAGCCCTTGATCCGGAAGAACTGGCGGTCATCCGAATCCCGCAGCGTGACCGGCATCTTGAAGTCATCGTTGAGCACGATCTCGATCATCGAGGGACGGTTGTTCGCCTCGAACAAATCCTTCACCCCCGCGTAGCCGGGGCTGATGCTGACCGCGTAGAGCTTCACCTGGCGCGTCGGTTTCAGGAGCAGGAACTCGCCGATGCCATCCCCCTCCACGCCCTCCGACCAGATGCTGTGGTTCTCGTCGTGGTTTCCCGGGCCGAGGTTCGAAGCGCTGTATTCATTCTTCCCCTGCTTCGCGAGGGTCGAGCTGGCGGTGGCGGCGTAGTCGTTCGACACCAGGCACCAAACGCCGGTGCGCTGCTCGTAGCTGCGCTGGATGTGATTGTCGCCATCGTAGTTGCCATAGCCGCGGCGGCCGGGCACGGCTTCGATCACCAGGTCATCGTCGAGCGTCGGTTCCAGATTCTCGAAATTCCAAACCCAGGCGCCGCCCTGCTTGCCGAAGCGGCCCGCCGGCTTGCGGATCACCAGCTCGTCGCCATCGACTCCGGCGGCGGTCACGGTGACCTGCCCCTTGGCGATCGTGTCCTTCCACACGCCACCGGTGGAGAGCCGGTAGCGGAAGGTCAGCGGCGAGATGTCGTAGTCCTCGCTGATGGACATCTCCGACTTGTCGTAGGTGGAATCGTAGCGAATCACGATCTCGCGCTCCTGGCCCTTGTCGAACTTCAGCTCGGAGACCTCCCAGCCCTGGATGCCCGCCAGTTTGTCGGAGCCGGGGAAGGCCTTCACCTTGCCCTCGGCGAAGGGCTCCGGGAGATACTTCACCTCCAGCGGCTTGTCCGCGGTCACCGAGTAGCCCTTGCAGTATTTCAGGGCCACCTTCTCCGTGCCGCCCTTGCCGGGATTGGACGAGGAACCGTCCTCGTTCATCATGTCATCGTGGACGACCTCCACCGGGAAGCCGAAGCGCACCTTCACCGACGAGTCCGCCTCGTTCTTCATCCGGTAGCGAACCTCGACCTTCGCGTGGTCCGCCTCCAGCCGGATGTCGAGTTTCTCGTCGAGGATGCGGACGTTCTCGGTGCCGGACGGCTCGAACGGGGAGATCCCACCGGTGAAATCGACGCCGAAACGGTAGCCGCCGCCATTACCCCACGCCGGAGCGGCCAGCAGGCCGATGGCAAGACAGGTCCATGATGCCATTTTCATAACCTGCATCCTGCGATGGATTCCCCCGCGAGCCAAGCAAGTTCATGAAGCGGAGTTGTCCCAAGACCACCCCGTAAAAAGCCCCGGAGGAAATCCCCCGGGGCCGTGAAGCATGGGAGCCTTACAGCTCCTTGATCCAGATATTGGAGAAATCGATCGACGCGCCGTGGTGTTGAAGCGCGAGCTTCCCCTTGGCAGGCATGCCCGGAAGCTTCGCGCCATCGATGACCTTCTTGTCATTGACGAGGACCTTCAGCGTATCGCCGCGGACGATGATCTGGGTGGTGTTCCACTCGCCGAGCAGGCGGTCCGCCTTCTCCTTCGGCGTCACGGCGGCCCGGACCTCGGCGGACTGGGAACCATCGGTGCGGTAGCCGTAAACCTCGCCGGATCCGACCGGCCAGTTCCACAGGTTGACCTGGCTCTTCGAGCTGCCGCGCAGGTAGACGCCACTGTCGAGTTCCTCGACTTCCACCGTCTCCGGCTTGCCATCCGCACCTTTCTTCTCGCTGCCATCCGGCAGGATGATCGGACGCTGCATCTTCGGGCCGGTCCCGTTCCAGCGCCAGTTGAACACCAGGATGAAATCGCCGTATTCCTTCTCGGTCCAGAGCTGGCTCGCGCCCTTCGCGGTGCCGATGTGCTTGAGAATGCCATTCACCGGCACCCAGCTCTCATCGTCCGCCTTCTCCGGCTTCCAGCCGGTGAGTGTCTGGCCGTCGAAAATCCGGGTGAATCCGGCGCCCACCGCACCGGCATCGTTCGCGGCCGGCGGCAACTCGCCGATGGTCAGGTTTCGGTACGAGACACGATCGCCATGGCCGAGGAAGGCCAGGTGGCCGCCGCGGCGCTTCGCGCCCTCGTGCTTCGGAAACTGCTTGTTCAGTTCGTCGAGGTTCGCGCGCAAGGCGACCTCGCCATTGACCTCGATGCGGACATTCGGACCGTCCATCACGATGCGCTCCTTGTTCCATTCGCCCACCGGCTTGAGCAGGCCCTGCTTGGCAGGCACCAGGGTGTAGAGCGAACCGTGGAACTGGTAGGGCTTGAGGTCCTTGTACTTCGGATCGGTGCTGTCGAGGATCTGCGCCTCCATGCCGACGTAGGCGGAATCGCCGGTGCCGGGATAGTGGAGGCCGATGCCGTTGTTCGCGCCCGGCGTGAGCTTGAATTCGAAATCGAGGATGTAGTTCGCGAAAGTGTCGTCGGTCACCAGATTGCGACCCTGCGGGGTGCAAGTGATGGCACCGTCCTCGACCACGTAACCCTCGCCGTGCCAGCCGGTGAGGTCCTTGCCATTGAACAGCGGACGGGTCTTGAGGTGCGGTTTCGCGTCCTGCGCGAACACGGGCGCCACGAGGGCGAACAAGGGAAGAAGGCGTTTCATGAGGTGAATCAGAGTTCGATGGTCTTTCCGGTGCGGAAGCTCTCGTCCGCGGCGGCGACGATGCGCATCGAGGCGACGGCGTCGTTCATATGATCGGTGAGATCGAGGTTCTCAAGGATGGCCTTGAGGAAATACTCCTGCTCGCGGTGGCACAAGCCATCGTGATCGGGTTCGTCATCGAGGCGGACGGTTTCATCGGCTTTCGAAAAGGTGCCGTCGGCCTTGAGTTCGGAGTGGTGGAGGCGCAACGCCTGGGTCTGGGTGTGGGCGTCGACGTTCGCGCTCTGGCCCTCTCCACCGGCCTTCTCCGCGACGATCGAGACGCAGCCCTTCGGGCCGACCACGTCCTTCACGAAGAAGGCGACCTCGCTCATCATCGGGCCCCAACCGGCCTCATACCAGCCCACCGAGCCATCGGCGAAGGTCACCTGGAGCGCGCCGTAGTTCACCTTGCCCTCCGGGAGCTCGTCGGTGAGTCGCGCACCGATACCGGACACGCGCACCGGCTTCGAGCGGGTCATCTGGCACATCACGTCCACGTAGTGCACTCCGCAATCCACGATCGGCGAGATCGAGGACATCAGGTTCTTGTGGGTGTTCCAGTTCGCGCCGGACGATTGCTGGTTGAGGTTCATGCGCATCACCAGCGGCTTGCCGAGCGAGTGCGACATCTCGATGAATTTGATCCAGCTCGGGTGGTGGCGCAGGATGTAGCCGATCACCAGCTTGCGGTCCGCTTTGATGGCGGCGTTCACGATGCGCTCGGCCTCCACCACGGTTTCCGCCAGCGGCTTCTCGATGAAGACGTGGCAACCAGCGGCGAAGGCGGCCTCGGCGTACTCGGCGTGGGTGTCCGGATAGGTGGAGATCGAGACGGCGTCCGGCTTGGTTTCCGCCAGCGCTGCGTGGAAATCGGCGAACTCGGGATATCCGCCGCCCAATTCCGCATTCAATTTCGCGCGGGACTCAGGGGAACGGGTGACGATGCCACAGACTTCGAAGCCGGGAATGCGATGGTAGGCCAGCGCGTGGGAACGGCCCATGTGACCGGCGCCGGCGCAGAGGATGCGGATGGTTTTCATACGAAAGGAACGGGAGCCAAAACGGCAGGGAAACCGCGATCTTTCAACCTTCCAGTCGGGATCTAGGCCTCCGGTGGCGCATCTCCTGCAAGGGAGACGACCGCCCCGGCATCATACCGCATTCGGGCAAAACCGGACGCGGATTTTCGGAAATAAGCTCCGCAGGTGACGAAATCCCCGCAAGCGCAACGCGGTTCGCCGTTTCCGCAAGGAGGACGTCACGCACCTGTAACGTGACGATTTCTTCTCCGCCGGGCCTTTGCACGATCGGAACGAACCGGGGCACCAATCGCATTCCGTTCCAAAATCCTCATGCATCTCCGTTACTCCCTGCCAGCCTGCATCTTCCTCGGTGCCCTATCGGCGCACGCCGCCACCCTCCAGTTCGGACACGTGGTCGTGGTCCAGAACGACAAGAACGACACCAGCGCCTCCGTCACCCTCAGCAAGGGTGCCGGCAGCACCTCCGGCTTCACCATCACCGGCGGCAACCGTGGCGACTACGACCTGAGCTTCAGCCAGACCACCGATGGCAGCAGCGGCGTAGTGATCACCTCGGTGAGCGAAAACGGCCGCACCAACACCGCGGGCAGCGACACGACGGGACTCTTCTACGGAACCAGCAGCGGCGACGGCAATTCCACGCCGAGCAAGTACACGATCGCCACGTTCCGCGCGGCGCAAGGGGATGACGTGAACATCAACACGTCCTTCGCCTACTTTCCCTACTCGGATTGGTACGCGGGCTTGGTCCGCAACTCCGCGAACACCAACGGCGGCGCGAACAACACCTACACCGGCCATACCGCCATCCACCTCGGCACCGAGCTTGTGGACCTCGGCGGCGGCCTGACCACGCTCGACCTGCGCGCGCTGGGCCACGATCCATCCACCGGCGTCCTGCTCGTGAACCACGCGAAGAACGAGGACAACTTCGCCCTCTCCCATGCCAACGCCGACGGCACCTTCACCATCATCAACAAGGACAACGGCTCCAACACCTCGACCTACGAGCAGGATCCGGTCTCCTTCGCCTTCATCCCGATCGACAAGGTCGGCACCGGCAACCTGATCGCCGCGGGCCGCGTCAACGGCAACGGCTCGACCGACACCGCCGCGGGCAATTTCTCCGTCACCAAGGCCGCCAACACCGGCGAGTGGTATCTCACGGTCCCCGGCTACACCCATGCGAACGGCGTGCTGGTGATCAGCCCGGAAGGCGGCGACACCAACAACCTCGACAACATCGTCAGCTACCAGTGGGACGCGGCGAACTCCCGGTTCGTGATCCAGAGCCGCGACCTCACCGACGCCACCACGCTGCCCGGCTTGCAAAACATGGCCTCCGCCGGCGAGGACGCGTTCAGCTTCGCGTTCTTCTCCACCACCCCCGCGGGCAACCTGCCACCGGAAGTCGAGATCAGCTCGCCCGTCGACGGCGCCACCGTGCTGAACAACGCGCCGCTCAACCTCGACCTGCAGACCGCCGATGGCGACGGCAGCGTGGCCAAGGTCGAGATCTACGAGGGCCCCACCAAGATCGGCGAGGTGACCACGGCTCCTTGGTCCTACGCGATCGCCACCCCGGCGCTAGGCAGCCACGTTTACACCGCCAAGGCGATCGACAATCTCGGCTCGGTGCGCACGTCCGCCCCGGTCACCGTCCAGGTCACCCCACCGGCCGGTTCCGGCGGCCTGTTCTTCGACGGTGCGAACGACCACGTGGCTTTCGGTGACAACGCCGCGCTGAAACTCCAGAACTTCACGCTCGAGTGCTGGTTCAAGCGCGAGGGCGCGGGCATCGTGGCCAGCACCGGTTCCGGCGGCGTTTCGGCGGTCCCGCTGATCGCGAAGGGCCGCGGCGAAAGCGATGGCTCGAACGTCGATTGCAACTACTTCCTCGGCATCACTGCCGCCGGCTATCTGGCCGCGGACTTCGAGGACTACGCCACCGGCCTGAACCACCCGGTGACCGGCATCACCGCGGTGAGCTCCGGCGTGTGGCACCACGCCGCCGTCACCTTCGATGGCACGCAGTGGAAACTCTACCTCGATGGAGCGCTGGAGACCACCTCCTCCACCAGCGGCCAGATTCCGCGCTACGACAGCATCCAGCACGCCTCGCTCGGCACGGCGATGAATTCTACCGGCGTCCAGGAGGGCCGCTTCCTCGGCTTCATGGACGAGGCCCGCATCTGGAACTACGCCCGCAGCCTGCAGGACATCCAGGGTTCGATGAACACCGAGATCTCCGCGGCGGGCGGCCTGGTGGCACGCTACGGATTCGCCCAGAGCACCGGCACCACCCTGCTGAACTCGGCGGGCGGATCGGTGGACGGCACGCTGGTCAATGGCCCGATGTGGACCGCGGGCTACAACGGCTTCACCGGCCCGACCAACAGCTTCCCGACGGTCACGCTCGACAGCCCGCTGAACAATGGCACCACCACCGCGGGCCTGCCGCTCACGCTGACGGCGACCGCCAGCGACACCGACGGCACAATCGCGAAGGTCGAGTTCTACGACGGCGGCACCAAGCTCGGTGAAGCCACCAGCGCGCCGTTCTCCTTCGTCTGGACGAACCCCACGCTCGGCAGCCACACCCTTTCGGCCCGCGCCATCGACAACCTTGGCGGCATCGGGGCCTCCGCGGTTTCCACCATCCTCGTCCAGCCACCCGCCGGGACCGATGGCGTGTATTTCGATGGCGTCAACGACTACGCCACCTTCGGCACCAATGCGGCGCTCGGCTTGCGGACCTTCACGCTTGAGACTTGGTTCAAGCGCGACGGCGCCGGCACTCCCGCGGGCAGCGGCAGCGGTGGCGTTTCCGCCATCCCGCTGATCGCGAAAGGCCGCGGCGAGAACGACGACAACACGCTCAACTGCAACTACCTCTTCGGCATCCGCGCCAGCGACGGCGTGCTCTGCGCCGACTTCGAGGAAGGCCCGGATGGCACCACGCCCGGACTCAACCACCCGGTGGCCGGACAAACTCCGGTGCAGACCGGTGTCTGGCAACACGCCGCCGTGACCTACGATGGCACCACCTGGCGTCTCTACCTCAACGGCAATCCCGAGGGCGAACTCGCCGTCGGACAGCCTCCCGCTTGGAACAGCATCCAGCACGCGGCGCTCGCCGCGGCGCTCAATTCCACCGGAGTTCCAGAAGGTTCCTTCCAGGGCGTGCTCGATGAAACCCGCATCTGGAACCGCGCCCGCACCGTCGATGAAATCCGCGCCACCATGAACAGCGAGCTGCCGTCCGCCACCGGTCTGGTCGCCCGCTACGCGATGAACGAACCGAGCGGCGCGGTCATCCACAGCAGCGCCGGAACCACCATCGATGGCACTCTGACCAACGGCGGCTTCCGCACGCTCGGCGCGCCTCTCAATGGCGACGTGCCGCCCACCATCAGCCCCGTTTCCCCGGCCCAGAACTCCACTGGCGAAGGCACTTCGGTGAACCTGAAGGCGCTCGTCGGCGACGTGGATTCCCAGAACCTCACCGTGAAGATCCACGCACGCCGCGTGGGCACCACCAGCGCGGGCGAGGACTTCACCGTGATCGCGCTGCCGGACACCCAGTACTACTCGGCGGAGGCGAACGGGGGCACCGCCTCGATCTACTCGGCCCAGACCGACTGGATCGTGAGCGAAATGGACCAGCGCAACATCCAGTTCGTGATGCACCTCGGTGACATCGTGGACACCGGCAACGTCCTCACCCAGTGGAACAACGCCACCAATGCGATGTACCGTCTGGAGAACCCGAACACCACGCTGCTGCCCAACGGCCTGCCCTACGCGGTGGCGGTCGGCAATCACGACCAGACCCCGAACGGCAACGCCGATGGTTCGACCACCTACTTCAACACCTTCTTCGGCGTGCATCCGACCACCGGCATCAACCATTTCGCCGGCAAGCCCTACTACGGTGGCACTCAGTTCACGACCACCGCGGACAACAACTACGTGCTCTTCAGCGGTGGCGGCCTCGACTTCATCCTGATCAGCATGGAGTACGACACCTCGCCGGACGCCGAGGACCTCGCCTGGGCCGACGCCTTGCTCAAGCAGTATCCCACCCGCCGCGCGATCGTCGTGAGCCACTACATGGTGGACATCGGCAATCCCGCGCCATTCAGCGCGATGGGTCAGGCGCTCTACACCGCGCTCAAGAACAACCCGAACCTGATGCTGATGTACGGCGGCCACATCCACGGCGAGGGCCGCCGCTCGGACACCTACCAGGGCCGCACGGTCCACTCGATCCTGGCCGACTACCAGGGCCGCACCCGCGGCGGCGACGGCTGGCTGCGCATCCTCGAGTTCTCGCCCGCAAACAACCGCATCCACACCCGCACCTATTCGCCCTCGCTCAACCAGTTCGAAACCGACGCGGACAGCGAGTATGACCTCACCGTGGATCTCCAGTCCGCGCTGGAGACCTTCAGCGAGGTCACCACGCTGACCAACGTCGCGCCGGGCACCACCGTCTCCGTGCCCTACACCAACCTCCACGCGGGCACCCGCTACGAGTGGTACGCCACGGTCTCCGACGGCACCACCACCATCCTCAGCCCGGTGCAATCGTTCACCACCGCAACCGCTCCGCAGCCACCCGCCGTTTCCGTGACCAGTCCGGTGAACGGCGCGAGCTACACCATCCCGGCGAACCTCACCTTCGAGGCCACCGCCTCGGACACCGACGGAACGATCGCGAAGGTGGGCTTCTACAACGGCACCACGCTGCTCGGAGAGGACACCACCGCCCCCTATTCCTTCACTTGGAACAACGTGCTGCCCGGCAGCTACACGATCTTCGCGAAGGCCATGGACAACGGTAGTCAGGAAACCACGTCCGCTCCGGTGTCCGTGACCGTGTCCGATCCGAAGCCGGTGGTTTCGATTGCCGCCAGCGATGCCAGCGCCGGGGAATTCGGTGCCGATCAGACGCTCGGCTTCACCTTCACCCGCAATGGCGACACCGCCCAGGCTCTGGACGTGGCATACTCGCTCGGCGGCTCCGCCACCACGGGTGCCGACTACCTCACGCCCACCGGCACGATCACCATCGCCGCCGGTGAATCCACCGCCGTGCTGCCGCTGACCGTGCTGCCGGACAACGCCAACGAAAGCAACGAGACGGTGATGGTTTCGATTTCCGACGCGAACGCCTACCACACCGGCACTCCCGCGGTGGCCACCGGCATCATCGCCGACAAGCCCTCGCAGGAATGGGCCTACGCCCAGCTCTCCGGTTCGCCGCTGTCCGCTCCCACGGACGACGCGGACCACGACGGACGCCTTAACCTGATCGAATACTTCATGAAGAGCGAACCGGGCAATAGCGGTAGCAACGGCCTGTTCGAAATCCTGCCCCCGACTCCGGAAGGCGCGATCAAGGTGCGCTACAACCGCGCCAAGGATCTGGCCGATGTGAGCGGCGCGCTCGAATGGTCCAGCGACATGATCCACTGGTTCGGCAGTGGCGGCAACGACGGTGCCCACACCCTCACCATCACCGAGAGCGTGGTGTCCGGTGCGAACACCGATCCGCAGACCATCGAGGCCACCGTGCAGCCCACCGCCGGTGGCCAACCGGAGCGGATCTTCGTCCGTCTCTCCGTCCACTGATTCCATGAACCGACGGATTCTCATCCTGGCTTCCTTGCTGATTTCCTGCGGTTCCGTGGTGGCACACCCGGATGCCAGGGAGTCGCTCCAGGAAATCGACAAACAGCTCGTCGGGAATCCGCTCGACGTTTCCCTCCTCGTCGCGAAGGCCGCCGTGCTGCGCGGCGTGGAGGAACTGGACGCGGCCTCGAAGACCCTCGACGAAGCGGAGCGCCTCGCGCCCGCTTCCCCGGAGGTCGCGCTCGGCCGCGCCCAACTTCTGCTTGCTTGTGACAACGACAGGGGCGCCCGCATGATGGCCGATGCCATCGTGCGGGCGCATCCCCGCTTTCCCAATGGCTGGGAGTTCCTGGCCTCCCTGCAACAGAAGGCAGGCGAAACGGACGGCGCGATCGACTCGCTCCGCAAACACCTCGCGTTCTCCGAACGCTTCCACGCCGATGATTTCACCGCCTGCGCACGGTTGCTGGAAACTCGCGCCAAACCCGGCGATAGGGAAGAAGCCGTGCGCATTCTGGACGACGGCATCGCCAAGCTCGGCTGCATGACCGGCCTACACATCATGGCCGCGAACCTCGAAGTCTCGCTCGGCCGCCACGACGCCGCGCTTGGCCACTACGACGCCCTCGCCGCCCGCTACCGGCCACGCCCGGAATGGGCGGTGGCCCGCGCGGGCATCCTGCTCCAGGCGAACCGTCCGAAGGACGCCGCCGCCGCGTTCGATGCCGCCATCGCCATGCTCGACGCCCTGCCCCCCGCCCGCCGCGAAGGCCCGGAAGTGGTGAAGCTCCGCGCCAGCCTGGTCACCCAGCGCGAAGCGGCGCTCCAGAAGTAGCACAACTTTCCAAGTTGTGAGTGGGAGGACCCGCGAAGCTCCTCGCGGGTCCAGTCCTCAATGAAGTGATCGGTTACCAGTGGCCAGCGATCAGTGAAGAGCGGAAAGAACCGAAGAGCGCTCTGCTCTGATCACTCCTAGGCGGACTGGATCTGCACAGCCCTACGTTCATCCTCCCATGCGCAAGTTGGAAACTTACGCTACTTCTCACACCTCGATCTTCCACGGCCCGCGCATCGGCTGGTTGATCAATGCATTCGCCGCGGGATCGTCGAACTTCAGCGTCTTCGGATCGAACTTGAGGCTCTTGTTCAGGCGGTGGGCGGTGACGCCCATGTTCACCATCGTGCAGGACCAGAAGCCGTTGCTCTCGTTGAGCGCGAATTTCTTCCGCGTCCGCACGGCCTCGTGGAAGTCGGCGAGTTGCGGCTCGGGATCGGGCAGCGCGGCGAGTTTCTTCTCCAGGTCCGGGATGTCGGATTTGAAGTTCTTGAAGATCTTCCCCTTCGGCCCCTCGATGTAAGCCGCGTCCTTGTCCTTGTTCTCGCCGTCGAGGATCACCTTGCAGCCGTCGGCGTAGGTGAACTCGATGCGCCGCCACGAGCCGATGGCATCGGAGTCCTGCGGATCGGCGTCGATCTCCACCGAGATCGGACCGGTGTCGTCCTTGCCCAGGATATACTGGACCGGATCGAGATAGTGCTGGCCCATGTCGCCGAGGCCGCCGCCATCGTAGTCCCAGTAGCCGCGGAAGGTCTGGTGCGTGCGGTGCGCGTTGTAGGGCTTCATCGGCGCGGGCCCGAGCCAGAAATCGTAGTCGAATCCCTCCGGCACCGGTTGCACCGGCAGGTCCTTCTTGCCGGACCACACGAACTTCCAATCGAAGCCCGTCACACCGGAAACGGTGACCTTCAGCGGCCAGCCGAGCAGACCGTGCATCGCCGCCTTCTTGAGCTGCTTCACCGGCACGCCCATCCCGTAGAAGTTGTCCTTGAAGCGGAACCAGGTGTTGAGACGGAACACGCGCTTGTGCTTCTCCACCGCCTTCACCATCGCGACGCCCTCGCCGATCGTGCGGCTCATCGGCTTCTCACACCAGATGTCCTTGCCCGCCTTCGCGGCCTCGATCGCCATCAGCGCGTGCCAATGCGGCGGCGTGGCCACGTGGATGATGTCGATGTCCTTGCGCGCGAGCACCTCGCGGAAATCGTGGTAACCTTGGATGCCCTTCGCCTCGCCACCGGCCTGCTGCATCCTCTGGTCGAGGTGGCGTTTGTCGACGTCGCACAGCGCGAGCAATTTTCCCGGCATGCCGAGGTGCGAGGCACTGATGCCACCGCAGCCGATAATGGCGCGGGTCAGCTCCTGCGAGGGCGGCGTCTGGCCGGAGAGCCCGAGCACGCGGCTCGGCACGATCTGGATGGTCGCCAGCGCGGCGAACGACTTGAGGGCATGGCGACGGGTGATCATGACAAAATCAGGGAACCGTTTGGCTACGAAGGAAAGGCGGGCCGTGTTTCAACACTCCCGTCTCTCCTATTCCGCGTTCGGGGATTTCCGGACACACCCCGTGATCAATTTTGTCCAAGTGCCACCTCAAGGGAGCTCGGACGGCACGTTCACCGGCGGCTTGCCCGGAGCGGCGCGGTCCCAGAACGCGAGGGCGAACACAACGGCCACGCCCACCGCGATGCCCGCGGGCATCAGCCAGAAGGCCTTCGCGCCCGCCAGCCAACCTTCCTTCGTCGCCGCATCGAGGCCGGTGTGGCCGCTCCACCAGTCCAGCACCTTGTTCCCCACCAGCATCCCCGCGCCGTAGGTGAGCAGACCGATGAGTCCCTGCGCGCTGGCGCGGATCTCGCGGGGTGCCTTGCGGTCGGTGTAGAGCTGGCCGGTCACGAAAAAGAAATCGTAGCAGATGCCGTGCAGGGCGATGCCCAGGACCAGCATCGCGGGCACCGAGGGAGCGAGACCGAAGACCGCGTAGCGCAGCGTCCACGCCAGCATCGCGGTGAGCAGCATCCACTTCACGCCCAGCTTCCGGAAGAAGAACGGCACCAGCGCCATGAACACCAGTTCGCTGACCTGTCCCAGCGCCATGACCCCCGCGGACTTCTCGCCGAAGGACGCCTTCGCCACGAAGGGGTAGGTCATCGCGTAGTAGAACGCGAGCGGGATGCAGATCAGGAACGAGCACACCGCGAACACCAGGAAGGCCGGGTCCTTGAACATCCGGAAGGAATCGAGCCCCAGGATCTTCACGATGCTGATGGGCGTGCCGCGGCCGCTCGGCGGCGTGGCGGGAAGCATGAAACTATAGAGGCCGTAGATCGCGCTCACCACCGCTCCCAGTTTCATCGGGAACGCGGTCGAACCCGCGTCGGTGATGCCGGGCAGCACCGGCAGCTTCACCAGCCCGAAGACCGACTGCGCCACCACCAGTCCGGCGACGATCCAGCCGATGGTCCCCCACAGCCGGATCCTCGGGAACTCCTCGTCGGCATCCGCGATATTGTGGAAGGCGATCGTGTTCACCAGCGCGAGCGTGGGCATGTAGCACAGGAAATAGCCGAGCAACCACGCGAAGAGAGCGTCCGGCGAGCTGGTGACCGAGGCGCATTTCCACAGCAGCGCGGCCCCCGCGAGGTGCAGCACGCCATTGACCCGCTCCGCGTTGAAAAAGCGGTCCGCCACCAGGCCCACGAACAGCGGCGCGATCAGGGCCGCCCAGTTGTTCGTGGAGTAGATGTGGCCCACCACGTTCTGCCCGGCGAAGATCTGCCCGAGGTAGCCCCCGAGCGGGACGAAGAAGCTGCCCCAGATGAAAAACTGCAGAAACATCATCACGGACAACTTGAACGTGGTGCCGGTGGAGGACGGGGCGTGGCTCATGGTCGGGTCGATACGAAATCCGGTTCCTAATATTTCGCCACACTGCAAGGGATCGGAACCGGATGTCGATCCGGAAGAAAATTCCAGGTATTTCCGTCAGCTTCCGGGAATCCACGGTATCGGAAAAACGCGCGCTTCCCGAGGGTTTCCATGCAACCTCCGGGTGGGACGATTCCTTGAAATATCGGGGTTCAGCCCTACCGTAACGAGCCGCGTCAATCATTTGTCACCGTTCCTGTCATGAAGCCATCCGCACTCGATCGTCGTACGTTTTTGGGAGTCACCGGGGCCACCGTCGCCGCCGCCGGCTTCCCCGCCATCCTGAAGGGTGAAGAAGCCGCCGCCTCGAAACAATTGAAGATCGGCCTCATCGGCTGCGGTGGCCGCGGCACCGGCGCCGCCAGCCAGGCGCTCTCCGCCGATCCGAACGTGAAACTGTGGGCCATGGGCGACGCCTTCGCTCCCGCGATCAAGAACAGCCTGCACAACCTCGCGAAATTCGGCGACAAGCTGGACGTCCCCGAAGCCCGCCAGTTCGCCGGGCTCGATGCCTTCCAGAAGGTGATCGAAAGCGGCGTGGACGTCGTCCTCCTCGCCTCGCCTCCGGGATTCCGCCCGCAGCACCTGCGCGCCGCGATCGAGGCCGGCAAGCACGTCTTCGCCGAGAAACCGATGGCGGTCGACGTGGCCGGCGTGAAGTCGGTGCTCGAATCCGCGAAGCTCGCGAAGCAGAAGAACGTCTCGATCCAGCACGGCTTCTGCTGGCGCTTCGCCCCCGGCGTGCGCGAGGCCTACGGCAAGATCACCTCGGGTGAGCTCGGCCGGGTCTACTCCGTCTACGGCACCTACTTCGGCACCCCGCCGAAGCCGCTCCAGCCCGGCATGAAGAAGCCAAGCAACATGGGCGAGGTGGAATGGCAGGTCGCCTGGTGGAACAACTTCGAATGGCTCAGCGGCGGCCCGTTGCTCGAGCAGGCGATCCACACCGTCGACAAGATCGCGTGGGCAATGAACGACGTCGCCCCGATCGCCGCCATCGCCAACGGCGGCCGCGCGATGCGCACCGATGACAGCAACATCTACGACCACTACAACATCACCTTCGAATACCCCGGCGGAGTCATCTGCCACATGGGCGAGCGCCAGTTCCCCGGCCTCTACGCCGAGGTGGTGGACCGCGTGTATTGCGAGAAGGGCACCGTGGTCTGTCCGGACAATCCGATGGTGCTCGGCCTCGATGGCCGCAAGCGCCAGTGGATGTACCGCCCGCAGCCGGGCATGGAACAGAACATGTACCAGGTCTGCCACAACGAGTTCTTCGCCTCGCTGCGCAAAGGCGAGATCATCAACAAGGGCGAATACATGGCGAACAGCACCATGCTCGCCATCCTCGGCCGCGAGGCCGCCCACACCGGCCTGCGCGTGACCTGGGACGACCTGTGGAAGGTGAACCAGGACATGGCCCCGGACACCCTCAAGTTCCAGGACGCGTTCGCGATCGCCCCCGCGCCGGTGCCGGGTAAGTACAAGCTCGCCTGACCTTCCCTTCCGTGATCGAATCCAAGCCCCCGGAAATCGCTTCCGGGGGCTTCCTTTTGCCCGCCATGCACGCCCGATTGCTTTCCATCCTGCCGCTCCTCGTCGTCACCGCGCGCGCCGACGATTCCGCGCTGCCGCATCCCGAACTCCTTCCCACCACGAAGAAGATCCACGAGCTGGTCGCGAAGGAAACTGCACCCGCCGCGGACGCCATGAAGCCCTTCAGCGAAAAAGTGCCGAAGGCCGCGGACGCCACCTTCGATCTCGTCCCCATCCCCGGCGGCGAATTCACCATCGGATCACCGGACAGCGAGACCAAGCGCGGCAACGACGAAGGCCCGCAAAAGAAACTCAAGATCGAGCCGTTCTGGATGGGCAAGATCGAGGTGACCTGGGACCTCTACCAGCCCTTCATGGACAACCAGAAGGCGCGCAACAAGGACGGCACCCTCAATCGCGACAACAATCTCACCACCTCCGAACCGCCGGAACAGAAGGACGGCGAGACGCTCGTCGACGTGGTCACGCAGCCGACCCCGCCGCACCTGCCGATGCACTTCGGCATGGGCGAGGGCTATTCGAAGCAGTATCCCGCCATCGGGGTGACGGCCCACGCCGCGAGCAAGTTCTGCGAATGGCTCAGCGCCCAGACCGGCCACTTCTACCGCCTGCCCACCGAGGCGGAGTGGGAATACGCCTGCCGCGCCGGCACCAAGACCGCCTACTTCTTCGGCGATGATCCGGCCCAGCTCGACGACTACGCGTGGTCGGTCGGCAATTCCGAATACCAGTACCAGAAGGTCGGCACGAAGAAGGCGAACCCGTGGGGACTCTTCGACATGCACGGCAACGTCGCCGAACTCTGCCTTGACCAGTACATTCCCGATGCCTACGCGAAGGCCAAGGACGGCGCGACCAATCCCTGGATGCCGGTGACCAAGCGCTACCCCACCGTCTACCGCGGCGGCAGTTGGAACGACGACCCGGACAAGCTCCGCTCCGCCGCCCGCGGCCACACCGATCCGGCGCTGAAGATGATCGACCCGCAGGTGCCGAAATCGCTGTGGTATTTCACCAACGCCCCCTGGCTCGGCTTCCGCGTCATCCGCCCGCTCAAGACCCCGAGCGCGGAGGAAATGCACCGCTACTGGAACATGGACGGCGATAGCGAGTGATTCTCTCACTGGGACCGCGGACTTCAGTCCGCCCTTCATCCATGAAGCCCCCTTGGCTCCTCCTCTTACTCTGCCTTCCTCTACTCTGCCGCGCGGAAGACCACCGCTTCACCTTCGAGCGCGGCCTGATGGGCACGCGCTTCGCCATCACCACCCACGGCCCCGATGAGGTGAAGGCGAAGGAAGCCGCCGCCGACGCCTTCGCGAAAGCGGAGGAGATCAACGCGGTGGCCTCCGACTACATCGCGGACAGCGAGGTGCTCTCCCTTTCGAAAGCGCCCCCCGGCCAAGCCACCGTCGCCTCCCCTCTCCTTTTCGACCTCCTCGTCAAAGCCCGCCACGCCGCGGACCTCACCGAGGGCCGCTTCGATCCCACCATCGGCCCGCTCACGAAACTGTGGCGCGAAACCCGCCGCCGCGGCCAGCTCCCCGATGCGGACACGCTGGCCAAAGCCCGCGCCGCCTGCGATTGGCATGCCTTGAAACTCGATCCAGCCACCCGCGGCGTGACTTTGGAGAAACCCGGCATGCGCCTCGATCTCGGCGGCATCGCGAAGGGCTACGCGGCCGATGCCATGTTCACCCTTCTCCGCGACCGCGGCTTTCCCCGCACCTGCGTCGCCGCCGGTGGCGATCTGCGTCTCGGCGATCCTCCGCCCGGCGAAACCGGCTGGAAAGTCGGCATCCGCTCCCTGGAGAAGGACAAGCTGTCCGACGAAATCCCGCTCGCGAACTGCGGCGTTTCCACCTCCGGGGATCTCCAGCAGTTCGTGGAAATCAGTGGCGTGCGTTACTCGCACATCATTGATCCCGCGACCGGCCTCGGCATGACCCGCCACCTCGCCGTCACCATCGTGGCGAAGGACACCACCACCAGCGATTCGCTCGACAACGCCGCCTGCCTGGCCGAGCCGGATCAAGCGGAAGCCTTGGAGAAATCGTGGGGCGCGATCCGGGTGATCGTCACCACTCCGCCGCCTATCCCTTCGCCCGCTCCCGCAGGCCGCTGAGCACCAGCTCCGCCAGCGGGTTCAGCTTGCCGCGCCACAGTCCGGCGATGGCCAGCTTCGGGAACGCCCCCAGCTCCAGGCTGGTCACGCCGCGCGCGATGCGGATGCCGGGCGCGGCCACGCTGAGGCCGGCGCCGAAGCCCTTCGCCACATAGGTATGCACCAGTTCCAGCGAGTTCACCTCGATGCTCGCCGGCCAACGGATGCCCGCCTTGTCCAGCCCCTTGGCAAACAAGCGTGAGATCGCCGCGAACTCCGGCGGCCGCACCAACGGCAGGGCGCCCGCGATGCCCGCGACCCCGGACTTCGGCACGCTGAAACCCGGTGGCAGCAGCAGCAACAGCGGCATCGAGATCAGCGTCTCATGCTTCACGCCGGACGGCGGCCTCTCGACCAGTTCCGTCACCGCCAGATCCACCTCCTCGCGCTCCAGCATCTCGAAGGCGCTGCCCTGGTCCGCATCGGAGAGGAAGAGTTCGAGGTCCGGCTGCACCTTCCGGACCGCCGAGAGCACCGCGGGCAGGTGATCCCGGATCAGGGTCACCGGAGCCGCCAGGCGCAGCCGCCGCGAAGCCTTCCCCGAGATCCGCGCCGTGATTTCCGGCAGCGATGTGAAAAACGGCGAGAGGAAATCGAACAGCTCCTTTCCCGCAGGAGTCAGCTTGAAGGGGCGGCGCTGGAACAAGCGCACGCCGAGATCCTTTTCCAACTGTGCCACCTGCCCACTCACCGCCGGCTGCTGGATGCCGTAGGGCATCGCGCGTGTCGCCGCCGTGATGCCGCCGCTGCTCGCGACGTGGTAGAACAGCTCCAGGTGGTGCAGGTTTGGCGGGGTTTCCGGCATGCCGCCATCATCGCCTGAATCGATGTTTTGACAAAAACATTCGACTCACGGCATTCCTCGATTCCGGTCATCCTGCGGGTGTCTCGCAAACTCCCCGTCCGGTGCGGTCCGCGCTCATGACGTGCGGCGCACCGGCGGCGGAGGCGGATCACGGGTCCACCGGCTTGCCGAAGGCATTGTCCGCGGCCTTCCCGGCCGTCGCCTTGGTGGCATCCGGCTTGGTCGCGTCTTCCTTGGGCGTCAGCAGATCCCTGAACTGCTTCGCCCAGTCCGGAGCCTTGGCATGGGCGGCAAACTTTTCCAGATGCTGGAACATGTGCAACGCCGCGTTCCGCTGGTCGCCCGAGCGGTAGGCGTCCATCTCCATCTGCCAGACCAGCTCGGGGTAGGTCTCCTGCTGGAACTTCTCAGCCGCGCCTGGATCCTTCGCCCACTGGGCCGCGGCGATGCCTTCCTGCTGGATGCGCTTCGCCCACGCCGCCCGGAGGCCGTCGATCTTGTCCGCATGCCGCAGCGGCGGCATCACCACGCGCTCGAAAATCCCGTTCGTGTCCAGCGGCGCGGTCGGCCAGTCCTTCACCGTCACCGAGTCCACCCCATAGGTCTGGGCGAAGATCGAACCGAGCACGGATTGCCGCAGCACGTTGCGCTGGTCGGCCAGCTTCGCCGCGTTGCCGTAAATCTCGTCCATCACCCGGGTCACCTCCGGGCCAAAGGTCGTGATCTCCTTTTTGGTCGAGGCCGCCTGAAGGGTCAGCAGCAGCCAGTGGAGCTGGAGCCGCAGCGCCTGATGGAAGCCCGCGTCGGAGAGCTGCGCCTCCTGCTTGCGCTTCCACTCGCGGAATTCCTGCGGCTTCTTGCCCTGCTCCTCCACCTGCTGCTTCTCCACGCACTTCAGGTAGAGCTCGAGCGCCGCCTGATCGCTCCCCACCGCCGCCTTGAACGCCGCCACGGCCATCGCATAGCGGGCGTCGGTCTTCGCGTCCGCCGTGTCCTGGATCTTCTGGAGTTTTTCCAAAAGGGCATCCCGGTCCGCCTGGCTCAGGGGATCGGCATGCAGCAGGGGGGCGATGGCGAGCATCACGGCAACAATGGAGAATCCACGCATAAGGGTCTTCTTGCACACCTCCCGCCCCTCGCCAAGCACTCGTTCAGGGTGAACGAGTCATCCCCCGGACCAGCGCCTCCACCCGTTCCCGGGAAACGAACGCCCCGGCACTGACCGCGACCCGGCGGCAGCCCTGGAGCGCTTCCGCATCGTCCACCGTGGCCGCGGCCTTTCCACAGCGCCGGGCGGTCTCCAGCAATGCCTCCACCGAGGCCTCACCCGGGTCACCCGCCACCAGCACCCCGTCGCACCACCCGCACAGGGGTTCCAAGGCCTTCTCCCGCGACGCCATCCCCGGAGCCAGTGTCTCGAGCACCGTGATCCGTGCGTCCCGGTAGCGCATCCGCAGTTGCTGCCCCAGCCACGCCACCCGCCGTGGCGAAAGCGTGGTCTGGCTCACGGCCCCGAAAGCCGGCGCGTAACGCAGCCGCGCGATGTCGGTGGTGTCCTCCAACACCACCGTGCCGGGGTAATCCGCCGCCAGCGCGCGGGTTTCCGGATCGTCATGACGGCCGATCACCAGCGTCTGCGCCCCCTCCAGCTTCAGCAGTCCCAGCGTGACCTGTGCCCGCCGGACATGAGCCGAGCGGGTATCGACGATCCGCCAGCCGCGCTCTTTCCATCCCTGCTTGTCCCGCGCCGGGGTGCCGCCGTAGGGCAGCACCACCGTCTTCACCCGGTGGAAATCCTCCTCCTCCGCCTCCTCGATCACCCCCAGCCCCCGCAGCCGCTCCCTGACTCCGGCATCCGGCATGAACACCCCGGGAACCGCCACCGGCCCCTGCGCCGCCAGCCGCTCCACGCTTTCCAGCGCCGTCCGGGTCTCCACATCCATCCCCAGCACCGCTGCCAGCCGGATCTCCACGCCCGCCCCGATGCCCGTGTTTTGCTTCGACATGACCGCACTCATCGCTTTGTATTGCAAAGTATTGATCGTCAAAAAATCCGGCGCTCGGCCGGACAACGCTGCACTTTGCAACACAAAGCTAAATGCTGACAAGAGGATTCGCACGTTCCTCCGGGGAACTCCCTCTCACTTCCCGAGATCCAGGATCTGCGCGAGAATTGAGAGATACTGCTCGAAGGCCTTCCGCCCCTCCTTGTTCAGCGTGTAGAGGGTCTGCGGCCGCCCATCACCGGTGAGCTTCTCCCCCGCGATGAAACCGGCCTTCTCCAAGGTCCGGAGGTGGGTGATCAGGTTGCCATCGCTCATGTCCAGCTCCGCCTTCAGGTCCTGGAACGGCCACGGCTCCGCACGGGAAGCCAGCAGCGTCATGATGGAAAGCCGCCCCTTCTCGTGAATGGTTTTATCGATCTGGGAAAAGTCGATCATGCGGCGGCTTCCTCGCGGCGTCCGGTGGTGACGATGGCCGCGCCATAAACCAAATGGAAGCCCCCGAAGGCAATCGCCATCAGACGGGAGCCGTTTTTCAAATACGCCATCACCGGCGCGATCTGGGGGCCGAGGAGCCCCGTCAACGCGGCCAGCGCGAAGAAGCCGAAGATCACGAAGGCCCAGCCCAGCCAGACCATCGACTTCGGCGCGAACTCGCGGATCGCCAGCAGGGCGATTCCATAATGGAGAATCCAGAAACAAGCGGCCTGTGAGGTGCCGCTGGCGATGCCACCGCGCACCGAAAGCAAGCCGAGGAACCCGCCCGCCATGATCGAGGGCAGCGCGCCGCGGATCGCCAGCTTCAGACCGGACGTCCACATCCGGCCGTTCTTCGCCGCCGCCACCCGGAAGATCTGCCACGCGTTGAACAGCAGCACCGCCGCCAGCCCGCCCAGCCACACCGCCGCCCACGCCCAGCCGGCCTTGTTCTCGGACACCCACGCTGCCCCGAGCGCCGCCGCCCCGCCCACCAGCGCCGTTTCCCCGGAGAGGGCCCGGAACACCGTGGCCCGTTCCATCATCGAGCGGATCACCCGCAGCTGCTCCGCCGCCTCCTCGCGTGTCGTCATGCTCCGCTTTGCCAGACAAAGCCGTTGGATTCAAGTCTCATCGTCCTTGCCCCGCGTCCGCACCGCCTCCTCGCCCATGTCCCGCAGGAAGATCGCCAGCGCCCCGCCGGAGAGCAGCACCTCCGCCAGGGACAGTACCAGCGAGCCGCCCATCAGCGCCACCGCGATCCCGAACAAGGTCTTCGCCTGATCCACGCCCTCGAAGAAGAACGCGCCCATCGAAGCCAGGCAGAACAACAGGCTCAGCACCCCGATCGCCTGCATCCAGCGGATCAACCACAGCCGGATCTTCAGGTTCCGGATCTGCGCCTGCACCGCCGGGTGATGCCCCTGCAGGAAGTCCACGTGCAGTTTCCGGATCAGGGCGGAAAGATGCAGGAAACGGTTGGTATACGCCAGGAACAACAACGAGCTGGCGGGAAACAGCAGCGTGGGCGTGGCGAGCGTCAGGTCCATGCGCGGACTCTAACGGGCCCACCCCGCGGCCGCCGTAAAAATCCCCTCCCCGGCCATGCCGCATCTTCTGGAATCCGGCGCGAACCTGTGTTAGTGAATTGGGGTGACTGCTCCCGATTGTCCAGACAGCCCGCAGCCGACCGAAGCCCACGGCATCAGCGAAAAAGACATCATCGAGCAGGAGATCTTCGAGCTGGTCTCGCCGGACCATTCGTTCCTCTCCGGTCCCCGCTCGCGCATGCACGACTTCGGGACCCTGTTCCGGGTGGGTCTGGATTTCCTGCGCGCCTTCCGGATCCTGCATTTCGTGGGGCCCTGCGTGACCATCTTCGGCTCCGCCCGCACCAAGGCCGGCACCACCTACTACGAGCTGGCCCGCCGCATGGGCGAGGAGTGTGCCAAGCTCGGCTTCACCGTCATGACCGGCGGCGGCCCCGGCATCATGGAAGCCGGCAACCGCGGCGCTTTCGAGGCCGGCGGACGCTCGATCGGCGTGAACATCGAGCTGCCCTTCGAGCAGCACCTCAATCCTTACGTCCAGAAGGCTTTCACCATGCGCTATTTCTTCACCCGCAAGACCGTGCTGGTGAAGTACTCCTACGCCTTCATCGTGCTGCCCGGCGGCGCGGGCACACTCGACGAGATGTTCGAGACCATGACCCTGATCCAAACCGGCAAGCTCCGGAACTTCCCCATCATCCTCATGGGGACGGGTTCAGCTTTGGGAGATTCCAAGCATGACATCGTCAGGGTTTCGTCGCGACTTCCAGGAATTGGTACAGCGACAAGGCGACCCGGAGCAGACGATAGATCTAGACCAGTAGGCAGACGGCGGTTTGCAGGAATCAGGTGTAAGAGGGTGTACGAAAACTCCTAATTCCGAGCCAATCGGGTGATGAGTATCCTTGAGGCGGCGATCAGGATGAAGGCTTCGCTGGAGTCGGTTCGATATTCGTAGTCCTTGCTCAAGCGACGGAATTGGTGGAGCCAACCGAAAGTCCGCTCCACCACCCAGCGGCGCGGCAACACGGCAAAGCCCTGCTGCGCTTCCGACGGTTTGACGATGTCGAGTTGAAGAGGGCGGCTGCCGAACCTCTCCTGCATCCAACCTTGGAGCTTGGGGCCGGCATAGCCACCATCGGCCCAAATGAGCCGCAGATCATCCAGGGATTCGTCGATTTGATCGAGCACCAGCCGCGCTCCATCGCGATCTTGAAGATCAGCACCGTGGACCCTCACCTTGAGGATCAATCCGTCTGTATCCACCAGAAGGTGGCGTTTCCGACCCAGCACCTTCTTTCCAGCATCATAGCCGCGCACTCCTCCCCGGCGAGTTGTGCGCACACTTTGGGAATCCAATATCGCGGCGGTCGGGCGTTTTTTTTGGCGCGGGCTTCCCTTGCAGCGTCCCGCAATCCGTCATGGAGCTTCTGCCAGAGCCCTTCGTTGCGCCACCGGGAGTAGTAATAGTAAACGATCCGCCACGGCGGCAGATCGTGGGGGAGGAACCGCCAGGAGCCACCAGTGCGGACCATGTAGAAGATGGCATTGATGACTGCACGACGCTCAAAACGGGGTGGGCGGCCGACTTTGGATGAATCGCCGACGATGGCTTCAACCACCTTCCACTCGGTGTCGGTCAAATCGGAAGGGTAGCTTTGCGAGGGCTCCGGAGTGGCCATCCCGATGTTCCATCACGCCTTCGGCACCCAGTACAGCCGAAATTCCCCGCGCTGATGAATTTCGGTACACCCTCTAAGTCAGGCAGGCTTACCGGCCTCTCTCCGCGCGGACTCACTTCCGTTCCGACGCCCTAAACAACTGAAACTCGCTGATCGACGGCTCATTGTCTGATTCCAGGATGTTGAGGCGCACGTAACGGGCTGTGATCGGGGCAAACTGGACACTGAATCCGGGGTCGATCGAATTTCCTTCGTGGAAGGTCTGCCACGCATCGCCCTTCTTGTATTCGAGAGTGAAGCGTTTGCCGGTTCGCGTGGATACGACGATGGCAGCCTTCTCGAAGGCTTGCTCACTTCCCAGATCGACTTCGATCCATCCCGTGTTGACTCCCTCCTCGGGCCTCCAGCGGGTGGTCTCCCTGCCATCCAGCACGGCGGCCGCCGAGTAGCGCGTCACATTGCCCAATACGTTGCGAACGCTTGAGGCCTTCCCGGTTTTACCCTCCGTGATCGGCACGTTGAAGCTCTTGACCGGAATTGCCGCCATTTCCATGGCTGGCTTGTCGATCTCCACGGCGATGATCGTATCGATCTCCTTGCGGTCTCCCTTGTCGATCCGGATTTTCAATCCCTCCGCCGTTTGATCGAGGGAGACATGGCCTCCGGTGAGCACTCGACTCGAAAGCACCTTGGCCGGGAGAGCTGGCAGAATCAGCGTGTCCTCCGGCCAATCCAGCACGTGGAGGTAGATCGTATTCGCCTTGCGCGTGGAGACGATGTGCCTTGCCGCCATGTAGGGACCACCGCGTGTGCCGTAGATGCTTTCGCCATTCGCCTGCATCCACGCGCCCATCTGTTTGAGCCTCTCCACTTGCTCCGATTCGAGAGCGCCGTCTGGTCTCGGGCTTACATTAAAAAGGAAATTGCCGTTTCCTCCTGCTGCCTGGATGAGCGAACGGAGACACAATTTCAGCGGCTTCGTCTCGTCCCTGGAGCGCCACGACCATCCTCTCGAAACCGTCATGCAGGTTTCCCACGGGTTTTCCATGTCGAATCCTCCGACCTTCTGCTCCGGGGTGTTGAAGTCGCCCGCTCCACCTCCTGCCCGGTTGTTGACGAGGATATTGGGTTGTAGCTCGCGGACGAGTTTCACGTTTTCCCAGCCCATCTGCTGGTTGAATTCCTGTGGCACGTCGAACCAGATCGTCTGTAGCGGACCGTAGTTCTTGATTAGTTCGGTCAGCTGCGCCCCCATGTAACGGCGGTAGGCTGGCAGGTCGGACTTCTCGCGCTTCACCGTGCCGGCGGGGCTTGTACGCGGGAAGTCGGGTTGGTGCCAGTCGCAGACCGAATAGTAGATTCCCAGCGGCATGCCTTCGCGGCGGCAGGCCTCGGAGAGTTCCTTCACCACGTCGCGCGCCAGTGGCGAATGCATCACGTTGTAGTCACTCTGCTTGGTATCCCACATCGAGAAGCCATCGTGATGTTTGGCCGTGAAGACGATGTATTTCATCCCTGCCGCCTTCGCAGTGGCCACCCAGGCGTTGGGGTCGAACTTCGGCGCTTCCAGTTTTTTGTAGAGGTTGTCGTACTGTTCAATCGGCATCGCCTCGCCGCGCGACCAACTGATTCGGGTGTCTCCGACCACGCAGGGCCCCCAATGGATGAACATGCCAAACCGGCTGTCCTGCCACGCTTTCAAGCTGGAGGGGTAGGGCTTGGCCCACGGTTCGCTGGGCTTCGGGGCGAGACCCTCTCCGGCACGACTGATGCCCACCATGAACAAGGCCAACCCACATGCTACAAGGGCGGAACGAACCCCTCCGGCTTGTACGGTGGATCGGCGAGGGGCAGCGGCAGGCAGGCGGACGGGGGAAATCATAGCGTGAATGCTTCAGTATTCGACTGACAATAGCCGAACGTCATACGATCTTAACCTGGGACCGCGAATTTCCCTCAAGCGTGGAATGAACCCCATGCCGGATGCACCGTCACGCCGCTCGCTCACTTGTGCGTCCGTCTATGGCAAGCCTTGCTTCTTCGTATTTTTATTGGCCGGGATCGATCTCTCAAACGAGGGAAGGCTGGGCGAAGAGAAAGCGTTTCATCAAGACACAATCAATTCCAATACGCGTCTCTCAACGCCCCCTTCCTGAAGGATTCATCCGGAGACCTGCTGCCACAGCACTCCAGCAAAGTGAAGCTCACAGCTTCTTGGTTATAGAAATATCGCCGCTGGATTCGATTTCGCCATCTGACATCGCAGTAACCCTCAGCACGTACTTGGTGCCGAAGGCGTGGTTCTCCAACTTGATCGTGTATTTGTTATTCTGATTGGATCCGCCCGAATAGCCCTGGTGGGCGTCGGTGGAAATCGTCTTTCCGTTTTCGAGCAGCTCTACCTTGGTGATGTTCAGGCGGGATTTATCCTGCTTGCCGCGGAAGGTGACGACGTAGATCCCCTCGCCATCAATGGATTCGGCGATGTTGAAGTCGACGGCTTTGGGGACTGTAGAGCCGAATCTGCCAGCTTTCCAACGGGCAGCCGATTTACCGACCTTGGGAGCCTTCTCCATCGGGGCGGAGGCGGCGACCTTGATCGAATCGGCGTATTTCGCGTGAAACTGGCGAGCAAGAGCGGCTTCGTCACCGCTTACGACCGGAGAACCGACACTGCCGGGAGTTCTGACCCAATTGAGCTCCCAGGCCCCCAGCTCCTTGAAGAAAGCGTTCGCTCCGAAAGCCTCACGGCCGTGCGTTTGCCGGATCCCATCCTCCGTGTAAGCAGTACCGTCGACGAGGTGCTTGCGCAGCATGGCGTGGTGCATCTGCCAACGTTTCAAGTAAAAGTCCTTAATGAGGCCGGACCATTCGCGCCAGCCGTAGTCCACGATGATCGGGTCTGCTCCCTCGATCGGCCCCCAGACCGTAATGAGACCGCGAGCGTTCTTCTCGTAAAGGTCCTTTTCGGCCGGGCTGGTGCCGTGAGAGCGGGCGTCGGTGATCCATTTGGCGAGCGAGTATTCCGGGCGCGGTTGGATGAGCGTATCCACATCGAGCAGGAGTTGGTCAAACTCGGCACAGGCCTTATCAAAGGCAACAAGGTCCTTCTTGTCCCATGCCGCGGCGATTCGTGGTTGGAGGAGTTGAGAATAGTTGCTGAGGACCTGACGCCCGATGTCGGCGATATCGAAGCGATACGCGTCGGAGCCTTGGAGCTTATCTGCATCGGCAAGGAGGAGAGTCCAGGCTTCGAGCAGATCGGCCTGCGGGTAAGGGATGAGAAAGCCGGCATTGGGACCGGATTTTTTCGGACGGATCGCGGGGCGGGCGGCGATCATCGATGAGTTCTCTTTGCCGTCGGTTCCTGGCTTGTAGACGGTCTCAAGCAGGAGGTCCCATGCCTTGTTCGCATTCTCGGATTCGGCTCCGTAACGGCGACGCGCATAGTCGTGGAGCCATTGGTTGGGATCAACCGGATCAGCCTTCCAGAGAGTGTCGAAGGCGAGCTCGTAGAAGGCAGGATTCTGGATGATGCCTTCCATGAAGAGTCCGCCACCGATGCAGTTGGGAATGGATTTCGACATGCTGGCAAAGGGGTTGGTGGCGAGAAGGCGCATGTCGCCATGCAGGTTGATGCGACCACCAAAATTGTGAAGACGACCGGTGACGAACTTGAAGCCCCAGAAATTATCGTTAGCCGTGTTCTTAACTCCGCCGAGGTCGACGACGAGGAGGCGATCCTTTGGAATTGCGACGGCGAGAGGTTTGCGGATCGACCATGACTGCATGACGATCGTCCCTTTTGGGTCGATGCTATTGATCAATTGACCGATTTTGCCGCCCACCTTCGCGAGGTAATCATCGCCAGCGACAGGCGGAGCGCCTTCGTGGAAGGGATCACACCCGTAGAGGTGGGAGGTTCCGAATAGCTTGGCTTGCTCTTCGAGAAACGAGCGCCCGAGAGTATCGAAAAGAGGATCGAGCGGATCAAGCTGGGCAGCTCCTTGGAAACCGCACCATTCTTTCTTGAAGGAGATATTGGCCTTCGGGAATTTTTCTTTGGCAAGGCGCGGAACATGGCCGGTGAAGCCCTGTTGAATAGGGGTCATCCCCAGTGCGCGCTGGCGTTCGATGATCTGTTTCCCAAGTAGGGCGCTCTGGTCGATCCACGACTTCGGTAGCGGACCGCCATGGCTTTCGATGTTGGTCATCCACTGCCATGCGAAGTAGGCGGGACCGCAGAGAAAGGTTCGGGCTTCGAGATCGGTGAAGCCGTTCTTGAGAAGAGTGTTGTACCAGACGGCTTCGAGGCCGACCATGGAGAGCGGGGTATTGATCCCCTGCATGGCCATGAGGTCGATCTCACGCTGCCAGCGCTTCCAATCCCACCAAGCAGCGGAATAACCCAGCGTGCAATAGTTGAAATAGACGCGGCGCTCGAGCGGGCAGGTGACGGTGACGGGCTCGCCGACCTTCGGCAGCGGATGGGGAAGAGCGAGCTGGTCGCCACACCATGAAAGGTGGCAGTTGGCGCGGTTCTTGAGATACCAGTTGAAACCGGAAGCTACAGAAACACCGTTGTTACCCTTGATCAGGATCTTGCCGTCATCGGTATCGGAAATCGAAAAGGTGTCCTTGCCATCGTGCATTGGGAGCGAAGTGTCCACCTGAAAGCTTTCGGCCACCTGGGGAGTGATGCGTTCGATCAGGCCATGAGCTTCCAAGTCCGCTGGGGTGGAATCCTTCGCTGTAGAGGGAAGAGTCAGACAGATCGATGCGATGATGGATAAGCGGAGATTCATGGCGCTGCCTGAGAGTAAGAGTGGAGGGGTGGATGCAAGGTGGCTGGTGGGAAGAGGTCGCGGAACTCGGATGCGGATAGTCACCGGCAGTGGCGGGGCCATTAACTCGACGACCTCTTCCTTATCGTACTCGACCAGCCTGCCGTGCCAGAGGATGTCCGAGGTCCGGATTTAGCGGACGGCTTTGACGCTGACGTTGTCGATCACGGGGTCGGCCCGGAAAGACGAGGCGCTGGTTTCGGTGAAGACGAGGGTGGTGTTGGCGGAAGCTGCCTTGAAGCGGAAGGCGGCGGGAGCGTTGTAGCCATTGCCTTCGCTTGGTTGGCGCTGCTCCGTATGCTCGGAAATGACAGCGCCGCCAGGACCCGTTCCATTGTGGACGGAAGCAGTGATCGCGACCGGATTTTCACTGAAGAAAATGCCGCCCATCTCGAAGCCTACTTCGTATTCGAGGCCGGGCTGGGTGGTGAAAGTTTGGTAAATGCGGACCAGATTCGGGTTCGGGGTACCATGGCCGCCCACATTGAAGGCCACCTGCTTGTCCGCGGTGGACGAGAGGATGGTGATGCGTTTCGTTCCATATCCCGGCTCTCCTTCCGAGTTGGCGCGGACCACCGCGATCCTGCGACCGAAGCGCCAGCCCGGCAGATTGGATGGGGTGGCTTCGACTCCGAAGCTCGAGTCAGGAGGGGTTTCCCCGGACTCAAAACCGCCATTGACGATGAGCCCATCGGAGGCTGACTCAGGCAGACGGACAAGGAAATCCCACGGACGGCTCCGGGTCGACACGAGCTTGCCTGCCGGATCTGAAACGCGGGCATCTCCAGCGACGAGATCCTCCTCGTGATCGTTTGCCTTCAGGTTTTTCGCGCGGACCCGTCCTTTGAAGACATGGACCTGGTCAGGGATGTCTGGTTCGGAAACGACCCCGAATTCGGTCCCGAAGTCGGTCACCTCGAGCCCCGGAGTCACCACCTTGAAGCCTTGGGTGGTTTCGTCGATCCGGAACCATCCCGTACCACGTTGGAGCTGCAGGATGTCGCGGGACGGAACATGGAAGCTGGCGGGAGCAAGGATGAGCGCGTGCGATCCGTGGCCGAAAGTCAGCTCAATCGATCCCTGGTCGAGCTGGACGGTGGAGCCCACGGTGAGCTCGTTCGATTTTGCATGTGGGCGGGAGCCCGTGATCGACACCAGGCTTCCAGCCGCAGTCTCGAAGGAATACAACCGTTCAGGGGCTTTCGTCAGGATGAGCCGGAGAACGACCGCAGACAGCATGAGGACTGCCGCGGCGGAGAGAATGGCCACGATGCCGCGGCGGCGGTTCTGCAGACGGAGTCTGGAGTTGGTGAGCACGGTGGCGGTTTCAGCCGCCGTGCCTTGCGAAAAGCGGGTGGTAAGCGCCTGTTGCAGCTCCGCGTGCTGGTAGTAGAGTTCGCGTGCTGCGGGATCGGATTTCAACATTCCGGCCAAGGCGTGTCCTGTCTCTTCGCCTGCCGTGCCATCGAAGACCTCCTGGATCGCGCGTTCGAGTTCTGCCGGGTTCATGAGGTCGGGCACTCGGGTTCGAGGTGGCTCTGGATGCACTTCCGGAGTTGGGTTCGCAGGCGGTGAAGGCTCACGGAAAGGGCGGACACGCTGCGGCCAACTTTCCTGGCGAATTCTTCCAGTCCGCCCTCGCTGCCGTAGCGGAATTCAACCAGCTCCCGTTCTTGCGGACGGAGTTTTTGAAGACACCCTTCCAGAGCTTCGAGGCGAACGTCGGCATTCCCCGGACGATGGCTCGCTTCGTTGGCCATGGTTTCGAGCAGGGAATCGTCGAAATAGCGCATCTTGTCGGACTTCATGCGCTTGAGGTGATCCATCACGGTGAAGCGCGCGCACGTCAGTGCCCAGGATTTGAAATTGGTGCCCATGGTGAAGTCGTCACGCTTTTGCCAAAGGACGACGTTGGTTTTCTGCAGAACGTCTTTTGCATCCGCGTGACCGGGCATGAGGGTGAGAATGAAAGCCCATACGTCTCCCTGATGCCTTGTGATCAGGCTCACGAAGCTCGTTGAGGGATCGGCGAGGGGATCGAAGGGTTCCATGGTCGTGATACAATAGCCGGAGCGGGCGGAATCTTACGCGAAAATAATCAGGTCGGGATTCATGACGCGGGAGGCGGTGCCGACCGGTATTTCTCATGCAGGACCATCTGGGAGCTTTTTCTCCTATTTTTATCATCCGGAGGTTAAGATCGGACTGTCGGTTTCTATCGGTTGGTGTGAGATTTCCGTTTCCCTTGCCCTCTGATCTAGCCGCGTCCAATCGCCTGTCTGTATTCCTGGGAGCCTATATGAACACCCTCTGCGCGCTATTCGTCCTCATGCCAGGCCTGATGCTGGCTGCACCCCAAGCCCTCATCGAGGGCGACACGATCACGATCGGGAACGGAAAACTCAAGCGCACGATCTCCACGAAAAGTGCGATCTCCACGACCGAGATTCTCAACAAGTTGGATGGCAAAACCCTCGTTCCCGGCAATGCCAGGGAGTTCGTCCTCCACTTGAAGACCGGCGCTACTCTTTCACCCTCGGACTTCTCCATCGTATCGAAGAAAGCCGGTCAACCGGTCATTGATGGCAAGGAAGTGGCTTGCCTGGAGATCGGGATGAAGGCGGCTCGTCCTGCCATGGAGGCGAAGTTGACCTATGTATTGGGCGCGGATGACAGCTTCATTCGGAAGTCGCTTGAAATTACACCCGCTCAGGATCTTGAGATCGCCGGGATCGACCTGGAGTCCCTCACTCTGGCACAAGCCTACCAGCCTTATACCATTTCCCAGATCACCGCCCGGGGAGCGGGCCAATGGCGGCCGGGACTCGGTCAACCTCTCTACACCCGGGAATCGGGAACTTTCTGGGGCATCGAGCACCCCGCCTCTGTCAACACGGTCAAGGACGGGACTCTCGTCTGCTCCTACCTCGTTGGAAGAACCCTCAAGGCAGGCCAGCGTTACACCACCCATTCCTCCGTCCTCGGAGTCGCCGATTCCCCGGACTTCACCAAGGAGGCCTTCTTCGACTACATCGACCAAACCCGCCTCCGCCCGCTCCGCCTCCAGGTCCAGTACAACTGTTGGTTCGACCAGGGAAAGAATGTCGAGGCTGGCAAGTTCATTGCCTCGGTCGAAAAGATCAGCCAGGAGCTCAATCGCACCCGCGGTGTCCCTCCGCTTGCGGCCTACGTCATCGACGATGGCTGGCAGGATCCATCCGATTGGTCCGACTCGGTCTGGAAGGTGAACAAAAAGTTCGACCCGGAGTTCAAGGACGTGAGGGCCGCGACCAAGACCGCTGGTTCGAGCCTCGGTCTGTGGATGTCTCCCGGCTGCGTGTTCGGAGGCCAACCGGCCATTCCCGCCATGCGCAAGGCGGGCTTTCGTGCCCTCGATCCCTGGATGAGCCTCTCGGACCCGCTTTACATGGAAAAGCTCACCGACCGGCTCGGCCAGCTTACCCGGATGGGCGTGACCTATTTCAAACTCGATGGAGTATTCGGACACCTCAATACGCGCAACTTTGACATCGAGGGCTTCAAGGGTTCGGAACAGGAACTCAACGATCCCCAATACGACCCGCAGAAGATCCAGTACCTCACCGATGGATCGGACCGTTTGATCGACGCGTTCCAAAAGATGCACGCCATCAACCCCAACGTCTACATCGTCATCTCCAACGGCGCGTGGCTTTCTCCCTGGTGGCTCCAACACATCGACTCGGTGTGGATGATCAATGCGGGAGACGCGGCAAGTGGAGCTACTCGTACCGGCGAACTCGTCTACCGCGACCGCGTCTACCACGATCTCGCCGTTTCCGAGAACACCCAGTTCCCGCTTTGCTCCATTTTCAATCACGAACCGAAGAAGACCAGCAGCGACGAGTCCAAGGACACCTTCCGCAAGTATCTCTACATGGATTTGTCCCGGGGAACCGGATTCGTCGAGCTATACCTCAAGCCGGATATTCTCAAGCCGTATGACTGGGACGTTCTGGCCGAAGGTCTCCTGTGGGCCCGCCAGGTTTTCCCCACCTTCAAACAGTCCAGGATGCATGGCGGCGATCCACGCAAGAAGGAGGTCTATGGCTACACCGCCTGGCTGGATGACCAAGGGTATGTCTCGCTGCATAATCCCTCGGATAAACCCCAATCCTATACCTTCACCCTCGATCGGAAATCGGGTCTTACCAAAAGCTCCACCGGGAAGATCTACCAACTGAGTTCCCCGCTCGCCGAGTCACTGGCAGGCCTGAAGGACACCTGGCGCTATGGTGAGACCCTCACCGTCATGCTTCAGCCAGCGGAGGTCCGTGTCCTCAATTTCGACACCCGCCGCGCCGACTGGTCGACGCTCACGGCCCTGCAAACCCGAACGAAGGAAGACTTCGTCAAAGATACCTCGCCCGATGCCTCCAAGGATCCGGTTCCTGCTCCTCCTAACGGTCCTTCCAAGAAACACCGCTGACTCCCATGTCTCCCTTCATCATTTCCCGACTCCCACGCATCGCCGCCATCGCCGTGCTGGCCGGCATCCCATCGCTGAACGCTGGCGCGGAGACGCTCCGCTGGAACGTTCAAAAGCAATACGGCATCAATGCGGACGGCATCCGCAAGGCGGTCCAGGAGGCAAAGGGGCATTTCGGCAAGGAGCCCAATGACACCATTATCCTGGAGTTCGATGCCGGCACCTACAACGTCGAAGGCAAGGAGTCGGACGACGGCTCGATCGACCTCAGCGGGGTGAATCCAGGGCCCGAGGGGCGGCTGATCCTCCAAGGCGCGGGAATGGACAAAACCGTATTGGTTTTCAGCAACGACATTCATGCGGTTTTCGGTCGCAATGTCTTCCGCGTGACCATGTCCGACATGCACATGACCCGCGCGAAATATACGGTGAGCCAGGGGCTGGTGGTGGAAGCCGCTCCGGGCAAAGTGGTGCTCGACATCCAGCAAGGATTCCCCACTCCCGCCGATATCTTCAACCCCACCAGCGATCAGGGGCGCTTCCTCCGCCGCTACACCAATAGCAAGGAAGATCCCCAGCTGGTGGTGAACGATAACATGCAGATCGCGTGGCGCGAGGCCAAGCCTCTCGGCGGCCGGCTTTGGCAGCTTGATCTCGTGAAGAAGAACCTGGTGCCGGGCTATCAGAAGGGAGAGCTGATCGGCATCAAGTCGAAGCACGGCGGCAAGGGCCACGGCGGCCAAGCGTACTGGTTCATGGGAGGCTCCGACTTCATTTTCCAGTCCGTGAAATGGACCCAGAAAACCCGCGGCGTCTTCCGCGGCGGGTTCGACAAGATCCAGATTCTGGATTGCGTTACCGACCGGGCAGCGCCCATCGCAGGCCAAACGCCCTGCTTAGCCTCGCCCGATGGAGGGCCACAGATCGGCCAGCCATGGGATCCACCCACCACGGGAAATATCGTGAAGAACTGTCGTTTCATTGCCTCCGGCGATGATGCCGTCGCCTTTTTCCACGGTACGGGCGAAGTGTCCGGTTGCCAGATTCGCGATGCCTTCGCCCGCGGCATTCTGTTGTCCGACAGCGCTGCCGTGGTCACAAAGGACAACGCCCTCTTGCGTTGCGGGATCCAGAATACGAAGGATTACAGGCTGCCCGGTGACCCGGCCGAGCTGATGAAGTAAGTTGACGGATTTGCCGCCATCCCGAAAGCGGGGACTGGAACTTCATCCGGAAAGCCACTTGGCTTGATTCCTCCGGGATTCGGGCTGTTTCGTTGGAATGGCCGTCGTCAATGTTTGCCCAGGATGTTCCATGCAAGATACCCAGCATAGGTCAAAAGGAGGGCCACTCCTCTCTTTCGATTCAGTCGACCGCTTTTCCCGGGACAAATGACAAGAGTCGTGAAACCCCCGATGGCGAGGCTGGGCCAGATTTCCCGGAAGGCGACGGGATAGGGCTTGATGAGAGCCGCCGCCGCCGCCACCACCATTGAATTGAAGACATTGCTGCCTAGAATCGTTCCCAAGCCAACATCATGGTGGCCTCGGACGCGGGAAACGATCGTGGTGGCAAGCTCCGGAGTTCCAGTTGCCAGTGCGATCACGACGGCTCCCACGAGAAACGGACTCCATCCCAGAGCTGTGGCCACACCGGTTCCTCCGAGAACCACAAGTTGGGCCGAGCCAACAAGCAGCAGTAATCCCCCGCACAATTCGGCGATGATCAGCTTTCTTGGTTTTTGAGGAACCTCGGCCACTTCCGCAGCCTCGGTGGAGTGGGCTGCGGCGTGTCTGCGTGCGTGGCGGACGACACAGACCAGCCATCCGGTGAAACAGATCAGAAGCAGAGCGGCATCGAAGCGTGAAAACCAACCGTCACACAAGATGATCGTCAGCAAGATGGGCGTCGCGAGCGCGATCAACCAATCCCGGCCTACTCCTTTGTCCTGCACCTGCATTCCAGAGAACGCCAATACCAAGGCGAGGATGAGGGAGATGTTTACCACATTGCTGCCCAGGACGTCTCCGAGAGAGATTTCCGGCACTCCACCGATCGCCGAACGGACAGCTACCATCAGTTCGGGTGAAGAAGTGCCGAATGCTGCAACGGTGACCCCAATGACGGCTGCGGGCCATTTCGCCCATTTGGCAATACCGATTCCTCCATTGACGAAGAGCGTTCCGCCGATCCAAGCGAGGGCGACACCCGCCAGAAGAAGGAGAATCCAAATTGTCATACGGCAAATGATGATGGGGAAAGCTTCTTGAGATCGTTTCTTCTTCTCAAGCCAATCGGGGCTATAAATCAGCCCTGTGTTTCCATGTGCCTTCGGAACTGCGGATCGGCCAAGGCGTCAGAACTCCAACTCTTCACGCGTCGGTAATTTCCGTTACAAACAGAGATCGCTCCGCCGGTTGCCCTCCAAAGCGGGCCGGCACACCCTCGGTCGTGACGAATGCAGATGATCCTGTCTCCGAAATAGGAAGCGGCCTGAATGAGGAAGAGGTGCGGCGCAGGCACATCCTGCCGAAGGCGCTGGTGGTGGGCTTGGTCGCGGGTGTGGTGGCATCCGCGTTCCGGTTGGCGCTGGCATGGGCCGAAAGCCTGCGCAACGCGCAGCTCGGCGGATTGCATGGCTGGCAATCGTTCGCGGCATGGACGTTCCTGGGCGCGCTCGCGGGTGGCCTCGGCCTTTGGATGGTGCGGCGTCTGGCTCCGGAAGCAGCAGGCAGCGGCATCCCGCGTCTGCAGGCGGTGTTGCTGGGGAAGGCCAAGCTGAACTGGAAGCGCCTGCTGCCGGTCAAATTCATTGCCGGAGTGATCGGGATCGGCGGTGGCCTCACGCTGGGACGGGAAGGCCCAACGGTGCAGATGGGCGGGGCATCCGGCCTGATGGTCGCGGATTGGTTCCGGGTGAAGGCAGGCGGTGGCGAGCGCAAGGCCCTCATCAGCGCGGGAGCCGGAGCAGGTCTGGCGGCGGCGTTCAACTCGCCGCTGGCGGGCATGATCTTCGTGCTGGAAGAGCTGCAGGGGAACTTCACGCCGGTGGTGTTCGTGGCGGCATTCCTTGCCTCCACATCCTCGGATGTGGTCTCGCGGCTGCTGGTCGGGGACAAGCCGGTGTTTCACCTGGAAGCGATGCCGGTGATGAGCGTGAATGAACTGCCTCTCGCCCTGCTGTTGGGCCTTCTCGCCGGGCTGCTCGGCGTGGTGTTCAACAAGTGTCTGCTCGGCAGTCTCGATGGCTTCGACCGCCTGACCCGCTCGAAGTGGCTCGGCGGTGCCGTGGCCGGATTCGTCGCGGGAATCGCGGGCTGGTATATGCCGCACCTCTCCGGCGGCGGTGGCACGCTGGCGGACCAGGCGATCGCGGGGGAAATCGCGGTAGGCATCCTGCCGCTGCTGCTGCTCGCGCGCTTCGTGCTGACGATGACCTGCTACGGCTGCGGCACGGCAGGTGGGATCTTCGCCCCGCTGCTGGTGCTGGGCGCGCTCGGCGGGCTGCTGTTCGGCCACGGCATCGCCCATCTGTCCCCGCCATGGATGCCGAATCCGGAATCCTTCGCCGTGCTGGGCATGGGCGCGCTGTTCACCGCCATCGTCCGCGCGCCCCTGACTGGTATCGTGCTGATGGTGGAGATGACCGGCAAATACGATTTCATGCTGCCGCTGCTGGCCTCGTGTCTGGCCGCCTATGGGGTGGCGGAGTGGCTCGGCAGCGCGCCGATTTATGATGCGTTGCGACAGCGATCGCATCAGAAGGATGGAGGCCCGATCGATTGATCCGCGTTACGCCCTCTGAAATCGCTTCTACGGAGTGACGGTGACGTTGTCGAAGGTCGCGGTATTCAGTCCAGCGGTGTTGCCGCTGCAGTCGACGAGGCCGATGTAGCAGTTGGTGCCCATCGTGATGTTCACCGTGCCCAGCGATGTCCAGTTCAAGCCGTCCGTACTGATTTTGGCAGTGATGTCGTTGCCGACCCGCTTCAGATGAACCCACACGTTCGGTGCGGTGGCGGTGCCGCTGTTGAAGGTGGTGGTGGAGCCTGCGGCGGTGGTGCGGTAGCTCCAGGTGAAGGCACCCGCGCCATTGGTACCGAGGAACATATGGGGCGAGTTCGCCACGAGGCTGTTGCGGATCATCACACCGATTCGCGCGCTGTTACCAGTGCTGGTGAAACTCGGGATGCGTACGGTGATGTCCCCATCCGCCGTCAAGCCCTGGTAGGTGTAGCGGAAGCCATCGGCGTTGCCAGCGATCACTCCCCCACCGTTCAAGGTGTGGATGGCGTTGTAGTATTCAGAGCGACCCACGACGCCGGTGGTGCCGATATCAGCGGTGAGCCATGGGGATGGATACGGGGTGACCGTGACGTTATCGAAGGTCGCCGTGCTGAGGGCGCTCGCGGCATTGGAATCCACCGCGAGACCGACGTTGATGGTCGAGGCCATGGTGATGGTTTCCTGTCCGACCTGCGTCCAGGAAGTGCCATTGGCAGAGACGTAGGTGGTGAAGAGCGAGCCGCTGCGGGTGATGCGCACCCAGTTGTTCGGCATCGCGTTGAGGGCAGGGCCTGCGATGCTGGTGCTGCTACCCGAGGCGCTGGCCCGGTACTGGTTGGCAAAACCATTGGATGGCGTGACCACCATCATGACATGGGTGGCTCCGGCCGCGGTGCCATCGCGCATCATGACGCCGGCCTTCGCCCAGCCACCGGTATTCGTCTGCGAAGTGACGCGGGCGCGGATTTCGCCATCACCGGACAGGGTGCTGGAAACATAGCGGAAGGCATCCGCCGTGCCGCCGATATCGGCACCACTGCCGCTGATGGTGTAGGTGCCGGAGCTGTATCCTGTACCACCGGTGGCACCCGTGCTGCCAATATCCGCGGATGTCCAGCCGACCGGAATTGAAGCAACCGCGAGGGTGCCATCCACCGCGAGGCGGGTGGTATCCCAGGTCAGTCCGCTGGTGAGGGTAGGCAGGCTTATGGTGGTGAAAGCACCGCTGCGCGTGGTGGCGCTGAACAGGATGAAGCTATCACCGGCCACAAGAGCCGTGGGTCCGCCGTTGGCAATGCTGAGCGTGCCGCCGTAGGTCACGGTGGAGATCCCACTGACCTTGTCATTGCTGAGGGTCGTACCGGATTTGCCGACGGTAATCTGAGTGGTGCCGCCGAGCGTGAGAGTGTTGTTCACCGTGAGTGTGCCGGAGGGATCCAGCGTCCCGCCGCTCTGCACGGTGATCGCGCCATTCACGCTGCCGGAGCCGGCAAGCGTCCCGCCGCTTTGCACGGTGACCGCACCGCTGCCAAGAGCTCCGGTGACGTTCAACGTGCCGCCGCTCACCGTTGTCGTGCCTGTGTTGGTGTTGAGGCCGGACAGGGTTTGCGTCGCGGCACCGCTCTTCACCAGGCTGACCGCGCCGGAGATCACACCCGATGATGTCTGGTCCGAAGACGTGTTGAGCGTGAGCATGGCCGAGCCGGTGGCGATGCCGACTTTGACGCTGCCGCTCAGACCGGCGATGCTCTGGCTGAAACCGCCGGTGGCCGCCTGGTTGCTCAGCCGCAAGGTGCCAGCGGTGGTGGAGGAAACGACCCCGCTCGGGGACAGTGTATTGGTCGCACCCACGTAAGCGACCGCCCCGGCATTGCTGATGTCGAGCGCCCCCCACGTGTTCGAAACATTGCTGAATTGCCAGTTGGTGCTGTCCAGCAGTTGCACGGTGCCGGTGCCGTAGGAGATCGAACCGGTGACGTTGCCGTAGTTCCCCGAACTGCGCAGGACGAAGAGGTTCGCATTTACGCCGGTGTGCCCGACGTTCCCACTGATCGTGCTCGGATTGGCCGCGGTGCCGCCTGCGGTGACAACTGCGAGGCCGCTGGAAACGGCGCCATCCACCGTGATATTGCCACTCCAGTTCGCGGTGCCGGTCAGACCGAGGACCGCGCGGCTGGAGCCTGCTTTCAGTGTCAGGGTGTTTGGGATCGTGAGACCGGCGTTCACGCTCAGCGCGGGGCTGTAATAGCTGCCATTCCCGATGATGGTGACATTGTCAGTGCCGAAGGCCGCGGAATTGGCGGCGGTAACGACAGTGACGTCGCTGGGCGGCGTGATGGTGGTGCCGCCACTGTAGGTGTTCGCCCCTTCAAGCGTGAGGTTGCCGCCACCGGTCTTTGCAAGACCCTTGGTACCGGCCAGCACGACGTTGAGCGTCGCCGTGCGGTTGTTGACGGCGATGGTCGGCACTCCCGTAGTGACGTCGAGCGTCAGCGGACCGCCGCTGCCGGTGTTGAGCGTCCAGTTGTTGCTGGCGGTGGCGGCATCCGCGAAGGTCAGGTTGCCGATGATGCGCGCGCCATCGAGCGTGACGGTGGTATCGGCCGTAAGATTCAGCGTGCTGAAGTCCGCGGCCTTGCCGATGCCATTGGCGAACACTCCTCCGCTCCACTTCCCAGTATCCGGCCACGAACCTCCGTTGGTGCTGGTGAAGACGCCGTTGTTGTTCATCAGCGTGACGGTAATATCGAGCTCGGTGGTGGCACTTTCTCCCGCCGCGTCGGTGACTTTCACGGTGAAGGTATTGAGCCCGCCATCGGAGGCTCGGGGAGTCCCGGACAAATTGCCATTGGTGGAGACCGCCAACCAGGTCGGACCACTGATTTTCGAGTAGGTCAGGATATCCCCCGTGTCGACGTCATTGCCATAGCTGGCGATGGAGCCGGAGTAGGCGCTGTCTTCCGTGGCACCGCTGCCGGTGATGGGGTTGGCGGTGAAGGTCGGCGCGTCGTTGGTGTTCGCGACTGTGATATTGAGCGTGGTGGAGGCACTCAGGCCCGCGGCATCGGTCACCTTGACGGTGAAAGTGTTCAGGCCGACATCGTCATTAACCGGAGTGCCGGACATCAGACCGTTCGGTGCAACGGTGAGCCAGGATGGGCCACCGATCTTCGAGTAGGTGAGGGTGTCGCCCGCATCGACGTCACTGCCATAGCTGGCAATGGAACCGGAGTACACGCTGTCTTCGGTAGCTCCGGCACCGGTGATCGGATTTACCGAGAAGGTCGGAGCGTCGTTGGTGTTAGCCACGGTGATGTTGAGCGTGGTGGTCGAGCTCGCGCCTGCCGCATCGGCCACCTTCACCGTGAAGCTATTCACTCCGACGTCACCGTTGACCGGGGTTCCCGAGAGCGTGCCATTCGCAGCAACGGTGAGCCAGGACGGACCATTGACCTTCGAGTAGGTGAGGGTGTCCCCCACATCGATGTCCGAGCCGTAGCTGGCGATCGAACCGACGTAGACGCTGTCTTCAGTGGCACCGCTGCCAGTGATCGGATTCGTCGAGAAGATCGGAGCGTCGTTGGTGTTGGCGACGGTGATGTTGAGTGTGGCGGTCGAACTCGTGCCTGCCGCATCGGTCACCTTCACGGTGAAGCTGTTCACGCCGACGTCACTGTTGACCGGCGTGCCCGAGAGCGCGCCATTGGGGCCAACGGTGAGCCAGGACGGACCATTGACCTTCGAGTAGGTCAAGGTATCGCCCGCATCGACGTCCGCGCCATAGCTGGCGATCGATCCGGAGTATGCACTGTCTTCCGTGGCCCCGCTGCCCGTGATTGGATTCGCGGTGTAGGTTGGCGTGTCATTGACTGGAGTGACCGTCACGAACACCGTGGCGGTGGAGTTGCCATCGATACCGTCAGCGATGGTGTAGGTGAAGGAGTCGCTTCCATTGTAATTCGCGGCCGGGGTGTAGGTGACGTTGCTGCCTACAATCGTCACAGTGCCGTGAGCACCCTGCGTGACGGAGGAGAGTGAAATAGCGTCGCCATCCGGATCGCTGTCGTTCACCATCACGGCGAAGGTCCCGGTCGTGTCTTCCGCGGTGATGGCGCTGTCATTCACGGCCATAGGTGGCGCGGCCACGTGGACCGTGCCGTCCACGGCAAGGCGCGAGGTGATCCAGCGCAAGCCGCCCGAAAGCGGCGGCAGCAAGACCGACGAGAAGGAACCCGCATACGCCGGTGCGGAAAACAACTGGAAGCTGTCCCCGGCCACCAGAGCGGAACCCGTATTGGTGACGGTCAGGGTGCCACCACAGGTCAACGTGCCGGTGGTCTGCACCAACTTGCTGGCGGTCTGCACTGCTCCCTTGTTGAGGGAGATCTGCAGGGCTCCTCCGAGCGTGGCGGTGGTGGTGGTCAGAGTATTGGTGCCACCGAAGGACAAGGTGCTTCCGGAGGGAGACGTCAGCGAGGAGAGCGTCTGATTGAAGCCGTTCAAGGACAACGCGGCTCCGGATGAAATCGAAACGATGGCAGTGGATCCCAGGCAATTGTCGACGCCGCAGATCACGGTGCCGGCTTGGATCTGGATGCCGTAATTGGAAGCGGTGGCCGTTCCATTCAGGAGCAGCGAGCCGGCACCGCGCTTGTAGAGGCCCATGCTGCCGACGTTGAGTGTTCCATTCAGAACGAGATCGCCGGTGGCGGTCGCCGCGCCGGAGTCCACCTTGACCGCCATTCCGTAGCCCGAATTGACCAGTTGGATGTTCGCATCGAGGACCGATCCGGAAGCGTCGGCGGTGCACCAGAGGCCGGTGGAGTTGATGTCGAAAATCCCGATCTTGGCCAGGCCGGTGCCATACTGACGGATGGTCGTGGGGGCGGACTGGAGGATGATGCCGCCGCTGCAGTTGTAGGTCTTTCCGCCCGCAAGATAGAATCCGGTGGTGGCCGCGGTGCCATTGCCACTGATGGTCAGTCCGGTGTTCGCATTGCTACCGCCGGTGCTGTAGCCGATTTTGAGCGTGGCTCCCTGGGCAACCGTGTAGGGAGTGTCGCCGGATTTATTCTGAACCTCGAGCGTGCCAGCATTGACATTAGTCAGGCCGGTGAAGGTTCCGGTGCCACTCAGCGTCAGGTAGCCGGAACCGAATTTATCAAATCCCTGCGTCCCCGCCACCACCGCGCTGATCGTGGTGGCCGTATTGACCGAGAGATCGGGCGTGCCGCTGGAGGTGGCGAGCGTGATCGGCCCGGCGCTACCAGAAGCAAGCATCCAGGTGTGCTTGGTCGCATTCAGGTCATCGAAGACCAGCGCTCCCACCGTGCGCGCGCCGTTGAGCGAAACCGTCTGGTTGGCGGAGAGGTTGAGCGTGCTAAAGTCCGCCACCGTGTCGGTGCCACTGGCAATGGTGCTGCCAATCCAGTTTGTGGTGGTGGTCCAGGAACCGCCCGCGGTGTTCGTCCAGGTGCCGGAGCCACCGGGATAGCTGATAGACAGAACCCCTGCCGAACTGGTGGTGACCCCATTCACCACTACGGTGTAGCTGCCGGCGTTGCCTGGGTTGACACTCGGAATGGTGTAGGTGGCGCTAGTCGCGCCGGGAATGTTCACGCCATTGAGCTGCCATTGGTAGCTGGTCGGCACCGGACCGATGACGGATGACGTGAAGGTGGCGGGAAGGCCGCTGATCACCGTGTTCGCCGCAGGGCTGACCGCCACACTGGCGGGGCCGGTGACGTTGCCCAGGATGCTGATGCCGTCGAAGGTGGCCGTGTGGATGTTCGGATTCTGTGACTGAACGGCGTTGACGAAGGCACCGGCGTTGATCGTCGTGCCGAAGCCGGAGAGCGTCACGCTGTTGACCTGTGTCCAGTTCACTCCGTCCACCGAGACCGAACTGGTAAAGACATTCCCGACGCGCTGGATTTTAGACCAACGGTTGCCTCCGCCGACATTGGAGGACCAACGGTTGGCATCGCCGTTGACGTCCCGCATGGTATCGTCCTGGAAATAGGTCCCGCCCCCGATGGTGCTGAACAGAGCGGCGAAACGGGTGCCGCTGCCGTCACCGAGCGGCTGTCCGACGCTCGCATTGCGGGTGCTGCGTAGGATGAAGCCCGCACGCCAGCTCGAGTTCGGCGCGACGCCATCCGGTCCCGCGGTGACAGCTGGGAGGCTTACCAAATGGCCGATCAGAGTGCAGTCACCGGTGACCTGGCGGCTCAGCATGTCCATGCCATCTCCGATGATCGTCATCTTGTCCCCCTGAATGCCGGCACCGGTGGAATAGTTGTGGACCTCAAGCGGATCCCAGTTCCACGAACCCAATGAGGGATTGGTGGTAGTGATGGTGATCGGAGCCGAATCAATCGTCTGGTTCCCGTTGTAAACGAGGCGCGCACGCACTTGGTTCGAGGGTGCCGTCCATACCATCGAGTTCAGAGTGTAGGGAGCAGTGGCATCCTGGCCGATGAAGTAACCCGCCGACTTGTCGGGCCGTGGATAGTAGGCCTTGTCGCCGGTCATGTAGAACTGGACGCTGTTGATGGTGGCTCCGTTCGCGGTGACTGCCGCGCTCAAGCCTGGGCTGGAGTTCACGACGGTCGCTCCATTGGCCGGCGCGCTCATGGTGATGACCGGCTCACTGGCTCCCGGAACCCGCGAGAAGGCGGAGGCGGGAACGTCGCCCACGACGATACCCGGGCCTTCGTAGGTCAGGCCGATGCCGTCATTATAGACGCTCGGGTTCGTCGCGTTGGGCGTGCCGCGGAAATACTTCAGTGTGAGCGAGTGCTTGCCGGTGGCCAGCGCGATGCCGCCGCTCTTGAACTGGCTGGGGTCATGCAGGCCGTCGAAGTCGATGACGTTCGTTCCATCGATGACCAGCACGCTGCCGTCACCGGAGCGCAGGGTGAACGCATACAAGCCATCGGCAGTGGCATTGAAGTAACCACTGTAAACGAAGCCGTAATCGGTGCGGCGCAACCGTGGCGTGGCGTCGGGAATGCTGACGGCTCCCTGACGGGTCGCGGTCAAGGCCGTGAAATCCGGCAGGACCGTCCAAGTGCCGGAGGTCGCCTGATAGTACTGGTAGTTCAAACCGCTGACGGCTCCCGAAGCCGAAGTCGCGGCATTCAGGGTAGCGGTGGTCGGAGTGATGAGGACTGGTGTGCCGTTGTTGTAGAAGATGTCCGAAATCGTCAGCCGGACATAGGGGGTGGCAATGCCGGTGATGTTCAGGATCTTCTGCCGGATTTCAGGTTCGTTCTCGGTGAAGGTCAGCGCGGGCGATCCGGTGTAGCCGGAATTGTTGAAGACCTCGATTTTGTAGCTGAGTTGCGGTGAACTCGTCAGCGGCAGGTCCCACTTCACCAGCAACTGCGAGCCGTAGGTCGTGGCACTTGAACTGCCCACCACGATCGGATCGAAGGTCGGAGCGGCTGGCTGGCCGGAAAGAGTGAGAGTGGTGGGAACATTGTAGGAGCCGCTGTAGGTCGGCCCCACCTGGGAGCGGGTGGCGGTGTTGGAATCGATCAGGGAAACGAAACCGGACGAGGTGAAGCTGATCTGGTTGGCCCGGTTCCACACGCCGGACTTGTGATAGTAGCCATTACCGCGATCCGCGACATAATCCCCCGAATAATTGCCACCGATATTCTCTTGGAATCCCTTCATCCCGTTCACGCCGGTAACGGCGAAGGGATACTGGAAGGTGCCGAGATGGTACCAGTTCCCGCTGATCGGTTCCTTCATCCACATCCCCTGATAGCCGACATGAGCCGTACCGTCCGCAGGTTGCCAAAAGCGTACCACCGAGCGGTACCACTGGCTGGAGGAGAACTGCGGCCAATAGCCTTTGATCGAGCAGCTGCTGCCCTCGCCGATCGCGACGTTGGTGGCCATGTTTGTGCCCGCGAAGACCGGGATCTGCTGGGCATACGACGGCGTGCCGCCGCTGGAGGGCCAACAGACATACTGCACCAGCGTTTTGGTGCCGCCCTGGCCCTGGTGAACATAACCACCGTAGAAATAACCCGAACCACCATCAGAGCTGCTGACGTTATTGGTGTGGATCGCATCATAGACGCCGGGCGGAACATTCGGCGACCGGTAGTCCTGCATGATGCAGTCCGCATTGTTCGGAATATTGAAATCGTTGTACTGGGCGTTCGCGAAAGAAGCAAAGGCCAGCATGAGCGAGGATGGCAGAAGCAGAAGATGCCAGCCAGCGGTCTTGGGGTTTGAAGGCATGGGTTTGGGTCTTTGAAATACAGTTGAAGAACAGATCTCAGAAGCAGGGCCTGACAGCATCACCGTCTCCTCGCTCAAATAACCCGCATCCGGCGTCTCGGCTGCGAAGCGTGGGAATGGGTGAAAGGTGACGGAATGGTTGCCGGTGTTTCATGGACATGAGGCACGGAAGGCACGCTTTTATAGACGTATTCTGGTGATCCATCACAAAAGGTTCGCCCTGTTCAATCCCCCATTGTTTTGGAACTGGGCCGGAATATGGCCGGGATTTCTCCACCTGGAACTGAAGCGCATTTGCCACTAGCGCATGCCGCCTCGATGCCGTTGAAACGATCCCTGTTTTAACGGCACGGTTGTCCAAGCCGGCTCCGCCTCATCCGAGCACCCTTCCAATGAGGGCAAGATGGAGCTCTCCATCTGAAATCCGGTGGCAATGCGTGGTTGGACCTAGCCCTCAGGGGAGCGACCATCTGACCGCTCCCGAAGCGAAGTTGCGGGCTCACGGCCCCACGACAAGACGCAGGAAGCGTTTCGGATGGCTCTGGATGGCGACGATGTCTTCCACAGTCACATCTCCCTCGGTGTTGGTGACACCAGTGCTGGACCAGACCGTCTGCCATCCTCCCGCAAGATTGTCGGAGCCCTGCACCGTATAGATCAGAGACGCATCCGAGATGCGGTGGAAGGTCAGTGTGAGCTTCGTACCGTCGGGCGATTTTCCGAGAGTGGCGGCAGAGCCGGAATCGACCACATTCGGCTGGGTGCCGGTGGCATATTCGAGGCGGTTGCTGCGACCATCGCCATCATTGTCCTGAAGATCGGCGAGGGTGCCGGTGTTGCCCATGGCGGGTTGGCCACTGATCACCACCACGGAGAGGGTGCCGGAGCTGGTACTCAGGGACGCGCTGTAGCCGGCCGGGACTGAACCGATTGAGAATCGCGCGGCGGTAATGCCAGTGGCACCAGTGATCACCGGATAGGTGCCAGGAGCGAAGCCTGTCGCCGGGGCCACATTGACTACGACGGTGCCGGATGCTGGCGCGGTGAAGGTCGTGCCGGTGAAGGCAATCTTATCCGAAGTGGTGCCGAGTTCCAGATTGAGGATTGCCCCGGCATTGAGGGTGAGGTTGCCTTTGGGTGAAAAGGTGCCAGGAGCGGCGTTACCGGGAGCGAGGATACCACCGCTCTGCACGGTGATCGCGCCATTCACGCTGCCGGAGCCGGCAAGCGTCCCGCCGCTTTGCACGGTGACCGCTCCGCTGCCGAGAGAGCCGGTAACGTTCAACGTACCGCCGCTCACCGTGGTCGTGCCGGTATTGGTGTTGAGACCGGACAAGGTTTGCGTCGCGGCACCGCTCTTCACCAGGCTGACCGCGCCGGAGATCACGCCCGACGATGCCTGGTCCGAAGACGTGTTGAGGGTGAGCGTGGCCGAGCCGGTGGCGACGCCGACTTTGACGCTGCCATTCAGACCGGCGATGCTCTGGCTAAAGCCGCCGGTGGCCGCCTGATTGCTCAGGCGCAACGTGCCACCGCTGGTGGAGGAAACGATCCCGCCCGGGGACAGCGTATTGGTCGCACCCACGTAAGCGACCGCCCCGGCATTGCTGATGTCGAGCGTCCCCCATGTGTTCGAAGTGCTGCTGAATTGCCAGTTGGTCGTATCCAGCAATTGCACGGTACCGGATCCATAAGAAATTGCCCCTGTCACATTTCCATAGGCTCCCGAGGCGCGGAGGACGAGGAGGTTCGCGTTCGTGCCGGTGTGCCCGATGTTCCCGCTGAGCGTGCTGGGATTGGCCGCGGTGCCGCCTGCGGTAATCACCGCAAGACCACCAAAAGCGGATCCATCCACCGTGATATTGCCGCTCCAGTTCGCGGAACCGGTCAGACCAAGGACCGCACGGCCGCTACCGGTGTTGATCGGCTTCAGGGTCAGGGAATTCGGAACAGTCAAACCCGTGTTCACGCTCAGTCCCGCCGAGAAGTTGTTGACCCCGCTCAGCAGCACGGCACCGCTGCCGAAAGCCGAACCGTTGGCCGCTATGACAGCCGTCGTATCGCCCGCAGGCGTAATGATGGTGCTCCCACTGAAGGTATTCGCCCCTGCGAGAGCCAGAGTGCCGGCACCGGTCTTTGCCAGCCCCTTGGTGCCGGCCAGCACGACGTTGAGCGTCGCCGTGCGGTTGTTGACCGAGATGTTCGGCACCCCCGTGGTGACGTCTAGCGTCAACGGACCACCGCTGCCGGCGTTGAGCGTCCAGTTGTTGCTGGCGGTCGTGGCGTCCGCGAAGGTCAGGTTGCCGATGGTGCGGGCTCCATCGAGCGTGACGGTGGCGTCCGCCGTGAGATTCAGCGTGCTGAAGTCCGCGGTCCTGTTTGTACCGAAGGGAACCGTCCCCGCACTCCAGTTGGCTGCCGTCGGCCAAGAGCCGCCGGCCGCATTGATCCAGACACCGTTCGGGCTCAGCAGGGCCACGGTGATATCGAGTTCGGTGGTAGCGCTCGCGCCCGCTGCGTCGGTGACCTTCACGGTGAAAACATTGAGACCACTATCGGAGGCACCGGGCTTACCCGACAAATCACCGTTGGGCGCGACCGTCAGCCAGCCCGGGCCGGCGAGCTTGGAATAAGTCCGAGTATCCCCCGTATCGACGTCCGCGCCGTAACTGGCGACCGACCCGGAGTAAGCCATGTTCTCCGTCGCATCAGCACCGGTGATCGGATTGGCTGTGAAGCTAGGCGCGTCGTTGGTGTTGGTCGCCGTGATCTTGAGCGTGGCGGTGGCGCTCGCCCCCAACGAATCGGCCACTTTCACGGTAAACGTGTTCAAGCCGACATCCCCATCGAGGGGAGTGCCGGAGAGGGAGCCATTCGGAGAAACGACAAGCCAAGACGGGCCATCGAGCTTCGAGTAGGTCAGGGTATCCTCTCCATCGATATCGGTGCAGTAGCCGGCGATCGATCCGGAGTAGGGCACGTCTTCTCCAGCCCCGATGCCCGTGATCGGATTGGCCATGAATGCGGGCACGCTGCTTCCAGCGGCCAGCGCCGTGATCTCCGGGGCGCTCAGTGTGCGCCGGTAGACGCGGAAGTCATCCAGTGAGCCCTTGAAGCGGTAGCCGCTGCTGAGCGTATCCCAGCCGAGGTAGAAATCACCATCGAAGGGAGAAGCGTTGAACGTTCCGCTACACACGGCGGAGGTTAGAGTTCCTCCTTGCGGTTTCATGTAGAGCGTGGCCTTGGTGGGCTCCACGGCCAACGCGCAGAAAGTCCACGTGCCGTCCGGAGGAACGAGCCCGCTGCTGAAGTTGGAGGATGCATTCGATCCTGACTCCCAGGTGAAGCGAAGCTGGTTCGAAGGACCGAACATCATGCCACTTGCCATGGAACCCTCCGTGAAGGCGATGCCAGACCACTGCGCCTGTGATCCATTCCGCTTCACCCAGCCGGTGATCGTCACCGTATTCGTGTTCAGCGACAATGGGGGGAACAACACCGATTGGTTGGTGCCATTGAGGCTGATTCCGGTGCCTGCCACGCCAGCCACCCACGGGGCCGCGTTTTGGATCGCGCCATTGATTGGGTCCGGCGTACTGTCCGCCACGCCGGTTCCGGTGCCTTCGTTCATCGCCCAGCGGGCCACATAGTCGGACGGTGGCGGTGTATTCTGGGGATTGTCGCCAATCGCCACCGAATCGAACTGCCAGCGGTTCGTATTTGTATTCGTGCTGGGGCGGGCCAGCGAATAGACGCCGACGTACATGGCGTTGTTGAAGCCCTGAGTGGAGAGATCGCGCGATCCCGCCGCATCCCACGTCACACCGTCCACGGACAGGTAGGCATTAAAGACATTGCCCACCCGCTGGAGCTTCAGCCAGTTGTAGGTGTTCGACGCATTCTGGAGATTCGGAGCGGGCCAGAAGAGTCCGCCGCCGTTCCGGTTGGTATGGTCCTGCAGGTAAATTCCGTTCGTAGCGGAAGCCAGCAGGGTGATGAATTTTCCGCCGATCTCACTTCCCGGATTCGGGTTGAGATCCTGACGGAAGATGACGCCGCCCGACCAACTGCTGTCGTAGCTGGAGCCATCGAACTGCGATACCCAGGACGTGGTGGGACGACGCTTCAGGCGGGAGACAATGGTGGTATCTCCGCTGATGAGCTGCCAATTGAAGTTCAGATTGTCCCCTACCAGGCTGTGGACGTTGTTCACCACGCTGGAGGCGGACTGAAAAACATGGCCGCCAATCGCGGAGAACTGCCACGGGGAGACCGAAGGCTGGGCGACCATGATGTCCACCGGAGGTGAATCGAGGGTGTATTGGCCGCTGGAGCCATAGACGAGACGGGCCTTCAGATGGTTCGCGCCCACGCCAAGCAACTCGGAGGAGGTTAAGACCCGATTCGCCCCTGAAACCGTGGAGGTGTAACCCGCCCCCCAGCACGTGTCTTGGTTGTAAAAGCGCACTGATTGCAGTGGCTGGCCGTTGGGCGTGACGGTGGCGGTCAAAGCCGCCGCGTCGGCCATCACGGTGGCACCGTTGGTTGGGGCGGTCAGAGCCACCACCGGCTCGCCAGCCGCGGGCACGCGCGACCACGCGGTCTCCGGGATGACACTTTTTACCACCCCAGGTCCCTCCCAGGTGAGCTGAAGGAAATTTTCCTCCTTGTGGCCTGGATCAGTCGAGTCGCACCGCAAGTACTGCAATTCCACCGCATGCTTGCCTGCCTTTAAAGCGGCGGTTCCTGGGACTTCGAAGCCAGCGCCGTGGACTCCATCGCTATCAATCACTATGGAGCCGTCGATGATGAGCCTGCTGCCGTCCGAGGACTTCAACGCGAACGACCACAAGCCGTCCGAAGGGATGCTGAGGTAGCCCTTGTACTGACAGGCGTATCTCAGGGTCCCGCGGTGGACGGTAATATCCACGTTGTTCACGGCACCACTCTGCACCAGATTGGACGAATCCAACGCGGCATTGAAGGTGGGTATCGTGGTCCAGCTGCCTTCATAATACTTGTATCCTAGACCGGCCACCGTCCCGGAGGGCGTGCTGGCATTCGTGAGGACGGCTGACGACGCGGTCACGGTCACGGGTGCCGAAAGCTGGTCGAAGACATCCGTAATCGTCACCTTCACCGTCGGTGTCGGCAGACCGGTGATGGGGATCAATACCTCGGTCGCGTCCGGGTCGATCTTCGTCACCGTCAACGCGGGTGTCCCGGAGGTGTTGGTGGTGGGGAAGACCTCGATCTTGTAGGAGAACTGCGGCGAACTCAGGGTGGTCATCGCCCACTTCACATCGAGCTGGCTGGAGGTGGCCGTGGCAGTGACGGAGTTGATCACCGCCGGATCGAATGTCGGCGTCGCGGGCATTGACAACGTGTAGAAATTGTCGCCCGGCACCATGTTTCCCACATAGCTGGTCTGGTTGCTGGTTTCGAAATAAATCGCGCTGCCGCCGTCCATCAGACCCACCGTTCCTCCTTCGGGGGCTCCATTGACTTCCGCTTTGAAGGTGACTCCCGGAGTCCATGCGCCGCTCTTGCGGAAGTAGTAATTCCGGAAATCCACCCGCCGCGGACCGGGTGTTCCGGTAGCCTCGATAAAGCCCTGGTCCGAGGTAAAGCGCGTGGCCAGGAAGGGCATGCGGAAGGTCGCGAAATGGCGCCATCTCTCGGTCACACCATCTTTGATCCACTGGCCGCACTTCGAAATGTTCGTGGGATTGTCAGTAGGTTGCCAAATACGGATAGCCGTCGGATACCACGTGCCGGAGGCCATCGGCCACTTGCCGTCCACCTTTCCGGAAGCGCCCTCCCCCACGGAAGGCACGTCACGCATGTCCGGATTCCACCACTCCGGCACGGTCGCATCCCCGGGGTGCACGGGATTCGAAATCGCCCAGAAAGTCTGGAGATAGCTGTTGGTCGTGTTGACGCCGGCGTTCCAATTTCCACTCCACGCCGTGCCACTGTAGAAGTTGGTGCTGGTCGTGGCACCGGCGATGGTGGGGTACCAACGGGCATTGTAGGTGCCCCCCGGCCAAACCGGGTAGCGGGTTTCCTGATAAATGATGTCGGAGCCGCTGAGACTCGATCCACCCGGACCATAAAAGTGATAATACTCCGCACGGGCCAGCGGAGAGATCCCTGCCAAAAGTAACAACGCGCAGAGAGCGATTTCTGGAATTCGGTTCTTTTTCATGCTCGGTTTTTCAAATTCTCAAAGAAGCACCCTCCATCTGCGGCCGTAGCCTCATTCGACTACTGCACGCTGTCGGCGATCCGGTCCATCCAACGGGTCATGCTTTGACCGGGTGGCTTTCCCGCGCGGTTCCCTCCTCACAGAAGACTCCTGACGCACCGAAGAAGGCAGATCCAGGTGAGGTTCAGCGGTCACGCACGGTCCAGAAGTGAGAATTGGGACGCACCAGTTACTAAACTAGATCCCTGAGACAGTATGGAACGGGGCGCCGCCTCAAGGTTCATTTATTTTCCAACTAGACCGGAATATTGCCCAGCTCGGGGACCGTTGAACCTTCCATCCCGCCAGCCAGAGAGGAGGCAGGGCGATCGGACACCTCTGTCCGATCGCCCTGGTTCATTGCATGTACCCCGGAAATTCCTTTTCACAAAACAACTCGCGGCCATCCCGCTGGATGACGGCATCCAGTCACCCACCTCTATTTCGCTGAGATCAAACCTGACCCAAGGGCCCGCCCCCAAAAGGAACGGGTCTGCATTGCGTGCCCCCTGGCAAATAACGGCCGGGCTTACTCCGTGATTTTCGCTCGGATGAAGACCTTCGCATTCAACGTCGGGTCCGAGCCCGGGACGTAGAAGGAACGGTAGCTCCAGCCGCCGGTAAGTGGAGGCAGATTGCTGTGCAGCGTGCCGATGTCCGGCCCGGTCACCTCGTCGACGTTGAGCGGAAAGGTGGCGAGGTCCACACCGCTCTGGATGTGATAGGTGATGCCTTCCGTCACCGAGGAGACCAGCTCACCGATATTGCCGGCTGCAGGGAAGATCGCGGTTGATCGCACTGGCAAGGTAAGGACCACCACCTGCTCGCCCCCCACCGTGGCGATGCGGACCAACGTCTTGCCACCGGAAGCTCCAGACAGCGGATTGCCATCGAAGGCGAATTCGCGGAGGTTGTTCATGCCATCGCCATCGGGATCCTGGTCCTTTGCGTTGTTCGCCACGGTCAGACCGCGGGCCGTCGCCCACGCGTCGTAGGCGCTTGCAGCTCCGGTCGTCACGGTCAGAGTACCGGTGCCGGAGAAGTGGCTGTCATCGATGTGGGTGGCCGATGAAGCACTGGAGCCCCAGGTACCCGTCGGTTGCGCGACGCCGCCGATGATGAGCTGATCCACCGTGTCGGAACCCACATAATTCAGGTCCAGCTTCGCACCGGAGCTGGCGAGATTCACCTTCGATGCGTCAGCCAAGTAAGGCGTGGACAAGGACAACGTGCCCGCGTTCACGGTGGTATCACCGGTATAGGTGTTGGCCCCGGAAAGGGTCAACTTGCCGGCACCGGATTTAACCAAGGCCAGCTTGTTCTCGTTGGTGCCCGCTCCACCGAGCACGCCGGCAAAGGCGCTGTCGATGGAGTTATTGACGGTCAGCGTGGAGGGCGTGGCATTGCCACCCTTCACCGCGTTACTAGTGCCAGTGCCACTGACCAGCAGATTCGTAACGGTCTGACTCACGCTGCCGGTGCCATCACCCAGGATCAGCGTGCCGCTGGTGCTGCCAGTGCCCAATGTGATCTGAGTCGCCGCAGGCAACCGGTTGTCCCCCCCCGACAGGATTAGGACCCCATTCTGAACATTTACAGCGGTGCTGCCGGCCAAGTTGAATGTATTGGCTCCTGTGAGCTTCAACGAGCCGGTCCCGATTTTATAGAGCGTATTGTCCTGGAGAATACTGGTAAAGTTCCCCGTCAACGCCCCATTGATCGTCAAATCACCGGCAGCCGTATTGCCCCCGGCATCCGTCTGGATATATAGACCGCCATAAATATAATTATTAAATACAATGTTGACGCTGGGATCGATGACTGAGCCGGAAGCGGCGGCTTCAATGTGCCACGGAGTCCCGAAATTCCCCCCGGTGTACAATGCCGGCGACAAATTCCCAATGCCAGCGCCATAGGCACGGATTGTGGTTGGAGCGCCTACGATATTCAGAGTTCCGCCCGTATAACCCGTATACAGGGTTTTCCCGGCCAAGATATAAAGTCCGGAGGGATCGCCAGCCCCATTGCCGTTAATGGTTATGGCAGGATTGCCATTGTAAGCGGCGACGGTGTCGTAGCCATACTTGAGCGTGGCTCCCTGGGCAACGGTGTAAGCCGTGTCATTGGCCGACTTCGCACCCACTTCCAAGGTACCCGCAGCGACCGTCGTCGCACCCGAGTAAGTGTTCGCACCGGTGAGCGTCAGCGTGCCGACGCCCGCCTTCGTCAAGGAGCCGCCACCAGAGATGATGCCGCTGGCCGTCACGGCATTGCCGTTCGTGTCAAAGGTGGTGCCGCTGTTGAGCTTGATGCCGCGGTTGGCGGTCAAGGTGACAGGGGCGGCAAATTGGAGCGTGCCTCCACCGAACGTCAGTTGATCGGAGACTGCGGATCCGGGCACCGTGCCGAAGTTATTGTCGGCGGAAATCTGCGTGATGCCGCCGTTGAGGAAGGTCTTGCCCGTGTAGCTGCTCGTGCCTGTGAGCGTGAGCGAGCCGGAACCCGTCTTGGTCAGCGAACCGGAGCCGGTGAGAGCACCTGAGTAGGCCATGCTGGCATTGTTATTGCCAATCGAGAGCGCGATGGCCGCCGGGGAGCCGGCGTTGTTTTGCAGCGCTATGCCTTGTGAGCCGATGAGACCGCCGAAAGTGAAAGCGTTCGAGGCAACCGAGCTGTCGAAGACGATCATTCCACCCGTATTGTTGAGCGTGCTGTTCAGGAGCGCGGCCGTATTGGAGAGGTTGAGCGGGCCGGCGGCGAGGTCGGTCTGGCCGCTGAAAGTATTGGCCGTGCCAAGCGTGACCATCCCTGCGCCGGACTTCGTCAGGCCAGTAGTCCCGGCGATGGCACCTGTGCCGGAAATGGAGTAGTTCCCGGTGGTGTTATTGAAGGTGACGCTGCCCGGGGTGGCTATCGAATTCAAGATGACCGAGCGGGCGGAGCCGCCGCCCACGCCCGTGTCATCGAAAGTCACCACGTCTCCGAAACCGAACTTCTGATCCCCTTCCTGCCAGTTGGCGGTGACCATGGTATCCCATGAGCCGCTGGCGGAATTCCAAGTGCGCTGCGCGCTGGTGTAGTCGAGCGTGACTTTTTTATTCGCGCCCCCCGCGGGCACCCCTGTCGTCACCGTCGCGCCACTGTGGTAGCTGGCGGTGCTGAAATTTCCGACGAGAGGATCCGTGCCCGTATATTGGATGGCGTCGATGCTGTGCGTACCGATTGCGCTCGCGCCGTCCGACCCGATGATGGCAACCGTGGCGGCTGTCGTCAGAGTGGAGGATGTCCTGAAGGCATTGGTCGCTGCAATGCCGACCCCGGTGCCAGCTCCGCCGGAGATCGAGGATCCGCTATTGAGGGTCACCAATCCATTCGTGGAGCCGCTACCTCCAAGCGTGCCACCTGTATTCACTGTGACCGTGGAGGTCAGGCTGCCCGCGACGTTGAGCGTACCGGCGTTGATCGTGGTGGCACCCGTGTAAGTATCGGCGCCGGAGAGCGTCCAGGTGCCGGTTCCGGCCTTGGTCACGGAGGTTTTGTTCGTGCCGGAGTTATCCACGATGGCACCTGCGATCTCGCCGGAGCCGATCGTCGATCCCTGCAAGGTGAGCGTCTTGATGCCCGCGCCAGTGGCGGTGAAGGCGCTTGTGAACTTCAGCAAGCCCGTGCCGGACTGGTCGAGGATCCCGGCACCGGTGGTGCCGGAGAGATTGACGACCCGGTCGGTCGTATTGCCGGAGCCGATATACTTGAGCGTGCCGCTGGTGCCGCCCGACCCGAGCCCGATGGTTCCGGCGGCAAGCGTGGTCGGCGCACCGAGGGCACTGGCCCCGCCGCCGACATTCTTGATCGAATTGACGATGACCGAGCCATTGCCGACCGTCGTCGCGCCGGTATAGGTGTTGGCGCCGGTCAGGGTAACCGTGGTCGTATTGGCCGTGGTGCCGGCGTTGACGGTCATGGTGCCGGCGATGGTGCCGGTGACGGTGATGGTACCCGTGCCCGAAGTCGTCGTATTGTATAGTGCCGAAGGATTTACTCCCTGGTCATTGCGGAAAAAGAGCCGCCCGCCTGCTGACATGGTAATATTTCCCGAGATCGTCGCGCCGGTGGCATTGGAGTTGACCGTGAGATCGTTGGCGGAGGAGTGGGTGAGGTTCCCCTTCCAGTCGGCTCCGTTGCCAAGCTGAAGATTACAGGTCCCGCCACTAGCAGTGAGGTTCGCCTGAGTGGAAACACCATTCGCCAGAAGAACGAAGCTGCCGGAGCCCGCGGTGATGGCGGTACCGGAAGCAAGAGCGGTGTTGCTGCCGATGGCCAGGACGTTGGTACCCACTGCCACGGAACCCGCGGTATTCGTGCCGGTCAGGATCAGGGCACTGGTATTACCGATGGTGAGGGCCCCGGTGATGGTGGAGCTGGAAAGACCGACGACGCCGGTGCCAGTAACGCTCAGCGTGGCACCCGTGATGCTGCTGCCGATGGTGGCATTGGGGACGGTGATGGAGCGGACATTGCCCGTCCCGGTCGTCGTGATGGTCGGCGTGGTGCCGATGAGTGTGATGGGGGCTCCGCTGATAGCGTAAGAGTTGACCGTGTTGGTGAAATTGAAGGCGTTTACGCTGACGCCCCCGGTGCCCACCGTGACAGCGCCACCGAGGCTGCCGGTGAAGGTCGCGACAGCCGTGGGCGAATTCCCCCAGGTGCTGTCAACGGTGCCGTTGGACCAATTGCCGGTGGCCGCGGCGTCCCAGGTTCCAGCACCTCCGACAGGTGCAGCAGGCACGTTGGAGGGGTCCCAGGTAAGGGCGTGCACGAAGGAAACGGACGAGGCGGTCGCGAGGAGGAGGAAGAGATGGGATTTCCCGAGTTTCATGGGGTAGATGGAGCAATGATCGAGCTGGAATGCGCGGTGATGGATGCAGGGGTGGTTTTTCCCCTTCAGGTTCAAATCTGAATCTCTGTTGCTGATTCGCTCGTCACTCAGGGGCGTGGATGCGCGCGATCTCAAGGCAGTTTTATTTTTTAACCAGGCCGGGAATTTGCCCAGATACAGTGGAGAATCCCTTACGGGTCCCTGCCAAAATCGAATCGTTCATGTTTTTTACTGCGCGGTTTTCCCACCCGGCTTCTGCCTCACCTAAAGAACACTTCGATCGAAAGACTCCGGCCCATATGGAGAATGGCCGCACCTCAATTCACTCCAGACGCTTCGTGATCCCCTCCGAAGAAAACAGCGCATCCGTTTGAAGTATCCTTTATTTTTGACACTAGGCCGGATTTCGGACAACTCGTCGGAATGTCTCGCCCACTCCTCCGCCTGCCATTGGTCGAACAAACCGCCGCGCATCTCCGCGAGGGCTTTCAGACGGGGCGTTGGGCAGGAGCCCTGCCGGGAGTGCTGCAACTTGCGGATGAACTGATGGTTTCCAAACAGATCGTTCGCTCGGCATTGCTATTGTTGGAGCAGGAGGGCTGGGTTGAAAATTGCGGAGTCGGACGAAGGAGACGGATCGTGGAAAGACGGAGCAAGGGAGCGAGTGGTCGTCCCCTCCGCATCGGAATCCTGCTTTATGAGCCTCTCGAGGGCGACGATGCAGACACGATCAAGGTCTTGTTGAGCATCCGGCATGCGATCGAAATGGCGGGACACTCCTGCATCGTAGGCAAACACAGCCTCGCTGAACTGAATGACAACCTGACAAGAATCTCCCGCCTGGTAAAAAGCGCCGATGCGGACGCGTGGATTGTCTTTGTTGCTTCCCGCATTGTGCTGGAGTGGTTCAGTGCCCAGCAGGTTCCGGTTTATGCTTACGGCGGACGCTTTCACGGTCTGCCAATCGCAGCCAGCGTGTCAATCGCAGCTCCCGCTCTCGAGTCCGCGGTGAAACAGCTCGTGGACGGAGGCCACAAACGGATCTCCATGCTGATTCCAACGATTCTCCGCAAGCCGGTGCCCCTCCCCTCCTTCCAGAAATACCTGACACTTCTGACATCTTACGGAATCCCCGCCTCCGATTACCACTTGCCCCATTTCGACGAAACACCCGCAAGTCTGGAACATTGTCTGGATTCATTATTCCACGTTACTCCTCCCACGGCCCTGCTGGTCGGCAATTCCATGTACACCACCGCCGTGCTTTCCTTCCTTGCACGTCGCGGTTTGCAGGTGCCAAGGGATGTATCGGTGATTTGTCTGACCACGGATCCAGTCTTCCGCTTACGCTTGCCTTCCCTTGCGTGCTGCGAAAATCCCACAAAAGAGCATATCGCCAACATCACCCGCTGGATAGCCGGAGTGGTAAACGGCCGCCCCAACCAGCGCCAAGCCTCATTCGACATGGTCTACCTCCCTGGCGGAACCGTTGGGCCTGCGAAAAGATAACGGTCGCGGCGCATCTCGCGCATGCTTCAGCCTCCTTCGGAAAGGCAGCGGAGCTTCAGCCGCAGAACTTCGGGCGTAGCTCGGTTAGAGCCGGGCAGTGCTTCAATTCACTCCGGCAAGCTCATGGCCGGTTTCGATTCAGGGACGCCAGGCCGTGATCGAGGTGAACGGTTTCTCATCGAGATTGCATATTTTCAGCGTTTGAGGGATTCCTCATCCAGCAATGGACTCGGTTTCGGCAAGCGTCGGCGGCGCAGCCCGAACTGTCGGACGGCATGACGCTGAAGCTCCGCCACTGCTTCCTCAACGTCATCAGTGAAGAATACGATGTCCGGGTCCTGCGGGCTGACCGTTCCTTCCTCCGCCATCTTGTAGAGGAAGTCCACCAGCGGCTGCCAGTAGTCTTTTCCCATGAGTATGACGGGAAAGTTCCGCAGCTTGCCGGTCTGGATCAGCGTCATCGTCTCGAACATCTCATCGAGCGTGCCCGCTCCGCCGGGTAGAACGATGAAAGCGTAGGAGTATTTAATGAGGACGGTTTTGCGCGTGAAGAAATAGCGCATGGTGAAGGATTTCTGCACGTACGGATTGAGATGTTGCTCGAAGGGCAGCTCGATGTTCACTCCGATCGAACGCCCGCCCGCCTCGAAGGCTCCGCGGTTCGCGGCTTCCATGATGCCGGAGCCGCCCCCGGTCATCACCGTAAAGCCAAGCTTGGCGCAGGCCTCTCCCATCCTGCGCGCGAGTTCATAGTAAGTGGTGCCCGGCTTCGTGCGCGCCGAGCCGAAGATGGTGACGCAAGGCCCGACGAAATGCAGCACGCGGAACGCCCGCAGGAAATCCAGACTGACCCGGAACAGCGTGCCAAAATCATGCAGACGCGAGCGTGGACCAGAGAGGAACGAATGATCCGGCGAGACCAGTTCGAAAATCTCCTGCTCGAGGATGTCCTTTTCGCTGATACCGTGATCCGGCGTTGGCTGGGGGGCGTCTGGGCAGTCGGGAGTAGTCACTTCCCTTCCCTAACACGGAAAGAATCGGTTTTCAGGTCCAAGTTTTAGATCCAGGAGGTGCTTGGCGTCCAAGGACGGGGGGCTCAGTACCTTGGCCAAAGCAGTGACTAGGCGAGGGATCACCTCCTGAGGTACGACGTCTAATTCTCACCCCTCTCAAAGCCATGGATTTTTGACCGTCTTGGTTCCTCATCGGGATGATCAAATGACAGCCTCCGACGAAGCGACGGGCCCACGCGGATCACTTTCCGCGCGATTTCCGATGACGCTGCCGACAGGCCTCGCGGGAGCACTCCTTGCAGCGTGAGCGCTTGGGATCGTAGAAACCGCTCTCCGGCTTGGCTTGGTTGCATCCACGACAGAAACGATGCCCGGCTGGCAACTCTGCTGCCGATGGATCTCCGGACGGCAGGCGGAAAGGAGGGTCAAGGGCAACGGGAAACGTCGCGGCGAACCCCCAGACCGGATCGTTCGAAGCCACCAGGGTGGGGGCAAGCCTGAAAGCGCTCACGGAATCCCCCCGCAGGTAGATCTCCGAGAAGAGGCGGGCGATGAAAGCCTTCCTTTCCCTGACCGAGGCGGAAGCCATCCACTTCCCGCGATCTTCAAGAAGCGACCACGGGCCGCTCTCCTGTTCTACCGCCCTACCGGGATGAGAGGAGCCTCCAATGGATTTCAGGAGAGTGGCCCGTTCCTCGGCAATGCGTTCGCGCCGTTGCTTTGCTTCACCGATGGCCAGGGCGCCAGCCTCCAGTGCGGCCAATATCCTCTCGTCCCGCTTGGCCAGTTCGTCGAGCTTGGCCTGAATCGGTTCTCCAACCGATATGGAGACGATCTTTTCACCCTGCTTTGCCCTGGCCTGCCGGAGGACGGACGATGTGAATTCCGGATCCGCCAGGAATTTCTCCACGAACTCCGTGAAGAGCTCGTCGATTACCTCCTTGCGATTCCAGGACTGGGCGCAGCGGAAATTGCCGGGACGGTTGGTCATCGTCTCGTGATGACTGCGGCAGATATAGTAGCCTCTCGATCTGCTGCCATCCGCACGGGTCTTGAGGAGCGTCTTGGCATACATCCTCAGACCGCAGAACCCACAGTGGGCCACACCGGTTGCCAGATTGCCGACCACTCTCTCCGAAACGAAGACCTCGTGGTTCCGAAGCGTGGATTCCAATATGCGTTGCACACGTTCCCAGCGTTCGTCCGAAACCGGCTGATCTTCGGCTTCGAAAATCCGCACCCGGATGACCCGCTCTTTGGGCCTTGCGATTTTGGGGCGGTAACCCTGTCTGCCATGAGCTTTTTCAATCTTGCGGGTCGGATCCGCCATTTTGTCATAAACGCGGACGCCCTTGTAGACCGGGTTGGATAGCAGCGTGCGAACGCTCGCCGGGTGGATATTGGCGCGACGCCCCACTTCGGCCAGGCTGCGGATTCTGTCTTCGTCCATGAGGCGGAACGCCTCGATGATGCGGCCCAATTCAGGGGTGAAAATGTATTTGTCCTTCTTGCGATCATAGCCGATGCCCAGTGGCAGCGTAATCCAAGATCCGGGATGCTTCCCGTTCGCGCGGCGCTTCTCCTTGGATGCCATCATCTTGCGAAGCATCTGCATGCGCTCGTGCCCTCCGAGCAAAGCTTGGATGCCCCCAGCCAGATAGCCTTCAGGAGAGGCGAAGTCGTGGAGAGTTCCACCACAGTCGAGAATCACGCCGTTGCGTTTGCACGCTTCCAGAAAGCTGAACGTCGAAAGGTCATCCGGCCTGATGATGCGGCTCATTTCCGAGGCCACGATCACGTCGATCTCGCGACGCGCGATTCGCTCAAGCAGAGCGATGGTTTCCGGAGCGTGAAGAACAGCGGTTCCTGATACATCCACGAGTTCGACCGAATCCACCAATTGGTAGCCCTTTCCTGCGACCACCCGCTCGATGGCCTCGCGCTGCCGATCCAATCCAGCTCTCCCATTTTCCGCCTGCTCCTTGGTGGAGACCCTTATCCATGAACAAGCGCGAAGGCGGCCTGCCGCAGGGGCTTGAATCTTTGCTTCGTGTGCCAAATAGCAATTCCAACACAGGCGCGAATTTCTGTCAATTTTGCCACTAGAGGTGCCGTAGGAATCGAATGGGATAATTGCACGCCATGTTTCAATAGGCGCATGACGGAATTCTCTCCCATTGACGGTAATGCCACTCCTCGTAATACCCGCGATGCCATCGTTTCGGGGCTCAGCAAGGCGTCCGCCCTTCTGGTGTTGCTGCTGGCGCTCGGGGCATTCTTCCTGAGCTACGAATCGCTCCGCGATCTTGCGGCCAACAGTGGTGCGGCCGCTCCTAAACAAGCATGGATGTTCCCGTTGGTGATCGATGGCAGCATCATGGTATTCTCGTTGTCGGCGCTACGGGCATCGCTTTCGGGAGAACGCTCCCATTGGCATATGGCGCTCGTGATTGTGGTGACGTTGATGTCCGTGGGTCTGAACGCAGCTCACGCCAATGGCGGATGGCTTGCGCGGACGATGGCCGCGATGCCACCGCTGCTCCTCTTCTTTGCCTTCGAGAGCCTGATGAAGCAGGTGGCGGCCAATCTCGGAACTGCGACAACCCCGATGCCTCCGATGGCTGTTACCAAGGCGAAGCAAGTTGAGCCCGCCGCGGGGAGTCGACGCGAGAAGGTGATCGAGATGCGCGCGAAGGGACTGTCCCGCAATGCCATCGCCCGCCAATTGGGAGTCTCGGCCGCCACGATCCGCCGGGACCTTTCGTTGTCGGGAGAGATTGTCCGAGCCGCCTGATCCGCGGGTGGATCAGGCGGCTATAATTGGGCTATACAGAACTTAGACTGATTCTCAGCCGTGGTCCGGGTTAGAGTTTTCAAGCAGCGATGCATGTAACGTGGAGGAATAGCTCCAAGGCGCTTCGGCAACGATCAACGCATCGATTTCAAAGGTCGGAAACGTCTCCTTGATGCGTTCAAGCCAACGGAGGACATACGGCGTGCGATAGAGGCAGGCAACGGGCTCCTTGGTTCGCTCCCGACCGGCGTTCTCCACATCGTGGGCGGACGTCTCGATACCAATCTCTGAAAGAGCTGCTGCCAGCGGGCGGTTGGACATAGTTCCATCGAGCCCCCACATTCGCCGACGGTAAGCCCGCAAGAACAGACGCTTGATGACGGTCCGGACCGGATCGGGGTCGGCTGGCACCGGATTGTTCCGAGACGGCACAATGCTGAGGTAGGATAGAAAGTCTTCGAGATCGCGCTCGGTTTTGAGGGTGCGTTCTCCCTGTTTTCTAAAGCGATCCCAGCCCTCCCGAAGAACACGGAAATGCTGCTCCGACACGAGAGGAAGGGTATCGAACCAGAGATGCTCCCCCTCCAGGATTGGGCGGGTCCCGGACGTCGATGGAGTCCGCTTCCAATCGAAGTCCATCCGATAGCGGATCCACACTTCCTTCAAGCCGAGGTCCAGATCTCCACGTGATTCGTAAATCTCCCTCACTCCCCGGAACTGTGTGATTTCGGTTTTGTCGCCGAAATTCCGTTCCAGGAACCGGCGGATGAGATGTTCGTTTTGTTCCATCACATTCGGAAGCGGGCAGCGAATGCCGCCTTTGGCCAAGATCACGTTTGCCGAGGGCTTATCTGGATTGTCTCCGTATTCGAGGGTTGCCTGGCCACGGGTGGCCCAGACCAAGGCCTCCTTTACCTGGTGCTTCAGCGTGAGGATGGGAGGCGGTTCGGTGCCGGGGTCGGCATCCGCAGCATGCCGCAGGACGTTTCCAAGCCAACCGTTCGCGGCATCGAAGAGTTCCTCGTCACTGGCGTTGGTCAGAAAGCCGTCCGTCGTGGCACTCAAGACGGACCGGTGGGGCGGAATCCGGTTCAGGATCTCAATCAAGGTCGCGCGGATCATACCGGTGATCGCTCCTGCCAAGTGAGCGTTCGATAAATCAGAAGGCGGGATGGGTCGCATTTCGGCATAGCGGGTGTTGAACACCCGCTTCTTCTGGAGCCCTTGGGATAGCTTCCCGTAGATGGAATTGCCGATCAGTTTGAAGATGAGATCTTCAAGGGTGTCTTTCTTCCTCTCTGATTCCAGGGCCGCGCGTTTGTTCTTGATGACGGTGGCCAGATCCCGGAACGGCCGCTTCTCGAACGTCATCGGAATGACGTAGGAGAGGTCATCCACGATCCGCATCCGGGCACCCAGACGCAGTGCCAGGTGGATTTCAGGTGCTGTTGCATACCCGCGGCCTTGGAGGGGGAAGATCAGGTTGTCGAGGGCTCGCACCGGGATGCACGGAAACCGCGTGCTTTCCGGGAACGAGAACTCCACCAGTGCCGCACCGAGCACGTCCGGAGTGAAATCCTCAACGGAAGAGGCCCGTCGCAGATCGTTCCATTGGGGAACTCCCAGCGCCGACATCGCAGAGAGGTAGGCGGAACTCAAATCCCAGTCCTTCCACTCGCCGAAGCCGCTTGGTCCAAAGTGGGAAGCCACAGCAAATCCTCCATGGAAGGACTCCGTTGCAATGGATTCGGAATGGAAGCGCTTGGGGTGGGAAACCCACTGGGAATTCTTCCCGGATTTGTCCTCCACCACCCCCAGCAACGAGAGGACGTCGGTTCCGCTTCCCACCCAGTGGCTGAGCGCGAAGGTTTCCGCAACGGACGACAGGGTTTTGGGTACCGTTACGATGTCGACGATTGCTCCGAGTACTTCCCTCAGCTTCACAACGTATTCCACGGCGATCTTGGCGTCACGGAGCGCATACTCGCGGAAACGCTCTGGATGCTGCTCGCTGAACAGGCGGGTGTTCTCAAGCTCTTCGGTCGAGATCTCAAACTTCGGGATGCCAAGAAGCTCGCCGATGGCCGAAAGGGCCCGCTTGCCTTCGGGAGCCAGAAGCAGGGTGTCGTAGAGATTGATCGCGATTTCGCGCTTGTTGCGACCTGAGTCGTAGTATTCCAGCTTGCAGGCATCCTCGAAGGTGACGAACCCCTTTCGGTGGGAGTCGAACTGGTGTTGGAAGTCCTTGAGGTCGTCCAGGGCCGTCAGGTCGGCCAACGACCAGTGAATGGCGAGATTCATCGCGGTGGGCCATTTCTTGAACGCCCCCTGCTTCTTTCCTTCAGTCAGGATCGCTGCGATGATTTCCCGAAATTTCATTCGCTCGCCCTTGGGCATCATGGCGATGAACTCCCAGCGGGCGGTTCCGTAAATGGCGTATGCTGTGTAACATACGATATCATTTTTGGCCTGCTTGAAATCGTCACGACGGGAGGAATGTTCCGTGACGGGGGCCTGGACGTATTCGGAGTCGAGACCGACGTATAGGATGGGTGTCTTCATCAGCGGAAAGAATCCACCGCCCCATTTCACTCAGCGACTGAACTAAGTAGCACGCTCATCGAACCAGACGAAAGGGCCATCCTTCGTCTCGTTTTCAAAGAGTCGGCCGACGGGACCGCCTTGCGCGAAGATGCAGGAAACGATTTGTTCGAAGACTCGTGCGTTTGAGGTCGTTTGAATCTGGAGCGCTTTCTTTGTGCGCTTCAGATATTTGGTCGCAGAGGGATTCAACAACCGTTCGAAGTTCTTCACGCTTGAGGGAGGGCAGAGAACGATCCCGTAAGGATCTGGACCATTGTGAAAAGAGGCCCGTGACCACAATTCCTCCACAAGTTTCTCAGGGCTTTTCGGCCAGGTCCGGAAGGTGATTTTCTTTTGCTGGGCCAAATCAGGAGCGGGAACCACCAGGAAGTGGTTCGAGATGAGAGGTGCTTCGATCTGCCAGAACCCTTCGGTCCACCCGAGCGTGCGTGCAAGCAGCAGGGCTTTTAGCCCATCCCCCCAGCTCACGCCGGACACCCTCCAAACGAGTCTCGCGGTTTCGGGCAGGAATGGCTTCGTCCATGGGAGGACGGAAGCGCTACCCACCTCTTCTTTCGGCGAGACATCGCGATTATGATAAACGACACATGGTAGTGCGCCTTCCAAGAAGGATCTAAGCTTGGGACGATGATCCCGGTCTCCAGGGCGGATGAGGTATTTGCGATTCTGAAGAAACTCAAGGAGGCCCGACTCGCCGAGTTCCCTTCGAGCGTCAGGACCGAGGCCAAAGTCCGATTTCGTGACGAGCGAGGGCCCAGATTCTGAGCGAAGAAACTTGGAATGGATTTGGACGCCGGTTTCCTGATTCGCTGGTAGTCCTGTCTTCCGTGGGCGGCCGGGCTTTCTGCGTTCCATCCAGTTGCCATCGCAGATTTGCGCCCAGGCCCGCTGAACGCTCGATTTCGAGGTGGCATACCCCATGGCTTCCAACTGCGAGACCATTTCGCGGAGGTGGGGGTAAGACGCGGATGCTTTCGCCTGGGAACGGAATGTCTTGTTCAAGATGGCTCTCAGCTCGCTCGGCGTGACCTGCTTGAACTCTGCATTAGCTGGCGGGCGTCCAGGTCTTCGCCATTGCTCCTTCGGGAACATCTTCCGGATGTAGCGGATGGCGGATGAGTCGGAAACGACCACCCCATTCGCGGCGAGCGAGGCGAGGAATTCGGGGATGGAAGGAACGCTCCCGTCGGGCGGAAGGAAGCGCCCAAACCGTTCGCGCAGTTGCTCGGAGGTGATCATTGGGAGCGGTCCATGGTGACTGCATGGCCGATGAAGGCAATCCCGGGCTGACAGTTTGGGACAATATTCCAACTACGTGAAATGGGAATTCCGACGAATCGGTCATAACCATCTAAAATAAGATGGATTAGGCGGTTTTTTAGACCCGCTGAAGGAGCCCCTCGGTGGGGGCTCCAAAAGTCTTTTGACGAGGGTGATCAAAGAATCATCCACCCGCCGGGCTCCATCCTTCGAGCAACTTGTACAGGACCTCAACTCACCCTGCCTCCAAACGAGGGAGGGTCCTAAGGGCTCCGAACTCTACATCAAATTCAACCTCCCCACGAATGCAGGGCTGAAAAGAGGACCCATTGGAGGCCTCGCATTGTGTCTTCGCGTCGTATTGGAATGGATTGCCGAAGCCGCAATTCTGAATGGGCATTGCCCGAACGGAGCGGTTGGTCAGTTGGCCAGCCTGTCGGTGGAGTCTATTTCCGATCTCCGTAACCGCTATCCGGATGGCCATCCGCTCGGGGCATTATTGTTGAACTACCAGTCGCGCCTCGATCTGGCCCGTTTGGCCGACAAGAAGTTCCTTCCTTTGCTGCATGAGATCCTCGCCACCTTCTTTCCGCGCCATTATGCGGACGAGGCGTTCAAACAAAGAGCCAAGGTGGCGGTCCGCCGTGCCGTGAAGTTTGCGATTAGCGTTCACAACGCCCGTGAGCAGGGGGAATCGGTGATTTGGAATTCCTGGCAGCGGGTGAGCACGAAGGGCGAGTTCGATCACTTGCTGGCGAAGGGCACACTTCCCTCCCTCAAGCTTGCCGCCAAGGAGGTGAAAGCGACAAAGAAGGCCCCTGCGTTCCGCAAGGCGGCCGATTCGTTCACCCGCAACCTCTAAGCCGCCGTGTTCTCCATTCTCACAGAATTGGGCGGACAGGCTCATCCTCGCCTCCGTGCCTTGCGTTTGCACCGGGTCTCGACCGCCGATCAGGCGGCTGATGACCGCGGTGGTCTTGAACGCCAGCGCATCGAGACCTCACGCATTGTGCGGGACAAGGATTACCTTGTCGTCGAGACCCAGGAGATTTCAGACGTATCCGGAACGGCGTTCTTCGAGTCTCCGGAGGGAGAGCACCTTCTTCAATTGGCACGCGCCAAATCCATTGATGTTGTGGTTGTTAGCGAGCTATCTCGCTTGGTTCGGATCGAGTCACTGAGTGCCTTCGTCTACCTAGGCGTCCTTCAGGAGAACAACGTAATCGTGGATGCAGGCGGGGTTCATTACGACTTCGCGAGCGACAGCGGATTCCTCGGAGCGGGCGTACTTGCCCTCGTTTCGGGCTGGGAGAGGCGAGCGGCCCTCGCCCGGATCTCCCAAGCGAAAAACGCCTTGCGAGCGAAAGGCCTCTGCCCGTCTTCACCGATTACGTTGCCGCTCGGTGTGGTCTACGATCGTCCGGCCGGTCGTTTCCGCTACGAGGAACCAAGTATCTTGAAGGTGAAAGAGGCCTTCCGTCTGATGGACGAGGAGGGATTGCGCAATTACAGCGAGATCGGGCGTCAGGTAGGCATCGCCGCGCCAACCCTCCGTAACCTGCTGCGGAATAGAATCTACGCAGGTATCCGCGACTACCTGAAGATGCGTGATCCTAAACGGAAGCGGACGCGAGCGGGTGCCCGCCAGGGAGACAGGCCCAAGATCGACCGTCCGAAAGACCAAGTGATCTCGGTGCGGGTGTTCCCGATGGACGAGCAGGCCGTGTCCGACGACCGGTTCGAGCGGGTTCAGGCAATCATACGGGAAATTTCCGAGCACCAACGCCACGTCAATCCGAACGGGAAGGTCACCAACCTCGGCAGTGGTCTCTTGTATTGCTCGTGCGGAGAGCGGATTTACACCGTAACCTCCAGCCGCCGGACAAAGGACGGCGTGAAGGCAAGGGGCTACTATCTGTGCCGTTCGAAGTACTACCTGTTCCGCAAGAAGCTCCAATCATCATGCACGCAGGCGATGATTCCGAAGGAACGGATGGACGAAGTAATCGAACTATTTGCCGCATCCTTTCTCGAAAATCCGGAGTTTGCGAAGGCGGTTCTCTCTCAAGCCGAGAGCAAGAGCTCCGGTACCGCGGGTCCACGCTCTTCTGTCGCCGGTTTGGAGAAGCGTCTCGCCGATCTTGAACGACGAGAGCAGCGCCTCCTGGATGCGGTCGAAGCTGGAGTGATTGACCTGGCTCAAGCGAAGGTCCGGAAGGCCCGGATTGCCGCCGAGAGGGAGGCGTTGACCGCGAATAGCAGCGCCGGTCTATCAGAGATCCCCGTTCCCGTGGACAACCTCCACGTCGTTCTCTCTGGTGGTTCCACTGCGTGGAAGGCGTTGGCGACCACAGCAGATCGAAAGGCGATTCTCTCCCGGATGTTCACCTCGATCCAGATCATGAAAGGGCGGATCATCTCCTACCGGTTGGCCAGCGGCCTGATTGCTTCCGATCATCCGGTATGGGGACCATTGACGGACGACATCATAACGCTTGAGGAGCCGTTTCCTCCAAAGGAGCCATCTGCCGAGGTGCCCGAACATCACCGTCGCTGCACCGCCTGCCGACAGGTTCTGCACGAGTCCGCCTTCTATCGCGGCCGGGCTCGTTGCATCGGGTGTTTCAAGATCGAAAACCAGAGGCGCTACCAGGAGACGAAGGTGGCCAAGAAGGGAAGTTAGTTCATTTGAGAGGTTCCGGCGCGGGGTGCATTCATGCGCGATCCCCGCGGATCGTTGACGGGGCCATTCCATCCAACAAGACCATGAGTCCAAGTAGTCCATTTGAATCCTTCGAGCGTCGTCTGGGTATTGAGTTTCGAGACCAGCTCCACCCGGAGGTCACCATCGCCCAGTGCCAGCGCGTGATTTCCTGGCTGGAAAGAACCATGCGCGAGGGAGAGCCCGTTTCTCTCGACTTCGTGTTGAGCAGCCAGCCTTTCCTGAACCGGATCGGCAGCAGGAGGAAAATCCGGAAGTTCCTCCGCAAGCTCATCTTCGGGCATTACGGTGAGCGGGAGCCGCTGTACTTCATCCTCTGGACATCCACAGAGGCGGTTTCCCAGTTCATGATCAAGCAGTCGGCTTACCGCAACCTTCCCGAGGCCCGAAAGAACACCATCGCGAAACGATGGCAGGCCGTTCTGGAGGACATGATGCAGGCGGCCTCGGACCGCGCTCACCCAGTTGGGAGCGCCTGGGGGCCGATGAGTAATTGATGCTTTGGGTCACTTCGGGACAACGCGATCCCGCATTCTTGACAAGCCAACTTGACGGGAATGCGGGGTCGGTTGTGCCGCCAGGGCCTCAAATCCCGTTAATGAATGAACGCCCATCTGTATGAAAATCAGGGAATTGTGTGGATTCAGGCGGCGTGATTTCCTGAAGCATGGATGATCAGCAGAAATGGGTCGCTTATTTTCGGGTAAGTACTCAGCGTCAGGGGGTTAGCGGTCTTGGCTTATCGGCGCAACATCATGCGGTTACCGCCTTCTTAGCGGGACGCGGAGAAGTGATCGCCGAGTTCGTGGAGACGGAATCAGGGCGAAAGGTAAAGCGGCCGAAGCTGGACGAGGCGCTGGACCTCTGCCGCCGGAAGAGGGCGGTCCTCGTGATCGCGAAGCTGGATCGCTTGGCCCGAAATGTTCACTTCATCAGTGGCCTATTGGAGAGCGGGGTGAATTTCTTGGCGGTTGACCAGCCGACGAAGGACCGCTTCATGCTCCACATCCAGGCTGCCTTCGCAGAGGAGGAATGCCGCCGGATCTCCGAGAGGACCAAGGCGGCGCTCCAGGCAGCGAAGCGGCGGGGTGTCGACATCGGGGCGGCAGGCAGGTTGTTGGCGAAGAAGAACCGCGAGGCAGCCGTCTCCACTGCTCAGAGGTATCGAGAGCTGGTGGAGGAGATCCGAGCCCATGGTGTGACGACCGTGAAGGGTATCCGCGATGAATTGAATCTCCGCGAGGTGCTCTCTCCTGGTGGCGGACGCTGGCACCTTCCTAATGTCCACAAACTGCTGAAGCGCCTCGCATTGGCCGGGTCCAAAGCACTTGCGTGAGATTCGGGCAACAGTAGATTGGTAAGGTCATGAGCACGGACCTGCCCGGCTTGGAGGTGACTTCGAGCTGGGCAGGTGTCGTCATTCCGCGGAGCCCAAATCGGAGCATTCCAGCAAGGTTGCTCCGTGTAACATCGCTCAGTTGTGGGCTTGGAGTTTGTGGAAACACTCGGGGTTCCGCGGACGCTCCCGCCCATCCTGGAGCGGTTTCAGAAGGCGACAGAGTGGACCGGGACAACGACATGAAGGACATCATTAACCCCTACGCCAGCGATGAGGTGGCTATCGGAATCGAGCGAAGCATCAAGCAAGGGAGATCGCTCGTGATCTCGGAAATCTTCCTGCACCAGCACCGGCTCATTCACCACACGGGCAAGATCTACCTGACCTCCAAGGACGTTCTGGATGCCCTACACGAACTGGGCATCCAGTATTGGGGCCGGGGGCGCAAGCTGACCAAGCCGAACGCGATCGGTGACGTTCTCGGAAAGCACGGGATGAATCTTCCGCACTTGATGATCGAGGGGAAGAAGCACTACTTCCTCGGAGCCGTGGGGATGTCGGAGAGCCAGCGTGAGGCATTCGACAAGGCTCCCGATGAGGAAAAGGCGAAGATGGTCGACCAAGCCATCGAATACGCAAACTCGCTCATCCGTGCCTTCGAACAGGCAGCCCTCGACGACGAGGAGGATGAGGTCGACTCGGAGAAGGTCGACTCGGTCGAAGTGCAGCCTGAAACGGCGGCTTGATCATTCCGGTTGAGGCATCGGCACCGTGACGCACCCGGTGCCGATCTTTATTTAAGGAGGATACGCAGTCCGCCTACTGAGGCCCCGCGGCGGCGGTTCCCGGCTGCTGCTCCGGTGGACCTACGCCTCCGCAGCCGACCACCGCTCCAGGGGCTTGGAGTGGAGACGGACGGACGAGCGCCGGGGAGGTATCTCCGAGGTCATGAAAGGTTTTGGAAGGGCTCAGACCGCGGAGAAGCGGTGGAAGCGTCTCGAAGGCCATTTCCCGATTCAGGAGAATGGGCGAGAGGAAGCTTTTAGAAAGGGCTCTTCCCTTTCCGACCTCAGGGAAGAAAGGAGAGGACAGATCTTGTTGCACCGAACGCCGTAGGCTTCGGGTATTGGTATACCATAGGCAGGTCTTCGACGGCGGGCGCTCCGGAGACCGGCTCCTAGGCGTTCCACGGTTCTCAGGTGGCCGTGGAACATACGAAAGTACCTCAGTCTTCGTAGAATGGGGCGCTCTGGGGGAGATCCAGCAGTCCGCCGGATATGGAGTGGAAACCCGCGCCCAACATGTTCAGCGAGTGGGGCAAGGTCCCGAAGGACCGCACCGACTACGTGCTTACCGTGAGACCGATCATGATCCATGGAGCGAACGACTCAGTGATCGCGGAGACGGAGTTTCCGGAATCCACGGCTGCCCGCTTGGTTCAGCTCAGGGCGACATTGGACAAAGAATGAACGGTGATCGTCGCTCCTACGAAAGAGACCGGGCTTTCGTAGGTCGAGGGAGCCGTGGAAGACCGTGGAACTCCTGAACTTTAGGCGTTCCACGCTTCTCCGTCTGGACCCTGCTATTGGTATACCAAAGGGACCCTCCCGACGGAGGTTTCTGAAAGAGCAGCCACGTTCTCAGCGCCCTTCGGGTCCCCTGCATTTCCTTCAATCGTAACGATTTCCTTCTCGCCTCGCTCCCCTTCGCCGCTGTCCTCACCCTCCCCGGGGCACCCAGGTGCAAGGAAGATACCTTTCCGGGGCTCTACGATACCTGTCGTTCACGCCACCACCCGTCCCAGGTCGGCAGCCTCCTCCGCATACTCCCGGAGAGTCTTGGAGGCAACGAAGTGAAGGTCGCGCTCCACCGGCAGCCCGAGCCCGTCCCTCACCGCGGCCAGCTCCTCCAACGACACCCATCCCACTTCCGGGAAACCCAGTCCGAGATCGCACAAGCCGAAGGCGAGGCAGGATTCTTCGTCCATCTCGGTGAGAAGCCAGGTTGCGTTTCCGCCTGGGGTGAACAGCTTCAGGATAGGACGGAAGTCGGCTTCGTCCTTCCCGCTGTCAGACAATTCCCGGTTCTCATTGAAGTTTGAAATCAGTTGCTCGCGCAGTTCGTCGGTCAGGAAGTTCATCGGAACCTTCCACCAGAAATCGGAGGGGGTATTTCTGTCAATTTCGACACTGTAGGAGCCCCTCAGCATTGGTCGATCATGGTCGCGTTGAACCTAACTTCCACGATAGCCGGGACCCGATCTCTGGAGTGACGGCGATATTTCGACTTGTCCGCCATTTGTCGATCCGGCTTGAAGAGGCATGTCTAATGACAATTGGGTTCCAGACCGTCCCCGTCCCCGGGGCCCTAGCCGTGGCCAATTCCAAGAAACCATTTCTCTGATCGGGCTCAATCATCGGGTTGATCGCGAAAGGAAGGCTTCGAGAACCGGGAACAATGCCACTTGGATATGCTTTTGCGAATCGCCACGGCCTTTGGTGGGGGCGTCGGGTCGTTGGGTGGGGCCTACTAGATACAACTTGGTTCGCTGCCTCGCCTGTGAGGCAGTCTATTTCGTGGTTCCTTTGGAGAAGAATCGTGGTCGGGCATCTGAAGTAAGAGAGATGCGTGAGCCTATTTTCCGGGTGGTGTGGGACGGCCCGCGACGCTACATGCCTCCCGTTAAGGATCCTTGTCCAGACGGAGCGAAAGATGAGAATTGAGGGGCAAGGTTGTTGTCTGCTTCGGGGGTGTGGGCTGGTGCGTAGATATGGACACTTCCGTCGCATTTCCGCCCTCCCTCCGGCGCTGTTGGGCCTGCCCCGCTCCGCGATGGTCGACACCGGCCGCGTAGCCCCGGCGAAGCAGGTGTCGGGTACCGTCGCCGCGGGGCTCTGGCTGACCCCGTTCGGCACCACGCCGGGAGAGGATGCGAAGGCCGTTGGCGGTGCCCCGTCAGACGGAAAGAGACAGCATGAAGGACACGATCCACGCCACGAAGTATCCCTTCCCTTGGCGAAGTAGCTCCGAGCGCTTCCACAGGTAGACCGGGATGAAGAACGAGGTCGCACCCATCCCCTTCGTCTCATAGCCTGCTTTCCGCAACTCCACCTCGTCCCGGTAACAGAGGCCGACGTTGGCCGCGAAGACGACGAGCCAAAGGCCGCCGGGGCGTGCAAGCGCCAGTTCGAGGAGCACCGCGGCCAACGGGATGAAGGCGATTACCCACGCCAAGGCATCTGCCCCCTGCTTCGTCGGCATGGGTGGCGGGCCGAGTCGGTCAAGTGGAGGCGGTGTCGGAGAAGAGGCCGACAATGGTGGAGGGCCAGTTGGAAGCTCCAACCGTAGCGCGAGATCCTTGGGCGGAGGAACGACGCCAGGCAGGTCGCCGAGCGGTATCCAATCTGCCAGTTCCTCGTGCCACACCAACGCCTCGTAGAAGGGCACCATCCCGGAGGCGACCAGGCGGTTCAGCTCATCGAGCGGGAAGGCCCCGAAATCTGTGCCGTCCTTGTGAACGCGAATCTGCATGGCTCTCCGCTACTGGGCGGATTCCAGCAATTTCACCAAGGTCTCCAACCGGGCCTTTTCCGCTTTCATCTCCGGGGCCTTGCCTTCGACTTCCTGAACAATCTTCGAAGCCTCCAGACAGCGGTAGTAGGCAGCGCTTCCCTGAGTCACGGCCTTCGTCTTGTTGGCAGTCTCTCTGTTGATGAGGGCCAGGGCGTCGCTGTAGCGCTTGCGCTCGGATTCCATGCGGGTTTCCAAGGCTGCCAGTTCGGACTTGGCTGTAGCCAGCCGGACGCGGGCATCACCACCCGGTGTGTTGGAGCCTCCCGGAGCAGCGGGCGTTCGGTCCATCGTTCCATCCTTCCCGCCCAGACGGGCTCCCTCGGCGTCCAGCTTCTCGCGGATCTGCTTGGCCTCCTCCTCCCTGGCTTTCAGGTAGGTCGCGGCGTTCTCTTCTCCCGTTCGAGACTCTTCCTTCGCCGTGGAGGCGCTTCCCTTGTCCGAATGAGTAGCGGACGTATTCTTCGGCTTCTCGTCCTCCACTTCCTTTTCGGAGCCGGGCCACTTGATCTGGCGCTTCTGGACCACGATCGTGGTTTCCAGGTCCATGTTGGGACGCTCCACCGCTTCGGGGGAGGCGACCTCCTCAAGCGCCGACAGGGTGTCGTAGATGAACTTCTCGCCCTCCAGCTTGAACACGGTGATGAAATGGCTGCGCACCATCGCTCCGAACCCATTCTGTGAATCGACGGAGGTGAAGGTCAGGAAGAAATCTCCACTGTTCTCCACGATCTTGAATCCCGAGAACCGTGCCGTGGAGGGGGACTTCAGGCTTTTCAGCACGATCTGTTCCGTCGCGTTCTTGGCCAGGGCGAGACGGTTGGAGACGGACTTGCTATCGGTAGTCGTCTCGTTGTTCACCTCCGCCTTCGGACCACCACCTCCTGTTGCGACAAGGGTGGGACGGATCGCGTTGGTGACCAGGATAAGAGCGACCGTCCCCGCGATGCCAAGGAAGGCGGCGGGAATGAATGACTTCTTCCGGTAGGCTCCGACCAGATCCTGCTGCATGAGCTTGGACTGCTTCCTGGCCAGAGTCCAATACCAGACGGCGAAGAGAACGATGTAGAGGGGCCACGCCGCCAAGGCATCGGCGCTCAAGACAACCGCGATTTGCCACCCAACCATCAGCGCCCCGAAGATCCATGCCCAGGCCTGGGACTTCCGGGCCTCGTCGAGGTAGCCCAGTGCGAGCCAGTTCTTGCGGTGAGCGATAGGGCCGAGAACCGGGCAGACAAGGAACGCCACCAAGGCCGAGGTTTCAGGGTTCCAAAGGTGCAGGGTAGGCGGAAGCGATTGGGCTGTCGGGGAGGGGGCTGTGACAAGCGATGGGACGAGCAGTTGATTCTGGCAGGCAGGACACTGCATCGAGAGGCCGCTAAGCTCGGAAGTCGCGGACAATTGCTGCCCACAGCTCGGACAACCGAAGGAGAAAGAGGGGACGGGCGTCATAGGCCCGGTTAAAACACGCATCGGGTATTTCCGTCAATTGCGCACTACCGTTGGTTAGGTGTTCTGATTCCCGCGGCTGGATAGCCTGTCCGTTTGATGGAAGGGGAAACGGTCAAGAAACTCTTGGATAGACTCAAGGCGTTGCGATTGGCTCGCGGGTTGACTCAGGAGCAATTTGCCGAATCCTCGGGGATCTCATACAAATATTATCAAGCAGTTGAAGCTGGTCGGAAGCGTGACCTTCGTCTCTCTACCCTTGAGCGCTTTGCCGAGGCTCATGGGATCGAAATCTGGCAGCTATTTCATCCGACTGTACCCAAGGTGATTCGGCCCTCCGGGCCACGTCAGTAGATGGCTTTGTCCACGCGGGGCGTGCGGCTCCCGTCCGAGACTCTTGATCGCGGGATTAGTAGACCACCAGCTTTGGAAGGCGAGCGGCCTCCACGAACTGGGTGATGGTCATGGTGACGGGCGGTGTCGCTCCCCTGGGAGTTGCGGTTGCGCTGGCCCAGGCGGTGTCGATGGTCGAAGCCTTGGTGCTCGCGGGATAGAGTCTTGCGAACTCGGTGCGGCTGACCGTGCTATCCTGATTTGCGTCGAGTTGGGCGGCCACTGCCATGCGCTGGGCTCGTAGAGTCCGGGCCTGGTCGAAAGTCGAGAAACTCGGCAAGCTCTTTGCCCACAACCAATCCCAGAAGTCCATCCCCGCTCCACCCTGCGCCCGGGACCAAAAGGAATCGATGGTGGAGGCAGTGGTACCGGGCTTCCACATCAGGGCGATCTCCGTCCGGCTCACGACGTTGTCGAGGCTGGTATCCACATTCAGGAAGGCCTGTGTGCGTTCTATCGGGCCGGAGAGCATCTTGGACGCCGTGCGGTTGGTGGTCCCGGCCTTGAATTCCACGAAGCTCAGGAAGGAATCGCGATCGGTGTCGAGAACGGGGAAGATCGCCTCTTTCTTCGGGATTTTCGCGTAGATGCCCTGCCACTCCGCCTGCGTGAGTCGGTCGTCGCGGCTGCTGTCCAGCGCGCAGAATAGGAACTCCAAAGGACCTGCATTGGGATTGATGCCGGTGCCATCCCAATAGGACAGTTCCACATCATTCCGTAGAAGTTACTATACTATCGTGCTCATGATCAAGATGGCCGGCAAATACGACTTCATGCTGCCTCTCTTGACCTGCTGTCTGGCGGCCGACGGGATCGCCGAATGTATGGGATGCCCGCCGATCTATGACCAGCTCCGTCTTCGCTAGGCGGCGATGACGGAACCGTTCACCGAATCCTCCAGCCCCTGAGCTCAGCCAGCAGGGTGAGATCAAGAGGGCTCGGCCTATAAGACAGGCGCCTCTTTTCATCGTCCTTCTTCTCCGCGCTGGAGAGGAACGGCGTCAGCTTTTCCTTCGGTGCCGCGGTGGCGAGAGTGTAGATCACTTTGCCCTTCGTCCACGAGGCGAAGCTCCAGCCATCGATTTCCCGCACTTCAGGGGTCGTGGATTTCGGCTGATCATAGAAGTCATCGGTCCGGGCCACGAGAAGGTGGATCAACTGGTGCTCGTTGCGCTGTTGGCCAGGCTCCCGCCAATAGCACGACATCCAGGCGTTCCGGCCTTTCACATTCACCACCTGGCACGCGGCGCTCTCCAGTGGCATGAGGCCGGGAGGGATTCGGAATTCCTCCGGTGCGCCCTTGTCCACGAGCAATTGCCACAGTTTCTGTTTATCTTGTTCCGGTGGCAGCAGTTCGGACTTTGTGTCAAAGAACTCGATCACTCTGGGTGCAAGTGCCGTATAAGAAACCACCCCTGCATCCCGCTTCATCCACCACCCGCCTGCGAGCGCGAGGATCAACACCGCCGCAATCGCCGCGATGAACCGACGCCATGAGTGCGCCTTGGAGAATCCCACCGACGCATCTCCAGGTTCATTTCCCGTTACTGCACGCCCTTCCGCGAGCACCGCTTCGACCTTCTCAGGCGACAGCGATTGCGCGTCGTAATAGTCGCGGACTTGTTTGCGGAAATCGGACATCTCGATGAAAGCCGTGCGAATTCAGGAGCGATGGGATTGTGACAGTGTGATGAGCAGAACGAAAAAGAGCAGGACTTGATTGCGGGGAAGCAAATCCGCTTCCGAACCGGCGATTTTTCTCAACTTCGCCATGGAACGATGAAGCAGGCTGAGAGTGGTGCCGCGGCTTTGCTCATGGAGTTGAGAAATCTCCTCCGCTGTGTATCCCTTGTAATAGTGGAGGAAAATCACTTCGCGCTCCACCGGCTTCAGTCGACCCAATAAAATAGCGAGCTCCCCCTTCACGCACGGCTCGTCACACCAGGTGCCGGCCTGTTCCCTGATTGAGGGTTCTTCGAGTGAATCGAAATGCACCAGTTTCCGACGACGGCATTGGTCGATGAACAGATGGCGGATCGACGTGAAGAGGATTGCCTGGTTTTCCACCCGGCCATAGCGGCGGCACAGGTTGAGCCACGTCTCCTGCACCAGATCCTCGGCCTCTTCACGATGATGGGTCAGCGCCAGCGCATACCGGAAACCCGCTTGGAGAAGTTCGGTTTCCGTGAGGTCGGGAGCTGGTGAAAAGGTGTCCAAATGGAACGAGGATTCAAGTCACGATGAACCATCGGTTGCTAACACCCTCGGCGATCTCAATCAAACGGCAATTTCTCGAAATTGGGAAAAAAGGCGGCAGCATCAATAGATAAAATTTGTGCAATCAAACTTCCGCGCCGTTCGTCTCACCTCACATGAACGCCGCGTCCATCGTCCCAATTGCCTCACGCGGTTATGGTAGGCTTGCTCACATCGCGGATCACCTCCGGTCGCCGCTGTTGCTCGCGGTGCGTCTTTATTGGGGCTGGCAGTTCTTCATCACTGGGCAGGGCAAGCTGACGAATCTCCCGAAGGTCGCGGGATTCTTCAAGGATCTGGGCATTCCATTGCCAATGTTCAATGCGGTGCTCGCAGCCACCACGGAGTGCGTCGGAGGACTGCTGCTGATGGTCGGCCTTTGCTCACGCATCACCTCCATTCCGCTGATCATCACGATGGTGGTGGCCTATCTGACGGCGGATTCGGAAGCCGTGAAGGCGATCTGGTCGGACTCGAACGGGTTCGTTACCGCCGCACCGTTTCTCTTCCTTTTCATTTCCCTGCTGGTGCTCGTCTTCGGCCCCGGCGCCTTTTCCATTGATCATCTTCTCGCCCGAAAATTCGGGAAGGGCAAGCTGCCCTGAAATGAAAAAAACTTCATCCGCCGGAGATGCCGAGTGGTTTCTTCATGCGGGCGAACCACCCCGGTCACGACCGGAAAAAACCAAAAGCAAAACGAACGAACCATGAAAACCAACAACGCAATCATCGCCGGTGCCGCCCTTACGGGTATCCTCACCGGTGGCTTCGCCACCACCGCCAAGGCTGCCTCCAGCTCGGACAAGAGCGGTGCGGCATTCTCCGCAGGCGTACAGGCCGCGGACTCCGGTGACACCCACGACTGCAAGGGCAAGAACTCCTGTAAGAACAAGGGTGGCTGCAAGAGCGGCGACAACGGCTGCGCCGGCAAGAACTCCTGCAAGGGCAAGGGCGGCTGTGCCATGAAGGACGGCAAGCCCGTCCACAAGGAAAAGGGCGCTGACAAGGCCTGATCTCCCGGCTGCGCAGGCCCCGGTCATCCTTGACCGGGGCCTTCGTTTTCTCTTCAAATCAAAGGTCATGGCCGCCTCCCGTTTCAACAACCACTCGGACTACGGCATTGGGATCGGACTCCGCATTCCCCACTACCAGCATATTCTCCAGGAGAAGCCGGTGGTGGATTGGTTTGAGATCATTTCCGAGAACTACATGGCAGAGGGCGGGCGGCCACTCGCCGTGCTCGACCAGATCCTCGAGCAGTACAGAGTGGTGCAGCACGGCGTTTCCATGTACTTTGGAAACAGCGCACGCCCGAACCGGGACCATCTCAAGAAGCTGAAGAGGCTCACCAAACGCACCAAGACCCCATGGGTCAGCGATCATCTCTGCTGGGGCAGCGTGGACGGTCGATTCACCCACGATCTACTGCCCATGCCTTACACTTGGGAAGCGGTGAAGACCACCGCCCGCAACATCCGCGAGGTGCAGGACTATCTCGAACTACCCGTGGCGGTGGAGAACGTCAGCAGCTACGCCGAGTTCCACCTTTCAGAAATGACGGAATGGGAATTCCTCAACGAAGTGGTGGAGGAGGCCGACTGCGGCATCCTGCTGGACGTGAATAATATTTATGTCTCTTCCCGCAACCACGGTTTCGACCCGATGGATTATGTGAACTCGGTGCCAGCCGGGCGGGTCGCACAGACCCACATCGCGGGGCACACCGAGTTCAAGAAGTACATCCTCGATACCCACGACCACCCGGTGATCGATCCGGTATGGGCGCTCTACGAGCGCGCCATCGAGCGCTGCGGCCGGGTCGCCACGCTGCTGGAGTGGGACGACAACATCCCCACCTTCGACGAAGTCCACGCCGAGGCACTCAAAGCCAACCGATATCTCCCCGATGCCATCGTCCAAGAAGCAACTGCCACCCACGAAGCCTGAGACTACGCTCGCGGATTTTCAGGCCGCGATGGCCCATGCCGTCATGCGTCCGCTGGGGCCGGGGGATAGGATGCGCCGCGAAAACCGAGCCGTGGCGAATGATCTGATCAAGCCTAACGACCGCCTCACCTCACCGGACCGGTTGCAGATCTACAACCAGCAGTACTGGTGGCGGCTGCTCAGTGGATTCTCGGACGATTTCCGCGGACTGCGCGCCGTGCTCGGGCAGCGCAAGTTCGACAAGCTGGCCATCGCCTACCTTCACGAGTGCGGTTCCCATTCGTGGAATCTCCGTGACCTGGGCAGCCGCCTCGGCCAGTTCCTCACAGGGCATCCGGAAACCATCACGCCCCACGGGATGCTGGCCACTGAAATGGCCGCCGTGGAATGGGCACGCGTGATCGCCTTTGATGGTGAGCAACGTCCCAAGTTGGACGCGGAGGAATTCGTGACACGGCAGCCGGAGAGCATGGTTCTAGATGTTCAACCCTATATTTCACTGCTGGAACTGCGTTACCCCATCGACTCCCTGTTGAAACGCCTGAAGCACGCGGAAAACGCACCGGCAAGCAATGCGGTTTCCCGGAACACCACTCCGAGGCCCCTGCGGTTGGCTGCGAAACCATTGCAATCGCCGTTACATCTGGCTGTTCATCGTTCGAATCTCTCAGTGTTCTACAAGCGAATCGAACCTGAGGCCTTCCATCTGCTGAAGGAGCTTCGCGACGGGGTGTCCTTGGAGGAGGCATGCGGCATCGCCTTCGCGGCGTCATTCGATCCCGCAGAGGTAATCGCTGAAAAGGTCCGTAATTGGTTCGCCGCATGGATGTCTTTCGGGTGGCTCTGCGAAAGAACGCCGGAAGCTTGACCGACTCAAACCGCTGCTCAGAGAGTTGACGCATCAGGAATGTCCTGTATGACCTCACTGTTCTCGGGGATGTCGTTGTTTCGCACCCGCTCGATCCATTCCTGATGCAGATCCCTCGTCCACTTCGCCATCACCACGATGGCGACTCCATTGTCTTTCAGACAGCCTCCAAGTGAAAGTATTGAGAATAGGAGCTATTTTTCTCCATTGCTCATTAGCCTTCCATCACCCGCTGGAAGAACCAGAACGCTCCCGCCGCTGTGACGCAGACCGAAGCCGTCGCAATGAGGTGCTGCGAAACGACGGGCCTCCGCACGCGGACATAGGCAAGGAGGGGTGCGACGGTGAGGACGATGCAGGCCTGGCCGATTTCGACACCACTGTTGAACGCGAAGAGAGACCAACCGAGCGCCTCACGCGGCAGCATCATTTCCTGAAGGGCGTTGGCGAAGCCGAAACCGTGGATGAGGCCGAAGCAGAACGCGAAGATCATCCGCGGATCGTGTTTTTTGTTTTTTCCCAGCAGCGCGTGAATACCCACGAAAACGATGCTCAGGGCGATCACCGGCTCGATGACGGATGCTGGCGGGCTGAGAATGTGGAAGGTGGCAAGCCCCAGGGTGATGCTGTGGGCGACGGTGAAGCAGGTAACGATCTTCATCAGGTGACCGAGACTGCCGCCCAGTAGCAGCAACCCGACCACGAAGAGGATGTGGTCGGGCCCGATGAAGATATGGTGCACGCCTTCATAAACAAACTGCTTCACCACCGATCCGATGCTCTGGTGTGAGCTGGCATCGAAGTCGAACGACGTGCGCTCCCCTTCGAAAATCTCCTGCCGCAGGAGAGTGTCCCCCAGGTAGATGTTCAGAAACGTCTTGTGGCGCGTGTCGTAGGGAAACAGCTGGCATTGGACGTGAACTCCCGCAGGGGAGGTGGCCCATGGATAGTGGAAGGTCAGGCGCAGGTCGCGCTTCTCGGGTACGGGCGAGATATCGGTCAGGGTGCCAGCAAGAATGAGTCCATCGGCCGCCAACTCGATCCGCGAAGTGACGAGATCGGAGAGGGCCTTGCGTTGTTCCTCGATCGTTTTCGGTTGGAGCAGCATGCCAGGCTCCACGGACGGCAGGTAGTGGGCGAGATCGGTGTTGGAGGCGGTTACGCTGGCTTCAATGCCGGTGGCGCTCAGTTTCAAGTCGATGAAACTGGTCGGCTCGTCATGGGCAGCCACCCGTCCGAGCAGCAGCAAGGCGGCGAGAGCAATCCGTTTGGCGAAGCTGGGACGGGAGGGCGTGTTCATCGATCTTCCTTGCTGGCGGTGGGCGGCAGTTTGTTGACCGCAGAGGCCTTGTTGGTCGTGTATTGGGCCAACGCCTTCGCGGCGATCGGGGCCTGGAGCGCGTCGAATTGAGGATTGAGACTCAGTGCCAGTTCCAGGTGCTTGCGGGCGGAGGAGCGGTCACCGGCGGCTGCCGCGATCATGCCAGCGTGGTAGTGCATTTCCGGGGAGGGCGTGTGGCGGGCGAGCGCGCGCTTCATCGTTTCGATGGCGTAGGGCAGATCGCCGCTCTTGAAATACACCCAGGCAAGCACGTCGGCTTCAAGCACGTTGGTGGTGAGCTTGTGCTGTTCGGCCAGGCGGAGGGCCTCGACCGGATTGCGATCATGGTCGGCGAAGAACTTGGCCATCTGGGTGTGGTCATGCACACCGGTGGCCACATGGTTGGCGTGAATCGATTCCACCTGGGTGTAGCATTTTTCAGCTTCTTCCTTTTCGCCCTGAATGGCGTGGAGATCGCCGATGGCGGCGAGAGCCTCCTGGTTGGGACCGGCTTCGAGCAGCGTGTTGTAGAATTTGATCGCGGCTGGATAATCGTGCTGCGCGGCAGCGATCTTGCCTGCCGCAAGGAGTACGTGGGCATTGCGGGAATCCGTCTTGATCGCGGGTTCGAGCGTTTGTGCGGCGGCACCCAGCGCACCGTCGTTGAAATACATCATTGCAAGCTTCGCACGGCACCAGGCGGTGTTTTCCGCGAATGGTGCCCCGGAGCGGATGGCGGTTTCCATCAGTGCCACGGCTTTGGTGCGGTCGCCGCAGATCCACAGGAGATAGGAGCCGCGGCTCCATGAAGAGAGATCGGGGCGGAGGTCCATCATCTTCTGATACTCCTGGTAAGCCTGGTCGTAGTTGCCGAGCTCCAGGGCTGCATCCCCGATGATGCCGTGGGCGGCGATGCCATTCGGATCGACGGCGAGGGCCTTGTTCGCCCATTCAATGCTCTGGTCGAAGGTGTGGCGTCCTCCGGTCACCCACGCCATGCCGGTCATCGCATCCACGCTTTTGGGATCGATCCCGAGCGCGTGCTGGTAGGTGATCTCGGCGAGATCATAGAAACTTTGATCCGCGGTATCGCGCAGCTTCTGGGCGAGGGTGTCGCCCAGGTTCACCCACATGGCGGCGGTCCCGGGTTTCTTGCGGGCTTTTTCGAGAGCAGCGGCCAGCGCCTTGTCGGTGAGAGACTCAGAGGCAGGTGCGGGGATTTTCGCGAAGATCTGTTCTGCGGTAAGAATAGGGGTGACAGGGGCAGCGGGGGCCGCAGTGGCTTCCTGGTGCCCGGCAGGAGCTCGCAAAAGTAGCGCGCAAACAAGGGCGGCGGCGATCGCAAGGACAGCCGCCACGATGCGCGGGGTCCGGCGGATCGGTGCCGAACCGGATTCTGTTTCGGTGGAGTTCATGGCGGCGGGAAAGAGGAACAGAGGAAAGGCGTGAAGGCGCCGGCCGCTCCTGTTTGAAGCGACCGGTGCCAGGGGGGGGCATGCAAGAAGAGAGCGATCAGAATCCGACGTTGGGGCCGGAGTCCTTGCTATTGGCCGGACCCGCGTGCGGGGTGGCGGCATAGGGGAACGTCTGGTTATAAACCTGGTCGTTGGATGAGACGTTGTCGCCCACCACCGTGATCGTGCTGAACGTCGGGCCACTGGCGACGGCGGTGAGTGCGATGTCGACCACATCGTCCCCGAAACGACGGCCGTTGGGCCAACCGGAAGGGATCATGGCACCGGACGAAGTGGCGACGGTATCGCTGCCAATGAAGCTGAGGCGGTTGAATCCTGGCTCGCCGGAAACATGAACAGGGCCGGTCGTGGTGTTCACGCGGATCACGTCCGGAATGAAAACGCCGACGAGGTCCGCACGGTTTGTGGTCTGGAATTGGGTGCCATACACCGCGTTGATGAGCACCGCGATCTCCGGATTGCTCGCGTACTTGGCGAACAACTTAGCATCCGTTTTAGGTGAAGTGCGGTTGTAGTTGTCCTTGTCCGCGATGGCCACCAGCACTTCGTTGAAAAGCGGGTTAGCCAGACGGTTGACCTGCACCCATGCACCCGACGCGACGTCATCGCCATTCGCGCTCCGCAGCGTCAATCGTGGGCGGCTGACCGATGCGTAAACACCCACACCGGTGCTCGCGGGCTGCAGCGCACCCGTGTAAGGGAAACTCGGGAGATCGGCGAGAGGAATGACGATGGAGTAGGTGAGGACATTGTAGCCCTTGAAGCCATCGACGCCGTTGCCATCCTGGCCGAGGCCGTCGGCAAGTGAACCGTTGTTGTCCAGAATACGTGATTCCAGCAGGTCGAAGATGCCCGGGGTATCGGCATAAAAGCCATCTTCCCGCGGGCCGGCGAAGACCGTCGTCCCTCCGGCGAGATCATAGACGGTTTGAAAGGTGTAGGGGTCCAGTTCGGCACGGGTGGTGGCACCGGAAACCGCAGCACCGGCGTCGTCATTGTAAAGAGGGGTGGTGTTGATGCCGACGTTCGGTGGTGGGACCAACAGGGGAGTGGACTTGCTGTTGAGCGTGGTCTTCTTGTTGCCGACCGTTTTCACGACGGTGTAGGATTGCACGAAGTTCTGCCGCGCATCGCCCACCGTCTGGATGGGACCAATCTCCGCGCCGCGACCGTAGCGGAGGATCGTGTCCGTGTTCTTATAGTTTCCGGCGTCGGCCGAAACGGCAGAGAATCGGAAATCGTAGCGCTGGGCTTCGATACCGGTGGTCGGGTTGGTGATGTGGATGCTGTAGAGTGCGTCCGGAGAGAACGCGTCGTACATCGAACCATCGCCGGGTTCCGAAAATGGGCGGACGGCGACGGAAACGACCAGGACTTTCTCACCGGTCGGCCGCGTGCGAACGAAGGCGTAGACATCCGTCAGGTTGGCCTGGGGATCCAGCTTGATGAGGGGGGCATCGCTGTGGCTGGAAGCCGAGGCAAGCGGAGCGAGACTGAGGAATCCACCGGCCGCGAGAGCGGCACCGGCGATCGCCGTGAAGGCCTTCGGGGCCTTGGAGATGCGGACATTGCGGCCGCTCGGGTGATAATATTTCTTCATAGTGGTCTTCTGTTGCAAGCCGGTTCGGATTGGCGTCCGTTCGGGCTTTTTTCCAATCGACCAATAGATTGGACTGATCTACCGGTCTCGCCCATCCACCGGTGGCATCAATGACGCATGGGGCTATATCGGATTCTAGAAGGCAGGCTCGCGTGATCCGTGAGGCGGGGAGACGTACCGCGATTTTTTAGCCCCAGAGGACGTCTCCAAATGGATCGAAATCTAGTCGATCGATAGGAACCTGCGAGGTGTGAGTCGCGAGGCGGCGGCCTTGCTGGCGTTTCTGGTCGCAGGGGGTGAAGACCGGGGACATTGAAGGTATGCCACTTCATCTCCCAACCTGAACCCGTGAATTCGGCGTAGACGGTGAGGGCCTTGTCTGGAAGGAGATCGATGAACGCGGAACTCTGCCCGCGCTTGTTGGTTTTGAGGCTCACATTCAGGACTGGAAACTCCCAGTTTTTGGAAAAGGCCTCCGGTTCCGTGAAAATGAGGTCATTCAGCCTAATCGAAGGACGAGCATTCGTCATTTCCTTCATGCTGCCCATCTCCCAAAGCTGAAACCGTATGGGGAAGGACTACTGGCAGCCGCTCGTCGACTTCCTCTACAAGATGGCGGAGGAAGGCACCATCAGCCCGGAGGACCCGGACATCGTGTTCTTCACCGACGACGTCGACGAAGCGGTGGCCCACCTCCAGCGCCACGCCGTCCGCCAGTTCGGCCTGCGGAAACGGCGGCTGCCGAAACCGATGCCGCTGCTCGACGAACAGGCGCTGGCGAAGTGACCGCCGCCTACAGGAGATCGCGCCCCCGCCCTTCCACCCGCCACAGCGAGAATCCGAAGCCCGCGAACCCCACCGCGATCGCCATCGCGGCCGTCACCACCACCCATGGCCAGCTGCCCGTCGCCGCCACCACAACGGCAAGCAGCCCGGTCAGCACCGTGACACAAAACAGCAGCGTGGCCAACAGAGCCGGGAATCCACGCCGCTGCTTGTCGAGCGATCGGATCATCAGGTTCTGCAGCTCCACCATCAGCAGCATCGCGCACAATGCCAGCGTGGCGAAAAACAATCGCCCAACCGGAATTTGCGAGATCTCTCCCAGCCATGCATAGACCCCGAGCAGTGCCCCGGCGAACCATACCAGTCCCGCGGGCACGCTGCGCACCAACCACTGCTTGACCGTCGCCCGCAGCAGCTCCCGCACGGTGACCGGAAACAGTGCGTAAGCCGGAGCCGTCCGCGCCACATCCATGCTCCACCGGCTGAACCAGGTGCGAAACACCGAATTCCGGCCCGGCCAGCAGAGGCCGATCGTCAGGGCAATGGCGCAGAAACCCGCCACCACCGCTCCCGCGAACGTTTCCCCGGCCTGCCGGAAATCCGTGTGCTCCAGCACCCGATAGCCACCGAAGGCCACCACCGGTACCAGCCCCGCGAACCGGGCGAGCCGCCACCACTGGCTGGCGAAGCCACCGCCGGGACAGGCCAGCAGGCGCTCACGCGGCGTGAGCCATCGCCACAGCCACTGGTCCGGCCATTGTGCCGGCTGGCCGACATAGCCTTGCAGCCCAATCCACCCGTGCGCCACCGACATCCGCAGGTCACGCATGTCATTGGCAACCACCGCCGTTTCCTCCACAGGCGTCCCGTCAGGTGTGTGCCCGCTTTCTTCTGAAGCCTTCCCGCTCTCCACCGGTGAGGGACGCCAGACCCGGCACCATTCATAAGAACCCAGCGCCACCATCACCCCGGCCAACGGCAGGAACCATCCGCCTCCGCGTGCTTGGAATACCCAACCGGGAGGCCAGGCCCATTCCAGCTTCGGCAACAGCCGCGTGGCAAACCCGCTCCTGTTCCCGCTGATAAACCCCTGCACCCACGACGCCAAAACCGCTCCCGATGCGGTCAGCAGCATGACCCGCGCACTCCATTTGCCTCCGCCAAACAGCGCGCCGAGGCAAACGGCGGCGAGAAACAGCAGGCTGGCCGGGACTGGATCAAGCCAGCCTCCGTGCATCACCGTACACGTCGACACCACGGTGGCAAGGACCACCCAAGCCGCCACCAGCCACCCCTGCCCTCGCTCCAGCCGGATCCGCCGCAACGCCCGGACATCTCCCGGCGTCCATTCGAATTGCCACGCGGGAATCTGCAGTAGGTTCATGGTGAAAACACCCAGCACGAATCCAACCGCGCCGCCGGTGAAGGACAGGGCCGTCATCACTCCGCGCGTGCCACCGAATTTCGCCCCGGCCGAAAGCAATTCCCAGCCACCGGGCCAGCCCGTTAGAAAAACCAGGAACGCCAGATAATACGCGCAGGTCTTCACCTGCCGGATGCGCCTCCTCCAGCTTACCCGTTGCCGCAGCTTCCGGCGCAATTTCCGCTCCCACCCCGCGCTCATGCTCCCGCGCCCTCCAATTCCAGCGCGCGGCTGAGCCGCCGTTCCACCTCGGCCGCTTCCAGCCCCACAGTCGTATCATTGAGCACCACCCGGCCGCGGCCGATCACCACCACCCGGTCGGCGAAACGTGCAGCCAGCTCCGGAAACTGGGTGGTGTACACCACGCAGCGGCCCCGCCCCGAGGCGGCGCGTGCCATCGCCCGGAAGGCCTCCATCCCCCGCGCGTCCATGCCCGCGGCAAAGGGTTCATCCAGCAGCCACAATTCCGGATCCGCCGCATGCAAGCCGAGCAACGAAGACTTGTAGGCCTGGCCGCGGGACATGCCATCAATGGGATCGAAGGCCACCTCCATCAGCCCGAGGCGATCCAGCCACTCCTCGAGATCGAGCGGTGGCCCGGCATCGGCACCGCGCCAGAGCTGGGAAAAGGACGCGGCATTCCGGATCGGGTCCGTCCAGGGAAACCACAGCCCGCGATCCGGCATCAGGGCATATTGCTTGCGCTGCTCCAGGTCCTTCCGGTCCAGCCGCCGCCCCGCCAGCCGCACCTCGCCCGCCGACCACCCGAGGATGCCGGAGAGGCAGCCCAGCAAGGTCGTCTTGCCCGCGCCATTCACGCCGAGCACGGCCACGATCTCACCCGCCTCGAACTTCAGGTTCACCTCCTGGAACACCCGCTTCGAACCAAACCGTTTCGCGAGCCCCGCGGTTTCCAACAATGCCATGCCGGGTTTTTCGAACGTCCACGGCGACAGGTCAAATCCGCTTATTCCAACAACCGCGGCGCCAGCAGCGCCAGCCACTCCGCCAGCTCGGTGGCGGCGCGCGTCTGCGGCAGGCGCTCGAGATCGTCGAGCTGCCAGCGGAACGTGTTCATGTGGCCGTCCCACACGCCGGAGGCCCCGGTGTGTCGCATCCACGCGCAGGCCCCGGTGTTCTCCGGCATCACGTTCCCCACCAGCGTGGTGATCCCGGAGCGGAAGGCCGTGAGCCAGAGGATCGCCAGCAGCAGCGTGGCAATGCCGCGGTTCTGCTCGGAATCCAGCACCGTCACGGAAAACTCCGCCTCCAGCGGATTCCGCGCATCCCGCCACCAGCTCGCGGCCCCCAGCGGCGAAAAATTCCGGGAGGGATCGTAGACCGACCAGATCTCGTGATTGCCCGGGTCCTGGTTCAACAACCGGTCCAGCATCCGGTCCCCGATCTCGCCGGTGACCGTCCAAAAACGGTGGTAGCGCGCCTCCGGGGACAAGCGTCGGTAACCCTCGGCAAGGTACTCGCGGTCACCGGGATTGAGCTCCCTCGCCCGCACCGCCGCGCCGTCCCGCAGGACCAGTTCCAGAGGTGCCGCCGCTTCCGCCATGCCGCGATCATGGCGCTGGAACAGCGGTTTGTCGCCGGGATTCGGTGCGGGGCACGTTGCAAATTGGAGGCACCCAAACCGCAGATTGCAGTTCCGCCGGGTGACGACAAGCCCCAGACCGACACACAACACGCTCACCATCAAGCAAATGAAACCATGACCGCTCCCGGCGCGGTAGTTGCTGAACCACGGGTGTCAACAACCCGTAAACCACCATGCTCAGTTGGTCCCTACTCTTCCTGATCCTCGCCGTGGTGGCGGGGCTGCTCGGATTCACCGCCTTGGCCGGTACCGCGGCGGCGATCGCGAAACTGCTGTTCCTCGTGTTCCTGGTGCTGCTGATCGTATCCGCCATCAGCCGCGCGGTGCAGGGCAAGACGCCATGAGGCCGGTCAAGCTTTCGCCCGCTTCGCCTCCATCCGTTTGGCCTCGGTCCACGCGTCTTCCATCTGGTCCGCGGTGGCGGCCGTCAAGGTCAGGCCCTGCCCGGCCAAAAGGCGTTCCATCTCGTGGAACCGGCTTTCGAACTTGGCGTTCGCGCGCGCCATCAGCACCTCCGGATCCGCACCGCGGAAACGCGCCAAATTGACCGCGCTGAACAGCAGGTCCCCGAGCTCCTCGGAAACCACCTCCATGTCCTGGGCATCCACCGCGGCCTCCAGTTCCTGGAGTTCTTCCCGGATCTTCGCGATGACGCCGCTTTCCTGCGGCCAATCGAAGCCGACCTTCGCCGCCTTCTTCTGAAGTTTGGCCGCACGCGGCAGGGCCGGCAGACCCTTGCCCACGCCGTGGAGGAACGGCTTGTCGTCGCCCTCGCCTTTTTCCGCGCGCTTGATCGCGTCCCACTGCTTCAGCACCGCGTCCGGATCGTCCGCCACGCCGCTGCCGAAGACATGGGGGTGGCGGCGCACCAGCTTGTCGCTGATGCCGCGGGCGATGTCGTCGAGGTTGAAACGGCCCCCCTCCTCCGCCAGTTCAGCGTGGAACACGACCTGCAGCAAGACGTCGCCGAGTTCCTCCTGGAGATGGGCATGGTCGCCGCTGCGGATCGCGTCCACCGCCTCGTAGGTTTCCTCGATGAGGTTCGGCACCAGGCTCTCGTGCGTCTGCTCCGCGTCCCACGGGCAGCCGCCCGGGGCACGCAAGCGGTGCATGATGGCGCGCAGGCGCGCGAGTTGCCGCCCGTTGTCCGGGCAATCGATCATGTCGGCGTCGGTCATGATTTGTTGGAGGCGTTGCGGAGCGTGTCGCGCTCCTCGTCGGTCAGGCTCTGGAGGCCGTCGCGGTTGATCTTGTCGAGGATGCGGTCGATCTCGTTGCTGGTGTGGAGGTCCACCGAGGTCCGGGGCCGCAGCTTGGCCTCGCCTTTCGACCTCGCCGTGCGAACGGGCCGCAAGGCTGCCCCTTCCTTCTTTCCTAACAGGAACGGATAACGCGTGAGCACGAAGCCGAGGATCGCCCCGCCAAGGTGGCCGGCCTCCCCGCCCTCGTTCCCGCCGATCCGGAGCAGGATGATCACCGTCGCCAGCGCCAGCACCAGCAGCGCGAGTTGGCGGATCGAAAGCTCCACTGGCGGAAAGATCAGCTGCGCCCGCAAATTGGGGGCCACCACCGCGAGCCCGGCAAGGATGCCGTAGATCCCGGCCGATGCGCCGACCAGTCCACCTTCCGCTCCGTGCGGCAGCACGTGCGCCGCTCCGAGGACCGTGAAAAACAGCGCCCCCGCCATCCCGCACAGCAGGTAGAATCCCAGGAACCGCGCCTTGCCCCACCATCGCTCCAGCCACGGGCCGAACACGAACAGGCCGATGCTGTTGAAAACGATGTGGCCGAGGGAGTCATGCAGGAACTGGAACGTGACCAACTCCCAAAACCGCCCTTCCCGGAACGTGCTCTCGACGTTGAAGGCCCCCCACGCCTCCAGCGGCGGCAGATAACCGCGCACCTTGGTGTCCAACCGCAGCACCTCGGGCAAGATCACGAAATCCAATACGGAGATCAGGATATTGATGCCCAGCAACCACTTCGTCACCGGAGTGAGGCGAGAAGGCGAGCCCGGAGGCGTGGAATAATCGCGGGGATAGCTGCCCATCTGCCCGCACGGGGTAGCACGGCACCCGTGCGCCCGCAAGGCCGCCGGGCGACCACTATGAATGAAACCCGCGGTTTTTAGGAAAACCGAAACATCGCATTTGTGGATTTCCGGACCCACCGCCGGGAAATCCGGCACGCCGGTTGCTAAATCCCCCCTGTGTTGCTCCATCCATGTACCATGAACACGAACGAAACTAACGAACGACCTAGTCACTTGCCGGACGAACGGCACATCGCTCCCGAGCTCAGTTTCGATGAATACTGGGACGCCGACGCGGTGGCCGGGCTCATCCGGTCGAAGTGCGATCACGAGGAGACACCCGCTTTCCTTTTTGTTGGAAAAAAGGAAGCCGGGTTTCTCCGCGAACACCTCGGCGATGTGTTTGGCGCCGAATCCGTGGTGACCCTCAAGGACACCTACTACATGGGCCTCGAAGTCATTGAACTGGACTGCGAGACCTTCCTCAGCACCGCCGGCCGCAAATCGGTCCGCACCCTGCAAGATCCCATCTCCCGCCGCCCCGCCTGGCGCGACCGTGATACCGGCGCCGGATGGCAGTTCCGTGCCTGATCACAGAACCTCCCAAGGAAATCCAGCGTGGCCCTGATAGAGGGTGCCACGCCGCACGTAAGATCCCGTGCGCCCGGCACGGGAGACTCTTCCCGGGCGGCCACCGCTCGACGTCGATCCGGCGCCGGGCGACGGCGGCCCAGGCCTGTCATCGCCGGGTTTGGCTTTGACCGTTTCTTGGTCGAATCCCGCGGCTTTCAGTCCAATTTCGGGCAATCCCGCCCCGTGGCATTGCGTTGTGCCCCGCATCCCGCTCCTATGGACCTGTCATGTCCGCAGTGATTCACACATCTCACGCCGCGCTCGCCACATGGGTCGAGGAAATGGCGGCTCTCTGCACCCCGGATGCCATCGAATGGTGCGATGGATCCCAAGCCGAGTGGGACCGCCTGACCGCGATGATGGTCGCGTCCGGCACCCTCATCCAGCTCGACCCGGCCAAGCGCCCGAACAGCTTCCTCGCCCGCTCCACGCCCTCCGACGTCGCCCGCGTGGAGGACCGCACCTTCATCTGCACCCGCCGCCCCGAGCAGGTCGGGCCGACGAACAACTGGATGCACCCGGACAAGATGAAGGGCATTCTGACGGAGAAATTCCGCGGCTCGATGAAGGGCCGCACGATGTACGTCATTCCGTTCTGCATGGGCCCGCTCGATTCGCCGCTCGCCAAGATCGGCGTGGAGATCAGCGACAGCCCCTACGTCGTGATCAACATGCGGATCATGACGAACATGGGCAAACACGTGCTGGAGCGCCTTGAGAAGGAAGCCTCCGGCGAGCTGCCCAGCAGCCGCGACGGCCACGGCCGTTTCGTCCCCTGCCTCCACTCCGTGGGCGCGCCACTGGAACCCGGCCAGGCCGATGTCCCCTGGCCGTGCAACGAGGAAAAATACATCGCCCACTTCCCCTACACCCGCGAGATCTGGTCCTACGGCTCCGGTTACGGCGGCAATGCCCTGCTCGGCAAGAAGTGCCTCGCGCTGCGCATCGCCTCGAACATCGCCCGTGAGCACAACTGGATGGCCGAGCACATGCTCATCCTCGGCTTGGAGTCCCCGGAGGGCGTGAAGACCTACGTCACGGCCGCCTTCCCCTCCGCCTGCGGCAAGACCAACCTCGCCATGATCGTGCCGCCGAAGTCCTACAGCGACGCCGGTTGGAAAACGACCATCGTGGGCGATGACATCGCTTGGCTGTGGCCGCACGCCGACGGCCGCCTGCACGCGATCAACCCGGAAACCGGCTACTTCGGCGTGGCTCCGGGCACCTCCTACGACACCAACCCCATCGCGATGGAGTCGATGAAGGCGAACACCATCTTCACCAACGTGGGCCTCACCGACGATGGCGACGTGTGGTGGGAAGGCCTCACCCAGGACGCCCCCGCACACCTCATCGACTGGCAGGGCCAGGACTGGACACCGGACTGCGGCCGCAAGGCGGCCCACCCGAACGCCCGCTTCACCGCCCCCGCCAGCCAGTGCCCGACGATCGACCCGGAGTGGCAAAACCCGGACGGCGTGCCGATCTCCGCGATCATCTTCGGCGGCCGCCGCCCGGACACCATGCCGCTCGTTTACCAGGCCTTCAACTGGTCCCACGGCGTCTACATCGGCGCGACCATGGGTTCCGAGGTCACCGCCGCCGCGATCGGCCTGAAGCCGGGCGTGCGCCGCGATCCGATGGCGATGCTGCCCTTCACCGGCTACAACATGTCGGACTACTTCCACCACTGGCTGGACATGCGCCGCCACGTGACCCACCTGCCGCGGTTCTTCCACGTCAATTGGTTCCGCAAGGACGAGAACGGCAAGTTCCTGTGGCCCGGCTACGGCGAGAACATGCGCGTGCTGGAGTGGGTGGTGCAGCGCTGCCACGGCAAGATCCCGGGCCACGAAACCCAGATCGGCTGGACCCCGGAATACCAGGACTTCAACATCGAGGGCCTTGAATCCTTCACCCGCGAGCATTTCGAGAAGTGCATGGCCTTCAAGCCGGACGAGTGGAAGGCGGAGATCCTGTCCCAAGGCGAGTTGTTCCTGAAACTCTACGATTACCTGCCGAAGGAAATCGTCTTCCAGCGCGAGCTCCTCGCCGCCCGTCTGGCGTGAAGTAGCGCAAGTTTCCAACTTGCGAGCGGGAAGACCCGCGAAGTCGCGTGCAGAATCAGTCCGCGTGTGAGTGGCCACCAACCACTGGCCCCTCAACCGCAGACCGCACCTGCACGCGGCAGCCCCCTCCCCCTAACTCCTCATTTTTCGGGCGACATCTCCCCTTCCCCGGGTTTAACTGGAAGGGATCATGAAGACGCTCGCCTGTCTGTTCTTGGCCACCCTCCTGACCGCCCGGGGCCAGGAGAAGGTGAAGTTTCCGCCCCTCGACCAGACGCTCACCGATGCCAAGCTGTTCGCGAAGCCGCTGGAGGACGTCCTCACCACCTACCGCCGCGACCTGACGCCCCAGCAGCAGCAGATGCGCGACCGCATCCGCGAGCGGATGAAGGAAAAGGGCATCGATCTGCCCGAGCCCTATCCCGGTGCCTTCCAGTGGCTCAGCAGCACCAAGGACGGCCTGCGCGCCGATCCCAAGCTGATCGACCTCTTCGGCGAGAACGTCGGCGAGGTGATCATCCGCGCCGGCACCCCCGGCAAGGTCGGCCCGGTCACCATCTCGCTCTACAACCGCGGCGACGACGGCGAGATCTCACCGAAGGACCTCGCCACCCGGATGGATACCTGGAAGGGCAAGCTCACCACCGCCCTCGGCAGCCAGCCGGAAGCCCGTGACCAGCGCGGCACCGTGAATCTCACCGGCTGGATGTGGAAAAAGGACCGCACCGCCTGGCTGCTGGAATCCTCCGTTTCCAAATCCCCGGAAGGCCCGCGCGCCGAGTTCGCGCGCATCCGCATCGCCTCGCTCGACGCCGCCACCGGCGGCAACCAGGTGGCCCGCCGCTCCGCCCTCACCGACCACGTCGTCCACAAGGACAATGGCGATGTCTATCTCGACGGCATGCCGATGGTCGACCAGGGGCAGAAGGGCTACTGCGCCGTCGCCACCACCGAGCGGGTCGTCCGTTACTACGGCCTCGATGTCGACCAGCACGAGATGGCCGAGATCGCCAACACCGGCAGCATGGGCACCAGCATGGGCGAAATGGAGGAGGCGCTCAAAAACGCCACCGGCAAGCTGCACGTGAAGACCACCAAGCACTTCGACCTCGACCTCCGCCAGTTCGAGCAGGACGTCCGCACCTACAACCAGCTCGCGAAGAAGCAGGGCGAGAAGGAATTTCTCTACGAACGGAAGGTCTCGATCGTGAACCCGATGCAGTTCTGGTCCGAGGTGAAGCCCGACCTCTTCCTCCAGGTGAAGACCGCCCAATCCGGCTTCAGCCGCTACACCAACAAGATCGAGGAATACATCAACCAGGGCATCCCGTTGTGCTGGGCGCTCCAGCTCGGCATGTTCAAGGAGACCGGCATCCCGCAGACCCACGGCGGCCACATGCGCCTCATCATCGGCTACAACCCGAAAACCCACGAGGTCATCTACACCGACTCCTGGGGCAAGGGCCACGAGTTCAAGCGCATGCCCGCCGGCCAGGCCTGGTGCATGACCATGGCCCTCTACACCATGGCCCCGACGAAGTAAGGGGCCGGAGAGTGGTGTAACACCGGGTTGTGATCGGGGCACATGAACTGGTAGCCTTCAAGTGTGTCTCCCGCCGAACGCTTTCTAGCCGTCTTCACGAAGGGCTTTTCCGATGATCGGGAAAGCGTGCTGACTTTGGAGCACCACCTGAAAGGACCGCTCGACGGCATGGACCCGCAGGAGCTGGAGGACATGACCGGAAGGCTGGAAAAGGCGGGCCGGAAGCCCCGCTGGTGGAGGCCGTTGCTATGGACCTCCTTTGCCGCGGCCGTGGCCGCGGTAGCCTGGGAAGGCATGTTCCTTCAGAACGGGCCGGTTCGCGCCATGGTATGGAGCGGATCGTTCGATGAATCCTATCCATTCTTCGCCCCGGTTCTCACCCTGCCTTCAACGGTCTCCATCGAGGACTACGACAGGCTGCGGCAAGAGCAATTCACGAATCCGCCGAAGCCAGCCGACAGAGGGAGCTCCACTCCGGAAGGCCACACCAACCGCCCCGCAGCCTATCTGAACGGTCTTCGCGATCGAATGGGAAGATCGGAGACCATCCATCGCCCGGACTGGCCATCGGATTTTCTGGCAACCGGCGAAACACTGGATCCAACCAATGCCTGGTTTCCGCTGGTGGAGGCCAAGGTCAAGCTGAGTCAATCCCTGTCGCGTGCCTCTTGTACTGATCCCAAGATCCTTGATCCAGTCAAGTTTGACGAAGGAATGGCTCTGCTCCACCTCGCCGCTCAAAAATCGGCGTGCCGCACATACTCCAACAGCCTGTTGAAATCATGGAGCTCTCGGATCAAACCACCCCGAACCGCCTGGGATCGAATGTTGGGGTTTCCCCGTTCGAACAAAATGCAAGAGGAGACGGAATTGGGCTACTTTATTGCCCTCGCGATGCGCGCGAAATCGTATGAGCTGGCGCAGACACGAGATCGATCTGGGCTCGTCTCCCTCATCGCCGATTGGAAGGCGATCTGCCGACATCTCACCAATACACCCGATTACTTTTGGGAGGGAGATGACTGCATCGAAGCCGTCATTGATGGCGGCGAAAGGCTGGCGCAGAGGAGGCTTTTCCCGCTTGAGCGTGAACTCACGGACGAGGTCCAGCGAACCCTCGATTCTCCGGCCCTCCAGGCGCTAAAAAGATCGGCTCCGAGATCCCAATGGGCCGACGTCGACACCGGAGTGTTCTCGCAAAGGCTGGCGGAGTCGCGCGTGATGCATGCCGTGCCGGAAGAGGCCTTTGTTCCGAGCCAGAGACTGGACCACGCAATTTTCGATCGAGCACAGGCATGGAATGGCATGTGGATCACGCTCGTTGTCATCGGCCTGCTCGGCATCATGATTCGATCCCGGTCCACAATGGCGCGCCGTGGATCATTGCCGCTATCCGCCTTGTTGCGGCTGAACGATCATGCCTGGATCGCGATGATCGGCATTGTTTTCCCGCTCCTCCTATACATAGGGATCTCGCGCTTCACGCCATTGGGATGCCGGGATCACGGCACGCGCTGGCTGCAGGGCTTTCCCTTCGGAGTGCAGGCCTTTGGCTCGGTGCTCCTCGCGATCGCCCTGACGCTCGAATCGAGCGCGTGGCGATTGGAAAGGCGCTTGCCATTCCTGGCCACGGCTCGGCCGGGAATTCATCCATGGCAGGCGATCGTTCCTTTCCTCTGCATGGTAATCGTGATCGGCGTGGGCAGCGTGCGGTATGTGAATGCTCGTGACGTGGACAAGCTCTTCGAACACGGATTGGCCTATGCCGTGGCGCTCGGAATTCCCGCGCTGGCATTGCTGGGAAGATTCGCGGACCTCGCCTACCTTTCGCCGGGAGCGGCGGGTTTGCTTAGACTGGGAACCCTACGCGTAACCTTCACTGCGCTCTTCGGGCTGCTCCTGGCTTTGTTCGCAACGATCCCGCTCTCATCCCGCGCGGAACGCTACTGGATCACCCACGATCCGCTGTTTGACCGCGACCCGAATCATCTCGGGCTGGGGAAAGCCCATCATGACGCGATGATCGATTTGAAGGCTCGCCTCATCGAAGCATTGGACACGAAGTGACGTAGATTCAGTTCACTCTCCGGAGCATCTTCGTTTCATGATACCCTTCACCAGATCCCACAGGCCCGCGTAGCGGAACGAGGGATCGCCGTAGTGGTGCAGCACGTAGAAGCAGAAGTAGTAGGCGCGGCAGAAGGCCCAGACCGAGATGACGAACATCCCGAGCGCCTGCCAGGAGAACACCGGTGCCAGCAGCACGGCGGCGGACAGCAGGCCGAGGAAGGCGAAGAGCGCGCCTTTCAGTTTCAGCAGGAAAGGGGAGGTGATGTCCATGACGGCGGACATCCTCCGCGGGAAAGAGAAGGGCGCAAAGGGAAGAGTGGATTGGGTTTAATGCTCTGAAAGCGCGCGCGGTGAACGCTCCCTTCCCTTTGCGCGGATCGTGTCCGGCGCGGCGGTCGCCGCGACGGGCCGGAGGCACCATGAAGAACCAGCCGACCCGCCGCGGACCATCCGCTAACCACGGGAAGTATCAGGCCGCCCCCGCGAGCGCGGTGACGGAATGGAAAAGCTTTTCAGGCATGTGGTCCACGGACTCGATGATCCAGTCCGGGCGGTAGGCGTAGCGGTGGAGGTGCTCCACCTTGGTGTGGCCGCTGAGCACGAGCACCGTCTGGTAGCCCATGCCGACCCCGCCGAGGATGTCCGTCTCCATGGTGTCTCCCACCATCACGGTGCCGGCGGCGCGGACGCCGAGTTCGTTCTGCGCCATGCGCATCATCACGCCGCTGGGCTTGCCCACCGAGAAGGCCTCGCGGCCGGTAGCCTTTTCCAGCATGGCGACGATCGCGCCGCAACCGGGGCGGGTGCCCGCGTCGGTGGGGCAGGTGGCGTCGGGATTCGTGGCGATCAGGCGCGCGCCCTTTTCCACCAGGCGCACGGCGCGCTCGATCATTTCGAAGGTCATGGTGCGGCCCTCGCCGACCACCACGTAGTCCGCATCATCGTCCACGACGGTCAGGCCGTTGTGATGGAGGGCGGCGGCGAGGCCGTTTTCCCCGATCACGAACGCCGTCCCACCCGGCTTCTGGTGAGCCAGAAACCGGGCGGTCGCCATGGCACAAGTAAAGACGTCGTCCGCATCGGCCTCCAGGCCGAGGCGGCAAAGCTTGAGCGCGACATCGCGGCGCGTGCGCTGCGAATTGTTCGTCAAAAAACGAAAGGGGATGCCTTCCCGCCGCAGCCGGGCGACGAAGCGATCGGCACCGGGGACCAACTGGTTCCCGCGATAGATCACGCCATCCATATCCAACAAAAATCCGATTGAGTTCACACCCTCGGACGAGCGGATGTCGTGCCAGAATCGGCCTTGCGGCGCTCTAACGGACCTGCGGCGGCCCTCCGTGAGGGTCAGCCGCCACACTTCCAACACGTTGAGACTCAAAAAAAATTTCCGTCACCATGGAAAACGCAACCCACGGTGAATCAATCCATTAGCCAGATTCATGCAAACCCATCCCGGCCATGCGGGCCATTCGCCAATCCGGATCACCATTCTCAAAACGCGTTCTTCGGAGCGGGCTTGGGGGCCGGGTAGCTGCGAACCGGAACCGGCGCGGGAGGAGTTTCGGAGGAGTTTCCAGAACGGAACCAGAATGCGCCGCCAATCAAGGTGGCGACCGCGAGGCTGAGTCCGGCAATCGCCAAGCCGCGGCCCCGGATGCGACCTCCGCCTTTTTTCACCGTGAGCAGTCCGGTGATGCCGCAGATGATCCCGATCACCGCCAGCAGGAAACCGATGCCGTAAACGACCAGCAGACCGCCGGTGATGCCGAGGATCAGGCTGGCCACCGCGCCGCGGGAGTGGCGTGGATGCAGCACCGCGCCAGCCGGAACTTCGGAGGCCGTGGGCAGGGTGAAGGTGAAGTAGGCGTTGGGATCGCGCGTGCTCATCGGGAAATCAGGCAGGAAGGGCGGGGGATTCCGCGGGGAGGGGAAGACGGCCGGCGGTTTCGAGCGTCTTCATCAGGCCGTGGTAGTGGGACGGGGTCATGCCGAGCGCCCCGGCGAGGTCGCCGAGGTGGGCGCTCTCCAGGTGATTGAAGGACGCGGCGGCGGCGTAACCGGCTTCCACCAGCGTCTCACGCCCGTGGTCGCTCACCGCACCGCCCAGTTCCTTCAGCGAGGTGAAAAGGCTGCCGCCGGACGAGGCGAAATCCGCCGCGTCCCGTTCCCAGCGGCCGATGTCCACGCCGGGATGTCCGAGGGACTCGTGGAGTTCCATCAACCGCACCAGCGCCGGGCGGTCCAGCCGCAGGGTGGCGGGGATCGAGGCCAGCATCACCTGCCGCAGCGTCTTGTGGAACTCTCCCTCGAGCTTCAGCGCCTCGGAGGCCGGATTGTATTCCAGCACCCGCAGGTCGTAGGTGCGCTTGCACTGGTTGCACTCGATGAACTCGCCGACCAGGTCGAGGGGGATCACGGGGATGAAATAGAGCGTGAAGAACCGGCGCACCCGCCGCCAGCGGAAGCCGCTGCCGGGCCCGCAGGACGGGCAATGGAAGACACCCTTCTCATGAGTTGTGGTGACCCCGCGGGTGCCGAAGATAATCATATGCCGAGGTTGTCCCGTATCATCCCGCACCGGTCAATGTCGTTCCCGCCTCCAAAACGAACGTGACGGAACCACCCCGGATAGGGATGCTCCCGGCGAGATGCCCGCTTTCATCGCCAATGCCGACTACGAGGAAAAGGACTCCGATCCGCTGCACCTGCAGCCCGGGGATGAAGTGAATGTCGGCCCCGCCGACCGCGCCTGGCCGGGCTGGGTGTGGGCGGAGGACAAGGACGGCCGCGATGGCTACGTGCCGGAGGAAATCCTCGAGCCGCTCGGCGAGGGCCGGTTCGCGGCCATGGAGAGCTTCGATCCCACGGTGCTGAAGATCCAGCGAGGCGACCGGCTGGAATCCCTGCGCCAGATCCACGGCTGGCACTGGTGTCGCAATGCCACCGGCGCGGAAGGCTGGGTGGCCGGCTACCTCCTGAAGCCGGAAGCCTGAGCCGCCCCGCGCGGCAGGTTTCGTCCAGACAAATCCGGGGGATTCCGGGGCAAACCGGCCCCGGATGAACGGACGAGGGCGTTTCCAGTGCTTGCCATCTCAGGATCAATCCCTTTCACTCCGCGCCCCGCGCCATGGCCCTCATTGTCCAGAAATACGGCGGCACGTCCGTCGGCACCCTCGACCGCATCCGCAACGTCGCTTCGCGCCTCAAACGCACCCGCGACGAGGGCAACCAGGTGGTCGCCGTGGTTTCCGCCATGTCCGGCGTGACCGACGGCCTGCTGAAAATGGCCCGCGACCTCTCCGAGAACCCGTCCGAGCGCGAGCTGGACGTGCTGGTCTCCACCGGCGAGCAGCAATCGATCGCCCTCGTCACCATGGCCCTCCAGGACCAGGGAGTGGAGGCCGCCTCGATCACCGGCCGCCAGGCCGGCATCTTCACCACCGGCTCCCACACCCGCGGCCGCATCCTCAACATCGAGCCGCAGATGATGCAGGGCTACCTCGACGAGGGGAAGACGCTCGTGGTGGCCGGCTTCCAGGGCGTGACCCCGGACGGCCAAATCCACACCCTCGGCCGTGGCGGCTCCGACCTCACCGCCATCGCCATCTCCGCCGCCCTGAAGGCGGATGTCTGCCAGATCCTCACCGACGTGGACGGCGTCTACACCTGCGATCCCCGCATCGTGAAGAACGCCCGCAAGCTGCCTGAAATCTCCTACGACGAAATGCTGGAAATGGCCTCGTCCGGATCGAAGGTGATGCAGTCCCGCTCGGTCGAGTTCGCCAAGAAATTCGGAGTCGTTTTCGAAGTCCGATCCTCACTCAATGACAACCCGGGCACGCTGGTGCTCGAAGAACATCCCGACATGGAAAACGTCGTCATCCGCGGAGTCTCCATCGAACGCTCCCAAGCCCGCGTCACCATCACCGGCATCCCGGACGAACCCGGCATGTCCGGCACGATCCTCGGCGCCCTCGGCGATGCCGAGATCAACCTCGACATGATCGTCTCGAACATCGCGCACGACGGCTACGCCCGCCACTCGTTCACGATGCACTCGAACGACCTGGCCAAGGCCCAGGCCGCCCTGAAGCCGGTGCTCGCCGCGCTTTCCGCGGATGCGAAGATCGAGACCGACGTGGGTATCGCCAAGCTTTCCGCCGTGGGCATCGGCATGCGCTCCCACTCCGGCGTGGCCTCCACCATGTTCAAGGCCCTCGGCGACGCCGGCATCAACATCGGCATGATCTCCACCTCCGAGATCAAGATCGCCGTGACCGTCGATGAGACCCGCATCGAGGACGCCGCCCGCGCCGTCCACGACGCGTTCGAACTCGACAAGGAACCGGTCCGCTGAGGCGGGCCGGGACTGGTCGGTTCAAACGATTAGACAATTCTGCTTCCGGAGGGCGCTGGATTCGCGTAAGTCCGCTGCCCTCATGAAGAAAGCCCTCGTTTGCCTCAGCCTGCTGTTCGCCGTCTCCGGTTCCGGATTGGCGAAGGAGAAGAAGGACGCCGCGCCGGTGCCGAACGCCTCCGTGGACCAGGTCCAGTGGGGCACCCAGGCCAACGACGTGGCCTTCGACAAGGCCCAGCTCAAGGGCAAGGTCGTGGTGGTCGAGGAATGGGGCGTCAACTGCGCGCCCTGCATCGCCAGCCTGCCGGAACTCGCCAAGATGGCGAAGAGCTACGAGAAGGCCGGCCTGGTGGTCGTGGGCCTGGAGCGCCAGGGCAGCACCAAGGAAGCCATCAACAAGGTGCTCGACGCGGCCAAGGTGAAGTATCCCGTCCTCTCCGGCGGCTCCTCACCCGCCCCCAGCTCCGGCATCCCGCACGCCTCGGTCTTCAATGCCGAAGGCAAGCTGACCTGGCACGGCAACCCGCACGACGAGGATTTCGAAAAAGAGGTCAAGAAGGCCCTCCGCGACGCCAAGGCCGGTGCCAAGGCCGACTCCAAACTTTAATTGCCCCGGAACGCGCATCTTCCGGTTTCTCAAACGCCGTCCCGGTCCGCCGGGGCGGCGTTTTTCGTTTCCCCGAGGGGTTTCCAAATTGACCGCAACAAGACGAGAGGAAGAATGGGGTGTTCCATTTGCCTGCCCATGTCTTTCCGGATCACCTCCGCCCTGTGGTTGGCCACGGCCAGCCTACTCGCCGCCGCGCCGAAGCCGAACGTGCTGTTCATCGCCGTGGATGACCTGCGGCCCTGGCTGGGCTGCTATGATCCGGGGCTGAAGATCTCTCCGAACATCGACAAGCTGGCCGCCACCGGCCGCATCTTCACCCGGCACTACGTGCAAGTGCCGACCTGCGGGGCCTCCCGCTGCGCGCTGATGTTTGGCCGTCGGGCGGGCCACCTGGCAGGCGACGGGGGCAACGAGGCGGCGCTCAAGACCGCCGCGAAGCAGCCGGTCCCGGCCCTGCCCGCGCTTTTCAAGGCGAACGGTTACCAAACGATCTCGGTGGGCAAGGTCACCCACTATCCCGGCAACCACACGGGCAAGGACTGGGTGGCTGGGGCGGAGGAATTGCCCGGAGCTTGGGACGTGGCCTCCATGCCCTGCGGCCCATGGCAGACCCCGGAGGCCGCCATGCACGGCTACGCCGGGGGCATCGCCCGCTCCGCCATGGCCGGGAAACCCGTCACCCAGCAGGCGGAGGGCGATGACAAGACCTACCCCGATGGCTGGATCGCGGAGGAAGCCATCGCCCGGCTGAAGGCGGCCGCCGCCGCGGACAAGCCGTTCTTCCTCGCCGCGGGATTCATCAAACCGCACCTGCCTTTCGCCGCGCCCAAGTCGTATTATGAGGAACTGGCGCACATCGATCCACCGTCGCCCAAGGTCACCACCAAGCCCGGCTTCCCCACCACCTGGCACAATAGCAACGAGTTCCGCGGTTATACCGCCAATGCCGGGGACCCCTTCCAATCGCCCGCCGCTGCGGTGGAATACCGCCGGGCCTACCTCGCCTGCATCCGCTACACCGATGCCCAGGTGGGCAAGCTGCTGGCCGCGCTGGATGCGTCGCCCGCCGCGGGCAACACCCTCGTCGTCCTGTGGGGCGACCACGGCTGGCTGCTCGGCGAGCACGGCGTGTGGGGCAAGCACTGCCTGTTCGAGGAAGGCCTGCGGTCCCCGCTCATCATCCGCGCGCCGGGGCAGACGCAACCCGGGGCGAAAACCGAGGCCGTGGTCGAAACGGTGGATCTCTATCCGACTCTCGCCAGCTATGCGGGCCTGCCATTACCGGACCAACTGGAGGGCCGCTCGCTCAAGCCACAACTCGACGAGCCGAAAACGCCATCGGGACGACCGGCCCTGGCGGCGTGGGAAAGCTTCCGCTCGATCCGCGACGAACGCTTCCATCTGGTGGTCTCCTCGAAGAACCCGGGACACGTGGAACTCTACGACCACCAGGGCGATCCCGGCGAAGCGGTCAACGTCGCCGCGGATCACCCCGCCGAGGTGGCGGGGCTCCGAGCCAAGCTGGAAGCCAGCTCTCAGCGGTAGCTCACCACCGTCCGGCCGGTGGGATTGTACTTCGCATCGAGGTGGGCGTTCGCCTTGACGGTCAGCAGCGGCTTGAGCGCCGTGGGATCGGATTTCAGGATCTCGTTGAGCTTCGCGCAACTGCCCGTCTGCTGGACGACATTGTCCTTCGAATCCAGGATCACCAGGAAGTAGCCTTCGTATTGGTCACCGCCGATGTTGCCCGCGCCCTTGTTGTCGCTGTCGTAAACGGTGGTCACGGCGTCCAGGTTCCGGGCGTCCATCATCCCGGCTGCGATCTGGATTTCATAATCCCGCACGCCGAGAACGGAGTGCTCCTTGCCGGTGCTGCGGTCCTCGCCGAGATAGAGCAGCCGCACCTTCGCCTTCGGTCCGGCCACGGTGCGCTCGGGATTCTTGATCACGACCTTTGCCGAGACCTCCTGTCTCACGAGATAATCGCTGCCGTTGTTTTTCTTGCGGCGCTTCTCGACCACCACGTCGATCGCGTAATTGGGATGGGTCTCGCTGGTGCTGGCCGCCGGGGCTTTCGCCGCGGAGATTTGTTTCGCGGACTCCTCGTCAAAGGTGGAAAGGGGCAGCTCGAAGCGTTTGCCGTCCGACTTGCGGTTGAAGGAAACCTTGTCGCCGGTGACGCCGACGATCTCAATCTCCATGGACCGGCCGGTCTTGTCCTTCACCGTCAACTCGGTTCCCGCGAACAGGCAGGCCGAGGAAAGGAGGAAACACGCCAGGATGGGGGATGCTTTGCTCATGGGGTGGCAGGTGATATCATCGGCATCATGCCTATCCATCGGATAGACATCGATTCCAAAGCAGTTCCGATTTTGTCATTTCCGACAGGGAGCCGGTTTCATGGATACGACCTATCCGCGACACATTTCTTGGAAGATTGTGTCTTTTTACTCCTACCCCGGCCGTCAGCCTGCTCCTCGCACATCGTCTATCGGGAATCGGCACTCTTGCGCCCCGGTAGGGGCAGGAGAAATTAGCCGGTGGTCGAGGAGCCTTGGCGACGACACCACCGGACTGGTCGAGTCATGGACAGGCACCCCGGAGGGCGTGCGAGAAGCGTGCCCCGGGCTCCACGCGAAAAATGGGCAATGAAATTCCACGGGCCTCCGAACCCGGCTGCGATCCCCTTCGGGATCGAATGACCTTTCCGGCCTCACCGGAGGTTTCGTCGCCAAGGCTCCTCAACCTCCGGCTACTGGGGCTGCCATCCCCTTCGGGGATACAGAGTCCACGATTTGCATAAAGATCAGGGTGCGAGCCCCGGCCACGCGGTGCTTGGAATCCCGTCCCGGACGCGGTAAGCCCCGTCCGTGGACGAGAGCCCGATCATCGATTTGCAAAGCGACGCCTTCTTCATGGGCCAGGCCCTGCGCGAAGCGCGGAAGGCCTATCAGGCCACGGAAGTGCCGATCGGCGCGGTGGTCGTGCGCGAAGGCAAGGTGATCGCCCGCGCCTGGAACCAGGTGGAAACGCTGAAGGACGCCACCGCCCACGCCGAGATGCTGGCCCTCACCGCCGCCCAACAGGCGCTGGGGGACTGGCGGCTGGAGAAATGCACGCTCTACGTGACGAAGGAACCCTGCCCGATGTGCGCCGGGGCCATCGTCCACTGCCGCCCGGAACGCGTCGTCTTCGGCTGCCCGGACGCCAAGGCCGGGGCTGCCGGCGGCTGGATCAACCTGCTGGAATCGAACCCGCCGCTCAACCACCGCTGCGACATCACCTCTGGAGTGATGGGGGACGAATGCCTGGCCCTGCTCCAGGGGTTCTTCCGCGAAGCGCGGGAGAAGAAGAAGGCGGAGCGGCTGGGGCTCAACCTTCCCCCTATTCCGGAGATCGGCGAGTAAGCGGCCGGGGACACGAAACCCGCTGGAAACTTGTGCTGCCTCCTCCCCGCCGCTAAATCCCGGGCGTGGCAGCGAAAGCGAAATCCTCCGGTGGCGGCAACGTGTTCGTCGTGGCGGGCACCGACGAGGGGCTCGTGAAGGAGCGTGCCCTGGAGCTCTACCGCGAGATGACCGGCGGGGTGGACGATGGCTTCACCCACGAGACCATCGACGGGGTGGCCGACAATTCCGACAAGGCCCACGAGATCTGCGGCTCCACCATCCAGGCGCTGCAAACGCTGCCGATGTTCGGCGGCGACAAGGTGGTGTGGCTGCGCAACGCCAGCTTCCTCTCCGACGACGTCACCGGCCGGTCCGAGCGCACGCTTTCCGGCGTGGAGGCGCTGCGGAAGGTGCTGGAGGCCGGACTCGCGGACGGGGTGAAGTTCCTCGTCACCGCCAGCGCGCCGGACAAGCGCCGGGCGTTCTGGAAGTTTCTCGAAAAAGTCGCCGACGTGCAGGTGCACGACCGCATCGACACCAGCCGCGAAGGCTGGCAGGACCAAGTGGCGCGGCTGGTCGACGACCGCGCCCGCGAGCTGGGGCTGCGCTTTGAATCCGACGCGCTGGCGCTGTTCGTGATGCTGGCGGGCGAGGCCACCCAGCAGATCGGCAACGAGCTGGAGAAGCTCGACCTCTACCTCGGCGAGCGCCGCACGGTGACCGAGCAGGACGTGTTCACGATGGTGCCGCTGAGCCGCGCCGGGATCGTGTTCGAGATCGGCAACGCGCTCCAGAAGGGCGACGCCGCCCGTGCGATCGCCCTGATCGACCAGCAGCTCGAACAGGGGGACAGCGCGATCGCCATCATCCGCGCCTCGATCATCCCCACGGTGCGGAACCTGTTCATGGCGAAGGTGGTGGGGGACACTATGAAGGTCCCGACCAACAACTACCAATCGTTCTCCGGAGCCCTCGACCGGCTGCCGGAAATCGAGCGCGCCTGGTTGCCGCAGAAGAAAACCGGCGGCGTGAACGTCTATCCCGTCTTCCTCGCCCTGCGCGGGGCCGCGGCCTTCACCCTGGACGGCCTGCGGACGGCGATGGAGGCCACGCTCAAGGCGGACCAGGCGCTGGTCACCACCGGCCTCGACCACCGGCTGGTCCTGCACCGCCTGATCGCGGAGATCACGGCGACCCGCCCCCAGAAGCGGATGGCGGGGAGGAGTTGAGGCTTCAGCCGAGGAGGGTCTTTAGAGGGGGCGGAGTCTGGCGAGCCTCGACATCATCCCGGGGCTTGCTTGAAAGCCCGTGAGGACGTGTCGCGATAAGCGCAACACGCTTGGGAGGGAGAGCGAATGTGACGTGACTTTTCAACCGCCTCGTCACTTCGGAGAGGAATGGACGATTGGAGAGCCGAAGAGCGGAAGTCTTTCGCCAGACTCCGCCCCCCTCTAAAGACCTTCCTCGGCTAAAGCCTCAACTCCTTCCTTACCGCTCCGCGATCGGCTCGACTTCCTTCAGTTCCACCGGACCGGTGTAGAGGGTGAGCGGGCGGTAGAGGCGGTTGTCGCGGAGCTGCTCGAGCACTTGGGCGGTCCAGCCGGCGGTGCGGGCGATGGCGAAGATCGGCGTGAACAGGTCGGTCGGGATGCCCAGCGAGTAGTAAACGGTGGCCGAGTAGAAATCGACGTTGGCGTTCAGGTTCTTCTGCTCGCGCATGATCGTGGCGATGCGCTCGGACATCTGGATCCACTTCGGCTCGCCAAGCTCCTCGGTGAGCTGGATCGCCAGCTTGCGGAGGTGCGGGGCGCGGGGATCGAGCACCTTGTAGACGCGGTGGCCGATGCCCATGATCTTTTCCTTACGGGCCATCTTGCCGGCCACGTAGTCGTCCACCTTGTCGAGGCTTCCGATCTCCTGGAGCATGTGGATCACGCCCTCGTTGGCCCCGCCGTGAAGCGGCCCCTTGAGGGTGCCGATGGCGGAAGTGATGGCGGAGTAGAAGTCGGAAAGGGTGGCGATGGTGACGCGGGCGGAGAACGTGGAAGCGTTCATGCCGTGGTCGGCGTGGAGGGTGTAGGCCACGTCGAGCGTGCGGGTGGCAGCCTCGGACGGGGCTTCACCGGTGATGAGGTAGAGGAAGTGGGCGGCCTCGGAGAGGTCCTCGCGGACCGGCGGCAGCTCCAGCCCCTGGCGGAAGCGGTGGTAGGCGGCGACGATCACCGGGGTCTTCGCGACCAGCGAGAGGGCGATCTCGGAGTCCTTCGCGATGTCCGGCTCACCGATGCTGACGCGGGCGTCATAGAGACCCAGCATCGAAACGGCGGTGCGGAGCACATCCATCGGCGAGGCGTCCTTCGGAGCGGCCTTGAGGAAATCGATCACCCCGGCGGGCAGCTCGCGGTCGGAACGGAGGCGTTTCTCCAGCGCGTCCAGCTCGGACTGTTTCGGCAGGCGGCCGTTATGGAGCAGATAGGTGACCTCTTCGAACGAGCAATTCTCCACGAGGGTATCGATCCCGTAGCCGAGATAGCTGAGGCGGCCTTCCGCGCCTTCCACGTTGCTGAGGGCGGATTCGTTGGCGATGACGCCTTCCAGGCCTTTTGCGTAGGTGGTGGTCATGGGTCGATGAGTGTGGGGAAAATGGTTCGAAGAAGCGCCCGGAACAAAGCGGTTCGCATGAGTCGGCGCAAGGTAGAAAGCATTGGGCGGACCACCATTCGTGTGGCTAAAATTCATTCGAAGATGAACAAAGATTTTCACAGAATATAGACGATGTCGCGTTCTGAGGATCGGGCTGGCGGCAGACCTTTCCCGAAGGGTAAACTCACGCCGTGCCCGGCTCCTACACGCTCGTTTTCGAAACCTCCGCTCCCACCGCCTCGCTGCTGCTGGCCGGTCCCGATGGCGTGGTGGCGGAACGGGCATTCTGCAGCGACCGCAGCCACAACGCGGTGCTTTTCGGCCCGCTTTCCGAGGTTCTGAACGGCCTGCCGCCCACCTCGATCGGGCGGGTGCTGGTGGGTAGCGGCCCCGGCAGCTACAGCGGCACGCGGGTCGGCATCGCCGCGGCCCAAGGAATCGCCCTCGCCGCGGGTTGCCCGGCGGTGGCCGTGCCGTCCATTCTCGCCGCCCCCTCGGCGGCCAATGGCAATGCCTGGGTGGTGGGGGACGCCCGCCGCGGCAGCTTCTGGATCTCCCGGATCGAGGAGGGTCGGATCACCCGTGAGCCGGAATTGATCGATGGCGCGGATTTTGCCCGCGAACTAGCCGGGATCCCCGCCGTGACCTTCGAAACCGCCGCCCGCGATCCCTTCCCGGCCGGGTTGGAGATCACCCGCGAAATCCCGACCGCCCGCCTGCTGTGGGACGCCTGGCAGCGTTCGCCGGAAAGCGAACGCGCCCGCTGGGCCGCGGACAGCCCGCAGCCGCTCTACCTGCGCCCGCCGCACATCACGGAATCGAAGCGTCCGTGGGCGGGGCGCCTCTAACTCCAAACGATCACGCCGTTTATCATCGCCGCCGTTCCGGAAAACGGCCAGAAACCGGACCGATGATCTCGCTGCGAGCGCTCACGAAACGGTTCGGCCCCCAGACCGCGGTCGATGCCCTGACCTTCGACATCCCGGCCGGACAGATCGTGGGCCTGCTGGGACCGAACGGCGCGGGGAAATCAACCACCCTGAAGATGCTCACCGGCATGCTGGTGCCCACCTCGGGCACGGCGGCGATCTGCGGCCATGACCTGATCGCCGAGCCGATGGCGGTGAAGCAGCGGGTCGGGTTCGTGCCGGATTCCGGCGCGGTGTTCGAGTCCCTCAGCGGGCTGGAGTATCTGGAAATGATCGCGGCGCTCTACGGCATCCCGGCGGCAGCGGCGCGCGAGCGGATCCGCCAGTTCATCACCTTCTTCGACCTCGGCTTCGACACCCTGACCGACAAGCTGCTCGGCGCGTATTCGAAAGGCATGCGCCGCAAGGTGGTGATCACCGCCGCGCTGCTGCACAATCCCGAGGTGGTGTTCTTCGATGAACCGCTCGACGGCCTCGACGCCAACGCGGCGGTCGGGTTCAAGGCGCTCATCCAAACGCTGGCGAAGGAGGGCAAGACGATCGTCTACAGCTCCCACATTCTCGACGTGGTGGAGCGTGTCTGCGACCGCGTCATCATCATCGACAAGGGCGTGGTGAAGGTGGACGGCGCTCCCGCGGAGTTGGTGGCCACCCATCACGCGCGCTCGCTGGAACATCTCTTCACGGACCTCACCGGCGGCAGCGACCTGGAGCGGAAGGCCGAGGACTTCGCGAAAACCTTCCGCGCATGAACGAGGTGCCCTCCAATGCCCGGGTGCTGCGGAAGCTGTATCTGACGCTCTTCCTGCGTGGCCGCACCTCCCGCGGGCTGCGCCGCGAAACCGCACCCCGGTCGGTGGGCGGGAAGCTCGCGATGACGTTGGTGGTTTACACCCTGTTCGGGTTGCTGGCGCTGTTCCTGCACGGGCAGGGGACGTTCACGCTCTCGCTATACCTCCATGGGATGACCTTCGTGTTCCTCGGGATGTTCATCGCGGCCTCGGCGGGTGAGATCCTGTTCAACAAGGAGGAAGGGGAAATCCTGATGCACCGGCCGATCGACCCGCGCGCGGTGCTGTGGGCGAAGGTGGCGGTGCTGGTGCAGGTTTCGCTGTGGCTGGCGGGTGCCTTCAATCTCCCGAGCCTGGTGGCGGGGTTCTCGCTCAACCCGCTGTTTCCGCTGGCCCATGCCCTGTCCACGCTGATGGCGGCGGTGCTGTGCGCCAGCGGGGTGGTCCTGGCCTACCAGCTCTGCCTGCGGTGGTTCGGCCGCGAGAAGCTGGAGAACCTGATGACCGGCGCGCAGATCGTGATGGCGATCGGCCTCGTCATCGGCGGCCAGGTGATTCCCCAGGTGATGCGCCACCTCGACATGTTCCACGGTGAACCCTCCGCCCAGTGGTGGATCTGGGTGCTGCCACCGGCGTGGTTCGCGGGCTTCGATGAAGTCCTCGGCGGCCATGTCACGCCGGTCACGGTCGGGCTTGGCGGACTGGCGATCGTCACCACGCTGGTCGTGCCGTGGCTGGCCTTCGGCAAGCTGGCGGACGCGTATCAGGAAGGCGTTCAAATTCTCAACGAATCGGCCCCGGCGCGGCCCGGGCAGGCGGCACGCCGCCAGTGGCTGGACCGCCTGATGGCGCTGCCGCCGCTGTGCTGGCTGCTCCGCGATCCGCTCACCCGCCAGGGCTTCCGGCTGACCGCCGCCTACATGCTGCGCGACCGGGAAACCAAGCTGCGGCTGTATCCCGGAGTGGCCCCGGTGCTGGTGATGCCGCTGGTATTTTTCCTGCAGGGCAGCAGCCGGATCGGCAACGGCTTCGGGATCGTGTTCAGCGGCAGCTACATGGCCGTGCTGCCAATGATGGCGCTGGGCCTGCTGCAATACTCGCAGCACTGGCAGGCCGCCGACCTCTTCCGCGCCGCGCCGGTTCCCGGTCCGGCCCCTTTCATCCATGGCGCGCGCCACGCGGTGATGTGGCTGCTGGTGCTGCCGATGGTCCTGGGCATCTGCGCGCTCGCCCTGTTCCTGCTGCCGGGCGGTTTGCCGAACCTGCTGCTCCTGCTGCCGGGCATCATTGCCCTGCCCGCCTATGGCATGGTCCCCGGCGCGGTGGGCCAAGCGATCCCGCTCTCGATGCCCGCCGAGGAAGCGCGGGCGGCGGGACGCGGGGCGCGGCTGACACTCGCCCTCTTCAGCGCGATGGCCCTAGGCGGCCTCGCCACGCTGGCGCGCTCGCTCGGCTGGTTCGAGTGGTTCCTCGCGGGCGAGGCGGTGCTGGTGGTGCTGCTGTGCCTGACCTTCCGCGCGGCGATCCGGAACACGGCGTGGCCCGCGGCGGAGTGAAGTTCACTCGATGCCCGCCTTCTTTTTCAGGAAGCCGAGCACCTTCGAGAAATCCGCTTTCACCTTCGATTCCGCGGGTGCCACGGTGAAGACGATGCGGGACGTCTTCCCATCGGCCACCACGTTGGCGAGGTAGGTGCCGGGAGCCAGCTTCTTCTTGTCCATGGTGGCATCCAGCTTCACCTCCTTCACCTTCTGGGCATAGAGGATCGCGGCGGCCTGGGTTTCCTCGACGCTGCCGTCCTCCTTGCACGGGAACGCGTTCACGATGAGCATCGGCACCTCGTGGTCGAGCGCCAGCACGGCATTGTCCGTCACCGGCTTCGGCACCTCGGCGAAGAGCTGGTTGCCGGGTTTCACCTCCGCCTTCACGCCACCGAGGGTGACATCGAAGGGATAGATCGCCGGGCGCTCGTCGGCATGGGCCACGGCGCAGACCACGATCCCGGCACACAGGAGAAGGACATTTTTCATGACTCCTCATTGCAGCACGAAACCGTGTCCGTTGCAAAGCAGGGCTGCTTACTTCAAATCCGGCAGATCTTCCACCACGTCGATCTGATCCTGCAGCCCCCAAGCCGTGAGCAAGGCACCCACCGCCGAACGGATCGCGGCCGGATCGGCACCCGGCTCGCTATGAACCAAAGTGCGGGGAGGTTGGACGGCTTCGAACTTGGTGTTGTAGCGATCCCACAGGTGCACCAGCAGGTTACTGCGCCGGGCACGGGGCTGGTCGAAGGTCTTGTTCGAAGCCACGAGCACGGGAACGACCAGCGAATGCAGGTGGCCGAACGCCGGGGAGGCCACGAACGCCTCGCACGCGTCCATCTGGGCGTCCGTCAGCTCCTGGCCCATGTCGATGGCCCGCATCGCCAGCATCCGCGCGTCATAGCTAAGGGTGGCCAGATGCGCCGCCGCCCGGTCCAGCCGGACCTGGGCTCGCCCGAAACACTCGCTGCCCGTGTCCGGCGACGACACCGCCTTCGTCGCCGGGCTGGTGAGGTGGATGTTGTCCGGCTCCCGTTCCATGCCGGTGATGTCGTTCGCCAGCCACCGCGGGTCATTCCGCATCGCCTGGCGGAGGTTCCAGTTTCTCCGGACAATGCCTTCCTCCTGGACCATGCCGGGCTGGAGCGCGTCCGGAAACGCGACGAAGTGGTAGATGAAAAACGCGTCTGGACAGGCGTAGGTGGTGCGGATGTGCGCGTTCCAGCCCGCCGCCAGGGTCGGGTAATCGTCGGCATTCTGATACGCGTCCTTCATGACCAGCGACCAGTCGCCGTCGGTATTGGGCAGCCAGGTGTAACGGCTATCGCCAGTGGCGGTTTCGCCTTCCGACCAATGGACGAAAACCTGGCGGCGCGGATTCGCGGCGATTCCCTCCAGGGCGGTCTTCCACGAATCCAGCGTGGCCTGTCCCCTGAACTTGCCCGCCGCCTGCCGGGCCACGGAATTGACGGGGGCCGCCGACACATCGATCTCGGGACAGACCCCCATGCCTTGGCGAGGATCATTGTGGACGAAACTCCACCAGTAGTAGAGCGGCGTCCCTCCCGTGCCGGCATCCACCGCGAACGAAGGATTGGGGAAGGCCGCGGCCCGCATGCCGCTGGTGGTGGCGTGCGAGACCTGGTGGTTGCTCTGCCCGCCTTCGATGAAGAGGGTGGTGGGCGGAGACTGTCCTTCCTTCAATCCCTCCAGATAGGTCGAGAGGGCTCCCAACTGGGCGGCATTGAGGCTGGAGGGATAGAATGCCAGCCAGCGCAGGGAGAAAGGCGCGTTGGCACTGCCATCGCGGCCCTTGCCGACACGGAACGCCCCGCTCAACGAGGCTGCCACCCCGGTCGTCGCCGCCGTGCTCTGGCCCACCCCGTCGATCCAGCACCGGATCGTTCCACCCTCGCTCGTCATGACGACCTTGCGCCAATTGTCATTGGGAAGCAGCAGGCCGAACCCGGGCGAGGCCACGAACGCCTCCTTCTCCGTCCCGGTGATGAGGCCCAGGCCGTTTTTGAAATGAAAGGTCTCGAGAGCCCGGTTCGAGGTGGCGCCCCACAAGGTGCCGTAATCCGGGATGGAGGGATTATCGAACTTCGCGAGTGCCGCGATCGTCCAACTCCCGCCGATGCCGCCCTCCCACATCGGGAAGGAGAGATGGTCGTTGCCATCGAAGGTCACAGCATGGTTCCGGTAGACCGGACGCGCCGTGGCGAGATCCTGCACCGCCGAGCTGATGCCGGTGCCGGTCCATTGCGGAACGACCGCGCCTTCGCCCACCGAAGGGAAATCCCTCGCGCCATCGAGACGCCAGCGAAAGGAAAACGGGGCCTGCGGAATCGGAGTGCCGACGGTCCGGATGACGCTACCCTGTCCGCCGTCCGAAATCGTGATCTCGCAACTCAGCACGCCATCCGCGGCGGGAACCACCAGCCAGGAGCGGGTCTCACCGGGAATCGCCACTCCGTTCAACAACCATTGATAGCGGATCGCCGGGCTGGAGTCCGATTGCCACGACGCCCGTCCCACGGTCACCATTTCTCCCATCGTGACGGGCCCTTGGATCGTGTATTCGGCCGGGGCGGGCGCGGTAGCGGACGAGACCTTCAGACGCAGGAACCCGTACGCTCCGGAGGTCACGGCTGCCTGTCGCAGAACGACCTCATCCGAGCTGCCCGCCACCGGCTCCAAAACCGAAAAGCAAGTGCTCCAAGGACCACTGGGTGTGGACGCGGCCAACAGTTCATAATTCGAACCCGCCACCGTGGCGGAACGCTTGAAGCGGACGCCCGGATAACGGATTCCGCCTTTGGTGACGAAATCGAAGGTCGCACGAGGAGCAACCTCAACCGCCGCCACGCCCACCGAAGTGACAACACACAGCCATGAGGCCGCAAGACAGGCGATCGACGACGGGAAAGACATGCGAGGATTCCGGATCTCCGTGACAGGCCGACACGGGACACGCGTGACCACCTCCACGCAATGCCAAAAGTCCCACCAGCCCCTAACAGGGCAAATGGCATCCTGACATTGGACATTTCGGTAATTCCGGCGGATCGTCGGGATCATGGCACAACCCCGACCGGAGCCTGTCGATCCCGCCCGCCTGCCCGAGCTCGCGCTGGCGGCGATGAAGGCCGCCAAGTTCCCGATGCTCGCCACGGACGACGCCGGGCAGCCGCGGCTGCGCCCGGTCTCACCGGTGAAGACCGAGGGCTTCACGATCTGGGTGGCCAACCTGAAAAGCTACCACAAGACCATCGAGATGGCCGCCAATCCGAAGGTGGAGCTGTGCTACCTCGATCCCAACCACGACCAGGTGCGCATCACCGGCACCGCCGCCGTGGAGACGGATGCCGCGCTGCTCGCCGCGATTTGGGAGAAGAACCCGCTGCTGCGCTCCTATCTGGGCACCCCGGACAACCCGGCACTGGTGATCTACCGGATCACGCCGGGGCGTGTCCGGTTCATGCGGGAGTGGGCTCTGGAGTATCACGAGGTGCCACTGTGATCACGGCACCTGTGTCACGCGCAGGCGCAGGAACCGCTTCGGCTGGGCGTCGGTCTGAATGTCCCGGATCACCACCTCCTCGTTGCCATTGCCGAGGGCGGTGGTGCTGGCGGGAGTGGTGGACACGGTGTTCCAGGTGATCATGTCGGTGCTGGCCCGGAGTTCATAGAGCGCGCCGCTGATGCCGACGGGACGCTTGAACTTCAAACCCGGATAACGGGTCGCGCCATCCTGGCTCCAGGCGAACTTCACATCGGCGAGATCCTTCGAGAGCGGCAGCGAAGCGAGGGCGAACTCCATGAAGTTCGAACGGCCGTCGCCATCGGCATCCGCGTCCGTGCCGGAGACCGCGGTGCTCGCCTGCTGGGACGAATCGAAAGCCGTGGTGATCCAATTCGCATAGGTGCCGGGAATCGGGTAGCCGGTGACGGTGAAGTTGTCGAAACGGTTGTTGCCGACCGTGCCGCCGGCACCCGCACTGAAGGTCACCTTCAACCCGAATTTCGGATTGTTGCTCGCCGCGGAAATCGCCCGGAAATCGAACTCCGCGATGGCCGGTGCCGTGGACGACACCGTCACCGTGCCGTAGGAGGTGTAGTTGGTGCCGTCGGTGGTGTAGCTCCAACTCTGGGTGCCCGCGCCAGAACCGGACCGGAAGACCTCCACCGCGGCGACGATGTTCGAGTAGCCGGTGGTGGGCAGCGCGAAGGTCAGGGAGGAGCCGATCGGATTGTTCAACCGGAGATGGCTGAGGGCGGTATCCCCGTTCCGCGCGTTCGCGGCGGCGAAGCCCTGGCCGGTACCGCTTTCGTAGGTGGACCCGGCGATCAACTGCGGGGTCACCGTGCCGTAACCCTTGTTCGCCGTGATGAGCGTGGCCAGCGAGGCGGTGTTGTTGAAATTCCAGTAGTGGACCAGCGTGCTGGTGGGCGTGGCGGCCGAGAACTGGATCGGGTTCGACCACGAGCTGGTGCGGCCGGTGCTGTCCACGTAGCGGACACGGGCCCGATAGGTCTTGCCTGCGCCGAGGGCGGAGGAGGGGATCAGCGCCGTGGTGCCGGTGTTCGAAAGCGACCAAGTCGCCTGGATCTCATACTTCCGCGCGGTGCCCGCGGTGTAGCCCGCGATGCCGGGAGCCGAAATCTCCGCGATGCGCCACTGGGTGCCGGTGTAGGTGCCCGCGCCCGGCGTGCTGAAGGCGGAGGCGGAAAACGACAGGGCATCCGCCGGATAGCCGGGGGCTCCGGAATAGGTGATCACCGGCTTGTTCGGAGCGGCGGCGTCCGCGGCCTCGGAAGCGAGGTACTGGTAGCCGTAGCCGCGCTGGTCTCCGTTGTTCGCCGCCCACGCGCCACCCGGCCAGGTGTTGGTGGCGTAGTCGCGGAGGTAGTTCATCAGGTCCTCGTGCTCGGCCACGCCGGTGTAGGAGGTGTTCTTCAGCCAGCGGGTCCACGAACCGCCCGAACGGCTGTCACTGAAGGGCGAGTAGTAGAAGTTCCCCTTGTGGTTGGTCTGGCCGCTGTGGTTGCCATCGGTGCCCTGGGTGCGCGGGTGCATGTTCCACATCGCCGCGTCGGCATCCGCCAGGGTGAGCGGCGCGCCGGCGGGGTTCACGATCTGGCTGAACTCGTCGATGAGCTGGCCGATCTGGCCGCCGTTCGGGGTATTGTCCGAGCCCATCAGGTCGAGGATCTCGCGGGCGCGGTTGCGGAACTCCAGCGCCAGCGCGGGATTGTCCAGCAGCGCCTTGTGGGCGGCGATGACGCCCGGGTAGGCGGTGCCGTTGAGGGTAGTGGTCCAGTGGCGTTTCGGGATGAACATCATGTCCACGTCCCACGGGATCACCAGCCAGCGGTTGTCCGTGCTACGGTGGTAGTAGTAATGGTTGTAGCCGCCACGCAGGTCGACGTTGCCGATCAGGCGGTTGATGGCGTGGAACGTGTAGTAGTTGTTCACGTCCATGTTCGCCCGCCACCAGGCCTCTGTCTGGGTGCTGGCGCCGGTGTCGCGGAAGGTGTTCCAGTCGGACGAATCGACGGCCTGGCCGGGGGCCTGGTGCTTCTTGTCGCCCGCGCTGTTCTCGATCTTGTAGACGTTGCCATCGGCAAGGCCGCGCTCGTCGAGGAAGGATCCGTCGATCTGTTCGATGGCCATATAGAGGCCCCAGAAATCCCCGGCGTACTGGCCGTCGGCGGTGCCGATGGGATCGGCGATGGTCGTGCCCGCGGCCGGGGTCTCGGTCGCGCCGCGGACCACGCGGAACTGGTAGTAGTGGGTGTTCGGCGAGGGCATCCCGGCGAGCGCGAAGGCCTTGAAGGAAACGGATTCCTCGACGCCCGCCATGCCGCGATGGACCGCGCACCAAGGCGAGGCGCAGGCGTTCGCGGAAAACGAGCCCCAGGTTTCAAGATATGGCTGGCCGAGGTTGTTCTTCGCCACCAGGTCACGGGCGCGGTTGAAGTAGAAGCGCCACTTGTTTTTGCCCGAAACGTAGGTCGAGGCCTCGCCGCGGTTGCGGAACTGGATGTTGTCATACACCACGCCGTCGTAGACGAAGGTGCCGTAGAAACGGGTCTCGTCGTAGCCGCTGTTGTATTGGCAGTTGATGACGTCGGTGCCGTTCGCCACCAGGGTGTAGACCGGCACCGTGTTCAGGACGGACGGCGAAAATGTCTGCACGGCGGTGGTGCCGGGGCGGAACGCGCCCTGCCAGGACGGCAGCCCGTCATAAACGTAGTAGGCGAAGTTCTTCTGCTCGTCGTCGTCGTAGGGCACCGTCTGGGAATTCCCCAGCGCGTCGGCGAAGGTGACCTTGTAGCGCACCAGCCGCCGGTTGGTTTGGACCGTGCCGGGAATGACGGCGGTGTAGGTGGAGTCACCAGCGGTGACGTCGCCATTGGTACCGTCGTCCACCATCGTCACGGACGTCCAGCCGGTGGCGTAGGCGGCATCGGTGGGGCGGATGTAGCTGCCGGGATTCACCGTCTGGTAGGCCAGCGATACCGCGCCCATGCCATCCGGATCGGTGATGCGGGCGGTGATGGTCACCGGCTGGTTCGCCACCGGCTGGGCTGGGGAATGCGCCACCTGGCGGGCCTGCGGGGCCACCAGGTTCGGGGCTCGGTAAACCGAATTTTTCGCGCCGGGCGTGGGCACGGAACTGACCGCCGGAACCTCCTTGAGCTCCAGGTCGAAGAAGAAGTCCGAGCTGTTCTTAGTGAGGTTCAGGCCCTGCACGGCGATCACGTTGGTGCCGCCGACGAGCACCGAATCCGCGGGATCGATGGTCACCTCCTCGAACGCCGAGGCCGGATGATCCGTTGTCGCGAGCGCGGTGTAGGCGAGCTGGCCGCTGGCGGCGGACTTGCGCGCCACCTCGTGGCCGTTGATCCAGACCACGCAGCCATCGTCGTATTTCAGACGCAGCAGCAGCTTCTGCGGGGTCTGGGTGATGGTGAAGGATTTCCGCAGATAGAGGGTGCTGTAGTTGCTGGCCCCGGTGCCCTTCATGTCACTGAGGGTGGTGCCGAGGGTGTAGCCACCGGCGTAACCGAAGCCCGCCGTGCCGGTGGTCCAGGCGCTGTCGTTGTAGGCGGTGTCCCGCCAAGCCTCGACCGGGCTGGAAGCCTCCGCCGTGCCCTTCTTGTATTTCCAACCGGTGGCCCCGGCCGCGATGTAGGTGGCTGGAGTGGTCGCGCCGGCACCCGAGGCCCGCCACGAGCCGCCGAGGTCGTTGTCGAGCGTGGCATTGACGAGCTCGGCCGAGCTGCCGCCCCCCGCCGAAGCCGTGGGCCACGGGAAGCCGACCTTGTAATCGACGCTGTCGATCGTGGTGCCACCCGCGTTTTTCAGCACGATCTTCTCGCCGGACGAATTCAAGCTGCCGCTCCAGGGACCCAGCGCGGTCACGCCGAACTTCGACAACATCGTCGCGGGATCCTGGCAGATCACGAGGTAACCGCCGGCCGGAATGCTGACCGTCGCCCCGATGGTGTAGGTGACCGCGCTCGAAAGCGTCCACCCGGAGACATCCAGCGAGGTGTCACCCGGATTGTAGAGTTCGATGAACTCCTCGAGGCTGGTGTCATCCGCCGCCTTGTAGTGGAACTCATTGATCACCGCCGTGGTCGGCACCAACGCGGTGGTGGTGAAGCTGGCGGCGTCCGCCGACCAGGCCGTGCCCGAGGCATTCACCGCGCGGAAGCGGTAATACAGCGTGGTCGAGGGGCTCAGACCCGTGACGAACTTCGAAAACTCGCCGCTCTGGGTGTTGAGCGAAACCGTGTTTGCCCACGAGCCCGGGTTGGTCCCGCCATCGCTGGGGCCATAAAACAGGGTGATCGTGGGCACGCTGCCACCGGTGGAAGTAACTTCGCCCTTCATGGTGGCGGTGCTGCCGGTCACGCCGTCCGCGGACCGGGTCTCCACCACCGGCAGGACCACCACCGGCGTGCTGAACGATCCCGAAGCGGCGGCCCAGGCATTGCCCCCGGAGTTCTGGGCGTAGGCGCGGAAGTAGTAGGTCGCCCCCGAGGTCAGGCCCGCCAGGTTGGTGGTGGCCGAAGTCGTGAGGGTGCCGAGGGACATCGAGCTGGCCCACGCCCCCTGGGCGGTTCCGCCATCGGTGGTGCCGTAGTAGAGCGTCACCACCGGAGCTTCGCCGCCATCATCGGTCACCTGCGCGCCGATGGTGGCACTGGTGGCGCCGACGTTGGTGGCCGCGAGGTTCGACACCGCCGCGGGCAGCGGATCGGTTTCGAAGCTGCCCGCCGGCTGGGCCCAGGAATCGCCGGCGCTGTTGGTGGCGCGGGCGGCGTAATAGTAAGCGGTGCCGCGGGTCAGGCCGCTGAGACTGGTGGAAAAATCGCCGCTCCAGGTGCCCGCCAAGGTCACCGAGTGCGCCCAGTTCGCGGGGGTAATGCCGCCGTTCTGCGGGCCCCAGAAAATTGTCACGCTTGGCGCGTCGTTCCCGATCGCGGTGATGCTGCCATTGAGCGTGGCGGTGGTCGCGGTCACGGCGGTGGCCGGGTTGTTCACCACGGTGGCGCCGCCCGCCGGGATCAGCGTCTGGGCATCCAGGCGGATGTTGTCGAAATGGGACCGGCCGGTGCCGCGGGAGCGCAGCAGAATCCGGATCGTTTTCCCGACCGCCGTGGGATCGTTCGGCGTATCGAACACCAGCGCCGGAGCATCGGCGAAGGTCATCGCCGTGAGGGTGGAGGCATTGAACAGGCCGGTGGCGTGGACCGCGCCGGTGGAGTCCGCGAGATGATACTCGGACTGGTTCCCCGGCTGGGTGTTGCCGGTGCGGTTGCCGCAGCCGACGGTGAGCGTGTAGCGCGTGTTCGCCTGGTAGGTGACACCCAGGTCCTGCCAGACGTCATAGTTCAACTCCATCCCGAGATGGTCGGTGCCGCTGGACGCAAAACCGGTGATATACTCCTCGAAGGCGTTGCCGCTGTTCTGGCCGTTGGTGCCGGTCCACTCCGGACCGATGTTCGTGCTGTAGCCGCTGGCGGCGAGCGAGTTCCCTTCAAACGAAGGGTCCCCGATGGTGACAGGGGTGGCATCCAGACACGCGGACGCGACGAGATAGCAGGCCAGGCCTGCGAGGGGGTGGGTTTTCATGCGAACGAACGTCGAAGGCGGGTTTTCCAAAGACGTCCGGCAAGCTGGACCATGCCTTTGCGGGGGTCCACCTCATTTTAAAAAAATAACAAACGCCCTTTCAGTTAACAATGAAAGGATTACGCCATGAAAGATCCTCGGTGACAACAACGTAACTTGACGCTTGCCCGGATCAAACCGGCTTTCGCTTCCGCCGCCAGAGCGTCAACAGCGAGAACGTGAACTGGAACTTCCGGGCGGTTTCCCGGATCAGGAACGGCTCGTCTTGGGCGTGGAGAAGCTCGAACGCCGGGGACAGGGAGTCTTGGAGCCAATCGAAGGTGGAGCCGGGCGGCCAGTTCTCCGGCGGGGTGAAATCCGCCAGCCAGGTGCAGGGCGTGGCGAGGACCAGCTCGCCGCCGGGGTGGACCAGATCGGGAAGGCGATCGATCAAGCGCCGCGGTTCCGGCAGGCGGCACAGCAAGTTCGCGGCGTGGACGCGGTCGAACGAGCCGAGATCCGCGCGCAGGTCCATGGCATCGCCGGTTTCGAAGCGGACGCGCGCCGGGTCGATGCCCTCCGGGGCCTGGGCGACGAGGCCGATGGACACGGCGGCCTCCTCCAGCCGCGCGTAGCGGAGACTGTGGCCATCCCGCAGCGTTTCCGCCGCGGACACGAACGACGCGGAGAAATCGACGCCGGTCACCTCCGCGCAGTTACGGGACATCTCGTAGGTGGATCGTCCGACCGCACAGCCGAGGTCCAACCCGCGCGCCACCTCGCCCGGCGTGAAGCGGGAGGCGGTGCGGACCGGAAACCCGAGGGCGGAGGACAAGGCCGGATTGCCAGCCCGCTCGCCGAGGATCTCCGCGTCGCTGCCGTAGTGGAAGAGGAGATACTCGGAGAGGAGCTTGTCGGTTTCGTAGATGTTCGGCATCTGTTAGAGGCAGGGCAGGTGTGATGGCAAGAAGCTCGGATTTGGACAGAATTCACAAAATTGTCAGAATTTACAGAGTGAGTTTGGTCGGCGATTTCCACAGACCGAAGTCTCCACCCATTTCGTGAATTCTGAAAATTCTGTTAATTCTGTCTGACAAAGGGCTCAGCGTCCATGTGGAGCGCTTTGAGAAAAAGGTCTTCCGGAGACTCCGCCTCCCGGAAGACCTTCCTCGGCTAAAGCCTCGACTCCTTCAGAGACCGCTCGCCAGCGCCTCCATGAGGTAGCGCGAGGGCCGGAAGTTCTCGATGAGCACCTCCTCCTGCGCGCCGCGCTTCATGCGGACCTGGCTGATATTGAAATTCGGCGTCTTGTGCGGGGCGAAGAGAATGTCGTCGTGGGTCGAGTTCTCGTGCTTCTTGAACATCTCCGGCACGATGTCGCCGCCGAGATGGTCGTCGCGGCCGGTGGCGAGGTGGCAGGTGCCGAGCACCTTCTCGTCCTGGATGTCCGCGCCGGAGACCGGCAGCACCTGGGTGCCGAAACCGAGCTCGCCGAGCGTGCCGGTCATCGGGTCATCCGCGAGGCGGGCGTTGTGGGCGTCGATGGTGGCCTGGTTGCCCGCGATGAGGGTGGAGCGGATGATGCAGCGGTCGACCACCTCGAGCACGCCGAGGGTGCCGTCCTCGTACTTCATCGGGAACTGGCCGCGGGCGTCCACGGGCACGAAATAGACCTCGCCGGCGGGCAGGTTGGCGATGTCCGGAGCCTTGCCCTGGCAAAGGCCGTGGGACTTCTGGGCTTCCTGGGCATCGAGGCCGAGCCAGGCGGTGAGCACGCGACCGTCCTCGAGGGCGAAATCGATCTCGATGGCGTCCGCCTTGGTCAGGGCGAGGCGGAGCTTTTCCGCGTCGCGGGAGACCTCGTGGTAGTCCACGGCCAGGCCGGAGCGGAGGATGACGTCATTAAGCCCGTGCAGGGTGGCTCCGCGGAAGCCGAACTCCTTCGCCTTCGCCGTGAGCGGCGCGGTGGCGGAGAAGATCGAGATGCAGAGGATCAGGTCGTAATTTGGGTAGATGTCCCGGTCCAGCGAGAGGTGGTTGCCGGCGGTGTCCCAGACGTCGTCAGCCAGGTCGAGGTTCGAGCCGTGGGTGGACTTGTAGGCGAACATCTCGCCGCCGGTCATGCCGAGCGCTTCCAAGCCGCCGTTCTTCAGGCCCTGGTAAAACACCTCGTGGGCCTTCTTCTGCACCGGGAAGCCGTCCTGGCCGAGGAAGGCGAAGTCCTTGATCAGCAGGGCCGGATCTTCAAATTCCGTTAGAATACAGACCCGACACCCCTCGGTGGGCTTGAACACGGTGCCCAGCAGCCGGACGAGGTCGAAGGCGGGGAACTTCCGGTTCTCCGGGTGAAGCAGGATCTCCTCGTGGAGGTAATCTGGGAGGGAGGCGATGGAAGGCATGCAGCCACCCTAAAAGGGAATCGGCGGCGTGCAAGTGGCAGTCGCGGGCACGGGAACCCACCGGACGCTCACCCGTGCTCCGGATCGCCGAAGCCGAGGCCCTTTTCCCGCATCTCCTCCAGCACCGCGGACATGTCCTGCAGGGACTCCCACAGCTCCCGGACCACGAAAACCGGTGCCCCGCAGCGCACGGACAGCGCCAGGCAATCGCTCGGGCGGGCGTCCAGCTCGACGATCTTCCGCTCCATGATCTCGTTCTCCGCCTCCAGGATCAGGCGGGCGTAGTAAATGTCGTTCTCCACCCGCACGATGACGATCCGCGCCACCTTCGCGCCGAAGGTCTCCAGCGCCAGCAGGAACAGGTCGTGGGTCAGCGGCCGCGGCGGCGTCTGGCCCGCCATCGAGGTGTTGATCGAGGCTCCTACCGCCGGATCGATGTAGAACACGATCGCCTTCTGGCCGTCCCCCAGGAACACGGCGCAACCGGCCTGGGTGGGGAGCAGCGCCACGGGTTCGACACGGACGAGATCGGACATCGCTCGGAATATGCAGCCTGTTAGGCAGCGAGCCAAGTAGAAGTGGCGGCCCGCGGAACAATCGCCCGCCGCGGGCGGATGCGAAATGCTCAAGATCTTTTGGACTTCGGCAGGCGGGTGGGAAACCTCGTTCCTTGACACCTTTCATGGCGGGGCGTCTCGTGGTATCGCATGGGGAGTGGAGGAAGGTTTTTCCGCGGCCGCATGCGTGTTTCCGCAAACCACCATCCACATGCTCCACGAACGTCCAACGCTGAAAGACCGCTACCTCAATTTCATCGGCGGCCAGTATGTCGCACCGGTCGATGGCCGGTATTTCGAAAACCCCTCGCCGGTCGACGGCAAGGTCCTCTGCGAAGTCGCGCGATCGAACGACAAGGACGTCGATCTGGCGGTCGACGCGGCCTGGCGGGCCTTCGAGGGCGGCTGGAAGAACACCTCGGTCACCACCCGCAGCAACCTGCTGCTGAAGATCGCGCAGATCACCGAGGACCACCTCGTCCACCTCGCGCGGGTGGAGACCGTGGACAACGGCAAGCCGATCCGCGAGACGCTGGCCGCGGACCTGCCGCTGGTGGTCGACCACTACCGCTACTTCGCCGGGGTGATCCGCGGCGAGGAGGGCGGCATCTCGGAGCTGGATCCGGACACCGTGAGCATCCAGCTCCACGAGCCGCTGGGCGTGGTCGGCCAGATCATCCCGTGGAACTTCCCGCTGCTGATGGCCGCGTGGAAACTCGCCCCGGCCCTGGCTGCCGGAAACTGCGTGGTGCTCAAGCCCGCCGAGCAAACCCCGGTGGGCATCATGGAATGGGTGGAGTTGATCAAGGAGGTGCTGCCGCCCGGCGTGCTCAATGTCGTCCACGGCTTCGGCCCGGAGGCCGGCAAGCCACTGGCCCAGCATCCGCGGGTCAAGAAGGTGGCCTTCACCGGGGAAACCACCACCGGCCGGTTGATCATGCAGTACGCGTCCGAGAACATCATTCCCGTCACCCTCGAACTCGGCGGCAAGTCGCCGAATGTCTTCTTCGAGAGCGTCATGGACGACGACGATGACTTCTTCGACAAGTGCCTGGAGGGTGCCGCCATGTTCGCGCTGAACCAGGGCGAGGTCTGCACCTGTCCGAGCCGCATCCTGGTGCAGGAATCGATCGCCGAGTCCTTCGCCGAACGGCTGGTGGAGCGAGTGGGGAAAATCAAGCTGGGCGATCCGTTCGACACCGACACCATGGTCGGCGCGCAGGCGTCCAACGACCAATACGAGAAGATCCAGAGCTACCTGAACGTCGGCCGGGAGGAAGGCGCCAAGGTGCTGTGTGGCGGCGGCATCCACCGCGGCATCGAGGGCGGCTACTACGTCCAGCCGACCATTTTCCGCGGCCACAACACCATGCGCATCTTCCAGGAGGAGATCTTCGGCCCGGTGGCGAGCTTCACCACCTTTAAGGACGAGGAGGACGCCATCCGCATCGCCAATGACACGCTCTACGGCCTGGGAGCGGGGGTGTGGACGCGCGATGCTCACCAGCTCTACCGCGTCCCGCGGGCCATCGAAGCGGGCCGGGTGTGGGTGAACTGCTACCACCTCTATCCCGCCCACGCCGCCTTCGGTGGCTACAAGAAATCCGGCATCGGCCGCGAAACCCACAAGATGATGCTCAACCACTACCGGCAGACGAAGAACATGCTGGTGTCCTATTCGAAGAAGGCCCTCGGGTTCTTTTGAAAATAGCTGAGAGTGAATGGTTGAGAGTCAGAAACTGGACGTCGTGCTGTCGTCGTGGAGCGCGGCGTCCATTCCGCTTACTCTTTCCTTTCTTACTCTCAACCTTCAACTCTCCAATTCCATGCCCTCCCGCGTCCTCATCACCGATGCCGCCGCCGCGGTCATCGACCAATTGCGCGCCGTCCACGGACCGCTGATGTTCCACCAGTCCGGCGGCTGCTGCGATGGTTCGCAGCCGATGTGCTACGCCGCGGGGGAGTTCCGGCTGGGACGGTCCGACGTGAAACTCGGCGAGATCCACGGCTGCCCGTTCTACATGGAAAGGTCCCAGTTCGAATGCTGGCAGCACACCCAGCTCACGATCGACGTGAAGCCGGGCCGGGGCTCCAGCTTCTCGCTGGAGATCCCGCTCGGCCTCCGGTTCCTGGTCGACAGCCGGGTGTTCACCCCGGAGGAAACCGCCGGGCTGCCCCCGGTGGAACCGGTCGAAGCGTGAAGGACACGAAAGTGCCGCATACCCATTCCGCGAGCTGGATTTCGACAGAATTAACAGAATTTGCAGAATTTAAAAATAGAGAGGAGGAGACGGTTGCAGCGAAACCATGCTGGCTTCCATGCCTCCTGTTAATTCTGAAAAATTCTGTTAATTCTGTCTGAAATGGCCCGGAGTTTTGAGACGCAGATTTGCTGACTGCCTTCGAAACACCTCAGCGCGCGAGATACTTCCGCGAGACGGTCACGTACTTCTCGGCCCACGACTTCACCTTCGATTGCTCGTCGAGCGAAAGGGTGCGCACCACCTTCGCGGGCGAACCGATGACCAGCGAGCCGGGCGGAATGATGGTGCCGCCGGTGACCAGCGCGCCCGCGCCGATGATCGAGCGTTCCCCGATCACCGCGCCATCGAGGATGATCGCTCCCATGCCGACAAGCACCTCATCCTTGATCGTGCAGGCGTGGATGACGGCGGAGTGGCCCACGGTGACGAGTTCGCCGACGTGGCAGCCGTAATCGTCCGCGAGGTGGACCACCACGTTGTCCTGGATGTTCGAGCGCGGGCCGATGGTGATCTCATTGATGTCGCCGCGCAGGACGGCGTGGTACCAGACGCTCGATTCCTCGCCCAGGGTGACCCGGCCGATCACATCGGCGCTGCCCGCGATGTAGGCGGAGGAGGGGATCACGGGCGAGATGCCGTCATACGATTCAATGGCCATGGGGAAACCATGGCGCGGGACCGGGACGGGGGCCAGCGCGGAACACCGCCCGCGATCCCTCACGGATTTGTCACCCATCCGGACTGCCCGCGGCTCTCCATCCGGTGCATCTCCCTCACCGCCTTTCCCCCCATTCCGCACCGACCTTCCCCGGACCGGTTTCGCGGAACTCCTCCCACCGTTCCCCCCCTCATGACCTTCCGACATCTCCTGTGCTGTGGCCTGCTCGCCGCGGCCACCGGCGGCGCTCACGCGGCCAGCATTCAGTTCACCGCCATCAATGCCGATGAAGACGGCTGGGCGGTGGTGACCCTCCAGGACATCACTCCCGGCACCACCATCTACTTCACCGACAACGAATGGAACGGCAGCGCCATCGGCAGCGGCGGAGCCTTCAATACCGGTGAAAGCTACTTCCAATGGGCCAGCGGGGCCACCGCCATCACCGCCATCACCGCCGGCACCGTGATCCGCTTCTCGGCGGTCGACACCACCAGCCTGGCGGCCACCGTGGGCACGCTGAGCCGCGCCACCGTTTCCGGCAGCACCAACTACGGCATCAGCCAGAGTGCCGACACCATCTACGCCTATCTCGGCACGGCCGCCGACACGCCGACCCAGTTCCTGGCGGCGATCGCGACCACCACCTTCTCCGCCGCGGAAGGCGTGATCACCAGCACCGGCCTGACGCTCGGCGCCACCGCCATCCAGCTCAACATCGGCACCGGCGGCGACTACGCCGAATACACCGGTGCCCGCACCGGCCAGACCACCTTCGCCGGCTACCAATCGGCGGTGGGCAACATCGCGAATTGGAACAACCCGGGCGATGGCAACTTCGCCTCGACGGAGCCGAACACGACCGCTTTCACCGTGGTCCCAGAGCCCTCGGCGGCCCTGATCGGCGGTTTGGGGGTATTCGCCCTGATCCGCCGCCGCCGCTGAATCCTTTCCCTCCTGCCCCTTGGTGACGGTGGACCTACGGGTCCGCCGTCACTATTTCGGCCATGGCGAAAGCCCCCTTGCGGAGCGGGCGGAGGCGTGGAATCTGTCGTCATGCGGGAAGCCGCACGGGCAGCCACTGCTTGACGGGGCGGCCCGCCATGCCTAGTTGCTGCGCTCCCGCTTCGAATCCCACCATGTGCAAACCCCTCATCGTCCTCGGCTTGGTCGTGCTGGCCCTGGGACTGCGCAGCTCCCGTCTCGGGTGGCTCCGCAAGACGGGCGCGTTCACCTTCCTGGCCGCCAGCTTCTGCATGGTGTGGTTCCTGACCGGCCAGGTGATGGCGGGTTTCTTCGGCGTGGCCGCCTGGTTTTTCCTGCCGTGGATCGAGCTGCTCACCCGCATCCGCCGCCTGCGGCTGCCGCTGAACAACCGGCTGCGCCACCGCCCGCTGCCCGATCCCGCGTTTTTCCCGAACGCGGTGGAAGCCACCCACGCGATGGAGGAAGCGGGCTTCGAACACGTGACCGACTGCGGCTGGGACTGGGGCGGCATGCAGCAATTCTTCCGCCTGTTCTGGCACCCGGAGGAAATGGCCGTCGCCGCCGTCTGCCTCTGCGAACAGAGCGAGGTGGCCTTCGCCTTCATCTCGGTGACGTCCTATGACGAGGACGGCCGCACCTGGCGGACCACCAACTATCCGTTTTCCCCGACCCTGAAGTGCACCCCCGGCGTGCGCTGGAACCACGTGCCCTGCGAGCGGGCGTGCTTCCACCACATCCTGCGGGACCACAAGTGCTTCCTGTCCCGCGTGGGCGTGGACCGCGACCACCTGCGCATGCCCGACCCGGACGAGCTGGAAGGCAGGATCGAGGGCGAGATGCAGGCCCAGGTGCAGCACAACCTGAAGGCGGGCATCATCCGCCTGACCGATGACGGCCATTTCGAATACTCGCGCCGCGGGCTATTCTTCCTCTGGGGCCAGTTCGTAAAGGACATGCTCAGATTGTGCTGAGCCCGCCCGGCGGAGCCGGGAGAATCCAGAGTCCAGAGAAAGGGAAGAGGTGTTGACCAGCCTTTACGGAACGCCCGGGATCCACTAGCTTCCATTCATGACGAGGATTGTCACAACCACGGCGGTTGCCACCGATCCGCGGCATCTGGAGCTCCAGCGTCCCTTGGACCGCACTCCGGATGAAGAGGTTCGCGTGTGGATTTTCATGCAGACTCCTTCGTCGCAGGAAAACACCCAGAGGGCGGACGATTTCCTCCAATGGGCAAACCGGGAGCGTCCTCACGTCGGCTTGCCCGATGCCGGTCGCGACACCATTTACGACGACTGACGCCATGGCCCGGGTTTTGGCGGATACCAACATCTGGTTGCGGGTGGCAGATCCCGGCTCGGCCCATCACCCGGCGGCTGTCGCGGCGATCGCCCTCTTGCTCGGGAGCGGTCACGACGTCTGCCTATGCCCTCAGAATCTGATCGAGTTCTGGGCAGTCGCCACCCGTCCCGTGGCCGCCAACGGATTGGGATGGAACCGGGTCCAAGCCGCTACAGAACTTTCCGGCTTGGAAGCCAGATTCACCCTGATTCCGGAAACGCCGGATATCTTCGCGCGCTGGAAGCAACTCGTGAGCCATGCGGATGTCCACGGAAAGCGAACCCACGACGCCCGGTTGGTGGCGGTCTGCCTGTCACAGGACCTGGATGCCCTATTGACTTTCAATGTTGGGGATTTCACCAGTTTCCCGCAGGTTCGGACGCTGGATCCCAACCGGCCGGACGAATGGAACCTGGCCTGAGAAACCGGTTCCGTTCGTGACAGCGGCGGGGGGCGCGTGGATGCTGCGGGGGTGAATTTCCTGACGATCGCGTCCCTGAAGAACGAGGCTGGCGAGCAAGCGCTGGCCGCTGCCGTCGATGCCGAGCTGCAATCCCGCAGCCAGCGCCAAACCAAGACCGGCAAGCCCTATCTGGTGCTCACCTTCGCCGACGCAACCGGCTCGTTCTCGCTCAATGCGTGGTCGGACGCTCCGCTGTTCGACGCCGCCTCCAGCCTGCCGGATGGCACGGTGATGCGCCTCGATGCGGAGTGGACCCAGAACACCTACGGGGTGAACGCCACCAACGTGGCCTGGGAACGCCTGACCGGCGATGCACTGGAAGTCTTCTATGCCGGGGATGCCGCCACGGCGGAAAAGCAGCGCCGGGATTGGGACACGATCACCGGCCTGTGTGCCTCGGTGAACGACCCGCGCCTGCACGCGCTGGCGGACCATTTCCTGAAGGAATTCGGGCCCCGATTCCGCCGGGCGGCGGCAGCCCGGAAGAACCACCACGCCCGCCGTGGCGGACTCATCGAACACGTCTCCCAGATGATGCGCACCGCCGACGCGGTCTGCACCGCCTACCCGCGCCTGAACCGCGACCTGCTGCTGGTGGGCGTGCTGTTTCACGACTGCGGGAAGCTGTGGGAAAACCAGTACCGCGAGCGCGGTTTCACCCAAGACTACTCGCTCCATGGCGAGATGCTCGGCCACATCCCGCTGGGCATCGAACTGGTGAACAAGCTGTGGCGGGACGTGGCGGATTCCCCGGCCGGGCGCGGCTGGCTGCCACTGGAGCCCGCCACCGAAACCGTGCGCCTGCACCTGCTCCACCTCATCGCCAGCCACCACGGCGAATACCAGTTCGGCTCGCCCGCGCTGCCGCGGACCCCGGAGGCCATCGCCCTGCACCACATCGACAACCTCGACGCCAAGCTGGAGATGATGGCGGACGTTTACGCGAACTCGAACGAGCTGGCTGAAGGGATCTACGAGAAGCAGTTCCCGCTGCCCGCGAACCTGGTCGAACCGCTGCCTTCCTTCGAGCCCCTGCCTGCCGTGGCCGCCGCACCACCGCGGGGCGAGCTGTTCTGAGCCATGGAGCAATCGCCCGCCATCCTGATCCGGCTGACCAAGCTCACCGACACGAGCTTGATCGTCCATTGGCTCACGGAGGAGGCGGGGGTTGTCAAAACGGTGGCCCGGGGTGCCAAACGCCCCGGCGGCCCCTTCACCGGGAAGCTCGATTTGTTTTTCGGGGGCGAAATCGCGTGGGAACCCGCCAAGCGGGGCGAGCTTCACCTCCTCAAGGAAATCGCGATCTCCGCCTGGCGGACCGGCCTGCGGAAAAGCTACGCCGCCACCCTGCTGGCTGGCTATTGCTGCCGCCTGATCGAGCAGGGGGTGGAGCCGGGGCATCCGGAACCGGAACTATTCGACCTGCTGAGGCGGGCGCTGGACCACATCGACGAAAAGGGGGCCAGCGAGCGGGCGATGCGCCATTTCGAACGGGAATTGGCCCGATTGTTCGGAGTTTCGAACGATCAGCGGGCACCGGATGCAGCTTTGAGGGATGCCATCGGAGATTTACCTTCCATTCGGCGGGATTTGATCGAACGGTTAGCCGGTTTCGGGGATTTTGGCTCGTCAGGAGCCCCCTCCGGTGTTAACGATGTATAGACCTTATGAATTCGCCAACCGCGACCCTGATTGGAATTCTCCGTGAGCGCGTGGACGCCCTGCGCCAAGGCGGGGACTTGGACGAAGCGCTCCACGCCGCCAACGCCGCCGTGGAACGCGCTCAGTATGAACTGAGTAGCGATTTTGACAGCATCGACAATTTTGCCACCTGCCTGGAGATCCGGGCGGAAATCCTCCGCGAACTCGGCCGCTACGAGCCCGCCCGCGACGATTACCGCCAGGCGATCGACCAGCTCGACAGCCGTCTCGACCGCCTCGACCAGATCGGCCGCCTCTACGCCGGTCTCGGGGCCGTGTACGACGCGCTCGGAGATGAGATGAAGGCTTTCAGCACGTGGGAAAAGGCCATCGATTGTTTCGAAAAGCACGATCCGCCGCTCCTCCTCGATGTCGCCTCGCTGGCGAACAACCTCGGGGTGATCAAGAAGGCCGCAGGCAACCACGATGCCGCGGAGTCCTATTTCCTGCGCGCGCTGGAGATCCTCCACGCCCATGTGGGATCCACCAACGAGGAAACCGCCGCCGTTTCGAACAATCTCGGCGCGCTTTACCTCTCCGCTGGCTTCACCGAGCAGGCCCGCGAGATGCACATGATGGCATTGGAAGCCCGCCGCCAGCTCTTCGGCGAATACCACCCGGACACCGCCCAGTCCCACAATAACCTCGCGCTGGCCCTGCTCCAGACCGGCGACCGGGCGTGGGCGAAGCGGCATTTCGAGAAGGCGCTGGCCGCCTTCGAGGCACTCGGCGTCCAGTATGCCGACGACCTTGAGGCCGTGTCCTCGAACTACTGCGACTTCCTCCGCGAGGACGGCGAAGCCGGTCTGGCCGAGGTGATCGACCAGCGCGTGCAGGCCTCGCTCGGCCGCGTGTAAGCGTTTGATTTTCAGAAAGGCCGCGTTCCCCACCGGAGCGCGGCCTTTTTGCGTCGGTCAGCGCTTCTTTTTCGGCAGCGAGGCGACGACCAGATCGTAGGAGTGGTCGATGAGCTCCCGCACCAGCTTCGGCGGGAGGGCACCATTGAGAATCACCGTGTTCCAGTGGCGTTTGTTCATGTGGTAGCCGGGGATCACGGACTCGTATTCGTCCCGCAGCTCCACGGCGCGTTCCGGGTCGCACTTCAGGTTCACCCGTGCCGGGAAATCGTCCGGCACGGTGAGGGCGAACATCTTGCCGCCCACCTTGTAGACGAGCACGTCCGGGCCGAACGGCGTGGTTTCCTCCACGCCGGGCTTCGACAGGCAATGGGCGATGACGTCGGGAAGATCCATGGCCAGCGCCCTTGGCAAAAGACGATCAGAGGCCGTCCGGGTGGCGCATCACGGTGCCACCGGCGGAGCGGGTCTGTGGACGCCAACGCGGGCCATCACCACCCCCGCGGCCACCGGTATCGAGGCGCAGGCCGGCGATGGTCATGAAGACGTGGCCCTTGCGCGTGTAGATGGTGATCCACCTGCCTTCGCCCTTGTTGCCGTAGCTGAAGTAGTCCTTCGAGGTGCCGACGCCATTGAGCAGACCGGCGGAGCGCAGGACGTAGGAGACGGTGCCGGAGCAATCGTAGCCCCAGTCCTCGCCATTGGCGTGGCCACCGCCCCACTTGTAGGGTTTGCCCTGAAGACGGTTGCCCGCCTGGATGGCGCGTTTCACGGCATCGGGGGCATTGCGCGGGGCGTAGGCCATGCCGCCTTGGAGCAGCGCGGTCTTGCCGGACTCAAAGTGATAGGAAACCGGGCGCTTCGCCGGAACCTGGCTGGAGCAGGAGGACAAGCCGCCGGCCACCGGAAGGGCGAGCAGGAGCAGCAAAAAGCGTTTCATGAAAGGGGTTGTAGCCAAATTTATTAAGTTTTACAAAATATTTATAGCCGCCGGGGAAATTTTTGATCCGCGGTTGTTAGCGGCTGGATGCGGCCGAGGGCAAGCCCCGGGGTCTAACAAATTTTATGGCGCTTGGTTGCGCGGCCCCGCGCATTTTCCTCATCAGCCGAATCCCGGCCTTCCGGATTCACTGACCGGGATCTCCAGATCCTCCGGAACCGCGGGCAGCCAGGAGGCCATGCGGGGAGAGAAACGGATCTTCCAGATCAGCTTGCCCGGGCCATCGGCCTGAAAAACCGGAAGCTTTATCCGGATGGCTTGGAGAGAGCCGTCTCCCGGCTGCTGGATCTCGGCGAGGGTTTCCCGGTGGGCGACCTTCTCGTGGCCGTCCCCCGCCGAGGAGGATTTTACCCCGATGAGCAGGATGGAGAGCCGGAGCGGCTGGCCCTTGCCCTCGCGGCGACACCACCTGAACTCACCTTCATCCCCCGGGGCCATCGGTCCGGGCAGCAGCCGGACTTCATAGGTGGGAGCACGGAACTGAAGCAACCGGTTGAAGGCGGCCAGCAGGAGCCAGGTGCCGACGGCCACGAAGGGAATGAGGAAGAGATTGAGAAACACCTCGGACCGCCCGCTCCGCCACTCTGAGACCGCGACGCTCACGAATACTCCCACGATGCTGTTCCAGAAGATCGCCGCGAATCCGATTCCCAGCAACGTGGTCAAACGCTTCGTCCCGCCGCTGAGCAACACGCCTTGCTCCGTCCGGCACCCCCTCCCGGGAAGATTGAAGGAAGCCTTGAGCGCCAGCCTCCTCTGGTAGCGGGGCCACCACCACATTCCGAACAATCCACCCACGCCCACGACGGTGAACGGGATCGGAAAAAGGACCAGAATGATGCCGCCCACGATTTCCCGGTCCACCACCGCCTGCCACGGCTTACCGGGATTCACATGGCAGACGATCGGAGAACCTGCCGGATGGGACTGCAGGAAATTGCTCATGATCGTGGACTTGGTATTTAACCCTCCGAAGGCCCCGCCGAGATCATAGCGGTTCGAACGGTACTCACGCCCGGAGAAGGTATAGCGGTAGAAGAAGTCCCGTTTCACGCTGCGGTCCTCGCCGCTGCCGCGCTCCACCGTCCGGTTCCAGATCACCTGGGCGGGAACCTCCACCCAATCCCTGGCCGCGAACTTCCTCACCAAGGCGGGCACGGTCACGCCTCCGAGCATGCCGAGTCCCACGAGGGCGAAGACCGCGAAGAAGGGGATTCCGGGAAGCCTGCCCATTCCCGGCTCCGGGGATGATCCGTCATCCAATGGAGCGACCTGGGGTCCCGATCGCGCTGGCATCCGCATGATGCCGATGCCGATCAGCACGAACAAACCGCCCACCGTGGCGAAGATCAGCCCGCCCCACGCTCCTCCCGATACCCCCAGTAGCGAAGCTGCGGTGGGGTTGTTCGGATTCACCCGGCATGCCGAGGAAACTCCTTGGATGACGTCCCGCCCCGCACCGGTGCGCATCGTCTCCAAAACCTCCCCGAGATCCTCGTATGCATCGCTACCGTTCTTGTCCGGCCACAGACGATCGGAGGTATACTCGCGGCCGTCCCATGTGTAGCGGAAGCGGAGATCCGCTTGATAAGGTGGATCTTGTTTGGGATCCGCGCGGATCCCGAACCGCTCGACCACACAGGGCACCCGGTCCCAAGCGAGGTAGGAAAGGCTCTTGAAGACCGACAGCAAGCCGACCACCAGGAAGATCGAGCTGAAGAGCGTCCAGACGATGCCGAACCCCACCGACCCCGAACTCCCCGCCCTCCTGCGCTTTCCCATTCTCACGGCTGCCCTCTAACCAACCGCGGAGACACGGTCGATGGGAAACGCCCGGCGGCATTCCAATGGCCGGTCGTGACGAAACCGGGCAAGTTCGTGGAATCCCCGGGAGAGATCCACGAGACGGCACCCTCTCATGATCCGGCGGCCTTTACCTCGATTCCGTGCTCGTCCTTGGCGGTCGGGCGACGCGGGGCCTCTGTTAGAATGTGGAGCTTCCATTCGACGCGGGTTTCATCGTGGGCCTCGGACGGCCGGGCGTCGGACGGCACGGCGAACTCGATGGGGCGGATGGATTCCGCGCCCGGTGATGGAATGTCTGCAAGGGGAAGCAGGTGCAGGAGGCGGCGGCGCTTGTGTTTACCGTAGCCGCGGATTTCCGTGCACTCGAGGCGCAAGGTCAACCTGCGCACCTCGCCCCGCCCAGTGGTGCGGCGCCAAGAGAGGCTCGCGCGCCCGCCCGGGGCCAGGACGGCGGGACTCATCCGCAGCTCGAAGCGGGGGCCATTCAGGGTCAGCATCCACCGGGCCGCATGCCAGGTGAGGAAGGCACCGAAGGGGAGAAACGGCCAGGCGTCCCAACCTGCGAGGAAGACGGGCCCATAGCACATGGCGGCGAGGATGCCCAAGCCCACCGCCCCCCCCATGCGCCCGGGCGGAGCAAGGACGAGGGTTGCCGGAGGCACCGAACCGACTTCGGAGCGGGCTTGGCTGCCGCGATTCTTCCAGAGGTCCCTCCACCCCGCGACCCCGATGGCGGCGAAGGGCAGCGACAACAAGGCGAAGAACACCAACTGGCCGAGCGAGCCGGTGACAGGCTCCACCACCGCCATCCATGGCTTCGATGGGTTCACCAGACAGGTGAACGTCGAGCCCGGAGGATGAGCGTCCACTGCCTGCTGTTTGGCGGAGAAGCCGCTGGAGCCGCCTTCGCTGGCCCCATACCGGTTCGAGGCATAGGCGTGGCCTTCGAAAGTGTAACGGTAGAAGATGTCCACGCGGTAGGTGGTGCCGCGGCCATGGGAGACGCCGACACGGCTCCAGACGACCTCGGCCGGCACCGGCACCCACCGGCGGGCCTGCACCGAACGGACGATTCCGGGAACGACAAAGGCTCCGAGCACGCCGAAACCGATCAGCCCGAAGAAGCTCACCAGGGCCAACTGCATCCACTTCCCGAAGGTGTCCCGGAACGCGCACACGCCGATCGCGAGGAACAGCGCGCCCATCCCGGCCATCAGCACGCCAATCCATCCATCACCGGTGCGAACCAGAATGGCCTGATCCGGGTCCGCGGGATTCACACGGCATTCGGTGGCAGTGCCAGCAATCACCTCGCGGCCCGCGCTCAGGCGCAGCGTTTCCCGGATCTCGGCAATCGATTCGTATGCATCGCGGCCATCGGCTGCGCCCCACAGCCGGGTGCCGAGTTTCTCCTGCCCCTCCCACCTGTAGCGAAAGGCAAGATCCGGTTGAAACGCCGGAGTGTGGGTTGGGTCCGCGGCGATTTCGAAGCGCTCGATGATACAGGGCACCTTGGTCCAGCTGAACTTCGAAAACTCCGTCCACGTGTGCCAGATTCCCAGCCCCACGAATATCGACGACACGAGGAACCACAGCCCCATGAAGGCAAACGCGCCCCACGACTTGGAGCCCGAGCGGTTGATCACCCCTGACACGGCTGCGATCTAACGGACCCTGATGGCGGGGTCCATGGAAAACGCGGATGGTGCCGCCAGGCACGGAGGAGAGGTACCTGTCTCCGGGGCCAGCGGTATTCAACGAACAACTCGCTCCAGCGACTTCCGATGCTTCCACAGGAACCGCAATAAGAAGATACCACCGCCGGAGATGGCGAGGCAGAGGGTCCAATACGCCACTGCACCGCCGATCCCTCTCTCCACCACCGCCATCCACGGCTTCCGGGGATTCACCAAGCAGGTGACGGTCGAGCCCACCGGATGCGCCCGCACGGCAGCCTTCTTGGCTCCGTCCGTGAAAATACTGCCGCGGATCAGTTCATACCGATCCGATTCAAAGTCGTGCCCCTCGAAGCGATAGATATAGCGGACGTCGATTTCCAGATGGGCGTGTTTTCCCCGCCCCTCGATCACCGTGCCGATGGAGGTGATCCGGGCTGGAACTTCGGGCCAATCACGGGCGGCGAATACCGCATAGAGGTCCGGCATCATCCCCCCAATCACCAGCACCGAGCCGGTCGTGGCAAAAAGCCCGCCCGCCAGCCACAGAATGGCCACCCGCGGGTTCATCGCCTTTGGAGCGCCGGGTGCGCGCGTGCGCTCCGGGAGCCCGAGCTCGATCAGCATCACGCCGATGGCCACGAAGAACCCGATGAAGAACAAGGGAAAGAGCAGCCCCCAATTCACCGACCCGAACCCGTAAGCCATCTGGGAGAGCAGGGGACTCAAGGCCCCCAGCCACAGAAACACCAAGCTGATCAGGGTGAAAACGACGCCGAAGATCAGGGTACGCCAATCAATCTTCTTTCTCCTCTTTTTCTTTTTCGCCACGGAATGCCTCCGTCTAGCAGCGGCCGGATCCCCAGGCGACGGGAATCAAGCCTGCTGTTTCAACCGACCCGCCGCTCGGGCAGGTCGAGCATGGGCAGGTCGCAGCGATCCAAATTACGGAGGGGGAGTGTGTAGCCATCACGAACGACCAAGCCGCAGCGGTAACGGGCCTGGAGTTGGATCCCCCATTCCAAGCTTGCCCCTGCCTCCAGAGCAACGGACGGGAGCGAGATCGGGATGGGGGAGGCGGATCGCTCTTCAGGACACGGAACGTTCGCCAGTTCCTCCCGGTGAAACCGATCGGTCACGGTCTGCGAGGGAGACTGCCCGGCGGCCGACTGAATGGTTTTCACTCCGACGAGCTCGAAGGTGAACTGTCGGACGGGCCAGGTGCCGCGACGCCGGTGCCATTGGAAGGACGTGGCGCCGCCCTTGCGGGGGGATGGTTCGAGGCACAGGTCGAAGGTCGGGGCAAAACAACCAAGGACCTGTTGCAGCGAGCGCCAGGCCACGGCGGCTCCCGCGACCACCGCACCTCCTGTGACCAGGAGGAGAATCCACGGAGCTTTGCCTTTGGCCCATTCCTGCCAGGCCACCCCGACAAAGGTCCATGCCAGACAGTTCATCGCGATGGCACCCACCACGACCGGAATGGCATCGCGAACCCGGCCTGTGCCTCCCGGCAGGATCACCCGGCCCAGATCATCCTGTGTGGGGGTGGATCGAATGGCCGCTCGCGCGGAAAGTTTTCCGTACAGGATGCCTCCGACGCCAATCGCGAGGAAGGGCCACGGAAACAGCCAGACATACCACGGACTTTCTCCTCCGCCACGGGCGTGGCCGAAGATGGCCAGCGCGAGCATCCCGCAACCGCCCAGCAGCATGAGGATGCCGAAGAGCCGCGGAACCTTGCTTTCTTTCCTAGCGTTCATCGCCGGGTTTCCAGCCACTCGACCACCTTGGCCAGGGCGCGGGCACGGTGGCTGAGCTGGTTCTTCACGTCGTCGCCGAGTTCGGAGAAGGTCCGGTCGTAGCCAGCGGGGACGAAAAGCGGATCGTAGCCGAAGCCGCCCGTGCCGCGGCGCTCCTCAATGATCGCGCCCTCCACGCTGCCGTCGAAATTGCCGAGCTCCGTGCCGTGCTCGGCGACAACCATGGTGCAGCGGAAGCGGGCGGTACGCTGGTTCTTGTCGGACATCTCGCGCATAAGGCGCTCGTTGTTGCGGGTGTGGTTGCCCTCCTCGCCGCCGTAGCTGGAGGACCAGACGCCGGGAGCTCCGGCGAGGGCGTCGACCTCGAGGCCGGAGTCGTCGGAGAGGACGATGCCCTCGATTTCGCGGCTGATGGCGAGGGCCTTGAGGCGGGCGTTTTCGAGGAAGGTGGTGCCGGTTTCCGGGACGGAGGGGAGGTCCGGGAAGGCGGTGACGTCGAGGACTTCGTAGCGATCCCCGATCATCGAGCGGATTTCCGCGGTCTTGTGGGCGTTGCGGGTGGCGATGACGAGCCGGGGGCGGGTTTCCATACCTCCGGCTACCGGTTTGCGGGACCGGGGCCAAGATTTTTGAAATAATCCGGCGTTGTGCTACGCCTTATAGGTCAATGAAAGCAATCACCTGGCTTGCCTCTGTCACGGTCGGTGTCGCCGCCCTTTCCGCTTCCGCCTTCTCCGCCACGCTCGAAGGCTGGTCCACCGATCTCGAAAAAGCCCTCGCCACCGCCAAGAAGGAGAAGAAATCCGTGCTGGTGGAGTTCACCGGCTCCGACTGGTGCCCGCCGTGCATCGCGATGCGGAAGAACGTCTTTTCGAAGAAGGACTTCGTGGACAAGGCCTCGAAGAAGTTCGTGCTGGTGGAGCTGGATTTCCCGAAGGCCGAGAAGGAAATCGCCGAGAAGAACAAGCCGCTGGCGGAGAAGTACAAGATCGAAGGCTTCCCGACGGTGGTGCTGCTGGACCCGCAGGGCAAGGAGTTCAACCGCTTCTTCGCCTCCCAGTTTCCCGATAGCGAGGGCTTCCTGAAGCACCTCGACGAGTCCCTCACGAAGAAGGAACTCGACTGACCCCTTTGAACGGAATACCTGTCATGGTGCCCCGTCCGGACCTGGTCCGGGCGGGGCTTTCCCCTATCTGAACCCCGCTTGATGAAAAAGATTATCGCATCCGCCGCCACCCTTTTCGCCACCGCCGCCCTCGCCCTCGCCGGAAGTGGCGCGGGCTGGACGGACAACTACGAGGCCGCCAAGGCCCAGGCGAAGAAGGAGAACAAGACCATCCTGCTCGACTTCACCGGCTCCGACTGGTGCGGCTGGTGCATGAAACTGGACAAGGAGGTCTTCTCGCAGAAGGCCTTCAAAGACTACGCCAAGGACAAGCTGATCCTGGTGGAAGTGGATTTCCCACACGACAAGCGCCAGAGCCGCAAGCTCAAGGAGCAGAACGAGGCGCTGGCCAAGGAATTCGGCGTGCGGGGCTACCCGACGGTGATCCTGGTGGACGGCGACGGCAAGAAGGTCGGCCAGACCGGCTACAAGGACGGTGGCGACACGGCCTACGTGACGCACCTGAAGGGCCTGCTCGGCGCGAAGGGCTGATCCTTTGGGTTTCCGAAAGATTCCGGCGGGTTGTCCGCCATTCGATTTCCCCGCCCGGCCTGGTGGCCCGGCGGGGTTTTGCTTTTCAAGGTGAAGGCGTTCCGCCAGAGTCCGCGCCCCTTTCCCGTTTTCCGAAGACCATGTCCGACCGCCGCAAACCGTTTCCTTTCGACGACTTCGAACCCAAGTGGCAGGCCCGCTGGGACGCGGAGAAGACGTTCCGCACCCCGAATCCGGGTGACGCGGACTTCGATGCCACGAAGCCGAAGTTCTACGTCCTGGACATGTTCCCGTATCCGTCCGGTTCCGGCCTCCACGTGGGCCACCCGGAGGGCTACACCGCCACCGACATCATCGGCCGGGCGAAGCGCCGCCAGGGCTTCAACGTGCTGCACCCGATGGGCTGGGATTCTTTCGGCCTGCCGGCGGAGCAGTACGCGATCAAGACCGGCCAGCATCCGGCGATCACCACCACCGCGAACATCGAGACCTTCAAGCGCCAGCTGAAGTCGCTGGGTTTCGCCTACGATTGGGACCGCGAGATCGCGACGACCGATCCTGAATACGTGCGCTGGACGCAGTGGATCTTCCTGCAGCTCTACTCCTCCTATTTCGACGAGGAGACGCGGCAGGCCCGCCCCATTTCCGAGCTGGAAGCGAAGGGCTGGACGCGTGAGCAGATCGACGCGGTGCGGCTGGCCTTCGTCCATGAAGCGCCGGTGAACTGGTCCCCGGACCTGGGCACGGTGCTGGCGAACGAAGAGGTCGAGGAGTGGCGCTCGAAGGGCCACATCGTCGAGCGCCGTCCGCTGCGCCAGTGGATGCTGCGGATCACGAGCTACGCCCAGCGTTTGATCGACGAGCTGGAGCCGCTGGATTGGCCGGAAGGCATCAAGCTGCTGCAGAAGAACTGGATCGGCCGCAGCGAGGGCGCGGAAGTGGATTTCCAACTCGATGGCCACACGGTAACCGTGTTCACCACCCGGCCGGACACGCTGTTCGGAGCGACCTACATGGTGCTGGCCCCGGAGCATCCTTACGTTTCCGAAATCACGACGCCGGACCAGAAGGCGGCGGTGGACGCCTACGTGGCGGCCTGCGCGGCGAAGTCCGATCTGGAGCGCGGCGACCTGAACAAGGACAAGTCCGGCGTTTTCACCGGCGCGCATGCCACCAACCCGGTGAGCGGCGAGCAGATCCCGGTGTGGATCGCGGACTACGTGATGATGGGCTACGGCACCGGCGCGATCATGGCCGTGCCGGCGCACGACGAGCGTGACTTCGAGTTCGCGAAGAAGTTCGACCTGCCGATCGTGCAGGTGGTGCAGCCGGCCGGCGACCAAGCCTGGCAGGGCTACACCGATCCGGGCACGGCGGTGAACTCCGGTTTCCTGGATGGCCTGCCGACGGCCGAAGCCAAGGCGAAGATGATCGGATGGCTGGAAGGCGAAGGCAAAGGCAAGCGCCGTGTGCAGTTCAAGCTGCGCGACTGGCTGTTCTCCCGCCAGCGCTACTGGGGCGAGCCCTTCCCGCTGACCTGGAAGGACGGCCTGCATTACGCGCTGCCGGACGCCGAGCTGCCGCTGCTGGCCCCGCCGCTGGAGGATTACAAGCCTTCCGGCTCGCCAGAGCCGCTGCTGAGCAAGGCCCGCGAGTGGGTGGAGCTGCCGGACGGCTCGATCCGCGAGACCAACACGATGCCGCAGTGGGCGGGATCGTGCTGGTACTACCTGCGCTACTGCGATCCTCGTAATTCGGGACGTTTCATCTCCGAGGCCGCCGAGTCCTACTGGGGCGGCGGCGACAAGCCGGGGATGGTGGACCTGTACATCGGCGGCACCGAGCACGCCGTGCTGCACCTGCTCTACGCGCGGTTCTGGCACAAGGTGCTGTTCGACCTCGGCCACGTGGGCAGCAACGAACCGTTCCAACGCCTGGTGAACCAGGGGCTGATCCTCGGCGAGGACGGCCAGAAGATGTCCAAGTCCCGCGGCAACGTGGTGAACCCGGACGACGTCGTGAAGGAATACGGCGCGGATTCGCTGCGCCTCTATGAGATGTTCATGGGCCCGCTGGAGCAGGTGAAGCCGTGGAGCATGAAGGGCGTGGAGGGTGTCTCCCGTTTCCTCGCCCGCGTCTGGCGCATCGCCTTCGAGCAGACCGAAGCCGGCGATTGGAAGTCGAACGGCAAGGTCCAGGACGTGCCGTGCACGGACAAGGACCTGCTCAAGGTGGTGCACGAGACGGTGAAGAAGGTCACCGAGGACATCGAGAAGCTGTCGTTCAACACCGCGATCTCGCAGATGATGATCTGCACGAATGCCTTCACCCAGGCGGACGTGGCCCCGCTGAAGGAGTTCACGCTGCTGCTGCACGTGCTGAACCCCTTCGCACCGCACCTCACCGAGGAAATCCACGCCCTGCTCGGCGGCGTCACGCCGCTCAGCGAGAGCGCGTGGCCGCAGCACGACGAGGCCGCGCTGGTCACCGACGAGATCGAGGTGGTGGTGCAGGTGAATGGCAAGCTGCGCGACCGCATCCGCATCTCCACCAGCGCCGACCAGACCGAAGTGGAAGCCCTGGCCCAGGCCAGCGAGCGCGTGAAGGAGCACACCGACGGCAAGACCATCCGCAAGGTGATCTACGTCCCCGGCAAGCTCGTCAGCATCGTGGCGAACTGAACCCCTGCTTTTTTCCCAAGGGCGGCGGTTCTCCGGAACCGCCGCCCTTTTTGTTTTCCTCGCCAACTCCATCTCCCATGAGCCAACGGAACGCCCTCACTGAAATCGCCCGGTCCGCCGTGGCGGCGATCTGGCGCGCCCTGACCGCGGCGAACTCTGAACCAGAAGAGAAGTTCCCCACGGCGGCCGAACTCGATGCCGCCCTCGGCCACCTCCAGACGGAAAAGCCCGAACTCGCCCTGCTCCAGTCCTTGGACCTCCTTGCCACCGATCAACGCGGCATTTGCCCGCCGCTGGGAACGGTGGCGATGGAGCTTGCGATGAAACTCCCCATCCGGATGTGGCCGCGGGTGGACGAGGCGATCCGGCGCAACATGCTTTCCTCCCGCCGTCCCTTGGCCCCCCTGCCAACGCTCCATGGCCCTGCCGTGGAGATACTCGCGCTTTGCCATCACTCCGGACAGGTCCGGGCGGAGGCGATCCGCCACCGTGGACAATTGCCTGCCCTGCTCCGGGCCAGCTTGCTGTTCGTCCGCCTGAACGATTGGGCTCCGCCGGTACGTGACCTGGCGGAGAAACATCTGCCGCAGGTGGTAGGAGAATTGGATCAAAACGAGCGGATGCGGTTGGTCCCACTGGTGGAGCGACTCCGGGATTGCGGACGCAGCGGATTCCGCGAGCGGCGCGACGCGCTTGAGGCATGGCGGATGGCTCTTGTCGGAGAGCGCGATGAGGACGCCTGGCTGTGGTGCTGGAACCACGCACAAGGGAAGGAACGCGGGCTCTACCTCGGCATCCTGAAATCGGAAGCCGGTGTGCCAGGGCCGCGGACAAGGAGGGCCCTGCTGGAGAGCAACGACCGCACGGCCTTGCTGTGGTACATCCGCTCGGTGTTGCCACGCTTGGGCGATGAGGACCGCGAGGCGGCCACCCTGCGGCTGGACCATGCGCGCGTGGTGCCGGTCCGCCGCGAATGGCTGACATTTCTCGTGGAAACCGAACCACAGGCGGTGGTGCCGAAGTTGGTCACCACGCTCCTCGTTCCCAGCAAGAGCCTGCGCCAGTTCGCCCGATTCCACCTTGCCCGGTTGGCCCCGATGGACTTCGCCGCCCATTACCGGGCGGCGCTGAACACCGCGGCTTACGCGCCGGTGGCCTTGCAGGGATTGTGCGAAACCTGTCCGGCAGAAGGCCGTGCCATGGCCGCACGCCATCTGGACTCGGATGATGCGGCCCTCAAGAAAGCCGCCCTGCTGTGTTTGCCCGCGGATTCCATCGCGGAACACGTCGACCGGTTTCTTCAGGATGCGGACGATCCACGGCCTGGCATCGGCAAGGTCGCGAGGAGGCGACTGGGTGATGCGGGGCAGGCCCTTGGCGTGCATCTGCTTTCCGGCACCGCCGATTGGAATCGCTTTTCCATCGAGCTGCGCACCGTGCTGATGAAGCTGTGCATCGCCTTCAACAAATGGGACGGCCTCGAACTGCTTCTGAGCCATGCCCGTGAACACGATCCGGCCTTCGTGCTGACCTTGGTCAGGCAATGGCGACAGCGGGAGAACAGGGCGTTTCTCCGTCTCCCGCCCGAGCGGAAGGAGCGGTTGAAGAAGCTCGCCCGGACGGCTCCGCTACCGGATCACGAAAAGGAGGAGCTCGCCTTCATCCTCGAAAAAGCCATGGCGTGACGATGCTCGCACGAAAACGCCGCTCCTGAAGAGGAGCGGCGCTTTTCATATCCGGGATGAACCTCCGCCCCGATCAGAGGCCGAGCGCGCGGCGGGTGGACCAGTCGAGCCAGCCGCTGATGCGGAGGCGGTGGTCGCGCTGGAAGCGGGCGAGCGCGCGGCGGGAACCGTAGCCGAAGTCACCGTCGATCGGGCCACGGTAGTAGCCCATCTGGCGGAGGCGGAGCTGGGCGCGGGCTTCGAGGCTCATCGGGCGGCGATGATAGCCGCCGTAGCCGCCACCACCTCCGTAGCCGCCGCCATAGCCACCACCGTATCCGCGGTCGCGGTCGTAATCACCGCCGCGGCCACCGCGGTAGTCGACTTCGACGTAGCCGCTGCCACGGGCTTCGTAAGAGCCGCGGTCGTCGTAGGAACCAAACCAGTCGGCCTTGGCCAGGGAAGTGGTGGAAAGGGTCGCGGCGATCAGGGCACCGAACAATTGGGTCGTTTTCATGACACTGGGTGGAACGAAGAACCAATCCGAATTATTCAGGTCCATTCGCGATTCTTTTTTCTCCCGCCGAATCCGTGCGGAGTGCAACGCGGCACCGGGCAAATCACGCCCTCGCCGCATCTTGCATGAATACATGAAGTCGCTTAGCGTTTAAGCTTGGGGAGCGATCACTGCATCCCATTCAGAACCCGCTTTTTGAGAAAGGACCGATCATGAACCTGAAACACATTCCAATCTGGGGAACCGTGGGCGCGTGGGCGCTGTGCGGCTCTCTGACCACGCTCCAACCGGCGCGGGCCATCCCGGCCGAAGAGCAGCAGCAAGAGGGAGTCGAAACGCTGACCCGCGGGCCGGTGCACGAGGCCTTCGCCGAAACGATCAGCTACAACCCGACGCCCGGCCTCATCGTGAAGAAGGAGCCGCCGGCCGCGATCGAAGAGGTGCCGCCGGAGCAGCAATTGGTCGGCACGAACGTCACCTGGATCCCCGGCTACTGGGCGTGGGACGACGAGACCGCCGACTTCATCTGGATCAGCGGCATCTGGCGCAACCTGCCGCCGGGCCGCCAGTGGGTACCCGGTTATTGGAACCCGCTCGATGACGGCTACCAATGGGTGTCCGGCTATTGGTCGGACGCGAAGACCGAGGAAGTGACGTATCTTCCCGAGCCGCCGGCGAGCCTGGAGCGCGGCCCGAGCGTGGTCTCCACCTCGGACAATGACGTGTGGATTCCGGGAAGCTGGCTCTATCAGGAGGACCGCTACGCCTGGAGCCCCGGCTACTGGCAACCCGCACAACCGGAGTGGACGTGGATTCCCTCGCACTACAGTTGGACGCCGCATGGCTATGTCTACGTGCCGGGCTACTGGGACTATGACGTGCCGCGCCGCGGGGTGCTGTTCGCGCCGGTCCATTTCGCGTCCGGCTATTACTCGCGCCCGGGCTTCCTGTATTCGCCGCTCACGGTGATCAGCCTGGCAATCTTCGGCGACCACCTGTTCCTCCGCCCGAACTACGGCCACTACTACTACGGCGACTACTATGCACCCCGTTACAGCGACAGCGGGTTCTACGCCGCCTATTCGTTCAACTCGGGACGCCGCGGCTTCGACCCGATCTTCGCGAAGGAGATCTGGCTGAACCGCAAGGACAAGGGCTGGCTGCACGCCCGCGAGACGGACTTCATGTTCCGCCGCGACAACGAGAACGCCCGCCCGCCACGCAACTGGGCGGCGCTCCAGGCGCTGGCACAGGCCGGCAAGCCCGGCAAGGGCATGGCGTTCGTGACGCCGCTTTCGCAGTACGCGAAGGATCCGAAGGGCCCGATGAAATTCAAGACGCTGGCCGCTCCGGACAAGGCGAAGTTCATCGAGCAGAAGAAGGAGATGGTGAAGTTCGCCATGGACCGCAAAAAGCTCGAAGGCTCCGCCAAGGGCGATGCTCCGAAGCTCACGGCCCCCGCGAAACTCCAGCTCGCGAAGTCCCCGATCATGGGACGCTCCGCGGACAAGCTGGCGAAGGGTGAGGCCCCGCCGAAATTGCCGATGGCGAAGAAGGCCGTCATCCCTGGCGACGAGAACCTCGACAAGGGCAAAGGCAAAGGCAAGGGCGACACCGCGATCGACGACAAGATCAAGCCCGGCCCCGGCCCGAAGATCGACACGCCGGATGAAGGCAAGGGCAAGAAGGGCATGGGTCCGAAGTCCGGTGACTCCACCGAGCCGAAGGGTGGCGAAGAGCCGCGCCGCAAGGTGGTCCCGCAGGACACTCCAAGGGGCGACATGGACAAGGGCCCGAAAAGCAACACCGACAAAGGACCCAAGATCGATCCGGACAAAGGACCGAAGGTGGAACCGAAAAAGGTGATTCCGAAGGAAGCGCCGGAGAAGAAGGAGATCGAGCGCAAGGTGATCCCGCAGGACACGCCGAAGGTGGAGCGCCGCGAGGTTCCCAAGGTGGAACCGAAGGTGGTTCCGAAGCTTGAACCCAAGGTTCAGCCGAAGCCTCAACCCGAGCCGAAGCAGGTGGAGCGGGTGGTGCCGAAGGGACCGCAGGTGGCCCCCTCCGGTGGAAGCGGTCCACAATCCGGCAAGGGCGCAGGCAAGGACAGGGAGAAGGGCAAGAAGGACGACAACTGATCCTTCGCGCGAACACACGGGCTGCCGGAATTCCGGCAGCCCGTTTTCGTTTCAAGAGGGCAGGGTCAGGAGGAAGGACGCACCGCGGCCGCCGGGGGCATCCTCGTAGGATAAGTCGCCGTGCATGGAGCGGGCGAGGCGGCGGGAAAGGGCGAGTCCGAGACCGACACCCGGGCGGGTTTCCGCGGCATCGCGGGCGGACTTGTGGAAGGCGCGGAAGATGCGCTTGTGCTCCTTCGCGGGAATGCCGGGTCCACCGTCCGTGACACGGATGGCCACGCCACGCGGTCGGGCCTCGACACGGATCGCGAGCGCGCCTTCTCCCGCGTACTTCGCGGCATTGTCGACGAGATTGAAGAGGACATGCTCCACCGCGGCGGCATCGACTTTCAACAGGCGCGAGGCGGAGTCTCCGGCGAGGTTCATGTCGAGCGTCATGCCCACCGCCGCGAGGCGCGAGGCGAAGCGTTCGTGCATCGGCTCAAGGAGTTCGCGGGCGCTGGTCTGGCGCACGGCGGCGCGAGCGCTGCCGCGTTCGATGCGGGAGAAGGCGAGGACGTTCTCGACGAGGTGGGAGAGGCGGTCCGCCTCGCGGGACAACACACGCAGGTAGTCGCCGCGTTTTTCTTCCTTCACCGCGCCCACCTCCAGCATGTCCGAATAGAGGCGGAAGGTGGTGAGCGGCGTGCGCAGCTCGTGGGTGACGGCGGAGACGAACGAGGCGCGGCGTTCGCTGAGACGCATCACGCCGCGGACGAGCACGGCGGCGGCGAGGATGGCGAGCACGGCGGCAGCCCAGCCCGCAGCGAGGGAGATCACGATGGGGCGGGGGACCACCGCGGGCGAAGGCTTCTCACCGGTGACCAGGCGGAAGGGGAACGAGGCGAGCACCATGCCATCGTCCGAGCTGCCATTCGCGGCGATCAACGAGGCGGAGGGAAGGAGATCGCGGATGTTTCCGGCGAGGGACTTTTTCAATGGTGCCGAGTTCAGCCAGACGCCCTGGATGCTCTTCCCCCCGCGGGGCGGGCTGCCCTCCCACACGATGCGGCGCAGCAGGAAAAGCTCGCCGCCGATCCAGGAGGCGCGGAGCGGCCCGGCATCGAGCAGCACGCGGGTGTTTCCGCTGGCATCCATCTGGGGGATGACGCGGGGCAATGGCTGGTTATCGGCTTGGTAGACACCGTTGTTGACGTTGGAAAACGTGTTCTGTGCCTTGGCGACCTGGCTTTCCACCGCCTTGCTCCGCTCGGCGCGCTCCTTCACGTTGTAATAGGCCTGCTCGGGATCACTGCCGCCGCGCTTGCCGGCGACTTTCAATTCCTGACTTGGCTTCGGTTCCTGGAGATTGGCCCCCCAGGCATTGGCGCTGACCTCGATTGATCCGCACACGGCGGTAAAGACCGCGCGGCCCTCGCTGGTCTCACGGAGCAGGCGCTTCAACTCGGGCAGGCGCTCCTCGCCCTCCCGCGAGGAGAGGCTGCCAGTCTCGGCGAGTTCGAAGCGCATCCGCACCGGGGTATCGGAGGCAATGGGTGGTGTGCCGGGCACGTCCGTCACGGGGCGCTGGCTTTCCTCCACGATGATGGCCGCGCCCGCGGCATCCATGCGCCAAAGGGAAAGGCGGATGCGCTCCTGGAGGTCCGCGCGGGCCTCGGCGCCCGCGCGGTCCCGCTCCGAGTCGAGCACGTTGCGGGTGAGCCAGGTCATCGCACCCAGGACCACGGCCGCGCACACGGCGAGCGTGAGCCAGATGCACCAACCGCCACCGGTCGATTTCATGACAGCACCTCCGCGTTGAACCGGTAGCCCTTGCCACGCACGGTGACGAGGACGGTCTGGTCCTTGTCGCCGAGTTTCGTCCGCAGGTGCATGACGTGCATGTCGATGGTGCGGGTCTCGGTGCGGTCGGGATCGAGGCCCCAGATCTGGCGGAGGATTTCCTCGCGGGTGACGATGCGGCCGGGAGACTCCACCAGGTAGCGCAGCAGGTCGGCCTCGCGCTCCGAAAGCTCCTCGCAACGCCCGTCTGCGAAGGTCAGGCGGCGGGCGGTGAAATCGGCGGTGCCGCCGGGGATGGCGCTCTCGCTGGCCGGGGCGGCGCGTTCGCAGGTGCGGCGCAGCACGGCATCCACGCGGGCGAGAAGTTCCTTCATGCTGAAAGGTTTCACGACGTAGTCATCCGCGCCGGTGGTGAGGCCGCGGACGCGGTCGTTCTCCTCGCCGCGGGCGGAAAGGATGATCACGGCCTGGCCGGGGCGCTTCTTCCGCAAGGCCTCCAGGATCTCGAAGCCGGAGGGCCCGGGCATGACCAGATCGAGCAGCGCGAGGCGGTAGTTCGCCCGCAGCGCGAGGTCCATGCCGGCGTGGCCGTCGGCGGCCTCCAAGGTACGATAACCGGCGTACTCCAGCACATCGACGACCCCGCGGCGGACGGCGGGGTCGTCTTCGACAACGAGGATGGTGGTTTCAGCCATGTCGGCTTCCTTGATACACGCGGGAGCGTGCCGTGGGCAAGGCGGCGTCTATTTCCGGATCTCCGTGCCCTCCATCGGCAGTTTCACCTTCGAGATCTCGATGAGCGGGGCGAGTTCCTTCACGTTCTTGTAGCCGTAGGTGTGGAGATTGATGAAGGTCTGGACATTGAGGGCGACCTGCACGGCCTTCGAGGGGAAGGAGCGCTCGGCGCCCTGGAAGTTGTTGTTGCAGTAGATGAGGATGCGCGTGGTCTTGTCCGGGATCAGCTTTTCCAACGCCGGGGCGTTGAAATCGGTGAGATCGAGGTGGATCGCTCCCTTGACGTGCATTTCATCGAACTTCGCCTGGCTGCGGGCATCGAGCACGACGGTCTTCGGCTCGGCCATCATGCGGAGGAAATCGTCCTCGCTGATCCGATTCGCAGCACGGACGGTCTCCAGGCTTTCGGCGGCTTTGACGAAACCCGGGTAGTCGATCTTCGGGTTCGGCGCCGCTTGCACCGGTGAGGGTGAGCCGACCAAGAGGAATGCGGGAGGACGAGGCCCGTCCTGTGCGACGGCGAGGCAGGGCAGCAGGGCGAGAAGGAGGGTGGTTTTCATGGCGGGGTTATTTGGCAAAGGTGTAACCGAGGGCCGTGGCCTGCTCGCGGGTGGCCTCGACGAGGGCTTCATCGAGCGTCTTGTCCCCCTTCACGGCCTGCTTCTTCATTTCCTCGGCGACGAACGCCTCGCGCTCGCGGTTGAGGGTGCGGATCTGCTCCTGGATGTCGGCACGGGCCTTCGCGGTCTTTTCGACGTAAGCGGTGCGTTCCTCCGGCTTGAGATCGCGCATGGCGGCGGGCACGGCGGAATCCGCGAGCTTCGCCGGATCGACCTTCTTCTCCCTCCAGGCATCGACGAGATCCCAACTGGTGTTCGAGTAATTGGTGCCGGTCTTGGCGGCGATCCGGCTGCTGGCCGCGCCGGACTTGGCGTTCGCGTCGGCATCGCGGTCGGCCTCCTGCTGGCGTGCGGCTCCGGCGGCACCATCCTTTCCGTAGCCGAGGTAGGTCTTGTTGAGCTCGAGGTTGAGCTCCGAGATCCGCTTGTCCTGCGGTGCAGGGACGCTGACGATGGCGCGGTCCTGGTTGATGACCATGAACTTTCCGCCACCGAGCGCGGCTCCATCGTGCCACGAGCCGGACATGCCTTCCTCGCGGCTGCCGCAGTGGATGGTGTTGACGGTGACGCCCTTGGCGAGAGCCTCCTTGCAGGCCTTCCGCGCATCAACGGAGCCCTGGGTGAAGGGTTCATTGCCGGCGATGAAGATCACCTTGTAGGTGTCCTTGGCGTCATCCCAGCGGAGGTCGGAAAGCGAGCGCTGGATGACCGCGCCGCAGTATTCCTCGCCACCGTTGGTCTTGAGCGAGAACAACGACTTGCTCAGCGAATCGAGGTCGCGGGTGAGCGGCTGGACCTGGCGGACCCACTGGTTGTCGACGCTGAGGTTGTTGTTGCCGTATTCGTAGAGGGCCACCTCGATGCGCGGCGGCTCGCCGTCGCGCTTGGCGTCGGTGAAAGTATTGACGACTTTCCAGAGCTGGGTCTTCGCCTGGTCGATCAGTCCATCCATGCTGTTCGAGGTGTCGAGCAGCAGGGCGATCTGGACCTTGTTCTTGGCCGGGGACGGATCGACCTCCGGCGGGCGCGGGTCTTCCGCGCCTTTCGCCATCAACGGGAGAGCGAGGCCCAGCCAGGCGGCGGACAGGAAATGGATGTGCGTTTTCATCACACCCCACGGATACCGCGTCCCCGCCGGGCTGTCCGTAAACGCCCGGTAAATTCAAGCCGGGCCGCAGGCGATCACCCGCAGGCCACGCTCGACCTCCCGGACGGTGAACTTCACCGGCAGGAAACGCTCGATCACGGCGATATTGGTACGGACGTGGTCGTCCGGCTTCATCGTGGTGAAGGAGCCGCCGCCCGCGAGAGCCATCGGGATGAGGAGCTGGTCGGCGAGGTGGGTGCCCACGGCCGCCCGGCTGCCGAGGAAATTCTGCATCGCCCGGGCCGCGCGGTGGCCGATCTTTTCCGCCAGCACGCCGATCTCGCCGAAGGACGAGCACAGCTCCGAGCCGTGCTCGAAACGCTGCTCGACCAGCAGGCAGATCCCCATGCCGGGCCCGTCCTCACGGGTGTCCAAACAGTGCTCGTCCCACTCCAACACGGCGCGCGCGGACTCCAGCATGCGCTGGGGAATCCGGGCGGGCAGGCGACGCGAGACGACGGTGAGGGAGCGCTCCAAGGGAGTGCCCAGCTCATGCAGTTCCAGCTTCGCCAGGCTGCCGCACGGCCGGACCACCGCCGAGATCCGCCCGCCGCCCGCGGGCGCGAAGCCGGTTTGATCGAGGGTGAGTGAGGCCTCGACACCGAGCCTGCGCACGGCGGGGAGGAAGACACGGTCGAGGAACTCGAAGGGCGGCGCCAGCGGGTTGTGGGTGCCACCTTCGAGCACGAGGGTGCTTTCCCCGTCCGCGTGCCACAGGGCCGGGAGCAGGGTCTGGAACAACAGGCCGGTGCTGCCCGCGGTGCCGATGGCGAATTGGTACGATCCGGGCCGTACCTTCCCGGCGCGGAACACCAGCTCCGTGGAGCCGGGTTCCGCGCCATCGGCGGTGCCGTCCGAAACTTCCATCGCGGCGCGGACGCAGGTGAGATGCTGGCGCATCAAGCCCGGCCGCGGTCGCTTGCCACGGATGTTCGTCATGCGGAACGGCTGCCCGGTGATCATGGCGAGCGAGAGGGCGGTGCGGAGCATCTGCCCGCCGCCTTCGGAGCCGTCGAGTTGGATGGGTTTCATCATTCCTTTTCGAAGAGACGGGACAGGAATGTCCCTACTCCTTGGTTAATCGTCCGCTTCGGCGGAGTCCTTGATCACGAAACGGGCCTGGAGCTTCGCCACGGTTTCGGCGAGACCGGCGGCCTCGACGCTCCGCAACACCTCCGGGAAATTCTTGTAGGCGTCCGGTGCTTCGTCGATCGGGTACTGGCGGCAGTTCGTCAGGATGTCCGAGGCATCGAAGTCCGCGTCCACCGACTTCTGGTCGAGCGTGCGCGCCGCGTGCTTCCGGCCCATCTGTCGCCCGGCGCCGTGGTTGACCGACCAGGCGGTGCGCTCGGCCCCGCCCTTCGCCACCATCACCACCGAGCCGTCGCGCGGGTTGCCCGGCAGCAGGATCGGGTGACCGGTTTCCGCGAACGGGGTTCCGGCGAGCGAGAAGTGACCGCCCGGGATCGCGCGGGTCGCGCCCTTGCGGTGGACCCAGGCCTTCTTGCCATCGAGCACCTCTTCCCGCGCGATGTTGTGCGAGATGAAGTAAACGAGGTTTCCCTGCGCGCCCGGCAGGACTTCCTGGAAGGCTTCCAGCACGAGCGCGTTGATGAGCAGGTGGTTCACCGTGGCGAAGTTCGCGCCGATGGCCATGTCATCAAGGTAGGCATCCGCCTCGGGGGTTCCGAGCGGCGCGTAGACGAGCTGCTTGTCCCCGGCCGGGAACGGCGTGGCCCACTGGCGGAACTTGTGCTCCAGGTCCTTGAACTGGCCCTGCGCGAGCAGGTTGCCGAGGCCGCGCGATCCACAGTGGCTGAGGAACGACACGTGGCCGTCCTTCAGGCCGAAGGTGTCCGCGGCGGCGAGCATCGACGGACGGTCCGACAAGCGGGTGATCTCGCACTCGCCGAAGTGGTTGCCTCCGCCGTAGGAGCCGAGCTGTTCGATCTTCGACGCGAAGTTCCGCACCAGCCCGGAGGCGAGGATGAAGTCGAGGCGGCTACGGAGCGCGTCGTAGGTTCCATCGTGGCCGTGGTGCGTGGAGTCCTCGCATCGGGTCGCCCATTCGGGCGGGATGCCGAGGGCCTCGCAGACGCGGGCGGTGGCACCCTCGGTCACGGCGAGCACGCCGGTCGACTGGTCCACGCGGCGCGACTTCTTCACGGTCCGCTGGCCACGGCCAGCACCGGTCGGAGTGCGCTCGATGATGGCGTTGATCAACGCGCGGCGGACCTTCTTGTCGACGATCGCGTCCTCCGGGATGTCGAGCTGGAGCAGCGACATCGAGCACTTGATGTCGACGCCCACCGGGCCCGGATAGATGTGGGTCGGCGAAACCATCACGCAGCCGACCGGCGCACCGTAACCGGCGTGGCCGTCCGGGTTGAGGATCACGTCCGTCACTCCCGGGGCGAGGCGGGAATTGACCGCCTGCTGGAGGCAGGTGGAGTCGAAGTGGTCGCGGATCGCATCGGTTCCGACCACGGTGATCGGCTTGCCGGAGTCATTCGGGAGGGGGATGAAGCCCAGCGCTTCATCGGTCTTGTGGATGTTCATGTTTTTGAAAAGGAAAATTGGAAGGGCGTGAAATCGAGAGGATTGCTACAGGAGATACAGCTCCACGAATTGCTTGAGTCCGAAAAGAGCGAAGACGGCGACCAAAACGATCAGGGTGAGACAGCCCAGCAGGCTGCAGCGGTTCCCAAAGCTCTCCGCCTCGACTCGCTTCTCTTCAGGCGTCTTGATGAATTCAATGCAGGCGATGTTCATATCGGCATCCCCCACGAGAACGGAGCGCTCATCTCCATCGAGAAGCCGGTTCACGGCGTCCCGCAGAAGTTCAAAGGCAGGCCGACTGCCCATGACCTTCATCAGGCCACGGTTCTCCGGATATTCATCGAGTTCGAAAAAGGGATGATCGGGTTCGTTGTCCATGGTGCTGATAAGGAGATCGAACGGCGGCAAGGGTGTGGTGGAACGTTCCTGCTCTACCTGACTGAGCTACCGGACCACCGGGGGAAGTCCGGGTCGGATTCGAACCGACGACCAGGTTGTCTTTAACAATGTAGTTTCACCGGCATCCGCCGATCGGGAGTGGTTGGAAAATCAAAGGTAGGCGAGACGGACGAAGTCGGGAACCCATTGACTCCATCCGGCTTTGAGGCCCTTGGTCGCCTCCTCGTTCCCAGCCGGATCGTAGCGTTCATAAAAACAGAGGAAGGCGGCGACCGCCTGGTGCTGTGACTTCGAAAGCAGGTTGAATCGCTGGTCATCCGGCGTAGGGCCGCATTCCAAGCTGTAAAAGATGAGATTGTGGCAGAGTTCCCGGTGGCGATTGCTTTTCAGCGTGAAGCGCAGGAACGCCGGGAGATGGAATCGGACGGAAACGGGGTCGAGGCAGTTCAACGTGAGATGACGCAGGCTGATGAGGGCGGAATCCGGAATGTCTTGCCATCGAAGCTGCGGGGATCCCGCGAGAGACTGGTATTGGGCATCGGTATGCCAGTCCTCCAGGAGTCCCTGCTGGGCCAGATTCATTCCGTTGCCGAGCAATACCTTTTCGAAGGATTCCTCCACGAAACGGAGGATCTTTTCCCGCATCTGCTCCACCGACAGCCAATGCCCGGAGCGGGCTTCCTCCGACGAGGGAGGTCTGACCATGTTCAGGAACTGGGCAGCAGTGGCTCCATGAGCCAGGAAGTTCCGCTGGGCCTCGGCGAGGGTCGGCTGGTCAATCAGCCAGCATGCCTCTCCGACATCCTCCCAGAAGCACACCGGACAGATCTCCATCGTCCCGCCCGCCGGAGACGGCAGCGTGCGGTAGCCGCAGCAGGGACATGGATGACGATCGGAATTCATGGGTGGAAGGATCGAGTGACAAATGTTGGAAATGAGTCGAGGACGGATATCAAAGGTAAGCGAGACGGACGAAATCGGGGAGGTGGTTGCTCCATCCTCTTTCGAGGCCCTTGGCGGCTTCCCAATTCTTGCTGTGGTCGTAGTGGGTGAAAAAAGAGAGGAACGCCGCCACGGCCTGGCGTTGTTTACCCTCCAGCGAGCGGAACTTCGGTCCGAAGTGATCGCTTGATTCCGGGCCTCCGGCGAGATCGGAAAGCACGAATCCGGTCTCGGAATCGACAATCGACCAATGCCTCAAGATGTATCGCATGAATGCGGGGAGATGGAAGTGGATGGATTCCAGATCGAGGTAAGTAAGCGTGAGTCCGAACTGGGCCGCCAAAGCGCCATCCGGAATATCCTGCCAGCGGGCGGACGGATCTTTCGAGGCAGCCGCGACAATTTCTTCCTCCGTTCCCCAGTCGTCGATGATCTGCTGTTGGCGGAGATTGATGCCACCGCCGAGAAGAATCTTCGCGAACGCTTCCTCGATGAAGCGGATGGTTTTCTCCCGCATTCCTTCGACCGAAAGCCAATGAACCGAGCGTTCTTCTTCAGGCAATGGCCTGCGGACGGAATCGAGGAACGCAGGCACCACAGCTCCCGTGAGGAGAAACTCCGCTTGGGCCTCGGAGAGCCAGGGCAGATCGAGCACCCACCAGCCATCCCCGACATCCTCCCAGAAGCACACCGGACAGATCTCCATCGTCCCGCCCGCCGGAAGTGGCAGCGTGCGGTAGCCGCAGCAGGGACATGGATGACGATCGGCGTGCATGATTGAAGAAGAGGGAACGGCGACAAGGAGTGGTGAAACGTCCGTTGTCATGGGCAAGTGATGTAGTTTCACCGGCATTCGCCGTTCGGGATGGTTTGGAATGAAAGCGCCAGTATGCGGCGTGAAGGATTGAAGGGGATTCGCGACAAGGGGCGGAAAGAGACGGGTCCACTGCTCTACCCCTGAGCTACCGCAGTCCCAGCGAGGGAACGGGGGCGGACTCGAACCGCCGACCAATGGAATCAATGTAATCTTTCCTGCATTCGCGAAAGGAGGTGCCGACAAGGAGCGGCGGGACGTGACCGGATCATTTGATCCGGGCGGGTTCTCAGGCCCGCGGTTCAGTGGTGATGTAGTCCCGCCTGGCATTCGGCGTGTGTTTGAAGGAGGTCCACGACAAGAATTGGCGGAAGAACATTCCGGCCGCTTGGGTTCGTATCCGAACCTGCCATGCCGGTCCCAAATGTAATCTTCCGGGCATTCGTGGAGAGGGGATGCCGACGCGGCGGCAAGGAGGGTGAGAATGTGCCGGCCATCGGCGTCCGGACTGGTCGATCAGCCCGACGGGAGTCGAACCCGCTATCTGCTTTCGAGATGTATTCCCGCCGGCATTCGCCGCGGCGGCAAAAGGTCATGCGATTTTCAGTCGTGTCTTGAGGGGTTGCTTTTCGATTTCGCGGAGCCAGTGGTCCGTTCCGTCCGCTCCCGCCGCGAAGGCGGCGACGAGGTCGAAGACGGTGTCGCTGAATCCGCCGATATTGAGGATGTCCGCGCGGTCCGGTGCCTGCACGGTGGTGTTCGGCACCAGGTCGATGCAGACGAGACGGGCGTTCGGATTGCGCTGCTTGAAGAGATTCCACTCCGCGAGCACCGCGGTCCCGCGGCCACCCTGGCGGGCATCCATCCACGACTCGTTGTCCGAGACGTAGATCACGAGGTCGGCCTGGGCCTTCTCCGCGTTCAGCAACCGGAGCGGGGCCGAACAGTTCGTTCCGCCGCCGCCGACCTTCGCCAGCTTCGCCGCGTTGGTCATGACGCTGTCGCGGGGATTGAGCTTCAGCTTCACCACGTCGCACTCGAAGGGCAGGACGCGGGCGTCCCGGTTCTTCCGCAGGAAGGCAGCGGCGATAAGACCGGCGACATCGACGCAGCGGACCTTCGAGCTCGCGCCCTTCTGGTAACCGGTCACGGAAGACTGCATCGATCCCGACACATCCGCGCACACGACCACCCGCCCGGCGATGTCCGGCACGTTTCCGAGCGCGGCTTCCATCGCATCCTGGAGCGCCTCCTTGATCGCGTGCGGCATTTCCGCCGCGGCGTTGAGGAAGGCAACCAGCAACTGGTAGGGGAAGACACGGGCGCGACGGATCGCTTCGGGATCGGCGAGACGCTTGGCCAGCGTGGCGACGAGTTCCCGATTTCCGGCGAGGCCGTGGCGGAGGAAGGTGTTCAGGTTCATCCGCGTGGTCTGCCACGAGGCATTCCGCGCGATGGCGGCCCATTCCTTTTCACCGAGGTCCTGCGCGGTGAGCATCTGGAAGGGCACGGCCGGGATGTCACCGGCGCGGTCGCGCTTCCAGTCCTCGAAGCAGCGCAGCGCGGCGGGCAGGACGTCCGGGTTCCACGGCTTTCCGATCAGCCAGGCGTAGAACGCCTCGCGGGACGGCTCGGCCGGACGCGGGTGGACCATCTTCACGATGTCCGCCAGCGACGGCGCGTTGCCGATGGAGGCGTCGATGAGCTGGCGCTCGGTGGCGCGTTCGAGCCACTGGCGGACGAGGCGCTTCGGCGCGGAGCCGAGCGACTTCCGGCCGGTGACGCCGGAACGGAGGATCTGGACGAAGGTCCGGAGCATCCGGCCATTGTCGATGACCTGCGGGAAGACTTCGGCGAGCCGGTCGAGATCGCGGGTGGCGAGCACGGCGCAGAGCAGGGCGGGCACGTCCTTCATGAACGCGCGGCGTCGGGCATAGAGGGCAGTGCGGGCGAGGAAATCCACGTCCACCTGCTTCGCGAACTCCAGCACGCGGTCGAGCTGGGTCTCGGCGGTCGCGTAGAACGTGCGGTTCAGGCAGCCGGTGGCGGCGAGCTGAGCGAGCGCGGCCTCCGGGGAACCGGCGTAGGCGGGAGCCTGGGCGTCGTTGACCGCATCGGTGCGGGGAGCGAGGACGCCGCGAATGGTCTGGAAGAGGTTGCGATTGGCCATGGTGGGGATGTCCGGGAGTTGCGCCGGACGAAAGAGGTATTGGCATGGCCCGTGCCAAAGGGGGTGAGAGGCAAAATCCACCAATCGCAATTCACTCACTACGAATTGATTAAAAATGTTCGGATTTTTTCGAGGGTCGGAATCGGTCGCTATTTTCTTCCTTTAGAATCGCTTATCGGATAAGAATTTATCCATGAAGCGAGTGGCCATCGGAATCCTCGGCACAAAGCTGGACCACGGCTTCTGGGAAGACCGCTGGGACACCTGGCGACCGACGGTTTCGCTGTTCCAGCACGAGGAGCTGCTGTTCGACCGCTTCGAACTGCTGGCCGAGAAGAGCTTTTCGAAGTTGTCCGGGCAGGTGCTGGCGGACGTGCGGCAGGTCTCGCCGGAAACCGAGGCGCGGCTGCACGAGGTTGCGTTCGGGCGCGACCCGTGGGACCTGGAGGCGGTGTACGGGGCGCTGCACGATTGGGCGCGGGCCTACCCCTTCGATCCGGAGCACGAGGAGTACTACGTCCACATCACCACCGGCACCCACATCGCCCAGATCTCGCTGTTCCTGCTGAACGAGGCGGGAACCCTTCCGGGGAAGCTGATCCAGACCTCGCCGCCGGTGGGGAAGAGCCATCGCAAGGCCCCGCGCGCGAGCTACTCACTGATCGACCTGGATCTCTCGAAGTACGATAAACTTAGTACCCGTTTCGCCGAAGAGCAGGCGGAGGCCACGGATTTCCTGAAGAGCGGGATCGCGACGCGGAACTCCGCGTTCAACCGGATGATCGACCGCATCGAGCAAGTGGCGCTGCGGTCGAAGGCCCCGATCCTGCTGCACGGCGCGACCGGCGCGGGGAAGTCCCAGCTCGCGCGGCGGCTGCACGAGCTGAAGAAGCAGCGCGGCGGTCTGAAGGGGCCCTTCGTGGAGATCAACTGCGCGACCCTCCAGGGCGACACGGCGGCCTCGGCTCTGTTCGGCCACGTGCGGGGCTCGTTCACGGGCGCACAGCGCGACCGGCCGGGGCTGCTGCGGGAGGCGGACGGCGGCATGCTGTTTCTCGACGAGATAGGGGAACTGGGGCTGGACGAGCAGGCGATGCTGCTGAGGGCGTTGGAGGACAAGACCTTCCTGCCGGTGGGCTCCGACCGCCCGGCGACGAGCGATTTCCTTCTGATCGCGGGCACCAACCGCGACCTGCGCGGCGAGGTGGCGCAGGGGCGCTTCCGCGAGGACCTGCTGGCACGCATCAACCTGTGGACCTTCACGCTGCCCTCACTGGCGCAGCGGCGGGAGGACATCGCGCCGAACCTGGACTACGAGCTGCGCCGGTTCGCGGGATCGCACGGGCGTGAGGCGAGTTTCAACAAGGAGGCACGGCAGCGTTTCCTGGCCTTCGCGGAGGCGGTGGACACGCCGTGGTCCGGGAACTTCCGCGACCTGAACGCGGCGGTCACGCGGATGGCCACGCTGGCACCGCGCGGACGCATCCGGGTGGAGGAAGTGGACGAGGAAATCGACCGCCTGCGCGAAAGCTGGCACCGGCCGGGCGCGGGCGGCACGGCGGACGGCGTGGATCTGGAAGAGGTGCTCGGGGAGCGGGTGGAAAAGATCGATCCGTTCGACCGGGTGCAGCTCGCGCACGTGGTGGCGGTGTGCCGTCGCTCGAAGACGCTGTCGGAAGCGGGAAGGCAGTTGTTCGCGGTATCGCGGAAGAAGCGGGCGGTGACGAACGACGCGGACCGATTGAAGAAGTACCTGGCGAAATTCGGGCTGGTGTTTGAGGGGCTGAGGTAGCGTAAGTTTCCAACTTGCGCATGGGTGCAGCGGACCCATGGGAAATGTCGCGGGTATTTCACCACGGTCCGCCGCCAGCGCTCACAAGTTGGAAACTTGTGCTACTTCAAACTCGTTTCGGATGTCGACGAGCAGGGCGTTGATCCGGTCGCGATCGGGTTCGTCCGGCAGCGAGCTCTTCTCGAATGCCTGGCGGACGCGAAGGAGCTGCTGCTCGGCGCGATCGACGAGTTCGTCGTATTCGAACTCCCCGGCGCGGACCCGGAGCAGGAAGTCGCGGTTCGGGCGGCGGACCCGCAGCACGCCCTCGCGGGCGATTTCCTCGGCCATGTCGAGCAGGCGCAGGGTGTGGAGGAGGTTCTTGGAATCGTAGCCGCGGCCGTGCTCCGCGTTGGTGCGGTAGCGCTGCTCGTTGCGGTTGGCGACCCATTCCCAGTATTCGCGGTGGGCCTTGCAGTGGGCGCGGAAGGCATCGCGGTTGCAGGTCATCCAGGCGATGGGCGCGGCGTCCTTCGGCACGCTGCTGAAATGGAGCGCGTCCGGATCCTTCGGCGACACGATGCCGCGGTAGTTCACGGCGGGATCATGGTAGATCGCGAAGAGGTCGCTGGCGTGGGTCAGGGCGGTGAGGCCGCAGTCTTCCGCGTGCAGGCCGCGCGCCGCCAGCCAATCGCGGACCGGCAGGCTGCCCTGGCCTTCCGGCACATGGCAGAACTCGAGCAGTTCCATGCGCCGCTCCGGCTGGGGATTGACGATCTTCTTGTTCAGCCCGCGGGCCTTGCGGATCTGGCCCATGGCGTATTCGCCGAAGGTGGCGGCGCAGCGCTTCGACAGGAACAGCTCCGGCCGGAGACGGTCGAACAAGGGATGGCGGTAGCGGATGCAGTCGTCCGGCGAGGCGAGTAGCTCAAGGACGTTCGGATTGTTCCGCAGCAGCAGCTCCACGAAACGGCCGAGCTCATAGTAGACCTCGTCGTTGCGTTCATCGGCGACCTGCTCGATGGCATCGAGTCCGAACAGGAACGAGGTCGGCGCGAGGAAGACGCCGCGGCGGTCCTCATCCGAGCCCTCAACCGCGGTGCCATAGGCGTGGCTGCCCGCAACGGTATCGAACAACAGCAGGTCCGGCTGGCGGACGCGATCCAAGGTGAGGTCCTCCGGCTTGAGAATCGTGGTGGCGGGATCACGCAGTTCGGTGGCGAACAGGCGGTCGAGCACGGCCAGGTCCGCGTGTGAGCGGTCCGGCAGATCGTCGAACTGTCCGGAGGCTTCCTCCAGAAACGCATCGAGCACCGGCAGACGGGCCATGCGTTCGCCCTCGTTGGTGGCGGCTTTGTGTTTCAGCAGGGCTGGCACCAGCTCCTGCACATCGGACGGAGCAATCGGCAACAGTTCCGCGAAGGCGACCGATGGGATGCCCTTGCCGGAAAGGATCCAACGCGCGGCGAGGGTGGCGCGGAGGGCGTAGAGGTAGTCCTTCGCCCGGACTTGGTCGGACTGGAGCTTGCCGAGCCACATCTGCTTCGCGAGACCGCGGTAGTGATCGGAGGCGGCGCGCGGCGAGAAGACGTCGCGGGCCGTGGCGCGCCAGCGGCCTAGGAAACCGGGTTCTTCGCGATAGACGATGGGAGAATGCAGCCACTCGAGGAGAGCGCCGTTCGATTTCCCGAGGAGGCCCGCCGCCTTCCGCACGTCCCAGCCGCCGGCATCGAGTTCATCCACGATCGGGAGATCGATGGCCGAAGTGGCGCCCCCGATGGCGAGGTAGGCGTGCCGCGGGTGGACGAAGAGGAAGCGGATGTCGTAATCGCTGTCCGGGGAGGCAAAGCCCCACGCACGGCTGCCGGATTCGCAGGCGTAGAGGATGCGGAAACCGTGCTGGCGCTCGATGCCATCCAGTAGATCCCCGATGCGTTTCTCGACGGTCATGCGCAGCGGATAGCGGGATGCTTGGTCTGCGGCAAGGGCATCCGGTGGATGCAGAAAGGGCGAAGTCACCAGACTCCGCCCCCCTTGAAGACCTTCCTCGGCTGAAGCCTCAACTCCTCAGAGCACGCCGAGGGCGCGGAGGGTGAAGACGTCCAGCCACGCGGTGACGCGGAGGCGGTGGTCGCGCTGGAAGCGGGCGATGGCGCGCTGGGTCACCGGGCCGATGTCGCCATCGACGCGGCCGTGGTAGTAGCCAAGCTGGCGGAGGCGGAGCTGGGCACGAATTTCCTTCCGCTCGCGCGGGCTGGCCGGACGCTGCGGGTAGACCAGGGCCGGCGGCGGGCCGGGGTAGTAGCCCGGTGGGCGGGACGGATACGTGGGGCCATGATGATAGGGAGCTGCTTCCGCGGGAACAGCGGCTGCCACGGTGAGAAGGGCACCGAACACGAGGGTCGGGATGTTTTTCATGACGTGATTTTCAACGCATTCCCGGATACCTTTATTCAGATCCGTTAGATCGCAACGGGGATTTTCTCGGCCGAAAGATCCGGTTTTTTGAAATGCGCGGGCCCGAATGGCTGTTACGGTGGCACTCATGCTCCACCGAATCGTCATTCCCTCGATCGTGTTCGCGGCCTCCGCCTTCGCCGCCGACCTCACCGCGATCCCGTTCAAGGACATCCAGGGCAAGGAAACCTCGCTGAAGGACTACAATGGCAAAGTCGTCCTGGTGGTGAACGTGGCCTCGAAGTGCGGCAACACGCCGCAGTACAAGCCGCTGGAGGCGATGTATGAGAAATACAAGGAGAAGGGCCTGGTGATCCTGGGCTTCCCCTGCAACGACTTCAACGGCCAGGAACCCGGCACCGCCACGGAGATCCAGGAATTCTGCAAAAGCACCTACGCCGTGACCTTCCCGCTGATGGAGAAGATCCACGTGAAAGGCCCGGAGCAACACCCGCTCTACGCCGCGCTGACCGGCCCGCAGGGAGCTTTCCCGGGCGATGTGAAGTGGAACTTCGGCAAGTTCCTGATCGGCAAGGACGGCAAGCCGATCGCGCGCTTCGAACCGAAGACCAAGCCGGACCTCTCCGACGTGAGCGAGGCGGTCGAGAAGGCGCTGGAGGCGAAATAGGGTAGCGCGAAGCTTGGCTTCGCATCCTTCTCGTGGATCGCATGGGGGGAGGATGCCCTTGCCTTGAAAAGCACCCTGCCCCGCACGCGAAGCTCAGCTTCGCGCTACTTCGCGGCGCGCGAACCAACGCCGCAACGCGGACACCAGCCGCGCCCAACTGGTGAGTTTCAATCCGAGCATCCGCGACCGCGGGCGCTCGGATTTTTCATTCAGCAGGGTGAGCAGGTCGGTGTGGCCGAACATGGCGGCGAACATCGCCGGGGTCCGACCGCCGCCTTGGTCCGCGGCAGCATCCGCCCCGGCGGCGAGCAGGACACGGGCGACTTCCAGATGGCCCTTGAAGGCAACCCCGGCCAACGGCGTTTGCTGGCGGTCGTTGCGGGCATCGGGATCGGCCCCGTGTCCGAGCAGGAGTTCCACCGCCGCCTGCTCGCCGTGGTAGGCGGCGAGCATGAGGAGGGAGTTGCCCTTTTCATCGCGGAGGTCCACCGGCAGGCCCGCGTCCAGCATGGGCGCGAGCGTGGCGATGTCTCCGTGGCGGGCGGCGTCGAGCGCGATGCGCTGCAGCTCGGCGTAGCGGGCTTCCTCGGCGGCGGTGGCGTGCATGGTTCCGGTCAGGTTGGGGTTCTCAGGCGCTGCCAGCTCCGACCGGCTCGTTCGGGTAAGCGCCGCTGGCGGTCCAGTCGATTTCCAGGGCCTTCGCCACGCCAGCGGCGTAGGCAGGGTCGGCCTTGTGGAAGTGAGCGAGCTGGCGGTGGATGATTGGAAGCGGCACGCCGTCCATGGCGGCGGCGATGTTGCCGAAGAGCGCCTGCTGCTGGGCATCGCTCATCAGGCGGAACAGGTTGCCGGGCTGGGTGTAGTCGTCGTTGCCCTCGCGGTGGTTGTAGCGGTCCGCATCGCCGGAGATTTTCAGCGGCGGCTCGGCGAAGCGCTCGTGCTCGATGGGACCGTTGAAGCTATTCGGTTCGTAGTAGGCGTCGCTGGCGGCGGGCGTGGCGAAGTTCATCGCGCCGTCCTGGTGGTAGTGGTTGGCCGCGGACTTCGGACGGTTCACCGGCAGGGCCTCATACCAGGTGCCGACGCGGTAGCGGTGGGCGTCCGCGTAGGAGAAGATGCGGGCCTGGAGCATTTTATCCGGCGAGAAGCCGATGCCCGGCACGATGTTGGAAGGGGAGAAGGCCGATTGCTCGATCTCCTGGAAATAGTTCGCGGGGTTGCGGTTCAGCTCCAGCACGCCCACGTCGATGAGCGGGTAGTCGCCGTGCGGCCAGACCTTGGTGAGATCGAAGGGATTGAGGTGGTACGTCTCCGCATCGGCCTCCGGCATCACCTGGATCTTCACGTCCCACCTCGGGAAATCGCCCCGCTCGATCGCCTCGTAGAGATCGCGCTGCGACGATTCGCGGTCCTTGGCGATGACCTGTTCGCTTTCGGCATTGGTCATGGTCTCGATGCCCTGGCGGGTCTTGAAGTGGAACTTCACCCAGAAGCGTTCGCCCGCGGCATTCAGCAGCGAGTAAGTGTGGGAACCGTAGCCGTTGACGTGGCGGTAGCTCTTCGGCAGGCCGCGGTCCGACATCAGGATGGTGACCTGGTGCAGACTCTCCGGAGAGAGCGACCAGAAATCCCACATCGCGGTGGCGCTGCGCAGGTTGGTGCGCGGATGGCGTTTCTGGGTGTGAATGAAGTCCGGGAATTTCAGAGGATCGCGAACGAAGAAGACGGGCGTGTTGTTGCCCACCAGATCCCAGTTGCCCTCGTCGGTGTAGAACTTCAGCGCGAAGCCGCGCACGTCGCGCTCGGCATCGGCCGCGCCGCGTTCACCGGCCACGGTGGAGAAGCGCAGCAGCGTTTCCGTCTGCTTGCCAACCTGGGAGAAGATGGCGGCCTTCGAGTACTTCGTGATGTCGTGGGTCACGGTGAAAGTGCCGAACGCGCCGGAGCCCTTCGCATGAACCACGCGCTCGGGGATGCGCTCGCGGTTCTGGTGGGCGAGCTTCTCAATGAGCTGGTAGTCCTGCAGCAGCAGCGGACCGCGCGGTCCGGCGCTGAGGGAGTTCTGGTTGTCGGCGACGGGATTGCCTGCGGTGGTGGTAAGGGTCGGTTTCATGGGTTGCGGTCAGGAAAGGAAGAGGATGCCGAGGATCGAGAGCCCGGAGAGCACGGCGGCAATGACATGGCGGAGGCGGTTGCCATCGGCGGGCGTGGTTTCCCGCCACATCAGGACGAAGCTCCGGAACTCGGCGGGGTAGTGGTTTCGCAGGAAGTAGATCATGGCCTTTGAGGAACGACGTGATCATGCCCGGAAACCCGCCATCCAGGTAATCGCTTGTTGCGAAACAAGGCATTGGATTTACTTATGGATCGGACACCATGGAAATCCGCCAGCTCGAACTCCTGCGCGCGATCCTCGAGGAGGGATCGCTCACCGCCGCGGCGAAACGCTGCCATCTCTCGCAGCCCGCCCTCAGCCAGCAGATCCAGGCGCTGGAGGCGGAGCTGGGCGAACCGCTGCTGATCCGCAAGCCGCGCGGCGTGGAACCCACCGCCGCGGGCACGCTGCTGATGGAGCACGCCGGACGCATCTTGGAGGAAACGGAGCGGGTGAAGGATGCCTTCACCGGGCGGCGCGAGCTCCAGTCCGGGCGGGTGGCGTTCGGGATCATCCCCACCATAGCGCCCTACCTGTTGCCGCGCTTGCTGGGACCGTTCCGGAAGCGGTTTCCCGGGATCGACCTCGCGGTGTCCGAGGCCCGCACCGCGGATCTGATCCCGCAGGTGGTGTCAGGCGCGATCGAGTTCGCGATCCTCAGCGACGTGGCGGAAGCGGAGCGCAAACGCTGGTCGCTGCACCTGCGCGAGTTGTTCCGCGAGCCGCTGCTGCTGGCCGCCCCGGCGGATCATCCGCTGGCGACCCGTAAAGCCCCGCCGACGCCCGCGGACCTGGATGCGTCGGAGTTGATCCACCTTCAGGGCGGGCACTGTCTTTCCGACCGCACGCTGCGGGTGTGCAAGATCCGCGAGCCGAATCCCGGGCTGCGCTGCGACCAGCTCTCGACCGCGCTGGCGATGGTCGCCGCAGGTCTGGGGGTGACCGTGGTGCCGAAGCTAGCGGTGCGGGACCTCGGGGATGGGGTCGTGTTCCGGCCGTTTGCAAGGGAGGGATTGCACCGGGTGATCAGCCTGATGAAACGCCGCGGCACGGGGACCAGCCCGGCAGCGGGGGAGTTGCTGAGGCTCTTCACCAAGGGGTAGGGACATTCCTGTCCCGTTTAAAAAAACCACCCAGCTCCGCTGGCAAGTATTCAAGAGACGGGACAAGAATGTCCCTACTCCTTGTGAAGCCTCCGGCAGGCGGTGATCTTCGGGTTCCGGGTGGCTTCGACGTTGTAGTAGGCTTGGAGGAGCTCCTCCTCGATCCCGAGCTTTCGGCGGGCTTCATGGAGGGTGAGTCCCATCAATGGTTCGAAGTCGATGCGATCCAGTGGCTTGCATTCCGATACCGCTCCCAGATGCACGGCATCGGTGAAGATGCGGCGGGCGGATTTAGGAAAGCGATACGGTTTCGGATACCACCGCCCCGCCACGGTGGCGAACCAGCGGGTGGCGGCGGTGCTCATTTCCTTCGAGGAACCCATCGTGAAGCCAATGGTGAAAGCCTCGTCGTAGAGCGTGGTGCCTCGCCCGAGCAAGAGGTGCACGCAATCGTGCTGCTCCAGCGTGACCCGGCCGCGGAACATCGACAGCGGCGGCAGGTCGAACGCCGGGTTTTCCATGATTTTCACCAGGAACGGCACCTCGCCCTGGTCGTTGCCGATGGCCAGCAGCCGCCGCATGCCCTCGCGCAGCGTGATGGAGTGGTCCCACAGGGGGATGAGGAAGACCTGCAACGCGGGATTGTAGATCGCCATGGAGCATTCTCGCACAAAACCCGCCACCGGAGCAAGAATGAGACGCGCTAAAGCCTCGACTCCGGCCCCGCGGCTTGCATGCTTTCCGCCCCTTGCCCACCACCGCCGCCATCCGTGACTACCTCGAAAACCTCCTCTGGCAGGAGCGTTTCGACGAGGAGCACCTGGCCGCCGGGCAGAAGCTGAAAAGCAAGGTCCGCGAGCTGGCCGCCGAGCGGCCGGACGACAACAACCTGACGCTGCGGGCCACCGTGGCCGGGGAGGACTGCGAGGTGCCGCTGTGGGTGGCCGGGGACGGCTGGCAGTTCGAAACGAACTGCTCGTGCGAGTTCGGCCGGTTCTGCCCGCACGCCGCGGCGATCCTGACCGAGGCTTCGAAACCGAAAACGCTGGTCCGGGTGCTGGAGGGCGCGACCGTCCGCAGCCGCCAGGCCCCTGAGCTCGCGACCGCCGCCGAGCTGGTGCCCGCGCCCGAGGACATCCCGCACGTCGAGATCGCCCCCGCCTTCCATCTTTCACTGGTCCGCGAGTCCACCGACTCGAAGGTGATCCGACTGCTGCTCCAGGCGTTGAAAATGCCGGACCAGGGCGACTGGGTGGTCGCGCGCCCGTTCGCGATCTACGGCGAGCATCGTATCCCGCTGGCCGGCACGGCCGCGCCACGTGAATTCCGCGTGGACACGAAAAAGGGGCCGCTGGTGATCCGGCGCGACGTGGCGGCGGAATACAACGCGGTGCAGACGCTCCAGCAGGTGGGTCTCGGCAGCCTGGCGGGCCACGCCGAGTTCCGTTTCCTGCTATCGCTGGCCGGGAAGAAAGGTTCCGCGAAGGAGGCGGGCCTGTGGTTCCCCTCGCCGGTGCACGGCCCGATCAACGAGTTCTGGCCGTGGCTGCGTTCGCGCGGCCGCGAGCTGCTGGAAGCGGCGAAATGGACCTTCGAGGTGGATCGCGACGTGGGCTACGACGTGATCGACCTCGACCCGGACAACTGGGTGTTCACCCTCGAGGACGACTCCACCGGCTGGTTCCACCTCTCGGTAGGCATCGAGGTGGCGGGCAAGTCGATCGACCTGCTGCCGATCCTCGCCGCGCTGCTCGACAAGGGCGCGCTGGAGGAATCGCTGGAGTTCCCCGCCGACGGCCACTTCCTGCACTACCTGCCGGACGGCACCGCGCTGCGCCTGCCCGCCGCGCGGGTGCGGAAGATTCTCAAGCATTTCGCCGCGCTGATCGACCCGCGCCGGTTCAAGGGCGGCAAGATGCCGCTGCACCCGCTCGACGCCGCCGCGCTGGGACTGGCCGAGTTCGGGATCGAGCCGCCGCCGCGCCTCGCCGAGCTGGCGGAGAAGCTCAACGGCTTCGAGGGCATCAACCCGGAACCGCCGCCGGAGGGGCTGAAGGCCGAGCTGCGTCCGTACCAGCTCTCCGGTTTCCGCTGGATGCAGTTCCTCGCCCGCCACGAGCTTCACGGCATCCTGGCCGACGACATGGGCCTCGGCAAAACGCTCCAGACCATCACCCACATCCTCGCGGAGAAAGCCAGCGGCCGCAATGCGAAGCGGCCGTCGCTGGTGATCGCGCCGACGAGCGTGGTGCCGAACTGGCAGGCGGAGATCCGGAAGTTCGCCCCCGAGCTGCGGATCCTGCTGCTCGATGGCCCGGAGCGGAAAAAGTACTTCCGCTCGATCCCCTACGCGGACGTGGTCCTCACCTCGTTCGCCCTGCTCCAGCGCGACATCGACAAGCTCGCCGAGCATTCGTTCCACCTCGCGGTGCTGGACGAGGCGCAGAACATCAAGAACCCGTCGGCGAAGGTCGCGCAGGCCGCGTGCAAGCTCAACGCCCGCCACCGCCTGTGCCTGTCCGGCACGCCGGTGGAGAACCACCTCGGCGAACTGTGGAGCCAGCTCAAGTTCCTGATGCCCGGTTTCCTCGGCAGCCAGGAGGATTTCAACCGCCGCTTCCGCACGCCGATCGAGCGCAATGGCGACGAGGAACGCCAGGCCGCGCTGAAAAAGCGCGTGGCCCCGCTGATCCTGCGCCGCACCAAGGACCAGGTGGCGAAGGAACTGCCGCCGAAGACCGAGCTGGTCCACATGGTCGAGCTGACCTCCGGCCAAAAGGATCTCTACGAAACCATCCGCGCCGCCATGGACAAGCGGGTGCGCCAGGCGATCGCGGCTCGCGGTTTCGACAAGTCGCAGATGGTGTTCCTGGAGGCGCTGATGAAGCTGCGCCAGATCTGCTGCGACCCGCGGCTGCTGAAGCTCGAAGGCGAGTCGAAGCTGGAGGCGGAACTCGCCGGCTCCGGCAAGCTGGACTACCTCTTCGAACTACTGGAGACGCTGGTCGAGGAAGGCCGCCGCACGCTGCTGTTCTCCCAGTTCACCTCGATGCTCCAGATCATCGAGGACGGGCTGAAGGCGCGGAAGATCTCGTTCCTGAAACTCACCGGTGAATCGAAGAACCGCGGCGGGCTGGTGAAGGAGTTCCAGGAGGGCGATGCCTCGGTGTTCCTGATCTCGCTGAAGGCGGGCGGCACCGGTCTCAACCTGGTGGCGGCGGACACCGTGATCCACTACGACCCATGGTGGAACCCCGCCGCCGAAGCCCAGGCCACCGACCGCGCCTACCGGATCGGCCAGGACAAGCCGGTCTTCGTCCACAAGCTGATCTGCCAGGGCACGGTCGAGGAGCGCATCCACAAGCTCCAGCAGCAGAAGAGCCAGCTCGCCAACGCCCTGCTCGCCGACGCGGACGTCTCCACCCGCCTCGACTCGAACACCCTCGGCGCGCTGCTGGCCCCGATGGAGTGATCAATGCCCACCGTGCCTGAGCGGCTCGGAAACCCACGCCAGCACGCGGCTGCGGTTCGGCTGTCCGGCAAGCCAGTCCCGGAACTCGAGCGCCCGTGCGTAACCTTCCTCGCCGAGCTGTTCGCGGAACCCCGCTTCCAAGGCCTCATGGGCGGCATCGGAACGGACGCCCCTCTGCCAGACATCGGTGAAAACGCGGTGGATTTCGTCGTGAAAGTTCCGCTCTTTCAGCGCCGTCCATTCCCCGGCATCCAGCCAGAATCCGCCGGTGGGCGAACGGTCGATAAAGAAGGAGAATCCATGGCCGACGCGGAAGCGGGTCATGAGCGAGCCGGACTCCGGACAAATACGGGCGGGAGCATCGGCATCCTCCAACACCGCGGCGGAACCACCTCGTGCAGGCAACGTCTCCATGCGCCCCGGCTGATGTGCGAGCCATTCCCAGTAGTCGGCGGACTTCAGATAAGCGCCACCGGACTGGGAATCGCTCCACGCGGGAAGACCGGATTCGAGCTCGATGGGGACCAGTTGGGCGTGCGGTTCGACGGGGCTGTTCATACGGGAACATCCCAACTCCGATCATCCCCCACCGCCATGGGAAACGCCGGGCTCTTTTCGAATGTCAGCGCGTGGAAAACCTGCATTCCCAACACCATCCTTTTCCTCCATCCTCCCACTGATGCTCCGCACCCTCCACCTCCGCGGCTACCGCTCCCTGCTCGACTTCCGGTTGGAACTGGGGCGCGTGACCGTGGTGACCGGCGGCAATGGCGTCGGGAAGTCCAACCTCTACCGTGCACTGGCGATGATGCAGCGGATGGCGGAGGGGAACTTCGCCGCGGCAATCGCGGCCGAGGGCGGCATGCCAAGCGTGGCCTGGGCGGGACAGCGGAAAAAGGACAAGCCGATCCGGGTGGAGTGGGAGCTGGAGCACGACTTCTTCCACTACACGATGGAGTGCGGATTGGTTCCCACTGTTCCCGGACAGGACACCGACTTCCGCACCGATCCGGATCTCAAACAAGAAAGCCTGCGCCTGCACCAGAAGGGCAAGGGACGGGAAGTCGCGCGTCGCAAGGGGCCCGCCGTGCAGCTCCGTAACCGCGAAGGGGTGTTCGAGTCTTCGCCGCTGCCGCTGCATGCACCGGAATCGATGCTCTCGGAAATCCGGGACGGGATTGAGTTCCCGGGACTTTCCGCGGCACGGGAGATCCTGCTGTCGTGGCGGTTCTACCACCAGTTCCGCACGGACCTGGATTCCATCCTCCGTCGTCCGCAGGTCGGCGCATGGTCACCGGTCTTGGCCCACGACGGAGCGAATCTCGCGGCGACCCTGCGCACCATCGTCGAGACTGGTCGCGGCGAACCATTGCGGGAGGCCGTGGAGCAGGGTTTCCCCGGCACCCGCTGGAGGACGCTCGATGCAAACGCGCGCTTTCAGCTCCAGATCCTGCGTCCGGGCCTGAAGCGCTGGATGGACGCCAGCGAGTTGTCCGATGGCACGCTGCGTTTTTTTTGCCTGTGCGCCGCGCTACTCACCCCGAAGCCGCCGCCACTGATCGTGCTCAATGAACCAGAGAACAGCCTGCATGCCGGACTGATGCCGGCACTCGCGGGATTGATTGCCGCCGTGCCGCCGGAGACCCAATTGATTGTCGTCACCCACTCCGAGGCCCTGGCCCGAGAGATCGGAGAGCGGACGGATTCCCGAAAAATCGACCTCATTAACCAAGACGGCGAAACCCGCCTCGCCGAGCACGCGGGTCCGCGCCGGGTGTGGACCTTCAGCGGACGCGATGAGGATGATGATTGAGGGTTCCTCCGCGTGAGCCGCGGATTTTCGTCGTGCCCCATCCCACCGGAGAGCATGATGCAAGGGTCTCCCCCATGACCCGCACGGAAACCGCGCTTTCTCCCCTGATCCGCAATGCGGAGGCGACCTTGGTGGAACATGTCGTGGAAGGAGTCCAGGTGCCCGTGATCATCCCGGACCTCGATCCGACATTGCCGCCCGCCGAGCGCTGTTGGACCACCTGCCTGGAGTCCGCGGTGGTGGGATTCGTGATGGACGAATGGCGGGCGAAGCGGAGGCCCACGGGACTGGCGGCGGTGCTCGGAAATGCCGCGGCGGGAGTGCTGTCCTGCGGTCCATGGCAGCGCGCGGTGCAGGTCGGCAGCCTGCCTTTCTCCACCACGCTGCGCTCGGAAGAGGATGAACGGGCGATGTGGCGGCTGCTGCCGGAACTGCGTGAGGAGATGCCGGAGCGCCCGTTCGCGATCCGCCATGTGTTGCCGGACGAGGTGCCCGCGGAATGGCGGGCGGAGACGGTGCTACTGCCCGCCCGGGTGGTCTATCTCCAGGATTTCACGGATGGCCAAGCTCCCCCGAGCAAGGATTACCGCCGGGACCTCAAGCGCCTGAATGTTTCCGGGTTGGTTCATCTAACAGATCCGGATTTCGACAACGGCCGCGTGAACGAGGTGATCGGGCTTTACCGCCAGCTCTACCGGGACCGCTACACGATCCGGCATCCGGACTACACGCCCGGGATGATCGAACTGGCCCGGCAACGCGGCTGGCTGTCGCTCGGCGGGCTGGCCGATCCGGCGAATGGTCGGTTGCTGGGGTTCTTCGGCATCCATGCCGGGGGGCGCGTGATGACCACACCCATCCTCGGCCACGACACGACCCTGCCGCAGAAAGCCGCGCTTTACCGGCAGCTCTCCGCGATGGCCACCGAGCACGCGATGCGGGAGCGGATGTGGGAAAATGCCTCGAGCGGTGCGGGGGACTTCAAGCGCCGCCGGAATTTCAAGCCGGTGCTGGAGTATCTGCTGGTGCTGCCCCCGCTGGCCGGGCGGCGGCGCTTCAGCGACCGGGCCATCCTGAAAGCGTGTGGGAAGATGACCAAGCGGGTGACGATGGAGGACTTCATCGCCGCAGGCGGATGAGCCGCCATGGCCCGCAGTTGTGACCGGCTTGAACAGCGTGCATGGACCGGGAGCCATGGCGGCTTGCAGGGGCCGCGGCAACCGGCCATTTTCTCCGCCATGTCCGACCTTCCCGCTTGCGTCCGCCTGACCCACCCGGCCGAGAACTACCCGGTCCTGGAGATCGAACACCCGTCCTGCCGGGCGAAGGTGGCGCTGCACGGCGCGCACGTGATGGAGTGGACCCCGGCGGGCCACGAGCCGGTGCTCTACCTGAGCCCGAAGACCGGCCTCAAGGAGGGCAAGGCGATCCGCGGCGGCATCCCGGTGTGCTGGCCGTGGTTCGGTCCGCATCCGTCCGACTCCACCAAGCCCGCGCACGGCTTCGCCCGCGGGAAATTTTGGAAGCTGCTGGGCTGCCGGGACGAGGGCGCCTCGGTGGAGCTGCGGTTCGGCCTGAAAGCCGACGAGCAGACCCGCGCGCTGTGGCCGCACGAGTTCGAGGCGATCGTCGAAGTCCGCCTCGGCGCGGAGCTGCACGTTTCCCTCGCCGCCCACAACACCGGCACGGAGCCGTGGGTGGAAACGGCCGCCCTGCACACCTATCTCACCATCAGCCACGTCGATGAAATCGAGATCACCGGCCTGAACGGCGCGACGTTCCTTGAGAAAGCCGGCGGCCTGAACGTCCCCGGCGACCAAGCCGGTCCGGTGCGGATCGTCGGCGAGGTCGACCGTGTCTACGACTCCACCGCCGACCTGGTGCTGCGCGATGACGCGCGCGTGATCCACGTCCACAAGCACGGCAGCGGCTCGACGGTGGTGTGGAATCCCGGCCCGGAAAAGGCCGCCACGCTGGGCGACCTGCCGCTGGAGGACTATCCGCATTTCGTCTGCATCGAGGCGGCCAACGGCCCCGGCGCGGAGGTCACCGTGGCCCCCGGCGCCCACCACGTGCTGCGCACCCGGATCACGGTCGAGCGGTCTTGAGCTTGTGAAGCGCCCGCGGATCAGGCAGGGTGCGAGGCCATGAGCGAGGAAGCCGTAGCCTCCCCCGAGGCCCCGAAGCCGCGTGCCACCACCGTGGGTGAACTGATGTCCCCGCCGGTGGGCGTGTTCCGGAGGGACATGACCGTGGCGGAGACGATCGAAAGCCTGCGCGAGATGACCCGCGCGGCCTTCATCACCTATGGCTACGTCACCGACGCGGACGGCAAACTGGAGGGCGTGGTGGTGATGCGGGACCTGCTGCTGGCCACCCCGGAAACGAAGCTCGGCGACATCATGCTCAAGGATGTCTTCTCGCTGCGCGAGTCGATGCCGATGCCCGAAGCGCTCAAGGCGGCGCTCGCGAAACATTTCCCGGTCTATCCGATCTGTGACGACCAGGGCCGCCTCAAGGGCTTGGTTCGCGGCGACAGTCTCTTCGCCGAACAGGTCGTGGAGATCAGCGCGCAGGCCGGTAGCATGGTGGGTGTGGAGAAGGAGGAACGCCTCGCCACGCCGATCCCGCGGAGCCTGAAACTCCGCCACCCGTGGCTCCAGATCAACCTGCTCACCGCCTTCCTCGCGGCGGCGGTGGTCGGCTGCTTCGAGGACACGATCAACCGTTTCGTCATCCTCGCCGTGTTCCTGCCGGTGATGGCCGGTCAGTCCGGCAACACCGGCTGCCAGGCGCTGGCGATGTCCCTGCGCGGCATGACGCTGGGCGACGTGAAGAAGGGCAAGGAGCGCACCCTGATCCTCAAGGAAATGACCCTCGGCCTCGCCAACGGCGTGCTGGTGGGGTTCACCGCCGGCATCGGCATGTTCATCTATGCCAGCATGCAGAAGAACGCCCACCCGCTGCTGATGGGGGCGATCGTGATGATGGCGATGACGGCGAGCTGCGTGATCAGCGGCCTGTCCGGCGCATTGATCCCGCTCACGCTGAAACGCCTCGGCGCGGACCCGGCCACGGCTTCCAGCATTTTCCTGACCACCGCCACGGACATCGCGAGCATGGGAATTTTCCTGTCGCTGGCGAAGATGCTGGTGCCTGTTGGCGCGTGATCGATCCGGAGGTATGCTGGAACACATGCATCCGATGCTCGGGAACCGGGTGATGGGGAGCACCATGGCGATCCTGGCGATCGCCACCGTCCAGTCCCACGCGCTCGCGATCCGGACCTACAGCGCCACGCGCCACGACCGGTTCACCGGCTTTCCCTCGGCGCCGGTTCTCAACACCGGCTCCTGGTTCACTGGAGCCAACTACACCGGCGTCGGCTGGCTGGTTTCCGACACCCGGCGGCAGTTCGCCCTGGTGTCGCCGCAGCATTTCGTCATGCCCTCCCACTGGGGCGTGGGCATTGGCGACCAGATCCGGTTTCTTTCATCCGGTGGCCAGCTCGTGACCGCCACGATCGCCTCCACCACCATCATCCAAGAAAGCTCGGTCAACACCGACCTGACGCTGGGCCGTTTCACCGCGCCCATCCCCACCGGTTCCGGGGTGACGGCGTTTCCTTACGCGAGCACCAGCGAGAGCTACTACTCAATGGGCAATCCAACGCGGAGGGCCCTGCGGGTGTTCGGGCTCAATACCCGGGTGGGAGGCGGCACCCTGACCTCCTTCTTCAATGTCGATCTGGGCAATGGCACCGTGACCCGGATGTATTCCTTCCCCTACACGCTGGCGTCCGGAGGGCAGGATGATTCGTATTTCGAGGACGGGGATTCCGGTTCGCCCTCGTTCATCGACCCATCCGGTTCGAAGCCGCTGCTGACCGGCACCCATTCCGCCGCGGACAGGGTCTCCTCCACCACGACCTACACGAGCTATGACACGTTCGTGCCTCATTATGTCAGCCAGTTGAACACCCTGATGGCCACCGATGGCTATCAGATGATCCCGTCGTCCCCCTCGGCCACCACGCTCGCCTCTTCGAAGACCTCCACCAGCCCGGCGACACTGCGCCGCGTCCAATCCGGCTCGGCCACCTTCACGGTTTCCAATTCAGGAAGCAGCACCACCAACGTCGTGGTCACCCTGACTTTTCCCACCGGCAACGGCCCCACGTCGGTGAGCGGTGTCGATTGGCTCGTCGAAACGACCGGACCTGACGTTTGGATCATCCACCGCGCCACACTGGCCAACGCGGCCAACGCGCCGTTCACCGTGTCCTGGAACTCCATCCCGGACGTGGCGAGCCTGCCGGTCACGGTGGCCGCACAGAGCGATGGCAGCAACCTCCCGAGCAATGTCTACGACCTGGCCCCCGCCGTCTCCTACGCCCAGTGGAGCGCCGCGCTGGCGCAGCCCGCCGCCACCGCCGATCCGGATGGCGATGGCCGGACCAACCTTGTCGAGTATGGCTTCGGCGGCGACCCCATGGCGGGCACGGACGTTCTCGCGGCAGGCGTTCCGGCCGGAACGGTGCTGACGACGGCCTCCGGCACCGCCACGCTGCGGTTTCCCGTTCGCTCGGATTCCCAAGTACGAGGGCTGACGTATGTGACCGAATGGTCGGACAATCTTACCTCCTGGAGCCAGACCGCCCCGGGCGGCACGGCCACCACCTATCAAGCGTATGTGCCCGCGGTTTCCGGCTTCAAGGAGGCGGTGGTCACCTTTCCGGCGAACGCGGCGCGGAAGTTCGCGCGGGTGCGGGTGACGCTGGACGAGACCACGGCGGGGATGACGGTGCCCTGAGCGGCGGTCTTTCCTAGCTTGCACAAAGCCGCCGCATGGGTTTGGGTGCAGGGATTTCAAAAGATGTCACCCTGGCTTCCCGCACTCGCCATCCTGTTCCTGATCGCTCTCAACGCCTTCCTCTCGACGGTCGAGATCGCGCTGGTGCTGTGCCGTGAATCGAAGCTGAAGGCCGGGGACGAAGGCACGGAGGACGCGCTGTTCCTGCTGCGCGCGCCGGACAACGCGCTTTCCTCGTCCCAGGCGATCGTGACGCTGGCCACGGTTCTAACAGGAGCCTTCGCCTCGGAAGGCCTGGCCGCGCCGCTGGCTGCCGCGGTGAGCCCGCTGCTCCACGACGCCGGTTGGGTGGCTCCGCTGGCCCGCGTGCTGGTGGTGCCCGCGGTGGCGGGCTCGGTGCTGCTGTTCGGCGCGCTGGTGCCGAAGCGGATCGGGCTGGCCCATCCAGAGGCGGTGCTGCGTTTCACGGCGAGGACGGTGCGGAAATGGACCGCCGTCTTCGGCCCGCTGGCCCGCTTGTTCGGCCAAACCGCGGACGCGATCACGGCGGTGCTGCGGATCAAGCCCGCGGAGGTGGAGACGGTGAGCGAGGACGACGTGAAGCAGATCGTCCGCGAGGGCGGCAAGAGCGGCGCGCTGCTGCCGGAGGAATCCGAAATGGTGGAAGCGGTGCTGGGGCTGGACAGCCTGCGCGTGCGCGAGCTGATGACGCCGCGGGGCGACATGGTGTGGCTGGATGCCGCCGCACCGGTGAACCACTCCTTCGACTTGATGCTGTCCAGCGGCCACACCCGCTTCCCGCTCCACGAGGGCCGCCGCGACAATGTGCTGGGCGTGGTCTTCATCCAGGACGTGTTCATTGCCCAGCGGACGGGCGGCACCGTGGACCTGAAGGCGCTGGCCCGCCCGGCGCTGCTGGTGCCTCCGACCCAACCGGTGATCCGGCTGCTCGAAACCTTCCGTACCTCCGGGTCCACCTTCGCGCTGGTGGCGGACGAGTTCGGTGGCATCAGCGGGATCATCACCATGCAGGACGCGGTGGAGGCGATCATCGGCGATTTCCAGGAATCCCCCGATGCGGAACCTTCCGTGGTGGAGCGCAAGGACGGCTCGTGGCTGGTGGACGCCTCGCTGTATTTCGACGAGATCGTCGAACGGTTCCCGGATTTCCCGAACGAGGACGAGGGCGCACGCCATTATCTGACGCTCAACGGTTTCATCCTTCAGAAACTCGATCACATGCCGACCACCGGCGAAACGCTGGAAGCCGGTCCCTACCGGATCGAAGTGCTCGATCTGGACCGCAACCGCGTCGACAAGGTGCTGGTGACACGGATGGTCTGAAACCTCACGGCACGATCTTCACGCGGTCGCCCGTTTGGGTCATCGAGAAGAGTTTCTGCGCATTCCCGGACGGGACGCGGATGCAGCCGTGGGACGCCGGATAACCAGGGACCACGCCCTCGTGCATGCCGAAGTCCGCGCCGCTGAGGCGCTGGAAGAATGGCATCTCCGCATGGTAGAGGGTGGACTTCCACTGGCGGTTCTTGTCGGTGATGGCGAACTCGCCGGTCTTGGTGGCGAAGCCCGGTTTGCCGGTGGAAACCTTGGTGGTGTAGATCTCGTCGCCGTACTGGTTGTAGACCCGCGCGCGCTGCTCGGAGAGGCTGACGACGATCACCCGCTCCTCGATCCACGGATCGCGCCCGAGGATGACGCGCATCATCCGCACGTCCTCGGCGAACGAGGCGAAATTGATCGGCCAGAAATGGGTCTCGCGGGTGGTGATGTCCTTCTTCGCGCCCGCGGCCAGCAGATGCAGGGTGGTGGTGATTTCCCCGCTGGCGGCGGCGAGCATCAGCGGCGTCACATTCTTGTCCTCCCGCAGCACGTAGCGCATCGAGCCCGACTTCACATGCTTCAGGAACGACGGCCGGGCCGGGGAAATGCACGGGACGTTCGGGTTCGCGCCCATTTTCAGCAGCGTGAACACCACTCCGGGGCGCTGCAACGCGATGGCGAGGTTCATCGGCGCCTGTCCTTCGGTGGGACGCAGGAACGGATGCGCCCCGCGCTGGAGCAGGAGGATGGCGAGGCGGTCGTCCCCGGAACGGATCGCCGCTCCCAGCGGAGTATCCAGCCACGGCGCACGGGACGGATTCGGAGACACGCCATAGGCGAGCAGCAGGCGGGCCATGCTGCGGTTGCCAGTGACACAGGAAAGATACAGCGAATCCCCGGCGGGAGCACCCGCATCGAGAAGGACCCGCACCAGCGACCCCCGGCCGTAAAGCGCGGCGGTCTCGACCGGCAGGCGGCGGAATGGATCGGGCCGGTCCGCCTTCACCCCCATGGTCAGAAGGCGGCGCACCATCGGAACATCGCCCATCGCCAAGGCGCGGGACAACCAGCGGTTCCAGCCACCTTCGACCGGTTTCGCGCCGTAGCCGATGAGTTCCGCGGCGAGATCGCAATCACGCGTCTCCATGGCATAGGCCATCGGGGTCTTGCCCGCGGCATCCGGGCGGTTGAAATCAGCTCCGGCCTTGGCCAGCAAACCGCGGCCTTCGACCCAACCCGACCGCATCACCAGATTGACGGGGGAATCCCCGGCGGGATTGCGAAGTCCCGCATCCCCGCCTGAGGCGAAAAGGGTCTTGAGCAACTCCCCGTCCTGCTTCCGGATGGCGAATTCCACCGGCGTGCAACCCTGGGGATCGGCGAGATTGGGATCCGCCCCGGCCTTGAGCAGGCGCGGCACCAGATCGAACCATTCCCGCTCCAGCGCCTGGTGGAGCAAACTTTTCCCCTTGGCATCGAGGGACGCGCCATCGGCCCCGCGTTCCAGCAGCACGGCCAGCACCTCGCGGCGGCCGTTCGCCATCGCCACCTGCACCAGCGGATTGCCCTTGCTGTCGGTGGCATGGGGGTCGGTGCCCTTTTCCATGGCGTGGCGGACAAAGGCCAGGCGGCCCTCGCGGATCGCCCACGGCAACAGTTCCTCGCCATCCGGCATCACGCCATCGGTCTTCGCGCCCGCGTCCAGCAGGCGGTCGGCGATGGCGGTTTCCTGCGCAACCAGCGCGTAACCGAGGGCGGTGACGCCGTGGACATCGGCCACATCAAGATCGCCGGTGCCTGCCCCCAGCAGGAGCAGGGCGGTGGCGACGTCATGACGGAGAATCGCGAGTTGCAGCGGCGTGCGCCCCTCCTCATCGCGATGGCCGGTGTGGACTCCGGCCTCCACCAACAGGCGGGCCTCACCGGAATCCCCGGTTTTCATGGCCTCCAGCAGCGCCTTGCCGCTCGGCTCGACGCCGCGCTCGGACAACTGGCGGAGGGCCCGTTTCTGCGGGGACTCACAGGATACGACGAGGCATCCGCAGAGAACCAGCGGAGCAAGGGAGGTCAGGGCACCGTGCGCCTTTTTCACGACGCTCGACACCATAACTCCTGCTCCGCATGACGCAAGAAATGGCGCTAACAAATCGCTCAGGAAACCAGCGCCTGCAGGCGGCGGCAGACTTCCTCGACGTTGGCGCGGGAATTGAACGCGGAAATGCGGAACCAGCCCTCACCGGCGGCACCGAAACCGGAGCCCGGGGTGATGACGACCTGGGCTTCCTCCAGCATCTTGTCGAACATGTCCCACGAGGTCAGGCCCGCCGGGCAGCCGACCCAGACATACGGGGCGTTCACGCCACCGAAGACCTGGAGGCCGAGAGCCTGGGCGGTTTCGCGGAGCAGCTTGGCATTGCCCATGTAGTGCTCGATCAGCGCGGAAACCTGCTCCTTGCCTTCCGGCGAGAAGACGGCGGCGGCGGCCTTCTGGACCGGATAGCTGGCGCCGTTGAACTTGGTGCTGTGGCGGCGGGACCAGAGGCGGTGAAGCGGGATCCGCTCGCCGGACTCGGACTTGCCGGTGACGGTCTTCGGGATGATGACGTAGGCGCAGCGGACGCCGGTGAAGCCGCCGTTCTTCGAGAACGAACGGAATTCGATGGCGACGTCGCGGGCACCTTCGATTTCAAAAATGGAGCGCGGGACCGAGGCGTCCTGGACGAAGGCCTCGTAGGCGGCGTCGAAGAGGATGATGGTGTCGTTCTCCTTCGCGTACTTCACCCAGGCCTCAAGCTGCTCGCGGGTGGCGACGGCACCGGTCGGATTGTTCGGGAAGCAGAGGTAGACGAGGTCGAGCTTCTCGGCCGGCGGGGCGGCGACGAAGCCGTTGGCGGCGTTGCACTCCAGGTAGACGAGGCCCTCGTAGGCACCGTTGTCGTTGGAGTCACCGGTGTTGCCGGCCATCACGTTGGTGTCGACGTAGACGGGGTAGACCGGGTCGGTGATGCCGGTGCGGTTGCCCTTGCCGAAGATGTCGAGGATGTTGCCGGTGTCGCACTTCGAACCGTCCGAGATGAAGACCTCGTCGGCCTCGATGCCGAGGTCGGCGAACTGGTTGTCCACGATCGCCTGGCGGAGGAACTCGTAGCCCTGCTCCGGGCCGTAGCCGTGGAAGGTGCTGCGGTTCGCGAGCTCATCGACGCCCTCGTGCATGGCCTTCACCACGGCAGGCGGCAGGGCCTCGGTCACGTCGCCGATGCCGCAGCGGATGATGCGGCCGGCCTTGTCCGGGTTCGCTTCCGAGTAGGCCTTCACGCGGCGGGCGATTTCGGGGAAGAGGTATCCGGCTTTGAGCTTCAGGAAATTGGAATTGATCGTGGCCATGGCGGCGGGACGTTTAGCGGGACCGCCGCGGGTGCGCAAGGGTCTAGCGGCGGGTTCCGGACGCGGAATTCGCCACTTGCCTGCCATTTTCCGGTCAGCTTCCCCGCCGCCGGGAGATACACTGGCAAGCGGACCTGCCACCATGACCATTCCCTTTCCAGCCCCCGGCGAGCCCCCGCGGCTCTCCGAGGAGGAATTCCACCAGTTGCTGGCGGCCTCCCAGCCGCGGCTGAAGGGATACGTGGCCTCGATCCTGGGCGGCTGGTCGGACGTGGACGACATCGTGCAGGAGACCAATCTGGTGCTGCTCCAGAAGCAGGGGGTGTTCGAAGCCGGGACCAATTTCATCTCGTGGGCGTTCCGGGTGGCCTATTTCAAGGCGACGACCTGGCGGCGCGACCGCCAGCGGGAAGGCCGGGTGGTGTTCAGCGAGCACGCCTTCCAAGAGCTGGCCGCCCATGCCGAGGAGCGCTTCCACAACCGCGGCAACCCGGGCGAAGCACTGGCGGAATGCCTGAAACGGCTGCCCGCCCAGGAACGGGAGCTGGTGGAGGTGAAATACGCCCAGCGGCGTTCGCTGGTCGATCACGCCCGGACCCTCGGCTGCAGCGCGCAGTCGCTCCACAAACGGATTTCCCGGATCCGGTTGGCGCTGCGGGAGTGCATGCGCCGCCAATCCCACTCTGAACTGTCATGAAAGCACCTGATTCCGAACTCCGGCGGCTCACCGACGCCTGGCACGACGGGACGATCTCCCGCGCCGATGCCGGGCGGCTGGAGGAACGCCTGCTCGCCGATGCCGGAGCGCGGGATTACTTCTTCGAGATCTCGGAACTGGAGGCTGCCCTGCCGGAAGCCGCCGGGTTGCTACCCGCGGTGGCGGCCCCGCCGCGGCGGACGATGGACGGGTGGTGGAAGATGGCGGCCGTGTTCGTGATCGGTGCGGCCAGCGGCGCGCTGGCGTGGAAGACTCTGGCACCGGGAATTGCGACCGGTAGGAAGCTTGCCGGTCCGGAAGCGACCATCACCGGCATGATGGGCGTGACCTGGGACGGGATGCCCGGCGAACGGGCCGTGGACCTGAACCACGGCAAGGGCGCGACCCGCATCGCCTCCGGGCTCCTGGAGGTCACCTTCGGCAGCGGCACCCGCGCGGTGGTGGAAGGCCCCGCCGATTTCGAGGTCACGGGCCACAATGCGATGACGCTGGCCTACGGCAAGGTAGTGGCGGACGTGCCGAAGGGGGCGGAGGGATTCACCGTGAACTACGCGGAGGGCCGCATCGTCGACCTTGGCACCGAGTTCGGCATCGACATCGACCGGAACGCGAAGGGGGCCAATTTCGGCGTCTTCCGCGGCGAGATCGAATTCCAGCCGAAAGGCGACGGCGGCAAGCCGGTGCGGCTGCTGGAAAACCACGCCATCCTCGCCGAAGACGGCCGCGTCCAATCGGTGCCTTTCGACCAAGCGAAATTCACCCGCCGCCTCCCCTCGCGCGAGTTCGCGTGGGAGATCAAGGGGGACGACCCGCCCACGACGTGGGATTACGACATCAGCCATCTCGTCTGGAAGCCGGGCCACTACCGGACCATCTGCAAGTGGATGACCGGCCCCCACGGACTGATCCTCGAAGGCGCGGAGCTGCTGCTGGACGATCAGCCGGTGGCCACGGACGGACATCGCGGATTCGCCGGTGTCGCCTGGTCGTCCAAGGGCAATGAATACGACCTGGAGGTCACCCCGGAACTCTACCGCCGTGGCAAATGGACACTGCGGCTCCATGCGAAAGCAGACGGGTTGTCCACCCGTCCCGAGATGACCCGCGGCGTGCTGCTGGTGGAGGAAGGCCTGGCCGTGAACGCCAAGGCGGAGGACTTCATCGGCACCTGGGAATACCTCCACGACGGGGCGTCGTTCAAGCGGACCTTCCTGGCGGACGGAACGGCCACCCTCACGATCGACGGTAAACCCTACAGCACGTTCACCCACAGCCATTGGATCGTGAAGGATGGTTGCCTGGAACTGACCGTCCCGGAAAGCGGTGGACCGATCATCGAACGGCACCTCCTGCGGGATCCGGACACGCTGGTCTTCACAAACCGGCCCTACCGGGACGCGATCCGGGCGAAAAAGTGACCGCGTGCCGGAAACGGCGCGACCGGTGACGGGCATTGATGTTTCGGGAACCCCCGCTATTTTCAATCCCTCACGCATGAACCCCGAACGCGCCGATGGCCCCCAGCGCCGTCTCCAGCCCGACCCGGAGACGCTCCAGATCCTGGCCCACACCTTCGACCCCCACGTGGCGGCGCTGCTGGCGTCCTACGCCCAGGTCGGCGGACTGAACCACCGCGACGCCCTCGACATGCCGTCGACCGGCGCGATCGGCAACATCTGCCGGGACCTGCTCAAGATCCTCTTCCCCGGCTTCCACGACGATGACGCGATCCAGGAGGACACCCTGGAATGCATCACCCGCAAGCGCCTCGTGCGGGTGGTGGAGCGCCTCACCGATCAGGTGAAAAAGAGCGTGAACATCGGCAAGCAGTTGGGCGGTGACGATCCGGTGCCGGGGATCATGCAGCGGTTCTGCAAGTCCCTGCCAATGGTCCGCGAACTGCTGCGCACGGACATCGAGGCCGCCTACGAAGGCGACCCGGCGGCGACCTGCCACGAGGAGATCATCCTTTCGTATCCATGCATTGAGGCCATCGCCATCCAGCGCGTGGCCCACCGGCTCTACCGCCTCGGCGCGCCGATCATCCCTCGGATGATGACGGAGTGGGCGCACTCCCGCACCGGCATCGACATCCACCCGGGCGCGCGCATCGGCGCGGGCTTTTTCATCGACCACGGCACCGGCGTGGTGATCGGGGAGACCTGCGTGATCGGCAACCACGTGAAGCTTTACCACGGCGTGACGCTCGGCGCGCGCAGCTTCGAGAAGGACGAGCAGGGCCACATCGTGAAGGGCCTTAAGCGCCACCCGAACGTGGAGGACAACGTCACCATCTATCCGAACTCCACCATTCTCGGCGGGGAAACGGTCATCGGCGCGAACAGCACCATCGGCGCGAACGTGTTCCTGATGCACAGCGTGCCCGCGCACTCGCTGGTGGTGTATGAGGAGAAGCAGCTCAGCATTCTCAACAAGAAATCCCGCCATCCGAAACCGGATGATTTGGATTTCGTGATTTGAGAATTTCCTCCCATGGACGCGACGGTTCCATCGTCGCGATGGGGATGGCAACGCGCTGACTCCAATCGCATTCTCCGCGGCCGGAGCCGGAGTGGCAGTTGTGGTTTTCGATAACTGCCGCCGCGGGCGACCGCTGCCGGTGACGCCCCCGCCCGGATAAATGGTTTGACGCGGCACGGGCTTCGGGCGAAGCATGCCCACGTTCCGTCCAAGCCCGCGTTCACACGCGGAGATTGAGTTCCACGGAAATCGACCGACTGACCGGAAGACCGGAGGCCGCGAGATTTCGCCCACGCGAATCCCTCCGAAGTTCCTTCCATCCCTGTCCCCGTGACATCCGTTCCGGTCATCCGTTTCCAGCCATCGGGCTGCTGTTGTCGCCGTTTGGCCGCAGCCGCCTGATGCCACGCGCGTTTCCCTCATGGGAGCCGCCGCGTGCGCGATGAAGCCGCCCTCCGTGGCTTCGCGTCCCCGTCTTTCCATCATTCCCGACCTGTCTGTCCATGAGCCCACAGCCCAACAACTCCGCCCCGCTCAGCCTGAGCGCCCAATCCGCCCGCAATCTGGCCACCGCCACCGTGACCCCACCGCAGTGGGATGAGATCACGCCGCGCTGGCTGCTGAAACTGCTGCCCTATGTCGATGTCGACGGCGGCGTCTACCGCGTCAACCGCGTGAAGCAGAAGGAGGGCGCGCCGACGCTCGACCTGCTGACCGTGGACGATGGCGAACCGAAGCTGCCCGCCACCTTCGTGGACTACGAGGAGGACCCGCGCGAGCACCACCTCAGCACGATCCAAACCGTGCTCCACACCCACACCCGCATCACCGATCTCTACAGCAACGCGATCGACCAGCTCCGCGAGCAGGTCCGCCTGACGGTGGAGGCGGTGAAGGAGCGCGAGGAGTGGGAACTCCTCAACCACCCGCAGTTCGGCCTGCTGCACGAGGTCGCCCCGGAGCAGGTGATCAAGACCCGCAAGGGCCCGCCGACGCCGGACGATCTCGACGAGCTGCTGGCGAAGGTGTGGAAGAAGCCCGCCTTCTTCCTGGCGAACCCGAAGACCATCGCCGCCTTCGGCCGTGAAGCCACCCGCCGAGGCGTGCCGCCGCCAACCGTGACGCTGTTCGGCTCGCCGTTCATCACCTGGCGCGGCATTCCGCTGATCCCGACCAGCAAGATCGAGGTCGATGACAAGGGCAAGACGAGTATCCTCCTGGTCCGCGTGGGCGAAGGCCAGCGCGGCGTGGTCGGCCTGCAGAAGGCCGGCGTCACCGGCGAGATCGAGCCGGGCCTGTCGGTGCGCTACATGGGCACGAACGAGCGCTCGCTGGCCTCGCACCTGGTGACCCGCTACTTCTCGGTGGCGGTGCTGGGTGAGGACGCGATCGCGCGCCTCGATGATGTCTTCGTCGGCAACTACCACGAGTATGTCTATCCCAAGGCTTGATCCCGGTGCCCTCTCCGGCAGCGCGGATCCCTTCGGCACCGCGTTGATCACGCGGCTGGCGAACGAGCTGTTCCGCGAGGGCAGGCACGCGCCGTCGTCGCCGGTGTCGCCCCCGACCACCCTCGCGGGCGTTCCGGCGAACGGTCCCGCCGTACCCACCGGCCCGGCCGCGGCTCCTTCGCCGGAAAGCTCCGACATCGGGCTTTCCGGGGGCTTCCCGACCGCGGCCCCCTCGTCCCCGCCGCCGGTGCATCCGACGGTGGTGGGCGCGGCCCCGCACTCCCAGGCGCATGACAATGCCACCGATTCCGGCGGCCACGAGAAAGGCTCCACGGATTCGTATGAGTTCGGCGAGCCGCGCTCGTACACGGACACCTTCCACAGCCACGTGCCGGAATCGCGCGGCCGCGATTTCCCGGCGGAGACACGCTGGAGCGATCATCCGCAGCCACCGGTCGGATTGCCGGGCCTCAACGAACCGCAGTTCTATTTCCTGGAAAGCGTGCGCGAGGTTTCCGCGCCCGCGTTCCGAGGTGAAGACGCGCCGGCGAAGGCGGCGCTCGCGCCCTTCGACGTGCAGGGCGTGCGCAAGGACTTCCCCGCGCTGCACCAGAAGGTGAACGGGCGGCCCCTGATCTGGCTCGACAACGCGGCCACCACCCACAAGCCGCACGCGGTCATCGACGCCACTTCCTCGTTCTACTCGCGGGACAATTCGAACATCCACCGCGCGGCCCACGTGCTGGCGGAACGTTCGACCGCCTTGTTCGAAGCGGGCCGCGAGAAGGTGCGGCAGTTCCTCGGCGCGGGGGACAAGCACGAGATCGTGTTCCTGCGCGGCACCACCGAGGGCATCAACCTGATCGCGAACAGCTACGGCCGCCAGAACATCGGCGAGGGCGACGAGATCATCCTCACCACGCTGGAGCATCACGCGAACATCGTGCCGTGGCAGTTGCTCGCGCAGCAGACCGGCGCGGTGATCCGGGTGGTGCCGATCAACGACCGCGGCGAGCTGATCCTGGAGGAATACGTGCGCCTGCTGAACCCGCGCACCAAAATCGTGTCCGTGACCCACGTTTCCAACGCGCTGGGCACTGTGAACCCGGTGGAACAGATCATCGCGCTGGCCCATGCACACGGCGTGCCGGTGGTGGTGGATGGCGCGCAATCGACTCCGCACATCCCGATCAATGTCACGGCGCTGGACGCGGACTTCTTCGTGTTCTCGGCGCACAAGATCTTCGGGCCGACCGGGATCGGCGCGCTCTACGCGAAGGCGCACCTGCTGGAATCGATGCCGCCCTGGCAAGGCGGCGGCCACATGATCAAGGACGTCACCTTCGAGCGCACGGTGTATCAAAGCGCGCCGGAGAAGTTCGAGGCCGGCACCCCGGACATCGCCGGGGTGGTGGGACTCGGCGCGGCGATCGATTACCTCACGGCCACCGGCATCCCCGCGCTGGCGGCCTACGAGCACACGCTGCTCGAGTACGCCACCGAGGCGCTCTCCACGGTGCCGGGCCTGCGTCCGATCGGCACGGCGGCGAACAAGGCCAGCGTGCTGTCGTTCGTGATCCCCGGCATTCCGAACGAGAACATCGCGCGGCACCTCGACCAGCACGGGATCGCCGTGCGGGCCGGGCACCACTGCGCGCTGCCCGCCCAGCGGCACTTCGGACTGGAGACCACCGTCCGGCCGTCGCTGGCGTTCTACAACACCCACGAGGAGGTCGATCTCCTGGTGGAGGTCCTGAAGAAACTTCCACGCCGCTGAAACCATGAGCACGATCACTCCCGTTGCCCTCCAACAGCGTTTCGCCGCCCGGCCGGACCTCGTCCTGCTGGATGTGCGGACGCCCGCGGAGTTCGACGAAGTCCATGTGCCGCAGGCACGGCTGGAACCGCTCGACCGGTTCCAGTCGGAGGCCACCATCGCGGCGCTGGGTTTGCCGAAGGACCAGCCGCTCCACCTGCTGTGCCGGTCCGGCGCGCGGGCCGCGCAGGCCGCGGCGAAATTGCAGGCCGCGGGCTACGAACCCGTCGTGGTGGAAGGCGGCACACTCGCGTGGATCAAAGCCGGACTGCCGGTGGTCCGCGGCGAGCGCAAGGTGATCGGCCTCGAACGGCAGGTGCGCATCGCCGCCGGGGCACTCGTGCTCACGGGTGTGATCCTGTCACTCACTGTCCACCGCGGGTTCATCGGGCTGTCCGGTTTCGTCGGCGCGGGCCTCGTCTTCGCCGGGATCACCGACTGGTGCGGGATGGGCCTGCTCCTCGCGAAAGCTCCCTGGAACCAACGCCGACCGTCATGAGCCACGATTCGTTTCCAAAAGGCCGCTCGCAACCGAACGAGCGGACGCTGGCGATCCTCGACCATTCCTTCGACCCGTATGTCACCAGCCTGCTGGCGTCCTACGAGAAGATGGGCGGCCTGAACATCAGCGACTCGCTGAACATGCCGTCGAAGCGGGCGATCGGCGAGATCTGCCGCGACCTGCTCCAGATCCTGTTCCCCGGGTTCCACGACGACGACTCGATCGCCAACAGCTCGCTGGAAACGGTGACGCGCGAGCGCCTGACCAGCGTGGTCGAGCGGCTCGCCGACCAGGTGCGGAAGAGCGTGCGCATCGGCAACCCGGATCTGCCCACCGGCCGCACGCCGCCGATCATGCAGCGGTTCTGCAAGGCGCTGGCGGTCGTCCGCGAGCTCCTGCGCACCGACATCGAGGCCGCCTACGCGGGCGACCCCGCGGCCAGCAGCTACGATGAGATCATCCTGTCCTACCCGTACATCGAAACCATCGCCATCCAGCGGCTGGCGCACCGGCTCTACCGCCTCGGCGCGCCAATCATCCCGCGGATGATGACGGAGTGGGCGCACTCCCGCACCGGCATCGACATCCACCCGGGCGCGCGCATCGGCCTCGGCTTCTTCATCGATCACGGCACCGGCGTGGTGGTCGGGGAAACCTGCGTGATCGGGAACCACGTGAAGCTCTACCACGGAGTGACGCTCGGGGCGCGCAGCTTCGAGAAGGACGACGACGGCAACCTGGTGCGCGGCACCCGCCGCCATCCTCAGGTGGAGGACCACGTCACCATCTATCCGAACTCGACCATCCTCGGCGGAAACACCCGCATCGGCGCGCACTCGACCATCGGCGCGAACGTTTTCCTGATGAAAAGCGTGCCAGCCCACTCGCTGGTGATTTATGAGGAGAAGCAGCTGAGCATCTTCAACAAGAAGGAGAAGCCCCGCCAGGACAACGGCCTCGATTTCGTGATCTGATGAACCCACCCACCTACCACGGCGTCGACGGCCATGTCGGCAACACCCCGCTCATCCACCTGCGACGCCTGTCGGAGCTGACCGGCTGCGAGATCCTCGGCAAGGCGGAGTTCATGAACCCCGGCGGCTCGGTGAAGGACCGCGCGGCGCTCGGCATCATCACCGATGCCGAGGAGCGAGGCCTGCTGAAGCCGGGCATGACCATCGTGGAAGGCACCGCCGGCAACACCGGCATCGGGCTCACCGTGGTCGGCGCGGCCCGCGGTTACCGCACCGTGATCGTCATTCCCGAAACCCAGGCCCCGGAGAAGATCACGCTGCTGCGCACGCTCGGCGCGGATGTCCGCACCGTGCCCGCGAAACCGTACAGCGATCCGGACAACTACAACCACATCGCGCGGCGGCTGGCCGAGGAGAACGGTTGGTTCTGGGCGAACCAGTTCGACAACACCGCCAACCGCGAGGCCCACCGCCGCACCACCGGCCCGGAAATCTGGGAGCAAACCGGCGGCACGGTGAGCGCGTTTTCCGCCGCCATCGGCACCGGCGGCACGCTCGCGGGCGTGTCCCAATTTCTGAAGGAGAAGAATCCCGCCATCACCACCGTCTGCGCCGATCCCTACGGCGCGGCGATGTGGTCGTGGTTCACCAACGGCCACACCGATGACGACGACGGCGATTCCGTGGCGGAAGGCATCGGCCAGAGCCGCGTCACCGCGAACGTCGCCGATGCGCCGGTGGACAAGGCGTTCCGCATCGATGACCAGACGGCGCTGACGATCCTCAACCAGCTGCTGCGCGAGGAGGGCCTGTTCCTCGGCCTCTCCAGCGGCATCAACATCGGCGGCGCGCTGGGCCAGGCGATCGAAGGCGGCCCGGGCCAGACCATCGTGACGATCCTCTGCGACAGCGGCCACAAGTATCAGTCGAAGCTCTACGACCGCGAATGGCTCGCGGAAAACGGCCTCGATCCGGATCTGCCGTTGGAGTCGCTGTTCTGAGGTAGGCGGAGTGGTGACACTTCGGATTGGGCGGATCTACTACATCCCTCCGACCTCCAGTTTCCCATTTCGCTCCCGCCAGCTCCAGTTGGCGGTGGCGGGATGATCCGCCTTCCTTGCCCAACCCCTCAAAGGCGGACTGGACGTACATGGATCTTCGCTCTCCTTCGAGCCCACGCGGACACAACTGCATCCACCCTCCGCCCCCGTGAATACCAATTTCTTATCACGTGGGTTCAAAACCGGACATATCAATAATGCAGGTTGATTGATGACTTGGAACGAGGGATACCGGCAGTCATCATGAGCCGGAGATCGTTGTCATTCCGCCCGGAGATCGTTGCCGCCTTCGCGTTCTCCATGGCCGCGCTCGCCGCCTCGCCAGGGTCCGCCGCCATCACGGTGAACAACCCCGGCTTCGACACTGGCACCGGCGGCCAGATCGCCGGCGTGCTGACTCTGGTCGCCGGCACCTCCACCGCCGGGCCCCTCCAGATCGGCACCTCCGCCTGGTACGGCCGCTCGGTTGCCACCAACCTCGTCGTCGCCGTGCCAGTCGCCGGCTTCCGCGCGGCCATCGCGGTAAACAACAGCGGCACCAACCTGGGCAACGCCGAAATCAACTACACGCTCGGACCCAGTCTCGGCGGTCTGGCCGGGCTCGAGCTTCCCGAGGCGGATCTCTGGCAGCCGATCACCGGAACCTCGCTGGTTGCGAACTCCACCTACATCCTTGGCGTGGATGTGGACGCCGGCAGCCTGCTTTCCGCCTCCAGCTTCGCCGGTGCCGGATTCGGCATCGGTCTCTCCACCGGCGCGTCCGCCACCACGCTCGGCACGATGTTCTCCGATTCGCTCACCAATCCTGCGCTGCTGGATATCTCGCTCCTCTCCGGCACCAACCAGCGCCTCACCCTCACCTTCACCACCGGTGGCAGCGTCCCCGGCGGTGACATCGGCATCGTCCTCTTCGGCGGCCGCGGCACCCAGACGATCAGCCTCGGCCTGCTGCAGGACTACCACATGGACAATGTCTCGCTGGTGCTGATCCCCGAGCCCGGACCGGTGGCGCTGTGGGCCCTCGGCACGCTCGTCCTGCTCCGCCGCCGCCGCTGACCCGCGAGGCACTCAACGCCGCGCCACCGGCCCGGAAATCTGGGAGCAAACCGGCGGCACGGTGAGCGCGTTTTCCGCCGCCATCGGCACCGGTGGACAAGGCGTTCCGCGTCGACGACCAAACGGCGCTCACGATCCTCAACCAACCCCTGCGCGAGGAAGGCCTGTTCCTCGGTCTCTCCAGCGGCATCAACATCGGCGGCGCGCTACGCCAGGCGATCGAAGGCGGCACGGGCCAGACCATCGTCACAATCCTCTGCGACAGCGGCCACAAGTACCAGTCGAAGCGCTACAACCGCAAATGGCTCGCCGAGGACGGCCTCGATCCGGATCTGCCGCTGGAGTCGATCTTCCAAGCGTAGCGGAAGTGGTGACACTTCAGGCTGGGCATGCAAGGCCCCCATGGGTTCCCGCCACCTTACGACACGAAGTCTCCGGGACCGCCGGAAATGTCTTCCAGCAAAATGAACATGCTCAAGTAAAACCACGCCGCCACCAAAATGGCCCCGATCACACACTGCGCGACCAGGTAGGCCAAGGTGAACAACACCACGTTCCTCATGAGGAACCGCGGTTTCAACAACCGCACGAAACCCACCAGGGACGCGGCTGCAACGGCCAATACGAGCGCGGAGCTCCACTCGAGGAAATGCCCGTTCATCGGGCAAACCAAGGCCAGCGCCATCCATGCCACGATCCCCACGGGTGGCGCGAGCAAGCAAAGCCACAGCCTCCCGCGGGGAATACGCGGAGGCTGGGCGATCCGTTCAAGCGATGGCTCCATGGCACTTGTCTAACAACTCCTGCCACCGGAAGTCGACCGCCAAGCTCAGGCGCTTGCAAAAGCTCCCGCGAGGAAAAATCCAACCGCAAACTGGATGAGGGTGAACGCCAGCGCGCCCAGCCATAACCGGGATTTCCCCGCCAACCGCGCGTCCAACCAGCCGATGGCGAACGTACCCAACAACCACGAGGACAGCACCACCCACGGCAGCCAGGTAGGAAGCCGTGAAGAGGGATGATGATGCCATCTCCACCATTCGCCGACATAGGCCAAGACGATCATGAAACTCAACGGCACGATCCGCAGCACCCACCGGTAAAGGATCACGCCAGGTTGAGGCGGGGATTCGAGCGCCATTTCCAAATAGGTTGGATGCGCCGGGCTGGATTCATCAAGAACGAAGAGCGTGGCGACACCCATGGCAGGGCATGATCGCGCCCTCTCTTTTCCAGGTTTCCGAGGCCTTCACGGGTGACTGGAGACGCGAGGAACTCCACAGGTCTTCCCACTCGCAAGTTGAAAACTTGCGCTACTACTTGGCAGCCCGCTTGCGGTAGGCGATGACGGCCGCCGCCGCGGTGGCCAGGGCGATCCATTGGTAGCCGGAGGTGCCGAAGAGCGGCTTCGGGGTGGCGCGCAGGAACTCGTGGAGGAACCGGAAGATCCCGTAGGCGATCAGGTAGAGATGGAAGTGCTGGCCGGTTTGCAAGCCACGCCGTCCCATCCACCACAGCCCCGCGAGCGCGAACACTTGGAACGCGATCTCCACCTCGACCGAAGGCCAAAGGCCGAACGAGCAGGCGATGCCCTTGCAACAGCCCGCGTTGAGACAACCGATGCGGCCGAGGATCAGCGCGGGGGGAATCAGCCGGGCGAACTTGTCGCCGGTGATCTTCCGGTAACCGAGCGCCTTCTTCGCCGCCTCAACCCCCGCCCAACCGCCGGGCAGCGCGCCCATCACCGACTTCCCGGACAGCCAGATCATCCAGCGGTTCGGATCGTGGAGATAAAGCCAGCCTTCCGCGAACAGGAACGCGAGCTTCGCCCCGAGGAAGGCTCCCGCCAAACCACCTGCGTAAATCAGCGCGACGCGGCCATCCGTCTTCGATTCCCGGAACCAATACACCGCGCCCCACGCGATGCCGCAGAGCAGCATCAGCGAGTAGATCGGGGAACCGGCGGGCAGGATCGCGTGCATGAGGGCCATGGGCGGAGTCGCTAGAACTTGTTCCCGGGCATGGAGCAATAGGCGTAGATCATGGCGACGATCGAAATCGGCATAATCAGGATCTGCACCAGGAAAAACAGGATCGTGCGCTCCGCCAACCGTACCGACCGTCGCCCTTCCGGCGCGGTGCGAACCCTCCTGGAAAGCAGCGCGGAATAACTGCCCACGCCCAACGTGAAAACCACGCACACCCCCAACGTCAGTTGGAGTCCCAGATAGGCAGACGCCCCGGACACCACCAGCGCAATCATGAAGGCGCTCGGCATGAGCCACAACAGCGCCGCGAAGCAGCCCTGCGCGCGGTTCATCGGCGGATCGGCCGGCGTTTCCAGCTCTTCCACCTCCGGAGTCTCGCTTTCCGACGAGATGAGCTTCCGGTAGGGAAATGGAGCACCGGGTTTTTCCGAAGGATCCTCTTTCATCGTGCCGGGTCGGAGTAGTAGCGGCAGAACGAATCGAGCGCGCCGTCCGGGCGGATGACGTGGGTGCAGCAGCGGTCGATGCGGTCCTGGTCCCAGGTCCAGGAATCCATGAACGGCTTGATGAACAGGCGGTAGGCGTCCTTCTCCTTCATCTCGAAGCGGTGCAGGATCTCGCCCAGCTCGGTGTTCTCGCAGCCGCACTGGATCAGGTCGGAGAGCTCGTAGCGGACCTTGTCCCGCAGGAAGCCCTGGACGCTGGCGAAATCGATGAACTCGGAAATACTGCGGACCCCGTAGGGCGTGCGCAGCAGGTAGCCGATGGTGGCGCAGTTCGGATCCCCGCAGGGCAGCGGGGTGAAGTCCTCGAAGCGCAGCCGCCCGCCGGACTGCTCCACCGCGCCGAGGATGATGTCCGCGGTATTCAGCCGCGCGCCGGGGTCCTGCATCACGCGGCCGCTGCCGAACATCGGCTGGAACGACACTCCGCGGCAGGTTTCGTAGCGCAGCCCCTCCGCAATGGTGTCCCACAGGTGCGGCAGGTTCGCGGGCGTGACGGTCATCGCCAGCGTGAACGGGATCTTCTCCGCCTCGCAGCGGTCCATGACGAGGCGTTTCATCGCGCGCAGATCGGTGCCGCGCAGCTCGTGCTGACCTGCTTCCTGGGGGCCATCGAACTGGAGATAGAGCTGGAAGTGGCCGCGGCGCGCGCGTTTCCCCAGCTCCTCCAGGAAGGCATCCTCCTTCGCGATCCGCACGCCGTTGGTGTTCACCAGGCAGTAGTCGATGCCGGGCTCGGCGTGGATCCAATCGAGCAGCTCGAAGAACTCCGGGTGCAGCGTCGGCTCCCCGCCGGAAAGCTGGAGGATCTCGATGTGGCCCTTCCGCTCGAGCACGCCGCGGATGCGGGACTGGAGTTCCGATAGCGGGTGCGATTTCAATTTCGACCCCGCCGCGCCCACCGGCGAATCCGCGAAACAGGTCGGGCAGGCGAGATTGCAGGAATCGACGATCTCGATCAGCGCGAGGCAGGTGGAGAGGACCTCGACGGCATTGCTGGCGGCGTTCGCGTTTCTTCCCAAGGTGCCCGCGATGCCGGTGGGATCGGCGGAGCAGGCGCAGCCGGGGCCGCAGGCGTTCGCGGGATCGCCCTGTGCCAGCCAGTAGAAACGGGCGTCGCTGGAGATGCAGGCGTCGTGCGTGCCGTGGTCCGGACAGGTGCGGGTGAGATAGACCTTCGAGGGGGTCCCGGTGGTCTTCCACACCTCGCCCGCGGCGGGCCGGTGGCAGACCGGACAGCGTGAGGTGGTGCGTTTCAGGGTTTCCTTGAGCGACGGCAATTGCATGGGCGCTTCCACTAACGCAGTTCCATGAACCCCAGGCAAGAACCGGCCCACACGCCGATCCCAATGACGACCTGCCCGAGGAAATAGAAGCAGTTCAACATTACCCGTGAGCGCCCCCGGTAGCGCGGCCTGATGGCACCGGAAAACAGGATGGTGCCGAAGATAACCGCCAACAACCCGATCGGCAGGATGTTGAGGAAGTTTTCCCCATAAGGTCCCGGGCTGTTCGCTGCCACGACGGCATTGCCCACGGTCACCACACCGGATGGCAAAAGCAGCGCCGACCACATCCGCCGCCGGTCGATGGTCGGAGGAGGGCCAGGCTGGAGAGGATCGCTCATGCCGATGAGCATATCAGGCTTGCGCCGCGATGTCAGTGGATACCCACCCACGAACAAACGCCCATCGCCACCGCGCCGCAGATGGCGATCTGGCCGACCGCGTAAAGGAATCCCATCACCGCCATGCCAAGCCCGCCGAAGCGCCCGCGCAGCGCGCGCCCGAACGCGCCCACCCCCATGAGGATCGCGACCGGAAAAATCACCAGCTCGAAGACCCCGAAAAACGCACCGATCCCCACCGCCAGCGGCGGCAGCAAGAGGGCCTTCCAGAGCGTCGATGGAGCGGGCACCTCTTCACCGGGACCCGAATCCGTTTCCGGCGGTTGGTAGGGATCGTCGCTCATCGCCTAGAAACCGGAGCCTGCCATCAGCAGCAAACAGCCACCGAAAAACACGGCGAAGCACACCACCGCCTGGCCGACCAGGTAACCGAGGATAAGCAAGGCGATGCTGCCTCCGATGTAGCGGCGGGAGACCAGCAGGATGAACTGAATCAGCGAGACCAGCATCACCGCGCCAGTCACGACCATGAGCAGCCAGGGAATCCAATCGTTGCCGGACAAGGCGTGCGCTTGATCGAGCAGGACCACCAGCCCCAGCGAGGCCCCTGTCGCGAACGGCGGGGCGAGGAGAGACGCCCACAACCTGCCACGCGGCATCCGCGGCGGTTCCGGCATCGGCGGCGGAGCTCCCGGCGCGGATGGGATCTGATAGGGGCCTTCCATGATTGGGGGCATGTTGCCGGAAAAAGAATCCTCAGGCCAAGGCTTCTTTCACAACAAGGAGCAGGGACATTCCTGTCCCGTCTCACGAACACTTGCCAGCGAAGCTGGGTGAATTGTGAAAACGGGACAGGAATGCGGAAGACCCAATCAAACGGGAAGCGGTGACTGGCATGGCCGGAGGCAATGTCCCTGCTCCCAGCCATCATCGGCTCAGCGCCGCTTTCAGGAACGGCGCGGTGCGGGATTTTTTCGACTTCGCCACCTGCTCGGGCGTGCCTTCGGCAATGAGCGTGCCACCGTTCTCGCCGGCCTCGGGGCCGAGGTCGATGACGTGGTCCGCCTCCGCCGCCACCGCCATGTGGTGCTCGATGACGACCACGGTGTGGCCTTCATCCACGAGGCGGTGCAGCACGTCGATGAGCCGCTTCACATCCTCCAGGTGCAGGCCGACGGTGGGCTCCTCGATGAGGTAGAGATTCTTGTTCACCGATTGCAGCGTGCGGATCTGGGTCTTCGCGCCGCGGCCCTTGGCGATCTCGCTGATGAGCTTGATGCGCTGGGCCTCGCCACCGGAGAGGGTGGGGGAGGCCTGGCCGAGCTGGAGGTAGCCGAGGCCGGTGTCCGCCATCAGGCGCAGCGGCCGGGCGATGCGCGGTTGCGACTCGAAGAACACCGCGGCCTCATCGATGGTCATCGCGAGGACGTCGCCGATGTTCTTGTCGCGGAAGGTCACCTCCAGCGTGGCGGGGTTGTAGCGGTTGCCGTTGCACCCTTCGCAGTGGACCCAGGTGGGCGGCAGGAAATCCATCTCCAGCTTCACGCGGCCGTTGCCATTGCACTCGGTGCAGCGTCCGCCTTCGGTGTTGAACGAGAACCGCGAGGCCTCGAAGCCGCGCATGCGCGCCTCGGGAAGCTGGGCGTAGAGCGCGCGGATGTCGTCGAAGACCTTCACATACGTCGCCGGGCAGGAACGGGAGGTCTTGCCGATCGGCGATTGGTCGACCTCGTACACGCTCTGGATCTTGTCGAAGCCGATGGCTTTCGTGAACGACAGCGGCGTGTTCTTCTTGGTCGGCTTCAGCAACCGGTTGGCGGCGGCCACGGCCAGGCAGGAATGCATCAGCGTCGACTTGCCGGAACCGGAAATGCCGGTGAGGACGGTGAGGCGGCCAAGCGGCACGTGGATGTCGAGGTCCTTCAGGTTGTTCGCCCGGCAACCGGTGACGGTGAGCCGCGGATGGTCTTTCGGAACGGCCCGGCGTTCGCCTCGCATCGGGTGGACGAGGATGTCCGAGAGCGCGCGCCAGGTGGGCGAGTCCTGGTGAGCCAGTTTCTTCGCCTTCGAGGCGGTGGCGACCGGCGGCTTGCCTTGGTAGACGACCTGCCCGCCGAGGCGGCCGGCACCGGGCCCGAGGTCGATGAGATGGTCGGCGCGGGCGATGGTGTCCTCGTCGTGCTCGACGACGATGAGCGAGTTCCCCTTGTCGCGCAGGGCCACGAGCGTGTTGAGCAGCGCGGCGTTGTCGCGCGGGTGCAGGCCGATGGTCGGTTCGTCCAGAACGTAGAGCACGCCGCGGAGGTTCGAGCCGAGCTGGGCGGCTAGGCGGATGCGCTGGCTTTCGCCGCCGCTAAGCGTCTTCGCCGAGCGGTCGAGCTGGAGGTAGCCGAGGCCGACCTCCTGGAGGAAGGCGAGGCGTTGCTTGATCTCCGGCAGGATGTCGCGGGCGATCAGGGAGTCACGGGCGGCGGTGAAACGGATCTTCCCGAAGTGGCCGGCGGCGTGGTCGATGGCCAGCCGCGCGACGTCCCGGATCGGCGTGCCCTGGAGATGTACGGCGGACGCCGTACGATTCAGGCGCGCGCCGTGGCAGGACGGGCACTCGACGAGCTCCTCGTCCTCCATGCGCTCGATCGTGCGGTCGGCGTCGAGTTCGGCCTCCAGCACCGAGTCGAAGCGCGAGGTGTCGAGGTGGCGGCGGCGTTTCGGCACCAGGCCGTGGCCGCGGCAATCCAGGCACCAGCCGTGCGGCGAGTTGAACGAGAACAGGCGCGGGTCGAGGTCGTCGTAGGACTTGTGGCAGCATGGGCAGCTCGCCTCGCTGGAGAGCAGCACGAACTTCTTGTCCGGGGTGAAGAGGCGGATCACGCCCTTGCCGATATCGAGCGCGCGGGCGACCGGCGCGGCGGTGTTGGCCGCTCCCTTCGGGAAATCCGCCACGACCACGTCGATGTCGTGCTCCTTGAACCGCTCCAGCCGCTGGAAGCCCTCGGCCTCGCGGAACTTCTTGTCCACCAGCAGCCGGGTGAAGCCCTGCTTGAGTGCCCATTCCGCGACCTCGGTGTGGAAACCCTTGCGCGCGCGGATCACCGGCGCGAGCAGGCTGACCGGGCCCTTCTTCAGGTGGCCGCGCAGCGTGTTCTCGATCGCGGCGAGCGACTGCTTCTCCACCGGCACCTGACAGTCCGGGCAGTACTGCACGCCGAGCTTCGAATAAAGCAGGCGGATGAAGTTCCACAGCTCGGTGACGGTGGCCACGGTCGACTTGCCACCGCCCTGCGACACGCGCTGCTCGATGGCCACGGTCGGCGGCAGCCCGGCGAGGCGGTCGATCTCCGGCTTCTCAAGCTGCTCGGCGAACTGGCGGGCGTAGGCCGACATTGAATCGAGGAACCGCCGCTGGCCCTCGGCGAAGAGGATGTCGAAGGCGAGCGTGGACTTGCCCGAGCCGGACAGACCGGAGAGCACCACGAACTTCTCGCGCGGGATCTCCAGCGAGATGTTCTTCAGGTTGTGGTGGCGTGCGCCGGAAAGCGTGATCGCCTCGGTGCCTTCGTAAACCGCCGTGGAAACGGGCGCCTGATTGTGCAGCCCCCTGCCACCGGCGAGCGCGTCCTTCAGGAAACGCGCGGTCTCGGTGCCCAGGGTCGCGATGTGCTCGGGCGGTCCGTCACCGACAAGCTGGCCGCCGTTCGCGCCCGCTTCCGGGCCGAGGTCGAGGATCCAGTCCGCGCACTTGATCACGTCCAGATTGTGCTCGATGACGAGCAGCGAGTGGCCTGAATCGACGAGGCGCTGGAACACGGCGAGCAGGCGCTCGATGTCGGTGAAGTGCAGGCCGGTGGTGGGCTCGTCGAGGATCAGCAGCTTGCTGCCCGCGCTGTCGCCCTTGGTTTCCGCGAGGAGCTGGCAGAGCTTCAGACGCTGGGCCTCGCCACCGGAAAGCGTGTTGAGCGGCTGGCCGAGCTTCAGATAGCCGAGACCGACCTCCGCGAGCGGCTGGAGCAACCCGGTGATCTGGCCGTGGCGTTTCGCGACCGGATTCGGGAGACCTTCCACGGTGTAGAACGCGATCGCCTCATCGACGGTCAGCTCGAGGATGTCCGCGACCGACTTGCCCCGGTAGGTGATGTCGAGCGTGGACGCCTTGTAGCGGCGGCCGTTGCAATCCGGGCAGGTGACGTAGAGGTCGGAGAGGAACTGCATCTCCACTTTCTCCGAGCCGACGCCGGCGCAGCGGTCGCAGCGGCCCTCGCCGGAGTTGAACGAAAAGAAGCCGGTGTTCAGCTCACGCGCTTTCGCGTCCTCGGTGAGGGCGAAGAGCTGGCGGATTGGATCGAAGGCCCCCATGAACACGGCGGGCGTGGAACGCGGCGTGCGCGCGACCGGCGACTGGTCGACCAATTCGATGCCGCCGAGATGCTTCGCGCCGTTGATCTCCTTCACGCGCGCGGCCTCGTCCTCGATCTCCTTGCCGAACTTGCGGGCGAGGTTGAGGTAGAGGATGTCGTGAACGAACGTCGATTTTCCCGAGCCGGACACGCCGGTGAGGCAGCAGAACAGGCCGAGCGGGATGTCGGCATCCAGCTTCTTCAGGTTGTGCTTGGTCGCGCCGCGGATCTCCAGCTTGGCGGTGCCGGGCTGGCGGCGCTTGGCGGGCAGCGCGATCGACTTGCCACCGCCGAGCCACGGCAGCGTGCCGCCCTGGCCCTTCGCCGGTTTCACGACCGGGCCTTGGTAAAGGAGCGTGCCGCCGTGTTCGCCGGAGGCCGGGCCGAGGTCGATGATCTCATCCGCGGCGCGCATCACCGCTTCCTCGTGCTCGACCACGACCAGCGTGTTGCCCTTGTCGCGCAGGCCGTGCATCACGCCGACGAGGCGGTGGATGTCCCGCGGGTGCAGGCCGACGGTCGGCTCATCGAGCACGAACAAGGTTCCTGTTAGAGACGCGCCGAGGCAGGTGGTGAGGTTCACGCGCTCGACCTCGCCGCCGGACAGCGTGCGCGTCGGGCGGTCCAGCGTGAGGTAGCCGAGACCGACCTCGCCGAGGTAGTGGAGCCGCGAGGTGATTTCATTCAAGACGAGATCCAGCGAGGGATCGGACGGAGTGCCGAGTGATCGGTGAGCAGTGATCAGAGAAGAAAACCAATCGCGGAGGTCGGAGACGGGGAGGGTCCACAGGTCGGGAAGCGCCTTGCCGTCGATCTTGAAGCACAGCGATTCCGGCTGGAGGCGCTTGCCGCGGCACTCCGGGCAGGCGGTGTAGGAACGGTAGCGGCTGAGGAAGACGCGGACGTGCATCTTGTAGGCCTTCGTTTCCAGCCAGTCGAAGAAGCCCTTCACGCCGTACCACTTGCCATCCCGCCACAGCTCCTCGGTGTCGGCCAGGGTGGTGGCGCCGGGAGTCTTACGGTCGCCGTAGTAGATCCACTCGCGGATGTCGTCGTCGAGGTCCTCCCACGGCTCGTGGATGTCGATGCGGCGCTCCTTGCAATGGCGGAGCAGGTCGCGCTGGCACTCCTCGCCTCGCTCGCCCTGGAAGGGCTTGATCGCGCCCTGCTTGATCGAGAGCGAGGGATCGGGCACGGCCTTGTCCAGATCGATGCCGATGATGCGGCCGAAGCCCCGGCACTTCGGGCAGGCGCCGAGCGGGTTGTTGAACGAGAACAACGAGGGGCTGGGCGCGCGCAGGCTGAAGCCGGTGTGCGGATTGGTCCAGCCGGTGGAGAACTTCCGTGTCTCCGCGCCGGGCACGGTGATGGCGGCGTGACCCTTGCCGAGATGGAAGGCGGTCTCGAGGGCCTCCAGCAGGCGCAGGCGGTTGTCCTCGGAAACCGTGACTCGATCCTGGATCACCTCAATGGCGCGCTTGAACTCCACGCCCTCCGGCGCGGGTTCGTCGGTGCGGAGCACGTTGCCGCCCTGGAGCAGGCGAAGGTAACCCTGCTGGTTGAGGAACGGGAACAGGTCCGCGCTCTTCGTGTCCGGCGGGACCGGCACCGGGAAGGTCACCATCACCGCCTGCCCCGCCACGTTCGCCGCGGCCCAATCGGCGGCGGATTCCGGGCTGTCCGGGCGGATCTCCTCGCCGGTGTGGGGATCGAAGCCGGTGGCCAGCCGCGCGTAGAGCAGCTTCAGGTAATCATTGATCTCCGTGAGCGTGCCGACCGTCGAGCGGGTGGTGCGGACGCTGTTCTTCTGCTCGATGGCGATCGCCGGCGGGATGCCCTCGATCTTGTCGACCGCGGGCTTGTCCATGCGGTCGAAGAACTGCCGGACGTACGGCGAGAACGTCTCGACGTAGCGGCGCTGGCCCTCCGCGTAGAGCGTGTGGAAGGCGAGCGACGACTTGCCGGAGCCGGACGGGCCGGTGACAACGGTGAGCTTCCCGAGCGGGATATCGAGATCGAGCCCCTTCAGGTTGTGCTGGCGGGCACCCCGGAGGGAAATGGCGGGCGCGGTGGACGGGGCGGAGGACTTTTTCCGAGCGGGCACGCCCGGACTCTAGGCAGGAATGCCCGCTCCGCCAGTGGAACCCGCGCCGGAATCGATCACGGCGCGTCGATCGTCGGATCCGCCTTCGGCGGGGACGTCGATCCGAAGGGAGACGAGGACTCCTCCACCGGTTTCGGCAAGGGCTTGATGGCCCCGGTGGCGGACGGAATCTTCGGCGCGGCGGGCTCCGGAGCGGCAGGCGCGGATTGAGTCGGCGGCTCAGGGGCGTCGCCCTTTTGGAAATGGACGCCGTTCTTCACGATGTACCAGGCAATCGCCACGACCCCGCCAAGCAGCAGGATGGTGGTGAGCCAGCCGGAGCTGCCCTTGCCGCCGGCATAGCTGGCGCGGGCACGACCGGCAACCGGTGCACGGCGCACCGGAGCCGGCGCTCGGTTTGCCCCGGTGCCGGGAACCTTGCCGGGCATCCGGTGGAGCGACGTGGGAGCGCGCAGATTGACCGCATGGGTCGCCTGGCCGAGGGCCTCCTCCAAGTGGTGGAGCTCGCGGGCCATCACCCCGGCATTCGCGTAACGCATTTCCGGCATCGGGTGGGTGGCGGTGCGGACGATGGCGTCGAAGCGGATGTCACAGCCGCTGATCACGGACGGCACGCGCGGGTCATCCGCGGGCACCTTGCCGGTGAGCAGTTCGTGGAGCACCACGCCGATCGAGAAAATGTCCGCACGGGCATCCACCGCGGTCGGGCGGTTCAAGACCTCCGGGGCGGTGTAGTGCGGGGTGCCGAAAACGGTTTCCGAGCCATCCTCGTGGGCCCCGATCGGGCGGGCGAGGCCGAAGTCCCCGATCTTCGGGCGGGCCTGGAGATCGAGCAGGATGTTCGCGGGCTTGATGTCGCGGTGGAGGATCCCGGCCTCATGGGCGTGGGCGAGGCCATCGCAGGAGGCGGCGGTGATGCGGGCGACCTCGCGAGGGTCGATCCGGTTGCCATAGGCCGCGTGGTAGAGCGAACCACCGGCGACATACTCCATGATGATGTAGGGCATGCCCTCCACCTCACCGAAATCGAAGACCCCGATCAGGTTCGGGTGGTTCAAGCGGGCCATCGCCTTGGCCTCGGCCTGGAAGGCCTGGCGGAAGGACGGGTCCGCGCCGAACTCGCGCGGCAGGATCTTGATTGCCACAGTGCGGTCCAGCGAGCGCTGCACGGCCTGGTACACCGCGCCCATGCCGCCGCAGGCCACCAGCCCCACGATGTCGTAGCCGGGGAACAACTCGGCGAGATGTTCCGGGGTGGGGGCCTCGAAGGTGGGAGGATGGTCAACTGCGGTCATGAGAGGTTCGGAAAGGGATCGGAAACGGCTGCGGCTAGCCTGCCGACCGAATGAAGGTCAAGGGCTATCGGGCGGCCTCCGGACATACAAATGTCGTAGGGAGACGGTTTTGTGACCCGTTCCTTGGGAAAATTATCAACTTAATAACCCCGCGCCAGCCCAACCGTTTCGAAACTCGCTGGAAAAGCCGCCTCTCCCGGACCAGTTCTTGGCCGTGGACGAGCAAATGACCTTCGAGGCGATGGGCGAGGACGGGATCACCCGCCTGGTCGCGGCCTTTTACCGGCGCGTGAAAACCGACGACCTGCTGGGGCCGATGTACCCGCCGGACGACTGGGAGGGCTCGGAGAAGCGGCTGCGGGATTTCCTGCTGTTCCGGATCGGTGGGGTCACCCGCTACCTGGAGGAACGGGGTCACCCGCGGCTGCGCATGCGCCACATGCCCTTCACCATCAGCGAGCGCGAGCGCGACCGCTGGGTGGCGCTGATGCGCGAGTCCATGGACGAAACCGCCGTGCCAGCCGAGGCGCGGCTGTGGCTGGGTCCGTTTTTCGAGCAAGTGGCGGATTTTCTGAGGAATCATCCCGGGCATGGAGGGTGATGAGCCCTCCATAGCAGGATTCCTTCCAACTTCCCGGGTGTTAGCGGAACCCGCTCACCTCACCGGGGTCCCGAAGGGATTGGTGGGGCCGAAGATGCCCTTGTACTCATTGACCTCCTCGATGACCGGATTCGCCGGCTGGAGGGTGCCGCCGAGGCTGGTGACCCAGATGGCGAGGTCGGAGGTGGCGGAGAGGCGCTGGCTGAGCTGGCCGGTGCTCTGGCCCTTCCCCTTCGCTTCCTCGATGGCGGTGCGCATCTTCGGAATGTAGAAATCGCGGATGCGGCCGACCTTGGTGGCGTAGGTGGTGTCGATCTGCTTCTGGGCCTCCGCGGCGCGGGCGAGGGACTTCGCCATGGCCGGGGTGGCCTTGACCGGACCGCCATCCGGGATGGTGACCGGAACGCGGAAATCGCGGACGAAGCCCTTGAGCTTGTCGATCTCGGCCTGGGTGGCGGCTTGTTCCTTCTTCGCCAGCGAGCGGATGCCGGAGTCGAGTTCGGAGGCGAAATTGCGGACGTTGGTGGTGAGCGCCTGGGTGCGTTCCTTTTCAGCGGCGGCGATCAGCTCGCGGGCCTTGTCGGTGAACTGGTCGGGAGCCTCGTTGCCCGAGGCCGTTTCGGTGGTCTTGGTGTCCGTCTGGCCGCCGGTCCCCGGGACCGGGGTGCCGAAGGGCGAGGGTTCGTCCGCACGCGGGGTGCCGCCGCGGGGAATGAGGCTGGTGCCGGAGGATTTGGAAGATCCCGAGTCACCGGAGGTCCCCGGTGCCGGTTTGGAAACATCCGAGGTCGGAGCCGAGCTGAAGCCGCCTTCGTTGTACTTGTTCCACAGGAAGTAGCCACCGCCGCCGAGAACGCCGAGGAGGATCAGATTGACCAACACCCCGCCGAAGCCGCCCTTGCGGACCTCCTGGATCTCGTCCTCCTCCAGACGTTTCGCCGGGGCACGCAGCGGGGCAGCGGCGCGGGCCGGAGTTTCCGCTTCGGGCGTGGCACCGGAAGCCGCCGCGGCGGCGGCACGACCGGCGAGCTTCTGCTTGAGCCAGGCGGAGAGGTCGGCGGCGAACTCATGGCAATCCGGGTAGCGGAAACCGGGATTCGGATTGGTGGCACGCTGGAAGATCCGGTCGAGCTCGCCATCCACCGAGCAAACCACGGAGGGCAGGGGTGAAACGGCGTGCGGCTCGGCCCCGGCGAGCAGGGTGTAGAGGATGATACCGACGGAGTAGACATCCGAGCGGCGGTCGGCCACCTCCGGCTGGCGAAGCACCTCCGGAGCGATGTAGGCCCCGTTCTCACCGCCCGCCTCTCGCAGGTCGGCAAGGCCGAAGTCACCGATCTTCGGTTCCGCCTTCTGGTTGAGCAGGATGTTGGCGAGCTTCAGGTCGCGGTGGATCACGCCGTTGTCGTGGGCGTGGGCGAGGCCCTTGCTGATGGCGATCACCAGCTCGGCGGCCTGGGCGGGATCGATCTTCTTGCCGCTGGCGGAGCGTTGCAGGGACTTGCCCGGCACGAATTCCATGACGAGGTAGGGCATGCCATCGACCTCGCCGCAGTCGTACACCGAAATCAGGTTCGGGTGATTCAGGCGGGCGAGCACGCGCGCGCCGCTCTCGAAGGCTTGGCGGACCTTGGGATCTGCCATCCGCTCGGGCGGTAGGATCTTCACCGCCACATCGCGGTCGAGGGACTTCTGGCGGGCCTTGTAAACGGCACCGGTGACGCCGGAGGCGATCAGCATTTCGAAATCATACGCCGACATCCGCGCGGCGAGGGCCTCGGGCGCGGGAGCATCAAAGGAGGAGGGCAGACTCATGAATACAGGGAACAGGTAACAACGGAACGACCGCTTTGCGATGGGAAACCCCGGGGACGCCTCAATGGAGCGAAGAATGGTAAACCAGCCACTCGGGCACCTTCACCGCCGCGTTGTAGAGCAGGTGGAGGACGATCGCCGTCGGCAGGTTCCGGGTGGCGGCATAGACGAGGGCGCAGGTGAAGCCGAACGCCCCCACGCTCGCAAGTCCATAAAGGTCATAGAAATGCACCAAGGCGAAGGCTCCCGCGGAAAGCAGCGCCCCGGCGAGGATGCCGAATCGATTCCCGAGCGAGCGGAACAACACGCCGCGGTAAACGATCTCTTCGGCAATGGGAGCCATCAGGCAGGCGGAAACCAAGGCCACGGTGAGCCCCCACATCCCGTCCTCGCCAAATCCCAGCCCACCGGTGGGATCGGGCGGCGAGTAGTGCTTGAGCGGGGGCAAAACCAGCTCATTGATCCAGCCCACGAGGGCGAAAGCCCCCAGCACGATCCCCCAGGAAGGCGCGCGGTTCAGGCCGAAGACGCGGATCGCATGGCCGGGACGCCGGAACAACAGCCCGATCGCGATCAAAGCGGGAAGCAGGCGCATGGCGGTATCAAGCGCCAACACCAGCCACTCCGGCACATCCTGCACGGCAGTGAACCCGGCCCGCATCGACAAGCTGAACCCGATCCAAGCCAACGTGGCCGCGAGAAACACGACCATGCCGAGCGAGGCCGACCAGCCGCTGATGTACCCCCGGTCCTTCCAATGACGCAGCGCGGCGAGCCGCCGCAACGTCAGCGGAATGCAGAACGTGCCTGCCACCACGACCAGCCAAACAGCGCATCGGCCGATGATCGCACGCTTCCGCAGGGTCGCCGAGCCATCGTCGAACATCTTCAGCGCCACCGCCATCTCGCCGCTGATCGGACGCTCCGCGATGTAGGCGCGCGCCAACGAGCGATCCCACCAGCGGCCCTCACCTGCCAGCATCCGGCCGATCACCGTTTCATAGCTTTCGGGAAATTCCACCCCTTGGAGCGCGGCACCGGTCTGGCGCAGGGTTTCCAGCACCGGCTTGTGATCCTGCTCGGACTCCGCCACCACCAACGCGCCCAGCCCTTCCGAGCCGAGGCTCTTCTCATTCGCGAGCAACCACAGGGCATCAATGCCACGACGGCGGGCCTTTTCCGGAGACCCCACGCCGACGAGCGCCCGCAGCCAATGGGGATCGCCCGACATGGCCTCGGCGAGGCGCACGTCCCGGTCCATCTTGACCAGCGCGATCTGGTCGGTGCCGGGCTCGTAGCCTTCCTTCACGCCGAAATAGTGGTCCCACAGCCACACGCCGAGCAGGAAGGCGAGCAGCGCGATGAACGGCTCGGGAAAGCGGCGGCTGAGGATTTGCCGGTAGGGATTCGGAGTCGGTACCGGCATGAGGAAGGGAGACAGCCCCTCCACAATCGTCAATTCCTCCGGACTGACAAGCCATCTTAACGATCCATCCGGAAGCCTCCTTCGATTTTCCCTCTGGCGGAGCGGATGGACCTGACCCACTCTGCCGCCGTGTTCGACCTGATCGCCGAAACCACCCCCGCCGTTGTCAGCCCGGAATTGATCCTCGTCTTCAAGGGCAGCTTTCTGGCGGCGCTGGTGATCATCGCGGTGGCGATCGCGGTGCGATCCATGCTCGCCAAACGGGATCAGGAGCTGGAACCGGAGGCCGCCCCTTTGCCCCCGCAGCCCTGGGCCCCACCGTCATTCCCACCGCTGCCGCCGGTAGCGGAGCTCAATCCTTCGCCCTACACCCCGCCGCTGGCTCCTGGCATGACGCAGGCGGAACTGATGACCGCGGTGCAGACGGAGGCTGTGATGGAGGAGTCCCCGGTGGCCACGCCGGGCGTGAAAACGCGCCATTTCCACCCGCTGGACCTGGCGGCGGTGGGGTTCTTCTTCCTGTTCTTCTTCGCCCAAGCCGTGGCCCAAGCCAAGATGCCGACAGGCGGGGAGGTCAAATACACGCCCGCCGCCCTGATCGCCGCTCTGGTCTTCCAAGCCGGGATGGCCGGGGGCGTGCTGGCGATCATGTTCGCACGGGTGCGGCCGGTGGCGTTGCTGGGTCTGCGCTGGCCGAAGTGGCCGTGGGCGCTGCTGATCGGCCCGGCGGGGGTCTTCACCATGTGGGGGATCCTGTTCGGCGTGCAGGCCGCAGGCTACATGAAGTGGGCGCAGTCGCTCGGCGGCACGGCCCAGGACACGGTGGAGCTGCTCAAGACCAGCCACGATCCGGTGGTGCTGGGCCTGATGGCCTTCATCGCGGTGATCGTGGCCCCGGTGTGCGAGGAGGTCATTTTCCGCGGCTACATCTACCCGGTCACGAAGAAGTTCGGCGGCAAGTGGGCAGCGGCGGTGTTCACGGCGCTGGTCTTCGGTGCGGCCCACGGCAACCTGCCGGCGCTGCTGCCGCTGTTCCTCCTCGCGCTGGGGCTGATCTGGCTGTATGAGAAAACCGGCTCGCTATGGGCCCCGATCGCGGTGCACCTGTGCTTCAACGGGGCCACCGTGCTGATCCAGGCGCTGGTGCGCTACCTCGATCTCAAGGTGGACCCCGGGTTGTGAAAAAGACGCTCCAAGACCTCGGCGAGGACGCCCTGATCGACCGGCTGGTGCGACTGGTGCCACGCGACCCCGATGCCCTTGCCGGACCGGGCGATGATTGCGCCGTGATCGACACCGGCACTCCCCGCGTGCTCCAGCTTCTGAAAACCGACGCCATGGTGGAAGGGGTGCATTTCCTGCCGGACGCCCCGCCGCGCAAGATCGGCTGGAAGGCCGCCGCGCGGGTGCTCTCCGACTTCGCCGCGATGGGCGGGACCCCCGACCGCTTTCTGGTCACCATCGCGCTGCCCCCGGCCTGGCCGGTGGAGCGGATCGAGGGGATCTACCGCGGTTTCGGTGAATGCCTGGCCCGCCACGGCGGATTCCTGGCGGGCGGGGAAACAACGCGGGTGCCCGCGGGCTCCGCCGCCGTGATCTCGATCGCCGCCACCGGCAAGGTGGCACCGGGGCACCTCATCACCCGCTCAGGCGGTCGACCCGGAGACCTGGTGCTGGTAACCGGCAAGCTGGGTGGCTCGATCGGCGGGAAGCACCTGAGTTTCACCCCGCGGCTGGCCGAAGCGGCGTGGCTGGTGAGGCACCTGAAGCCGACCGCGATGATGGATCTCTCCGACGGAGTGGCGAAGGACCTGCCACGGCTGGCGAAAGCCAGCGGACTGGGCTTCACGCTGGATCGCACGGCCGTGCCGCGGACCAAGGGCTGTTCGGTGGAGCAGGCGCTCGGCGACGGCGAGGATTTCGAGCTGCTGCTGACCCTGCCCGCCCGGAAGTGGACGGCACGCGCCGCCGCGGCCTGGAAGGAAGCATTTCCAAAGCTGACGCTGACGGTGATCGGCAGGCTGGTGGAGGGGCAGGGGGAAGCTCTGGCGGGAGGATGGGACCATTTCGGCGCGGCAAAAGGCACGCCTCGGCCCTGATTTTCAGCCCCTTGCGGAAAGCTACGTATTTTCCCGAAAAAAATCGCTAGCTTGGCCTCGGAACTGCGTATTGTCCGGTGTCGCGACACACAGGCGGTCCGGCCGAAGAGCCTCTAGGTTTATTGGGTTTTTCCTCTAGGTTTATCGGTCGGGCCGCCTCCTTTTTTGGCCGGAACGCCTTGAAGCTCCGATCTATCGGATAAACGCCACCGCCCACCGGATCGGCCACTAGGCTTGCGCCACGGCGGCGGCAGGTCGATCTGATCGGGGGAAAGAATGACGACAGGCGTACGGTGGATGATCGCGGTGCTGGGCCTCGCCCGGACCGCGGCGGTGGAGCTGCCCGTGATGGAGGTGACGGGCATCCCGGTGGCGGACGTGCGCCTGCTCGACGGACCCTTCCGCGACGCCCAGAAGCGGGATCTCGATTACCTGCTCACGCTCGATCCGGAGCGGCTGCTTTCCGGGATGCGGGCCGCGGCCCACCTGCCGCCGAAGGCCCCGCTCTACGGCGGCTGGGAAAAGAACGGTTCGGGCATCGTGGGCCACTACCTGAGCGCTTGCGCGTGGATGTTCGCCGCCACCGGCGACCCGCGGGTGAAGGAGAAAATGGACGCGGTGGTGCGGGGGATGGCGGAGTGCCAGCAGAACGCTGGCAACGGCGGGCTGGCGTCCAACGCATGGGAGGCGGACCGTTGGTATCCGGGACTGGCGAAGGGCGGCACGACCTTCGGAAACGTGGTGCCGTGGTACGTGGGCCACAAGACGCTGGCCGGGCTGCGCGATGCCTGGCTGACCGGCGGCAGCGAGCAGGCGAAGGACGTGCTGCTGCGCTACGCCGACTGGTGCGTGGAGATCACCGCGAAGATGACGGACGCGCAGTGGGCGGCGATGACGATGAAGGAATTCGGCGCGCCGAACGAGGTCTTCGCCGACCTTTACGCCCTCACCCGGAAGCCGGGGTATCTCGCGCTGGCGAAACGCTTCACCAAGGAGCCGATGCTCGCCGCGCTGGCCCGCGACGAGGGCGGCGCGATCAACGGCCACCACGCGAACACCCAGATCCCGCTCTTCGTGGGCTACGAGCGCGTTTACCAGGTCACCGGCGAAACCCGCTGGCACGACGCGGCGAGGAACTTCTGGGAGGTGGTCGTGAACCGCCAGAGCTTCGTGATCGGTGGCAACAGCATCTGGGAGTCCTTCATCAACCCGGCCGAGTACGACCGCAAGCTGACCGAGGCCTGCGGGCCGGAGACCTGCAACACCTACAACCTGCTGAAGCTGACGAAACAGCTCCACGAGCTGCGTCCGGACGCACGCTACGGGGACTATCTGGAGCGGGCGTTGTTCAACCACATCCTGTCGTCGATCGGACCGGCGCCGGACAACGGTTTCGCCTACTACACGCCAGTGCGGCCGGGGCACTACAAGCGCTACTCGCTGCCATTCGATTCCTTCTGGTGCTGCGTGGGCAGCGGCATGGAGAACCACGGTCGCTACGGGGCCTACCTCTACTCCGCCGCCCCGGACCGGCTGCTGGTGAACCTCTACATCCCCTCGCAGGTGCGCTGGAAGGAACGCGGGGTCGAGATCCGGCAAACCACGGCGTTTCCCGCGGACGGGGTGGTGAACTTCGCGGTGAAGGCGGAGAAGCCTGCGACCTTCGAGTTTGCCGTGCGTTGCCCGGGCTGGAGCGATGCGGCCAAGGCGCGGCTGCGGGTGAATGGCAAGGACGTGCCGCCCACCTCGCAGGCACACGGCTATCTCGGCGTGAAACGGGAATGGCGGGATGGCGACACGTTCCAGGTGTGGTTCCCGGTGGGACCGCGGATCGAAACCAGCCTCGGCGGCGGCTACGAGGCCTGCTTCCACGAACCGCTGCTGCTGGCCGCGCCGCTGGGCACGGAGGGGCTGGAGAAGAAGGATTTCTACGCGGACGGCAGCGTGCCGTTCATCCAGCTCGGCCGGAAGGATCTCGACCAGGCGAAGGTCCCGGCGGTCGCGCGCGGCAGCGGGACGTCGGTGTTGAAACCGGACCCGAAGAACCCGCTGCGCTACACCCTGCAAACGACCACCGGCAGCGTGCCGCTGGTGCCGTTTTACCAAGTCGGGCTGGAGCGTTACTCGGTCTATTTTCCGGTGAGGTGATGCTCTGATGTGGAGTGCGGCGAGCGATCGCCGCTTTGAGCGGAGACGAGACATCGCCGGGGGCAACACCTGCTTTCGCCCATTCGCTCCCTCGTTCCAGAATCACCTCCTCTCTGGTTCCCGCTCCTCTTCCATGGCTCCACTGCATCCCCGTCGATTCTCTCCCGCACCCAAAGCGGCGATCGCTCGCCGCACTCCACATCAGAGACACGAACCCGCTTTCGCTTGACTAAGTGTCCAATAAACACTTTCTTGCCGCCGTGGCACACACTTACGAATATCCCCGCCCGGCGCTCACGGTGGACTGCGTGGTTTTCGGCTTCGATGGCGAGGGGCTGCAACTGCTGCTGATCCGCCGCGGCATCGAGCCCTTTCTCGGCACGTGGGCGCTGCCCGGGGGCTTCGTCCATATGGATGAGGATCTCGACGCGGCAGCGCGGCGCGAGCTGCTGGAAGAAACCGGCGTGCGGGACTTGTTCCTGGAACAGCTCTACACCTTCGGCACCCCGGAACGCGACCCGCGCGGACGGGTGGTGAGCGTGGCCTATCTGGCACTGGTGAAACCGGACGAGCACCCGGCCACCGGCGACACCGACGCGGCGGAGGCCAAATGGTTCCCCGTGACCGAGCTGCCCGCGTTGGCCTTCGACCATGCGGCGATCGTGGAAAAGGCACTGGAACGCCTGCGCGGAAAGATCCGCTGGCAGCCGGTGGGCTTCGAACTGCTGCCGGAGAAATTCACCCTCACCGACCTGCAATCGCTCTACGAAGCGATCCTCGGCCGCTCGCTCGACAAGCGGAACTTCCGCAAGAAGCTGCTGCAATTCGACTTCGTGGTGGCCCTCGACGAACACCGCTCGGGCCGCAACCGCCCGGCGCGCCTCCACCGTTTCGACCGCAAACAATACGAGCACCTCGTGCGCGCCGGCATTCACTTCGAACTTTGACTTTTCCCCTGACATGAACCCCGCGATCTCGCCCCTGCTCACCGATCTCTATCAGCTCACGATGGCCGCGGCCGCCTGGCAGGCGGGCGTGGCGGAACAGGAGTCGGTGTTCCACTTGTTCTTCAGACGGCTGCCGTTCGGCGGCGGCTATGCCATCGCGGCCGGACTGGAGCCGGCGCTGGAGTGGCTGGAGAACTTCCGCTTTTCGCCGGAGGACATCGCCTATCTGGCGGCGTTGAAGGCGGGCAACGGCGGGCCTTTGTTCAAGCGGGAGTTCCTCGATTACCTGGCGGCGATGAAGCTGGCCCTGAAGGTCGAGGCGGTGGCCGAGGGCAGCGTGGTGTTCGCGCACGAGCCGCTGCTGCGGGTGACCGGTCCGCTGGTGCAGGCGCAGCTCGTGGAGACCGCGCTGCTCAACGTGATCAATTTCCAGACGCTGATCGCGACGAAGGCGGCGCGGGTGTGCGAGGCGGCGGCGGGCGGCACGGTGGTGGAGTTCGGGCTGCGCCGGGCGCAGGGGCCGGATGGCGGCGTGGCGGCCTCGCGGGCGGCGTATCTCGGAGGCTGTGCGGCGACCTCGAACGTGGTGGCCGGACAGATCCACGGCATCCCGGTGAAGGGCACGCACGCGCACTCGTGGGTGATGGCCTTCGATGACGAACAGGAGGCCTTCGACCGCTACGTGGAGGCGATGCCGGACAACTCGATCCTGCTGGTGGACACCTACGACACGCTGGACGGCGTGGCCAAGGCGATCGAGGCGGGCAAGAAACTCGTCGCGCGCGGCCACCGGCTCGATGGCATCCGGCTCGACTCGGGCGACCTGGCGTGGCTGAGCATCGAGGCGCGCAAGCGGCTGGATGCCGCCGGTTTCACCGATGCGAAGATCGTGGCCTCGAACGACCTCGACGAACACCTCATCGAAAGCCTGCGCCACCAGGGCGCGCGCATCGACGTGTGGGGCGTGGGCACGCAGATGGTCACCGGCGGCGGCCAACCGGCGCTCGGCGGCGTCTACAAGCTCGGCGCGATCCGCGGGGCGGACGGCGAATGGAAGCCGCGCTTCAAGCGCAGCGAGCAGAGCGCGAAGGCCTCGGTGCCGGGCATCCTGCAGGTGCGGCGCTACGAGGTGGACGGTCGCTTCGTGGCGGACGCGATCTATGATGAAACCCGTAGCCTGCCGGACGAGGTGGTGGTGATCGACCCCGCCGACCCGCTGCGGCGCAAGCAGGTGCCGGAGGATGCGTTCTACACCGACCTGCTGCGGCCGGTGATGCGCGGCGGCAGGCGGATGCTCCCGGCCGAAGCGCTGGAGAAGATCCGCGAGCGGGTGAAGAAGCAGCTCACCGCGGTGGACCCGGCGGTGAAGCGGCTGGCGAACCCGCACGCGTATCCGGCCGGCCTGGAAGGCACGCTCGCCGCGCGCCGCGATGAACTCAACCGGAGGGAAGCCTGATGAACGCGATCCATCTCACCGCCGCCGCGCTGAACCAGACGCCGCTGGCCTGGACCACGAACGCGGCGAACATCCGCGCCGCGCTCGATGAAGCACGCGCCGCGGGCTCGGCGCTCGTGTGCCTGCCGGAGCTGTGCATCACCGGCTACGGCTGCGAGGATGCCTTTCTCGGCGAGGCGACGTGCCTGCGGGCGTGGGACCAATTGCTGGCGCTGCTGCCGGAAACGCGTGGCCGGGTGGTCTCGATCGGGCTACCGCTGCTGCACGGCCACTGCGTCTACAATGTCGCCGCACTGGCGGTGGATGGCGCGCTGGCCGGGTTGGTGGCGAAGCAAAATTTGGCGGGCGATGGCATCCACTATGAACCCCGTTGGTTCAAGCCGTGGCCCGCGGGCGTGGTGGACCGGTTCCGCTGTCCGGTGACGGGGGCGGAGCATCCGCTCGGCGACCTGGTGTTCGAGGTTGGCGGCGTGGCGATCGGGTTCGAGATCTGCGAGGACGCGTGGGTGGCGGACCGGCCGGGCACGCGGCTGGCCTCGCGCGGGATCGACGTGCTGCTCAATCCCAGCGCCAGCCATTTCGCCTTCGGCAAGGACGCGATCCGCCGCGGCTTCGTGACCGAGGGCTCGCGCGCGTTCTGCTGCGCCTACGTCTACGCGAACCTGCTGGGCAACGAGGCGGGGCGGGTGATCTACGACGGTCAGACGCTGATCGCCGCCGGTGGCACGCTGCTGGCGGAGGGGCCGCGCTTCGGTTTCGGCGACCGGCGGTTGCTGCACGCGGTGGCCGACCTTTCGCTGACACGGCCGGGCCGCAGCCGCTCGGCCAGCTATCGGCCGGACCTGCCGCTGGCCCACGATGGCAGCCGGGTGCGGCTGGACTTCGATTGGCCGGAGGCCCTGCCCGCCGCGGCGGCGGTGACACCGGTGCCATGGGAGGCCGGGGACAAGAAGGCGGAGGAATTCACCCGCGCGGTGACGCTGGGGCTCTTCGACTACCTGCGGAAATCGCGGGCGCGGGGCTACGTGGTCTCGCTCTCGGGCGGCGCGGACTCGGCGGCGGTGGCGGCACTGGTGCGGCTGATGCTGGACCTCGCCGTCGACGAGCTGGGCCACGACGCCTGCGCGGCGCGGCTGGGATTCGCCCAGGCGGAGCTGACGCCCGCTCAACTACTATTCACGGCGTATCAAGCGACCGCCAACAGCGGCGACGTGACCCGCCAGGCCGCCCGCGAGGTGGCGGCGGCGCTGGGAGCGGACCACCGCGAGCTGGAGATCGAGGCGATCCACGCCGCCTACAAGGCGCTGGCGGGCGAGGCGGTCGGACGCGCGCTCGATTGGGCGCACGACGACATCCCGCTCCAAAACATCCAGGCGCGGGTGCGCTCGCCCGGAATCTGGATGCTCGCGAACCTGCGCAACGCGATCCTGCTTTCGACCAGCAACCGCAGCGAGGCGGCGGTGGGTTACGCGACCATGGACGGCGACACCTCGGGCGGGCTCGCGCCGGTCTCGGGGATCGACAAGGCGTGGCTCCGGCAGTGGCTGCGCTGGCTGGAGACGATCGGGCCGCGGGTGGGGGAGGCCCACCGCCCGATCCCCGCGCTGGCGGCGATCAACCGCCAACAGCCGACCGCGGAACTGCGCCCGCCCGGCGAAGGCCAGACCGACGAGGGCGACCTGATGCCGTATCCGGTGCTCGACTTCATCGAGCGCGCCGCGATCCGCGACAAGCGCCCCCCGATGGACATCCTGCCGTTGTTGCTGGTCCGCTTTCCGGCACACGACCGAGAACAACACGTCGCGTGGCTGAAGCGGTTCTTCCGGCTGTGGAGCCGCAACCAGTGGAAGCGCGAGCGTTACGCGCCGGGCTTCCACCTCGATGACGAGAACCTCGACCCGAAAACCTGGTGCCGCTGGCCGATCCTCAACGGAGGATTCGAGGAAGAGCTGGCGGAGCTGGGATAGATCCACCTCCACGAAACCATCACCCTGTTAGAACCATGGACACCACCACCCTTTACCGTCCCGTCGGCCCGGAGGAACTCGCGCTCATCGAGGCCAGCGGCTGGACCGCGTTTCCACCGCGCCTGCCGGACCAGCCGATCTTTTATCCGGTGACGAACGAGGACTACGCCGTCCAGATCGCCCGCGATTGGAACGTGCCGTCCTCGGGATCGGGGTTTGTCACGAAGTTCGCGGTGCAGTCCGCGTTCCTGGAAAAATATCCGATCCAGACCGTGGGCGGGCGCATGCACACCGAGCTGTGGGTGCCCGCGGAGGAGCTCGACGAGTTCAACCACCACATCGTCGGCCCCATCGAGGTGACACGGCGGTTTCCCGAATGAAGATCCGCCCTCCAGCTCCGGGTCCCAACGGGACCGCTCATCAAAGCCTGGGACGCAGTCCCAGGTTCGGGCGGACTGCGGGTTTGTATCCTGAAGGGACACCTCATGCGGGGAACGATCCATTAATCCCACATGAAGCGCTCATCGCCCTGCATCTTGTATTTCCGCAGCAACGCCCGGTATTCGTCCGCGAACCCGATCTTGCGGTGATGGTCCTCCTGTCCGTCGATGTACTCGATGAGACGCGCCAACTGCGATTGGCCGATGGAGAAGGAACCGTAACCGCGCTGCCATTCGAAAGCGGCGTGTGGCCGGGATTGCTCTTTCAGCCAAACGGAGCTGGTTTGCTTCACCTTCTTGACGAACTCGGAAACGCTCACCGTGCGGCCGAGATCGATGGCGAGGTGGACATGGTCGTCCACACCGCCGATGCGGAAGACCTCGCAACCGAGATCCCGGCCGACCGCGGCCATGTAGCCGTAAAGCGCGGGCCGCAGCGGGGCATCGAGCCAACGCTCGCGGTTCTTGGTGGAGAACACGAGATGGAGCAACACGCGCGCAAGGGATTGAGGCACGTGACCAGTCTAACACATGCCGCAAGACGCATGAGGTGTTCCTTCAGAACACGGATCCGGAGGCGGGCATTACCTGGGACTTCGTCCCAGGCTTTGATGAAAGGTCCCCTTGGGACCGAGAAGAAGAGCCGGCTACGGGCCGAGGGTTCGGAAAACCGGCACAAACCAACCAGAGGCGCTCTGCGCCCGAAACACACACTTTGATTTGAAATGAAACGTCCAAACCCCATCCAGACCAGCAAGCTGCTGAGCATGGTCCTGCGGCACCAGCCGCGCATGATCGGTATCTCGCTCGACAAGGCGGGCTGGGTCGACACCGCCGTGCTGCTGGCGGCCTTGCAACGTCACGGCCACCAGGTGGACCGCGCGTATCTCGAGGAGATCGTCGCGACGAGCGACAAGAAACGCTTCGCCTTCAACGAGGACGGCAGCCGCATCCGTGCCAGCCAGGGGCACTCCCTGACGGTGGACCTGGAACTGGCACCCCAGGTGCCGCCGGAAACCCTCTGGCACGGCACCGTGGACTACTTTCTCGATTCCATCCGCGCCACTGGCTTGGAGAAACGCCAGCGCCACCATGTCCACCTCAGCGCGGACACCGCGACCGCCACCATCGTCGGCGAGCGCCGCGGCAAGCCGGTGCTGCTCCGCATCCGGGCCGCGGCGATGCACCGCGAAGGCCTGCGGTTCTTCCGCTCGGACAACGGCGTGTGGCTCACCGACCACGTGCCGCCCCGTTACATCGCTTTCCCCGAATGACCCCTATGAAAAAGAAACGCTGCCTTTTGATCGTGGACGTGCAGAACGATTTCATGCACGGCGGGGCCCTGGCCGTCCCCGATGCGGAGGATATCCTGAAGCCCATCAACCACGCGCTGTGCCGTCACAAGTTGGCGGTGGCGACCCAGGACTGGCATCCGGCGGGCCACGGTTCGTTCGCGGCGAACCACCCCGGACGCGCGGTGTTCGAAACCATCGACCTCAACGGCCTGCCGCAGGTGCTGTGGCCGGTGCACTGCGTGCAGCACACCGGCGGGGCCTTGTTCGCGCCCGGTTTGCGCACCGACCTGATCGACCGCGTGTTCGTGAAGGGAACCGATCCGGAGGTGGACAGCTACAGCGGCTTCTTCGACAACGGCCGCCGCAAGGACACCGGCCTCGCCGCCTGGCTGCGGGAGCAGGGGGTGACCGCGCTGGATGTCTGCGGAGTGGCCACCGACTACTGCGTGAAATTCACCGTGCTCGACGCGCTGGCGGAGGGGTTCGAGGTGAACCTGCTGACGGAGGCCTGCCGCGGAGTGGAATTGCAGGAGGGCGACATCCGGAAGGCACTCGCGGAAATGCATCAAGCGGGGGCCACCATGACGTTCTTCAACAAACCTCTCGTCCCCTGGGAGTAGAAGGCTGGGTTTCACTGCACAAGCGAACTGTACAGGCGAAAGACGTGGAAGGAACTGGCAGCCCATCGTTTTTCCGATAGGGGAGAAATCCTACCGGCTCCGGGAGTTTGCAAAAACCCCCTCCCGCATTCCCGGTTTCCCCTCCGGATGCAACGCTTGCCCGCCCTTTTCACGATCGTCCGCGTGCTCGGAATGCTCGCCGCCCTGCTGTGGGGGAGAGCCGCTGCGCAGACCACGCCGCCGGCGACGTTTAGCCGCACCATCAGCACCTCGGGCGGATCGGTGACGGCGAATTTCACGCTGCATCCGATACGCGGCGCGAACTTCAAGGTGCTGGTGCAGCAGGCGGATGGATCGTTCACGGAAATGGCGGCGGATGTGCCGCGGACCTACCTCGGGACGGTGGACGGTTATCCCGGTGCGGTGGCCGCAGCCCTGGTGCGGGCGAACGGCACGGTTTACACGCGGGTCAGCTTCGAGGACGGAGTAGAGTGGTACAGCTACGGCGGCACGGCGTCGGTGCGCGGCAGCACGAACTGGACCCCGGCATGGCCGACCACGGTGGTGGGCACCGGCGGCGCAGGCTCGACGGTGCGCGGCGCGGAAGTGGGGGTGGATGCCAGCTACCGGCAGTACCTCGCCTGCGGCTCCGATCCGGTGGCGGCGCTGGACATGATCGAGTTCTGCCTCGTCTCCACGGACTACGTTTACCTGCGGGACGCGGCGATCCTGATGAAACTGGGCCGGGTGTTGATCCGGGCGAACCAGACGCAGGACCCCTACGAGGCGGATGGCGGCGACACCGGCCTGCTGCTGCCCCACATCCGGGACCAGTGGAACACCACCATCGCCAGCACCGTGGGCAGCACCCATGACCTCGCCCTCGTCGCGCGGCCAGGAGCTGGCGGGGGACTGGCCTACGTGGGGACGATCGCGACCAGCAGCCGCTACTCGGCGAACGGCGCGGATTCGAACGGCGACTTCTACGTGATCTGGCGCCACGAGGCGGGCCACAACTGGGGCTCCAGCCACTACGAGGGCGGCGGCAAGCCGGAGGGGCCGACGATCATGTCGGACAACAGCCTGTCCCGCTTCTCCAGTTCGGAGCTGGCGAAGATCATCGCGCACCGGAATTCGAAGGTCGCCAGCCTGGACGACCTCGGCCCCTATCCCGTCCCGCTGCCGCCGCGGGCGAACATGGACCGCGCGATCTTCCTCCCCGGCTCGCCGCTCGCCATCGACGTGCTCAACAACGATTCCGACTCGAACGGCGACGCGCTCAGCCTGCTCTCGTTCGACGCCACCTCGGCGCGCGGCAGCACGCTCACGCTCTCCGCGGACACCGGTCCCGGCGGCCGCGACCAGATCCTCTACACGCCGGCCTCCGGTTACGACAGCGGCACCGACACCTTCAGCTACCGCATCACCGACTCCACCGGGCGGACGGCGAAGGGCTACGTGGCGATGTCACCGGTCGGCGAGCTTTCGCCCATCGATTGGTGGAAGCTCGACGAAACCAGCGGCAGCACCGCGGCCAACGCGATCTCCGGCCGCACCAGCGGCAGCCACAGCAGCGTGACGGTGAACCAGGCGGGCGCCACCTCCGTGACCGGGAAGGGCGCGGCCTACAATGGCACCAGCAGCCGCACCAGCGCGGGCACTCCCAGCTACAACACCAGCGTGCTGACGCTGACGACGTGGGTGAAGCGCAATGGCTCCCAGTCCGCCCAAGCGGGCGTGGTGTTCTCCGGCACCACCTCCTCCGGCAGCGGCCTGTGCATCGGCCCCGCGAACGACCTCCAGTTCCGGTGGAACGGGGCGGGTTACAAGAGTTCGCCCTCTCCCGCGCTCACCCTGCCCGACGGCGTGTGGTGCCTGGCGGCGATGAGCGTTTCGCCGAACTCGGTGACCGTCCACCTGCGGACGCCAGACGGCATCCAGAGCGCCACCACCAACGGCACCTATAGTAGCACGTCCTTCGGATCGACGCTCTACTTCGGCCGGGACAACAACACGACCCCGCATTATTTCAAGGGCTCGCTCGATGACGTGCGGGTCTATGGCGCGACGTTCTCGGCGGACCAGATCGAATCGCTCTACCAGCAGGGCGTGGACCCGCCGGTGCTGGCGGTGAGCTCGCCCACGACCGGAGGTTCGGTGCCGGCTCTGGAGGTGCCGGTGGCCGCGGCGGTGACGAATGGCAAGGTGGACTCGCTCACGTTCCTCGACGGCGCCACCACGCTGGGCACCCTCACGGACGATCCCTACGCGCTCACGCTGCCGTGGCTCTATCCGGGCAGCCACACGGTCACGGCCCGCGCTTCCTATGGCGACTGGGGTTACACCGTGGATTCGCCGACGGTGGCCTTCACCGTGCAGACGCCGCCGCTGCCGGTGGTGACGATCGCGGGCACCGGCACGCCCTCGCGCTCCGGCCTCATTTCCGGGGCCTTCGTCATTTCGCGGAACCACCCGATCGGCGCGGTCACGGTGCCGATCACGGCCGGTGGCACGGCGGTGCCCGGCACCGACTACACGGCGCTGCCCGCGAGCGTGGTGATGGCGGACGGCGTGCTCAGCACCGCCATCAGCGTGGACCCTCTGGCTACCTCGGTGCCCGGCACGAACCTCACGGTGACCGCCACCCTGCAAGCCGACCCGAGCTACACCGCGGGCACGCCCGCGAGCGCCACGCTCACGATCGACGACCACATCACCTCCATCGCCAGCAGCGCGTGGAACGTGGCCACCACCTGGACCCACAACACCGCCGCCCCCACCACCGGCACGCAGGGGACCGGGCTCGATTACGCGGTGGCGCACACGGTGGTCTCGAACGACTCCGCCTCGAACAGCCAGGCCCTCATCGGGAAATCGCTGCGCCTCCAGAGCGGCGGCGTCCTCGATCTCTACCGCTCCCACGGCACCACGCTCCAGACGGTGACCTACAACCTGCCGCCGCTGACCTTGCAGGACGGCAGCACGATCCGTTTCACCGCCGGCACCGGCAGCGACCTGCACGTCATCCCGGCGGCGATCACCACCTCCGGCAGCGCCACCCTGCTGATCAACGCGGGCTCGTACGACAACGGTGCCAGCCTCACCGGCACGCTCTCCGGCAGCGGCACCCTCAACGTGGTCTGCCAGAGCAACGCGGGCTCCGGCACCTACGTCCGCACCGTATCCATCGGCTCCGCGAACAATCCCTACTCCGGCGATTGGTTCGTGAACTTCACCCCGACCTCGTCCGACGACCAGACCGGCCTGCGGGCGAGCGCCGCCAACGCGCTGGGCACCGGCACCGTGACGGTGGGCAATCGTTCACAACTCATCAACAATGCCGCCAACGGCATCAACTCTCTGGCCGGGGTGGTGCTCGAAGGCACGACCTCGTCGCTGGTGCTGAACCAAGCCTGGAACAAGTCCACCGCCAGCCTCGCGCTCACCGGCGACAGCGCGGCCGTGGCGCTCGGCAACGCGGCCTCGTCGATCGGCAACCTCTCCGGAACGACCGGCACGATCAGCGGCAGCGGCTCCACCGCGTCCCTCACCGTGAACCAGACCACCGACGCCACCTTCGCGGGCGCTCTGGGCACCAACGTGAAGTTCACCAAATCCGGCGCGGCCACCCTGCTGCTCACCGGCACGCTGAACGGCGCGCTGCCGCTCACGATCGCGAATGGCGGGCTCGGCTTCGATGGCGGCACCCCGTCGATCGCCTCGCTCACCCAGAGCGGCGGCCAGCTCCTGCTGACGCCGGGCACCCCCGGCACGGCGCGGCTCATGCTTTCCGGAAACTACACCCGCACCGGCGGCGGCATCACCGTCACGGCGGAGGCGGTGCCGGAACTGGGCGTCCCCCACAAGCTGGTGTCCTACGGCGGCTCCCGTAGCGGCACGCCACCGGTCACCTTCGTGAACCACAGCGGCACCGTGCTCGAAACCACGGTGGACTACGGGGCGGCCTCGAACTCCGCGATCACCCTCACCTTCAGCCTGCCCGATCCCTTCACCCCGTGGGTGGCCGGCTTCGGCCTGCAGGGAGCCGCCGCCGCGAAAACCGCCGACCCGGATGGCGACGGACTGACCAACCTCCAGGAAATGCTGCTGGGCTTCGATCCCACGAAGCCCGGCTCGCGGTTGATCCTGTCCATGGCCTCGATGGATGCCACCACCGTGCACCTGCGGCTGAACCGGGTGATCGTCACCGGCACCTTCGCCCTGCAGAGCGCGGATTCCCCGGCCGGTCCGTGGACCGAAACCCCGGTCACGGTGGGCGCGGACGGCTACGACCTGGCCATCGACGTTTCCCGCTCGGGAGTGAAGCGGTTCTACCGGGCGGTGTATCGGGAGCCGTGAAGGAGTGGCTGGAAAAGACATGACTCCTGCGGATGGACCGGAGTTGAAATGTTGGAAGGGCCCTGACATGACTATCGACAAGCCCTTTCGCATGAACCCGCCTTGGTCCTCCCGCCTGTTGCCGCTGCTGTTCCTTCCCCTGCTGGCGCAGGCGGCCCCACCCGAGCCGGACGCGGATGCCCCATGGTGGGATCCCGCCGTCGTATGGGAGGAGAACGGCGAAATCAGGCCGCAAAGCCGGAGCCTGCTCCAGGATGATGAATTCCTGAAACGGCAGCCCGCCTCGCGGCTGCGCACGGTGGCGGGCCAGCTGATGGACGAACAACTCCGCACGGGCTCCTATACGAAGCGTGAGGATTCGGACGCCTCCAGCCACGTCATTTTCTATTGGGCGGTGGTCGATCCGGAAGGAGTGATGGATTTCATCGGCTCGATGAAAGGAGACAGCTTCCGCTATTCCGCGATCCTGAGCGCGGCCCACGCGATGGCCCAGACCGACCCCGCGGGCGCGTTGGAGAAGACGGCGCGGTTCCGTGATCCGCAAACCCGCGAGTACTTCCGGATCAAGCTGGCGCGTGCCCTGACCCAGACCGATCGCGAGCTTTGGATGAAATGGGTGCAGGCGGAACCGATACTCGGCGAGGACAGCTCCACGCCATACTTGGACAATTGGCTGGTGGAGGAACCCGCGCGGTTCATCCGGCTGCCTCAGCGGATCCAGGAGGTGGTGCTGAATGGATTTGCCTCGCAGTGGGCACGTCAGGACCGGGATGCCGCCTTCGCATGGGCGCGGACCTTGGAGCCAGCGGCGTGGCGGACGAGGATGTTGAAGGCCATGGGCGACCAACCGAACGGGAACCGCCCACTAAAGCCGGAGGCGCAAGTGGTCCAGGAAGCCGCCCGACAACGTATCCGCCAGGATTGGAAAGGGGGTGTCAGTCCGGAGACTGCCTTGGACGAGCTCGGTCCGGTTGATCGGAAAATGGCCATCCAAGGCCTGCTGACAAGCGACGAGCCTCTCGATCCTCGGCTGCGGATCCTGCTCACCGGGCTGGTGGCTCCCGAGTACCGGACCGAAAAATCCAACCGGCGGCTGGTGGCCGATCTCGCGGTCACGGATCCCGCCGCCGCCTTCAAACATCTGGCGGCGCTGCGCACGACCACCGGCCTGCAGATAAGCTACCAGAGGGTTTTTCTGGACTGGGTGAAGAAGGACGCGAACGCGGCCTTCCACCATTTCCGCGAGGTGCCCCGCAGTTACCGGATGGTCGTGTTGAGCGCGATGGCACCGGGCGCGCGAAGCCCCGAGGCGATTCTCGAGTGGGCCCGTGCGCAAGGCGAGGGGGCTGTCACACTCGTTCCCGCGGCGATGAGTGTCCATCCCTGGCCGGATGGCGAAGTAAAGGCCCGGGAGTTTGCCCTGCTGCCGGGCCGCAATGATCCGGAGCTAGCGCCCCTGATGACGGACGCGGCTTCGGCCATCGCCTGCGGATGGATTCTGCGTGAGCCGCTGAAGGCAACCGAATGGGTGGTGGCGTTGGAGGACGAGAAACTCCGGGAGCAGGTGTTGCTGCGGATGGTGAATGCACAGGATGATCCCGGGGCAATCGACCGCTGGCTGGCGGCCTGCCCGGAAGGGGCAAGCCGGGATGCGGTGGTCGCGGCGCATGCCCTCTGGCTGGCCGATGAGGATCCTGCTGCCGCCTTGAAGCTCGCGGCGGCGATTCCGGATGGCGAGCGGCGGCGGAAGGCCCTGTTCCGATTGCTTGATGGCTCCACGAACCCGCGCGTCGATTGGCGGCGCACCGTCGGAAATTCCGGCCTCCCGCCGGAATTCCGCCAATCCCTTTTGGATCACCTCCGATGAACATGCCGCGTCCGTTTACCCGCCATCTTCTCCGCCTGTCGCTGCTGGTGCTGGCGGGATATACCCACGCGGTGGAGCCCGCGCGGCCGACATCCCGTGAGACCGCCTTCCTCGCCGAATACGAAGCGGCGCCGCCGGAGCAAAAACCGAGGGTGGCCCAAGAGGTGGCGCTGAAGTGGGCGGACACCGATATGGAAGCGGCGGTTGCCTGGGTCCGCACGCTCGACAAGAACCTCCAGAGCGAGATTGCGGATCACCTCATCGAACACGCGCCGTTCGACGATCCAGGACCGCTCCTACGGTTCCTCAACACGTTTCCCGCAACACCGTCCACCCGCCCCAGGGTCCCGCCGGAAAGGAAACTGGATGGAGCTTTCCGGAAACTGGCGACAACCCATTTCGAACTGGCAGTAAAGGGGGCGCTAGCGCTCCCGGACCAAGAGCTGGCCGCCGATTACCTGGTGCGGACGCTTTACCTGTGGAGCGGGCAGATGAGTCTGCCGTGGGAAAGCATCGGGTCCTATCCCCGGATCACCGAGCCCGCGCGGCGGCAGCAGATCGCCACCGCGCTGGGGGCGGCCATTGGGGGGCAGTCCCATCAGGAAGCAGCCCCGATAGCGGCACGTTTCGCCACAGCTGAGGAACGCGGAGCTTTCTTGGCGGGCTTTGCCAAAGGCCGGGCGGAGAGCGATCCGGAAGCCGCGCTGGCGGCCCTGATGCAGGATCCAGCCAACCGGGCGACGAATTCGAGAGAGCTGCTGTCGACCGTGGCGCGGGTGGCGGCACGCGATCTGGACCGCGCGATCCAAATCATCCTGACCTCCGAGGCGGGGACGGGCCGGGACGCCCTGGTGACCCAGGCGCTCAGCGCCGCCGCCACCACCGATCCAGCGAAAGCCGCCGCCTTTCTGGCCGCCATGTCTCCCTCCCAGGAGGCGAGCCGCGCCTTGTGGGTGCGGACCCTGGCCTCGGAATGGATGCGGTGGGACCGGAAGGCCGCCTGGCAATGGGCATCGCAATTGAAAGGGAACGACCGCTTCGCGGCCTTGGTTCCGTTCATCCGGGAGCAGGGACCGGTTCCGGCGGACCTGGCCGCCACCGTCACAGCTCTCATCAAGGAAAAGCCGGATGCTTCCGAACTGGCGACCGCCATTTCATCAATGGTCCAGCGCTGGGTGGAAGCCGATCGCACGGCGGCCTTGGCTTGGATCGCAACCCTGTCGACAGGGGCCGTGAAGGACGCTGCCGCGAAGAGCGCGGTGGAAGCCATTTGCAGAGTCGATCAGGATCCGTTCGCCGTGGATCGCTGGTTGCGGGCGCTGCCTGCGGGTGCGGACCGTGACCGGCTGCTCCATCGAGTGATCACGGAGGCCCAGCGATGGGACATGCCGACATGCCTAGCGTGGGCACGATTACAGTCTCCGGACTCAGGCACGCGATCGGACGACCTCCGGTGGGCAGCCCGCGTATGGAGGGGGCAGGATCATACGGGATTCCGGGCGGCCATGTTGGCACAGGATCTTACACTGGAAGACCGGAAGCTGGTGTTGTCTCCGGGACGGAGCGGGGTGGAACCACCCCGGTGAAAGGCCGTGCACGGAACTCCCCCCGGGCGCCGTGTAAAATGCAATGTACTTCCCTGCGCCCGGGCCTCTGCTAGGAAGGCGGCGTGACCCATGAGCAACGCGCCGGTTTCGCCCGGACCCTTTTCACCTGGACCCTCCTCATTCTGGCGGTGGTGGCCGCGTTTTGGTTCTTCTCCGGCAAGAAGGAGACCAAGCCCGAGCCAAATGCCGTGGTGAAGGGCCTGGACCCGGATGCCATGAAGAAGGCCCAGGCCGCGGCCAACTGCCTGACGGTCATCCACCACTTCATGCCGGGCAACGTCGACTGCGAGAAGCTGGCCAAGGCCATGGAGCACCTCGACGCCCAGTTCGGCGACGACGTGAAGTTCCACACCCTCGACGCGAAAAAATACCCCGAAGCCTCGAAGCAGGAGGGCGCGAAGCAGTATCCGCACCTCGACATCTTCTTCGAAAACCAGAAGGTCTTCACCCACGAGGGCCCGATGACCGAGGCCGAGCTGCGGGCGAAGCTCGAGGAACTCATCCGCGGCCTGGTGAAGCGCACCCACAAGGGCTGGCTGCCCACCGTCAACGGCATGCAGCCGAACAAGGGCCAGAGCGTGATCCCGATCGACCCACCGGACAAGCGGTGAGAGGGCTGCCCGCCTGGCATTTTTCGGTGTTTATTTCACACCAGAAACCCCCTTGTCCTCCACTCACCACGTGGGTATAGTCAGCGCCATGAAACCGGTGAAAGCCACCCGCAAGCCAGGACGGCCGCCCTCCAGCAAGGCCGCTCCCACCGTGCGGATCAGCCCACATTTTCCGGAGGCTTTGGCCGAGCGGGTGCGGCAGGCGTCCGCGCTGCGCGGACTTTCAGTGGTCTCGTTCGTCATGGAAGCCGCGCGTCGCGAAGCCGAACGCGTGATCGAAGAAGAAGGTCGCTTGCGGTTCACCGAGGAGGAAACCCGCACCCTTGCCACGCTGCTGGCCCGTCCTCCGAAAGCAAACGCCGCCGCCCGCAAGGCGGCCACCCGAGCCGCCGGTGTCGAAATTCGCTCTTGAGCGCTTGGATACCAGCCATGACCGCCGGGAATTCTCCAGCGGCTTGGAAACGGTGGACCGCTACCTGAAGGAAACCGCACGCGGGCACACGGAAAAGGGCGTCGCCATCACGCGGGTGCTGGTCGATCATCAGGCCGTCGCCCCGAAGAAAATCCTCGGCTACTTCACGCTGACTCCCTGCATGGCCACGGCAGCCTCCTGGGAGGGTTCTCCCAAAGGGCTGCCGAAATCTCCGGTCGGCATGGTCCTGCTGGGGCGGCTGGCGGTGGATTCCACCACGCAGGGACAGGGCCTCGGCGGCACGTTGCTGGCGCTTGCCAGGCAGATCGCCCATGATTCGCTGGCCGCCACTGGCGGGATCGGAATGGTGGTCGATGCAGCTGGCGAGGAAATCGTCGCCTTCTACACGCACCATGGCTTCCGGCGAACCGCCCCGGACTCGCTGCGTCTTTTTCTGCCGACCGCCGCGTTGGTCTGAAACCCGGGATTCACCCCCTTCCCGAAACCCCACCCCCCGGTTTGACAACCGGGCATCGCCCCCCCAACCTCCCGCCGAACTCCAATTCCTGCAATCCCCATGGCATACGATCTCATCGTCATCGGTGGCGGCCCGGCCGGCTATGTCGCCGCCATCCGCGCCGCCCAACTCGGTAAAAAAGTCGCCTGCGTCGAGGCGGACCGCGCCGGCGGCACCTGCCTCAACTGGGGCTGCATCCCGACCAAGGCCCTCCTCAAGAACGCCGAGCTCTACCAGACGCTCACCAAGAAGGCGACCGAGTTCGGCCTGAAGTTCGACAACCTCACCTACGACTGGTCCGCCGTCGTCGGCCGCTCCCGCAAGGTGTCCGACAAGCTCGCCGGTGGCATCGAGTTCCTCTTCAAGAAGAACAAGGTCGACTACGTGCGCGGCCTCGGCTCGATCGAAGGCCAGGGCAAGGTCGGCGTCACCGCCGCGGACGGCACCAAGTCCGTGCTGGAAGCGAAGAACGTCATCATCGCCACCGGCGCGAAGTCCCGCCCGCTGCCGCCGCTGCCCTTCAACGGCACCACCGTCATCAGCTCGAAGGAAGCCATGGTGCTCCAGAAGCAGCCGGAAAGCATGATCATCATCGGCGCCGGCGCGATCGGCGCGGAGTTCGCCTACGTTTACAACGCGTTCGGCACCAAGGTCACCCTCGTCGAAATGCTCCCGACCATCCTCCCGGTGGAAGACACCGAGGTCGGTGAAACCGTCGAGAAGTCCTTCATCAAGCAGGGCATCCGCTGCCTCACCAACACCAAGATCACCGCCACCGCCGACAAGGGCACCCACGTGGAAGTGACCGTGGATGGCCCGAAGGAAAAGGGCACGCTCTCCGCCGAGGTCGTCCTCGTCGCCATCGGCGTGCTCCCGGTCCTGCCGGGCGGCCAGCAGCCGGCCCTCACCGACCGCGGCTTCATCCAGGTGGGCGACCGCTACGAGACCTCGATCCCGGGCGTCTACGCCATCGGTGACATCACCGGCCCGCCGCTCCTCGCCCACACCGCCTCCTTCGAGGCGATCCAGGCCGTCGACGGCCTGTTCGTGGAAGGCCACAAGCCGCGCAAGGTCACCAATTTCCCCGGCTGCACCTACTGCCACCCGCAGGTCGCCTCCGTCGGCAAGACCGAGCGCGCGCTGAAGGAAGAAGGCGTCGAGTATGTCGTCGGCAAGATCCCGTTCGTCGCCATCGGCAAGGCCATCGCCGCCGGTGAGCCGGACGGCTTCGCGAAGCTGCTCTACGGCAAGAAGCACGGCGAGCTCCTCGGCGCGCACATCGTGGGCGACAACGCCACCGAGCTCATCGCCGAGATGGGCATCGCGCTCGACCAGGAGCTGACCATCGACGACATCCACGCGACCATCCACGCCCATCCGACGATGAGCGAGGTGATCCACGAGGCGACCCTCGCCGCCGAGGGCCACGCGATCCACTTCTGAAGCGCCCGCGTTTCCGATTTTCAAAAACGCCGCCTGGGAAACCGGGCGGCGTTTTTTCGTTTCACCAGGCCCGGATTAAAACAGCGATCATGACGATGGCGATGAACAGGACCATGGCCATCCCGATCTGGTGGGCCACGAAATCCAAGGCGTGCCCGGAAGAAGAGCCGTGAGGGTCCCGATATCCCCGCAGAAGCCGGTGGTCCAGCAACCCGATGCAATAGGCTTCCACCAGCCCTAACGCGCTTCCGATCAAGAACAACAGGCCGGACCACATGGGGATCCAATGACTCAAACTCATCACCCCGGCCAAGGTGATCAGCGCGATCGGCCACGCCACGCTCCACAGGACAACCCGGTAGGCCACCAGCCCGGGCGGCAGCTTCGGTCGCGGGGAGGACCGTGGGGCGTTCGCTTCGGAGGGCTCGTCCATGCTCATCCCAAGGAAAGGGCTCCCGCTGCCCCGGATCAAGCGAAGGCCCTTTCTTCCTCTTCTCTTCCGTCTTCCCGCCTTCCTTCTCCTACCCCTTGAAATATTTAGGGAAGACTGATTTTCAGCTTTCCGTGCCTCCGGACTTACACGAGAGTGAAACCGGTTCCCCCAAAACCGAATGCGTCTGCTCCCCCGCCTGCTGCTGGTCAGCTTGCCCGTCTCCGTGCTCACGAATTGTGAGCGTTCGGCGTCGGAGGGAAAATCGTCGACCACCCTCTCCAACGTCCTGGACAGCCTGCTGACGGGTCGGAAGGACGATCCGAGCCTGGTGCCGAAGAAGCTGCCGTCGCTCGACGCGCGGGAAGTGGGGGACGCGGACCTGCCGGGCTTCATCGACCAGAAGGGGAAACTAGCGGTGCTGCTGACCTACCGGGTGGCCGGGGAAGGGGAGGAGCCGGAGGCGGAGCGGAAGTTCGCCGCGGACTTCCGGAAGGAGATGGCCGCCTATTCGGATGTGGCGGCGCTGGGGCTGGTGGATTCGGAGCGGTGCCGGATTTTAAAAAAGGAGGAGACCGGAGGCGTACCACGGCTGCGGGTGTTCCTGGAGGGCCGCGAGATGTACGCGGGGGTGGGGGGGATGAACATTTCCCAATGCCGGAACGTGGTGTCCTACTACGCCGATTCACTGCGCAAGGGCTCGTCACCGGGGGTGGCCGCGCTGAGCCCGCCGCGGGACATGAGCCCGCCGGAATACGCCAGCTTCGTGGCCACGCCGAACCGCTTGATCGTGGTGGTCTACCAGGCCTCCTGGTACGAGCCCGGCAAGAGCCTGGAGCCGATCTTCAACTCGATGGCGCTGGAGTTTCCCGGGCTGGCGACGATCGGGCGCTTCGACATCGACGCGTCCCGGGACTTCACCAGCCGCCAGGGCGTCACGGACCTGCCGGACGTGCGCTTTTTCGTGAATGGCAAGCAGGTGGAGCGGTTCAAGGGCCTGCGGACCTTCGACCAGATCCGCGCGATCTTCCACAAGAACACCCAGGACCTGCGCCCGCCGCCGGTGGCCGCAATCCCGCCGGGCGAGGACGGGAAGCCCTCCGTCTCCCGCATGAAGAAGGGCTGGATGCCGCCCGGGGTGCAGAAGCGCTCGGAGTTGGGGCATTGAGGGTGGATGTAATATCAAGGGAGTTCGATTTTTCGGACTTTCCCTCATCGCGGGATTCCGGGACAGTGCAGCCGTCCCATGATTCGATCCCGCACGGTTTTCACGGTGTTGCTGCTGGCTGCGCTGCTGCCGCTCACCGGCTGCGACGGCAAGAAGGAGGCCGGAAAGCCCGGCGGCCTGTCCGGGCTGCTGGACAAGCTGAAAGGGAAACAGGCGGACACCGCGGCGGTGACCCCGCCGATGGGGCCGCTGCCCCCGTTGATCGTCCAGGACATCGTGGAGGCGGAGTTTCCAAACTTCATCGACCGCCGGGACAAGCTCTGCGTGCTGGCCATCTATGACATGTATGGCCCCGAGACGGCGGACACGCTCAAACAACGCGAGATCGAGCGCAAAGTGGAGGAAGAGATGGCGAAGTACTCCGATGTGGCCGTGCTCGGGCGGCTGGATATCCAGAAGTGCAAGCTGTTCTCGAAAACGACCGGAGCCCCCGGCGTGGTGGGAACCACTTTCTATCTGGATGGCAAGGACGTGGAAGCCTTCAACGGCACGATCCAGGTCGAGCAACTCCGGCCAATCCTGGCCCGGCTGGTCGAACCACTGCGGGCGAAGCTGAGAGCCTCCGCCCCGGCGAAACCCGTGCCGATCCCGATGAAGGAGATGGCCGAAAGCGAATACCCCGCCCTGATCGCCACCCGGAACAAGCTGGTGCTCGTGGTCTATCACGCCGAGTGGTGTGGGCCGTGCAAGATGCTGAAACCGGTGCTCGAGCAGATGACCACCGAGTTTCCCGGCCAGGTCGTCATCGGCCGCTTCAACGTGGACCAGTGCAAGGGGCTCGCGGCGAAGAACGGCGTGTCCGGCATCCCGGACGTGCGCTTTTTCCTGAATGGCAAGCAGGTGGACAGCTTCACCGGCTACGCTCCCGCGGAAACGGTGCGGGCGAAGTGCAAGCTGCTCACCGCCGGCCTGGAACCGGAGATCCCGGCCACCCCCGCCACCTCACCCGAGGCCTCCGTGACCCGGATGAAAAAGGACTGGATGCCGCCGGGAATGGAGAAGACGCGGAAGAATTGAAGGGGCTCACAGCGGCTCGACGATGGTGGCGAAGGGCTCGAAGCGGACGCGGGCCCCGCAGGCCAGGGCGATGGTTTCCAGCGCGAGGGTCGCCGGGACGCTCTTCAGGTGGAGGTTGGCGATGCGTTTCCCGGCCAGCTTGCCCGCGGGATCGAGAATGAGGATGTTCGATAGCGGCGGAGGCCCGAGCGGCTCCCGGATGCCCATGTCGGTGGCGGGGGGCTGCACGCCACGGATGGTGACGTATTGGCGGATGTGATCGACGGCCTCGGCCAAGGGCAGGTCCTCGCCGAGGAAGGAGACGACGACGACTTTCTTCATGGCGTCCTCGCGGAGCTGGGCGAGGGCGGCATCCGCTTTCTTGCGCTCATCGGTGCGGGTGTCCGGGAAGACGCCGGGCTCGATGGTGATGGAGCGGTCGTGGTAGCGGGCAGTGGCACCGCACGAAATGCAGAAGTAACGGAGGGCAACCGGGATGGGGAGGCAGCGGGCCCGCAGAGTCAACCGCCTGGCTTTCAGCGTGCCCTGGGGATCGACGAGGTCGAAATCGACGATGCGTTTTCCGGCGAGTTCCGGGATGCGCAGGTGGAAGTAGGCGAGGGCCTCCGGGAGCGTGGTGCCTTCGAAGTTCAGGCTCGGCAGGGTGACACGCTCGAGCGCGGCCTCCAGGCCCTCCGGCTCCGCGGGAGCCGGTTCGGCACAGGCAGCGGGGGCCATGGCCAGGCACGCGGCGGCGACAAGCAGCGGACGGAGGGGCATGGTGGAGTTTCTAGCAGGGGGCGGCGGGGGAGGCGAGTTCGGTTCAGGCGGCTCCTCCAGAAGGGAGTCTGTCACTCTGGGTGCCCGCCCCGTCTGGCCCGTGACCGAAAGAACCCGCGCAGGATGAAACCGATCCCCACGACGAGGCACGCGATGGCCCCCACCAGCACGGCCACCGCCACCAGGTTGGAATCCCGGTTGCCCAGGTCGACCTCGGGGCGATGGAGAAACGCCGCCACCAGGCTGGCCACCACCAATCCCAGCGGCAGGGCGAGACCGCCAAGGCACAACCACCACGCGGCGCTCCGGTAGCAGCGGGCCCGCGCGGAATGGCGGCACCAGCCGGTCTCCCCGGCGGGAGGCCGGTCAGGCAGGGGCATGGGCGATCCGTCCACGCCTCCCTTTTACCCGGCGGCAGGGGAGGGCACAAGGTCTTGGGGTAGCCGCGCTCGGGAGAGCGTGGGCGGCGTGGATCGCCCCGTTTCCGTGCAGCTCCAGTCCCCGGTTCGCGACCGTCATCCCCGAGCCCGGAGGGCGACGTATCCCAGCCGGTGGCGCCAGCCACCGGGAAAGATCGGCCATGAGGTCCAAGCCCCGGCCAGGGGCGACGCAATCGGAGGCCGGACGACGATCCTCATCCAGGTCCACATCCAACGTTCGAAGAGAGGCCCCGAGCGGAACCGGACGTGCGAGGATCGGGGTGAATCCACCCAGCCCACGCTCTCCCGAGCGCGGCTACGCCAAGATCCCGCCCTCCTGAAGGAGGAACGACGTACGAAGAACGCCCCCGGAAACCCCACCGCCGCAAACTTTTATCCCCCCGTGACGAAATTCCAAACATCCAACCCTTTACAAGAGGGGGCAGGGATGCCAAACCCCTCGAAATTTAGCCCTTGCGCGCCCTAACCGGTCCGCACGCCCCGCTTCCCGTCATGCCAAAAGACACCTCGATCCGCAAAATTCTCGTCATCGGTTCCGGTCCCATCGTCATCGGACAGGGCTGCGAATTCGACTACTCCGGTGTCCAGGCCTGCAAGGCGCTGCGCGAGGAAGGCTACACCGTCGTCCTGGTGAACTCGAATCCGGCCACGATCATGACCGATCCGGAGTTCGCCCACCGGACCTACATCGAGCCGATCACCCCGGAAGTCGTCGAGAAGATCATCGCCCGCGAGAAGCCGGACGCCCTGCTGCCGACCCTCGGCGGCCAGACGGCGCTCAACACCTCGATGTCGCTCTTCAAGTCCGGCGTGCTGGACAAGCACAACGTCAAGATGATCGGCGCGAACGCCGACGCGATCGACAAGGGCGAGGACCGCTTCCGCTTCAAGGAGGCGATGCTCAAGATCGGGCTCGATGTGCCCGAGTCCGGCGTGGCCCACACCATGGAAGAGGCCCGCGAGGTGGCCGCGAAGATCGGCCGTTTCCCGCTGATCATCCGCCCCGCCTTCACCCTGGGTGGCACCGGCGGCGGCATCGCCTACAACCGCGAGGAGTTCGAGGAGATCGCCTGCTCCGGCATCGACCTGTCCCCGGTGTCCGAGATCCTCATCGAGGAGTCCCTGCTCGGCTGGAAGGAATTCGAAATGGAGGTCATGCGTGACCGCGCCGACAACTGCGTGGTGATCTGTTCGATCGAGAACCTCGATCCGATGGGCGTCCACACCGGTGACTCGATCACCGTCGCGCCGATCCAGACCCTGACGGACCGCGAGTACCAGATCATGCGCGACGCCTCCTTCGCGGTGATCCGCGAGATCGGCGTGGAAACCGGCGGCTCGAACATCCAGTTCGCCACCGATCCGAAGACCGGCCGCATGATCGTGATCGAGATGAACCCGCGCGTGTCCCGCTCGTCCGCGCTGGCCTCGAAGGCCACCGGCTTCCCGATCGCCAAGATCGCCGCGAAGCTCGCCGTGGGCTACACGCTCGACGAAATCCGCAACGACATCACCCGCGAGACCCCGGCTTCCTTCGAGCCGACCATCGACTACGTGGTGACCAAGGTGCCGCGCTTCACCTTCGAAAAGTTCCCGAAGGCCAACCCGGTGCTGACCACCGCGATGAAGTCCGTGGGCGAGGCGATGTCGATCGGCCGCACCTTCAAGGAGTCCATGCAGAAGGCGCTGCGCTCGCTGGAAACCGGCCGCTGGGGCTTCGGCTTCGACAGCAAGGAGGCCCACGGCGTGACCCGCGAGGACATCGAGCGCAAGCTGCGCGTGCCGAACGCCGAGCGCATCTTCTGGCTCCAGACCGCGTTCGTCCATGGCTTCACGCTGGAGGAGATTTTCGAACTCACCGCGATCGACCCATGGTTCCTGGGCCACCTCCAGCAGATCGCGGAAGAGGGCAAGGACCTCGCCAACCTCGACCTGAAGCGCGCGAAGAAGCTCGGCTTCTCCGACCGCCAGATCGCCCGTGCCCGTGCCCACTCGCAGGCGATCCACAACGTTTCCATCCACGGTGAAACCGACCAGCCCGCCGGTGCCCCGCCGCGCGCCGAGCCGGAACCGGCCGTGGCCGACGTGCCGACCGAGGACACGATCCGCGCCGAGCGCAAGGCCCGGAAGATCATTCCCACCTACCGCCTCGTCGACACCTGCGCCGCGGAGTTCGAGGCCTACACGCCCTATTTCTACTCCACCTACGGTGACGAGAACGAGGCCCGCCCGTCCGACAAGAAGAAGATCATCATCCTCGGCGGCGGTCCGAACCGCATCGGCCAGGGCATCGAGTTCGACTACTGCTGCGTCCACGCCGCCTTCGCCCTGAAGGACCTCGGCTACGAGACCATCATGGTGAACTCGAACCCCGAGACCGTCTCCACCGACTACGATACCTCGGACAAGCTGTTCTTCGAACCGCTCACGCTCGAGGACGTGCTGAACATCTGCGACCAGGAGCAGCCGGACGGCGTGATCGTCCAGTTCGGCGGCCAGACCCCGCTGAACCTCGCCGCGGACCTGAAGCGCCACGGCGTGCCGATCATCGGCACCAGCCCGGAAAGCATCGAGCTGGCCGAGGACCGCAAGCACTTCTCCGCGCTGCTCGACCGCATCGGCCTGAAGCAGGCCGAGGCCGGCACCGCCACCAACGAGGAGGACGCCATCGCCGCCGCCGACCGCATCGGCTACCCGGTGCTCGTCCGCCCGTCCTTCGTGCTCGGCGGCCGCGCCATGATGATCGTTTACTCGGAAGACGAGCTCCGCCGCTACATGCGCGAGGCCGTCACCGCCTCCCCGGAGCGCCCGGTCCTCGTCGACCGCTTCCTGGATGGCGCGACCGAAATCGACGTCGACTGCATCAGCGACGGCCAGCAGGCCGTGGTCGGCGCGATCATGCAGCACATCGAGCAGGCCGGCATCCACTCCGGTGACTCCGCCTGCGTGATCCCCGCCTTCTCCCTCAGCGAGAAGATCAAGGCCGAGATCACCCAGGCTGCCAAGGATCTCGCCCGCGAGCTGAACGTGAAGGGCCTGATGAACATCCAGTTCGCCGTGAAGGACGACGAGCTCTACGTCATCGAGGTCAATCCCCGCGCCTCCCGCACCGTGCCCTTCGTCTCGAAGGCCATCGGCGTCTCCCTCGCCAAGCTCGCCGCCAAGATCATGGTCGGCAAGACGCTCGCCGAGCTCGGCTTCACCGAGACCATCATCCCGCCGCACTACTCGGTGAAGGAAGCCGTCTTCCCGTGGAACCGCTTCCCCGGCATCGACATCGTGCTCGGCCCGGAAATGCGCTCCACCGGCGAGGTCATGGGCATCGACGCCGACCGCGGCATGGCCTACGCCAAGTCCCAGATCAGCGCCTTCAACCCGCTGCCGACGAAGGGCAACGTCTTCCTGTCCGTGAACGACCGCGACAAGGACCGTGCCCTGGAAATCGCCCGCGGCCTGATCGAGCTCGGCTTCGAGATCTACTCCACCGGCGGCACCCAGGCCCGCCTGATCGCGGAAGGCCTGCCCTGCCACCGCCTCTACAAGCTCTCCGAAGGCGCCCGCCCGACGGTGATCGACGCCATGAAGAACGGCGACGTGCAGTTCGTGATCAACTCCCCCAGCAGCCACGAAAGCCGTGAGGACGAGATCAAGATCCGCGCCGGCGCGATCCAGATGAAGATCTCCCACGCCACCAACATGGCCGCCGCCGAAGCCTCCGTGGAAGCCATCCGCGCGCTGAAAACGCGGGAGCTCACCGTGAAGAGCATCCAGGAGTACCACGAGTGATCAGGGAGCACGGACATTCCTGTCCGTGTTTCTTCACTCTTCACAAAGAGGGACAGGAATGTCCCTCCTCCCTGAGCCCCCGGCCACCCGGGGGCTTTTTCTTTCGTAGCCGCGCTCGTGAGAGCGTGGGCGGGGCGGATTCTCCTCCACCCCGGCGCGGCGGTCCCCTATGAAGATCGGAGCACATCTTGTCGCCACCCTGCTGCACCACGAGCAGGAGAAGGGCTCGCCATTGACCGAAGCCGAGGTCATCGCCATCCGCGATCAAGCCCCCTGCGTCATGTCCCCGCGGGACGCCTTCGAGAAAGCCCGGGAAAGCCGCGGCTACGACGACATCGACCCCGAGGATTGCTGGAACGGATGGCAGGTGGTGAGGAAGGGCCTGCTGTGAAAGCCATCGCCCTTCAGGACGTGCATACCTTTTCCCCGTTTTCCATGCACGTTGCCACAACATGTATAGAAAAGTGACGTTTTCTATACACGTCAACCTCGACATGTATAGAAAACGATGCTTTTCTATACACGTTGATGAACCTGATTCGTTCCCTAGAACTCCTTTCAGCTCAACGGTTTGAAACACCGGAGATCTTGAAAAAGCTCAACGCTGCCAGCCGCCGTCTGGCGGAGCTGAAAGGCGTGGTCGAATCCATTCCGAACCGGAACATTCTGATCAACACCCTGGCCATCCAAGAGGCAAAGGACAGTTCCGAGATTGAGAACATCGTCACCACCCACGACGAGCTTTTCCAGGACGACCTCAGCGGAGGGAGCCGGTTGGGCCCCGCAGCGAAGGAGGTGCTGCGCTATCGGGAGGCCCTGCGTGCCGGGTTTGAGAAGGTTCGGGGCGACGGTCTCCTGACCAGCCGCCACATCCTGGAGATCCAGGCGGTCCTCGAGCAAAACCACGCGGGCTTTCGGAAAGTCCCGGGTACCACGTTGAAAAACAGCGCTGGAGAAGTCGTCTACACGCCCCCCCAGCACCCGGATGAAATCGAGGAACTGATGGCAGGGCTAGAGCGCTTCATCAACGAGCCCAACCTTTTCGACGCCGATCCGCTCATCAAGATGGCGCTGATCCACCATCAGTTCGAGAGCATCCATCCGTTCTACGATGGCAATGGACGCACCGGGCGGATCATCAACGTGCTGTACCTCGTCAAAGAGGGACTGCTTGAGATCCCGGTGCTGTATCTCAGCCGCCATATCGTGCGGACCAAGGCCGACTACTACCGGTTGCTCCAAGCCGTGAGAACGGAGGACCGTTGGGAGGAATGGGTCATCTACATGCTCACTGCCGTCGAAAGAACAGCCTCCGAAGCCATCGTCATCATCCAGAAGGTCAAAGCCGCCCTTCTCGAGACCAAGCGCCGTATCCGGGATGCCTACAAATTCTACAGCCAGGATCTCATCAACAACCTCTTCAACCACCCCTACACCAAGATCGAGTTCGTCGAGCGGGATCTAGGCGTCTCCCGCCTCACCGCCACCAACTACCTCAATGAACTCGCCGAGGGCGGCTTCCTCCAGAAGCAGAAGATCGGACGCTCGAACTACTACGTCAATGTCGTCCTGACCTCCATCCTCACCGGAGAATCCATGCAGAGGCCGGGGGCGTAGTCACACCCACGCCACTAACATGGCCGCCGCCGAGGCCTCCGTCGAAGCCATCCGCGCCCTGAAGACCCGCGAGCTCACCGTGAAGAGCATCCAGGAGTACCACGAGTGAAGTAGCGCGAGGCTCCCGCCTTGCGTGCTTCTCACGCACACCCCGAGGACGACGCGTTCATCCCTCCTTCCAAAGCCCCCGGCCACCCCGGGGGCTTTTTCGTTTCGTAGCCGCGCTCGTGAGAGCGTGGGCGGGGAGGATTCTCCTCCACCCCGGCGCGGCTATCTTCCACGGACTCAAGCAGAAGCGGCACTCTCCTGATCACCGAGGAAAAATGCTACTCATAGTCTGTCGAAGCTTCCAGCCGCCTCGGGCATGATGCGGCGATGCGCTCACTTCTTCCGAAAGATCTTCGCCCGATGCTCGGCGAGGAAGGCGGTTTCGGGCAAGGCCGAGTCGGCAGGCAGGATCAAGGGAACCCTTTCGTAAGCACCAAAGTTCTCTGCCACCGTCCTTTGCGACAGGGCTGCCTTCAGCTTGGGAGAGAGAACCATCCGCAACTCTTCATCGAAGGCGATCAGTCCTTGGTCGAATGCGGCATCGTGGAGGCGGGAGAGGCAGAGTCCATTGCGGACGTTCAGGCGCTCGCTGGGATGGGTGCCCCACGGAAGGATATGGGAGGCGATGAGCAGCTCACGGATCGCAAGCTGCGTGACCCCGCACCTGCCTCCGAAATTGTTCACCACGGAATTCCGGAAGTAATCCTGTCCGCGCCTCTGCTTCACCAGTGCGGTCTTCTCGGTAACCTCATCAAGGGGGCGCTTGCGGACTTGGAAGCCCTTGCCCGGAACAACCTCCATCGTATCGGTTTCTCTGGCTCCAATGAGTTTGCGCATGGCCTCCTCGCTGGCAGGGGCCGCCTCGTTGAGGTTCTCGTGGAACTCCTGCCACATGCTGCGGTCGAGGTCACTCGCGCCAGCAAGCCCCTTGATCCCCCGGAGCTTCAGGGCCGGATCGAGGGAGGCGAGGTTGCAGAGCTTCATGGCCACGCTACCCGGGGTGCGGCCGAGTTTCTGGGCAAGCGCGATGATCACCGGCGTGCGGGCATCCATCTGCCCGAAGGTGAGCTTGTGGTACAGATTCAGCGCCACAAGCAGCTCGTCGCGCGTCCATCGTTTGCCAGAGGCCATGTGAGGTAGCGTGACAGGGGACCTGAAAACTTCCAGCTTGTGTTAGAGCCGCCTCCTGGCCAGGTGATTCTGGCGATGAACGATCGCGTGATTCACTTTTCCCTGCCGGTGGAGGACTTCGGGCAGATGCTGGATGGGCTGATTGCCCGGCAGGAGGCGTGGGCGAAGACGGCGGCTTGGCACCGCGGGGAGGTGAACGATCCGTGGTTCCAGATCGAGGAGAGCAAGGACGAGCGTGAGGCGGAGTGGATCGCGGAGACGTATGCGGGGATCATCAGGGCGTTGCAAGAGCAGGCACGGGGGCAGCGATGAAGGACTGGAGCCTTGGGGGAACGGGGCGGATGCACCCCGCCCACGCTCTCACGAGCGCGGCTACGATGAAGAACGGGGCCGACGTGTATAGAAACCGGGCGTTTTCCACGCAGATCGCGGGGACGTGTATAAGAAATGGTGTTTTTCTATACACGTCAGGGTTCTCGCACTCAAACGCGTACCAGCTGCATGAGGGGCTCGAAGCGGTAAACGGCAGATTGACGGCCCGATGAGGGTCTCACGGTTTGCAGGAGGCCTTCGTCCAGAAGGATGCGGGTGAAGCGGGCGGCAGTGGCGGCGGGAATGCCGCTGTCATTGGTGAAGCCGCTGTTGCGGAAGAAAATATTTGAGAAACAAATGAACTTGTTGGCAATAAAATTCAAAAAATGAGAAACAAATGAGGTTGTCGTGCACGCATTACCATCAAACCTTCTTGTCTCTCAAAAAAACGATAATGTGATCAACAATCACATTTGACCCTCGAAAGTTTACGCCAAAAGGAATGGCAGCCTCAACCACAGCACCTCCCCCACTCTCCCCGTTTTGTGGTGCTTGTGGCCGGGGAGCCGGCACGGGTGGGCGGGTTGGGCGATGAGGCCCGCATCGAGGCCGAGGAGGGGGGCGTGGTCTTTCAGGGAGGCGAGGACGGGTGGAGGCGGGGTGTCGAACCAGGCGTGGAGGCTTTTGCCGCCGGTGTGGAGGATGGCGGCGAGGGTGAGGCCCATTTCCCGCCGCAGGAACCGGATGATGGCGAGGGAGTGGTGGAGGTGCGCCTCGTGCTCGGCCGGGGTGACGGGGTGGATGCCATCGAGGCCGTCGAAATCGAGGACGGTGTAGGGGCTGGATACGACGTTCGCCGTAGTTCGGGAGACGGTGCCGGGGGCCCAGTGGGCGGGGGTGGTCATGGGGCCTATCCGGAGAGGAGGTTCATGATCGGGGGCAGCGCACCATTCGGCGCAGGTGCGCCAGCGGGGGGCGTGACGGGGGCCGCTTTCGTGGACTTCGCCGGTCCAAAGCAGGGCGTGGGACGGGAAGAGGGTTTTGAGAAAATGGCGGGGATCGTGGAGGACGAGGGGGCCATCGGGGCGCTGGGGGGAGTCTTCCCAGGCGTCGTAGGGGTCCCAGGCGTGGCGGGCGAGGAGGGCTGCCCGCGAAGACGTAAGACTGGAAGAAGTAAGAGGTAAGACGGGGGAAGAAGAGGAAGAGGGGATGGGGGGACGTGGGCGGGAAGTGCGGGAGGTATGGAGGTGGCCGGTGGGGAGGCGGGATTCGTGGGAATCGCGGGGCGGGCGGGGTTCATGGACTCCGGCGAGGGCGTGGATGCGCTGGCGGTGGGCGGCATCGCCGGGGCGGGCGGCGCAGGCGAACTTGCCATCGGGGAAGATGACGAGGTGGTTGCCGGTGCGGTCGCCCTGGTCCTCGGCGCAGGCGGGACAGCGGGCGTGGGTTTTGTTTCCGCGGTGACGGAGTTTTTCGAGACGGGTGGGGTCGAGCATGGGAGAAGACGGAAGACTTGAAGACGCAAGAAGGAAGAGAAGAGGGAGAGGGCCGGGAGAGGACTTGTCCTGTTTGTTCGCGAGCCTAGGGGAATGGACAAACAGGACAGCGCATCGAGGGGCGCGGTGGAGGCTTCTGAAGGAGTTGAGCCTTGCCCTTCGGACCATGCCAGTTAGCGGCTTCGCCGGAATTAGCCCGTCGCTATCGCTCCTGCCGCATTCAGGCGAGGAGGGTCTTCCCCGGGGGCGGAGGCTGGTGGGCGGTCCCGTGGGGAAGCGGTGTGCGGAATGTCCTTCCAAGGGAGGAACGACGCACAAAGAGAATCGATAGGACGGAGCGTGGGCAGATAGAGGGAGATCGCATTCTCTCTTCTTACTCTCTCTCCTTCTGTTCACGCTCGTTCGCCCAAGACCTCCCGTGCGTCGTTTACAACGATCGAAGATCTTTCGGACTCCGCCTCCCGGGAAGACCTTCCTCGCCTGAAGGCTCAACTCCTTCACAGGCGTCCCCCGCGTTTGTCCTGTTTGTCCATTCCCCTAGGCTCGCGAACAAACAGGACAGATCCCCACGGGTCACGGTTTCCAAGTCAGGCGGCCCTCGCTGTCCTCAATGATGTGTTCCGGGTGTTCCTTGAGAACGCTGTAAGCACGGCTGCGGGAACACAGGTCATGGGAGCAGAGGCGGTTGACCGCCTGAGTGCGCGTTTCAAAACGCATGCCGGAGAGGGCTTTGGAGAGCGCCTGCAACGGGATGCCCCGTCCTTTCACGTCCTCTCCGGCCAGGAACCCGTCCATGTCGAACTCGGGGTAGGGGGTGAAGAGTCCATCGCGGCGGTGCCAGGCGCTCGGCGGGCCTTCCTTGCCGTCGTTGTTCTTGCAGCAGGTGAGGACGACGGTGTCGTCGGCGGTGGCATTGCTGGCGGGCTCGAGGGCGAAGACGCAGCGGGCGGCACTGCCGATCTGGTAGCTGCCGGCGAGCTCGTGGAGGAGATCGCGGCCGACCTTGCGGGTGGACTCGCTGCTTTTCTTCCGCATGTGGTGGAGGATGAGCAGGGCGGGTTTTTCGCAGGGGTCCTCGGGGAGGCAGGAGAAGACGGCATCGAGCGCGGCGCGGTAGTCGGTCTGCTTGTCGCCATCGGTGGCGCGGTTCCAGGGATCGAGGACGACGAGGGCGGGCCGGATCTGGGCGATGCGCTCGCGGAGGCGGACGCGGAAGGTGAGGTCGTGGAAGGCGAGGCCGTGCGGGGGTGGCGGGGTGATGCGGACCCAGTCATCGAGGTCCACGCCATCCGGGCGCTGGAGCAGCGGGGTGAGCTCGGACTTGAGGCGGTAGGGGCCGTTCTCGCACTGGACGATGAGGGTGCGGAAGCGGGCGTGGACGGGGTGGCCGAACCAGGGGGTGCCGGTGGCCCCGGCGATGGCCAGGGCGACGGCGGCACGGCTTTTCCCGACGCCGGGCCAGCCGCCGAGGACGGTGAGGCCGCCGCGGGTGAGGTGGCAATCGCCCATCAGGATGAAGTCGCGCGGCGGCTGGAAGTTGGCGAAGTCCGAGGGCCGCCAGATCGGGATCACGTCATCGAGGCGGAACATTTCCGCGGCGGCCTCGCGGAAGGAGGGGGTCTCCAGGACGGTTTTCAATGGGCACCTCCTTGCTCCGGTTTCACCGCGCGGCCGGTGCTGGCCTCGATGAAGGCCTCGAGATCGGCGCGGCGGAAACGGATCGCCGCGCCGAAACGGACCACCGGGATCTCCCCGGCGTGCACGAGATTGGAAAACTGGCGCGGCGAGAGCCGCAGGTAGGCAGCGGCCTCCCGGCGGGTGCAAAGCGGTGCGGTGTCTTTGTTTTGGTGATGGTGTGATACATCTGGATTCATATCGCCGCGAGGATGGGTGGACGCGGTCGGGGGCGGCGAGTGAACAGATGGCCAACCCTCCGGAAGACGGAAGACTGGAAGACGCAAGAAGGAAGAGAAGAGGGGGTGGTCGCACGGTTCCGAAGCAGGGCGGATCGCCAACGCGCGGCGGCAGGAAACGTAGCGCGAAGCTTGGCTTCGCGTGCAGGTGACGGCCCTACACGGAAAAGGGCATCCCCGGTTCCCATCGAGCTCTCCGCCACACGCGAAGCCAAGCTTCGCGCTACCTCGCGGCCCGGACAGGGAAGGCGGCTCCCCGGACTCCGCCCCCCGGAAGACCTTTCTCGCCTAAAGGCTCAACTCCTGCCGGAAACGGAGATTTCTTCCAAGGAACCGCCGCGCGGAGTGTCATCCCGGATGATGAAACCATCGATCACCGGCTTGGCGTTGGCAGGAGTGCTGGCGTGCGTTTCCGCTCAAGCGGAGGAGGCACCGCCGCAGCGCCTGAAGAACCTGAAGATCGAGGACGCGAAGCCGCAGGAGGGCGTGTTCCTGACCTACACCGGCTACGAAACGACGGTGCTGGAGCTGAAGGGCGGGAAGTTCCGCTACTGGTTCGAATCGGACATGAAGGGCCAGGACGACCCGGCCTATCCCCTCACCGGTACCTACACGGTCCAGGGCAACGTGGTGACGCTCGCGAACGACAAGATCTACCAGCCCGCGCGGACGTGGACGGTGCTAACGGTGAACGGCACGCCCAGCCTGTGGCGGTCCGATGCGGCGAAGCTAAAGGACACCTTCGTGATCAGCGATCTGGCCTACTTCCGCCGCTACGGCCAAGGCAGTATCCTAGTGCCCGCGAAACAAGGCGCGGAGGACACGTGGAAACACCGCGGCGCGCCGACGATCCCGGTGCCGAAGGAGGAGTGACGCGTGGAGACGGAAGACTGGAAGACGCAAGAAGGAAGAGAAGAGGCAGAGGGCGCAGGCCGGACCAGCAGCAGGAATGCTTGTGCTACTGAGGGCGCGTGGCCTAGACCGGGCGCATGTTCCACCTCGTCATGGTCGCGCCGGAGATCCCGCACAATGCCGGTGCCGCGGGCCGGCTGGCGCTCGCCACCGGATCGGTGCTGCACCTGGTGAAGCCGCTCGGGTTTTCCCTGGAGGACAAGTACGTGCGCCGCACCGGGCTGGACTACTGGCAGGACGTGGACGTGCGGGTGTGGGAGTCCTTCGCGGACCTCCAGGCGGCGGCCGGGGAGGGGGCGCGCTTCTGGTACCTGAGCACGAAGGCGACGCGCTCGCCGTGGACCACCGCCTTCCAAGCCGGGGACTACCTGGTCTTCGGCTGCGAGACGAAGGGGCTGCCGGAGGAAATCGTGTACGCCGCCGGGGACAGCGCGCTGCACATCCCGATGAAGCCGGACTCCACCCGCAGCCTGAACCTCTCCACCGCCATCGCCATCACCCTCTACGAAGCCGTGCGCCAGCAGGAGCCGGAGTGGTGAAGGGGGCAAAGGTAGGGTCGCACCGCCGGGGCGACCGGGTCGAAAAGATCCGTCCGCTGCCACGGGCACATCCCTTTCCCTCCACCACCCGGTCATCCCGGCGCGAGATGACCCTGCCGCCTCACGGCTGCTTGAAGACCACCTCGGGGGCGTCGCGGCGGTGGCCGCCGATGTCGCCGAAGAGGTCCTTGCTGGTGACGTAGAGCATCAGGCTGATGAGCATCAGCGCGAAGGCGGTCTGCACCCACTCCAGCGCGCGCGCCTTCACCGGGCGGCGGGCGATCGACTCCATGAGGGCGAGCAGGATGTGGCCGCCATCCAGCACCGGGAAGGGCAGCATGTTCAGCACCGCGAGGTTCACGTTGAAGAGCACGAAGAAGCCGAGCAGGCGGTTGTAGGGATTCTCCATCTGGAGCATCCGGTACTGGGCCTTCGCGATGCCCGCCGGGCCGCTGAGGTGGTCGATGCCGATGCTGGAGTCCTTCGAGGTGACGCGGTCCAGCGTGGTCCACATCATGCTCAGGCTTTCCCCGATCTGCTCCCACGCGCCCGGCGTGCGCGTATCGGAAGTCTGGTCCGCGATATCGGCCGGGGCGAGGCCCACCATCGGCGCGTGGTTCGCCGGAGAAACCGGCACTTCGGCCTGCACGGTCGCCGTTCCCGGGGTCCACGGGAGTTTCTTCAGCTCGCTGAGCTTCATGTCCTCCATCTTGTCGTGGCCCTCGGAGGTCCGTTCATAGGCGATCTCCACCGGCGTGGTGCCCGCCTCGGCGATGAATTTCAGGAAATCCGACACGCACGCCACCTTCCGGCCATTCACCGAAACCAGGCGGTCCCACTGCTTCAGCCCCGCCCTCTCCGCCGGGCTGCCCTTCATCACGGTGGAAACGAGCACCATCTCCGGCATCGGACTGATCCCCACCTCCCGCAGCGCCTTGCGCTGGTACCACTTCGTCTCCGGGATATCGAACTTCGACACCAGCTCGATCGGCTGCGGCTCGCCCTCGCGCTGGATGGTGAAATGGATCTCCTGGCCCTTGCTGAGAATGATCTGCTCGAAGATGCCGTTCATCTTCGAGCTGCCCGCGAAGACCTCCACCTTCTGGCCGTTCACCGCCAGGATGGTGTCCCCGGTGCGGATGCCTGCTTTCGCACCCGGGCTATCCTTGTCCACCGAACCCACCTTCGTGGTCGGGATGGTGTCCACCGGCTTGCCCACCACGGACACGATGCCCGCCGCGGCCAGCGCCAGCAGCAGCGAGAACAGCGGCCCGGCGATGGCCACGATGATCTTGTCCAGCGGCGAGATCGGTGCCAGCGGCTCGCCCTTCTCCGAGGTGCGGCCCTCGATGGACTCCATCGGCGCCATCTGCGGCAGGCTCACGAACCCGCCGAAGGGCAGCCAGCCGAGGCCGTACTGCACGCCGTTCCAGGTCTTTTTCCAGATCGGCTTCCCGAACCAGATCTGGAAGCGGTCGATCTTCAATCCGCGCCAGCGGCCGGCGAGGAAGTGGCCCAGCTCGTGGACGAAGATGATGAGATTGAACCCGAGCAGGATGAGCAGCACCTGCAGGGCGGTGTGGAGGATCTTGGCGATGTCCGGCATGAAATCTTTTTTCCGCTGCCACCCTAGCGCCGGAACCCGGTGCATCAAGTGGATTGACGCACCCCGCCCGCTTCGCAGAGACTGCACCTCATGGCATTCAGGATCGACGACGCCCTCGTGCGCGGGGAAATCGACAACACCATCGAGGGCAGGACCACCGGCCGGCTGTGGTTGCTCGGCCGCGAGGAGCCCGTGGTGCTCGATCTGGATGGCGATTGCTGGCGTGATCTGGCCGGCGCGAAACTGCTTTTCGAAAACCCCGAGCCGAAGGCCGAGGCCACCGGCACCGCCCTCGATCCGGTGCAAAACGGCGTCACCGGGGACATCACCGCCTCCCGGAAGGCCCGCGTCTCCACCGTGGGCGAGGAGGAGATCCACACCCTCCACGCCGCCGGGCAGGAGATCCCCTACCAGTGGAAGCACCTGCTCTACATCGAGTGGTTCAGCCAGGCGAACGGCCGCGTGCTCATCGAAAGCTCGTCCTTCCGCCTCACCGTCTCCGATCCGGCCTGGTCCATGGACGAGGATGCCGAGCAGGCCCAGCAGCTCGCCAATCTCCACGCCATGCGGGACTTCATGAGCACCATCATCCGCCGCCGCCAGGGGCCCGCCCCGGCCACGGACCAGGATGGCGATGACCTCGACGAATACGAATGGGAGGAGCGCCTGAAGGAATCCGACCGCCTCGCCGAAGCCTACCAGGAGGTCCTGGAGAAGTACATGGACGATGCCGACGCCGAGCGGAAGGAGGCCTTCGTGATGGGCTGGGACGGCCTGCTCGATGCCCTCGCCGAGCGCGATGAAAACGACATCCCCGGCCTCACCGAGGACATGGAGTTCTCCTCCTCCTGGACCCCGGACGAGGACGAAACCCCGGAGGCCCAGGACGACGACCGCCACCCGCTCCAGGCCCTCGCCTACGAGGTCGCCCTGCGCTCCGTGGACCTCGTCTCACGGGACGGCGGCCCGGACACCGCCGCCCACTGCCTCGTTTCCAATCTCCTCCAGGTCAGCGCCAAGCTCGCCGGAGCCCTCAATGGCTGCGGCAGCGGCTACGAACCGGAGGCCGGCTTCGTCCTCGCCGTGCTCAAGCGCTGCCTCAATTGGCTCAATGAAGCCATGGCCGCCTGCCAGGCCCTGCTCGATCAGGAAACCGACCCGGACCAGCTCCAGGCGCTCACCCGCCTGCGCCAGTCCGTTTTCGAGATCCGCGACGGAATTGTCGCGCTGCGGCGGGAACTTAAGCAAAGTTAATGATTGCGCCGGAGGAAAATGCGCGTATGGGAATTCCCATGAAAGCGCTGCTTCTTCTCGCCGCTGCCGCCGCCGGCCTTCTCCTTTCCTCCTGCAACACCGCCATCGGCTTCGGCCGCGACCTGCGCCTGCTGGGCCAGGGCATGGAAACCTCCGCCAACAAGAGCCAGGGTGGCGGCGGCGGTGGTGACCAGAGCGGCGCCCCGGTTTACTGAGACCACGGGTTCTCCAGGTAGCGCGAAGCTTGGCTTCGCGTGCGGATCACGACCCCTTTTTGAAAAGGGCGTCCCCGATACCTGTCGAGCCCGCCGCCAGACGCGAAGCCAAGCTTCGCGCTACTTCACGCTCTCACGAGCGCGGCTACGGGAATGAGGCCCACGAAAAAAGGGAAGGACGTCTCCGTCCCTCCCTCGTTCGAATTCATCACACGGCCCGCGCTTCAGCGGTAGGAGGCCCAGCCGGCGGCGTAACCGCGGTTGAACTCCACGTGCTCGCCGCCCGGCACGCTGCCCCAGTGACGGGCGGAATTGTAGGTCAGGCCGCGGCGCTTGTCGCTCGCGCCCGCGCTGTAGCCCATGCGGTAGTAGCTCACGTGGGAACCGCCGCCACCGGGATAGCCCCCGCCACCGGGGTAACCACCACCACCGCCGCCGGGATAACCTCCACCCGGATAGCCGCCCACCGAGCGGAAGCCCACCGAGTAGCCGCTGCGGTAATTGTCACGGAAGGGCGGAGCCACCGAGTACTGACCGCGGGTCGGATTGTAGCCGCGGCCCGTGCGCTTGTCGCGCGCGCCGTCGTTCTGGCCGAGGCGATAGGCCTGGCCGGCCTGGGCACCACCTCCGGGATAGCCGCCGCCGGGGTAACCCCCACCGGGATAGCCACCGCCCGGGTAGCCACCGCCACCACCGGGATAAGGATCGTAGGCGCAGCTCGTCAGGGCGACGACGCCCAGCGTAAGGGATGCGAGAATTGCATTTTTCATGGCGTGCCACGCTAACGCCGGTCCGTGCGTTCGTCCAGTGCTCTCCAACAGATTCGAAGCGCATCCCGGCCTCGACGGGTAACCCGTCCGTGACCGTTGAAGTTGACCTCACCCGCCGCAACCGGCACCCTGCGCGCCCGTCATGGAGTGGCTTCACCAAATTCTCGGCCCGGATATCAAAGCGGCGATCCCGATCGTCCTCGGCATCATCGTCTTCGAAGGCGTGCTGTCCGTGGACAATGCCGCCGTGCTCGCCACCATGGTCCGCAAGCTGCCCGTCGACCAGCGCGGCAAGGCCCTGAAACTCGGCCTGCTCCTCGGCTACGTCCTGCGCGGCTCCTGCATCCTCGCCGTGAATTTCCTCACCCAGGTGTGGTGGGTCGGCCCGCTCGGCGGCGCCTACCTGCTGTGGCTCGCCATCAAGCACTTCACCGGCCACGAGCATGTCGAACAACAAGCCGAAGAAGCCGTGGAAGTGGAGCAGGGGAACTGGTTCTTCCTGAAAGCCGCCGGATTCCTCGGCACCTTCTGGGCCACCGTCCTCGCCGTGGAGGTGATGGACCTGATGTTCTCCATCGACAACGTGCTGGTGGCGAATGCCCTCACCGACAACCGCTACCTCATCTGCATGGGCGTCTTCGTCGGCATCCTCGGCATGCGCTTCGCCGCCCAGGGCTTCGTGAAGCTGATGCACCGCTACCCGTTCCTGGAAACCTGCGCCTTCGTCGTCGTCGGCCTGCTCGGCCTGAAGCTCCTCGGCGGACTGTGGGTCCACTTCCAGCCCCAGTCCGGCTTCGCCCACCTCATCGAAAGCCAGACCTTCAAGATCGTCTGGTCCGTGCTGATGCTGCTGCTCTTCATCATCCCGGTCATCACCCACCGCCTGCTCGGCTGGCCGCGCGGCGCGGCGGAGGAAACACCCGAGGACCCCGCCTGACCTTCCCGCGGGGTTGCACGATTCCGCCATCCGCGCCATGGTGGCGGCGGTGACCGACCCCTTCGACTGGCCCGCCTTCCTTCCCACCTTCGCCTCCGCGGCGGTGGCCGCCGGCTTCCGTCCCCAGCGCTTCGGCACCACCGCCTCCGGCGACCTCATCGCCTGGCTGAAGCCCGGCCCCGGCCGCCGCACCTACCTCTCCGCCGGCATCCACGGCGATGAACCCGCCGGCCCGCTCGCCCTGCTCGAGCTCGTCCGCACCGGTGCCTTCCACGATGATGGCGAGTGGCTGCTCTGCCCCGCCCTCAACCCCACCGGCCTCGCCATGGGCCGCCGCGAGAACGCCGATGGGCGCGATCTCAACCGCGACTACTGGGTCCGCCGTACTCCCGAGGTCTGCGCCCACACCAAATGGCTCCACGCCAGCGGCATCGCCGACCGCTTCATCTCCCTCCACGAGGACTGGGAAAGCACCGGCTTCTACTTCTACGAGATCAACTGCGGCCCGGACAGCCCCGCCCGCGCCCGCGCCATCCTCGACGCCGTCTCCCCCTGGTTCCCGCCCGAACCCAGCGCCCTCATCGACGGCCACGACATCCGCGAACCCGGCTGGATCTACCACCCCGCCGAGGCCGACCTGCCCGAGCACTGGCCCGAGGCCATCTTCCTCGCCAAGAACGGCTGCCGCCTCTCCTTCACCTTCGAAACCCCCAGCAGCGCCCCGCTCGCCCACCGCGTCGCCGCCCACGTCGCCGCCGTGAAGGCCGCGATCGTCTAGCAGGAAAGGTAGGGTCGCACCGCCGGGGCGACCGGATCTCACACCCCCGTCCGCCCCCCTCAGCGCGTCCCATCCCTTCGTCTGTTGGGACGGCCTTCTTCCCGCAACCACCTCCGCCGCCCGGTCATCTCGGCGAGATGACCCTACCTCCAGAGGCACGCTGCAAAGGTAGGGTCGCACCGCCGGGGCGACCGGGCCTAGCACCCCCGTCCGCCCCCCCTCAGCGCGTCCCATCCCTTCGTCCAATGGACTCTCTTCCTCCCCCCCCACCACCCGGGCATCTCGGCGAGATGCCCCTACCGAGCACCCTACTTCTTCATCCCCAGCACCACCACCCCCGCGCCCACCATTAGGATCCCCGCCCACTCCCGCGGGCTGGGCCGCTCCTTGAGGAACAGGAACGCGAAGGCCGCCACCAGCAGCAGGCTGGACTTGTCGATCGGCGCCACCTGGGAGGCCGTGCCATCCTTCAGCGCCCGGAAGTAACACACCCACGAGGCCCCCGTCGCCAGCGCGGAGAGCACCAGGAACAGCCATGTCTTCCCCGGCAGCGCCGCCGGATCGCTCCACTTCCCGGCCGCCACCACGAAGGCCCCCAGCACCAGCAGGATCACCGCCGTGCGGATCAGCGTGGCGAAATCCGAGTCCACGCCCTGCAGGCCCAGCTTCGCGAAAATCGTCGTCACCGCCGCGAACACCGCCGATAGCACCGCCCAGTGGAACCACGTCATGACGCCACCTTAGCAGCCCGGCCGCCGCTTGTCCGCCGGAGATCGCCGGCCGTGGCGGAGGAGCCCCTCGCCAACCCACCGGAAAACCCGGCTGGATCCGCCCGGGAATGTCCTTGCTCCCTGTGGCCGCCGCGATAGTCAGCCGGAATGACATTTCGGATTCTCGCCTGCCTCTCGTTCGCGACCTGTCTCGCCACCGCGGGACTGGAGAAAAAGGAAGCCGCCGACCTGGTGGCGAAGCTCGCCGCCGAACGCCTCGCCACCCTGAAAACCGAGCGCGCCGCCGAGATCGAGGCGAAGTCCATCACCGTGGGCGACAAGACCATGCCGTGGCTGGAAAAAACCTTCGGTGACGCCCCGGTCGGCAAGCGCAGCCTGTGGATCTCCATGCACGGCGGCGGCAATGCCCCGGCCGCCGTCAACGACCAGCAGTGGCAGAACCAGATCAAGCTCTACCAGCCCCCCGAAGGCATCTACATCGCCCCGCGTGCCCCCACCAACACCTGGAACCTCTGGCACGAGGGTCACATCGATCCGATGTTCGCCCGCATCATCGAGGACATGATCGCCGTCCGCGGGGTCGATCCGGACAAGGTCTACCTCATGGGCTACTCGGCTGGCGGCGATGGCGCGTGGCAGCTCGGCCCGCGCATGGCGGACCGCTTCGCCGCCGTCGCCATGATGGCCGGCCACCCGGGGGACATGGCCCCCGCCAGCCTGCGCAACGTCCCCTTCGCCATCTTCTGCGGTGGCTGGGACCGCGCCTACGACCGCAACAAGCTCTGCAAGGACTACGGCGAGAAACTCGACGAGCTCCAGAAAGCCGACCCGGAGGGTTACACCCACATGGTCCGCATTTACGAAGGTCTCGGCCACTGGATGAACCAGAAGGACGCCGAAGCCGTGCCGTGGATGGCCGGGTTCACCCGCCGCACCTGGCCGAAGAAGGTCGTGTGGGTCCAGGACGACGTCCTCCACGACCGCTTCTACTGGCTCGGCACCCCCGCCGCCGCCGCCAAGGCCGGAGCCAAGCTCACCGCCACGGTCGAAAAGCAAACCATCACCTTGGACGGCGACGCCCCCGCCGGCACCACCCTCTGGCTCTCCGACGCCCTGCTCGATCTCGACCAGCCCGTCACCGTGAAGGCGAACGGCAAGGTCGTCCACGAGGGCAAGATCGAACGCACCCGCGACGCCATCACCGCCTCCCTCGCCGACCGCCCGGACGCCGCCGCCTGCGCCACCGCCCGCCTCGTGCTGAAATAAAGAAGGAGTTGAGGCTTCAGCCGAGGAAGGTCTCCCGGGGGGGCGGAGGCCTGAAAGTTTGCTGGTTGGCAGTGTTCAGTTTTCAAGAAGAGAGGACACCCCGTTTCCACGGCTTTCGGAGGAATCGTGCCACATCCAGCTCTTCCTCTTCTCTGGGTTCTGGATTCTGGACTCTGGGTTCTCGGCCTAGCCGTCCCGCTCACCTGACTCCCCCCGGTCATCTCGGCGTGACCCTACCTCCCCCAAAAGCAAACCGGCGGCATCCCGAAGGATGACGCCGGTAGAGTTTCCAGCAAACGAACGGAAAATCAGTTCACGGCCACCGCGGAGGAACCGGTCTCACCGGTGCGGATGCGGATGGCTTCCTCGATGGTCGAGATGAAGACCTTGCCGTCACCGATCTTGCCGGTGTTGGCGCTCTTCACGATGGCTTCGGCGACACCGCCGGCCTGCGCATCGTCCACGACGATCTCGATCTTCACCTTGGGAAGGAAATCAACGGTGTACTCGGAACCACGGTAGATCTCGGTATGGCCCTTCTGACGGCCGAAACCTTTCACTTCAGTCACCGTCATGCCCTGGACACCCACTTCGGCGAGCGCCTCCTTCACTTCTTCCAGTTTGAATGGTTTGATGATCGCTTCGATTTTTTTCATGGTTCCGGCGGATTGGTAACGGGGCTATAGCAACGGGCGTGCCAAGTTGAGGTTGGAAAATCCAACAACACCGTTTTTCTTTTAACGATCCGGGAGCCCTTTGACGAGAGGAAATCCCGCCCGCCACAAGGGATGCGGCGGATTTTCCGATCCTCCGCGCGGATTCGCCCGCGGCCGCTCATGTGGGTTGCGCGCGGCCGAAAGATCATGCAGGTTCCACCCGTTAACCTCATCCTCTCCAACATGAACAAACTGATCTTTTCCCTCGCTGCCGCCGTGCTCGCCCCGATCGCCATGGCGGAAGACGCCGCCAAGGTGGAGCTCACCGGCAACGACGCGATGCAGTTCAGCTCGAAGGCCTTCGAAGTGACCGCCGGCCAGAGCGTGAGCCTCACCTTCAAGCACATCGGCCAGCTGCCGAAGACCGCGATGGGCCACAACGTCGTCATCCTCAAGGCCGGCACCGCCATCCCCGCCTTCGCCACCAAGGCCATGACCGCCAAGGACACCGACTACATCCCGGCGGACGCCGAGTCCAAGGCCCTCATCATCGCCCACACCAAGACCATCGGCGGCGGCGAGTCGGACACCATCACCTTCACCGCCCCCACCGAAGCGGGTTCCTATCCCTTCCTCTGCACCTTCCCCGGCCACTTCGCCGTGATGCAGGGCGTGATGACCGTGAAGGCCAAGTAAGCCTTTCCGATCCGATTCCTTTTAAAAGCAGGCGGCTCCGGTGCACGGGGCCGCCTGTTTTGTTAAGTAGCACAAGCATTCCTGCTTGTGGGTGGGAAGACTCGCGAAGTCCCTCGTTCGTCCAGTCCGCCCATGAGGATCTAGGGATCAGGTGCTGGGGGCCAGGGGGAATCGACATTCAGAAAGCCCCAACGGGGCGTCATGTGACAGCCCGGGGCAACGCCCCGGGTGGTGGAGTCGGAAGGAGTCGAGCCCCTCACCGGCGGACTGGACCTCCACGGAACTCCGCGAATCTTCCCACTCGCAAGTTGGAAACTTGCGCTACTTCGCCTGCAGCGCCTGCCGGCCCGTCTCGCGGCCCATCGCATCGTAGCGGATGCAGGTGTCCCACGCGCCATTCCGGTCCAGGTCCTCCCACTTCGTCTCGAGGATCCCGTTCCTGTCGTAATCGTAGCGGAACAGCGGGAAGCCGCTGCCGCCCGGCTTGATGGTCGTGCTCACCGCCCGGCCGTTCTTCCACTGGCTCACCGAGTCGTAGCTGCCATCGAAATCCAGATCCTGCTCGGTGAGCGTCACCACCCCGTTCTCATAGGCTTCCTTCGCGTCCCACTTCCCGTCCGAGTTCTGGTCCAGGTAGCGGGCGGTCACCTGGCCCTTCGCATCGAGCTCCACCCGCTCATCGATCTTGCCGTCGTGCCGCCGGTCCTGGTCGACCTTGGAGCCACGCGGTCCGCTGCTCCGGTGGTTGAGCCCCGCCACGAACAAGCTGCCCACCGCCGCCGCCACGATCGTGAACACCAGCCAACCGGGCACCGCGTTCCGACGCTCGCGCCGGGTTTCCTCCACCGGCGGCACGCCCAGCACCTGCCGGGCCGCCGCCGCGTCCTCATCCGCCACCGCCAGCCGGATGCCGGAGGAGTTCAGCAAATAGGGCGCCGTGGAAGCCGTCGCCTCGTCCAGGATGTCCGCGGCGATGCCTTCGTTCTCGAGCTGGTTCTTCGCCAGCCACGCCTGCTCCAGCGTCGTGCACTCCTTGACCACCGTCATGCGGCAGTCATCGCACGGGGGCGGCGTGGCCGAAACCTCAAACCGTGGCCGCGGCGCGGAAAGCCACCAGACCCTCGGCACCCATGTGGCGCACCAGCACCTCGTCCGGCGCCTGGCTCAGGTCCACCAGCACCAGCGCGTCGAGCACATTGGCGAAATCCGGGTCGACGTTGAACTCCAGCAGCGTGGCATTCAGCTTGAGATACTGGCGCAGCAGCACCGGCACCCCCTTGCCATCCGGCTCCACCTGGGCGATCGCGGCGGAGACTTCCTCGATCGAGCCGAGACGGCTGCTGATCTCCTCGGATTCCAGGTCGATGGAATGATAGGGGTGGAACGGCTCCACGGTGCCGGTCAGGCCGCTATCGCGGCGGCTGCCGCGCATGAAGCGCACGATCAGCTCCTGCGAGATCGGCGAGTAATCGTTGGAAATGCTCACCGGCCCGAACAGGCGGGCGTAGCGCGGGTAGCGCGCCACGAACCGGCCGATGCCGCGCCACAGCAGGCCCAGCGGGTGGATCGAACGCTGGTATTCCGTGGCCACGAAGGAACGACCGAGCTCCAGCCCGGGCGTGAGGTGGTCCAGGAACGGCTGGCCGAGCTTGAAAAGGGTGGAGGTGTAGAGCCCCTCCGCGCCGAACTCCGCCAGCAGCGTGTCGGTGCGGCCCAGCCGGTAGGCACCGGCCACGGCCTGCGCCTCGCGGTCCCACAGGAAAAGGTGGAGGTAGGAGCGGTCGTAATGGTCGAGGTCCAGCGCCTTGCCGCTGCCCTCGCCCACGGCGCGGAACGCGATTTCACGGAGGCGGCCGATCTCGTGGAGGATCGCCGGGATGGCATCGGCATTCGCCAGATACACGTCGAAGCGCGCTTGGGAAACCAACGGACCGGTGGCGGCGAGACGCGCGATCTCGTCCAGCACCAACGCGCGGTCGGCGGGAGCGGCGACGGGCACTTGCTGAGCGTCTGGGCCTCGTTCGCACGAGGACGTCTGATCTTGAGGCTGAGGGTTCATCGGGTGATGTACCGGGTTTCGTCTCGCGGGCAGGGCAGTGCCCGTGTTTGGGCCCGCCGTCAAGCGAAAGATGGTCGACCGGGAGGGCGAGTCCACCCGTCCGCGTCAACGGTTTCGTCACGGAAGCGGCACCGACTCCATCTTTCGTCGGAGCAGTTCCGTGGCATCCGCCGACCCTTGAATGTCAGCAATTTCGATCAAATCCCCGGCCCGGCAGACGACGCGGTGGCCACGCCGGGACAGGATCACACGCGGCAACAAGGCCGTCCGCACCAGCGGATGGATCGCCCCGGCTACGTGGAACCACGGGGGGTTCTCCCCGAAGAAACGCACCGGCAGCACCGGCACCCCGGCCTTCCGCGCCAGCGCCGCGATGTGGGGCGACCATGGCCCGTCCGCCACTTGCCCCAGATGCCGCCGCCAAGTGGAAACCTCGCCCGCCGGAAAGACCGCCAGCAGCCCGCCGCCGCGCAGGTGCTCCAGCGCCGCGCGCAGCGTCAGCGCGTTCTGCCGCGCCGCCGCCCGGTCACCCAGGATCGAAAGCGGCAGGAACCAATGGCCCACGCCCGGGGCCGCCGCCGCCATTTCATTGGCCAGAATCGTGAAATCCCGCCGCGCCCGCAGGCACAGCGCGATGAGCGTGAGCGCGTCCGCGCCGCCGAAGGGGTGGTTCGCCACCACGATCGCCCCGCCCGTGGCCGGGATCGCCTCGACCACGCCCGCCGCATCCGGAGTCAGCCCGAACTGCCTCAGCACGTCCTCCGCCGGGTCCTCATGCCGCGAGGCATCCAGGAACGCCTGCCGGGACCGCCGGATACCCAGCACCGACTCCAGCAGCCCCCGCGCCGTGGCCCGCCAACCTCCCCCCGCCAGCGCCGGGAGGGCATCCTCCACGGCCATGAAACGATCCGGATTCGGGGTAGGGGAGGGTGCGGGTGTGTCCAAGTCGTGTGGCCGGGTTCAGGCCTTGTTCTTGAGGAGATCCCGGATTTCGGCAAGCAGCTTCACATCCGCCGGCAGTTCCGGCTCCGGCGCGCCCGGCTCCTCCGCCTTCTTCTCCATGCGCTTCTTCAGGTTGTTCATCGGCTTGATGAAGATGAAAAACAGGATCGCGCCCACGATGATCAGCGAGAGCGCCGAATTGATCACCACCCCCAGGTCGAAGATCCACAGCTTCAGCGACACGTCCGGCTTGCCGCCCACCGCGTTGATCAACGGGTTGATGATCCCGGTCGTGAAGGCCTTCACCACATCGCCGAACGCCGCGCCGATCAGCACGCCCACCGCGAGGTCGATCGCATTGCCCTTGAGGATGAACTCTCTGAATTCCTTTAGCATGGTTGGAAGGGGTTGAAATCAACCCACCATCCCACATGCGACCCTGTTTCCAAGCCGATTCTAACCGGAGACTTGAGAAGCGGAGGAGCCTCGGCTTCACTCCGGATGCCATGAAAATTCTCGCCTGTCTTTCCGTCATTACCCTCGCCACCACGCTCGTGTCCTGCAAGGACGGCAAGTCCGGTGCCGCCGCCAGCAACACCGTGGTGCTGGCCACGGCCGACGGCCTGCCGAAGACCGGCGCGAAGTTCACCACCAGCCGCACCATGGCCGTAAAGGAAGGCAGCGTGAAGATCAGCGCCGGCGGCCAGAACATGGACGGCACCATGAACCTCTCCGATTCGGAAACCGAGGACGTCGAGATCGCCGCTCCGGACAAGATCAAGGTCACCGTCACCGCCGGGGAGAAGGTCCAGGCCATGAAGCTCAACGGCCAGGAGCTCCCGAACGAACCCGTCCCGCCGCAGCTCCTCAAGGCCCCCGTCACCTTCACCAAGGCCGCGGGCAAATGGACCGGCGCGCTCGACACCGGTACCCCCACCGATGTCCAGAAGGCCGAAATCGCCAAACGCGAGCGCAAGTTCACCCAGGCCGCGAACGCCGCCATGTACGGCACCGCCCCACGCAAGGTCGGCGAGACCTGGAGCGTCGACGCCGCCCGCATTTCATTCGCCGAGGGCACCAATGACGTCAAAGGCAGCGTGACCCTCACCTTCAAGGGCATCGAGGACCACGGCGGCCGGAAGTGCGCCCGCCTCGAAGGTCCGATGGAGTTCAGCGGCAAGACCGATGCCGACAAGGGCGGCCAGGACCTCACCATGAAGGGCGACATCGTCGTGCTCCGCGCCATCGACGAAATGGTGGACCTCCAGACCACCTTCAAGGGCCGCATGGAAATGAAAGGCACCATCCCCGGCGGCAGCATGGCGATGGAGGGCTCCGTCTCCGTCGACGAGCACACCGAGCTGAAGTGAGGGCCCGTGGCCCATTCACGTTCGGTCGGTTAGGTGCCATCGCCGCCACCATTGGACGCTTGATCCGGCCGGGAAAATATCCATAGGCTGGAGGGCTATGAAAATCACCAACCAGCTTCTCACCCTCGCGGCCTGTACCGTCCTCGCCGCCACCGCTTCCGCCGCGGACGAAACCTACGTCCTCGCCAAGAAGGACCACACGCCCAAGGCCGGCAGCAAGCACGTCGAGTCCAAGAAAATGGCGATGAAGAACGGCACCCTCAAGGTGAAGGCCGGCGAGCAGGCCATGGAAGGCACCTGCGCCATCACCGAAACCGAGACCGAAGCCGTCGAATACGTCTCCGCGGACAAGGTGAAGCGCCTCATGACCGTCGGCGAGAAGAGTCAGAAGATGACGATGAACGGCCAGGAGCTCCCGGACGAACCGCATCCGAACCCGCTCCTGAAAGTCCCCGTGACTCTCACCAAGGCCGATGGCGAGTGGACCGCCACCCTCGACGACGGCAAGGAACCCACCGACGAACAGGAAACGGCCCTCTCCAAGCACGAGAAGAACATGGACAAAAGCGAGTCCGTGACCATGTACGGCACCGAGCCCCGCAAGGTGGGGGACACGTGGACGGTGAAGGCCGCCGACATGCCCTTCGCCCAGGACCAAGAGGACACCGAAGGCAGCGTCAAGCTCACCTTCAAGGCCGTGGAGGACTACCAGGGCAAGAAGTGCGCCCACCTCGAAGGCCCGATGGAAATCAAGGGCAAGTCCGCGGAAGGCCAGAGCATCTCGCTGAAGGGCAATGTCATCGTCTACCGCTCGATCGAGGATCTGGTCGACCTCAAGGTAAGCCTCGACGGCAAGATGGAAATGAGCGGCGACATCCCCAATGGCTCGATGAGCATGAACGGCGACATGACCATGGAATTCTCCACCAAGGTGGAGTAAGGCACCCAAGGAGTGGCGGATTTCGATCCGCCATGCCTCCAGCGACGTCCATCGCTCCGGCACCCTCGGTTCCCGCGGAACCCGGTCGTCGCGAAGCGCATGGACGTCCGCCTCCGCTCCACGCCCACCGCGGGCTTGATATACGAATGGAGCACGGCATATCTAGGCGGCCATGCGATTCACCAATCCGATCCTCACCCTCGCGGCGTCCGCCGCCCTCGTTTCGCTTTCGTCCGCCGCGGATGAGACTTACATCCTCGCGAAGAAGGACGACATGCCCAAGCCCGGCACGAAGCTCATCCACTCCCGCCTGATGGCCATGAAGAAGGGCACCGTGAAGGTGAAGGTGGGCGACCAAGCGCTCCAGGGCACCTGTGAAATGATCGAAACCGAAACCGAACACGTCGAACACGTGTCCGCGGAGAAGATCAAGCGCCTCCTCACCGCGGCGGAGAAATCCGAGAAGATGACGATGAATGGCCAGGAGCGGCCGCACGAGGCCGAGCCCAACCCACTGCTCAACGTGCCCGTGACCCTCTCCAAGGCCGATGGCGAGTGGACTGCCACCATCGACGGCGGCAAGGAGCCCACCGCGGCGCAGGAAAAGGAGCTGAGCAGGAAGGAGAAGGCGATGAGGAAGGACGAGGATGTCGACATGTACGGCACCGTCCCGCGCAAGGTGGGGGACTCCTGGGAAGTGGATGCCTCCAAGGCCCTGCCATTCTCTGAAGACGAAAAGGACACCCAGGGAACCCTCAAGCTCACCTTCAAGGCCGTGGAGGAATTCCAAGGCAAGAAGTGCGCCCGTCTCGAAGGCGCGATGGAAATGACCGGCAAGACGAATCAGGGCCAGAACATCACGATGAAGGGGAATGTCATCGTCTTCCGCTCGATCGAAGACCGCGAGGATCTGAAGGTGACCATCACCGGCACCATGGGCATGAGCGGCGAGATTCCGAACGGCTCGATGAGCATGGATGGCGACCTGACCATGGAGCTGACCACCAAGATGGAGTGAGCCCTTCCGGGCACGCCCGCGAAGGTAGGGTTGCACACGCCGGGGCGACCCTGCCTTCGCCGCTCCTTGGCCTCACAACTCCAGCAGCCCGTCCGCCCAGATGGCGTAGCCCTTCTCCGTCGGGTGGGTGCCATCCGACATCAGCTCCACCGGCAGCGTGCCGTCCGGTTGCAGGAACTTCGCGCCGAGATCGAGGAAGGTCACGCCGGGGACATTGCCCCATTGGGCCTTCAGCAGCGCGTTGAGCTCCGCGATGAGCTTCCGCCGCGGTGAGTCCGCCGCCTTGTCCCGCGGGAACACGCCCATCAGCACGATCTTCGAGGAGGGCGATTTCGACCGCACCCGCAGGATCACCTCGCGGATGCCCTCCGCCACCTCCGCCGGGGTATTCGCCCGCGCGTTCTTGGTGCCGGAGAAATTGTTGGTGCCGATGTTGATCACCACGCGTTCCGGATGCAGGCCGTCGAACTCGCCGTGGTCCAGCCGCCACAGCACGTTCTGGGTGCGGTCCCAGCCGAAGCCGAGGTTCAGCGTCTTCTTCCCGTCGAAGGCGCGCTCCCATGCCTGCGGCCCACGTGCCTTCGCGCCCGGGCTCTGCGGCTGGCCGCCCCAGAAGTGCGTGATCGAGTCCCCGATCAACACCACCTGCGGGTCGAGCCCTTCCTTCGCCTTCAGGATGTCCTCGTGGCGCTTGAACCAGTCGTAGGAATCGCTCTCCAATTTCGACACCGGCACCACCGCGTTGTTCGCGGGCGTAGGCTCCTTCGGCGTGTCCCCCATCAGGGCGGAAAGCGTCGGCTCCATCGCCTTCGCCCACGCCAGCGCGCCTGCCGGACCGGGGTGCAACAGGTCGGGCGCCAGCGCCGGATCGACGGTGCCGTCCGGCTTCAGGAACACGTGGTTCACATCGAGGAAGAACACGTCCTTGCCGTCCGCCAGCTTCGCCACCAGCTCGCCCGCCCGCAAGTTCGCCGCGAACCGCTTCTCCGCGCTGCCGCGCTCGCTGCCGTCCGGCTTCTTGTAAACGTTGGTGCGCGGGAAGATCCGCAGCAGCAGGATCTTCGATTGCGGGCACTTCTCCCGCAGCAGCTTCACGATCGCCGAGACGCCCTGCGCCACCTGCTCCGGCGTGTGGACCACCGGGTAGTTCGCGTCATCGGTGTTGTTGGTGCCGATCAGCAGCGTCACCGCCTTCGGCGACTGCCCTTCCAGCTCACCGTTCTGGAGGTTCCACAGCGTGTTCTCGGTGCGGCCGCCGCTGTAACCGAGGTCGATCGCATTCCGCGGCGCGAAGAACTGCTCCCACACCGCCTTGTACTCCGGCTTCTCGAAATTGTGCGTGATCGAGTCCCCGATCATCAGCAGGTCATACTTCTTCGCCCGGATCTGCTCCACCTTCTGCTGGTGGCGTTTCTCCATCCCCCTCTGCGGCACCGGAAACACCGGCGAACCGGGGGCGTCCTGGGCGCGGGCCACGGCCCCGCACAGCATGAGCGACAAGACGGCAATCGAACGAAATGACATGCCTCCAAGACGAAATCACCCCACGCCGCCTTTCAAGAAGGAAGGAGTGTAGCTGAAAGCCCGGGCATCCAAGTAAATACCCGCACCGTCGCAGATCTTCCTCTTTCTGGATTCTGGGTTCTTGATTCTGGACTCTCGGCTCCGCCGCAAATCACTGCATCGCCTTCGCCAACGCGTCCCCCCAGATCTTGTAGCCCTTCTCCGCCGGATGCACCCCGTCCGGCATGATCTCGGCGGACAACGAGCCATCCGGCTGGAGCAGCTCCGAGTTCACATCGATGAAGCGGATGCCCGGCACCTCCCGGTAGCTGTCCGCCAGCAGCTTGTTCAGCTCGTTGACCGGCTCGCGCTTCGAGGCATCCGGATCGCGGCCAAACGGGAACACGCCGGTGATGACGATCTTCGAGCCCGGCGATTTCGCCCGCACCCGCAGCACGATCTCGCGGATGCCATCTGCGATCTCCGCAGGCGAGTTCACCCGCGCGTTCGGCGTGCCCGCGAAGTTGTTGCTGCCGATGTTGATCACCACCCACTGCGCGTGGATGCCGTCCAGCTCGCTGTGGTCCAGCCGCCACAACACGTTCTGGGTGCGGTCCCAGCCGTAGCCGAGATTGATCACCCGCTTTCCGGAAAACGTCTGCTCGAAGGAAAGGGGACCGCGCGGCTTCATCTGGTCGGACTGCGGCGCGCCATCCCAGAAATGCGTGATCGAATCCCCGATCAGCACGATCTCCGGCTTCAGGTCGTCCGCCAGCTTCAGGATCGCGCGGTGGCGTTCCCACCAATCGTAGCCGTCCTTCTCCAATTTCGAGACCGGCACCACCGCGGTGTTCGCGGACAGCGGCTCCTTCGGAGCCTCGCCGAGCAGCGGGGCCAGCACCGGCTCCATCTCGCGCGCCACCTCCATCGCCCCGGCCGGAGTCGGCCGCTGGGACGCGGGCAGCAGCAGCGGATCGAGCGAGCCATCCAGCTTGAAAAACACGTGGTTCACATCGAGGAAGAACACCTTCTCCTCATCGGCCAGCTTCGCCACCAGCTCACCGGCCCGCAGGTCCACCGCGGCCCGCGCGCCGGCGGCCTCATCCGCCGCGGCCTCGGTGCGTGGCAGCGCGCGCAGCAGCAGCACCTTCGCCTCCGGGCACTTCTCCCGCAGCACCTGCACGATCGTGGCAACGCCCGCGGCCACCTCCTCCGGCGTGCGCCCGGCCTCCGCCGTATCGTCCCCGCCGGTCAACAGCGCGATCGCCTTGGGCGATTGCCCGTCCAGCTCGCCGTGCCGGAGATTCCACAGCAGGTTCGCCGTCCGGCTGCCCTCGTAGCCGAGGTCCAGCGGATGGCGGGCATCGAGAAAGCGGTCCCACACCTCGCGGTAAGGCGCGGTTTCCAGCGCCGCGATCTCCGCGCCGCCGATCAGAATCAATGAATGGTTGCCCGCCCGCGCCGCGGCCACCTTGGCCTCGTGCCGCGCCTCGGTGCCCGCTTGTTGGAGGCCGGGGCCCGGTTCCACCGGAGTCTCCGCGGCCAACGCCAGCGAGGCGCTTGCCAAGGCCGCCAACGCGGTCGCGATGCCATTCGGGAGCATGCTTCCATGGATACTCTTCCCCGCGGAATTGCCAAGTGTGGTCTTTACGAGTGTCAGCATGACGCGTCCGTGTTCCAGAGCACAGCGGCACACCCCGTGCCATTCGTTCCTCGATGTCCCGACCGTGCGATTTGCAGGACGTTGGAATCGCCGCCGGTGTTTCGAACCGGACGCCCTTTGCCTTGTCCACCAAGGCCCCGCCGCGTTAGGTGGAGGTGATGACCGGCGCGTTCCTCCCGAAGCCCCTCCGCCATGACTGACCCGCGCGTGCTCCAACCCGCGCCGCGCGCGCGCCTGCTCTCCTTCGATGGCGGCGGCATTCGCGGCCTGTTCGCGTTGCAAATCGCGAAACGCATCGAGACCCTGCTGCGCGAAAAACACGGTCGCCCGGACCTCGTCCTCGCCGATCATTTCCACTACATCGGCGGCACCAGCACCGGCGCCATCATCGCCGCCTTCCTCGCCTGGGGGCTGCCGGTGGACGACATCGTGGGCCTCTACCGCGAGAACGCCGTGGCGATGTTCCGCAAGGCCGGTTGGGCCCAGCGTTTCACCAGCCACCGCTTCGTGTCCGAAGGCCTCTCGGAGTTCCTCCGCTCCTTCTTCGTCGAGGACGATGGCACGCCCGCCACCCTCGGCACCGGGAAACTGAAGACCCTCTTCCTGCTGGTCGCGCGCAATGCCTCCACCGGCTCGGCCTGGCCGCTCTCGAACAACCCGCGGGCGAAATACAACGACCCGGTCTCGCCCGGCTGCAACCTCCAGATCCCGCTCTGGCAACTCGTCCGCGCCAGCACCGCCGCGCCCACCTTCTTCCCTCCCGAGGTGCTGGAGGTGAAGGGCGAGCACGGCGAACCGCTCACCTTCGCCTTCGAGGACGGTGGTGTCACCCCCTTCAACAATCCCGCCCACCTCATGCACCTGATGGCCACCCTGCCCGAGTACCGCCTCGGCTGGGCCACCGGCATCGACCGCATGAGCGTGGTCTCCATCGGCACCGGCAAAGTCCGCACCGGCCGCGGCGACAAGCTCTTCGTCGATGTCCTCGCCCAGGCCAAGAACCTGCCCGCCTCGCTCATCGGCTCCTTCCAGCAATACCAGGACCTGCTCTGCCGCATCGCCGGGGAATGCCGCCACGGCGCGCCCATCGATGGCGAGCTGGGCGACCTCATCCGCCCCCACGATGGCGCGAAGTTCCTCTACGCCCGCTACGACCGCACCTTCGACGAAGAGGACCTCGGGCTCGCCGCCAAGCACACCGAGAAGGGCTTCACCCTCGACAACCTGGAGCTCATGGACTTCCTCGCCGAACGCGGCGCGCACCATGCCGAAGCCACCGTGAGCCTCGCACATTTCGACGATGTCTGACACCCCGCCCACCGTCATCCGCCGCCTCTGGTTCACCGCCTTCGCCGGCCACCGCGCCGTGCCCGATCCCGCCGCCGCCAAGGCCGCGATCGCCCGCGAACTGGAAACGATCCGCGGCACCATCGAGGGCGAACTCATCGGTCTCTCCAGCGCCGCCGCCGGGGCCGACCTTCTGTTCCTCGAGGCCTGCGCCGAGGCCGGCATCCGCACCGTGGTGCTGCTGCCCTTCCCGCGCGAGCGCTTCCGCGAGGACTTTGAGGACGAGATCGAATGGGCCCGCGCCTGCCGCCTGATGGATGCCGCCTGGTGGTGCGAGGTTTCACCCGGTGGCGAGGACGCCCCCGCCGCCTACCACGTCGTCGCCCGCGAAACCCTCGACATCGCCGACCGACTGCTCTTCCTCTGGGACGGCAAGGCCCCGCGCGGTCTCGGAGGTACGGGGGAAACCGTACTCGAAACCCGCGAGCGCCGCATTCCCTCCCGCATCATCGCCGCGGACACCCTGGAAGCCCGCTGGGACATCGACCCGCCCGCCACCAAGGCCGACCCCGCCTTCACCGATCTCCCCGCCGCCACCGAGGTCGGGGAACTGTTCCAGAAGCTTGACGAACGCGCCTCCGCCGGGGCCCCGCGCTCGCGCTGGTTCGCCGCCGGCTCGATGTCGCTCAACCACCTCGCCACCCTGCTCCAGGCCATCCTGGTGGTGGTCGCCATCGCCGCCGAAGTCGGCGCGCTGGTGAAGTTCCTCCTCGTCCTCATCGCCGCCATCCTGCCGTGGATCGGCGGCCGCCTGCGCTGGAAGGAACGCTGGATCCGCGACCGCGTCGGCGCGGAACTCCTCCGCTCGCTCCTCGCCAGCCACCAGCCCGGCAGCCCGCTGCGCCCGCCCGCCCTCGAGCTTTTCGGCCGCGAGGAAGCCCTGCTCCGCACCGCCGCCATGCACCTCATCCGCCACCGCGGCGATTGGGAAACCGCCCGCGACCTCTACCTCCGCGAGCGCGTCGACGGCCAGATCGGCTACCTCAAGTCGAAGGGTGAAAAAGCCGCGTCCAAGATGCGGATCTTCGGCACCCTCTTCTGGGCCAGCGCCTGGACTTCGATGGTGCTCGGCGGCGTCGCCGTCACCGGTGCCTTCATGGGCGCCAAGGCCACCTCGCCCGCCGGCATCTGGCTCACCTTCCTCACCACCGTCCTCCCCGGCCTCGCCGCCTGGTGCCTCGCCATGATCTCCGTCTTCGAGTTCAAGCGCCGCGCCTCGCTTTACCGCCAGCTCGTCGACGAACTCATCCGCCTCCGCCCCAAGGTCGCCGCCGCCAACTGCTCCAGCGCCCTCACCCGCGCGATGCAACAGATCGAACGCCTCCTCCTCAACGAGCTCTGGGAATGGCAGGGCTCGCGCGACAAATGACGCCGGGGCGGGGAATGGGGCAGGGGACCCGAGTCACAACTTCCGGGCCCCGCGCATCACGAACGACACGATCCAAAGGATCAGGAAGATCACGAACAGGATCCACGCGATGTGCGCGGATGCTCCCGCGATTCCCGAAAAGCCCAGAACGCCCGCGATCAGGGCGACCACCAGGAAAACAAGGCTCCAGTGCAACATGGCTGTAAGGGTTTGGGTTGAACCGGCCCGGCAACCGGATGCCACCGGGACCACCTAACCGGTCGCCCCGGAGCCCGGGAAACGCAAATGTCCTCCCAAAGAAAATCCGCGTTCCAAAATCCAGGGATTGACAGCCGCCGCCCCAGCCCCTACGCAGTTGCCCCCGTGCGAACGGCGGAGTAGCCAACCGGTAAGGCAGTGGTTTGCAAAACCACCATTAGTGGGTTCGATTCCCGCCTCCGCCTCCACTTTTATTCTCAGCCTGTTGCGAGAATCCGGAGGTCATTATCTCCAACCATTTTTCCTGTTCGGGAGATTCGTGCCGAGGAGGCCTGATTGGCGGATTTCCGGGCCGGGTATTGTCCGGAGCACTGGAGCTCTGAAAAGAAAACAGGCCCCGGAGCGGGCGCTCCGGGGCCTGGGTGATCAGGTTGTGGCGGCAGCCGTTTAGAAGCTGGTGCTGACCTTGAGGTTGATGGAGTCGATGTCGTAGTTCTGGTTGATGGCCTTGGTGTAGTCGAGGCCGACGGAGACATCGTTCACGAAGAGCAGGTCCGCGCCGAAGCTGAGGCTGCCCACGGAACCGAGGGCGACCGGCAGGTCCATCGGAGCCACACCACGCGGGGCACCGGCGAAGCCGGCGATGACGTTGGTGTGATCCGGGGTGAGGAAGTGCTGGTAGGCGACCTCGGCGTGGAGGCGGAGCTGGGCACCGGACTGGAAGGGAATGACCTTCCCGAACTCGATCGCCGGGCGGACCCAGGCGTGGGCTTCGTTGTAGTCCCCGAGGACGAGGCTGGTGGCCCCGGCTCCGGTTTCGGTGGCGGATTCGGCGCTCAGGCGGGAGGCTCCGAAGTCGATCATCGGCTTGATGTAGAGGCCGTCGCTGGCGAACTCATGCGAGACGCGGATCATGGCGGTGAGGGCCTCCAGATCGCGATCGATGTGGGTGTAGTACGGCGTGGTGACCGCGCCGGAGCGGCGGGACTGGGCCTGGTTCCAGCTATAGGAGAGGACGCCGGCGATTTCGGTGCCGTCGAAGTCACGCTTGATGATGGCACCGAGGCGCTCGGTGTCGCCATTCGCCTTCCAGCGGCCATCATAGCCACCCGCGGTGTTCTCTTCCAGGGCGGCGGCGGCCCCGACGATCCAACCGTTCTTCAACTCCTGCTCGAAGCCCGCGGCGAAGCCATTGGAATTGTGGCGGACGGTCTTGTAGTCGTCGTAACCGCTGTGGACGGTGTCGGAGCTTTCGAAGTCGAACCACAGCAGGCGGCCCTTCTTGCCGTAGCGGTAGGCACCGCCATCGAAGAGGGTTTCGCCGAAGCGCTGGCTGCCGCGGAGCACCTCGGCCTGCTGCTCGGCGTAGAAGTCCGGGGTGAGCATGGACAGGGACTCCTTGTAGGCCTGGATCGTGGGATCGTAGAGCAGCTTGATGACGGTATCCGCGAGCGCGGGCGAGCTGCCGGCGTTCTGGATGCGGTTGATGTAGCTACCAACCTCGGTGAGGTTCCGACCCAGCTTGCCCGAGGGCGAGAAGTCGACGGTGTAGTCCAGGATGGCGTCCTTCCCGGTGGGGTAGAGGATCTGGTAGTTGATGACCATGGAGGGAGCCGTGACGAGCTCCAGGCCGTCGTTGGTCACGCCGCCATCGCCGTGGTAGAGGACCTTCTGGAAGTGGCCGGACTTGACGAGCTGCGGATTGAGCAGGCTGACATTCACCTTGCCATCGAGGCTGGCGGTGCCGGTCATGTAGAGTTGGTCGATGGTTTCGCTGCCGAAGTCGAGCTCGGCGTAGGTGATGCCGGTGTCGCTCTGGGTGAAGCTGCCGGTGACGTCGGTGTGCTGCGCCAGGAGCATGTTGCCCGGGAGCAGGATGCCGTCGTTGACGAGCTGGTTGGCGGCGGCTCCGAGGAGGAACAGCGGACCGGGAACCATGACGCCATCGGTGTGGTTGACGAACTTGTTCGCGCCCGCGCCGAGGTCGACCTGGCCGAGGAAGTCGCCGTTGTTGTCGATCACCTCGTTGCCATCGGTGCCCTTGATGCTCCACGCGGCGAGGCCATCGGCGCCGGAGACGGTGCCGTGGTTGACGAACGAGTTCGCGGCACCGCCGGAGAAGCTGATGCCGGTGCCGTTCTCGCCGAAGTAGAGGAACTTGTCCGCGGCGAGGTCGATGCTGATGTTGCCCTGGCCACCGGCACCTTGCGATTGGGCGAAGATGCCGACACCGCCTTCACCATCCGCCACCACGTTTCCGATCATGCGGAGGGTGACGGCTCCGGAGGAACCGGTGCCACCGGTGCTGCCGAAGAAGAAGTCATCCACGAATCCACCGCCGCCGCCGAGGCTCTGGGCGATGACCCCGACCGCGCGGTCGCCATGGACGACGACATCGCCCTTCTGGGTGAGATCGATGATGCCGCCGTTGCCGGTGTTGGTGGTGTTCTTGGTGATGGTGATGTTCGCGGGATCGAGGTCGGTGAAGACCGCTCCGCCGCCGCCGCCGATGGACTGGAGGATCAGGCCGTGGGCGAGTTCACCCTCGGTGTAGATCATGCCGGTGTTGTCCAGGGTGACGCTGTTGCCATTGCCGGACGCGCCGTTCTTGCCACCCAGGGACAGGGCGAGGGCCTCGAGACCGGTGAGGTCCAGCTTGCCGCCGCCCGCACCGATGCTCTGGTAGAGGGCACCGTAGGCGCGGTCACCGGCGGTGCCGATATCGCCGGTGGTGAGGAGGTTGACGACACCACCGTTGTTGGCGGCTCCGCCATCGGCCCCGAGAGACGCATCGGTGACCACCGGCGGCGGGATAAGCGCCGGTCCGGAGGAAAGGGCACCAAAGGCTGCCAACGGGGTGGGGGTGAGGTCCGGCACCCGGACGACATTGACGGACAGGTTGCCGCCGCCGCCGCCGATGGACTGGACCTCGACACCGCCGGAGCCATCGCCGGTGGTGATCACCTGGCCGGTGCGGGTGGACTTGATGTCGCCGCCCGCGCTGTTGGTGGCATCGGTGCTGCCGAGCTCGAGGTTGAGATCGACCGTGGCGTTGGTGTTGACGACGACTTCCTGGGTGGAATTGCCACCGCCCGCGCCGATGGACTGGAGCAGGGAGGCGATGGCCTTTTCACCGGAGGTGTAGAGGTCGCCAACGTGGGTGGCCTCCACGGCACTGGCGGCGCAGTTGGAAGCGAAGTCGGTGCCGAGTTTGACGGTGGACTTGATGAAGCCCATCACCGTGTCGACGTCGCCGCCGTTGTCGGGCAGCTCCACGCCATCGTCGCCGAGGGCGACGGCGTGCTTGCTGACGTCCAGGAACAGCTCGACGTTGCCGCCGCCGCCGTTGATCGACTGGCCGAGCTGCGCCGTGCTGTTTTTCCCATACATCACGATGGTGCCGGTGGTGTTGAGGGTGACGGTGCCGGCGATGCCCGCGGTGCCGTCGCGCGCGCCGAGGGCGCCCTCGATGACCAAGTCGGCCGCCATCCAGGTGGGGGCGGTGAGTTCGTAGGCGGCATTGCCACCGCCGCCGCGGACGGACTGGGCGAAGATACCGTAGGAATTGTCGCCGTGGGAGATGATCGAGCCGGTGTGGTTGACCGTGACGTTGCCGCCATTGCCACCGTCCCCGCCGAAGCCGCCGAGGCCGATGTTCATGAAGGACTTCGCCATGTCCGTCTTCGGGTTGAAGAGGATGTTCCGCGAGAGGGTGGCCGCGAAGCCGCCATCGCCACCACCGCCACCGACGCTCTGGGCGTAGATGCCGTAGGCGCTCTTTCCGAAGACCTCGATGGAGCCGCTGTTGTCGACGGTGACGGCACCGCCGTCGTTGCCATCGCCACCGGAGCCGCCGAGGGCGATGGAAACCACCTTGCCGGTGTTGTCATCGGGCTTCTTGCCGAGGGCGAGGTCGCCGGTGACGCTGACGCCACCGCTGCCGCCGCCGCCGCCCACGGACTGGGCGAGGATGCCGTGGGCCTTGAAGCCGTAGGTGGTGATGGAGCCCTCGTTGTCGACTTCGACAACACCGCCGGTGCCGCCGCTGCCACCCGCTCCGCCGAGGTTGAAGAGCAGGGCGTTGGTGGTGGCGTCCGCGGACGTTCCCTTGGTGGGCCGGAGCACGCTGATCGCGGTGCTGCCAGTGCCGCCGCCGCCGCCGATGCTCATCGCGGCGATGCCGTGGGAGTAGTTGCCCACGGTGATGATCTTGCCGCTGTCGTCATCGTCGTTGGTCTTGTTGGTGACGGTGACCTTGCCGCCGGCACCGCCGGTGCCGCCCTTTCCGCCGATGGTGATGCTGAGGTTGTTGCCGCCCGCGGAACCGGTGACATTGCTGCTGACCACGGTGTCGGCATTGCCGCCGCCGCCACCGATGGACTGGGCGAAGATGCCGATGGAGCTTTCCTTGCTGGTGCCGATGCCGCCGGTGTTCTTCACCTCGACCTCGCCACCGATCGCGCCGCTGCCGCCGCTGCCGCCGACGGTGATCATGCCGCCGTTGGTCGGGTCCTTCTGGGTGTTCTTCAGGACGGCGTTGATGGCCATGCCGGAGTTGCCACCGCCGCCGCCGAGGCTCTGGGCGAGGATGCCGTGGGAGCCGACGCCATCGGTGATGACGATGCCCCCGTTCTCGACGGTCACCTTGCTGGCATACATGCCGGTGCCGCCATTGCCGCCAACGCTGACGGAAAGGCCATCGACCTTCGAGCTGACGCCGCCCGCGCTGGACATGCCGCCGGTGCCACCGCCGCCGCCAACGGACTGGGCGAGGATGCCGACCGAGCCATCGCCGTAGGTGCGGACCTGGGCGTTGCTCTTGACCGTCACCGTGTTGCCGTAGCCGCCGATGCCACCCTTGCCGCCGACCGCGACGCCGATGGTGGCGCTGCTGAGGCCGAAGGTGTTGGCGGAGCCGCCGTTGCCGCCGCCGCCGCCGATGGATTGAGCGAAAATGCCGTGGGCGTTTTTCCCGTGGGTATCGACGAAGCCCTCGGCCTCGACCAAGACCGTGCCGGCGTAGCCGCCCTCGCCGCCTTCAAGACCGACCGCGACGCTCACCGCCTCGGCCGGTTTTTCCTCGGTGTCGGCACCGGTGATGGCGACGGAAGTGGAGGAGCTGTTGCCGCCGCCGTTGCCGACCGACTGGGCCAGCATGCCGAAGGAGCCGTCCCCATGGGTGAGGATACTGCCGTCGGAGGAGAGGGTGACATTGCCCGCGTAGCCGCCCTTGCCACCGATACGGCCGATGGTGATCGAGCCGCCGCCGCCGTCCGAGATGGCCATGGCGAGGTCCATGCCGGCGTTGCCGCCGCCACCGCCGATGGACTGGGACAGGATGCCGTAGGATTCTTTGCCGAAGGTCTCGATGTCGCCGACCTGGACCACATCGACGTTGTCACCATGGCCGCCATCGCCGGGAGCACCGCCGACCGCGAGGGCGAAGCCCAGGGTCTTGTTCTCCTTGTTGGGATCCTTGAACCCGCCGTAGGTCACGGAGAGGTTGAAATTGGCATTGCCACCGCCGCCGCCGATCGACTGGGCGATGATGCCGTGGCTGTTGGCCTGCTTGGTGAGGATGTCGCTGTAGTTGGTGACCTTGGCGGTGCTGCCGTTGCCCGCTTCGCCACCGGCGCCGCCGATCGCGAAGTTGGCGACGAAGCCGCCGTCGTCGGGGTTCTTGCCCGCCATGGTGACACCCGCGTTGAAGTTCATGCCGGCGTCGCCGCCGCCGCCACCGATGCTGGAGGCTTCGATGCCGTAGGCGTTCTTGCCATCGGTGGTGATGGTGCCGGTGGAAGCGGTCTCGCTGCCGCGGGTGACCTCGACCGCGCCCGCGTGGCCGCCGCCGGAACCCGAGCCGCCGACGCCCACGGAAATGGGCGAGCTGCTGCGGCTGAAGACGCCGGTGACGTTCATGCCGCCGGTGCCGCCGCCGCCGCCGATGGACTGAGCGGCCACACCGCGGGCGTTGTCGCCCTTGGTGGTGACGATGCCGTTCTGGGTGACCTTGACGTCGCCCGCGTCCGCGCCCTTGCCGCCGTTGCCGCCGACCCCGGCGACCACGGTGATGTCCTTTTTGCCACCGGAGTTGTCGGAGTCGGACCAGTTGAACGCGCCGGTCACGTTGAGGGCGCCGTTGCCACCGCCACCGGCGATGCTCTGCGCCATGAGGCCGTGGATCCAGTTTCCGGAGGTCGCGATGTTGCCGGTGTGGTCGACGGTCACGTCACCGCTGATGGCACCCGCGCCACCGGAACCGCCGACGCCGACGGTGATGGCGGGAACGCTGCTTTCCTTCGCGATGGCGATGCTGCCGCTGACGTTGAGGCCGCCATTGCCGCCGCCACCGCCGAGGCTCTGGGCCATGATGCCGGCGGAGGCCAGGTTCTGGGAATCCTTCGCGGACGCGTAGATGTCGGCCGTCGCGGTGACGGTGACGTCCTTCGCGACACCGGCATTGGCACCGCTGCCGCCCACGCCGACGACGAGCGGGGAATCGGACACGATGCCGCCGCTCACATTGGTGCCGCCATTGCCGCCGCCGCCGCCCACGGACTGGGCGAGGATGCCGGAATGACCGGCACCATAGGCGGAGATGCTCTTACCCCCGGTGACGAGGACATCCACGGTGTCGGCGTTGCCACCATTGCCACCGTAGCCGCCGACTCCCACCATGATGCCGTAGGCGTCACCCTCGCCGCGGGCGAAGGAAAGGCCGCCGCTGACATTGAGGCCGCCGTTGCCGCCGCCGCCGCCGATCGATTGGGCGGCGATGCCGTGCGAGCCCGCGCCATTCTCATCCAGTTCGAAATAGCCAGGCGTCACCACGTGGGTCACCGGATCGGTGACGGGCGGATGATAGGTGCCGGGAAGGGCGGAAATCGTGCCGTCGTAGGTCACATCGACCGCACCGGCCTTGCCGCCGCCGCCGCCGAAGCCACCCACACCGATGGAGGCCGCGAGCGTTTTCGCGGGACCCGAGGAAGCCGCGGTGAAAGCGATGGTGCCGCTGACATTGGTGCCGCCATTGCCACCGCCACCGCCGATCGACTGGGCGAGGATGCCGTGGGACTGGTTGCCCATGGTGATGATGTCTCCGGTGACATCCACGGTCACGATGCCGGAATCCCCCGCGCCGCCGCCAAAGCCGCCGATGCCGACGCCGATGGCGGCACCGTTCTTGCCGGTGACATTGACCGCACCGGTGACATTGGTGCCGCCGTTGCCGCCGCCGCCACCGATGGACTGGGCCACGACGCCGGACGAGTTGTCCCCGGTGGTGCCGATCTGGTTGTGGGCCGCGGTGGTCTTCACCGTGCTGGTGACATCCAAGGCATCGCCGCCATTGCCGCCGAAACCGCCCACGCCGATGCCGACGCTGCCGCCGTTCTCCTTGCTGAGATTCACCGCACCGCTGACGTTCAGGCCGCCATTGCCGCCGCCGCCACCCAGTGACTGGGCGACGATGGCATCGGAGTAATCACCCGTGGTGACGGTGCCGCCCGTGACCGTGTTGGTGACGGACTTGGCGTTGCCGCCGTCGCCACCCAAGCCACCGATGCCGATCGCGAGGGCGCCGCTGCCCTGCTTGGACGCGGTGAAGACACCGCTGACATTGAGGCCGCCGTTGCCACCGCCACCGCCCAGCGACTGGGCGAGGATGCCGGTGGAGTGGTTGCCCTGGGTCTGCACGTAGCCGGTCACGGTGTTTTCGACCTCACCGCCGTCGCCACCCTTGCCGCCCGAGCCGCCGAGACCGAAGGCGAGCGCGCCCGCACCGGTCTTGGCCGCGGCAATCGAGCCACTGATGGAAATGCCGCCGTTGCCGCCGCCACCGCCGATCGACTGGGCCGCGATGCCACCGCTGTCGTTGCCGACGGTGTAGACATCCCCGGTGACGCCACTGATGACCTTGCCGGCGTAGCTGCCGTCCCCACCCGAGCCACCGAGACCGATGCTGACCGCGCCGGTGCCGGTGCTGGCGAAAGAAACCGCGCCCGCGACGGACATGCCGCCATTGCCGCCGCCGCCGCCGATGGACTGGGAAAGAATGCCCGCGGAACCTTCCTTGGCCGTGGAAACGCTGCCGGTAACCGTGGTGGTGACCGCACCCGCGTAGCCGCCGGTGCCCGCGCTGCCGCCGATGCTCACGCCGACCGCACCGCTGCCGGTGCTGGCCCCGGAGAGGGACGCGGTGACATCGAAGGCCCCGTTGCCGCCGCCGCCGCCGACCGATTGGGCGATGATACCGGCGGAGTTCTTGCCGGTGGTCATGACGTTGTTGGCGACCGTGAGATCAACGCTCATGGCGTAACCGCCACCCGCGCCGCTGCCACCGAGGCCGACGCCCACGGAGCCGCTGCCGGTGCCCGCGCCGGAACCGGCGACGTTCACATTGAAGCCACCATTGCCGCCACCGCCACCGATGGACTGGGCGAGGATACCGCCGGACTTGTCACCGGTGGTGGAAATGAAGTCGCTGGTCTTGGCGATCACGATGCCGCCATGGCCACCACCGCCGCCGCTGCCACCGAGGCCCACGCCGATGGCACCGCTGCCGGTGCCCGCGCCGGAGACCGCCGCGTTCACGTTGAAGCCGCCATTGCCGCCGCCACCGCCGATCGATTGGGCGATGAAGGCGGTCGAATTGTTGCCCTTGGTGGTGATCGTGCCGCTGGAGCTGACATCGACCTTGTAGCCATCGCCGCCACCATCGCCGCTGCCGCCGAGGCCCACGCCGATGCTGCCGCTGCCAGTGCCCGCACCGGAACCGGCCGCGTTCACGTTGAAGCCGCCATCGCCACCACCGCCGCCGATGGACTGGGCGAGAATACCGGCGGAGTTTTCGAGAAGCGTGTCGATGTCTCCGGAGATGGTCGCCTTGACCTCACCGCCATCGCCACCGCCGCCGCCCTTGCCGCCGAGGCCCACGCTGATGGCACCGCTGCCAACGCCCGCACCCGTGCCGGCACCGGAGACGCTGAAGCCGCCGCTGCCGCCGCCGCCACCGATGGACTGGGCCACGACCGCCGCGGAGTTTTTCCCGGAGGTGCTGACGTCGTTGGATGCGGTGAGGGTGACTTTCTGGCCAATGCCGCCGCCATCGCCGCTGCCGCCGAGGCCGACATTGACCGCACCGCTGCCGGTGCCCGCGCCGGACCCGGCAACCGCCACGCTGAAGCCGCCATTGCCACCGCCACCGCCGATCGACTGGGCGAGCAGGCCGATGGAATCGGAGCCCTTGGTGGTGATCTTGCCGAGAGAGGTGTTCACGGTGACGATGCCACCGTTGTTGCCGGCACCGCCACTGCCACCGAGGCCGACGTTGACCGCGCCGCTGCCAACGCCCGCGCCGGATCCAGCGACGGTCACGCTGTAGCCGCCATTGCCGCCGCCGCCGCCGATGGACTGGGCGACGAAGCCCGCGGAGTTGTTGCCCAAAGTATCAATCTTACCGGTCGAAGAGGCGGTGACATCGCCGCCGATGCCGCCGGTGGCTCCCTTGCCACCGAGGCCGACCGAAACCGCACCGCTGCCGGTGCCTGCGCCCGCCGCACCGACCGCCACATTGAAACCGCCATTGCCACCGCCGCCGCCCACGGACTGGACGAGAATGCCGCCGGAGTTGTCCTTGGCGGTGCTGACGTTCGATTGGAGATCCGCGATGACGATGCCGCCCGCGCCGCCGCCGCCGCCCTTGCCACCGAGGCCGATGTCGAGCGCACCGGCACCGACGCCCGCGCCCGCTGCACCCGCGGCGATGGAGTAGCCGCCATTGCCGCCGCCGCCGCCGATGGACTGGGCGATGATGCCGGTGGAGTTTTCACCGCCGGTGGTGATGGTGCCGGTGCGGGTGGCGAGCCAGACGTCGCCGCCCTTGCTGCCGGTACCGGCATTGCCGCCGATGGCCAGGCTCATGCTGCCCGCGCCGCCGCCGGAGCCAGCGAGCGAGGCCGCGATCGAGCCGCCGCCATTGCCACCGCCGCCGCCGACCGATTGGGCGAGCAGGCCGGTGGAGTTGTCCTCCTCGGTGGTGATGTTGCCACCGATGCCGACGGCAACCTTGCCGCCATCGCCACCGCCCGCGCCTTCACCGCCAATGCCGATGCCGATGGAACCGCTGAAGGCCAGCGAGCCGCTGCCCGCCGCGCCGACCGCGAGGCCGCCATTGCCACCGCCGCCGCCCACGGACTGGGCGAAGAAACCGGTGGAGCGTTCGTCCTTGGTCAAAATGCTGCCGTCGAAGCCCGTGGAAATGAGGGCTCCCGTGGTGGCATTGAAGGAACCCACGGTGACCTCGCCGCCCTTGCCCGCGGTGCCGCCATTGCCGCCCACGGCAACGCTGAGCGAGCCGGACACCGGACCGCCGGAAGCGGCCACTGCGACGGAGTAGCCGCCATTGCCACCGCCACCGCCCACGCTCTGGAGGAAGACGCCCGCGGAGTCGACCCCGTCCGTCTCCACCACGCTGTAGCCGGTGCCCTTGGTGAGATTGACCACGCCGCCATCGCCGCCCTTGCCGCCTTGGCCGCCGACCGCGAAGGCCCCGGCGAAACCGACGCCCACGGAGACCTGGACCGCGCCGCCGCCGCTACCGCCGCCGCCGCCCACGGACTGGGCGAAGACACCGGTGGAGCGATCGCCCGAGGTGCTGATGAGCGAGGCATTGCTCGCATCCACGCCTTGCAGCACGACATTGACGTTGCCACCCGCGCCGCCGTTGGAGCCGGAGCCCCCGACCGCGACACCCGCGAAGACGCCCACGGAGCCGGTGCTGCCGCCGTTGCCGCCGCCACCGCCGACGGATTGGGCCATGATGCCGCGGGAGTCATTGCCGAGAGTCGTGATCGATCCACCGTTTTTCACGGTGACCGTGGAGCCGGAACCGCCGCCCGAGCCCTTGCCGCCGACCGCGACCATGCCACCGGAATTGCCACCATCACCGCCGCCGCCGCCGATGGACTGGGCCACGATGCCGCGGGAATTGTCCAGGGCTGTGGAGATGGTGCCGTAGTTTTCCACGGTCACCGCGCCGCCGCTGCCGGCCGCGCTGCCGCCGCCGCCCACGGCGACCAAGCCGCCTGCATTCGAGCCGGAGCCGCCGCTGCCGCCCACGGACTGGGCGAAGATCGCATCGGAGCTCAAACCGGTGGTCGTGATGGACCCGGTCGAGCCGTTGGTGACGGTCACCATGCTGGCGCTGCCGCCATTGGAGCCGGAGCCGCCGAGGGCGATCAGGCCGCCGGAGGTGCCGCCGGAGCCGCCGCCGCCGCCGATGGACTGGGCGAAGATGCCCTTCGACTCCTTGCCGGTGGTGAGGATCGAGCCGTTGTTGGTCACCGTCACGGTGCCGCCATTGCCACCGTTGTCGGAGGAGCCCTGCAGGGAGAGAATGAGGTTCCCGGTCGTTCCAGACGAACCACCGGAGCCACCGATGCTCTGGGCGAGGATGCCGTGAGCCTGCTCACCGGAAGTGGAGATGGTTCCGCCCGCCGAGTTGGTCACCGAGACCGCGCCGCCATTGCCACCGGTGCCGGCGGAGCCACCGGCCCCGACGATGCCCCACTGGCTGCCGCCGCCGCCGCCCTTGTTGCCGACGCTGAGGGCGTAAATGCCGTGAGCGCCATTGCCGGTGGTGATGATGTTGCCCTTGTTGTCGACCGTGACGCTGCCGCCATCGCTGGAGGCACCACCCGAGCCGCCACCCGGAGCGCCGTAGCCGGAGCCACCGGCACCCGCGGCACCGCTGCGGCTGTAGGCGAACACGCCGTACTTGTCGTCACCGGTGGTCGCGATCTGGATGCCCGCGCTGTTGGTGAAATTGACCGTGCCGCCCGCGCCACCGTCACCGCCGTTGCGGCCGCTCCAAACCGAGAGGTAGGCGCTGCCGCCATTGCCACCGTTGCCACCGATGCTGCCGATTTCGACGCCGATCTGGTTGTTGGTCGAAATGACGGTGGTGTTGGTGTTGGAGACGGCAGGGCCCGTGGCCCCGTTGCCGCCGGAAGAGGGAGGCACCACCAGCGCGCCCGCGCGGCCATTCGAACCGCCCGCACCCACGCCGACGATTCTCACGCCCGCGGCACCGCCCACCACGGTGGGAGCCACTGCCGCATCCCCCGCGGTGCCACCGCCGGGGGTGAGGAGGGTCTGGAGAGTCGTGTTGGTCGAGAACACCGTCTGATAGGAAACGGTGATCGTCCCGTTCTTGGCCGGATCCGGATCCGCCGGGAACGGAGCGAGCACCACCTCCTTGGTGGTGGTGTTCTTGCTCTGGATCTTGAAGCCCTGGGGAGGGGTATCGCCGTTGTAGACGACGTCCCCCACGGCCTTCACCAGGAAGATGTAACCGTCCGCCGTTCTCACGAAGGCCACCGTGCCCGCGGTGGGCGTGCCGGCCGGGTCCGTGACCAAGCTGGTCACCGTGGTGGCCGCGGAGGTGGCCGGGTTGTTCACCGTCATGCCGACCGTGGAGCTCTGCGAGGGGTCCGGATTGGCGGCCCAAGCGGCGGAGGACATCGAAACGAACACCGTGCTCATCGCGAGCGAACGGAGGGCCTGGCCACGGTTACTTTCTGAGGCGAACATATCTTTGGAGGGTGAGGGGGGGGTGCGAAAAACGGGCGGAAACTCCCTTCCGCGCTGGGGACGCGGACGTGCCACCATCTAACAATGCGGGCGGCATCAGGACGGGGTGACATTTCCCTATCAGGATCAAGGATTTCCGGCAAAGCTGTTTCCGTACGAATATCTTATAGGGAATCGTGCATTTTACACTGCCGTGACATTCACCCCGGTACCCGTTAACCCGTGAATACGCCGGAAAGGCTCACCGGACGTTAAAAGTTGCTCCCCCACCAAGCTCGGCTTGAATCCCGGCTAACATGGATCGGGTTCTGGAGCCGTTGGCACAGCACCGCGCGCTGGTGGAGTGGTTGAAGACCCACGAGCGGGCGGTTTGGGATTGGTACGGGGACGCGGAGCGCCAGGGACGGGACGCGGAGGCGGTGCGGCTCTCGCTGCTGCGGGACACCTACCGGATGGACGCGGAGGGGCACCCGGAGTTGTTCGTGGAAATCGCGGCCGCGAAGGAGGCGCTCGGCCTGCAGGCAGTGGAGGTGTCCGCCTATCAGGCGCAGGGGGACGGCCGGATCAACGCGGCGATCTGTTATCTGCCCGGCGAAGCCCATCTGATCTTCTCCGGCCCGATCCTCACGCTGCTTTCATCCGCCGAACTGCGCGCGGTGATTGGTCACGAATTGGCGCACTACCGCCTGTGGGACCAGGACGGCGGTGACTTCTTCCGTGCCGACCGCATCCTGCATCAGGCGGCCGACCATCCGGGAGCGCAGCCGAGCCATGGCCACAGCGCACGCTTGTGGAGCCTCGCCACCGAGTTGTTCGCGGACCGTGGCGCGTGGCTCGCGGCCGGCGATCTGGAAACGGCGGTGGCCGCCTTGGTGAAGATCTCCACCGGCCTGCCGCAGGTCAGTGCGAAGAGCTACCTGGCCCAGGCGGACGAGATCTTCTCGAAGTCAAAGCCCCGCACGGAGCAACTGACCCACCCCGAGACCTTCATGCGGGCACGGGCCCTGCGGCTGTGGGCGGACGAGGATGAGGCATTGGAGGAAGCCATCGCGACGATGCTGGTGGAGCAGGAGGGGTTGGATGAAATGGATCTGCTCCAACAGGCGCGGCTCGCGGAGCTGACCCGGCGTTTCATCGGCCACCATCTCGCGCCCTTGTGGTTCCGCAGCGAGGCGGTATTGGCGCACGCGCGCTTGTATTTCCCGGACTTCGCACCCGCCGCGGCCGGGGACGGGCTGGAAAACGAGCTGGCCTCGCTTTCGAAGCCCCGCCGCGAATACCTCTGCCACGTGATGCTGGATTTCTGCGCGGTGGACCCGGACCTGGAGGACCTGCCGCTGGCGGCGGGTTTCGAGCGGGCGCGCGACCTGGAGTGCCTGGGGCACTTCGAGAAGATCGCGACGAAGGAGCTGAAACTGAAGGCGAAGGACGTGAAGAAACTGAAGGACAAGGCCGCCGGGATGCTGGCCGCCGCGAAACTGGAGACACCATGAGCGACAACCCGTTCACCGGATTTTTGCAAGGCGGGGCCGCGCGCGGCGGCTTCGGCGTGGAGGACGTGTTGGCGGCGGTGCTGCCACTGATGCGGGAGGTGGCCGCGATCCATGACGCGGGCCGGGTCGCGCCCCTGCGCGGGCTTTCCGCCATCGCGGTGCAGGACGACCGCGCGCTGGCACTGACGTCGGCGGAGGGAATCGAGCCACGCCACCACGAAGGAGTGGTCCAGCGCTTGCTCGCACCCGCCAGCCACGGCGTCGAGGTCACCGGAGAGCAGCGGCGCGAGTCGGACGAAGGACGGCTCACCCACATCCGTAATCTCGACGTGGCCGTCTCTTCCGACGGGATCACGCGCCCGGTTTATCTGCCCGGCCACGTGAGCTGGGAGCATGCGGTGGATCACCATGACGAGCTGACGGACGTGTTCTCGCTGGGGATGCTGCTCGCCAGCCTGGCCTGTGGACTCGATTTCACGGAACTCCCCGATCTGGAGCTGTTCGCGAACTCGCGGAAGAACCTGTTCGCGCTCGCACCGCGACTGCATCCGGTGGTGGCCGCGGTGATCGTGGAGATGACCGAGCTGCACCGCGGCCGCCGCGCGCAGGATCTCGTCACCCTGATCCGCACGCTGGAAACCTACCGCGACCAACCGGTCGACGCCGACGTCAACCAGCTCCCCGGTCTCGAACAGGCCTCGAAGGGAGGCCGCCGCCGGATCATCCAAACGCATCTCCGCGACCGGCTGTTCGATGTGTCCCGCCGCAACCGGCTGCTGTATTTCAAGAGCTCCCAGTCCACGCTCAATCTCACCACCGCCAGCGTGCCGCTGGTGTTGGACTTCCGGAACATCCAGCCGGGACAATTGCTCTATTGGCACGCGCCGCTGGCGGCCGAGATCGCCGCGGGGCACACGCTGGCGTTGCAAAAGTGGCTGCGGTTCGAGGAGGCTCCCTATCTGCCGGGGCAGCTCGACAAGCTGATCAGCGAGGCTCGCCGCAGCCGCGCCGAGTTCGGTTTCTCGCAGCTCCGCCTCGTCGTCGCCTTCCTGCGTTGGAACAACCTCAAGGAGGAGCCGAACGTCCGCATCCACTCGCCGCTGCTGCTGCTGCCGGTGGAGCTGGCGAAGCGGAAGGGCGTGAAGGACCAGTACACGCTGGAACCGCAGGGCTCGGAGCTGGAGGTGAACCCGGCGCTGCGCCACCATCTCAAGCAGCTCTACGACCTCGACTTGCCGGACAGCATCGACCTGCGCGAGATCACGGTGGAGGCCTTCCACGCCGATCTCCAAACGCGCATCCGCGCCACCGAGCCGGGCGTGGGTTTGGAGCTTTCCGCGAAACCGAAGATCCAGCTCATCCACCAGAAGGCGAAGCAGCGGCTCGACCAATACAAGCGTCGCCTGGCCCGCCAAGGCCGCGTGGTACAGCGCGCCGCCGGTCTCGATTACAGCTACGACCGCGCCGACTTCCGGCCGCTGGGGCTCCAGATGTTCCAGAAGCTGGTGAAACCCTCACCGCTGCCCACCCGCGAGCTGGCGGGCGTGCCGCCCGAACCGCGCACGCCCTTCATGGTGTCCGCGGAAGCCGCCGGAATCGAAATCGAACAAAGGATGTTCACGCTCGTCGAAGAGGCGGAGGGAAACCCCTACGCGTGGGAGTTCGACCTGTGCGCGCTCACGCTGGCGAACTTCAACTACCGGAAGATGACGCTGGTGCGCGACTACGCGAACCTGATCGAGCAGGACCTTCCAAGCGTCGCCTTCGACCGCGTGTTCTCCATCGAGCCGAAAGCCGTGGAGGATGCCCCGCTCGCTCCGCTGCCACCATCCGACCAGCACCTCATCATCGCCGCGGATGCCACCCAGGTGGGCGCGATCGCGAAGGCTCGTCTCGGTGACAGCCTCATCATCCAGGGCCCGCCCGGCACCGGGAAATCCCAGACCATCACCAACCTCATCGCGGACTACGCCGCCCGCGGCAAACGCGTGCTCTTCGTCTGCGAGAAGCGAGCCGCCATCGACGTGGTGTTCCACCGCCTGCGGCAACAGGGCCTGGATGAACTGTGCTGCCTGATCCACGATTCGCAGACGGACAAGAAGGAGTTCATCCTGAACCTGAAGCAAACCTACGACCAGTGGCTCGCGGGTGAGGCCGGCAACGATGCCAGCCAGGCCAGCCGCACCGCGGCCCTGCGCGCCTTGGAAACCGAACTGGCCGCGCTGGAGGAGTACACGACGAAGATGGCGACAGCCCCGGAAAGCGCGGGCCTGCCGGTACGGGAGCTGATCCAGCGGCTGATCGAGCTCCGAGGTAGCGCCGATGGCCGTGCCTGCCCGGACTTGAACGCGGTCGAGCAGGAACGCCTGCCCTGCTACGACGAATGGCTCCGCCATGGCGACGCGGTGGTGCGTCTCGGCAGCGTGCTGCGGGATCTTGGCACAGCCCCGGTGTTCGCCAAACATCCGCTGCGCTGGCTGGGCGAGGCGGTCATCACCAGCGAGACCCCCTTGGAAGGACTCGCGGCCCGGCTCGATGACGCGGAGCGCCAGATCGACGATCTCGACGACACGCTGCGAGAAACGGGCTTGGCGGCAGACCATTGGAACACGCTCGATGAGATCGGTCAGCTCCTCGATTTCGCGGAACGCCTGCGCCCGCTCGCCGAGGGTGGATTGCTGGCACTGCTCGATCCGAAGAGCGCGAAGTCCTCGGCACTCGAGCAACTGCGCGGCGAGCATGGCGCAAGGTCACAGGCCCTCGAACAAGCGCGGGCGAAAACCCTTCACTGGCTCGACAAGCTGCCGCCGGATGACACGGCGAACGCACTCGCGATCGCGCCGAAGGTGCAGGGCGTGTTCGGCTTCCTCAATCCCGCGTGGTGGCGCCTGCGCAAGGTGATGAAATCACGCTACGATTTCAGCAAACACGCCGTGGCGCCGACATGGGAAGCACTGCTGAAGGACCTGGCCACCGAGCACGCGGCGCAGGCCGATTGGGCGGCGGTGCGGGCACGCGGTTTGGCGGAATTCGCCAGCGAGGATCCGACCGCCTTCGGCGAAGGCTTGAAACCGCTGGTGGCGCACGACGCACCGCCCGCGGTGGCCGCGCTGCGTTCGCGGTTGTTGGAATCGGAGCAGGGAACCGCGCTGGTGAAGACACTCGCGGGACTGGCTCCGAAATTCCAAGCGCTGCGCCGCGAGATCGAACTGCTCGTCTTCGGAGCCAGCGCCCAAAGCCTGGAAGACCTCGCCGCGGCCATCCGCGAGATCCGCGAGGAATCCGACGCCATTCCCGAGCTGCTGCCCACCCTGCGCGAACTGGCAGCCACGCCGGAAAAACTGCGCCGCGCCACGCGCGGCTTCGCATTCACCGCGGAGGAACTGGAGGCCGCCTGCGCGCGCAAGACACTGGAGAATCTTTATCGCTCCGACCGCGCGCTGCAGCGGTTCGACAGCCACCTGCTCCAACAAAAGCTCGACCGCCTCGCGGGTGCCCACCGCCAGTGGCTGGAGCACAATGCCGCGTGGATCCGCCGCCAGGTCCGCCAGCGGTTCCTGGAACACGTGCAGACCGCGAACCAGTCTGCGACCGTGCTCACACCGGATCAGAAGACCTTCAAGAAATCCTACAGCGCCGGACGCCGCGAGCTGGAGCACGAGTTCGGCAAGACGATGCGCTACAAATCGATCCGCGATCTCGCCGCCGGGGAAAGCGGTGACGTGGTGCGGGATCTCAAGCCAATCTGGCTGATGAGCCCGCTGTCGGTATCGGACACGCTGCCGCTCGACACGGAGTTGTTCGACGTCGTGATCTTCGACGAAGCCAGCCAGATCCCGGTGGAGGACGCGGTGCCCGCGGCCTACCGCGCGCAGCAGGTGATCGTGGTGGGCGATGAGATGCAGCTCCCGCCCACCAGTTTCTTCAGCAGCGCGGGCGAGGGCGATGACGAGCTCTCCGTGGAGGAGGAGGGCGAAACCGTCAGCGTGATGATGGACGCGGACAGTTTCCTCACCCAATCCGCGCGCAACCTGCCGAGCACGCTGCTGGCATGGCACTACCGCAGCCGCTACGAGTCGCTCATCAGCTTCAGCAACGCGGCCTTCTACGGCGGCGAGCTCTACACCATCCCGGACCGCCAGATCAGCGCGGCGGACGGGGGAGACATGCAGGTGTCCTCGGCGGAGGAAGCCGCGGAGCGGGTGACGGAACTGCTGGCGAAGCCCGTGAGTTTCCTCCGCTGCGACCACGGCGTTTACACCGACCGCCGGAATCCCGCGGAGGCCGAGGTGGTGGCCCATCTGGTGCGCCGTCTCCTGTTAACCGGGACCGGCATGAGCATCGGCATCGCCGCGTTCAGCGAGGCGCAGCAGGGCCAGATCGAATCCGCGCTGGATGCCCTCGCCGCCACCGATCCGGATTTCGCCACCCGCTTGGAAGCCGAATACGTGCGCGAGGAGGACGACCAGTTCTGCGGCCTGTTCGTGAAGAACCTGGAGAACATCCAGGGCGACGAGCGCGACATCATCCTCATGTCGGTGTGCTACGCGCCCGACGAGAAGGGAAAGATGCGGATGAACTTCGGCCCCATCAACCAGCGCGGTGGCGAGAAGCGCCTCAACGTCATCTTCAGCCGCGCCCGCCAGCACATGGTGCTCGTCAGCAGCATCCGCCACACCCATATCACGAACGATTACAACGACGGCGCTCGGGCTTTGAAGAACTTCCTGCACTACGCCGAAAGCCTGTCGCGCGGCGAATCTGCGATGGCTCGCCAGGTGCTTGATGGACTGAACCCGCTCAAGCGCAAGCCGCTCGAGCACGGTGCATCCGGCGGCCTGATCGCCACCCAGATCGCGGAGGCCTTGGCGTGCCGCGGCTGGCAAGTGGAGACGAACACCGGCCAGAGCCGCTTCCGCTGCGATGTGGCGGTGCGGGCCGCGGGCACGGAGCGCCACCAGCTCGCCGTGCTGGTGGAAGGAGGTGGAACCCGCGGCGTATTGGAGCGTTTCCATACCCGCCCCGGTATCCTGCGCGCCTTCGGCTGGCAGGTGGCCATCGTCACCGCGAAGGACTGGTGGCACAACCCCGCCGCGATCCTGGAGCGGATCGAGCGCGTGCTGCGCCGCGAGATTTCCGACGAGGAACCGGTGGCCGCCATCGAGCCCGCTCCCGAAATCGCCGCACCGGCACCGGTGGCCCCGCCTCCGCAACCGGAGCCCCTCGCCATGCCGACGGGCACGCCCGCAGGCGTCCAACGCTTCGAGTTCGTGGAAGGTCCGTCACGCAAGTTTTGGGAAGTCGCCCAAGCCGGTGAATCGCTGGAGATCCGCTACGGCCGCATCGGTACCGCGGGTCAATCGCAGGTGAAGACCTTCCCCGATGCCGCCCGCGCCACCCGCGAGATGGAGAAGCTGGTCCGCGAAAAAACCCGCAAGGGCTACCAAGCCGCCCCACCGAACCAAGCCCGCGGGTGATGGTCCGGAGCACTCCACACCGGGCCTTCTCACTCCACGGACACCTGGAGGCGCATGAAGCCGCGCGGGGTATTCCCAATCGGTGCCGTGCAATACCAGGTGAAGACCTCGAAATCACCGTCGCTCACCGGGGCTCCGGCCTGGACGACATTGGCGGCCGCGCCCGTGGAGGAGAGGCCAGTAAGGGTATCCGCCGCCCGCGGGGACAGAGTCACGCCGACGCGGACCTTTCTCAGCCGCGCCTGGAGGGTGAGATAGGTTTTCCCGTCCGCGAGGCCAATTTCGGCCGCCGGTTTGGCTTGGACGACAATCGACGACCCCGCGGCATCGGACACGAGTGGGTTGGTGCCGATCAACCATTCGATGGCATTGGAGAGACCGTCGCCATCGGGATCGGCGGCGGCCCCATTGCCACCGCCGGGGAACGAGTAAGCGGCGGCCCACGCGCCAAAGGTGCCGGGGGCGCTCTCGACCGTCAGGACGCCGTTCGGAAGATTGGTGGTGTTCCACTGGAGGCTCGCGCCGAGGGCGGGCAGCGAGGTGGCGCTGAAGCTGCCCGCGAAGGACCCCGCCGTGAACAGCGTGAACGAATCCCCGGCCGCGAAGGTGCCGCCGAGGCTGGTGACCTGCAACGTGCCCGCACGGGTGAAGGTGCCGGTGACTGCCAGCTTGTCGCAGGTGCCCGCGGTGCGGTTGATCTCCAGGCGGGTGGTGCAGCCGGTCTGAAGGGTGAGGCCACCGCCGAGGGTGAGGGTGCCGATGCCATTGCCCGGCGAAAGCGTGCCGCCAGATTGCACCGTGACCGCTCCGCCGACCGAGCCGCCGCCGCCGAGGGTGGCGGTGCTGGCGACGGTGACCGCCGTGGAGCCGAGCGAGCCATCGACCACGAGCGAGCCCGCACTCAAAATCGTCGCGCCGGTGTAGCCGCTGGCTCCGGAGAGGGTCAGCGTGCCGGTGCCGACCTTGTTCAGGGCGAGGATCTTGGCACCGTTGTTGATCGATCCGGCAAAGGTGTCGGCGGTGTTGAGGTTGCCGATCTTCAGGGTGGTGGTGCCGGTGACCGACAAACCGCCGCGGACGAGGGAGTTCGCCACACCATTCAGGGAGCCCATCTCCAGCGTGTAGTCGTTCGCGCCTCCGAGCACGAAACCCTGGAGCGATCCCTGGGCGCTCGCCAGGGTATAGGCGGCGTTCTTGCTGGTGGCCATCGCGGCATTGAACGCCGTGGAAACAGTGGTCGAGTTGTGGGTGTAGCTGCCGGTGAAGCCGCTGAAATCCCCGGTGATCGTGCAGGAGCCGGTGTTGGTGATCGTGACCGGACCGGTGAGGGTGTTGGCGAGGGTGATGTTGCGGTTGATGTTGAGCGCGGTCCCCGCGGAGGTGGTGATGGCGGCCCCACCGAGGTTGCCGCCATTGACGAGCGTGATGGTGCCGCCGGAAAGGGTGGTCGCGCCGATGTTGGTGTTCGCGCCGGAGAGCGTGAGCGTGCCCGCGCCAGTCTTCACGATCGCGATGCCGGAGGTGGCGCTGCCATCGGACAGCACCCCGTTCACGGCGAAATTGCCCGCACCTTGGAACGTGAGCGTCCGCGAGCCGGTGGCCGCCGAGGTGATGGCGCCGCCGAAAGTGAGCGTGCCGGCATCGGATTGCAGGAAGTAGTTTCCGCCGCCGGAGTTGATGGTGAGCGCGCCGGAAAGCGTGTTGTCCCCCGAGAGGTTTCTGAACGCGGGCACGGTGCCGCTGCGCCCCGACAGGGCGAGGGTGGAGGCGGTGGTCACCGGACCACGGACGCCATCGAGCTCCAAGGTCGAGTATCCGGCGTTGTTGTTCCGGATCTGGATCGCGGTGATGGCGGAGGCGGCGGTGGGATGGGCGATGCGGACGATACCGCCGTTGGTCGCGTTGTTGGCATCGATGGCGAACGTGCCCGAGAGCGAGCTCGCGCCACCCAGCACCAGCGTGCCGCTGCCGAGCTTGTTGAGGCCCTGCGTGCCCGCGAGCGGCGTCAACACGTTCGCCGTGTTCTGGGAAACGGTGATCGTCGGCGTGCCGCTGGCAGTTTCCAGGGTCAGGGTCTTGCCGCTCACGCCCGCGAGCGTCCAGGACTCCGCGCCACCCGTGTCTCCGAACTGGAGGTTGCCGATGGTGCGGGAGGCATCGAGCGTGACCGTGCGGTCCGCACCGATGTTCAGCGTGCTGAAGTTCGCGGTGTTTCCCGTGCCATTGGCGGGGAAGCTGCCGTTCCACTTCGCGACCTCGCTCCACAGGCCGCTGGTGTCGCTGGTCCAGATGCCGTTGCCGTTCACCGAGGGCAGGGTGATGTTGAGCACGGCGTAGGCGCTGGCTCCGGTGGTGTCGGTGGCGAGCACGAGAAACTGCTGGAGGCCGCCCTCATCGTAACTCGGCGTGCCGGTGAGCGCGCCATTCGCCGCAACGGTGAGCCACGCCGGTCCCTCGACCTTGCTGAAGGTGATGGTGTCGCCCGCGTCGGCATCGGTGGCGGTGCCGGCGAGCGTGCCGGAGTAGGCGACGTTCTGGGTGCCCGCGTTGCCGGTGATCGTAGTGCTGGCGAACACCGGCGCGTTGTTGGTCTGCATCGCGGCCACCTTGGTATCGGCCAGCGCGTAGGGCAGGAACTGGACGTCATCGAGGACACCGCCGAAATACGGGTCGCCGGTGAACTGGCTCTTGCCGAGGAAATTGGTGGTGGTGCCGAGGTCGACCGGATTGATCGTCATCCCGGTGTTGGTCGCCACCAGCGCGCCGTTCACGAACAGCTTGCCGGTGTTGCCGCTGATGGTGACCGCCACGTGGGTCCAGGTGTTGGTGGGCAGCACCCCGGTGTTGAGCTGCTGCTCGCCGCCACCGTTCTTGATGGCAAAGCGCATGTTGCCGCCGCCGCTCGGAGTGAGGAACATGTAGCTGTCCGTGCCATTGCCGAGATCGAAGATGCGCTGCCAGTTCGCACCTCCATTCCAGTAGACCCACGCGCCGAAGGTGAAGTCGGTGCTGTCACCGAGGCGGGAGGAAAGTTGCACATGGTCGGCGTTCGCGGCGTTGCCACTGAGCTTCACGCCCTGACCGTTTTTCCCCGCCGTAAAGGTCGCCTGGCCCTTGAGCATCGCGGCGTGGCCGTAGGCGAAGCTGTCGCTGGCATTGTTCTCGAAACGGTAGCAGGCCGCGGGTAAGGTCGGCACCTCCGGAATCACCTGCGAGTAGGACAGCGACGACGCGTGGTCGCGGTACACCACCCCGGCCGCGGTGAGAGAGCCATCGTCCCACTTCACCCGCCGCACGTCCTCGACCCAGTTGTAGAGGGCGTAGCGTTCGACGAAGGGCGTGCTCTCCAGCATGTCCATCATCTTGCCCACCGTCGCCGCCTGCTGCGCCGCGGTCGGATCGGGACCGGTGGTCCAGTTCGCGCCGTTGTTGAACTCGGTGACCCAGATCGGGCGCTTCGTGCGGTCGTAGACGTCCTTGAGAAAATTGTAGAACTGGGTGGTCGCTCCATCCGGATCGGAGGCGCTCGAATAACTGCGGTAGTAGTGGACCGCCACGTAGTCGACCCGCAGGTCGCCCGCGTCCGCCTGGTTCATGAACGATTCCAGCCATGCCACGCCGCCATCGGTGGGCGCGGGCGAGCCGACGCGCAGACCGGTGTTCAGCAGGTCCGGCCACGACCAGATGGCATCGCCCACGGCGATGTTCGCCTGGTCCGCGGAGTTCGGCTCATTGTAACCGAGCAGGGTGTTCGCCCCGCGTGCCTTCCAGTCCTGGGCCAAGCTCGGCCAGTAGCGCTGGGCCCGGATCGGCACGTATTCGAGATCGAGCGATGAATTCTGGTCGATGTTCCAATTGTAGTACCAGCCGACGTCCAGGCCGGACGCGATGGCCCCGCCGATGCCCTTCTTGTTCACCCAGCGCCATGGGAAGATGCGGATGAAGCTGATGGAATCGTTCAACTCGTCCGGCAGCACGCTGACCTCGATGTCACCGTCCTGCGCGACGTAGTTCCGGCTCACTCCCGTGCCGTCCGCGTTCTGCGCGACAGTGGCGGTGTAGCCGCGCTTCAGTTTGAACGAGCTGATGTTGTTCGCGTAAGTCGTCCCGAGATTGCTGTCGGAATACGACGTGTAGGTCGCGAGCGAGGTCGACGAGCCGGTAAAATGGCTGCCGGTGAAGACCTGCATCGGCGTGAAGGTCGAGGCCTGCGGGATCACCACCGTGCCATCGCCGTATTGCACGATCCGGCAGTTGGTGTTCAGAACCGCGGCCGCGCCATTGACCTTGATCTGGCCCAGATAGGTCGAGCTGACCACCGAGGGCTTGATCGCCGTCATGAAGAACCACGAGTCGGTGGAGTTCAGGTTGATCGTGCAACCGGACAGCGGGGTCGTCGCGCCGGTGATGCGCAGCTCCGAACGCCCGGTCATGGTCACCGTGGTGTTGGTGAGCGTGGCGTAGCTCTGCGAATCATTGGTCAGTGTCAGCGTCTGCGCGTGCGCGCTGGCGAGACACAGGGCCGCGAGCAGCCATCCCGCGGCGAAGCGGAGGCGCGGGCACACACGGTCCATCCACCGGCCCAGGGCAGGCCGGAAGGGGGTTCCAATCGTCACGGGTTTTCGAGTGGTGGGTTTTCTTTCAGGAGGGGGAAGGGGAAAGCCACGCCAACCGGCCAAGTTAACCTCCAAACCGGGGGTTCTCAACCGGGGTCGGCGACCGGCTCACGCGCGGCGGCGGCGGACCAGCGACAGGGCGATATCATTGGAACCCGCCACGAGCGTGGCGAATCCCCACAAGGAGGATTTGAGAAACAGGGAGCGTTGGGAGGGTTTCATGGACGATGCAATGCGCCGGGGGGCACCTCCCGTCGGGTCCACGGGAAACTCCCAGCCCGTCATTGCAGCCACGGAAAATGGCGTGAAACAAGGGCATTCGGCAAAACCCCCCGATCGGGGGGCTTCGCGGATCACTCAATTTGAACGATCTACGACTCACTTGGACGAAGGATTCGCGGCGGATTCCTCCCCTCGCCACGGAAGCCACGGACCCGGTCTTCCCGCTCGATTTCGCTCCGGCGGTGGGGTACGGATGCGGCCATGGAACAAGAATCCACGGCGGCTCCGACGGCGGCGTCCTCCAAGCACGGCCACCTGCGTTTCCATCTGCCGCACGCCCACCTGGCGGCCACCTTCGGCAACGATTGGTTCGGCCTGAAGGCGGAATCGTTCGCGCGGTTCTTCGGCACGCCGACCTTCCTCATCGGTCAGACGGTGATCGTGGGCGTGTGGATCGTAGCGAACCTGCTCGGCTGGTCGAAATTCGACGCCTATCCCTTCATCCTGCTCAACCTCGCCTTCAGCTTGCAGGCGGCCTATGCCGCGCCGCTGATCCTGCTGGCACAAACGCGGCAGGCGGAGCGGGACAAGACGACCTCCGACGCGGACGCGCAGCACCGCGAGGATCTGGCACGCATCTCCGCCGAGCGCCAGGCGACGGCGGCCGAACAGACCGCCCATCTGCTGGAACTGATGCGCCGCAATACCGAGCTGACGGAATTGACCAAGGCCCTCAGCGAGCGCATCGAAACGCTCACCGAGGAAGTACACCGCCACATCCTGGCCACCGAGAGTCCCCAGCGGTAACGGCGCGTCTCAGCGCGCGTCGGTCGCGAGGCGGAAGCCGAGATCGGGTCGACGCAGGCCGCGCTCCTCCACCCACTCGCGGGCCTGGGCGCCATTGGCGGGGTTCAGGAACGAACCGCCGATGATCACCCACAGCTTTTCGCCGAGGGGATTGGCCGGGTTCACCGACTGGCTGCGGGTCCACTCCGCCACCGAGCCGGCCATGCCGAGCAGGCCGTTTGGCGTGCGGTCCGGCGTCTCGGCGGTGACCGGTAGCCAGTTCGACGGCTTCAGTGTGGCTGGCTGCTGGACGCCCACGCGCAGGGCGGCGAACCATTCCTCCTGGCTCGGCAGGCTGCCCTGCTTCCACTCGCAGAAGGCGGTGGCATCCCACCAATCGACGCCCACTACCGGGGTGTCCAGGGTGACGGGGCGGCCCTTCCAGGTGCCGTTCGTCTTGGCCGCGGTGCGGAGGGTTTCCCAATCGTCAGGGAGGTGATCGGTCTTGGTCGCGGGCTGGCCTTCGTGGTCAAAGGTGCGCTCGCGCTTGTCCTTCGCCAGCAGGGCGAGGGTTTCCAAAAACTCCGCGTACTCGCCGATGGTGACCTCGTGCGAGGCCAGACGGAACGCCCGCAAATCCTCGTCCAGGCCGTCCGGCGTGGGATGCTTCCCAGCGGGAATGAGCACGGCTCCGGGCAGCGACGCCTTCGGTGGACCGGCGGGCGGCTTCGGCTTCATCACCGACAGGCCGACTCCGGCCGCCGCGATCACCAGCGCGGCGACCCCGGCAATGGCGGCCACCGGCAGCTTCTTCGGCGCGGGCAGATGGGTGGTCGCCGGACCGGCACCGGCCGCGGGATCGGCGAGCTGTTGCTCGATCTGACTGGCGTAAGCGCGGACCTGCTCCCAGGTGAGGGGAATCTCCAGCCCCTCGCCGCGCATCCACGCCAGCAGCGTGAGCATGCGCGAGGCCCCGGGGTGGCCATCCGCCACCAGCGGCACCAGGCGTTCGCCGAGGTTGACGATGTCCTGCACGGATCGCTCCGGCTCGCGCTCGCCAGCAACGGCGAGGTTCACCAGACGCACCACGCCGCTGTCTTCCAAGTGGATGTCCTCCGGATCGAGCTGGGCGGTGGCCTGGCCGCGGGATTCGAGATACAGGTTCGCCTCCGCGACACGGCGGACGGCATGGGCCAACTCGGACGGGCGCATCGCCTCGGTGGCGTGGAGGCGCTCTTCCAAGGTGGCACCAGCCAGTTTCTCGCGGGCGAAAAAGCAGTGCTCGTCCTTCGCCACAGCCTCGTACACCGAACCGATCAGCGGGTGGTCCATCGCAGCCTTCGAGCGGATGTCCGCCAGGAACGACTCGCGGGCCTCCTCGGCCTCCGGACGGAGTTCATCGACGAGGACATTGCGGCGCACGGAAACCTGCTCCGCCAGCCACGTGCGGGTCAGAGGGCCTTCCGCCAGGAGTTCGATGAGCCGGTAATCGCCTAACAGGGTGGGTGCGTCGGAAGGGGAATCCATGCGAAAGGGTGAAGCGCTCAATGGGAAGGCAGCGGCAGCAAGGGCGCGCCGGGATTGAAGTCCCGGGGCAGCTCCTCCTTGTTGAGGAACTCGGGCGGCACATCGCCGGGGCCGGGCAGGCCGTTCGGCTGCTGCTGCGGTTGTTGCGGCTGCTGGACCTGCTGGTTGCGGGCGGCCAGGTCGCGCGGCCAGGCCTGCACGTCGATGAGCTCGTTCTTGTAGTTCAGCTCCACCGATTGGCCATAGTAGGCGCGGTGGCCGAAGAGGTGCTCGTCCTGCTCATCCTGGCGCGGGATGATGTAGGTCACGCGCAGCAGTTCCTCGCCGCCGGCCCAATCGATCGGCAGGCTGGCCCACTCGGTCTTCACGACGCTGGTGTCGCGGGCCGGGACCACTTCCTTGCCCTTCAGCGAATCGTAGAAGAGCACCTTCACGAAGAAATCTTCCGCCGCCACGCTGGTGCCGGGCGCGGCCTGGACCGGGATGGTGAGCACCACGCGCTCACCGTCCTGGTATTCCGCGTCCTTGAAGATCCGGGTGCGGCCGAGCACCAGCTTGCCGCGGACGTCCGGCTCCTGGATGCCATCGCGGAGCTTACCGGCGGCCATTTCATAAAGCGTGCCAGCCTTCGAAGCCCCCATGCGGAAGACATTCTCGTAGTGCTCGGAGGCCTTGTCGTAGACGCCCATCGCCTCGTGGACGAGACCCAGCTCGTATTCCACGTTCGGTTCGTCGGGCGATTTCCGGGCGGCTTCCTCAAGCTTGATGATGGCGGCCCCCATGTCCTCGGCCACGCGGGCCTTGCGGGCCTCGGTGACGAGGCGCTCGACCACCGGATCCGCGATCGGCGGGGTGGCCACCGGCGTGGGGGCAGGCCCCACCGGCGCGACGGGAAGAGGGTTCGCCGGCGGTTTTGCGACCACGCCGGAATTGTCCGAGTCGGTCGGCAGCGTGGCCGAAATGGCCGAAATGGCCGGAATCCCCGGGCGGACGGCGGGATCGACCGCGGCCGGCACCGGAACGGCCACGATCTTCGGCACCTCGACGATCTTCTCGACGATCCGGACCGGGCGGTTCGTCTCCAGGCGGGCAGCCAACGCCACGGCGGCGCTCATCACCTCCGCGAACGCGATGACCCCGATCGTCCAGCAGGAGATGCGGAACGCGGTGAAACGGTGAGCGGAAGCGGAATGGCCTGCCATTCTTTGGACACTGGTGAATCCACCGCGGGGTGTCAATCCAGCGGGGTGGTTGTTAGCAGGGGGATACGTGGAATCCGTCCGGTGGATTCCACGATCGGTCTACCCGAAGAAAAGTCCCCCAAGCCCCAGAATGGCGACGCCCAAGGCCACCTGGCACCATCTCAGCGCCCGCTTCGCCCCGGCATCACCCTCCTGCGCCAATTCGGCGCAGCGGGACAAATCCGCGAAGATGACGCTGAAAAACGAGGTCGAGAAATTCCCCTGCCGTCCGGTCACCGGACGAACGAGCCAGAGCCAAGACAAGACCAGCATCGCGAGCCCGATGGGGACCAGGAGGAATGCGCCGGACTGCATGCCGGGCATTTTCGCACGCCCGGCATGGTTTTCAATCCAACGGATTCCTCACGGATCGAGGAACTTGCCCGGATTGAGGATACCGTGGGGGTCGAGCGTGCGCTTGAGCGAGCGGTGGATGGCATAGGACGCGTCGCCGAGCGCCTGCTTGATCCACGGTTTCTTGGCCAGGCCCACGCCGTGCTCGCCGGTGATCGCGCCGCCATTGGCGAGGATCCAGTGGAACAGCACGTCGAGCGCGGCATCCGCCTTCTCGCTGACCAGCGGATCGTTGTAATCCTGCACCATCAGGTTGGTGTGGATGTTTCCGTCCCCGGCGTGGCCGAAGCACGCGACCGGGATGCCGGTCTCGTCCTGCAGGCGGCGGGCGAAATTGACGAGTTCCACCAGCTTCGAACGCGGCACCACGATATCCTCGTTGAGCTTGGTCAGGCCGGTGTCCCGCAGCGAGTAGGAGAACTCGCGGCGGAGCTGCCAGATGCGCTCGCAGTCCTCCTCGTCCGGCGCGATCTCCAGGTGGGTGGCACCCGTCCGCATCAGCAGGGCGTGGAGTTCCGCCAGCTCCGAGGCCACCGCGGTGGGGCGGCCATCGATCTCGACGATCAGGTAGGCATCGCCCGGCGGGAACACGTCCGCGCCGAGGCGCTTGCGGGCCGCGGCAAGGGTGAAAGCATCCGTGATCTCCAGCGCGGAGGGCAGGTGGCCGGAATTCAGCACCGTCTGCACGGCGGCCGCGGCCATCGCGAAATCCGGGAACACCGCGGCCACCATGGCGCGGGCCGGCGGGCGGGGAATGAGACGCAGGGTGGCCTCGGTGACGATGCCGAGCATGCCCTCCGAGCCGGTGAAGAGCCCGCACAGGTCGAAGCCGGTCTTGTTCTTGTGGAGGCGGCCGCCGGTGCGCATCACGCGGCCGTTCACCAGCACGACCTCGAGGCCGAGGACGTAGTTACGGGTCACCCCGTACTTCAGGCAGCGCGGGCCTCCGGCGTTGGTGGCGATGTTCCCGCCGAGCGAGCAATCCTTCAGCGAGGCGGGGTCCGGCGGGTATTCCCAGCCGATCTCGCGCGCGGCGCGCTGGAGCTCCACGGTGATCACCCCGGGCTGGACCACGGCCACGCCATCGGCGGGGGCCAGTTCCAGGATCCGGTTCATCCGGGCGGTGGAAAGCACGATGCCGCCGCGCACCGGCACGCAGCCGCCCACGTAGCCGAATCCGGCACCGCGGGTGGTCACCGGGATGCGATGCTTGTGGGCGTAGGCCATCACCGCGGACACGTCGGCGGTGGATTCGGCGAAGACGACGACGTCCGGCTGGTGGCGGGCGTACCACTTGTCCCCGGCATGCTCGGTGAGCACCTTGTCGCTCAGGTCGACCTTGCCCGGCCCGATCCGCGCAACGAGGTCGGCGGCGATCTGCTCGGAGGAAATCACGGTCGGTTCCGGTGCTGGCGGAGCCTTTTCAACGGGGGCCTCCGCCACCACGGGAGCCGGGTTGGCGGGAGCTGGGGCGACGGGTTCGCCGCCCGGGACCACGATCACCCGCGGCTCGCCCTGGGAGTCCGCGTCGAGCGGCTCCCAAATGGCGGCTTCCGCCGGGGATGGCGGGGTATTCCGGACGAATCTTCCGTTTCGCTTCGGAGGCAAGGGCATGCCTCAAAGGACGCTGTGGGCCGGTGTCTGGTCAATCACCGGTTGCGCCGCCGAGGCGTAAATTTTCGTGTAGTACTCGCCCGCCATCCGGTCGGAGTCGAAGAAAGGCACGACCTCGTTCATTGAGCGCAGCATCATCCGCGCCCAGCCTTCCGGATCGTCGTAGTAGAGCGGCAGCGCCTTTTCCTCCATCTGCTCGTAGAAGCCGAGGAGATCGTGGCGGTCCCGGGACTCCGGCGAGAGCGAGGGATCGGCCGGCGGGATGATGAAGCTGTTCGTGCCGGAGAAGTCCGCGAACTCGCAAACCCAGCCATCGTAGGTGGAAAGGTTCAGCGCGCCGTTCATGGCGGCGGTCATGCCGGAGGTGCCGGACGCCTCGCGGGTGACCACCGGGTTGTTCAGCCAGATGTCCGCGCCGTTCTTGAGGAAACGGGACAGCTCGAGCTCGTAGCCGACGAGCACCGCCGCGTTCGGGTGGTGGCGGCAGAGGCCGGCGAGCTTGTTGAAGGTCTCGATCGCGCCGAAGTCGAAGGGGAACGGCTTGCCGGCCCAGATGACCTGCACCGGGCGCTGGGTGTTCGAAAGCAGCTCGCGGAACAGGCGGATGTCCCGGGTGATGAGGTCCGGGCGCTTGTAGCCGGCGAAACGGCGCGCCCACACGATGGTCAGCACGTCCGGGCGGAAGATCTTGCCAGTCTGGTCGGCAACCACCCGGAACAGGCGCTCCTTCAGCTCGCGCTTGCGGTTGCGGAGCAACTCGGTGTCGCCATGGACACGCGCGGCTTCCAGACCGTGGTCCGCCCAGTATTTCTTGTTCTGGGCGTTGGTGACGTGGGTGATCGGGCAGAGGCCCTTGTGGCTCTTCCACATCTGGCGGGACACCTCGCCGTGGAGCTTCGAGACGCCATTGGCCACGTGCGCAAGGCGCAGCGCGGCCAGCGAGTGGTTGAACACCTCGCCCTCGATGCCGGTGATCTTGCGGACCTCGGCCTCCGGCACGCTGCCGAAGAAGGTGAAATCGTTCAGCAGCTTGAAGTCGTGCTTCTCGTTGCCCGCCTCTTCCGGCGTGTGGGTGGTGAAGACGAGGCGCTTCCGCACCTCTTCCACGCTGCGGTGCTTCTCATACAGGCGGAAGGCCGCGGACAGCCCGTGGGCCTCGTTGAGGTGCCAGATCTCGGGATCGACGCCGAGTTCCTCCATCAACCGGGCACCGCCCGCGCCGAGGATCGTGTACTGGGCGATGCGGCGCAGCGGGTCGTTGTCGTAGAGGCGGTGGGTGATCGCGCGGGACAGCGGATCGTTCTCCTCCACGTCCGTGCTCAGGAAGAACATCGGCACCGTGGAGAAGGTCTCACCCGGCAGGTAGAGCGCCTTCACCCACACCGGATGGCCGTGGATCGGCACGGTGAAACGAATGCCGGTGTCCCGGAGGAACGCGTACTCGTTCTTCCGGAACTGGACCGCCATCTCGCCCTCGTCACCGCGGGTCTGGTTGTAGTAACCGTAGGACCAATAGATCCCCACGCCGCACAGGTTCTGCTTCAGCGCCGCCGCCGATTTCATGTGCGAGCCCGCCAGGAACCCGAGCCCGCCCGAGTAGATCTTGAAGCTCTGGTCGAGGGCGAATTCGCAGGAGAAATACACCGCGCTCTTCGAATACTCGGGAGCGATCTCATACGAATGGGCGAACGGTTTCGGAAGGAAGGACATGCAGCGAGGGGATGGTGTGTGGGGAGCAGGCGGTCACCCGCCTTCGGGTCACGTCCAATCCAGCACCACCTTGCCGGATTGGCCGGACATCATGGTCTCGAAGCCTTTCGCGTACTCAGTGTAGTGGAATCGATGCGTGATCACAGGCGAAATGTCCAAACCGGCACGAATCATGCTGCTCATTTTGTACCAAGTTTCGAACATTTCCCGACCGTAAATGCCCTTGAGGATCAGGCCCTTGAAAATGACCTTGTCCCAATCGATGGCGATTTTTTCCGGGAAGATGCCGAGCAGCGAGACCTTGGCGCCGTTGGAGGTGTGTTGAAGGATGTCATTGAGGCCGGACGGGTGGCCGGACATTTCCAGCGCCACGTCGAAGCCTTCCTTCATCCCGAGCTCCTTCTTCACGTCTTCCAAGGTTTCATTGGCGACGTTCACGACACGCGTGGCGCCAAGTTTCTTGGCGAGCTCGAGGCGGTAGGGGTTCACGTCGGTGACGACCACGTGGCGGGCGCCGGCGAACTTCGCCACGGCGGCGGCCATGCAGCCGATCGGACCGGCGCCGGTGATCAGCACGTCCTCCGCCACCATGTCCCAGGACAGGGCGGTGTGGACGGCGTTGCCGAGCGGGTCGAAGGTCGAGATGACTTCCTCCGGGATGGAGGGGTCGACCTTGTAGACGTTGGTGTAGGGGATGGAGAGGTATTCGGCGAAGGCACCGGGACGGTTCACGCCCACGCCGAGCGTGTTCGGGCAGAGGTGGCGGCGGCCCGCCAGGCAATTGCGGCAGCGGCCGCAGACGATGTGGCCTTCACCGGAGACGAGCTCGCCCGGGACCACGTCGGTGACGCCGGAGCCCACGGCCTCGACGACGCCGCAGAACTCGTGGCCGACATGCATCGGCACGGGAATGGTGCGCTGGGCCCACTTGTCCCATTTCCAGATGTGGACGTCCGTGCCGCAGATCGATGTCTTGCGGATTTTGATGAGCACGTCCTTCGGACCCACTTCGGGTTCCGGGACGTCCTGGAGCCACAAGCCCTCTTCCGCCTTTGCCTTGACCAATGCTTTCATAAGTTACGCGGGGGATGGTGCATGGGCCGGGCCACGGGGCCACGAAAATCTTCCGCAGCATGCGGGACTCAGGGATTCCGCGCCATACGTGCTTTTACTCCTTGGGCCGGAACCTCCAGCATACGCCAGGAAACCCACGCCAGCGCCCAGGAAATCAGCGCGAACACCCCGAGCCGGGCGGCGAACCCGAGCCCGTGCTCGAACCGGCCATTCCACAGCCACGGGCAAATCCACCCGGCCGCCAGCGGCGCGAGGTTATGGAACAGGTAAAGCCCGTAGGACAATTTCCCGAGGTGCTGGATCGCCGGGTGCTCGAGCAGCAGCGCCCGCCAACCGCGGAATCCCACCGAGGCCGCCGCAATCAACCCACAGCAGGCCACGGTGAGGAAAGTCTGCTGGAACGCCCGCAGCACCGGCACCGGATGACCCGCTTGATCGAGCCCGTAGAGCGCGGCGTAGGCGAGGAAGGCCGCCACGCCCGCCCGCCGCAGGCCGGGATGGGAGAGGGGCAGGCCGCGGTGGACCGCCAGCGCCAGCAGGCTGCCCAGCCCGAGGTAATCGCAGGCCGCGAACGGCAGCAGGTCCGGCAGGACGAATCTCCCCGCCAGTTCGGTGTCAAACAACCGGAACGCCGGAGCGACCGCGGAGAATCCCACCAGTAGCGGCACCATCGCCCGCCGCGGCACCCACCAGATCACGAACGGCCACAGCACGTAGAACTGCTGCTGCACCGCCAGCGTCCAGAAGTGCGAGGTGAAATCCGCCCAGCCGTGCGCGGCCATGTGGAGGTTCGAGGTGTGGGTGAGGTACCAGCCCCACGCCTCCCGGATGTCCCGCGCGCCGAGCAGCAGCGCGAAGGCCGCCGCCGCATAATAGGGCGCGAGGATCCGTAGCCCGCGGCGCACTTGGAAATTCTTCAGCCCGTACGCCCGCCACGCCACGCCGGAGGCCTCGCCGCGGTCCCGCTCCCGCAGCAACACGCCCGTGATCAGGTAGCCGGTGAGCACCAGGAAGAAGAACAGACCGAGCTCAAACGGCACCCAGCCGCGCGTTTCCCGCGGCAACCAATGCACGCACGCCACCCCGAGCATGCCGAACGCCCGGAGCCCGTCGATCTGCGTCGCGCGGCCTGCCATGAAGGGAGAGAGATCACACGGGTAGACGAAGTAGCACAAGCATTCCTGCTTGTGGGTGGGGAGACTTGCATGAACCTTCGGATCTCCAGTCGTCCTTTTGACACGCTAATTGCCAAGGGGCGGAGCTCAACGGGAACAGCAAACGGGTTGCTTCCCGGTGGACTGGGCACGTGAGGCACGTCGCGGATACTCCCACTCACAAGCAAGAATGCTTGTGCTACAATCAAAGCATCAACCCGCGGTTCAGCTTGCGCTTGATCTCCTTCAGCTTGCTGGTGGCGACCTCGCGCTTCAGCAGGTAGGTCGTGTGCGGCACGAGGGACCGCGCCAGGTCCTCCGGCGCGGTGTGTTTCACATCGAGATCCGGCGCGAGATCGACCCCGGCGGAGCGGAACAGATGCCGCACCAGCGCGGAGCAGAACATCGATTTCTCCCGCGAGAGGAGGTTGGTCTTACCGCGCAGGGTTTCACTCCGGATCGCCACCATCACACCGAGCAGCTCGCGCAACGAGTAGCGGGTGCGGTCCGCCACCAGATTGAGCCCCTCGGTGAGAATGGCGGTGGTCTGCTCCGGCGTCAGGCCGAAGTCGAGGATCGCCACCGTCGAGTAGAGATCCTCGTCGTGGTACTTCGAAACCCGGTTCTCCTGCACTCCGAGCCGGACGTGGCGGCGGTGGATGTCGAGGTCGGACTCGATGACCCAGTGGTGCCCATCGGCGCGCGGTCCTTGAAAAAAGAAGGCGTGGGAGAACCAGCTCCACGCGCCATCCGTCACATGACGCTGGGCACGGCAAATCGCGCGGTCGATGAGGGCGGTGCCGCCGACCAGCCCCACCCGGCCCGGAGCCGCGTGGGTGGCGAAGAATTCGGCATTGGTCAGGCCGCTCAGTTCGATGGTCTCGTGCACGAGTCCCTCTTAGCCAGCCGCGCTGGCGAACTCAAGGAGCAGGGACATTCCTGTCCCGTTCTTCAAAACGCCATAGGGTAGCCAGAAGAAGAAATTCAACCGCAGATGAACGTTAAAAACGCAGATGGAAGAAGGGATGGCAGCGCTCGGATCTATTGGGGTGACCACCCGTTGATTCCTCTTATCTGTGTCCATCCGTGTTCATCTGTGGTTGGATTTCTTCTTTTCGCTTCAACCCGTTTTTGAAGAACGGGACAGGAATGTCCCTGCTCCTTGCTTTCTCCCGGCCCCGGTGGAAACTGGCTGCTAGATCATGAAAGCCTACGATCTCCTCGTCATCGGCGGTGGTTCCGCCGGGTATGCCGCCGCCCGCACCGCGGCCGATCTGGGCAAGCGCGTGGCGGTGGCCGATGGCGCGCGCGATCTCGGCGGACTCTGCATCCTGCGCGGCTGCATGCCCTCAAAGACCCTGCTCCATGCCACCGAGGTCCTGCACCACGCGCGGAAGGGCAAGACCTTAGGCCTGCGCATCCCGGAGGCCTCGGTGGACATGAAGGCCCTCCACCGCTGGAAGGTGAAAACCATCCGCGAGTTCGCCGATTACCGCGTGCAGGGGCTGGAGAGCGGAAGGTTCGATCTCTACCGCGGCCACGCCCGCTTCACCGGGCCGAAGTCCGTGGAACTCACCGACGGCACCACCCTCGAAGCGGAACGGATCTTCATCTCCACCGGCTCGAAGGTGAGCGTGCCGCCGATCCCCGGCCTGGCGGAAACGCCGCACTGGACCAGCGACGACGTGCTCGATCTCGACTTCGTGCCCGAGAGCGTGATCGTGCTGGGCGGTGGCATCGTCGCCTGCGAGCTGGCCCAGTTCCTCCGCCGCATCGGTACGAAGGTGACGATCATCCAGCGCAGTCCACGCCTGCTGAAGGAGGTTTCCGAATCCGCCGCCGCGGTGGTCGAGCAAGCCTTCCGCGACGAAGGCATCCAGCTCCACACCGGCACGAAGATCGAGAGGATCCGCGCCACCGCGGAAGGCGTGAGCGTGAAATTCACCCAGGACGGCAAGACCCTCGTGCGCCGCGCCGCGCATCTCTTCAATGCCCTCGGCCGCGAGCCGAACACCGCGGGCCTGAACCTCGACGCCGCCGGGGTGGACCTCAACGGGCAGGGCCGAGTCACCATCAACCGCTGGCAACAAACCAGCCGCCGCCACATCTACGCCGGCGGCGACGTCTGCGGGCCGCACGACATCGTCCACCTCGCCGTGGCCCAAGGCGAACTCGCCGCGCGCCATGCCTTCGGCGTCAAGGGCCTCAAGGCCATCGATCCCGATCTGCTCCTGAGCGTGGTCTTCACCGATCCGCCGCTGGCCACGCTCGGCCTCCAGGAAAAGGAGCTCACCGAACGGAACATTCCCTTCCTCTCCGCCAGCTATCCCTTCGACGACCACGGCAAGTCGATCCTGATGGATGCGACGTACGGCTACGTGAAGCTCTTCGCCACGGCCGACACCGGCCGCCTGCTCGGCGCGGAGATCGCGGGCACCCACGCCGACTCGCTAATCCACTGCCTCACCGGCCCGCTGGCGATGAAGGCCACCGTCCACGATCTACTACGCGCGCCGTGGTACCATCCCACGCTGGCGGAGATCCTCACCTATCCATTGGAGGAGATCGCGGAGCTGCTCGCGGCCCGGCCCCGGAAGTGAACAAGGCCCCCGGTCGCCCGGGAGCCTTGTTCAGTCTTTGGGGTTCCGTGTTGGGGGGAAATCACATCTTCACGATCTCGACGCGGCGGTTCTTCGCGCGGCCCGTTTCCTCGGTGTTCGGGGCGACCGGTGCGGCCATGCCGACCCCGACCGGCACGAGGCTGGCGGACGGAATGCCATACTGGCTGGAAAGCGCGGCGGTCACCGCGGCGGCCCGTTTCATCGAAAGCGTCTGGTTGTGGGCGTACTCGCCCTGGTTGTCGGTATGGCCGACGATGAGATAGCGGCCGCCGCCTTCCTTGATCGCCTTCGCCATCTCCGTGAGCGAGTCGGCGGAGTCCGGCTTGATCTCGGCCTTGTCGGTGTCGAAGTGCACACCGTAGATCGCTATGCGGCCGGTGGTGGTGATGGAGGAGGTGATTTCCGCGGCCTTCACCACTTCCATCCGCGCTTCCATCGGGGTGGTTTCGAGAATGTCGACCCGCACCACGGTCTGGCCCTTCGCCAGCTTGTGGTTGTCCACCAGCTTCTGGAAGCCGGTGGAAACGTCCTTCAGCACGAAGGCATAAAGCGAGACGTAGACGTCGCCGCCGTTCTTCGCCTTGCCCTTCAGGACCGAGTAGCGCTGCTCCTCGTGGTTGAACTCATGCAGGTACTGGAGCTGCTCGGTTTTCAACGCGGTGGGGAAGATGCGCTCGACGAAGCGGTTGTAGCCGTCGTCCAGCTCGTCATTCGCGGCGGTGAAGCTCACCGTGAAACCCGCGGCCTTCAACTCCTGCTCATACTGGCGGTTTGCCTCCAGCGTGGAGACGTCCCCGGGCAGGCGGTAGTAGAGGGTGGTACGGGCGCCCTCGGCGGACTCCTGCTTGGTCGCCTTGAATGCCTGGGTGCCGTAGTCGTACTGGATCTTCTCCAGCGCGATCTTCATCTCGTCGAACTTCGCGGACTTCGCCCAGATGATCTCGGAGCCGGTGACGCGCTTGAGCATCGGGTGGTCCTTCGCCCCGGGTTCATCGGCGGCGGAGAGCGGTGAGGCAAGGAGCACGCACAGGGCGGCGGGCAGAAGCAGGCGGGATTTCATGGGGATCAGGGTGCGCTCGCCGCCGACCCAACAGGCCACGGCTCATCGTCCCGAGTCTCCACGCAATCCGCGTGCGTGAAAATACTTAGAACCGCGTATCTTTTCAGACCCCGTCCGGCTTCCAGCGGGCGGCGGCGGTGCGCGTTTCGGTGGCGGTCTTCGCCAGGATGCGCTGGACGTGCTTGTCCACGGTGCGCGGCGAGCAGCCGAGGATCTTCGCGATCTCGCCGTTGCGCTTGCCCTGGCGGAGCCAGTCGAAGACCTCGCGCTCGCGCGGCGTGAAGGTCGGCGGCGGATCGGACGGCTGGGCGATCACCGGCTTCAGCGCCTGCATGAGGCTGGCATTGCGATGGGCGATCTGGATGTGCGGGGCGGCCAGCTCGAGGATGATGGCCGTTTCCCGGGAGATCGGGCGATCGCGGTTCACCGTCATCGAGTGAATCCACCCCGGGCGGTTCATCAGCACGTTCACCTGGTGCTCGAGCCCGATGGGCCGGAAGACATCCTGGTAGAAGTCGGTCTTGCGGAACTGCCGGCGCGGCATCAGGTCGGCGATGTCGATCACCGGACCGGTGCCGCCCGACTGGATGTAGCTGTAGATCGGGTTCTGCTGATAGAGCACCCGCAGCCGGTTGAATATCTTCTCCTCCTCGTCCGCGGACATCTGAAAATTGTGTTCCAGCGAGTAGAAGCCGGTCGATTCCTCGATCTGATCGAAGGACACCGTGAGGCCCGGCAGCAGGCCGGAGGTGAGGCGGACCAAGTGCTCTCCGAACGCGGTGAAGGGCACGGCTTCGTGCAACCCGGCGATGAAGTCGAGCAGCCGGGCATAGTCCGCGTGGGGGAGGCGTTCCATGATGGAACGCACGCTAGGCAAGTCCCCGCCGGAAAAGCAACTTCAACGCGGCATCATGCGGATTGCATGATGACCGGAGCCGGGATCATTCCTTCGGCGCGGTGGCCGCCTTCCGATCCTCGGAAACCCAGCCGAAGAACTGGCTGGCAGTGGGAATCGTTCCCTGGGCCACCGCCGCGGCGTAACGCTCCATCGGCCCTTTCGGGGCTTCGCCGGGACTGGCAATGAGGGCCTTCGCGGTTGCCAGCGCGCCGTCCTTGTCACCCGCTTTCGCCTGGAGGGCTGCGAGCGGCACCATCTCGTAGTAGCGGCCGGGCTTGCCGCCCTGGGCCTTGATCATTTTCGCCGCGACCGCGAGGCGGAGCTCATCCGGCGCGCCCGGGGCACGGGCGTCATCGCAGAGCGCCCCCGCGAACTGGGTGAGGGGCATCAGCGCGGTGGCGTCGTCCGGCAGACCGGCGAGCGCGGTCTTCACCTCGTTCCAGTCGCCCTTGGCCTGGGCCAGCTCGAATTTCAGCGAGGGCACGGCGCGGCTGCCGGATTTCTCCAGGGCCTCGATCTTCTCCGCCATCACGGCCGTGTCCTTCTTCGCCTGAGCCGCGCGGTAGTCCTTGAAGAGCTGCGTCTCCGCGGCGCGGTCCGCCTTCTGCTTCGCGATCACGCCGAGCGCCTGGGTCTCTCCGTCGCCACCGGCGAGCAGCTTTTCGATCACCTCGTCGGTGAGCTGTCCCGGATGCTGGGTGGCGAGCAGCTTGCCGTCCCGCACCAGGAAGGTGTGGGGGATGCCGGTGACGCCCGCGAGCTTCAGCCAGGCGGTTTCAAATGCGCCGCCCTTGCCGACGAAGGCCACCGGGTAGGACATGCCCTCGCCCTTGGCCTTCACGAATTTCTCGACCTTCTCGTACGGGCCGTCGTCCCAGACATTGAGGCCGATCACCCGCAGGCCCTTGTCGGCATATTTCTTGTGCAGCTCGTTGACGTGCGGGATCGAGGCGATGCACGGACCGCACCAGGTGGCCCAGCATTCGATGAAGTAGAGCTTGCCGGGTTCCCACGCGGCGGGCGCGGTGCCTTGCACGAACTTCGCCTGGCCGAAGGCCTCCGGGGTGACGGCGTCGCCCGCCTGGAGCGCGAAAACTTGGGACACCATCGCGATGGCGGAGCCGAGGATGAGGAGCGGTTTCATGGACTGGAATGTATCGCCAGGCGCCGGGCGGACAATCGTCCGGCCCGGCGCGATTTGCTCAAACGGATTGAACAGGAGGCCTCACGGAGCGGTGACGCGGAGGCGGGTGAAGAGCTTTTCGAACGAACCCGCCGGAACGGTGACGGTGACCTTCCGGAAAGTCCCGTGGTCCTCGAAGGAATACATCTCCGGACCCACGGGATACCATTCCCCGGTCGCCATCGTCGGCGAATATTCCATCACGGGAACGTAACCGCCGTCCTCCGCTTCCTTCTGAAAGTCGAAGGTGATCGTGAAATTCGAGCCCGAGCGCACGGCGGTGGGTCGCTTTCCGGAAACGCCGGAAGCGGGATTCGCTCCCAGCACGTATTCCACCAGGTTCGCCAACCCGTCCTTGTCCGGATCGGCGGAGCCCCCGAGCACGACCGCACCGCCGCTGCCGGCATGGTAACCGAGGATCCAGGTATCATAGGCCGTAGCCGCGGTGAGCGTGACGTTCTTGCCGCCGTCGGCGTAGCGGATCAGGTAGTTCGTACCGCCCAGGGCGAAAGCGGCGCCCTCCGGCAGACCGGCGAAGGTGCCGGTAAGCGTGCCGGTGTAGGTGAGCAGGGTGAACTTCGTGCCCGGGGCGGGTGCCACGGTGCCGAGGTTCGAAACGGACAGCGCCCCGCTGAGCGTGAGATTGCCTGCGCCGGTGCCCAACACCGCGATCTTGTCGGCCGTGGTGTCGTCGGTATTGATCTGCGCCTCATAGATACCGGCGGCAGCGATATTCAGATTCGCCGCGGTGCCCGCCACCGTGATCGTGCCGATCGGAGCGGACGGCGTGCCCGGAGCGAGGATACCGCTGATGGCCGTGTTTCCGAAGGTGCCCGTCGCCGCGATGCGGGTGCCCGCGGAACCGGAAAGCGTGCCACTGCTGTGCGTGGGGTTCAGCAATTGCAAGCTGCCCGCGGACACCGTGGTGGAGCCGGAATAGGTGCTGTCCGCGGAAAGCGTGACCGCCGCCGTGCCGGTGAGGTTGAGGCTGCCCGCCCCGTTGATCGCGCTGCCGAAGGTGAACGTGCCGCTCCGGAACAGATTCAACGTGGCCCCGCTGGAGATGGTCACCGGAGCACTACCGAAAGAGCCGGTGCTGCCGCCCGTGCCCAGCAGCAGGATGCCGCCGGTGACGCTCACCGCGCCGGTCACCGGCACATCGCCGTAAAGGGTCACCGTGCCATTGCCGCTCTTCGTCAGGTTTCCGGGAACCGAGAAACCCTGCACCACCGTCAGCGAGGTGCCGGTGGTGTTGTTGCAGGAGAGCTCCGCGTTTCCGGTGGCGGTGAACGCACCGGTCCACAACGACTCGGTGCCGATGGTGTGCTGGAGAATGCCGCCCGATTCGAGCGTCACCTGCGACGAGTAGGTGCCCGGGTTCGCCGCCTGCGCCGTGCCACCCGCCTTGATGCGGAGCGTGGCTCCGAATGGATCCGGGCCGTAACCGGCGAGGCTACCGCCCTCGACCACGGTGTGGAGGTTCTTCGAGACGCCGAGCAGATACACTTGGCTGGTACCGGTCTTGGTAAGGGTGAAGCCGTCGCCGTCCAGCACCCCGCTGCTGCCGATGTCGAAATTGCGCGGGCCACCGATCGTCGCGTCTCCCGCGAGCGTCACGTTGCGGATGCCCGCCGCGGCCACGCCGGTGAAAGTGATGTCGGCGCTGCTGTTGGCGAGCGCGGGCAGGGAACCATCCCCCGTGCCCGAGATCGTGAGGTCCACCATCCGCGAAACCGCGGTCATGCCCTTGCCATTCAGGTCCAGCGAGGCCCCGGAGGCGACGGTCACGCCGGAAGTGAAACCGAGCGCCTGCGCGGTGCCGAGGATCAATCGCCCGGCGTTCACGGCGACGGGGCCGACGAACGTGTTGGTCCCGCCGAGCGTGACATTGCCGGTGCCGGACTTGGTGATGCCCGCGCCCGCTCCATCGATGGCGCCGCCGGTGAGCGTGTAGTCATTGCCAGCGAGGTTGGTGAAGGTCACCGAATGCGGGGTCATGGTACCTGCCAGCGTCACCGTTCCCGCGACACCATCGCCGAAGACCACCGCATCGGCGTTGAAATACCGGTTGTCACCGCCATCCCAGTTCGCGGAGCCGTTGATGTCCCACGTTCCGTTGGCCGAGGCGTTGAGCCAGGTGCGGGTCTGGCCGTCGAGACCGGTGATCTGGGCGGAGGTGGCCCCCACCGTGAGCGAAGGCGTGCCGCGGTAGTTCGCGGGATTGAAGCTCAGCGTGCCCGCGCCGCTCTGCGAGGCATAGGTCATCAGCGTGAGCGTGCCGGTGCCCGGCGCGGGAAACATCGAGGGTGAAACCACCGTGCTGCCGGTGAGGTTCAATGCGCCGCCGATGGCGAGGGTGCCGTGGGCATTCCTGTAGGTGATCGCGGCATTGGTCGAATCCAGCGTCAGATTGCCCGCCACCGAGGTCCCGGCCCCGAGGGTGGTGGTGGCACCGGCGGCGGTGGCGACCGACATCGAACCGCCGAGGGCACCGGGGAAATTGAAATTGCCGCGCGCCAGGCTGAGGGTGCCCGTGTAACCGGCGGCGCTGCCGAGCAGCGACACGGTGCCGGTGGTCGTGGCCGGGCTGTTGATCTCCAGATTGCCGGTGCCCAAGAGGTTCCCGCCGATGAAACCCGCGGCGGTGGTATTCACGCCGAGCCGTGCTCCCGCGGCGGCGACGGTGACATGGCCCATCACACCGCGGTTGTTTTCCAGACGGATGGCGCCCGTTTGTGCGGCGGTGTCGGCGCTGTTGGTGTAGCCGGTTCCCGCGATGGTGAAGGAATTGCAGACGCCGGTGGAGTTCAGATACGCCTGGCCTCCGGAAGCGACGGTCACGGGCCCCGCGCCGAAGGCCATCACGTAGCTGTTGGCGTTCACACGGCCACCGTTGATGGCGAGACCGCCCTTGTAGCTGTTGGACCCCTGAAGCACCAGGATGCCGGGGCCCTCCTTGGTGATGCCGAAGGTGCCACTGCCATCGGTGACCGGAGAGGAGATCGAAAGCTGGGTGGTGCCGCTGTTCGGAAAGGCGGTGGTGACCACCAGGTTGTCCTTCAGGAGCACCGAGCCGGGGCTGATGTTGTTGGTGGCCACTCCACCGGCGTTCGGCACCGTGATCGTGGCATCGGCAGTACCGGTCTGGTCGAAGATGAGCTGGGAAGTGCCCGGCGTGCCGGCGTTGACGGTGAATCCCAGGTAGCTCGTCGCCGAGTCCCCGATGTTCAGCGCGCCGAGCGTGCGGTTGCCCGCGAGGCTGATGGAGCGCGCGACGGTGATGTTGTTGGTGAGGTTGGCGATGTCACCGACACCGTTGGGCACGCCTCCGGTCCAACTGGAAGTGGTGCCCCACGTGCCCGCGGCATCGACATTCCAACTGCCGGCGACAGCGGTGGCCGGAGTGGCGGTGGAGGCGAGGAAGACGGCGGACGCCAGCGGACGGGCGATGGCAAGACGGAGGAATGCTTTGGGTTTCATGATGCAGACAGACAGAACAGGGGTTGTCGGACATGCCCGGTGAAACGGCGGCTTCGCTGCGTTGGAACGCTCGCGCCACCGGTTCACGGGGATTTCTCAACCTCACGCCCTAAAGCACTCTCCAAGCCGCCGCGATGAATTCCATGCAACGGCATTGTTCAAGATACTTGAACACGAATGCGCAGTATTCCGCTGCAAGTAATGATGATCTAACATCCATCACTTCACCCGTATCTCGATCCGCGCGAAGGCCGCGGGCCGGGATGACATGGGGACGGTGTCCCGCCACACCGCCTCGAGCTTGCCGCCGCCGAGATCGACGGTCTGATGGAGGACCATCAGTCGGGACGGGGTGAAGGACGGGGTGGTGGAGGCGAGAACGCGGTACTCCACGTTGTTCGCGGTGGTGTCCGCGGGAACGACCACGCAGAAGTAGCCGGCGGTGGTGCCGGAAACCGTGAGGGTTCGTTTCTCGCTACGAGGTCCGCCGTAGTTCGTGGTTTGCGGGGCGGTACCGTTGAGGAACTCCAGCAGGTTCGAGCGGCCGTCGCCGTCCGGGTCCGCGGCGTAAGCGGTGGTGGCGAGGCCCTTGGCCGCGGCCCAGCTGGCGAACGAGCTGCCACCGGAGCCGACCGTCTGGCCGTTGAGCTTGAGATTCACGGGCTGGGACGGCGTGCCCGAACCGATGATGCCGATCGTGCCGGTGGTGTTATTCGCCAAGGTGTAGCCTCCCCAGGTGGGATTGGTGGCGGTGTGGGTGCTGCCGCTCTTGCCGCCGTACACACCATCCCACATCGAGGACACGGTCCACGCGGCATCGAACTGGAGGTTCCAGGTGCTGAGCGCCGCGCCGGTCTGATTGGTAAAGCGCAGCTCGCCCTGGAACCCGCCGGCCCACGAATCGGTGACCACCAGCGAGAGCGCGGCTCCGGCCGCTGCGGCGTGGGACGTCCAGCCGTCCTCCGAGCTGGGGCCGCTGCTGTCGTCGTTGGTGATGGTGCCGGTGGCCGTAGCGGTACCGAGCGTCGCGCCGGTGGGATTGGAAAGCGCGAGCGTGAAGGTCTCGTCCGCTTCCACGGTTTCATCGCCGTCGATGGTCACCGCGACCGTCTTCGAGGTTTCGCCCGCGGCGAAGACCAGCGTACCGCTACGGGAAACGTAGTCGCTGTCCGCGGTGGCGGTGCCGTTCGCCGTGGCGTAGTCCACGCTCACGGAGGTAGCCGCGGCCTTGGAGAGCGAGACGGTGAAGTTCAGCACGCTGGTGCCCGCATTGCCTTCCATCATGCTACCACCGGTCACGGACACCACCGGAGGCCCGCTGGTCGATCCGGCGATCCATTCCGCGAAGGCATTCGAGAGATCCGGGTGTGAAGCGTGTTCGTGGCCGATCTCCCAGCAGCCGACGCCGCGCACCGTCGCGCCACCCGCCAGCACGGTGCCGGTGGAGGACAGCAAGCCGTCCATCTTCCGCTTCATCGCGTCCGGCGGCGTGAACCACTCGCCGTTGATCTGCACCTCCAGTGCATTCGGATCGATGGCCGCGGTGTAGGCCACCTGGTTCGCGGCCCAGGTGTCCCGTACCGAGGACCACGAGTGGTTGCCGGAGCCATAGAACGGCAGGCCGACGATCACCTTCGATGCCGGGAACCCCTTGCCCAACACGTAATCGACGCCGCCCTTCACCGAAGCCTCGGGAAGCTGGTCGTTCGCCAGCGTCCACTGGGTGGAGCCCGGCTTGCGCAGCGGACCGTTCGCCGGGTTCTTCCAATCGTAGCCGAAGTAGAAGAAGAAGTCGGTGCAGTTCCCGAGCGTGGCGAAATCGAAGCCGCCGAGGTACCAGCCCGGACCGCTGCCGAACATGACGATGTAGCGGGAATCCGCCGCCTTCACCGTGGCGTGGAGCGTCTGCATCAGCGCGGTGAAGTTCGCACGCGAGGTGCCGGCATCGGCGGGGAACTCGTAATCGATGTCGACACCGTCGAGGTGGTTCGCCTGCAGGAACGCGACCACGTTGTTCGCGAAGGTCTGCCGCAGCGCGGGGCTGGCGGCGATGGTGGCGTACTGATCCGCGAGCGCTGCCGGATATGCGCCGCCGATGCTCACGATCACGGATTTCCCGAGCGTGTGACCCTCGTTCACCACCGCGGGCAGGTACGAGGAGAACGATCCCAAGGTGGTGCCGATGGTGCCGTCCGCCTTCGGCTCGGCAAAGGCGGTGACGATCACGTCGTAGGCCTCCAGGTTCGCGGCCTGCAACGCGGCGGGATAGTCGGCGATGACCTGGTCCTGACCCTGCGCGTTGCGGAGGCCATTGAGATACCCCATCACCAGCGGATGCGAGGGCAGCGTGTTCAAACCCCGCTGCGGTCCCGTGGCGGGGGAGGGGCCCTCGGTGCCATCGGCGGGCACGGCGTCGCCAGCGAGCACGGAATTGACCACGTTCACCAGCGGGGAGTCTGTGGAGGGGCTGTAGGGCAGCTTCGCGGAGTTGTCCTGGATGGTTCCGGCGCGCAGGTCGCCGTAGGCATGCCAGACAATGACGCCGCCAAGGTTCTGCGTGCGGGCGTATTCCACCTTCAAGCCGATGCTACGGGAATCATCGTAGCTGAGGAACGAGGTCCCCTTGATCAGGTACGGTACCTTCGCCACGTCATCCCAATGGCGGGTCCAGCCGGTGAGATTCTGGCGGATGTACTCGTAGTTCGGCGTGGCGTCGTAGTCGCCCCACGTGGCGAAGTCCGCGCAGGTGGTGATCGGGCCATCCGGCTGCACGGTTTTCTGGACCTTCACGGTGGTGCCACCCAGCGCCGCGGTGCCGGAGCAGATCACGCCGCGGCCGTAGAACGGCAGGCCGAGCGCGATCTTCCCCCGCGGCACCCCCTTCCCGATCAAGAACTGCACGGCGGTGTCGCACGAGGCCGCGCCGCCTTCTTCATCCGGATACGCGTACAGCGGGGCATTGTGTCCGGCCTTGTCCGACCAGCCGCCTTGGACATCGTAGGTCATCAGGTCGATGGAATCGAGCAGGCCCGCCACCGCCACCCAATCGAAGCCCGCGAGCTTGGCGGGCGCGCAGCTCAGGGCCGCACTCATCTGTTTGCCCGAGCCGATCGCGGCGCGCACCTCCTGCATCAGCGTGACGAAATTCGCGTAGTCCGCCTGGGTGCCGGTGAAATTCATGCCGCCGGAGGTACCGGGATATTCCCAGTCGAAATCGATGCCATCGAAGCCGAGCGCGATCAGGCGCTGGCAGTCCGCGACGAAGCGCGCGCGCTTCACCGGATCCGCGGCCATCGCGCCGTAGTGCTTGCACATGCTCCAGCCGCCGATGCTGGCCATCACCTTCACCCCCTTCGCGTGGGCCAGCTCCAGGACCCCCGGCATGGTGCCCGGCACGTGGTAGGGCACCGGCATCGGCCCGGTCAGGCCGCTCGGCACGTGCCGCCAACCGCCGTTGTAGGACTCGAAACCCGCCGCCGTGACCTGCGCGGTGAAATTCCACTGCGGGCTCAGCTCGCCCCATACCAGGTAGTAGTCCCAGGATGAATAGACATCTCCGTTCAACAACGGCGCGGGAGCCTGGACCTGCCCGGCTTGGTAGATGTTCGGATTCCGGAAATCGCCGCTGTGCAGCGAGCCATCCTCCGCCACGCCGAAGAACGAGAAGTTCAGGTGGGTGTACTGGGAGTAGTCGAGGTTGAGGTGGTTGAGAAAGCCCTGCTTCGGAAGGCCCGCGGTGGTGCCTTTCCATGCGTCCCACTGGGTGATGTAGCCGATCACGCGCTTGCCATGGCTGGCGGTGGTGCGGGTCGGCAACGAGTCCGCGCCGCCCGCCGCGTAGGCGCAGAGGGGGAGGAACGGCAGCAGGCCGCCGAGCAGAAGGGTCCGGAACATGGGAGCTGTGTTTGGGGAATCCGGGAGGAGAATCCACCGAATCCATTCATCCCTGAAGATCCCGGAATCCATTGGCAATGCGTGATTCCGGCGTGATCTGTTCAATCGCCTTGAACAAAATTCCGGTAATTGCATGCTGAATCATGACCCCGGTGAAGCGTGCCCTGCTGGTCGACGATACCGCCGCCCACCTGCGGCGGCAGATCGGCGCGGGCGCGTTTTCGGGTGAGCTTCCATCATGCCGCCAGCTCGCGCGATCCCTGCAGGTGAGCGTGCCAACGGTGCTGCTGGCGTTGGAGCGGCTCACCGACGAGGGCCTGCTGCTGCGGGGAAAATCGCGGCGGCCTTACCAGCTCGCGGCGCAGCCGGGGAAACCGTCGAAAGTTGACCAACGGCGGCGGCTGATCTTGGTGATTAGCGCGAAGCCGCTCGGCGAGTTCGAGGCGAACAGCCGCGCGGCGGTAGACCGGGTGATGTCCGACTGCATGCAGCATGGCTGGGAGTTCCAGCACCGCTTGATCCCGTATTCCGATGCCCGGCGGTCGAGCCCGCGCTGGGATGAAATGCTCGACGACATCCGGCCCTCGATGCTGGTGGCGCTGGCGGGCAACAAGGTGCTGGCGGAGTGGGCGGTGCGGCGGGGAGTGCCCACGCTTTTCGTCGGCGGGGTGCCGGGCGAACACGCCGTCACCGCCATCGGGGTGAGCCTGCGCGACCGCCTGGAGGTGGCGATCGATTCGCTGCTGCGGCTCGGCCACCGCCACATCTGCCTGCCCATCTGCGGCCTGCAGGAGTACTTCATCCAGGCGATGCGCCAGCAGCTCGAGGAAGCGCTGGCCGCGCGTGGGATTCCCTTCGTGCCGATGTACCACGCCCCCGGCACCCCCCACCGCAGTCCCACGGCGATGGTCTCGCTGCTGGGCAAGGTGTTCGCGGCGCGGGTGCCCACGGCGATCATCCTGGTCGAGTGGATCGATTTCGTCTCCGCCTCGGCGCTGCTGGCAAAGCATGGGCTGGCCTTCGGCAAGGACGTGGTGGGGGTGGTGCTCACCTACGAGCCCCATCTCGAGTGGTTCCAACCGCGGCCCGCCCATTTCCGGCTGCCCTTGCAGCGGTTGCAGCGCACGCTGAGTGAGTGGCTGAAGAACCCGAACGCCCCGCGCTTCCGGAAGGGCGGCCTGATGCTCCAGCCGTGCCGCTTTTACGAAGGCGATGCCTTCCGCGGGCCCGCCGCCTGAGCGGCTTGCACCCGGCCCGTGATCCCACTACGAAACGATCATGGATGCATGGTACTACGGCAAGGACGGCAGACAGGGAGGCCCGGTCACTTGGGACGCCTTGAGAGGACTGGCAGCCTCCGGGCAACTCGCACCCGGTGACCTGGTGTGGACCTCGTCCATGAAGGATTGGAAACCCGCCGCGGAAATCCCCGGTTTGTCTTCCACTCCGCCTTCCCCGATCTCCGGAGCTGAGGCGAGCAGCCCCTATGCCGCGCCTCCCTCCACGTGGAACCCGGCACCGGCGGTAGCCCCCATCGAAGGAGAACCACTCCCCGAGGTCGCCCCCGGCAGCGTCCAAATCGGCGTGGGCGAATGCATCTCGCGGGCGTCCACCTTGGTGCTGCGGCATTTTGGAACCATCCTGCTCGTGGGAGTGGTGTATGTGGCGCTGACCTTCGCCGTGGGGTTCGCGCTGGGACTCGTCGACACCGCGCTGGGCCTGAAGCCGGTGAACACGATGGTCCACTTCGACCCCACCCACATGCGGGTCGGACCAACGGGCACCCAGGCGGAGGAGGAGCCGTCGAACGAGTTCCCGACCACCCACCGAACCCGCGTCTCTACCTTCAACCGCTCCTCGGACGGCGGACTCCTGAGCCAGATAGGCGGACAAATCCTGAGCGTCTTCCTCTCGCTCGGCTGCGCCCGCATCGGCCTGAATCTGGTGGACGGCAAGGAAGCCGATGTCGGAATGATGTTCGGCGAGGGGCGGAAGCTGCTCCGAGCCATCGGGGCCTCGATCCTCTACCTCCTGATGGTCGGCCTCGGGTTGATCTGCCTGCTCGTGCCCGGCATCTATCTGGCGATGAGGTTCGGCCTCTACCGCAAGGCGATCGTCGACCGCGACCTGGGGATCATGGACGCGTTCCGCTACAGCTCGGACCTGACCACGAACAACCGCATGAACCTCTTCGGACTGGCGGTGCTGTGCTTCCTGATCACGATCGCCGGTGCCATCGCGCTGTGCGTGGGCCTCCTCTACGCGGTCCCGCTGGTGTGGCTGGCCGAGCTGGTGGCCTACCGCTGGCTGCAACGCGGACCGCAGGTGCTTCAGGACCGGCTGCGGTTTCCGTGGCGGTGAAACCCCGCCATCCGCACCCACGCGCCAGCGGGGTGCGGTCGTAGCTTCGCGCGACCTCAAATCCCCGGCAGCGGCGGCAGCTTCAGGTCGCTCGGCGGAGTCTTGGTGGCCGGGCGGTCGAAGGGCGTGCCGTATTTCACGGACGGCTCGAGGAAGCCGCCGTTGCTGAGGAAGAAGCGGCCGTGCTCGACGCCCATGTAACGGTCGAGGCGGTCCTCCTTGCCGGTGCCGTCGTGGCTGAAGCTGGCGCGGGTGATTTCGATCCACTCGCCCTTGTCGGTGCGGACCCACTGGTTGCCGTAGTAGCACTTCCGCTGGAGCTGGCCGTTCGAGCCGCCGAAGTTCTCGCTGAAGCTGTAGAGGCCCTTCAGCCAGTCGCCGGTCTTCGGGGCCTTCCAGCTGGAAATGAGCATCCACTTCTTCTGCTCGGGGTGGAACCAGAAGCCGGAGTACACGGTGTGGCTGGCATCCAGCACCTTCGCGGTGACCACGAAGCGCTGGGTCGAGCCGGTCTTCCAATTGTAGACGAGGTGGCTGTGGCCGCCGGTGCCTTCGTTGCCAAAGTCACCGCTGTCCACGCCCTCGCCCTTCGCGATGAGACTCGTGCGGTTGTCCGCCTCGACCTTGGAGCGGTCCTTGGCCTCGCCGCCCGCGTCCCACACCGAGAAGATGATGCGGCGCTCGGTGGGGCTGTTCACCTGCATGCCGAAGTAGCCGCGGTTCCAACCGCAGACCATGTAGTAGCTCGCCACCGGATCGGTGGCGGCGGTGGCCTCGCAGTAGAAGGCCTCGACGTTCACGTCCTTCGGGTTCGGGTAGGACAGGTGAACCGACGCGGCGTTGCGGCGCTCCTTCACGTTGAAATGCGCGTCCTTCGCAGCCGGGCCATCGAGCACCAGATCGCCGACATCGCCGTTCGTTTCACCGGGGCGGTTCAGCGACTCCAGCAGGAAGCGCTGGTAGCCGGTGGCGCGGGTGATCGTGAAGCTGCCGAACGGGACCGCCACCGGGCTGCCGGTGCCTTTCACGGTGGCCTCGCGGCTCTTGCCTTCAACCGTCAGGCGCAGGCGCGATTCCTTGCCCGCGGGCAGGTTCACCTCCACCGAGCAATCCAATTTCCCGGCGGTCTTGATCTGGCCGAACCATTCGATCTTCAGCTCCGGCTTGGTCCAGCCGGTGATCGGTTTGTTCTCGGAAATCCGCGCGCCATTCGCCTCGGGCTCGAGGTAGGCGCTGTGGGCGGGAATGCGGAGCGGGTCGGCATGGAGGCCGCCCGCCATGACAAGCAAGGCGAGGATCGCGGGTTTCATGATGCGGACAAACGAATGACAAACGAGAGCCACCAGAACGGAGGCAGCCCGTCCACCTCTTTCACCCGGGACCTGGTCCAGGCCGTCAACCGTCGGTGGGCTCGTGGAGGCGGCGACGGATCTTCGCCTCCGGGCCCTCTTCCTGGATCAGCAGCAGGCCCTTGAAGATGTCGATCAGGCCGCCGGTGCGGTGCTTGTCCCGCTGGAACTGCTGGAACGCGCGCTCGTACTCGTCGGAAAAGCGGTCGGAATCCTCCAGCGAGGAATCCGCCGGCAGGTGGCTGAGGACTTCCTGGTGGAGGCGCTGGGCCTCGGCTTCGCCGTGTTTCCGGCGTGTCTCGACGCGGGTGCGCGCCGCCGCGAGGTAGGCGCGGATGACATCGAGTTGGCCTTCGACCGATTGCCACAGTTCGCGCCAATCGGCACGGTCGTCGAGGTCGAGCGAGCTATCGAGCCGGGACGAGAGACCGTGCAGGGTTTCATGCAGCGCTTCATCGCGGGCGACCACCACATCGAATCCGACGAGCGGGGAGGTGGACTCGCTTTCGAGCTCCTCTCCCAAGCGCCCGGTGTAGAGGCGGATCTCGGAAAGCAACGACTCCGCCTTTTCCCAGCCGGAGCGCCAGGCGGCGTCCGAAGCCACGGACGGGAGCGCCCGTTCCCCGAACGCGCGGGTTTCCCCGAGCATGGCGTGGAGGTCGGAGTCAGCCTCGGTGAGGTGCTGGAAGTCCGCCCGCAGGGCCTTGTTGATCCGCGACAGGACGAACACGTTCGAAATGGAATCGCTCATGGCTGGAAATGGTTGGTGATGATGGACGGGCCGCGATCACACGGCATGGATACCATTCCAACATACGCCCAACCCCGGCCAGGTGCAAACCTGCTCCGCGGGAACCGGGAGATTTCGGGGGTGAATAGGCCGGGAGGGGGAGTCGTCCAAGGGGACGTAAACCACAACCACCCACTGCCATGAAACGCATCGCAATCTCCCTTGCCGCCGCCGCGCTCGCGTTCTTCGGTGCGACCCCGAACGCGGAGGCCCGCCACTACAGCAGCAGCTCCCGGGTCTACGTCAGCAGCTACGCCCGCTGCGGTTGCCCGATTTACGTCCAGCGCTACGTCGCCTTCTACGACGGCTGGGGCCGCCCGGTCTGGCGCACCCGTATCCTGCCGATCCGCCACACCTGCGGCTGGGGCCGCCCGGCTCCGTACTACGGCAGCTATAGCCGGTCCTACACGCCCTACTATGGCGGCTACACGTACGGAGGCTACGGCTACCGCCGCCCCGGCATCGTGATCCGGTTCTGATCCCGGCTAACCCCGGACGACCGGCGCGCGCATCCGCACGTCATCGCCGATGCGCTCGTAGGTGACGTCCGCCAGTTCCAAGGGCACGGGCAATCCCGCGCCCGCGAGCGCCGGAACATCCCCGCCACACAGCAGCGGCGCGAGGTAAACGACGATCTCGTCGACGCACCCAGCCTCGAACAAGGCGGCGGAAAACAGCCCGCCGGCCTCGACCAGGACGCTGAGCACGCCCTGTTCCGCCGCGAGGCGGCGCAGGGTGTCCGGTAGATCCGCGACGGGGCGCACCAGGGTGCGGTCCCGCCATTCGTCGGTGAAAAGGTCCGCGTCCCGCGGCAACGAATCCGGCTGGCCGGTGACCACCACCCGCCACGGTTGGTTCCGGCCCTCAAGCAGACCGGGTTCCCGGATGGTGAGCTTCGGCCGGTCGCGGCGCACGGTTTCACCGGAGGTGAGGATCGCATCGACCTCGCCGCGCAGCCGCTGGACATCCGCCCGCGAGGCCGGGCTGCTGAGCCACTGGCCCTCGCCCGGCGGGCGGGTCAGGCGGCCGTCCAGGCTCATGGCGGTCTTCCAGATCACCCACGGGCGGCCGGTTTCCTGGACTTGGAAAAACGATCGCAAGAGGGCGGTGGCCTCCGCTTCCCGGACTCCGGCGAGCACCTCGATCCCGGCCTCGCGGAGCAGGGCATCGGCGCGGCCAACGTGGGCCGGATTCCTGTCGGTGACGGCGTAAACCACGCGCGCCACCCCGGCCTCGATGAGCCCCACGGTGCACGGCGGCGTGCGGCCATAGGTGGAGCAGGGCTCCAGGGTGACATAGGCGGTGGACCCGCGGATCGCTTCCGCGCCCGCGTTCCGCAGCGCGTCCGCGAGGGCTTCCCGTTCGGCGTGGGGACGGCCTGCGGCCCGGTGCCAGCCGCGCCCGATGAGCGTGCCATCCTTCACCAAAACAGCCCCCACCGGGGGATTCGGTGCCGTGCGGCCCACTCCCTTCGCAGCTTCCTCCAGGGCGAGGCCCATCCAATGCGCGTCATCCACGCCGCCAGCTTCCGCGTTCCCGCCGCCGGCGGCAAGCCCGGCCACGGAATCCCAGTTGAAACCCGCCCTCATCTCCTACATGGTGCAGGAGTTGTAGGAACCTCCACACACCATGAAAACCCCGCTCGTCCTCCTGCCGGTGGCTTGTCTCGCGTTCCAATTCGCCGCCGCCGCGGATTCCGCGCCACCCGCACCCGCCAAACCCGCCGCCACGCTCACTCCCTACCAGGAAGGCATGGCCGCCGTCGCCGCGGGCGATCCCGTCCTCGCCGAGGCCAGCTTCAACAAGGCCCTCAAGCAGGATCCCAACAACGCCAATGCCCGCTTCCAGCTCGGCGAGGTGCAACGCAACGCCGCCTCCATCGCCGCCAAGGGCCGCGAGATGAAATTCGGCAGCGTGATGATCGAGAAAATCCAACTCGACAAGGCCAAGCCCCAGGAGGCCCTCGACTACCTCGGCACCCTCGTCGGCAAGGGATCGAAGGACACGATCGCCGCCAACTTCATCCTGGATGATCCGAAGAGCATGCTCGCGACCAAGGAGATCACCCTCAAGCTGGCCAACCTGCCCGCGCGCGCGGTGCTGGACTACATCCTCGGCCAGATCGGCGCGAAAGCCCGCTTCGACGAGCACGCGATCGTGGTGACCCCGAAGCCGGGCGCTTCGTAACGGGGCTTCACACTCCGACCATCATCGAGACATGGGCGGCCGTCAGCTCGCCCATGGTCTTGCAGTCTCCGAAGCCGCTGGTCTGGTGCATCTTGTCGAGGTCCCGGGCCAGCGTTCCCACATGGGAGCGCGGCGCCAGTTCCTCGCGCCGCATGATACCGAGCAGCGCCTTGAGCCGGCTGGCCTCGACCTTGGCGCGGCGCGCCATCTGGGCGTGCTCCTCGGCCACGTACTGGTCGATGGTCTTCCGGTTCAGCACCTCGAAGGCGAGCTTGGTGATGCTGCGGTTCGAATCGAAACGGTAGGCGAGGTAGATCTTGCCGCGGCTCTCGTACGACTGCTGGTCGAAGTCGATCGGCCGCACCCGGTACTGGACCTCCTCGAAGTCCGGGGTGATGTCCACGACGTAGTTCACGCTGCGCATGTCCCCGAGCAGGCGGATGAAGCAGCGCTCGTTGAACTTGGTGAACTCCTTCGCGATGCGGACCTTGTTCAGGCCGGGGCGGTTCAGGTAGTCGTTGAGGAAGACGTTTCCCGGCACGCCGGCGATGTGCTCCTCGATCAGCGTGTTGCCGTTGACGAAGTAGTTGATGCGGTTCGGCGACAGGATGTGCTCGAGCTCCAGGCCGTAGATGCGGGAGGCGTCCGCGATCTTGACGTAGAAGTAGTCCGAGTTGTCGTTGAAGAGGTTCGTGATCCGGACCCGGAACGGGCGCGAGTTTCCGAAATCGCCGAAGTCGATGCGGTCCACGCTGAGGTGCTCGTGGTGCTCGACCTCGCCGCCGATCTTCAGCTCGGCGTAGATCTGGGTGAGCTTCGGCTTCAGGTCGGCGAAGACCTCGGGCGGATACATCACCGTGAGCCACAGGGTTTCCTTGCCCTGCGGGTCGTCGTACGGGATCGCCCCGGTGAAACGGCAGAGGTCGTTGTAGACCTGCGGGATCTCCCGGTAGCGGTCGAAGTGGTACAGGTACTGCCGCAACGGGCCGGAAACCGGGTACTGGATCTTGCGCCGGGAAATCATGGGTGGAGGGACAGTCTAGCGGGCGGGACCGCGGGGTCGAGACATTCACGGTCCCAGGGGCCGCGTCACGCCTCGTCGAGGAGGGTCTTGCGCGTGAAGAGCGTGAGCACCGGGATGCCGCGCGCCTCGATCGCCTCGCGGCCGCCTTCCTGGCGGTCCACCAACACCAGCGCGAACGCCACCTTGCCGCCCTCGCGCTCGATCACGTCGATGGCCTTGATGGTGGAGCCGCCGGTGGTGATCACATCATCCACGACGATCACCGTACTTCCTTCCTTGAAGTTGCCTTCGATCTGCTTGCCGCGGCCGTGGCCCTTCGGCTCCTTGCGCACGGTGAAGACCTGCAGGGCCTCCGCCGGGTGTTGCTTCGCGGAGGTCATGCCCACGGCCAGCGAGATCGGGTCCGCGCCGAGGGTCATGCCGCCGATGGCATCGATCTGGAGGCCTTCCGCCGCGATGCGCTCGCGTACCGCCGCCCAGCCGAGCTCGCCGATCAGGTTCGCGCCGAAGGGATCGAGGGCCGTCACGCGGCAGTCGATGTAGAGATCGCTCTCCTTGCCGGAGGCGAGGGTGAAGGTTCCGGTGCGGACGGACTTTTCGAGGAGGAGGGACTTGAGCGCGGCGGCGGACATGGGGAAAAGACTCAAGAATCCAGAATCCAGAAGCAAGAGTGGAGAAGCGCCTTGCGGGGCAGCCCAGCGGCGGCTAAATTCGATGCGTGGACACGGAACCACTCGATCGTTCCGGCCGGACCGTGAGCGTGGAACGGAAGAGCTTCCGCTGGGCAATCGCAGGTTGCCTGTTGATTTTGCTAGGAGGAGCTTCCTTTCTCTTCGGGCAACTGTGGGGGATGGACCTGATTCACCGGATGACGACTTCCAAGCTCGGCCTGGTGGAGTATTCGGCTGAACTCAACCGGATTTCCCGAATGTGCGGTCCATTTATCTGGGGTGGATTGATCGCGGGCGGCATGGGTGCTTTGGTGTTTCTCATTTCCTTCATCATGTGGTTGGCAGCTGTGCTGGACCGGCGAAGCGGAAACCCACCGCAATAGCGAGGCTGGCGCTTGCCTAGACGGGAGTCGGGCCATTACATGCGGAGGCATGGGAACCGCACCAGACACCGCCTTGACGGAAGCCCGTGAGATGGAACGGAAATGGTTTTTCCGCACATTGCTTTCGTCGCTCGCCACCCTACTCGCGTACGGAACCGGGCTTGGCATCGGTTGGTGGGGCAACAAGCTGACCGCGGAAGCGAACCTGGCCTTGGCCAATGGCCATCCGGAGGTGCTCGAACAAACGGGCGCCCGGATGCAGCCGCTCTTCACCGCCTACAAAATCTCGCTGGTGACGCTGCTGTTCGCCGGCCTGCTGTTTCTCGTGTCGCTGGTGTTCTGGCTGCTTTCGATGCGGCAGCGGCGCGGGTTGAAAGGGAGTTGAGCCTTCAGGCGAGGAAGGTCTTCCGGGGGGCGGAGTCTCGAGTGTTTCGAAATCCTCTTGGGTTACGTTGTCCACCGAGCGGGATTGGTCTGGACATCGCCGCTCCATCTCACCCTCCTGAAGGCTCGACTCCGTACACGAAAAAGCCGCTGCCCTTGCGGGAAGCGGCTTTTGGAAATTTTCGCAGCGGATCGCTCAGTTGGCGGCGGCAGCCACCGGCTGGCCGACGTTCACGCGGCGGCCATCGCGGTCGAAGAACACGCGGCCATCGGTGACGGCGAAGATGGTGTGGTCGCGGCCGATGCCGACGCCCACGCCCGGGTGCCACTTGGTGCCACGCTGGCGGATGATGATGTTGCCGGCGATGACAGCCTGACCGCCGAACTTCTTCACGCCGAGGCGCTTGGAGCGGGAGTCGCGACCGTTCTTGACGGAACCTTGTCCTTTCTTATGGGCCATGTCAGTGGGGAGGTATCGGGATTAGACGCCAACGGCGGTGATCTCGAGCTTCGTCAGGTGGCGACGGAAGCCCTTGGTCTTGTGGAAGCCCTTGCGGCGCTTGAACTTGAAGGCAACGCCCTTCTTGCCACGGAACTGCTCGACCACCTTGGCGGTGACGGACGCGCCCGCCACGGTCGGCGCACCGATCTTGACGGATTCGCCTTCGCCGACGAGGAGCACGTCGAAAGTGAGTTCGGAATCGACTTCGGCGTCGAGCTTCTCGACGTCGATTTTGTCGCCTTGCTGAACGCGGTATTGCTTACCGCCGGTTTTGATCACTGCGTAGGCCATGGCCGTATAAGGAGAGGGTTGCCGCCTTTTCGGGCGGGCGGGGAGAACAACACGGGTGGGCTCAAGCGGCAAGAAATTTTTTTAGAAACGAGATTGGCAGGTGCTTTAGGTTTCCCAAGTATCGGAAATGACCTCGCGCGCGCCCACCCCGGAAGCCATGGCAGCCCTCGGACGGGAAGCCGCGGCGCGCGCGGTGCCCGGTCAGGTCTTCGCGCTGGTGGGGGACCTGGGAGCCGGGAAAACGCATTGGACGAAGGGCTTGGCGGACGGCCTCGGATTCGCCGGTGAGGTGACCAGCCCGACCTTTTCGCTGGCCCACGAGTACCGCGGCGGACGCCTGCCCGTGTTCCATTTCGATTTTTACCGGATCGAAACGGCCGACGAGCTTTTCGGGATGGGTTGGGACGAGTACCTCGACGAAGGCGGGGTGATCGTCGCCGAGTGGGCGGACAAATTCCCCGAAGTCCTGCCGCCGGACACCCGCTGGTACCATTTCCACCTGCTGGCGGACGGCTCGCGGGAGATCACCGCGGGGTGATCCTCAGTGGGCGATCATCCGGCCGACCGAATCGGCGGTGGCCATGGCCGTTTCCCCCAGACCCTGCGCGATTCCGCAGGACGTGGAGAGGGCGCAGGCCGCAAGCACGGCAAGCTGGAGGAGGATCCGGAGCATGGCACGGACACTGACGGGTCCCGGGCCGGAGTCAAGCAGGCGGGGAAGCTGTTAGTGGCCCGGTGGCGTCAGGCGACGCGGCTATCGAGCTGGAAGATCTGGCCGGAAGTGTGGGGCAGGCCTTCTTCCAGCGTCCGGATGAACCGCGCCACCGCCCCGGGAGTATTGAAGCGCCCAAGGGTGTGCTCCGTCAGGACCTCGTCCCGCCGCTCCGGCGACACTCCGGTGGTCATGCGGGTCTCGAGGAAGCCCGGCAGCACAACATTGATGCGGACCCCGGCACGGCCCACTTCCCGGGCCAGCGACTTGCCCAATCCGATCAGACCGGCTTTCGCAGCGGCGTACGCGGCCTGGCCCGCCGGTGGATGGAGGGCGGAGAAGCTCGAGATGAAAACCACGTGTCCCGTACGGCGCTTCACCATGCCCCGCAGGGCGGCTTTGGCGCAGCGGGCGGCCCCATGGAGATTCGTTTGCAAAACGGCGTCCCAATCAGCCTCCGAGAGCTTCACCAGGGGAACGTCCCGGGTGAGCCCGGCATTGCAAACGAGCAGGTCGGTTTCCCGGTCCTTGAAAAACGCGGCGACGGAACCCGGAGAGGCCACGTCGAGGTCCACCCGGCCCGGTGCGGCCACCTCCCAACCGGCCACCCGGAACTCACCGGCGATCGCCTGCCCGAGGCCGCCCTCTCCACCCGTGATGATGATCCTGCCCGGCACCCCTGAGAGCTACGCCACTGGTCCAGTACGGACAACCCCCAAGCAACCTGCGAATAACTTGGGCAAAGACCGGGAGAACAGGAGGGGTTCGGGACCGGGAACGCTTCAGGTTCACGAAGGGCAACGTACCGTGCCCAGGTTTTTCCCACCGTGGAACCCGCTTGGTAGAGGCGAGGAACGGTCGAAATCGGGAGTTATCCACACGGTTAAGAAGAAGATTCTATGGAGTTCAAAAGGAAGAATTCTTCAGAGAGGAAGCGTTCCCACTCGTTGGATTCCGCCACGCGTTTGATCCACCCGTTCCGTTCTTCCAACAGGGCGAGCAAATGGGGCCTGAGCAACGCACGATCCACCAGGAGGCCTCCGAACGGGCCAAGCGGGGATGTGAACCGGAACGTGTCGTGCATGAGCGTGGCGCTGCCCTGGGGCTCGAACACGTGATCGTGCTCCATTTTCTGGAACGGCCCGCGGAGCATCTCGTCGCGGAAGTGGTGCGGTCGGTCGTACCCGGTGATGCCCACGGTCATGCGGAAGCGGATCCCGAAGTGGCGGGCGCTCCAAGTGACCTCCTCGTTCAGCCCGATCAGGCCGCGGGTCACACCGGCGATGGCCCGCTCACCGGTGTGGGCGGTGGAGGCCAGGTGCAGGTCGATGCTGCGCGAGAGGTCGAAAACGCGGTCGACCGGTGCCTCGATCCGCGTGGTTAGCTGGATCGTGGTCACCGGTCGGGAAGAGTTCCGGGGTGTTGGAAACCGCGGGGGCTTAGATCAGCATCAGAGCGGGTTGCTCGATGAGCTTCTTGACCTCGGCGAGGAACTTGGCGGCCACGGCACCATCGACGACGCGGTGGTCGCAGGACAGGCCGAGGTTCATGCGGATGCCGGGGACGATCTGGCCGTTCTTGACGACGGGCTTCTCGATCGCGGCACCCACCGAGAGGATGGCGGCCTGCGGCGGGTTGACGATGGCATCGAAGGACTCGACGCCCCAGGCACCGAGGTTCGACACGGTGATGGTGCCGCCGTCGAATTCGTCGGGCTTGAGCTTCTTGTCCTTGGCGCGGGCGGCGAAGTCCTTCACGGCGCGGGAGATGGCCAGCAGGGACTTGCTTTCCGCCTGCTTGATGACCGGGGTCACCAGACCGTCTTCCACGGCGATCGCCACGGACAGGCCGACGTGCTTGAAGTTGATGATGTGATCGCCGGCGTAGGAGGCGTTCACGGCGGGCACGGCCTGGGCGGCGCTGATCACGGCCTTCAGGATGAAATCGTTGACCGAGTACTTGTTGCCGTGGGTCTTCTCGGCTTGGTCGTTGACCTGCTTGCGGATCGCCATCAGCGGGGCGGCGTCGACTTCCACGTGGAGGTAGAAGTGCGGGATGGTGACCTTCGAGGTGAGCAGGCGGGAGGCGATGACCTTCCGCATCGAGGAAAGCTGGACGATCTCGTCGCCTTCCTTGGCCACCGGGAGGATGGCATTGACGGAGGGAGCGGCGGCCGGTGCGGCGGCGGTGGCCTTCGATTTCACCGAGGCGGCGAGGGCGGCGGCGGCGGAAGCGGTGCTGGACGGAGCGGGCTTCTTCGAGGCGGCTTCGACGTCGGCGCGGACGATGCGGCCGGCCGGGCCGGAACCGGTGACACCGGCGAGGTTCACGCCGAGTTCGGCGGCGACCTTGCGGGCGAGCGGGGAAGATTTGAGGCGGTCACCGCTTTCGGAGACCGGGGCGGCGGGAGCCGGGGTGGAGGTGGCGGCGGCCTGTTGGACAGGAGCAGCGGCCACAGTGGCGGCTGCCGCGGTAGCGGCGCTGGCCGGGGCGGCGGCACCGTCTTCGCCATCGAGCACGGCGAGGACCCCGCCGACTTCGAGCTTTTCCCCTTCCTGGATCAGGATCTGGGTGATGGTGCCTTCGTCGAAGGCTTCCATTTCCATCGTGGCCTTGTCGGTTTCGACTTCGGCGATGACATCGCCGATCTCGACGTGGTCACCGACCTTCTTGTGCCATTTGATGAGGGTGCCCTCGGTCATGGTATCCGAGAGCTTGGGCATTTCGATGTTTACAGGCATGGCAGGGAGGGGGCTTGGAAGCCGCGGCGAGGATTGGGAGAATGACGGTCCTTTTCCAGATTTTTCTCGGTCGCGGTGGTGACCGGCACGAAAAACGGCGGTGACCCGGAGGCCGCCGCCGTTGTTGGATGGAAGAATGATGGGAGAAGGGCTCAGGGAGCGAGGGTCTCCATGCTCGGAACGAGGCCCAGGTTCGGGCTGCCGATCATGGAACCGCTGACGCTGGCGAGCTTCTTGACCTTCGGGCCGGTGCTGCCGCAGCAGTCGTGGTCCGGGCAGTAGTAGCGGACGCAGCGGCCGCAATAGACGACGTGCTTCACCTTCTTGAAGCGCGGCACCTTGGTGGTGACGGTCTGGGTCAGGCCGCCCTTGGAACCCGCGACGGGGACTTCCTGGGTGACGGTGTCATAGCCGCAGGTGCGGACGGTCTCGGTGCGGTACTGGGCCGGAGCGAGGCCACCGAACATCGAGCAGCAGGACGAGAAGCCGAGGGAAACGGCGGCGAGCAGGAGCAGGTTTTTCATGACAGGACGGGAGTTTTCAGAACATGCAGCAGCAGGAAGTCGCGGCCAGGCACATCCCGGCGACGGAGGCGGCAAGAAGAAGCTTCATCATGGTGTCACCAATGTTAGGACGGACCCCCGCGCTGGCAACGAAAAACCGCGGTGGACGGGGAAGTTCGGGAGGTGTTCGAGGGGAATGATGCGGGGCCCATCACGACGATGGGCCGGCTCCTGTTGGAACCGGCCCATGCGATCGGAAACGGGAGGGTGAAGCGGATCAGCGCATCGAGAGGACCTTCTCGACGATCCGGCCCGGATTCGGAAGCTGCTGGTTCTCAATGTGCGGCGAGTAGATCGCCGGGGCATCGATGGTGCAAACGCGCTTCACCGGGGCATCGAGGTAATCGAAGGCGTGCTCTTGGATCAGGGTCGCAACCATGGCGGAGACGCCGCCGAAGGGCTTCGATTCGTCGACGAGCACCACGCGGTTGGTCTTGCGGACGGTGGCGAGGATGGCGTCGACGTCGAGCGGGCGGATCGAGCGGAGGTCGAGGACCTCGGCGGAGATGCCGTGCTCGGCTTGGAGGGTTTCCGCGGCGGCGAGGGCGTGGATGACCGAGCGGCCGTGGGCGATGAGGGAGATGTCGGTGCCCTCGCGCTTCACATCGGCCTTGCCGAGCGGGACGACATGGTCGCCTTCCGCCGGATCCGGCACTTCACCGGTGGTACCGTAGAGGAGGGTGTTCTCCATGACGTAGACCGGGTCGTTGTCACGGATGGCGGCCTTGATCAGGCCCTTGGCATCCGCCGGGGTGGCCGGGGCGCAGACCTTGAGACCCGGGAAGGCGGCGAAGAGGCCCTCGGGAATGTGGGAGTGGGTGGCGCCGACATTGGTGCCGCCGTTGGCCGGGCCGCGCATCACGATCGGGCAGTTGATGAGACCGCCGGACATGTAGCGGACGCAGGCGGCGTTGTTGACGAGCTGGTCGAAGGCCACGGAGTGGAACGACCAGAACATCAGCTCCATCACCGGGCGGACACCGAGCATCGAGGCGCCGATGCCCATGCCGATGAAACCGGCCTCGGAGATCGGGGTGTCGACGATGCGTTTGTCGCCCCATTTCTTCCAAAGGCCTTCGGTGACCTTGTAGGCGCCGTTGTACTGGGCGACCTCCTCGCCCATCAGGACGACGTTGGGATCGCGGGCGAGTTCCTCATCGAGGCCTTCGCGGAGGGCTTCACGGTAGGTGAGGGTACGAGACATGGAGATAAAGCTGGGAGAGTGGATGAATTACTAGAGTTACCGTAGGTGGGCGGGCTTCAGTCGTTGAAGAAGTGCCAGCCGGTCTTCGAAGCCTCGGTGTTGTTGTCGGACTCCCAGTAGACATCGGTCATGATGTCGGCGACGGTCGGGGCGGGGGATTCCTCGGCGAATTTGGCGGAAGCGGCGGCCTCGTCGGCGGCTTCCTTCGAGATCTGGTCGGCCTGCTCTTCGGTGAAGATGCCCTCGGCCACCAGACGGCGGCGGAACAAGGTGATCGGGTCGTGGTTCTGCTTGTAGTTCTCGATTTCCTCCGGGGTGCGGTACTTCTTGGCGTTGGCGTCGGCGACGCTGTGGCCGTAGTAGCGGTAGGTGGAAATCTCGAGGATGGCGGGCTTCTGCTCCTTGCGGGCGCGCTCCATCGCGATGTGGGTCTTGGCGCGGACCTCGTAGATGTCGGAGCCGTCGATCACGTCCCACTCCATGTCGTAACCCTCGGCGCGCTGCGCGAGGCAGCCGCGGTAGGAGGACGAGCGCTTCTGGGAGGTGCCCATCGAGTAGCCGTTGTTCTCGATCACGTAGATGACCGGGAGGTTGAAGAGCGCGGCGATATTGAGGGACTCGTGGAAGGCACCCTGGTTGACGGCGCCGTCACCGAGGTAGCAGAGGCAGCAGCCTTCCTTCTCAAGGTACTTCAGACCGTAGGCGAGGCCGAGGCCGAGCGGGGTCTGGCCGCCGACGATGCCGTGGCCGCCCCAGTAACCCTTGTCCGGAGCGAAGAAGTGCATCGAGCCACCTTTGCCCTTCGAGCAACCGGTCTGCTTGCCGTACATCTCGGCCATGCACTCGTTCATGCCCATGCCGACGGACAGGGCGTGGCCGTGGTCGCGGTAGGCGGTGATGAAGTGGTCGTTCTCCAGCTTGAGGGAAATGGTGCCGACGGCGACCGCTTCCTGGCCGATGTAGAGGTGGAGGAAGCCACCCATCTTGCCGGCGTTGTAGTACTTGAGCGCGGTCTGTTCGAAGCGACGGATGCGGACCATCTGTCGGAACAGGTCGATCTTTTGGTCCGGGGTCAGGTCCCGGTTGATCGGTGAACCGGCGAAATCGAGGCGGGGCGTGTCAAGTTGAGCGGTCGACATGGGTACTACGGGAGAGGGGACTGCGACTTATGTTCGGGGCAATGAGCTAGCAAGTCTTATCTGACAGCCGCGGATTCGGCGGCAGAGGCGGCTTGCGGGAGCGAATGACGGGAGAGCAGGAACAGGCCGGAGAACAGGACGTTCGCGGCGACCAGATTGCGGAGGAAGATCCAGGTGGGCATGCCGGTCTCGGGACCAGTCCACTGGGCGCGGACGAAGCCGTCGAAGGTCTTCGCGTAGAGCGGATCGACCGCGAAGGAGAGCGTGTTCGTCACGAAGTAGAACACCAGCGCTGCGACCAGGGAGGACGCCAGGACTGGCAGGACGGTGGCATGGCGACGGGTCCAGAGGGCGATGCCGAGGGTGGCGGCGACCCCGAGCAGCACGCCGAGGAGATCCCAGCCGAAGACCGGGTAACCCTGGGCCACGCTGGTGGCGGGGTAGGTGATTACCCAGGCGGCGAGCGGCAGCAGCCAGCGCTGGGCACCCTTCAGGAACACCATGCCGCAGAGCAGCAACGCGGGCAGCGGCTGGAAGTTTGGCAACGTCGTCGGAAACAACCCGCCGAGGATCCGGAAGACCACGAGCAGGGCGACGATGAGGAGGGCAGGGAGCCAGCGCTTCATGGGCGTAGATTGAAAGATCCCGGGGCCACGGGCGAGGGGAAATTTCTCCATCAAATGGGGGGTTCGTGTTCCACGTGGAACAAATCGCGCGCAGCGCGCTGACACAGAAGTCGGGAGATCTGGGAAGGCATTACGTTTCTCTTTCTTCTCTTTCTGGACTCTGGGTTCTGGATTCTTGTGTCTGAGGGACCTCCGGTCCCTCTAGCGGTACTTGTGGGTGGGGTGGGCCTAGGTTACACGATCCCCGTGTTCCGCTACCCGAAGTCCTACGATGTCCTTGTGATCGGTGCCGGCCATGCCGGAGTCGAGGCCGCGCTGGCGGCTGCCCGCCTCGGTTGCGAGGTGGCGGTGCTGACCCAGAATCTGGACACCGTCGGGCAGATGTCCTGCAACCCCGCCATCGGCGGGCTGGCCAAGGGCCACATGGTCCGGGAGATCGATGCCCTCGGCGGGGCGATGGGCCTGAACACCGATGCCACCGCTATCCAGTGGCGGATGCTGAATGCCTCGAAGGGCCCCTCGGTCCGCGCGCCCCGGGCCCAGTGCGACAAGAAGGCCTACCAGTTCCGCATGAAGTGGGTGCTGGAGGGCACGCCGGGTCTCGACCTCCATCAGGGGAACGTGGCCGAGCTGTTGGTCGAAAACGACCGCATCACCGGCATCCGGACCTCTTTGGGGATGGAAATCACCGCCCGCTCGGTGGTGCTGTCGGCCGGGACCTTCATGCGCGGCCTGATGCACGTGGGCCTGCGCAACGAGAAGGGCGGGCGGATGGGGGACGCCATTTCCACCGTGTCGGACTCTCTCAAGCACCTCGGCTTCCAGGTGGAACGCTTCAAGACCGGCACCCCGTGCCGCCTCAACGGCCGTTCGCTGGACCTCTCGGTGTGCGAGCGCCAGGATGGCGATACTCCGGTGCCGAAGTTCAGTTTCCTCGCCGACACCCTTCACAAAGGCCCGGATGACCTCTTCACCCTGAATCCCTGGGGGGACAAAACGTTCCACGTGGAACAAATGCCGTGCTGGGTGACCTACACCACCCCGGCCACCCACGACATCATCCGCGACAATCTCGACCAATCCCCGATGTATTGCGGGGTGATCGAGGGGGTGGGACCTCGTTATTGCCCCTCGATCGAGGACAAAGTCGTCCGTTTCGCCGAAAAGGAGCGCCACCAGGTGTTCCTTGAACCGGAAGGCCGCCACACCCACGAGTACTACGTCAACGGGGTCTCGACCTCGCTGCCCTACGACGTCCAGCTCGCCTTTCTACGCACCATTCCCGGTCTGGAGAAGTGCGAGATCCTGCGCCCGGGCTATGCCGTGGAGTATGATTACTGCCCGCCGACCCAGCTCCACTCCACCCTGGAGACCAAACTGGTGGAGGGACTCTACTTCGCGGGCCAGATCAACGGCACCTCGGGCTACGAGGAAGCCGCCGGCCAGGGCCTCCTCGCCGGGGCGAATGCCGCGCTCAAGGTGCTCGGAAAACCGGAGTTCGTCCTCCGCCGCGACGAGGCCTACCTGGGCGTGATGGTCGATGACCTGGTCACCAAGGGCTGCACCGAGCCCTACCGCATGTTCACCTCGCGGGCGGAATACCGCCTCCTGCTCCGCCAGGACAATGCCGACCTGCGCCTGACTCCCCGCGGGGTCGAAGCCGGGCTGGTGTCCGGGGAACGGGCCGAGCGGGTGGGGGAGAAGCAGGCGAAGCTGGAGGAAGCCCTTGCCTGGGGTCGGAAGACCAACCACGAGGGCGTGAAGCTCGACCACTGGTTCCGCCGCAGCGACACCTGCTGGGAAACCCTGCCGGATGACCTCCGCGAAATGTTCCACGTGGAACTTTGGCCGATGATCGAGACCGAGTTCCGCTACGAGGGCCACCTCAACCGCCAGCAGACCCAGATCGACCGGATGTCCCGCCAGGAGTCGAAGAAGCTGCCCGCCGACCTCGATTTCAGCGCCATCCCGGGCCTCAAGCAGGAGGCCAAGACCCGCTTCACCCAGATCCGCCCGGCTACCCTCGGCCAGGCGGGCCGGATCTCCGGCATCACCCCGGCGGACATCGCCGTGCTGGCGGTATGGCTGGAGAAGCGCGAGCGGGAAGTGTCGGCGTGAACCGCGCGGCTGAACTGATCGGGAAATCCATCGCATTCCGGCGGTGGGTTTTCTAAGGATCGTCCATGCCAATCCCACAAGCTGATCGGGATCCCTGGCGGAGGTCGCGGGCCTTCGGACTCGGGGCCGTGGGCCTGATGGCGCTGGTGGGTGGGTGGGCTACGACCCGCGGTCAGACGGCGTACCTGAGCTTCCGGAGTTCTTCCGGGGTGAAGATTTGGTTCAGTTCCGGGAAGGCGCTGGGCTTCGCACGTGTGGACGTCAAGAGCCGGGCGGCGTGGTGTGCTTCGATGGGTGGGGTGTCGACGATCAACGGCCCGTGCGGTTCCATTGACTTTGATCCGGGGACGGTGTGCCTCGCCGCCATGCTTCCGCCTCCGGGCGAGAGGATGGCCAGCGGTTGGCATGGAGGGATTCCTTTCGAGGCGGAGCAGGCTGAATCGAACGGTATCATCCGCCTTCCGTATGCTTGGCTGATGTTGGGTTACACGGGACTCTGGTTGGGCTTCTGCGGCTGGTGGCAGGCAAGGAAACGGAGGTGGGTCCGGTCCATGGCGGGAGCATGAAAGCGGGCCGGAGAGACAGGATCTTTCGTCCTTGGTGGCGCACGAGGTTCGTCGTCCCCTTGGGAATCGGGTGGCTGTTGCTGGCAGGCATGTGGATCCACTCGATGCGTTACCGGGATCAGGGATGGTGGATGAGGGGGATGACCTTGGTTGCCATCGCGAGCGACCGAGGGTCCGCGGAACTCATTCGCGTGAGCGGAAACTATTCCGAACCCGTTTTCATTTCGGGGACGGAGCTTAACCTCCTATGGGCCATTCATGCTTCGGAAAACTCTCCCGAGGAGAGGGTCACCAGCCATTTCAGCCAGCGTCCCGTCTCACTCGGGCCGGGGAGAGGAACAGGGTGGGGAGGCTACCATGGGGACGAGGGGATGGCCGTGAAGGATCGGAATCCCACCGTCCGGATTCTGCGGATTTCCTATGCCCTCGTCGGCGTGGTCTTCACCTTGGCTTGGGCGGCCATGGCTTGATGGTGGGAGAGGAGACGCCGCGTGATCCGGATGAATGAGGGGATGGTGGAACCGTAGGGCGCTGTTGAAGGAGCCTCCTTGTCCCAACGGGACGACCCATACCAGATCGTAGACCCTGGGTGAGGACCCGGTGATTCCCGCATGCTGAAGGCATGCCTCATGGAATGGGAGTTGCTCGTATCCCGGAGCCGCTTGCGGCATGGGCCTACACCCCATGGCTTACCCGGCGTCTGTGGACCTGATCCATATACGCATCTCGGAGTCTGTATCCCCGAAGGGGATGGCAGCCCAAGTAGCCGGAGGTTGAGGAGCCTAGGCGACGACACCTCCGGTCCAGGCGGAAAGCTCATTCGATCCCGAAGGCGATCGCAGCCGGGTTCATGGCCTGTGGAACTCCGTTGCTCATTTTACGCGCGGAGTCGGGGCACGCTTCTCGCACGCCCTCCGGGGTGCCGTGGCTGGTCCTTGGGTCACCCGGTGGCGGTGTCGCTACGCTCCTTGCCGACCGGCTAATTTCTCATGCCCCTGCCGGAGCGAAAGAGTGCCCGCCCCATCCCTTCGTCGGATGGAAAAGGCGTCCCGAACTCCCCGGCGGGGCGGCTCCGCCGGATGGCCATTTGTTACTAGAACACTAGTAAATCAACCCCACTGCTCCAGCCATTCCGCGGGCAGGCGGGCGGGCTTGCCCTCCGGCATCTGGACCAGCGCCAGGCCCTGGCGGGCGGTGACGAGCAGCAGGCCGTCGCTTTCCCGGACCAGCTCGAACTCGCAGATGAACCGCGCGCGGCTGAGTTCGGCCAGCCGGCCGCGGATCACGATCCAGTCGCCGAGCTTCGCCGGACGCTTGTAGTCCACCTCGGTGCGGGTGAGCACGGGGAAGAGGTGGGTGGAGGCCATTTCGAGGAGCTTCATGCCCATCAGCGCCGCCAGCCGGGTGCGGCAGGTTTCGATCATGCGGAGGTAGGCGATGTTGTGGACCACGCCACCGCAATCGGTGTCGAAGAACATCACTTCCTCACGGGTCTCGAAGGTCGGTCGGTCGGACATGGGCGGGACCATCGGGAATCCTGGCGCGGGAATCCAGAGCAACCCGTCTTGTGGTCCGCTGATTCTCCATGCAATGTGCGCTTGAGAGAGGACGTAGCGGAAAGGTAAACCTTTTGGGACAATGCGAACGGGGATCACCAGATGCGTGGGTGGGTGGGTCATGTCGGCCGCGCTGGCGTGTGCCGCAGGGCCGTTCGCGGCCCCGGCCGAGGGACCGGTGCCATTCCGCCGCGACCGCGTGCCGCTGGATGTGGGCACCATGACCGGCCTGTCCCGTGAGCTCACCCTGCTGGTTCCCGCACTGGGAACCGAGGAACCGGCGGACCGCCGCCGGATTGCCCAGGCCTTGGCCCTCGCCTTGGCGCTCGATCCGGCCAACCGCGAGGCCCGCGAACTGTTGGCCACTGTCGGGGCGGGACGCGAATTGGACCCACTGGATGATTCCAAGGCCGAAGATGCACGGGCGGGCCTCTGGAAGCTGCTGGAGTGGCTGGGCTCGACGGAGGCCGGCCAGGACGGTCAGGCGCTGGCAGCGTGCCTTCTGGACGTCGCCGCGGCCGTGGATCCGTTCCATGAGAACGCACGCGATCACAAGCAGGACGGCGGCGCGTGGAACGGCTGGATTCCGGCATTGGCCTCCTATCAACCGAAGGAGGTGACTCCGGTGGAGCCTCTGATCCCGGATACGCCCAAAACGACCGCTCCCGTTTTTGCACGGACACAGGCGACCGTGACCACGCCGCTGTGGATGCTGGAGAAGGACGCCCTCAATGGCGGCGATCACTATGTGATGCGGCCCCGCGTCATCAACATGCGCGCCGCGATCTCCCAGCGCGAGAACGGCGACGATGCCAACGGCTTCCGTTTCATCCTTCAGAACACCCAGAACCACCGCGCCCAGGACCGCACCAGCGACACCGTCACGAAGGCCCTGAAGGCGATGGGCGACACTTTCCCGACGGGCGGGCGCGCCAATCTCGATTGCAGCGGTGACTACCTGGTGGACGCGAACCGCAAGTCGATCTCCGCGGCGGCGGCGGTGCTGATGGATGCGGCCGTGAGCGGCCGTGAGCCGCACGCCACCGTGATGGGGGTCATCGGCGAGGACGGCTCGTTCAAGCTGCCCACGCGCGCCTGGGACCGCCTGCGCGCGCTTTCCAATGGCCCCGGCGGCCGCCTAGTGCTGCCGCGCGAGGCGGAGCCGATGATGTCCGCCATCCTGGTGATGGAGGATCCGGCCTTCTTCATGAAGTACGAGGTGATCCTCGCCGGATCGCTGAAGGAGCTGGTCGAACGCTCGGCGAAGGAGAGCCAGGGTACCTTGGCGGATGTCTCCGCGCGCTTTGCCGAGGTGCGCTCGAAGCAAGGTACCATGGCCGTAGGTCAGTACGCCGCGAATCGTTTCGTGCGCCAGCGCCTGACCGATATCGCGCAGGCCTATCCCGACCACGCCTCGGCGCGCATGCTCGACCTCCAGGGTGCCGGCAAGCGCCCGACCTGGCTGCCGCGGCCCTACCTTGCCTCCGAGATCCGCCGCGCCATGGAGCCGATCGGCGGCATGGTCACGAACCAAGGTTTCCAGAACATCGACGTCGACACCATCGAGAAGGTTCTTGAGGCCAGTCGCCCCGCGCTGGAATCGCTGGAGCGCTACGTCGACATGCGCGATCGCGATCTCACCGCGCACGGCAAGGACGTGCTCACGGCGGTGCGGAACCTGATCAAGGCCCGCCGCACCCGCGACGAGGACAACGGCTACCAGCGTTTCCAGACCGCCAGGGACGCGGTGAAGGGAGCTTATGAATCCTTCAAGCGGGAGCTGGACGCGGTGACGGCCGAGGAGGAGGCGCTGCCGGGTTCCGAGAACCGCTGATGGTTTTCCCCTTGCAAATCGCCTTCTGAAAGCCGCCAGTGGGGGTGCGTTCCCCTCCCACCCATGAATGCCGGATTCCGAAGGTTGCTTGCCCTGGTCGTGGTGTTTGCCACGGCCTTCGTCGCCGTTTCCGCGCTCCGCCACTGGCGCACGGGCGGTTCATGGAAGGATCTTTTCGGCGGCTCGTCGGCCGGGGAATTCCGCCCCGAGAAATTCACTCTCGCCGACAAAGCTCCGCTCGAAACCGACGATGTCGAGTTGCTGTCCCGCCTCAATGGCGAGTACGCGCGGCTGACCAAGGCGGTGACGCCGTCGGTGGTCAGCATCGGCACGGAGGGCGTCCGCACCGAGCGCTTGCTGGACAATCTCGGTCGGGCCCGCATCCGGCAGTATCCGACCCAGGGCCAGGGTTCCGGCGTGATCGTGAGCCAGGAAGGCCACGTGGTGACGAACCACCACGTCATCGCCGGCCAGCAGCAGATCCAGGTGACCTTGCACGACGGCAAGACCTACCCGGCCACACTGATCGGCGAGGATGCCTTGCTCGACATCGCGGTGCTCAAAATCGAGGGCGCGCGCGAGGTGCAGCCGCTGAAGTTCGGCGATTCCTCGGCGGTCGAGGTGGGCCAGCTCGTGTTCGCGGTCGGCAATCCCTTTGGCCTCGGCGAGACCGTGACCCAGGGCATCATTTCGGCGAAGGAGCGCTCCATTTCCGACAACCAGCGCGACCTGTTCCAGACCGATGCCGCGATCAACCCGGGCAACTCCGGCGGCCCGCTGGTGAACCTGCGCGGCGAGATCATCGGCATCAATGCCGCGATCTTCTCGTCGAACCGCGAGAACCCCGGCTTCCAAGGGGTGGGCTTCTCGATCCCGTCGAACGACGTGAAGGACGCCATTTCCCAGATCCTGGAACGTGGCCGCCCGGTGCGCGGGTTCCTCGGCGTGCAGATGGCGGACCTCGACACCCGCCTGCGCGGCATCCTCCAATACACCGGCAAGGAAGGCGCGGTGGTGGGCGCGGTCACTCCCGGCTCGCCCGCGGAAACCGCCGGCCTGCAACCGAAGGACGTGGTGCAGTCCTACAACGGTGAGGCCATCCATTCGATGAACCAGCTCTTCACCCTGGTGCAGCGCAGCCGCAATGGCCAGGAAGTGCCGATCGGGATCTGGCGTGCCGGGCAGGCACTCACGTTGAAGGCGGTGATCGTCGAAAGCGGTGCGGGCACCGCCGCGGCTCCGGTCCAGACTCCGCCGCAGGGACGCACCCGCGATCCGGAGGAGGTGCTGGCGGCGCTCGGCATCCAGGTGCGGGACCTCAGCGTGCAGGAGCGCATGCGGGGCTTCCGTGGGGTGGTCGCCACTGAATTGCTGGCCGAAGGGACGGCCGTGGAGCGGGTCAAGGCCGGTGACCTGATCGTCGCGGTGAACAACGCTCGCGTCGGCAGCGCGAATGAGTTTTACATGAACCTCGCGGCCTCCGCGGCGGTGCAGACCACCACCCTTTATCTGGTGCGGGATGGCAAGCAACTGCGGGTCGACCTGCCAGCGGTTCCGCGTCAGGAGGAGACTCCCGCGTCTGGTCGCTGATTGGCGAAACATCGGGGTCGCCACCACCGTTCCAGCGGCAGGTACATCGCGGGGCTTTCACCGGCCGCCGGATGCCGCTATCCTGCCGCCCGATCATGGCCGAGTCCCGCTCCAAGCTTCCTTACGTTTTCCTGTCCGCCACCCTTGTGCTCTCCGGCATCGTGGCCGTGGTGTTGGCCCTGCGCCATCGCCAGACCGAGATCCCGGCGGGCAACACCGAGCCGAAGGTGACCGCCGTGGATCTGAAGCCGAAGCCGGTGATTCCGACCCTCGACGGCCGCCCGCCAGGGGCCGATCCGGCGACGAAGCCCGGTGACCTCGGGCTGGGCCCGGTGGCCGCCGATCCCGCCGCGCTGGTCGCGCGAATCGGCAAGGCGCTCGAAGCCGGCGATCTCGAAACCGCTGCCAAGCTCATCGGCAAGGACGCCCTCGACGCCCACACCGCCGAGCGGCTGAAAGCGCTGGTGGGGGGATCGAATTTCAAGCTGCGCCAGCCGCCGGTCCGCGAGGTGGGCGAGCTGGAGCGCAACGAGCTCATCCGCTGGGCGCTGGAGCTCGATGGTGCCGATTTGGGGCGCGACCGCATCTACCTCGACCTCCGCCGCAAGGACGGCCAGTGGCTCGTTGAGAAGCTCGCTCTACCGCCGGGCAAGGAGGAGGGCGTGCCGAAGGCCGTGCTCGTCGACTCGCTCGGCATCGCCGACGCCTTCCTGCAGGCCGCGCTGCACCAGAACTTCCAGCTCGCGAAGGAGTTCGTCGATCCCTCCACCGTGTCCGATGCGAAGATCGCGGGCCTGTGCATTCTCTTCGAAGAGGGGAACTACCGCCTGCGCGCCGAGAAGCCGCTGCGCTCGCTGTTGAACAAGCCCGGTGCCGCCGGTTACCTTGCGAACGTGGAGACCGCCGATGGCAAGCAGGCCGCGCAGTTCTCGCTGATGCTCGGCCAGTCTTCTCCGACCGCCAGTTGGAAGGTCGGTGAGGTGAACCTCGATCAACTTCTCGACGACTACGCCAAGCGTTTCGCGGGTGGTGATGTCTACTACACGCCGCTGGTGAAGAACCCGCGCGGCGGGGACACGCTGGTGCTTTACTTTGAGTTCAACGAGGACCAGCTGGGCGAGCGCACCCGCCGCCAGCTTGAGATCGTTGCCCAGATCCTCCGCACCGATGCCGGGAAAAAACTCACCATCAGCGGCCACACCGACGCTCTCGGCAGCAAGGGCTACAACGACACGCTTTCCGAAAAGCGCGCCGACGTCGTCCGCGATTTCCTCGCCACCAAGGGGGTCGCGAGGAAGCAGATCGTGACCGAGGCGAAGGGGATGACCCAGCCGCGCCGCCCGAACTTCACCGAGTCCGGCGCCGACAATCCGGAAGGCCGCCGCGCCAACCGCCGCACCGAGATCTATCTGGATTTCTAATCGACCCAAGGAGTGGCGGATTTCGATCCGCCATTGTGAGAAGCGACGTCCATCCGCTTCGCGATCATCGGAATCGTGAGGGACTCGATCGTTGCCGGGCGATGAGTGTCTCTTGAACCATGGCTCCTCGAAAGGAGCCACTCCTTGAAAACAAAAAGTGCTGCCAGGGAATCCGCGGCAAGCCCGGACAAACTACCGTTGCTCCGATCAAGGCCTGGCGGGGTTCGCTTGCCGGACCTCCACGGCCCCTGACAGCGGCGGAAGCAAACAACCTCCCGGCCCCGCGTGCAACCGCGAAGTTTGGGGCTGAAACGATGGGATTCTTGAAACCGCGGGGAGGATTGGTAGAAGACGGGAATGGGTGCTCCTGAATTGCTTTTTATCTTCCTCGGTGTCCTGCCGCTGATCCTGTCCATCATCGCGTTGGTGCAGTGTTTGGGCGCGGAGTTCCGTGATCCGAACAACAAGATCATTTGGGTGCTCGTGATCCTGTTGGCTCCGATCGTGGGCTCGATCCTGTGGTGGGCGATCGGCAGGAACCAGCGGCGGCTGGGTTGAGGGTTTCTTTACACCAGCAGCATGCAGTCGCCGTAGCTGTAGAAGCGGTATTTCTCCTCCACCGCCTTGCGGTAGGCCTCCAGCACCAGCTCGCGGCCGGCGAAGGCGCTCACCAGCATGATGAGCGTGCTTTCCGGCAGGTGGAAGTTCGTCAGCAGCGCACCGATCACCCGGAAGTCGTACGGCGGGTAGATGAAGATGTCCGTCTCGCCGCGCTGGTCGGTTGCCGCCAGCCGCTGGCCTTCCGGGGCGGTCCGGCCGAGGTGCTCCAGCACGCGGGTCACGGTGGTGCCCACCGCCAGCACGCGGCCCGCGGCGTTGATTTTCCCCGCGGTGGCTCCGTCGATGGCGTAGCGCTCGGAGTGCATCTCGTGTTCCTCCGGGCGGTCCACCTGCACCGGGCGGAAGGTGCCCACGCCGACGTGGAGCGTCAGGAAATCATGCGGCACCCGCGCCAGTAGCTCCGGCGTGAAATGCAGCCCGGCGGTCGGCGCGGCGATCGCGCCCTCCTCCTTCGCGAACACCGTCTGGTAACGCTCGCGGTCGGAGATCTCGTCGTCGCGGTTCATGTAGTGCGGCAGCGCGAGGTGGCCGTGGGCGTCGAGGTCCACCGGCTCCGACCAGCGGATCAGGCGGTCGCCGTTCGGGAACACTTCTACGACGGTCCCAGTAGTTCCGCCGACCTCGACGACGCGGCCGATCCTCATCTTCTTGCCGGGGCGGACCAGGCAGCGCCATTCGACGGGCGAGAGCCGGTCGAGGCACAGCAGCTCGATGCTCCCGTCGTCCGAGAACACGCGGGCCGGGATGACGCGGGTGTTGTTGAGCATCACCAGGTCGTCCGGCCGCAGGTGGGATTCGAAGTCCCGGAACATCCCGTGCGTGATCGTGCCCTTCGCGCGGTCGATCACCATCATCCGGGAATCGGCGCGGCGCTCCAGTGGCCGGGAAGCGATCAGCTCCGGGGGAAGGTCGTAGTGGAAGTCGGACGTGCGCAGGCTCACGCCGACGATGTAGACCCGCTACCCGGGAAGGGCAAGGGCTCCCTGTTCCCCGCCATCCTCCTTGGGAAACCACGAAATTCACGAAGGGGCACGAAACGGGAAGAGCAGGCCTCTCCTCAATGTCGTGAATCTTCGTGTCTTTCGTGGTTGAAGACGGGGGTGATCCATCATCCGTGCAGCCGCGCCAGGAAGGCGTCGATGTGGCAGGGATCGGTCAGCGGGTTGAAGAACACCGCCTTCTCACCCGGGATCGGCTCCCACTTGTCGGTCTCGTCGTAGTTGGTATGGGTGGCGAACTGGACCCAGTTGGTGTAGAGCCCGCGCTTGCCGCGGCGCAGGAAGACCTCGCGGTGGTAGGCGTTGTGCTGCTGGATGCGGCGGCGCCAGGCCGGGTCGGCGGAGATCTCCTTGTCCCGCGCCAGTTCCGCCACCGGGTCCTTCACTCGTGCCGGATCGTAGAGTCGGAAGGCTACGGACGGGCCGTGGTTCTTCGGCGCGATCACGCACGCGCCCTTCGTTTCGTTCAGGCGGCGGCGCAGGTGGTTCGCGTTCTGCAGGCTGTTCGCGATCAGGATCCGGTAGCCGCGCTTGCCGAGGTACTGCATCGCCGAATACGCGCCGAACAGGCCGGCCGCGCCGCGCGAGCACTCGATCGTGCTCTGGAGGTGGGTCTGGCCCTGGATGTCCTTTTCGAAGTACGAGAAGTTCTCCGGGTCGTGCTCCAGCGCCTTCATCGAGTCGCGGTGCTTCACCATCACCAGGCTGGAAGTGTAGGGGACGTAGCCCCATTTCTGGAAATCCACGGTGAAGGAGTCGGCGTAGCGCAGCTCGCGGAAGCGGTCGACGTTCGCGCGCAGGCCTTCGAGCGTGGAGTCGTCGATCTCCAGCGGGTTCGCGTCGAAGTCGTAATCGAGGAAATAGATCAGCGGCCAGCCGACCGCGGCATCGACGTGGATGTGCGGCGGGGTGGTGACGCCGAAGCGCTTGCACAGCCGCTGCGAAAGATCGTGCACCGGCTTCACGCGGTCCACGCCGAAGGTGTCGGTAGTGCCCATCGTCAGCATGATGGTCGGCACCACGCAGCCGAGGCGGAAACAGGCGGTGAGCTGGCTTTCCAGGTCCTCCAGGTCGATGTCGTGGTCGTCGGTGACCTGGATGCGGATGGTTTTCTTCGCGAGGTTCACGCCGAGCAGCGACAGGTTCGTCGTGTTCGAATAGTGGCCGCCCTGCGAGTTGATCATGCGGTAGTCCTGGCCGTACTCGAGGCCGAGGTGCAGCGACTCCGGCATCGTCTTGCGGATGCCGAAGAGGTAGCCGTAGAGGTTACAAAACGTGCCGCCCTGGGTGAAAATGCCGGTCGCTTCCTCCGGATCGTAGCCCACGAGATTCGCGACCTGGCGAACCACCGTGCGCTCCAGTTCATCGGCCATCTCGCTGTATTCGCGGTAGACCAGGTTCGGGTTCGCGAGCGCGCCCACCATCGCGCCATGGATGGCGGGATCGCAGGGCATGGTCACCACGTTCTCGACGCTGGCCGGATCCTCCCAGGCCTTGGAAAGCGCGGCCGCGAACACGAGGCGCTCGTGCAGCGCCCCCGGGGCCAGGCTGTCCTCCGGCACGTGGTCGTCGGCGCGGAGTTGGCCGAGCAGGTCCGGGCCGTTGGGGTAGATCCCGAGGCGGTCGGCGGGCGGCACGTGGTGCTTGCGGACCTCGATGATGCGGGCCATCGCCGGATCGCGGAACACCGGCCACAGCTCGGGATCGCGGGAGAAATAGCGCGCGCGGACCTCCTCCAGTTGCTGGCGGAACACGGGCGACGCGGTAGGCGTGAGGACACTCGATTTCATGGGCGGCTGCGAATGGAACGGCCCCAGTGTTTCAGAAAGCCGCGGCGCTGTCTTGACCGATGTGCGCGCCGAACCCGCGGAGAACGGGCAAAGGAGTCGAGCCTTCAGGCGAGGAAGGTCTTTAGAGGGAGGCGGAGGCCTGAAGAGTTTGCTGGTTTGCAGTGTTCAGTTTTCAGGAAGAGAAGACTGGCGTCCCCGAATCTTTTTCATGGCATCCGGCTCTTCCCTTTTGCGCTTCGTGCGCCTTTTTGCGGCGAAGCACATCGAGAGCCTCCGCCTCCCTCTAAAGACCTTCCTCGCCTGAAGGCTCGACTCCCTCAGAGACGGAACTCCGGGGTCAGCTCGCCCCAGATCCGCACCAGCGTGCGTTTGCCGGGGCCGTCGCCGGATTCGGTGGCGAGCAGCAGGCGGGTGCCGTCCTTCTCCACGTCCCAGTCATCGGTCGCGCCGCCGGGTTTCCAGCCTTCGGCAAGGAGGTCGCGGAGAAACGCATCGCGGGTCTTGCCGGATTCCGACCACAGCTCGATCTCGCGGCCCGGTTCCGGGGCTCGGCGGCAGGTCCATGGCGAGCGCCACGTCCACGTCCGCCGGCGTTCCCAGGCGCGCACGCGCGGTTGCAGCCACGTCAGCATGGCCAGTTGGCAGCGGGCCCGTGTGGAGTCGAACCGCGGCTCGATCCCGCGCAGCGGCATCATCCGGTCGATCACCGATTGGTAGCCCGCCTGGCCCATCGGCCCGTGGTAGATGATCGAGTCGGTCCCGGCGCGGAGCGGCCCGCCGTTGTAAACGAAGCCGTGCCAGATCGCCTCGCCAGTCGCAGTGAAGCGCCGCGGGTGTTTCTCCAGCAGCAGCTTCTCGGCCCGGCCGTAGCCGCGTTGCTGGCGCAGGAACGCGCGGAACGACGGCCGCCGCCAATGCCACACGAAGGCTCCCGGGGCGAACCCGAGGCGGTAGCCGGCATCGCGCAGCCGCCAGCAGAAATCGACATCGTCGCCCGCCGTGCGGAACCGTGGATCGAAGCCGCCGATGGCATCGAATGCCTCCTTCGTCACCGCGATGTTGCAACCGGGCAGGTGCTCCGCTTCCTCGTCATCGAGCATCACGTGGCTCGGCGCGCCGGGCGCGGCGGAGACCACGGCCTCGGTGCGGGTGCGCGCAGGCGGCGGCAAATTCGGCCCTCCCGCTGCGGCGAAACGCCCGGAAGCAAAGGTCCGGCGCAGCCGGGTGACCCACTCGCGGTCCGGTTCGCAATCGTCGTCGGTGAAGGCGAGGATCGTGCCGGTGGCGGCGGCGGCTCCCGCGTTGCGCGCCGCGCTCAGGCCGCCGGGAGACAGCCGCAGCAGCGTCACTTCCGGGAACCAACGAGCTACGAAGTCTCCCGTACCATCTTCGGAACCATCGTCCACCACGATCGTTTCGAAGTCGGAATCCGTCATCCGGGCGATCGCTTCCAGGCAGCCGCCGATGCGCTCGCGGCCATTGCGGGTGCACACGATCACCGAGATCCGCGGCATGCCGCGGGGCGGGGCGGGGGAGTGGGCGAAGGCTTCGGTCACCGCGGCGAGCGCCGGTTTCTCCGTGCCATCGCGCCGGACCAGGCCGAAATCCCAGTCCATCACCTCCGCGCCCGCGTTCCACCAGCGGTCGCTCCATGCATAGGCGGTGAAGCCGGCGAGCTCCTCCTCCCGCGCCAGCCGGATCGCCTGGCCCAGCAGCTCCGCCTGGCGGTCCTCGCCGTTGCGGCGCGTGTCCAGGCCGAACTCCGAGACCACCACCGGCCGGTCGCCCGCGATGTGGTGGAGCCGCCGCAGGTAGCGCCGCAGCGCGGGCTCGTTTTCCAGATAGACGTTGAAGGCGGTGAAATCGGCGTTTTCCGGCTCCAGGTACTCGGTGCTCGGATAGTTGCCGTAGGCGAAAAGCAGGTGCGGCCCCAGCGAGCGGCCCAGCGTGATGAGGTCCTCCAGCGCGTGGCGCACCTTGGCCGGGCCCATCCAGCGGGCGAGGTCGGCGGGCACCTCGTTGCCGATGTAAACCCCGGCCAGCGCCGGGTGGCCGCTGGTGTCGCGCAACCCCTCCGCGAGATCCACCCGCGCGGAGGCCAGCAGCTCGGGGCGGCGGAAGAAGTCCATCGAGGACGCCCATTTCAAGCCGCCGAAGACCCGCAGGCCGTGCCGCAGCGCCGCGTCCAGCAGGTGGGCCGGCGGCATCTGATAGAGCCGCAGCGCGTTGAAACCGGCCGCCGCGATCCGCGCGAAATCCGGCTCGAACACCGTGGGCCAACCGCCCGGAAACGGCCCGTAGGTCACCGCCCGGACGTGGACACGATCCTCCCCGGCGCGGAAGAATTTCCCGTCGGTTTGGAGGCGTTCCATCGCCGCCAAGCTAGGGGGGCATTGGCCGGGGGCGCAAACCCCATCTTCGCGTGGGGTCATGCCGCCAGCACGCCGCACAGCGCGGCCAGCAGCAGCATGCCGCAGAACCGGTCATAGCGCTCCCGCAGCTCCGGCTGGGGCTGGCACTCCGCCATGATCCCCAGGACGACCGCCGCCACCAGACAGAGGACCGCGCCCCCGTAGCCGATGGCCTTCTCGACGGGATGATCCCGCGTGCAGGAACAGGCGAGGAGGGCGACGACCACGGACAGCGGACGCATGGGTTGCTTTATGCGCGATCGGATGCCGGAGCGCGACTTTTTACGGGGTTGGCATGCCGGGCGTTCCTTCACCTTGGGGTCTGTTGGTGTCCAATCAGGAGTTTCCGAGGCTGGAAGGTTTCCGCCACGATTCGATTGCGTCGGAATGAGGCTCGTTCATACAAGAACCATGCGACAAGAACTGCTCCAGAACCCCGTGTTCTCGATGGCCGCCGCCCAGTTCGACCGGGTGGCGGACTTCCTCAACCTCAACGACGAGCTGCGCGAGCGGTGCAAATGGCCGAAACGCCTGATCAGCGTGACCATGCCGGTGAAGCTGGATTCCGGCGAGGTGAAGGTGTTCTTCGGCCACCGCGTGCAGCATCACCTCACCCGCGGCCCGGTGAAGGGCGGCCTGCGCTACCACCCGGCGGTCGATCTCGGCGAGGTCGCGGCGCTGGCGATGTGGATGAACTGGAAGTGCGCGCTGATGGACCTGCCGTACGGCGGCGGCAAGGGCGGCATCACCTGCGACCCGCGCTCAATGAGCATCGGCGAGCTGGAGCGCCTGACGCGCCGCTTCACCATGGAGATCCTGCCGTTCATCGGTCCGGAGATCGATGTGATGGCGCCGGACATGGGCACCAACGAGCAGACCATGGCGTGGATCACCGACACCTACTCGACCCACGCCGGCTACCTGGTGCCGTCCATCGTCACCGGCAAGCCGCTCGGCCTCCAGGGCTCCGCGGGCCGTGCCCAGGCCACCGGCCACGGTGTCGCCTTCCTCGCCTCCAGCGCGCTCCACAAGAACAACCTGCCGGTCGAGGGTGCCACCGCGGTGGTCCAGGGCTTCGGCAACGTGGGCTCGCACACCGTCTACACGCTGGCCAGCTACGGCGTGAAGGTCCGCGGTATCTCCGACGTCCAGGGCGCGATCTGGAACGACCGCGGCCTCGATGTCCACGCGCTGCGCGAGCACGTCGCGAAGACCGGCTCCGTGGTCGGGTTCGCCAACGCCGAGCCGATCGATCCCGAGCAGCTCCTCTGTCAGCCCTGCGATGTCCTCGCGCCCTGCGCGCTCGACCGCGTGATCCACGGCGACAATGCCGCGAAGCTCCAGTGCAAGATCCTCGCCGAGGGCGCGAACGGCCCGACTACCCCGGAGGCGGACGCCATCCTCGACCAGCGCGGCGAGATCCACGTGATCCCGGACATCCTGTGCAACGCCGGTGGCGTCACGGTCTCGTACTTCGAGTGGGTGCAGAACTTCCAGCACTTCCAGTGGAGCGAGCGCGAGGTGCTCTCGAAGCTGGAAACCATGCTCCAGCGCTCCTTTGAGAAGGTCACGTCGTTCGCGGCGCGGCAGGGTGTTTCCCAGCGGGTGGCCGCGCAGGCAATCGCGATCAAGACGGTGGCGGACGCCAAGGCGCAGCGCGGGATGTTCCCGTGATGGCTTGCTACCCGCCTGTTTGCAGCTAGGGTGTTCCCGTGAGCTTCGCCATCCAGCTCCCGGTCCGCGACGACCAGACCGCGTTCAACCTGCGCGTCTGGGAAGCGGTGCTTGCCGATCCTTCGCTGGAGCGGTTGGAGCAGCGCATCGAAACGGACCGGCACGGCCATATCATCATGACTCCTCCTCCCGGTCCGGCGCATGGCAGCCGCCAGTTCACCATCGGTTTCGAACTCCGCACCCGCCTCGGCGGCCGTGTCATCACGGAATGCCCCCTCACCACCTCGGACGGGGTGAAGGCGATCGACGTGGGCTGGTATTCGGACACGCGCCATGCCCGCGCCTACGACAAGCGCTGTTTCCTGGAAGCCCCGGAGATCTGCGTGGAGGTGCTTTCACCCTCCAACACCGTCGCCGAGATGGAGGAGAAGAAGGCCCTGTATTTCGATGCGAACGCGTCCGAGGTGTGGTTCTGCGAGGAAGATGGGAGCATGGTCTTCCACACCGCCGCCGGTCAGGTAGCGGATTCCCCGTTGTGCCCGGGCTTCCCGCCGCGCATCGACGCCTGATCCATCATGCACCGCCTCGCCTTCTCCCGTTTCGGTCCACCCGCGGAAGTACTGGAACTTCAGTCGCTCGAACTCCCGCCTCTGGCGGAGGGCGAGGTGCGCCTGAGGATACTGGCCGCGCCGGTGAATCCGGCGGACCTGAACTTCATCGAGGGCACCTACGGCATCAAGCCGGAGCTGCCCGCCGTCTCCGGCATCGAGGGTTGCGGCGAGGTGACCGAGAGCGGCGACCCTCGTTTCGCTCCGGGCGACCTCGCGGTCTTCCTGAAACGCTCCGCCACCTGGGCCAGCCATGTGCAGGTGCCGGGGGACATCCTGTTCAAGCTGCCCGCCGGGATCGACCCGCGGCAGGCGGCGATGCTGAAGGTGAACCCGGCCACCGCCTGGCAGCTCCTCACCGGCTTCCGCCGCCCGGAGCCGGGCTCGTGGATCGTCCAGAACGCCGCGAACTCCGGCGTGGGCCGCTGCGTGATCCGGCTGGCGAAATCGATCGGGGTTCGTACGATGAACTTCGTACGTCGCGCCGAGCTGGTGGACGAACTGAAGGCGCTCGGAGCCGACCACGTCGCGGTCGATGGCGAGGAGGGATTCCAGGAGGCGAAACAGGTGATCGGCAAGCCCGGCGCGGCGCTCGGCTTCAACGCGGTTGGCGGCGAGAGCGCGCTGCGCGTGATGAACCTGCTGGCCCCGCACGCCGTCCACATCACCTTCGGCGCGATGGCGCGGCGTCCGCTGACGATTCCGAACGGCCTGCTCATCTTCAAGGACCTCCAGTTCCGCGGCCTGTGGATCACCAAGTGGATCGAACAGGCCTCGGAAGCCGAGATCGCGGAAACCTACGGCCGCCTGGCGGAGATGGTGGTTTCCGGGGAACTGGTCCAGCCGGTGGACGCGGAGTTCCCGCTGGCGGAGTTCCAGGCCGCGCTGGTCCGCGCGGGCGAGGGCAGTCGCTCCGGCAAAGTACTATTTGTGCCGTAGCGGCCCGCTTGTATCGTTGCGACGTCGCATTCCTACACGTGCGGCGGTTCGGTCGTTTTGAATAGCCGCAGGTGCTTGTGGGTCGGCGTGGATTGTGGTCGGGATGGAGGTCTGCATGAAGACGTCCATCCTGCCGCTCCTGGTTCTGGCCAGCCACGTTTCCGCCGCACCGCTTTCGAAGCACGTGGTCGGAAACGTGAACCGCTACCTGGCGAACTCGGCACGCACCGATCTCATTGGCCCGGAGATGTGGACCTGCCCGAAGGAGGTGAGCGACGAGCGGGTGTCGAAGCCGGACCAGAAGGACGGCACCGTGGTCGGCCCGCAGTTGCCGGGCGAGAACTGGGGCCCGCCGGGCTTCGGATTGCAGGGCGTCTTCTGCGCCGGCCATCAGACCGGGTTGCAGGATCTCATCGGGCTCGCCGCCAGCGAGACGCGGGATGGCAAGACGGTGACGCTGGAGTTCGTGCCGACCCGCCACCAGTGGACGCCCGCCTGGGAGGTGAGCAGCTACCGGCCGCTGCCCACCGGGGCGGCGGGCACTTCGCCGCTGGCGGGAAATCTTTCGATCAAGGAGACGAAGTGCATCACGCCGGAGAACGTCTTCGTCGCCGAGCTGGAGATTCTCAACGACCAGCGCGAAGCCGGCACCTTCGATTTCGAACTCGTCGCTCCGGATCTCAAAATGAGCGGTGAAGGAGCCGTGACCTTCACCGCCATCACCAATGCCGGTGGCATCGCCCGCGAGGTGCCGGGGCAGAAGGAGCGCCAGGGTTGGCCGGTCCATGGCAGCGGCTGGCTCGCGGCAAAAGGGGATCTCACTTTCGGAGAAGGTGTCCAGCTCCCACCACAGCGCACGGTGAAACTCCGATACGCCTTCGCCATCGACGAAGTGGGCACCACCAACGCGCGGGCGCGGGTCGAGGCGGTGCTGGCGGAGGCCAATCCCTTCCAGCGGAGCGAGACCGCCTTCAACGCGTGGTATGCCGCGAACGTGCCCGCGTTCCAATGCGGCGATCCCGACCTGCTGAAGCTTTACTACTACCGCTGGCTGGTGGTGAAGCGATCGGTCCACGATCCCAAGAAGTTCATCGCCGGGCATCCTTACAAGCGGCCCGCGATCTACGAGAGCCCGGTGGGCGATTGGTTCTGCGCGGTGATCGGCCTGCCCATCCCGGTGCAGATCGAGGAGATCCGCTGGTGCCGCGACATCACGCCGGGCAAGAACCAGATTCTGAACTGGGTGGACAACGTCCATTACCAGTACCGCGACTACCTCCAGTTCACACCCGCCGCGATGTGGAACTTCTACAAGCTCCACCCCGATCCGGAGATCCGCGCCGCGGTGGCGCAGCCCGCGACCGATTACGCGTGGAAGGACGTGCCGGTCCATGGTCAGCCGCAGCTCCCGGTGCAGGAGGGGAGCTGGCCGACCGGCGCGGAGTACCAGCCGAACTTCTACCAGTTCACCAAGCCGGAGCCGTGGGACTGGCGGCACGACGTGGAAGGCCACAAGCAGGGCTTCCCGTACGCGAAATCGATCCGCCTCGACAAGGCCAGCTTCACCATCGCGAACCTCTACGGTGCCGCCCATTTCATGGAGGAGCTGGGGAACGTGAAGAGCTTCACCGATTCCCGCAACCAGGCCGACCGGATGCTCAGGACCATCGAGGACAGGCACTGGAAGGACGGCTTCTTCTACGCCGCCGATCCCGAGACGTACGCGCTCGCCGACCAGGCCGCGTGTTACGACGGCTTCCTGCCGTTCTTGTTCGGCATGATACGGGATCCGCAGTATTTCCGCGCCTTCGACCGCTTCTTCGATCCCGCGTGGTTCTGGACCGAGTACCCCATCACCACCGTGGCGCGGACGAATCCGATGTACTGGAGCGGCAATGCCATCGCCGGTCCCACAGCCTCCAGCGTGTCCCAGCCGCACGGCTACCCGTGTTCCTGGAACGGCCCGATGTGGAACTACAACAACAGCGCGATGTGCGAGGCGCTCGGTTCGGTGGCGTCGTCACCGGGCGGCGAGCGCTATCGCGACGGCTGGCTCGAATTCCACCGCCGCTGGTCGGACAGCCACTTCATCTACGGCGACCGCTCGGTGCCGTGCGCGATGGAGCACCTGCGCCCCACCGACGCGGCGAACTTCCGCCGCCGGGTGGTGGACTATTTCCACAGCGCGTGGCTGGACTCCACCTTCAGCTACTGGGCGGGGATCCGCGTCACGGACGACCGGAAGGCGGTGGTGTTCGATCCGTTCACGAAGGAGGACTTCCGGTTGGAGAACGTCCCGGCGGGCGGGCGGGAGCTGACCTTCGTGCAGGAGGATGGGAGGAAGCGCGTGCTCGATGCCTCGGGCAAGGTGCTTGCGGAGGGGCCGGCGGGGAAGGCGCTGGAGGTAAGCGCGAAGTAACAAGGAGCAGGGACATTCCTGTCCCGTTCTGAAGAGAGAAGATGACGGGACAGGAATGTCCCTGCTCCTTGGGGGCTACTTATTTCATCGCCTCGCGGCACCACGCCAGCGCCATCAGCGCGTAGCCGGTGCCGTAGGGCTTGTGGTAGTTGTAGAGCGGGTAGTCCCACCACGAGCCGTCCTTCTGCTGGCGGGTGAGGATCAGCGCGGCGAGGCGTTTCGCGTAGGCGGCCTGCTTGTCTTTCGGCAGGTGCTTCGCGGACTCGGTGAAGTAGTAGATGCCGTAGTAGTAGAAGTAACCGGCGATCTGGAACTGCGCCTCGTGCGGTACCGGGCGCTCGCGGCCGTGGTCGAGGAATCCCTGGCGGTCGAGGAAGCGTTCGGCCCAGGTGTCCAGCACGGCGTTGGTCACCAGCTTGTCGCCGTCGAACGCGCGCAGCGCGGCGTTGCAGGCCTGCGAGCGGGCGAGCGAACCGGCCGGGCGGTTGATCGGCACCCGCGGGCGGTAGACGAAGCTCAGCGAGTAGAGGTAGGAGAAATCCGGCGTGCGCTGGCGGCGCAGCGAGACCAGCGCGTGCTCGACGAGCTTGTCGTCCAGCTTCACGCCCATCGTGTCCCGGGCTTCCGCCATCGAGAGAAGTACGGTGGCCGTCGTAAATGACGTCGGGACGCCCGAGGGCTTCTTCGTCGTCAGGTCGTCGTGCATGTCAAGATAGCCCCAGCCGCCGTTGACGTCCTCGGAGCGGCCGACGAGTTCGATCTGCTCCTGTCCCAGCTTCTGCCACTCCGCTTTTTTCACGGGATCGGTCTCGTGCTCCCAGAAGCGCGTCATCGCACGCAGCCCGTAGGCGTGGCCCCACACGTTGTAGGTGGTCGTCTGGTCGGCGCGGCGCAGCTTCGGCAGGTTCTCGCGGGTCCACGCGGCGGCCTTGTCGAGTGCGGCCTTCACCTCGGGTCGGGTATCGTGGCAATCCAGCAGCCCGGACATCGCCAGGCCGGAAGCCCCGGCGCGGAAGGCGTGGTGGGCGCCCGGCAGCGGCGCGTAGATGTTGAGGTCCTTGGTCAGGGTGGGGCCGCCCCACGAACCGTTGGGGTTCTGGTTCGCCACTAGGAAATCGACGCCGCGGCGGATGGCGGTCTCGATGTTCTCTGCGGTGGCGGGCACCGGCACGAGCTCCTTCACCGGGTCGCGCGGGGTCTCGTCCTGGCCGCGGGCGCAGGCGAGCAACAGCGCCGAGATGACCAGCGGGCGGATCACGGCACGACGACCTGGCCGGCTTCGAGACCGGAGAGGATTTCGGTTTGCTCGCCGGACACGCGGCCGCGTTTCACCGGGCGCGGGGCGGTCTTGCCGTCGGCGAGCTTCACCGTCACGGTCCAGCCGTCCTTGGAGGCTTTCAGAGCGGAAACGGGGAGCGCGATGGCGGACGGGTTCTCGTACGAGATGATGCGTACTTGGGCGGTGGCACCGGGGACCGGCGGGGCCTCGGCGGGCCAGTTGCCGGCGAGGTCCACGCGGTAGCGGCCGTCGGTGCCGGGCGTGTCCGCCACCTGTTTCACGGTGGCGGTGGCGGCGAGATCCTCGCGGCCCGGCAGGGTGGCGGCACCGGTGGCGTCCTTCGGCAGCGAGCGGGCGGTGGCCTCGTCGGCGAAGGCGACCAGGCCGAGCGGCGTGCCCGCCGGAATGAAGGTGGCGAAGCCGCGTCGCGCGGCCACCGAGCCGTGGGGGATGAGCGTTTTCACCGCCTCACCGGTGGTCCAGCGGCCATCCTCGATCACGCCGTGGTAGAACCACCCGGCGGCCGGAGCCTTGATCGGCTCGGCGGTCTTTCGGGCGTCCTCCAGTTTCGCGAGGTCGTCCTTCTGGCGACCGAGAAGGGTCTTGGCATTCGCCACCTCGATCTCCTTGAGCTGGATCTGGCGGGGGAGGTCGACTTCGGACTTCCCGAGTGCGAGGCTGGCCGATCGCGCACCCGCGTCGAAATCCTCGGCCTGGCGGGGAAGGGTGGTGTCGAGAATCCGCCTGTTGTCCTGCTCCGCCATCCGCACCATGAATTCGGCGCTGGCCACGGCGTCGCGCTGGCGCACCAGGATGATTTCCTCGGTGTCCTCGGTGAGGTCGTCCGCCTTGTACATCTTTTCGAGCTGGCGCAGCTCCTCGCGGGCGTTTTCGAGCTGCTGCTTGGAACGCTTCAGCGCCTCGTTCGAGCGCTCCTCCTGGGACTTGCGGCTGGTGTTCGAGAAATACGCCAGATCGTCCGCGGCATTGCGGGCGGCCCGTTTGGCGGCGTCCGCCCGGAGCGTGTAGTTGTCCTTCAGCGAACGCAGCTCGGTCTCGGACTGGCCGAGCGTGAGCACCGCACTGTCGAGCGCCTTGCGGGCGTCCTCGAGCTTGCGGTCGAGCGCCTTGGTGTCGAAGGAAACGAGCACGTCGCCCGCGTTGACGCGGCTGCCGTGGGCGGCGATCGAGTCGAGCTCGAAGGCAGGCCAGCCCTCGGCCTCCAACTTCAGCACCATCGGCGCGGGCGGCAGGGCGGTGGCCGCCAGCGTGCGCTCGATGGTGAACGGCTTCAGCTCGAGGGTGATCTCGCCCGCCGGAGGGGCCGCGGCGGCGAGGGTCGGGAGCAGGGCGGCGGTGGCGATCAGGCGCATGGCGGACGGACGGTTACGGAGGAAAGGCGGGGAGTATTACTCCGGCCTGCCCTTCCGGGCGAGCCAAACCGGCAGCAGGCGCGGGCGCTTGGCGGTGGTGGAGGAGGGGACCCGGTGCTCCACCACGGTGAAGCCCGCGCGCTCCAGCGTGCGGAACAGCGAGGCCAGCGGCCGCGAGGAGGCGATCGCCAGCAGGCCGCCCGGTTGCAGCGCGTCATAGGCGGCGGTCAGCCAGCGGCGGTTTTCCACGATCGATTTGCCGTCCTTTCCGATCGGAGCGGTTTCGGTGTGGAGAATGATGGCGTGCAGGGTGCCCTCGTGGCTGGCGAGCCCGCTCGGGCCGGCATCCTGCTCCAACACCACGCGGCCGTCCTTCACGAAGGCTCCTTCCGGGAAATGCTCGCGCTGCCACGTGACGAGCTCCGGCTGCGGCTCGGCCACGAAGAACGTGCCCCGTTTCTGCAACAGCGACTCGCAGGCCGCCGCGAGCGATTGGCCCAGGCCGAGTCCGGCGAACCAGATCTTCGGCTGGCGGGCCGGCCGGAAGGGCGCGCAGGCGAGCCGCGCGCATTCTTCTTCCGCGGTCCGGGTGGAGGCTCCGGCGATTTCCTGACCGCGCACGACCAGCGAGTGGCGGCCATCGTGTTCCTGGAGCTCGAGCGGGGTTCCGTCCGCGAGCGTGGCCGTGGCGAGGGTGATGCGTGGTTTCATGTGTTGGAGACTTGCGGCTTCCGGGGGGCGATAGTAGAAGAAAATGCGTATGTCCATCGATCCTTCCATTCCACCGCCCTCGATTCCGCCGGTTCCGCCGCCGGATCTCACCCCTCCGGCTTCGCCCGCGCCGCCTCCGGCCGCCGCCGCTGAACCCTACACCCCTCCTGCCGCAGCGGCTTCGGCACCGCCCGCAGTCGCGCCGGCAGGAGAGAATACGGTCGCCGTGGTGGCTTACCTCACCCTCATCGGGTTCATCGTGGCCATCGTCATGAACAAGGATGAGAAGAAGAACAGCCTCGGGAACTACCACCTGCGCCAGATGCTCGGATTGCTCATCCTCGGCATCGGCGGCTCGGTGATCATCAACATCGTCGCCTTCGCCCTGCACCGCGTGCCCGTCGTCGGCTCGCTCGTGGGCCTCACCGGGTGGGCGTTTCAGATCGTCCTAATCGTGGCTTGGGTGCTCGGCCTCATCGATGCCCTGAACCGCCGCGAGAAGCCGATTCCGGTCGTCGGGCCTGTCATCCAGGACAAGCTGAAGAACGTTTTCGCCTCATGAGACGGGAGAACTTGCCGCCCGTCCTTTGAACCGTTAGAAGCGCGATTGTATGTCAAACGACCCTTCCTCTCCCGCTCCGGCACCCGCACCCATTCCGGGCGCGGACAAGAAACTGCTGGCAGGCTTGCTCGGCATCCTGCTCGGCTGGACCGGTGCCCACAAGTTCGTCCTCGGCTATCAGAAAGAGGGCATCATCCAGCTTGTTGGCAGCATCGTCACCTGTGGTTTCGGTGGCATTGTCGGCATCATCGAGGGCATCATCTACCTCACGAAATCCGACCAAGAGTTCGTCGACACCTACGTCAACGGCCGCAAGCCCTGGTTCTAACCACCGGTGCGCCGGGCCTCGCGCCCGGCGTCTCCAGTCCCTTCAACAAGAAGACCCCGGCCGCGAGGCCGGGGTCGTTCGTGTCGGGTTTTTGAGGAGTCGTAGGGAGGCCCGGAGGCCGGGAATTACAGTCCGCCCTTGAGGGTGGAGGAAGCCTTGAAGCCAACGGTCTTGGAGGCGGCGATCTTCATGGACTCGCCGGTCTTCGGGTTGCGGCCGAGGCGCGCGGCGCGCTTCTTCACTTCGAAGGTGCCGAAACCGATGATCTGGACCTTCTTGTCCTTCTTGATGCCTTTTTCGATGGCACCGAGAACGGCGTCGAGGGCTTCGTCGGCGGCTCGCTTGGTCGCGTCTTTTCCGAGGGCTTTCTGGATGGCTTCAACGAGTTCAGCTTTATTCATGGCGACGCTTTTTCTGAGAAGCCTGTCGATGGTTTGCAAGAGAAATCCGGTTTAAAAATTCCCTACGGGCGGCTTGACTTCCGGGCATGGCGGCTCTCCGGGGAGGCCCGCGGATGCCCGTCCCGGGCCGGTCGGAGAACGTTAGGGAGACCTGTTAGATTCTGTTAGAAAACGGCCGGGATTGACCCCCGCTTTCCGGAGGTGCAGAACACCGGACGATGGAACCGATGGATGAACTGCTCCGGCGCGAGGTGCCGGTGGTCCTCGCCGCGGCGCGCGCGCTGCCGGCGGAGGCGCATCTCGCCGTGGAGCTGGCCCATGTCCGCGCCGCGTCCGCGCGGGGCTACTTCCTGCCGGACGAGGACGAGTCGGTGCGTCTACGATACATGCAGTATTTGGCGCTGCGCGCCTCCCTGCTCGGCTCGATGTCCGCGCTGGCGGCGGCCGCGGACCGGCATGGCTGGGAGGAAGGCCTGCCGGCGTTCGCCACCGCCTTCGCCGCGGCCTGCGTGCTGGCGCGGGCCGCGCGCTTCATGAGCGGCGTGGCGCTGGAGCACCCGGTGCTGTGGAAGAAGCTGGACGAAGCCGACTCCCGCCTCGGCCTGCCGCGGAAGAGCTTCACCCGCGCCTACAAGGAATCCGTCTCGCCCGTCACGCTCGCGCGCTTCCGCGCCGCGGCGGAGTTCTACGGCACCCATCGTAGTGAAATCCACGCCCTGGCCGCCGATCCGGCGCTCGCCCCGGTGGTCGGGCTGCTGGGGTCCGAGGAGCCACGGATCGAGGCCGGCCGCCGCGCGGCGGTGCGCCGCCATTTCCTCTACCGGATCTTTTCCTTCCGCCGCCGCCATCGCTCCGCCTGGCGGCAGGTCATGTTCGGCCTGTTCGAAACCGGCGGCCGGGCGGTCTCCGACCTGCACCTGCCCGGCATCAAGCCCGCCGGGGCCCCGAAACGGGTCACCCCGGAGCTGCGCGCCGCCCTCGCGCCCCACCTCCGTCCCGGCGACGTGGTCGTCACCCGCCACGATGACGCGGTGAGCAATCTCTTCCTCCCCGGTTTCTGGCCCCACGCCGTCCTCCACCTCGGCAGCGCGGAGGAACGGGCCGCCCTCGGCATCGAGTCGCCCGCCCACGGCCGGGGCGAGGTCCGGTTCCTGGAATCCAAAAAGGACGGCGTCCGTTTCCGGCCGATGGACGAGACGCTGGAGGTCGACGCCTGCGTGGTGCTCCGTCCGCCGCTGGAGGGGGAGGGGTTGGCCACCGCGATCCGCCGCGCGATGTCCCACGAGGGGAAACTCTACGACTTTCTGTTCGATTTCCGCTCCGCCGACCGGCTGGCCTGCACCGCCGTCATCTACCGTGGCTTCGACGGCGTCGGGCCGGTGGCGTTCCGTTTGAAAGAGGTGTCCGGCCGACTCTGCCTGCCCGCCGAGGACCTCCTCGACCAAGCCCTCGGCTGCGGATTCCGGGTCGTGGCGACCTGCGGGATCGGGGGGAATTCCCTGCTCCTCGGAGCCCCGGCCGAGGAGGCCTTCCGGGCCACCCGGAAGGGGGCCTGAATCCGTCACAAGCCACGGATTATCAACCTACCTGCGGAGCTTGTGAAATTTTTCACAAGAACATTACAATTAGAACTTGCATGGCAGGTTCCCCCTCACTATGCACCCGGGCGCCCGCCGTCAACGGGCCCTTCCGCATGCGCTTCCTCACCTCGACCCTGACTGTCTGGCTCCTCGGCCTTGCCTCCACTTTCGCGAGTGAGGGCGGTGCCCACCACGGCCTGCCGCTGCACGCCGAGAAGATCGTCGAAGGTCTGCCGATCAACAACTCGATGATCATGGTCTGGATCGCGGCGCTGATCATCATCCTCTTCGCCAAGATCGCCACCCACCAGATCAAGCTGATCCCGGCCGGCCTCCAGAACCTCGCCGAATGGCTGGTGGAGAGCCTTTACAATTTCCTCGAAGGCATCCTCGGCAAGCACCTCGTCAAGCGCACCTTCTGGTTCTTCGGTGGCGTGTTCATCCTGATCCTGGTCACCAACTGGATCGGCCTGTTCCCGGGCGTCGGCACCGTCAAATACAACGGCGTGCCGCTCCTCCGCGGTGGCAATGCCGACCTGAACATGACGCTGGCCCTGCCGATCCTGTTCAGCATCCTGTGGCTGTATTGGTCCGTCACCGAGAACGGCGTCAAAGGCTTCCTCGCCCACATCTTCGCGCCGAAGGGTGACTTCAACGGCATCATGAAGCTGGTGATGGGTGTCATTTTCTTCGCGGTGGGGATCATCGAGGTGTTCTCGATCATGCTTCGCCCGGTCGCCTTCTCCTTCCGTCTCTTCGGCAACATCTACGCCGGTGAGAACATGCTGGAGATCATGATGAGCCTGGTTCCGAAGTCGATCGCCTTCCTGCCGGCCCTTCCGTTCTACTTCCTCGAGCTCTTGGTGGGCCTGATCCAGGCGCTCGTGTTCATGCTGCTGTCCGCCGTCTTCCTGAAGCTGATGTGCGAACATCACGACGAAGAGCACGGCGCGGACCACGCCCACTGAAAAATTTCCCGGTCCGACCATGGCACAGACCGTGGGGGCCGGAACACCAAACCGAAACCAACTGAAATACCATGACCCTTGAAATCCTCCCCATGCTCGGTGAGCTCACCGGCAGCCTCCAGTCCGGTCTTGCCGCCATCGCCGCCGGCGTCGGCATCGGTCTCATCGGCTCCAAGGCCGCTGAAGCCACCGGCCGCAACCCGGGTGCCTCCGGTCAGATCCTGACCCTCTCCATCATTCTTGCAGCGCTCGTCGAAGGTGCCTTCTTCGTCGCCGCTCTTGTGAAGTGATTTTCCCGGGCGGCGGCCCCACAACCGGCCGCCGCCCACCCCTCTTTCCGTCCGCCTCTTCTTCTTCCAGCCAAGCCCGCCGCCATGTTCGCTTTCCTCACGATTCTTGCCTCCGATGTGCACGCTGAAGCCGCCCAGGCCGCCGCGACTCCCGGCAATCCCGCCGAGGCCATCGCCAAGGGCTTCCACTTGGAAGGGCCGCTTTTCCTCGCCCAGTTCATCAACATCGTGGTGGTGCTGATCGTCCTGAAGAAGTTCGCCTTTGGCCCGATCGTCGCCATGCTCGAGCAGCGCAAGGCCCGCATCGCCGAGGGTGAGGCCAACCTCGTCCGCATCCAGCAGCAGCTCGCGGATTCCGAGAAGCACACCGCCGAGGCCATCGCCAAGGCCAACTCCGAGGCCCAGCGCCTCGTGACCGAGGCCAAGGAAAGCGCTGCGGTCTTCTCCGAGCAGAAGTCGCAGGAAGCCATCGCCTCCGCCCAGCAGATCCTCGCCAAGGCCGAAGCCGCAGCCCGCGCCGAGCGCGAGCAGATCGCTTCCGAGCTGAAGCGCGAGTTCGGCCGCCTCGTGACGGCCACCACAGCCCAGGTCACCGGCAAGGTCCTCAATTCCGACGACCAGAAGCGCATCAACGACGAAGCGCTCGCCACCGTCGAAGCCTGATCCTCTTTTCCCGCCGCGTCGCCATGAAGATCTCCAAGAACGCCACCATCGCCGCCCGCCGGATTTTCCGCTCCTGCCAGACCCCCGCCGGCCTGGATGAGCCGAAGCTCTCCGCGGCGATCCGCGAGCTCGTGGCGACGCAGCCGCGCGACTTCCGCGGCATCCTCCACGGCCTGAAGCGCCTCGTGCGCCTCGAGGTCGAGCGCCGCCAGGTGGTCGTCGAAAGCGCCGCCGACCTGGACGCCGCCTCCCGCGGCCGCGTCGAAGCCGGCCTCACCGACAAGTACGGCCACGGCCTCACCTTCGAATACCGCGTGAACCCCGCCCTCCTCGGCGGTCTCAAGGTCCGCGTCGGCAGCGACGTCTTCGACGGCTCCGTGAAGGGCCGCCTCGACCGCCTCGCCCAAGTCTTCTGATCCGCCTGTCTCCTCCGTCCACCAACTTCCCACTCTCAACCCGCCACTCCCATGAGCAGCATCCTGCAGGAACTCGAAAAGGAAATCGCGAACGTCGCGACCTCCGTGAACAAAACCAACGTCGGTATCGTCCGCCAGGTCGGTGACGGCGTGGCCCGCGTGGAAGGCCTTTCCGACGTCATGCTCAACGAGATGATCTCGTTCCCGGGCGGCGTCACCGGCATCGCGCTGAACCTCGAGGAAAGCGAAGTGGGTGTCGTGCTTCTCGGCGAATACAACTCGATCACCGAAGGCACCGAGTGCTCCGCCACCGGCAAGCTGCTCTCCGTGCCGGTCGGCCGCGCCACCTTCGGCCGCGTCGTGAACGCCCTGGGCGCCCCGATCGACGGCAAGGGCGAGATCGCCGCCTCCGCCCAATACCCGATGGAGAAAATCGCGCCGGGCATCATCAAGCGCAAGTCGGTGTCCGTTCCGGTCCAGACCGGCATCATGTCCATCGACGCCATGATCCCGATCGGCCGCGGCCAGCGCGAGCTCATCATCGGTGACCGTGCCACCGGCAAGACCACCATCGCGGTGGACACCATCATCTCCCAGGCCAAGCAGAACAAGCTGGCCGAGCAGGGCAAGCTGCAGAACTTCAAGCCGCTCTACTGCATCTACGTCGCCATCGGCCAGAAGCTCTCGAACGTCGCCCGTATCCAGAAGACCCTGGAAGACGCCGGCGCGATGGAATACACCACCATCGTCTCCGCCACCGCCTCGGACGCCGCCGCCATGCAGTTCCTGGCTCCCTACGCCGGCTGCGCCATCGCGGAATACATGATGGACCAGGGCGAGGACTGCCTCATCGTGTTCGATGACCTTTCCAAGCACGCCGTGGCCTACCGCCAGGTGTCCCTGATCCTGAAGCGCCCGTCCGGCCGCGAAGCGTATCCGGGTGACGTGTTCTACCTCCACTCCCGCCTCCTCGAGCGTTCCGCCCGTCTCTCCGACGCGGCCGGTGGTGGCTCCCTCACCGCCCTCCCGGTCATCGAGACCCAGGCCGGTGACGTGTCCGCCTACATCCCGACCAACGTGATCTCCATCACCGACGGTCAGATCTACCTCGAAACCGACCTCTTCTACCAGGGCATCCGCCCCGCCATCTCGGTGGGTCTCTCGGTGTCCCGCGTGGGTTCCGCCGCCCAGACCAAGACCATCAAGTCCGTCGCCGGCACCACCAAGCTCGACCTCGCCCAGTTCCGCGAGCTCCAGGCCTTCGCCCAGTTCGGCTCCGATCTGGACGCCTCCACCAAGAAGAAGATCGAGCGCGGCCAGCGCATCGTCGAGCTGTTCAAACAGAACCAGTACTCGCCGCTCTCCATGGAGATGGAGTCCGTCTACCTCTTCGCCATGCAGAACGGCTACTTCGACGATGTCGCCGTCTCCGACGTGAAGCGCTTCCAGAAGGATCTCGGCGAGTTCTTCGAAACCCGCAAGACCGACCTGCTCGACAAGATCCGCAACGAGAAGCCGGACCTCAAGAAGGACGCCACCTCCGTCGGCGCCGTCAAGCAGGCCATCGAGGACTTCAAGAAGGGCTGGAAGTAAAGTTAACGGTTATGGGTTAGAGGTTATGGGAGGGGGCCACGGTCCATCTCCGGCCTCTTCCCCTCTAACAAATAACTCTTAACACGTAACGTTTCCCATCAATGGCCAACCTCCGCGACATCCGCCGGCGTATCAAGTCCGTCAAGGGCACCGCACAGATCACCCGTGCGATGCAGCTTGTTGCTGCCGCCAAGATGAAGAAGGCGCAGGACCAGGCGCTCGCCGGCCGTGACTACGCCAAGCAGCTCAAGGAAGTCCTCGTCAACCTCAAGGAGAACGTCGCCGAGGACGCCCACCCGCTGCTCGTGAAGCGCGAGGGCAACCGCGAGCTCGTCCTCGTGGTGTCCACCGACAAGGGCCTTTGCGGCGCGCTCAACACCAACCTCTACAAGAAGCTCCGCGCCGAGACTTCCGAGACCGCCGACTTCGTGACCGTGGGCCGAAAGCTCCGCACCACGCTGGAGAAGCTCGGCAAGCACCTCGTCGCCGACTTCGAGATCAAGGACCCGGTTCCCTTCGCGGAAGCCCGCCCGATCGCGAAGCTGCTCAGCAAGCTGTTCCTCGACGGCAAGTACGACAAGGTCAGCGTCGCCTTCACCAACTTCGTCAGCACCCTCCGCCAGGAGCCGACGGTCGTGCAGCTCCTGCCGATCGACGCCAACCATCTCGGCGAGGACCAGGCCTACGAAGGCATGGCCGGCATCGACCACGGCACCGCCGACAAGAAGACCGCCCTTTCCAAGGACTACCTCTTCGAGCCGTCCCCGGCCGACGTGCTGGGCACCCTGCTGCCGCTCTACGTGAACTTCCAGGTCTACCAGATGATCGTGGAGTCCCGCGCCTCCGAGCACTCCGCCCGGATGGTCGCCATGAAGAGCGCCACCGACAACGCCAAGAAGTTCATCAAGGAGCTCACGCTCGAATACAACAAGCTGCGCCAGGCCGCCATCACGTCCGAGCTGCTTGAGATCACCACCGCCATGAAGGCGATGGAGTAACCCCTTCAACGTCCGTCCAATTCCAACCCCGATCGCGCCCGCGATCCCGTCCCACTCCCACCATGTCCAACCAAGGAACCATCGTCCAGGTCATCGGCGCCGTCATCGACGCCGATTTCTCGAAGGCCGCCAAGCTGCCGGAGATCTACAACGCGCTTGAAGTCAGCTACCCGCTCAATGGCGTGGAGACCAAGCTCGTGCTCGAAGTCCAGCAGCACCTCGGTGACGGCTGGGTCCGCGCCGTGTCCATGTCCACCTCGGACGGTCTCAAGCGCGGCATGACCCTGGTTGACACCGGCAAGGCGATCGCCGTGCCCGTCGGCAAGCAGGTCCTGGGCCGTATCTTCAACGTCACGGGTGACCTGGTGGACGAAAACGTGCCGCTCGCGGACGCTTCCCTGCGCTCCCCGATCCACCGTCCCGCTCCGTCCCTGACCGAGCAGTCCGCGAACACGGAGATCCTTCCGACCGGCATCAAGGTCATCGACCTGATCTGCCCGCTGCTGAAGGGCGGCAAGGGCGGCATGTTCGGTGGCGCGGGCGTGGGCAAGACCGTCGTCATCATGGAGCTCATCAACAACATCGCGAAGGCGCACGGTGGTTTCTCCGTGTTCGCCGGCGTGGGTGAGCGCACCCGTGAGGGCAACGACCTCTACTGGGAAATGATCGAGTCCGGCGTTATCGCCACCGAGAAGGACGAGAACGGCCACATCAAGCTCGATGACAAGGGCAACCCGGTCCTCACCGAGGGCTCCAAGGTGGCCCTCTGCTACGGCCAGATGAACGAGCCGCCAGGTGCCCGTCTCCGCGTCGCGCTCTCCGCCCTGACCATGGCCGAGCACTTCCGCGACCAGGACAACCAGGACGTGCTCCTGTTCGTCGACAACATCTTCCGCTTCTCGCAGGCCGGTTCCGAGGTGTCCGCCCTTCTCGGCCGCACCCCGTCCGCGGTGGGTTACCAGCCGACCCTCTCCGAGGAAATGGCGTCCCTCCAGGAGCGCATCACCTCCACCAACAAGGGCTCCATCACCTCCATCCAGGCGGTGTACGTGCCGGCGGACGACTTGACCGACCCGGCTCCGGCGAACACCTTCGCCCACCTTGACGCGACGGTCGTGCTTGAGCGCTCCCTCGCCGAGCAGGCGCTCTTCCCGGCGGTCGACCCGCTCGCCTCCACCTCCAAGGCCCTCGCGCCGGAAGTCGTGGGTGCCGAGCACTACCGCGTGGCCCGTGGCGTCCAGCAGATCCTGCAGCGCTACAAGGACCTCCAGGACATCATCGCGATTCTCGGCATGGACGAGCTTTCCGACGCGGACAAGCTCACCGTGTTCCGCGCCCGCAAGATCCAGCGCTTCCTCACCCAGCCCTTCCACGTGGCGGAAATCTTCACCAACGTCCCGGGCGCCCTCGTTTCCCTCGAAGACACCGTCCGCGGTTTCGCCGAGATCATCGACGGCAAGTGGGACGATGTGCCGGAAGGCAACTTCTACATGAAGGCCGGCATCGACACCGTCTCCCGCGACTGATCGGCTATAAGTTAGAGGTTATTTGTTAAGGGTTATTGGGTAGAACCAGAACCTCAATAACCTCTAACCTCCAACCAATAACCTTCCCCATGGCCCTCCATCTCGAAGTCGTCACCCCGGAAAAGAAGGTGTTCTCGGACACCGTCGAGAACGTCTACCTTCCCGGTGAAGACGGCGAACTCGGCATCCTCGAGCATCACGCCGCTCTCGTGACCGGCCTGAAGCCCGGCGAACTCCGCTACCAGAAGGCTGGCCAGACCGTTCATCTCGCCATCGGCTCCGGCTTCGCCGAAGTCACCGACACCAAGGTCGTCGTCCTGACCGACAACGCCCTCGGCGAAGCCGAGATCGACGAAGCGAAGGCCGAAGCCGCCATCCACCGCGCCGAGGAGGCCCTCAAGTCCCTCGACCACGCCGCGGATGCCGAGGAAGTCGCCCACCTTCAGGGAGTCATCGCGAAGAACCTCGCCCAGCTCAAGCTGAAGCGCCGCCACCATTCTTGACCAAGGAGCAGGGACATTCCTGTCCCGTTCTTGTTCTTCCTTTCAAGCAGCCGCCGGAGCCATCCGGCGGCTGTCTTGTTTAGTTGCACAAGCATTCCTTGCTTGTGAGTGTGTGAACTCCGTCTGCCCGGGGAGATCCACGGACGATCCCCACGGGTCATTTGGAACATCTCCGGGCATCGCACCGCTCCCGCTCACAAGCAGGAATGCTTGTGCTACCCACCCAAAAACCAATCGGCGGATCTCGGAACGGGGGGATTCCGACATCCGCCGATCGAAAGCTCGGGGGGAGTTGTTTTCTTCCGGGGGGAGAAGGTCGGCGGTCGATCGGGGGGACTCTCGCGCTGACATGGATAGACTGCCACAAATTCGGCCACAGCGAAATCACGTGATCGCGTTCCCCTAATCTAGGGATGATATCACGGCTTGGAGCGGGCTCCGGGCTTGCCGCGCCGGGGCTCATCGCCCATGCTGCCCGCGACATGATTTTCGCCAGCGAGCACTCCTGATTCCTCCGCGGCCACGAGCAGTGGCCATCGGAGTCCGCGCGTCCGCTGACGCGCGCCCCGGCAGCGGCGTCCATTCGTTCCGCCGGTCGCCAGCGCTGCCGTTCTTGAATCCAGGAACAGGAGAATCCTCATGTCCACTCATCGCGAGCCGCGCTTCTGGCGCGTGCCCGGACGCCTCGTCGTCCACCTCATCGACGGTCTGCCATGGACCGTATCCCATGTCCGTCCCAACCCTCTCCGGCAGCACTGCCGCCAGCTGGCCCGCACCTTCCGGGTCTCCAATCCCATTGCGGATCGCCTCCGGCCGAGGTGCCGGAGGCTCTTCGAAGTGGTCGCGGACCGTAGCGGGCTGCTGACGGCCGTTCATCCATCGGAGTTCCGGTCGGCCGTCCTGATCCGGATGGTGTGGTATTCAGACGCCTGGTGCCAGCCACCGGAAGACTGGTGGCCGGACACCACCACTTCGCCGCGCGTTCAATGGCGGTCGTTGCTGCGTCATCTCTTCGGTCCCTATCCGGTGCCGGCGTTCTTCGAGTCCGCGTGGTTCGTCGAGGGACCGTTGTCGTGTCCCGAGCGGGATTGGTATTGTCTGGCCTCCGCGGGCAAGAGCCTGCGACGTGCCCAGGGAATGCCACCTTCCGTCAGTGCCCGGGCCCTGCACCTCGCCATGCAAGCCCCGGCCGATTTCACCATCCGTCAGGCCCTGCGCTGGGGGCAGCTACGGGCGCTCGGCTGCCGTCCGAGGTTCCGCAAGCTGGTGCTGGAGAGCGGGATGGCCTCCGATTTCAGGAACGATGCCGTTTGGCTGAAGTTGATGGCAAAGGTGGCCGTCACCCGGTCCGGACAGCGGGATTTCGGGAAAGTGGTGGATTTCCTCGCAGAAGAGCTCCGATGGACCGGATCGGCCAGTGGCTTGAAATGGGTCGGTCTACCTTGGGACGAACTGCGGACCAAGGCACGCCGCTTCTGGCGGAAAGCTTTGGCCCAATCCCAACAGCAGGGTGTGGCGTGGCCGCGGGCGGAGTTGGGAAACCCCTTGTTCCGTCTCCGGCTGAGTCATTGCTTGAGAGACCGCTGGGAGCCGATGCCGGAACCCCCTCTGTTCGAAAGCGGTACGCAGGGCCGCTGGCGGTGGGAGATCCTGCAACTGACCACCCAACTCGAGCTGATGATGGAGGGCCGCGCGATGAAGAACTGCTTGGCGACTTACGGAAAACTCTGCCGCGAGGGCCGGGCTGCGATCTTCAGCTTCCGATTGGCGGAGGATTGGGAACCGACTACCCGGTGGTGTGTGGTGGATGTGGATCCTTCAAGCCGCAAGGTGATGCAGGTCCGGGATCGTGCCAACCACCGGCTCCCATGGCAAAGCGTCCCCTTTCTCCGCGACTGGGCCCGTCGCCATGGCCTGAACTAACCGCCTGAAAAGCCGATCGGCGGATGTCGGAACGGGGGGATTCCGACGTCCGCCGATCTAGAGATCTCGGGGGGAGTTATCTTCCGGGGGGAGAAGGTCGGCGGTTGAGCGGGGGGACTCTCGCGCTGACAGGGATAAACTGCCACAAAATCGGCCACAGCGGAATCACGTGATCGCGTTCCCACGATCCAGGGGGGCCACAAGTCCTTGGAAAACGTCCCATGGGAGCCGATTAACATGGAATTCCTTCGCCGATTCCGTCCCACTCGCCGCGGCAAGAACGGCGCGGTTCCGTTCCGGGTAAATGGAAGCCTCACGTCACGAAACCACGCTCTGGCAGGACCTGCGGACCCTTCCGCTGGAGTACTGGATCCTGTTCTGGGGCACGCTGGTCAACCGCTTCGGCAATTTCGTGATGCCGTTCATGACCCTCTACCTGCGCCACGAGCGGGAGGTCGGCCATGGCAACTATCAGGAGTGGATGATCGGGCTGGTGCTGAGCACCTACGGCGCGGGCTCGCTGGTATCGGGAATCCTCGGTGGTTACCTCTCGGACCGGATCGGACGGCGGGCGACCATGATGTGGTCCTGCTTCGGCGGCGCGTTTTTCATGCTGCTGCTGTCCCAGGCGCAGGGGCTGCCCGCGCTGATGGGCTGCGTGTTCATGATGGCGCTGCTCACGGCGCTCTACAATCCGGCGGCCAGCGCCCTGATCGCCGATTTGGTGCCCCCGGCGCTGCGGGTGCGGGCGTATTCCTGTCAGCGGCTGGCGGTGAACACGGGCTTCGCCGCGGGGATGGCGGCGGCGGGGTTCATGGTGCGCTACTCGTTCTCCTGGCTCTTCATCGGGGATGCCGTCACCACGCTGGTGATGGGTTTCGCGGCGTGGTTCGGCCTCCGGACCCGGGTGTCGCCGCCCTCGGACAACCACGGCTGGAGCCACGCGCTCCGCCACATGAAGACGAATCCACCGTTCCAGCTCGCGGTGGTGTCCTCGTTCCTGGTGGCGCTGGTCTTCACCCAGATCAGCAGCAGCTTTGGCCTGCAGGCGACTTCGAAAGCGGGGCTCAATGATCAAGCCTACGGCTACCTGCTGGCCCTGAACGGCTTGCTGGTGGTGCTGTTCGAGCTGCCCTTGACCTCGTTCACCCGCCGCTTTCCCCCGCCGCGGATAATGGCGGCGGGATATGCCTTGGTGGGAATAGGGCTGGGCTTGAATGCTTTTGGGGCCACGGTGCCGGTTCTGGTCACCAGCATGGTGATCCTCACTCTCGGCGAAATCGTGTCGTTCCCGATCAGCAATGGCTATCTCGCCGGACTGGCACCGGATGACATGCGCGGCCGATATCAGGGGGTGATTTCCATGACATGGAGTGGAGCCACCTTGTTTGGTCCCTCGGTCGGACTCGCGGTCTATCAGCGCAACCCGTTGATGTTGTGGGTGGCGACTTTGGTCCTCTCTTGGGTGGCGGCGGCATTCATATGGTCCACCCGGAGCAAGGCGGGGAATCCTGCGTCTTCCTGAGCGTCCTATCCGGCGAAAGATATTCCGGTATTCGACATGTTTTTCATGCATGTCGTGACACAAATCGGAGTTGTCTCCGATTCTAGGTTGCCCGCCGGAATGAGTAGTCATGACTCCGATCTTCGACATCGCTGGAACGCTTGGGTGCACGAACATGGTTGGAAACTGTTCGCGCACGCCCGGCAGTTCTGCCGTTTCGCGCATGAGGCCGAGGACCTTGTGCAATCCGTTGTCACGGAGTTGTGGAACGGGGGCTCGCTCTCCAATCCGCCCGATTTCCCGCTCGCCCTGGCCTGCATCCGCCAGCGCGCCATCGACCTGACCCGGTCCGAGACCAGCCGCAGCCGCCGCGAGAGCGATTGGCAGTGGCAAAGCCAGGCCGGGGAGGCTGATCCGCCGGTGCTGCCCTCCGATCTGGAGCACGATCGCCAGCGGGTGCAGACCGCGCTCGATCAGCTTCCACTGATGTTCCGGGAGGTCGTCAGCTTGAAGCTCTGGTCGGATCTGACGTTCGAGCAGATCGCCGGTCTGCTGAACATTTCGAAGAACACGGCGGCGTCCCGCTACCGCCTGGCCTTGGAAAAACTGCGTCCACTCCTCAGTCCCACCGAATGATGCTATCCGATCAAGAACTAGAAGCCCTCGTCCGCCGCAGCGCACCGCGGGAGTTGCCTCCCGTGCTTCAGCGATCACTCACCCGGCTCACCAACCCGCACGCCTCGCCGATCCTCGCCTGGGCCGGTGCTTCCATGATCGCGCTGTCGATCGCGGCTCTCGTGTTGGTCGGGTGGTTCGAGCGCCACTGAAGCGTCCATTTTCCTTTTCGGTCCCCATCCGGAGCTCCCCCCGAAGTGCTCATGATCTCCGGATGGGGGCCGTCTTTTCGCTATCGCCCGGGCCGTTTCGCCGCCAGGTTGCCCGGATCATGGCCGATGTTTGGTCCGCCGAGAAACGCTCCGAGGTCATGGCCCGCATCCGCGGCCGTGACACCAAGCCGGAGCGAGTGGTGCGCGCGCTGCTGCACCGCCACGGCTACCGCTTCACGGTGAATGGCCCGCTGAATCGGTCCCTACCCGGGCGGCCGGACCTGGTGCTGCCGCGCTACCGCACCGTGGTCTTCGTCCACGGCTGCTTCTGGCACGGCCATGAGCACTGCGGGGACTTCCGCATCCCCTCCAGCCGCACCGAGTGGTGGACGGCGAAGATTACGGGCAACAAGGTCCGCGATGTCCGCAACGAGGCTGCCTTGCGCGCCATGGGCTGGCACGTCGTCACCATCTGGGCCTGCGCGGTGAAGACCCGCGCGGCCCGGGAGTGGCTGGAGAAACGGCTGGGGAAGCTGATCGGGTGAGATTGTAGCTGAAAGCTCCGCTTTCAGAATGTATCGGGCGGCTCCAGCCGTCCGGTGGGGTGGGCGTCGCCTGGCCTCACCGCCCCGCCAATTGGAGCTGGCGGGGACAATCCGAAAGCGGAACTTTCGGCTACATGGGGACTCAGCGGCCCAGCGGCGCGCCGAGGCGGATGAGGGCCGGGTCGATCTTGTACTTCGAGTCCACCACCGTGTGGATCGGCAGGTGGCCGTAGGTGCCGTCGCGGTAGACCATGATGGCGTTGGTTTCGCCGGCGTGGAGGGCTTCCACCGCGCCCACCGCGAACTTGTAGGCCATGATGCGGTCCTGGACGGTCGGCGAGCCGCCGCGCTGGACATGGCCGAGCACCGTCAGGCGGGCGTCCATGTCGAGCGAGTCCTTGATCCAGCGGGTCAGGTAGTCGGACATCTTCACGCCCTCGGCGACGATGGCGATGATGTAGCCACGGCCTTCGTGGTTGATCTCGTGCTTGAGGCGGGCGCCGATGGCGTTGAGGTCGTATTCCAGCTCCGGGACGAGGCAAATCTCCGCGCCGCAGGACAGGGCGCTGGTGAGGGCGAGGTAGCCGCAGTGGCGGCCCATCACCTCGATCACGAAGGCGCGGGAGAACGAGCTGGCGGTGTCGCGGATCGAGTCGACGGACTGGCGGATCATGTTCAGCGCCGTGTCCACGCCGAGGCAGTAGTCGGTGCCGGCGATGTCGTTGTCGATCGTGGCCGGGATGCCGGCGAAGGGCACGCCGAAGTCCGCGTAGAACTGGTTGAGGGCACGGAAAGATCCGTCGCCGCCGATGACGATGAGCTTGCTGATGCCGCGGCGCTTCAGGTTTTCGTAGGCTTGGCGGCGGTATTCGATGTCGAAGAACCGCTGCGAGCGGGAGGAACGCAGGATGGTGCCGCCGCGGTGGAGGATGCCGGAGACGAGCTCGCGGTTGGCTTCCACGATCCGGTCGTCGATCAGGCCACGGAGGCCGTCGTAGACAAGGAAGGGCTTGTAGCCCTTCGCCGCCGCATATTCGACCGCGCATTTGATCGCGGGGTTCATCCCGGCGGCATCACCGCCCGAGGTCATGATAGCAAGTCCTTCAGCCATGTCGCGCGCGCAGGGAACGCATTCCCGCGAGGGCTGGCAAGCACGAGAAATGCCGGAATCGTGCGAATTTTCACGCAGGCAACAGGGCCAGCCGGTCCAAAACCGACGAGATCCGGTCAAACTTGGTCAATTTCCCGGACCAAACGGAGGGAAAAGCAGCCAATCCATGCTTTGCGCCCATCAGCAGCCCCAGCGGAATCCCGCGTGCCGCGGAGTCGCCGCCGAGCCGGGCATTCTCACGCAGGGCGGCCACCGGGTCGCTTTCGTGCTTCAGGGCCAGGGCCACCATCAGCGGAAACGCCTTCGCCACGTCGCAGCTCAAGCCGAGATTGGTGAGATCCTCGTCCGAGCCCTGCGCGGCCTCATGGGCGGCGGCCAGATCGGGCATGCCCTCGGTGGCGGCGGACTCGAAGGCGTGGGCGAACGAAGCCCCCTCCAATACCCGGCGGGTGGCGAGGGTGATGAACTCCGCCACGGCCGGGACCCGCGGGTCGCCGTGGGTGAGGTGGGTCTGCGCGCGGGCGGCGGCCACCGCCTCGTCATCGTTGGAAAAGTTCAGGGCAAACAGGGCGGCCGCGCGCGCGGCTCCGCCGAGGTCGTGGCTCTCCGAGGGCCGGTCCAGCCCGGCGGCGGAGTTCTCCAGCGTGCGGCGGGTCGCGCCGTCGAGGTACGAGTTCGGCTTGCCGCGCCAGTAGGTCAGCCAGTCCTTGCGCCAGGCCGCGGCATCGAAGCCACGGTGGCGATCGAGTGATTCCAGCAGCACCAGCGTCTGGTCGCCGTAATGGGTGAAGTCGCCGGCCTGCTTGCCGGGATGGTAGTCGCTGCGCGGATCCTCGTAGTCACGGATGCCATCCGGGAAGGCTTCCGCGATCTCGGCGTCATCGTAGATCCAGTGGGCTCCTAGGGCCAAGGCGTCGCCAAAAAAGGCGGGTAGGACGAGGTCGCGGACTGTCATGGGATGCGGAGCATCAGCTTCACCCGGATGGGCCGCATTGCAAGAACTCGTGTGAAATTGTCGGGGTGTTCGGGTCATCAGGCACCGGGGGTCGCCCGGTGCCTGTTGGACGCGGCCTGCCGCCGGAAATTCACTTCGGTTGGTCCGGATCGCCGTGTTTCAGGCCCGCGGCGTCGTAGTGCTTCAGCACGCCGTCGAGACGGCCGCGGAAGTCCTCGAAGTTCTTCCGCTCCAGCGGCGTCCACGCGATCTCGGCCAGCGCGGCGATGCGCGGGAAGGCCATGTACTCCATCTTCGGGAAATCGTGGAAGTACTCGGCCCACAATTGGGCCTGCACGCCGAGGACATGCTTGCCTTCCGCGGCGGTCAGGGCCTTCGGCACCGGGTCATAGGAATAGACCTTCGAGAGCGGCAGGAATCCGCCGATCGCTTCCTTGTCGCCGCCCTTGGCCAGCGCGGCTTCCTTCGGCTCCTGGTAGTGGTCGAAGTAGAGGTGCGAGTTCGCGGCCATCACCACGTCGTGGCCTTCCTTGGCGGAATCGATGCCGCCCTTTTCGCCTCGCCAGGACATCACGGTGGCTTCCGGGGACAGGCCGCCCTCGCGGATCTCGTCCCAGCCGATCAGCTTGCGGCCTTTCTTCGCCAGGATCTTCTCCACGCGCTTCACGAAGTAGCTCTGCACGTCGTGGCCGTCCTTGAGGTTCTCCTTCTTCTTCAGCTCCTGCACCCGCGGGGACTTGTCCCACTGGTCCTTCGGGGCCTCGTCGCCGCCGATGTGGATGTACTTCGAGGGGAACAGCGCGCAGACCTCGGTGAAGACGTCATCGATGAAGCGGAAGGTGTCCTCGGTGGGCGCGAAGGTGTAGGGGTGCACGCCCCAGCGGGTCATCACCTTCGGCGCGTAGCCCGGGATGTCATCGTTGCCCAGCTTCGGGTAGGCGGTGATGGCCGCCGCGGCGTGGCCGGGCATTTCAATTTCCGGCACCACGGTGATGTGGCGGGCGGTGGCGTAGGCGACGATGTCCTTGACCTGCTCCTGGGTGTAGAAGCCGCCGTAGCGCTTGCCGTCGTCGGAATTGCGGTTGCCATAGGGCGGGGAGGACTCGCGCCAGGAGCCGGTCTCCGTGAGCTTCGGGTACTTCTTGATCTCGATGCGCCAGCCTTGGTCCTCCGTGAGGTGCCAGTGGAAGACGTTGAGCTTGTGGTAGGCCAGTTCGTCGATGAAGCGCTTCACGTCCTTCACCTCGAAGAAGTGGCGGCCGCAATCGAGCATCATGCCGCGCCAGGCGAAACGCGGGTAGTCGCTGATGGAAACGGCGGGGAGTTTTTCCGGGGCCTGGTCCTTCCACGCCGGGTCGTTGGCGGCGGGCAGGAGCTGGAGCAGGGTACGGGTACCGTAGTAGGCCCCGGCGGCGTCCTTGCCGGTGACGACCACCGTCTTCGGCGTGATCTCCAGCTTGTAGCCGCCGACGGGCAGATCCGCGGCGGCATCGACGTCCAGGCGGATTTCGCTGGGCAGGAGGATCCGCATTTCCTCGCTGGCGGTCTTCGGCGCGTTGCCGGTGAGCTTCTGGAGGTCGGCGGCGAAGAGGTCGGCCTCGGCCTTCAGCGTGCGGTCGTAGCGGATGCCGGTGGCGGCGGTGAAATCGAAGGCGCCTTCGCCCGGTTTCACGGACACGGGCTGGGGAATCAGCGGCAGGCTGTCGGCGGCGGCGAGGCCGGATAGCGCCATCATCGAGGCAAGGAGCGGATGTTTCATGAAATCAATCGGGTACGGACAAAAAGGGTCGGCCCTTAACGTGAAAAAACCGCGGTCTTCTTTCAATGACCAATCCGCCGCGGTCATTGACATCCGGACCGTCCTGCGGAGAGTGCCGCGGATGCGTGTCGGATGGATCCTCCCCGTGATGGCCGTGCTGCTCTGCGGCTGCGGCCGGCGGCAGACCGTCCGGACGCCCAAGGCGGTCCCGGTGCGGGAGGACGGTGCCATCGCGCTGCGCCTGGTCACCTTCAACCTGCGCTATGAGAACGAGGGCGACCGCGGCCCGCGCAATTGGCACGAGCGGGTGATCGCCTCCGTCCGCAGTCTCACCCGGATGTCGCCGGACGTTTTCGCGGTCCAGGAGGCGCTCCACGGCCAGGTGGCGGACCTGCGGGCCTCGCTGCCGGACTACGATTTCACCGGCGTCGGCCGCGACGATGGCCGGCGGGAAGGGGAATACACCGGCATCTTCTACCGCGCCGACCGTTTCGTGAAGGACACCTCGGACGCCGGGACCTTCTGGTTGTCCGACACCCCGGAGATCCCCGGTTCGAAAACCTGGGGCAACGAGATCCCGCGTATCGCCTGCTGGACCCGGCTCACCGACCGCGCCACCGACCGCTCCTTCTACGTCTTCGCCACCCACTGGGACCACCGCAACCAGCCGTCCCGCGAGCGCGCCGCGCGCCTGATCGCCCAGCGCATCGACTCCCGCCGCCACGCCGACGAGCCGGTGGTGCTGCTCGGCGATTTCAACGCGGTGGAGGGCAACCCTGCCGTGACCTACCTGCTCGGCCAGGGCGGTTGGAAAAACGGCCTCGTCGATGCCTTCGACAGCCGCCACCGCGGCGAGGGCAACCGCACCACGCTCCACTTCTGGGAGGGCAAGCGCGCGGGCACCCGCAACGTCGACCACATCCTGGTGTCGAAGGGCGCGCGGGTGCTGGACGCGGACATCGTGGTCGATCCCGAGCCGCTGCCCTCGGACCACTTCCCGGTGTCCGCGCGGGTCGAGTTCCCGCGGCCGTGAGCGGTCTTCCGCCTTGCCAGCCGGGGCGGGTGGTAGTTTCCTGCCGCGGTCATGGCCGACCCGCTGACGCGTTCCGCCGTCCGCCAGCCACGCCTCGAGGGCCTGATGCCCGCGGACGTGGCCGCACGGCTGCGCCATCTCGGCGGGCTGGTGTTCTTCGATACCGCCGGCAACCAGCCCTCCAGTGCGCCGATGCCGGTTTCCGTGATCGCGGCGCGGCCGTTGAGCCTGATCGAGGGCAATCTCCACCGTTCCGGCGACCGCGCGCGGTTGCAGGCGATCCTCGATGCCTCGCGTGGCGAAACTGCGGACCGCGGCTTCCCGCTCGGCGGCCTCTGTGGTTGGGTCGGCTACGAGGGCGATTTCGTCTTTGGCGAGTTTCCCGAGATGCTCGTGTTCATCCACGACCGCGGCGAGTGGTGGGAAGCCGGCACGCTGTCGTCCGAACTGCGGGAGCTGCCCGATGATCCGGTGCGCGTCGGCGCGTTCCAATCGTGCACGCCGCGCGAGCGGTATTTGGACAATGTCCGCCGTGCCCAGGAATGGATCGCGGCGGGGGACATCTATCAGGTCAATCTCTCGCAATCGTTCCGCGCGACGGTCGAGGGCGGCTCGTTGTTTCCGCTCTACGGCCACCTCCGCGAGGCCACGCCCGCGCCGATGGCCGCGTGGTTGGCGCTCGGTGGCACCGAGGTGCTGAGTTCCTCACCCGAGACCTTCCTGCGCATCTCCGGCCGCGGCATCGAGACCCGCCCGATCAAGGGCACCCGCCCGCGTTTCCCGGATCCGGATGATGACCGCCGCAGCGCCTACGAGCTCCAGACTTCCGCCAAGGAAATCTCCGAACTGGTGATGATCACCGACCTGCTCCGCAACGACATCGGACAGGTCTGCGAGTTCGGCAGCGTGCACGTCGCCGAGATGCTGAAGCTCGAAACGCTCGAGCAGGTCCACCACCTCGTCTCCACGGTCACCGGCACGTTGCGCGAAGGCACGACCGCCATCGACGCGTTGGCCGCGTGTTTCCCCGGCGGCAGCATCACCGGCGCGCCGAAGAAGCGGGCGATGGAGATCATTTCCGAATTGGAGCAGCGCGAGCGCGGCCTCTACTGCGGCGCCATCGGGTGGTTCGGCTTCAATGGCGAAAGCCAGTTCAACATCGCCATCCGCACCCTCGTCCGGGATGGCGGGCGGTTGAGTTACGACGTCGGTGGCGGCATCGTGGCCGACTCCGATCCGCAGAAGGAATACGAGGAAACCCTCCACAAGGCCGCCGGCATCCGCCTCGCGATCGAGCGGTGGATGGAGTAAGAGGCTCTTTGCCCCGGTAGGGGCATGGGATGGTAGCCGGTGGCAAGGAGCGAAGCGACGCCCCCACCGGTTGAGATGGTTGGTTTGAATCGCATGCCGGAGGTATGCGGGAGAGCGGTTTTCGCGTTGAGACCACCGGATGCCTATCGACTTCGCAGGTCTCCCGCATCCCTGCCGGGATGCCATTCCATGTCCGCGGCGTGACCGGTGGGGTCGTCGCCTAGGCTCCTCCGCCACCGGCTACCATCCGGTGCCCCTGCCGGGGCAAAGAAGGGGCCCGATTGCCTTTTCGAAACGAGATCCGCGGCCTGGCTGGGACGCGGAAGGGAGGTTTCACCCTTGAAGCGGAACCCAAGCACCCGCCATCCTCCCATCATGTCGTCCACTCATCTCAGTTTGCATGTCCACGTGATCTTCTCCACGAAGGACCGCCAGCCATGGATCGACACCGAATGGAGAGGACGCCTGCACGCATATCTGGGAGGGGCATTCCGGGATTTGAACGTGTTCCCCGAGGCGATCGGCGGGGTGGCCGATCACGTCCACGCGCTCATTGGTCTTCAGGCCGTTCATCGCCTCTCGGACGTGATGCGGGATATCAAACGACCTTCCTCCGAATGGGTGCATCGCACCATCGGATTGAAGGAGTTTCAATGGCAGGAGGGATACGGCGCGTTCACCGTCAGCCCATCGTCACGTGAGGATGTGAGGCGCTACATCGCCCGGCAGGAAGAACATCACCGGAAGAAGTCGTTCCAAGAGGAATACCGCGAGTTTCTGGCCAAATGCGAAGTGGAATACGATGCGCGGTTCGTCGATTGAGGGAGCGCCTCCCGCGTCCCTGCCGGGACGCGAATTACCACCGCCGTCCAACCGGTGGGGGCGTCGCTTCGCTCCTTGCCACCGGCTAACATTCCACTGCCCCTACCGGGGCAAAGAGACTGGTCAACCCACCGTCCCGAACCGTCGCACGAGTTCCTCGCGGCGGAATTGGAAGATCTTCTCCAGCTTCGGCCGGACCAGCAGCGGATGGAGGAGATTGCCGATCGGCCCGCCGGGCACGGCGTAGTGGATTTCATCGGTCATCCGCGTGCCGCCCGCGATGGTTTCGAAGGTGTGGCGGTGGTGCCAGAAGGCATACGGCCCGGACCGCTGCTCATCCACGAACGAATGCCCGTCCCGCACCGCCTTGATCTCGGTGACCCAGTTCACCGTGACCAGCGGCGCGATGCCGATGCGGTAGCGCAGGATCCGGGATTCGTACATCGGCCCGGAGTGGTCGCCGATGAACTCGAAACGGATGTCCGGCGGTGTGATGGCCTGGAGATTGGCCGGGGCGCAAAAAAAGGCCCAGGCCTCCGCGACGGACATCGGGAGGTCCTGGACCTGCGTGAGCGTGTGGAGGATCATGGGGCGGGGCGGAGCATGTCCCCGCCCGCCGGGTCCATCAATCCTTCTTCATGTCGAGCGCCTTGGTCAGGAACGCCCACTCGTCGGCGGATTGCTCGATGCTCTTGTTGAGCGCCGTGCCCGCGCCGTGGCCGGCGCTGGTTTCGATGCGGATCAGCACCGGCGGCCCGTCCTGCGCCTGCGATTCCTGGAGGCGCGCGGCGAACTTGAAGCTGTGCGCGGGCACCACGCGGTCGTCGTGGTCGGCGGTCATCACCAGGGTGGCCGGATAACGCGTGCCGGACTTGAGGTTGTGGTACGGCGAGTAGGCGTAGAGCGCCTTGAACTCGTCCGCATTGTCCGAGCTGCCGTAGTCGCTCTGCCACGCCCAGCCGATAGTGAACTTGTGGAAACGCAGCATGTCCATCACGCCCACGTGCGGCAGCGCCGCGCCGAAGAGGTCCGGACGCTGCGCCAGGCACGCGCCGACGAGCAGGCCGCCATTGCTGCCGCCCTGGATCGCGAGCTTCGGTGTCGAGGTGTATTGGTGCGAGATCAGCCATTCACCCGCGGCGATGAAGTCATCGAAGACATTCTGTTTCCGCAGCTTGGTGCCGGCCTCGTGCCACTCGCGGCCGTATTCGCCGCCACCGCGCAGGTTCGCCACCGCCAGCACGCCGCCCATCTCCAGCCACACCGCGCGCGGGATCGAGAAGCCCGGTGTCAGGCTGGTGTCGAAGCCACCGTAGCCGTAGAGCAGCGTCGGGTTGGAGCCATCGAGTTTCAGGCCCTTCTTGTGGACGATGAACATCGGCACCTTGGTGCCGTCCTTGCTCGGGTAGAACACCTGCTCGCTCTCATAGGCGTCGCTGTCGAAGCCGACCTTCGGCTTCCGCCACAGCTTGCTTTCACCGGTCGCCAGATCGAGGCGGTAGATCGAGCCGGGCTCGGTGAAGGTGGAGAAGCCGTAGAAGGTCTGCTTGGCCTCCTTCTTCCCGGCGAATCCACCGGCGCTGCCCAGGCCGGGCAGCGCCAGCTCGCGGATCAGCTTGCCATCGAAGCCCACGCACTTCACCGCGCTCTTCGCGTCCTGGAGATACTGGCAAACGAGCTGGCCGCCCACCGATGACACGCCCTTGAGCAGGTCCTTGCTCTCCGGGATGACCTGCTTCCAGTTCGCTCGCGCGGGCTCGCGGGTGTCGATCGCGATCACGCGGCCGCGCGGCGCATCGAGGTCGGTCTTGAAGAAGAACACCGGCCCGTCGTTGTCGATGAAGTCATACTCGGCATCCGCGTCCGGCAGCAGCTCCACCACCTTCGCGTTGTCCGCGATCTCCTTGAAGAACACCCGGTTCTTCGGATCGGTGCCCTGGCTGATGCCGATCACGAGGTAGCGCCCGTCCTCGGTCACGCCGCCGTGGATGCCCCAGTTGGCGTGGTCCTTGCGTTCGTAAACGATCGGGTCCTGGGCCTGCGGCGTGCCGATCTTGTGGAAGCAGAGCTTCTGGAACTCGTTCTTCTGGGTCAGCGCCGCGCCCTCCTTCGGTGCATCGTAGCGGCTGTAGAAAAACCCGCTGCCGTCCTTCTTCCAGGACACGCCGCTGAATTTCACCCATTTGAGATGGTCCTCCAGGTCCTTGCCGGTGGCCACGTCGCGGACGCGGATTTCCTGCCAGTCGCTGCCGCCGGCGGAGAGCGAGTAGGCGAGCAGTTTGCCGTCCTCGCTCGGGCTCTGGCCGGCGAGGGAAACGGTGCCGTCCTTCGAGAGCGTGTTCGGATCGAGCAGGACCTTGCCCTCCGCCTCGGGCGAATCCGCGACCATCAGCACCGCCTGGTTCTGGAGACCGCTGTTGCGGCTGAAGAACCACTTGCCGCCGTATTCGGTCGGCGCGCCGATGCGCTCGTAGTTCCAGAGGGTGCGCAGGCGCTCGCGGATCGATTCGCGGCGCGGGATCGCGGCGAGGAAATCCCGGGTGACCTTGTTCTCCTCCTGGACCCAGGCCTTGGTGTCGGCGGCGTTGTCATCCTCCAGCCAGCGGTAGGGATCGGCCACCTTCGTGCCGTGGTAGTCGTCGGTGACGTTTTCCTTCCGCGCGGCCGGGTAGGCCGAGGCGGCGTGGGTGAGACAGGTGAGGGCGGACAGGCAGACCAGCGGAGACGGGATTTTCATAAAGGAACGACAAACAACTGGTCCGCCATACGGACCGTGGCCAGCCGATTTGTCGGAGTTGAGGCTTTAGCCGAGGAGGGTCTTCGGGGGGCGGAGGCTGGTGAGCGGGACGGCCAAGCCGAGAACCCAGAGTCCAGAATCCAGAGAAGACCAAGAGCCGGATGCGATACGATTCCTTCGGGAGCAGCCGAAACGGGATCTCCTCCCTTCCTGAAAACTGAACACCGGCAACTAGCAAACTTTCAGGCCTCCGCCCCCGGAAGACCTTCCTCGGCTAAAGCCTCTACTCCTTTCACTCCATCCCGAGCACCTTGCTCAGGAACGCCCACTCGTCGGCGGACTGGTCGATCTCCTTGCTCAGCGAGGTGCCGGAGCCGTGGCCGGCGCTGGACTCGATGCGGATCAGCACCGGCGGGCCGTCCTTCGGCTGGCACTCTTGGAGACGGGCGGCGAACTTGAAACTGTGCGCGGGCACCACGCGGTCGTCGTGATCGGCGGTCATCACCAGCGTGGCGGGATAGCGCGTGCCGGGCTTGAGGTTGTGGTAGGGGGAGATGGCGGACAGCGCCTTGAAGTCCTCCTCCTTCTGCGGATCGCCGTATTCCGTTTCCCAGGCCTTGCCGATGGTGAACTTCGGGAACCGCAGCATGTCCATGACCCCCACCTGCGGGATCGCCGCGCCGAAAAGGTCCGGCCGCTGCACCAAGCACGCGCCGACGAGCAGGCCGCCATTGCTGCCGCCCTGGATCGCGAGCTTCGGGGACGAGGTGTAGCGATTCGCGACCAGCCATTCGCCCGCGGCGATGAAGTCGTCGAAGCCATTCTGCTTCCGCGTCTTGATGCTGGCCTCGTGCCAGTCCCGGCCGTACTCGCCGCCGCCGCGGATGTTCGCCTGGGCGTAGATGCCGCCCATCTCCAGCCACGCGATCCGCGGGATGAAGAAGTCCGGCGGGCTGCTGATGGCGAAGCCGCCGTAGCCGTAGAGCAGGGTGGGGTTCGTGCCATCGAGCTTCAGACCCTTCTTGTGGACGATGAACATCGGCACCTTGGTGCCGTCCTTGCTCGGGTAGAACACCTGCTTCGTTTCGAAATCGTCCGGGTTGAAATGGACCTTCGGCTGCCGCCACAGCGTGCTCTCGCCGGTGACGGGATCGAGTCGGTAGACGGTGCCGGGCTGGGTGAATCCACTGAAGTTGTAGTAGGTCTCCTTGTATTCCTTCCGGCCCTCCAGGCCGTAGATGCTGCCGATGCCGGGCAGGGGGATGTCGCGCAGGAACTTGCCCTGGTGGTCGTAGCTCTTCAGCGCCGCCTTCGCGTCCTGGAGGTAGTGGCAGGTGAGCACGCCGCCGACGGTCGAGACTCCCTCGAGCAGGTCCTTGGATTCCGGGATGATCTCCTTCCACTTGTCGCGGGCGGGCTCGCGGGTGTCGATGGCGATGACCCGTCCCCGCGAGGCGTTGAGGTCGGTTTTGAAATAGAAAACCGGGCCCTCGTTGTCGATGAAGCTGTATTCCGCGTCGTTGTCCGGCAGCAGGTCCACGACCTTCGAGTCCGGCTTCGAGAGGTCCTTGTAGAACACGATGGTTTTCTCCTCCGTTCCCTCGCTGCACGTGATGACGAGGTAGCCGCCATCCTCGGTCACGCCGCCGCCGATGCCCCAGGTGGGGTGGTCCTTGCGCTCGTAGACCAGCACGTCCGCGGACTGCGGCGTGCCGAGCTTGTGGAAGTAGAACTTCTGGAACTCGTTGGTGCCGGTCAGCGCCTCGCCCTTCTTCGGCTCGTCATAGCGGCTGTAGTAGAATCCGCCGCCGTCCTTCGCCCACCCGATGCCGCTGAACTTCACCCACTTCACCACGTCCTTCAGATCCTTCGCGGTGGTGGTGTCGCGCACGCGGATCTCCTGCCAGTCGCTTCCGGCGCGGGACACGGCGTAGGCCAGCCGCTTGCCGTCCTCGCTGGCGGCCTCGAATTCCACCGAGGCGGTGCCGTCCTTCGAGAGCGTGTTCGGGTCCAGCAGCACCTTCGGCTCGCCGCCGGGAGAGTCGGACACGTAGAGCACGGCGAAATTCTGGAGGCCGGTGTTGCGGTAGGTGAACCACTTGTCGCCGGAGCGGAAGGGGGTGCCCACGCGCTGGTAGTCCCACAGCTCGCGCAGGCGCTTGCGGATCGTTTCGCGGCGCGGGATCGCGGCGAGCCAGGCCTGCGTCACCTTGTTTTGGGCCTTGGTCCACGCCTTGGTGTCCTTCGCGTTGTCGTCCTCCAGCCAGCGGTAGGAATCGGCGATCTTCGTCCCGTGGTAGTCGTCGGAGACGTCGACCTTGCGGGTGACGGGGTAGTCCGGAGCCGCGTGGACGGCGGAGACGAGGGCGAGCAGGCAGATCCAGGAGCGCGGGGCCGGAACATTCATGGCTGGCTGCACCTTGGCGGAACCGTTCCGGCGGCGCCAGTCATTCCTCCGGGCCGTCATTTGATTCCCGCGCGGATGCCGTTAGTGTGCCAGTTGGAAACCCAGCCACCGCCATGCCCACGAAGAAGAACTCGCTGTTCACCCGCTTCGCCAAGAACACCTCCCGTTATGCGGGCAAGCCCGCCACCTTCGCCAGTGCCGTGCTGCTGTTGATCGTGTGGGCGGCTTTCGGTCCCGTGTGTAAGTACAGCGACACCTGGCAGCTCGTCATCAACACCAGCACCACCATCATCACCTTCCTGATGGTGTTCCTGATCCAGGACACCCAGAACCGCGATTCGGAGGCGCTCCAGATCAAGCTCGACGAGCTGATCCGCGCCCTCGAACAGGCGAACAACAGCCTGCTCGACCTCGAGGAGTTGGAGGACGAGGACCTCGACAAGATCCGGGACAAGTTCCTCAAGCTCGCCGAAAAATCCCGACGGGAAAAGCCCACCGGTGATGACGACGGAGGGTGAAATGGGATGGCCCGGGACGGCTTGTGATATTCTTCGAATCGTTGGTGGTCTGTCGAGCGAACCACCAGATCGTTGTTGCGGCTCTCCCGGTGTCTACTGGAATGGGCCAAATCCCACCGCGGTCGAAACCCAGAATCCGACCGCTCGAAATTCGATGCAACCTCCTGATTGCAAAGAATATCCCAAGTTTCAGTTTGACTCTCCGGGGTGGCCTTGCAGGGTGAGATTCACGTTTGTCCCTAGGTTTTTTTGTTCATTGCCATGCACCTTCCGCGCGCTATTTCGATCAGCGAATCCACGGCCGAGGTCATCAAGACGGGATTGCAAGCCCGGCGATGGCCCACTCTTCCCGGCGAACGCCATCTCGCGGCTCAGCTCGGCGTCAGCCGCGCCACCGTCCGCAATGCCCTGGCCTTGCTGACGGAACAGGGCCATCTCTCGTCGCCGAGCCAAGGGCTCAAACGTTCGGTGCGCTCGCTGCCTTCGGTGGCGTCCGCGGACAGCCTGAGGGTCGACCTGCTGCTGGGGCGGGACTATCATACGATGGACCGCGGTGACCACCGCTTCCTCGCCATGCTCGGCGAGGCGATCTCGCGCGGCGGGCATGTGCTCGCGCACGACCAGCCGGACCTCGCCGCCGTCCGGCGGAAACACCGCGGGCTCGGCCGGTTCATGAACGAGCGCGGGGCGGACGCACGCATCGTTTATCTCGGCGTGTGGGAGGACCTCGACTGGTTTTCGCGGCAGGACGTGCCGGTGCTCGCCCTCGGCGGTCGCTCGCTCGGCATCGAGATCGACAGCGTCGGCATCGACTCCAGCCTCGCGCTGCGGGAGGCCATGCAGGTCCTGACCGGCCGCGGCCACCGCCGCATCGCGCTTCTTTGCGAACGCTTCGTGCGGGAGGCCCCGACTCCCGGCCGGATGGCACGGGCCTTCACCGAGGAGCTGGCGGCCGTTTCCGTCACCGCCTCGCCCTACAACCTGCCCGCCTGGGATGAGACTCCGGAGGGCCTCCAGACGGTGCTGGAGGAGCTGTTCCGCATCACACCGCCTACGGCAATCATCGTGAACAACGCGCTCGCCCTGTCCGGCTTGCTTTCGTTCTGCAACCGCCGCGGCCTCCGCATTCCCGAGCATCTCTCAGTGCTGGTGATGGAGAGTTCGGCGGAAATCGAGTGGTTCCGGCCGAAACTCGGCATGCTCGGCGGGATGTCGATCACGGACCTCGTCGCCGGCGTCATGGAGTGGCTGGACAACCCCTCCCGCCAGGACCGCGCGCCGGGGCAAAAACTACTTCCCTCGTATTTCATCGAGGGTGAGAGCATCGCCGCGCCGTTCAACGGGCGGCTGCCAACCGGCCGCTGACGGGTGTGCGGTTCCGCTCGTCCACGAGGTCGTTCAGCGTGCAGAAGTCGTAGAGCCAGCCGAGGCCGAACAGGCCGCCGGTCAGCAGCCACAGGACGCCCGTCCCGATCTTTCCGAGGTAAAAGCGGTGCACGCCGAACACCCCGAGGAAAGTCTGGAGGATCCACGCCACGGAGTAGTCGTAGCGCCCGCCGGTGAAGTTCCGCGCCGCCTGCCGCTCCATCGAGGGGATCAGGAACAGGTCGATGAGCCAGCCGATGCCCAGCAGGCCCGCGGTGAAAAACCAGATCACGCCGGTCACCGGCCGCCCGTAATAGAACCGGTGGGAGCCGGTGAAGCCGAAGATCCAGAGCAGGTAGCCGATGGTCTTGCTGTGAGTCGCGGTGGACATGGGGACACGGAACATGATTCCGGGCCGCGCGTCCCATGGAAAAGAGGTCCCTGTTTGGAACCCGAAATGTATTGATGGAGTTGTTCACAATTCATAGGACAACGGACGTCCGCTTTGTCTCCCGCATGTCTCCCGGTGCTTCCGGGAATCTGTTGGAAACCGGCATCGCGGACGAGAGACCCCAAGGAAAACCGCGCGGCATGAGGGCCCGCGCTTATCACAACGACCATGAACGAATCGCCCAAACCGAAACCGTTGTTCTTCGTCGTGCTCGCCTGCGTTGTCGCTGGCCTGCTCGCGTATGGATTCCGGAACGTGCTCTTCCCGAAGGGCAACGAACACGCCCCGACCACCATCACCGCCGCCGACCTCAAGCAGGCCTCGGGCGCGGAAGCGCAGGACGCGAACGTCCCGACCACCGTCAAGGAGTACACCTTCAAGCCCAGCGAGAAGCTGCCGCCGCTGAAGGGCACCAGCGCCTATGAACCGCTCCAGGCGCGCACCGTGAAGTTCGCACTCAACGTCTGGGCCGGCTGGGCCCCGATCATCCTCCAGAACGAGGGCGGCACCGCCGGCAAGGTCTGGACCACGCCGTCCGGCCAGCCGTTCAAGGTCGAGCTGGTGCTCATCGACAACCCCGTGGCCATGCGCGACGCCTACGCCGCCGGCAAGGTCCACATCGGCTGGGCCACGCTCGACATGGTGCCGCTGTTTATGGACCAGTTCAAACAGGACACCCGCCTCTCCCCGCGCATCTATCAGCAGGTGGACTTCTCCAACGGCGGTGACGGCATCGTGATCCGCCGCAAGGCCGCGAAGGACCCGGCCAAGCCAACCGTTGCCGACCTCCGCGGCAAGAAGGTCGTGCTCGCCCAGAACTCGCCGTCCGAATATTTCCTCCTCAATGCCCTGGTGAACGGCGGCGTGCAGCCGTCCGAGGTCCAGTTCGTCTACACCGAAGACGCCTTCCAGGCCGCCGCCGCCTTCAACGCGGACAAGAGCATCGCCGCCTGCGTGTCGTGGGCCCCGGACATCTACAACCTGTCCAAGATCGCCGACAACCACCTGCTCGTCAGCACCGCCACCGCGAACAAGCTGATCGCGGACGTGTGGTTCGCCCGCTCCGACTTCGCCCGGGACAATCCGGACATCTGCGAGGGCCTCGTCCGCGGCATCTTCGCCGGCATGGAGAAGATGAAGACCGAGGAAGGCCGCAAGCTGGCCGCCTCCCACATGTCGAAGCTCTACAGCATCCCGGAAGCCGACACCCTCGGCATGCTCGGCGACGCCCACTCGACCAACTACGCCGAGAACCGCGAGTTCTTCCTCAACCAGAACAACCCGGCCAACTTCGAGCGCACCTGGAACACCGCCTATCTGCTCTACCGCAAGATGAACCGCATCCAGCAGCAGGTGCCCTTCGACCAGGTCATGGACTTCTCCATCCTCCAGAAGCTGGAGAACGACGAGCCGTTCAAATCCAGCCGCAACGAGTACCAGATCAACTTCGCGCCGAAGACCGTCCAGACGATCAAGGCCGAGGGCAGCGAGATCCTCACCAAGGTCATCACCCTCCACTTCTATCCGAACTCCTGGGACCTGCGGAAGACCGTGCCCGCGAAGGAGAACGGCAAGGACATCCAGAAGCCCTACGAGCCGAACGTCGATCCGGTGCTTGAAGAAGTCGGCAAGCTCGCCGCCCAGTACGGTGCCGCGAACATCGTGGTGGAAGGCCACACCGATTCCAGCATGAAGGGCCAGGTCAGCCAGCAGATGGTGAAGGAGCTGTCCGCGAACCGTGCCGCCGCCGTGAAGACCGAGCTCGTGAAGAAGTTCCCGAACTTCAATCCGAACCAGTTCGTGGTCGATGGCATCGGCTGGGACCGCCCGTTCGACGCCGATGATCCGATGAACCACGCCAAGAACCGCCGCGTGGAGATCAAGGTCATCGCGTTGGAGAACCCGACCGAGTGATCGAATGTGGCGGCTGGAAACGGCCGCCACGCTTATCCTTCACCTCCGACTCCCATGTCCGATCCGATTAAGGAGCCCGGCTCCGTCGTGCCGAAGAAGCGCCAGCCGCTCGTTGCTTGGCTGAAGCGTTTCGGCACGCTCCGCGATGAACCGTCCTTCCTTGAAGGCGGGTTGCTTGGCGCGGCGATGATCGGCGTGGTGTTGCTGGTGTGGTGGTTCTTGACCCGCGGGGAAGGGGACGCGCGCATCGTGGATGCCTACACGTTGCCCAGCATCCGCGAGACGTTCTCGTCGTTCTCCTCGCTGTGGTTCGACCGCGGCCTGTCGATCAGCGCCATGGTCAGCCTGGCACGCGTGCTCGGGGGCTTCCTGATCGCCGCCGCCGTGGCGGTGCCGCTCGGGCTGCTCGCGGGAAGCTATTTCCGCCTCGGCGCGATGCTGAAGCCGCTCAGCATCTTCGGCCGGAACGTGCCAATCGCCGCCCTGATCCCGCTCACCTTGATCTGGTTCGGCCTCGGCGAGGTGCAGAAGGTGATGTTCATCTTCCTCGCCGCGGTGACGTTCGTGTTGTTCGACACCACTTCGTCCGCGCGCGCCGTGCCGGACCGTTTCCTGGAAACCGCCTATACGCTGGGCGCGAAACGGAATTGGTCGAAGGGCCTGCGCCTCGCCTGCCTGCTCGCCCTCGGCTACGCCGCGATCGCCTCCCTCGGCTGGCAGTTCCTGCACGAGCAGGGCAGCATGACGGTGGTCGCCGAAGCGGTGCCCGGCGCGCCCGAGCCGAATCCGTTCCTCGAGGCCATGGCCACCGGCCCATTTTGGATCCGTGCCGCGATCGGATTCGTTGTCGGCTTCGGCCTGTGGTTCCCGATCCTCAGCCACCAGACGCTGCGGAAGGTCATCATGCCGATGGCGATGCCGGACATCGTCAACAGTCTGCGCCTGCTCTTCGGCCTGGCCTTTGGCTACATCATGCTCGCCGAGGTCATCAATGCGAAGCGCGGCCTCGGCTCGCTCATCATCCTCAGCCAGCGCCAAGGCCCGCGCGAACACATCTACCTTTGCCTGATCATCATCGCCCTCCTCGCGTGGGCGATCGACAAGCTGATCCTGTGGCTCCAGCGCCAGGCATTCCCTTACTTGAAACATGGCCAGGACTGAACTCCAGACGGGCGATGCCCCGTGCGAACTCAAGCCGGTGGAGTCCGATCCCACGCTGGCGCGTATCGTCGAATTCAAGAACGTCTCGAAGGTCTACAACCCCGGGACGCGCCACGAGTTCACCTCGATCCGGGACATCAATTTCCACATCGAGGACACGCCGAAGGTTGGCGAGTTCATCGGCATTCTCGGCCCCAGCGGCTGCGGAAAGAGCACCGTGCTGCGCCTGATCGCCGGACTTGCCCCGCACTTCCCGGCCACCACCGGTGAGGTGCTGGTCCACGGCCAGCCGGTCGAGGCTCCTGGCCCGGACCGCGGCTTCGTGTTCCAGGACTACGCGAACTTCCCGCACCGCACGGTGCTGGAGAACGTCGGCTTCGGCCTGGAGTGCGCCCACGTCCCGGACAAGGAGCGCATCGAGCGCGCCAAGGAATGGATCGCCAAGGTCGGCCTCGATCCGAAGAAGGACGCCGGCAAGTATCCGCACCAGCTCAGCGGCGGCATGAACCAGCGCGTGGCGATCGCCCGCACCCTGATCATGCACCCGCGCATCATCCTGATGGACGAGCCCTTCGGCGCGCTCGATCCCGGCACCCGCCAGAACATGCAGGACCTGCTGGTGAAACTCTGGCGCGAGCTGGAGGCCACCGTGTTTTTCGTGACTCACGATGTGTCGGAAGCCGTCTATCTCGGCGACCGCGTGTTCATTTTCAGCCCGTCGCCGGGGACGATCGTCCACCAGCTCGCGGTGATGCCACCGGACCGTCCGGCGGCGGAAATGCAGGTGGAGCCCGCCTTCCTGTCCTCGGTGAAGGAAGTGCGCCGCCTGCTCGATCAGGCTGGTAAACCGGCCCTGTAGGATGGAGAGATGGAATCATGAGTGAAGAAGGTTTGGGAGCGTCCCTGAAGCGGGCTGCCAAATGGCATTGGAACCTCCTCGGCGTGGGGGCGGGCGGCGTGTTCGCCCTGCTCAGCGGGGTGCCGCTCGGCGTGCTCGCCATCGTCGGCGGCCTGGAACTGGCCTACCTCGGCTTCCTCGGTTTGAACCCGCGGTTCCAGAAGGTGCTGCGCGGCCAGAAGCTGGTGCCGCGCCCGCAGGCCGTCGCCTCGTCCGCCCAGCTCGAGCAACTGATGTCCTTCCTCTCCACCGCGGACACCCAGCGTTTCGCCGCCCTCCGCCAGCGCTGCGCGGACCTGCTCGAGCTGCGCCGGAACATGGACGCGAAGGAGCCCGGCATGGCGGATCAATTCCGCGGTGAAGGCCTCGACCGCATGCTGTGGCTGTTCCTGAAGCTGCTCCACCAGAAGTCCGGCTTGGAGCGCTTCCTCGCCACCACCAGCCGCGAGTCGATCGTCGCCGAGCTGTCCCGTTCCGAAACCCAGCTCAAGGACGCGCAGGGCAAGCAGCCCGGCGGGGTGGATGGACCGGAAAGCCGCCTCGTCACCTCGATCCGCGAGCGCATTGCCACCGTCCGCGAGCGCTTGGACAACCACCAGCAGGCCGGGGAAAACTGGGAGCTGGTCTGCGCCGAGATCGACAAGACCGAGCAGCAGATCAACCGCCTCTGCGAGGTCGGCATGACCCTGCGCGACGCCGGCGAACTCGCCGCCCAGGTGGATAGTATTTCCTCCTCGCTCCAGTCGTCCGAGCGCGCCTTCGCCGATGCCTCGGTGGGCGGCCTGCTGCTCGACGAGGTGCCGCCGCCGCTGCTCTCCGCCGCCCTGCCTGCCCGCAACGGCCCGCCGCCGCTGGTTCCCCGTGTTGCCCAGAGCGAATGATCCGCCTCGCCAGCCGCCACCCTTTCATGCTCCCATGAGCCGATCCGTGTAATCACCGGTGCATTTTGGAATCTCCAAACGCGCGTCCATTCTCTAACATCCTCTCCCATACCGCCATGTTCAAACGCATCGCCAATCTCTTCCGCGGCTTCATCGGCCTGTTCGTGTCCGGCCTTGAGAAGCGCAATCCCGAGGCCCTGCTCGAGCTGGAGAAGGAGAACCTCCGCGGCCAGATCGCGCAGTTCAACCAGGGCCTCGCTGCCCATGCCGGGCTGTGTGAGAAGCTCATCGCCCAGGTGAAGCGCCAGGAGCGGGACGAACAGGACCTGCGCGCCCGCGCCGCCGCCAACCTCCGCGCCGGAAACCAGCGCCTCGCCGGTGAAATCGCCCTTCAGCTCCAGAGCCTCCGCAAGGAGCTCGCCGACAACCGCAGCCAGCTCGGCGATGCCGAGAAGACCTACAAGGAACTCGTCGCCGCCCGCGATTCCGCGATCAAGACCGCCCGCGAGAAAATCGAGGCCCTGCGCCGCGATCTCGATGGCCTCAAGATGCAGAAGGCCCTCGCCGAGATGAACGAAATGGCTTCCGGGATGCTTTCCACCATCGGCGGCAGTGGCGACACCCTCTCCCGCCTCCACGAAATGGTCGAGGAGCAGAAGACCGAGGCCGCCGGCCGTGCCCGCGTCGCCCGCGACAGCATCGATACCACCCAGTTCCAGGCCAAGCAGGCCGAGCGCGAAGCCCTTGAGGACCTTGCCCTCGCCGACCTCGCCGCCGAACTCGGCATGCCCGCCCCGGCCTCCAGCGCCCCGGCCGCCGCGCCCGCGCCGGTCGAGAAGCAGATGGCTCCGGAACAGCAGCAGCTTTGATAGTGGTTCTTCACTAAATCTCAGTATGGAGATTGCCTCGCTTGGCTCATTGGTTCCTGACGCACGCTTTCCAGAACTGCTCGTCTCCCAGCCCGTTCCAGTTCCCTACTTTGATGGCAGTGAACTTACGTTTACCTTTGATGGGCTATCGGAAGAGTATGCCGACGCCGCAAGGAAGGCGGTAAATGCGTTTCTCGCCCTTGGGGCGAATGATCGAACGGCTGCAAGTCCCTACGTTTACGAAAACTATCGCCATGTGAAGGAAGCTAGCGGGGACGCTAAAATTGGATTTCAGATCGCTTCCCCCGAGGAAGTTTGGCGCCACGTGCATCCTTCCGAGATCTTCGTGTCCCAACGCGGACGAAGAGATGATCTCCTATACGTCAGTATCACCGCGGAATGCGATTGGGAACCCGAGCATGGATTGCAGATCGTTTACCGTAAAGGGTGTGAGCTTTCTCGCGTCAGCTACCAAGACGGTCATTTAACCCACACTGACGCTTACGATCTACCGGAAGAACAAGACCAAATCGTCTGACTCAAGAGGGCCGGGATTGTATCGTCCCGAGGACCCGTTATGAGGTTTGAACGTTTAGCTCTTGATCAAAGATCCCGACCACAAATCAAAATATGCCCGCTCCCGGAATGCCTGCATGGGCACAAGAACTGATCTCGCTCTACGAATCGGGAGCGGCCTCGCAGTTCATCCTTCACGGCAATATCGGCGACCGTCTGGTCGCCACGGTCGCGGGCACACCGAAGCTGGTCCCGCTGGAAGGCTTCCTGAAGGACACGCTGCTCCAACGTTTCGACGTCATTCTCAGCTACGATCTCGGCAACGGGATGCGGGTCGAGAAGGGCGGCGAGACCTTCGCGAAATGGCCGTCCTACGGTGAACGTGAGCTGCCGTCCGCGCCGCGCGAGGCGGTCCATGTGATCACCCATTACCTGCGTTTCTGCGCGAACCTCGCGGCGATGAAGCCGGAGCGCGCGATCCGCGTGGCGGTGATCGTCCGCGCCGCGGATCTCGTCGTGCCCGCCTCCGCCGGAAGTGCGAATGTGGAAACCAGCGCGATGGCCCTGCAGATCCGCGAGTGGTCCACCGATCCGATGATCACCGGCCACCACTGCGCCAGCTTCCTGATCACGGAGAACTTCAGCGACCTCCACCGCCTCGTCGCCCAGAACGCGCGTGCCGCCCGGCTCACCGTGCCGCTGCCGGACGCGGCGGGCATCGAGGCTGCCCTCGCCATTCTCGAACCCGCGTGCGCGAAGGCGCTCGCCCCGTTCAGCGGTCGCCTCGGCGAACCCGCCGCCGCCTTGGTCGGCTCCACGGTGCACGCCGTGTCCGCCCTGCTCCAGCGTCGCCAACACGCCGCCGCGCCAATCACCGATGCCGACCTGATCGAGCTGAAGAAGCAGCTCGTCGAGGAAGACGCCCAGGGCCTCATCGAGTTCATCCAGCCGGTGCGCACCCTCGAGGATCTCCACGGTCAGGAAGGCGTGAAGAAGTGGCTGCGCCAGGACATCGTGCTGTGGCGGAAGAACGATCTCCAGGCCCTGCCGATGGGCTATCTGTTCTGCGGACCCGTCGGCACCGGCAAGACGTTCCTCGTCGAGTGCCTTGCCGGAGAAGCGGGCGCGCCGGTGGTGAAGATCAAAAATTTCCGCGACCGCTGGGTCGGCTCCACCGAGTCGAACCTGGAGAAGATCTTCCGCCTCCTCGAAGCGCTCGGCCGCTGCATCGTCTTTGTCGATGAGGCGGACCAGGCGCTCGGCCGCCGCTCCGCGGAATCCGGGGACTCCGGCATCTCCGGCCGGGTCTACGGTATGATGGCCGAGCAGATGAGCCAGAGCCGCAACCGCGGCCGCCTGCTGTGGGCACTCGCCACCAGCCGCCCCGATCTCGTCGAGGTCGATCTGAAGCGCCCCGGGCGCGTCGACGTGAAGATCCCGCTGTTCCCGACCGGCACGTCCGAGGAGGGCTACGGCCTGATCCGCGCCCTTTCGAAACGCCGCGGCCTGATCCTGCCGGACACTCTGCCCGACGATCTGCGCGCGAAGATCCCTGATCTCCTCACCCCCGGTGCCGCCGAGGCCCTCGCGGTGAAAGCCTACCGCGTCACCAAGACCACCGATCTCACCGAATCCGCCGCATTGGCCGAAGCGCTGAAGGACTACCAGCCGCCGGTATCCCCGGTGATCTTGGAGCAACAGATCGGCCTCGCCGTCGCGGAAGCCACCGACCTCAGCTTCGTGCCCGAGCGATTCCGGCGATGAAACGTAGCTGAAAGCTCCGCTTTCAGAATGTAGAGGGAAGCTCCAGCTTTCCCTCTTCGGGGGAGGAGATCGCTTGGCCTGACAAGCCCCCGCCAACGGGCGCTGGCGGGGACAATTCGAAAGCGGAGCTTTCGACTACATTCAATCCTCCAGCCACCGGTCCAGCGCCTCGGCCAACGCCGGGCCGCGCTTGACGTGGAATTTTTCCCCGGCCTCGACGGTGATGCGGCGGCCGGCGCTGTTCTGGATGTGCAATAGCACCGGTGTCTGGCCCGGGTGATTCACCAGTGCCTTGCGGATCTGGTCGATGTCCCGCTCGCTGTGGCGGGTGGTCCACAGTGTCAGCTCCAGCGGTCCCTTCGCGGCGTTGGCCTCGGAGGTGCGCTTCGGCTTCAGCTCGCCGAGTTCGTAGCCGGTGAGGCGATAGCCGCCGGTGCGGTCGTCCACCTGCACCGAGCACTTCAGCTTGATGATCTTGCCGGCCTCCAGGATGCCGTTGTCGCGGGCGGGCACGAAGGTTTCACCCCACAGCATGATCTCCGAGCTGCCGGTGAAGTCCTCCAGGATCAGCACGCCGAAGGGCTTGCCGGTCTTGGTGACTTTCGATTCCAGGCTGCGGATCATCCCGGCGAAGGGGAAACGCGCGCGCGGGTTGGAAGTGTCCAGCTCGTCGACCAGGCCGAGGCGGTGGTAGCGGTCGGAGTCGATCACGCCGCGGAATTTGTCCAGCGGATGGCCGGTGACGTAGAAGCCGAGCAGCTCCTTCTCATGGGCCAGCCGGTCGTCCTTCGGCCACTCCGGCACCGCGGCCACGGAGGTCTTCGCGGTCTGCACGGGCGCGACGAAATCGAGCGCGTCGAACAGCGACACCTGGCCGGCGGCGCGGTCCTTCTGGGTGGAGGACGCGGAGGCCACCACCTGCTCCAGGCGGCTGAACATCCCGGCGCGGGTTTCGCCGGTCCAGTCGAGCGCCCCGGCCTTCACCAGGTTTTCGAGGATACGCTTGTTCACCGACTTCGAATCGAGACGGGTGGCAAAGTCCTCCAGCGAGACAAACGGGCCCTTGGTCTGGCGCTCCTCGATCGCGGCGGCCATCGCGCCTTCGCCGCAGTTCTTGATCGCGGCCAGGCCGTAGCGGATGCCGCGGCCGCCGGTCGGGGTGGACTCCGGGGCGAAGCGCAGCTTCGACGCGTTGAGGTTCGGCGGCAGGATCTCGATACCCATGCGGTGGCACTCCGCCACGAAGACGCCGATCTTGTCGGTGTTGTGGATTTCGTTGGAGAGCAGGCCGGCGAGGAATTCCACCGGGTGGTTCGCCTTCAGGTAGGCGGTCCAGTAGGAGATGTGGCCGTAGCAGGCGGAGTGGGACTTGTTGAAGCCGTAACCCGCGAACATCTCGATCTTCTCGAAGATCTGGTTCGCCAGCTTCTCGCCGATGCCGTTGGTGGCGGCCGCGCCCGCGACGAATTTCGAGCGCTCCTCCGCCATCTTCTTCGGGTCCTTCTTACCCATCGCGCGGCGCAGAAGGTCGGCGCCGCCGAGCGTGTAGCCCGCCAGCAGCTTCGCGGCGTTCTGCACTTGCTCCTGGTAGATCATGACGCCGTAGGTGTTGCCGCAGACCTTCTCGAGCAACGGGTGCTCGTAGACCGCCTGCTTGCGGCCCTTCTTCACCTCGATCATCTGGTCGATGAACTGCATCGCGCCCGGGCGGTAGAGCGCCAGAAGGTCGATGATGTCGTCGATCTTCTCGATCTGGTACTTCCGGCAGGTCTCGACCATGCCGCCGGATTCAAGCTGGAACACGCCCATCGTTTCGCCGCGGTTCAGCAGGTCGAAGGTCGGCTGGTCGTCCAGCGGCACCTTGGTGATGTCGAAGTCCGGGATGTGGACCTTGATGTGCTCCACCGCGTCCTGGATGACGGTCAAGTTCTTCAGGCCCAGGAAGTCCATCTTCAGCAGGCCCACGTCGGTGATCGCGCCCATGTCGTACTGGGTCACGACTTCGCCTTCACTCGCGCGGGTGAGGGGGACGTGCTCGTCCAGCGGCCGGTCCCCGATCACCACGCCCGCGGCATGGACGCCCACGTTGCGGACCAGGCCTTCCAGCTTCAGCGCGTAGCCCCACAGCTCCTGGTAGGTGGAGGAGCTCTCGATCATCTCCTTGATCTCGGGCTTGGCCTTCCACTCGCCGTCCAGGCTGATGCCCGGCTTCGCCTCGATCATCTTGGCGATGCGGTCGGCCTCGCCGTAGGACACGCCCATCACGCGGGCCACGTCCCGCAGCACGCTCTTCGCGCCGAGGGTGCCGTAGGTGATGATGTGGGACACGCTGCGCTCGCCGTACTTGTGGCGCACGTAGTCGATCACCTCCGGACGGCGGCTTTGGCAGAAGTCGATGTCGACGTCGGGCGGGCTGACGCGCTCGGGATTGAGGAAGCGCTCGAACAGCAGACCGAACTGGAGCGGGCAGATGTCGGTGATCCCCATCGAGTAGGCCACCAGCGAACCGGCGGCCGAACCACGGCCCGGGCCCACCGGGATGTCATGGTCGCGGGCCCATTGGATGAAGTCCGCGGTGATCAAGAAGTAGGACGCGAACCCGAGCTGGTTGATAATGTCCACCTCGTACTTCAGGCGGGTCACCTTCTCCGGGTCGACCGCGCCCTCCTCGCCGTAGCGTTTCACCATGCCCTTCTGGCAGACGCGCATCAGGTACTCCTCGCGCGGGGAACCGTCGGGAGTGGGGAACTGCGGGTATTTCTCGGAGCTGGTGGAGTCCAGCTTGATGGCCACGTTGCACTGCTCGGCGATCTCCAGGGTGGCGTCGCAGGCTCCCGGGATCTCCCGGAAGAGGTGGCGCATCTCCTCGGCGGTCTTGAAATGGACCTCCGGGGTGTAGCGCATCCGGTTCTCATCGATCAGCAGGTGGCCGGTGCCGATGCAGATCATCACGTCGTGCGCCTCGTGGTCGTCGCGGTTGAGGAAATGGACGTCGTTGGCGGCCACCGGGCGCAGCTCCAGCTCCTTCGCCAGCTTCAGCAGGCCGGGAGTGACCTTTTGCTGGGCCTCCAGCCCGTGGTTGTGGATCTCCACCCAGGTGTGCTCGCCGCCGTAGATGTCCTTCAGGGTGGACAGCGTCTCGCGGGCCTTGTCCTCGTCGCCGGCCAGCAGCCACTCGTTCACCGGCCCGGAAATGCAGCCGGACAGGCAGGTCACGCCCTTCGAAAACTCGGCCAGGGATTCGTAGTCCACGCGCGGCTTGCCGTAGTAGAGGCCGTCGAGGTGGCCGCGGGACACCAGCTTGCTGAGGTTGTTCCAGCCCTCGATGTCGCGGGCCAGCAGGGTCATGTGGGTGGAGCGCTTGCGTCCCACCAGGTCGCGTTTGTCGTGGCGGGACGCGGGCGCGAGGTAGATCTCGCAGCCGAAGATCGGCTTCACCCCGGCCTTCTTGCAGGATTGGTGGAATTCGATCGCGCCGTAGAGGTTGCCGTGGTCCGTCATCGCCACCGCCGGCATCCCGTAGTCGACCGCCTTCTTGGCCAGATCCTTGGTGCGGATCATGCCGTCGAGCAGGGAGTATTCGGTGTGGAGGTGGAGGTGGACGAACGAGTCAGACATCGGGACGGCCCACCGTAGCCAGGTGCCCCGAAAGGGCAAGAAGCGGTGGATCTGGAACGCATCGTGCAGAGTGGACACGTAAATCCACGTAGTCCTTGCCAACCCCCGATCCTCCCGACAGCTTGGCCGCCTTGGAGCACGGCCCCTGGTGGCCGCGGTCCGAGTCACTGTCATTCACCCCTCTCCTCATGGATGCGTTTTCCCCTTCGCCATTATCCGATATCGGCCTCTTCCAAGGCTCCAGAATCGGAAAAAGAAACTGTCACGTGACCCAAATTGAGACTGTTTCCAGTTTCCCAACCGGGGAGTCACGCCGCCACCGGGGAAACGATAGAACCTTCGGCAGTTTTGTTAGATAAGGTTTCGTTGATCGTAATCTCCTATTGATGAGGCTCGATAGCCCTCTTATGGCCGATTTTGTGCCCATGGTGGCCGAAATTGTCACCATTGGCGGGCCTTTCATCGAGTCGTGATCATAAATATCGCGTATTTATTCATAAATGATGGAGGTATTTCCATCTTTGTTGTTTACTCGCGGCCAGTCTAGTCCTCCCTCAACACAGATCGCAAATCCATGCCCCTGGATGCACATTACTTGCAAGTCTTCAAAGCGGTGCTGGCCGAGTGCTCGATGAGCCAGGCCGCGATGCGGTTGCGGACCAGTGCCTCTAACGTGAAGCGCATCGTGACCGCTCTGGAAGGGGAGCTCGGGGTGCCGCTTTTCGACCGCGAGAGCCGCGGCAAATTCCAGCCCACGACCCATGCCGACCGCCTGAACCAGGAGATGACCGGGTTCATGGAGGAGATGGAATCGCTCCAGCAGTATGTCTCGCAGATCCGCGAGACCGGACGGACGTTGAAGATCGGAGCCCAGCGGTGGTTTTTTGAAACCGCCTACTTCGTGCGGCTGTTCAATCTGATGCGCCAGGACAACCGCTTCCGAGCGACCTTCCTGGAGGTTGCCACCGGCCAGGAACGCACGATGGTGGAATCCGGTGCCTGCGATGTCTACGTGGGTTTGGTCACTCCGGCCAGCAAGCGGGTGACCACCGTGCACCTCGCCCCGCTGCCGATGAGCGTGGGTTGCGTGGCCCCGGGGTTCGTCCCGCGGGAATTGTCCGATCTCTCCGAAATCTCGCCGTGGGGCCTCCACGCGCCGGACCTTCGGGCCGCCAGCCGCGAATGGCTCCAGTGCATCGAGATCGCCGGCGGCGGCATCGGCCGGCAGCTCACCAGCTCCCAGTTCCGCGAATGGTCGACCTGCCCCTCGTCCTCCAACCTGCAGGCGGTGGTGGCACCCGCTCCCGCGGAAGGCACCACGGAGCCGAGCATCCGCTGGCAGCCGCTGCCGCTGCTCACTCCCATTCCCGTCCGCGCCAGTTTCCTCTCCCAGCATCCCTACGGGTGCCTCGAACATGCCCTCCACAAGGCCAGCGCCAGTCTGAAGCAGCATGAGCATTCAGTTTGATATCGATGAACTGAAGACCTTCGTCCTGCTGGCTGAGAACGGGCATTTCACCGAGACAGCCCAGGCACTGGGGATCAGCCAGCCGGCCGTCAGCCAGCGCATCGCGCGGCTGGAGAGCACGTTCGGCCTGATGCTGTTCACCCGTTCCGCGGAGCGGGCGGTGCTCACGACCTACGGCGAAAAGGTGCTCGGCTGCGCGCGCCGCTGCGTGGAGAGCCATGAGGAAATGGCGCGCCGCCTCACGCAGCAACAGCGGTCGTCGGTCGGGAAAATCCGCTTGTGGATCGACCATTCGTCGCACGGCGAGAAGTTCGCCGAACTGCTCGAACGCACCGCGCCCGACCAGGTGGAGCTCGAGCGCGTGGATTCCCTTGGCGGCAGCCATTGGACCGACCGGCTCCGTCATTTCGAGTGCGATCTCGCCCTGTCCGGCGTGTTCCTCCAGAGCGACGCCCCGGTGGGCCTCAAACGGATCGAACTGCGCCGCGAGGCCGGCCTGTCCGCCATGTGGGCTCCGCAGCACTATCAGGTTTCCGCCTCCGCCTTCAGCCTGTCCGATGTGCTGGGCACCACCCTGCTGGTGGGCTCCGAGCGCTTGGTCCCGGGATTCCGGGGCTTCCTCGAGGATTGGTGCAAGCGCGCCTACGGCAGCGCCCCGAGCGACATCTTGGAGTTCGATACCGCCCAGGAAGCTCTCCAGGCCTGCCAGGCGGGATTCGGGATCAACCTGATTCCCGGCAACTCCTGCCCGTCGGTGGATTTGCCCGGCCAGCCGGTGGAAAGCCGTTCGCTGTTCAGCGAGGTTTTGCCGAATGCCTACGCCTATGGCCTGCACATGCGGGCCGGGGAGAAAAACGAGGCGGTGATCGATACCGCGGCCTGGCTGGTGGAAGTGTATAAGGAACTTTCCACCCGAGAAACCGGCAAGGTGTTGGGGCGGGTGACGGTCTAGGCTGAATCCACATTCAAAGGGGAGGCCGGGTACCTCTGACATGGAGTGCGGCGAGGTATCGCCGCTCTGAGCGGAGGCGAGTTATCGCCGGGGGCAACACCTGCATTCGCCAACCCGCTCCTTTTCCACGGCTCCGCTGCGAATCCCGTCGATTCTCTCCGGCACCCAAAGCGGCGATGCCTCGCCGCACTCCATGTCCAGAGCCCCCTCTGGAGGCTTTCCGGCCAAAGCTGAATGAATGTCGATTCAACCCAACATATCGAATGTTCCCGTTTGGATAGCGTGAGCGAAAATGGTTGCGGCCGGAATTGAACCAATTTCTTATTGGTTAGAATAACGGATTGGTCTCAAGGTAAGGTTGTGCTGACTATCATAACATGGGATTAGTCGAGTCCCATGAAATCCGCGTTCACCCTCCTGTGCGGACTGGCTCTTACCCCCCTCTTGTCAGCCCAGTCATTGGTCAATGGTACCAATTATTCCGATCTGTTCGGCCCGAATGGATCCAGTGTCTCCGCTCCCGCGCCTCCACCCGTTTTAGCCGGGGTCCACACCGGATCAGGTGCAGGACCGTCCGCGATGGGCACCTATTGGGATGCTTCCGTTTCCGGAGCGGTCGCCCTGTCGATTGCAGGCCTCGATGTGGTAACCTCAACACCGAAAGTGTCGTTGGATGGAAGTGCGCTGCATTTCGATCTCGTCAGCAGTGGTGCTCTCGGCAACCTCGCTGGATTGGGCGCGGTCGGTGCCAACTGGACTGCCACCGCGACTTTTGACAAGTCGGGCAATGAATTGATCCTCCAGCCCAACACCACCTACCGGGTCAGTTTCCTGGTCGATGGCAGCGACGGTCTTCTCAACCAAGGCATCACGGCGAATCCCAGCTTCACGGTTGAGTTTTTGGACGGCGGCGGCACCGCCGTCGGCTCGGTGAGCAATGGCACGCTGGTCGGCGTGGTGGGCTTGCTTGGCACCGGGGTGCCCTCGGGCACGGTCACGGTGGATTTCGTCACGGGCAATACCGTGAACACCACCGATGCGGCATCGCTGCGCTTCAAAGCGGGAGGTCTTGCCACCGTTTCCCTGCTCGGCATCGGCGATAACTTCGCCACTGTCTCCGGTCTGTCGATTGTCCAGGTCCCGGAAACCTCGTCCGCCTTGCTCGGCGCGATGGGCGCGCTTCTGGTTCTGCGCCGTCGGCGTTAACTTTCATAGGAACAGCACAACAGCGGCACCGCCCCCTCGTGGGATACGGTGCCGCTCTTTGTACAGACTGGTCTCGGGGGCGCAGATTGCAAGATAAGCCTTTTTTCCGTCACCCGGAGATAAGGCAATTTTCTAATATTTGCGAATGGCCGAAAAATGGTCCCATAAATTTAAGAACCCCCCGGTGGTTTGATCGATCTAACTAAATTTTTTATGACTGTGGGCGATGAATGCACCGCTCGCCCCGGCCGGTAGCTCCACCCACCAAGAGGTGGTTGCGCTTCCACGGATCGATGCGATGGATCTCATCACCGTCTCCGGGACCTCGGTTCTGGAGCCATCCAGTTTCGGTCTTGTCGGATTCAGTGCCCCGGTTCTGCCGGGGCGGAAACGATAGGGCAGTGTTGGGAACAGCAACCCAGGCGGTATCGGCTTTCCGGGGGGAGGGCCGATGCCGTCGACTGCGTACGGAGGGTGTGCCCCTTGACGGGGCGGGGGAGCCGTCGTAGGGAGGCCGCCGTTGTCCGCCGGGCCGGTCCCTTGACAGGTTCAGAACCGGGGATATTTTGCGTTTCTTAACAAATGAAGGCCTTCATCCGCACCATCCTCGGAGCCGCCGTGCTGGGGCTCGGACTGCTTCCCCACGATGCCCACGCGATCAGCGCGAGCATGTACGACAAACTTTTCGACAAAGCCGACACTGACGATGACGGCTTCATGTCGCTCTCTGAATACGCCGAGACCCAGGCCCGCGGCTCCCGCTGGGTCGACATCAAGTGGCGTTTCGTCTACAACGACGTGAACCAGGACGGGTTTCTCGACAAGCTGGAGTACCGCGCCTCCCGCGGCGGCAAGGACGGCGGCCGTCCGTCGAAGCTGAACAGCTTCCTGCTCGCCGACCTCAATGACGACGGCTTCCTCGATCCGTTGGAATTCCCGCTGACCCAGCCGCAGGTGTGGCCGGCGCGCAAGGTGAGCATCCTCTTCGCCCAGCGCGACCGCGACTCGGACGACCTGCTCAGCCCGCGCGAATTCGGCGCTCCGGATCCCAAGTAACGGCATCTGCCGTGGATTTCCGCCGGAGGACCGCCAGCGCGGCCTCCGGCTTTTTCGTGGCCTGGTTTCAGGCCGGACCGATGGAATCGAGGAAGGCCGGGGACGCGCCCTTCATCACGAACCAGCCATCGCGATGGCGGATCACCTTCAGCGGATTGGCGATGGCGACGAAGACGAGGCCGGCGATCAAGATCAGGATACCGGCACCCAGGATGAGGCCCCCTGCATCACTGGAATTCCCAAGGCTGGCGATGCCGGTTCCAATCAGGATCATGCCGAGGAAGAATCCACTCCATCCCCAGATCGTCCGGTTCCGGAAACGGGCCCGCTCCGCCTTCGAGAGACTGTAGGTGATGGTGAATTTTTTCTGGAGAACCAGCGAGAGGATCAAGGGGAGCAGCAATCCCGCCACCAACGTCACCCAGATCCAGGGTGGGGTGAAAACCATTTTCTTGGTGCGGGTCCAATCGTCGGGACCGATCGGCGCGTTGGTGCGGATGCAACGCGCGGGCAGGACCGCGGCATCCCAGATCAATAGATTCTTTCCATCGCGCCGCACCAGATCGCTGCCGGAGACGACGACCGGCGGTGCACTGATTTCGGCCGGAGCCGCGTAGGGATTCGCTTCGAGGGACATGCCCCGCGGATAGCAGAATGGCGGCCGGGAAGATACGAAATTCCGATCGAGGAAGATTTGTCACATCTGCGACCTGATGCTCTCCGGGGCCAGGGCTTCCAGTATCCGTGGATGCACCCGCCGGATCTCGAAGAGGCCGTCGCGCATCCGCCGACAGGTCATCCGGCGTTGGATTAGAAACATGTAGGCCAGCAGGCTGAGCCAGGCCCAGCCGAGGAACGGCACCACCCACCCGACGAACTGCATGCCGTTCATGCGGGCGATTTCGATCGCCGGCCCGACCAGCAGGTTGAGCAGGAACAGGAGGGTGGTGGCGGCCCCCAACTGGCGCCTCCAGCGGTGGGTCGGGAGGCTGAAGAAGACCTGCGCCCTGGCCCTCGGAAACACCATGCCGACCAGCATCCGGAGAGCCAACCCGATCAGGCACCCGGCGATGCTGTTGCCGATCCGGTCCGATGGAGCCCCGGCCCATGCTCCTGCGATCGCGAGGCCGAGCGGCAGAATCCACAACCACGGGGGCCGGTAACGGACCACCACCAGGTTCATCCGCATCCGCTCCGGGCTCTCACCGGAATAGGGATCGATCATCGGCAGCGTCGCCACCGCCTCCACCCACAGCCGCCCGTCCTTCGCATACCAGCCGTGGGACCGTGGCCCATCGGGCACGCCACCGGGGTCCGCGGCGGCCGGGGCGGCATAGGGGTTTAGGCTCATGCGGAAAGGGATCGGCCGATGACCAATTGGGCCAGCGCCAGTGGATGGACGCCGCGGATTTCAAACCACCCGTCCTTCACCCGGCGGCACACCAGCCGCCGTTGGAGGAAAGTGGCGTGCAGGGCCAGGATCAGCAAGGCACCTCCCGAGGTCGCGGCGAGCCACCATGACTGGGGTTCGCGGAAATCGGAGCGTGTCATGGCCAACAAGGTGATGACCAGCAGCACCTGGCTGATCACCAGTGAAACCCTGCGGGACAAGGCGGTGGAGGAGGAGAGGAAGATCCGCATGCGGCACCGTGGAAAGCGCAGCGCCAGCACCCCGCAGAGCACGAAGCCAGCGATCAATCCCCACATGGCCCCGATCTTCGCCTCCGTCTCCATGGTGGTTGCCGCACCTGCGGCCGCGAGGGGAAAGGGAAGCCACCAGAACCACCACGGGGTGCGTGGCAGGAGAAGGGGCACCCCGGTCATCGGTCCACCGCTGCCGCCGGTGTAGGGGTCGATTTCCGGCAGCACCGCTCCATCCTCCACCCACAGCCGTCCATCCCGAACCCGCCAACCTTGCGTCGAAGAGAGGTCGAACGGAGTCAGCTGGCTATCCGCCTGCGGCGGAGTGTAGGGATAGTCGGACACGGACTCCGGGGCAGGGGATGAGTCACCGTCCGACATGGGATCGTTCAGCGCCGCTTGCCGCGGAAGCGGTTGCGGGGGTCGTTCTCGTCGGCCAGTTCGGCGTCCTTGTAGCGCAGGATGCCACGCTGGCGGAGGTTGCGGATGAAGGTGCGGGCGTCGGTGCCGGTGTCCTTGTCGTAGGCCAGGGTGCCGAGCAGGCCCTCGCTCTTCTCGGCCTTGGCGACCGCGTGGCCGATGCTGTCGGCGGCGTTGGCAATGGCGTTGACGGCCTTGGGCACCTCCTTGAAGGCGGGCTTGATGTCGGTGATCGCCTTGTCCGCGCCCTCGGCGGCGCTGCGGATCGATTTGATGGCCTCGCGGGCGTCCACGATCGTCGGTTGGAGTTCGCCGCTGGCCTTCTTCCACTCGCCGGTGGCGTCCTTGAGGTTGGCGATGGTCTCGTCGACGTTGGCGAGGTTCTTGTCGGAGAGGATGGAGACATTGACCTTCTCGACGGTTTCGCCGAGACGGCCGGTGACGGCGCGGAGGTCGTCCACGGCGGAGTCGATCTTCACCACCGTGCCCTCGGCGTTCTTCATCAGGCGGCGGACGTCCTGGGTGACCTTCTCGGCTTGGTCCGCGATGGCGTCGAGGCCGCCGGGGGCTCCGCCGAGCACGGTTTGGCCGGGTTCGATGAAGGTCCCGGTCTTGTCATCCGGCGGGGTGATGGCGATCAGCTTGTCCCCGAGCACCGAGGCCGAGGCGATCTGGAACTTCGAGTTGGTGGGAATCTGGATACGGTCGTCGACGGAGAGGACGACCTGGACCTTCACGTTCTCGTTGAGCTCGGGTTGGGCGGCCACCTTGCCGATCTTGGCACCGCCCATGCGGACTTCGGAACCCTTGATCAGGCCGGCGGCGTCGTCGAAGACCACGTAGACTTGGTAGTGGCCCTTGATCCGGTCGCCGAAGCGGCCGAACTGGAGGATCAGCCCGCCGAGCAGGAGCAGGCCGGTGAAAAAGAAGAGCCCGACGAGGAGTTCGGTGCGGCGTTCGGAGCTGGCCATGACAAAAAGGGAAAGGGGGTGAGGGCGTCAGTTGTCCCACGGCTCACCGGAATCGCCCTCGATGAAGGCGCGGAGTTCCGGGTCGGTGGTGTTCTGGAGTTCGTCCGGGAGGCCGGTCCAGTAGACGCGCCCTTCCTTCAGGAAAACGATACGGTCGGCAATGCGGAAGACACTCCGCATTTCGTGGGTGATCACCACATTGGTGATGCCGTGGGACCGCTGGAGATCCTTGATGAGGTGGTCGATCGAGTCACCGGTGATCGGATCGAGGCCGGCGTGGGGCTCGTCGTAGAGCACGCAGGCAGGGCGGGAAACCACGGCGCGGGCGAGGGCCACGCGCTTGCGCATGCCGCCGGAGAGGTCGGAGGGCATTTTCTTCTCCTGGCCGGGCAGGCGGACGATTTCGAGCGCCTCGCTGACGAGGCGGGCGATCTCCTTGTCATCCTTCATGCCCTGCTCGCGCAGCGGGAAGGCCACGTTCTGGGCCACTGTCAGCGAGTCGAAGAGGGCGCCGCCCTGGAACATCATGCCGATCTTCTTCCGGATCGGGCCGAACTGGCGTTCCTTCAGACAGCCGATTTCCACGCCATCGACGTGGATGGTGCCCTTCCTCGGCTTCAGCAGGCCGGGCAGGTGCTTCACCAGCACGGACTTGCCGCCGCCGGAGCCGCCCAGCAGGCACAGGGTTTCCCCGCGGTGGATGTCCATGTCCACGCCGCGCAGAACGTGCTGGCTGCCGAACCGTTGTTCGAGCCCGCGGATCTGGATGAAGGTTTCGGCTTCGGCGGCGTCGGCCATGCACAGGAGAAACCACGGTCCGGCCCGCGGCGCAAGCAGACGCCTGCGGCGGGAGCCAAGAATCCAGAATCCAGAATCCGGACGGGAGGAGAAAGTAGGGCTGGTTAGAACAGGCGGCCGAGCTGTTGGACGTCGGTCTTGCCGACCAGCATGTAGACGTTGCTGCCGTCCGCCCAGGTGGCGCTGGACCAGGTGCCGTTGCAGTTGAACACCGGGGGGGTGCCGACGGCCGGGGTGTCCGCGATGTCGTCCCGGCGGAAGATGATGAGGTGCACGATGCCGTCCTTGCCGCGGTTGAAGCAGATCAGGGAGCCGCGTTTGCCATCGATCACCAGTTCCCGGCAGCCGAGGCTGGGGATGTCCTTGATGCCGCGGGGCAGGCAGGAGCAGCCGGAGGACGGCAGCTTTTCATCCTGGAGCTGGGTGAGCAGCACGTCGTGATCCGGGTTCTTGTGCTCCAGATCGAAGGCCGGGGACTCGAAGGTGCGGATGAAGCCCGCCTTCACCGCGGACACGGGGACCTGGGACACGGCGGGGATCCCACCTTGTTGGCCGGGAGGGTTCGAAACGGAGCGGGTCGGGGAGGGGCTCTGCGTGAGAAACGCCAGCGCCACTCCGGCGGCGGCCGCGGCGGGCAGGCCGAAGCGGAACCACGGGAACGGCTTCTTTACCGCGGGCGCGCCCTGCTGGGCTTCCATCGCCGCGAGGATGTCTGCCCGCAGCGAAGGCGGCGGCTGCACGCTGGCGAGGGCGGCGATGAACGAGCGGTCGAGCCCGTCATGGGGCAGCGGCAGTTCGCCGCGGGCCACCGCGAATCCGGCGAGGATGTCCTCGCGCAGGTCGTGCGGGATCGGCACCCGGCCGAGGGCTTCGGAAAAAGCGGCGTCCTGGCCGCGCTCGGCGGCCAACCACTCGCCCAGCTCGCGGTCTTCCGCGGCCAGGCGGAGCGCCCCGGCGAAGTCCGGATCGCCGGCATCCGCGCCATCCGGGCGGAAGCTGCGTAGAACGAAGCGGGCGTGTTCCTTATCCATGGTGCTGTCGCAAGGCCTCCGGGTTGAGTTGGAGGATGTTCTTCGGCGCGCTGGCCGGTTCGGCGGTCATCTGGCGGCGCAGCATGTCCTTGGCGCGGGCGATGCGGGACATGACGGTGCCGATGGGGATCTCCAGGATTTCGGCGATCTCCTTGTAGCTGTGCTGCTGGAGATAAAAGAGGGCGAGGGGGGCGCGGAAAGTTTCGTCGAGCGAGCCGAGCAGCTCCAGGGCGCGCTGGCCGTCCATCTGGCGGTCGGGATCGTCCTCGCTGGAGGCCAGGGTGCCGTGCAGGGATTCCACCGGCTCATCGGAGTAGCGGGAGGCGCGGCGGCGCTGGCCGAGGAACTCGCGGTGCAGGGTGGTGAAGAGCCAGGTCTTCGCCTTCGAGCGGTCGCGGAGCTGGTCGCCCTTTTCCGCCCAGGTGCAGAAGGTCTCCTGCACCAGGTCCGCCGCCCGGTCCGGGTCACGGGTCAACGACACCGCGAACCGGAACAACGGTTGGTAGTGGGCGTCGACCAATTCCTGGAATTCACTCATCAACTGCCGGTTGGGAGGTGGACAGCTTCAAGATATTCCCGAAAAAATCAACGGCAGTCCGACGTTTAGGCTGGTGCCCGTGATGAAAACGGCTCATTGGTTATTGCATCCAATTATGAAAGCGCTATTGCCTCTCCTCATTCTCGCCGCCGCGCTGCCGGCTTCCGCTGCCTTCCGCACAGAAAGCGGCAAGGGCTCGCTGAAGGTGCTCGATGGCGACAAGCTCGTAACCGAGTACCGCACGGACTCCCGTGTGCCCTACCTCGCGCCGCTGCTGTCGCCCGGTGGTGCCACGCTGAACCGCCACTGGCCGATGGAGGACGGCGTGGCGGGCGAGGAGAAGGACCACCCGCACCACCGTTCGCTGTGGTTGTCCCACGGCGAGGTCGATGGCTTCGACTTCTGGGCGTGGAAGGGCAAGGGCGACCCGAAGATCGAGCACCAGGAATTTTCCGAGGTCAAAGCCGACGAGAAATCCGCCACCTTCACCGTGTCGCTGCTGTGGAACGCGGACGGTGCCACCCGCCTGAAGGAGAAGCGCACCTACACCATTCGCAAGACCGACGCGGACACCACCGAGATCGAGGTGGCCACGGTGCTGGAGTCCGCGGAGGAGAAGACGGTTTTCGGCGACACCAAGGAGGGTTTCTTCGGCCTGCGCGTGGACCGCACGCTGCGCCTGAAGGGGCCGGAGGCGAAGGGCCACATCGTGGACAACGAGGGCCGCAAGGACGAGGACTGCTGGGGCAAGCGCTCGAACTGGGTGGCCTTCACCGGCCCCGATGAGAAGGGTGAGCCCACCGTGATCGCGATGATGGACCACACCTCGAACTTCCGCCACCCGTCCTGGTGGCACGCGCGCGATTACGGCCTGCTGGCGGCGAACCCCTTCGGCATCCACGATTTCGAGGGCAAGAAGGACTCGAAGCCGGGCGAGTACACCCTGAAGAAGGGCGAGAAGCTCACGTTCCGCTACCTCGTCGTGCTCCACCACGGCACCGAGGAGAGCGCGAAGCTGGCCGAGCGCTGGAACACGTTCTCCAAATAACCCGCCATGAACCGCCGGAATTTCCTCGCGCTCTCGGCCTTCGCCGGAAGCTGGAGCCTGCTGGCTCCGCACGCCCGCGCCCAAGGGGCGAACGGCGAGCTGCGCGTCGCCGTGATCGGTTTCAACGGCCGCGGCAAGGGCCACATCGAGGCCCTGCAGAAGGTGAAGGGCGCGCGGCTCGTCGCGCTGTGCGATGTCGACTCCACCGTGCTCGACAAGGCCGCCGCGGACCTCGCGGCCAAGGGCCTGGTGGTGGCGAAGTACGGGGACTACCGTAAGCTTTGTGAATCGAAGGAGATCGACGCGGTGGTGATCGCCACGCCGAACCACACCCATACCCTCATCGCGGTGACGGCCGCGGCGAATGGCAAGCACGTCTACGTTGAGAAGCCGGTGTCCCACAACGTGTGGGAGGGCCGCAAGCTGGCCGAGGCACAGGCGAAGTACAAGGTGATCATCCACCACGGTTTCCAGCGCCGCTCGGAAACCTGCTGGGAGGAGGGCCTTGCGTGGCTGAAGGAAGGCCAGGTCGGGAAAATGACGCTGGCCCGCGGCCTGTGTTACAAGCCGCGCCCGTCGATCGGCAAGGTCGCCGCGCCGGTGAAGCCGCCCGCGACGGTGGACTATGACCTGTGGTGCGGTCCGCGCGAGATGGCGCCGGTGAAGCGCACGAAGTTCCACTACGACTGGCACTGGCAGTTCCCCTACGGCAATGGCGACCTGGGCAACCAGGGACCGCACCAGCTCGATGTCTGTCGCTGGGCGCTGGGCGATCCGGCCCTGCCGAAGGCGGTGCTCTCCGCCGGGGCGCGGCTCGGTTACCAGGACGATGGTGACTGGGCGAACACCCAACTCGTGTGGCTGGACTATGATCCGGTGCCGATCCTCTTCGAGGTGCGCGGCCTGCCGAAGAAGGGCTTGGACTACAAGAGCGGCAGCGATGTCTTCAAGGACCAGTCGATCGGCAACATCATCGAATGCGAGGGCGGTTGGCTCGCTGGCGGCCATCTGCCGGGCTGCAAGGTCTTCGACAAGGACGGCAAGGTGGTGAAGGAGTTCAAGGGCTCCAAGTCCCACATGCAGGAGTGGATCGATGCCGTGCACTCTGGGAAGCCGCGCGCGATCCACGGCGCGGAGAGCGGCCACCTGTCCGCCGCGCTGGCCCACATCGGGAACATCTCGTGGCAAACCGGTGGCGATGCGCCGATGGACAAGATCCGTTCCGCCTTCGCCGAGCCCGCGCGCGAGGCCGTCGACCGCCTCGCGGCGCACCTTGAGGCGAATGGCATCGATCCGGCGAAGACCCCGCTGAAGTTGGGCGCGGCCCTCGCGGTCGATGCCAAGGCCGAGCGTTTCACCGGTCCCGGCGCCGAGGCCGCGAATGCCCGGTTGAAAGGCGAGTACCGGAAAGGATTCGAACTTCCGTTGTGAGAGCGGGCGTGCTGCCGTGCGGCTCAGGCCGTGCGGCAGCACCTTTTCCCGATCAGGTGATCGAGAGAGATCCGTCCCGCGCCGAAGGCCAGCAGCACCAGGCAGACGATCAGGAAGGGGAATGGCTTCTGGTCAATGAAGGCGCTCACGTGCGTCAGGAACGCGCTGAGTCCGGTGGCACCCTCCGCGTCCTCGGGGTGGAGCACGTCGTTCAGGTGGGCGGTGAGATAGGCGACGACCATGGAGACGGTGAGCGGCACCGCGGCGAGCCGGGTGGCCAGACCGAGCACCAGCAGCAGGCCGCCGATCATCTCGACATTGGCCACCAGCACCGCGTGGAAGTGGGGGGCGGGGATGTGGAGGCTTTCGAAGAAGCCGGAGACCTTGTCGAGGTGGGCGAGCTTGCCTTTCCCGGTGAGGAAGAACTGCGCGCCGATGGTGAGGCGGAGGAAAAGCAGGACCGCGTCGCGGCCGGGGGCCTCCAGACCGCGGAGGCGGGTGCAGAGCTTGGCGAGGCAGGCGTTCATGATCCCATTGGATACCACCGCGCGGGGATTATTCCAAGGAGTTGAGGCTTTAGCCGAGGAGGGTCTTCAGAGGGAGGCGGAGTCAGGAGAGATTTTTGCCGCAAAAAGGCGCAAAGAGAGATCGCAAAAAGGAGAGTTGGAGGTCGGGCAACAGGTTCGTCAAACCCTCCTCGCCTGGAGGCTCAACTCCTCACGAACCGGCCGCGACCTTCAGCTCCTCGACGAAGGCGAGCACGCGTGCGGGCACCTCACCGGTGGCGGGGACTCCGGCGCTGACCTTGGTGGTGAGGGGTTCTTCGGAAAGAGGCCGCATCACCATGCGGGCGTCGGCACCGCCGCTGATGCGGGTGGTTTCGGCGGCGAGGGCGAGTCCCATCCCCGCTTCCACCGCCGCGCTGAGGCTGACGATGCCGTCGAACTCGCCGGCGATCTTCGCCTGGAGGTTGCGGTCCTTGAAGAACCGGATCACGCGGTCCCAGTAGTCCGGGTAGCCCTCGCGTTCGAACAGCAGCAGGCGCTGGCCATCGAGGTCCTTGGGATCGATGCGCTTTTTCTTCGCCAGCGGATGGTTGGCGGGGACCAGCACGCGCCAGCCGACGTGGCGCAGCGGTTCCCAGCGGATCGCGTCGCCGGGGCAGGGCACGGTGACCATCAGGTCCAGCTTGCCGGCCAGGATGCCATCGCGCATCTCCGCGCTGGACCAATCGTGGAGTGTGATCCGCACCCGCGGGTGGAGCTGGGTGAAGCGCTCGATGGCGATCGAGAGGAAATCGGAGGCAAGGGAGGGGGAGTAGCCCACCCGCAGCGGCTCGCCTTCGGCCTCGGCCTTCACCTTCCGCACCATCGCGTCGGTGAATTTCAGCAGCTTCACCGTTTCGCCGCGCAACACTTCGCCCGCGGGCGTGAGGGTCACGGAATGCGCGCCGCGTTCGAAAAGGGATACGCCGAGCTCCTCCTCCAGCGCCTTGATCTGGCGGCTCAGCGCCGGTTGCGTGAGACGCAGCACCTTGGCCGCGGCGGTAATGCTTCCCGCCTCCGCCGTCTCCGCAAACGCCCGCAACTGACGCAGTTCCATGGGCCGAAAGTCACGGCTCGAAAGACGCCGGTCAACTTCCATCCGCGGCTTCGAGAGCCCGTTTCCCGGCGGCATCCACCGCCTTCACCGTGTGGAGGCCCAGGGGCTTCGTGCCATCGGCTGGGAGAAGGGCCCAGTCGTTCAGATCGGATAGATCCAGGGCCACCGGGTCCCCGAGCTTCAATCCTCCGAGATCCACCGGTTCGTTGTCCAGGGTCCCGTAAGCGGTTTCCTCCGAGAGATCGGTCACGGAAAACCAGATGTATTCCTGTCGGTTCCCGGAGCGCACCGGACCTTTCACGAGGAATCTCTCGCCGTCGTCCCGTTCGAGCCACCGCTTCCTGAAATCGGGGAAAGAAGCCCGGGCTTCGGCGACCGCGGCCACCATCAGGGGATCATCGTCCTCGACGTGGATCACCGGTGGTTGGGACCGTTGGGTGAAGTCTTGAAGCGGTTCCGGGCCGCACAGCTTGGCCGCGACCTCGTCGTCCCACACGTTGATGTGGCCCGTTTCCGGTCGGAAAATCGCCAGCGTGTCTTCGTCCGCAAGCTCGCGCAGCAGCCGGAAAATGTGGGGGTAGAACGATTCCGCCGACAGCGATTTGTCGAATGGTGCGGTCAGGTCGACTGCCAACCAGGCACTGTGATCCCGAACGGCTTTTTGCAGCCGCATTTCAGGAACCGACGCGATGGCTTGTTCGACGTCGTCAAAGTAAGGGTGGGCCCGGTTGTGCACGGTCCAAAGCCCCGCTCCATTGCGCACGATGAACAAGGAGCCGTCACCCACCGCGAACAGTTCCTCGTCATCTGCGGGTTTCCGCGGATGGCTCCACGCGCGGCGGACGACGGCGGAAAGGGAGTCCTGATCGAGTGGCAAGGCGTGGCGCCGGAGCAGGACAATCGAGATCATCGGCTTGTCCTCGGATTCGGAAGGATCGGGCAACGGGGTTTCACCGGGAACCAGCGGATCATCCCAGGTCGCTTGTTTTTGGAGAATGCGCCCGTATTTCCGCCAGCACTGCCAGATGCCCACGAATAGCAGCAGGCCGATGGCGGTCTTGATGCCGAAGCCTTTCCGGAAGATGACCGAGAGGTTGTAGAGGCCCATCGCAAGAATCACCACGAGGGTGAGATAGATGCCAGCGATCGTGTGCCGGTAGAGCAGCAGTCCCGCGACGATGAGGGTGATGGTTTCAGCGGCCACCAGCCAGTGTTGGCCCGAGGCGAGCCAGATGCAGAGGGCGGCTCCGAGCACCATGAGCATGGTGCCGTCGCTTCTGGCTTCGTCTCCAATCGTTTGCCTGGCCATGGGGCGGACGCTGCCGGTGCGGTCCGGGGGTGGCCAGACAAATCACGATGACGGGGACCCATGATCCCACGGCATGCTCAGACTGACGAGCGGGCATTATCCAAGCGCCGGATTTCTGGCAGGATGAACGCATGAAAACGAACCCGACGCTGACCGTCCGCCGCAGTGAAGAACGAGGCCATGCCAACCACGGTTGGCTGGACAGCCACCACACCTTTTCCTTCGCCGATTATTACGATCCGGCCCACATGGCGTTCCGCTCGCTGCGCGTCATCAATGACGACCGCATCGCGCCGCAGGGCGGATTCCCGAGCCACCCGCACCGGGACATGGAGATCTTCTCCTACGTGCTGGACGGGCAGCTCGCCCACCAGGACTCGATGGGGAACAAGCGCGTGCTCAACCCCGGTGAGATCCAGCTCATGAGCGCCGGCAAGGGCGTGCTCCACTCCGAGTTCAACCCCTCGGCCAAGGACTGGACCCACATGCTCCAGATCTGGATCATGCCGCGCCAGCGCCAGCTCGAGCCCGGCTACACCGAGTGGAAGCCCGCCCCTGGCACGGAGAACGACCCGAAGGTCCTCGTGATCTCGCCGGACGGCCGTGACAATTCCGCCACCATCCACCAGGACGCCGACATCTACCGCGTGAAGCTGGCCCCCGGCCAGTCCATCACCCACGAGCTGCCGGAAGGCCGCGGCCTTTGGCTGCACGTGGCGCGGGGCACCGCGAAGGTCGCGGACGTCGACCTGAATGGCGGCGACGCCATCTCCTCGGAAACCGCGGGCACCTACACCATCGCCGCGGGCGCCGAACCGCTCGAAGCCCTTCTCTTTGACATCGGCTGAAGCCGTGCTCTCTAACACACGATCAATCCAAAGAACAGACACTGACATGAAAACGACCATGCTCCTCGGCTCCGCCGCCCTCCTCGCGCTCGGCCTCGTCTCCTGCAACGACCCGGCCAAGAACACCGCCAAGGCCGACGTGAAGGACGCCGTGACCAAGTCCGACACCGGTGCCGCCGGTGGCACGAAATACACCTTCACCCCGAACTCCAAGATCGGCTTCGTGGGCGCGAAGGTCACCGCCAGCCATCCCGGCGGTTTCAAGACCTTCAGCGGCTACTTCACCGTGAAGGACGGCGCCCCCGTGGGCAACGAGCACAAGGTGACCATCGACATGTCCTCCACCTTCGCCGATGGCGGGAACGAGGAAGGCTCCGCGAAACTGACCGGCCACCTGAAGTCCCCGGACTTCTTCGACGTCGCGAAGTTCCCGCAGTCCACCTTCGACGTCACCGAGCTGAAGAAGAACTCCGACACCAGCTACACCGTTTCCGGGAACTTCACGCTCCACGGCGTGACCAAGAACATCTCCTTCCCCGCCACCGTGGCGAAGGACGGCGAGACGGTGAAGATCGCCTCCGAGTTCAACATCAAGCGCCAGGACTTCGGGATCAACTACCCGGGCATGGCCGACAACCTCATCAAGGACGAGGTCGTGATCAAACTCGACCTCGAGGCCAAGCCGGGCGCCTGAACCGGCGATGGGAAGCCCCCGCGTGAGAGATCGCGGGGGCTTCTTTCTTTGAGGCTCACATGCCTCCTTCCACTCTTCTTTACTCCCCACTTCTCATGAAAATCGCCATCGTCTATTTCTCCGGCACCGGAAACACCGCGAAGCTCGCGGAAGCCGTGCTGGAAGGCGCCCGCTCCGGTTCCGGGGTGGAGGCCGAGCTCCTGGCCATCGAGGGCAAGGACATCGTCGAAGGCCGCTATGCGAACGACGCCGTGTTGGCGTCGCTCGATGCCGCGGACGCGATCATCTTCGGCTCGCCGACCTACATGGGCGGCCCGGCCGGCCAGTTCAAAGCCTTCGCCGACGCCACCGCCGGCCGCTGGTTCGGCCAGCAGTGGAAGGACAAGCTGGCCGCCGGGTTCACCGTTTCGAATTCCCCGAGCGGCGATAAGCTCAACACGCTCCAGTACTTCCAGATCCTCGCCGCCCAGCACGGCATGCTCTGGGTGACCCTGGGGCTGCTGCCGAATGTCGAGCCCGCGGGCTTGAACCGCCTCGGTTCGTTCGGCGGCGCGATGGGCCAGGCCGGGCAGCTCGAATTGTCCGATCTGGACAAGGCCACCGGCCGCGCGCTGGGCGAGCGGGTCGCCTCGGTGGGGCTGAAACTCAAGGCCTGACAAGGGTTCCGCGCGCGCGGGCATCGTTTTCCAGTTGGGTGCGGCGGCATTTCGTGTTAGAATGCCCGTCCAGCCCCTTGGAACGCCATGTCCCGCGCGCTCTCCCTCCTCTTCCCGATGGCCGCTTTCACGGCCAATCTCGTTTCGTGCTCGAATTTCTCGCCATTGACCTCGGTGTCGCTGCCGCATCCGGCTCCGGAGCGGCATTTGTTCGAGTGGAATGACGATGGCGGCCCCGGCGAGGTGGCGGTGAAGATCAACCTGAGCACCCAGCGGGCGACCTACACCCGCGGCGGCCGGCCGATCGGCTGGTCCTATGTGGCCACCGGCAAGGAAGGCCACGGCACGCCGCCGGGCCGCTACTCGATCACCGAGAAACTGGAGGACAAGTATTCCGGCTCCTACGGTTGGATCGAGGATGAGTTCGGCAACACGGTGAACGGCGACGCCACCCCCGGGACCCGTGTCCCGACGGGCTGCCACTACGTTCCCGCGCCGATGCCCTACTGGATGCGCATCACCGGCTACGGCATCGGCATGCACGCCGGGATCATTCCGAACCCCGGTGAGCCCGCTTCCCACGGCTGCATCCGCCTGCCGAAGCCCTTCGCGCCGATCCTCTTCGACAACGTCCGCGTGGGAACGCCGGTGACGATCGTGTACGGAGGATGAGGCCGTATTTGGGAGCCCGAGCGGAAATCGTCGCGGGGTGTCCGTGCGTCATCGAGAGCGATGCCGTGGGCCAGCCCCACGGGGTGGTCTTTGAGGACGACGGCGGCACCGGTTACTTTTACGCCAGGGATTACCGTATCGAGGGCTCGCTGTTCGTTGACGCCCTCCACGTTTACACGGTGAAGGAGGGGAGTGAGGGCGAGAGGCCTTCCTCGCTCCGGATCATCTGGTCCAACGATTGGAGGAAGGCCGCGCTTCTGATCAACGATTCTCCCCTGGCGATGTTCGATTTCGAACGGAGAACCGGCTATTCCCTCGATGTGTTCCCGGATCCTGATCCCAAGTCGGGTTGGCATCGAGCCCCGTGGAGCAGCGACTTGAAGGGCCATTTCTATCAGGATTGAGTCCACGACGGCTTCGTGGACCCGAGTGCCCACGGCTGCTACCACCTCGTTTCCGGGGGATGAGTTGAGCCTTTAGGCGAGGAAGGTCTTCCGGGAGGCGGAGGCCTGAAGAGAGTTTGCTGGTTTGCAGTGTTCAGTTTTCAGGAAGAGAAGACGAGCTTTCGGGGAGTGCATCCCGTCGCCGTTGATCTCTTCCTTTTGCGCTTCTTGCGCCTCTTTGCGGCAAAGAATCTCCCTAGCCTCCGCCCCCCCTCTAAAGACCTTCCTCGGCTAAAGCCTCAACTCCCCGTGACGCTTTTGCCGCTGGCGTTTTCCGCCTGCTGTGACAAAGGGTGAGGGAACCCGCGAAAACCATGTCCGAATCCCACATTCCCGAAGGCTACCACAGCGTTACGCCGTCTCTGACCGTGGCCGATGCGCCCGCCGCGCTGGCATTCTATCAGGCCGCGTTTGGCGCGGTGGAGATCTTCCGCATGCCGGATGAGAAGACCGGCAAGATCATGCACGCCGAGATCGCGATCGGGAATTCCCGCCTCATGCTTTCCAGCGAGTTCCCGGAATGGGGCTGTGTGGCTCCGGAGGTGGGGACGGGCGGGGCGTTCATGATCTACGTGGCCGATGTGGATGCGGCCTACGCTCAGGCGGTTGGGGCGGGCGCTACCTCCCTGCAGGAGCCCACCGACATGTTCTGGGGCGACCGCACCTCGCGGGTGGCGGACCCGCACGGCTACCGCTGGAGCCTCGCCACCCATGTCCGCGACGTGTCCCCGGAGGAGATCGCGAAGGCGGCGAAGGAGTGGGATTGCAACGCGTCCTGAACCATGGAGGACGTGCTGGTGATTTTCGCGCACCCGGCCTTCCACCGGTCGCGCACGAACCGCGCCCTTGTCGCCGCGGCCCGCGCGACCGAGGGGGTGGCGGTGCATGATTTGTACGAAACCTATCCGGATTTCCTGGTCGATGTCCGCGCCGAGCAGCGGCTGTTGGAACAGTACCGCACGGTGGTGCTCCAGCACCCGTTCTTCTGGTACAGCAGCCCGGCCTTGCTGAAGGAGTGGCTCGACCTGGTGCTCCAGTTCAACTGGGCCTACGGGCCGGATGGCCGCGCGCTGCGGGGCAAGGTGCTGGCCCAGGCGATCACCGCCGGCGGGCCGGAGGACGCCTACCGGCGGGAGGGCACGAACCACTTCTCGGTCCGCGAGCTGCTCTCGCCCTTCGAGCAGACCGCGCGCTTGTGCGGCATGGCCTATGCCGAGGCGTTCACGGTCCACGCGGCGAACCATATCACGGAGGAGACGCGGGACGAGGCGGCCCGGGACTATAGCCGGTGGCTGACCTCACTTCGCGCCGGTTCCGTCTCGCTCTGGTTGCCGGGGCCGGAGTAGTCCTTGGGAGCAGTGGCGTTCGAAAGTGTTTTCCTCCAGGCGTTCATCTACCTTGCCGCGGCATTGGTCGCGGTGGTGGCTGGGAAGCGGCTCGGCCTCGGGGCCGTGCTCGGGTATCTGATCATCGGCGCGGCCATCGGGCCGTGGGGCCTCGGCTGGATCGGCGGGGAAAGCGAGCAGGTCACCCACTTCGCGGAGTTCGGGGTGGTGGTGATGTTGTTCCTGGTGGGGCTGGAAATGCGGCCCACCGAGTTGTGGCGGATGCGACGGCAGATTTTCGGGCTGGGCGGCATGCAGGTGGTGTTGTGCGCGCTGGGTCTTGCCGGAGCGGCGGTGGCCTTCGGCTGCCATTGGAAGCCCGCGCTGGCGATGGGGATGATCCTCGCGATGTCGAGCACCGCCATTGTCCTGCAATCGCTGGCGGAGAAAAACCTGCTGCGCACCGAGGCCGGCCAGAACTCGTTTGCGGTCCTGTTGTTCCAGGACCTGGCGGTGATCCCGATCATCGCGCTGCTGCCGCTGCTGGCCACCGGTGCGGCGCATGGAACCGCCGGACACGCGTCGCACGATTGGATGGAGGGCTGGCCGGCGTGGGGGCGGGGCTTGGTCACGGTCGGTGCCGTGGTGCTGGTGGTGGTGATCGCGCGGCTGGCCACGCGGCCCTTGTTCCGCGCCATCGCGAAGACCCGCCAGCGCGAGGCTTTCACCGCCGCGGCGCTGATGCTGATCATCGGCATCGCCCTGCTGATGACGAAGGTGGGACTCTCCGCCGCGCTCGGCACCTTCGTCGCGGGCGTGGTGCTGGCGAACAGCGAGTACCGCCACGAGCTGGAAAGCGACCTCGAACCGTTCAAGGGGCTGCTGCTCGGGTTGTTCTTCCTCGGCGTGGGGGTGGGCATCGACTTCGGGCACATCGGGCGTTTCCCCGGCACCGTGCTCGGTCTCGCCGCCGGGCTGATCGTGGTGAAGGCGGTGATGATGTACGCGCTCGCGCGGCTCCACCGCTCGCCCCGGGAACCGTCGTTCGTGTTCGCCGCGGCGCTCGCGGGTGGCGGCGAGTTCGCATTCGTCTTGATCGGCCTGGCGCTCGGCTCCGGGGTTTTCGATGAAAGCCAGGGGAAAACCCTCACCGCCGGGGTGGCCATCTCGATGGCAGCCACGCCCCTGCTGATCCTTGCCAGCCACCGCCTCACCGCCCGCTCGATGAAGAAGCCGGTGGTCGAGCGGGAGAGTGACGTGCAGGACGAGGGCGCGCCGGTCATCATCTGCGGTTTCGGCCGCTTCGGTCACATCATCGGTCGCCTGCTGCGCACCCAGGGCATCCACAGCACGGTGCTCGACAATGATCCGGACCAGGTCGACACGCTGCGGGCGATCGGCATGCCGGTGTTCTTCGGGGACGCGGGTCGGCCGGACATGCTGCTCACCGCCGGGGCGGCGCGGGCGAAGATCCTCGTCATCGCGCTGAAGGACGTGGCCACGACGCTGAACATCGTGGAGACCGCGCGGAAGCACTTCCCGCACCTGAAGATCTTCCTGCGCGCGCACAGCCGCGCCGAGGCCTACGAGCTTCTGGACGCGGGGGAGGAGCGGATCTATCGCGACACGCTGGACACCTCGCTCACGCTGGCCACCGACGTCCTGCGCGAGCTCGGCACCCCGGCCTACACCGCCTACCGCGTGGCGAAGCTCTATCGCCGCCGCGATGAGATCTTCCTCCGCAAGATGGCGAAGCACCGCCACAAGGACGACGACGCTTTCATCTCCGCCGCGCGCGAGGTCCAGCGCACGCTCGACCAGGTCATGCGTGAGGAGCCCGGCCACGACTTCGGCGACGAAGGCTGGGTGCCGCCCGGTGCCGATCCGAATGCCAAACCTTCTCCCAAACCCGAATCCTTATGATCACTCCCGCCGACCTTGCCGCGGAGCTCGCCTCCGCCAACCCGCCCGTGGTCCTCGATGTCCGCCTCGCGGACGATTACGAGGCCTGCCACATCACCGGCGCGCTGAACAACGCCGTCTTCGAGGTGGCCTGCAACGAGCGCTTCCCCGCCCAGCTCCCGGACAAGGCCCGCGCCGTGCGCCTCTACGGGGCTTCTGGTAACAGCCTGGAGGCCCGCATGGCGGTGGAGAAACTCCAGCGCGCGGGCTACACCGACGTCGCGGAACTCGAGGGCGGTCTGGAGGCCTGGTTGGAGGCGGGGCTGCCGAATACCTGTGGTGCTCCGCTGCCGCCCGCGCCGGAGGTGCCCGAGGGCCGGGTGCTGGTGGATCTGGAAGCCTCCAGAGTCGGCTGGACCGGCCGGAACCTGCTCAACAAGCACCACGGCACCATCGCCATCCGCTCCGGTTGGCTCGATCTCGCCCACGGCCGTCTCACCGGCGGCGAGATCGTCCTGGATCTGACGCGCCTCGATTGCAGCGACCTGTCCGGCACCGAGTACCACGCGGTGCTGATCCACCACCTGCACGACCACGATTTCTTCGATGTCGCGCGGTTCCCGGAAGCCCGTCTCACGATCACCTCCGCCACCCATCTGGAGGTTGGCACGCCCGGTGCGCCGAACCTGCACCTCGCCGCGGAGCTGACGCTGAAGGGGCAGACCCATCCGATCGAATTCGCCGCCACCTGCGGCCTCACCCCGGACGGCAAGGCCGCCGCGCAGGCGACCTTTTCCATCGACCGCACCCGCTGGGGCGTCCTCTACGGTTCCGGGAAATTCTTCCACCGCCTCGCGGGGCACCTCGTGAACGACCTCATCGATTTCGAGGTGAAGATCGTGACGGGGTGATCCGTTCCGTAGCCGAAGTCGTGACACTTCGGGCTGGGTGGACGGCCTCATACCCTTCGCGAATTCACCCCGCCTGAAGTGTCATCACTTCAGCTACCCATGGCCAGCGCCCTACCAAACCGACACGTGGGAGCCGTCCTTGTGAACGGTCACGTTCTCACTATCGAGGCGGCGGGCCACCATGTTTCCCGCGGGATCGTAGGCGATCCGGAACGTGTGTTTGTCATCAAGGCCGGAGACTCGATCGGAGGCTGCCCTCGGGATGTTGATAGCCTCTCCAATTCCGAAGGTGAAGATGCTGGATTGCCCCGCGGCACTGTACTCCCTGGGATCCAGAACGTAACCATCGATCCGATAGGTATCCACGGTGGCCACGAGCTTGCCCGGTGGTTCGATGTTTCCGCGGACCGGAAGATTGAGGGTCGGATACCGCTTCGCCAAGGAGCCCAGAGTGCGGGGTTTCGAGAAAGTTTCGGACGAAGTGGGCTGACCCAGATGCCCAATGACCTTTGCGCGGTTGAAGGAGGCGTTCCCCGCCGTGTACTCGGTCAGGTCCGTGGCTCCGGACTTGAGGAGAACCAAGGAGCAACTTGTGCTTGCCAGGGCGGCTGAACAGCAAGCCAGCAAACGGAGGAGCCGCGGGAGATGGGGCATGACAACGGCGAATTTGTCTTCGATCGCCGTCTTGTCCAACGGGAATGCCGGTCTTGCACACCAGGCGCGCGGTGCCTGTTAGAATCCCTCCACACCACGGGCGTCCGGCAGCTGAAACACCGGCCGCCCGTGGTGGGTTTGGGGGGAGAGTCAGTTGCCGATGGCTTGCAGCCGGGCATCGCCCAGCACCCGCGACAGCTCGCGGCGGAGCTTTTCCGGGGCGTAGAGGAAGGAGGAGGGGACCCGGATCAGCGGCAGGCGGTTCCAGGCGAAGAGCCGGTCCATGAAGCGGTTGCGCTCGGCGCGGGCGGCATCCACGTAGGCGCGTTCGTCCACTTCGATGGCGACCAGCATTTCGGAGGTCCGCGGATCGCAGAGCACGAAATCGACGTGCTGGCTGCCGATCTTCTCGAACACCGGGCTGGCCTCTTCGCCGCGGCGGAACCCGAAGAGGTCGGCCATGCGGGCTTTGGTCAGGATCAGGCAGCGGTCCTGCACGACGCGGTTGAGCACGTGGAGGAAGGAAAGTTCGGACTGCGTGAGCAGCGTCTTGTGACGCCACGTGCGTTCGACCTCGGAAACTTCGGTATCTTGGGGGGCGGTACGGGACTTCGCGGACGGGAGCCATCCGAAGAGTCTTTCCATACGACCCGCTTGGGGGGAGCGGTTCGTCATGGTTAGATTGATAGCACGGGTTTCCTTTAAAAAGAATCCCGTGATGAGGGGTAATGCAGAGGGTGTCGTGAAAATATCACGAAATCTTAATCATCGGGGTGGCTATCTGATTCAGTGGTCTTGCCCACCTTTGTCAGCTCATTTCAAGCTGCGTGTTTCGTGCATCGAGTAATCTCCCGAGAGATTCATGTCGTCTCCAGATGTTTCCACGGTACCGGTGAAGTCCCGCTTCAAATCGATCAAGTCATCCAAGGAGCGGAGGATGACGACGGAGCCTTTCATCAGGACCTTCGGTTTACCGGTATCTTCGTTCCCGTTCTTTTGGCCCATGTCCATTACGGCTTCGAGGCGGGCGCACTTCTTGCCCTCGAAGGTTTCGATTCCCTTGAACGTGATCGTCACGCTTCCCGCCGCTGTGTTGGAATCGCTGACCCCGGCAAAGGGGAAATCCACAAGGTTCACCACCCATGAATCACCGATCTTGCGGGGGGCAGTTCCGTAAGCGGTGATGTCCTTGGAGGAGGAGTCTGGGTACTTCAGGTCCTTCAGCAGCGATCGTTGCAGTGGAGTGGGATTGCCTTTTTCAAGGGCTGCCGTCCAACCGGCCTCGGAACGTGTCATGATGACGGGAGTGTTCAGGAGGGGGGAAGATCCCCGCTGGGGGTTCTCCTTTCCATCGATGACGAAGGTTTGGACTTTGGAGGCGGCAGTGACGGTGCGCCTGATTTTGTCGGGAGCCAGGAATTCGATGGCTTCGGTTCCGCTTTCGCTGCTTTCGCAGGTGCCTTCTTTGGTTTCTCCGGCCATGGTGGCCTTGAACTTGCCGTTTTTCAGTTCCTGCCCCTGGGTGATCACGCAGTTGGCAGGAGGGGTGGAGCCGGGTTTGGCGAGGACGTAGGCCGCTTTCCCAGCGGATGTGGTCTCCTGGCCAGAGGCCATCAAGGTCAGGGCGGCAAAGGAGGTGATGGAACGGAGGAGTTTCATCGCCGCACGGGGCCAGATATCTGTTGTCCGTGGCAAGAAGAATTGAGAAACGGTTGGTGCCTTGCCGGGTCAGAATAGGCTTGCGGTCCGGGGCCTCCGCCCGTATAGCGCCGCCGCTGCCCGCAAGGGATCAGCCGTTTTCATCCGTTTCGGCAGGGGGGTATCCCCGCGGTTCTCTGGTTGCAAACGACATCGGCCGCTTCTGACAAACCGGCCGTTTCTCCTCCGATGCCATCGGAGTGAATCAACCAGAAACCACATCGGGAGACACACTGTCTTCCCCTGGCGTTTGTCGCCCTGACAAGGCCGTGCCGCGATCGCGCGCACCGGCCACCTGACGAAATGATGACCACGTTTGCTTCCTTCAATTTGAATCCCGCCATTGCCAAGGCCATCGACGCCTGCGGCTTTGAGACCCCCACCCCGATCCAGGCCAAGTCGATCCCGATCGTGATGGCCGGCCGCGACCTGATGGCCTCCTCGCAGACCGGCAGCGGCAAGACCGCGTCGTTCGTGGTGCCGATGCTGCACCGGCTGATGGAGCGTTCCGGCACCGGCCGCCGCGGCCCGCGCGCGCTCGTCCTGACCCCCACCCGCGAGCTCGCGGTGCAGGTCCAGGAAGAGGTCCGCCGCTTCGGCAAGTTTTCCGGCCTGACCTCCGGCATCGTCGTCGGCGGTGTCGGCTACGGCCCGCAGTACCAGCTTCTCTCCCGCCCGCTGGACGTGCTGGTGGCTACCCCCGGCCGCCTGATCGACCACCTCGACCAGAAGAAGGTGGACCTTTCCAACGTCGAGTTCCTCGTCCTGGACGAGGCCGACCGCATGCTGGACATGGGCTTCGTGAAGCCGGTGCGCCGCATCGCGGGCTACACCCCGGATTCCAAGCAGTCGCTCCTGTTCTCCGCCACGCTGGAGGGCGAGGTCCGCCGCGTCGCCACCGACCTGCTCCGCCAGCCGGAACTCGTCGAGCTGGCCGCGAACAAGGTCCGCCACGAGGGCATCGAGCAGAAGCTCTTCCACGTCGACAATGTCGACCACAAGCGCCGCCTCCTCGACCACTGGCTGGGTGACCGCGAGATCAAGCAGGCCGTCATCTTCACCGGCACCAAGCGCCGGGCCGACCGCCTCGCCAAGTCGCTGGCGCTCAGCGGCCATTCCTGCGCCGCGCTCCATGGCGACAAGACCCAGGGCCAGCGCAAGCGCACCATCGACCAGATGCGTGACGGCAGCGTGAAGCTCCTCGTCGCCACCGACGTGGCGGCCCGCGGTCTGGATATCGATGGCATCAGCCACGTGATCAACTACGACCTGCCGATGGTCCCGGAGGACTACATCCACCGCATCGGCCGCACCGGCCGCGCGGGAGCCACCGGCACCGCCATTTCACTGGTCGCGCCGGAGGATCGCGAAAAACTGCGCGATATCGAAAAGCTCACCGGCAACCGCCTGGTGGGTGAGCACCTGAAGGGTGACGAGCCGAAGATCCCGCTCACCGTGGTGATCCCGAAGGCCCCGAAACCGGCGCCCCGCGGTCGCGGCCAGCAGGGCGGCGGACAAGGTGGCGGACAGGGCCGGGCCCCGCAGGGCAATGGCCAGGGCCGTAACCGCAACGGTGGCGGCGGTCGCCCGGGTGGCCAACCGCAGGGGGGCGGCCGCTCCGAAAACCGTGGTGGCAGCCGGGGTCCGCGCCCCGCCCGTGCGTAACTCCCCCCGGTCCCGGGTTCTAATTGTTCGCGACTTTCGCGCCCCCGGCCTTACAGATGCCCATGGCTACCTGTGGCCGGGATTGACCCGGGACTCCAAACCCTTTACACGCAGCGATCCTTTTCCTCATGACGAAGCTCCAGATTCCCTTTGAGCGGGTCAATTGGCTCAATACCGTCTTCCTCGCCATCATCAGCCTGACCGCCGTGGTGGCCGCCCCGATCTACCTCTGGCATCACGGCATGGACTGGTTCCAGTTCGGCATGATGATGTTCTACATCATCGCCACCGGCATGAGCATCACGCTCGGCTACCACCGGTTGTTCTCCCACCTGTCCTTCAAGGCGAAGTGGCCGATCCGGTTCCTGACCCTCGTTTTCGGTGCCTGCGCGTTTGAAAACTCGGCCCTGAACTGGTGCTCCGACCACCGCCGCCACCACAAGCACACGGACCACGACGACGATCCGTATGACATCACCAAGGGTTTCTTCTGGGCCCACATCGGCTGGATCCTCTTCAAGCTCAACCCGGAGCCGCCGATGGACAACGTCCAGGACCTCCGCAAGGACAAGCTCGTCATGTGGCAGCACCGCTGGGACAAGGTCATCGCCCTCGTGGTCGGCCTGCTGATTCCCGCCGCGCTCGGATTCGTCTGGCACAAGTTCGCCAAGGGTGGCGACGGCTACACGGGTGCCCTCGGCGGTTTCCTGCTCGCCGGCGTCCTGCGCGTCTTCCTCGTCCAGCAGAGCACCTTCTTCATCAACTCGCTCTGCCACTGCATCGGCAGCCAGCCCTACTCCACCCGCTGCAGCGCCCGTGACAGCTTCGTCATGTCGCTCTTCACCTTCGGCGAGGGCTACCACAACTATCACCACGAGTTCCAGCACGACTACCGCAACGGCGTGAAGGCCTGGAATTTCGATCCGACCAAGTGGGCCATCTGGCTGCTCGCCAAGGTCGGTCTGGCCAGCGACCTGCGCCGCGTGCCGGCCAGCAAGGTGGTCCTTTCCCAGATCATGGAGGCCCGCCGCAAGGCCGCCGACGAAATGGAGCGCCTGCTGGCCGCCGACGACCATCCGTGGCGCGACAAGGCGGTGGAGGCCGTTCACGCCCTCAGCGAGCGCCTGGCCGCGAACTACCACGAGCTGGAAGCCGCCGTCGCCGGTCGTGTCGATCTCTCCCGCAAGGCGCTGCGCCGCTGGAGCAAGGAGACCCGCGAAATGCTCGACCACCTCGCCGAGGTGTGCAAGCTGCCGGAAGTCAAAGTCCCCGCAACGGCTTGAGCCTGTGCGCTTCGGGTGGACAGTTCCCGGAGCAACCCGTAGAGTGATCCTCGCGTGACGTTGCTCCAACTCGGCTGGAATCCCTTTTTTGAAGAGGCCTTTGCTCCCTACCGGAGCAAGGGCCTTGTTCCTGCCCGCTTGATCCGGGAGACCGCCATCAATTATGGCGCGTTTCTGGAAGGCGGGGATGAGATCGATGTCGTCCTGTCCGGCAAGGTCTGGCATGACGCCGCCAACGATGCCGAATTGCCCGCCGTGGGCGATTGGGTGGCGGTCGATCTGGGCGGCGAGAATGAGGAAGCGGTGATCCGCGCCCGGCTGCCGCGCCGCTCGTGTTTCTCCCGGAAGATGCCGGGCAAGAGCTCCGAGGAGCAGGTCATTGGCGCGAATGTCGATGTCGTGGCCGTGGTCACGGACGCCGGCCCGGACTTCAATCCACGGCGGATGGAGCGCTACTTCACCTTGATCGCCCGCAGCGGCGCGAAGGCGGTGGTGCTGATGAACAAGGCCGACCTTTTCACCAAGGAGGAGAATGCCGAGGCCGCCGCCGTGCTCGCCGCGCTCTGCCCGGAGGCGGACATCCACATCACCAGCGCCCTGAACCGGAAGGGGCTCCATGTCCTGAAGTCCTACCTCAAGAAGGGCTCCACCATGTGCGTGGTCGGCTCCAGCGGCGTGGGCAAGTCCACCTTGGTCAACCAGCTATACGGCGATGAGTGGCAGTGGACCGGCGATTGCAACGAGGTCACCGGCAAGGGCCGCCACACCACCACCTCCCGCGAGCTGGTGCCGCTGCCCGGGAACGGGATGCTCATCGACAATCCCGGGATGCGGGAGATCCAGATGTGGACGGACGAGCAGACGCTGCGCGAGAGCTTCGCGGACGTCGAGGCGCTGTCCCATGACTGCAAGTTCGCCGATTGCCGCCACCAGAAGGACGCCGGCTGCGCCATCCGCGGCGCGGTGGAGGCCGGGACGCTGGAGCTTGGCCGCTATGAAAGTTTCCTGCAGCTCGAGGACGAGATCGCCGAGCTGCGGCGGCGCGCGAAGAAGCGCCAGATGTCCGTGGAGCGGTGGGCGAAGCGGAACCACCGGGTGAAGGCCCGGAATCTGAACGACCGCATCCAGTTGGAGAAAGACGAGCGCGGCGACTGGCGTTGAGAGGGGTGTTCGCCGGTTCGACCCCGTGATTCGCGAGATTATCGCAACTCCGAGTGGTGGCCGGGGTTTACAAGCAGTTGCAAGACAGCCGGTAGGCATTGGGGCGGGGGAGATATCCCGCGTTGCCATATGCTTGGTTTTGGCTAAAGTCCGCCGCTTTCTCTGTTTGTCGCATCAACCCTCTCCTGCCATGACACCTCCCAAACGGCCGGTCCCGCCACCGCGTCCCCAAGTGCCGCCCGCCGGCAATTCCCGTCACGCCATCCAGGCGGAATACAAGAAACGGGAACAGCAGGCCCAGATCCGCACGGTGCTGCTTTCCATCATCGCCCTCGGCGGGGTGTGGATCGGGCTCCAGAAGTTCGGCATCACGAAGAAGTTCATTTCCAGCGCCGCCCCGGCCGAGCAAACGGCCAAGAAGAAGCGCCTGGGTTCCGGTGCCGTCTCGGGCGACCACGAATCCGAGGTCGGCTACGCGGACTTGTTCAAGAACCCGCTGCCGGCGACTACCCCCGGCAGCAAGGGCACGACTGCTTCGGCGAACGGCACGGACACCGCCGGTGGCTCGTCCAGTGGCGGCACCGCCTCCGGCGAAACCCACGGCACGGTCGGCGAGGTGCTGGCTGCCAACGACGATGACGTTTTCGGTGACTCGATCCTGCCGCTGGCCGGTCAGGACGCCACCCGCGAGATCACGCTCAAGAAGGACCGCGAGTTCCTGGAACGTGCGGTCACCGAAGGCGCGTGGGCGAGCTACCGCAAGCTGATGGGCCGCTCGATGGACGCCGCGGTGGCGACCATGCGCCTTGGCGATGGCCGGAACCGCTACGATGAGTTCTGGAAGACCCCGATGTTCTACCAGGCCTTCCTGCGCTGGCAGGTGCTCGGCCGGTTCTCTCCGCAGGACATCCATGACGTGACCCACGACACCCGCGCGCGGGACATGATCACCTGGGTGATGAACACCCCGGAGAAAATGGAGGAGATCCTCCTCACGGTGCGTCCGGAGGACGACAAGCAGAAGGTCATGGTGTTCTTGAAGGACGCCTGGACCGCGAAGGAGGACGTCGCGAAGAAGTACTTCAACCTCGCCTTGGCCACCGCCGTGGTCTTCGACAAGCCGATGACCGCCAAGAACCCGGGCGGCGAGAAGGATTACTCCGCGGAGCTCTCGATCGACCCGCTCGTCCGCTACCTCTGGTACATCGAAAAGGACGAGAAGGGGAAGATGGTGGGGCCGATCGACCGCCTGCCCGCCCGCGATCTCGTCTACGTTGTCTGCGCGCCGGTGATCCAGTCCGAGCTGGATTGGGCGGTGAACAAAATGCACCTCAGCCGGAAGAACTGGGGCGATGCCTATGGCATGATCAACTACCTCATGGAGCGCGCCGTGAAGGGCATCAATCCCTACAAGGAATACACCTTCGCCGAGATCCTGAAGGAAGGCGGCATCTGCGGCGACCAGTCCTATTTCTGCGCGAACACCGCGCGCGCCAATGGCATCCCGGCGATGGTCTTCGCCGGTGAAACCGACCTCGGCGGCCACGCCTGGGTGGCGCTCAAGGTGAAGGACGACGAATGGACCACGAGCGTGGGCCGCATCGGCGGCGTGTCGAAGGGCCAGACGGACAACCCGCAGGTGGGCGGTGGCATCACCGAGCAGGAGGTCTGGCAGTGGAACGACCGCGACCACCAGAGCGCCGTGATCACCCTCGGCGTGTTCCGTCACCTGTGGCTGACGGATTACTACACCGCCCAGGGCAAGAAGGAGATGGCCGCGGAGGTCGTGCGCCTCGCGAACACCGTCGGCCGCTCGTTCGTCGAGACCTGGACGAAGCTCTACGGCGTGATGGAGGACGAGACCGGCGCTAAGGATCCGAAGTCCAGTGAGGTCTACGATGCTTGGAAGAAGTTCGCCTCCGACATGCGCCGCGAGTTCCGCGAGAACCCGCGGATGGCCGCGCTCGCCGCCAAGGCCGAGACCGAGCATGTCTTCCCCTACGGCAGTGAGAACGATGCCAAGACCGCGTTCCTGCGCGAGCGCCGCCGCGACGAGCGCAACCAGTCCGAGCAGAAGGACCTGATCGCCGAATCGCTGAAGCGCGAGGCCGAGATCATCCTCAAGCGCGGCTCGGCGACCGCGAAGAAGGACATCGAGCACCTCTACGATCCAGCGCTGCGCGAGTATGGGGGCAGCATCACCGGCTTCAAGATGATCATGGCCGATTACTTCGGCTACATGAAGGACGATCCGGAAATGGCGAAGAAGGCCGTCCGCGACATCGAGCTGGCGTTCAACCGCGTCGTGAAGAGCGATTCCGGCAACTGGTTCCGCACCAAGACCGAGGCGGGCATCGTCACCACCATCGCCGGGTACTACCGCCAGGTCGGTGAAGAGGACCGCGCGAAACTCCTCGAGAAGCGCTACGAGCGCGAGATGGCGAAGGCCGAGCGGGACGCGCTCTGAATGTCTCCTTTCTCCTCCGAAGGCCCGGCGGACGAGCTCCGCCGGGCTTTTTTGTAGCTGAAAGCTCTGCTTTCAGAATGTAGGGGGAAGCTCCCGCTTTCCCTCTTCGTGGAGAGGACATCGCTCGGCCTATCCGCCCCCCGCCAACTGGAGCTGGCGGAGACCTTTCGAAAGCAGGGCTTTCGACCACATTGGCTTGGCAGCGGGGGAAAGGGGCCCTTTGTTGGCAGCCATGATGGAAGTCGATCTGACCCGCCTGCCCGATGCCGATCCGATCCGGGCCTACCGTTACCGGGATGGTCTCTATGGCGCGGACCTGGTGACGGCGGCGCTGGTGCACCTCGATTTCTTCACGTGGCTGGGCGAGCATCCGTCGGATCTGGCGGGGATCTGCGCGCACTTCGGGTTCGCGGCCACGCGTCCGGCGGACGTGATGATGACCTTGTTCGCCGCGAACGGGTTCGTGCGCTCGGAGGGCGGAGTGTTCCATCTCACGGACAGCGGCCGGATCGCCCTGACCGGCGGCTCGCCATGGTCGCTGGCCCCTTACTACGCCTCACTCAAAGACCGTCCGATCACCAAGGATTACCTGAAGGTACTGGCGACCGGAAAACCCGCGAACTGGGGCAGCTACAACGCGGGCGACTGGCACAAGTCGATGGAGGACGATGCGTTCGCGCGCCTGTTCACCGCGGCGATGGATTGCCGCGGCGTGCTGCTGGGGCCGGCCATGGCGAAGGCGCTCGATCTTTCGGGGTTCACGCGGGTGCTGGACATCGGCGGCGGCTCCGGGATCTACGCCTGCTCGCTGGTGGCGAACCATCCGCATCTCTCCGGAGTGGTGTTCGACCAGGCCTCGGTCGAGCGGATCGCGCGCCAGCGGGTTTCAGAGCTGGGGTACGGCGAGCGTGTGGAGGTGGTGGCGGGCGACATGTTCCGCGATCCGTTGCCGCAGGACTGCGATCTGCATCTGTTCTCGAATGTCCTGCACGATTGGGACGAGCCGGAGGTCCGCGAGCTGCTGGCCTCGTCCTTCCGGGCGCTGAAGCCCGGTGGCATGCTCATCCTCCACGATGCCTTCATCCACGCCGACAAGGCCGGGCCGCTGCCGGTGGCCGAGTATTCCGCGCTGCTGATGCACTCCACCCAGGGGAAATGTTACTCCACCGGCGAGTACGAGGCCCTGCTGGCGGAGGCCGGATTCCACGGCTTCACCTATCAGGACACCGCCGCCGACCGCGGCGTGATGACGGCGCTGAAGCCGTGACGTAGCGCGAAGCTGAGCTTCGCGTGCGGGAAACGGCCTGATGCGAACCGGGGTCCCCTTTTTGGGAAAGGGCCGGGAGCAGCACGCGAAGCCAAGCTTCGCGCTACCTGATTCCCCTTACGCCGAGCGCTTCGAGATCTTGCTGGGCACCACGTTGTCCGGTTCCGCGGCTTCGGCGCAGTGGCCGGTGACGGTGCGGCCGAGCATGGCCTCGTAGCGCTGGATGTAGGCGGAGGCGGTGGCCTCGTGGTTGAAGCGCTGGTTGGACTCCCGCATCACCCGGGCGAGCTGGCGTTCGCGTACCTCCACGGGTTGGGCATGGAACCTCAGCGCCTCCTCCACGGCCCAGCGCAGGCCGCCGGGATCGAAGATCTTGAACAGGAAGCCGTTGCCTTCGTCGTTGGCTACGTTCATTTCCTCCACGGTGTCGTGCAGGCCGCCGGTGTCGTGGGCGATGGTGAGGCTGCCGTACTTCGGCGCGATCATCTGCGGCAGGCCGCAGGGCTCGAACGAGGACGGCATGAAGATGAAGTCGCTGGCGGCATAGCCGACATGGGACAGCGTCTCGCAGAAGTCCCGCACGGCGACGCGTTCCTGGAGCCCGTGCATCGCCACGATGCGTTGGAAATGGTGCTGGTAGGCACCGCTGGCGACCACCGCGATCTGCAGGCCGCTGTGGGCGTGGTCCGCCACCAGCTTGTAGAGGATCTCGGTGAGGAGCTGGCAGCCCTTCTGGACCGGGTCGAGGCGGGACGGCCAGAAGAACAGCGGCGCGTCCGGGTCGAGCTTGAGGCCGAGCTGGGCCTGGAAGGCCAGCTTGTTGGCGCGTTTGCCTTCGATCACATCCTTCGGCCCGTAGGAGTGGGGCAGGCAGGGATCGGTGGCGGGGTCGAAGACGGCGTCCGGGGCATTGAGGATGCCGCTGGCGTGGCCGCTGTGGAACTTGGCCCGGAGCTCGTTGCGGATCGGGTCCGGGACGAAGCCGTGGCAGCCGTCCACCACCTCGTGGAGGAAGGTCGGGCTCACCGTGTTCACATGGCTGGCGGCGAAGATGCCGCTGGTGAGCAGGTCCACCGGGTTCTCGCCACGGCTTTCCTCGTAGCTGTACGGCGTGCGGCGGTAGTAGAGGTGCTGCCAGAAGTCCGCGGCATCGATGCCGCGGTCCTCGATCTGGGCGAGCGTGCGGTGCTCGCTGTGGATGTTGTGGACGGTGAAGAGGCAGGGAATGCCGTGGCGCTTCGCCACGCCCGGGATCAGGCCGGTCATCCAGTCGTTGCAGTGGATCAGGTCCGGCCGCACCTGCGGGATGGTGTGGTTGATCACCTCGCGCTGGAAGGCGAGGGCGATCAGGTGGTTCTCCGCGCCGTAGACCGTGTTGCGGTGATAGAACACGCGGTCCTCCGCCAGATGGATGCGCTGTTCCGGCAGGGATCGGCTGACCTTCTCATACTCATGGGCCAGCACGCTCTCCACATCGAGGTGGAACATCCGGCGGTAGTTCGGCAGGGCCACATGGACGTCCGCGCCCTGGTCGTAGAGCGCCTTCACCAGTGAGGCGGATACATCCGCCAGGCCCCCGGCTTTCGCGCACATCCGTTGGGCGAGATTGCCCATTCCTTCCGGGAGATAAGTGATCTCCGGCGTGACGACGAGAATGCGGGGGCGGTGGGTCGGGGTCATCCGAGGCAAGGGGGTTTCTATCAGCGATAGGCGAGGCGGTGGAAGATCGCAAGAATTGTCGCGTCCGCTCGAAAAAGAGAACGTGGTTGCTTGGCCGTATGCATTTCCATGTGGCTTCGCTGCGGGATATGGGTCAAAAGTTAGGGTTACGGCAAATTGTTTCAGCAGGCTGAATTGTCGTTTTGGTTATGACGTCATGTTGGGGCCGAAAATCATCCGTATTGGCCGAAATTGAGGGTTTCGAATCGGCCGGTCCTGCCTGAAACTCGGCGCATGATCCGTGTCTTGGCCGCCGCATTGCTGTTGGGTTCCGCGCCCCTTCACGCGCAGTTGACCAACCTGCTGCCGAAGGATGCGCCGAAACAGGTGGAGGCCACCGAAACTCCGCAGCAGGTCCGCGACCGCTGGCAGGCGTGGCTCACCGAGGCGAGGGCCCAACTGGTGCGTCTGGACGATCCGGCGGCCGAGAGCCAGTTGCCACCGGGGGTGAATACCTCGGAGTATGCCGAGCGCCGGCGGGACGTGCAGCAGACGGTGGCGTCGCTGGAGCGTTCTTTGAAAAGTGTCTCGGTGTTGAACGACAGCGTGAAAGAGGCCACCCGCGCCCGGGAGGCCCGCGCGGCCTGGCATGGCTTCAAGGACACTCCGCCCTATTCGGTGTTGATGGTGGACGAGTTGCGGAACCAGCGCGACGTCGCCCGCGAGAAGAAGACCACCGCGGAGTCCTCGATCAGCCTGCTCGAGCACCTGGTGGACGAGGCCCGCCAGCTTTCCGCCACCAACGATGCCGATGTCCGCCGCGCCCAGGATGCCGCGTCCTCGAACGAGAAGGACATGGCGGCGAAATGGCGGCTGGATTCGGTGAAGATCCGCCAGCGGATGCTGGTGGTGCGCATCGAGTCCGCCACGGCGGGCATCGAGGTCCAGCGTAACGATCTCGCCGCCGCCGGGGACGATCTTTCGCTGGCGGAGATCCAGATCAACGCGGCCGCGCCGCAGCAGGCCTTCCTGAAGGGGGATCTCGACAAGATCCGCAAGGCCGCCGCTGACCGCCAAGCCGCGCTGAAGAAAGAGGTCGATGGCCTCGACAAGCGCCGCCGCTCGATCCTGGCCGACCGCCGCAAGCTCGAGCCCGCGCCCGGCGCGGATGGCAAGGTGCCGCCGGTGGACGAGCTGACCCAGCTCCGCCTCGATTCCGCCCAGGACCGCGCCGACGCGTTGGAGTTCTCCGCGGACCTGCTCGGCTCGCTCGGGCAGTTGGAGAACCAGCTCCTGGACGCCTACGACGCGCGCAACACCCTGATGACCTCGCAGGACGCGGATGCCCGCGCCGCCGCCCTCAAGACACTGGGCGACATCGTCGGCCGCGTCGGCCCGTGGGGCGTCTATGTCGACAACCAGTTCAACCTCGCCGGGGCGAAACTCCGCAGCCAGGAAGCGCGTGCCGCCTCGCTCGCCGCCGGCGACCCGAAGCTCCAGCCGATCAACGAGGCCCGCGACGCCCTCGGCGAGCAGATGGCGGTGATCCAGCGGGTGAAGCAGAATGTCGACCTCGCCAGCCGCCTGATCCACCGCTGGCAGGAGGACTACGATGCCCATGTCCAGAAGCAGTCGCTGGGCGAGCGGACCTCGTCGTTTTTCCGCTCGGTGTGGCGTGGGGTTCGGAGCACCTGGCAGTTCGAGGTTTTCCACGTCGACAACAAGGGGGTCACGCTCGGCCGCCTGATCATCGCGCTGGCGCTGTTCGGATTCGGCTATTTCGTGGCCTCGCGGGTGACCCAGCGGCTCCAGCGGGTGGTGGTGGCCCGCGGCCGGGTGGCGGAGGCGCAGGCCGGCACGCTGCGGCGGTGGCTGATGGTGCTGCTCGGGTTCTTCCTGGTGGTGGGGACGCTGCAGGTGATGAAGATCCCGCTCACGGTGTTCGCGTTCTTCGGGGGCGCGCTCGCCATCGGCCTCGGTTTCGGCACCCAGACGCTGATCAAGAACTTCATCAGCGGCATCATCATGCTGTTCGAGCGGAACATCCGGGTGGGGGACATCGTCGATGTCAGCGGCTCGGTCGGCACGGTGACGGAGATCAACACCCGCTCCTCGGTGATCCGCAGCGGCGACGGCCTCGAAACGATCGTGCCGAACTCGATGTTCCTCGAAAACAAGATCACCAACTGGACCCACAGCAACCGCCGGTTGCGCCGCAGCATCCGCCTCGGGGTGGCCTACGGGGCCTCCAGCCAGAAGGTCTCGGAGATCCTCCTGGATTGCGCCAGCCGCCACGGCCGGGTGCTGAAGGATCCGGAGCCGCTGGCCTTGTTCGAGGACTTCGGCGAGAACGTGTTGGTGTTCTCGCTCTACTTTTGGGTCGAGCTGGCGGGGAACACCAACGCGGCGGTGGTTTCCAGCGACCTGCGGTTCATGATCGAGAAGCGGCTCAATGACGCCGGGATCGAGATTCCTTCCCCGCAGAAAGACCTGAAGTTCACGACGGACGCGCCGCTCCGGGTGGAGTGGGCACCGCGCGGGGAGGAGTGATCAAGCGTAGCCGGAAGCTCTGCTTTCGGATTGTCCCGGATGGCTCCAGTCATCCGGCGGGAAGGCTTGTTCGGCCTGAGCGGCCACCGCCAACTGGAGCTGGCGGATACATTCTGAAAGCGGAGCTTTCAGCTACCATGTGCCCTACGGGCACCTCACGGCACGCGGAAGACCTCGCCGGTGGAGGGGTCCTTGGCGAGCTTGCCGCTCTTGATGCCCTCGACGTCGATCACGTTGTAGGGCGGGTAGGGGCTGAGCACCCGGTTCGGGTTCGCCGTCTTGGTGGCGGTCGGGTAGCTCTTTTTGGTGGAAGAGCCGGAACCGCTGCCACTTGAGGACGGCGGGTTGGAGCCGCGGCTGCCGGAGGGCGGGTTTTCGGTGTAGCTGCCGCCGTCGCTGGAGGAGCCGTAGGGGTCGCCGGAACGGCTGGAACCATCGCCACTGCCACCGTTGTAGCCATCCCCGCGTCCGCCGCCGTAGCTGCCCCCGTAGGGATTGCTGTAGCCCTGGGAATCGCCACCGTATGGATCGCCGTAGCCATCACCCCGTTGCGGGTTGGGGCGCTGGGGGCGCACGTCGTAAGGGCTCGGCTGCCAGCCGATCGGCGGACCGTAGGGGTCGCAGGAGGTCAGCAGGAGGCCCCCGGCCAGCGCGGCCGTGGTGAGGGACAAGCGGGTCATCATGTTCATGGAACGTCGATGCGGATGGGTTTATTCACCGGACAGCGTCGGCCGGGTGATCAGGTGCTTGGAAAAGATGGCGAGCTTTCGCGCTTTGGAAAGGCGGTATCTACGGTCGAATACGCGGAATCCATCGCGTTTCATCTTCCCGAGGAGGGTCCGGTAGGTGTCCTCCATGATCGCGGCGGGCACCAGCGCGGCGCGGTCGGCGGCCGGCAGGGTGGCGTGGATCGCCTTGGCTTCCTGGTAGAAGGCCTCGGTGCGCTCGGCCTGATAGGCCATCATGGCGAGGAAGCGGCCGTCGTGGACGCGCCCGACGAGGTCGCGCTCGGTGTATTGGAAACGGGCGAGGTCGGCGAGCGGCAGGTAGATCCGCAGCTCGTTGGAAAGGTCTTCGCCCACGTCGCGCAGGATGTTGGTGAGCTGGAGGGCGTGGCCGAGGGCCACGGCGAAGCGGTCGGCGTCCGGGTGGGTGCAGCCGAAGAGGCGGACCGAGACGAGTCCCACGGCGCAGGCGACCTTCCAGGTGTATTTCGAGAGGTCTTCCCAGGTGCCGAAGCGCTGCGGGCGGAGGTCCATCTTGCAGCCTTCGATGATGGCCACCAGCAGCTCGGTGGGGAGCTGGCGGGCATCGCGCAGGCCGATCACCTCGCGCTGGAACGGGGTGGGGTCGGCGAAACCGTTTTCCAAGCCGTCCTTCCAGGCATTGAGGGCGGCCTCGCGCTTGGCGGGAGCCACGGCCTGGTCATCGGCGAGGTCGTCGACCACGCGGCAAAAGGCGTAGAAGACGACCATGTCGTCCCGGCGTTCCTTCGGCAGGATGCCCAGCGCGAAGGCGAGGTTGGATTTCGCCTTGCGGGTGATTTCGGAGGAAACGACGGACATGAATCAGCGGATGAAACCCCAATGTTTGGTGGTGACCGGCCAGAGCGAGAACAGGGCCGGACCCACCAGATTGAATTCTTTCACGGTGCCCCAGTAGCGGGAATCGAGCGAATTGCCGCTGTTGTCGCCCAGCGCGCAGTATTCGCGCATGCCGCGCGGGGCGTCGACCGCGAGGGTCATGCTGTCGGTTTCGCGGAGGAGCTTGGGATTGGGATAGTGGTCTGCGTTGGCGAGCGAGTATCCCTTCTGGCCGGGGCGGTTCCAGAGTGGCAGGTTGTAGACGTTCTCGAAGCCCCGCTCATGGGCGATCTGGCCACTGATCAGCACGTTGGGTGGGGCGATCTGGATCTTGTCGCCCGGCACGGCCGCGAGCCGCTTGATGTAGTGGGTGACACTTTCGCCCTGCTCCGCCAGTTCGCTCCGGCCACCCTTCGGGGCCTGGGGCTTGGTCGGGATGTCACGGGTGTCGAAGACGAACACTTCGCCGCGGACCGGCTTGCGGAAGTGATAGGAAATCCGATCCACCAGTACCAGATCACCGGCGTCGATGGTGCCCTCGCAGAGCACCGTGCCGGCGGGCATCACGCCGCCGTTGCGGGCGGCTTTGCCCAGGGCGTCGCGCAGGCCGAGGTCGATGACCTGGGACAGCGGGGCGGGCAGGCGTTGGACGGAGCCGTCCGCGAAGTGGATCTCGGAGCGGCTGAAGAAATGGAGAAACTGGATGTCCCGGATGTCCGGCTGGCCGTCATTCTTGAAGGCGAGGCGGCGGTCGCTCTTGTTCACCTCATGGACATAGCTGCGGCCGCGCAGGACGCCGTCGGCGAGGCGGGTGGGGAGTGCTGGCCAGTCCTTCTCCGGGGTCGGGGTGCCGATGATCCCGTTGAGGGTCGGCTGCATGGAGCCGGTGGGGATGCGGAAGGGTTGGAGAACGTAGGTGCGCAGGCCGAGGGCGATGACGATGGCCACGAACATGACCTCGACGTTTTCCTCCCACCAAGTCGGCGGCTGCTGGCCTTTCAGCGAGTTCTCGCAGGTGCCGCGGAGTTGCTTGGAGGCTTCGTCGACCTTGGAAAGGTCCTTGGCCTTGATGGCGTCGAGCAGGTCCTGGCGGCGGGACTCGATCTCGGCGATGCGGTCGGGCTTGAGGAGGTCGCGCTTGTAGTGGACGAATTTCCGCGCGCCTTTGACGAGCAGCATGGCTTCCTTCTTCCACTTCGGCGTGAACATGCGCGGGAGTGTCGTGGGGGTCGGACGATTGCGCAAGTGCGCTTGCCGGGATTCGCCGATACAGATTTTTACAATTTCAGGCGGGAAGTTTGGCCCGGCCCGGATAATTCGTCGGATCGGCAGCCGTAACGGGGGCGCTTTCCAAACCCGCCCACCGGACCGCGAATGCGGCGGAACCGCCCCGCACCCGGGAGTTTGCACCGGCCCGGGTTCATGGTTTGGTAGCGCTTCCCCATCATGTCCGAGCCGAATCCACCCGCCAAACGATCTTCTCCGCTCAAACCGATCCTGTGGCTGTTGGTCCTCGGAGGGCTCGGATACGGCGGCTGGCACTGGTATCAATCCCGGGCCGCAGCTCCTGGCAGCGAGGCCCAAGGAGGCGCGGGTGGCCGGCGCGGGGCCTCGGGACCGGTCACGGTGGCCACGGACACGGTGAAGGAGGCGGATTTCGAGGAATGGACCACGGTTTCCGGCACGGTCACACCGCTGAACGTCGTCACCGTCCGCAGCCGGGTGGATGGCGAGCTGCTGCGGGTGAATTTCAAGGAGGGTGGCACGGTGAAGCAGGGGGACATCCTCGCCGAGATCGACCCGAAGCCCTACCAGGTGCTGCTGGACCAGGCGAAGGGCCAGAAATCGCGGGACGAGGCGCTGGAACAGAACGCCCAGGCTGACCTGAAGCGCTACCAGACGTTGCTGGCCCAGGATTCGATCGCGAAACAGCAGGTCGACACCCAGGAGTCGCTGGTCCGCCAGTACGCGGCCGCCATCGAGTCCGACACCGCCGCGGTGGCCGCCGCGCAACTCCAGCTCGATTATACCAAGGTCGAGGCCCCGCTGACCGGGCGCGTCGGCCTGCGCCAGGTGGATCCGGGAAACCTGATCCGCGCCTCGGACACCAACGGCTTGGTCACCATCACCCAGATGGACCCGATGGGGCTGATCTTCGCGGTGCCGCAGGAACTGGTGCCGACGCTGGTGGGTTATCTGAACACGAAGACCGAGGTGCCGGTGGAGGCGTTGGCGTCCGACCAGCGCACGGTGGTGGCGAAGGGCAAGCTGTTGACCAGCGACAACCAGATCAACGCGACCTCCGGCACTCTGAAGCTGAAGGCCGAGTTTCCGAACGCGGACGGCAAGTTGTTCCCGAACCAGTTCGTGAACGTCCGCATCCGGGTGCGCGTCGACCCGAAGTCGGTGGTGGTGTCGGCGGGGGCGGTGCAGGAAAGCTCGCGCGGCCGCTACGTTTATCTCGTCAATCCGGACCAGACGGTGACCTTCCGCCAGGTGGAAACCGGGGCGACCTACCGCGAGACGACCCGCATCGTGAAGGGACTGGCCCTGGGCGACCAAGTGGTGGTGTCCGGGCTCGACCGCCTGCGCGATGGTTCGAAGATCGTGTTGGCCTCGCCTACCGGTGGTGAAGGCGGCGGCGAGCACAAGCACGGTGAAAAGGCCGAGGGTGGAGACGCCGCCAAGCCGGAAGGCGAACGGAAGCACAAGCGCCCGCAATGAACCCGTCGCGGATTTTCATCGAGCGCCCGGTGGCGACCACCCTGCTGATGGTGGCGCTGCTGCTGGCGGGCTTTTTCGGCTACCGGCTGCTGCCGGTCTCGGCCCTGCCGGAGGTGGACTATCCCACCATCCAGGTGACCACGCTTTATCCGGGCGCGGGTCCGGAGGTGATGGTGTCCTCGGTGACCGCGCCGCTGGAGCGCCAGTTCGGCCAGATGCCGGGGCTCACCCAGATGTACTCGATCAGCAGCGGCGGGGCCTCGGTGCTCACGCTGCGGTTCACGCTCGGCATGAGCCTGGACGTGGCGGAGCAGCAGGTGCAGGCGGCGATCAACGCGGCCTCGAACCTCCTGCCCACCGACCTGCCGAGCCCGCCGGTCTACAACAAGGTCAACCCGGCGGATGCCCCGATCCTCACCTTCGCGCTGTCGTCCAACAGCCTGCCTCTCACCAAGGTCCAGGATTACGCGGACACCCGGCTGGTGCCGAAATTGTCACAGGTCTCCGGCGTCGGCCTGGTCACGCTCAGCGGCGGGATGCGCCCGGCTGTTAGAATCCGGGCCAATCCCGGTGCGCTGGCCTCCCGCGGCCTGACCACCGAGAACCTCCGCACGGTCATCGCCACGTCGAACGTCAGCCAGGCCAAGGGCAGCTTCGACGGCCCCACCCGCTCGAGCACGCTCGATGCGAACGACCAGCTCATTTCCGCCTCCGACTACCGGAACCTGGTGGTGGCGTGGAAGGATGGCGCGCCGGTGCGCGTGAAGGACGTGGCCGATGTGATTCCGGGAGCCGAAAACGACCGCCTCGCCGCGTGGGCGAACGATCGCCCCGCCGTCATCATCCAGATCCAGCGCCAGCCCGGCGCGAATGTCATCGAGGTGGCGGACAGCGTGAAGACGTTGATGCCGAAGCTCAGCGAGGGCCTGCCGTCCGGCATCGACATCACGCCGCTCACCGACCGCACCGTGACGATCCGTGCCTCGGTGAAGGATGTGCAGGAGGAGATGCTGATCGCCATCGCGCTGGTGGTGGCGGTGATCTTCGTGTTCCTGTGGAACTGGCGGGCCACCGTGATTCCCGCCGTGGCGGTGCCGCTGTCGCTGGTCGGCACCTTCGCCGCGATGTACTTCTGCGGGTTCAGCCTGAACAACCTCACGCTGATGGCGTTGACCATCGCCACCGGGTTCGTGGTCGATGACGCGATCGTGATGATCGAGAACATCGCGCGCTACATCGAGGACGGCGACCCGCCGCTGGAGGCCGCGCTGAAGGGCGCGAAGCAGATCGGCTTCACCATCATCTCGCTGACCATCTCGCTGATCGCGGTGTTGATCCCGCTGCTGTTCATGGGCGATGTGGTGGGGCGTTTGTTCCGCGAATTCGCGATCACGCTGGCGATGGCGATCCTCATTTCGGCGGTGATCTCGCTGACGCTCACGCCGATGATGTGCGCGCGCCTGCTGAAGGACGAGGCGCATTCGCAGCCCGGCCGCCTCGGGCGGTTGGTGAACGCGACCTTCCAGCACATCATCGAACTCTATGGCAAGGCGCTCGACGTGGTGCTGAACCACCGGGCGATCACCATGCTGGTGTTCATCGCCACGCTGGTGGCCACGGCCCTGCTCTATCACACCGCGCCGAAGGGGTTCTTTCCGGACCAGGACACCGGCGTGATCCAGGGCATCACCGAGGCGCCGGAAAGCGTGTCGTTCGAGGAGATGTCCGCCCGCCAGCAGGAGATGGCGAAGTTGATCCTGCAGGACGCGGCGGTGGAGAGCGTGTCCTCGTTCATCGGCGTGGATGGCGCGAACTCGACTCCGAACGTCGGTCGCGTGCTCATCAACCTGAAACCGCTGGAGAAGCGGGACGGCAGCGCCTCGGACATCGTGCGCCGCATCCAGGACCACGCGCGGTCGATGCCCGGCATGGAGCTCTATCTCCAGGCGGTGCAGGACCTCGGCATCGACGACCGCGTCAGCCGCACCCAGTACCAGATGACGGTGGATTCGCCGAGTTCCGCGGACCTCGCCGAGTGGGTGCCGAAGATCGTCGCGAAGATGAAGGAGAACCCGCAGGTGACGGACGTGGCGGATGACCTGCTCAACAAGGGGCTCCAGGCCCGGGTCGAGATCGACCGGGATCTCGCCGGCCGCCTCGGCATCACCGCGGCGCAGATCGATGCGTCGCTCTACAATGCCTTCGGCCAGCGGCAGGTTTCCACGATCTTCACGCAGGGCGGCCAGTACCGCGTGATCCTGGAGAGCGGTCCGGCGTTCAAGCGTGGCTTCGAGGCATTCGACCACGTCTATGTCACCGGCGGCGATGGCACGCCGGTGCCGATCACCAGCGTGGCGCGGATCGTCGAGGAGCCGACCTCGCTGTTGATCGCGCGGCAGGGCCAGTTCCCGGTGACCACCTTGTCCTTCAACCTCGCGCCGGGTGCGGCGCTCGGCGCGGCGGTCGAGTCGGTGCGGAAGGACGTCGAGGCGATGAACCTGCCGCAGAGCATCAAGTTCGAGTTCCAGGGCACGGCGGTGGCGTTCCAGGCCGCGCTGACCAACCAGCTCTGGCTGGTGCTGGCGGCGGTGGTGGTGATGTACCTGGTGCTGGGCATCCTCTATGAGAGCTTCATCCATCCGGTGACGATCCTTTCCACGCTGCCCTCCGCCACGGTGGGCGCGCTGCTGGCGCTGAACCTCACCGACACCCAGCTCGGCGTGATGGCGATCATCGGCATCGTGCTGCTGATCGGCTTGGTGAAGAAGAACGCGATCATGATGATCGACTTCGCACTGGAGGCGGAGCGCACCCGCGGGGCCGACCCGCGTTCGGCCATTCACGAGGCATCGATGCTGCGTTTCCGCCCGATCCTGATGACCACGCTGGCGGCGCTGCTTGGCGCGCTGCCGCTGATGCTGGGCAAGGGGGTAGGCTCCGAGCTGCGTCATCCGCTGGGCATCACCATGGTCGGCGGCCTGTTGGTCAGCCAGGTGCTCACGCTGTTCACCACGCCGGTGATCTACCTGATGTTCGATTCCCTCGCCCGCCGCTGGAGAGGGAACCGCGAGGAGGAAGTGGTGCCTGAGACCGAAGCCGCGCCCGTGCCATGAGGTTCACCGAGATCTTCATCGATCGCCCGGTGGCCACCACGCTGGCCACCCTGGCGGTGGCGTTGGCCGGGGCGCTGGCCTATTTCGAGCTGCCGGTCTCGCCGTTGCCGCAGGTCGATTTCCCGACCATCGGGGTGAACGCGAGCCTGCCCGGCGCGAGCCCGGAAACGATGGCGGCCACCGTGGCCACGCCGCTCGAACGCACGCTGGGCCGCATCCCCGGTGTCACCGAGATGACGTCGAACAGCTCGCAGGGCAGCACCGAGGTGACCCTCCAGTTCGATCTCAGCCGCGACATCAATGGCGCGGCCAACGACGTACAGGCGGCCATCAACGCCGCGCGGAGCCTGCTTCCATCCGGCATGCCCTCGATGCCGAACTACCGGAAGCGCAATCCGGCGGACGCGCCGATCATGATCCTCGCGCTGACCTCGGACGTCTACAAGCCGGGGCAGATGTACGACACGGCCTCGACGGTGATCGCGCAGAAGATCGCGCAGGTGCCCGGCATCGGCCAGGTGTTCGTGGGCGGCAGCTCGCTGCCCGCGGTGCGGGTGGCGCTGGACCTGCCGGCGGTCGAACGCTCGGGGCTGTCGGTGGATGAGATCCGTAGCACCGTTTCGTCCAACAACGTCAGCCGCCCGAAAGGCTACGTGGAGGAGGGGGGCCGCCGTTGGCAGGTGACCGCCTCCGATCAACTCAAGAAAGCGGACGATTACGTGCCGATGATCATCGGCTACAAGGAAGGCTCGGCGGTGCGGCTGGGGGATGTCGCGCAGGTGGAGGATTCGGTGCAGGACGTGCTGAACTACGGCACCAGCAATGGCGTGCCGTCGGTGTCGCTGGTGTTGTTCCGCCAGCCGGGCGCGAATATTTTGGAAACCACCGCCGCGGTGCGGAAGCTGTTGCCCCAGCTCGAGGCCTCGTTGCCCGCGTCCATCGACCTGAAGGTGACGATGGAGCGTACCGCCACCATCAAGGCCTCGCTCAACGAGGTGCAGCACGCGATGTTCCTTTCGGTCATCCTGGTGGTGATGGTGGTGTGGCTGTTCCTGCGCCGGGCGCGGGCCGCGCTGGTGCCCGGGGTGGCGGTGCCGGTGTCGCTGATCGGCACCTTCGCGGTGATGTACGCCTGCGGTTACAGCATCGACAACCTCTCGCTGATGGCGCTGACGATCGCCACCGGCTTCGTGGTGGATGACGCGGTGGTGGTGCTGGAGAACATCGCGCGCCACATCGAGGCGGGCATGCCGGCGAAGGAGGCGGCGCGGAAGGGCGCGCGCGAGGTGACCTCCACGGTGATCTCGATGAGCCTGTCGCTGGTGGCCGTGTTCATTCCGATCTTGTTCATGGGCGGCATCGTCGGCCGCTTGTTCCGTGAGTTCGCGGTGGTGCTGTCCGCGTCGATCGCGGTGTCGCTGGTGGTGTCGCTGACGGTCACGCCCACGATGTGCGCGCGGCTGCTGTCCCACAAGAAGGGCGAGCGCCAGCCGGGCCGGATCTCCCGCGGCATCGAGTGGTGCTTCACCGCGCTCCAGAACGCCTACACCCGCACGCTGGACGTGGCGCTCACCCACCGCTGGCTGACGCTGCTGGTGCTGATGGGCACCGTGGCGCTGACGGCGTGGCAGTACGTCACCATTCCGAAGGGTTTCTTCCCGCAGCAGGACACCGGGCAGATGCGCGGCAACATCAGCGGCGACCAGAGCATCTCGTTCGCGGCGATGAAGGAGAAGGTCATCGAGATGGCCGAGATCATCCGCCAGGACCCGGCGATCGATTCCGTGAACGCCAGCACCGGCGGCGGTGGGCCGGGCGGTGGCTCGCGGAACAACGGCAGCATTTACATCTCCCTGAAACCGCGCAGCGAACGCACCGAAGGCGCGCTGGAGGTCATCGCCCGCCTGCGCAAGAAGACCGCCCATATCGCCGGGGCCACGCTTTATCTCCAGCCGAACCAGGACATCCGCATCGGTGGCCGCGCCAGCGCCGCCAGCTACCAGTACACGCTCCAGTCGAGCGATCTCACCGAGCTGCGCTCATGGGAATCGAAGGTCCGCCAGGCGCTGATGGGCATCAAGTCCATCACCGACGTCAACAGCGACTTCCAGGACAAGGGCGGGCTCACCCGCGTGGTCGTGGACCGCGACACCGCCTCGCGGCTCGGGATCGCGATGAAGGACATCGACACCGCGTTGAACAACGCCTTCGGCCAGGCGCAGATCTCGACCATCTACGCCGAGCTGAACCAGTACAAGGTGGTGTTCGAGGCGGACCGCCATTTCTCCACCGATCCCGGCGGGCTCGACCACATCCGCCTGAAGTCCGCCGATGGCACGCTGGTGCCGCTCACCGCCTTCGCGCGCTGGGAATCCGCGCCCGCGCCGTTGTCCGTGAACCACCAGGGCCAGTTCGCCGCGGTGACGTTCTCGTTCAACCTCGCGCCGGGCGCGTCGTTCAGCGATGCCACCAACGCGGTGAACGAGGCGGTGAACAAGCTGGGGATTCCGGAGACCGTGCAGCACAACTTCGCGGGCAGCGCCGGCGTGTTCGCGGACTCCATGTCGAGCCAGCCGTGGTTGATCATCGCCGCGCTGCTGGTGATCTACCTGACGCTGGGCGTGCTCTACGAAAGTTTCCTGCACCCGCTCACGATTCTCTCCACGCTGCCGTCGGCGGGCGTGGGGGCCTTGCTCGCGCTCCAGCTCTGCCGGATGGACTTCGACATCATGGGCTTCATCGGCATCTTCCTGCTGATCGGCATCGTGAAGAAGAACGCCATCATGATGATCGACTTCGCGCTGGATGCCGAGCGCACCCGCGGGCTTGGCCCGAAGGAAGCGATCCTCGAGGCCTGCGAGCTGCGCCTGCGGCCGATCCTCATGACCACGCTCGCCGCCATGCTCGGCGCGCTGCCGCTGGCGATCGGCTTCGGCGAAGGCTCCGAGTTGCGGCGTCCGCTTGGTGTCGCCATTGTCGGCGGGCTGTTGCTCAGCCAGCTCCTCACGCTCTACACCACGCCGGTGGTTTATCTCTTCCTCGACCGCATGCGGCATCGCTTCCTGTCGAAGCGGAAACACCCGTCTTCTGAAGCTCTTCCCAACGAACCTCAGACCGTTTGAATGGAACCACGGATAGACACGGATGAACGCGGATAAGAATTCAGAAATGTTTCTTCTTCCTCTTCATTCACGTCCATCTGCGTTCATCTGCGGTTAAAATTCTTCCTCCCGTGAAACGCCCTCTCCACCTCACGCCTCTCGTCGCTTTGCTCACCGGTTGTTCACTGGTGGCACCGAAGCAGCAGCTCGACCTCGGCATCCCCGCGAACTTCAAGGAGAGCGGGATCTGGCGGAGGGCCCAGCCGGCGGCGCATCTGCCGCGCGGCGATTGGTGGAGCTTGTTCCATGACGGCGAGCTGTCCTCGCTGCTGAAGCGCGTGGAGGTCTCGAATGCCTCGCTGGCTTCGGCCGAGGCGCAGGCGCGGGAGGCTGCCGCGCTGATCACCAGCGCGAAGCTTTCGTTCGTGCCCTCGTTGACCGGGAATGCCTCCGCGATCGGCAGCGGCCAGGCCGGGAAGAGCAAGGGCACGGAGTATAGCATCGGAGCCTCGTCATCGTGGGAACTCGATCTGTGGGGCCGCCTCCGCCACAGCGCCCGCGCCACCACTGCGGATGCGGAGGCCGCTGCCGCGGACGTGCAGTCGACCAAGCTCAGCCTCCAATCGCAGGCCGCGCAGACGTATTTCTCGCTGCGCGCCGTCGATGCCCAGCGCGACCTGCTCGACCGCCAGATTGAGAGCTACGAGAAGTCGCTCGAGATCACGCGCAACCGCTACACGCAGGGCATCGTTTCCCGTGGCGATGTGGCGCAGGCGGAAACGCAGCTCGCTTCCGCGCGCACGGCGGCCATCGAGACCGGGGTGCAGCGCGCCACGCTGGAGCATGCGCTGGCGGTGTTGGTGGGGCAGGCTCCCGCTGCGTTCTCGTTGCCGCGTCGTCCACTGGCCTCCTCGGTGCCATCCATTCCCGCGTCCACGCCGTCGCGGTTGTTGGAGCGTCGGCCGGACATCGCCGCGGCGGAGCGCCGTGTGGCGGCAGCCAACGAACGCATTGGTGCCGCGAAGGCCGCGTTCTTCCCGACGATCTCGCTCGGCGCCAGCGGTGGCTGGAGCGGGGCGGGCAACCTGTTTTCCGCGCCGACGCGGTTCTGGTCGCTGGGACCGGAGCTCGCCGCGCCGCTGCTCGATGGTGGCCAGCGCCTCGCCGCGAAGGCCCAAGCGGACGCCACCTACGACCGCACCGTGGCCGATTACCGCCAGACCGTGCTCACCGCTCTGAAGGAAACCGAGGACGCGCTGGCCACGCTGCGTGTGCTCTCGCAGGAAGCCTCCGCCCAGCAGCAGGCGGTGAAGGCAGCGCGCGAAAGCGAGCGCATCGCGCTGAACGAATACAAGGCGGGCACCAACACCTACCTCAATGTCTCCGTGGCCCAGGCCGCGGCGCTCACCGCCGAGCGCAACGCGCTCGACCTCCAGTCGCGGCGGCTCAATGCCGCGGCCGCGCTGGTGGCGGCATTGGGCGGAGGGTGGTAAGCTCACCGTTCCCATGCCTGGCATTTATCCAATTTCCGAGGATGAGCTTGAGCGGCCAGCTCACGTGCAGGCGTCGCGGAAAGAGCGGTTGGCCGTCATTGGAATTTCCGCCGCGTTCCTGTTGGCGGCCTGCTGTTTGCCCGTGATTGAAAAGGATGGCCAGCCTTGGTTATTCGGGTGGGAGTTGCTGAAATCCGGATGGATCGGCATCCTGTCTTTCCAATTCGCGTGGTATGGAAACCTGCTGATGGTGTTCGCTTGGCTGTGTGTCGATCTCCGCCAATGGAAAGGCGCGATCGGATTGAGCGCCATTGGCTATCTGTTCGGTTTGGAAGCTCTGCTCCCGTTTCTCCATTTCGCGGAGAAGAGCCTTCAGCCCGGCTTTTGGGGCAGCGATGACCTTTCCGATCTTGGTCCGGGTTTTTATCTCTGGTATGGTGCCTTGTTGGCTCCGTTGGTGGGGGCGATCATTCTCCGTTACCGTGAGCGCCGGGAGTGACATTCCGGAAGCCCCAAAGGAGGGATGAACAGGGATACGGCTTTCCGCCCTAACATCCCGCCCCTTCAGGGCTCGACTCTTTCCGCCTCCACCACCCAGGGCGTTGCCCTGGGCTTTCACATGTCGCCCCTTTGGGGCTTTGCCGCACCGCTGGTTCTTTTGATGGAAACGATCCGGTTGCGGAATTCGGGCTACCCATGCCAATGGATCGCCTTCACCCCGGGCAGGGTGGACAGGGCCTTCACCATTTCCTGCGGCAGCGTCTTGAGGCGGGTGTTCTTGAACTTGAGGTGGAAGCGCAGCTCGCGGTGGCCGGTGACCACGTCCTCCTCCCAGTTCACGCCCTTGACCTTCACCTTCAGGGCTTCGATGGCGGTGGTCACGGTTTCGACCGCGGTGGCCTGGTCCATCTTCACGGTGAGGTCCGCGTACCAGTCCTTCGCGATGTGGCGTTCGAACTTGGGAACGAGATAGAGGATCACCGTCGAGATCCCGGTGGCGAGCGCGGCGAGCCCGAGGGCGCCGGCTCCGAAGCAGATGCCGACGATGGCGCTGAACCACAGGGTGGCGGCGGTGGTCACGCCGCGGGTGACGTTGGTGCGCTGCTGGTGGATGATCACTCCCGCCCCGAGGAAGCCCATCCCCGCCAGCACCCCGGCGGCTAGCCGCGCGGGGTCCGGATGGGTGGAGGGCCCATAGCCGATGGCCCGGAAACTTTCCTGATAGAAGAGGTTCGAAACCACCATCGCCACGCACGAGGCGAGGCAGACGATCAGGATCGTGCGCAGGCCGGCGGCGCGGCCGTGGTGCTCGCGCTCCAGGCCGAGGATGGTGCCGGCCACCACCGCGAGTCCCACGCGCAGGATCGAGTCTCCCGTCAGTTCGAATGAAAGCGCGCCCAGCATTCCGCCATCCTAACCGATCCAGGCCGCGGAGTCATCTCTTCGTACGAAGAGACCGCAGCGCGAGCACCACCACCCCGGCCACGATGCCCCAGAACGCCGAGCCGATCCCGGCCAGCTTGATGCCGGAAAGGGTCACGAAGAACGTCATCGCCGAGGCCTCCCGATAGCGTTCGTCGCCCAGTGACAAGGCCAGCCCGTTCGCGATGGTGGTCAGCAGCGCGAGACCGGCCACCGCCAGCACCAGCTCTTTCGGAAATGCCGCGAACAGTCCGGCCACCGTCGCACCGAACACGCCGATCAGCACATAGAACAGGCCCGCGCACACCGGTGCCCAGTAGCGGCGTTTCGGATCGGGGTGGGCCTCCGGGCTGGTGCAGAAGGCGGCGGTGATCGCGGCGAGGTTCACGGAAAAACAACCGAACGGAGCCAGCAGCAGCGTGGTGACGCCGGTCCAGCCGATCACCTTCGAGACCGGTGGTTCATAGCCGCCCACGCGGATCGCGGACACGCCCGGCAGGTTCTGGGAGGCCATCGTCACGATGAACAACGGCAGCGCCACGCCGAGCAGCGTGCCCGCGGTGAATTCCGGCGTGGTCCACACCGGCAGGGTGACCGTCCACGGCACCGCTTCGAGATGGAACAGCTGTTGTTTGGCGGCGATCGCGATGCCGGTGGCCAGCACCAGTGGCACGTTCGCGCGCGGCCAGAACCTCCGGCCCAGCACGTAGGCGGCGGCCATCGCCAGCACCAGTTTCGGGTTTTCCGGCGCGGTCATGAACCCATCGAGGGTGAACTTCGAAAGCACCCCGGCCAGCAGCGCGGAGGCGAGTGGCAGTGGCAGCCGTTTCATCACCCGCTCGAAGGCTCCGCTGAACCCGGCCACGATCACCAGCACCGCGCTGGCGATGAAGGTGCCGATCGCCTGGGGCAGCGTCAGGTTGCCCGAGGCCGCCGCCGTGCCCACGACCGCCACGCCGGGCGTCGACCACGCGATCAGGATCGGCTGCCGCCAGACGAGCGAGAACACGATGCTGAGCAGGCCCATGCCCATCCCGATCGCCCACAGCCACGAGGCCGTTTGTGCTGCCGTGGCGTGGAGATGCTGCGTGGCTTGGAAGATCACCGCCACCGAGCTGGTGAAGCCCACCAGTACCGAAACGAACCCCGCCACCAGCGCGGAGAAGGAGAAGTCTTTCAGCATGGACGCCCGCACGCCGCCAGCGAAGCAGATCCCGCGCGCTGCCGCCACCGCGATCGCCGGAAACATTTTCGGCCAGAGATATGGCTCGTGGATACCTAACTGTCACGGCTATAACATCATTCCGTAACATAATGGAATAGTTGCACCGATGCATTGCGGTGGAGTTGATAATACGGGATTCATGAGATCCCATGAAACGCCATCTTGTTTTCACCCTTGCCACTTTGGCGGGTTTCGTGAGCCAAACCCACGGCCAGGCCCAGGTGCTGGTCGATTCCACGACGTATCCGAACCTGTTCAACCCGGCGAACAGCCAGGTGACCGTCGTTCCCAACTCTACCCTCGGCAATCTCTTCGGCTTGAACGGCACCGCTTCAGGCGCGCTCGGCACCTACTGGCAGGCCGATGTCAACGGCGGTGCCATCGTGGTGGCCGTCGCCAGCACCGGTGCCCAGGCGAAGCTCACCGGCAGCGCGCTGCAGTTCAATGTCAGCAATGACCCGAATACCGTTCTCGGATCGCTCGGCGCGGGGCTCAGCATCGATTTGAGCTGGGCCGCCACCGCGACCTTCAATGCCAGCGGTGCCACGCTCAATCTCCAGCCGAACTCGACCTACCGGGTGTCGTTCGATGTGGTCAACGGCCAGGGATTGCTGAACTCCGGCCTGGGGATCAGCCCCACCTTCGGCGTGTCCCTGCTCAATTCCCAAGGAAACGCGATCGGGGTCAGCACCGGTGGATCGGTGGCGAATATCCTCGGCCTCACCCTCGTGAACCAAGGCGCGACCGGACGGGCGACGGTGGACTTCAAGACCGGCGCGAGCGTGCCAGCCGGCGCGGCGAAGTTGAAGTTCACCGGTTCCGCGAACTTGCCGATCTCGGTGGGGGCGCTCGGCACCACCTTCGCCACCGTGTCGAATGTCTCGGTGTCCTATGTCTCTCCCTACACGCTTTATGTCGAAAGCCAGGGCATCACCACTCCCGCGGCCCAGGACCCGAACGCGGATCCGGATGGCGACGGGCGCAACAACCTCGGCGAGTTCGCGTTCAACTCGAATGCCAACGTGAGCGACGGAGGCAACCAGCACTACGCGATCGGCGATCCCGATGGCGGCGGGCCGGAAACCTCGGCGTTCGTGTACACCTTCCCGGTGCGGAATGGGGCGACCTTTGCCCCCAACGGCAATACCCAGCTCGCGACGGTCGATGGCGTCCACTACCAGGTGGAGGGTTCCTATGATCTGGCGAGCTGGACCCAGGCGGTTTCCGAGGTCACGCCGAACGGTTCCTACACCTCGGCGCTGCCCGCGCTCCAGACCGGCTGGGGCTACCGCTCGTTCCGGGTGGCCGGCCAGACCACCAACACGCCGAAGGCCTTCCTGCGCGTGAGGTACTACTGATTTTTTGGTAAACGCCAAAAATGGGATGGGGATTGGGAGATCCACACCGGGTTTCCCAATCCTCAGCCCCGTCGTTGCGGTCCACCGGGTTCAGCCCGCGTGGGCTTTTTTCAAGGCGGCGATGTCGAGCTTCCGCATCTCCATCAGCGCGGCCATGGCGCGCAGCGCGCCCGGACTCCCGGTGTCCGCCAGCAGCTCGGGCAGGATCTTCGGCACGATTTGCCAGGAGAGGCCGAACTTGTCGGCCAGCCAGCCGCATTGTTGGGCGGAGGGATCGCCGTCCGCCCCGAGCTTCTCCCAGTAGTAGTCGATTTCCTCCTGGGTCTCGCATTCCACCGCGAAGGACACGGCGCAACTGAACTGGAACATCGGCCCGCCGTTGAGGGCGGAGAGGGCTTGGCCATCGAGCTCGAAGGACACGACCATCACCGAGCCGGGTTCCTTGCCGTGGTGCTCCTTGCCGGTGTCCGGGTAGCGGACGACGGCGGTGATTTTCGAGTTCGGGAAGATGCCGACGTAGAAGTTGGCGGCCTCCTCGGCCTGGGTGTCGAACCACAGGAACGGGGTGATTTTCGTTTTCATGGGTCTGCGGATGAGGGTGGGTTTGGAAACGGGGTTCATCCTGACGACGAACGGCCCGCCCCAATCCGGACACCAGAGCACGATTTTCTTCCCTCGAAAGGTGGAATCGGTTGGCTACGAGGGCTCCTGTTCCACCTCCGCGGCCGGGGGCTCGTTGCCGAGCACCTGCCGCGCCATCGCGGAACGCGCCGTTGCCAGCCGGTAGGCCTGCCACAACGCCACGATGCTCATCACCAGCAGCCAGAAATGGAACGCGCGTGGCACGGCGCGGGCGATTTCCGCGGGTAGCTCGGAGATGGAGAGCAGGCTGCCGGAAGCGTAGAGCGGCAGGCTCACCGGGGAGACCGCGATGACCCACGCCGCTGCCGTTCCCAGATGATCGCTGATGGTGCCGAGTACGGCGCCTACGAGGATCGGAGTGACGCCGCCGAGGATCGCCGCGAGGCCCATGAAGCGTCCGCCCCGCGCCTCCAGCACGGTTTGGAATGCCATTCCAACGGCGAGCATGACCGCCGTGAAGTAACCGAGCACGGACAGCGGCACCGTGTGGCCCGGAAACCACCGGGACTCCACCAGGCCGCGGGTGAAGAGGAACCATCCGGTCGCCCCGGCCAACGCCATCACCACCACGAACCAGGTGCTGGTGGCGGGATCGGACAGGATACCCAGCGAGCGTGCCCCTTGCTTCCGTGCCCGCCGCCATCCGCGTTCCTGGTCCTCGGGAGCGGGAGTGATGAGACCGGTGAGGATGAACAGCAGCACCAAGGTGACCACGCCATAGAGTCCGGACATGCCCACCGTTTCCGTGGCCGAAGGCTCCCAGTCGGCTGCGATGTGGACATAGCGCGCGAATCCACGTGAGGGGAACAGGTTGCCGGATTCCACCAGTGGCAGCGCGTTGCCGAGCAGGAGGATCTGGATCCAGATGAAGAACACCGTGGCCCAGATCTTGCCGAGCAAATGGGACTCCGCGCGTTTCCACCTCCGCGCCAGCATGATCAGGAAGGTCAGGATCAGGCTGCTTTGCGAGAAGAGGGTGAACACCAGCTCGGAGAAATCGAGGTTGAAGAACTTCACCGTGGGGGCCAGCAGCTTGCCCACCTCCACCACCGCTCCCACCGGCTTCGGCAGCAGGGCGGGCATGCATTCCTCCAGCACCGGCGTGATCGTCAGGTACTTGAAGAACACCAGCCCGAAGCGGGCCATCTGCGGCACCACCGTGTAGAGGCTGAACACCAGGCCGATCGAGACCAGGAAGGCCCAGCGGCGGTTTTTCACCACCGTGCCGGTGACCAGTCCGGTGAAGTGGTAGAGCAGGGTGGTGGTGAAGAAGACGGCATACAGTGGCAGCCACACCGCGGCGGCCACCTGGCCCTTCCACAGGCACCAGGCGGTGAACGGCAGCGTGGCGAAGACCATCACATACTCGCGCACCGGCAGGCCGAAGAGGTAGCCGATTACCTTGGCCATGGGAGTCATCGGGATCAGCCGCTGGTAGTCGATCACGCCTTCGTCCCGCTCCGCTACCATCCCGCCGGACACCTGGGCGGTGCCCAGCACGAACAGCACCAGGCCCTGCAGCACCAGCAGCGGGATCAAGGGCGCGCGCTCCGCGTCGGCGGGCGTCAGGTGGGCGCGGTATTCGGCGGCGGAACGGGTGATCGCGAACAGGAAGCCCGCGATCAGGACCGTCACCAGAATCGACACGAACAACCCGCGCGGGCGCAGCCGCGAACGGCAGTAGCGGCGGAAGATCGGATTGTCCCAGAACCGCCACGCGGGATGGGGGGAGGAAACGGAGGCGTCGTTCATGAGCGGCGGTTGGATTCGGCGACTTCGACCAGGATCTCCTCGAAGGACGTGCGTTTCTCCTCGAAGGTCCGCACGCGGAAGCCCTCGTGGATCAGCCCTTCCATCAGCCCCGCCTGGTCCTCGTCGGAGCCGCTGAAATCAAAGACCACCTGGTGTTCGGTGGCGCGCAGGTGCTGGACCGCGGGCCGTGTCTCGATCCACGCGGCGGCATCCGCGGCGCGGGTCAACAGGGTGACGGTGAGCGTGCGCTCGGTGCTGCCGAGCTGGTGTCGCACCTCGTCGGCGGTGCCGGAGGCCAGCAGCCGGCCGCGGTTCATCACGCAGACCGAAGTGCACATCTCGGCGAGCTCGCTGAGGATGTGGGAGCTCACGAACACCGTCGCGCCCTGGTCGGCCAGCTTGCGCAGGGTCATGCGAAGGTCGCGGCGGGCGAGGGGATCGAGTCCGCTCGCCGGTTCATCGAGGATGAGCACCTTCGGCCGGTGCAGCAGGGTCTTGGCCAGCACCACCCGCTGGGTCTGGCCGCGGGAGAGTTCCTTGCACCACTTGTGCCGCTGGTCGGTGAGCGCCACTTCCTCCAGGCACTCCGCCACCCGTTCGCGGCGCCGGGCCTTGGTCCCCAGCCCGTAGGCGGCGGCGTGGAAGTCGAGGAACTCCCACACTTTCAGGTCGGAGGGCACGGGGGCCAGGTCCGGCATGTAGCCCACGATCCGGCGCGCGCTTTCCAGATCCTCCTGGATGTCCACTCCTTCGAGGAAGACGTCGCCGTAGGTCGGCATCATCAGGGTGGTGAGCACGCGGAAGGTGCTGGTCTTGCCCGCGCCGTTCGGCCCCACCAGCCCGAAGACCTCGCCGCGGGGCACGGTGAGCGTGAGGTCGTCGACGGCGACGAAATTGCCGTAGTCCACCCGCAGGTCGCGGATGTCGATGGCGGTCGGCCGGTCCGACGGGGGGCGCGTTTGCACGTGGTTCATGGCAAGGGATTATGGATCGAGGGGGTCCCAGTTCGCGGGCAGGCTCAGGCCGATGGCTTCGAGGTCCTTGGCGGCCTCCTGGCGCCGCCGCTGTTTTTCCGCCAGGTACTTCTCCTGTTGCTCGGGGCGCAGGGCCGCCAGCGTGGCCTCCTCGGGCGTGCCCTTGCCGATGGTGGCGATGTCTCCGGCGGCTCCTTCCAGCTTCACGGAGGCGTCGTAGTCCGGTGACTGGCGGGCCATGATGCCGAACACTTGGTCGCGCTGGCTGGCGTCCAGTTCCACGATGGAATCGATCCGCTCCACGCGCATGTCCGCCTCCTGCTGGATGCGCTCCGCTTTCTCCGTGGCCCGCTGGGTCTTGAAGGCGGCCAGTTTGTCCCCGCTCAGCATCGTTTCCATCACACTGTCCAGTCCCTGGTCCGGCCGGACATTCCGGGCTTCTTTTGCCAGATCCTGCAGCGAGGTGCCCTTGCGGCTGACCAGATCGGTCCACGCCTTGGCATCGGCCTCGGCTTTCTGTTCGAACCACCGCTTGAGCGCCGCCTGCTGGCCGGGATCGAGGCCGTACTTGCGGATCATTTCCCCGGCCAGGCTGTCGGCGATCTTCTCGGCCTCCCGCACGCGGATGCGCTCGAACAGAGGGGCCAGCGTGCCGATCAGCGGCTGGCACTTCTGGAAAATGTCATCCGGGCTCACCGGGCGGCCGGCGCGGATGTCCTCGGCCAGTTCGCGGAGGCCGTCGGACACGGTCCGGCCCGGCCGCCCGGTGCGACCGCTGGCCTCCAGCTCCGTGATCCGGTTGCGGGCGCTTTTCAGCTCCACCTCCAGCCGGGTGACCTGTGCTTCAGGGGTGCCCTCGGCTCCCGGGTGGCTGCCGGCGAACAAACCGACCCCGGCACCGCCGATCACCAGACCGGCCACGAGGGGCACGAGAGAACGAAGGGAGGATGGCGCGGACATGACGGTGGCGGTGATGACGACCTACTGTGAAAGACGGATGAGAGGTTCATGAAATTTCGCCGCCGGTCGGTGGTGGCGTGTGTGACAAAAATGCTCGAATGGTAAAATAAATTGCCTTTTGAGAAACATGTTGATTGGGTGCGGTTTGTCGCCCGCATGTTGTTTCCAGGGTCAATTCGTGCCTGATGGTTTCCCAAAAAGCAAAATTATGAATCTTTGTTCATTCGTCATTCTGGGTTGTAGCCTTTTCGCTGCCACGGGTCACGCCGCCGTTACGACCGGGCTGGTGGCCTATTACGATTTCCAGGATCCCGCGTCGGGAGGGGCCATCGCCAACCGGGCTCAGGCGGTTGGTTCGGATTACGCGGGGCCGTTCGTGAACGCCACGGTGGTGGGCACCACTCCCACCAGCGGCTTCAGCGGCGATGCGGCGTTCAATTCCACGGGAGCCACCGGAGCCGGAAACACGTCGAACCGTTCCACCCTGCTGGCGGGGAACGCGGCGAACTTCACCCACACCAGCACGGACGCCATCAGCACGGGCGTCGGCACCGCCACGCTCGGCCAGAGTTACTCGATCAGCGCGTGGTACTTTGCCGCGCTCGATCCGAACCAAGCCGCGAGCCAGCGTTACTTCGTGTTTGAAGATGGCACGAACACCTCGCAGTTCGATCTCTCCTACGGTTCGCAGGCCGCGGCGGCCAATGCCACCAGCCTGGCGATGTGGTCGTACAACAACGGCGAAACCAACGCCGCCATTCAAGGCAGCGCGACCACCAATGCCTGGCACCACGTCGTGCAGGTCGTCACGCCGAACGGCGCGAATTCCACCATCGCCGTCTACATCGATGGCGTGCTTGCCGGCAGCTACACCACGACCAACGGCCAGCCGTCGTTCACCGACATCAACCTCGGCAACGCCCGCGATGGCCAGAGCCGCGGTTGGGACGGCATGATCGATGAAGTGGCGATCTACAACCGCGCGCTGGGCCAGTCCGATGTGACCGAGCTGCGCAATCTCGGGCTGGCAGGGCTGGCCGTTCCCGAGCCAGCCAGCGCGGTGCTGGGTGGCCTGGGTTCCCTGCTGCTGTGGCGCCGCCGCCGCGCCTGAGCGGGCGACATCACTCGCCGTCCTTGCCCTCGATCACCTGCTTCTGCTCGGCGGCGGTGAGTTCGCCGAGCCAGAGGTAGTTACCGCTGAAGTAGGCGCGGGCACCGTGGAAGGAGCCGGTGTTTTCCTCCGTGACCCGGATGGAGCCATTGTAATCGAGGCCATCGAGAAAGGTCAGCCAGGTGGGGTCCTTCTCGCCCTCGCCCTTGGTTTCGAACCAGCCGGTGCTGCCATTGACCTTCACCTGCCCGGCGATCTCGCCGGTGTGGGACGACGGCCCGCGCACCACGGAGAGGGTGAACCACGCATGGCCGTCCTTCTCCACGATCTCCAACAGGCCGCCGCGGCCATCCGAGTAGCGACCGGACCAGCCCTTGCGCTGGTCGAGCTTCTTCCATGCCTTCAGCCACGCGATGCGGGCCTCGGTGAGTTCCGCGGCACCGGTCCAGCGGTCCGGTGTGGCGTCGGTCGCATCACCGGTGCCGGGGCCGGTGGTGATGTAGTCGCGGTATTCGACCCAGCCGCGCTGGTCCTCCTGCATCTTCACGAAGAGGTCCGGACGCAGCTCCTTCTTCAGCGTGGTGAAGACGGTGTTGAGCGCCTTGTCTTTCTCGGCGAATGCGGCCTTGGCCTTCGCAAGGTCATCGGCCTGGGCCGTGAGCGTCCACGTGAGCACCAGCAATCCGGCGAGCCATTTCATCCTGCCACCCTAACCGCTGCCTCCCGGCGTTGGCAATGCGGTTCGGGCCGGGATTACTCGCCGGGGCAGGGCTCGCTGATGGATCCGTCCGGCACGCTGGTGGCCTGGTTGGCGAGCTGCTCGCGTTGTTCCGGGGTGGAAGGGTGGCGCCATTCCGCGTAGGCGGCGGCGAGGTCGCGGGAGTCCGGATGATCGCCGAGCCACGATTCGAACGCGGTGGCATCGCGGGTCGCCCACGTTTCCGCGATTGCGGTGCTGGCGAGGGTGCGCAGTTGAGTGTCCTCGATGTCGGTGGACCAGGCGGCGGCGGCGGGCGCGTCCTGGACTGTCCAGCGTTGCACGGTGGCGGCCAGCAATAGGGGCGAGTGCGCCGCCTCCATGGTGCCCGCGGCGAGCAGATCGATGGCGGCCGGGGCATCGACCGCGGCCAGGGCGGGGATGAGCCGGGTTTCGATGGCGGCGCGTTGCGAAGGACCGGTTTCGGCGTGGAGCAGGGCGAGGGCGGCGCGGGGATCGCGCTCGAAAAGGAAAGCGATGGCGAGCGCCACGGTTTCGTGGCGCAGCGGGTCCGCGACGATGAGGCGCGCGTACTGGAGCGCGAGTTGCGGATCGGTGCGGCCGTGTTCCGCGGTGAGGATGGAAAGCACCTCGTCGCGTTCGCTGGCGGGAAGTCCGCTCAAAAGCCGCGCGACCTCCTCCGCGGAGCGACCTTCGAGGCGGCGTGCGGTTTCCGCGGAGCTGCGGGAACCGCTCGGATGGCCGGTGGGGCGGGTCCGTGCCGGTGATCCGGAGGACGCGGGAGGCGTCCGATCCTGACGACACAGCAGGACCCCGCCGAGCAGCAGGGGCAGGGCGGCGGCGAGGACGAGTGGATGGCGGATGGACGGCATGGCGGGAGTGGCTCCGCGCCTGCTTCACGGGGAAGCAAACGCGGAGCCGTGGGTTTTTGGGTTTGGATGGGGGGAGCGGGAACGTCAGGGGGTGACCGTGACGTTGTCGAAGCCGGTGGTGCGGGTGCTGGAGTTGTTCAGCGCGCTCACGGCCAGGCCGACGTAGACCGAGCTGGCCATCGAAACGGTGGTGGTGCTCACCGTGGTCCACGTCGTGCCATCGGTGGAGGTGGCGGAGACGAAGGTGTCGCCGGTGCGGGTCAGCTTCACCCAGGTCGGAGTGGCGGCGGTCGCGCCATTGACTTCGGTGGAGGAGCCGCCGGTGGTGGTGCGGCGGGTGGTCACGTTCTTGGCGATGTCCGAGTGGAACAGGGTGCTGACGTGCTTCGATCCGGCAGTGAGGGTTTCACGGATCATCACCCCGGACTTGCCGCGGGCCTGGGAGGAGGTGGAGGAGGCCACCCGGGCCACGATTTCGCCATCGCCGGTCATCGGCTGGTAGACGTAGCGGAAGGCGTCCGCGGTGCTCCAGATGTCCGCGCCCGAGCCCATCAGGGTGTAGGTGGTGCCATCGAACGAGGTGCCGCCCACGGTGCCGACGCTGCCGATGTCCGCGCTGACCCACGGTGCCGCCGGTTGCGGGGCGGGGTTGACCATCACCCAGCCCTTCGCCTCGTAGTTGGCGGAGTCCTTGATGCGGTAGCTGAACCAATCGAGGCCGCTGGTGAACGACGAGGGCGCGGTGTAGATGAGCTGGTCGCGTCCGCCCGGGCCGGTGCCCACGGAGCGGGTGATGGTACCGCCCTTGTTCGAAGCGGTGTCGAAGGACGGGATCGTGATCGACTGGCCGTTCGAGTCGGAGTCGTTCGCCATCACGTCCAGGGTGATCGGGGTGCGGGAGGCATCCACGGTGGCGCGGTCCGCGTTCGCGCGCGGCGGCAGCGGATAAGTGTAGCCGCCGAGGTTGGTGAGGATGCCGGTCTTGGTGTTGCGGTGGGCGATGATCTTCGCCAGTTCGGAGCTGGAGAAACGGCTCAGCGCGTTGTCCGACATGATCGTCGGGCCCTCCGGCTTGCCGCCGCCCTCGTAGTGGCTGGAGCCCCAGTTGTGGCCCGCCTCGTGGCGCCAGATCACGGTGAAGTTGCCGTCGCTGTTCGCGCCATTGGCGCCATAGCGGCTGCTGGTGCCGATCACGCCGACATAGGCCAGCCCGCCGCCCGCGCCGGGGCGCACCAGCGCGGCGAGGTCGTAGGACGTGGCGGGCAGGGCGGTGGAGAGCACGTTGTTCCAATGGTCCCGCATGCCGGGCAGCAGCACGCTGAGGTCGGAGGAGCCGGCGTAGGGATCATCGGCGGTGCTGGTGCGCACGATCACGCGGCCGAGCTGCATCTTGATCGCCGCGTCCCGCAGGTAGACGGCATCGGTCTCGATCAGGCAGTACTCCGCCATCTCCAGCGCGTTGTCCACGTTCGAACCGGTGGCGGTGTAGTAGGACGGCGTGAGGTCGAGCGCCACGTCCGCGGCATAGACCGAGGAACCGGCGCCGCCCGCGGGGGCAACGGTGGTGGGATAGATCGGGGTCCAGCTCGCGGCGGCGGGAATCGTCATCGAAAGCGTGGTGCCGCGCCAGGTGGTGCCGTCCTCGAAGATGATCGAGGTGCGCAGGCTGCCGTCATCGCGGAGCTGGGCCGCGGCGATCGCGCCGGGATAGCCGGTCACGGTGCCGAGGTAGGTGCGGTTCGGGCGGGACGGCGTGTGGGCGGTGTAGGCCCCGCCCGCGGCCTGCGAGTAGACGCCGAAGTTCGGGCCGCGCACGTCGTGCAGCGAGTAGTTCACCGTGAGGCTGCCACCGGTGTAGGTGTAGGTCTTGGTCAGCGTGGAGGGCGGGGCCTGCGCGCCCGCCAACGACGAGAGTCCTAGTAACAAGCCGGCCGGTGCGGCCAGGAGGCGGGTGGTGGAGACGGCGTGGCGGAGCGCGCCGCGGGTAGACCTGCCGTGGCAGGGTGCAAGGGTTTGGGTCATGATGGGTTTTTGCGTTTTGCACGGAGCCCGTGTCTTCCGTCGTCGCCGCCGGGATGGCGGATAGGTCGGATTCGGTTTCTCCGTGGGGCCTCGTAAATGCCTCACCCCGAACAAAGTGCAATGGTTTCGCATCCTCCAAAATCCAACTTCGATGGTCAAAAAATACAACTTCCGCGGTTTCCGGCTGGTCCGGGGATCGAACCACCCTGTATGCATGATCGGTTATTTGCTCAGTTTGCTTTTTTGTTATGAGAGACAGGGAGATGCAGGGATATCCCGGCAGGCCGCGCACGCTCGCGGTGTTGCTCGGCGTCCATGACGCACAGCTTCACAAGGGCATCGCCGATTGGGCGCGGGAGCACGAGTGGGAGATCGACACCGGCCTGATGTCGCCCGCGCCCTTGCCTTCGGTCCATGATTGGGATGGCGTGCTGGCCACCGTGTACCGCGCCGAGGTGGCGGAGTGGCTGCGCCATTTGCGATGTCCGGCGGTGCGGATGCTGCAGGCCAGGCCGCTGGACGAGGAGTGGCTGCTGCGCGCGGTGCCGAAGGTCGATTGCGACTACGAGGCGATCGGGGCCGCGGGAGCCGAGCACCTGCTGGCGCTGGGGCAGCCGCACTTCGCCTTCTACCGCCGCCACCGCGGCGCGGACGCGAAGGCGATGGAGCGCGGGTTCCGCGCGGTGATGCGGGAGGCGGGACGTCCCGCGGCGGTGCTCGATTTCCTGGGCGACCACCCGGACGTGCATCCGGACCACGCGGTGCCGCGTGAGTTCCGCCTCGGCTGGCTCCAGCGGCGGCTCGCCGAGATGCGCGGCCCGCTGGCGGTGATGGCGGAGGACGACCGCTTCGCGCTGGACGTGATGTACGCCGCGCGTCGTATGAGGCTGCGGGTGCCCGAGGACATCGCGATCCTCGGCGTGGACGACAAGTATCCGCTGCTCGAGGTTTCCGAGGTGGCCATCTCCTCGATCGACACCAACCTGCGGGGCGTGGGCTATGCCGCCGCGGCGCTGCTGGCGCGGATCGTGGAGGGCGAACCGCCGCCGGAGCGTCCGCTGCTGGTGCCGCGGAACCGGGTGATGGCCCGCATGTCCACCGCCACCTACGCCGGCACCCACCGGCTCGCGAACGAGGCGCTGCGCCACGTGAGGCAGAATTTCCGTTCACCGGACCTGACCTCGGAGGGCGTGGCGAAACTCCTGCGGATCACCCCCTTCGGCCTGCAGAAAATCCTCCAGCGCGAGATCGGCATCACCCTCAGCCAGGAGATCCTGCGGTTGCGGATGGAGGAAGCGGTGCGGTTGTTGATGGACAGCTCGCTGAAGCTGGACTCCATCGCCCACGACGTGGGATTCGGCAGCGGCCGGAACTTCGCGCGTGCCTTCAAGAAGGCCTGCGGGGTCACGCCCCAGCACTGGCGTGCCTCGCTGGAGATGCCGGATGGTGGTTGCTCCACCGTGGCCGCCCGCGGGGGATGATGCTGGAACTCACGGCACTTCGGTGATCTCCACGGCCACCGATTGCAGCGCGCGCCAGCCCCAGTGGATCGTCAGGCCGCGGGTCATCAGGAAGTCTCCTCCCAGTGTCTTGCCGTCCTCGGCCACGATCGAGGCGTCCGGGTTCTTGGCGTACTTGTTCTTCGTGCCGTCGCGGTTGATCTCCACCACCTGGTAGCGCTTCGCGGGATCGAGGCCCTGCAGCGCCACCGGCCCGTAGCCGGAAATGAGGCGGTGCTCCTTGAGATAGGCGAAGAACACGGAGTGCTTCGCGCCCTTCTCCTCCCGCACGTATTGCAGCGCGGCGAGATCGCCCTGGTAGGGATTCTTCAGTCGGTAGAGATCGCCGAACTGCACCACGGGGCGGATGCGCTTGTACTCGGCGACCGCCTTGTTCGCGTAGTCGAGTTCCTCGGGAGTGAGTTTCTTCGGCGAGAGCTCCAGGCCGAGGCGGCCGCTCATCGCCACATCGAAGCGGAACTTCAGCGGAGTGACGCGCTGGCTGTAGTGGTTCGGCGATTCGGTGACGTGCGCGGCCATCGCGATCGCGGGGAAGAGGTAGCTGGCGCTCCATTGGATGAACACGCGGTCGTAGGGGTCGGTGTTGTCGGAGGTCCAGAACTCGTGGTGGAACTTCATCGCGCCGTAGTCCGCGCGGCCGCCGCCGGAACCGCAGGCCTGGAACACCACCTTCGGATGCGCCTTGGTCAGCTTGTCGAGCACCTCGTAGTAGCCCCTGATGTAATCGACCTGGAGGTTCTGCTGGCGGTCCGCGGCAAGCGCGCCGCTGCCGGGATCGACGATGGTGTAGTTGCAGTCCCACTTGATGTAGCAGATGCCCGGGTTTTCCGTGAGCAGCTTGTCGATCACACCGTGGACGAACTCGCGGACCTCGGGGCGGGTGAGATCGAGCACGAGCTGGTTGCGGCCCTCACGGCGCGGGTGGTCCTTCATCGCCACCACCCAGTCCGGGTGCTTTTCGTAAAGATCGCTCTGCGGGTTCACCATTTCCGGTTCCACCCAGATGCCGAACTTCAGGCCGCGTTCCTTCGCGGCGTTGACGAGCCCTTCGATGCCGTGCGGCAGCTTGGTCGCGTTCACCTGCCAATCGCCCAACCCGGCCTTGTCATTGTCGCGCGGGTGGGCGTTGCCGAACCAGCCATCGTCCAGCACGAAGAGTTCCACGCCCATCTGCTTGCAGCCGTCCATCATGCCGTGCAGCACGCTTTCATCGAACTTGAAGTAAGCACCCTCCCACGAGTTCAAGAGGATGTCGCGCGCCTGGTCGCCGCCGCGCAGGCCGCCGGAGCGGGCCCAGCGGTGGAGGTTCCGCGAGGCCTCGCCGGTGCCGTGGCCCGAGCGGGTGAGGATCATCCGCGGAGTGGTGAAGGTCTTGCCCGCGTCCAGCGTGTAGGCTGAGTACGCCGGATCGTAGCCGAAGCTCGCGTCCACTTCATTCGAGGTCGCGGCATTGTCGAACTGGAACGCCCAATTTCCGGACCACGCGAGCGCGCCCAGCACCACCTCGCCGGTGGTTTCCGCCGCCGGTTGGTCGAGCGAGAGGATGAACGCCGGACTGCCCTCCGCCGCGCCCTTCGGGGTCGAGCCGGAGCGCAGCAACGCGCTGCCACCCTGCACGATCTCCTGCTCGCGCGCCGTGGCCTCCCGGCCCCAGGTGCCCGGGAACGAGGTGAGGAAATACCGGTCCGCGCGGAAGTGCAGCGTGGCCGAGGCCGCCTTGTTCAGCACCACCGGTTTGTCGCCGCCATTGGTGACCTCCACCCAGCGCTCGAACACGTTCGAGTCCGGGTGCGCCAGCACGCACACCGCCAGCGTCACCGGATAGCGGCGGTCCTTCAGGATCACGCGCAGCAGCTTGCCGCCCTCCGCGTCGGTGAGGGCGTGGGACTCGTACACCGGATCGAGCGCGAGCTGGCCGTCCGGCTGGGTGATCGCGATCCCGTGCGAACCGGTCTGCGCGTCCCAGTGGGAGGGATAGAAGAGCGAGGCGGATTCCGCGGGCACCGCCACGTCACCGCTGTCCCGGACCTTCGGCCCGAAATAGGTGCCGGCCACCTTGCCATCGTTCACGTCCAGACGGAGCGTGGTGGTGTTCGTTTCGAGCAGGATCGGAGCGGCGAGTGCGGATTGGACGAGCATGATGAACGGGAGCGCGAACCTCGTGGGCATCTTGGTAGAGTGGCGTCTCCATTCCGAGCCTCCAGTCATTTCCACCGTACTCTTCGAGAGTGCGCCTGTTCGTCCAGACGGCGACGGGAAGATAGGGTGAAAGGGACGGTATGGACTCGTCCTCCGGACTATCGTCTTGAGTCCCGCGGAGGATTCATCTGAATGTTAGCGGATTTCTCCCGTCTCATCCGCTACCCATGAAAACCCTCCTCCTTCCTCTCGCGGTGGCCTCCACGCTGCTCCTCTCCGCCCATGCCCAGGAAGCCCCGCTCCCGGCTCCGGAACTCGCCGGCTGGGGCGCGCCCACCGATCCGGACGGAGATTGCAAGATCAGCGTCGTCGAGGACGCCCTGCAGATGGAGGTTCCCGGCGGCAAGGCCCACGACCTCGCCGCCGAGATCGACACCACCAATGCCCCGCGCGTCCTGCAGGCGGTGAACGGCGACTTCACCCTGCAAGTGAAAGTCGATGGCAAGTTCTCGCCCGGCGAGGAATCCACCAAGGCCAGCCGCACCGGCTACAACGGTGCCGCCATCATCGCCATGATGAACGCCGACAACGTGGTGACCCTCGCCCGCGCCGTGCTGCACAATGGCAGCGAGGAGGTGCCCTACGCGAACTTCGAGATCCGCTCCGAGGGCAAGCTGCTGCGGATGGGCAGCACCGGCGACCAGGAGCTGCCGAAGGACGGGCCCGTTTACCTGCGTCTCGAGCGCCGCGGCGACAAGTTCCTCGCCGCCACCAGCAGCGACGGCACCACTTGGAAAACCCTCACTCCGAAGGATGTGCCGGGCGATTGGTCGCAGGAGCTCCAAGTCGGCCTCGCCGCCATCAGCACCTCGAAGGAACCCTTCACGCCGCGCTTCTCGAAGCTCCAGCTTCTCAAGTGACGTCCGCGGCCACCGCGTCCAGCTCGCCCGTCACCTCGCGGTCCGCCAGTTCACCCAGCAGCTCGAGCTCCGCCCGCAGCGTCTGCCGCGCGGGCGGGCCACCGCCACAGGACATCCCGCAGGGCGTGAAAGCGGAGAACCCCGGGTAGCCGGGATGCGCCGCCGGATCGTGGTCCGGGGTGGCCAGCGTCAGCACCGGCCGCTCGCCGCGGCGGCCCGGCTTCAGGATGACCGGGTGCATCCAGCACGACACCGGTTTCCAGAACCACGGGTGGCGGCCCTCGTCCATCGCCAGCCGTTGCAGCACGCAACGGTGTTCCGCGTCCAGGAACACGCAGCGGGTCTTCGGGAAGTGCGCCGGGAATGCCGCGGCGGGTGCGTCATCGGGCAACGTCACCGACTTCCACCGTCCGTCCGGCAGCCGCTGGAAAATCTCCGGGGCCTCCCAGCCGTATCTGGCCAGTTGATCCGCGTGCGACCCGATCACCTCGCCGATGATCTCCCGCTCTTCCGGCTCCAGGAACACGCCATCGTGACAACACGTCGCGCGGCACTCCGCCAGCTCGCAGATCTTCAGCGGCATCGCGAACGCCTCATGGTCCACCCGTGCTTCCCGCACCTGCCGGGCGAGTTCCTGTTGCAGCGAGGTGAAGGCGATCATGTCCGTGGGCGGATCGGATCACGGAACGAGCCAGGGAGTCGAGACTTGAGCCAAGGAGGGTCTTCAGAGGGGGCGGAGGCTTCTGACGCGCGTACCCGACGATGCGGCGAGGCCTACTCCTCCACCACCGGCGCGGGCCGCGGCGGTGCCTGCCTCTGGAGTTCCAGAAGATCCGCCTGGAACGCCTGGTAGTCCTTTGGAAACGCCGGGTTGGCGGGGAACAGATAGCGGCGTGTCAGCCAGAAGCCGTAGCGTTCGTCGCCCGAGGCTCCGTCCCCGCTCAGCAGGCGTGAACCCAGCGCCTCGCGGGTCTGGTCCCACTCGTCCACGTAGGACAGCGCGGTGATCTCCCAGGTGCCCCAGTTCTTCGTCCCGTCCCGGTGCCGCTGCAGCAGTTCGTCGAGGGCGGCCCGGTTGCCGTTGACCGCGTAATCGTAGGCCAGCAGGAAAGGGGAGAGTTCTTCGTTGTCCCGTAGATCCTTCCGCTCCAGCAGATAGCGGAAGCGTGGGTTCTTTTCCGCCACCGCGCGCCCGAGCAGTCCCGCGAAGACGGAGGGGTTCAGATCCGGTTGTTCGGCATAGCGCACCAGTTCCTCGGGATCGAAGGGCGTCAGGAGCTTCCGGACGAACACATGCTCGTAGGACTCCGGAGCCCGCATCTTGGCCAATAGGGCCTCGTCGATGGCTTCCACCTTCCCGGTCTTCGCCGGGCGTGCCCGCCCGGTGGCAGGGGACTTCGACGGTTCCGTTTGCGGGGTGGGCGGGCGTGGCCCATCCGGGCGGGTGGGCTCTCCGGCGGCCTGCGGTTTCCCCATCACCCACCAGATCCCCAATCCGGCCACCAGCAGGGTGGCGAGCAAGACGGAGGCTCGGGATGAGAGGACCATGCGGACATCCCTATCAGGCTTGGAAGCTCCTGTCAGCCATCGCAAAAAATACGCCCCGTGACCTTGGTGGTCACGGGGCGTTTGGGAAGGGGATTTACCCGGCGGTCGAGTAGATCACCAGCTTCGGCAAGCGCGGGGCTTCCACGAACGCCTCGATGGTCATCGACGCCGGAGAGCTGGCGTCACGCGGGGTCTGGTTGGCCGTGCGCCAGGCCGTGTCGATGGTTTTGACCTTCGTGCCCGCTTTGAACATCCGGGAGAACTCCGCGAATGTGATCACTTCGTCGTGGTCCGTGTCCAATTGCGCGGCGAACGCGAGGCGCGTCTCGCGCAGCTCGGCGGCCTGCGAATAAGTCCGCTCGTTCGGCAGCGTGGCCGCGTGGAGCCACTCCCAGAAGTCGATCGTCGCACCGACCCCGGCACGCGCCATCCAGGTGTCGACCGTCAGCGACGGTGTGCCCGGCTTCCACATCTTCGCCAGCTCGGCCTTGGTGATCTCATTGTCCTCGCTGGCATCCACCGAGAGGAACAAGGCCGTCCGGTCCACCGCGGTGGAGAAGGTGCGGGCCGTGGTGCGGTTGGAGGCCGCGGCGGAGAACTCGCTGAAATCGAGGAATCCATCCACGTTCACATCGAGCAGCGCGAACGCCGTTTCCTTCGCCGGAGCCTTCACGTAGATCGGTTTCCACTCCGCGGCCGTCAGCTTGTCATCGCGGTTGCCATCGAGAGCGCAGAACAGGAACTCCTCCGGTCCCGCGCTGGCGTCGACGCCGCTGGCGACGAACGAGCCGATCTGGCCGTACTGGGCGGCCATGCCGGGGCATGCCGCTTTCACGCGGAAGTAGTAGGTCGTGCCCAGCGTCAGGCCGTCCAGGCGGACGTTCACCGCACCGCCGTCCTGCGTGTCCGGAATCGTGGTGACCGCCGCCTCCGCGGCACCGGCGAGCCCGGCGTCCGTGCCGTATTCGAAGGACACCGTCGTGGTCATCCCGTGCACCGCCACGCTGCCGTGGAGCACGGTGGCCGTGGCCGAAAGCACCTCCGCGTTGCCGGTGGTGGCCTCCGGGGCGAAGTCGAGCTTGTAGACCGTGCCGCCGCCGCCCGTGGACTCACCCTCGTCCACGCCGCCGAGGCGGGTGCTGCCATAGAACTGGCCGTCCGGCCCGATCGTCAGCGCGCCCGCCGGATCACTGCCATTGTAGAAGTCGAAGTCCACCAGCGTGGTCAGCGTGCCATCCAGCCCGCAGCGGAAGACCGTGCCGTTGCCGCCGTCTCCGCCCGCCGAGGTGGTGCCGTAGAGCCTCCCATCCGCGCCCTGGATCAGCTCGGTTTTGGGAGTCGAGCCATTCGTGCCATCGAAGGTGAAGATCGTGCTCAGCACGCCCTCCGGCGTGAGGCGGAAGATCGTGCCATACTGCCCGGGTCCCGTGTAGAGCTCGCCCGAGGTGGTGCCGTAGAAGTTCCCGTCGCTCGCCAGGATCAGACCGGCGGCGGGGTTGGCGCCATTGGAGCCATCGAAGGTCACCACGGTTTCCTGGGTGCCATTCGCCAGCACGCGGCAGATCGAGCCCCGGTAGGAGGGATACCAACCCGGATAGGCGAGATATGTGCTGCCATCAGCGCCGAAGCAGACCCGGCCCACGGACGAGCCAACCAGGGGGCCCGCCACTTTCGAGAGCTGGCCCGCTGTGGTCACGCGGAACAGGGTGCCCGTGAGACCCGTTGATACTCCGTAAAACCCACCATCGGCCCCCACCACGAGTTCGCCGGGGGGCTTGTATCCGGACACCGAGTCCAGGAAGGCCAGATTGGAGATCGAGCCATTCGTGTCCACCCGACAGAAGACTCCGCCGGTATGGTCATTGGAGACGATTCCATAGACCTTCCCATCCGCTCCGGTCGTCAGTCCGTGGCTCGGATTGGTGGAGAGGCCGGAAAGAGCGGTGTAGCCACCCTGCGGGGTGACGCGGAAAGCCAGGCCTCCGGCCTCGGCACCCAGGCCGGTGGTGACCCCGTAGAGATTGCCATCCGGTCCGGTGGCGAGGGAGCCTGCTGGATTCTGGGCCGCATGGAGGAATTTCACCTTCAGGCTCGTTTGGGCTCCGGTCGGGTTGAATTCGAACACCCCTCCGCCGAACCAGCTCACAGAGGTAGAAGTGGTGCCGCCTGCCGCCGTGCCCAGCAGCGTGCCGGACGGGCTCAGGATCATCCCGGAAGGACGGGAACCGGCGGAACCATCGAAGGTGTAGAGGTTTTCCATGCCTCCCGCCACGCTCGCGCGGAACAAGGTGTTCGGTGTCGTCCCCACGTAGGAGGTCACCCCGTAAAGGCTGCCGTTCGCTCCGATTGCGAGTACCGATCCCGGGATGGTTGAGAGGGCAAAAGGGGCGATGACCGACAGGGTTCCGGCTGGCGAGCATTGGTAGACGACGCCTGGAGCGAGACCGCCGCCGTTGGTGGTGCCGTAGAAATTCCCTGCCCCGTCCTGCACCAGCCCGTACTGGGCATAGCCATATTGCTCGATGGGGATCCTCGCGAAAACCGAAATGCCCCCCGCCGTTTCCACGCGGAAGATCGCGCCGAAGCCGCCCTGGGCATCGTTGCCGGTGGACGCCACGCCATACACGTTCCCGTCCGCCGCGGTCATCAGGTCGTCCGCCGGGAAGCGGGGATTGCCGAGCGTCGCGTGTTTGGTCAGCACCAGGTCCGGGCTGACCTTGAAAATGGTTCCCATGCCTTGGGCCGTGGTCCCATAGAGGTTGCCCGCGGCGTCCCGCGCCAGCCGTCCCTGGGGATTGGCCCCCACCGCCTCGGTGATGCTGATGGAGGTCAGCTCGCCGGATGGAGACAGGCGGAACACCGTGCCGAGGTTCGCGCTTCCTCCGGTGCGCGTCGTGCCCCACAGGTTCCCGTCCGGCGTCAGCAGCAGCCTGCCCAGCGGATTGGAGCCATTCGTGCCATTGAAGGAGGCCAGGACCGTCACCGTATTGTCAGCAGCCATCCGGAACACGGTGCCTCTCGCGTAGAGGCCGCCACTGACGGTCGTCCCGAAATAACTGCCGTCACCGGCCGGGATCAAGCCCCCCGCGGGGCCGGCCGGCTCGGAGTCAAAGGCATGCAGGGTTTTGAGGATGGGACCGGCGGCGGACACGGGCAAGGCTCCCGCCGCAAACACGGCACAGGCCGCCGCGACACCTTGGACCCCCCGCGGAAACACGGGTTTGGAGGACAAGATACGGTTCAAATTCGAAATCACGGCGCAATCCATCAGGGGTCATGAAGGCCCGCAAGGAGGATTGTGTGAATACGTATCTCCCGGCATATCCACGTTGCATCTTGCCCGTTGGCCAGGCCCGGTCGCCGCGAGGCTCTTACTTCTCCAACCCCGTTTGATACACGAACCACGAAACCTCCGGGCCGGTGAGCGTGCCACGCATCTTGTCCAGCTCCTCGGCGGGGCCGTGGAGTTCCAGCCGCACCATCGTGGAGAGCTCCAGCGCGCGGGTCAGCGGACCATCGACGTTCACGATGTGCGCCAGCGCGGCATCGCCGTCCACGTAGGCCTCGCGGCAGAACGCCAGGTCGCCGTTCAGCGTGAAGTTGTAATACAGGCAGGTCTCCTCGGTCGCCGTGCGCGCCTTGAAGTCCTCCAGGTTCGCGAGGAACTCGGCGGTCTTCCCGGCGTGGATCTGGAAATACGGATGGATGGTGACGGACTGGGCGTGGCTGCTCATGCGCTGCCTAACATCCGAAGCCCGGGCCGCCCGGCAAGCGGGAAATGCCCGCCCGCTTCTCCACGGCGCGGTCTTGCCACACCCAGGGGCCGCCGTCATCGTGCCGATAACCTCCGTTGAACGCGTCTATTTCCACCACGATGATCTCCAGTCTGCTTCGCCGGTTTGCCATCGTTGCCGGTCTCGCCGGAATGGTCTTTTCCTCCAGTTGTGCCTCCCGCCACGACCTAGGCCGGGTGATTTTCCAAGAGCCCGACTATGTGGTGAGGGAAGTCCGTGTCAGCGGCCGGCCGGTGCTCGCGAAACGCGGGGATGAGGTGACTTTGATGATCGTAGGGTTCAGCGAGCCGGGTGGCGGCACCTACAACATCGATCACCCGGTGGCGGGCAGGGTCTTGCAGCAAAAGCTCGACCGGGCGAAGTCCTACACGTTCCAAGTCTACACCACGGACCAGACCCGTTCGAAGAACGACCATATCCGGCATGCCATCCTGTCGAAGGTCGAGGATCGGGGCACCGTCATCCTCGATGCCTCGGTCTGCGACGTCCACCACTGTCCGATGACCTTCGGCGCGGCCGTCAACGTCGATTGGTGGCTGAAGTCCCGCCGGGAGCAACGCGGGCTCGAAACCTACCACAACCACGGTTACTCCCTTCCGAGTTGCTGCTCCGGCGGCCTGGTCCATGAGTGGACCTGGCACTGCCCGCGGTGCGCGAGGACGGTGGATGGGTTCAAATCGAAGTTCGAGCCGGGATAGGCGCCGCCCGGGTTGCATGAAAGGAACCGGGCGCGGCCGAGGTATTCCCGGCGATCTTTTTAGGTGATGAGACGGTTCAATGTGATGTCGGTGGGGATTCGTGCAGGCGTGGGATTGCTGGCCTGCACCCTGGGCGTGGGAGCTTCCGCCGAACCGCTCAACAGCCCGAACCTCCAAAAGGACGGCACCCTGCGGCCGCTCTCCGCGCAGGAGGGGCTGAAGCTCATCGAGGTGCCCGCGGGCTTCCAACTGGAGCTCGTGGCCTCCGAGCCGATGGTCCAGGAGCCGGTGTGTTTCGCCTTCGATCCGGATGGGGCGCTCTTCGTCTGCGAGTGGAACACCTACATGCAGGACCCGTACGCCACCGGCCAGTTCGAGCCGAAATGCCGCGTGGTGAAGCTGGTGGATACCGATGGCGACGGGAAATTCGACAAGCGCACCGTGTTCGCGGACTCGCTGTTGCTGCCCCGTTCCATCCTCGCCCTCCACGACCGCATCCTGGTGCGGATGTCCAATGACAACACGATCTGGGCCTTCTTCGATGACAACAAGGACGGCGTCGCCGACCGCAAGGAGGTCGCCCTCGCCGGTGGTCCCGTCGGCGGCAACATCGAGCACCAGGACGACAGCCTCGTCTGGAACGTGGATGGCCGGATCTACGAAACCTCGCGCGCGCTGCGCTTCAAGGAGGGCAAGCTCCAGGCCGTGAAAAACATCCCGCGCTACGGCCAGTGGGGCCTCGCGCATGACGATGTCGGCCGCCTCTATGGCAGCGGCAACAGCACGCCGGTCCAGGGTTGGCAGAGCCTCGGCGGCTATCCCAATGTCACGCCGCCGTCCGAGGACGCGGTCAAATACGCCAACTTCATCTGCGAGGTGGATGACGCCACCGATCCCGGCCACGACGTGACCGCCACCGGCGGCCAGACGATGCTGCGCACCGCCCAGTTCGGCCGCTACACCGGTTCCTACGTCATCCCGGATCCCGTGCGCCGCTGCGTGAAGATCGTCGCCTTCGAGGAGCGCAATGGCGTGCGCGTGGCCGTGCCGCATCCGGATTTCAAGGGCACGGAGTTCATCCGCAGCCCGGACACTTACTTCCGCCCGGTTTGGACCGATATCGGGCCGGATGGCGGCCTCTACATCGCGGACATGTCGCGCGGCATCGTCCAGGAGTCCCAGTGGTTCCCCACCGAGCGCACCCAGGACCCGAACCCGCGCTGGATCGCCCGCTACTACCGCGCGAAGGACTGGGGCATGCTCGGCGTCCACCAGCGCGGCCGCATCTACCGCCTCGTGCCGCAGGACAAGAAGCTCCTCGACCCGCGCCCGGCCCTTTCCGGGAAATCCAGCACCGAACTCGTCGGACTCCTCGGCCACCCCAATGGCTGGTGGCGCGATACGGCCCAGAAGCTCATCGTCTGCCGCGGCGACCAGTCCGCCGTGCCCGCGCTCCGCACCGCGCTCCAGGCTGCCAATCCGAACGCACGCTTGCTCGCCATGCGCTGCCTGCAAGGGCTCGACAGCCTCACGCCCGCGGAGGTCGCCACCGCGCTGAAGGACGCGGATGAAAACGTCCGCACCACCGCCATCGCCATCGCGGAAACGCTGGTCGCGCAGGCCCCCGAGCTGGAGGCCGCCCTCGTTCCGCTCACCGCCGATCCCTCCTCCACCGTCCTCGGCCAGCTTTACCTCACCTTGGGAAACATCCACACCCCCGTCGCCGCGAAGGCTCTCAAGGAACTGGTGGAGAAGAACCCGAAGAACGGTTCGCTCGCCCTGCTCCAAAAGGCGGGCCAGAAGCTTCCCAAGGAGCTGGAGCCCTACCGCGCCGGCCACACGATCTTCACCGGCTTCTGCAAGGAGTGCCACGGCGATGGCATCAACGGCCTGAAAACCGGCGACAGCCTCATGGCCCCCGTCTTCGCCAAGAACACCCGTATCAAGGACCCGTCCTATCTGGTCCACGTGCTGTTGAAGGGCCTGCAAGGTCCCCTCGGCACCGGCGAAACCTACGCCGCCGGCATGATGCCGCCCCTGGAAACCATGTACAAGGACGACCAGCTCGCCGCCGTCGCCAACTACATCGGCGTCCAATGGGCCGGCTGGAAAACGCCCGTCACCGCGGAAGACATCGCCAAGTGGCGGGCGGAGACGAAGGACAAGCAGACACCGTATACCTTTGAGGAGTTGAAGGGGCTGAAGTAAGGCGTCTTAAAATAAAAAGATCTGGCCTTAAGCTTTTAATTTGGGATGTCCCTATTCACCAAGTGGGCCAGCGGACCATTCTTTCTTCATCGCGACGTTATGTCATCGCGCAGGATGAATTGTAATAAATTAACTCTTTTTCGTGACGGTTCAGTTGGTGAGATAGAGCCTGCACGCCGATTTCCTTGTGATTTTGGCGGATCAATAGCGCAAAGATTGATCGAGGCAAGCCATTATCTCCTTTCCGCAAAGGTATGCCTTCTTTACCTCTGCATAACTTGCATTTGTGGGGAGCCTGCCTGCATGGGCAAATTCATTTCTCCAAGTTATTAGATTTCCGTAACTCGATATAAAGCTCACCCTGCGAGATGCAAGATTGGCTCTTTCTAATTTTTCAATTTTCTTTTTGAATCTAATAACATATTTATCTCCAAATTTTGCAAGATAATCTTCGCGAATGGTTTTTAAACCGATTTTTCCATTAATTCGGTCAAAAAACGAGGCGCAAAAGCATCCAAGTACTTTGTGTTTTTTGGCCGAGAAATCATTAAATATAGTTTTAATCGACAGCTCGAGAACTGTTACCGCGCTGACAGCAATGAATCCTGTATAACGAGATTGGATGAACGGGTCTCGAATCGCTGCTACCACCGTATCTAGATGGGCGATCAGATCATCGGTAAGTCTGAAATGGTCAGTATACGGCATATTCCAATCACTTGATCAAATGGTTTGAGGTTGCCTCGAAGCGCCTCTTAACAACTGACAAATCACTCGTGCTATAGAACGTGGTCTCACTAAATGTGGGGTCCTTTTTCAGGCGATCATATCTAGCTTGGAGGTCTATTGGGATTTTGCCTTTGAAGGACAAGAGAATTCCGAAAACTGAATCCAAAGCAGAAGAGTTTAGACGGCCTCGGATATGGAATGGTTTTGCACCTAGGCGAGCGACTATTAATTCAGCTATCTTAGGAAAATGCTCTTCAAAAGAAGCCACTTGCTTTGATGTGCCTTTTTTCTCTCGAGCCATAACTCGATTTAGAAATTCCTTCATAGGTTTTTCATAATCTTCAAAGAAATATGACAGGCCAAAGATTCTCAATATCAATTCTACGTCCTTTTGGTGTTTATCTAAATTATTCTTTCCAATGATGGAGCGCCAATTTTTATCAGCATTGAGCTTTCTTAATATCGAGACAAATTTTCCACGGAAAACGCAGTTCCGGATCTCCTGTGGTTTGAGCGGAGTTCCTCCAGTATTCAATCTTTCAAAAATATGATAAATGCTGGTTGGTTCTCCTAATGGGTTCAGTTGACGGATATTGATAGCTCTTAAGACTGCCCCTCGAAGTTTACGTTGACTAGATTCACTCAAATCTTCGAACCGTTTTTTATGAAAAGGACTTGATTCGTCTAAACCTTGCAATCTGAACACTTGTTTTTTCCCGTGGATATTTTCATCTCCGAAGTATCCATTCATGTAATAAACAACGCTTGTTATGCGCTGTTGGCCGTCGATAACTTGACTCTTGTTCTGCTCGTCGACGTAAAAGAATACTTGAGGGATGGGGAGTCCTATCAAAAACGATTCTATCAACAACGAAGACTGCTTAATGTTCCAAACAAAATTTCTTTGGAATTCCGGGATGAGAATTTCATCGTTTGACCACATCTCATATATGACACTCAAAGTGAGATCAGAAGGGTAAGAAGCTATGTCATATTTAATGCTGACTTCAGCGTCTTCTGTTTCTTCAAATACTTCGAGATCTTCATTTTCGTCATCCATATTTAAGTTTGGGAAAAATTGAGATTACCTGGGGAATTTTCGGACTATCTGCAGAATTGCGATATAGGGCATACATCTAGCAAATAGATAAATATATCGCGATTATATGGCGGGATTTTAAATATGGAAGCAAAATTTGACGAGCTTACACCCGGGAAATTTCTAATCTATCAAATACCCTAGGAAAGCGAGAATTCAGCAATGTAAGGTGAGTGCGAATTTCCTGCGCTTGAAGGGTTCAATTTAGACATCCTAGTGATGAGGCGTTCCTTGATTGCGGCTATGAAGTGGCCACCGAGATTGTTGAGCATCTTCCAAAGATCGCCCCAGGATGGCGAAGCAGTCGATCAGCAAGATACATGGGATGAAGAGAGACCGTACCAGCAGATACAGAATGTGTATTGACGGCGGCCGGGAGCAGACCGATGTCGATGAGGCACTTGTGACGGCAGGCACCGCGGATGGTGGCGATGCGGTCGGCGCGGGCGTTGTAGAGGAGATCGGCGGTTGGGCCGGTGACTCCGTTGACTTTCAGGCGGTGGTAGACTTCTTTTTCTTTTCGCCCCACAGAACCATATTCAGCCCCATGGGGTAGAGACGGTGTTCTTCGATTCCAGCATCGGGAATGATGTCGGTTTGGGATGCATCGTCCTGTTGTGCGCCGGGAGAGGTGTAGGGGTCCATGATTGATCCGGTTGGTTGTTAGCCGGGTCGCCGGAAAAATGGCAAATCGGAAAGGAAGGGAAGGACGGGCGGCTTGCTCCGTTTTGTCGTCAGGTGTCCGATCTTGCTTCGCCGGAATGACTGGAAAAGGATTGGCGTGACGCTTCCAGCATTGTTTCGATCTTCACTCATCCCACCACCATGGCTGCTTTCGGCTTCCGCCCGGTTCGTGCCCTTCTCGCCATCGCTATGACCATTGCGGCGACCCTGGCCTGCAGTTGTGCCCGCCACCCGCAATTGGTGCGGGTGATTTCCCAAAAACCGAATTATGAGGTGGAGGAGGTTCGCCTTATCGGACGGCCGATCTTGTCGGGCGAGAATTCACTTCAAGTCGGCGGCTCCAAGGTCTTTCCATACAAACGTGACCTGTCCTCCAACCTGACGACCGAGATTCTTAAACAGAAGCTCGATCCGAAGAAGTCCTACAGCTTTTATGTCTATACGACGGATCAGACCTTTCCCTCCTCGCCGTTCCTGAACAGGAGCGAGGCCCATCTTTCGAAGATCGAGGACGGTGGCAAGATGATCGCCGATGCCTCGATCTGCGAGGTCCACCACTGTCCGATGGAGTTCGTGGCGGAAGATTTCATCACATGGCAACTCCGTTCCAAGAAGGAGGAGCATCTGATGGACCAAGTGTACCGCCATCATGCTCTCACCACACCGGGCGACTGCGGGGTTGGTTACTATGACTGGACCTGGCGCTGCCCGAAATGTGCGGCAGCGGTGAAGGCTTTCAAATCGAAGTACCCAGTCTGGGAGTGAGCCGCTCTTTGATGGCGTGCCGATGAGATGAAGAACGGGACAGGAATGTCCCTACTCCCAGTTAGGGCAGAATCAATCCCCCGACTTCAGCACCTTGATGAAGGCGTCCTGGGGGATGTTGACCTTGCCGAACATCTTCATCTTCTTCTTACCTTCCTTCTGCTTCTCGAGGAGCTTGCGCTTGCGGGTGATGTCGCCGCCGTAGCACTTGGCGGTGACGTTCTTGCGCATGGCGCTGATGCTCTCGCGGGCGACGATCTTGCCGCCGACGGCGGCCTGGATGGCGACGACGAAGAGGTGGGCGGGAATGACTTCCTTGAGCTTGCCGGCGAGGACGCGGCCGTACGACTCGGCCTTGTCGCGGTGGACGATGGTGGAGAAGGCCTCGACCGGATCACCGGCGATGAGCATGTCCATCTTCACCATGTTGGCCGGGCGGTAGCCGGCGTGCTCGTAGTCCATCGAGCCGTAGCCGCGGGTCATGGACTTCAGCTTGTCGTTGAAGTCGACGAGGATTTCGCCGAGCGGGAGGACGCAGGAGAGCATGACGCGCATGTCGTCGATGGTCTCGGTGTTGGTGACCTCGCCGCGCTTTTCGAGGACGAGCTGCATCATGTCACCGATGTAGTCGCCGGGGACCATGATGTAGACGTTCACGACGGGCTCGCGGATCTCCTGGATGACCTGGGTTTCCGGGAAGAAGGTGGGATTGTCCACGATCAGCTCCGAGCCATCCGTGAGCGTGACCTGGTAGATCACGGACGGGTAGGTGGAGATCACGTCCATGTTGAACTCACGGCGCAGGCGCTCCTGGATGATCTCCATGTGGAGCAGGCCGAGGAAGCCGCAGCGGAAGCCGAAGCCGAGGGCGGTGGAGCTTTCCGAGCCGTAGGTGAAGGCGGCGTCGTTGATCTGGAGCTTGGCCATGGCGGCCTTGAGCGCCTCGTAGTCGGAGGATTCCACCGGGTAGATGCCCGAGAAGACCATCGGCTGGATCTCCTTGTAGCCGGGGAGCGGCTCCGGGCAGGGGTGGGTGTTGTCGGTGATGGTATCGCCGATCTTCGCCTCATCGGCGGATTTCATGTTGGCGATCACGTAGCCCACATCCCCGGCGACGAGCTGGGGGCGGGCGCTCATCTTCGGGGTGAAGACGCCCACTTCCTTGACCTCGTAGGTCTTGCCGGTGTGCATCAGCTTGATGCGTTGGCCCTTTTTCACGGAGCCGGAGAAGACGCGGACGTAGGAGACCACGCCGCGGTAGGTGTCGTAGATGGAATCGAAGACCGAGCAGCGCAGCAGCTTGTCCGGGTTCTCGACCGGGGCCGGGACGCGTGCGACGACGGCTTCGAGGATGTCGATGATGCCGATGCCGGCCTTCGCGGAGGCGGGGATGGCGTCCTCGCCGGGGATGGCGAGGATGTCCTCGAGCTGGCGGCGGCACTTCTCGACGTCGGCGGCGGGGAGGTCGATCTTGTTGAGGACCGGGATGATGACGAGGTTCTGGGCGTGGGCGAGGTGGAGGTTCGCCACGGTCTGGGCCTCCACGCCCTGGGCGGCGTCCACCATCAGGATCGCGCCCTCGCAGGCGGCCAGCGAGCGGGCAACCTCGTAGGAGAAGTCGACGTGACCGGGCGTGTCCAACAGGTTGAGCTTGTAGGTCTTGCCGTCCTTGGCCTTGTACTCCATCGCCACCGGGTGGGACTTGATGGTGATGCCCTTCTCGCGCTCCAGGTCCATGGCGTCGAGGAGCTGCTCCTTTTCGTCGCGCTGGGCCACGGTATTGGTCGCGCCCATGAGGCGGTCGGACAGCGTGGTCTTCCCGTGATCGATGTGGGCGATGATCGAGAAATTGCGTGTCAGGCTGGTAGGCATGGTGTTACGGGGACCGGGACAGGGCGGAAAAAGCGTGCGGGAGGGGCGGAAGAGAAGCACGAAATCGCTGAAAGGCACGCAAAATTACAGCCTGTATACCCGGACCGCCACGCCGCAGTGGCGGAATCGTCAAACCTTTGCTAGGAACAACAGAAGTGAGCCAGCGATTCCAGATTGAAGAACTTGTGGCGCAGGACGAGCACGGCGTCGTCTTCCATGCCACGGACAGCGAAACCGGCGGCGAGGTGGCGGTGCGGCGGATTTTCCCGTTCGGCGCGGACGGCGGCGGCCTCAATGAGGAGCAGCGCGCCACCTATGAGGCCAGCATCGGTAAATTCGCTGCCGTGAAGCACGCCGGGCTGCGCACGGTGGTCGGCGGCGGCTGCGATCCGGTCGATGGCATGCCGTTCCTCGCCACCGAGTGGGTCGAGGGGCCCACGCTGGCGCAGGCCATGGAGCGCGGCCCGATCGCCGCGGCGTCCGTGGTGGCGCTCATGGAGCGGGCCCTGGAGGTCTGCGTGGAGCTTTCCAAGGCCCTCCAGGAGGAGGAAACCGTGTGGATCGAAACCTCGCCCTCCGCGATCATCGTCAGCACGGAGGATGCCTCCCGCGGCTTCACCTTCTGGGTCGGGCCGCTGAAATGGCTCAACGAGGCCAATGGCAAGCGCGGCCTGGCCCCGCTGGCGAAGTTGCTGCGCACCGTGCTCGCCCAGCCGCACCCGGATGACGACCCGGGCGTGCTGGAGATCCTCCAGAATTTCAGCCGCTGGCTCGATAAATACTCCGAGCTCGCCGAGATCCCGCAGGCGCAGGAGTCGATGAAGGAATTCTTCGCCCCGCTGAGCGCCGGGGTGCCCCGTTCGGTGCCGCCCGGCCCGCGTCCGGTGATGGCCGCCCGCCCGGGTGCCACCACCCAGCCGGCCGCGCGTCCCGCCGCTCCCACCAATCGCGCCCCGGCCGTCCAGACCGCCGCACCGGTGGTGAAGCCGCCGGGCATGGCCAGCGCCGCCGAGCCCGAGCCGACCCAGATGGGCGGCTACCCGGTCCCGGTGCCGAAGAAAAAGTCGCTGATGCCGCTGGTGACCATCGCCGTGGCCGCCGTCTGCCTTTCCGCCGCGGGCTACCAGGTTTACCGCTTCCAGCAGGCGAAGAAGAGCAAGGCCGCGGCCACCTCGACCGCCGATGATCCCACGAAGGGCCTCTCGGACTCGATCGCCCGCGCCGTTGGCAATCCCGCCACCAAGCCCGCGGAAACCACCCCGCCTCCGGCCCCGAAACCCGAGGCCCAGAAACCGGCCCCGAAGCCCGCTCCGCCCAAACCTTCCCCGAAGCCCGAGGCCCCCAAACCGGCTCCGCCGAAACCGCCCGCCGCGGCGGCGATCCCCGGGAACAGCCCGATCCTCGGCACCTGGAAGTACTTCGATGCCGCCTCCAGCAAGGCCTGCACCCGCACCTTCAGCAATGAGGGCGGCGCTTCCTGGTGCTCCCTGAAGGCCGCCGGCACCGAGGTCTGGAAATGCAAGGTCACCAAGATCGCGGGCGACGACTTCATCGTCACCGATCCCAAGGGCACCGAGCTCCACCACGTCCTCGCCAAGGATGGCAAGACCCTCAAGATCGAGGGCAATTTCCAGGCTTCGAAGTGAGCGGGGCAACCGCTGAAAGGTAGGGCCGCATCGCCGGGGCGACCGGGTGGAACGGTTGCGTCCGCTGCCACGGGCGCGACCCATCCCTTGATCGGTTTGGGTGACCTCCTTTCCGCGAGCGGATCTCCACCGCCCGGTCATCTCGGCGAGATGACCCTACCACCTCACGTCTTGAAGTCCCGCGTCTGGAACGCCAGCCAGCCGATCACGAACAGGGTGGCGTTCAGGCCGAAGAGCAGGGTGTAGGACTCGGCGATCTTCGCCCAGTCGATGTGCTTCTCCAGCAGGAAGACCCACGCGCTCATCCGCCAGGTGATGAACCATTCCTCGTAGGGTTTGAAGAACTCGATGGCCTTCAGGATCATGTCCACGAAGAGGATCGAGAGCGTCACGATCGTCGCCGCCGCCGGCTTGATCTTGAAGCACGAGAACATGAAGGCGATCGAGGACAGGGTGATCATGCTCACGCCCAGGCCCACCGCGCCCAGCGCCAGCCGCGGCGCGCCTTCGTTCCAGGTCGGGAAGGCGGCAAAGACCTTCATGATCTGCTCCATCACCAGCAGCCCGCCCTCGCGGCCCACTGCCGCCACCGCCATCAGGTAACCGGCCAGGCCCACCGCCAGCACGAAGGTGAAGGTGTAGAAGGCCACCGCGAGGTATTTCACCAGCAGCACGCGGAAACGGCTCACCGGCCGGGAGAACACCAGCCGCAGGTTTCCATCCTCGCTTTCCTTCGCCACGATGTCTCCGCCCACCAGCGCGAAGAAGATCGAGCCGAGCGTGAACATGCTCAACAGGATCATCATGAAGGTCATCGAAAGCGAGCTGTAGTAGGTCCCGAAATCGAGCCCGTTGCGGGCGATGATGCGCATGTTCTCCCGCTCCACCTGGTCCAGCTTGTAGACGAGCAGGATCACGGCCTCTAGGAAGATGAAGGCCCCGTAGCCCATCCACGAGCGCGGGCGGCCGAAGAGCTTGCGGAGTTCGCCGCGGAGTTGCTGGAAGAAGATCATCGGTCGATGGCGTGGGGGTCCACGTGGTCGGTGGTGTTGTTCCGGATCTCCATGTAGAGGTCCTCCAGCGAGCGCCGCACCGGCGAAAAGGCGCGCACTTTCACGCCGCCCGCCACCAGACAGGCCACGAAGTCCGCCGGATCGAGCCCCGGCGGCAGCGAGATCCGCCCCGGTTCCAGCACCTCGCCGCCGCGGGTGGCCAGCAGCCCGCAGGCCGTGCCCCACGGGTCGAGGTCCACTTGGAACACCGGGTCTTCGTCCGCCAGGTTCGCCACCGGCCCTTCGTGGACCCGTTTGCCCTGGCGCAGGATCGCCACCCGGTCGCACATCAGCTCGACCTCGGCGAGGAGGTGGGAGTTGAACAGCACCGTCATGCCGCGCTCCTCGCGCAGGCCCAGGATGAACTCGCGGAACCAGCGGATGCCCTCCGGATCCAGGCCGTCGGTGGGCTCATCCAGCAGCAGGATCTCCGGCTCCGGCAGCAGCGCCTGCGCCAGCGCCAGCCGCTGGCGCATGCCGTGGCTGTAGGTGCGGACCTTGGAGTGGACCCGGGAGGTGAGCCCCACGCGTTCCACCACCTCGCGGGCCAGTCCCTCGTCGAAGCCGCCGGAGTAGGCCATCAGTTGCCGCAGGTTTTCCCAGCCGGTCAGGTAATCGTAGAAAGCGGGGGATTCGAAAATCGCGCCCACCTTGCGCAGCGCCTTCGCGCGGTCCTTCGAAACGTCCTGCCCGCCGATCCTCACGCTGCCCTTCCGCGGCGCGATCATGCCGAGGATGATGCCCAGCGTCGTGCTCTTGCCCGCGCCATTGTGGCCCAGCAGGCCGTAGATCTCGCCGCGCTGGACGGTGAAGGACACGTCCTGGAGCGCCGGCTTGCCGCCGAATTCCTTCCACAGCCCGGAGACTTCCAGCATCGGTTCCGCGGCCATGGCTCAGTTGTTGGTTTTGAAGCGCAGCTCGCTGGAGGCGGAGAAATCGGCGTAGAGGATGTTGGTGCCCTTCGGTTCCGGGTGCCAGGCCTCCTTGTCGAAGACCAGCGGGATCTGCGGGCTGCCGTCCTTGCCCAGGAAGGTCAGCTTGGTCTCGAGCTGGCCGCTGACCGCCGAGTTCCACATGTAGCTGCAGCCGGTTTTCGCGAACTGCTTGCCATCCGCCGGGCACTTGAAGGCGTCCTTCGCCGTGAGGTAGGTGGCCAGCTCGGTTTCCAGCACCTTCATGTCGTCGTCCTTCGAGCTGCGCCCGGCGGCGATGTCCGGCATCTTGCGGTTGTGGTCCTGGAGGTAGCTTTCCAGCCCCACGCCGATGCTGCGGAGGTTGGACAGGCAGGTCGATTGCCGGGCCTTGCCAAGCCCGCGCTTCGCCAGGGGCACGGAAATCGCGGCCAGCACGATGATGATCGTGATGGTGACCAGGATCTCGACGAGGGTGAAACCGCGGGCTCGTTTCATGGGATCGCTCAATGTTGTTGGGGGTCGCGCATCAGCTCGGTCATCGCCTCCATCAGCGGGGCCATGTCCAGTTTCGTCTGGGCGCTGGCCTTGGAATAGTAGGCGCGCATGCCCTCGCCGCTGGCCTTTTCCAGCACGTCCTTGCCCATCGCCTGGGTGCGCTCGACGTCCTCCTTGCTGCGGCCGTTCTCGAGGTCCCGCAGCGCCTGTTCCACGAAGCTCTTCCGCTGCTCCGGGGACATCGCGTCGATGGCGGTCACGAAGGTCTCCATGGTCTCGCGGATCGTGAGGTCGAAGAAGAGCTCCTTCTCGCGGCTGTCCAGGCGGTCGTAGAAGCGGTCGCCGGGTTTCTGCTCGCGGGTCTTCTGGCGCTCGCGGAAGTCGAGGCGGTTCACCATTCCGGCGATGTTGCGCAGCTCCTTCTCGCGGCGGGCCGCTTCGGCCGGATCGTGGCTGGCGCCTTCGGCCGACCAATCGTCGAAGTTCGCCTTCTGCACCGCCTTCTCCACCGAGACCATGGTGGTGCGCCGCGATCCCGCCCACGAGCGGATGCCCCAGACGACGATCCAGATCGAGAGGAGAACGATGGCGGCTTTGATCAGAACGGCGCGGTGAGCCATGACGGGGCGAACTTAGATGGGAAACGAAGCCATGCAAGACCGGGCGGTCATCAGGCCTTGGTGCGTCGGAATCGTCGCGTGACCAGGTTCGTCGCCTCGGTGGCCTCCTCCACCCGCATTACCCGGGCCGCGGCGAAATAGGTGACTCCCGCGGCACCCACTGCCACCACCAGCCACGCCGCGCGGGCGATCTGGGTCATGTGGCTGAGATCGTGGAACAGGTAGCGCTGGGCCAGCAGGCACACGCCCGCCATCGCGCCCCCGGCGGCCACCAGTTTCGCGCACAGCACCAGCAGCGAGCGGGTTTCGAGGCCATCGGAGATCCGCAGCATCGCCGCGTAGAGGATCACGAAGTTCACGATCGCCACCAGGCTGGTGGTCATCGCCAGCGCCTCCACGCCCATGTGGCGCACGGTCACGAAATACCAGTTCGAGGTGATGCTCAGCGCGATCGCCACGAAGCTCACCATCATCGGGATCCAGCGGCGGTTCGCGGCGTAGAAGGCCGGTTGCAGCACCTTCAGCCACGAGTAGGCCAGCAGGCCGATGCCGTAGCCGCGCAGCGCGGCGGCGGTTTCCATGCGGCCCACGGCATTGAACGCGCCCCGTTCGAAGATCACGCTGATGATCGGCTCCGCCAGGAAGCACAGGCCCAGTGCGGAGGGCAGCACCAGGAAGGTCACCAACCGCAGCCCGCGCGCCAGCACGCCGCGGAACTCCGGCCCGGTCCCGCCCAGCGCCGCGCGGGACAGCGCCGGCAGCGTTACGGTGGCCACGGCCACGCCGAACACCCCGATCGGGAGCTGCATCAGCCGGAAGGCCCAGTTCAGCGCGCTCACCGCGCCGCCGCCAATGGAGGTGGCGAACTGCGAGTTCACCACCACGTTGATCTGCACCACCGAGGCGGAAATCACCGCCGGCCCCATCAGCGCGAAAATCGTCCGGATCGCCGGGTCCTTCCACTGCCAGTCCGGCCGCCAGTGGAAACCCAGCCGCCGCAGCGACGGGAGCTGGCACACGAGCTGGCCGAAGCCGCCCACCAGCACGCCGATCGACATCCCGATCATCGTCTTCGGCCCGTGGTGCGGATCCAGCCACAGCCCGATGCCGGAGCCCGCGATGATCGAGCCGAGGTTGAAGAAACACGACGACAGTGCCGGGATGCCGAAGACGTTGCGCGCGTTGAGGATGCCCATCACCAGCGCCGCCAGGCTCACCAGCAGCATGAACGGCCACATGATCCGCGTCATCTGGATCGTCAGCGCGATGTCATCCGGCGAGAACGTCCGCGCCTTGCCCGCGGTGCCGTCCAGCGCTGTCAGCAGGTGCACCAGCTGGGGCGAGAACAGGATGCCTACCAGCGAGACGGCGGCCATCGCCATCCCCACCAGCGTCAGCATCTTCGCCGCCAGCGGCCACGCGCTTTCCGGCCCGTCCTCCTTCACCTTCTTCGAGAAGGTCGTCACGAAGGCCTGGGACAGCGCCCCTTCCGCGAACAGGTCCCGCAGCAGGTTCGGGATCCGGAAGGCGATGTTGAAGCAGTCCATCAGCACGCTGTGCCCGAAGAACGCGGCGAAGATCTGGTCGCGGATCAGGCCGAGCACGCGGCTGGCCATCACCGCCGCGCTGACTTTCCAAGTGGATTTGGCGGACATGCGGGTGTGAGGTCGTGCCTCCGTTAGCCGATCCGCGGACAGAGCCAATGGATTTATTCGGAAAGCGGGGATTCTTTTTGGAACGCCGGGGCAAGCCCGGAGGCCTTACTTCGCCGAGGCCCGGCGCAGGCGGTCCATGATCGCCACGCCCAGGCCGGTTTCGCTCACCGGCTCGGCCACGATCGCGTCCAGGCCGGCCTCGTCGAGCTGGCGCATCACGAAGAACAGACGCAGCGCGGCTTCCGCCAGCTTGCCATTGCCCGGGCTCAGGGCTTCCACCCGCTCCCAATCGTGCAGGTCGATGTAGCCGTCCTTCTCCTCCTCGCGGTAGCTCAGCAGGCCGTAGCGCTTGCCCTCCTCGGGAACGAAGTCCTCCGGCTTCTCGAACATCAGCAGCGGCGTGCGCGGAGCGTAGTGGCTGGCGAGCTGGCCGGGCGCGTGGGGCAGTTCACCCGGACGCTCCTTGGCCTTTTCCACCCGGCCATACGGCTGGAGATCCTCCTTGGTCACCGGACCCGCCCGCAGCAGCTTGAACAGCGGCTTCTTGCCCTCGCGGGGCTCGATGGCAATGATCGTGCTCTCCAGGCCCTCGCTGCACGCCCCGCCATCGACGATGAGCGGGATGCGGCCGTCCAGCTCCTTGAGCACGGCGCTGGCGGAGGTCGGGGAAATACGGCCGAAGCGGTTCGCGCTCGGCGCCGCGATCGGGCGGCCCAGTTCGCGGCAGACGGCGCGGAAGATCGGGTGCGCGCTCAGTCGGACCGCCACCGTGGGCAGGCCACTGGTCACCAGGTCCGGCACTTCCGGCTTCTTCGGCAGCACCAGCGTCAGCGGGCCCGGCCAGAAATTCGACGTCAGTTTCTCGACCACGTCGCGGATCGATTCATCCACCTCCGCCACCTGGTGGAGGTCGGACTTGCGGGCCACATGGACGATCAGCGGATCGAAGGACGGCCGTTCCTTGGCCTCGAACACCTTGGCGGCGGCCTCCGGGTTGAAGGCATCCGCGCCGAGGCCGTACACGGTCTCGGTGGGCAGGGCCACGACTTCACCGCGGGCGAGCAAGGCGACTGCCTCGCGCACGGCTTCCTTCATGTCTTCGTCGCTGGCGGAAATGATCCGGGTCTCGGGCACGGGGCAGCCTTAGCAGATGCACCCGCCCCACGGGAAACCGGAATTTTCCGCCGGTGTCCGGTGGCCCGGTTGGGAGGGAAAAGCGCGGACGCTGGATTTTCCCAAACAAGGCCCGCTTCCTGCGTCGTTGTTTTCCCAATCTCCCTCTTCCATGCCGCTTCCTTCCTCCTGTTCCGGCCGCCCTTCTAACGGTGGCCCCCGTGGGTTGACTCCCGCCCCTGTCGTCGCTAAGCCTGCGGAGCCATGAACTTGCGCACCCTTTTCGTCTCCTGCGGCTTCGCGCTTGTGTCCGCTGCGGCGGCGCACGGCCAGATCGCCGCGACCCTCTCGATCGCGAAGACCCAGTACGTCGCCGGGGAGTCGGTTCAGGCCACCGTGACCATCACCAACCACTCCGGGCAGGAAGCCGTTTTCGTCGGTAGCGACCGCCAGCCGTGGCTCGATTTCGTCATCAAGCGCACCGGCAGCGAGCCCGCCATTCCTTACGGCCGCTTCAATTTCGGCGCCATCCGCATTCCCGTGGGCCAGAGCATGGCCCGCCAGGTGAATCTCTCCTCCGCGTTCAACCTCACCGAGATCGGAAACTACAGCGTCTACGCCTTGATCCGCATGCCGGACCAGACCTCCGAAGGCACCGCTTCCAACCGCGTGCTTTTCAATGTCTCCAACGGCCGCGCCTATTGGAGCCAGAAGGTTGGCGTCCGCGGTGATGCCACGAAGGTCCGCGAGTACCGCGTCCTCAACTACTCCGGCGACCAGAAGACCCAGCTCTACGTCCAGGTGGTCAACGACCGCACCGGCACGCCGATCCGCACCTATCCGCTCGGGGATGCGCTCATGTTCCGCAAGCCCCAGATCACCGTCGCCGGCAACCAGAACCTCCACGTCTTCTTCCTCAGCACCCCGACCCTGTGGACCCACTGCGAAATCGATACCGAGGGCAAGCTGGTGAACAGTGAGTTCCATCGCCGTGGCGCGACGGGAGACCCGGTGCTGATGACGCAACCCAACGGTGTGGTCGCGGTTGGAAACAGCATCCCGTACGATCCCAAGGCCGAGGAGATGGAGAAGTCCCGCGCCCGCAAGATCTCGGAGCGGCCCGTTATCACCCAGTGAACGGGAAGGGAAGGAGAATTGTTTAAAAATTCTTTACTTTCCGGTAAATTTTATTAACAATCCTGAACAGTTTCAAAACGCGAGGTATTATGCGAACGATCTTCAAGCGACTTCTGGCCCTGGCGGCCGTCGGTGCGCTTACCTCCGCCACGGCGGAAGCGCGCTATTTCCGGACTGTCGTGATCGATGCGGGTCACGGCGGTTACGACAAGGGAGCCCAGTTCGGCCAGGTCTATGAAAAGCACCTGTGCCTGGACACCGCCACCCGGCTCCAGAATTACCTGCAGAGCATGGGCTTCAAGACGGTGATGACGCGCAACAGCGACTACTTCGTTTCGCTGGCGGAGCGCGTGGCCATCACCCAGCGCTACAAGGATGCGATCTTCGTGGCGGTGCACTACAACTTCACCTACCGGGACAGCGCCTGTGGCCTGGAGACCTACTACGCCAACGGTGCCGAGAGCCAGAACCTCGCCCAGATGGTGCAGCAGAACATCTGCCGCAAGGTGCGCGCCACCGACCGCGGCGCGAAGTTCGCCCGCTACTATGTGATTCGTAACAACACCTGCCCCGCGATCCTCGTGGAGTGCGGTTTCGTTTCGAATCCCACCGAGCGCCAGGGCATGAAAGCCGCCTGGTACCGTGATTCGCTGGCGAAGGCCATCGCCGATGGGGTGATGCGTTTCCGCCGCGACGGCTGAGGATTTTCCGCCTGTGCCCTGCCTGCCCGTGCGCTATGATGGCTGCATGGGCGTGGTGACGGCGGATGAAATGCGGGCATTGGAAGAGGCGGCGTTCCAACGCGGGACGACCGCCTCCGTGTTGATGATCGAGGCCGGCCGTGGCCTTGGCCACGCGGTGGCCCGGTTCTTTCCCGAGCCCGGCACCGCGATTGCGTGCCTTGGCAAGGGCCACAATGCCGGGGATGCCCTGGTGGCGCTCGGGGTCTTGAGGGACGCGGGTTGGAAGATCGCCATCCGTGCGGCCTGGCCCCAATCGGAATGGGCGGAACTCACTCGCGCGATGTTGGCCGCGCTCGGGGAAGTCGAGTGGCTGGACGGACCACCGGATCCGGCGGCAGCACGTCTGCCGCTGATTCTGTTGGATGGCCTGTTGGGCATCGGGGCCCGGGGTGGACCGCGGGGCGGGCTCGCCCCGCTCGCGGAAGAGATGCGCGCGCTCCGTCAGGCGGCGGGGGGCCGGATCGTGGCGGTGGATCTGCCCTCCGGGGTCGATGCCGATACCGGGGAAATCCATCCTGGCGCGGTGGTGGCGGATCTCACCCTCACCATCGGCGTGCCGAAGCGCGGCTTGCTCATGGGACGTGCCGCGGACGCGGTGGGAGCGCTCGGATTGGTGCCAGTGGCGGAGCTGCCCGTCCCGGCCGGTGGCGACATGGCGATGATCTCGCCGTTCACGCTGGCGGGAGCATTGTCTCCGCGGCCATTCGATTTTCACAAGGGCCGGGCTGGCCGGGTCGGCATTCTGGCCGGATCCGCCGCCTACAGCGGGGCTGCTGTATTGGCCGCCACCGGAGCCCTGCGCGGGGGAGCGGGATTGGTGACGCTGCATGTTCCGGAAGAAGCCCATGCCGCGATCGCCGCGAAATGTCCGCCGGAGGTCATGGTCCGGGCGCTCCGTGATCCCAGGGAGCTGTTGGATTTCCGCTACGACAGCCTGGTGGTGGGACCCGGTCTCGGCGGCGTCGAGGCTGGCCTGGTGCGCAGGCTACTGATGGATTCCCCGGTTCCGGTGGTGATCGATGCCGATGCCTTGAACGCCATCGCGGGAGACTTTCCGGAGTTGCCAGCCCATCACGTGCTGACCCCGCATCCCGGCGAGTTCCGCCGTCTCGCACCCGATCTGGCCGATTTGCCACGGGAAGAGGCGGCCCGGGCCTTCGCCGATCGCCATGCGCCGGTGCTGCTGCTGAAGGGAGCCCGCACGCTCGTGACCGCGGCGGGTGAACCGTTGTGGTGCAATTCCACCGGCTCACCCGGCATGGCGTCCGGCGGACAGGGGGATGCGCTCTCGGGAGTCATCGGCGCGTTGCTGGCAGGGGGGCTGGCTCCGCTGGAAGCCGCCGCCTGCGGGGCATGGCTCTGCGGCCGGGGCTCGGAGCGGGCGATTGCCGCGGGAGCGAGCGAGGAGTCCCTGCTCGCCAGCGATACCCTGGCCCATCTCGGCGGCGCGTTCCGCGATTGGCGGGAGCGCGGCCGCTGAAACCGGGTTCAGGCGGCTTCGGCGAAAATCATCGTCCCGGCGCTCGTTTGCAGCGTGCTGATCACCAGCACGTCCACCGAGGAGCCGATCTTCTGCACGGCGTGGTTCACCACGATCATCGTGCCATCGGCCAGATAGCCCACCGCCTGGTGCTCCTCCTTGCCGGGGCGCACCAGGGCGATCCGCAGCCGTTCACCGACGGCGACCACCGGCTTGAGCGCGTCCACCAGTTCCTGGATGTTCAGCGCGGGGACGTTTTGAAGTTTCGCCACTTTGCTCAGCGTGTCGTCGCTCGTCATCAGGCGCGCGCCCAGCAGGCGGGTGGTTTCCAGCAGGCGGCTGTTGAGGGTGGCGTTGGCGGCCGCGCCATTGGACTCATGGATCGTGACCTGGAGATCCTTGGCGGTGCGCATTTGTTCCAGGCTGGCCAGCCCCCGCTCGCCGCGCTGGCGGTGCGCCGCAGAGGGGGAATGTGCCAGTGTTTGCAGCTCCTCCAGCACGAACCGCGGCACGATCAGGCGACCGTGGAGAAAGCCCGCCCGCAGGATCGCCGGAACCCGGCCATCCATCACCGCCTCCGGGTCCAGCACGATCGGCTGGCCGCTGGAGGCATCCTGGCGAAAACGCACGTAGGGGATGATGAAGGCGAAATCGTCCCGGCTGCTGCGCAGTGCCAGCACCACTCCGATGAATCCGAAACTGGCGAACAGGGTCACGTCGAACGCCAGCTTCAGCGTGTTCACCAGCAGGTCGAACTCCGCTTGCTCCAGCGGCGTCCGGTCCTTGTCGCGGAATGCCGGTTCGATCAATGCCGAGAATTGCACCCGGGTCAGCAGCCAGGCGCAGAACAGGCCCACGCACAGGCCGAAGGTGGCGGTGGAAAACCCGCGCAGCGAGAAGCCGCGGATCATCGTTTCCACCAGGATGAAAAAGCCCGCCACCAGCAGCCCGCCCAGCAGGCCCATCCACATCGGCACGCCGCGCTCGACCCCCCGCGTGCTCAGCGCGATCGCGAAGCCCGCGGCTTCACAGACCAACAGATAGGTCAGGCGGGCGACATTGACGGAAGGCTGGGAGGACATGGGGTGCGTCTCCCATCACCATTCGTCAACGCCATTGCTACGGCAAGCCTAACCGTCCGGCCTTCAGGACTCCAGACCGCCCGGGTTCCGGCCGATTCCGGCCACCAGCGCCGCCAAGCGTCGCAGCCGATCCCACTTGGACTTCCATGGGCGGGTGGGCCGGGTGACGTTCCAGCCTCGCTTTCGGCCGATCGCGGTGAGGTGCTCGGATGGATTGATCAACGTGGCGGTTTTGCAGATCGCCAGCAGCGGCAGGTCCGCGGTGCTGTCCGTGTAGCCGTGTGAGTTTCTCAGATGGCCGTCCTTGAAGCGGTCCGGCATCAATTCCCGGAGGCGGTCGACCTTCGCCATGCCCTTGTGGTTTTTCAGGTCCGGGAAAAAAGGCAGCCGGTCTGGGATTTCCACCGGGGTGCCCAGCGTGAGATCGAAACCGAGGCGGCGGCCGATCTCCGTGACATAGAATTCCGGGCTCGCCGAGGTGAGCACCAGCAGGTCGCCTTTTGCACGATGGCGCTCCAGCTCCGCCAGGACCTCGGGGTAAAACCGCAGTTCCCGCGCGAAGGCCCGGGCGTGCGAGACCAGCTCGGAGGATTCCATCCGCCACAGGTAGCACAGGAAAATGCGCTTCATCGTCTCCGCTCCCAGCCATTTGGCGAAAGGCGTGAACGGCAGGAACACCAGCAGGTAGAACCGCCGCCACGGAGCGCGGCGCAGCACCCGATGGCAAAACAGCACCTGGCAATCCCAAGGCAGCAGGGTGCCATCGAGGTCGAAGAGCGCGATGCCGCGCGGGCGGGTGGTATCCGTTGGAAATGGCACGTGGAGAAGGCTTTCCGGGAGAATCCCGACTTGCAAGCTCGCGTTGATGCAGGCAGCTTCCGCGCCATGCGGAAAACCCTCTTCGCTTTGGCCCTCGCCGCTCTGCCGTTGCCCGCCATCGCGCAGGTCTTCGCGGACATCCAGACCTCCCAAGGGACGTTCACCTGCCAGTTGAACCACGCGGAAACCCCGAAGGCCGTTGCCAATTTCGTCACGCTCGCGGAAGGCACGCGCACGTGGTTGGACGAAACCACCGGAGCCGTGTCGACGATCCGCCCCGCCAAGCCCTTCTATGATGGCCTGACCTTCCACCGGGTGGTCGACAACGCGGGTTTCCGGGTCATCCAAGGTGGCTCCCGGGCGGGTGATGGTTCGGATGGTCCGGGTTACAACATTCCGGATGAGTTCCGGGAAGCGGTTCCCGCGAGCTACAAGTTCGACCAGCCCTACGTGCTGGCGATGGCAAACGCGGGCCGCAACAGCGCGGGTGCCCAGTTCTTCGTCACCGGTGGCGCCATTCCGGATCTGGAAGGCCACTACACCGTCTTCGGCAAGGTGGTGTCCGGCCAGGATGTGGTGGAGGCGATCCTGGCGGTCGATACCGATGCCAACGACAAGCCGACCACGCCGGTGACCATCCAGCACGTGGCGATCCGCCGTGTCGGTCAGGATGCCACTCGTTTCGTGGCGACCCGCGTCGCGCTTCCCAAGGTCACCGCTCCCCGTTTCCGGACCAGCACCATCCCGGCACCCGATCCCAACGCGCGGACGTTCATCGCTTTCAACCAGATGGCCAAGAGCACGGCCCGCCTGTTCTACTATGACGCCACCGACGCGAACCCGTCTTGGAAAAGCTCCGGCGGCCGCTACATGGGACCGGGCGAGAAGATGCTGAAGACCATGCTGGCGAATATCCCCCCGGCGAAAGTCACCTATACCCTCCAGCACCGGGCCGCCGTGGCGACCTATCCCGCCGACCTTTTGACTCCCGGCGGCCTTCTGGGTTCGCAGCTCTACGTCGAGAACGAGTCCGGCAGCTACCTGTTCCGTTTCAATGTCACGGGTGACAAGACCTACCTGATCGAGACCGCGTCCAATGAAACCAAGACCGGCGTGATCCAGGGAGTCAGCTATTCCGCCGACGGCTATTGGGGGGATGTCATCGTCGATCTGGGAAATGACGGTGTGTATCGCTTCCATCTGTCGTCCTCGGCCAAGACCAAGGCCGGAGTGATCACCGGGGCTCAGGACGGCTACTTCTACAGCTTCATCCAATACATCATGACCGGCAATCCGTGGGTGGCGTACGAGGACAATACCGAGTTCTCCTGGTCACCGCTGCCGAAGTGAGGCGCGGGATGTGAAACCTTGAAACACGAATGGCGGCCCGCAGGCCGCCATTTTGTTTTCCGGGGGATCGATCGACCGATCAGCCGATGAACCCGAGCTTGTTGAAGCTGCCCTTGAGGATCGGGGCCGAGGGGGTCTTGAGCCAGTCCTCGAGGACGGTGGCGTAGATGCCGCGGAAGTCGGTGTTGAACTTCAGGTCACCCTGCGTCAGGTCGGTGAGGCTGGGATACTTGCCGTAGAGGCCGCCCTTCACCCCCTGGCCGAGGGTGAAGAGGCAGGAACCTTGGCCGTGGTCGGTGCCGCCGCTGGCATTCTCGCCCACGCGGCGTCCGAACTCGGAGAAGGTCATCACCACCACGCGGTCGGCGGCACCCTGTTCCTTGAGGTCGGCCATGAAGGACTTCAGCGCGCTGTCGAGCTGGCCCAGCAGCCGGTCCTGCGTGCCCATCTGGTTGTTGTGGGTGTCGAAGCCGCCGTGGGAGACGTAGAAGACACGGGTCGGCAGCTTGCCGGCGATCATGCGGCCCACCAGGTTCAGGCTGCGGGCGAGGGGCGTGCCGTCGTACTGCACCTTGGTGCGGTGCTTCGAGGCGATCTCGAGGATCTTCGCCGAGCTGACCTGGGCATCGAGCGCCACGCGTTCGAGGAAGGCGAGGTTGCTTTCGCCCCTCACCACGCCGGTCTTGCCGCCCGCGGCCATGGCGATCGAGTTGCCTTCCGCGGGTGTGTCCGGGCGGTTGAGCTCGGAGAAGAATTCCTCGGCGGTCTTCGAGTCGTCGTTGCCGTTGATCCAGCGGTAGAGTTCCGGGCTGGAAAGGCAGATGCCGGGATTCTTCACCGCGCCGAAGGCCTCCGGCTGGGTCTTGCTGAAGCTGATGCCCACGGTCGGATCGCTGCCGGAGCAGGCGTTGTCGAAGTAGCGGCCCAGCCAGCCGGTGTTCGAGCGGTTCGCCGGATCGGCGGTTTCCCAGATCGAGGTCGAGACGAAGTGCGAGCGGTTCGGATTCGGATAGCCCACGCCCTGCAGGATCGCGAGGTCGCCTTCCTTGAACTGCGAGCCCAGCCACGGCATCGCGCTGTTCAGGCCGCAGTAGTCGGAGAGGCGGATGATGTCCTTCTCCTTCTTCGCGAGGCGCGGACGGGCCTTGTGGTAGGCGTCGTCGGCGAAGGGGACGAGGGTGTTCAGGCCGTCGTTGCCGCCGGCGAGCTGGATTACCACCAGGATCGGACCGTCCTTGCCGGTCACGGCCTGGGTCGCCAGGTCCTTGGAGTCGTTGTGGAGCTGGGCGAACGTGTTTTCCACGAACATCGGCACGGTCCAGGTGGCGGAGGCACCGAGCAGCGTGGCGCGGAGGAAATCGCGGCGGGTCTTCATGGCTGTTGAGAGGTGAAAGTTGAGAGTTGGGGGAAAGGGTTCAGACGAGCTGGTACTCCGGCGTGCTGAGCATCAGGTGGACGAGTTCGGCCACCTCGTGGTTGGTGAAGACGACGCCTTCCTTCTCCTCGGCGAAGGCGATGAAGCGCTTGCGGTTCTTGTCCGCCAGCGGGGCTTGGAAGAAGCGCAGGGCCAGCGAGTCCACCAGGTCCTCGTGGCGCTTGCGGAGTTCGCGCGGGACGATCCGGTCGTAATCCGGGCCGCGCCAGTTGCGGGCGGCCACCTCGGTGGCCACGGCCACGCGTTCAGGCGTGGCCTTCTTGCCGAGCGCCTTGCCCGCACCCTTGCCGCCACCGTCCTCGTCCTGCATCTCCATGCTGCCGTCCTTGTCCGCCATCGCCATCGGCTCCTCGCCTGGCAGCGGTCGGTCGGGGGCCTTGTCCGCGCCCTTGGTGATGAAGCCGGCCACGTTGTAGCGGGTGAGCAGGGTGTTGGTGTTGATCCACGCCTTGCCCCAGTCCCAGCCCGCCACGTTCGGCGGATTGAACAGCACCTGCCCGAGCTGCTGCTGGGCGATCATCGTGTAGCCCTGTGGCGTTTGGTTCAGCTCGAGCTGCTTGAGCATGCCGATCAGGAACTGGATCGGGCACTTGATCTGGTTGCGCACCACCTCGTCGGAGTAGAACTGCTTCGAAAGGAAGATCTCGCGCAGCAGCGGGGCGACCTCGTAGTTCGCCTCGCGGAAGGTGGTGGCCAGCGCGTCGACCGCGGAGGCCGGCGGATCCTCGGCGGCGAAGTATTCCCACAGCTTCGCGGCCATGAATTTCGCGGCCTGTGGCTGCTCGAAGATCAGGTTCACGATGTCGTCACCGTCGAACTTGCCGGTCTTGCCGAAGACGGTCTTCTCGCCCTCGTCCCACATGCGCTTGTTGTGGAACACCGTGCCGTTCTGGCGGTTGAGCTGGTAGCCGGTGAAGGCGCGCGCGGCCTCGCGGATGTCCTGCTCGGTGTAGTGGCCTTCACCCAAGGTGAAGAGCTCCATCACCTCGCGGGCGAAGTTTTCGTTCGGTTTGCCCTTCTTCGAGTTCTGGGTGTCGAGGTAGAGCATCATCGCCGGGTTCTTGGCGATCTCGTGGGTGAGCTGGCGGAAGTTCCCGGTGGCGTTGCGGCGGAACAGGGCATTCTGCATCATCAGCAGCACCGGCTGTTTCACCTTCTGGATCGAGGTGGCGAAATGGTCGTGCCAGAACAGGGTCATTTTCTCCCGCAACGGCGCCTTGGTGTGGAGCATGGCGCGGAACCACCAGCCCTGGCCCTCGATGCCGTGTTGGCGGTTTTCCTTCTGCTCGGCCTGGTTGGCGTTCTTCTTCGCCTTTTCGGCCTCCTCGGGCGTCATGTTCTTGGTCGCCTCGCGAACTTGACGGAGCTGGGCGATGCGCTGCTGCATGTCCTCCGCCATTTTCTCCGGCGAGCACCACTCGGGCATCGAGAACTCGTCCGGGCCCACGGCGGGCTTCAGCAGGGAATCCACGGCCTTGGTCCGGCCGAGGGTGTGGAACGCCTTGATGTCGGCCGGGCTCCCGCCGAATCCGGCGCGGTTCAGGAGATGCGCGGCTTCATAGATCGTCCAGGTGTCGGAGGCTTGCGGAAGCATGGTCGGAAGGGGTTGCAAAGAGGATAACCCGGGGCCGGGGTAAAAGTTTCACCTCCCTTTTGCTTGATTCCGGGTCATGGTTTTCCCACCTCCCCGCGCATGCAACCGTCCGATTCCACCCCAGAGCTCCTCAGTCCCGCCGGGAACTGGGACTGTGCCCGTGCCGCCGTGGCCGCCGGGGCGGACGCGATTTTCTTCGGCCTGCCGAAATTCAACGCCCGTCTGCGCGCCGACAATTTCACCGAGGACGACCTGCCGGAGCTGATGAAGTTCCTGCACAAGCACGGCGTGAAGGGCTTCGTGACGATGAACACGCTGGTCTTCAGCGATGAGCTGGAGGCCGCTGAACGGCAGCTCCGCCTGATCGCCGCCGCCGGGGTGGACGCCCTCATCATCCAGGATCTGGGGCTGGCGAAGATGGCGCGGGAAATCGCTCCCGGCGTGGAATTGCATGCCTCCACCCAGATGACCATCACCTCGCCGGAGGGCCTGGCGTTCATCGAATCCCTGTATCCCATGGAGCGGGCGGTGCTGGCGCGGGAACTTTCGCTGAAGGAGATCGAGCGCTTCCAGGCCGCCGCCGAGGGCAATCCCCACGCGCCGCTGGAGGTTTTCGTGCACGGTGCCCTGTGCGTCGCCTACTCCGGCCAGTGCCTCACCAGCGAATCGCTCGGCCAGCGCTCGGCGAACCGCGGCGAATGCGCGCAGGCCTGCCGCATGCCTTACGAAATCGTCGTCGATGGCGAGGTGCGGGAGCTGGGCGAGGTCCGTTACCTGCTCTCGCCGCAGGACCTCGCGGCGGTCGACGTCATCCCCGGACTGGTGAAGGCCGGGGTGAAGTCGTTCAAGATCGAGGGCCGCCTGAAGTCGCCCGAATACGTCGCCGCCGTGACCCGCGTGTACCGGAAGGCGATCGATGACGCCATCGCGGGCGTGGCCTCCAGCGTCACCGCGGAGGACCGCTACGAGCTGGAGATGACCTTTTCCCGCGGCCTCACCAGCGGCTGGCTGGCGGGCACGAACCACCCGTATCTCGTCCACGGCCGCTTCGGGAAGAAGCGCGGCCCCTTGCTCGGGGAAATCGCCCGCTGCGGCCCGGGCTGGGTCGAGCTGAAGGACGATCCGGCGATCCCGCTCGCGGCGGGGGATGGCGTGGTGTTCGACGCCGGCGAGGACCGCAACGAGGAGCAGGGCGCGCGGATCTGGAAGATCGAGAACGGCTGCCTGCTGTTCCATCGCAGCCACAGTGGCCTCGATTTCGACCGCATCCGCCCTGGCCAGACCCTCTACAAGACCTCCGATCCGCGGTTGGAATCCGAAATCCGCCGTTTCTGGCAGAACGCGAAGCTCCAGGAGCAGAAGATCCCGCTGCACCTCGTCGTCACCGGCCAGCCGGGCGAACCGCTGGTGCTGTCCGCGGGCAAGACCTCCGTGTCGTCCACGCCGCTGGAGGCCGCCTCGAAACGCGCGCTTTCCTCCGAGACCCTGCTCGCCCAGCTCTCGCGCCTTGGCGATACCGCCTACGAACTGGCCTCCCTCGACAACCGCCTGGAGGGCGATTGCCACCTCGCCGTGTCCGAGCTCAACCGCCTTCGCCGTGCCTTGGTCGAGCAGCTTGAGCCCCAGGGCGGGGCAGGGGAGGCCATCGTGCCCGCCACCGCGGTGTCGCACCGCGACCTGCTTCCCGTCGTGGAGGGTGGATCCGCCGCGGCCCCGAAGCTCAGTGTCCTCTGCCGCAGCCTCGCGCAGGTGGACGCCGCGCTCGATGTCCGCGTGCCGGTGATCCAATGCGATTTCGAGGACCCGCGCCGTTACAAGGATGCCGTGGCGATGGTTCGCGCCCGCGGGGCCGACACCGGTTCGGAAATCCTGCTCGCCACGCCGCGCATCCTGAAGCCCGGCGAGAACGGCTACCTGAAGCTCATCGAGCGCGCCGAGGCGGATGGCGTGCTGCTGCGGAACCTCGCCTCTCTCCAGCACTTCAAGGATCGCAGCGGCCTGAAAAAGGTCGGGGATTTCTCCCTGAATGTCGCCAACCCGATCACCGCGAAGCTGCTCAAGCAGGCCGCGAACCTCGATCTGCTCACCGTTTCCTACGACTTGAACATTTCGCAGGTGCTCGACCTGCTGCGCGGCGCGCCCGCCGACTGGTTCGAGCTGACGCTCCACCAGCACATGCCGCTCTTCCACATGGAGCACTGCGTGTTCTGCACCTTCCTCAGCAAGGGCACGAGCTACAAGGATTGCGGCCGCCCGTGCGAGGAGCACGTCGTGCACCTGCGCGACCGCGTCGGCCAGCTCCACCGCCTCGTGGCGGACGTGGGTTGCCGGAATACCCTTTTCAACGGCCGCGCCCAGACCGGCGCGCGGTTCTTCGATGACCTGAAGGCCACCGGCCTGTCACGGTTCCGCATCGAGCTGCTTGACGAGGACAAGGACTCCGCCAAGCGCACCATCCGCGCCTACCAGGCCCTGCTCCGCGGCGAAAGCGATTCCGTCACCCTGCTGCGCCACGTGAAGGCGCTGGAGAAACTCGGTGTGACCGAGGGGACGCTGTTGTAGCGTAAGCATTCCTGCTTGCGCGTGGGTGTGCTCCGCTTCGCGACAACGGCACGAATCGGATCGTTCGGGTGGTTTGGGATCTCATCCGGTAACGAACCGCGCCCGCTCACAAGCAGGAATGCTTGTGCTACTGATTCATCGCCTGCCCCACCTCCGCCAGGCTCGGCAGCACGGCATTCGCGAGCGAGAAATCCAGGCAGGCGGTCACGCGGTTCGGGACGGCCCAGACCGGGCAACCGGCGGCGCGGGCGGCTTTCACGCCGTTGAGGGAATCCTCGATCACCAGGCACTCGGCGGGTTCGAACCCGAGACGCCGCGCGCCTTCCAGGAACAGGTCCGGGGCGGGCTTGATTCGCGGTGCATCCCCGCGACAAACCACGGTGTCGAACAGGGGCATCATCCCCAGCCGGTCGAGCCAGCCATCGACCCAGTGGTGGGACGAGCTGGACACCACCGCCCGCGGGATGCCCTTCGCGATCAGGGATTCCAGCAGCGCCACCGCGCCGGGCATCGGGCCTTCGCCCGCGAGATCGCGGACGATTTCCTCCTGCCGCTTCAGGTCGAGCTCGTGCCAATCGAACGAGCTGCCGGTGAGTTCCTCGAGGTGCGTTTTCGGCGACCAGGTGTCGAAGTCCGAACCGATGCAGCGGGTGTAGAGTTCCAGCGGCAGCGGGTGGCCGTGGGCGCGGAAAGTGCGGTGCCAGGCGTCGTAGATCGCCCACTCGGTATCGACCAGCACGCCGTCGAAGTCGAAGAGGACCGCTTTCATTGGGAGCGCCGGGAAGTAGCGCAAGTTTGCAACTTGCGTGCGGGGAGGAGCGGAACCGTCATGGACGGTCGGAACTTTCCGATTCTGGTCCGCCGCACGCAACCACAACTTGAAAAGTTGTGCTACTTCACGGCGCGACTTTCAGATCCGGGCCCAGCAGCAGGACCTCGGTGTGCTGGAAGGCGTCCATGCGGGACATCAGGCGGTCCACGCCCTCGCGGGCCGGGGCTGGCAGCGATCCGAGCAGGCCGCTCTGGATCAGGGTCTGGCGGAGCTGGGCGGAGGGCTTGGGAGTGGCCGTGGCGCGGATCAGTTCGTCCTCATCCTTGTCCTTCTTGTCGTGCTTGTTGGCGAAAAGCCCCTCGAAGGCGCTCTTCGGTTCCGGCACCAGCTTGGCCTCCGGGTTGTCGAGCTTCGCCTGCTTCGCGGCGTAACCGATCGCTTCCACCAGGCCACCTATCTCATCGACCAGTCCGATCTCCAGCGCCTTTTCGCCGCTGTAAACGCGGCCGCCGGCCAGCGGTTCGAGGTCGCCCTTGAGCCGGTCCTTGCGACCGTCCGTCACGCGCTGCTTGAAGGTGCCGTAAACGCGGGTCATCGACTGGCGGATCAGCTCGCCCTCCTCCTTGGTGAAGGCATGGGTCATGCTCATCGCCCCGGCGTTCTTGCCGCGCTGGGTGACGTGGCTGGTGATGCCCAGCTTGTCCATCGCCCCGCCGAGCACGAATTTCATGCCGACCACGCCGATCGAGCCGGTGATGGTGCCGGTTTCCGCGAAGATCCGGTCCGCGCCGCTGGACACGTAGTAGCCGCCGCTGGCCGCCACCCCGCCCATCGAGACCACGAACGGCCGACCGGTGGACTTCCACTGGTGGGTGGCCTCCCACAGCACTTCGCTGGCCAGCGCCGAGCCGCCGGGGGAATTCACCCGCAGCACCAGCGCCTTCGCCTTGTCGTCCTTGCGCAGCTTCAGGATCTCCTCGCGCACCGGGGCGATGGAGTCGTCGGAAATGTCGCCATCGAGCGCCACCACCGCCACGTAGTCCTTGCGGGCCTTGGTCTTCTTGCCGTCGTTGAACATCAGTTTCACGATGTCCATCATGCCGGTGATCTCCGGCCCATCGCGGTCCGGGAGCTGGTAGCCGGTTTCATACTCGGCCTCCGCGCCGTAGGTTTCGCGGACCTTGGCATTGAAGGTGGTGCGGTAGAGCAGGTCATCGGCGAGGCCTTCCTTCTTCGCCTCCTCGGCGGTGAGGGTGCCTCGGTCGATGAGTTCCTTCACCTTGGCCTCGGGGATCTTGCGGCCGGTGGCCACGTCCCGGACGATGGCGTTGTAGATCGAGTCGATCAGCTTTTCCTCCTGCTGCTTGGCCGGGTCGCTCGGGCCGGTGCGGTAGTAGTTCTCGCCGAAGCTCTTGAAGTCGCCGATGTGGATCACGTCCGCCTGGACGCCCAGCTTGTCGAGCAGGCCCTTGAAATACATCGACTCCGCGTGGATGCCGCTGAACTCGCAGTCCGCCTCCGGCATCAGCGCGAAGTGGTTGGCCGCGCTGCCGAGGATGGCGGTGCCGTTGCCGAGCTGTTCGCTGTAGATCCACACGTCCTTGCCCGCGGCGCGGATCGCCAGCAGGCGGCGGCGGAGTTCCTGGATCTGGTCGAGACCCAGCCCGGAGCCGGCCACATCCAGCACCACCGCCTTCACATTCGGGTCGGTGGCGGCTTTCTCCAGGCTGCGGCTGATGTCGAAGGTCGTCAGCGGGCGGCTGGCGTCCATGTTCAGTCCGCCGAAAAGGGATGGCTCCGGCGTTCCGGATTCGGTGACCGGATCGTTCAGGTCGTAGATCGCGACGATCGGCTTCTTCTCCTCGGCCGCGGTGGCGGTCAGGAAACTGGCGGCGAGCAAAGGCAGGACACGCATGATGGCACTGGTAGCAGGTTTGCGCCGGGACTCAACCCGGGACGGATGATCACAAAGGGGTTACCGATGCCTGTCCGGTGCGGACGGAATCGGGACCGCAAAAACGCGGATCTTTGAAAAAACGTCGCGGGGTCCGGTTCAGGCGGCCTTTTTCTTCGGCTCGGCCGGAGGGGCGGCGGGATCCGCCGGGGCGGGGGCCGCGGCCTTTGGCTGCGGCTTCGGGATGTCCCAGGCGGTGACCCATTCGTGGGACACCTTCTGGTAGCCCTTCTCCAGCAGCCGCTTCTCCATGTCCGGAAAATGGGCGGCTCCGTAGAAAATGGCGAGCCGCTTGCGGCCCTTGTCCACCTGGGAATCCAGCACCTTGATGCACTTCGCGTTGCGGTCGCCCACGATCACGCTGTTGCTGCCGGCGAAGGCGGCGATCTGATCGTCGCCGCTGCCCAGGGTGTGGATGATCTCCAGCTTCATCCGGTTCGAGTTTCCGGAAAGCATCGCCTGCATCAGCTTGGCCGCGTCCGGCTCCTTGGCACCCGATTGGTCGGCCTTCGCGATCAGACCCAGCAGCGATTCGCCCTTCTCGGCTTGGAGCTTCTGGAATTCCTCCAGCGTGATGTCGGCGTGGACGAAGTTCTTCCGCGTGTAGTCGATCGACTCCATCTGGCCGGTCAGGCCGAGGAATTTCGCCACCATGCCGTAGAGTTGATGGAGGCCGCCCAGGTCCTTTTTGTCGGCGGCGGGTGCGTCCTTGGCTTCCTTCTTCGGGATCGCCTTGTCGTCGCCGACCATTTCGAAGAGCACGGCTTGGTAGTTGTCGAACTTGCCGCTCAGGTTCTTGTAATAGGCGGCGTCCGCGATGTGGATCGCGCCGATCAGGTCCACCGTCACGCCGTCCTTCTTGTAGCGGGTCACCCCGGTCTGGAGCCGGGCGGCCTGTGCGTCCTCGTCCACCCGGATGAAATCGGAGGCCTTGGGAGCGTCCTCGGCGCGGGCCGGAAGGACCAGCCAGACGGCGGCGAGGGCGGTGAGGAGGGCTTTCATGACGCTGGGGGAGATAGGAATCACCCCGGAAGCGGCACGGAAAGCAGGATTTGTGCCCTCGACCCGCCCGGCCCCGTTGCCCTGCCCGGGCTTTTCGGCTATATCGCCCGCAGATGAACGTGCCGTCGCGCTACTGCCCCTCCCTTTTGAGCTATTCCCGCCGCCCGACCCGCGAGGTCCTGGTGGGCCGCGTCGGCATCGGCGGAACCAACCCCATCCGGGTGCAATCGATGATCACCTCGGACACCCGCGACACCCCGGCCTGCGTGAAGCAGGTGCTGGATCTGGACGCCGCCGGTTGTGAAATCGTCCGCATCACCGCCCAGACCAAGGTCTACGCCGCGAACCTGGAGAACATCGTCCGCGAGGTCCGCGCCGCCGGTTGCCAGGTGCCGATCGTGGCGGACATCCATTTCAAGCCGGACGCCGCCCTTGAGGCCGCCAAGTGGGTCGAAAAGGTCCGCGTGAACCCCGGCAACTACGCGGACAAGAAGAAGTTCGAGGTCCGCGAATACACCGATGCCGAATACGAGGAGGAGCTCGAGCGCATCCGCGAGGAATTCGTGCCGCTGGTGAAGCTGTGCAAGGACCTCGGCCGTGCCATGCGCATCGGCACCAACCACGGCTCGCTGTCCGACCGCATCATGAACCGTTTCGGCGACACGCCGCACGGGATGGTGGAGAGCGCCCTGGAGTTCGCCCGCCTCGCCCGCGAGGAGAACTACCACAACTTCGTGTTCTCGATGAAGGCCTCCAACCCGAAGGTCATGATCGAGGCCTACCGCCTGCTGGTCGCCCGCCTCGATCTGGAAGGCGCGGATTGGAACTACCCGATCCACCTCGGCGTGACCGAGGCCGGTGATGGCGAGGACGGCCGCATCAAGTCCGCCATCGGCATCGGCTCGCTGCTGTCCGATGGCATCGGCGACACCATCCGCGTCTCGCTCACCGAGGATGCCGTTTATGAAATCCCGGTCGCCCAGGCGCTGGCGGAGCCGTTCAATGCAGGCATCCCCACGCGTGGGGATGTGACCACCGAGTACGTCCCGTCCTACGATCCCTTCTCCTACGAGCGTCGGAAGACCGACGTCCTCACCGTGGAAGGCCACGAGCTGGGTGGCGACCGCACCGTGCGCGTCTTCACCACCCAGGAGAACTGGAACGCGCTGGCCCACAAGATCCACAAGCTCGGCGACTTCAAACCCGAGATCGTGGTCGAGAAATCCGGCGTGTTGGAGATCGACCCGCGCGACGAGGCCGCCGTGGCGGCGCTGAACCACTCGCCGGTGGCGCAGCTCGTCACCGTGAAGGATGGCCTCGACCTCGAACCGATCCACGCCTTCCGTCAGCTCGCCTTCGTGATCGATGCCCGCCATCCGATCCTGCTGAAGGACACGCTCACCCCGCCGCAGGGCGACACCGATTTCCTCCAGGCGCTGTTGCCCGCGGCCCGCGTGATCGGCTCGCTGCTGTGCGATGGCATCGGCGATGCGATCCTGGTCCGCGGCGAGACCGCCCCCGGCCAATCGCTGCGCCTCGCCTACAACATCCTCCAGGCCGCCGGGACCCGCATTTTCAAGACCGACTACGTGGCCTGCCCGAGCTGCGGTCGCACGCTCTTCAACCTGCAATCCACCACCCAGAAGATCCGCGCCGCCACCGGCCATCTCAAGGGTGTGCGCATCGCGGTGATGGGCTGCATCGTCAATGGCCCGGGGGAAATGGCGGATGCCGACTTCGGCTACGTCGGCGGCGCGCCCGGCAAGATCAACCTCTACGTCGGCAAGACGCCGGTGAAGTTCAACATCCCCGAGGCCGAGGCCGTCGAGCGCCTGATCGACCTGATCCAGGAGCACGGCAAGTGGATCGACGCCCCCGCCGGGGAGCCCGTGGAAGTCTGATGGAATTGATGGAGGTGGCCATGGCGACGAAGACCGAAACCCGGACCCACGAGGCCGAGGCGCTCGACGTGCCTTGGAACGTGGTCGTCCACGACGATCCGGTGAACCTCATGGGCTATGTCACCTGGGTCTTCCAGAAGGTGTTCGGTTACGATGACGCGCGCGCCAGCAAGCTGATGATGGAGGTTCACGTTGCCGGGCGCTCCATTGTCTGGACCGGCACCCGGGAGAAGGCCGAGTTCTACGTCGCCGAGCTCCAGGCCCACCAGCTCACCACCTCGCTGGAGAAACCGCAATGAGAGTGGCCCCCACGCTGAAGGGCGGTCTGCGGATCGATGCCGAGATTTCCCAGGACTGGGACGTCCTGCGATGCATCCTCGCGGACGCGAAGCCCGGTGGCCTCGCCCGTCGGCTCACCGCCTCGGCCGGTCCGGATGCCGAGGACTGGGAGGAGCTGATGATGCCGGACTTGCTCGATGTGTTCGAAGGCCAGCTCGGCGTCGTCCGTGACACCATCCGCGCCGCCGCCGAGGCCTCCTCCGGAGGACCCGGCGAGATTTTCATCGAAAAGGACGACGCGGAAGCGTGGTTCGGTGCCCTCAACCAGGCCCGCCTCGCCCTCCACGCGCGGCACGATTTCTCCGACGACGATCCGGACGTGATCGGCATGTCCGAGCAACGCCGCTCCGCGTTCTTCCGTTACCAGTTCTACATGGTCATCCAGGACCTGCTGCTGAAGCGGGTGCTGTGAGGTAGCACAAGTTTTCAACTTGTGGCTTCTCGCGGTGGACTAGGGAGGGATGTTCGAATTTCATCCGCTAGGTCGGCCGCGCCCAAGCGCAAGTTGAAAACTTACGCTACTTCACCGCGGCCAGCACTTTCTCCATCTCCAGCTCGTGCTGGCAGCGCAGGTCCAGGGCGCACTTCGGGGCGAAGCACGGTGAGCACTCGACATGACGTCGCAGCACCGTGTGGCGTTTGCCGAGCGGACGTTTCCACGCCGGCTCGTTCGGGCCGAAGAGGACGATGCAGGTCGCTCCGGCATGGGCCGCAAGGTGGGGCAGGGAGCCGTCCGCGGCGATCACGCGCTCGTGCGCGGCCAGCAGCGGCAGCACCTCGCCGGAGGGAAAGAGGTCGGTTGTCCGGACACTGTCGCCGAGCGTCTTCGCCAGTTTCGCGGCCAGGCCGCCGCCGCCCGGAATCCCGGCGAGGGTCAGGCGGGTGCCAGTCTCGAGGAGCGCCCGGGCCACCGTTTCCCAGCGGTCCAACGGCCATTCGTGGCTACGGCCGAAATCGGAATCCGGCACCAGCAGCGCGGTACCCGGGGCAGGCGGGGCCAGTTGATCGATTGGTTCGAAATACGCTGCCACCCGTGTCTCGATCCCCATCGCCTCGATTGGGGCGAGGTAATGGCGGACGCGGTGCTCGATCGGGCCCGGGGTGGGGAGCGGCAGCGGATCGGTGAGGCGTTTGGAGAGGGCCTTGTCTCCGCCCGGGCCGGTGCGGCGTGGGATGCCCGCCTTCGCGCAGGCGTCCGCGGCCACGCCGGGTTCCCAGATGAGGGCGGCGGCGAACTTGCCGGAAAGCGAGCTGGCGACCGTGTTTGCCGAGGCCTTCGCCGGATACGGAAGCACCGAGAGCCCGGGAAGCGTCTGCCAGAAGGTCTCCTGGGCCGCGGGGCACAGCACGCTCACGGGCAAGCCGGAGGCCGCCAGCGCCCGCAGCGCGGGTACGGCGAAACAGGCCTCGTCCCACCGCTCCGGCGCCGTCACCAGCATGCCCTGTCCCGCGTCACTCATCTGGCGGAGTCTGGGGCGTGGATGGGTCGGTGGCAACCGGAGGTTGAGCTGGGACGACTTGGAATTCGAATCGCTCCGGCACCGCCGGTGCCTTGGGGAAATCCAAGGCGCCCATCAACACTGGGGCGAGTTGTGGGTCCAACAGCAGCGCCATCCGCAACTGGGCTGGATGAAGCAGCTTTGCTTGTGTGAGCGGGTTGACTTGAATCGATTCGAGCGGAGCTGGGACGGGGGCCAGCGGGAAGATCCGGGTGGCGTTCGTGATGAGAACCCGATCCGTGATCTGGAGGCCTTCCTGGAGGGCGAGTTCGCGGAGCCGGAGCATGGTGGAATCCCGCGTCACCGGGCTCTCGCGATCGCTCTTGAAGGTGAGTTTTTCCTGTTCTGGAGTGAGATCCGCCAACCGCCACGGGGCATAGGCGCGTTTTGCCAGCCAGACTTCCGGGCCTACGTTCACGCCCAGCGGTAGATTGTCCGGAATCCATTCCCGGCCTCCCGATGGGTCGATCGCGCCCACCCCTGCGATGCCTTTCGCGAAGGCGGCTACGTCTTCCTGGAGGGACTGCTGCATCCGCTCCCGGGCCGCGCGCTTTTGTTCGGGGGTGAGGCTCAGGCCTTCGGCCAGCGCTTCCAGATACCAGTCCTGCTGTTTGGCTCGTCGTGCCGGGGTGAGTGGAAACGTCGGCCCCTCTGGAGGGGTGAGTCCGGCGGTAATGAAATCCTCCAGCATCCACCGCACCTCTGCCTCCGTCATCCCGCGTTTGGCACGGGTGAGGTAGGCTCCCACCGGATCGGCCACGGCTAGTTCCTTGGCCGAGGGTTTCCGCCCGTCCGAGCGCGTTTTTTTCGGCGGCCCTTTCACGACCGCGGCGGCGTGGGTCTTCGTGTCCACGGAAATCCGGGCGGCTTGCCACGCGCCGAGGCCCAGCAGGGTGGCGGCGGCCATCAGCCAGAAGGACGTGCGTGGCGAGGTGGAGCTCACAATTGCGGCAGCGGCTTCGGTTGCAGCACGGGAAACTGGCCGGGCAGGTGGTAGTCCGGTTCGCCGTCGGAGAGTTTGGCGGCGGTGAGGAATTTCTGGTCCGGGGAGTTCAGGATGAAGGTGACATTGCCGCGGGTGTCCGGGCCGTAGTTGATGCGGGCCTTCAGGATGTCCAGCGGGATGGCCAGGGCGGCGGCCCAGGAGCCATCCGCGGCCAGCTCGGCGAAGGCCCCCACCTCGGGCAGCGGGAAGTCCTCCTCGCTGTCCCGCACCCGCGGCGCGGTGAATTCGCAGGACCACCACGCGCCGTTGGGAGACAGGTTGAACTCGAAATAACGGCCGCTCACCGGATCGGCCAGGAACAGCTCGGCCACGTCGTGCCGCCACAGCTCGGCCTGGAATTTCCCCGGCCGCGCCGAGGGGTGGAGCTGCGCCGGTTGGGTGTGGGTGGCGATGAACCACAGCCGCTGGCCGTCCTCCGCCAGCGCGTAGCCGGCGGCGGGGTCGAAGGGCGCTCCATGCCAGTCCTGGCCGATGCCCAGCAGGGGCACGTCGAGGGCTCCCCATTGCAGCGGACGCGGGCTCTTGAAGACGATCATGAACCACCCCGTTAGCCCTGCTTCGGGGGCGGGTCGAGCGGGAACGCGCCCGCTCCCCGGCATTCCGTGAAAAAGATTCCTAACATGGATGGAAAACTATCGCCAATTCGGGCTGTATGTGGTTCATCCGCTTCGCGTTCCAATGCCACGCCGACCCCAGCGCAACAACGGTTTCTTCGATACCATCGAGTATGTGGGCCCGCGTCCCCAGAAGCCGAAGAAAAAGCGCCGGTTTTTCGGTGGCTGGGTCATCATCCTGATCGCCGTCGGCATCCCGTTCCTGTTTTTCCGGAAGCTGGTCCCGACCCTGAAGGCCGAGCAGGAGGGCACGTCCGTCGAGAACGTCGAGCGCAGCATCGCGAAACTCGCGCCGTCCGCCGCCTTCGGCGACCGCCTCGCCGCCGCCACGCTGGCCCAGGCCCGCACCCCGGGTGTCTATGACGACACCTACCGCCAGATCGCCTATCCCGGCGGGGACATCCCGGCGGACCGCGGCAAGGCCGAGGACGTCGTCGTCCGTGCCTACCGCGGCGTGGACATCGACCTCCAGCAGCTCGTCCACGAGGACATGGAGAAGAATTTCCGCGAGTACGAGCAGCTCTACAAGACCAAGGGCCCGGACGCGAACATCGACCACCGCCGCGCCCCGAACCTGAAGCGCTTCTTCGAGCGCCACGGCGAATCCCTCACCACCTCCCGGAACGTCGCCGAGTACAAGGCCGGTGACGTCGTCATCCTCACCCGCCCCGGCAGCAGCGTCCGCGGCGGCGATGCCCACAGCCAGGTGGAGATGCACATCGCCATGGTCGTCCCCGGCCCCGGCGACAGCGCCAGCGAGCCGTGGCTGGTCCACAACCTGGACTCCGGCGTGAAGTGGGAAGACGCCCTGCTGAGCTACCAGATCATCGGCCACTACCGTTACGGGAAGTGATGGCCCTCAGGGAGCAAGGACATTCCTGTCCTTGTTTCAGAGAGCCATCTCGCGGGAGCGGCTTGAGCCATCACGGTCTTCCCAAACAAGGACAGGAATGTCCTTGCTCCTTGGGCCTGTAGGAAAAAAATCCGTGTTCTTTCCCCGGATTCGTGGTTTCTCGTCCCCCCGCGCCCATGACCTCCGCCGAGATCCGCAACAGCTTCCTCGATTTCTTCCGCGAACAGCAGCACACCATCGTGCCTTCGGCCTCCCTGATGCCGCAGAGCCCCGGTTTGCTGTTCACCAACGCGGGGATGAACCAGTTCGTGCCCTACTTCCTCGGCACCGACAAGGCGCCCTACGATCCGCCGCGCGCCGCGGACACCCAGAAGTGCATCCGCGCCGGCGGCAAGCACAACGACCTGGAGGATGTCGGCTACGACACCTACCACCACACGATGTTCGAGATGCTGGGGAACTGGTCCTTCGGCAATTACTTCAAGAAGGAAGCGATCCAGTGGGCGTGGGATCTCGTCGTCGAGCGCTGGGGCCTGCCCGCGCACCGCCTGCACGCGTCCGTCTATGCGCCGAAGGAAGGCGATCCGGGCAACTTCGACCAGGAAGCGTATGACCTCTGGGCGGCGCTGTTCGCTTCCAAGGGTTGCGATCCGGCGGTGCAGATCGTCCACGGCAACGTGAAGGACAACTTCTGGATGATGGGCGAGACCGGCCCCTGCGGCCCGTGCTCCGAGCTGCACGTGAACCTGACTCCCGAGGGAGATCCAAAGACCGGCCGCGAGCTGGTCAACAACGACTCCGACCTCTGCATCGAGATCTGGAACCTCGTCTTCATCCAGTACAACGCGGAGGCCGACGGCACCTTCCGCGAGCTGCCCGCGAAGCACGTCGACACCGGTATGGGCTTCGAGCGCGCGTGCTCGATCATCCAGAACACCAAGGGCTTCACCGATTTCTCGCGCAAGCCGAGCAACTACAACACCGACGTCTTCCGCACGATCTTCGCGAAGATCGAGGAACTCAGCGGCAAGACCTACGTGGACATCTACCCGGACCTGGGCGCGGACCGCACCAAGTTCGACGAGGGGATGAAGGATGCGATCGCCTTCCGCGTGATCGCCGACCACCTGCGCACGCTCTCCTTCTCCATCGCCGATGGCATCCTGCCCGGCAACAACGGCCGGAACTACGTGTTGCGCCGCATCCTGCGCCGCGCGGTGAAGTACGGACGCCAGCTCGGCTTCTCCGGTAACAAGCCGTTGTTCGATGGCCTTGTCTCCACCCTCGTTGCGCAGATGGGTGACGTGTTCCCGGAACTGAAGGCCCGAGAGTCCGCGATCCGCGAGACGCTGAACCGTGAGGAAGAGAGCTTCAACCTGACGCTCGACCGTGGCCTGAAGCGTTTCGAGGACGGCGCGGCTTCCCTTGCAGAAGGTGCGGTGTTTTCCGGCGATCTCGCGTTCGAACTCTACGACACCTTCGGTTTTCCCGTGGACCTGACCGCGCTCCTCTGCACCGAGCGCGGGCTGGGCTTGGACATGAAGCGTTTCGAAGCGCTCATGGAAGAGCAGCAGGTGCGTTCCCGTACCGCGCAGAAGACCACCATTGTCCGTGCGCTCGACATTTCCACCGAGGCGGTGACGGCTTTCAACGGCTTCGACGCCGATGAAACCGAGGCCACCGTGTTGGAGATCCATCCGCAGGAAGACGCGCTCTTTGTCATCACCGACAAGACGCCGTTCTATGCCGAGATGGGTGGCCAGGCCGGGGACACCGGCTCGCTGGCCATCAATGGCAACGAGTATGCCGTTTCCGCCGTCCAGCAGATCGGCAAAGCCCGTGCCGTGGCGGTTCCCGCCGAGGCGGTCGTGGCGGTCGGTGACACCGTGACGCTCAAGCTCGACGCGGCTCGCCGCCGTCCGATCGAGGCGCACCATTCCGCGACCCACTTGCTCCACTGGGCGCTGCACGAGGTCGTGTCGAAGGACGCGGCCCAGCAGGGTTCGTCGGTGGATGAAAACCGCCTGCGTTTCGACTTCAACAGCGGCGCGGTCACGGCCGAGCAACTCGCCGCCATCGAGGACAAGGTGAACGCGAAGATCGCGGAGAACGGCAACGTGTCCTGGACCGAGGTGCCGCACGCCTCGATCAAGGGCCGTACCGACATCATGCAGTTCTTCGGCGACAAATACGGCGACACCGTGCGCGTGGTCCAGATCGGCGGGGGCGCGAACACGCTCGACGGTTACTCGATGGAACTCTGTGGCGGCACCCACGTCCGCAAGACCGGGGAGATCGGCCTGTTCAAGATCAAGAGCGAGGGCGCGATCGCCGCCGGCGTGCGCCGCATCGAAGCCGTTTGCGGCAAGGCCGCGGAAGCCTGGCTGGTCGAGCAGGAAGCCTTGCTCATCGCCGAGGCAGAAGCCGCCACCGCGAAGGCCACCGCCACCCTCGAAAAGCTCAAGCAGCTCGCCATCGAGGCTCCGGTCGCGCTTGCCGCGGCTCCGGCCACCCGCGAGCTGTCCGTGCTCAAGGCTCACCTCGAGCACCTCAAGGAAGTCTCCATCGAAGCCGAGAAGGCGTTCAAGAAGGCCCAGGCCCGTGCCGCCGCCCAGCAGGCGGATGCCGAGCTGGCGGAACTCATTGAAGCCGGTGGCCCGATCGTCCGCACCTTCGAAGCCGATGCCTCGCTGGTGCAGGAGCTGCTCAACGGGCTGAAGAAGAAGAATTTCGGCGAAGCCGCCTTCTTCATCGTCGATGACGGCGAGAAGCTCCAGATCGCGACCTACTGCGGTGACGCGGCCCAGGCCCGCGGCCTCAAGGCCGGTGACCTGCTCCGCGACCTCGCAGCCCTCGCGGGCGGCAAGGGCGGCGGCAAGGCCGACCAGGCCCGCGGCGGTGCTCCCGAGCGCGGCAAGATCGCCGAGCTTGAGGCCGCCGCGAAGGCGAAGCTGGCGTGAGGCCAAGTAGCGCGAGGCTGAGCTTCGCGTGTGGCTGACGGCCCGTATGGATCAGGGGTGCCTCTTTCGGGAGGTGCCGCTTGTCCCTGCCTGCGAAGCCAAGCTTCGCGCTACTTGCTGGCGCGGCTTCGGGCTGTTAGAAAAGGGGTTATGGAAGACCCGCCGGAACCACGTTTCTTCCATCCCGAGCGGCCGATTGAACGTCATCGTCGGAATCTGCCGCATTGGAGCCAGGAATCGGTGGTCGTGTTCGTGACGTTCCGGTTGGCGGATTCGATTCCGAAGGAACGTCTGGCGGAATGGGATGAGGAGCGACGGCGGTGGTTGGTGGCCCGGGGCAAGATCACCCGGCCGGATTTACAGGAGACTTTGGCGGAGCTGACTCCGGAAGAGCGGGTCGAGTATCTGCGGCAATTCGGGCGGAGATTCCACGCGATGTTGGATGAATGCCATGGCACCTGTGCCCTCCGCCTTCCCGCATGCGGCCGAATGATGGAGGAGGTTCTGCTCCATTTCGATGGGGTGCGGTATCTGTTGGGAGAATATGTGGTCATGCCCAACCACGTGCACGTGCTGATGGCTCCGTTGGCCGGGTATGGGGTGAACGGGATTGTCCGTTCATGGAAGGCGCATTCCGCGGTTCGCATCAACCGGTTGATGGGGACGAAGGGGCAGGTTTGGCAGCGGGAGAGCTTTGATCATTTGGTGAGAGACGGCGCGTCGTTGAGGGGGTTCGAGCGATATGTCATCGAGAATCCAGGAAAGGCGGCCCTGAGAAACGGGGAGTTTTGGCAGGGTAGGGGGTCGATGCCGGTCGTGTAGCGCAAAGCTCAGGAAGGCAGCGCTTTTATCGGACGGGGCGCAACTTGCCGGTGCGGGCCGTGAGCCGCACGCGAAGCCAAGCTTCGCGCTACTTGGCGACCCATGAAAAATATGCATGCAATTTTTGGGCTGGGGGCTTTTCAAATGGCTTCGGGCTTTCCAGAGTGCTGGCCGTGCGGTCGAGACCGGACCTTCCGATCCCTCGTCCGTCCGTCCAGCCATGCTCCAGATCAAACCCAAGTCGGAATGCGCCTTTGACCAAGTCTCGCTCGGAGAAGTGATGCTCCGCCTCGATCCGGGTGAGGGTCGGATCCGCACCGCCCGCCGTTTCACCGCTTGGGAGGGCGGCGGCGAATACAACACCTCGCGCGGCCTGCGGAAGGTCTTCGGCTACCGGACGGCGGTGGTCACGGCCTTGGTCGACAACGAGGTGGGCCGCCTGGTGGAGGACTTCATCATCGAGGGCGGCGTGGCCACGCAGTTCATCCGGTGGCGGGAGGACGACGGGATCGGCCGCCAGGTCCGCAACGGGCTGAACTTCACCGAGCGCGGCACCGGCATCCGCGGCGCGCTCGGCATTCCGGACCGAGGCAACACGGCCGTTTCCCAACTGAAGCCGGGGGACATCGATTGGGACCATCTTTTCGGGGACCTCGGCGTGCGCTTGTTCCACACCGGCGGGATTTTCGCCGGGCTTTCCGAATCCACCGCCGCGGTCACGCTGGAGGCGGTGGAGGCCGCCAAGCGGCATGGCACGATCGTGTCCTACGATCTGAACTACCGGCCCTCGCTATGGAAGACCTTCGGCGGCTTGTCGAAAGCGCAGGAGATCAACCGTGAGATCGCGCGGCACGTCGACGTCATCATCGACTTCAGCGCCGCGCTCGGCCTGGAGGTCGAGGGGATGCGGGAGATCGGGCAAATGGATCTCGATGCCTTCAAGCGGCTGATGGAGGCCGCTGTGGAGGAGTTTCCGAACTTCAAGGTCGCGGCCACCACCCTACGCCACGTGGTGACGGCCAGCATCAACGACTGGAGCGCGATCCTCTGGCACGATGGCCGGATCCATGAGAGCCGGAAGTACGACAAGCTGGAGATCCTCGACCGGGTGGGCGGAGGCGACAGCTTCGCGTCCGGCGTGCAATTCGGGTTCCTCGAGTTCAATGACGCGCAGCAGGCGGTCGATTACGGCGCGGCCCACGGCGCGCTGGCGTCGACGACGCCCGGCGACATCTCGATGGCCACTTGGCGGGACGCCGAGCGGCGGATCGCCGGGACGGGCGCGCGGGTGGTGTGCTGAGCTATTTCAGATCGAGAACTTCGAGGAGCTGCCGTTGCGTCGCGAGGGCGGTCCTTTCCTGTTCGTTGGTCACGTTGCCCGCGTGTTCGGGGCGGGCCTTTTCGAACGTGTCGAGGGCGGTCCAGCGGCGGTCTTCCGAGCGGGCGAGCAGGATCAAGGTGGTGAAGATGGCGCAACCGGCGGCGAGGTGGGGCATCATGGCGCGGGTGAGGGCGCAGCGGTGGAGGCGGCGCTCTGGTTTCGGCCCGCGGGCGAACCAGAATTGAAGGAACGGCCAGGCGAGCGCGAGGACCGGCATCGACCACAGGGCGGCATCGATTCGACGGAGGCGCGGGGGAAGGGCACTGAGATCCAGCCAAGCGGCGGCGAAGGAGGCGAGGGCCACGGCCGCGAAGCACCAGCCGGGATTGAAACCGCGGATCACCACGCCAAGGACCGCCCCACGCCGGCCCAGCCGCCAGCGGATGGTTTCGATCACCAGCACGAGGATGGACACGGCAAGCGCGAAGGCGGCGAGCTGGCAGCCCTGGATAGTGGCACCGGCCCATCCACCGGGCCGGTAGAGGATGCTCCGGTCGCCGCCTCGCACCACGAACTGGAACAGGATGAGCGGGAGGCCGCAGGAAACCGCGGCGATCACCGCGTGGTCCACCGGGCGGAGCAGACTGGTGACCCGGGCGGCGAGGGGGCCGGCCACTTTCCGCCAGCGGAGATGGGCGAGCGTGCAGCCGGTGAACGCGATCAGCAGGGTCAGCAATCCGAAGCGAAGAGCCAGTCGTTCCACCATCGCCCGGGCGGCGAGCGCGGAGGGCAGGGTTTCCTCCGGGGTGGCCAGCAGGCTGCGGTCGGTCACCGTCACGGGCTGGGCGAAGCTCCATTGGGCTTGGGAATACAGGAGCGGGCGTTTTCCCGCCATGGGCGGTTGGAGCTGCTTGGATTGCCGGGTGAACCGGTTGGCGGCCTCGGCGGTGGGCTCGATGGTGGCAATTTCCCTGAGGGTCGCTTCGAGTTTGCGTGAGCCGAATCCGAGGGCCATCTGATGGCCGACGGTTTTGGAATCGAGGATGAGTTTCCGGCACAGGGTTTCAAAAAGGCCGGGCACTCCCTCCTTGCTGCTGGAAAGGTGACTGCTGGCCCGTGCGATTTCCGTCAGCGAGTCGATTCCGGAGTCGAGAAGCAGACCTGCGTTTTCCCCGATGATCGCCCGCTGCAGGGCGATCTCCGGGTAGTCCCGGGCGGGAGGCATGGCGGCGATCTGCCGGGACAGGAAGGCATCCCGGTGGCTGTCGAAACGGGGCATGGCCATCGCGGCCCGGAGCCCGCCGAGGGTGGTCCCAATGGCGCGGTCCAGGTCCGGGCGGCCTTTATTGGCGAGCGCGTTCCCGGTGCGCCGCCACCAATCGATGGCGGCGAAATAGCGGTACCAGCCATTGCCGGGATCGATCTGCTCGCCGGTCTCGATAAAATCGGCGGGCAGATCCTGTCCGTTTTGCACCAGGTGCACCACATGACGGCAGTAGAGCACGGGATCGTCCGGGTGGGCTTGCCACAGCGATAGCCAGCGCGTGCCATTGATCGCGCCACGGTCTCCGAACAGCAGCAGGCGGTTTTCCGGTGAGACCCGGTCCCCGAGATAAGAATCGAGGGTCCCGGGGCTACCCGTGCGGAGGACCTGCCACAGGCCGAACTCCGTGGTGTAGGGGCCGTAACCGGGCATGAAGGTCGGAGCACGGCGGGCGGCATTGGCGGCGAGCACCGCGTCACTGCTCAGCACGCCCGGGTACAGGGCGGTGCCGACTGTGAGGACAATCAGGCCGCGGCGGAGCCAGCGCCACCATGGCGATCGGGCAGCGGTTTGCCGCATCCGCTCCGCGGCGACTTCGGTGGAATCCCCTGAGGGTGGATGGATCAGGGTGCGTGCATGGCCGAGCGCCTCCTTCAGAAGGTCGCGGGAACATTCCTGCGCCGCGGTGCCAGGAATCGGTTCGAGGGTGGCGGAGATGAATGGCTCGTCTGCCGGAGTCACGTGATGATGACTTTGGCGGAACGGAGCGGGGCGTCGAGGAAAAGCAGGGGGCCTGGAAGGGCTTGCCGTTTTGCCCGATCGTTCGGCGGTTTTGCCGGTGAGAACGGTGGGCGACGGCGGGTAATGTGGAAGAACCCCGATGAACACCCGCCGCCAATTCCTGAAGACCGCCCTCGTGTTGTCCGCCGCCTATCCCTTGCCGCTGATGGCGGCCGGTGGTTCCGGAAAGAAGATCCGGATCGGGATCATCACGGACATCCACAAGGATCTGGTGCCGGATGCGGATGAACGCTTGAAGGCCTTCATGGCGGCGATGGAGCAGGTGAAACCGGATGCGATCATGCAGCTCGGAGATTTCTGCCAGCCGAAGGAGAAGAACCGCGTCTTCACCGATCTCTTCAATGCCTTCACAGGCCCGAAGTATCACGTGCTGGGCAATCATGACATGGACGGCGGTTTCAAGCGCGAGCAGACGATGGAGTTCTGGGACATGCAGGCGCGCTACTACTCCTTCGACCTCGGTGGTTTCCATTTCATCGTGCTCGATGGCAACGACCGGCCGGAGGGTTGGAAGGGCGGCTACCCGCACTACCTCGCGGATGACCAGGTGGCGTGGTTGAAGGCTGACCTCGCGAGGACGAAGTTGAACACCTTCATCTTCTCCCACCAGAGCCTGGAGCGGCCGACGTGCATCGACAACCAGGAGGCGGTGCGCGCGATCTTGGAGGCGGCGAAGACCGCGGACGGGAAGCGGAAGGTGGCCGCGTGTTTCAACGGCCACTGGCACATCGACCACGAGCGCCTCATCAACGGCATCCCGTACATCCATGTGAACTCCGCGTCCTACTACTACCTCGAGGGGAAGTGGAAGAAGGGCAAGGTGGACGCGGAGATGGCGAAGGTTTCTCCCATTTATGCCGCATCGGCGGGTTACAAGGGACCGTTGTTCACGGTGTTGGAGATCGATCCGGCGGCGGGCGAGTTCACGATGCGCGGGAAGAAGACGGAGTGGGACGGGCCTTCGCCGCAGGAACTCGGTTACAAGTCGGGTGAGGTGGAGAACGATTGGCTCAAGCCTGCGATCAGCGAGGTGAAGGGGAGGATTGGGTGAGGGTGGTTTTTTCGTAGCCGCGCTCGGGAGAGCGTGGGTTGGGTGGATTCACCCCTGTTTGTGCAGTTTCAGTCCTGGGTTTGTGTCCGAACTTGGAAGAGTTCCGGGTTCTTCCAAACCGGTGGAATGGTGGGTCCGCTTGACGAGCGCAGGCAGCGTCGTCCCTGACGGGACTTGGATACTTTCCCGGGCGAAGTCCGGTGGCTGGCGCCACCGGCTAGGATGCGTTGCCCTCTGGGCTTGGAAAGGGGTGACTTCAGAGGCGGAGCGGCATGCGAGGATGAGGGTGGATTCACCCCACCCACGCTCTCCCGAGCGCGGCTACAAGAGGGAAAGCGTCAATTCGCGGCGGTCATCGCGGCGGCCGCAGGCCGCTCGGTGGTGGTGACCGGGCCGCGCAGGACGAGGGCCTTGGCCGGGCGGCGGGCGGTGGGGGTGTCGGCGCGGTAGACGATCACTTCCATGCGCGTGCCGTCCGGGGCGGGTTCGAAGGTGGCGGAGTGGACCGGGATCCACGAGCCATCGGCGGCGCGGAAGACAATTTGCAGCGCCTGCCCGGCGGGCGGCGCGGGGCAGAGCCAGACCTTGCCCGCGGCGAGTTCATGGGTGGTCTCGCCGATCTTGATGGCGGCAGTGGTGGGCAGCAGGTTGACGAAGCGGACCTGTCCGGCGGGAAAGGCCTCGGCGCTGTCATCGAGCAGAAGGTTGCGCGGCGTGTCCCAGGTCTTGCCGGGATCGCGCCAGAACAGGGCGAGCTTCGGTTTCGCGCGGAGGGCCTCCGGGATGTCGAGGGTGGTCCAGGTGGCGGCTTGGTCGAGCAGGCTCACGTGGGGAGCGGGCGGGACGTGGGCGAGGGGCGCGGGCTGGCAGAGCGTCAGCGGCACGGCGGGGTTTTCCGCGATGGCGATCTGGTGGGGCGGCAGCGCGCCCTTCTCGGCTTCGATCTCCACGCGGCGGTCGCCCTTCACCTCCTGGCGAAAAGGCGGCGGCTCGCCGAGCGCGAGCAGCCGCATCGGCGGTCCGGTCTTGGCCGCGGCGGCGGGATCCTCAGCGTGCAGGAGGCCGGTGAGGATGAGCAGGGAGAACAGGGATGCTTTCATGATCAGAGGTCGGAGGAGGTCAGCCAGCGGAAGCCGGTGATGGCGAAGCGGCGGCCGAAGTCGGTGGGGCCGCCCGGCTCGGCGGGATTGAGGCCGGTGGTGTCCGGGGTCATCGGATCGGGCAGGCGCTGGACCACGGCCTCGCACCAGGCGCGGGCCTCGATGGCGCCGGACGAACTACGGGATTCACCGTAGGCTCGGATCAGGAAGGTGTCCGAGCGGGCGGCGAGCTGGGGGCCGAGCGGTTGGAGGATGTCGGCCTGGGTAAGCCAGGCGGGCACGCCCCAGGCCTTGCTGGCGGGCATGAGCTGGGGATCGAGGCGGGTGGCGTCGGCGATGTTGTCCTGGGTGTCCGCGTAGTCCTTCAGCTTGTCGCGCACCAGCGGGTAGGTTTGCTCGAAGGGGCTGTTGAGCCCGGCGTTGCGGATCGCGGCCTCGAGCGCGCCGGCCTTGCCGGTTTCGTCCTTGGCGAGGCGGCGGTTGACGAAGTCGGCGAGCGAGAGGAAGGGTCCGCGCTTTTTCACTTCGGCCACGATGGCCTCGGCCAGGCGGGAAACCTCGGCGTCGTTGAGCACGCGGTTGCCACCCCAGGCTTCCTTGCCATTCGGAGCGGCACCGGTTTTCCATTCGCCCGCCGAGGCGTTCAGCAGTCGCGGGAAGATGGTGCCCTCGGCCGAGGTGCCGGTGCCGCGGGTCCCGGCGAGCACCGCCTTCCAAGCGTCCACGCTCGTTGAGTTCACGTTGAAGGCTCCGTCGATGGCCAGCCGGGACGCGGCGCGGTGGAAGTCGGTGAGGTCGGCGCGCGTCTGTGTCGGCTCGCCCGCGGTGTTCACCAAACGCATGCGGCCGTTCGGCAAGGGTGAACCGCTGGCGGCGAAGGATTGCTTTTGCGCCGGGGTGCCGGTGGAGAGGAAGAAGTCGTCCCACAAGGTACGATTCACCTCGTAGGACAGGTCGTGGACCACGGCATCGGTGGCGGGCAGGTTGCCGATGCACCAGCGGCCGTAGAACGCCCATTGCTCGGTGCCCTGGCCGCCGCTGGTGCGGCCGGAGGCGTAGCCGAGCATCGCCTTGGTCCAGCCGTTCAGCGCCTGCTCGGACGCGCCGCGGGCAACGGGCGCGGTGCGATCGGTGCGGTCCTCCAGACGAGGGTCCGGCAGCGAGTTGCCCACGGCGTAGGAGGGATGCCAGACGAACTCGGAGAGCTTCGCGTGCTGGAACTGGGCCAGCGACACCACCCCGGTTTCCTTGCGCGGGACGTCGAAAAGGACCAGCGAGCCGGGTGATTCGAGGGCCTGCCCGAACGGCCACGTTTGCTGAATGCCATCCTTGGGAACGGGCATCATCTCCGGCCACGACACCGCGCCATCGAACAGGTCGCGCGTGTAGGCTCCGAAGAACTGCGGCGCGAGATCGGTGACATTCTCGAACGGGGAACGGACGGCGTAACACGCGCGTGGGTTCCAGTTGCCGAGCGGGGCGATGTCGAAATGGTTGGTGCCCGCGAGCGAGCCGGAGCCAATCTTGTTGGACGGGGTTTCCGTGAACCAGCGGAGGCGGAAGCCATCGCGGGTGCGGACGTCCGGCGGGGAGGCCACCGGGTAGCTGGTGCCGGTGGCGGATTGGATGGTGACGGGCGAGCTGTTGCTCCATTCCACCGGCAACTCGGTGTCGTCGCCATATTGCATCGAGCAGGACACGAACGCGAGTTGCGGCAGCGTCTGGAACGAACCGGTCGAGGACGCGGCACCGTTTTTCCACAGCATGCGGTAATCCTGCGCCTGCAGGCCGGTGGGAGCCTCGCGGAATCGCACCGGCTGCGAGGCGAAGGTCGAGCCGATCGCGACGGTGAAGCCGCGGTCCTGCGAGGGCGGGGTGCTGGCGGAAAGCGCGTTCGAGGACGGATTCGAGCCGTTGTAGGGCTGCTGCTGCACCGGCGAGAACACGGCGCAGGCCCCGGGCTTGAGGGGCACGCCGCCGAGGCCGAAGTAGAAAGCCCCGTTGAGCGCGCCGCTGGAGGCCCAGCTCAGCGTGCGGTTGGACTTGGTGCCATCGGCCAGCGTGACTTCCACGGTCTTGCCGCCGTTGGTGTGGAGCATCAGCGAGCTGGCGGGGACCTGAAGCGTGAGGTTGTAGGGATTCCAGATCACCACGCGCGGGTAGACATGGGCGCGGAGTTGCCAGGAGGGCGTGGCGGTGCCGGAGGACTCGGCCACGAGCTGGTAGTAGATGGAGCCCTCGACCAGCACCGGCGAGATGGATGGCGTGTCGAACTGGCCGATCGCCGCCGGGGCCTTGTTCGTGCCGTCGTAAGAGTCATCGCTGGAAAGCAGGGGCGATCGCTCCGGCGTGGGCGGGACGGCGGCCACATTGCCCGCATCTATCGCATAGCTGGGCGCGTATTGGGCCCAACGGCGCAGCAGGCTGAAACGGGGCGCGGAGGTCTGGTGGCGGGTGTTGCTCCAGGCGAGATCCTCGCGCTGGGCCGCGGTGGCGTTCGCTGGGCCGACCAGCCGGTCGTCATCGGCGAGGCCGGGCGAGACCACCTTGCCTCCGGCGGTGAGATCGGCGATCGCGCCGCTGCCCGCGAGGTAGGCGGTGAGGTCGCGTTTCAGGCGGGCGTGGGCGACATCGACAGGGAGTCCGAGAGAGGTGGTGGTGAAGTCGTGGAACTTCGCCTTGATCGCCTCCGGGCTGGCGGTCGAGGCCAGCTTCTGGGTGGCGGGGGTGACCACCTTGCCCTTCTTCGCTTCCTCGATGTGGAAAGTCTGGTCCACCACCACCGGTTCGTTTTTCTGGGAGGCGAGCCAGTGGTTGTAGCCGCCGTTGCCCGCGTTCGCGGGATCGGGCTGCCTGCCGGTCCAGGCATCGGGCAGGTTGACTTTCGCCTTTTCGCCCTCGTCGCCGACCCACCAGGCGTAGCGGCCCTTGGTGGTGCTCTCGACCGGCACGGAGGGAGCCCAGACGTCGTCCTTGTCGATGCCGGTGGAAACGAGGCGGATCCAATCGCCGCCGCGGCTGGCGGTGCGGGGATCGAGCGCGGCCATCCCTTCCGGGCGGCTCACCAGCCAATCGAGCGTGGTGGTGCGGGGCCAGCCGCCGGTCGCCCGTTCGTCGCGCAGACCGCCATCGCTGTCGTCGCGCTTGATGGGGGTTTCGGTGCCGCCTTTGCCGTTCGGTTTGGAGGCCAGCCAGACACCGGTCCAATGGGGCTGGGCCACGCCCTCGATCTCGGCGGTGGCGGGGTTGCTGTCGAAGAGTCCGGCGGTGGCGCAGACGCGGCCGTCCGGCCCGAGGTTCTTCTGGAGCGATCCGATCGCGAGCTGGAGCGCCATGCGGGCATTGGCACGGGCGATCGCTTGGGCGATCCCGGCCTGGCTGCGGCGTAGCTCGATGGAGGACAGCGAGAGCAAGCCCAGGGCGATCATCGATAGCAGCACCATCATCAGCAGCACGACCATCAGCGAGAAGCCGCCGGGGCTGCGACGCGGGCGCGGCGGATGCAGGGCCGGCACGGAAAAAGTCATCATGCTTGCAGGTTGCCGGTTCGGAGAAAAGGAGGCGATGGCGACCCTGCTAAAACTATTGGCGAAAAGGCAATGAGGCGGTGACTTTTGAAAGAAGCCGCGATCCCATGCGTGGCGATAATGTCAATCGATTGGGGAACAACGTAAGCAGGGGAGCGACGCCGCTTCCCGTATGCTCGGCCTATGTTGAAACGCGTCGCTCCCATTCTTGCCGTCCTCACTCCCATCGCCTGGGCCAATCCCGGTCCCGGAGACACCAATGACTTTCATGGCAAGCGGGTGCTCATCATCGGCATTGATGGATTGCGCTCGGACGCGTTGCAGGCGGCGAAGGCTCCGGTGATCCAGTCGCTGGCGAAATCCGGCTCGGTCACCTGGACCGCGGTGGCGGGCGGCGGCGAAACTGGACCCACGCGCCAGCCGACGATCAGCGGCCCGGGCTGGAGTTCCATTCTCACCGGCACCTGCATCGACAAGCACGGCGTCTCCGGAAACTCGACCAAGCCCGGCATCTACCACGTGGAGCAGGCTCCGCATTTCGCGAAGCGGCTGAAGGAGAGCGTGCCCACCGCGAACGTGGCCTCGATCGTGAGCTGGGGCTGGATCGAGGACTACCTCGTCGCCGCGCAGCCGGAGGTGGTGGACCACCATGAGAAGGGCACCGGCAAGACCTATCCGGAGCGCGATGCGGACGTGAACGCGAAGGCGGTGTCCTACCTCGCCGCGGAGAATCCGGACGTGCTCTTCGTCCACTTCGACCAGGTCGATGGCGCGGGGCATTCCACCGGCTTCTCCACGGAGAATCCCAAGTACATGGACGCGATCACTTCCGTCGATGGATTGGTGGGCGAACTCATGGCCTCGCTCAAGAAGCGGCCGCAGTATGGGAAGGAAAACTGGCTGGTGATCCTCACCACCGACCACGGCGGGAAGAATACCAACCACGGCGGCCAATCGCCGGAGGAGCGGACCATTCCGATGATCGTGGCCGGGAAGTCGGTGCCGAAGCTGGGCGTCTCGAAGGAAACGCCGGGCCAGTTCGTGGTGCCAGCCACCACGCTGCAATATCTCGGCGTGCCGGTGAAGGCGGAGTGGGGTTGGGAACCGGGCACCTTCGGGCTCCAGAAGCCGGCGGTCGCGTCCTCGGTCAAGGACAAGCCGAAGTCCTGAAGCTTCCCGCCTTTGTCAACCATACCGGGGCTTTTGCCAACGAAGGGTCCGGCGGACATCCGTAGATCTGATCCCATGAAATTCCATCAGGTTCTGTTTCCGCTCTGCGCAGCCCTCTCGACCTTCGCCATGGCGAAGCCAGGTCCGGGCGAGGGCAATGACTTCCACGGCAGGCACGTGCTCATCCTCGGCATCGACGGGCTGCGTTCGGACGGCCTTCAGGCCGCGAAGGCCCCGGTGCTCCAAGGGCTCGCCCGCAGCGGCACCTCCTCGATGAAGGCGGTGGCGGGAGGCAACCTGGAGGATGCCACCAAGCAGCCGACGATCAGCGGGCCGGGATGGGTCACGCTGCTCACCGGCAGCTACGCCAACAAGCACGGCGTGGTCGGCAATGGCACCAATGCCTGCGACCAGCAGCCGGTGCCGAAGGGCGGCTCCTACCAGAGCAAGGTGGCCCCGCATTTCGCGAAGTGGCTGAAGGAAGCCGTGCCGACGGCGAGCATCGCCTCGATCACGAGCTGGCCGTGGATCGAGGACTACCTGGTGGCCGTGCAGCCGCAGTACTTCGATGTCCACACCAAGGGCGCGGGAAAAGACTACTTGGCGGCAGATGACGACGTTTCCCGCCAGGCGGCCGAGCTGCTCAAGACCGGCCATCCGGACGTGATGTTCCTGCACTATTCGCAAGTGGATGGAGCGGGGCATTCCACCGGCTTTTCGACCGGGAATCCGGCCTACCTCTCCGCCATCGAGCATGTCGATGGTCTGGTGGGACAGGTGGTGGAGGCCATGAAGGCGCGACCGCAGATCGCCAAGGAGAACTGGCTGGTGGTCGTGGTCACGGACCACGGCGGCAACGGCCGCTCGCACGGCGGGCAATCGGAGGGCGAGCGCGTCATTCCGATGATCGTGGCGGGCAAGGGCAGCTCGGCCCGTGGCATCGTGGAGGAAACACCGGGCCAGCATGTGGTTCCCGCGACCATCTTCGAATTCCTCGGCGTGCCGGTGAAGGCGGAGTGGGGCTGGGAGCCGGGCACCTTCGGCCTGGGCAAGCCGGCCACGGCGGCGGCCCCGCAGGCGAAGCCCAAATCCTGAGCGGGCATCACGGTTTCATGAAGCGGACCTGGGACCACATCATCGTTGGCGGCGGCATCCTCGGGGCATCGTTCGCCGCGGCCCTGCTGGCACAGGGGAAGCGGGTGGCGTTGTTCGAGCGCTATGCGCGTCCGAACGGGGGCTCGGTCCGCAACTTCGGTCTGGCGTGGCCGTTCATCGCGCCGGACCTGGCGTCGGCGCGGCTCGGATTGCGGACCGCGGAGATCTACCGCGGCCTGGCGGGGGAGTTTGATTTCGGCTGGGATCCCTGTGGAGCGCTGCTGGTGGCGGAGACCGCCGCGGAGGCCGCGGTGATCGAGGACTTCCAGAAGCGGGCGGGGGACCATGGGCTGGAGTGCCGGACATTGGAACCGCGCGATGCGATCCGCCATCATCCCCGGTTGCTGAAGGAGGGCATGCAGGGCGCGCTGGTGTTTCCTGAAGCGGGTTCGCTCGATCCGCGGTTGTTCGTCCTCCGTTGGTTGGAATGGCTGAAGGAGAAGCGGGGGCTGGATTATCGGCCCGCGACCACGGTGGTGGGCATCGAGTCCCGCGGTACCGGATGCGTGGTTCGCACGGCGGCGGGGGAGGAGTTCGTCGCGGACCGGGCGCTGGTGTGCGCGGGCGAGGAATTCCAAACGCTGTTTCCGGAGACCTTCGTCCGCAGCGGGATCCGGCGGTGCAAGCTGGCGATGTTCCAGACCGAGCCGCTGGGGCTGCCGCGCGGGATTCCCGGGTTGGCCTTCGGCCGGTCGCTGAGGCACTACCCGATGTTCGCGGAGTCCCCGGCATTCCAGCGGATGCTGGCAGAGTCGACGGATGCCGCATCGGACCGGCTGGGCATCCATCTGCTGGTGAAGGCGGCGAGCGATGGTTCGTTGGTGATCGGGGACTCCCACGAATACACCGCGCCGGACGCACCGCACGATTTCGACCAGTCCTCGGAGGTGGAGCAGCTCTTGTTCCGCCTCGCGCACCGCCACCTCCGCGGTTGCCCGTTCCCGGTGGCGAAGCGGTGGCTCGGCTACTACGCGAAGCACCCGGACAAGCCGTGGATCGAGGAGCAGCCGTTGCCCGGCGTCACCGTGATCTGCGGGCTCACCATCGGGATGTCCGTCGGTCCGGCGTTCGCGGAACAGCAGGCCCAGCGGTGGGCCTGATTGTCGAAAATGTAAACCATCTGGCGATTTTACCATTATTGCGTCACACAACCAATGTTTCACTTTTGTCGTTCCATGAACCCTTCAATCCTATTGGCAGCGGTGTTCGCTGCTTCCGCCCTTGTCACGCAGGCCGAGCCACTCGGCCGGTTCAGTGACGATCCCTCCAAGCTGCGGGTGATGCAGTGGAACATCCTGCACGGCGGGCGCGATGACGGGAAAGAGGAGGGGCCGAAGCGGGTGGTGGACGTCATCCGTGCGGCGAAACCGGACATCGTCTCGATGCAGGAGACGTATGGTTCGGGCGAGTTCATCAGCAAGGACCTCGGCTTCCAGTTCCACCCGCGCGGCACGAACGTCTCGATCCACAGCCGCTATCCGGTGATCGAGGACATTTCGGTCTACAAGGAGTTTTGCTGCTCCGGGGCGCTGCTGGAGCTGCCGGACAAGAGCAAGCTGGCGTTCTACGCGGTGTGGCTCGGCTACAACAAGTCGATCTCGGATCCGGGGTCGCGCGATGGTTTGGACGAAAGCCAGCTTCTCGCCGCCTGCAAGGCGTCCGGGACGGACATCGCGGGCATCCTGTCCGGGATCGCGGAGCGCTTGAAGGATCCGAAATACAAGGACGTGCCGGTGATGATCTGCGGGGACTTCAACAGCATGTCGCATCTCGACTACACCGCGGAACACAAGGACCAGTTCGGCGTGGTGATCCGCTGGCCCACCAGCGTGGCAATCACGGAGGCGGGGTTCACGGACTCCTACCGCGAGGTGACTCCGCGGGTGGACCGCCGGAAGGACCGGACCTGGTCGCCGCGGTTCCCGGAGCAACTTCCTGACCGGATCGACTACATCTACTACAAAGGCAGTCGTTGGAAGGCGGTGTCGAGCGTGGTGGAGGAATCCCACCCGGTGAAGTTCCCGTCCGACCACGCCGCGCTCATCACGGACTTCCAGCTCCGCTGACGGTCCTGTCTTGGAACCCCCTTCCGATCGACTTTGATCACATCCGTTTCAGTTCAGGAGGACTTCTCCCGCCCGGAGGAGGAAGCCCATGTCGCCGGGATTCTCCAGCGCCTGGAGCAGCTCCGCCGGGGCATCCTTGCCCGCGGAGGCCCGGATGGCACGCTGCTGGAGGAGTCCGGCTGCGTGTTCCTCACTTTCTGGGATTTCGATGGCACGATCCTGAAGGGGGACTGTTGCGAGGGTCTTTCGGACGCGGGCAGGCAGGTATACAGCGGCTTGCTGGAAGAGGTGATCCTCGCGGGACACGCCAAGGCCTATCCGGCCACCGAGCTGGGCGTGGCCCGCGGGCTGGCCGACTACCGGCGGCTCGAGCGCGAGGTCGGCGCATGGGCTGCCTATCCGTTTCTGGCGAAGGCGATGGGCGGCGCGCGCGAGCATGAGGTGGTCGCGCTGGCGGCCCGCCATTTCCGCGAGCGGCAGATCGGGCATGTTTTCGAATCCTCGGCCCGCATCATCGAAACGCTGCGCGCATCCGGCGTGGCGGTGCACGTGGTTTCAGCGAGCCCGGACGTGTTCATCCGCGGGATCGTCGCGGAGCTGGGGCTGGAGATTTCGTGCTGCCGCGGCATCCGCACCGAGATCCACCATGGCTACTTGTCGGATTGTCTCGACCATCCGGTGACCTACGGCGCGGGGAAAACCGCGGCGGTGATCGAGGAGATCGAACGCGCGCGCGGCGCGAATCCTGGCAAGCAGGTGTTCGTGCTGGCGGCTTTCGGCAACAGCTACCACACCGACGGACCCTTTCTTGAACATGTCGCCGCGTTGCCTTTGCCATGCGGCCGACCGCTGGCCGTGATGATCAATGGCGACCTCCGCAGCCATGTGGAGGGGCGCTCGTTCCTGCACGTGAAGCAGGATCTTGTGCGTGGCACCGCAAGGTTCCAAGGCTGACAAAAAAATCCCGGGGCTGTGGTGAAATAGCCAATGGTTTTAGCCAAACGACCATTGTGAGGACCGGAAGGAGAGGAGCACGATGCGAGCCTACCCACAGCTCCTTCGTTCCTCATGAAACCTTCCCGCCTCTTCCTGTGTTTCCTGCTTTCAGCTTCCCCCTCGCTGGCCGCCAGCGTCACGTGGAACGAAGCCGGCCCTTCCAACAACTGGAACACCACTGACGCCAACTGGACCGGCGGGGCTTCCGTTTTCACCACGGGTGACAGCGCGACCTTCGGTGCGGCCACCGGCGAAACGGTCACCGTCGATGCAGCGGGTGTGACTCCCGCTGCCACCAGCATCACCGGAAACGGCAGCTACACCCTCAGCGGCGGCTCCATCCTCGGCGGCACACTGTCGAAGGCGGGGACGGGGACGTTGACCCTGTCCGCGGCGAACTCCTTCTCCGGCGTGACCATTTCCAACGGCACCTTGTCCCAGACGACTGGCGCGATCTCGACCTCGCTGGTGACTTCCGGAAACCACACTGCGCTCGGCACCGGTCCGATTTCCTTCACCTACACCGCGGGCATCACGCCGCTGTTTTTCGGGGCGACCGGCACCCTGTCCAATGCGATCACGCTGCCGTCCGCGAACGTGGAAACCCGCTTTTCCGGCAGCGCGGCCGGCCGCATCACCACCTTCTCGGGGCTCATCTCCGGCGGCAATGCCTCGGCCACCCTGCGGCTCGACAACAACACCAGCGCGGGCGTGGGACGGTTCAAGTTCACCAACGCTTCGAACAGTTTCACGATGAGCCGTTTCCTCATCAACCGCGGCGGCCTCGAGTTCACTAGCGACGGCGCGCTGGGCAATGCCAACAATGACCTCACCCTGGACGTCACATCCAGCAACGACGGCACCGGCCTGATCTTCGGCGCGGACAACATCACGCTCAATACCGCGCGCGCCGTTTCCGTGCTCACCACCACGGTGATCAACACCCAGGCTTTCACCGGCAGCCGGATCGATGGTCCGATGACGGTGACCGGGCAGACCCTTAAAACGGGCACCGGCAACCTGATCCTGAATGGCACCGGTTCGGGCACCGGTGGATTGCAGGTCAACGCTGGCAGCGTGCAGGTCGGCATCGGTGGCACCACCGGCTCGATCACCACGCCGGTGAACCTGAACGGCGCGACCACCTCGCTCACGTTCAAGCGCAGCGACGCGGTGACCTACGCGGCGGTGGTTTCGGGCACGGGCAGCTTCGTCCAGGATGGCACTGGTGCACTCACGCTCTCCGGGGTGAACACCTACACCGGAGCCACCACCGTCAACTCCGGAACGCTGAACCTCACCGGTAGTTCGACCTCCACCGCGATCGCGGTGGCGGGTGGCACGTTGAACGTGACGGGCACCACCGCGGCGGCGGCGACGCTCGGGATCAGCGGCGGAACGTTCAAGTTCGGTGCTGCGGCCGACCCCATCGGCAGCTTCACCACCGCCTCGCTCACCCAATCCGCGGGCAGCCTGTCCCTCGACATCTCGGGCGCCACGAAGGATCTCCTGACGGTGAACGGGAACTACACCACGACCGGTGGCGGCATCACGGTGAATGTGCTGGCGACTCCCAGCATCGGCGTGGCGTATCCGTTGGTGAACTACACCGGGACCCTTTCGGCGCAGCCGCCGGTGAGCTTCACCGGCCTGGGTGGCAGCCGTCTGGCGGGCACCGTGGACTATGGATCGGGCACGAACAGCTCGATCAGCGTGACGTTCAACGGCGTGATCGGAGTGCTGGGGTGGACCGGTGCGAACGGTACGGCCTGGGACACCACCACACAGAACTGGTCGAACGGCGGTAGCCCGGACACGTTCTTTCAGCAGGATATCGTGCTCTTCGATGACAACGCCGCGAACTTCACGCCCGTGTTGTCCGGGACGCTCCAGCCGGGCAGCATCAACTTCAACAACCTCACGCACACCTACACCCTTTCCGGATCCGGTGCCTTGGATGGATCGGGTACCCTGAACGTCGCGGGGGGCGGCACGGTGGTGATCGCGAACAACAACACGTTGACGGGCACGACCACCATTTCGGCGGGCGTTCTCCAGCTTGGTGCCGGCGGAACCTCCGGCAGCCTGGGCACGGGCTCGATCGTCAACCAGGGCAGCCTGGTGCTCAACCGCTCGGACTCGGCCGTTCTCGCGAACGCGGTGACCGGCGTGGGCACCATCACCCAGGCGGGCATCGGCACCACGGTGGTCACCGGCACCCTCGATTCCTCCGGCCTCATCTGGGTGGCAGGGGGCACCCTGCAGATCGGCAACGGCGGCACCACGGGAGCGATCGGGACCAATCCCTCCGGCATCCAGGTGGATACCGCCCTGGTGGTGAACCGCAGCTCGGCGACCTCGATTGCCGCACCGATCAGCGGGATCGGCACCCTGACCAAGCAGGGAGCGGGCGCGCTGACCTTGTCCGGCTCCAACACGTTCAGCGGTGCCACCACCATCACCGGTGGATCGGTGGTGATGGCCAATCCGGACGCGCTGGCCGGCAGCGCGGTGGTGTTCAATGGCGGACAGATCGGATTCAACTTCGGCAACGGCACGACCACCACGGTCAGCCACAACTTCACCCTTCCCGCCACCGGCCAACAGCAGTTCATCGTCACCGCCCCGTCCGCGGTGACCACGGTGCGGCTGACCGGCAAGCTCAGCGGCGGGACCGCGGGCCAGCAATACCGTCTGGTGGACTCCAATGTCGGAGGCAACCACAACAACGTGCTGATCCTCGACAACCCGGCCAACGACTTCAAAGGCCGCATCGAGATCTGGCGCGGATCGCTGGTCTTCACCTCCAACGAGGCGCTGGGCGATCCGGCCAACACCATCCGCCATGAATCGGAGAATCTGAACGGCGCGCTGCGTTTCGGTGCCGACAACATCGTGTTGCCTCCCGCCCGCGCGATTGATCTGGGTGGCAATGACGACCCGATCGACGTGCAATCCTACACCGGCACCATCCAGGGGCCGATCAGCGGCGCGGGCCGTTTCGTGAAGCAGGGCACCGGTCGTCTGATCATGCCCGGGGCAATGACGACCACCGCGGTTTCCTCGGTCGCCGCCGGCACCCTGCAGGTGGATGGCACCTGGTCCACCTCCACCGCGGCGCTCACCGTCGCGGCGGGCACGCTGACCGGCACCGGCACGATCAACCGGCCGGTGACCGTCAATGGCACCGTGGCGCCGGGCAATGGCGTGGGCACCCTGACGGTCGGCAATACCGCCACCTTCGCCGCGGGCTCGACCTTGAATGTCGATCTGGGGGATTGGACCGGCAGCGCTGGCACCGGCTACGACCAGCTTTCCGCAACGGCGGTGGCCATCACCGCCACCGCGGCTTCGAAACTCACAGTGCATGTCGATGCTTCCGCGCTGGCGAACTTCACCGACGTGAACAAGACCTTCGTGATCGCCACCGGCACGCAGAGCGGCCTTGTCGCCGACAACTGGACGGTGACCACCACCGGCTTCTCCGGAGCAGGCACGTGGAAGCTGCAGGTCAATGGCAACCAGCTCGAGCTGGCCTACACGCTGGGCACCGCCTTCGACACCTGGGTCAACAACTACGGCACGCTGCCCGCCAACAAGCGCGGACCGCTGGATGATTACGACAACGATGGCGTGCCGAATCTGATCGAATACGTGCTCGGCGGGGATCCGACGCTCGCGGACAATGGGACCATCGGCTCCACTGTCCAGACCTCTGGAAACAACCTCGTCTTCACCTACCACCGCGGTGACGACACCGAGACGGACACCACCCAGGTGGTTCAATACGGCAGTGACTTCACGGGCTGGACGGATGTGCCGATCGGTGCTTCCAGCGGCGGTCTGGTGACCATCGCGGAGAACGGCGGTGGCGCGGACACCGTGACCGTGACGATTCCGATGGGGTCCAATCCAAAGCTCTTCGCCCGCCTCAAGGTGACGAAGAGCGGGTCCTGAGATTTCATGGATGAGAGACCGGGTCGGTGGCTTGGAGGAGCGCCGGCCCGGTTTTTATCTCGTCAGTCCGCGTCTTCCGGCAGGCTTGGCAGCATCACCGTGAAGGCGGTTTCGTCTCTTTGGCCCGGCTCCTCCAACTGGATTTGCCCACCGTGGGCGCGGACGATCTCCTGGCACAGGCTCAGGCCCAATCCATAGCCGGCTCGCACCCGTGCTTCGTCGGTGCGGTAGAAGCGTTCGAAGATCCGTTCCCTTTCCCCCTCCGGGATTCCTGGCCCGCTGTTGGAAACAGTCAACCGTACCCACGGGCTCTCATGGGCGAGGGTGCAGGTGAGGGAGCCTCCGGCGGGGCTGAACTTGGCGGCGTTGTCGAGCAGGTTCAGAACCACGCGGCGCAGCAGGATTGAATCGCCGGAGACCCGGCAGCCGGGTTCCACGCGGGTGGTCATGGCCAGGCCGCGGCTGGAGGTGAGTAGTTCGACATCTTCGCAGGCTCCGGCGACCAAGGTGCTGAAGTCTACGGTTTGACGACCCGGGGTGTAGGCCCCGGCGTCCAGGCGGGCGAGCAGCAGCAGCCGCTCTGTGATGTGATCCAGCCGCGAGATTTCCTCCTGTTGACTCACCAGTTTTTCTTCGATCCGGACCGGCAGATCGGGGAGGGAGAGCAGGCCTTCGATTTCCCCTTTCATGATCGTGAGCGGGGTTCGCAGCTCATGGGAGGCGTCGGCCGCGAAGCGTTCGGCCTGGCGCAGGCCCTTTTCGAGGCGATCCAGCATGTCGTTGATGACATCCGTCAACTGGCCGATCTCGTCGTTCGCCGAGGTTTTCGGCAGCCGTTTGGTCAAGGCCTGGGCACCGATGCCCCGGGCCGCCTCGGTGGCTTCCCGCACCGGTGCCAGGACCCGTCCGGCCACGATCCATCCGGCGACGGCCGTGAGGATGATCGCCAGTGGCATGGTGACGGAAAACGCGGCGAGGAGTTCGATGAGCTGCTCCTGCACCTCCACCAGTTCGTAGGCGACGACCACCGGCCGGGTGCCGACATTGAATGAATAGGCCCGCCAATAGCCGCCCGGGCTGGAGAAGGTCCTGGGCCTCCGGCTGGCAAGCGCCTTGGCGATGATCTCATGGGGCACCATGGTCGGGCCATTGATCCGGTGGTCCTCCTCCTGGACCAGATAGTAGAGGACCATCGGCTGGCCGGGCGTATCGTGGATTTGCCATCCGCCGCCGAAGGCGTCGGCCTTGTGGGTGTGGCCGATCCGGGCGGATTCCGCGTGGATCGCCAGATCGGCAATCTCGGCCTGCCCGGCATAGAAGCTGAATAAGGAGCCGATCGAGAACACCAGCAGGGAGGCACCGGTGACGGCGGCGGTCCCGGCGGAGATCTTCCAGCGGATCGGCAGGGGCTTCATGGTGCTTTCATCATATAGCCGGTGCCACGGACGGTGTGGATCAGTTTCACCGCATGCTCCTCGTCCACCTTCCGGCGGAGGCGCTGGATTGCCACGTCCACCACGTTCGTGCCGGGGTCGAAATGATAGCCCCAGACGTGCTCGCAGAGCTGGGTGCGGGTGAAGACGCGGCCGGGGCTGCCGAGGAAGAGCAGCAGCAGTTCAAGCTCGCGGGCGGTCAGTTCGATCCGCAGTTCGTCGCGTTTTACCTCGCGGGTCTGGAGATTCACGGTGAGGTCGCCGCAGCGGATCATGGTCACGCTTTCCCCGGAGCGCCGGCGGGCGAGCGCTTTCAGGCGGGCGACGAGCTCGATCATCGAAAACGGCTTGGCAAGGTAGTCATCCGCGCCGTGGTCGAGGCCCTGTACGCGGTCGTCCACGTCACCGCGGGCGGTGAGGATGATCACGGGCACCGGGTTGCTGCTCCTGCGGAGTTCCTTCAAAATTCCAAGGCCGTCGAGGCCGGGTAGCATGAGGTCCAGCACCAGTGCCTCGTAGGAGCCGGCGGTTGCCAGAGCCAAGCCCTCGTTGCCGTCGTGGCAGATTTCGGCCTCCCAGCCCTGTTCGGCGAGACCGCTTTGGATGAAGGCAGCCACCTTTCTTTCATCTTCGACGACAAGTATCCGCATCTCGCGGCACCTTGCCCGTCTGATCCGGGGATCGCGAGGGTAAAAGGGTCCCAGACGGTCATCCCTTATTACCATTTCGTCATTTTCTCGCTCTCGCAGGGGGGCTCTGGCATGAGTTTGACTCACGTTCAGAAGACCGCCCCATGGAGCCTGCCGAACCTGAGATCGCCGCCACCGCCGTGCCGTTTCCCGGCCCGTTCGTTTCTGCACGGCCGGCGGTTCGGAGGAAGCCCCGCCTGCGGTTCTGGCGGGATGTCCGGAGCGAGTTGGGGGGGCTGAAAAGGGCGTGGCGGCGCGGCCACCTGAAGCTGTGGGCACTTGTGGGGTTGATTGTCAGTGCTTTGCTGGTTTGGCAGGTGGACGGTCCTTGGTTGACGGCGATCACGACCCACCTTCGTACGTGCCCGCCGAAGCAGGCACTTGCGGAGATTGGATTTTGCCGGTGGGTGAATGTGGCGGGTGATTTCGGCTTCACAGCCCTGATTTTCGTCGTGCTGGCGGCGATCCACTCGGTGCATCGGACCGCGTTTCTCCGGAAGCTGGTGGTGAGCGTGCTGGTTTCGGCGTTGGTGGTGGGGGCAGTGGGGCGGGTGATCAAGTTCACGGTGGGCCGGGCGCGGCCGCGGGAAATGGTGCGCCAGAATCTCCAGCCGTGGTCCTGCGTGGGGCCTTCCTTCAGCTCGAACTACAACAGCTTTCCTTCCGGGCACTCCTCCTTTGCCGCCGCGGGGACGACCCCGGTGCTGATGGCAGTGCCGTGGGCCGGGGTGCCGCTCACGGTGTGCTCGCTGGTGATCGGGGGCTCACGGGCAGTGGGCACCTACCACTATCCCTCGGATGTGGTGGCGGGCCTGTGGCTCGGAGCCATGGTTGGCGGTGCTTCCGGGCTCCGCCTCCGGCGGATGGCGAAACGTGCGCAACGGATCGCCGCCTTCCGCGTCGGCTGATCAGTGGATCTTGGTGGGCGTTCCGCCGCGGCGGAATTCTCCCGGGGTGGTGCCGGTGGTGCGCTTGAAGAAGCGGCAGAGTTCATCGGCCGCGCCGAATCCGAGATCGCCCGCGATCCGATCGATCGTCCAGTTGGTACGGCGCAGCTTGTCGCAGACGATCTGGGCGCGCTGGCGGTCGATTTCTTCCTTCGGCGTGCGACCGAGCACGGTCTGGAACCGTTGGCGCAGGAGCTCACGGGAAACGCCCGCGGTGCGACAGAGCTCCTCCACGCTCACGCCGCGCTCGGGCACGGTGCCGCGGATGAAGCGCATCGCCTTGGTGACGACCTCGTCCGGCAGTTCCACCAGGCCGGTGGACTCGCGGAGCGTGAGTTGGACCGGTTTCACCAGGGTCCGGGTGCCCTCCGGCACCTGCTCGCCCTGCATCATCCGCATCAGGAGCTGGGTGGCCTGGCTGCCGATCAGGCGGCCGGGGTAGCGCACGCTGCTCAGCGCCGGGCGGGTCACGCTGCAGTGGACCATGTCGTCCGCCACGCCCAGCACCGGCACGTCCTCCGGGCAGCGCAGGCCCAGGGTCGCCAGCGCGCGCACGGCGCAGACGGCGGAGATGTCATCTTTCGCGAAGAGCCCGATGGGGGGCTCCAGTTTTGCCAACAGCCGCCACGCGAGGTCCTCGATCTTCCGGGCACGGTCCGCGTCCGGATAGTGGGAAGCGGGCACCTCCAGCACCTGAACGTCGTAGCCGTTCCGGCCGATCTCGCGGCGGAACGATTCCAAGCGCTCCGTCGAGTAGCGGCGGTGGGGATCGTGCCAGTAGGCGAAGCGCTTCAGGCCCAGCGTGAGCAGGTGGCGGGCGGCCATCGTTCCGGCGGCATCATTGTCGAGGGTGACGCGCGGGAACACCGGGCAATTGAGTGGATGCTCGGCACTGAGGTTCACCACCGAGATGCCCTTGCGCTTCCATGCCACCGCTTCCGCCGCCGTGTAACGGTAAACCAGCAGGCCGTCGCCTTCCCAGGATTCGTCGATGCGTACCGGAGCAAGGTCGCCGCCGCTGGGCTGCTCGAACTCCAGCTCGATGTCGTTGCCGGAGCGCGCCACCTCCAGGATGCCGGGAAAGAGACGGTAGCCGAAACCCTGCGACCAATCGATCAATCGCACCCCCACGCGGTAGCGGCGCTTCAATTCAGGCAGGCTGGCATTCCGTCGTCCTCGCATAACAAATCAATCCACGGGTCTTGTAAATTTGCCAAAGCCATTTGCCAAGTGCTCAGAGCGGAAATGGGGGAGTCGAGTCTCGAGGCGGAGTTTGCTGGTTTGCAGTGTTCAGTTTTCAGGAAGAGAGGACGGGCCCGATTCCCAAGCGCTAGCGATTCTGTCAATCCTTTAGGCGTTCGTGCCACTTCACGGTGACGGAGTTGTGAGGTTGGTTCGTGGCTCGTTCAAAAACCGCCCGCCATGCGCAAGCTTCATTGCCTGATTCCCTTCCTTTGTTCCCTCCAAGCGGTGTGTGCCGCCACGGTCACCTGGGACGACGCCAATGCAAACAACGCGTGGAACACCACGGACGCCAATTGGACCGGCGGTGCCACCTTCGCCAATGGCGATGCGGCGGTGTTTTCCGGCAGCGGCGAGTCCGTTGCCGTGGTGGCCGGTGGGGTGACCCCGGCTTCCACCAGCATCAGCGGCGGGGCTTACACGTTCACCGGCGGGTCGATCGGCGGCTCGCTGACGAAGGCGGGCAGCGGGTTGCTCACGCTGAGCGCTGCGAATGCCTTCAGCGCCACCGCGCTCAATGGCGGCAGCATTTCCCTCGGGGCCAGCGGCACGCTGGGCAGCGGGGCGTTGACGGTGGGCAGCGGCTCGGTGTCCTCCGCATCGGCCCCCGCCAGCGGGGCTTCGGCGTACTTCCTCTACTTCTCCGGCTCCGCCAGCAAGACCTTCGCGAATGACGTCGTGCTGCCGAACGATGCCACCAGCGCGTATCGGAAAATCGTCAACGCCGGATCGTCCGGCAGCGTTTACACCCTGTCGGGGACGATCAGCGGCGGTGGCACGGGTACGGTGTTGTATCTCGACAACACCACCTCCAGCGACACCGCGCGGATCTTCCGCCTCAGTGGCACGAACACCTTCACCGGCAAGGTGCAGGTGAACCGCGGCAGCCTGCAGATCGATTCGGATGCCGCGTTGGGGGCCTCTGGAAATACGCTGGTGTTTGATGCGAACTCGGGCTCGAAACTGATCTTCACCAACCCGACGGCTTACACCCGCGGTACCACGTTCACGACCTCCACCGTCTTTGATACCGGAGCGAACGCCGTGACTGCCAGCGGAGTGCTTGGAGGTGGCAATGCCTTCACCAAGTCCGGCACCGGCACGCTCACGCTTTCCGCGGCGAACACCTACAGCGGCGCCACCACCGTCAGCGCGGGCACGCTCGCGGTCACCGGCTCACTTTCCAGCTCGTCCTCCGCGGTCACCGTCCAGGCCAGCGGTACGCTCGCGGGCACCGGCGCGGTGAACCGCCCGGTGACGCTCAATGGCGCGCTCGCTCCCGGCGTGGCGGGTGTCGGCACGCTGACCACTGGCGCGCTCACGCTGGCTCCGGGATCAGCTTATGATCTCCAGCTCGCGAACTGGGGTGGCAGCGCGGGCAGCGGCTACGACACCGTGACGTCCGGGGCGCTTTCTCTAACAGCGACCTCCGCCTCGAAGTTCACCGTGCGGGTGAATGCCACCGGCATGACCGGCTTCGCCGAAACCGCGAAGACTTTCACCTTGGTTGCCGCCAGTGGCGCGCCGACCGGCCTCGCCGCCGACAACGTCACCGTGACCACTACCGGCTTCAGCGGCACCGGCACGTGGGCGGTCCAGGCATCGGGCAACAACCTGGTGCTCGTTTACACGCCCGCGGCTCCGCCGCTGAATCTCTACGGGGGCAAGCACGTGCTGGTGATCGGCATCGATGGCTGCCGCGCCGATGCGCTCAAGCAGCAGGTGGACACGGGGAACGCGCCGAACATGGCGGCCCTCGTGGCCAATGGCACCGTGACCTGGAACGCGCACGCGGGCGGGGAACTCGGCGGGCCCACCCAGCAGCCGACGATTTCCGGCCCGGGCTGGACGAGCATCCTCACCGGCACCTATACGAACCTCCACCACGTGGTCGACAACTCGTCGCCACCCTACGACCAGCCCGCCACCACCGGTTCCTACATGGTGAGCCAGGCCCCGCATTTCGCCCGCCATCTGGTCGAAACCAAGCCCGGCACCTACGTGAGCTCGATCGCGAGCTGGAACTGGATCGAGGACTACACCGTGGCCGCGCAGCCGAGCTACTTCGGCTATCACGCGAAGGGCAGCGGCTCCAGCTACGCGCTGCGTGACAGCGATGTGGCGGCGAAGGCGGTGGCGAACCTCGCGTCCGCGAATCCGGACGTGATGTTCCTCCACTTCGACCAATGCGATGGCGCGGGCCACTCGCTTGGATTCTCCACCAGTGTTCCCGAATACCTGGCCGCGATCACGAACGTGGACACGCTCGTCGGCAATGTGATGAATGCCGTGGCCGCACGGCCGAACTATGCATCCGAGCAGTGGATGGTCATCATCACCGCGGACCACGGCGGGCAATCGGCGGGTGAGCGGACGATCGCGTTTGTCGTCTCCGGCGGCGGGGTGCCGGTGGGCGTGAGCGCCGCCAGCCCGGGGCATGGCGCGGTGCCTGCCACGCTGATGCGTTATCTCGGGCTCAGCATTCCGGCGGCGTGGAATCTCGCGGAGGATGGCTTCGTCACCGGTCCGGCGTTCACCGCCGTCCGCAGCGGTGGCTCCGCCCAGCTCGCTTGGTCGATGCCGGCGGCGGGCGTTCCCGGCCTGACCGGTTTTGAATTGCGCCGGAATGGAACGCCCATCGGCACCTTCACGCTGGCGCAGACATCCGCCACCGATCTCACGCCGGACCCGGGCACCAATGCCTACGAGCTCGTGCTGCTCGGCACCGCGGAGGCGAACCTGAAGCAGAGCGTTTTCGTGCCCGGGCCGAACCAACGGATCTGGGATGATGCGAACGCCAACAACAATTGGAACACCTCCGATGCGAATTGGATGGATGGCGCGATCTTCGCCACCGGTAACGAAACCTTCTTCACCGGTGCCACTGGCGAAACCGTGGCGGTGGACGTGGGTGGCGTGACGCCCTCGACGGTCACGATCTCCGGCGCGGGCTCCTACACCTTCAGCGGCGGATCGATTCTCGGCGGCAGCCTGGCCAAGACCGGCGCGGGCACGCTCACGCTCTCCAGCGCGAACGGCTTTTCCTCGGCCTCGCTTTCCGCAGGGCCGGACAGCCAGGGCGCGGGGGCGGTGAACGTGGGAGCGTTCGGCGCGCTCGGCAGCGGCACGATCACCCTCTCGAACACGTCGAGCATGACGGCGTTCTACTTCGCGCCCTCGTTGGGCAGCGGCAACTTCGCGAATAACCTGGTGCTTTCATCGCCGCCTTCCGCGGTGACCACCCGCTTGCTCACCGATGAGACGAACGTCACGGTCTCGCTCTCGGGCATCCTCACCGGCGGCAACTCGAACCAGGAGCTGCTCATCGACAACGATTCGTCCTCCAACGATGTCGGCAAGGTCCGGCTCGGCAACGCGGCGAACACCTTCACGGTCTCACGCGTCCGCATCAATCGCGGCGGCCTAGTGTTGACCTCGGATGGCTCGCTCGGCAATGCCGCCAACGGCCTGGCGCTCGATGTCTCCAGCAATCTCGCCAATTCCGGTCTGGTGCTGGAAGGCACGGTGTCACTCGGCGCGGGCCATGCGGTGAATGTGCTCTCCCAGACGGTAATCGATACCCAGGCCACCGCCGATACGCTCAAGGGTGCCATCACCTACGGCGCTCAGGTCGTGAAACGCGGCAGCGCGGCTCTGCGTTTGGAAGGCGCGGGCACCGACACCGGTGGCATCAGTTTGGTGGAGGGCAGCCTTACGCCGGTGGTGGCGAGTGCCTTCGGCACCGGCGCACTGACGGTGGCGACGACCGCCTCGGCGGGCTTCCTTGATGCGACTTCGTTGCCCGCGGTTTCCACGCTGGCGAATCCGATCGTCCTGCCCGCCGACTCCGCCGGAGTACTGCGCACGGTGTTGATGGCGTCCGGCGCGGGCAAGCAGCTCGAGCTTTCCGGTGTGATCTCCGGTGGTGGCGCGAACACCACGCTCTACCTGAATACCTCGACCACCGGTGACATCGCCGCGGTGTTCCTCCTGAGTGGCGCGAACACCTTCACCGGCAAGACCCAGCTTAACCGCGGCAGCGTCTCGATCACCTCGAATGCCTCCTTCGGTGCCGCCGCCAACAGCGTGGTGATCGACGCCAACACGGGCTCGAAGCTCTCGTTCCTCGCGCCGATGACCTTCACCCACCCGGTGACGCTCAGCACCGCGACGACCTTCGACACCGGTGCGAACGCGGTGGACATCACCGCCGCGCTCGCGGGCACCGCCGCCCTCACCAAGAGCGGCACTGGCGCGATGACGCTCTCCACGGCCAATACCCACACCGGCGACGTCACGGTTGCCGCGGGCAAGCTGCAGGTGATCGGCTCGCTGGCCGCGGCTTCCAATGTCGTCGCGGTTTCCTCCGGCGCGACCCTCGGTGGCACGGGCACGATCAACCGCCCGGTTTCGATTTCCGGCACGGTGGCTCCGGGTGTGACGACGGGCACCCTGACGATCGGCAATACGCTCACCCTCGGCGTCGGTTCCGCCATCGCGTTTGATCTCGCCGATTGGAACGGTGCCGCGGGCACGGGCTACGACACGATCGCGGCCAATGCGGTGAACGTCACGGCCACCAGCGGCTCGAAACTCACCGTGAACGTGAATGCCGCGGGCTTGGTGAACTTCACCGAAGGCACGAAGAGCTTCGTGATCGCCTCGGGCAACAGCGCGCCGACCGGTCTGGTGGCGGGGAATTGGTCGGTGGCGGTCAGCGGCTTCTCCGGCAGCGGGGTTTGGTCGCTGCAAACCTCCGGGAACAACCTGCTGCTTGTTTATGGACCTGCGGCCACGGGCTATATCGGCTGGGTTTCCTCGAAACTCACCGGCGGCCAGGACAGCGCGTTCAATGCCGATCCGGATCAGGACGGCGTTTCCAATGGCATCGAGTTCGTGCTCGGCACGGAGCCGGGCATCGCCTCCGCCGGACTGCCGACGGTGCAGGAAAATGGGAGCAATCTCGTGTTCACTTTCCGCCGCACCACCCAGTCGATTTCCATGAACCCGCATGTCGAGACCAGCGAGTCGCTTGCGGGCGGCACTTGGACGGAGGTCACGGATGGCATCGCGGTCCAGCCCGATGGCGTGGATGCGGAGATCGTCACCGTGACCATTCCGAAGAACGGCCGCACGAAACTGTTCGCCCGTCTTGCGGTCACCCAGTGACCCGGCGGCTCAGGTGCTCCGCCAGGTGCCGGGAGTCACGCCTTTGACGCGCTTGAAGAAACGGCAGAACTCATCGCTGCCGTTGAAGCCGCAGTCGGAGGCGATCTTCTGAAGCGTGGCGTTGGTGCGCTTGAGCAGCTCGCAGGCGTGCTCGGCGCGGATGCGGTCGATCTCTTCCTTCGGCGTGCGACCGAGGGCCTCGCGGAAACGCACGCGCAGGGCCTCGCGGGAGGCTCCCACGCGGCGGCCCAGTTCCTCCGCGGTCAGCGGTTCCTTCGGGTCGGATTTTCGGATCAGGTTGAGGGCCGCGCTGACGATCGGGTCGGGCAGTTCGACATGGCCGGTGGACTCCCGCACCACCACGCCGAGCGAGGGAATCTTGATCCGCGTGTCGGAAGGAAACGATTCGCCGCACATCATGCGGTGCAGCAGCTCGGAGGCGGCTTGCCCGATCGCGCGGCCGGGGAAGCGCAGGCTGCTGATCGGCGGGCGGGTGGCGTGGCAGTAGACGATGTCATCGGACACGCCGAGCACCGGGATGTCCTGTGGCACGCGCAGGCCGCACTGGCGGGCGGCGCGGATCGCGCAGACCGCGGTGATGTCATCCTTGGCGAAGAGCCCGCAAGGTGGTTGCAGGCGGCCGATCTGGCGCTTGCCCATTTCCTCGATCTGGCGCGCGCGCAGGTTCTTGGGAAACGTGCTGGAGGGGATCGAGAGGATCTCCACCTCGTGACCTTCCTCCGCGAGCCGCTGGCGGAAGCCCTCGAGGCGTTCATCGGAGTAGACACGGTTGGGATCGTGCCAGAACGCGAAGCGTTTCAGGCCCAGCGTGAGCAGGTGGTCCGCGGCCATCCGTCCGCAGCGCTGGTTGTCCATCGTCACCCGCGGAAAGACGGGGCCTTTCGACGGCTCCTCCGAGCTCAGGTTCACCACGCGGATGCCGCGCGCGCTCCAGGCCTCCGCCTCCTCCTGGGTGTAGCGGAAAACGAGCAGCCCATCGCCATCCCAGTGCTTGTCGAGCTTCACCGGCTCGATGTCGCCGCCGCTCGGTTGCTCGAACTCCAGCTCGAACTGCACGCCCGAGCGGATGAAGTCGAGGATGCCGCCGTAGATGCGGTTGCCGAATCCCTGCGCCCAATCGGTCAGGCGCACGCCGACCCGGAAGGACGTTTTCGCAACGGATTCCTTGGGCTTTGCGGGCATATCCAAGCTCTCTTCCTGGCCTGCATTAATGTCAATGAAATTGGCGGATGGGCTGAGCGCGGCGGCGTGTCGGCTTCGTCAAAGTCGACAGTCAATTTGCCAATCATGTTGGGGTTTCTGTCGTGGACAGGAATTACCGCCGCGCCGACTATGACAAGCGTCCGTTTATCCACGTCATTTGCATTCGATCATGTCCTTTGTTGCCAACAACCGGTCTTACAATCCGCCGTCCCGTCCCATCGCTGTTCTCTGCATCGACGGCTGCGCCGATGAATACATCTCCGTCTCCATCGCGGCGGGCAAGATGCCCCGCACCGAAGCGATGGTGAAGCGAGGTTACCGCGGCATGGTTCGCGGCGCGCTGCCGTCCTTCACCAACGTCAACAACTCGGCGATCGTCACCGGCATGCCACCCGCCGTGACCGGTATCTGCGGCAACTTCTTCCTCAATCCCGAGACCGGCGAGGAAGTCATGATGAACGGACCGGAGTTCCGCCGCTGTGGCACGCTTCTCACCGCCGCCGCCGATGCGGGTCGTAAGGTCGCCTTCATCACCGCGAAGGAGAAACTCCGCACCGTGCTGGGCGATGGCATCGTCGAGCGCGGCGGGATCGTGTTCTCCTCGGAGAAGGTCAATGAGGCGAAGATGGAAACCCACGGCGTGGACAACGCCGAGTCGATCATCGGCAAGCCGCGCCCGGAGATCTATTCCGGCGATGCCTCGGTCTACGTGCTGGAGGCCGGTGCCGCGCTCGTCGAGCAGGGCAAGGCGGACTTCCTCTACCTGTCGCTGACCGACTACATGCAGCACAAGTACGCGCCGGAGGCTCCGGAGAGCCTGGAGTTCCACCGCCGCCTCGATGAGCAGATCGGCCGCCTGCTGGACGCCGGATGCATCGTCGCCGCCACTGCCGACCACGGAATGAACGCGAAGAACAAGGCCGATGGTTCGCCGAACGTGATCTACGTCGAAACGCTGTTGAAGGAGCATTTCGGCAACGGCCTGCGGGTGATCTGTCCGATCACCGATCCGTACGTGGTGCACCATGGCGCGCTCGGCTCGCTGGTGATGGTCCACCTGGATGATGTCTCGAAGGCCGATGAGATCGCTGATTTCCTGATCCGCCAGACCGGCATCACCGAGGTATACAACCGGGAGATGTCCGCGCTGAAGCTGGAGCTCGCGCCGGACCGCATCGGTGACCTCACCGTGCTCTGCGGCCGCGACTACGTGGTCGGCAAGACCCCCGGGCACCACGACCTCGGCGTGCTGAACGGCGGGCTGCGCTCCCACGGCGGCCGTTACGAGGAGATGGTCCCGCTGCTCCTCTCCGAACCGCTCAACGCGGAATACACCCGCAAGGCGCAGGGCGACCCGCGCAATTTCGACGTCTTCGATTTCGCCTGCAACGCGAGCAACTGATTTGTCATGAGCACCACCACTCTTGAAAAGGCTCCCGCCGTGAACGGCGCCGCCGCTTTCGCCCCGGTCCACATGCCCGCCTACATCGCCGGCCGCGCGGTGGAAACGGGACGCACGCTGGAGGTTCGCTATCCCTACGATGGCACGCTGACCGGCACCGCCACCTTGATCGGACGCGAGCACCTCGACGAGGCGATCCAGGCCGCGCTGGAGGGCGGCAAGAAGCCGCTGTCCCGCTTCGAGTGTTCGACCATCCTCCGCAAGGCCGCCGCGCTGCTGGCCGAGCGCCGCGAGGAATTCGCCCGCCTCATCACCCGCGAGACCGGCCTGTGCATGAAGGAGTCCCGCTACGAGACCGGTCGTAGCTCGGACGTTCTGGAATTCGCCGCCATGGAGGCCCTCCGCGATGACGGCCAGGTGTTCTCCTGCGACATCAGCCCGATGGGCAAGCCGCGGAAGATCTTCACCACCCGCTATCCGGTGAACGTGATCGCCGCGATCACGCCCTTCAACCACCCGCTCAACCAGGTGGCGCACAAGCTTGCCCCGGCCATCGCCGCGGGTGCTCCCACCATTCTCAAACCCTCCGAGCGCACGCCGCTCACCGCGCTGAAGTTCGCCGCCCTGCTCTATGAAGCCGGTCTCCCGGGCTGGATGCTCTCGATGTTCCTCGGCACCCTCGATGAAGTCATCAATCCGATGATCGAGGACGAGCGCACCGAGGTGGTGACCTTCACCGGCTCCGTGGAAATCGGCAAGGCGATCTCCAGGCGCGCCGGTTACAAGAAGCTCTGCCTCGAACTCGGCGGCAATTCGCCGCTGATCGTGCTGGAGGATGCCGACCTCGACCTCGCCGCGAAGCTCGCTTGCGAGGGATCGTTCCGGAATTCCGGCCAGCGCTGCACCGCGGTGAAGCGCATCCTCGTTCAGGAAAGCATTCTCGAAGCCTTCACGGAGAAGTTCGTGGCGCTCGCGAAGACCTACAAGTCCGGCGATCCGGAGGCCGAGGATACCGTCGTGGGCACCGTGATCACCGAGGACTCCGCGAAGTTGCTGGAGCGCCGCGTGCACGACGCCGTGAAGATGGGCGCGAAGGTGCTGCTCGGTGGCAACCGCCAGGGGGCGCTGCTGGAGCCGACCGTGATCGCCAACGTCCCCCGCGATGCCGAGATGGTGTTCGAGGAAAGCTTCGGTCCGCTCGGCCCGATCGTCGCCATCAAGGACCTCGACGACGCGATCACCTACTACAACTCCGGCCGCTTCGGCCTGAGCAGCGCGATCGTCACCAACAACCTGGAGGCCGCCATGCGCGCCTCGAAGGAGCTCAAGACCGGCACCACCAATGTCAATGAGGTGCCGGGATACCGTCTCGAACACACCCCCTTCGGCGGCGTCCGCGATTCCGGCCTCGGAATCAAGGAAGGCGTCGTGGAGGCCATGAAGTTCTTCACCCACGTGAAGACCTTCAGCCTGCCGTGGTGAGTGTTCATTTCAAATTTCAGATCTCAAATTTCAAATCGCCCTCCTCATGAACCTCGATCTCGAAAATCCGTACATCCTCCTCACCCCGGGCCCGCTCTCGACCTCGCCCACCGTCCGTGCCGCCATGCTGCGCGACTGGTGCACGTGGGATGACGACTACAACCTCGGCGTGGTCACCCCGATCCGCGAGGGCCTCGTGAAGCTGGCCACCGCGACCAAGCCGGAGGACTACACCGTCGTCCTGATGCAGGGCAGCGGCACCTTCTCGGTCGAGGCCATGATCGGCTCCGCCGTTCCGGCCGATGGCCGCCTGCTGGTGCTGGCGAACGGAGAATACGGCAACCGCCTCGGCCGCATCGCGAAGGTGCTCGGCATCGACACCGTCGTCCACGATTCCGGCGAACTCGCGCCGCCGGACATCGACAAACTCGACGCCGCGCTCGCCGCGGACCAGGCCATCACCCACGTGGTTTGCGTTCACAACGAAACGACCACCGGCATGCTCAATCCGTTGGAGGACATCGCGGGCATCGTGAAGAGCCACGGCCGCGTGTTCCTCGTCGATTCGATGAGCGCCTTCGGCGGCATCCCGCTCGATGTCGCGGAACTCGGCATCGACTTCCTCGTGTCGTCCGCGAACAAGTGCATCCAGGGCGTGCCCGGGTTCGGCTTCGTGATCGCGAAAAAGACCGAGCTCGAAAAGTGCAAGGGCAACGCCCGCTCGGTGTCGCTCGATCTCTACGATCAGTGGCAGGGCATGGAGAAGGGCCATGGCAAGTGGCGCTACACCAGCCCGACGCACGTCGTCCGCGCGTTCCACCAGGCGATGCAGGAGCTGGTGGAGGAAGGCGGCGTCGCTGCCCGCTTCGCCCGCTACTCGGAGAACCAGCGTCGGCTCGTCACGGGCATGGAGCAGCTCGGCTTCAAGTGCGTGCTGCCGCATGAACTCCACAGCCCGATCATCACCGGCTTCTACAATCCGGAGGAACCGGAGTACGAGTTCATGAAGTTCTACGAGCTTCTCAAGGAGAAGGGATTCGTCATCTACCCGGGCAAGGTCACCGGCATCAACTCGTTCCGCATCGGCACCATCGGCCATGTCTTCCCGGACGACATCACCCGCCTCATCACCGCCATCGAGGCATCGATGTACTGGGTGAAGGAAGCGGCGGCGGTTTGACACTATTTCGCCTTTGTTTTCTCCGCCGATGCCCGTCCAAACCCTCCACGGCAACACCCCGGTCCGCGCGACTTTCGAAGTCCCCCATAACGATCTCCCGAAATCCGCGCGCGTGGTGATCGTGGGGGGCGGCATCGCCGGCACCGCCGCGGCCTACCATTTCGCCCGCGCGGGATGGCAGGACGTCCATCTGCTCGAACAATCGAAACTCGCCTCCGGCACCACTTGGCATTCGGCCGGGCAGGTCGGTCAACTCCGCGCCAGCTCCGCACAGACGAAGGTGAACAAGGCCTCGGCCGAGTTGTTCGCGCGGCTGAAGGAAGAAACCGGCCACGATCCCGGCTGGCTCCAGTGCGGCGGTCTCCAGCTCGCATCGTGTCAGGAACGGTTGCTCCAGCTTCAGCGGAATGCCGCCATGGCCGAGGTCTTCGGCGTCGAAGCACGGGTGATCTCCGCGGAGGAATGCCGCTCGTTCTACCCGATGCTCCACACCGCCGACCTCACTGGCGGCGTCTATCTCCCCGGCGATGGCCGCGTGCTGCCCGGTGAATGCACCGTGGCGCTCGCCACCGGTGCGATGCAGGGCGGCGTGAAGATTCACGAGGGCGTTCGCATCACCGGGCTGATTCATTCCACCGACCGCCGCGGCATCAAGCGCATCAGCGGCGTCACCACCGACCAAGGCGATATCACCGCCGAGTGGGTGGTGCTGGCGGGGAACATGTGGATGCGCCAGATCGGTCTCGCCGCGGGCATCGACATCCTTGTCTATCCCTGCGAGCACCACTACGTCATCACCCGTCCGATCGAGGGCGTGACGCGGAATTCACCGTGTACCCGCGATCCGAATGCTGGCCTCTACTTCCGCGCGCTCGACGATGGCGGGATGAAGCTCGGTGCCTTCAAGAAGCGTTCGAAACCGTGGCAGATCGGCGACGCCGTGCCGTATCCCTTCGCCTTCGATCTGCTGGAGCCGGATTGGGAAGACTTCGAGGAACCGCTCGCCGCGCACTTCCACCGCCTGCGCGGAATCACCCGCGACGACATCGTGAAATTCGTCAACGGCCCCGAGGCATTCACGCCGGACAACAACTTCATCATGGGCCAGCCCCACGCCACCGAGGGTCTGTTCGTGCTCGGCGGCTGGAACTCGGCGGGCATCGCTTGCTCCGGCGGTGCGGCGAAGTATGCGGTCGAGTGGATCGAAAACGGCGGCATGACGCTCGACCTCGCCTCGGTGGACATCCGGCGGTTCCTGCCGTTCCAGAACGGCCGCAAGTATCTCCAGGAACGCGTCAGCGAGGTGCTCGGCCTGCACTACCAGATGGCGTGGCCGAACCGGCAGATGGAAACCTCGCGTGGCATCCGCGCCTCCGGACTCTACGACAAGCACGTCACCGCCAATGCCTTGTTCGGCGAAACCGCCGGTTGGGAGCGCCCCCTGGCGTACGCGCCGCAGGGTGTGAAGCCGGAGATGGGTTACTCCTTCCTGCGCCAGAACTGGCAGCCATGGGCCGCGGAGGAGGTGACAGCTTGCCGCACCGGCGTCGCGCTGTTGGATCAATCGACCTTCGCGAAATTCGAAGTCACCGGACCCGGGGCGCGGCCATTGCTTCAGTACCTGTGTGGCGGCAATGTCGACGTCGCCATCGGCAAGACCGTCTACACCGGACTCTTCAACGGGAAGGGGACTTTCGAAAGCGATCTCACCGTTATTCGCACTGGAGACGAATCCTTCTACCTCGTCACCGCCACCGCGCAGCAGAGCCGCGATGCGGATTGGCTGCTGCGCCATTTTCCGGGGGATGGCTCGGTTGCGTTACGGGACATCACCGAGGAGGTGAACGTGGTTTCCGTGATGGGCCCGAAGGCGTTCGAGGTGCTCGGTGCTCTCACCGACCTGTCATTCGCCGAGGCCGATTTCCCGTTCGGCACTTCCCGCGAAATGGAGCTGAATGGCATCCCGCTACGCGCGGTGCGGATCAGTTACGTCGGTGAGCCCGGCTTGGAACTCCATGTCGCGAAGGAATCCGCGGGCGCGCTGTGGGACCTGCTCCTCGACGCCGGAAAGCCGCACCGCATCCGACCGGCAGGAACCCAGGCGATCAACACGATGCGGATCGAAAAGGCGTTTCGCGCCTATGGTCACGAACTCTCGCCCGCCGAAACCCCGCTGGAAGCCGGACTTGGTTTCGCGATTGATTGGTCGAAGGCCTTCCTCGGCAAGGAAGCGTTGTCGAAACAGAAGACGGAGGGAGTTCGCCAGCGCCTCGTCTGCCTGGTCCTTGACGAGTCCGAACCGAACCTCTGGGGCGGTGAACCGATCTTCTGGGACGGCGAGCCCGCGGGCTACACCACCAGCGCCGCGTGGAGCCCGACCATCGGCCGCAGCATCGCGCTCGGCTATGTGAAACGCCCGGACAAGCGCGTGCTATCTCCCTCGGCCATCAAGGAAGGCACGTTCGAGATCGGCCTCTTCGACAAGCGCCACCCCGCCCGCGTCGTGACCCGGGCGGTGTGAAAAGTAGCGCCAAGCTTGGCTTGGCGTGCTTCTGGCGGCTGTTTTCCCAATCGGGGTGGCTGCATCTCAAACGCTGCCTTCCTCCACACGCGAAGCTCAGCTTCGCGCTACCTTCAAATCGACCCCGTGTCCTCCGTCGCTTTCGGCTGTCCCGGCGCGTCATCCGGCAGCCACACGGGCAGGTGCAGCTTCTTCACCGCCTCTTCCCCCGCGGGTGAAAACTCCGCGCCCCAGGCCTTGAAGAACTGCGTGAGATCCTTCCGGCTGTGCTTCGAAAGCGTCAACATCAGGCGGTCCCAGATCGGCTCGGCTCCCTTCGGGGCTTCCGGCGCGTCCTTCGCGTGATACTCGTGGATCGTCTTCTTCACCGGCTCCCAGCCGATGCCGTTGATGAGCTGGATCCAGAACGCGATCGAGATCGCGTGGTTGCCATTGAGGTTGCTCCCGATCGCGCCGCGCTCCAGCGGCTTCGCCAGCACGGTGCGGTCGAACTTCCACGGATGCTTCGGCTTCTTGCCCTGCACCTGGCTCATCACGTAGAGCGGGAAGAGATTGCAGGTGGTCTCGCCCTGGCCTGGAGGGCTCCAGCCACCCCATTGCTGGTTGTGGCCGATCTCGTGGAAAAATCCCCACAGACCGTTCTCCAGCGCGGTTAGGTCGCTTGCCTCCTTCCGCTTCGAGCCCGCCATCACCGGATAGCCGGAGTGCATGGAGCCAGCGGAAATGCTCACGTCATACACGATCCGCTCCACCACTGGCACCGGTGGCCCGGACAGGTCCTGCACGCAGGCCATGCCCTTCTTGTAGAAAGTCATCAGCGCGGTCGGGTCGTCCAGCTTGCGCACGTCCGCGGACGGCACGGAAAGGGTGAGAGGGCCACAGCTCATCTCGGCAAAGGGTCCCGGGTAGTTCCGGACTTTCTCCCGCCACTCGGTCGGGCTGGTCTTTCCGAGCACGAACCACGGCTGCTGCACCACCCCGCTGAACCGCACCGGAATGGTCTTGCCGGTGACCTCCTTCGGCACTTCCAGATACACCGTGCCGCCGAACGGCGAGGCCACCTTCGTCACCGCGGCATTGAGCGGCCACGCCTTCGAAATCGAATAGGGAAACCGCTTTGCCACCGACTTCTTGTTCGCGTTGTCGCTGTGGCAGCCGATGCGCACCTGCACGCCCAGCTTCGCGAAACTCTCGGGAACCTCCACCGTCACCACCTCACCCGCTGGAGCGTAATAACCGGTGGTCACGCGGTCGGTCTTGCCACGCCAGCGCGGGAAATCGGTGTTGAGGTCGAAGCGCTGGTCCTTCAGCCGCGCTGCCTCCGCGGGCACGGCTCCCGGCCAATCGACGGCGCTGGAGTCGGCGTGGATCTGGTCCGGCGGCAGGGCATTCCAATCCGCCACCACCTTCTTCGCGGCCTCCAGCTTCTGCTGGTATTCGGGCGAATCCACTCCGGCGCCGGAAAGAAGGCCGGGAGTGGCGAGCAGCAGCGCGACGAGGGAAAGACGGAGGCGGTTCATGGGAGCCACCTTTCGTAGCTTCCCGCAGGCAAGCTGCCAAAACTCCGGCCACCTCCAAAACTGACGAAACCCGTTCGGCAGGTACAAAAAAAACGCCGGTCACCCCACCACGGGCGACCGGCGTTTCGGTTCAATTCTCAGTCCGCCAGATACCAGCGGCCCTGGTTGTCATCCGTGAACTTGCGGTCTCCGATGGTGTAGACGAGGTCGAAGGCCACCGCCGCGCCCACCGGCACCGGAATGCCTTCCGGCGGTGCCACCCAGCGCTTGCCGTCCGGGCCATCGGCGGAGACGAGAGGCGTTTCCACCCGCGGCCGTTCCTGGAAGGCCGGCAGCCGGTGTCGCGCCGTCACCGAGGTGACCTGGGGAATGGTGGTCACGTCGAAGTCCACCTTCGACTGCGCCGGGTTCTGCTGGTCTGGAGCCTTCACCACGGCTTTCACCTCGGTCACGTCGTGCAGCGAGAACCGCAGCCAGTGGTTCTGGTTGTTCTCGCTGTCCCAGTGGGTGTAGCCGTCGTCGTGGGTGCAGGAGAACCAGGCTTCGAGCTCGTCGGTGCCGGCGGGCAGCTCGAATTTGGTCTCCAGCATGTAGCCCTGGCCGGCGGGATCCGCCAGCTCGGCGAGCGGCGCATCCTCGGGAACGGTCAGCGTGCCCTCCCAGGTCTGGCCGGAAGGATGGAAGCGGATGTGGGCGTGGATCTCGTGGGCACCGTGCTCCGTGTCCTCGTCGGTGAGGAGGCGCAGCGGATCGTAGCGCAGCACGCAGGGTCCGGGGATGAGGTCGCCCTGAACCAACTCGTGTTCATCCTGGGTGAACGTGATCTGGGGCCGGCGGCCCTTGCTTTGGCGTGGTTTCATGGCGGGATTCAGTAAGAGGCGACGACGGTGGTGTCGGACTTGTTGTCGAAGATCTTCACGAAGACGATGTCGATGGATTCATTCCAATACCATGCATCGGCGGCGGCGTTTTCCAGCGATTGCGCGTCGCCCACGTTGGTGAGCACGGTGCCGTCGCGGGTGACTTGGCTGGCGCTGGTGATGCTGCCGAGGATGGCCAGATAGATGAACTTCGCGCCCGGCGTGTAGGGGCCCTCGACCCGGGCGACGCGCACCTGGCGCTGCACCGAGCCGTTCACGTTCACCGTCTGCTGGTAGACGCGGGACAGGCGGTAGTCGCCGGCCTGGGCCTGCGTCGTGATGCCATCGTCCTGGTAGAGTTCGTACGCCGCCTCGTCCGTCCAGCGGTCCGGGCCGGGGTAGAAGTTGATCGTCAGCGGGTTCTCCGGGAGCTGGCCGACCCACTGCTCCAGGTTGGAGAAGGGGAGGATCGCACCGGCGCGGATGTAGATCGGCACCAGGGTCAGGTCCGCGTAGTAGTTGCTGATGTAAGTGCCGCCCGGCACCGCCGCCACGAGCGGGGCGGTGTTGTCCATGAAGGCATACCAGTCGCTGCCCGCGGGTAGGTAGACGCCGCGCACCGGCGAGGTCGGCGGGTTCGCCGTCTCGTGCTGGGTGAGGATCGGAGCCACGAGGAAGTCGCCGCCCACGAAGAACTGGTCGTTCAGGTGGCCGTAGACCCCGGCGTCCTGCGGGTCGTTCAGGAACAGCGGGCGCGCCACCGGCAGGCCGGACTTCGTCCACTGGTACATCGCGTCATACTGCACCTGCATCATGCGGTAGCGCAGCTCCACGTACTTGCGGCAATTCGTCGGTACAGGCTCGCCGTAGGCGAAGGGCTCCTGGAACTGCTTGTTGTAGCCGTCGTAGTGGTTGCGGTACCACGGCAGGAACGCGCCGAGCTGCATCCAGCGGGTGAGCAGCTCGTAGTTCGTGATGCCGCCGACGATCGAGCCGCCGACCACGCTCGACTGCGTGGTGGTGCCCGCCCCGGTGGCGAAACCGCCGATGTCGCAGCCGCTGATCGGCACACCGGACATGCCCAGGTTCAGCACCTCCGGCAGGTTGATGCTGAGGAAATCCCAGCTCGAGGCCGAGTCACCCGTCCACAGGCCGGCGTAGCGCTGCATGCCGGCGTAGCCGCCGCGGGCGATGATGAAGTTGCGGGTGTCCGGGCGCAGCGTGTTGATGCCGTTCCAGGTGCCGTTGAGCAGGTTGTTGACGTAGGAGTTGTGGAGCTGCGCGTTCGGCAGGTAGTTCACCGTCACCGTGCCGTCCGCGGCCGTCGCTTCCTGCGCCATCATCAGGTTCTGCGGAAACGTCTTGTAGTACTGGTTCTCCGGCGGAAGGTTCGGGTCGATCGCCGGGCAGGTCATGTCCTGCCAGATCATGTCGAGCCCGAGGTCGTCGATCAGGTGGCTGTACTGCTCGCCCCACGATTTCCGCACGGAAGCGAGGCCGAAGTCCGGGTAGTTTCCCGGCGCGGCCAGCGGCATCAGGCCGTTGCGGTTGAACTGGAGCGGCGGCGAGGGATACGGGTTGTTGCCACGGTTGTTGCCGTAGTTCACGCCACCGTCGTAGTAGTCCTGGGACTCGCCGTCCTGGTAGCGGGTGTCGTAGATGAGCGCGTTCGCGGCGATCAGGTTGTCGCGCTGGTCGTAGGGGGCTTTCACACCCTCCTGGTTCAGCGGGTTGTCCGTGATGATCGGCGTGATGTTCGTGCTCATCTTGAAGCCGATCCCGTGCAGGTCGCTGAACAGCTCCTGCGCGTTCGGGAACTTCATCTCGCTGTGGGTGAACGTCCGGTAGTTGTCCTGGAAGTCCACGTCGATGTGCAGGCCGTCGCAGGGAATGCGCGCTGCGCGGTACGAGTTCGCCGCGGCCGAGAGCTTGTAGCGGTCATAGTAACCGTACGCGCCCTGGTGCAGGCCGAAGACATAGCGCGGCGGCATCGGGCTGCGGCCGGTGAGCGTGGTGTACTGCTGGAGGATGTCCGGCACCGCGGCACCCGCGAAGAAGTAGTAGTCGAGCTCGTTGTAGAGCGCGCCCATGTAATACTTCCCGGTCATGTCCGAGTAGTCGTTCGAGGCGATGTTCGCGTAGGTCTGCGCCGGGTTGTCCAGGAACACGCCGGTGGCGAAGCCCGCGCCGCTGAAGGCACCGGACGGGAACGGGTTGAACTCCACCAGTACCGGGATCGAGCAATACAGCGGCTCGGTCGGGTTCAGCGGGCCCGGATCGCCGAGCGAGGGGCCGTTGTAGGTGAAGTTGTCGAAGTTGAAGAACGTGTAGGTGAAGTTGTTCTTCGTGATCTGGCTGCCCGCCTTCTCACCGAGGCCGTAGTAGCCCGCGCCCGGAGGCGTGGTCTTCATCACGGCGATCACCTGCTGGTTCGGAATGTAGAGCACGCCCTGGCCGGGCGCGTCCTGGTGGATCAACTGGCCGTTGCGGAACACCTGCACCGCGAACGGCGCGAGGGCGATCTGGATGCTCAGCGAGCCGGTCTCGATCACCAGCAGCCCGGGGTTCGCCAGGCTGTGGGTGACGTTGAGGCCGGTCAGGCCGAGATCGCGGCTGACCACCGCGGTCGAGGTCTCGGTGGCGTAGGTCGCGCCGGTGGCCGGGTTGAACCGGAGCCGGTAGGCCGTGGGCCCGAGGATCTGGATCACCAGCGAGCGCGAGCCGAAGACGAACGTGAAGTTCTGTCCGCTCGCGTCTGCGGACCAGCTGTCGATGTTGCCGACGCTGCTCCAGCCGGAGTTGTTCGGCGTGAACCCGTTGACGGGGACGAATGGAAAACTACTGCTCATGGATAAGGGGGATTCGGGATCAGTTGGCGGGGCACACCTTCTGGGAATTGGGAATGATGTAGTCGCTGAGCTGGGTCACATCCGTGCCCTCGTAGGGAGCGGACTGGGCGCGCAGCTGCAGCAGCCAGCTGTAGTCGGCGTTGCCGGTCACACCGCGGCTCGCGTTCTTGCCGAACATCGGCACGCGGTAGTTCTTCCCGTCGATGGTCTGGACGAGGTACTTGCCATTGTTGTCCTTCTTGAAGCCGATGCAGGCACCAGCGGAGAAGTGGCAGCCTGCGCAGCTCTCGGTGGCGAACACGGTGGCCGGGTCGGCCAGCAGGCCCGGGGGCAGGCGGTCATCCTCGGCCAGCGGTCCAGCCGGCTGGTTCCCGTTCTGGAAGAAGGTCTCCATCGTGGTGTTCACCAGATGGACCGGCGTCACCTTGCCCGGGATCTTGAAGAGGATGGACTCCGGCGAGGACGGCAGCAGGCGGCCGTCCGGCTGGGCGGCCACGCCGTTCGGGAAGGCCGGGAACGGCGGATCCACCGGCCACTGGGTGCCGATGAGCTCATAGTACTGGAACACCGAGCCCATGCTCTTCAGCAGGCCGCGCACCTGGTCGTTCAGGTTGTTGGTGGCCTTCGGGATCTGGAGCACCATCAGCGTCTGGGTCGGATCGGTGGTCTTCGATTCATCCCAGGTGGTGTAGAGCGTCTTGCCATCGTCCTGGCCGGTGGCCGGATTATACTGCTTCACCGGGCCGGCGTTCTTCGGCGCGAGGACGTTCACCGGTTTGACGAAGTTCTCGACGTTGAAGAAGTTCGGGCGCAGCGGCTTGCCTCTGCTGTTCCGCTCCAGGTCGTTGACGGTGGTGTTGTCCACCTGCTCGAAGGTCGCCCACGTCCACGTCGGCGAGGATTCGGTGCGCACCGAGATGTGCATGCCCACCAGGCCGAAGTCGGCCTCGAACGGCTTGCCGCTGAGCGGAATCACCCGCGCGTGGCGGATGAAGAAGCGCGAGCGGTCGTCCTTGTCGCTCATCTGCTTCCACGCCATCTTGATCTCCGTCGCGCCGCGCTTGGTCGTGCCCTGGTTGGACGGGAACTCGATCTTGTTCTTGGCGGTGAAGGCCGCCTGGCCCTCGAGGTTGTAGAGCTTGTTCTGGACGAGGTAGTCGAACTCGACCTGGTTCAGCGCCACCTGGTAGCGCACCCACTTGCCTTCCTGGTCGATCATCGGGCCGGTGAAGGCCTGGAGGCTCTCATCGAGCAGCGGCTGGTGGAGGCCGCCGGGCTTGTTCGGCTCGTCCGGGGGCATGCCCACTCCCATGCCGCTCATCCAGAAGGCACGGTTCTTCCAGCTCGCCTCCACGGCGTCCTTCCAGGTTTTCGGCGCGGCGCCGTCCTCGCGGAAAACCTCGCTGATTTCCACGAAGCGCTCCCACACGCGGGGCGCGGCGTTGTCGGCGGGGGTCTTCGCCTTGTCCGGAGCACCGTCCGGCAGCGCCGGCCAGTTCAGGGCGATGAAGGACTGCCAGGCGAAGATGTCGAACAGGCGCTGCGCCGTCGGCACGTTGTCGTCCGGGATCGTGAACGGCGGGTTCGGCTTGGCCGGGGTGTCGGAAAGCGCGCGCAGCTTCGGAATGTCCACGTCGTACGGCAGCTCCGGGCTCAGCGGCGTCGGATAGGCGGCCACCGCCGGGGTGTTTCCGGCGGCCGGGGCGTGGTATTCTTCCGGAGACGCCGCGTGAACGGCGGACAGCAACGGAGCCAGCGCGAGCAACCACGCGCGGCGTGGAATCTGGAATGTCATGATAAGGGGTAGGGTGTGTTTTCCTAGGGAGGTCGTTGGATAAAGCGGGCGGCATGCCACGGCGAGAAAATCGGCATATCTTTTGCTTATGTTGGATGGCCGATTTTGAGGCTTTGTGATGTCCCCACGCGTTTATCCATTGAGCCGCATCCTGTTGGAAAATCGTGGCTCCGCGAGGGCGGACGTGAAACACTAACGACACATGAGCGGCATTGTTAGATAAGTCGTTTTATCCGCCGGAGGTTTCATGCTCCTCTTCACCACGATGGCGCATTGCATGTCATTTCCGCCACGCGGGCAGGAACCCCCGTTCCTCCCCGATCACACCCGCGCGCGCCGCCGTCTCACGGCTCCACCAGCCAGCGGCCCTTGTAGAGCTTCTCGCTCTCCATCCGGATCTTCCGGTCGGGACGCAGCAGCTCGAAGGAGTCGTTCCACCAGTTGCCTCCGGCGGCCTGGTTCAGGAAAACCCGACCGCTCTTCGGATGCACGTCGATGCATTTCACCTGCGCCCGGTCCTTCCACTCGGGATGCGGGCGGATTGCGCCTTGGTCCCGGTCGAAGAGCCAGACATGGCCGTGAGTGGTCACCACCAGATCCGCGCTCCCCGGCACCGGCCGCAGGTCGTGCCCGTCCTCGTCCGGCAGGGGAGTGCTCTTCTCCTGCACCAGCGACGGGGTCTCCGTCTCCCAGTCCTTCAGTGAGTAGGTCCGCAGCTCGGTGAACCCGAGCGCATACAGCTTCTTCCGACCCTCGTCCCACGCCAAGCCGTGGGCGGAAGGCAGCGACGTTTCCCACAGCACCTTGTCACCGCGCTTCAGGTCGAACAGCACCAGCCTGTCGCCGCCCACCGACGACGCCACCACGATGCGTCCACCCGGCAGCCCCTCGATCGAATGGGCGTTCTTGACCCGGGCCGACCACAGCGGCTTCCCGGACGGCAGCTCCAGCAGCGCGCAACCGCCCGCCGAGGACGAAACGAGCAGCCGCCTGCCGCCGTCCTGCGGCTTGCAGTCGTCGGTCGACCCGAAGGCCTTCACCAGCTCCGCCGGGATCTCCGGGTGATCCTTTGCTTTCCACGACCACGTCTTGGCGGGCTTCTCCGCCGCAGGATCAATCATGAACACCTCGTCCCACCCGCAGAGCACGAGCTTGTCCGCGGCGAGCGCGGTCCACGGCAGGGTCAGCAGGGTGAGAAGCAGGCGTTTCATCAGGAACCGCACGGATACGCACCGGTCTTCGCCATTCGTGCAGAACGAAACGACGGCGTGCAGCCTGCACGGATGTCGGCTTTTGCCTTCGGGGCATTCCCTTGGAATCAAAGGCTTTTGGGCCTTCTTGCCGTTGGAATGTCCGGTGCTGGGGAATCCCCCAACCGTCCAGCACCATGAGTACCATCCTGAAGGAAACCGTGAAGATCGGCCTCTCCAAGGACGCCCGCCAGAAGGCCGCCGACGTCCTCGCCGCGATCCTCGCCAACCAGCACGTGCTCTATCTCAAGACGCGCAATTTCCACTGGAACCTCACCGGCTTCCGCTTCCGCACCCTTCACGCCTTCTTCGAGGAGCAATACGAAGCCCTCGCCAAGGCCATCGACGAAACCGCCGAGCGCCTCCGCAGCCTGGGTGCCGTGTCGCCTGGCTCGATGGCCGAGATGCTCAAGGCCGCCACCCTCACCGAGCGCCCGGGAGCCTTGGTCGATGGCGAGGAGGCCCTCAAGGCCCTCCACACCGACCACGAAACCGTGATCCGCGACCTCCGGGAGGCCATCGATGTCCTTCAGGACCAGTGCAACGACGTGGGCACCGCCGATTTCGTCACCGACCTCCTCCGCGCCCACGAGAAACTGGCGTGGATGCTACGAAGTTTCATGGAGTGAATTCTTGGGGGAATGAACTCCGCGCCGCCGGCTTCAATATGGGTGCAAATTGCATCAATATTGAAGCCGGTTTGCATTTTGCACTAGATGAATGGCCGTTTATGTTCTCCCGTCTTGAATCAACCCGTTGATTCCTAAGCACTCCTTAGGAAAAGGGGGCGCTGGCATGGAGGCTGATAAAGCAACAGCAATGGACATTCTTATCGTAGATGACGAACGCTCCGTGCGCCAGGCGATCACCTTCGCCTTGGAGGCCGACGATCACTACGTCGAAACGGCGGAGGATGGAGCCGCGGCGTTGAAGCGGGTGAAGGAGGCTTCCTTCCACCTGGTGTTCCTCGATCTCCGGCTCGGAGCCGAGGACGGCATGGACGTCCTGAAGAAGATCCTGGAGATCAAGCCGGACCAGTTGGTCGTGATGTTCACCGCCCACGCCTCCATCCAGACCGCGGTGAAGGCCACCCAGCTCGGGGCTTTCGACTTCCTCGAGAAGCCCTTCCTGCCCGAGCAGGTTCGCGCCATCCTCGTGAAGGCGGACAAGGCCCTCCGCACCCAGGGCGAGGTCCGGGAGCTGAAGCAGACCGTCGTCGCCCTGAAGAGCGAGGTGAAATCCGACCGCGTGCCGCTCACCTTCGATTCCGAGGACGAGGTCACCCGTGATGCCATCGACATCCTGTTCCGCGCCGCCGGCACGCCCGCCTCGGTGTTGATCCTCGGAGAAAGCGGCACTGGCAAGAGCGTGATCGCCCGCGAGGTCCACGAGCGCAGCCTGCTGCGTGACAAGCCGCTGGTCACGATCAGTTGCCCCAGCCTTTCGAAGGAGCTGCTGGAAAGCGAGCTCTTCGGCCACGTTCGCGGCGCCTTCACCGGCGCGGTGAAGGACAAGACCGGCAAGGTCGCCACCGCTGATGGCGGCACCCTCTTCCTCGATGAGATCGGCGAGCTACCGATGGAGATCCAGTCGAAGCTGCTGCGCCTCCTCCAGGAGCGCGAGTACGAGCGGGTGGGGGACAACAAGACCTACAAGGCCAACGTCCGCGTCATCGCCGCCACCAACCGCGACCTCAAGCAGTGCGTCGCCGACGGCACCTTCCGCGAGGATCTCTACTACCGCCTCAACGTCATCGCGGTGACCATCCCGCCGCTGCGCGAGCGCAAGCGCGACCTCAAGCAGTTCACGAAACGCTACCTCGATCACTTCGCCAGCCAGATCGGCCGCGCCTTCGATGGCATCGATGGCTCCGGCTGGGACGCGATCCTGCGCCACGGTTGGCCGGGCAACCTCCGCGAACTCCGCAATGCCATCGAGCGCGCCGTCATCCTGGCGCGCGGCAAGACCATCACCGCCGCCGACCTGCCGGCTCCGACCCTCGTCACCGGGGCCAACGGCTCCGCCAATGGGGCGGGCGAGGGCGTGAAGGTCGGCGACCAGGTGAAGCTCGACGAGCTCGAGGCCGCCCACATCCGCAGCGTGCTGACTTGGGCCCCCAGCCTCCAGGAAGCGGCCGAGATCCTCGGCATTGACAAGGCCACCCTCTACCGCAAACGCAAGCGGCTGGATCTCGATTGATTTCCGCTCCTGATGTTACGCAAACGTCTGCTCCTCGCTCTCAGTGCCCTGGTCATCCTGCTCCTCGGAGTGGGAACGGCCGGGCTGCTGTTGTTGCGGTCGGCCTCCACCGAGTTCGACTCGAAGCTCAAGCAGTCCACCATGCTGCTCAATGCCGAGAAGCGCCTGCGCGTGGTCACGTCCAACGTCAACACCCGCTACGTCGCCCCGCTCGGTTTTCCGTTTCCGGAGGGCGGCCGTGTGCCGGACCGCAGGCCCTTTGACGACCAGGCGAAGGACATGCGCGAGGCCGTCCAGATGCTGAGCCGGTCGAGCTCCGGGCCGCGCGCGGAGGAGACGGTCGAACACCTGTCCGCCGCCTGCGAGGACTACATCTCGCTCTACGACGACTTCTTCTCCCACTACCCGAAGGAGCAGCCCGAGCGCGCGGCGATGATCCAGAACGTCTCCCGCCTCACCGGCAAGATCACCGATTACTCGGAAACCGCCGGCTTGTTGTATGAGGAACAGCTCGCCGGAACCACCAGCAACCTGAAGGCCCGCTCGCTGGACAGCACCCTGTTCGTGTTCTCGCTGATGGTGCTCGGGGTGGTCATCGCGGTGCTGATCTACTTCCACCTTGCCCGCGCCATCGTCGATCCGGTCGTCAGCCTCGCCCACTCCATCCAGGAGGTGAAACGCGGGAACTTCGAGCTCAGTCTGCCCGAGCCGGTGGTGCACAACGAGCTCTCCTCCCTCATCCCCGCGTTCAATGAAATGGCGCTCGAGCTGCGCCAGCGCCGCCGCGAGATGGACGAGCGGCTGATGCACACCAATCTCCAGAACCGGGCCGTGCTCACCGCCATCCCCGCGCCCGTGTTCGTGTTGAACGAGGATGCCTCCATCGACCAACTCAACCCCGCGGCCGAGGTCTTCCAGGCCCGCCTCGGTGTGTCCGGCCGCCTGCCGGCCACCCTCATGCCCGTCCTGGAGGACTGCATCCGCCACAAGCGGAACTTCCTGCCCGATGACATCCGGGAGGCCGCCCTGTTCCGCATCGATGAGGAGGAGCACTACTACCTGCCCCGCATCTTCCGCTTCTCCGCCGAAAAGGGCGAGGGGGTGTGGTGGGCCGTCCTCCTCATGGACGTCACCCGCTTCCGCTGGCTGGACGAGATGAAGACCAATCTCCTCGCCACCGTCAGCCACGAGATCAAGACCCCGCTCACCGGCATCCGCATGGTACTGCACCTCCTGTTGGAGGGGCGCACCGGCGGTCTCACGCCGATCCAGCAGAACATGGTCGGCTCCGCCCGCGACGATTGCGAACGGCTGCTCGTCACCTTGAAGCGCCTGCTCGACCTCGTCCGCGTGGAGAGCGGTGCCAGCCAGCTCCAGCTCCGCCCGGTCGATCTCACGGAATCCGCCGAGCGCGCCCGCCAACTCTTCGCCACCGTCGCGGAACAACGCGGTTGCGAGATCAAAATCGAGTCCGAGGAACGCCTGCCCCCTGTGAGCGGAGACTCCGTCCGCCTCGATGAAGTGATCCAGAACCTGCTTTCGAACGCGCTCAAGCACGGCCCCGCCGACCAGCCCGTGGTCATCCGCCTCGTCGCCCGTCCGGACGGCCGCTTCGTGCGCCTGTCCGTCATCGATCGCGGATCCGGTGTGCCAGAGGAACTGCGCGGCCGCATTTTCGACAAGTTCTTCCGCGGTCCCGATCCCAAGACGGATGGCGTCGGGCTCGGGCTCTCGATTTCACGTGAAATCGTGCTCGCGCATGAAGGCCGCATTGGGTTGCTGGACAACCAGGACGGCCTGACCGAATTTCACGTCGATCTCCCGATCGCACGAAATCTCGAAACGTATGAGTGAACCGGGTCAGCGCGTTTCCATCCTGGTCGTCGATGATGAGCCGACCTTGCGCATGGCATTCGCGTTTGCCTTGAAGGAAGAGGGGGTTGAGGTCGAGGAAGCTCCCAATGGAGCGGAAGCCTTGGCGAAACACGCCGAGCGCCCCTTCGATCTCATCCTGATGGACCTGCGCATGCCCGCGCTCAATGGCTTGGAAACCCTCGCCCGCCTCCGCGAGCAGGGCGATCGATGTCCGGTCGTGCTCTGCAGCGCCCATCTCACGGCGGAGGACGTGCTGCTGGCCCTCCGCCACGGCGTCGTCGATTTCCTCTCGAAGCCCGTCGATCTCGAACGCCTGCGCCAAGCCAAGGCAGACGTGCTGGAGCAGCCCGCCACCCCGTGGGCCAGCGCCCTTTCCCACGCCCGCCGGATGGAGTTCCAGCAGGCGGTGGAGGACCTTCCGGAGGAAACGGAGGAGGGAGAGGACCGCCAGATCTGGAAGGACACCTTCCGCACGCTGGCTTCTCCAGACCTCCAGCCCGCCGGCTTCTTCGACCCCGAGTCCGGTCGCCTCCACCTTGAGCGGCTGGTGCTGGAAAGCGACGTGATGTGAGCGGATACGCTCTTCTGGTCGTTTGGAGGATTATCGAAACCTTATGGAAGGGCTCCTTCATCCCAACGGGATGACCCATACCAGCCCGGGGTCCACGACCCCGGGTAAGTGCCAGTAACGGGATGCACCCTGAATGGGTGCCCCATGTGGAGCACGGCCTCGCAATCGGGGGCCTGCTTTTCCTTCGCCATGCAGCGTGCAACCGGTGGTGGACAGGCGTTGCAGCCTGCTTGGCCATGATCGCCGACGGAGCGTGCGGATTTTTTCGCAACTATCTCACCATTAGTGGAATGAGGTGCTGTTCGCCCGCTGGCATCCCCCCTGCGATAGGGAATCATGACGGGTCCACCGCTTCCGGCACCCGCGCACCCAACCGACTACCCATGAGAATCAAACTCCTGCTGGCCTTCTGTATCTTCCCTTTTTTCGTGCCCCTCGTCTCCTGTGAGAAAAAAGGCCCCGCCGAGAGAAGCGGCGAGCAAATCGACAAGGCCGTCGAGAGCGTCAAGGACGCCGTCGATCCGAAGGGCCCCGCCGAAAAGACCGGCGAGAAGATCGACAAGGCCCTCGGCAAGTAACCCTCTCCCTCCTCTTCAAACACCAACCCTGAAACGCCATGAACAAGCAGCAGCTCAAAGGAAACTGGAACGTGATCAAGGGCCGCCTGAAAAAGGCCTACGCCGATCTCACCGATGACGATCTCAAGCACGCCGAGGGCAACCTCGATGAACTCGTCGGCATCATCCAGAAGCGCGTCGGCCGCCAGCAGGACGAGATCCGGCGCGAGGTGGAGGACATGCTTCGCCACTAACCGCTAACCATTCCGCGGAATGGAATCACGGCACGGGCCCCGCGCCCGCGCCGTTTTTTTGCGGGATTCCCGCCGTTTCCGGAAAACTGGGGACTTGTGAATGCCGCCCGGCGCGGCTAGAGTGGCACGCTTGGTCTCCAGGCGATGTTTTGGGGGCCTTTCCATTTCAACCCACCATCGACATGAGATTCCCGATCAACCAACGCACCGGCTCCCTCGCCCAGCGGGTCAGGGATGACGTCCGGCTCCTCTCCTCGGACACGAAGAGCCTCCTGCGCCAAGCGCTCAATGACGAGCTGCCCGCCGCCAAACAGCGCTTCGTGAAGACCGCCACCGATGGCATCGACCGCAGCCGTGCCTGGCTCATCACGGGCTCCCGCACCCTCCGCCGTGACCAACGCACGCCCTACGTGCTCGGTGCCGTCGGGGTCGCCGCTCTGGCCGGAGTCGCCTGGCTCGCGTGGCAGAAGTTCAGCGGCGGTTTTGGAGCCAATGGCTCGCGGACCGTCTTCGGTGACATTCCCGTGGAGGAAGATTGAACGCCCGCTCTAGCGGAGCGGCTCCATCGGGCCGTTCCGCTCGTCGTGCAGCACGGCGGTGTCCAAACCGTCCAGGACGAGCACGCCCTGAAGCGAGGAAATGCGCGTCGCGTCGCTCCACTGCCACACGATCCGGCCCGCGGCATCGAACTCCAGCAGTTGGATCCCGGACTCGCCGAAGCCCTCGCCATGGCCCTGCCAGTTCGCGAGCACGATATGGTCGTTGGCCAGCAGTTGGAAGGTGGCGTAGAAGAACGGATTCACCGCCTCCGGCACCTCGTCCTTGCCGCCGAATTGCCGGATCACCGTGCCATCCGCCGCCAGTTCCACCAGGAACGCGCCGTAGCCCGCGGAGACGAGCAGATGCCCGTCCGGCCGCTGCACCGACTTCCACGCGTGGTAGAAGCCCTCCACCGGATAGTCCCGCAGGTAGGTGCCATCCGGCGAGCCCTCGCGGATCCGGTCGTTGCAGGACATCAGGTAGGTGCCGCGCGCCGTCTGGCGGATCAGGCGCACGTAGTCGCCTTCGAACGTGGTCTTGCGCACGATCTCGTGGGAGGCGTCCAGTTCCAGCACCACCACGCCGGTGGTGCCATCCAGATCCACTCCCGCCAGCAGCGTGTGGCCGTCCGGCTGGCGTCGCGCTGCCGTCACCCCTTCCAGTTCCGAAAACTCCGCGAGCACCGCACCGGTGGCGATATCGAACTCGCTGAACCCGTGGTGGTGCCCCACCAGCAGCCGGTTGCTCCCGATCAATTGCAAATCCCGCGCCTGCGGATGCCCGATCGGCACCGTCCAATCGCGCTCCGGATGCACCTCATCCACATGCAGCAGGGCAGCGTGGCCTTCGTCGATCGCCAGGAAACGGTGTTGGATGCGGCTCATTCGGTGTATCCGGCCATCCACCCGGCCTGCGGCCGTTCTGGCAAGGATCGGGTTGCTAACCATGGTAAGCCGCGCGCTGCCGAAAAAAAAGCCCGCTTCCTTCCGGAAGCGGGCTTTTCAAATTCAGCGGATCGATCCGCGGCCGTGGCTTATTCGCCGAGGCCGAAGCGGACGAAGCGGCGCACGGTGAGCGTGTCGCCGAGCTCCTTGCCCTTGGCTTCGAGCAGCTTGTTGATGCTGGTGTCCGGGTCCTTCACGAAACCCTGCTCCAGGAAGCAGCTCTCGGCGAAGAACTTGCCGATCTTGCCGGTGATGATGTTCTCGATGATGTTGGCCGGCTTGCCGGAGTCGGCGAGCTGGGCGCGGAAGATTTCCTTCTCGGCTTCCACCACGTCGGCCGGGATGTCCTCGCGGGACAGACCGCGCGGGGCGGCGGCGGCGATGTGGAGGGTCAGGTCCTTCACCAGCTCGCGGAAGCCAGCGGTGGAGGCGGTTTCGGCATTGCCGGCACCGACCTCGATGAGCACGCCGACCTTGCCACCCATGTGGATGTAGGAGGACACCGCGCCTTCGCCGGTGGCGTCGAAGCGGACGTACTTGCGGAACTGGAGGTTCTCGCCGACTTCGGCGATCTTCGCCTTCACGGTCTCCTCGACCGGGGAGCCCTGGAAAGAAACCTGCTGGGCGGCCTCGAGGTCGGCGGCCGAGCTGGCGATGAGGGTGTCGGCGAGGCCGTTGACGAAGCCCTGGAAGTTGTCGTTGCGGGACACGAAGTCGGTCTCGCAGTTCACTTCGAGCAGGATGCCGGACTTGCCGTTCTCGGAGAGGCGGGCGGTGATGATGCCTTCGTTGGCGGCGCGGTCGGCCTTCGAGGAGGCCTTCACGATGCCCTTCTCGCGCAGCAGCTTCGCGGCGGCTTCAAGGTCACCCTGGGTCTCTTCGAGGGCGCGCTTGCAGTCCATCATGCCGGCGTTGGTCTTCTTGCGGAGGTCGTTGACGAGGGAAGCGGTGATCATAGCGGTTCGTTGGAAAGCGTTTGGTGGGAAAACAAAACGGGCGGCCTATGGTGGTTGCCAAGGCCGCCCGCGTGACAAAGCGGTCAGGCCTTGGCGGAGACGACGATGGCGTCCACCAGGTTCTGGAGCACGATGCGGATCGAGCGGATCGCGTCGTCGTTGGCCGGGATCGGGTACTGCACCACGGACGGGTCGGCGTTGGTGTCCACGATCGCGACGATCGGGATTTCCAGACGGCGGGCCTCGGCCACGGCGATGGACTCACGGGCGGAGTCCACGATCACCACGGCGTCCGGCTTCTGCTCCATGCCACGCACGCCCTTGAGGTTGCGCAGGAGCTTCTCGCGCTCACGGCCGAGGGCGGCGAGCTCCTTCTTGGACATGGACTTGAATTCCGGCTGCTTCTCGAGGTTCTCGAGGTAGTTGAGGCGCTCCACCGACTTGCGCACGGTGGCGCTGTTGGTGAGCATGCCACCGAGCCAGCGGTGGTTCACGTAGAACTGGCCGGTCGCCTCGGCGGCTTCACGGACGGCGTCCTGAGCCTGGCGCTTGCAGCCCACGAAAAGGATCTTCTTGCCCTTGCCGGCAAGCTCCGAGAGGAAGTCCGAAGCCTTGTCGAGCTGCTGGACGGTCTTCTCGAGGTTGATGATGTAGATGCCACCCTTGTCCTTCATGAGGAAGGGCTTCATCTTCGGGTTCCACTTCTTGGTCTGGTGACCGTAGTGGACGCCGGCGTCCACCATCTCGGAGATAAGTTCGTTGATCATTGGTATTTCAGGTGTCCCGCCTTGATTCAGGCCGGGCGATTCTCGGAAAATCCGCCGCTTTGAGGTCCCTCCGATCTTCCATTGGTGAATTGGCGGCGCGAGGAGGGACGCGCGGGGTACGGGATAGGGGACCCCTTGGCAAGGCAAAACCGCGCAAAACGAACAGGTTGCCTGTCCGGCCGATGGCTTTCACACCCCTCCTTCGGGCTGGCAAGCGGCGGGGCGACTCGCCATTCTGCCCGCCGAATTGATGGTTTCCCCGGTCCGCCTTCTGGTCTTCCTCTCCCTCGCGGCAACCGCCGCCGCGGCCCCGCCGATGGAGCTGTGGTTCCAAGCTCCCGCCCGGGAGGCGAAGGACGCCCTGCCGGTGGGAAATGGCAAAACCGCGGTCCTCGTGTCCGGGGACCCGAAGGTGGAGCGCCTCGTGTCTTCCGCCGGGGACTTTACGCTGCGGATCGATTGGTTGGATGGCGACCGGCCCACCACCGACTACCGGCGTTCGCTCGACCTCCGCGACGGTCTGGCGGTCACGACCTGGAAACGCGGCGGCAGTTTGATCACCACCACCGTCCTCGCCAGCCGCGCCGATGACGTGGTCCTCGTCCACCTGCTGGCGGGCATGCCGGGAGCCCTCGGGTTCCGCGCCACACTGGAAGGAAAAGGGATCGCTTCCATCGGCGACCGCGCCGAGCTGCTCTTGAAAGACCCTTCCACTCCCTCCGCCCCCGTGACCCGGGCCTGGGTGCTGCCGTTCGAATCCGAGGTGGAGCCGGACGGCAACTCGATGGTGATCCGTGGGGAAGGGGAGGCCATGATCGTGCTGGCCCGTGCTCCGGAGCCCGCTGCTGGGGAGGCTTGGAAGCGGTTGGCCACCCGTTACGGCGGCCCGGACGAGCATCCGGACCTCTCGAAGGTCTGGGCCGGAGCCCTCGCCGCCCATCAGGTGAAGCACCGCTCCCTGATGGACCGCTGCACGCTCGATCTCGGAGGCCACGAAGCTGCCGCCAAACCTACCGACGAGCGCGTGAAGGCCGCCGCGGGTACCCGTTCCGATCAGGATCTCGCTGCCCTTTTGTTCCACGACTATCTCTACCGGGCCCAAACGTTGCAGGGTGATCCTCCCGCCCGGCCCGACACCGCGGACCTGCTGGTTTCCTCCCGGAATGACGTGATTCACCTGCTCCCGGCCCTCCCGGCGGCCTGGAAGACCGGCACCGCCAAGGGTCTTCCGGTCGCCGGAGGCCTGACCGTCGATCTGGAATGGCAGGATGGAACGCTCGTCCGCCGGGCGGTTCACGCCCCCGCCCCGCTCAAAGTGCGGGTGAATGAAGGCGGGCGGGAAAGCGAGATCCTCGCCGAGTAGCTTACTTTTTCGCTGCCGCGGCCACGTCCCGGAGCGAGCATCCGAGCAAGTTGCGGACGATGGCGTCGAGATCCGCTGCCGAACCTTGCAGGTGGATCGTGGTGCGGTTGCGCAGGGGGCCTGCTTCCTGCGGCACGGGCACCACCGGATCCTGCGGCGACGGATCGGCTCCGGCGCGCGGGCCGTTCATCACGAGTGTCAGGGTGTTCCGCTCCGGATCGTGGACACACAGCAGGTCGTCCGCCGATTTTCCGGGCCATATCGGCTCGTTCAGGTGGCCATCGAATCCCCGGACCAAGGCCTTGCCACAGGGTTGCCAGCGGTTGCCTGGGGGAAATCCAGAGTTGGCCGGTGCCGGAATGACCAGAAGGGCACGCGGACTGCAATGCAGGGAGCCCTGGTGGCGCACTTTCATTTCACTCTCCGGCCATCCCTGGCCGTCCGGGCTCCGGATCACATGGGTGCTGCGATAGCCCACGGCCTTGAGCGTGCTGGCCATGGGAATGCCCAGCAGGCGGGCCATCTCGCCCTTGTTCAGGATCTGGATCACGCGCTCGAACCGGAAGGGACGCGGCTCCTTGCCCGGGGTGGCCAGGGAGCCATCCGCCTCGCACTGGATCAGCAGGTCCGTGGCGGCGGTGACCCGGAACGGCCCGGTCTCAAAGCTGGCCACGCCCGCATCCCCGCCCGCCACCAGCAGCGGGACCTCCTCGCCGCCGAAATCACGGGTGGAATCCCCTTCGAGCCGCGCCACCACCCCAGTACCATGCTCCGCTCCTTCCCATGTGGCCGTCATCACCCGCGCCTGCCAAACCGGGGCCACCGCCACCTTGCTGCCGGATTCGGGGTCCTTCAGCACATGGATCTCGGTGCGGTCTTCCAGCGTTCGGAGATCATCCGCGAAAGGCACGGCCTGTTTCTCTTCAGGTTTCGGACGATGACAAGACAGTGTCATCATGCCCGCGAATACCGCGAGGAAGAGACATGCCCGGTTCATCGTGCGAAGGTCTGCAACCGCTGTGACCCCACGACAAGGCAAATAAGATAGACTAGCAGTAAATTATCATTTGCTTAAACATATTCAGTTACTAAACGATTATCGCAGCGGAGATGCGCCATAGCGCTCATGCCAAAAACCCTCACCAATACCCCGAACGCTTCCCAGCAGGCCCCGGCCCGCCCGGCAGGGTCGTGGAGTATGAAGGCGGGCGCGTGGGTGTGGGGGATTGCCTGCCTGATCGTACTCGTGACTTCCGGCTGCGGCTGGTTGATCCGGGTTCCGGCGGTCCTGCTGTTCGTTCCGGCAGGTCTGTTTGCCCTCGGCGCGGGTTCTTTTTGCATCGGTCGTCCCGGCATGGCCACGCCCGGCCGCGCCATGGCCTGCGCGTTCGCCGCGCTGATGGCCCTCCTTTCCGCCGGCCACCTGCCGTTGCGGGCGGTGTTCGCCGGTTCCCGGAATGCGATGGACCTCGCCGCATCGGAGGCCGCGGGCGGACGCCTGGAGCGGGGCACTTGGATCGGGCTCTACCGGATCGAATCCTCCCAGGTGGATGCGGACGGGAACGTGTTCCTGTGGACCTGCGACGGCGGAAACGGGCGCTGCGGCTTCGTGAAGGCGAAGTCCCCGAAGATCCCGGGCACGATCAACGAGGTCGATCTCGGCGATGGCTGGCGCTGCCTGTATTTCCGCGACGACGAGCAAGCCTCCTGAACCGTACTCCCGGGTGCTGCGGCAATTGGGAGACAAAAGCCCCGTCCGGTGGCGTATTTGGCGTGATGATTCGCATTTTACCCATCGTGCTGCTTGCTCTTCCAGCCTCTGCGCTCACGCCGAAAGAGGAAATTGCAGCCCAGGTTGCCGCCGCCCGCCCGATTCTGGATGGCTGGCAGAACCAGAATCCCGAACGGGCCCAGCGGAAGCTCCACATCGTGTATTGGTCCCCATCCGACCGCGAGCCCGCCCCGCGCTACCGTGAGCGCCTCTCCACCATCATGGAGGACATCCGGAAATTCTACGCCGAGGAGATGGAGAAGATGGGCTTCGGCCCCCGCACCTTCGCCCTCGACCATGCCGCGGACGGCCTGATCAACATCCACGTCATCAAGGGACGGCAGCCCTACGCCCACTACGATGTCCCGAGCGGCGATGAGATCCGCAATGAGTGCAAGGACCAGCTCGCGAAGGAAGGCGTCGATCTGGAGAACGAGACCATCGTGCTCTTCTGCAACATGTCGAACTGGGACCCGGAAAAGCGCACCATTTCCCAGAACAGCCCGTACTACGCCTCCGGCACGAACCGCCGGGGCTGCGCCTGGCAGGTGGATTCACCGATCCTCGAACTCTCCCAACTCGCGAACAAGGGCGACAAGGTCCAGGACGGCCAATACGGCAATATCTCGCTCGGCCGCTACAATTCCATCTTCATCGGCGGCATCGCCCACGAGCTCGGCCACGCGCTCAGTCTACCCCACAACCAAGAGCGCCACGACCAGCACGAAAACTGCGGCATCGCCCTGATGGGCTCCGGCAACCGCGAATACCGCGCCGCCCAGCGCGGCGAGGGTCTTGGCAGCTTCATCACCCTGGCCCACGGCCTGCGCCTGGCCTCGCACCCGCTGTTCTGCGGCTCGGTGAAGGGCATGAAGGATCAGCCCACCGCCGCGCCCTCCGATCTTTCGATCAAGGCGGACGGGAAGGCCCTCGTCGTTTCCGGCAAGGTCACCTCGAAGGTGCCGGTCTACGGCGTCGTCGCCTACTTCGATCCCGCCGGTGGCGGCGATTACGATGCCCCCACCGCCACCGCCGTGCCGGACAAGGATGGCCGCTTCACCCTCACCGGCAACGACCTGGTCGCCGGGAAGTCCGGTGAACTGCGCCTGTTTTTCCTGGAGGCGAATGGCATTCCCAGCGGCTTCCTTAGCCAGACTCCCTACGCTTGGTCCTACCTCGTGAAGCCGGACGGCACCGCCGATGTCAGTGCCATCGAGGCCGCCATGACCCTCAAGCCGCTCTTCGATGTCGCCTCCCAGGGCGGGGCCGCCGCCACCGCGGCCTTCGGGAAAATCGATTTCTCGAAGAGCGACCCGGTGGTGAAACAGGCAGCGACCTCGCTCGTCCGCGCTGCTTCGAAAACCGCGCCGCTCCCGGTCCCCGCCGATGAGAAAGGGGCGTTCTGCGCCCTCACCACCGCCCGCTGGACCTCCGCGAAGACCGGCTACGGTGCAGCCAGCTCCGGCATGCTGCCGGAGGCCCCATGGGTGTTTGCCGCCGGTGGCCGCCTGTTCCCGGACGGCCTCTACGCTCATGCGCCCGCCACCTACACCTGGCAGCTTGGAGGCACGTGGAAAACCCTCTCGGGAAGCTGCGGCCTCATCGACGGCCGCGACGGCTCGGTCGGCTTCCGCATCACCGGCGATGGCAAGGAGCTCTTCAAGGCCGCCAAGGTGAAGGACGGCAAGGTCCACGACTTCAAAATCGACGTCACCGGCGTGAAGGAGCTCCAGCTCCTCACCGATGACGGCGGCGACGACGTCCGCAGCGACTGGGGTGCCTGGCTCGCCCCCGTGCTGACCCGCTAACTGGGAGTAGGGACATTCTTGTCCCGTTCTTTTCTGAAACGCAACAGGCGGTCCCATGGAAATAGGACCGCCTGTTGTCGTTGGGATCAGAAGATCAAGAACGGGACAAGAATGTTTGCCAGCGGATGGATAGGCCAAGGGCTGGCCATGTCCGCTTCGCTCCCATTCTACTCCCAGTTAGAACGGATGCTGCTTCAGCAGTTCCTCCACGGTGTAGAACCCCGTCTTCGACTTCGCCTCCTCGCGCACCCGCTTCACCGTCTCCGGCTTCACCGCCGGGGCGGAGTTGCCGAAGCTGTTGCGGACGTAGGTCAGCACCCCGGCCAGTTCATCGTCCTTCAGCAGGAACTCGAAGGGCGTCATCGGCGGCACGCCGTTCTTCGGATCGAAGGTCTTGCCGTTCACCGTGATCGGACCCCAGATGCCCTTGAGCGCCACCTTGATCAGGCGCGTCTCGTCGCCGTTCACCCACGGGCTGTTCGCCAGCGGCGGGTAGGTCGCGTCACCCAGGCCGGTCGGCTGGTGGCAGGTCGCGCAGTGGACGTCGCGCTGGTAGACCTCGCGGCCCAGGCGGTAGAGCGCCAGTTCGGCGGGCGGCAGCTTCGGTTCCGGCTGCGGTGCGTCCTCGGATTTGCCTGCTTCCAGCTTCAGTTTCCCGGCCAGGAAGTCGCGGGTTTTCGGTTTCTGGGAGACGTCGAACTTGCCGCCCTTCGCGAGCGAGTCGAAGGCGTCCTTCAGCGTCACCAGCGCGGCCGTGTAGGCCTTCGGCATCCACGAATCCAGCGGGCGCTCCAGCGCTTCCGAAGCGATGCGGGCCCCGTCCTCGTTGTCCATCCAGGAGGCGGCCATCATTGCCGCCAGGCGCACCCGGGCATGCTCGTCGGCCGCGGCCTTCAGCAGCAGCGCCGTGTGGTCCGGGATGTCCCGCCAGGCGAAACGGATCACGTCCACCGCCGCGGCGCGGGCCTGGTGGGACTTCGCTCCCAGGCATTGCACCAGCAGATCGTGGTCGATCTTTTCAAAGCCCGCGGTCGTCCACAGCGCCTCGCACAGCAGGTGGTCGTAGTCCGGCGAGTTCTTGTCGGCGGCCGCCACCCATTGTTTCACGGCGGCCAGCACCTCGTCCGCCTTGCGGCCGCGCAGTTCGCGGCGCGCCCGGTAGCGCGTGCGGTACTCCGGTTCCTCCAGCGCCTTCAGCAACTGCGGGATCGTCGCGCCGGCGATCGGCACCGGCTTCACCAGCGGGCGGGACGGATAGGTCACGCGGTAGATGCGACCGTGGTCGCGGTCGCGCTTCGGATCGCGCGCCGAGTGCTGCATGTGGCCGATCAGCGCGTTGTGCCAGTCGAGGATGTAGAGCGAGCCATCCGGCGCGAACTCCATGTCGCACGGGCGGAAGTTCGGATCGGTCGAGGAGATCAGGTCCATCCGCTGCTTTCCGGCGAAGCCCGAGCCATCCTCCTTGATGTCCCACACGCTGGTGCCCAGGAAACCGATCACGTTGTTCACCATGTAGCAGCCTTGCAGGTCATCCGGGAAATGGCGGGACGAGATGAACTCCGCGCCGGACGTCGGCCGCGACCGCTTCGGGGCGAACTCCGCCGTTTTCCCGGTCTCATACTCGTAGGGGACCTTCGGCGAAAGCGGCAGCCCCCACCAGTTCTGGCCCGGCGAGGCATCGGCGATGTAGCACTGGTCCCACTTGTCGAACGCGATGCCCCACGGGTTCGCGAAGTTCGACTGGCTGTAGCGGTCCAGCCGTTTGGTGCGCGGGTTGAACCGCCACACCCCGGCCTGCAGGCCGCGCTCCGGACCGTAGGACGTTTCCACGTTGGTGTGCAGGAAGGTGCCCTCCGGCATGTAGATCGAGCCCGTCGCATCGGCGCTGAAGGCATTGATCGAATGGTGGGAGTCGTGGGAATCGAAGCCCTCCAGCACGATTTCGCGCTTGTCCGCCTTGCCGTCGCCATCGGTGTCCCGCAGCAGCATGAAATTCGGCTCCTGGGCCACGTAGACGCCCTCGGGCGCGAACTCGAACCCGATCGGCAGGTGCAGGTGATCGGCGAAGACCGTCTCCTTGTCCGCCTTGCCGTCGCCGTCCGTGTCCTCGTAGACGAGCAGCTTGTCGTCCGGCAGCGCGTCGCCCGGGCGGTAGCCGGGATAGGACGGCATCGTCGCGATCCACAGGCGGCCCTTGTTGTCGAAGCTCATCTGCATCGGCTTGCTGAGGTTCGGGAACCGTTCCTCGGAGGCGAAGAGCTCGATCTTGAATCCCGGAGCCACCTTGAAGTCCGCCAGCGCGTCGTTGCCCGTTTTGTAGACGACCTTGCCGGGGAAGTTCGAGGTCACCGGGTCCAGCGGGCGGGTGCCGGCGTCCGCGGTCTTCAGGTCGTACTTCTTGCCCTGCGCCGCCGCCCACACCGCCTGGTCGCGGTTCGCGGTCATCTGGCGGATCTTTTCGATCTCCTGCGGGTAGTTGAAGGTGCCGTAGGGCGCGCGGCGGCGGCCGTAGATGTGCACGCCGTTGACGATGCGGTTGTCGTTCCTCCAGAACCATGCCTTGTCGATCACCGCCTGGCGCAGCTCCTCGGCCTTGGCTTTTGAAGCCACCGGCGCGGGGCCGTAGAGACCGTCCGCCAGCAGCGGAGCCAGGAACCGGTCGCCGTCATCGGTCGGCAGGAAACCGTTGGTCGTCAGCGTGGTGCCTGCTGCGAGCTTCGGGCTGCGGGTCGGCGTGAAGAGATCGATGAAGCCGGTCTTGTTCTTGTCCGCCACCTTGCGCATCGCTTCCACGTAGAGCGCCAGGTTGGTATTCTCCACCTTGCCGTCCGGCAGCAGCGTGGTCCCCGAGAGGTTCTCGTAGGCGATCGGGGACACCAGCACGATCGCCGGGGCTTCCTTGCCATTGTACTTCTGCGTCCGGGTGTAGGCGATGAAGGCCTCCAGCTCGGCGGCGAAATTGTCCACTCCGGCCGGGCCTTCGAACGATTCGTTGTAGCCGAAGAACGCCACGATCGTGTCCGCCTTGCACAGCGTCAGCCAGTCGTCCGGACTCGGCTCGATGCCCTCGCCCTTGTGCGCCTTGTTCGCGGGGTGGAACTTCTCCGCTCCCGGGAATGCCCACTGGGTCTTGCGTCCGGCGCGCGGCCGGAAGCCCGCGGTGTCTCCCGGCACGCAGATGTTGCGCACCGTCAGTTCCTTGTCGGGGTAGCGCAGGTGCAGCAGCGTTTCGAAGTAGCTGTCGTACTGGGTGCGTTCCCCCAGCCCGTTGCCGAGCAGGACGATGTGGGACCCCTTCGCCGGAGCGGGCAGGGCGGCGGCGTGCGCGGGAGCGACCAGCGCGGCGCAGGCAAGGATGGGAATGGCGGATTTCATGCGAGCAATGGGCGGTGGACAAACAAACGGAAAGACACAGGGAGCCGGTCGGCGGGGCAGGGGAGCACCGCCGTGAGGTCCGGAAACAGGGAAAGCTGGATCAGTGGGAGGCTGGCAGCGCGTGGGTGGCGGGAGCCACGCCCTTGCGGAATCCATTGAAACCGTAGGCCAGCGGTTCGTAGGCGCCCACCGGGGTGACGTCCGCCTTGGCGGGCACCGGCAGGTTCAGGCCCCAGAACACGCCGTTCACCACCAGGCGGCGCAGGCCCTCGCTGCGGAGGTCGGTGCCGGCACCCATCGTGGTGCACAGGATGCGGTTGGTCTTGCCGGCGTCGTTCTTGACCTCGCGGGTCCACGCCACGGGCATCATCGGCTCGTTGACCTTCTGCTCGCCACCATCGGCGCGCTTCTTGGAATAGTCGGCCGGGGCGTCGGTCGGGTTCATGCCTTTCAGCACCTGGCCGCGCAGCAGGATCGTGGCGTCGGCGGGCGGTGCGGCCTCGTAGACGTCGCTGTCACCGAAAACATCGGTCACGCCGCTGAGCACAGGGTTCTTGGCGTTGGCGGCTTCGATCACGCCGCGGGTGGCCTCGGACTTGTGCTTGCCCCAGTGGGACACCCACTTCTCGCCCAGCACGTTCTTGCCGAAGTTGTTGTAGGCCTCGTAGGTGCTGCCCTTCGGAAATTGGAAGGAATGCGTGGAGGTGCGCAGGCCGATCACCGGCACGCCGCGCTTCACCGCGGAGTCGAAGTGCTTCATCGCCTCGTCCGGCCATTTCCGGAAGCGGATCAGCATCACGATCGCGTCCGCGGAATCCAGCGCTTCCGGATTGCCCAGGCTCGCGCCCGCGTTCGGCTCGATCATGCCATCGGCCCCGGTGGAAAACAGCACGGTGCACTGGAAGCCATGGCGCTCGGACAGGATCTTCGCGAACATCGGCATCGAATCCTCCGAGCGGTATTCCTCATCCCCCGCGATCAGCACCACCTTCTTGCCCGCTCCCGGGCCCTTGCCTCCCGGGTAGCTCACCGAGCCGGTGTCGGCCGCGGTGGCGGGAACGATGGTGGCCAGCGCCAGGACGGGAGCAGCAAACAGCGAAAGCGTTTTCATTGTGGGTTTGTGAGGGTTCTTGTGGAAAAGTGTGTTTTTCTTGGAATGATCGCCACTACCTCGTCGAGCCTGAAGTTCTTTCACGACAAACTTGGACCGCTTTGGGGAAAATGCGAAAAGCGGCTGCTTTCAGAGGGTGGTTGAGGTCAAATAACGTCATGCTCGATGATGTTGTTTCATGAAAATTGCGAGTTCATTGTGTTTTTGGAGGTCAATTTTGTGTGGGATGTGCTGGTTCTTGCGTGGACCAGAGTGGTGCCGGTTTCCCTGCCCGGAAATTTTCAAGGGGCCTTCAGCGGTAGTTTTGCGGCACATGCCGGGCAGGGCTTTCCGGCTTCGCCGTCCACCGTCGCGATTTTCCCGCCCGCATCCTGCATGAAGCAGCCCGCCACCGGGCAGTGGTCGAGCCCGAAGGTGTGGCCCAGCTCATGCACCACCACCTTCGAGAGCCGGCTTTCAAACAGTGGCTCCGAGGCCCTCCCGGCATGCAAGCGGTAGGTGGACACCACGCACGCGCGTCCGCCGAGCTGGCCGAGTCCGAAGATGCCCCAGTCCGGGATCTCGTCCTTGCGGGTGGAGATGTCGCGGGCGGTCAGGCCCACCACCTTGGTGAAGTCCGCGGGCGTCTCTGCCGCCAGGATGTCGAGCAGCTTGTCCGCCTTGTAGCGGTCCCGCGGTGGATAATAGGCGGCCTGCGGCAGCGGCTTGGCGGGCAGCACCTCGACCCGCACCCCGTAGAGCGCGCGGATCCCGGCCTTCACTTTTTCCACCTGCGCCGCGGGCACCTTCCCCAGCGGCTGGATCGCCACCGCAGGTTCCGCGGCGGACACCCGCACGGCCAGCGTGAGCACGAGGCACGAAAGGATTTTCACCATGCCACCATGGACCCACGCCGCCCCCTCACCGTCAAGTGCCCGCTGCCTCCGCCATTGACGATCCGGCGGTTTCCTCCCCACGCTGCCCGCATGAGCGACACCCCGCAGGTCGGAATCATCATGGGAAGCACGTCGGACTGGCCGACGATGGAGAATGCCGCGCGCACGCTGGAGGAATTCGGCGTGAAGTGGGAAGCGGAGGTCGTCAGCGCCCACCGCACTCCCGGGAAGCTCTATTCCTATGCCGAATCCGCCCGTGGCCGCGGCATCAAGACCATCATCGCCGGTGCCGGCGGTGCCGCCCACCTGCCGGGCATGACCGCCGCCATCACCGACCTGCCGGTGCTCGGCGTGCCGGTGGAATCGAAGACGCTCAAGGGCGTCGACTCGCTGCTTTCCATCGTCCAGATGCCCGCGGGCATCCCCACCGCCACCTTCGCCATCGGCAAGGCCGGGGCCGTGAACGCCGCCCTCTTCGCCGTGGCCATGCTCGCCAACGAGTCCGAGGAGCTGGCCGCCAAGCTCGCCGAATTCCGCGCCCGCCAGACCTCCCAGGTCCAGGCCGCGAAACTCCCGCCCCTCGCCCTCGACGCATGAGCGCCGCCCTTCCGTCCCCCACCAGCCCGGAGTTCACCCTTGGCATCCTCGGCGCGGGCCAGCTCGGCCGGATGCTCGCCATCGCCGCGCGACGGATGAACGTCCGCACCGTGGTCTGGACCGGTGGCCTCGAGGCCCCCGCGGTGGAGCTGGCGAACCACGTCATCGACCTGCCCTTCGATTCGCTGGAGGGTCGCGAGCAGTTCTGCGCGCTCGCCACGCTGGCGACCGTCGAGTTCGAGAATATCCCGCGCGGCACCCTCGATGCCGTCGCCGGCTGCATGCCGCTGTTCCCGTCGCCGGACGCGATCGCGATCTGCCAGAACCGCGAGCGCGAGAAGGGTTTCCTGCGTGAAAGCGGCATCCCCTGCACCTGGTTCGCCGTCGTCTCCTCGGTGGAGGAACTCGCCGCCGCGATGAAGGAGCTCAACGGTCCCGGCGTGCTCAAGACCGCCGCCTTCGGCTACGATGGCAAGGGCCAGCTCAAGCTCAATGGCACCGAGGACGCCGCCGCCGTGTGGGCGGATTTCGGTTCCGACCGCGCCATCCTGGAGGCCTGGGTGCCCTTCGAACTGGAACTTTCCGTGATGGTCGCCCGCGGCGCCGATGGCTCGATGGTGACCTACGATCCGGCGGAGAACCGCCACCGCCACCACATCCTCGATGTCTCCATCGTCCCGGCCCGCATTTCCGCGGAGATCGCCGCCCGCGCCCAGGAGATCGCCCGCAACGTGGCGGATGCCCTCGATTACCGCGGCATCCTCGGCGTGGAGTTCTTTCTCCTGCCCGATGGTTCGCTGCTGGTGAACGAGATGGCCCCGCGCCCGCACAACTCCGGCCACCACACGATCGACGCCTGCGCCACCAGCCAGTTCGAGCAGCAGCTCCGCGCCGTCTGCGGTCTTGCGCTCGGTTCCACCCGCCTGCTTTCGCCGGTGGTGATGCTGAACCTGCTCGGCGACTTCTGGCCGGACGAAACCGTCCAGCCGGATTGGTCCCCGCTCTTCGAGGATGGCGAGGCCTTCCTGCACCTCTACGGCAAGCGCCGCGCCATCGGCCGCCGCAAGATGGGTCATGCGAATCTCCTCGGTGCCACCGCGGAAGACGCCCTCGCCCGCGCCGAAGCGCTCAAGGCGAAGTGGTTGCTGGTGTCGGGGAAGTGAGCACGAAGTGCGGGCGGCTATTGCGCGAATGTCTTCGGTGATAACGCGATTCTCGCGAGGATCGCGGAAACCGTCGTCATTTCCACCACATCGCCCCGTTGGTCGGCCCAGATAATGGGGTCCTTCTGTTTGCCAACCTCAGTGACCAGATCATCCAGCTCCTTGGGCACGGTGTGATCCAGCTTTTGAAGCATCACGCACTGCGCGGCCATGATCCTCACGGCCGCGTTCTTGTCTTTCAGCATGAGCTTGAGGTCGGCGTTCCCGGCCGAGAGTTGGAACTGGGGGAGGAGGCGGCGATATGTGCCAGGCCGACCGTCTTCTCCGATCGCCTTGCCGCTTGCCAGCCACGCTACGCCGTTCATCTCGACGGACGTTAGTTGCTTCACCAGCGGCTTCGCGCTGCCGGAGTATTCCACCGCACGAGACATGCAGGATGCCGCGAGAAAGGCGACGAATACGGGGATTCTCATCATGGGGAATATGAACCGTGATTCATTCGCCGCGAGCCGAAACCGCGCTCCATCTCCGGGACCCCTGCGGGGTCCGATGTGCCGGATGACGGCAGTGGGGGCGGACTCACACCCCGAAGAAATGCCCCAGCGCCTCCACGGCCCCGTCTCCATGGCTGGTCTTGCACACGTAGCCGCCGAGCGCGCGGACGTGGCCGCGGAGTTCTTCCACCGAGTTCGACGGACAGGCGATCATGCCGGTGTTCGCCGGATCGAGCATCTCGAAGTCGTTGTGGCTGTCGCCGATGGCGAAGCGCCCCTCGACGGGCACGCCGTAGCGCGACGCCACCTCGGCCAAGCTACTGCCTTTCTGGTAGTTCTTGTGGCCGAAGCGCAGGTAGATCGAGTTCCGCTGCCAGCCGAGGTCCGGAACGTCTCCCGCCAGCTCGATCACGCGCGGCATGATCCACTCCATGTCCTCCTCGCGGCGGGCAATCAGGCCGGCGGGCTCGCCCTCCATCTCCAGCCACTCCGCGCCGGTGTGGGCCAGCACTTCCTCGCGGATGCGGGCCAGCAGCTTGCGGTGCTTCTTGAACAGCGTGTGGATGTCCTTCGCACAGCGCTTGTTCCAGGCTTCATCCGGCACCCAGCGGCCGAACTGGTTCGGGAAATAGATCTCACGCTCGCGGGCCACCAGGTAGTCCGGCGCCACCGGACAGCGGGCATCCACCAGTCCTTCCAGCGCGTAGGGCATCGAGCGACCGGTATTCAAGCCCCACACCGCGCCGTGGCTTTCGCGCAGGCGCTGGACCGTTTCGAAAAACCGCACCGGCACCGTCGGCACCGCTGAGGGGTCGTGCAGCGTGCCATCGAAATCGAACGACAGCACGACGGAGACCTTCGCGAGCGGAGCGGGCAACTGCATGCCCGTCCCTAACCGCCCCAAGGCACGGCCGCAACCCCCGGCAGGTGGCTATTCCTCCACCGGCTCGGCCCGCGGCACGGTAGCGCGCGGCGGCGGGGTTTCCTCGACGGGCTGGGCCCGCAGCGGTTTGTCCGGCACCGGCTGCGCGCGGGGCGGCGGCGGGGGTTGGAGTTCCTCCACCGGCAGCGCCCGGGCGGGTTTCACGAGAATGGCTTTCGGCGGGGTAGCTTCGGGTCTCGGCGGTGCCGGTGGCATTTCCACCGGCGCGTGGCTCACCTGCGGCGCATCCGGCGGCAGGGTTTTGCGCATCTTGATCTCCACGCGGCGGTTCGGGGCCTGCTCCTCCTTGGTGCCGCCCGTCACGCGCGGCATCTGCTTGCCGAAGCCACGGGTGAGGATGCGCTTCGGATCGAGCCGCAGCGATTTCACCAGATACTCCTTCACCGCCTCGGCGCGGCGCTGGGACAGCGAATAGTTGAACTCATCGCCGCCGATCAGGTCGGTGTAACCCTCGATCCAGCAGTAGAGGCCGGGGTTCATGTCGATCAGGGTGCCCAGCTTCAGCAGGCCCACGCGCGCGCTCTGGCGGAGTTCGGAGCTGTTGTATTCGAACAGCAGGTCGCCCGGCAGCACGGTGGTTTTGCCCACCAGCACGTTGGCGGGCAGGCCGAGCGCCTCTTCCAGCGAACCTTCCAGGGTGCCCTGCGGGGTCTTGCCGCCCGCGCCCTTTTTCAAAAGGTCGTCCACCACGCTGGTGTCGAGTTCGTCGCCCTTCAGGCTGCCGCGGTCGATGGTGACCTGGCCCGGCGCGGGGGCCGGCATCAGGTCGGAGCGGCCGATTTCCGGCAGGTCGAGCTTCAGGTCCGGGGCCTTGATCGGTTCGGTCGTGCTGCCGGAGGGATCCCCGGAGGCGGCGGGGGTGCCGCCGGTCTTGAGGTTCACGGCCAGCTCCTTCACATCCGCCCGCATCTCCATCTCGAGATTCCTCGGCAGCTTGTCGAGGACCTCGATGTCATCGAGGAGCTTGGCGGTATCCTTCGGCGGGGTGACCACGGTTTCCGCCGGGGTCATGTCGGGCATGTCCAGCGGGGTGGTTTCCACCGGGTTGAGCTTCACCCGCTCGGTGCGCATTTCCATCGGCGGATCGAGCGCCAGATTGAACTTCAGGTGATTCAGCGTGAGGAACGCGATCAGGTGCAGGACCAGCGAAAGCGCGATCCCCGCCGTGGCCCAGCGGCCAAGCCGGTCCTTGCCCGGCAACCGCCAGGTCGCCGGCTCGGGGGTGTTCTGCCATGTCGGTCCAGCGGGCACGGCGGGACTATACGTCACGGATTTGTCATGACAATCACCGCTCGCGGGGTTTGCGATTGGCATTTTTCGTGCTATCACCGCATACGTAATTCCCGAGTCCCTTACCCATGCCCGCCAAGAAAGCTACAAAGAAGGTCGCCAAAACCGCGGCGACGAAAACCGCGAAGAAAGCGGCCAAAAAGGCCGCCGAAGCTCCCGAGGTTGCGCCGAAACCCGCGAAGAAGGCAGCCAAAAAGGTCACCCGCGCGAAGGTTGGTCCGAGCACCGATGAGATCGCGGAAGCCGCTTATCTCAACTACCGCCGCCGTGTGGAGCAGGGCCTCGAGGGCAACCACGAGGAGGATTGGCTGAAGGCCGAGACCGCCCTCGCGAAGGCGAAGAAGTAACGCTTCTCCGGTTCTCCAGCCTTGGCGGATGGCGGGATGTATCCCAAAGTCCGCCCGTGACTTGCTCCACACTCGGCATTGGCCTCGCGGGTTTCGGAACCGTTGGTTCCGGCGTTTGGAACACCCTTCAGCGGAATGGCGTCCTGATTACCGACCGCACCGGCGGCTCGGTGGAACTCGCCGTGACCGGCATCCTGGTCCGTGACCCGGCCAAGGCCCGCGCCACCGCCGGGGACGTGCCGCAGGAGCTTTTCACCACCGATTGGCGCGCGCTGGTCGCGAATCCCGCCGTCGACATCGTCGTCGAGCTGATCGGCGGCACCACCGATGCCTTCGAGCTGGTCGCCGCCGCGCTGCGGGCGAAAAAGCCGGTCGTCACCGGCAACAAGGCCCTGCTCGCCGAGCGCGGCACCGAGTTGTTCGCGCTGTCCCGCGAGATGGCCACCCCGATCCACTTCGAGGCCGCCGTCGCCGGTGGCATCCCGATCATCCGCTCGGTGCAGGACTCCTTCGTCGGCAACCGCTTGCACTCGCTGGTCGGTATCATCAACGGCACCTCGAACTACATCCTCCAGCGCATGACCGAGGCCGGGCTCGATTACCCGCCCGCCCTCGGCGAAGCGCAGGCCCTCGGCTACGCCGAGGCCGATCCGGCGCTCGACGTCAACGGCTGGGACGCCGCCCACAAGGCGATCCTGCTCGCCACCCTGGCCTACGGCTTCTCCATCGACCCGGAAAAGGTCCACGTCGCCGGCATCGAGCAGGTCCGTCCGATCGACATCGCCTTCGCCAAGCAGCTCGGCTACGTCGTGAAACTCCTCGCCGTGATCCGCGAGCACGAGGACGGCGCGATCGAGCTGCGCGTGCAGCCCTCCTTCATCGCCAAGAACCACATCCTGGCCTCCGTGAACGGCGTTTTCAACGCCATCTCGGTGGTCGGCGATGCCGTCGGCGAGGCCCTGTTCTACGGTCGCGGTGCCGGCCAGGACCCCACCGCCTCCTCGGTGGTGGCGGACCTCGTCGAGGCCGCCCGCGCGCTGCGCCACACCGCCGGTCACCGCGGATTCCTGCCATACCGGGATTCCGGCACCCTGCTGCCGGTGGAGGAGACCGAAACCGCCTATTATGTCCGCTTCGACGTGACCGACCGCCCCGGCGTGATCGCCGAGGTCGCGAAGCTGCTCGCGGATGCCGGGATCGGCATTTCCGGCACCCATTCCCCGGTCAATCCGGAGGCGCCGGACGCCGAGTTCGTGGACATGGTGTTCCTGCTCCACACCTGCAAGTTCGGGAAACTCCAGGCCGCGCTGGCCCAGGTGGAGGCCCTCGATTGCATCAACAGCGCGCCGGTCGTCTTCCGCATCGAGAAGCTCTGATCCGGCCCTCGGAAGGGGAGAAAGCGGCCCGTAAGCTGCTTTCTCCCAACCGTTAGCATTTTTTTAGAGATTCCGGCGGCCCGATAACGCTAGTTTCCGCGTTGGCCCACGGGCCGAAATCCTACATTTACGGAACCATGAGCCTCCTTCGCTTCCGCCTCGCGGCCCTCGCCGCCACGGCCTGTGTTCTCTCCGGCAGCGCCAGCGCCGCCCAAGCGGATTTCAACGAGGTCGGCCGCCAGGTCGCCATCATGCTTCAGAACTCGCACTACGCGAGCCTGCCGTTCAATGCCGAGACCGGCCAGCGGTTCCTGGACGACTATCTGAAGCAGCTCGATCCGGCGAAGGTCTACTTCACCGCCGCGGACGTGGAGCGCTTCAAGGCCACCTATGGCGACGAGCTGTTCAAGATGCTCGTCCAGAGCAAGGGGCTCGACGCCGCCAACGACATCTACGGCACCTTCCGCAAGCGCGTGGAAGCCCGCGGCGAGATGGCCAAGAAGTTCCTCAAGGACGATCCGCTCGATTTCACCGGCCACGACACCATTGCCCGCACCCGCAAGGATGCCGCCTGGCCGAAGGACGACGCCGAGGCGGACGGCTTGCTGCGCCAGCAGCTCAAGGAGGCCGTGCTTTCGGAAACGGTGGTGCGTGAACTTCAGGCGAAGATGGCGAAGGACCAGGGCAAGCCCGATCCCACCCAGTCCGAGGTTTCGCCGCGCGAGAAAGTCGCGCTGCGTTACGAGCGCTATCTCCACACCATCAAGGACGCCGCCACCGATGACATCGCGGATGGCCTGCTCGGTGCCGTGGCCCGCTCCTACGACCCGCACACCGATTACATGATCGACCGCGAGGCGAGCCGTTTCAACGACTCGATGCGCAACGAACTGGTCGGCATCGGTGCCGAGCTGAAGCCCGAGGACGACGGCACCACCCGCATCATGGGCATCATGATCAACGGCCCGGCGGACCGCGAGGGCTCGCTCCAGCTCCGCGACCGGATCCTGGCCGTGGACACCGACAACTCCGGCACTTTCACCGACATCAAGTTCATGGAGCAGAACAAGGTGGTCGACCTGATCCGCGGCAAGGCGGGCACGTCCGTCCGCCTCCAGGTCCAGCCCGCCACCGCCGCTGCCGGTGAAACCAAGATCGTCACCGTCGCCCGTGGCAAGGTGGAGATCAAGGGAGCCCAGGCCAGCGCCGGCATCATCGACACCAAGTCTCCGGAGGGGACCCCGCGCCGTCTCGGCTGGATCACCCTTCCGTCCTTTTACTCCGATTTCTCCGCGGGCAAGACCCGCTGCTCGGTGGACGTCGAGCAGTTCGTCCAGCGCCTCACCGCGGAAAAGATCGACGGCCTCATCTTCGACCTCCGTAACAACGGTGGCGGCTCGCTCGAGGAGGTCCGCCGCATGACCGGCTTCTTCACCGGCAGTGGTCCGGTGGTGCAGGAAAAGAACACCCGCGGCCTGGTGAAGGCCTCGGACACCGATGACCGCAAGGCGATCTACGACGGCCCGATGGTGGTGCTGATCAACAAGGCCAGCGCCTCCGCCAGCGAGATTCTCGCCGGAGCCCTCCAGGACTACGGCCGTGCCGTGATCGTGGGGGATTCCTCCACCTTCGGGAAAGGCACCGTGCAGGAGCCGCTGGATGTTTCGAAGATGCTGCCGTTCTTCTCGAACCGGGATGGCGCGGGCATGCTGAAGCTCACCATCCGCAAGTTTTACCGCCCGTCCGGCTCGTCCACCCAGCTCGATGGCGTGGCCTCGGACGTGATCCTGCCCGGCCCCGCGGATTCGATGGAGATCGGCGAGAAGTTCCTCGACCACGCGTTCCCGCACGACCGCATCAAGCCAGCACCGGGGTTCAACCCGCCTGCCAAGGACAGCTTGTTCCTGTCCCGCCTCCAGGAGGCCAGCGCCAAGCGCGTGAAGGCGGACAAGGATTTCGGCTATTACCTCGACGATGCGAAGCGCAGCGTGGAACTGCGTGACAAGAACTCGGTGTCGCTCAACCTGGAGGATCGCCGGAAGGAGCTCTTCGACCTCGATGCCCGCCAGGAGCAGCGCAATGCCGAGCGCCGCGAGCGCTTCAAGACGCTTGAGCAGGAGGACGCGAAGAGCCTGAAACTCACCAAGCTCACGCTCGATGATCTGGCGAAGGGGGCGGCCTTCCACCCCTACGATCCTGCCAAGGAAAACGAGGAGTACATCCGCCGTGCCAAGGATCCTGTGGCCGAGCTCAATGACGCGCCGGACTGGCCCAGCGGCCTCGATCCGATCAAGCGCGAGGGCATCAAGGTGCTCGGCGACCTCATCGAGGCCACCGAGAACGCGAAGATCGCGGAAGTGACGCCCAAGAAGGAGGCGGAGATCCGCTGAGAGGGTCCCGATTCGGGTTTCAAAAGGCGGCTGCCGGAGGGTGGCCGCCTTTTTCGTGTCCTACGCGAACGCGTGAGGGGTTTCGGGGGCTTGCCTCCGTGATGGCGTAATGGTGCGAAACGCACGATTTGTTAGGGTTTGTGAACAATGATGTGAGTCAAAGCATCCTTGTTCCTCCCTTCTCCCACCCCCTTGCCATGACCACCCAGGAACGAATCAACGAGTTGACGCGTGCCGCCCTCCGAGCCGCACCGCCCGAGCCGTCTCTTCCCAAACCGGCGGTTTTCACTCCCTCCTACGAACGGGACCTCCACGCGAGTGTCGCACAGCCTGCTCCCGTTGCTGCTCCTCCCACCCAAGCGGCTCCCGCCTTGGTGGCTCCCATGCCTGCCGCCGCTCCGGCGGTGGCGGAAACTCCCGCCGCGGAGCCCGCCTTCCAGGACCAGCCGAACGCGGAGTTCCAGGCAATGATCGACGCCCGCGATTCCAAGATGCGGAAGAAGCGCTCCCGCCAGAGCCTCTTCATCACCGCGATGGTGCTGGCCTGTCTCGGCAGCGCCGGCGGCTGGCTCACGCTGACCGATGCGGGCAAGCAGAAGATTGCCGCGCTGAAGACTTCCATGCAGGAAAGCGGCCGCGACCTGAAGACCATCGGCACGATCACCAAGCAGTACGACAAGCAGCTCGAGAAGATCGCCGTCCACGGTGACCAGATCACCGACGCCACCAAGGCGATGGGCATCGATCCCTCCAAGGTGGACAACACCAAGGACCCGGGCATGGAAGAGGAAATGCGCCAGCTCTCCGGCGAGGGCGCTCGCAGCACCGGCGACCGCAATCGCGATCTCCAGTCCAAGTTCGGCATGGTCCAGAAGCTGGCTCAGAAGAACGGCGTCGGACCGTCCCCCAACCTCGGAGACAAGAAGGCCGATGGCGAGGCGAAGCCCGCTGCCCAGTGATCGGAGTGATCTCCGATCCAGACTCCGCTTTCTTCCAGTGCCCGTGGGAAACCGCGGGCGCTTTTTTATTCCGCGCTCCGGCCTTTCGGCGGCAGCAGCACCGCGCCTTTCAGGAGACGGCAGAATTCCTTCTTCGTCAGCACGTGGCGTTCGCCTTGCTTGGTTTCCAGGTCGGCCATGTCCTTGTACTCCACCGCCAGCCGCTCCAGCGTGGTGATCTGGAGAAAGCGACCGTCCTTTTGCCAAATCTGATCCTGTTGTAGCCGGAGACCCATGCCGGAGAATGGCGGTGATTGCCTGCGATGGCCAGCCCGCATCCGATTGGGATTGTCGGCGGCAGGCGCGGACGGCGACCATCGCCGTGATGAACCCCGTCTTGGAAACCGAGCGCACGATCCTGCGGCCGTTCCGCGCCTCCGATGCCGTGGCCTCGTTCGCGTGGTTCAGCGATCCGGAGGTGATGCGCTTCATCCCGAACGGCCGCGATGAAACCGTGGAGCAAACGGCCGCGCGGGTCGCCCGCTACAGGGCCCATCAGGAGCGCCACGGCTTCAGCAAGTGGATCGTGCTCGACCGCGCCACCGGTGAGCCGATCGGCGACGCGGGCTTCGTGATGCTGCCGGATGGCGTGCGCCCGGAACTCGGCTACCGCTTTGCCCGCCCGTGGTGGGGCAGGGGGCTTGCCACCGAGGTTGCCCGGGCCTGGATCGGGGTGGCGGCTCCGTGGTTCGGCTTCACCCGCATCCATGCCTTCGCGTTGCCGGAGAACCAGGCGTCCCGCCAGGTGATCGAAAAGGTCGGCTTCACCCTCACCGCGGAAGAGGAGCTCTATGGCGTGAAGGTGCCGCTCTACACCCTCGATCTGGCATGAAGGCGGTGGAGTTGCGGAGGTTGCGGTTGAGCGCGCAGGGGATCGGCTTTCCGCGGCAGAGTGCCGGGGCCGTGGTTCGGCGGCTCGGCGCGATGCAGGCACAAGATTACCTCGGCGCGCTGTTGGCGATCGGCCTGCGGGTGTCCGGTGCCACCGAGGCCTTCATCGAGCAGGCGGTCCGGGATCGCGAGATTGTCCGCACTTGGCCGATGCGCGGCACGCTGCATTTCGTGGCTCCGGAGGATGTGCGCTGGATGCTGGCCCTGCTTTCACCCCGGATCGTGGCGGGTGCGGCCACCCGCCACCGGCAGCTTGAACTGGATGACGCCGTGTTCCGCCGCAGCCGCACGCTGTTGGAAAAGGCGTTGCAGGGAGGCAAGGAGCTCACCCGCGATGCCGCCTACGGACTGCTCGAAGACGCGGGCATTTCCTGCAATGGCCAGCGCGGCTATCACATCCTGTGGAAGCTCTCGCAGGACGCGGTGCTGTGCGGCGGCCCCCGTGAGGGCAAGCAGCCGACCTTCGTCTTGCTCGATGAGTGGGTGCCGGAGTCGCGAACGCTGGAGCCCGATGAAGCGCTGGCCGAAATCGCCCGCCGCTATTTCACCAGCCACGGCCCGGCGACGCTCGCCGACTTCGTCTGGTGGACCGGCCTGAAGGTGACGGACGCGAAGCGCGGGCTCGGGCTTGTTTCGCCCGAGCTGGAGAAAACCGTGGCGGATGGCGAAACCTACTGGATGTCCCGTAGCTTGGCCGCGGACGCGCCGCGGAAACAGGGCGTCCACCTGCTCCCGGGCTTCGATGAATTCCTCCTCGGCTACAAGGACCGCAGCGCCATGCTGGCGGCCGAGCACGCCGGGCGCATCGTTCCGGGGAACAATGGCATGTTCCTGCCGATGCTGGTCGTGGACGGCGAGGTGAAGGGCACCTGGAAACGGACGCTGCGAAAGAAATCGGTGGCGGTGGATTTCGAGGCATTCGGTGAGCTTCCCGGCCGCGTGGCCACGGACGCCCGCAAGGCGGCGGAACGTTACGCGGAGTTCCTGGGGTTGACGTTGGAGTTGTCGTGAGACGATGGCTCAAGCGGATCATGCAAAGCGCACGTTCGCAATTTCACGCAGAGAGGGCTCCATTTTGGGCAAGACGGGGCGGATGAATCGCGCTACATCGGGGATGGCTTGAAAAACCCGCCATGCCCTTGCTGTCCCATTCCTTGCGAGCGTTGCCGTTCGTCGTGACCACCTTGCCTTTGCTGGCATTGGATCTCGATGGAAACGGCTTGGATGATGTCTGGGAGGCGCGTTATGCCGCCTCCGGATTGGTGCCGTCCGCGGATGCGGATGGCGATGGCCAGAGCAATCTGGCCGAATCCCAGGCGGGCACCGATCCCTTCGATGCTGCGTCCCGTTTCAACGCCGATGTCCAGGTGTCGCCGGGACAGGTGAAGGTGACCCTGCCCGCGCAGCCGGGGAAACAATACCAGCTCACCACCTCGGCCACGCTTGCCGGGTCATGGACCCCGGTGGGGTCGCCGGTGCTGGCGACGACCGCCACCGTCGAGTTCACGGTGAGCGCCGCCAGCAAGGGGTTTTTTCAGGCCACCGCCGTCGATGTGGACAGCGATGGCGACGGCCTCAACGACTGGTCGGAGCTCCAGCTCTCCGGCTTCGACCGCCTGAGCGGCCAGAGTTTCAGCGGGACCGGCAATGATCTCGCGGTGGCCACCGAGATGATCCAGATGCTCCGCAACGGGGACATCGCGCTCACCACCACCGCCGCCGCGGCCTACGAGAAAGAAAACACCCCGGCGGTGCTCACCTTCGATCGCCCGCTGGCGAAGAGCTACCCTTTCACGCTGTTCCTGAAGACGAGCGGCTCCACCGATCCGACGAAATCGAGTGCGTCCGCCACCGATTACACGCTCGCGGACGGGACGAACGCTGCGGTTGCCGCCCGCTTGGTGATCCCCGCCAGACAAACCACCGCTATTCTCAACATCAAGCCGGTGGTCGATACCAAGGCGGAGGTGCCGGAGCGCCTGCATGTCGCCCTCGGCGGATCGAGCCGGGCCGGGGACGTGACCGTCTGCGATGCCGCGAACACCGCCGCGAACCAGAAGCTCCTCATCGCCTACCTGCGCGCCGTGCCGGGTGTCACCTCGCTGGGCACCGGTCTCGCCACCGTCCGCCTGCAGGGGGACAACGACCTCGGCACCGTCGCGGTTTCGTTCTCGAACCTCAATTCGGCGGTGAATTCCACCCAGGTGTTGAACGCCGGCAACGCGATCCTCCAATCGGTCCCGCCCGCGAACTACGGCGGCCAGACGTGGATGATCCGCGCCAGCCAGAGTTTCACCACCGATCAGGCCGTGCTCGATGCCTTGCTCGCGGGCGGCGTGAAACTCGGCGTCTTCACCCAGGCGAATGTCACCGGCGAAATCGAGGGCCAGTTCCAGCCGACCAACGCCTCCAGCGAATTCCAGCCGCCACCGAATCCGGACCCGATCGCCACGCTCACCGGGACCGCGCTGGATCGCGACATCAGCCGGTTCCTGCTCCAGGCCACCTTCGGCCCCACGCCCGAGGCCATCGCCGACATGCAGGCCCGCGTGGCGGCGAAGAGCGGAGACCGCATCGCCGCCTACGGCGAGTGGATCGATGAACAGCTCCGCCTGCCCCCGGTATCTCCGGCCACCACGCCGGTGGGCACGCCCTCGCCATCGCTGGAACTCTACACCATCGCCGCGAACCAGCAGGATATCCAGATCCGCGCGGCCCTGCCGACGGACGATCCGAACTACAATGCCGCCTACGACCCGAACAACAACAACCGCCGCCGCGGCTGGTGGTTGTTCGCCCTCAGCGGCAAGGACCAACTCCGCCAGCGGATGGGTTTCGCGCTCGGAGAAATCTTCGTCATTTCGGACACGGACAGCCTGATCCAGGACCGCAGCTACGGCTCCGCGAACTACCACGACATGCTGTGTTCGCGCGGGACCACCACTTACCGGAACCTGCTGGAGGGGGTGGCCACCCATCCCATGATGGGCTGGTACCTCTCGCACCTGCGGAACCAGAAGGCCGTGGTCACCAATGGCGTGGTGGTCGTGTCGCCGGACGAGAACTTCGCCCGCGAGATCATGCAGCTCTTCTCGATCGGGTTGGTGAAACTGCATCCCGACGGCTCGTTGAAGCTGGGTTCGGATGGCCTGCCGATTCCCACCTACGGCCAGACGGACATCACGGAGATGGCCCGCGTGTTCACCGGCTGGTCGTTCAGCCGCTACAACAATCCATCGACTTCGGACACCGTCGTCACCAACACCAGCTTCAACCGCGGCAACGGCAGCGAGCGCTACGAATCGCAGTGGACGGCACCGATGGCGATGTTCTCCGCCTACCATGACGTCGCCGCGAAATCGATGATCGGCCTGTCGCTGCCCGCGAACCAGACCGGTGAGAAGGACCTCGCGGAGGTGCTCGATTACCTCGCCGCCAACACCAACACGCCGCCGTTCATCTGCCGCCGCCTCATCCAGCGTTTCACCACCGCGAATCCCTCGTCCGGCTACCTCTACCGCGTGTCGGAAAAATTCCGCACCACCGGCGGCGACCTGAAGGAGACGGTGAAGGCGATCCTGCTCGATCCCGAAGTCCGTTCCCCGGACCAGCCGCTCGCCCTCGCCAGTGCGGGCAAGATCCGCGAGCCGCTGCTGCGCGCCACCGCGTTGCTGCGCGCCTTCGGGGGCAAGTCGGCTGTGCCGATCGCCGACCTGATCAACTACACCTACCCCCAGACGGAGATCGACAAGTTCCCGGCCGGCACCATGCAGGCGCGGATCAGCTCGACCACCGGCGCGCTGCTGCAGAACCCGATGTCCGCGCCGACCGTGTTCAACTTCTTCCTCCCGGACTACACGCCCGCCGGGACGCTCGCCGCCAACGGCCTCGTTTCGCCCGAGATGCAGATCGCGAACGAGAACACCGTCATCCAGGCGCACAATTACCTCTACAGCCCGATCTACGGCTCACTGAGTGCCTCGAACCTGCCGAACCAGACCACCGCGAACCTGAACATCGACGTCACCCCGCTCAACGCGCTCTACATGGCCGTGGTCGACAAGAACGGCGACGGCCAGTTCACCAACCTGGACACCGGGGCCTTCAACAACGCCGCCACCATCAAGCTGGCCTGCGCCTCCGTGCTGGACCGGGTGGATTATCTCCTCTGCGCGGGCGCGTTGAAAGCCAGCTACGGCGACACCCCGGGCAAGACCCGCATGCTCATCCTGGATGGCGCCGCGTCGATCCAGTCCCAGAACAACAATTCGAACAGCGCGAGCAACCAGGCCACCTACATGCGCGACCGCATCCGCGCGATCCTGTGGCTGGTGTCCACCTCGCCGGAATGCGTGACCCTCAAATGAACCGCCCTCCCTCGCCATGAAACAGCACAAGAAGGACGAGCTCCGCACGCGTCGTGATTTCATCCGCCAGTCCGCCTGCGCCTCGCTGGGCGTCACCGGCCTCGTCAACGCGCTCGCCCAGATGCGCCTCATGACCGCCGCCATGGCCCAGGGCACCGGCGGCACCGGCTACAAGGCGCTGGTCTGCCTGTTCCTCAACGGCGGCCACGATTCGAACAACCTGCTTGTGCCCGCGGGTGATCCGGCCAGCGACAGCGTCCGCAGCGATTACGAGACCGGCCGCGGCGTGCTCGCCCTGCCGCGCGCCACCCTCCAGCCGCTCAGCGTGCCCGCCACCACCAAGGCGTTCACGAAATACTACGGCTCCGCGCTTCCACCGATGGGTCTGCATCCGAACCTCGCGGACCTGGCCACCTTGTTCAACGACGACAAGCTCGCCGTGCTCTGCAACGTCGGCACGCTCGCCTATCCCGTCGCCAGCCGCACGGCCTACTCCAGCGGCCAGGTGCCGCTGCCGACCCAGCTTTACTCCCACTCGGACCAGCAGACGCAGTGGCAGTCCTCCGTTTCGGATAAACCTTTCACCTCCGGGTGGGGTGGCCGTGCCGCGGATCTACTGAATGCCTCGTACAATGCGACGAACTCGAAGGTCTCGATGTCGGTCTCGCTGGCGGGCATCAACTCGTTCCAGGTCGGCACCTCCGGGCAGGTCACGCAGTATGTCGTCCAGTCCACCGGCACCGTGCCGTTGTCCGGTTTCAGCAGTGTCAGCGACACCACCGACAACGATCCCTACGATGGCGCGATCAATGCCAGCGGCTACCGCCTCGATCGTGACCAAGGCCGGCGCTTGAAAGCCTTCGAGGACATCATGCGCCTCACCCACGCCAATCTGCACGAAGAGGAATACAACCGCGTCGTCGCCCGCGCTCGCGCCACCGAGGGCACCATCGGCGCGGCCCTCACCGCGGCGGCCGCCAGCGGGGTGAACTTCGACACGATGTTCACCAACGCCACCACCTCGCTCGGACAGCAGCTCAAGATGATCGCGAAGCTCATCGCCGGCCGCACCGCGCTGGGGAACGACCGTCAGATCTTCTTCTGCCAGGTCGGCGGCTACGACACCCACCAGACGCTGCTCGCGTCCCACGGCAACCTGATGTCCGAGCTGAACAACTCGCTGAAAGCCTTCCACGACACGCTGGTGGCGCTCGGGGTCTGGGACAATGTCGTCACCTTCACCGCGTCCGACTTCAACCGCACCTTCACGGCCAACAACACCGACTCGACCAAGGCCGGGTCCGACCACGCCTGGGGCGGCCACGCGCTGGTAATGGGCGGGGCCGTCCATGGCGGCGATCTCTACGGCCACTTCCCGTCGTTGAAGACCGGCACGGCCACCGGTTCGATCGATGCCGGGTCCACCCGCGGGCGCTGGATTCCCAGCACCTCGGTGGACCAGTATTCGTCCGTGCTGGCGTCCTGGATGGGCGCGGGGTCCAGCGAACTCGCGGCGATTTTCCCGAACCTCGGACGTTTCGACGATCCCTTCGCCGTGTCCTCGGCGAACCTCGCGTTCCTGTGAGCAAGACGAAGGTCATCGTCGGCCTCGCCGCCGCGATTCTGTTAGGGCTGGTTGTCTGGCAATGGCCGCGCGGGCACCAGCCGGAAACGCCGCCGCTTTCCACCGCCGCGCCGCGGGCATCCATGATGCCAGCGGCCGTGGTGCCGCCCCCGGTCATCACCGTGCTGCCCATCGCCGCGGACATGGCGCGGCTGAATGCCCCGGATGCCCTGCCGCAGGACGACCTCTCCATGCTCTCGATGCTGCTTACCACCTACGGCAGGAACCAGGGCGGTCATCCCACCGGCGAGAACGAAGAGATCACCGCCGCGCTGCTGGGCAGGAATCCGAAACACCTCGCCTACCTGCCCGCAAACGCCCCATTCGTAAATGTCGCTGGCCAGCTCATCGATCGCTGGGGCACCCCCTACTTCTTCCACTCGATGACGGCGGACCGCACCGACATCCGCTCGGCCGGCCCCGACCGCGAGTTGTGGACCGCCGATGACATCGAGTCGTCGCATTGAGGAGTTGAGGCTTTAGCCGAGGAGGGTCTTTGGAGGGAGGCGGAGGCTCTGGAGAAGTTTGCTAGTTGGCAGTGTTCAGTTTTCAGGAAGAGAAGACGAGGCTTCCGCGAACTCATTCCGCAGTCTCCGTTCTCTTCCCTTGTGCGATTTTTGCGCCTCTTTGCGGCTAACAATCTCTTGAGGCCTCCGCCTCCCTCTAAAGACCTTCCTCGGCTGAAGCCTCAACTCCATTTGACAACCCAACAGCCCGGTGCCTTCGTGCCGGATGACCCGCCACCTCCTCTCCGTCCTCGCCGCGACCGCGTCGCTTGTTTCCGCCGAACTCGTTGAGAAACCCGTCATGTATGAGCAGGGCGGCGTGAAGCTGGAAGGCTTCCACGTCTACGACGATGCCATTACCGGCCCGCGCCCGGGCATCCTCGTCATCCACCAGTGGACCGGCCTCAGCGACCATGAGAAGGAGCAGAGCCGGAAACTCGCCAAGCTCGGCTACAACGTGCTCGCCGCTGACGTCTACGGCCAGGGCATCCGCCCGAAACCGCCGGAGGCGGGCAAGGAAGCGGGCAAGTACAAGGCCGATCGCCAGCTCCTGCGCGAGCGCCTCTACGCGGGTCTCGAAACCCTGAAGAAGGACGAGCGCACCGATTCCTCCCGTTTGGGAGCCATCGGCTACTGCTTCGGCGGTCTCGGCGTATTGGAACTCGCCCGGGCCGAGGTCGACCTGAAGGGCGTGGTGTCGTTCCACGGTTCGCTGGACGCCGCCGAGGGCCTGGCCGCCAAGAAAGGCACCGTGAAGGCGAAGGTCCTCGTGCTCCACGGTGCGGATGATCCGCACGCCCCGGCCGCGCAGGTGGAGGCTCTGAAAAAGGAAATGGCGGACGCCGGGGCCGATTGCCGGGTGGTCCTCTATCCGGGGGCGGTCCATTCCTTTACCCAGAAAAGTGCAGGCAACGATCCGTCGAAAGGATCCGCCTACAACGAGGCCGCCGACACTGGTTCGTGGAAGGAAATGACCGAATTCTTCGCCGGGCTCTTCAAGAAGTAGGCTCCGGCGCGAAAGATCCCGGCGGGGGGAGCGGTAGAGGAGCGATCTTTGGAAAAGTGGTATTCCCTTCGTTTGGTGGGAATCCGCTTCCAAGGCTTCGTTCATTCCTGTTCTATTGCTCACGTCATGCGTTCTTTGCTTCTTGCCACCGCGTTGGTCCTCCCGGCCTTGGCCGGGCAGCCGCTCGAAATCCGTTTCAACAAGCCACCCGCCGCGAAAGGGGGAGGCGGCTCCGGTCCCGCCGGTTCCTTCGGCAGTGCGGACAAGTATCCGTCGTCGAACTGGGAGAGCCAGGCCCAGCCGGTCGGCAACGGCCGCATCGGCGCGATGGTCTTCGGCAATCCGCTGAAGGAGCGTATCCAGTTCAATGACATCAGCCTCTGGACCGGCACCGACAATCCGTCCGGCGGCTACGATCTGGTGAAATTCGGTGCCTACCAGGCTTTCGGAGACCTATTCCTGGAATCCGCTGGCTCGAGCGGGGACTCGGGGCCGTCCGACCCGGTCAGCCCCAGCGGCCAGGCCGCGTCCGGGGATCAGACCATCGACAAGGCGGGCGACGGCAAGGCCGACACCAAGTGGTGCCTGGAGCACCAGGACAAGGACATCGTCTGGCAGGTCGACCTCGGCACGCCGCAGTCCGTCCCCGGCTATTCGTTCACTTCGGCCGGCGATGTGCCCGCCCGCGACCCACGGACGTGGAAGCTGGAAGGCTCCGCCGATGGCAAGGCCTGGCGCACGCTCGATGAGCACAAGGACGAGGCCCCATACGCCCAGCGCGGCGAAACCAAGCACTACGGAGTGTCCTCGGACAAGAGCTTCAAGTTCCGCCACTACCGCTTCGTCTTCGCCCCGGCGAAGGACAACAACCATTTCCAGGTCGCCGAAATCGCGCTCGATGGCCAGCAGGCGAAGACCGCGGGCGGTCCGGCGATCACCGATTTCTCCCGCACCCTCGATCTGGCCACCGCCATCCACACCACCACGTGGAAAATGGACGGCACGACGTTCACCCGCGAGGTGTTCGCCAGCCATGTCGACAACGTGATCGTGGTCCGCATCACCGCGGACAAGCCCGGCAAGGTCGCGGGCAGCCTCAGCCTGTCCGATTCCCACGGCGCGAAGCCCGCCGCCGCGGGTGCGGACGACGCTTTCGCGGGCAAGCTCTCGAACGACCTGCGCTACGCCGCGCGCGTGAAGGTGCTCTGCGACGGCGGCAAGGTCACCTCCACTGCCGACAAGGTCTCGTGGTCCGGCAATGCCGCCACCCTGATCCTTGGGGCCGCCACCGATTACGCCCTCGATCCGAACAAGAACTTCCGCAACGGCCTGGATCCGGACGCTGTGATCCAGAAGCAGATCGCCGCCGCCGCCGCCAAACCCTACGCCGCCCTGCGCTCCGCCCACATCGCGGATTTCCAGAAGCTGATGGGCCGCGTGGACCTCGACCTCGGCGCGCCCCCGGCGGGCAAATCCATCGACGAGCGCCTGGAGGACTACAAGAAGGGCGGGGCTGACCCGCACCTCGAGGCCCTGATGTTCCACTACGGCCGCTACCTCCTCATCTCCAGCTCGCGCGGTTTCCTGCCCGCGAACCTGCAGGGCCTCTGGAACGATAGCAACAAGCCCGCCTGGAACTCGGATTACCACATCAACATCAACATCCAGATGAACTACTGGCTCGCGGAACCCGCGAACCTGTCCGACTGCGCGATGCCGTTGTTCGATTGGACCACCGCCATGATCCCGGGCAGCGTGGAGGCCACCAAGAAGGCCTTCGGCGCGGACACCCCCGGCTGGACGATGCGCACCTCGGTGAACATCTTCGGCGGCAATGGCTGGGACTGGAACACCCCCGGCTCCGCCTGGCTGGCCCAGCATTTCTGGGACCACTACGCTTTCACCGGCGACAAGGCGTTCTTGGAGAAGACGGCGTGGCCGGTGCTTCACGATGTCTCCGAATACTGGCTCGCCCACCTCGTCGAGAAGGATGGCAAGCTCGTCGCGCCGAAGGGCTGGTCGCCCGAGCACGGCCCGCGCGAGGACGGCGTGGCGCACGACCAGCAGATCGTTTGGGACCTTTTCACCAACACCCTCGCCGCGTCGAAGGCGCTTGGGAAAAAGGACGCCTTCACCGACAAGGTGGCGGCCGCCCGCGACAAGCTGCTGGGGCCGAAGATCGGCTCCTGGGGCCAGCTCATGGAGTGGACCACCGAGCGCCCGAACGAGGAGAAGAGCGGCCACCGCCACACCTCGCACCTCTTCGCCGTCTACCCCGGCAAGCAGATCAGCACCAGCGGCACCCCGGACTTCGCGAAAGCCGCCGCCGTCTCGCTGGAAGCCCGCGGCACCTCCGGCGACTCCCGCCGTTCCTGGACCTGGCCGTGGCGCACCGCGCTGTGGGCCCGCCTCGGCCGCCCGGACAAGGCCGGTGAAATGATCCGCGGCCTGTTGACCTACAACACGATGCCGAACCTGTTCACGACCCACCCGCCGTTCCAGATCGACGGCAACTTCGGCATCACCGCGGGTATTTGCGAGACGCTGCTGCAATCGCACGCCGATGAGCTTTCGATCCTGCCCGCGCTTCCGCCGGGTTGGAAGGACGGCTCGGTGAAGGGCTTGCGCGGCCGCGGCGGCTTTGAAGTCGATGTCGCGTGGAAGGACGGCAAGCTCACCGGCACCAAGATCCGCTCGGGGCTCGGCCAACCGGCCGTGGTGCGTTTGCCGGGGAATCCCTCCACCGTCACGGTGAAGGAAACCGGCGGCCGCAGCGCCCAGCTCACCGCGAAGAACGGAGTCTTCACCTTCCCGACCAAGGCGGGCACCGAATACAGCATCGGGCTCTGATCCGTGGCGGCGCTTTCCAAGCGCCAACCCTCTGAAACCAAAAAAGGCAGAAGCCCGCGAGGGCTTCTGCCTTTGGTGTTTTCAAAGGGTCACAGCACCAGATCCTTGGGGCAGGTGTATTCGATCTCGTGCGCCAGCGCCACCGGCTCGCAGGCCAGCTTGCCACCGGCGGTGTTGATGCCCTTGAGCAGGTCCGGGCGGATGCGGCAGGCTTCCTTGAGGCCCTTGTCGGCGATGAGCTGCGTCCACGGGTGGGTCACGTTGTTCAGCGCCTGGGTGGCGGTGCGGGAGTAGGCCCCCGGCATGTTCGCCACGCAGTAGTGGAGCACGCCTTCCTCCTCGTAGGTCGGATCGTCGTGGGTGGTCGGGCGGGTCGTTTCCGAGCAGCCGCCCTGGTCCACCGCGATGTCCACGAACACGCTGCCCTTCGGCATCATGCGCAGCATCTCGCGGGTGATCAGCTTCGGGGCCTTCGCGCCGGGGACCAGCACCGCGCCGATCACGAGGTCCACCCGCGGCAGCAGCTCGGTGAGGTTCGCCTCGTTCGAGTAAACCGTGTGTGCGCCGTCCATGGTGATGTCCAGGAACCGCATGCGCTCGAAATCGACTTCGAGGATCGTCACGTCCGCGCCGATGCCGGTGGCCACGCGTGCCGCGTTCACGCCCGCGGTGCCGCCGCCGAGCACCACCACGCGGCCCGGAGCCACGCCCGGCACCCCGCCGAGCAGCGTGCCGCGGCCGCCGCGGTGCTTCGCCAGGTGGTAGGAGCCCACGATCGCGGACATGCGCCCGGCGATCTCGCTCATCGGCTCCAGCAGCGGCAGTCGACGGTTCACCTCGATGGTTTCGTAGGCGATCGCCGTGCAGCCGGTGGCCAGCAGGCCCTCCGTCAGCGGCTTGCTCGCCGCGAGGTGGAGGTAGGTGAAAAGGAGGTGGTGCGGCTTGAGCATCGCGATCTCGGAGGCCTGCGGCTCCTTCACCTTCACGATCATCTCCGCCTGCGCGAAGACGTCGGCCGCGGTGTCCACCAGCGTGGCGCCCACGGCCTCATACTGGGTGTCGTGGTAGCTGGCGCCTTCGCCCGCTCCGCGTTGCACGATCACCTTGTGACCGCGTTTGACGAGTTCCGCGACCGATCCGGGGATCATGCTGACGCGGTTTTCCTGCGCTTTGATTTCCTTGGGTACACCGATGACCATGGGCGCGAACTATTCGACCAGTTCGGCGGTGGCCAGAGGATTCGCCCGTCTTGGTAAAAAGTGGGAGTATCTTTCGCAATTTTGACAACAGGCATGAGAATCCATCGCGATTGAAAGAATCGGGGATGAATGGGATTAATTGCCTGCGATTATGGTTTTTCGTGCGTTTGTCTGTCTTTTGTTGGTTTCCGGGTTGCGTGCCGCCACTCCGGCGGAAACGGCCGCGACGGCGCTGGTGCAGCGGGTGGTACCCGGCCACGCCGCCGCGTTCACCGTTCAGGAGATTCCGGCGGCGGAGGGCAAGGACGTCTTCGAGATCGAGGACAGCCCCGGCGGCAAGATCGTGCTGCGCGGGAACAACGGCGTTTCGATCGCCTCCGCGCTCGGCCACTACCTGAAGACCCGCGCGCGGTGCCACCTTTCGTTCTGCGGTGACCAGATGAACCTTCCCGCCACCTTGCCGCAGGTCGGCGCGAAGGAGCGGGTGGTGAATGCCTACCAGCACCGCGTGTTCTTCAACTGGTGCACCCTCAGCTACACCGGCGCGTGGTGGGATTGGAATGACTGGCAGCGCGTCCTCGATTTCCTCGCCCTCAATGGCATCAACCGTCCGCTCGATGTCACCGGGCTGGAGTGCGTGTGGTATGATACGCTGTTGAAACACGGCTTCAGCGACGAGGAGGCGCGCCAGTTCCTCGTCGGCCCGGCGTTCTTCGCGTGGCAGTGGATGACGAACATCCAGAGCCACTGCGGCCCGCTGCCGAAGTCGTGGCTCGACCAGCGCCGCGAGCTTTCCCGTCACATCGGCGAGCGCGAGCGCGAGCTCGGCATGGAGCCGATCTACCAGGGATTCTCCGGCTTCGTCCCGCGGGAGCTGAAGCAGAAGTTCCCGGACGCGGCGGTGGCGAACCAGCCTTCCTGGTGCTCTTTTCCCGGCAGCGCCCAGCTCGATCCGCTCGATCCCCTGTTCGGGAAGATCGCGGCCACGTGGTACGAGGAGCTTCGTAAGTTCTACGGCCCGCTCCATTACATCGCGGCCGATCCCTTCCACGAAAGCTCGCCGCCGAAGCCGGGTGACGACTACCTGGCCAATGTCGGCAAGGCCATCTTCGCGAACATGGAGAAGGCCGCCGACAAGCCGGTGTGGGTGATGCAGTCCTGGTCGATCCGCAAGCCGATTGCCACCGCCGTGCCCGCGGAGAGCCTGCTCGTGCTCGATCTCAACGGCTCGCGGGCGAACTCGACGGAGAAATTCTGGGGCCGCCCCTTCGTCACCGGCCTGCTCCACAACTTCGGTGGCCGCATCAACCTGCACGGCGACCTGCGCTCGCTCGCGGCGAACCCGTTCCACAAGGCCCAGGAAAGCGCGCCGAACGCCACCGGGATGGGCTTGTTCATGGAAGCCATCGTCCAGAATCCGGTGATCTACGATCTGGCCTTCGACAGCGTCTGGCGGAACGGGCCGGTGGACGTGGATGTCTGGCTGAAGGACTACGCGCGCCGCCGCTATGGCGCGGAATCCGCCGCCGCGGCGGAGGCCTGGAGCATCCTGTTGGCCGGACCGTACAAGCCCGGCACCATGGGCACGGAAAACTCGTCGATGCCCGCCGCGCGCCCGGCGCTCGATCCGAAAAAGTCGGGCCCCAATGCCGGGTTCTCGATCCCCTACGCGAACACCGACCTGCTCCGCGCCTGGGAGCTGCTGCTCCGGGACGCGCCCGCGCTTTCGAAGTCCGATGCCTGGCGCTTCGATGTCGCCGATGTCGGCCGTCAGGTCCTCTCGAATCTCTGCCAGCCGTTGCAGCGCGAGATTGCCGAGGCCTTCCGGAACAAGGACGCCGCCCGTTTTGACGCGCTCACCAAGGAATTCGACGGCGTGCTTGCCGACATCGACCGCCTGCTCGCGACCCGCGGCGAATACTCGCTCGGCAAGTGGATCGCGGATGCACGGCGCTTTGGAAAGACCGATGAAGAACGCGCCCTCTACGAGCGGAACGCGGTGATGCTGGTCACGTGGTGGGGACCGGAGAAGGGTGGCAATGATCCATCCATTTTCGACTACGCCTGGCGCGAATGGTCCGGCCTGGTCGGCGGCTACTACCGGATGCGTTGGAACGATTTCCACCAGCATCTCGCCGGCATCCTGAAATCCGGTGGCGCCTGGAGCGAGGAGGGTCTCAAACAGGCCTACGGCCGCCCGTCGCTCCGGGCCAACGATTACTTCAACGCCTTGGCCGACAAGGAGTGGTCATGGATCACCGCCGCTCACCAGCTCCCCGCCAAACCCTCCGGCGATGCCGCAGCCATCGCCGCCGAGCTGCTGGCGAAATACCGGCCCGTCATCGAACGCCAGAAAGCCGCCGCTGTCGCCCCGACCACCAACGCGCTTCCGCAAGGTGCCGTGCAGGTCGGTTCATGGAAGGCCGATCAATACCGGACCGAGTGGCAGAAGATCCGCATCGACATCACCAAGCGCCTCGATGCCGGTGGGCCATGGACCTTCGGCGCGCTCTATCAGGGTGGCGGCAGCCGCCTCCATGTCCGCAATGTCACCTTGGTGTTCGGCAGCGAATCCGTCGCCAAGGATCTCCACGAAGGCCGCACTGGAAACGAGCATGTCGCCAACACCTGGAAGCTCGATGTGCCCGAGATCCCGCTGAACACGCCGATGGTCCTGGAGGCCGAGATCCGCACCGATGGCGGCACCAACTCGAGCGGCCTCTATTACCTGAAGCAGGGGAAGTGACCGCGGGTGGAAACCGGAGCCGGGTTTCCCATGTCGGTCCTTGCCAAGGAGTGGCTCCTTTCGAGGAGCCATGTGGGAAGAGTGATCCAGTCGCTTTGTGATAACCGGAACCTCGCGACGATTCGAGCGACGGCGAACGATGGCCGTCGCTCGAAGCATGGCGGATCGAAATCCGCCACTCCTTGAAGTTCACTCGTCGTCGGGTGCCGGAGCCGCCTTGCCGTTGGCCTTGGCCTTCGGGTCGGGCTTTGGCAGCGGGCCCCAGAAGGAACCTTCCTTGTCCGCGGCGGCCACATAGTCGGCCAGCAGCTTCTTGAGCTCCGCCACTTCCTTCGGCTGTTCGGCGGCGCGGTCGAAGCGCTCGCCGGGATCCTGCTCGACGTTGAAGAGCAGCGGCTTCTCCGGCGTGGGCTTGAAGCCGTAATTGTTGTTGGTCTGCGACGAGATCTTCACGTGGAGTTTCCACGGACCCTTGCGGATCGCGCCGATCGAGTTGTCGCCGAAGCCGGAGAAGGCGAAGGTGAAGCCGGGCACCGTGCCCGGGAACTTGTCGGCGTTGAAATACGGCCGCACGTCGCGGCCATCGATCGTGCGGCCGGTCGGCAGCGGCTCGCCAGCGAGCGCGAACACCGTCGGCAGCACGTCCATCGCGCTGGCCGGGGCCTGCACCACCGTGCCGGGGCGGATCGTGCCCGGCCACCAGAAGACGCCCGGCACGCGCTGGCCGCCTTCCCAGGTCGAGCCCTTGCCGTCGCGGAAGGGCAGGGCGGAACCGATCAAGGTACGGGCCTCGCCGTATTTCGGATCCTTCGCGGTGTCCTGGTACTTGATCCACGGGCCGTTGTCCGAGGCGAAGATCACCAGCGTGTTCTGGGCCACCCCGGCCTGCTCCAGTGCCGCGCGCAGGCGGCCGAGGTTGCTGTCGATCTCCTCGATGCAGTCGCCGTAGAGGCCGCGCAGCGAGGTGCCTTGGAATTCCTTCGAGGCGTGCACCGGCAGGTGCGGGTAGTTCGGCGTGAAGTAGATGAAGAACGGCGCGTCCTTCTTCGCCTTGATGAAGTCGATGGCCGCGTCGGTGTAGCGCTTGGTCAGGCTCTCCAGCACCGGTACCTTGTCGAGCACATCGGTTTCCAGGGTCTCGTAGCCCTGCACCGGCGAGTTCCCCTGCGGGTTGCTGCGGATCAGGTTGGTGCCCTTGGCGTAGTCGTGGGAAACGTTGGTGCCCAGCCATTGGTCGAAACCATGCGCCAGCGGCAGCGCGTCCGCGGTCATCTGGTTGGCCGGGTTCGGCGTGCCGAGGTGCCACTTGCCGAACATGCCGGTGACGTAGCCCTGGTGCTTCAGGCCCTCCGCGATCGTCACCTCGCTGGGGTGCATGTAGCGCTGGGATTCCGGTCCCAGCACCCACGAGCCGAAGCCGGAGCGCACCGGGTTGCGGCCGGTGAGCATCGAGTAGCGGGACGCCGTGCAGGCCGAGGAGCCGCAGTAGAACTGAGGGAAATTCAAGCCCTCGCTGACCATCCGCGACAGGTTCGGGGTGTTGATGGTCGGATTCCCGGTGTGGGAGAAATCGCCATACCCGGCGTCATCCAGCAGGATCACGATGACGTTCGGCTTCTCAAGGGCCGGGCGGGCGGTGGCGATGGCGGGCACCAGCAGGGCCAGCGCGGCGAAGAGGGATCGGATCATGGCGGGGAGTCGGGCCGTGGTGGCTGCGACGTTACGTTCCCCGCCCGGGTTGTCGAGCAGCAGTCAGCGTGCAAAATTTCTGCGGAAATCCGTTGGGCTGACCCCGGTGTTCCGGCGGAAGAAATTGAAGAAGTTGGAAGGGGAGGGGAACCCGCATTTCCTCCCGATCTCCGCCACCGGCACCTCGGTTTCCACCAGCAGCCGCTTGGCCTCCTCGCAGCGCCGCCGACGGATCTCCGCCGCGGGATCGATGCCGAAGCGGCTCTCGAACCGCTTCACCAGTGTCTTCGTGGAAACCCCGGCCGCGGCGGCCAGCTCCTGCACCGTGACGCCTCCCAAGGCCTGACGTTCGAACAAGCGCCACGCCCGGTCGAGCGCCGGATCGGATTCCACTGTTCGCGTGCTGCCGCGCACCAGCAGGTCGGTGCAGGGCAGCAGCCACAGGCCTCCCGGCGGCAGGGTTCCGGCCATCCGGCCCGCAATCACCCCGGCAGCCTGCCGCCCGATTTCCTCGCCCGGCGGCACCACGGTGGTGAGCGCGGGTTGGCCGGTGCGTCCGATCAGGCGGTTGCCCTGTCCTACCACCGCCAGATCCGCGGGCACCCGCAGGCCGTTTGCCGCCGCGATTTCCAGGACCCGCACCGCCGCCGGATCATCCTCGCATAGCACCCCGCAGGGTTTCGGGAGGGCGCGGAGAAGCGCCGCCACCTCGTGCTCATCGGCCGCCGGTGCGGTGCCCGGCCACGCGTGGGCCTGTAGCTCGTGGCCATGGCAGGCGATGCCCGCCTCATGGGTGATCGCCCGCAGTTCCTTCAACCGGTGATGGCGGGCGGAACCTTTGGCAATCCGGCGCTCGAGGTAGGCGATGTGGTTCAACCCGAGCTCGCGGAAATGAGCCACTACCAGCCGCGCCAGCGACGGCCAGTCCGTGGCCACCCGCGAGATGCCCGGGGAGGGCGGCGGATCGTCCATGCAGTTCACCACCGGCAGCCCGCGCTCGTCCAAATCCTTCAGCCAACTGGTATGCCCGGCGGTCCAGGTGATCACGGCGTCCACGCCGGTGAGCACTTCCGGCCGGGTGGCCGCCTGATCGAGATCGCACTCCACCAGCCGCCAGCCGCCATGCCGGTCCACATGCGCCATCACGCCCTCCCGGATACGCCGCGCCTGCCCGTAGAACAACGGCAGCGCGAGCATCACGGTGGGAATCCTGGCGGCAGCCATGCCGGTGCACTTTCCCGGAAGTTCCCAAAAAGTGAAGTCGTTTCCATGAAATGATCATGGCCCGTTCCCTCCGCGGGGTGTTGGATCGTGGCTCATCATCCTTTTGTTCATGAAGTTGTTACCCCTGTTCACCGCGCTCGGTTTGCTCCAGTCCGCCTCCGCCGCTCCCTCGAAACCCAACGTCGTTTTCATCTACGCCGATGACCTCGGCTACGGCGACATCGGCTGCAACGGGGCGAAAAACGTCCCCACCCCGAACGTCGACAAGCTCTCGTCCGAAGGCATCAACTTCAGCGACGGCCACGCCGCCTCGTCCACCTGCACGCCCTCGCGCTTCGCCATTCTCACCGGCCAGTATCCCCACCGCCAGAAGGGCACCGGTATCCTGCCCGGCGACGCCGAAATGATCATCAAACCGGGCACCACCACCCTGCCCGCCATCTTCAAGAAGGCCGGCTATGCCACCGGCGCGGTCGGCAAGTGGCACCTCGGTCTCGGCTCCGGCGAGGTCGATTGGAACGGCGAGATCAAGCCCAGCCCGAACGACATCGGCTTCGACGAATCCTTCATCATGGCCGCCACCGGCGACCGCGTCCCCACCGTCTACATCCGCAACCACCGGGTGGAGAACCTCGATCCCGCCGACCCCATCGAGGTGAACTACAAGAAACCCTTCCCCGGCCTGCCCGATGGCAAGAAGGACCGCGCCACCCTCAAGATGGACTGGAGCGCCGGCCACAACATGGCCGTTATCAACGGCGTCGGCCGCATCGGCTACATGAAGGGCGGCACCAAGGCGATCTGGAAGGACGACCAGATGTCCCAGGACTTCACCCGCGAGGCCCTCGGCTTCATCGAGCGCCACAAGGACCAGCCCTTCTTCCTCTACTTCGCCACCCACAACATCCACGTCCCGCGCGTGCCGAACGCCATGTTCCTCGACAAGGGCAGCATGGGCCTGCGCGGTGCCTCCATCGCCGAGTTCGATTGGCAGGTCGGCCAGGTCATGCAGACGCTCGACAAGCTCGGCCTCGCCGAAAACACGATGGTCATCGTCAGCAGCGACAACGGCCCGGTGGTCGACGATGGCTACAAGGACGGGGCCCAGGAAAAGCTCGGCGACCACAAGCCCGCCGGCCCCTACAACGGCGGCAAATACAGCCTCTTCGAAGGCGGCACCCGCGTGCCCTTCATCGTCCGTTGGAAGGGCAAGGTGAAGCCTGGTACCAGCACCGCCATCGTCAGCCAGATCGACTTCGCCTCCAGCTTCGCCGCCATGACCGGTGTCCCGCTCGCTAACGGAGAGGCCCCGGACAGCCTCGATGTCCTGCCCGCGCTATTGGGCGAATCCCAGCAAGGCCGCGCGTGGCTCATCGAGGACAGCATCCCCGGCAACCGCCTCGCCCTCCGCGAAGGCGATTGGAAGCTCCTCGAAGCCGGCGGGCGGTTCCCGCTCCAGCTTTTCAACCTCAAGGACGACATCGGCGAGAAGCACAACCTCGCTGCGGACAAGCCAGAGATCGTCGAGCGCCTCGGCAAGCGCCTGGGAGAACTCCGTCATGCCGCCGCCACCCGTCCCCAGTCCTGACATCCCCCTGCCTCACGCCCCGGCCACCTCCGCGGTCCGGGGCGTTTTTGTTTTCCCGCGGAACAGGGATCTGCCGAAGTAGCGCGCGAATGGCCGACGACCCGCCGAACCCCTATGCGCCGCCCTCCACCCCATCCGCCCCCGATCTTCAACGGGGACTGTGGAAATGCGATGGCTGCGACCTGTGGGTGCGGACCGGCGTGCTCATTCCCGACGTGGACCTGCTGACCGGCGAAGTCCAGCCGCCGGACGCGCCGCTTCGACAGATTTCCCTCATGCCCTGGAACGTGCGATTCCTAGTCCTCATGGGAGTGGGAGTTGGAGGGATCATCGGCCTTGAGATGGGAGGATCGCACCTCGGATTTCGGATTCCCCTTCTGGCATCCGTCGCCATGCTGTGGATCGTTTCCACCGTGGTGGGACGCTGGGCCAAGGTCCCGGTATGGCTGATCCGCTACCGCCAGTCGCGCCACTCCCCGTGCCGCCGCGCGCGTCCGGTTATGATCTGGCTGGCCTGCCTGTTGGGAGCCTTCGCAGTTAGCGCAATCGCCGCCGCGTTCCTTCACTCGATGCCGGTCGGGGACCGGATTTCCCCCATTGTGACGGGTGGCCTCCTGACGTTGCCCGCGTTTCTGACGCTCGTCGCCGGCGGATGGTTGCTGAGGAACAAGGGCGCGTTGGGGCACGGAGGCCGCTCCGGCGATTGGCTGCTGCTGCGCGGCGTCCACCCTGCGGCCCTCGCCTATCTGGCGGGACTGCCCGTCTTCGTGCCGCCACCTGTCCATCCCGAGGCCCGGACCTATGTGATGCATCTGGCGAAGTGTCCGCTCCGTGAATGGTTCCCCATCGTGGGACGGAAGTTCCGGCCTTGCCTGAACATCCTGCTGGCCAAGCTGCTTAACCGCCATGCGCTCGACAGCCAGGCCGTGATCCATCTGAAACCGATCCTGCTGGGCCCGCAGGCCATCTCTCCCGAATTCGTCGCCCAAGTCCGCGAACGGGAATCGGCCCTGCTCGCGGAGGGCTGGCAGGAAGTTGGCTGGAACCTGATTCCCATCCCGGACCGTTTCAACAGCCGCATGGAGAGCGCCTGCTTCTTCCATCCCGACCACCGCCATCTGCTGCACCTCTCCCTCACGCGGGGAGACTCCTACACCGGGATACTGAAAACCGCCATTCGCTCCTGGCTGCCGGACGGCACCTTGCTCGTCACCACCGACGAACTGTGCTTCACCAGCGTCCTGCCACCGGAGTGCGAGTGGGAAGCACTGCCCGGCATTCCCCACGCCGAACTCATCCACAAGCACATGCGGAAATCCGCGGCGCGCGGTGCGGTGGCACTCCCGGATGCCCGCGATGGCCTCGACCGCTTGGTCCGGATGAACCTTGCCAACCACGCCCGGATGCACGCGAAAAAAATCTGTGGGCCGCTCGAAGATATTTCGCCTTAAAATGTTGACACCCGGGGTCGGTTGAGGTCTTCTCTGCGCCCCGCCGCAAGGCAAACGCACTCGTAGCTCAATTGGATAGAGCGTCTGACTACGGATCAGAAGGTTTGGGGTTCGAGTCCCTACGAGTGCGCCACTCAATTTTTACCACTGGTTTCGGGGCGTAGCGCAGTCTGGTAGCGCGCTTCGTTCGGGACGAAGAGGCCGTGGGTTCGAATCCCGCCGCCCCGACCATGGTAGAACCTCGTAAAACCCCTTGTTTCAAGGGGTTTTGTCGTTTTGAGCTGTAAAGCCAAACTCCGCCAGCGTCCGGCGTGATCCGCCGAAATCCGGAAAAACGGTGCAATTTTGGCAACTGAAATGGCAACTATTTTGATTTCGTTAACCATCGCCGCCTGGAGACGAGAACGTCAGTTCGTCACCCTTGATCGCCGTCCGCGGTTGGCTTGAATGATTCCATGCTCCACTCTGCCGATATCGCAGTTTGCAGTCAGGAACAGCAGGACCAACTTCTCCAGTTCGTCCGGCTTGGTCAGCTGTTCGAACTCATGGATTGGGTTGAGGCAGGGAGCCCTACCCTGTGCCCGGATTACGAAAAGCCCCGGGTGAAGCCTTCGGCCATCCACGAAGCTGTTAGGCGGGGCAACCACAGCATGTTTCGCTTTCTGTGGGAGAAATGCTGGCAACGTGCGTGGGAACTCGACGGGTTGCTCTCCTCGGTTCTGGATCACGGGGGTAATGCGGCCTGTGAAATCGCCAGATTTCTCATTCACGAAGGATTCTCGCTCGAACGATTGCGTGCCTCTGCCGTTTTTAGGACTCACGACGATGGGCTGATTCGGTTGGCGCTTGAACGCGGGCTGAGCGTCAGATCTCCCAACGGTTTCGCCTGCGCCTTGGCGCTCACCGGATATTCCAAGCACCTCATTCGCCTCTACCGGGAACTTCGCGAAGATTATCCCGACCTCGTGACGGAAGGGCTGCTTGCACTCCGTGATGCGGTCGAGGATCGCAAAATCCGAGCCGCGGCTTTGCTCACTTGGGCGGGGGTGGATGCTTTGAAGCGGATACCAAGCGAGCCGTATGAGGAAGAGTCGATCAAGGCATCCGAAGAAGAGCCCGATTTGATTTCGGCTCTCGACGGGGTCCGCCTGGACGAAAAGACCCGCGACCTTCTAAAGGCGTTGAAGGTGGAGGTCACCGAGGACGTGTGGTTCAAGTTTCTCGACCAAGCCGGCTGGCTCGACATCAACTTCTTTGCCGACGTTTATCATTGGGTTCCGAAGCCGGAGGAAATGCTCTCCACGAACCCAGAGCGAGCCGCCAAGGTGGCAACGTCCCTCGTGAGGCACCTTGAAGGCTGGGACTGGATTCCGGGAAGTGCCTCCAAGCAGTGGCGCAGGCTGGAAGTCTGTGAGTATCTCACATGGCTAGGCACGCCGATGCTGGTCGCTGAATCGGATTCCGATGTGCGCCAATTCCGCCGCAGCCTGAGCAAAGTCTCGGACTCCAAGGCCGCCGTGCGTATTCTGTGGTTGATTCACGAGAAAGGCGACGAGGCACAGCGCTCTCGCCTCCGGGAGGTCATCAGGACGCCCGCGATGCAGGTGTTGGTGCGTCAGCATGATCGGTTCCTTCTTGGTGACCTCGGTTTGGGGCCCAAGGCTCTGGCGAAGGTAAAGCCGGGCAAAAGGGACCGGCCATGGCGGTTGGAAACATACAAACCGCCAACACCCTGCCAGAAACCGCCCAAGGTGAGGGAGGAGCCTAGGCCGCCAGCCGGGCCAACCTACTACGTTTCGCCGGAGCCTGCTCCTGCCCGGAAAGGTTATTGGAATCGCTACAGCCACTTTCACCGCAACGGATAAAATCCTAACGGCCGCCGGGATTGCAGCGGTCGCCGACATGCTCCACATTCTTGGCGACATGGCGTCCCCCCGTTCAAACAAGCCGTCCGGCTTCCCGGAGTTCGCGGTGCGCCGGGAAACCATTTCCGGCTACTTCCATCCTCCGTTGCCACGCAGCACGTTTCACGACTTCGTGAAAAAGGGGAAGATCGTGCCGTTCAAGGACCTGAGAGGCTTCTACAAGCTCAACGACTCGCTCCGGCGTCTGGGGCTGAGGGAAGTGGCTTCTTTACCCGTCGAGGTGCCAAAGCGATCCATGGAGGATATCCTCCGGTTGGCATTCAGCCTCATTGATCCATTGCTGTTCCCAGAGCCTCCTTGGCTTTCGGCTGTGGATGCCTTGGACGTCCGGGAGATCGACCATGCAACGCTTCAAGCGAGGCTTCATTTCGAGCAGCTCAGTGAATTTACCACCGCAGAGGAAAAGCTGGCCTATTTCAATGGGATCCTACACGCGCAAGTGATGCTGGAGGCAAGTGCATCGAGGGACGGTATGAACGATTAGATCCATCGGGTGGAAGCGTGGGGTCGGGCGTTGCAGACCGGAAATTATGGCCTAATAGTGGACCAGTTAACGAAGGAAATCCTTCATCCTTACCCCTCCCATCCCCACTCATGATCGATACCATCCACTTCTTATCCGCTTGGAAGGTGACACGGGACCATCCCGATTGGGAAATTCGTGAGAATAAAGTTGTGACCGCAACCGGAGAACCGGTCGACGAAGGCTCGTTGCTCGTGAGGCATCGCAAACTGAAGATTCGTGCTAAGGGAAGCCTCACTAGCCGGAAGCTCACCTTCTTCTCGGTTCCCAGTCTCTCCCAACTGCTGTTCGGCCAGAATGGCGTTCCTCTCAATGGGCAGCCGGATATCGATGCGGCGTTGGAGGTTCTGGATCGCCTGTTTGCTCAGGTTGCCGAACCGGAGAACGGGGCGAAGCGCAGATACAAGCGTGTGGACATGTCGTTGAATTTGGTCAATGCGCCCTTCGAACGAATCGAACCGGTGATCCAGCGTGCCGCCCTTCCCGGCAGCAGGCTGGCTGTGCGGCATTACGTGGGAGAGTCACTCACGTTTTACCGCAACCAAACGGAACTTCAGATCTACAACAAGACCAAGAAGGCTGGTGCGGATGGTCTGTTGGATCCCACCAAGCACGAGCAGGTCACGCGCATGGAACTCCGCCTCCACAACGATGACTTGGATAGGGAGTTGGCTCGCAGCCCCGGCAAAGGGGTGCAAGAACTGGACATCATGGATTGCTACCGGGTTTTCCGGAAGCATGTGATGAGCCTCACAGATGGAAATCAGGAGGGGATCAGGGTCGTCCCGGAGATCACAGGCATCGATTCGTATCTGGCCTATGTGAGCACCCGTGATGCCGGGCTATTCGACGCCTACGTTTCCACCAAATCGTCGGATTGGCAGCGTCAACTGAAGCGGAAGGTCGCGAAGCTGGCCCCGGCAATGGCGGAAGTCCCCGTAAATTGGGATCTGGTGCTTCCTGAGGGGCATCCTCCGGCACAGACACAGATCATCGTTCCGGGATCCATGCCCGGCTATCTTCGCCCCATCGTGGAGGAAGTGCTTTCGAGCCGTGGCATGGGGAGAGGAGCGCACCTGCTTCACGACAGACATTTGGAACGATAGATCCTGGGACGTTGACGCAAAGAGGGTGTAGGTCACGCCGCTAGGCGTGACCGGAGCCTGGGAGGCGCTCCAGTCTCGATATATGAGCGCGGAGGGCAGAGACGGGCGAAGCTTGCGTAGCACGTCGATCGGCCGACGTGCGAAGGAGCCCGAAGGGGACCGCGCGGAGCGCGGGATCGAGAATGTGAGAGCGCTCCTAGCGAGCGGGAAGAGTGTCCGGGATGCCGGTGCCAATTGGCGTCGATCTCAATTCCTGCCTCCCTATCCAAGATCGCGCTGGTACTCCCGGATGAAGCTGTGATACTTCTTCCATGTACACGACACTCGATTCGTCAGCGGAATGCGATGGAGAAGTTGACGCCGCCGATTATCCGTCTCTTCAGGTTGCCGACTGTGAGGTGCTGACTGACGCATGGCCGCCGTTGCTCTCCGACCTTGTGGCCCTCTGGGGGCTTTCTGTTGGGGTTGACCCTCTTACCGCCGCCGCCCTTATCCTCGACGTTGCCGGTGGCATCGCCGGAAATACGGTAAGATTGAACGTGCCGTATGTTGGGGAGATCGGGTGCAACCTCCAGCTCGCTGTTGTCCGCGATCAGGTGCCGGCATTGCGCAGGGGCCTTCTACGGCTCACTGCCGCCTTTGAAGATCGGATCATCGCGTTGCTCCAAGTCTACGAGCATCTCACGGACCTTCGTTCCCAGCGCAACGAACTTGCGGCACTGGAAACGCGCTACAATCCCATGCTGGCCCGTTGGAAGGAGCTGCAAACGACCTTGAACAATGAAAGGGCGATGGTGAACGCCTTTTGCCAGCAGGAGGAGGCACAAATCCTCAACGAGCATGAGCGTCTGTGCGCATCCATCCAGGTGCTTGGAGGGAAGCTTCGCGCTCTGAGATTCCAGATGAAGCCGATGGTGATGGTTCCAGAGTTGAGCGCTTCGACCCTTGATGAACTGGACCGCCACGGGTTCGATCGGGCCATTCTTGAGGTGGCGACATCTCCCGGATATTTCCACCGCCAGACATGGTTGAACGAAAAGGCTCTGGAGCGCCTCTCCGCATTCCGCCGGAATGCCGAATGGGCAAGCCGCCTCGATTACGTAGGCGGTCGCTATCAACCCCGCTCCGCGATTTCCACGGTGCTCCTTGTCGAACAACAAGAGTTTGGCGATGCGATGAGCGATCCCTTGCTGGCGAGGAGTGGCATTTTTGACGAAATGCTTGTTAGGCTCCCTACGGAGCAGCATTTCAGAATTGAAGGTCGCCCTGATCCGGCCGGTAAATGGTCGGAACTGGTGAGCAAGTTGATGGGAGCCAGATTGGACCGGATCGGCCGAACCTACAGCCTTGATGATTCAGCCCGGGAGGAGTTTCTTAAAGTTCGAGCCGCGCAGCTGGAACGTGGGATGAAGGCGGATGGTGCGATGATCCGCCTGTGGCGGGAAGGGGGGCCAGCGCTCGTGGGGAAGCTCGCCCTTGCCGTGGCGCTGTTCCGAGAAGGCAGCGAGAAGGCGGTCAGAGGAAATGACGTTCGGATTGCCGCTTGGATTGCCAACGGGCTGTTGGAATCGACGTCACAGCACTGGGCCGCCAGCCGGGGAGCGAGTCCCATTGCCGAATTGACGTCGGTCAAGGGGGCAAAGACCCCGGACGACGATCCCGTGGCGGCTATGGTGCGGAAAGTCCGGAAGCTTCAGCCCTGCAGTATCCGAACCTTGTTTCGGACCTACAGCTCCCAAGATTACGCCCAACTTGCTCCCGTTCTTGAGCGCGCCATTGAGCTTGGGCTGATTGAGCGGGACGGGAAGGTGTTGAAAGCCCCTTCACTGGCTCATGAAACCGTCAGCGTCAGTCCGTCAGCTTGTCAGCAGAAGAACTAATCAAATGAAACGGCCATTGTCAGCCTTCCCATTCGCGCACTCCCAACGCAGCGCCCGGTGGCCGACTGACATTCCGCCCTTCATGCGGAGGGTTTGGAGTAGGGACAAGAAGGCGTTCACCACCTTGTGGAGTGTTCCACCCGGCACTGGGTTCGAGGCATTACGAGTCAGACTGGTGGGGCGATTTGCGGTCCTTCTGGTAAGGCGGGGAGCTATTCACTTGTGGCACGGAGGTCATCACGTCCGCGCAGAAGATGGGCAGGCAGTGGCGGTATCGACCACGGAGTTCCACGTTGAAGTTCCGGATTGCGTCACAGGTGACGCTTTATTTGAAGTCCACGTCTTTCGCCGTATGCCGAACGGCAACGAGGTGCCGGCCCGGCTGTCATACCTCCTTTCACTCCACGGCTACCAAGCGCCTGGACTATTTTGGTTCAAGGACGCGAGCATATTGGCGGCTCCCGAGTTGCCAGGTGGCGGCCCTGTCGACAGCCCCAGAGCTGTGCTGTGCAGGCTGATGGCAGGCAGCATCGCTCAGACGGTTGCCTTCTTTGCCTCAGGTCAGCCTCAAAGCCGTGCAATCATCAACCGGGTCTCATCCCAGTACCGTTCCGCATGGAGTACCGGAGAGCCACTCCCGGACGAGTTGTTTGGAATCCCAATGCGTCCGGTACGCAGCGTCTACGATTGGGTGCAATATCAACCAGACTCATTGACTAAGTTGCTTCAAGCTTGAGCGGCCGTAGCATCACCCACAATTACCTGCATGGCCGATATGGTGACGCCCAGCAGTATCGGAAAGGGCGCGATCTGCGAAGGGAATAGGCCTCGCAGTACAGGTGGTCTCAAGAACCGGAAAATTCGCGGTAGGGTCGTCGTCCGTCGATTTTCACTTGATGGACGGCTAAAAACCTCTTGGGGCGGGGTGAGGTTCCGGCATACGTTTTCGGTGAACAGTGCCGGAAATGGCCCTTGAATATGACTACTGAGGAAATCTCCAAAAAAATCGCCGATATTCCCTCCGACCTCACCGGGGTGGGGTGGGGATTTGCGTTCCTCAAGTGCTTCCAGGGAAAAGACTCGAAACTCCCTAAATCCACGTTCGACCGAGTCAGGGACGGCTCGACAAACTACGCTGACGACCACGCCACTGAGATCCTCTGGAAGAAGCGGATCTACTTCCGTTGGGTCGCCAAGGACATCCGGACCGCGTTCGATGAGGCGAAGGCTTCCGTGGCGCTGCGCCGACCGGCGAACAAGCCGATGTTCATTGTCATCGCCTCGCCAGACGAAATCGCCGCGCATGATCTCGACGAGGGATCGGATCTCGTCATCCCCGGCTACGAACTGCCGTCCCACGCTTACTTCTTCCTCCCCTTCGTCGGGAAAAAGAAGATCGCCGTCACCAACGAGGCCCTGGAGGTGGACGTCAAGGCCACCCGAAAGATGGCCGTCCTCTACGACGAAATTCGCAAGGACAATCCCGGCTTCGACGCTCACGACCTTAATGTCTTCCTCGCCCGGCTGCTTTTCTGCTTCTTCGCCGAGGACACCGGCATCTTCGAGGACGACCTATTTACCAATTCCCTCGCCTCCCACACCTCGCAAGAGGGAGACGACCTGACGGATTACCTCACGAACGTCTTCCGCCGTTTCGCCACCGCCGACGCCTCCAAGCTTCGCAAAGAATTCCGCAATTTCCCCTACGTCAACGGCGGCCTCTTCGAACGCGAGCATCCAGTGCCCGCCTTTACCGGCAAGAGCCGCAAGACCTTGCTCGAAAATGGCAAGATGGACTGGAAGTCCATCAACCCCGATATCTTCGGCTCGATGTTCCAGTCGATCATCGACCCCGAGAAGCGCCACGAACTGGGCATGCACTACACCTCTCGGGAGAACATCATGAAGGTGGTTTCCCCGCTCTTCCTTGATGCCCTCCGTGAGGACTTCGAGAAGGCGAAGGGCAGCCCGAAAAAGCTCGAAGCCTTCCACCAGAGGCTCGCCGAGATCCACATCTTCGACCCTGCCTGCGGATCGGGGAACTTCCTAATCCTCGCCTATGAGAAGCTCCGCGAGCTGGAAATGGACGTGCTGGAAGCCAAGGGGCAATACGCCGAACTGTTCCCCCGCATCCGCATCAACCAGTTCCACGGCATCGAGATCGATGATTTCGCCCATGAGCTGGCGATGCTCGCCCTTTGGATCAAGGAGCATCAGATGAACCTCGTCTTCCACGAGCGCTTCCGCACCCGCCCCGATGCCCTGCCACTCCGGGAGGGGGCGCGAATCGTTCGCGACAACGCGACCCGCTGCGATTGGAATACCGTCTGCCCGCGAATCGAACGAGGCCCGGATGGAAAAGCTAAGCAGCGGGAAACCTATGTGCTAGGAAATCCGCCATACCTTGGCGCTCGAAATCAAAGCGTGGATCAGAAAAGGGACATGGCCGCCGCAGTGGGAGACGTGGACGGGTTGAATGAACTGGACTACGTCGCCTGTTGGTTCTTCAAGGCATCACGCTACATCCGCAACCAAACTGCTGCGGCTGCTTTCGTGGCCACGAATTCCATTTGCCAAGGAGAACAAGCTGCGCTCATTTGGCATCCGATTGTTGGGGGAGGCTCAGGAATTGAGATCGGATTCGCTCACACGTCCTTCAAGTGGACGAACCAAGCTAAGGGGAACGCCGGCGTCACCTGTGTTGTCGTCGGAATCTCGAATCTTGCGACGGACACGAAGCGGCTTTTCTCTGGAAATCAGGAGGTTCGTGTGGAAATGATCAATGAGTTCCTCCGTCCTTTGCCCTATGTTTGGGTTTGGTCGCGTGAGGACTCGCTTTCCGGATTGCCGAAACTCACCTTCGGCAGCATGCCGAATGACGGCGGATTCCTGTTGATGAGTGGCGAGGAGAAGAACGATTTGATTTCCTCGCACCCTACGGCCGAAAAGTTTCTAAAAGTATTCGTTGGCGCTGACGAGTTCCTCTACAAGGAGCCTCGCTACTGCCTTTGGATCTGTGATGAGGATCTAGCCGAGGCACGAAAAATAGGGGCAGTTCAACAGCGGATTGCTAGTTGTCGGAAAAAGCGGGCCGATAGCCCTCGTGAAGCTACCCGGCGGTTAGCTGAGAAGCCGCACCAATTCGGCGAGGTGAGGCACCGCGACACCGAGTCTATCATTTTTCCTCGTCACACTTCGGAAAAGCGGGAATATATTCCACTGGGCTTCTTGGACGACTCCACCGTGATTGGTGATGCGGCGCAGGCCATATACGACGCGCAACCATGGGCATTTGGCGTCCTATCTTCAAAGATGCACATGGAATGGACAAAGCTAGTTGCGGGACGTCTGAAGACCGATCCTCGGTATTCGGGCTTCGTCCTAAACAATTTCCCGCTCTCTCCTCTCTCGGGCGAAACCAAGGAATCCCTTGAGAAAGCCGTTTTCGAAATCATCGACATCCGCGAAGAGTTTCACGAAATGACCTACGCGGACATGTATGATCCGGCCAAGATGCCTGAAAAGCTGCTCAAGGCTCACCGCGCTCTCGATATCGTCGTTGACCGCTGCTACCGCAAGACGCCCTTCAAGGACGTGAACGACCGGCTGGAGCACCTGATCGCCCTCTACCACGAAATGACCGGCCAGACCGCCTGAGACCATGCCCAACCTCATCGAAATCGAATACGAGCAGACCGGAGCCAGCGCTTCGACGAATGAGCTTGGCATGCGCGAGATGCAGGCCCGCGCCTACGACGCCCGCTCCCACCAATACCTCCTCCTCAAATCCCCGCCAGCCTCCGGCAAGAGCCGCGCCATGATGTACCTAGCGCTCGACAAGCTGGAGAACCAAGGGCTTAAGAAGGTCGTCATCGCGGTACCGGAGCAATCTATCGGCGCATCCTTCCGCAACACCGCCCTGGCCAAGCACGGATTCTGGAAGAACTGGACGCTCGATGTGGACTTGTGCCTACCCCAGGGCAATCAGGCAAAGGTGAAGGCTTTCGAAGATTTCATGGGCGATCCCATGGCCAAAGTCCTTGTCTGCACTCATTCCACCTTCCGCTTTGCAGTCGAGAAGCTGGGTGTGGACGCTTTCGAGGACACGCTCATCGGCATCGATGAGTTCCACCATGTTTCCACCGAAGGCGAGAACGTGCTGGGCGATTGCCTCGACCGGATCATGAGCCAAACGAACGCCCACGTGGTCGCCATGACCGGCTCCTATTTTCGGGGCGACAACATCGCCATACTTTCAGCCGAGAACGAGGCGAAGTTCGAGGACGTCATTTACAACTACTACGAGCAGCTCAACGGCTATCACTACCTGAAGTCCCTCGGCATCGGCTACCACTTTTACCAGGGCCGCTTTATCGACGCCCTCGGCGAGGTGTTGGATGTGACAAAGAAAACCATCATCCACATTCCCAGCGTGAACGCCCGCGAGGCGTATTCGGACAAATACACGATGCTGGGTGACATCCTCGACCTCATCGGCACGAACGCCAAAACCGACGACGAGACCGGCATCATCACGATGACTACAGTGGACGGGAAGCAGATCCGGATTGCAGACCTTGTCACCGACGACGACGACAAGCGAGCACAGGTGAAGAAGTTCCTCGCCGATGTAGAACACGAGCACGAGGTGGACATCATCATCGCCCTAGGCATGGCCAAGGAGGGCTTCGATTGGAAATACTGCGAGCATTCTCTGACGATCGGCTATCGCGGCTCCCTCACCGAGGTCGTTCAGATCATCGGGCGCTGTACCCGCGACTCCCCGAACAAGATTCACGCCCAATTCACCAACCTCGTCGCTGAACCCCGCGCCGACAGTGAGGAGGTGGCGGACGCGGTGAATGACATGCTCAAGGCAATCACCTGCTCCCTGCTGATGGAACAGGTCATGGCCCCGGTGTTCAAATTCAAGCCGAAGATCGATCCAAACGAACCCGGCAAGAAGGGCAACACCATCGCGATCAAAGGACTCAAAGATCCATCAACGGAAGCGGTGCGGAAAATCGTCGATACCAAATTGCGCGAGCTGAAGGCGGCGATACTCAGTTCACCGGACATTCAGAAAGCCATTGTCAATCAGGCTGATGCTGCTGTGGTCAACAAACAGCTCATTCCGAAGATCATCATGGAGACTTTTCCGGATCTCACGCAAAAAGAGGTCTCCGAAGTCACTGATCACGTCTTGGCCGACACTCTTTTTTCCCACGGCAAGCAGACGCAGGAGGGCGACAAACGGTTCATCAGCTTCGCCAAGCAGTTCATCAACATCGATGAACTTCACATCGACATGATCTACAAGATCAACCCCTTCCAGCACGCCTATGAGGTGCTCTCCAAGTCGCTCGACAAGGAAGTGCTCGCAGCGGTGCAAGGCGTGCTTGCTACGCAAAAGGCGAAGATTACCGAGGAGGAGATCAACGCGAACTGGCACCTTGTCGAAGCTTTCGAGGAAGCGAATGGCTGCTTGCCGAACTACAAGTCCAAGGACGAGTTCGAGGCCCGCCTCGGACTGATGGTCGAGAAGGCGCGCCAGATCTTCCTGGCGGCAAACCAGAAGGAAGACCTCGAACTCACGCCCTGACCATGCCACTTAAACCCGACATCCTCGGGCAGGTGGAGGCGCTTCTCCGGAGGCACAACCGCCACGAGCCCGATCCCGAAAAGAAGGAGAATCCGGAAGCATCCGCCTTCATGTCCGGGTTTCGGGAAATCGAGGACTTCATCAAGACGAATGGACGGCTTCCCGAAAAGGGGAGTTCCATCTCCGAGCGCAAGCTCGCGGTCCGACTCAAGAGCATCGTGGAAGACGATGGGAAGCGTTCCTATCTTGCCGCGCACGACCGCGAGGGCATCATTGCGATGTATTGCGAAGCGACGGGCTTCATCGTGTCCGAACCAACGGAGGAACCCGAAGAGCCTGCGGAAAGCGTGCGGGGAAAGGGGCTACCAAAAACCGCGGAGCCAGTTGTTCCCGCCTCCCTCAAGGGCTTGGCCGGGAGCAGCGCCTTCGCCCGGATTATGGGTGGCGCGCAAAAGGAAAGCTCCTTGTTCGGCGGTCGTTTCGCCAACAAGCCGAAGAAGGAGCAGGCGATGCCCGACTACGTTGCCCAGCGGAAGGACTGCGCCGACTTCGAGAAGTATCGGCCGTTTTTCGACCAGTGCCTCGCCGAGCTGAAATCCGGTGCTCGAAAGGCAATCCCTTTCAAGAACGAGCAGCATATCGAAGAGGGAAAATTCTACGTCCTAGGCGGGCTGCTCTGCTACGTGGCCGAGAAGGGCAAGCCGTACAGCCACAAGGGAAAGACCAACACCCGGTTGCGCTTGATTTTCGTCAACGAACGCGAGTCGGACATGCTGCTGCGCTCCCTATCAACCGAACTCTACAAAGGCGGCCTGATGATTACTGAGAACGAATCGGAGCTTTTCGAAACCGGAAAGATCACCCCTGACGACATTGAAACCGGATGGATCTACGTCCTCAGTTCGCTTTCCAAATCTTCCCAGGTCCAAGCCATCGGGGATTTGTACAAAATTGGATTTACCACAGGCACGGTGGAAGAGCGCATTGCTAATGCTGAGAAGTTCGTCACCTACCTCTGCGCGCCCGTGAAAGTCGTGGCGAAGGCCAGGACCGCGAACTTGTCGACTCACACGCTGGAGCAGATCATTCACGCGGTGTTCGGAAAGGCCCGGCTCGATATCGAGGTGATCGATCGCGATGGGCAGATCAGAAAGGCAACCGAGTGGTTTTCCGCTCCTTGGCCCGCGATTCAGCACGCCCTCCAATTGATCGCGAACGGACAGATTGAGTATTACGATTACAATCCCGAAACTCGGGAGATGGAGTTTCGAAAATCTTGATGGACTGCAATTCAGTGGAATTATTCGAACGAGCGCCTCGCGGTAACGTCGTAGTGGCAAGGCTCGTGAACGGGATAGTCCTTCCAAGAATCACATCTCTCGAAATTCGATGAGCAGGAAAGAGTGGAAGGAGGCGGTCGAAGCGGGCCTCGCGGAAATCTGCAAGCTCTCCGGGTTTACGCTGGCTTGGAAGACCAATTCACCTGTCGCGGTGTTGATGAAGAACGGGCTCAAGGTAGAGGTGACGGCAAATGGTGTTTGGTTCATGGGAACCGAAAAGAGGCAACTGGACACTGTGATGGAAGATTTGAGATCTCCGGATGGTGCTTTTCGCGGCGACCCATGTAACCTGGGACTTCTCGAACCTTATAGGCAGCCAAGCGGTCGATTGGCGGTTATTTGTGAAGTCCCAACGGAAGCAAAGCGGCTCGGAGGGTTTGTAAATGCCCTCGATGGGATTCTCGTGGAAATTGCCAGTGCCGGGTCCTTGCACGCGACAGCCGCAGCGCCGAGTTTCACTAGACGGAGAACAGGAATTACTTTTCATCTGCGGTGCGAGCTTGCCGTCGTTGTTTCGGAGGCAATCGTCCGTCACGGGATGCAGGGGCAATCGAATCCTCAGCTCACGGGCAGAGTTTTTGGCATCGCTGACTTTGCACCCATCGTGGGCGAATCAGGACTCTACCGGAGCGAACTCAAAACACGGTCGGACTCCAAGAGTCGGGGCGAGCATATTGTCCCTTGCAAGGTGGTATCGGAAATTCTCCTCAGCTCCACCTTCCACGACAGCCTCTCCGTTGACGCGAGGGTGGAGGAACTGAAACGGCTTCTGAAGATCGTTTACATTTCGGGCAGCGAACAGGCCACGCTGGATCGGAAGTTCGGATTGAAGGATCGTATGCCGGGAGGGCCACCTTGGCCGACGGGCTGCATTTATTCACGGCTGACTGCCGCTGGGGTTTCCAAGGTGTTCATGCTCCCTATTGCATCGAACCCGCCTCCACCGTGCGGCTGCGGCGGCTGTGGGATGTGAGCGTTGGTGACGATCTTTTGATCATGCGCCGCCGGGCGAGTTGGTTTCCGCTTGGGTCGGCCAGAGCCCTAGGGTAGGTTCCGCGCGTGCTTTTCCACCGCCAGAAAGTCCTGCTCGGCCTTCTTTCCGCCCTCGGCGGAGAGGCGGCAGCGGTCGATTTCCAGAAATTGCTGTTCTTGTTTTGCCAAGAGGAGGAAGTGCAGCCGAGCTACGAATTTGTGCCGCATCGCTTCGGCTGCTATTCCTTCACTTCCGTTGCCGACCGTCGGAAGCTGGAAGAAAAGGGCTGGCTGGAGACCTGCGACAAAACGTGGCGGCTGGCAAAAAAGGTAAGCGGCCTACCGCATGACCTAAATATCAGACTTCACAGATTCGTAAAACGAACCGCAGGACTGCGCGGGGACGACTTGGTGCGCGACAGCTACACCCGCTATCCACGCACGGCATGGCGCAGCGAGATTCGGGAAAGGCTGCTAGCAGGACAGCCGGAAGTGCTGAAGCAGATCGAATCCATCCGACCGGTATCACATGGCGCAGGCCTGGCCACGATTGGCTACGAGGGCAAATCCCTTGAAGCTTACCTCAATTCCCTCCTTGAAAGCGCCGTAACCATTCTTTGTGATGTTCGTCGGAATCCCCTCAGCCGGAAGTATGGGTTCTCCAAAAATTCGCTGAAGGCCGCAGTAGAGGCCATTGGAGTCCGCTACGAGCACTTGCCGGAACTCGGAATCGATTCCGAAGAGCGGCAGGAACTCAAGACGCAGGCGGACTACGATGCACTCTTCGACCGATACGAAGCGCGTGATCTACCGAAGCAAAGCGATGCCGTCGCGCGGATCGTCGGATGGATTCGGGATGGTGAACGGGTGGCGCTGACCTGCTACGAGCTGCATCCTCACCAGTGCCATCGGCATTGTGTGGCAGAAGCTGTGGAGCAGAACTTGGGGGCGGCGTTTTCACCGCAGCATCTCTGAAGCACTGGGCCACCGCGTTGTGGATGGATCTGCATTTGAAGCTGGCCGGGGATAAGATAGGAGTTTAGGAAAGGTTGTTCCTGTACTCTGCGGATGCCACGAGAGCGAATCTTGATCACGGTAAAGACTTATCCCACGCTTTCCAAAAAGTATGGGGAAACGGTATGTACGGCCGGCGTTCGGGAAGACGGATCCTGGGTGAGGATTTACCCGGTTCCATTCCGCCGTTTAGAAGACGAAGAGCAGTACCGGAAATATGATTGGATCGAATGTGATCTGATCCCAAGCCGCAAGGATGTGAGGCCGGAGACGCATCATCCAGCGGACGTCAAATCGATGCTTCCAGCTGGGCGCATGGACACACGTGACCAGTGGCGGGAGCGGCGCGCGTTGCTTCTGGGCAAATGCCGGGTTTTTCGCAATCTTGCTGAGGTAATAAGTGGGGCGAAGGCAAATAAAATGTCCCTGTCCGTTTTCAAGCCTTCAAAGGTGGTGGATTTCGTATGGGAACAGGAGGATCAAGATTGGGATCCGGCCAAGGTCGAGGAAATGCGGCAGCTCGCTGCTCAAGGAGAGCTGTTTGAGGAGGAGCAGTGGCGGAGGAACTTCAAGGTCATTCCGAAGCTTCCTTTCAGCTTCAGCTATCGTTTTGAGGACGACACCGGTAAGTCCAGCGAACTTCAAGTGCTGGATTGGGAGGTTGGAGCCCTGTTTTGGAACTGCCTACGGAGCTGTAACGGAGATCACGCCGCGGCATTAGCGAAGGTGAGACAGAAGTATTTCGATGAATTCGCAGCTACCGATCTCCATTTCTACCTAGGCACAACCCAACAGTGGCACTCGGTGGGAGTAAATCCATGGGTGATTATTGGGGTGCTGCCGATTCCTCACGAGACCCAGCGACAGCTATTCTGAGGTTGCAGGGGGACTTATTCTAAGACAGCGATTTCACCGTGCTTTTTGTAAGCACTCCGCTGCCTCATAGACTGCCCGTAAGCACTCCACCGTAAGCGCTCCATGCGACACCCGTAGCTTACAGGCTGGTAGAGGTCGTAGATTGCCCGTCTATGACCTTTGCCAATTTTGAGGAGACCTCCGCCGGAGTCATCCGGGCGGATCGACGGGGCCGCCTGTTGATTCGGGCCGAACAACGCGCCGCCATTCTCAAGGCCTTTGACGACAGCTCGCTTTCGGCGATGGCCTTCTGCCGCCAGCATGGTCTGGCTTACTCCACTTTTGCCACTTGGATCCAGAAGTGTTGGAGATTGACAGGAACCGGAATCGATCAGTGCTCCTTTGCCGAAGTCGTGGTGGACGCTTCCATGGATTCTTCGGTCCAGGCACCCGCCGCCGAGTCCCCGCGCGTCAATTTTGCCGATGGAACCCGCATCGAGGTAGCCAGCCGCAGGCACCTCATCTAGGCGGCGGAGCCGCTCCGCCATCTTGCCTCCACTGCCTCTTTCCGGCAACTTCCACGCCCTCGTCGCCGGCCAGCTCGGCGATCCGCATGCCCACCTGCGAGATGTTCTCGAACGCCGGTCAGGAATGAAGGTCTCGGAAACCGATGTCTTATTCCGCAGAAACTGGCAACCCGGTCACTTTTAGCTTCTTGGAAGCGATAAGCAGTTCTCCCGCAATCACAAACCTCGTAATGGAGTCTTCGTGATCGGATTTATTAGTATTTTGCGTGTATCGATGATGCGAAATTTCATCCCTCAGAATGCTATATAATCATGAGGAATCATTGGCTTCTTCCCAGATCCGGCTATCCTGGTGATGGTCGGGTTTTCTTTGTTCCATCCACAACCGTTTGACCCCATGGCCATCAAAATCATAGCTAACTACAGCAAGCGACTTGGTTTGCCCGGCTTCTCCTCCCATCAGTTCAGCGTTTCCGTCGAAACTGAATTGGTCACCACCGACGACCTCGAAGGCGAATCCCAACGGCTCTACCAGCGGCTTCAGGCAGCCGTGGACGAGCAGATCCAAACCACCGGCTTCGTGCCTCCGCCTGATTACGGCATGGCCGACGCCCCCGCTGCCAGCAGCAGCGACCGGCGGTCTCCTCCTCGCAATGGCAGCCCTCGAAGGGCGTCGCCTGCGTGGAGGTGTTCCGACAAGCAACGCGAACTCATTACTTCGTTCGTGGACGAGCATCAGCTCGACCGCAACGAGGTGGAGCGGCTCGCCACCGAGCGCTTCGGGAAGGGCGTGCGCCAGCTCACCAAGCTGGAGGCGTCCGGTCTCATCGACGAACTCCTCGAAACCTACGGTGGCAGACAAGGCGGATTACCTCCCAATAGCGGGCGATCCGCTTATACCGGAAGAGGAGGCCGACGGTGATCCAGATCGCACGCCCGGTGGCACCCGTGGCTCCGATGGTGACCAACTGCTACCCGGCCCACATCAGCCCAACCTCCGCGAAGAACTACCTTGGGTGCTCCCTGAGGTTCTACTTCGAGAAGGTGGCCGGCATTCGCAAACCGACCTCTCCAGCGCTGCACAATGGCAAAGCCATCCATGCAGCCTTGCAGGCGTTCCACCTCGCGCGCTGGAGGGGAGGGGACGACAGCCCGGATGCCATCGCCCAAGCGTTCGAGGATGCCTACAGCAGGCTCGAACGCGAGGAAGGCCCGGTGAGCTACCCCGATGCCAACAGGCGCGAGGTGGAACGCCTGGCTGGCCTCCGTGTGGTCGCCGCCTATCTGGACTCTCCAGAAGCTCTCAACGACCGCCCCAAGGGCGTCGAGGTGAAGCTGACGGAGACACTGCCGGGCCTGTCGTGTCCGCTCACGGGCGCGATGGACCTGGTTCGGGGCAACCTGGTGCCGGTGGACTTCAAATCCGCTTCCACCAAGCCTGATCCCGGCCACGCCGCCTTCGATCACGAGCTACAGCTCGTCAGCTATCAGCTTCTGATCGAAGCAGCGACGGGCGAATCCCCACCTTCGCTGGAACTCGTGTTCCTGGTGAAGACGAAGATGCCGCAGGTGATCCGGGTGTCGTCTCTGAAAGCCAGCCGCACGCGCAAGGCACGGGTCGTCTCCATGCTGGAGACCGCCGTGCAGGGCATCGCGGAAGGTCGCTTCCATCCCCAGCCCGGGATGCATTGTTCGTGGTGCCAATACCGCCGTGAATGTCTGCGTTGGCAGGGAGGCTCCCGGTGAACCGCGTTGCCATCCTTGCCGGGCTTATACTCGGTTTGTGGTGCCTCGCTCCGCTGCTGCCGTCCCTGCTGGAACTCGTGGCATCCGTTGTCTTCATCGGCCTCTTCGCCCATGTGGTCCTTCCTGACTGAACCCAAACCCAACCCGTAGCAAACGCCCGCCCGGTTCCTGGTGAACCCCGCGGGCGTTGTTGTTTTCACATCATGCACCCCTATGAACCCCTATGACGTCATCTGGTCGGTCGGCATCGCACTGGTCGGTCTGCTGGTCGCATATCTGATTTTGGGCCCATTTTTATTTGGGCTGATTCTCATCATTATCGTCGCCGTGGCGGCGGCCAATCTGGTCACGCCACGTTAGTGCGACATCCATCGCTGTCCCCTCGATCCGCGCCCGCCCGGTCCCCTGCGACCCGGCGGGCGCGGTCGTTTCCACCCCCAACCTCCCAACCCACCTGAACTCCAACCCATCCATCCATGAACCTGATCCTTCCCCGCGAAAACCCCGTCCCGGCCCCCACGGTCCCGGGCATGCTGCTTCACACCGGCGCCTCCACCGCCACCCGCGAACAAGTCTTCGCCGTGCGGACCCCGCCCGGCACGGACACCTGGTATCCCCTCAGCCACCGCTCGCTGGTCCATGAGGTCCAGTCCGAGCTGAAGGCCTGCGGCTTCCACCTTGATGGCGAACGCCACGCATTGTCCCACGAGGGAGCACGCTACTTCGGCGTGTTCTCCATCAGCCTGCCGGAACGCACCCAGCGTGATGTCGGCTGGGTGGTCGGCCTGCGCAACTCGCACGACAAGACCTACCCCGCCGGCCTCGTCGCCGGCACCCGGGTCTTCGTCTGCGACAACCTCGCCTTCTCGGGCGAGGTCCGGTTGTCGCGCAAGCACACCCGCCACGCCTTCCGCGATTTGCGTCAGCTCATGGCGCGAGCCGTCGGCCAGCTCGGCGAGAAGTTCCGCAAGCTCGACGAGCGGGTGCTCGCCTACCAGGGGCGGCCGTTCGCCGACATGGAGGCCCACGACTTCGTGGTGCGCTCCATCGACAGCCGGGTGATCACGCCCACCCAGGTACCGGACGTGTTGCGGGAATGGCGCGAGCCGTCCCACGATGCGTTCCAGCCGCGCACCCTGTGGTCGCTCTTCAACGCCTACACCGAGGTGTTCAAGGGCGGGAACCCGCACACCGCCGTCCAGCGCGGGCAGGCCCTCCACGGGCTCTGCGACGCGCTGGTCGGCCTCGCGTCATGAGGCCCGGCGGCACCCTCGGCCAGTTCCGGGTCGCCCGGGTGAGGGAGGAAGCTCCCTTGCCCGGACGGCTGCTGGATGGCCCGGAAGCCGTCCGGCAGTGCTGGCAGGAGGAAGTGGCGACGTGCCCTTGGTTCGACCCGGCCAAGGAACACATCGTCGTCTTCGTCCTCGACACCCGCATGCGCCTAATCGGCTGGAATCTGGTGACCATCGGATTACTCAATGAGTCATTGTTCCACCCGCGCGAGGTACTGCGCCCGGTGATCGTGGCGGCGGGCCATGGCTTCATTCTGGCCCACAACCACCCGTCGGGCGACCCGACACCGAGCCGGGCGGACCTGGATGCCACCTGGCGCATGCGGGAAGCAGCGGAGCTGCTCGGACTCCGCTTCCACGACCACGTCATCCTCGGACGGAACTGTCACCACTCGTTCCGTGAAGCGGGCGAGCTGTGACCGGCTCCCTCCGAATCCCTCATCCCAACCTCCCCACAGGGCCGTCCGGCAATCCCGCCGGGCGGCCTGTTTCATTCCAACCCATCCACTCCATGTCCAACTACTACGCCACAGCGCGGAGCAACTACTTCGCCGTGACAGACGAGACGGCTTTCCGCCAGTGGGCGGAGGCCGCCGGTTTGAAAGTCCTCACGCCTACGGCCATCGCCAAGGTCTCCCAGGACATCCCTCGTTTCGGCATCACCCCCGACGAGGATTCGGACTGGGGTGGCTGGCCGACCACCTTCCTCAATCCCGACACCGGGAACGAGGAGGACATTGATGTCCACCAGCAACTCGCGGCCCATCTGGCCGAGGGCGAGGTGGCGGTGCTGATGGAGATCGGCAGCGAGAAGCTCCGCTACCTCACGGGCACCGCCATCGCCATCAACCACCAAGGCGAAACCGTCAACGTGGATCTCGAATCGATCTACGCGGCGGCCGCGCATCTCGGCTGGACCGTCACCCCGGCCGAGTTCTGACCATCCCCCCAACCACCCCCACCCAGCAAGGCCGTCCGGATCCGTTCCGGGCGGCCTTGTTGCGTTTCCACCCCCACCCACAGAAATCCCCATGAATTCGATTGAATCCATTTCCCTCGCTTTCCGCGAAGGCAGCTCCGACAAAGTTTATCAGGCAGCCATCGAAGAACGCGACGACGCCTACGTCGTCACCTTCGCCTATGGTCGGCGTGGCACCACCCTCCAGAACGGGCGGAAGACCGTCCACCCGGTTGGCTACGAGGAAGCAAAGTCGATCTTTGACAAGCTGGTGAAAGAAAAGAAGGCCAAGGGTTACCATTCCGAGAGTGCCCTCCCTTCCTATACCGCGGCTATCGAAGCCAACGACGACACGGGCATCCGTCCCCAGCTCCTCAACCCGGTCGATGAGACTGGAGCCGGGGAACTGGTCCGGCACTCCGGCTGGTGCGCCCAGGAGAAGTTCGATGGTCGGCGCATGATGTTGCTTCGCGACGGCAACGTGGTCAAAGCGATCAACCGGAAGGGACTGCGCGTCGGTGCTCCATCCGCGCTGATCCTGGCAGCTCTCGCGATCCAGGCGGAGTTCCTGCTGGACGGCGAGGCGGTCGGCGAGACCTTCCACGCCTTCGACCTGCTCGAACTCGACGGCATGGACCTGCGTTTGCTGCCGTTGCGCGAGCGGCTGAATACGCTGGTGCAACTGCTGCACGGGCGCGACCGCTGGGCGATCAAGCTCGTTCCCACCGCCCGGTTGCGCTGGGAAAAGGAGACGATGCTCGAAACCCTGCGCGGTGAGCGCCGTGAAGGCATCGTGTTCAAGCACCTCGGCGAACCTTACATTCCCGGCCGTCCCGCCTCCGGTGGCAGCCAGCGGAAGTTCAAGTTCGTGGAAACGGCATCCTGCATCGTCGCCGCCCACAACGACAGACGCTCGGTGTCACTGTCGCTGCTGAACGAGGAAGGCCGCCGCGTCCCGGCGGGCAATGTCACCATTCCGCAGCAGCACTCCGTGCCGCCATGCGGGTCGGTGGTGGAGGTTCGCTACCTGTATGCCTACCGGGAAAGCGGCTGCCTCTACCAGCCGGTCTACCTCGGCCACCGGGACGACATCGACCCGGCGGAATGCGTGACGTCACAGCTCAAATACAAGGCGGCGCCAATTGGCACCGCCGCCTGATCCATTTGATCCGGCAATGACCAGGAAAGCCCGGCACGGACGCGTGGCGGGGAAACAAGGCCGGTCTGTTCATGTCCCCGGATGGATCGGCCTACTCTCTTAAAAATCATGTTACAGCCTATTCCAGCCAACAGCGATGTGCCGTTGAAAGTCGGCGACCGGATTCGGATCGTGCCCGAGTTCCAGGAGCCGGGCGACGATCAGTTTGAATCCGTAGTCATCGAGACGGCGGAGGATTGCACCCGCGTTCTAATCAGGACGTTCATCCCCGGCTTCGTCATTCAGCAGGTCGAGCGCATCGAGGCCCGCATGCTCGAAGTTCTCGGATGACTCACATTCCTCTCTCTGATTCCGCGTTCATGGGACTCTCCCGTGAAGCTCTCCACAATTCAATCTCGCTGAGGCCTGCCAGGCAGTGGCTGAGGCAGTCGACCCTGGTTGAGGCAGGGGCCCGTTGAAGAAGCACGACGGAATTGCCGTGCTTCTTTTTAGCTGACGAGAAGCCATGGTATTTCCTAACGAGTCTCCAGTCATCGACCTGGTAACCGGGGCGTCTCGGGCCGTGCTGAAAAATTCCTTGCGGATTTACGCTCCGCACGTAGTTCTCTTGCAAGCCTGCAACGCAGGCCTTCACACCATCAGATGCCGCCTTTGCGCGGTGAAATCCTTCCGGGGCAACCCGGTGGAAGTGGCCGATCCGAGGATCGGCTGCAGAGCCCGCGAAAGCGAGGTTCGTAAAAAGCATTCAACGAATGCCCCGGCTGCGGTTCCATGATTCACCCATGGACGAGCGGCTGGCGAAGCCAGTCAATGACCACGAACAGCTGTTCTCCGATTCGGAGCGGCTGGAGCTTCGTGACATCGTTGTCTGATGGAAGGAGGGGGCCTTTGCACCTCATTTCCGATGAAGCGGTCCTACGCCGCTAACGGCTGCTTTTGTGTGAGCCCGCTGCACCGCAGCGGATGCTCACCATCTGCGCTGTGTTCCCGTGTCCTTTCGTGGCGCGGTTGTTCCGGTCCCGCTTGGCGCGGCTAGCCGGAATGGACTCCGGAAATGGAGCACTCATCGCCCTGAAACAGGGCGGCCTCACAGAATTCCAAACATCAGAAAACACATACCAATGTCTGAAAAGACAAACATCCAATGGTGCGACAGCACCGTGAACCCGGTAATGGGATGTGACGGTTGCCCGTTGCTTCCCGCACCCAAGCACGTCGCCAATATGATCGCCCATAAGCTGGTCGATTATGGATACGCGTTCGAGCAGTCGCTTCGCCTTCTAAAGGAAAAGTTCGAAAAAATGCCGCTCACAGAAATCTATATGCGGCGCATGAAGATCGCGGCATTGACGGCGCTTACGCTGGAAAATGCAGGATCCATGTCGCCCCGCGAGGCGGCCAGCTTCATTAGTCGGGAGATTGATGCCGCGTTGAAATGCTACGCTGCAAGGCTCCACGTTCACCGGGGAGCCGATCCCACGATTTCGGACAGAAAGCCCGTCAATGGCTATGCGGCCGTTTTCGAGAAGGTCACCCTTTTCCCCGACAGGATGAAAAAAGCGGCCAAGCTTCCGAATTTGAGCGGGCATGCCCGCCCGGAACGTCGCTGGCTTGACGGCTTGCCACGGCTGATTTTCGTCTCCGACATGGGCGACGCGTTGTCCAATGGGGTGAAATTCAAATACCTCAAAGAGGAGATCATCGACAACGTGGTGTCTGATCGCGGTAAGCAGCACGTGTGGCTGTGGCTGACCAAACGCCCTGAGCGGATGGCCGGTTTCGATCGTTGGTTGGCAAAGCATGGCATCGAATGGCCGGACAATCTGATTCCGATGACGACCATCATCGACCAGGACATGGTGAACAAGGCCCGCAAGCTGTTGCAGGTTCGTGCCCGCGCACACGGTCTCAGCATCGAGCCCTTGTGGGAGCGGTTGGACATCGAACTGTCTGGTTGGTCTTGGGTGATCGTTGGCGGCGAGTCAGGCGAGCACTCCGAGCCGTTTCATCTAGAATGGGCGCGCGAGCTCCTCCAGCAATGCCGGCAGAAGGACGTCGCATTCTTCATGAAGCAGATCGGGGAGAATCCGTATGAGGGCGGTGTTTCCTTTCCAGCCACTCACCACAAGCATGGTGGAAATTGGAATGAATGGCCGGAAGATCTCCGAGTCCGCGAGTTCCCAAAATCATTCCGGACAATGCCATGAAGCCTAACACGCAAAGCACGGACGCCTCCGGCTCCTCCGATACCCGGAAGGCCTTTAACCTCCACCACGCCGTGGTGGTTGAGAAGCGCGGCGATTTCGTTGCCCTGGGTGAAGCGTTGGCTTCCATTCGAAGGGACGACTTGTGGAAGGCTGGCCCTTACCGGTCCTGGGAAGCGTATTGTGCTTTGGAGCTTGGTTGCTCCAAGGCGTATGCCAACCGCCTCATCAAATCCTCCGAGATCATGAAGGAGCTGAATCCGATTCTCAAAGCGAAAGAATTGGTGCCTCCCATGAACGAGGCGCAGGTGCGTCCCCTCGCGAAATTGAGCACTCCGAAAGCACAAGCGGACGCGTGGAAAAAGGCCGTTGGGATTGCGGACGGGCGGGCACCCACTGCGGACATCGTCTCCCACGTTGTGCGAGGGCTTGTTCTGGTGGGCGACCACCCGAAAGCGCCGACAGGAAAGGAACAGAAGCTGACCGAGATATTCGGCCAATTGGAGGAGGGAATTCGCTCCAGCGGATCACCCGACGAACTCCTTAAGCTTCTCCTCGAACTCCGCCTTTTCGTGATCCCAGCCCCTCGCCAATCCGAGTCCTCGACGGCGGCACAAAAAGCGGTCGTGGCTCGGAATGAGAACGGGAAGCCAGAGGGTGAGACCACAATCAAGAAAGAGTCCAAGCACCAGACACGGGAAGCTTCCTCCCCGCGATCGGGAAAGCCGGTCACCACAACTCCGAGGAAGCCCCGGAAAAAGGCTGCCTGACGCTGTCGGTCCGACGGCAAACAATGCGCCCGCCATGTTCGCAAGCATGGCGGGCTGCACGGCACGGGAAGCTACCTCGCCACCTTCATTTGGACCTTTTGCGCTTTTTGGAATCAGCGGAGGCTTTGATCGCATAGACAAGACCTGCCCCTAGACCGACCAGCGGATGGATGAAGACGGTTCCCAAGGTTCCAACAATCACAATCAGGAGGATGAAGCCGATCAGCCCGAGGGTCTCACCTGCCGTCATTGGCTTTGGCTGAATTCGCTGTTTCGTTCGGCTCTCCGGTTCGATGCTCCGCAGTGGCTCGGGAGGATAGATTTCAGGGATCGAGGAAACGCTTTGCCAGTCGCTCATTCCCTCCTGCCACACGAGATCTTTGGACGATATTTCCAAGCGTCGGATTTTTTCTTTCACGTCCGCCGACGAGTAAACGCCTACCAGTTGGCCGTTCCTTGATACGTGGAATGGCGAGGAGGGGTTGGCCGACTTCTCAGGCGGTGGCGACTGCGATGATTCGAAGTTGGAGTCGAAAGTTGAGAGGGACTGCCAAATGGAATCGTTTTCCGGCCGCACCTTGTAGGAGGGCTGGATGACTCCGGCTGACACAAGTTGCCGTAGAGCGGAGGTGTCGAATGGGCCGAAAGACGAGGAGCCATCCGAATAGTACCAGCGGACTGGAGAGTCAGACATAGCCTGTTAGGAGAAAAGTTAGAGCGGAGTGGCACTGACCGCCCTGCTTCCCGGTGCCATGGCAAACCGGGCACCGGTTGACGCCTTGCCAGCCAGAGCCTCGGCAGTAGGGGCAGACGCCATAGGCGGCTTGAGGAGAGGAGCGGGCGTCAAGGGCGCTGACGGCGAATCTCTTGAGAGCCGGGATTGATGAAGTGGGTCGTTTCATGGCGGCGGTCTTCTTTAGAACACGATTGTGCCCGAATGGGCACAATATGAAAATCCCGACTAGGTAGGGTCAAGTTCCGATTCTGGAACAATGGCCGGTTCGCCCAAAAACTTGGTAGGAGCTCAGGTGCAGCGATTGCGCCTGGCGTCCGGCATTTCTCAAGAACGGCTCGCGGCGGACTGCCAGCGGATCGGCTGGGACCTTGCCCGGACCTCTCTTGCCAAGATCGAATTGGGCAGTCGTCGGGTGAATGACGCGGAGGTGAAGCTACTCGCCAAAGTATTGAAAGTATCAGTAGGTGAGCTCTTGGAGGGTGGCTCGACTTCTGAAGCGCTCGCGATTGCCAGACATGGTCACGCGGATTAAGTAAGAAACGTGTGATTGGGAGGAAACTCTTGTGCAGATGGGTAACTAATGGGTTTCCTAATCGGGCGTCGAGTTTTATGAAATTTTGATGAAGGCCGATTTTGCTACCCTAACAGGGTTGCCAAGATACGGGAGAACTGTCTCGCTCCGCCGCGTTTCTCGCCCGCGTTGAGGGCACTATTCCTTTTCCCCTCCCTCCTTTTTGCATGAAGTTCAATTACGCTTCGAAGTGGTTCACGGTGTTCACGCTGCAGCTTGCGCTGAGTGTCAACGCTTTTGCTTTGGCATTCATCCAGCCGTTCGAGAGCGTGACGGGAGCGAGCTGGAGTGTGGAGAATGGCTCGGCCTCGGTGGTGCCGGGACAGGTCGGGGCGACGGGCAACTCGTTGGAATTGGCGAAGGGGACGACCTACGGCACAGAGACGAAGGTGGTTCAGCCGGTGACGTGGGACGCGCAGAAGAAGATCGCGTTCATCGATGTGCTTGTGAAACCTGCTGCCAATCCGAACGGGAGCATGGCGTCGATCTATGCTAACGGGGCGCAGGTGGCATTTCAGGGAGGCAAGGTGTGGGCGCGGAACGGTAACGACAACGCGCTGGATGGCCAACTGCCGGATTGGATCGAAACCTCCGGCACCTATACGGTGCCGACTGGGGGAACCGAGGCGTCGTCGTTCGTGCGGGTGATGCTGCGTGAGGACTACGAGCATCTGGTGTGGGATCTTTATATCGACGGTCAGATGGTGGCGGCCAACTTGGATTTCGAGGGTCGTGGCAGCAACCTGACCGAGATCGAGTTCTACGGGAGCCTTGCGGGGAACGTGCACTTGGACCAGTTGCAAGCGGACCCGGACAACATGTTGTTCACGGACACGGACCGCGACGGCTTGCCGGACGCGTGGGAAGCCGCGAACGGAGGAACGGTGGGCACTTACGATCGTGACGTTCTGGATTCAAATGGTAAATCTCTGATCCAGAAGTACATGGAATCCCTGTGGGCGGCGGGCTCGAAGATTCCGAACGGCAAGGTGGCGGACACGCTTTCGGCAAGCGGCGGCAACCGGATCGAACCGCTGAGCGTAATCGACCGCCACCAGATGGTGGGAGCGGTGAACGGATCGCTTTCCGTGGGTGGCGACGGTTCCGCAGTGTATTCGGTTCCGATCGATCTTCCGAAGGGGACAGCAGGGATGGAACCGAAGCTGGCGTTGGGTTATTCAAGCAACGGCGGGAATGGCTTGTACGGGGTGGGTTGGAGCCTCAGCGGTTTACAGAAGATCACTCGCGGGGCGGGATCGGCGATGAAGGATGGCTTTTATCACCCCGTGGGTTTCAATGAATACGACCGCTTTTTCCTGGATGGCGAACGGCTGGTCTGTGTGGACGGTACGTATGGGACGGCGGGTTCGAAGTATCGGACGGAAACCGATTCGTTCGCGCGGGTGACGCTCAACGGGACCGGTGCTTCTCAGTGGTGGAAAGTTGAAACGAAGGCCGGTTTGATCGTCGAACTGGGCCATACCACCGACTCGGTGGAAGCGATGGCATCGGGTGTGCTGAGCTGGAATGTCAACAGGGTCTCCGACACGGTCGGCAACTATTACAAGGTGGCCTATACACGCGACACGGTGTCGGGAATTGACGTGACGAACCTTCGGCTGGACCGGATTGATTATACGGGCAATGACGCGGCGGGGCTCGGGACCTATTGTACGGTGTTCTTCGACTATGAATCCCGTGACGACGTGTCCCGAGCATACAGCGCTCAGCTGAGCCACTTGGTTTCTAAGAGGCTCTCCCGGATCCGGGTAGTGACCGATGGTTCGTATGACAACCACAGCTACGTGCTGGGCTACACGAACTCCTATCAGACCGGCCGGTCGTTCCTGACATCGGTGGAGAAGAGGGCTCGCAACGACGCGAATCTGACGATCCCGGCGACCCGGTTCACTTATGACGGGTTGACCTCGGGAAGCCCGTGGGGTGACGCGCCGGTGAACAACCAGTGGCCGGTTTACAACGCCTCGTGGGATGCGACCGGCAACGTCAACTCGATGGTAAGCACGGGAGACGGCGGCACCTCGATCCGTTTGGACGGGGACGTGGCGCGTGTGGCCCAGATCCCCGGTGGTGGGGTGACGCTTTCGTCAGATTCGATCCTGACGTTCAAAGTGCATGCTGAGTCGTTTGTTTCGGGAGCCTACATCGGCCTTGATGACAATCCGACGTATTCGGCGAGCCCGAACCGCCTGACGCTCATCAAAGGCAGTGGCGCGGCTCCCGCGGGCATCGCCAAGCGGGGCACGATTCCTTATGTCGAGGAATCGGACGGATGGATGCCGGTGAGCATCCCGGTGGGAACGATCGCGACAGGGGCCCATCCCTATCTGGTGCTCATCAACGTCGATGACAACCCCAACGACGGGGTTTCGAGCATCGTGTTCAAGGACTTGCGGGTGTACCGTCCGATCGATGGTGTCCCGGCGTCCGCCATGACCTTTTCGAGCCAATGGGAAGTTCCGCACTTCAGCGATGTCTACGGCAAGGATCTGGGCATCCGGTTCATGGATTTGAACGGCGACGGCTTGCCTGACATGTGCGACTGGCGTGCGGCGGACTACGGCTTGTCGGCGGGAGTCTTGAAGCCTAACACAGTGGGGCAGGTCTACCGCAATACGGGGTCCGGCTTTGTGCTGGATACAACCCTGAGGCCTCTGGTGGATTTGCCGCTATCATCGCGGAAGGATGACCTGGAATCCTACAACTACAACCGGAAGCACCACCTGTTCGCGCAGCAGATGGACATCAACGGGGATGGCAAGCCGGACTTCTTGGGCTCGACTTCGATCAAGTATGTGTCCGGTTCGCTTTCCAACGATCTGACGTTCTGGACGAATTTGAATGGAGCGTGGCAGGAGCTTCCGGCTTACAAGCTGCCGTTCCGGGTGAAAAATATCGGCTCGACGGCTCCTTATGGCGGCACCCCGCGGGACCAGCATTGCGAATGGGTCGACATCGATTCGGACGGATACACCGACCTGGTGTTCTACACGACGACGCAAGGCAAACTGGTGGACCCTAGCAATGAGAACGCGACGGCGGAAGATCCCAATAATCCATATCGGCTTCCCGTAGTGGGGGATCGCACCACCTGCTGGCTGAACAAGGTGCATCTTGGTAAGGGCTGGGTGCGTGCCGACAATCTGGGTTTGCCGGAAATGCTGCAGCGGACCTATCCCGCGGAAAACCAGCTTGGGCGAAGGCTGCTGGACATCACCGGGGACGGGCGCCCGGAGATCGTCGAGGCCCTGTCGATGACTCCCGAACAGCGCTATACGTATAAGATGGCGTTCGCCGCCAACGGTGAGGCGCTGGGCTGGGAAACTGTGAAGGATGCCGGTCAGGCGGCGCCCTCGCCGTGGGACCTTCCCAAAGCGGCTGGAACATACAACAACGCGGCGCTGGCCAACGTGTCGGGGGATCCGATCGGCGGCGAGATGATGGATTTGAATGGCGACGGCCTTCCCGACTATGTGCGTAAAATCCAGATCAATGGAGTGATCGCCGGCTGTGTGTATATGAACCGGGGCGGAGCGAGTTCGCCGATCTGGAATCTTGAGCCTGGAGCCTCCAGTGCCACGGCCCAGAGGTCGACGTTCGACGTGCCGAGACCACTTTATTTCGCGCTGAACAACGCTTACAATCAAACCGGTTACGAGGTTGCCGACCTCAATGGGGACGGGCTTCCCGACATCTTGGTGAGCCAGAACACTGGTGACGATAATTTCGTTTACGGCGGGACCAACAACTCCAACCACAACGTGGCGTTGCTCAACACCGGTAATGGCTGGGACGGACGCACGTTGTGGGGGCTTCCATCCGGAAACCGAATCTATAATACTTCGGGGGATTCACAGAACAGCAAGCGCCGCTCGCGGTTGCAGGACCTCAATGGCGACGGCTTCCCCGATCTCATCACCGGGCTGGTCGACCAGAGCCCACAGGTCTGGATCAACCAGTGCAAGCCTGAGGTGTTGATCGCGGTGAAGGACGGGTTCGATTCTACGTTGAAGGTGGAATACCGGCGCTTGAACGATCCGACGCCGATGGCCGGGGATTCGGCCGGCCGGGCGGTTTACACGGCGAATGAAGGTGGCATGCTCGCTGGTCAGATCGCGGTGCGCGACACCCGGCTGGTGGTCTCCCGGCTGAAGGAGCCGGATGGCCAGAACGGCTGGCGTTGCACCCGCCGCCATTACGGCGACCTGCGCTTCGACCGTCTGAACGAGGCATCCATCGGGTTCAACTGGGTGGAGGTTCACAATGAGCTGATGGACGCCAACGGCGTGATCGTGGAGAAGGGCTACACAAAAACCACGTCATCCTCGATTTATCCGAATGCCGGTAGGCCGGTGAAAACCGAGACCTACGTCAACGTGATCCTAGATCAGGGTATGCAGGATCCGCATCTTCCCGGGGTGACGGCCGGGTTCAAGCTGGTGGCCGAAGACACGTCGACCTATGGCGAATTACCCTACGTGGAAGGCGCGGGTGGCTGGGTCCGGCGGCCGGTACAACTGGAGTCGTGGGAGAAGAAATTCGACTTGGCGGACTCGGCCAATCCGATCTCGGTCGCCCATACGGTCCAGAACTACCAGGAGGATGCCTTACCGCCGATTACCTGGGTCTGGAACGAATCGAGGAAGAAGATGGTGCCATCGGGAACTCCCGATGCCTCTTGGAACAACCTGAATGTCTATGGGTTTGCGAAGAACACGCTGGTGACGGCGCTGGACGGTTCTTCAGTCTACACCGAGAACACCTACTACCCTCCTGATCTAACGAACTGGTATCTTGGCCGCCTTTCGAAGGCCACTGTGACCAAAACGCCTGTAGGTGGGGGGCCGTCGGTGAAGACCTCGCAGTTCGAATACTCGTCCGCCACGGGATTGATCACCTCGGAGACGGTCGAGGCGACTGGAGTTACGACGGTCAAAACCACTTATGACAGTCGCGATGCGTGCGGCAACGTGATCTCAACCACGGTCACGGCCGGCCAAGCCCGCACGAAAACCACCACTTATGACGGTCGCCATCGCTTCGTGGTTTCGGAAACCGATCCGATGGGCAATACCCTCAGCTACGGGTATGATTATTCTGCGGCCTTGAGGACGAGCTCGACGGATTTTGGCGGATTGGAGACCCGTTATGAGTATGATGCCTTCGGCACCAAGCTGGTCACACGCAATCCGGACGGCACGGCGGCGGCGGAAATTACCCGCTATGCCACTAACGCGGAGCTGCCTGCACAAGTATTGGGGAAACTCAACAAATCGGAATCCGATGACGGTGCACCGGAGGACGGCAGTAACTATACGGAGATTCACTGGGCGCGTTCGGCGCAAGCGTCCGGCACGCCGTGGGCGACGGCTTACTTTGACGTGTTGGGGCGCGAGGTGGTGACCGAGAAAACCGCGATGACCTCGGTGAACGGCTATGGAGAGCCCTCCTTCCAGCGGCAGTTCACGATCACCAAGTATGACAACCGCGGCCGCAAGCTGCGCGTTTCGGACCCGTTCCTGTTGGGCGATGCTGTGCTTTGGACGACCTTCACCTACGATGCCATCGACCGGGTGATGGAAACCAAGCATCCGGACGGCACACTCGACGGCATCACCTTGATCCAGAAGGTGACGCTCGACGGCCAGCCATGCCTCCATTCAATCGTTCACAACCGCAAGAACAACTTGGTCGAGCGCTGGGATGATCAGCACAGTCGTCTCATTCAATCCTCCGATCCCTCGGGCCAGACGACAAGGTTCGATCATGATGCAGAAAACCGTGTAATCTCCGTAAAGGTGGGCGGTGTGGAGGTTGTTGCAACGAGCTACGATGCACTGGGTCGGAAGACATACGAATGGGATATTGACGCGGGTGCATCATGGTCCTCGTTCAATGGGTTTGGGCAGGTGACTTCCGTTACCAATGGCCGGGGCGATACGACATCTTCAGAATTGGATGCCTGCGGCCGGGTTACGAAGCTGACAACGCCGGAGGGCATATGGAATCGTAGTTATCTAGCATCCGGGCCAGCGCGGGGGAAAATATGGAAGATCACCGGTCCGGCGGGTTATCTGGAGGAGACTACTTACGATTCGTTGGGACGTCCCACGCTGTTGGCCAAGACTCAGTTCGGGGAAACCACTGTAACGAAAACCTGCTACAACGCGCTTGGGGAGATGAAGGAGACGACGGACGCGGGCGGAGTGACCACCTGCAACCGCTACGATCCGGTGTTTGGCAGCTTCAAGACTGGGGTGATCCTGCGCAGCGCTTCGACGGGGCCGATCGGCACACTGCTGTGGGCCTTCGGCTCGCAGGTTCAGCACCAGCAGGGCAGCGGCGCGAACTCAGTGGTCACCTTCGAAAGCACGGAGGTGCTCTCCGGGATGGTGACCCGTGTCACCACCACCAACGCCCGCACCGGACACACGACGGCCATCCAATCGACACACACCAAGGGCGGGAACAAGCTTCTCCAGAACTTGGAATACCAGTGGGATGCCAACGGGAACCTCACATCCCGGAATGATAAGCTCATCAACAAGACCGAGATCTTCACCTACGACACCCTGGACCGTCTGACCTCGTCCACGGTCGGAGGTGAATCGAGCGTGCCCTACACATATGACGTGAAGGGAAATCTGACGGGTAAGGGGGCCGATACCCTCACTTACGGAGGCAGCCGCCCCCACGCGGTCAGTTCGGCCAAAATCAAGAACCCGGGAAGCGGGGACAACCGCGCCTATAGTTACGATGCAGACGGGAACGCGACCTCGGACGGTCTGCGCACCTTCGGCTGGGCTTCCTTCGGGCAGCTTTCATGGGTGATGCAGACCAGTTGCCCGCTGCTGAAAACCTTCACCGGCACCGGCCTCTACGATGCTTCGGTTCCGGGGCACGAGGATACGAACAAGATCGTCGGCATCGACGCGGCGGTCCAATACCTGCCATCGTCGGCCACCGGCACCTTCTCCTTCGACGCGGCCGGAGCCCGGGCCAAGCAGGAAGTTACGCGGACGTTTGTGGACACCTCCACGGCCACCACCACGAAACTGTACTTCGGCGCATATGAGCGGGAGATCCACAGTTCAAAGCCGGCGGGAGGAACCGAGATTGTCACCCAGACCCTCCATCGCCACAGCTTCGGGGGAGCAGTCTACACGGTGGACGACACCGCCGGCGCGCCAGGGGGCCCATCTGCCACGCTCTCGATCATCCTCACCGACCCGTTGGGATCGACCGACGTGGTGCTGGTGAGCACGTGGGTGCAGAACAGCTGGTCGATCGGAAAGGCAGAGCGCCAGAGCTTCAACGCTTGGGGAGAGCGGCGCGATGCATCGAGCTGGGGACCGTTACGGACTGCCTCCAGCGATGACTACCAGACCTCGGCGACGAGCTATCGCCGTGGCTACACCGGGCATGAAATGCTCGACGACTTCGGTCTGGTGCACATGAACGGCCGCATCTACGACGCGGAGATCGGCCGCTTCCTCTCTCCGGATCCCTATGTTCAGGTGCCGGAATGGAGCCAGAACTTCAACCGCTATAGTTACGTGCTCAACAACCCATTGAGCAAGACCGACCCGACTGGCCACAAGATCAGCGGCATTGGGGCGCTTATCGCGACGGTGGTGATCTCGATTATCGCCTTCTACGCGGTGGCATTCTGCTTCACTTGGGCGGCGGGATTAGCCTTCGATTTGGCCCACCCTCTTTTGGCGTTCGCGACCTTGGGGAAAGCGACCGTCTGCGCAATCGCGGGAGCCATATCAAGCGCGGGTAACTGCGCGGTCAACGGCGGCAGCGGTAACGACATGGCTAAGGGAATTCTCGTGGGAGCTATCTCAGGAGCTATCTGCGGTGGCATCCTCGGGCCGCTCGATCACGGCGAGGGTTGGGCGACGAACTTCGTCAAAAACCATGCCGAAGCCGCCGTAGTGCTACATACCGCAGGCCACGGAGTGGTGGGTGGTGCTAGCAATGCGGCCATGGGCGGCAAGTTTCAAGATGGGTTCATCTCAGGTATGGCAGGAGCTGTCGCTGACCGTATCGGTGAAAAATTTGGAATGGACAAACTTGGAGAGGGTGGTCCCGCTGGCAAAGCAATTCGCACGGCATTTGCCGGGGTCGTTGGCGGAACAGCGTCGGCAATTGGAGGGGGCAAATTTGCGAACGGAGCTTTTACCGCTGCATTCCAACATCTTTTCAACGAGGAAACTGCCGATCAAAGCGATAGCTCTGACCCTTGGGGGCTGAAAGCAGCTGGCAAAGCCCAACTAGGACACCTAGATGCGGCGTGCGCCTTTATCAGCGATGGCGTCATCAATTTCGGAGCGTCAACTATGAAGGGCGGCATGTGGTTGGGTGACCAAGCTCGTTATATCGCAGGGGGGCAGTTTTCGATGCTTGGTACTTCTGCCGTCGACATGGATATGTCGCCTCCGAATCCATATGGTAAGGCGGGACACTATAATTACAAATCGCCAGCCTCGGATCTAAGGGATTCTGCTATTTTGGCATGGTCGCTATGCGAGGGGAATGCTTCGGTATTGTGCAAAGCACCAGCCGCGACCCCAAAGATAGTAATTGTCACCTCTTGGGCGAGCAAGGGAGTAGTGCCGGATCTTGCAGCTGGGAGGTGGGTAATGGTGGGTGGACCAACCAGATGGAATTTCATAAAAACTGGCTTGTGGGGGCCAAAGGTAACAGTCGCACCATTGACCTATGAGCGAGCTGCGGTACCTTTAGCCAATTCCATTACCGAAGCTGTCCCAGCATCACGTTTGGCTTGGCCGCCAGGTTGGGAAAAATTTAAGGGAGCGCTTGGCCAGCGTGTATTAAAATAAAAACGCCATGACCAAGCTGCTTCTAAACATCCTCTTAGCCCTTCTCCTCATGAAGGGCATTTGGAACGCCTTGACCCCGATAGTCGCGCTTAAAAGGCGAGTTTCCGATAAAAGGACTTCCACAACTAGCAGCGGAATATCCTTGAATCCAGGTTTCGAAATTTTTATCGCCTTTTGTGTATTTATGATATCATTGTTTTCCGATGATAAATGGGTTATGGGGGTCAATGTTAATGTTTTGGCGCTGTGTATTTTTCTCGGATCTTATGTAATGATGATGGTGGTGCTGGGAATTGCGCGGGTAATTGCAAAATTTTTCGATCTTAGTTAGAACGTATTTGCATGCGTGGTGTAGAAATAGAGCTGTAGAACTGAATGTCGAATGGATTGTCGGACACGCCACAATACTGAAAGGAAGGTATTTTTACTTCCACAAGGCTGACATGATCTCAGCTGATCCGCCTCATGTTGAAATTTTTGTTGGAAATTGGCCAAGTGAACTGTGGATGGCAGTTCGAGGCTTGATACGCAGACACCGCTAGGGAGCTGAAATTCGGTCTTCTTGAAGAGTCGTATTCAGGAGCCGCTCCGGGCCAGCCAATGCCCACGCGATGGTAATACAATACCAAGAGCCAGGCAGTGCTTTTTTAGAGTCACGTCGGAAACACCGATGTCCTTGGCGGCGTGAATGAGTGGCTTCTCCCACACGAGCGCCTTGAGAGCCTTCTTGTCGGGCCAATCGATCCGGAACTTCACGGGTAGCTCGACGGAGAGTGATGCCTTGAGAAGCGCTTCCGGAGTTAAGTTCCAGAATTCCCGGATGGTTTCTTCTTCGTCGATCACGTTCCGGTAGTGGCGGTCCATCATTTCCTTCGAGGTGCCGTTGTTGTACGCCGTGAGCGCCTCGTTCTTGTCGCGCTCGGCTTGGAAGGTGATCGAGGTGTGGCGGATGATGTCGGCCACCCACTTCTTGGCCTTGGTCGCTTTCTTGAGCGTCTTCAGTTTCGAAGACCAACCCTTCGGAACCCCTTCGAAGGGAAACTTCTCCAGCCAAGCAGCTAGGACCGGGGGAATCGGGGCCGACCGCTTGATCTTGCGGCGCAGCTTCCCACCCACCACGCGAATCCTCTCCTTCTGGATGCTCTCCTTTTCGAGGTCTTGAAGCTCGCTGGGGCGAAGGCCGGCGAACAGCCCGATGGCGACACAGGCCGCCGCCTTGCCCCCTTGGTAGGTCACGGCGGCGTAGAGCAGGCGTTTGCACTCGTTCAGCGAGAGTGCTGCGATCTGGCTCATGTTCTTCGGTAGCTTGTCGAAGCGTTCGCAAGGGTTCTCCAAGCAGTAGTGGTGGCGCACCGCCCAGCCAAAGAATACGGAAAAGATGGTCCGGAAGGATCGTTGCGACTGCACGTTCGTGTAACCCTTGAGGATCTTTTCCAGATCGCCAACGGTGAACGAGTGGACGAAGGCGTTCGGGTCCTTCTTCAGGAGGAGACCCAGCCCGATGTCATAGTTGGACCGAGTACTGGCCCGAATCCCTCTGCGGGTTTCGAGAAACTCTTGCTTGGCATTGAGGATCGTGATCTCCCGGATCTCCGGGCGATAGCGGGCTTCAAAAAAGGCAATGGCCTGATCGAGGCTGACGCCTTTCTCCTCGGCCTTCGCTCGGAGGTTCAAGTAGTGGCTAATGGCTTTGGAGAGGCCCGAGCCTCCAAGCTGACCGAAGGCGGTCTCGGCGTCAGCGACCTGCTCCGGGGATAACGCGGTTTTGAGGGTTCGGCGGGAGTCGCCCTTGCCGACAATCTCCTGCTCCAGATCCGCGACGCGCTGAAGAGCGTCAGCCTTGTCCTGGAAGTTCTGCCGGATGCGAGTACCGTCGGGAGTGGTGCCTGTCACTTGCCACGACTGGCTTCCGGCCGCATTCTTGTGGGGCTTGAGCTTGAAGTGGTGGACCTTCTTCGGGCGAGCCATATGGTGCAAAATTGGCAACTAATTTGGCAACTGCAAGGCATTCCTTAATCACTAGATTCTCAATCGACTTAAAATGAATGTTTTGAATAAAAAAATTCAATCATTCGGGACGAAGAGGTCGTGGGTTCGAATCCCGCCGCCCCGACCATGGTTGATTAAGCCTCCTCCAGTAGGAGGCTTTTTTCGTTTCCATCCGTCCGATCGCCAAACGACGTCGGGGTGGTAGGTGAGAACTTTCGAGCGCAGCGAGAGTTCGAATGCGGCGGAAGCTTCGCGACCTTCCTTTTGCTGCGCGGAGCGCGCTCATTGGCATGGCCGGAGGCAATCCCGCCGCTCCTCGGAGGCCTGCGCGCTTTCTTTCCGGTCCTAACAGGGAGACCGCGCGAAACCCGTTAGGCTGAGCCTCCCCCACGAACCTCTCGCCTCGCCGCCTGTCATCCGCTAGAAACCCGCCATGGATTTCGAAACGCTTTCCAAGTGGGCCGATGAAGAAGTGAAGGCCGTGCTCGGCACCTTGCCGCCGGAGCTGAAGAAGCCCGCGCAGGCGTGCTCGATCTCGTTCGAGGAGCGCCCCGGCCGCAGCCTGCACGACGAACAGCTCGAAGGCGACGAACTCGGCCTGTTCGAAGGCCCCTCACTGTTGGAGGAGTCATCGTCCCCGGGCGGTGAGATGCCGCGCGTCCGCCTCTTCCTCGCCAACCTGTGGGAATGGGTCGAGCAGGACGAACAGGACTACCGTGACGAGGTGGGCATCACTTTCCTCCACGAACTCGGCCACTACTTCGGCTGGGAGGAGCAGGATCTCGAGGATCGCGGCTTGGAGTGATCCGTTGCCGGGTGGGGCGGGAAAAGGGGAAACGTGGTAGCAGAGGGCGGATTTGAACCGCCGACCAAAGGCTTATGAGTCCTCTGCTCTACCCCTGAGCTACTCTGCCACGTCGTTTCCCAAGCGATGGAAACCACCGCGCGGGGCGCGCTCTGTACCGCCGCCCGGCGCGGATGTCCATTGGAAAATCATTCCACTTCGACAGGTTGCAAGTTCCGCGTTCCCTTGGCACCTCTTTTCCATGGCCACGGACTCTCCCGTTTCCCGCTTTCTGGATGGCATCGGCCGCTGGTTCGCCCCCGCCGGGGAATCGCTGGCCCCTGGTGCCCGGATCCCGGATCTCACGCTGCCCGATGACTCCGGTGCCCCGGTGAACCTGGCCGCCGCCGGGGCCACCGGCTGGCTGCTGGTTTACTTCTACCCTCGCGCCGATACCCCGGGCTGCACGAAGCAGGCGTGCAGCCTCCGCGATTCCTACGCCGAGCTGCTCGACCTCGGGGCGCGGGTCTTCGGCGTCAGCCTCGATAGCGTCGAGCGCCAGCGCGAGTTCCGCGCCAAGCACCACCTGCCCTTCGCCCTGCTCGCGGACACCAAGGCCGAGCTCGCCGGGGCCTTCGGCGTCCCCCATTCCTTCGGCTTCACCCGCCGCCAGGCCTTCCTGTTCCGGGACGGCCTGCTGGTGTGGAAGGACCTCTCCGCCGCCACCGACCAGCAGGCTGCCGACGCGCTCGCCGCGATCCGCGCCACAAATCCTTGAAATTCGGTCCGGTTGACACAATTGCCGCCGTCCCCCATGGTCGCCGGACTTAGCCGGACCGAATGATTTTCAAAAGTCTCTGCCGCCACGCCGGAATCGGCGCCAATTCCTATCTCCTGGAAGCTTCCGGCGCCCGCGTCGTGCTCGACTCCGGCATGCACCCCGAGCTGGAGGGCATGGACGCCTGTCCGCGCTTCGAGCTGGTGGAACCGGGCAGCGTCGATGCCACCATCATCACGCACTCGCACCTCGATCACGTCGGCACCATGCCGGTGTTGATGGACAAGCAGCCGCAGTCGAAGGTTTTCCTGACACCGGAAACCGCGGACCTCGCCACCGCGATGCTGCACAATTCGGTCAACGTGATGCAGGCGAAGCGCATCGAGCTCGGCCTCACCGAGTATCCGCTCTTCGAGCACCGCGACATCGACATCATCGCCGAGAAGTTCGAGCTCCGCGGCATCGAGCGGCCCTTCGATGTCGACCCGGATGGCAAGATCCGGGCCACGTTCCATGATGCCGGTCATATCCTCGGCTCGGTGGGCGTGACGCTGAAGGCCGATGGCAAGACGCTGCTCTACACCGGCGACGTGAATTTCGAGGACGCCACCATCCAGAAGGGGGCGATCCTGCCGCATGAGCCGGTGGACGCGCTGGTGATCGAGACCACCCGTGGCGATTACGCCCGCCGCCCGGACTACACCCGCCTTTCGGAGGAAAACTCGCTCGGCGAGGCGATCTCCCGCGTGATCGCCCGCAAGGGCTCGGTGCTGCTGCCGGTCTTCGCCATGGGCAAGACCCAGGAGGTGCTGGCGATGATCCACCGCTTCAAGCGCGAGGGCCTGATCCCGTACAAGACCCCGGTCTACATCGGCGGCCTGAGCACGAAGATGACCCTCATCTACGACCGCCACAGCGACACCTCCCGCCGCAAGCTCCCCGGTTTCCGGATCCTCGCGGACATGGAGCTGGAAGCGGGTAGCCGCGACCGCCGGAAGCCGCGCCAGATCCCGCTGGTCCAGGGCGCGATCTACGCCCTTTCCAGCGGCATGATGACGGAGAACACCGTTTCGAACCTCTTCGCCCGCACCGGCATCCTGGAGAACAAGAAGAACGGCCTGTTCTTCGTCGGCTACGCCGATCCCGCCTCCCCGGGTGGCAAGATCCGCGCCGCCGCCCAGGGTGACCATGTCGTCATCGACCCGAAGCACGGCGCGGTGCCGATCAACTGCGATGTCCGCGTCTACGACTTCAGCGGCCACGCCACCCGCGAATCGCTCCTCGAGTACATCCTCAAGGTGAACCCGCCGAAGACCTTCCTCGTCCACGGCGATGAGCCGGCGGTCGAGTGGTTCAAGCAGCAGCTCGCGGAAAAACTGCCCTCCACCCAGGTGATCGTGCCGCAGCCGGGCGAGGAGCATGTGATCTGATTTTTTGTCACGTTGCTCATTGGCCATGTCCACCATCACGCTCCGCCGCTCCAAGTCCTCCGCCACCCAGCCGCTCGCCATCCTCCTGCCTGCCTCCGATGAGGCGGGGAAGGGGCTGCCCGCGCCGCTGGCCAAAGCCCTCAAGGGCATCCCGGTCGGGGCGAAGGACACCCGCACGGTGGTCGATGCCGCGGGCCGGATCACGGTGATCGTCGGGATCGCGGAGCAGGCGGGCACCGCCGCGCTGCGTCTCGCCGCCGTCCGCACCGTGAAGGCGATGCGGGATCTCGGCGTGAGTGATTTCAGCTTCGACCTCACCGCGCTTCCGGCCGGTGGCGACGATGAGGCGACCGGCCGCGCGCTGGCGGAAGGTCTGACCATCGCCACCTTCGACAGCAAGCCGTTCGCCGGTGCCGCCTCCGCGGCCAAGCCGACGGCCGCGTTCAAGGTTTCCCTGGACCCGCGTTTCCACGCCGGCTTTAAGACCGGCCTGCTCCTCGGCCAGGCGGTCAATACCTCCCGCACCCTCGCGGCCACCCCGCCCAACATCGCCACCCCGGAGTGGATGACGGTGCGCGCCCGGGAAATCGCGAAGACCCACGGCATGGCGTTCCGCGTCATCGGGGCGGCCGAGGCGAAGAAGCTCCAGATGGGCGGTCTGCTGGCTGTCGGCGCCGGTTCCGCGATCCCGCCACGGCTGGCCGTGATGGAGTGGAATCCCTCCGGGAAGAAAACCGCGCCGGTGCTGCTGGTCGGGAAGACCATGACCTACGATTCCGGCGGCCTTTCCATCAAGCCGGACGGCGGCAAGGGCATGAAGGCGGACAAGGCGGGCGGTTGCACCATGCTCGCCACCATGGAGGCCCTCGCGCTGCTGAAGGTGAAGACCCGCGTGGTCTGCATCCTCGCCATCGCGGAAAACATGATCGATTCCGCCTGCTACCGTCTCGATGACGTGATCACCCATGCCAATGGCGTGACCAGCGAGATCACCAACACCGATGCCGAGGGCCGCCTGGTGCTTGCGGATGCGCTGGCCTGGGGCACGAAGACCTACAAGCCTTCCGCCGTGATCGATGCCGCCACCCTCACCGGCGGCGTGCTGGTCGCGCTGGGCCGCACCATCACCGGCGTTTTCAGCAATAACGACGATCTCGTGAAGGTGCTGGAGGAGGCTTCCCAGCAAGCTGACGAGCGCGTCTGGCGCTTGCCGCTCGATGAATCGCTGCGCGACCAGATGCGCGCCAGCGTCGCCGACCTGCACAACTCGTCGCCCTACCGGTTCTCCCACGCCGGCACCGGCGCGGCCTACCTTTCCTTCTTCGTTGGCGAGGATGCGCCGAAGGCAATGCCCACCACGCCTTGGCTGCACCTCGATGTCGCCGGCACCGCCGTCAGCGATGGCGACCACGATTGGCAGGGGCTCTACCCGAAGGGCCCGACCGGCTGGGGCGTGAGAACGCTCGCTGCCCTGCTCGCGGGGTGGGGGAAGTAGCCGCGCGCTACTCCAAACACCCACCTTGCGATCTAACAAAAGGTGGGCGATGATGGCGGGCGATGCACGATCACGCCCACGGCCATGACCACGCGGAAGGCCCGTCCTGGCAATTGCTGCTGGCCTCCGCCGCGGGCTGCGGGATCTTCACCCTGGCCGGCGTGATCCTCCAGCGCACCGGCGCACCGCCGAACCTCGCTTATGCCGCCTACGCCGCGGCCTATCTGTCCGGCGGTTGGGATGCCGCGCTCGACACCTATGACCGGCTGAAAAGCTTCCGCCTCGACATCCATTTCCTGATGCTCGCCGTGGCCATCGGCGCGGCGGCGATCGGCGCGTGGTGGGAGGGCGCGGCGCTGCTGTTTCTGTTCTCCCTCAGCAACGCGCTCGAGGCCATGGCGATGGCCCGCACCGAACGCGAGATCAAGAGCCTGTTCCGGGATGCGCCGAAGACCGCCACCCTCATCACGGCGGATGGGGCCGAAAAGGAAATCCAGGTCGAGTCCTTGCAAGCGGGCGACCAGGTCCGTGTCCTGCCCGGCTCGCAGTTCCCCGCCGATGGCCGCGTGATCCACGGCGAGTCCGCGGCCGACGAGGCCTCGCTCACCGGCGAATCCGAGCCCGTCGACAAGGCGCCCGGCGACACCGTCTTTGGCGGCACGCTCAATACCTGGGGCGCGGTCGATGTGGTCGTCACCCGGCCTCCGCACGACAGCGCGCAGGCCCGCATCATCCACCTGATCCGGGATGCGCAGGCCAGCAAGGCCCCCTCGCAGCGGTTCACCGACCGCTTCGGCACCGGTTACACCCTCGGCGTGCTCGGCCTCTCGCTGGTGATGTTCCTGGTCTGGCGCTTTGGTTTCGGTCTGCCCGCTTTCGTGTCAGAGCCCGGGAAGTCCTCCGCGCTTTACCGCGCCATGACCCTGCTGGTCGTGTGCTCGCCCTGTGCGCTGGTGATCTCCATTCCCAGCGCCATCCTCACCGGCATCGCCGCCGGGGCCCGGCGCGGCATCCTGTTCCGCGGCGGTATCGCGGTGGAAAGCCTCGCGACCATCCAGCGGCTCGCGGTCGACAAGACCGGCACGCTCACCAAGGGCGAGCTCGAGCTCGTCTCGGTGGAAGCCGCCACGCCCGGCACCGAGGACGAGGTGCTGCGCCTCTCCGCCGGGCTTTCCCGCCGTTCCACCCACCCGCTGTCCCGCGCCATCGCCGCCACCTGGCAGAAGCGCCATGGCTCCGAGGCTCCCGCCGCGGACAAGGTGGAATCCATTGCGGGCCAAGGACTGCGTGGCGAAATCGGCGGCGCGGTCGTGGCCCAGGGCCGCCGCGGCCTGTTCCCGGGAAACGCGTGGGTCGCATCGTTGCCCGATCCGGAGCCCGGCCTCACCGAGGTGCTGGTCGGTTCCGGCACCACCGTCGGCCGCATCCTCCTCCGCGATGGGCTCCGTCCGGAATCGAAGGGCCTCATCGCCCGGCTCCATCAGGAGGGGCTGAAGGTCACCATGCTCACCGGCGATCGTCCGCAGGCCGCGGAACTGGTGGCGAAGGAGCTGGGTCTCGATGAAGCCCGCTCCGGTCTCACGCCGGAGGACAAGGTCGCTGCGATCAAGGCTTGGCGTTCCGCCGGGGAGCGCGTGGCGATGGTGGGGGATGGCGTGAACGACGCTCCCTCGCTGGCCGCCGCGGATGTTTCCATCGGCATGGGCCTGCGCGGTTCGGATGCCGTGCTAGAGCAGGCGGACATCGTCCTCACCCGCGACAAACTCGAAAAGGTGATCACCGCGCTCGCGATCAGCCGCCGCGCCACCCGCATCATCCGCCAGAACCTCGCCATCTCGCTCGGCGTGGTGATCGTCCTCGCCCTTTCGGCGCTCGGTGCGTGGATCCCGCTGCCGATCGGCGTCCTCGGCCACGAGGGTTCCACCGTCATCGTCGTGCTGAACAGTCTGCGTCTCCTCTTCACGGAGCGGGATTGAAAAATCGCCCCGAGGTTCCACTTGTGGGAAGGGCCGGGAATTTCGTTAGGTTCCTGGCATGGCAGCCAGAGTGTTTGAAAAGCCGGTGGTGGAGGTCGGGCGCGCGCCGGTCAGGTTCCGGTTCCGATATCTCCTGTATTTGCCGGCGCTGATCGTCCTGCTGATCGGCTTCTTCTCCTCCTACTACACCGTCTCGCCCGAGTCGGTGGCGGTGGTGAAACGCTTCGGCAAGCTCAAGGAGATCGCCGATCCCGGACTGCATTTCAAGATCCCCTTCGGCGTGGACACGGCCATCATCGTGCCCATCCGCCGCCAGCTGAAGCTCGAGTTCGGCTTCTCGTCCCCGAATGCCACCAATCCCTACCAGGCCAGCCGCGAACCGGATTTCGAGCGCGACATGGTCACCGGCGACCTCAATGCCGCCCAGGTCGAGTGGATCGTCCAATACGTGATCGCCTCGCCGAAGGACTACCTCTTCCATGTCCGCAACACCGAGGCCACTCTCCGCGACCTCACCGAAAGCGTGATGTGCGAGATCATCGGCGACCGCACCGTGGACGAGGTCCTCACGATCGGCCGCGCCGAGATCGAGGCGAAGGCCCTCGAGCGCCTCGTCGGCCTCCTCAAGGAGTTCAACATGGGCCTGCGCGTCGAGCAGATCCAGCTCAAGAACGTCCATCCGCCCGCGCTGGTGCAGCGTTCCTTCGACGAGGTGAACCGCGCCCAGCAGGAACGCGAGCAGATGATCAACGAGGCCAACGGCGAATACAACCGCGTGATCCCGAAGGCCAAGGGCACCGCCGACCAGCGCGTGTCCGCCGCCCAGGGCTACGCCGTCCAGCGCGTCAACGAGGCGCAGGGCGATGTCGTCCGCTTCAAGGAACTGCTCGCCCAGTATGACAAGGCCCCGGCCATCACCAAACGACGCCTCTATCTGGAAACGATGAACGAGGTCCTGCCCCAGCTCGGCAGCAAGGTGATCCTCGATGAGGACGCGAAGCAGTTCCTCCCGCTCATGAACCTCGACAAGGCCGTGGCCATCCCGGCCCAGAAACGCTGACCCTTTTCCTCCCCATGAAACACATCCTCTCCGCGCTGATCGCGCTCGGCCTGTTCGTGGCCCTGATCGTGTTCGCGAGCTGCACCTACACCGTGGACGAGACCGAGCAGGTCTTCATCACCGAGTTCGGCAAGGTCGTGGGCGAACCCGTCAACGCCGATCCGGCCCGCAACGAGGCGGGCCTGCACTTCAAGAAGCCCTTCGTCCAGGACGTCAACCGCATCGAGAAACGCATCCTCGCCTGGGACGGCCCGGCCACCGAGATGCCCACCCGCGACAAGCTCTACATCTCGGTCGACAACTTCGCCCGCTGGCGCATCGCCGATCCGCGGAAATACTTCGAGCAGCTCCGCGACGAACGCACCGCCCTCTCCCGTCTCGATGACATCATCGGCAGCGAGACCCGCAGCATCATCGCCGGCCACGACCTGATCGAGGTGATCCGCAGCGAGAAAGACCGCATCCCCGCCCGCGATGAATCGCTCGCGGGCGGTAACCCGAACCTCGGTGCCCTGCCCGCCATCCGCTACGGCCGCAGCGTGCTCTCCCAGCAGATCCTGGACGCCGCCGCGCCGAAGGTCCGCTCCTGGGGCATCGAACTCATCGACGTCCGCTTCAAGCGCATCAACTACAAGTCCGGCGTGATCGAGAAGATCTACACCCGTATGGCCTCGGAACGCCAGCAGATCGCCAACCGCTTCCGCTCGGAAGGCGAGGGCGAGGCCGCCAAGATCATCGGCCGCAAGGAGCGCGACCTTCTCTCGATCCAGTCCGAAGCCTACCGCAAGGAGCAGGAGATCAAGGGCAAGGCCGACGCCGAGGCCACCGGCATCTACGCCGCCGCCTACAGTTCCAGCCCCGGTGCCGCGGACTTCTACCAGTTCGTGAAAACGCTGGAGACCTACGAGCGCTCGCTTTCGAAGGACACCACCGTGGTCTTTACCACGAACAGCGAGCTCTTCCACCTGCTCAAGCAGATCGAGCCCGCGAAGTAACCCTCGCCGGGCTCCGGGCTCACACGCCCAGTTTCGCCGCCACCACCCGGATGGCCTCCGGGTAGAGCCGGTGCTCCTCCACCTGGATGCGCGCGTGCAGCGTCTCCGCCGTGTCGTCCGGCAGCACCGGCACCGCGGCCTGGAGGACCGCCGGGCCGGTGTCCATCCCGGCATCCACGTAGTGGACCGTGCAGCCGCTTTCGGTGGCACCGGCCGCCAGCGCCTGCTTCCAGGCATCGACGCCCGGGAAGGCGGGCAGCAGCGCGGGGTGGATGTTCAGAATGCGGTCCGGGAAGGCCTCCAGCAGCGGCTGCTTCACCAGCCGCATGAAGCCCGCCAGGCACACGATGTCGACGCCCGCCGCGTGCAGTTGCTCCGCCGTCGTGGCCTGCACCTCGTCGGGGAACTTCGTCTTGAACCCCAGGCAATCGATCACCCCGGTCGGAATCCCGCGCTTCGCCGCGCGTTCCAGGATGAAGGCCCCCGGGTTGTCCGAAAGCACCAGCGCGATCTCCGCGTCGAGCGTGCCCGCGTCGATCGCGTCGAGGATCGCTTGCATGTTGGAACCGGAACCGGAGCCGAGGATACCGAGGCGCATGCCCGGGTGTAGGACGCCGGGCCGGGGTTTTCAACCGCCAAGGCATTGCTTTCCAAAGCATCCTACTGGAAGTAGTCTGCCCCAGTGAAGCGAAGCCGTTCCAAAGCCTCGGGAAAGCCTAGGAATCACGGTGATGATGCCGCTCGATCCGCTGCATCAAACGCTGGAGCTCGAGTGCTTTGCACGCTGACTGGCGCGCGGGTGTTTGCAGGTTTGCCAGACGATGAGCCCCTGACTTTGGAACGAACGCGCCAGATGCTTTCGAATTTCCCCTGATGGGCGCTCGGCTCCGACCGGACCACGCCGTCACGCATTGGAACTTGGCAGTTCCCGGGGAGTTGACAGCATGGCGCATGCACGATGCCCGTATCGACGCCCTCGCCCGCCAGTTGGTCCGCTACTCCACCTCGCTGAAAAAGGGCGAGAAGGTCCTCATCGATCTCTACGACGTGCCGGATGCCATCGGCATCGCCCTGATCCGCGAGGCCCGCGCGAAGGGCGCGCTGCCGGTCGTCCGCATCCACGATTCCCGCATCACCCGCGAGATGCTGTTCGGCGCGGAGGACGCCCAGTACTCCATCATCGCGAAGCACCTGCTGGCCGAGATGAAGGACATGGACGCCTACCTCGCGATCCGCGGCAGCCACAACATCGCCGAGTCCTCCGACGTCCCCGCCGAGCGCATGAAGCTCGCCATGAAGCACCTCCGCCCGGTCATCGACCACCGAGTGAAGAAGACCAAGTGGTGCGTCCTGCGCTGGCCCACCCCGGCCATGGCCCAGCAGGCCGGCATGAGCACCCAGGCCTTCGAGGACTTCTACTTCGACGTCTGCCTCCTCGACTACAAGGCGCTGATCCCCGCCATGAACGCGCTGAAGAAGCTCATGGACAAGACCGACCGCGTCGAGATCACCGGCCCCGGCACCCACCTGAAATTCTCCATCAAGGACATCCCCGCCATCGTCTGCGGCGGCACCCACAACATCCCGGACGGCGAGGTCTTCACCGCCCCGGTGCGCGATTCCGTGGAGGGCGTGATCACCTACAACACCCCGACAATCTACCAGGGTATCCCCTTCGACAACGTGCGGCTCGAGTTCTCCCAGGGCAAGGTGGTCAAGGCCGAGGCCGGCGCGAAGACCAAGCAGCTCAACAAGATTCTCGATAGCGACCCGGGCGCCCGCTACATCGGCGAGTTCGCCATCGGCTTCCACCCCGTGATCCGCGAACCGATGCGGGACATCCTCTTCGACGAGAAGATCGCCGGTTCCTTCCACTTCACCCCCGGCCAGGCCTACGAGGAAGCGGACAACGGCAACCGCTCGCAGGTCCACTGGGACCTCGTCAACATCCAGCGCAAGGACTACGGCGGCGGCGAGATCAAGTTCGATGGCAAGGTCATCCGCAAGGACGGCAAGTTCATCCCCGCCGCCCTCGCGAAACTGAACGGCTGAACGTCCATCAAGGAGTAGGGACATTTCTGTCCCGTTCTTCCTCCCTCGTGAGGGCATGAAATCGGCTGCAGCACGGAGTTCCTCTGAATTTTGAAATCTCCCATTTCAAATTTCAAATCGGCCCTCCTGCTCGGCTGCGTCGCCGCCCTTGCCTCCTGCGACAAGCCCAAGCCCTCCGCCTCCGCTCCTGCTACCACCTCCGGCCCGTTGGTCCAGCGGGCCTATCTCTGGCAGCGCGATTGGACCCGCCAGGTCTCCCAATCCACTGTGGCCCATGCCGGCGCCTTCGACACGCTGGACCTGCTCGCCGCCCAGATCGAATGGCGGGAATCCGCCTCTGAGCCCTCCCTCGTCCGGCCCGCGATCGATTGGCCTGCCCTCCGCGCCACCGGCAAACCCGTCGGCTTCGTCGTGCGCGTCCAGCGGGCAGGCGAGGGGGCGGCGGTGGCGGAAACGGTGACCCGCCTCCTGCTCGATCGCCTCGCCGAAGCGAAGGCGGAGTCCGTTTCCGTCGCGGAGTTCCAGATCGACTACGACTGCCCGCAGAAGCGCCTCGCGGACTATCAAGGGTGGCTCGTTCCCATCCGCGAAGGATTGCGCGCCACCGGCCTGCCGCTGCGCATCACCACCCTCCCGAGCTGGCTGGGGGAACCGGCCTTCGCACCACTCGTGGATACCACCGATGGCTACGTCCTCCAGGTGCACTCCTTCGATCTCACCACCCTGGGGAAAACGCCCACCGTCTGTGATCCCGCCATGGCCCGTGATTGGGTCGCCCGCGCCGCGAAACTCGGTCGACCGTTCCACGTCGCCCTGCCCACCTACCGCTGCCTCGCTGGCTATGCCCCGGACGGCCATTGCCTCGGCATGGCTGCGGACGCCGGCTCGCCGCCGTGGCCACCCGGCACCCGTGTCCTCGAATTCACCTCGGATGCCACCGCCCTCGCCAACCTGGTGATCGAATGGACCAAAGAACGCCCCGCCGCCATGCAGGGCCTCTACTGGTACCGCCTGCCCATCGAGGGCGAGTCGCGGAACTGGCGCTGGCCCACCCTTGCCGCCGTGATGGCGGGACGCGTGCCGGTTTCGAAATGGGAAGTCCGCTCCACTCCCGGAAACCCCACCGACTTCGTCCTCTGGAACACCGGCGAAAACGACGACCCGCTTCCGTCCGCGATCCGGGTCACCTGGTCGGGCTCGGGACAGGTCGCCGTCGCCGATGCCCTCGGTGGCTGGTCCTGTCAGACCTCCACGGACCACGTCGAATTTCATGCTGCTTCCCGTGGTATGCCCGTCAGGCTCGCCCCTGGAAATTCGGTTCCGCTCGGATGGATTCGCTATCACGAGGCACCACCCTCTGATAGGATGATGTCTTATGAAATCGTCCGCTAGGTGGTTGCGCGGTCTGCCGCTGCTCGCGTTGTTCACCGCGTTTCCGGACCATGCCTTCGCCACCGGCGGCTGGGTGCCGGAGCGTTTCCTGGATGAGGGCGGCCAGAGCCTGAAGGGCGCGCCGCAGTTCTACTGGGACATCGAGGTCACCCGCCTCGCGAAGCAGTATGCGGAGAAGGATCTGCCAAAGCTCAAGGCGGATGTGCCCGAGGATCCGGAGCAGGACAGCGGGTCCGCTTCCACTGCCAAGGCAGACCACGACGACTTCGAGGCCGCCCTCAAGTCCGGCAAACTGAAACCCGCCAACGCCGATGCTGCCCGTGCCGCCCATGCGGAGATGCGCACCTGGCTCGATCTGGATGGCCCGGATGAGGAACGCCCCAAGCTGACCGAGGCGGATTCCGAGTTCGCGGATTATCACAAGGGCGCCGCGATGGTCGCGGACGACAAGCCCGCGGAGGCCAAGGCCGCGTGGGAAAAACTCCTGCGGCGTCCCGCGGAGGAGCGCCACTACCGCACCGTGTGGGCCGCCTACATGCTCGGCAAGGTGTGCCTGGAGGACGCGAAGACCCGCGCCGACGCCATCGCCTGGTTTGTGAAATGCCGCCAGTATGCCCGCGAGGGCTTCGCGGACTCGCTCAACCTCGCCGCCGATAGCTATGGCTGGCAGGCCCGCGCCGAATACGATTCCGGCGACCGCCCCGCCTCCGCCCGCCACTACCTCCAGCAGCTCGCCCTCGGCGATACTTCGGCCGTCGCTTCCCTGAAGCTGCTGGTGCCGGACCGGGAACTCGTGGACGGGCTCGGCGTGCTGTCTTTTGCCACCCTTTCCGAACCCGCCGGGGAAGATCCGAATGCCCCCGCCGCCCCCGATGACCCGCAGGTCGAGGCCAAGGTGAAGGCCGCCCGCGAGGCCGCGCTCACCGCGCTGGCCGCCGCCGCCAAGGATGAAGTCCTCCGCCAGCTCGTCACCGCGCACATCCTCGCCGCGGGATCGTCCTACACCTATCAGGACGGCCACGCCCGGGCCGCCCGCTGGCTGGACACCATCAACAAGCTGAAGCTCGATCGCGTCGAAGGCGCGGCCTCGCTCGGTTGGGCGGCCTACGAGGCCGGACGTTTCGACGAAGCCGCGAAATTGCTGGCGCTGGACAAGCCCGCCTCCTCCCTCGGTCAGTGGCTTCAGGCGAAGCTCGCGTTGCGGAAGGGCGACTTCGCCGGAGCCTCCGGCCTCATGACCGGGGTGGTGCCCCAGCTCCCCGAGGACGCCGCCACCCGCTACGAGAGTTTCAGCTATCTCCCGAAAGCCTCGGCCTCCGCGGACCTCGGGGCCTCCCTGTTGGCGCAAGGCAAGTTCCAGGAAGCCCTCTCCGCCTTCTGGAGCGGCGGTTGTTGGGCGGATGCCGCCTACGTGGCGGAGCGCCTGCTCACCACCGATGAACTGGTCGCCTTCGTGAAGGCGAACGCCACGCTTCCCGATGACGCGAGGGGAAAAGACGATGAAGAGGAAACCCCGGCGAGATTGCACCACCGGATGAAGGACAAGCTCATGAATCTCGCCGGCCGCCGTCTGATTCGGGAGGACCGCAATGCCGAGGGCCGTGCCCTGCTCGATCCGGAAGCCCGCGGGCTCTTCGATCAATTCCGCGAGCTGGGTGCCGTGGGCAAGGACGAGAAGAAGCCGAAGAAGGAACGGGCCAAGGCGCTCTTCGATGCCGCCTGCATCCTCGAGGATGGTTCCTCCTGGTGCGGCACCGAGGACGATGTCGTGCGCGCGAACTGGGGCGGCTATGCGCCGGAGCACCCGGATGTGATCGTCCAGTCACGCCTCACCGGGAAATCGAAGTTGGTCGGAGACGATGGAGACGAAGACAAGGCCAAGCTGGTCGCCAACTTCGTTCCCTCCTCCGAGGCCGAACGCAAGCGCCTCCAATCTCCCGCCGGCCAGCAGCGCATGAAACAATACGTCCGCCAGGCCTCCGCCCTCGCCGTGAAGGCCGCGGGCCTGCTCCCGGACAACACCGAGGAAACCGCCGACGTCCTCAACCAGGCCGGCCGTTGGATCCAGGACCTCGACAATCCCGGTGCCGACAAGATCTACTTCCAGATCGAAAAGCGTTGCCCGAAGACCGAGATCGGCAAGGCGGTGATCGCGAAGCACTGGTTCATCGAGCCCGACGGCCCGTGGACCGGCAGCTCACAGGAATCCAACGAGCAGCTTCCGGCGAAGAAAGACGATCCGTGACATGCCGGGAAAAATGAAATCCCGCGGCCTCATCCCTCTCCTCGCCTGCGTCCTGCCCGTCCTCGCGTGGTCGATGTGGCGACCGTATGACTGGCCCACGTGGGCCATGGAAACCGCGCCGGTGTTCCTCGGGTTCGGCGGACTCATCATCGCCGCGCGGAAAGGCTGGGCGTTCTCGAATTTCGCCCTCGTCTGCATCGCCCTCCACATGATCCTCCTCATCGTCGGCGGACACTACACCTACGCGCGCGTGCCGCTGGGCGAGTGGGCGAAGGACTGGTTCCATTTCCAGCGCAACCACTACGACCGTCTCGGCCACTTCGCCCAAGGCTTCGTCCCCGCGGTGCTGTTCCGCGAGGTGATGATCCGGAACCGCGTCATCGCCCGCCGCGGCTGGCGGGAGTTTCTCACCGTCTCCTTCTGCATGGCCGTCAGCGCCGTCTACGAACTCCTCGAATGGTGCGCCGCGCTGGTGTCCGCCCAGGCTTCCGAGGCTTTCCTCGGCACCCAGGGCGATCCGTGGGACACGCAGGAGGACATGTTCACCTGCCTGATCGGCTCCCTCGTTGCCGTCGTGCTCACCCGTTTCTTCCAGGACCGCTCGATCCGGAAAAGGAGTTGAGGCTTCAGCCGAGGAGGGGCTTCCCGGAGGCGGAGTCTCCTGAGTGCGAATGACCGGTGGGTGCGTATCGTTTCCGCCACCACTTCCTCGCAAACGCCACCACCACCGCCGCCAGCGCGAGCCCCGCGCCATCCGCCAGCAGATCCCCGAGATCCCCCCGGTCCCACGCTTGGTGGAGCTGGTAATTCGGCAGCGCTTCGGAGGCGAAGGCGATCACCGCCGCGATCGGCCACACCCGCGGCCGTGCGAACCCGAACAAGGCGACTCCAAAGGCCCCGAAAGCCACCACATGCAGGAAATTGAACCGGTCGCGCAAACGCCGGATCCCCTCGTCCACGGCCCGTTCCTCGCGTTTCTCCGGAGCGGGTGGGGGAGGCGGCGACTGCAGCACCACCGGAGGTACCGGAGCCACCACGGGAGGCGGCTCGGCCACGGGCGGAGGAATCACGGGCACCACCGCCACTGGAGGTTCCACCGGTGCCGGTGCGACCGGCGCGGGAGGCTCCGGCGGCTTGGGCACCACCGGCGGAGGCGGAATCGGCGACCCGAGCTGGAACTGCCCCGCCAGCGTCCGCGCGCAGAACCGCGGCTGCGGAAACACCAGGAACCACGTTGCGCCCACCAACGCGCACCCCGCCAGCACTGCCCGCGGCCATTTCCACCGCCCCAGCGCGGGCACCACCCACCACGCTGCCCATGCCACCCACAGCACCACCAAGCCGCTGGCGACCGGGCGGAACCACGCCCGCTGCCGCACCATCGAGATTTCCACGTTCCGCACCGCCATCGAGCCGTGCGAACCCCAGTGCTCCAGCGCGAACCGCAGCTCGCCGCTGCCCGGCACCAGGTCGAACACCGCCTCCTCGTGGTGCCACGGTGCGCTGCCATAGGCGCTGATGATCCCATGGTCATGGGGAAAGACCGCGCTGCCATCCTTCTGCCTGCCATAGACGATCGCCCGCGCCGTCGCCCAGCGGACCTCGCCATCCTGCACCACCTCGTCCCACTTCGCGTCCAGCTCCACGTGCAGAAACCGCACGTCGTTCAGCGTGCCCAGCACCCGCTCGACCTGCGCCGCCGGGTCGCCCGCCTTCAGGTTCCGCGCGATCGTCACCGCCCCGCTGACATCCGGATTGGCCTCGCGGCCCTTGCCTCCCTTCCACTCCCATCCCGGCAGCCCCGGCTCGAACGGTCGGGAAAGCGGCGGTCCCGCGTGCTCGAAGCGGAATTGCCACGCGGCCACCGTCAGCGCCGCCAGCACCAGCGCGGCCAGGAGTTTGGAAAGAAGCCGTTTCATGGGCACGAAAAAGGCGGGAGCATCGCTGCTCCCGCCCGAAGGAAATCACGGTTTCCGGTGGAGGGACAGGAATCCCTCCGCCGTTGGATCACGCGCCGTAGTTGGCGGCCACCACGTCCCAGTTCACCACGTTCCAGAACGCGGCGATGTAGTCCGGACGGCGGTTCTGGTAGTTGAGGTAGTAGGCGTGTTCCCACACGTCCAGGCCGAGCAGCGGGGTTTCGCCGTTGCCGCCGAAATCCTTGCCCATGATCGGGCTGTCCTGGTTGGCGGAGGAGCTCACGGAGAGCTTGCCCTCGGCGTTCTTGGTGAGCCAGGCCCAGCCGGAGCCGAAACGGGTGGCACCGGCCTTCGCGAAGGCTTCCTTGAACGCGTCGAAGGAACCGAAGGCGTCGTCGATCGCCTTGGCCAGCGCGCCGGACGGAGCCTTCGCGCCGCCGGGGGCGATCACCTTCCAGAAGAAGGAGTGGTTCACGTGGCCGCCGCCGTTGTTGCGCACCGCGCCGCGGATGTCTTCCGGCACCGCCGCGAGGTTGCGGACGATGTCCTCGACGCTCTTCGCCTCGAGGTCGGCCTTGCCGGCGATCGCGTTGTTCAGGTTGGTCACGTAGGCGTTGTGGTGCTTGCTGTGATGGATCTCCATCGTGCGCGCGTCGATGTGGGGCTCGAGCGCGTCGTAAGCGTAGCCAAGTTCGGGAAGCGTGAAGGCCATGGGAGTCGGGAGTTTGGTTTGCGTTCCACCGCGGCGGCGGATAGGCCGGTTGTCGCGTGGACAGCCTAACCAAAGCGCAGCCCCAAATCCCCGCAAGGTAAAATCCGCCATGCCACCCGAACTCCAACAGCATCTGCCCGTTATCCTCGCCGCCGTTGCAGGCCTTTTCCTCGGCTGGCTGCTCACCAGACTGGTCGCCGGAGCCCGCCATGCCGCCGCCGCCGAGCGCCTGAAGGCCGAGGAACGCCGCGCCGCCGAGATCGAGGCCCGTCTCGCCCGCCTCAGCGAGGAATCCACCCTCGCCGAAACCGAGTCCGCCGCCACCCGCACCCATCTCGCCGAGCTGAAGACCCGCCTCGAGGAGGAGCAGAAGTCCGCCAAGGCCAAGCAGGAGCTCCTCGACCGCGCCGAACAGCGCCTGTCCGACACCTTCAAGGCCCTCTCCGCCGATGCCCTGAAGTCCTCCGCCGAGCAGTTCCTCCAGCTCGCGAAAACCTCCCTCCGAGCCCAGACCGAGGAGGCGAAGGGCGAGATCGAGCAGCGCAAGACCGCCATCGAGAATCTCGTCAAACCCGTCGCCGAGTCCCTCGGGAAGTTCGAACTCCACGTCGGCGAGATCGAAAAGGCCCGCATCGCCGCCTACGCCGAGCTCCAGCAGCAGGTGAAAACCCTCGGCGAAGGCCAGAGCGGCCTCCAGCGCGAGACCGCGAACCTCGTCAAGGCCCTGCGCCAGCCCACCGGCCGCGGCCAGTGGGGGGAAATCCAGCTCCGCCGCGTCGTCGAACTCGCCGGCATGCAGGAGCACTGCGATTTCGAAACCCAGCACACCGCCACCACCGACGAGGGCAAGCGCCTCCGCCCCGACCTCATCGTGAAGCTCCCCGGCGGCAAAACCCTCGTCGTCGACTCGAAGACGCCGATGGACGCCTACCTCGATGCGCTCGAAGCCGCGGACGACGCCACCCGCGAGGATGCCCTGCGCCGCCACACCCGCCAGGTCCGCACCCACATCGACCAGCTCTCGTCGAAGAACTACACCGCCCAATTCGACCACGCTCCGGAGTTCACGGTCCTCTTCCTCCCCAGCGAGTCGTTCTTCTCCGCCGCCCTCCAGAACGATCCCGGCCTGATCGAGCGCGGCGTGGACAATGGCGTCATCCTCGCCACCCCCACCACCCTGATCGCCCTGCTCCGCGCCGTCGCCTACGGCTGGCGCCAGGAAGCCCTCGCCGAAAACGCCCGCGAGATCTCCGCCATGGGGCGCACCCTTTACGAGCGCCTCGGCACCCTCTCCGGCCACTTCGCCAAGGTCGGCAAGTCCCTCGATGGCGCGGTGCAGAACTACAACAACGCCGTCGCCTCCTTCGAAAGCCGCGTCCTTCCCGCCGCCCGCAAGTTCGAGGACCTCAAGGCCGCCCCGGAAAACGCCGTCCTCCCCGAGCCCGAGCCGGTCGAGAAACTCGCCCGTCTCCCCCGTGACGTCACCCCCGAGCCGCCCGCCGCCCTGCCGACCATCGCCGTCGTCGAGCCCGAGGACGATTTCACCTTCGTCCCCGACGCCGGCGCCCGTAGCGCCGCGAGCGATCTACGGTCGGCGTTGGAGTAAATTCCACTTCCCGTTGTCGCCTCACGGGCAATCTTTTTGCCCCAACGGGGCTATGTCCCAAAGCCCAGGGTTGCGGCTGCGCCGCTACCCTGGGTGCGCGATGATCGATGAATGCTACGCCGAAGGCGTTGCGTCCCGAGGAGAGCCCGATTCGTATTGGGTATCGAAGACCCTTCATCCCGTTCTTGCGATTTCCGCAAAGGACGACGCATGGTTGGAATCAATGGCCCAATCGCTGTCCGCGGTATATCTCCACCTCGTCTTTTCCACGAAAGACCGTCATCCCTATTTGGGTCATCGGGAAACCCGCGAGGAAATGCACGCGTTCCTTGGTGGCATTTCCCGGCAATTGGACTGCCCTCCTATCATTGTCGGCGGAGTCGAGGATCACGTCCACCTCCTCGCCCGTCAGGCCCGGACGATCTCACAAGCGGATTGGGTGAAGGAGCTCAAACGGGCCTCCAGCCTCTGGATCAAGGATCGTGATCCATCCTTGAAGCGTTTTGCCTGGCAAGCGGGGTATGGAGCATTCTCCGTCAGCGTTTCGAATTTGGAGACGGTCGCGGAGTATGTGGATCGACAGGAGGAGCATCACCGCAAGTCGACGTTCCAAGAGGAATTGCGGATCCTTTTGAAAAAGCACCGCATGGAATGGGACGAGCGGTACGTGTGGGACTAGCCAAACCGTTTTTCCGGACGCAACGCCTTCGGCGTGGCAATCCTCCATCGCCGAGCACCCAGGGTAGTGGCTGCGCCACAACCCTGGGCTTTGGGAAGCAGCCCCGTTGGGACAAAGAGGAATCGACGGAGTCGCGGGCGCTACTTCACCAATTCCCCGAATCCGCAGAACAAACGCGTGTCATCCGGCGGTGTGTCGGGCAGCGCCTCGTCCCGGTCCAGGTGGTCCCGGCACGCCGATTCGAAATCGTCCGGCGTCTTCGCCCGGCAGATCCGGTGATGGAAATCCTGGTCCAGCCCCTGGGTGATGTAGACCATCGTCTTCTTCATCCGTTGCACGTGGGCCAGCTCGTTGAAGCGCTTCGTCTCCTTCGCCAGCTCCGCGTAGAGCTCCATCGCATACTCCAGCAGATCCCGCCGCGTCGGTGCCGGAGGTGTTTCCCCGGCAAACGCGGCCTTCAATTGCGCGAAGATCCACGGATTCCGGATCGCCCCGCGCCCCACCATCAGCCCGGCTGCCCCCGTCTTCTGGATATACGACAGACCAGTCGGTATGTTCACCACGTTTCCATTTGCGATCACCGGGCAAGGCAGGGTTTCCACCGCCAGCTTCACGCAGTCCGGATGCACCGGCGTTTGGTAACGCTCCTCCACCGTCCGGCCATGGATGGTCAGGAGGTCGATCGCATGCTTGCTGAAAACCTCCAGCAGCCGCGGAAACTCCGATTCATCGTGGTAGCCGATCCGGGTCTTCACCGTGAACCGCCCCGGGATGACTTCCCGCAGCGCCCCCAGGATCGCATCCACCGTCTCCGGGCTCCGCAGCAGTCCGCCGCCCGCGTCCTTCCGGCATACCACCGGGGCCGGGCAGCCCAGGTTCAGATCGATCCCCGCCACCGGATGGCGCTGGAGCTCGATCGCCGTCTTCACCAGCGCCGGAATGTCCCGCCCGATCATCTGGGCGAATACCGGTCGGTCGGTTTGGTTTTCGGTGATCGAGCGCAGGATGTAGGGATCGGGCCGGGAATCCGGATAGACGCGGAAGTATTCGGTCACGAACCAGTCCGGCGCGCCTCTCCGCGCGATCACCCGCATGAACGGGAGGTCGGTCACATCCTGCATCGGCGCGAGCACGAGCGAGGGCCGGTCTGGGGCGAGGAAGTCCAAGGTTGCAGAGGGCAGGGGATTCAGGCCGGGCGGATCATTTCGAACTGGTCGCGGGTCGTGCAATACCAGTTAGGCGAGGCCATCCGCCCCACCGGGTGGTAGACGTCGGTGCGGATGCGCTCCTTTTCCGGGTCGAAGAGGTCGTCCCGCACGTGCACCCGTTGGATCAGGCCGAGGATCAGGCGGTTTTCGCCGATCAACTGCACCGAGTGGACCTTGCACTCCAGCGCCGCGGGAGCCGCGGCCAGCCGCGGTGTGGCGATGGTGGAGGAGGGCACCAGTTCCAGTCCCTCCTGGCTCACTTCGCTTGCCCCATGCGGTAGTGCGGCGGCGGAGCGGTTCATCGCCTCGCCCAGTGGTTCGTCCACCAGATGCACCACGAACTCACCCCGCTCCTTGGCATTGAGCGCGGTGTCCTTCGGCGTGCCGTCCGGGCGGTCGCCGGGGCAGACCATCAACAGCGGCGGCTCCGTTCCCACCAGGTTGAAAAACGAGAACGGCGCGAGGTTCACCGAGCCATCCGGGTTCAGGGTGGTCACCCACGCGATCGGCCGCGGGCACACCAGCGAGGCGAGGATCGGGTAGGCGCGGTCCGCCTGCGCGCCGAGGATGTCGAGTTCCATGCCGCGGACCACACCCCATACCGGGCTTCCGGGAAAGGCTCTTCTCATGCCGCGGGCCATTGTTCAAAAAAGTTTGAACAATGGCCCGGTGTCCGCTAATTGGCCCCCATGCCGCAGTCGTCGGAACGGGAGCAAGACGCCACCACGGGATCGCTCGATCCCTTGGAGCGCTTGGTCGTGGATGTCTTCGTCGATGGCGTGAAGGTCCTCGGCCTTCCCCGGTCGATCGGGGAAATCTACGGACTCCTGTTCATTTCGCCCGCTCCCTTGGCCTTGGATGATCTCGTCGAGCGCCTGGGCATCAGCAAGGGCTCCGCCAGCCAGGGCCTCCGCGCCCTCAAGGGCCTCGGTGCCGTCCGCGAGGTCGAGCTCAACGGCGGCCGCCGCACCTACTTCGAGCCCGCCGTTGAACTGAAGCGCCTCGTCGGCGGATTCATCCGCGAGCAGGTCCGGCCTCACATCGACAGCGGCAAGCAGAAGATCGGGAAACTAGCCGAAGCGGCCGCGCTCGAGGTAGACCCCGCCCGCCGGGAGTTTTTGGAAGAGCGTGTCGAGCGCCTGGAGAATTGGCTGAAGCGTGGCGGCATGGTCCTGCCCTTGATCCAGAAAATGCTCGGCCAATGAGTGTCGAGGAGCACAGCGCCTGGTACTGCCTGCGCACCCAGACCAAACGGGAGCACATTGCGGCCGGCCACCTCCGGGAGCTGGAGGGCATCGAGGTCTTTTGCCCGCGCCTGCGCTACCGGAAGGCCACCCGCCGTGGCAAAATCTGGTGGGTTGAACCACTCTTTCCCGGCTACGTCCTCGCCAGGTTCGACCTCGACCAGCTCGAGCGTGCCGTGACCTTCTGCCAGGGAGTCAGGGGGCTCGTCCGCTTCGGTGGCCAGGTGCCCACGGTTCCCCAATCGTTCGTCAATGTCCTCCATGCCGAGATTTCCGAGCGGGAGGCTTCGGAGGGCGATGTCCTCACCGTGGCTCCCGTGATCGACCAGGGTGAGGAAGTCGAGGTCGCCACCGGCCCGTTCCGGGGCATGAAAGGCACCGTCGTCTCCATCGCTCCCGCGGCCGAGCGGGTGAAGGTGTTGCTTGAATTCCTCGGCCAGGAACAGGCCGTGGACCTCGATCTGTTCTCGATTCTCATGCCCCGGAGGCCGCGACCCTGAGCGCGCCCGGGCCTTTGAAATTTCAAATCCCAAATTTCAAATACCCCGGCCTCCGACCCCACCCCCGATCACGTGCTCCGGTTTGTTCATTTTTAGTTGAACAAACAGCCGATTTCACCGTGGATGTCGGTGACCAAAGCCTTTCCGGATGGAGCGGCAGATGGCCATTTCCTGAATCCTGCCCTAGGTTTCTTTTGCGAAAGCAAAGGATCGACCAAGGGCGGCAGCGTGTCAGGCTCCCCGCGCTTCCATGAGTGTCAAAGATCCAGCATCCCTGCGCGGCCAGACCGCCGTCATCACCGGCGGCGCCGGTTTCGTTCCGTCCCACCTGATCGAGCGCCTGCTCGCCGATGGCCTGAAGGTGATCGCGCTGGATAACTTCGTGACCGGCCACCACCGCAATATCGAGCACCTCGTCGGCAACCCGGATTTCCGCTTCATCGAGCACGACGTCTCCGAGCCCTTCGAAATCGACGGCCCGGTGCACTTCGTCTTCCACATGGCCTCCCCGGCCAGCCCGATCGACTACGTCAAGATTCCGGTCGAGACCCTCAAGGCCGGTTCCTACGCCTCCCACAACGCCCTCGAACTCGCCCGGGTGAAGGGCGCGGTCTACCTGGTGGCCTCCACCTCCGAGGTCTACGGCGATCCGGAGATCCACCCCCAGCCGGAAAGCTACTGGGGCAATGTGAACTCGATCGGCGTCCGCAGTTGCTACGACGAGGCCAAGCGCTACGCCGAGGCCGCCACCATGGCCTACCACCGCGCCCATGGTGTGGACACCAAGATCGTCCGCATCTTCAACACCTACGGCCCGCGCATGCGCCTCGACGACGGCCGCGTGGTGCCCGCCTTCATCGGCCAGGCCCTCCGCGGCGAGCCGATGACCATGTTCGGCGGCGGCGGCCAGACCCGTTCCTTCTGCTACGTCTCCGACCTGGTCGAGGGCATCTGGAGACTCGCTCGGAGCAACACCAACGAGCCGGTCAACATCGGCAACCCGCACGAGATGACGATCTACCAGTTCGGCGAGGCCATCGCGCGCCACTTCGGGATCGAGCTGACCGTCGAGAACCGCCCGATGCCGCCGGACGACCCGAAGGTCCGCAAGCCGGATATCACCCGTGCCAAGGAAGTCCTGCATTGGGAACCGGTGGTGGAATTCGACGACGGCATCGCCCGCACGATCGAATACTTCCGCAATCTCATGGTTCCCGCCTGAGCGCCGCGTGCCGGATCAGCCGAACATCGACTTCCTCATCGTCGGGGCCGGGTTTTCCGGCCTCGTGATGGCCGAGCAGCTCTCGAACGCGGGTTGGAAATGCGTGGTCGTCGACAAGCGCGATCACCTCGGCGGCAACGCCCACGACCGTTACGACGAGGCGGGCGTCCTGATCCATCCCTACGGGCCGCACTATTTCCGGACCAATTCGCCGCGGATCGTCGGCTACCTCAGCCGCTTCACCGACTGGCATCCGGTCGATTACACGATCAAAAGCCACGCCGCCGGCCGCTACTGGAGCTTTCCGATCAACCTCAACACCTTCGAGGAGTGGGCTGGCCGCCCCGCCACCACCACCGAATTCGAGGCCTGGCTGGAGGAGCACCGCGAGAAGATCGACCACCCCGCCAATTCCGAGGAGGTGATCATCTCCCAGGTCGGCCGCGATCTCTACGAGCTGTTCTTCGAGGGCTACACGCTCAAGCAGTGGCAACGCCACCCGCGCGATCTCGATCCCTCCGTCTGCGGCCGGATCCCGATCCGCACCAACCGTGACGACCGCTACCTGCGCGAGGAATTCCAGGCCCTGCCGCGCGACGGCTACACCGCCATGTTCCAGCGCATGCTGGCCGCCTCTCCCGGCGCGGAACTCCACCTCGGCGTGGATTTCGAGACCGCGAAGACCCGCTGGAACTACCGCCACCTGGTCTACACCGGGCCGATCGACGAGTACTTCGACCGCTGCTACGGTCCGCTGCCCTATCGCTCTCTGAGTTTCGAGCACGAGAGTTTCACCGCGGAACAGCTTGTGGAACGCGAGCCGGTTTCGAAAAAGCCGGGATTCTGGCAGCCCGCCATGCAGGTGAACTACCCGGACGCCGGGGTGCCTTTCACCCGCATCGTGGAGATCAAGCACGCCACCGGCCAGCAGACCGACGCCACCACCATCGTCCGCGAATACCCAAAAGCGTGGACTCCGGGGGACGAACCGTTCTATCCCGTCCCCGCCGCCGACGCGAAGGCCCTCTACCAGCGCTACGCGGAACTCGCCGCCCGTGAGGAGCACACCACCTTCACCGGACGGCTCGCCACCTACCGCTATTACAACATGGATCAGGTCACGGGCATGGCCCTGACCGAGGCTTCCAAGCTCCTCGAACGCTTCGGCGTTCGCGAACGCGCATGAATCTCCAGCAGAAACTCTCCGCCAAAACCGCCGTCGTCGGCGTCGTCGGCCTCGGCTACGTCGGCCTGCCGCTCGTTCTCGCCTACGCCCGCGCCGGATTCCGCGGCATCGGCTTCGACATCGACCCGAAGAAGCCGGAAGCCCTCCACCGCGGCGAGAGCTACATCAAGCACATCCCCGCCGCCCACGTCGCCGAGGCCCGCGCCGCCGGGACCCTGGACGCGACCACCGACTTCCGTCGCGTTTCGGAGTGCGATGCCATCATCCTCTGCGTGCCGACCCCGCTCGACCACCACTTCGAGCCGGACCTGAGCTACGTCACCGACACCCTGGAGTCCGTGGTGCCGCACCTCCGCGAGGGCCAGACAATCAGCCTGGAGAGCACCACCTACCCGGGCACCACCGACGAGGAGGTCGTCACCCGCGTCGAGGCCGCCGGGTTCAAGGTCGGCACCAATCTCTTCGTCGTCTATTCCCCGGAGCGCGAGGACCCCGGTAATCCCAAGTTCTCCGCCACCAACATCCCGAAGGTGGTCGGTGGCATCACCCCTGCCTGCCTTGAGGCTGGCACCGCGCTCTACGCCGCCGCCTTCGAACAGGTCGTGCCGGTCAGCTCCTGCAAGGTCGCGGAGCTGACCAAGCTGCTGGAAAACATCTTCCGCGCCGTGAACATCGGCCTGGTCAACGAGCTGAAGGTCGCCGCCGATGCGATGGACATCGACATCTGGGAGGTGATCCGCGCCGCCTCCACCAAGCCCTTCGGCTTCACCCCCTTCTACCCAGGCCCCGGCCTCGGCGGCCACTGCATCCCGATCGACCCGTTCTACCTGACGTGGAAAGCCCGTGAATTCGGTGTGCACACCCGGTTCATCGAGCTCGCCGGCGAGATCAACCGCTCGATGCCGAAGTACGTCGTCCACCGCGCCATGGAGGCCCTCAATTCCCGCGGAAAAGCGGTGAAAAGCAGTAAAATCCTGCTCCTCGGCCTCGCCTACAAGGCGAACGTCGACGACATGCGCGAGTCCCCGACCTTCGAGCTGATGGACCGCTTCCGCGACCTCGGCGCCCACGTCGATTTCCATGACCCCCACGTGCCCGTCGTCGGTCCGACCCGCGAGCACATGAACTGGGCGGGCAAGGAGTCCGTCGCTTGGTCGCCGGAAACCCTCGCCTCCTACGATTGCGTGGTGATCTCGACCCACCACGCCGCCTTCGACCTCGCCCAGCTCGCGGCCAGCGCCGACCTGATCGTCGACACCCGCAACGCCATGGCCGCCATCGCTTCCCGCGAAGGCCAGGTCATCAAAGCCTGACTTCCCCATGCCCGTCCCTCTTCTCGACGTCAACGCCCAGAACCGTCCGCTCGAAGCCGAGCTGAAGGACGTGTTCGCCAAGGTTCTCGCCACCGGCCGTTTCATCCTCGGCGAGGAAGTGGAAGCCTTCGAACGCGAGTGCGCCCAATCCATCGGCGCGAAACACGCGATCTCGATCTCCTCCGGTACCGATGCGATCCTGGTGGCCCTGATGGCGCTGGAGATCGGGGCCGGCGATGAGGTGCTGTGCCCGTCGTTCACCTTCTTCGCCACCGCCGGGTGCATTTCCCGCAGTGGCGCCACGCCGGTGTTCTGCGACGTGCGCGAGGACGACTTCACCATCGATCTGGCCACCGCCGCCAAGCGCATCACCCCGCGCACCAAGGCGATCATGCCGGTGCACCTGTTCGGACAGTGCTGCGACATGGACGCGATCCGCGCCTTCGCCGAAGAGCACAAGCTGATCGTGATCGAGGACGCCGCTCAGTCGATCGGTGCGACCTTCAAGGGCGTGCAGTGCGGCAACTTCGGCGAGGTCGGCTGCTTCAGTTTCTTTCCGTCGAAGAACCTCGGCGGCTTCGGCGATGGTGGACTCGTCACCACCAACGACGACGCGCTTGCGGAAAAGATCCTCAAGCTCCGCAACCACGGCATGCACCCGCGTTACTACCACCAGATGGTCGGCGGGAATTTCCGTATGGACGCCCTCCAGTGTGCCCTGCTGCGGGTGAAGCTGCGGCAACTCGATTCCTACGCCGACGGCCGTGCGCGCAATGCCGCGTGGTATGCCGCGAACCTGCCGCTGCCGGCGGATTGCAAGGCACCCGCCGCCTTGGAACATCGCGGCCACGTTTGGAACCAGTTCACGCTGCGTATCGCCGGTGAAGGCCGCCGCGACGCCTTCAAACAGCACCTCGCCGATCGTGGCATCGGCTGCGAGATCTACTACCCGGTGCCGCTGCACCGCCAGGAGTGCTTCGCCAACCTGCCCGCCAGCGACTGCCCGGTTTCCGACGCGCTGGCCAAGGAGGTGCTCAGCATCCCGGTCTATCCGGAGCTGGTCCAAGCCCAGCTCGACGAGGTGGCGCTGGCGGTTGCGGCGTTTCAGGCCTGAGGTTCCCGAATCAATGGAATCCGCATGAGCGGTCCGGCACCCATACGGCACGTCCTACTCCTCGCGCAGGTTGAGCCGCCCATCCACGGTCAGGCCATCATGGCCTCGCTCCTTGCCCGGGAAGCGGCCCGTTGGGAGGATTGCCGGTTCACCGTGGTCAATGCCGCCTATGCGACCGATCGTGCCGGGCTTGGCGGGTTTTCCTTCGGCAAGGTTTTGCGCTGGTTTGGATATCTCGTCCGCGTGACGAAGGAGATCGTTTTCCAAGGGGTGGATACCGTCGTCATGACGCATGCCTTTTTCAAAGGTCCTTTCTTGAAGGACAGCGCGTTTGTGTGGCTGGTGAAAGGCTTGCTCAGGAAGCGCTTGTTCGCGTGGGTCCACATGGATCCTTCCCGGCTGGGCTTCGGTTCGCTGCCCGGGTGGCTGGCCCGCCACGCGGAAGCCACGCTGCAATTGCCGGACCGCTGGGTGGCTTGCTCGCCGGCTTTGACCTACGGATGGCCGCGGGAGATCCCGGCCGACAAGGCCACCGCGGTTTGCAATGGCATTCCCGATCCTGCCGGAGACAAGCTGGCGACCCCAGCGGATTCGAAGCGCGTCGTCTTCCTCTCCGCCATGACGGAGGAGAAAGGCTGGCGTGAATTGTTCGAGGTAGGCCGGCGCTTGTGCGCGGAATCTGTCGACTTGGAAATCGCTTTCTACGGCGGCGCAGGGGCAGGTGAGACCGAGGAGTCGCTCCAGCGATTCTTCGTCAACGGGCCGTTCCCCGATCGGATGACTTGGTACGGGGCCACCTGGGGAGAGGACAAGGCAGCGGCCTTGCGTGCGGGAGCGGTATTCTGCCTGCCGTCGTGGACCGAGGCATTTCCTCTCGCGGTGCTGGATGCCATGGCTTTCGGGTTACCGGTCATCGCCACGCGGGTGGGCGGAGTCGCTGATGCCGTTGTTCCCGGGAATGGCGGCTGGTTGGTTCCGGCCCGGGACGAGGCGGCGCTGGAAGCGGCGCTGCGGGAAGCCTTGGGTTCTTCCGCGCAAAGGCGGACGATGGGTGAATTCAACCGCGCCCGCTTTCTCGAAAATTTCAGCGTGGAGGCGTTCGGCCGCGCTTGGCACCGTTTGATTCAGGCCGCATGATTTCCATGAGTAGGAAACTCTTCATCGCTGGCGACCGCGGTATGGTCGGTTCCGCCTTGGTTCGCGCGGCCTGCGGGTATGACGTCCTCACCGCCTCCCGCGCGGAGCTCGATCTGCTCGACCAGCGCGCGGTCTTCGATTGGCTGGCGGAGAAAAAGCCCGATGTCGTGGTGATCGCCGCGGCCAAGGTCGGCGGCATCCACGCCAATGCGACCTACCCGGCGGATTTCATCTACGAGAACCTCGCGATCGAGATGAATCTCATCGAAGGCAGCCGCCGCGCCGGGGTGCCGCGCGTGCTTTTCCTCGGCAGCTCCTGCATCTACCCGAAGCAAGCACCGCAGCCGATGACGGAGGACTGCCTGCTGACCTCGCCGCTCGAGCCGACCAACGAGGCCTACGCCATCGCCAAGATCGCAGGGCTGAAGCTCTGCCAGCACTACCGCGCCCAGCACGGCCTGCTCTACCACAGCGCGATGCCGACGAACCTCTACGGGCCCGGCGACAACTACCACGCCGAGAATTCCCACGTCATCCCCGCGCTGATCCGCCGCTTCCACGAGGCGAAGGAGCGCGGCGACGCCTCGGTCACCATCTGGGGCACCGGCACACCCTGCCGCGAGTTCCTTCACGTGGATGATCTCGCCGCCGCGTGCCTGCACCTGCTGGAGCAGGACAATCCGCCGGATTGGGTGAACGTCGGCACCGGCGAGGACCTCACCATTCTCGACCTCGCCATCCTCGTCGCGGAAACCACCGGTTTCGCCGGCGAAATCCTCACCGATCCCACCAAGCCGGACGGCACGCCGCGCAAGCTGCTCGACATCTCGAAAATCCGGGCCACCGGCTGGTGTCCGACCATCGGTCTGCGTGAAGGCCTTGCCGCGGCCTACCAGGATTTCCTCGCCTCGCTCGGCACCGCGGCGGCCCGTCTCTAACTGCCATTGCACCCACCCCCATGAAACGCGCGCTCATCACCGGCATCACCGGTCAGGACGGCTCCTATCTCGCGGAACTGCTGCTTGAGAAGGGCTACGAGGTCCACGGCATCATCCGCCGCTCCTCGACCTTCAACACCGACCGCATCGACCACATCTACCAGGACCCGCACCGCAGCGACAAACGACTGCTCCTGCATTACGGTGATCTCGCGGACGGCACCAATCTCGCGAAGCTGCTTTGCGAGATCCGGCCGGATGAAGTTTACAACCTCGCGGCCCAGTCCCACGTCCGCGTGTCCTTCGATGCGCCGGAATACACCGGCGATGTCACCGGCCTCGGCACCCAGCGCTTGCTGGAGGCGATCCGCCAGACCGGCCTGATCGAGCACGTCCGCTACTACCAGGCCTCGTCCTCCGAGATGTACGGCAAGGTGCAGGAGGTGCCGCAGACCGAGACCACCCCGTTCTGGCCGCGCTCGCCGTATGGCTGCGCGAAGATGTATGCCTACTGGCTTACCATCAACTACCGCGAGGGCTACGGCCTTCACGGCAGCAACGGCATCCTCTTCAACCACGAGTCCCCGCGTCGCGGCGAGACCTTCGTGACCCGCAAGATCACCCGCGCCGCCGGCCGCATCAAGATGGGCCTGCAGGACAAGCTCTTCCTCGGCAACCTGGACGCGAAGCGCGACTGGGGCTACGCAAAGGAATACGTCGAGATGATGTGGCTGATGCTCCAGCAGGACACACCCGACGATTACGTGGTCGCCACCAACGAGACCCACTCGGTGAAGGAGTTCGTGCAGGAAACCTTCGGCCAGCTCGGTCTCGATTGGGAACAGTACGTCGATTACGACAAACGCTACGAGCGCCCCGCGGAAGTCGACCTGCTCATCGGTGACCCGGCGAAGGCCAAGCGCCAGCTCGGCTGGGAGCCGAAGGTGCTGTTCAAGGACCTCGTGAAGATCATGACCGAGGCTGATCTCGAACTCGCGCGCAACGAGCGCGCCATCGCCCTCGCCACCGGCAAGCCGGTGGGGGCCGAACGCTGAATTCCTCCCGGTTTCCGGGAAACCCCTCGCTGCGTGAAGAAGGTCTTCGTTTCCGGCTGCTACGACATCGTGCATGCCGGGCATCTCCAGTTCTTCGAGGAGGCCCGTGCCCTCGGCGACCACCTGACGGTGTCGTTCGCGTCCGAGGAGGTGCTGTGGATCCACAAGCGCCGCCGCCCCTCGATCCCGGACGAGCACAAGAAGGCGCTGTTGGAGGGGCTGCGGACGGTGGACGAGGTGGTCATCGGCAACGGTCATGACGAGGGCATCGATTTCCGCGAGGACTTCCTGCGCATCCGGCCCGATTTCCTGGTGGTCACTGAGGATGACAAATATGCCCCGCTCAAGCGCGCCATCTGCGCCGAGGTTGGTGCCGAATACATCGTCCTGCCGAAGACCCCGCCGAAATTCACACCGGTCTCCACCTCCTCGATCGTGCGCTGGGTGCAGGCTCCGACCGAGGCCCCGCTGCGGGTCGACTTCGCGGGCGGCTGGCTGGATGTGCCGCGGTTCTCGCGTCCGGACGGCTACGTGGTGAACTGCTCGATTTCGCCGCTGGTGTCGCTCCGTGAGTGGCCCTACGAAAAGCAGGCCGGTCTCGGCGGCTCCGGAGCCTGGGCGCTGCTCAATGGCAAGGATGGCGTCGATGCCGAGCTCGACCTCGGCGTGGGCTGGCAGGATCCCGCCGTGATCCGTGAAACCGGCCTCTGCGTCTGGCGCTCCGGCCAGCGTCCAGTGCTCGATTTCAAGCGCAACGGCGACTTCCTCACCGGCTGCCTGGCGATCCTCTGGACCGGTGGCGATCACGACACGCCGGGCGTGGTCGAGCGGGCCCGCGATTACGACACCATCGCCGCGTCCGGCCGCATCGCGCGGGACGGCGTGCTCCATGCCGATGCCGCCCGTCTGGCCGAGGGCATTTCGCTCTATCACCGTGCGCAGTTGGAGGAGGGGATGATCCCGCTCCCGGCCATCGAGGGCAGCCTCGCCGCGAAATACTGTGGCGGCGGCTACGGTGGCTATGCCGTCTATCTCTTCCCGGATCCGATAGTCCGCGCCGCGGCGCTTTCCCGCCATGCCGACCTCCGCGCGGTCGAGCCGTTCTGCAAAGTCTGAGTCCCACCGTGTCGATCGAGACCGTCCATGTCCTGGGAACTCCCGTCGCGGTGACCAACCGCGCCGAGGCGGCCACGACCGCCATCGGCTGGGCCCGGCTCGGTGACCGCGCCCGCGCGGTGGAGGCGGCGGACACCCATGTGATCACCCGCGCCCGCCACGAGCCGGAATTTCGAGCCGCCCTAAGGAACTTCGATCTGGTGTGTCCGGATGGCATGCCGCTGGTGTGGGCCATCAATGGCGAGGTCGATGAAGCCCGGCGCCTGACCGAGCGTGTCAGCGGAGCCGAGCTGATGGGCGAGATCTTCCGCCAGTCCGCCTCGGATCCGGCGCTGAAACACTTCCTGCTGGGAGGCAGCGACACACTCCTCGAAACCCTCCAATCGAAGCTGGGCGATGCCTTTCCCGGCGCGACCATCGCGGACGTTTACTCGCCGCCATTCGGTCCGTGGCCGGAGGATGAATTCGAGCGGATCTGTGATCGCATCCGCGCGTCCGGCGCGAACTTCGTGTGGGTCGGCCTCGGTTGCCCGAAGCAGGAGCGCTGGATCGGCGACCATTTGACGCAGCTTCCTCCCGCGGTCTATTTCGGCATCGGCGCGGCGTTCGCATTCCACGCCGGCACCGTCGAGCGGGCTCCCGCGCTCTGCCAAAAGCTCGGGCTCGAGTGGGCCTACCGGGTCTACCGCGAGCCGAAGCGCCTCTTCCGCCGCTATTTCACCTACAATTCGCTCTTCCTCTGGTACTCGCTCCGCGACCGCATGCTCGCGGAGTGAACCGATCCCTTTCCCATGGCCGCCACCAACATCCACACCGAGTTCCACCGCTTCCTCAACCGCCAGGACAAGGAAGCCCTGCTCGGCCAGCGCGGTCTCGTGATCTGGATGTACGGCCTCTCCGGCTCCGGCAAGTCCACCATCGCGAACGCCGCCGAGCGCCTGCTCCATGAGCAGGGCCGTTTCACCGTGATCCTCGATGGCGACAACCTCCGCTCCGGCCTGAACGCCAATCTCGGCTTCTCCGATGAGGACCGCCTCGAAAACGTCCGCCGCGTCGCCGAAACCGCCAAGGTCTTCGCCGCGAACGGCATTGTCACCTTCGTCTCGGTGATCACCCCCCGCGCCGCACTGCGCGATCTCGCACGTGGCATCGTCGGCGATGATTTCTTCGAAGTCTACGTTCAGGCCAGCTTCGAAGCCTGCGCCCAACGCGACGTGAAAGGCCTCTACGCCAAGGCGGCCAAGGGCGAGATCCCGAACTTCACCGGCCGGGACAGCTCCTTCGAGGCTCCGGAGCGCCCCGATCTTCTCCTTGATACTGAGGGCACCACGGTGACCGAGGCTGCCGCTTCCTTGCTGGACGCCATCCGGGACCGGATTTCCGACGGGAATTCCTGACTGAAATAGTAAACTTGGTAATTATTGCTTGCGGTGGAGCTGCTGCCTCATTACCTCCGCCCCGCGCCTGCGCGTGAGTCCGGTCGTTGAGTCCAGGCTCCCACCCATCGAAGTCCTTCTTCCCGTGCCCAACTACCAACTCTCCCACCTCGACCAGATCGAAGCCGAGGCGATTTTCGTGCTCCGCGAGACCGCGGCGCAGTTCCAGAACCCGGCGCTTCTCTTCTCCGGCGGCAAGGACTCGATCGTGATGGCGTGGCTCGCCCGCAAGGCCTTCTGGCCCGCCCGCATGCCGTTCCCGCTGGTCCACATCGATACCGGCCACAATTTCCCGGAAACGATGGTCTACCGCGATGAGTTCGTGGAAATGCTGGGTGCCCGCCTCGTGGTCGGCTCCGTGCAGGAGTCCATCGACACCGGCCGCGTCGTCGAGGAAAAGGGCCCGAACGCCTCCCGCAACGCGCTCCAGACCGTGACCCTGCTCGACACCATCGAGCACCACCAGTTCGACGCCTGCCTCGGTGGTGGCCGCCGCGACGAGGAAAAGGCCCGCGCCAAGGAGCGCTTCTTCTCCCACCGCGACGACTTCGGCCAGTGGGACCCGAAGAACCAGCGCCCCGAGCTCTGGAACCTTTTCAATGGCCGCAAGAACTCCGGCGAGCACTTCCGCGTCTTCCCGCTGTCCAACTTCACCGAGATGGACATCTGGATGTACATCAAGCGCGAGAACATCCCGCTGCCATCCCTCTACTTCGCCCACAAGCGCGACACCCTCGTCCGCAACGGCGCGATCCTCGCGATCTCCGAGTTCGTCCAGCCGCGCGAGGGAGAAACCGTCGAGCACAAGCAGATCCGCTTCCGCACGATGGGCGACGCCACCATCACCGGCGCGATCGAATCCGACGCCGTGACGCTCGACCACATCATCGATGAGGTCGCCGCCGCCCGCCAGACCGAGCGCGGCAACCGCGCCGACGACAAGCGCTCCGAAACCTCCATGGAAGACCGCAAGAAGGAAGGCTATTTCTAACCGACCTCCTCCTTCTTTCCGCACTTCGAAATCCGCACTCCGAAATTTTCCATGGACCTTCTCCGCTTCACCACCGCCGGCTCCGTCGACGACGGCAAATCCACCCTCATCGGCCGCCTCCTCTACGATTCCAAGTCGATCTTCGAGGACCAGCTCGAGGCCGTCGAGGAATCCTCGCGCCGCCGCGGTGACGAGCACGTCAACCTCGCCCTGCTGACCGACGGCCTCAAGGCCGAGCGCGAACAGGGCATCACCATCGACGTGGCCTACCGCTACTTCGCCACGCCGAAGCGCAAGTTCATCATCGCCGACACCCCGGGGCACATCCAGTACACCCGCAACATGGTGACCGGCGCCTCCACCGCGAACCTCGCCATCATCCTGGTGGACGCGCGCAAGGGCGTGATCGAGCAGACCAAGCGCCACAGCTTCATCGCGAACCTGCTTCGCATCCAGCACGTGGTTGTGTGCGTCAACAAGATGGACCTCGTCGACTACTCGGAAGAGGTCTACAACCAGATCGTGAAGGACTACGAGGCCTTCGCCTCCCGCCTCGACAACATCGTCGACATCACCACCATCCCGATCTCCGCGCTCAACGGCGACAACGTCGTCGACAAATCGGACAAGATGTCGTGGTTCCAAGGCCCATCGCTGCTCTACCACCTTGAGCACGTCTACATCGGCGGCGAGGAAAACCACGTCGACGCGCGTTTCCCGGTGCAGTGGGTGATCCGCCCGATGAGCGACGAATGGCACGACTTCCGCGGCTACGCCGGCCGCGTGGCGGGTGGCGTCTTCAAGCCCGGCGATGAGGTCACCGTGCTGCCCTCCGGCTTCAAGACCCACGTCAAGGCCATCCACACCCCGGAAGGCGAGATCTCCGAGGCCTTTGCTCCCCAATCCGTCTGCCTCACCCTGCGCGATGAGATCGACATCTCCCGCGGCGACATGCTGGTGAAGAGCAACAACCCGCCGAAGGTCGCCCAGGACATCGAGGCGATGATCTGCTGGTTCTCGAACAAGCCGATGCCGCCGCGCGCCAAACTCGTGCTGCGCCACACCACTCGCGAGACCAAAGCGGTCGTGCAGGAGATCAAGTACCATGTCGACATCAACACCCTTCACAAGGTCGAGGATGTCGAAGGCTTTAACATGAACGACATCGGCCGCATCACCCTGCGCACCGCGGTGCCGCTGCTGCACGATTCCTACCGCCGCAACCGCCACACCGGCTCGTTCATCCTCATCGATCCCGGCACCAATGAAACGGTCGCCGCAGGGATGATTCTCTGACACAGGGAGCAAGGACATTCCTGTCCTTGTTTCTTAAACTCTCCGGAAGTCTGTAGCCATTCTGCTTCAGGCTTCCGCTTCACCTCGCCGCCGATGAAAGTCTTCTGCTGCTTCACTCCGGCGCACGAGATCTTATTCTCGGGCTACTTCCAGCCCTCGCTGCCCTCCGATTTCGAGGTTTGCTCCACGCTCCTCGATCTCAAGGGCGCGGGCGACTTCTACAGCAAGGAATTCCTGGAGTGCATCCGCCGGAAGATCGACCTGATCGTCCGCAGCATGGAGGAGAACGCCGGCCAGGTGATCCTGTGGAGCGACGTCGACATCATCTTCCTAGATGGCACCGCGGCGGATCTCGAATCGATATACGGGGCATCCGGCAAAGAAGTCCTCTTCCAAGCCGAGGGCCCGAAGACCACCGAGGTGAACACCGGCTTCATCGTCTGTCGTGCCACTCCCGCGATGGCGGATTTCTTCCGCGAAGTGGGTGCCCGCCTCGCGGCTGATCCCGGTAAGAATGAACAGGCGGTGGTCAACGACATGCTCCGCGAGGGGGCCAAGGTCTCCTGGAGCACGCTGCCGCTCGAATACTACGCCCGCACCCACGGCTGGCCCGCCCCGGCCAACATCCGGATCTACCACGCGAACTACACCGCCGGAAAGGACGGCATCGGCCAGAAGATCCAGCAGTTCCGCGAGATGCGCGCCATCCGGCGTTACGGATTGGTTGCCAAATTGTGGTATGGCTTTGGCAAGGCGTTGCGCAAGTTGCGCGTCGCCTAGCGGTCGGCTCTTCTTTTATTCTCCCTTTTGGGGAAGAACTCGTCATGGGGACGGGCGCTATCCTCCTTGGGCATCATCATCGACATGAAAGCAGTCATCCTCGCCGGGGGGCTCGGCACACGTCTTTCGGAAGAAACCTCGCTCAAGCCGAAGCCCATGATCGAGATTGGCGGTCGGCCGATCCTGTGGCACATCCTCAAAATTTACAGTTCCCACGGCATCAACGATTTCGTGATCTGTGCTGGCTACAAGGGGTATGTGATTAAGGAATACTTCGCGAACTACTTTCTGCACATGTCGGACGTCACCTTTGACATGGTCGGAAACACGATGGAGGTTCATCAAAAGAAGGCCGAACCTTGGAAGGTTACGGTCGTCGATACGGGGGATGAAACCATGACCGGGGGACGGATCAAAAGAATCCGACCCTATGTGGAAGGAGAGACATTTTGCTGCACCTATGGAGACGGTGTCGGCGACATCGACATGACGGCTCTGGTCGCGAACCATCGGGCTTCGGGACGGGAAGCCACATTGACCGGAGTTCAGCCTCCGGGTCGCTTCGGGGCACTCAGCATCGAGGATAACGCGATCACCGCCTTCCAAGAGAAGCCGGAAGGAGATGGATCGTGGATCAACGGTGGATTTTTCGTTCTTGAACCATCGGTATTCGATCGCATCGCTGGAGACTCCACCGTTTGGGAACGGGAACCACTTGAGGGCCTCGCGAGCGAGCGCCAGCTCGGTATCTACCGCCACCACGGATTCTGGCGACCTATGGATACCTTGCGGGACAAGCTAGAACTCGAACGCCTTTGGGATACGCGCTGCGCGCCGTGGAAATCCTGGTGACCGACCGCCGCCTTTGCATCGATCGCCATGAACGTTTTCGGCAACGTCTACAGTGATGCCAGTGTCCTGCTCACCGGCCATACGGGATTCAAGGGTTCTTGGATGGCCCAGTGGTTGCTACGCTGCGGGGCGCGGCTCACCGGCTACGCGCTGGATCCACAGCCGCATGAGACGCTTTATCGTGACCTCGGCTTGGAGGACAGACTGGCGGCGGATCATCGGGGAAATCTTTCCGATCTCGAACGGCTCACGGCCCTCGTTTCCTCGGTGAAGCCTCGCTTCGTCTTCCACTTTGCCGCTCAGCCTTTGGTTCGTTTGTCCTACGACATCCCGGTGGAAACTTTCGCGACCAATGTCATGGGGACCGTTCATTTGCTGGAGGCCGTTCGGCGTAGCGGCCACGCATGCACTGTCGTCGTGATCACCACGGATAAGTGTTACGAGAACCGGGAATGGCTTCACAGCTACCGGGAGGAAGACCCGATGGGGGGGCACGATCCTTACAGCGCCTCCAAAGGAGCCGCAGAGATTGCCGTCGCTTCCTATCGGCGCTCCTTCTTCGATCCGGGCGGCAAGGTTGCCGTGGCTACCGCCCGGGCTGGCAATGTCATCGGTGGCGGGGATTGGGCAATCGACCGGATCGTGCCGGATTGTATCCGCGCCCTTCGTGCCGGTGAATCCATTCCTGTGCGTAACCGCGTCGCCACCCGCCCTTGGCAGCATGTCTTGGAACCGCTCTCCGGCTATCTTTGGCTCGGTGCCGTCTTGGATGATCCGGGCTTGGCGGCCTATCCCAGTAATACGCAGTTTCGCTCCGCATTCAATTTCGGCCCCCGCCTCACCAGCAACCGCCCCGTCTCCAGTCTGGTGGAAGAACTGCTCCGCCATACCGGTGGCCATTGGATCGATTGCTCCGATCCTGCCGCTCCCCACGAGGCCTCCAAACTCAATCTCGCCATCGATAAGACGCACCACCTTCTCCAGTGGCAGCCCGTATGGGATTTCCCCGAGACCATCGCCCGTACCGCGGAATGGTACCTGGCCGAACAACGTGGAGAAGTTCCCTCCATTCTTTGTGACAAGCAGATCGAGTCCTACCAGACCGCGGCCGCCGAGGCTGGCTTGTGCTGGGCTGTCTGAGATTCCTTTCATTCCTCCAACCCGTGAATAAATCCCACTCGTGCCGCAGTTGCGGCTCATCCCATCTGAGAAGGTTCCTGGACTTGGGCAACCAACCGCTTGCGAACAATCTGCCGCGTCCTGATGACGCGTTGGATCGCGAACCCCGCTTCCCTCTTCGGGTTGCCGTTTGCGAGAGCTGCCGATTGGTTCAGATCGAGGATACAGTGCCCCCCGTCACCTTGTTTGGTGAATACCTTTACTTTTCCTCCTTTTCGGACGCGATGGTCAGGCATGCGGCCGAAGCGGTTGTCGTCCATACCGGCAGCTGCAATCTTGGTGTGGATAGCTTCGTCGTCGAGATCGCCAGCAACGATGGATATCTCCTGAAAAATTTTGTCTCCGCGGGCATTCCCTGCCTGGGCGTGGAACCTGCTGCGAATATCGCGGAAGTCGCGGTGGCCTCAGGGGTTCCAACCTTGTGCGAATTCTTCGGCGTTGCCACGTCGGCCAAGGTGGTCGCGGAATACGGGCAGGCGGATCTGATTCTGGGCAACAATGTCTTTGCCCATGCTCCCGACATCAACGACTTCATCGGAGGAATGGCCGGCCTGTTGAAATCCGGTGGCCGGATCGTGTTGGAGTTTCCTTATTTGGGGAACTTCATCGACAATATCGAGTTCGACACCGTTTATCACGAGCATGTGTTTTATTTCTCGGTTCTTGCGCTCGCTCCCGCTTTCGCGCGCCATGGGCTCGAGATCTTCGATGTCACGCTTCTGGACATTCACGGTGGTTCGCTCCGCCTTTCGGTCGGCCATGCTGGCGTGCATGAGAAGACCGTGGCGCTTCAGGAACTGGTTGGACAAGAGAAGGCGGCGGGCATGGATGCTGACTACTACTACGATAGTTTCTCCAAGCAGGTCGAACACCTGAGAACCCAACTCGTGGAGCTTGTCGGGGAACTCAAGGAGGCGGGGCATAGCCTCGCGGCCTACGGGGCTTCAGCAAAGGGCAGCACGCTCCTGAACTTCTTCGGGATTGGGCAAGGCACGCTCGATTTCGTGGCGGACCGCAGCACCTACAAGCAAGGTCGGCTCACGCCCGGCACTCATCTCCCCATCGTTCCACCGGAAGCCCTGTTGGAGCGCATGCCGGATTACACGCTTCTGTTGACTTGGAATTTCGCGAAGGAAATCCTTCTTCAACAGGACGCTTATCGGAAGGCTGGTGGCAAGTTCATCATCCCGCTTCCCGAACCCACGATCGTTTGATCTCCATGGAGATTGTAGCGGGCAAACTCCCGGGCGTTCACGTCATCGACGCTCCCAAAAGGGGAGATGAACGGGGTTATCTTGTGCGCACCTACTGCGAGGATCATTTCCGGAATGCCGGGCTGAACACCCATTGGGTCCAATGCAGCCTCACTCATACTGCCCGCGAGGGCACTCTCAGGGGCATGCATTTCCAGACCTCTCCATTCGGGGAAATCAAATTAATCCGCTGTGTCAGCGGTAGTGTCTGGGATTGCGTGGTGGACCTCCGCCCGACATCGCCCTGCTTCGGACAGTGGGAAGCATACGAGCTCAGCGAGGCAAACGAGCGGTCACTGTATGTTCCGGAAGGAGTCGCGCACGGGTTCTATTCACTCACGGATGATGTCCGGATGCTCTATCAGATGTCAGCTCCTTATTCGCCGGAGCATGCCAGTGGAGTGAGGTGGGACGATGCGGAGCTTTCGATAGATTGGCCGCGGCCACCGCGCCTTGTTTCCGAAAAAGACCTGGCCCTGCCTTGGTTCCAAAAGCGGTGAAAATTCTTCTTACAGGCGCGAGCGGGTTTATTGGTCGTGAGTTGGCTCCACTGTTGATGGCAGCCGGTCATGAACTCACCATCCTGGCGAGGGAAGGAGGCCGGGAGGTGCCCTCGGATGTAGAGCGCCTCGCGGCTCCCGTTGGCGAATGGGTGTCCGCAGTCGGAAGCCGCTCCTACGACGTCTGCATCCATCTTGCTTGGATCGCCACGCCGGGGGTCTATTTACACTCGGAAGAAAATGAGATCTTCGCAGATGTTACCTTGGCCCTGGCCGAAGTTCTCTTTCGGAACGGGCTCAGGTATTTCGTTGGAACCGGGACTTGCATCGAGTACTCACCCGACCAAAGCGAGATCTGCGTGGAGGATGTGACTCCCACAGAGCCGATCCACCCTTATTCCCTCGCCAAGGACCGAACCCGGCGCGGATTGGAACAGCTCTCCGTCGACGCGGAGGCGGAGTTCACCTGGGCACGGGTTTTCTATCCTTATGGCCCTGGGGAGCACCCAGCGCGCACTATCAGTAGCTTTCTCCGCGAATTGCGCTCCCACCGAACCGTGACTCTCCGGAATCCGGGTTCCGTGAAAGACTTCATCCACGTCCGCGATGTCGCGACGGCTTTTTTGAAGGTCGCGGAAGGGAGCGCTCCACGGGGAGTCGTCAATATCGGCACCGGTAGGGGAATCTCCATCCGTGAAATCGCATTGCGTGCTGCCGCGGCCACTGGCGCTGATGCTTCTTTGATCACTGCCGTTGGCGATCCGCCATACGATCCCTACGGCTGGCATGTTGCGGATATCCGAAAGTTGTCGGCCACCGGATGGCGGCCCGAAATCGATATCGACACCGGCATCCGGCAAATTCTCGAAGTCCTTCGCTGAGTCGGTGTCATCGTCCGGCCTCTCTAATTATACAAGTCATCCATCGTCCCTAGCATCATCGTGAAATACACACTCGATACTGAAAGCAAACTCTTGGCCATTGAAAGCGATGGCGAGGAACGTTCGATCGATCTCTATAGCAAGGAGGCTTTCGATCTGATCTCGGAGATCTGGCTGAAAGTCGGCTGGAATCAGAAGTATCCCTATTCGTTCTCCTGGATGGGCCGGCCGATCATCCAGAATCCGGAGGAAATCGTCCGAACCCAGGAAGTCATCTACCGAATCAAGCCGACTGTGATTGTCGAGACAGGCGTCGCTCACGGCGGTTCCTTGATCTACTACGCTTCCTTGTTCAAAGCCATGGGCACGGAGGGGCGCGTGATCGGTGTGGATATCGAAATCCGCCCGCACAACCGCACCGCGATCGAAGCTCATGAATTGTTTCCTTCGATCACGCTGATCGAAGGAAGCTCCACGGACCCCGACATCGTGAGCCAGGTGGCAACCCTGCTGAAGCCGGACGATCGAGTGCTGGTTATCCTGGACAGCAATCACACCAAGGCCCATGTCGCCGCAGAGCTTGCCGCCTATCACGGGTTCGTCACCCCGGGATCCTATATCGTGGCGACGGACGGCAGTATGGAAATTCTGCATGACGTTCCGCGTGGCAATCCCGAATGGCTTCACGACAATCCTTCCGAAGCAGCCCGCGAGTTCGCTGCCGCTCATCCTGAATTCATCCTCGAGCAACCGGAGTGGCCGTTCAATGAAAGCCAGCTCGATAAGAACATCACGCACTGGCCCGATGCGTGGTTGAAGAAGCTCTGAATTCCCGCTCGCGGGTTGCGGGCGGTAAACGAGTTCTGGCGATGACCGGAAGAAACATTGTGGCAAATGCCTTCGGGGGCCTCGTCGGCCCCTTGGCATACTTGGTGATGACGCCGTTTTACTACCGCGTCCTCGGTTTGGAGGCGGTCGGTCTGATCGGCCTCTTTGCCATGACAGTGAGCGTCCTCCAGGTGTTCTCCGCGGGGGTGGGGATCTCCTACCAGCGCAACATAGCAGCTTCGGATGAAAGCCATCCGGGAGATCTTCCGGCCTTGCTCTCGGGAGGCTTGCTGGTTTTTGCGACACTCGGATTGATCCTCGGGCTGATCCTGGTTGGCTTGGGAAGTTATCAATTCGACGCGTTGCTCCACAAGAGTTCCTTCCACGAACAAACCCTGAGACGTTCACTGCTGACGGTCTGCTTCATGCTCTCGCTCGGGATGGCGACGAATGGAGCCAGCACGACGATCAGCGCCCTCCGCGACCAACTCTGGCAGAACATCGCCCAGAGCTGTGTCACGATTGGCGTGGCGTTGGGGTGTTGGTTGTTGCTGAGTTGGTCTCCACGTATTGAATACTACTACTACTGCCAGGCTGTGGGTACAGTTGTCACCGCTCTCTTGTATGGATGGCGCTGTGTATGGCTGGTCTCGAGGCGGGCAGCAGGACATCAACGCCGCACTTTCCGCGAAGTCTGGAGGGAGCGCTACGGCAAGGACGGGGTGCTTGCCCTTGCCCTGATGGTCCACGAGGGCATGGGGGTCGTAATCGGCCAACTTGATCGCATACTGATTTCCGGCCTGCTTCCTTTGGCGAGTTTGGGAACGTATACGCTGGTGACCGGGCCGGCGAAGATGGCCCAGATGGTGACCTTGCCCTTCGGTACCGCGGTCTTCCCCGAAATCTGTGCGCTTGCCGGTGGACGGGAGGATCGTCAGGGCTTGGGCGAATATCTCGGTCGGATGGCTTACATGATGGGCTCGGCTTCCATCTGCCTTTTGCTGGTGGTTTTCGCCTGCGGCGAAAGCATCCTCACGCTCTGGCTCCGCGGCGCGGAGGTAGGAAAGGACATGGGCACTTGCTTGAGGTTGCTTTGCCTGGCCAATTGCGTGCTCGCGGGGGCGGGGCTCTTTTACGGCACCAGTGTTGCATTTGGGAAAGTTCGCTTCGCGATCGTGAAAAACGCGGGTGCTCTTTTGATTCTACCTGGCATAGGCTGGCTGGCGGTCAAGAACTGGGGCATTGTAGGCGCGGCTTCCTGCTGGCTGCTTTATTGCGTGGCGACCTTGTCGATCTGTGTGCTCGTGGTGTTTCGTCGACACGCGGATCTGAATGCGGCCGGCCGCTGGTTTGGACGCCTCGGACTTCTTGCCGCACTCGCCATCATTCTGTCGTGGCTTGCCAGTTTACCTGAGTGGAATTCAGTCGCCCGTATCCTGTTGGCCACAGGGATTTCCTCCATCACTGGCTGTCTGGCGATGTCTCTTCCCTTTGGCTTCTCGCCCCGCAACTGGATGAAGGCCTGTGAACTTGGATTTTCGAAATGACTCAGCTTGGTAACCCCGGGGAATTCCTCGTCACCGTTGCGATTCCCACCTACAACCGGAGGGAATGGCTCGAACGTGCCATTGATAGCGTGTTGTCCCAGGGACACCCCGAAGTATTGGTGCACGTCTTCGACAACGCGTCCGCCGATGGAACCGAGGAATTCATGCGGGGATTGGTCTCGTCGAACCCGCGTGTGCGATATACCCGGAGGCCAGAGAACATCGGCTGGCTGCTCAACTACAGCGGTGCGATGCGCGCGGTCGATACCCCGTGGCTGATCGGCATGGGTGACGATGATTGGCAACTCCCGGAAGGAATCGCCGCCCTGTTAAAACCTCTCGCGGACAACCCCGACGTTGGCATGGTGATAGGACGCACCCAGCGACTTGCGGAGGGAGTGAAAGTCGAGGTGTATCCAGACGACACCTGGAAGTCGGGACGAAATGAGCTCCACGAAGCGATTCCATCTTGGGCCGAACACGGAATCGTCGAATGGCAATCGATTTTGATCTCCCGGAAAGCATTCGAGGAAGTCGGGGGGCTCGACCATACGGTTGGCATCGCCACCGACATCAATCTGGAGCTGAAGTTGCTTCTGAAATACCCGGTGTTCGTGGTTCCTCAGGCGGTGTCCGTCTACAACTATCATCCGGGCCAGGAGAGCGCCAAGTTGAACGTCGACACCATCGACCAGTTCCTAAGCATCGTTCATTTGTTTCGGCGTGCCGCACGGGAGTCGGGGAATCCGTCGCTCAAACGGGCTTCCAAGACTTTCAATCGGCGCTGGACCAAGGTGTTCGTCAATCGCCTTCCCAAGGTGGCACGGCTTCCGGGCCTCCTTCGCGCGGTGAAGGCATTGGCGATTGATTTCCGTTGCCCCGGTGCTGCCGCGAAGTGCGCGGCTCGGTGGGTGCTGTATAAACCGTGGTGCGCGTGGAAGCGGCTTTCCTCCCCTCGTCCCGCTCCGGTCCAATCCTAAACGCGACATCTGATTCTACTATGCCCAGCATCGAACAAAATTACGGAAAATGGAACGATCCGGAGCACTGGAGCCACGCGGGTGACGAGTGGTCGGTCTTCTGGGGGTCTACAGAGGCCCAATGGACCCATTCCATCCTACCCCGCATGAGACAATGGCTGCCCGCGAAGACGATCGTGGAAATCGCCCCGGGTCATGGGCGTTGGACCCAGTTCCTGCAACCGCAGGCGGAGACCCTGCATATCGTTGACTTGTCGGACGACTGTATCGCCCGCTGCAAGGAGCGCTTTGCCGCCGCGGATAATATCCACTATCATGTGAACGATGGCAAAACCTTGCCCGCTACGATCGCCGATGGATCGGTCGATTTCGTGTACAGCTTCGATTCGCTCGTGCATTGTGAGATAGCCGTGATCGAGGCCTACTTCATGGAAATCGGGAAAAAGCTGGCTCCTGGTGGAACAGCCTTCATTCACCACTCCAATCTCGGCCACTATCCGCTCTATTTTAAACTGGCCAAGATGATCCCTGCCGGACGCCAGACCCTAGGCAAAATGAGGATCGTGGACTACGATTGTTGGCGCGGCGTGACGGTGTCTCCGGAAACGGTCGCAGCCGCCGCGGCCAAGGCTGGCCTGGAAATCCACTGCCAGGAACTGGTGAACTGGTGGGCTGAGACTCGGCGCTGCATCGACGGCATCACGACCCTGCGCAAGCCGTTGGCGGGAGCAACGCCCTCCGCACCGCCAGCTCCCTGGTTCAATGCCTCGTTCATGACCGAGGCACGGGTCATACGCGAGCGTGAGGAGCACTATCCGGCTGGATGAATCCCATCGCAGTTTCGATGCCGGCGAGCGAGCGCGCTATCATCCTTTCCTTATGAAGGTCGTCCATCTTTGCAAGAGCACGGACAATGGCGGATTCATCGCCGCATGGAGATTACACCAGGCGTTGGTGGCCGCGGGCATCGACTCGAGAATGGTGGTCAGGGAACGCAACGGAAATGATGCTCCGGGATTGGTGGCATTCGACGACAGCCGGATGTGGTGGTTCTGGTTCCGGGTAAGGGGAGCATTGAGCCGTTTTCTGCACCGGATACTGTTGGGAAAGGGAGCCATCCGGGAATTTTACCTGCAATGGATTCCGACATTTATTCCGCAGGCGGTACGCCGCCGTCTGGCTCCCGACATCCTGCACGTACACGCGGCGGATGACGGACTTTGGTCGCTGTGGGAGCTGTCGAAGTGGCCGGACCCCATCGTTTGGACGTTCCACGCCTATCGGGATTTCTCGCAAGGGTACATCTACCTAGCGCATCGGCTCGATGAATGGGTGGAGGCTGGTCGGCAGGGATCCCTGCACGACCGGGACAAGCGACTGGTGGCCGGGATGAATCTTTCCCTGAAAAAGAAACTCATGTCCGGTCGGAAAGACATTTGCATCGCTCCCTCGGCGCATGTCCACCGGGCGGGTCGAATCTCGGGCGTTTTCGATGGCTCCCAGCACCAGGTGGTTCGCAATTGCGTGCCTCTCGATTATTTTCGCGCCATTGGACGGGAAGAATGGAGGGTTGCCCGAGGGATCGAGGAATCGGCATTCGTGGTCCTGGCAGGGGCCCATTCGTTGGAGTATTTGATCAAAGGGTTCGATCTTTTGGTTGCCGCTATCCTTGGCGATGCGGAGGAATTCCGGTCAGCATCCGTCACCGTGGTTTTGTTTGGGGGGGGGCGTGTTCCTGACGAACTGCAAGCCGCCGTCCGGGTCATTGAACTTGGGTACTTGGACGAGGAAGGACTGCGCGCGGCTTACAGCGGCGCCGATCTATTGGTGATCCCTTCCCGAGAGGATAATTTTCCAAACGTCATCGTGGAGGCCCTTGCCTGCGGCCTTCCATACGTCGGATTCGATGCTGGCGGAGTGGGGGAGATGGCCGCTGAAGATCACATGGTAGGGGAGACGGTTCCAGCTTACGACACAGCCCGGCTTGCAAAGGCAATTCTCGACAGGGCCGTCGGCTCGCTCGAAAAGCGGTTGCAATCGCGTGAAGCCGCACGTGCTGTGGCGGAGGCCAATTGTGACCCCGTCAAGGTGGCTGCCCAGCATATTTCCCTATACGAAAGTCTCCTCGCACGCCGGTCTACTCCATCTTCCTAACCAGTCTTTTCAGCGGCCCCATTTTTCCCGACCCTGAGTTTTCTCCATGAACCAAAACGCGATCCAAAAGCTCCTTCTTCTTATACTGATGATCGGCGGGGCCCTCTGGTTGGTCGTCGAAATCTTAACCGGGGGTGGGAACACGCTTGGAAAGTTCTACCTCTTCAGTGCGATTGGCGCATTTGTGACCGGGCTGGTTGCTCCTCGCTTCGCAGTCGTTGTTAGCTTGTTCTGCACGACCTACATCGACCTCCTGAAGAGATTGATGATATTCGATAGCTATCTAAGCTACATCGATTTATATTATGTTCTTGGCATTCCGCCTTTGCTGATAGCGGGAGCGGTTTTGTCCGTAATTTTGGGGGTCATTGTCAGAAAAATTAACCTCGATCGATACCTGGTAGCTAATTTCTTTTTGTCTTGCGGTTTGTTTGGGTTAGGTATTTTCGCGATTGGCGACAGCACTGGATATCGATCGCTGGGTGATATCGTAAACCAAGGAGCCTATGCATTCTTTTTCTTTTTGCTTCCTGTGCTGTTCAAAACCGTGGACGATCGCAGGAAACTACTGAACTGGATGCTGTTTCTCTTCTTGGGAGTGGCGATTTATATGTTCCGGCACCGCTATTTCGGATTGGCTGAATTCGAGTATCGATATCTCCTGTCAGGCTTGACCATCGAAAAGCGAATTCTGACAGATCAAGAAGCTTTGCGTGGATTTTCAACTATGAACGGTGCCGCCGTGGTGTCGGTATTCACCTCAATGATGATTTTGGTGAGCCTTGTGCCACTAAAAAAGGATAATCAAAAGCCCGAGCTTTTGCAGTGGATCGGCAGAATTATCATGGCGATTATTTTCCTCTTGGCTTCCTACTACACGGTCTCTCGTGGTGGGTGGTTCTGTGGGATTGGTGCGATTCTAACCTATGTTCTTCTTTCATCCCGCAAGTTGTCGGTGGTTGGAGCGGGAGCGGCAGTGGCTGGTGTCGGGTTGCTGATAGGATTTGCCCCCTTTATCCAAAAGGACCGGACGCTTGAAAAAGGTGAGAAGATTCTCAAAGACATGTTTTTGAGTAATCAGCACGATGCTTTCGCAGAGCGTGCGGTTGTTTTGGGTACGGCGAACGACCGGTTGCAGGGTTGGGTGAATCTCACCCAAAATCCGCAGATTTGGCAGCCATTTGGGTTTAAGGCGGCTGGCATGGAAGACAATATCCACGATTTGGTGTGGGGGCATGACTTGATTATCGATACCCTCATCACGGTTGGTTGGGTGCCGCCACTTATTTTGGGGATGTTCGCTTTTTGGGGAGTAATGAGGGCACAGAGATGGTTCTTCCAGTTGCCCTCTCGCTCGCTGGAGCGGAAGCTAGTTCGGCTGAGTTTTGCCTTGGCGATCGGTATTCTGGTGGGTGGATTAGGTAATGGTCAACAGTTGCGGGTTTATCCCCAGAACTTCTATTTCTATTTGTTTCTGGGGATCATCTATACCTCGTATCGAAATTCTATCCGGGAAAAGCGTTCCTCCCAAGTATCTCAAGATCTTGTAAGGCGGCAAGATGTTGCGGACAATCGGAGAGCTATTGAAGCCTCCATCTGACGGCAGGACTGTTGGCGGGCACTGTGCAATCTGGAACACATGAAGATTCTTCTTCCAATAAATATCGACAGATGGCGAAGTTCTATAGCTACCCAATTGAGGGCAGTTGTCGAGGCCAATCCCGATCTTGAATTCACCAGTTTTTCCAGTCCTACCTCCGAGGAGGATCGGCAAAGGGGCGAAGTGTTCTGGAATCTTCCTCAAGTCACGAAAGCGAGTCAGGCAATGGCGTTGACGCGGCGATATGATATAGTCCAACTCGCCGCGATCAGTCGCAAGAACATGCTCGCTGCGCGCATAGCCCGATTGCGTGGGTGCGGAAGCACGAAGATTGTCAGCATCCTATGCCTTGAAATTGTCAAAGAGGATGTCTGTTCCTGGCGGAATTACCATCGACTGCTTCCTCTTCCGGATTATTTCCTAGCTGTCAGCCATGCGGCGGGAGTGTTGCCAATGATGGATGCGCCCGAGCGCTACAAAGGTGTCATTCCCAATGGATTCGACGAAGTATTCTTTGATCCCGCGGTAGCGGATGGCACGGATTTGCCGGAAGAGGTTCGGAGGATAGGGGGACGTCCGTTTCTTCTGTATGTGTCTTCCGTCGAACCTCGGAAGCGCACGGATTTTTTGCTTCGGATGGCAGATCGGATGCCGGATGTGATGTTTGTGGCCGCAGGTTTCGTGGTTCCGGGAATGGGCGAACCTTATTTGAAAGAACTTTGCAGAAAGCCGAATATTATCTGGCTCGGCTTGATTGAAAAGAGAGTGCTTCGGGAACTGTATCGGGTGGCGAGCGCATTATTTTTTCCATCGGAACGGGAGGGCATGCCTCTTGCCATTATCGAAGCTTTTGGCATGGGGTTACCTGTGATTGCTCAGCCCAAAAGTTCGATGCCTGACTTGGTAAAGCCGGGGGTAAATGGTGAATTAATTGATTGCTCGGAAGAAGACACATGGGAGAGCGTGTGCCGTAAGTACTTGGCACAGCCGATTTCCGAGCGGGAACAGTTTCGAAAGACGATCCGGCGTTGGGCGATCGAGAACCACTCCTGGTCCAAGGTGGGCCGTTTGTATGGACGGTTCTACAAGGCGATCCGGGACGGAAAGGTTGATTCGTGGCAGCAGTAGCAAGAGATCACATGTCGGAGGGGAGGGAATCGGTGTGTGTGCTAGTCGGGTTGATCTGGGCGCTCGCCACGTTCTGGCTGCTCGACCGTACGGCATGCCCGATTGTCGATGGTTTTCAGAGTTTGGGCGCGGCGGTCCAGCCGGGCCATCCGGGGCAGTTATCGTGGCCGTTTGTCGGAAGTTTTATGGGATATGATCGGGCCTGGGGATTCCACTGGTTCGGCTGGCCTTGGTTGAGATCGATATTGGGAATGGCTTTCCCTTGGTCGTCGTGTGGCGACACGCTTCTCCTGACGGCAGTATGGGCGATCACAGCGATTTGGACGGGGGATTTCGCGCGCAAAGTCTTCGCGTGGCGCGGTGCAGGACTCTGGACGACCGTTACGCTGCTTTTGCAACCGTTGTTTCTGGTATCCGTCCAGAGCTACCGTCCCGAGATCCCCACAGCGCTGGTGCTTTGGTTAATATCCTTGGCGTGGGGCGCGAGGGAACGCTGGAAAGTAGCCTTCCGGTTCGCGGGGTTGGTTATTCTGCCATTATTCCATCCTCTTGGAGTTGTAGTGCCTGGATTGTGGCTCGTGGTTGATATCTTCCGGTGTCGCACATGGCGTGACCGGTATCGGTCGGCATTTCGAATGGACAGTGTGGCGATGCTGATAGGGCTGGCATTGTTTGCTGGCTGGTACGTCGGCGGATTGGCGGGAGAGCAGTTCCTAGCCAATATTTCCGCGCAACGCGCCCTAACCCAGGCGATGAATGCTGGCTACGGGGCCCTGTTTCATTTCGGCTTCTCTTCCAACGCTGCGAAACTGGCGCTTTCATTTGGGATCGTTGCGACATGGGAGGCTATCCGGATCGTCTGGAAAGCAACAATGGGTGGAGACGCATATGTCCGCTTGGGGCCAGCGCTGGCGTGGCTTGGAGCCTTAGCTTTTTCGATAGTCTCAAAAAACCCCAATCCGTTGCACTTGTTGGCTGTTTTTCCCTTCATGGCTTGGCTTGTGGCTGGAGCGATCAATGATCTGATCGAGCGGAGTGGAAATTCCATTCGGTTGGGGGTGATCGCGACCGCATGGATTCTGTCGGCCTCTTTGTGTCTCACCGCGGTCAAGCGGACGGTTCTGGTCTTGAGTCAGGGCGGTGCAGGTTACAGGGCGACATTACAGGAGATTTTGAACTCGGTTCCCCAAGCAGATCGCATTTACCTGCCGGTTTGCTTTTGGGAGGCTGCGGTCGAATCCGGGAGGTGGGGTTCATATCGCTTTTCAACCTTTCCCAATATCCTTTCCAAGGCTATGAGGAAGGATTATGAAGAGCTGGTTTTCAGGGATTCCCGCGCGGGTGACATCTTCATCCTCGATCCTCACCAGGAAGTGGCTGGAGTGTTCAACGAGTATGATGAGACTGCCATGAAGCAGGTGGCGGTCAAGCCTTGGGAGCAAGCTGAATGGACAGAACTGAAGCGCGTCAGACTCGGTTTTTCTTATTCGTTTGGTCAATCCGAGGAGTTTGTCATTTTCCAGAAGAATCACGATTGACGTGGACGACGCGCCAGATTGGTAGTTGTCTTCGAGGAAAACTGGGCCGACCCGCCAAATGATGGGTGGAAAAGAACTGCTGGAAATCGCTCATATGGCGGGTCAGGAGAAAGTCCAAAAAATGGAAGGGGGGCTCGCAATCAGCCCACAAGAGGTTTCCAGCAAGGACGAGCTGGAGGAGCAGAATGACTCACCGCGCTTCGGATGGGTGGACGGGTTTGACTACCTCCGCGTGTTTTTCATGATATCGGTGATTCTCAATCACTGTAATTTCGTCACCGATCTAGCCGCAAGGAGCAGCAGCGGGCCCAATCTGTGGGACTTTTTTCATCTGCATGTTCAATCATGCGCAGTGCCGGTGTTCGTGTTGGTGTCGATGCTGTTGTTTGTCAGAAAGCCTCCCTCGTGGGATCGCTTGACTGAAAGGCTGCGAAAATTGGGCTATCTTTATGTATTCTGGGTAGGCGCCTGGATGCTCTATACAAGGGCTTTTCCTATTCTCGAAGTCGGTTCCATAGTGGAATTTCTTTTGCGCGGGGGGGGCTGGGTGTTCTATTTCATCGCAAGCCTGATCCTTTGCTCGCCCTTGGCATGGTTCGCGTCCAGGCTACCTCTTTGGGGACAATGGGTCGGCTTCTTTACTGCAATGGGCGTGATTGCGGGAACCTTCGCCTATCTCGCTCCGGACCACCTCTGGACCGTTCGGCAGTACTATTGGCTCCCCACGTGCTTTATGATGATGCCTTTTGCGGCAGTGCTGATTACGCCCCATTCCAAGCAATTGAGCGCGAGTCGGGAATTGCGGTTCAAATGGATTGCCGGAATGATGGTCATCGCGATTCTGTTTGCGGTGATCGAGTGGCACTTCGCTGCGCCCCTAAGTACGGTCGGCAGACTTCGGAGTTGGTTGCCCAAGCATGCCCGTTTGTCTATTCAGTTCGGTGCCATCGCATTCGTATTTGTCGGCTTCGGCATCCGAAGGCACCCACATGGATTGATCTCGTTTCTTGCTAGGAATTCCCTCGGCATCTATTGCATGCACCCTTTTGTGCTGGGCGGGTTCATCAAGGCGGCTCAAAAACTTGTATCGCCCCATGTCGCGTGGTTGGCGATGCCTGTTGCCACGGCTACGGTCGTATTTTGCTGCGGGATGGCTTCTGAATTCCTGCGCAGGGCATTCCGGCATCGGTTGGTCTGACTGGGGAGCCCTGTCTACGCGATTCGTTTCAATTTGGTTCTTGCGCGGGCTTTTGTTGAGACGATCATGCGTTGTTAAACCTCCCCCCTGTAGCGTGCGCGGAAGCAAAATCCTTTCAAAGGTAGTGGCTTTAGCGGTCGGACTTTCGCTTCCGATGGCTTACAGTCAGGTTCTGACGACCTACGTCGATTTCGGAGCCGCTGATCTCCCGACGTCCGGGCCTGACGCCAATGGCAACCTTTGGAACAACGTCACAGAAAGCATTTCAAATTTGGCTAATTTAATTTCAAGTGATGGAAAATATACGGGTGTCGCCCTTTCCATCACTGGCTTCGGAGCCTCACAGGGTGCCAATAAGAATGGAACGAGAGTTCCGGACGTCACCGCCCTCGGAAATCTCGGCATTGTCTCGGCGACGTCCGACAGCTTGTATGTTTCGGGTTCCGACGTGATCACCGTGAAGCTTTCCAATCTGGCCCCCGATGGGATTTACCGCCTGTCCTTGTTCGCTTCACGGGAAATCGATCAGAGACGGGTAACCCGGTACGATGTGAACGGCTGCGGAGCCCCCCTGAGTCAGACACTTCAGACGAGTGGCACCGGGTTGAACTCATCCACTCAGCCGACCGCGAACCGCTCTGGGCTGGCGGTTTTTGAGAACCTGAACTCCGTGGGCGGAATAATCACCATTTCCGTATCGAGGGACGTCGGTGATTACGCTTACCTAGGAGCCCTGCGTTTGGAATTAATGAACCAGCCAAACAGTCCGCCCTCCGCCGGATTGGTTATATCGAGTGGATCTCCGCGTGTAGGATCCCGGCTGGTCGGCAGCTACGTATACAGTGATCCGGAAGAGGATGCGGAAGCGACTCCGGGATTCGTTTGGGAAAGGGCATCCTCTCCGGGCAGCGAGGCGGTCCGCGTTTCCGGGGAGTTGCCAGGCACGACTACCTATGACGTCCAGACAGCCGATCAAGGTTGCTACTTGCGGTTCGGGGTCATTCCATCGGCCTCCACGGGGCGGCAGCAGGGAGGCGTCTCCTATTCGGGGTGGTATGGTCCAGTGCATGCGTCGGGCACTTTAGCCACCTTTCATATTGGCAACAGTTTTACGCGGTGGAGCAATATTCCGCTCCAACTGGGAGTGCTTACGAAATCCGCGAGTTCAGATATCGCGACAGGATTTCAACTCCATGACGGACAGGCTCTGCGTTTTGACTGGGATCATGGAGTGCCGGGCGCGGCATTGATGTCCGGCACGCCTTCCCGAGTGGAGCTGGCCACCGGCACATGGGACGCCGTGGTTCTCCAACCCATGAGCCGTGAATGGCTGGCCATGGATGATTTCAAAAACTACGCCAAACTATTTTACGACCTGGCCGACGCCAATGGAACGCAGGTTTACCTGTTCGATTACTGGCCGTATGTCGGCGAAGCCGTGGAGACGCAGACGTCGATCAACTCAGCCTTCGAGCAGGTCAGGGCCTCCATCAGTGTGGGAGGGCGGAAGCCTGCGCTGGTTATTCCGGTTGGGGAGGTCTTCAGGGCGGTTGCAGCCGCCTCTGGATCGGGGGGGCTAGCGGGTATCGATCGTTCCGCCCTTTATCTGGATGATCGCCATCCCAGCAATCTCGGGGGCTACATTTCGGCGCTTACCCATTACGCCACGATATTCAAACGGAGTCCGGTGGGGCTGACTAATGTGACGGTCAACGCGGGCTACGAGAATGACATGCCCATGTCTATTTCACCGGACGTTTGCCTGCGTCTACAACAGATTGTCTGGAGTGTGGTGTCGTCCTATCCCAATTCCGGGGTTTCGGCGTTTTCAGGTTCCGTTTTGCCACCAATTACGCCGGTGTATGTGCATCATGACCCCGCGACATTCGATCCCTCACTGCTGGTCTATGCATTTGGTCCGGCAGGCGCCGACGGCAAGGTTCCGGCGGAAAATTTGCCCCGCAGTCGGCCGGACGGAGCCGGTGGAGAACTTTTCGAATACCGCTTGAATACAGAGGCGGAGCAATCCGGGGTCACCTATTCGTTGGAATGGTCCAGCGATCTTGTGAATTGGTCGAACGTGCCGCCGTCGGGGAGCGCTGTGGTTAGGGTTGGCGCACAGGTGAAGGTCACCATGACCGGTTCGGCGGCAGGCCAGAGAAGGTTCATGCGGGTCTTTGTGCGGGCACCCAATTGAGGGGGGCTTCTGACAGGGCGGTCCCAGGGCGCGATCTTATTTTTATTCGATGTTGTTCAATTCTTGGGAGTTTCTTGTCCTGCTTTTGGTCACGTTCGTGGTGTATTACGTTCCGTGGTTGCGTGGGCGTCATGGTAAGGCGTGGCAGGTGACCGTGGCGCTGGTGGCCAGCGTGGTGTTCTACGGCTGGGAGGATCCGCGGCTGTTGCTGCTGCTGGCGGTTTCCTGCGTGGGAAACAGCGTCGCGACCGGCAGGATCATCCAGCACAAGCTGGCCGGGGACGAGGGCCGGGTGAAACGCTGGGTACGGATGGCGGTGGCGTTGAACCTCGGGTTGCTCGGGGTTTTCAAGTATGCCCCGTTCATCGCGGGGATGCTGCCGTTCCTACCGGTGCAGTGGGTGCAGGCGTTGCGGAGCATTCCGCTGCCGATCGGCATTTCCTTCTACACATTCCATGGCATCAGCATGATCGTTGATGTTGCCCGCGGCGAGGTGACCCGGGAGAGCGATGTGCTCATGTCCGGTGAATCGGGTGCGGTGGAAGCAGCGGTGGAGGAGACGCGAGGGGATGGCGCGGCGGCGCATGGCGGGCTCCGTGCCTTTTTGTCCCATGGACAGCGGTTTGCGAAGGGAGTGCGGGACATCGGATTTTACCTGTTGTTCTTCCCGCAGTTGGTCGCGGGGCCGATCGTCAAGGCGAAGCAGTTCTGGCCGCAGATCGCGGCGAAGCGATTCGGAGACATCGCCTGGGGAACGGTGTGGCGGTCGTTGATCGCCGGCTACTTCCTGAAGATGGTGGTGGCGGACAATCTCTCCGAGCAGACCGTGACCCTTACCAAGCCGTGGATGGCCCAGCTGAGTCCTCCGGATTTGATGGCGCTGCTGTATGGATACAGCCTGCAGATTTTCGCGGACTTCGCCGGGTATTCGCTGATCGCCATCGGACTGGCGGCCATGTTCGGCTACCGGTTCCCGATGAACTTCAATTTCCCCTACCTCTCGACGAGCGTGACGGAGTTCTGGCGGCGCTGGCACATGTCGCTCTCCGGTTGGCTGAGGGACTATCTGTACATTCCGTTGGGCGGGAACCGGAAGGGGGAGCGACGGACTTACCTCAATCTTTTCATGGTCATGTTCCTCGGGGGATTGTGGCATGGCGCGGAGTGGAAGTTCGCGCTCTGGGGCAGCCTCCACGGCCTGCTGCTCGCGGTGGAGCGGCTGGTCTGGCGCAGGCGCGACCGGCAGGGGCCGCGGCCCGGGTGGCTGGCCTGCGCCGGGTGGTGTTACGCGTTTCACGCGGTGACCTTCCTGTGGCTGACGTTCCTGATGCCGGACATGAGGCAGATCGGCTTGTTTTTCCACCAGCTCGCCATTCCCGGGAAAGCGCACGGGCCTGCGGTGTTCGTGCCCGCGGTGTTCGGGACGGCGGTGGTGATCTACCATGCCGCGGGCTGGGTCCGCGAGCACGCCCCGCCTTGGGCCACGCGGTTCCGCGGATCGCTGGCGGAGGGCCTGGTCTATGGGGGCATGTTGTTCCTGCTCCTGACGAACGCCGGGTCCCCGCAGGGTTTCATTTACTTCCAATTCTGACCGCCGGTGACCTCCACGCCACCCAACCGCCCTTTGTCGTTCACCGGTGTTGTCGCCGGGCTGGTGCTCTGTTTCGCGCTGCAGGGGTTGGTGGCGTTCGGGCTGGGGTGGAAAGCGACCAAGACGGAATCGAACTACTTTTCCTCGCTGATTCGCTTCCAGGCGGCGGCTTCTGGGCCGGCGGAGTTGACGGTGGTGGGCTCCTCGATCACCGGACGCCTGCCCGGTCGGGAGATGGGGAACCCGGATGTCGCCAATTTGGGGACGGATGGCGGATCGTCCGCCGACGGGCTCAGATTGTTATGTGACGGTCGCATGCGGACGGGCAAATGGGTGATCCTTGAGACGAACACGTTCCTGCGGGTGGTGCTGGACCCGCCTTCCACGATGTTGGATTCGGTGGGTGGCGCGGCGTTCCGGGCGGGCGCGGGAGTTCCCGCGCTGGGCTATTCCGCCCGCCCGACCGGGATGTTGTATGGGAAGCTGCTCAACCGAAAAGCCGGGGGGGGGGAGGTCCAGGTTTTTCCCCTGGCGGCGGACGCGGCTCCCGTGGCGGAGGCTCCCGTGGCCGGCCAGGAGGCGACCCGTTACGCCGGGCTGGTGGATATGATCGGCCAGCTCCAGGCGAAGGGGTGCCGCGTGCTGCTGGTCGAGTATCCGTCCGAACCGATGGCACCCGAGGTGCGGGCGATGACGGACCGCGGCGTGGCCTATGTGACGGCCCGGACCCGCGTTCCCTTCCTCGACCTGGCCAGGCAGATTCCGCGCGACCGCCTGACCTTCACGGACACGGTCCATCTCTCGCCCGGCTCCGCCCGCGATGTGCTGGAGAGCCTTAGAAACTTCCTCGTCACCCAACCATGACCACAGCCCTCATCGGATACAGCGGCTTTGTCGGCGCCACCCTGGACGCCGCCCTGTCGCCCACCCACCGCTATCGCTCCACCGACATCGATGAAATCCGCGGGAAGTCCTTCGATCACGTGATCTGTGCGGGAGTGCAGGCGAAGAAGTGGTGGGCGAACCTGCATCCCGAGGAGGATCTCGCGGGCATCCTCCGGCTGCTCGGAGCCCTGGCGGAGGTGGAGGCCGGGCGCTTCACGCTGGTTTCCACGATCGATGTTTATCCCGCGCCGCGGGGTGTGGACGAGGACTCTTCGATTTCCAAGGACGGGCACCATGCCTACGGGCTCAACCGGCTGCTCGTGGAGGAACGGGTGGCGGCGGCCTTTCCCCGGGTGGCGATCCTGCGCTTGCCGGGGTTGTTCGGACCGGGTCTGAAGAAGAACCTGATTTACGACATGATCCACGGCAATGAGATGCAGAAGGTGCATCCCGGCGGTGTGTTTCAATACTATGATACCCGTAGGTTGGCGGCGGATATCAACCGTACCTGGGCCGCAGGCATTCCGCTGTTGAATGTTTCGTCCGAACCGCTAGCCACTTCGGAGATTCGCGACCGCTTTTTCCCAGGAGCGGTCCTAGGGGAGGAGGGTGAGACCCCAGTGGGTTATGACATGCGTTCGAAACATGCCGCGAAGTGGAACGGGAGCGATGGCTACCTATATTCGAAAGCGCGGGTGCTGGAGGATCTCGGGAGCTGGCTAATGGACAGTGAGCCGTGATCGGCTCGAATGGGATCGTTAGGCTCGGTAAACGTGAACACAACCGTCGGCTCCTAACACAAACGGAAAGCGGTGCTGGGCAGTTTCGCTCTGCCGCACTACGAACCGGCAAGTCCGATCCCCGACTCCGATGACCGCCTTTTCACCCCTTTCGATCTCCCACATCGCTTGGTCTCCCGAACGGGAGGGTGCCCTATTGGACAAGGTTCTGGAGCTGGGTGTGGGGACGGTTGAGCTGGCGCCGCTGCGGGCGTTCGGGGATCCGTTGCGGGCGGACGAGAGGGCGGTGCGCGCCAAGGCTGGATGGTATGTGGAGCGCGGTTTCCGGATCGGGTCTTTCCAGGCGCTGTTGTTCGGGGCGGAGGGGGTGTTTCTTTTCGAGGACCAGGCGGCCCGGCAGCGGATGAAGGAATGGCTCATCGCGGTCGGGCAGGTGGCCGGATGGTGCGGCGCGGGGCCGATGGTGTTTGGGTCGCCGAAGAACCGTCTCAAGGGTTCGCGCTCGCACGCGGAAGCGATGAGGATCGCGACGGAGTTTTTCAGGGAGGTGGGGGATGCTTGCCATCGGAGCGGTTCGTGCCTGGTGATGGAGGCGAATCCGGAGGCGTATGGGGCGGATTTTTGCACCCGCCTGGAGCAGGCGGCGGAGCTGGTGGAAGCGGTGGATTCTCCAGGGTTCAGGTTGCATGTGGATGCCGGGGGGCTGGCGCTGAGCGGCGAGCATTTCGAGCCGGTGGTGGCGCAGGCGGCCGGGCTCATCGCGCACGTTCATGCGAGCCAGCCGAACCTCGGTGCATGGGATGTCCCGGACCCGGTCCATGTCCGGCTTGCGGGGGCCTTGGCGACGGCGGGTTACCGTGGGCAGGTGGCCATTGAGATGAAGGCCCAAGAGGAGGAGGTGCCCGCGGTGGAGACAGCCATCCGCAGGGTGAGGGATTGTTACGGTATCCGGAAATGAACGGCAGGGAACCCGATGTGGTGATCGCGGGCGGAGGTTTTTTCGGCTGCTCGATCGCGCAGATGCTGTGCCGCCGCGGATTGACGCCGCTGGTGGTGGAGGCTGGCCCGGAGCTATTGGGCCGGGCTTCCCGTGTGAACCAGGCGCGGGTGCATGGCGGTTACCATTATCCCCGCAGCCTGATGACGGCCTACCGGTCCAGGCACAATTACGAGCGGTTCCGTGAGACCTACCGGGAGGCGATCGTGGACACGTTCACGAAGGTCTACGCGGTGGGCCGGCTTTTTTCGAAGGTATCGGCGGGGCAGTTCGAGCTGTTCATGAAACGGATCGGTGCGCCGTTGAAGCCCGCTCCGGACAAGATCAGCCGGTTGTTCAATCCCGTTCTGACCGAGGCGTCGTGGATCGCGGAGGAGTGCGCGTTCGATTGCTCCATCCTGCGCCAGCGTTGCCAGCGGGACTTGGAGACAGCCGGCGTGCCGGTGAAGCTGGAAACCCGGGTGGTTTCGGCGCGACCGGGGGCTGACGGCTTGACGGAGGTGTGCCTGGGCGATGGGAGCGAACTCCGGGTGAAGCTGGTGATCAATGCGACCTACAGTGGCTTGAATGTGCTGACGAGCGGCAGCGGCCTGCCAACGATCCCGCTCAAGCACGAGCTGGCGGAGATGGCGCTGGTGGAGCTGCCGCCCGCGCTGGACGGGCTGTCGGTGACAATGATGTGCGGCCCGTTCTTCTCGTTCATGCCGTATCCCTCGCGGGGACTCACAACCCTGAGCCACGTGCGCTACACGCCGCACCTCCAGTGGTTCGAGAAACCCGGTGAGGCGGCGACGGATCCTTACCGGCGCTTTGAACAACTTTCCAAACACAGCCATTTCGAATACATGGTCGGGGATGCTTCCCGATACCTTCCGGCGCTGCGCGACGCGGTGCACCGGGATTCGCTGTGGGAGGTGAAAACCCTGTTGCCCCAGACCGAGGTGGATGACGGCCGGCCGATCCTGTTTCGCCGGGATCCGGAGCTGCCGGCGGTGATCCATGTGATGGGTGGCAAAATCGACAATATTTTCGACGTCGAGGACGAGCTGGACTCTGTATTGTCCCGCGCGCCCTGAGGCGCGGCTGCTTTTTCCCATTTCATCATGGATCCTCATACCGTCATCAGCGTGGTGGTGCCGCTTGAAAACGACAGCGACATCCTTGACGCGTTTCTGGCCGATCTTTCCCGGACGATGAGCGGAGGTTTCCGCTTTTACGAAATCATTCTGGTGGACGATGGTTCCACGGATGCCACCCGGCAGACGGTGGACCGTCTGCTGAAGGATGTCTCGCGGGTGCGTTACTTGCGGCTGTCCCGTTCCTTTGGTCGTGAGGTGGCTCTTTCGGCAGGCATTGAGTCCGCCATCGGCGACTACGTGGTCACGCTTGACCCCACGGGGGATCCGGTGGCCGCGATCCCGGAGTTGATCGCGGTGTGCCGGACGAACGGCGGGATCGTGCACGGGGTGGCGTTGAACCCGCGGCTGCGCTCTGGGGTGCGTGAGTTCCTCGGGAATTTGTTCCGCCGCTATTGCAACCGCCGCCTCGGGGTCGAGCTGAAGCGCGGAGCGGAGGATTTCCGGGCGATGAGCCGCCAGGCGGTGAACGCGTTGCTCCAGGTGCGGGTGCAGAGCCGCTATCTGCGGGTGTTGACGCTCACGCTGGGGTACCACCACGAGTTTTTCCCTTACCGCCGGGAGGAGCGTTTGGAGCGGCCGAAGCGCAGTTCTTTCACCTCGGAAGCGGCTACGGCGATCGACCTGCTGGCTGCGAACACGCGGCATCCGCTACGGGTGGTGACGCTGGCGGGCCTCACGGGGGCGGTGCTCAATTTGCTCTACGCGTGCTACGTGGTGTGGATCTACCTCGCGAAGCCGAATGTGGTGGCCGGTTGGACCACCCTGTCGCTCCAGCAGAGCGGGATGTTCTTTTTCATCTGCCTCATTCTTGCGGTGCTCAGCGAGTATGTGGGGACGATCCTCGGGGAGGTGCGCAGCCGTCCGCTGTATTTCATCGGCCATGAGGCGAACAGCTCGGTGCTGCTGGAGGACACCGTGCACAGCAGCATCGTGAAGGAATCCACCGAGGAGGTCGCATCGTGAGTGGAGAAGGGAATTTGAGGGGCGATGACGTGCGGAGCCCGCGTTACGAGGTCGCATGGGAGAGGCCGCGTGCGCGGCGGTGGGCGACCTGCGTGTTCGTGATCAACGAGGGCGAAAAGATCCGGAAGCAGGTGCGGGCGATGGCCGCGTATGCGCCGCTGGTGGACGTGATCGTGGCGGATGGAGGCAGCACGGATGGATCGCTCGATGGGGCGCTGATGGGAGACGCGGGGGCGAAGGCGTTGCTGGTGAAGCGCGGACCGGGCAAGCTCAGCGCCCAGATGCGGATGGCCTTCGATTATTGCCTGGCCGAGGGCTACGACGGGGTGGTGGTGATCGATGGCAATGGCAAGGATGGCCTGGAGGCGATCCCTTCGATGGTGGAGCTGTTGGAAAATGGCTTCGACCATGTGCAGGGCAGCCGTTTCATTCCGGGTGGCCACCATGAGAACACACCGCGGAGCCGTTACCTGGCGGTGAATTTCCTGCACGCGCCGCTCATTTCACTGGCATCGGGTTTCCGCTATACGGACACGACGAATGGCTTCCGTGCGTATAGCCGTCGACTGCTGACGGACCGGGAGATCGGGGTGTTCCGGCCATGTTTCGACCGCTACCAGCTGCACTATCATCTCGCGATCAAGGCGGCTGCGCTCGGTTACCGGGTGATCGAGACCCCGGTGTCGCGGGTGTATCCGGCCACGGGCAAAACGCCGACAAAGATCAAGGGTTTCGGCGGATTGTTCGCGGTGATGCGCCAGCTCGTCGAGACCTGTATGGGCAAATACGATACGGACGCATGAAAGGCTTGGCCCGCTATCCCTTCGATGCCTTGCGGGATACTGCCGAATTGGTGTCGGACGCTCGTGCGCGTGGGTGGCGTCCGGCCCTGGCAACGATCCTGAGCCCGGAGGCGCGGGGGAGCTGGCAGTTCACGAAGTACCTGGCGATCGGCGGAACGTCGGTGGTGGTCTTTTTCGCGGTGTGCGCGGTGTTCCGATGGGCAGCGGTGGCGTTGGGAGCCTCCTACGGAAGCCAGCGGTTGCTGTGGAATCTGGTGGAGATCACGGTGGGTTTCATTCCCACCAACGCGTTCACCTACGAGACGAACCGGCGCTGGGTATTCGTGGCGGGTCGGCATGCGCCGCGGAAGGAGTTCGTTCTGTTCACGGCGGCTGCGGCTGCTAGCTTTGTAGCGGGACAGACCGCGGCATGGTACCTGATCACGTACTCGCATGTGAACGATTTCCTGGTCAAGCTGGGGGTGATCGTCGTTTCGACGTTGATCAACTACGCGTTCCGGAAGTTTGTCGTGTTCCACTCCTGATGTTTCCCCGATGAATCCGCCCTCCCCCTCCGAGCGAACGCGCGTGGCATTGGTTACCAATATGGTGGCACCCTATCGTGTCAGCTTTTACAACGCTCTTGCTGAGCTGTGCGATTTGACGGTCGTTGTCGATACCGATAGCGAGTTCAACCGAAGTTGGAAACTGGATGAACGTCAGTTTAGGTTCACCCGACTCGTGATGAATTCGACCTCGGTTGTGGTGCCAAGAAAAAGGAAGGACGTTGCTTACGAGGAGCAGCGGCAAGTGCATTTCTCGCAACGCCTTATGGGGGTGCTTCGGGCTGTAAAGCCAGATGTCGTGTTGAGCAATGAGCTTGGCTTGAGGAGCTTTTGGAGCTTTTTATATTCGCGTTTGTATAGGTGTCCATGGTTGCTCGTATCAGAGGCGACCGAGCACACCGAAGGCTGGGTCGGCATTACGAAGGCCTACTTCAGGAAATTTTTGATCTCTCAAGCGGATGGTTTTTGGAGCAACGGTATCGAAACGACACGATTTTTAATCAACCGAGGGGCGGCCAGCATCGGAATTACGTCGGATATGACAGGGATTGCTACCCGGGAGTTCCGAGAAGAAGCGCTACGAGCGTTTAGGGATCGCCAAGGCTTGCGAAAGCTGTTAGGTCTTGATGGCATCGTGTTTTTGTTTGCAGGTCGGCTGGAAAGTGGGAAAGGAATACCACAGTTACTTCAGGCGGTAATGGAGCGTCGTGTGGAATTGGCCGGACGATGCAGCTTGCTTTTCGTGGGAGACGGTACGTTGCGTGAAGAGGTGGAGTCGTTTGGACGGGAATTGCGGAGCGAAATTCCTGTTTATTTGACAGGCTTTGTTCAACCGGAGAAGCTCCCACCTTTGTTCGCTGCGAGTGACGTTTTTGTCATGCCCACCTTGGATGACAATTGGCCTCTGGTAAATCTGGAGGCATTGGCAGCTGGGCTACCTCAGATTTATTCCATTTATAACGGAGGGGCAGCTGATTTGAATTCCGTTGCTGGCGTTGGGATGGCCATCGACCCTTGCACGCTAGGAGAGCTTGCTGCTAAGCTCGTGGAATGCGTGAATGTGTTGCCAAGCAGGGTGCAGGGCGCTGCGGCCATCCAGCGGTTGGTGCATTACTCGCCGGAAGCGCAAGCTCAGCGGGCATTGGATTCTATTAGTCGATCTTTGGGCAGTCATAGGGCCTAATCTAGGATTATTTACGTAAAGAAAGGACCCATTCTTCATCCCCGTGTCCGCCAACCGACGCCAATCCTTTTCGATCCAAGTTCTGCAGCTCGTGGACGCGATGCTGATCTGGGGGGCTTTTGCGATGGCCGCGTTGCTGCGCGGGCCGTTGATCGATTGGCTCAATGGGATCGGGGTGCACATTTTCAAACAGGACATCTCCGGGCTGAAGGAAATCACCTGGTTGTTGTTCATCGTGGTGCCGTTCGCGCCCCTGGCGCTGGAGTTGTTCGGCTTTTACCGCAATCCGCTTCGGCAGAAGTTCGCGCCAGCCCTTTGGCAGATCATCAAGGCGTTCACGATCCTGGCGGTGGCGATCAGCGTGATGGTGGTGTTCTTCCGCTTCAATGCCTCCAGCCGCGCGGTACTGGCGATGGCGATTCCGTGTGCGGTGTTGTTCCTGCTGTTGAGGGCGTGGTTGGTGACGGAGCACGCGCGCCGGGCCAGCATCACGGACAACCGAAAGGAGGCGATCGTGCTGGCGGGGACGCCGGAGGACATCGACCAGTGGCTGCGGGAGGTTCCGGAGGACGAGTCGATGCTGTGGCGGATCGTGGGTCGGCATGATTTGACGGGCGATGACTGGCTGGGATTCCAGCGCCTGCTGGAGGACGAGGCGGTGGAGCGGGTGGTGTTCGCGGCGAAGCACGCGGCGTTCGACAAACTGGGCACCGCGATCGAGATCTGCGAATCACGGGGCATCGAGGCCTGGGTGGCGGCGAGTTTCATCCAGACCCAGGTGGCGCGGCCGACGTTCGATACCATCGGCGGGCGCCCGCTGCTGGTGCTGCGGTCCACGCCGGATCTTTCCTGGGAGCTGCTCGCGAAGGGGGTGATCGATTGGATCGGAGGGATGACTTTGCTGATCCTGACCGCGCCGTTGTGGGTGGTGGTGGCGATCGCGATCAAGATCCAGAGCCCGGGTCCGGTGTTCTATTTCCAGGAGCGGGCCGGGCGGTATGGCAAGCCGTTCCGGATGTGGAAATTCCGGACAATGATACCGGACGCGGACCGGAAGCTGGAGGAGCTGAAACAGCAATCGGGCAACCAGATGTCGGGCCCGGTGTTCAAGCTGCAACATGACCCGCGCATTTTCCCGGTCGGACGCATCCTGCGGAAGTTTTCCATCGATGAGTTCCCGCAGTTCATCAACGTGGTGCGCGGGGAGATGAGCTTGGTGGGGCCGCGTCCGATGGCGATGTATGAACTTCCGAAGATCGAGAATTCGTCCCACCGGCGGAAACTCAGCGTGAAGCCGGGGCTGACCTGCATCTGGCAGGTGAGCGGGCGGAACGAGATCACAAGCTTCGACGAATGGGTGAAACTGGACCTGCAGTATATCGACAACTGGTCGCTGTGGCTGGACATCAAGATCCTGGCACAGACGATTCCGGCGGTGTTGCTGGCCAAGGGAGCCAAGTGACGGAAGAATCCACCTGGCCACGGACATGCGCAATCTCCTGAGAAACATCGGTCATTTCTGGATCAGCCGTTTCGGCTCGCCGATCCGTGACGAGGAAACGGGGGAACTGTTGGGGCGGGCGCTGGTGGTGGTGTGGCGCGGGAAAATCCACCTCATCGGATTTTCCGGTAGCATGGTCCTGAAGCCCGTGTTCTGTGTGCAGGACCGTGTCCGCTACTGGAGGCAGACGATCGGTTTCACGCGTCCGCAGGAGCCTGACTTTCCCAGCAAATATCCGGAGTGATGGATCGTCTTCCCCTTGTAGCAACCGTGCTGGTGACGCACGAGGCGCCGGACGCTGTCGCCCGGATGTGCGCCTATTGGCAGGAACGGGATCCGGATCACGCGGTGGTGGTGGCCTACGGGGGGACGGAGGAGAATTTCGCCGCCCTGGATGTGGGGCCGAAGGTGTTCGTGAGCGATCCATGGCTGCGCACGAAGGATCATCCCCGGGAGCGGCAGAGTTATCTAGGCGTGTTCCAGGCGGTGTTGCCGGTGATCCGCGCGCTGGACGTGACCCATGTGCACGTGGCGGAGTATGACGAGATTCCATTGGTGAGCGGGATGAACGCCCGCTTGGTCGGGATGCTGGAGCGGGAAAAGGCGGATGTGGCGGGGCACCGCCTGACGCGGCTGGATGAAACCGGGCATCCCCATTACACATTCCATCGCAGGGATCCGGCATTCCACCGTTACTGGCGGACGATCACGTGCCGGGAGGAGCCGGAGGTGGTGCTGTCGATGCTTGGATGCGGGTCGTTCTGGAAGCGGCGGGCTTTCGAGGCGGTGGCCTTGTTGGAACCTCCGCTGCGGATTTATCTGGAGTTGATGTTGCCCACGGCGGCGCACCACCTGGGCTTCAGGGTCCGGCCGATGGATGGCGCGGACCGCTTCATGGCACCGGAGGTGCTGAAGACGCCGGGGGATTTCGAGGAATTCCGCCGTCAGGGCGCGTGGCGGATCCACCCGGTGAAGGGCTACTGGTCGGAGCCAGGAGGTGGAGCGTGAACGCGGGGAAATGGTCCGCGGTGCTGTTGTCCATCGCGTTGGCGCTGGGGGTGGCATTCGCCTCCTCGCTTGAGCCCACGGCTCCCGGGCTGGTGTTGCTGGCGTTGGCTCCGGCCTTGGCGCTGGGCGCCTTCGCGGTGACGGATTCGAAGCGGCCGGTGTTGCTGGCGTGCTTGGTATTCCTTGGCGGCGGGTATTTCGCGTGGCGGGCCACGGGGGCGACCGTGCGGGATTTCGGCCGCAGCGACCTATTGTTGTTGGCGGGCGGGCTGGCGGCCTGTTTCTGGGCGGGCTGGCTGGTGGACCGTAGGGCCCACCGCTGGGCGGCGATCGGGCTGGCGGTGCTGGCGATGGCGAATGTGGCGGTGGCGCTGGTGCAGTGGCACGACCCCGCGTTCACGCCGATCTTCGCCGGCCGGAAGACGGCCTCGTATCCCTCCGGGTTTTACGGGCACTACAACCATTTTGCGAACTTCCTGCTGGCAGCGGGTTTCGTGGCCTCGGGGTGCGCGTTGCTGGGGGAGGAAAAGCGGCGGAGCCGGATTGCGTGGACGTTGGTCGCCTTCGGGTGCTTCGGCGGGATTTTTCTGAGCAAGAGCCGCGGGGCCTGGGTGGCGGCGGCGGCGGGCGGGTTGGTGTTGCTGTTGTGCTGGATGCTGGATTTAAAGCGCCGCCATGTGAAGTGGTTCGGGCTGGCGGCGGTGGCGGCAGCCTTCGCGTTGCCGGTCCTTGGATTCAGCGGCTGGTGGATGGCGCGCCAGGTGCTGGCGGACCGCGGGGTGACGGGGGACGGGGCCAGAATGCTGGATGACAGCGGGCGCTTGAATTTCGCCTCCACGGCGATCGAGATCGCCTCGAATCAGCCGGTTACGGGGGGCGGCAGCCGCTCGTTCACGTATGAGATCTTCAAGCATTGGAACCCCGAGCAACTGTGGGTGGGGTCCGGGGACATTGACTTCGTCCACAATGAGTTTCTCCAAGCGGCTACGGATTACGGGTGGATCGGGCTGGCGGTGGTGGCCGGATTGCTGTTCGTGATCGGCCTGCGGGGGCTGCTGGTGATGGCGGTGGAGCCGGACAAGGGGAATCCGGGGCCGAGTGCCGGATTGGCGGCGGGGGCGATGGCTGGGATCGTGGCGGTCTCGGTCCAGGGTATGTTCAGTTTCGTATTCCACATGATCCCGGATGTGATCGTGTTGGGATTGTTGGCCGGGATCGTGATCGCCCAGCCGTGGCCGTTCGGGAAGCTGGCTTCCCGGCAGGTCGCGTGGGCGCGGCCCGCGCCGTGGGTGGCGGCGGGTTTGGCGGTGGGGTTGGTGACCTTGGGGTGGCGGGATGCCATGGCATGGTGGATCGCCGCGCGGCCGGGGTCCGGTGGCATGGAGAACCAGGTGGCGGTCCGCTACGATGCCTTGAGGCGCGCGGTCGCGGTGCGGCCGGATTTCCGGCTGGAGCATGATGCGGCGGAGATGGCGGCACGGATGTCGAAGACCGAATCCCCGCCGGCCTCGAACGAGTGGGCGGACAAGGCCTTCGGCCATCTCCAGCGGGCGGTGATCCGGAATCCGTATGACCATGCGGCGCGGTTGAGCATGGCGCGGGTGCTGGATGAGTTCGGCCAGTTTTCGGAAGCAGAGGAGAACTACCGGAAACTGCTGCCGCTGATGGACCTTCGTGAGATGTTCTACCGGACGCGGTTCGCCTACGGCAGCCATGCGTTCCGGCGGGCCAATGCATTGTTCCATGCCCGCAGGCCGGCGGAAGCGCTGGCGTGGGCGTTGGAAGCGCGGAATCAGATGGAAGCCAGCAAGCGCTTGTGCGGCTACGGCACGCAGTCGCCGGAGGGGATCGAGGCCGCGAAGGTCCAGGAGTTCATCAAGTGGCTGGAGGAGGCCCGTTACACTCCGGCTCCGGACGTGGTGCCGCCGTCCCCGTAGGGACGTCGGGAGGTGAGGCGGAAAAGGTCAGTGGGGTTGGCCGGGAGTGGATGATGTTTCATCGACCACGTAGCCGGTGGGGGAGACGAGGCTGGCGGAGAGGGAGGATCCGGTGGTCCCGGCCTTGAGGGGCGCTTCCCATGGGGTGTCACCCGGCTTGAGCGCGGGGACGGGCAGGACGCCCTCTTTGAGCACTCGGCCGGAGGCGTCCTTGCTTTGCCACTTCACCTGATAGCCGCGGAGCGGGTAGCTGGGCACTTCGTCCGCGGAGCGCGGTTCGATGCGGATGCGATCGCCGCTGACCACGAGGGCGTGTACGGGCGAGAAGGCCTTGCGGACCTGCTGGTAGGCGGCTTTCGGGCGGCGGTTGGCATCGACCACGCCCCACTCGCGGTTGCCGGAGGCCGGGGTGCCTTTGAAGCCGCTGCGGTAGTCGTTGAAGGTCCAGAGGGACAGGCCGATGAGGAAGGGATGGCCGGAGACGGTTTCGGCGTAGCCCTTTTCGAAGTTCGGGATACGGGAGTCTGGATGTGCGCCGATCTGTGCGAAGCCCCACTCGGAGAAGAAGACCGGGCGGTCCGGCCACTGCTGGTGCACTTTCGCGACGCGGTCGCCGAAGACGCGGTAACTGTTGATCATCATGATGTCGCTGATGCCCGCGGGGTCCTGCGCGTTGCCGAGGTAGGCGGTGTTGCTGGCGTAGGTGAGCAGGCGGGTGGAGTCGAGATCGCGGCGGATGTAGTCGAACATCGACTGCACGTAGTTGCGATGGTTGTTGATCTCGTTGCCAGGGCTCCAGCCGATGATGCAGGGGTGGTTGTAGTCGCGCTGGATCATCTCGGAGAGCCATTGGCGGGTCAGCGGGTTGTCCTTCTTGACCTGGGCATCGTCCCAACCCCAGACCGGGATCTCGGCGATGATCATCATGCCCTTTTCATCGAGGTAATCGAGGAGGTTGGGGGCCTGGGGGACGTGCATGAGGCGGGAGAAGTTCGCCCCGGCGGATTTCATGAGGTCGATGTCCTGGCGGACGAGCGCGTCGGGCTCGGTGTTGCCGTACTGGTTGCTGTCGCTGACGCGGTTGAAGCCGACCACGCGGACTTTCTCGCCATTGAGCAGCATGCCATCGGGCCGGATCTCGATCTTGCGGATGCCGAAGCGGTCCGAGCGTTGGTCGAGAGCGGTTCCGGCGGCGGTGAGCCGGGTGGCGAGGGTGTAGAGGTTCGGATGGTCGAAGTCCCAGAGGCGGACGTCCTGTTTCGGGAGGACGGCTTCGGCAGTCACGGTTTCGGTGGTACGGGGCTTGAGGGCGAGTTTGGCGGTCAGGGTGAAACCGCGGACGCCATTGAGGCTGGAAGCCAGTTCCAGGGGGAGTTCCTTGTCCGATTCGTTGGCAATCCGGTATTCGACGCGGATCTTGGCGGTGCCGGCCTGAAGATCCGGGGTGGAGGTGATGTGCTGCCAGACCAGGCGGGCGTCGTTGTCCGCGACGAGGCTGACGCTGCGGCTGATACCGCCCCACGGCCACCATGCGCCCCGGGAGACGGTGTTGTCGGCCTGGACGAGGAGGGTGTTCTGGCCTTCCTGCACGGCGGTGGTGATGTCGAATTCGAAGGGCGTGTAGCCGCCCACGTGGGAGCCCAGCTCCTTGCCGTTCAGGGAGACCCGCGCCTCGTGGTTCACCGCGCCGAAGCAGAGGCGGAGGTGTTTGCCCTTCATCCCGGCGGGCACGGTGAAGGTGCGGCGGTACCAGCCTTGACCGCGATGGGTGGAGTATTGGGGCAGGGTGTCCCAGTTTCCAGGCACGGTGATGGAATCCCAGCCGGGTTGATCACCGGTGGTGAGGGCCGGGGCGGTAGTGAACTCCCACGCGCCGTCGAGCGAAAGGGCGGAGGCCTGCACGGAGGATGTGGCGGTGGCTGACGCGGGTGCGGCCTGCAGGGGCGCGGAGCATCCGAGCGCGAGCAGGGAGAGGGAAAGCAATTTGGCAGTCATGGGGTTGCGTGAGGTTCGAGAAGACGAAGCTACTCCATATGACGCGCTTTCACGATAAAATGTTTCAGAAATGCGCAGGGTTATTCTGAGCGCATGAATCCCGGATTGAAGAACGAGGTGTGGATCGCCGCGCTCCGGGGCGGATGAAAGGGGGCCGGGAGCCGGTCAGCGCTCGGCGATCCGGTTCCAATCGATGTTGGTGTCCGCCAGGTTCCCGAGGAACAGGCGGGCTTCCTTTTCGGCCTGTTCGCGGGTGCGGAAGCCGTTTTCACCGTTCTCGCTGAACCACATCGAGGCGGAGACGTAGGCCCAGCGCTGGTCCTGGCCGCGGAAGATGCGGTCGCCCATGTCGAGGGCGGTGCGCCACATGTGGTTTTCGGTGATCTGGTGCTGGCCGACGAAGAAGTAGTAGGTGATGCAGTGGAAGGTGGCGGTCTTCTCGCCTTTCGGGTCGAGAGGAATCGTCTGCATCGAGGTGAGTTCGCGGACCGGGAAGGTCTTGCCGCCCGGGGTGGTGATCGATTCGGACTTTGCGTCGTAGATCCGGTGGCCTTGGGCGGGCATGCACCGTTCGGGGCGGTGGATCGAGTTGTTGATGTCCGATCCGGAGAGAACCACGGAGAGATCGACGCGCTGCTTCAAGCGCATGCCATCCGGTCCGTAGACGCCGGGGATGGGAGCGAGGCAGACCGCCTTGCTGAAATCGGTGTCCTTGGCGAGGATGTCGACTTCCTTCTGGCTGGCTGGGATGATGTGGAACTCCCACTCGCCAAGATCCTCCGGCAGTTTCATCAGGATGGCGGACTGGGCGACCTTGCCGGCCTTCGGCAGGAACGCCACGCAGCCCATCACGGCGGCGAGCGCGACCGGGAGAATGAGCGGGCGCAGCGTCATGGCACGCGGGGGTCCGGGGTGGAAGAAGTGGCGGAGGTGTGGTTGGTGACCACCACGCGGCGGATCTCGCGGCGGGCGGTTTTTTTCCACGGCAGGCCGCCTTCGAGGACCGAGTGGACGGTCAGCAGCAGGAATAGCGAGAAGGGGTAGAAGAACACCAGCGGGGACCAGTCGTGCCAGGTGCTGCTGGCGAATTCGACGTTGCTGTATTTCGCGATGACAAAGATCGAGACCAGCCGCAGGGCATTGCCGAGGATGGCGATGGGGAAGGCGCTGAGGAACAGCAGCGCTTTCTTCCAGAGGGGGAAGCGGGCGACGTAGGTCCAGGCGGCGGCGATGAGCATCAGGGCCCACAGCGAGCGGATGCCGGAGCAGCCTTCATCGACATCGAAGCCCTTGCCATCGGCCAGGATGAGGGTGTTTCCCTTCACGATCGTTTCGACCCCGCAGAGCGAGGAGCCGAGGTGGGCGAGCTTGGTGGCGATGAGCTGGAGGCCGCCGGTGGCCTGCTGGAGGAAGCCCACGGGGATGGCGAGCCAGATCAGGGCGAAGGGGAAGGCCAGCAGCCAGGCGGCGCGGCGGCCCCACAGATACCAAACGGAGCCGGTGAGGAGGAAGGGCAGGCCGATGATCGCCACACGCCACTGGATGGTGCGGTAGGAAAGGAGGAACAGCAGCGCGCCGAAGAGCGCGGGGACCAGGCCGAGGTTTTCACCGTGGCCGCGGGCGGCGAGGATTTCCTTCCGCCGCCAGAACAGCAAGCCGGGCAGGAGGAAAGGGAAGATCCAGCCGTGTTCGAAATCGCTCTCCTTGTTCCAGGCGCGTGCCCACGTTTCGAGGGCGAACTCACCGCGCTGCGGGCCGAAGTGGCGGAGACCGATGTAGAAGAATCCAAGCACCAGAGCCAGAGCGACCCACGCGATCACCTCGCCGCGGCGGTCCGGCGGTGTCGCGGGCGAGAGGGGACCTTCATCGCTCGGTGTCATGATCGAGGGGACCGCCAACTCATTTTCGTCGCGGCGTTGCAAAGAGTTGCCGAGCCCGGCGCTGGTGTCAACAATCGGGGCCGCCGCTCCGTCCCATGAAAATCATCAGTGGAACCGCCCACCGGGCCCTAGCCGAACGCATCGCAGACGTCCTCGGACAACCTCTTGCCGATGTGCATGTTACCGCCTTCCCGGACGGTGAAACTTTCGTCAAAATCAACGAGAACATCCGCGGCGAGGACGTCTTCATCGTGCAGCCATCGTGCCCGCCGACGAACCACAACATCATGGAGCTGCTGATCATGGTGGACGCCGCCCGCCGCGCCAGCGCGGAGCGGATCACCGCCGTGATGCCCTTCTTCGGCTATGCCCGCCAGGACCGCAAGGACCAGCCGCGCGTGCCGATCACGGCGAAACTGGTGGCGAACCTGCTGACCTCCGCGGGCGTGAACCGGGTGCTGACGATGGACCTGCACGCGCCGCAGATCCAGGGCTTCTTCGACATCCCGGTGGACCACCTCTACGCGAAGTCCGCGCTCATCGGCTACCTGCGTGAGCGTCATCCGGACACCTCCAATCTCACCGTGGTCTCCCCGGACGTGGGTGGCGTGAAGATGGCCCGCGCTTATGCGGAGGCCCTCGGCGCCGACCTGGCGATCGTGGCGAAGCACCGCGTCTCCGCCACCAAGGTGGAGGCGATGAACGTGATCGGTGAGGTGGAAGGCCGTGACGTGCTTTTGGTCGATGACATGACGGAAACCGCCGGCACGCTCACCGCGGCGGCCGAGATTCTCCAGAAGCATGGTGCCAAGCGCGTGTTCGCGGGCGTTTCCCATGCCGTGCTGGGCGAACTGGGCCACGATCGGATCCGCGATTCGGTGATCGAGGAAGTGATCACCACCGACTCCGTGCCGCAGGCCGAGGGGCCGAAGGTGAGGGCGGTGGGCATCGCGCCGCTGCTTGGCGAGGCGATCCGCCGCATCAGCGGGGGCCAGTCAGTGACCTCGTTGTTCGAGGTGTGAAGAGGTGTAGCTGAAAGCCCTGCTTTCAGAGTGTCCCGGATGGCTCCAGTCATCCGGCGGAAGCGGTTTGTTCGTTCCGTCCGCCACCGCCAACTGGAGCTGGCGGAGACGATCCGAAGGCGGAGCCTCCGGCTACATGGGAAGATGGAATTTCCTGTTAGGGAGATGAGTCATGTGCTGGGATGTGGACCATCATGAACCGTGGTCGTGTCCCGCTTTTCCGTTCCCTGATCGACTGTCTCCGCGAGGCCCATGTGGCCAATACCGCCGGGGAGGGCTGGTCCCGCCGTGAATTCCTGCAGACGCTCGGTGCGGTCGGGGCGGCGGGTGCCTTGTCCGGGTGCGTGGCCGTGCCGACGCCGGGGCGGAACGTGCGCGGGCCGGTGGTCATCGTCGGCGGTGGGATCGCGGGGCTGACGGCGGCGCTGCGGCTGATGCAGCAAGGGGTGGATTGCGAGCTCTACGAGGCCTCGCCGCGGTTCGGCGGGCGAATGTTCACGAAGCGGGACTTCAACCGCGACGGGATGTTCTGCGAGCTGGGCGGCGAGCTGGTGGACACCAACCACAAGGCGCTGATCGATCTGGCGCGGGAGTGCCATATTTCCACCCAGCCGCTGAAGAAGGGCGAGAAGGGCCTCGATTTCTACCACATCGGCGGGAAGGTCTTCACGGACCGGGACCTGATCCCGGCGTTCCAACCGCTGGCGAAGCGTATCGCGGCGGACGCGGAAGGGCTCACGGACGCGCAGGACGAGTACACGGCGAAGGCGCGGCGGCTGGATGCGGTCAACTTGAAGCATTACCTGACCGGATCGCGGCATGACACGCCCGCGTGGTTGATCGAGATGCTGGATGTGGCGTATTGCTGCGAGTACGGCGTGGACACGGTGCACCAGAGCGCGCTGAACCTGGTGAACTTCATCGGCACGGACACGAAGGACGGCTTCGAGATGTTCGGAACCAGCGATGAGTCGATGCGGATCGAGGGTGGCAACGACCGGGTGCCGACGGCGGTGTACGGGAAGATTTCGAAGAAGGTGCGGACGTTTCCGGAGCACGAGCTGGCGTCGATCGCGCGGACGAAGGGCGGGCTGCGGCTGACCTTCCGCCACGGCAGCCAGCGGGTGGTGAAGGAGGCGGCCCATGTGGTCTGCGCGATCCCGTTCACGGTGCTGCGGAACGTGGAGGGGATCGATTCGCTGGGGCTGAGCGCGGACAAGCGGCGCGCGATCCACACCTTCGGCTACGGGGCGAACGTGAAGGTGATGTGGGGCGTGAAGGAGCGGGTGTGGCGCGAGGAAACCGGCGGCCGGGACTTCTACTGCAATGGCTCGGTGGTGTCCGACCTGCCGTTCCAGCAGTTCTGGGAAACCAGCCGCGGCCAGAAGGGGCGCTCGGGGATTCTGACCAATTTCATCGGCGGCACGCCGGCTGCGACCTGGAGCGCGGAGCGCCTGAAGGCATTCCCGGGCGAGGCGGAGAAGGTGTTCCCGGCGCTGGCGGGCCAGTGGGACGGGAACCGGGCGGTGATGAACTGGCCGAAGGTGAAGTGGAACCGCGGCAGCTACAGTGCGACGCTGGTGGGGCAGTACACGTGGGCCTACGCGGCTTCGGCGACACCGGAGCTGGACGGGGCGCTGGTGTTCGCGGGCGAGCACACCAGCCCGGATTTCGGCGGATTCATGAACGGCGGGGTGGAATCCGGCGAGCGGGCGGCGAAGGAGGTGCTGGCGAAGGCCTGAGAGGGCGCTTTTTTGCGATTTCCGGGGTCCGGAGGGGCACAACGCCTGTCGAGGGAAGGGTTTAAGCAACAAAATTTTGACAAACCCGCGTTCTCCCGATACAGACCGCCCCCCGGTCCGGGGGTTGGAACCTCCGGCGCATCCCGCAACATCCACCACTTCCTGTCATGGCCACCAAGCAGACACTCAAAGCCGCCCCGCGCGCGCGCACCGGCTCCGGCCGCCTCAACCAGATGCGCAAAGAGGGCTGGCTGCCGTCCGTCATCTACGGGCGCAACACCGAGAACGTGAACCTCAAGGTCGATGCGAAGACCTTCGCCGAGCTTCTCGCCCACAGCACCTCGGACAACATCCTGATCAACCTCGATGTCGAGGGTCAGGGCGTCCGCCTCGCTTTCCTCCAGTCCATCCAGCACGACGCCATCTCCGGCGCCGCCCTGCATGCCGACTTCCTCGCCATCGACGAGAAGACCGAAATCACCGCCCACATCCCGGTGCACCTCAATGGTGAGCCAGCTGGCGTGAAGGCCGGTGGCGTGGTGGAACAGTACGTCCACACGCTCGAAATCGTCTGCCTGCCGAACGACCTTCCGGACACCATCGAGGTGGACGTGACCGGCCTCGGCGTGGGCGCCTCCCTCCACATCTCGGAGCTGGGCCTGCCGAAGGGCGTGAAGGCCACGCACGCCGGTGACGTCGTCGTCGCCCACGTGGGTGTCCCGGGTGCCGGTCTCGAGGAGACCCCGGCCGCCTGAGCCAACTGATTTTTCCGAAACGCCCGGTCCGCGCTGCGGAGCCGGGCGTTTTTGTGTTCGGGACTTGCGGAAAAAGACATCCCCGACTAGTCATTTGGCATGAAGGCATCGGTGGTCGACCTACGGTACCGAACCAAGGAAATCCTGCACGCGCTGGAGACGGGGGAATCCATCGAGCTGACCCACCGTGGTCAGACGAAGGGGGAGATCGTGCCGGTGGCGGCGAAGACGAGGTCCTCGCTGGCGGATCATCCGGCGGTGGGGATGTGGCGGGACCAGGAGGAACCGGTCGAGGACATGGTGAAGCGACTTCGAAAGCCGAGATTCCATGTTGATTGATACCGATGTGTTGATCTGGTGCCTGCGAGGGAACCCGAAGGCGCTGGCGCGGCTCGATGGGCTCGCGGACTGCCGGGTTTCCCAGGTCACGCGGATGGAATTGATCGCCGGTTGCCGGGACAAGGCGGAGATGCGCCTGCTGAAGCGGTTTCTAGCCGACGGCGGATTCCGGGTGATGCCGCTGAGCGAGGAGATCGGTCATCGGGCGGACCTGTGGCTGGAGGAACACGTGCTCCAGCACGGTGCGGGGCTGGCGGATTGCTTGATCGCGGCCACGGCGTCGTTGGCGGGACTTCCCTTGTTGACGGGCAATCACAAGCATTTCAGACACTTTCCGGCGCTGGAGGTGGAGGAGTTCCGCCCCTAGTCCAGACGCTTCCCATTTCCCGTGGACACATTTTCCCTGATCATCGGCCTCGGCAATCCGGGGCGGCAGTATGAAGGCACGCGGCACAATGTCGGGTTCATGGTGCTGGACCGGCTGGCGGCGAAGGCCGGGGTGGCCTTCGAGAGCAAGCCGAAGTGGCAGAGCCACCTGGCGAAGCTGCCGGACGGCACGCTGCTGCTGAAGCCGCAATCCTTCATGAACCTGAGCGGGCGGCCGGTGCAGCAGATCCTGGCCTTCCACAAGTGGACGCCGGACCGGATCCTGGTGGTGTATGACGACGCGGCGCTGCCGCTGGGCTCGCTGCGGTTCCGGGAGAAGGGGTCCCATGGCGGGCACAATGGCATCCGCTCGCTGCTCCAGCAACTGGGGACGGACGTGTTTCCGCGGCTGAAATTCGGGATCGGCGGCAGCGCCGAGGGCGAAATGGTGGGCCATGTGCTGGGGAATTTCCGACCGGAAGAGCGGGACCTGCTGGAAAACACGCTTGCTTCCGCCGTTGATGCCGTACAGGTTGCGCGCTCCCAAGGCGTCGCCGTCGCGGCGAACCGCTTCAACACCCGCTCCAACTTACCTCCAACACCATGAGCCGCAAATACGAAGGCCTGATTATCCTCAACACCAAGGGTGTCGAAGGCAGCGTCGATGAGACCGTCGCCAGCGTCGCCAAGGAACTTGAAACCGAAGGCGCCAAGGTCGGCGAGATCAAGCAGATCGGCCGCCGCAAGTTCGCCTACAACGCGCAGCACCTGGAAGCCGGCCACTACGTGACCTACGTCTTCTCCGCCGAGCCGGCCGCGATCACCAAGATCCAAGCCCGCCTCGCCCTGAACGCGAAGGTGCACCTCCAGCACTTCCAGCGCGTCGCCTGAGCCGCGTTCGCTCTTCGGAGCGATCCGTCTTGCGACACCCCGGACTTTCTCCGTAGGTTCACGCTCACATGGCCAATTTGAACAAAGTTCTCCTGCTGGGGAATCTGACCCGCGATCCGGAGCTCCGCTACACGCCGAAGGGCACCGCCGTGGCGGACATCGCCCTGGCGATCAACCGGGTCTGGACGAACGAGCAGAACCAGCGCCAGGAAGAAACCACCTACGTGGACATCACCCTGTGGGGACGGCAGGCCGAACTGGCCCAGCAGTACCTCACGAAGGGCCGCGGCTGCTTCATCGAAGGCCGCCTGCAGATGGACACGTGGGAGGACAAGGCCACCGGCCAGAAGCGCAGCAAGCTCAAGGTCGTCGCCGAGAACCTCCAGTTCCTGCCGGATGGCAAGGGCGGCCCCGGCGGTCCTCCGTCCGGTGCCAGCCATGCTCCGCAGGGCAATGGTGGTGGCTACTCCCGCCCCGCAGGCGGTCCTCCGCAGCGCTCCGGCCCGCCGCAGGGTGGCTCCGCCGCTCCGGTGGAGGATTACCACGACGAGGACGACATTCCGTTCTGAAGCGGTCGCCGAACCGATGATTTTGAAAAACGCGCTCCGGGAACGGGGCGCGTTTTGTTTTTCAGGGATGAAGCCGCGGAGCGTATCCGGAGGAGCGTTCAGGAGGGGCCTGGTCGCCGTTGAGTGACAGGCCATCACCTTCCCGTCATGTTGATCCGGGTAAGAGGGAGGGGATGAAAGTTCGTGCGAATCTCTTGTTGGTGCCGGTCGCCGTGATGGCGGGGCTGGCTGGATTCCTCGCCGGTCGACAGGCGGAACGAGGTGGGTCCGGAGGAGGATCCGGGGTGCCTTCCTTGACGGCGGATTGGAATCCGGGTGCCACCGGTCGGGCGGGGCGCTCGGATGCGGGTGAGGTGGCTGGTTCCGCTGGAGGCCGGCGTTCGCGGCTTTCCTCCCTGGCGAAGCTGGGTCGGGAGCAGGTTCAGGAAAAGATGGGCGCCTTGATGCGGAGTCCGGATGCGCAGGACCGGGCGCGGGCGTGGCTGGATTTTGTGGACGGGCTTGAACCGGGGCAGTTCGAGCAGGTGGTGGCGGATTTCCGTTCGATGGGATTGTCCGGCTCGAACCTGTCGGAGTATGCCACGCTTTTGTCCGCGTGGGCGAAGCATGATCCGCTGGCGGCGCTCGATTTCGCGGAGAAGAACACGGGCAACGTGTTCGCCCGGCAGACGATTCTGGCGACATGGGCGAATTCCGACTTGGCCGGTGCGATCGGTTGGGCAAACGGTCATTTCCAAGGGACACCGGATCAGGGAAACCCGTGGATGGTGGGGGTGATCCGGGGCATCGCGGCGGGCGATCCGGCGCGGGCGTCGCAATTGATGCAGGAGATGCCGTTTTCGCGGGAGCGCGGGGACGCGCTGGTGGCGCTGATCCCGACGGTGATGGCGCGGGGGGCGACCGAGGCGATGGCATGGGCGGATGGATTGCAGGACTCGTCGCTGCGGGATCGTGCGATGCGTGAAATCGCTCCCCGTCTGGCGGAGAAAGATCCCCAGGGGGCGGCGAACTGGCTGGCTGCGGCGAACACGCCGGAAGCCGCCAATACGATCGACGATGTCATGACGGTGTGGATGAAGGCGAGTCCATCCGAGGCGGTGGGTTACTATGAAAGGCTGCCCGCGGGGGCGATGCGGACCGAGGCGCTGAGCAGCCTGGTCAGCTCAATGGCCTCCACCGATCCGGGGCAGGCGCTGGCGTTCCTGAGCAGCCACCGTGGCGAGGCGACGGATCCGATCTACGGGGAGTTCATCAAGAACTCGGCGGGCAGCCAGCCGGAGCTGGCGGTGGAGCAGATCGCCAACATCCAGGACGTGCAGAACCGTGACCGGACCTACCTGAAGACGATCGGGAAGTGGATGAAGCGTGATCCGGATGCCGCTCGCCAGTATCTGGCGAGCGGCCGTGTGCCGGCGAATGTGGTCCAGCAGTTGAACGGCGGCTGAACTTGACTGCGGCGGGGGCGGCGTTAGATCCCATGATCGTGGCAGGAGGGTGATCCCGGTGCCTGCCACGCCTTGAATCCCAACATCAACCCCTGTCATCCCATGCAAGTTCTCTATACAGCCGAGGCCACCGCGACCGGTGGTGGTCGTGATGGAAAGTCCGCCACCTCCGACGGCAAGGTCGATGTGGCGCTTTCGATTCCCAAGGAGCTCGGCGGCCCCGGCGGTCCGGGGACGAACCCGGAGCAGCTTTTCGCGACCGGCTACTCGGCCTGTTTCCTGGGCGCGCTGCGGTTCGTGGCGGGTCAGGCGAAGATCCACCTCCCTGCGGAAACCAAGGTCACCGCGCAGGTGGGGATCGGGAAACGGGACGATGGCGGCGGCTTCGGGCTGGAGATCGAGCTGACGATCCAGTCGGAGGGCTTCGACCGCGCGCAGCTTGAGGAGCTGGTGCAGAAGGCGCACGTGGTGTGCCCGTATTCGCATGCGACGCGTGGCAACGTGCCGGTGACGCTGACGGTGGCGTGAGGATCGGCAGGTAATCCGATTGATTTCGAGGCAGCCGGGGGGAGCGATTCTCCCGGCTGTTTGCTTTTCCGGCGGGTTTTCTTGGGAAAGGGATGCTGACGATTCCGGAATCGAGGGGATGGCTGAGGATACTGCGGCTCGGGCTGTTGTTCAGCGCCTGCGGGTGGGGCATTTCCTTTTGGTTCACCTTCGTGCCGTGGGACGAGGCCGCCGACCAGCTCCAGGGGATGGGCGCGCGGCCGCTGCGGTATGATCCGATCCTGGATTACTGGCTGAAGATGGCGTCGAGCGCGTTCGGGTGCATCGGGGTCGCCTCGGCGCTCGCGTGCTGGCGGCCTGGGGCGTTCGCGGGGTTGGTGAAGCTGCTGCCGGGGTTCCATTTGTTCGTGGGCACGACGCTGCTGGTGTCGTCGCGGTTGAACCATCTGAACCCGCACCGGCATCAGACGTTCATCGCGGACATCACGTTCTGTTTCGTGACGGCGGTGCTGATCGGGTTGCCGTTGCTGGCTCGAGGTGGGCGGAGATGTAGCTGAAAGCTCTGCTTTCAGAGTGTATCGGACGGCTCCAGTCGTCCGGTGGGGGTGGGCGTCGCTTGGCCGGTGGGCCACCGCCAACTGGAGCTGGCGGAGACGATCCGAAAGCGGAGCTTCCGGCTACGATGGGATGTGCATCGCGGTTCAGTGAATGTGGAATGCGTGTGCGGGCGCGGCCTTTTGGGTGCGAGAAAGGGGCTGGGTGTAGCTTTCCGACGCGGAATCGCTTAAAGCTACAAGCTGGGCCTGCAAGGGTGGCCGAATCCCCATGACGTTCCGTTCCATCCCTGTCGCCGTCCTGTTGGCCGGCTGGTTTTGCCTGCCCGCCCATGCCGAGAAGGCGCGCTGGGCGGATGCCTCGATCCCGTTCGATGACGGGCTGGAGCTGTGGTTCGATGGCAGCCGGGAGAACGAGGCGCGGGAGGCTCACTACATGAACCGGCTGGCGGACGGCCAGCGGATGGATCTGTGGCACGATTCGTCCGGGCACTCGCGGCACCTTGCGCAGTGGACGGATGGGGCGCGGCCGGTGTGGAAGCGCGGGGTGGTGGAGTTCGATGGCGGCGATTATCTGGCGGCCTTGCTCGCGCCGGGGATGAAGAGCGCGGAATCCACGATGTTCATCGTAGCAGCGCCGGAGCCTTCGAAGGGCGATTTTCCTGGGCTGTTCAGCGCGGCGCGGCGGGAGGAGAACGATTTCACCAGCGGGCTGTGCGTGGATCTCGGGAAGGAGGCGTCGCAGGGCGGCGGGATCGAGCATCTGAACGTCGAGGGCGGCGGCCAGAACGGCGAGCGGAACCTGGTCACTACGCCGCTGGCGGGCGGGCAGGGGCACTTGTTGACGATCACCAGCGGGCCGGGCGGCACGGAGTTGAGGGCGGATGGGCAGGCGCAGGGGCGGAGGGACCGTGGCACGGTGGCGGCGAGCGTGGACCGGATCGCGGTGGGGGCGCGGTTCGTGGAGCCCTCGATGCGGCACTTCTACCGCGGCGGGATCACGGAGATTTTGTTCTTCAACCGCCGGCTCGATGCCGGGGAGATCGGGAAGGTGGAGGCGTGGTTGCAGAGAAAGCACGCGGGGTTTCTGGCTCCGGCCGATCCGAACGCGCCGAAGGAAGTGGCGCTGGAGACAGTGAAGAACGCGCCGGTGGTGCAGATGCTGGTGCCGGGGTTCACGGTGCGGGAGCTGCCGGTGGAGGTGACGAGCCTGAACAACATCGAGTACGCGCCGGACGGGCGGTTGTTCGCGGGTGGCTACGACGGACGTTTCCATCTGCTGCGGGATACCGATGGCGACGGGCTGGAGGACCGCGTGGACACGTTCTCGCCGCAGGTCACCGACGACTATCCGCTGGGGATGGTGGTGAAGGACGGGATGCCGCACGCGCTGCTTTCGGACGAGCTGGTGCGTTTCCGGGACACGGATGGCGATGGCATCCCGGACCAGCGCGAGACGGTGCTGAAGGGGTGGGACGATCCGAAGCTGCGGGACGATCCGGGGCTGATGCACCGCCGGGTGGACAGCGCGCTGGCGCTGGCGGCGGGGCCGGACGGGGATTGGTATTTGACGATGGGCAGCGCGAACCCGGGCAACGGCTACTGGCAGAAGGCGGAGGGAGATGTCTGGGCTCCGGACGCGAAGAAGACCGGCGCGCCGGCGTATTCCCCGGACAAGCGGCGCGGGTGCCTGCTGCATTTCACGAGGGACGGGAAGGTGGAGCAACTCGCGAGCGGGCTGCGCTACATCATGTCGATGCAATGGGACCGCCACGGCGAGTTGTTCGCGACCGACCAGGAGGGGGCCACGTGGCTGCCGAACGGCAATCCCTTCGATGAGTTCCTGCACCTGGAGAAGGGGCGGCACTACGGATTCCCGCCGCGGCATCCGGGGCTGCTGCCGGGCGTGGTGGATGAGCCGAGCGTGTGGAACTATTCGCCGCAGCACCAGAGCGCGTGCGGGTTCCGCTTCAATGGTCCGGCGAAGGACCGGGCGCGGTTCGGGCCGGAGGCGTGGGCGTATGACGCGATCGTGACCGGGGAATCGCGCGGCAAGCTGTGGCGGACCTCGCTGGCGAAAACGGCGGCGGGTTACGTGGCGGCGACGCGGCAGTTCGCGAGCGTGGGGATGTTGGTCGTCGATTGCGCGATCTCGCCGCAGGGCGATCTGGTGATCTGCTGCCACGCGGGACCGCCGGACTGGGGCAGCGGCCCGGCGAAGACGGGAAAGCTCTTCAAGTTCCACTACCAGGACCCGGCGGCGGCGCAGCCGGTGGCGGCGTGGGCGGAAAGTACGACGAAGACCGTAGTGGCGTTCGATCGACCGCTGGACGCGGCGGCGTGGCAGGATCTGGCGGAACGGGTGCGGATCGAGGGCGGGCGTTTCGTCGGCGCGGCGGACCGTTTCGAGGTGATCCGTCCGGGCTACGCGGTGGTGGGGCGGCAGCAGCATGAACCGCGGTTCCGGATTCCGGTGAAGGCGGCGGCGCTGGGCGCGGACGGCCGCAGTCTGGTGATCGAGAGCGGGCCGCGTGTGGCGGCGGGCGGCTACGCGGTGACGATCGATTGTCCGCGGCAGGAGGCGGGGATTCCGCAGGCAGGAGCGATCGATCTGGCCCACGAGCTGACCGGTCTGGAGGCGGCGTGGCGAGGCAAGGATGGCGGGACGTGGAGCGGCTGGCTACCGCATCCGGACTTCGCGGTGGCGCGGGAGCTTTACCGTGGCGTGGAGCTGGCGGGGCTGGGGTATCTGAAGCGGCCGGGGACGCTGGTGCTGCGGGCGCGGCTGGATCTGGCGAACCTGCTGCAACCGGCGACCCAGCCGGGATCGAAGCTGGACTACACGCCGGAGCCGGAGGTGGCGACGGTGACGTTCAAGAGCGACGCGGCGCTGGCGCTGAAGGTGGCGGGCGGTGCCGCGGCCACCGGCAAGTCGGTATCATTTACGCTGAAGGTCGTACCTGGTGAATGGCCGGAGGTGGCACTGGAGGTGGCGACGCCCGCGACCACGCTGGAGGCGACCTTCCACACGGCGATCGATCCGCGCGAGCGGCCGCTGGACACGCGGCGGTTCCTGATGCCCTTCGCGGTTCCTCCGGCGGGGATGAGGGCGGACGCGGCGCGGCCGGAGCTGGCGGGCGGGAACCGGGAGAAAGGGCGGGCCTTGTTCTTCGGCGCGGCCTCGTGTTCGACGTGCCACACCTTCGGCGGCCAGGGCCACGCGGTGGGGCCGGATCTGAGCAACACGGTGCACCGGGAATACGCCAGCGTGCTGCGGGACATCGAGGACCCGGGCGCTTCGATCAATCCGGACGCGGTGGCCTACCAGGTGACGTTGAAGGACGGCGGCGCGGTGGTGGGCACGCGGGTGGGCGAGACGCCGGAGGAGACGAAGTTCGCCGCGCCGGGCGGGAAGGTCACGGTGGTGAGGAAGGCGGACATCGCCTCGATCGCGCCGCTGCCGGTGTCGCTGATGCCGCCGGGGTTGTTGGGAGCGTTGAAGCCGGAGGAGGTGAAGGACCTGATGACGTTCCTGCTGACGCCGGGGGAGAAGGAATGAGCGGGCGGAAATAGGTCCTATGGGACGTATAGGGCCTATGGATGCGGCTCACTTCAGTTTCCCATCGCGGATGTCCGCGGCGATCTGGCCGACGGTGGTTTCGAAGACCATGCACCCGGCGGCGGTGGAGACGGCGGCCTTCGAGTCCTTGAAGGCGGGGAAGGCTTCGTCGAAGGCCTTCGGGTCCTGGAGTTTCAAGCCGAGCAGGCCGTAGAGCTGTCCGGCGGGGGTGGCGGAGGCGACGAGTTTCTTGCACTCGGCCACGGCGTCGGCACGGGTGAGCAGGGCGCGGAAAGCGTTTTCAGCGGCGGACCTGGTGCCGGCGAAGCCGACGCCGCCGATGGTGAACTGGGTGGCGGCGCGGAGCTGGGCGGGGGCCTTGTCGGCGGGTTCCGCCTGGGCGGGTGGCGGAGCGTCCGCGGTGGCGAGGCCGGGAGCGAAGAGCAGGGCGATCAGACAGGACGCGATCCGATGCATGAGGAGATCATAGCGGAAGATGGCGCGGGAGCGATGGATTGTTTTATGGGGCGGGGGCGTTGAGGGGTACGGTTCCACCGGCTCCACGAACGAAAAAGCCTCCGGTTTCCCGGAGGCTTCGTGAAATGGAAAAGGGAAGAACGGGACAGGAATGTTTGCCTCCGGCTATGTCCGCTGCGCTCCCATTCGACTCCTTGGATCAGCGGTCCATGAGGGCGAACTTGAGTTCGCCTTCGGAGACGACCTCGCCGTTGACGAGGCACTTGCAGCGGGTCTGGCCGATGGAGCCGCGGATCTTGATGACCTCGGCCTCGATGAAAAGGGTGTCGCCGGGGAGGACCGGGCGGCGCCATTTCACGTCGTCCGCGCTCATGAAGTAGCCGATCTTGCCGGCGTTCTCGGGCTTGCGGAGCATGAGCACGGAGGAGACCTGGGCCATGGCCTCGAGCTGGAGCACGCCGGGCATGATCGGGTGGTCCGGGAAGTGGCCGGGGAAGAACGGCTCGTTCATGGTGACGTTCTTCACGCCCGTGCACTTGGTGTCGCCCTCGAAGTCGACGACGCGGTCGACGAGCAGGAAGGGGTAGCGGTGCGGGAGGATCTTGAGGACGTCGTGGATGTCCAGGACGGTCTCGCCCTTCGGAATCGAGAACGGCGGGATCATCGAGCGCATGCGGGAGTATTCGCCCTTCAGGGTGGCGGCCATCTTGGTGTTCGGGCCGTGGCCCGGCTTCACGGCGATGACGTGGCCAAGGATGCGCTTGCCGGAGAGGATGAGGTCGCCGATGACGTCGAGCGCCTTGTGGCGGGCGAACTCGTTGGTGAAGCGGAGGGCTTCCTTCGACATCACCTCGTTGCCGCGGATGACGACGGCGCTTTCGAGCGAGCCGCCCTTGATCAAGCCCTTTTCGAGCAGCGGCTTGACGTCCTCGTAGTAGACGAAGGTGCGGGCGGGGGCGATTTCCTTCTCGTACTTCTCCGGGGTGACCTCGGTGGAGAAGTACTGGGTGAAGCGGCCGTCCGGGCCGACATTGGTGACGGAAACGCGGAAGGTCTTGCTCGGGACGATGGTGATGAGGGTGCCATCGCCGGTCTCGAGGTGGATGGGCTCGCGGATTTCCCAGGTCTTGCGCGGGGCGGTCTGGGCGGCGATGCCGGCCTTCTTGATGAGCTCGACGAAGGGCTTGGACGAGCCATCGCCGATCGGCGGCTCGTTGGCGTTCATCTCGATGAGGGCGTTGTCGACTCCCATGCCGGTGAGGGCGGAGAGGACGTGCTCGACAGTGTGGACCTTCACGGAGCCCTCGGCGAGGGTGGTGGCGCGCTCGACGGTCTGGACCTTGTCGACATCCGCGGCGATGAAGGGCTGGTCCGGCAGGTCGATGCGGCGGAACTTGAAGCCGTGGCCCTCCGGGGCGGGCTTCAGGGTCAGGGTGACCTTTTCACCGGTGTGAAGGGAGGTGCCTTCGAGGGTGGCGGAACCGGCGAGAGTGTGCTGGACGTCGGCGGGCATGGGCGCGCAGTGGAAAGGCTGGAGGGCCTGCTGGCAAGGCGGAATCCAGCTCAAGGGCTTGTATCGCAAGGGAGAGCGTGGGCGGGCGGGTTTGCTCCAAACAGATGGAATTGAACCACGGATGGACGCAGATGGACACGGATAGGAGAGGAAGAGGGATGGACGCCAAAGGGAGACATCTCTCCCAATTCGTCCTGTCTTCCATCCGTGTGCATCCGCGTTCATCCGTGGTTGAAGCTCTTTCCTTCATGAATCCATGGAGATCCCGGCGCCACTTGATACGCATCAGGGCTTGGTTTTGAAGGCGGCGGAGGCGAGGTTGCGGGCATGGGTGTGCATGCGATCGCCGATTTCCAGGTCCTCGGGGAGAGTGATGACTGGATCGTCGTGGACAAGCCCGCGCCCCTGATCGTCCACCCGGCGAACGGCAAGATCGAACCGAACCTGCTGGGCGGGGTGGAGACGCTGCTGATGTTCGAGATGGAGAACGGGGCGGCGCTTTCGATCATCACCCGGCTGGACCGGGAGACGAGCGGGGTGGTGCTGATCGCGAAGCACCGGGACGCGGCGCGGGATCTTTCCCGGATCTTCGAGCGCCGGGAGGCGCGGAAGGAGTATCTGGCGATCGTCCACGGCTGGCCGGCCTTCGATACCTGGACGAACGATTCGCCGATCCTGCGGGCGGGCGAGGTCCAGGAGTCTCCGATCTGGCTGCGGCAGATGGTGCACCCGGAGGGACGCGAGTGTGAGACCGGATTTTGGGTGGAACGGCGGTTCGAACGGAACGGCCGCCCCTTCGCGGTGGTGCGGTGTTTTCCGAAAACCGGGCGGATGCACCAGATCCGGGTGCATCTCCAGCACTCCGGCCACCCGATCGTGGGCGACAAGCTCTACTCGGGCGAGGGCGCGGAGTATTTGGAATGGACGCGCACCGGCTGGACCCCGGCGCTGCAGGAAAAGCTGCTGCTCCAGCGCCACGCGCTGCATGCGGCGCTGCTGGGCGTGCCGTGGGGAGGCCACGAGGTGACGTGGCAGTCCGGGCTGGCGGCGGATCTGGCGGAGTTCGCGGCCGGGTGAGGTCACCGGCCGCGGGTGGCCGCGGATCCGGTCAGTTTTCGATCACGCAGCGGAAGCCGTTGTCGAAATCGTAGAGGGGGCTGGTGACGATGGCGCGCTGGTTGACATAGACTTTGTCATTGTCCGCCCAGGAGCCGCCGCGGAGGGCTCTGGACTCGCACCATTCCCACACGTTGCCACCTAGGTTGTGGAGGCCCAGGCCGTTGGTGGTGCCGCTGTCCACGGGGGCGGTGTAGAGATAGGGGTCCTTGAAGCCGGTGATGAGGCCCTTGGTCCCCTTGCCGGCGTTCGATTTCCACAGATCCTTGAGGTGGGCGAGATCGGCCGGGGAGGCATCCCGCCATTCCTGGCCACAGTAGTTGTAGAGGCCGCTGGCGGTGGCGGGGGGCCACTCCTCGCCCCACGGATAGGTGCTACCGCCTGCGGCGGCATTCCATTCCGCGGAGGTGGGAAGCCGGTATTTACGCCCTTCCTTGGCGGACATCCAATCGCACCACGCCTTGGCGTCGTCCCACTTCAGATTGGCAGCGGGGTGGTTATAGCCCTGATTGTAGAAGGGGGCGGGATAGCCGCGGCCCGCGAGCTGGTATTGCGCCACGCTGGTTTCCGTCGTGCACATCAGGACCTTCGTTCCCGGCACGGGCACGAATTTCATGCCGATCGAGTTCACGAAGGGAGAGGCCACGGATGCGGTGGAGGGATTTCCGGAACCACTGCCGGAGGAGGTCGGCGCGCACTGGGTCAGCAGCCCGAAGGCGGAGCAGGCCGCCACGGAGGCCAGCCGGGTGAGGATGGGTTGTGTTTTCATGGTCGGACGAGGAGGCGGGAGAAATGTTAGTGGACCAGCACACAGCGGAAGCCAGTGGTGGTGCTGTGGGCGAGGCTTTTGACCGGCCAATCGGAGCTGCCCAGCGAGCCGCGTTCGTGGTTGCGGATCGCGTAGGCATTCGCGCTCTTCCAGTTGCTGCCGCGGGTCACCCGCAGGCCGGTCATCTTGTCCACCCAGCCATCGCAGACTTCCGAGACATTGCCGACCATGTCATGGAGGCCCGCGGCGTTGGGGGCATAGCTGCCTACGGGGGCTGTGAACTTATGGTGGTCGGTATACCCGCCGATGGCCGCGAAGCTTTTCGAAGTCATCGCGTCCCGGATCGTGGCGAGTTGCTGCTGATCGTAGAAGGAGTGGCTGTTCGGAACGTTCTTGCTGAATTCGGTCTTGAGTTGAGTCCGTTCGGATTCGGAGCTGCCTTTGAGTTCTTGCCCAGCCAGGTTGCCAACATTGCTCGCTGGCGGCCAGGAACCGGGGGACTTGCCCGCGGCGGCCAGCCATTCCGTTTCGGTAGGCAGGCGGTAGGTATGCCCGTCCTTCCGGCTCAGCCATTCGCAGAACTTCACGGCGTCGCCCGCGGTCATGTTCACGACGGGGTGGTTGCCGCCCTGGGGATATTCGGAGCCTTGGAAGGGGAGCCCGGATTGCTGATACTGGGCCACGGTGGTTTCGGTCGTACACATCAGGATGTTCGTGCCTGGAACAGGGACGAACTTCATGCCGAGCGAGTTGGTGTAGGGGCTTTCCTTCGTTACGGATTGGAGGTTGGCACCGCTGGTGCCGCCGCCCGTGGAAACCGGGGTGGTCGCGCACTGGGTGAGAAGGCAAACGGCGGAACACGCGAGGACACGGGCGAAAAGCGATGGGATGGAGGGAGGAGTGGCTTTCATGGGGAGAGGTGGTGGGGAAAAATGATCTAAGAGAATGGGCGAATGGCAGGCACGGGGGCGGTTGTGGAAACGGCTCACCGTTCCACCACCAGACGGAGACCTGCCTGGGATTGCCCGGAGGTAGGATAGTAGGTCTCCAGCTCGCGCTTGTCGTCACCCGCGCTGTTGTTGCTGCCTCCACGGGTCATGGGACCATCACCGACCCATTCCGCCACGTTGCCGAAGAGGTCATGGATGCCGAGGGCGTTGGCCGGGTAGCTCCCAACCGCGGCACGGGTGGGGTTTCCGTCCTGGAACCCCTTGATAATCGGAAGCTTTTGAACGCCATTGCCTCTCAGATAACTTTTCATGTCATCGGTTTTACGTTCCTCCCCGGAGTAGTTGGCGAAGTTCGAGGGCGGCGGCCAAGCGGAACCCCATGGGTAGGGCGTGGAGGCTCCCACCGCGGCGGCGCTCCATTCGGCATTGGTTGGCAGGCGGTAGCGTCGGCCTTCTTTGAGGGACAATTGTTCGCACCATTTTTTGGCTTCATTCCATCCGGTGTCCCATTGGGGGTGATTCCCACTGTTGCCCCAGGAATCCAGAGGGGGCGCTCCACCTCCGGCTACCCATTGTTGCTCGGTCGTCTCCGTGGTGCACATCAGGATATTGGTGCCAGGAACGGGCACGAACTTCATGCCCAGCGAGTTCACGAAGGGGGACGAGGCGGTGGCCGCCGCCGTGGTCCCGCCACCGCCAGACGAAACCGGGGTGGGAGCGCAGTGGGTGAGGAGGCATACGGCGGAACACGCGGCGGCGCGTGCCATGAAGGAAAGGACGGGGGCAGATTTCATGAGCAGGGGGCAGGATAAAGGATTGTTAGATCTCCTTCATATCCTGCCGATCCGCCTGTCTTCAATCTGGAAATGGCGCTCCCGCCCGCTTGTCGGGGCACGGGAGGTTCGTCGCCTGATCAGGTGTCGATGAAGAAGTCGTCCTTGGGCTTCTTCGGGGCCGGAGCGGGTTTGCGCGGGGCCGTGGGTGTCTCCGCTTTGGCCTTGGGTTTCGGGGTGGAGCGTGGCGTTTCGTCGTCCACCGCGGCGGCGGTTTCCTTGACGCCGGCGATCTGGAGTCCGGCCTGGGTGGCGGCGTCCAGCTTGCCGGTGCGGGGCAGGCCGCTCTGGGCTTGGAAGTCGAGGATCGCCTTCTGGGTGCCGAGGCCCATGTTGCCGTCCGCGGAGCCGCCGTAGAGCTGGTGTTGCTTCAGTTTCTCCTGGGCCTTGCCGAGGATCTTCTTCTTCGAGGAGGCGTTGTAGCCGCTGTAGGCGGTGCCGTCGAAAAGCTGGTCCATCGCGAAGAACCCGTTCGCGGGAATGGCTGGAAGCGCGGGTGCCTCCGGCGGCGGGGCCGGAGTGGTGGCCGCGACGTTGCTGGCGGCGGGGGCGAAATGGAAGGTGCCGTAGAACTTGCTGTTCGACCACGGTTCCTGCTTGCCGTTGGTGGCCTTGGAGACGCGCGCGCCGACGTTCTTGAAGACCTTTTCGAAATCGATGCCGGGTTGGCCGATTTCCTCGAGGAGAGCGGCGGTGTAGGGGCTGTTCGCACCACCCCCATCCTCGGCGGTGGTGTCCGGGCTGGTGGCGAAGGCGATGAACATGCCGCGGGGGATGTCCTTCGGCACCGTGAGGCCGCCGGAGCCGATCGAACGGGTGGTGGAGCCGGCGGGAGATGCGGTGCCACCGGTCGCCTGGGTGTCGGTGTTGCTGGTTTTGGCCCGCAACGCGTTGAGGCGGGTGGCTTTCGCGTCGTCGTCCTTGGCGGCCGCGGCCTTGCCCTTCGAGAAGGGATCGTCCCGGCAGCAATCGAGCACCAGCATGTTGAGGGAGCTGCCGGTGCCTTCGAGGGTCTTCATGACGGTGTCCATGGGCAGGGTTTCCTCCGGGACCTTGTATTCGGAGGAAAGATCGGCATCGACCGGCACGAGGTAGTTGCGGCCGTTGATCTGCAAACCGTGGCCTGCGTAGTAGATGAGGCAGACGCCGTCCTTCGGCACCTTGGCGGCGAATTCCTCGAGGGTGGCCTTGAGGGTTTTCTGGTTCGCGTCGAGTCGCTCGGTGACCTGGAAACCGAGGGTGCGGAGCTTGGTGGCCATGGCGGCGGCGTCGCTCCGGGGATTGATCAGGATGCGGGTGTGTTGGTAGGCGCTGTTGCCGATGACGAGGGCCTGGCGGGATTCCGCGCGGGCATGGTCCGCCATTCCCACAAGAAGGATCGTGGCGGCCACGGTGCCGAAGACAGGGAAACGGAAGCGTGTTGTCATGGCAGGGGGAGAGGTGATGGAAAGGGAAGATAGGGAAGCCGGGACGGATCATCAAGATCGTCCGTCGGGATCAGGGGACGGCGAGGGTGATCGTGCCGGGCTGGCGGTTGCGGCGGATCCGGAAGGTGGCCTTGGCACCGGGGGTGCGCACGAGATCGAACATTGTCGCGAAGCTGGGCGGCGAGCCACTGCCGTTGAGCTCGAGGATGCGGTCGCCGTCCTGGAGTCCGGCGTGTTCACCCGCGCCGCCGGGGAGGAGTTTCACGCAGAGCGCCGTGGTGCGGTCCGGATCGGGAAGGAAGGCGGCCTGGAGGCGGTTCGGCGGTAGCGGCTGGTAGGCCGGGGCTCGCTCGGAGGGCTGGAAGTAAACGCGCTTGCCGGGGCCATCGACGACCATGGTGGTGGTGGTGAAGGTTTCCAGTCCGAGGAGGATGGAGGCGCCATCGTGGCCGGGATCGAAGAAGGCCTCGCCGACATTGGTGTGGCGGAACTGGAGCGGAGGGAGATCGAAGGCGATGTCGTGGGCGACGGGGTTCGCGAAGGCACCGCCGGGGCTGGCCGGGCTGAGGCCTTCGGAAAGGGTCAGCGGGGTGTCCGGATGGGCCTTCCGCCAGGCGGCCCAGCGGTCATTGGTGAGGCAGACGCCACGGCGCGCGCCACTGTCCAGGAAGACCTCGCCAAGCTGGGGATGGCGGATGGCGAGGCTGTCGCGCTCGGCGATGATCGGAAACGAGGCCCAGCCGCGGACGTCGGGGAGGGTGGTGGGGAATTCGTGGCGGCCGGTGGGGAGGTCGAGCTTCCACAGGCTGCCCTTCAGCAGCGGCCAGCCGAGGATGCCCTTTGCACCGGGGATTTCCGCGGCGAGGACGGTGGCGCTTTCGGTGAGCGGCGGCTGTTTCGCGGAGAGACGGAGGTCGACCGCGGCGGTTTTGCCGGTGGCGTCGGGCAGGGTTTCCGGGAACACCACCAGCGGCACGGACGAGCCGGTGTCGACCAGCAGCGGCGTGGCCTTGCCATTGAGCTGGAGGGTGACGAGCGCCTGGGACCGGACTTCCCGGGGCTTGGCGACGATCGGAGGAGGAGCAGCCCGGGCAATCGCGACGGCCAGCAGCAGCGGCAGGAAACGGAGGGCGGGCATGCCTCGCCATCAAAGGGGGCGAGGGAGGGCTGGGCAAGCCCGCGGCCATGGGCTAGAGAGCGGCATGGATGCGAGCGGTGTGAATCTGGCGGCCCTGACGGGCGTTCTCGATGCGGAGCTGCGGATCGGCGAGATCGCGGACTACTCCGGGGCGGTCAACGGGCTGCAATTGGAGAATGGCGGCGCGGTGCCGCGGATCGTGGCGGCGGTGGACGCCTCGCTGGCGGTGGTGGAGGCCGCGGCGGCGGGCGGGCCGGGCCTGCTGCTGGTGCACCACGGGATGTTCTGGCAGGGGACGCAGCCGGTGCGTGGCGCGTTTTACCGGAAGCTGAAGGTGGCGATGGACGCCGGGCTGGCGATCTACTCGGCCCACCTGCCGCTGGACGTCCATCCGGAGTGGGGGAACAACATTCTGCTCGCCCGCGCGATCGGTTTGCAGGATCCGGTACCGTTCCTGGATTGGAAGGGGCGTCCGATGGGGCTTCGCGGCGGCTGGCAGGGGACTCGGCAGCAATTGGTGGAGGCGACCGCAGCGGCGGTGGGCGGCCCGGTGCATGTCTGCCCGGGTGGCAAAGATTCCATTTCAAGCGTGGGCCTGGTCACCGGCGGGGCGGGCAGCGAGGTGGCGGCGGCCGCGGCCAGCGGGATCGATGCCTTCCTTACCGGGGAGGGTCCGCACTGGAGCTATCCGCTGGCAGAGGAGTTGGGAATCAACGTGTTGTATGCCGGGCACTACGCCACCGAGACCTTCGGGGTGAAGGCGCTGGCGGCGGAGTTGTCACGTCGCTATGACATTCCTTGGGAATTCATCGACCGCCCGACCGGGCTCTGAAGATGGAGCGGATCGGTCCGGAGTTTTTCCAGCGGCATCCCGTGGCCTGCGCCCGGGAGTTGATCGGATGCCTGTTCCACTGGCACGGTTGTGCCGGTAGAATCGTGGAAACGGAGGCCTATGCGGCGGAGGGAGACCCGGCCTGCCATACCTTTTTTCGGCCCGGCGCGCGGCGGTTCGTGGCATCCCATGAAGCCGGGGATGCATATGTCTATCTCAACTACGGCGTCCACTGGCTGTTTAACATTCTCGTTCGGGGAGGCGGCATGGACGGCTTCGTGCTGCTCCGGGCGCTGGAGCCGGTGGCCGGGCTGGAGGCCATGCGGGAGCGCCGGCCGGATGTCCGGGATGTGGATCTTTGCGCCGGACCGGGTAAGCTGACCAAGGCCCTCGGCATCGATGGCGGACATCATGCCGCGGCATTTCTTGATGATCCGCAGTGCTTGATAATCAGGAATTCGGCGAAATCGGTAATGGAAGGACCCCGGATCGGGATCTCGACAGCCGTGGACTTGCCTTGGCGCTTCGGGCTGGCGGGGTCGGTGTCGCTCAGCCGGAAATTTTAGAAATTTGCCGGGAGGGCAGGAAGTTGATCCCGGTGGGCGGGCAAGCGGCGTGGAATGATGCCTTTTGCTGGAACCGATTGGAAATGAATTGGTTGCTCTGCCCGGAAAGTGGTACGGGTGATGAGAATCGAACTCACGTATCGAGCTTGGGAAGCTCGCGTTCTACCATTGAACTACACCCGCGTTGGGCGGACCGGGAGCAGGGCTAGCCCACCGGTGGTCAAAGGCAATGCAAAAACGCCCGCAATCGTCGAAAAACCGGGGTTTTGCCATGCAAATTGCCCGTCGGAAATCCAAAAAAACTCTTGCGGGTATTTTGGGGTGCCTGTTAGTTTGCGTTCGTCAACGCGGGCATAGCTTAGTGGTAAAGCTCTAGCCTTCCAAGCTAGCTATGCGGGTTCGATTCCCGCTGCCCGCTTATTTCTCAGCCGGTATTTTCACATCAGGAAATTGACCCAGTCCCCATGAACAAGACTGCCCAGCGCGCTATCTTCGGCGCAGCCTTCGGCTTCCTCGCTTCCGTTTCCGCGAATGGCGCGGAGGATTGCGCGAAGCTCACTGCCTCCGTGAAGGAGGCTATCGCGACCAAGCCGTCCGATCTTCTTTCCATCGTTGAGCGCAACGTGGCCGCTCACTCCACCTGCGCGTGCGAGGTGGTGAAGGCCGCGATTGAAGCCTCGCAGGCCAATGCCGACACGGTTGCCTCCATCGTCCAGACCGCCTCCACCGCGGCTCCGGACCAGATGCGCCTGATCGCCCAGTGCTCGCTGGCCGCGGCTCCGGATGCCATCACCAGCGTGCAGGCCGTGATCGCTAAACTCGATCCGGGCACCGGCGGCGGTTCTTACAGCGCCAAGGAAGACACCGATTACCTCTGGGCGAAGAACACCCGCCTTGGCCGCGCCGTCCCGACCGACAGCGCCGAGCACTACAAGGTGGTGGACACCAATGGCGTCTACCTCGGTGACCTCAATGCCAAGGAAGGCATCGACACCCGCGTCCGCGCCACCGCCACCGGCGGCGGCAGCACCTGGGTTTACACCGCGCGTGTCCCGGTTCCGGGTGAAGGCTGGATCAAGGTGGCCGGCGGCTACCTCGCCCTCCGCAGCGCCGACAATCTCGACTTCTATCTCCAGAGCATCGACGAGGAGTTCAACCCGCTGAATTTCCCGGGTCAAGGCGCGGTCAATTTCGGCCCTCCCGGCACCCGTCCCCCGGGTGGTCTGCTGCCTCCCGGTCCTGGTGCTGGATTCCCGCCGATTCTGGAGCCCCCGTCCTCCACGGAGACGGAGTTCTCCAATCCGACCTGAATAGACCTACCCCCCCATTCTGTTCACCCGTAATTTCCAGCTCCGATGAAACGCACCCTTCTTGCCGGCGTCGCCGGTTTGTCCGCCCTGGGCTCCGCCTCCGGGGAAGGCCTTTATTACGCCGGTTCCGAAAGCCAGGAGAGCACTCCGCTCAAATGGACCGTCGGCATCAATTTCACCTACGACGACAACGTCAACCCGACCGCCACCCCGGTCATTCCCGACCCGAACAACCCCGGTGGGCTGCTGGCGAATCCCGGCTACAAGGAAGAGGCGTTCAGCGCGAATCCTTACGTCGGTCTGTCGTTCGTGTCCACGAATCCGCAGACCACGTGGGATGTCTATGCCCGCCTCGGCCTGATTTACTACTTCGACAAGCCGAGCGCTTCCGGTTCGGATGATCTTTACACCCAGGCCCGTGCCGGGGTGAACCTGACCCACCGCTTCAACGAGCGCCTTCGCCTGAGCAGCCGCAGCTTCGTTTCCTACGAGCTGGAACCGGATTACGCTTACGGCTACGCCACGTCCCGTCAGGTCGGCGAGTATTTCTACTGGGAAACCGACAACGCTCTTGGCTACCGGTGGACCGAACGCCTTGCGACCTACACCGGTCTGGCGCTGCGCGGCCTCTCCTACGATAGCAACGTTCCGAATGCGGACCGTTTCACGTGGGAAGCTTACAACCAGTTCCGCTACCAGGTCAGCCCGCAGGCTGTCGTGACCGCGGAGTACCGCTACGGTCAGACCACTGCGGACGGCCTCGCTTCCGACGCGACCGACCAGTATGCCTTGCTGGGCGTGGAATACCGTCTCAGCCCGAACACCATTTTCGTGGCGAAGGCTGGTGTGCAGCTCCACGACGTGGATACCGTGAGCGGTAACGGTGATACCACCAACCCGTATTTCGAAGCGGCTCTGAATTCGCAGATCAACTCCGCCTTCCGGGTGCGTGCGTTCGCCCGCTACTCCAATGAGAACTACGACACCGTTCGCACCGTGTTCGGCGCCATCAACGGCACCAACCAGTTCGACCTGTATGAGTTCACCTCCCGTGAGACCCTGCGCCTTGGCGTGAGCGCGGATTACACGCTCTCCCAGCGCCTGTCGCTGTTTGCCGGCGTGGATTACATCCCGGCAAGCTTTGACAACGGTCTGCTCCGGAACTCGGCTGCGCAGCCGCCGGCCCAGATTGGCGACGATTTCGGGGGCATTCCCGCGGCGGTCAGTGGCCTGAGCGAAGACATGTTCAACGCCTACATCGGCGTGTCGGTCAAGCTCACCGATCGCATCACCGGCGACGTGTCCTACAACTACACGGACTCCAGCTCGGACCTCTTTGCGAACACTTACAACCGGAACCGCATCAACGTGGGTGTCCGTGCCGAGTTCTAAGTCGGTTCACGCTGTTACAAAACGTCACGACATTTGACTTCCCCGGGACTCCCGCAATGATTCCATTGCGGGAGTTCGTCTTTTGAAGGGGATCGTCTTTCAGAATCCTCTCCCGTCCCAAGCCATGAATCCGCAGACTCCCACCCCCTCCGAGGCGACCCTGCACGCGGTCGACTACTGGCAGGTTATCAAGAACCGGTATGGTGTCATCCTGTTGACGCTGCTTCTGGTGTTCATGACGGCCGCGGTGATCACCTACGTGATGCCGAAGAAGTACGAAAGCACCGCCGTGGTGGAAGTGCGCCCCCCGTCGCCAGGTTTGACGGTGCTGGGCAAGGAAACCGCCGAATTGAGCACGGGGGTGGTGACCCAGCAGTTCTTCGCGACCCAGTTCGAAATCATCAAGTCCCGCAATGTGCTGATGAAGGTCTCCGACCAGCTTGAGTTGCCGAACCGCTGGTCCTACGACAAGGAGAGCGTCTTGCTCATCCTGAAGGGGATCATCGACGCCCAGAGCCGCCGCGGCACCGACCTGATCGACATCAAGGTCCGCCATACCAACAAGGAAGACGCCCGCGACATCGCCGACGAGGTGGCGAAGGCCTACCGCGCGTATCGCATGGAGGATGAGAACGCCGATTCCGATGCCGCTCTCAAGGAGTTGCGCCGACTGGTGCAGGCCCAGGAGGACCGGGTGGAGGAGAAGCGGAAGCTGCTGACCAACATCCTGCGCACCAAGCAGATCATTCTGACCGGTCAGGAAAGTGTGTATCGTTCCGACATCAACGAGGATGATCGGGGGGCTGCCAGCGCCCGGGACACCGCCAACAAGCTCGAGCAGGAGAAGATCCAGCTCGAGAGTCAGATCCAGACCCTGCTCAAGTACAACAGCGACCAGCTCCTGGCCTATGCCGCCGGGCTCAACCTGCCGGAAAACATCATCAAGACGATGTATCCGCAGTATCTCGAACAGCAGCGGATGCTTGGCACGCTGAAGACCCAGGGTCTCGGCGATCGCCACCCGACGGTGCAGGCCCAGACGCAGGCGCTGGAGAAGATGAAGCGCCAGCTCGATGACGGGGTGGTGAGCCTGCGCGACACGCTGCGGGCCCAGCTTGCTTTGGCCGAGGATCGTCTCGCCAAGGTCAAGATCCTCAGCGAGCAGAAGTTGGAAGGCGCGCTCGAGCGCTCGATCGATTCGACGGATTACGCCTCGGCGAAGCGGGAGCTGGAAAGCTCCCAGACGATGCTGGACTCCATGAAACTCAAACTCGCAGGGGAAGAAGCCCAGCGCAAGGTGACGAGCCCGTTCGTGAAGGTTCATGAAAACCCGGTGATCGCGAATGGTCCTGTGAGCCCGAACGTGACGCTGAACCTGATCCTCGGTGCCGTGGTCGGCTTGGTCTTCGGGGTGGGTATCGCCTTCTTCCTGGAGTACCTCGACACCTCGGTGAAGACCCTGGAGGACGTCGAGCGCTACCTCCAGGTGCCGGTGCTTGCGGTGGTGCCGAAGGACGTGGGCGTGCTGCACAAGCAGAGCGGCATGAGCCCGGATGCGGAAGCCTACCGTATCCTGCGCACGAACATCGAGTTCAACCGCAAGAATCCCGAGGACAATTCGATCACGGTGGTGTCCGGCGGTGCCGGCGAAGGCAAATCGACCACGTTGGTCAACCTCGCCTACATCTGCGCCCAGGGCGGCTACACCACCCTCATGATCGACGCCGACTTGCGTCGTCCTCGCCTCCACACCTTCTTCGACATCAACAACTCGGTGGGCCTGACCAACTACCTCACCACCGAGCTGATGCTGGAGGACGTGATTCTTCAGACCCCGGTCGACAACCTCTATTTCATGCCGTCCGGCATCCTGCCGGCGGATGCCGCGGGCATCTTGAACTCCCGCCGCATGTCCGAGCTGATCCAGGATGTGAAGCAGCGCTTCGACCTGGTGCTGGTGGACAGCCCGCCGATCCTCGGTGTGAGCGATGCCTCCGTGCTGGCGAGCGAAGTGGACCTTACCATGATCGTGGTGCAGCACCGCAAGCTGCCGCGTAACATGCTGATGCGCGTGAAGCGCGCGGTGGAAGACGTGGGTGGCCACGTCATCGGGGTGGTGCTCAACAACGTGGATGTCCGCAGCGACAGCCAGTATCAGTACTACACCAGCTACTACACGTATTACGCTCCGGCGGAATCCCAGCCGGTGGCATCGACCGCGTCGGCTCCGGCGGCGGGTGCGGTGGCTCCCGCTCCCCGTCCGCAAGCGGGCGGCAAGGGCGATTCCGAGCTGTATTGACATCGTGCCGATCACCAGCACCTTTAAAAACATGAACTTGAAGAGTATCGTTTTCACCCTGCTTGCGGGTCTCGGGCTCGTGGCGTCTGCCGCGGCGCAGACCACGATCAAGGCCGGGCAGGCCATCAAGATCGACATTCGCGGCGTACCCTCGGAGGAGGTCGCCCGCGTGAGCGGGGAGTATCCCGTTTCCGACGGGGGCACCGTGAACATGCCGCTGATTGGCCAGGTGGCGGCCGCGGGCCTCAGCCCGGCATCGCTGGGCACCCGGATCGAGGCGGCTTACAAGGCCGCCGAGATCTACAAGAACCCGACCATCCTGGTGATCGCCTCGTCCGCGGAAACACTGGCGAAGCAGGTCGTGCACGTCGGCGGTCATGTCCGCCGCACTGGCCAGGTCGAGTTCGTGCCCGGACTGACCATTTACCAAGCGATCCAGGTCGCCGGTGGCGCGGATGAGTTCGGCGCCATCAACCGGGTGCTGCTGACCCGGAATGGCACGGTCCGGAAGCTCGATTTGAAGCAGGACCAGTTCAAGCGTTTCGTCCTCGAGCAGAACGACACGATCGAGGTTCCCGAAAAGAACATCTGGGGCCAGTAAGGTTCCCTCCGGCACCGGTTCTCATGAGCCGGTGCCTTTTTCGTGTACGACCATGCGATTTCACCGCTCCAGCCGCATGTGCCTGCCGTCGCTCTTGCTGGCGATGGCCTGGGGCGGGGTGGGGCGGGCGGCCACGGGGCCCCCTCCGGCGGTGCTGAAGCAGCTCGGTGCGGAGGATTTCAAGGAACGGCAAACGGCGCAGGACGCGCTGCTGGCGTGGGGGCGGAAGACGCCGAAAACGGCTCTGGAGTGGCTTTATCTCCGGTCCTTGGGTGAGGTCGATCCCGAGATCCGGCGGCGCTGCACCAGCGTGCTGCGGGAACTGGTGCTGGACGTCTACCGGCAGGAAGGGGAGGGCTATGTCGGCATCCTGATGCAGGCCGTGGCGGTGGTGGTCCCGGGCGATCCGGGCAAGCGCTTCGGGGTGCGGGTGACGTTCGTGATTCCCGGGGGGCCGGCGGCCAAGGCCGGAATCGCGGCGGGCGAGCTGATTGTCGGGGCCGGGGACCGGGTTTGGCGGGACATGGAGGCGGTGCCGGATTTCCAACGCTGGATCCGCGGCCACAAGCCGGGGACCAAGGTGACGCTGAAGGCGCTGCGTGGCAACCAGCTCGCAGACGTGGTGGTCGAGCTCGACCGCCGCCCGCCGGAGGTCGAGCGGATGCTGCCATTCGGGGATGTGCCGGACGTTGGCAAGCTGAAGCAGGAGGCGGAGGACACCTATTTCAAGGAGTGGCTGGAGAAGCGGAAAGCCCGCAAGTAAGCCGCCTTCCCGGTCTTTTAATAAATCGACATCACGCGGGGTTGTGGCAAGGTGGGGGGACTCCGCAAACACGTCCATCGTGCCCCCTTCCATGAGTATCATCCGCATCCGCCGGTCGGTGCTGGCCGTTCTGGCCGCCGCAGTGTCGAGCACCGCATGCGCCCAAAAGGCCGATTTCAACGAAGTGGGGCGCCAGATGGCGATCCTGTTGCAGAACAGCCACTACTCGCGGCTGCCGTTCAACGCCAAGCTCAGCGAGCAGTTCCTGGACGACTACCTGCGGGATCTCGATTATGGCCGCGTCTATTTCACGCAGCAGGATGTGGACCGCTTCAAGGCCGCTTACGGGGACAAGCTGCATTCGATGCTGCTCCAGAACGAGAGCATGAAGCCGGCCCAGGACATCTACCACACCTTCCAGGCGCGGGTGGAGGCCCGGGTGGCGGAGGCGAAGACGATGCTCTCCGGTCCGGATTTCGATTTCAGCAAGGATGAGACCGTCCAGCGCTCCCGCAAGGACGCTCCGTGGCCGAAGGATGAGGCCGAGGCGAAGGTGATCTGGCGCCAGCAGATCCGCGAGGCGGTGCTGGCCGAGACCCTGCGCCGCGACATGCTCGTGAAAATGGCCGCGGACCAGGGCAAGCCGGACCCGACCAAGGGCGACCGCGAGCCGAAGGACAAGATCAAGCTCCGCTACGACCGTTTCCTTCACAGCATCAAGGACGATGTGGATGACGAGGAGATCGCGAACTATTTCCTCAGCGCGGTGGCGCGGTCCTATGATCCGCACACGGACTACATGAGCTTCCGGGAGATGAACCGGTTCAAGGACGGCATGAAGAACGAGCTCGTCGGCATCGGGGCGCTGCTCCAGGCCGAGGAGGACGGTGCCACCAAGATCACCGGCATCGTGGTGAACGGCCCGGCCGACCGCGAGGCGAGCCTCAAGCTCAACGACCGTATCGTGGGGGTGGACAGCGCCAACGGCGGCGAGATGACGGACATCATGTTCATGAAGATCGACAAGGTGGTCGATCTGATCCGTGGCAAGGAGAACACCACGGTGCGCCTGAAGGTGGAGCCGGCTGGCGGTGCCCGCGGCGAGACGAAGATCGTCACCATCACCCGCGGCAAGGTGGAGCTGAAGGACGAGCAGGCCAGCGCCGAGATCATCGAAATGAAGCAGCCGGGAGGAACCCCGCGCCGCCTCGGTTGGATTACCCTGCCATCGTTTTACGCTGATTTCGACGAGGGCACCACGCGCTGCTCGGTGGACGTCGAGCGCATCCTCCAGCGCCTCAACGAGGAGAAGATCGACGGCCTCGTGTTCGACATCCGCAACGACGGCGGCGGCTCGCTCGACGAGGTGCGCCGCATGACCGGCTTCTTCATCAACCGCGGCCCGGTGGTGCAGGTGAAGAACACGCTCGGCCAGGTGCAGGTGAAGGACGCGGACAACCGCAAGCCGCTCTACGAGGGCCCGATGGTGGTGCTCATCGACAAGGCGAGCGCCTCCGCCAGCGAGATCCTCGCCGGCGCGCTCCAGGACTACAACCGCGCCGTGATCGTGGGGGATTCCTCCACCTTCGGAAAGGGCACCGTGCAGCAGCCGATGGACATCGGCAAGATGCTGCCGTTCTTCGCCGCCCGGGATCGCGCGGGTTTCCTCAAGGTGACGATCCAGAAGTTCTACCGCCCGTCCGGTTCCTCCACCCAGCTCGAAGGGGTGGCCTCGGACGTGGTGCTGCCGAGTCTCGCGGACGCGGTGGAGATCGGCGAGGCGTTCCTGGACCACGCGATGCCGCACGACCGCATCCGTCCGGCCGGGGAGTTCAACCAACTGCCGAAGGCGGATTTGTTCCTGCCGCGGCTCCAGGAGCTGAGCAAGGCGCGCGTGGCCGCGAGCAAGGACTTCGCCTACATCACGGAAGACGTCACGAAGGCGAAGACCCGCATGGCCGAGAACAAGGTCTCGCTGAACATCGCCACCCGGAAGAAGGAACTGGAGGAGGCGGATGCCACCCAGAAGACCCGCAATCTGGAGCGCAAGGACCGTTTCAAGAAGCAGCAGGGCGAGGACTCCGGCCGCTTCAAGTTCTACAAGCTTTCGCTCGAGGACATCGAGAAGGGCGCGGACATCCACGCCTACGACCCGTCCGTGGAGGACGAGGGCTTCATGCGCAAGGCGAAGGACAAGACCGAGGATCTCGATGACACCCCGCGTTGGCCCAGCGGCATGGACCCGGTGAAGCGCGAGGGCTTGATGGTGCTCAAGGACTTGATCGACATCACTGAGAACGCCCGCATGGCCGGGATGATCAAGAAACCGTCGGGAGACGCCCGCTGAGCTGATGTCGGAGGTGGCGGAGCAATTGGCGGCCGTGGAGGCCCGCATCGCGGCGGCGTGCCGTCGGGCGTGCCGGGAGCGGTCGGAGGTGGGGTTGATCGCGGTGTCGAAGACCTTTCCCGCCGAGGCGGTGGCGGAAGCTGCGGCGGCCGGGCAGACCCTTTTTGGCGAGAGCCGCTGGCAGGAGGCGGAGCCGAAGATCGGTGCGCTGCCGGACACGCTGCGCTGGCATTTCATCGGCGGTGTGCAGCGGAACAAGGTCCGGAAGATCCTGCCCTTGTTCGAGGCCGTCCACGCGATCGATTCACTGCGGCTCGCCGCCTACGCCGACCAAGTGGCGTCCGAGTTGGGGTTGAAGCCGAAGGTGTTCTTCCAGGTGAATCCGGCGGGTGAAGCATCGAAAGGCGGCTTCGAACCGGACACGCTGCGTCGCGAGCTGGAGGAGCTGCTCACGCTCCGGTCGCTGGAGGTCCAAGGGCTGATGGTGATTCCGCCGGACGATGATGAACCACGGCGCTGGTTCGCGGGAGTAAGGAAACTGCGCGATGAACTCGCTGCCGCGTCCGGCCATCCGCTCGCAGGTCTGAGCATGGGCATGAGCGGGGACTACGAGGAGGCGATCGAGGAAGGGGCCACGCTGGTGCGGGTGGGTTCGGCGATTTTCGGCCGGCGTGCCTATCGGGTGGACGGCGAGCTGGGATGATTCATGCTCTGCCGCGCATGGCCGCCACCTTTGCCCAAGCCACCGTCATCGGAACCGAACTCGCGATCTCCTTCTCGGATGGGGAGGAGCTCTACCTCGCGCTGCCGATGCTGCGCCGCGCCTGCCCGTGTGCGAATTGCCAGGGTGAGCCGGATGCCCTCGGACGGGTGGTGAAGCCGGTGGTCGAGCACGGTCCGCGCGCGTTCGAACTGGTGAAGATCGACACCGTGGGCGGCTACGCGCTCCAGCTTGGCTGGGCGGATGGCCATGCCACCGGGCTCTATAGCTTCGAGTATCTCCGCCGTCTGGCGTTGCTGGGTGAGTAACCGATTTCCATGATCCCCGCCACCGCCGACCTTTCCACGCTGCCGGTGCTGCCGACCAAGGAGGTCGCGGCGTTGGCCGCGGCGGGCTTGCGGACGCCGGGGCAGGTGCTGGAGTGGCTGCCGAAGCGGCATGAGGACCGGCGGCGTTTCGATGCCTTTCCGGTTCAGGCGTCCGGAGTGCCGGTGTGCCTGCGCGGCACCGTGGTGGATGCCTCGCTGCGTGGCTTCGGCGGGCGGCGGTTTTATGAAGCGGTGGTGATGGATGGCACCGGCGGCCTGTTCGGCTCGGGCAAGGTGACCTGCCGCTGGTTCAACATGCCGTTCATCCACAAGATGCTCGCCAGCGGTCATCCGGTGATCGTCTACGGCAAGGTGAAGGATTCGAACGGGCGGCTGGTGATCGATCACCCGGAATTCGAAATCCTGCGGGAGGACGAGGGGCCTTCGATCCACCTCGAGCGGATCGTGCCGATCTACCGGAACGTGTCTGGCATTCCGCAGCGCCGCCTGCGCGAGATCATCCATCTGATGCTGCACCAGGTGGATGCTGCCTCGCTGGCATGGTGCCACGATGTCGATCCGGCGATGCCGCGAGCGGAGGCGTTCCGGCAGGTGCATTTCCCGGACTCGCTGGAGGAAACCGCGGCCGCACGCCGGCGGTTCGCGCTGGAGGAGTTCTTCGCGCTCCAGCTCAACGTGCTGTGGCGTCGGGCGCGCCATGACGAGCATTCCGGCCGGGTGCAAGGCATCCGCACGACCCTGCTGAAGCGCTTTTACGAAAGCCTGCCCTTCGATCTCACCGGCGCGCAGAAGCGCTCGATCAAGGAGATCGTGGCTGACCTGCGGTCGCCGCGCGCGATGAACCGCCTGCTGCAAGGCGACGTGGGCGCGGGCAAAACATTCGTCGCCATGGCGGCGATGCTACTGGCGGTGGATTCCGGCGCGCAGGCCGCGTTGATGGCACCCACCCAGATTTTGGCAGAGCAGCATTTCCTCACCTTCCGGCGCTGGCTGGAGCCGCTGGGCGTGCGCATCACCCTGCTCACCGCCGCGAAGGAGGAATCGACGCACCTCGCGATCGAGGGCGAGCCGCAGATCGTGATCGGCACCCACGCGCTGCTGTATGACAAGGTGGCGTTCCACGACCTCGGGCTGGTGGTGATCGATGAGCAGCACAAGTTCGGCGTCGCCCAGCGCGGGCGCTTGGTCGGCCAGGGTTCGATCCCGGATGTGCTGGTGATGACCGCCACGCCGATCCCTCGCACACTCACCCTCACCATCTACGGCGACCTCGATGTCTCGCTGCTGGACGAGAAGCCGCCGGGTCGCGGTAAGATCGTCACCGCCCTGCGTGCCGGGGCGAAGCAGACGGACGTGACGAAATTCGTCAAAAGCCAGCTCGATGAGGGACGGCAGGCCTACCTCGTCTATCCGCTGGTGGAGGAAAGCGAGACCTTGAAGGCGGAGTCCGCCACCGAGGCCTTCGAGAAATGGCGGAAGCGCCTGCCCGGCCGCGAGATCGGCCTGCTGCACGGCAAGTTGCCGCCGGAGGAAAAGGAGACCGTCATGCGGCGGTTCCGGGATGGCGAACTCGCCGTGCTGGTGGCCACCACCGTGATCGAGGTCGGCGTCGACGTGCCGAACGCCAGCGTGATGATCCTCCACCATGCCGAGCGTTTCGGGCTGGCGCAGCTTCATCAGCTCCGCGGGCGCATCGGACGCGGCGGGCACAAGGGCTACTGCGTGTTGCTCACCGATGGGAAAAGCCCGGAGGCGATGGAGAAATTGAAGGTGCTGGAAAGCACCGCGGATGGATTCGAGATCGCGGAGGCGGACCTGCGGCTGCGCGGGCCTGGCGATGTGCTGGGCACCGCGCAGAGCGGCATGGCGGATTTGAAGTTCGTCGATTTCCTTTCGGATATCCCCTTGATCCGGGAGGCCAGGGCGCTGGCGGAGCGGGTGATTGACGTGGATCCGCGGTTGGAAGGTGCGTTTGTCAAGCTGGCCGTCCTGATCGCCTGAGGCGTATGGCTTATCCCCCCACCGCTCGTGGATAAGTCAAAAGTCTCATTTTAGAGGCTTGGTTTTGTGAGGGTTGGGATAGGTGATGGACGATGCTGTGATGCCGTTTTGAGGAACTATCCCCAAAGGGTATCGCGGCATTTCCCATGCTTGGCCCTGCGGCCCTGTGGTGGCCGGGCTATCCCTTACCCTGAAGAAAACATGAAACCGAAGTTCCTTCGTTTGGCGAAAACCGCGCTCCCTGCGCTCATCGTATTTGGATCCGCTCAGATCCTCCATGGTGCCATCATCGTCCCTGACACCCCGGGCAACGTGTTCGTGCCGGGCAACTACAACGGCGGTTTGGCCGCGGCGGACTCGATCGCCGCGAGCGGAGGCACCACTCCGCCTTACACGGTGACGGTCGCCAACGGCGCGATCCTGACAGGCAATGCCGGTGGCGACGTGGTCGTCGTGACTTCCGCCAATTACACCATCAACAATGCCGGCCAGCTCACGGGTTCCGGTGGCCGGGGCATCGGCGCGGCCGGTTTCGGGATCGATGTGATCAACACGGGCACGATCAGCGGTGGTGCGGGTAACTCGGCCGTGTCCGCCGGATCCATTGGCACGCTCACGAACAGCTCCCTGATCCGCGGTGACAACACCGGCATCTTCGTCACCGGCAATGCCACGACGATCACCAATAACCTCGGCGGAATCATCCAAGGCGACTTCAATGCCGATGGCTTTGGCAATGGCATCCGCGTCGGTGGAGCCCTGAACTCGCTGACGAACCGCGGCACGATCTCCGGCGTCAGCGGGGTGGTGGTGGTTGGAAATGCCCTCATCGACAACTACTCCTCGATCACCGGCAATGCGGGTTTCGGCGGCGACGGTGTCAACGTGGGCGGGGATGCGCTTCTGACGAACTATCTCGGCGCCACGATCACCGGTGCGGCGAATGGCGTCGTGGTGGGTGCCAACTCGGACGTGCTCACCTATGGCTCGATCACCGGCAACGGCGGCAGCGGCGTGGTCGCCGGAAACGGTTCGACCGTCAATACCCTCACCACCTACGATGTGCTCACCTCGCTTCCCATCGCCGGCGGATCGATCACCGGCAGTGTCCACGGCGTCAGCGGAGGCAACGGTTTGATAGTCACCAACACCTCGCTCGGCACGATCACCGGCAACGGTGGCAACGGTATCCTCGCCTTGGATTCCGCGAACATCATCAACGATAGCACGGCCTCGATCACCGGCAGCGTCGGCGGCATCAACGCCCAGAATTCGCTGATCTTGAACAACAGCGGCTCGGTCACCGGCAACGGCGGCGACGGGGTCCACGCCCAGGACAGCGGTTCGGTGACGAACAACCTCGGGGCCACGATCAGCGGCACGGTCGCCGGCGTCTGGCTCGATGATTCCGCCACCGTCGTCAACAACGGCACCATCACCGGCGGCACCGGCGACGGCGTGCGCGTCAGCGACAACTCCACGGTGACGAACACCGGCTCGATCAGCGGCACCACGGGTATCCAGGCCTTCGCGGGCGGGGGCACGTTCTCGCTGACAAACTCCTCCACCATCACCGGCACCGGGGGCACCGCCATTGATGGCGCGATCAGCGGCATCGACACGCTGAACCTGAACTCCGGTTCCACGGTCACCGGCGCGATCATCACCCGCGGCGGTGCGGATATCATCAACCTGACCTCCGGGGCCTCCAGCTCGCTCGTCAACGGCGCGATCAACATGGGCCTCGGCAACGACACGCTCAACCTGATCAACGGCCAGACGGCGATCGGCGGCGCGACGATCCGGGTGACCGGCCTGGTTTCCTTCACCGAGACCATCAACAAGTCGAATGCCGGCGTCGCCTTCCTCAACGGTGGAGCCAACGTCAACACCGTGAACATCACCGGCGGCGGGCTCTACATCAACGGCCCGGTCGATGGCAACACCACCTCCCAAGCCACCATCAACGCCGGCGGTTCCGCCCTCGGCGGCACCGGCACCTGGGACGCGAACATCGCCCTCACCGCCGGCGGCTTCAGCGCGGGCAGCGTGCCGATCACGCTCGATGCCGTGCCGACCAACGCGATCGGCCAGCTCAATCTGACCGGCAACGTGACCCACAGCCCGGGATCGTTCATCCGCTGGGACGTGGCCCCGCAGACCGCCGTGAACAACGGTGTCAACAGCGACCTCATCGTCCAGACCGGTGCGAACACCTACAACGTGAACGGCGCGAACATCCGCATCGCCGCCACCAACATCAACCAGGCGATCGGCAACGGCACCTACACGGTGGTCGACAGCGCCTCCGGCATCGTGAACTTCGGCACGATGGGAGCGCTCGGCGTGCAGTTCAACGGCAACATCGTGGACAGCGGCCCGTTCTTCGCCAGTGAGAGCGGCGCGAACGCCACCACCACCGTGCTCACGAATTTCTTCACCACCGCCGCGCTGGCGGATGGCGGGACGAACATCGTGCTCACCGTGCAGCACAACTTCGCCGGCCTGCCGGGCATCACTCCGAACCAGGCCTCGCTCGGCGCGGCCCTGGACGCCTCGGTGAATACCCCGAACCCGCTGGTGCAGGACTTCATCGCGGCGCTCGATTACTCGAACCTCGCCACGGTGCAGGCCAGCCTCGCCGCGATCGATCCGTCCACCTACCTGGCCCTCACCGCCTCCGTGGTGAACAGCGATTACACGCTGCACCGCCAGATCGGCGACCGCCTCGCGGGCCTGCGGGACAGCGATGAAGGCGGCGGCCTCTATCGCACCCAGGTCAGCGCGAAGGGTGGCATGGCTCCCTCGGCTCCGGCGTCGGTTTCCTCCAGCGGTCCGTTCAATGTCTGGGGCGGCCTGTCCTATGACTGGCAGGACTACAGCGGCCCGACCTCGCTCTCGGATTACGATGGCAACGTCTCCGCGTTCACCGTGGGCATCGACTACCGCGTTTCGCCGAACTTCGTGATCGGCGCGCTGCTCAATGGCTCGAAGAGCGATCTCGATTACACCGGCGGCAGCTCGGATATCGACAGCCTGCGCGGCGCGATTTACGCCACGCTCGGCGGCTCCACCGGCTGGTACTCGGACGCGCTCGTCGGCTACGGCAATCACAGCATCGATGCCTCGCGCTCGCTCGGCGGCGTGCTGGTGGGAGCCAGCGGCGCCAACTTCGATGCCAACAGCGTGCAGGCGCTGTGGACCGTCGGCTACACCTTCGATGCTGGTTCCTTCAAACACGGTCCATTCGCGGGCGTGGAGTACCAGAACATCGATGCGGACGGCTTCACCGCCGGTGGCCCGTTCCCGATCGGCATCAGCAGCTACAGCGTGGACTCGCTGCGCGGGCTGATCGGCTACCGGATCAAGGGTGCCTGCGGGCGCTTCAGTCCCTACGCCTCGGCAGCCTATGCCCATGAGTTCGAGGACGGCGGGAACACCGCGCTGGCCACCCTGCCGAACGGTGCTCCGTTCTCGGTGGTGGGTCCGGAGCTGAATTCGGCGATCTTGCTGACGGCGGGCACGGGCATCAGCCTGACTCCGGCGCTGATCCTGGACATCGGCTACCGCGGGGAGATCTCCACGGAGAGCGAGGGCCTGGATAGCCACGGCGGTTCGATCGGTCTGAACTACAATTTCTGATCCAACTTCTTGGATTCGTGACACCGGCCGCCGTCCCGCGAGGGGCGGCGGCCTTTTTTTCAGTGCCGCCCGGGGGTTGACGCGGGGGCTGGCGTCGATACAGGTAGCGCCATGAATTCCGACAACGACAAGGCCGCAGCCGAAACGGAGGTCCTCGAAGACGCCCCCGCCGCGACCCCGGACGTCGCTGCCGAAGCGGCGGAGCTGGATCCCTGGGAGCAGCTCGAGGCGGAAGCCGCGAAGTGGAAGGAAGTGGCGGTCCGCACCGCCGCCGACCTGGAGAACTACCGCAAGCGCGCCGCCCGCGAGCGCGAGGACGCCCTCCGCTACGCCAACCAGCGCCTGCTGGAGGAGCTGCTGCCGGTGATCGACAACTTTGAAATGGGCATGATGGCCGCCTCCAAGGACCAAGGCTCGATGATCTACATCGGCATGGACATGGTGCGCCGCCAGCTCTCCGACTTCCTCGCCTCGCAGGGCGTGGAGGAAATTCCGGCGGAAGGGAAGGACTTCGATCCGAACCTCCACGACGCTGTCACCGAGGAGGAAAGCGCGGAGGTGCCGGAAGGCCGGGTGCTGCGTGTGACACGCCGCGGGTTCCGCCTGCGCGACCGCCTGCTGCGCCCCGCCAGCGTCGTCGTTTCGAAAGCCCCTAGCGCCTGAGGAGCCCCAGCCATGTCCACCATGTCCGATAAACGTGACTATTACGAGATCCTGGGAGTGGCCCGGGATGCCTCGCAGGAGGAGATCAAGAAGGCCTACCGCAAACTGGCGGTGAAATTCCACCCGGATAAAAACCCGGGGGACAAGGAGGCCGAAGACAAGTTCAAGGAGCTCGGCGAGGCCTACGAGGCCCTGAGCGATGTCGACAAGCGCGCCGCGTACGACCGCTACGGCCATGCCGCCTTCGGCGGTGGAGGTGGTTTTGGTGGCGGCGGCTTCGGCGGCGGTGGTGGTTTCCACGATCCGATGGACCTGTTCTCGCAGGTCTTTGGCTCCGCCTTCGGTGGCGGCTTCGAGGAGTTCTTCGGGGGTGGCGGTGGCCGCCGCCAGAAGGGCAGCAAGCAGCGCGGCAGCGACCTGCGCTACGATCTGGAAATCTCCCTTGAAGAGGCCGCCCGCGGCGTCGAGAAGGAGCTGGAGATCGAGCGTTTCAACGGCTGCGACACCTGCCACTCCACCGGTTCGAAGGGCAGCGGCGGCACCCGCCCGTGCACGACTTGCGGTGGCCGCGGCGTGGTGGCCCGCCAGGCCGGCATTTTCATCCAGCAATCGACCTGCCCGGAATGCCGTGGCGCGGGCGAGGTGGTGTCCGATCCCTGCGGTTCCTGCAAGGGCGAGGGCCGTGTCCAGCGGGACAGCCGGATCAAGATCCGCATCCCGGCCGGCGTCGACACCGGCACCCGCTTGCGTTCCTCCGGCAACGGTGACGCGGGCGTCCGCGGCGGCGCGGGGGGCGACCTCTACGTCTTCCTCCATGTGAAGGATCACGACGTTTTCGAACGCGATGGCTCCGACCTGTTCTGCGAGGTGCCGCTGCCGTTCAGCACGGCGGCGCTCGGCGGCGAGCTGAGAATTCCGACGCTCGATGGCCAGTCCTCGATCAAGATCCCCGCGGGCACGCAGGGAGGCACGGTGTTCCGGCTCCGCGACAAGGGGATGCCGGCGCTTTCCGGAGGCCGCCGTGGCGATCTCCACGTGAAGGCCCAGGTGGAGGTGCCGACGAGACTGAGCAGCGAGCAGCAGGACAAGCTGCGCGCATTCTCGGAGTCCATCGGCGAGCAGAATTCCCCGATGCAGGAGTCCTTCTTCCAGAAGGCCCGGCGTTTCTTTGATCTCTGATCCCGCCCCGGCCATGGCGCGCTTCTATCTTTCCCCGGACTCGTGGAACGAGGAGGCGTGGCTGGCCGGAGACGAGGCGAAGCATCTCTCGCAGGTGCTTCGCATCCGCGCCGGTGACACGGTGACGGTGTTCGATGGCCGTGGCCGCCGCGCCGAGGCCGTGGTCCGTGAGGTGGCCCGGGACCGGGTGGGCCTCGCGCTGGGTGAAACCCGGACCCTGCCGCGGATGCAGCCCGCCATGGTGCTGGCGATCGCCATTCCGAAGGGCAAGACGATGGACCTCGTCGTCCAAAAGGCCGTTGAGCTCGGTGTGGCCGCGATCCAGCCGCTGGTGACCCGGCGCACGATCGTCCAGCCAGGCGATGGCAAGGCGGACAAGTGGCGGCGGGTGGCGCTGGAAGCCTGCAAGCAGTGCGGCACCGACTTCCTGCCGGAGGTCGCCGAACCGTTGGATTTCATGAAGTGGCTGGCGGCTCCGCCGGAGGGGCTGCGCCTGATCGCCTCGTTGGCTCCGGGCGCTCGCGAGATGCGTCATGTGGTCCGTGGCGCGGGCGAGGTGCCGGTGGTGACCACGTTGGTGGGGCCGGAGGGGGATTTCACTCCGGAGGAAACCGCCGCCGCGCTGGGGGTCGATTTCAAGCCGGTCACGCTCGGGCCGACGGTGCTGAGGACGGAGACGGCGGCGCTTTTTGCACTATCTGCCCTCCGTTACGAGTTTGCCTGAAGGCCTAACTGCTATTGATTAGGCGGCTGCGACCTTCTAGAAGCCCGCATGAATTTCGTGCGCGGCGGATGGCTCGGATTGGCTCTGGGATTGGGGTGGATACCGGCGGCGCAGGCATGGACCGGCAATGGCGCGGCCCCCGGCACGGATGGCTATTCGGTGGACACCACCCAGCGCAACGACGTGGTGTCGTTCTGGCAGTCGGTCTACAAGGCGTCGGAGGGATATGAAAGCCGCATTGGTTGGACCGGTAGCTACACCACCGGCGCTCCCGGGACGGTGGCGGCGGCTTTTTCCGATGATGTCGAGAGGCGGGTGAACTTCGTGCGCGCCCTCTGCAAGGTGCCGGCTTCCGCCCAGCTCAATACTTCCTCCACCATCGCCTACACCGCCGGTGATGCCGCTGCCCCGTCCTTGAGCACGCTCAAGTCGACCGCCGCGCAGGCTTCCGCCATGCTCATCGCGCGGAATGGATCGAGCGCGATGAATCATTCGCCGGCTTCGAACCTGACCGGTTGGTCCGCGGTGGCATGGAATGGCAACCATTACGGAAACCTCGCCAATGGCTTCTTCGGCCCGGGTGCGATCGATGCCTACATGCGCGAGGATGCCGCTGGTGTGTCGACCTGGAACACGGCCGTCGGCCACCGCCGCTGGCTGCTCCGCGTGCAGTCCACGAATTTCGCCACCGGTGACACCCCGGGCCTGAAGACCGAGCAGTCCGGCGGTCCGAAGGCCCCCACCAATACCCTCTACGTCGCCCAGATTTCGGGGGAGTCCGACACCGGGGCCGCTGCCCGCTACGTGCCCTATCCGGCCGCTGGCTATTTCCCGGCACCACTGAACAGCCCTTACTGGTCGCTTTCGTATCCCGGCGCGACCTTCACGGCGCAGACCACCGTGCAGATGTATGACGCGAACGACGTGGAAATCGCGCCGGCCGCGGGCTGGGGTGTGTTCTCGATCACATCCGGCTACGGGGACAATTCCATCGTCTGGCAGGTGCCGGCGGCGGCCGCCGTGAAGGCGGTCAATTCCGACACCACCTTCAAGGTGAAGGTCTCCAACTTCGACATCCCCAGCGGGCATGTGGGCTCCTACACCTACTCGGTGACGCTCATGAATCCGGAGAAGCTCACGGATTCGCTGATCGTTTCGGGCTCGGCCACGCCACCGGCCACGGGATCCACCAACTACTTCTTCGCCCGTCCCGATTTTTCGGACGCAGTGGAGGTCGGCTGCTTCAAGGTCCAGCCGGCCACCTGGACGGAGGGGGCGGAGGACTCGCCCGCGCCGAAGGTGATCGACCGCACCACCAATGGTGCCGCCGCCCCGCTGATCGCGACGACCTATCACAATACTGGCGCGAAGTCCTTCCGCCTCACGATTCCCACGTCCTACGACCCGGTCGTGGGTGGGGCTCCGGACCAGAGCTTCGAGATCGACCGCGACATCGTTCTGGCTTCCGGCGCGAAGCTGAACTTCGCCTACAAGCGCGGGCAGATGACCGCGAACATGTTCATGAACGTCGAGACGTCCCTGGACGGGGGCGTGACCTGGAGCGTGCTCAACACGCTTCAATACAATGGCACCAACAACCTCGACGCGGCCTTCACCAGCGCTTCGCTCGACCTCCCGACCTCGGGCATCCTGCGGGTGCGGTTCCGGTTGTACTACACCCCCGCCACCGGCGGCACCATTTACACGGTGGGCAACACGCCGGGAACGACCACTGGCATCTACCTCGATGACATCAGCGTCACCAACTGCAAGTGGCCGGACAAGAGGGGAACCCTGTCCACGGTCTCGCCCGCCACGCAGGTGGCCTTCAGTTCCGCCACCGTGGGGGAAACCCTGGTGCCTGGCGACACCTGGTGGCTGCGCGCCCGCGCGATGATGGGCGGGCGGTGGATGGCTTACGGTGCCTACACCGCTGTGGTGCCGCAGCCGCCGCTGCCCTTGACCGGTCCCGCCGCGCCGCCGGTGGCCGGTGCCACCTACCTGTTCACTCCGGAAAATACGCCCACCAGCTACCAGCTCGAGGTGGCGCGGATCGGTGCCGGCACTTGGACGGAAGGGGCGGAAGACAGCCCGACCCCGCAGGTGATCGATGGCACGGGCATCTACGAGCTGCGCAGCTCGCGGAACAAGAAAACCGGCAGCAAGGCGTTCCGTCTCGGCGTGGATTCCGTCTCCGACACCCTGGACACCTTCACGATCGACCGGAACATCATCCCCACCGCGACGAGCAATCTGACGTTCCAGAGCCGCCGCGGGCCGATGCTCAAGACAAACTTCATCCACGCGGAGATCTCCGCGGATGGCGGCACTACCTGGACGTCGGTCTGGAATCTGCCCGGTCTGGCGGCCTCCACTGGGGTGAACACCGCGGACACGGCCTTCACGGCGCGGACCGTTTCTCTCGCGTCCTACGCCGGGCAGACGATCCGCATTCGCTTCGCCTTCCGGAATGACGTGGGCTCCGCGATCCTTTCGACCAGCAACCTCACCACCGGTACCTCCCGCGCCGACACCTCCGGCGTGTGGATCGATGACGTGGCGGTCAGCAATTCCACGGTGCTGTCCCCGATCACGGTGACCAGCCTGCCGGGAACGGCCGCTTCGGCCCGCTTGGACGCGACCTCGGCCGGGGAAACCCTCGTGGCCGGAGCCAGTTATCGCCTGCGGATCCGCGAGATGAACGGCGCGGTGCCGGGTGTGTGGGGCCAGGCCCTCACCGTGGTGCCGACCAATACCCCGGCCCTGACCGGATTCAACGCGTGGTTGAACTACGACTACCCCACCTTGATCGGCGTTCCGCTTACCACCGATACGGATGGCGACGGCATCCCGAATATCCTTGAGTATGCCCTTTCCCTCAATCCGTTGGTGAGGAACGTGTCGACCGACTCCATGGTCTACGATTCCGGGGATTCCTCGTTCACGATTTCCCGCCCCTTGCCGGTGGATCGCGCTGACATCACCTATGGAGCCGAGTTCTCGTTCGATATGGTGAACTGGACCACCTCGGGGGTGACGGTCACCAAAACCGGCGGCCAGTTGAAGGCCTCGGTCGTCACCGGATCGGCCCAGAGGCGCTTCCTGCGCTGGAAAATCACCAAATCCTGAGGGGTTTATTCCGGCTTGTTACCCGGGCGGGTGCCCCCGATGCTCCCGCCCGATGTTCGAACGCTTCCGTCCCTACTTCGCGCTGCTCGGCCGGGTCAAAGGCCGCTTTGTCGCGTCCATGATCGCCGGGGTGATCTTCGCGGCCGCCAGCGGTTTCGGCATGCCGTTCCTGCTCAGCACCGTGTTCCCGGTGATTTTCGGGCAGTCGCAGACGGTGCTGGATGCCCGGGACGCGTTGGCGAAGACCAATGGCGAGGAGGAGGCCACCCGGATCATCGAGAAGGCGTTTCCGGGGAAGCTGAAGACCGCCGAAAAACAGCAGGAAATCGCGGCCGATTTCGAAAAATACGCCGGCAAGGAGAACGCGGGCATCTGGCTGCTCATCGCCGCCTGTGCCATCATGCCCATCGCCTTCCTGATCCGCGGGGCCGCGGGCTTCCTCAATGTCTACTGGACCACCCAGTGCGGCCTCGAGGTACTGAAGGACATCCAGCAGAAGGTGTTCGACAAGCTCCAGCGCCTGCCGCTCGGGTTCTTCAGCGGCAAGAAGACCGGTGACCTGATCAGCCGCGTGATGGGGGACACCCAGATGATGAACATGGTCATCACCACGGTGGCGAACGACATCGTGAAACAACCGCTCACGCTGGTCAGCGCCCTCGGCTTCCTCGCCTACAGCAGTTGGAAGAGCAAGGAGTCGTTCTTCCTGCTGCTGTGCCTCATCAGCATCCCGATCTGTGTGCTGCCGATCCGTCTCGTGGGCAAGAAGCTGATGCGTCGCGCGGCATTGATGCAGCATACCCAGGGGGACAACACCGCCGTGCTCAGCGAGACGCTCGGTGCCGCCCGTGAGATCCGCGCGTTCAACCTGGAGGATCTGATGGCCGGGCGCTTCCTCTCCGGCCTCGCCCGCTGGACGAAGCTCCATCTGAAGGTCATCAAGTACCGCTTCCTCGCCCCGCCCGCCATCGAGTTCGTGTCCGCCATCGTGGTGTCCATCGCGCTCTTTTATGGCGCGCGCCAGCACCTCACCTTGGAGGCCTTCATCCCGCTCGTGGCGGCGCTCTACATGTGCTATGACCCGATGAAGAAGCTCGGCGAGGTTCACAACCGCCTCAAGCAGGGCGGCGTGTCGCTCGACCGTCTCGAAGAGATTCTCAATGCCCCGGAAAGCACGCCGGACCCGGTGGCTCCCGCCAAAATTTCGAATGTGAAGGGCGCGATCACGTTCCACGATGTGTCGTTCTCCTACGGCGATTCCCCGGCGTTGAAGGACATCAATGTCGAGATTCCCGCCGGACAGATCGTGGCGCTCGTCGGTCCGTCCGGCGCGGGCAAGACCACCTTCGCCAGCCTGGTGCCGCGCTTCTACGATCCGCTCGCGGGATCCATCCAACTCGATGGCACCGACCTGCGCGAGGTGCGGAAGAAGGACCTGCGCGACCACATCACGCTGGTGCCGCAGGAGGCCGTTTTGTTCTCCGATTCGATCGAGGCGAACATCCGGCTCGGCCGGGAAGGCGCGAGCAAGGAGCAGGTGCTCGAAGCCGCCCGCCAGGCGAACGCCCATGATTTCATCGTCAAGCAGCCGCAGGGCTACGATACCCCGGTGGGCGAGCGTGGCGCGCAGCTCTCCGGCGGCCAGAAGCAGCGCATCTCGATCGCGCGTGCCTTCCTGCGTAATGCTCCGGTGCTGATCCTCGATGAGGCGACCAGTGCGCTCGATTCCGAGAGCGAGGCGCGCATCCAGCAGGAGCTGGCGGACCTCGCCCGCGGCCGCACCACGCTCATCATCGCGCACCGTTTCAGCACCATCCGCATCGCCGACCGCATCCTCGTTTTCGACGGCGGCCGGATCGTGGGCGATGGCACCTTCGCCGAGCTGGAGAAGTCGCACGACCTCTTCCGCCTGCTGCTCGAACAGCAGCGGCATTGACTGGGAGTAGGGACATTCTTGTCCCGTTTGGAAAAGCCACCCAGCTTCGCTGGCAAATTCTGAAGAGACGGGACAGGAATGTCCCTACTCCTTGGCTAAAAACCGCCACTCCCCCGGCTTCAAATCCTCCGGAAGCCGGAACTCCCCGACGCTCACCCGATGCAACGCCGTGACGCGGTTGCCGATGCGGTGGAACATGCGCTTCACCTGATGGTAGCGGCCCTCGTGGAGGGTGAGCCGCGCCTGCCGCTCGCCGAGAATCTCCAGCTCCGCGGGCAGGGTGGTGAGGTCCTCGGTGTGGAAATAGAATCCGGCGGCGAAGGCGGCCACTGCTTCCCGTGGAATCGGGTCGCGGGTCTCCACCAGATAGACCTTGTCCACCTTGTGGGCCGGGTCCATCAGCCGCTTTGACCAATTGCCGTCGTTGGTGAGCAGCACCAGCCCGGAGGTGTTCCGGTCGAGGCGTCCGGCGATGTGCAGCGTGTGCTTGTCCGGGTCATCGATGAGATCGATCACGGTGGTGTGCTCGGCATCGACGGTGGCGCTGACCACGCCGACCGGCTTGTGCAACAGGATGCGGAGCCGGCGTTCCGGCGCGCGGACGATTTCATCCTCCAGCGTCACGCCGCTGAAGCGGTCGACCTCCTGGTCGTGGCGCGTGACCACCTCGCCATCCACCCGCACGCTGCCGCGCAGGATGCGGCGGCGGGCTTCATTGCGGCCCATCGACTGGTGTTTGGCGAGGAGGCGGTCGAGCTTCACGAGGTGGGCGCCATCGTATACAGCGCCATCGTCATGCACCAAGCATGACCGGCGGGCATGCGCTTCAGCTCGTGCCCGGCTCCCCACGAGTCCGAGTAAATGACCTCCTCGGTCTTGGTGTTGTAGCCGATGATCAGCCGCATGTGGCCGCCGTGGGTCTGGGGCAGACCGGCTTCCTGGAACATGCCGAGCTGGAGCGACCAACTCACCGGGATGCCCTTGTCGATGGATTCCTGGATACGGGCGATGAAGCGCTTGTAGCCGGATTGCTTCACCTTCGCGGCGAGGTAGATCTCCGGCTTCACGGCCTGCTGGAGGGCGGCGACGTCGATGACGTTCGGGTTCGGCTCGAATTTCTCGCCTCCGGCGCGCTTGGCCGCGGAGTTGTAATCGCGGACGTCCTCCTCGTACTGCTTGGCGTCGTAGTCGAAACGCTTGGTGGTGCTGATGTGGAGGCGGCCGGTGATGCGTTTCAGCGCCTCTTCCATCTCCGCCATGCTGGTGCCGTTCTCGCCGGTCTTCGCGACCTGGGCCATCTCGTGTTGATCGACTTCTAGGCCGTAGTAGCGGGCGACCCGTTCGGCGGTGGCGACGGCGCAGTAGCCTTTCTGGCCCTGGTCGACCATCGGCACGTTGTCGATGTAAACGTCGCCATTGTCCTTCTTCACGAGGTGCTCGGTGAGGCTTGCGCGCTTCGCCACCTGGGCCTTCGTCCCGGCGGTGTCGAGCGAGGCGAGGCGGAGCCGCAGGAACTCGGCCTGCGGAGCGCCGTCGCCACGGCTGATCGAGGATTCGAGCAGCCACGCGGCCTTGTCCTTCTTCCACATCCAGCCCTTGAGGTTCACGGCGCTGCGCTGCGAGTAAACCTCGCCGGGATTGCCGAGGCCGATGGTCAGGCGCTTTTTCCAATCCTCGAAACGCGCTTCCAGATCCTTTACGGAAATCTCGCCGTCGTCGCCACGGTTGTAGAGCGACACGCTCACGGAGCTGGTCTTGGTCTCATCGCCGCGGATCACGATCTCGCCGGTCTTTTCACCGAACAACGACCAGCGGCTGGCATTGGCGCGCAGTCCGTCCTTCTTGTCGCTGAGCCAGGCGAAGCCGCCGGTGGCGGGCATCAGGTCCTTGACCGGTTTGGTGAAAAGCGCGGCATCCGTCAGCGTGGCGTCGATCGGCGCGGGAGCGGGATCGGCGTGGACGGGCAGGGTCAGGAGGGCAAGTGCCAGCGCGAAGGGGGCGTGGGATTTCATGCGGAAAACGGACGTTACAAAAACAGAGTGTCTTCCTGAGAGCGCCGCCGGACAGCCGGGTCACCTATTTTTCCGCCGTAACCCGTTGCGAAGCAATTCCGTGACGCAGTCGATTTCCTCCGCGGTCAGGCCGAGCGGCGGGCTGAAAGCGAGCACGTGGCCGACGGGGCCCTCGGGCAGCAGGAGGATGCCTTCCTGCAGGAGTTCCTGCACCAGGGCGATGGCGAGGTCTCCGGCGGGGCGGCCGTCCGGGTGATGGAGTTCGATCGCCTGGAGCAGCCCGCGGCCCCGGATCGCGGTGACGAAGGGCTCGCCGGAAAGGGTGGAAAGCGCGGCGTGCAGGGCCTCGCCCTCGGCCAGCGCGCGGGCGGGGGTGGACGGTTTCGCATGCTCGTCGAGCGCGGCGACGGCCATCGCGCAGCCCATCGGATTGCCGAGGAAGGTGCTGGTGTGGAGGGCTTCGCCGTGGGTCTCCGGCCAGCGGTCCATCACCGCGGCCTTGCCCACGCAGGCGGAGATCGGGAAGCCGCCGCTGAGCGCCTTGCCGAGACAGACGAGATCGGGCACCACGCCGTCCCACTCGCAGGCGAAGGGCTTGCCGGTGCGGTTCAGACCGGTGAAAATCTCATCGATCACCAGCAGCGCGCCGTGGTGGTCGCACCACTCGCGCAGTTCCCGCAGGAATGCCGGTGGCGGGATCACGATGCCGCCGCGGCCTTGGATCGGCTCGACCAATACCGCGCCGATGTCCGTACCGTCGACCTCCGCGAGCGCGGCTCGGAAGGTTTCGAGGGCGGTGTCATCGGCGGGGAAGGGGAGCAGGGTGGTGACGCGGGCGAGCTGGCCCTCGAACGGTTCGCGGAACCATGGGATGCCCGCGCCCAGCAGCGCGCCATAACCGAGGCCGTGGTAGGCACCCTGGAAGGCGACGATGCCCTTCCGGCCGGTGGCGAGCGCGGCGGTTTTCAGCGCGGCCTCCACCGCCTCGAAGCCGGAGTTGCCGAGCAGGGCCTTGCCTTTTTCACCGGTCCAGCGTTCGAAGGTCAGGGCGCTGAGGCGTTCGCACAGTTCCACCTTCAGGCGCGCCGGGTGGACATCGCCCATGGCGTGGAGCAGGTGGTGGGACTGGGCGCGCGCGGCGGCAGCGGTGAAGCCGTGGCCCAGTGTGGCCACACCGAAGGCGCTGGTGAGTTCCAGGAAGCGGTTGCCATCGGAGTCCCACACGTTCACCCCCTCCGCGCGTTCCCAAAACACCGGCCATTCCGGCGAGCGGAAGGTGGTGTTCCGGCACTCCACCGCGCCGAGGCGGGCGGCGAGTTCTTGGGAGCGCGGGCCGGGGACCGGGGTGACTAGGGCGGGCAGCATGGGGGAGAGGAGTTGAGCCTTCAGGCGAGGAAGGTCTTCCGCGAGGCGGAGGCTGGGGAGATTTCAGCCGCAAAGCAGCGCAAAAATCGCAAAAGGAAGAGCTGGAGGTCTGTCAGTCTTCACTTCTTGAAAACTGAACACTGCAAACCAGCAAACTTTTAGGCCTCCGCCCCCGGGAAGACCTTCCTCGCCTAAAGGCTCAACTCCTTCCGAGGACCTTCCAGATCGCGAAGCCCACCGAGGCCAGGGTGGCGGCGAGCGCGAGGCCGCCCACCACGCGGTCGGTGAGCGTGCTTTGCGGCCGGTGCGGGGAGGAGGATTTCGGGAACACGATGATCCCGTAGATCATGCCCGCGAGCAGGCCACCGGCGTGAGCGGCATTGTCGATGAAACGGTAGCCGATAAGGCCGATCAACGCGGTGAGTGCCACGCCCGCGAGCAAGCGCCGTCGCGACGAGCGCGGGACCAACCGTGAGTGCAGGGTTTCGAACACCAGCAGGAATCCGAGCCAGCCCATCAGCCCGCCGGAGGCTCCGACCGACATGGTTTCGACAAACCGGGCCGAGGCTTCGCCGCCGACCCACGCGGAGAACAGGAACACCACCACCAGATGCGGCCAGCGGGCGAGGACCTCCAAGCGCCTGCCGAGATAGAGCAGTGCCCCCATGTTCATGAACCAGTGAAGTTCATTGCCGTGAAGAAAGGGGGCGGTGAAAAGACGCCAGGTCTCGCCGTGGAGGTAGGCGGATTTCACCAGACCGGCGGTGACGATGGAGCTGTGGCCGGCGGGTGAGAAGATCTGCGCCAGGCCGGTCAGCGTCATCAGGACGAGGAACAACCGGGTGAACGGAGCGCGTTGGAGATCGAGCCAGGTTTCAAACCGCAGTGGTGCCACCGCGGCGGTCATGCTCTCGGGGGTCCAGGAGTGGAGTTCGCGGCCGCGTTTCCATGCTTGGTACCACGGGATCAGCGCGAACATCACGAACAGCAGCAGCGCGATGCCGAGCGGGGTGGAGGTGAGCAGCGGCTGGTCCTTCCACCAAGCCATGGCCACCATGGCGGCAACCCCGGCTCCGAAAATCTTGAGCTGGCCGTGGGAGTGCTCCAGATCGGCGGCGGTCCAGCGCCGGCGGGCGTGGAAGAGCGCGTGGAACAGCTCGGGGATTTCCTCCGGCACCACCATCCGCGGGCTCGCGGGGGTCCAGACGAGGTCGATGGCGGAGGAACGGTCCTCCCGGATCGAACCCGCGAGCTCCTCCAGGGAGGAAACGGGGTGCTGACCGCCCTTGCGATCGGTCCACCCCCATCCGTCGGGAGCTGCGGGGAATGCCTCCGCGCGTGCCCACACCGGGGCATCGTCGGAGATCTCAGGCGTGGCGGTCACGCCGGAAAAGCGTCACTGACCGGCGGGTTTTTCTCCGCCATTGGCCGGAGCCGGAGCGTCGGCGGGAGCGGCCGGTTGGGCCGGGGCCGCAGGCTCGGCCGGAGCTTCCGTCTTGGGAGCCTCGGTCTTCGGTGCTTCTTCGGTTTTCGGAGCGGCGTCAGCCGGGGCCGGAGCGGGAGCCGGGGTTTCCACCGGGGCGGCGGGAACGACCGGAGCAGCCGGGGTCGGCTCGGCAGGGGCGATTTCAGCAGGGGCTTCCTTCGCATTCTTGTCGACCAGCGACATGGCGTTGTTGCGGTGGCCGAAGAGGATGGCGAGCGTGAGGGCCAGCACGAAGAAAGCGGAGGCGAGGTAAACCGTGCCGCGCTGGAGGACGTTGGTGGTGCGGGCACCGAAGACCTGGTCGGTCACGTTGGCACCGAACGCGGCTCCAAGACCTTCCTGCTTCGGACGCTGCATCAGGATCAGCAGGACCATCATCACGCAGACGAAGAAGAAGATCACCAGCAACAGGTTGATGCTGAGGTTAAGCCAAGGAATGTCAGCGAGAATCATGGGCGCGGGACTATGGGAGGCGGTCCCCACCTTGTAAAGCGGGGAGTTGTGGCGAAAAATCGGGGGTATCCGGGGCGGTCAGCGGCCCTGGCGGATGATTTCGTTGGTTTCGGAGAGGACCAGCTTTTGCGCGACCACCTGGGTCTCGGACAGGCAGAAGGCCATGATGGCGACCCGCTCCCCGACTTTGATGCGGTGGGCGGCGCCGCCGTTGATGATGATGTGGCCCAGTCCCGGAGGGCCCGGCTGGACGTAGGTCTGGAGGCGGTTGCCGGTGGTGATGGAGGCCACGAGGACCTTTTCGCCCTCCCACAGTCCGGCGGCCTCCATGAGGTCCGTCGGGATCTCGATGCTGCCTTCATAGTCCACGTCGCCGTGGGTGATCATGGCGCGGTGGATCTTCGATTTGAGGAACTGACGGAGCATGGCGCGCGGGAAGGAAACTCCCCCGGGGCGCGCCGTCAAGCGGCAAGCTGTGTTTCCACAGCCCCGTTCGGCCGCCGGAAGCGTTTGAAGGCGCATCGTTTACGACGATCCGGAGCCCCCGGGCGGGCGGTGGGTTTCCGGAAACCACAAGGCTTCGCTTTCCCATTCGGCCCGCTTCGTGCTTGAGTGGCCGCGCCCATGACCGGAACGGCCACCACGACCCCCACCCGCGAACAACTGCGACTCGAAGGTTTCGACCTGATCGATGAGACGCTTTCCCTTCTGATCGGCTGCCTCGGCGAGGCCCTCGAATCGACGGGCGAAACCGCGCTGCTGCCTTATTTGCCGTGGTCCGGCACCATCCCGAACGACGCCAATCCGCCCGCCGGGATTCCCCAGCTTTACTCGATCGGCTTCCAGCTCCTGAACATGGTGGAGGAGCGCGTGGCCGCCGCCATCCGCCGTGAGCGTGAGAACGTCCTCGGCGCGGAATCGATCCGCGGGCTGTGGCCGCAGGCGCTCCGCGATCTCCGCGAGCTGGGCCTGAAGCCCGAGCAAATCCTCGAAGTGCTGCGGGACGTGAATGTCGAGCCGGTGCTCACCGCCCACCCGACCGAGGCGAAGCGCTCCAGCATCCGCGAGCGCCACCGTGCGCTCTACGACGATCTCGTCCGCAACGAGTATCCGAAATACACGGACCGCGAGCGCGGCCGCCTGCGCCAGCACATGGTGACCACGCTGGAAACCCTGTGGCGCACCGCGGAAATCCATCTCGTCCGCCCGGACATCATCAGCGAGCTGCGGAATTCCATCCACTACCTCCGCGACCTGTTCCCGGACGCGGTGAACCGCCTCGACCTGAACTTCACCGATGCCTGGCGCGATGCCGGCCTGCCGCTGGAGGCGTTGCGTTCCGCCGGCAACATCCCGCGCCTGTCCTTCGGCACGTGGATCGGTGGCGACCGCGACGGCCACCCGCTCGTCACCCCGCAGGTCACCGAGACCGCCTTGGTCCAGCTCCGCCAGGCCGCCTTCGAGCTGCTCCACCGCGAGTTCGCGGCGCTGTCGTCGCAGCTCACGCTGTCCCGCCACCTCACGCCCGCGCCGGATGATCTCCAGGCCCGCATCGATGAGCTCTCGTTCGTGCTCGGTTTCGGCGCGGAGGACGCGGTGAAGGAAATCTTCGATCGCCATAGCGAGGAGCCGTGGCGCCAGCTCGCGGCCTTGGTCGCGCTGCGTCTCCGCCTCCAGTCGAAGGGCGATCTCGGTTACGTGTCCCCGGATCAATTGTCCGCCGATCTCGACCTGTTGGCGCGCACGCTGCAGGACGCCGGTTGCCACCTCCTGGAGGAGCAGTACATCCGTCCGCTGCGCCACAAGATCGAGATGTTCGGCTTCCACTTGGCCACCCTCGACATCCGCCAGAATTCCGAGTTCCACGACAAGGCGATCGCCCAGCTCCTCACTGCCGCCCACGTGCCGGACGGCGAGAACTATCCGACCTGGCCGGAGGACAAGCGCCTGGAGTTCCTCAATGCCGAACTCACCTCGACCCGCCCGTTCCTGCACGAGGGCATCGTCGCCGGTCCGGAGGCCGCGGCCGTGCTCGATTGCTACCGCGTGCTGGTCCGCCACCGCCGCGCGTGGGGGGATGCCGGACTGGGCGCGCTCATCATCTCGATGACCCGCCAGCTTTCGGACCTGCTCGGCGTCTATCTGCTGGCCCGCGAGGCCGGGCTGATGGAGGTCATCGATGGCGGCCTCGCCTGCCCGCTGGAGGTCGTGCCGCTGTTCGAAACGATGGATGACCTCGATCGCTCGCCGGACATCCTGGCGGCCTTCCTGGAGCATCCGTTCACGCGCCGCAGCCGCTCGTATCTGGTGGGCACCAATGAGTGCTTCACCACCCAGCAGGTGATGCTGGGCTACTCGGATTCCAACAAGGACTGCGGCATCCTCGCCGCGCAGTGGGCCCTCCACAAGGCGGAGGAAGCCCTCACCGCCACCGGCAAGGAGCATGGTGTCCCGCTGTGCTTCTTCCACGGCCGCGGCGGCACCATTTCCCGCGGCGCGGGTCCGACGCACTGGTTCATGGCCTCGCTGCCGCACGGCGCGATGTCCGGCCATTTCCGCATGACCGAGCAGGGCGAGACCATCGCCCAGAAGTACGCGAACCTCGCCAACGCCACCTACAACCTCGAGCTGCTGCTCGCGGGTGCGGCGGTTACGACCGCGCGCCACCGCTTCGGCGTGAAACAGCAGGATCCGTGCGAGCGCTTCATGCCGCGCCTCGCGCAGGCCAGCCAGCAGGCCTACCAGGCCCTCCTCCACGCCGAGGACTTCATCACCTTCTACCGCCAGGCCACGCCGCTTGACGCGCTGGAGCACGCCCGCATCGGATCGCGTCCCGCCCGCCGCACCGGCAAGCAGGGTCACTCGATCTCCGACCTGCGCGCGATCCCGTGGGTGTTCTCGTGGACCCAGGCCCGCTATTACCTGCCGGGCTGGTTCGGCGTCGGCTCCGGTTTGGAGGCACTCAAGAAGGAAGACCCCGCTGGCTTCCAGGAACTGAAGGCCGCGCTGCCGGATTCCACCTTCCTGACCTACGTGCTGACGAACGTGGAGACGAACCTCGCCTCCGCGAACCTCCAGCTCATGCACGAGTATGCGGCGCTGGTGACGAACGAGAAGCTGCGCGAGCGCTTCCTGGCGATCATCGATGCCGAGTTCGAGCGCACCCGCGTGCTGCTCGCCGAATTGTTCGATGGCGAGATGGCGGACCGCCGCCCGCGTATGGCGAAGACCCTCGATATCCGCGAGGCCCCGCTGCGCGTGCTGCACCACCGCCAGATCGTCCTGCTGCGGAAGTGGCGCGAGCTGCTGGCCGCAGGAAAGCACCACGACGCCGACGCGCTGTTGCCGGACCTGCTGCTCTCCATCAACGCCATCGCCTCGGGCCTGCGTACCACCGGTTGATCCGGGGGAGTTGAGCCTTTGGGTGAGGAAGGTCTTCCCGGGAGGCGGAGGCCTGAAAGTTTGCTGGTTTGCAGTGTTCAGTTTTCAGGAAGAGAAGATGGGTTTCTCCGCAGCGAAATCCGATCTCTTCCCTTTTGCGCCCTTCGTGCGTCTTTTTGCGGCTAAAATCTCCGGAGCCTCCGCCTCCCTCTGAAGAGCTTCCTCGGCTGAAAGCCTCAACTCCTTCAGAGGGCATGCCGTGGAGTATGGCTCAGCCCAACGAAGCGGCATTGGGCGGCGCGGCGGGTTTCTGCCTATCGTGCGGCCATCATGAAAACCGCCACCCGCGAGCAACTCATCGACCAACTCAACTGGCGCTACGCCACCAAGCAGTTCGACGCCGATCGCCAGATCGATCCCGCCGATTGGAGCACGCTGGAGGAGGCGCTCCAGCTTTCCCCATCCAGCCTCGGCCTCCAGCTTTGGAAGTTCGTCGTCGTCGAGGACCCGGAGGTCCGCGAACAGCTCAAGGCCGCGTCGTGGGGCCAGTCCCAGATCACGGACGCCTCGAAGCTGGTCGTCCTCGCGGTGAAGAAGAACATCACCGAGAAGGACATCGATGCCCATCTCCAGCGCATCTCGGAGGTCCGAGGCGTGCCGGTGGAAGCGCTCGCGCCGCTGCGTGAGATGTCCGTGGGCAGCGTGATCCTCGGCAAGGACGATGCCGCCCGCGATGTCTGGGCGAGCCGACAGGTTTACATCGCGCTGGGCAACTTGCTCACCAGCGCCGCCCTGCTCGGTATCGACGCCTGCCCGATGGAGGGATTCTCGCCAGCGGATTACGATCGCATCCTCGGCCTTGAGGAAAAGGGTCTCGGCTCGGTCGTGGTCGCCGCCATCGGCTATCGCTCGTCCCAGGACAAATACGCCGGCCTGCCGAAGGTCCGCTTCCCGAAGGAAGAGGTGCTGCTGCACGTGTGAGTTTCAGCAGGTCGTCCAACAGCGTGGAGGGACGCGACCGAATCTCTTCCTTTTGCGCTCTTCGTGCGCCTCTTTGCGGCAAAAAATCCCGGGAGCCTCCGCCTCCCTCTAAAGACCCTCCTCGCCTAAAGGCTCAACTCCTCAGATCTCCGCGATCAGGTCGTCCAACAGCGTGGAGGCCCCGATGCGGAAATTCGCGGCGGTGACTTCCGGGAAGAATTCCGCCGCGAGATCGTGGTAAGCGCGGGCGTCGCCGGTGTTCCGGATGCCGCCCGCGGGCTTCACGCCGATCAGCTTGCCAGTGGCGGTGGTCCAGGCGGTTGCTTCCTCCAGCAGAATACGGGTGTGGCCGAGGGTGGCGCCGTGCTTGCCCTTGCCGGTCGAGGTCTTGAGGAAATCGGTGCCGCTTTCGAGCGCGATCCGGCAGGCGGTGCGGATCGCGGCCTCGTCCGGGAGGTCGCAGGTTTCGAGGATGACCTTGAGATGGGCGGGGCCGCAGGCGGCCTTCATCGCGGCGATCTCCTCACGCAACTCGTCATGGCGGCCGGAGAGAAACAGCCCGCGGTGGATCGCGATGTCGATCTCGGTGGCTCCCGCCTCCACGGCGGCGGCGACTTCGGCGACCTTGACCGCGAGCGGCGATTGGGAAAACGGGAAGGCACCGGCTACGCACGCGACCTCCACACCGCTGCCCTTCACGGCGCGGGCGGCCGTGGCGGCGAAGTTCGGCCACACGCACACCGCGGCGCAGCGGATTTCCGGGTGGCCGGGCACGGGAGCAAGCGCCCGCGCGGCGAGCGCTTCGACATCGGCCTCCGTGTCGGTGGGGCCGAGCGTGGTGAGATCGAGCAGCCCGATGAGGCGCGCGGGATCAGCCATCGGTCTTGTCATCGGTGACCAGCAGCGGCGCGCTGGCGGTGGAGCTGGAATTGCCGAGACCCGGGAGCACGCGGCGGACGAGCTTCTTCAAGCCGGAGTCCGCTGCGGCGAGATCGGTTTCGGCCTGGCGGATCGCCTTTTCCCACGCGGGAGCGAACCCCGGAGCCTGCTCGCGCATCAGGCGCACGGCGGTCTCGTTGATCTGGAGCTGGCGCAGCTCGGCCTGGCCGGGCTTCTGCTGGAGGGCGGCGAGGTTGATGCGCAGCGTCTCGTTCTGCTTCTTCAGCTCGTCGAGCTCGCTTTGCAGGGTCTGGTTGCCGCTGGCGTTGATCTTGAGCTGGGTATTGAGGTGGCTGGTCAGGTCGCGGTGTTCGTCGGCGATGCGCTTGTTCTCGCGGACGAGCGTGCGCTTCGCGTGGAAGCCGGATTTCCAGATGAATCCGGCGATCAGCAGGCCCAGCAGCAGGCCCCAGGTGAAGTGTTCGCTCAGGATGGCTTTGAGTGTTTCCATGGCAGTCAGCGGACTGGTTTGACGGGAGGTTTCGAAGCCGGGGTGGCGGGCGCGGCAGGTGCGGCGGTCGGGGCTTCAGGTGGCGTGTTCTGGGAAGTTTGTCCGGACAGGGCGGCGAGCACGTCGGCGGTCAGGTCCGGGGCGTTCTTTGAGTAGAGAACGACAGGGAGCCCGGTATTTGTGTTTCCGGAGCTGTCGATCAGCCAATCGTAGCCCTGTTTCTCGGCCACCGCACGGGCTTGTTTGGTGATCCGGTCGAAGGAAACGCGCATGGTTTTCACCATCTCGCGGTTGATCTCCAGGTTGCGCTCGCTGCTGAAAGTTTCAAATTCCTGCTGGAGGCTCTTCATCGCGGAAACCTTGCTCTCGTAGTCCTTCAGGAGCTTCTGGCGCGTCGGGTCGGAAGCGTCGCCCTCCTTCTGGATGCTGGCCTGGAGGGCCTTGAGTTCCTCCACCAGCTTGCGGATCTCGTCGGCGCGGCGGTCTTTCAGGACATCCGCGCGCTGGGCGTCGAAGCCGGCGATCTCCGCCTTGGTGGAGGGCAGGTCCTTGTAGAGATCGGTGATGCGGACCAGGGCGATGCGGGGCGGGGCCGCGGCGGCCCCGAGCGTGCCCAGGGCAATGAAGGTGGCGATCAATCGTCTCATGGATCTGGCCCGAGGATGCACCTGGAAATGATCCCTGTCGAGCCCCCGCGGGACGGTTCCGGGCGGAGCGGCGGAAAACCTGTTAGGACGCTTGGAACAGCCGCGCACGCGAATCACCACGGGGCTCCAAAGTCACTTCTAATTTTGCAACCATTTTATAAGTAGTGGCTTGTGCAAATTCGCTTGCTTTTCCGGTTAGGTTGGCCGCTCATCGGCGCGTGTCCGCCCCCCAGCGGGTCGGACACTTTAAAGAACCAAACCGCCGAATGAGTCAGGCTGAATCTGGGACGACGTCGCGCTGGCCTGTGGCTGCCGCGTTGGGTGCATTGGGAGTGGTTTTCGGGGACATCGGCACGAGTCCCCTGTATGCCTTCAAGGAGTGCTTCCTCAGTGGGCACGGTGCGGAGGTCACACAAACCAATCTGGTCGGAGCGGCCTCGCTGATCGTCTGGTCGCTGCTGTTCATCGTGGGCTTCAAGTATCTCCGGATGATCCTGCGCCTCGACAACCGCGGCGAAGGCGGCGTGCTCGCTCTCGCGGCGCTGATTCGAAACGCGGTGCCCGGCGAGAAGAACCAGAAGTGGTTCTTCATGCTCGGTTTGTTCGGTGCGGCACTGATCTACGCGGACGGGATGCTCACCCCGGCCATCTCGGTGCTCAGCGCCGTGGAAGGTCTGAAGACGGTGAAACCGCTGGTGGAAGCGTTCCCGCAGATCACGAAAAGCGAGCACCTCATTCCGCTGATCGCCATCGTCATCCTCGTGGGCCTGTTCGCCATCCAGCGCCACGGGACGGAGAAGGTCGGCAAGCTGTTCGGCCCGATCGTGCTGGCCTGGTTCGGGGTGCTGGCGATCACCGGCATCGTGTCGCTGGCCCAGACCCCGAGGGTGCTGTGGGCCCTGTCCCCGACCACGGCGGTGAATTTCCTGATCCACGAGTGGAAACACGGCCTGCCGCTGCTGGCCGCGGTCTTCCTTGCCGTCACCGGGGGTGAAGCTCTCTACGCCGATCTCGGCCACTTCGGCCGCCGCCCGATCCGCATGGCCTGGTGGGGAGTTGTTTGCCCCGCCTTGGTGTTGAACTACCTCGGCCAGGCGGCCCTGCTCGAACGCCAGCCGGAGATCATGGCCGGCGAGAACGCCTCGCCGTTTTTCCACCTGATCGATCCCGATCGCTTTCCCGGCCTGAACATCCTGTTGGTGGTCCTCGCCGTGTTCGCGACCATCATTGCCAGCCAGGCCCTCATTTCCGGAGCCTTCTCGCTCACCGCCCAGGCGATCCAGCTCAACTGCCTGCCGCGCCTGCGCATCTTCCACACCTCGGTTACCGAAAAGGGCCAGATCTACCTGCCGATGGTGAATTGGCTGCTGGCCATCGCCTGCGTGCTGCTGGTGGCGATCTTCCAATCCTCCGAGGCCCTCGCCGCGGCCTACGGCATCGCCATCGCGCTGACGATGACGGCCACTTCGGTGCTGTTCTGGGCCGCCGCGCGCAAGATCTGGCAATGGTCGGTGGCGAAGGCCGCGATCCTCTCCTGCATCTTCCTGGGCGTGGACGTCGCCTTCCTGGCCGCGAACTCGCTGAAGATCCACGACGGCGGCTGGTTGCCGCTGGTGGTGGCCTCCGCCGTGATGTTCCTGATGACCACTTGGACCTGGGGCCGCAACCGCAGTGCCATCCAGTTCGCCCGCCAGCGCATCCCGCTCGGCGACCTGCTCGATCAGGTGGCCCGCGGCACGATTCCCCGCGTCCGTGGCACCGCCATCTTCATGACCGGCCAGGCCGATGCCGTGCCGGTGCCGCTGCTGCACAACCTCAAGCACAACGGCGTGATCCACGAGCGCCTCATCCTGCTCCACGTGCTCACGCTGGACGTGGCGGTGGCGGCGAAGGAGGAGCGCTTCGAGTTCAAGGACCTGGGTCAGGGCTTCCACAATGTCATCATGCGCTTCGGGTTCGCCGAGGAGCCGGATGTCCCGCAGGCGCTGAAGGAGGGCATGCCGCCCGAGATCGGCTACCATCCGGGCCGGACCAGCTTCTTCCTCGGCCGTGAAACCATCGTCACCGGCAAGGCCTGCACCTCGAAGCACCGCGTCCGTCTCGCCATCTTCGCCTCGATGCTGCGCAACGCGACCCCGGCCTCCGCCTACTTCAAGCTGCCGCCGAACCGCGTGGTGGAGCTCGGTGCCCAGGTGACGCTTTAAAGCCATAAGGCCCATAGGACGTATAGGCCCTATGGGGGCCGCCGCTCTAACGCACCGCCTTTTCGATTGCGCTGCCGGGGGCGGCGGCGCAACGTGCCGCACTGTGAAAGCGATCCCGCTCCTCGTGCTCCCGGTCCTCGCCGTGCTGGTGGTTTCCTGTGCCGACAAAAAGGAAACCTCCTCCTCCGGCACCCCGCGGCCGAAGACCATGTCCGCGCGCATGAATGAGAAGACCGGCTTCGCGCAGGATTCGGAGGGCAATTGGAAGCCGCTGGTGAACCGCCGCAGCTCCTTCGAAACGAAGGGCGACTCGCCTTATTTCAAGGGCGAGTACTCCGGCACCAACAAGCAGTACAAGACCGGCGACTATCAGAAGAAGTCCTGGTGGGGGAACAAGGAATACTCCCTCAAGGAATACTCCGGCAACACCGATGGCAGCCGGTTCCAGAAGGCCTCCCATTTTGGTGACAAAGCGGCGCGCGATGCTGACAAGATCGCGCGCGATGCCGGGAAATCCGCCCGTGAGGGCGGCAGCCATTTCGCCACCAAGGACGCCCGCGAGGCTTCCGGCAAGATCCTCGATCATCCCTCCGATGCCGAGACCGACGAGCGCCGCCGGGTCTATGCCTCCCCGTCCGTGATCGACTGGCAGGAGGAGCGGAAGCTCAACATCCAGGAGACGAAGGGGATTCTTGGGAAACAGTGAGTTCCCGGGCCGTCGCCACCAAGGTGTCGATCAGGTGCTTCTTGAGCTTTTCCCAGCGCCACGGCCGGTTCTCGAGGAAGAACGATTGGGACACCCGTAGCACGATCGCCGCATAGGCCGCGGAGCCGAAAAACAGGCGCAGCGAGGCGGCGCCGGCGGGCATCACGGGCACGCTCCGGGTTTCCACCCGCAGCGGTTCATCGGCCTTCCGGATGGCGCTCGACCACGCCGTGGCCCAGGCGGTCCCGGAGGCATCGTCCTCATGGGCCTCCAGGGCCACCACGGCGTCTTCGTCCGGGGTGGTGTGGATCATCACATGCACGACTTGCGGATCCCGGCGGATGGCTTCGGTGATCTGCGCCACCAGCATGTCATGGTGCTTCGTTTCATGGCGCTCCACCAGCTTGGTGTGCTGGGCGTCGGTGAGCTGGCTGGAAAAGCGGCTCCACCGGGCATCGCCCGCGGCGTCCAGGTCGATCAGCAGCCGGGTGACGTCACCGTACACCAGCGGCGTGCGGAATTTCATCGCGAAGCCCTGCGCCAGATTCAGCGCGCCGGGTTCCCAGCCTTCGGTGGAGGCGACGATCTCCTCGCTGCCACGGAAGAGGTCGCGCCAAGCTTCCGGAATGGCGCAGGTGGCGTTTTCGCAACTGAAAAGCAGGGGAACCATGATTGCTCGCGACGTTCCATGGCAGATTCCCGCCGCCATGCAATCCCGCTTCAGCCTTCGGCCTCAAGTCGCCGTGCCAGGTCGTCCTTGCCGCTGGCACGGGCCAGGCGGATGCGCAGGGCTTTCGTCTCCGGCAGATGCAGCTCGGCATCGTCCATGGCGGCCACGGCATCGGCCGCGGCCTGGAAATCACCGATCGCCAGCGCGCCCTCCGCCTGCACCAGCAGCGAGGGTTCCTCGCCGGGAAGAGGCTCGGTTTTGTAGATCGCCCACTTCGCCTGGTCCGGCAGATCCTTGGCCTCCGGCTCCTGGATCTGGTCGAGATACACGAACTCGTCGCCCTCCTTCTTCATCCGCCAGTGGTTGAGTGCCAGCACGATGAGGAAACCGATGCAGAAGAAGGAGATCTCCAGGAAGACCGGAGTCGAGAGCACACCGGTGATCATGCCGAAGAATTCACCCGCGAGGCCGGGCAGAAAACTGGCCGCGCGGATCGCCAGGCTGACTACCAGCACGCAGGCCAGGATGCCCGCCGCTATCATCACCTGCTTGAACCGTTCGTCCCGTGGCATGTCGATCACGGCGGAACGGTAGTCCTGATCCCGTCCCAGCCAATCCCAGAGTGGGGGAAATTATTTTAAATAAATTGATATTTTTTAAAAATTTCCTATTTTGCGACCGTTCATGGTTGCCCGGGCGTTCCATCCGATCGTTCTCGCCGGAGCGCTGGTGGCCTTGCCCGCCTTCGCGGCGCTCGGTCGTTCCCGGGAAACGAGATCCACGGCCGCCACGGTGCCGGTGGCGGAGATTCGGGTCAGCTCGCCCGCGCCGGTTCCCGGGCCGGATGGGGCGGTGATGGTGCCGATCGAGGTGGTGGATGCCGGTGCGCTGCCGGTGCGGAAGCTGGTGGAGATTCAGGCGGTGCCGGAGCCCTCCGTGCTGCTGTTGCTCGCGCCCTCGTTGTTGCTGGTCTTGCGTCGCCGCCGATGAGGCTTGCCCATTGGCGTTCCAATCCGTTGCATCGCGCATGCGGCTTTTCGACACCCTGAGCCGGAGCGAACGCGAGCTCCAGCCCCTGGACGGGTCCACCTTCCGGTTCTACTGCTGCGGCCCCACCGTCTACGGGCCCGCGCACATCGGGAACTTCCGGACCTTCGTCCTGCAGGACGTGTTCCGCCGCACCCTGGAGACCAGCGGGGTCCGCACCTTCCACGTCCGGAACATCACCGACGTGGATGACAAGACGATCCGCGATTCGCAGAAGGCGGGGAAGTCGCTCACCGAGTTCACCGCTTTCTGGACGGAGAAGTTCCACACCGATTGCGAAAAGCTCGCCTGCCAGCCGCCGCACGTGGAGCCCGGTGCCGTGGAGCACCTGCCCCAGCAGATCGCGATGATCCAGACGCTGGTGGACAAGGGCCACGCCTACGCGTCCGAAGATGGCTCGGTCTATTTCAACATCGCCTCCTATCCCGCCTACGGGAAGCTATCCCGCCTCGACCAGCGCGAGTTGGAAATCGGCAAGACCCAGAACTCCCGCTCCAGCTCGGACGAATACGAGAAGGAGAGCCTATCCGATTTCGTGCTGTGGAAGGCGCGCAAGCCCGAGGACGGCGAGAACTTCTGGGATTCCCCGTGGGGCCAGGGCCGCCCCGGCTGGCACCTTGAGTGCTCGGCGATGATCGCGGAGTACCTCGGTGATACCTTCGACCTCCACTCCGGCGGCGTGGACCTCGTCTTCCCGCACCATGAGAACGAGATCGCCCAGAGCCAGTGCGCCTGCGGCGGCCACTTCGCCGAGCACTGGTTCCACACCACCCACCTGCTCGTGGATGGTGGCAAGATGTCGAAATCGCTCGGCAATCTCTACACCCTCGACGACCTCGAAGCGAAGGGCTTCACCGCGATGGAAGTGCGCTACGTGCTGATCGGCGCGCACTACCGGAAGCCGCTGAACTTCACGCTCGATTCGCTTCACGGCGCGAAAGAGGCCCTCGCCAAGCTGGCGAAGGGAGCCCGCGCGCTCGCTGCCAAGGCTCCGGCCGAGGCCCGCTTCGACAGCGTCGATTTCGGCCCGTTCCAAGCGGCGTGGGATTCGCTCGCGAACGACCTCAATACCCCCGGCGCGCTCGGCGGGCTCTTCACCGGGCTCCGTGAGGCCGCCGCGCTGGAAGGCGAGGCCGCCGCCAAGGCGCTCGCCGGGTTCAACCGCGTGCTCCGCGCCCTCGGCCTCACGCTTCCGGAGGAGGAAGCCGCCGCCGAAGTGCCGGAAGACATCCGCTCCCTCGCCGAGGAGCGCTGGCAGGCCCGCCTTTCCAAGGACTGGGCAAAGTCCGACGAACTCCGCGCCAAGCTCACCGATCTCGGCTGGGCCGTGAAGGACGCCAAGGACTCCTACGAGATCAGCCCGGTCTGAAGGAGTTGAGGCTTTAGCCGAGGAAGGTCTTCCTGGGGGCGGAGTCTGGGTTGCTGATTTGCTCGTTACTCTCGAAATTCGAATAATCCGATCATGTCTGCGAAGGAAGCTGCTCTCGATGCGATTGGTCGACTGTCCGAGCAAGCGACATGGGAGGAGGTGGTGGAACGTATTCGATTTACGGCTGCCATCGAGAAGGGTCTCGAAGAGGTCGGGAATGGCAGTGTCGTTTCTCACGAGAAAGTCCGAGAGGATTTGCAGCGTTGGATTTCCGAATAATTGGTAGCAACCACGGCGACGAAAATGGCTTCAGACTCTCTATACGGCCGTGTGGCGATTTTGGCGGCAAAGCTTTGCTGGGAAGACCGTAATCCGAGAGCTGCATGGATAGAGGCTGCTGGAGAAGTCTGTTCCAACGAAAGTTCTAAAACGAAGCATTGCCCTCAAGGTGCGTTTCTGGGGCTTTGCGCAAAGGCGCTGTTTAAGAATAAGAAGATCCAACCAGACCCAAAGGCTAAGATCGGCGTCAACGGGGAATACGCAATCCAACTTGTGGCCAAGCTTCAAAAGGACCATTCGCTGGAAGAGCTATCTGCGTCCGATTTTTGGAACCTGTTAGGCCTCAGAAGTCGTGTGGATCCTTCCAAGAAGAAAGCGCACAACAGCCAAGCTCATGTCGTTCTGGCTCTGTGGCGAGCAGGGCTTATCGACGGCTCTCCTCATGCGGAGGCATCGTGTAAATAGCTCTTCTTCCCATTCGTCATTAGGATTTAGTCATTAGTCATTTCTTTCCCATGAATTTCCCGCTTCGTCCCCGCCGCAACCGCCGCACGCCCGCGATCCGTTCGCTGGTCCGTGAAACCACGCTGTCCGCTTCGGATTTCATCCTGCCGGTGTTCCTCCACGAGGACGCGGAGGACACGCCGATCGCTTCGATGCCCGGCGTCACCCGCTGGTCGCTGCCGGGGCTGGTGAAGGAAGTCGGCGAGGCGATGGCACTCGGTGTGAACGCCGTGGTGCTGTTCCCGAAGATCGAAGAATCCCTCAAGACGCCGCACGCCGAGGAAGCCTTCAACGACGACGGCCTGGTGCCGCGCGCGATCGAGGCGCTGAAGGAGGCCTACCCGTCGCTCTGCGTCATCACCGACGTCGCCCTCGATCCCTACAACTCCGACGGCCACGATGGCGTGGTCGCGCGCGACGGCCTCGGCGAGATCCACATTCTCAATGACGAGACCGTCGAAATCCTCGTCGCCCAGGCGATCTGCCACGCCCGCGCCGGGGCGGACATCGTTTCGCCGTCCGACATGATGGATGGCCGCGTCGCCGCGATCCGCGCCGCGCTCGATGACTCCGGCTTCGAGCACGTCTCGATCCTCAGCTACACCGCCAAGTATGCCTCGGCCTACTACGGCCCGTTCCGCGGCGCGCTCGATTCCGCGCCGAAGGATGGCGACAAGAAGACCTACCAGATGGACCCGGCCAACGCCCGCGAGGCGATCCGCGAGCTCCAGCTCGACGAGGCCGAAGGCGCGGACATGGTGATGGTGAAACCCGCCGGTCCCTACCTCGACATCATCTCCACGCTGCGCGGCAGCACCACGCTGCCCGTGGCCGCCTATCAGGTCAGCGGCGAGTATCTCATGATCAAGAGCGCCTGCGCCGCCGGCTGGCTCGATGAAAAGGCGGTGGTCCTGGAGTCCCTCACCGGCATCAAGCGCGCCGGCGCGGACATGATCCTGACCTACTTCGCGAAGCAGGCCGCGGCGTGGCTGAAGGAGTAGCGTAAGCATTCCTGCTTGCGAGTGGGAACGCTCCGCTATCAGGCAAAAGCATCAATCGGATCATTCCGGTGGAATGTGAATCCATCCGGCAACGAGCCGCGCACGCTCACAAGCAGGAATGCTTGTGCTACTTAGCCCCTCCGGCGTTCGAGTAGCACCAGCATCATGAACGAGAGGATCTGGTTCATCTCCTCGCGCGGGGAAAGATCGCCGAGCTTCTCGATCTGGAAGCGGCCTTCGAAGAACGCGGGCTGTTTGGTCAGGCGCATCGCGGGCTGGCCGTTGCTGCGGGTCGAAAGGTACTTCGGGTGGAAGAAGTAGCCGGTGAGCAGGCCCAGCAGCGGGATCTCGCCGAGCAGGGCGTCCATCACCTTCGCGCCGGGGTTTTCCTCCCGGATCGAGAAATCCGGCACCTCGTCGCCGGGGTTGAAGCTCTCGTAGTGCGCGCGCCAGATCGAGCGCCAGCCGCGGCGGCCGACGCTGCCGATCTCGCCGCCTCCGGCATCGGTGAACATGTAGCGGGCCGACCAGTCGATCACCTTGCGGGTCTTGATCTCGGCCAGCAGGGTGGAGCGGGTGTTGTCGGTGAAGATCTCCACGTGCTCGCGGAACTTGAAGAGCTTCTGCTTGGTGTAGAGCACGGTGCGGCCGGAGGCATCGGTCACGGTCGCCTGGCTGGCCAGGGCGAGCACCTTGAAGGAAAGCTGGAGCGGGTATTGGAGTCCCGTGAGCGCCTTCGTCACCTGGTCATTGGAGAGCGGTGGCGGCGTGGCGATCTGGGAGGGCGGGGTGGCGTAAGGGTCGAGAGTGGACATGACGGCGCGGTCTAACATCTCCCGGCGAGCCTGTCAGCCCAAAGCGGCTCTCATCTGTCGTAGCCGCGCTCGTGAGAGCGTGGGCGGGGAAGAGCTGCCCAGATGCTCCGGGATGTTTGGTCGAGGGCGATCCCGAGAGGGCGAATCTTGGTCCTAACCACGCCTTGCCGGTCTTCCGCTCCTTTCGGAAGGTGCCCACGTTTGGTCAATTCGAGTAAGTGTGCCGACCGCCTTTTCCCCTCGGCCGTCATCTCAAGCCGTGCGATGATTCGCGGAGTGGGTTTCATGCTTCGGGATCAGGCAGCTTTCGGATGTGGAAGACCAGTCTTCTCTCGACGAACCATAACGCCACCAGCACGGCACCCACGGCTCCCGCCTTCCAGGGACTGTCTTGGATACTGTCCGGGAAATAGCGGAACTGCCCGTGGGAAACGGCGAACGAAAGAGCCCACGGGGGCGGAGGAGGACTTGGCGAACCATAAGATTTGATTCCGCTGATCGGAGTGGCCATCAGCCAAGGCCACCACCAGAGCAAAACCACCAGTCCGCATACGAATGCCAGGACCCTGGCAGCCAGCAAGGCCCGTCCGAGAGGGGAATGCCATGCCTTCATCCAATCGTCTGGAAGCGCCGCCATGGGTGACGATCCTACCAGTTCGACCCCGGGAACAAAAGGTCCGATCCGTAGAAGGGATGTGCCCGCTCAAGTGAGAGCGCATGGCGAACGGAAAGTATGCATTCCCACAAGGACAGGAATGTCCTTGCTCCCTGGGCTACGCCAACCGGGCGTCGTCGAGATCCACTTGCGCCCGGTTTTCTCCGATCTGTAGATCCAGCCGGAAATCCCGGCCGTTCGCGTGCATGTCCGTGACCACCGCCAACAAGGGTGGTCTATCGCACGTCTTCGTGCTGGTGACATGCATGATGCCGGTGAATTCGATCTTCCGGGGATTGCGAATCTTGCAACGGAATTCCGCGGCTCCATCGAAGAAAGAATCCGGCGAAGGCGCGTCCATCAGCCGCAGGGCGATGAACTCGAAAATGAAACCGAGATCCTCCGCGTATGGCTCCATGCTTTCCCCCGCGAAGAGCGAGGGAAGCATGGCGCGGAAACGTTCGAGTGGGCTCATCAATAGCTCCGGCCCCAGATCGCGCGGGCGCGGGTCGGGACGCCGGTGAGCACGCAGGGCGCTTCCGGTTCGTTCTGCTTGTCGAGCGGCAGGCAGCGGATCGAGATCTTGTGCTTGCCGGAAAGCTCGTCTTCCTGCTCCGGCGAGGCGGCCCAGGGAGTGATCAGCCAGCCCGGGTTTTCCTGGCTCCAGTGGGCGTGGAAGGTGTCGATGGAATCGCAGGGGGTGATGTTCTCGTCGCGGAAGGCGGTGGCCTTCGCCAGCAACGAGTCGTGGATCTCCTGCAGGATGTCCGCGGCGCGTTGGATGAAGTCCTCCTTGTCGGCGAATTCCTTCGCGGACACGGCCTGGTCGCGGCGCTGGAGGCAGACCTTGCGGGTCTCGATGTCGCGCGGTCCGATCTCGATGCGGATCGGCACGCCCTTCTTGATCCACTCCCACTTCTTCACGCCGCCGTTGAGGTCGCGGGTGTCGACGTGGACGCGCAGCGGCTCGCCGTGGAAGGTCTGGTTCCGCAGCGTGCTGGCCAGCGCCTGGCAGGAGGCGAGCACCGCCTCGCGCGTGTCTTCCTTCGGCGTCACCGGCGTGATCACGATCTGCTGGGTGGCCACGCGCGGCGGCAGCACCAGGCCGTCGTCGTCCGCGTGGGCCATGATCAGCGTGCCGATCATGCGGGTGGACACGCCCCACGAGGTGGTGTGGGCGTGCTGGATCGCGCCATCGCGGCCGGTGAAGGAAATGTCCTGCGCCTTCGAGAAATTCTGGCCGAGGTAGTGCGAGGTGCCGGCTTGGATCGCCTTGCGGTCCTGCACCATCGCCTCGACGGTGAGGGTCATGTCGGCACCCGGGAAACGCTCGTTTTCGGTCTTCTCGCCCGGGATCACCGGGATCGCGAGGTGGTCGCGGAGGAATTCCTCGTAGAGACCGTGGATCATCCGCGTCTCGACGATGGCTTCTTCCTGCGTCTCGTGTGCGGTGTGGCCTTCCTGCCAGAGGAACTCGGCGGTGCGGAGGAACAGGCGCGGACGCATTTCCCAGCGCATCACATTCGCCCACTGGTTGATGAGCAGCGGCAGGTCGCGGTAGGACTGCACCCAGCGGGCGAAGGCCGCGCCGATGATCGTCTCGGAAGTCGGGCGGATGACGTACGGCTCGGCGAGCTCGCCGGTCGGGATCATCTTGGTCTTGCCGGTCACCTCGTCCTTCTGCGCTTCCAGGCGGTGGTGCGTGACCACGGCGCACTCGGTGGCGAAGCCCTCGGCGTGCTCGGCTTCCTTTTCCAGGTAGGAAAGCGGGATCAGCAGCGGGAAATAGGCGTTCTGGTGGCCGGTGGCCTTGAAGCGGCGGTCGAGCTGCTGCTGGATGAGTTCCCAGATGCCGTAGCCCCACGGCTTGATCACCATGCAGCCGCGGGTTTCCGAATTTTCCGCCAGGTCGGCGGCACGGACGACCTGCTGGTACCACTCGGGGAAGTCCTGGGCACGGGTCGGGGTGATGGCGGTCTTGTCGTTGGACATGGGCGACGGGGTTTTCGCCGGTTCGCCCCGGGGATGCACGCGAAATTTGCGTGGTGAAGGAGTTGAGGCATTTAGCCGAGGAGGGTCTTCCCGGGAGGCGGAGTCCTTGGATCGCCGGTTTCTAGAAAACCGACCGGCTGGCCCCGCCGATCCGGCGGCTCCGGCCCCACCAGCCCACTCCACACAGGATCGTCCCCAGCACCGCCAGCACCAGCGGCCCCAGCCACAGGTCCACGAAGCCGCCGAATTTCCCGCCCGCCGGATCGCCAGGCGGCACCAGGATCTTCACCGCGTCGCCGGTCTTGAAGCGCGGCGGCTCGGTGTGGGCCGGGGATTCCGCCTGATAGATCTTCCCGCCGACCTCATACTCCGCCAGCGGGTGCTTCACCGTGTGGTTCCGGCGGTCCTGCACGATCTCCCGGTAGCCGGTGATCCGGCCGTCCACCGTCGTCGCTCCCGCGACCAGCCGCGCGCTCGAGCTGCCCCACCCGGCACCGACCACCAGCGCGGCCCCGCCGAGGGTGAAGCAGAGCCAACTGAAAATCCGCGCGCGGGTGGCCGTGGTCATGCCCTCATCCTGCCGGAGATCGTGCAATCTGTCACTCATCCGGGATGATATCCCGCGCGAAACATGGGATTGCCCGCCGTGAGCGCGGCCCGTTAGGTTTCACGGGTGATTCCGAGATCCCCCTCGCTCGCCGCCACGCTCCTGCTCGCCGTTTCCTCCCTGGCCCAGGGTGATCCGGCCTCCGATGCCCTGCTCGGGGCCGCCCGCGCATCGGACGCCTCCCGGCTGGTGCTCGCCCTCGCCGAGGCGAAGCCCGATGTCCGCGATACCCAGGGCCGCACACCCCTGATGCTGGCCGCGCAGGCCGGGTCCTTCGAGTGCGCGAAGCGTCTGATCTGGGCCGGAGCCGATCCCCGGCTCACCGATTCCGCCGGGAAAACCGCGTTCGATTGGCTCGATACCTCTTCACCCGCCTACGGCCCTCTCAGCCTGTTGCTGCGCTGCCACGCCTTCTGCCGCCAGAACGGCCGTCCCGGCGGCAAGGCCCGGATTCCCCACCTCGCCTTGGTCAATGACACTTTCGTCGACTACACCCATCCGGCGCTCGCCGCGGCCTATCAGGTGAACTCCGCCGAGTCGAAGGGCCGCCGCGGCGTGGACGACGACCGCAATGGCTTCGTCGACGACGTCTACGGCTGGAACCTCAACAACGACCAGCCCGTCCGCGCGCCGATGCTCTCGCTCGACGACTCCGCGGAGAACCGGAGCTTCCTCATCGGGATGCTGAACGACTACCTGAAGGCCCAAGGCGGCGACAAGGTGATGGAGACGAAGCTCCGGACCCGCTTCAACAACCCCCTGGTCCAACAGATCGGCCTCCAGAACCTGCTCGGCCAGAACATCGCGCTCAACGACCACGTCTACGCCGAGATGTTCATGGCCGCCTCCCACGGCACCCACGTGGCGGGCATCATCAAGCGCTACAGCGGCGACAAGGCGAAGCTCACCTGCGCCACCATCGGGGCGGTGGTTTCGCCGAAGGTCTCGGTGGTGTTCGATGAGGACACACTCTCCGGCCTCGCGGAGGAATCCGCGGACTACGGGGCTTTTGTCCTGGCCGTGCTCGATCGTTACCGCGGCGAGGCGATCGCGAAGGGCCGTCGCGCCTCGGACTATCTCCGGGCCAGCGGCGCGGGCATCGCGAACATGAGCTGGTGTCGCCCGAAGTCGTTTTTCGCCGGTTCCGCCGCCCGCTTGAAGAAGATCTACAAGGACCACGGGGCCGATCCGGCCAGCGTTGACCGCGCCTACACCGGCCAGGTGGCCGAGCGCATCGCCGAACTGCCGCTCGAGCTCAGCATCGCGGACGCCGCCGCCTTCGCGCTCGCGTTCTACGAGAACCCGGACGTGCTCGTGGTGGTGTCCGCGGGCAATGATCACCTCGACAACGACACCGGCCTGCCCTCGCCGCAATATCTCTCCCGCTTCTTCCCGAACGTCCTCACCGTCGCCTCCACCGATGACCAGGGGAAACCCTCGTCCTTCACCAACTACGGCGTGCGCTCGGTCCAGATCGCCGCACCCGGCGAGCAGATCCGCTCGACCATCCTCGGCGGGCTGGAGGCACCGATGAGCGGCACCTCGATGGCCGCTCCGGTCGTCGCGGGCGTGGCCGCCGGCATTCGTGCTGATTTCCCGAAACTCGCCGCCGCGGACCTGCGCCGGATCCTGGAATACTCGGCGCGGAAGGACCCGCGGCTGGCGGACAAGGTGGCCACCTCCGGCTGGGTGGATGCCGATGCCGCCCGGCGGATGGCCTCCACCTGGGCTGGTGCCACCGGCGCGATGCTGCTCGCCGAGGTCGCCCGCGATCGCCGCCCCGGCCAGGACGGGCCGAAAATCACCGCGCCGCCTGCCGCTGCACCGAAGCTCGCCTCGCTGAAGCTCAATCCCTTGCCCAAACCCGCCGCGCCGAACCCGGCTCCCACTCCGGCACCCGCGCCCGCGGTGCCGAAACCTTCCATTGGAAAAGGCTGGCGCATCACCACCACCGGCGGTTTCGCCGATTCCTGGCGGGTCGTGATGTCGAAGGGCGCGCCCTACACCGAACAGTGCCACCTCGGCACCGGCGAGTGGCCGGCCGATCAGATCGAGTCCTATTGGAAACAGGGCTACCGCGTCACCTCCATCGCCGGGGATGGGGATGGCTGGAACGTGGTCATGAGCAAGGGCGTGCCCGGTGGTCAGCGCGTGCTGGGCATGGACTTCGATCAGGAGCAGCTCGCGAAGCTCTTCACCGAAGGTTGGCGCATCACCACCTTCGGCGGCTGGAAAAACCAGTGGGTTTTCGCCCTCGGCGACCAGACCGGTTACGGCCCCCAGCGCTACACCCTGCCCACGCCCCTCAATGACAGCCGTCGCGATTGGATCCAGAAACGCCGGGCGGAGGGCATGATGATCACCGCCGTGGCGGGGGACGATACCCCGGAGGACGCCGAGGATGGCTGGTTGTTCGTGGCCACCGCGAATTCCGGCTACACCGATCAGGTGATGGAGGGCCCGGGACCGTGGCCGGGCCTGTGGATCGCCGGGAAACTGCGGGAGGGCTACCGCGTGACCTCGATCGCCGGTGGGCCGGGGCGCTCGCTGGTGATCATGTCGAAGGGCGCGAAACTGGGCGAACAGGTGCTTTCCGACGGCTCCTCCTACCCGGCGGACTGGATCCAGGAGCGCTGGTGACCCGGCAGTGGTCCGTTTCCGGTGAAAAACCCGGTGATGGGGGTTTGACAGCTCCGCGCTGGTTCGTCTTAGTAGCTTTCTCAAATCCCAAAACCCGCGTCTGAATGAGCGAGAATGAAAACCAACCGCCGGCTCCGTCGAAGCAGACGTCGAGCGTTCCTCTGAAGAAGGAAACCGTCCGCGTGACCCTCAAGGCGGCCGATGCTCCTCCTGCCGCCACCCTTCCGGGCGGCGCTCCGGTGGTCCGTCCGCCCTCGCCGACCGCTCCGCCGGTGCCCAGTGGCCTCGGTGGCGGCCCGCGTCCGCCGGCTCCGGCCCCGACCATTCCGCTCCGCCCCGCCGGTGCTCCCACCGTGCCGGGTGCCCCGACCGCCCCGGGCGGTGCCCCGCGCCCGCCGGGCCCGGCTCCGACCATCCCTCTCCGTCCTGCTGGCGCGCCGACCCTGCCGCCCGCCGCCGGTGGTGCTTCCGCCGCTCCCGCTCCGGGACCGACCGTCGCCCTGCCGAAGGCCACCGTGCAGCTCCAGGCTCCGACCCAGCCGCTCGGCACCGCCGCCCGCCCGTCCTTCAGCCAGGCCGCCACGCTGCAGGCCGATGACGAAGAGGATTCCGCCGGTGGCGAAGGCATCGCCAACGCGCTCTCCGTGGTCGGCTTCATCGCCGCCCTCGCCGTGCTCGCGTTCCAACTGATGATCGCCAACACCTGGATCAGCGCCGAAGACAATCCGGAAGCCGGCTCGTGGGGCCAGCTCTTCTCGTCCTCCGCTGCCGCCGAGTAACCTCTAGTTTCCAAAAACCATGTTCCTTCCCATTCTCAACCTGATCCTCGCCGGCGTCGTCGCGTTCCTCGCCTACTCCGCCGGGGCTCTCCCGCTGGGCTGATCTCCGGATCTCCCGCCGTTTGTTTTCCAAGGGCTGTCCTGCCATCCGCAGGGCGGCCCTTGACGTTTCGGCCCCCTGCATCCAAGTTCCGCGCATGGCACTCCAACTTACCGAAGCCAATTTCCAATCCGAAGTCATCGATTCCGACCAGCCCGTGCTCGTCGATTTCTGGGCCGAATGGTGCGGCCCGTGCAAAATGATCGGTCCGGTGATCGATCAGGTCTCGGCTGAACTGGAAGGCCAGGCCAAGGTCGCCAAGGTCAACGTCGACGACGCCCGCGAGCTCGCTGTGAAGTACGGCGTCCGCTCCATCCCGCTGCTCCTGTTCTTCAAGAACGGCGAGGTGAAGGACCAGATCGTCGGCGCCAACGTCACCAAGGACCAGCTCAAGTCGAAGCTGCTCGCGCTTGCCTGATCCGCCTGCCAGATCCGATTTTCCCAAACCGGCCTTCCTTCACGGGAAGGCCGGTTTTGTTTTTGGAGGAGTTGAGGCTTTAGCCGAGGAAGGTCTTCCGGGGGGGCGGAGTCTCCAGAGATTTTAGCCGCAAAGAGGCGCAAAAATCGCAAAAGGAAGAGCTCCTTGTCGCTGAAACGATCTCTTCCTCTTCCTGAAAACTGAACACTGCAAACCAGCAAACTCTTCAGGCCTCCGCCCCCCGGAAGACCTTTCTCGGCTAAAGCCTCAACTCCTTCCGCAACGGAGCTTTGAGGGTGCCCGCGGATCTGTTAGTTAGGAACCACCATGAACAGCCCATCCACGGTGAAACCCCAGGCGGTCAAGATGGTGCTCATGGCCGCCGACATGGAGCGGGCGGTCGCGTTCTACCGCGATGTGATGGGTTTCGAGGAGAGCTTCATCACTCCGCACTGGTCGGAGCTTCGTTTCGGGGACGCGGTTCTCGGACTCCATGGCGGCGGCGATGGCTCGCGCGTTCCGACCGGGCTCTCGATCCAATACGCGGACGTGGCCCAGGCCTACGCGGACGCGCTCGCCGCGGGAGCCACGGCCATCCAGGCACCGGAGCAACGCGGGGGTGAACCGATCATCCTCGCCACTGTGGTGGATCCCGAGGGCAACATCATCATGCTCACCCAGTACGTGGGATGAGCTTCTCCCGGGACCAGAACCTGGAGAACAAAGGATGCCCGGAATGCGGCTCCACCCTTGAGTGCATTCGCCAAGGTGGGTCGCTGGTCCATCGTTGCCATTCAGCCTCCTGTGGCTGGGGGGCCGTCACCTCGTATCTCCCGCCGATTCTACGGGATGGTGGCCGATACATCCTCCGCGTGCCAGCGACCTGTGACCTTTCTCCCTCCCAATGGATCGTTCTCAACCGCAAGTTCACAGGCAGCATCGTGGAATTGCGCCGCCTTGTCGCCGAGGCCGGCCTTCGGGTGGTCGAAGGGTCGGCGCTTGAGATCTGGAACGAAAGCGGGAGCCTGAGAAAGGCTTCCATTCCTATGGAGATCGAGCCGCCCTATCCATTCGACTTCGATCGACCTGAGATGGCTTTTGGGCCTCCGGATGGACCGGTGGATGGGCCTAGCTGAATACTTGCTCCGGGACGTTGCCCCCGCCACATCGCCACGGTGCCCTGTCGGCTTACTTCCTGTGTGACAAGCTCCACACCCGGCCATCCGATTCGCCGATGATGGCTTTGGCCGAGGGCCTGCCGTCGGAGGGCGGAGTGCTGGTGACCAGCCAAACCCCTTCGTCGTGTACCGCCTTGTAAGGCTTTTCGTGGGCAATGGTCTTTTCTCCGTAAGCTGCCTTCCAAGCTTCTTGGGCGATGGCGATTGCTTCCATTTCGCTCGTCACCCGCCGTGGAATGGATGACGGCCGAGGCAGGAACTGTTTGAACTGCCATTCGCTGTCCCTCTCCCCGAAGGCGAGCATCCCGAAGCTCCGTGTCATGACGAACAAGTCCCCCTGCTGGCTGACGGTTGCGGTCTTGAGAAACTGGAGGGACGGATGTGGCTCCGGTCGTTGCGGGAGCGATAGCAAGGTCTCGAACCTCCCATCGTTCCATCGGTAGACCTCGCTCTTGGTGATGAGCAGCAGGCGTTGGTCGCTGCCCGCGTTGATGCTCTCGAGGGTATTCGCGATCGGCAGCGATACCGGTCCCTCGTTCCTGTCTCCGAACCCGCGAATCACGGTGTGCCATTTGCCCGAGGCATCGCGCCGATAGAGCTCGCGCGTATTCATGCCCATGTGATCCGTCCCGCTGGCTGTCCACAGCTCCTTCCCCAAGGGAAGCAGGATGGCAACGCCACCGGAGTCCTCGATCCCGGTATCATCACCGGGCTCTCTCCCGGTGACCATCTTCCAAGCTGGCTTGCGGGCGGAGAGATCCATGGCGGCTAGTTGGCAATCTCCTTCATCAAGCGACCACGAGGCGTGGAGGAGGGGCCTCTGAAAGCAGAGATGGGTGAAGATGATCCAGGATGGGCGAAGGCGATCCTGGATATCGGGAGGCATCGGCGCTTCAAACTTGAAGTGATGCCATTCCCTTTCGAACCACCAGAACGTGTCCCCGATCCGCATCGCCGGGAGATCGGATCTGACCAGCGAACAGCTGCTCAGATCGGGCAGCCACTCTTTTGGCACCGGTATCGACTTCCGGGTGCCATCGCGAGACTCGACGAGCAGCACGACATGGCTGGCCCGCATGCCGAAAAATAGCAGGCCATCCTTGATTCGTTCATAAGACCAAATGTGGTCGATACCTTCGACTCTGAGTGGCACCGGGGCGTTGGAATCGAAATGTGTGAACAACAGTTCGTTCTTCACGGTTTCCCCTGTGGAAGTAGTCACCCCGTCTTTTGTTTCGTCACTTGCCCAAAAGATCACTCCATTCCGATAGGGGGCGATACCAGTGATCCAAGCGTCATTGTGGATGGCTAGCTTCTCCGGTACCAACGCGCTCAAATCCTTCGCCGCGAGTGACACCAGCGGTAAAACACCCATGAGAGCCAGAAGGCGACCGATCATGCCACATCGGTAGCTACGCAAGGTTGGGAAGTCGCGCGAAAATGCGCTGCGAGGATTACTCCACCCCTCTCAACTCCCGCTCATACGCCCGTAATTCCAGCCGTTGCCGCCAGCGCCACAGCAGCCAGGCGGCGAGGATGAAGACGGCGTCGTAGATCGGCCAGGTGAAGGGTTCGAGGTAGTATTCGCCGATCGGCTCCTCGTTCCACGGGGCCAGCCAGGCGATACCGCCGGACACGGCGTCCGCGGCGAGGTGAAGCATCGCCGCGAGCCACATCACCACCGCCACACGCAGGCGCATGCCCTTCTCGAACCAGAGGACGATCATCCCGCACACGGGCACCAGCACGGCGAGGAACAGCAGCGTGTGGGAGAAGCTGCCGTGGCGGTCTTCCAGCGAGATGTGCGGCGAGCAGATGTCCGGCAGCACGCCGAACAGGGCCACCAGCGGCAGCGTCCAGTCCGGAAACACCCGCTGGTGCCGGAACCGCAGCGAAATTACCTCCGCGGTGAGACAGCCGGTGACCGGCATCATCGAATGGAAGCCTGCCATCATGACGCGGCCATTAGACCGCGCCTGCCGCAGGAGGAAAGAAGATCCGCCGCCACCCCGCCACCATGCATGGGCGGGGTGGCGGACCGGCATCAGCCCGGGTTGACCGGCTGGTATTCGAAGCTCGGTCCGATCGGGCCGGGCAGGTTGGTGCCAGCCATCATGTCGAGCGCCTGCTGGCGCAGTGACATCATCGCGCCGAGCGTGCGGCGGAAGGTTTCCGGCTGGCCGTTGAAGAGGTCGTGGAGGCCCTTCAGCAGACTGGTGTAGGTGTAGTTGAAGTTGTCCATCGCGTGGCGCTGGGCCGAGCCGCTCGGATAGTCCGCGGCCTTCGGGTTGGTCGGGATCTGGGCGACCGCGGAGGCGTTGTAGGTGATCGGGGCACCGCCGTAGTAGTACTGCTGGTCCGGCGGATCGGTGGGCTTCGCGTTCGGATTCGGGATCAGCGCGTGGCCGTAGTAGATCTCGGCGAACTTGTAGTAGTGGGCCAGCTCGCCGTCCTCGCCCGCCAGCGGGGTGGTGCCGGTGCCTTCGCCCTGGTCGATGATGATGTCGATCGCTTCCAGCGCACTGGTGAGGTCGGTCACGATGCTGCCTTCCGGAAACGGCGGCTGCACCTGGAGCGCGGGATCGCCGGTGAAGGCGCCCTCGCCGAGGGCGATGAGCTGCTTTTTGATCTCATCGTAGAACTGGCCGATGGTGACGCCCTGCTCGCCGTTCGCGGCGAAGAGCGTTGCGGTTTCCGGATAATCGTTCGGGTGCTGCGGCTCCTCGATTTCCATGAAGACGTTCTTCACCACGTCCAGCGTGAACGGGGAGAGGTTCACGATCAGGCCGCTTTCCACGCCGCCGGGCAGCGGGCCCGGGTAGTCCGGGGTGAACACCGGGGTGTCGATCACCGGGTGGCCGCCGATGGCGTTGAGGACGTTGCACGCCAGCGTCATGTGCAGCATTTCCTCCGCCACGATGCTGCCGATGATGTCCGCCACCACGGCGTTCTCCTCGCTCTGGCCGAGCGAGTACATGGTGTAGAGATACGGCGGGATGGTGGCGTGCTCGAGCTGGACGGCCTGTTGGAGCGCGGTCTGGACGGCTTGCTTGCTGCCGGTCGCGAGGTTCCGGACCAGGTTGGCTTTGAGAAGGATCATAAGGTGTGAAATGAGAGGTTCGGGATCAGGCGGGTTGTTTGCTCCACAGGCGGCGGGAGAAGGCGGCGGCCTTGCCGCCGTGGCTCAGTGCCTCGCTGTGGGCCGGCGGCGCGGCGGCCAGCACCTGGGTCTTGGCCTGGGGCGGCGGCGTGCCTTCCAGCGGGTTCTGGAGCCACTCGAGGATGGCCTTCCGTTTCGCGGGCGCGAGGTCGCGGGTCACGGGCATGGCGTTCGGGTCCTTCTCCGGCAGGCTGAAGGCGAGCTGGAGCATCTGCCGGTAGCTCACCACCTGGGCGTAATCGCCGAGGTCCACGAAGCGCTCCATCACCGGGTAGAGGTTGGCGTACTGCTGGAAGATCGGCTGCATGCTGCCGTACCAAGTGATCGGGTGATCCGGCACGAAGGTGTCGAACACGAGCACGCTGACGAAGTTCCAGATGTTGGACGGGTAGAGCGGGCCCTGGTCGGCGAGGCCGTAGCCGACGCCGTAGACCTGGCCGTCGATGTAGTGGCGCGGGTTGCCCGGGTTGGCGGCGGTCAGCGTGAGCGTGGCGGTGCCGGCCACCGCGTCGGTGGTGATGCTGGCCGGGAAAGTCAGCGCGCTGGTCGGGGTGCCCACATCGGGATCGGTGGGGCCGGCCTGGAGACCGTTGGTGTCGTAATCGAAGGTGATCTCCTGGTTGGTGTAGGGCTGGCCGTAGGCCGTGGCGTAGAAGGGCACCGCCTGGGTGTCGCCCGGGCTCATGCGGAACACGAACATGTCCGCGCGGACGTAGAGGCCGCCCTCCGGCTCGGCGGTTGGCGCGTCCGGGTAGTCGGACAGCACCAGCGACAGCGGGTTGCTGCCGATGATCGCGAGCTGCGCGGCGGTCACCGGCACTTCCACCACCCCGGCGGTGGCCTGATACCAGCCCGGCTGGGTGTAGGCGATCGTGCCCAGTTCGACGGGCGTGTCGTCCTGGATCACCGACAGCGTGAGCGTGCCGTTGTCCACCTGGGTGCCGTCGGGATTGATCTGGAGCGCGTTGCCGAGGTCCACCCGCACCACGCCAGCGGTCTCATCGACCACCGCGGCGCAGTAGTTGATGGAGGGATTGAGGTTCTGGGCGGCGGCTTCCGGGGCCATGAGCTGGCGGCCGAGGATGAAATGTTTCGGCTCGGCGGCGGAGGCCGGTCCCAGCGTGCCGACGATGCGGCCGCGGCAGAACTGGCTGCCGGGAGGCGTTTCCGCGGAAGCCTCGGTGGTCGGCCAGGTCATCGAGTAGCAGTCGACGTTGAACTTCATCGACAGCAGCCCGGTGTTCGCGTCGGCCGCGGCCTTCAGGTCCTGGAGGAAAGGGGAGTTCGAAAGGTCGCCCCACTCGGTGGCGGTCACCACCGACTGCCACATCGCGCCCATCGCGAGGTCGCCGCCGCCTCCGACGATCTTCAGCCACAGCTCGGTGAACGGGCCGGGATCGAAGAAACCGCGCATCAGCGTGTTGCCGTGGCCATCGGCGATGCGGACCTGGAGTCCGAAGATGGTGGAAACCATCTGCTGCTCCGGATCGAGGTCCACGATCTTGGCCGGAGCGCTGTCGTCGGAATCCGCGATCGAGCAGTTGTAGATCTCGTCGCTGGCGGCGGGAGCGGTGCCGTCCGCGTTGTAGGCGGCGGTGATGTCGCAGCCCAGCAGGCGCCACACGCCGTCGCCGTCCGGATTCCACCAGCCGTTCATGTGGATCCCGTCCTGGCGCTCTTGGTAGGAGGGCTTGAAGGTGGCGTTGTTGAAGTGTTTCACATCGTTGTTCACGGTGGAAACGCTGGCCTGGAACTTGCCCGCGAAGTGCAGTCGCAGGCGGCTGGATAGATAACTCATGGTGGTTGCGATGGGTTGCGGATGAATGGAAATCCGGATGGACTGCCGGGAAAGCGGGTCAGGACTTGAACGGCTCGATCAGCCCGAGGAGGTTCTTCTCCGGGTCCTCGAACATGCCGAAGACGTAGTGGTCCACGGGCTTGCTCGGGACGATGATGGTGGCGCCGAGCCGCTCCGCGCGGGCCAGGGCGTCCGCCACGTTTTCCACCAGCACGTAGAGTGCGGTGCCCTTTTCCCAGCCGGGAACCCCGGCCTTCGCCTTGCCGATCCCGCCCAGCATCGGGCGTTCCGCGGGCGGCGACGGCGGGAAATGGATGTAGCCGAACCCCTCCGGGCTCAATTCGACATGCCAGCCGAAGAGCTCCTGGTAGAAGGAGATCAGGCGCGTCTGGTCCAGCGCCATGATCTCGAACATCGCCACGGGGTGATTCATCCGCCGCATGGGCTATGAAATCACGTCAACCTCGCGCAATGATCTTTTGTGTTATCTATGAAGATTGGTGTTTGTGGCCGAAAAACACCCTGTTAGATATGCCTTTTTTCGGCCATAAGGCCCTCTTGATGAGACGCGTCTCATTTCCACCGGTAGTGGCCGGTGAGCGGGAAGACGAACAGCACGTCCTCCTCCTGCGCGCCGCGTCCGATGTTGTGGATCACCAGCGGGCGGCCGTCGGCGGTCTTCTTGTCGCTCACGATCATGATGTGCGGCAGGTTGGGCGGCACCGTGCAGGTCACCAGGTCGCCTGGCTGGTAATCGCCCGGCTCCTTCGTCACCGGCTGCACCAGGCCGCGGCGCTTGAAGAAGGTCTGGAGGTTCGGCACCCGGCGGTGGTCGATGTTCTTGTCGGTCTTCGAAAGGCCCCACTGCTTCGGGTAGGAGCCGAAGTTCGCCTTCATGTCCTCGTGGACCAGTTTCTGGAGATCGTTCGAAAGCCCGTCCCGGAATGCGCGCACCACCACGTCCGTACACACCCCGCGTTCCCGCGGCACGTCGCCGCCGGGATAGCCGAGCACCGCGTAGGCGGGATCGTAGGTCAGGGTGACGCCCACCTGCTTCCGCGCCGCCTCCACCAGCTTCGGGCCGGGCGTTTCCGCGTGCAGCGGCAGCAGCAGGAGAAGGGAGGCGAGGAAGGTGCGCATGAAGGCATTACGCCCGGACAGCTCCGGCTTTTCAAGTCGTCGCCAGCAACACCCCGCCGTCCACTCGCACCGCCGCGCCATTGGTGGCGGAGGCGAGCGGGGAACAGAGGAAGGCCACCGTGTCCGCGACTTCGTCGACCGTGGCGAAACGCTGGAGCAGCGAAGTCCCGCGCACGCTGCGGAAAAACTCCTGCTCGAACTGCTCCGGCGTCTGTCCCGCCTCGCTGGCGAGCTGGCTGACGAAATCGGTGACGCCCTCCGAGGCCGTCGGGCCGGGCAGCACGGCGTTCACGGTGACGCCGCTGCCCTTGGTGGTGCGGGCGATGCCGTTGACCAGCGCCAGCTCCGCGGCCTTGGTCATGCCGTAGTGGATCATTTCCTCCGGGATCTGGATGCCGCTTTCGCTGGAGATGAACACCACCCGGCCCCAGTTCCGCGTCAGCATGCCCGGCAGCAGCGCGCGGGTCAGGCGGATGGCGGACATCACGTTGACCTGGTAGAAGCGCTCCCAATCCTCGTCCGGGATGTCCTTGAACGGTTTCGGTTCGAAGATCCCGGCGTTGTTCACCAGGATGTCCACCGGCCCGGCCTGTTCGGCGAGGGCGGCACAGCCCGCGGCGGTGGAAACGTCCGCGGCGATCCCGCGGGCGCCGTTGCCGATCTGGTCCGCGGCGGCCTTGGCGGAGGCCTCGCTGCGGCCGTTGACGATGACGCTCGCTCCCTCACGGGCCAGGGCGCGGGCGATGCCGAGGCCGATGCCCTTGGTGGAACCGGTGACGAGGGCGGTCTTGCCCGAAAGTTGGAGATCCATGCCGTCCCCGTTAGCACGGGTCCCCGGCGGCGTCAAAAAGCCGTGTCAGTCTTCCAACCGGGTGAACTGCCCGCGCAGGTACTTGCAGCGGAACGGGGGGGCCGCCTGGTCCGGCGTCCAGCCCGCCTTGCGGCCGTAGTCGATCGCCGCCTCGATCATCGTCTGGTTCACGATCCGCGGCAACTCGGCGATCAAGGTCTGGCCGTTCACCGACGCGGTCATTTCGATTTGCAGCTCGGTCTTCCCCTCCTTGTGGCCCATGTACCACAAGTATTGGGTGTCCTTGTAGTTCTTGCGGGTGGCTTTGTTGCGGGGAAACGGCATGCGGAGGCCCCTTTCAATGCCACCGGGGGGAGACTGACAATGGAAATTCTTGCCGCGCCATCAGGCGTTCCACGGGTTGAGGGTCCGCACCTCCGCTGGAAAATCCCGCGTGTTGCGGGTGACCACGACGAGGTCATGGTGCAAGGCGGTAGCGGCAATCAGACTGTCCAGCACCCCCATGTTGAAACCCTTGGACTCGTGTTTGGCGTAGAACTTTCCCCAGACTCCAAAGACCGCGGCGTCCAACGGCAGGAGCGCATCACGGAAATCCCTTTCGACCCGTTCCGCCCAGGCGGCGATGGCGTTCTTTCGCTTCCCGGCTGGCATCAGGTGGATACCCTTGAGGATTTCGCCCAGGGTCACGGCGGACAACACGCACTCATGGGCGTGGGTTTCACACCAGGCCAGCACATGGGGATCCGGTTCCCGGGCGGTGGCCTCGCAGACGACGTTGGTGTCCAGCAGGTAGGTCATCTTACTCGAAGCGGATGTTCCGTGCCGGTTCCTTCGAGCGCGGCCCGATCCACTTGGACAGATCCTCCGGGCATTCCCGGAGCACGGCCACGAGGGATTTCTCCGGCTGGCGGAGGCGGCGGTATTCCTCCGCGGACACGATCACCACGGCGGGTTTGCCATGCTTGGTCACAGTTTGCGCGCCGTGCTCCATGGCCTGCGTGACCACTTCACTGAAATGGTTCTTCGCGTCCTGGAGTTGCCAGACCTTTTGCATGTTGGAACTCTATCGCGCAATTCTGGCTAGTCTAGACAGAATCCGTCCGCCCCTGTGCGCATCGATTTTAAGGTTTCTTCGATGCTCATAGGAAACGAGACCATTCCAAATTTCGAATGATCTTCACGATCCATCGGATTGAACGCGATCCTTAGAATTGAGTCTTTGTTGGCCAGATCCCGATTGCTTGGAAAATACAGCTTCTCGTAGCTGATTCGGCAGTTCGAGCCGCATCTTACAATAATCGCGACAGCATCGACTACCGGAGCTTCCAACCCTTCGAAATAGCTGCGGACAAGGGATGCTTCCTCGTCAGAAGAAATCGAACCTCCATGGTAGGCGGTGATGGCGAGCACATTTATCTCATCGTGTCGGCTTATGCCGAATGACTTCTCAGGGTTGTCGCCAAATAGGTAAGCCCTTTTTTTAAAAGGAGTGCAGCCAATGGTGCCTTTCCGATTTTTGACCTCCAGATTGATGGAAACCTGGTTGCCCAATACGGTAAACTTCCAATCCACCGAGCTTGGTTTCGGCTTTGCTAGATTCTCCTTTTTGCAGTCTACTGTTTTTTCGTGCTCGACTGACTCATCGTCTATTCCGAGCCACCTAGCGAGCCACCACACTTCATTGAGCGTGTCCAGATGCTGAGTGCCAAGGCGCAAGCCTTTGCGAAGTTGGGAGTGTGAGGGCCAGATGTGCGGTATAATGGTGTGTCCAATCTCAGAGACTTTGCTGAGGTAGAGAAGGCTCTCGCGGCTCAGGCTGGTCCCTTCCATTGCATCGACGTTCTTTCTGATCGTAATAGGATCTCCCGCTCGATTGATGTCATGATCGGTTTTACCGAATTTGTATTCAAGCAGTGGGAAGGGCAGTTGTCCGAACCAGCGCGGCACTCCGATTTCGAATCCCGGAATGGCAAGTGCTTCCAAATCAGACTCTAACCATTTCGCTCGCCGCAATAATACGTCTTCGCTTAAGATGCCCCGATTTTTTGATGCTCCGGAGGCTTCGCAAAGACGTTGGAACAAGAAATCGGCTGAAAATCGGGGCATGGTTTACATCCGGAAGTGCTCGAATGTTGGTTGGAGTATTAGCAAACGATCCAGAATGCGTCCACAAAAGCCTCAAATCCCCCGCAGTACCTCTTCAAACACCGTCAGCGTGTCATCGAGATCCGCCTCGGTGTGGGCCAGCGAGAGGAAGCCGGTTTCATACGGGCTCGGGGCGATGTAGATGCCCTTCTCCAGGCTGCCCCAGAAGAACTTCTTAAACAGCTCCAGGTCCTGCTTCATCACGTCGCTGACGTTCACGATCTCGCGGTCGGTGAAGAACAGGCAGAACATCGAGCCGACGCGGTTGATGCGGTGCGGGATGCCGCGCTCGGTGAAGACCTTGCGCAGTCCGGCTTCGAAATGCGCGCCGAGTTCCTCCAGCCGCGGGAAGCCGGAGGGCTTCGCCAGTTCCTTGAGCTGCGCCAGGCCCGCGGCCATCGCCAGCGGGTTCCCGGAAAGCGTGCCGGCCTGGTAGACCGGGCCGATTGGCGCGAGCATGTCCATCACCTCGGCCCGGCCGCCGAAGGCACCCACCGGCAGGCCGCCGCCGATCACCTTGCCAAAGCAGCTCAGGTCCGGCGTGAGGTTTTCGAGCCCCTGCACCCCGGCCTTGCCGAGGCGGAATCCGGTCATCACCTCGTCGAAGATCAACAGCGCGCCGTACTTCTTCGTGATCGAGCTGAGCAGATCGAGATAACCCGGTTTCGGCAGCACGAATCCGGCGTTGGCGGGATAGGACTCCACGATGATCGCCGCGATCTGGTCGCCCTGCGCGGCGAAGACCTTCTCCAGCGCCTCGGGATCATTGTAGGGCAGGACGATGGTTTTTTCCGCGAAAGCCTTCGGCACTCCGGCGGAGTCCGGTTCGCCGTGGGTGAGGGCACCCGATCCGGCCGCGACAAGAAGGGAATCGCTGTGGCCGTGGTAGCAGCCGTCGAACTTGATGATGTAATCGCGCTTCGTGAACCCGCGGGCCACCCGGATCGCGGACATCGTCGCCTCGGTGCCGCTGCTGGTCATGCGGACCTTCTGCACGGACGGCACCCACTCGGTGATGGTGCGGGCCATTTCGACCTCGAAGGGGTTCGGGATGCCGAAGGAGATACCGGACTTGGCGACCTCGTGGATGGTGTTCGTCACCACCGCTGGGGCATGGCCGAGGATGTTCGGGCCCCACGAGCCGATGTAGTCGATGTAGGTCTTCCCATCCACGTCCTGGATGCGGCTGCCCTTCGCGCTGCGGACGAAGAACGGCTCGCCGCCCACGTTGCGGAAGGCGCGGACGGGGGAGTTCACGCCGCCGGGGATGAAGTCCTTGGCGGTGGCGAAAAGCTTCTGCGAGAGCGGGCCGGGCGAATTCATGCGGGGAGGATGCCCGCCGCGCCCGCCGCGTCCAATCCCAAGGTGGACGAATTTTCCGTGAATGGAAAACCCGCCCGGTCCGTCCCACGAATCCGGCTTGGGCTTTTCCCCGCCCTCGCCTATCGTGCCAACACCATGAAACCCATCGTCTTCCGTTTTCTCACCCTGGCCGCGGCCTGCGGGCTTTGCGCCGGGCCCGCCGCCGCGCAGAGCGCGCGCTTCGGCGGCGTCGGCCGCAGCGACCGCGACCGCCAGTCGAAGCTCGAAATGGAGGCCGGGGTGGTCTATTTCAACGACCCGGCGAAGCGCCCCGTCGAGCTGACGATCATCAAGGAGGCCCCCGTGTTCTCGGACAAGGAGGGCAGCCACCGGCTCGGGTTCATCCAGGCTGGCCAAACGGTGAAGCTCGAGGCCATGACCGAGCGGGCCTACTACGTCCGCGGCAAGGGCACCACCGATGGCATCGCCGGTTGGGTGCCGCCGTGGGCCTTCTCCTCGAAGGACCCGAATTTCGTCGAGAACCTCAAGAAGCTCTACAGCCGCCAGATCGTGGTCCAGCGCCTCATCGCGAACCACCAGGTGGCCGTCGGCATGACCGTCTCCGAGGTCGCCACCTCTCTCGGCAAGCCGACCAAGACCGACCTCCGCAAAACCGGCAAGGGCGAGACCGGCCGCTGGGAGTACATCGATTACGAGGACCAGAAGAACTACGCCCTCGTCCGCGATCCCTACACCGGCAACCTCTTCCGTCAGCTCGTCAGCGTGACCCGGATCGAGAAGGGCAAGACCTCGGTCGAGTTCGACAACGGCTTCGTCACCGCCATCGAGGAAAGCGAGAACAACCGCCGCGGGGCGGGGGACGTGAGGCTCATCGTCCCGCCGATCGTGTTCGGGTGGTGATGTTGTCGGGGAGGATCGCCCTGTTTCCTACAGCATGCTTCCTCGATTCTTCAGTCGCGGAGCGACGCTTGATCGTAGCGGTGGGTTTCAACCCACGGGCCTTGTGGGGATGCGGTTCTCTGAAGTCGCGGAGCGACGTCTGATCGTAGCCGTGGGTTTCAACCCACGGACCTCGCGGCATTGTGGATTCTTGAGTCGCGTAGCGACGATGGAAGGGCGGCAGGACCGGGAATCAGTCCCATACATATCGCGGATCGAAGTCGATCTCGTGGCGCTGGAGAAACGCCAGATATTCCTCCTGGAAGGTTTTCACCCGATGGTGTTCGCGCTGGTTCCGGATGTATTCCGTCACGTCTCCAATGGAGGAGCGGCTCACCGTGAAAGCCCCGTAGCCATCCTGCCACTGGAAATCCTTCCGCTCCGGAAATGTTTTGCGAATCCACCCGGACGAGCCTCCTTTGATCAATTGGGCCATCTTGCTGAGGGCCATTGTGGCCGGCGCCCTCAGCAGGATATGCACATGGTCCTCCACCCCGCCGATTTGCAAGGCGGTCATCGCGTTGTCGCGGGCAATCGCGGCCATGTAGCTCCAGATGCGCTCTTCCAGCTCCCGCGTGATCCATGGTTCACGGCCCTTTGTGCCGAAAACCACGTGGTAATGCAGGGAGGTGTAGGTGTTGCCCATGGTGCTTGTCTTCGAAAATGGATGGAGCGCCGGATCTAACAAAAATCAAACATGGGAGGGGGAGTCGAGCCCGCTCCATCGTCGCTCCGCGACTCCGATCGACATCCCCACGGGGTCCGTGGGTTGAAACCCACGGCTACGATCAGACGTCGCTACGCGACTGGAGAGAAGGTGCCGACCGAATGGTGAAAACCTCCTACTCTCTGAACTTCGCTGCCGCCTCCTCCAGCCACTCCTCATCCGGCAGCGCGTAGGGCCGGAAGGTCTCATCGCTGCCGAGGTGCTCGTTGTGGAAGAGCGCGCGGTGCAGCCCCAGCGCGGAGGCCGCTGGGCCGTCGATGAGGTTCGCGGAATCGTTCGCACTCATCTGGAACAGCACCCGCATTTCGAACTCGGCCATCAGCTTGCGCGGAATCCAGCGGCTGACGTTGTTCCAGGTATCTGTCGAGGTGATCACGTGCATGCCCGCGGGTCCGCCTTCGTTGAGGAGATTGGAGAACACCTGCGAGGGATTCGCGGCCGAGGAGGCATCGTCGTCCATCGAGAACCGGAAATCGTCCTCGGGCCGAAGCGCCTTGAACCGTTGCAGATCGCGCACGATCACGAAGACTTCCGGCGCATCGGCGGAAGCTCCCGCGGCGCGGCTTTCCAGCGTCGCGTTCACCTCCGTCATCAGCGCGGCCACCTCCGCCGGGCCGCCGACGCTGACCTTGTGCGGGAGGAGTTTGGTGAGCGCTTGGAACGACTCCTCGCCCGGCAGCTCCGCCGCGTTCGGATCGAGGATCACGAACTCCGCTTGGCCCGCGGGATACTGCGAGGCCAGTGAAAGGATCGAGACCAGCAGCAGCGAGAACGTGCGCTCGCCGGACTGCCCCACCACCAGCAGGTGGCTGCCGCTCTGGCGTTGGAAACGCGCCTCGGTCGGGCCCTTGATCGAGTTCGGGGCACCCAGCCAGGCGCGGCCCGCGGCGGGGCGTTGGCTCGGGCGGTTCCGGAGCGCGGCGGCCAGTTCGACGTTGTCGCGGATCTCGGCCGGGGCATTGCCCTCGAACACGATCGGCACCGCGGGAAACTCCGCGCGTTGGCGGGCGAGCGCGGCCACCTCGTCGAGCAGCTTGTCCCGCTCCTGCTCGGCCAGCCACACGATCTGGAACGGGCTGTTCGCGGCGAGCGCGCCGGCCTGGTCGTTGTAGATGCCCTCGCCGGGACGGGTGAGCAGCCGCGGCGCGGGATTGTCCTCGTCCATGATCAGATGGGCGTCCGCCTCGTTGCACTGGAGCGCCACCCGGATCACCATCTGGCCGAGCGTCGCGCGGGCCAGCGTGTAGGCGCCGCCGAGCGTCTGCGAACCGAGGATCACGTGGATCCCGAAGGCACGGCCCTGGCGCACGATGCGATCGAGCAGCAGCGAGGCTTCCTGCGCCACCGCGTCGTCCTCGGTGAAGAACTCCTGGAACTCGTCGATCAACAGCAGCGTCCGCGGCAGCGGCGAGCCATTGCGGTTGTAGGAGGCCAGATCCTGTGAGCCTCCCTTGCGGAACAGTTCGCCGCGGCGGCGCAGCTCCTGGTCCACCTGCTGGAGCACGCTCAGCGCGAATTCGCGGTCGCTCTCGATCGCCACCACCCGCGCGTGCGGCAGGTGCTTCGAGCCGTAGCACTTGAACTCCACGCCCTTCTTGAAGTCCACCAGGTAGAACTCCACCTGCTCCGGGCTGCACCACAGCGCCAGGTTGGTGATGATCACGTGGAAGAGGGTGGACTTGCCCGATCCGGTCTTGCCCGCCACCAGCATGTGCTGGCGCGTGCCCTTGCCGATCGCGAGCATCTGGAGCTTCTTCGCGCCCGCGCGCCCGATCGGCACGCGCAGTTCCTCGGAGGTGTCCAGCGTCCAGCGCTCGGCCACCGGCGGGGTGATGTGGGAGAACGGAACCTGCACCCGGTTCGAGTCGATGCTCGCTTGGCCGATGCGGTGGATCAGCGTGCTCATGTCCTCGTCGGAAGGCGGCGTGTCGAACACCACCTCGTGGGCCGCGTGCGTGGGATCGGCGAGGTGAAACTTGCCATGGTCCAGCGTCACCCGCAGGCAGGCGCGGCGCAGTTCCTCGTCGAGCCCCGGGTCGATCGTCTGCTGTCGGAGATCGCACTGGATCAGCAGGTGCACGCCGCAGCGCGCGCCGCTGGCCGCGATCGAGCGCAGCCGCTTCGATGCCGTCTCGCTGAAGGCCGCCGGGAATCCGCCGATCACCAGGAAACGGTATTTCTCCGCCACGCTGCCGGCCTGCGCGTTGTAGTCGGCGATGGTGGCGTACTCGTTGCGGAGATACATCTGGATCACCTTCTCGATGTGCTCGCACAGCTCGGCGAGGCGCTCCTCGATCTGCGTGGTTTGCGTCCAGATGCGGTTCGTGATGAGCGTCTCCTCGTAGTCGGCGAGGTGCATCAGCCCGGCGAATCCGCGCCCGAGTCCCACCGGATCGATGAACACGAACGAGGCCCGGCCCGGCGGAAGGCTTGCGAACAGGCGCAGCGCGATGCCATTGATCGCGGCGATGGCGGTCGCCGGATCGCCGGTGGTCTCGATCATCAGCGAACCATGCTGCGGGAACCCGAGCGCCAGCGGTACCTGGAGCACCGCTTCGCCCGGCAGCGGCAGGCGTGGGGATTTCGGAATGCCGCCGTTCTGTTTCGCGAGATCCACTTGGAGGTGGCCGATGCGGATCGCGGCGGGCGTTTCCTCCGGCGGTGCCCAGCGTTCACATTGTTCCTGCGTCCACGCCGGATAGCGGGCCTCGGCTGGCGCGGCCAAGGCGTCCACCTCGGCCTTCAGTGGGACAACGGCGGCCTCCCAAGGCGGAACCAATTCGGAGATCGAGGCGTTGATGGCGCGTTCGATTACCGCCATCGCGTCGTCGCGTTCGTGGGAACGCGTTAGCGCCATCTCCGCGGAGTCCGAGTGGCTCATTCCCAGCGCGGCCTCGTGGCGGCGCTTGAGGTTGGCGAGGTTCCGCTGGTGGAGTTGGTCGTGTTTCGCGGGGATTCGGGCATGGCGTGCATCGACCTTCTTCATCGCTTCCACCGTTTGGGCCCGCAGTTCGGCGTCGGTTTGCCCGAATACCTCGCTGATCCGCTCGTTCTGATCGTGCTCCTCCTTCTCCACCCGCGTCTTCAGATCCGCGACCCGCGCGCTGGAAAGCATCCGGGCCGCCGCCGCGTGTTCCTTGGCCGCTAGAAGCGCCGCGACCGCCCGGCGTCCGGTCGACCACGAGAGGCCGAGCGCCACCAGCCAGGCCGCGGCGATCGCGCCCTCGGTGATGGCCAGCCCCGGCATCAACGGCGTGCCGGAGCGGGAAAGCCAGACGTGCACCGCCGCGCCGATCGCCGCCAGCACCACCCACGGCAGGAAACGGAACAGTTTCGCCAGCGGCAGCCGGTGCGCCGCGGCCACTGCCTCGCGGGCTTCCTCCAGATCCGCCACCACGGCCTCGCGCAACACCGCGGGTTCGCCCGCCGCCAGGGTCTTCACCCGGGCCTTGTCGATCTGGTCGACACCGCGGAGCAGCAGCGGAGCGAACGATCGCAGCGCCTTCTTCAGCGAAACCTTCAGCTCTTCCCGTGCCTGGAGATCGCCCGCCAGCACTTCCTTGAACGCCCGGTGGCCCTCCGCTGCCCGGGCGAGATCCTTCTGTCGCCGCTGGCGATCCGCCACCATCGAACCATGCGCGGCGCGCACCTTGCCGTCCTTCTCCTCCTGCATCCGCGCCGAGAGCGCCTTCCGGCTGGCGTGCCACGCGTTCTGGATCCACGTACGACGTTTCTCGTAGAGAGCCTGCTGCCGCTCGACCCTCCGCTCGTGCTCCCGCCGCAGTTCCTCGGTGCGGTTGGCGAGCGTCTGGCGGTCGTGGTTCTCCTTCGCGGACACATCCCGGATCACGCGCACGCGCTGCTCCTCGCGGGACTTCGCCAGTTCCTGTTCGCGGGCCACGGTCCTGCCGATCCCTTCCTGGAGACGGGCGAGTTTTTCCAGCACCTGGCCGGGGTCGATGGGGTCATTCACAATCGGCATGGACTTGGGAAAGGAGGCGTTCGATCTCCTCGATGACTTTCACGGTGGCGCTCACGCTCGACTCGAGGTCGGAGAGATAGGTTTCCTCGAACTCGAGCGCCTTGCGGTCGCGCCACGAGCCGCGGGTTTCCAGCCACCGCGCCTGGAGCTGGCCGGTGGCGCCGGTGAGGAGCCCTTTGCTGTTCGAGACGCTCATGAGGGGTTTGGGGGATCGGTCGGGGTTTCGGGAGCCGGGTTCGCGGGCTGCACCGGACGCTGGGTTTCGGCGTAGGCCTGGAGGGATTTGATGGTCTCTCCCAAGGAGAAAACCCCGCGCGGCAATTGTTGTCCCAATTGTCCGAACATCCGGTCCAGTTGGCGGACCAGCGGCTCGGCGCGGTTGTCGAATTGCTTCCGCCAATGCTGGACCACCCGCAGCCGCTCCTCCGCCTCCTCGACCAGCCGCTTGCACTTCTGGACGTTCATTTTTTGCAGCGCGTGGCTGCCCTTCGGGTCGGTGAGGGTGGCGCTGTAGAGCTCCTGCTCGGCCTGTTCCAGCCGCTTCGCCTGGCGCTTCACCTGCATCCCCCAGTGCTGGAGGCGGTCGGTGTCCAGCCAGGTCCGGGTGCGGCGCACGTCGCCCACCATCTCCTCCAGCGCGGACCGCGCCTGGTTGATGTAGCGGATCAGGTCCGCCCGGAAATGTTCCAGGGCTTCGATCGAGGCGATCCGGGCTTGGTCCGACATGGCGGGTGGGGAAGGGAACCGGCCGGGTTCAGCGTTGGTCGAGGTACTGCTGGATGCGCTCCGCCTTCCGCAGCAGATACGGCGTGTGGCGGTCCGACAGCTCCAGAAAGGCCTTCAGGGTCTTCATCAACTGGGTGAACTCGCCCGCGAACTTCTCCTGCTCCTGATCCTGCCACGTTTCACCCAGCGCCGTGAAGCGCGCCATCAGCGAGGCGGAGCGCTCGCGCAGATCTCCATTGAAACGCTTCAGCTCCGCCGCGAAACGACGGACCTCCTCGGGATCGATGATGGCTTGGGACATGACGGTGGTGCCATTCCGGCACTTATCCATCATTCAACGTCATCCTCTTCGCGGACGCCAGTTTCATTCTCGGTTCCCCCGCCTTCGCGTGAAAGAAAAAGGGCACCTCCCGCCCGGGGAGGTGCCCTTTGTAAAAGAGCGGTAAAATCAATGGACGGCAGCCGGTGCCGGAGCCCCCGCGGCGGCCGGTTTCGCGGCGGCGGCAGGCTTCGGTTCGACGTACGGCGGGTTCGTCATCGCTCCCGGCGCGGTCGCCTTGAGGTTCGGCGTCACGTCCGCCTTCACCTCGCCCAGCGCCCACTTCACGCCGCCGGTGAGGATCGATTGGAAGATCGGGTTCGTCCACACATCCTCGCGGTGGCCCATCGCCGTGTACCAGACGCGGCCCTTGCCCTCCTGGCGGGCCCAGGTGTTCGGGAAGGCGGGGCGCTTGTAGGGATCGCCCTTCATGGCGGGGGAGTCGATCACCGTCAGCACGTGGATGTCGGAGTTGAAATCCTTCAGCGAGTACCATTCCTCCGGGAACGAGAAGTCCTTCGGCAGCTCCGCGAAACCCGGGAACTTCGGATCGGCCACGGTCAGCTTCGCCGGCTGCTGGGCCCCGTGGAGGATGAACTCCGCGCCGATGAAGTGGACGTAGGGATCCGCCTTCGCGCCGTGGTTCACATAGCGCTCCGGGCCCTTCTTGCTCTCGTTGTCGGTGTGGAAGGTGTCGGTCGCCGAGTGGGTGCCGATGAAGCCGTGGCCCGCCCGCACGTAGTCGAACAGCGCCTGCTTGCCCGCCGCTGTCATCGCCGGCTGCTTGTCGGTGCCCTCGGTCAGCAGGTCGCCGGTGGTGTAGAAGAACACCGCGTCGAACTGGTTCAGGTAGTCCTTGCCGAACTTCGAGCCGTCCTTCGAGAAGGTGAACTCCCAGCCGTTCTTCTCCCCGAGCTCGAGGAGCTGCTTCTCCGCGAAGCTCGGCTGGCCTTTCTTGTAGGAGATCACGTCGTGCTCGAACCCGCTCGATTTCGAGAAGAACAGGATCTTCTTCTTGGCGGCATCGGCAGCGTGGCTGGGAGCGGCGACGAGCATGGCAAGGGACCCCAGGGTCAGGGCGATTCGTGGCGACATGGGAAAAGCCTACCACGGCTTTCGTTGTTGAAAAGCGCCGTCTGCATGCAACTTTCTGCGCGGTTCTCCCATACAGTTCCGGCGGGAAAAGAGGGGATTTTTCCGGTGGCGGGGACGCCATTCCCGCCCATCTTCCGGCCATGACCGAAAAGGAGAAGATGCTGGCCGGGGAACCCTATTTCTCCTTCGGCGAGGAGCTGGCGAACGAACGCCTCCATGCCAAGGAGGTGCTGTTCGAGTTCAACGGCATGGCCCCGTCCAAGGTGGACGAGCGCCACGCCCTGCTCCGCGGGCTCTTCGGCTCGGTCGGCAGCCGCTTCTACGTCGAGCCGCCATTCCGCTGCGACTACGGCTACAACATCCACTGGGGCGAGGGCAGCTACGCGAACTACAACCTGGTGATTCTCGATTGCAACCGCGTCACCATCGGCGACCAGGTCCTGATCGGTCCGAACGTGAGCATCTACACCGCCGGACACCCGCTCGACCCGGTGACCCGCGCGCAGGACATCGAGTTCGCGCTGCCGGTCACCATCGGCAACCGCGTCTGGATCGGCGGCGGCGCGATCCTCAATCCCGGCGTGACCATCGGCGACAACACCGTCATCGGCGCGGGCAGCGTGGTGACCAAGGACATCCCGGCGAACGTGGTGGCCGTGGGAAATCCCTGCCGCGTGCTGCGGGAGATCCGGCCGGAGGAGATCGGAAACGGGCCCCGCGGTTGACGGGTCACGCCTCCACCGTGCCAAACAGCTCGCGGCGGATGCGGTCGCGCTCGCGGTCGACCTGCTCGTCGGTCGCGCCGAAGTATTCGAGGATGTGCTCGGTCATCGACAGCGCCACCTCGCCTTCGCCGGAAAACACGCCGTCCGCGCCCTCGTTGAGCAGCTCGTCGGCCTCGCGCAGGTAGGCGGTGCGGGCCAGCACCCGGATCTTCGGGTTCTGGCTCTTCGCCTGCTGGATTGCCTCGTGGCCCATGTCCACGCTGGAGGCGCTGAGGATGAAAATGTCCGCGCGCTCGATGCCTGCCGCCTTGAGGATGTCCGGGTGGCTGGCATCGCCGTAGATCGCGGGGATGCCCTTTTCGCGCAGCTTGTGGACGGTGTCGACGTTCATTTCGATCACCGCGGGGGTGAAACCGTTGTCCCGCAGCAGCCGCGCCACCGTCTTGCCGACGGGTCCGTAGCCCACGATCACCGCGCGCCGTTCCTGGTCGTCGCCCGGCAGGTCGTGGTTGTCCGGAGCTCCCGTCGCGCGGGCCGCCAGGGCGCGCATGCCCGGCAGCCGGGACAGCCAGCGGTCGAGCGGCGTCACCGAGCGGTAGATCAGAGGGGACACCGTGATCGTGACGATCGCCGAGGCCACCAGCACGTTGAAGGCTTTCTCATCCAGCAGCCCGTATTGCCGGCCCATGGTGCCGACGATGAAGGAGAACTCGCCGATCTGGGACAGCACCGCGCCGACGCCGAGCGCGGTCTTCAGCGGGTAGCGCAGCAGCAGCGCGATCACGATCGCGGCCAGCGGCTTGCCGATCAGGATGATGCCGATGGTCGCCACCGCCAGCCACGGGGTCGCCACCAGACTGCCCCAGTTGAACAGCATCCCCACCGAGACGAAGAACAGCACGCCGAAGGCATCCTTCATCGGCAGCGCGTCGGTGGCCGCCCGGGTGCTGAAATCGGAGCGGGCCACCACCATTCCCGCGAGGAAGGCGCCCAGTTCCATCGAGACGCCGAACAACTTCGCCGCGCCCACCGCGATGCCGAGCGCGATCACCAGCACGCCCAGCGTGAACAGCTCCCGTGAGCCGGTGCGGGCGATCATTGTCAGCAGCCGTGGGATCGCCCAACCGCCGACCAGGAAGGTGAAGGCCACCAGCGCCACGATCTTGAGCGCCGTCCAGCCGATCGCCATCGCCAGCGCGCCGCCGCCGCTCACCGTGCCGCCGAACACCGCCGGGATCAGCACCAGCACGAACACCGTGAACAGATCCTCCACCACCAGCCAGCCGATCGCGATGTGCCCGATCGGCTTGTGCAGGTCGTTGTGGTCCACCAGTACCCGCGTCAGCACCACCGTGCTGGCCACCGCGATCGCCATTCCGAACACCGCTCCCTGCGTCCAGCTCCAGCCGAAGAACTGGTGCATCACCACCATGCTCAGCACCGTGGCCGCCGCGCTCTGGACCACCGCCCCGGGAATCGCGATCCGTTTCACCGCCAGCAGCTCCTTGAAGTGGAAATGCAGGCCCACCCCGAACATCAGCAGGATCACGCCGATCTCCGCCATTTCCTTCGCCAAGTCCTTGTTCGCCGCGAAGCCCGGCGTGTTCGGGCTCACCAGGATCCCGGCCAGCAGGTAGCCCACGATCGGGGACAGTCCGAGCTTCTGGGAGCCCAGGCCGAGCGCGAGCGCGGCCGCGAGGCCGCCTGTTAGGGTGAGGATCAGGTCGAGGTGGTTCATGAAAGCGCCGTTGGAGGATACGCAGGTAGCCACCCCCGTCCCGGAAAATTTGCTCGCCTGGCGGATTTTTCGCCCGATCAGTGGGCTTGTTCATGCGCACCGCCTCCATCCAGTGGGACATGCAGCGTCCCGCGTCCGCCGAAGCCTTCCACGAGCGCGCCGCGTTCTTCGTGGAAACGGCCGTCGCGGACTATGGTGCGCACCTGGTGGTGTTTCCCGAGTATTTCACGCTGCCGCTGCTCTCGCTGGGTCCCCGCCGCCGCGCCATGGACTCGATCCGGGCCCTAGCGGAAATGACGGACGGGGTGAACGTGGAAATGGCCCGCCTTGCCCGCGAGCACCGGGTCTGGATCGTCGCTGGCTCCCAGCCGGTGGTACGGAACGGGAAGCTGCTGAACATCGCCTTCATCCATGGGCCGGACGGCCAGCTCCACGAGCAGCCGAAGCTCCACATCACCCCCTGGGAACGCCATGCCTGGGATGTCAGCGGTGGGGATGAGCTCGTCACCGTCGATACCGGAGAGGTCGTTTTCGGCGTGCAGATCTGCTACGATGTCGAGTTTCCCGAGCCGACGCGTGCCCTCGCGGACCGCGGCATCGAGCTACTGGTGGTCCCGTACTGCACGGACGACCGCCGCGGCCACCTCCGCGTGACCCGCTGCGCCATGGCCCGTGCCGTGGAGAACCAGATCGGCGTGGTCACGGCCGGTTGTGTCGGCACGCTCACCCGCGTCCCGGCCGCGAACCTGCACTACGCCCGCAGCGGCGTGTTCACCCCCGTCGATCTTGGATTTCCCAACGACGGCATCGCCGCCGAGGCCGAGCCCGCGCTCGAACAGCTCCTCATCGCCGACCTCGATTTGGACGCCCTCCGCCGCTCTCGTGGCGAGGGAACCGTCACCCCGCTGAAGGACCGGCGGCGTGACCTTTTTGCATAACGCCAAAAATCAGGTCGTTTTTTGCCAATCCCGATTTGGAGTTATTTGGCATTTTTTGGACTAATTGTGTCCATATTCTTGGAATGGCGTCTGCTCTTCCAAAAGCATGCGTGCAACTACGAGTGTATCGCCTGTATTCCAAAAATAAACACAATTGGCATACGGAAGGCTTGTAGAGGGGTGTAGTTTGCGGCAGTTTATGCACGTTCCGTTTGTTGCACGTATTTAAGTAATCCGAAAATCATGAAAATGATTCTCCTCGTACCGGGGCCTCGTCGTGCCCGGACACCTGCTGGTTTCAGTCTGGTAATCACCATTCTGATGATGGTTCTTCTGAGCACTCTGGCCTTGGGGTTGCTGTCCCTCTCGTCCATCACCCTGAGATCCAGCGAGGCGGGTGCGGCCATGGCCACCGCCAAGGCGAACGCGAGATTGGCGCTCGCGATGGCGATCGGGGATCTCCAGAAGTTCACCGGCCCTGACCAGCGGATCACCGCGGATGGCAGCCGGGATTCCGACCAAACCCGGAAGCATTGGATCGGAGCTTGGAAAACCACCCGCACCCAGGGCGGGACCGAGGTTCCCGTGGTCAACTGGGATGCCGGCTCCTCGGCGATCCTGGATGCGAGGTCCACATCTGGAGTCGCGGCCAAGGACCTCTTCCAAGGCTGGCTGGTTTCCGGATGGCCGAATATCGGCAATGAAAAGGTGGCGCTGGTGAGTACCGGCTCGGTGGCGAATGCGACCGATTCCGTGAACGTGCCGCTGGTGGCCATTTCCGACGGCAACCGCCGTCTGGGGAGCATGGCCTACTGGGTGAGCGACGAGGCGGAGAAAGCGGCTTTCGGCGTGCCGGATTATTTGGTCGGCAAGCAGCCCGCCACTCCGGGAGACGATGGTTACAAACGCATGTTGATGCCGCAGAACGCCGGTATCGAGGTGCTGGCGGGGTTGGAAGCCTACGACAAGGCCACGGCGGCGAATTTGGAGAAGGCCTTCAACCCGAACCAAGCGGCGCTCGCAGGTGCCTGGGGCACCACTCCCCTCAAGAATTACTTCCATGCGGTTTCGGCCACTTCCCACACCCTGTTGGCGGATCCGGTGCGCAGTGGACTGAAGCGTGACCTCAGCGTGTATCTGGAGAATGGCTCGGCTCCCGCTCGCGACACCTTGCTGCCGCAGGTGGACGACACCACCGCCCTGTTGGAAGGGAGCAAGCGTCAGGCCCAGGGGCCGAAGCTCGGCACTTTCCGCGCGTGGACGAAACTGGCCGACGATGTCACCACGGACGGGACGATCGCCCCGCGGGGCTCGGCCAATACCGTGAGCATGGGTTACACCCAGGGTGGCCTGCTGGCCTACGGCAAACTGCCGAGCATGCAGGCGTCGAACATGCCGATCGGGCCGGTGGTGGCCTCGGTGCAGATGTACACCCGCTTCTCCTACGTCCGCGGCTATCTCGTGACGAACCTCTACCCGCGGATCGTGCTGTGGAATCCCTACAATGTGACGCTCAAGTCCTCTGCCTACTCAATGGATTTGAACTTTGCCTTCAGCGACGACGGCAAGGTGATGAAAGGTTCCACCACCTATCCGGAAACCTACGACTACACGCCGCGGGGCAACAAGGACATGCGGCCCCGCCTGAGCATCGAGGCCACGGAATTCGCCCCCGGCGAGGCACTCGTGTTCAGCCCGAAAATCAGCACTCCCAACGTGGGCGGCAATTCGATGCAGCTCGTGGGACGCACCGCCACCGGTGAAAACCTGATGAGCGCCAAGACGGATCCGGCCCTGATGTCGAACTTCTACGTCACCCTGCGGACCACTCCGGTCACCGTCGCCGACCTGCCCGCCACCTTCGACCACAACCAGGGCGGTTACTACTGGGTCGATGGCATGGACTGGTGGGAGAATAACACCGGGAACGGCATGAAGGTGAGCCTGCATCTGGGCTCGGCCACGAACTACACCAACATGATGGCCAACCCGGTGCTCCAGGTCGTGGACATGGACAACTGGAAGCGCGAGTACAGCGGACGCTTCAATCCCGGCCGCTGGCGGGTCGGAGGGCAGGAACCGCTCTACGACTACGAGACCACCCAGACGATGATCCCGTGGTCGCGCACTTGCTATGGCTTCCGCTACAAGTGGCCGGTCGAGGTGAATCCGTATGACTTGGCCGGCACTTCGGGAAACCGCTACTGGGAAGCCGCGGTCCAGTCCGACTACAACCTGCGTGCGCCATTCTGCTACCGCAGCCCGTATGACAACATCACGGACAACGGCGAGTCCCACCACTGGTACATGTGGGGGCCGTATGCGTCGGACAGCGTCCAGTCGCTGGACTACAATTCGTCCCAGCTCGCGGTTTGGAAGAATTCCAGCGGCTACTACCGTGGCAGTCCGTTCTTCGGGGCGGCGAAGGCTTCCGCGAGCCACGTCTATCCGAAGTACGATCTGCCCTACCACGACGAGCGGGTGGTGTCGCTAGGCTCCTTCCAGCATGTTCCGCTCACGCCCTTCGTGTGGCATCCGGCATACGCCGTCGGTTCCGGATGGGTTCCGGCGAACCTGAAAGACCGTGCCCGGACCGCGGATTCCACCACGGCTGGCCAGTGGACCTCCGAGATCAAGTTCCTGCCGACCTGGTACCGCCAGACGCTTGGCAGCGACGAGACCGTGTATGATCTGGCCTACGAGGCGAACCACGAGCTTTGGGACCGTTATTATCTCTCCGGGTCGAAGGCCGCCGAGCGTGCGGGCTTCATTTCCCAGCCGACCGTCAACCGCATGCCGAACTCCAGGCTCGTCCCGCGAACGGATGTGAAGCCCAGCGCCACCCGGATGAACGACTACTATCAGGCCGCCTCGGAGGTGATGCTGGCGGGGGGATTCAACGTGAACTCGATGAACGCCGATGCTTGGAAGGCTGTCCTCGCATCGCTCCGCGACGTCACGGTTCCGGCCCAGAGCGGCGGCTCCGGTGGGGCGTCCGGGACGTCCTTCAACCGGTTCCTGACTCCTCCGGGCGGGGACGTGTCCCCGGTGGATTCCTACAAGGCCGCGAGCTGGAATGGTTTCCGCAAGCTCTCCGATGCCGAACTTGGAAACCTGGCCACGAAGATCGTGGACGTTGTCCGGGAGCGCGGACCGTTTCTCTCGGTTTCGGATTTCGTGAACCGCCGCCTGGTGCCGACGGGCACTTCGAGTTCGTCCGACCAAGGTCTGATGGGCGCGTTGGATGATGCGATTGCCCGGGCCGGCCTCAACCAATCGCTCATTTCGGGGGACACCTCGTTCCGCATGAGTGGCTTTGGTGCGGCCAGCTACGAGCCTGGAAACAATGCGGCGGCATGGGGGGAAACCAGCCACGTCACGAAAACGGGTGGCAGCTCGACCGGTTTCAGCAAGGCCGCCGGTATGCCAACCTTCCTCCAGCAAGGGGACATCCTCCAGTCGCTGGGTTCCACCCTCACCGCCCGTGGTGACACCTTCCGTGTCCGGGCCTACGGGGAAGCCCGCGATGGTTCGAACAAGGTCATCGCCCGGGCATGGTGCGATGCGGTGGTGCAGCGCCTCCCGGACTACGTGGACGCCTCCAACGCGTCCGAAATTCCGGCGTTCGCGTCCACCGGCACGCCCAATCCAGCCGTCAGCACCGTTAACCGGCAGTTCGGCCGCCGTTATCAAATCGCGTCCTTCCGTTGGATGCTGCCTTCCGAAATCTGAACGACCTGACCCATTGCAAATCATGAAGAAAACCGTTTCCGTTTCGATGCTCGTGTCGGTGTTGGCCGCGGCGCGATTGATGGCTCAGGCACCTCCGCCGCCCCCGCCGCCGTCCGGTGGTGGTGACGGCCCGCCGCCGGGAGCCGGGCGTGATCTCAGCTCCGCTCCAGTGCCAGCAGCCGATAAAGCGGCGAAAGGGCTGGGACTCACCGATGAGGAGAAAAAGGCCGGCCTGGTGACGGTGTCGGTGATGCCGGTGGGATTCATCCCGCCTCCGATCATCAAGCTCGATGCCTCCGGCATGCCGCGTGAAACCTACCGTAATCCGATGGAGTTCCCGCCGGTGGTCTACAAGGTCAAGACCGCCAAAGGTGAGGTCAAGATCATCGGGGCCCAGAACCAGCTCGGTCCCTCCTCCGTGATTCCACGCCAGGAGAGCACGACTCTTTACTACGTCTCCCCTCCTGATCCGAAGAGCACCACGGAGCAGAAGGGCGAGGACCTGCGTCCGATCGGAAAGCTGGCGATTGCGCCGGATGCCACCCACCTGCTGGTGGTGATTTGGAAGGAGCCGTCCGAAAAGATGTGGAACTCCCCGAAATACAAGGTGATCGACGTTTCCCCGTCCAAGCTCGCGCCGAACAGCCTGACCGCCATCAATGCCTCGGAGGCGACCCTCACCATCCAGTCCGGCAAGGGGCCGTTCAAAATGGCCCCCGGTTTCATGGGGCGGGTAGAGCTGCCCCTGAACAAGCAGGGGGAGGTTCCGATGTACGTGGCGACTTCCGCCAATGGTGAACTGGAGCCGCTGTCCCAGACCGTGGTGTCCACCGCCACCGACTCCCGGATTTTCCTGGTGGCGTGGGAAGCACCGAAATCGCGTGCGACTCCCGCGGGGGTGATGATGACGGTCGGCTCGAAGCAACTGGTCCTGCCGACCTTGCCCCCGGACACGAGCCAGGCGGCGCTGGACCGGCCGTGATCCGGAAAGCCTGATCCTCATGAAAAGCCCGCGCCGGATGTCCGGCGCGGGCTTTTTGATGAAGGGATGGCTCAGCGTTCCTCGCCGCCGACCAGCGTCTTCCAGACGTTGAAGTCGGAATCGAGCAGCACGATGTCGGCGTGGAAGCCGGGCTCGAGCTTGCCGAAGCCCTCGAGGCCGAGCGACTGGGCCTGGTTCCAGGAGGTGGTTTTGACGATCTGGGACAGCGGCAGGCCGGTGATGGCGGCCACGTTCTTCACGCCGTCGTTGTAGAGCAGCGCGGAGCCGGCGAGCGCGCCGCCGTGCTTGAGGCGGGCGACGTCGTTTTCCACGACCACTTCGAGGCCGCCGAGCATGCACTCGCCGTTGCCGATCCAGGACGCGGCCATGGAATCGGTGATCATCAGGATGCGGTCGATCGGGACGAGCTTGAAGATGAGCTTCAGCATGTCCGGGGCGAGGTGGACGGTGTCGCAGATCAGCTCGATCTTGATCGAGTCGTCCATCAGGCCGGTGCCGACCACGCCGATCTCGCGGTGGTGGAGCGGCGTCATGGCATTGCCGAAGTGGGTGAGATGGGTCAGGCCGGCGTCCTTCGCGGCGGCGATGTGGGCCGCGGTGGAGGAGGTGTGGGCGGCGGAGCTGGTGATGCCGTGCGCCTTGGCCTCGCGGATCACTTCGAGCGCGCCCGGCATTTCCGGGGCGAGGGAGACGATCAGGGCCGGGGCGATGTCATGGAACGCCTTGAGCTCGGGGAAATTCGGCAGGCGCACGTATTCCGGGTTCTGGGCACCGGCTTTCTCCTTGTTGATGAAAGGGCCTTCCACGTGCACGCCCGGAGCGCGGGTGAATTCCGGGTTCGCCATGTATTCGGCGATCTTGCCGGCGATTTCCTCCAGCTTGTCCTGCGGCTGGGTGAGGGTGGTGGGCAGCCAGGTGGTGACGCCTTCCTGGAGCTTCTTCCGCGCGATGTGGCGGATGGCTTCCAGCGAGTTGTCGCAGACGTCGTGGCCGTCCGCGCCGTGACAATGGATGTCGAAGAAACCGGGCATCGCAATGCGGCCGGCGGCGTCGATCACGGTGTCCGCGGCGGGGAGCTCGGCCCCGGCTTCATAGACGGCGGCGATTCGGCCGTCTTCCAGCAGGAGCGCGCCGTTCTCGAGGTCCCGGTCCGGCGATACAATACGGGCGTTCTGGATCAGTGTTCTCTTCATGGACAAAAACAGACAAAGGTTACGCGCAATAGGATCGGGCCAATTTCCGTGCCTGACAAGCCGGGACCTTGCGGTTAGGGTCCGGCGTTTTTTCCAAACCAGTTTGATCGATGACCGGAGACTCCATGCCCACGCCCGCCGAGGTCCGGGAACGCCTGGTGGAGGACTGCTTGGCGATGGAGGGCGGGCTGCGGCACCTCCTTGATCCGAAGGCACGGGTGGCGGATGAAACCCACGCGTTGCGGAAGAAGGGGAAGTCGCTGCGGGGAGGGCTGGTGCTCCTGCGGGCACCGAAGTCCGCCGTCCGGGCGGTGGGCGCGGTCGGCCGGTTCCTCGGCGCACCGCGGGATTCCGTGTCCCGCCAGACCACCTGGCGGCGGCTGGATCTGGAGGAGGGGCCATACGCGGAGGAGCCCTCGGTGGCGGCGATCGGCGCGCTTTTGGACGTCCACGCCCACACCGCCACCCGGCGGCCTCCGCCCGTGGCGGTCGAGTGGGCGGAGGCCAGGCTGCGCCATGCCCGGGCCGCGCTGGTGGCGATTCCCGATGAGCACCTGGATCGCCGGGTGGAGAAAGGACGGCGGTTTTTAGCCAAGCGCCTGCGCAAGCGGCTGAAGGCGGTGGGCCACGATCCCGGCGCCGAGGAGCTTCATGAAGCCCGGAAGGCGATCAAGGCCTGGCTCGGCGCGCTCGGTCATCTGGGTGAGGCCGCGGAGCCGGGGCTGGTGGAGTATGCGGACCTGCTCGGCGACGTGAACGACCTGCACGTGTTGTCCTCGTGGCTGGCGGTTCACGGCTTTTCGCCGGAGCTCGCCCCGATCCCGTGGCGGGCAGTGGAGGAACGGCTCGCCGCAGTGCTGGAGGCGATCTTCATCTCCACCCCGGCGGTGTGGAAAATCGTCTCAGCCCGCTGAACCTTTCAGCAGATGGCGACCGCTCCAGAGGTAATTGCCGCCGGAAATCACCGTCAGGGCGACCGCCGCCCACAGCGAGACCTGGGCCAGCCAGCCGTCCGGGCGGCTCAGGTTCACCCAGAAGGTGGTCGAGGCTCCCGGATTTGCGACATCGGAAAACGTCAGCCAGACCAGCCCGGTGATACAGAAGGTGAGCTGGAAGGTGGTCTTCCATTTCCCGAGATTGTCGGCGGCCAGCACCTGGCCGGCCTCGATGGCGATCTGGCGCAGGCCGGTGACCAGGAACTCCCGGGCGATGATCAAGGAGGTCACCCACACCGGGCATAACCCTCTGGCGCAGAAGAAGACAAAGGCGGCGCAGACGAGGATTTTGTCCGCCAGCGGGTCGAGCAATTTCCCCAGCGGGGTCACCAGGCCCATCTTCCGGGCGAGGTAGCCGTCCAGCCAATCGCTGGCAGCGGCGATGCTGAAGGCGATCAGGGCCACGATGTGTCCGGCCAGGCCGGCGGCCCCGGTTCCGACCACGAAAACGACGGTCAGGACCAGGCGGGAGAGGGTGATCGCATTCGGCAGATTCACGGCGGCAATGTGGGAAATGCATCCGGAAAACGCAACAAGGGGTTGCTTGCAAGCAGCCGGTATCCTACACCCCCGCCGCCTCCTAACTCCATCACACCATGAGCAACAGCGATTTCGGACTTATTGGTCTGGCCGTCATGGGCCAGAATCTCGTCCTCAACGTCGAATCCCGCGGCTTCCAGGTCTCGGTCTACAACCGCACCACCGCCGTCACGGACGAATTCGTCGCCGCCCACCCGGACAAGAAGCTGGTTGGTTCGAAGTCCCTCGAGGAGTTCGTCCAGTCCCTGGCCTCCCCGCGCAAGGTCATGATCATGGTGAAGGCCGGTGGTCCGGTGGACGCCGTGATCGAGCAGCTCATCCCGCTCCTCGACAAGGGTGACATCATCATCGACGGCGGTAACTCGCTTTACACCGACACCGAGCGCCGCGACAAGTGGCTCGGCGACCTCGGTTTCCGCTTCATCGGCGCCGGCGTGTCCGGTGGCGAGGAAGGTGCCCGCAAGGGTCCGTCCATCATGCCGGGCGGCCCGCTGTCCACCTGGGACGTCATGAAGCCGATCTTCGAATCGATCTCCGCGAAGGTCGATGGCGAGCCCTGCGTGACCCACATCGGCCCGGGTGGCGCCGGTCACTACGTCAAGATGATCCACAACGGCATCGAGTACGGTGACATGCAGCTCATCTGCGAAGCCTACAACATCTTCAAGGCCGCCGGCTTCACCCCGGCCGAGCTCGCCACCGTCTTCACCGATTGGAACGAAGGCGACCTCGAGTCCTACCTCATCCAGATCACCTCGAAGATCTTCGCCCAGCAGGACCCGGAAACCGGCAAGGCGCTCGTCGACCTCGTGCTCGACACCGCCGGCCAGAAGGGCACCGGCAAGTGGACCATCATGAACGCCGTCGAGAACGCCGTCGTGATCTCCACCATCAACGCCGCCGTGGAAGCCCGCATCCTGTCCTCCATGAAGGACGCCCGCGTGGCCGCCTCCGCCAAGCTCCAGGGCCCGAAGGCCGAGATCTCCGCCGAGAAGGCCGAGCTGGTCAAGAAGGTGCACGACGCGCTCTTCGCCTCCAAGATCATCTCCTACGCGCAGGGCCTCGACCTGATCGCCGCCATGGGCAAGGAGAAGAACTGGGGCCTCGACCTCGGCAAGATCGCCGCCATCTGGCGCGGTGGCTGCATCATCCGCGCCCGCTTCCTGAACCACATCACGGACAGCTACCGCTCCAACCCGGAGCTCAGCAACCTGATGCTGGCCCCGTACTTCACCGACCTCCTCAACCAGTTCCAGCAGAACTGGCGCGAAGTCATCGCCACCGCCACCCTCGCGGGTATCCCGGTGCCGGCGTTCTCCGCCTCCCTCGGCTACTACGACAGCTACCGCAGCGCCGTCCTCCCGGCCAACCTGCTCCAGGCCCAGCGCGACTTCTTCGGCGCGCACACCTACGAGCGCACGGACAAGCCGCGCGGCGAGTTCTTCCACACCGAGTGGCCGGAAGTCATCGGCTGAGCCGGTGGCGGCGCTTTCCAAGCGCCCAGCCTCTGAATCTGAAAGGAGTCGTGCGCGAGCACGGCTCCTTTTTTATTTGGCTACTCGGCCTTCGCGTTCTTCTCCCACTTGTCCGCGGGGATGAGCACCGCCTTCGCGCCGGAGCCGTTGAGCCAAGCCTTGGCGTCCTTATCACCCTTCAGCTCCGTGTCCCAGAAGGCGGTGGTGAGGGCGAGGATGGCGCGGTGGTAGCGCGGGTCCTTCGGCGCGGCGCCGAGCAGGTCGCGTTCGCCGAAGGTCATGTGCACGCCCTTGTCGAAGACCACCTGCCAGGCGGGTGCGCTTTTGAGATTGGGGAAAACCTTGAGGCGGTCCTCGGCGGAGGTGTTGCCGATCGGGCTGGTGTCGCCGGTGCCGGTCATCAGCAGGCAGGGGACCTTGATCGAGGCGAAGGCCTTTGCTGGATCGCCCATGGCGGGCGGGCTGGGGCTCATCATCACGGAGGCCTTGATGCGCGGCTCCAGGAACGACATGCCGCCGAGCGGATAGGTCTGGCCGGACACCGCCTGGGTGGTCACCGCGCCGAAGGAGTGGCCGGACATGCCGAGGTGGGCGAGGTCGAGCCGGTCGTGCAGCGGGTGGGTCTTGTCCGCATTCCAAGCCGTGAGGGCATCGATCACGGCGGGGATGTCCTTGCCGCGGGCGGTGAGGTTTTCCAACGAGGCGGCCTTTTTCAGCTCCGCCATCCGGCCGATCACCGGCGCGCCCTTCCACACCGCCTCATCGCTGCCCGCGTGCTGGACGAAGACCACCACATAGCCGCGCCCGGCCCAGTGGTTGCCGAGATAGGGGTTGTTGTCGCGGGACCCGCCGAGGCCATGGGAAAACAGGATCACCGGCGCGGGTTTGGCGGTCGCGGGCAGATAGACGCGGACCGGGATGGCCCGATCGCGCTTGGCGTCCTTCACCTCGAAGGTCTTCGTGTCGATTTTCGCCTCCGGCACCTTCAGCGGATCGTAGGGCGCGGCCCCTAGGGTGAGGACGGAAAGCAGCAGGGCGGCCAGGACGCGGAATCTCATGCAGGAGGAACCCGCGGGAAAACGGGAAGTTGTGCGGCACTCCCCCCCTGTCTCCGTCCCCGCAAAGATTTCCTGCTAACCTTCCGCGGGTTCCAGTATTCCAGAAGAGGTCCATGGAATCGGATGCGGACATGCCCTTCGTCAAGCTGCTGACCGAGCACCAGAGCGTGATCACCTCGTTCGTGATCTCGCTCCTGCCCGGCGCACCGGGGGTGGACGATGTGATCCAGGAAACCAACGCGCTGCTATGGACGAAGCGGAACCAGTTCCAGCTTGGCACGAATTTCCGCGCGTGGGCGCTGACGGTCGCCCGATTCCAGGTTCTCGTCCATCTGCGGACCCTCAAGAAACAGCGGTGGGTCACGCTGGACAGGGACGTGGCGGACCTGCTGGCGGATGAGTTGGAGGCGCAACCCGATCCCGAGCCCATCGAGCGGCGGATCGAGGCGCTGCGGACCTGCCTGGACAAGCTGCGTCCGACCGACCGCGAATTGCTGATGCAGCGCTACTGGCACAAGGTCCGCTTGCAGGATTTCGCGGTGAACCGCGGGAGATCGCTGAGTGGATTGAAGGTGCAGCTCTTCCGGTTGCGGGTCGCGCTGAAGCGGTGTGTTGAAAGCCGGCTTGTTTCGCAATGGCAGTCATGAAATCCGGACCTTCCAATCCACTCCGCCTCGAACGGGTCCTCCAGGATCTGGAAGATGGCGTCGTCAGTGCGGAGGATCACCGTTGGTTGATGTCCCAGTTGCGGAAACACCCGGAAGCCCGCGAAGCTTATCGGAAGCATATGGCTTTTGCGGCCGCCCTGCATGGCATGGCGAAAGCGTGGGAGCCGGAGCACGAGCGGGAGGTTCCGGAGCCCGTCGTGATCGAGCCGTTCCGCTGGCAGCCGTGGGTGGCGGCCGCCGCGCTCATCGCCATGCTGGCGGTGGCGGCGGTGTTCGTGCTCGGACGCCGGGGGCCGCCCGCGAATGTCACGGCTGGATCGGGAGGATCATGGGCGTATGTCAGCGGGGGAATCGGCTCCGATGGGGAGTTCCGCCCCGGCACGAGCCTGCGGGTGGACCGCGGCAGCGTGGAACTCGTCACCCGCCAGCGCACCCGCGCCGTGGTGGAGGCACCCGCGCTGGTCACCATGGACACGGCCCAGCAGGTCAGCCTCGCCAATGGCAATGCCTGGTTCGAGGGAGAGCAGGATACCCCGCTCACCGTCGTGACGGGGCTGTTGCGGGCCGTTTCCTCCGGGGCGCGGTTTGGCGTCGCGATCACCACCGCGGGGCACCGGCTCCAGGTGAAGGCGGGCGAGCTGCGCGTGACCCCGGCATTCCCCGGGGCTCCCACCATCATCCTGGGATCCGGCCAGGCCGCCACCGTGGATGACAGCGGCCGGTGGACCTCGGACCTCATGGACGCGGGGCTGTTCCTCGATCGGCTGCCCCGTCAGGCAACCTACATCCACTGGAGCTTCGATGAGGCGAAGACCGGTGTTTTCCCGGCGTCCGGCCATGGCATGGGTGAGGATCCGATCAAGGTGACCGGCACGGACCTGCAAGCCGCCGCGCCGCGCCTCGTCGCCGGGGCGTTCGGCAGAGGCCTGGATCTGACCGGCGGCGATGTCTTCGCGGAGAGCCGCTTCGCCGGCATCTCCGGCGGTGGGCCGAGGACGGTCGCGCTCTGGATCAAGGGCAGTCCCATCATCCGGCGCACCACTCCCAACCGTGCGGAATACACGCCCTCCGTGGTCCAATGGGGGGACGAGTCCATCGATGGCGGGAGCTGGACGTTCCGGGCCCATTGCGCCACCGGCATCATTGGCTCCCAGTGGGGCCGGGGCGGGCTTCTCACCGCCGGAAAGATCGGCACCCGGAGCGTGCTTGATGAGCAGTGGCACCACATCGTTTCGGTCTTCACCGGCGAGGTCAACGAACTCGGCGAGGCGGATGTCCGGCACTATATCGATGGCCAGCGCGTGCCCACGACCAACCCGGTCATGCGCGACCGTATCGATACCCGGATCGGCACCAGTCCGGAGACCCGGCTGCGGGTCGCCTGGGATCCCCGGTCTTCGACAGCCAACGTGCCGGTGATGGTGGATGAACTCTTCATCGTCCGCGGCGCCTTGAGCGATGCCCAGATCAAGACCCTGTGGCAGGAAAACCGGATCGCGGAAGGGGAGTGAGGGAATTGCAGGAAATTTTTTCGGAATCCTGCTAACCGGAACCGGGTTCCTGCATTTCCTAGTGCCGGAGCGAAGCCGCCCGGTGCTTCGCCGATGAAACCCATTCTGCCGGGACTTGCAGTCCTGTGGGCATCCGCCCCGCGTCATGCGGAGGTCGATGTCCGCCACAGTGTTGATGCGGACGCTCCTGCTTCTTCCGGAAGCGGTCGCCGGGTCGTGTGGGTGGAGCCCGGCGTGGTCCCCTGATTCTCATCCGCCATCCAACCCTAAAAAACCTGTGAAGATCCATCATTGCTGCCTGGCAGCCATGCTTCTCGTGAGTTCCGCCCATGCGGGCGTCTGGGCTCACTATTCATTCGATACCGATTGCTCCGATGTTTCCGGCAACGCCCGGAATGGAACGCTGACCGACGTCGGCACCACCGGGAACAGCGGCATCATCACCACTCCCGGCGATTTCAAATTCGGAAACGGTGCCATCAACTTCAGCGCGGACCGCGATTACGTCGCGATTCCCTCGAAGACCTTCAGCTCGGGAACCGCATACACGATCGCCTTCTGGGCTAGGAAGACCGCGGGGGACACCGGCCAGGCCGCGGATTGGGACATGGCGATCGGCCAGCGGGATACGTCGACGTTCTTCATCGCGTTGAGCGATGTCACCGGTTCCGGCCTGCGCTGGCGTGGCAACTCGAGCGCGACGGACCGTCAGGCCGATTTCACGGTGACGAAGGACTACACGTGGCACCACTACGCGGTGGTCGCCTCCGGCACGACGATCACCCTGTATGTGGATGGCGTGTTCTCCAGTTCCGCCACCGGCAAGCAAACCGGCTTCACCGTGGATACCATCGGGGAGGCTTATCTGGCGGCCAATGACTTCGATTTCAACGGCCAGATGGACGAGGTCTGGATCTACGATGAGGCCCTCGGAGCCAGTGCGGTCAACGCGTTGTTCCAATTCAACGACTCCAATGCGACCCCGGCCTACACGGGATTCCATCACCGCTACGATGGCAATTTCACCGACAGCACCTCCGCTGGAAACGGCGGCACGCCGCAAGGTTCCGCCGGCATCACCTCCGATCCCTCCTTGACCGTCGCGGGCAGCGGGGCGTTGGCGCTGGATGGCGCGGATGGCTCCTTCGTGACGCTTCCTACGGTCGGGACCTACAGCGCCACCCAGCCGTGGTCGATCGCGTGGTGGGCCCGCCGCCAGAGTCTCGGCACGGACAAGGGGATGGTGATCGGCCGGGGCGACAACACCGCCGATTTCATCTGGTTGAACGATTCGTTCACCGGTCTGCGCTTCCGTTCCTCGAGCTCGGGCACGCTGGATTTCACCGTGGCGAAAGACATGAACCTCCACCACTACGCGCTGGTGGCGGATGGAGCCGGTCACCTTACCCTCTACGTGGATGGCCAGCAGGGCCAGACGTTGAACGGCAATACCGCCTTCGCCCTCGACTCCATCGGCAAGGCGTATCCGACGACTTCCCTCCATTACAATTTCCAAGGGACGCTCGATGAGATCCACGTCACCCCCTCGGCGATGGATGCCGCGCAGGTGTTGAGCCTTTATCAGCAGGAAAAACCGCCCGCCACTCCGGACGCCCTGGTGACGCGGGTGCGGGTGGTCTTGATCGGCGGGCAATCGAATGCCGATGGCCGGGCGGCGGTGGGTTCCCTTCCAGCCAGCCTCCAATCTCCGCAGAGCGATGTGGACCTCTACTGCCGTGCTGGCAGCGGGTCCCCTGTCTTCACCACGTTGCGTCCGGGATTGAGCGGAACCTCCCAGTTCGGACCGGAGGTGGTGCTCGGACGGCGCTTGGCGGACCTCTACGCGCATGAATCCGGCACCCGGGTGGCAATCATCAAGTATGCGCGCGGCGGCACCACCCTCAGCACCCAGTGGAAGGCCGGTGGCGATGCCACCACCACGGGCGATGGACCGGACTATGTCAGTTTCCAGCAAACCGTGACGGAAGGGCGGGCTGCCCTCGCCGCGAAATATCCGTCCGCCACGTTGGAGCTGGATTCCATGGTATGGATGCAGGGCGAATCCGATGCGGTGCCGGGCTTGGCGGCGCTTTACCAGACGAACCTCACCAACTTCATCGCCGACGTCAGGGTCACCTATGATGCTGCCCTCCCGTTCATCATCGGTCGCCTCTCCAGCCAGCAGACATCCCTCGACGCCGTTTCGTTGGCCACGGTGCGCGCCGCGCAGGACGCGGTGGCCGCGGCCGATCCCCGCACCGGGGTCTTCTCGACCGACGCGTTCGCCGTGAACGGCGACAATCTCCACTTCGGTGCGGCCGGGCAACAGTCCCTCGGCAGCGCCTTCGCGGACGACGCCATTTACTACCGGTGGATGATCGAGACTTTCGGCGCTGCCGATATCGACGCGGGCCGCACCGAGCCCGACGCGGACTTCGATGGCGATGGCCAGACGAACCGGTCGGAGTTTCTCGGTGCCAGCAATCCCATGTCCGCGCTCTCGCGTTTCAGCGCTTCGGTTCTGGTGAACAACGCCACGGCGGGCACTGTCTCCTACACTTCCCTGAGCTCGAGGTTGTATGCGGTGGAGCGCTTCGCCGAAGGCACCGGCAGTTGGGAGACGGTGCTCTCCTACAGCCAGGGCCAGGATGGGCAGACCACCCGGCCTCTGACCTTGTCCGGTTCCCGGGGGATTTTCCGGGTGACCACGAAGTTGCCGTAAGCGGGTCGTCACGTCGCGGGCATGGGACGCATGGACCGTGCCCGCGAGAGCTGCCGGGGGCAGGCATCTGAGGTCGCGGCTCGACTGCCCCTTCCGAAAAGCGTGGTTCCCGCTCAAAAGCCGACGAAAGATTTCCGGCTTCCGCGTTTGGAAGAAGGCATGGTATTTACCATGGAGGGTCGTCCCTATGGGCAGCGGCTGGTTGGTAGTCCAGTCCCCTGTGTGGAACCCTGTTCGCATTTACACCACGGTGGACGAGATTCGGAAGATCCTGGAAGTGACCCAATTGCCCAAGGGCCGGGTGTCGTCGGAATTGTTGCCGCTCGTCTATGACGAGTTGCGGGTGATGGCCGAGAAACGGCTGGCGGATGAAAGTGTCTGCCAGACGTTGCAGGCCACGGCCTTGGTTCATGAAGCTTGGATTTCGGTGGCGGGAAACGACGAGCGGATGTGGACCAACCGGACCCATTTTTTCCGCGCCGCGGCCTTGGCCATGCGGCATATCCTCGTCGACCGGGCCCGTGCGAAGGCGACCTTGAAGCGCGGGGAGAACCCGGAGCTGGTGGACATCGAAAGCCTCGACATCGCGGACGCGTCCATCGACGAGCGCGTGCTGCTGGTCGATGAGATGATGGTCCTGCTGGAGCGCGACGACCCGGAGAGCGTGCGCCTGATCACGCTGAAGTTTTTCGGAGGACTCACCAACAAGGAGATCGCCGTGATGGACGGAGTGACGGAACGCACCGTCGAACGCAATTGGTCGTTCGCCCGCGCGAAGCTCTTCCGGCTGATTCGCAAGGAGATGAACGAACGGGAATGACCTCGCCGATCGACAGGCTAATGTTCGTCGCCGTCTCGGGCATTGCTTCGCCCGAGGACCGCCGCGCGTTCCTGGATTTCGCCTGCCATGGCGATCAGGCGCTGCGGGAACTCATTGAGGAACTGCTGCAGATCGAGGGCGAGGCCGAGTCGTTCTTCGAGTTCGAACCGGCGATGACGCGGGTCGAGGTCCGGACGGACGGCGAGCAGGATGGCATCGGCGCGTGGATCGGTCCCTATCGTTTGATCGACCGCCTGGGCGCGGGGGGCTGCGGCGTGGTGTATCTGGCGGAGCAGGAAGAGCCGGTGCGGCGGAAGGTGGCCTTGAAGATCATCCGCCTCGGCATGGACACGGAAAGCGTGATCCACCGCTTCGCGATCGAACGCGAGGCGCTGGCCCTGATGGATCATCCGAACATCGCCCGCGTGCTCGATGCCGGAACCACCTTTTCCGGGCGCCCGTTCTTCGTGATGGAGCTGGTCGATGGGGAGCGGATCACCGACTACTGCGATCGCAAGCGGCTGGGACTGCGGGAGCGGCTGGAGCTGTTCGTGCAGGTGTGCGAGGCCATCCAGCACGCGCACCAGAAAGGGGTGATCCATCGCGACATCAAGCCCTCGAATGTCCTGGTCCGGGAGCATGACGGGCGGCCGGTCCCGAAGGTGATCGATTTTGGCATCGCGAAGGCGACGCTCGGGGGTACCGAGGGCGATGCGACCTACACGCGCTCGGGCCAGTTCCTCGGCACCCCCGCCTACATGAGTCCGGAGCAGGCGGAGGGCAGTGAGGACATCGATACCCGCAGCGACATCTACAGCCTCGGCGCGATGCTGTGCGAACTGCTGGCGGGGCGGCCTCCGTTCGCGCCCGAGGATTTCAAGAACCGGGGGGTGGATCAGATCCGCACCATGCTGCGGGAGCAGGAGACCGGAGGTCCGTCCACCTTGCTGCGGAGCATCGCGAAGGAGGACATGGAGAAGGTGGCGGAGCGCCGGGCGGTGGATCCGCTGCGTTTGCCATCCCAGCTCGCGGGAGACTTGGACTGGATCGTGATGAAGGCGACGGACAAGGACCGGCACCGCCGTTACGGGACCGCCAATTGGCTGGCGATGGATCTCCAGCGCTACCTCAGGGACGAGCCGGTCTCGGCCCGTCCTCCCAGCCGCAGCTACCTTCTTCTCAAAATGGTGCGGAGGAACCGCCTGCTCTTCGCCGCGGGTTGTGTTGCCTTGTCCGGCTTGGTCGCCGGCCTCGGGGCCTCCACCTACCTGTTCATCCGCGAGCGGAACGCCCGGACGATGGCGGAACAGGCCCGGGCCAATGAACAGCGGATGTTCCAGGCCTCCGAGTACGCGGACGCGGTCACGCAGGCGGCCGTGTTCGTACGCTACAGGAACATGGAGGAGGCGGACCGGCTGCTCGCGACGATTCCGCCCGATCAGGTTCCAGCCTCCCTGGAGGCCGCGAACACCCTCATCGCCGTGGCGAACGGGAATCTCAGGAAGGGCAATGGCAAGGCCGCGGCGGATCGCTTCCACGCCCTCGTCCATGTCCTCGCCCACGTCGACATGACCGACACCGAGGCCCTTTCCCGCGAGTGGATGCCGGCCGCCGCCGCCATCACCGAGTGGGGAACGCCCGCGCAGTATGAAGATCTCCGCCGTTTGGCCGTCCGGCGCTTCGCGGGCTCGACCAATGCATCGGTGGCGGAGCATTTGCTCAAGTCGACCCTGCTGGAGCCGGTCGATCCCGAAACGCTGAAGGCGCTGGCTCCTTCGGCTGCTGTCATGGAGGCCACCCTTTCCGGACCGAAGAGGGAGAAGGTCGAGAATCTCGTGGCCTGGCGGGAGTTCGCCCTGGCCCTGCTGGCCTACCGGCAGGATGACCTCGGCAAGACCGAGTTCTGGGCCCGCGCGAGCCTGAAGGCATCCGGCCACGAGCAACGGGACGGCTTGGACCACATCCTCCTCGCCATGGTCGCCTACCGGCAGGGGAGGGTGGATGAGGCGAAAGAAACCCTCAAGGCTGTCCGCGCGGACATGACGGAGTGGGAAAAGTCGCCCATGACCGATGCCACCCGCCATTCATGGTCGAACTGGGGGTTCGGCAGGCCGCTCCTCCGGGAGGCCGAGCACCTGGTGGGGATGGACGTCGCGGCGCCGGAGGCGAAATAGCGGGAGGGGAACTCCGGGCAAACGTCCCGGGGTGGGGGTATGCCTAGGGATCATGGAGAGCCGTGAGGGGGCTTGGATAATTTCATGAAATTTTTCGTTCCAGGCGAAAAAACGTGTCGGGTCGTCGGCGGGAACATCGCCCATGTGAGTAGGGGGCATCCATTGCCGCCCCCCTCCTCATCGATCGCATTACCCATGAAACCGAAGAAGACCCCCTTGTTCCTCCCTGGACGCGGCTCCCTCCTTGCTGTTGCCATGACCTTCGTGACCACGGCCCCCTTGGTCCACGCCGCCACCCGCACCTGGGACGGCGGAGCCACGGTGGCTGGCACCAATGGCGCCGGCGTGAACATGGGAACGGCGGCGAACTGGTCCGCGGACACGCTCCCGGTGGCGGGTGACACCATCGAGTTCACCGGTTTCGACAGCGCCACCACCGATCTGGTGATGACCTCCACGCTCGGCGGGAGCGGCACCGGCTCGGGGCTGGCGGCCTTCAATGTGAATCAGGCGAACGCCCTGTCCTTCTCCGGCTCGACCACCTCGTTCTACACCCGCTTGGCCAACGGGGGAACCTTCACCGTTTCGAGCGGCGCGGGTGCGATCACGTTCGGAACGAATGCCCGCATGATCTGCGGTGCCGGCAGCAGCACCACCGAGTCCTTCACCTGGACCAATGATTCCGCCAACGCGGTGGTCTACGCCGCGGATACCAACGTCGCGGGAATTCTCGGCGGCAGCGGCACCCGCAACATCACCTTCACCGGTGCGGGTGCCGGTGGCTGGACCTTCAACCAAATTTTCCAGCAGACCGGAGCCTTCGCCGTGAATCTGACCAAGGATGGGGCCACGCAGTTGACCCTGGCGGCGGCGAACGCCGCGACGGTCGCGGGTAGCACCTTCACCATGAAGGCTGGCAAGCTCAACCTGAACAACGCCACGGCCCTCTTCAATACGAACATGGCGCTGCTCGTCCAGGGTGGCACGCTCGACAACACCAGCGGCGCGGCCCTCACCCTCACCAGCAACAATCCGCAGACCTGGAACGGGGATTTCGCCTTCGGCACCGTCGATGGTACCGCGAACAACAGCCTGAACCTGGGAACGGGTGCCGTCACCCTGGGCACCACTGCCGGCACCTCCCGGACCATCACCGCCAATGGCGGCGGGACCTTCACCGTGCCCAGCGTCATCGCCAATGGCACCACCGCCAACGCCCTGGTGAAGACCGGCAATGGGATCCTGCGCCTGGATGCCGCGAACACCTTCAGCGGCGGCCTGACCCTCCAGTCCGGCCCCCTGCACTTCGGCGGTGCCACCGCCGCGGGACCCGGCACCCTCACCATCAACGGCGGTTCGCTCGTCGCGCGCAATGGCAGCAGGACCCTCGCGAACAGCGTGGCCGTGGGCGGGGACTTCACCCTCGATGACATCACGGTTCCGAACAACGCGCTCAATCTCAGCGGCGCGATCAATCTGGGCGGCAGCACCCGCGTGATCACCGTGGCGGACGCCTCCACCGGAGTCGATTCCACCATCTCCGGTGTCATTTCGAACGGCGGCTTCACCAAGGCGGGCGCGGGCAGCCTCACGCTCTCCGCGGCGAACACCTTTGCCGGGGCGACCTCCATCACCGGTGGCACGCTCACGTTGAACAATGCCAATCCGATCAACTCCACCACCGGGGTCTCGATCAATGGCAGTGGCGCGAAACTCGTCCTCGCCTCCGCCGCCTCGGTCTCCGCGCCGGTCACCCTCACCCAGGGCGGGCTCGATGGCATCGGCACCATCAGCTCCCTCACCGTCGCCAACTCCTCTGGCAACACCCTCGCCGCGGGATCCGGTGCCACCGGCGTGCTGACCTTCGGCACCCTCACCTTCCAGGGAGCCGCCACCCTGAACCTGCGCGTGGCCGGAGCCTCCCCGGATGAATACCTCCAGACCACGACCCTTGAGACGAATGCCGCGGCCCCTGTGACCGTGAACGTCTCGAACTCCTCCACCACCTGGTCGAATGGCACGGACTACACCCTCATCCAGTTCTCCAGCTACAGCTCGGCCGCGGATGCTTCCCACTTCACCCTTGGCACCGTTTCCGGGCTCGCCCCGGGCCAGACCGCCGCGCTGATCAACACCGGCACTGCCATCGTGCTCCGCATCACCAGCGCCAGCCTGATTTGGACCGGTCTTCAAAGCTCGGATTGGACCACCACCGCGGTGGGCGGTTCCATGAACTGGACCCTCGGCGGGATCGCCGCGGAGTTTACCACCGGCAGCTCGGTGTCCTTCGATGACACCGCTGCGAACCACCTGGTGAATCTCGTCGAAAACATCACCGCGGGCTCGGTCGTGTTCTCGAACACCGGCACGAACAACTACACCCTCTTCAGTGCCGGCGGCTTCGGCATCGCCAGCGGGTCCCTCGTCAAGAACGGCAACGCGAAATTGACCATCGCCACCCCGCAAACCTTCACCGGCACCACCACCATCAACGCGGGGACCGTGGAGATCATCGAAACCGGCTCCCTCGCCAGCAGCTCCTCGATCGCGAATGCCGGCAGCCTGGTGCTCAATCCCGACTTGTCCGCCGTCTACGCCAATCCCATCACCGGCACCGGCAGCCTCACCAAGCTGGGCGGAAACGCCCTCACCCTTTCCGGTGACAGCACCTTCACCGGCGGGGTCGACCTGGAAAACGGCCTGCTCAATCTGAACAGCGCCGGAGCTCTCGGCTTGGGCACCACGGCCCTAGTGCTGAACGGCGGCTCGCTGGACAACAGCAGCGCGGCCGATGTCTCGCTCTCTTCGTCCCGCCCCATCTCGTGGAACGTCGACATGGCCTTCACCGGTACCCACAGCCTTAGCCTCGGCTCCGGCGCGGTGACCCTCGGCGGTACCGGCTCCCGCACCATCACGGTGGTGGCGAACACCCTGGCCATCGGCGAGGTGAAATCCACCACCCAGGGCCTGGTGAAAGAGGGGCCCGGTACGCTGGTCGTGTCTGGCAATGGTGGGGGCGCGGCAGGCAGTGTGCTCGGTGGCGCCCTGGCGGTGCCCTCCGGCACCCTGCAGATCAACCGCACCGGTGATGCCGTCGGCGGGGATTTCACCGCGACCGGACTTTCGGGCACCGGCACCATCACCAACGGTGCCGCCGTGGTCCGTTGGCTGCTCGTCAACACCACCGGCACCGAGACCTTCAATGGCACCCTGGCCAATGGTGGCGTCGGCCCCCTGGGCCTGCAGAAGCTCGGCACCGGCACCCTCATCCTCACGGGCACGAACAGCTACACCGGAGTCACCACGTTGAGCGCGGGGGCCCTCAACGTGAGGAGCAACGGCGCGCTGGGTGCCAGCGCCGTCAGCGGGGTGTCCCGGAACGGATACCTCCAGTTGGAAGGCGGCATCGAGATTCCCGCCACTGTCACCTACACCCTGAGCAATGACGGCACCGGCATCACCCCGTGCGCGGTCCAGAACGTTTCCGGCGCCAACAAGATCGATGGCGTCGTCACCATGACCTCCGGCGGGGGCAACCCGGCCTTCCAATCGGACGCGGGCTCGCTGACCCTGGCGGGGAACATCACCAGTGACCAGACCCGCTCCCTCGTCCTCCAGGGCGCATCCACCGGGGCGAACACCGTCAGCGGTGTCATCTCCAATGGCACCGCCGGCACCAACGGCGTCATCAAGAACGGCGCTGGCACCTGGACCCTCTCCGGTACCAACACCTACACCGGCGCCACCGCCGTGAACGCCGGCACCCTCGCGATCACCGGAAACTCCTCTGCCGTCACCGGCGCTGTCACCGTCGCCAGCGGGGCCACCCTCGCGGGCGCGGGCAATCTCGGGGGAGCGGTGACCGTCGCCAGTGGTGCCCACCAGGCGATCTCCGTCGCCGCCACCTCCGGCGCGCAGGTCACCCGCGTCATCAGCGGTGCCTTGACCCTCACCGCCGGCAATATCCTGGACCTCACCGCCGGGGCTACTCCCGCGGATGGCACCTACACCCTGGTCACCGCCAATGGCGGCATCACCGGCACCCCCACCACTGTCAACCTCAGTGGCATTACCGGCACCGTCGTGGTGTCGGGCAACAGCCTCGTGCTCATCGTGGGATCGGGCTACGACAGTTGGGCGGCTTCCAAGGGACTCACTGCGGCGAACAATGGCCCGACCCAGGATCCGGATGGCGACGGGATCTCCAACCTCCTTGAGTTCACCCTCGGAGGCGAGCCCCTCACCTCCGACCGCTCCATCCTTCCGACGCAGACCGTGACTCCCACCGATTTCATCTTCACCTTCCACCGGGCGGATGAATCGGAAATCGAGATCACCCTGACCTTCCAATATGGATCGGACCTCGCCGGCTGGTCGAATGTCGCCGTCGGGGCGACCTCGGCGGGACAGGTCACGGTCACCGAAAACGGTGCCGCCCCTGATACCGTCGTCGTCACCATCCCCCGCAGCAGCGCCGTCGGCGGCAAGCTCTTCGGTCGCCTGCGCGGAACCAAGCCGTAATGGCCGTGGACATCACGCGCCAGCCGGAAGGCTGGCGCGTGCTTCCCGTTGGTGAACCGTGTTTCGAGAGATGGCTCTGGAGAGGTTGAGTGTGTGGATCGATCCCCATCGTATTCATGGAAGATGCAATCTCGTGCGCCGATGCGCCTTTCATGGCCTGTGCTCCGGCTGCCGATTTGCCTGAGCGGGGTTCCATGCTTCCCGCCGGAGAGCCGCCGGTTCCCCAGGTGAATCCCACCATCCAGATCCGGAGCTTCATCGCCCGCAGCCACCATGGGCCCGGCCAGTGGTCCGCGTCGCACTATCACCGGGAATGGGAGATCGTGTTCATCCAGAGGGGATCCGGCATCCGCTGTATCGGGGACTCCGTGGAGAAATTCACCGCGGGGGACCTGGTGATCATTCCGGGAGGACTCGCGCATGTCTGGCATTGGAACGCCGGGCAGAAGCCCCGCTGCACGGTGCTGCATTTCCTGCCGCAGGCGTGGGGAACCACGTTCTGGGAACTCACCGAAATCCAGGCCTTCCGCAGGCTCTGTGAGAAGGCCGGAGGGGGCGCGCGCTTCAGCGGCCGCGGGGTGGCACAAATCGGCGGCAGGATGGAAGCGCTTACGAAAACCGATTCCGCGACTTTGGCCTCATTGTCCGAACTGCTCGGCATCTTCTCACGGATGACGGATTTGGAATGCTATCCCTTGAACGCGCAGGGGGCGGGAAACGGGACGCGCCGGAACCCCCTTTTGGAAGATCTGCTGGCGTGGGTGGCCGCCAACCTGCGGGGCGGGATCACACAGCAGGAAGCCGCCGACCGGATGAAGATGAATCCGAGTTCGTTCTGCCGCTGGTTCAAGATGAATGCCGGGTGCTCCTTCAAGCGCTATGTGAACGAGATCCGCGTGGCGAAGGTCTGCGCCAGGATCACGCGGGGTGACCAGTCGATCACCGAGGCTGCCTTCGCGGCCGGGTATAACAACCTGTCGAACTTCAACCGGCACTTCCTCAACATCACCGGGGTGACTCCGTCGGCGTTTCGAGACCGTCATCGGAAATCCGTGGAATAGCGGCCACCGCCGTTCGGTTGGAGCCCTTTCCTTGAAACGGGGTGTTGTGCGCCGGGAGGCGGATCGGCATAGTCCGCCCCATGGTGCGGAAACCGCTCTATCGTTCGCTCTATTTCCAGGTCCTCGCGGCGATCGCGATTGGCGTGCTGCTGGGGCATTTCAATCCCGAGAAGGGGATGGCGATGAAACCGGTGGGGGACGGCTTCATCAAGCTGATCAAGATGATCATCGCGCCGGTGATCTTCTGCACCGTGGTGACCGGGATCGCCGGGATGGAGGACATGAAGAAGGTCGGGAAGACCGGCGGGCTGGCGCTGCTCTACTTCGAGATCGTCAGCACCGTGGCGCTCATCCTTGGGCTGGTGGTGGTGAACGTCGTCCGGCCGGGGGAGGGGATGAACGTGAACGTCGCCACTCTCAAGACCGATGGGCTGGAAGCCTACATCGGGCCGGGGAAGATGCTGAACACCACGGACTTCATCCTCAATGTCATCCCGAACACGATCTTCGACGCCTTTGCCAAGGGCGAGGTCCTGCAGGTGCTGCTGATCGCCCTCCTGTTCGGCTTCGCCCTGCACCGGCTGGGCGGGCGGGAAACGCTGGTCTATCAGCTCATCGACAAGACCTCGCAGGTGCTTTTCGGCATCGTCGGCATGATCATGAAGCTGGCTCCGATCGGGGCCTTCGGCGCGATGGCCTTCACGGTGGGCAAGAGCGGGGTCGGCACGCTGCTGTCGCTGGGCAAGCTGATGGGCTCGTTCTACGCCACCTGCCTGCTGTTCATTTTCGTGGTGCTCGGCCTGATCGCCCGGACGCATGGCTTCTCGATCTGGAAGTTCCTTCGCTACATCCGCGAGGAGCTGCTCATCGTGCTGGGCACCTCGTCCTCCGAATCCGCGCTGCCGCGGATGATCGCGAAGATGGAGAACCTCGGCGCGAAGAAGTCCGTGGTGGGGCTGGTGATCCCCACCGGCTATTCCTTCAACCTGGATGGTACTTCCATCTACATGACGATGGCGGCCGTGTTCATCGCCCAGGCGACGAACACCCCGATGGACCTCACCCACCAGCTCACGCTGCTGGGTGTGCTGCTGCTGACTTCGAAAGGTGCCGCGGGAGTGACCGGCGCTGGCTTCATCGTGCTGGCGGCGTCCATTTCGGCGGTCGGCCACATGCCGGTGGAAGGGCTGGCGCTGATCCTGGGGATCGACCGCTTCATGTCCGAAGCCCGCGCGCTGACGAACATCATCGGCAACGGCGTGGCGACCGTGGTGGTGGCGGGATGGACCGGGGATTTGGACAAGGACCAGATGGCCCGGGTGCTGGATGGCGGAGTGGCTGAAAATGCCGGGGACTTGGATGCAGAGCCGTCTTGAAAGGGATGGGCGTGGAAACAGGATGTGGCCACATGGAGCCGAGCATACGGGTGTTTCAGTTTTGGGGCGGGCTCTGCGTGGCGGCATTTTGCCGACACCACCGTTTTGGTCATCGGTTCATCGACGAGCTGGTGTATCATCATGTGGAGCTCCTGCGTGCCCCGGATCTCCCGGCATGGGATATTGCCGGCGCGAGACTCGCGATCACGGGAAGAGGGGATGCGCCTCCACAAGAGGTGCTTGGGATCATTCCCACGGAATTGGGAGACGACTTTCACCGGTTGATCGAATGTGCCACCGAGATCGGCATCGTGGATCTCTATGGTGCTGCCACCGATCACCCGTCACGATTCCTCCTGAAATGCCTGGAGGTTCTCGACAAGCATGGCATCCCGAAACCTCGGGAGATCACTTGCCCCTTGCCCGCGATCGTGGGTTTCGGCGAGGCGCTGGGAGAGGAGGCATTCCGGAATGCCGTCGGTCGAGATTCCCTCCCGGGTGACGAGGAATGATCGCAACAAAACGGCCGGGATTCCTCCCGGCCGTCATGGTTTCAGAATGGTGTAAAGGGGCGCTTACTTCTTCCCCTTCGGGTCGAGGTTGGCCTGCATTTCGGCGTCGGTCGGGGTCTTGGAGGGCACGCCCTTGGCCGGGACCTCGAGGCCGGAGATCCAGACGATGGAGTTCAGCACCACGCGGCGGAAGTCGTCGTTCTGCCAGTTCTTGTGGAAGTGGCCGCCGGTGAAGCCGAAGGAGCGGCCCTTGCCCACGGCGTCCGGGCGCTCATAGACCCACATCATGTGCTGCGGCTCCTTGCGCTCCAGCACGGCGGCACGGACTTCCGGGTTGCCTTCGTGCGGGCCGTCCTTGCGGGTGAGCGTGTCCGGACCGGGCAGGGCGGTGAGGATCGGGGTCACGCCCGCCATCTTGTCGCGGAAGCGCATGTGGTAGTACCACTCGTCGAGCATGCTGAAGTTGTTGATGCCGCGGGTGACGGCGTGCTTCGGCAGGGTGTAGGAGGCGTTCCAGTGCGGGTTCACCGACCAGTCGCTCTCGAAGTAGCCGCCGAGGAGGTCGAGGAACGTGTTGCCGGGCTCGCCCTTCGGGATTTCCACGGCGTAGTGGATGCAGCCGATGCCGACGCCGGACTTGGCGAAGGTCTTGAGGGCTTCGAGCTGCTTGATGGCCGGGTGACCGCCACCGCCGTCCGAGTAGATGACGATCGCGGAGGCTCCGTCGAAGACGGAGGCGTCCTGCGGCCAGCCGTTGTCCACGACCTTCGCCTCGACCGGCAGGCCGCTTTTGTTGAGCTGGTCGGCCAGCAGCATGCAGCCCGCGCGGTGTTCGTGCTCACCGGGAGGATGGCTGGGACGACCGGCGACGAAGACGATCTTCTTCTTGGCGTCCTCGGCCTTCGCCACGGTGGCGAAGGGGAGCAGCGCGGTGACCGCGCCGGCGATGGCGAGCAGGGAGTTTCTCAGGTGCATGAATGGAACTGGTATGGAGGAAGGATTACGTGGCAATTGGCGAAATATTACCCGACTTTTTGGCCGTATTCTGAAACGGTGCGGTGGGCATGCAGGCCTCGCTCCCGGGGATCGACCCGGCGGCCCTCCGCCTCCAGCCACTCGCCGAGGCGGGCAATGATGACCTCCTGATCGAGCGCGGGGCTGCACGAGAAAATGTCCACGGCGGCGAAGCGGTGCTCCGGCCAGGTGTGGATGGCCACGTGGCTCTCCGCGATCACCACCACCCCGCTCAGACCGTGGGGGCTGAACTGGTGGAAAATGTCCGTCACGTAGGTGCCTCCGGCGGTGGCGATGGCCTCCAGCATGGCCGTGCGCAGGCCGTCGCCATCGGTGAGGCGGGCGAGGTCGCACTCGTGGAAGTCGATCAGGGTGTGCCAGGCGAGGGTCATGGGAGAAGTTTCAACTATCAGATTTGGGATTTCAGACAGCCAGAATCCCGCGGGCGGCCTCGTTTCCCCAGTGGCAGGCTTCCTCGAAGATGGACAGCCCGCTCATGTCGCTGTGGGCGAAACGGATCCGGCCGAGCGGATCGCGCATCCGGGCACGGGCTTCGCCGTGGATCACGCCGGGGAGGGGGCGGGCCATGGCGTGGCCCCACAGCCAGACATCGAGGTGGGTGAGGTGGTCGCGGATCTCCGGGTGGGGGCGCTCGAGGTCATCGAGGATTCCCTCGCACCAGTCGGCGTAGGAGGTTTCCAGCGCCTCTTTGCGGGCCTCGGCGGGCGACAGGTGATCGAGCGGCTGGTAGTAGGTGATGACGGTGGGGCCCTGCGCCGGGTAGAGGCTCTGGTGGGTGGCCACCACGTAGCCGAGCGCCGGGCTGTCGCGGAGGACATTGTCCCAGGTTTCCGAGAGCGGTTGGCGGAGGGTGAGGTTCGCCACCATCCACGGGGAATAGTCGGGGACAGGGGAGGAGGCGAGTTCCGGGATGAGGTGTTTCGCGATGAAGCGCGGGGCGGCGCAGACGATATCCTTCGCTTGCCAAGCGCGGCGTGTGCCGGTGGCGGCCTCGATGGCTTCGACCCGGCCGTCCGGCGTGAGCCGGGTGACGAGGTGGCCTGTTAGAATGTCGCCGTCGAGTTGTTCCCGCAGGCGGTTCACGATCCAGCCATTGCCCTCCGGCCAGGTGAAAAGCTCCTGCGAATCCCGCGCAGCGAAATAGTGGATGCCCGCCCACGCGGAAACCAGTGCGATGCCCGCCCCGTAGTCGTCGCGGCAGCCGTAGTCGATGTGCCACAGCAGTTCGCTGCTGGTGAAGTCCTCGCGCTTCAACCACTCCGCCATGGTGATGCCATCGAACGCGGTGAACTCGGGATCGCGCGAGCTGTGTTCCACCGGAATGGCGAAGGCGCGCTTGCCGTCGCTGCCACGGCGGGACTTGTAGGTCTCCATCAGGGCGAAGAAGCGTTCGATCTGCTGGCGATCATCCGGGGAGATCCCATACGATGGCACGATGCCGTCCTGCCAATGGCCGCGGATCCACAACCGCTCGGAGGGATCGTGGCAGAAGGTTTCCTCCTTCCACGCGCCGGGGCGGCCAAGGCCGAGCTCCGCGAGCAGCGTGCAGACGTCGGTCATGTCCGCGGATGGCACCGGCACGTAGTGGGCGCCCCAAGGGTAGGCGGAGGTGGTATTGCGGCCGCTGGTGGCATTGCCGCCGATGTTGGCATCCAGCTCGATTACCTTCACGCGGCGCCCCGCTTGCTTCAACCGCAGCGCGGCGATCAAGCCGGACATGCCGCCGCCGGCGACGATCACGTCCGCGGTTTCGGCCTGCACCGGCGGTCCGGTCATCGCCTGTCGGAGCAGGTGACCGGTCTGGTGCGATGCGCCGACGATGCCGCCGGTCCATCCATTCCCTCCACTTGTCCGGGAACTCCGGCCGCACGCGCCGAGCGCAAGCGATCCGGCGAGAAACGCGCGGCGGCTGAAGCGGTTATTCATAGCGCCCCCATTCCTCCTCGAAGTGGCGGACCAGGACCTGGTTGTTCAGGCGGTTCACGCCCGCGGGCACCACCGACATGTCCGGCGGAAACCGGAAGCACTGCACCAGCGTGTCCGGCGTGAGATAGCGCAGGCCCTCCGGCAGCGCGTGCGGCGCGCCATCCGCCAGCGTCGCCGGTTCCGGAGAGGCGAGGATGAACCCCCATTCGCCGAACGACGGCACATAAACGTGGTAGGGTGCGGTGCCGTAGCCGCAGGCGCGCAGCGTTTCATCCACGCACCAGAACGACTTCCGCGCGGCTAGAGGCGAGGTGCATTGGATCGAGATCAGCGCGGAGGGCGAGAGCACGTTACGGAGCTTCTCGTAGAATGCGGTCGAGTAGAGCTTGCCGATCGAGAAGTTCGAGGGGTCTGGGAAGTCGATGATCGCGGCATCGAATTTCAATCCACGCTTAGCGGCGGTCTCCAGCCAGGTGAATGCGTCGGCGTTTTCGACGTGGAGTTTTGGCGAAGTGAGCGACCCGGCATTGAGCGCGGTGAGCACCGGCTGTCGGGAAAACAGCCGGGTCATCTCCGCGTCGAGGTCCACCAGCGTGATGCTCTCCACCGCCGGGTAGCGCAGGATCTCCCGCGCTGCCAGACCATCGCCGCCACCGAGCACCAGCACCTGTTTCGGCTTCTCGATCCGGGACAGCACCGGATGCACCAGCGTTTCATGGTAGCGGTATTCGTCGCGGGAGCTGAACTGGAGGTTGCCGTTCAGGTAGAGCCGCAGGTCGTCGCGATGGCGGGTGAGGATCAACCGCTGGTACGGGCTGCTGTGCGCGAAGATGATGTTCTCGTTGTAGGCGGAGCGTTCGGCCCACGCCTGCCAGCGGTCGGCCCCGGCGAAACCCGCGGCGAGCAACAGCACCGAGAGAATGCCGCCGAGCCACAGCATCCGCTGGCGCTCCAGGCTGGAGCGCAGGAAATGCAGCGCCAGCAGCCCGACGCCCGCGTTGAGCAGGCCGAACAAGAACGACGAGCGCACCAGCCCGAGCTTCGGCACCAGCACCAGCGGGAACAACAGCGAGGCGGCCAGCGCGCCGATGTAGTCGAGCGACAGTACCCGCGACACCAGATCCTCGAACTTCAACTGGTCCTTCAGCAGGCGCAGCAGCAGCGGGATCTCCAGCCCGACCAGCGCTCCGGTGAGAAACACCAGCCCGTAGAGCAACACCCGGAACGACGCCACCTGGTCGAACAGCGCGAACAACAGCAGCGCTGAAAATCCCCCGATCAACCCGATCAGGAACTCCACCCGGATGAAGGTGGCGAGCACCTTCTCCTTCACGAACTTCGACAGCCACGAGCCCACGCCCATGGCGAAGAGATAGACGCCGATCACCGTCGAGAACTGCGTGACCGAGTCGCCCAGCAGGTAGGACGCCAGCGTGCCGGCGATCAGCTCGTAGATCAGCCCGCAGGTGGCGATGGTGAACACCGACGCCAGCAGCAGCAGGCGCATGCCGCGCGAATCCATGGGCGGCTCAATGGATCGCCGCGGCGATGATGATGCAGATCCCCAGGCCCACGCCGGCGACGACGATGGCGAGCGAGAGATTCTTCTGCTCGATCAGCTCCTTCCAGAGATCATACGGGGTGAGCTTGTCCACGATGATGAAGGACAGGCAGAAGATGATGATGCCGATGATCGAGTAGAGCAGGGAGGCGACGACGTCCTTCAGGTTGATGAGGTCCATGGCGGGCGATTATTTGTGGTGGAAGCCGGAACCATGTCCGGACGAGGAAAACAGGCGGGCGGGGGACATCGTGTGGACGAGGCTCCAGCCGCGGGAATTGGCGACGAAGAGGTAACCGGCGGCGGCCGCCGACCAGGCGAGGTAGACGAGGTGTTTCATCGGCGGCTCATGAGGTGAAATCGCTTTCGCTCCAGCGGCGGTTCTCGAAGGAGAAATTCCGGAACTTCGCCCACAACGGCCACACCCAGATGGCCAGCAGGCAGAGGAAGAAGTTCGACCAGAACACGCCGCCGCGTTTCAGAGTGACGTGGAAGGGCATCTTCGCCAGCGCGGGATCGGCATCCGGCGCGAGCTGGAGGTGGTAGCGCCCGGGCGGCACGCCGGGGATGTCGCTGCCCGCTCTCTGACTGCCTTCGGTCCAGTTGCCATCGTCGTAGCCGTGGTAGTACTCCACCGCGATGTCGGCGGGATAGGCCTGGCCAGTGGCCTCGTTGACGAGATCGGCGTCGAGGCCGATCCATGAATTGTCCACCGCGGCCTCGGCTTCGATCCGGGCCGGGCTTTGGCCGCCATCGAGCTCGAACGACGGCGACACCAGCGCGGGCATCGGCGGCGCGCCCGCGGCGGGTTTCTCGTAGCTGAAGTCCTGGTTGAACACCACTTTCTGGCCTGCTCCGCGCATGCCGAGAACCTGGATTGCCACCAGGATGGCGGTGGCAATCAGGGCATAGCGGCTCAGCGCCGGGGCCCGCGCCGTCCACGGGTTCGGCTGGTTGAGATAGATGCCGGAGGCGGATGGCAGGTTCTTCATCCCGAACGCCGCGCCCACCTCGTCACTGGAAAGATACTCCCCCTCCGACCATGTCACCTCCTCAAGCTCCGGATAAATCTCGGAGGACAGGATGCGCGGCGGATCGACATAGTCCGCCACCGTCGATTTCTCGCCGATGCGCACCCGCCAGTAGAACTCGCCCGCCACCGCGACCACCATCGATTCCTCGCGGGAGAAGAGCTTGTAGCGACGGCCTTCGAACACCGGCGAAATCGCGTCCGGTGATTCCAGCACCCGGCGCATGAAATTCCAGTGGCCGTTCCATTCCGTCAGCCACGCGAAACCCTGCCACGGATTGTAGAGCAGCCCTTCGGTCCATTGGGAATACGGATCACGGCGCTTCACGCAGCCGAGGATTTCCCACTCCACGCCTTTCAACGTCCCACGTGTACCGAGCGGCAACGGCGGATTCTCCAACCGCGAGGCCGCGTCGATCTTCTGCGCCACCGCCACCTTGCTGCCCTTCGCATCGAGCAGCGTGCCGCAGTGGCCGCACACCAGGCTCTGGGTCAAGCCGGCGGCCTTCACCTGGATCACGCCGCCGCAGGCCGGGCAACCGACTGCCTCGGAATTGCGCTTCTCCACCGGCACTGGCTCGCCGTTCCAGCCCGGCACCGGGCGCAGGCCCTCCCACGTGATTTCCTCCGGCTGGGCGGACACGCCGAAGAAAAACCGCGTCTCGCCGTCGTCCTGCTCCAGCCCCGCGAACTTCCGCCCCGGCCCGGTCAGGTCGATCCCCACCCATTCGTCGTTCGGCTTCGCGACGAACGGCAGCTCGCCTTCCCCGGCGATCACGCGGGTCTTCTTGTGATCCGTCTTCCGGTAGGCGTCCTGCCCGATCGCGATCGTCGAGTCGGGCCCCAGCATCGCGATCTTGTCGAACTTGAAGCCCGGCGGCACCGGCGCGGCCTCCGAGATCAGGAAAAAGCCCTGCGTCTCCGCGATCCAGCCGTAGCGGTCGCCGCCGAAGTCCGCGTACCACTCGTTCCACGTGCCATCCGTCCAGCCGACGCGCAGCCGCCCCATCAGCCGGAATCCCCGCCCGTTGTGCGTGCCGCGCGCGCCGATCTGCAGCGGGGTCACGTCCGGCGGCAGCTCGGCCATCTTGCCGATCGTCTCGACCGACGCGTCCTTCCGCACCACCATCGACTGGCAATGCTGGCACACGGCGAACACCGCCCCCGGTGTTTCAAAGGGAACCGGTGCCCCGCACTGTGGACAATCGAACTGGCGCATTTTCATCCAGTCTGGAGGGTTTTTCCGTTAGGGCCAATGATAAAAGGGTGACCAAGGAGTAGGGACATTCCTGTCCCGTCTTTTTATATTAGCCAGCAAAGCTGGGTAGCTTTTCAAAACGGGACAGGAATGTCCCTACTCCTTGCTAGAGCGCAGCGGCCCGGTCCAAAGTCTCCTGCTCGAAATCCCCCTTGTCCCCGGACTCCAGCATCTCCCGCAGCACCGGCCGCACGTCCTCCAGCCACGGATCCTCCAGCAGCCTCGGCAACAACCTCCGGTCATAATCCGTGAGTGGCACCGGCTCCGCCTTCAGGCGGCGGTGCATCTTCCACGGCGTCACCTCCCGCGGCGCGATCGACCGCAGTTTCGCCAGGATGTGGAAACCCGCTGGATCCGTGTCGCCGAAATGGAACAACGGCAGCTCCGGCGGCAGCAGCTCCAGCACTCGCCGCAATCCACGCGTCGGAAACGCGCAGGCCGCCATCAACTCCCCACCCTCGGCATTCCGTGCTGCCAGCCGTCGCAGGGTCGTCTTCGAATTCTCGACCGTCAGGAAACGCGTGGCCGGAGTGGTGATCCGCTCCGCCCGAGCCAGATCCTCATCGAGATGATACGTGCCGCGAATGGCATCGATCGGCTGCGACGTCCCATCCGCGAAATGCAGGCACAACGGCCCCGCGAGCTGGACCCGGTTCTCCGACGCGATGATGCCGAGCTCGGTGAGCGCCATCGGCTGCCCGAAAAACGACGACACCGCGGCTTCGGCGACATGCTGGCGACGCTCGATCACTTTCGAATCAAATCCCATCGCCACACTCGCCTCGCGGATCAAGGTGCCCGCCGACCATTCACGCGAAGTCAGACCATGGGCGAGACACAGGATTTCCTCCACCGATTCCGGAGATCGCCAGCGGAACGGACGCGGTGATTTTCCTTCGGTGAAAGCCGCGGCGATGGACGCACACCATTTCGCCCACGCGTTGCGATCCGGATGGTCGAGCTCCGCAGCCCGGGCCACATGGGCCAAGGAGTTCGCCAACAAATCCCCCGGTGAGGCTGTGGAAAATAAACCGCGCAGCCACCCTTCCGAATTCAACGGCACGATCACGCGCTCGATGAAACGGGAACGGTAGTATTTCAGCGCCAGCCGTCCCGCCTTCACCAATGCCGCGGCCTCGCGTTCCGCCGTCGCCACATCCTCCCCCCGCCGGACGTCCGCATCCTCCAGCAGCTTGTTCCAATCCCGCGCGAACGGCCGCGCGCGCCCGCCCAGCCGTTTCCCCCGCGCCGCCAGCCATTGGCGGTGCAGCTCGATGAGCCAGGGAGAAGTGGCGTAAGTTTCCAACTTGCGCATGGGTGCGGCGGATTGTTCGGGACAGTTCGACCGTCCCATTCAATCTCCGCCGCTCCCGCCCACAAGCAGGAATGCATGTGCGACTACGCCAGCGCCTCCGCGAGCTTCTCCCGGTCCACCTTCACGCACCAGTTCTCGATGTTCGTCACGGTGCCGCTGCGGTCGTCGTAGGCCCGCTCGACACGTGCCTGCACCACGGTCTCCGCATGCTGGATCATCGTCGGCAGGCGGTCCTCCGGGAAGGCCATGATGAGTTGGAGTCCGAAGTTCCGCGCCAGCGCGAGGCAGGCGTCGATGCGGTCTCCGGACAGCTTCGAGAAGGCCTCGTCCATGATCACCACGCCGAGGTTGCGGCGCTCCTCCCTACGGCCGATGTCATAGACGCGCTGGAAGGCCGCGAGCATCGCCACGAAGAAGGGCGCCTGGTTCTCGCCACCGCTCTGCTTCTTCGCGCTCTTGTTGAGCGAAATGGCCGCGCCCTCGCCCTTGCCGGCGGGCATCGCCTGGATGTCCCAGTGGTGGTAGTAACGGTAGTCGAGGGCCTTCTGGTGGCGCGGGTCCTCGGCGTTCTCGATGGCGGTCATCAGCGCCTCCTTGGCGCGCTCGATGTCCTCCTTGCCGCCCGCGGCGAAAAGCTCCAGCCCGGGGTTGAGCCCCTTGTCCACCAGCGTCCAGATCGCGCTGTGACTGCGGTCCGCCCGCATCGAAAGCTGGTAGCGCCAGCCGCCGATGTCGTGGTCCATCGCGCGGTTCAGCTCGCGCTTGGTGCGCTCCGCCTCGTCGAGCTTCTCCTTGAGCACGTCGAGCACCTGGTGCTGGAGACGTTCCTCCCACTCGCGGCGGGCATCCTCCGCGGCGATCCGGAAACGTTCGAGCTCGTGCTCCTCCAGCTCCCTACGGCGGGCATCGTAGCGGTCGTTGGATTCGTCCGCGGGATCGAAGACCTCGGCGGTTTCCGGGTGCTTCTCCGCCAGCGCGCGGCGTTCCAGGTCGCGCAGGTCGCGGGCCTTGTCGGCGTCGTGGCGGCTGGTGTCCGCCACCAGGCGGGTGGCTTCGATCCGCTGCGACCACTTCGGGAACTGGCCGCACAGCGAGTCGATCTTCTCCGTGATCTCCGCCTCGCGGATACCCTCCAACAGTTCGCGGCTGAGCTGGCGCGCGTGCAGCACGGACCGCTCCTCCTCCTCCGCACTGGCGATGGAATCGAGCAGCTCGCGCTCCTGTTGCGAGAACTTCGAAAGCGTGGCGTCGAGACGGCCGATGCGCTCGATCACCCCGTGGAAGGTCTTCTCCAGCACGCGCAGCTTCTCCACCGTTTCCTCGCGCTCCGGCGTGGCCAGCAGGCGGATCGTTTCATCGAGCTGCTGCGCCTCCTTCTTCAGGCGCGGGAGCTGGTGCAGGCCGGAGGTGCCCGCCGGCGGGTCAGCCTTGTCGAGATGCCACTCCTGGCCGCGGTGCAGCCACATCCTCCAGTCGTCGCGCGAACGCTTCAGGCGGGACAGCTCCTCGCGGACTTCTTCAAGTTCATCCTCGCGCATCGACCGCAGGCGGCGCAGGCCTTCCTCGCCGATCGTGAATTCCTTCGAGGGCTGGAGGTGAACGCGCAGCGGCGGGTCCTTCAGCCAGCCATCCTTCGAAAACGCGCGCGGGTGCTTGTCGAGCTGCCGCGCTTTCTCCACCGCCACCAGATCGCCGAAGAGATGCTGGAGGTAGGCTCCGGCCGAGGTGTTCTGCGTCGAGAAAAGCTCCGCCACCGAGCCTGCCTTCGGGTCGCGCTTCGCACCGAGTTCGCTGAGGTTCACCACCGGTTCGTCGATGTGGCCGAGACGCTGCGCCTGGTCCCACGCCGCGGTGAAGTCCTCCGCGAGCACCGCCTGGCGGTTCGGCCCGAGCAGCGTTTCGAGCAGCGGCCACCAGGCTTCCGCCTCCGGCTTCACCTCGATCACGCGGCCGAGCGCGACCGCCCGCTGTCCGCGCGAACGCAGCGCGTCGAGCAGTGGCGATGGTGCGGCGCTGCCCTTGCGGTCGAGGTCGTCGAGATCGCGCTGGAGACGGGCCTCCCGCGCTTCGAGTTCACGAAGCCGTTCCTCCAGCGGACGGAGCTGGTCCATCCCTTCGTTCACCAGCAGTTGATAGATGCGCGTCATCCGCGCGGCGGCATCGAGCGCGGGCGCTTCGTCCACGCCCTGCATCTGGCCTAGCCAACCTTCCGCGGGTTCCGGTTCCTGCAAGCCGAGTTCGGTCGCGTGCTTCAGCCACAGCTTCCAATGCTGCGTCCGTTCGTGGAGGAACTGCCGGGCCACCTTCGCCGCTTCCTTGAGCGCGTCGATTTCGCGGGTGAGTTCGTCCCGGCGGCTGCGGTTCTGGGCGAGGTGGGCGATCTGCGAGTCATTGCCCGCCACCAGGCGCACGGCGGCGAGCTGTTGGTCGAGCTCGTTGCGCTCGGCCACCGCGGACTCGTAGTCGGCCTTCTGCTCGGAGTTCTGGAGCCGCAGTTGATCCACCTTGGTGCGGCGCGTCGTCAGCGTTTCCAGCTTCTCCTCGTGAAGGAGCGCGTCCTTCAGGTGGGAGAACAGGCGCGCCTCGCGCCGGGCCTCGTGATACGCGAGGTGCTGCTCGCAGATCCGGCTCAGCCGCTGGTGCTGGTCATGCATCGTCTCCAGCCGCTCCTGCGCGCGGCGGTGCGCGTCCACGCTGGAGCGGACCGTCTTCACGTCCGGCAATCCCGGCTCGAGCAGGTAGTCGCGGATGAATTTCTCGAAGCTGTCGACCGGCTGGAACGCCATCGAGTTCGGCAGCGTTTTGTTCATCTGAGGGCGGTCGAAGCCCAGGTGCGAACGCGATGCCATTTCCTCCAGGTAGCTCGCCTGGCGGTCCCACACCTCGCCCTCGAGATCGCGGCGGACGTGCACGCGGAATTCCTCCTCGGAGAGGAACGAGATCGAGTCATCCAACAATTGCTGGGCGAGGAAATCGTCCTTCTCCAGACGACCCGGCACAGTGAACCACAGCGTGCGCGGTTTCGCCGTCGGGCCTTCGTATTCGATGCGCGCGCCCCATGTCTCGCGGCGCGGTTCGTCCTCATCCGCCTTCTTCGGCCACGCGAACTCCAGCGCCGCCAGCGTCACGCCGCTCGGGCGCAGGAACCGCTCCTGGCCGTCCTTGCCCACCGTGTTGGTGTCGCACAGACAGTAGCCGCGCAGCGTGCGACCGCTGCCCGCGCCAGCGGCGGCCTTGTTGAAGCGGCTGAGCGATTCGCCCAGCATCACGAACTGAAGCAGGTCGAGCAACGCGCTCTTCCCGGAGCCGTTCGCACCGGTGATGAGCGTGAGGCCGGAGACGTCGATGAACTGGCGGTAGCCGTACCAGTTCACGGCGATGATGCGGCTGAGATGAACCCTCATGGAAAGAAATGACTAAGGACTAAATCCCAATGACTAATTGGAAGCGTCGGTGGCGGCAGGGGCAGGTTGATAGAGTTCCGTGCGGGCGAGCCAGGACTCGATGGAGTCGAAGGGGATCACGCGCGGCAGGCTGGGCAGGATCTCGATGAGCATCTCGCCGAGCTGGGTGAGGCCGTCCGGCTTGTGGGTGCGGACCAGGCGGTGGCGCTTCAAGCGCGCGAGGAGCTGGTCGAGGTGCGTCTTTTCCGGTGGCTCGATGTTCTCGAAGGTGGTGCGGAAACGGTTCCACAAATCGTCCACGGTGATCACCACCGATTGCGCGGCCTGGGTGGTGCGGTGGTCGTCCCACGCGCGCCACATTACCAGCAGCATCAGCGTCTCGTCCTTGGTGAACTGGCCCAGCAGCATGCACGTCTCCGGACGCGGGCGCGCCTGGAGCAGCAGGAAATCCTCGTCGATCACCAGTTCCAGCCCGAGCGGCGCGAGGTAGTCCGAGAGGTGGCCGCGGTAGTGGTCGCGCGCCAGCAGGAACAGGTCGCGTCCTCCGCCCTCGCTGCCGAGCAGGGTGCCGCGGCCCAGCAACTCGGCCAGGATTTCGCGCAGCGGCTGGCGGTCGGTCTCGGGCACGTCCGGCCAGAAACGCGGCCAGTTGGAATCGGAATCGTTCATGCGTGGCGGGTGATGGCGAAGCGCTCCATGCGCCAGCCGGCTTGTTCGTCGTGAGGAATGCTTTCCGGCTCCATGCCGGCTTGGCGGCGGGTGCCGTCCACCTTCCAGCGCACCGTCCGGCCATCGGCCGTGGTCGCGTGGTCGTAGGCCGCGGTCGCCAGCAGATCGAGCATCTCGTCCACCGAGGAGGCGGCGAACGACGAGGTGCAGGCCGAGCCCGCCACCTGGTCCATCAGGCGGGCCACCAGCCGTGCGGCGCGCTGCGGCGTGAGCGCCAGCCGTTGGCGTTCGCGCAGCGCGGCCAGCGTGTCGTCCTCGTCGTGCTCGCGATCGGCGGACTGGGAGAAGGTGAGGTCCGCGGGTGACTTCACCCGGCGCGTCCGTGCCAGCGATTCGACCCCGTAGAAACAGCGCATCTCCGGCACCAGCGGCTGGAAATCCGGCGCCGTGTCCCGCATCGCGCCGACCCGGCTGCCGGCGTGCATCGCGTTGAGCGCGTCGCAGTAGGCCTTGATGATTTCGGGCCGGCGTCCGCGCAGCTCGGTCTGGTAGCGGTAGCGCTGTTGGGAAAGCTGGTTGAAGCTCGCCATGCGCGCGTCGATCGCGTCCGCCACCAGCCGGATCGCGGCCAGGCGGCGCTCCAGATCGCGCAAGGATCGCTCGCCGCGCGCGTAGGCCTCGTCGTTCGGCCAGCCGTAGTGGTTCGCCAGCCCCTCGGCGAGTCGTTCCTTCACCAGCGGCTGGTCGCGGCAGTCCGCCACCTTCGTGCGCGCCATCTGGAGCCGCGGCAGCAGGCCGTTTCTACGAAGCGCATCGTAGCAGACCATGTGCTGGCCGGAGCCGAACTCCGCGTAGAGCAGCCGCAGCGTTTCCGCGGGCGATTCGCTGGCGCGCTGGCGCTGGTCGAACATCGAGATCAGCTTTTCCACCCCGTGGAGCTGGATCACCGCGTTCTCCAGGCGGGCGTTCAGGTCGGTGACGGTGGCTCGCAGCTCGTCCGGCTCCCGGAACCGCGGGTCGAGCACCTCGGAGTTCTCCAGGGTCTCGCACACCCCGCGCACCGTGTCGGCGAAGGTTGTCAGCTCCGCGATCTCGTCCTCCGCCAGTTCGCGCAGCAGACGGAGCAGGGGACGCAGCCCGGGCGACACCAGCGCCCAGCGCTCGTGCAGGCCGAGCTGCTGGTCCTCGATCCAGCGGGCGTCGCACAGCCGGTTGAAAATCTGTCCCGCGCGCTGGCGGGCATCGCGCAGCAGCGCCCCCTCGTCCTCATCGAGAAGGATGCCCGGGTGGGCCGCCAGCGTCTCGCGGATCACCGCGATCGCGTCCGCCTGCGGAATCCGCCCGGAGTCCCCGGCGGTGTCCGCGATCCGGTCCGCGCAGTCGATGTAAAGTGCCGCCGAGGCCCGCGACAGCGGACGGAAAAAATCCCGCGAAACCGAGTCGAGGAGGCGGTGGCTGAGGGAATCGCGGGTCATGCAGGGGCGGCTGGGAGGCGCAGTCTACCCCGCGCCGCCGCCCTGCCAAGCCCGGGACGAAATCCCTTTATTCTGCGTGGCTTTTATAGTGCTCCGCCAGCAGATCCCGGCCGAAATCGCCTTTGAAATCGCGCCACGTGGTGTGCATGTGGTTGGCGTTGTTCTGGACGTTGGCCGTCTCGATCAGGAAGGTCGGCCCCTGGATCCGGTAATAAAACGCCTCGCCGGGTTTCAGGCCACCCGCCCAGCCGAAGCGGACCTTGTCCAGCCCCGCGTCGCGGATCTCCTTCCATTCGGCCGCGGCGATCTCCGGGCGGTAGCGGTCGATGTATTCGCCCAGCAATTGCTGGAGAACGAGTTCCTGCGCCTCGGTCATGTCGGACGCCAGCACGCCGACCGGGTCGAGCTGCTTCACCTCGCGCTCGGCGGCGGTGAGGATCTCGGCCGGGGCCTTGTCGTTGAACACCACCGGCTTCCCGGCTTCCGCCAGCGCCGCGGCCAATTGGCGGCCCTTGTCCTCCTCCCCGGCCAGCGCGCGGGTGCCCTTCTTCGGGCCCTCCACCCGGACCTCGCCCGGATTCGAGCCCATGAAGGTCGGGGTGATCGCGGCCTTGCCGTCCGCCAGGCTCATGTTGATGGAGACATGGTGGCCTTCGAAGCGCCAGGCCCAGCCCTTCTTGTCGCCCGGGGTGCCGAAAATCGTCACGCAGTAGAGCCCGGCGTCGCGCTTCACCGGGTCGTTCTCGATCCCCGCCAGCACCGCCTCCAGCGACATGATGGTCTCCGCCTTGGCCATGCCCTTGTCGCTGAGCGCCGAGTGCAGCAACTCTAGAGCGGCTTTCTTCTGCGCCTCATCGAGGTCCTTGAAAGGGATGCCGTTGCGCGGCTTCGGGATGAAATGCCAGTTCAGCCGCTCGTCCGACTCCATCGGATAGGTCGCCTTCTTGGTTTGCTCCGGATTCAACAGGGCAAGGAAGGCCTTGGCGGCCTTCTCCATCCCCGGCTCGGCCGAGGCTTGGGCGGTTTCGGCTGGCTTGGCGGGAGCCGCCGCCGGTTCGGCGTGCGCGGAAACGGCCAGGGCCGCCACGCAAAGGACGGGAAGAAGGGTTTTCGACGGGAGGTTCATGGCAATGGAGTGCAATCGACCTCTATAGACGCGACCCACCGGCCGTTTCTAGCGGGAAGATTGGAAATGTCCTATGGGTCCTATTCCATTTTCCGCCCCAGCCCTGACTCTAACAAAAACGCCCGGCGGGTCGGCCGGGCGTTCTCAAAATCAGGGGCAGACAGTGCCGATCACACCGTCTTCTTGAACCGCTCGTTCACCTTCGACCAGTTCACCACGTTCCACCACGCGTTGATGTAGTCCGGGCGGCGGTTCTGGTAGTGCAGGTAGTAGGCGTGTTCCCACACGTCCAGACCCAGGATCGGCGTGCCTTGGTCGGAGGCCGGGACGATGCCCTTCATGTGCGGGTTGTCCTGGTTCGGGGTGCTCACCACCTTGAGCTTGTCGTCCGCGGTGACGATCAGCCACGCCCAGCCGGAGCCGAAGCGCTTGGTGGCCGCCTCGTTGAACGCGGTCTTGAAGGCGTCGAAGGAGCCGAAATGCTTGTCGATCGCCTTCGCCAGTTCGTCGGACGGCTTGCCGGACTTGTCGGCGGGCGCGAGCGTTTCCCAGAAAAACGAGTGATTCCAGTGGCCGCCGCCGTTGTTGCGCAGCGTGGTGCGCAGCGCCTCGTCGTTGAGGCTCGGCAGCGTCCGAAGCGTGTCGATCAGCGGTTCGGCCTTCAGCTCCTCGTTCTTGGCGAGGGCCTCGTTGACCTTCGCGATGTAGGCCGCGTGGTGCTTGTCGTGGTGGATCTCCATCGTCAGCGCGTCGATGTGCGGCTCCAGCGCGTCCTTGGGGTAGGGGAGATCGGGCAGAACGATGACCTCGGCGGCGGAGCTGAGCCCGGGAACCAGGGCGGTGGACGCGGCGGCGAGCGCGCCGAGTTTGACGAAAGTGCGGCGATTGAGTTCCGGAGTCATGGTCAGGCAGGCTAGCGCGCCTTCCCGGGCGCGCAAATGGAATCCATTCTCGGCAAGCGCCCTCCTGCCGGTTAGACCGCCCGCATGCTCTGGCGCCTGCGCGACCGCGAAATCCACTTCCCCCGCCGACCGCTGGTGATGGGGATCGTGAACATCAACGACGACTCGTTCTGCGCCGATGGCACCCTCGATCCCGCCGCCGCCCTGGAGATCGCCCGCCAGCAGCTCGCTGAGGGCGCGGACATCATCGACGCCGGGGCCGAAAGCGCCCGCACCAACCGCGCCGCCATCTCCGTCGACGAGGAAATCGCCCGCCTCCGCTCCTTCCTCGCCGGCTGGCCGGACCTCGTCGCCCGCAGCCAGCCGCGCGATTCCATCCAGCTTTGGCCGCCCGTCCTGTCCATCAACACCTGGCGGCCCGAGGTCGTCGCCGCCATCGTCACCGATCCCGCCGTCGCCCTCGTCAATGACATGGGCGGCCTCCCGGACGACCGCAATGCCCGCCTCTGCGCCGCCGCCGGGGTGGCCCTCCTCGTCATGCACAGCGTCGGCGAGCCGAAGGTTCCCCATTTCCACCAGCAGTGGGACGACGTCATGGGCTCGCTGGCCGCCTTCTTCGTCGAAAAGATCGCCCTCTGCGAGGCCGCGGGCCTTTCCCGCGAACGACTCATCCTCGATCCCGGCATCGACTTCGCCAAACAGAAGGATGACAACCTCATGATCTATCAGCAGTTGGATCAACTCCAGCGCTTCGGCTGCCCCGTTCTCGTCCCCGTTTCCCGGAAAACCGTCATCGGCGAAACTCTCGGCATCCCCGAGCCCGCCCGCCGCGATGCCGGCACCGTGGCCTGCATTTCCGCCGCCATGCGCCGCGGCGCGCAGGTCTTCCGCGTGCACAACGTCCCCGCCGCCTGGCAGGCCGCCGGCGTGCTATTTGCATTGAAGTAGCAAGGGTTTCGCGACGTTAGACTTACCATTTTGATCTTGCTTTGGATTGCCCGCCGGTGATATGCGCATCAGGCAATGAATTGGCGTTCTCTAACACCGGCGCTCGCCGCCGCGCTTCCCTGTCTCACCCTCATCGGCACCGTCCAGGCCCAGAAGGAGGAGTCCGGTCCGAAGAATCCCCCGATCGACATCAAGAACGCGGTCGACAAGGGCGTGGCCATGCCCACCCCGCTCGACAAGTTCCTCGCCCTCACCCTGCTGGTCAAAACCAAGGACATCGATTGGAACGGCACCTTCAACGCAGTCGCCGTCGACATCGACCCGGACAAGTTCACCGACAAGGAAGTCCTCATCCCCGAGCTCCTCGGCATCCGCATCGCGGACGGCGTGATGGCCATCCAGGCCAAGGACGCCGAAATGCTCGGCAAGGCCGCCTCCGACATCGAGAAGCTCGCCGACAAGCTCGATGAGAAGATCGACCTCGGCCGCGCCAAGCGCGTCCGCACCATGGCCAACGAAGGCAAGTGGATGGACGTCTTCCGCGAGCTCGGCTTCCTCCAGCAGGACATCATGAAGAAGCTCGAGGAAAAGCCGAACGATCCGCGCAGCTCCCTGCTCATGGTCACCGGCTGGATCCAGGGCAGCCGCTACTCCAGCAAGCTCATTTCCGCCCACTACAGCGATGCCAGCTCCAACATCCTGCGCGAGCCGCTGCTCGTCGCCGCCCTCCAGGCGAAGATCGACCGCCTTCCCGCCAATGTGAAGGCCGCCCCGTCCGTCGCCAAGATCGCCGCCGCGCTCCCGCGCATGAAGGAGATCGTCAACGTCGGCATCGACAAGCCCATCGCCAAAAAGAACGTCGACGAGCTCCAGACGCTCGCCACCGACTGCATCAAGAGCGTCCTCGCGAAGTGAGGGCCGCCCGCCTCGATCCTTCCCCGATCAAGAAGACTCCCATGAAAACCAAATCATCGTTGGCAACCCTTGCCTTGGGCCTCGCCGCCCTCATCCTGCCGACCGGCAAGCTGCTTGCCGATCCGGCCTCCGCCGAAGACGACGCCTACCAGATGGCCGTCAAATACACCCAGCGTGGCTACGCCATGGCTCCGACCAACACCAGCGGTGTGGGTGCCGGCGGCACGCTGATCCGGTTCATCGTCCCTGTCAGCCGCGGTCTGGACTACGTCTTCCTCGCCGGCATCGATGATTTCGTCCGCGACATCGACATCTACGTCTACGATGAAGTGGGCAACCTGATCCTCGACGACCGCCGCCCGACGCGCCGCGCCGGTGTCCAGTTCCGCTCCGGCTACAACGGCACCGTCCAGGTCTACCTGCACCTTCGCCAGACCAATGGAATGGGTGCCTACTCCGTGCTCGTCGGCCGCCGCGGCGCCGTCCGTGACAAGAACGAGACCACCAATCCGGATGGCTCGCTCGTCACCGATCCCACCCTCCCGGGCGGTGGCGCTCCCGCCACCACCAAGGAAACCCCGGCCGGCCCGTAAGCCACCGATCCCTCCTTCGTCTTCCGAATTTCCATCCAACCTACTTCGATGAAATACCTCACCATTCTCGCCTCCGCCGTCGTCGCCCCGATGCTCCTGACCTCCTGCCCGGAGCCCCGCCGTGACGTCGTCTACTACGTCCCGGTCCAGCCGAAGAAGACCACCAAGACCACCGTCGTGGTGAAGCCGAAGCGCGAGTCCGCCGAAGGCTTCGAGGCCGTCAGCAAGCCGGGTTCCTACTCGAACTGAAAAACAACTTTCCTTTGCCGGGCCTGCAAAGGCCCGGCATAGTTGTTTTTACCATGACCGCTTCCACCAAGATCGCGGTGCTCGCCACCGCCTGTGCCTGTGTCCTTTCCAGTTGCGATCGCCAGGGCGATCCCGGCCTCAAGGAACGGATTTCACTGCTGGAAGCGGAAGTTTCCCAGCGGGAGGATTCCCTGAAGAACCTCAAGGAGGAGATCACCGCGAAGGAAAAGGAATCCTCCGCGGCTTCCGAATCCGCGGCTCCCGCCGTCATCGATCCCGCCAAGGCCCGCCAGGCCTACCTCGCCGCCGTCGAGTCCATCCAGGCCTCGCTCGGCAAGGCCCTCGGCTCGGACGGCACCGTCCAGGGAGCCTCGATCTCCCCGGTCGTCGGCCCCGATCCGGACTACCCGATCTCCTCGAAGGTTGCCTTCACCATCGTCGCGAAAAACGGCCGCAAGGGCGAAATCGTCGTCCCGCTCGTCGCCAATGCCGCGGGCGAGTGGAAACAGCCCTCCGCCGACTCCATCGCCGCCGATTTCCGCAAGTCCCTCTCGTCCCTGCCCGCCGTCGCCGACAACACCGGCACCACCCCGGCCCCGCAGCCCCAGCCGCGCCCTCAACCGCAGCCGCAGGCCAAGCCCCAGCCCACCGACGTCATGGGCGCGAACCGCACCGTCCAGGTCGGCTGGGACGAACCCACCGCCGCCCCGCAGCCACCGGCCCGTGCGACCAATCCCGCGCCCCAGCCGCAGCCGACGCCGCAACCGCCCGCGTCGAAACCCGCGCCCCAGCAGCCGGTGAAGCCGATGCCCAGCAACCGCGACGTCATCATCGACTTCGACCGCTGACCTCTCTCCCGGCGGCGCTTCCCCGAAGCGCCCCGCCCCTTTCTTCTCCCAAGACCTCCGCGTCCCTCATTTCATGCTCGCACGGCTGATCGTCACCGACCCGAACGGCAACCGCATCGACGCGGAACTCCCCAAGGATCTCGCCACCCTCGGCAATACCCCCGCGGACAAGATCCGCGTCCCGGCCCTGCCGCCCACCCTCGGCTCGCTGCTCGAGTTCGCCTTCCAGCCGTCCCGCTCCACCTGGACCGTCCGCCCGCTGCCGAACACCGGCGCCGTCTGGCTCAATGGCAACGAGCTCCTGCCCTCGCCCGGCGGCATGCCCCTCCAGTCCGGCGATGAAATCCGCGCCGCCGGCATGCCCATCCGTTTCCAGGTCGCGCCCGCCTCGCCCCTCTTCAACGGCCAGCCCGTCACCACCATCCCCATGCCCGCGAAGGGCGAGCTGGTCATCGGCCGCTCCGCCGAGGCCGGGGCCGCCGCCTCGGCCACCCGTGTCGATCTCGATGCCGATGACCACCGCGTCTCCAGCGACCACGTCAAAATCCGCATCGAGGGCAAGGAAGCCGTCATCGAGGACGTCAGCCGCCTCGGCACCACCCTCAATGGCTCCGCCTTCTCAAAGGCCCCCCTCGTCTACGGCGACCGCTTCCAGATCGGCTACTACGTCTTCGAATACGACGGCCGCTCGCTCCGCTGGCTCGACGACGCCTCCTCCGGCACCATCGAGGCCATCGGCCTCGTCCGCCGCGCCGGTGGCCGCACCATCCTGAACAAGGTCTCGATGCACATCCGCCCCGGCGAGTTCGTCGGCATCCTCGGCGGATCCGGGCAGGGGAAATCCACCCTCCTCAATGCCCTCTGCGGCATCGTCCCCGCCTCGGAGGGCGAGGTCCGCATCAGCGGCCAGCCCCTCACCGACCGGAAAAGCATCCGCGACCTCGGCGTCGGCTACGTCCCCCAGGACGACATCGTCCACAAGGAACTCACCGTCGATGACGCCCTCCTCCTCAGCGGCCGCCTGCGCCTGAATCTCCCGCTCGCCGCCATCAAGGCCCGCATCGACCGCATCATCGAGCAGCTCGGCCTCCAGCCCCACCGGCACAAGCGCGTCTACATGCTCTCCGGCGGCCAGCGGAAGCGCGTCAGCATCGGCATCGAGCTCCTCTCGAACCCCTCCGTCCTCTTCCTCGACGAACCCTCCTCCGGCCTCGACCCCGCCACTGAGGAGAACCTGATGTCCCTCCTCCAGCGCCTCGCGCTCACCGGCATCACCATCGTCTGCACCACCCACGTCCTTCAAAAAGCCTACCTCTTCGACCGCCTCCTCTTCATCCAGGACGGCCGCCTCGTCTTCGCCGGGAATAGCGACGAAGCCCGCGCCCACTTCCTCGGCGGCGAAACCTCCCACCCCGGCCAGGTCGAGGCCCCGCTGGAGAAAATCTACGCCATCCTCGCCGATGGCGCCCACACCGGCGAGCAGCTCGAGCAGGCCTTCCGCCAATCCCCCTACGCCGCCTCCGTCGCCCCGCGCCAGGACATCGTCGCCCGCCCCGTGAAGCCGGACCAGGCCCGCAAGGTCCCCGCCCTCGTCTCCCTCTACATCCTTCTCAAGCGCCAGTGGAAGGTCCTCATGGCGGACCCGCTCAATCTCGCCTTCCTCCTCGCCCAGGCCGTCGTCATCGCCGTCCTCATCGCCTGGGTCAGCGATGACATCGGCATGCGGATGTTCCTCGCCGTCGTCGCCTCCATGTGGTTCGGCTGCTCGAATGCCGCCCAGCAGATCATCGGCGAGATCATGATCTTCCGCCGCGAGCGCGTCTGCGGCCTCGGCCTCCAGACCTACTACCTCAGCAAGGGCATGTTCCTCTGCGCCCTCACCGGCGTCCAGACCCTCCTCCTCTTCGGCTGCGCCCACCTCCTCGGCCACGTCTGGCACCCCGTCGATTTCAACCGCGCCGAGTTCGACCGCCGCCTCACCGAGCGCGTCACCGCCGTCGCCGGAAAGGAAGACCCCGCCCCCGCCAATGACGAGGACTTCGATGTCGTCGGCGGCGAGGAAGAAGGCGCCGCTGCCAAGAAAACCGCCGCCGCCCGGCCCGCCGGACCCGTCGCCCCCCCGCCGCCCAGCGAGGGCACGAAGGGCCGACTCGCCTGGGTCGCCAAGTCCTTCTACCTCGAGCCCAATATCGTCGAAAGCGGCCCCCGCGACCTCCTCCTCACCAATGGCGAGCGCGCCCGGGGCAAGGACGGGAAGCTCCTCACCTTCTCCGGCATCCCCATCAGCAAGGTCCTCTTCACCACCCTCGGCCTCCGCTTCGGCGGCCTCCTCGCCGCCGGCATGATCGGCGTCGTCCTCGGCCTCACCATCTCCGCCCTCGTCCGCAGCCCCACCCAGGCCGTCATGTGGGTCCCCCTCATCCTCATCCCCCAGATCCTCTTCGGCGGGTTTGTCATTCCCTTCCCGGAAATGAGCCCCTCCGCCCGCGGCTTCTCGCAGATGGTCCCCAGCTTCGCCGCCCAGCGCCTCATCGATGTCTCCCACGTCTTCGGCCGCGCCACCCCCTTCCTCGCCAACCGCACCAAGACCCCCGTCTTCCTCACCCCGGATGGCGCGAAGGAAACTGTCAAGTGGACCGCAACCGGCGGCGAAAAGAAGGACCTGAACCAGGACTACGACAAGATCTCGCCCTTCAACCGCTCCATGCAGAACCTCCTCGTCTACCCGGACATCCGCGGCCAGCACAAGCAGGAGGCCACCCCCGTCGCCGGCACCTTCACCACCATCCTCCGGGACTCCGTGAAGAAGCGGGACGACGTCATGTACCTCAAGGGCACCGTCTTCTCCACCGTCTGGCCCGCCGCCCGCGCCGCCATCACCCTCGCCGCCTGGGCCCTCCTCGGCTACATACTCACCGTCGCCGGCCTCGCCTTCAAGCAGTCCGGGAGCTGATAGTTCGCTGCCGGGGAGGATACTTGGGACGCCTAATGTCGTAGGGCGATGAATTACGCCAATTACTTTTCGAGATCAGGAAACGTCCATCGCAATAATTGCTATACATGAGGATGAATGGCACGGTCGCTAAAAATCACTTATCGGCGTGCCTGAAAGCAGATGATATCCTATGGGTAACAAATTTAAATTTCGAGCTAGCCCGGCTGGGGTTCATTTGTTCGATCGATCAACGGGCTTCAATGTGCTGATTGATGAGATAAGGCCGTCATCTCTCTTTTGGTCGAAAGCCCCTAGGCAAATATCAATCGCTTTAACGAACGCTTGTGATTTGTCGTGCCACTATTGCTATGCGCCAAAGCATTATTCAGTTGCGAATTTCGAATCACTCAAAAAATGGCTAATTGAATTGGATGAGAACGGATGTATGGGAGTCGGGTTTGGTGGTGGGGAACCGACGCTATATCCAAAGCTGCAAGAGTTACTCTCATTCGCTGCGAAAGAAACCCGCATGGCGATCACGATGACCACCCATGGGCATCAATTGTCTGATCGTATCCTTTCGGGCATTGCTGGAAATATCAATTTCGTCCGAGTAAGCATGGATGGTGTTGGTGAGACATACGAATCGATCCGAGGACGTGCATTTTGCGATTTGTTAAAGCGGGTAGAAAAATTAAAACAAATCACGTTGTTTGGAATCAACTATGTCGTGAATTCCCAAACAATGAAAGACCTTCCTAAAGCTGTCGAAATAGCATCTGATATAGGAGCCTCCGAGTTCCTGCTATTACCCGAAGAGCCAGTCAAATTGATGCCCGGCATAGATGAAGGGACAATGAGAATATTGATTGAATGGATTGAAAATTACAAAGGTTCACTCCCGATGTTCATCAGCGAAAGTCGAGCTGGATTCTTGAGCACTTGTGATCCATTGAAATCCGAAACTGCCTTAATGGCCTATGCTCATATAGATGCAGAAGGATGCATAAAAATCAATTCATATGAATCTCAGGGGGTTTTTATTGAAAAAACGGGAATTGTTGACGCGCTTCAAAAACTAAAATTCAATCTTGGGAAATGAAAATATGGAAAGCCTATGGGTCTGAGCATTCGATGAATCTTGTAATGGTTGGCCATTTCAAGAGCGAAAAGGATGCCGAAAAAACCCAAAAAATATTTGAGAATCTTGCTTCCGAATTAGCTGGAAAGGTCGACATTGGGTCGAATAATCAATATTTTGGGAGCGAAATATTGGATATAGTTGTCAAATTGGGATGTGGCATCTTAAGTCCCTCAGAACTGGAACATTTCTTGTATGACGTTGACACCCGAGTCGAAGGTGACCGCATTGTGATTACCACAGACGAAACTGAAGTCGCCGGGTTCTTTAAGGTAATGATTGATAATGGAGCCAAGGTAGAAATATACTCAGCCCATCATTATCCAGGAGAGCCTGAGAGTCAAGATGACAAGTAGAATGCTTTAATGACGACTCAACTGAATTGGCCTAAATTTCGCGAGCTTGCGGGTTCTTCTAGCCGAAATTTTGAAAATCTGTGTCGAGGTCTAATTCGATTGCACTTCGGGAGTTTTGGAGAATTTCGTGCTCTGAGAAATCAACCTGGCGTAGAGTTTCATCTTAAGCTCTCCCGCGATTGTCTAACACTTGGATCACCTCCTCGCTGGTGGGGTTGGCAGAGTAAAGTTCACGATTTGACGGTCGCTGGGCATATGCGAGCTGCGAGCAAGACAGATATCCAAGAATCGTTGAAGACGACTGAAAAGCATCTGCCATATTTGACCGACTGGGTGCTATGGACCCCTTATAGCCTTAGCAAGGAAGATCAGGAATGGTTTAGAGCTTTGGATACAAAAATGGAATTGCATCTCTGGTCGGAAGAAGAGGTGGATACCTATTTGAGTGGTCCTGGAATTGTCCTGAGAAATACATATTTTGGCGAGCTGATTGCAACCCATGAAGAATTAGAGATACGCCATCGACAATCCATTCAGCCGATAAAAGAAAGATGGTTTTCGCCAGTTAATCAAATAACAGAAACAGAAAGAAGCCTTCGCCGTATGCTGGGCGAGGCCGGATCGTGGGAACGGTTGATAGAGGTAGGCGAGCGATTACAAAATGCAGCCGAAAGAATCACTAAGTTTGTTGCATCCGCCGAATCGTTTCCAGAGGAAACCGTAGGAGATTTTTTGCAGTCGTGCGAGATGTTTGGCGAAGTTCTGCTTCAGTTCCACGAGCTTTTGTCAGATGGGGACCTTGAAATTATACAGCAACAGCTTCGTGATCGACAACTGCTTCTCAATGATGTAGTCAAATCGACTCCCCGCCGCCTACGGAATTTAAGAGCTTCCATTGCGCCCTATGCCGCAAATGCACTGCATGATATGCGGATTGCCCAAGTTCTTCTCGATGAGGTTCAAGATTTTCTGTCGGTAGGGCTTGTTGCCGTAATGGCGGAGGCGGGTGGGGGAAAGACCCAATTGGCGGCTGAAATTACATCGTCTAACACGAGGCCTGCTGGCATTCTTCTTCATGGGCGTAGTCTTCATCGCGGCCAAGATCTCAATGATCTAGCGAGAAACTATACGCTCAACGGTAGTCAGATTGATGGATTCGAACGAATGCTGGCAGCCCTTGACGCCGCCGCCAAGCGATCCCGTTGCCGTCTACCGATTGTCATCGATGGCTTGAACGAAGCTGAAAATCCCAAAGATTGGAAAGCTCCTCTTGCATCATTGAATGAGACCTTGAAAGCGTATCCCAATGTCATCGTGATTTGCACACTTCGAACAGGGGAGCGTAATCGAGATGATGCAATGTGGGACAATCGCCCACGGGCGAATGATCGAGAATCGTTCGCAGTTATGGCTCTACCTAATGAAATACGGCGAATAGAGAGTAATGGATTTGGTTCCGATACGGGAGAAGCGGTCAAAAAGTATTTCGAATACTTTAAGATTGAAGCTACAGACATCGAGATCCCAATTGAATTTCTCCAGCATCCACTTACACTCAGGATTTTTTGCCAAGTCACAAACCCCAATCGTGAATCGATTGTCGTAGTCGACTATTTCCCGGCGTCCCTTACTCCTCTGTTTGAGAAATACCTCGAAAACTCAGCCTTACGTATCGCCGAGTTGCCGAATCTCTTTCATCCATACACTACGCATGATGTGCGGGCAGCTCTGCATATATTTGGCGGAATGCTTTGGCGGCGAAAGACGCGGCACATTTCTGAAAAAGAGTTGAGAACAGAAATTGGAGACGCAAGTAGACCTTGGCAAAGCAGTATTGTAAATCTTCTTATACAAGAAGGTATAATTTTTCGTGATCCCGGAGATACTCCATGCGATTATGAAATTATTCCGGCCTACGATGCTTTGGGCGGTTTCGTTATAGCGAAATCGTTGCTTGAATCAAATGCTGGCGACATTTCGTTCAACTGGCTGAATGGGGCTGAGGTTGTTCCCGCGTTCTCAGGGGATGATAGCCACCAATTGGCGTTTGATATTTTTAAAGCGCTTGTGGCTCTTACTCCCATAATGATGAGGGGGTGCCAATTATGGCGGGTTGCCCCAGAAAACTTCAAATATGCAGCTCTTAGATTAACGACCGAACTTGATTCAGAATATTTGGATGACGAGACAATTGGCGCTCTGAAGTCACTATTTGCGTCTCATCTGAAGGAGCGGAATCGTTTCTTTTCGCGTCTGTATGCGACTCGGGCTGCATCAAACCACCCGTTAAATGCAGTGTTTCTAGATGATGTCATTAGGCCCATGACTCCAGTTGCAGAAAGGGACATGTCATGGACCGAATGGGTTCGGCAGACTAGAGGAGAGCGCGTTTCCGATGTTCTTGCTTTGGAAAACAGATGGAAATTACGGATAGTTGATCGGCCTAGGTCCGATGGCCTTCGAATGAAATGGCTCATGTGGCATCTAACGAGCACGGATCGCGAATTAAGGGATATTACGACTCGTGCACTTTATTGGTTTGGGCGAGGTAATCCTTCGGATCTCTTCGCAGAAACTATTAGATCTTTGGAAATAAACGACCCATATGTCCCGGAGCGGATGCTAGCGGCTAGCTATGGAGTGGCTATGGCTCTTTTTGGCGGGGATGACCGAGAAGCACTCGTGTCGAGCGGGTTTCTTGAATTCGCAAGATCGTTATATGAATCGATTTTCGCCTTGGGTGGAATGTTTCAAACGACCCATATTTTGCTTCGTGAGTATGCATTGCGAACTGTCGAACTTGCAGTTGTTTATGAGCCCTGCCTTTTCTCATCTGAAGAAAAAAGCAGGTTTAGTCCGCCGTTTCGGATGGAAAATGCTCCTGGATGGGGTATGAGAAATGAATCCGAGAGAAAAGAAGGGCATTTTCCTCCTTCTCCATTCCAGATGGATTTTGAAAACTATACGTTGGGAAGATTAGTTCCGGATCGCGGGAATTATGATTACGAGCATGAGGGGTATAAGATCACGAGATCTCAAGTTCTTTGGCGTATTGACCAGTTAGGATGGTTTGAGAATGATTTGAATAAAATTGATCTCGAAATAAGCCGAGCCCAAAATTGGTCAAGATCCGACAACGATCCCCGGAAAGTCGATAGATATGGGAAAAAATACTCATGGGTTGCATATTTTGAGATGTCCGGCTTGCTGCACGATAATGGAGTCATCGATAGAACTTATGATCGTGGCAGGACGTCAGATGTAGACATTGATCCGAGTTTTCCGGATAAAGTTTTGAAAGCCGTTTTCTTTGATGCTGATCTATTGGGAGCTCATGAAATGACAACGGCAGATTGGATCTCGGCGGGCGAAAAAATCGACATGGATCCTTACTTGAAAGCGCAAGCAATCGGAGGTCAAGAGGGGCCTTGGATTACACTGGATGGTTTTGTTGTTCAACAAGATGAAGGTCGAGGACGACGGGCATTTTGTTTTGTCAGATCCTTCATGGTGGAGGCGGCAACCTCAAAAGAGTTTTTAGATCATTTGACTCGGCAGAATCTCGAAGGACGGTGGCTTCCGGAGAAACCTTCAGTGATCTATACTTTCGGCGGGGAAATTCCGTGGTGCGCAACTTATCCGGGAAACGAACCAGTCGAATTCTCATTTGTCGAAGAGGAAAAGATCATCAAGGTTCAGAAGACTATGTCTGAATTTTATCTTGATGGTCAAAAAGTGAACTTTTCCCCCCTCGATTTAATGAGGCGGAAAATGTTCGGTTTGGCAAAGCATGCGGATAAGGAAGACGGGCTGTCTCAGGGTGATATTGAAAGAGTTGAAGTGAGGGAGGGCACGATGGAAGTGGAGGAGTTGCAGCAGAAATTCGTGGACTATATTGCAGCTATTCCCGTGTGCGATTTTGGGTGGGAAGGATATCATTCCGTAACCGGTAATGCTGGACACGCAGTTGCGCTCGAAAAGAAAATTGCTAACGATCTCGGGTTGGTTAGCCGCGCTCAAGAATTCGACTTGTTCTCGAAGGATGGCACTCGGGCGACCCTGAATATTTCGGATCATCGGGATGATTACAATAATCATCAATCCTTCTTTTTTCTTAAGGAAGATTTGCTGCGGTCTTATCTTGAAGAACGCGAACTGGTCTTAGTTTGGGCAGTCTGGGGTGAACGTGAGTATTCGGCAAAGCAAGTAGAAGCTTTGTTTCACGGCGCAAATCGTCCAGCGGTGACTCACGGGAACATAAAGCACATTGATTCATATAATAGTGATAGAGGACTAGGTGTTGATTTTTGACCCCAGTTTGCCGCAGGCACAGCGGTAAGCTCTCACCCCGCATTGACGCCCGCCGCTTCCCCCGGCTACGATCCCCACGCTAAGCCTGTGCTCTGGCCCCCGGCTTGCTTCACCCCACGCGCATCATGGTCCAACCCGGCGAGAAATTCGGCAACTACGAGGTCCTTTCCAACCCCACCGGAGCGGCGGACGTCCTCGGCTCCGGCTCGGGCGGCACCACGCTCAAGGTCAAGCACGTCCACCTCGACACCGTCGCCGCGCTGAAGATCCTGCGCCGCCGCGCCCAGGCGGATTCGCGGCAGGGCCAGAGCTTCCTGGCCGAGGCCCGCTCCGCCGCCTCGCTGACCCATCCGCACATCGCCCGCATCCTCGATTTCGGCGAGAACGCCGGGCTGCTCTACTATGTGATGGACCTCTGCGAGGGCGGCAGCCTGGAGGACTTCCGCACCGCCCGCGGCACCCCGCCGCCCGCCGTCGCGCTCGCCTGGTTCCACCAGTCCGCCGCCGCGCTGGCCCACGCCCACACCCAGAACATCCTCCACCGCGACATCAAGCCCTCCAACCTCCTCATCGCCAGGGAAGGGGACGTCGCCTCGCTGAAGCTCATCGACTTCGGCCTCGCCGGAAAAACCGATGCCGATGCCGGAAACGCTGCCAATGACCCGGTCATCGGCACCCCGCTCTTCGCCGCTCCGGAGCAGCTCCGCGGCCAGGCCGAGAAGGCGTCCGATGTGTTCTCGCTCGGCGCGTCGTTCCTGTGGCTGCTCACCGGAACCCACCTCGATACCGGCGATCTCGCGAAGGTCCTCGACCGCCGCCTGGCCGCGCAGACCTACGCGCCGCTGCTGGTGAACCTCCCGCCCGCGTGGCAGGAGGCCATCGGGGCCTTCCTCGCCGTCGACCCCGCCCAGCGCGCCACCGATGGCGCGGCCGCCGTGGCCGTGATCGAGCGCGCCTTCGCCGCCGATTTCCCGCTCCAGCCGGTGCCGTGGACCGCCGTCGGGGGCGGTGGCCCCGCGGCCGAACCCGCCGCCCCGGAGAACCCGGAGGAGGCTTGGGAAGCCGTCGCCTCGTCGGATTGGAAAGCCGTCTGGTCGCCGGTCGATGCACCCGGCGCAGATGGCTGCCGCACCTTGTTCAAGGCCACCTCGTCGAAAGAGGAGGGGACCTGGGACGTCCAGCTCTTCCAGGCCCCGGAGGCCGCCATCGCGGATCTCGTGGTGCCGCAGGGCCACCAGCTTCGGAAACTCGCCGCCGGTCTCGGCCTTGGCCGCGTCGTCCTGCACCGTGGCGAAGGCTGGCTGTCCGTCGCGTGGCCCGCGCTGGCCGGAAAGGACGCGCTCGATTGGCTGCGCCTCGGCGGCGTCCCGCCCGCGGCCGACCTGCTGCCGCGCATCCGCGCCCTCGCCTCCGGCCTCGACCTCGCCGCGCGCGAGGGCCTCGATGCCATGGAGATGCACCCGGCCCTGCTCCACCTGCTGGAGTCCCCGGAGCAGCCGGAGGCCAGCGGCTTCGCCATCGCCGTTTTCCTGCCCTCCGTGGCCGCCGAGAAAAGCTCGCGGGAAACCGCCAGCACCATCAGCGGCTCGGTCAATGCCCCGCTGCCGATCCGCTTCGCGGCCTGCCTTTACCACCTGCTCGGTGGCCGACCGCTCCCGCCCGCTGCCTTCCTGAACAACCGCGCCTACCCCGCGGTGCCGCGCCTCTCCGAGCGCTCGAACCGCTACCTCGGCCAGGTCGTCTCCGGCCTCAATCCCGCCGGGGCCTGCGCCGAGATCGTCGACCGCCTGTCGATGGAGGAGCGCCTCCCCGGCGTCACCGGCGTGGCCTCGGAAACGCTCAGCCGCTCGATGTACTCGCCCTCGGTGAGCATGTCCGCCGGAGCCAGCGTGGCCCGCACCATGGAGACGCTCGCGCGGCCGCCGCAGCTTCCCGCTGCCGGAGCCACCGCCGCGGCCTCGGTTTCCACTCCGCCGCCGGTTTCCTCCACGGCCACCCCGGCCACCGCCGCCGCCGGTCCGGCCAAGCCGAAGCCGGTGAAGCTGATCCTCGCCATCGCCGCCGTGCTGGTGCTCGGCGTCATGGGCGTCGGCGGCACCGCCGTCTGGTACCTCTTCCTGCGGAAGCCCGCGCCCCCGGCCAAGAAGGAGGTCGTCTCGAACACCCCGGTTTCCACCACCCTGACCACGCCCACCAAGGTCGATCTCCCGCCGACCCCGCCGCCGACCGCCAGCGACAACTCGCTGAAGCAGGTGAAGGTCCCCGGCCAGGCCGCCACCTTGGCGGAGGCCGTCGCGAAGTGCGCGCCCGGCGGCACCATCGAGGTCGCGGGCGGCACCTACAAGGAAGCCCTCGCCATCACCAAGCCGCTCACGCTTTCCGCCTCGGAGGGCGCGGTGTTGGAAAACGCCGCCGCCTCGAACAGCCTTGTCGCCATCAAGGGCAAGGTGGAGGTGAAGATCTCCGGGTTGGTGATCCGCGATGCCCGCCGCGAGGCCACCGGCAGCCCGGAATCCTCGCCGCCGCTGGTGCTCGTCGCCGATGGCGGCGTGATCACCCTCGACCGCTGCGTGATCGATGGCGGCATGGGCAGCGGCCTATCGGTCATCAACCGCGCCTCGGTCCGCCTTTCCGGCTGCCGCGTCCTGCGCCACCGCTGGTGCGGCCTCCAGGTCAGCGCCGGGGCCACCGTCGACATCGACCAGGGTTCCGTCATCGAGAACCGCTGCGGCATCATGACCACCGATCCCGGTTCCACCGTGCGCATCGGCTCCGGCTCGATCGTGTCCCGGAACAGCCGCAATGGCATCGAGGTCAACAACGGTGCCGCCGTCCGCCTCACCGGTTGCGAGGTGTCGAACAGCCAGTCCGGCTGCGGCGTGCTCGTCAGCGGCGAGGGTTCCTCGCTGGAGGCCTCCGGCAAGAGCTCGATCTGCGACAACAAGACCAGCGGCGTCGAGGTCGCCGAGTCCGGCACCGTGAAGCTCGAGGACTGCCAGCTCGAGCGCAACCGCGAGCACGGCCTCCACGCCGTGAAATCCGGTGCCATCACCATCACCGGCTCGCGTTTCGAAAACGACCTCACCGGCCTGTTCATCGATGGCGGCACCGCCCAGGTGAAGGTCGATCGCTGCGAGTTCTCGAAGCACGGCGATGGCGGCGTGGTCTTCGCCGGGGTCAAGGCGGACCTCACCAACAGCACCTTCACCGGCAACGCCGTCGCCGCCATCTTCTCCGATGGAGCCAGCGGCAGCGCCAAGGCCAACCGCGTTTCCCCCGGCCCCGTCGACGACGCCATCGTCCTCGAAAACGCCGGCCAAGTCACCCGCGAAGCCAACACCGCGGAGTGAAGTAGTAGCGCAAGTTTCCAACTTGCGGCCAGGGTCCACTCGCCCCGGTCCTCGCACCTCCAGTCCTTCTCGGCATCCGGGCTCCCTCCCGTAGCCGCGTTCGGGAGAACGTGGGTGGGGAAGATCCACGAACATCCCCACGCTTCCGGTTCCCTCGTTGGCCCCACCCAAGGCATCCCTTCTTCCATCTGTGTCAATCCGTGTCCATTTACGGTTGAATTCTCCTCCCCCCGTGACCATCCCGCATCACGAACGGAATTGACAAATCCTCACTCCATCGGACATAACCTACCGGTTTCTAACATATAAAACGATGAACCCGAAGAATCCTCTTGCCCGTCGCACCGTCATGTTGGGCGCCTCCCTCGTGAGCGCCACCTCGCTCCTTCTCACCAGCTGCGCTGACACCCAGGACGGCCGCCTCACGCAGGCCCAGGGCGCCGGCATCGGTGCCCTCGGCGGTGCCGCGCTCGGCGGCCTCATCGGTGCCGCCTCCGGCAATGCCGGCCGCGGTGCCCTCATCGGTGCCGCCCTCGGTGGTGCGGGTGGTTTCGCCTACGGCACCCACGTCGCCAACCAGAAGGCCAAGTACAAGTCCACCGAGGAGTGGCTCGATGCCTGCATCGCCGAAGCCGAGAGCAGCCGCCGCGCCGCCGTCGCCTACAACCGCAAGCTCGATGGCCGCATCGCCTCCCTCCAGGGTGAGGTCCAGCGCGCCAAGGCCAGCGGCAACAAGGGCGAACTCCAGCGCCTGAAGCAGGAAATCAAGCAGGAGCGCATCGAAGCCGAGAAGCAGGTCAAGTCCGTCAACGACGAGGTGAAGGCCCAGAACTCCGCCATCAGCCAGGCCGGCGGCGGTTCCCGCGTCAGCGCCCTCCGCTCGAAGACCAGCAGCGTCAGCGCCGAAGGTGCCGCCACCAAGCAGAAGGTCCAGCGCCTCGCCAGCCTCGAGAACCAGATCGGCGTCTAACCGCCCGTCATCGATCCTTTGGCCTCCCCGGACCCGCTCCGGGGAGGCTTCCCTTTTCAATCCTCTCCCAGCCATCCAATGAAACACACCATCGTCCGCCTCGGCCTGCTCTCCTCGCTGGTCGCTGGCTGTCTCGCCTCCGTGAGCTGCGAAACCACCGGCGATCCGTCCACCGGCGGTATCTTCTGGAGCGAGCGCAAGGCCCAGGCCCGCCTCGACGAGCGCCAGGCCCGCCTCAACCGCATCGAGGCCCGCACCGACGCCGCCCAATCCCGCGCCCGCGCCAAGCAGCGCGAGATCAACCGCCTCAAGAGCGAGAAGGCGGAAGAAGAGAAGCAGTGATCCTGCCCCGAATTTGACCGGCCATGAACGCCAGCCGTGAAACTTTGCTAGGTTGCGCGCTGGTTTGCGGCCTGCTCGCCTCGTGTTCCACCCGGGAAGAGCAGGCCGCCTATGCGCCCGTCACCGGGCGTGCGGGCGGTGCCGCCATCGGCGCGGGCATCGGCTCGATCTCCGGCCACGCCGGCACCGGTGCCGCCCTCGGCCTCCTCGTCGGTGGCCTCGGCGGCGATCTCTACCGCGCCCGAGAATCCTCCACCCGCCTCATCGACCCGGTCGGCACCGTCAAGGCCGCCCCGTCCACCATCCGCGAGGCCAGCCGCGTCCGCGCCACCATGGCCGAACGCCACCAGGTGCTCGCCGGCCGCATCGCCTCCGGTGATCCCAACACCGTTCTCATAGCCCGCGCCGAAGCCGCCCGCCGCGCCGACGAATGCCGCATGTGGCAGCGCCGCATGAAAGACACCGGCCGCGCCCTCGACCTCGCCGCCCAAGGCCGTCTCCCCGGCGCCGGTGGCGACCTCGCCACCCTCGACCGCAACCGCTCCTACGCCGGCGGCCTCGAATACGTCTTCGGCCAGCAAGCCAAAACCTTCGCCTCCCTGAAGTAAGAAGGCCGTCCACCCATCGGGTCCTATGGGTCCTATTCCGCCCGCGGCTCACCCTCACCTCTCCCGCCCCGGCAGGGGCATCAGAAATTAGCCGGTGGTGAAACCACCGGACCCCGCCGCGCAACGGAGATGCGCCCCGGAGGGGCGCGAGAAACGCCCGCTCACCCGTGACATCCTTTCTCTCCATCACTCCCCCAAACCCTCTCTTCCATCTGCGTCCATCCATGGTTGAAATTCTCTTCCTCTTCCGCCTTTCCCTTGGCTTGTCCCCTGCTTGACGCCTAACCTGCCGACGCGATGAAGCCATTCCTCCGCACCCTTCTCGCCGCCCTGCTGCTGCCCGTGCTCCAAGCTGAGCCCGCGGCCAAGGAAACGCCCGTCAACCAGCGCGAGACCGGCGTCCAGCTCTGGGAAGACTTCCAGAAAAACTACGCCGAGTACTCCTTCGCCCCGCTCGCCCCCGCCGATCTCGACCTCCACGCCCGCAAGGCCCTCCTCGGTGCCCTCGGCACCCGCTACCGCGCTTGGGAACCGGACAAGGCCCCGACCCTTCCCGAACTGGCCGACGCCATCTGCAAGAACGACCCGGCCAACACCACCTACGACCTCGTCGAAAAGGCCCTCACCGCCCTCCTGCCCACCATCGACCGCTTCGGCCTCTACGAATCCGGTGCCGAGATGGCCCAGCTCCAGGAAGCCGCCCGCCAGAGCGGCGGGCAGATCGCCATGATCGTCGAGCGCGACGACAGCGGCCGCCTGCTCTGCTTCCCTGAACCCGAGGGCCCCGCCTCCGAGGCCGGCGTGAACTACGGCTCCGAACTGCTGCAGGTCGACGGTGTCTCGATGGAGCGCAAGCGCCTCGCCGCCGTGAAGCTCGCCTTCATCGGCCCCTCGCCCTCCGTCACCGTGAAAATCCGCCAGCCGCAGGGCAAGGAGGAGACCCTCACCATCCAGCGCACCACCCAGGTCTTCCCCTCCGTCAGCGCGAAGAAGGGCCCCACCGGCCTCACCATCCGCATCCGCAAGTTCGACACCGGCTCCGCCGCCCGCTTCAAGGACCTCCTCAAGGAGAATCAACCCGTCACCCGCCTCACCCTCGACCTCCGCGGCAATCCCGGCGGCCTGCGCGATGAGGCAATGCTCGCCGCGTCCCTGTTCACTCCGGAAAAGACCGTCCTCGGCCGCCTCAAGGACGGCCAGGGCGAGCGCGACGTCAGCGATGGCAACGGCGTCTTCTGCGAGCCCCAGAGCATCCAGATCCTCCAGGACCGCCGCTCCGCCTCCGGCGCCGAGTTCCTCGCCGCCAGCCTCCGCGAGAGCCTCCCCGGCAAGGTCAAGATCTACGGCGAGCCCAGTTACGGCAAGAGCCACTCCACCGTGAAACTCCCGCTCTACGGCGGCGGCGTCATGACCGTCAGCGAAAGCCTCATGATGACCGCCAGCGGCAAATCCTGGGACAAGACCGGTCTCCAGCCGGACGTCCTCCAGAAGGCCAAGTAACCATTCCCTGAAAAGGGTCCCTGCGCCGCGGGGTCATGAGCACGTTGACACCCGTCGAACCGCGCACCCGCGGCGCAGGGAATGAAACCATCATGGCAGGCCGCGCGTGGAACACCGCTACGAACGGGCCGCTTCTTTCGAATCGGATCGGGGCGGTGGTCCGGCGCGGCTTTTGGACCGGCACCATCTCTCCCGGCCCGTGTCACCAGTTCAAGCAGCATCCCGAACTTCACATGAAATTCACAGATCCCCGGGATATTGGGTAATCTCCATTTTACCTAACTCCCTCCTCCCGCGCTCATCCCCCCCTGATTTCACCCGATTGCACCCCACCCAACCTCTGCTAGGTTGGAGGACCATGAGCACCTTCATCGCATGGATCCTACTTGGCCTGATCGCCGGCGGCTTGGCCAAGTTCCTGATGCCCGGCGACCAGAAAGGCGGCTGCCTGATGACCACCCTGCTCGGCATCGTCGGTGCCGTCATCGGCGGCTGGCTCGGCCGCTACGCCACCTTCCTGCCCGCCGAACCCATCGGCACCTGGCTGCCGTCGCTCGGTTCGATCATCACCGCCACCGTCGGCGCCCTCGTCCTGCTCTTGATCTTCCGCCTCGTGAGTAAATGAAAAGGCGACTCCCGTGAGGAAGTCGCCTTTCGAAGTGGGATGGGGAGATCGCCTCACCCGATCGTCTCCGCGCCGAAGTAGGGCACGAGGGCGGCCGGGATGCGGATCGTGCCGTCCGGCTGCTGGCATTGCTCCAGCAGCGCCACGTAGAGGCGCGGCAGGGCGGTGCCGGAGCCGTTCAGTGTGTGCGGGAAGCGGTTGCGGCCTTCGCTGTCCTTGAAGCGCAGTTTCATGCGGCGGGCCTGGTATTCCGCGAAGCACGAGCAGCTCGAAACCTCCAGGTACTTGCCCTGGCCGGGGGCCCAGACCTCAATGTCGTAGGTCTTTGCCGAGGAGAACCCGAGATCGCCGGTGCAGAGTTCGATCGTGCGGTAGTGCAGACCCAGCTTCTGGAGGATCGCCTCGGCGTGGCCGGTGAGCTTTTCCAACTCCTCGAAACCGTGGTCCGGGTGCACCACCTGCACCAGCTCCACCTTGTCGAACTGGTGCATGCGGATGATGCCGCGGTTGTCGCGTCCGGCGGAGCCCGCCTCGCGGCGGAAACACGGCGTGTAGGCCACCAGTTTCACCGGAAGCTGGTCCTCGGCCAGGATCGTGTCGCGGTAGAGGTTGGTCACCGGCACCTCGGCGGTCGGGGCCAGGAACAGGTTGTTCCGGCCGTCCTCACCGGCGTCCGTGCCGTACATGTCGTCCTCGAACTTCGGAAGCTGGCCGGTGCCTTCCATGCACTCGCGTTTCACCAGATGCGGGACATTCACTTCCTCGTAGCCATGGCTGGCCTGGGTATCGAGGAGGAAGTTGATCAGCGCGCGCTCCAGCTTCGCGCCCTTGCCGCGGTACACCGCGAAGCCCGAGCCGGCGATGCGGGTGGCGTCGTCGATCGAAACCAGGCCGTGCGCCTCGTAGAGGGCCACGTGGTCCTTCGGCTCGGCGATGTCCGGCTTCTCGCCCCACACGCGCACCACCGGGTTGGCGGCTTCGTCGGAGCCCACCGGACAGGCCTCGTGGGGCAGGTTCGGGATGTTGAGCAGCAGGTCTTCCTGCTTCGCGGCTGCGGCCTCGGATTCGGCGTCGAGGGCGGCGATGCGGTCGTTGATGCCGCGCACCTGGGCCTCGATGGCGGAGGTGTCCTCGCCCTTGCCCTTGAGCATGCCGATCTGCTTGGACGTCGTCTTCCGCTCGGACTGGAGGGCCTGCTTTTCGGTCTCGGCCCGGCGGCGGGATTCGTCGCAGGCGAGGACTTCGTCGATGAGCTTCCAGTGGTCCCCGCCGCGGGGCTTCAGGCGCTCCTGAACGGCGGCGGGGTTTTCGCGGATGACGCGGATATCAAGCATGGCGGGGGAGCCTTTAGCGGGTCCGCGGCGGCTTGTGAACCCCCGAATCGCCCCGCTGGCGGGTCGTCACTTGCCGACTTCGTCGTCCCCACCGGCACCGCCGAACATGTTGAGGAGGCCGCCGCCCTTGGTTTCGAGGTGGCTGCGGTACTGTTGGAGCTGGGTTTCGGACAGGTAGGGACGCAGGGATTCGACCTTGGCGTCGGTGCGCTGTTTGACCGTCGCCCGGAAGTTCTTCTGGATGTCGGCCATGGAGGTTTTCTCGCCGCCCTGCTGCTGTTGCATCTGGCCCTCCATCTGCTCCTGCATGAGGTCCTGGATGCCGAGTTCATCGTCGAACTGGATGCCCATGCCGTCGGAAAACAGGCTCATCATGCTGCCGGTCTTCTGGTTGTCCTCGCGGGTGGCGGCTTCGGTCATCAGGACCTGATAGACGTTGTCGCGCTGTTCGGCGGACAGGTCGAGGACGTTGGTGATGCTGCCGAGGTCCTTGAACGCCTTGGACTCGATGCGGGACTGGCGTTCCTTGCCCTTGAAGGCGGTGTATTGCTCCTTCTGCTCGTCGGTGAGAACGCCCTCGGTGGCCGTGTCGAGGCCGTCGGTTTTCATCAGCTCTCCGATCTCCTTCATGTGGGCGAGGTCGTTCGAGGAGTCTTCGTCGTGGGTCAGGAGCGAGCCGAAGGTCTCGAACCGCTTTTCCATGGCGGCGCGGATTTTGGCCTTCTGATCGTCGTTGAGGTTCAGATCGGCGGCCAGCTTGTCGAGGCGGGCCTCGAACTTCTTCCGCTGGACGTCGGTCATCCGCTTGGCCATCTGGTCTTGGGCCTTTTTGCCCATTTCCCGATTCTTGGCGTCGCGCTTGGCCTTGGCCTCGTCGTTGTCCGGCTTGGCTGGACGGCCCGTGGAGGTTTTGGCCGGGGCGGCTGCTGCGGCCTCGTTGGCCGCCACGGCGTCGGTCTTCGCGGTCTCCTTGGCTGGAGCGGCGGCGATGGATGCCGGGGCGGCTGGTGTGGCGGGGGTGGTCAGGGCGTGGGAGAACCAGCCGATGGCGATGCCACCGGCCACACAGGCGACGGGGATGAGGGGCTTCATGGGATGGGCGGTAGGTGGAAACCACGGCCGGCCGGCATGAGCCCGGCGGGGGTGGTTACTGATCTCCTGTCTTGGCGGGGGCGGCAGCGGACATCATTTCGCGCAGCCATGCCGTAACTTGGGCATCGGAGGGTAGTTCACCTTTCTCCAAGGCTGCCAGATAGTTCTGGAACGGGGCCGGATTGATGCGGGACCGGACGGCGGTGTCAGAGGTGGCGGCGGCCACGGATTTTTTCGCGGTGGCGATGGCGGCTTCCTTGTCTCCACCACGCCACTGGAGGCGGGAGAGGGTCAGGAGTTCCACCGGCCCGCTTTTGGTCTCCAGGGCCGGAGCCAGGATATCCGCCAGCGACTTCATGAGCGTGCCCGGAGCCTCGTCGTTCGGCAGCACCGTGCGGGCGACGTTGAAGGCGAACACCGGCCGGGTCGGCGATTCCGGCAGGGCCTTTACGGCGGCCTCCAGCGCGGGCCAGTCTCCCTTGGAGGCCAGCAGGATCATGTTGAAGTTGACCAGCGATTTGCTGGTGGGATCGAGGGCCTTGACGGTCTCGATGGCCTGGGTCATTCCGGCGATGTCCTTCTTCCGGGCGGCTTCGTTGAACGAACGTACCGCAGCGACGATCTGATCCTGTTTCGAATTGTCCTCACGGATCTGTTTCAGCGTCAGGTCCAGGGCTTCCCCGCCCTTGAGGAGACCTTCGATCACCTCGTCGGTGAGTTTCATGGGATGGCACATCAACACGATCTTCCCGTCCTTCACCACGAAGGTGTGGGGGATGCCATCCACGCCGGCGGCCTCCAGCCAATCCTTGGTGAAGGCTGCTTCCTTCGTGTTGTAGGACACGGGGTAGGACATGCCTTCGCCCTTGTTCTTCACAAAGGTCACGACCGGCTCCTTGCCTCCGCGCTCCCACACGTTCATGCCGAAGACGCGCAAGCCCTTGTCGGCGTATCTCTTGTGGAGGTCGTTGATGTGTGGAATCGCGGCGATGCACGGGCCGCACCAGGTCGCCCAACATTCGAAGACGTAAACTTTGCCCGGCTCCCAGCTTTTCGGGGCCTCGCCTTGGATCCACTCACCGGTGGCGAAGGCGTCCGGGGTCACGCTCGATCCGACGACCAGCGTCGGAGCAGGCTTTTCCTGCGGGGTCGCGGCGCTGGGCGGGTGGGGCACGACCGGCTTGGCGGGAATCGCGGCGGGCTTGGCCGGAGCGTCGGTTTCGGCGGCGGCGAGCGCGGCCGAGGCGAGGAGCAGGAGAATTGGTTTCACGCACCACAAACGCCACCGAGGCCGGGATTTGTCCGGGCAATCTCCCACGGCGCTCAGGGGAGCTTGGAGGCCAGGGACCGCTGTTGGCTGTGGGATAGGCCCGGGTCCGCCGAGATGCGTGAGCGAAGGGCGGCGGCGACAGTGTCGCGGGTGTCGCCTTCCGGCAGGCGGGCGATCCAAGCCACCGTCGCGCCCCGATCGCTTTCATACCAAGTTTCCGCGAGGGCTCCCGCGCGATCCGCGGTGGCGAGAATGGGATCCGCGAGCATGCGGGAGGCGGCGGCTCCGGGGTCCTGGCGGGCCCACTGCGCGAAGGCATCGTCGAGCAATCTCTCGCGGTTGATTCCTCCGGTGGGCTCAAGCAGTTCCACGGTGGCTCCGGGGTTTCGGGTGTCGATCACCAGAGTGGCCAGGCGATCGGGGAGAAGTGGGGTGTCTTCGTCGACGGCGTAAGTCCGGAACGCGGTCCATTGCTCCTTGTTCCACTCTTGGGAGACCCGGCTGAAATCGACGGGGCCTGCGGTGTCGTGCGGGAAACCCAGCCACCAATCCATGGCGGACACGGGGTCTGACTTCGCCCACGCCGCGGCCACCTTGGCGGCGGCGGCCTGTTGGGTGCCACCCGAGGGCAGGTCCGCCACCATTTCCCGAGCCCCGTCCGGATCGGTGCTGAAGCGGGTTGCGGCGATAGTGCCGATCGCCAGGGTCAACGGGTAGCCGGACAGCCGGGCGTTCGCCCATTCCAAGGCGGTGTCCGGTTGGCTGCGGGCGAGGGCTTCCACGTAGACCGGTCCCAGTCGGGCGACGTCGCCGGAGGGGGCGGATTTGGAAAGCCATTGCGCCGCCCAGGCGATCATCGGGCCCGCGTTGGGATCGTTCGAGCGGAAGGCGGTGGCGGCGAAGCGGGCTTCGAGTTTCTTCCGTGATTCAGGCGGGAGCGATTCCGACCACGTGGTGGCGGCGAGCCAATCACTCTTCAACCATCCATCGGCGATGCCCGCCCACAGGTTGTCCCTGCCGGTGGACGGGGGCAGGGACAACAACCGCGCCAGACAGCGGGTGCGCTCCGCTCCGGTCGGGCTGAGTTTGCCAGCCAGGGCCGGATCCTGGGCTACGAGAAGATCGAAGTGTCTCAACACCGCATCCGCGAGTGATGGATCTTCACCACAGAGGAAGTGGTCGAGAGCGGAGGAGACCACCGCACTCCGGTCGGATGGAGCCGGAGTCATCCGCAGCACATCGGGGAGGATATCGGGAGACCTTCGCAACCACTCGGTGAGGACGATGCGAGCTTGGCCGGGAGTCACCGAGGCTGGGCCGGAAATAAGGAAGCGCCAGGTGGCCTCCGGGGCCTCGGCGGCACAGGCCTCGATGACCTCGGCCGGGAAATCGCCTTGGGAAGCTCCGGACGCCCGGAGCCGCTCCAAAGTCGACAAGGAGGAGGTCGATTCAAGCGCCACCAGCAAGCGGCGGCGGGCGAGGCCGTGGAGGTCGCGGGCGTTCCTGAGGGTCTCGCCGGTGTCGGGAGCGCGGCTTTCACGGGGAGGTTCGGTGCTTCGGTCGGATGCGAGAACGTGCTGCCATTGCTTGCCGATCCGGGCTGCCCCGTAGACGGCACAGGCGATGGCGAGCGGCGGCAGGGTGGTTTTCAGGAGCGGATGGAGCCGGTTCATGGCGGAACCAAGGTTTGGCTGAGGGCGAGGAAATCGGCGGCGGAAAGGCCGGGGGCGGTGTCGAGAGCCGCGGCGGCCGCATCGGGATCGGCGGCCGCCCAGGCGGCGAAGGCTTCGCGCCGGGTTTGGCTGCGGAGGGTGGGGTTGGAGATCGTGCCCGCCCATTCCCAAGCGCTTTCCGGCTCGGTGTCCTTCAATTGGGCGACCAGTGGGAGGGTGGCGGCATCCCGGATGCTGCCGGGCGGCTGAGCGTCCAGCCAGACCGCGGCTCCGTTCGAATCGTGGTGGGCCCAGCCCTGGATGGCGCTGGCCACGCAGGCGGCGCGGGTTGGATTGTCCTTTTGCCTGCTTGCCCACTCGATGGCGGCACGGGGATCGAGCTGGCTCCAAGTGCCGGCCAAGCTGGTGACGGCGCGGAGCGAATCGGCCGACGGAGGCAGGTCGGCCAGGAAGGGGGCGAGATTTTCCAACCGGAGACTTTCGATCGGCGATGGACCGGCCTCGGTGATCCACTGGTCCATGTTTTCCAACGAGGAGGCGATGACCGCGCCCCGGTCTTCCACCGGGACATGGCGCAAGGTCTCGAACGAGCCGGTGGCCAGATCGCCGACCAATTGCCGGTACAGCGCCCGGCGCAGTTCCGCATCCGCCACGCCCTTGCCGAAATCCAGTGCCGCGGAAGGTTCGGTGGCGAACCACGCTTTCATGATGCCACTCATGGCGGCCATCTTGGCTCCGGAGTCCGGTTCACGGGCCACGGCTTCCGCGGCTCCACGGAGTTGGCCGGGCGGCAGGGCATTCCACATCCGGGAGAGCACGGCGGCGGGCACCGTGCCGTCCCCCGGCGAGATGGAATCGATGGCGCGGAACGCCGTTGCTGGATCCAGTTTGCCAGCGGCCAGCGCCATTCCGAAGGTGTCGACGAGGCTGTTGACCGGCTCCAGCGCCGGATACTTCCGGGCGAGTTCCACGAGGATCATCGGATCCTGTTGGCCTAGCAGGGTCAGGGCGTTGGGGCCGTTGACGAAATCGTGGGGTCCTTCGGAGTCGAACAGGGACCGCAGCCACTCCGGGGACTTGCCCTTGGCGAGCATGTCCAGCCGGTCGAGCGCGATCTGGGGCGATACCCGCGCCAAGGTGGCAAAAGCACCTTTTAGCGCCTGGACGCGATAGGGGTCGGGAAGGGATCGCGCCCACTTGAAGACCGCCTTGGAATCGGTTTCCGCCCGCGCCGCACCCAGCAGGGTGAACAGCGCGCCGGTCTTCGGATTCCAAATCGGCGAGCCATTGCGGGCGGTGGGGGAGAGTTCGAGAATTTTCAGCGCGATGGCCTGAAGCTCCTCAGGCTTCGCCCGTGCGGCAGCCAGCCAGGCCGGGCTTCCGGCGTCCGGTTGGCCGAGATGGCCCGGAGCGCGCCAGAACCACTGGACGAACAACGCCGGATCCTCGGTCAGCAGGCCGGTGCCCACCGTCCGCAGGTCGTCATCGACCTCGCGTCCGGGGTGGGCGGCGAGGTAGTCCCAAGCCGCGTCCAAATCCTCGATCGCCCATTCCTTGAGCAGCATCACCCGCGGAGCGGGATCGGTATTTCCACCGAGACTGGCGACGAAATCCAAGCCGTTAGCCGGGTCGATCTCGGCCCAGCGGGCGCAGATCAACTCGAGGGCGTGGGTTCGTTCCATGCCGGGCGGCTGTTTCAAAGCCGCCAGCAGCCGCTCACGCAGTTCCGCGGTGCCTGCCTTCTCCAATCCCTGTCCGGGAAGAGGAGTGGCTTCTTCCGTCCGAGCGGAAGGAGCCTTGGGATGAGATCTGGCGGACTCTTCCGGAAGCGGTGCGAAGGCCCCCCACCATGCGGCGACGGGGACGGTCAGCCACAGCAAATGCGCAGGTCGGAATGGCTTTTCCCGCATTAGGACAAACCATCGCCTGTCACGCGCCGGATGTCACTTCGAAACGTCCTCTCCCTCCTGGCCGAGGAATGATTTCCGGCACAGCTCGGCGTATTTGCCGTCCAGGGCGAGCAATTCCTCGTGGTTGCCTTGCTCGATCACGCGGCCTTGTTCGAGGACGTAGATCCGGTCTGCATTGCGGATGGTGGAGAGGCGGTGGGCGATCACGAAGGCGGTGCGGTTTTCCATCAGCCGGTCCAGCGCGTCCTGGATCAGGCGCTCGGTTTGGCTGTCCACCGAGGCCGTTGCTTCGTCGAGCAGCAGGATCGGCGCGTTCTTCAGCAGGGCGCGGGCGATCGAGAGGCGTTGCTTCTCGCCGCCGGACAGCTTTACGCCGCGTTCGCCGACGTTGGTGTCCAGAAGCTGCGGCAGCTCGCGGACAAAGGGATCGGCGTGGGCGGCTTCGAGGGCGGTCCACAACTCGGCATCGGTGGCATCCCGCTTTGAAAGCTGGAGGTTTTCCCGCACGGTGCCATTGAAGAGGAAGGCCTCCTGGGTCACGTAGGCGAGATGGTCGCGGAGGTTTTCCTTCGAAAGCTCCGCGATGTCCTGCCCGTCCAGCCGGATGGTGCCGGCGGTGGCTTCGTAGAACCGGGCCAGCAACGAAAGCACGGTGGTTTTTCCGGCACCGGTGGCCCCGACCAGGGCGATCGTCTGCCCCGGCAGGGCTTCCAGCGAGACCTCGTGGAGGGTGGGCTGGTCTTGGTAGGAGAACGAAACCTGCTCGAAGGCCACCGCGCCCTTCACCGGCACCGGCAGGGTTTTGCCTTCGCGGGCATTCGGTTCCTCCTCGGCATCGAGGATCTCGAACACGCGGTCCGCGGCGGAGCGGCCGGAGAGGAGCATCTGGTTGAGGCTGTTGAGACGGTCGATCGGTTCGTAGAAAAGCCCCAGCGAAAGGAAGAAGCCGGTGAAGTCGCCGAGCGTGAGATCGCCCTTCATCACCGCGTGGCCACCGAAGGCGAGCACCAGCACGTAGCCGGTCATGCGGACGAAGGACATCAGCGGCGAGTAGATCGCCCACCATCTCATCATCCGCAGGGTGGCCTGGCGCAGCAGGTCGGAGAAGCGGTTGAAGCGGCCGAGCTCCTCGGTTTCGGCGGCGTAGGCCTTGATTTGGCGGATGCCGGAGATGTTGTCGTGAAGGATGGCGTTCAGGTCGGAGGATGCCTCGCGCTGGTTCCGGTAGCGGTCGCGGCCCTTGGTGGAATAAAACCACGCGCCGATGGCGAGGACCGGCACGGGCAGGGTGGCCCACAGCGCCACCACCGGATTGAGGTAGAACAGGAAGGCTCCCACCCCCAGCACCTGGAGGGACGCGATCAGGCCCTGCTCGACGCCGTCGATCAGGACGCGTTCCATGTTCGTCACATCCTCGACGACGCGGGTCATGATGTCGCCGGTGCGGCGGGTATCGAACCAGCGCAGCGGCAGACGCTGGATTTTCGAGTAGAGGTCGGAACGGATGTCGTAGATCACCTTCTGCTCGAAGGTGTTGTTGATGAAGATCCGCAGTGAGTTCAGGCCGTCCTTGGCGAGGAAGCCGAACAGGGCGAGGCCGATCCAGAGCGGGAATTCCCCGTGTTTCGCGGGATTCGGCAGGATGTGGTCGATCACGTGGCGGGTCGCGTTCGGGAACACGAACACCGCCAGGGTCATCCCCACGGCGCAGAAAATCTGGGCGGAAGCGAGGCCCGGGTAGTGGCGGAGGTAGGAAAAAACGCGGGAAATGGAACGCATGGCGGGCGGCAAACCGTCACGCCGTGTGGGTGCTTTGTAAAGGCAAGCGGCAAAACCCGTGAAATTTGGGATTGCCGCCGCAAAACAGACCTTCCTAATGTCCGCTCACACGAGGAAACCCACCTTTTAAATCCCAAACCCTATGGCCAAAACATTCGGCATTCTGACCGCCATTGTTCTAGCGGCGTCGGCATTCGTCGGCTTCAAGAACAAGGAGAAGTACGACGCGGAAATCACCGCCCGCCAGACCGCGCAGACGAACCTCGACACGAGCAAGAAGCGCTTGGCCAAGGCCGAGAAGGAGCTCACCGAGACCACCGCGAAGCGGAAAGAGACCGAAGCCACGGTGGCGGCTCTCAACACCCAGAAGGCGGAACTCACCGCGGCCAATGCCAAGGTCAAGGCGGAGATCGACGAGAAGACCGCCCAGACCGAGGCCAACAAGGCCAAGCTGGATGATCTCAAGAGCAAGCTGGAGAACGTCGGTGACCTCGCGACCCTCGGGCCGAAGCTGAAGGCCACCAATGCCCAGATCGAGGAACTCAACCAGACGATCGCCACCAACACCGCGACGCTGGCCAACCTGACCGCCGATTCCGGCCGCCTCGACAAGGTGATCGAGAACTACCGCTCGATCAGCGCCCTCTACCCCGCCAAGAAATCCAATCCGGCCCTGAAGACCCGCATCAGCGCCATCTACCCGAACTGGGGCTTCGTGACCCTCGCTGCTGGCAATGCCGCCGGTGTGGTGACCAACTCGACGCTGGAAGTCGTCCGCGATGGCGAGACGATCGCCAAGCTCCAGGTGAGCGCCGCCGAAGCGGGCTCCGCCTCCGCCAGCATCGTGCCGGACTCGGTGAAGGCCGACACCGTCCTGATGGTCGGTGACACGGTGGTTCCCGCGAAATGAGCTGAGTAAACAATCCCGAAACCCACGATCCGGATTTCCATGAAACCCCTTTTCCACACTCTCGCGGTTCTTGCCACCGGCGGCGCCGTTTTCTTCTCGTTCCAGCTTTCGAAGAAGTTCGAAACGCAGCAGAGCGAGCGCCTCGCGGCGAACAAGGAGAACAAGGAAGTGACCGCCCACGCGGAAAGCACCGAGGCTGACCTCAAGAAGGAGCTGAACGCCCTCGCCAAGGCCCAGGATGAGCAGACCGCCGCCGAGCAGGCCGTGAGTTCGCTGAAGTCCGCCGGCTCCGGCCTGAAGCGCGACCTCGCCGCCCAGAACGCCCTGCTGGAAGAGCAGAAGGCCCAGTTCGCCGAAGCCGAGAAGGCCATCGAGCAGATCAAGGCGGCTCTTGCCGACCTCGGTGCCGATGTGACCCTTGAGAACCTTCCCGACAAGGTGAAAGAGCTCGAGAACAAGAAGCTCGACCTTGAGAAGAAGCGCGACGAACTCAACCTCCTCGTGGAGAAGGCGACCAAGCAGCGCGATGCGCAGAAGGACGAGACCGGTCGCTTGGCCGACGTGAAGGGCAAGCGCGACACCCGCATCCGCCGCAACTCGATGGAATCCGTGATCACCGCGGTGAACCAGGAGTGGGGCTTCGTGATGGTGGGTGCCGGCACCAACACCGGCTTCACCCCGCAGACCAAGCTGCTCGTCCTGCGTGACGGCCACTTGATCGGCAAGGTCCAGCCGACGTCGATCGAGCCGAACCAGACGCTCGCCGACATCGATTTCGACAGCCTCGCCGAAGGCGTCCGCCTCCAGCCGGGTGACAAGGTCATCCTGGCCGAGCCGGCCACCAACTGAGGTTTCTCCGAATCTTTTTTCCACAACCTCCGCGGGCTTGCAGCCTGCGGGGGTTGTTTTATGTTCGGCCCATGCGTTTGCTGTCGCTCGCCGCCGCCGTTGCCCTCACGGGCCTGCTTTGCCCCTCCTGCGTGAACAAGGAGCCGGAGAAAAAGCCGGTGCCGCCGCCGTCCTCCGCCAGCAAGATGCCATGGAACGTGCCGCAGTCCGGTCAGGGAATGGGCGCTTTCGGCATGATGCCGCAGCTCCAGCAGCGCCGCTGATTCGCCTTCACTCGCGGTGATACGGCGAGCCTGCCTTCATCGAGGCCAGGCGATAGAGTTGCTCCAGCAGGACTACCAGCGCGAGTTCGTGCTGGAGCGTGAGGGCGGAGAGGGACAGGACCATGTCCGCCTTCTTGCGGAGTTCCGGCGTGTGCCCGTCCGAGGCTCCGATGAGGAAGGCCACGCACTTCACGTCGCCGCGGTGTTCGAGCGCGTCGAAGCGCTTGTAGAGCTCCGCGGTGGTGAGGCGTTCGCCGCGCTCGTCCATGGCGATGCGGTACATGCCTTCGGATTTTTCCAGCAGCCGCTGGGACACTTCCTCCGATCCTCCGGCCTTCACCAGTTCCATCGTGACCTGGCTGTAGCGGCCGAGGCGTTTCAGGTATTCGGCGATTCCGTCCTTAGCGTAGGAGAGGGCGGGCTTGCCGGCGGCGAGGATGAGCAGGCGCATGCGGAAGGAAAGGATGGCGGAACCCGGCGTTGCTTTCGAGCCCGAATCCGCGATGGTGGTGTTAGATGCGATACACGTTCCTGCTCCTGCCCTTGCTGGCCGTTTCCTGCGGTACTCCCGACAACATCGTTCCCGAGAACCACCGGGAGAAGAAGATGTTCGCCTTCCTGGAGAAGTTCGACCGCTTCGACTACAACGGCGATGGCAAGCTGACGAAGAAGGAAGTCCGTCAGGGCCTGCGCGAGAGCGAGGTCCACGGCATCACCAACGAGGAGATCGACAAGGGTTTCGCCGAGTTCGACACGAACCACGATGGCGCGATCTCCTTCGCCGAGGCGCAGGGCGGCATGCGGCGCGAGTTTTCGGAACGTTGAGCGCGTTCGGATCAGAGCGGCGCATCCGGCAGCCGCTCGCCATTCCACTCCAGATCGTGGGTGGAGGCGTCCTTGATTTTCGCGCCGGGGCCGATCGTTTTGCGGATCCGCCGGAGTTCCTTGAACATCTCCCAGCCCGCGGCGTGGGGTAGCCGGTCGTCCGGGGCATTGACCACATCTTTGCCTCGGAAAAAATCCCGCCAGCGGGTGGGGCCGCGTCCGCGCTCGGTGAGCATGGCGAAGGTCACCATCCGGGGGGTGGGATCGGTGGGCCAGAGTCCCGGGCAGGCGGGATCGAGGTATTTGAAGGGATCATCCCGGGCCAGCAGGTGCAGGCCGCTGGTGGTGCGGGGATTGCACTCGATGACCTTGATGCCGTTCTCGCCCGCGATGAAGTCGAAGCAGATCTGGCCGGTGAAGCCGAGGTGCTCCACCACCGAGGAGCAGAACTCGAACAGGGGGGGAGAAGCCACCGGCTCGAAGAAGAACCCGGCCCCGTGGCCGACGCGGTGTTTCGGCTCGTAGGTGGAGTGAGCGGTGATCTTGCCGCCGATGGCGAGTGTGAAGGTGCACAGGGGCTTGCCCGGGGTGAACCGCTGCGCCACCCAGGGGTGTTCCGTGGAGGGCGAAATGCTTTTCCAACGGGACGGTTTCGGACGGATCAGCACCTCCGCGGCGAAGCGCGAGAACACCGGTTTCAAGACCCACTCCCGCAGGCCGGTGTGGGTGGAGGCGAAGGCTTCCAGCTCTGTCTTGGACCTCAGTTCATGCGTTTCCGGTGGTCGGATGGAAAGGCCGGGCGATGCATCGATGAAGGTCGCGAATTCGCCTTTGTGGTGCAGCCGGGCAAGCGTTTCGAAAGACGGCCCGAGGAACTTGGAAATGCCGGTGAACAGCTCGCGGTAGCGGGCGAGCACGAAGATTTCCTCACAGGTGGGGATGATCCATGCCGCCCCGCAGGCGAGGGCGGCATCCCGCACGGCGAGGGCATGTTCTAGCGGAGAGGTCCGCGGTGGGGGGACCGGGATGAAGTCGGTGAGATAGCGGGAGGCGCGGCATATCGGGCTCCGGAAGGAATCGCACGCGGTCACGCGGTGGCCTTCCCGTCCGAAACGACGGATCCAGTCCAGGGCGGCGAAGGCGCGCGCCCCGGTGACGAGAACGGAGGAGGGCATGGAGGGGGGAGAGACTACTGCGAACCGGCGATCGCCAACACCTCCGCGAAGGGGTAATGGGCGAAGAGTCCGAAGGCATCGTGCCGGGTGAGCTTTTCGCGCGTGGTGGCGGGACTGCTCAAGCCGCAAAGGAAGCGCGCGAGCTGGCGCGTGGTGCCCAGCGAGGCGTGACGCTCGCGGGTGAGCTGGCGGACCAGCTCCCAATCCCCGTCCGCGGGCGGAGCCGGGGTGGTGCGGGGAATGGAGGTGGCCGGGAGGCCTCGGCAGCGGTCGCAGTGACCGCAGGGGTGGGGGAGGGTTTCGCCGAAGTGGGCGGTGAGCGCGCCGGTGAGGCAGCCGGGCGCCTCGGCCAGCGCCACCACCTGGCGGAGCCGTTCGAGGTCGGCGTGCTCGCGTTGGCCGAAGCGGACATTCAGGCGTTCCGCCAGCGCGTGGAGGTCTCCCGGGTCCTTCAGCAGCCGGTAGCGCTGGCGGATGCCGGCCTTTTTCAGCGCCAGATCGCCCGCTTCCTCGAGGTGGACCAGCGCGCTGACGATGCGCTCGCGCGGTTCGCCGATGCGGGCGGCCACGGCATCGACCTCGAAGTTCGTCCACACCCGGCCTTTCGCGCCGGCGGCGAAGAGGCGGGTGAGGAAATTCTTACGGCGTTCATCGTAGCCCGCCAGCACCCGTTCGAAGGGGCGCAGCAGGTTCGCGGAGTAGGTGCCGTGGAACGAGCCGGTGGCTTCGATCACGCCCTCCAGTTCCAGGTAGGTCAGCACGGTGGAGACCACCAGCGGCCGGATGTCGCAGGACGAGGAGAGGTCGTATTGCGAGACATCGAAATTCTCGCCGAGCCGCAGCACGCGGTCGATCAGGTGGCGGATCGCCTGCGGGGTCGGAGTATCGCCGTAGATGAAGTTCTCCAGCACCGGCAGGTCGTCGCCGCAGGCCAGCCATTCGCAGATGGAGGGCTGTCCGTCGCGTCCGGCGCGGCCGATTTCCTGGGAGTAGTTCTCGAGGCTCTTCGGCAGGTTGTAGTGGTAGACGCGGCGGATGTCCGCCTTGTCGATGCCCATGCCGAAGGCGATGGTCGCGACGATCACGGAGGTGGTGCCGGTCATGAAGGCCTCCTGGGCATCCACGCGGAACTCATCCGGCAGCCCGGCATGATAGGCTCGGGCGGCGATGCCGTTTTTCTGGAGGAAGGTGGCGACCTCCTCGGCGGTTTCCTGGCGGGTGACGTAGACGATGGCGGGACCGGGGGCCTCGCGAAGCCGGTCGAGCAGCAGTGGCTTGCGTTCCGCAGGCAGGGCAGGGGTCACGCGCAGGTCGAGGTTCGGGCGGTGGAAACTGAGCTGGATGTGGTCGGCCTCGGTGATGCCGAACGCCTTGCGAATGTCCGCCGACACGGACGGGGTGGCGGTCGCGGTCAGGGCCAGCACCCGGGGGATGCGCAGGTCGCGGCACAGTTGCGCGAGCTTGAGGTAATCGGGCCGGAAATTGTGGCCCCATTCGGAAATGCAGTGGGCCTCGTCGATCGCGATCATGGCGATCCGGAGTTTCCCGAGGCGGTTGCGGAAGCCCTCGTTGGCGAGGCGTTCCGGGGCCACGTAGAGGAGGTTCAGCGAGCCATCGCGCAGGCGGTCGAAGACCTCGAAGGCTTCCTGCTGGCTGAGGGTGGAATCGAGGCGGGCGGCGGGGATGCCCTTGGCGACCAGCGAATCCACCTGGTCTTTCATCAGCGCGATCAGCGGCGAAATGACCAGCGTGAGCCCGTCCAGGAGCAGGGCCGGGAGTTGGTAGCAGAGCGATTTTCCGCCGCCGGTGGGGAACACGGCCAGGGAGGATCGTCCCGCCAGCAGGGTGCGGACGACCTGCTCCTGTCCGGCGCGCAGCGAATCGAAGCCGAAGCGGGCGCGCAGGGTGTCGAGGACGGGATCAGGGGGCACCCGGCCAGTGAACCCGGCGCGGAGGTGGGAATCAAGCAGGTGAATGCCCGATAAGGACGGCTTCCCGGGCCGTATGGGACAGCATGCTCCGTTTGTTTTCCGTGGTTCTCCTGATCGCCGGTGCCCGTGCGGAAACGGTGTGGCAGCCGGTTCTGGATGCGGAGGTGTGCGTTCCGGAGTTCCGACCGGATGGGATGTCGTTCAACGGCTACCGCCAGCCGTCGAACTTCGGCGGTGACCTCGGGTTCATTCCGGCAAAGCCAGCCCGGATCTCTTTCCGGGACGGTGCCATGGTGGTGCGCCCTGGAGCCGCGGCCGAGGGGCTGTGGGCGTCGCTGGCCGGGCCATCCCACGAGGTGGGCCGTACTTTCGATGCCGGGGATCTGCTCGGAGTGGGTGGTTTGCCCGCGAGCCGGGTGCCGGTGACCGCGGTGGCGGTGGATGCGAAGGGGAAGGGGAGGCTGCACGTGGAAATCGCCGATGCCAGACGCGTGGCGTTGTGGAGCGGGGATATGGCGGTGGAGTCCCGCGAGGTGGCCCGTCTCCGCCTGCCATTCGACGCGAAGCTGGCGGCCAAGGCGAAGTTCCTGTCCTGCACGGCGTCGCTGGATGGGGACATCACCCTGCGCCGGATCGGCTTCGAGGCGGAGAAACCGGACATCGAGCCGGCGGACTGGTTGTTCCGGATTTCGTGGGGGAAGCTCCGTCGTTGCCTGGACCCGTCGAGCGGGTTGGTGGCCGGTCGGGCGCATGTGAACCGAGGGCAGTTCCTGGCCCTGCCCGGGTCCGGGATGAATGCCCTGGCCACGGCGATCGCGGCGAAACAGGGGCTACTCGATCCCGCCCAAGCCGCCGCGGAGGTGCGTCTGACTGCCCGCACCGTGCTGGGCATGAAACACTCGCATGGGTTCCTGCCGCATTTCGCGAGCCGCCAGCCGGATGGCCGGGTGGTGCCCACGGAGAAGAGCGAGTTCAGCTCGGTCGATACCGCTTTGACGCTCCAGGCCCTGCTTCTGGCTGCGGATGTCTTGGAGTTGACAGACACTGCTGCGGCGGTGCGGGAGCGCATCCGGGCGATCGATTGGACCGGCATGGTCGATGAGAACGGGTTTCCGCATCACGGCTACTCCGCGGCCAGCGGCCAGGTGTTGTCCGGGGCCTACCGTGGCTGGGGCGGCGAGCAGGCGCTGACGGTGCTGCTGGAGGCGATGGGCCGCGGCGACCAGGCGCGGGGCAAGCTGGCGACCACCGGCAAAGTTTACCGTGGCGTGGGCTTCATCGCCGAGATCCAGAGCCTGTATCATCCCGACTTCGACCGCCCGGATCCGGACCGCCTCAGCGGGGTGGTCTGGCCGGAGGCGAGGCGGAAACTTCTGGTGGAACAGGCCGCCTATTTCACCAAGCGGAAGCCGGACTGTCCCGCCAGTAAGCTGGGCCTGTGGGGCTTATCCGCCGGGGAGGGCGGCATGCCGGGGGCGGCCTATGCCGCGAATGGAAGCGATTTGCCGGACCGCGAGTGGATTCATCCGCACTATCCGGTGATGGCGGCGATGGGTGATCCGGCGCGTTTGCCAGCGGTGATCCACTCGTTCGAGCAGGCGGGCTTGTTGTTTCCCCGTGGCTTGCCGGAAACGGTGTCCATCGACGGGGTGCTTTACAATCCGCTGCAATGTTCGCTGAACGCGTCCTTTGAAACCCTGGCGGCGTATCACGCGTGGAAGCGTCCCGCCGGGCAGGACGTGGTGGACCGGGCCAGCCGGGCGGATCCGATGATCCGCACCGCGATGGCCCGATTCTACGCGCCCATGCCCTAAAATAACCTCCGGAAAGCCAACAGCCGCCTTGATTTCCGCTCCGATGAAACGACAGAGTTTGGAGGACGTTTGATTGGCCGCACTTTCAGGGTTGCGTCAGCCCCCCTCAAACGGACAAGGTTTGGGATACGGTTAGGTTCACATGGACGAACGTTACGAAATACGCGGCAAAATCGGCCAAGGTGGGATCGGTGCGGTCTATCGTGCGTTTGACCAGCGCATGAACCGCGAGGTGGCCATCAAGCGCATCATTCCCGAGGGCAATGACGCCGACCACCAGGACGAGGCCACCAAGCAGCTCACCAAGGAGGCCGGTGCCCTGGCCGCGTTGCAGCATCCGCACATCGTGACCGTCTATGACGTGGGCGCGGACGAGGATGGGCCGTACGTGGTGATGGAGATGCTCACCGGCAAGTCTCTGGACGAGCTGGTGGAGAAGGCTCCGCTGACCGTGGGGGATTTCCGCGAGGTGGCGATCCAGACCCAGGAGGCGCTGATCGCCGCGCAGGACCTGCACATCGTCCACCGCGACATCAAGCCGGGCAACCTGATGCTCACCTGGCTGCCGTCCGGCAAGTTCCAGGTGAAGATCGTGGACTTCGGCCTGGCCAAGTTCACGCCGAAGCCTTCGAAGCAGACGCTCGACCAGCAGGACGCGGTCTACGGTTCGATTTTCTTCATGGCGCCCGAGCAGTTCGAGCGCGGCCTCGTCGATGGCCGCACCGACCTTTACGCGATGGGCTGCGTCTACTACTTCGCCCTGACCGGGAAGTATCCTTTCGATGGCGAGACCGGACCGCAGGTGATGGGTTCGCATTTGAGCCACCTCGTTAAACCGATCGGCGAGGTCCGCCCGGACCTGCCGCCGTGGCTGCGGGATTGGGTGATGTGGCACATCAACCGCGATGCGGCGGACCGCCCGGCCGACGCTCGCGAGGCGCTCCAGGTGTTCCTCCGCAACGAAGGCGCGGGAGCGACCATGCCCGCGCGGACCGTCGCGCCGCCTCCTCCGCGTCGGCCGGGGCTTGGCACCGGGCCTGTCCAGACCGTCACCGCCACCCAATCCGCGCCGCAGTCGCTGCAACCACCGGATGGTTCGCGGCCCAGCGTTCACACGACCTCGCACGTGCTCACGAAGGGCCCGGCCACCAGCTCGGTCCAGACGCACACGCGTCCGGTGACGCCCATCCCGCAGATCCCGAAGAAGAAGATGAGCAATGCCGCGAAGGCGGTGATCTCCGGCATCCTCGGCCTCGGTGTCATCATCGTCGGCATGACGATCATGAAGGGCGCGGAGAAGGAGAAGCAGGAGAAGGCTCTTCAGGCCCTGATCGACAAGGCGGCGGATCCCGCGAAGGAACTGGAAGTCACTTCCAAGCAGCTCAAGTCGTTGTTCGACAACCTGAAGGTTCCCAAACAGCTTGCGCAGCATGCGCCGACAATGAGGGCGATCCGGCTCGCGAAGTCGTCCAGCTTTGATGTGGATGCGGACATTGCCAAGTTCGTGACGTCCTCCGCCTTCAACAATGACGAGGATCTGCGTCAGATGTTCTTCCGCGATGTGGTGGGATACCGTGACAAGTTTTCCGCGATCGGTCCGATCATTGCCTATGCCCGCGCGGCGAAGGAGAAAAGCTCCGCCGATGCGGCGCTGGAATCGATCCGGCGCAAGGCGACGGACGACCATTTCGATGCCCTGCTCGAAACCATCGAGTCGGCCCAGTTGATCGAAACCAAGCGGGCGGCGGTTCGGGTGGCGACCGACGTGGTGACCCGTAGTTCGAACCGCGGGGTGCTGCGTGGAAAAATCGAGCAGCTGGTGAGCCGCGCGAAGGATGATATCAAGGGCGACCTTATTGGGCTCAAGAACGCGGCCAGCGATTGAGGTGCGTCATGGCGTGTAGACCGTCACCGGTCCCACGCCGCTGCCTTGCACGCGGCGGAGTTTCTCCACCGCCTTGCGCACCGCTTCGGCGGCCTGCATCGCCTCGGCCATGGTGTTGAGCCGGGAGAAGCCGAGGCGCAGGCTGCTCTTGGCCTTGGCATCGCTGAAGCCCATTGCCTTCTGGACATGGGACGGCTGCTGTTTGCCGGTCATGCAGGCGGAGCCTGCCGAACAGGCGATGCCCATGTCATCGAGCAGGATCAGCAGGCCCGCGGCCTCGCAGCGTTCGAAGGAGACATGGCTGGTACCGGGCAGGCGGTGGCCGGGATCGCCATTGATCTCGCACCCGGTGATGGTTTCCAACAGCTTCGCCTCGAAGGCATCGCGCAGGGCGCGGACGGAGCCGTCGCCGGAATCGAGGAGCTGTTTGGCCCGTTCGGCGGCCTTGCCGAAGCCGACGATGGCGGCGGTGTTTTCGGTGCCGCTGCGGCGGCCCTTTTCCTGGCCTCCGCCGCGGAGCAGCGGCTCGAAGCGGCAGCCGCTGCGGACGTAGAGCGCGCCCACGCCTTTCGGCCCATGGAACTTGTGCGCGCTGATCGAGAGGAAATCGACCGGCACCGCGCGGACATCCACCGGGATCTTGCCCACGGCCTGGATGGCATCGGTGTGGAAGGCGAGGCCGTGTTCCTTCGCGATGGCGCAGGCTTCGGCGATGGGCTGGATCACGCCGGTCTCGTTGTTCGCCCACATGATCGAGGCGAAGCCGCCGCCGTCCTTGGCGGATAGGCACGCGGCACGGAGGGCGTCGAGATCAAGGCGGCCGAAGTGGCTGACGCCGATGCGGTCGAGCGGATAGCCGACTTCCTCGAAGGTCTCGCAGGGTTTGAGCACCGCGCTGTGTTCGATGGCGCTGGTGATGGCCCGGCCGGCCTTCCGGCCGACGAGGCGGGCGAGCCACTTGAGCGCGGTGTTGGTGCTTTCGGTGCCGCCACCGGTGAAGACGATCTCGTCCGGCTGCGCGCCGATCAGCGCCGCGACCTGCTCGCGCGCCGTTTCGATCGCCTGGCGCGCCGCCTTCGCGCCCCGGTAGGAGGCGTTCGGGTTGTGGAAGCCCTCCGTCAGCCATGGCAGCATGGCATCGAGGACTTCCGGCAGCAGGGGCGTCGTCGCGTTGGCGTCGAGGTAGATCACGGGGGAAGAATAGGGTAGGCGGGCTCCATTTCCAGCCCCGTTCGACTTCCTGCCCGGGTGACAAAGCGGCCCGGGTGCGGCAGAATGCCAAGCATGCCCCGCTACGTCGCCTTTCTCCGCGCCATCAATGTCGGTGGCCGCAATGTGAAGATGGACGCCTTGAAGAAGATCTTCGAGGCGGACGGCTTCAAGAACGTGGCCACGTTCATCGCCAGCGGGAACGTGCTGTTCGATTCGAAGGCGAAGCCGGAGGGGCTGGAGCGGAAGATCGAGGCGCTGCTGCAGAAGGAGCTTGGCTACCGTGTGGACACTTTCCTCCGCTCCGTTCCCGAGCTGGCGGAGATCGCAAAGGCCAATCCTTTTCCGGACACGGAAGGCGGCACCACCCATGTTGGTTTCACCGCGGAACCGTTCGATCAGGAAGCCACCGCCAAGGTGCTGGCATTGAAGACGGACATCGATGGCCTCCACATCGCCGGGCGGGATCTCTATTGGCACTGCTCGATCCGCAGCAGCGATTCCACGTTCTCCGGCGCGGTGCTGGAAAAGCTCCTGAAACGCCCTGCCACCTTCCGGAACATCAAGACCGTCCGGAGTCTGGCCGAAGCCAAGTGACCTTCAGGGAAAAGGCCGTGAGGGACGACCCTTGATTCAAAAATTAATCATTCGTTTGACTTTTTTATGCGATCGTTTAATTTTTGGCCGTCATGCAAGCGGAGCTGTTTCCATCCACTTCCGGCAAGGGCGAGCAAGCCCGCCGCCGGTTGCTGCTGGCGGCGTTGAAGGCGGTCGGCGAAAAGGGCTACGAGAACGCCTCGGTCCGGGAGATCGCCGATGAAGCCGGGCAGAACGTCGCCGCGATTTCCTATTACTTCGGCAACAAGGAGAAGCTCTACGCGGAGGTGCTCGATGGCATCGGCGCGTTCCTCCGCTCGCTGATTGGGCCGCTGGCCGAGGACAGCCGCGCGCGGCTCGAGGTCGGGACGATGACACCCGCTGACGCCGTCGCGGCGCTCAAGAAGGTCCTCGGGCTGCTGCTCGGCCGCCAGCTTGCGGGCTCGGAGTTCGACAAGATCCGGCTGGTGATGATGCGGGAGCAGGCGAATCCCAGCGAGTCCTTCGACGTCCTTTACCAGAAGAGCCTGAAGCCGCTGCACCAGATCTTCTGCCGACTGCTCGCGGTGGCGGTGGGCGAGGAGCCGGAATCGATGAACGTGATCCTGCGCGGCCACGCGATCTTCGGCCAGGTGCTGGTGTTCACCGTCGCCCGCTCGACCATCCTCCGCCGCCTGGAGATCGACCATTTCGAGGCCCACCACGTTTCGGCCATCGCCACCATCATCGACCAACACCTCGACCGGCTCTGCTTGCCCGGTCCCTTCCCGAATCCCGCGTCATGAAAAAGATCATCCCTGTGATTCTCCTGCTCGCCGTGGCCGGCGGTGGTGTCTGGTACTATCTGGATCGTATCAAACCGGAGCACGAGCCGCTGCAACTGCACGGCAACGTCGACATCCGCGGGGTCGACCTCGGTTTCCGTGTCGGCGGCCGGGTGGTGGAGGTGCTGAAGGACGAGGGCGACCTGGTGAAGACCGGCGACCTGCTCGCGCGTATCGATCCCGCCCCGTATGAGCGTGCCCTGGAGCAGGCGAAGGCCGCGCTCGCTTCCGCCGAGGCCCAGGCCCGCTTGAAGAAGGCGGGCTATCGACCCGAGGAGATCGAGCAGGCGCGCGCCACGCTCGCCCAAAACCGAGTGGTGGCGGACAACGCCGAGCGGGCCTACAAACGCCAGGCCGATCTGGTGAAACAGAGCAGCGTTTCCAGGCAGGAATACGAGAACGCCGAGGCCGCCCGCAACGAGGCGATCCAGCGGGTGCGGCTCGCGGAGGCGAATCTCAACCAGCTCGAGGCGGGCTTCCGCACCGAGGAGATCGATGCCGCGAAGGCCGCCGTCGAGCAGGCCAAGGCCGCGGTCGGTTCGGCGCAGATCCAGTTGGCGGACACCACGCTGATGTCGCCTTCCGACGCGGTGCTCATCACCCGCGCCGTCGAATCCGGCGCGATCGTCCAGCCCGGCACCACGGTGCTGTCGCTGTCGCTGGAGAATCCGGTGTGGGTGCGGGCCTACGTGTCGGAGCCTGATCTCGGCAAGTTTCCGCCCGGCACCAAGGTGGAGCTGTTCACCGATGGCAAGCCGGACCACCGCTACCACGGCACGGTCGGCTTTGTCGCACCTTCCGCGGAGTTCACGCCAAAGTCGGTGGAGACGAAGGAGCTGCGAACCTCGCTGGTCTACCGCATGCGGGTGGTGGTTGAAGATTCCGATGGTTCCCTGCGGCAAGGCATGCCGGTCACGATCCGGCTGCCCAATCCCACCAAGTGATGTCGAAGATCGTGGTCAGCTTCGAGGGTCTGGTGAAGACCTTTCCCGGGATGGAGGCACCCGCGCTGGATGCCGTCTCGGGCGAGATCCGCACCGGCGTCATCACCGGGCTGGCCGGTCCCGATGGTGCGGGCAAGACCACGTTGCTGCGGCTGATCGCCGGCCTGTTGGAGGCGAAGGAGGGAACGGTGCGCACGTTGGGATTCGATCCCATCGCGGACGCCGCCGAGATCCGCGGGCGGGTCGGCTACATGCCGCAGAAGTTCGGCCTCTATGAGGACCTCACCGTGATCGAGAACCTCACGTTGCAGGCGGACCTGCGGAACGTGACCGGAGCGGAACGCGAGGAGGCCTTCGAGCGTCTGCTCACCTTCACCGACCTGAAGCGCTTCACGAAACGTTTCGCGGGCAAGCTGTCCGGCGGCATGAAACAGAAGCTCGGTCTGGCCTGCGCCTTGTTGGGGAAGCCGGAGCTACTGCTGCTCGATGAACCCGGGGTGGGCGTTGATCCGATCTCGCGCAAGGAGCTGTGGGGCATGGTCGAGGACCTCGTGAACCAAGGCATCGCGGTGGTGTGGAGCACCGCCTACCTCGATGAGGCCGAGTTGTGCGGCACCACGCTGGTGTTGAACGAGGGCAGGATGCTTTTCAGCGGCACGCCGCGCGAGATCGCGGAGCCGCTGGCGGGTCGCTGCTTCCATTTGAAGAACCTCCACGAAGGCAAGCGCCGCCTGCTCACGAAGGCGCTGTCGCGGCCCGAGGTGACCGATGGCACGATCCAGGGGCACAACCTGCGGCTGACGTTCCGGAAGGGCGCGCAACCGTTCGATCCGCAGGAAATCGGCGCGGGCTCCGAGGCTGCGTGGGCACCGGTGAAGCCTCGTTTCGAGGACGCCTTCATCGATCTTCTCGGTGGCGGTCCCGAGGGGGAATCGGTGTTGGCGAAACACACCCGGGAGATTCCGCGCGATGGAGCCACGGTGATCGAGGCCGCGAACCTCACCAAGCAGTTCGGCGATTTCAAGGCGACGGACGACGTCACCTTCCAGGTCGAGCGTGGCGAGATCTACGGCTTGCTCGGACCGAATGGCGCGGGCAAATCGACCACCTTCAAGATGATGTGCGGCCTGTTGGTGCCGACCGCGGGCACGGCGAAGGTGGTGGGTCTGGACCTCCGCCACAGCGCGGGCAAGGCGCGCCAGAAGCTCGGCTACATGGCGCAGAAGTTCTCGCTCTATGGCAATCTCACCGTCGCGCAGAACCTCGCGTTCTTCTCCGGCATCTACGGCCTCACGGGGAAGTTGCAGAGGGAGCGGACCGGAGACATGGCGGAGATCTTCCACCTGAAGCCGTTCCTGAACGCGCGCACCGATTCGCTTTCGCTCGGCTACAAGCAGCGGCTCGCGCTGGCCTGCTCGGTGATGCACGAGCCGGACATCCTGTTCCTCGATGAACCGACCTCGGGTGTCGATCCGGTGACGCGGCGCGAGTTCTGGACCCACATCAACGGGCTGGTCGAGCGCGGTGTGACGGTGATGGTGACCACCCACTTCATGGACGAGGCGGAGTATTGCGACCGCATCGGGCTCGTGTTCCGCGGCCAGCTCATCGCGAATGGCACGCCGGACGAACTCAAGGCGGGCGTCGCCACCGCGGACGATCCCGATCCCTCGATGGAGGATGCCTTCATCCGCCTCGTCACCGGAAAGGAGGAGACATGACGGGTCTTTCGCTCCGCCGCCTGCGCGCGCTGTGTTGGAAGGAAACGCTCCAGATCTTCCGCGATCCCAGCAGCAATCTGATCGCCTTCGTGCTGCCAGTGGTAATGCTGTTCATCTTCGGTTACGGCATCAATCTCGACGTGCCGAAGCTGCGGGTCGGCGTGTTGAACGAGGCGGGCGGAGTGGAGGCCAGCGGGTTCGACTCCGCGCTGGTGGCCTCGCCCTCGCTCGACGTGCGGCACTATCGGTCCCGCGAGGCGATGAGCCGGGACATGGTGGATTCCCGGATCCGCGGCTTCGTGGTCATTCCTCAGGATTTTTCGCGGCGGCTCCAGAGTCGCTCGGACACCGCCCCGGCGCAGGTGGTGGCGGATGGCTCGGAGCCGAACACCGCCCAGTTCGTCACCTCCATTGTCAGTGGCGTGTGGCAAACGTGGCTGCGCCAGAACGCGGCGGACCATGGTCGGGAGATTCCCGAGCAGGTCACGCTGGAACCGCGCTATTGGTTCAATCCCTCCGCGGAAAGCCGGAACTTCCTGATCCCCGGCTCGATCACGGTCATCATGACGGTGATCGGCGCGCTGCTCACCTCGCTGGTGGTGGCGCGCGAATGGGAGCGCGGCACGATGGAGGCGCTGCTCGCCTCACCGGTGACGCGGGCGGAGCTGCTGCTCAGCAAGATCCTCCCTTATTACGTGCTCGGCATGGTGTCGCTGCTGCTGTGCGTCGCGGCCTCGCGTTGGGTGTTGCACGTGCCGTTCCGCGGATCGCTGCTGGCGCTGGCGGTGGTGGGTTCGTTTTTCCTGCTGAGCGTGCTCGGCATCGGGCTCGCGATTTCCACCGCCACCCGCAACCAGTTCAATGCCGCGCAGGCCGCGCTCAACGCCGCCTTCCTGCCCGCGATGATGCTGTCCGGGTTCATCTACGAGATCGCGAGCATGCCGGTGTTCCTGCGTGGTGTGACCCACCTGATTCCCGCGCGTTACTTCGTTTCCTCGATCCAGACGCTGTTCCAGGCCGGCACACGCTGGAGCCTGCTGCTGCCGGACATCGGCATGCTGGTGCTCGCCTCCGCGTTCTTCCTTGGCCTGACCGCGAAACTCACCCGCCGCCGCATGGAGTGACCTCGCCATGAACTTTTTCCACCGCATCCACGCCCTCGTCCGCAAGGAGCTCCAGGCGCTGTTCGGCGATCCGTCGAGCCGCGCGCTGCTGCTGATGCCGGTCATCCTGCAAACGGTGCTGTTTCCCTTCGCCGCCACGCTGGACGTCACCAATGCCTCGATCGCGATCTACAACCGCGACTCGGGCCTGCCCGCCACCGAACTGGTCCAGCGCTTCGCCAGTTCCACGGCCTTCACGCACGTGATCCCGGTGACCAGCCAGCAGCAGATGACGGAGGCCATTGAGACCCGCGAGGCGCTGCTCGCCGTGAGCATCCCGGAGGATTTCTCGCGGGAGCTGGCGGCGGGGAAAGGCGCGCCGGTGCAGGTGCTGCTGGATGGCCGGCGTTCGAACAGCGCGCAGATCGCCTTCGGCTACCTCCAAGGGATCGTTGAAGGTTTCACCAAGGACCGCATGGCGGCGTCCGGACAGGTGCAGCCATCCGAAGTGGTCGGGCGGTATTGGTTCAATGAGAACCTGATCTACCGGAACTTCACGCTGCCGAACCTGGTGGCCGTGATCACCACCATCGGCGCGCTGGTGCTCACCGCGCTATCGGTGGCGCGCGAGCGCGAGCAGGGGACCTTCGACCAGCTTCTCGTGTCCCCGTTGACTCCCGAGATGATCATGATTGGCAAGGCCGTGCCCGCGATGGTGGTGGCGTTCTTCCAAGCCACGATCATTCTCTGTGCCGCGGTGTTCGCCTACCACGTGCCGTTCCGCGGCAGCCTGCTGCTGCTCTATGTCGGCATGTTCTTCTACGCCCTCTCGTTGGTGGGCGTGGGCTTGTTCATTTCCTCGCTGTGCGGCACCCAGCAGCAGGCGTTCCTCGGCGCGTTCTCGTTCATGATGCCGGCGATGATGTTATCGGGCTTTGCCGCGCCGGTGGAGAACATGCCGCACTGGCTTCAGATCGCCACCTGGCCGAATCCGGTGCGCCACTTCGTGGAGATCGTGAAGGGCGTGTTCCTGAAGGATTCGTCGCCGGAGCGGGTGCTTTCCTTGATCGTGCCGTTGATCGTCATCGGCTTCGGCACGCTCAGTCTGGCCGCAATCATGTTCCGTCGGAAGTCGGCGTAAGTAGCGCGAAGCTTGGCTTCGCGTGCTTCCAGCGCGGCATTCCGGTGAAGGGGTGCCCCGACCTTGCATCGAGCTCTCCACCGCACGCGAAGCTCAGCTTCGCGCTACGTCGGCTCACCTATCGAACTTCTCCATGTTCTCCTGCACCCACTTGTAGTCCTCGGGGTGCTCGAGCTTGTAACGCTCGTAACCGTCCGCGATGTGCTGGATGCGGGTGTCGAGCGTCGAGAGGTCGAGCTTCTCGCCGTAGTCCGCGCCCTTCGGGTCCTCCACCGGCCAGCCCATCATGCGGGACAGCATGGTCTTGCCCAGTGATGGCAGCGCGTGGGTGCCGTCCGCCCAATACTGCGCGAAGTGATCGCCGTCCGGCGGCAGCGGCTCGCAGTTGAGCGGATGGAAATCGTTGAAGTCCCACAGCTCCACCTTCGGGCCTTCCGGATGCGCGGCGGCTTCCTCGGCGAGGACGGTGGTGAAGGCGAGACGGTCGGTGCGGAAACACGGATCGGGATCGTGCTTCAGGCGGAAGCCGGTGAGGTAGGCCGCGTGGTTCGGCGGGATGCAGAGGATCAGCCGGATGTTCTTCTCGCGGCAGAGCTTGAGGATGCCGTGGAGCGCGTTGGTCTTCGGCGTCTTGACCTCCAACGAGGCCTTGCGCTGGCGGGTGAAGATGTCCACCCAGCGGAACGATTCCTTCTCCAGCACCTGGCGCAGCGGGCGCTTGTCGAGCTGGCGCACCCACTGGCCTTCGCGCGAGTAGGAGGCGAGACGCGGTTTCTTGCCGTAACGGTAGTTCAGGCACTTCACCGTCTGCACGAAGGTGGAAACACCGGAGATGTAGCGCAGCTCGCGTTCCACTTCGTCGTTGCTCTCGGCCAGCGGCGATTCCTCGAAGCCGGAGCCCGCCGGGATCGTGACCGGGTTGGTGACGTCGGCCAGGTCGATGCCGATGATGGCGAGATCGAGCTTCTGGTGGTTCGCGGCGTAGGTGAGCATGGCCAGGTGCTCGTTGAGCGTGCCGCCGCGCAGGGCGAGGTTCGCCACCTTGCGTCCCTGCCACTGCGGCAGCGTGGGATCGAAGGCGATGTCCACGCGCGAGGAGCCGAGCATGACGGTGTCCCAGGTGCCGGAGCGGACGATGCCTGCCTTGCCGGAGCGCGGGTACTTGTGGATCGGCTTGTAGTCGGCGAAGCCCGGATCGCTCCACGGCGCGGGGGTGAGCCACAGCGGGTTCACCCAGGTGTTCAGAAGGCTGACCAGCAGCATCACCACGGCAAACGGCACCGCCAGCCACAGGAAGTAGCGGCGGGACACCCGTCCGGCGGATCGTTGGGAAGGAGTGGCCACGTCAGAACTGGAAGTAGATGAACTCGCTGATCTTGTCGAATTCGCGGGCGGTCAGGTAGAGCATCGCCAGCGTCAGGCAGGCGAAGATGGGCGTGGGCCGCCATTCCCACCAGCGGCGCTTGCCGGGGTTCGGCTCGAATTCCAGGTAACCCAGCGCCGGGCGGTAGCGGCGGAGGATCTGCTGGGTGTTCGGCAGGAAGAAGACGGCGGCCAGCGCGGCGAGGATCGGCTTCCACACCCGCGATTCCTTCACGACCTGGATCGCCAGCTCCGGCAGGCCCTTGAAGCCATGCACGCCGACCATCGAGGACAGCATGGTGGCGGTGGCGTGGACTGCCTTGGAGGTGCTGCCGTTCTTGCCGTGTTCGTAGACGCCCGCCTTGAACGGCACCCAGGCGATCAACACGGCGAGGAAGGTGAGCGCGACGGACAGCGGTTTCACCAGCGGCTTGATGCCGTGTTTTTTCCGGAAGGCGAACCACGCGTGGTTCACGCACAGGTAGAGACCGTGGAGGAGACCCCACAGCAGGAAGGCGAAACCGGCGCCGTGCCAGATGCCGCCGAGCACCATGGTCAGCAGCAGGTTGATGTAGCGGCGGGCCTTGCCCTTGCGGTTGCCGCCGAGCGGGATGTAGAGGTAGTCACGCAGGAAGCGGGACAGGGTCATGTGCCAGCGGCGCCAGAACTCGACGACGGAGTCCGCCTTGTAGGGCGAGTGGAAGTTGAGCGGGAAACGGATGCCGAACAGGCGGGCCGAACCGATGGCCATGTCCGAGTAACCCGAGAAATCGAAATACAGGTGCAGCGCGTAGGCCAGCGCTCCGGCCCAGGCTTCCCCGAAGGTCGGCGGGCGTCCGCTGCCTGCCGCCAGGTCGAAGAAGCCGGAGGAAACCGTCGAGAGGTTGTCGCCCACCACGACCTTCTTGAAGAGACCGATCGCGAGGATGGTGAGGCCCACCGAGAGATCGAGCGTGCGGCCCGAGGCTTTCTTCCGCGCGAACTGCGGCATCATCTCCTTGTGGTGGACCAGCGGCCCCGCGATGAGGTGCGGGAAGAAGGTCACGAACAGGAGGTAGTCGGTGAAATGGTATTCCTCGGTTTCACCGCGATAGGCATCCACCAGGTAGGCGATCTGGAGGAAGGTAAAGAACGAGATCGCGAGCGGCAGGACGATGTGCGGCACCTCCGCGGGCCAGCCGGTGGCTCCCTTCGAGAGTCCCGCGAGGAACCCGGCGTATTTGTAGTAACCCAGCAGCCCGAGGTTCACCGCCACGCCGAGGGTGAGGATGCCCTTCCCCTTCGGGGTGTGCTTGTGGCCGGACAGGTAGCGCCCGAAGAAGTAGTTGCCGACACAGCTCCCGAGGATCAGCGCGATGTAGAACGGCGTCCACGGTTCGGACGGCTCCGGGTTCCACCAGCCGTAGAAGGCCAGGCTCATGAGCACCAGCCAGCCGAAGGCGACCCGGAGCGGCGCGCGCTGCAACAGCAGGAAACCGATCAGGGTGACCGGCAGGAACAGCAGCAGGTAGATGTAGGAATTGAAAAGCATCCGCGGGAAAATCAGCGCTCCAGATCGTTGGCGATCGCGGTCCATCCGGCCGCGGGTTTCACCGGCCAGCCGGGATCGGCGGGCGTCCACACCTGCTGGCCGGGGTGGTGGCCGAGCCACGCGCCCCACCACGAGAACGAGCTGTTCGCCACGATGGCGTGGCGGCAGCAGGTCATGAGGTGCAGGTCCTCGATTTCATCCGCGCCCACGCGGTCGAGGAAGCGCACCGAGGCACCCTCGAACACCAGGTGCTCGCGGGCCCACGCGAAGTCGTCGCCGAAGACGAAGAAGGTCGCGTTCGGGAATTGGTCGAGGCAGGCGGAGATGCAGTCGTTGTAGTACTTCTCGCCGAGCCGCGGCGTGTAGCGCTCGCGGCGGATGTGCAGCATCACCGGGGTGGCCGCGGAGAGGATCAGGCGGCGGGCCTCCAGGGCCGCTTCAGAAACCGGGACCGGCGGGGCCAGGTCCTTGCGCAGGCGGTCGGCGGCGTTGGCGAAATAGGCCTCGTCCTGCCAGTAGCCGTTGAGATAGGCGGGTTTGTCAGTGGACGGTGCGAGCCGGGCGAAGGCCACCGGCGTGATGCCTTCCTTTTCGGCGACGTAGGAGCGGGACTCCGGCTTGCTCCATTTCGAAAACGTGCGGGCCAGCTTGTGCGACCACGATCGGGTGTCGCCGCCGAGGCAGAGCTTTTCGGTGGCCTCCGTGGCGATGATCGGGAAACGGTTCAGCCGGTAGCTGCGGCCGTAGTCGTCACGCTGGAAGCCGGTGCGGACATCGAGCTGGAACTCGCGGCCCAACCGCAGCGCCAGGGCGCGGCCCGCGGCGTAGCAGAACATCTGGTTGCCGAGGCCGCCTTTGATCAGGGCCACCACCGGCGAGGTGGAAGCGGGTGTCATTGGCCGGGAGTCGGATTGTCCTGGTCCTCGCCCTCGGCGGCTCCCTGTTTCTCGGGGCCGACGCTGGCGTATTTGCTCATGATCTCCTCCACCCACTTGATGTCCTCCGGATAGGTTTTCCGGTAGGTCTGATATTGGGCGCGGATTTCCTTCAGACGGTCCTGGACGTTGTGGACATCGATCTCGCGGCCGTAGTCCGCTTCCTTCGGGTCATCGATCGGCCAACCGTTCATGCGCTTCAGCATGACATGGCCGAGGGTTTCCAAGGAGTGGGTGCCGTCCGCCCAATAGTGCAGGAAACCGGTCTTCGGATCCACCGATGACAGCGGCTCGGCATTGAGCGGGTGGAAATCGAAGAAGTCCCACACGGTCACCGGCTTCGCCTCCGGGTGGGCGGCATTCGCCTTCGCGACCATGTCCACGACCAGCTCGCGGACCTTCGAGAAGGACGGATCCGGATCGTTGTCGATATGGAACACGGCGAGGTAGGCCGCATAGTTCGGCGGCAGCAGCAGCTTCAGCTCCACACCTCTGGAAAGGCAGTTGTCGAGGATGTGGGCGAGGGCCTTGACCTTGTTGTCCGCGATCTTCTCCTGCTTCGCCTTGCGCTGGCGGATCATGCGCAGAGCGTGGGGGATGGAGTCGGTTTCAAGGATGGCGCGCACCGGCCGCACCGAGCGGTCCCGCAGCCAGTGGCCGAGACCGGTGTAGGGCGGGAGGTGCTTGTTGTCCATCGTGTCGCGGGTGCGGATGGCTTCCTTCAGGTGGGTGAGGAAGGAGGGATGGAGCTTTTTGTCCTTCTGCTCGTCCCCGGGGAGTTCGACCCAGAAGCGGGTCTTCAAGGTGCGGCTGGAGGCGATGAAGGAGGAAACGCCGGTGACGTAGCGCATCTCGCGCTCGACCACGTCTCCGGCGGGATTCATCGGGGACTCGTAGAAGCCGGCGTTCCGCGCCATGTCGGTGGCGTCGGTGAGGTCGGTGGGATCAACACCGAGGTAGATGGTTTTGACGCCCTTCTGCTTCTCGAAGATGTAGTTCACGAAGGCGTCCTGCTCGGTGAGCGAGCCGCCGCTGAGGCCGAGGTTCACGACCTTGTGATCGCCCCACTGAGGCATCGCCGGATCGAAGGCGATGGCGATGCGTGAGGAGCCGAGGAAGACGGTGTCCCACTGCTTCGAGCGCACCAAGCCGGCCTTCGCGGTGCGCAGGTCGCGGTAGATCTGGCGGCTGTCGGCGAACAGGTGGTCGCTGGTCCAGGGGGACGGGGTGACCCACAGCGGGTTCACCCACGTGTTCACGAGGCTGAAAAGCCCCATGACGCCCACGAAGCTCCCGACCATGCGGGTGAAATACTTCCGGTGTGCCCGGGAGGGGCCGCCGAGGCCGGTACGGATGTCGGTTGGAGTGGCCACGGCGATTAGAACTGGAAGTAGATGAACTCGCTGACCTTATCGAACTGGAACAGCGTCGCGAGCAGGAGGATCAGGGTGAAGGCGAACCACACCGGGGTGGGGCGCCATTGCCACCAGCGGCGGGGGCCGACCCGGTTGTCATCGAAACTGCCCGCATCCAGTGCCGGGGAATAGCGGCGCAGGAACTGCTGGGTGTTCGGCAGCAGCCAGCAGGCGAGGATGCAGAGGCAGGCGCGGAAGGCGTGGGTGTCCTTCGCCACGTAGGCGCTCTTGTCCGGCCAGCCGCCGAAGCCGTTGAGCCCGAACATCGCCGAGAAAACGTTCTTGGTGACCTGGATCGCCTGGCCGGTGGAGCCGCTGGTGCCGTGCTCGAAGGCTCCGGCGCGGAACGGCACCCAGGCGATCAGCACGGCAATGAAGGTCAGCGCGATGGCGAGCGGCTTCGGCAGGGCCTTGACGCCGTGCTTTTTCCGGAACGCGAACCACGCGTGGTTCACGCACAGGTAGAGGCCATGGAGGAGGCCCCACAGCAGGAAGGCGAAACCGGCGCCGTGCCAGATGCCGCCGAGTACCATGGTCAGCAGCAGGTTGATGTAGCGGCGGGCCTTGCCCTTCCGGTTTCCGCCGAGCGGGATGTAGAGGTAGTCGCGCAGGAAGCGGGACAGGGTCATGTGCCAGCGGCGCCAGAACTCGACGACGGAGTCCGCCTTGTAGGGTGAGTGGAAGTTGAGCGGGAAACGGATGCCGAAGAGGCGGGCCGAACCGATCGCCATGTCCGAGTAGCCGGAGAAGTCGAAGTAGAGCTGGATGGCGTAGGTCAGCGCCCCGGCCCAGCCTTCCAGGAAGGTGAGTTCGCGGTCGCCGCGACCGGCCAGGCCGAAGATCGCGTTGGCGATGGAGGCGGCGTTGTCGGCGATGACGACCTTCTTGAAGAGGCCCAGGATCAGGTAGGTCAGGCCCACCGAAAGGCTGGTCCACAGGCGGTGGCGGCAGGTGCCCTTCGTGAACTGGGGCAGCATCTCCTTGTGGTGGACCAGCGGACCCGCGATCAGGTGCGGGAAGAAGGTCACGAACAGGAGGTAGTCGGTGAAATGGTACTCCTCGGTTTCACCGCGGAAGGCGTCCACCAGGTAGGCGATCTGGAGGAAGGTGAAGAACGAGATCGCGAGCGGCAGGACGATGTGCGGCAGGTCGTGGGGGAAGCCGGTGGCGGCCTGCGAGAGCCCGGCCAGGAAGCCCGCGTACTTGTAATAGCCGAGGAACCCGAGGTTCGCGACCACCCCCAGGGTCAGGATGCCTTTCCCCTTCGGCGTGTGCTTGTGGCCGGAGAGGTAGCGGCCGAAGAAATAGTTGCCGACGCAGCTCCCGAGGATCAGCAGGACGTAGAACGGGCTCCAGGGTTTCGAGGGGTCCGGATTCCACCAGCCGTAGAACGCCAGGCTCATCAACACCAGCCAGCCGAAGGCGACCCGGAGTGGTGCCCGCTGTAGCAACAAATAGCCGATCAAGGTGATCGGCAGGAACAGGAGCAGATAGACGTAGGAATTGAAAATCATCGGGTCACGGTGCCGGCCGGCCGCTGCGTATCGCATGGTTGGGTCCGGGTGGTCAAGGCGGGTGCCGTGTCTCCGGCCCGGTGGCGGGCCCGTTTCCGGAAATGCACGGAAATGTCATCCGGCTGGGTAGGGCCGGGGTGCGCGCGGCTTGACCGCCGCCCGTTCCGCCCGGTTTAGTCGGCCCGCGCGGCCGCGGTGGCCGCCGGAATCCACATGAGCCAGCAACGCGTCGCCATCCTCGGGAAATCCCGCAGTATCCTCACGTGGTTCGATGACACGCTGGACGGGTTCCGGCAGCAGGGCTGCGAGGTGGCGGCGATTTCCTTCCAGGCCGACACCCCCGCCGAGCGGATTTCCCAGAAGCGCGGCGAGGGCAAGGAACTGCACAATCCGGAGGTGGTGCGCCGCAGCGCCGCCGAACTGGCCGCGTTTTCCCCGGATCTGGTCCTGGTGCTGAACAAGGCCGGGGTGCCCCAGCCTGCCGCCGAGGCTTGGAAAAAGGCTGTCCGCTCCGGCGTGCCGGTGGTCGGCTGGCTGTGCGATTGCATCAATCGCGTGCCCCAACAGCAGGTGCCGGCCTTCGACGGGGTCTACTACTTCGACAGCCACTGCGTCCCGGTGCTGGAGCAATTTTACGCCGCCCATGACCGCCCGGCCTGGTTGAAATACCTGCCGCTGGCGGTCAATCCGGCCCGCTATCCCTTTCAGAAGCCCGCGAAATCGGTGCCGAAGCTGGTGTTCGCGGGGAAATGCAGCCCGCACCGCCACCAGATCTTCGCCGAAATGCGGGCGGCCGGCATTCCGCTGGACCTCTACGGCCCCGGTTCCCGCAACTGGCTGAAACCGTGGCGGAACCTCCGCTTGTCCTCGGACACCATCGCGGAACTCTATCGGTCCCATGCCGCGGTGCTCAACCTGCCCCAGCCCGGCAATACCGAGCGAGGCCTGAACCTGCGGGCCTTCGAAATCCCCGCCGCCGGCGGCATCGGCACCTATCCGGATGTTCCGGACCTGCCGCTGTGCTTCCTGCCCGGGAAGGAGATCGTCGTCTACAAGGACGCCGCCGACCTGGCTGCCCGGCTCGCCGACCTCCGATCCGACCCCGCCCGGGCCGCGGCCATGATCGAGGCCGGGCACGCCCGCGTCCTCCGCGACCACACCTTTGCCAAGCGCGCCGAGACCGTCCTTGCCGATTGGCTTCGATAGCTTCGGTTCGATCTTCAAATTTTCACTGACCGCAGATTTCGCAGATGACGCAGATTGAAGAAAATTCTGATTCTTAAAAATCAGCGCAATCAGCGTAATCTGTGGTTTCTATTCCGAAGTCCGAACGATCCGCTCCGTTAGGAAGCCCGCCTTCAGCCCATGATCATCTCCCACAAGTACCGCTTCATTTTCGTCAAGACCGCCAAGACCGCCGGCACCAGCCTGGAGGTCTTCCTCGGCAAGCACTGTGGCGAGGATGACATCATCACCCCGACCTACCCGGAGGTGGAGGGCCACCGCCCGCGGAACTACGAACAGTCGTTCTGGCCGTTCCCGGAGCTGTTCAGCTTCAACTACCCGCGGGACAACTCGATCTTCTGTGAGCGGCGGTTCTTCACCCCGGTCCGCACCTTCAAGGACTGCTACAAGCGCCGCCGCTATCACGAGCACATCCCGGCCCGCGTGCTGAAGCAGCGCGTCGACCCGGAGATCTGGAACTCGTACCACAAGTTCTCCTTCGAACGAAACCCGTGGGAGAAGACGCTGTCCCACTACCACATGCAGCGGACCACCCGCGGCGGCACGATGACGCTCGACGAGTACTTCGACCGCGGCGATTACTGTCTCAACTACCCCTTCTACACCGATGAGAAGGGCGGGGTGATGGTCGACCAGATCATCAAGTATGAGAACATGAAGGAGGAGTTCGGCGCGTTCTGTGCCCGCTTCGGCATCCCGTGGGAAGGCTCCCTCGGCGTCCGCGCCAAGGCCGAATACCGCGAGGACCGCCGCCCCTACACCGAGGTTCTCACCCCGGAACAGGCCGACCGCATCACGAAGATCTTCAAGCGCGAGATCGACATGCACGGGTACCGGTTCGGGGGGTGAAAAACGAAAACCCCTTCCATGCGTGATGGAAGGGGCGCGTAAAGGCTCACTCAGTCCCTAAAAGTAGTGGTCGCGGAGTGAGCCGTCGTGTCTGCCGCCGCGGAGGCAGCAGTTCCGGAAATTTCCGGGTGGAACCGCACGGGCACGGATCGTTCCGGCCGAGCTTTTCCACGAGTTCCTTGTCGCCATGGACCACGCGGTGGCCGCGTTTCACATGGGTTTCGGAGGGGTAGCCCTTACGACGCTTGCTGGAGCGTTCGAAAAAAGGACCCGTTCTGGTGTTGCGTGTGTTTGGTCATACAGCCTCCTGGTTGGGGTTGGGGCGACCATCGCGGAATAGATCCGCGACGTCGAGCCTAACTGGGAGTAGGGACATTCTTGTCCCGTTTTCAAAAATACCCAGCTCTGCTGGCAAACATTCAAGAGACGGGACAGGAATGTCCCTACTCCCAGTCATTTTTTCGGCTGCACCTTCGGCTGGCTGTCGGCGGCCAGGGCCTTGCGCAGGCCTTCGCGTTCCGCGGGCAGGGCGGTCGCGGCGGCTTTGAAAAGCTGCTCCACTTTCGTGAGATAGGGCTCCGGCTGTGAGGGATCCACATGGATGCCCAGCGTCGGATCTTCCTGCGCGGTGCCCAGCATCAGGCCGGCGTAGCGGCCACCGGCGGCGGGGGTGAAATGGATCGGGTCCAGCCAGTTCTCCATCGGCGTCTTCCGGTCCGCCGGGAAGGGCTCCAGCGTGGCGGGGGAGGGGATATTGAGATCCCAGAGCTGGCACGGGTGTTCCGGGTGGGCTTGGTTGGCCTCCGCCACCAACGCGGCAATGGCGCGGCGCTCGGCGAGGAAATAGGGATCGGGAGCACCGCGCTCCTCCATGGCCTGGCACAGCGTGAGGTGGTTCGGCGGGATGGCGAGGATCGCATCGACTCCATCCTTGGCGCAGGCATCGAGCATCGCCCGGACCACGGTCAGCTTGTCCTGCTGGATGCCGAGGTTACGCTTCTGCACGTCCGCCAGAACCACCGCCCATGGCAGGTAGAACTTCTCCATGGTCTCGAAGTAGTCGAGACGCGGCGGCTTCTTCAAATGCAGGCCCAGCGGCGTGTAGTGCGGGGCCTGGTGCTTGGCCGCGAAGGTCAGCGTCACGACGGAGGAGTCCATCGCCCGCTGGCTGAAGACGTATTTCAGGTCCCGCTCCAGCGGATCGCTCTGCGCGAGCGGGGAGAACTCGAAATCGCTCTCGATCGGCATCTTGCCGGGGCGGGTCAGGTCACCCGCGTCCAGGAACAACAGCGCGCGCTTCGGCGCTTGATACTTGAGCGCGTGATCGAGCATCGCGCGGGTCTCGAACAGGTCGCCGCCGGGCATGCCGAGGTTAATCGCCTTGCCCCCGAAGACGGGCAGCGAAGGGTCGATGCCGGTGTTCGGGCGCGAGCTGCCGATGACCAGGACATCCCAAGGTCCACGCATCGCGAGGCCTGCCTTGCAGGTGCGGATCTCGGCGTCGATTTCCCGGTAGGGATCGAGGGATTTGACCTCGGTCTTTTGCGGGAGGACGCGCCATGGGTTGACGGCGACGTTGGTGGCGCCGGTGGCCACGAGACCCAGGGTCCCGAGGCCGAGCAGCCACTTCAGATGCCGTTTGGCGTGACGCGTCATGAGGGTGGGGATCAGCGCACGCGCTCAAGCAGCCAGGGCAGCAGCGCGTCGATCGCGATGCGTTCCTGCTCCATCGAGTCGCGGTGGCGGACGGTGACAGTGCCCTTCAGTTCCTCGCCGTTTTCGCCGATGGTGTCGAAGTCCGCAGTGATGCAGAACGGTGTGCCGACCTCGTCCTGGCGGCGGTAGCGGCGGCCGACGGCACCACCGTCGTCGTAGAAGACGGTCATCCACGGCTGGAGCTTTTCCTGGATCTCGCGGCAGATGCGGACCTGCTCCTCGTTCTTCTTCAGCAACGGGAAGATGCCGACCTTGACCGGGGCCATGCGCGGCACGAAGCGCAGCACGGTGCGGACGTCCTTGTTGCCCTTCTCATCGGTGAGTTCCTCCTCGTCGAAGGCCTCGCAAATGAGGGCCAGCACGGTGCGGTCGCAGCCGGCGGACGGTTCGACCACGTGCGGGAGGAAACGCTCCTTGGTTTCCTCGTCGAAGTACTGGAGCGGCTTGCCGGAGTGCTGCTGGTGCACGCCGAGGTCGTAATCGGTGCGGTAGGCCACGCCTTCCAGCTCCTGCACGCCGAAGGGGAACTCGTATTCGATGTCGTAGGTCTTCTGCGAGTAGAAGGCGCGCTCGCCATCGGGGATGTCGAGGATGTGCAGCTTCTCGCGCGGGATGCCGATTTCGCCGTAGAACTTGAGGCGGGCTTCCAGCCACTCGTCGGTCAGGCGCAGGCCGTCTTCCGGGCGGCAGAAATACTCGATCTCCATCTGCTCGAACTCCCGCGAGCGGAAGGTGAAGTTGCGCGGGTTGATCTCGTTGCGGAACGACTTGCCGACCTGCGCGATGCCGAAGGGCAGCTTCACGCGGTTGGAATCGAGCACGTTCTTGTACTGCACGAAGATCGACTGGGCGGTCTCCGGGCGGAGGTAGGCGATCGCGTTCGGATCGTTTTCGTCCGCGGACGCGCCCATCCGGGTCTGGAACATCAGGTTGAACTGGCGCGGCTCGGTGAGCAGGGAGCCGTTCTCCGGGTTGAAGGAGGTGGTGCCGGTGAGTTCCTCGCGGCGTTCTTCGATGAGCTCGAGCTCCTTCGGGGACACCTTCTTGTCCGGCATCAGCTCGCCGTAGAACTTGCGGGCGGTCTTGTGGGACTCGATCGGGTCCTTGCCCGGAGCCACGAGCACGGCGAACTGGCGCTCCACGCTCCAATCGGAGGCAGGGAGCTTCGCCCCGGAGAACCACACCGCGGTGCCGTCCTGGGCGGGCACCTGGTCGGCGCGCAGGCGGGCCTTGGAAAGGAGACAGTCGGACATCGGGTCCGAGAAGCTGCCGACGTGGCCGGAGGCGACGAGGACCTGCTGCATGGTGAGGATCGAGCCATCCATGCCCAGCACGTCATCGCGCTCCTGCACGGTCTTGCGCCACCAGTAGTCCTTGAGATTGCGCTTCAGTTCGGCACCGAGCGGACCGTAGTCCCAGCAACCGTTGAGACCGCCGTAGAGCTCGCCTGCTTGGAAAATGAAGCCGCGGCGTTTGCACAGGGAGACGATTTTCTCCATGCGGGCGGGGTCGGTATTGTCCTTGTTGGCCATGGTGCTGGGATTGGGGCGGGGATGGAACCAGCCCCGGGGCCGGGGGGCAAGGCGGGATTCTGGGGACGTTTCCCGGGCCCGGCTCCGGCGGATGGCGGCTCAGTCCCGCCTCGGCAGGTGGTCCCGGCAGTATTCCTGGTGGTCCTCGCCATCCACATAGAACTCCAGATGGGGGGAATCGCGTTCGGTTCTCCCGCAAACCGCGCAGTGGTGGAGGGCGTTGGTGCTCGAGGCCAGCGCCGAGCGGAACTGCTGGCGGCGCTTCAGGACGGACCAGCCGCCTGCCAGGAGGGCGTTCGTGGTTCCCGCGGCGGCTCCGGCCACCAGCCCCATCAGGTGGGCTGCGTTGGCGATCGGGCCGACAATGCCGGTGAAACACACCACCATCCAGACCAGCATCCCTGACACCGTCTCGCGGGTCAGCGCGAATTCCGGGCTCGGGTGCAGCTTGCCCCGCAGCCAGACGAACCCGAACAGGCCGTAGACGACCCCGGACATGCCGCCGAAGGCGGTGCTGCCGCTCCAGAAGGCCTGGCAAACGTTCGAGACCACCGCCACGAACCCGACCAGAGCGAGGAATCTCAGGGACCGGAAGCGGATCTCCAGGAGCATCCCGAGCTGCCACAGCCACATCATGTTGAAGGCGATGTGGAGGATGCCGAAGTGGAGGAAGATCGGGGTGATCAGCCTCCAGACCTGCCCCTTGCGGATGTCCACGAGCGGGTCGTGCAGCCTGGCTTTCAGCTCATCGAGCTGTCCGGCGCTCGCCAGCATCTCCCGCATCTGAGCTTCCGAGACCTCTTCACCGGCGTCCGGGGAATCAGGAATCATTGTTCTCAGCAGGCGGGCGAATTCATCCCGCGGAGCTTGGGATGAGAAATAGAGTACATCGGTTTTTCCTGGCTGCTCGTCCTCGCGGTCCTCTCGCTTCGAATCTTCGAGAAAGCCGAGCACGAACACCACCACCGAGGCGAGGATCAGCAGCAGCGTCGCCGGCATGTAGTGGGCGGCGGTCAAAAATCCGCCGCCGCGGGCGTTGCGGGGATCACGCGGCCAAGGGCGCATGGACATGGGTGCGGGGAATGGGGTGGTTGGGCGATGCACCGTGCATCACGGGGATTCCATCGTGCCGCTTCGGCTGCATGCAAGGACTTTCGGGTGACGGTGGGCGCTCCGTTTTAACGCCTTTTTAACGCTTCCGGCCGGGCCTTTGACTCCCCGATTCCGGGAACCGTGGGACCATGATTCCAACCTCCAATCAAGGCCATGACCGATCTCCTCTACATCGCCGCCACCGCCGGATTCTTCGCCCTGGCGGTGGGATACGCCCGGTTCTGCGACCACCTCTGAATCCTCCTGCCATGGAAACGATCCTCACCGGCGTCATCGCCTTCGCCCTCCTCGCCTACCTGTTCGTGGCGATGATCCACCCCGAACGCTTCTAACCGCCATGCAAACGACCGACTGGTTGCAGTTCTCCCTCTTCATCGGCCTGCTCGCCCTGATCACGAAGCCGATCGGGATCTATCTCCACCGGGTCCTCGATCCGGCTGGGAAAACGTTCCTCGATCCCGTGATCCGCCCGTTCGAGCGGCTGACCTACCGGCTGATGGGCGTGGACCCGGCCAGGGAGCACGATTGGAAGGGTTACACCTTCGCCATGCTGTTCTTCAGTCTGGTGGGGATGCTCTTCACCTACGCGGTGCTGCGGCTCCAGGACCTCCTGCCGCTGAACCCGCAGGGCCTACCGGGCCTGGGGCACGCGCTGGCGTTCAATACCGCCGCCAGCTTCACGACCAACACCAACTGGCAGAGCTACGGGGGCGAAGGGACGATGTCCTATTTCTCGCAGATGGTAGCGCTGACGATCCACAACTTCACCTCGGCGGCGGTGGGGATCGCCATCGCGGCGGCGCTGGTCCGCGGGATCGCCCGCCACTCCGCCGCCACGCTGGGGAACTTCTGGGTCGATCTGGTCCGGGTGACCTACTACCTGCTGGTGCCGCTCAGCCTGGTGTTCGCGGTGTTCCTCGTCTCGCAGGGGATGATCCAGAACTTCAAGCCGTATGACACGGCGAAGCTGGTCGAGCCGCAGGTGGTGGAAGTGGCGGTGACGAATGCGTCCGGACAGGGTGTTACCGAGAAGAAGACCCTCACCGAGCAGACCATCGTGCAGGGCCCGATGGCGTCCCAAGCCGCGATCAAGATGCTCGGTACCAACGGCGGCGGATACACCAATGCGAACGCGGCCCACCCGTTCGAGAACCCCACGCCGCTTTCCAACTTCGTGCAGATGCTTTCGATCTTCGCGATCGGCAGCGGTCTGACCTGGTATCTCGGCAAATGCACCGGCAACCAAGCGCACGGCTGGTCGGTGTGGGCGGCGATGATGATCCTCTTCACCGCGGGCACGCTCGCGTGTTGGTGGGCGGAGGCGAAGGGCAACCCGATCCATCAGTCGCTGGGACTCATCGCGGCCGATGGCAATTTGGAGGGCAAGGAGGTGCGTTTCGGCATTTTCCACTCCGCGCTCTTTGCCACCGTGACCACCTCGGCGTCGTGCGGCGCGGTCAATGCGATGCACGATTCTTTCACCGCCATCGGCGGGTTGGTGCCGCTGTTCATGATGGAACTCGGCGAGGTGGTGATCGGCGGTGTTGGCGCGGGGCTCTACGGCATGCTGGTGTTCGTGGTGCTGGCGGTGTTCATCGCCGGGCTGATGGTCGGCCGCACGCCGGAGTATCTGGGTAAGAAGATCCAGGCCTTCGAGGTGAAGATGGCGATGCTTTCGCTGCTGGTGCTCACCGCCACGATCCTCGGCTTCACCGCCTGGGCCGCCGCCTCGCCGTGGGGGCAGGCCGGATTGAACAACGCCGGACCGCACGGATTCAGCGAGATGCTCTACGCCTACAGTTCCGCCACCGCCAACAACGGCAGCGCCTTCGCCGGGTTGACCGCCACGCCGGCCGATGGCGATCCGCATTACAATGTGACGCTCGGTCTCGCGATGCTCATCGGGCGCTTCCTGATGATCGTGCCGATTTTGGCGATGGCTGGCTCGCTGGCGAAGAAGAAGTTCTCGCCGCCCAGCGCGGGCACCTTCCCGGTATCCGGCACGACGTTCACGGTGCTCTTGATCGGCACGGTACTGCTGGTCGGCGCGTTGAACTTCCTGCCTGCCCTCGCGCTGGGCCCGATCGTCGAGCACTTCCTGATGCTGAAGGGCGCGTTGTTCTAACGGCCCAGGGAGCAAGGACATTCCTGTCCTTGTTCAACCTCTCCGAGACTCACTTCGATTTCCGAACCTCAAGAAACAAGGACAGGAATGTCCTTGCTCCCAGTCATGTCCCATCAATCTCCATCCCTCTTTGACCGGTCGATCCTGGTGCCCGCGATTGGCGGAGCTTTCAAGAAGCTCGATCCGCGGCTCATGATCCAGAACCCGGTGATGTTCGTCACCCAGGTCGGCGCGGTGCTGACCACCGTGGCGGTTTTCACCTCGCCGACCGACCACGGGTTCATCCTCCAGCTCGCGGTGTGGTTGTGGTTCACGGTGCTGTTCGCGAACTTCGCCGAGGCCATCGCCGAAGGCCGCGGCAAGGCCCAGGCCGACAGCCTGCGCAAGGCGCGGAAGGACACCGTCGCGCGGCGCTTGAAAAACGGCCGCGAGGAACAGGTGCCCGCGCCGATGTTGGAAAAGGGCGACCATGTCGTCTGCGAAACCAACGACGTGATCCCCGCCGATGGCGAGGTGATCGAAGGCATCGCCAGCGTGGATGAGGCCGCCATCACCGGGGAATCCGCGCCCGTGATCCGGGAGAGCGGTGGCGACCGCAGCGCCGTGACCGGCGGCACCCGCGTGATCAGCGACCGCATCGTGATCCGCATCACTTCGGAAAAGGGCAATACCTTCCTCGACCGGATGATCTCGATGGTGGAGGGCGCGAAGCGGCAGAAGACACCGAACGAAATCGCGCTCACCATTTTGCTGTCCGCGATGACGCTGATCTTCCTGCTGGTCTGCATCACGCTGAAACCTTTCGGCGCTTACGCGGGCATGGAGTTCACCCTTCCGGTGCTGGTCGCGCTGCTGGTGTGCCTCATCCCGACGACCATTGGTGGCCTGCTCAGTGCCATCGGCATCAGCGGCATCGACCGTTTGATCCGCCGCAATGTGATGGCCACCAGCGGACGTGCGGTGGAGGCCGCGGGTGATATCGATGTGCTGCTGCTCGACAAGACCGGCACCATCACCATCGGCAACCGCATGGCCTCGGACTTCATCCCGGCTCCGGGCATCACCGAGCAAGTTCTGGCCGACACCGCGCAACTCGCCTCGCTGGCGGATGAAACGCCGGAGGGCCGCAGCATCGTTGTGCTGGCGAAGGAGAAGTTCAACATCCGCGGCCGCGAACTCCAAGAGCCACACGCCACCTTCGTGCCCTTCACCGCGCAGACCCGCATGAGTGGTGTCGATCTGGATGGCCGCAGCATCCGCAAGGGCGCGGCGGAGTCCGTGAAGCAATGGGTGGAGCAACAGGGCGGCGCTTATCCCACCGAGATTGCTCGTGCCGTGGAGGCATCCGCGCGCGCCGGACGTACGCCGCTGGTGGTGGCGGAAGGATCGAGCGTCCTCGGCGTGGTCGAGCTGAAGGATGTGGTGAAAGGCGGCATCAAGGAGCGCTTCGCCCAGCTCCGCAAGATGGGCATCCGCACTGTGATGATCACCGGGGACAATCCGATGACCGCTGCCGCCATCGCCGCCGAAGCGGGCGTGGACGACTTCATGGCCCAGGCCACGCCCGAGGACAAACTGAAGCGCATTCGCTCGGAGCAGGCCGCCGGACACCTCGTCGCCATGACCGGTGACGGCACCAATGACGCGCCCGCGCTGGCCCAGGCTGATGTCGGCGTGGCCATGAACACCGGCACCCAGGCCGCGCGCGAGGCGGGCAACATGGTCGATCTCGACAGCAATCCGACCAAGCTCATCGAGATCGTGGAGATCGGAAAACAGCTCCTCATGACCCGCGGCTCGCTGACGACCTTCTCCATAGCCAATGACGTGGCGAAGTACTTCGCGATCATTCCCGCGATGCTGATGGTGACCTTCCCCGCGATCTCGCCGCTCAACATCATGGGCCTGGTTTCGCCACAGAGCGCTATCCTCAGCGCCGTGATCTTCAACGCGCTCGTCATCATCGCGCTCATTCCTCTGGCGCTGAAAGGTGTGCCTTACAAGGCCATGGGCGCAGCCGCCGTGCTGCGCCGGAATCTTCTCGTCTACGGACTCGGCGGCCTAGTGGTGCCCTTTGTCGGCATCAAGGCCATCGACCTTCTCATCACCACCCTTCACTTCGCCTGATCATGAAAGCCATCGTTTCCGAACTCCGTGGCGCCATCGTCTCCACCGCCGTGCTCGCCGTGGTCTGCTGCGGGCTCTATCCCGCCGCCGTCACCGGCATCTCCCGCCTCTGCTTCAAGGCGAAGGCGGACGGCAGCCTGATCGTGGACAAGGACGGCACCTTCCGCGGTTCCGCCCTGCTCGGCCAGAGCTTCAGCGGGGAGAAATACTTCCAATCCCGTCCGTCCGCCGCGGGCAATGGCTATGACGCCTCCGCCTCCAGCGGCAGCAACCTCGGGCCCACCTCGCGGAAGCTGGCCGATCAGATCCAGGAGCGCGTGGCTTCGTATCGGGCCGCCAATGGTTTGGCCGCTGACCAGCCCGTTCCGGCCGATGCGGTCACCGCGTCCGCCAGCGGCCTCGATCCCCACATCAGTCCGGCCAATGCCGCGCTCCAGGTCGCCCGGGTCGCCAAGGCCCGCAACCTGCCCGCGGAAAAAGTCCGTGAACTGGTTGCGGCGAACACGGATACGGAGGACCTTGGCTTGCTGGGGGACCCCGGAGTGAACGTGCTGAAGCTGAACCTGGCTCTCGATAACCTCTAACCGCCACACACCATGAACCCGATCCGTCTCAAACTCGCCGTTGTTCTCGCCGTCGCCATCGCGTTGGTGGCGATCGGCTTGGTGCAATGGAAGCATCGGGATGGCCTCTCGATTCCGGATGAGAAGGTGGCCGGAGTGGAGTTGCTCGCAAAGACCCAGAGCGGGCCGGGCTATTTCCATGCCGCCAATGAGTCCACCGCCGAAGATGGTGGTCCATGGATCACCCCGGACGAGGCGAACGCGCAACTCGACCGCGTGGTGTCGGTACGGAAGCTCTCCGGGGCGGGGATGGAGAAGGTGAAGCTGCTCGTTTCCAAACTCACTGAACCGCATCCCTCGCGCTTGGTCGGCGGCGAGCGCATTCCGCTCGTGCGGCTCAATTTGGCTCTCGACGAGATCAAGGAGTGAGCCCCAGGGAGCAGGGACATTCTTGTCCCTGTTCTTCTGTTGGAAAAACGTTATGAATGGTTCCGCACGCTTCATGGAAACCACTCCCAAATTCTGGAATCCGAACGAGGAAATCGCCAGACACGGAGTCCATCTGCCGCATTGGCAGCAAGACCATTCCACATTCTTCCTGACCTTCCGGCTGGCGGACTCGATTCCCCAATCCAAGTTGGAGAAGTGGAAGGAGGAGCGGGTCGTCTGGTTGGAGATGCATCCGAAACCGTGGACCGAGGATGAAGAGCGGGAATACCACACCCGCTTTTCAAATCTGATCGAGCGATGGCTGGATGGAGGGGAGGGCGAGTGCCTGTTGGGGCGACCGGCAGCAGCCTCAGCCTTGAGGAAGGTGCTGCTCACCAAGGATCAGGAGCGCTATACCCAGCACTCCTTCGTGATCATGCCGAATCATCTTCATGTTCTGGCGTCGATTGGAACGGCTGAGACCCTTGAGGGCTTGGTGAAGATTTGGAAGGGAGCGTCATCGCGGAGAGTGAACGTGGCGTTGGCTCGTTCCGGGGAGCTTTGGCAGGCCAATTACTACGACCGCTTGATTCGTGATTCGGAGCATTTTTGGAACTGCGCCCGCTACATCCGACGGAATCCGGTCAAAGCGCGTCTTAGTGCCGGGCAATACGTGCTCCATGAATCAGATTGCGTGAGGGAGGCTTTGAATACCTTGAGATGAAGGTTTTCCGTTCAGATGACCCTTCAGACACAAGGACAGGAATGTCCTTGCTCCCTGATGGCCGTCCCGATCCCGATGCGCTGCTCGCGCAGGTCCAGCGTGAGGAAAACCAGGGCAAGCGCGGCCGCTTGTTCCTGTTCCTCGGGATGTGCCCGGGAGTGGGGAAAACCTACGCGATGCTGCTCGCCGCGCGCCAGCGTCGGAAGGAAGGACTGGAGGTGCTGGTGGGCGTGGTGGAAACCCACGGCCGCGTGGAGACCGAGGCCTTGCTCGACGGGCTGGAGGTGATGCCGCGCAAGAAGCTCTCCCACGGCGGCCACCTGTTGGAGGAGTTCGATCTCGATGCCGCGCTGGCCCGCCGCCCGGACCTGCTGCTGGTGGACGAGCTGGCGCACACCAACGCGCCAGGCACCCGCCACCGCAAGCGCTACCAGGACGTCATCGAATTGCTGGACGCCGGGATCGATGTCTGCACCACCGTCAACGTCCAGCACATCGAGAGCCAGGTGGACATCGTGCGTCAGATCACCGGCGTGGCGGTGATGGAAACGGTGCCGGACTCGATGCTCGACCGCGCGCACGAGATCCAGCTCGTGGACCTCAGCGTGGAGAAGCTGATGCAGCGCCTCGCCGAGGGGAAGGTCTACCTCGGCGAGCGCGCGCAGGCCGCGGCCGATGGATTTTTCCGTGAGGGCAATCTAACGGCCCTGCGCGAGCTCGCGCTGCGTTTCACCGCGGAGCGGGTGGACCGCGATCTCGAGGACATCCGCCGTGCGCGACGGGTGAGCAGCCCGTGGAAGACGAACGCGCGGTTGATGGTCGGCGTGGGCCCCTCGCCGTACTCGGAAAGCCTGATTCGCTGGGCCCGCCGCGCCTCGGGCCGGCTCGGGTGTCCGTGGCTGGCGGTGTGGGTGGAGCGCACCCAGCCGCTCACGCCGCAGCAGCAGGACCTGCTCGCGCGTGGACTCAATCTGGCGCGGAAGCTCGGCGGCGAGGTGGTGCATGCCACCGGCGACGACATCGCGGCCACGCTGTTGCAGGTGGCCCGCGAACGGAACGTTTCCCAGATCATCGTCGGCAAGCCGGACAAACGCTCGCGTTGGAAAGCCTCGCTCGCCGACCAGCTCATTGCCGGCAGCGGCGACATCGATGTGTGCGTGGTGAGGCCATTGGTGGGGCGCCCGCCTGCCGCCGCGAAGGCTCCGAAGGCCCCGCCGGTTCATGCCGCGGTGGAATATGGCAAGGTGTTGCTCGGTACCGCCATGCTCACGGCGGCGTGTTGGGGCCTGCGCTCGATCGGCGGCTACACCATGCCCGCGCTGGTGTTCCTCTTCGGGATCGTGATCGCGGCGCTGCGTTATTCGCGCGGCGCGGTGCTGCTGATGGCGGCGTTGTGCGCGCTGGCGTGGAACTACTTTTTCATTCCGCCGCGCTTCACCCTTCAGGTCCAGAAGCCGGAGGACGTGGTGATGCTGGTGCTGTTTTTTGCCGTGGCCACCGCCATGGGCCATCTTACCGCGCGCTTGAAGAAACGCGAGATCGCCGAGCGGCGGCGGCAGATGGAGACGGACGCGCTGCTGCGGGTCACCCAGAGCGCGGCGCTCGCACCGGAAACCGGCAAGGGCCTGGCCGAGGCGCTGCGGATCATCGATTCCGTGCTCGATGCGGACACCGCGCTGGTGGTGCGGCGGCTCGACCACACGCTGCCGTCCGAGGTCCATCCCGCGAGCACCTTCGTGCCGGAGGAGCAGGAGTTCGGCGTGGCGGCCTGGGCGTATGGTAACAAACAGACCGCCGGGCGTTTCACCGACACCCTGCCGCAATCGCAGGCCACCTGGTTTCCACTCCAGACGGCGACCTCGACGATGGGCGTGCTCGGCGTGAAGACCCGCGAGGGCGCGCTCGATTTCGTGCGGCGGCAGGCCATCGAGGCCTTCGCGCTCCAGCTCGCGCTGGTTCTGGAAAAGGAGCACTTCATCCAGGCGGTGAACCAGGCGGAGCTGATCGAGAAATCCGAGCGCCTGCGCCGCACCTTGCTCGACAGCGTTTCGCATGAGCTGAAAACCCCGTTGGCGGTGATCCGGGCCGCGGTGGAGGGCATCGGCGGGCCGACGAGCGATCCGTATATCTCGGAAATCGATACCGCGACCAAGCGGCTCCAGCGGCTGGTGGACGGGCTGTTGCAAATGACGCGACTCGAATCGCAGGTGGTGGAGCCGCAGCTCGAATGGACCGATGTGGTGGAGATGGTGGATGAAGCGACCTTTGCCGTGGGCGACCTTCTGAAAGCCCATCCGGTGGAGCTGCATCTGCCGGAGGATTTCCCGTTCGTGAAAACCGACCACGCGCTGGTGGTGCAGGCCCTGGCGAACATCCTTCACAACGCCGCCGTCTACACGCCAGCGGGCACGCCCATCGAGGTTTCCGCCCGCCACGCGGAGGGCCGCTTTCATCTCAGCGTGCGAGACCACGGCAAGGGGCTGCCTGTCGGCGAGGAATCGCGGGTGTTCGGGAAGTTCTACCGCGCGCCGGGTTCTCCCGCGGGAGGCACCGGCCTCGGCCTTTCGATCGCACGCGGCTTCATCCGTGCGCTTGGCGGCGACATCACGGCGTGGAATCATCCCTCCGGCGGCGCGGTCTTCGAAATCGCCATGGCCGCCGAATTCATGGATCCTGGGAGCCAGGACATTGCCGTCCTTGTTTCTGAAACCTTCAAAGGGTCTTCAGCCTCCTCATGACCGCCCTCATCATCGATGACGAAATCCAGATCCGCCGCCTGCTACGGCTGGCCTTGGAATCGCGTGGCTACACGGTGAAGGAGGCGGAGAACGGCAGGCTCGGCTTGCAGGAGGCGGCGTTCGCTCGTCCGGAGGTGGTGCTGCTCGATCTCGGACTGCCGGACATGGACGGGCTGGAGGTGCTCAAGGAGCTGCGCGGTTGGAGCGACGTGCCGGTGTTGATCCTGTCCGTCCGCGATCAGGAGGACACCAAGGTCGCCGCGCTGGAACACGGGGCCGATGACTACGTGACGAAGCCCTTCGGCACCGCCGAGCTGCTGGCGCGGCTCACCGTCATCCAGCGTCGCCGCCAATCCACCGAGTCGCCTGAGATCACCGTCGGCCCGCTGGTCATGCACCAGGACCGGCACGAGGCCGAGCTGGCGGGCGTGCCGATGAAGCTCACTCCCACCGAGTTCGCGTTCCTGCGCGTGCTCGCCCGGCATGCCGGAAAGATCGTCACCCAGCGCCAGATCCTCCGCGAGGTCTGGGGACCGCAGGGCGACGGGCAATCGCACTACCTGCGCGTTTACACCAACCATCTCCGGAAGAAGCTCGGCGACAAACTCATCATCCGCAACGAGCCGGGGATTGGTTATCGGTTGCTCGAATCGCCCTGATCGCCATGCTCGCGGCATGGAACCGAAGCGCTGTTTCTGGGTGCCCGTGGACAAGCCGCTCTATGTCGAATACCACGATACCGAGTGGGGCGTGCCGTCGCGGGACGAGCGCCATCTTTTCGAAATGATCTGCCTGGAAGGCGCTCAGGCGGGCCTCTCCTGGTGGACCGTGCTCCAGAAGCGCGAGCACTACCGCAAGGTGTTCCATCAGTTCGAGATCGCGAAGGTCGCGAAGATGACCGACGCCGAGCTGGAGAAGCTGGTGCTCGATCCCGGCATCATCCGCCATCGCGGCAAGATCGAGGCGTTTCGCCAGAACGCGCGTGCATGGATCGCGCTGCGGGAGAGGGAAGGGGATGTGGTGAAGTGGCTGTGGAGTTTCATCGGCGGGAAACCGCGTGAGCAGAAGGTGCGGTCCCGCGAGGACATGAAAGCGACCTCGCCCGAATCCGATGCCATGAGCAAGGCCTTGCGGAAGGCGGGGTTCAACTTCGTGGGGTCGACCACGATGTATGCCTTCATGCAGGCCACCGGCATGGTGAACGATCATGAGGCCGGGTGCCTTTGTCGGAAAAAATAGCTGGGAGCAGGGACATTCCTGTCCCGTTTTTCAAAAGCCACCCAGCTTCGCTGGCAAATTTTCGGAAAACGGGACAGGAATGTCCCTGCTCCCAGCCAGCATTACTCCCCGTGCAGCGTGAAGACCACGCGGGGTAGCATCGCCTTCGCGAGCTCCTCGGTGGTGCTTTGCGGATGGCGGCTCCATTCCAGGGCCGCGCCGCAGATCGACCAGCTCGCCATGGTGGCGCGGAGCTGGGTATCGGCGCTCGCGCCATGCTTCTGTAGCGGACCGGCCAGCAGGAAGTCCCGCACCATCGTCTTGATTCGCGTTTCCATGATCGGGTCGAACTGGCGCTGGTGCTTCTGGCAGCCGGCCGCCACCCGTGAGAAGAAATCGCACACCGCGAGGATGAGCTGGCGCAGGCCCTCCTGGCAGTTGCTGGCGTTGGCCAGCCGGGAATCGAGCATCTCCTGGAAATCGTCGCCGATCTTCGCCTCCAGCAGCGCGAACTTGTCGGTGAAGTGGCCGTAGAAAGTGGCGCGGTGGAGCGTCGAGCGCTTGGTGATGTCCGCCACCGTGATCGCCTCGAAGCCCTTCTCGGCCAGCAGTTCCATGAAGGCCGCGTACAGCATCTGCCGGGTCCGCTTCACGCGGGGATCCATGTCGGCAGGGCTCATCATGGCGCGACGCTACCGCCGGTGACGAAAAATCCGAGCGATTTTTCGCGACATCCGTTGACAAAGCGACAGGTGTAGCCAATCTCTCGGTGGCGATCCGAACGATCGTCGCGACAGTCAGACTCCCACTTAACCAACGAAACGACCATGAGTGCAGCCAAAGACCTGACCAAGGAAGCTCCCCGCAGCCCGCGCACCCGCCTCGGCGGCTACGTGATTCTCGCCCGCGCCATCGACAAGGGCCGCGCCTCCATCGCCGGCACCGTCGGCGAATACCACTTCGCCTGTCCGCTCGACATGATGCTCTTCGACTTCAAGGGCGTGAACCCGGACGAGGTGAAGAAGCTCCTTGAATCCGGAGCCAGCGACCAGGAGATCACCGCCTGGATCGAGGCCAACGGCCAGGCCAAGTCCGCGGAAGAGGTCAAAGGCTGGTCGGACGGCATCGAAGCCTTCCGTCCGTATGACAATCCGGAGAAGAAGGATTGGTTCGTCGGCGTCTGCGCCGAAGTCGGAATCGATCCGGCGGAGAGCACGCTCTTCGACTACCTCGATACCGATGACAAGCTGAGCTACGCGGCGGCTTGATTCGATTGACTGGGAGCAGGGACATTCCTGTCCCGTTCTTCGTCTTCAGTGAAGAGTAAGAACGGGACAGGAATGTCCCTGCTCCTTGGTTTACTGCACCGGCGCGAACAACCGTGCCGCACGGCACGCGGCGCGGAACCAGAACGAGCGCTTGGTGAAGTCGCTGACCCTCGCCTCGCGGGTCCCTTCGAAATCTTTTTCCAGCATCGCCTTCACCTCCGCCACGAACGCGGGATCGGGGGACAGCGCGCTGATTTCGAAGTTCAGCCGGAACGAGCGGTTGTCGAGGTTCGCCGTGCCGACGCAGGCCAGTCGGTCGTCGATGAGCATCACCTTCTGGTGCAGGAAGCCCTTCTGGTAGCGGTGGATTTTCACGCCGAAGGGCAGGGTGCTTTCGAGGAACGAGAAGGAGGACAGCCACACCAGCAGGTGGTCCGGCTTTTCCGGGATCAGGATCCGCACGTCCACGCCGCGGATGGCGGCGGCCTGGAGCGCGGTGAGCACGCCGCCGTCCGGCACGAAGTAGGGTGAAGCGATCCACAACCGGGTCCGCGAGGTATTCGCAGCCTCCGCCACCACCAGTTGCCAGGAGTCCGCGGGATCGGCCGGGCCGGTGGGGATCACCGCGGCCTGCGCGGTGCCGGCGTCCGGATCCGGGTCCCAATAGAGCTCCGGCATCTGGCTGCACGCCCAGTACCAGTCCTCCAGGAACACGAGCTGGATCGCCTGCACGGTGGGGCCCTCGATCTTCAGGTGGGTGTCCCGCCACGCGCCGAAGTGCTTGTCGCGGCCGAGGTATTCGTCGCCCACGTTGAGCCCGCCGAGGAAGGCTTCCTTGCCGTCCACGACGACGATCTTGCGGTGGTTGCGGAAATTGATCTGGAGGCGCGACCACCAATGGCGGTTGGTGCCGAAGTAATGGCACTCCACCCCCGCGGCGCGCAGTTCCCGGAGGTAGCGCCGGGACAGTTTGTGGGAGCCCATTTCATCGAAGAGGAAGTAGACCCGTACCCCGGCCTTGGCGCGTTCGATCAGGGCTTCTTTGAAGCGGGTGCCGATGCGGTCGTTCTTCACGATGAAGAAGTTCACCAGCAGGTAGCGTTCGGCCTTCTTGATCGAGGAAAACAGGGCCTGGAAGGTCTCCTCGCCGTTGATGAGCAGGTCGAGGCGGTTGCCGCGGGTGAAGGGCAGTCCGCCGAGGATTTCCGCGCCGCGGGCGAAGCCATCCTCCGCGGGCAGCTCGTAGGCACGGAGGCGCTTGTGCATGTCCTCCGCCAGCTTGTAGAGGTCCGCGTCCTCGCCGCGGCGGGCGCGCACGTAGCCTTCGAAGCGGTTGCGACCGGCGATCCAGTAGATCGGGATCGCGATATATGGGAAGGTCACCAGGCACACGATCCACGCGATCGTCCCCTGTGCGGTGCGGACGTGCATCAGCGCGTGGACCACGTGCACCAGGCCGAGGAGCTGGATGAAGAGCACCCCCGTGATCGCCAGCGACGTCTTCCAATCCACGATCCATTCGGCCACGGGCATGCGGCACTCTAGCAGATCCCCGGCGGACGGCAAAATCGTACTCCAATGTGGAGTGCGGCGAGCATCGCCGCTTTGGGCGCGGGAGAGAATCGACGGAGAGAAAATCGCATTCAGGGGAAAGGGTTTGGACCAGAGATGCAGGTGTTTTGGAACGTGGGAGTCGGTTGCCCCACGCAGGCCTTTTCACCGGCGATACCTCGCCTCCGCGCAAAGGCGGCGATTGCCCGCCGCACTCCACATCAGAGCAGGAATGATGGCCGAAGATAAAATAATTCGAAAAACCCGTTGACGCGTTGGACGCATCGTTATATCTGGAAAGCGTTCCCGAAAGCAGCGCCATGCGATACCCATCCACCAGCACCGGCCTGAAACCCTGCCTCTCGATTGAGGCGGGTGCGGTCAGCCAGTGGTCGGCGGGTAACGTCATTTGGAGCAAACGCTCCCATTCCACCGTTGGAATGTTTGCCGCCGCCGGTCATCGACCGAAGGGAAGCAGAACCGGGCTCGAAGGAGCCTGACAGCCGCAGAATCAAGGATTTGCCGCTACCCTGCTTCCCACCCGGAAGCGGGGTTTTTTGTTTTCCGCAAAAACCCCGGACCATCCCGAGCCAATTTTCCCACACGAATCCCACTCCATCCATCCACCCGGGCCTAGCCCGCTGAATTTCTCCCGACCGCTTTCCCATTTCCGTCCGACCGGGCGGATCCGCTTCCTGGATTCCTTCCTGTGATCCGAATGTCATGTCTCAGGCATGACGGATGACAGATATGTCTCTATCGGGCGGAGCTATGCCCGGATGACATGATGAAACGACCTCCAACCTTCCAATGGTGACCTTGGTGTAACGGCTAGCACCCCGCGTTGTGATCGCGGAAGCACCGGTTCGATTCCGGTAGCTCACCCCAGATTTCCTCCACCCCACAGCCTTCCTTTTTCCCATGAACGCGAACCTGCTCCACCAGACCACGGTGCTGGTGCTCAACCGGCACTGGCAGGCCATCGATGCCATCACGCCCGCGGAGGCCTTCGGCCACCTGGCGGCTGGCAGCGCGCGCGGCCTGTTGATCGAAGGGCCGCACGACATGCAGGCGCTGGAGTGGGAGGAATGGCGCGGCCTGGCCCCGGCGGAGGGCCAGGCCGCGATCGGAACCACACGCGGCCAGGTCCGCGTGCCCACCGTCATCGTCCTCACCCGCTACGACCGCGTCCCCATGGTCCGCCTGTCCTTCGGGCTGACAGGGCTTTGGGAGCGGGATGAGGGGCGGTGCCAGTACACCGGCCGGACACTCGCCCCGGCCGAGGCCAGCATCGACCACGTCCTGCCGCGCTCCCGCGGTGGGGAAAACAATTGGCACAATTGCGTGCTGTCCGACCGCCGGGTGAACCAGCGCAAGGGCAACCGCACCCCGGAAGAAGCCGGCCTCCGGCTGCTCTCCGTCCCGCGGAAGCCGCGGCCGATCCCCGCTTCCGCGCGGATCCGGAACCACCACCAGATCGAGGACTGGGACCACTTCCTCGAATCCCGCGGCGGGAACCGCCGTCCAACCCTTCAATCGTAGAACACTCACTCCCATGAACCCTCTTCACATTCCCACCCTTGAAACGGAGCGCCTCGTGCTGCGTCCCTTCGCGATCGCGGATGGGCCGCGCGTGCAGCAGCTCGCGGGTGACCGCCGTGTGGCGGAAATGACGAGCCAGATCCCTCACCCCTATCCGGACCGGATGGCGGAGATCTGGATCGCCTCGCACCCGATGCTGTGGCGGAACCGCAAGCTCGCCCCCTTCGCTGTCACCCTGCGTGGCAGCGGCGAATTGATCGGGGCGATCTCGTTGCGGCTCTTCGCCCAGGGCCCGCGTGCCGAACTCGGCTACTGGATCGGGGTTCCTTACTGGAACCGCGGTTACGCCACCGAGGCCGCCCGCGAGGTGCTCCGTTTCGGATTCGAGGACCTGGACCTGCAAGGGATCCAGGCCACGCACCTTCTCAACAACCCGGCCTCGGGACGGGTGATGGAAAAGCTCGGCATGCGCTACGAGGGAATCATCCGCCAGGGTGTCATCCGCAACGGCCGCCTGCTCGACATCGCCGATTACTCGATCCCGGCCGGGAACTTCAGGCCCTACCTGCGGGTGGCCTGAGCTCCTGAATGAAACCAATCACTGAACAAGACCTCATCGCCGCCGGATACGAGCCCGGCCCGGTGATCCATCAAATGCTCGAAACCGCCGCGGGCTTCGCTGCCCGCGGCATCCACGATCCGAAATACGCGCTCAAGCTCCTCGCCCGCGAGTTCGGTCCGCCCCCGCCCAAGGCGGTGCTGCGGGACAAGCCCGCGCCCTTTGCCGAAGCGATCCGCCACGCCAACCGCGAGGAGTATGAGAACATCGAAGCCGTGCGGCGGCAGATGCGGGACCTGCTGAAGGTGCCCGTCATCTCCCGCGGCGCGGTGATGCCGGACGCCTGCCCCACCGGGAAGGCCAAGGCAGTGATGCCCGTCGGCGGCGTGATCGCGGTGGAGAATGCCATCATTCCCGCCGCGCATTCCTCCGACATCTGCTGCTCCATGTTCGCCACGTTCTACCACGAGCGCAGCGAGGTGGGTGCGGAGCTTGACGCGCTGGAAACCTGCACCCGCTTCGGCCTGGGCCACCGTCACCTCGATACCCTGGTGGCCGATCCGGTCCACGACGAGGCAGTGTGGGACAATCCCTTCCTCAGTGGCTTGCGCGATCGCGCGCGGGTCCATATGGCGGACCAGGGTGACGGCAACCATTTCGCCTACATCGGCGAGCTGGATGTCGACGCCGGCACCGTCGAGGCCTTCCGCAAGGCCGGTCATCACGACCTCGCTGAGCGGTTGGCAGGGAAGGGCGTGTGTCGGGTGCTCGTCACCCACCACGGATCGCGCGGCCTCGGTGCCCATGTTTACAAGCGCGGCTACATCGCCGCCCTGAAGCACATGGCGAAGAAGGGGCTGCACATACCCGATGCCGGAGCCTGGCTCGATGCCAGCTCGGAGGAAGGCAAGGCCTACTGGGAGGCGCTGCAATACGTGTCCCGCTGGACCCGCGCCAACCACGCCTGCATCCACCGCCGGTTCCTCGAACGGATCGGCGCGCCGGAAATCGCCACGCTCGGCAACGAGCACAATTTCGTGTGGAAGCGTGGCGACACGTTCCTGCACGGCAAGGGCGCGACCCCGGCGTGGAACGATGACCGCTGCCGACCGCTGCCGGGATTGATTCCGCTGAACATGGCGGAGCCGATCCTGCTGGTGCTTGGCAAGGACAACGCGGACTACCTTTCGTTCGCGCCCCACGGGGCCGGGCGGAATGTGTCCCGCACCGCGCTGCGGCGGAAGTTTCACGACGAATCGCACCGCAAGGAAACGATCCGCCGCACCACCGAGGGGCTCGATGTCCGCTGGTTCTGCGGCAAGCCGGACCTCAGCGAGACACCGGTGGCCTACAAGGACGCGCGGAGCGTGAAGCAGCAGATCCGGGATTTCGGCCTCGCCGAGATCATCGGGGAAATCCGCCCGCTCGGCTGCATCATGGCGGGAGCCACCACTTCGTGGCGCGACCGCGAGGAGGAACTGACGCCGAAGCAGATCCGCCAGATCGCCCACCGCTCCGAACGGCGGCGGGTGAAACAGGACCTGCACGAGGAGTTCTGAAGGAGTCGAGCCTTTAGGCGAGGAGGGTCTTCCAGGAGGCGGAGGTCATCCGGCTTTCAAATCCAGAAAAGACCTCCGGTGAACATCGAGGCAGCCCGTGGAAACGCGGGCTGCCTTTTTGCGTCGGAGGCTTTTCCTGTAAAGGATTCCGCGAGACTCCGCTTCCCGGAAGACCCTCCTCGCCTAAAGGCTCGACTCCTCCTAAAGTCCGCCCATGCCGTCGCCGCCGCTCACCCAGATCCCATCCCACGTCGTGGCCCTCGAGGACTACGAGGCCTTGGCGCGCACCCACGTCAATGAGGCGGCCTGGGCCTACATTTCCGGCGGATCGGCGGACGAGCGCACCCTGCGAGAAAACCACGCGGCCTTCGAGCGGCTGAAGCTGCTCCCGCGTGTGCTCGGCGATTTCACCGGCGCGAACACCGCCGTCAGCCTGCTCGGCCGCACCTTGCCCCACCCGGTGATCATTGCCCCCACCGCCTTCCACCGGCTGATGCATCCGGACGGCGAGCTCGCCACCGTGCTCGGGGCCGCCGCGATGGAGGCCTGCACCGTGGTCAGCACCTCGGCCACCGTGTTGCTGGAGGACCTCGCCACCGCGGCGAAGGGCCCGCTGTGGTTCCAGCTCTACATGCAGCCGGACAGCGACCACACGCTGGATCTGATCCGTCGTGCCGAGCTGGCGGGCTACGAGGCCCTCGTCGTCACCGTCGATGCCCCGGTCAATGGCCTGCGGAACCGCGAGCAGCGCGCGAATTTCCAGCTCCCGCCCGGCCTCGAACCGGTGAACCTGCGCGGCCGCCCGGCCCTGCCGATGTGCGAGTCCGTGTTCGATCCGGCCTACATCGCGCACCTGCCGCAGTGGCAGCACCTTGTCTGGCTGCGGGAGCACACGAAGCTGCCGATCCTGCTCAAGGGCATCCTGGCTGCGGACGATGCCGCCCGCGCGCTCGATGCGGGCGTGGAGGGCCTGATCGTTTCGAACCACGGTGGCCGCACGCTCGATGGCGCGCCCGCCTCCATCGAGGCTCTGCCACGGGTGGCGGAGCGGGTTTCCGGGCAAGTGCCGGTGATCGTGGACGGTGGCATCCGCCGTGGCACCGATGTCTTGAAAGCCCTCGCCCTGGGCGCGGACGCGGTGATGGTGGGACGCCCGATCCTCCACGGCCTCGCCGTCGCCGGGCCGGTGGGCGTGGCCCATGTGCTGAAGATCCTGCGCACCGAGCTGGAGATCGCGATGCTGCTCTGCGGATGTCCCACGCGGGAGAGCATCACGAAAGAGGTGCTGTGGGGGTAGGGCCAGGATGTTGCCATATTGCAGCCCCAATTGGACCGCGGACTTCAGTCCACATCTTTGGTAGAGAAGACTGAAGTCCGCGGTCCAATTGAGGCCGTCGCTCCGTGAGGCCCGATTCTCACCCCGGGTGGAATCCGCCATGCCCTTTCCAATCGTCGCGCGGCGTGATTGGCGTCACGTTGTCCGGATGATTTGGGCTTGGCTTATCTTCATTGGATTCGTGCTCCTCATGCTGGCGCTCGACCTCGGCGTGTTCCACCGGAAGTCCCACGTGGTGGGCTTCAAGGAATCCCTCGGGTGGTCCGCCGTGTGGATCACCCTCGGTGTGGCGTTTTCCAGCGTCGTCTACTTCGCCTATGACCGCCATTGGTTCGGTCTCGGCATGGGCGTCGATGCCGTCGATGGCGTGATCAACAGCGGCAAGCTCGCCGCCACCAAGTACCTCACCGGCTACGTGGTGGAGAAGTCGCTGAGCGTGGACAACATCTTCGTCATCGCGATGATCTTCGGCTCGCTGGCGGTGCCGGCGAAGTACCAGCACCGGGTCCTGTTCTGGGGCATCCTCGGCGCGCTGCTGCTGCGCGGCTTGATGATCGGCGTGGGCTCCGCGCTGGTCGCGAACTTCCACTGGGTGCTCTACATCTTCGGCGCGTTCCTGATCTTCACCGCCATCAAGATGCTGGTGATGAAGGACAAGGAGGAACACCCGGAAAACAACCCGCTGGTGCGCTACTTGCGGAAGTTCTTCCCGGTGACCCGTGACTACCACGGCCAGCACTTCATTGTCACAGCCGGGGAAAAGGCGTCCGAGGAACCCGCCGTGGCCGGCGACCCCATTGTGACCGATCCGGTGGTGGCTGCCGCGCCGAAGGGCAAGCGCCTCCTCACCCCGCTGGCGGTGGCGCTGGTGCTGGTGGAGTTCACCGACGTGATCTTCGCCGTCGACTCGATCCCCGCGATTTTCGCGATCACCGCGGATCCGTTCCTGGTCTTCACCAGCAACGTTTTCGCCATCCTCGGCCTGCGCTCGCTCTACTTCGCGCTGGCGGGCATGATCGCCAAGTTCGTGTTCCTGAAGCCCGCGCTTTCGATGGTGCTGCTGGTGGTGGGGGGCAAGATGCTCGCCGCGAAGTGGCTCAAGGAGCTGCTCGGCGAGTCCTTTAACTTCACCATCCTCGGCGTGATTCTCGCCATCCTCGCGACCGGCGTGCTGGCCTCGCTGGTGGCCGGGAAGAAGCAGGAGGCGTGATGCCCCAACGGGGTTCCATCCCAAAGCCCAGGGTTGCGGCGCAGCCGCTACCCTGGGGGAACGGCGCGAAAACCCATTACCCGGAACGGGTTGCGTCCGAGCGAGAAGCTCGATGATGGGGGTTGCATGCAGGGGATTCGAACTTCTCCTCCGGACGCAACGCCTTCGGCGTAGGAATCGCTCTCGACTGCCACCCGGGGTAGCGGCTGCGCCGCAAACCCGGGCTTTGGGAGATAGTCCCGATGGGACAAAGAGCTTCCTTCCGGCGCTCGAACCGTGACGGAATGGGTCAATCCCCGCCACAGCCACCGCAGCCTCCACCTCCGCAACTGCTGCCACAGCCGCTGCTGCTGCAACCTGACCCACAGCCTCCACCCGAGGAATCTCCTCCACCGGCTGGATTCCTCGAAAGGTGGCGGTTGAGGGAGGTCGCCACCGCTTCGGCATCCGCGATGCCGGTGATCGCGTAGGCTCCCGCCAGCGCCACGCCGGTGGACCAGAGCGGGAAGTCGGGGGCGAACCCGCTTTCCCGCGAACCGGTGGCCTGATCCACGCGGAGATCCGCCAGCATGTCCCGTCCCGCGGCGGTCAGGATGCCGGAGCGGTTGATGAAGATCTGCATGAGGATCACCGTCACCATGAGGGTGAGGAAAAGGGCCACGATCAGGAAGCCGACAGGCTTGTCCCGGGTGAGGCCGATGACGAGCTTGAGGACTCCTATTCCCATCAGCAGGAACATGGGCCACGTAGCCCGCAGGCACGCCTTGTTCTTCTCCGCCATGGTCGGCCGGAGTCCGGCGGCGGCAAGCCGGGTTTCAATGGGGGCGATCGCCCCGCGGCAGCAGTTCATGGCCTCGCTCACGCTGATTTCCCTGCGGCCCAGCAGGTGGACGAACAATGCGGACTCCACCGGGTGGAGCGACTCGCGGGTCGGCTTGCCGGTGGTGGCCAGGTATTCGCCGGTCCAGCGCTTCCGCCACGAGATCAGCTCCAGCTTCAGCAGCCGCGCCACCGCGAGCTGGACGACGCGCGGGGTGCCTCCCGCCAGGAAGGCAATTTCGAAGGGATCGGTCGGCGGACGGGGATTCGGTGCCCCTTCGAAACGTTTGGCCAGTTGTCCGGAGCGGATGCTGGTCCAGATCAGCGCGCCGATGAAGGCCGCGAGGTAGAAGACGAGGAACTGCGGGCCCTTCCAATCGAGGATCGGAATCGTGGCGGAGTTCAGGGTCGTGGTCAGTGTTGTCATGCAAAAGGCGAATGCCCGCCGCGCCGGAAGGGCCAGAATTTCGGGACCAGCCAGAAGCGCGCGGGCTCGAACCAACGCGCCCCGCTGCTCCCGGACTTCTTCGCGCCGGGTGCCGGCCACAGGTCGGCCGGGGGATCTTCGTCAAAGTGAAAGCGGTAGCTCTCGAGCGTGCGGGAATACCAGTCGTGGAACTTCACGCGCTCGTCATGGCCGCCCTGCGTCGGCTCATGGTGGAGGTCGAATCCCAGCACCTCCCGGCACAACCGCTGCCAGTAGCTGCGGGTGTAGAGCAGGTGCAGGTGCCAGGCGTGGTCGACCGGCTCGGAAGGCGAGACGGGATGTCCGGCCACCGCGGCGAGGAACAGGAAGCGCTTGTATTCGCGGACCACGCGGGCGGTCTCGGCGTGGGTCCAGCCCTGTTCCCGCGCGAGACGGGCGGTGAAGGGGAGGCTGGCATCGGGTTCATCCAACCCGAAAGCCTCCAAGCGGCTCCACAAAGGCGAGTGCTCTTTCTGCACGCCGCTCGTCTAGCGGGACGCCCGCTTCCGAACAAGGGCCTGTTTTCCAAACGGATGGCGCTGTCTCCGCGGTTGACCGGGCGTGCTAGAAGGATAAAGTGAGCGTTCCTTCATGCGTCACTGATCTCCCAGCCCTGTCCGCCGTCGTTCCCTGATCCGGGAGCCAGCGGACCTGTGTCTGGCCAGCCTTCCGAAGCCAGTGCCCGGCCGCGCGTTTGCAGCCGCGGCGGAGTGACGCCCTTCCGCCACACGCATGCGGTGGTGCGTTTTCCGAGGGCCTTCGCGCACGCACATCGCGTCCTTTTCCCGCATGAACTCCGATCGATCCGAATCGTTAGACCACGCCCCCGTTTCGCGCGCGGGCTCCTTTGAATCCACCAACCCCACCCATATCCCATGAATCCAAATCGGAATCCCAAACATGCAGTGGAGAAAAAACTGCGTGAACTCGACCGCGAGCTACGCCGCTTGTGGCGGCTCAAATATAACGCACCCCTTGTTCCAATCGAAGTCCCTTATCAGAGGGGATGGGTCTGTTGGTTGGAGCTGTCCGAGGAGGCGATGCGGCGCCCCGATGCACACAAACTTCAAGAGGTGCTGCCATTCATCCAGAACCATGAATGGTCGCGATGGAGCGACTTTACCCGCTACGATCGAACGCGGCGGAAGAGGATGGACTTGAGGCACGGGCCACGAAAATTCAGCCTGAAGGAATTCCACGCGCTCCGTCTTCCCGAAAATCTGAGGGGGTATTTCGAGACCCATCGGCGCATTGCCCTGAATCTCCCCGGGTATCTGGCCGAATTGCGTTTGAGTGGTTGGGGCGGGTTCATCCGCTTCTGCTATCCCGAGTATCTCATTTCGCGGAAAGGTCCTAACATGGTCACCCACCAGAGGGTGGCGATGCCTGAGGTGGATGCCCGTATTGCTGAGATCGGCAGGTTTCTGGACCAACACGGAGGCCAGGGTAAAATCGATCACCTCTGTGGTCGCAGTAACCGATACTGGAAACGCCCTGAAAGGGACAGGCTGCGTGATCGTCTCCAGCATGCAGAAATGAGAGAGGCCAAGGAGCAATGGTTCATGGAACAAGGCGCGGCGCGATCCGCGCCTTTTTCTTTGCCCGCGTGGCGGCCCGGCGGCATCCTCGCGCCGTGGACGACTTGTTTGCCAAACCGAAACCCGCGGAGCCGAAGGCGCTTTCGGTCACGCAGTTGCTGCGGCGCATCAAGAACGTCATCGAGGTCCAGGTCGGCGAACTGTGGATCGAAGGCGAGGTTTCCAACCTCAAGAAACAGGCCAGCGGCCACTGGTATTTCTCGCTGAAGGACGAGGGCGCGCAGATCCAGTGCGCGATGTTCGGCGCGCGGAAGCGCCAAGGCCACGACGCACTGGAGGATGGCGCGAAGGTCCGCGTGTTCGCGGAGGCCAGCGTTTACGAGGCACGCGGCCAGCTCCAGATCATCGTCCAGAAGGCGGAGCGCGCCGGACTCGGCGACCTCCAGGCGCGGTTCGAGGCGCTGAAGCGGAAACTCCACGCCGAGGGCCTGTTCGACGCGAACCGCAAGAAGCCGATTCCGAAATTTCCCCGCGTGGTCGGCATCGTCACCTCCGACACCGGCGCGGCAATCCGCGACATTCTCAATATCCTCACGCGCCGCGCGCCGTGGGTCCAGCCGGTGCTGATGCCGGTGCGCGTGCAGGGCAAGGGCGCGGAGTTCGAAATCGCCCGCGCCATCGAGCGTATGGCGAACCCGGAGCGGCATGGCATCCCGCGCTGCGATGTCCTGATCGTCGGCCGCGGCGGCGGTTCCATCGAGGACCTGTGGTGTTTCAATGAGGAGGTGGTCGCCCGCGCCATCGCCGCGTGCTCGATCCCGGTCATTTCCGCGGTCGGCCACGAGATCGATTTCACCATCGCTGATTTCGTGGCGGACCTGCGCGCGCCCACTCCCAGCGCCGCCGCCGAACTGGCGGTGCCGGATGGCGAGGAACTCACCGTCCGCCTCGCCTTGCTCAAACGCCGGATGGGCCGACAGGTCATCGAGAACCTCCAAGCCGCCACCCGCGCGCTGGACGCCCTCAAGCGTGGTCCTCTCCAGCGTGGCGGCGAACGTCTTTTGCGCGAGCCTACCCAGCGGATCGATTCCCTGCGCACCCGGCTCGACCGCGCCGTGGCCGCGACCCTCGATGCGAAAGCGGCTCGTTTGGCCGAAGCCCGCGCCCACCACCGCGCCCACCACCCGGCGAAGGTATTGGAACGCCGGAGTGAGCGGGTGTCACTGCTGGGTAAGCAGCTCCAGCGGTTGGTCAGCGACGCCCTCGAATCCCGTCAGCGCAAGCTCGCCCACGTTGCCGGGCTGCTCCGCACCCTCGGCCCGGATTCGGCGTTCCAGCGCGGATTCACCATCACGCTGGATGCCGAGGGCCGCTTGATCCGCTCGGCCGCGGCATTGTTGCCGGGGGATACGCTCCGGACCCGCTTCGCCGATGGCGAGATCACCAGCGTGGCCGGCGCCACCGCGCTCCCCCCGGCGGCGGACCACCGGGAGGATTGAGATCGGGGGACGGCCGACTCAGTTAAGAGCAACGAGCTTCTGTTGAAGATCTGCCGGAAGTGAGTTGCGGTCCACGATGTTGAGCTTCTTGCCGAAGCCGTTGTCGATGGATGCCATCGGCTTGAGATCCGCATGGACGGTATCCGGCATTTTCCACATGGCACCCGTGGCCGGGTCCACGAACACCATCCCAATGAGGGCGCCACCGCCAAAAAGGAGATTGCCAAAATACCAACCGTTCACATCCGCCGACACTTGAACCGTCTGGGCTGGGCAGCCCTTTTTCGTGAACATCATCGTATAGCGCGCGGACCGGAAAAACCCGTCCGAGGATTTCAATGTCACCGTCGTCGGAGTGTTGGCTTCATGAATAACCGGGCCGTTCTGCTTCTTGATCACCACGTGCGCACCGGAGGGCTCGCTGGTGACCGTCACGGGCCAGTTCGACTTGCTGACGATGCTGGCGCAGCTCGCGAAAAAGAAGCAGGGGAGATAGACAAACAGTTTGGACTTCATGTCGCGCGGACGCTGTTAGGAGAAATCCGCGGCGGTCAAATGGATTCCGATACCGAGTCCGGTGATTCCCTTCACGATTTGTCTCTTGCCAAGACATGCGTCATCTGGACCTTGGTCCCAGGCCTGCCGCGTATTCCGTGATCCTCCGCTTCCTCACCTCCCTGCATGAAACCGGCCGCGCCGAGTTGGCGTTTCCCGGCCGGGTGCCCGTGGAGATGATCCGTCTCGCGGGCAGCGATCCGGAGGAACGGAAGGCGATCCACCGGCTGTTGCACGGTTGGTATGAGGAGGCGGTGCGGGATCTTCCCGGCCCGCCCTTGGCGTATCATGCGGCGGGGGCGGAATGGGGGGCCATCCGCCTGGTGCGGGCGGCATGTTTCCTCGGCTACCGGGATATCGAGGCGGAGGAGATTCCGAAAGGCTTGCCGGGTACGCCGCTGCCGGACGCGGAGCTCCCGGAGGCGCACTTCTCCGCGGATCTCGCGTTGCGTCATTTCGCGGATTTGTTTCGGATGGCCCGGGCGCTGTCCGAGGATGACCCGTTGTTGGCGGCGATGCAGGCGCTGGCGGTGATGGCCCCGCTGGCCGCCGCGGGAGTGCCGGTCACCTTGCCAGAGGATTCCCCGGTGTTCCGCCATGCCGGGCTGTGCCAGTTGCTGGCGGAGCGGGCGTATGGGCGGAAAGACCGCGCGTTGCTCGCCCACCCGCGCATCGCGCCGCTCGTGCGCACGAAACTCGGTGCCTATGTCACGGAGCTCGGCTCCGGATTGCTTTCACCTGTCGTAGTAGAATCATGAATGCGGATGCGATTCCCGATCTGGCCCGGCGTCTCGGGCAGGAAGTGCTCGACCCCCTGAAGCGCGCCTTCGTCGGCAAGGACGAGATCATCGATCTCCTCGGCGTCGCGCTGGCGGCACGGGAGAACCTGTTCCTCTACGGGCCTCCGGGCACGGCGAAGAGCGCGTTGGTCCACTCGCTGGCCTCGCGCCTCCACGGCCACACCTTCGATTACCTGCTGTCCCGTTTCACCGAGCCGAACGAATTGTTCGGGCCCTTCGACATCCGCCGCCTCAAGGAAGGCGATCTGGTGACGAACACCGAGGGCATGCTGCCGGAGGCGGACGTGGTGTTCCTCGATGAGCTGCTCAATGCGAACAGCGCGATCCTCAATAGCCTGCTGATGGCCTTGAACGAACGCGTCTTCCGCCGCGGCCGTGAAACCCGCTCGATCCCCGCTTTGTTCTTCGTCGGCGCGAGCAACCACCTGCCGGAGGACGATGCCCTGCGTGCTTTGTTCGATCGCTTCCTGCTGCGCGTGCGCTGCGGACCGGTGCCGGAGGACCAGCTTGGTCAGGTCTTGGCCGCAGGCTGGGAGCTGGAGCGCGCCGCCGAGGCCGTGGCCAGCGTGACCGCCGGGGAGCTCCGTGATTTCCAGCAGTGGGTCCGCCAGGTCGATCTTTCCGCGGTGCGGGAGCCTTATCTCGATCTGATCAAGAAGCTGCGCCACGCGGGCATGGATGTCTCGGACCGCCGGGCGGTGCGCCTCCAGCGTGTCATCGCCTCCAGCGCGTTGCTCTGCGGTCGATTGGCCGCCCGTGTTTCGGACCTATGGGTGCTGCGTCACATCTGGGATCGGGAGGAGCAGATCGAGGTGGTGGAATCGATCGTGGCCGCCGCGCTGGCCGCTGCGGAAGTGCAGGCCGCCGATCACCCGCAGGCACATGCGCGGCGACCGCCGGATCCGGAGTCGATTGCCCGCGGGCTCGACGAGGTGGAAACCCGTTTGACCGATGGCACCCGCGAGGCTGCCGGCGATGAATTGCGGGTACTGGCCAACCGCATTGAATGGCTCGAAGCGGGCACGGCGAAGGAGTCGCTGGCCCAGCGGGCCGATGCGCTATGGGAAAAGGTCGGACAACCGTGAGCGGCGCCCGCTTCATCGGCCTGATCGCGGCCACTGATCTTCAATCCCTCGCCTCGTGGCGGGCGGTGGGGTGGGACTTGTGCGCCGCGGCAGCGGACCGGTGGTGGCTGCGGGTGCCGCAGGACGACGAAGCGGTGTTCATGAAGCTGCCGCTGGCCGGGCGCTGGCACGAGGACGCCGATGGTTTGATGACCCGGCTGGGCAAGCGAGTGCCGGAACAAACGGCTCCTGCCACCGGGTGGGTGCCGCTGGCCACGCTGCTACCGGTGGGGCCGCCGCGGCGGGGAGCCGTGGCCATGCCGCCGGTGCCGGTGGCGTGGTCCTTGGAGGCGGACGATGCCGATCGACCAGCGGAGGCATTGATGTGCCGCTGGCCGGATTTCATGGCGTGGGCGCTGGCCGCCTTCGCCCCGCGCCTGGAATGCCTGTCGTTCGCGCGCTGCGATGACGACCGCGTGTTCGTCACCGGCCATCCGCTGCCACCGGTGCGCGGGCAGGGATATCATCGGGCGGGGCGCTTGTGGCTTCCTGGCGGCCACCGGTTGCCTTCCCATGTGTGGCCGGAGTTGTTGGAGGAGCGCCTGCGTCTCGGCACCAGCCGGTTTGCACTGCTGCATCCCGATGGCAGCCATGAGGAAATGGCGGAGGAGAATTTCGTGCGCGCCAGCCGTGCGGCGGTGCGCCTGACAGAGGGGGATCCCGTGTCATTCGAGACGCCATGAGCCAACTCGCCACCAATCAGTATGCCAATCCCGCGCCGGACTATTTCTGGTGCTGGAGCGGTGATGGCGCGGCGGCGGAGTGGCGAGGCCGGGGGAAAACCCTCGCGCTGTGGAGCGAACTGCATCCGTTGCTGCACCATCTGGCCGCGAATGGAGGACTGCCGCCGTTGGGCGCGTTGATGTTGTTGATCGCGGCGTGCCGGGACGAATGGCCGGAGCCAGAGCCACAACTACGTGACTGGATCCGGCGGGTGGGAGGAAATGCCAACCCGGCTGGTGAACAGGTGCTCACGGCCTTGGTGGCGGGTTTGATGGCAGTGCGTCGTTTGCCAGCCGATCTCCGCGTTTCACAGCAGGCGAAAGGCCTGTTGGCTGCGCATGTTTTTGAGGATCCGGCATGCCGGATGGATTGGGAGCAAAGCCTGACAGTGATCGGGCAATTGGTTTCCGGACCCCAGGTGTTGGGGCATGAGGAATCCGCGCAGGATGGCCGGAGGCAGTTCCTGCAGGACTCGAAGGCGCTGCTCACCGGTCTGGCAAAGCTGAACAAGGATTCGCTCGAAAGCCTTCTACGCACCGGCCTTGAACAACCCGAATTGTTTCGTCCGCTGCTGGTGGAAGCGGCTCCAGCGCTTCAGGAAAACCGCCCGCTGCTCGATGAACTCGCGGCCGCCGGCGGCGAGGAAGGCTTGGCCGCGGCGGTGGCAAAGCGGGCGATCGCGATGGTGAATTTCCCCGGTCGCTTCGGGATACCGAATGAGCTCCCCGTCGGCGGCATTTCCGACATCACCAACCGCGGCACGGTGGACCGCCTGCTGCCGGGCGAGCTGGCGTGGGATGATCTCGTTCTGGCCGCGCGGCTGGTGCACAACGAGGCTTTGTATTTCCGGCGCGAGGATCCGCCGCAGGACACGCCGCTGCGGCACACGGTGTTGCTCGACCGCGGTCTGCGGCTGTGGGGGCGGCGGCGAGTGCTTTCGCTGGGCGTGGCCCTCGGCCTGGCTCACCACCCGGCGCTGCTCCGTGAGGGCGGCGGGATCGAGGTGTTCGGTACCACGGCCTCGGATGTGGAACCGCTGGATCTCCAATCGAAGGCGGGTGTCGGTCAGGCGCTGCGGGCGCTGGTGCCTTCACCGGGGCCGGAGGCCGCTTTGGGAAAATGGCGCGATTCGGTCGCTGCCGCCACCGGAGCCGAGGATTTGGTGTTCATCACCGCGCGCGAGCACCTCGAAAGCCCCCGCTGCACGGCGATTCTCGGGGAAATCGCCATGCTTTTGGAATCACGGGCCGGGGCTTGCCGGGTGATCGTGATGGATCGCGAGGATGGATTGGAGATCCAATCCTGGTCCAGCGGTGGCAACCGCGTGATGTTCCGCGGCACGCTGGAGGAGCAGCAAATGTGCTCCCTGGAAGTCACCCCACCCGGTCCGGCCAAGCGGGTTTCTTCCCACACGCGGGCATGGCCGAAGCTGCGCCCGCAATCTCCCTTTCTATTCCCCGTATGCCCGCGACCCACCGCGTTTCTCTTCGACCCGATTTCCGGAGGAAGTCTCGGTTTCAGTCGCGACGGGCGGTTGATGCGCTGGCCTCAGGAGAACTGGGGAGCTCACCTCATCGCGGAGGTGCCCGGTGGCAGGAAGCAATGGATCGCCGAGGCGGAAGGACACATCTGGGTCATCACCTCTGCGAAAGTCCCGGGAGGTAAACCACAGGCCTACAAACTCGACGGGAACTATCTGCGAAGGATGAATCACGACGCGCCGAGCCATGCCTTCCCGCAGTTTGCCACGGTGCTGGGGAACGTGGTTTTCTTCTGCTACTCCGATCTCATCGAGGCGATGTCGTTGGAATCCGGTGTGCGGATCGCGGAGCTGCGGGGGACCAACCTGCCAAACAGGCCGCGGCTCGCGTTCAACGATGGGCGCATCGTGGTGCTGGGCTCTGATCACAAGCCGGATTCCGTCATCGAATCCAGGGAAGATCCGTTTATCGAGGGCATGCAGCCTGCACCGATTTCCATTTCGGTCGTGCGCGGTATCCTCAGGTTGAAATGCGAAAAGACGATCCGGACCTTTGACCCGGAGGATTTCAGTTGGAAGGTGGAAACCGGCGTGGCGGCTGGTCCGTTGACCCCTTTCAGGCCGGTGAGCAGCAATCCCGAGGACGGTCTCACCGCTGCCACGCAAACGCTGGTGGCGAGGTATGATCCCCGGGGCATCCTCCGGTTGCAGAAGCCGGGACAGGGGGTCCGGTGGGAGATTATGCTGAACCATGGCAAAACCAGTGTCCTCTACTCGCCACGAGGGCTCTTCAGCTTCGACCCACGGCTCGTGCTGCCCGCCCACGGAACTCCGCCAGCTTCCATCCGGCGGAAGCTCGTTGGATTTTTGAAAGCCATCTCATCCTTCCCTTGAATCCGCCCACTCCTCTCACCCTGGTTCGCTTGCCGGACGCCGATGCGGTCGTTTCGGCGGGATGGCTGGCATCCGCCGATCCAGTGGAATGGCTGCACGAGGTCGCGCATGCCCGCCGCCACGGCTGCGAGCTGGCACTCTATCCGGTGGCGGTCTCGCCCGCGGACCCGCGGGCGGCGGGGGTGTTCCTGCTGCCGCGGAAAGGGAAGGCTTCGTTCCGTACGCGGGTGATGGCCTTGGTGGAATCTCTCCCAGGCGTGCATGTTCCTCGCGACGCCGGATTGTCGGCGGGGCTGTTGCCGAACGAGAGGGCATTCTTCTTCCCCTATCCGCTGCATTTCCATCACCCGTCGCTGGGGCTGGTCGGTTTCGAGGCGAAGGACGAGCTGTCCCCGGCCGCACTGTTGGAGGTGAGGGCGCGGACGAACGGTTCGTGGAACTGGGCGGTGCCCGCTCCCGTGCCGCATCCGTCGTTCGTCGGACTGCGGGTGGAGGTTCCCATGGGCGATCCCGCCGAAATGCTGGCGGAAGGAGCCGGGGACATCGGGGTGGATGCGGGGAAGCGCCTCTCCGGGATGGCCGGGATCGGTGATCGGCTCGCAGGACTCGGAGATGGCGTGCTGAAGGCCTTCGGCTGGATCTTGGAAAAGATTCCCGGAGTCCTCCCTCGCGATGCGACCTCCGGTCCCGTGCTGGGTGGCTTGATAGGCGCGGTGTTCAAGGCCTGCCTGATTCTCCTGATCGTCACGATGGCAATCGGGCTCGTCGCTTGGCTGGTGAGCACCGGTGCCTCGGGCGGCAGCGGCTATTTCCCGTTTGTCCTGGTGGCCATCGTGTTGGCGCGACTTTTGGCCAGATTCGGCCTTCCTCGCGTGAGTGTCCGGGGCAGTGGCCCGCCGTTCAGTCAGCCCGCGCGTGGGAGGGGGACGAAAAGCGCAGCGGGAAACCCGAACCGTTTCCAGCAGTGGGCGCGGCGGAACCTCGATCGCATCCAATCCCGCCGGAACCGCGAGATCGATCGGCTGATGAAACTGATGGAGACAAATCCGGAGGAAGGCCTGCGCTACGCCCTGCCCCTCGCCAGTGAGGCCAGCCGCGGAGTCGCCCCGATCTCCTGGTCGCTCGGCCGGAACGTCCTTAGCTACCAAGCGGGCGGCAGCGGTCCGCGCGATGTCTGGGATGTCGACCCACAGGCCCGGCTCCAGCTCGAGAAGAAATACCGCGAGGCGGCCCAGCGCGAGATCGCCCTCGGCCGCCACGAACGCGCGGCCTACATCCTCGGCAAGCTTCTGGGCGATTGGAATGGTGCGGCGCAGGCGCTCGCCCAAGGCGGTCGGCATCATGATGCCGTCGCGATCTATCTCCAGAAGCTGAACAACAAGCCCGCCGCCGCGAAATGCCTGGAGGAGGGCGGTTTGCTGGCCCAGGCCGCGGACCTGTTCATCGAGCTGGAGTCGTTTGAGAAGGCCGGTGAATTGCACGCCCGGCTCGGGAACGATGCGGAAGCCCGCCGCCTCTGGCTCCTCGCGGTGGAGGCCCAGCCCGATCCTTTCGAAAAGGTGAGGATCCACCAACAGCGGTTGCAGGATCCGGACGCGGCGCTCGGAATTCTCGAGACACTGTGGAAGTCCGGCTCTCATTCAAGCCGTGCGCTCCAGGGGACGTTCGGCCTTTTGTCTGAAACCGGGCGCGATCCTCAGGCACTCGATCTGATCGGCAGGATGTTCCGGGAATCCCCGTCCTCCACCACTCTCGCCGAACTCACGAAAGTCGGCCTGGAGGAGCTGGAGCGGCGCGAACATGATCCGGCGTTCCGCGCGGTGCTGGAGGCGGAGGTTTATCCACGCATGGGCGAGGCGCTGACGATGGGGGCTCCGAACGATTCCGCGCTGCTGGCACTCCTGCCGCGTTTCGAACCCTCCGACCGGTTGCTGGCACGGGACGTGAAGCGCTACACCATTCCCCGCGCCAGGATCGAGTCCCCGGCGCGGAAGCGGGGCACGGGAGGCACCTGGCCCGGACGGGTGCTCCGGATTCCCATGGGCGCGAAGTGGCAATCGCTCGCCGAGCTGCGCGGCGGCGTGTCCATCGCCGGCCACGCCAATGGAATCCTGGCGGTCGCCCAGTTCCGCGATGGCCAGTGCCACACCTCGCCGCTCATGACCCGGGACAAGGTGGCTCCGAACGAAGCCGTGCGGCACCTCGGCATCGTCTCCGCCCGTTCCCATGGGCGGCTGTTCCATCTGCCACGCCAGGGCACTCTCCATTACCGGGCCCTCGACCGCGCCCGGACGCCCGCGGACGACAAGATCGGGGACCTCCGGAACATCCTGGCCGCCGGACCGCACGGCCAGCGGGATGAATACATGCTGCTGGAGCACACCTCCACCGGCTCCCTGTGCGTCCACGTTTATTCCGAGGCAGGGGCCTTGCAGCGGAGCCTGCCGCTCGACTACGCCCCGCCCACGGTCGCGGGGCTGGACTGGCATTGCGCCGGCCGGGACGGCCACTGGTGCTTCACCGCCGAGGGCTTCTGCACCTGGCGGCATCCGAATGGGGAATTCAGCACCTGCCAGATGGACGAGCATCCGCGCGGGCTGATGCTTTCGCCCGTTCATTCTTCGCCGGTCGCGCTGCTGCCTCGGAAGAACCACGTGCTGCTGGTCTTTCCAGGAAAACCCGGCGGGCCGCTCGAAACCGCCTACCTCTCGCCGTGGGAAGATGCGGTCGCTTGCTTCACCCATGACGGCCAGATCGTGGTCGCGAGCGAAGGTGAGGGGATGGTGTTCGCGCGGGACCACTACTCGGACCCCGTGGAGACCCTCAAGCTGCCCACCGACTCCGGGCGCCCGATCGCCGCCTGCCCGTTTGGTCCGGATGGTTTCGTTTTCCTAACGGACACCAGCCATCTGATGGTTTTCTCATGAGGCCGGGGGGCGATGTTCGCCGGTTCCCGTGGCTATGAAAAGGATTCCCGACAAGCGCCCTTTTCCGGGGTCCCTTTTCCTTGACCCGTCGGATGGGTCCCCTAGCGTCGCGCCGATTCCCGAAAGCCATGAACATCCACGAGTACCAGGCGAAAGAACTTTTCGACCGTTTCCAAGTTCCCAGCCCGAAGGGCCGGGTGGCATCCACTCCCGAGGAAGCGGCCGCCGCCGCCCGGGAATTCGCGGGCGCTCAGCTCGTCATCAAGGCCCAGGTCCACGCCGGTGGCCGCGGCAAGGGTCACTTCAAGAACGGCTTCCAGGGTGGCGTCCACCTCATCGAGTCGCCGGAGCAGGCCGCGGAGTTCGCTGGCAAGATGCTCAATGAAACGCTCGTCACCGTGCAGACCGGCGAGGCCGGCCGCCTGGTGCGGAAGGTGATGGTGGCCGAGGCCGTCGACATCACCCATGAATACTACCTCGCGATCCTGATGGACCGCGCCACCTCCCGCCCGGTGATCGTGGTGTCCACCGAAGGTGGCATGAGCATCGAGGATGTGGCCCACAACACCCCGGAAAAGATCGTCCGCCAGTTCGTCCACCCGGTGCTCGGCCTCCAGGCCTACGAGGTCCGCAAGCTCTCCGCCGCGCTCGGCCTTTCCGGCGACATCGCGAAGCAGTTCGCCAAGCTCCTCTCCAGCCTCTACAAGCTCTTCATCTCCTGTGACTGCGCGATGGTGGAGATCAACCCGCTGGTCACCACCCCGGACGGCCGCGTGCTGGCCCTCGACGCCAAGTTCGGCTTCGATGACAACGCCCTCTACCGCCACCCGGACATCGTCGCCATGCGCGACAAGGAAGAGGAAGACCCGCGCGAGGTCGCTGCTTCCGAGTATGACCTCAACTACATCGGCCTGGACGGCAACATCGCCTGCCTCGTGAACGGCGCGGGCCTCGCGATGGCCACCATGGACATCATCAAGCACTACGGCGGCGAGCCGGCCAACTTCCTCGACGTGGGCGGTGGCGCTTCCAAGGAACAGGTCACCGCGGCCTTCAAGATCATCCTGGCCGACCCGAACGTGAAGGGCATCCTGATCAACATCTTCGGCGGCATCATGGACTGCAACGTCATCGCCGAGGGCGTGATCGCCGCGGCCAAGGAAACCGGCCTGCCGATCCCGCTCGTGGTCCGTCTCGAAGGCAACAACGTCGAGAAGGGCAAGGAAACCCTCGCCGCCAGCGGCCTGAACATCGTCTCCGCGGACACCATGGCGGACGGCGCCCAGAAGATCGTCGCGGCAGTGGGCTGAAGCTCTTGCTGAAAACTGAAAACCAGCACCTAGCCAACTTTTCTTATGTCCATTCTCGTTGACGAAAACACCAAGCTCCTTGTCCAGGGGATCACCGGCAGCTTCGGCGCGCGCCACGCGTCGCTCTCGCTCGCCTACGGCACCAAGCTCGTGGCCGGCGTGACGCCGGGCAAGGGCGGCCAGAAGTTCGAGGACACCGTGCCGATCTTCGACACCGTCTCCCAGGCCGTGAATGAAACCGGCGCCACCGCGTCCGCCATCTTCGTGCCGCCGCCATTCGCCGCCGACGCCATCCTCGAAGCCGCCGACGCCGGCGTGGAGCTCATCGTCGCCATCACCGAGGGTATCCCGGTGATGGACATGATGCGCGTGAAGGACGCCCTCCGCGGCTCGAAGTCCCGCCTCATCGGCCCGAACTGCCCCGGACTCGTGACTCCCGGCCGCGGCGAGAAGTCCCACGGCGGCTGCCGCATCGGCATCGCTCCGGGCTATATCCACAAGCGCGGCAACGTCGGCGTGGTCTCCCGCTCCGGCACCCTCACCTATGAAGCCGTGTGGCAGCTCACCCAGCTCGGCTACGGCCAGAGCACCTGCGTCGGCATCGGTGGCGACCCGATCAACGGCACCAACCACCTCGACGTGCTCGAGATGTTCAACAACGACCCGGAAACCGAAGCCATCATCATGATCGGCGAAATCGGTGGCTCGGCCGAAGTGGACGCCGCCCGCTGGGCCAAGGAGAATTGCAAGAAGCCGATCGCCGGCTTCATCGCCGGTGCCACCGCACCTCCAGGACGCCGCATGGGCCACGCCGGTGCGATCGTCGGCGGTGAGGAAGACACCGCCCAGGCCAAGAAGCGCATCCTCGCCGAGTGCGGCATCGCCGTCGCCGAAACCCCGAGCGACATGGCGAAGACCCTGCTCGAGCGCTGGGGCAAGTAAGCTGACCTTTCCCGAAACGGGCGCGGCCGCGAGGTCGCGCCCGTTTTGTTTTGGGTTGTAGCGCAAGTTTCCAACTTGCGGATGGGTGCAGCCGCCAAGGCGGGGAGTGCTCCTTTCGCTTGTCGGGCGAATCCGCTCCTGCATGTTGGTTTCATGAAAGCCGCTTGGGTTGCCGTCGGTCTGCTGCTTCCGGGGATCCTGTCTGCCGCTGAAACACCCGAGGCCGTCGCGATACCGAAGGCGCTGCAACCGCCCGGCACCCCGGAGATCCCCGACGAACGCAACGCGGTGCTGCTTTTGCTGAAAGCTGTATCCTCCGTGAATCTGGGGGAGTTCGGGGATTGGTCGAAGGCTGTGGGGCAAATGCGGGTGGGCCGGATGCCGGAGGAGCCCGGCATGCTCGAAAAGGCCTCGGCCATTCATCAGGCCACACGCGGGCTGGCGGGTTCGGAGGGCCTGTTTCCCTTGGATGACCCCGCGGGCGGCAAGGGCCTGTTGGTGGTTCTCCGACTGGTGCAGTCCGAGGAGATGCTCGCCCGGGCAGCCCTGGTGAACGGCCGGAAGGACGAGTTTGAGCAACACTTGGCCACCTTGTTCGCCTGGGACAAGACGTTCCGGGGGGCTTCTCCGAAGTTGAGCAACCTGGCCCTCTGTGGGCTGACCGCTGCCACCTGCTTCGACCTCATGCTGGCCGATTGGGCGACGTGCAGTGAGCCGGATCGGAAGCTCGATGAGATCGAGGCCCGCTTGCGTGAACGGACATTCACCCGCGAGGCGCAGGTCGCGGTTCTCGGGAGGGAACACGAATGGGAGCGGACCTACGGGGCTCCGCCGAAGTTTCTGACATTATTTCCCCCATCGACTCCGGCGACTTTCTTGAAACCGCCTTTCGACGAGGTCGAGGTGAAGGAACTGCTGAAGCTCCCTTATGACGAGCAGGCATGGGTGGCCTCGAGCACGGAGGAGTTTTCCCGGATGGTCGCCGATCTTCGGTCGGGGAAACCCGCCAGGGAGTGGTGGCTGGTCACCCGGCGGATTCCGGCGCGGACCTTGGACGATTACCGGAAGATGCCGAATGGACTCACGCTGCTGCTTTCCGAGCAGATGGAGTCCGGATCCATCCTCCGGGTCCTGAACTCGATCTCGTTGATGCAGGCCCAGTTGGAAACCGCCATCCACTGGCTACGCGCCGAACGGGCCGGAAAGGAGTTCGCGGCGGGTGATCCCGGGATCGCGATCGACCCGATGAATGGCAAACCCTTGCAGGTGGATGTGGCCGCCCGGTTCATTCGTTCGACGGGAGTAAAGGGCAAGGTGGAGGGTTCCGAGGAGGTCCCGGGCTTCGTTGGGTTTCATCGGACCTTGGAGTGCCCGGCGCTCCGGCTGCCGACGCGGAGGTAAGGGTATTTTGCCGAAACGTCCGGGCGGTGGAGTTGGTTCGCGAGTGGGGCCCTCCCAACAGGCAGGTGCTGGGACATGCGGAAGGTCGCGCCCGTTTTGTTTGCCCGGTTGGAGCGTTCCGGAGGTAGGGTCGCACCGCCGGGGCGACCGGGTCTAACGGTTACGTCCGCTGCCACGAGCGGGTTCGATCCCTTTGTCCAATGGGACGGCGCGATTTCTGCGAACGACGTTCACCGCCCGGTCATCTCGGCGAGATGACCCTACCTCCGGAGGCGCGCCGCGAATGCAGCGGCACCCTACTACGCCACCTCACTCCAACGTCAGCTTCTGCCCGTCCTGCAGCAGCTTTTCCTTTAGCTTCGCATACGGCACCTCCTGCACGCCGGTTTTGCCATCGATCGCCAATGACGCCGCGGTGGCCGCGCTTTGCGAGAGCGCCATGAACACCGGTTCCATGCGGATCGAGCCGAAGGCAATGTGGGAGGCAGACATGCAGAAGGTCACCAGCAGGTTCGTGCATTCGCCCGGCTTCGGCACGATCGCGCCGTAGTCGATGCGGTAGGGCCGCGGCACCTTCACCTGCACGTCGCCCTCGTTTCGCACGAAGCCGTCGGTGCCCACATGCCGCTGCACGTTGTGGGAATCCATGCCGTAGGCCCCCATCGCCACGGAGCGCTCAAGGCCCTCTGACTTCGTCACCAGCGCCTGGGTCATCACGAAGTCGCTGGTCATGCGCCGCGCCTCGCGGACGTAGAGAGCGTGCGGCCAGTGGCCGGTGTCGGGGAACTCGTCCTTCGGCAGGCCCCAGGCGGAATACGCCTTCCGGATTGCCTCGGGGACCCGCGGGTGGTTCTGCAGCGTCCACACCAGCCCGCGCTGCCATTGCTCGTGGGCCTTTGCGATCCGTTCACGGGTGGCGTAGTCACCGTCCGGATAGGCATCGTCGAGAGTGGTGAGCAGGTCGGTCGAGATCCCGCCGGAGTTGTTGGAGTCGGTCTTGTGGTTGGGCAGGGGATCGAGCTTGAAGAAACCCTTGGTTTGCCCCGCTTCGATCGCGCGAAAGACCAGCTCGTAGTCCGCTTCGCGGTAGCCTGCCGGTTTTTCCACCGGCAGGCGGTTCGGCTCGTGGTTGGTGAGGCACATCCGGTAGCAGTAGGCCTGCACCCGCTTGTCGCCGCTGCCTTCCGCGCCGCCCGCTTCCGCGTTCACGCCGGGGAGCAGGCCGCTGGCGGGATCGCCGGGTTTCACGTGGGGATCGATGCTCTTGGGCAATTGGTTGCCGGTGGCGCGGGCGGTCTGGATGCCATTGAGCGTTTCCTGGTAGCGGCTGTTGGGCTCCCGGCCCACGGTGTAGGAAACCCCGGCCAGCGCCATCAGGTCGCCCTCATAGGTGGCGTCGATGAACACCTGCGCGCGGATCGTCTGGCCATCCTCGGTGCGGATCGAGGTGATGCGGCTGCCGTCCTTGGTCAGACCGGTGGCCGAGCGGTCGAGGCGACCGTGGATCACCGGGATCTGGTGCTCCTGGATCCAGCCGTCGAAAATCGCTTCCGCCACCTTCGGTTCGAATACGGACATCGTCCGGTTCACCTCGTTGATGGCCTTCGCGCCCTGACCCGCATTGCCATAGCGGGCACGTGGCTGGAGGTCCCATGCCTCGTCTTTCGAGTAGTGGTCGTGGACCTTCTGGTAGAAGGAGAGGCTCAGCCCGCCAAGGATACGCGCGTCGCCGAGGTCCGTCCACCCGAGTCCACCGCTGGTCAGACCGCCGAGGTGCTGGTCCGGAGACACGAGGATCACCTCCTTGCCGGACTTTTTCGCCTGGACCGCCGCCACCACCGCGCCGGAGGTGCCGCCGTAGACGCAGATCGCCGTCTCGCGAGGGGCCGGGGCCGCGGTCGCGAAACCGCTGAAAAGGAAAGGAAGCAGGAAGCGGGCGGGTTTCATCAGCCCTCCCATACGCCGGGAAGTAGCGCAAGTTTCCAACTTGCGGGTGGGACGAGCTGCGAAGTCCCATGCGTATGTGGGATTCCTAGGAGCGGCTCCCACGGGTGAACCGAGCCTGCGCGGAACTTCGTGAATCGTCCGGCTCGCAAGTTGGAAACTTGCGCTACATCACCTTCCGATAAACTTGAATCACCTTGTCGGTCATCGCCTCCAGCGTCACCTCGCTGGCCACCAGGTCGAACGACGGCTGGAGCCGGGTCTTGAGGCCAGGCAGGTCGGCGAGAGCGTGTTTCAGTCCGCGTTCCAGTTCATCCACCGAATACGGCTGCATCAGCGCCTCGTCCGGCAGGAACTCGGCGGCGAAGCCGACCCGCGTGGAAATGCACGGCACCTTCATGTGCAGCGCCTCGGCCAGCGTGTAGGGGCCGCCTTCGTTCCGGGAGGCCACCACGAACAGGTCCGCGCAGCCCATCAGGCCCACCGCGTCATCGCGGTGCCCGGCCATCCACACCCGGTCGTGGAGCGAGTGTTTCTCCAGCAGAGCGTCCAGCTCGGGGCGCTGCAGGCCATCGCCCACCATCCACAGGTAGAACCCCGGCACGCGGGCCATGGCCTCCAGCAGGAGGTCCATGCCCTTGGCGGGGACGAGCCGGCCCACGGTGCAGAAAACCGGCTGGCCATTGGGCGGGAAAGGGGGATTCGTCGCCATCGCCGCCTCGCGGGTGCCGACGGGCGGCGGGGCGATCGAGTTCCAGATCACCGTGGCGGGCAGGCCTTTCAGCGAATCCCGGACCTGGCCGCTGGCGGTGATGATCGCGTCATAGCCGCGGAACGGGCGGTTGGTGGACTTCGTGTTCTGGACGGTGGCCACCCGCTTGATGCCGGGCAGGAACCGGGCGATCGCCTTCACCAGTGCCCCGGCCTTGTTGGCGTGGGCGTGGACGACCTGCGGCTTTCGCGACACGATCTTGGCGCGCAGCTCCATCAGGTTGAACGGGTTGATCCGGCCGCGCCCCATCGCGTGGGGCACGAAGGCCACCTGCGGCGAGAAATGCGGGCGCATCGTCTCGTCCGCCACCACGGAAACCTCGTGGCCGATCGCGGCCTGGCGGTTGGCCAGTTCGATGACGTTTTTCTCAAGACCTCCTTTTTCGCCGACGCTGGCGAGCACATGGCAGACGCGGATCACGGGGAAAGGCTAGGGAACCCATCCGGCTTGCCAAGTTCCAACGCCACCCCGGAAATTCGCCGCCCGTTGGCACTTGATCCCCGCGCCGCCCCCGCCCACGCTGGTCGCCATGAGTCTGCTCCGCCGCTTCAAGGACTGGAACGAAATCCGCCGCTGGGAAAGCAAAGGCCGGCCTTCGCCGCCGCCGCACGCCATCAAGCAGCGGGTCCTCCGCGAGTTCAAGGAGCGCCACGGCCTGGAAGTCCTGGTCGAGACCGGCACCTTCAAAGGAGACATGATGGAGGCCATGAAGAAAGACTTCCGTCAGCTCTACTCGATCGAGCTCGCCCCGCATTTCCACGAGCGCGCCGTACAGCGCTTCGTCAGCGACCCGAACATCACCATTCTCAAGGGCGACAGCGGCAAGGTGCTGGAAACCTTGGTCCCGAAGCTCGATGGACCCACCCTTTTCTGGCTGGATGGCCACTACTCGAAGGGCGACACCGCTCGCGGCGACGAGGACACTCCGATCATGCAGGAGCTGGCGCACATTTTCGCCCGCCCGGAGCTGAAGGCGGTGATCCTGATCGACGACGCCCGCTGTTTCATGGGCCAGACCGAGCAGGTCTACCCGGCGCTGGAAAGCGTGCGCGAGTTCGTGGCGAAGCACCGCCCGGATTTCACCTTCGACATCGACACCGATTGCATCCGCATCGCTCCGAAGTCCTGAGCCGATGAGCGAAAACGTCCGCGCGGACAAGTGGCTGTGGGCGACGCGTTTCTTCAAGACGCGCTCCGCCGCGGCCAAGGCCTGTGAAGGCGGCAAGATCAAGCGCGCCGGCCATCCCGTGAAACCCGCCACGCCCCTGCATCCCGGGGACGTGCTGGAGGTGCCGTTTTTTGATGGCCCGGGCACCCGCACCATCACCGTGGGCGGCTTGATCGCCCAGCGTGTTGGCGCGCCCCAGGCCCAGGCCTGCTACACCGAGAGCACGCCGCCGGAGGTGATCGCCGCGAACAAGGAGTTCCTGAAGGAGAAGCACGAGCGCCGTCTGGAAGGCGGGATGCTCGGCCGCCCGACCAAGAAGGACCGCCGGGACATCCAGAAGTTCCGTGGTTTCTTCGAGTGAGGCGGGGATCTGCGTAGCCGCGCTCGGGAGAGCGTGGGCTGGGTGGATTTTCCCGATCCCATCCAGTGTCAGTCTCTGATTCCCGACCGACCTCTCTGAGCCCGGAGGGCGACGTATCCTAGCCGGTGGCGCGAGCCACCGGTATCAGACGGCCAAGAATTTTCAGCCCCGGGTAGGGGCGGCGCAAACGAAGTCCGGACGATATTCCAGATGGAGGATTGGGCCTGCGGGGGTGAGGGGGAATTCACCCCACCCACGCTCTCCCGAGCGCGGCTACACAGAGTCCGGTGAAAGCCCTGCGAAAAATTCCGGTTGCCATTATACCTATAGGGGGTATGGGTAATTGCGATGAAGCGTGACGAGACATCCCGCAAGCCCTTGCTGACCCGGGTGAACCGCATTGCGGGCCAGGTCCAGGGCGTGGCCCGTATGCTGGAGGAGGACCGCGATTGTTCCGAGGTCCTCAATACCATTTCCGCCATCCACTCCGCCCTCCGTGGACTGGAATCCACGCTGCTGGAGGATCACGTCCGCCATTGCGTGTGCGATGCTGCCAAGGACCCGAAGCGCCTGGAACAGCGCCTCGATGAAATCGTCACCCTCTACAAGCGCCGCCTCGCCTGACCGTTATGAAACCTACCTGCTGCAATCCCGAACCGGTGCCTTCCTGCTGCGGGGGCAAGCCCGCTGAAACCCAGGCACCCGCCTGCTGCGGCGGGGGCGGTGGCCATGAGCACGGGGACACACCGTCGTGCTGCGGCCCTGCGGAAAAGAAGCGCGTCGATTGGCTCTTGTGGGCGTCCCTGATCCTCGTCGCCATCGGTATGGCCGGTCACCTGTGGTTCCCCGCCGGGCCAAAGTGGTGGCACGAGTTCTCCCATGGCACCTACGACATGATGCTGAAGGCCTGGTGGGGCATCCTCGCCGGGATCATCGCCGTGGGCGTGATCGGTCGCCTGCCGCGGGAACTGGTGCTGGGCTTGCTCGGAAAGGGCGGCTGCTTCACTGGCATCCTGCGCGCCACCTTCGCGGGCACCCTGCTGGACCTCTGCAACCACGGCATCCTGCTGGTGGCCATGCAGCTCTACCGGAAGGGCGCGTCGCTGGGGCAGACCCTGGCGTTCCTGATCGCCAGCCCGTGGAACTCGCTGTCGGTGACGCTGTTGCTCGCTGCGATGATCGGCTGGAAGTGGACGGTGGCCTTCCTGTTGCTCTCAATGGTGATCGGCATCGTCACCGGCTGGATCGTCGACAAGCTGGTGAAAGCCGGACGTTTGCCCGCGAATCCGAATGCACACGAACTGCCGGCGGACTTCCGCTTCGGGCCCGCGTTCCGCACCGCGCTGCGCGATCTGAAGCCGACGCCGTCGAATCTCGGGCACATGCTCAAGGACGGTCTTGCGGAGTCGAAGATGATCCTGCGCTGGATCCTGTTCGGGATCACCCTCGCGGCGCTGATCCAGGCCTTCGTGCCGGATGAGAAGTTCGCGCAGTTCTTCGGCCCCAGCCTGGCGGGCTTGTTGCTGACCCTGCTCGCCGCCACCGTGATCGAAGTGTGTTCGGAGGGTTCCAGCCCGATTGCCGCGCAGTTGATCCTCCGGAGCTCCGCGCCGGGCAATGCCTTCACCTTCCTGATGGCCGGGGCTGCCACCGACTACACGGAGATCGTGGTGCTGCGCCAGACCACGGGCTCCTGGAAGGCCGCGCTGATCCTGCCGCTGCTGACCACTCCCCAGGTGCTCGTCATCGGCTGGCTGCTCAACCAAGGATGGTGACTATCAACTTGCGGCGGCAGCGGACCAGCGCCACCCTGTTAGCCTAGATTCATGCGCCGCGAATTCCGCCTCAAACACGCGCTCGCCAGCTTTGTGGCGGTCGCCTTGGTCGCGGGCATTGTCGGGACGTCGATCTACGGCACCCGGAGGAATCTCGATGATTTCTCCGGGATGATCCGCTCCCGCGAAACCTTGCTCCAAGTCCACCGCCTGCTGGTGTCCCTGCAGGACACGGAAACGGGCCAGCGCGGGTTCGTGATCACCGGCTCGGAGGAATACCTCGAACCCTACGAGCGCGGAAAGGGCGAGACCCTGTCCCGCTTGGACAAGCTTGAGGAAATGGTGTCGGGGGAACCGCTGCTGAGCGCCCGGGTTGCGGAGATCCGCCGGCTGGCCGTCCGCAAGCTCGGTGAGATGGGCGAAACCGTGGCGCTGCGCCGCTCGCGTGGCTTCGACGCCACCCGTGAGATGGTGGAAAGCGGCGTGGGCAAGGAGCTGATGGACCAGCTCCGCGAGGAGATCGCGGCCATGCAGACCGACCTCCAGACCTCGATGGCGGTCCGGCAGTTCCGCTCGATCCAGAGCCTGAAGCAGACGAACACGGCGATCATCGTCTGCGGTTTCGCGGCTCTTGCGGGAGGGGCGGTGTTTTCGTGGATGCTGTTCCTGTATCTCCGGAACCAGGAACGGCAGACGGAGCTCGCGGTGGAGAAGGAGACGGCCCAAAAGGCGGATCGCGCCAAGAGCGAGTTCCTGGCGATGATGAGTCACGAGATCCGGACGCCGATGAACGCGATCCTTGGCTTCGGCGAGCTGCTCCACGATTCCGCCGCCACCACCCGCGACAAGAAATTCGCCGAGGCGATCCTGAGCAGCGGCAATTCCCTGCTGACCCTCATCAATGACATCCTCGACATTTCCAAGATCGAGGCGGGCAAGCTGGAGATCCACAGCGAGCCGGTGCGGATGGGCGAACTGGCCCGCAATCTGGCGATGCTCTTTTCCTTCCGCGCCTCGGAAAAGGGCCTGGAGTACCGGGTGGAGATCGATCCCTCGGTGCCGCCCGCGCTGGGATTCGACCCCCTCCGTGTCCGTCAGGTGTTGTTGAATCTGGTAGGGAACGCAATGAAGTTCACCCGCGAGGGTTCGGTGGTGGTGAAGATTGGCCCGTTCCAAGCGGCGGGCGGAAGCGGTCGTGGCATCCTGCGGTTCCAAGTGGATGACACCGGCATCGGCATTCCCGAGGCTGAGCTGGAGGAGGTATTCCGGCCGTTTTTTCAGATCGATTCCAAGGAGCGCCGCGAGTTCCAGGGCACGGGGTTGGGGCTGGCGATCAGCCGTCGTCTGGCATCGATGATGGGCGGCTCGCTCAATGTCACCAGCGAGCTGGGGAAGGGCTCGCGATTCCGGCTCGAACTGCCGGTGCAGGTCGCCAGCGAATCGGAGACCGCGGAACCGGGCCTTTCACCCGAGGAAATCGATTTCGACCGCCTCGCCACGTCCAAGATCCTGGTGGCGGATGCGGGCGAGCTGGATCGCGAGGTGATCCGCGGCTATCTGGCTGGCAGCCATCACCAGGTCATGGAGGCCCATGAAGGCGAGGAGGTGGCCGCCACCTGCCGACGTCATCGTCCGGACGTGATTCTCCTCGACCTGTGGTCGCCGGGTTTCGATGGCCGGGTGATTCGCAAGCAGTTGAAGAGTCACGAGGAAACCCGCTCGATCCCGCTGGTCGCGGTGTCTGCTTCGCCCTTGCTCGATGAGGGAGCGGGTCTGCGCGTGCTTTTCGATGGCGTGCTGGACAAGCCGATCAGCCGCGCGGCCCTGCTTGCGGAGTTGGCGCGGGTGCTGCCGCCCAATGAATCGCTGATCCTCCACGGCCCCGGGCGACCGCTCCCGCCCAACAGCGGCGGCTGGCGCATCGATTCCCGTTCGCGGGCCGAATGGGAGGATCTGCTGGCCACCTTGCGCGGCGCATTCGGGCGCGAGGCCTCGCGGCTGGCGATCGTGGTGCCGATGCAAGCGTCCATGGACTTCGTGCGCCGGCTCTCCGTCCGCTCGGATGCCGCCACGCCTCCGCTTTCTGATTTCGCCGCCGAACTTCAATCCCATCTGGAAGCCTTTGAAACCGATGCGGCGGCCCGTTGCCTGCGGCGTTTTTCCTCGCTTGCGGACTCGCTGGAGAAAGCCCTTTCTTCCCATACTCCGCCGTGATGCGCCATGATCGTCCCGTCATTCTCGTCGTCGATGACGAGCCCAAGAACATCCAGGTGGTCGGTTCCCTGCTGCTGCGGGAGGGCTACGAGATCATCACCGCGCGAGGTGGGGAGGAAGGATTGGAGAAAGCCCGCGAGGTGCTTCCCGATCTGATCCTTCTGGATGTGATGATGCCCGGCATCAGCGGGGTGGAGGTGGCCTGCCGCCTGCAGGACGATCCGGATTGGCCTGCCGTGCCGATTATTTTCCTCTCCGCGGCGACCGACAAGACCTTCATCATCGAGGCTCTGTCAGCCGGTGGGGTGGACTACGTCACCAAGCCATTCCATGGTCCGGAGTTGCTGCGGCGGATCGAGCTGCATCTCGGCCTGCGCCGCACCAGCCGGATGCTGGAAGAGACGATCGCGGAGCAGAACCGCCTGATCGAGGTGCTGGCTCACGATCTCAAAAACCCGCTGGGTTCGGTGCGGTTCTCCGCGAAGCTGCTGGAGGAGCAGGCAGCGGGTCCGAAGGTGGACCGCCTCGCCGGGATGATCCTGGAAGGCACCGATCGTGCGATCGAGATCGTGGAGTCGCTTTTGGAAATCCGCTGGGTCGAGCACGCCAAATCCACGTTAAGTCTGGACGACTTGAACCTGAAAGAGCTGCTGAACGATGTCTGTAAGGGCTTCGCCAGCCGCGCCGATGAAAAGGGGATCACGATCCGCCGGGTGGATACTCCGGATCTCCCGAAAGTGCGCGCGGATCGCGGGTGCCTGCTGCGGGTGCTGGAGAATCTGATTTCCAACGCGCTGAAATTTTCCCCGCCCCAGACGACCGTGACGCTGGTCAGCGGTTGCGAGGCCGAATGGATCACCTTCACCGTGGAGGATGAGGGCCCGGGCATCCCGACCGGTGAAACGTCACGCTTGTTCCAGCGCTACGCCCGCCTCAGCAGCCGGCCGACCGGCGGCGAATCGTCGACCGGGCTCGGCCTGAGCATCGTGCGCGAGCTGGTTCACGCCATGGGCGGCTCGATTGCCTATCATCCGTCCAAGGCGGGCGGGGCGTCTTTTCAAGTGCAGTTGCCTGCGGCGGAAGCTTGAGAAAAAGAAAGACGCCTTGGCTCTTTGGGGGGACCAAGGCGTCTTCGAGCGTGCCTTTGGGGCGGAAATCAGCGGCTGCGCGGGGCGCGGGACTGGCCGCCGCGGTTGGCGGGCGGCGCACCTTCCTGGCCGTTGCCGTTCTCACGCGGCGGGCGGCCATTGGGGCCTCCGGGGCGACCGGGTGGCGGTCCGAGTTCATCGGGGGTCAGTTGTCCGTCGCCGTTCTTATCGAGCTGCTTGAGGGCTTCGGCGGCACCTTGGAGTTCCTCGGCGGAGATCACTCCGTCGTGGTTTTTGTCGATGACGGCGAACAGGGGAGGCGGCGGCGGTTTCGGACGGTTGTCTTCGCCGGAGGGCGCTTGGTCGTAGGCCTGGGGAGCGGCTTCATCGGTGGAATTGCCCTCCGGTGGTGGCGGCGGGGGCTGCACTTCGTCGATGGCGATGGAGCCATCGCCATTGGCATCCAGCGTGGCCAGTTCGGTGGCGGCATTGGCCAGTTCCTGGGCGCTGATGACATGGTTATCGTCGGCATCCAGGGCATGGAACAGCGGTCCCGGAGGGCCGGGCGGGGGAGGTGGCGGGCGACGGTCGGTGTCTTCCGCGTGGGCCGTCAGCGCGAGGGCCGCCAGCAAGGCGGCGATGGGTGATGTCTTCATGGTTCGATCGGGTTGGGCGGCCCTCATGGATCCGCTGAAGATGGAACCATCCCCTTGTTAAGGGACCATGTCCGTGATGGGGGAAAATTGTGAAGAGCGGGTAAAAAGCCGGGCGCGGATTTTTGTAAAGTTGGCGTAAATCGAATCGCCCGGAGGGGTGTTTTCCCATGATAGTCCCCATCATTGGCATGACTCCCCCCGAAACCCAAACTGGCAGGCCTCTTCTCCTGGTCGATGATGACCGCAAGCTCTGCGGCTTGATCCGTGACTACCTCACCCCCCTCGGCTGGAAGGTCGAGGTGAAGCACACCGGCCCGGAAGGGCTGGAGGCCGCGATGGGAGGAGAATACGAGGCGGTGATCCTGGATGTGATGATGCCGGGCATGGATGGATTCGATGTCCTGCGGGAGTTGCGGAAACGTTCGGATGTCCCGGTGCTGATGCTGACCGCGATGGGAGATGAGGCGGATCGGATCGCCGGGCTGGAAACCGGTGCCGATGACTATCTGCCGAAGACGTTCTCGGTCCGAGAATTGCTCGCCCGCCTCCGCGCGGTGACGCGCCGCCATTCGACCAAGGTGGAGAAGACCGAACCGAGCGAATGGACCGCCGGGGAGTTGCGCCTCTGCGAGCAATCCCACACCGCGGTGCTGGGCGACCGTTCTTTGGAGCTCACCGCGCTGGAGTTCGCGCTGCTCACCGAATTGCTGCGTGCAAAGGGCCGGGTGAAGACCCGCGAACAGCTCATCGAGCAGGTGTCCGAGCGCCGTTTCGACATTTTCGACCGGTCCATCGACGTGCATGTCTCCGCGCTGCGGCGGAAGCTCGGCGACGATCCGAGGGAACCGCGCTACATCCGAACCGTCCGGGGCGTGGGCTACGTGCTCGGCGATCCGGATTCCCGTTCATGAAAGCCTCGTGGCGACACTCCCTGCTGGCGAAGATGCTCGGCTGGCTGGCGTTGCACCTGCTGGTGCTCGCGGTCGCCTTCGGTGGCTTCATCGCCGTGCAGTTGAGGGTCGGCCTCGATTCCCTGCTTAGTGGCCGCACCGGTGATCGGCTGCGCGATTTGGGGGAATTGGTGGGTGGGCAATTGCGTTCCTCGCCGCGTTCGGACTGGCCCGCGATCCTGTCCCGGAGCTCGGCGAACCGGAAACTCCAGATCGACTTGTGGCGGCCGCCGGACCAATGGGAAGCGGGCGGCATCCGGGGCATTCCGAGGAATGTGATGGAACGCATGCGCGGAACCCGTTTGCCGCAGGGCGGGCGACAGCAGAGTCCGCCTCCGCTCCAGCGGCGTGCGGAGGATCGACCATTTCCGCCACCGCGGGCGCTGGATGGCGATCCGCTTGAGGATGGCCCGCCGCCGCTGGCGGATCATCCTCCCGGGGCTCCACCGCGGGATCAATCGGACGGGTTGCCGCCTCCGGGAGCCCGACCCTTGCCGGTGGCGGCCCCGGTGTTCCTGATGCGTGGGGATGAGGGAAATGGCTATTGGGCGGGAGTGGAAATCGCGCTGCGACCGAACCGGGAAACTGGCAATCCCCAGCACGCCCTGCTCGTCATACGGGCGGACGACCTCTCCGCGGACGGCTTGTTTTTCGAGGTGCGGCCTTGGATTTTCGGGGGCTTCGCGGTGCTGGCGGTGAGCGTGGCATTCTGGATCCCGTTCGCACTGGGCATCACCCGCTACGTCGGGCGGCTTACCCGGGCGACCGAGCGCATTGCGGAAGGGGATTTCCAAGTGGCAGTCGATGTCTCGCGGCACGATGAACTCGGACGGCTCGGGGCGGCGGTCACCGAGATGGCGGGCCGCCTGGATCGGTTCGTTTCCGGGCAGCGGCGGTTCCTCGCGGATGTGGCTCATGAGCTGTGCGCGCCCTTGGCGAGATTGCGCACGGGGATCGCCATCATGGAGCAGATGGTGCCGGAAGAGCACCAGCCGCGGCTGCAATCGGTCGATGACGATGCCGGGGAGCTGGCGCGGTTGATCGATGAAATCCTGGCGTTTTCCCGGGCGGGAGCGGGTCGACCCCAGTTGCGGGCTTGTGATCTGGAGCCGCTGATCGAGAGCGTCGTGGCCCGGGAAGGGGCGGATTTGAAGGTTTCGCTGAAGCTGGAGCCGGAATTGTCCGCGTTTGTGGATCCGCGGCTGCTGTCGCGAGCCTTCGGGAATCTGGTCCGGAACGTGCGGGTGCACGTTGGTGAAGGTGCGGACCTGTCCATTTCCGCTCATCGGCGGGAGGGACAGGTGGCCGTGGTGTTCCGGGACCAAGGGCCGGGGGTACCGGCGGCGGATCTGCCGCGCTTGTTTGAGCCGTTCTATCGGCCGGATCGCTCGCGTAACCGGGATACCGGTGGCAGCGGCCTGGGCCTGGCGATCGTCAGCACCTGCGTGGAAGCCTGTGGTGGCCGGGTGAGTGCCGATGTTCCGGCGGACGGCGGATTTGAGGTCACGGTGATCCTGCCGATGGAGGCCTCCGCGCTGCCGAAGGTGGATTGAGTGCGTCTCCCTCTTCGTAGCCGCGCTCGTGAGAGCGTGGGCGGGGTGGATCCACCCTTATCCCGACGCTTCCGAAGCTCACCCGCCTCCGAACGCGCCAAGTAGCGCGAAGCTTGGCTTCGCGTGTGGGGACGAGCCGCTTGATCGAGGGCGGATCGTTTGGCTTTCGGGCCGCCCACCGCACGCCGGGCCAAGCCCAGCGCTACTTCGGATGCCGCTCTCTAACAGACAGCATGTTGCGGTGTTCCGGTGGTCTTAGGGAGGGCCTGTTAGAGGCGGGTTGAATCGATGTGACCGGAGTGGGGGATGTGTATCGTAAATGATTTATCCACAATTCCTTATACGCTTCAAAATCGCTCCCGCCACCCGCTCTAACAGTCCTCTGTTAGCCATTCCGGCCGGTTTCAGCCCCATTCCGCCTCGAAACCTGCTTTTGGACCCCGTTTTGACCCCTGAATCGGCGGCTTCGGTGACCATTCCGTCAGAAAAAACCGGATTTCTTCCTGTTGATTTTGAATGGTTTGGGGTAATCTTGTGGGTTCGTCGTGAAAAAACATCACGAAAGGCATTGACCCGCGGGGTCCGTTCAGGGTAGCTTGCGCCCGTCGCCGCTACGAAGCGCGACACGAGAGACCGACAGCCGGTCGCGGTGGAAACACCCGATCGGCTTCTTAGTCCCCTCGAAACGGATCTTTGACAATGCGGCTCAGCACGAACGGTGCCAACACTCTGCAAAGAGTCTCTGGTGCGGCGGTTTGAGGCTGAGCGGAAAAGAAAAAGGCTAAATTGTGTGCTGCGCGCCTTGAGAGGTGCGCAGGCTGAACTAGGGAAACCTGGTCAGTAGGTCCAATTTAAGCAGGTTCTTTATAGAACCTAGCACTATATTTTACGGAGAGTTTGATTCTGGCTCAGAACGAACGCTGGCGGCGTGTTTAAGACATGCAAGTCGAACGGGGAGAATGAGTAGCAATATGATTTCTCTTAGTGGCGCACGGGTGAGTAACACGTGAGTAACATGCCCTTCAGTGGGGAATAACCCAGGGAAACTTGGATTAATACCCCATGGTCTCGCAAGAGTAAAGGCGGCCGCAAGGCTGTCGCTGGAGGATTGGCTCGCGCCCTATCAGCTAGTTGGTGAGGTAACGGCTCACCAAGGCAACGACGGGTACCTGGTCTGAGAGGACGATCAGGCACACTGGAACTGAGACACGGTCCAGACACCTACGGGTGGCAGCAGTCGAGAATAATTCACAATGGGGGCAACCCTGATGGTGCAACGCCGCGTGGAGGATGACGGTCTTCGGATTGTAAACTCCTGTCATCCGGGAGTAAGACCTGGCTGTGAATAGCAGACAGGGTTGATAGTACCGGAAGAGGAAGGGACGGCTAACTTCGTGCCAGCAGCCGCGGTAATACGAAGGTCCCAAGCGTTGTTCGGAATCACTGGGCGTAAAGGGTGCGTAGGCGGTTAGGTAAGTCAGATGTGAAATCCCGGGGCTCAACCCCGGAACTGCATCCGATACTGCTTGACTTGAGGACTGGAGAGGTGACTGGAATTCTCGGTGTAGCAGTGAAATGCGTAGAGATCGAGAGGAACACTCGTGGCGTAAGCGAGTCACTGGACAGTATCTGACGCTGAGGCACGAAGGCCAGGGTAGCGAAAGGGATTAGATACCCCTGTAGTCCTGGCAGTAAACGGTGTGCGCTTGGTGTGAGGGGATTCGACCCCCCTTGTGCCGGAGCTAACGCGTTAAGCGCACCGCCTGGGAAGTACGGCCGCAAGGCTAAAACTCAAAGAAATTGACGGGGACCCGCACAAGCGGTGGAGTATGTGGCTTAATTCGATGCAACGCGAAGAACCTTACCTAGGCTTGACATGCATCTCTAATCTCGTGAAAGCGAGTGACCCTTCGGGGGATTTGCACAGGTGCTGCATGGCCGTCGTCAGCTCGTGTCGTGAGATGTTGGGTTAAGTCCCGCAACGAGCGCAACCCTTGTGACTAGTTGCCAGCGGGTAATGCCGGGAACTCTAGTCAGACTGCCCAGATCAACTGGGAGGAAGGTGGGGACGACGTCAGGTCAGTATGGCCCTTACGCCTAGGGCTGCACACGTACTACAATGCCCAGTACAATGAGAACCGAGACCGCGAGGTGGAGGAAATCTATAAAACTGGGCCCAGTTCGGATTGGAGGCTGCAACTCGCCTCCATGAAGCCGGAATCGCTAGTAATGGCACATCAGCTACGGTGCCGTGAATACGTTCCCGGGTCTTGTACACACCGCCCGTCACATCATGGAAGCCGGTCGCACCCGAAGTGTTCGCGCCAACCGCAAGGAGGCAGAGCCCTAAGGTGTAGCTGGTAACTGGGATGAAGTCGTAACAAGGTAGCCGTAGGGGAACCTGCGGCTGGATCACCTCCTTTCTACGGAGAATCTCAAATGGCTAGTCCATCCCTGAGAAGGTCGACTCCCACCAGCATGCAAATGTTGGCTTGGGAGCGAGAAGCGAGCAATCGCCCTCACAACATTCAAATCCTTTAACCTGAGCAAACCAGCATGGTTCGCAGCATACGATTTGGCTTTTTTCTTTTCAATTCGCACCTCCAGAGAGGGGGTATAGCTCAGTTGGTAGAGCGCCAGCTTTGCAAGCTGGATGTCCAGGGTTCGAGTCCCTGTGCCTCCACCAACTTCAATTGGGCATGAGTCCAATACTTTGGGCCTGTAGCTCAGTTGGTTAGAGCACGCGCTTGATAAGCGCGGGGTCGCTGGTTCGAGTCCAGCCAGGCCCACCACCTCTTGCCTAGCAAAGGAACTGGGAGAAGCGAGTTTAGCATTGTAGAAGAGAGTCCGCTCTTTGACATCCGCATGGAGAAATAAGTTTTTCCTGACTGCATATTGATTGCTCATATGAGCGCTCTTTACGTGGTCTTGGAATACTCTAAATTCCCAATTAATGTTTATGGCAATTTTGTTGAACACTCAGAAATGAGTGAAGACTCAACGATGGCTGATTTCGAAAGGAATCAAGCTACGAAGGGCACACAGTGGATGCCTTGGTGCTAACAGGCGATGAAGGACGTGATAAGCTGCGATAAGCTTCGGGGAGCGGCAAATACGCTTTGATCCGGAGATTTCCGAATGGGGTAACCTGGTGGTGTTAATACGCCATCGTTTCTTTCTGAATCAAATAGGGAAGAAGACGCGATACCCGGTGAAGTGAAACATCTCAGTAACCGGAGGAAAAGAAAGAGAATCGATTCCGTCAGTAGTGGCGAGCGAAAGCGGAAGAGCCCAAACCGGGGACTTGTCCCCGGGGTTGTAGGACCCCGACGTGGGAGTGGTGACGATAGGAGAAGTGCATGGAAAGGCACGACACAGAGGGTGACATCCCCGTATCCGAAATCCGATCTGCCCCTAGGGTGTTCCTGAGTAACACAGCACACGTGGAACGTTGTGTGAATCTGCGCAGACCACTGCGTAAGGCTAAATACTAGTTAGCGACCGATAGTGAACCAGTACCGTGAGGGAAAGGTGAAAAGAACCGCTGTGAGCGGAGTGAAATAGAACCTGAAACCGTGTGCCTACAAGGTGTCAGAGCCCATTCGTGGGTGATGGCGTGCCTTTTGCTTAATGAGTCTGCGAGTTAGTATCTGTGGCGAGCTTAAGTTCTTCTGGAACGGAGGCGAAGCGAAAGCGAGTCCCAATAGGGCGAATTAGTTGCAGGTGCTGGACCCGAAGCGGAGGTGATCTACCCTTGGCCAGGTTGAAGCGTAGGTGATACTACGTGAAGGACCGAACCGGTGAATGTTGAAAAATTCTCGGATGAGCTGAGGGTAGGAGTGAAAGGCTAATCAAACCCCGTGATAGCTGGTTCTCCTCGAAATGCATTGAGGTGCAGCGTTATGTGCTGATGAGTGGGGGTAGAGCACTGAAAGGGCTAGGGGGCATACCCGTCTACCAAACCCTATCAAACTCCGAATACCACTCAATGGAGCATAGCAGTGAGACGGTGGGGGATAAGCTTCATCGTCAAAAGGGAAACAACCCTGATCAGCAGCTAAGGTGCCTAAATTACGCTAAGTGGAAAGGATGTGGAATTTCACAGACAGTGAGGATGTTGGCTTAGAAGCAGCCACCATTTAAAAAGTGCGTAATAGCTTACTCATCGAGAGATTCTGCGCCGAAAATGATCGGCGATAAGCGTAATACCGAAGCTCTGGGTGTCATTCTTTTGAATGGCGCGGTAGAGGAGCATTCTCAGTGCCTTGAAGCAGGAGGGCGACCGACTGTGGAGTGCTGAGAAGAGAGGATGCAGACATAAGTAACGATAAGACCGGTGAAATCCCGGTCCGCCGTAAACCCAAGGTTTCCAGGGCTACGTTTTTCGTCCCTGGGTTAGTCGGGACCTAAGGTGAGGCCGATGGGCGTAACCGATGGACAGCAGGTTAATATTCCTGCACTTGCGAACCTTAAGCTAGGATGACGCATGGATGGAGGTAACTAAGTAATTGAATTCCGAGGTGAGGCTACGGCCGATCCGCATTACCGAAGTCTGTGCCTAGAAAAGCCCTAGTGCATGCTAAGCAACCCGTACCGCAAACCGACACAGGTGGGTGGGTAGAGTATACCAAGGCGTAAGAGTGAACCCTGGTTAAGGAACTCGGCAAATTGGCCCCGTAACTTCGGGATAAGGGGTGCCTGATTTCCAGGCCGCAGTGAAATGGCCCAACCGACTGTTTAGCAAAAACACAGCATTGTGCCAAGACGTAAGTCTACGTATACGATGTGACACGTGACCAATGCGGAAAGATTAAGGTAAGAGGTTAGCCGCAAGGCGAAGCTTTGAGCCCAAGTCCCCGTGAATGTCGGCCGTAACTATAACGGTCCTAAGGTAGCGAAATTCCTTGTCGGGTAAGTTCCGACCTGCACGAATCGTGTAACGAGTTGGGCGCTGTCTCAACCAGGTGCTCAGTGAAATTGTAATGGCGGTGAAGATGCCGCCTACCCGCAGAAGGACGGAAAGACCCTATAGACCTTAACTGTAAGCTGTCATTGGTTTTTCGATTTTCATGCTCAGCATAAGTGGGAGGCTTTGATGTGGTCCTTTAGGGGATCGCGGAGCCGCCAGTGAGATACCACCCTTGGGTGTTGGAAGATCTAACCTCGACCCGTGAATCCGGGCGGGGAACAGTGTCAGCCGGTCAGTTTTACTGGGGCGGTATCCTCCTAAAGAGTAACGGAGGAGCGCGAAGGTGGGTTCAGCACGGTCGGTAACCGTGTGTCGAGTGCATAGGCATAAACCCGCCTAACTGTGAGGCCAACAAGCCGAGCAGATACGAAAGTAGGCCTAAGTGATCCGGCGGTAGAATGTGGAATTGCCGTCGCTCAACGGATAAAAGGTACCTTAGGGATAACAGGCTGATTTCGCCCAAGAGTTCATATCGACGGCGAAGTTTGGCACCTCGATGTCGGCTCGTCGCATCCTGGGGCTGGAGAAGGTCCCAAGGGTCCGGCTGTTCGCCGGTTAAAGCGGCACGCGAGCTGGGTTCAGAACGTCGCGAGACAGTTCGGTCCTCTATCCTCTGTGGGCGCAGGAAAATTGAGGGGTTCAATTCCTAGTACGAGAGGACCGGAATTGACGCACCTCTGGTGCACCAGTTGTTCTGTCAAGAGCATGGCTGGGTAGCTAAGTGCGGAAGAGATAAGCGCTGAAAGCATCTAAGCGCCAAGCTCCTCCCAAGATGAATTTTCCCTGAAGGATCGTGGAAGACTACCACGTTGATAGGCTGGAAGTGCAAGTGTAGTAATATATTCAGCTTACCAGTACTAATCATCCGTTCGGCTTGATTCCATCGGAATCGTTGCCGTTGTTGAAAGGGATTTGGATCCCGAGGCCATTGTGAGAGGCTCGAGTGGATCGGTTAAGTTAGGAAAATGAAGTTCTCCGTGTGGATGTCAGGGAGCGGACCGTGTTGAAGGTCCGCTGTTCTGAAGAAGATACTGAAATGACGAAGCTGAAGCTGTTCGTCCTCAGAGTCCCAGTTTTGATCATCGCCAATGAGCGATGAACCAAGATTGCCCTCTGGTGACCACAGCGCGGTGGAACCACCCGGTCCCATTCCGAACCCGGAAGTGAAACGCTGCAGCGCCGATGGTAGTTGGACGATAGGTCCTGTGAGAGTAGGTCGTCGCCAGGTATTTGCCCGTCCTTGTCGAAAGATGAGGACGGGCTCTTTTTTTGTTTGGGGGTGGGGTGTGTGGATGGGTGTGGGTGTGAGGTGGTTAGCGGCCCGTGGGGTGTGGCGGAGTGTTTTGGGGGATAGGACCTATGGGGCGTATAGGTCTTATAGGACCTATGGGACCTATGGGACCTATGGGAGAGACGTGTGGTGCGTGCGCAGGTGAGCGGACTGGCGGTGGTGGGATTCAGGCGGGTGTCCCCACTCACAAGCAGGAATGCTTGTGCTACTTGGGGTAGAGGCCAGACTTCGGGCGTGAATGTTCTTGTGACCGCGGGGCCGACGCGTGAGCCGATCGATCCGGTCCGCTACCTCAGCAACCGTTCTTCCGGAAAGATGGGCTATGCCCTGGCGCATGCGTTTGCCCATGAGGGCCATCGGGTATTGCTAATCTCCGGGCCGACTTCGCAGCCGCTGCCGGACCATGTCGATTATCTGCCGGTGACGACGGCGGCGGAGATGCACCAGGCGGTGTCGCGGCACATCGGGCGGATGGATATCGCGATTTTCGCGGCGGCGGTGGCGGATTACACGCCGGTCCACGCGGAGCCGCAGAAGATCAAGAAAACGGGCGACCGCCTGACCTTGGAACTGGTGCGGACGCCGGATATTCTCGGTTCCGCGCGGGGAGCATTCGGCTTCACGGGAACCTTGGTTGGGTTCGCGGCGGAAACGGAGGCCCTTGAAGAGAATGCCCGCAAGAAGCTAGCGTCGAAGGGCTGCGACCTCGTGATCGCGAACGACGTTTCGAAGCCGGGAATCGGGTTCGATTCCGATCGCAACGAGGTGCTGTTGGTCTATCCGGACCAGAGTGTGGCACTTCCGGCGGAGGACAAAGTCCACCTTGCCAATCACCTCGCCGAAGCCATCCTTGAACTCGCCGCCGGCAAGGCGGACCGCTGATTTCCCTCCTTTCTCCATGACCGATCTCGAACTCGCCGTCCACGCCGCTCTCGAAGCGGGCAAACTTCTCCGCTCCCACTTCGGCCAGGATGCCGTGGTCGATGAAGCCACCCACCACGACATCAAGCTGGCGCTCGACAAGCAGTCCCAGGAGCTCATCACCGAAATCCTGCTCGGCTCGCGTCCGGATGACGCGCTCTATGGTGAGGAAGGCCTGGCCGGAAACCAGGAGTCGTCCCGCCAGTGGATCGTCGATCCGATCGATGGCACGGTGAACTATTACTACGGCATCCCGCACTTCTGCGTGTCGATCGCGCTGCGGGTGAATGGCGAGATCACCGTCGGCGTGATCCACGATCCGATGGTCGGGGAAACCTGGACCGCGGTGAAGGGCGGGCCTCCGATGCTCAATGGCAGGGTGATCAGCTCCAGCCCGCGCACCGATCTGGAGGAGGCGATCCTCTTCGTCGGTTGTGGCAAGGACGGCGACGCGCTGACCATCGGTCTCGAGCGTTTCAAGAAGGCATCGCTGCGTGCACGCAAGATGCGCATGATGGGATCGGCCGCGCTGGGCATGGCCTACATCGCGTGCGGCCGCCTCGATGGCTACATCGAATCCCGGATCTCGCTGTGGGACATCGCGGCGGGCAAGCTGATCGTGGAAGCGGCCGGCGGCTCGGTGGATCTCAACCCGGTGCCGGGCAAGCCGGATGTGTGGTCGATCGTGGCCACCAACGGCAAGATCCCGATCGCGGAAATCCTCTAAGTTCCTCCATTCCGAACTCTCGCATCCCATGGTTGGCATCGGTTACGACGTGCATCGCTTCAAGGAAGGCCGCCCGCTGGTATTGGGTGGCGTGACCATTCCGCACACCCATGGCCTGGACGGCCATTCGGATGCGGACGTGCTGAGCCACGCCTTGGCGGATGCGGTATTGGGGGCGCTGGGGCAGCCGGACATCGGTTTCTTTTTCCCGCCGGGCGATCCGGCCTGCGCGGGAATCTCCTCGCTGAAGATCTTGGAGAAATGTCGGGAGCTGGCAGCGGAGGCGGGCGTTTCGATCATTAATGTCGATGCGACTTTGGTGGCGGAGGCGCCGAAGGTGCTGCCCCATCGCGAGGCGATGCGGGAAAACATCGCGGCGGCGTTGGGCATTCCAGCCCAGCGGGTGGGAATCAAGGCAACCACGAACGAAACGATGGGGTTCGTCGGGCGACGGGAGGGCATCGCGGCGATGGCGGTGGCCCAGGTGGCTTGACCGATTGTTCCACGGACGTTAACCTCCGCGCGTGTTCACAACGGCGAGAGCCAAGCAGCGGCCTTATTTCGAGGCCTGGCTCAGGCGCACCCGGCGGCAATTGGCCCCGAGTGGTCGCCTTACCGAAGCCGCGCTCATTCTGGCGCGGGAGGAAGGTGGTACGCACGATTCGTGGCGCCAGCGACTTCGGCAATTGCTTGATGGTGTGGAAGTTCCCACCCTTGAGCTGCTGACCCGGATCGACGCGTTGCTGGCGGCCGCGAAGCCGCGGGTGGCGGTGGCGGACAAGCAGGTCATGCTGCTTTGAGCAGTCTCCGGACGGCATCAATCCGCTATACCCTCATTGGCGGAAATGTATGGAGGGTGCGAATGGCACGTACGATGCTAGGATGATCAATGGCCTAGTTGCATTGTGCAACTCGTTGCCTTATCTTTTCAAAATTCACGGGTTGACGGAAAGCTAAGCTACTGTTGCTTCTAGCGCCTCCGTCGGCCCAATGGCGGAAACGTTTCAAAAAACCTTTCATGCATCGTCTTCCGTCACGTTCCAGTGTGTTGAGATTCCGGCTGGCATCGCTGCTGGTGTTCCTGGCGGCCGGGCTGTTGTTGGCCGCGGTGGGGGAGATTCTCTCCGGCATGTTCCGTGACGAGCGGTCCGAAGTGTTCATGGGCTTGTATCTTCTGGGCGGGGCCTTCGCGGTGTTCATCGTCCACTGCGTGGTGGCGAGCAAGGCGCGCTGCCCGTTGTGCACGGTTCCGCCGCTGTCGAAGCGGGGCTGCCAGAAGAGCCGGAAGGCGAAGCGTTTCTGTGGCAGCTACCGGCTGCGGGTGGCGGGTGGTGTCCTGTTCAAAGGGGCCTTCCAGTGCCCGTATTGCGGGGAGCCGACGAAGTTGATGGTGCGGGAGAAGATGTTGGGCGGGATTGACAGTCACTTGAGCGGCACCGAAGGTTCAGGCCTTCGCTGATGAAAAACGCCCGAAAGCTCGCAATCGGCGCGGCAGGCTTGCTCCTGGCCGCCTCTTCCCTTTCCCTCGCGGAACCCACCATGCCAGAAACTCCTGCTGACGTTAAAGCCGCTCCCGCCGAAGCCGAAAAGACCGCGTCCGGTCTGGCCTCGAAAGTTCTGACCAAAGGCACCGGCACCGAGCACCCATCTGCCTCGGACACCGTGACCGTCCACTACTCCGGCTGGACCACGGATGGCAAACTGTTCGACAGCTCCGTGAAGCGCGGCGAGCCGACCAGTTTCCCGCTCAATGGCGTGATCAAGGGCTGGACCGAAGGCGTGCAGCTGATGGTGGCCGGCGAGAAGCGCCGCTTCTGGATCCCGGCGGACCTGGCCTACGGTGAAAACCCCGGTGGTGGCCGCCCGGGCGGCACGCTGGTGTTCGACATCGAACTGATTTCCATCAAGCAGGCGCCGAAGGCTCCGAAGGACGTCGCCGCCGCTCCGGCCGATGCCGAGAAGACCGCGTCGGGCATCGCCACCAAGGTGACTGCCAAGGGCACTGGCAAGGATCACCCGAAGGACATCGACACCGTGAAGGTGCACCTGAACCTCTGGGGCGCCGATGGCCAGCTCGTTAACAGCACCTCCGAGCAGGGCGAACCGGCGGACATCCCGCTCGACGCGCTCCGCATCGGTGGCATGGCCGAGGGTCTCAAGCTGATGGTGGTGGGCGAAAAGCGCACCATCTGGATCCCGATCAAGGTGGCCTTCGGTGACACCCCGCCTCCGGGTGTTCCGGCAGGTGGCCTGGTGGTCGAAGCCGAACTGGTCGGCATCACCCCGGGTGTTGAACCGCCGGCGGCTCCCGCTGACGTGAAAGCCGCTCCGGCCGATGCCGAGAAGACCGCTTCCGGTCTTGCCTCCAAGGTGATCACCAAGGGCACCGGCACCGACCATCCGAAGGCCTCGGACACCGTGACCGTCCACTACTCCGGCTGGACCACGGACGGCAAACTTTTCGACAGCTCCGTGAAGCGCGGCACTCCCGCCAGCTTCCCGCTCACCGGCGTGATCAAAGGCTGGACCGAGGGCGTGCAGCTCATGGTTCCCGGCGAGAAGCGCCGCTTCTGGATCCCGGCGGATCTTGCCTACGGTGAAAACCCGGGCGGTGGTCGTCCGGGCGGTCTGCTCGTGTTCGACATCGAGCTGATCAAGATCGGTCAGTAATCGTCCCGTGACCGGACCGTCTTTCCGTCTCCTGGCTGCGGTCGCGGTGGCGTCCTTGGTGTCGTGTGGTCACAAGCACCGCCCGGCACCGAAACCGGTCGCCAAACCGGCTGCCGTGGTCAAGCCCGCCGCGCCCGCGCGCGGCCGGGTGGCGGTCATCGACATGAGTACCTTGTTCACGCTCCAGCAGGGCGGCAAGGTGCTCGTTTTCGATGTCCGGCCATCGTTCGTGAATGCCTTCGGGCACCTGCCCGGGGCCATCAACTGGCCGCGTTACTCGTTCGACGAGGCCTACGCCCGGCACGAGCCGGAGATCAAGGCCGCCCTCGCCGCGGACAAGATGGTCGTGCTCTACTGCACGGATGCCGCTTGTCCGGATTCCCGGGCAGTGGCCGAACGTCTCGCCGACAAGGGCTTCACCGTCTCCGTGCTGGAGGGCGGTTACAATGCCTGGAAAGACGCCGGTATGCCGGTCGAGTGACCGGCTCTTTTTCCCATCCCAACCTCCTCATCCCATTCGTATGTCCACCCCTTCCTTTTCCAACGTCACCGTCGATGCCAAGGCCAACGTTTACTTCGATGGCAAGGTCGTGTCCCACACCGTCCGTTTCGATGACGGCACCAAGAAGACCGTCGGCCTGATCTACGCGGGCGAATACCACTTCGGCACCGGTGCTCCGGAGCGCATGGAGATCATCGCCGGCGAGTGCTCCGTGGTGCTGGACGGCACCTCCGAGACGCTGAAAGTGGCGGCCGGTTCCCATTTCGACGTCGCCGGGAACAGCGGCTTCACCATCACCGTGGCCGAAGGCATCTGCGAATACGTCTGCTCGTTCCTCGAAGCGTGACAATCGGGCCGCCGGGTGATTCCGGCGGCAATTTCGCTGGCGCGGTCCCCGGATTTCCGGATGATCCGCGCCGTCCGATGTCGCGACTTCGATCCATGACCGCCGTTTGGGCCCTGTTGCCATGCGTGGCGCTGGCCTTCAGCTCCTGCATCCGTATTCCCGTCTCCACGGGCACGAAGAGGGTGGAGGTGGCGGCGGTTTCGGCCGCGACTCCGAAGAAGGTGGCCGCTCCGGCCCCGCAGCGCGACCCGGACGTTCTGGTCTGGATGATCGCGGACAATCTCCACACGGGGATGGTCTTTGAATACGACTGGTTGCTCGAAAACGGCTTCCGTCCACCGGTGGGATTCCCGAAGGCGAAGTATGTCACCATGAGCTGGGGCAACCGCGAGGCCTATCTCAAGAAGGCCTGGCTGACGCCTTGGCAGGCGGTGCGGGCGCTGTGCTGGCCTTCGCCCTCGGTGATGGAGATCATTCCCTTCAACTACAACGTGGTCGATGTCTGCCACTACCAGCACGTGTGGAAGAAGTTGGTGCCGCGGGACCGCGGACCGGCGGTGGCGGCGTTCCTCAACGGCTGCGTGAAGCAGGGCCCCGATGGCAACCCGATCGTGCTCGGCACCTCCAGTTGGGGGAAGGGTGTGATCGTCGAATCGCCGTGGAACTACAGCATCCCACGGGTGTGCAACACCTGGACCGTGCAGGTCATGGAAGCCTGCGGCTGCGAGGTGCATCCGTGGGGCGCGATGACCGAAGGCGGCGTGGTGAAGCAGGCGGAGAGCCGGAAGAACGGCTTCCAGAAAATCTGGGACGCCTACGACAAGGAAGACGGGAAGGAGTGAAGCGGGGGCCGCGCCCCGGTCAATGCCGGGCGGCGCAGCGTTCCTCCAGCTCCACCATGCAGGCGTCGAGCAGGGCTTCGTCCATCTCGTGGATGTCGATGCCCTTGCCCGGGGCGGTGAGCAGCAGGACGGTCAGGCGGCCGCCGAGGTGCTCGCGGAATTCCTCCAGGCCGTCGAAGACGCGGCGCTTGCCGCCAGGACCGCGGAGGTCCATCGCGGGATGATACAACGGGAGGCGTAGTACTTCCACCACGCGCAGCACGCGCTCGGCGGCTTCGGGCGCGAGCAGGCCGCGCTTCGCGGAGTAGAGGGTGTCGAGCGACAGGCCGATCGAGACGGCGCGGGCGTGGTCGAGCTGGTAGCCGCTGAGGGCCTCCAGCTTGTGGGCGGCCCAGTGGCCGAAATCGAGCGGGCGGCTGCTGCCGCATTCAAAGGGATCTCCGCCTTCCGCGATGTGGCGGGCGTGGAGCAGGGCGGAGCGTTCGACGCAGGTCTCGAGCACGGAGGGCTCGAGGGCGGCGAGGGCTTCGGCGTTCGTTTCGATCCAGTCGAAGAACGAGGCGTCCTTCACCAGCGAGACCTTGACCGCTTCGATCAATCCCGCGCGGCGGATTTCCTCGTCCTGCGAATGGAGGAAGGCGAAGTCGTTGACCACGGCGAAGGGCACGGCGAAGGCGCCGACCCAGTTCTTCTTGCCGAAATGGTTGATGGCGCACTTCACGCCCACGCCGCTGTCATCCTGGGACAGGGTGGTGGTGGGGAAGCGCACGAGGCGCACGCCGCGGTGGGCGGTGGCCGCGGCATAGCCGACGGCGTCGAGGAAGGCGCCGCCGCCCACCACGATCAGGTAGGAATGGCGGTCGATGTGGCCGGAGTCGACGAGTTCCCAGACGCGATGGACGAGCGCGTCGTCCTTTTTCACGGCCTCGCCGCCGGGGAGGATGTCCACGCCGCGGACATCGAGGCCGGTGGTGTCCAGGTAGCGCTGGATGTTCTTGGCGAGGCTCGGCCACGCGGCGGCGACGTTGGCTTCGATCACCGCGAGCACGCGGCGGCCGCCGCCTTCCGCCAGCACCTCCCCGAGTGCCGGGTTCTCCGGCGAGAACGCATCGCGGGTGAAGACGATGCGGTGCTTGAAAACGAGTGGGATTTGGAAATCGTGACGGGACATCGCCTGCGGAATGTTAGCGCCGTTACGATGGCACGCCACTGTTTCTTGCCCCATGAATACCCCTGAGACCCTTTTCACCACGCGCTGGCTGGGCGTTTACCGCATCGGCAAGTGGGATTTCGTGCGCCGTCCGCAGACGGATTCGTGCGTTGGCATTCTGGCGGAAACGCCGGAGGGAGAGATCGTCCTGATCGAACAGTTCCGGATTCCGGTGCAGTCTACGGTGATCGAGATTCCGGCGGGACTCGTTGGCGATGAAGAGGAATTCGCGGGCGAGGACCTCGCGGAAACGGCCCGCCGCGAGTTGCTGGAGGAGACCGGATACGATGCGGCGTCGGTGGAATTGCTGGTCCGCACGCCGACATCGGCGGGAATGACTTCGGAATTCACGCACTTGTTCCACGCCACCGGGCTGGTGAAGAAGCATGAGGGCGGGGGAGTGGCCGGAGAGAAGATCACGGTGCATCTGGTGCCGCGCGCGGAGCTCCGGGCCTGGCTGAAAGCGAAGGAAGCGGAGGGTTTCGTGCTCGATTTCAAGATCCACGCGGCGCTTTGGCTGGCGGGATTGTAATGCTCCGTAAGAACCCGTAGCCGGCGGCGCGTAGGAGGGGCGTTCCTTTCGTTCCGCATGCATCGTCGTCGTTTTCTCCAGACCAGTTGCCTGGCCTCCGTCGCCATGGCGAGTTCCCTGCGGGCTGAGCCCGTGGTGCCGCGCATCCGCATCGCCCTGAAATGCGGGATGGCCGCCTTCGGGAAGAATCTGGAGGAGAAGTTCCGGATCCTGAAGGAGATCGGCTACGATGGGGTGGAGCTGGATTCGCCCGGTGGGCAGGACAAGGCCGAGGCGCTGGCCGCTTCGAAGGCCACCGGCCTGCCGATCCACGGGGTGGTGGATTCGATTCACTGGACAGTCCGGTGTTCCGATCCCGCCGAGGAGGTTCGGGAGAAGGCGCTCCAGGGGCTGCTCACCGCGATCCGGGAGTCCCATACGGTCGGTGGTTCCGCCGTGCTGCTGGTGCCCGGCGTGGTGGATGGAAAGACGAGCCATGATGAGGCGGTGGAGCGCAGCATTCCGGTGATCCAGCGGGCGCTGCCCTTGGCGGCGGAGCTTGGGATCCGGGTGCTGATCGAGAACGTTTGGAACAAGATGTTCTATGACGAGAACGGCGGGGATGCCCAGGGCGCGGAGCGTCTCGCGGCCTACCTCGACCGTTTCGATTCGCCGTGGGTGGGTTCGTATTTCGACATCGGGAACCACCGGAAGTTCGGCAAGCCGGAGGAATGGATCCGCACGCTCGGCAAGCGGATCGTGAAGCTCGATGGCAAGGACTGGAGCCGTGAGAAGGGTTGGGTGGACCTCGGCGAGGGCGATATCGATTGGCCGGCGGTGCGCGCCGCGCTGGCGGGCATCGGCTACACCGGCTGGGCGACCGCCGAGGTGAAGGGCGGCGACCGCGACCGCTGCGCGAAGGTGCTGGAGGGCATGCGGCGTTGCTTGCTCGGCGCGTGATCGCGGGCTAGGTAGCCGCGTGTCCGATGACGATTACTCGCTCCGCTTCGGCGGGATAGGTCGCCTGTATGGCGTGGCCGCGCTCGAACGTTTCCGTGCCGCCCGCGTGGCGGTGATCGGGATCGGGGGCGTGGGGTCGTGGACGGTGGAGGCGCTCGCGCGCTCCGGCATCGGGCATCTCACGCTGGTGGACCTCGATGAGATCTGCGTGACCAACGTGAACCGCCAGCTCCACGCGATGGATGGCCAGGTGGGGCGGCAGAAGACCGAGGCGATGGCGGAGCGGGTGCGGGCGATCTCGCCGACCTGCGATGTGCAGGTGCTGCCGACCTTTTTCGGGGAGAAGAACGCGGCGGAGATTCTGTCGCAGGGCTTCGATTACGTGGTGGATGCCATCGATACGGTGCGGCAGAAGTCGCTGCTGCTCGCGGAGTGCAAGCAGCGCGGGATTCCGGTAGTGACCTGCGGGGCCGCCGGTGGCCGGCGCGATCCCTCGCGGATCCGGGTGGCGGACGTGGCGCACACGATCCACGACGCGCTGCTGATGCAGGTGCGGAAGCAGCTCCGCGCGAAGCACGGGTTTCCGAAGGCCGTCACCGGCAAGAAGGCGAAGAAGTTCGGGATCGAGGCGGTGTTCACCGAGGAGGCCGCCGTGTTCCCGCAGTGCGATGGCAGCGTGTCCACGGACAAGCCGCAGGGTTCGAACCTGCGACTGAGCTGCGAGAGCGGCTACGGCACCGCCGCGCCGGTGACCGCGACCTTCGGGCTGATCGCCGCGAGCCGGGTGTTGGAGGCGTTGGCGAGGAGTTGAGGCTTCAGCCGAGGAAGGTCTTCCGGGAGGCGGAGGCCTGAAAGTTTGCGGGTTTTCAGTGTTCAGTTTTCAGGAAGAAAAGATGGGCAACGCGGAACCCATTCCACGATATCCCACTCTTCCCTTTTGCGCCTTTCTTGCGCCTCTTTGGGGCTAAAATCTCCAGAGCCTCCGCCTCCCCCTAAAGACCTTCCTCGGCTGAAGCCTCCACTCCTTCCAACGCAAAAAGACGACCCGTAGGTCGTCTTCTTGGAAAACTGGATCAGGCCTTGAGGGCCGGGGATCTTACTTCACGCCCTTCTTGGAGAGGCGGGTGCCCTTGGTCGCACCTTGGCGAGCCTTGAACTTCGGGTTCGTCTTGCAGATGACGTAGAGCGTACCCTTGCGGCGCACGACTTGGCAGTCGGCGTGGCGGCGCTTCATCGAGGCGAGCGAGGAGAGGACTTTCATGACGGGAAAAGGTTGGTCCGGATTGGGCCGGGGCGCGGAGACTACCCGGCAGCGATCCCTTGTAAAGTGGTTTCTTTTCAAAAAATCCGGTCGCGCGGATGGGTCGGTTTGAAAAAGCCGCGGTTGGAGCAGGGCTGGCGGGCGTGCGATTTGGCGTGCCCCGGTCCTTCGGATGGTGCCAAATCCGGGGGCACCGATGCCCGAGACCTTCTACCAGAAAACCACCGCCGCGCCCGCCACGTCGTTCGACGTCTCGCTGCGGCCGCCCGCGTTTTCCGAGTTCATCGGCCAGGAGAAGGTGAAGGAGAGGCTGCTGCTCATGATCGAGGCGGCGAAGCAGCGCGGCGACGTGCTCGACCACGTGCTGCTCTCCGGGCCTCCGGGCCTCGGCAAAACCACCCTCGCGAACCTGATCGCCCGCGCCGCGGGGACCCAGCTCCACACCACCTCCGGTCCGCAGATCGAGAAGGCCGGGGACCTCGCCGGGGTGCTGACGAATCTCCAGAAGGGCGATGTCCTGTTCATCGACGAAATCCACCGCCTGCACCCGGCGATCGAGGAATACCTCTACCCGGCGATGGAGGACTACCGGCTGGACATCATCATCGATTCCGGCCCGTCCGCGCGCTCGATCCAACTCAACCTGCCAAAGTTCACGCTCGTGGGCGCCACCACCCGCTCCGGCATGCTCACCGCGCCGCTGCGTTCGCGTTTCGGGCTGGTGAACCGGCTCGACTACTACTCGCTGGAGGACCTGGCGAAGATCATCGAGCGCTCCGCCGGACTGCTGGACATCGCGATCGAGCCCGCCGGGGCCCGGGAAATCGGCAGCCGCGCCCGCGGGACGCCGCGCGTGGCGAATGCCCTGCTGCGCTGGGTTCGCGATTACGCCCAGGTGAAAGGCGATGGAGTCATCACCGGCCCGATCGCCGATGCCGCGCTGGCGATGATCGAGATCGATGCGGACGGCCTCGATGAAATGGACAAGCGTATCCTCGAGGCGATGATCTACAAGTTCGGTGGCAACCCGGTCGGCCTGAACTCGCTGGCGGTGGCCGTCGGCGAGGACGCAGCGACGCTGGAGGAAGTCCACGAACCGTTCCTCATCATGCAGGGTTTCCTCCAGCGCACCCCGCGGGGCCGCTTGGCCTTGCCCGCGGCGTATGGCAAGATCGGCGCTCCGCTGCCGGTGCCGCCCGCCCGTCCGGATGAACCGCAGGGTTCGCTCTTCTGATTGCCGTCGATCTTTCCGCCCATGGCCCACCATCACCATCCCGCGAAACCCGTCACCGTCACGGTCCAGGATTTCATCGACCGCTGCCGGGAGGCGGGGCTGCGCCGCACCAAGGCGCTGGAGGAGCTGATCGCCACGCTATTGGAGAGCGGTCGTCCCATGACGCTGGCGGAACTGGCGTCCTCGGAGCGGCTCACCAGCCAGTGCGACAAGGCGACGGTGTTCCGGCTGCTGCAGCGGCTCACGGAGAAGGGCTTCGTGCGGCGGCTCGGGCTGCACGAACGCGCGGCCTACTTCACCCTGCTCGTGCCCGGGCGGCACCAGGATTACCTGATCTGTACCGAGTGCGGCACCATCGAGCCGGTGAAGGCCCCGTGCCCGGTGCATGAGCTGGAGGAAGAGATCCGCGTGAAGACGGGGTACAAGAACCTGTATCACGAGCTGGAATTCTTCGGCGTGTGCCCGAAGTGCGCGTGAGGGATTTCAATGCTCCTTGGGATTCCGCCACGTGGTGAGGAAAATTCCCTGCCGGGTCTTATGGACCGCGGGCTCGAAGTTTTCCCAGACCATGGTGAGCTTGGTGGGGGATTCGACTTTCCAGCACTCCTTGTTGGGTGAGCAGAAGGTCATTTGCCAGCGCGGGTCGCGCTTTTGCGGTCCGTCCTCGAAGGCCAGATCGTCCACGGTCAAACCATCGAGGTTGAGAGTGAACTCGGCCCGCCCGATGGAGCCCTGCCAGATCGCGCCACTGAGCGTGGTGTAATCGAAGGTGTGGTCTCCAAGGACCGAACTTCCATTGTCGGCAATGTAGTCGCGCTCGATGATCACGTCCCGATCCGGGGGAAATGTGACCTCCATGGTATGGTAGGTGACCGGCTTGGGAGCGGGCTCTCCCTGGGGAACGTCACCGAGACCGCCGGATGGAGCGCTCCCCTTGCTTTGGAACCAACCCGTTTCCTTTTGGGTGACGACTTCCTTGCCGTCCACGCGGGTGGTCATTTGGGTGATGCTGCTGACATCGACGTAGTCATCCGAGACGGCGCTGGCGGGAAACCCGACGATCTGTTTGGCGGGGGCGTCCGGCTTGGTGCTGCGGAAGACGAAGCGGCAATGGACCTTCGACTGGTGCTTGCCGAAGGTGATGTCGATCTTCTCGGAGACCATCCGGATCACGGACTCCTCTCCCTTGATCGCGCCGAGGGGCTCGGGGCCGGGGATGGCGGGTGGTAGGCTGGTGTCGTTGGCGAGGGTGGTGCCGATGACGAAGGCGAGGGGCAGCAGATGTTTCATGGGCGGGTGACCAGAGTTTCGAGAAAGAGTGGAATGATCTCCGGGATGGATTTGCGACTTCTCCGGGCGGTGAAGTCATCACACTCACAAGCAGGAATGCTTGTGCTACTCGACCACCATCCGGCCGCCACGGCGGCGCAGGTGGCGGCCGCCGGGGAGATTGACGCAGGCGGATTTGTTTTCGGGAACCAGTAGCGCGGCGGCTTGTTTGAGCAACTCGCGGTCGAGGTCGCCGACGCCGTTGGAGTGGAGGAAACGGAAGATTGCGGCGCGTTGCAGGGCGGGCGGGAGCTCGCGCATCGCGGGGACGTGGAGGCGGCCCTGGGGATCGAGGACCTTGGCGCGCTCCAAGGCCCAGGTGAGGATCTCGTCCTGGTCCTCGCCGGCGTCGGCGGCGCGCCACAGTGAGGGCACGGCATCGCGGCCGCTGATGTGGGAGAGCTGCGGGATCGCCTCGTGGCGGAGACGGTTGCGGGCGGTGATCGGTTCGGCGTTGGTGGCGTCCTCGCGCCACGGCAGGTCGAGCTCGTGGAGGTGGCGGCGGAGTTCCCAGCGGCGTACGCCGAGCAACGGGCGGATCAATTCCAGCTCGCGGCCATCGACGGTGATCTTCTGGTGCTCGCGCATGCCCTTCGCTCCGTACGATCCGCGTAGTAGATTCCAGAGCACGGTTTCAGCTCGGTCGTCGGCGTGGTGGGCGAGCAGCACGCGCGGGCAGCGGTGGCGTTTCGCGCAGGCTGCGAAGAAGCGGTGGCGGGCCTCGCGGCCGGCGGTCTCGAAGGATTTCCCGGACGCCTCCGCCAGCGCGGCGACGTCCTGGGTGTCGATCTCGCAAGCCAGCCCGTGGGCGGCGCAGAGTTCGGCCACGAAACCGGCGTCGAGATTGGCGACCTGGCCGCGCAGGCCGTGGTTGAGGTGGCAGACGATGAGCTTGCGGAAGCCCGCGCCGAGCAGGAGGTGGAGGAGGGCAACGGAGTCCGCGCCACCGGACACGCCGATCAGGAACTTGTGGGCGTGCGGCGTTTCTTTCAGCCACGGGATCTCCGGCACGTAGGGCACGAGGTGCTTCCTAGCATGCGGCCTGGCGGAGGAACAGGGAAACGAGAGGCCGCGGGCGAGCGGGGGAAAGGGGGCCGAAGAGCCGCTCCGGTGTGCAAAGGCTGTCCATCAAAAGTCCGGAGCGGCACGATCTCTTCGGGGGGAGCACCAGCGTGTTTTCTGCTTTGGGACGGAAGCCGCGCTGGCGAAAAATCGGTGTCTCCCCCGGCTTCCGGGCCGGGCCGTCCGCTGCGGAGCGGGCGATCGAACTTGGGGTTGGGGGGAGTTTGTCGCGTTGGGGATCAACCGGGCGACAGGAGAAGACTACCACTTTTCCGGCCGTTGGATACCCACGCGATCGCGGGAAGGGGGAAGCTCAAATTTGAAATCTCAAATCTCAGAGGCCAGAAGCGGGCTGCTGCTGGGAAATGCAGTGCAGCGTGCCGCCTTCCTCGACGAGATCCAGGCAATCGATGCCGGTGACCTCGCGGCCGGGGAAGAGCTCGCGGATCAGGCCGAGCGCGCGGTCGTCGTTGCGGGCCTGGCGGAAGGTGGGGACGAGCACGCCGCCGTTCACGATGAGGAAATTCACATAGGACGCGGGCAGCACCGGCAAGCGCCAGCCGGGGACCTCGCAGGCTTCCGGCAGGGCGATTTCCACTACGTCGAAGCCGAAGGAATTCAGCCGGCTCCAGTTGTCCTCCAGCACCGGATAGTTCGGCGAGGAGCGGTCCTTTTCGCGGCAGGCGACGATGGTCTTCTCGTTTGCGAAACGCGCGAGGTCGTCGATGTGGCCGTCGGTGTCATCGCCTTCGATGCCTTGTTTCAGCCAGAGGATGTCGGACACGCCGAGGGTGTCGCGGAGCTTTTGCTCCATCTGCTCGCGGCTCAGGTGCGGGTTGCGGTTCGGATTGAGCAGCACCGCCTCGGTGGTGAGGAGCTGGCCGCGGCCATTGATTTCGATGGCACCGCCTTCGAGGATCATGCCGCCTTCGAAACGGCGCAGGCCGAGGGTGTCCGCGATCTGACGCGGGATCGAGTCATCGAGATCGTAGGGCGGAAACTTGCCGCCCCAGGCGTTGAAGCCCCAATCGGTCACGGCGAGTTCGCCGGTTTCATGGTGCTTCACGAAAATCGGGCCGTGATCGCGGCACCAGACGTCGTTGTGCGGGTGGTCGAACAGTTCGATATGCTCGGGCACCGCCTTGGCGCGGTTGCATGCCGCGCGGATCGCGGCATGGTCGGCGGCGGGGGCGTTGATCCGGCACGGTTCGTGGCGGGAAATCCCGGCGGCGATTTCGGCGAATTTCGCCCAGATCAGGTCGCGCTTGCTACCGCCCCAGTGGCGCGGGTCGTCCACGGGCCAAGACAGCCACACGGCTTGCTGGCGGGTCCATTCGGCGGGCATCGAGAATCCTTGGGCGGCGGCGGTCACGGCGGGAGATTTCCGTCCGGAGCGGCGGTTGCCAAGTTCCAACGGTGCCCGGATTGGCAGAACGCCCACGCTTTCTTTCAAAGTCGCAAACCCGCAAGAATGTTGGGGACGGTGACGTTTCAGACACGTAATTTTCCGATTATGAAGCGACGTGGATTTCTTGGCAGTGTGACGGGTGGAGTGGTGGCTGGAGCGGCGGGGTTGACCCGTGCGGCGGAAACTCCAGCGGCGGCGGAGACCCCGGCGCAGGCGCTGCGGACCACGGCGGCGGTTCACATGGCCCCGCGCGCGGATGGCCTGGAGGTGGTGTGGGCGGTGAGCCGCCTCGCCCGCGGTTGGGTGGAGTGGAAGGGCTCGGATGGCACCACCGGCAAGGCCCACGAGGATGCCTACGGCTTCGTGCCGCAGGGCGACCGCATCGTGCGGGTGCGCGTGTCCGGCCTGAAACCGGGGGCCACGTACCAGGTCCGCACGGTGACCGAGTCCGGCGATGCCGCGAAGACGCGCGACGAAAGCCCGTGGAAGAATTTCCGCCCGCTCGATGGCAAGGCCGCCACGACGAAGTTCGTCGTTTGGAACGACACCCACCAGAACGAGGAAACCCTCAAGCGCCTCCACACCGCCACCCCGGCCGCCGATTTCCTGCTGTGGAACGGCGACACCTGCAACAACTGGGACAAGGAAGAGTGGCTCGCGCCGACCTTGCTGAGCCCCGCCGGGCAGGACGTCAGCGAAGGCCGACCGATGTTCGTGGTGTGGGGCAATCACGACGTCCGCGGGAAGTGGGCGTTCAAGATGCCCGAGATCATCGCCACGCCGAGCGACCGTCCGTTCTACGCCTTCCGCAGTGGTCCGGTGGCTTTCATCTGCCTGCACACCGGCGAGGACAAGCCGGACGACCATCCCAGCTTCGGTGGCCGCGTGGCCTTCGAGCTGCTGCGGGTGCAGCAGGCGGAATGGATGAAGCAGGTGATCCAGCAGCCGGAGTTCCGGGACGCACCCTACCGGGTCGTGTTCTGCCACATCCCGCTACGCTGGACGAAGGAGAACCCGAAGGACTACGCGGGCGGTGGCTACGACGATTTCAGCCGCTTCAGCCGCGAGGCCTGGCATGACGTGCTGGTGCAGTGGAAGACGCAGATCGTGGTCTCCGGCCACACCCACCAGACCGCGTGGATCCCGGGCACGAAGGAGTTTCCGTATGCCCAGCTCGTCGGCGGTGGTCCGAAGCCACAGGCCGCGACGTTCATCGAGGGAACCGCGGACAAGAGCGCGCTCAAGTTCACGATGAAGGATCTCGATGGCAAGGTGCTCCAGGAAGTTTCGTTCAAGGCGCTGGCGTGATGGTTGAAATCCGGGCCGCATACGCCCCGTAGCCGCCGGATGCAGGTTTTCCCGGGTGTGCTCGTGATCGCCGCCGCGCTGTGCCTCACAGCGCGTGCGGCGGATGTGCCTTGTGCCATCGATCCCGCGAGCGCCCACCATCTGGCGATCACGAAGGCGGACGACGGCTCGTGGGAATTGCGGACCCAGGGCCACGATCCCTATGTGTTCCTCTCCGCCCTGCCGCCGGGTGCGACGGCGGAGGGGCGCACGGTGCTGGAGCTCGGGTATTTCAGCACCACCGGCACGGACCATTTCCAGGTGTTCGTGAATCCGCCGTGCCGGGAGGATACCAGCGTGCGAGGGGCAGGGATCGTGCCCGCGCAAGGGTGGTCCACGCAGTCGTTGGATCTCGCGCCCGCGTTGAAGAAGGCGGGGGCTCCGCCGAAGAACCTGCGCCTCGATTTCGGCACGCAGCCGGACAAGGTGATCCGGCTGCGCTCGCTGACACTGCGTCCGATGAACGCGGCTGAGATCGCGCGCCGCGATCAGGACGAGGAGAAGGCGCGGTTGCGGCAGCAGCTCACCGACCGGCTGAAGCAATACCTTGCCGCGTCTTATGCGTCGGTCATCGATCACGTGACCATCGTGGACCAGCAGGTGGTCATCGAGGGATACGTGGCCCCGGGGATCGCGAAGGTGGCGATCGCCGAGCTGCCGATGGAGCGTGAGGCTTATTTGGATCCGCCACCAGCGCCGGGCTTGGAGTTGCAGTTGGATGAGCGGCGTCGGTTTCATCTGGAGCTGCCGCGGATGGCAGGCGGTCTCGACCGGATGTTTTCGAAATGGCGGCTGGTCGGTGATGGCGCTCCGGTGTCCACCGCGCGCCATGCGGACAGCGTCGTGGCGGGCGACGCGCCTCCGGTCGAAATGCCAGTGGGCAGGAAGGGAATCGGCGGTTTCCATCATGGCGGACCGGTGGAGGACATCGCCGCGTTGGGGGTTGGCTCGGCCACGGTGAACCTGCCGCTCGGCACCTTGCTGCGTCTCACGCCCGGACCGGGGCGGACGGAGTTTCAACATGGCGGGAAGACGTGGTATGTGGATGACCGCACGGTGGCGGGATTCGATGCCACGTTGAAGGCCGCGGCGGATCGTCATCTCATTGTCTCCGGCATCCTGCTGCTGCCTCAGGTCAGGGGCTTCGCCGATCCCGAGGTGGGTCGGCGCATGGTTCATCCCGAGGCCGATCCGGCGGGCATCTACACGATGCCGAATGTGACCACCGCGGAAGGCGTGGCGACTTATGCGGCGGCCGTGGATTTCCTCGCCACCCGATACAGTCGTCCGGACAAGCGCTTTGGCCGCATCCATCACTGGATCCTGCACAACGAGGTGAACTCGGGATGGATCTGGACGAACGCGGGCGATCAGACGGTGGAGCGTTACACGGATCTCTATGTCCGCTCGATGCGGATCGTGCACCTCATCGCGTCCCAGCATGATCCGGCGTCGAAGGTGTTTGTCTCGCTTGAGCACGATTGGAACAAGCCGTATGGCCTGCACTGTTATCCGGGGAAGACGATGCTGGAACTCATCGCTGCGCTATGCCGGGCCGAGGGCGATTTCGAATGGGCGCTCGCGTTCCATCCCTATCCCTCCGACCTAATGGAGCCGAAGGCGTGGAACGACAAGGATGCCACCGCTTCATTCGACACGCCGAAAATCACCTACAAGAACCTGGAGGTGCTGGACGCATGGATGCGGCGTCCGGAGATGTTGTTCCAAGGGCAGCCGCGGGACATCCATCTCACCGAGCAGGGGGTGAATTCACGTGATTACTCGGAGGTCTCCCTGCGCGAGCAGGCGGCGGGGATGGCCTATGCCTGGAACAAGCTCAAGCCGCTCTCCACGATCAAGGTGTTCGATTACCACAACTGGATCGACAACCGCGCCGAGGGCGGACTGCGCATCGGCTTGCGGAAGTTTCCGGATGAACAGGGCGATCCGCTCGGCAAGAAGCCGGTGTGGGAGGTTTACCGCGCTCTCGATACTCCGGACGAAGCGGCCACCACCGGATTCGCGAAGCCGCTCATCGGGATCAGGGAGTGGAGCGAGGTGAAGATGGCGGCGCCGACGAGGTGATTGTAGCTGAAAGCTCCGCTTTCCCTCTTCGGGGGAGATACTTCGGCCTCCCTGCCCACCGCCAACTGGAGCTGGCGGAGACGATTCGAAAGCGGAGCTTTCGACTACATTGGCGGAGCAGCCATCATCGTCCTCACTTCCGGAACATGAAGAACACCGCGCCCGCGAGGCACAGGCCGGCGTAGGCGTAGTTCCAGGAGAGCTTCTCTTTCATGAAGAAGACCGCGAAGGGCACGAACAAGGTGAGTGTGATCACCTCCTGGATAATCTTGAGTTGAGCGGTCGTGAACACCTGCGAACCGATCCGGTTCGCGGGGACTTGGAAGAGGTATTCGAACAAGGCCACGCCCCAGGAAATGAAGGCCGCGATCCACCATGGCTTGCTCTTCAGTTCCTTCAGGTGGCCGTACCACGCGAAGGTCATGAAGACGTTCGAAATGCAGAGCAGCAGGATCGTTCGCAGGCCGGGCATGCGGGAGCGTTAAGACGCCATTGTCACTCCCGCAAGGAACGATGTGATCGACAAATTTAGCATGCCTGAAGTATGAGGCATTCATGAAAGTCATCCGGAGGGGGTATCCGTGGGTTTTCTTGGCGTTGTTGATCACGGCTGGCGGGTTGGTGGTTTTCCACCGCCCGGACCGTTCGCAAAAAACGCCGGAAATTGTGGCCGAAAATGCGACCGTTGAGCGGGCGATCGCGGCGGTAAGTTTGCAGGAATGGATGCAGGCGTCGGAGGGCGGATCGCCGCATGACGAGGCGCTTGCGCGGGGCATCGAGTTGGCTCGGCAGCGTCGGTTGGAGCTCTCCGCTCTGATGAAGAGCGATCCGTCCGCGGCGCTGGCGCAGGTTCTTTCCTACTCGCAACTTCAAGCGCTTCCCGCGGCGGTCCGTGCCGAGTGCGAGAAGCCCTGGAGTGCCACCGGCAGCATCGACCTGCGCTGGGAGTCGTCGCCCCGCGAGGCGGACCACGCCCACTGCGATCACCAGAACATCGCCTATGTGGGGAACGACCATTGGCGGATCCGCGGACCGGAGTTCATGGAGCCCCAATTGCCGCGGACGAACGCCCCGATGCAGGGCTATCTCATCGGCGACGAGCTGCTGCTGGAAGCCTCCGCGGTTCATCCGGTGGCGGGTGCGGAGCTGACGGCGGCGAAGGAGCTTTTCCCGGTGGGCAACCCATCGGTCGATCCGGTGGCCGGCGTGCAGGCCGATCCGGCGATCGCCGCGGTGGTGGGGGGAAAGCTCCACTACTTCGCGAGCACCGCTTCTCTCCAGACCATCGAGGATCGTTTGGCCCAGGCCACTCGGGACGCCGAGGCCACCAAGACCACCGCGCTCAACCACGGCATGGCGTTCCTCGAAGCCAGCTCCGGTTCGAGCGGCGGCAGCACGCCGGTCGAGGCGACGCCGTATCTGGGCAATGCCATCAACGTCCTTTTCATCCGCGTGGACTTCTCGGACTTTCCGGGTGAGCCGGTGAGCAAGTCCGCGCTCGAGTCCACGCTTTCGATCGTCAACGGCTACGTCAACAGCTACTCGTATGGCCAAGCCTCGGTGGCCTACACCGTCACGCCGACCTACTACCGCATGCCGGCCACCGGCGCGTCCTACGCGACCGCGGGCAACAACGACGGGCTCATGTCGGCGGCCAAGACGCTCGCCACCAATGCCGGCTACAACCTGGCGAACTACAGCGTGGTGGCGGTCTATTTCCCGAGTCTCTCCGGGGTGGCGAATTCCCAGATCACCTATGGGGGCCTGGCGTCCGTGGGCGGGGGCAACCATTGGATCAACGGAGCCAACGATGCCTCCACGATCACCCACGAGTTCGGCCACAACTACGGCCTCTTCCACGCGAATTACTGGGACCCGGACCACGATTTCAGCGGCATCGCCGACTACAACGATCCGGCTGGCAACAGCTACGAATACGGCGACCTCACCGACACCATGGGCTACGAGGCGAATGGTGCGAACGGCTACTTCAATCCCTTCGAAACCCGCCGCCTGGAGTGGATGCCGTCGAACAAGGTGGTGGAGCCCACCGGCACCGGCACGTGGCGGATCAGCCGCTTCGACGACCCCAGCGCGCTTTCGAACCAGACCTTGGCGCTGCGCGTGCCGATGGGCGGGAGCCGCTACTACTGGGTGGGATTGCGCAAGCGCTACACCACCCCGACCAATTTCCTGAACGCAGCCTACGTGGTGGCGGAAGGACTTTACGCGGGGCGCTCGAACCTGATCGACATGACGCCGAATTCCTCGGGCAGCGCGACCAACGACCGTCGCGACGCGGGCCTCATCGTCGGAGCGTCCTACTACGACAGCTCGGCCGGGGTGAAATTCGAAACGCTGGCCTCGGGTGGCACGGCCCCCAACGAGTGGATCGACGTGAAGGTCACCTTCGATCCGCGCATCTCCATCGTGGACACCACGCCGGAGGTGGATGAGAAGGCGGGTACGGCACTGGTCACCGTGCGCCGCAGCTACGGGGCCACCGCCGCGGCGAGCGTGGGCTTCGCCACCGCCAACGGCACGGCCACCGCGGGTACCGACTACTATACGGCCAGTGGCACGCTGACTTGGGCGGCGGGCGACAATACGGACCGCGTCATCCGTGTGCCGATCCGTCCGGATGCCTCCAACGAAGGCCGTGAGACCTTCACCGTCCAGCTCAGTGGCGCCACCGGTGCCACGCTCGATGGGGCCGCCAGCACCGCGACGGTGACGATCGTCGACGCGGGCAAACAGCTCCTGAAGTTCGCGCCCGGCTTCTTCAACCTCAAGGCCACCACGAATGCGCCGCTGCCCGATGGCAAGGTGCTCATCGGCGGCTTGATCAGCCCGGCTTCCGGCGAATACCAGGACGTCCACAATTTCACCCGCCTCAATGCCGATGGCTCGGTGGACACCTCGTTCCTCACCGGCAGCGGGTTTGATGCGGAGGTGTTGAAGATCGTGGTGCAGCCGGATGGCAAGATCCTCGTGGGCGGCCTGTTCACCACCTACAACGGGGTGACGGCGAACCGTCTGGTGCGCCTGAATTCGAATGGCACGCTCGACACCGCGTTCATGACGGCGATGGGGGCCGGGCCGAGCGGAGGGGTGAATGTGAGGGCCTTGGCGGTGGAGAGCACGGGGGCGATCCTGGTGGGAGGAGACTTCAGCAGTTTCTCCGGGACATCTACGGAAGGTCTGATCCGGCTGACTTCCACGGGAGCGCCCGATACCGCCACACCTCTTACCCTGCCGTTCGCCACCTCGTGGAACTCCGCCGTGTATGACCTTATCGCTCAAGACGATGGCAAGATCATGGTGGCAGGCTCCTTCTACATTGGACCGGGTGCTCCCTATCGGCCAGGGGTCGCGCGATTGAATGCCAATGGCTCCCGCGACACGACTTTCGATCCGGGCGCTGGTCCGTATGGTGCGACAGTGACCACGCTCGGAACTGTGACCTGCATCGCCAGGCAGTCCGATGGAAAGTACGTCCTTGGCGGTATATTTTCCAACTACGATGGGCACCCGGTCTCCAACTTGGTCCGAACCAATGCGAACGGAACGTGGGATTCCTCCTTCAGTGGTCCGACGTTCAACAGCACCCCGCAGGATGTGGTGGCTCAGGGCTCGGGGGGCATCGTAGTGGGTGGCTGGTTCACCTCGCCGGCCAACTATCTGATTCGCCTGACGTCCACAGGAGCCACGGACTCCAGTTTCCTGTCGGGCACCGGTCCGGGAGGGTCGGTGTACTCGGTGGTGGAAGGGCCGGATGGCGCTTTGTTTGTCGGCGGCAACTTCTTCACCTACGATGGCGTGACCTCACGCCCGATCGTGAAGGTGGCGGGTGGCACCAGCCCGTATCAACTGTGGGCGATCTCCAGCTTCACCGCCGCCCAGTTCACCGCGGGCCTGACCGATCCGGAGGACGATACGGATGGCGATGGCGTCCGGAATGGCACCGAGTTCGCGCTCGGCACCAATCCGCGGGTGGGCGGCACCGTCGCGGCGGGAACCACCACGCTGGCCACCAGCGGGCCCAACCGCTACCTCCAACTGAGCCTAGATCGCAGCGCTTCGGTCGGCGGTCTTTGGGCGGTCGCGCAGTTCAGCAGTGACCTCGTGACCTGGGCCCCCGCGGCGCCGGTGCCGGGCAGCAATGCCACCTACGACGTGATCGAGGACACCGGGGCGAAGTTCACGGTCCGCGACAAGACCGCCGTCTCCAGCTCGGCGAAGCGCTTCGGCCGGATCGTGTTCAAGATGCCGCAGTGAAAGGAAAAGGCGCGGGACCCATCGGTGCCGCGCCTTGCTTGCTCACATCTTCCAGTGCTCCGCCACCCACGGGGCGGGCAGCACGCGGTGGTGGATGCGCTTGCCCTTGTGGCCCTTCGGCGCGTCCACCGGGTCGGGGTGGCCATGGAAGACCAGGAACTTCGCGCCCTTCGGCTTGCGCGGGGCGATGAAGAGGTTCAGCGGGAAGGTCGGGCGGCAATGGCGCTTGAACGAGGCCACCCATTCGTCCGGCCACCAGTATTTCTCTTTCATCGCATAGGTGAGGAAGGCCTGCTCGGTCTGGAACTTCGAGCGGTCGTCGGCGTCCTCGATCTCGCGGATGAAGGTCTGGTAAATGTAGTCGGACTTGCCGGCCTCGAAGCGGAAGATCGACGAGTTCCCGATGTCCGGGCGGCCGCGGGTGATCTGCTTCCGGGCCTCGATCCAGTTGTGGATGATGCAGTTCTTCCCCGGCATGTAGTCGAAGAAGCAATCGATGTCCTCGAGGATCACCAGATCGAGATCGAGGAACATCGTCGGGCCTTCCAGGTTCGCGAAGCCGTCCTTGGTCATGACCAGCTTCATGAACACGTTCGGCCACTTCGCCTGCTTGATGCCCGGGTTCTCGGGAAACGGCACGGTCTCCACCTCCGGTAGCAGGTCGGTGGTGTCGTCGGTGATGCAGAGGAAACGGAACGGCCGCTTCAGGTGCCGCTGCAGCGAGCGGAACAGGATGTTCACGTAGGGCGCCGGGTAGCGGGTGCCCCATTTCATGCAGACGATATTGACGGGAGACGACACGGGAAAATGGACGGTTGGTGAGCGGGAGGGCCGGAGGCGGGCGGGGTCAGACCCGCGGGGTGGCGAGGAGTTCCTGATACACGCCGACGGTTTGGTCCAGCATGCGTTGCAGGGTGAAGGGATGGGAAGACGGAACCGCGGGCCGCCGGTCGAGGAATCCACGGACGATTTCCACGGCCCTGGTGGTGTCCCGCGGCGGAATCCGCCCTTCCGGGAAAAGCTCTTCCAATTGCTCGCCCACACCGCCGTGGTCGTAGCCCGCCACCGGCACGCCCAGCGACAGGGCCTCCAAGGTGGTGCGGCCGAAGGATTCCGGTTGGCGGGTGAGGGAAACCACCACGTCCGAGATCGCGAGGATGTTTTTCAGGTCAGAGCGGTTGCCGGTGAAGGTCACCTGGCGGCGGAGTCCGGAAGCATCGGCCAGCGCCTTGATTTCCGCGAGGTAGGCCTGTTTTTTGGGATGCGCGCCCCCGGCGATCACGCCGTGGACATGGGGATCATTGAGCGTGGCCAGGATTTTGAGGAAATCCTCGTGCCCTTTCAACCGGGTGATCCGTCCCGGCAGGGTCACCAGTTTCTTGCCCTTGGTATCGGGGAAATCCGTCTCGAATTTCTTCCGCCACTCCTCGGGAGGCTGCCAGCCGTGGGGGTAGTCCATCGGGTCGACGCCGCGGTGGATCACCCGCAGCTTGTCGGGTCTGGCCCGCGGGTAGTGGGAAATCACGAACTGCCGGATGCTGTCCGAGACGCAGATCACGCGCTCGCCGCAGGTCATGATCTCCGACCAGCGGTTCACCGAATTGAAGCCATGCACGGTGGTCACCAGCCGGGGCCGGGTCCGTGGGTCCATCTTCCGCCACGCGAGGTAGGCCACCCAGGCGGGCACCCGCGATCGCAGGTGGAGGATGTCCGGTTGTTCCTCTTCCAGCCATTTGCGGAGCTTCGGAACCAGCATCAGGGTGCACAGGCGCTTCCGGCCGATCGGCCAGGAAAGGTGCCGGGAGCCTTCGTATTCGAGGCTGTTCACCATCCGGCCACCGCCGGAAATCACCGTGGACTCGTGACCCGCGGTTACGAGGTGGCGTGCCAGTTCCAGCGTGCCGCGTTCGACGCCGCCACTGTCCAGCTCGGGTAGCAATTGGACGACCTTCATCTCGCCTGCGGGTACCATCGTTCCAAGATCAGTCCGGCGCAACGGTCTGCTTCACGCAGGACCTGGCCGGGCGGGGGAAGCACGCCGTCGTGCTTCCACGTGTCATAAGGGGTGGCGAATCCGTCCGCGACCAAGCGGTCGATGCCGCGGGCCACGCGGCCGGTTTTCTGGCGCGGCACCGGCAGCAGCCCGACCCGGGCCCCGCTGGTGAGGGATTCGTAGATCATCGAAATGCTGTCCTCGGTGACCCACGCCTCCGCCGCTGCCGCCAGCCGGTCTGGCAACCAGCCACGGTCGGTTTCCTCATGCGGAAACAGCTCGATGCGGGGAAAGCGCGAGCGGATCTTGGCGCGCACTCCCTCCGGCGTCCGGCGGGAGTCGGTGAGCGTCCAAGTGGCTTCCGGCGCGCTCGCCACGATGTCCGCCAGCGCGCGAAGCGTGCCCTCCGTGTCCCAGCCATGGGTCGAGGACGGGCCGCCGATCAGGATCATCCGGCCGGACTTCGGCGTGCCATCGGCCACGTGGACCCGGTTGAGCGCGCCGACGGTCGGGACGATGTTGCCGCCCGGCACACCGCGGAGGTCGTGCCGAGGCACTAGGCAGAGGTCGAAGAGGCCGGCGGGCAGGCTCGGTTTCATCAGCACCACGCAGGGGGTGCCGGTGCGGCGGGCCAGCCCGATCATCGGCACGTGGGTGGCATGGCCCGCGCCCACGATCAGGGACGGGGCCGGAAACTCCCGGCTCTGCCGGAATGTGCTCCGCAGCCGGGCGATCAGGCGCTCGCCGCCGGACAGGTCGATGCGGTGGACCGCGACCGGAATCCGCCGGCCGATCGCCTCGGCCAGCCCGAGCGATTGGTTCTCATGGCCCGGCTTTCCATCGCCGAGCTGCCAGATGACGAAAGGGGAATTCACGAAGCTCCCGAGGATGGCGTGGCCACCAGGGCGTCCGCAAGTTCTCTCCATCCCGCCTCACCGGTGGGGCGGGGGAAGGAGCGGGTGAAGGGCTTCCCGTTCGGTCCGCAGCCGATCACCGAGCGCAGGCCGAAACGCCGCGCCGCCTTGGCCAGCGCGCGGTTGCCATCGAGCAACAGCGCGAAATCCAGCGGAGCCGGGTGGTTGCCATCGCTACGCTCCAGCACGCCGGGATAGTGCTCGGGCGGGGCGTCGGAGGCCCACCACACCCGCTGGATGCGGTCGTCTTCCGGCAGCGGCGGCAGGTTGCCATCGTCCAGCACGTCGATTCGCGCGTCCGGCCGGACCTCGAGGATGCGGGTCAGCGCGGCTATCGCCTCCGGGGCGTCGGCGGGTAGGGTGGCGAGCAGGCGCGTCGGCACCGTCGCCGCCTGCGCGGGCTCGGTCGGCGAGGCCTTGGTGTAAAAACTCAGCGGCCGGGTGCGGTCCACCCGCCAGCGGTCGTGGAACCAGAACACGTCGGTGATCTGGTCGCGCATCGCCGTTTCCAAATGCTGCATCAGCTCCGCCGTGCCGACCTGCTCCGGTACCGGGCGCAGGGTCATCGTCCACGTGCCGTCATCGGCGCTGACGATCGAAAGGGTCACGATCCGGCTCCTTGCACGACGTGCGAGCAGGCTCGGCAGCGGGGTGCAGGACGAAAGCCGCCCGAAAAACGGGCACAGCTCGCCGTGGCCACCGGCGCGCTGGTCGCTCATCACGGTGACCAGGCCGCCCTCGCGGACGACCTTGGCCGGGCCCATGAAACCATCGTGCTTGCTGAACACCGCGGCTCCCTGGTTGGTGCGGCGCTCGACCGTGAGGGCATCGAGCAGTGGATTTTCCAGCGGGCGGTAGATCGGCCCCCCCGAGCGGTAGCGGCCGAGGTGAGAGTGGGCCTGCGCCAGCATCTCCCAGTTCCCCATGTGGGCCCAGGACAGCACCGTGCCGAGACCGGCGGAGGCGCGGTCCGCCAGATGGTGGACGCCCCGCACCCGCAGATAGGGGAACAGTTCCTCCGGCGTCATCATCGCGGAGCGCAGGCTGCCGAGCAGGTTCCGGCCGGCCCGGCGGAAGGTGTCCCGCACCATTCGTTCGCGCTCCGCTTCCGCGGGACGGTCGGCGGCCGTGGCGATCCGGAGATTCCGGGTCACGAGCTGGCGGTGCTTCCGCGAAACCAGCCGCACGCCGGTGGCCAGCACCTCGCCGAGGATGGTCACCACATCCAGCGGGATCTGGCCGAGCAGCCCCTCCATGCGCAGATACAGCGCGTACTCCACCCGGTGGGCGAGGCTGGGGCGCTTGGCAGATTCGGTCATGGGCCCGCGATCCTGCCGTCCGATCCCCACCCGGGCAAGCCCGTGATGCACCGGTCCCGGGAGCGGGTCCGAGCGGGATTTTCTTTCCCCGCCCCGCTCCCATCGGGTAGGAACCCGGCGCGGACTACCGGTCCGCACCGCAAGCTCCCATAGTTCAACGGATAGAACGAGGGTTTCCTAAACTCTAAATCTGGGTTCGATTCCCGGTGGGAGCATGTTAATAAAAAGCAATGAGTTGCGTGCTTTGGCCAGAATGCTTTCATCAAGCCAAGAGGCCATGAAACGAAACCATCGGGTCGACGGCGACCAGCATCTCTGCTGGATGTGCGTATCGGACAAATTCCTGAAGCAACGTATCAAACAAACCGGCCGGAGGTTTAGGTGCAGCTTTTGCGAACGACCTTCAGCCAAAACGGTTCCTCTGTCCCTGTTGGCGAACTGGATCGAGAAGGTTTTTGAAGATCACTTCGAGCGAACCTCCCCTGATCCATCAGACGATGATTATTGGCATCTTCGAAACTCAGAATGCGGTTCGTGCTGGTATCGTGACGGAGAGCCGCTCCCTGATTTGATCTGCGAAATCACCGGAGTTAACGCACTGGTTTCCGATGCACTGGTGGAAATTCTCTCCGATCGCCATTTTAGGCACGACTTGGCAGAAATGGGTGAAGAGTGTGATTTCGCGAAGGATTCAAGCTACAGTGAACGCGGGATAAGCCAGTATGGCCATCATCAAGAAGCGTGGCATAATTTCGAGCAAAGCCTGCATCGAGACAGCCGATTCTTCAATCGGTATGCCTGCGAAGTTCTCGACGAAATTTTTCAAGGAGTTGAAGATCTTGGTACTTACAAGGGTGAATGTCCCGTGCGAGACATTGGTCCCGGAACTGATATCGAGAATCTCTTCCGGGCTCGCGTTTTTCAATCGGCAGAAACTTTGGAAAGGGCATTGAAACGTCCTGATTTGGAAATAGCTCCGCCTCCAAATGAAAGAGCTGCTGCAGGACGCATGAATCCACATGGCGTATCCGTTTTTTACGGGGCTAGCACGCCGGCCACTGCACTTGCGGAAGTGCGTCCGCCGGTCGGCGCAGATGTCGTGATCGGCGAGTTTGAACTGCGGCGGAGCGTAAGGATTCTCGACCTCAGAAAGCTCCAAGAAGTAGTGGTGGAAAACAGCTATTTCGACGAAAATTGTCGAACCTTAATCGAGCGAGCCGCATTCCTCAGGGAATTGAGTTGTCGAATCGTTCAGCCTGCCATGCCCGAACGCGCGGATAGGGATTACCTTGTAACTCAAGTAATTGCTGACTACCTCGCGTCCCAACGTAATTTAGATGGCATCCTTTTTCCCTCAGTGCAAACAAGCGAGGGGTTCAATGTGGTTCTCTTCCCAAGGGCATCTCGGACGGAGCGGTTCGCACTTCCTGAGGGTGCTGACATTTCTGTCGGGCCTGCTGGGTATGACGACGACAGGCCATCCCGAGATTTTTCTGTGCATGTTTCCCTTCCTCCCACGGAAGAGGGGCAATGCGATTTGGGTGATGAGTCGATCGCTCCCTTTGCGTTTCCGAATGTTGATAATGACAGCAGGCAAACGACGTTGCGCCTCCGTCCCAGTAGCATTGTGGTCCATCGGGTCCGGGAGGTTCGGTTCGAAACGATTGCTGCGACCGTGATGAGAACAGAATTACCTCGAGGTCCTGACCTTTCTTGGATGCTATAGGGAAGGATTGCCCCTTTACGGAAAAAGGTCTCCCAAAGGGCCTGCTTTGGTTTGTGGGTTTTTCAAACCTTGGACACCGCTGCCTGAAAGGATGATATCGAAATAAGCGGCGAGATAGAAGGAAACGAAAGATGTGTATTCGTTTCCTCCCCCGCCATGCGGAACTCAGGGTTCCGCCACCTTGAAGCGGAAGAACTTCTTCGAGACGCCCGGGTCGAGCGGGATTTCCTCCTGGGTGTCGGTGTTTTTGTAGACGCCGGTGTTCTGCGGGACGTCCCAGGTGTTCCAAGTGAGCAGGTCGTCGCTGCTTTCGATCCGGTAGGTGCGGTAGGCCTTGCGGAGGAACTTCAGCTTCCCGGCCTTGGCGTCCACCGTGGCCTGCCAGTTGCCGTTCGGGGTGAGCGGCGAACTGCCGAGCAGATACTCCTGGTAGTTCGTCAGCCCGTCGCCGTCCGGGTCCTGGTCTTTCCCGCCCAGCGGGTTGCCGGGGGAGAAAAACTGGCCGCGCCAGGTGTCGTAGAGCGGGTGGTTCGGCAGCTCGGACTGGATCCACTCGGTGACCAGGTTGATGGCGTCCTGATCGAGGACGTTGGACGCCAGCGGGGGCATGCGGCTGTAGTTGTTCGTCACCGCCATGCGGCTGAGCACCGCGGAGTGCGGGGTGTCCGCCGGGACGATGAGTTCGTCGCCGGTGTTCTGGGGCACGGAAACGACGCCGTGAATGAGGCCGGTTTCCTCGAGCGTGAGCTTGGCGCGTCCGTCCCACGAGGGGCCGGCCCCACCGGCCTGGTGGCAATACGAGCAGTTCACGTCGAAGTAGGACCGCACGCGGGTTTCCACCGGTACGCTGGTGTCGGTGAGGGCGGGGTGGCGCGGCAGCGCTGCCGGGGAGCCGGGGCTGTTGTTGAGGTAGCCGTAGAGCTCCAGCAGGCTGAGCTGGTTGCCGGTGGTGCCGCCCATGGTGACGGTGCGGTTGAGCTGGCGGGTGTTGAAGGAAAGCGCGTTGCCATTGAGCGAGGTGTGGCAGCTCATGCACTGCGAGCGACCCGGGATGCGCCACTGCTGGGTGGTCGGCACGCCGTTGACGGTGACGGTCAACGGGAAATCCGCGCCGCCGTCATCGACCAGCGTGGCCTCGGTCTGGGCATCGTTCCAGCGGTAGCTCACGCCGTAGGCACCGGTGGAGTTCTTCACCAGCACGCGGGTCTCAAGGCGTTTCTTGGTCGCGGGGTTGCCGCGTTCCATTTCCATGTCGAAGTGCTTCACCCAGATCTGGCCGGCGGGGTAGGTCCACGCGCCGTCCTTCGACCACGTCATTTTGCTGCTGCCATCCGGGATCGAGAACCAGCGCTGCTTCACTGCGTGGTCGCTCCAGAAGGTGAGGTTCGGCGTGTAGGGAACCAGGCCCGGGGAGGGGGACAGGTCGGTGAGATCCGCGAACAAACCGGTGGCGCTGAGGGTGCCCGGGAAGCTGTCGGTCGGAGTGGAGGACGCGATGCGCATGATGCGGCCGCCGAAGTAATCGGACACCAGCACGTCGCCGTTCGAGGGATCGGTTCCGAAGTTCGAGAGGAATGCCTGGCCGCCGATGCGGGTCACCGTGACCGCTCCGCCCACCGCGTTTCCGGCGCGGGTGAGCGACCAGATGTTTCCGGAAACCTGGTCACCGAAAATGTAGGAACCCTTCAGGCTTGGGATGCGGTCGCCATGGTAAACCACACCGCCGATGATCGAGTTGCCCTTGTAATTGGAATCACCCGCCAGCGCGGCGTGGTTGTATTCCCAGATCGGATCGATCGAGGTGTAGTTCGCGGGCTTGGTCGGCCAACCGGCGTTGGTCACGGCGATGTCGTGCAGGCCCTCGCGGAAGACCCAGCCGTAGTTGCCGCCTTTGACGATAAGGTCGAGCTCCTCGTATTTGTCCTGTCCCACGTCGCCGAGCCAGATCTCGCCATTGGTGTCGAATGAAAACCGCCACGGGCTGCGCAGGCCGACGGCGAAGAACTCGGTGCGGACCGCCGCGGGATCGACCGTCTGGCCGAGGAACGAGGTGGCTCCCACCCACGGGTTGTCGGCGGGCACGGAGTAGCGGGCCACACCGTTGTCCCGCGGCACGGAAGCGTGGACGTTCGGATCAAGGTTGCCTGCCTTCTTGTCCACATCGATGCGGAACAGGCCGGAGAAGAAGTCCTTGTTGATCCGCTGGCTGTTGAGTCGCGTGTCGTTCGGGTTCTCCTCGTCGCCCACCGACCAATACAGGTAGCCGTCCGGGCCGAAATGCAGGTCGCCGCCGTTGTGGTTGGGGCCTTCGTCATACTGCTCGATGAGGATCAACTCCGAGGCCGGATCCGCCACCGGAGCCGCGGCGTTGATCTGGTTCTGCGGCATCGTGAAGCGTGAGACCCGCTCGTAGAACCCGGAGCTGCCCGCCTTGGTCGCCGAGTAGGCGATGTAAAAGTAGCCGTTGGTGGCGTAGTTCGGATGGAAGGCCAGGCCGAGCAGGCCGCACTCGCCGTTCGCTCCACCGGTGATGGTTTCCGCCGGGGTACGGGCCGGAGTGGCGATGGCGGTGGGTAGGTTCAGCACCACCGAGGAAGTGGCCGTGGCCGCGGTGACATCCGGAATCACCTTCAAGAGGCCACCGATCTCGCAAACGAAGAGCCGCTTGGTGTCACCCGGCGGTGTGACGAAGCACAGCGCCTTGGTGAAGGTGAGGCCGGGGAAGGCATTCACCACCGAGATCGAGGTTTCCGGCGGATCCTGCGGCATGGTGAGGTTCGGATTCGCGAAGCGTCCCGCGGTGGAAATGTTCACGGTGACCGTGGCAGCGGATGAGGTGCCGCCGACGCCCGACGCGCGGTAGGTGAAGGTGACGGGATTGGTCGAGGCACCCGCGTGGGTGTAGAGGATCTTGCCATTCTTCACCACGGCGGTGCCAGTGGCGGGGGCTTGGACGATTTCCAGGGTGGTGTCGATCGGTCCGCCGGTGTCGTTGGCGAGCACGTCGACGAGCACCTTTTGCCCGGGGGCGATCGTCACCGAATCGGCGACCGCCACCGGCGGCGGAAACACGGCGGCGGCTCCAGCGGTGTAGGCCGCCGTCACTTCGCGCGCACTGATGGCGCGGTCATACATCCGCAGGTCGTTGATCGAGATGTTCGAGTTGTTGTCCGCGGTCCACATCGAGCGGCCGATCCAGTTGTTCACGTCGGCCATGTCGGTGAGGCGGTAGGCGAGGTCCGCCGAACCCTGGAGCACCGCGTTGCGGTACCACTTCACCCGGCAGCCCGCGGCCCCGTATGCACCCACGCCATCGTCCACGGTCATCACGATGTGGTATTCGGTGCCGGCGGTGGTGGTGGTGGAAAGGTCGGTATCGACCGTGGTGGCGTTCGCGCCGCCGATCAGGCTCTCCAGTCGGTGGCTACCCAGCACCGCGTTCTTTTCGAGAGAGAGAAGCAGGTTGTCGTAGGATTGGGTGGCGCCCGGCGCGGTGCCGTCATCGAGGAGTTCGCCAGTGGCCGCGCCGGTGCCGTGGGTCAGGTTCGTGCGGCCGAAGTCGAAGATACGCTGCCAGGTTTTAGAGGACACCGGGGTCACCCAGGCTTCCCAAGTCTGGCTCGGGTTCGAGGAGATCAGGCCGTTCGGCAGATCGAGGTAGGCGGAGATGTTGGCGGCGGTCTGGTTGCCGGTGGTGGTGCCGGGGAGCACGATCTGGCCGTTGGACAAGGTCGCGCCGTTGCCGCGCAGGGTGGCTACCGTGCCCTTGCCGGCGGCGGCGAAAGGGGTGCCGGAGGCCACGTTGCCATTGGCCCCGTTGAAGTCCCAGCGGTTCACGGGAACCGGCGCGGCGACGGGAGGCTCGGGCGGGCCGGTCGAGGGATCGGCTCCCGCGTTGTAACTCGCCAGGATCTCGGAGGCGGAGATCGCGCGGTTGTAGATGCGCAGTTCGTTCAGGGCGAGGTTCGAGTTCGAGTCGCCCGTGTATTGGGAGCGGCCGATCCAGTTGTTCACGTCCTGCATCTGGCTGAGATGGAATGCCAGGCTCAGCGTGTTCTGGAGCACGCCGTTGCGATACCAGCGGGCCTGGCAACCGGAGGCGCCGTAGGTCCCCACGCCATCCTCGACCACCAGCACGTAGTGATACTCGGTGCCCGCGGTGGTGGCGGCGGCGGAGTCGGTGAAGATCGCCTCGCCGTTGTTGATCTGGCCTTCCAGGCGGTGGGTGCCCAGGTTGGCCGCCACGTTGAGCGACAGCACGAGGTTGTCGTAGCCCGCGCTTGCTCCAGGTGCCGCGCCGCTGTCGTTGATCTCCCCGGCCACCGCGTCGGGGCCGTTGGTGAGGTTGCCGCGTCCGAAATCGAAGAGTCGCTGGTAGGCTTTGGATGAAAGCGGCGTGGCCCAGGCCTCGAAGGTGACGCTCGGATGCGCGGACACGATGCCGTTCGGCAGGTCGAGGTAGGCCGAGATGGTGGAGGCGGACTGGTTGCCGGTGGTGTTGCCGGGGAGCGTCACGGCGCTGCCGGTGAGCGTCGCGCCATTGCCCTTCAGGAGCATCGGCGTGCCGCCGATGCTGTCGGTGAAGGTTTGACCGGCCACGGCTTCGGAGTTGGCCGCGGTGGTGAATGTCCACAGGTGGTCCGGGGTGGGAGGTGCCGTGGGATTGGCGAGTTGGTCCGGGCCCGCGGATGCGTGGGTATTGATCTCCGCTTGGGTCAGCACGTGGTTGTAGAGCCGGACCTCGTTGTAGGACGCGTTCGCGTTGTCGTCCGTCGTGTAAAGCGAGCGTCCCAGCCAGTTGTTCACGTCCTCGACCTGCGAGAGGTGGAACGCGACATCCTTCGTGGCGACCTGCGTGCCATTCCGATACCAGGTGATCCGGCCGCCGGAGGAGCCGTAGGTGCCCACCCCGTCCTCGAAGGTGAAGACGTAGTAGTATTCGGTGTTCGCGGTGGTCGCCAGGGTCGAGTCGATGTAGTTCGCCGTGCCGCCGTCGAGGCGGGCCTCCATCCGCTGCTGGTTCAGGCTGGTGCCGACGGCGAACGAGACCAGCAGGCTGTCGGACGAAGTGGTGGCGCCGGGCGTGGCACCGTTGCCAGTGACATCGATGATCTCGCCCGCGGCTCCACCGCCGTATCCCGCTCCCGTGACGCGTCCGAAATCGAACAGACGCGAGTAGTTTTTCGCCGAGTGCGGCGTGGCCCAGATTTCCACGCTGAGATTGGTCTTCGAGGAAATGATCCCGTTCGGCAGGTCGATGTAGCCGGAGATGAATCCGCCGGAGCGGTTGCCGGTGGTGGTGCCGGTCAATTTCACCGCGGTGCCGGTGAAGGTCGAGCCGTTGCCGCGGAGGGTGGCATTGGCACCGGAAATGCTGTCAGCCACGGTGGTGCCCGCGGTGATGTTGCCGGCGGCGTTGTTGAACGACCAGCGGTTCACGAGGTCGGCATGGAGGGGCAGGGTGCCGAGGCACGCTACCGCCAACACGCCACCGAACCGGAGGCGGGGTGCAAGGATCGAGGAGGGGTACATGGGTTTGAACGCGGCGGACGGGGCTCGCCGTTTGATCCGTCGGGTGCCGGACCGGGTAATGCGGGTTTAAACGGGAATCCCGCCGGGCATTGCTGCCACGGCGGGATTCGCCGAGAGTGCATGACTTTAAGGTGGTTCCGCCGGGTCGCTTGTATGTTTTGGTCGAACATGTGGCGGAACCCGTCATGCAGCGGAGCGGCGTTTGTAATGCCGCGCCATGGGTTTCAGCGCCGGATCAGGATCCGGTAGAAGCGCCGGGGCTCACCTGCGTTGACCGGCGCATCGAAATCCATAGCCGCGCCGGTGCCGGCCTGCACCGCGCCGATGGTGGTCCAGGTGCCGCCCGTCAGGCTGGTCGTGGATTGCAGTTCGTAGGTGTGGTCGGCGGCGGTGGTGGCGACCGTCAGCCGGTGGGTTGCGCCGACCTTGGCGAATGCCGGGGTCTTCAACTCCGTCGCCGTGAAGGCCGAGGTGGGCGGCAGCGAAATCGCCGACACCGAAGCGGAATACAGGGCCGCAACCTGGCTGGCGGAGAGCGCGCGGTTGTAGATCCGCAGGTCGTCGACCGACCCGTTCAGATACGGATCCGCGGCGAACTGAGAGCGGCCGATGTAGTTCTGCGTCGTGTTCCCGAGGCTGGAGGGCGTCAGCGTCATCGCGGTGTTGGTGCCGACCGCCACGCCATTGACATAGAGCGTCCCGGTGGTGCCGGAAAGGGTCACCGCCACGTGGGTCCAGGCCCCGGTGGGAAGCGCGGCGCTGCCGTTGATGATCTGCTCACCGGTGGAGGGCGTGCGGATCGCGAAGCGCACCGTGCCACTGGTATTGCTGTGGCGCGGGGTGAGGAAAAGGTAGTTCGTCGTGCCCGAGCCGAAGTCGAACACACGTGACCAGGTCGAGAGGCTGTTGACCTTCACCCAGGTGGCGATGGTGAAGTTCGAATACCCCGCCATCACGCCGGTGGGCAGGCTCGCATATTGGCTGCTGCCGCTCAGGTTGACCGCATTGTTGAACTTGCCGGCGCTGAAGGTGGCTCCGCCCGCCACGGTGCCGTTCCAACCATTGCCGGAGGAATCCGCCGCCACGGTGCCCGAGGTTTCGTCAAAACGCAGCAACACGCCGGGCGGTGGTTCCGCGGCAGTGGCGCTCACTTCGGCGGTGACCGCGCTCTCGACGGTGTCGTTGAGCGAGGAGACGACGTAGTAGTAAACCGTGCCCGGCACCGCGGTGGTGTCGGCGTAAGCGATCTGCGGCCAATCCGTCACGATCTCGGTGTAGGGGCCGCCGCTGGTGGTGGAGCGCTTGACCGAGTAACCGGTCGCACCGTTCGCGGTGTTCCAGCCGAGGTCGATCTCCGCGGGCATTCCGGCGGCGGTGAGGTTCGCGGGTGGCAGCAGCGGCAGGTTCACCGCCAGTTCGGTGGAGCCCGCGCTTTCGCCCGTCACGTTGCTGGCGGCGACCACGTAGTAGTAGGTGATGCCATCGGCGAGGCCCGTGTCCGTGAACCCCAGCCCGGTGGTGCGGACGATGGTGGTGTAGGGGCCGCCGCTGGTGGTGCTCCGTTTCAAGGCGTAGCCGGTGGCGCCCGAGACCGAATTCCAGCTCAGCGCGATCTGCCCGCTGGTCGCGGTGGCGGCGAGGTTCTGCGGCACCGGCAGCGGGGTTTGGAACACCGCGAGCTCGGCGGGGCTGAGGGCGCGGCTGTAAACGTGGAAGTCATCCACCGCGCCGTTGATCGTGGGATCGGCGGCGAACTGGGAATCGCCGATGAAGTTCAGGTTGGTGTTGCCGAGGTCGGAGGGCTTCAAGGTCAGCGCCGTGTTGGTGCCCACCGAGGTGCCGTTGATGTAGAGCGTGCCGGTGTTGCCGGAGCGGGTGACTGCCACATGGACCCACGAGCCGGTCGGCAGCGCCGCGGTGCCGTCGATGACCTGCTCCGCGACGGATGGCGTGCGGATCGCGAACCGCAGCTTGCCGTTGGCTCCGTTCTGCGGGCAGAGGAACATGTAGTTGGTGGTGCCCGTGCCGAAATCGAACAGGCGCGCCCAGTTGGCGTTGCTGGTGAGATTGACCCACGTGCAGATCGTGAAATCGCCGAGATTCTGTGCCACGCCGCCGGGCAGGTTCACCGACTGGGACGAAGCGCTGGCGAGTTGCACCGCGTTGCCGATGGTGCCGGTGGTCCAGGCGGGCGTGTTGACCAGCGTGCCGTTCCAGCCGTTGCCGGTGGAATCCGCGGCGGTGGTGCCGGTGGTTTCATCGAAGCGGAGGTGCACCAGCAGGTCCGAGGGCTGCGCGGAGCCCTCGGTTGAAACCCCGCTCTCGCCGGAGACGTTCACGGCGATGACCACGTAGTAGTAGGTCGTGCCCGCGGTGAGGCCGGTGTCGGTATAGGTCGTGGTCGTCAGGCCGGAGGCGACCGTGGTGTAGGGGCCGCCAGTGGCGGCGGCGCGTTTCACCGTGTAGGTGGTGGCGTCCGAGGAGGCGCTCCACGTCAGCTTCACCGCGCTGTTGGAAATGGGCGTGGCGCTGAATCCTCCGGGTACGCCGGGCAGCGGTGGGATCGCGGTCGCGGAGGCGGCGGGCGAGTTGCTCCCATCGCCGCCATTGTTCGCGGCACTGATGACGTAGTAGTAGGTGGTGCCGGTGGTCAGGCCGGTGTCGGTGAAGGTGGTGCCGCTCACCAGCGCCGCGATCGTCATGTAGGGGCCGCCGCTGGTGGTGGCGCGTTTCACCGTGTAGCTGGTGGCGCCGCTCACCGCCGGCCACGAGAGCGCGATCGAGTTTCCGATCTGCGCGGTGGCGGTCAGGCTGGTCGGAGCGCCGGGCACGGCCGGAGCGGCGGTGCCGGTGGCCAGCGTGTAGAGGTCACCGGTGGAAACGGCTCCGCGGTAGAGGCGGAAGTCGTCGATCTTCCCGTTCAGCAGCGGATCGGGATACTGCGACTTACCGAGGTAGTTCCGCGAGGTGGTGCCGCCGATCTGGTAGGGCTGGAAGGCCATGCCGTTGTTCACCCCCACCGCCACGCCATTGATGAAGAGCGTGCCAACCCGGCCCGCCATCCGCACCGCGACGTGTGTCCACTGGCCGGTGGGCAGCGCGGAGGGGGCGCTGATGTGCTGCTCGTTGTAGCCATAGACCGTGCCGGTGGTGAACCGCGCCACGCCGCTGCCCGCCTTGGTGGTGAGGAACAGGTAGCGCCCGTTCGAATCGCCGAAGTCGAAGAGCCGCGTCCAGGTGTTGTTCGCGTTCAGGTAGACCCACGCCGCGACGGTGAAGTCGGAGAGATCGGAGATCGATCCGGCGGGCAGGGTGGCGTAGGCGTCGGTGCCGTTCAGCGAAAGCGCATTGCCGGTCTTGCCCGCGGCGAAGGTCGCGCCGCCCGCCAGCGTGGCCGGGTGGGAGTTGCCGCTCGCATCCGCGGCGGTGGTGCCGCTGGTTTCATCGAAGTTCAGGCGGGTGTGGAAGGTCGCGGTCGGATTGGCCTGGATGGCGCTGGACAGCAGTTCGCTGGAGGGCAGGACCGCGCCGACCTTGTAGTAGTAGGTGCCCGCGCCGATTCCAGCATCGGTGTAGGTGGTCAGGCCGGTGAGGTTGGTGGCGATGGCGGTGAAGCCGCTGGTCGGGCTGGTGGAGCGGTAGACGTTGTAGCCCGTGGCACCCGTAGAACCCCACCAGTTGATCGACACCGCCTCCGGACGCTCGCCGATGATGGTGACCTTCGGTGATGCCGCCGCCACGGGATCACGGGAGAAGGTCAGCGTGCCGAAACCGAGTTGGTCGCCGTTGCCGCCATCGCCTTCCGGCTGCATCGCGGAGACCATGCTGCCGCACCACGGAGCGGCGAGCCCCTGGCGATTCACGTAGTGGTTGTAAACGAGCGCGAAGCCCGGGCGCATGCTGCCCCGTCCGGCCCACGAGACCGCGGTCTGGACCTGCCACGAACCGGATTGGCCGGTGCCCCAGGCATAGGGCCAGAACGGCACGTCCTGCCACAGGTTGTATTTCGCGACATACTCGGTGCCCGCCAAAATACGATTGTTGCCGTAGCTGTAGAAATCGAGGCCCTGGTTCCACGCCATCTCGCAGATCGGTCCCGCCAGCGCGACGCCGAAGGTGGTGTGCCCCTGGTCGCGGCCGGACTCCTGCCACTGACCGAGGTTGCCCGGGTGGATGTAGTAGACCGCCTTGTCGATCGCGCCGTTGCCGCCGCCCTTGTAGAAGTAATCGACCGCCTCGTTGTAGAGGTCCTGGCGGTCGCAGAACACGCCGATGGCCAGCACCGAGGCGATGTTGCACAGGTCCCAGTTCGCCCAATAGTTCGTGATCGCCGCCGAGTTGTGGTTCACGAGGAAATCGTGATTCATCGGATAGAAGACGTTCAGAAGCAGGGTCTGGAACTTCGTCACGTCCGCGGCCGCCCATCCGGGATAGGTGCGCATGATCTCGCCCACGTTCGCCCATTGGTAGCCGTAGATCCCGGAAGCGAGGAAGCGGTCCGAATTGCCGGTGAGGCCGGTCATCGTGTTCGACCACGCGTTGAGGAACACCACGGCCTGGTCGGCGTAGGCGGTGTCGCCGGAGACCTTCCAGCGCAGCGCCAGTTGGTAGGCTCGCGCGATGTCGATGTACATCTGCGCGAAGTTCTGACCGGTGCCGCCACGGATCACCGTTTGCAGCGGACGCGGCGCGGTGCCGAGCTGGGCGCGGCCGCTGGAGGTCAGCGCGCCCCAGCCGGAGGTCCACGGTTGTGCGCCCGCCGCGACCTTGGTGCGCATCCGCTCGAAGTCGGCATCGGTGTGCAGCAGGCCGGGGTGGACGAAGGTTCCCGGTGTGGGAGCCGTGTAAGTGGTCATGTCCACCAGGAAGGCACGCTCGCCGGACTGGGTGGTCACGGCGTTGCTGCCGTAGCCGTTCGCGCCGGAGGTGTAGGCCGTGCCGCCCGCGTAGGGGTTGCCACCGCTCGCCGCGCCGCGGATGCCGAGCATTTCGAAGTAATCGCCGGTGGTGCCGAAATCGAAGCCGTAGACGGTGTTCGGCGCGAGCACGATGGGCGCGCCAAGGGTGAAGGTGAGATAGGTGCCCGGGCCGTTGGCAGTGCCGCCCTGGCCGGGATTGCCGCTGCCCCCGCAGGCCGCGGTTTCCTGGGTGAAGGGCACAAACACCGAGCCATCGATGCGGCCGACGCGCAGGCGCAGCGCGGAGCCGGTGTCATTGAGATCGTAGCCGCCGATGTTTCCGCCGGAGGCGGTGTTGTTGGTGTAGCCCTGCATCCGCACGGTGACGGACGTGAGCAGGTAGCCACTGGCATTCGAGCCGGTGGTGAAGGTCTGACCCTGGACGGGACGGTTGCCGGCGACGTAGGTGGTGCCGTCGTTGGTGGCGCCGTTGTCGGAGCCGCCGTTGGCGTTCACGCCGGAGCCGCCGACGTTGTCGGCATCGAAGGTGGCGCCGGTCCAGCTGCTGATGGCGGCGGCCCCGCCGGTGGGCGCGGAAGTGCCGAAGGTCAGCGTGCCGGCGTTCAGCGCGGTGGCCGAGGAAACCAGGCAGGCCAGTAGGACGGCGCGCAGGGACGCACGGGGTGGTCCGCCGGGACAGGCGGATGATTGGGCAAGGGTTTTCATGGGTTCGGGCGGCCCCGGCCCGTGCCGGATCCCGTGGACCGGGTTCAGGAGGGCAAGGAGCTAGCCTATTTGCTACCTTCTGAAGTGCGCGGCTCCAAACGCCCAAAAGCTGATGCGGATCAGTCGCTTACGGTTTCTGGAAGAGTGTGGCTCATGTCGGATCGCTACAAGGATGAGACCGATGCATACAAGCGCTCCCGCCGCTTTCGGGTAGGATTCGAAACGGCCCCTTTCAACCACCCGCCTCATTGGCGGAAAGGAGCCGTCGCATGCACCCACCGGCCATGAACCATCCACTGCCGCACAACCGGATCACCCAGAAAGACGTGGCGCAGGCCCTCCGGCTTGCCCAATCCACCGTCTCGATGGCCTTGCGGGGCGATCCGTCGATCCCCGTCCAGACCCGCGAGGAGGTGCGCCATGCCGCGCTGGCCATGGGTTACCGGCCGAATCCCACCGGAGCCGCGCTCGCCCATTTCCGCGCCTCGTCCCGCCACCAGCCGGTCCAGGCCGCGCTGGCGTGGCTGAATTGCTGGGACGATCCCGCGCGGCTCCGAGGCTACCGTGAGTTCGACTGCTACTGGGAAGGGGCCTCCAAGGCCGCCCACGGGCTCGGGTACCGGCTGGAGGAGTTCGTCGTGAACCGGGAGCTGACCCTCGAGCGTTTCGGAGAAATCCTCCACGCGCGCAATATCAACGGGATCCTGCTGCCTCCGGGGCCGACTCCGCCGGGCTGGGAGCGCTTCGATTGGAGCGGGTTCTCCGTCGTCCGCCTCAGCCAACCCGGCCGCAAGTGCGATCTGGAGGCCTGTGCCGTCGCCGGTGACCAGACGCGCAATGGCATGCTGGCCTTCGATTCGATGCAGAAGCTCGGCTACTCCCGCATCGGCTACTGTGGCCTCCACTGGCAGGATCGCCTGTTCTGCGCCGGGTTCCTTTGGGGCCAGCAGCAGACGGAAGGGGAGGACCGCATTCCGCCGCTCCTCCTCTCCAGCGAGCAGCGTGCCGAATGGGATTCCCGGCTGGAAACCTGGCTGGAGGAGTGCCGCCCGGACGCGATCCTCACCGACCTTCCCGAAATGCCCGCCATGCTCGCGGACGCGGGTCTCCGGGTTCCCCAGGACATCGGCCTCGCCGCCATGGGCACGCTCGATTGTCCCATCGATGCCGGCATCCACCAGAATCCCCACGAGATCGGCCGCACCGCGGTGATGATGCTCGCCTCGCTCATCAACGACCGCATCCATGGCGTCCCGCTCATCCGTCAGACGCTCCTGATCGGCGGGAGTTGGGTGAATGGCTCGTCCTTGCCGGAAAAGCGGACGGCCATCAGCCGCGGACTCTCCGTGGTACCGATCGCGGCCGCGGTTTGAGCCGGTCCGGGCGTGCCTTTCCCGCGGGCACGTGCTGGAATCCGCGCGATGAACCGCCTCGCGCTCGCCCTGCTGATCCTGTCTGCCGTGTTCTACGGCGTGTTCATGGTCGTGCGGGTCGACGGCGAGGACCGCGGCTGGAGCGCCTGGGTGGAGGTGGCGGACCATCTTTCCTCCGGCGATTGGCAAACCGAAGAGGCCCGGAGCCACGATAACCTTCTGATGGGCGGTTTCGTCGTGACCTCGTTCCTGGCGGTCGGCGGACCGCTCCTTTTCCCGCTCGCCCGTCGGTCCCGGGCCTGCTGGTGGGTGATGATGACCTTGGCCTCCTGCGCCACCGTCACCACCGGCCTGCTGCTCTATTTCACCATCGTGGACGAGTATCCCGCTGGCTTGTGGTGGCTCGGTGCCGCCTTGTTCGCCCATCTCGGGGGCCTGGTGTGCGTGCGCGGAACTCGGAAGGAGCTGCCCGCGTGAAGGTCTCCATTCTCATGTCGTTTCACAACGCGGAGGCCACGCTGCGGGAAACCATGGCCAGCTTGCTCGGCCAGACGTTCCGGGAATGGGAGCTGATCGCCGTGGACGATGGCTCCACCGATGCCTCCGCCGCGGTGGTGGCCTCGTTCGCCGATCCGCGGGTCCGGCTGCTCCAGCCCCCGGGCCGCGGCCTTGTCCCGGCGCTCAACCACGGCGCCGCCGCGGTCGGCGGCGACTGGATCGTGCGGATGGATGCCGATGACATCTGCCATCCGGAGCGGATCGAGAAGCTGCTCGCATTCGCGGATACTCGCCCGGATCTCGACGTCGTCGCCAGCCAGGTGACCGTGCTGGATCCGCTGGGAGACGGGCTGGTGCGCTTCGTGGAGTGGGCGAACCAATTGCTCGACCACGACGCGATCTCGCGCGGCCGTTTCATCGAGAGCCCGATCGTGCAACCCAGCGCCATGATCCGGCGTTCCACCTTCGAAGACATCGGCGGCTACCAAGATCCCATCTGGGCGGAGGATCATGACCTCTGGCTGCGCCTGCTGGAAAGCGGCGTGCGTTTCGGCAAGGTCGCCGAGCCGCTGCTCCAGTGGCGGGATTCCTGGACCCGCCTCACCCGCACCCATCCCCGCTACGGGGACGATGCCCGCTCCCGCATGCGCGCCCGCTACCTCTCCCGCCTGCCCGGGGTGGGGGAACACGGCATCGTCGTCGCCGGGGCCGGGCCGATCGGCAAGCTACTCGCCCGTCATCTGCTGGACGAGGGGGTCACCCTCCGCGGCTTCTTCGACGTCCATCCCCGCCGCATCGGCGAGCGGATCCATGGCGCGGAGGTGGCGGACAACACCCGGCTCGGCAGCCTCTGGCGGGACGGGGTGCTCATCTCCGCCGTCGGCGTGCCGGGCGGGCGGCAGCAGGTGCTCGATCTGGCCCTCGGTCGCGGTTACCAGGAGGGCGGGGATTTCTGGAGCGTGTGCTGATCGCGGGAGGTTGAAATGTCGGCCCTGCCGGCGGAGTATCACGGAATCGTGAAATCCTTTGTCCTCCACTGTCTCGCCGGTGCCGCCTGTGTGTCCTCCGCCTTTTCCGAGCCGCTTTTCAACGGCAAGGACCTCACCGGTTGGAAACCGGATGGCGCGGACGTCTGGACCTTCGCCGACAGCGTCCTCACCGGTCAGAGCAACAGCAAGAAACAGGGCTCCGTCCTGTGGTCCACGGAGAAGTTCAAGGACTTCACCCTCGACCTCGATTTCCGTTTCTCCGGCGACGTCGATTCCGGCGTGTTTCTGCGCACGCCGAATGACCAGATCCAGATCGGCACCTCGCGCTCGCTGAAGCGGGACATGACCGGCTCGCCCTACATCGGCACCACCGGCAAATACGCCGTGGAGGCCCACGACGTGAAAGGCAACCTCAAGGAAGGGGAATGGAACCACTTTCGCATCACCGCCAAGGGCAGCCATTACACCGTCGAGTTGAACGGCAAGCAGGTGCTCGACTACTCCTCCGACACCGCCGCCAAGGAGGGCGGCATCGGCCTCCAGGTCCACCCGGGCGTGGACATGAAAATCGAGTTCCGGAACGTCGATCTGGTGAAGGGCTGAGTCCCGTCACCCCGCCCTTGCGGAAATAGTGGCGTTCCGCGCGGGCGTTGATAGGGTCATCAGTACCGGGTCCATAGGAATTGTGGAATAATCCGCCCGCATGTCGTCTCTTCATCGTGATGACCGCGGCGGCGTTGTTTGCGCCCGGCATCCGAACCACCATACCAAAACGAACCGAAATCCCATGAAACCGACCCAATCCCTCATCGCCGCCGCCATCGCCGGTGTCTTCGCCGCCGGTGCCGTGTCCTCCCACGCCGTCCAGATCGACTCCCCGGTGAACGCCGAGAAGGAAGGCTGCCCCGGCAAGGATGGCTGCAAGGGCAAAGACAAGGACAAGGAAAAGAAGGAAGAGAAGAAGGAAGGCCAGATCGTCGCCGAGGCCGACAAGGACAAGGAGAAGGAAAAGGACAAGTGCTCCGGCAAGTGCAGCGGCAAGGACGGCTGCAAGGGCAAGGAGAAGAAGGAAGGCCAGATCCTCTGATTTCCCATTCCGGTGGCGTGGGGCGGCTCCGTCCCCGCCACCGGTTTCCTTTCCTTCCCATGGCTGGCTCCCGTTTCACCGGAGGTGTGTCCCTTGGCACGGGCATCGGCCTGCGGGTGCCCCATTACCGCCACATCCTCGCCGAGAAGCCGGCGGTGGATTGGTTCGAGATCATTTCGGAAAACTACATGGTGGACGGCGGCCGCCCGCTCGAGGTGCTGGACCGCATCCTGGAGCAATACCGCGTCGTCCAACACGGTGTGGGCCTGTATCCGGGCAATGCCAACGGCCTGGATTTCGACCACCTGCGCCGTCTCAAGCGCCTGGTGAAACGCACCGGCACCCCGTGGCTTTCCGACCACCTGTGCTGGGGCAGCGTGGATGGCAGCATGAGCCATGACCTGCTGCCGCTGCCCTTTACCTTCGAGTCCGTCCGCAAGACCGCCGAGAATCTCCGCATCGCCCAGGACTTCCTGGAGGTGCCGCTGGCGGTGGAGAATGTCAGCTCCTATGCGGAGTTCCATGACGACGAGATGACCGAGTGGGAATTCCTCGCCGAGGTGGTGGAAGCCGCCGACATCGGCATCCTGCTCGACGTGAACAACATCTACGTCTCGTCCTTCAACCATGGGTTCGATCCCATGGACTACGTCAATTTCGTGCCGCCGGAGCGGGTCGCGCAGATCCACATCGCCGGGCACTCGAAATACGAACGCTTCATCATCGACACCCACGACCACGCGGTGGTCGATCCGGTGTGGCACATCTACGCCCGCGCCATCGAGCGCTGCGGTTCCGTGGCCACGCTCCTCGAGTGGGACGCGCGCATTCCTTCGTTCGAGGAAGTCTGGACCGAGGCGAAGAAGTCGGAGCAATGGCGCACCACTGCGGGCAATCCTGATTCCGGAGACCATGTCGCGGCTTGAGCATCTCCAGCGCGAGTTCTTCGCCTCGCTCCAGTTTCCGCTGCGCGGGCCCAGCCGCACGCTCACCGACCTGCCGCCCACCGATGCGCCGCATGCCGGGGAGTTCCTCGCCATCGCGGACGAGATCATCAAACCCGGGCCGCAGCTATCCTCCGGCGAGCGCTTGGAGCTTTACCACCGCCAATACTGGTATCGCCTGCTCGATTCCATCGGTGAGGATTTCCCGATTCTCATCCGCATGCTCGGTCAGGAGCGGTTTTGGAGCCTGATCGAGGACTACCTGCTCGTGCGTCCGTCCCGCAGTTTCACCCTCCGCCACCTTGGCGAGGGCCTGCCGGGATTCGTTGCGGATTGGGACAAGGCCACCGAGGCCGAGCGCCCGTGGCTGTATGCCATCGCGCGCATGGAATACGCTCACATGGAGGTCTTCGAGCGCGGCGAATGCCGACCGGTCCTGCCCGAGGAACTCGCCACTTGCGTGCTCGTGCTCCAGCCGCACGTCGTCCGTCTCAGCCTGCCTGTGCCCGCGGACCTGTGCGTGGAGTGGGAATCCTTCACGCCGCTGCCCTTGGAGCCGGTCGAACTCGCCGTCTGGCGTTCGGCCCACAGTCAACCCGCGCAGGCGCGGCTCCATCCCATCGAGGCGATCCTGCTCGATCGCCTCGCCGCGGGCGGGACCTTGGGGGAGATTTTCGAGCAACCGGTCGAACCCGCGCCCACCGCCGAGCAGGTGTCCGAATGGTTCGGGGCTTGGCACCAGCGCGGCTGGATCGCCGTGAAACCGGCCACGGAAGAGGTGGTGCCATTCGTTCGCGCGCTCGATGAAAGCGGCGACCTCGGCGAGGGCGTGGACAAGATGGGCTCGCAGAGCCGGGCGATGGAGTAGCGCGAGGCTCCTGCCAAGTAGCGCGAAGCTTGGCTTCGCGTGCAGGGTGGAGCGGTTTTGCGGATGGGGCGGGCGCGGTTCGAATCGGGCCGCCACAAGGACGTCGAGCGAAGCTCAGCGCTACTTCACGAACAATCCCCGCGCCGCCAGGTGCGCCAGCCATGCTCGCACGTCCAGACGTGGATGGTCCACATGGGCCAGCGCCGCCAGTTCCTCCACCGTGCGCGTGCCGTCCATCGCGCGGACCACCGTGCGACGGGAATCGGGCACGGTGCAGGGGGCATGGTAGATGTCCACCAGCGCTTGCTGCCGTTGCACCGCGAGCTGCCGCAGCGTGTCGAACTTCGGCGTCCGTGGGATGCTGCCATCGAACCGCACTGGCTCGATCCGCAGCTCGATCAGCTTCTGCCGCGCGGCGTCCATCACCAGCCGTGCGATCGGCGGCAGGCTCACGGTCGGGTCGAACTGGGCGGCCGGGATTGCCGCCACCCGTTCCAGAATCTCCTGCATCGGCACGGCTTCCGGAGAGGTTGCCGCGAGCGCGGAAAAGAACGCCACCGCCAGCGGGTGCTCGAATTGTCCCTGCTCCTTGCCCTCGTGGTCCACCAGTCGTCCGCCCTGCGGCGTCCGCTCGAAGGTGTGCAGGCCGCGCACCGCGAAATGCAGCGCCGTGGCCGTGGTCAGGCGGGTGTCCACCGGCGCGTCCGCGCGACATAGCAGCGAACTGCGGAAGGTCCGGTTGGTGAGCACGTCGATCGTCTGCTGGAGCATCAACGGATCGCCCGCCAGCGGTGCCAGCGCCTCGGCCGCGCCGGGAGGCAGCGACAGCGGGAAGTTCGCATGCAGCTCGGATTCCCCGAGGTAGCGCAGCCCGGCGGCATGCGTGTGCGAGATGAACCCGGTGAACGTCACCGGGTGGTTCACCGGCCCGAAATCGTCGAAGGCGAGGATGTCCGCGCTTTTCGCGAACATGTCGTGCAGCACGCTGTTGAGCTGGACCGCATCCGGCGAATCGCCCGCCGGGATGGTGGCGAGGTAGGCGAGGATGCCCGCCGGGTCCTGCCCGATGGTGCCAGCCACCGGCCGGGCCGCGAGCTGTCGCACCAGATCCACGACCGTCTGACGCTGCTTCCAGCCGGGCAGGGTGTTGTAGCTGATCGTCGCGATGCCTTCCGCCGTCAGATGCCGCGCGCAGAAGTCCACCAGCGCCTGGCGGATGTCCGCGGGCACCCACGAATAAAACCCGTGGGCCAGGATGAAATCGAAGCCGTCCTCGCCGGGATCGTAGTTCCGGAGATCCGCTTCATGGAACTCGATGTTTTCGATGCCCGCCAGTCTCGCCGTCTCGCGGGCCTGTTGGATCGCGGCAGGGGAGAAATCGATGCCGATGAATTGGCTGTCCGGCCAGCGCTGGGCCAGCGGCAGCAGGTTGTGGCCGCTGGAGCAGCCGATTTCCAGGATCCGCGCGCAGGAGGGCGGCGGCACGGTCAGCCCCGCCAGCTTCGCCGCCACCGCGGTCGTCGCCGGATCGCACGCCGGATGGCTCATCGCCGGGTATGAATGGGATTGGTAGAGATCGAGGACCGTGTCTGACATTGCCGTGCGGTCATAGGAACCGCTGCGGCACCGGATGGCACGGAAAATGCGCATGCTTGAATGTCGTGTCCCTGCTCGTCAGTAAATGTCTCCACATGATCCGTCGCTTCAACCAAGCGCTGGCGTTCCGGTCGCTGTGGGCGTTCTTCCTGTCCTTGGCGGGCTACGCCATGGCCGCTGGATTCGTGTGGCTGTTCCTCCTGCTGATGGGGGACACCCTGCACGTCCAGAACTGGTGGCTGCCCGCGGGCATCGTCGGCTTCTGGGGCGTGGTCACGTCCTCGGGCTGGCGGCGCTGGCGGTCCGGCCTGTCCTACTACGGAGCCGTGGACGCGCTGGGCTTCCTTGATCTGGATGAGTCCCATGGTGGTGCCCTGCTGGTCCAGAACCGTTCCGCGCAGGTCACCGGCATCGCCTATGCGCTCTCGCAGGTCTTCCTCTCCGGTCCGCTTCAGGCCCTGAAGGCCGTGTCCCTGCTCCGCGCCCGGTTGCCGGAGGACGTCCTCACCGAGGAACGCCTGAAGGACCTCCTCGAAGGCATCCGCGCCAAGGGTTCGTGGCACTCCATCGACACCTGGGCTGGCCGCGAAGGCGATGTCTCGGCGCTGATCCGCATGGGGATGGTCGAATTCAGCTCGACCAAAGGCCGCCTGCGGGCCAGTCCCTAGCGGCATGGAGTTGTCCGGGAATTGGAAACGCTGGCTGGCCCTGGTGGTGATCGTGGGCGCGTTTGCCGCGTTCAAGGGCTTCGTGCCGCCGCACCCGGTTCACCGCGGCTGGATTCATGCGCTCCTCGCGTTCATGGGCGGTGCCGTGTCCGCGACCGTGATCGATCATTGGGTCGGCAATCTCGATCGCTCGAACCTGCGCTGGGCCTATGTGGTGTTTGGCGTGCTGTTGATGGCCTTTGGCAGCCTCTGCCTCCATGCCTCAAAGGGGGGAGGGGTGCAGTAGGCCTCGGTGGCGATGCGTCTCACAGCTTCCGAACCCGCAGGATATCCCACAGCGCGCGATCCCTTCTTTGCGGAAACAAATCCTCCCACTGCCGCAGCGACCGTGCCGAAAGCACGTCGTCCCCTGCCACCAGCGTTTCATTGAGGCTTTGCGGCGTGGTCACGCTGCGCACCACCGGAAACGATTCCGCCAGCACGCGGCGCGAGTGCGATTGCATCAGCCGATGGCCCGCCCCCGTCACCAGATTGGCCGCCAACAGGCCGCCGGGTGCCACTGCGTCGCGCAAGGTATCGAGATGGCGGCTGTTCCACGCGTGCGGGCGGAACACGTCGGTCTTCCCCGCGAGATAGACGTCGTCGATCACCACATCGAAACGGCGCTTGTTCGTCCGCAGCCACTCGTAGGCGTCGCCGAGGTGGATCTCGATGCGGGTGGCATCCAGCTCCATGTGCTCGCGTGCCAGCTCCACGATGCCGGGATCGATGTCCACCGCTACCAGTTCCACCTGCGGCAGCAGGTGCCGGAGGATGCGGAACGCGGTTCCACCGGCGAGACCGAGCATCAGCACCGAGCGAGGCGGACCCTCCGGGCGCAGCAGCGCGGCCGCGGCCAGGTTGTCCCACGCCAGGCCGGTGAGAAGCCGGTCGCGCTGCCACCACGCGTGGATCGCCCCGGCCACCCTGAACTCCACCTGATGCTCCGATTTCCAGACTTCCACGCGCTGGAACGCGGTATCCACGGTGGCGATCTTCGAAAGGGGCATGCGGGCGGTTAGACGGTCCCCCTCATTAACTCCATCCCGGCCTTCCGGAGAAGAACAATCCCTTCACTCGCCCCACGTGATCTCCCCGGCGCTGTCCGTTCCAGCCATCGTCTCCACGCGGGCGATCACCACCAGTTTCCGTGCGGTGCGGGCGGAGGCGGGAACCGCGAGGGTGAAGCGGTTGGCGCGGTTCTCAAGGCCGGTCCAGCCTTCGTGCGTGTCCTGGCCGATGACCTTGCCATCCGCTTCGAGCGCCACCTCCTCGATGCGCAGGGCGTTCTGGCCGGACTTGTAGGAAAAGGTCACCGCCAGTTCGCCGCCCTTCACCGCCAAAGCGGGCACGGCGAGGGACAACCTCGCGTGGTTGCCGCCGCGGAAGTCGGCGGGTTTCCACGCCGGACCATCGAGCTCCACCCGTGGCAGAGGATCGATCGCGAGGATCGCCGCACCGTATTTCTGGAGCAATCGGCGTGACACCTCCACCGTGTCGCCCTTCGGTCGTGCGGCCAGGGTGGTCTTGCCCGAGTTGACCCACTCGGTTTCGAACTTCCCGCGCTCGCGGTTGTAGGTCGCCATGTCCGGGCGCTTGCCCGCGGCGAGCGCCATTTCCGTGGCATCGAGGAACATCTTCCAGCGTGGCAGGTAATACTCGCCCAGCAGCCCGTTCCACTCGCGATTGGCGTAGTCGGCCAGATCCGTCTGCGGGTTCTCCACCCAGGTGGTGACGATCATGCGCGCGATCCGGTCCATGTAGGCGGCGTCGGCCGGGGTCTTGCCCCACTTGCGGGCATCCGCCACCCACGCGCCCATCAGCCAGTCGGCGCGGGTGCCGGTCAGTTCGTCGAGGTCGGCGATGAGTCCGAGCAGGATCTCCTTGTTGCGTTTGAACGCGGGCAGGTCGTTCGCTTCCACCGCCGCCAGAAGGCGGTCGTAGATCGAGCGGGAGTAGTTGGTCAGCGTCTGGCGGCTGACGTCGGCGAGATCGTAGCGGTAGGTGTCCTTCCCGCCGAGTTCGGGCGCGGCCTTGAGCAGCGTGTTCCAGGCCTTCGCCAACTCGCGGTTGTCATAGGCCACCTTCGATCCCGGCGACCACGTGCGGCCGCGCAGGTTCGCGTCCCAGCGCGGGCGGGCGGTGAGGATCGAATTGATCGGGGATTCCGCGGGCTTGGTTGCGTAGGCCGTGGCGAGGATGCCTTTCCACGCTTCCTCGGCGGAACTACTGCGGACGCCGTAGCGGGCATGGAGGTAGAGGTTCACCCACGCGGTGGTGTCCGCGGGCGCGCCGCGCCAGGCCATCTCCGTCATGAGTTCATACATCAGTGGATTGGTGTGCGATCCCTCCGGAACCAGCGCCGTGCCGCTCAGGTTTTTCCGCGCCGGGTCGGCCAGGGTGCCGCCGAAGTCCGTGGCCAGCTTCGCCGGGTTCCCCTCCAGCGCCAGGTTGCCGCCGAAGTTGAACAGGAAGCACCACGTCCACGGCGTGCCGTCGTAGCCATTGGCCTTCCGCCAGAACGGGCGGTAGTCGCAGTTCAGGTCGAGGGCCAGCGATTGGTCCTTCTTCCCGGCGTCGAACATCTCCTTGTTCGAGGTCTGCCAGCACTGCTTCACCAGCGTGATCTTCGGGTCGAAGGCCAGCATCGCGTCCTGGATCTGCTTGTAGACCGTGCCGCGGTCCATGCCCTTCGAACTGCCGCCCTCGTGGAAGGGGTCGGCGGCGAGAAACGATGCGTCGCCGTAGATCTTCCGCTGCTCCTCCATGAAGGTCCGCGCGATCTTCGCGTAGAGCGGGTCGCTGGGGTCGAGCATGTCCGGGCGACGGTTGCCCCCGGCCCAGGTGCCCTGCGGGAAAATTTTCGCTTCCGGATGCTTCTTCGTGAAACCGGACGGCAGCATGCCGTAGTAGCCCTGGAGGATCGGCTGGATGCCGAGCTCCCGGCAGCGTGCCACGATGTGCTGGCCGGTCCTGGTGCGGGCGTCGATGACGGCCTGTGGCGGGGAAAGCACGCCCTCCATGTTCTGCATGAACTGCCATGGCTGGTGCACCGGCGAGCACAGCCACTGGCGCACCTCTTCCCGCGAATAGCCGAATTTCTCGAACGTGTTCTGCCACACCGCCTCCTGGCCCTCGGTGACGAGGATCAGGTTGAGGCCGTGCAACGCCAGCCAGTCCAGCTCGCGGTCCCACTGTGCCTCGTCCCAGAAGGGCATCGTGTAGCCGTGGGTGCAGTAGTTGTAGGCCATGCGGTGGACCACCGGCGAAACCACGCGGACCTTCTCCGGCACCGCGGGTAGTCCGGCGGGCACGGCGAGGTTGTCGCCGTTCCACGACACATGCGCGTGGCAGTAGTCCTTCAGGTAGTGGTAGAACGCCGAGGCCTGCGCCACGCCGGTATTGCCACGCAGGACGATCCGCCCGTCCTTCGCCTCGATCTCGTAGGCGTCCCTGCCATCCGCCGCCGGGATCGTTTCCACCGTGATCTTCCCGGCCTGCGCCGGAGCGTAGCGGGTGATCAGCCCGCGCACCGCGGAATCCGGTTCGGCGAACGAGGACAGCGACAGGGCGAGCAGGCAGAGGAAGGAACGGAGCGGCATGACAAAAAGGGCTTCCTCTTATTCCACCGAAATCCACTTCCTGACAGTAAATCCCGGCCCGGAGGACGCGAAAAGCCCGCTCCGGGGAACCGGAGCGGGCCTGCATTGCATTACCCCGAAAAGGCGTGGATTACTCGGTGACTTTCGCCCGGATGAACACCTTCGGGCTCCCCGCGGGATCGGAGCCGGGGATGTAGAAGGTGCGGTTGGTCCAGCCCGGCCCCGGAGCGGGAAGGGCGGATTGGAGGGCGGCCGCATCCGGGCCGGTGAGTTCCTGCACCGGAATGAAACTCCAGTTCTGGAGATCGACCGCCCCCTGGATGTGATAGACCACGCCATCGACGAGGGAGGAGATCAGCTCGCCGCCCGTGCTGGAGAAGATGGCTCCGTTGCGAACCGGCAGGCTGATGGTGAGAGCGGGCTGGCCGCTCACTTGGCCGATCTTCGCAAGGATGTTCCCTTCCTCCATGCCGGACATAGGCTGGCCGTCGAACGCGAACTCCCTCAGGTTGTTCTTTCCATCGCCATCGGGGTCCGCGGCGAGGCCGTCGTTCACCCCGGTGGCAAGACCGCGGGACGAGGCCCACGTTGCATAGGTCAGGGGGGATGTGCCGGTGGTGACGGTCAACGTGCCGGAGCCGGAGAAGTGAACGTCGTCGACATGCGTGGCTCCGGATGCGCTGGAGCCCCAGGTGCCTGACGCCTGCTGGGCTCCGCCGATGAAGAGCTGGTCCACGGTGTCCGATCCCGCGAAGTTCAGGTCGAGTTTCCCGCTGGCGGCGAGGTTCACTTTCGAGGCGTCCGCGAGGAAGGCGGTGGAGAACGACAGTGTGCCCGCGTTCACCGTCGTGTCACCGGTGTAGGTGTTCGCGCCAGAGAGGATGGTTTTGCCGGTGCCGCTCTGGGTCACGGTGCCGGAGCCGGAGATCACGGCGGACACGGTGAGATCGGAGGTGGTGTCGCGGTTGAAAATCAGCGCGCCGTTGTTGGTGATCACACCGGTGCCGGGGGTGCCTGCCGCACCGCCATTGCCGATCTGCACGGTGCCCGCGCTGATGGTGGTCGCGTTGTAGGTGCTGGCACCGGAGATGGTCAGCTTGCCCGTGCCGGTCTTGGTCAGCGAGTTGGTCCCGGCGATGCCGCCCTGGAACTCGATGTCGGAACGGACATCGTAGGTCTTGGGCGAGGCGTTGCCCGCGTTGCCGGTCTGGGTGAACGTCAGCTTGCCGGTGTTCACGCTGTCGCCGAACAGGTAAATGCCGGAGCTGTTGAAGACCATCGGGTTCGAGATCGTGCGCGGAGCGGTGCCGTCCGCCGAGATGCCTGCGCCCGGATTGAAGTTGAGCGTGCCGCCCGCACCGATCGAATTGGCCCCCACGCGCAGGTAGCCCGCGGTGATCGAGGTGCTGCCGGTGTAGGTGTTGTTTCCGGAAATCGTCCAGACGCCGGTGCCGGTCTTGTTCACCGAGGTCTTGTTGGTGCCGGAATTGTCCGCGATCACGCCGGACAGGACACCCGTGCCCGCGGTCGAGCCGGAAAGGGTGAGCGTCTTGCTGCCCGCGCCGGTGGCGGTGACGTTGCCGCTGATGGCGAGTGTGCCGGTGCCGGATTGGTCGATGGTGCCACCGCCGGTGGTGCCCGCGAGATTGAGGATGCGATTGGTGGTATCGCCGGTGCCGGTGTAGCTGAGCGTGCCGGCGGTGGTCAGCAGGCCCAGACCGATGGTTCCGTCCGCGGCGGTCGTGACATTTCCCATTGGGCTCGCTCCTCCGCCCACGGACTTGATCGAGGAAACGGAGAGGGTGCCGGCGGCGATGGCAGTTGGGCCGGTGTAGGTGTTCGTTCCCGTGAGGACGAGGATGTTGGTTCCCAACTTGGCGAGACCGAGCTTGTTGGCGCCGCTGTTGGTGTCTCCGACGAGACTCGCGTAGGTGAAGGTGCCGCCGGTGGCGTTGGTGGTGTCGATGCCGAGCGCTGAGCCGGGCAGGAAGCCGCCGGTGCCGTCACCGAGCGCCTTCAGCGTATCCAGCTCGGTGGCGGTGAACTCACCGGTGCCGCCGACATTCACTCCCAGGGTGCCGCCGCTGTTGACGATCAGGTTTGCGGTGGTCCAACTGGCCGGGGTGTTGTTGTAGAGGGAAACGAGCTTGGCGAACTGGAGGACGCCGGCGTTGACGGTGGTGGTGCCGGTGTAGCTGTTGGTGCCGCCGAGCGATTGCAATGCCGCTCCGGATTTCACCAGCGTCAACGGGCCGGTGATGTTACCGGTGGCAGTGAGGGACGCGGTGGTGGGGCTCAGCGTGAGGGTCGCGGCCTTGGAGCTCGTCACGTTCGTCTTGCCGGTGCCGGTATCCTTGAGACCCGCGATCGTCTGGTTGAACCCGGCCGTGTCCGCTTGGTCATTCAGGCGCAGCGTGCCCGTGCTGCCGGTGCTGCTGGTCACCGTGCCGGTGGGGCTCAGCGTGTTGGCCGCGCCCACGTAGACGATCGCGCCGTTGTTATCGATGCTCAGCGTTCCCCAGGTGTTGGACGCGTTGCTGAACTGCCAGCGGGCGGTGTCGAGCAGCTGGACGGTGGCGGTGCCCAGCGAAACCGAGCCGGTGATGTTGCCCCAGGTATTGGAGTTCCGCAGCGCCAGCGCGATGGTATTGGTGCCAGCGGTCAAACCGATGTTGCCGGACACGATCGAGGCGGTGGCGGCGCTGGTGCCTCCCGCGAGGATCGAGCCGAACCCGCCGGTGGGCGCGCTGGAGTTGTCCACGGTGATGTTGCCGCTCCAGGTGCTGCCGTTGCCCAGTCCGAGCACCGCTCGGGCGCTGCCGAGGTTGACGGACTTCAAGGTTAGGCTGTTGCTCACGGTCAGCCCCGCCGCGACGGTGATTCCGGCGCTGAACTGGTTGCTGCCGTTGAGAAGCACGCTGCTGGTGCCGAAACCCTGGGCATTCGTGAGGGCCACGCCGGTGGCCCCGTTGGCGAGGGTGCTGATCGTCGTGATGCCGCTGTAGGTGTTCGCTCCGCCGAGGGTGAGGGTGCCGTTGGCCCCGCCCGAGACGACATTGAGGCCGCCGTTGCCAGCGATGACCGAGGAAATGGTGGCGGTCTTGGCGGTGCCCAGCGCGTTGGTGGTGATGGTCGGCGTGCCGGTGGTGGTGGCCAGCGTCAGCGTGTTCGCGCCGGAGATCGTCCAGCCGCCCGCCGTGCCAACGGTCGCGTCGCCGAAGGTGAGGTTCCCGATCGTCCGGGCGGCCTCGAGGTTGATGATGCGGTCGGCGGTGATGTCCACCGTGAAGGTGGCGGTGGCATCCGCGCCATCGGCTACGGTGCTGCTGGTCCATTTGGTGGTGTCGCCCCAGTCACCGGCGACATCGGCAGTCCAGGTGCCGGAGCCCCCGAGAGCGGGGAGAGTCCCGAGCAGGGACAGGAGGGGGAGGTAATAACGACGAGCTTTCATGGGTAGATGCAGGTTGAGTGCAACTGCTGGTTTCCTCCCGCGGGCGATGAATCGCAATCGAACGGATGGGCACAAAACCGAGAGGAAAAACCACTCGGTTTCGGCAATCCGGTGGCTATCGTGCCGTCATGTGGCGCGGCAAAAGCGAACAGGTGGCGGATGCCCTCCGCGACCTCATCTCCTCTGGCGAATGGACCGAGCGCCTGCCCGGCTACCGGACGCTGGAACAGCGCCTCAAGGTCAACCGCGAGACCATCGAGAAAGCCCTGCGCCGCCTGGAAGAGGAAGGCTGGGTCAGCCCGGCGGAGCCCGGGAAACGCCGCGCCATCTCACCGAGGCGGACCCAGGACCGCGCGCCACGGGAGCACTCCCTGCTCGTGATCGCGCCGCGTGCCCTTCATGATTGTTCGCCAGTCCAGCGGATGCTTCTCACCCGGATCTTCCAGGAGGCGGAGAGCCGCGCGTGGCGGGTGATCTACCACCATTTCGATTTCGAGTTCCCGCGCCGGGCCGTGGCTGCGATCAAGCGCGCCGTGTCGGACCACCGTTCCGACCGGGTCCTGTTGGTCACGCCGAGCGAGCCGCTGGAGCGATGGGCCACCGGGGCCCCGGTGCCTTGCTTCCGCCTTGGCGGCAGTGGAACGGCGGATGGGTTGGGTCTCCCGGGAACCGGCATCTCCTTCAGCGGGATGGTCTGCGCGGCAGCGGGTATGCTGTGGGAAAAGGGCCACCGCCGCCTGATGATCCCGATCGTTTCAGGAAAGGATACGATGCGTGAGCGCACCATCGAAGCCGCCGCCGCGGGCTGGGCGAAGGGCGTGCCACGGGTGGAACTGGAGGCGATGTTTCCCGACCAGGGCGATTGGCTGCCGGATGTCCTGCGCGGTTTCTGGCCGCGCGAGTTCGCCCGCTTGAAGCCCACCGCCGTCATCGTGAAGGAGAGCAACGAGTTCCTCTCGCTGCTGAGCTACTGCCACCGCCAGCGCATCCGGATGCCGCAGGACCTGTCGGTGGTGCAGCTCGCGGGCGATCCGGCGAGCCTGTGGCTGGACCCGCAGCCGGACCGCTTCGAGTTTCCCGTGGAGGCGATCTGCCAGAAGACCATGCGCTGGCTGGAACAACCGCCCGCCAAGGACGGGACCTTCGAGTGGCTGGAACCGACCTATCAGAAAGGCGGCACGGTCGGCAGACCGCCAGCCTGACTTTCTCAATACCGCATCACCCGCGATAGGAACCGCTGGCACAACGCCGAACTCGGTTCCCCGAACAAGGTCGCGGGCGGTCCGCTTTCGACAATGCGACCTTCCGCCAGGAACGCCACCTGGTCCGCCACCGCGCGGGCGAAGCCCATTTCATGCGTGCTGAGGATGATGTTCTGACCTTCCTCGGCGAGTTCCTGGATCAGCTCCAGCACCTCGGCGGTCATCTCTGGATCCAGTGCCGAGGTCGGTTCATCGAGGAACAACACCTGCGGTTCCGAAGCGATCGCGCGTGCGATGCCCACCCGCTGCTGCTGGCCGCCGGAAAGCTGGGACGGCAGTTTGTCGGCATGGGCGAGCAAGCCGAAGCGGTCGAGCGCCTCGCGGGCGATGGCCCGTGCTTCGTCCGGTGTTTTGTCATGCACCTCCTCCAGGGGCAGCGTCAGGTTCCGCAGCGCCGAGAGATGGGGAAAGAGGTTGAACTGCTGGAACAGGAAGCCATTCCGCCGCCGGTGGGCGAGCAGGCCCGCGGCCGTGTGGGGGAGGGGAGTGCCGAGCAGGGAAATGCTGCCGTTGTCCGGCGTTTCCAGCCCGCCGAGCACGCGCAGCAATGTGCTCTTGCCGCCGCCGGAGGGACCGATCAGGCACAGCACCCGCGCGTCCGGGATCTCCAGCGCCAGCTCGTTCAGCGCCACATGCGGGCCGTAGGTTTTGGTGAGGCCGGTTACGCTAAGTTTCATCGCGGTAGCGGCGTTCCAGCCGGTGGGAAAGGTAGGCGATCGGGGCGGTGAGAAGCAGGTAGCCCACCGCCAGCGGCACATACGCTTCCAGGCCGCCGTAGGTCTTTGCCGTGTAAACCTTGGCCTGGTAGGCGAACTCCTGCACGCCGATCACGCTGAGCAGCGAGGAGTCCTTGATGAGCGAGACGAACTGCCCGGCCACCGCCGGTAGCACCCGCCGCAGCGCCTGCGGGAAAATCACGTGGCGGTAGACCTGTCCGGAGGTGAATCCCACCGCGCGCGCCGAGTCCCATTGCGCGCGCGGGATGCTGTCGACCCCGCCGCGCAGGATCTCGCCGAGATACGCACCCTCGAACAGCGAAAGCAGGAGGATGCCGATCACCAGCTTGTCGTTCCAGCCCCAGTCGTCGAGCGTGCGCGACATCAGCGGCGCGAAGATCACGAAATAGCCCACCAGCAACTGCACCAGCAGCGGCGTTTCCCGGACAAACTCCAGGAACAAGCGGCACGGCCACTTCAGCGCCACCAGCCCGCTGCGCTGCCCGAGCAACAGCAGCACCCCAACCAGCGTGCTGCCGACCAGCGCCCCCAACGACAGCAAGATCGTGGACAACCAGCCTCGGAACAGCAGCTCGCGGTACTGCCAGGTCTTCGACCAGTCCCAGCCCTTGAGGCTGCCAAACAATACCACGCCCACCACGGCAAGCGCGGCCAAGACCGCCGCACCGGCGATCAGGTTCCAGAGGATCCGGTGGGAGCGGGACATGCCGGGTCAGCGCAGGATGAAGGGCACGCCCTGGCTTTCGAGGAACTGCTTCTCGTCCGCCAGATACTGGTCGCCGAGCCTCGCGAAGCCGCCGTCCTTGCGGAATGTTTCGATGAACGCGTTCACCCGCCCCTTCAGCGCATCGTTGCCCTTGGCGATGCCCACCGCCCAGGATTCCTCGACGAAGGGCTTCAGCAGCGCGCGGGTGGTGGCCGCGTTGTTCTTCTGGTAGCGGTAAATACTAAGCTGGTCGTAGAGAAACGCATCGGCCCGGCCCTGCGCGACCTCCTGCACGCAGGCGGTCTCCTCGGTGAAGGCGGTGCGCTTCGCATCCGGCAGGTGCGCCGTGGCCCAGCTTTCACCGGTGGTCGAGGCCTTCACCGCCAGCTTGCGGCCGGGCTTCTTCAGGTCGTCGATCGATTGGATGTCGGAGTTCTTCCCCACCAGCATCGCCAGTCCGGTGAAGGCATAGGGCTCGGAGAAGTCGATCGACTGGCGGCGCTCGTCGGTGGCGGTCATCGAGGAAATCACCACGTCCACGCTGCCGGACTTCAGGGCCGGGATCAGCCCGGTGAACTCCATCGGCACGATCTTGACCGGGCGGCCCAGGTCCTTCCCCAGCGCTTCGGCGAGTTTCACGCCCACCCCGTCCGGATTGCCGGCGGCGTCCTGCATTTCAAAGGGCGGATAGGTCAGTTCCATCCCCACGCGCAGCGCCCCGCCGGACCCGCCCTCGGAGGCGGATTTCTGGCAGGCGGTCAGCAGCAGCGCGAGGACGAGGGTGAAGAGGCGGCGCATGCTGCCAAAGGAAGCAGTCAGGGTACCGGAAAGGCGAGACGGAAAGTCGTGCCGCCACCCGCCTTCGGCAGGCACTCGATCTGGCCGTTCGTCTGCTCGACCAGCCGCTTCACCAGCGAAAGCCCCAGCCCGGTGGAGTCCTCGCCATCGGTCGGCCGCGCGCTCAGCCGCGCGTAACGCTGGTAGAGCCGACCCAGATCCTCCTCGCTGAAACCCGGGCCTTGGTCGTGGATCTCGATGGTGACCCGGGACGGCGTGGCGGTGGCGTGGAGGGCGATCGCGCTGCCGGAGGGGCTGAACTTGATCGCGTTCGAAACCAGGTTGTCGAGGATGTGGGCCAGAGCCCAGTGGTCGATCTCGATCACCGCGTCCTTCGGCTGGAGCTCGGTGAAAAGCAGGATCCCCTTCCTGGTCAGCGCGGTGTGAAAGCGGTCGCCCGCGGCGGCGAAACACTCCGCCAGAGGGATGCGGCTGGGGCTCGAGGCCCGCGGATCGAACGGCCGCCGCGCCCGCCCGACCACCGAGCCGATCAATTCGAGCGCGCGGTGGGTGTCGCCGGTCAGGCTGGCCACCAGCGGTTGGCACCCGGCGGGCATTTCCGCGATCCGTTCCTGTAGCAGCCCGGAAATCATCCTCACCCCCGCCAGCGGGTTCTTCAGGTCGTGGGCCAGCACCTCGATCAGGTTGAAGAGCCGGCTCGAGGCCCGCCGCAGCTCGATCAGGTTCGCCACGATCGCCGCGAACTCCGCCACCGTGGCCTCCTCCTCCGCTGTCCACGCCCGCGGCCTGGTGTCGATCACGCAGAACGATCCCCACACCGTGCCGTCCTCGCCCGCCAGCGGGAAGCCGAGGTAGGCGATCACGCCCAGGTCCGGCACCGCGCCATTCTCCGCCACCCGCGGGTCCTTCCGCGCGTCGTCGATTTTCAGGCGCTGGCGGCTCGTCACCGCGTGTTGGCAGAAGGAATGGCTCAGCGGGGTCTCGCGCAGGTCCACGGGCAGGCCGGTGGCGCTCTTGAAGAACTGGCGGCTGTCATCCACCAGCGAAACCAGGCACACCGGGGCGTCCAGCGTCCGCGCGGCCAGCCGCGTGATCCGGTCGAATTCCTCTTCCGGCGCGGAATCCAGCAGGCCCGTGGCCTTCAGCGATTCCAAGCGCACGGGGTCGTTCAGGGGGGAGACGCAATGCATGGGGGAGGTCCTGTCTAGCGCACCGGGCCGGGAAAAGCGATGGATTCCGCCCCACGCGGTCGCGTCATGGACATGGCCGATTTTCCGCCTTGTCGAACCCCGGTGCCTTCCAGAAGCTCCGCGCGCCCCGGGATAGCCGGGGCCGTTTTCGGGAAGCCCGTGGCACGGGCATTCAATAGATGGGGAATCCGGTGCAATTCCGGAGCGGTACCGCCACTGTATGGAGGGCGCGGGTTTCAGAACCCGCCCGTCCGAGCCAGATCGCCAGCCCGGGACGTGGTTCGAACCGACCTGCGGAGTTCAGGTCACGGACATTTCGACACATGACAAAAAGACAATTCGCCCCGGCGCTCCGCCGCGGGCTGGTGACGTTCCCGCGCCTTTGCGCCTCGGGATTGGTGGCCGCGCCTCTGGCGATGGCCGATGTGGAAGCCGAGCCGGGTGACATGGTCGTCTCCGCCCTCCGATTCAAGAACGAGGCTGGCAAGACCACTTCCGCCGTGACCGTCCTCGATCCCCGCGAGCTTCAGGAGCGCGGCATCGATGATCTGATCAGCGCCCTCAACCAGTCGCCGGGGGTGATCGCCACCTCCACGGCCGGTCAAGGCGGTGCCGTTGGCTCCCTTTTCATCCGGGGCACGACCACCAACTACTCCCAGATCGTGGTGGATGGTATGCGCCTGAGCGATTCCACGGCCCCGCTCGGAAACTTCCTCGGCACCTCGCGGATCGACGATCTCGGCCGCATCGAGGTTCTCCGCGGCCCGCAGTCCGCCCTCTACGGCGGTGAGGCGGTCGGCGGCGTGGTTTGGCTGGAAACCGCACGCGGCGCGGGCAACCCTGGCGGAAACCTGCGCCTGGAGGCTGGCTCTTTCGGTTCTCTCTCCGGCTACGCCAGCACCAGCGGCAAGACCGGCGATGTCTCGTGGTTCCTCGGCGGTGGCTATGACACCACCCAGAACGACAGCGGGTTCAGCGATTGGGACCAGGGCCGCGGCGCGGCACGCATCGAATGGCAGGCCACGCCGGACCTCGTCATCGGCGGCACCTTCCGCGAAACCGATTCCCGTTTCGAAACCGGCGCGAACGGCACCGTCGACCACCTCGATGCCCAGCTCGGCACGCTTTACGCCGATTGGAAGGTGACCGATTGGTGGACCGCCCGCGTGCAGGGTGGCTACTACGCCGAGCGCTACGATGACGATTGGGCGCCTACGAACCCGTTCCCGATCTTCGGCAATGGCAACTACGGCACCGACCTCGAGCGCGCCGCGTTCTCGACCGACCATCTCTTCAAGCTCGACGACTGCAACCGCCTCCTGTGGGGCGCGTTCTTCGAGCGCACCGATTTCTCCAACACCATCGGCACCGACGAAACCCGGGACCGCTACGGCAGCTATCTCGGTTGGGAATGGACGCCGACGGACCGCATCACCACCGATGCGATCGTGCGCTGGGAAGATTACGATTCCTATGGCGACGAGGTCACGTGGCGCACCGCCGCGGCCTGGAAGGTGCCGGGCATCGAGACCACCGTGCGTGCCGGTGTCGGCCGCTCGTTCCGACCGCCGACCTACCTCGACCTCTTCGGCTCCGCCTTTGGCGCGGGCAATCCGAACCTGCAGGCGGAATCGTCCATCGGCTGGGATCTCGGCTTGGAGAAGGAATGGCTGCCGAACCACCATGTGGGCGTCACTTGGTTCTCCAGCGCGATCGAGGACCGCATCCGTTCGAACCCGGCACCGCCGGTGAACATTCCAGGCACCACCCACGCGGAAGGTGTCGAGGCTGCGCTGAACGGTTCATTCTGCGATGGCGTCTGGAACTACCGCCTCGCCTGGACGGTGCTGACGATGTCTCTCGCCGACCAGCCGAAGAACAGCGGCACGGCCTCCGTCGACTGGCGTCCGGACGACCGCTGGTTGCTCGGAGTCGGCGCCTTTTACCTGGGCGACCGTAGCTGGGGCGGCCAGCCGCTCAAGGAGGCCTTCGTGGCCCGTGTCTACGGCGAGTACAAGCTCACCGAGCACGTGACGCTGACCGGCCGCGTGGAAAACCTCTTCGACGAGGACTGGCAGCTTTCCCGCTTCCCGTTCTCCCCGGTGGTGAATGCCCCGGGCCTCGGTGCCTACGCCGGGGTGAAGATCGATTGGTAAGTTGCTGGTTTCCGGAGCCGGGTGGCGCATCGCCCGGCTCCGCTTGTCCCTTCCGGCCGCCGCGCCTTGGTTGCTGCGCGGAACATGGCCGGAGGAGGATTTTGCGGATATTCGTTAGGGATCATAAGATACCAGTACATCCGTGCCTCATATGACTTGATCGCGTGGGGTTATAGGGCATTGTTAGCCTATGCAAACGGGCTCCCCCCTCCTGTTGGCATCCATCGAATCCGTGCGTCCTGTGTACCTGATTGTGATGGGTGTCTCGTTGCTGATCTTCGCGTGGCGGTTGTCGCAGGCCGCGTCGAAGTGGTCCGCGCGCCTGCTCATGGCGGGGGCGATCCTGCTCACCACCGGCTATGCCCTCATCCTGCCGCTCTACGAAGCGGGCAAGATCGAGCGCTTCGGTCCGGGTTTGGCCTTGGCCGGTGATCCGGCCTCCGCCTTGGCCTGGCATGTGGTGAAGCTGGTGTCCATGAACGCCGGTTGGTTGTTGTTCGGCTGGGGTCTCTCGATCCACGCCGGTCTCTTCCACGTTCACAAGGCGAAGACCACTCCGCACGCAGTCCTCGTTCCCTCCCCCCGATGACCTCCATTTTTGAAACCATCTCCCGCGGCAGCCTGGTGCTGGACTTCGCGGGAGTGCTCGGCCTTGGCTTGCTCGCGCTGGCCGCCATCCGCTTGGCCCGCCGCGAGCATTCGTGGGGCGGCAACATGATGGCCTTCGGGGCCATGGCGCTGCTCATCGCCCGCGTGTTCGTGGTCGTCACCCCCTACGTGATGACGAACGAACGCCTCGCCAACATGGGGCCCTTCGGCTTCAGCGTGCAGATCGCGCTGCCCACCATCCTGCTCTCGCTCGGCCTCGCCGGCGTGGTATGGGGCCTGTGGGGGCACTCCCGCTGGCTGCACGACGAGCGTTGATGGGGGCCGGTGGGCATTCGCTCGCTTTCCTCACACCGGATACGATCCGCGGGACCGCATGATGTGGCCCTCCGTGGCGGGAGCGCGGCAAAGCCGGTCGATCAGGCGTTCCCACACGTCGTGGCCCTTGAGAATCTGGACCTCGATCCGTAGGAAGTAGACCGGCACCTCGATCTGGGCGGGGCGGGGGAAACGCACCGCGTCCTTCTCCGTGGTGACGATCAGATCCATGTCCCGCTCGGTGCAGCGGCTCAGGAACTTCGAGATTTCCTTCCGTGAGAACCGGTGGTGGTCCGAAAAGCGGCGGCGGATCTCCACCTTGGCACCCAGCCGCTCGACCTGGCGCTCGAAGTTCTCCGGCACCGCGATGCCGCTGATGGCGGCGGTGTATTTCCCCTCCAGGAACGACAGCGGCTCCCGCTCGTGGGTGAAGAGATTCTGGAGATACTTCGGGCCGTGGGTGCACTCGATGATTTCGGCCACCCGGTTGTATTTCCGCAGCCGCTCGATGAGCGCCTCGTTCGAGGAACCGTCACACTTGGTGATGAAGATGTAGCTGGCGCGGCGGAGGTTTTTCTTGGGTTCTCGCAGGGTGCCGCGCGGCAGCAGCGCCTCGGTGCCGAAAGGGGCGGTGGCGTCCACCAGCACGATGTCGATGCCGTGGGCCAGATTGAGATACTGCATCCCGTCGTCCAGTAGCAGCGTGTCCGCCAGTAGCTCGCGGATCGCGAAGCGGCCGCCCTTCACCCGGTTCTTGTCCACCACCACGGAAACCCCGTCGAGGTTGGACGCCAGCATGAACGGCTCGTCTCCGGCGAACTTCGACTCCAGGAGGATTGCCCGGCCGGTGCTCACCACCTTCGGCATCAGGTCGCCGGGGATCGGGGTGCCATCGGCTCGCTTCCACTTCTGCGGCTCGTCGAGCTTCTTGCTCTTGTAGCCGCGGCTGAGGATCGAAACGGTGCGGCCACGGTCGCGCAGGGTGCGGGCCAGCAGCTCCACCACCGGGGTCTTGCCGGTGCCTCCCACCGTGAGGTTGCCGATGCTCACCACCAGGGTGCCGAGGTGGTGCTGCTGCTTCCAGTTCTTCCGGAAAAGGCACAGCCGGGTCTGCACGATCAGCCGGTAGAGGCCGGACAATGCCAGCATGAGCATGCGCATCACCGTCGCGCGGAAGCCCTTGGCCCGCCCGAAGATGACGTCGGATCCCCAGCGTTCGAGCTCGTCGAGCTGCTCCTTCATCGGTCGGGCACAAGGTGGGGGGAGCGGCGGTTCCTTCCAAGGAGAAAGGCTCCAGGTCCGGCCCCGTTTCCCTTGCCACCGTAATCCCGATCCGGGATTCTCCCTTCATGACCCGCCCCGACGGCCGCCTTTCCGACCAACTCCGCCCGGTTTCCTTCATTCCGAACGTCGCCCCGCATGCCACCGGTTCGGTGCTGGTGTCGTTCGGAAACACCCGGGTGATCTGCGCCGCCACCGTGGAGGAAGACGTGCCGCGCTGGATGAAACAGCAGCGCAAGGAGGGCGGCTGGCTCACCGCCGAGTACTCGATGCTGCCGTATTCGACCCTCGAACGGAAGCAGCGCGACATCGTCCGCGGCAAGCTCGACGGCCGCTCGTCCGAAATCCAGCGCCTCATCGGCCGCGCCCTGCGCACCGCCGTGGATCTCACCAAGATCGGCCAGCGGACCATCTGGGTGGACTGCGACGTACTTCAAGCGGACGGCGGCACCCGCACCGCCTCCGTGACCGGTGGCTGCGTGGCCGTGGCGATCGCGCTGAACCGCTTGTTCGCCGCGGGCAAACTGAAGGCATTCCCGCTCAAGAAGCTCGTCGCCGCGGTTTCCGCCGGCGTCTATCAAGGCGAGCCGATCCTCGACCTGAACTACCCGGAGGACAAGGACGCCGCCGTGGACTTCAACGTGGTGATGACCGAGCAGAACGAGTTTGTGGAAATTCAAGGCAGTGGTGAGGAAGCGGTTTTCACCGAGGCCGAATCGTCCGCGATGCTCGCCCTGGCTCGCAAGGGGGTTTCGGAACTCATTGAACTCCAGAAGGCTGCCATTTTGGAGGCCGATCGCCCGAGCGCCGGGGATCTGGCCGCCTTGGCGAATGCCTTCGCTCGCTGATCGCGCGCGAGCTTTCCCCTTGATCTCCCGGATGGTGGCCATACCTTCTCCCGATCCTGAAGTGGGTGACCACGGATGGATTATACCAATACGGGGCGATTGCCCCACCATGACCCAAAACAAACCCGAAAACCAATAAACGCATGAAAACATCCATCAAGCGGCGCAAGGGCTTCACTCTCGTGGAGCTTCTCGTCGTTATCGCCATCATCGTGGCGCTCGCCGGCATCGCTACCCCGATGCTCCTGCGCCAGCAGAAGAAAGCCGCGTCCACCCAGGCGCTCAGCAATGCCCGCCAGATCGGTCTCGCGCTGTTCGACTTCGACTCGGACTACTCGAGCTTCCCGGACAAGAGCACCGCGGACACCGTGAAGGAAAACACCGGCAGCTCGCTCACGATGACGGGCAGCACCTCCAATGACTTCTTCCGCCAGCTCGTCGCCGCGGGGATCGTCACCTCCGAGGAAATCTTCTACGCGAAGCTTCCCTACACCAAGAAGCCGGACAACGTCATCACCGGTGAAAAGGCTCTCGCCGAAGGCGAAGTCGGTTTCGGCTACCTGATGAACGACACCACCGGTTTCAGCACCACCGGTAACTCCGGTCGTCCGATCGCCGCCGCACCGCTGCTCAACGCCAGCTCGGACGGCACCTTCGATCCCGATCCGTTTGACTCGAAGTGCGTGCTCCTGCGCCTCGACAACAGCGCCGTCTCCTACTCGATCAACCCGAACACCAAGACCGTGGTGATGCCGGGCGGCAAAGGCCTGCTCAGCACCGGTGAAGACACCGTCTGGGGCACCGACGTGACCCCGAAGATCTTGCCGCCGAGCAAGAAGAAGTAATTCTTCCCGCCGGAATCCGATTCCAACCGGAAGGCTCGCGAGGGCCTTCCGGTTTTTTTGTGCCCGGTCCCGGGGCACAAAAGAAGGCAGCCCGCAGGCTGCCTTCCGAAGTCGGGAGATGACGGGGAGATTACTCCTTGGCGGTGGATTTCGGCAGCCACTTCGTCAGTTTGTCGAAGTAGGCAGGCTCGTTGATGTCGGTGCAGAGCGCGCCGCGCTCGCAGAAGTAGCGCCACTCGTGGCAGCCGTAGCAGATCTGCAGGACATGCTCCTGGGTGCCGGTCTTCCAGACAAAGGCATAGTCCGGGTGGTAGTGGCACAGGTCCTTGGTGGACAGGGCCTGGTGGGAACCCGGCTCGGTGTAGAGGTGGAGCACCTTCTGGACCGTGGCGGCCGGGACATCGGCCGGTTTCGAGAAGAAATTGAAGCCGTGGCTGTAGAAGTGCGGGACGGTCTTGAGCTGGCGCTGGAAGAGTGCCTTCTCGTTCTGCGGGTGGGCCAGCCCGCGGTAAACGGTCACGTTGGTGGCGGCGCGGACCTCGGCCGCGGCGTGGGCCTGGGCCTCCGCTTCACCGCCGGAGCGGAGCGGGATGCCGCCTTCCCAGCAGCTCGGACCGGCACAGGATGGAAGCAGGGCGGCGGCGGCCAAGGCCAGCAGCGCTTTCGATACGACAGCAGGATTCATCGCGGTCATCCAAGCCTAACCACTCCACCTTGTCACGCGCCCTCGAAGCTTCCTTCAGCGCGGGATTGCATCGCTCCACACACCGGGCATGATGGTGGCGTGGATGTCGATGGATCTTGTTCCTGCCCGGCGCGGCGCGCCCTCCGGATGGCCGTGTGCGCGGGCCTGGGCTGTTTGCTGGTGGTCACCACCGGTTGCCGCCAGCGCGAGTTGGTCCGGAAGGCCAAGATCCAGCAAAAGGAAATCCAGCGTCTCCAAACGGAGCTCGATCAGGCCGAGGCCGCGTTGAAGGCAGGCCCACCGGATCGCACCCTGGAGCTGCCGGGTCTTCGGGAACGGCTGGCGGTGCTGGAGAAAAGCGCTTCCCGCGGCGGTCCCGATCTGGCGGGCTTGGAGACCCGGAAGGACGCCTTGGAAAAGGAGGCCCTCTCCTATCGGGCGCGGCATCCACTCAAAGGCAACTGAGACACGACCATGGGGATGCTTCAGGATATTTCGGAAAACGGGCGGGGCGGCTCGCTGGGTCTGGTGGGGGTGATCTCGTGTGCGTTCATCCTCGGGGTGTGCACGCTGTGGCACTTTCTGGTGGCGGACGACAGCCTCACCGCCGACGGCCGGGATGCCGGTAGCGTGGTGAGGCAGCAGGAGGAAAAGATCCGTGATCTCAAGGCGGATATCGAATTCGCCCGGAAACACCGCGCCGCCCGCGAGGAGACCGCCGCCGAGGCGGACGGCTTGGCCGGGCGCATCCGGAAGATCGAGGAGGATAAGGCTGCCCGCGCCAAGACGGCGGCGGAATTGACCGCCTCGATCGCCACTGCCGAATCCTCGCTTGCGTCCTATCAGGAAAGCTACCGCAGGCAGGCGTGGCAGGCCGCGGCCGGTGAAAAGCTGACCTCGCTGACTTTGAAGTCCGGGCGCAGCTATCAGGACGTGACCATTTCCCGCGTGACCTCCCAAGGCATGGAAATCACCCACCGCGACGGATTGGCGAGGATTTCACCGGCGGACCTGGACCCGGCCTGGCAACAGCGGTTCGATTGGCCGGTTTCGAGATAGGGGATTGCGGTCTGAAGTTATGGTGAGCGGATCAGTAACGGCTTGCATGCCAATCCGACTTGGTGCTTTCATGGTGCCATGAATGCGGCCAGCCAACTCTGTTTGGCACTCCTCCTGGCCTTGGTGATGCCTTCCTGCGATCACGCGCGTAATGAGGCGCGGGCGAATGCCCGTGCCCGGGAGGCCCGCCGCGTGGAGCTCGCGCAACAGCTCGAGATCGCCCGGATTCGCGCGGACCGGATGGAGCGTAATCGTGCCGAGCAGGCCGCAGGCATGGCAGCCGTGGCGGAGCTTTACGCCCGCCGGACTGCCCTGTTGGAGCGCCGCGGGAGTTTGGAGGCCGATATTGCCGGAGTGGAGGCGGAGATCGGAAAGATCGTCCGGGAGGCTCGTGAACTCGCCCGCCAGCGTGCCGTCGGGATGGAGATGCCGGTTCTGACGACCATCCGGGGCCGCAGTTACGAGGGCGTGCAGGTGCTCGGCGTCACGGACGAGGGTGTCCGCATCCGTCATTCCAGTGGATTGGCCACGCTCGGCACCGCGGATTTGGCGGCCTCTTTCCAGGAGAAGTTCGGCTTGGATGAAGCACTCCAGCGCGCGGCCCTGGCCAGCCGGGAGCAGGCGGAGCTGGCGTATTACCGGGGGCTGGACCAGCAGATGCTGTCCGTCCCGTCCCGCGTCCTTTCTCCCGCCGTGCCGGTGGTGCCGACCTCGCGGAACCCGGTTCCTTTGATGGCCTCGATCCCGCGGGAGCCCGCGTCGAATGCCTTGCTTTCGCTCGGATCGAGGTCCGGGTTTTCCGGTTCGACCTCCTTGAGTTCCTCCAACCGCCGCACCTATCAGGTGCGTTCCGAGCGGCCGCGCCGCACGGTTTACTGGATTTATTACTACACTCCTTCCAAGCCGGTGACTTCTTGTCCGGTCAAAAAGAAGTAATCTGCCCTCGCCCCTGTTCCCCTCCCATGACTCACCGCATCCTCACTGTTTTCGCCTTGGCCGCCGCGTCGTTCTCCGCGGTGTCGTGCAAGGACAACCCCGAATTGGTCCGCCAGCGCGACGAGCAGGCCGCCGAGATCAAGCGCCTCGAAGGTGAATTGGCCGTCTTGGACGAGAAAACCAAGGACGTCCCGCCGGACCGCACCAAGGACCTGGCCGAGGCGAAGGCCCGTGCCACGGTTCAGGCGGCGGAGATCGAGAGGCTGGAGAAAGAGGTCGCCACCATGGAGGCCCGGAAGCGCGAGCTGGATGCCACGTTCTCCGCCTATCGGGTGAAGTATCAGGTGAAACCTCTCTAACCACCGACCGCCATGGGATTGTTCGATGACATGATGTCCAGCGGCCGCGGGCCGGGGTTGATCGGCACCTTGCTCGCCCTGCTCGTGGTGGTGGGGTTTGGCGGCCTTTTTTTCATGGTGACCGATGAGGGGATGCTCGGTGGCGCGAAGTCCATCGAGTCCGTAATCCGGGACCAGGGCAAGAGGGTGGAGGAGTTGAAAAGCAAGATCCGGATGAAGGAGGAGTCTCTTCAGGTGTTGCCGGAGCGCCAGCGGATCGCGAAGGAAGAGGAGGTCATCTCCCGTCAGACCCGCCTCAACGAGGGCGAGGTCACCGGCCGCCGCGACCTTCTTCCCCGCATCGGGGGAGAAATCGCGGCCATGAACAAGGACTTCGAGGCTTACAAGCAGGCCTACCGCAACCAGGTTCGTGCCCAGGCGAAGGGTGCCACCTTCGCCGAGATCAAAACCCTCAAGGGACGGGTCTTTCGCAATGTGACGGTGTCTTCGGTGGATGCCGTGGGCATGAGCTTCAAATACGAGGATGGCTCGAGTCGCGCGGATTTCGTCGACCTGCCCGCGGAGATCCAGGAGCGCTTCCAATACGATCCGGATGAGCAGCAACTCGCCAAGAAGGCGGAAAGTTCCACCGTGATGGCCCACAACGACGAAGTGAACCGTGCGTTGGCCGATCAAGCTCAGAAGAATCGTGATACGGCGGATCGCAAGAAGGCCGACCAGCTGGTGAAGGACACCGCCGAGCTTGCCGCGCTGGAGGCATCCATCCAACCGATCGATCAGAAGATCCTGGAGACCCAGACAGCTTGGGACAAGGACCGGGCCCAGGCCCGCACCAGCGGCGGGCTGGTGGATTCCGCCCGGTACAGTGAGGCGCTCAATACCCTGAAAAGCAAACGTGCGGCCAACGTCCGCCGGATCGCCGAGCTGCGGGCCTCCACACGCAATTGAGCCATGCTCTCGGACGATAACTCGGGGATCTTCTGGGGGCTGCTCGGACTGATCGTGCTGGTGCTCAGTGGCGTGGGGATCTCGCTCGCCATGGACAAGCGGTCACACGCCAGCCGGAGCAACGCGACGGTGCAGACGGTCATCGGATACGACCGTGAGAAGCTCGATGCCTTGCGATTGCGGCTTGCGGCCAAGCGCGAGCGCTATGATGCCGAAACATCCGGATTGGTCGCCAAGGCCTCCGAGCTCCGCGAGGTGACGGCCAAGCTCGATGCCGGTGCCGCCCGCATCACGGACCTCAAGCACGCGCTCGAGACCGCGGTCGCGGGGATTGCGACCATGGAGACCACCTACAAGGCCTACGCCGCCGATTACCGCCGCCAGGCGTGGCAGAAGGCGGCGGGCGAGCAGGTCGCCTCGATCCAGCTTCGCTCGGGCCGACGTTATGAAAAGGTGGTCATCCAGCGGGTGACGCCCGCGGGTTTGGAGATCACTTATGCCGAGGGCCGGGCCCGCATCGATGCCGCGGATCTGGACGCCTCGTGGCAGGACCGTTTGCAATGGAGCCGCGAGGAGCGCCTCGCCGTGCTCGCTCAGGAACGCAAGGACTCGGATTCTCTGGCGTCTCGTCCGGTGGAAAGCTCGCCGCCGGCGCCCCCGGTGGTGACGCCTCCCGTGCCGGTGCCGGATGCTCCGCCGCCGGTGGATCTGGCCAGCCCGGAGGTGGCCAAACTGCGGGCGGATCTGCTGGCGTGGAACCTGAAGGTGTCCACGCTGCAAAGCCAGTATCTGGAGGCCTCCAACCAGGCCCGGGGCAACAGCCCGTCTGTGCCGGGGAAGCTGGAAACCTGGGAATCGCGCCGCTTGCGGCTGCAAAAGGATCTCAATCAGGCCCAGCTCGGGCAGGCCCAGGCCCGCGCCAAACTCCAGATCGCGGCGCCTCTCGATCCCGCTTTGTCTCCTCCCGCGCGTTGATGCCGCGACCGATCCCGCCCTGCCACCGGTGGCGGCAGGGCGCGGAGAAAGTCACTTCGTTCCGACGGTCACCGTGAACACGCTGTCGATCGCGTCCGGTGCGGTCAGCGGCAGGTCGATCAGGGTTTCGCCCTGGAAGCGGATGGTCTTCTCGCCCTCCGGCGTCATCAGCGTGCAGGACTTGATCGGGCCGGGCAGGCCCTTGAGCGCGAGCTTGTCGTTCTCCGGCCACTGGAAGGAGTGGATGAAGACGCGGTCGTCCTTGCGGGTGGCATAGTTACCCGCTGGCAGGGTGAGGGCGAGGCCTTCGGTGCCGTAGATCGAGGCGCCATTGCGTTTCATCCACTCACCGATCGGCTTCATGCGCTCCACGTCCTTCTCGGCGAAGGTGCCGTCTCCCTTCGGGCCGATGTTCAGCACGAAGTTGCCGCTCATCGCGGCGCTGCGGACGAGCATCTCGACGAGGGTCTTCGGCGTCTTGCGACCGGCGCCGGACCAAGTCTTGTGGTAGCCCCACGAGTTTTCCGGGATGGTCATGCACGCTTCCCAATCGAGCAGCGGCTGGGTCTTCGGCAGCTTGCGCTCGTAGCCCGAGTTGTAGTCGGCGAAGCTGTCATAGGCGCGGACGCGGTCGCCCAGCACGATGCCCGGTTTCAGCTCGCGGAGCCAGGCTTCGAGGCTTTTGCCGATGTCCGGGTGGTTCTTGTAGGACGCGTCCCAGCGGCCGTCGAACCACAGCCCCTTGATGTCCCCGAAATCGGTGAGCAGTTCCTTGAGCTGGCCCTTCATGAACTCCAGGTAGCGGGCGTAGGCGGCCTGGTCCTCGGGAGTCTTCGGATCGGCGGCGCGGTAGTCCGGGTTGTGCCAGTCGATGATGGAGTAGTAGAAATACATGTCCATGCCCTCGGCGCGGACGGCATCCGCCAGTTCCTTGAGCACGGCGTGCTTGGTCGGCGAGGAGCCGATGTCGTAGTCGGTGAGCTTGCTGTCCCACAGGCAGAAGCCGTCGTGGTGCTTGGTCGTGATGATCACGTACTTCGCGCCCATCTTCTTGATGTCCGCGGCCCAGCGCTTCGCGTCGAAGTTCTCCAGGGTGAATTGCTTCACCAGCTTGTCATACTCCGCGGACGGAATCTTGCCGCCGACCTTGATCCATTCGGCCGCGCCGGGGACCTCCTTGTCGTTCCACTGGCCTCCGAGGATCGAGTAAATGCCGAAGTGGATGAAGCAGCCGAAGCGGTTGTCCCGCCACTTTTCCATCGCCGGATCGCTGCGGCGCACCCAGCCCTTCAGGTCGGGCGTTTCGGAGTTGGCGGTGTCACCCTTCGATTTCGAGAGGTCCGCGCCACTGGTGCCGGACTCCGCCGCGAGCAGCAGCGGGGAACACAGGAGGGCGGGAACAAGACTGCGGAACAAACGGAGCATCCCAATAGGATCGCTCCGGTTGGCTGGGGAAGAAACCTGAAAATCCGTCCGAAACTGCCTAAGGCCGTGGGGCAACAAGGAGTAGGGACATTCCTGTCCCGTTCTTCATCTTCTCCCCCTATCAGAGACGGGACAAGGATGTCCCTACTCCTTGGTCACCGGATCTCCACCGAGGCACCGGGGCGGATCACGGTCGGGAGGCGGATCGCATCCCAGTTCGCGAGGCGGATGCAGCCGTGGCTGCGGGCGCGGCCGATCGTCTCCGGCTCGCCGGTGCCGTGCATGCCGATGCCCGGCTTGCTGAGGCCGGCCCACAGGATGCCCACCGGGCTGTTCGGGCCGGGCGGGATGTTGATCGATTCCGAGCTGCGCACGCCGGTTTCCAGCAGCGACTTGTCATAGCGCCAGTATGGCAGCTCCAGGCAGTTCTTCAGCTCCCAGATGCCATACTTGATGAACTTCGGCTGGCCCGGGGTGATCGGGAACGAGGCCACCAGCCCGCGGTTCGGGCGGCTGACCTTCACCGCGCCGTCCGGTTCCTTTTCGGAAACGACCAGCGCGGCCGGGGCGGCTTCGAAAATCCGCACCTGGTTGATCTTGGTGTCCACCACCACGTGGCGGGCGCTCATCGCGGGTTCGGCCTCGTATTTCTTGCCGGTGATCAGCTCGATGGCGAAGGGCTTCACGTTCGGCACCACCAGCGAATCGCGGGCCTTGAGGTTGTAGAGGTTCTTTCCGGGGTTGAGCACGGCCAGATACTCGTCGCTGGTGTGGTAGCGCTCCGCCATGAACTCGATCACGCTGCGGTAGCTCATGCGCTTCCGCTTGGCCTGGCCCTCGTGGTCGTTCGGCAGGGTGGTGTCCAGCCAGTCCTTCACCACGTCCGGCACCACCGCCACGGCGAAGGGGTTCGGCACGGTCTTGTGAGCCTCGGCCAGCACCGTGGTCCAATCCCCGATCGGGTGACCGTGGACCTCATTCCATGCCTGCATCGCCAGCTCGGAGAAGCGGCCCGGTTTGCCATCGATCACACCGGGACCGAACAAGGCCTGATCGAGGAAGATCTGCACGCGCACCGCGTCGTCGCCGGTCGGCTTGCCATCCGCCGAAGGTGGCGTGGGCGTGGTGGGCAGAGCGGGCAGCGGCTTGGCCGCGACCGGGGCGGGTGCATTCGGAGCGACCTTCTGGGAGGAGGGATCGACCTGCGGCAATTCCTCGATGTCCACGGGAATGGCCTTCAGCACCGGGCGCTCGGGCTCCTGGGCCGACAGTGCGGAAGACAGCAGCAATGGCAGAATGGCGGCGAAACGGCGGATCATCTGGGCGGGGAGGTTACGCGGGCAATTCGATGAATGATTCAAGCCGGCCGGCGATCGAGGCCGGAACCACGGCGGTCACGAGGATGTCGTTCCCCTCGTAGTCGGTGCTCAGCACCTTCGCGTCCCGGTGCAGCAGGCTCACCAGATCGGCGCGGTGCTGGGGGATGCGGTAGTGGCAGCGGCGGACGCGGTCGGAGAGCACCTCGCTGCATTTCTGGAGGAGCTGTTCGGTGCCCAGGCCGGTGGCGGCGGAGACGTGGAGCGAGTCCGGGAACAGGCGGTCGAGCGTGCTCAGGGTCTCCGGATCGGTGACGAGGTCGATCTTGTTCAGCACCGTAACCACCCGCTTGTCCTCGGCACCGAGCTCCTTGAGCACCTCCAGCGTGGTGGTGTGGAAGCGCTCGATCTCCGGCGCGGTGGCATCCAGCACGTGGATCAGGAAGTCCGCCAGCACGGCTTCTTCCAAGGTCGCCTTGAAGGCCTCCACCAGCCGGTGCGGCAGGTTGCGGACGAAACCGACGGTGTCCGTGAGCAGCAGCGGCTGGCCGTCCGGCAGCTCGATCTTGCGCGTGGTGGTGTCCAGGGTGGCGAAAAGCATGTCCTTCGAGAGGACATCGGAACCGCTGAGGCGGTTGAGCAGCGTCGACTTGCCGGCGTTGGTGTAGCCGACGATCGCGGCATGCGGGGTTTCCTGCTTTTCGCGCTCCTTGCGCTGAGTGGCGCGCTGCTTGCGCACTTCCTCCAACTCGCGGCGGGCGCGGTCGATCCGGACGTGGGCCATGCGGCGGTCCACCTCGATCTGCTTTTCACCCATGCCGCGGTTCGCGCCGCCGCCACCGCCACCTCCGGCCCCACCGCCTTCGCGGTCGAGGTGACCCCACATCCGCGCCATGCGCGGCAGGGCATACTGCATGCGGGCCAGCTCCACCTGGAGGCGGGCCTCCTTGGTCTGGGCGCGCTTCGCGAAAATATCGAGGATGACCTCCTCGCGGTCGATCACGCAGGTGTCCGCCTCGCGCTCCCACGTCCGCTGCTGGTGGGGGGCGAGCTGGTTGTCGAAGACGATCACATCGCACTCGTGGGCCTTGGCCAGCGCGATGATCTCCGCCGCCTTGCCGGTGCCGCAGATGTGCCTCTTGTGTTGCTGGCGGCTGCGCACCAGCACGGACTCGACGATGCCGATGCCCAGTGTGGACACCAGTTCCCCGAGCTCTTCCAGCAGCGAAGCCGACTCGTCCTCCTCGCGCGGATCGAAATAAATCCGCACCAGCAGGGCGCGCTCCACCATTTGCGGTTTCTCACGAACCTCGAACATTCCGGCGGGGGGATAACACCGGAAGCCCGCCCGTGCGACGGGAAAAAATACGGAGGTCTGTCGCCGGGGTCGCTTGGGTGCTCCGGAAGCCCTGCCGGAGCATCCGGTTCGAACTTGTCTTGAGTGCTTCGCCAAGTTGCGCCTAGATTCCCGTCCACAAGATGCGACCCTTGCCCAACCGCTGGATTCCTCGGGGCGAACCGTTCCAGGAAGGACGCGGCTCGTCGGGCAGTTTTCCGCCGATTTTAGAGCATCTGATCCTCCAGCGCGGCCTGCCCGGCGGCGCGGACATCGAGGCTTTCCTGAATCCCCGGCTCCGCGATTTGTCCGATCCCTTTCTGATTCCCGGCATGGCCGCGGCGGTCGAACGGCTCCAATTGGCCATCGATCGACGGGAAACGGTCTGCATTTTCGGGGACTATGACGTCGATGGTGTGACCTCGATCACCCTGATGCGGCGCATTTTGCACGCCTATGGAGTGGAGCCCCGCCATTTCATCCCCCACCGCGGGGGCGAGGGCTACGGCCTCAGCGATGCGGCCCTGATTCGCTGCATGGCGGAGGGCCCGAAGCCGGACCTTCTGATTACGGTCGACTGCGGCACGGTCTCGATCGATGAAATCGCGGGCTTGAAAGCGCAGGGTGTGGATGTGCTGGTGGTGGACCATCACGAGCCCAGCCCGCGCGGCCTGCCCGATTGCGTGGCGGTGGTGAACCCGAAGTGCGGGAACGATTTCACCTACCTCTGCGCCGCCGGCGTGGTGTTCAAGCTCGGCCACGCGCTGCTGAAATCGCGACCGACCGATCTCGATCTAAAGGAGCTGATGGACCTGGTGGCCGTCGCCACCATCGCGGACATCGTGCCGCTGATCGGGGAGAACCGCCTGCTGGTGCGTCACGGCCTCAAGCGCCTTTCGACCACGCTCAACCCCGGCCTGCGCGCCCTTCAGGAGGTCACCGGCATGAACGGCCACGCCACCTCGATGGACGTCGGCTTCCGGATCGGCCCGCGCTTGAATGCCGCCGGCCGGATGGACGCGCCGGAGGATGCCCTCGCGACCCTGCTCACCGATTGCCGCCGCCTGGCCTTCGATTTCGCCGAGAAGCTCGATCGCTACAACCGCGACCGCCAGCAGTATGAGACCCAGATCCGCCGGGAAGCGCTGGAAATGCTCGATGGCACCTTCGATCCGCAGCGGGACCCGGTGATCGTGCTCGGCTCGCGCTCTTGGCATCCGGGGGTGGTCGGGATCGTCGCCTCACGCTTGATGCGGCAGTTCCACAAGCCGACCTTCGTGATCGCGATCGACAGCGATGGCATTGGCAAGGGCTCGGGCCGCAGCATCGACGGGGTCTCGCTGGTGGATGCCATCCGCGAGTGTCAGGACCACCTGATCGCCGGTGGCGGCCACGCCATGGCGGCCGGTCTTTCGATCGAGGAAAGCCAGCTCGATGCCTTCCGCCAGCACTTCGCCGAGTATGTCCTGCGGACCACCGACGAGCAGCAGCGCCAGCCGACGCTGTGCTACGACGCGGAGATCACCTTCGCCCAGCTCTCACTCGATTTCCTCGCCAGCTACGATCTGCTCCAGCCCTTCGGGAATGGCAATCCACAGCCGGTGTTCATCAGCCGCGGCGTGAGCCTCAGCCGCCCGCCGGTGCACATGAAGAACAACCACCTGCGCTTCATGCTCCGCCAGGGCTACGCCGAGCAGGATGCGGTCTACTTCGGCGGCGGGGAAAAACCGCTGCCGGACCCGCCGTGGGACGTCGCCTTCACCATCGACCGGAACACGTTCCGCGGCCGGACCACGCTCCAGCTCGTGATCCAGGACGTAAGAGCGGCGGAGTGATTGTGTTCCTCACTTGCCGCCCGCCTTGAGGTAGGCCTGCTGCAATTGCTCCTTCTTCGCTCCGGGAGCGAGTGCGGCTACCCAAGCTCCCGCCGCGTCGGCGTCCTTGGCGATCCAGGCGCGCATCAGCTTGTCGGGGAAGCCAGCGGAGAACGAGCCGGGGCCACGGGCGTTTTCAAGGCGGTCGTAGTTCCTCGCCACCGCCGCCGGATCGACCTTCAGCCACTCGTTGGTCAGCTCCAGCGAGTGTTGCTGGCGGTTGCCGGAATCGGGGATGTTGTAGCACCAATCGAGAGCCTGGGGGGCGTTTGTCCGCACCCACACGGCGAGCACCGCGATGATGGCCTCGTTCATCTGCTGGAGGCCGAGCGGGGTCTTGGCGCGGACGTCCATGGCCCACACCGGATCGATTTCCGCCAGCCGGGTGAAGGCGCGGACGGTTTCCTCCACCGAGGGGAAGCCCTTGCGGGTGAGCATTTCCACCAGTTGGTCGCCCGAAAGGTCCTCGATCGCCTGATCGAGCACGGATGAGCAACGGTAGGGACTGCCGGTGCTCTGGCGCAGGCGGACCCGCTCGGACTGATACCACGCGGGCCGCTCACCCTCCGGCTGGCCCATCCGCTCTTCGATGAAGGATCGGAGAGCCGCGGTTTTCCGCACCGGGGCTGGGGGAGGGGAGGCCGCCTGTGGGGGAGCGGGGAGTTCCCGCCCAGGCAGGAAACGCGCGCCGGTGAACCCCGCTGCCAGTCCCGCCAGGATGGCAGCGATGGGAATCAGGAACCGCTTCATCGGCCCGCCCCCTCCTTGCGGGCAGGGTTGTGGCTGGCGGCCTCGGCGAGCTCGCGCTTGCGACCGGCGGGCAGGGTTTCAAGCCACCGCGCCGCACCCTCCGGGTCGCGGGTGAACCAGCGGTTGGCGAATTCCGAGTAGAGTTTCGAGCCGTTGGCGGTTTCCACGAAGGCATCGTCCACTTGGTTGGCTGCCTCCAGCGCGCCCTTGGGATCGTTCCACTGGATACCCGCCAGCGCTCCCTCGTAGATCCGTTGCCGCTGATCGTCGTTCGTTGTCATCCCGACGAGGACGGAGAGTTGATCGGGCCGGTTCACCATCATGCCTTCGGAGAATTTCCGGAGGTTCTCCGCGCTCCAATCGGTGCTGAAGCCGGTCTGCGCCAGATCCTTCATCATCCGGTAGCCGCCGCGGACCCCGGTCCAGCGCAGGGTATCGTTCAGCACGCTTTCGCGGCGCGCGGAATCGGAGATCGAGGCGGCGTAGCCGAGGGTCTTCAGGCCGCCGACTTCGCCGTAGGTTCTCACCAGTTGCGCCATCAGGTCGTCGCGGAGGGGTGTGTCCGGCACCTGCAGGATCCAATCGGCCGCCGCGCCGGAATCCTGCACGGCCCACTCCTTGACCACCGAGCTGTAGAGTTCCTTCTGTTTTTCAGGAAAGAGCTCACTCAGATGCTCCGCGGCGACCGCTGCCTGGGCCGGATCGGTGCCGATTTTCCAGCGCAGCCAATCCCGGCACAGGTCATAGCCGCCGGGTACCTTTTCCTCGTCCATCCACGCCAAGGCCTCCGCCTCGTCGAGGGTCGCCCAGGTCACGAAGGCTCCCCGCAGCGGCTCCTTGCCGAAGCCCTGGGTCGCCAGTGCCCGCTCGACCGCCGCCGGGCCGTCGATTTCCGCCCAACGCGCGAACAGGGAGCGGGCGATGCCGCCGAAGCGTTCCTTGCGGTGCATGCCCGCCAGCGCCTCCAGCACCTGCGGCAGTTCGTCGGCGTTCAGGGCGAACATGAGCTTCCGCAGCTCGGCTTCCCGCCAGCGTTCCGGCTCCGGTGCCTCATCGAAGCGGGCGAAGGCGCTGCGGATGGTTTCCAGATCGAACTTGCCGCTTTCCTTCCGTGGCGAACGTTCGTCGAGGCTGGAGCGGCTGATGGAAGGCGGGGTGGACGCAGCCGCCCGGTTTGCCGGAGGCCGTTCGATTTCCAGTTTCCAATAGAACGGCGCGATCAGGCCGATCACGAAACATCCCGTGGTGATGGCATTCATGGTGGTGATCCAGAGGACGGCTGGGCCGCCGGAGCGGCTGGCCTCGGTGAGAGCGGCTTTGGCGAGGGCCGGGGCGGCGGTCCAACCGGGGGCGGTGGCGAATTCCTTGCCCATCCAAGCCCCGAGCGTGACGGCGGGTACCACCACGCCGCGTTTCCGCAGCAGCGCGGTGAGCTTTTCGAGCGCCCGCGAGCAGCGCTTCCGCGCGGCCTCGGCGGTGGTCCGCAGGTGTGAGGCGGTTTCCTGGAACGTCCGGCCCTCGATGTAATGCAGGTGCAGCACCTCGCGGTCGTCGCTGGGCAAGGTGTCGAGGGCCTCGTCCACCTCCTCGTGGAGCCCCATCCACGCGGACGCCTCGCCGCAGGTGTCATAGGCGCGGAGGGTCGCGAGGCCTTTCCTCTCCCGCTGCCGGGTCCGCCAGACCTTGCGGCATTCGAACACCGTGACGTGGTGCAGCCAGGCGCCGAGCGAGCGGTCATCCGGTAGGTCCGCGCCTTTCCGGGCGAGGATCGTGAACACGACCTGCGCCACCTCCTCCGCCTCATGGCGATCGCCCAGACGGCGCAGCGCCACCGCCCGGATCATCTCCTGGTGCTTTTCCACCAGGTGCCGGAACGCCTCGCCGCAGCCGTCACGCGCGAACTTGCCGAGCCATTCCCGCTCGTCTGGTTCTCGATCGCTCATTCATCCCCATTGCTCCATTTTCGGGGAGAAAGCGGACAAAAAATTTCGACAAAGGGACTACCTGGGCGTGCTTGCTGAATTGCCTCTGCCCGAGGACCTCGCTTTCCTTCGGAGACCATGAAACTCGTCTGGCCCTCTTCCGACCATCTGCCCGGTCACCTCAACGCCTTGGAGCGCGGTTGGTCGCCGGATACGGTGCGCGGCGAGGAGGCGGCGCGGGAGATCCGTGACAAGATCGCCGCCAATGCCGCGGGATATCTCGCCTCGCTGGTGGACCGGGAGGCGAAGGGCGATCCGGTGAAACTGCCGGACAGCCGGGTGGTGACGAGATTGCCAGGCTATTACCGCTGGTTGTGGGATGGGGAGTTCTGCGGCTCGATCAATTTCCGCTGGCAGCAGGGAACGCCCGAGCTGCCGCCCACCTGTCTCGGCCACATCGGCTATTCGGTGGTCCCGTGGAAGCGCCGGAAGGGGTATGCCACCGAGGCGCTGCGGCAGTTGCTCCCCGAAGCGAAAGCCGAGGGGCTGCCTTACGTGGAGATCACCGCCAACGTCGACAACGTTCCCTCCCAGAAGGTAATCGTGGCGAACGGCGGGGTGCTGGTGGAGCGCGTGCCGAAGCCGCCGGGCTATCCGCCGGGGGAAATGGTGCGGTTCCGGATTGCGCTGACGTGAAGGGTGGGGGATAGCCGGGGCTTGCGAGCCTGGTCTGGATGCTTGCCCGCACGGAAACACCGGGTATCCTCATTCCATGACCCAGGCCGTTGCCCATATTCTGGAGGAGGTCGCACGACTCTCTCCCAGTGAGCGCGCCGAACTCACCGACCGGATGGTGGAAGGTCTGGTCCGCGATGTTCCTCCCGAAATCGAGAAAGCGCAGATCGCAGAAGTCCGGCGCCGCATCGCTCAGGTCGAATCAGGCGAAGTGACGCTCGTTCCCGGGGATGAGGCTCTCGCCCGGGTTCGCGCAATGGTGGCTGCCGCTCACAATCCCGGCTGATGGCATTCACCTGTGGATTCCATCCTGAAGCGATCGCCGAATATGCGGATGCCGCCGCGTATTATCTCCAGAATGCCTCGGCGGAGATCGCGGAGGATTTCGTGACCGCCGTTGAGTCTGCGGTGGCAGGTTTTACTGCTGCTCCCGACCGCTGGCGGATCGTGGAAGCGCCGGAAGTGCGGCGATGCGTCCTGAGGCGGTTTCCGTTCGTGATCTACTATCGGGCCGAACCGCGGGGGGAGCGTGTGACGATCTACGCGGTCATGCATTGCAGCCGGGAGCCGGGCTATTGGCAGCAGCGGCTCGACTGAGGGCTTGGGGAGGGGCTGATCCGGGCTCGGGGTCTTTCCCGCCGTCCTCCGCTCTCCGACGAAAAGGCGGACCAATCAGGCGTTGCATTTTCCCGGTTCACCGGTCATTTCCCCTGCCTGCCCCACACCATGAGTACCAAGCCCCTGCGCATCGCACTCGGCGCCGACCACGGCGGAGTTGACCTCAAGGACTCCCTTGTCGCCCACCTGAAGGCCGCCGGCCATGACGTCACCGACCTTGGCACCCACGGTCACGAGTCCGTGGACTACGCCGATTTCGCCAATGCCGTGGCCCGCACCGTGGCCGATGGCACCAGCGATTACGGCGTGCTCTGCTGCACCTCCGGCATCGGCGTTTCCATCGCCGCGAACCGCCACCGCCACGTCCGTGCCGCCGTCGTCCGCACCGTGGAGGAGGCCTCCACCACCCGCGAGCACAACGATTCCAACGTCCTCTGCCTCGGCAAGCTGACCGACGCCGCCACCGGGGCCGCGATCGCCGATGCCTTCCTTTCCACCGAGTTCGCCGGCGGTCGCCACGAGCGCCGCGTGTGCAAGTCCTCCGGCAGCCGCATCGCCGAGAACGACCCGGAACTCTATGCCGCGATCTTCGCCGAGGAACGCCGCCAGCGGAACAATATCGAGCTGATCGCGTCCGAGAACTTCGCCTCCCCGGCCGTCATGGAGGCGCAGGGCTCCGTCCTCACCAACAAGTATGCCGAAGGTTACCCCGGCAAGCGCTGGTACGGTGGCTGTGAGAACGTCGACGTTGTCGAGCAACTCGCCATCGACCGTGTGAAGAAGCTCTTCGGTGCGGACCATGCGAACGTCCAGCCGCACTCCGGCTCCCAGGCGAACACCGCCGTCTATTTCTCCGTGCTGAAGCCCGGCGACCGCATCCTGACCATGGACCTGGCTCACGGCGGCCACCTCACCCACGGCCACAAGGCGAACTTCTCCGGCCGCTTCTACGACGTGATCCACTACGGCGTCAGCGAGAAGGACGAGCACATCGACTACGACCAGCTCGAGCGCATGGCCCGCGAAACCAAACCGGCCCTCATCACCGTGGGCGCTTCCGCCTACTCCCGCGTGATCGATTTCGAGCGCATGGGCAAGCTGGCCCGCGAAGTCGGCGCCTACCTGTTCGTGGACATGGCGCACATCGCCGGTCTCGTCGCCGGCGGCCAGCACCCGAACCCGGTGCCGCACGCCGATTTCGTGACCTCCACCACCCACAAGTCCCTGCGCGGCCCCCGCGGCGGCGTGATCCTGTGCAAGGAAGAGTTCGCCAAGAAGATCGACTCCCAGGTGTTCCCGGGTATCCAGGGCGGCCCGCTGATGCACGTCATCGCCGCGAAGGCGGTGTGCTTCGGTGAAGCCCTCAAGCCGGACTTCCAGGACTACCAGGCGCAGATCGTGAAGAATTCCCGCGCCATCGCCGCGCGCCTGACGCACCACGGTTTCCGGATCGTCTCCGGCGGCACCGACAACCACGTTATGCTGGTGGACCTGCGTCCGAAGGGCCTCAACGGCGCGGACGCCTCCCACGCCCTCGATGAGGCGGGCATCACGGTGAACAAGAACGCCATCCCCTTCGACACCGGCACCCCGATGAAGCCCAGCGGCATCCGCGTCGGCACCCCGGCCGTGACCACCCGCGGCATGAAGGAGAAGGACGTCGAGCAGGTCGCCGACTTCATCCACGAGGCGCTGGAGAACTACAAGGACACCGCGAAGCTCCACGAGATCCGCGAGCGCGTCTTCGCCTTCAACCGCGCCTTCCCGATGCCGGTCTGATCCGCGCGTCCAGACCACGTTTCCAAAAACGGCCGGGGGATCTCCTCCGGCCGTTTTTCGTTTCAAGTGAACTCAAGGAGTAGGGACATTCTTGTCCCGTTCTTCGTTCCGGTCTCTCGGCTCCGACGGGTTGCCGCCTTGATTTTTGAAGGGAGTAAGGCAAAATATCGGAGCAAGGAGCTGCCATGACGCATTCCACCATCACCAGCAAAGGCCAAACCACCCTCCCGGTCCAGATCCGTGAGGCGCTGCATTTGAAGCCGGGAGATCGGATTTCTTATGAAGTCCAAGGAGATGCCGTCATCATCCGTCATCAGCCTGGGGCGATGGCGGTGTTCGGCGCTCTGAAGCCTCAGCCGGAGCAGACCGGGGTGGACTTCCTGGAAGCCCGGAGGAAATCCCGCGAGGCCTGGGAGGCGGATTCCGCCAAGGAGGGGCTCCGATGAAGTCGGTGCTGCTCGACACCAACACGATCGTTCGTTTCGTGACGGGTGAGCCTGAAAAGCAGGCGGCCGAGGTCGCTGGACTGGTGGTTTTGGCCGGAGAGGGAAAGATCCGCCTGACCATCCTGCCGATGGTATTGGCCGAATCGGTCTTCGTTCTGAACGGCTTCTACAAACATTCCCGCGCCGCGGTGGCGGAGGCTCTGTCCCATTTGATTGCCAGCCCCGGATTCCAATCTCCTGAACTCGATCGTCTGCAGCACGCGCTGAAATTGTTCGGAGTGGGAAAGCTCGATTTCGTCGACTGCTACCTGGCGGCTGCGTCGATCCTGGAGAAAGTTCCAGTGGTGTCGTTCGACCGGGATTTCGACAAGCTCCACGGCGTGGTTCGAAAGGCTCCGGGAAGTTTCGAAGCATAGCAGGCGCTCCACTCAAAAATCGGCGATCGGATGCCGATGTCGGCTTGTTCGCTCGGATGCTGGGATCGGAATGCCCCATTTTTGCCGAAATTCATGTCGCGATTCTCCGGAGCGAGTTCGCAAATGGCGAAAATGGCGCATTTCGGGGTGGCGGTCCATTCACGGCGTTGATGAATCCGATGCGTGCCATTCGTTTCACCGAACCCGATTTGCCTTTGCCTGCCGGGTCGGGTGAGGTGAAATCCCCGCCCGCTCATGACGAACCCCTTCCGCGAAGACCTCGTTTCCCGTGCGCAGCCGGAGCCTTGCTCCGTGGTGATCTTCGGTGCCACCGGAGACCTGACCCACCGCAAGCTCGTGCCGGCGCTCTACAACCTCGCCATCGACGGCGAGCTGCCGACCGGTGTGAAGATCATCGGCTTCGCCCGCCGTGAGAAATCGGACGCCGAATTCCGCGCCGGTCTGGAAGAGCTGAACCGCAAGGTTTCCCGCTCCGGTCATGACGACAAGGTCTGGGGTCCGTTCGCCGAGAACATCCACTACCACACCAGCGAGTTCACCGACGCCGCCGGCTACAAGAGCCTCGCCGAGCGCCTCGACGCGATCGACCGCGAGCGCGGTGGCAAGGGCAACCGCCTGTTCTACATCGCCAGCGCTCCGGAGTTCTTCGATGACATCCTCATCAACCTGAAGAACGCCGGCCTCAACCAGGCCGCGGAAGGCTGTTGGGCCCGCGCGATCGTCGAGAAGCCGTTCGGCACCGACCTCGCCACCGCCAAGCACCTCAACCAGGTGGTCAACGAGACCTTCCACGAGAAGGACACCTACCGCATCGACCACTACCTCGGGAAAGAAACGGCGCAGAACATCATGGTGCTGCGCTTCGCCAACGCGATTTTCGAACCGCTTTGGAACAGCCGCTTCATCTCCCACGTCCAGGTCACCTGCGCCGAAAATCTCGGCATGGAAGGCGGCCGTGGCGGTTACTACGACAAGGCCGGCGCGCTGCGGGACATGGTCCAGAACCACCTCCTCCAGCTCCTCAGCCTGGTGGCCATGGAGCCGCCGACCGATCTCTCCGCCGATGGCGTGCGCGACGAGAAGGTGAAGGTGATCCGCTCGCTCCGCCAGTGGGACACCCCGGAGAAGGTCGCCGCCAACGTGATCCGCGGCCAGTACCTGGCCGGTCACATCGATGGCAAGCCGGTCCCGGGTTACCGCGAGGAAGACCGCGTCGACCCCGAGTCGATGACCGAAGCCTACGTGGCCCTGCGCCTGAAGATCGATACCTGGCGCTGGAGCGGTGTGCCGTTCTACATCCGCGTGGGCAAGCGCCTGCCGAAGAAGTCCACCGAGATCTCGATCCACTTCAAGGACGCGCCTTGCGTGCTTTTCAATGCCCTTCCGGGCGGCGTTCCGGGCGGCAACGTGCTGGTGATCCGCATCCAGCCGGACGAAGGCATCTCGCTACGCATGGTTTCGAAGCTCCCCGGCACCAGCCTCCGTCTGGAGCCGGTGAAGATGGACTTCCACTACGCCACCAGCTTCGGCAAGGGCAGCCCGGAAGCCTACGAGCGCCTGTTGCTCGATTGCATGGCCGGCGACGCCACCCTATTCGCCCGCCGCGACGAGGTCGAGGAGGCCTGGAAGTTCATCGATAACATCGAGAGCGCCTGGCACAAGAGCGGCAATCCGCCGCCGATGGCGACCTTCACCGCCGGTTCGTGGGGCCCGAAGGAAGCCGACGACCTCCTCCAGGAGGACGGCTTCTCCTGGCGCAGGCTGTGAAGAAGTTGAGAGGTGAGAGTTGAGGGTTGAGAGTCAGACTCCGGTCCCAGCTCTTCTCTGGCTCTCAACTCTCAACCAACAACTCTCAACTCCATTCCACCATGTCCACTCTCTCCATGGATCCCGAACTGGGACAGGAAGTGCCCGTCGCTTCTATCGACAAGGAGCTGCGCAAGCTCTGGGAGGCGGATGAGGCGCGCACCAACGCCTCCCTGATCAATCTCGTCACCTGCTCCGAGGAAACCGGCTCGCTGCGGAAAAACTCCGCGATCATCCGCCACCTCACCCAGGAGCACGCCTGCCGCGCCATCCTGGTCGAGTTCGACCGCACGGTCGCCGAGCCGTCGATCCGCGCCTGGATCACCGCCCACTGCCATCTTTCCGAAGGGAAAAAGTCGGTGTGCTGTGAGCAGATCGCCTTCCAGTTCACCGGCCGCGTCACCGGCCGTTTCCGGAACACCGTCTTCGCCCACCTCAATAGCGACCTACCGCTGGTGTTCTGGTGGCAGGGTGAGCTCACCGAGGTCTTCACCGAGCGCCTTTCCAGCGTGATCGACCGCCTCGTGATCGACAGCGCGCCGTGGGCCGACCCGGTCGTCTCGTTCGCCCGCCTGCGGGAAGCCGTGGAGCACTCCGGTGACAACCTCGTGGTTCAGGACCTGGCGTGGACCCGCACCTGGCAGTTCCGCCTGTCGGTGGCCGCCCTTTTCGACGAGCCGGTGGCGCTCGACGCCCTCGCCGCGATTACCTCCGCCCGGATCGTCCATCACCCGGCGCACCGTTCCTCCGCCCTCCAGCTTCTGGCTTGGATCGCGGTGCAGGCGGGCTGGCGCACGGGTCGGGAACTCGATCTGGTCGTGGAGCGCCGTGCCGGTGCCAGCCAGTCGTTCTCGTTCGAATCGCCCTCCGGAAACGCCATCACGGTGACCGTGGAGGCGGATGAATCCGCCGCTCCGCTCGGCTTGCTGGAGCTGTCCTCGCCGCAGGCGACGGTCCGCGTGTCCCGTGAGGCCGGTGAGAGCCACCTGATCCGCGAGATCACCGTCAATGGCGTGACCCGCTCCGCGCTCGGCCCGGCCGATCCGGACGACGATGCCTTGCTCGTGGGCGACCAGCTCTCCCGCGGCGGCAAGAATTCGCTCTACCGCAAGGTGGTGCCACGCTTCCTGGAACTCCTTGGCAGTTGAATGCCAGTGATTTTGCCATCCTGACTGGCACGATCCGCGCTTGAACCCCTCCGACTTTTCTCCCATCTTCCGCGCCCCGAATTCCCCGGCGGCCATTTCTTGAGACCATGACCATCCCAGTGATTCCCGAAGACGCCCCATTCACGCCCGAACAGCGCGCGTGGCTGAACGACTTCCTCGGCAAGTTCCTTTCCGGTGCCGGCGCCCCGAGCGGTCCGTCCGTGCCCGTGACCGTGCTTTTCGGTTCCCAGACCGGCAACGCCGAAGGCCTCGCCAAGAAACTGGTCAAAACCCTCAAGAAGGGCAATTTCGAGCCGGAGATCCACGACATCGGCGCATACGACCGCAGCCGCCTGACCGGTGAAAAGAACGTCCTGGTCATCACCTCGACCTACGGGGACGGCGAGCCGCCGGACAATGCCGCGGATTTCCACGGCTGGATCCTCGGCGACAGCGCCCCGCGCCTGGAGGGTGTCAGTTTCTCGGTGCTCGCGCTCGGCGACACCAACTACCCGGACTTCTGCAAATGCGGCATCCAGTTCGACACCCGCTTCGAGCAGCTTGGTGCCAAGCGCTTGTTCCCGCGCGTCGACAGCGATGTCGACTATGACGCGCCTTTCAAGCAGTGGTCGGATGGCGTGATCGGCGTGCTGGCCCCGGCCGGTGGCGTCGCCCCGGTGAATGGCGCTCCCGCCGCCGAGATCGAAGCCGGTTACTCGAAGAAGAATCCCTTCCCGTCCGCGATCCTCCAGAATTTCAACCTCAACGGTGCCGGTGAGAAGGAAACGCACCACATCGCGTTCTCGCTCGATGGCTCCGGCCTCGAATACGAGGTCGGCGATGCCCTCGGCGTCTATCCGCGCAACCCGGAGCCGGTGGTGGACGAGATCCTCGCCAGCCTGCCGTTCAAGGGGGGCAACGTGTCCCTTTCCGATGGCAGCGAGGTCACCCTCCGCGAGGCGCTGATCGAGCACTACGACATCGGCACGCTCAACAAGTCGATCGTCCAGAAGTGGCAGGCCCGCAGCGGTTCGCCGTTCCTGCGCTCGCTGGTCGAGGCCGATGACAAGAAGGCCTGGGACGACTTCTGCTGGGGTCGCGACCTGATCGACCTCGTGGTCGACCACCCCGCCGACTTCACCGACGCCGAGGAATTCGTCTCGGTGCTCAAGAAGCTCCAGCCGCGCCTTTACTCGATCGCCTCCAGTCCGAAGGCCCATCCCGGCGAAGTTCACCTTTGCGTCGGCATCGTCCGCTACAACAGCTACGGCCGGAAGCGCGGTGGCATCTGCTCCACTTTCCTTTCCGACCGCTCGAAGGGCCTGCAGCCCGGCGTGTTCGTCCACTCGAACAATGCCTTCCGCCTGCCCGCAAACGGCGAGACCCCGGTCATCATGGTCGGCCCCGGCACCGGCATCGCGCCGTTCCGCGCCTTCCTCGAGGAGCGCAAGGCCACCAATGCCAAGGGCGCGAACTGGCTGTTCTTCGGCAATCCCTACAGCGCCACCGACTTCCTCTATGAAGGCGAACTGAAGGCCTACCAGCAGGACGGCACCCTCGGCCGCCTCGATGTGGCCTGGTCCCGCGACCAGAAGGAGAAGGTGTATGTCCAGAACCTGATGGTCCAGCACGGTGCCGAGCTCTGGCAGTGGTTCCAGAATGGCGCGGCCTTCTACGTTTGCGGCGATGCCACGCGCATGGCCAAGGATGTCGATGCCGCCCTCCACACCGTCGCCGAGCAACACGGTGGGCTTTCCAAGGAAGAGGCGGCGGCTTTTGTCAGCCAACTCAAGAAGGACAAGCGCTACCTGCGCGACGTCTATTGAGGCCTGCGGCCAGAGTCCGGACTCAAGACTCCAGAATCAAGAGAAGAGGGGATCGTCCGAGGGGACGGTCCCCTTTCTTGTGATGGGGTTACCGTTTTCCAGTCCGCTGCGGGTTTCCGGTGGTGGGGTGGGAGGTGCCTTTCGGGTGCATCTTGATCTCGGTGCGCCCGGTCTTGAAGTTGTAGGTCACGGTCTCGGGCTGCTGCCAGATCGCGCCGCTGGCGGTGTCCGCGGCGATACCGGAGCTGCCCATGCCGGGGGTGAAGATGACGTTCATCAGGACATAGTCGTCTTGGAACTTGCGGTCCCACTTGCCGGTTTTCTCGCCTTGGCCGGGGAGGGAGAAGGTCGCGGAGGTCGTTTTCTTCGAGACCTCCACCGTTGCCGGGGTTTGGTGCGTCGCTCCGTCCACGGTCACCGAGCCGCCGGATGGGACGGTCGCGAATTTCACCGCATCGGTTTTGCCCTGCATCACCGTCGCGCAACTGCCCAAAAGCAAGGGGGCGCAGACCGGGATCGCCATGAGAATGCCGCTGTTAGCCATGTTGGCCATCATGGCGCAGTTTCCATTGAAGGTCAATTCGATGGCTGCGTTTCCCTGCCTGAGAAGCTGCTTGCACCAATTGTAAATTTTGCTAAACTATCGGGTGCTATGAATCAATGGCGTTCCAGTCGTTTGATTCTGGTGCTCGTGGCGATGGTCACGGCCGCCTCGGCGATGAGCTACGGCCTGTATCGGATCGCGCGCCCGGAATCCCCCGCCCCCAACGCGGTTTGCGGGGCGATCGTGTTTCTCGGTGGCACCGAGCCGCTGGCCCGCTCCAGCGATCCGCGGGCGCGTGAGCGCTACCAGCGCATCGTCGCGCGGTCGGAGGCGTGGTGGCAGGAAACGGCAGCCCGCTATCCGGATCTGGTGTTGGCGTGCCGGGAGGTGACGCCGGAACGGAACGGGTTCCTGCGGTGGACCGAGTTTCAGATGAAACGCGGTGGCCGGGGGCTTGATCTGCCCGCGGCGTTGTCACCGTGGATCGCCGGTTCGGGGAAGTTCGACCGCTTCGAGGCAAAGCGCTGGATCGTGGACAACCGTCCGCTGCTCGATGAACTCAAGGCCATCGGGGAGCTGCCGGATCAATCGGTGAAGGACATTCCATTCGACCGCTGGAAGCTGGATGCCGGGCATTTCGCGGTGGCCTGCGCGGAGATGATGATGCTGGAAGCCCGCACGGCGGCGGAGGATGGCGATGAGGCGGCGGCGGCGCGGTGCATGCGCGCGGTGCAGGGATTCGCGAACCATTTCGAGAGGATCGAGGTGCCGGATGACGAGCAGTGGTCGGTCGCCGCGTGCATCGGTTCCCGGATGCGGTCGCGCATCCTCCATGAGATCATGCCCGCGCTTTCCAATGCCCGTGCCTGCCATCCGGAGACTTGGGACGATTTGCTCCAATCGCCTGCGGCTGCGCCGCGGGATTACGCCCGCCTGTTGCGAGGAGACTGGCAGATGACCCTACGCGAGTTCCTGCTGCCGACTTTGGGCAATCTCCGGGATCAAGGCCACGCTTCGGATGCCCAGGCGCTGGTGGATGCCTATTCCGAGCGGATGCGTTCCCAGATCGCCTTGTGCGAGCGCGCGGACGGTCTGACCGGGCTGCCCTCGTGGAACACGGTGATCGTGCCTCCGGCGAACCTTTCCCAGGAGTGCCGTGATTTGTTCCGGATCGCGATGGACGACCGCTGCTCCGGCAGCCGCGGTTGGGTGACCCGGCAGGTCCAGGGATCGCTGGATGCCGCGGCCTTTGACATCATGTGTGGCGGCCCGGTGCCGCGGGAACCGGTGTCCGGAAAGCCCTTTGCGTGGAATGAAACGCGCCGCGAGCTGGCGTTGCCGGACGCGCCTTGCCTCGCGCGGGTGAAAGTCCAGCCATTGAGTGTGCCCGAGGTGGTGCTGGCCCGTTCCCCGTTCCCTTGACGCGGCGGGATGGCGGGCGCATATCCTGTGCATATGAAATTCCGCGCGTGGTGCTCCCTTTCCGTTTTCGCTGCCGGGCTACTGCTGGCTTCCTGCGGTAAGAAGGAGAAGCCCGCGCCCGTGGAAGCGAAGCCCGCCGAAGTCGCGAAGACGGAAGCCCCGCCGAAACCGCGGCTCGATGAGCCCGTTGTCGCCGCCCAGCCGGCGGACGAGGACATGCCGGATGAGGAGGAGCCTTCGGTGCCGGACAATGAGGCGACCCCGCCGCCGAGCGAACCGGTGCCACCGGCTCCTGCCCAGGAAACGCCTGCTCCGGCGCCTCAGAACGGGAAGGTGAAGAAGAAGGCGAAGTGAGGTGATAGAGACGCGTGGCCGGGATGCGAAATGGGGACCGCTGGTGGCAGCGGACGTGACTTCACGACCCGGTCGCCTCGGCGAGGCGATCCTACCTTTCAGAGGCCGTAGACGTGCCGGGCCCAGGGGACTTGCTTCCAGGCGTTGTCCCGCGTCGTCAGCGCGGTGATGAAGTTCGCCACCGCGGTGCCGCTGTAGTCGCGGTGGTTGCGTTCCCAACCCTTGCGGGCGATGGCCACGCGTTCGGCCGGGTGGGTCGCGTAGTGGCGGATCTTGTCCACCAGTTCGTCGGTGCCTTCGAAGTAGACGATTTCGTCCTCGCCATAGAGTTCCTCCAGGCCCGCGCCGCGCGGGGTGAGGGTGAGGATGCCATTGCCCATCAGCTCGCCGATGCGTGAGGACGAGTAGAGCGAGACATCGGCGCGGCGGGAGAGGTTCAGCGCCAGCTTCGAGCGGCGGATGATCTGCTCCTTTTCCCAACCGAAGATCCCGGGGCGGTCGAGGCAACCGTAGATGCCGCTCTTGAGATCGGGTAGGCGGTGTTCCAGCTCCTGGAGCAGGGCACGGCGCGCGGGTTCGCCCTTGTCGCGGCCGAAGAACAGGAAGTCGTGCTGGTAATCGGCCTCCGGGGTTTCGAAGGCGCGGTGGCACTCGATGCCCAGGTCCACCGCCGTCGGAATGAAGGCGGCGGGGCAGTTGGGGCGGGCGAGTTCCTCCAGCAGCGCGCCGCCGGTGGAGCAGAAGAGGGCGTCGAGCACGTGCAGGCGCTCGCGCAGGTGCTCGGTCGCTTTTTCGTCCCACAGCGGGTCCACGTACCACAGGCCGATGCGGATATCGGGCAGGATGCGGCGGATCTCGGTGAGGGTTTCGGCGGTGATGTATTGAGCGTGCCCGAGGACGAGGAGATCCGGGTGGACGTTGCGGCAGGTGTCGATCAGCGCGCGGTTCGCGGGCTTCTTGCCGAGCGATTTCCCGCCGAAGGGCGAGAGCATGCGGGCGCGGTCGTTGATCGAAAACGGGTAGACGAAGTGCCCCAGCCGGACGAGGCCGTGGTGGATTTTCTGATCCTGGTTCCAGAGATGGGCGCCATCCTTGTCGAACTGGAGGTTGGCGGCGTGGACGATGCGCATGCGGCCCGCAGCTTCGGGTGCGGGGCGGCGGTGGTCAATGCCGCAGGGCACCGTGCCAGCGGATGGCGAATCCTTCACATGACGATAGTGGCACAGCGCGCGGCCTGCGGCCCCCGGTCCAGCCGCTAGGGAAGATGGTGACTGCGCATTTCAAAGCCTGCCCAAGCGATGAATCCTCCTCCTTCCTCCCTCCGCGGTGATCGATCCCGCGCCTCCCTCCTCCTGGCCCTGGCCGCATCCGCCGGGATGCTGCTGCCCGGCCTGGTCCACGCCCAGGTGTCCTACGCCGGGGGCACCTACAGCCAGAACTTCGACACGTTGCCGTCCACCGGCACGTTCACGTTCTCCGGTGCCGGTCCGTTCGCGTTGAACGCCGCGCCGGTGAGCGCCTCCGGCCTGAGCGGCTGGAGCTTCGCCAAGACCGCCGGAACCGGTGCGAACGCCCTGTTCAATGTCGGCACCGGCTCCAGCAACAGCGGTGCAGTGTATTCCTTCGGCTCGGCCGCGGGCGACCGCGCGCTCGGCACGCTGCTCAGCGGTGCCGTGGAATCCACCATCGGCGTGGTGCTGGTGAACAACACCGGTGCGACCATCACCTCCTTTGACATCGCCTACACCGGTGAGCAATGGCGGCAGGGCGGCAGCTCGGGCAACTTCGACAAACTGAAGTTCGAATACGCCGTCGGTGGTACCTCGGTGGTGTCCGGCACTTTCGTTCCCGCGACCGCGCTCGATTTCACCGGCCCGATCGCCACCGCCACCGGCGGGGCCCTCGATGGCAATGCCGCCGCGAACCGTGCCGCGGTGTCCGGAACCATCACCGGCCTCAATTGGGCCGCCGGGCAGACGCTCGTGATCCGTTGGACCGATCTCAACATCAGCGGTTCGGACTGCGGTCTCGCCGTGGATGACTTCAGCTTCACCGCGGGCACCGGCCCGGTGACCCCGGCGGTGGCCTCCACCGTGCCTGCCACCGGAGCGACCGCGGTCAGCATTTCCTCGCCGCTCACCGTGACCTTCAATACCGCGGTCACAGTGTCGAACGGCGGCTTCACCTTGACCGGCTCCACCAGTGGCACGCTCGCGGCGACGGTGAGCGGTGGTCCGACGACCTTCACCCTCACGCCGGCGTCCTCGCTGCCCTATAGCGAAACGATCACGCTCGGGGTGCTGGCCACCGCGGTCGCCGACCAGTCCACCGGCACGCTGCATCCGGCGGCCGACGCCACCGTGAGTTTCACCACCGAGAACGCTCCGGGGGCGGCCACGCCGATCCACACGGTGCAGGGCAATGGTGCCGCCAGTCCGTTGGTGGGCCAGCCGGTGGTCGTCGCCGGGATCGTGACGGGCTTCTATTTGAACAGCGATGGCTCCCGCGCCGGGTTCTACGTGCAAGCGGCGGATGCCGATGCCGACGCGGATCCGAACACGTCCGAGGGGGTGTATGTCTATGCGAACGGTTCGTCCGCCGTGACGACCGTGCTGGGGACCCTCGCCATCGGGGACACGATCAGCGTTTCCGGCACGGTGCGTGAGTTCAGCACGCTCACCGAGCTGGATACCCTCACCGCGCTCTCCAAGACCGGCACCGCTCCGCTGCCCACGGCGGCGGCGGTGACCCTGCCCTTCGCCAGCGCCACCGCCTTGGAGAAGCTCGAAGGCATGCGGGTGACGCTGCCGCAGACGCTCTCCGTGACGAACAACTACTACCTCGGCCGTTACGGCGAGTTCGACGTCTCCTCCGGCGGCGTGCTCCAGCAGCCGACCAACGTGGTGGCTCCGGGCGCGCCCGCGCTGGCCAAGCAGGCGGCGAACAACCTGAACCTGCTCACCGTGGACGATGGTTCCGCGAAGGAGGATCCGGACACCACGCCGTATCTCTTCGGCGGTGGCACGCCGGTGCAGAACACGCTGCGCACCGGCGACACGGTGGCCGGACTTACCGGGGTGATCACCTACCTCTCCGCGACGTCCTACCTGCTGGAACCCACCGTGGTCCCGGTGTTCACCCGCGCCAATCCGCGCCTCGGCCCACCGTCGGTCGGTGGCTCGCTGAAGATCGTCGGCGCGAACGTGCTGAACTTCTTCAATGGCGATGGCGCGGGCGGTGGTTTCCCGACCTCCCGCGGTGCCACCACGGCCGCCGAGCTGGTCCGCCAGCGCAAGCACATCGTCGCCTCGCTGCTCCAGATCAATGCCGATATCTACGGCCTCACCGAGATGGAGAACGACGGTTTCGGTTCCGCCAGCGCGGTGCAGGACATGGTGAATGCCCTCAATGCCGCGGCCCCGTCCGGTACCGTGTATGCCTTCTCGAATCCCGGTGTCTCGCCGATCGGCACGGATGAGATCACCTGCGCCTTCATCTACAAGACGAACACCGTGGCTCCGGTGGGCGCGGCGGTGGTGAATACGGCAGCGATTTTCAACCGCCCGCCGCTTGCCCAGACGTTCCGCCAGATCTCGACCGGCGAGAAACTCACCGTCTGCGTGAACCACTTCAAATCGAAGGGTAGCCCGCCGACCAGCGGCGTGGACACCGACCAGGGCGACGGCCAGAGCGCCTGGAACAACCGCCGCACCCAGCAGGCGACCACCCTCGCGAGCTGGTTGGCGACGAATCCGACCGGCGACGCCGATCCGGACATCCTGATCGTGGGCGATCTGAACGCCTATGCGAAGGAAGACCCGATCACCGCGCTGAAGAACGCCGGCTACACGAACCAGATCGAACGTTTCGAGGGCGAGGGCGGCTACTCCTACCAGTTCGACGCGCAGTTCGGCCACCTCGACCACGCGCTCGCCAGCCCAGGCCTGCACACCCAGATCACCGGTGCCCAGTCCTGGCACAACAACGCCGACGAGCCGGTGTTCCTCGACTACAACACCGAATACAAATCCGCCTTCGCGCAGACGGTGAACGACGGCGACACCCCGTGGCGTGCCTCGGACCACGACCCGGTGGTGATCGGCGTGAGCCTCGGTGGCTTCGGCCACTGGATCGCGGGTTATCCGCAGGTAGGTGGCCTGACGGGTTTCCGCGATGACTTCGACCACGATGGCATTCCGAACGCGCTGGAGAACTTCTTCGGCACCCATCCGGGCGTGGCCAACGGTGGATTGACCCTGGTGTCCTCCACCGGCACCGGTTGCACCTTTCGCCATCCGCGCGGAGGCTCGGTCGCGACCGATCTGAGCGGATCCTACGAGTGGTCCAGTAATTTGAGCGATTGGAAGGCCTCGGGCGCTTCCTTCGGCGGGGCCACGGTGGTGATCGGCGCGACCCCGGTGTCCGCGGACACGATGGAGGTGACGGCGAGCGTCACCGGCGGGAGTGTCCAGCAGTTGTTCCTCCGCGTGAAGGTTCAGGCGCCGGACGCGCAGTGATCCGCGGTTCATCCTCTTTCCAGACGAACGGGAGCGCCGCGGTCCGGCGCTCCCGTTTTTCGTTTTGGGGTAGCCACGCTCTTCCGAGCGCGGCTACGGGAGAATCTTCGTCACAGATTCGCCTGCGCCTTCTGGGTTTCCGGCGGTGGCACGAATTCGTCCACCGCGCGGTAATCCAAGCGGCCATTCGCGGGGTTTTTGAAGAAGAACACGTAGGCGCGGGAGTGGTCGTCGACCGGCCAGCGGGTGGTGCTGAGCACGCGGTTGCCAGTGTCCTGATGAATGCCGAAGCCGACGTCGTAGAACTTCTCGGCACGGGCGCCCTCAGGTTTGATGATCTGCCCCTTTTCGGCGGTGATGACGAACTTGGTGGTGCCGATGTAGCCCATGACCGTCTCGTCGCTATGGTTGTAGAAATAGACGTCGCCGGCCTTGAAACCGGTGCCGTCGGTGGGGATCACGATCGCCTGGTAGCCGCCCGCCTTTGCCGGGATGAGCAGGGACACGAAGGAATCTCCGGAATCGGGGAGCTGGATGTTCGCGATGGCCGCGTCCGGCTGCTTGCAGCGGAGCTGGAACGCGCGGCCGGGAACCTCGATGGGCTCGGAGAGGTGGTTCACGGTGAGATCGAAATCCACCGAACGTTTCTCGCCCGCGACCATCGCCACCTGGCCGGCGGCGGAGGGCGCTCGTTCGGCGAGGAAGCGGACGCGGGGATGGCCTTTCTCCTCGGCCGCGAGGCCGCAGGCGGAAAGAAGGAGCAGGAATAGGGCTGTACGATGCATGGTCAGGCTGGGGTTCAGACTTCGGACGGCAGCAGCCAGCGGAAGGACACGATCTGGTAACGGCGGCCGAAGAGCTGGTTGAGGGGGGAGAGCGAGGTGGTGGCGGTGGTGGATTTGTTGACCGGGTCCACCAGAGCGCTATCGCGGCTGACTTCGGCCTCGCACCAGGCGCGGGCGGTGACCTTGCCACTGCTGTCCACGGATTCGCCGTAGCCGCGGATCACGAAGGTATCCGAGCGGGCGGAGAGGTAGGGCGCGATCGGGGTGAGGATGTCGGCTTGCTTCACCACTCCGGGGATGCCGTATGCGGCCGGGCCGTTCTCCGCTTCCGGGAAGGCGTAGCCACGGCCGGTGGCCACCGCGGCGGCGCGCGAGCCGCTGTTGTAGGCCTTGTTGATCGAGACGTCGGCGGAATCCAGCGCGCTCTGGAGCGTGCCGGCCTTGGCGAGATCCTTGTCGCTGCCGGGACGGCGGTTGACGAAGTCGGCCAGCGACAGGAATGGGCCGCGCTTGCGGACCTCGATCACGATGGCGCGGGCGAGTTCATCGATTTCCTTGTCCTTGAGCACCCGGTGGCCGGTCCACTGCGGGGAGGAAACCACGGAGCCGAGATCATCGCCTTCGGCCACCACGTCTTCCGGATTCTGCAGACCGACGACAGGGGTGCCGTTGGCGTTGACGGCGGTGGCCGCACCGCTGGCGTCGCGCACGGCGACCTGCTGGTTGCGCAGGCCGGCGAGGAAGGTGCGCCAGGCCTCCACCGAGGTGGAGTTCACGTTGAACATGCCCTCCACGCGGATCGCGGAAGCGAACTCGGTGGCGGCCGCGGCGTTGGGCGTGTCACCGTCGAACCAGCGGCCGAGAAGGGCCTCGGGGGTTTCGCCGGTGTCGACGGGGGAGTAGAGATAGCGCGAGTTCGGCAGCGGGCGGATGCCCTTGAAGAACTGCTGGGTGACCTGGCGCTGGCCGATCTTCGCGGAGAACGAGTCGGCGGTCTGCGGCGCGGCGCTGGAGAGAAACCAGTCGTCCCACAGCGCCTTGTTCGCCAGATAGGAGTGGTCGGCGAGTGGCCGTGGGCCATCGAGTGAGGATTCGGTCTGATTCGATCCGATCACGGCGGGGGCGATCGAGTTGCCGATCGCGTGGCTGATCTGGGGCAGCAGGTAGGAGCCCTGCGAGAGCTGGGTGCCGCTCCAGGTGAAGCCATTGGCGAAGGCGTTTTGGAACGCGGCCAGCGAGGCGAGCGGTTCGCGCGGCACCGAGTGGGTGGTCACGAACGGGGTGCCGGACTGGGCGGTCACGCCGCCGCCGAAGTAGCTCTGGCCCGAGGGGGAGACCTCGAGGTTGCGGTTTCTCCACGAGTCGAGCGGCTCGACCCGGACCTCGAAGGGCAGGGTTTCCAGTTCGTCCGCGGACAGCGTCTGGAAATCGGAGCCAGCGCGGGGATTGTAGCGGGCCAGGAAGCGGCCCGGGCGGTCGGTGTCCTGTTCGGTCTTCGCAGTGAAGGAGAAGATCATCAGCGGTTCCTTGCGGCCGACCAGTTGCGAGGCGGTCAGCGGGCGGGTGGCGGAGGCCGGGACCTTGTCGAAGAACGGAAGGTTCTGGTTGGCGTACAGGCGGGCGCTGGGTTTGCCGCCCATGTTGTCGATCGACATCCCCGAGTTCAGGCCGAGGCTTTCGCCGCTGGCGGTGCGGTCCTCCTTGTAGAACGTATCGTTGGCAGTCAGGAACCAGGCTTGGGTGCCCATGCCCTGGTTGCCATTGGGCAGGACCTCGTATTTCAGCGTCTCGGTGGTATCGAGGTAGATGGCGGAGCTGCCGTTTTTCACCGGGATCGCCACGCCGCCGCCGAAGTTCCAGCCGGCTTTGGCCTGGATGGTGTTGAGGCCGGGATTGTAGGTCGTGGGGCTGGTGTTCGGGCCCTGTGAGAACATGACGACCTCGCCGGGGCGGAGCACGACGGGTTGGCTCTTGCCGATGACGAAGGTCAGGTAGTTCGCCGAGCCGCCCATCATGTTGGTCATGCTCAGCGTGAGGTCGCCGCTGGCGCGCTTCAGTTTGAAGTCATACGGGAGCTGCCAGAATTTCACCGAGTGGTAGGCCGGGGTGATGACCAGCGGCACGTCGAGCGGGTTCCAGTAGGTCACGATCGGATCGACCACCATGTAGAGCTGGACCTTTGCGGCTCCGGAGACCGTGGCCGGGATGCCGTAGAAGGAGAGGATGGTCTTCGTGCTGACGAAGGTCGGCTGCTTGTAGAGCGTGGAGGGATCGGCCTGGAGGGTGGCGAGATTGCCCGCGATCTGGAGGTAGGGGGTGTTGCTGCCGAGCGAGCCGCCGGTGGTGTAGGTGAAGCTGCCACCGGTTTTGAGCTGCTTGTAGAGGTTGTAGTAGAGCGAGAGTTCGCCTTGGTTGATGCCGTTGGCCCCGCCCGCGGTGTAGAGCGCGGTGTTCATCACCGTGCTCAGCGGCTGCTCGAGCTGCATCGAGAGGTCCTTGCGGAAACCACCGCTGCGGACGTTGGTCAGCAGGCCGGTGGAGCGCCCGGCGAGATCGTGGAACAGCGGTTTCGGGGCGTCCGGGGCGGAGGCGAGCAGCTCACCCTGTTTCCAGCCGGTGAGGTTTCGCACTTGGGTATTGGCGGCGGTGACGGTAGCGAACGGCTTTTCGCTGCCACCGGTGGTGGCCAGTTCCAGCGCGGTGCGCGGGGACGATTGCAGGCCTTGGCGGGTGGCGGCGAGATCCTTCGAGGTTCCCGGAGCGGGCGTGGCGAGCGGGGCTTTTACGCCTTGGTCGCCGACCCACCAGCCGAAGCGGGACGCTACCTTGCCTGAGGCCTGGCAATCGATCAGTGGGACTTCGACGAAGCCGGTGGCGGAAGCTCCGACGGTGCCTTTGCCGACGACCTCGACTTTCGAGCCGCCAGACGCCGACTTGGCGTAGGCCGGGTTGCGGGCGTCGGTTTCCGGAGCGGAGACCAGCCAGCGCTGAAACTCGGGGGTGGGGCGGTTGGCGGCGGTATCCGTCCACGATTTGTAGACGCCGGTCCAGTGGCTGCGGGTCGGTTGGGCCGCGGTGGCCTTGCCATCCGAGGAGGCCGCGAGCTGGTCGGCGGCGATGGTGATGCGCTGGTCGGGACCGGTTTGTTTCTGAAGCTCACCGATGGCGAGTTGCAGCGCCAGCCGCGCGTTGGCGCGGGCGATCGCCTGGTTGGCCTGGGATTGGGAACTCCGCAGAGTGATGGAGGACAAGGACAGCAGGCCGATGGCGAGCGTGGACAGCAGCACCATCATCAACAGGGTCACAAGCAGGCTGAAGCCGCGCCGAAGCCGACGGCGAGCCCAGCGGGAAAACACAAACGAACTCGGGCTTTTCATAATTCTAGGTCTAACGGATGGAACGGAAACTCGAATGTATGGCCTTTGTGCCTCAAAAGATTCTTATTGCGTGCAATGGGGTCGGTCGCATGAAAGAGGCTTCGAGGAAGCGGGGTATCAGACCCCGGGGGAAGGCCGGTCCGCTTGCCGACGGGGCAAGCAGGAGGGAGAAGGTGACGGGTAACGGTTCATGCAATGGCCCCCATCATGCGCCCGTTTGCGACATCCCGGCAGTCGGGTGTTCTGCCGACACGCCAAAATTCCCCCGCCAATTGCCAAGTGGGTGGGGAAAACCATCGTCCTGATCGCTGATGGGAGATGGCCTGTCGATGGGCCGGAATGATCCGTCCTCAGCCTTCTTTCCGGTGTCCGGATCGCGGCAGGCGTGGCGGACGCCGTCCTTTGGATTGGTGCTTTGCCTGCTTCGACCGCACGCCGCTGCGGGTGGAGCCGGGTTGCGGGGCATGGCCCGGCTGGTTGCCGCATCGTATGATATAGCGGTCTGGATCCCGATCCGGAGGTGGTGGGAGGCGCGAGTGGTGCCTCACCGGGGATGCCCGCGATCCGGCGGGGCTTCCGTCCCGGATGGGGGAGTGGCGGTGGAATGGCCGATTTCAGGAAAAGAAGTCCGGAAGGCGGGGAGGGTATTTTCGAACTTCCGGAGGCCCCAGATCCGGCAATTTTTTAAGGGCAAGGTGGAAAAATGCGGCCGAATCGGGGTGTTCAAGGGCCGAATCGGGGCCCCCTTGCCGATTCATTTCATTCATTTGCAGAAAGTTGCGTGGTTGGTGTGGGGGTGTGCGATGAAGTGCAAATAATTTCAAAATAGGGCTTGTCAGATTCCGGCGGATCACTAGATTCGCCGCCCCGCATTGCGACCTGAGCGCCTCAAAACGACAGCTCGCCTACATGGGATCAATTTTATCGGGTGCAGCTCCGGATAACAGGCTCCTGCGAGGATTCTCGCCGGCGCTCTGGTTTGCACTCGAAGCACGATGCAAATCCAGAACCACGCAGGATAACATGCCGACCATCAATCAGCTCGTTCGCAAAGGGCGCCTCACTCCGGCTGAAAAGTCGAAGTCGCCAGCTTTGGTGAACTGCCCTCAGCGCCGCGGTGTCTGCCTTCAGGTGATGACCCGCACGCCGAAGAAGCCGAACTCCGCGCTTCGTAAAGTGGCCAAGGTTCGCCTGACGAACGGCTACGAAGTCATCGCCTACATCGGTGGTGAAGGGCACAACCTCCAGGAGCACTCCATCGTCCTCGTCCGCGGTGGACGTGTGAAGGACCTTCCGGGTGTCCGCTACCACATCGTTCGTGGTTCCCTCGATACCCTCGGTGTCGACAAGCGCCGTCAGTCCCGTTCCAAGTACGGTGCCAAGCGTCCGAAGCCGGGCCAGGCCGCCGCTCCTGCCAAGGGCAAGAAGAAGTAAGCCTTCTTTCATCCGACTTTAACACCAACCACTTCCCGCCATGCCCCGCCGCAAGCGAGTTTTCACCAAGCCGGACCGTAGCGATCCGCGTTACGCCAGCCCCCTCGTCGGTCACCTCATCAGCAAGGTCATGCACGACGGCAAGCGCTCGCTTGCCCAGCGCATCGTCTACGCCGCGATCGACAAGGCCAACGAGGGTGTCGACACCGTCGACCCGCTCGAAGTCATCACCCGCGCGATCGAGAACGCCAAGCCGCGCGTCGAAGTGAAGTCCCGCCGCGTCGGTGGTGCCACCTACCAGGTGCCGCTCGAAGTTGCCGCCGACCGTTCCGAGTCGCTGGCGATGCGCTGGATCTGCACCTACGCCCGCAATCGCAAGGGCACCCCGATGCACGTCGCTCTCGCCAACGAGATCAAGGACGCCGCCAACAACCAGGGCAACGCCGTTCGCAAGCGCGACGACGTCCACAAGATGGCCCAGGCCAACCGCGCCTTCGCCCACTTCCGCTGGTAATCACAGCTTCGCAGACGCTCCAGGAAACTCCAACGCCCGCCGGTCTCCGGCAAGACGATGTCCGCCAACCCCAACAGTCCAAACCGCCAGTATACGCTGGAGCGCACCCGAAACATCGGGATTGCCGCTCACATCGATGCTGGCAAGACGACGTTGACGGAGCGGATCTTGTTCTACACGGGCATGATCCACAAGATCGGTGAGGTGCACGATGGTGCCGCCACCACCGACTGGATGGAGCAGGAGCGCGAGCGCGGCATCACCATCACCTCCGCCGCTGTCACCACCGAATGGTGGCAGCGCAACGAGGACGGTGTGATCAAGCTCTTCCCTGAGCTCAAGCAGCGCATCAACATCATCGACACCCCCGGCCACGTGGACTTCACGGCCGAGGTGGAGCGCTCGCTCCGCGTGCTCGATGGCGCGATCGTCGTGTTCTGCGGCGTCGCGGGCGTCCAGCCCCAGACCGAAACCGTCTGGCGCCAGGCCACCAAGTATCACGTTCCGCGGATCGTGTTCGTCAACAAGATGGACCGCACCGGCGCGAACTTCCAGAACGTCTTCAACGAGGTGAAGGAGAAGCTCGGTGCCCACGCGGCCCGCATCCTGATCCCGATCGGTGCCGAGGATCACCTCGTCGGCCAGATCGACGTCGTGAACCAGAAGGCCATCTTCTATTCCGACAACGATAAGTTCGGCTCCACCTACGAGGTGCGCGATCTTGACGACGACCAGAAGGTCGTCGCCGAAGAGGCTTACGCGGAACTTGTCAACGCCGTCGCCGATGTGGACGACGAGCTCGGTGAGAAGATCCTCATGGAGGAAGCCTTCACCAAGGCCGACCTCAAGGCTGCCATCCGCCGCGCCACGATCGCCAACAAGCTGATCCCGGTCGCAGGTGGTTCCGCTTTCAAGAACAAGGGCGTCCAGTATCTCCTCGATGCCGTTGTCGACTACCTCCCGAGCCCGCTCGACCTGCCGCCGGCGGTCGGCATGGATCCGGACGACCACGATCGCCACATCGAGGTCATCACCTCCGACAACGAGAAGTTCGTTTCGCTCGCTTTCAAGCTCTGGGCGGACAAGTTCGTCGGAAAGCTCGTTTTCTTCCGCGTCTATTCCGGCTCGATCAAGAAGGGCGACACGGTTTACAACCCGCGCACCCGTCGCTCCGAGCGTGTCGGCCGCTTGATCCGCATCCAGTCCAACGAGCACAAGGACGTGGATGTCTGTTACTCCGGTGACATCGCCGCCATGGTCGGCATCAAGAACGTCACCACCGGCGACACTCTCGCCGCCGAAGACCACGACGTGGTCCTCGAACCCCCCACTTTCCCGGAACCGGTCATCTCGATGGCCGTCGAACCGAAAACCAAGGCCGACCAGGAGAAGCTGGCGCTTGCCTTGGGCCGCCTCTCCGAAGAAGACCCGACTTTCATGGTCAAGACGGACGAGGAGACCGGCCAGACCATCATCGCCGGTATGGGCGAACTCCACCTGGAGATCATCGTGGACCGCCTGAAGCGCGAGTTCAAGGTGGAGGCCAACACCGGTGCCCCGCAGATCGCTTACCGCGAGACCATCACCAAGGGTGCCCTGGGTGACGGCAAGCTCGTCAAGCAGTCCGGTGGCCGCGGCCAATACGGCCACGTGCGCATCGAGATGCGCCCGAACGAAAAGGGCAAGGGCCTCACGATCGAAAACAAGGTCGTGGGTGGCGAAATCCCGAAAGAATACATCAACGCCGTCTACAAGGGCGTGAACGAGTCGATGACCAATGGCATCATCGCCGGCTATCCGGTGATCGACGTCCACGTGGACATCCTCGGTGGTTCCTACCACGACGTGGACTCGAACGAAAACGCGTTCACGATGGCCGCCATCTTCGCGATGAAGGATGGCTTCAAGAAGGCCAAACCGATTCTCCTCGAGCCGATCATGGCCGTGGAAGTCTCCACTCCGGACGACTACCAGGGCGACGTGATGGGCGATCTCAACCGCCGCCGCGGTCAGATCCAGAACATGGAAACGAAGGGCCGGCTGGCCGTGATCCACGCCAATGTCCCCCTCAAGGAAATGTTCGGATACTCGACCGACGTGCGCACCATCTCCTCCGGCCGCGCCTCGTATTCGATGACCCCATCGCACTTCGAGCAGGTCCCCAACAACATCGTCGACCAAATCGTCAGCGAACGCACGGGCTACTCGAGCCGCGACTGATCCACTCTCAAGCACCAACCCCTTCACACGTCATGGACAACCAGAAAATCCGCATCCGCCTGCGCGCTTTCGATCACCGCGCGATCGACCGCTCGGCCCAGGAAATCGTGGAAACCGCCAAACGCACCGGTGCCAAGGTGGCTGGCCCGATCCCGCTTCCGACCCGCATCGAGAAGTTCAGCGTGAACCGCTCCGTCCACGTCAACAAGAAGTCGGCCGAGCAGTTCGAGATCCGCACCCACAAGCGCCTCCTCGACATCGTGGACCCGACCGCCCGCACGGTGGACGAGCTCAAGAAGCTCAACCTTCCGGCCGGTGTCGACATCACCATCCGCATCTGAGTTGCCGTCCGGGTATCTCAAGTCTCCAATTTCAAATTTCACATTCTTCCACGCCATGTCTCTCGGACTCCTCGGCAAAAAAATCGGTATGACCCGCCTTTTCGACGAAAAGGCGCAGAGCATGATCCCCGTGACCGTCATCGACGTGTCCGGCAACACGGTGCTCCAGGTCAAGACTCCTGAAAAGGACGGCTACACCGCCGTTCAGGTCGGCTACGGCGACCAGAAGGAGCAGCGCGTCTCCAAGCCGGATCTCGGCCGCTTCAAGAAGGCCGGCTCCACGCCGAAGCGCTTCGTCAAGGAGTTCCGTTTCGCCGCTGGCGAGACTGCTCCGGAAACCCACCCGGGTGTTGAGCTGTTCGCCGCCGGCCAGTGGGTCGACGTGATCGGCACGAACAAGGGCAAGGGCTTCCAGGGGGCCGTCAAGCGCCACGGATTCGGTGGTCTCAAGATGACCCACGGCTCCATGATGCACCGCCGGACCGGCGCCATCGGCTGCCGCTCCACTCCGGGCCGCGTCTGGAAGAACCAGAAGATGCCGGGACACATGGGTGACGTGAAGAGCACCGTCCAGAACCTCAAGATCGTGGCGGTCCGTCCGGAAGACGGCGTCATCCTCATCTCCGGTGCGATCCCGGGCGCGAAGGGCAACTACGTGACCGTCCGCGCTGCCAAGAAGAAGTCCGCCTGATTCCGGGCCCAACGCAGAACCCCGTAACTGATTCCAGCCATGCCCGCGAAATCCTTCACCGCTGAAGACGCGCAAGCCGCCAATGTCGTCCTCGTCGAGGCCGACCGTGGTTCCCAGGCCGTGCACGACCTCGTGACCGCCTACCGCGCGAACCGCCGCTCCGGTTCCGCCAACACCAAGACCCGTGGCGAAGTCCGCGGCAACAACAAGAAGATCTACAAGCAGAAGGGCACCGGTAACGCCCGCCACGGCGACAAGCGCGCCCCGATCTTCGTCGGTGGTGGCGTGGTCTTCGGCCCGCGTCCGCGCGATTACTCGAAGAAGGTTCCGAAGAACGTCCGCAAGCTCGCGCTGCGCCGCATCCTCGGTGACCTCGTCCGCAGCGAGTCGATCCACGCCGTGGACACCTTCTCGATCGCCGACGGCAAGACCAAGACCTTCGTCTCCACCGTGGAAGGCCTCGTCTCCCCGGGCAAGGTCCTGATCGTCTCGAACTCCTTCGACGACGCCACCTACCTCGCCGCCCGCAACGTCGTCTGGGCCCAGCTCGTCACCGCGCTGGAACTCAACGTCGAGCAGCTCATCCTCGCCGATTCCGTCCTCCTGGTTGGTGACGCCGTGGCGACCCTCGCCCAGCGCACCGCCTGAACCCCGGACCCACCCGCACGACCATGAAAGACATTTACCAGGTCATCAAGAACGTCCACCTCAGCGAGAAGGCCACCCTTCTGCAGGAGACCAACAACGAGATCACCCTCCAGGTCGACCGCAAGGCGAACAAGCTCGAGATCAAGCGTGCCGTGGAGCAGCTCTTCGGCAAGAAGGTCGAAGGCGTCCGCACCGCCAACGTCACCGGCAAGCTGAAGCGCCAGCGCCGCGCCGACGCCGGCCGCACCGCCCACTGGAAGAAAGCCGTCGTCCGCCTCAAGCAAGGCGAATCGCTCGACCTCGTCTGATCGAGAGTCACTTACCCGCGAAAACTCGAAACTGAACGCGAGTCATGCCCCTTCACAATCTCAAGCCCGTCACGCCGTCCGCGCGTTACATGTCGCTTCCTTCCTTCGAGGAGGTCACCAAGACCAAGCCGGAGAAGAGCCTGCTCGAGCCGATCAAGCGCTCCGGCGGCCGTAACAACACCGGCCGCATCACCTGCCGCCACATCGGCGGTGGCCACAAGCGCCACTACCGCCTGGTCGACTTCAAGCGCCGCAAGTTCGACGTGCCGGCGACCGTGGTTGGCATCGAATACGATCCGAACCGCACCTGCCGCATCGCCCTGATCCAGTATCAGGACGGTCAGAAGTCCTACATCCTCGCCCCGGCCGGCCTCGAAACCGGTGCCACCGTGGTGGCCGGCGAGAAGGTCGCCCCGAAGGTCGGCAACGCCATGCCGCTCAAGAACGTCCCGCTCGGCACCTCGATCCACAACATCGAGCTGACCCCGGGTGGCGGTGGCAAGGTCGCCCGCGCCGCCGGCCAGCAGGCCGTGCTTTCCAACCGCGAAGGCGGCTGGGCCCTCATCAAGATGCCGTCCGGTGAAATCCGCCGCTTCAACGAAGAGTGCCTCTGCACCATCGGCGTTGTCGGCAACCGCGACCACATGAACGAGTCCTCGGGCAAGGCCGGCCGCACCCGCTGGCTCGGCGTCCGTCCGACCGTCCGCGGTATGACGATGAACCCGGTCGACCACCCGAACGGTGGTGGTGAAGGCCGCTCGAAGTCCGGTGGTGGCCGCCAGCACCTCCTCAGCCCGTGGGGTCACGCCAAGGGCCAGAAGACGCGCAAGAAGAAGAAGCCGACCAACGCCTTCATCGTCGAATCCCGCCACAAGGCGAAGCGCTAATCCGCCCTAGCATCCATCCGAACTTTACGACGTCATGCCACGCTCGCTCAAAAAAGGTCCGTTCGTTGACCAGAAGCTTCTCGAGAAGATCGACGCCGTCGCCGCCGCTGGCGACGACCGCAAGCCGATCAAGACCTGGAGCCGCAAGTCGATGATCACCCCCGACTTCGTCAGCCACAACTTCCTCGTTCACAACGGCAAGACCTTCGTCCCCGTCTACGTGACCGAAAACATGGTGGGTCACAAGCTCGGTGAATTCGCGCCGACCCGTATCTTCCGTGCCCACGGCGGCATCGGTAAGAAGTAATTCCGCCTAACCGCTCCCGCCGCCACCCATGGTCTCCTGTCTCCAACCACGCAGCCTCGCCGCGGTCCTCGGACTGCTCGGCACCGGGGCCTCGTGCCAGGGACAGGAGGACGCCCGGGTGGCGATGCTGGAGCAACGGGTCTCGGCGCTCCAGAAGAGCCTCACCGAGTCCAACCAGAACGAGAAGAAGGCTGTCGAGCAGCTCAACCAGGTCCGCGAGCGTCTCGAGGCCCTGGGCAAGAACCTGCTCGGCGGTGGCGACGACCGCCTGATCCAGGCCGCCGCCGACCTTCAGCTCGCGAACGAACGCCTCAAGGCCCTGCAGGACGCGTCCGGCCACCTTGCGGCTTCGATCAACGACTATCTCCGCCAGGCCGTGGTTTCCGACCCGGAAGCCCGGCTTCGTGTGGAAACTTCTCTACGCGAGCTTGACGTACAGCTTGGTTTCAAGGACAAGCCCCGCCCCGCACTCCGGACGGGCAGTCTCCAGCAGGCCAACATCGTCAGCATTGACCAGAAAAGCGGCCTGCTTGTCCTGAATGTCGGAGAAGCCCAAGGGGCCCGGATCGGCATGAGCTTCGTGCTCGTCCGCTCCAACCAGCCCTACGGAAAAGCCATCATCGCCGACCTTCGCAAGGATGTCTGCGGTGCGTTCGTCGAGCGCCTCGACCGCCCCTCAGAAACTGCCCGGCTTGGCGACTCCGCCACTCTCGAGACCCAACCAAATCGTTAATTTTTTCCCGAACCATCCACCTTTCACGACCGATGGAAGTCAAGAGCACCACCAAATACGTCCGTCTCTCGCCGAAGAAGGCGCGCGACGTCGCACGCGAAATCCAAGGCCTCCCTGTCTCGAGCGCCCTTGATATCCTGACCTTCACCCCGAAGAAGGCCGCGCACCTGATCGGCAAGACGCTCAAGACCGCCATCGCGGACGCCGAGCACAACTTCTCGCTCGATACCAGCACGCTGGTCGTGAAGGAAGCCGTCATCGGCATCGGCCCGGCGATCAAGCGCTTCAAGCCGCGCGCCAAGGGATCCGCCGGTGGCATCCGCAAGCCCACCAGCCACATCTTCATCACCCTCGTGGGCTCCGCCCCGGAGAAGAAGACCCGCGCCCCGCGCAAGACCGCTGCCAAGAAGGCTGACAAGCCGGCCGCCACCACCGAGGAAACCGCTGCCGAAGAGCAGGCCTGATCCGCACTCCCCGCAACCTTTCAACTAGCACCGACCATGGGCCAGAAAGTCAATCCGATCGCCTTCCGTCTCGCCGTCTCCAAGGACTGGCGCTCCAAGTGGTTCGCCACTGGCAAGGATTACACCACCAAGCTTCACGAGGACCTCTCGATCCGCAACTACCTCAAGAAGCGCCTCCAGAGCGCCGCTCTCGCGAAGGTCGTGATCGAGCGCGCCTGGAACAGCGTCCGCGTCACCCTCCACACCTCCCGCCCCGGCCTGATCATCGGCCGCCAGGGACGTGACATCGAGATCATGACCCGCGACCTCAACGCGCTCTGCAACGGTGCCCAGGTCAAGATCGACATCCTCGAGATCCGCAAGCCGGAGCTCGACGCCCAGCTCGTCGCCGAGAACGTGGCCGTCCAGCTTGAGCGCCGCATTAGCTTCCGCCGCGCCATGAAGCGCGCGATCCAGACCGCCATGGACTTCGGCGCGGAAGGCATCCGCCTCCGCTGCGCCGGCCGCCTCGGTGGCGCCGACATCGCCCGCTCCGAGTGGTACCGCGAAGGCAAGGTGCCGCTTCAGACGCTCCGCGTGCCGCTCGACTACGGCTTCGCCGAAGCCCGCACCCTTTACGGTGTGATCGGCGTCAAGTGCTGGGTGAACAAGAAGGAAGAGGAGAACCGTCCTTCCCAGGGACGCGGCGAGCGCGGTGAGCGCGGCGACCGTGGCCCCCGTGAACCACGTGGCGACCGCGGTCCGCGCGGTGACCGTGGCGACCGCCGCCCGCGTAACAACGGATAATCCGATCCGACCCCTAATTTTTTCCCGCAACCCGAACTTTTCCAAGGAGGACTGAGCCATGCCATTGATGCCCAAACGAACCAAGTTCCGCAAGAGCCACCGCGGCAGCCGATCCGGCAACGCGACCAGCGGAACGACCGTCGCGTTCGGCGATTTCGGTCTGCAGACCGTTGATCGCGGCTGGATGACCAACCGCCAGATCGAAGCCTGCCGTATCGCCATCAACCGTTTCCTGAAGCGTAAAGGCAAGGTCTGGATCCGTATCTTCCCGCACAAGTCGGTGACCGCCCGTCCGCCGGAAACCCGAATGGGTAAGGGCAAGGGCTCCGTCGAGTTCTGGGTGGCCGTGATCCGTCCCGGCAACATGCTCTTCGAAGTCGCCGGTGTGCCGGAATCCCAGGCCCGCGAGGCCATGCGCCTGGCTTCCTACAAGCTCGGCATCCGCACCCGCTTCGTTGTCCGTAACCCGCACGCCTGACGCCAGCCGCGTTCCGTTGCGATCCACTGAAACCAATCAAGATCACCGTTTCCATGGCAACCAAGACCAAGGACATCAAGGAGCTCACCGTCGCCGAGCTCCAGAACCGCCTGCGCGAACTCAAGCAGGAGTCCCTCAACCTCCGTCTCCAGAAGGCCACCGGCCAGCTTGAGAATTCCGCCCGCATCCGCACCATCCGCCGCGAGTCCGCCCGCGTGCAGACGGCCCTTTCTGCCAAGCGCAACGCTTGATTCCGGAACGCAACGCACCACCTCCACTCACCATGAGCGAGACCACCACCACGGACTCCACCCCGCAGCTTCGCAAGACCCGCGTCGGCGTTGTCGTTTCCACGAAGATGGACAAGACCATCGTCGTCGAGCACGTCGCCCGCGTCCCGCACCCGAAGTTCAACAAGATCGTCAAGCGCTCCAAGAAGTACTACGTGCACGACGAGAAGGGTGAAGCCGCCATCGGCGACCGCGTCCGCATCGTCGAGACCCGCCCGCTGTCCAAACTGAAGCGCTGGAACCTCGAGAGCATCCTCTCGCACTGATCCAGTCACCTCGGTGACCGGACGTGCCGTCCGGATCATCCACCACTCCAGAAGCTCCTACTTTTCTTCCCGCCATGATCCAGATGGAAACCAAGCTGACGGTCGCCGACAACACCGGTGCCCGCAGCGCGAAAATGATCGGTGTGCTCGGCAAGCGCACCCGCATCGCCAATGTCGGCGACGTGATCACCGCCCACATCCGCGACTCGATCCCCACCGCTTCCGTGAAGAAGGGCAGCGTCGTGAAGGCCGTGATCGTCCGCACCGCCGCCCCGATCCGCCGTCCAGACGGTTCGGTGCTCCGCTTCGATGGCAACGCCATCGTGATCATCGACAAGGACAACAATCCGCGCGGCACCCGCATTTTCGGGCCTGTCGCCCGCGAACTGCGTGAAAAGCAGTTCATGAAGATTGTTTCGCTTGCACCGGAGGTCCTCTGAGTCCACTTCCAGCCCCGACAATTTCCATGAAGACTCACGTTAAGAAAGGCGACGAAGTCGAAATCATCGCCGGCAACCACAAGGGCAAGCGTGGCACGGTCCTGTCCGTGAACGCCGCCAAGGGCCAGGTCGTCGTCGAAGGCGGCCGCAAGGTCAAGAAGGCGACCCGCCGCTCCGAAAAGAATCCCGATGGTGGCCTGATCGAATCCGACGGCCCCGTTCATATCTCCAACGTCAAGAAACTGGGCTGAGACTCCGGTCTCCGCCCGCGCTTAAGCGTTACAAATACAAAGCGCTGACCCGCTGAAACAATGAGCACACCTAAGCTGCAACAGCACTACAAGGAAAAGGTCGTGCCGGCTCTCAAAGAGAAGCTCGGCTACGCCAACCCGCACCAGGTCCCACAACTCGAGAAGATCGTGGTGACCTCCTGCATGGGCAAGTCCCCGGACCGCAAGCTCGCCGTCGATGACGCCGTCACCGAAATCGGCAAGATCACCGGCCAGAAAGCCTCCATCTCCTTCTCGAAGAAGGCCGTCGCCAACTTCAAGCTCCGCGAGGGTGAAGCCCTCGGAGCCCGTGTCACCCTCCGTGGCACCCGCATGTGGGAGTTCCTGGACCGCTTCATCAACCTGACGGCCCCGAACATCCGCGACTTCCGCGGTATCCCGTCGAAGTCCTTCGACGGCAGGGGCAACTACGCCGTGGGTATCCCGGACCAGTCCATCTTCCCGGAAATCGAGATCGACCAGATCAAGCGCCAGATCGGTTTCGACCTGATCTTCGTGACGACCGCCAAGACCGACAACGAAGGCCGCGAGCTGCTCCGCGCGCTCGGCCTGCCGTTCCGCGACAACAAGAAGGCCGAAGAAGGCGCCGCTGCCTGAATCCAGAACACCTCAAGAAAGACCTGACATTATGGCAGTTCTCACCGACCCGATTTCCGATTTCCTGACCCGCCTCAAGAACGCTTGCCGCGCGGGCAACGAGGAATTCTCCGCTCCCCACTCCAAGATCAAGGCGGACATCGCCCGGATCCTCCAGGAGGAAGGCTACATCTGGAACTACGAAGTCGTCACCGGCGACCGCACCGAAATCAAGGTGAAGCCGAAGTTCATCGACGGCCGCCCGGTTCTCACCGACCTCAAGCGCGTTTCCAAGCCCGGCCGCCGCACTTACGTGGGCTCCGGTGAAATCCCGCGCGTCATGTCCGGCCTCGGCATCGCCATCCTTTCGACCTCGAAGGGCGTGGTGACCGGCGGCACCGCCAAGCGTCAAAACCTCGGCGGCGAACTCCTCGCCATCGTTTGGTAATCCTCCAACTTAGAAAGGAATCCATCCCATGTCACGAGTTGGCCTCAAGCCCATTTCGCTTCCCGAGAAGGTTGCCGTCAAAATCGACGGTGGCCAGGTGACCGTCGAAGGTCCCAAGGGCAAGCTGAGCTTCGCTCTTCCGGAAGGCATCGCGCTCACCACCGAGGACGGTGGTGTCACGGTGACCCGCGCCACTGATTCCCGCCAGCACAAGGCTCTCCACGGCACCGCCCGCAGCTTGATCAACAACATGATCATCGGCGTGTCGAAGGGCTTCGTCAAAGACCTCGAAATCCAGGGCGTCGGTCTCCGCGCCGCCGTCAAGGGTTCCGAAATCGACCTTTCGCTCGGCCGTTCCCACCCGCTTCTCCACCCGATCCCGTCCGGTCTCACCGTCACGGTGACGGACAACACCAAGATCAAGGTGGAAGGCATCGACAAGCAACTCGTCGGCCAGTTCGCCGCCGAGGTCCGCGGCTACTACCCGCCGGAGCCGTACAAGGGCAAGGGCGTCCGCTACGTCGGCGAATACGTCCGCCGCAAGGAAGGCAAGAGCGTCGGCAAATAACGCACGCAAGACGAAAGAAACCACGAACCGATCAACTGCAAATGAGCAAGATCAACCGCAAGGAAATCCGCCGTCGCGTGCACGCCCGCATCCGCAAGAAGGTTGCCGGCACGACCGAGCGCCCGCGCCTCGCCATCCATTACTCGAACCAGCACATCTACGCCCAGGTGATCGACGACACCGTCGGTCGCACCCTCGCCGCCGCGTCCACCATGGACAAGGAAGTGGAGAGCGCGTCCTCGAACGTCGCCTCCGCCCAGAAGGTGGGCAGCCTGATCGCCGAGCGCGCCAAGGCCGCCAACATCGGCACCGTGGTCTTCGACCGCGGTGGTCACCTCTACCACGGCAAGGTCAAGGCTCTCGCCGACGCGGCCCGTGAAGCCGGCCTCCAGTTCTAATCCCCAGACCGATCAACGTGAGCAACGACAATACTCAACCTCAAGCAGGCGCTCCCGCCCCCGGCGGTAACTTCCGTGGCGGCCAGCGTGGCGGTCCTGGTGGACAGCGTGGCGGTTTCGGCGGTGGCCCGGGCGGCCAGCGTGGCGGTTTCGGCGGTGGCCCTGGTGGCGACCGTGGCCGTGGCCGTGGCCCGCGCCGTGACGACCGTGCCCAGCAGGAGTCCGATGGACCCCAGCTTGCTGAAAAGGTCGTCTTCATCAACCGATGCGCCAAGGTCGTCAAGGGCGGCCGCCGCTTCAGCTTCTCCGCGCTCGTCGTTTCCGGCGACAAGGAAGGCAAAGTGGGTCTCGGTTTCGGCAAGGCCAAGGAAGTCGCCGACGCGATCAAGAAGGCCAGCGAGATCGCCAAGCGTTCGCTGAAGCCGATGAGCATCGTGGATGGCACCATCCCGCACGAAATCGTCGCCGAGTTCGGCGGCGGCAAGGTGCTCCTGAAGCCCGCCTCTCCGGGTACCGGCATCATCGCCGGTGGTGGCGTCCGCGCCGTCTGCGAAGCAGTCGGCATCCGTGACGTCCTCGCCAAGTCGATGGGCTCCTCCAACCACGCCAACGTGGTGCAGGCCACCCTGAAGGCTCTCTCCCAGCTCCGCACCCGCGATCAGGTCCTGTCCTCCCGCGGCAAGAAGAAAAAGGAAAAGGCCATCTGAGCCGGATTTCCCATCCCAACTTCCACTAGGAAATGAAACTTCACGAACTCAAGCCGAACAAAGGTGCCAAGCACCGGGTCAAGCGCCTCGGTTGCGGCGAAAGCTCCGGCCACGGCAAGACCTCGGGCAAGGGCAACAAGGGCCAGCGTGCCCGCTCCGGCGGCTCCGTCCGCGTGGGCTTCGAAGGCGGCCAGATGCCGATCCATCGTCGCCTTCCCAAGAAGGGCTTCAACAACTACGAATTCCGCGACGTCGTCGCGGTGGTGAACCTCAACGACCTCGAGGAGAACTTCGATGATGGCGCCGTCGTCACCGAGGAAGTCCTCCGCGCCGCGGGTTTCATCAACGGCCGTTATGACAAGGTGAAACTCCTTGGCACCGGCACTCTCACCAAGAAGCTCACCATCACCGTTTGCGCGGTGAGTGCTTCCGCCCGTGAGAAGGTTGAGAAGGCCGGTGGCACCGTCACGGTTGCCTGAGGCGTTCCCGCATCACATCCTGTTTCTCTCCGGTGAGGAAGCGCTTGCGCGCTTCCTCATCGTATTTATAAACCGCGCGTCCATTTTCCCCTGCCCATGATTTCTGCGTTTGCCAACACCTGGCGGATCCCCGAGCTCCGCGACCGCATCCTCTTCACGCTGGCGATGATCATCATCGTCCGTCTCGGCGTCCACATCACCCTTCCGGGGGTGGATGGCACCGTGATCAAGGCCTACATGGATGCGCAGAGCAAGGCGGACCCCTCGAACCCGGCCGGTGGCCTCAATGCCATGTTGGCGGTGTTCTCGGGTGGTGGCCTGCAACAGGCGGGCGTGTTCGCGCTCGGCATCATGCCTTACATTTCCGCCTCGATCATGATCCAGCTCATGACCGCGGTGGTGCCGAAGCTGGCCCGCCTGTCCCGTGAGGACGGCGGCCGCCAGAAGATCACCCAGTTCACCCGCTACATGACGATCGTCATCGCGCTGGTGCAGGGTTTCTTCGTGGCCCGCACGCTGACGCATCCGGCGTCAATGCCCTACCTGAGCGGCATTGAGAAATACGGCGTTCTGGTCCGCGACCAGTCCATGTTGTGGTACGCGCTGGTGACCGCCACGGTGGTGGCCGGCACCATGCTGCTGATGTGGATCGGCGACCAGATCACCGACCGCGGCATCGGCAACGGGACCTCGGTGATCATCACCGTGAACATCGTTTCCTCGCTGCCCGGCGCTCTGATCCAGGCATGGCACTTCTTCGTCACCGGCAAGGACGTGAGCCCCTTCAACTCGTGGAAGATGCTGCTCATGATCGTCATGCTGCTGGTGGTCATCGCGGGCACCATCGCCCTGACCCAGGCCCAGCGCCGCATCGCGGTGCAATACGCGAAGCGGGTTGTGGGCCGGAAGCAGTTCGGCGGCCAGACCCAGTATCTCCCGCTGAAGGTGAACTACGCGGGGGTGATGCCGATCATCTTCGCCACGGCGGTGCTTTCGCTGCCGCCGATGATGCTGAAGTGGATGTTCCCGACTCAGAAGTGGTCCCTCAAGATCTATGAGGCCCTGACCGGCGGTGGCACCTGGTACTACGTCCTCGGTGCGATCTTCATCTTCTTCTTCTCCTACTTCTGGGTGGCGACCATGTTCCAGCCGTCCCAGATCTCCGAAGACCTCAAGCGCAACGGTGGCTACGTCCCGGGCGTGCGCCCCGGCAAGCCGACGGCCGAGTTCCTCGACTTCACGATGACCCGCCTGACCTTCGCGGGGGCGATCTTCCTCACGTTGATCTTCATCCTGCCGGTGGTGGTGGGCGCGGTGGTGAACCTCCCGCCGAGCTCCCCGGTGCTGCACTTCTTCGGCGGCACCAGCCTGTTGATCCTCGTCGGCGTGGTGCTGGACGTGATGCGCCAGGTGGAAACCCACCTGATCCAGAAGCACTACGACGGCTTCCTTCGCAAGGGCAAGATCAAGGGTCGCTACGACCGCCTGGCCCAGACCGGTGCGGCTGCTTCCAAGGTGGCGCTGGTTTACCTGTGGACGGTAATCGCCGTGCTGGTGGTCTTCGGCACCGCTGTCTGGATCTACAACCGGGGTCACTGATCCAAGGTTATGCCCCTCCGTGTTGTGCTCCTCGGTCCTCCCGCCTCCGGGAAGGGGACCCAGGGGCGCAGGCTCGCCGAGGCCGCCGGAGTCGCTTACTTGAGCACCGGTGCGCTGCTGCGCGAGGCGGTGGAGGAGTTGACTCCGCTGGGCCTCCAGGCGAAGCCGATCCTCGACCGGGGCGGCTATCTGCCGGACGACCTGATGTGCGGTATTCTCGGCGAGTGGCTGGCTCGCCACCCCGATGGCTGGGTGCTCGACGGGTTTCCCCGCAGCGTTCCCCAGGCCGAATTCCTCGAGCGCTGGCTCGGCGACCACGATCAAGCCCTTGACCGGGTGATCGCCCTCGACGTGCCGATGGAGGAACTGCTCCACCGAATTCAGGCCCGGGTGGAGTGCCCCGAGTGCCGCTGGAGCGGCCAAGCGACGCAGGCTTCCGGCGACCGTTGCCCGGTGTGCGGTAGCACGGTTTCGCGCCGCGAGGACGACGATGAGGAGAACTTCCGCAGCCGTCACGCCGCCTACTCGCGCTACACGTTGCCGCTGGTGGATTTCTATGACCAGCGCGGCCTCCTGAGCCATCAAAACGCCACGGCTTCCGCCGACGAGGTGGCCGGAGTGATTCACCGTCTCTTTTTCCCTTCCGCAGTGTCCGGTTGAATTTCCGGGCGCTCGCCTCCATTCTTTTCCACGACCTTTTCCCATGGCCCGCCACAACCGCATTCCGATCAAGTCCGCCCGCGAAATCGACAAGATGCGCGAAGCAGGGCGAGCCGCCTCCGAGGTGCTTCAGGAGCTGGCGAAAGCGATCGAGCCTGGACGTACCACCGGTGAGATCGACAAACTGGCGGCCGATCTGATCGCGAAGCAGGACGGTCGTAGCGCTTTTCTTGGCTACCGTGGTTTCCCGGGCCAAACTTGCATCTCGGTGAACGAGGAGGTTGTTCATGGTATCGGTGGCGCACGCCGCATCCAACCGGGTGACATCGTCAAGATCGACGTAGGCGTCATCAAGGGCGGCTTCATCGGCGACAATGCCACCACCGTGATCGCCGGAGACGTCCCTGCGGAAACCAAGCGCCTGCTGGCCGCGACCGAGCAATCCCTTTACGAAGCGATCGCCTGGGCCCGCCCCGGCAAGCGCCTGTTCGACCTCTGCGGTGCGGTGGAGGATTACGTGAAGCCGCTGGGATTCACGGTGGTTCGTGAGTTCGTCGGTCATGGCGTGGGGCGAAATCTCCATGAGGAGCCCCAGGTCCCGAACTACCGCCCGAACGGCAAAAGTCCGATCCTGATGCCAGGCATGACTCTCGCCATCGAGCCAATGGTGAACGCCGGGCGTCCCGGCGTGCGCTACCTTGAGGACGGCTGGACGGTGATCACCGAGGATCGCTTGTTGTCCGCTCACTTTGAGCACACCGTGCTCATCACCGATGGTGAGCCGGAGATCCTCACTTGGCGTCCACGCGAGACCTTCGTGTGATTGGAATCAAAGCGGGCCACCTCAGGATGTGAAGGCATTCGCGTTGCTGCTGGTTTGTTTCGTGGTCGCCGGGGCCTCTCCGGTGAAGGCGCTTGAATGGCCGCTCAAATATGAGGTGGAGGAGGGCACCGTCTCGCCTGATGGCCGTTTTGGCATTATCGTTTTTCACGGGGAAATTTCGCCGGATGGTGAAATCGAGGGGCTGGACGAAGCCAATTATCTCGCCGACTTGAAAACGCGGCAGGTGGTGGGCAGGATCCGCGGGTCGTCTTACTTTTGGCCTCACAACCGGGTTTCCTTGAACGCGGTGTGGTCGCCGGATTCCTCCCGGTGCGTGGTTCTCTATCATCGCCGGTGGTGGTTCGAGGGCATTGAATTGCTGGAGATCGGGCCTTCGCGGATGAAACAGACCAATCTTCGGGGCGAGGTCAGGGACAGTTTGCTCAAGGCGGGCAAGGATCTCGAGGGAGGAGCAGTGGCCCACTTTGACGGGTGCCTCGTCCGGATAGGCTGTTTGGCGGACGACAATCCCAAGGCGTTCGAAGACCGTGAGACCCATCGCGTGTTTTTCACCGGAACATACGATTGCAAGGCCCGTGGCTGGCTTTCCGCCGATGTTCGACCGGTGACATTGAGTCAGTTCGATGCTCTGTTGGAAGTGGTGTCTTCATGGCAAACCGGTCCGGAAGAGCAGTCGTTCACGCCGGATCAACGGTTGAACGCGGTGTATCAGGCCCTGAGGGCGATCGGGCCCGTGCGGCGATTTTCCACGCTGAGGTCGCAGCAACGCGCATGGCTCGCCAGCGTGGGCCCCCCGGAGAAGAGGAGACGCGTCCAAGTGGAAGCCCGGATCGCGGCGCTGGAGAGGAGCCTTTGGACTCGTTGATTTCTCAACCGGGTACAGAGGTGTCCCATTGGAAACCGCCTGCCATTTCCCATTTGCCGGGGGGAGAGTGGGTCGTTAGACAAATGGCCCATGTCGATTTCAAATTGGATGTCCTGGGAGGGTGGTGTGGATCTGGTGGCCGTGACGGATCCGTCGCTGGCGATGCCGAACGTGATCGTGCATGTCGCCCGGGTGGTACACACGCCGGTGGGTTCCGCGCCGGCGGGCATGATCTTCTGGCAGCCGGATGCGAATGCCGCTCCGGTGGTGATGGGCTTCATCAGCCCGAACCCGGTGGTCGGCGCTTATTTCGGTCCGAAGATTTTCGCGGGCACGCCGTTCGAGCAGGCACCGGTTCTCGATGCCGAGATCACGGTGCGCGGCGAAGGGGACCAGGCGACCGCCCGTGTGGTGGTGGGCGGTCACGTGTTCGAAACCGCCCTCGGCGGGCTCGGTGAGGCGGAGCTCATCTCCCGTGACCCCGCTCCGACCGCGCCCTTCCATCAGCAGGGACTGGAGCGGGTGGCCGCGACGGCCACGCTGACGGTCGATGGCAACGAGGTGAATGTGATCGTCCCGCCGGTGGGCATTTCCGGCGGTCCGGCGGCGGTCTTCTCGCCGAACGGGCTCTACGCCCGCTGATTCGAAATTCCCGCGGAATGTTTCCACGCCCGCCTTGCGTTGGCGGGCGTGGCCGGTATCGTGGCGCTCCCGCCCACGATGACACCGTTTCTCCGCAAATTGCTCGGTATGAACTGGGTGCTCGTGCTGGTCATGTACGGGCTCCTGATCTTCGGCCTGTTCATGGTCGAAAGCGCCGCCCGCCACCTGTCCTATCCGGCGGCGATGCATGACAAGTTCGCTCACGCCGGGCTGTACTACGCCCACATGGACAAGCAGTGGATCGCGATCGGCAGCGTCGCGTTCTTCGCCGCGGCGTTCGTGAATTACCGCTGGATCCGCTGGCTCGGCATCCCGGTCTACATGGCCAGCTTGGTCCTGATGCTGGTGGCCATGAAGCAGGAGACGGCGGTCCACCAGATCACGCTCGGGCCGCTGACCTTCCAGCCCGCCCAGCTCGGGATCTTCTCCGGTATCCTGATGATCTCGTGGCTGATCCAGGATCTGCCGAAGCTGCACCGGATGTTCGCTTCACCCATCGCACGCATCGGCATCATCGGCATCGTCTCGGCGATTCCGTTCCTGCTGGTGATGAAGATGGGGGACATGGGGTCCGCGCTGGTGTGGATCCCGGTGATCGTGGTCGCGCTGGTGGTAGCCGGGGTACCGTTCCGCTACCTGTCATTCATGACTTTCGTCAGCCTCGGGCTGTTGCCGATGATTTACTTCGTCGCGCTGCCGCTGGTGTCGAAGCGCGGTCCGGAGCGTATCGATCTCTGGCTGCGGATGCTTCAGGGCCGCGAGGTCGACAAGAACGGCGACGCCTACGCGCCCTACTACGTCTCCATGGCGATCGGCAAATCCGGCTGGAAGGGCGTCGGTTGGAACGCCACCGCCGACAAGGGCTCGTTGCACGCCCGCAAGCTGATCCCCTGGGAAACGGCCCACAACGACTACATCTTCGGCGTGATCGGGGAGGAGCTCGGTTTCCGCGGCAGCCTGCTGCTGATCACCGCCTTCGCGCTGCTGTTGATCCAGTGTCTATTCATCGCCTTCTACAGTAAGGACACCTCCGGGCGGCTATTGGTGTGTCTGGTGGTCGCCCTGTTCTTCTCCCACATCTTCGAGAACATCGGAATGGACGTGCTGCTGCTGCCGATCACCGGCATTCCGCTGCCGCTGGTCAGCTACTCCGGCACGTTCGTGATCATCTGCATGTTCCTGCTCGGTCTGGTGCAGAGCGTCTGGATCCACCGCAACGACGGGGTCGAGGAAGAGCCGGTGGAGGCTTGAACCTCTTGGGGAGTTGAGCCTTCAGGCGAGGAAGGTCTTCCGGGAGGCGGAGGCCTGAAAGTTTGCTGGTTTTCAGTGTTCAGTTTTCAGGACGAGAAGACACGCGTTCGCCGATCGGATGCAGCAAACTCGCGCTCTTCCTTTTTGCGTATTTTGCGCCTCTTTGCGGCTCAGATATCGAGGGCCTCCACTTCCCGGAAGACATTCCTCGCCTGAAGGCTCTACTTCTAGAGCTTCTTCACCCGGATCGTGATCGAACGTTGGGTGCCGTCGCGCGGATCGGTGGCGGTGAGGACGTGGGTGCCGGGTTGGAGGACGACGGCGGGTTCGGGTGAGGCCGGTTCGAGCGTGAGGGTGGGGGACGACCAGAGGGCGGTGCCGGGCAGGTTGCTGGCGACGCGCAGGCGCTTGCCGCCGGAGGGGAGCTCAGGATCGAGCAGGCAGGTGATGCCGTCCGATGGCGCGAGGATGCGCAGCGGCTCGCGGGCCGGGCGGGAGGTCTCAAGCGCGAAGTCATTGCGGCGGCGGTTCTCGGTGCTGGTGAACCATTCCTGATAGGTGGCATCGAGGACCACGTGGCCGTCCGTGTCGTAGTCGGCGGTGGTGGCGGGCAGCGGTTGGCGGCTCGCGAGGCACACTTCCATTTTCGGTGCTTGGTCCGGGCGGGCGTCGGCCAGCACGTGTCCGGTGCGGGGATCGACGGGGACTTCCACCACGCCCTCCGGTCGCGGCAGCCACGCTGGAGCGGTGTCGCGCTGTACCCGCAGCATGGTGCGGTGGAAGATCGGTCCGGCACCGGCCACGCCGGAGAGGCCCTTGATCGGCGTTTGGTCGAAATTGCCGGCCCACACGCCCACGGTGAAATCGCGGGTGAAGCCGAGGCACCAGTTGTCGCGGAAATCGGAGGAGGTGCCGGTCTTCGCCGCGCACTTGAAGGGCATCTCCAGCGGACCATGGCGACCGAACGACGGCGCACGGGCATCGGGATCCGAGAGGATGTCCGAGACCAGCCACGCGCAGCGGGAGTCGAACAAGGTCCGCGGGGCCACATGCGCTTGGGACGAGAACAGGCGGGGAGGAATGCTAGTGCCGCCGCGGGCGAGCGTGGCGTAGGCATTGGTCAGCTCCAGCAAGCGGACCGGGGCGTTGCCGATGGTCAGGCCGAGCCCATAGTGGTCCGGTTGCTTGCCGAGGGTGGTGAGGCCTAGGTTCACCAGCAGGTCATAGAGCGGCTGCGGGCCGCCGAGATCGTTCAGCTCGCGGATCGCGGGGACATTGAGCGAGCAGCCAAGCGCGGTGCGGATCGATACCGGTCCGCGATGGGTGCGGTCGAAATTGCCCGGCAGGTTCAGGCCCTGCTCGGTGCGGAAACGGGTTGGGATGTCCGCCACGATCGCGCCGGGGTAACGGCCGGTGGTTTCGAACGAGAGCAGGTAGGTGAAGGGCTTGAGCGCGGATCCGGGCGAGCGCGGGGCGAGCGTTCCATTGATCTGGCCGCCGCGTGGGTCGTTCCAATTGCCCGAGGTCACCAGTGCGAGGATGTCGCCGCTGGCATTGTCGATGACCACCACCGCGGCGTGCCGCAGGTTTGCCCCGCGCAGCGCGGCGAGTTCCTCGTGGACGATGGTTTCCACGTCGCGCTGGAGCGGGAGGTCGAGGGTGGTGCGGAAATCCGTGGCGGATGGGTCCGGCACGAGCGCCAGCCACGGCGCGGTTTCCTTTTCGGTGAGCGGACGAAGGTCGGGTGTTTCCGTCAGGGCGGATTGGATACGGGCAGGATCGATCGCCCCGGCTTTGGCCAAGCGGGCGAGCACCAGGTTGCGGCGCGCGAGCGAGGCCTCCGGGCGCTTGAGCGGATTGAGCCGGGTGGGGGCCTGCGGCAGTCCGGCAAGCAGGGCGCACTCGCCGAGCGACAGGTCACCGAGGGGTTTCTGGAACAAATGGCGCGCGGCCTCGGCCGGGCCTCTACGACGGTTGCCGTAGTCGAGACGGTTCAGGTAGGCGGTGAGGATGCGCTCCTTCGACCACGTCATTTCCAAGCGCCGGGCACCGAGGGCCTCGCGCAGTTTCGTGGCGAGACCGCGTTGCGAGGAGGGCGACGAGATCTTCACCAGTTGTTGGGTGATGGTGGAAGCACCGGAGACGACGCGGCGGTGGGTGATCCAATCGCTTGCCGCGCGGGCGGTGGCGAGCAGGTCGATGCCGCCGTGCTGGAAGAACCGCTTGTCCTCCGCGGCCAGCGTGCACGCGATGAAGTCGGGTGGAAGGTCCGCGATCCCCACCGGTTCGCCGCGCGAGAAATCCCCGAGCGTCAGCCGCCGGATCGGCTCGCCGTGGCGATCCAGCAGAACCGGCGAGGCCGGGACCTCCGTTTCCAGGCCCGCGGGCAGCGGGACCAGGAACGGCAGCCCGAACCAGCCGAAGGCCCACAGCGCCGCCAGCGCGAGCGGGATGGCCACGCGCTTGCGGCGGAGATGACGGAACACTTTCACGGACGATGGATCGAGGGCGATCCGGTCATTTCGTGCGGATCAACTGCGAGGCGGAGAGCGCGAACTTCTCCGGATCGTACATCGACTCCACCTTCGCGGCCGGCGCGGTGGCTTCGCCGGCCACCGTGCAGCGGGCGAGGTAGGTCACGTTGTAGGTGCCGCGCCGCCAGACCTGGTCGAAGTAGAACACCGCGCGGTCGCTGCGCAACTCGCTGTGGGACATCGACCAATCGTTTTGGCTGGTCCTGCCGCCGTTCGCCGCGGCCTGGCTGGCGAAGTCACTGTTCACCGTTTCAAAGACCGAGGGCAGCAGGTCCTCGACCACAAGGTAGCGCGTGTCGTCCTTCGGGAGCGTCACCCGCAGCGTCACGCGGACCAGATCGCCCACCGCGGGGCGGTCGAGAGGCTCGCTCTTGCCGTCGGACTTCAGACGCTCGTAGAAGCGGGTGATCTCCAGGCCGTTCGAAGCCACCGGCTGCTGCGGCTGGATCTTCGGCTTCGAGGCGAGGTTCACGCGCAGGAAGGCGGGCGAGGTCGATTTCACCGAGAGCTTCTTCGCGAGCGCCAGGGAGAACGCGCGGGTGGCGGTCGGGGATTCCGCACCCAGGACCATCGGGTCGGCGCCGTTCTCGGTGGCGAGAGTGACGGTCACCTGTCCTTCGCGTTTCGGCTCGGTGGTGGCATAGGTCGAAAGCGCCAGCAGACCCCAGCCGTTCATCCACGTGGTACGCCATTCTCCGTAGGGATTGCGGTCGCGGAGCAGGCGGTCGATCGAGCGCATCGTTTCCGGCGAGGACGGATCGATCTTTGCCCACGCCAGCACATCGAGCGCTGCATCCGGATTCCACGGCATCCACGAATCGTCGCGGGCCTTGAACGGCTTGGCGCTGTTGAGCACGGCGATGGCCTCGGCTTTCGCGTTGTCGGTGCCGGAGGCGGCGATTGCCAGCGCGAGGAAGCGGCGGGCGCGCGGTGGCACGCCCTCGATGCGGTCGCGGAGCAGGTTGTGGTAAGCCTGTTGCGGTTTGCCCGCGAGCGAAAGCACCCACAGCGAGCGCGCGGCGCTTTCCATGTCCCACGCCGAGCGGATGTCGGAGAGACCGCGCAGGGACGTGATGAGGTCGTTGCAAAGTCCTTCGATGGCATCCTCGGGCACCGTGGCACCGGCTTGGTCCGCCAGCACCAGGCCGAGTCCGGCGTAAGAGGAAGCCCAATCGAGACGCTCACGACAGCCCGGCCAGTAGGTGAAGCCGCCGCTGGGAAGCTGCATCGAGAGCAGGCGGTCCGCGCCCGCTTGGATCGCCTTCTTCACCTTTTCATCGGGGACTTTCTCAAACTGCGGCACCACCGGCCGCAGCGACTTCACCGCGAACCACGGCATCAGCGACGAGGTCGTTTGCTCCACGCAGCCGTGGGGATATTGGAGCAGGTAATCGACGGACGGACCCGCTTCCAGCAACAGCGAGCGGGAGAACTCCAGCTTCAGCTCGCCCTTGCCATCCAGCAGCGCCGGGTCGAGCTGGCTTCGCAGATCGAGATCCGCTCCGGGGCCGGAGAGCTTCACCAGCTTCGATTGGCGGAGCAGCGGCATCGGGTAGTTCACGGGGAAGCGCGTTTCCACCGCGTCGCCGAGCTTCCGCGCCAGCACCGGGGTCAGCGAGACGCCTTCGACGGAAACCGGTTCGGCGCGGAAGGTGAGCACCGCCTCGCCGGTGGTTTCCACCGCGATCGGGAAGGGCACCACCGTCGAGCCACCGGAATCGATCGTGACCGTCTGGGTGGTCTGCGACAGCGCGCGGCACACCGGCGTGCCGCTGGCCCCGTGCGGATTGAAGGTGATCTTCCAAGTGCCCTTGTGGCCGGAGGCGTTCTGGACCAGCACCTGCGGCGTCACCAGATCCGCCTCGTTCGCGAACCGCGGGGCCTTCGGTTCCAGCATCAGCGGCTTGTTCACCACGATGTCGGTCTTGAGCGCGCCGAAGCGGGTGGCTCCCTCGGTGGCGACGGCCAGCACACGGTAGCGGGTGAGCGTGTCCGGCACCTTGAAGGTGTGTTTGAACTTGCCCTGCGCGTCCGCGACCAGCGTGGGAGCCCAGGTGGCGCACGGGTCGAAGTTCTTGCGCAGCAGCTTGTCGAGATTCTCGTTCAGTTCATCGCCGCCGCCGACGAAGAAGCCCTTGTTGAAGAACTGCTGGTTGTCGGGGTTCTCGGAAATGAAGTGGTCCAGCGAGGTGCCGGAGCGCACGGCCAGCTCGCGCGGGTCGTGGAAGAACGCCATCGGGTCCGGGTTCTCGTAACCCATCACCGCGAGGGTTCCCTCGTCCTCCGCAAACAGCGTGACCTCCGCGCCGGCGGCGGGCGAGCCATCGGCCTTGGTCACGGTGCCGGCCAGGATCACCTCGTCGCCGGGCCGGTAGGTGGCCACCTGCACGGTGGAGCCGCCGGTGGTCACGGGCAGCGTTTCAGTCGAGTTCTCGGCGGCCACCTTCACGGCCAGTCGGTCACGGACGTTCTCGACGGTCAGCTCGCAGTAGCCGAGGCGGAGCTGCGGTTCCTTGAAGTCGCGGGCGGAATCCTTCGATCCCTTGATGACCAGAACGGAGACGAAGGCGTTGGGCGCATCGTCCTCGTTCAGTGGGATCTCGATCACCGGCTTGTCCGCCTTGAGCGGCACGGTGAACGAGCGCAGCACCGACTCGCGCTCGACGGTGACCAGCGCGGTGCCCTCGATCGGGGACAGCACCAGCACGCGGGCGATATCGCCGGGGCGGTAGGATTTCTTCTCCGCCACCAGCTTGATCTTCATCCCCTCCTCGTAAGCCCACGGGTATTCATTGCTACCATAGACCCAGTAGGTGGTGGTGGTGGCGAAGGCGTGGCCCTGCGCGTCCTTGCCCTTGAAGGTTACGAAATGGCGGCCCGGCTGGCTGGAGGTGAACTCGTAGGTCGTGCCGTCGCGCTCGTTGCCCGCCGGGTTGATCGTGGCGGTGCCGGTGGACACCGGTTCCTCATGGGCGTCGTTGCGGGTCACCGTGTCGCCGTCGTCGTTGCGGGTCTTCGATTGCTCGTTCACCTCGCGCACGGTCACGGTCTCGATGGCGAGCGGCTTGTCGTAGGGTTTTCCGTCGGGAGTGATCGCCACCAGTTTCAGCGGCACGCGGTCGCCGACCCGGACGAGCCGGTCGGTGCGGGACACGCCGACGTAAACGGACGCCGGGTGCACCGTCACGCTGCTGCTGGCGGTAAGCGTCTGGTTGTTTGCGTCGGTCACCTCGGTGCTCACGCTGATCTCGCGGGTGGTTGGGATGTCGCCCTGCGGCAGCGTTACGCCGAAGGTGGCCTTGCCGCTGGCGTTGAGCTGGGCCTTGCCGTTGTCCGAGGTGCTGCGCTCGTCATCCTCGCTCTCGCTTTCACGGTAGTTGAAGTAGTGGAACCAGTAGCGCCAGTCCTCCTGACGGTGGTTGCCGAAGAGGAAGTCCTGGTAGCGCTCCGGATACAGGTTCACGTCCGAGACGCGGGTGTAATGCTCGGCATTGCCCGCGGCCACCGGCTGGCCCTGGTAGTAGGTGGCGGCGAGGTCCACCTTCACGGCGTCCGCTCCCGGCGCGGGTTCGGCGATCTTCTGCTCCACCTCGAAGGCGTTGCGGCGGAATTCCTCGACGCGGAACTGGAAGAAGAACGTGGAGTTTCCACTGATGCGCTCTTTCTCCTCCTCGTCCTCGCTTTCGTCGGCCTGCTTGACCTCGTCCTTGTAGACGAGCTTCACCGAATAGTAGCCCGTTTGTTCCTCGGGGGCCTTGTAGGTGAAATCGAAGGCCCCGTTGGGCGAGAGCTTCACTTCCTGGTCGACCACCTCCTTGTCGGTCGGGTCGGAGATGACGAGATGCGGCTTGGCCTCGTCGGCGGCTTTGATCGCATTGCCCTGCTGGGTGCGGATGATGCCCTTGAGCCGCACCGTTTCGCCGGGGCGGTAGAGCGAGCGGTCGCTGAACACCAGCACGCGGCGGCGGGAGTCCGGTTGCTCGTCATAGGAATAGCGCACCGGGAACCGCCACAGGCTCACGGTGTCGAGCGTGTTGTCGAAGGCGGTGATGTAGGTGTCATCGCCGAGGCTGGCGCGGAGATGGCGGACGTCCTCGCCGCGCGCGACCTTCGCCACGCCATTGGCGTCGGTAGCCACGCTGGCTAGGGACTTCGCGTCCTCGCCGAAAATCTCGATCTTCACCCCGGGCAACGCCTCGCCGCTGGCGCAGGAGAAGGCGTAGAGCATCGCGTCGTCCTTCGTCAGCTTCCAGGCCAGGCCGATGTCGGTGAGCTGGATGAAAGCCTGGGCGGACGGGCGGCCGTCGTGCGTAATCCCGTCGGTGAGCGTGCCGGTGGCTTCCAGGAAGAAGATGCCGTGCTTCGGCGCGTTCTTGAGGACCTCGTCCCACTTCAGCGTCACCTCGCCGGAGGTGTCGATGCCATCGCCGATGTCGAAATCCTGATCCAGCACGGTGGTGCCCGGGATCAGCTCGTAGGGCACCGGCGCGGTCGGTTTCACCTCCGTACCGTCCGGGCCGGAGCCGGTGTAATGGCGGTAGGCTTGGAACGCGCGGACCAGCGTGTCCCCGCTGAGCTGGCGGGCGCGAACCCCCACCTTCGCGACGTTGATCGTCTGAATGCGGTACTGGCGGCTGCCGGCGGCGAGCTGCGCCTCCTCGGTGCTGGGCAGGACCAACTCCGGATCGAGGTGCTCGAAGACCAGCTTCTTCGCGGCGGGCGCGACCAAGGCGCGGCCGTCGTAGGAAGCCAGCGGCTGGTTGACGCGCACCTCCCACTCGTCATCGGTGAAATCGCCTTTCAAGCGCAGCTCGTTGCCCTCGACTTCCGCCTTGAGGTTCTCCGGCTCCGGAGTGATGCGGACCGCGGATTTCAGCACGTTGTCCGCGATCGTTTTCGGCAGCGCGAGGTTGAAGCCGATCACGATTTCCCGCGGCTCGTCGGCCGTGGTCACGGCGTTCATCGAGGTCACCTTGAGCGGGTCGATGTTGCCGAGCTGCTGGCTGTTGTTGTCCTTCACCTTCGCGTTGTTCGCCGCGTTCGGCAGCCCGGCCAGCACCGAGAGCTTCCAGTCCTGGCCGACGGGCAAGGGGGTCACCGGCGACACGATCAGGCCTTGCACGAAGGGATCGTTGGCCGGACGGGTGGCGTTCGGATCGACGGGCGTCTTCGCCTTCATCCGGGTGAAACGCTGGCTCCATGAATAGGTGTCCAGGCTGGTGGCCCCCGCCTGCCCGGCGGTGGCGCGCACCGTTTTCGCCGCCACACGGCCGCCGTCCTTGCTTTCGAACGAAAAGAACGGGGCCGCTGCCACGGGATCGACGTCGTCATTGAACTTCAGCAGCCACGACGCGGTCCGCGGCGAGAACCCGTCCGCATAGCGGTTCAGCGCCGAGGTCGTCTCGATCCGGAACGCGGTGCTCTCCACCGTGGCGATCTGCCCGGCTGGCACCGGCGTCTGGTCGATGTGCTTGTGGCCGCCGCGCACCGAGAACTTGTAGGTCATCCCGAGCGCGGGCACCTGGTCGGGCAGGAATTTCGCCACGTTCGGTGCCTTCCATTCCAGTTTCCCGGGCAGGGCGGGTTCGATCACCAGCCAGTCGTTGACGGCGGGCTTTCCGACGGACTCGTCCGGCACCACGGCGCGGTCGAGGATCAATTCGATCCCGCTCTCAGGGATGAGCGTGGGTGTCGAGACGAACAGACGCGGCGCGGCCCATAGGCCGCTCGTGCTGGAAGCAAGGGCCAGCACGGCGAAACGGAGCGTTTTCATGGGGATCAGGGAAATGTGCCTGATAGGAACGCTATACGTATTTGCCCCTGTTTTCCTACACCGCCGTGATTCCGGGACGGGAAAATTTTGTAACCGCTTTTTCCGATCCGTCCCGGGCTTGCCGCCCGCCGCATTCCCCGGTTAGCTCTCGCCCGTGGCTGGCAGAAACATCGTCTATTTCGACCTCGAAACGCAGCGCAGCTTCGGCGACGTCGGCGGATTCTCGAACAAGGGCAAGATGGGGATTTCCATCGCCGTGACCTACAGCACCGCCCGCGGGACCTATGAGATCTACCGCGAGTGCGAGCTGGACAAGCTGGGCGAGGAGCTGTGCCGCGCCGATCTCGTCGTCGGCTGGAACCACATGCAGTTCGATTACCCGGTGCTACAGCCCTACATCTTCCCGACCTTGGCCGACCAGACCATCAACCTGGACATGATGCTCGACCTTGAGCAGCGGCTGGGCTTTCGCCTGAAGCTGGATTCCGCCGCCTCCGCCTCGCTGGGCGTGGGCAAGACGGCCGACGGCCTGGATGCCCTGAGATGGTGGCAGGAGTACAAGAAAACCGGCGATTTCAGCGTGTTGCGGAAAATCGCCGAATACTGTGCCTACGATGTGAAGGTCACCAAGTGCGTCCACGAATACGCCCTGGAGCACGGGCACCTGAAATACGAGGACCGCGCCGGCCAGTTGCAGGAGGTCGCGGTCGACTGGAAATGAGGCCCGCGGCGCTTAGCCGACGTAGCCCATCAGGTGCAGCACCGTGTAGACCGCCCAGACGAAGGTGCAGAAAAGGGCGAGGATGAAGAGCTTGGCGCAGGCTTCGATGGACTTGCGGGTCATGGCGGCGGGGTTTTAGGGACTCTCCGCCCGCCCGCCAAGGCGAAATCTGTCCGTTGCGGCCGGTTTTGGTTATCCCGGGACGTTCTCGAAGAAGGTCAGCCGGTTGCCGAAGGGGTCGGTGAGCCGCACTTCCAGCGTGCCCCAGTCGGTTTTCTCCAGTCCGGGGCGGGCGTGCTTGTAGCATTTGGCCAGCAGGGCAGTCTGGAAATCGGTTACTCCAGCGGTTTCGATCCGCACCGCGCTGCCGGGGCAGGCGTCCCCGAAATGGCCGGAAAGATGCAGGATGCAGCCGTCCCGCGACACCTGCTGGTAGAGCGGGGCGTTTTCATCGAAGCGGTGCTGCCAATCGACCTGGAAACCGAGGAAACCGACGTAGAATTCGTGGGCCTTTTCCTCGTCGAAGATGCGCAGGATGGGCGTGACGGGGCCGAGGTTCATGGCGGCTTTTTATAACAACTCCGGGCCTTCCGCCAGCAACGGTGTGTCATCTTTCAGCCCGATCCCGCTCAGGCCGAGCCGGTAGGAGGCGGTCAGTAGGGCGTGGAGTTTCCGCGCCGCCAGGTCCGGGGCGAGTCCCTCCGGACGGATGTTCGAGACGCAATTGCGGTCGGCGTCGGTGCGGCCGGGGCGGGGCGAGTGGGTGAAATAGGCGCCCAAGCTGTCCGGCGAGCCGAGACCGGGCCGCTCGCCGAGCAGCATCAGGCTCAGTTTCGCTCCCAGCAGGCCGCCGACCTCGTCCTGGATGGCCACCCGGCCGTGGCGGACGATGCACAGTGGAGCGATGATCCAGCCGTCCTTCACCAGCAGCGGCAGCAGGGCGGAAAGAAGCGGCACTGCCTGGTCCATCACTGCGCGGGTGGAAAGCCCGTCCGAGAGCACGATCGCGAGGTCCGCGCCGCGGTCGACGTCCGCCAGCAACTCATGCGAGTGCCGGGACAGCGCGCGCCCGTAATCCGGCCGCCGCAGGTAGGTGGCGCGGTCGAGCGCCCGGCTTTCCAGCACCAATGGGTGACCATGCAGGCCGTGCAATTTCGCCGCGAGGTCCAGTGGGTCGAAGGGGGCGAGCACGGCGTCCTTCGCCCGTGCGTGGGACAGCCGGAAATCGAGCAGGGGAGCCGTTGGAAGGCTTCCGCCCGCTCTCCCGAGCGCGATCCTCGCCGCGGTGAATCCGCGCAGGTGTTGCCACGGATCGTTCATGACGCCACCTCCCCGCTCAGCAGCAGCGCGTGGCGCTCACCCACCGGCAGAAGGCGCTGCGAGGCATCGGCGATCCGCATGTGCTCCAGCCACGCCTCGAACTCCGGGGCCGCCCGCAGGCCGAGCACCTGACGGATGTAGCGGCTGTCGTGGAACGAGGTGGACTGGTAGTTCAGCATGATGTCGTCCGCGCCCGGCACGCCCATGATGAAGGTGCAACCGGCCACGCCCAGCAGCGTCAGCAGCGTGTCCATGTCGTCCTGATCGGCGTCGGCGTGGTTGGTGTAGCAGATGTCGCAGCCCATCGGCACGCCGAGGAGTTTCCCGCAGAAATGGTCTTCCAAGCCCGCGCGGATAATCTGCTTCCCGTCGTAGAGGTATTCCGGCCCGATGAAGCCGACCACCGTGTTGCAGAGCAGCGGCGAGAACTCCCGCGCCACCGCGTGCGCCCGCGCCTCCAGCGTCTGCTGGTCCACCCCGTGGTGGGCGTTCGCGGATAGGCAGGAACCCTGGCCGGTTTCGAAATACATCACGTTGTTGCCCACCGTGCCGCGGTTCAGTTCGAGGCCCATGCGATGCGCCTCGCGGAGCAGGTCGAGCGAGATGCCGAAGCTCTGGTTCGCCGCTTCCGTGCCCGCGATCGATTGGAAAATCAGGTCCACCGGATCGCCGTTCTCGATGCAGCGCATCGTGTTCGTCACGTGGGTGAGCACGCAGCTCTGGGTGGGGATGGCGTATTCGGTGATGAGCCGGTCCATCAGCCGCAGCAGCACCCCGCAGGCGGCGGGATTGTCGGTGGCGGGGTTGATGCCGATCGTGGCATCGCCGCAGCCGTAGAGCAGGCCGTCGAGAATGGAGGCCGCGATGCCGCGAGCGTCGTCGGTCGGGTGGTTCGGCTGGAGCCGCACGCTCATCCGGCCGGGCAGGCCGATGGTGTTGCGGAAACGTGTGACGACCGTCGCTTTCTTCGCGGCGAGGATGAGATCCTGGTTGCCCATGAGCTTGCTCACGGCGGCCACCATTTCCGGCGTGAGGCCGGGAGCCACGGCGGCCAGCTCCGCGGAGGTCGTCTGGTAGTCCAGCAGCCACTCACGGAATTCCCCGACCGTGAGACCGGACACCGGTGAGAAGGCCGCGCGGTCATGGCGGTCCGCGATCAGCCGGGTGACCTCGTCGTCGTCATACGGGATCACCCACTCCTCCAGGAAGGTCGCCAGCGGCACCTCCGCCAGCCGCATCTGCGCGGCCACCCGCTCCTCCGCGTTTGCCGCCGCCACGCCCGCGAGCTGGTCGCCGGAGCGCAGCGGCGTGGCCTTCGCCAGCAGCGTTTTCAGATCCGGGAACGAGTGGAAATCCCGGCCGAGTTGGAAGTGGTAGGACATCGCGGGTATCGATCGGAAGCATCATCCATTCCGGTCCGGGGCGGGGGCGAGGGAAATGCGCCGATTGCCCGGAAGTCTGGCGATCTTGCAAAGAAGAGAAACGGCGGGTCAGGTTTTCGCATCGGCCTCCCGTCCGAACGCCACCAGGTTGCCGTCCGGATCCTCGATCACGAAATCGCGCATGCCGTAGTCGTAATCCCGCGGCGGGGCTTGCGCGCGGGCTCCTCTCGCGGTGACCTCGGCGTGGTAGCCATCGACGTCATCGCAGAAGACGTAGAGGCTGCCCTGGCCGGTCTGGCGCTTGTTCGTCGCCGCCGGTCCGGAAAGGTGGATCTGCACCTCGCCGTGCGCCACGCCCGCGTAATCGCCGAAACGGAAGCGCTCCGAGAACCCGAGCACCTCCGTGTAGAATCGCAGCGCCGCCCCGACATCGGCGACATGGAAGGTCGTGGCGCTGCCGTGGGTCTGCATGATCTTCGTCTTTAGCGGATATCGTTCAAGGGTGCGAGGTTCTTCAGCGATCCGGTGTCAGGGGGCGGAGGATCTTGAGGTTCTCTTCCTTCATCCGGGCGATGATTTGTCCTTCGTAGGTGGTCAGGCTTGGGCCGGGCGCCAACAGACTGTCGCGTGAAATCCAATAACGCTCCTGAAGCTTGCAAAGGGGAATGAGCAGCGCCACCGGGAGAAGCAGGAAGATCCATGCGGGCACCAGCATGCGGGAGACCACTTGCCTGCCGAGCGCCCGATCGCGGTGGGTGAAGATCGCCCGTGTGAGAGCGGCGAGCCACCATAGCAGGAGCGGCAACAGCATTGCCACGGCCATCGCCGGCGCGTCCATCCCCGAGGGCAGCTTGTAGGTGCCTTCAAAAAATTCCACTTCGATGGGGGGCTCCGGATGCGGATGCAGGTAGTAGATGCCAGCGATGCAGGAAGCGAGATAACCGAGTGAGGCAAGTATACCCAAACCCAGCGGGCTGCGGTTTGCGATCGCGAGGCCGGGTAGACGGTAACGTAACCGCCAGCGGGCCGCCACCACCGGGGAGGCCATCGTGAGGAGGAGCCAAGCTGTCAATTGTACGATCTTCGTCACAATGCCCGGATTGAAATATCCCCAGTCTCTTCCGCCCAAGGGAGTCCATCCGTAAAGGATTGCCAGATGGGCTGTGGGCAGAACCGCGGCGGCAAAAAGCCATGCCCAGTCGACCGGTTTCAAGGTTTGTATCAATCGGGCAGACAATCGGCGCAACAGGCTGCCGGACCGGAAGCGGTAGATTGCACAGGCACCGCAGAGGATGAGAACGACGGGGAACACGGCCACCCCGGCGATGCGGTGGGCATTGGCGTGGTCGACCATGCGCCCGGGGTTCAGATCGGAGACCGTCGGCACGGGAGCGTTGTCCACCATATTCGACATGAGAGCGATCGTTTGGTCTGCGAGGGCGCTACCGTGGTCGGTCACCGCTTTTTCCGCCGCGGATGAAGGAGCTCGATTCCGCCGCGCGTCGTTATTGGCCCATGCCTGTTGACTGGCTTCCTTGAGACGGGCTGCCTGCTCGTTGAGGTCGAGTCGTTCGGCTCCGTCGCTCAGATTCGATAGCGTGGTGGCAAGGCTGCCTTGCAAGATAAGGTGTTCGAGCATGCGGTCGCTCGATTCGGTTTGCAGTCGGGCCAGGAGCGACCAATCCGCCATCAGGTGTTGGAACTCGTCCTTCTGTCCTTGGTTGGCCAGCCGCCAGCTCTGGGCCGCGACCGCACGGGAGAGGGGCTGGAAGGTGAGGGCCGCCAAGGATCCGGGGGCAGTGAACGAAAGATTTCGCATCCGTTCCGCGGAATCGGTGGCGGGAGGGAGGAGGGCCTGCCGCTCCGCGGCGAGCCGGGTCGAGTAGGATTCGAAGCGGGGCTGGGTGACCGCCTGATGCAGCAGCGCCATGCATTCCGCTAGCCGGGGCTCGTCCAGAACATCCCATTCCTTCGGAGCATGCGCGAGGGTCTGGGCCTTGCTCTGCTTTCTCGATTCGACGGTTTTGGCCGATTTCACTGCTGCCGCGAGGGCGGGGAACCAGGCGTTGCCCGGGTCAATCTTTTCCGCGGTGGCGAGGAAGTCGGTGGGCAATGCCGACCGCTCCGAGACGTGGATAGATGCATACTGGGCGTAGTAGTCGGGGCGGTCTGGGAATCGTTTCCAAAGGGCTTCCCACCGCCCGGCCCGGGTCTTGGAAGGGGTGCCGAAAAGGATCAGCCGCTGCTCATCAGAGAGAGTTCCGGCGAGCTGTTGCTGGAAATAGGGTTCATCGAAATCGTCCTCATGAAACCTCCCCATGAAGGGGTCGGAACCCAGGTGCTGGAACTCGACTGTTTCCTGGATCAGGGGGGCCAGACAGGCCAGGGAACCGAGCAGCACCGAGCCCCACAGCCACCATCTCCAGCGTCTCCGCAGGAGGCTGCCATCCTGTCGCCGGAGTTCTTCCGAAGCCGTCTCCCAACAAGTCGCGTCCGCGGACGACGGATCGATCCGCTCCTCCAATGCCCGCCGGGCGTGGATTTGGAGTTCCGCGTTGTCGGCGAAGGGGCGGACGACGGCGTCGAGGAAACGTTCGGCGGGAGAGGACATGGCGGGTGGATCAGTAGGCGCTTTTGCGGGCCGAAGTTCAGCGAATCTCGTTCAAGGGGGCGAGGATCTCAAGCAGCTCGGCTTTGCGGACCTTGGCGACTTCGTATTCGAACTGTCCCATCGTTGGCTTGCCCGGCTCGATTTGCATCAGAGTGTCCCGGCCAAGCCAGTATCGCTCTTCCGCCCGGGACACCATCGCCGTCACCGCCAGCGCGAGCATGGCGGTGGCATAGGCTGCGGCCACCATGCGGGCGGTGGTTTGCCGTCCCAAGGCGTTTGTCTGGCGGGTAAAGATCGCTCGTATGGCGGTCACGATCCACCACAGCTCACAAATGGAGAAGGCCACTCCCCAGGCGATCGCCCAAGGTTTGCCAAGATCGAGTGTGGCGAAGAGACCTGAGAGCGGCAGGAGCACGGTGCACAGGGCGAGAATGATCCATCCCAGCCATGGCCGCGGATGATAGACCCCCAGGGCGTGGGTTCGGATGCCGATGCGCCACCGGGCAATCACGATCGGAGCGATCACGGATAGCGCGGCCCATGCATTGATCTGATGAATGGGTTTTGTTTTGAGGACGTAGACCAGATTCCAATTCCGGATGCCGAGCGGCGTGAGATACTGGACGGCTTCGTATACCAGCAGAGGACCGCAACCACCCGCCACGAGGACCCACAGCCAATCGGCGGGTGTCATCATCGCGCTCAACCGGCTGGAGAGGAGGCGGGTCAGGCGACCATGACGAAAGCGGTAAAGGGCGGCTGTGGCACAGGCGATTCCCACGAAGCCAAAGGCGCAGAGACTCAGGAGTCTGCCTGCCCAGGCGTGATCCACCAGACGCATGGGCTTCAATGCCGCTTCGTCGATTGGCGGAGGGGCAAGGGCTTGCCGGGACACCATCGGCAGCGCGATCCCCGCCAGCATGCTGCCACGTTTTTCGATCAGGTCGCCAAGGGGCTGATCATCGATGGCTTTTCGTTTTTGAGAGTCGGCTTCAAGAGCTTGGCTCAACGGATCGAATATTCCGATCTCTTTGGTGAGTTCCAGCTTTCGCGTGGCCTCCTTGAAGATTCGAACGGAAGCGCTGGTGACCGCATGGGCCACCAGCGTTCCCACGAGGTCCTTGCTGTCCATGAGCAAGCGGGAGGTGAGGTCTTTCCAGATCAGGATAAACGCTTGGAGCTCCTCGCGTTTCCCTTCTTCCGTGAGTCTCTGGGCATGGGCCCCGATGACCTCGACGAGTTTCTGCATCGCAGGGCTGTTCGGAGATATGCCAGTGGCCATCACGGTGCGGGTGATGTATGACGGGAAATCGGTTGCAGGTGGAACGAGCGAAATCCGCTCATCAAATCGCTTGCCGTCGTAGGATTCGAATCGAGGCAGCGTGCTGGCTTTCACCAGAAGTTCCACCGCGTGATCGAGCCCCGTGGGATCGAGGATCTTCCATTGTTTGGGCTTTCGCTCCTTCTTCTCTTCCTCGGTGCGGGGCAGGGCCTCGACCGACCGACTGCCGAGGGTGACCGCCGCGAAGGTGGGAAACCATGCGTTGTCCGGGTCGATCCGGTTCGCCGTGTCGAAATAGTCCGGCGGGAGTTTCTTGTGCTTCGAAGTGTAGGCCAAGGCGTAGGCGGCGAAATAGGAAGGATTGTCGGGATGGCGCTCCCAAAGTTCTTCGCCGGAAAGTTTGTTGGAGTTCTCCGACGAGGAGCCGAACAGGATCAACTTCTGATCGGCATCAAGACCGGCGGATAAACGCTCTCTCGTTTCGTCAGGAGTCCCCACTCCCTCGATGAAGTCAGGTCCCAGGCGGGAGAGTATTTTCGAGGCGGTGAGCAGGCTCGCCAATCCCGGATAGTAGCAGGCGAAAAAGGCGGTCAGGATGAGAACCAGGAAGAGCAGGGGAAGCTTTCCGTTCCATCGTTGCCTGTCCTGTCGCTCCAGTCGTACGGCTGCCCGCTCCCATTCGGGATCGCTTGCGGATGCTGGATCGATGAGGTCTTCCAGCTCCCGCCGCGCGTGGATCTGGAACTCCGGGTTGCCCGCGAAGGGGTGGATGGCCGTGTCGAGGAAGCGTTCGGCGGGGGAGGGCATAGTGGAATAGCTCGGAGGGAATTTTTGACAGGCCGAGGGTCAACGGAGATCGCTCAAGGGTGCGAGGATTTCGAAGCGTTGGCTCCGTTGCTTTTCCAGCGTCTCGTCAATCGCTTGAATGGGGGGATTGGCCACCACTTTGTCTCGGGAAACCCAATATCGTTCCTGTGCGCGATAGACCGGTCCAAGCAGGAACAAGAGCGTGGCGCTGAAAAAGTAAGCGGGCACCACGAGCCGGATGAACGTCAATGAGCCCAGGGCATGGTGACGGCTGCACAAAGCCACCAGCAGGTGCAGAAGCCACCAGAGCGCGGGAATGGCGATCAGGATCACACCCGCGGTTTGCCAGGTCGAGGGCCCCTCCATTACGAAACCGAGGCCGGTGACGGGCATGGCCAACACGGCGGCGGCCAAAGCCACGTATCCCGGGCTCGTCCATTTGGAGGCGATGCCTGCCATAGGCAGGCGTTTCTTCAAACGCCATTGGAGCACGAAAAGGGGGGCGGTGACGAGGAGGGCGATCCAGGCATAGATCTCTCCCCAAACAACGCCTCCCCTCACCGCATAGCTCCACTCGCGTCCACCCAAGGGTGTGACGTGATACAGGAGTTGCTGCCCCAGGACCGGAGCCAGGCAGCCCGCGCCGAGCAGCCACATCAGATCGGTTGGATGCAGCAGCGCAGTCATTCTCGCGGACAATCGGCGCGGCAAGGTGCCATGGCGGAAACGGCATGCCGCGAAGGCACTGGCAAGAACGAGCAATCCGGTGGCGATCCCGACGGCTGCCACCCAACCACCTACGGCGTGATCGGCCAATCGGCCGGGGGTAGGATCTCCGGTCGGGATGGAATTCCCGTTGGCGATGTTCCATCCGGGGTAACCTCTCGCCACGCTGCCGCGGACCAGCGATTCCGCGTGGGTATGTTCCGGCTTCCGCTTTGCCAAAATGATCAATTGGGATACCTCGCGGAGCTTTCCTGCTTCCGCGGGCATCCCGAGGCGGTCGGCGGTTTGGATCAGATAGGCCAATTGCTGGGAAGCGTGCTCCAGCGTGAGCAGGCTTTGGTTGTCCTGAAGCACCGTGGACCGCCACTGGATCAGCAGTTCTCTAAAGCCAGGGCGGTCTCCCCGGGTGGCGAGGATATTCGCCTGCGCCATGACCGCATTTCCCAGGTACGCGCCGCCGAGATAGGAAGACTGGATCACGCTCTCGGAGACGGAGATCCGTCTCAAGAGCGCTGGATAGTCGGTGGTCCGGGGTAGAAGCGCGGATACTTCAGCCTGTCTTGCCGCTTGATAGGAATCATGGCGGGGCCGCTGGGCCGCCTGGGCCAACAGATCCAGGGCCTCTTGGAAAGCGAAGGGATCTTTCATGGCGAAATCGGGAGTTGGCGGACTTCCTTTGCGCCGTGGGGAGTAAACACGATTCGCCTTGGCCTTGTGTGCCGCCGCCTGGGCGGCGGCCAGGGGAAACCAGCCGTTGTCGGGATCGAGACGAGCTGCGGTCGTCAGGAAATCCGGCGGCAAGGTGGCGTGCCGGTAATAATGGGCGACGGCATATTGGGCGTAGTAGGAGAGATTGTCGGGATAGCGTTGGCTCAGCGCGGCAAGCTGTTCCCACGGGACCGGTTTCGACGTGTCACCAAGGAGAACGAACTTTTGTTCAGACGAAAGCCCTTTCCCAAGCCACCGGGTGATTTCAGGAGCCTCTGGTTCGGGCAGATGGGGCACCTGCGGCGGCAGGGTTGAAAAACAACCTCCGATGCGCAGACCCTGGATCAGGTCCATGCCGGTGCCAAGGCAGGCCAATATCGCGAGGGTAGCCCCCGCTCCTACGACCCATCTCCAGCGCCGGGCCCACCAGCTCTTATCGTGCAGCCTCAGCCTGTTCGCGGCTTCGGCCCAGAACAGATCACCTGCCGCGGACGCATCGATCTGCTCCTCCAGTTCCCGCCGCGCGTGGATCTGGAGCTCCGCGTTGTCTGCGAAGGGGGAGACGGCGGTGTCGAGGAAACGTTCTGCGGGCGAGGGCATGGGGAAGGCTCAACTCCTTGCTGGGAATCACTTCTCCTCCACCACCAGGTTCTTGAACTCGCCGAGGTCGTCGAAGGAGCCGATGCCGATCTTGCCGTGGTCGAGGGTCTTGTCCTTGGCGGTGAGGACGGGTTTCTCCATGTCGTCGAAGAAGACGGTGATGTCGCCGGTGGCGGTGTCGTGGACGAGCTTCACCTTGTGCCAGGTGCCGGGTTTCCACGGGATGCCGGTGCCGCGGGTGGCGGTGATGGCCTTGCGGTCGGCGTGGTCGACGAGGTGGATCTGGTCGTGGACGTCATCGGCGCGGACGCCGAGGTGGGCGTAGTAGAAGCGGGTCTCGTCCTGTTTCGCGAAGGCGATGCAGAGGTCGTTGTTGGTCTTGTCGAACTTGGTCAGGCGGGCGTCGACCGTCAGCGTGAAGGACTTGAATTCCTTCGGGGTGAACCAAGCGAGGTTGAAGGGGCTGCGGACCTTGGGTTTGAAGTTCGAGGGCGTCTTGAGCGTCAGCACGGTGTCCGCGCCGTCCTTGCCCCAGACCCAGGCGGCCTTGTCGCCGAATTCCCAGCCATCGGGTTTGTCGAGCGGGCGGGTGGTTTCACCGGCGAACGCCGGCAGTGCGAAAAGCAGCGCCAGGAATGGGATTTTCATCGTGAAACGGGTTGCCGTAGGGATGGCGTTCGGTCAATGCTGCATTCGATGAGCAAGGATGGTCAATCGGCCCCCGGCGAGGTGGCGGAGCGGATGGTGCTCGCCCTGAAAGCATCCAACGAGGGGATCTGGGATTGGTACGTGGGGAAGCGGGAGATCTATTATTCCCGCCGGATCATCGAGTTCCTGGAGTGCCCGGAAATGGCGGCGCCGAACCTGTTCCTGGCCCCCTACGACCATGTCCACCCCGAGGAGCGGACCGCCTTCGAGCGCGCGGTGCTGCAATCGTTGGAAACCGGCGGGCCGGAGAAGCTGTCGGTCGATTGCCGCGTGCGCTCGGGCAGCGGCACCTGGCGCTGGCTGCGTATCCGCGGCACCGTGGTCCGGGACCGCGAGGGCCACGCCACCCGCATCGCCGGCTCGATGATCGACATCAGCCTGCGGAAGGGGGCGGAGGCCCAGCTCGAGGAGGAGCGGCATTTGCTCAAGCAGCTCATCGACCACGTCCCGCTGCAAATTTATTTCAAGGACCTCGATTCCCACTTCGTGCTCGCGAACCGGAAGATGGGGGACTGGATGGGCGTGGGCGATCCCACCGACCTGTTGGGAAAACACGACCGCGATTTCTTCAATGAAGCGCACTGGGGTCCCGCGGCCTACGACGAACGCCAGATTCTCGAAACCGGCCAACCGATCACCGACAAGCTGGAGCGCGAGACCTGGCGGGCAGGCGAGGAGACCTGGGTGCAGACCTCGAAGTTCCCGTGGCGCGACCGCCTCGGCCGGGTGAAGGGCACCTTCGGGGTGTCCGGCGATGTGACCGACCTGGTGGTGGCCCAGAAAAAGGCGGCCAAGCTGGCCTCCGCGCTCTCCGTGCGGAACCAGGCCTACGAGGAAGAGCTGCACCTCGCCCGCGAGATCCAGCAGGCGCTGGCCAACGGCCAGTTCCCGACCGTCGACAACTTCGGGTTCGGCGCGCGTTACGTGCCGATCTCCGGGCTGGCCGGGGATTTCTTCGAGGTCGTGCCGGTGTCCGATCGGGCGGCGGGGCTTCTGATCTGCGATGTGATGGGCCACGGCGTGCGCTCGGCGCTGATCGTGGCGATGCTGCGCGGGTTGTTGGAAAAGCAGCGCAGCCAGGCGGCGGATCCCGGCTTGTTCCTGCACGGGCTGAACGAGGGCCTGTGCTCGATCCTCAGCCGTGCCGGGGCCACCATGTTCGCCACCGCCTTCTATGCCGTGGCGGACCGCACCACGGGCACGCTCACCTACGCCTGCGCCGGTCATCCCGGTGCGGTGATCTCGGGCCGGAACGGCGTGCGCCAGCTCGCCACGGAGAAGCCGGAGCGCGGTCCCGGCCTCGGCCTGATCGCCACCGCCAGCTATCCGGTGGGCAGCGTGCCGCTGGAGGATGTGGACCGGCTGATCCTGTTCACCGATGGCATCCTCGAGGCCCAGAACGGCAGCGGCGAGGCCTTCTTCGAGCAGCGCCTGATGGAGATCGTCGGCGCGTCCTGCGGTCAGCCGCTGGACGCCATGCTCGATGCCATCCTCGGCAGCGTGCTGGCGTTTTCGGAGAGCCGCCATTTCGACGACGACGTGTGCCTGTTGGGCATGGAGGTCGGGGTGGAAAAATGACGCCGCGGCCTTTCTTCCGCGGTGTGAGGTGTTAGACTGCCGATGGTCGCATGAATCCGATCCCGGTCATCGTCGCGTGCAGGTCCATAGCCCGGCTGTGGGAACGCCACCGCCATACGGACAATGCCGCGGCGCTGGCGTTCTACTCGCTGGTTTCGCTCGCGCCGCTGCTGCTGTTCGGGGTCAGCGCGGCGGGCGTGGTGCTCGGGGAGAAGGCGGCGCACGGCGAGCTGGAACGGCAGCTCAATGCCGTCATCGGCCCGGACGCCACCGGGATGGTGGAGGGCATGCTCCAGACGGCGCGCATCGCCCCGCGCTCGCAGCCGCTGGCCTTCGCCGTGGCGATGGTGACGCTGCTCTACGCCGGATCGCACGTGCTCACGAAGCTCCGCCTGTCACTCAATCTGGTGAACGAGGCCGCGCCCGCCGATCCGGCGCGGCGGTGGCTGGGGAAGCTGCTGGCGCGCGGGCTGTGCGCCTCGCTGATCCTGCTGTTCGGCGTGCTGCTGGTGGCGGGCAGCGCGATGGAAGGGCTCGCGGGCTACGTGACCAGCCATGTCGATTCGCCGTGGGTGGCGAAGTTCAATCTCCAGCAGGAATCGCGCTGGTTCACCACCTACCTGCTGCTGACTTTCGCCTTCACGCTGGTGCTGAAGATCCTGCCGCGGCGGCGTCCGCTGTGGCGGCACGCCTTTGTGGGCGCGGCTTTCGGGGCGCTGGCGGCGGTGACCTTGAAGGGACTGCTCGATCTCTACCTGCGCCACACGCTGTGGGCCTCGTTGATTGGCAGCGGGCTCACCGTGCTGCTGTTTCTGTTCTGGCTGTTCTTCACCATCCAGGCGTTCCTGGCGGGAGCCGAACTGGCGGCGTGGCTGGGGCGGCGGGCCGGGAAGATCAGCCAAGCGCAGGAGACGCCACTGCCCTGAGGATCTCCTCCACCGGGGCCATGCGGCCGATGCCCTGGTAGCCGCAGGCGAGGTCGCCGGTGTCCGGGCCCACGAATTCGCAGCCGTCGGCGCGCAATTGCGCCACGTTGCGCTGGGTGGCCGGGTGCAGCCACATCTTGCCGTTCATCGCCGGAGCCAGCAGCACGCGGGTGGTGTGGGGCAGGGCGAGGTAGGCGGAGGAAAGGGGATCGGGCGCGAGGCCGTGGGCGAACTCCGCCAGCACGTTCGCGCTCAGCGGGGCGACGAGGAACAGGTCGGCCGAGTCCGCCAGCTCGATGTGGCCGGGTTTCCACGACTGCTTCTCGTCCTCCAGCGTCACCAGCACCGGTTGGCGGGTGAGGGTCTGGAGGGTGAGCGGCGTGATGAATTCGGTGGCGGCGCGGGTCATCACCGCGTGCACCTCATGGCCGGCCTTCACCAGTTGGGAGGCGAGGTCCGCGGCCTTGTAGGCGGCGATGGAGCCGGTGATGCCGAGCAGGATCTTCATGGCTTGAGGTGCCGGGCGGCACGCAGGCGCTCGGCGAGGAGCAGCGCCTTGAACCGCAGGTAATCTTCCTCGTGGGTGCCGGAGTGCAAGTGGAAGGTGTACTCGTGCTGGTGGGCGATTTCCTCCAGCGCGTTGCGCATCCGCAGGGCGATCACGTCCGCGCTGTCGGTGCCGCGGCCGGAGAGGCGGTTGTGGAGTTCCTCCTCCGTGGGCGGCATCACGAAGATGTCCACCAGCGAGGCGCGGATCGCCGGGTCCTCGCAGGCGCGGACCTGGGCGGCGCCCTGGACGTCGATGTCCATGACCACGTCGGTGCCGCTGGCGAGGTAGCCCAGCACCTCGGACTGGAGGGTGCCGTAGCTGTTGCCGTGGACGGTGGCGTGTTCCAGGAACTTCCCGGCGGCCACACGGCGGGAGAATTCATCCGGCGTGAGGAAATGGTAGTCGCGGCCGTTCACCTCGCCCGGGCGCGGCGCGCGGGTGGTGCAGGAGATCGAGTAGTGGGCCTCGTTCTCGCCAGACAGGCGGCGGCAGAGCGTGGTCTTCCCGGAGCCGGAGGGGCCGGAAACAAGCAGCAGGATACCGGTGCGGGCGGGCATGGACGTGGGGCTAGGGAAGGGAGGGGCGGGGGGCTGGGGCAAGGATAAAGACGGCTCTTTCTTGATCGGGCCGCCCACGATGGCAAGCTCACGGGAATGGATGACGAACCGCCAGAGGTGGGATTGGAGAAGCCGTCATGGTGGGTGCGCCGGGACAGCGTCCGCCGCCTGCTTCTTGTTTGCCTGGCCCTGATTGGCGGCTCGGTGGCCCTGTTGCAAATGCTCGGATTGTCCAGCGTGGGCCATGGGCATCGATCTCCGTGGCTCACCAAAGACCATCTGACGTCCATCGAGCGGGCGATCACCGCCTTCTACAACGAGTATGGCTACATGCCCGATCCATGGGGCGGGCTGTCTCCCGTGGATGCCCGTGTCGATACCTCCGATCCAGTGGGGCAGGCTCTGCTGAACATCCTGTTGGGGCGGGAATCCGGCCCGGTCATGCAGAATCCGAAACAGATCGCGTTTCTCACCCTTCCCACCGGGACGAAGAAGAAGGGCGGGCTGGTGTTCGACGCACATGGGAAGGTGAAGGGCGCGTTCGATGCCTGGGGGCGCGGTTACCAGGTGCTCATCGACTATGATGGCGATGAAACCTTGAGTCCGCCATCCGACAGCGGAAGGTCCTCTCCCTTGCACCGCTGCCGTGCCGCTGGCTATTCGCTCGGGCCGGATGGCACGGGTGGCCGGAACGCGATCCGTTGTTGGTGACCGTGCAAACGAAAAAGCCGTCCGCGGATCGCACGGACGGCTTCTTTTCGTTGGGGTGAAGTTTGTCGTTAGAAGTGGTAGCGCATGCCGAGTTCGATGAAGGCCTGGCTGTCGAAGTCGAGGCCGCTGCTGCCGAACGGAGCCGGGAGCGTCGGGGCTTCGAAGTCGACGTAGATCCAGCGGGCGCCGCCGTAGACCTGGAAGTCTCGGCTGACGTTGTAGGTCAGGCCGGCGAAGATCTGCGCGGCGAACACGGTGTCGCTTTGCTTGATCTGGGCAACCAGCGAGTGGGACTCGAACTCCGTGAAGGCCACGCCGAGACCGCCGCCGATGAAGACGTTGAGGTTGTTGGTGATGGGGCGCTCGAGCTTGAAGTTGAGGGTCAGCGGAATGACCTGCAGTTCCTCATCGAAGTTGATGAACACCTGTCGCTGGAGGTCGACGATGCGGTTCTCGCTCTTGTCGGTGTAACCGAGCTCCAGATAGGCGGCGGTGCACCACCCCCCGAGATTCATGGGCAGGTCCCGTCCGAACTGGGCGGTGTACATCGGTTCCTCGAAGTCGATCAGGTAACCGGCGCTGGCGCCGACGAACCAGCCGTCGAGACAGGATTCCTGGGGTTGGGAGATGGGCGCTTTGGCCGAGTGGACTTCCCCGGCCCAAACAGGACCGGCCAGTGCAAGAAGCAACGGAATGGCTTTTTTCATGACAAATCGCACGTTAGAAGAGGTGGGTGGCAGAAGGCAATTCCTTTCTTGATGTCCCATCTCCAACAGGCAGTATGCGAACGCCATGAGTAACATGCCGCCGCCTCCTCCGCCCGCACCGGTTCAGAAGAAGGGTCTCCATCCGATGGCCTGGGTCGGCATCGGCTGCGGAGGCATCGTGATTCTCGGCGTCGTCGGGGTCGTGTTGTTGGGGGGATTCATCTTCAGCAAGGCGAAGGACGCGATGAAGAACCCGGGCAAGGCTTCGGCCGAGCTCATGGTCCGGGCCAACAAGGATCTCGAGAAGGTGTCCGAGAATGAATCCACCGGCGAGATGACCGTCCGCGTGAAGAGCACCGGCGAGGAGGTCACGCTCAAGTACGACGACCTCGCGAAGGGCCGCTTCACGGTCAAGGGCAAGGACGGCAAGGTGATCCAGCTTGGCAACGGTGACCTGGCGAAAGTGCCCGCGTGGGTGCCGCGCTACCCGGCGATCACCGATGAGGCCTCCGCGCTGCAGGCCGAGGACGCCACGCAGAGCACGGGCATGCTCACCTTCACCACAGCCGATCCGCTGGAGGACGTGAAGCTCTTCTACAAGGCCGAGGCCGACAAACTCTCGCTCTCCTCGTCCAGTGATTCCTCGTTCGAGCTGAATGGCGAGAAGAACCTCTCCCTCCACTACAGCGGCGGCAAGCGGGAGATCACGATCAATGCCTTCGGGAAATCGGGCGAGCCGCTGAACGTGCAGACGTTCTACACCGAGAAGAAATAACCGGTCCGCCGGAACGCGAAACAGCCCGCCGGGATGGCGGGCTGTTCTGTTTCCAAGGGATTGGCTCCGGGCTTCGGTTAGAAGGTGAAGCGCGCGCCGAGTTCGAAGTCGAAGTCGCTGTCGAAGTCCACGTCGAGTCCGGACGGGATGTTGTTGCCGGAATCGATGTAGATCCAGCGGGCACCGCCATAGACCTCGAAGTTCGGGGTGAAGTTATAGATCAGACCCGCGAAGAGCTGTGCGGCGAACACCGTGTCATCCTGGGAGACATTGATGCTTGGCACCGGGCCGGGCGAGAATGCCGCGCGGGCGCTGAAGTCGGTGAAGGCCACGCCGATACCGCCGCCGAAGTAGGCGTTGAGGTTGCCGGTGAGCTGGCGCTCCAGCTTCACGTTGAAGGTGAGTGGAATCACCTCCAGCTCCGCGGTGAGCGGGGTGCGGACGACGGCCACGACCACGTTCGGGTCGATGACGGAGGTCGTCTGGTCCTTGTCGGTGTAGCCGGCTTCCAGATAGAGGGCGACGTCCCAGCCGCCGACCTTCCACGGCGTGTCCACGCCGATGTGGCCGGTGTAGAGCGGCTCCTCGAAGTCCACGAGGTAACCGGCGCTGCCGCCGATGAACCAGTGCCAGAGATCCGGCTCCTGCGGCGGTGGAATGGGGGCTTTCGACGAGGTGCCGGCCCATGCGGAACCGGTCAACGCGAGTGCGAGTGCAAGGGATTTCATCATAGCATCCCTAACGTAGAGGAGGTTAGGGGCTCGAATCAATCTCTTAGTGATTGCGGAAACGTCGCTCTTTGCAACGTGATCGAGGCGCGGAACCGCCTATCAGAATTCCCCGAAAAGATCCATCTGGGGAGGGTTCGCGGCGGGCATGTCGGTGGCCTGGCGGGTGTTCTTCGCCTTCGGGCCGCGGGCTTTCGCCTCCGGTTTCACCGAGTGGAGCTCGAGGTGGGAGAGGATCGCCTTCGCGCGCTCGAGCACCGGCTTCGGCAGGCCGGCCAGGCGCGCCACCTGGATGCCGTAGCTCTTGTCGGCTGCGCCGGGCAGGATCTTGCGCAGGAAGATGATCTCGTCGTTCCACTCGCGCACGGCGACGTTGAAATTCGCCACCGCCGGGCGGGTGGCCTCCAGGTCGGTGAGCTCGTGGTAGTGGGTGGCGAAGAGCGTGCGGCAGCCGGTGATGTCGTGCAGGTGCTCGGCCACCGCCCAGGCGATGGACAGTCCGTCGAAGGTCGCGGTGCCGCGGCCGATTTCGTCGAGGATCACCAGCGAACGGTCGGTGGCGTGGTTGAGAATGAGCGCGGTTTCGTTCATCTCGACCATGAAGGTTGATTGGCCGCGGGAGAGGTCATCGGAAGCGCCGACGCGGCAGAACACGCGGTCCACCAGGCCGACGATTGCGTTTTCGGCGGGGACGTAGGCACCGATCTGGGCCATCACGGTGATCAGTGCGACCTGGCGGATGTAGGTCGATTTACCCGCCATGTTCGGGCCGGTGAGGATCTGGAGGCGGGAATCCTCCGGTTCCATCGCGGTGTCGTTGGGCACGAACTTCTCGCCCTGCAAGGTCTGGTCGAGCACCGGGTGGCGGCCGTTGACAATCACCAGGCGGTTGGACTCCTCCAGCACCGGGCGGCAGTGGCGGTGGAGCTGCGCGGTTTCCGCCAGCGCGCACAGCACGTCGATCTCGGCGATCGCGGCGGCTGTCTGCTGGAGCGCGTCGAGGTGGGTGACGACCTGTTTGCGGAGATCGAGGAAGAGCTCGTATTCGAGCTGCTTCGAGCGCTCCTCGGAGCCCAGCACCTTGTGCTCCATGTCCTTGAGGCCGGGCGTGATGTAACGCTCGGCGTTGGCCATGGTTTGCTTGCGGATGTAGTCGTCCGGTACCTTCGCGAGATTGGTGGTGGTGATCTCGATGAAGTAGCCGAAGACGTTGTTGAACTTGATCTTCAGCGAGTCGATGCCGGTGCGCTGGCGCTCGTCCTCCTGCATGCGGGCGATGAAGCCCTTGCCGTCGCGGGAGATGGCGCGCAGCTCGTCGAGCTCGGGCGACCAGCCGTCGCGGATCATGCCGCCCTCCTTGAGATTGGCGGGCGGTTCCTCGGCCAGCGCGGTGGCCAGCAGGTGGGTGAGGTCGGTGAAATCGTGGAGGCGGCCGGCGAGCTCCGGCTGTGCGAGGCTGGTCACGTCGTCGCGCAGCGCGGGCACGTGGCCGAGCGAGATCGCCAGCGCGGAGAGGTCGCGGGCGTTTCCGGAACCCTGGGCGAGGCGGCCGGTGGTGCGCTCGATATCGCGGATGCCCTTGAGGGATTCGCGGCACTTCGAGAGCAGGTAGGGTTCGGCCAGGAAGGAGGCGATGCAGTCCTGGCGGGCGACCAGCGTCTCGCGGTCGCGCAGCGGGTGGAGGATCCAGTCCCGCAGCAGGCGCGCGCCCATCGGGGTGGCGGTGCGGTCGAGGGAGCCGAGCAGGGTGTGGACCTTGCCGGAGCGGGATTCCACCAGGTCGAGGTTCCGCTGCGAGGCGGCGTCGATCAGCACATGGCAGGTGGACTCGCGGACCCGCAGGTGGCGGATGTGGTCGCAGGACCGGCGGAGCTGGTGGACCAGGTAGTGCAGCACGGCCCCGGCCGCGCCGGTGGCGGCGTGGAGATTGCCGCAGCCGAAGCCGTCCAGCGAGTGGACGCTGAAATGATCGCGCAGGAACTGTCCAGCGTGGTCGGGCAAGAAGGCGTAGCCGTCGTAGGCCAGCGAGTTCGTCAGGCCGGTGAACTCCGCGAGCTGGTGGTCCGGCAGGAGGAGCTCGGAGGGCTGGATGCGGGCGAGTTCGTCGGAGAGCTGCCCGGCGTCGTCGAACTCGGCCACGGTGAACTCGCCGGTGGTGTGGTCCACGCAGGCGAGGCCGGACTTCTTGCCCTGCCGGAACACGGCGGCGAGGTAGTTCGGGCGCTGATCGTCGAGCAGGCTCAGGTTGTCGATCGAGCCGGCGGTGAGGATGCGGGAAATCTCGCGTTCGACCAGCTTGCCGGGTTTCGGATCGGAGGTCTGTTCGGCGATGGCGACCCGTTTCCCGGCTTTGAGCAGGCGGGCCAGGTAGGCCTCCGCCGCGTGGTAGGGCACCCCGCACATCGGCGTGGTGTGGCGCTTGGTCAGGGCGACATTGAGGATCGGCGCGGCGGTCTTCGCGTCCTCGAAGAACATCTCATAAAAGTCCCCGAGCCGGTACATCAGCAGGACATCCGCGGGCAGGGTGCGCCGCATGGCCTGATACTGGGCCATCATCGGGGTGAGGGTGTCGCCGGACATGGGGCGAAGCCTCCCGGCACGGCCGGAATCAGGCAAGAGGGAACGCGTTCCGATCCCTCATTTTCGGATGGGCAAGCGGCCCGCTTGCGTGCAAATGACAGCCGATGAAACTCCACGCGATCTGCGCAACCCTCGCCGCCGCCGCCCTGTCCCTCCAAGCCGCCCGTGCCGCCGACAAGCCCGAAACCGAGCTCGGCAAACAGATGGAGGCCGCCAACGACGCCCTCAAGGCGATGAAGAAGGAAACCGACCCGGCCAAGGGCGCCGCCCTCGCCCGCGAGGTGGAAGCCGCCCTGGTGAAGAGCCTCGGCGAGGTCCCCTCCACCCTTGAGAAAACCCCGGAGCCGGAGAAGGCCAAGGCGCTCGCCAATTACCGCACCCTGATCGCCAAGACCTACGTCACCGTCAGCCAGATCGAGGAAGCCTACCTCGCCAACGACCTGGAAAAGGTGAAGACGCTCTCCGAGTCGCTCCGCCCGGACAAGAAGGAAGGCCACGAGAAGTACAAGCCGAAGGACGAGAAGTGATTTCCCAGGCGCCTCCCGCCGCCTGAACAAAAAAGCCCCGGACGAGCGCTCGTCCGGGGCTTTTGGTTTAAAGGAGTTCGGCGGGGTTCAGTCCTCGACCTTCACCGTGGTGCCGACCTTCACCTTCGAGTAGACGATCGGCATCACCGCGCTCGGGCCGCGCACGCAGGCGTGGGAGGCGGGGCGGCGGCGGACCGGACCGATGTGGTGTCCCACGCCATCCCAGGTCAGGCGCATCCAGTAGCGCATTTCCGCGCCTTCGAAGCGACCGCCTTCCGGGATCGGATCGAGCTGCACGTCGGCGTTGCCATTGGTCACTTCACCGGCGGCGTCGAGGATCTTGCCGTAGCGGTTGGACTTCTTGTCCACGACCTTCTCGAGGATGTTGTAGGTCCCCGGAGGCGTCGGGCGGCTCGGGATGCCGGAGCAGATCGGGTAGTCGATCGCCACGTCCTCGCCGTTCATCAGGTAGCCGCGTTGCTTCGAGAGCGAGATCAGGACGCGGGAGTTGCTTTCATTGGTGCGGGAAAGCACCTCCTCGTTTTTCCAAACCGACTTCCAACCGTCCTTGGCGGCCGGGTTCTTCAGCTCGGCCTGGAAGTATTCGTAGGTCCCGGGCTTGTTGGGATTCACGAACTGGCCTTTGGCATCGGTCGTGGGTTTGGGTTTGCCGGGCTGGTTGGCGCAGCTCGCGAGGAACACGGCGGCCAGGGCTGCGGCGGCGGTCGTGAGGAGTTTGGCTGGATTCATGAGAATGGCTGGGGCGGGACCCTTACGGTATTTCCGTAGGGATGGCAATGCCCACATGCGGGGGTTAGAACGGTGAGGATCAGATGGTTGCGGCGGCCGGCTCCGGAGTCTCCTGGACTTCGCGGACCTTCCACACCGCCAGCAGCGATTTGAAGTTCGGGGGCACCTGCGCCACCGGGTGGCCGTCGGCGTTGAGCGTGGTGGCGACGGAGCTGCCATCCACCTGCAGGACCAGCGCTTCCCAGCCCTTTGGAAGGCCGCGCAGCACCAGCGACATTTTCCCGTAGCCGGGCTTCCACGAGCCGGTCCACTCGCGGGTCAGTTGCAAGGTGCCCGACGAGCCCTCGACCTTGAACGTGGAGTCGCGGTAAACGCCATCCTTCCACGCCTGACCGTCGCCATCGTCCTCATACCAGCGGCTCGTTTCCGCGCCGTTCTTCCACCACACCCGCAGCTCGGGCTCGGGGTGGGGGATTTCACCGACGTACTGCTGGAGCGGCCAGTGCGGAAGCACCGCGCCCGCGTGCACGAACACCGGGATACGGTCGATCGGGCAATCGACCCAGATGTCCTTGCGGACGGACTTGGGCTTGAGATCGTCGTGGTAGCAGAACCAATCGCCTTCCGGCAGGTAGAGGAAGCGGCCTTCCTCGCCCTCGCGGGTCATCGGGATCACCAGCAGGTGGTCTCCGAAGAAGAACTCGGTGCTGCGCCAGTAGGCGTCCGGATCGCGGTGCGCCACCAGCGGCATCGGCCGCAGCATCGGCGTGCCGTCGCTCACGTATTGCCAGAAGGCGCTGTAGATCACCGGCAGCAGGCGGTAGCGCAGTTCGATCGCCTGCTTGACCAGGCTGGTCGTGTCCTCGCCGAAGGACCAGGGTTCCTGATCGCCGTGGTCGCCGGAGGAGTGCGTGCGGAAGAAGGGATGGAACACCGCCATCTGCACCCAGCGGAGGTAGAGCTCCGGAGTGGGGGTCTCGATGAAGCCGCCGACGTCCGAGCCGATGAACGACATGCCGGAGATCGCGAGGCGCTGGCATTGCAGGCTGGCGATGTGCAGGTGCTCCCAGGACGCAACGTTGTCCCCGGTCCATGCGCAGGCGTGGCGCTGGGTGCCGGCGTAGGCCGAGCGGGTGATGGAAAAGGTGCGCTTGCCGCCGCCGAACCGGCGCAGGCCTTCCTGGGTGGCACGCACCATCTGCATGCCGTAGACGTTGTGCGCCTTCCGGTGCGAGCACGGGTGGCCGTCGTAATCGTGGCGGACGTCGTGGGAGAACGTGCCGTCCTCGAACACCGCGGGCTCGTTCATGTCATTCCACACGCCGCGCACGCCGATGTCCTCGACGAGGCCCTTGAACTGCTCCGCCCACCATTCGCGGACGTCGGGGCGGGTGAAATCCGGGAAATGGCACAGGCCCGGCCACACCGAGCCCTTCGCCAGGTTTCCGTCCTGGCGGCGGCAGTACATGTCCTTGTCGATGCCGTCCTGCCACACCGGGTAGTTCGGATCGATCTTCAGGCCGGGGTCGATGATGACCACGGTCTTGAAGCCGTCCTTCTCCAGGTCGGCGACCATGCCCTTCGGATCCGGGAATCGCTCGGCGTCCCAAGTGAAGCAGCGGTAGCCGTCCATGTAGTCGATGTCCAGGTAGAGGGCATCGCAGGGGATCTTGCGGTCGCGGAAGCCCTTGCCGATCGCGCGGAACACAGCGTCCGGGTAGTAGCTCCACTTGCACTGGTGGTAGCCCAGCGCCCACAGCGGCGGCATCCCGGGCCGGCCGGTCAGGCGGGTGTAGGCGCGCACCACGTCGAAGGGCGCGTCACCGTGGAAGAAGTAGTAGTTCATCTCGCCGCCCTCCGCCGAGAAGGCGGTGCGGTTCGGCTGCTCCGCGCCGAAGTCGAAGCGGGAGCGGAAGGTGTTGTCGAAGAATATGCCGTAGGTGCCGCCGCGGTGCATCCCGATGTAGAACGGGATGTTCTTGTAGAGCGGGTCGCTGTCCGGGCCGAAGGCGTAGGTGTCGCTGCCCCACAGGTCGAAGCGGCGGCCGCGCAGGTTCAGGTCGCAGGATTTGTCCCCCAGTCCGTAGAAATGCTCTCCGGGCTGATAGGTTTTCATCATCTTCACCACCTCGCCGCCGAAGGTCTTGTTATCCTGCCAGTGGAATCCCTTGTCATCCTGGCACAGCGGCTTGCCCGTGCGCGCGTCGGAGATGGTGGTCTTGAGCCCGTTGCGAGATACACGGATCGACAGCGCCGCGGTGCGGATCGCCACGCCATCCCCGAACTCGACCACCTCGTGCGGCGGCAGTTCGGGTTTGAAATCCGGGTCGACGGCGTAGGAGAAATCGCTCTCGAAACGTCCTTCCGGACTGAAGCGGAACCGCACCATTCCGGCCTCGATGACCTGGATGCGCAGCAGCACTTGGTTGTCCGTCAGGATGTCCACCACGCCGTCCGAGGGGCGGCTGATGGTCCGGATCGTGCCTGGGAAAAGGTCCGCCCACCCTTCGGAGGTGCGGTGCTTTTCCATGTAGTTGCCGGAGAATTCGTCAGAAGCCATGGGAGAGAGGTCAGCGGGACTATTAAACCGGGTAGCGTCCAGCGTGCCAAGCTTGCGATTTCGCGTGCGTGACGACTCCGGCACCGTTGGAGAAACGATCCTTTCTCGACATTGGCCCGCCGTTTGCTTTGGGTGTTGGCGATCGCCCGCACGTTTGAAAATCAACGAACTGCGTGTTAGGTCGATCTTCCTCCATATGAAGCGGTTGCGTGTCTTGAAGCTGGGTTGGGAGTTTCCTCCATTGATCAACGGAGGCTTGGGAATCGCTTGCCTGGGTTTGTCCCGGGCGCTTTCGAAGCATGTCGACCTCCGGGTCGTGGTGCCCCGCACCGCTCCCGAGGACCACTTCGATGGGTTCACCCTGACCGGCCTGAACAACCTGCGGGTCGAGGACCTCCAGAGTGTCGAGGGCCGCTACCGCTACGAGAGTTTCTCGAAGGTCCAGCGGGTGCCCATCCACCTCGATCCGTATGAGGACGGGGAGACCACGATGGAGACCCTGGAGCACATCCCGGGAGGAGAGATCCGCTTTTCCCAGACCACCCGCCGCCAGCTTGAGCAATTCAAGATGGGGGAGTTGTATGGGGAAGATTTGGGTAACAAGGTGATCGAGTTTTCAAAGATCGCCGCGAAGCTCGCGCTTCAAGATGACTTCGATGTCGTCCACGCCCATGACTGGATGACTTTTTTGGCGGGCGTGGAGGTGAAAAAAGCCACCGGAAAACCGCTGGTGATCCATGTCCACGCGTCCCAGTACGACCGCGCCGGCGCCGATGCCCGCGGTTGGATCTATGATATCGAGAAATACGGTATGGAGGAGGCTGACCGGGTCATTCCGGTGAGCAACTACACCGGACAGGTGGTGACCGGCCACTACGGCATCGATCCGGGCAAGGTGCGTGCGGTCCACAACGGTGCCGATCCGGTCGAGGTTTTCAGCACCCACAAGAAATTCCCGGAAAAACTCGTGCTCTTCCTCGGCCGCCTCACGGCGCAGAAGGGGCCCGAGTTCTTCCTGGAAATCGCCGCCAAGGTGCTCGCCGTAAACAAGGACGTCCGCTTCGTGGTCGCCGGCACCGGTGAAAAGCTCCGTCCGCTGATCGAAACCGGGGCGTTCCACGGCCTCGGCGGTCACTTCCACTTCACCGGCTTCCTGAACAAGGAGAAGGTGAACGAGCTGCTCTCGATGACCGATGTCTACTGCATGCCCTCCGTTTCCGAGCCCTTCGGGCTCTCGGCGCTGGAGGCCGCGCAGTTTGGCATTCCCGCCGTCATCTCGAAGCAGTCCGGCGTCGCCGAAGTCCTGAGGGGTGCGCTCAAGGCGGACTTCTGGGACGTCGACCTGATGGCCAAGCACATCATCGACCTGATCACCGACGACGAACTCCGTGAGAAGGTCGTGGAGCAGGCGAAGCGCGACATCGAGGCCTCCACCTGGGACGCCGCCGCCGAGAAGGTCGTTGAGATTTACCGGGAACTCGTTCCTTGATCCACCGGGGAATTTTCCCCACGCTCCCCAGTTCCCGATGCCCGACGTTTGCCTTTATTTCCAGGTTCACCAACCGAACCGGCTCATTCCGTACGATTTCTTCCGGATCGGCGAGCACGCCTTCTATGAAGACGACCTGCTCAACGCCCGCATCCTCTCGAAGGTGGCGGAGAAGTGCTACCTGCCCGCGAACAAGATGTTCAAGCGCCTCATCGAGCGCAGCGAGGGCAAGTTCCGCATGGCGCTCTCGATCAGCGGTACGGTGATCGAACAGATGCAGCACCACCGCCCGGACGTGCTGGAGTCCTTCCAGGAGCTGGTGGCCACCGGCGGCGTGGAGCTGCTGGCGGAGACCTATTACCACTCGCTGGCGATCGTCCATTCCCGCAAGGAATTCGAGCGCCAGGTGGAACGGCACCTCGATCTCCTGGAGGAGGTCTTCTCGGTGCGGCCGCGGGTGTTCCGGAACACCGAACTGATCTACAACAACGCCATCGCCGCCCAGGCGGAAACGATGGGCTTCGACGGCATCCTCGGCGAGGGGGTCGAATGGGTGCTCAACGGCCATTCGCCGAATTTCCTCTACCGCGCTCCGCATGTCAGCCGGCTCAAGACGCTGCTGCGGAATCCCGGTCTCTCCGATGACCTGGGCTTCCGTTTCTCCGACAAGAACTGGACCGAATACCCGCTCTCGCCGGAAACCTTCGCCGATTGGCTGGTGAAGTCGAAGGGCGACGTGGTGAACCTGTTCATGGACTACGAGACGATCGGCGAGCACCAGTGGGGCGACACCGGCATCTTCAAGTTCTGGGAGCAGCTTCCCGAAACGCTGCTCGAGCTCGGCGGCCAGTGGATCACGCCTTCCGAGGCCGTGGATCTCCACCGGGCCTCGAAGGAATACGATTGCCACTGGCCGACCTCGTGGGCGGACGCCGAGCGCGACCTCACCGCGTGGATGGGCAACGTGATGCAGCAGGAGGCGATCGCGAAGATCCATCGGCTGGAGGAAGAGGTGCTGGCCGCGAAGGACCCGGACCTCACCCATGTCTGGGCGAAACTCCAGACCTCGGACCACTTCTACTGGATGTCCACCAAGGGCGGCACGGATGGCGGGGTGCACTCGTATTTCTCGCCCTACGGCGGTCCCTACGACGCCTACATCTACTTCATGAACTCGCTGGCGGACCTCCAGATCCGGCTGAAGCGGCTCAAGGAGGGCGTGAACGGCGTGCCCCTCGCGGTGGCGGCAAGTGCGGGCGGGCTGAAGAATTTTTCGTAATACTCCCCGGGCCGGGGTCATGGGCATGGCAACAGGCGTTCCGTCGATGGGGCGTCTGGTTGCATTGCCCATCGCATGAAAATCCTAGCCCCCTTGTTCCTCGCGCTCGCGGCTCCGGCCGGTGCCGCGATCCTGCTCACGACCGGTTTCACCGGCGTCACCAGCACCGGTGCCACCCTCAATGGCATCACCTGGACCGGTGACTCCCGCCTGACCGGAGCTTCCTCCACCACGGTTGGCGGTGCCGCCAACTATCTGGCGACGCCCCTCACGGCGGGCCGCGTGGTGCCGAACGTGAATGTCCAGCTCGCCTCCGGTACCGCGCCGGTGGCCGTCTGGACCACCGATTACGTGGTGAGCTACACGTTCAGCAATTCCGGGGACTCCCTGGTGCTGACCACCGTCGATCTGACCGGGTTTGCCTACAATTCCACGTCCGCGATCCAGACGGCTGCCCGCACCACCCGCTTCTCCGCGAGCATTCTGGATTCGTCCCTCACCACCACCTTCGCGACGGGCTCGCTCCAGCAACTGATCGCGGCGAATGCCAGTTCCGGCATGGCGTTCTCGATCACGCTGGCCGGTGACACCACGCTCGATGCCGCGGATCTCGGGGGCACCAGTGGCACCTTCGTGCTGCGCATTACCGGGGACAAACCGACCGTGACCGAGGGCGGCTCTTACGGCGGCATCGACAACCTGACGCTCAATGGCAGCTACCAGGCCGTGCCGGAGCCGTCCGCCGTCCTGCTCGGTGCCTTGGGGATGGTCGCCCTGCTGCGCCGCCGTCGTTGATCTTCACCCGGGCCGGGGTGAAGTGCCCCGGCCCGTCGTTTCCCGCCCGTCACGATGAAGCGCCTGTTTTCCATTCTGTCCGTCCTCCTTTGCTCCGCCTTGTTCGCGGCCGGAGCCGCCCCGAAGCCGAATGTCATCTTCGTGCTCTGCGATGACCTCGGCTACGGGGACATCGGGGTGTTTTACCAGAACCTGCGGAAGGCGAACAACGACCGTGCCGAGCCCTGGCACTTCACGCCGAACCTCGACACCGTGGCGGGCGAGGGCCTGCAATTGCCGCACCACTACTGTCCGGCGCCCGTCTGTGCGCCGTCCCGTGCCTCGCTGCTGCTCGGTGTCCACCAAGGCCACGCGAACGTCCGGGACAACCAGTTCGACAAGGCGCTGGAGAGCAATCACACCCTTGCCAGCGTGCTGAAGGGGGCGGGTTACGCCACCGCCTGTGTCGGCAAGTGGGGTCTGCAAGGCTCCGGCACGACTCCGGCCACCTGGCCCGCCTATCCCACCAAGCGCGGGTTCGACTACTATTACGGCTATGTCGCACACGGCGACGGCCACGAACACTATCCGAAGGAAGGCACCTATCAGGGCGCGAAGCAGGTCTGGGACATGGACACCGAGGTCTCGGCCGGGCTGGCCAAGTGCTACACTGCCGACCTGTGGACGGCCCGTGCGAAAAAATGGATCGTGGACCAGCACGCGGCCTCCCCGACCCAGCCGTTTTTCCTCTACCTCGCCTATGACACCCCGCATGCGACCTGCGAGCTGCCCACCATGGCCTATCCGGCAGGGAAGGGGCTCACGGGCGGGTTGCAATGGAATGGCACCGCGGGTTCGATGATCAACACCGCCGGTGGCACCGTCGACAGCTACATCCACCCGGATTATGCGACCGCCACTTACGACAATGACAAGACTTCGATCGGGCCGGAAGTGGCTTGGCCGAATGTCATGAAGCGCTACGCCACATCGGTGCGCCGCATCGACGATTGCATGGGCGACCTGATCCAGACGCTGAAGGATCTGAATATCGACGACAACACGCTGATCGTTTTCACCTCGGACAACGGCGTCAGCGATGAGTCCTATCTCTCCTCGGCCATGCAGCCGTATTTCTTCAACAGCTTCGGTCCGTTCGATGGGATCAAGCGCGATTGCTGGGAAGGCGGTGCCCGTGTTGGCGCGCTGGTGCGCTGGCCGGCGGGAATCCCCGCGAACCGCGTCAGCAACCTGCCGAGCCAGTTCCACGATTGGATGCCCACCTTCGCGGAGCTCGCGGGGGTGCCCGCGCCGGCCCGCGCGGACGGGGTTTCGCTGGTGCCCACCCTGGAAAACATTGCGGGTCAGAAGACGCCGCAAGTTTACATCGAGTACTACTACAACGGCACCACGCCGAACTATTCCGAGTTCGATGCCGCGAAGCGCGGGCGCTCCCGGCAGCAGATGCAGATGGTCCGCATCGGCGACTATGTCGGCGTGCGCTACGCCATTCCCGCGCAGTTGAACGATTTCGAAATCTACAACGTCGTGACCGACCCGAAGGAGTCGAACAACCTCGCCGTGGGCATGACCGACCTTCAGCAGCAGATGAAGGACAAGGTGCTGCGGATGCGTCGTCCGGATAGTAGCGCCGCGCGGCCGTATGATTCACAGCAGGTGCCCTCCCTGCACACCGGCTCGGTCACCACCGGCCTCGAATGGAAAGCCTACACGAACGTCTGGTCGGGATGGCTTCCCGATTTTTCCAGCCTCACTCCGGCGTCGAGCGGCACTTCTTCCGTGCCGGATGTCTCCCTGCGCACGGGGGATTCGAATGTGGGCCTGTTGTTCTCCGGTTACCTGAATGTCCCGGCCGACGGTACCTATACGTTCTATTTGAACGCGGACACCCGCGCCTTCCTCCGCATCCACGATGCCTCGGTGATCGATGCCGATTCCGGCTACACCGGCGGCACCGAGAAGAGCGCTTCGATCAACCTGAAGGCGGGCAGGCATCCCTTCCGCCTGTCGTGGTCGCGCGCCACCGCGGGCACCCCGGCTCTGTCGATCCAGTGGAGCGGCCCCGGCATCGCGAAGCAGGCGATGGCCGCCTCGGCGTTCGTCCGCGACGGGATCGGCACCGGTGCTCCCCCGACCGCGAACGACGACACGGTGACCATCCTCAAGGACACGGCCACCACCATTTCCGTCCTCGGCAATGACACCGACGACGGATCGCCCCAGCCGCTTGCGATCAGCTCCGTGAGCCAGCCGTCGGCGGGCACCGCCGTGATCCAGGGCTCCAATATCCTCTACACCCCGGCCGCGGGCTTCCTTGGCGAGGATTCCTTCACCTACACCTGCACCGATGGCGACCAACCCGCCACTGCCACCGTGCGGGTCAGCGTCGCTTACGCGGATGCGGACTACTGGTTCCCGCTGGATCAAAGTGCCGGCCTGACCACCACCGAGGCGGGTGGCTACCGGTCCGCCACCTTGAACGGCTTCACCAGCGATCCCACGCAGTGGGTCACCGGCCGGGCCGGTCGCGCGCTCCTGTTCGATGGCGTGAACGACTACGTGAGCGTGGATGGTTTCAATGGCATCACGGGCACCAACGCCCGCACCTGCTCGGCATGGGTGAAGACCACCGGCACCGGCCAGATGCCGGTCATCGCCTGGGGGCCGAACTCGACGGGCAACAAGTGGACTTTCCTCGTCCAGAGCGGGCAGCCGCGCATCGAGGCCACCGGCGGCGCGCTCCAGGCGAGCCACACGGTGAACGACGGCCAGTGGCACCACATCGCCTGCACCTTCGCCAACGACGGCACGCCCACCGTGACGGACACCAAACTCTATATCGATGGCGTGCTGGAAACGACCTTCGCGTCCAGCACCTCGGTGGCGATCAACACCACCGCCAGCCAGGTGAAGATCGGCAGCGACGTGCAAAGCCGCTTCTTCACCGGCACGATCGATGACGTCCGCATTTATCCGCGCGCGCTCAGCGCCGCCGAGGTATCCACGCTCGCCACCGAAACCCAGACGTCGGCGCTCGCCTGGCACCGGCGCTACTTCGGTGGCGATGCCGTGAACTGGTCGGTGGACGATGATGGCGACGGCCGCAGCCGCCTCAGCGAATACGCTTTCGGTACCCGTCCCCGCGTTGCCGATTACACGCCGATCACCAGCGCGGAGTGGATCGACGGCGAATACCGCATGACCTACCCACGCCGCCGTGGCGGACCGTCCACGCTGGTGTATCAGGTGCAGTCCTCGTCCGATCTCGTCAACTGGAGCAGCCTTCAGGTCTCCGAGGTGTCGGTGTTCCCGGAGGGGGACTTCGACGAGGTCACCGTGGAGTCTACCGCTCCCGAGACCCCGGAGAAGTTGTTCCTCCGGGTGCGGGCCACCGGCCCCTGACGCTTCAAACCGCGACCCACGCCGAGCATCTTCTTTCCCCTCCGGATGAAACCTGATTCCATTGCCTCCACTCCCGCCATGGAAGAACTCCGGATCGAATACCTGCAACTGGTGACCCGCCACCAGCCGGCGATCTACGGCTACATCCGCAGCCTCGCCCCACAGGCGGACGTGGAGGACATCCTTCAGGAAACGAACCTGGTGCTGTGGAACAAGGCGGACACCTTCGAGCCCGGGACCAATTTCAAGGCCTTCGCCTTCCGCATCGCCCACCTCAAGACGCTCGAGGCCCTGCGCTCCGACAAGCGCCGCCAGTGGCTCGTCTTCGACAGCGACCTGATGGAGCAGATCTCCGCGCGTAGCTCGTCTCCGGAGTCCCTTGCGGATGGCCAGCAGGCCGCGCTCCGCGAGTGCATGAAGCAGCTCGAGCCCGGCGACCGCGAGCTGATCCACACCCGCTACGTGGTCGGTCGCACGGTCCGGGACATGGCGCGCGATCTCCGGAAAACGGAGGGCTCGCTCCAGCAGTGGTTCTTCCGCATGCGGAACCAACTGCGCGATTGCGTCGAGCGCCGAAACCGGGTGGAAGGAGGTGTCGCATGAACCGCGAGACGATGGAATGGATCGATGCCTTGTTGGAAGGCTCGCTCGCGCCCGAGCATTTCGCGGAACTCCAGCGGCGCATGCGGGAGGACCCGGTCGCCATGGAGCACTACTGCATCCAGGCCGAGATCCACGGTCGCCTGGAATGGGAGCTTCGCGATGCTGCCCGTGAGGCGGATGTGCCCGCGACGAAGGTCACGCGCTTCCCCGCGTGGGTGCGGAAACTTCCCGCCGCCGCGGCCCTGGTGGCCTTGGGCGCGGGAATGGGCATCCTTTTCAAGCCCGCGAAACAGATCATCCAGGTGGTGGAAAAGGAGCGGGCCGGTGGCTCCGGCGCGTTCGTCGCCCGCATCACCCAAGCCAGCGACGCGAAGTGGAAGAGCGGCCAGCCCCTTGTGGGTGAATGGATCTCCACCGGCATCATGGAACTCACCGAGGGCTCCGCGCAGATCACCTTCGATTCCGGCGCCAGCGTGCGGCTCCAGGCTCCCGCCCGCCTCGATGTGTCCTCGCCGAACCGTGCCCGCCTCGAACTCGGGAAATCGATCGTCGACATCCCCGATCAAGCCGGCGGCTTCGTGATCGAAACCCCCACAGGTGAACTCCGCCACCGCGGCTCGCGTTTCGGCGTGGCGGTGGAGGAGGACGGCCATGCCGAGGTCCACGTGCTCGCCGGGGAGGTGGAGCTCAATCCCAAGCGCGGCGTCCGGGATTCGCTCAAGATCGCCAAGTCGAAGTCCGTTCGCCTCGCCGACTCCGGGGTTCTCAATGAAGCGCCCCGCTATGAGCCTGGCGACTTCGGCAAGGTGGCGCGCACCGACAGCGCGCTGATGCCGACGACCTACCTGCACTGGAGCTTCGACGCGATGAACAATGCCGATGGCACCTTCGATGAGACCGGCGTGCGGCCGGAGGGCCAGGCGCCTTTCGTGGCGCGGATGGTGGAGTTGAAGGACGTCACCCATCCCTCGCTGGTGCCGGGGAAATTCGGCAACGCGGTGAAGCTCGATGGCTTCGCCACCGTGATCGGCACCGGCTTTCCCGGCTATGCCGGAAACCAGGCCCGCTCGGTGACCTTCTGGGTGATGGTCCCGCCTGGCACCCCGGATACCTTCTGTTATTCGATGCTGTCGTGGGGGCCTTCCACGCCGGGCATGGGACGGAAGTGGCAGGTCGCCTGGAACAACGGCACCGACAACAACGGCACCAAGGGCGCGATCCGCGTGGAGGTGCAGGGCGGGGCCAGCATCGGATCGACCGACCTGCGCGATGGTAAGTGGCACCATGTGGCGGTGGTCTTTCCTGGCGGCCCCCACAGCAGCACCAACGACATCCGCTACTACATCGACGGCCGCCTGGATCCCTCCACCTACGTCAAAACGCGGGAGGTGGACACCCAGATCGATGGGCCGAATGCCTTCCCTCTCACCATCGGCCATCGGGTCGACAACGAATCCAGCTACTCGTTCCGCGGCAGCATCGACGAGCTGTATGTCTTCCCGGTCGCGCTGCTGCCGGAGACCATCGAGGATCTCTATCAGCGCAACGCACCGCCCGGGCTGCGTTGATCAGATCCCGGAAAGCTCTCCCTGCGAGTCACCGAGCCGCGCGGCCTTCACGCCCATCCGGTCCAGCATCGAGAGATACAGGTTCGTCATCGGCGTGCCCTTCGGGGCTTCGATCACTCGGCCTTGCTTGAGGGTGCCCTTGGCGTGCCCGGCCAGCAGCACCGGCAGGTCATCGTGGTTGTGGCGGTTGCCATCGGCGATGCCGCCGCCGTAGACGATCATCGAGTGGTCGAGGAGCGTGCCATCGCCGTCCGGGATCGATTTCATCTTCTCCAGGAACCACGCGAACTGCTCGACGTAATAGCGGTCGATCTCGCCGATGCGGCGCAGCGTCTCTGGATCGCCTCGATGATGGGAAAGACCGTGGTGCGCGTCGGGGATGCCGATCTCGGGGAAGGTCCGGTTCGAGCCATCGTGCGCCAGTAGGAAGGAAGCGATGCGCGTGCTGTCCGTCTGGAAGGCCAGCGCCATCAACTCGTACATCAGCCGGATGTGGTCGCGGTAGATTTCCGGCACGCCGTTCGGGCGCTTGTCCTCCGGCACTTCCTTGCGGAATTGCTCGGCGCGCGAGATGCGCGTTTCCACGTCCCGCACCGAACTGAAGTACTGGTCCATCTTGCCGCGGTCCTCGTGGTCGAGGCGGCCTTGCAGGCGCTTGGCATCCTCCAGCACGAAATCGAGCACGCTCTTCTCGTAGACGCGGCGGCGCGCGTCCTGCTTCTCATCGCCGGAGCCGAAGAGCTTTTCGAACACCATCCGCGGATCACGTTCCGCCGGGGCGGGGATGTTCTCGCTGCGCCACGAGAGGTTGAACTGATACGCGCAGGAATAGCCGGAGTCGCACTCGCCCGCGGCGCGCGGCGGATCGGTGGAAAGTTCGAGCGAAGGCAGCCGCGTGAGGTGGCCGATCTCGTTCGCGGCGAGTTGGTCCACGGAAATGCCGAGCCGGATGTCGGAGCCGGCGGTCTTGCGCGCTTGGCAACCGGTCAGGAAAGTCGCGTTTGCCCGCGCGTGGTCGCCCGCGCCATCGCCGTTCGCGGCGGCCTTGTGCTGGTCCAGCCCACGGAAGACCGAGAAGTGCTCGCGCAGCGCGGCCAGCGGTTGGAGGGTGGGGGAAAGCTGGCTGCCGGCCGCCGGTCGCCACAGGTCGAGGTTCACCCCGTTTGGAATGTAAACGAATCCCATCCGCAGCGGGGATGCGGCGGCCGCGGTCGTCGCGGCCTGCGCGGACGGCAAGTAGGGCAGCGCGCAGGTGGCGGCGAGTCCTTGCAGGAAGCGGCGGCGGGGTGTCATGGCGGCGGGGTGTCGGGGTTTCAGGAAGACCGGCGGTATTGGAAGGGCACGGAGTCGATCACGGCGCGGATGAAAGTCTGGAAGCGACCGTTGTCCTTCGCGGCTTTCGCGGTGATCGCGTCGATCGCCGGGCGGTCGTACCAATCGGTGCCGCGGCCCAGCGCGTAGGTGAGCAGCTTCGACGCCAGCGCGCGCTGGAACTCCCCGCCGTGCTTGGTGAGGATCAGCGCGCGGAGTTCGTCGACGGTGGTGAAAGCCGTGCCGTCGGAGAGCTTGCCCGCGGTGTTGATCGGGTTGCCGCGGTCGTCGTTGCGGAAGGATCCGACGGCATCGTATTGCTCGTAGGCGAAGCCGATCGGGTCCATCAGCGCGTGGCAGTTCGCGCACGAGGGATCCTTGCGGTGGATCTCCATCTGCTCGCGCAGCGTGAGGTTCTGGCCGTGGTTGCCGCCGAGTTGCGGGATGTTCGGTGGCGGGGGTGGCGGAGTGAGGTCCAGCAGGTTCTGGAGCACATACTTGCCGCGCAGCACCGGCGAGGTGCGGGTGGGGTAGGAGGTCACGATCAACACCGCGCCTTGGCCCATCAGGCCGCGCCGCGGCGTGCCCGCCAGCGAGACCTTGCGGAATTCCTTTCCGTCCACTCCGGGGATGCCGTAGAAGCGCGCCAGGTTGCCATTGAGGAAGGAGTAGTCCGCGTCCAGCAGCGTGGTGATCGGCTGGTTGGAGTGGAGGGTGTCGGAGAGGAAAAGCTCGGTTTCCTTCCGCATGTCCCGTCCGATCGCGCGGTTGTAGTTGGGGAAGCGCTTCTCGTCCGGCGATGCGGACGCGAGGTTGCGGAGCTGAAGCCACTGGCCGCCGAAGTTCGAAATGAAGCGTTCGGATTTCGGTGACCCGATCATCCGCGTGATCTCCTCGTCGAGGTGCTTGCGGAGCTGGCCGGCGTCCGCGAGATCCAGCAGGCGGTCGTCCGGCATGCTGCTCCACAGGAAATACGAGAGCCGGGAGGCCAGCGCGTGCTCGCCGAGCTGGACGATCTTGTCCGCCCGTCCGCCGCCCTGCACCGGCTCCTCGCGGAACAGGAACGAGGGCGACACCAGCATCGCCTCCAGTGCCAGCCGGATGCCGTGCTCGATGCCCTGGCCCTGCGAGCCCGCTACATCGACGAAGCGGAGGTAACGCTCGACCTCGCCCGGATGGGGCGAGCGGCGGAAGGCGTGGCGGGCGAACTTCGAGAGCACGCCCAGCGCGTAGGCCTTGTCATCCTCGCCGCTACGGCGTTCCCCGTAGATCGCGCGGTGGGTCTCCGGCTTCGGTGGCAGCGGTCCGTCCAGCGGGCCCTCGATCTCCACCCGGTTCACCATCAGGTTCCGGTCGCGCCGTGCCGGGTCCTTGATTGATTCGTCCCAGAAATCGTTCGGGAAGGTCACGCCGATGCGGTGCTCGCCTTTCGCCTCGATCTTCACTTCGGCGGTGTACCACTTCGGCGAATCCATCGGGTTCTTCACGTCCCAGGTGGACACCAGGTTGCCATCCAGCCGCAGCTCCATCTTCGGCGGATCGTTGCCGCCCCAGGTGCCCGCGGCGACCACCTTCAGCTTGTAGCGGCCGGCGGTGAAGTAGGGATGGCAGGTCGCCTCCCCGGCTTTCCAGAGGTAGTGCCCGTCCTCGGAGCGCAGGCCGGGTCCGTCCATCGTCGCCCCCGCGATCTTGCGCTCGGGCCGCGGCATCGGATCGGGATGCACCGCCTTGTCGAGCGCCTGCCGCGCCGCGGCCAGGTAGCGCTCGATGTGCACTGGCGAGAGCGTCAGCACGTCGCCGATGTTGTCGAAGCCGTAGCCGGAGTCATCCGGCGGCAGCACGTTTTCCACCGCCACCTCCACGCCCAGCAGGTCCTGGATCGTGTTCCGGTATTCCTCCCGGTTCAGGCGGCGCAGCGGGATGCGGCCGGGATCGGGGCGGGCGGGGTCGACCGGGAACACCGCGTCGTCGATCCACGAGAGCAACTGCTTCCGCTCCTTGTCGTCCGGTTGGTCCTCGTCCGCCGGCGGCATCAGCTTGTAGCCGATGTGCTCGCGGATCCGTTTCCAGACCTCGCGGTTGCCCTGCATCGCGGCGATGTCCTTGAAGGAATCGATCGCCAGCTCGCCCTTGTGGGAGCCGTCGCCGTGGCAATCGTAGCAATACGTCACCAGCAGCGGCTCGATCTCCTTCTTGTAGCGCGCCGTCTGGTCGACCGCCGGTTTGGCCGCTGGAACCGAGGCAACCGGTTCCCCGGACGCACGCGTGACCGGCCAGGCAAGCCAACCGCCTGCCAGGCCGAGTCCGAGGGAAAGAATGCTGCCGCTGATCCGCCGATCCATTCAACCGGTTCCTACGCCGGGATCGGGGAATTGCTTGCACAAAGAAATGTGCTTCCCGGATAGCTACTTGCGCATTCCCTTTAACCAGGCGGCCGCGGCATCCGGCCACAGCGAGCTCGGCTTGTCGGGATTGGGCTCGGAAATGCCGAAACCATGGCCGCCGGAGGCATAGACGTGCAGCTCGGCTTTCACCCCGGCTTCAGTCAGTTTTCGCCAAAGCTGGGCGCTGCCGTCCGCCGGATACTTGTCATCCGCGGCGTGGAAGAAGGCGGCGGGCGGCGAGTCCTTGGTCGGCGCGAACTCCGGCTTCAGCTTCCCTTCCTTGTCGGTCAGATAGGCCGGGTAGATCGCCACCACGAAATCCGGGCGCTCCGCCCCGGCGGGCATCGGTCCGTAGGCCGACTCCAGCACGAGGTGGCCGCCGGCGGAAAATCCGAGCACGCCGGTTTTGCCGTTGAACCCCTTCGCCTTCATCTCCGCGCGCACCTGGCGCAGTGCCTCGGCCAGATCCTGGCGCGGGCCCGCGTCGGCGGCATCGGTGTTGGCGGCAGGCACGCGGTAGTGCAGCACCGCCACGGTGATGCCTTCCTTGGCGAAACGCTCGGCCACCTTGTCGCCCTCCTTGTGGATCGCGAGGATCTTGTAGCCACCGCCGGGGCACACGATCAGCGCGCGGCCGTCGGGCTTTTCGGGATGGAACCACGTCAGCGTCGGCGCCGCCACGTCGGTCATCCGCTCGTCATCGTTCATCTTCCCGGTCGGCGCGGCTCCCTGTTGGACCGCGGGCAGCTCGCCGGGCGGCGTGCCTTTCCACAAGGGCACTTCGGGAGCGGCGTGGAGAACTCCAGCCGCGAACGGCCAGGCCAGGAGCAAAGGACGGAGGTAAAGAGGCATGATGGGCATGCATACACCAAGCCCACGCCCCTTCTAGCAAATTGCGGGTAGTCCAAATGGGGTCCCCGCCTGCGGGGTCACACCACCCCGCGCTTCCGGAGGAACGGCACCAGCTCGTCCACGCCGAAATCAGCCAGCACCTCGCCGTGCCAGTCCATCGTCGGCGCCTTCGACTGGCCGGAGAGATCCACCATCTCCTGCATCGCCTCGCGGTTGCCGCTCACGACGATCGTCTCGACCTCGATCTTCTTCTTGTCGAGGTATTCGATCACGTCGTCGCACCACGGACAGCCGATCTTGACGTAGAGGATGGGAAGTTCGGAGGACATGGAATGAGGCGGGTTAGATGAAGCGGACCGCGTGCTTCTTCGAGAGCTTCAGCACGTCGCCCGCCTGCACCGATACGGCGGCGGAGGGGTCCGTCAACTTCTCGCCATTGAGCTGCACCGAGCCGGTGGTGATGAACTGCTTGCGCAGCTCGCCGTTGGACTTCTCGGTGTCGAAGGCGGCCTTGAAACAGTGGGCGGAGAGCACCAGTACGGTCGCTTCCGCCGGGAGATCGGCGAGGGCCAGCTCCGGCAGGTCGGCCGCGGCCAGGTCCTTCTTCGAGAAGCGGGTATCCCAGTCCGCGCGGGCGGCGGTGCCCGCCTCCGCGCCGTGGTAGCGTGAGGTGAGTTTCTCCGCAAGGGCCTTCTTCGCCTCCATCGGATGGACGTCCGGGGAAAGGGTTTCCCCCAGCAGGAGCTGGTAGTAGCGCGCCATCAGGGTGTCGGACACGCTCATCAGCTTGCCGAACATCTCCTGCGGCGCGTCGTTCACACCGACGTAGTTGCCGTAGGACTTCGACATCTTTTTCACGCCGTCGAGGCCCTCCAGCAGCGGCACGACCATCACCACCTGCTGCGGCTGGCCTTCCTCCTTCTGCAGGTCCCGGCCCACGAGGATGTTGAAAAGCTGGTCGGTGCCGCCGATCTCGACGTCGGCGCGGATCTCCACCGAATCCCAGCCCTGCATGATCGGGTACTGGAGCTCGTGCAGGCGCACTTCCTGGGCGGAGTCGAGGCGGGTGCGGAAGTCCTCGCGCTGGAGCATCTGCTGGAGCGTCACGCGGGAGTTGAGCTTCAGGACCTCTTCAAAGGTCATTTTCCGGAACCAGTCGCCATTGTAGACGACCTCGGTTTTCTCGGGATCGAGGATCTTGAACGCCTGGGTGGTGTAGGTCTCGGCGTTCGCCAGCACCTCGTCGCGGGTGAGCGGCGGGCGGGTCACCGAGCGGCCGGACGGGTCGCCGATGGTGGCGGTGAAGTCTCCGATCAGCAGCACCGCCTGGTGGCCGAGTTCCTGGAACTGGCGGAGTTTCTCGAGCGCCACGGTGTGGCCGAAGTGGATGTCCGGCGCGGTCGGGTCCACGCCCAGCTTCACGCGCAGCGGGCGGGCGAGCGCGAGTTTGTCGGCGAGTTCCTTTTCCGAGAGCACCTTGGCGGTGCCGGCGGTGAGCAGGCGGAGTTGTTCGGCGGCCGGGAGCGACATGCGCGGGACGCTAGTGGGGGCCGCTGGCGGAGTCCAGAGCGCAGACGCGGCGAGTTTCCGGCCCCCTCCCGGCGGGTGGAAACGCCCCCGCAAAACGTGGATTGCAAATTCTCCAACAGTCAGATACAACGATACTCCCCCAAAATCCTTTAACCCCGCTTTCCCATGAAGACGAAGTTCGTTGGTCGTGGTTTGTGGTTTGTTTCTCCGGCCATTACGGTGGCCTTCTCGCTGGTCCTGCCCCCCACCGCCAGGGCCGTGAATGTCGTCAAGGCGAACAACACGACCGCCTTGAACGCGACCGGCAGTTGGTCCGGTGGAGTGGTTCCTGGCACCGGTGACACCGCCCTCTGGAATTCCACGGTCGCCTCCGGCAACGCAGCCGTGTCGATTGGCGACAACCTGGCCTGGGGAGGACTCCAGATCGGTGATGGCACCAATCCTGGCGCGAACATCACCATCAATGCCACCACCGGCAAGGTGATGTCTCTCGGGTCCGCCGGAATCGTGCTCAACACCACCGGCACCAGTCCGCGCAGCCTCACCGTCAATGCCGACACCGACCTGTCGGCGAGCCAGGTTTGGAACGTCGGGGGCACCCTTTTCTTCAACCAGACCGGTGCCCTGTCCGGTGTGAGCGGCTTGCTCCTGACGAAGTCCGGCACCGGAGCGGCCACCCTGGCGTCCCAGACGTCCACCTATGCCGGCAAGTTCCTCGTCAATGGCGGCGTGCTCGGCATTAGCGGGGATCTCGCGTTCGGCCCCGTGCCCGGAGCCGCCCAGGCGGATTACCTGACCCTGGACGGGGGCGTTCTCGCGAACATGACGGTGGCGACTTCCAGCACTGTCTTCACCTCGGGCTTCGATGTGAGCCTCAATGCCAACCGCGGCATCACCTTGGGTGCCGGCGGCGGCACCATCCAGACCGGCTATGGTCGAACCGTGACCATTGCCGGGGCGATCACCGGCGCGGGCAATCTCATCAAGACCGACATCGGCACCCTCGTGCTGGCCGGGGCCAGCAACTACAGCGGCACCACCACGGTGAACTCAAACGCCGGCACGCTGAAGATCACCGGTTCGCTCACCTCGGATGTCACGGTGAACCTGAATTCCACCATCACCGGCTCGGGTTCCAGTTTGGGCTCCCTGTCGCTGCTGAACAACTCCACCTTGTTGGTGGGGTCCTCGATCCTGACTTTCAACACCGTCAGCGCCGCCGGCACCGTCAATCTCGTCCTCGCCAATCCATCCCCCACCGTCGGCACCAAGACCGTCGACCTCATCAAATACGGGGTGGGCGTTGCCATAGGCACCGGCAGCTACAACATCGCGGGCTTCCGGAATTCCTCCATCACCAACGATCTGGTCAATGCCAAGCTGGTTCTGCAGTACGACGTCTCGTTGCTCACCTGGGACGTGGCGAACACCACCTGGTCCACCAGTGCCAATTTTGCCGCCGGCCCGATCACTTTCCAATCGGGCGACTCGGTCATCTTCGACACTGCCGACGCGGTCACCATCTCGGGGATCGTCTATCCATCCGCGCTGTTGGTGAACAACACCTCCGGCACCGTGTCCATGACCGGGACCGGGGTCATCGCCGGTGGCACCACGGTGACCAAGGAGGGGGCCGGCACCTTCCTCCTGTCCACGCCGAATACCTTCCTGGGGCAGACCTTGGTCAACGCCGGTATCCTGCAACTGGGCAACGCCAATGCCCTGGGGGCATCCGGCATCGGGAACGAGACGCTTGTGGCCACCGGGGCAACCCTGGACGTCAACGGCCAGTCGCTGAACTCCGCGACCATTTCGGAAATCATCAAGATCGAGGGCGATGGTGTCAGCAGCCTCGGGTCATTGGTCAACAACGGCTCGAGCCAGATCAACGCCCTGAACAACCTGACGCTGACGGCCAACGCCTCCGTTGGCGGCACGGCCCGGTTCGACATCCGCAGCGCGAACGGAGCCCCCACCTCTTTTCTGGAAATGGGGAATTTCACCCTGACCAAGATCGGTGCCAACCAGGTCAGTGTGGTCGGCACGCCGATTTCGCAGGGGAATATCGTCATCAACGCTGGCACCCTCAGCTTGGAAAGCACGACCTCCACCGCGGGCACCGGCACCATCACCATCGCCGCCACCGGCACACTGGGCATTTATGCAAACGTGGCTGGCGGAGTCACCTGGCCCATCACGTCGAATGGCGGCACCATCAACAACCTGGGTTCGGCGGCCACGCTCAGCAGCACCATCGCTCTCGCCACCGGCACCACCACCACGATCACCGGCTCCGCCGGCACCACCTTGCCCAGCGCCATCACCGGCACCGGGGACCTGCTCAAGACCGGTTCCAGTTCCTACACGTTTGCCTCCACGAAGGCCTTCACTGGCAAGATCACCGTCAACCAAGGCACCCTCGTCCAGGATGCGACGGGCAACCTCGGCGGCACGCCTCCCAGTTTTGTCGCGGACGGTCTGACGCTCAACGGCGGCGCGATCAGCAACTCCGGCAGCCAGATCGTCGGGGTCACCATTCCCGCGAACCGTGGGGTAACCCTTGGCGCTTCCGGAGGCACCATCATCGGGGACAGCACCAGCGGCAACTTCGGCATCACCGTGTCGAGTGTGATCACCGGGTCCGGGTTGCTCACGAAATCGGGTGGGGGTTACGTCCAGTTGAGCGGGGCGAACACCTACACCGGTGGCACGACCGTCTCCAACGGCTCCGCGACCTCCGCCACCCACGGGGCCATCGACCTGAACAACGCCAGCGGCCTCGGCACAGGCAACCTCACCTACACTCACACCGGCAGCATCACCGGCCTTCGTTTCCAAGTGGATGCCACCCTCGCCAACAACATCACCTTCAGCAGCAGCGCCGTCACCAACCGCTTCCTCCTCGATGCGTCCCGGAACATCGTGCTCAACGGTGTTCTGGCCGGCGGCAACGCCGGAGGCACCTGGCAACTCGACATCAACGCCACTTCCACCCTGACCCTGGCGGGCAACAGCACCTACATCGGGACCACCAAGCTGAACTCCGGCAAGCTGATCGTGTCGACGTATGACACCGCGCTCGGTACCAGCACCCTCCAGTTCGCGGGCAATGCGACCCTCGCCACCGGGGGCGTCAGCGCCGCCCGGACGCTTGCCAACGCGATGACGATCAATTCCGGCATCACCGCCACCCTCGATGCCAGCGTGGGGGCGCTCACGCTGAACGGGCCAATTGGAGGAAGCGGCAATCTGATCCAGACGGTCAACGGAGTGGTCACCCTCGGTGGGGCGAATACCTACACCGGCACCACGACCTACAATCTCGGGCTCCTCACCCTGGACTACACCAACCAGAACAACTCCAAGCTGGCGGACGGGGCGTTGCTGACGCTCAACGGCAGCGCCGTCATGCTGAACGGTGGCTCCCACACAGAACTCACGGGAGGCACCACTTTCAGCGGGTTCACCAGCATCGGCCGCAGCAGCGGCAGTTCGAGGATCGCACTGGGGGCCATCACCCGCATCAATGGCCAGCTCGATATTGCCCTCACAACCCCCACCAGCCTCGCGACCACCTCCACGGCCAATGTCAACGGGCTCCTGCCCGGGGTGATCCTGGGAGGATCGAGCCTGGCGATGAACGACGGCAGCGGGAACATCGTGCCTTACACCGGGTTCGCGGACCTCGTCCGCCTCGGAGGGGTGGTCGCCAACAACGGCACCCTCAACCAGCGGATCGTCGAGGGTGGTGTCTCGGGCAATGTCACCCTGGCGGCGGCCACCACCGACACGAACACTTTGACCGTCGGCACGACTTCCGCGCTCGCCACCATCAGCGGTGCCACCACGCTCCGGCTGGGGTCGCTCGGCTCCCTGGTGGCCACCTCCAGCAGTGGGGGCCTCTCGGTCACCGTCTCGACCCTGACCGCGGGTGGACCCACGATCGACATCGCGGGCGAGCTGGTGCTCAACAATTCCCAGGCCTCCGTTCCCATGAGCATCAGTTCGGTGCTGGCGGACAACGGCACGGGGGTCGTGAGTGTGACCAAGGTGGGCGCGGGAACCACGGTGCTGACCGGGATCAACACCGCCTCCGGCGGCTACACCGTCGGCGCGGGTATCCTCCAGGTCGGAGATAGCTCCACCACCGGCGCGACCGCCACCCTCGGGATCAATGCTTCCGTGACCATGCAGTCGGCCACGATGCTGATTCTCAACGACCGCGTCGCGACCAGCAGCAACGTTGACTGTGTGGGAGCCATCGGGGGAGCTGGCAGCGTCACTTACAATGGTGTCAACGGACCGGCTCCGAACGGCGGTCTGAGTGCTTACACGGTCAACAACGCCAGTACCTACACGGGTGGCACCACGATCAACAACGCCCGTGCCAACGCGAGCAGCGCCACCGCCTTTGGCACAGGAGCCGCGACGGTCAATGCGGGCGGCCAGATCTATGTGTCCACGAACAGCCTGACCTTCGCCAACAACCTGGATGTGAAAGGCAACGGGTGGTATGAGAACGCTGGCACCGTGCAAAACGGGGCGATCCGGGTGGACGGAAACTCGGTGGTCTTCTCGGGGGCCGTCAATCTCTCCGCGGACACACGCATCGGTGCTGGGTCCGGTGCCTCTCCGGGGCCGGTGTTCTCCGGCCCGATGACCGGAAACGCGGGACTGGAGATCAATGGTGCCACCAATGTCAGCGGCACCGTGATCCTGTCCGGTACCAACAGTTACACCGGCCTCACCAAAATCACCACGGGTATCCTGCAGATCGGAAACGGCGGAACCACGGGCACCCTTGGCACCGGTAGCGTGACGAACAATGCCGCCCTGCGTTTCAACCGAACCAATGCCTCCATTGTGGCGAACAACATCGGGGGCACGGGCACGGTGACCCACACCGGAACCGGCACCACCACCTTGACCGGCACGAACAATTACACCGGTGGCACCACTCTCACGGCCGGCACGCTCTCTCTCGGATCGACCGACGCGATCGGCACCACCGGCACGATCAGCTTCGGCGGAGGGACTCTCCAGTTCACTGTCGCCAACACCACCGACTATTCGAGCCGCTTTTCCCAAGCTTCGGGCCAAACCTACCGGTTGGATACCAACAGCCAGCTCGTGTCGATCGCGACGGCCCTGACCGGGCCATCCGGCAGCCTGATCAAGATCGGCCAGGGGTCGCTGGTGCTCACCAATGCCGCCAATACCTTGCCCTCGGGCATCACGATCGCGGATAATGGTGGAACGCTGCTGGTGATGACCCCGGGTGCCCTGGGGACGGGTACGGTGACCTTCAGCAAGACCGGGGTCAATACCGGCACCTTGGCATTGCAGCTCACAGGCTCGAACACCCTTTCCACCACCTTCAACGCCGCGTCCTCCACCAGTTCGTCGGCCGGTGGTACTCCCAATATCCAGAATGTGAGCGGGAACACCAAGCTCGTCGGCAACCTGACGGTGACCGGCACGGGCGGCAATGGGTTCAATATCCAATCGGACGCGGGAGTTGGGAACTTCCTCGAACTGGCAGGCACGCTCGGCGTCGGACCGGCCCTTACGACCGGCAGGACCAACACCCTGACGGGAGCGGGAAATGGGTTGGTCAGCGGGGTGATCCAGGACAGCACCACCAATCCAGCCGCCACCATGGGCGTGACGAAGGATGGCACCGGCACCTGGACCCTCACCGGCACGAACACCTACACGGGGTCGACGACCGTGAACGGCGGCATCCTGTCCCTCGTCACAGCGTATCTGGCGGATACCTCCACCGTGAATATCGCGGCCACCGGAGCGACCTTGAACCTCAACTACGTGGGCACCGACACCATCAACCAGCTCAACTTCGGAGGAGTGCTGCAACAGGCGGGAACCTGGGGTTCGCCGTCATCCGCGGCCGCCCACAAGACCACCCGGATCACCGGCACCGGCATCCTCAATGTGCTCACCGGAGCCCCGTCCACGCCTTATGACACATGGATGAGCCTTTATGGGCTCACCTACGGCCTGAATGACGGCAAGGGCCAGGATCCGGACAACGACGGTTCCAACAACCTGGCGGAATTCGCCTTCGACGGGAATCCGTTGTCCGGAGTGAGCAGTGGCAAAATCCGGGTCAAGGTGGCGACCTTGGGACCGGATCAGGTGCTGACCTTGACGCTGCCGGTGTTCACGGGAGTGACCTTCAGCTCGCCGGATGGAATGGAGATGGTCTCAACGGCCGCGGTCAACGGGGTGATCTACCATATCCAGGGTTCGGCGGACCTGGGGACCTTCGAGCTGTCGGTTTCCGAACTCAGCCCCGGGGACTCGGCCGCGGTGCAGGCGACCTTGTCGCTACCGGTTTTGGACGCCGGATGGACCTACCGCACCTTCCGCACGGCGGGGACTGTTGCCTTGGACACCAAGAACTTCATGCGCGCCAAGGTGAACGAATGATGGCATGGACCACCTAGGCCGCTCATTGGCGAATTGACCAAAAAAAGTATGCAGAAAAGTGGACAAATGTTGGTTGCAACATCGTTAAGCCGGTGTAGTAATTGTCGGCAATTGGGTTGCGCGCAATAAATCGTGCGCTCCCGGTGTCTCATGAGGCACCCACCAGCTTTCTTGGGTACATGCAATGAACGAAAGAGACCGGACGGGAAACCGTCCGGTCTTTTTTTGCTCGATGGGATCTGACGAATTGAGAATCAGTGGATTTTCGCGTGGAGGCGGAGGATCCGGATGACCTCATCGGCGGCTTCCGCGTTGTCCGGGACACTGTGGCCGGAAGGGACGATCTTCTCGCTTTCGACGTGGTCGAGGTGGGAGGACCAATAGGGCACGATGCCGTCGCTGCTGTTCGGAGTGTCGCCGCGGCCACGGTCGCCGATGATCGAGTGGAGGTGCAGCTTGGGGATCAGACGGGTTTTTTGGAGAGCCAGCACGCTCGGATCGTTCGGCGCGAGATTGTCGATGGCGGTGGGGAGGTGGCCGGGATCGGGGAGGAGGATGTCCCCGGCATTGCGCAGGGTGATGTCCACCATCTCGACGGTGAGGGTCTTCGGCAGCCGCACCAGACGGGAGAGCCAGGTGAAGATGACGCGCTCGGCCAGCGGGCTGCCCTGGTGGGGCACGGCCATGAACACCACGCGGTTCGGGAAGGTGACGGGTTTATAGAGGAGGCCGTTTTCGATCATCTTGCGGCCCTCGGGAGAGAGATTGAGTTGGTTGAGCGGCTTCTTGAAGTAGCAGTCGTAGAAGCAGGTGCCGGGTTCGCTCATCGCGGTGCGGGTGATGAGGCCGCCCATCGAGTGGGCGACGATCACGGTCTGGTTGAGATTGCCATGGTCGCCGTGTTCGCGTGCGAATTTGGCGGCGGCGTTCATGTGGCTGCGGAAGCGGGCGGCGCTGAGAATCCACGGGTTGCCGGTCGGGTAGTTGAAGAACCAGACCTGGTATTTCTTGCGGAACCATTCCTGGCCGGCGAGGGCGTTGATGACGTGCTTGAAGGCCGCCGGGCTGGAATTGATGCCGTGGATGAAGACGATGGGAATGCGGTCGGGATCGTAGGGCTGGCCGAAGTAGAGGCCGGTTTCCTCGTTGAAACGGGCGGGGACGATGACCTTGAGCGCGTCGAAGTCATCGAGGTCGCTCATGTGCCAGTAGAAGGCGTGGCTGGCGGACCAGTCGGCCTGGAGCTTCACGCTGCGGCCGGCGATTTCAGTGGTGTCCTTCTGGAGAGGCGCGGTGAAATGCCAGGTGGGCTGGGAGCCGCGGTCGAACCGCAGGACGGCGGTGACGTTGAACGGCTGGCCGGTGGGCGGCACGAAGGGAGCGCGGGTGCGGCCTTCGGAGGATTGGGTGTGCCAGCCGACGAGCGGCACGCCGATGCCCGCGGTGGTCTGGCGGGGGCCGACCGGATCGGTGTCGACGAGGCTGGAGGGAAATAGGTCCTGGATGTCCTTCAGGTGGGCGTCATCCTTGCCCTGGGGCTCGATGCGGGTGCCTAGGGCGGCGGCGGCCTCGTCCCACGGACGTTGCGGACAGCGGAATTGATCGAACAGCTTGGCGACCGCGGCATTGTAGCTGGCCTGGGCGGCGGGCCACTGGGCCTTGCGCGCGGGATTGGCGAGGATGTCCCAATCGGCCCGGGCCTCGGCGATCAGCGCGGCGGAGGGCACGCGGGATTCCTTGGGGACGCTGGAGCAACTCGGGGCTTGGGGGACGCCGCAGTGGGTGAGGACCAGGACGGTCAGGGCGAGCGGGATGAATCGAATCATGGAGGCTGCGTGGGGGATCATGGAGGACCGCGGGGAGCTGCCAAGTTCCGAAATCGGGACCGGTCACGGCTGGACAAGAGGCGGTCGATCCGGTGCGATGCCATCATGCCCGAGGAATCCTCTCCCTATGCCCCGTCGTTCGCTCCGCCGCCTGTTCCAGCAGAGGCTCCATTGGACCGCCCTCCGGGTCAGATCAAGGTGTTTGGCATCCTGCACCTGGTGTTCGCGGCGATCGGCACGCTGGGAGTCCTGGCGTCCGTGGTGATGAAGCCCGTCACGGAGAAGATGTATGAGGCTCAGGAGAAAATGGGCGGGCAGCAGGAAATCCAGGCACGCATGTCCCGGGAGCTGGTGACGTCGATGGAGCCGGTGACGTATTTCCAATACGGGGCGTCGGTGTTGCTGACCGTGTTGCTCGTGCTTGCGGGGCTCGGCCTGCTGAAGCGCCGCGCGGGCGGACTGAAGTATTCGAACGCCTATGCATGGACCGCCATCGGGCTGAGGCTCCTCACCGTGGTGCTGGCCTTGGTGTACGTGCTGCCGCGGATGAGCGCCGCCATGGAAGGAGTGATCAAGGGCAGCGGCGCGGGCAAGGAAACGGAGACCGCGCTGGCGATCACCAAGTTCTCGATGATGGCGGGCATCGTGATTGGCCCCCTCATGTACTGCATCTATCCGGTGCTGGTTTTGGTCTTCCTGAACCGGAGATCCGTGAAGGCCGCGCTGGGCTGAAGTTTTTTGGACGATTTGTCGTTTTTCACTTCCCAAAGCCGGCGGGGGCGCGTAGTTCTCCCGCCCGCCGATAAAATGGTGGCCGTAGTTCAATGGTAGAGCCCCAGATTGTGATTCTGGTTGTTGCGGGTTCGAGTCCCGTCGGTCACCCCACTTTTCTCATCGGGTAGCGGCAAGCGTCCGGGTGAGGAGAGAGGAAACCTCGACCGCGTGACCATGCAGCCCCTCGAAAGCCGGATCGGCTACAAATTCCGTAACTCGTTCCTTCTGGCAGAAGCGCTCACCCATCCGAGCCTCGCCTACGAGTCCCAGCGGCCCCATTTCGACAACCAGCGGTTGGAGTTCCTGGGCGATGCGGTGCTGCAACTCATCCTCACGGAGGAGCTTTTCAAGATGTTCCCGGACTTTCCGGAAGGCCGTCTCACCAAGCTGCGCTCCCGCGTGGTCTCCCGCCGGGCGCTGGCGCGCTTCGCGATGACGATCCACCTTGGGGATTATGTGCTTCTCGGCAAGGGGGAGGAGTCGACGGGCGGCCGCCGCCGTTTGTCGACGCTGGCCGATGCCTTCGAGGCGCTGATCGGCGCGGTGTATCTCGATTCCGGCGTGGCGGCCTCGCGTGAGCTGGTGCTGCGCCTGCTCCAGTCCGAGATCGGTGGTCTTGCCGCGAGCCCGGAGGAGCGGAATCCGAAAGGCGAACTCCAGGAATGCCTGCAATCTCTGTGTCCCCAGGCTCCGACCTACCGGATCATCGGGGAAAGCGGCCCGGACCACCGCCGCGTGTTCCAGGCCGAGGTCGGTTGGCAGGGTCTTGTTCTGGCCACCGGCAAGGGCAAGAGCAAGAAGGAGGCCGAAGCGCGCGCCGCCTCCGAAGCCCTCCGCGCCCGTGTCTGGGAGCGCGAGGAGTGGAAGAAGGCGTGAGTTTGCGCCCGCCACGCGGGGTGTGAACCGGATTGTGTCCGGGGGGCGGCGTGGCAAGATCGCGGCGTGACTCATTTCATGCGCGCCGTCGTCCTGGGTGTCGTGCTGGCTGCGGCCGGTTGCAACAAGCCGCGCCCCGGTGGCAGCATGGCGATCGTTCCGGCTGCCGTGAGGGAGCCGGACTATCATCCGGGGGATCTCGATGCCGCCGGGAAGCTGGTGTTCTGGACGGTTGATGCGTTTGATCACCAGGCACCCTTCATTCTCCGCGGGGAATGCGGGGTGGTGCTGGCGAATGCCGGGAATGAAACGCATCCCAGGCCCCGGTTCATCTTCGCGCGGCAATCGACGCGGGAGATCGTGGATACGGAGGATCCGGCGGTTTTCCGGGCGGTGTTGGCGAAGGTGCCGGCGGGTACCGCGGTGCTCCGTTACGAGACCTGCTCGGTGCCGAGGTGTTTCGGCCTCAGTGAGGGGCAGGTCGGGGACTTCACGCAGGCGATCACGGATGCTGGCCTCGCGTTGGAGTCGGAGGTGGAGACCGTCTGCTACTGCCCCGATCATGGTTGAGGTGGATGGGAGCGCCCGGTGTTCACCGCGTTTCGGATGTGGCATGTGATATGATCTAACCGTGTAAGTTGCACGGATGGATGAATAAACTTGAGCGGTGTTGGAGATAGGCGCACGGGAGGAGCGTCTCCACCCTGTTTCTTCATGAAGATCTCCCGTCTTCCGCTCCCCCTTTCCTCCGGTGCTTTCGTGGTCCTGCTGATGCAGGATGCGGGGGCGGTACAAGATACCAATGCCAACGGCCTCGGAGACGTATGGGAGCGCCGGTTCAATGGCGGGAGCTTGTTTTCCGCTTCCAATCCCAATCATGCGGCAACGGCTGATCCGGACCGCGATGGCTGGACGAACGAGGAGGAGTCGCTTGCGGGCACGGATCCGTTCAGCGCGGCCGGGCCTGCCGGGCGTGTCGACCTGAAGATCGGCCGGACGCCGCCCCCGGATGGCTTTTTCCAGTTCACCTGGCCGACGCAGGTGGGGAAGGTGTATCAACTCGAGACGTCCGCCGGTCTTGCCACCTGGACAAACTCCGGGGCAGCGATCGACGGGACGGGTTCGGATATCCAATTGACGTTGGGTGGAGTGGGTGCGGCCAAGCGCTACTGGCGGGTGAGGGTCACGGACTCGACCGCGGACCCGGATGGTGACACGCTCAACGCCTGGGAGGAAGCGGCGCAAGGGACGAATCCGCAACTGGCGGACACCGACGGAGACAATCTGGCGGACAACGTGGACCCCTATCCGACGGTGAATGCGGGCTTGTCCGATCCGGACGGGACGAGCGTGGCCGCGTCGATCGCCACCGGCTTGCGGGGTTTCTGGGATTTCGAGTCGATCCAGGGTTCGACCTTCTCCGACCGCTCGGGGTCGAACCGGCACGCGACTTCCTTTTCCGGCGGTCCCGTGCGGTTCGGGATGCCCTCGCGGGGCGCGAACATCGGCACCGGCTACATCACGATCCCGCCCGCCACGGTGCAGAGCCAGGCGGCGTGGACGGTGAGCGGGTGGTTCAAGCTCGGGAAGAATAGCATTGTAAACGCGAACGGCATCAACCGCGCGATCTTCTCGCTCTACGATCTCCAGGGCACGGGGCCCGCGCCGCAACTGGCGACGCTCGCGCAGGGGACGTGCCTGCTGGTGCGCCATGGCGCGACCGAGCAGTGGTTCTTCGGCGGCTATCACCAGTATGCGTCCAATGGCTCGGGTGGATCGTCGGTGGGCGATCCGATGACCGAGTTCAACGGCTACAATTTCACGCGTCCGCTGGGCACCACGGACGATGGGAAATGGCACCACCTCGCGGCAACCTACGCTGCCTCCGGAAACGGGCAGAAGGTATACATCGATGGCACGCTGATGATCGAGGGCAACGGCTTGTCCTACCCGGTGGCATACGACGCAACGACGACATTCACCTTCGGCCGCCTCTACCCCGCGCACACGCCCAGCGCGCTGCCGGACGCGATGCTGGACCGGCTGCGGGTGCACAACCGCGTGCTGACGGCCACCGAGGTCGGGGACCTGTATCGTCAGGATACGGATGGCGACGGCCTATGGGATCTCACCGAGGCCGGGACGGTGAATTGGGTGGACGCCAACTCGAACGGGGTGGTGGACGCGGGGGAATACACCTACGTGTCCTCGCCGTATCTTTGGCAGGCGGCGTCCACCGACCATGACGGCGACGGTCTCACCGACCTGCAGGAGCAGACGAAGGGAACCGATCTCACCAAGGCGGACACGGACGGCGACCTGATGCCGGATGGGTGGGAGTCAACGTATGGCTTGAACCCGCTGAGCGCGGCCGATGCGACCGCGGATGCCGATTTGGACGGGAAGACCAATCTCTACGAATACCAGCACGGTACCAATCCGAAGGTGGCGAATTGACCCGGGCGGCACGAGCCGCCTGCCCGGGATGGATGGCCGGAAGGGGTCAAGCCTTCAGCTTCGAGTAGGCGCGGAGGTAGCCGACGCACTGGGAGATTTCCGGGACGGAGGTTTCCCAGTTGTGCTCGTATTCGATGCTGACATTGCCGGCGAAGCCCTTGGAGCGGGCTTCATCGAGGATGGCCGGGAGATTGATCACGCCGGTGCCGAAGGGGCGGTCGTGGGTCCACTTTTCGATCGATTCGCGGTCCTTGAAATGGAACGAGCGGATGCGGGTGGAGATCTTCTTTACGATCTCGAGCGGCTCCCAGCCGGAGGAGGCGAGGTGGCCCACGTCACAGCAGAAGCCGACGTTCTCGTGGCGGTCCTTGATGGCCTCCAGGGTCTTGAGGGGGTCGCCGAGCTTGGTGCCCTTCGGGTGGTTGTGGAAGCAGACCTTCACGTCGTATTCCTTCGCCAGCTTCTCGATGGTGTCGAGGGCCTCGAGGGACTCGGTGGTGAGGCCGTAGAGGCCGAGGGTCTTCGCCATCTCGAAGGTGGCGCGGGCCTTGGTTTCGTCCTTCGGGATCTCACAGACGCCGAAGTTGACGGCGACGAGACCGTTCTTCGTGAGATGCTCCAGCAGGGATTGGTAGACCTCGGGCTTCAGATCGGGGCCCATCTTCAGGTCGCCGTGGGGGCCGCCGAGTTTCTGGCCCGGATAGAGTTCCACGGAGCCGGCTCCGGTGGAGGCGGCCTTTTCGATGGCTTCCCAGAGGGTGTATTTGTTGAAGGACCAGCACTGCACGGCGATGGAGAACCCGGCGGCGGTGAGTGCGGGCTGGGGAATCGGTTTTCCGTGGGAGCGCATGGCGAAGAGCACCGAAGCGGCGGGAACCATCGTGAGCAAGGAGCGGCGTTTCATCTAATACGAAAGTTAGGGAGCAGACGCGGCAAGGCGAGGGATTCTTTCGAAGCGCGGCGGGTTTGACGATCAACCTCCCTTGAGGTATTCCCGGGGGCGATGAGCGAAGTGCCGCAGGACGCCTGGTTTTTCTCCAAGGACGGGAAGCAATACGGCCCTGTGGCAATGGAGGAGCTGAAGTTCGTGGCGAGCAACGGCCAGCTCCACCCGCGCCAGGACCTGGTGTGGCGGGCAGGCATGGAAAGCTGGCTTCCCTCCGGCGAAATCGAGGGGCTTTTCGAAAAGGTGGTTCCGACCGAGGTGGAGGTTCCCGCCATGGCCGCCACTCCGGACTTGAGCACCGACGTGGAGGAGGACAACGCGCGGGAACTGATGGCTCTCCAGAAGAACTGGGTGGGCGTCGGGCGTGCAGGCTATTTCATCGGCACGATCGTGCTGTCGGCGGTGGGCACGTATGCGCCGGGGTTGATCCGGCCGCAGATCGCGAGCCTGATCGAGGGGCATGAGAACGTGATGATGGCGGTTCCGGTGCTGGTGGTGATTGGCAATATCGTGCTGGGCGTGAAGCGGCTGCGGAACGTGGGCATGAGCGGCTGGTGGTTCCTCGGACATCTGGTGCCATTTTTGAACCTGTGGGTGGGATACCGGGCGTTCGCGTGCCCGGGCGGCTACAATTTCCACCGGAAGATGGACGGCGCGGGGATTTTCCTGGCGATCATCTACTGGCTGCTGGTGCTCGCCTCGTTGGTGGCCGCGGTCGCGGTGATCATGATCGCGGCCGGGTTGCTGGGCTCGCCGGAGGTGCATGACAAGCTGCAGGAGATCCAGCAGGAGATCCTGCGGGGGGCTCAGGGGGCTTCCGCACGGGTGAAGTGAGGGTGCCCTCCCGGGAGGTTGGGAAGCCTCGCCAGGGGAATCCGTGTGCCGATGATGTGGGTTGGGCATTGTCCCGAAGCGGGCCGCGGTGTTTCCTGTTTTCCCGATGCCGAATGCCCTGATCCACGAGACGTCTCCCTATCTGCTGCAGCACGCGCACAATCCGGTGGATTGGGTGCCGTGGGGCGAGGAGGCGTTCGCGCGGGCGAAGGCGGAGGACAAGCTGGTGTTTCTCTCGGTGGGTTACTCGACCTGCCATTGGTGTCACGTGATGGAACATGAGAGCTTCGAAAACGAAGCAATCGCGGCGCGGATGAACCGGAACTTCATCAACGTGAAGGTGGACCGCGAGGAGCGTCCGGATGTCGACGCGACCTACATGGCCTTCGTGCAGGCGACGACGGGGCAGGGCGGCTGGCCGATGAGCGTGTGGCTGACGCCGGAGGGCAAGCCGGTGGTGGGTGGGACGTATTTCCCGCCGGAGGACAAGTATGGCCGGGCGGGATTCACGCGGCTGTGCGAGGAGATCGGGCGCCTGTGGCAGGACGATCGCGCGCGGATGGAAGGCAGCGCGGAGAAGGTGATGATCCACCTGCGGGCGGAGGCCGATGTCGGCGCGGTGATGCAGGGCCTGCCGGACCCGCGGGTGTTCGGCGATTTCATCGACCGCTGCGAGGCGATGTTCGATCCGCAGGAAGGTGGGTGGGGGAACGCGCCGAAGTTCCCGCGGCCGGTGGTGCCGGGCCTGCTGTTGCAACTTTCGGAACGCTACGGCGTGGAAAGCGAGGAAGGCGCGGCGTGCCTGCAGATGGTGGAGCGCACGCTCGATGCGATGCAGGCCGGTGGCATGCACGACCAGCTCGGCGGCGGATTCCACCGCTACTCGGTGGACCGCTACTGGCATGTGCCGCACTATGAGAAGATGCTCTACGACCAGGGCCAGCTCGCGATGGTGTATCTGGACGGCTGGCAGGTCACCGGAAAGGCGGCGTACCGCGAGACGGCGGAGGGCATCTTCCGCTACGTGTTGGATGAATTGAAGGACGCCAGCGGAGCGTTCCACGCGGCGGAGGATGCGGATAGCCTGCCGGCGGCGGATGCCGCGAAGAAGCGCGAGGGCGCGTTCTGGACCTGGGAAGCGGATGAGATTTTCGAGCGGCTGGACACGCGGTCGGCGCTGGTGTTTTGCGCGGCCTATGGCGTGCAGGCGGAAGGAAACGCGCGGCCGGAGAGCGATCCGCATGAGGAGCTGGCGGGGCAGAACACGTTGTTCCGCGCGGGTTCGGTGGAGACGCTGGCGGCGCGGTTCGATCTGGGGGTGGACGAGATCCGGGCGATCCTGGCGGAGGCACGCGGAACGTTGCTGGCGGCGCGGAAACAACGGCCGCTGCCGCACCGGGACGACAAGCTGGTGACGGCGTGGAACGCGCTGATGATCGGCGCGCTGGCGCGCGGCGGGCGGGTGCTGGAGCGGCCGGATTTGTTAGAGGCGGCGAAAGGGGCGGCGGCCTTCCTGAAGAAGCGGCTGTGGGATGGGGCTCGGCTGTTCCGGAGCTACCGCCAGCGGAGCAGCGGGATCGCTGGCTTCGCCGCGGATTACGCGTTCTTGATCGCCGCGCTGATCGAACTGCATTCGGCCGATGGCGATGGGGCGCATCTCACCTGGGCGCTGGAGCTCCAGGCGGCGATGGACCGGGACCACTGGGATGGCGACCGCGGCGGCTACGTGATGAAAGCCGAGCTGGGCGGCCAGCCGCTGCTGGTGATGCGGGAGGATTACGATGGCGCGGAGCCTTCGCCGGGACACGTGTCGGCGGTGAATCTCTTCAAGCTGGCGGTGCTGGCGGAGCGGCCGGAGTTCGCGGTGCAGGGCGAGGCGATCCTGCGCGCGGAGGCGCGGGTGGCGGCGAAGCAGACCTTCGCGGTGCCGGTGCTGCTGGCCGCGTGTGACCTGCGCGAGCGCGGGGTGGTGAAGATCGATGTCCGCGGTGGGATCTCCGCGGCCCGGGCGAAGGCGCTGGCAGCGAGCTACCTACCGCGCGCGGTGTTCGTGCGGTCGGAGGGACCGGGTGAGATCATCGCGTGCGAGGGGCAGGTGTGCCGTCCGTGGTCGCCGGAATGAGAGTCGGTCAGTGGCTGAGCGCCGATCGCACGGCGCTCCGTGAAGCTCCTTCCGGGATCGCCAGGAGAATCCGCTCCACCTCGCTGGTCATGCCGCGGGCCTGGAGTTGCTGGCAGGCCTGGATGGCGGCGGAGGGCAGGAATGGCGCGGTGGGATTGCGTTCGAACCATTCGGCCAGTTTGGCGGGATTGCGTTCGACTGCGTTCGAAATGGCCTCCGGCAGCATCGTGGGGGCATCCGCCTGATCCTGGAGCACAGGGCCGCGTGAGAGCTCCGCGAGGAGGTCGAGACCGCCGGTCGGCCCGCCGAAATGATCCATGGCTTGGGCGATGCGGGCGTCGTCGACCTTGAGGAAGGCGTGGATCTGCTCCATGCGGGCGGCCATGTCGGCGGGGGTGCCGTTGCTGGTCACCTTGTTGAAAACCTCGTTGGTGACGGATCGGGCATAGGGTCCCGGGTTGTCGCCCGAACCCTGGGTGACCTCCTTCATCCAGTTCATGGCTTGGTCGAGCCCCCCGTTCTGGACGATGTTCCAGGTGGCGTGACCGACACAGTTCCGGCGCTCGTCCTCCGGCAGGGACTCCATCAAGCGGATGCCCTCCTGGGGATCCATGAGTGTGGCGCCCGCGGCGAGGGCGGGCAGGAGCCGGTGCCACTGGCTGGGATCGCTCTCCCGGAGTTGGTCGAGCCATTTCAAGGCTCCCTTGGGATCGGTGGTGGCCCAGCCGTACATCGCGTTCCACGATTCGGTCGTCTTGTTCTTCAGCCCGTCGCCCTTGAAGGCATTCATGGCTTCTTCGCCCGCGACCTGACCGGCGCGGAACAGGCAGCGCTCCCATTCCTCGCGGTGGGTGCGGCCGGTTTCACGGGTGATGTTCCAGTATTGGCCCAAGCAGGTTTGCCAGTTGGATGCGTCCATGGCGGCCAGGCACTGGGCCACGAGGGCGCCGCGCTCGTTGGGATCCGGGCATTCCAGCGAGCGATAGAGCACGCCGGGCAACTGGCTGGCCGAGGCATTCCGGATTTCCCGCTGCATGGCGCTGAGGCGGGTGCCCGTGGTGGCGCGGGAATCGTCCTCCCGGCCCGAGGCTCGGGCGCTGCGCCGGGTGTTCGCGGTTTGATCGGAATCGGGCGCGGGGGTGGATGAGGGGGCGGTCAACCGGCCAAGAACGGCTCCGGTCAATAGACATGCCGCCATGATCCAAGTCCTCCTGATCTCCATAGATAAGCCATCTATCTGGAGATAGGGGGAAGTCAATCTGCAAGCGACCCGCCGCCGCGGTTCACCGCTGGCGGGGCTGGTGGAACGCCGGCTCGGGAGTGATGCAGGCGACCTTCAGACGGCGGTGGAAGAACCGCAGCAAACCACCGAGCAGCGGGATCTCGCCGTAAACGCAGAAGGTGGCGTCCCAGTGATCCTGCTGATGGGCGATGCGGCCGTCGCTGGCGAACTTCACATGGCTGGTGCCGCTGACCGAGCGGTCCTTGCCGCGGTAATGATAGAAGAGGGTCCAGAGGATGAAACCGCTGTGCTCATCTCCCTGGGCATCGATCACTTCCATGGAGCAGTTGGAGAGGTTGTTGAACATCTCCTGATAGATGCTGCGGAGCCCGGCGATTCCGCGGGCCTCGCGGATGGGATCGAGGAAGTGGACGTTGGGGGAATAGACGTCGCCCAGACGCTCGAGTTTGGCGGGGCTGAGTTTCTCGTAATGCGCCACGATGGCGGCAAGTGGCTCGGGGCAGGCGATGGACATGGTGAACGAAGGGCGAGCGATAGCACCGCGGACGGGCCTCGCAAGCCTCTGAAAAAACTGTTAGATCCGGCTACGGAAAACACGTGCGGGAAAACACGAGGATGGGGATGCCGGAGGGCCGGAAGGGTCGTGGATTTACGAACTTTTCCTTCCGTGGGGCTGGTCCGCAGGGCATGAATTCCGGAAATGGTTGCGCGCGATTTCCTGGGCTGGGGCCAGCCGTTCCTGAATGTCCTGACGGCGTGGCTGGTGGAGCGGCGGGAGTCGCTGCCGGGCATGCTGGTGGTGGTGCCGACCGCGCAATCGGGACGGCGGCTGCGCGAGGCGCTGGCGGAGGCTGGCGGCGGGCTGGCTCCGCGGGTGGTGACGCCGGGGCATTTCCTGAAAACGGAGGGCGCGGCCCCAGCGGCGGTGGAGCAGCTGGCGTGGACGGAGGTGTTCGAGGGGATCCGGGACTGGTCGCCGTATGAAGCGGTGTTTCCGGTTCCGCCGGGTGAGGGCGAAGAGCGCGGTTGGGCGCTGGGGCTGGCAGGGGCGATGAGGTCTCTGCGGGAAGGGTTGCAGGAAGGCGCACTGACCATCGCGATGGCGGCCCGCATGTTGGGTGAAACCGTGGAAACGGAGCGCTGGCAGGCACTGGCGTCCTTGGAGGGCAAGGTGGAGAAGCTGCTGGCGCGTTGGGGGTTCGTCAGCCGCAGCGCGCTGCTGGCGCGTGGCGGGCAAGCAGGCTGGGAGGGGGCGAGGGAGATCGTGTTGGCGGGGGTGCCGGATTTTCCGATGGCGATGGAAGCCGTGCTTGATAGGTGCCCGTTGCCGGTGACGGCGCTGGTGGGGGCTCCGGAGGAGGAGATCGGGGCCTTCGATGAATTCGGCAGGCCACGGGCGTTCAAGACGAAGGAGGAATTGGAGCCCAAGGAGAAGGAACCGGCACCATCGACCATCTGGACCGCCCGCGTGCGTCCGTGGCCGGAGGAGGGCCGGGGAAGCGTGACGCTGACGGCCGATCCACGGCAGCAGGCGGCGGAGGCGGTGCGGCTGGCGGGGAGCGCGGGCACGCCCTCGGATGATCTGGCGCTGGGCTCGGCGGACGAGGAGACGGCGGGAGAGCTGGTGCGGGCGTTCGGCCGGGCGGGCTGGACCTTGCACGATCCCTCGCACCTGCCGCCGCGGCCGGTGATGGCATGGCTGAGGGCGTGGCGGGAGTTTCTGAAGACGCCCACCACGGCGGCGGCGATCGATTTGCTGGGGTTCGCTCAGACCGGCCGTTTGGTTGGAGGAAAGCGCGCGCAGCGCGTGAAGGCGCTTTCGGTGGCGCGGGACAAGTGGCTGGCGAAGGAGGGCGCGGACCTGAAGCGGGCGCTCGAGCTGACGAAGCGGGATTCCGAGAAGGAGGCGCTGGCATTGACGTTGGAGACCTTCACCGTCCTGGAGAAACGCCGTGGGGTTTTCCTGTGGGAGGGCTTCCATGCCGGGTTGCCGCGCTTGTTGGAGTCCTTCGATCCGGGGCATGCGGAGACGGCGGAGCTGCACGCGTGGGTGGAGTCCACCGCGGCGATGGCGGGTCGTGTGGATCGCGACGCGGGATTCTGGATCGACCTGTTGCTGGCGAACGGACCGGAGGCGGTGGCGGTGCCGCCGGAGGACCGGGTGCTGGACGTGCAGGGCTGGCTGGAGCTTTTCCATGAGCCGGGAAGCCACCTGATCGTGTGCGGCTGCAATGAGGGCAAGGTGCCGGGTCGGGCGAGCAGCGACGCGTGGTTGCCGGAAAGCGTACGGCGGATTTTGAAGCTGGCGACCGATCACACGCGGACAACGCGTGACGCCTATCTGCTGACGGCGATGCTGGAGGCGCGCCGGGGCGAGGGGCGGGTGGACCTGCTGTTGGCGAAGTCGGGAGCGGGCGGCGATGCGTTGCTGCCGTCGCGATTGCTGCTGGCGGCGGAGGAGGGCGAGTTGCCGCAGCGGGTGAAGACCTTGTTCCGCGAGATCGAACCGCCGGACGCAGGGCTGGCGTGGACGCTGGAGGATGAATGGAAATGGCGGCCACGGGTGATCCGGGACACGCCGCGGTTGAGCGTCACCGCGTTTGCCGATTACCTCGCGTGTCCGTTCCGTTTCTATTTGAAGCACGTCGTCGGCATGCAGTCGCCGGAACCGGAGCGGGTGGAGTGGAACGCGCGGGATTTCGGCAACATCGCCCACAACGTGCTGGAAAACTGGGCGCGTGATGAGGACGCGAAGGAGTTTTCGAAAACGGAAGCGATCGAGGAATGGGTGCATGCCGATCTCGACCGGCAGGTGCGCGAGCGCTTTGGCCCGCGTCCGCCGCTGGCGATCCGCATCCAGGTGGAGTCGCTGCGGAGAAGGCTCTCGTGGTTCTCCCGCATCCAGGCGTGCGAGCGTGCGCAGGGTTGGCACATCGAGGAGGTGGAGAAGAAGTTCGAGGTGCCGATTGGCGACATCGTGCTGATCGGTCGGGTGGACCGTATCGAGCGCCACGACGATGGCCGCCGACGCGTGCTGGATTACAAGACCGGGCACGTGGATTCCATCGAGTCCGCGCACCGCGTGGCGATCACCGCGAAGACGGTGCTGCCGGTGCATTTGCAACAAGTGTCCGCCGTGCTCCACACCACCGCCGATGGCAAACAGAAGCGCTGGAAGAATCTCCAACTCGCGCTGTATGCCGCCGGTTTAAAGGATGTGGACGAAGTGGGCTATTTCAAGCTCGGCGCGATCGAGGGCGATGTGGGCCTCTCGGTGTGGGACGGCTTCTCGCCGGACGATTCGGACTCGGCGCTGCGCTGCGCGGAGTGGGTGATCGGACAGGTGGCGGCGGGTGTGTTTTATCCACCCGCGGAGAAGGTGCCGTGGGACGATTACGAGGCGCTGTCGTTCGGGCGCGAGCTTTCGGAAACGATCATGATGGAAGGAGGTGCGGCGTGAGTGCGGACCGGATCGAGATCCTGGCGAAGCACCTGATGATCCTGGCTTCGGCGGGATCGGGGAAAACCTTCCAGCTTGCGAACCGGGTGATCGGCCTGGTGGGCGCGCAGGGGCGCGAGCCTGAAAAAATCGTCGCTCTGACGTTCACGCGGAAGGCCGCGGGTGAGTTCGCGGACTCCGTGCTTTCGCGGCTGGCGACCTGCGCGCTGGAGCCGGCGAAGGCGGGGGAACTGCACGCGCAGATCGGCGCGGAGTTCGATGTCGGGCCGGTGCTGGGCCGGGTGGTGCGCGCGCTGCCGCGGCTCCAGTTTGGGACGATGGACGGGTTCTTCGCGCGGATTGTTCGAGGGTTCCAGTATGAGCTGGGGCTCACGGGCGGGACGTTCGAACTGATCGAGGGACCGAAGCTGGATGCCGCGATGGCGGACATCCTCGGCGCGGTGCTGGGGGACGCGCTGGACGAAGGTTCGGCGGACGAGTTCCTGCATGCGTTCCGGCGGGCGACATTGGGGAAGGAGGGCCAGGGCGTTCTGCGCTCCGTCGAGCGGTTCCTCGGTTCGTGGCACGGCTGGTGGAAATCCGGCCGGGCGCTGTCGGGGTGGGGTGGCGAGTCCTTGTTCACCGGCCTGCCGGAGGTGGAGGCGTGGGAGCGGGACAAGTTCGCGCTGCTGTCCGCGCTGCGCCGGAGCGAGAGCCACGAGGCGGTGCTCAAGATGATCGATCATTTCGAACTCCACACGGTCGGCAGCGGCCGGGTGTCGAAGGCGGGCACTCTGTTCGAGCGGCTGCTGGAGGCGGTGCCGGGACACGGCGAGATCGAGCTGCCCTACAACCGCAAGGTGATCCGTTTTTCCCTCCCGGTCTCCGATCAATGGCGGGATGTGGTGCGGCTGCTGGCGGCCTGCGAGCTGGCGGCGGCGGTGGCACGGACCAAGGCCGTGGCGGAGCTGGTGTCGCGGTTGGACGCCGAGTGCGAGCGGCGGCTGCGCAGCAGGGGACTGCTGGGCTTCGATGACGTCAAGGTGCTGATGGGGCGCTGGGCCGCGGACGAGGAATCGCGGACGCGGCGGCAGGCGGTGGATTTCCGCTTGGACGCGCGCTACGACCACTGGCTGCTCGATGAGTTCCAGGACACCAGCGCGGCGGAGTGGACCGGCGTCGTGCCGCTGCTGGACGAGGTCGTGGACCGGGACGATGGCACCTTGTTCGTGGTGGGTGACCGCAAGCAGGCGATCTACGGCTGGCGCGGGGGCGAGGTGACTTTGTTCGACGAGGTCGAGCGGCGCTATCAGGCGCAGCATTTGGAGACGGCGACCATGCCGGAGTCCTGGCGGTCGTGCCCGGCGGTGCTGGAACTGGTCAATGGCGTGTGTGGCGATCTGGCCTCGATCCGGGATCTGTTCGGAGCGGAAATGACCCGCCGCTGGGTGTGGGAGGACCACGTTTCGGCGAAGCCGTCCGTGACCGGTGCGGCCACGGTCGAAGTGGTGGCCAGCGAGGATCGCGACGAGCGGCTGGTGGAGCTGCTGCGGGAGACCGGCATCGGCGAGCGCGCGCTGAGCTGCGGCGTGCTGGTGCGGACGAACTCGCAGGTGCGGGAGGTCGCCGCCCTTTTGCGCGAAAACGGGTTCGACGTGATTGAGGAAGGCCGCCGCCATCCGGTGGAGGACAACGCGGTGGGCGTGGCGCTGTTCCACCTCGTGAAATGGCTGGCCGATCCGGCGGATGCTTACGCCGGCGAGGTGGTGCGGATGTCGCCGCTGTGGAGTGTGGTCGAGGCGAGGTTCGAGGGCGGTTGGTATGCGATTTGGGAAGGCCTGCTGCTGGAGGCGCAGGCGGAGGGATTCGCGGCCATGGCGGGGAAGGTGATCGAACCGCTGTGGGCGGGTCTATCCGAGTTTTCCCAGCGCCGCGCCGGGGACGTGATCGGCGCGCTGGCGGAGTTCGACGCGGGCGGGACCTCCACCGTGCGGGAAGCGGCGCGCTGGCTGGCGGATCTGGAGATTGCCCAGAGCCCCGGCGCCGCGGCGGTGCAGGTGATGACGATCCACAAGTCGAAGGGCCTCGGGTTCGATGTCGTGGTGCTGCCGGAGGTCGAGGACAGCCAGGTGCCGGACCGAGGGAATTTCGAGGTGGCCCGCGGGGCCCATGCCGGGACGGCGTGGCTGCTGGAGCCGCCCGCCCGGTGGGTGCGGGATCTGGTCGCACCGCTGAGGGAGGCCGAGGAGCGCTGGGCCGATGACCAGCGCTACGAGACCCTGTGCATGGTTTATGTGGCGCTGACCCGGGCGAAACGCGGCCTGCACGTGCTGCTGCCGCAAGTGCCAAAGAGTCGGAAGAATGCCGATGACTGGACCTCGCCCGCCAATTGGATCGCGCGCTCGGTGGGCGTGGAGTTCCAATCCGGCGACCCGCGGTGGTTCGAGGCTGTGCCCGCCCGGGAAACCAAGGCCGTGCCGGAGATTCCCGCGCTGGGGGCGGCGGTGCCGCGCCGGGAGCGCTTGAGCCCGTCCGGAGCGGGCGGGCACGCCGGTGGTTCGCCGGAGGCCCTGCGGTTCGGCACGGCGGTGCACGCCGCGTTCGAACGGGTGGGCTGGATCGATGAGGCGGAACCCACCTTGCCACCGGACGAGGGCGGCCGGGCGGTGGCCGCCTTGCTGGAGAGTCCGGAGGTGGCGGCCCTGTTCCGGCGGGACGGGCGGACGGTGGACTTGCTGCGGGAGCAACCGCTGGAGGCGATCGTCGGCGGTGCCTGGATGAGCGGGGTGATCGACCGGTTGCATGTGTTTCGCGGCCCGGAAGGGCGGGTGGAGGCGCTGGAAATCCTCGATTTCAAGACCGACGGGGTCGAATCGGCGGCCGAACTGGTGGCCCGCCACGGGTTTCAGATGGCGGCTTATCGAACTGCCTTGCAATCGCTGTACCCCCACGTTAGCCTCCGCTGTATTTTGGTTTCGAGCCACCTCGGCGTTGCCGTCGAATGCCCTGAAACCCTTGCCCTCGGAAATTGAAACAGGATTTCCCTTGACCAAAAGGCCTCCGGAGTCAGACTCCGTGCCCCGCAATCCCTTTCCGACCACGACCATGGCACGTATCTGCAGCATCCGAGGAACCCGCGTCCGCTCCGGTGGTAAAATTCACCGCTCCGGCCTCGCGAAGAAAAAAGGTGGTATCGGCCGCCACGTCACCAAGGTCGTGAAGCGCACCGTTTCGCCGAACCTTCAGACCAAGCGCATCTGGGTGCCGGAGCTGAACCGCTTCGTGCGCGTCAAGCTGAGCTGCCGAGCGCTCAAGACCGTCAACAAGAACGGTGCCTACGCGACGCTCAAGGCCGCTGGCCTCGTCTAAAATTTTCAGACCCCTTCCACGTCGAGGTTTCATGACGTAAGCGGTCCGGACGAAAGTCCGGGCCGTTTCCTTTTGTAGGGTAAGCTCTGAGTAGCCGCGCTCGTGAGAGCGTGGACGGGGTGAATCCTCCCGATTCGGTGCGGTTCCGGTCCCGGGTTCGGCACCGACGCTGCGATCCCTTTGGGATCAAGAGTTCTCGCGGGTGAGATTTTAGAGCAATCGCGGCGGCAGGTGAGGGCGGGATTGCCCAGCCGGAATTGGAACCAGTTCCAACTACCCCACCATCACCGGCACCAGCACGCCGTCGGTCATGCCGTGGATCTTCTTCTTGTCCGCGGGGACGAGGGTGGCGAGACAGCCGGCGAAGGTGGTTTCCCCGGCGTCGTCGGTGAAGAAGTAGGGGCACAGCCGCGCCCGGCCGCGCATCATTTCCACCGAACCATCGGCGGCGAAGACGGGATGGTCGATCAGGCGGCCTTCGCGGAATTCCTGGAGCAGCCACGGTTGCTCGTCGGCGGAAGCGAGGGCCTCGTCGATGCGGGCGCGCCATTCGCTGCCGGGCAGGTCGTGGCCGATGTGGACGCCGCGGGAACCCCAGGCGGTTTCGTGGAAGCCGCTGATTTTCAGGACGAGCTGGCGTTCCTTCTGGCTGAAGGCGGCGACCTCGTCCCATGAGTTCACGTCGAGTTTCGGCAGCGCCGCGTGGGGCGGCAGCGGGGTGGGATCGAGCACCCAGCCGAAAGGCACCAGCTCGCGCAGGCGCGTGAGGTGGTTCTGGCGCATCGATTGGTCCCAGATCTTGCGCAGGCCGGGAGCCCACAGCAGGGCGAGCCAGAGCTTGTCCTCGAGGTGGGGCTTGAAGGGCGAGGAGAGCGTGATTTCCCCCGCGCTGGCCTTTTCCGCGAGGCGGCGGGCAGCGGGGATCGCTTCCCAGTCGAAGAGCTCGAAGAAGCGGTAGAGCGTGCGACCGTCAGGCTCGTATTCCTCAGCGGAGATCACTTCCCAGGCCGCGCCGAGTTCCCCGGCCAGCCACTGCATTTCCGGGCGATAGTCACCGGCTTCCTCGGACACGAGGATCGCGCCGCCCTCCGGCATCAGGGACCGGAAACCCTCGATCATGCCATCGCGGCCGCCGAGCACGTCGAATCCGGCGTCCGCATAGACGCGGGACAGCCAGGCGGTGGTGCCGATGCCGCCGGGCACGCTGTCCAGCTCGGTGACGGCGAAGCCATCGTGGCCGAGGATCAGGTCGGGGCGGATCACGCGTGGCAATTGGTCCGCGGTGCCGGGGTGGCGTTGCTGGCGGACCATCCACTCCGGCTTGCCGACATCGAGCAGCTCGGCGATCCAGCCCGGCAGCTTGCCGTTCGCGCTGCGGCGGTAGATGGCGTCGCTCGCCTTCTGGAACTGGGCCAGCGGGTAACCCAGCCGGGTGATCGCGCGGGCCTCGGTCGCGCTGAGCTTCAGCGGTTCCGGCGACCAGCGCCACGTGCCACCGCCGAACAGGCCGCCCTTTGGCAGCGCGGCCTGGAGTTGGGAAAGGGTCAGGGACATGCGGGGAGGAAAATCTCGGCTCAGCCTTGGAGGTGGCGCAGCGCGCCGCGGACGAGGGCCTCGGTGGCGGCACCGGGCTCGGCATCCAGCACCTTGCGGACCGCCTTGCGGGCATCCACCTGCTTGTAGCCCAGCGCGATGAGCGCCAGCTCGGCATCGGCCGCGCCCGCGCTCATCTGGCCGGCGGCGGCGTCTTGCCAAGTATCGACCACACCGACCTTGTCCTTGAGTTCCAGCACAATACGCTCGGCGGTCTTCTTGCCGACGCCCTTCACCCGGGACAGGGCGGTGACGTCGTTCTGCACCACGGCGGTCTTGAAAGCCGGGACCGGCATGCCGCTGAGGACGGCCATCGCGATCGCCGGGCCGATGCCGCTGACGCGGTCGATCAGCAGCAGGAACACGTCGCGCTCCTCCTCCGAGGAGAAGCCGTAGAGCGTGTGGGCGGTTTCGCGGATGTGAAGGTGGGTGCGGAGATCCACCGGCAGTCCTTCCGCGGCATGCAGACGGTCGAAGGTGGAAAGCGGCACATGCACCTCGTATCCCACCCCCTGCACATCCACCACCAGCCGGTTCGGATAGGCTTCCAGCACTGTTCCGCGAAGTCGCGCGATCACGAGGTCACCTTGGCGAGGGGTCTCTAACCGTCAATTCCCTTCTCGCGATTTGCACGGGATGAAGTATTTTATGACCGGTCCGGACCCGCCCAAACCCACCTTGACTCCGGCGCGAACTTTTCACCCAAACCCACAATCCAAAGGCTTGCAGCAGATTATGGAGATGGCTCCTGCGTAAAAACCGCCCCCATTACAATCCAGGTTGAAATTTAAGTCTTGTAAATTATTTTAAATAACACTGGATCGGAGTTCATTTTTGGGGTCGCTTTTGTGACAGAGGGGTGGTATTATCGCGCCGTTATGGCAACCACCACGAAACGAACTCGATTCTCGCGCCGTCTCCCTGACCATGTCACAGACGAGCTCGTGAACGTACTTTCTGAGAGCAAGGTGTTTGGTTTCAACGACCTCTTCGAACGGGTCTTCGAGAATCTGAAAGTTCGGAACGCGGTCAGCGGCGGCGAGGAAATGCTCCGTTTGCGCGCGTATGAAAAGCTGCAAAACCTGGTGACGCGCGGTCTCGTCGAGAAGATCGGTAAGGAATACAAGGGCACTGCCCGCGTGCGCGAAGCGTCCAGCGAATATGCTGCAGCCCAGGAGGACTGAAGCCGCTTGCCATTCCCTGTTTTTTAAAACCCGCATCGGTCTCCGGTGCGGGTTTTTTTTCTATCCATCCGGCACAGCGGCCGACAATATCCGGACACTCACCGTCATGCTGCAGGACTACCTTCCGATCTTCTTCCAGATCCTCATCGCGCTCGGCTTCGCGGCGGTCACGCTGACCCTCAGCGTGGTGCTCGGTCGCTCCGCGAAACGCAATGCGACGAAGGACAGCGCCTACGAGTGCGGCATGTTGCCGGTGGGTGACGGTGCGCCACGGTTCTCGGTGAAGTTCTACCTCGTGGCGATGCTGTTCGTGATCTTCGATATCGAGGTGGTTTTCATGTATCCTTGGGCGGTCCAATTCCGGGACCTGGTCGCGAACAGCCCGACGGCGCTGGTGAGCATGGCGGGATTCGCCGGTGTGCTGGCCTTCGCCTACGTCTACGCGCTGAAGAAGGGTGCTCTGAACTGGAAGTCCTGAACCACCGATGATCCTCCACGTCGTTTTTTCCCAACTGAAGCCCGAAGTCGATGACGCCAAGGTGGAGGACATGGTGCGTACCACGCGCAGCCTGCTCCTGAAAATCCCCGAGGTGCTGAGCGTGAAGTCCGGCCGCAATGTGGACGAGGCCTCCGAGTGGCAGTTCTTCTACGACGTCGAGACCGAGTCGCGGGAGAAGCTGAAGATCACGCTGGAGGATCCGTTCTACCTCAAGTTCATGGAAGCGGTGATCAAGCCGAACACCGTGAACCAGTTCGCGATGGACTTCGAGCTCGATCCTTCGAAGGACCTGCGGTACTCGTGACGGTCCGGACGTGACCTTGATGCGCATCCCGCGCTGGTCTGCCGCTTACCTTCCGACGCCATCGCTCTGGGCGTCGCCGAAGGTGTCGTCGCCGAGGTTCCTCAACCACCGGCTACTGGGGCTATCATCCCTTCGGGATAGCAGATCGAGGTGTCGTATAAAGGTCAGGGTGCTGACCATGCGAGCGTGCGGCATCGCTGTGAGAAGGTGGCCGGACCACCGGAGTGATCCGGCCACCTTAGCTCTGTTCATTGCATCATATTACCCGGGAAGTCCGCGGCCGAAGATCGACCATCGGCATGCTACGGATTTTCCACGGGATGCGGTAGTGGGCAAAACTGCCTACACCCCGCCGGTTACCAGGCGCGGTCGCCGCGTTCGTCGTAGGGCAGCCAGAGCAGGGCGATGGCCTGGACCTTGATGTCGGTCTTGCCGGGTTTGAGCGACTTGGTTTCCAGCGCCAGCCCCTCCGGAGTGAAGCTCTGGTCGAGGGCGGCGATCTGGTCGGTGATGGACTGGTTGATCGCGTCGATCTCGGACTGGATGCCTTCGACCTTGGTCTCGGCATTGGTCACATCCTGGTGCTGCTTGTAGGCACCGGTGGCCTTGCCGAAGGCGGAGGTGCCGGTGCGGGTCAGGCCGCTGATGCCGCTCTTCCGTCCGAGCACGGCCCCGAGGATACCGCCGAGCACGGACACCCCGGCTTGCATGACGGCGGACTGGGACTCGGCCTTCTGCTTTGCGAGCTGGCCTTCGGCGGTGGTCTTCTTGCTCTCCAGCGAGGCGATCTTCTTCGCGGCATCCTGGCGGATCTTTTCCACGGCGGCATCGCGGGCCTCACGGCCTTCGTGGGCGAGGCGCTGGCGGAAGTCGGCTTCGGCCTCGCCGGGTTTCGAAATGCCCTCGGGCGACCCGCAGGTGAAGATGTCGAGGCGTTCGTTGCGGTAGAGTTCGTCGGCGAAGTCCTTCTCGACCTGCTTGTAGTTCGCCGCGTTCATCGCGTAGCCGGGTAGCGGCGCGAAGCCGATGCCGGGCGCGGGATCGCCGCCGAGGTTTTCCGGCTTCAAGGGCGGCGGCAGCGGGGTGGGCGAGGGGCCCTTGTCGGTGAGTTCATTGAGCCGCCGCACCGAGCGGGCGAAGTCGCCTTCCTTGGTGGTGAAATGGACCGCGCCGACCTTGAGCAGGTTGGGGCGGTAAACCATACCGTCCTCGTCGCGGGATGCGGGCGCGAATTTCTCGTCCACACCGACGCCGACCGCGGGGCGGCTGCCCGCGGCATCGGCGGCCGGGCGGGGCGCGGCCATCGGATTGTCCGATACGGTTTCGGCGGCCCCGCCGGCGGCGAACTCACCGCGTTTCGGATCCATCAGCGTCTTGATCTGCGCCCGGGTCAGCGGGCCGGTGAGGTAGCTCATCGCCCAGCGGACCTGGAGCAGCACGGGGTGGTCCTCGTGGACGTTGTTCATCAGGAACACGCGGTTGCCGAGGGACGAGAGGAGCTTCTCCATCTCGTCGCGGTCGAACTTCGCGTTCTGCGAGCCCGCGGCTCCTTCCAGTCCATCGAGCACGCGGAGCTTGTCGCGCTCCGTTTGCAGGCGGCCGAGGAACCAGGTGCCGATGTTGGAGAGCGCCTTGTAGTCGAGGTCGACCGGGTTCTGGGTGGCGAGCAGGCAGCCCAGACCGAAGGCGCGGCCTTGCTTGAGCAGGGTCATCAGCGGCTTCTTCGACGGCGGGTTTGCGGTCGGCGGCAGGTAGCCGTAGATCTCATCCATGTAGAGCAGCGCGCGCAGCGAGGTGGTGCCGTTCTGGGTGCGCATCCAGGCGAGCGTCTGGTTGAGCAGCAGGCTGACGAAGAACATGCGCTCGGCATCGCCGAGGTGGGCGATGGAGAAGATCGAGAGGCGCGGCTTGCCGCTGTCCGTGCGAAGCATCTGCCCGATGTCGAGCGGCGGGCCCTCGAGCCACGAGGCGAAGCCGGGCGAGGCGACGAGGTTGTTGAATTTCAACGCGAGCGCCTGGCGGGTCTTCTGCGGATAGAACGATTCGAGGTCGATCACGCCGACCTTGTCGAAGCCGGGTTTCTGGACCAGCGCGATGAGGCCCTCGAGGGTGACATTGCGGCCGTTCTTCCACTCGTTCTGGAAAATGGCGGCGAGGAGCACGGCTTCCGGGCTCTGGATCGGATCGGCATCGATGCCGACCAGCGAGAGCAGCGAGAGCACGGTGCTCTCCACGCGTTCACCGTAGATCTCGGAGTCTTCGAGCACTTCCTCGGACGGGGCCTCCAGCGAGGCGAGGATGGAAACGGGGATGCCGGCCTTGCTGCCGGGGGTGAAGAGGGTGATGTCGACCTTGTCGCGGAGCTGCTGGATGCGCTCCGGAGTCTGGCCCCAGTCGGCGAGGCCCTTCCTCCACATCTCCGCGGTCTGGGCGGCGAACTCATCCGGAGTCACGCCCTTCTTCGCGGCGTCGTCCTCGTTGATCCACGGGCGGAAATCCTCCGGCGCGAGGTTCGGGAACGTCAGCAGGAGGTTGGAGATGTCGCCCTTCGGATCGATGATGATGGCGGGGATGTTGTCCATCGCGGCCTCCTCGATGGCGGCGAGACAAAGGCCGGTCTTGCCGGAGCCGGTCATGCCGAGGACCACGCCGTGGGTGACGAGATCCTTCGAATCGTAGAGGACGAGGTCGTCCGTGGCTTTCTTGCTGGTCTGGTCGTATTCGCGACCGAGGTAGAACTGTCCGAGTTTCTCGTAGTCCGCGGAAGAGATGCTCATGCGGTTTCACTGTGGTGGCTGGAGCCCGATTCTTCCAGTGTGAAGAAGGGGAATGTGGATACTCCTGTGGCTTGTCGGAGCGGTTCTCCCGGTTAGATTGGGCCGCGATGGCGATTGGGAAATACAGGTTGGCCCGGATGATCCGAGGCAGATGCTTCTTCGCCTTGGTCCGGCTTTCCATCGAGCCCGCTGGGAGAAACACGATTTCTTTCGCGCGATGTGTGGCGCCGGGCGGGAAGCCGGATCCCGAACCCTATTATGCGGCCGCGGTGACTTTTGGAATCCGGAACGCGTTGAGAAAAGTGAATGGCCGCCATCAAGTCGACGTGTTGGAAATCATGACCACCTATGCGGATTCGACTGACGCCGCCGTTGCGTTCGCGGCCAGCCAAGCGGTGTTCGAGGCATTGGAGCTTCCCGGCGACGCGATGATCCTGGATGTGGAGAGTGTGGAGATCCGCATTCCGATGTAGAACCGGCGGCACCTGCACAGCGTGGTGGAAATCCGGCCTGAACAGTGGTGCCCATGCTTGCCCGCGGCGGGGCGCTCATTACGGTGGCGGGCGTGAGTGTTTCCGTTCCTGCTTCGCCGCCCCGTGCGTGGGCGGAGGTCGATTTGTCCGCCCTCCGGCACAATCTCGGCGTGGCCCGCGAGGCCTGTGGCTGCCACCTGATGCCGGTGGTGAAGGCGGGTGCCTACGGTCACGGCTTGGAAGAAGTGGCGCGGGCCCTGGAAGCGGAGGGGATCGAGTTTTTTGGCGTCGCCAATGTCGGTGAGGCGCGGCGCATCCGCCATGCGGGCGTGAAGACGCGGGTTTATCTGCTGGGTGCGACCTGGGCCGAGGAGCGTGCGGAGATCGTGGCGCAGGATTGGACGCCGTGTTTGTCCTCGATGGAGGAGGCCCTACATTTCAACGAGCTGGCCGCGGACGCGGGCGTGCGGCTGAAGGTGCACATCTCGGTGGACACCGGCATGGGCCGCGGCGGCTTCGTGGCGGCGGGTCTGCCCGCGTTGCTGCCGGAGCTCGACACACTGGAGCACCTGGTCATCGAGGGGCTGGGATCGCATCTGCCATCGGCGGACGAGGACCGGGAGTTCACGTTGAAACAGTTCGCCGTGTTCGAAGGCGTGCTCGGGGAATTGGGCGGCGTGGAGCGTTTCCACTGGCGCCATCTTTCCAGCAGCGCGGGGCTGCTCGGCTACGACAACCACGCGTGCAACCTGGTGCGGCCGGGACTGCTGCTCTACGGAGTCTCACCCCTGCCGGAATTCCAGGACCGCTTGAAGACGGTGATGTCCCTGAAATCCCGCATCACGCTGGTGCGGACATTGCCCGCGGGCCACGGGGTTTCCTACGGCCGCGATTACATCACCGACCGGCCGACTCGGGTCGCCACGATCGGGATCGGCTACGGCGACGGCTACACGCGCCATCTCTCCAATCGCGGCACCGAGGTGTGGATCCACGGCCAGCGTTGTCCGCTGCTCGGGCGTGTGTCGATGGACCAAATCATGGTCGATGTGAGCGCCGTGCCGGAGGCGGCGGAGGGAGATGAGGTCGAGTTGTTCGGGGCTTACATCCCCGTCGCCGAAATCGCGAAAAAGGCGGGCACCATCCCGTGGGAGATCTTCACCGGCATCACGCCGCGGGTGACGCGGGTGTATCGGGGCTGAGGTGACACCCTTCTTTCTGCTGTCCTTGTGGGACAAAACAAAACACCCGGCCTCTTGCGAAGCCGGGTGCCTTGGGAAAATGTTTGATAGGATCAGGCGTGGGGATTAGTCCCAGCCGCCGCCGCCACCCTTGTAGCCGCCGCCGCCACCGCCACGGCGATCGCCGTAACCGCCGCCGCCGCCGCCCTTGTAGCCGCCGCCACCACCGCCACGGCGTTCGCCGTAACCGCCGCCGCCGCCGCCACCCTTGTAGCCACCGCCGCCGCCGCCACCTTTGTAGCCGCCGCCGCCACCACCTTTGTAGCCACCGCCGCCACCGCCCTTGTAGCCACCGCCGCCACCACCGAAGCCCTTGTTTTCCTTGGGCTCGGAAGCATTCACGCGGAGGGCACGGCCCTGGAGGTCATAGCCGTTCAGGGCCTCGACAGCTGCTTCGATCTGGCTCTGATCGCCGAGGGTCACGAATGCGAAACCCTTCGAGCGACCGGTTTCACGGTCGGTGATGATTTTGACCCGATCAACCGGGCCGTACGAGGCGAAGAGACCAGTGATGTCTTCTTCCGTCGCGGTGTAGGGCAGGTTGCCCACGTAGATGTCCATTTGCTTCAATTCTCAGATTACGCCATCACGCTGAACACTTCCTGAGACCATGGCGTGGGAGACCAGACGAAGCGCGTCCCTACCAGGCAAGCCCGGAGGACCGCACATGCATAAGCGTGGATGTGTTCGGCTGGCAAGTAATTATTTTCAAGCGCTTGCGTGCCGGAAGGGTGGACGGACCGGGATCCCTCGTTCGGCGAAATGACGCTTCGCCTCTCCCACCGTGTGTTTGCCGAAGTGGAAGATGCTGGCGGCGAGGACGGCGTCCGCCTTGCCTTTTTCGAGAACGTCCACCATGTGATCGAGATTTCCCGCGCCACCGCTGGCGATCACGGGGATGCCCACGGCTTCGGAAACGGCGGCGGTGAGGCCGAGGTCGTAGCCGGCCTGGGTGCCATCGGCGTCCATGCTGGTGAGCAGGATTTCACCGGCGCCGCGGCGCCAGACTTCCTTCGCCCACTCCACGGCATCGAGACCTACGGGCGTGCGGCCACCGTGGGTGTAGACGCCCCATTTGCCCGGGCCCTCGCTCTTCGCATCGATCGCGACCACGATGCACTGGCTGCCGAAGGCCTTGGCTCCGGCGTCCACCAGGCCGGGATTGGTCACGGCGGAGGTGTTCACGCCGACCTTGTCGGCTCCGGCCATCAGCATCTCGTGCATGTTCTCCACGCTGCGGATGCCGCCGCCCACGGTGAGCGGGATGAAGCAATGCTGCGCGGTGCGGCGGACGACATCGACCATGGTGCCGCGGTTGTCGGAGGAGGCGGTGATGTCGAGGAAGACGAGCTCGTCGGCCTGTTGGGCGTTGTAGGCCATGGCCGCTTCCACGGGATCGCCGGCATCGATGAGGTCGACGAAGTTGACGCCCTTGACCACACGGCCATCGGTCACGTCGAGACAGGGGATGATGCGTTTCGCGAGCACGCGGGGAGCAAAGCGCCGATGAGGCCCGCCGCCAAGCAAAACGCCCGGCCGCAGGCTGCGGACGGGCGTTTCGTGGAAAACCTTGCTGTTACCGGACGAGGTCCGGCGGAGGTCATCAGGCGCCGAGTTTCGGCTTGCCGACGCGGCGGACGGCACCGAAGCGCTTGGTGAACTTGTCGATGCGGCCTTCGGTGTCCACGAACTGCTTCTGACCCGTGAAGAACGGGTGGGAGTCCGAGGTGATACCCATGGAGATCACGCTGTGTTCGACACCGTCGATGACTTCCTTCTTCTCGGAGGTCTTGGTGGAGCGGGTGACGAAACGCGCGCCGGTCGTCATGTCGACGAACACGACCGGGTTGTACTTGGGATGGAGATCCTTTTTCATGGCGGAGAGGTCCACCACGTTTCCGACGCGGCGGGGCGGGGAGAATGCCGGAAAAGGTCGGCCTGTCAAGGGGGGAGGTTGGGAAGAGTGCGGAAGGTCCAGGTTCGCGCTCACTTCGCCTTGAAGAGTCCGGCCGGGGCGGGCTGCTTTTTCGGGTCGTTCTTCGGGTGGTACATGTCAATGTAGAGCTGAAGTTTCCGGCCGGTGCTGGTCTGGAGGTCGTAGAGGTCGAGGATGTGTCCGTCCTTGCCAGCGCCGACACTGCCGGAGCGGGAATAGGCCACCGGTTTGCCCGCTTCGTCGCGGAGGGTGTCGAGATATTCGCGCTCGGCGGCCGGGCCGCCGTATTCGTCCTTCGAGCCGGTCTGGACCGGATTGTCCTTGGAAAAGCCGTAGGTGGCATCGGCCGAGGTGAGTTTCGGATTCACGCCTGCGGGTGGCTTGGCGGGAGCGGGGGCCGCGGGTTCGGCGAACGCGACACCGAGGGAGCAGGCGATGCAGACAAGGATGGGGATTTTCATGGCAAGCCGGCAGCCTGCCAGATCCGCGGGCGGGAATCCATGGGGAATCGACCGTGGCGGCGGAGCCATCCCCTGAAAAACAAGCGCCGGACACCCGGCATCGGCGTGAACCGATACCCGATGCCCGGCGGCCTGGAAAAAGCGGTCAGGGTTTAAAACCGGGGGTGACGGGGATCGCGGGGGCGGTCAGGGAGGCCGGGCCATCCCCGTCATCTGCGGTTTCGGTGCCGTTTTTCCAGTGGTCGGGTGCCCTTTAGAGGCGGAGGGACCAGAGTCCGGCGGTGTCCCGTTCCTGCCAGGGCAGGCGGCGGGAGATCGGATCCTGGAGGGTTCGGCGGACCTTGCGGCCGCCGGCGAACACGAACGAATCGGCTTCGATCGTGATGACTTCAAGGCCCTGGTAGTAGGTGTCCTTGAGGGTGGTCACGGCTTCCTCGCCGAACGCTTGGGCGAGGTGGCCGCGGAGTAGTCCGGCTTCCTTTTTCCCGAGGAACAGGAAGGCCGGGGTTTCGCCGTGGTTGGACTTGGAGCGGATCAATCGTGCGATCGCCTCCGAGTCCCAGACGGTTCCCATCCGGGCTTCGGTCGGAACCAAAGCCTGGTCGGGGATCGGGGTGTATGGGGTCTTGGCACTCATGTTAGCGGTCAACGACCGCGACCCTACTACACCGCTCCCCGGGGGCATCTTTCGCCGAGTGACAATTCCGTTGACTTGACAGTCAAAATCAGATTATGCGGCCGGTCTTGACCCAGGACCACAGGGCCTCGCTCCAGACGGCGGCATGGCGCACCCATTCGTGGGCGAATGCCTTGGCGCTCGGCCACGGGTGATCCGCGGCCAGGCAGAGCAGGGCCACCAGCACCAGCAGGTTCGCCAGATAGATGATGACCAGCGAGAGGAAGGTGCCGTTTTCCTTCAGGTCCGGCTGGTCCCGCGGGATCATCCAAAGCGTCCACGCGAAGTGGAAGGTCCAGGTGGCACCGGTGGCGGCGAAGAGGATCTTGTCCGCGTAGGGCGGCAGGCCGGTGGTGTGCCGGAAGAGCAGGTAGATCGCGACCACCACCGCCGACCAGAAGGGCACGAAGTAGGGCGAGAGCGCGATGATGATGTTCGTCTTGTTCGTCGTGATGTAGCCGCCTTCCAGGCTGACGTGGAAGCCGGTCACCTTGCCGCGGCAGAGGTAGACGAAGATTGCGTGGGTGAGCTCGTGGCCGAGCACGTAGAGGTAGAGGAAAACCGATTGCAACAGGCCGGAGAGGAACCAGCCCGCCATCAGCAGGGCCCCGGTGGCGAAGTACCAGAAGGCGGAGGTTTGCCAGAAACCGCGATCGAGCGCGGCGTGGGAGAACTGCGAGAAGAAGGTCCAGGTGGTGACCCAGCCAATGGGTAGCAGCGCGAGCCCGGCCAGCCAGCGCATCATCCGGTGGCCCAGCGAGACATCGAAGTCGTCATCCGCCACCGGGGCGGTGGCGGCGATCGCGGCTTGGATCGATTTTTCGCCGCGGCGGCCGAGGCGGCGGTTCGCCTGGTCATGGGCGCGCTGGTTGGCGGTGCGCATCATCTCCCCGAACGTCGGGCGGTCCCGGCGACGGTTCTTCGCCAGTTTGTCGGAGAGCTTGAGTGGACGCGACCGGGCCATGCGGAAGTGTGGCCTTGATAGTCTGGCGGTCTTAAGGAATCAAGATCGGATTCCGGGAAATGGTGGTTTTTTGAACAGCTAAGTAGCGTAGGCATTCCTGCCTGCGGGCGGAGAGACTCCGCCCTCAAGCAAGGGTTCGAACTGGAGCCCTGAGAGGGTTTGTGAATCCACCCGGGAACGGGCCGCGCCCATTCACAAACAGGAATGTTTGTGCTCCTAAACGATCTTCAGCCGGGCGAGGTCCTGGCTGTCGATCAGGCCCACCGGGCGGCCTTGGGGGTCGAGGACCACCACGTCGTCGACGCGGTTGTGGCCGATGGTTTTGACGGCCTCGGCGGCGAGGGACTCGGCCTGCACGCTGATCGGGCGGCGGGTCATGAAGTCGGCCACCGGGCGGTCCGCGATGTGGGCGTCCTGCTGGAAGCAGCGGGCGAAGTCGCCGTGGGTGAAAATGCCGGCCAGGGAGCCGTTTTCCGCGAGGATCAAGCAGGCGCCGGAGCGGGCGGCGGACATGGCCAGCAGGGCCTCGCGGACGGTTGAGATTTCCGGCACGGTGGCCAGTTCCGTGCCGCTGCGCATGATGTCGGCGACCTTGGTGAGCAGGGCGCGACCGAGCGAGCCGCCGGGATGGAAACGGGCGAAGTCCTCCTCGGTGAAGCCACGGGCCTCCAGCAGCACCATGGCGAGGGCGTCGCCCATCACCAGCATGGCGGTGGAGGAGGAGGTGGGGGCGAGATTCAGCGGGCAGGCCTCGCGTTCCACGGAGGTGTCCAGCGTGACATCGCTGAACTCGGAAAGGGTGGAGGAGGGCTTGCCGGTGAGGGCGATCAGGCGAACGTCGAAGCGCTTGATGAAGGGCAGCAGGTCGAGCAGCTCGCGGGTTTCGCCGGAGTAGGAGAGGGCGATCACGGCGTCGCCGTCGGAAAGCAGGCCGAGATCGCCGTGGAGGGCGTTCTGGGAATTGAGGACCACGGCGGTGGCGCCGGTGGAGTTCAGGGTGGCGGCGATCTTGTGGCCGATGTTGCCGGATTTGCCGACGCCGATGACGACGATTTTCCCGCGCTGGTCGAGGGTTTCCTTGAGCAGGGACACGGCGCGGGAAAAGCCCTCGTCGAGCCGGCTGGCCAGCCGCTCGAGCGAGTCGGTTTCGATCCGGATGACCCGGCGGGCTTTTTCAATCGCGTCCATGTGGCCGGGAGCATGAACGGCCGGCGGCGATCGTCCAACATCGAACATTGCGGGGTGTCGCAATTGACCTCCACACTGGCCGCGTGAACGAGGAGGAACTCCAACGGCTGCGCGTGGGCTCGAAGCAGGAGATGCAGCAGGGGATCGCGCTGCTGGGGCAGGGGGAATGGCGGGCGGCGCTCGGCCATTTCGACCGCGCGGTGGCGTTGCGGGAATCGTTCCCGTGGCGGGAGGACGGAGAATCGGCGTGGTTGCTGGCGGCGGCGTGGATCAACCGCAGCGACGCGCTCCGGCAGCTCGGCGACGAGCGTTTGCTGCCGGAGGCGATCCGTTCGCTGGACCGGGGCATCGAGGCGATGGGCCACGTCCCCCTGGACGGCGATCCGATGTTCGCGGAACGGCTGATCCTTGCCTGGATCAACCGCGCCACGGCCTGCGGCGATGCGGGCCGGACGGAGGAGTCGCTGGCCGGTTTCGCCGAGGCGGAGAACGTTTTGGAAACACATGGCCGTGACGTCACGCCGACCCGCCGCTTCTTGGCGGCGATGGCGACGATCAACCGGGCGCGGGTGCTGCTCGATGCGGGCCGGGTGGAGGACGGCTGGCGGGAGGCCGCCGCCGGAGTGGCGGCGCTGCGCCCGCAGGAGCCGGGGGATGGCCTGATCGCGCAGACAGGTATCCGGGCGCGGGCGGTGCTGTGCCGGGCGCTGGCCCTGCTGGCGGAGACGCCGGAGGGTACGGCCTCGGCGGGCGACTGGATCGCCACCGCCACGGATGCGGCGGAGGAGGCACTGGCGATCGTGAAGCGTAGCGGCCTGCATGATCCGGCGGTGCCGGACCTGGTGCGCTATGGCGCTCGGATTTACCGGGTGTGCCAGCCGCAGTTCCTGGCGGAGTTCATCCACGAGTGGGTGGGGGCCGAGGGGCCGCTGGCCGGGGACCCGGGGCTGCGGGAGGAAATGCAGGGCGTGATCCTGCTGGCGCGGGCCGAGGCCGAGACCCGCCTGCGGACCGCTCCCCACGACGACGAGGTGGCACAACGCGAGCTTCGCATTCTCCGGACACTGGAACTATAATCGCCCCCGATGAAGAGCCGCTTTTTGATGTGGTGTATTTCCGCCGGTGCGGATGGCGAGTCCGCGGGCTTGCTGTGGCTCGATCTGGGCAGCCGCTACTGCGAGCCGCACCGCCACTACCATACGCTCGACCACATCGGAGCCTCGTTGGCGCATCTGGACGGGGTGGGGGTGAATCCTATCGTGGAGGGCGCGATCTGGTTCCACGACGCGATCTACGATCCGACCCGTGACGACAACGAGTTACGGAGCGCGGAGTATTTTCTGGAGGTGACCAAGGACTGGATCGATCCCGCCCGGGCGGAGAACATCCAGCGGTTGATCCTGGCGACGGATTTCCGGACGGAGTCCGGGGACGACCCGGACGTGCACCTGATGCTGGACATCGATCTGGCGGTGCTTTCGGCTCCGGCGACGGACTACGATGGATACCGTGACGCGATCCGGCGGGAATACGGGCACGTGCCGGACGAGGACTTCCGAAAGGGCCGCGCGGCGGTGGTGCGGCGCTTCCTGGAGAAACCGATCTACCGCACCGCAGCCTACCAGCTCCGCGAGACGGTGGCTCGGGAAAACATCCTGCGCGAGCTGGCGATTCTGGGGGGATAGGCTCTAACCGGCGGCGCGCACGAGGCGGATGTCGACTTCCCGCTCGACGTATTGCCACTCCGCGGTGGTGCGGAGGGTGGCGACGAGGTCCTCGAAGGCGCTGGCGTTTTCCGGGGCGTATTCGAACCACGTCAGGAAATCGAACGGTTCGCCGAGGTCGCGCGAGTGATGGAGGCGGCGGGCGATGGCGGGGAGATAGCGCAGGCCGGTGGCGGTGTGGGCTGAGCGGTCTTCGAAAATCTCGCGCCGTTCTTCCTGGGTGAGGGCCCACCAGGCGGCGTTTTTCCGAATCGGGATCAGCGCGGCGAGCGTGGCCTCCGGGCGGCCGAGCGTGGGCTGGATGGCGGCAAGGGACGCTTGCTCGGAGCGGGTGACGTAGCGCTGGTGGCTGGTCACGCCGCGCAGCACCCAGGTGGAATCCGCGGGAGGGGACAGCAGGTTGGCGTTCCGGATGTCGAGGTGGGTCGGCGTTTCCAAGGTGTCGCCGAGATAGGGGCTGACGCGGGTCACGCGCCAGGGCCCCGCAGGGCCGCCGCTGAAGCTGTAAAAGCGGGATTCATCCATCGCGCGGCGGACTGAGCAGGCGGCGTTCCAGTTGCCGTGGATGACCTACTTCACCACCACGGCGGTGCCCGCCCGGCCTCCCGAGGGCAGGTCCACGGTGCGGGCCGCACTGCCGAGGGTGACTTGCAGCGAGGTGAGTTTCTGGGTCGGATCGGCCACGCGTAGCTCGCGTTTCGCGGTATCGAGGAGGGCCACGCAGGGCTGGCCGACGGTCACCGGCGCGCCGGACGGGGTCTTGAAGGTGCCCGCTTTCCAGAAGGCCAGACCGGTGAGGTCCGGGGTGATCTGGACGGCCTGGAGGTCGTCGGAGTTCGCCAGCAGCTTCATCCGCGGGGCCTCGCCCGCCGGGGAGAGGGCGTAGGCGTAGCGGGCGTTTTTCGGCTGGGAACCGTGGTCGAGCGTGAGGAGGAAGAGCGGCTTGGTGACATCGGCCTTCGGCGTGCCCGGGTTCCGGAAAACGCGGCTCCAGTTTCCGGTGGCGGGTCTGGAGGCGAGGGTGAGCGGGGCTTTTTCCAACAGGCTGTAGCGGAAGCCGCCGTGCTCGATCCATTCGAGGCCGGAGAGGGTGCCGGACACGGGCGTGGTGGGGCGGCCGTCCTGTTGGCCGTGGGGTGGTCCTTGGAGAAGGGATTGCTCGAGGGTGGTGACGACGTTCTCCTTGCCGTTGCCGGTGATGGCGGCCCCGAGGCAGACCACCGTGGTGTCGTTGAAAAACCACGCTTTGCGGGCGCTGGCACCATCGCGGGCATAGTCCATCACGGCGAGGCCTTGGCCGCCGTTCGAGAGGCCGCCGATGAAATCGCGCGGCACCGCCGAATGGCCGAGACGCGGGAGATCGTTCTGAGCGCAGGTGGTGCCGGGAAGTTTCCGCCAGTCCCAGACCGGGAAGATGTCCCGGTATTCGCCGCCACCGCGGTAGAGCAGCAGCATGCCATCGCCGAGGTGGTAGCCGGAGAGGTTCTCGTCGTTGACGATTTCCGCGCCGATCACGCGGTTCGATGACATTTTCAAGGTGGCGCACCAGTCGGCATTGCGCTGCACCATGCCATCGGAGCGCCAGAAGAAGCGGTTGCCAGTGAGGTCGTTGGGCGCGCCGGGTTGGTTGCGTTTCGCGGCGGCCTGATAGGCGGGAGCGCTGTCCCGGTCGAACTCGGCCGCGCACCCGAGGGCGCTGGTGATGGTGGACGCCTTGCTCTCCGGCGCGCCGGGGCGGAACTGGCGGCCGCAGGCGCCGATGTCCATTACGCCGCGCCAGCAGATCCATGCCTCGCCATCGAGGAGGAAGTGCCGGTAGGCCTCCAGTTTCGTGGCCGGAAGGGCCCACGGCGTGCGGGTGAGCATGATCGCCCAGCGGCCGATCTCCACGGCGAAGGCCAAACCGTAGTTGCCAAACTGCTGCTGCGGCCCGTGCTGGTGGAAGCTGTGGTCCGGCTGGATGCCTTCCTTTTCGGTGACCTGCACCTCGTTCCAGATCACTCCGGAGGCCTCGCCCACCACCGCCTCATCGCGCTTGAGCAGGCCGAACATGAGGGTATTTCCCGCCAGCCACTGGCGGTTCTGGCCGGTCATGGCGATCTTCGAGCGCGGCATCAGCACCTCGGTGAGGAACCGCTTTTCCTCCGGCAGCAGGTCCTTGCCGAGCAGCAGACCGCAGGTGGCGAGCTCCTTCGGGATGCCGATGTTGTTGTACCACCAGTTCGGGCACTGGAGGTCGGCTTTGATCCAGAAGGCGAAGGCGCGGTGGACCGCGGCGAGGGTTTCGGCGCGGTTGCCTTCATTTTTGGCCACCGATCCGACCATCGCCCGCAACCGCCCCACGTGCTCGGCGGGTTGCCAGGCGGACCGGGCCTTGCCACCGTAGTCGATGTCCGGCCAGGAGCCATCCGGTTTCAAGCTGCGGATGGAGCGGTCCACCTTGGCGTCCGCGGGGCGGCCCTCGTTGGTGTCCTGCATCCCGGCTGCCGCCTTGCCCAATTGGAAATTCCGGAATTGGGCGATGGCGCGGTCCAGATCCGCTTCTGCGGCAGGGCAGACGGACGCGACGCAAATCCACAACAACGACAACCAACGGAGCATGCGTGATCCATAACGTAGGGCGGCATCGGATTTTTGCAGGCAATTTTTCAGGAGTGGCGGCGGGAATGGCCCGCCTTTCTAACAGCGGAAGTGGAAACCGCGGTGGATTTGCCAATCGCCGCGGGGCGTCGATCCGGTCATGGTGTTTCCGAGATGAAATCCTCCATTCTCCTTTCCGCCCTCCTCGTCACCGCCGCCACCGCCGCCGAGCCGACGGTCAAGCTCGCCGGTCTCCAACTCGTCTGGGACGAGGGCGGCCAGTTCGGCATGTTCAAGACCCTGAACAGCGAGAAGGGCGCCACCGCGGTGCTGATCATCAGCTCCGACAAGCAGATGGTCGGCGTGAACACCGACAAGATGGCGGTGAAGTTCGGCGGAGCCACCGCCCAATCGCGGTTCTTCAACGCCGACAACTCGTTCACCAAGGATCACAAGTCCCTGCGCCTCGAGTTGAAAGCCACCGGGGCTTGGCAGGCCGCGGCGGACGGCACGGTGAAAATCACCGGCGAGATTCCGGTCGTTTATGCCACCGGCAAGGACGAGACCAAGAGCGAGGTCCTGGTGCCGAAGGAGGGCGCAGCGATCGCATTCCCCGCGGACAAGGCCGCCCAGTTGCCGACCCTGAAGGTGAAGTCCGCGGAGGTCCAGTCCGCTGGCTCCGGTTCGAGCGGTGCCTTCTTCGGCGGCGACAAGCATGCCTATGAGCTCACCCTGACCACCAACCGCAAGCTCGATGAGTTCGCGGGCATCCGGTTCCTCACCAAGGACGGCCAGCCGATCGAGGCGCGCCAGACGATGAGCTCCTGGATGGGCGGATTCGGTTCGGGCTCGGGCAGCATCACGTGGTCGTTCAAGGTGGTGCCGACCGAACTGGTCGTAGTGGTGGAAAGCTGGACCGGCCGCGAGGAGGGCAAGATCAAGGTCGACGTTTCCGCCGGAGCGGGCGGTCAGAAATAACGGTCGGCGGGTTGCCTGATCTTTATGAGTGTCAACGGGGAGGTTCTGGATCCCGAAGGGATCGCAGCTTCAGTAGCCGGTGGTTGAGGAGCCTCGGCGACGACACCACCGGACAGCCCGGATCAGGAATCGCACCCCGAAGCGGGTGCCAGCCACGTGCCCTGGCTCCGAGGGTGGAATGGGAGATGGAATTCCGCAGGCCTCCGAACCCGGCTGCGATCCCCTTCGGGATCAAATGATCTTTCCGCCTGAACCGGAGGTGTCGCCGCCGAGGCTCCTCAACCTCCGGCTACTGGGGCTGTCATCCCTTTCGGGATGCAGAGTTCAAGAGGCGTATAAGGTCCAGGGCTGGTAGGGGGCAAATAAGGAGGCGTTCCGGAGAAAATTCCCGAAACGCGCGCGGTTTTCTGCCGCTGGGACCGGGGGCGGGGGAATCCCGGCTCTCTCCCGCCGCCACCCGATGGGTGGCGGGTTTGCCTTGAAAATCGGGCCGCGGGGTGTTTCATCCGCCGTCCCATGTCAGCCGAACGGAAGACCCTCGACGAGCGCCAGCAGATGACGGACCTGGAGCGCCTGCGCCACTCCTGCGCCCACGTCATGGCCACCGCCATCCTGCGGATCTGGCCGGACGCCCAGTTTGCCTACGGTCCGCCGATCGAGACCGGCTTCTATTACGACTTCGAGATGAAGCACCGGATCACGCCGGATGACTTCGAGAAGATCGAGGCGGAGATGAAGAAGATCGCGAAGGAGAACCAGAAGTTCGAGCGCCGCGTCATTTCCCGAGAGGAAGCCAAGGCGATGGCCGAAAGCGGCCGTCTCGGCGGTCTCTCCGAGCGCCCGGGCAACCCGAGCCGCTTCAAGCTCGACCTGATCGACAAGATCCCCGAGGGCGAGGAGATCTCCTGCTTCCAGAACGGCGAGTTCATCGACCTCTGCGCAGGCCCGCACGTGGGCTACACGGCGAAGTGCAAGAACGTGAAGCTGATGTCGGTGTCCTCGTCCTTCTACCTGGGCGATGAATCGAAGGGCAGCCTGCAGCGCCTCTACGGCACGGCTTTCGAAAACAAGGAACTCCTCGAGCAGCACCTGGTGCGTCTGGAGGAGGCGAAGAAGCGCGACCACCGCCGCCTCGGCCGCGAGCTGCACCTGTTCCATATCGATGAAGAAGTCGGCCAGGGCCTGATCCTGTGGAAACCGAAGGGTGCGCTCATCCGCCGCTCGCTCCAGGACTTCATCACCGCCGAGCTCGACAAGCAGGGCTACTCGCAGGTGTTCACGCCGCACATCGGCAAGCTCGATCTCTACCGCACCTCCGGCCACTTCCCGTATTACCAGGAAAGCCAGTACCCGGCGATCGCCGAGCGCGACGTGCTCGAAAAGCTCGCCGACGAGGACGCGACCTGCTCGCAGCTCATCAACGGCCTCTCCGACGGCACGTACGAAGGCTACATGCTGAAGCCGATGAACTGCCCGCACCACATCAAGATCTTCGCGAGCGAACACCGCTCGTATCGCGATCTGCCGGTGCGCCTGGCCGAGTTCGGCACGGTGTACCGCTGGGAGCAGTCCGGCGAGCTCGGCGGCATGACCCGCGTCCGCGGCTTCACGCAGGACGATGCCCACCTGTTCTGCACGCCCGACCAAGTGGCGGAGGAAGTCACGAAGTGCCTCGACCTCGTGAAGAAGGTGCTCGGCACCCTCGGCATGGGCGACTACCGCGTGCGCCTTTCGCTCCGTGATCCGGAGTCCGACAAGTACGTCGGCAAGGCGGAGAACTGGGACAAGGCGGAGAACGCCCTGCGCAGCGCCGTGCAGGTGCTCGGCGTGGAATACACCGAGGAACTCGGCGAAGCCGCGTTCTACGGACCGAAGATCGACTTCGTGGTGAAGGACGTGATCGGCCGCGACTGGCAGCTCGGCACCGTGCAGGTGGACTACAACCTGCCTGAGCGCTTCAAGCTTTCCTACATCGGCGCGGACAATACCCAGCACACGCCGGTGATGATCCACCGCGCGCCGTTTGGCTCGCTGGAGCGTTTCACCGGCCTGCTCATCGAGCACTTCGAGGGCAAGTTCCCGGCGTGGCTCGCTCCGGAGCAGGTCCGCGTGCTGCCGATCTCCGAGAAGACGCTCGAAACGGCGGAAGCCGTGACCGCGAAGCTCGCCGACGCCGGCATCCGCGTCACCATCGACCGCGATTCCGACAAGATCGGCGCGAAGATCCGCAACGCCCGCCTCGAGCGCATCCCCTACATGCTGGTCATCGGCCAGCGCGAGGAGGAGGAAGGCACCGTTTCCGTCCGCCACCGTGACAAGGACGACCTCGGCTCGAAGCCCGTCGACGAGTTCCTCGCCGAGCTGAAGGCGGAGATCGCCGAGCGGCGGTTGTGAGGCCACAGCTTGATTTCAAGCCCGCCACGGATCGCCGTGGCGGGCTTTTTTATTCGGGGTTGCGTGTATATCTAAGTCGGTATATACATCCCTCATGGAAACGCGGGTTTTCAAAAGCGGCAACTCCCTTGCCGTCCGGCTGCCGAAGGAATTCGAGCTGCCTTGCGGGCGGGTCTCGATCCACCGGGAGGGACGTCGTTTGGTCATCGAGGAGGTCTCCGAGAATGGCTGGCCGGAGGGGTTTTTCGACAGCATCCGGATTTCCCGGAAGGACTTCGGCCGTGAAACGCCGACCTACCGGGAGAAGTCGCTGTGAACCGGCTGCTCGATACGAATGTCTGCATCGACGTGCTGCGGGGCCGGAAGAACGTGGTGGCGCGCATTTCGGCCTGTTCGCCGAAGGAGTGCTTCATCTCCGTCATCACGGAGTTTGAGTTGTTCCAAGGGGCCGCCCGGGCTCCCGTGGAGCGGCGGACCGATGAACACGCCAAGGTGGCCCGGCTGGTGTCGTGCCTTCCGATTGTTCCTTTCGATTCCGAGTGTGCAAGGATCGCGGCCCAGGTGAATGCCGATCTGCTTCATGCGGGGACGCCGGTCAGCATCACCGATGTGTTTATCGCGGCCACCGCGTTGCGGCATGGTTGGCCGGTGGTGACGAACAACAAGCGCGACTTCCAGCGCATTTCCGGTCTGACATTGGAAGACTGGCGTTGAAATCCCGCGGGATTCGCGCAAGCTCCGCATCCCAAGCCATGCCCTCCTTCACCGATATCTGGGAAATCACGCCGGAAACCGCACATGAGCGGGCGCGGCAGCTTGTCCCGGTGGATTCGTTCGTGTGGGATTTCGGCGACGAGGATTCGCCGCTGGGCAATGACATCGGCGCGGATACCTTCGCGGCGTATCTCGATTTCCGTAAGGAACAGCCGAAGGGCAAGGTCCAGGATTTCATCGCCAACCTCTTCGACGTGTTCGAGCTGGAGGACGCGGACTGGGACCTGCTCGACCCGGAGGCGCTGCAGGAAGCGCTGGATGAGGACGAGGGCTTCAGCGTGGTCACGCGCGATGAATTCATCCTCGGGCTGGCCTTCGCGCAGTTGCTGGTGGAAGGCGAACTGGACGAGGTGGTGAAGACCCGCGCGATGCTGGCGCTCAAGCGCCAGTCGAGCGATGTGCTGATGGAATTCCACGAGGAAGAAGACACCGCGCCGATGCGCCGCGAGCAGCTCGATGAGCTGGCGGTGATCCTGGGCCGCGCCTGAGCTGGGCGGGTTTTACCCGCCTGCCACAAGGGATTCCGGCGTGATAACGCGCTGGGCTCCATGAGCTCTGCCTAACGGAATAGGGCAGAAAAACGCACGGAGGGCCCGTTGTGCCAACCGGGGGAATGAGTCAATCGAATGCTACCTATTTGTTGCATTCATTTTGACAAGCCCATGAAAACCCCTCGTTTCTCTTTGTTTGCCTCTGTTTTCGCGCTGGTGATTTCCTCCCCCGCCCATGCCACCGACATTGTCTGGAATGGCAGCCTCGGAGCGGGTCCTTCGGTCTGGAACCTGACCACCAACTGGACCGGCAGCGTCATCCCCAACAGCAGCACCGACCGCGGTGACCTGCGGAAGGATTGGACCGCGGCCCCGACGTTGAATCTGACGGCGGCCACCACGGTGAATGGCATCTTGTTCGACGACACCGGGGCGTCCGGGGACGTGGCGATGACGCTCTCCAACAACTCGGTGGCGGGCAACACGCTGACGCTCGCGGGCACCACGCCGTCGATGGATGTCACCGGCTCGCTCTCGATCAGCGGCGTGCTCGCGGGCAACACCGCCTGGACGAAGACGGGCACGGGCACGCTCAACCTGGCCAACGTCGCCAACACCTCCACGGCCGGAGTGTCGGTGACCGGAGGCACCCTCCAGCTTGGAAGCCTCACGACCACCCAGACCTATGCTTTCGCGGGTACTTCGCTTTCGTTGGCGAGTGGCACGACCTTGTCGCTCGGGGGCAGCAGCGGAGGCACGATCACACACACCTACAATTTCGCAGGGCTGGGCACCAATCCGATCAGCGTGACCGACGCGACCCTCAGCTTCACATCGACCAACGCCACTACCAAGGCTTTCAACGCGGCGCTGGCGTTCACGGGCACCAACACGATCACCTACACGGCATCGAGCTTCACCCACTCCCTCAATCTCAACAAGGCGATCACCGGCAGCGGCACGCTCAACTTCAATTTCAGCGGCGGCGGCACCCGCTCCGTCAACATCGCCACCGGCCTGACCAACAACTTCACCGGCGCGGTGGTGCTCAATACCGGTGCCGCGACCACCACCTTCAATCTGGGCAGCGCGCTCGGGGCTTCCTCCTACGAGGTTCGGAACGGTTGGAACCTGGTCAATGGCGTGGCCGGAGGCCTGAACAGCGCCAGCTCCATCTCGCTGGTGAACAGCGGTTCCGCCATCACGCTCAACAATCCGGTGGTGAATGCCGCGGCCACCCTCACCCAGGCTGCGAGCACCACCGTGACGGTGGGCACCGGCGCTTCGACGGTGGGCACGCTGACGGTGAACGGTGCCGCCACGGTGACGGGTACGACCGGCTCGTTGGCGTTCACCACCGCGAACCTCAATGCGGGATTGTCCGGCACGGGTACGCTCGCTCCCGCGGTTTCCGGCACGATCACGAATGCCGCCGCCACGGCCACGCTGACGGTGGCCAACCCGATCGCGTTTTCCACCAGCGGGGTTTCGGTGGCGGTGTCGGACGTGTCCGCGGACGCCAATGCCGACCTGATTTTCAGCGGCACGCTGAGCGGCACCACCGGCTTCGCGAAAACCGGGGCGGGCACCTTGCGCTTCGCCGGTTCCGGCAACTTCGGCGGCCAGGTGGCGGTGAACAATGGCAAGATCGAGTTCCTCAGTTTCTCTCCGACCGGGGTGACCGGGGGCTTCAGCGGCACCGGCAACATCGACGTCAAAGGGACGTCCGTGGTCACGCTGGGCGGAAGCTCCACCGGCTACACCGGCACCGTGACGGTGGCGGATGGGGCATCGCTGGGAGGAGAGGCGGTGCTGGGCGGTCCGCTGGTGGTGGGAACCTTGAATGGCGCGAAGCTATGGCCGGATGTGTCCACGCCGACGGCGGCGCTCACGGCCACCGATGTGACGTTGAACGGACTGACGCCGATCCTTTTTCCCACGCCTCCCGCGCCGGGAACCTACACGGTGCTGAACTACACCGGGACCCTCAATGGCTCGGCAGCGAATCTGGCCGCCAACTATCGCGGAGCCTCGCTCGACATGGGCACCGGCACGAACAGCGCCATCACCCTGACCATCGGGCTGCCGGTGTCGCTGTTCTGGATGGACATGGCGGGCAACCACACCTGGGACACGGGCACGTCCGCCAGTTGGTATCATGCCGGGGATGCGGATCGTTTCTACACCGCCGATGTGGTGGTCTTCAATGATTACCCCGGCGTGATGCAGGACGTGGTGGTGGCGACAGAAGGGGTGGCTCCGGGGAGCATGACGGTCAGCAACAGCTCGGTGGACTACTCGTTCAATGGCGGGCCCATCAGCGGCGTGACCGGAGTGACGAAGGATGGCAATGCCTCCGTGACCTTCTCCACGCCGAACACCTATACCGGCAACACCGTGTTGAACGGCGGCTCCATCCGCGTGGGGACGACCGGCGCGCTCGGCGCCGGGACCTTGTCGCTGGCCACTGGGGCGCTCACGACCGCGGGCTTGTCGGCGGTTTCGATTTCCAATCCGGTTTCCGTCGATGGAAACGTCACCCTTGGCAGCCCGACCTACACCGGCGCGTTGACCTTGTCCGGAAACGTGGCGCTCACCGCGAGCCGCACGGTGACGGTGGAGTCTCCGGTCACCCTTTCCGGTGTCGTCGGCGGGGCCTTCAATCTCACAAAGGACGGCGCGGACACGCTGACGCTGACCGGCACGAACACCTATGGCAACACGACGGTGGCGGGCGGTACGCTGCAGGTCGGAGCGGGCGGAGCGGCCGGGGTGCTGCCTGCGGCGGCGAGCGTCAACAGCGGGACGACGCTGCGCTATTTCCGGAGCGATACCCCCACGCTGGCCAACGTGTTTTCCGGCAACGGCACGCTGGCGTTCAAAGGGACGGGTACTTCCGCGCAATCGTCCTACAGCTTGACCGGCGCGAACACGATCACCGGCACGGTGGCGGCGGAAAACGGCGCGCGCGTCCAGGCGGATAACAGCGCGGGCACGCGCTACGGCACGGCGGTGGTCCAGGTGCAGTCCGGCGGGCAGGCGTATCTCTCCGCGGGCACCTTCGCCAATGATTTCAACATCGTCGGCAATGGCTGGACGGAAGGTTCGGGGCAGCTCGGCGCGATCCGGGTGAACGCCACCATCACCGGCTCGGTGACCTTGTCTGGCCCGGCGCGCATCGCTCCGTACTCGGGCACCGGCACGATCAGTGGGGCGTTGATCGGCACCGATCCTCTGGAGATCGGCGCGTCGACGTCCGCGAGCTTCACGGGCACCCTGAACTACTCCGGCAATGGCATGGGCTACACCGGGCTGGCCACCGTTTCGCAGGGGACGCTGAACCTGACCGGCACGCTGGGCGGGAGCCTCGCCATTTCCAGCTCCACCTACGCGGCGACGCTGGCGGGCGAGGGTTCGGTGGCAGGGAACCTGACGCTCGGCAACGGCTCGATCGGGTCGAACGTGACCATCGATCCGGCCACGCCGGGTGCGTTCACGGCGGGCAGCACGCTCACCGTGCTGAACACCGCCACGGTCGGCTTCACCAACATCCCGGCCGCGGGTGGCACGTTCACGGTGCTGAGACACGGCGGCACGACGGCCACGCCTTCGAACTTCGCGGTGGCGGGTTCAGCGGGTTACCGCACGGCTCCGGTGTTCGACACCACCACCGATCCGACGGCGGTGACCGTGCAGGTCACGCCGGGCTCCGCCATTACTTGGAAGGGCAACAGCTCGGCGGTCTGGGACGTGAACACGACCGTCAACTGGCTGGGAGCGGGTGCGGTGGCGGAGAAGTTCTACACGCTCGACAGCGTGACCTTCGATGACACGGCGACGGTTTTCGCACCGACCCTGGCGGTGGCCGTTTCCCCGGCCAGCGTGACCTTCAACAACTCGGCCAATGCCTACACGCTGACCGGCGCGGGCTCGATCGGTGGCACCGGCGGCTTGGTGAAGAGCGGCACGAACTCGCTGACGCTCTCCACCGCGAACACCTTCACCGGTGACGTCGCGATCAATGGCGGCAAGCTGGTGATGGGCAATGCGGCCGCGCTCGGCAACGCGACCATCAAGAACGTCACCGTGGCCAATGGCGGGCAGCTCGACCTCGCGGGCTTCTCGCCGGGCACCACGCGCAGCTTCACCTACAAGATCGCGGGCACCGGCGCCGATGGGAACGGCGCGCTGACGAACAGCACGACGACCTCGATCGCGGGGAACTCCGGCATCTTGAATCTGGAACTCACCGCGGATGCCACCGTCGGTGGGGCGGGCCGGTTCGACATCGGCGGCACCGCGGGCACCGGCATCGTGACTGGCAACGGACACACCCTGACCAAGGTCGGGGCGAGCCAGATCCAGTTGCGCGGCGATGCCACCGGCACTCCTATCGCGATTGTGGTGCAAGCCGGCACGCTGGGCGCGGAAAACGTCGATACCGCGTTCGGTGGTGCCACGGGTTCGGTGAGCGTGGCGAATGGCGCGACGGTGGGCACCTACGGGGCCCGCACGATCGCCACGCCGGTCAGCCTGGCGGCGGGGGCCACCCTTACGAATCTCGGCACCGGCACAGGCACCTGGACCGGGCCGATCTCCGTGGCGGGTGATGCCACGGTGAATCCCGCAGGTCAGATCATCAACCTGAACGGCGTGGTTTCGGGGGCTGGTGGCATCACGGTGCTGCCGAACGGTGGCACGCTGAATTTCGCCGGAGCGAACACCTTCAGCGGCGGCCTGTTGATTGGCACGACCAACACCACCGCCACCACGGTGAACATCGCCACGGGCTCCACGTTCACGGTGGCCGCCGGAAAACTGGTCCAGCTCGGCAACAACTCGGGCACCGGCAGCTTCTCCAACCAGACGCTCACAGTGAGCGGCGCGGTCACCAGCGCGGGCACCTTGTTCATGGGGCGCGCCGGCACGGTGACCCTGAACTCGGGCGCGACCTGGGATCAGTCCGGAGACGTGGCGGCCAATGCCCAGGGGGGCTACCCGGGGACGCTGAACGTGAACACCGGCTCCACCTTCACCTACACCGGCTCCACCACCGTGAAGGTCAATGGCGGCAGCACCGGCATCGGCACGATCTCCATCGGCGGCTTGTTCGTCACCAGCATGGGCTTCGAGCAGAATCTGACCCCCTCCGGCAGTGGCTACGGCGTGGTGACCCTGGCGGGCGGCACGGTCCGGCTCACGGCGGACGTGCCCCAGCTCACCACCTCGAACCGATTCACGCTCGGCTCGGGTGGCGGTACCATCGACACCAATGGCCACAATGCCAGCCTGAGCTATGCGATTAGCGGAGCGGGCAATGCCCTGACCAAGGCCGGTGTGGGCCGCCTGACCCTCACCGGGGCGTGCACCTACAGCGGGGCGACCACCGTGACCGGCGGCACCCTGGCAGGCACCGGCTCGGCCAGTTCGGCGGTGACGGTGAACAGCGGCACCCACCTCGCGCCGGGCACGACGACGGGCACCTTCAACTGCGCGGGCGCGGTGCTAGCCAGTGGCTCGACCCTGGACATCGAGATCAGTAGCTCGGGCGGGACGGCGGACAAGGTAGTCTCCACCGGCGATGTGACGATCACCGGAGCGAACGCCACCTTCACCGAGATCGGCACCGGCGCGCTGGCCGGGGGCACCAAGCTTGTGATCCTCGATTACACCGGCAAGACGCTGACCGGCACCTTCAACGGGCTGGCGGAAGGCGCGACCGTGACGGTGGGGGCGAACTCGTTCACCCTCAGCTACACCGATGCCTCCCGCATCACGCTGACCGCCGCGGCGGGCGCGGGCTATTCCGGCTGGGCTTCCACCAACGCGGGCGGCCAGGCGGCGAACCTCGATTTCGACGGGGACGGCGTGAAGAACGGCGTGGAGTACCTGATGGGGGCCACCGGTTCCTCCCAGACGGCGAACCCGGGTGTGGTGAACGGCAAGATCATCTGGCCGAAGGAGCCGTCCGCGGCGGTCACCTGGGCGGTGGAAACCTCTCCGGACCTGAGCGTCTGGACGGCGGCCACCAGCGGGGTGACCGACCTCGGCACGTCGATTGAATATGTGGTGCCGACGGGGGCGGCGAAGCGCTTCGTTCGCCTGCGGGTGACGGCTCCGTAAGCTTCGGGTTGTGCATGATATCGCGCGGTCGGCGGGAGGTTCCCGTCGGCCGCGTTCGTTTTCCGGGGATGGAGGGGGCTTGGCTTTCGAAGATTCGCCTTGATTGACACGGCCTAAATCCCTTATAGCCTGCGCCCAGCAAGCTCGTCGGATCCGGAAAGCTGCGGTTTTCCTCCCGTTCCCGACTTTGCCCGCGGCTCCCGCCGCCGTTTCCGCCTTTCATGATTTCCCAGGAACGATACGAGATCCCCTCCGCAACCGGTCGAGCAGACCGGCCCAGCGGTCTCTCCACGCCCGTATGATCCGGTGCCAGTGTCATCGTTCCGCATTCTTCTTCGCAACGGGGTTGCGCGCCGGATTCGTCCGCCCGCGTGGTGCCGTCGCGTCGCAGCCACCCATCGGAGGATAAAGCCATAGCCAAGCCATCCAGAGACCAAAACAGGGGTCGTTACCGCGATATGACGCGGATCAACGACCGAATCCGCGCCCCGCGCGTCCGCGTCGTCATGGCGAACGGGGACCAGCTCGGCGTGATGAGTTCACGCGAAGCCCTCGCCAAAGCCCAGTCGCTCGGCCTCGACCTCGTCGAGATCGCCGCGCAGGCCGATCCGCCGGTCTGCAAGATCGTCGACTACGGCAAGTACAAGTACGAGCAGGCGAAGCTGAAGAAGAACCAGAAGTCGAAGAACGCCAGCCGCATGAAGGAAGTGAAATTCCGCGTCGGCACGGACACCCACGACTACAACATCAAGATGGGCCGGGCCGAGGGCTTCCTCGACACGGGCCACAAGGTTCGCTTCATCCTCCAGTTCCGTGGTCGTGAAAACGCCCACAAGGACCTCGGCTTCGTGGTGATGAAGAAGATCGTGGAGGATCTCAAGACGATCGGCCAGGTGGACCAGGAGGCCCGCCTCAATGGCCGTGCCATCGGCATGACCCTCTCGCCGCTGCCGCCGCACCAGCGGAAGCGGAAGTTCCAGCTTTATCACGGCGAACTCCTCGAGGAGGACGACTTCGACGACGATCACGAGGACGATTTCGACGAGAGCGTCGGCGACGACGGTGACGAGGGCGAGACGGAGGAATCCGTGGCGTCCGGCGAATCCGAATCCTGATTCCGAACCGGGCTTTCCTCCTCCGGGAAAGCCCGCCGTTTCATGGCTGACCTCTGGCTATTCGACATCGACGGCACCCTGGTGGACACCGGGGGTGCCGGGATGCGGGCCTTGCAAGAGGCGGCCACGCTTTGTTTCGGTGGCGAAGGGCCGCCGCTCGATCTGGCCGGTAGCACCGACCTCGGGGTGGTGTACGGCATTCTCGAGCACTTCGGCTTGGAGCCGGAGGATGAGGCGATCGATTCGTTTTTCCGCACCTATCTGGAGCGGTTGGAATGGAACCTGGCCCACGGCGGCTATCCCGGGCGCGTCTTGCCCGGCGTGGTGGCCCTGCTGGAGCGGCTGCATGCGGATGAGTCCGTGCACCTCGGGCTGCTGACCGGCAATATCGCCGGAGGCGCGGCCGCGAAGATGCGGCACTACGGGCTCGACCGGTTTTTCCCCTTCGGAGCCTACGGCTGCGACCATGCCGACCGGAACCTGTTGGGACCGGTGGCGGCGGAACGGGCCGCGAACCACACCGGGCGTTCGTTCACGCCGGACGAGATCGTGGTGGTGGGGGACACGCCGAAGGACATCGCTTGTGCCAAGGCGCTGGGGGCTCCGTGCATCGCGGTGGCGACCGGGAAGTTCACCGCCGACGAGCTGCGTGCCCACGGGGCGGAGCGGGTGGTGGAGACGCTGGAGGAGGTCCAGTAGGTCCCTGGCAGCAGTCGTTCGCCAACCTAGCGATACGGCGCGGTTTCCGCCGGGTTTTCCGGGGCCGGGTATTTTGTGAAATATAGATCGTGGCTGCGTGCGGGCGGTGATTTTGCCATTGCCGCGGTCTCCGGAGTTGCCCATGGCTATAGGGTGAAATTCCGTTTGTTGGTAGGTTGGATGATGGCTGGAGTACCGTGCCTGATGGCGGCTCCAGAGGTGGCTCCCACGCTCAAGCAGGTTCCCGAATGGGTGGCGGAGCTCGAGCAGGCGACTCCCACGGAAGCGAAGAAGCTGGCGGTTCCGAAGGACAATGCCGAGCTCCGCGAGAAGTGGAAACGCTGGGTGAAGGACTACGCCGAGCTGCCGGTGGAGCTGGTGCGGGCGAACCCCGCGGCCGCCGCGTTTCCCGGGGTGGTGAAGCCGGGCACGAAGCCGGTGACCGATTTCCGCTTCAGCGTGGACATGAACCAGCCGCGCTGGCAGTTCACCGGGCTGTATGCCGCGCCGGGCGAGATCGTCACCGTGGCGCTGCCCGCGGAGGCGACGAAGCGCGGGCTGAAGGTGCGCATCGGCTGCCATACGGACAACATCACGAAGCAGGAGAAGTGGTCGCGGTTTCCTTCGATCTCGCGCGCCACGGAATTGAAGGAGCCCACCACCCGCATCGCGAATCCCTTCGGCGGGCTCGTCTACATCGAGGTGCCGCGGGACAAGGATCGCGGCGGCATCGAGATGAAGACCTATGGCGGCTATATCTGGCTGGATGAAAAGGTCGACAGCGCCCGCCCGCCGGTGGTGGACGCGCGGATCACCGGGGGCGTGGCCGCTCCGAGTTATCGCCTTGGCGTCACCAGGCCGGAGCAATGGTCCGCCCAGCTCGCCGCCACCGGCGCGCCCTGGGGGGAGATGGCGGGGAAACGTTTCATCTTCTCCCTGCCGATCGACATTCTCCGCACGGTGAAGGACCCGGAGGCGGTGATGCGCTATTGGGACAAGGTGCTCGATGATGCGTGGAAATTCGGCGGCTGGCGGGGCGAGCGCCATGTGCCCGAGCGCTTCGTGCCGGACATCATGATCAGCGCGGGCTACCTCCACTCCGGCTACCCCTTCATGGGCCACTACGTCCACGCGAAGGAGGTGGTGGATCTGGAGACCCTGAAGACGAAGGGCAACTGGGGCTTTTTCCATGAGCTGGGCCACAACCACGAGGGTCAGGCCTACACCTTCGATGGCTTCGTGGAGGTGGTGGTGAACCTGCACACGCTTTACCTGATGAAGTCGATGGCGAACCTGGACGCCCGTCAGGCGCGGCCGGGCTGGAAGCCGGAGGAGGAGCTGAAGAAGGTCGTGGGAGGCAGCGAGGATGCCTTCGCGCGGCTGGCGCTCTACGTGCCGCTGATCGATGCCTTCGGCTTCGAGGCGCTGACGAAGACGTTCCAGACCTATTGGGCGAAGGATGGCCTGCAGGGCGTGGGCACGGGGAACCAGCAGAAGATCGATGCCTTCGTGGAGCGCTACTCGACCACCGTCGGGAAGAACTGCGCGGACTACTTCGCGCTGGTGCACCTGAAATGCTCGGAGCCGGTGGCGAAGAAGCTTTCGAGCCTGCCGCGGTTCATGCCGGCGGGGCTGGAGCAGGCACCGGCGGCGAAGTGAGCCGGTGACGCAATCCGGGTGATCGTGGCCATTGCCTCCGTGGCGTATGAGGGCCATGGTCACCCGATCCGTGGAAAACTCCCTCCCGTCTTTCCTGCGCGCCGTGGGCCTCGCCTTGGCGCTCCTGGCACCCGCCCCCGTGATGGCGGCGGGCGGCGGCACCGCGCCGTATTTGAAGAAGCCGGACGCGTGGTTCGCCACGGCGGAGGCGAAGCAGGTGGCGGAGGTGATCCTGTCCTACCAGTCCGACCTCGGCGGTTGGCCGAAGAACACGGACACGGTGGATGCTCCCTACAGCGGCGATCGCAAGGAGCTGCACCCGACCTTCGACAATGGCGCGACCACCGGCGAACTGCGGTTCCTGGCGCGGTGTTTCGATGCAACGAAGGACGAGCGGTATCGGGCGGCCTTCCAGCGCGGGCTCGGCTACATCCTCAAGGCGCAGTATCCCACCGGCGGCTGGCCGCAGTTTTATCCCCCCAGCACGCAGTACCACCGTCACATCACCTTCAATGACGACGCGATGGTGCGGCTGCTGGTGTTCCTGCGCGAGGTGGCGCACACGGATGCTTACAAGTTCGTGCCCGAGGCGGACCGGAAAGCGGCGGACAAGGCGTTCGCGGACGGCATCGCGTGCATCCTGAAGTGCCAGATCCGGGTGAATGGCAAACCGACGGTGTGGTGCGCGCAGCACGATGAGATCGACTACAGCCCGCGTCCGGCTCGGGCCTTCGAGCTGGCCTCGTTCAGTGGCTCGGAGTCGGTGGCGATCACGGAGCTGCTGATGAGCCTGGAGCATCCCTCCCCGGAGGTCATCGCCGCGGTGGAGGGGGCCGTGGCGTGGTTCGAATCGGCGAAGGTCACCGGCATCCGCCTGGAGAAAAAGCCGGATGCGGAGGGCAAGAAGGGTGTGAACCTGGTGGTGGTGCCCGATCCCGCCGCGCCGCCGCTGTGGGCGCGTTTCTACGATTTGAAAACCGGCAAGCCGTTCTTCTGCGACCGCGACGGTGTGCCGAAGGCGACCATCGCGGAGATCGGTTACGAGCGTCGCAACGGCTACTCGTGGTACGGCACGTGGCCGCAGGGGATGATCGAAAAATCGTATCCGGAGTGGCGGAAGCGGAACCGCTTGAAGTGACGGGTAAACCGCACTGCTGAAGAGCGCGGTGGAAAAGGGCGGGTGACGGGAAGATTGGCGTGGAGGGGAGGCGTATGATTCCCCTCCCATGGTGAAGTCCCCGATCCTGATCCGCGTCCTGCTCGTGCTGGTGGCGTGCGTGGCCCCGCTTTCCGCCGCCGGGAAGCCGAACATCGTGCTGTTCGTGACCGATGACCAGAGCCCGATTGCGGGCTGCTACGGTTCACCGGTGATCCAGACGCCGCATCTCGATGCGCTGGCGAAGGACGGCACCTTGTTCACGAACGCCTATGCCACCACGGCCTCGTGCTCGGCCAGCCGCTCGGTGATCCTCACCGGCACCCACAACCACGCGAACGGGCAATACGGCCACGTCCACGACTACCACCATTTCGAGACCTATGCGAATTGCGCGGCGATCAGCCTGCCGCTGCAATTGAAGCTGCTCGGCTACCGCACCGCGCACATCGGGAAGAACCACGTCGCGCCGGATGCGGTCTACCATTACGACCGCGAGTTGAAGACCACCGGCGCGCACGATTCGCCGAACTGGGTGAAGAACTGCGAGCCGCTGTTCAACGAGAAGGCGGACCAGCCGTTCTACCTCGCCTTCTGGACCCACGATCCACACCGCAGCGGCGAGGAGCAGGAATCCGTGCCGGGGGATCTGAAACCGAACGCCTTCGGCAATCCGCAGGTCGGGAAACAGTATCCGGGCATCGAAGAGGTGGTCTACGATCCGGCGAAGGTGGTGGTGCCCTCCTGGCTGCCGGACACGCCGGAGTGCCGCGCGGAGATCGCGCAGTACTACCAGAGTGTCGCCCGTACCGACAAGGCGCTGGGCGCGCTCGTTATGGCACTGAAGCAGGCGGGGCAGTATGACAACACGATCATCCTCTTCACCGCCGACCACGGCATGGCGTTCCCCGGCGCGAAGACCACGGTGTATGAAGCGGGCCTGCGCGTGCCCTTCGTGATCCATCTGCCCGGCGCGAAACCCGGCGTGGTGAACGACGCGATGATCTCGCACCTCGATCTCACGCCGACGCTGGTGGATGCGGCGGGTGGCCTGGACCGCGCGACGAACGGCCCGAAGCAGCTCGCGCCGGTGGAGAAGGTCGGCACCGGCGAGAACCCGGGGAAGAAGTTCACCCGTTACCAAGGGCGCTCGTGGCTCGGCCTCGTCGGGCAGGAGCACGGCGAGGGATGGGATGAAATCTCCGCCTCGCACACCTTCCATGAGATCCAGATGTATTACCCGATGCGCGCCATCCGGGACCGGCATTACAAGCTGATCTGGAACATCGCGTCACCGCTGCCGTTCCCCTTTGCCTCCGATCTGTGGGCGGCCTCCACCTGGCAGGGCGCGTGGCGGCAGGGCCCGCAGGCGCTGTATGGAAACCGCACCGTGGACTCCTACATCCACCGCCCGCCCTTCGAGCTCTACGACATGGAGCAGGACCCGGCGGAAACGAAGAACCTCGCCACGGACCCGGCGCACAAGGACCTGCTGGAAGCCATGAAGCAACGGCTGAAGGACATGCAGAAACGCACCGACGACCCGTGGCGGCTCAAGTGGGAGTATGAGTGAAGCAGTTCATGCGTCTGGCATCAACGTGCATCGCGGCTTGAGAAATCGGATGGAAGATCGACGCTGTCCTTCGTGAATGAAGGAGCCTCGATGAGTCTTGCGAACCTCCGGTTGCCCGCCCATTGGAGTGGAAGGGAGAAGGCGTTCGTTCTTTTCATCAGGGAACTAGTGATGCTGTCGTGGGAAACGAGATCGCTTCATGACGACGGCGGGAGAGCCAGTTACATCCGGCGCTTCTTGTTGGGGCTGCGTGTCCATTTGGGGAGCTGGGAAGAATGTATCGAGGGTCGGGAGTTCTTCGAAGAGACAGGCCTCCTTGAGTGGATCTCCCGTGAAGGCGTGCTCGATTGTTTCGAGATCGGGGAGGCCGGGGTCCGCGTTTCCCGGAGAGGGCTTCGAAAGAGCGTGCGGCGTGCAGCGGACGATCTGGCGGCGCTGGTGATTCCCGTCTTCGTGCATGGCACACCGATGAACCGATTCGGCTTCCAGTGGCGAAGGCTTGTGACGCGGTGGCGGGATTTCGGTGAACGACGCCGGGCGCAGAGGCTGCGCCGGTTGTTGGAGGAGTAGCCACGAAGCCGTGGCAGCTTTTAAAAGGCGAAGGCCGCGGACCCTTTCGAGTCCGCGGCCTTCATCGGTTGCGGGAGGAGGATTTGAACCTGCGACTTACAAGAGGCTGCCTTGTAGGGCACTTGGAATCGGGTCGATTGAAAAAGTGATTGTCATTGATCGGACAGGCCCTTGAGGCTTTGGCCCTCAAGACGATCAATCGCTTGTTGCGTTTGCTGGATGACCTTTGGATCCTGGATCTCCGAAAGAATCCTCCGGGCTTCGGCGAAATCCAGATCACCAGCGATGTGAATGGAACGTGCTGCCTGAAGGGCGTCATGGACAGCTCCTGTGGTGGAGTCCACGGAAAGGTTCAGCCATTCCTCGGCCTTTCGCGAGTCCTTCAGGAAAAACCTCGTCATGCAGTCGGTGATTAGAAATGGATCTATCTGGCTGGCATTTTCGGATTTGAGCTTCATGGCATAGGCCATGCCTTCGGCGGGATTCATGTCGATCTCGCTGTAAAAGCATGCCTTCAACGCCTCGTTCCGCACGCCCGGAGATTCGCTCAGATTGGCGAGGCAATATTCCGCCACTCCCTTGCTATTTTTGATGGCAATCGATTGCAGAAACTCGGTGAGCCTCTTGGAGCTGAGCTCCGGATCGGAAGAATTCAGCAACCGGACTCCTTCTTCAAGAGAGAGCGACTTCCCCTTCACCAGCGACTCAACCGTATAGCTGTAATCCAATGCCTCCGCTTTGGTCAGAGGCAGGAAGCTTTCGAAATCGCCCGCTGTCGCTCCCTTGAACTCCATCAACTGCAAGACTCCCGCCAGCGCGAATTGCCGTTCTTCGGGGCTGCCCGCAGTCTTGGCTAGGGCCACCAGTTTGTCATACCCGGCATTCTTGTCGGCATAATTGAAGGCCAGCATCAGCAATAGGTTTCTCGCCTCGCCGGGACCGAAAATCTCAGGAATATGGGCGAAGACGTATTCGATTCCGTAACGGCCCACAAATGCCTGGACCAGCGCCTCTTTGCGTTCGGTCTTTTCTCTCCGGCTGAGGGCTCTATTGGAATCGATGATGTTCCATTTCTCCCCGAATTCCAAAGGTCCGGAAATGGATGGAGCGCGCACGCCGCGGGTCTCCGATTTTTGCTGTTTTCTCGAATCTGGAGAGGGGGAGTTGCTGGTGTCCCCCGTATTTCTCCCCTGGCTCGCCGCTCCGGACAAGGCTGCTTTGCTGCGGACGGCGTCGAACAAGCGTGGCCCCAGCAGCAAGCACAGAGCCAGACCGGAGATGAAAGCGATCCCTTTTTTATTCATCTTAAGGGTGGCTCTACGTGCTTGAGGCGGAGAAAATAACAAGGATCACCCGCCCCCTTTGCCTTTCTTGAGGCAAGGGGGCGGGTGATTAAAAAATTGAGAGCCCTGTAACAATCTCCATGGATGGGTGTGAGAGCGGCGTTCTCAAACGCATCGGCTTCAATGAACCGAATCTTCCGGGTGTAAAACCGGCCTTGGGTTCATCGAGTGAGATGGTCCTATTTTCGTCCCTTCTTCCTGGAGCGGGATTTCAAACGATATTCGGTCGGGTTGCATTTCATCTCCCGGCGGAACAACCGGTTGAAAAACGAAACGTGCGGGAAACCGCACGCCAGGGAGATGTCCAGAATGCCCCGTTCGCTGTTTTCCAACTCGCGACAGGCGGCCTGCACCCGCAGCCGGTTCAGGAAGCCGCTGTAGGAATGCCCGGAGTGTTTTTTAAACTGCCGGGCGAAAGTCGGGCGGGTCATTCGTGTCAGGGACAACAAATCCTCCAGTTTGATTTCCTCGCGGAAATTCGCCACCAGATGCCGCACGGCTCTCGCCATCGCATCTTGGTAAGGCGACTCGTTCGGAAGATTGAATCCTCTTTCCGAGAGCCGCTTCAGGTCCCTGGCAGGTGCTTCGCTCAGCCGTGCGAGAATGATGAGGAGGATGCCGAGCTGTGCCGCTCCTGCGTTCTTGGCTAGTTCCTGCATCAGGGATGAAATCACCTGGGCGGTTTTTCCGGAGATGGACATACCGTGACCGGCGAGCTGAAAAAGGCGCTCCGCAGGCGAGTTCTCCGGGAAGCCCCAGAACGGATGATCCTGTGGAAAATGGAACTGCACCGAGATTCCTTCGGATGGCCCCTTGGTATGCCAGTAGTGAGGCAGTCTTTCCCCGAGCAGCACCAAGTCACCGTCCGCAAACGGACCGATGTGATCACCCACAAACTTCGTTCCCTGGCCACGGAGGAACAGGGTCAGCTCCATCTCCGTATGGAAATGCCAGCGGTTTCCAGAACCTGCGATGCGGATGGAGCGATCCGGTGCGATAACCGATTCCACCTCATCAAGGCTTCGATCCCATTTGATCAGGCGGAACGAGTGTCCGCCCGGTGGAAGGATTTTCTCACGAATGCCACGCATTGGGATGATGATGGCACGATTTTTGGAATCGGTAAAGATGGGGTGAGACAATCATCGCAGGGGTGGAGATCGGAATCGTAGAGAAGAAGCGGCCGATCGGGTTTGCTGTGGCCGATGAACAGCAACTACCGGTTTTCTTTCGGGCCTTGGAATATCAGTGAAGGGGCCGATCCCTTCGGACCCGAAGTCCGCCCGGCATTTCCCCACGAGGAGAAATTCGCCCTCTACCGGCCTCTTGGGTTCGAGGGAGTCCAATTTCACGACGATGATGTGGTGCCGGACATTGACAACCGGACTCCGGATCAGATCGGCCGCAAGTGCGCCGAGGTGAAGGCCATGCTCGGCAACCAAGGGCTGGTGCCGGAGTTCGTGGCTCCGCGCCTCTGGTTCACGCCTGAAACGGTGGATGGCGGCTACACCTCCAACACTGAAGCGCACCGCCGCTATGCCTTCGATCGCACGATGCGCACGATTGATATCGCGCGTGAGATCGGATCGAAGGCTGTTGTCCTCTGGCTGTCCCGTGAGGGCACTTATATACGCGAAAGCAAGAATCCCCGTGTGGCCTATGAACGCATTCTCGCGACGCTCAATGCGATGCTGGAATACGACAAGGAGATCGAGATCTGGATCGAGCCAAAGCCGAACGAGCCCACCGACCATGCCTATGTCCCGACCATCGGCCATGCGGTGGCCCTTGCCTATGCGTCCACGGACCCGAGGCGCGTCAAGGGATTGATCGAGTCCGCTCACGCACTTCTCGCCGGACTCGACCCCGGGGACGAGATGGCGTTCGCCCTCGCTCATGACAAGCTGGGAAGCGTCCATCTCAATGACCAGAACGGCCTGAAGTATGACCAGGACAAGAACTTCGGCGCGGCCAACCTGCGGGCGGCTTTCAACCAGGTCCGGGTGCTTGAAGAAGCGGGCTATGGAAACAAGGGCGAGTTCATCGGTCTCGATGTGAAAGCGATGCGCACCCAGGCGGGGAATTGTGTCACCGAGCATCTCACCAACAGCCGCGCGATCTTCCTCCATCTGGTGGACAAGGTCCGCACTTGGGACCGTGAACTGGAGAGGCAGTTCGTGGAGGCCCGCGATTACGAGGCACTCGAATTCGCGGTGATGAAGCACCTCATGGGAGTGAAATGAATCCAGCAACGACCATGAAATCCTATCGCCTCAACCGGCTTTTCAACGCGAAGTCCGGCAGATGTTTCGATGTGGCCGTGGATCACGGCTTCTTCAACCAACCCGGATTTCTCCAAGGCATCGAGGACATGCGGGAGGTTGTGAAGACCCTCGTGGATGCCGGACCGGATGCGATCCAACTCACTGTCGGGCAGGCCCGGCATCTCCAGGGCTTGCCGGGGCGGCAGAAACCCTCGTTGGTTTTGCGGACGGACGTCGCGAATGTCTACGGGAAGGAGCTTCCTGCGTCCCGCTTCAGCCTCATGATCGAGGAGACCATGCTCCAGGCGGTGCGCCATGATGCAGCATGCGTCTGTGTGAATCTTTTCCAGATTCCCGGGGCTCCCGAGGTCCATGCCCAGTGCGTGGAGAACATCCTGCGTCTCAAGCCCCAGGCCGATTACTACGGCATGCCGATGATGGTGGAGCCACTTGTTTTCAGACCGAATCACGAAGCCGGAGGCTACCAGGTGGATGGCGATGTGGTGAAGATCATCCACCTTGTGCGGCAGGCGGTCGAACTGGGGGCGGATGTCATCAAAGCAGACCCGACCGAAGAGGTGGCTGCCTACCATCAGGTGATCGAAGTGGCGTCCGGTATCCCGGTATTGGTGCGCGGCGGGGGACGCGTGAGTGATCGCGAGATCCTGGAGCGCACCGCGGGCCTGTTGGAGCAGGGCGCATCCGGTATTGTTTACGGGCGCAATGTGATCCAGCACCCGAGCCCGGCCGGGATCACCCGCTCGCTGATGGCGATGGTTCATGACGGTGCCGGAGTGGATGCGGCATTGGCTCTCATTTGACCCCCCTGCCTCATGCCATTGAAAGAATCCATTTTCAGCGAACTGCGTGCCTGCCTCGGCGGGGAACATGTCCTGACCAAACCGGAGGACACCCTGCCGTATGGGTTCGACGGCACCGCAGCTTTGAAGCAATCGCCCGGGGCGGTGGTGTTTCCAGCGGACACGCTCCAGGTGGCGGAGTGCGTTCGCATTGCCACGAGGCACGGTGTTCCGGTGGTTTCCCGTGGATCGGGCACGGGTCTGAGTGGTGGAAGCGTACCGGTCACGGAATGTCTGGTGCTCTGCCTGATCCGCATGGACCAGGTGCTTCAGGTCGACCCGGCGAACCTCACGCTGCGGGTGCAGCCGGGAGTCACGACTCTGAAAGTGGATGAAACGGCGGCCCTCCATGGGCTCTTCTATCCGCCGGACCCGGGTTCCATGAAGATCAGCACGATCGGTGGCAATGTGGCTGAGAATTCCGGTGGCCTCCGTGGTCTCAAATATGGCGTGACCCGCGATTACGTCATGGGTCTGGAGGTGGTGCTGCCGGACGGAAGCATCGCCCGGCTGGGCAATGCCTGCGTGAAGGATGTGGCGGGCTATTCGCTGAAGGATGTGTTCATCGGGTCGGAAGGCACGCTCGGTGTGATCACCGAAATCCTGCTGAAGCTTCTGCCACGTCCCAGGGCGCGGAAGACCATGCTCGCCGTCTTTGATCGGATGGAGGATGCGGCGGAAACCGTTTCCGCCATCATTGCGGAGAAGATCATTCCCTGCACGCTTGAGTTTCTGGACCAGATGACCGTGCGCTGCGTGGAGGACTTCGCGCGCATCGGTCTGCCTGTCGACTGTGGTGCCTTGTTGCTCATGGAGACGGACGGGCATCCCGTGGTGGTGGAGGAAGAGGCGGTCCGCATGGGGGATATTGCGAGCCGCCATGGAGCACGGGAAATCCGCACGGCAGCAGACGCCGCGGAAGCCCAGCAACTGGCGACCGCGCGTCGCAGCGCGTTCTCGGCGCTCGCCAGGATGCGGCCCACCACCATCTTGGAAGACGTCACGGTGCCGCGTTCTTCGCTCGCGGAGATGGTCGGATACATCGCCGGAATCGCCGCGAAACACCGGTTGATGGTCGGCACTTTCGGCCACATGGGGGACGGCAATCTCCATCCGACCTTCCTGACCGACGAGCGTGATGCGGAAGAGATGGAGCGGGTGCATCAAGCCCTGGACGAGATTGTGGAAAAGACCTTGGCGCTTGGCGGCACCATCACCGGAGAACACGGGGTGGGCCTCGCCAAGAAGCCATGGCTGAGGCGGCAGATGGGAGATGCCAGCTACGAGCTGATGAAGACGTTCAAGCGCGCCCTCGATCCAGCGGGCATCATGAACCCCGGGAAGATCTTCGATTGAGCGCCATGGAAACCTCCCTTCATCAGATCGATTACTCCATTCTCCAGCAGTGCATGCATTGCGGGATGTGTCTGCCCACATGCCCCACCTATGATGCCACCCGGCGCGAGCGGAACAGCCCCCGTGGTCGGATCTCCCTCATGCGGAGTATTGCGGATGGGGAGCTGGAAATGGGCGAGGAGTTTGCCGCGGAAATGAGCTACTGCCTTGGCTGCCTCGCATGTCAAAGCGCCTGCCCTGCTGGAGTGGACTATGCCCGCCTCTTTGAAACGGCACGGGCCGACATCGAGCAACAGGGCATCCGGGATACCCCGTCACGGATCTTCTGGCGCACGCTGGTGCTGCGCGTGTTGTTCATGCGGCCGCGGCTTTTGAGATGGATGGGCCGTGCCCTGCATCTTTATCAGAAGACCGGCTTGGATCGTCTGGTGCGCCGTCTCGGGCTGACCCGACTGCTCCCTGCGGATCTGCGGCGGCTGGAACCCCAGACGCCACGGATCGAATCGAAGTTCTCCAGCGATCTGATCGCTGCGGCGGAGGAGCCAGCCACGCACGCAAGGTGCCGCGTGGCGCTCCTGACCGGATGCATCCAGGATCTCGCATTCAGTTCGATCAACCGGGATACAGCGGATGTTCTGCTGGCCAATGGCTGTTCCGTGCACACGCAGGAGTGGCAGCCATGCTGCGGTTCCCTGCACGCGCACAATGGCGAACTCGGAATGGCGGCTTCACTCGCCCGCCGGATGATCGATCTGATTCCGCCCGGAGACTATGATGCCATCATCACCAATGCCGGTGGCTGTGGCTCCCACCTTCGCCACTATTCCACCCTCCTTGCGGGGGACCACCGGTATGCAGATCGTGCGAAAGAGTGGGACCGGAAGGTGAAGGACATCCACGAGTGGCTGGTGGACATTCATCCACGGATACCCACGGCATCACCCTTCGAAACCGAGACCTCGGTTACCTACCACGATTCCTGCCACCTTGCCCACGGCCAGAAGGTGGTCAGCCAGCCGAGAGCGATTCTGAAGCTCATTCCCGGTTTGCGTTACATCGAGCTTCCGGAGGCTTCGTGGTGCTGTGGCAGTGCGGGTGTCTACAGCATCACGCAACCTGAGCAATCGGCACGGCTGCAGGAACGGAAGATCGGCCATATCGCGGGCACCGGTGCCTTGATCGTGGCCACCTCCAATCCCGGCTGCCACCTGCACATCGTCTCCGGCCTGCGGGCTGCGGGAATCAATGTCGCCGTGGAGCAGCCCGTCACGCTGCTCGCCCGTGCCTACCGGCGGGAGAAAAAGCCATCCGGCAGCATCGAATCCACCTATCCCTCATGAAAGACATCCATATTGGCATCATCGGCGGCGGTCTCATGGGCCGTGAAATGGCGAGCGCCTTCGCACGCTGGTGCGCGCTTGCCGACGTCACTGTCCGCCCCGTGCTCTCGGCCGTGGCCGACCTCAATCCGGCGACTCTCGAATGGTTCGACTGCATTCCGTCCTGCACGCTCAAGACGACCGACTACAAGGAGCTTCTGGCTGATTCGAGGATCGATGTGGTCTACGTGGCTGTTCCCCACCATTTGCACGAGAGGATTTATCTCGATGTGCTCGCATCCGGAAAGGATCTGTTCGCGGAGAAACCCTTTGGCATCGACCTGGCTTCCGCGCGCAGGATTCTGGATGCGGTCCGGAGCAGTGGCAGATTCGTGCGCTGCAGCTCGGAAATGCCGTTCTTCCCAGGAGCTCAACGGGCGGTGGAAATGGCGCGCGGGGGCAGTCTCGGCCGCATTCTGGAGATCACCTGCGGCTTTCATCACAGCAGCGACCTTGATCCCCACAAGCCTGCGAACTGGAAGCGGATCAGCGCGACCTGCGGAGAGGGCGGCGTGCTCAACGACCTCGGGATGCACGCATGTCACATCCCGCTACGCCTTGGCTGGATGCCCCGCCTGGTCTTCGCCCAGCTCCAGAAGGGATGGCCCCGCCGTCCTGATGGCAGGGATGGCATGGTCGAGTGCGATACCTGGGACAACGCGGTGATCCATGGATGGACGATGGCGGAAGGGCAGGAGGTGCCGCTGAGGTTGGAGATGAAACGGATGGCACCCGGCGCGACCAACACGTGGTTCATCGAAGTCCTGGGCACCGACGGTGGTGTCCGCTTCAGCACGGCCGAGCCCAAGACCTTGCACGTTTTCGAACGCGCCAAGGAACAATGGTGGAAGAGGACGGACCTGGGATTCTCCACCCAGTTCAAGACGGTCACCGGAGGCATCTTTGAGCCGGGATTCCCTGATGTCATCCAGCAGATGTGGGCGGCTTACCTGATGGAGCGGGAAGGGGATTTGGGTAACCGCTTTGGCTGTGCCACGCCGGAGGAGGCGGTGGCGTCGCATGAGATTTTCGCCGCAGCCCTGGAAGCTCATGTTCAGGGCTCCGTCGTCTGTTTGGCAAAATCACCCCAAGCAGCTTCCAGGGTATGAGTTCCAAACGCAGAGGCATCTTCGCCGCCGGGAACTTCATCGTGGATCACGTGAAGATCATCGATTCGTTCCCGGAACAGGACACTTTGGTTCATATCCTCAGCGAGTGCCATTCGAATGGGGGAGGTCCCTACAACATCCTGAAGGACCTCGCGGCAATGCAGGTGGGTTACCCGCTCCATGCCTGCGGCATGGTCGGGGACGATGCGGATGGGCGATGGATTATCCGCGATTGTTCCGCCCATGGAATCGATGTCGGCCAGCTTCGGATCTCCTCATGCCAGCCAACGTCGTATACCGATGCGATGACCGTCCGTGACAGCGGCAGACGCACGTTCTTCCATCAAAGGGGAGCCAACGATCTCTTCGCGGTGGATGAACAAGAGATTCGGGCCAGCAAGGCCTGCATTTTTTATCTCGGCTACCTCATGTTGCTGGCGGGGCTGGATACATTCGATGATTCCGGAAGAAGTGGGGCTTCCCGGCTGCTGGAGGCGGCGTCCTCCGCGGGCATGATCACTGCTGTGGATCTCGTCAGCGTCGACCACTCTTCCTATCGTGAGCTGGTCCTCGCTTCCCTGCATTATACCGATCATCTGCTGCTCAACGAATTGGAGGCATCCAAGGTGCTCGATGCTTCATTGTCGGCGGACAGTCCGGAGCAGATGATGTCTGCGGCGATGGCCATCTTGAAATTGGGTGTCAGATGCACGGTGACGATCCACTCCTCCAGAGGAGCCGTATGCGCATCGAGCAATGGAGAGACGGCCACCCAGGCCGCCTTGCGTCTTCCCCCGGATTTCATCGCAGGTGCCACCGGAGCGGGGGATGCCTTCGCCGCAGGGTTCCTTCACGGCATTCATGAGAATCTGGCGATCGGGCGCTGCCTTCATATTGCCACATGCACGGCCGCCGCATCCCTTGGTGATCCTTCTCCCTCCGCCGGGCTGCGTCCGGTGGATGAATGCGTCGAGCTCGCCGAGCGATTTGGATTCGTACCGTTCGGCTCGGAAAATTCCGTGAGACAATCATTGCAGGGGCTGATCTCGGGGTCGCAGAGAACGGCCTGAAGCATCCCGTAGACTCTACTACTACACCATGATCCATAATCGTACATCCACCTGCGTTCCTCCCGTCATGACGCGCGGCCGATTCCTGGCGATAATCGCCAGCGGGCTGGCAGTTTCGGCCGGTGCCTTCGGAGCTGATCCTGTCGGGGAAAACGCAGAAGTGAAGATCGGCTGCCAGAGCTACACCTTCCGGCTGTTCTCTATTCATGAGGCCATCGAGAAGACGGCCGAGGCCGGAGGGAACTCCATCGAATTGTGTTTGGGTAAAAGCCTGGGTCCGCAGGATTCAACTCCACTGGATGCAAACATGAGCGAGGAAAAAATCGCGGCATTGGTGGAGCACATCCGGAAGAGCGGCATCGTCAACATCAGTTGTTTCACTGCGATTCCGAAAGACGAGGGCAAGGCGCGAACCCTCTTCACATTCGCAAAAAAAATCGGAGCCCGGTCCCTGACCACCGAGTCCGTCGAGTCCTTGGACACCATCGAGAAGATGGTGAAGGAGTTCGATTTCCGCGTTGGTTTCCACAATCATCCGAAAAAACCCGGTGACCCGAACTACAAGCTGTGGGACCCGTCCTATGTGAAGGACCTTGTGAAAGACCATGATCCCCGCATCGGCTCGTGCTCCGATATAGGCCATTGGGCGACCTCCGGGCTGAATCCGGTCGAATGCCTGAAGACGCTCGAAGGCCGGGTCATCAATCTGCACATCAAGGACCGGACCGCCATCGGCAAGGCGACTACCGATCAGATTCTCGGTCGCGGGGTGCTCGACATTCCGGCTGTGCTCGGCGAGCTCAAGCGGCAGAAGTTCCAAGGATGCCTCTTCATCGAATATGAAACGAATTGGGAAAAAAGCGTTCCCGACGTCCGCCAGAGCGTCGAGTTCGTGCGTAAGACGGCTGCAACCTTGAAGTAAGATTTTCTTCCCCCTGCCAGAGCCACATTCATGAGATCCTCTCCTGTTGATTCACTCGTTTTGACCGCGTGCGCCTTGCTCATCCCGATGGCAGGGGTGTGCGCGGGTGCGAGTGCCTATGAGGCACTGTCGCTGCGAAGCGATCTGAGCCCACTTCCCTACTACGCGACCAGCGGTGGTCGTGAAGGAAAGCGTTTCACTGAAGCTGCCGTGAACCGCTACCGGATCTACGATTTCTATGCCCGGCAGGGGGACTATTATCTCACCAATCCCTCCGACAAGCCGGATGTCCTGCCTCCATTTCCCGAGTTGGATGGCGGACGTCGCGGCCATTGGGGCGGAACCAACGACCGTGATTCCGGTGCATACGACCGACCGAAGGGGCCGGACTTCACCGCTGTCACTTCGCGTCTGGGCAAGGGGTTGTTTCATGTCCTGGCGGGTCCCAGCGATGATCCGGCGGTGATCGTGTTCAATGGGCTCACGGATTCGTTCGAGGGTTTTTACCCGAAGGCGAAGCTGTCCGTTCCACGGCACAATTTCGGATTCGCCGTGGATCGATTCGGGTTTCGATTGGATGTCACCGGCAAAGCGACACTGGCTGCCTCCGGTGGAGATTGGCTGAAGGATGGCAAGAAAACGGGCCGATTTGCCGGCTACTATGTGCAGGGATCATCCGCCGTCTTCCGTTCCGAGGTGGCAGGCGCGCAACTTCTGGAGCGTCCCTCTGTGGTTCTTTCGAAGGATGGTTCCCAGCGGTTTCTTTCCCGTGATTTCGAGTTCGTGTCGGCCACACAGGGGGGGATGGAGTTCCGGTTGCCGCAGATCGCCGATCTGGCCAAAGGAGCCGCGGTGAAGTGGAGCGCGGAGACGGGAGGGGGAACCGGCGAGCAGTTCCTGCGCTGCCAAGCCGGAGATGTGGTGGCTCTCTATCGCCTCATCGTGGGCAGTGGCCTCTCGGTCGATGCACGGAACGAGAATGGCAGCCTCCTTTTGACAGCAGCACCGGTCGGCGCGCGGCTGCTGGTGATGAGCTGGAGTGGTGTGGAGAAAGAGGTGGCGGTGGCCAAGGAGGCGCTCGCGGCGATACCGATGCCAATGAAGAATTCCGCTCCATTCTCCTGTCTGGGAGGTGGTCCGTCGCGGTTTCCGCAGACCATCACCGTCTCAGGCAGACTTGATGCCGATCCTGCAAGCCGCGGCGGCGCGTATGTCATCGATGACATTCCACTGCCGATGGAGAACAACCCCTATCGCACGCCGATGACCCTCAGCGGCATCGCTTTTGCGGAGGATGGAACCGCCTATATCTCGACCTTGGTCGGAGACGTGTGGAAGGTCACTGGCTTGGAAGGCGACCTCAAGAACGTCGTTTGGAAGCGCTATGCTTCCGGATTGGATCTACCGATGGGGGTCGTGGTGGTGGACGGTGTGCCCCATGCGAGCGCGCGGCACTTCATCTTCCGTTTGGTGGATCTGAATGGCGATGGCGAGGCGGACTACTATGAACGGTTCAGCCGCGAGGACATCCCGTATGCGGATGAATGTGGCCGGGACCTGCAGCGGGATGCGGCGGGCAATTTCTACTTCAATTCCAGATCGGGAATCTTCCGCCTCGCGGCGGATGGCACCGGCCTTGCGAAGGTCGGTGAGGGATCTCGGAATCCGCTGGGAATGGCGGTTCGCAAGGATGGGCTGGTGCTCTCGGATTCATCCGAGGGAGACAGCAACAATGGCACCTGCACGATCTTCGAGTCCGAGCATGTGGAGAACAAGAACACCACCGCCAAGCGTCGGCGCATCATGTATCTGCCACGGGGCGTGGACAATTCTCCCGGCAGACGTCTATTCATGGAGGAGTCCCGCTTCGGGCCGTTGGGGCAATCCCTTCTGGGCGTCAGCTACGGGACCGGCACGTGGTACTACATGGTGCGTGATGCGGCGGAAGGAACTCCCCAGGCGGCCTTGGTGCCCATGCCGGGGAATTTCTCCAGCGGAGCATGCCGGGGTGCCGTGCAGCCACGCGATGGGCAGGTGTTTGTCGCGGGACTGGATGGGTGGGGGGACTATGCGACCAGTGAAGGATGCCTCCACCGCGTCCGCTGGACCGGCCGGGATGCAACCGTGCTCACGGGCTGGAAAGCGTGCCGGAACGGGCTGTTGTTGACGTTCAATCACGGACTCTCCGGCAAGCTCCCCGCGCCCGATCAATGGTTCGTGCAGGAGTGGAACTACCTCGACACGCCCAGAACCTATGGTTCTCCCGAATACTCGGTGAGAAATCCGGACAAGATCGGTCATGACCGCCTCGCGGTTCGTTCCGTTCATCCGGTCGGTGATGGATCGGTGTTTCTGGAAATCCCCGATCTGCAACCCGCCATGTGCCTCCAGGTGCATGCGAGGCTGGAAGACGCCAAGGCGCAGCCGCTTCCTCTCGATGCTTATTTCACCCTCAACCATCTGATGGCGGATCACTCCGCCGCGCCTGTTGCGCCAGAAGGAAAGAGCGTCACGCTGGTGGTCCCGGAGCGCGATTCGAACGGGGATACCTATCAGAACATTGTCACCTATTTCGATCAATTGTACGGTCGCGCTACGGCGGATCGTCCCGTGAGCGCGCCGCTTTCCTATCGCCGGGAGGATCTTACCTACACGTGGCTGAAGAAGAACCTCATCGAGGTCCAGTGCATGCCCTGCCACGGCTCCGGCACCCAGCACGACTTCACCACCTATGAGGGGCTGATGAGGAAGGTGGATCTTCAGAACCCCGACAAGAGCCCTATCCTTGGAATGCTGAAAACGAAGAGCATGCCACCCTATCCTCTGCCCTCGGTGCCCACCGCCACATGCGATGCGATCAAGGAGTGGATCAAGCTGGGAGCTCCGAAGTGAGAGCGCCGTCACTCTGACAAACACCAGAAACCGAAAAGATGAAATCCTGCCGCAACCATGGTCCGGTTCCTCTCGGTGATCTCCGAGCCATCCGTGATCAATCAGGCTAATTGGCGGCTCGCTCCGAAGGGCAACTACCGAGCGCGGCTGTGACACTCCATGATTTTGCATGGAGCACTCACGGAGTGCTCATGGAGATTTAGTCCATGGTGCCGGTGTAAAGGCCGGTCCGTTGGGTGAGGTGGCTAGCGCCAAAGCCTCCGCTGTTTACAAACGAACTCTGCTTGCTGCCACCAGAACCGATGGGCAAGAAGCGCTGCCCGAAAGTATGGCATCGGTCTTCCTTGCTCCCACCCTTCCCAGGTTCTTTTAGAGACGCCAGCGACTTTACAGGATTCGCTCCAATTGTGCTCCCGTAGGTCATTGAGCCACTCCCTTTGCGCCATCTTCCAGCATTCTTCGAGGAGCTCTCCGATAGCTGGCATGTTTTCTTTCCCGCCCGACTCCAAGTCCACCCACCTACACAAACCGTCTGTAGACGGCAGCACTCCGGATCGAGGGCGATTGGCAATAGGGATAGGAAGGTAGCCAGCGGGAATCCCCCTAGGGTCGATGGGTGAGCCGGGGACTCCGCGCCAAAGCGTCATACGCATAGAATGCGTATGGCGCTTAGCGAGGTTCAAGAATATTTCGCTAATTATCAGTATGTTGTGAAATAATTTGCCTCAGGTTTTTGACGCCATAGTAACTGTATGGCCGAAACCATATACACCCAATTGTCATTGTTCGGTGAGGAGATCGCTATCGACATTCCCAAACCTCTAGCTTGTGCCTTAGCGAGGCCCTCCGGGACGGAGATTCTGGCCGCACTTCAGCTCAGCAGCGAACTGGTGAAGATCCTCCAGAATGGGGCCCTTCCCGGCAACGATGTTGCAGCATCGACTGCTCGCGGTCTCTTCGGAATCCAATTTACAAATAGCATTCGAGCACCACTTCGCGATCTGTCGCTGGGAAACCTGTTGGCCGGGAGCTTTCCCGAAAGGGTTCGACCCGAGGCAAGAAGCGTAAGGGCTGCCAAACGTCGGTGGGCGGCCCATCTTCTGAAACGATGGCCATCGGTGGAAATTCACCTGCGCGAGATCGCTCAGGGAGAAACCTTCTAGCGGACCAATCCCCCGATCTAGTGGATGAGGTTTGATAGCATCCGGCATCAACCGGGCGATGCTTCAGTGGAGCATTAGCCCGGATTTTTCCGTGCAACACTCCGTGCAATAGAATCGCCAAAAGCGCGCATTTTGGTGCATTTCGCTGCATTTTGGGATCACCGGTCCTAAAAGGCGAAAGCCGTTGAACTCTTTCGAATTCAACGGCTTTCATTGGTTGCGGGAGTAGGATTTGAACCTACGACCTTCAGGTTATGAGCCTGACGAGCTACCGGGCTGCTCCATCCCGCGATTCCATTTGGTCACCCCTTGCGGGGCGGGGCGGGAACCTAGTCGGGCGGAGCCGGGTTGTGCAAGAGGAATGTGAAGGATTTTGCGAAATTCCCGCGGTGGTGGCTATCCCGTGGTCAGGGGGTGACGGGGGCCAGGCGCATGAAGTGGTGGGCGGCGCCTGCCGGGGCATCGAAGATCAGGCCGGTGCGGAAGGCATCGCCACGGATCGAGAGGCCTTCCACCAGGGGGAAGGAGGCGAAGTCGGCACCGATGCGGAACAGGGAGGTCCATGCGGAGAGATCGGGCGAGGATTGCAGGACGATGGGCCGCCAGTAGGGTGCGGTGTCCAGATTCATGCTGAAACGGTGGCGTCCTTCCGGCGTCACGGATAGCAGGAGCGCCAGGGCGGCTGGCTCGGGATCGGGGAGGCTGTTGTGGCAGGCGAGCAGGGTGGTGCGGGAGTAGCTGCCCCGTGTTTCGTTCCGGGTTGCGGCGAGGGTCAGGCCACCGCGGGAGTCCGCCGCGAGTTTGATTTGGGAGCCGAACTTCGTGTTGTTGGCCACTGGTGTGATGAAGCGCTGCCGCCAGCGATTGCCCACCTTCTCGGCATGGACGAGCACATTGCGTGTCAGGCCGTAATCCAGAAGACGGCGGTAGATCACCATCGGGCGGTTGCCGGCCATGGCGAAGCCGATCTGAGTGGAGAGCACGTCCACGTAGTCCAGCTTGCCGAGCGTGTAGCTGCCGTTTTTCCCGGCGAGTGAGTAGAGCCAACCGTTGTTGCAGAATACGGCGTGAACCATACCATCGCTGGCGATGCCGAGGCCCGGGATCTTGCAGTTCGTCGCCGCGTATTCGTGGACCCAACCGGACGCGCCACGTCGGAAGAGCCCTTTCTCGGTGAACATCCACGAAACGCCTCCGGGATCCAACGCGAGAGCACATTGCTGGCCGGATGACCCCGTCGAGGTGACGGTCTCTACGGTCCATGTGCTGCCGGTCTTCACGGCATACATGATGGCTGCGGAAGAGGTGCCCATGCCGGTGTAGAACCCGACATGCGGCCGCTTGGCGCCATCGATCGCGAGCGCATAAACATTGTCCGAGCTGGAGGAGGTGACGGATACGGGCAAGCTGCTGATTTGCATTTTTCCATCGCTGCCCGGGGTGGCGTATTTACCGGTCGCGCCGTTGAAGGCTTGGAGTACGCCCAGATTGTCATAGGCATAGTTCCATCCCGGGCTGGGCAGGTCCACCACAGCGGACTGCCACAGACCGCCGGTTTTGGAAAACTTCAGTTCACTGGTCAGCCAGGCGAAGAGTTTGGGATCGCCCGCTGGATCGAGTGCGAGGGAATCGAGAGTGGCGCTGCCCTGTTCATAGGTGGTGAGGTCTTCGGGGGTGTCCCAGGTCTGCGGGATTAGGGTTTCGTAGCGCAGGAGGGATTGGTCCTGCCCGAGGAGATGGAAGGCGCCATCGGCATCCGCCAGCACCTGATAGGAAGAGGGGCATGGCGAGATGCTCCACACGCCATTGATGCGGGAGATCAGGTTTCCAAGCTGGGTGGCGCGGATGGTGCCATCCGGGGCGGTGGCTGCACTGCTGACGTCGAGGTTATCGCCGGGGATCGGGACGGCCACGCCGCTGCCGTCCGGGAGGAGCGGCAGGAATACCGGGGGATAGTTCATTCCCGGAGTGCCGATCAGGTATGGCTCACCGGAGGGGCCGGCGAAGAGCGCGCCGAGCGTGCCTGCACCGGTGGCGGCGAGCCGGGTCCACTGGCTCCCGGCCTTGACCGCGTAGTAGGCTTGGGCCGCGTTCTGGTCCGTGACGGATGCCCATGCGATCGTCACCGCATCGCCGGGTGAGACGAGGAGTGCGATTTTCCCAATGGAGCCCGTTTGCTGGAGCACGTTTTCCTCGGTCCATGCCGAGCCCTGGTGTTTCAGGAGTTTCACCTGGGTGGAGCCGAAGCCGGTCCCATCCTTCGTGACCACCACGAACGGTTCGCCGTCGGAGGTCATGGCGAGGTCCCAACTGGTGGAGAGCGAGTTCGAGAATACGATCTCCGGCGTGGTCCAGCCGGTGGCGGTGCGGCGCGAGCAGAGGATGGTCCGGTAGGTATTGCTGTAGTAGGCCCACGCGACGGCGATGTGGCTGCCGCTCGAGACCACACGGAGCGTGTCGATTTCAGTCGGCAGAGTGAACATCAGATCGTCCCGGCGGTTGCCGTTCTCCCAGACCACGCTCCGCAGGCACGGTGCGGCGGTCCGGTCGAGATAGACGACGAAGGGGTTGCGTCCTTCGGTCAGTACCATGCGCGCCCAATCCCCGGAGTAGCTCGCGGAATTGGTCCACGTGGTTTTGTCCGCCAGGGTTTCGCTGCCCCAGGTCATGCCGGAGGAGCCTGCATGCGCCTGGAGGATGAGGCTGAAAAGGGTGAGGATAATCAGGTGAAGTCTTATCATGGGCGCGGCGAAAATGTGGCGACGCGCGGAGGATGCGAGGAAAATTCCAGCTCCCGGGGAGCGCCGGGCACTCAGGCTCACCCTTCCAGGGCGTGGGCGAGGAAGCGGCTGGTGTTGCGGGTGATGGGGCCGTCGTCCTCGCGGACGGAGAGGCCGCGGCAGGTGTCGCCGACCATCCAGGCACCCCAGACGCAGGAGCGGTGGCCGTCCTGGAGGAGGTCGGCCTTTTGCTGGTAGACGAGCGGGCTGTCCGTGTAGTCGCCGCCGGAGTCCGCGGTGATGCGGCCTTGTTCGAAGATGCGGACGTTGGCGCCCTCGCGGCCGAGCAGGGGCTTGGCGACGTAGCGGTCGATGCCGGCGCGCTGGAGATCGGCGAAATCGAGCGAGGCGGGCAGGAGCAGCGGGTGGCCGGGATTGAGTTCCCAGAGGATGGGGAGGAGGCCCTTGTTCGAAAGGAGCATTTTCCAGATCGGCTCGGTGAAGAGGGCGCGGTGCGCGGGGACGTGGCGGAAGGAGTCCTCCGCGGCCATCCATTCCCAAGGGTAGAGCTTGAAGAGGCGCTGGATGCGGCGTTCCTCGAGGTCGGTGAAATAGCCGTCCGGGTGGACGCCGAGTTCGTGCATGCCAAGCATGACGGTTTCCTTGCCGGCTTGTCCGGCGGTTTCGGCGAGGTAGGCAATGGTCTGGCGGTCCTCGTGGGAGTCCCAGACGCAGGCGAAGTGGATGAGGGGCTCGGGGAAGAGGGACCAGCGTTCGACGAGGGCCTCGTGGAGGGAATTGAGCTGGTCGAGGTGCGGGGTGGTGTCCTCCAGCCATTGCCATTGGATGACGGCGGCTTCGAGCAGGGAGGTGGGGGTGTCGGCGTTGTATTCGAGGAGCTTCGGCGGGCCTTGCCCGTTCCAGGCGAGATCGAAGCGGCCGTAGAGCGGAACATCGCCGGCGCGCCAGGATTCCTCGATGAGGGGAATGGCGGCGGCGGGGAGGGCGAGGCGGTCCCACCAGCCGCGGGCGATGATTTCCTCGCAGGCGTGGAGGCAGAGCCGGTGGAGTTCGTTGGCGGCGTCCTCGAGGACCTCGGCGGCGGCGAGGGAGAGGGTGACGTGGCGGCCTTCGGCCCAGTAGGGCTGGCCGTCCGCGCTGTGCCAGGTGAGGCCGGCTTGTTCGACGCGTTCCTTCCAGTTGTGGCGGCGCAGGCGTTCCTGGATGCGGATGGGGTGATCGGGCATGGAGGGAAAATGAAACCGCGAATCAACGCGAATCGACGCGAATGGAGAGGGGATCAGGAAGAGGAGGAGCTGCCGCCGCTGCTGCCGAAGCCGCCGCGGGAGGAGGGCGAGGAGCTGGAGGAGGAGTGGGTGCTGCCGGATGAGGTGCTGCCCGAGGAGGAGGAGGCGTGGCTGCCGCTGGTGGTGGACGAGGAGGAGCCGGAGGAGGGGCGCGAGGTGGTGCCGGAGGATGAGTGGGAATCGCTGCCGCCGCTGTCGTGGGAGGAGCTGGAAGAGGTGGTACTACTGCGTGAGCCGTAGGAGGAGCCGGAGGTGGTGGTGCGGGAGGAGCTGCCGCCGCCGTAGCTGTAGGAGGAGGTGCGGGCCTGTTCGTCGCGCTGGCGGCGGTAGTTGCTCTCGAAGAGCGGGGCGCGCTGGCTGAAGCTGGAGAAGCCGGGGCCGGGGGAGTAGGAACCGCGGTTTCCGGAGAGGAGCCAGTACATGGCGAGGGCGGTGCCGAGGCCGGGGCCGGAGGAGTGGCTCTGGTTCTGGTATTGGACGGCCTGCTCGGCGGTGGCGTCGAGTTTCTGCTGTTGTTTGGCGAGGGCGTCGTCGACGCGCTTCAGGGCCTCGGGCGAGGGGCGGCTGGCGGGGACGTCTTCGGGGCCGGGGGCTTCGGCCCAGGTGTTGTTGACGAACCATTTTCCATCCTGCTGCTTGTTGTAGGAGTGCTCGTAGAAGTCATGGGAGGCGGCGTGGTAGTAGCCGACGTCGTCGATGCGGAAGTTGTTCGGCACTTGGCCGGAGAGGAGCTGGTCGCGCTGGTCGTCGAGCTCGGCGATGAGGCGCTTCGACTCGGACTCGTAGTTGGCCTGGGCCTGGCGGGCCTGGCGTTCGGAGGAATCGCAGCTCGTGAGGGTGAGGGTGCTGCCCGCCAGGATGATCCAGGTGGAAAGTTGCAGGATGCCGCCGCGGGTGATGGGAAGGGAGGAGGCGCGTTTCATGGCGAGCGTCGAAGATAGGGGCTTTCCGCCGGGCCAGTCAATGCAGGTTCGATTCCAAAGGCGGCGCTTGGTTCCAATCGGAGAAATGATCAGTCAGCAGTGATCAGAGAAGAGGCGGACCGGGGGATCTCATCGTTTGGGATTTTGGATTTCGTGCTTAGTGCCAGGGCGAAGCTGTGCTGGGTTGGGGCATGGTCACTGACGCGCCTGCTTTCCTGTCCGCCGCCGCCTGGCGGGAGCGGGAGCGCGCGCACCGGGCGCGGGCGGAGCGGTGGACGCTTCCGGCGCGGGAGCGGAGGGGACGGCGGGTGCCGCACCCGATCGATGATTTCCTGTTCGTGTACTATCCGTTTTCCTTCGGGAAGCTGGAGGCGTGGCATCCGGGGATGGGGACGGCGCTGGAGGTGGGGGAGGAGGTGCCGGAGGCGTTCACGCGGGAGCCTTACCGGGTGACGGGCGGGGTGGCGTTCCTGGACGCGGGGCTGCTGGTGGAGAAGGACCGGCAGCGGCTGCGGTGGACGCTGGAGCTGCTGGAGGCCACGCGGGACCGCGCGCCGAACTTCGCGTGCCACGGGCTGCACGAGTGGGCGATGGTGTATCGCGGCAAGGAGGTGCGCCATGAGAAGACGACGCCGCTGCGGCTGCCGCAGGAGGAGATCGACGCGGTGGTGGAATCGCGGCCGGTGGTGTGCTCGCATTTCGACGCGTTCCGGTTTTTCGCGCCGGAGGCCCAGCCGCTGAACCGGCTGCAGCCGACGCTGATGGATCGCCCGGGCTTCGAGCAACCGGCGTGCATCCACGCGAACATGGACCTCTACAAGTGGGCGGCGAAGTCGATGCCGTGGATCGGCGCGGAGCTGCTGCTGGATTGTTTCGAGCTGGCGGTGAAACTGCGGGACCTGGACATGCGGGCGAGCCCGTATGATCTCGGCGCGTGGGGCCGGGTGCCGGTGCGGATCGAGACGCCGGAGGGGCGGCGCGAGTATGAGGGCGAGCAACGCGCGCTGGCGGCGGAGGCGGCGGTGCTGCGTGGCCGGTTGATCGCGGCGCTGGGGTGGGTGCGATAGACGCAAAACGACCGGCAAGGAGTGTCCTCGCCGGTCGTTTCGATAGGGGTGGGAGAAAAGGCGGTCAGTCCGCCTTGCGGAAGTTGATGGAGCCGGTGGAGTCGGTGGAGTCGGTGCCTTCGTGGCTGTCCGCGGTGGCGCGCAGCGTGAGCTTCGCGGTGGCGGGGACGGCGGATTTCACCTCCAGGGTGTAGGCGGCGTTTTTCGGTTGGCCACCGGTGAAGCCGCGGTGGGCGTCGGTGGCGATGACCTTGCCATCGGCGAGGAGCTCGATCTTGTCGAACCACAGGCCGAAGCCGCCGCTTTCATAGGCGGGGGTGGCGGTGTAGGTGCCGGGGGCGAGGGGGCCGGCGAGCGGGCCTTCCAGGGTGACGTCGGTGCGGGCGGGGCTGAGGGCGGCCTTGTCCCACTGGACGGGTGGCAGCGGCTCGAGCTTGCGGTAGTTCACCTTCATCGCGTCGAGGCGCTTGGCGTGGACGGCGAGGCGTTGCTGGAAGCTCTTGAAGTCCTTGTTCGCGGCGATCGTCCAGGTGGTTTCGCCGAGGGCGACGGCGCGCGGGTAGGCCTGGTATTCGACGTGTTCGGGCTTCGGCATCAGCTCGGTCCAGAGCTGGGCCTGGGCACCCCATAGGTTCTGCTTCTTGTCCGCGGCCACGTTGGGCAGGTCGCAGTTGAAGTTGTAGACGGAGCGCAGGGTGATGGGGCCTTTGTAGAGCGCCTGGTTGTCGCCCGGATCGCTGGTCTGGTAGGAGTCGAAATAGAGCGGGCCGACGGGGCAGAGGATGACGGGGTTGCCCTCGTTGGCGACCTTGGCGGCGGTGCCCATGGAGAGCCAGGGCATGACCACGGCGTTTTTCGGCGTGCCACCGTGGGTGATTTCCTCCCAGCCGACGGCAACGCGGCCTTGCTTCGCGACGTGGGCGGACATCTGCTCGAAGAGCCAGCTCTGGAGGGCGTTCTCGTCCTTCAGGCCGAGTTCCTTGATGCGCTGCTGGATGTATTCGCTCTGTTTCCACTGGCCCTTCGGGGCTTCGTCGCCGCCGAAATGGATCCACTTGCCTGGGAACAGGGCCATCGTTTCATCCAGGATGTCCTTGAGGAAGTTGAGGGACTTTTCATCGACATTGATGAGATCCGGCGAGTGGTTCGACTTCACCACGGGGGCCTTGCCGGTGGTGGAGAACTCCGGATAGGCGGTGAGCATGACCATGGCGTGCGCGGGGAACTCGATCTCCGGCATGATGGTGATGTGGAGCTTCGCCGCGTGCTCGACGACTTCCTTCACGTCCTCCTGGGTGTAGAAGCCGCCGCCGTGGAAACTGCCGTAGTGGAACTTCGCCTTCACCGAGTGGTCGGTGGGGTCCTCGCCGGGATAGGACGCGGGCTGGTCCTGGCCGACCTGGGTGAGCTTCGGGTACTTCTTGATCTCCAGACGCCAGCCTTCCGAGTCCACGATGTGCCAGTGGAAGCGGTTCATCTTCTGGGTGGCCATCACGTCGAGGTACTTCAGGACGAACTCCTTCGGCATGAAATGGCGGGCGGTGTCGAGGTGCAGGCCGCGCCACGGGAAGGCGGGGGCGTCCTCGACGGAGACGCAGGCGAGATCGGCGGCCACCGGCTTGTTGGCGGCGTCATTGCCATAAACCTGCGGTGGCAGGAGCTGGAGCAGGGTCTGCACGCCGTAGAAGACGCCGGCGGAGTCGCCACCCTCGATGAGCGCGCCCTGTGGGGTGACCTTGAGGCGGTAGCCCTCGGCGGGCAGGCCGGAGGCGATGGCGAGCTTGATCGGGCCAGCCTTGTCGAGGGACACGGGGTGGCCGAGGCCGTTCTTCAGGCGGGTGCCGAGGTAGCTGGCCTCGTTTTTCAGCTCGTCCGGGGCGCTGATGCCGACGGTGGCGGGGAGCTTGAAGGTGCCGTCCGCCCGCTGCACGGAGCGCGGTTGCGGGATGAGCGGCAGGGATTCCACGGCAAAGGCGGTGGCCGACAGGGCGATGGTGGTAAGCAATAGACGCATGACAGACAAAAGGACCGGCCCCGATACGAGCAGGGCGTGCGGGTTCTGTCGATGGGGGAGGGGGTGGTCGGGGGAGGAGACCTCCAGCGGGGGATTGCGGAGGGATTCGCGGATTGAAGGCGGGGGGCTGTTTCCGCTATCCTGCCACGATGAGAAAGGCGCTGCTCCTCGTCATGGCGATGCTGGGGCTGGCGGGATGCGGGCGGCGGAATACGGCTGAAGTGGCACGAACGCTCGCGGCTCCGGTGGAGAAGATTCTGCTGCGCCGGACGGCATGCTTCGGCCGATGCCCGGTCTACACGGTGAGCTTTTGCCGGGACGGGCGCGCGGAGTTGCAGGCTGAGGCGCATCTGTCTCGGCGTGGGAGCTTCACGGGACGGATTGAGGCGGCGGCTTTCGCGGAGTTATCCGAACGGATCGGGAACGGGAAGTTCGATCGTTTCGCGCCTCGCTATGATGCCGCTTACACGGATGCCCCGTCCTGTACGGTCACGGTCTTGCGGGCGGATGGGGCGGGAAGCTCGGTTTATGAATACGGCAGCGAGGGGCCGGACGGGCTCCATGTGATCCAGAAGGCGATCGACGCGGCGCGGGACGGCATCGATTGGCAGCCGGTGAAATGACGTGCAGGCTTTTGGCTCGCCAGCGTCACCAGCCTGCCCCGACTCTGGGCCATGTCCGCCATCGATCTCGAACGTCTCACCGCCTACCACGAGGCCGGGCACGCCGTGATCGCGCTGTCGCAGGGGCGGATGCTCCAGGAGGTCAGCATCGTGCCGAAACTGCGGCGGCTGGGGCACTGCGAGGTGAAGAAGGGCACGGCGAAAAAGCTCAAGGACACCCTTGAAACCGATCTTCTCATTCTGCTCGCCGGGATGGCGGCGGAGGCGCGGCTCACCGGGCGCTACCACCTGTCCGGCGCGGCGCAGGATTTGGAAATGGCGCGGCGGCTGGCGGAAATGCGGGCTCCGAACCCGCGCCAGGGCGAGCGCCTGCTGGAGCGGACGCTTGCCAAGGTGGAGCACCTGCTGGAGGACGCCGGCACCTGGGCCGCGGTGGAAGCGGTGGCGGAGGAACTGTGCAAGTCCCGGAAAATCAGTGGTCGCGCGGCCCGGCATTTCTACGAGCTGGCCATCGCCCGGCGGTGAAGCCGGGGTGGTCCTCCGGGGCTTGCGCTGTTCGGCCGGGTTTCCTACGGTCCGCCGCGTGATTCCCAACGTCCTCGCCGAACGCTACGCCTCCTCCGCCACCCAAGCCATCTGGTCCGCCGAGGGCCGCATCGTGCTGGAGCGGGAATTCTGGATCGCGGTGATGAAGGCCCAGCGCGATCTCGGTCTGGACATCCCGGCCGAGGCGATCGCCGCCTATGAAAAGGCGAAGGACAGCGTGGACCCCGGCTCGATCATGGCCCGCGAGCGGATCACCCGCCACGACGTGAAGGCCCGCATCGAGGAATTCAACGACCTCGCCGGCCACGAGCACATCCACAAGGGCCTCACTTCCCGCGATCTCACCGAGAACGTCGAGCAGCTCCAGGTGTTCCGCTCGCTGGAAGTCATCCGGGACAAGGCGGTGGCCACGCTCAAGCGCCTGCGCGTCCGCTCGGAACAATGGGCCGATGTGGTGATCACTGCCCGCACCCACAACGTCGCCGCGCAGCCGACCACGCTCGGCAAGCGCATCGCGATGTTCGGCGAGGAGTTGCTCGGTGCCTTCCACGCGCTGGAGGACGTGATCGCCCGCTACCCGGTGCGCGGCCTGAAGGGCGCGGTCGGCACGCAGATGGACCAGCTTTCCCTGTTCGAAGGCGATGCCGCGAAGGTGGCGGACCTGGAGAAAAAGGTCGTCTCCCACCTCGGCATCCCGGCGGTGTGGACGAATGTCGGCCAGGTTTATCCGCGCTCGCTCGATTTCCGCGTGGTGTCCGTGCTCACGGACCTCGCCAGCGGCCCGTCGTCGTTCTCGAAGACGCTGCGTCTGATGGCCGGCCACGAGACCGCCAGCGAGGGCTTCGCGCCCGGCCAGACCGGATCGAGCGCCATGCCGCACAAGATGAACTCCCGCTCGTGCGAGCGAGTGAACGGCTTCCACGTGATCCTGAAGGGCTACCTCGCCATGGCCGGCGGCCTCGCGGGCGACCAGTGGAACGAGGGCGACGTGTCCTGCTCCGTGGTCCGCCGCGTGATGCTGCCGGACGCGTTCTTCGCGCTCGATGGCCTCTTCGAAACCTTCCTCACCATCCTCGATCAGATGGACGCCTACCCGGCGGTCATCGCAAAGGAGAACGCCCACTACCTGCCGTTCCTGATGACCACCACCATCATGATGGAAGCGGTGAAGGCCGGTGTCGGCCGCGAAACCGCGCACAAGGCGATCAAGGAGCACGCCGTGGCCACGGTGAACGACCTGCGCGTCGGCAAGACCACGGTGAACGATCTGGTCGTCCGCCTCGCGGGCGACGAGCGAATCCCGCTCACCGGCGAACAGCTCGCCGCCATCGTGGCGGAGGGCGAGAGCAACGCCGGTGCCGCGCGCGCCCAAGTGGCCGCCTTCGCCGCCGCCGTCAGCGCGATCGAAGCCGCCCACCCCCAGGCCGCGGCCTACGCGCCGGGATCGATTCTGTAAGTAGCACAAACATTCTTGTTTGTGGGTGTGGGGAGCGGACCGTTTTGATGGCCCGTGCGTTCCCCACACGCTCCGCTGCGAGGGCTCACAAGCAGGAATGCGTGTGCTACAGAACGTCACACAGGTTCGCGTAGCCGGGCAGGTCCGCGGATTGTTCGTCATTGGTGAGGATGACGAGGCCCATTGCCGCGTGGTCGTCGGTGGCCAAGGCTTCGGCGAATTGGGCTCCGGCGGTCGTGGCGGAGGGCGAGAGCAACGCCCCGTCAGCGCGATCGAAGCCGCCCACCCGCGGGCCGCAGCCTACGCGCCGGGATCGATTCTTTGATCAAGGAGTAGGGACATTCCTGTCCCGTTCTTTGAACTCTTGCCAGCGAAGCTGGGTATCGATTTGAAAACGGGACAGGAATGTCCCTGCTCCTTGGCACGGATGGCTCGCTCGGCTGATTCGAGCGAGCCCCCCGTGCTCCGCCGCGAGGGCTCACAAGCAAGGAATGCTTGTGCTACTGAGCCTTCTTCAACAACACGACCCCGTTGGAGTCGCTGCCTTCGTCGCCGTAGATGGCGGCGCGGATCTTGAAGGCGGCGCCGGTTTCGTAGCGGTCGATCTTGAGACGATAGACGTTCTTGTCGTTCGTTGCGCCGGTGGTGCCGTGGTGGATGTCTTTCGCCACGCTGTCCTGGTTGAGGAAGACCTCCACCGAATCGATGTCGAGGCGCTGCTTGCCGCCGGTGAACTGGAAGGTGACCTCGTAGGTGCCCGCCTGGTTGATCTTGCCGGTGGCGTCGAACTCGACGGTGAGCGGCTTGCGGTCGCCGACCTTGCCGGACTTCCACTCGCCGATGGGTTCGCCGGATTTCGCGAAGCGGTTGTCCGCGGCCTTCGCTTGGAACGGCAGGCTGATGTGGCCGTCCGAGTTCACCGCCACGGCGCGGAAGTCGGATTCCTTCTCCACGGTCACGGGCTTCGTGTAGGCGGGGGAGTAGGCGAGCGGCCAATTGCCATCGGTGGTGTAGCGGATGCCGCCGCCTTCCACCTGGGAAACGGCGGTGGCGGTGAGCTTGCCATCGCTGCCTTTGGCGAAGGTCACCTGCGGGATCGGCAGGCGGTGGTTCCATCCGGCGGCGGCGTAGCGGGCATACTGGCGGGCCATGCGGGCGGAGAAGTCCTTCCAATCGCGGCCGGCCTTCGGCGTCCACGTCACTTCGGCCAGGGCGGCGGCGCGGGGTAGCATGAGATACTCCAGGTAACGCGCCGAGCGGTTCTCATCGAAGGGCGTGGTATCGGCGAGGAAGGGCTTGTGCAGGAACTGGTCGCTCCACAGGCAGCCCTCGGCACCGAGCACGGTCTTTTCCTGCTGCGGGGTGAGGCCCGCCGGGGTGGGGTGCCAGTCGTAGGCCTGCTGGAGGGAAATCGGCGGCAGCCAGCCCGCGCCGGGCACCTCGCCGGGCTCCTTGCTTTCCGGCACGTCGAAGTAGCAGCGGTCGGTGAGCGCGAGCACCAACGGGTTGCCCCGCTTCGCTCCTTCGGTCACGGCCTTCGGGTCGTGCCACGGCATCAGGCCCGCGGTGGTGGACACGCCGCAGCCGAGGATCTCGTCCCAGCCGAGGATCTGGCGGCCTTTCTTCTTCAGGTAATTCTCCACCTCGGTGGTCATCCAGCCCTGGAGCTCGTGTTCGCTCTTCAGCCCGAGCTCCTTCATCTTCTTCTGGCAATCCGGGCAGGACTTCCACTTCGGATACTTCGCCTCGTCGCCGCCGATGTGGATGTAGGTGGAGGGGAAGAGCGTGCACATCTCGTCGAGCACGTCGTGGAGGAACTGCCACGTCGTCGCCTTGCCCGCGCAGTAGAGGTCGTCCGAGATGAAGTGGACGGCGGGAACCTTCTGCTCCTTACCGGTGCAGGACAGCCACGGGTAGGCGGCGATGGCAGAGAGCGTGTGGGCGGGCAGCTCCAGCTCCGGGACCACGGTGATATTACGATCCGCGGCGTACTTCACGATCTCGCGGATGTCGTCCTGGGTGTAGAAGCCGCCCTGGCGGTTCGGCCCCTCGCCGCGGAAGGCTCCGATCTCGGTGAGCTTGGGATACTTCTTAATCTCCAGCCGCCAGCCGGCGTCGTCGATCAGGTGGAAGTGCAGCACGTTGAGTTTGTGCGCCGCCATGATATCCAGGTAACGGAGCACGAAGGCCTTGTCGAAAAAGTAGCGGGAGGAATCGAGCATCATGCCGCGCCACGGGTAGGACGGCTGGTCGTCGACGCGCACCGCCGGAATCGTCCACGCCTGGCCGGTGACCTCATGGTCCGAGTAAACGGCGGGCGGCAGGAGCTGGAGCAGCGTCTGCACGCCATTGAAGACGCCCGCGTAGGCCGGGGCGGTGATGGTGGCTCCGGCGGCGGTGACGGCGAGCTTGTAGGCCTCGTTGCCCGGGGCGGCGGAACCTTCCACGCGCAGGGTGATGGCGGGGCCGGTGGCCTGCGGCTGGATGGCGAGGCGCTGGCCGGTGGCCTTGAAGAGCTGGGCCGCGAGGATCTTCGCCGCCGGTTGGCTGGCGGCGTCCGCCACGATCACCGTCTGCGGGGTGAGGGTGAAGTTTCCGGTGTCCCGGGTCAGGGCCACCGGTTTCGGGATGACCAGCGGAGAGGGATCGGCGGCGAGTCCGGGCAGAACGGTGGCAAGAACGAGGAGTGGGAGTGCAAAACGCATGACGAGAAGGCGGTGATACAAAAAAGGAACGGCCACCAAACGGAGCAGCTGCCGCGGTCATTTCAACCTCTTCTTCATGGGCAATTCTGCCGACAAACGGGAGGAAAGAGGGGCTCGGTTCTCCTTTCCTCGGTTATGAATTTTAGCTTCGGCTAAAATATGGGGTTGATCCGTAAATTTTCAGGGGTAAGAAGTCCCCAGCGTCATGTCCGATCCGGCCGCCACCTTCGACACCGATTCCACCAGTCGTGAAGATACCCCGTGCCGAGGCCGGGGCTGGCGCCATCAGGGCCGGGAGAGCTTGCCGGAGGTCTTCCGCTCGATCCGCGTGCCGCAGAACGCCTCGTGGTGGCGGAAGTTGCTCGCCTTCGCCGGTCCGGGTTTCCTCGTTTCGGTCGGCTACATGGACCCGGGCAACTGGGCGACCGACCTCGCGGGCGGCGCGAAGTTCGGCTACACGCTGCTCTCCGTCATCCTGATCTCGAACCTGATGGCGATCCTGCTCCAGCACCTGTGCGTGAAGCTGGGCGTGGTGACGGGCCGCGATCTGGCCCAGGCCTGCCGCGACCATTACCCGAAGCCGGTGGCATGGGCGCTGTGGGTGCTGTGCGAGGCCGCGATCGCCGCGTGTGACCTGGCGGAGGTGATCGGTTCGGCCATCGGCCTGCAATTGCTCTTCGGCATCCCGCTGGTGACGGGCTGCGTGATCACGGTCGCGGACGTGATGATCGTGATGCTGCTGCAGAACAAGGGCTTCCGCTACGTGGAGGCGCTGGTCATCACGCTGATCCTGACCATCGGCGGCTGCTTCGCGGCGGAAATGATTTTCTCGAAGCCGGACCTCGGCGGCATCGCCCGCGGGTTCGCGCCCTCCGCCGAGCTGCTGCACAACAAGGAGATGCTCTTCGTGGCCATCGGCATCCTCGGAGCCACGGTGATGCCGCACAACCTCTACCTCCACAGCGCGATCGTACAGACACGCGATTTCCAACGCACTGACGAGGGCCGGGCGGAGGCGATCAAGTATGCGACCATCGATTCCACCGGCGCGCTGATGTTCGCCCTCTTCATCAACGGCGGCATCCTCATCCTCGCGGCCGCGGCCTTCCATTCGAAGGGCATGCACGAGGTGGCGGAGATCCAGGAGGCCTATCAGTTGCTCAGCCCGGTGCTGGGCGTCGGGGTGGCCAGCACGCTCTTCGCCGTGGCGCTGCTCGCCAGCGGCCAGAACTCCACGCTTACCGGCACGCTCGCCGGGCAGATCGTGATGGAGGGCTTCCTCAACATCCGGCTCAAGCCATGGGTGCGCCGCCTGATCACCCGCCTCATCGCGGTGGTGCCGGCCGTCGTGATCATCGCGATGTTCGGCGAAAAGCAGACGACCAACCTGCTGATCTGGAGCCAGGTGATCCTCTCGATGCAACTCGGGTTCGCGGTGGTGCCGCTGCTCATGTTCACCGGCGACAAGGTGAAGATGGGGCGTTTCGCCAATCCGCTGTGGATCAAGGTCCTCGCCTGGGTGTCCGCGGCGATCATCATCGTGCTGAACGTGAAGCTGCTGGTCGATTTCTTCGTGCCGGAGGCCTGGCGCGCGGCGATCGGGCTGTAGGTAGCACAAGCAGGAATGCTTGTTACTACTAAGGTGCCGGCGCGATCGACGGATCGTGCGGCGGGCGTCTCCACTGCATCAGCACGTTTGCGGCGAGGATCAGGGAACCGCCTGCCACCAGCGAGAAGGTCAGCGTTTCATTCGGATAGGAAGCCCCCACGAACCCACCGAGCCACGCGGGCAGCGCCAGCGCATAGCCCGCGGTGAAGACCGGCTCGATGGTGTAGATCAGTCCGGCCTCGGTGGCGGAAACGCGCGGCTGCCAGATATTCATCAACAGGTAGGCGCCCACCGAGCAGAACAACGCCAGTACCGCCACCAACGCGAACGCGGGCCACGAGGCTCCCGCGGCGATCATTGCGCCGGACGTGGGGGCCAGCAGCCACGCGATCGGGATGAACAGGAGGGCGATGGCCGTGCACATCACGAAGGTCACGGGCAGCCCGCGGTTCCCGTCGTAGCGCGGGTTTTCCAGCGTCAGGATCTGGAAGGTGAAAATGCACGCGCCCACCAGTGTCTCGATCTCGCCGCGTCCCAGCCGCAGGTCCCCGGGCTTCAGGCCGGCGAGGATCGCGCCGCCGATCATCACCAGCACGGTGGCCCCGACCACCCGGAGGGTCGGCCATTGGCGCAGCCGCAGGCACGCCCACAGCGGTAGGATCACGCAGTAGGCCTGCGTCAGGAAGGCGGAGGTGGAGGCGGCCGTGTAGGCCAGCCCATCCGCCTGCACCGCCATGCCAAAGCCGCCCCACAGCGCGAGCAGCAGCCCTTGGCGGAGTTCCCGGCGGGTCGGCCGCACGCGGTGGAGCAGCGGCAGCAGGATCAGCGCGCCCAGCCCGAACCGCCCGACCTGCATCCAGGCCGCGAGGAAGGCGCTCGAAGCCTCCGGAATGCGGAGCGTCTGCTCATAGTGCAGCGCCTTCACCACGGGGAAACTCAGGCCCCACAGCGCGCAGGCGACGATCAGGAACAAAACGGGCATCTCGGCCCGAAGGTAGGCCTGCCGGGGAATGCTGGCCAGCAACATCCGGAAGCCCGCCGCCTTCCCCCGACCCGCTGTCTGTCATGAGCACCGGGCCGGAGGGTTTCGGCGGGTCACTCGACCTGCGTGGGTGGAACTACCGGGAACCGCCGGGATCGCCAATTCCCCAAAACTAGGGGGTATCCCGGCCATCTCCCACCCGGAAGCGGGCAAGCAGTTCCGGCGTGGAGCGCACGCCAAAGTGGGAGAACAGCGTCTTGATGTAGTCGTTCACCGTGTGCACGGAGAGCGTGAGATCCGCGGCGATCTGCTTTCGCGAGCGGCCATGCAGGAGGTGCGAGAACACCATCCGGCAGCGAGGGGAAAGGGCCGGCAGCGACCGGGATTCCTCCACCGGCAGCCCCTCGATGTGCAGCCAATCGACCTCCGAGAGCAAGATATGCGCAATCTTCGATTCGCGCTGGGTGAACGCCGGCTGATCCAGTTTCCGATAGATGCCCACCGAACTCATCGCCCCGCGTTCCAGCGGGCGGAACGAGAGGATCAGCGGGCCGAGCCCGGCGTCTTCCCATAACTGGCCGACCGACGAGCCGCGGAAGCGCTCGTCCGAGACGATCTGTTGGCGATGGCGGGTCAGGTGGCCGCCACCGGCCTCCAACTCCAGAATGAAGGGCATGGTCATTTCGCCGCTTTCCGGATGCTCCACCGCCATCAGATAGGGTGGCAACTGGTCCGGGCGGAGACCACCCGTCTGGTGATAGAGATAGACCGGCTGCTGCCCGGGGATCTGGGAGGGTGCGGCGGCCCAGACCCAGGCCTGGGCCTCGATCATGCGGCACAGCCCTTCCATCAGGCGCTCGCGCTTGCGGTTCACCGGCCCTTGATCCGTCGCCACTTCCGCCAGCAGACGGACAATGGCACGCACATCCCCGTCGTCCAGCGGTAGATCCGGGTTTTCAGGATGTGAGGATGTATCCACGGGCGGGACCGTGTGCTAAGGATCAATGTTTGGGGAAATGTTTTTGTGCATGTGATGACAACTTTTTTCGGTCTGCGCTGGAGGTGGTTTTCTGAATAGCTTGGGGATTGGGTTGTGATGTTGATTTTCAGTTTGTTGTGGTTGTTTATTGGTAATCCAATAGTTACCGATCATAGGCAATTGAATAGGTAAAACAGCGATTACGGGAGATGCATGCTGCATCTAATATTACTCATCGCGGTTACGGTATTGCCAAGTCAGGTGATAACACCTAGCCTTTGGGGAGAGTGGAGATGAGCGGTACGAAGACCAGATTGCGGGCAGGCTTGAAGGAGCAGGGAAAGGCGATTGCCGGTGCCCGCAAGCCGCTGGCCCTCGGCCATCCGGTGCGCTGGGCCCTGATTCGGGAAATCGCCACCCATGGGGCGCTGCCGGTGAAGGAGCTGGCGCTGCGCCTCGGTGTGGACCGGCCGGCTCTTTCGAGCCATCTACCGCAGTTGCTGGAATGCGGAATCGTGGACGTGTTTCCTGATCCAGGTGGCGACGCGCGTCGCCGCTGCATCGGCCTCGCCGCCACGGCGGTCTGCCATCAGAACGGCCACGGCCTGGAAGTGGACTTCGGCGAAATGGTGGTGCGCTTCGGAGAGAAGGAGGGGTGAGGTTCCTGCCCCGTCATGTCACGGTGTTCCGATTCCTTCGTCGCCGTGCCACTTCAAGGAAGGCGATCCCTGCGAGAAATAACGTGGTGATCAGCCAATGGGGTACGAACAACGAAGCCCAATTGGAGCCCAATTGAACTGAGCAACCTCCCAACCATGGAAAGCCGGTCATGTGGCGTGAGACGATCGTGTCTTGGTCCCAAGTGAGATCGTCTTCGGGCAAGCAACGGCTGGTTCCTGCCCTCCAAGCACTCGGTGGAAGCGACAACATCTTCGCGTAAAAGCGGCAGTCCACCTGTCCGATTGTGAGATGGGTTCGGCCGATTTGCATCCACGCACACGAATCCATCCGGATGGAGTCCCACCAGCTTCCGAGCAGGCAAGCGAGGACCACCAGAAGTAAGAGACCATGGCGGGATTGATGAGGCTGGAGCACGTGGTCAGTCCTCCCAGGCCGGTGCGGCCTCGGTCTTGGCCTCGGCAAGGACATCGAGGGTGCCGTGTTCCGCGCACCATTTCTCGATGTAGGACCAGTCGAGGGCGGTTCCTTGGACTTGCAGCACCGCGACGGCATCCGCGAAGTCCTTGGGGCGCTTTGCGCCGTTGGCCCAGCGCAGCTTCTGAACGATCACGTCCTCGGCGGTGGGTAGCCAGACGCTTGATCCGGGGAAGATTTCGATGAAACGACGGCGTTCGAAGCGCGACTGGTCGTGGGCGTCATTGCTGAGATGGAACAGCTCGATCTGAAACAGGCTGTCCTTCACCCGGAGAAGTTCCTTGCGGGTGGATGTCACCATTTCGAAGCCCATCTGCTCTTCCATCACGATATGAGGAGGGAGCACGCCCGGTAGCTGTGCCCAGCCCGAGGAGGGAAGGTGGAGAACGAGATCCGCGTCCTTGGTGGATCGAGGAACGCCATAGAAATTCGACGAATAGGAGCCCACCACCATATAGGGGATCGCGGCTCCGTCGAGAGCCGCGGTGAGTGCCAGCAGGGCGTCGGTGCCGCTCATGCCGAGGCCTTGTTGGCAAGGTCCAAGCGGCGGCGCAGCTCCTTCATGCGGCCAGCTTCGTCCAAGTCCGGTCGCTGGTGGGCGATGCCCGCCAGTGTCCACAGGCAGGCTTCTTCAAACAAATCGCCCCCTGCCCGGAATTTCATGCCGGGTGGCATCAGCCGGGCCTGTCGGACTTTGGCCAAGTCGGCGGCACGGGCATCGGTTGCGATAGAGATGCTCATCGATGGCAACATAGATCACCGGATGGGGGATGCAATCCCTCAGCTCCGCCAGCGCTTGGTCAGGTCGCCGTAGGCGTCGATGCGGCGGTCGCGGAAGAACGGCCAGATGCGGCGGAAGTCCTCCACCTGCTGGAGGTCCACGTCGTGGTAAAGGATCTCCTCGTTCTCGGTGGAAGCCTTGGCAACGATTTCGCCGTAGGGATTGGCTACGAACGAGCGGCCCCAGAACTCGGTGTTGTCCTGGCTGCCGGTGCGGTTGACGGCGGCGAGGTAGCAGCCGTTGGCGACGGCGTGGCCGCGCTGGACGGTTTCCCAGGCGCAGTGCTGGGCATCGCCGAGGGTTGGCTTTTCCTCCGGCAGCCAGCCGATGGCGGTGGGGTAGACGAGGAGCTGGGCGCCGCCGAGGGCCATCAGGCGGGCGGCCTCCGGATACCACTGGTCCCAGCAGATCAGCACGCCGAGCTTGCCGAACTTCGTGTCCCACACCGGCCAACCGGAGTCGCCGGGGGTGAAGTAGAATTTCTCCTCGAAGGCCGGGTCCTGCGGGATGTGGGACTTCCGGTAGAGGCCGAGCAGCGCGCCATCCGCGTCATGGATGGCGGCGGTGTTGTGGTAGAGGCCGGGTCCGCGTTTTTCGAAAAGGGAGGAGACGAGCACGATGCCCAGTTCCTTCGCCAGCGCGCCGAGACGGTCGGTCAGCGGGCCGGGCAGGGGATCGGCGAGGTCGAAGAGGGCTGGATCCTCCACCGTGCAGAAATAGGGCGTCAGGAACAGCTCCTGGGTCACCACGATGTTCGCGCCCCCCGCCGCGGCCTCGCGGATCAGCGTCTCATGGTGGGAGTAGGCTTCCTCCTTGGTCGGGAACGTCTTGGACTGGAGCAGGGCGAGGCGCGGCATGGCGGGAGAACCTGAACATGGTCACCGCGGCGATCAACGTCGAACATCGGGGCGTGAAAAATCCGCCAGCCGTGCTTGGGTTTCCCGCATGGAGAGCGATCCACCCGCCGTGAAAGCCGAGCCGCAGCCGTGTCACCTCTGCGGACAGGAGGCTGCGATCGTGATCGAGGGCGAGGCGTGGTGCGCGGGTTGCCTGCACGCCCAGGGTTCGTGCTGCGGGGAATCGGAGATGGAGTGAGTTGAGCCTTCAGGCGAGGAGGGTCTTTAGGTAGAGGAGGGCGGAGGCCTGAAGAGTTTGCTGGTTTGCAGTGTTCAGGAAGAGAGGACGGGCGGTCCAGAGCCCATTCCTCGGCCTCCAGCTCTTTCCTTTTGCGATTTTTGCGCCTCTTTGCGGCTAAAATCTCACTAGCCTCCGCCTCCCTCTAAAGACCCTCCTCGCCTGAAGGCTCAACTCCTTCAAAAAGCCGCCGTGTTCCCACGGCGGCCTTTGATTGAAAACCAGTCTGTTATCCGGTTCCCTCAATCCACCTTGATCACCGTCGCGATCGGATCGGCGAGGGTTTCCGGCAGGGTAATGGTGGTCTGGTCGCCCTCGGTTTTCAGCTCCAGGGCCTTGCCGCCGTCGAGCAGGGTGGCCTTGGCGGCCTTCACCGGCAGCACGATGGTGCCGGTGTCCGGGCGCTTGAAGACATGGAGGTAGAGGGTGGAGCCCTTCTTGGTCACGCGGCCGTCGAAGGGGACCTTCTCGAACGGGTTGGCCTTGGTGCCGTAGATTGCCTCGCCGTTCTTCTTCAGCCACGTGCCCATGGCCTCCATGCGCTCGATGCTTTCCGCGGGAATGGTGCCTTCGCCGGTGGGACCGACGTTGAGCAGGTAGTTGCCGCCCTTGCTGGCGATGTCGATGAGGTTGCGGATGAGCTTCTCGGTGGACTTCCACTTGTCGTCGTGGTCGGAGAAGCCCCAGGTGCCGTTCATGGTCATGCAAGTTTCCCAGTCGACGCTGCCGAGGCCGTTGGCGGGGATGTTGTTCTCCGGGGTGACGAAGTCGCCGTACTGCGGGTCCATGCGGTCGGTGACGTTGTGGGTGCCCATGCCGCTGAAGCCGGCCTCCGGACGGCGGTAGAGGCGGTTGTTCATGATGATGCCCGGCTGCTTGGCGCGGACCTCCTTGATCAAGTCGGCCGCGCCCCAGGCCGCGTCGCCGTCGAACTGGGTGGAGCTGTAGTCCCACCACAGCACATCCACCTGGCCATAGTGCGACATGAGTTCGTCGACCTGGCCGTGGAGGAACTGGATGTATTTCGCGTGGTCGCGCGGCCCGGTGGCCTTGGCCGCGGCCTGCTTGGGATAGGGCAGGCCCTTGGCCGCCTTGAAATCGTAGTCCGGGTGGTGCCAGTCGATGATCGAGTGGTAGAAGCCGACCTTGAGGCCCTCGGCGTGGAGGGCATCCACGATCTCCTTCACCAGATCACGGCCGGTGACGTCCTTGCCATCGTAATCGGTGAGCTTCGAATCCCCCAGGAAGAAGCCCTCATGGTGTTTGGTGGTGAAAACGACGTACTTGCAGCCGGCGTCTTTCGCCAGCTTCGCCCATTCCTTGGCGAAGCCGGGTTTCGGGGCGAACTTCGGCTTGGCCGTCTGCGCGTAGGTGTCGGTATCGACCCCGGCGAGGCTCTGCAGCCACTCAACGCCGCCGCCGTAGGGCTTCCCGTCCCAATTGCCGGCCAAGCCGGAGTAGAGGCCCCAGTGGACGAACATGCCGAAGCGGGCCTCCCGCCACCATTGCATGCGGGCATCGCGCTGCGGTTCGGTTTCGGCGGCTCGGGCGGGCATGGCTTGGAGGGTGGTGAGGGCGGCGGCCAGGGCGAGGGCGGTTTTGCGGATCATGTGAATGGTGGGAATGGTGGGAATGCTTGGGAAATTTGGGGAATGGTGGAGAGGGAGACGTCTGCTGGCGATGGGGAATTTCGACAGAGTGGGGTTGCAAACTGCCAAGTTTCGTTTTGCAGCGGCGGATTTCACAAGTGATCGCAGACAAATCTCCAGCGGCGGGGTGTTGGAAAATGAGTTGTCCTTTCCAATGCCGGTTCATGATTTTCGGCGGGACAGGCTGACTAGGATCTGAAAGGGATTACGCGCAATCTTCCCGACCATGTACCCCCGCTCCGTCTTCCTTGCCCTCGTGCCCGCGTCCTTGGTGGCTGCCGTTCCGGAAGCCCCGCCGGAAAAGGCGTTGAAATACCATGAGGCGCTGCTGAAGCGACCCCACAACACGGCGTTGTTCGACCGCTTTTTTGGCGCGTGGATCGACGAACAGCCGGTCGAGGCACTGGGTGCGTTCTTGACCGACCGGGCGGAGAAAAACGGTGGCCAGGATTGGACGGTGTTGGCGCTCTATCAGTTACGTCGCGGGCAGGAGGATGGCGCGCTGGCGTCCTTGGCGAAGGCGATCGAGGCAGTGCCGGGTGATCCGGCGCTGGCGATGGACCGGGCAAAGCTGCGGCTGCGGAGGATGGAGTTCGCCGCGGCGCGGACGGATCTGGCCGCGGTGGCGGCGGGCAAGGACGACGCCCTGGCGTTGGAGGCGGCGAAGCTGACCGGCAAGTCATGGCTGCGGGAAGGCCGTTCCGAGGAGGCGATCAAGGCGTGGGACGCGGTGCTGGCCAGCCATCCCGGAGATGAGGATTTGCTGGAGGATCTGGTGGAAACGGCGGCCGCGGAGGGAGAGACGGCGCAGGCGTTGACTTATGTCGGCAAGTTGATCGAAGCGAGCAAGGATCCCTATCAGAAGACGCTGCGCGGGCTCCGCCGCGGCGACCTGCTGGCCCAGTCCGGGAAGAACGACGAGGCGGTGGAGGCCTACGCGGCCACGCTCGGCCAGGTCGGCGAGGGTTCCTGGCTGGAGAAGGAAGTACTGGCCCAGATCGAAAAGGTGTTCCGGAAGCAGGATCGGCTCGATGAGCTGGCGGCCCAGCTCGCCAAGCTGGCGGAGGCCAATCCGCGACGGCTGCTCATCCACCGCCAACTGGCGAAGCTGGAGGCGGCGCAGGGCAATGCGGACGCCGCGATCGGGCGTTTCCGCGAGGTGCTGAAGCGTTCGCCGGGCGAGCGCGAGCTGCGGGAGGAATTCGTGCGCCTGTTGGTCGATGGCGAGCGGTTGGACGATGCCGCGGTGGAACTCGAAAAGCTCATCGAAACCGCCCCGACCGAGAGCGCCCTGTATCTCCAGCTCGCCGCGCTGCGCAGCCGCGAGAACAAGACGGACGCGGTGCTGGCGGCGCTCAAGAAGGCCCACGAACTGATGGGCAAGGACGAGGGAGCGGGCATCCGCATTTCCAGCCTGATGTTGCAATACGGGCTCAATGAGCCGGGAGAAGCCCTGCTGAAGCAACTGGTGGCGGCGTCCGGCGCAGGACCGGCCCCGGCGGAGGCGCTGGCGGCCCAATACGGCCGGACCAACCGCAAGGCGGAGGCGGTGGAGCTGCTGAAGAAGGTTGGCGCGGCCGATGACGTGGACGTGGTGATCCGGGCGGCGGGCGCGATCTCGGCGCTCGGCGAAAGCGCCACAGCCCACGAGGTGCTGACCGGCAAGGCGGAGAAGTTTTCCGCCGAGCCACGGTTCCTGGTGGCGCTGGCCCAGGCGGCGCTGGCGGCCGGCAAACCCGCGGACGCGGTGCCCCCGGCGGTGAAGCTGGTGCGGCTGGCGAAGCAGACCACCGAGCTGGCGGAGTCCGTGGGGCTGGCCGGTCGGGCGATCGCGGCGGCGGACAAGGGCGAGGAGTGGCGGAAGACGCTGGAAGGGCAGGCGAACCGCTCGGCGAGCGAAACCTGTCTGCTGGCCAGCTTGATCGAGGCGCAGGGCGATTTCGCGGCGGTTACGAAGCTGCTGGAAGCCTCCACCGATCCCCTGGTGGTGCATTTCCACGCGGCGCTGCTCGACCGCCGCGGCGATTTCGACACCGCGATCGTGGTGATCTGTCGTCTGGCGGACACCGACGAAGGCCGGAAGGCGGCGTATTTCAAGGATCTGGCGGAACTCCAGCAGCGCGCGGGCAAGACCGCGGACGCCATCGCCACGGTGGAGCGCTGGAAACAGAGCGCGCCCGGGGACAAGACCGCGTGGACGATGTCGAGCCGCCTGCTGCGGGAAAGCGGCAAGCCCGAGGAAGCGGTGAAAGTGGCGCGCCAGGCGGCCTCGCGTTTCGAAGGGGACACCGATCTCGCCGCGGGCTTGGCGCTGCTCCAGGATGAATCCGGCCAGTGGGCGGATGCCGAGGCGATCTACTGGCGGCTTTACGATGAGTCGCAGAGCGCGACGGATCAGGCGCGGTGGGCGACCCAGCTCGCGCAGCTCGCGTTGAAGAACGGCCGGACCGACGAATTGGACGAGAAATTGCGGGAGCGGGCGAAGGGGAACCGTCGCTCGCTGGGGCCGCTCCTGGCGCAGGCGGAGCTGGCGCGGGTGTTGCAGAACGAGGACAAGCGCCGCGACCTGCTGCTGGAAGCCGTGCGTGTCCAGCCAAAGGATGTCGACCTGCGGCTCCAGATTTCAGCTTTGGAGGACAAGGCGGGCAACGCCGACCGGGCGGTGGCGGTGCTGGAGGAGGCGCTCCCTTACGATAATGCGAACCGGGTGCGTGCGGCGCTGGCCCAGGCGTATCTCCGTCAGGGGCAGGCGTTGAAAGGCCTGCGCGAGATGCGGGCGATGTCCGGCAAGAAGGCTGGAGACCCGCGTGCCACGGAGGACAGCGCGGCCTCTTTGGCCGGCGCGAGTCTGTATGACGAGGCGATCCGTTTCATGCGCGAGGAACTGCCGGATGGCGGTGACTGGCGTTCACGTTACTTGTTGGCGGTGATGCTGGAGGAGGACGGCCGCGAGAACGAGGCGTTGCCCCTGTTCGTCGCGCTGCTCCAGGCCCAGGGCGAGATCCCGGGGCTGGTGGCTCCGAACACGCCGGGCAGCCAGCAGATGCGGGCGCGTTACGACATGTATGGCGAGGACGTGGCGAAGCTGTTGGAATACGGAGCCGCCGCGCAGACCGCTTACATCCACAAGCAGGCGAACCGCGGTCGCGGCAGTTATTTCGGCAGCCAGGGAACCATGACGGGACCGTTCCGCCTGCCGGACACCCCGGAGTTGGTCCAGAGTCTGGCGTTGGTGCACCTGTGCAAGCTGGCCCGGAAGGAGGGCGCGCTCGATCCGAAGTTGGCTGGGCTGGTCCGGGCCGCGGGGGTGACCAACGTCGATTTCATGGCGGACTTGTTCGATGTCTATGCGAGCGGAAACGGCGATTTCCTTCCGCTCATCGAGAAGTATCCGGAGGCCTCCGGGTTGTTCGAACTCGTCGGTTTCTACGGGCGTGGCACAACCCCGGCGTTGGCCCGCAAGGTGCTCGAACGGGCGGACAAGCTCAGCCCGCTGGCGCGTTTCAACGCCTGGATGCGGGTGGTGTCCGAGGATGCGGCGGATGACAAGGCCTGGGATGCGTTCATCTCCGCGGCAGGTTCCGCGCTGGAAATGAAGAACGACCAGATGCGCTCGATGATCGGCTACCAGGTGATGTCGCTGCTCAATCCGTCGGACCGCCCGCAGCGTGGTGCCGCGCAGGCGTCCAAGGTGCCGGATTCCAAAAAGGAGGCCCTCAAGAAGATGGTGATCGAGACGCTGGTCACCAAGCAGGAGGCCGAGCCCGAGTACCTGCCGATGCGGCTCAGCGCGCTGGCCATCGCCGGAACCCAGGACCAGTGGATCGCCGCGGTGAACACGGGCTTGAAGGAGTATCACAAGCAGCCCCCTGCGAAGAAGGCGGGCAACGTGATGAACGGCCGCAACGGCTACTCGCGGATGATGCAGTACAGCCGCTACAACGGCAGCAGCTACAATCCCTGGAACTCCTCTGAGACACCGTTCGAGCTGCCGAAGCTCCAGTCGGTGCCGTTCCTTTCGCTGCCGCAGGCGGTCATCAGCCAGTTCAAGCTGCCGATGGACGAGCGCTACGGGTATAGCATTCCCTATGGCGGTGGCGTGGAGGTGGCGGATGCGATGAAACAGATCGACCGCTTCGAGTCTCCGCTGCTGCGGGCGTGGATCGCGATGCTGGCGGAAAACGACGCGGCGGCGGCGAAGGCCCTGGCCGCCAAGCCGGAACCGGACGAGGCCGCGGATTTCGCGGTGCTGGAGGCGGTGAAGGCGCTCAAGGACAAGAAACCGGCGGCGGCCTACGCGGCCCTGGAGCAGGCACGCGCGAAAGGAGCCGCGGACCGCGATTTCGCGATGTGGGTGAATGTCTCGCTGGTGGCCGTGGCGGGTGAAATGTCCGCGGAGGAACGGGTCAAGATCACCGATTCCCTGCAGGCCACGTTGGTGCAGTGCCGCCAGACTTTCGGCCCGCAAGCGGCCGCGGCGATGGGCGCGATGGCGACGAAGCTGGGTCTCGATGAACTGGCGAAGCGGCTCCAGCCTCCGGTGTTGCCCACGGGTGGCGGTAATCGCGGGATCACCGGCCCGGCGGGCTTTTCCATCCATTCCGGCCGTTCCTCCTCTTCCGGGGGCACGAGTACGGCCACGATCGAACGGATGGCGAAGTTCTCGCAGGAGCGGAAGTTCGAGAGCGCGGCCCGTGAGGCCCTGCAGGTGATCCGAGCCCAGCGCACGAATCCATACGGCTACAGCAGCTACGAACTCCGGAACTTCAAGGAGAAGCTCGGTGAGGAAGGGGTGAAGGAGTTGCTGAAGCTGGCCGACCCCGGCGATTCGAAGAGCTTGGTGAAGCGTCTGGAATACGTCGACGTGTGCGCGCGGCTCGACCTGAAGGAGCCCATGCTGGCGATGCTGGAGAAGCTCCATCAGGAACGCCCGGACGATGCCTCGGTGGCCGCGCGGATGGCTTTCTCGCTGCCCGATTCGCGCAAGGAGGAGCGGAATAAATTGATGACCACCGCCGCGAAGAGCGATGAATTCGTCACCAGCGCGGTCGAGCGCCTGGAGGAGTTCGAGCGCGGCAACACCGACGTCCGCGGCATGGTCGAGTTCTACGATGGCATCGTCTCTTGGTTGGAATCGGCCGATCCCTCGACGTTGGAAAAGGCGAATCTCACGTGGGTCTCGTACTACGGGAAGCAGTTCTTCGAAATGAGTTCCGGGAGCGGCATCCAGAGCCTGGCGATGGCGCCGCGGAAGCCCAGCGGCAAGGAGGGCGACAAGGAGCGCGAGCAGAACCAGCTCGCCGAGCGCCGGACGGCGGTGGCGAAGCGGATGGCGCTGGTGTTGCTCAAGAACCCCTCGGTGTCGGAGGAGGGATTCCGGCTGCTGTCCGTCTCGAAGTGCTGGGAGATCCCGGCCTCGGAGATGGACGGTTACGCCCGCACCGCGTTGATGACCTCGCCGGTGGCAACCACCGGTGGCTACGGGGATTCCCGCTATTTCATCCTGCGTCGTGGCAATGGTAGCTCCAGCAGCGGCGAGGACCTGAAGGAGAACAGTTCGGTGAACTGGCTGGCCGGTCGGTTGGGCCAGGTGAAATCCACGGAAGAGGTGTTGCCCGCCGCGTATCTGGACGGACTCAAAAAGAAGGATGCCAAGCTCGGCGGCTTGGTCGCCACGCTTGCTTCCATCAAGACCCTCGACCAGCTCAAGAAGTTCTGGGCGGATGACGCGCTGGGTTCCGATGCCGGGCGGGCCGGGAGCATGGTGCAGGTGGCGGTGCTCACCCGTGCGGCGACGATTCCCGGGGCCACCGGCTTCTTCGTCGATTGCCTTTCGAAGGTGAAACCGAACACGACCCGCTACAGCACCGGCGACGACGCGAAGGAGCGTTTCCTGATCCAGGTGGCGCTGCGGGCCGCGGCGGTGGCGGAGAAGGAGGAGGAGCGCGAGGCGCTCTGCCGGGCGGTTGGCAAGGCAGTCTATGGCGAGAAACCCGACTGGGAGAAACCGGCCGATCCGCAGGTGGTCTATCAGCAGGTCAACCTGTTCGAGGAGTCGTTGCGTGAGGGCGCGCTCGATCATGGGCCCGCGATGAAGCTCTGCCGCACGCTCAACCGGCTGAAGCTGCCGGTGGGGACGAGCGAGTATTCGATCGGCAGTTCCCTGCAGGCCCCGCGGATGGCGAAGGCGGAGGAGGCGGAAGCCTACCTCGCGGAAGCCGGGTTGCTGGGCGATGCGGAGACCTGGAGCCCGCTCGCGGCGTGGGTGGCGCGTTGGGAGGGAAGCGGTTCGCGTTCGCAACAGATCACGATGAAGCAGGTGTTCCTCTTCGACCGCGTGTTGGGCTCGCGGGAGTTTTCATCCTCCGATCTGGTCAAGCGGCTGCAGGACCGGAAGCAGGGGCGTTTCGGCTCGCTATTGTTCGCGGCGGGCATGACCTCGGGCAAGCAGCGGGAAACCCTGGCGATGCAGGCGTTCACGGAATCCGCGGCGGCGCTGGCGAAGATGCCGGAGGCGAAGCTGGAAGTGTTCGCGCCGGTGATGGAGTGGCTGCCCGCGGATGCCGCGGACAAGCTGCCGCCGGTGCTACGTGGGAAGTTCAAGGGCGCGGACGATAAGCGGCGGGCGGCGCTGGTGAAACAGGCCGACGAGTTCCTGAAGAACAAGCCGTCGGGAACCTCCTCGTCCTCGTATTACAACGGCAGCAATGTCACGCAGATGGTGCGGCAGTTGTTGCCCGCCGATCCGGACAAGGCGCTGGAGGTGTTCCTTGAATCCGAGCGACGCTACACGGCGGCGATTGCCCAGGGTTCGCGCGTTTCCCGGTCGACTTACAACGACTACGAGATCAGCGAGCGGGACAGCGCGCTGGCCTCGATGTTCGAATCCAGCTCGGAGTCCACCGTGGACGCGGTGCGGATGCTGCGCTTCGTGGCGAAGGTGCAGGCGTCTCCGGAAGGAGGGCGCTTCAGTTACAGCCCGCGCTACGCCGGGGAGTCGTCGGGCGGGGTGTTGCCGCGGATCGGCGAACTGATCCGCCAGCAGGTGCGGACGGCGGGTGGTCGCAACGATGTGCCGGAAACCCAGAAGATGCTGGAAGCCGCGGTCGCGATGGACGCGGAGGTGCGTGCGGATGCCTTCGCGGCGGTGCTGTGCCAGAAGCTGGATGAAACCCGGAATGGCTCGGGGAACGTGGCGGCGGAGCGGAAGAAGGTGGAGGCCGCGCGGCAACCGCTGGGGCCGGTCTACCGCTACTATCAGATTTCGCTCGGACTCCAGGGATGGAAGAGCGACACGCCGGAGGAACGCAAGGCGACCACCGCGGTGTTGGCCGAGGTGCTCGCGGATGCGGCGCTGCGCGAGCCGACGAAACAGGCCATCGCCTTCCGTGCGGTGACGCGGGTGCCGGAGCTTCTGGACGATCCCGCTCTCACCGATTTGCTGACGGGTTCCTATGAGCGCTACTGCGCCGAGGAACGCAGCGCGGTGAACGGATGGGCCGGGGCCTTGTTCGCGAAGCTGTCCCGCTATGAAGGAGGTGAAGCTGGCGCGGCCGCGGTGAAGCGGTTCAGCGAGGCGTTCTGGAAAAACGCGCAGGCGTCGAAGGCCGCAGGCCATGCCAATATCCCGGCCTCGCTCGCCGGGGATCTGATGGTGGTGTCGGCGCGGGTCGGCGATGGTGCCGGGGCGAAACGGCTGCTCTCGATGAGCCAGGGCACGCTGGTTGGCAATCTGTCCGTGATCGCCTCGCTGGTCTCCGCCCAGCAGTATGACCTCGCGAAGCAGTTGCTGCCGGCGCGCGGCGTTCTGTATCCGCGGGGGGAGACCCTGCCCGTGTTCACACGGAAGCTGGAAGAGCGCATCGAGGGATTCCGGGCGGCGGTTCCGGACGCGGAGCTGGTGACGCGTTTCGAAGCGAAGCTGCTGGCGTGCAAGGATGGCTCCGGGGACGAAGCCCCGAAGGAGAATATCCAGCAGCGCTCCGAGCGACTGGCGAAGGCCTACGGTTCCCATCCGCCGAAGGATCGCGCGGCCCAGCTCGAGATGATGCACATCATCTCGCAGACGAACCAGCTCTCCGCGGTCATCCTGCGGCCGGAGCTGGCGGCGTGGGTGAAGGATCTCGATTACAAGGCGAGCATCGATACCTGGCTGTCCTCCGCGGATACCAAGGTGGGGAATCTCCACCGCTATCAGTACTCGATGATGGAGGGCGAGATGTTCCAGGCTGCATCGCTCGCGGCGATGTTGCAGGGCGATACGTCGCTCTTGGAAAAAATGACCGGCATCCTCAAGGCCGCGCCGGTGCTCTCGAAGGAGGACGCGGAGAACGAATACTACGGCAACACGCAGCATGTGGTGAGGTCCTGCCAGGTCGGGCTCATGGATCGCGCCGCGTTCTGGGTGTGGCTTGGCGTCGCCCGTGGCGAGACGTCCGGGTTCGAGAAGGCGCTGGCGTGCTTCGAGGACCTGGCGCTGAACACGGACGGCCGTTACGAGTTCTCGCAGGAGGAGGTGAACAGCTCGCTGGCGGTGTGCCAGTTCGTGTCCCACTGGATCGGCCAGCCGCAGCGCTTCGCCGCCCTCCAAGGCAAGATGCAGAAACGCCAGGACCTGGCCAAGAAGTTCCCGAAAAACGAGTGCCTGGTACCGATGGCGAATGCGGCGGCGCGTTTCGGTGGCTGGAAGAGCGCCTACTTCGCCCCGCTGCGGAAGACCGCGGTGGAGAAGGTGTTCGCGAACCCCGGCTTCGCCCCGCTGTTGTCGCGGGATGGCGGTTGGCTCGATCGGTTGGAGGGACCCATCCCGGCTGACGTGCTGAAGGAGATCGCGACCCTGCCGCCGGAGAAGATCATTCCGGTGGTGCGTCCCTCGCTGTTCGAGTTTCGCGGCAAGAAGATGGCCGGAGCGAAGCAGTGGGAGGAATCCGCCATCGCGTTCAAGCGGTCGCTCGCCGAGATGCCGCCCGCGGCGGAGTGGAACGACATCCGCGGCGCGGTGAAGGTCGCGCTCGCCGAGGTGCTGGTGGAGCAACAGAAGAAGGACGAGGCGAAGGAGTTGATCGGCGGGATGCCGGTCGAGGAAGTCGGATCGTGGATCAAGGGGCGCTACAAGAAGATCGCCCCCACGCTCGGTGTACCGGATTTGACGGCGGCCAAGACTCCGCCCGCGTCGCCCCAACCCACACCGGAGAAGAAGGAGGAGAAGCACTGAACCGGTGGAAATTTTCCAAGGATTCCCACGCGGATTTGTCGGGACAGGAGACAAGGGTTCTGAAAGGAAATGATGTCATCACTAGGTAGTCTGAATCTGGTGTCGACGGGTCCCGTGATGATTTCCCCCTGCTAACTGATATCGCCATGGTTACCCGCCCTGAAATCGAACGGTTGATCCACCAGGTGGCGCGTCGGCACGATGGTCGCCTGGCCCGGAATCTGGTGTTCCGTGTGCTCGGGATCGCGGCCGCGGTGTCGTCGCTCGCGTCATTGGCGTGGGTCGCGCGTGGCCATGCGGTGCCCGCGGCGGTGCCGTTGGGCCTGCTTGCGGTGGCCGTGGTGGCGGGTGTCATCTGGTGGACGATGAAACGGATGCGCCCGGCCGCCGCGGTGCGGGAGGCGGACCGGTTTTTTGATCTGAAGGATGCCATTGCCAGTGCCCGCCATCTGGCGGCGACCCGGCCGGAGGATCCGGCCACCGAGTTGCAGTGGGAGTGGCTGAAGCCGCGTCTGTCCACGTGCGACGCGCGGGCGATGGTGTCGCCGTTTCCGCGGCGTGCGGCGGTGATTGCCACCTGCCTGCTGGCCGCCGCGGTGTGGCTTGGCGTGTTGCCGCCTTCGCCCGCGGTGCGCGCTGCCGAGCAGGCCGCGCGGGAGACCCGCGAGCGGGTGGCCGAATCGAAGCAGGAGATCGAAAAACTCATCGAGGAACTGGAGAAGGACATCACCGCGCCGGAGGAAAAGGAGGCGCTGAAGATGGACGAATACCGGAAGATGGTGGAAGCCATCAGCGAGACCGGCGACAAGGCGGAGGCCGCCAGGCAGTTCGCGCGGATCGAGCAGAAGATCCGTGATGCCAGCCGCGCGCTCGATCAGCGGCGCGACGAGGAGACGCTGCATCTCGCCGCCAAGGAGCTGGCGAAGGCCGAGGAAACGCAGGCACGGCAGCTTGGCAAGAAGCTCGAGGACAAGGAGCTGAAGGAGGCCGCCGAAATGCTGGAGAAACTGGCGGGCAAGAAGCTCGACCCGAAGGATCTCAAGAACCCGGAGGAGAAGAAAAAGAAGCTCGATGAGGCGAAGCAGGAACTGGCGAAGATGCGCGCGATTTCGAAACGCCTCGCCGCCGCGGGGAAGCAGCGCCAGGGAGCCCGTCAGGCGCAGGGCCAGCAGAATGCCCAGAACGCGCAGGGCCAGGGAGCGGATGGTGGGGACCAGGGCCAGAACTCCGAAGCCGGTGGCCAGCAGGCGGAACCGCTGGAGGACCTGATGGCGGAAATCGACGATGCCGCGGCGGAAGCCGAGAAGGAACTCCAGGAGCTGGAACTCGATCCCGATGCGGAGAAGGGCGACGGCGAGGCCATGGAGAAGGCGAATGGCGCGCTCGGCAAGATGGGCAAGCACATGAAGGGCATGCACGGCAAGCGCCTCGCCAAGGGCAAGCTCGACCAACTCCGCGACGGTCTCGCGCAGGCCGGGGCGATGCAGGGCCAGTCGCAGATGCTCGGCCTCGCGCAGGGCCAGGGCGGCCGGAAGGCGGGCGAGGGCACCGACCAGACCCGCCGCAACGAGAAGGATGATTCGCAGAAGAACGGCCAGCTCGCCGAACTGAAAGGCCAGCATGGCGAAGGCCCTTCGCTCAGCGCGGTGGAGGAAGCGGACAGCGGCACCGGGGTTTCCGGCCGCCGCGGCGAGGCGAAACAGCGCGAGTTCGCCCGCCAGACCGAGTCCTTCGTCCAGCGCGATGACGTCCCCGAGTCGCTCAAGCTCGGCGTCCGCAACTATTTCGAAAACCTCCAGTCGGCCCAACCCGCGGCCAAGGAAGACAAGTGATCCGATCCCTCTCCCAGACCCACCGTTCATGACCGCCACCGCCGAACCCGAAGTCGCTCATTTCAAGGAAACCTTCGACCGCATCCGCGGTGCCGTCTCCACCTTCATCGTGGGACAGCAGGAAATCATCGAGGACGTGCTCATCGCCATCTGCTGCGGCGGTCACGTGCTGCTTGAAGGCGTGCCCGGCCTGGGCAAGACCTCGCTGGTCAACACCATCGCGCAGGCGATCGACGTGCAGTTCAAGCGCATCCAGTTCACGCCGGACCTGCTGCCGAGCGACGTGGTGGGTACCCAGGTGCTGATCGACCGCGACGGCCGCCGTGAGCTGGAGTTCCAGCGCGGTCCGGTGTTCTGCAACCTGTTGCTGGCGGACGAGATCAACCGCGCCACGCCGAAGACGCAGTCCGCGCTGCTGGAGACGATGCAGGAAAAGCGCGTCACGGTGGCGAACCACACCCACAGTCTGGCGCTGCCGTTCTTCGTGATGGCCACCCAGAACCCGATCGAGAACGACGGCACCTATCCGCTGCCGGAAGCGCAGCTCGACCGTTTCTTCTTCAAGCTCGAGGTCGGCCTGCCGTCGCATGACGAGTTCAAGCAGATCCTCGACCGCACCGGCGGCAACGCGAAGCCGCACGTGCCCGCCGTGGCCCACGGCGCGGACATCCTGCGCATGGGCGAGACCCTGCGCGAGGTGCCGGTGGCACCGGAGGTGCAGGACTACCTTGTCCGCGTGGTGCGCGGCACCCACCCGAACGAGAACGCGCCGAAGTCGGTGAAACAGTTCGTCCGCCACGGGGCCTCGCCACGCGCCGGTCAGGCGATGCTTGCCGCGGCCCGCGCTCGCGCGTTGCTGGACGGCCGCTACCACGTCGCCCGCGAGGATGTCGATTCCGTGGCGCTGCCCGCGCTGCGCCACCGCCTGATCCTCTCCTTCGAAGGTGAGGCGGAAGGCGTGAAGCCGGACCTGCTGGTGAAGGACGCCCTCGCCGCCGCGAAGGGTTGAAACGGGACCTGTTGCCTGTCGTTCCGCTCGTTCTGGATTCTTGATTCTGGTCTCTGGATTCTAACACCCCGTGTCCTCCTCCCTCACCGATCCCGCGTTCATCCGCCAGCTCGACGCGCTGAACCTGCTCGCCCGCCGCGTGCTGCGCGGGTCGTTGCAAGCGGACCGCCGCACCCAGCGCCGCGGCACCGGCATCACCTTCGCGGACTACGCGCCGTATAACTTCGGCGATGACTACCGCGCCATCGATTGGAAGATCTACGCGCGCACCGAGGAACTGCTGATCAAGCTGTTCGAAATCGAGGAGGACACCACCGTTTACATCCTCTTCGATTGCAGCCGCTCGATGGCGTCGAAGTTCGACTACGCGCGCAAGCTCGCGGCGGCCATCGGCTACATCGCGCTCAATGGCATGGACCGGGTGATGGTCTATGGCATGGCGGACAAGTTGAACACGATCGTGGAGTCCGCTCGCAGCCGCAGCCAGGTGTTCCCGTTCCTGCGGGACCTGGAGGGCGCTCAGACCTTCGGCGTGGACACGGATTTCAGTACCTGCGCCCGCACCTTCCAGGCGCGGAAGGGGAAGAAGGGCGTGGTGCTGGTGGTGTCCGATTTCTTTTTCCCGAAGGGTTTCGAAGAGGGCCTGCGGTTCCTTCAGTGGTCGGGCCACGACGTGTTCGCGCTGCAGGTGCATGATCCCGCGGACCTCGAATGCCCGTGGCTTGGCGACCTGGAAATCGAGTGCGTGGAAACCTCCGCCACCCAGCGGGTGACGATCAGCGAGAAAGAGGCGAAGCAGTATCGCGAGGCGATCGCCGCATGGAATGACAGCTTGAAGAACGAGTGCGCGCGCCGCGGCGTGGGACTCGCCAGCACCACCTCGGACGTGCCGTTCGACGTGGTGATCCAGTCGATGCTGCGGAAGGGAGGGCTGGTCGCATGACGTTCGGCTTCCCGATGTTCTTCTGGGGCCTGGTGGCGCTGGTGCCCCTGGTGGCCGTCTATTTCATCCGCACCCGGCCGCGCCGTCAGCCGGTGAACGCGTTCTTCCTGTGGCAGCAGGTGTTCCAGCAGCGGGCCGCGAGCTCGTTGTTCCAGAAACTGCGGAACCTGCTCTCGCTGCTGCTGCTGGCACTGGCCTTCGGTGCGGCGGTGGTGGCGCTGGCGAGGCCACGCTTCGACGACGGCAGCGCGCCGGACCTCCTGATCGTGATCGACCGCTCGGCTTCGATGCAGGCGGTGGAGGATGGCAAGCCGCGGATCGAGCGGGCGAAGGAGCTTGCGCATTCCTGGATCACCGCGCTGGGCGGTTCGCAGCGCGCGGCGGTGGCGGACGTGGCGAAGACGCTGGAATACCGCGCGCACCTGACCAATCACGCGCGTCTGTTGAAGGATGCGATCGACGGGATGGCGGCCTCGGACCAGGCGCTCGACCCGCATGCGCTCGATGAGCTGGCGCTGCTGTCCTCGGCGGCAGGTGGCAATACCGGCAAGACCCGCATCCTGTTCCTCACCGACCGCCATTCCGCGCCGATGAAGTTGCCGGAGGGTGTGGAGGTGGTGGCGATCGGCGGCCAGGGTGGGAACGCCGGCATCGATGCCGCGGACCTGCGCTGGGAGTCGCCCGGTCGGGCCTCGCTCTTCGTTTCCCTGGTTTCGGATTTTCCGGAGGACCGGGATGTGGAGCTCGAACTGGTGTCGGCGGCGGATGGTGCGCTCGCCCGTCTCTTCACCGTCCACCTTCCTGCCCGCGGCACGGCCAGCGAATCGATCGCGGTGGACGCCATCGAGCCGGGCAACTGGCTGCTGAAGCTACGGGGCAAGGACGCGCTCGATGCGGACAACATCGCGCCGCTGGGGCTCAACGCGCCGCAGCCGATTCCGGTGCAGGTGTCCGCGAAGAATCCGTATTTCTTCCAGCAATGCATCACGGCGTTCTCACGCGCGGATGCTTTGTTCGAACCGCTCGAGGGATTCGCGCGGTTGTCGCTGGCGGTGGGGGGCGCGCCGGACACCGAGTGCGCGATCGTGTTCGCCCCGGTGGGGGATTCGCCGTTCTGGAAGAACGTGGGAGATGAGATCCAGCCCGGTCCGCCCGAAATCGTCTCGAAGGATCATCCGTTGGTGGCTCGGTTGGACCCGGCGCTGCTGGGGTTCGATGGCGCGCGCAAGCTGGCCGCTCCCGCGGGTGCGGTGGTGGTGCTGGCCCATGCCGATGGCACGCCGCTGCTCTACACCTGCTCCGCGGGCGGCAAGAGCGCGGTGGTGTTGAACTTCGATCCATCGCGCGAGGAGTTCTATCTTTCGCCGTGGTTCCCGGTGCTGGTCCATGAGGCGGCGGTGTTACTCACCGGTCGTGAGAACCAGTTTCCGTCCGCGGTGGCCACCGGCAGCCGCGTGGAGGTGCCGGGCACCGAGGAGGTGAAGAACGCGAAGGTGGAGATCGCCGGGAAGTCCGAGCCGGTCGCCGCCGCCATGCCCGCCCCGATCGAGCGGGTGGGGAACTACTCCTTTTCCCGTAATTCGACCGACTGGCACCTCGGCGGCGCGGTGTTCTCCGCCGGTGAATCCGGAGCCGCGCCCGCGGGCACGCCGCCGCCGGAAGTGAAGCTGGCCACCGGCTGGCCGCTGGCGGGTTGGTTCCTGCTGGGTGCGATCGGCGTCGTGCTCGGCGAGGAGTTTCTCTACCACCGCCGCAAGGTCGGTTGAACGTTTTCCCTTTCATGCAGTTTTCGTCCTTCCTGCCCCTCTGGTTGCTGCTCGGCTGCGCCGCCGCGAGCGTGTTCGCGTGGCGCCGTTCGCTGGTCGATCGACCGCCGGTGCGCAAGTGGCTGGCCCACGGCCTGCGCCTGCTGGGCGTGGTGTGCCTGGTGCTGGCGCTGTGCCGGCCCTATTGGCTTTCGCAGAGCGACAACCTCCACGTGGTCTACCTGGTGGACGTTTCCGAGTCGGTGGATCCCGGCGCGGTCCGCACCGCGGCGGCTGAGATCGAGCAGGCGGCGGGCGCGCTGCGCGGCTCGGACCGGGCGTCGGTGTTGTCATTCGGCACGAAACTGGCCCCCTCCGATCCCGTCGCCCTGCGCAAGCTGGCGGACGAGGCGGACAAGGGCACGGCGGAGGCGTCGCTGCGCGATTCCACGCGGATGTCCGAGGCGTTGCTCGGATCGCGGCTGGTGTTCGATGCCGGGATGGCCCGCCGCCTGGTGGTGTTTTCCGATGGCGCGCCGACCACGCCGGGCGTGGCGGATGCGATCAAGACCTTGGAACAGGAGGGCGTGGACGTTCGTTTCCGCCAGCTCGATGGGCTGAAGCGTCCCGAGGCGGCGATCGTCGCGCTTGAACCGATGACCAAGGTCGCCTACCGCGGCGAGATCGTGCGCATGCGCCTGCGGATGCGGGCGAACGAGGCGATGATCGCCACCGCCCGCGTGCTCCATGGCGGGGTGGCCGTTGCCTCCACGCCGGTGAAACTGGAGGCCGGGAAGGAAACCGCGGTGACCCTCGATGTCGCCATGACCGCCACCGGCGAGAGCCGCTGGGAAGCGGAACTCCAGCCGGAGAAGGACTGGTTCCCGGTGAACAACAAGGTCGCCACCACCATCACGGTGAAGGGCGAGCCGCGCCTGCTGGTCCTCCATCGCGACGAAAAGCAGATGCGGCCGCTGGCCCGCGCGCTGAAGAAGCAGGGGATCGAGCTGGAACTGCGCGGCGAGCGTGGCCTGCCCGACACCATGGCAGAGATGCTCGCTTTCGATGGCGTGGTGCTGGCGGACGTTCCCGCCACCGCGATGAACCTGCGCCAGATGGAGCTGCTGAAACGCTACGTGTCCGATTTCGGTGGTGGTTTGGCGATGCTGGGCTCGGAGGATTCGTTCGGCCTTGGCGGTTACTACCGCACGCCGGTGGAGGAGGCGCTTCCGCTGACCTCGCGTTACGAGAAGGAAAAGCAGAAGCCGAGCCTCGCGATGACGCTGGTGATCGACAAGAGCGGCTCGATGAGTGGCGAGCGCATAGCCTTGGCGCGTGCCTCCGCGAAGGCCGCCGCGGAATTGCTCGGTGCGCAGGACCTGATCGCCGTGATCGGTTTCGACAGCCAGCCGCAGGTGATCCTGAACATGACCAGTGCCGCGGACCGCGGTACCGTGCTCAACGCGATCGATTCGCTGGAAGCCGGTGGTGGCACCGATGCCTATCCGGCGATGGTGAAGGGCAAGGAGCTGCTCCAGAACTCGGTGGCGAAGGTGAAGCACATGATCGTGCTCTCGGACGGTGAGACGCCCGAATACGACTTCCCCGGCCTGGTGCATGACATGCGCGCGCAGGGCATGACCGCTTCCGCGGTGTGCCTCGGCGAGGGCGGAGCCACCGAGCTGATGAAGATGATCGCCCGCGAGGGTGGTGGCCGTTACTACGAAACCAGCGAGGCGGCGAACCTGCCACAGATCTTCACCAAGGAGACGATGCAGGCGTCCCGCTCGGCGATCAAAGAGGATCTCTATGGCACGGTGGTCACCGGCGACCATCCGATCCTCTCCGGCTATGAGAAAAGCCAGCTTCCCTTTGTCCTCGGCTACGTGATGACCCAGCCGAAGCCCTCGGCGAACCTGCTGCTCGCCGCGGAAACGGGCGATCCCTTGCTGGCCGTCTGCCGTTACGGCCTTGGCACCGGCCTATGCTGGACCTCCGACCTCACCGAAAAGTGGGGCGGCGAGTGGCTGGGCTGGGGCAATGGCGGCGCGTTCTGGGCGCAAGTGTTCCGCGGCATTGTCCGCAAGGAGCAGTCGGCCGGACTCGCGGCCTCCGGCTCGGTCGATCACGAACGCTGGCACATCGATGTCACCCGCCGCGATGAACAGGACCGCCCGGTGGACCGCGTGAAGTGGGACGTGAAGGCGATCGATGCGAACGGCGGCGATGTGCCCGTGTCCATCCGTCAGACCGGCGTCGGGCGTTACCTCGCGGATGTGGATCTCGCGGGTCGCGACCGGGTGAACGTCAGCCTGCGCGATCCCGACCACGCCCTGATGAAGACGCTCGGTTGGCAGCGCGATTACCCGGCGGAATACCGGCTCGACCGTGAGCCGGAGCCCGCGCTGGCGGCATTGGCCCGCTTCGATCCGGCCTCCGTGCGCGCGCAGATGCCGCGCACGGCGGTTTACCAGGACATCGCCCACTGGTTCGTTTACGCCGGGTTCGCCTGCCTCATCGGCGGCGTGGCGGTGCGGCGGATTTGAGGGAGGCGGCGCCGCTTCGAAATGTAGCTGAAAGCTCTGCTTTCAGAATGTATCGGACGGCTCCAGTCGTCCGGCGGGATGGAGCGTGTTTGGCCCAACCAGCCACCGCCAACAGAGCTGGCGGAGACAATTCGAAAGCAGAGCTTTCGACTACAATCAGGTGAAGATTGAGCCGCGAATATGCTGTGTGTGCTACTTCACCACCACGCCGATCTCGGCCAGCGTGACGTTGTTCTTCTCCAGCACGTGCAGGGCGGTGAAGCGCAGGTAGCGCGCGCTGGTGCCGACGGGGAGATCGACGCGTTGCTCGATGGGGTTCGCGCGGATGTTCGAAAACTCGCCTTCCAGAGGCTTGCCCCAAGTCTGTCCGTCGTTGCTCCACTCGATGCGATAACGGTCCACCACCGCGTGAGCCGAGCCGTCCTGGCGGGGCAGGAAGGTGGCGGCGGACAGGTTCTCGGTCTTGCCAAGGTCGAGCGTGAGCGATTGCGGCGGTCCCTGCTCTCCTTGCACGGAATCGTGGGTGCACCAGAAGGTGGAAGGATTGCCATCGATGGCGGCGGCCGCGGGATGATCCTTGGTTTCGAAACTGGAGGTCACCTTCCAGTCCTTCTTCATCGCGGCCGCGGGATCGACCTTGGCGAGCGAGTCGGGCACGTCGTCCGGCATCTTCCACAGTGAAACTTCCGCGAGGCAGGGCGAAGCGGCGCTTTCGAGGATGCGCACCCGCACGCCATCCGCGGTCACCGGCTTGCCGGTCAGCAGCACCTGGTGGCCGATGCTGGAACCGGTGCCGATCCACTCGCTCCACGTTCCATTCTGACGCACGTCGACGGCGAACTTCCGCACGCGCTGGCCGAGCTGGATCGGTTCGCGCAAACGGATCACGTCGAAGGTGCGCGTTTCCGGCAGCGTGAGTTCGAGCGTGGCGGTCTTCGCGTTGTCCGGCGCGGCCCAGTAGGTGGCCTTGTCCGCATCGAGGACCTTGGCGGCTTCGAAACCTTCGCCGCGGTTCTGATCGGCCGTGGCCTTCGCTCCATCGGCGAAATTCTTCGAGAACAACTGGTCGAGTGCCTTCTTGTATCCTTCCAGCGCGGCGACATCGGCGGCATGGAGTTTGCCGCGACGGTCCGGCGGAATGTTGAGCAGGAAGGTCGCGCCATGACCCACCGAGTTGAAATATAGGTTCAGCAGGTTCTTCGGGCTGCGGACCCTGGCGTTCTCGGACTCATGCCAGAACCAGCCGGGACGGATCGAAACGTCCACCTCGCCGGGGATCCACGCCGTGCCATCCGGTGTGCCGGTGCCGAGGTCCTTCATCGGCATCCCCGGGCCGGGCTTCGAACCATCCTTGGTCGCCGGGGTGTAAGTGGCCCAGCAGGGATAGCCCGCGATGCCGCGCTCGTTGCCGATCCAGCGGGTGCCGGGGCCGACGTCCGAGAACATCGAGGCTTTCGGCTGGAGCTTGCGGACCAAGGCCCAGGTGTTCGGCCAATCATAGTAGGTCGTGCGGTCGATGCCGCGCTTCTCGCGCTTGCCACCGTAGAAGCCATCGCCGCCATTCGCGCCGTCGAACCACACCGCAAAGAGTTCGCCGTAGTTCGTGAGCAGCTCGGTGAGCTGGGCGCGGTAGAGCGGGATGTATTCGGGCGTGCCGTAGGCGGCGTTGTTGCGGTCCCAGGGAGAGAGATAGACGCCGAACTTGATGCCCGCGCGCTTCGCCGCCTCGGAAAACTCCTTCACCATGTCACCGTTGCCGTCCTTCCACGGAGTCTTGGAGATGTTGTGGTCGGTGGTCTTCGTCGGCCACATGCAGAAGCCGTCGTGGTGCTTGCAGGTGAGGATCACGCCTTTGAAGCCGGCCTTGGCGATCGAACCGACGATCTGGTCGGCGTCGAAGTCGGTAGGATTGAAGATCGACGGGCTTTCGTCGCCATAGCCCCACTCCTTGCCGGTGAAGGTGTTCGTCGTGAAATGGACGAAGGCGTAGGTCTCCAGGTCCTGGATCGCCACCTGCGAGGCATCCGGCAGGGCACCGTAGGGGGCGGGAGGCGGCACGGCCTGGGCGAGACCGAGCGACAGGAGGGCGGGGATCAAGAGACGGGCATTCATGGACAAAAACGAAGGAAACCGCAGAAATATCACGGCGAATTACCCGATGGTGCGAGGAAAACTTTCAGAGGATTCCGGCTGTGTTAGGCTGCCCGCGATGCCATCCGATCCCGTGTTTCCAAAAGACTTCGTGTGGGGAGCCGCCACCGCCGCCCCGCAGATCGAAGGGGCCGCCGCTGTCGATGGCAGGGGCGATTCGGTGTGGGACGTGTTCTGCCGCGAGCCTGGACGGGTATTCGGTGGCCACACGCCGGGGACGGCCTGCGATTTTTACCGCCGCTGGCCGGAGGACGTGGCGATGATGCAGGCGGCCGGGCTGCCCGCGTTCCGGCTTTCGATCGCGTGGCCGCGGGTGCTGCCGGAGGGCTCGGGCCGCGTGAACGAGGCCGGGCTGGCGTTCTACGACCGGCTCATCGACGGCCTGCTGGCCGCGGGCATCCGCCCTTACGCCACGCTGTTCCACTGGGACCTGCCGGAGGCACTGCAGGATCGCGATGGCTGGGCGAACCGCGACATCGCGGGATGGTTCGCTGACTATGCGGAGGTCGTGACGGCGAAACTCGGCGACCGGGTGAAGGACTGGATCACCTTCAACGAGCCGCAGATCTTCCTCGGCTTCGGCCACCGCGCGGGCACCCATGCGCCGGGCCTGAAGCTCTCCGAGGCGGACGTGCTGCGTTGCGCCCACCACGTGAATCTCGCCCACGGCCGGGCGGTGGCGGCGATCCGGGCGAACGTGGCGGACGCGAAGGTGGGCATGGCCCAGGTGGCGAACGTCGGCATTCCCGCGGACCCGGGGGATCCGGCGTCGGTCGAGGCGGCGCGGCGGATCACGCTGGAGCCGGAGTGGACCGGCGATGCCTCGACGTTCCTTGGCTCTTGCTGGTGGTCGCAGCCGATGTACCGCGGGGCCTATCCCGTGTCGCTGGCGGAGCGGCACCCGCGGTTCCTCGAAACGGTGGTGAGGGAAGGGGACCTCGCGGAGATTTCACGTCCGGTGGACTTCCACGGGTTCAACTACTATTTCGGTCGTAGGATCGCGGCGGACGGATCGGTGGTGAAGGCTCCTCCCGGTGAGCCGCGTACTGCCTTCGGCTGGCCGCTGCACGCGGAGGGGCTGTATTGGGCAGCGCGTTTCTACCAAGAGGCGTGGGGGCTGCCGCTGTATATCTTCGAAAACGGCCTGTCCTCGATGGACTGGGTGGACGTGAACGGCCGGGTGCCGGACACGATGCGGATCGACTTCCTCACCCGCTACCTGCGCGAGCTCCGCCACGCCATCGGCGATGGCGCGGACGTGCGCGGCTGGTTCCACTGGTCGTGGATGGACAACTTCGAATGGGCGGACGGCTACAAGGAACGCTTCGGCCTCGTGCACGTGGACTACGAGACGCAGCAGCGCACGCCGAAAGACTCGCTGGCGTGGCTCAGCGAAGTGATTCGAACGAACGGAAGCAACCTCTGAACGGAATCACGAAAGGACACGAAATCAGAGCAGGCTTCCGGCGTTCGCCTTCATTTCGTGAATCTTCGTGTCTTTCGTGGTTTGAACCAAACCGAGCGGATCAAGGCGTCTTGATCTCCAGCAGGTTCTTGTCCTCCTTCAGCAGCGCCGCGAAGGCCGCGGCATCCACGGAGAATCCTCCACGGCGATACGGGTGCGGGGTTTCTGTCGTCTCGACATCCTTGCCATTGAGGCGCACCGCGGGCGAGCCACGGTGGAACACCACCTTCAGCGGCTTGCCGTCCCAGGTCAGTGAGACTTCAAGGCCGTTCGCCGCTTCCGGCAGGATCGGGTCGAGGCAGACGCGGTCGTAGTGGCGGCGCAGTCCCAGCACCCGCGTGCGGACGATGTGGCAGAACAACCCCGGGCCGCTGGAGTAGAGACGCCAGCCACCTCCCACCGGAATCTTGCCCGCGACGATGTCTTCGTAACGGTCGGCCGCTTCGTAGCGGTCGTTCACGGCTGCGTCCGAGCTGCTGAAATACAGGTTCGCCTGGCGCGGCAGCGCGTGCGGCACCGACCGCTGGATGCCCACCGGATTGACCTGTTGGAGCCCGTGCCACAGCGCGTCGCGCTCGCCGAGGATCGAGAGCATTTCCAGGTACCGCAGATGGGCATGGGAATAGAACACGCCGATCTCCCGCGCGAACGCGGCGGAGCTTTCCGCGCGCTCGAAGACCTTGCGCGGTCCACCGCGATAAGGGGCGGGCCGGTCCATCAGGCGCGCGCCGTCGGCTGCTAGCAGCTTTTCCCGGATGATCGCGAGGTGGTGCTCCGCCTGCTCCTTCGAGAACAGCCCGGAAATGATCGCGCGCTTCATCGGCAGCAGGCGGTAGTGGATGCCGGTTTCGGTGTCCTGCGGGTGCAGCAGCGGATGACCCGCCTTGCCGTCCTCGTCGAAGACGAAGAACCCGCTCGCGACGCCATCGACCACCAGCCAGCGATGGAAATCGGCGTGCACCGCATCGGCGAATCCGGCGACGCCCGCGAGGGTTTTGCCGCTGCGTTGCTCCAGCTCCTCCAGACGCCGCAGCACCTGGTAGGAAAGCGCGACGGTCCAGGTGCTGACCATGTGCTCGCGCAGCTCCGGGCGCGCCGGTTGCAGGGAGTCGTCCCAATCGCCTTCGCCGTAACGCAGCAGCGCGGTGCCGGGGAAACATTGCTGGCGCATCCACGCCACCGCCGCCTCGGCGTGCGCGAGGACGGTCGATGGCTGGCCTACCGGACGTGCGGTATTGGCATCGGTCCAATCCACCAGCTCATCGAGGAAGGCGAAGTCGGACGTGCTTTCCAGGTAGTCGCACAGCGCCTTGAGCGGCCACAGCGGGATATCGCCGTGCATGTGGCGCTGTTGGATCCAGCCGAAGGGATCGAGCATGAACCACTGCGGCCAATCGCCGCTGCCGAGATACTGATGGCTGAAGACGCCCGTCAGCGTCTCGCGCACCGCGTCGTGGCGGTCGATCGCGAGCAGCAGCTCCACCGAACCCTGGGTCACATCGCGGGTGCCCCACGCACCGCCGTTCCACTGCTCCAGGCCGTGCGGATCGCTGTAGTGGATGATGCCGTTGTGAATGAACCACGGCAGGATGGCGTCGAGCGCCTCCACCTCGGGAAGATCGACGCCGGAAACGCGCAGCGCGCGGGTGGCGGCCTGCCACACCGGCTGCACCTTCGGCCGCTGCACATACGTGCGGGTGAAACCGCTCAGACGCAGGCCGAACTCCTTCACCGCCACGGTTTCATACACGAGGTGCGAGGTCGCCGCGTGCTCGAAGCCCAGCAACTCCGATCCACCGGCCTTCTGGAACGCCGCGGGATCGAGCGCCTCAACGGTGAACTTCGCGTCCGGGAAATGCTTCCGCGCCAGTGAATCCGGCCCGGCTTGCACCGTTGCCGTGAAGCCATCGAGCGTGACCGAGGCATCCTCCTCGCCCTCGCGTTCGCCGCCCACCAGCCCGTGGCTGATCACGAACTCAGCGGGCTTGCCCGCTTCCACCACCAGCGAGGTGGTTACCTCCGGCGCGCCGCTGGAAACTTCCGCCGTCACGCGGATGCGGCGGCCATCGAGTTGATAGATCCATTCGCAGGACGTCAGCCCCATCACGAAGGCCGAGGGAATGCCTAGCCACTCAAGGCCATCCGCGTCGCGGAGACCGATGCGTTGGCCGGAGAACCGTTGCAGCCCGAAGCGCTCGCGCACCGGGCTGAGCAGGCGGTGGAAACTCGGATGGCCCACCGCCAGCAGGCTCTGGAAGACGCCCGCCATGTGGCAGGTGGTGTCGAGCAGGTCGTTCACCGCGTCCACGCTCGAACCGCTGCGGAGGATCAGCGCGTGCGGACGCGTGACCGTTTCCTCCTTCGCCCGCGTCACCACGTGGCGGCGCTCGTCGCCATGGAAGAACGATCCGATCCGGCCATCGGCCAGCGTTTCCACCGCGCCCCATGCGCCACCGAACCAGCTTTCCAGCTCCGCCTTCGAAACCTCCGCGCCGTGGATCACCCGCTCGGGCGCGCGTGCCGTTTGCAATTGCGGCGGCACGGGGAACTCCATGGCCTGGAGGTCCTCCACCGCCGCGTGAAGGCACGCTACGTCGGCCGGTCCGCTGGCGGCGGGATGATCGGCGCGGTATTGAGCGATGAACCGCCGGAGGATCACGCCTCCGGGCGCGACCACCGCGGGCTTCGAATACAGGGCGGGGTAGGAGGTTTCGTCCTGCCGCACGCGACCCGGTGCCGGCGCGTTCAACAGGCCCTTGGCGACATCGCCTCCGGTTCCTTGCGAGCCGAAAAATTCCGAGGCGTCCGTGCTGAAGCCGGAGGTGCCCTCGATCCACGATTGGATCAGCCACGGATACCGGCCGTCCACCGCCAGGTTCTGCCGCGACGCGATCACATGGCCGAAGGCCGGATCGACGATCTCATGATGATCGACGTACTGGCTGGTGTAGGACTCGTTCAACCGCGCCGCGAACTGGGTGGTGAGCCCGAGATCCATCCCGTGCACCGCCTGCACGATCACCGGATGCGGTTGGTGGTTGGTCGCGGTGACCTCGATGATCCAGCCGTCCTTGATCGGTTGCAGCACGGCGGTGGCCTCGATGCCTTCCACCTCGGTTTCCCAGCAGGCGGAATGTTCGTCCGCGGAGAAGAGTCCCCCGCCCGGGCCCGCGAGCGGGACGCTCCGATGACCGTGGGCGTCCGCCACGATGAGCGCGATGCGGTGCAGCGAGCCACCCACCGGGCAACCGAGCAGCAGGTTGAGCAGGATGTTGTCCGCCCGCAGCGCGTGCAAGGTCCCGTCCGGCAGGAATTCGAAGACCGGTGAGGTGCCGGTGCGGATCAGCGGAAGATTCGAGTGACGGAGTAGCGGACGCGGCTCGGACATTTGCCCTCATTCCAGCGATTTCCCCAAAGTAGCACAAGCATTCCTGCTTGTGATCGAGGGCGGCGCGATCTCTCAGAAAAAGCCTCGAATGAACGGTTGGGGTCGCTTGCAAATCTCCCCGTGGGATGGCGCGTCCCCCACTCGCAAGCAGGAATGCTTACGCTACCTCTTCCACACCGGCGGCCCATACCCTAACAGCTTCTTTGGCGATTCCGCATTCGGCACCTTGAAGTCCACGATGTCGAAACCGTCCTTCTTCACCCCGCGGTAGGAGCGCCCGTCGCTGGAACCGATCATGACGCGGCGGCCGTCCTTGGCTTCCCTGCCCAGATAGATCTGCACGTGGGTGACGCGCGCGGCGCCATCCGGATCGAGCGTGCCCCAGAACAACAGATCACCCGGCAGCAGCGCTGCGAATGCGATGGCATCACCCTCGCTCACCGTGCTGGAAAGCGGCGTCAGCGTGCTCTCCTTCCTCACCCAGTCATACTGGGCCTGGGCGGAGCGCGGCGGATCGATGCCGATCTTTTCCAGTAGATAAAACACCGCCCCCGAGCAGTCCATGCCGCCATCCTCTGGCGACGATCCGGAGTAGCGGTAGGGAATCCCCGGATGCGCCTCCAGCTCCTTCAGGGAACGCTCGATCAACTCACGGCGCTGGGGACGCAGGCGCTCGACTCCTTCCAACACCGGCTGGGCTGCACCGGTGACGGCGGACACGACAAGGATGATGGGTAGTCTCCATGTCATCCCACATCCTAACACCGGACCGGCTGCTTTTCCACATTCCAGCCAAAATTGGACCGCGGACTTCAGTCCGCTCTTTCTTCTCCACTCACCACGAAACTTCCGCCGTGTACACCAGCCGCGGATCGCCCCGCGACTCCAGCGTCTTCACCACCGTCGCGAGATTGCGATTTGCCACGCCGTTGAAAACCTCCTTGCCATTGAGGATCACCTTCACCGGTCGATCGAGATCCACCAGCGTGTCATCGAGGAACACCTTCCCCTTCAATCCGGCATCGGCTTGCAGCGTGATCGTGTTGTCCTTGATCGCCGCATCAAGCTTCGCGGGCAGGGTGGACGGTACTTCATCCAGAGCCAGCCAATTGTTCCGCAGGTCGAGCGTGTTGTGCAGCTTCTGCACGGTCCACGTGATTGTCTTTGGCCGCGGATCACGCGTGTATTTCACCATCCACTCCGGGCCGGGCTTGTAGTCGATGCCGTGGCCGCGGTTCGCCTGGGTGTCGAGGTGATGCACATAATGGCCGGCATCGTCCTTTTGCAAGGCATCGAGCCGTTCGAAGTAACGCCGGGCCAAGCCGATGCGGTCGAACATCGTGTCATTCTCCCCGATTCCGCAGCGGAATGGCAGGTTGCGGAGGTTCTCCGGCGGCGCGTTCTCCATCGGCTCCGCGGCGGCCATCGCACAGGCGGCGGCGAAACGGTCCGGTCGGTTCGCTGGCAAACGGAACGCGGTGTAGCCGCCCTCGGAAATCCCGGTGACATACACCCGGTCCGGATCCACATCCCGGAACAGGATCGCGCGGCGGATCACTTGGTCGTAGAACGTCTGGCAGTAGTCGTAGTACCAGCGGCCGTCGTTGTCATCCGCCATCCGCGGGATGAAGTACATCGCGTCGCCCGGATAGCTCCGCTCGAAGAGCGCCATTTGCGCCTGCCATTCCTGCGTGTTCACCGGCCAGGCGTGGGGGTCCGTGAGCTTCTGCTGCGTGCCCCCGCCACCGTGGAGCGCGAGGATCAAGGGCCAACCCTTCTCCGGTTTCCGACCCTTCGCCACCAGGAAGTAGGGCATCGTCTTGCCATCGACGGTCAGCTCGGACGGCTTGAACTTCGGCCGCTGGTCCTCGGGCATCATCTTGAGCTCCTCCAGCGTCGCGGGTTGGGGTGCGATCTTCCGGTCCTCACCCCGGGCCTTCGCTCCCTTCTCATACGCTTTCCACACCAGGTCGACCGCGGCCTCCGCCTCCTTGGCCGAGCCATAGGTGGTTTTCGCCCACTCCGGGGAAGGCGCTCCGGGAGTCTCCGCGGCAAAGCGGGTTTCCACACCGGCGGGGAGCGTCATCTCCCCATGGGCAAGACCGGCCAACAACACACAACCGACAAATCGAAACATGAGGCAGGCTTGGCAGCTCCCATCGTCATGGCAAGACACGAAAAAAGCGGCGGGCACCACTGGTGCACCCGCCGCTTGGAATGGTTTCCGGGAAAAGGATCAGGCGCCGCCGCCGGCGATGTGGGCGAACTTGTCGTCCACGAAGCGCAGCACCAGTTCCTCCACCTTCTCGTCACCGAGGCGCTCGATCACCTCCACGGAGAAACCGCGGGCGATGAGCTGGCGGGCACGGGTCGGGCAGATGCCGCGGGCGCGGAGGTAGAAGATCTCCTCGTCGCTGATCTGGCAGGAGGTGCTGCCGTGGGAGCACTTCACGTCGTCGGCGTTGATCTCCAGGCCGGGCATGGAGTTCGCCTCCGCGTCATCGCTCATGAAGAGGTTGCGGCAGGTCTGGTAGGCGTCGGTGCGGTGCGCGCCCTCGTCCACGAAGATCAGGCCGGAGAAAATGGTACGGGCCTTGTCGTAGAGCGAGTTCTTGTAGAGCAGGTCGCTGAAGGCTCCCGGCGAAACGTGGTGCTGGAACGTGCGCTGGTCGTACTCCTGGTCGCGGGCCGGGATGCTCACGGACAGCATGTCCGAGCGGGAGCCCTCGCCCTCGAGGCGGCTGAGCGATTCGTTGCGCGCCCAGGTCGCACCGGTGTTGAGGATGAAGCCGGTGGCGGAGGCATCCTTGGCCACGCCGGTTTCGTTCACCTGGATGACCTTGGTGTGCTCGTTGAAGGCCTGGATGGCGACGTAGTCGAGCTTCGAGCCCGGGCCGGCGATCAGGTCGTTCACCGCGATCGCGAGACCGGTGGACGTTTCATCGGCGGACTGGAAATAGTCCACCACGCGCACCTTGGCGTTCGCTCCGGTCACGATGAGCGTGTGCGGGAAGATCGCGGTGTTGTCCCCGGCGATCCAGTGGAAGACCTCGATCGTGCCCTCGACCTCGACGTTGGCCGGGACGTGGACGAACAGGCCGTTGCGCAGGTTCGCCTCGTGCAGGGCGGTCCACTTCGCGGAGCCCAGGCGGGTCTCCTGCTTCATGAAATGCTTCTCCACCAGCTCGGAGTGGGAGATCAGGGCCTCGGCCAGCGGCAGGCAGATCACCCCTGCGGGGAGATCGGACTCGGAGTGGAGCAGTTCGTCGTTGCCGAACACGAACTTCGCCACCGGAGCTTCAAGGCCCGTGGAACGGGAAGCCAGCAGGGTGGCATCGGCACCGCCGTTGGCGGGACGGAAGTCGGCGAAATCGAGTTCCTTCACCGACGAGAAACGCCAGGTCTCGTCGCCGCGCTTCGGCTGCGGGATCTGGAGGAAGCGCTGCCGCGCGGCACGCTGGCGCTCGGCGAACCAAGCGGGGAACGTGGCCGGAGTGACCGGAGCGGAGTCGAGGAGAGAGGCGGGTTGTTCGAGCACGGCGGGCATCGTAGACGGGAGAATGATACGTGGTGGGGAGGAGGTGCCGGATGGCGGATCAGCCGACGGAGCCTTCCATTTCGAGGTCGATGAGGCGCTTGAGTTCCACCGAGTATTCCATCGGGAACTCGCGGACGAGGTCGTTGATGAAGCCGTTCACGGCGAGGGACATCGCGGCCCCCTCGCTGATCCCGCGCTGCTGCATGTAGAAGAGCATTTCCTCGGACACCTGCGAGACGCTGGCCTCGTGCTGGGTCGCGTGCTGGTTGCCGCGCACCGTGATCGCCGGGTAGGTGTCGGTGCGGCTGCGGGTGTTGATCAGCAGCGCGTCGCACTCGGTGTTGTTCTTGCAGCCCTTGAGGTGCTTCGGGATGTGGACCTGACCGCGGTAGGTCGAGCGGCCCTCGCCCACGGAGATGGATTTGGAAACGACGTTCGAGGTCGTCTCGTCGGCGGCATGGATCATCTTCGCGCCGGTGTCCTGGTGCTGGCCGGTGTTGGCCAGCGCGATCGAGATCACCTCGCCGCGGGCGCGGCGGCCCTTCATGATCACGCCGGGATACTTCATCGTCAGGCGGCTGCCGATGTTGCAGTCGATCCAGCGGACTTCGGCGTCCTCCATGGCGAGGCCGCGCTTGGTGACCAGGTTGAAGACGTTCGAGGACCAGTTCTGCACGGTCACGTACTGGATCTTCGCGCCCTTCAGCGCCACCAGCTCCACCACCGCGGAGTGCAGCGTGGAGGTCTCGAATTTCGGCGCGGTGCAGCCTTCCATGTACATCACCTCGGCACCTTCGTCGGCGATGATGAGGGTGCGCTCGAACTGGCCGAAGTTCTCGGAGTTGATGCGGAAGTAGGCTTGCAGCGGCTGCTTCAGCTTCACGCCCTTCGGGATGTAGATGAAGGAGCCACCGGAGAACACGGCGCTGTTCAGCGCGGAAAACTTGTTGTCGGCGGTCGGGATCACCTTGCCGAACCACGGGCGGAAAATTTCCTCGTGGTGCTTCAGGCCTTCCGTCGAGTTCACGAAGATGACGCCCTGCTTGGTGAGCTCCTCCTTCATGTTCGAGTAGGCCGCCTCGGAGTCATACTGGGCTTCCACGCCGGCGAGGAACGCGCGTTCCTGCTCGGGGATGCCGAGGCGCTCGAAGGTGCGCAGCACGTCTTCCGGCACATCCTCCCACGAGCGCTTCGGCTTCTCGCCGTCGGACAGGTAGTAGCGGATGATGTCGAAATCGATGTTGTTCAGGTCCTTGGTCGCCCAGTTCGTGGGCATCGGCTTGTCGCGGAAGACCTGAAGCGCCTTGTGGCGGAAGTCACGGACCCACTGCGGGTCGTTCTTCACGTCACAGATGTAGTCGATCGTCTTCTCGGTCAGGCCGCGGCCGGCGTCGAACTTGTGGCGCTCGGGGAAGCTGAAATCGCCCTTGGTGCGGTCGATGTCGATCGCTTCGCGGGTTTCGGCGTCGAGGGTGCTGGAGGCTTCGTAGGACATGGAAATCGGGAAAGTGGGAAATCAGAGCAGGGGCGTGTCGTCGCCCTCTTCGGGATCCTCGTCGGTGAATTCCGGTTCGAGGTGGGATTCGAGGAACCAGAGGTTCTTGTCGATGGCGTGCGTGGTGGAAATCAGCAGGTCGGCGGTGACCTCGTCGTCCACCACCTGCGCGTGGTTGATGCCGATGCCGAGCACGGCGGAGACCGCGGCGTAGCGTTCGGCCAGCAGTTCGAGCAGGTCGAAGCTGCCGGTGGCCTCCGGTGGCAGGGGCGGCAGCGAGGTCACGCTGCCGATGCCAGGCAGGGTGCCAAGCGCGCGGCCGCCGAGGGCGACGGCGCGCTCCGCGAGTTCGTCGGTGGCTTCGTCGAGCTGGTCGACGAACCCATCGAGCATCTCGTGGATGGCGATCATGTTCGAACCCCGCACGTTCCAATGCGCCTGCTTCACCTGCAGCCGCAGGTCGATCAACACGGCAATGGTGTCGTTCAGAAGCTGCACGACTTTGGTGCGGCTCTGGGCATCGAGCGGGTGGCGGCTGGGGCGGAGGTTCATGGGGGACGTCGGGGTTGGAGTGGCTCTGGATCAGGCCGTTGCGAATTCCTCGTCCTTGAGGAACTCGTAACCGGACTTCTCCAGCTCAAGAGCAAGTTCCGGGCCGCCGGAGCGGACGATCTTGCCCGCGGCCATCACGTGGACGTAGTCCGGGCAGATGTAGTCCAGCAGGCGCTGGTAGTGGGTGATCATCAGGATGCCGCGCTCGGGCGAGCGGGTGGCATTCACGCCGCGGGCCACGATCTTGAGCGCGTCGATGTCCAAGCCGGAGTCGGTTTCGTCGAGGATGGCGTACTTCGGCTCCAGCATCAGGAGTTGGAGGATCTCGTTGCGCTTCTTCTCACCGCCGGAGAAGCCCTCGTTCACCGAGCGACCGGTGAACTTCCGGTCCATCTCGAGGAGGTCCATCTTCGAGTAGAGGTTCTTGTAATAGGCCACCGCGTCGATTTCCTCGCCCTGCGGCAGGCGGGCCTGGAGGGCGGCGCGGATGAAGTTGGCGTTCGAGACACCCGGAACTTCGGAAGGATACTGGAAGGCGAGGAAGATGCCGGCGCGGGAGCGCTCGTCGATGCTCATCTCGAAGATGTCCTCGCCATCGAGCGTCACGCTGCCGCCGGTGACGACGTAGCCCTCGTGGCCGGCGATGACCTTGGAAAGGGTGGATTTCCCGGAACCGTTCGGTCCCATGATGGCGTGGACTTCCCCGGCGGGGATTTCAAGGGTCACGCCCTTGAGGATTTCGGTGCCGTCTTCGAGCGTGGCGTGGAGGTCTTTGATGACGAGGGACATGGCGTGGGAGTCGGGAATCAGTGGGAAGAGGGGGAGGGGAGCTCGCCGCGGAGCGTGATCTCGACGTCGCTGATCACGGCGCCGGGCGGCAGGTCGAGGAGGTCGGCGAGATTGACGCCGGGTTTGAAAGTCACGTCGTGGATCGCGCCGGTGGCCTTGTCGTGGAAATGGCCGTGCTCCTCCAGGTTCGGACAGAACCGGGACGGATTGCGGTCGAAGTTCACCTGGCGCACGATCCCGTGCTGCACGAGGGCTTCCAGGCAGTTGTAAACCGTTGCCAATGAGATGTTTGGCAGGGTGTCCTTGACCCGCAGGAAGACGTCGTTCGCGGTCGGGTGGTCGCGGGTTCCCATCAGCACGCGATACACCTCCCGCCGCTGGCGGGTCATGCGCAGGCCCTCGATTTCCTCGGGGATCGGCGTTTCGGCGTTGCTGTCTGACAGATCGTGGACCATTCCGGCGCGGCAAACTACGGCCCCGGAATTCGATAGCAAGAATTATTCTAAAAAGGCGCTAACAGCTTTTTTCTCCCCGGATTTTGATTTTCGGGTGCCAGTTACTGGTGGCCGCCGAACAGGGCCATTGTGATGGTGAACAAGTAGAAGAGCGCGAAGTGGCTCATGTTGAACCAGTAACGTAGCGGTGTGGCGTGGCGCGTGTAGGTCCCGTGGTTGGTGTCGATGGTGCGTCGCAGCCAGACGTGCCAAAAGCCGAACCCCGCCCCCGCCCCGAGCCAAGCGGGGGCAGCCACGCCCCATTCATGCGACGACAGCCCCCGCCACAGAAAGGCTGCCACCGGAGGGAGCTCCAATGCCACCAGCCACGGCCAATGCCGCTGGAGCAATTGGCCGAAGCTCGATTGGGTGTCCGGACGTTCGTCCGGCAGGCTGTAGCGGCCGCGTCTCAACGCGAGCTCGAGGTGCTGTCCTCCGGCAGGATGTCGTTGAGCACGCGCTTGATACCGTCCTCGGCGAACTTGCTGTTCGGGAAGATCTTCTTCGCCTTCAGGTACCAGGCCAGCGCGGAGCCGGGCTGCTTCTGGTCGGCGCGGTCCTCGAACTGGTGGGCGCGGTCGAGGGCCTTGGTGAAGTCCGCCACCTTCGGGGCCAGCAGCTCCAGCTCGCGGCCCAGCTTCGGATCGTCCGGGAACGATTCGCGCAGCTCCGCCAGTTGCTCGTAGGCGGCATAGGGCTGGTTCATCTTGGTGAACTCGGCGGCTTTGCCGAGCGAGGCCTCGATCTTGGTGAGGTTGCCGATGATCTGCTTGAAGGCGTCTTCGCGCGTGGCGTCGCCCTGGATCGCCGGGGCGAACTCATACTGGCGGCGGAAGATCTCGCGGAAGTTTTTCTCCGTGATCAGGCGGTCGAAGTCGTTGCGGGCGGCCACCAGCGGCCCGGCGCTGCCGATCATCTGGCGGAACTCGGAGAGCTTCGGGTTGGTCGGCCAGATCTCCGTGGCCGCCTTGATCTTCTCGGCGGCCTTGTCGTTGTTCTTGGCGAGGAGCTGGGCCTTGGCCTCTTCGATCGCGAGGTCGGAGGCCAGCGTGTAGCCGGCGATGGCGCTGTCGACTTTGGAGGACGGGAAATCCTTCACGGTGCCCTTCAGCTTGTCGGCCAGCGTCTTGGCGCGGACGTAGTCACGGGCCTGGAGCGAACCGTAGAGTTCGTGCAGGTCGCGGACGTAGGCCGCCACCCGCAACTTCTTCTCCATCGAAAGCGTCGCCACCGGGCCGAGATACTCGCCGATCGCGTAGGCCTCCATCAGCCGCTGCGAGGCGGAGTGGAGCTCGTCGCGGGACAGCATCAGGTTGAAAGCTTCGATGTACTTGTCCACCTCGCGGATCGCGTCGCTGGAAAGCGAGTCCAGCGAGGAAACGGTCGGGTTCATGCCCACCGACTGGGTGAAGAGCTTGCTGACGTCCGACCCCTTGTCGATGCGCAGGGCGGAATCGCCGTCTTTCCAGATCTGGTTGTAGAACCGGGAGGCCATCAGCACATGCTCGTAACGGCGCTGGGCGAACCACTGCACCATGTTCACCTGATACTGGGTCTTGGCCTGGAGCGTCTGGGCCTCGGTCTGGAGAATGTTCTTCTTCTTGAGCGCCTCGATCTCGACGATGCGGCGCAGCGCGTCCTTGTATTCCAGTGACTTGGTGCCGGTTCCCTCGCGCTCGGTCTGGGTGGTGGTGGCCTGTCCCGGGCGTCCGCCACGGCCGCCCTGGCCGGTGGTGGTTTGCTCCAGCATCTTCTCCCGGTTGTGGGAGACTTCCCAATCGTGCTTGGCGGTGAGGTCCTTCTTCTCCTGCTCGATCGAATCGTTGAGCTTCTTCAGGCCGTTGACGTCCTGCTTCGCCAGCATCGCGACGTAGATGGCTTCGGCCAGCGAGCTGCAGATGTTCGCGTCACCCGGGTAGGAACCGGCGCTCGGGAGCTTCTTGAATGCCTCGTAAAGCTGCGGACCGCCCTGGCGCAGGGGCGAGATGGTGCCCAGGATGTCCTTGATGGTGGCGCGGTATTCGTTCGCCTCGTCGGAGTTCTCCGGCGGCTGGCTCAGGTACTTTTCAAAGCGCGCCTTGAGGATGCGGTTGTCGCCCAGCGGGATCGTGATGCCGCCGATGGTGATGGTCTCCGCGGAGGGGTCGAGCATCGGCAGCTCGTTGCCGAACGGGGATTTCTTTTCCTCCGGTGGCGGGCGGGTGACGGTCGTGTCCTGGCTCGGCGGCGGAGTGGGAGGCGCGGGCGGCGGGGTGAAAACACCACCTTGGCCGGCGGCAATGCCCGAGAGCAGCAGGAGCGTGTAAAAGGGTTTCATGGCGTGCGCGGGAGGAGGTTCAGAGGCGGTTGATGCCGGTGGCCACGGGGATGCCGCCCTGGCGGAACTTCACTTTGAAGGAATAGCGCTGTTCGCGCTCGATGTTGCGGTTGTTGAACTCCGGCGGCACCTCGATGCCGATCATTTCCTTCACGCCGCCCGAGTCGACCACCACGCTGACCACTTGGCCGCGGTCCGGCGTCCAGCGCAGCTTTTCGTCGACGGTGCCCTCCACCACGTACTCGCTGCCGCGCAGGCTGTTGCCGTTCTGGAGGAAGGCCTCCATGTTCAGCTTCGTGACATCGCCGAACCCGGAGGACTTTTTCCCGGTGAAGGACTTGCCGACGAAGAAAAGGACGGCGACACCGGCGACAATGCCGAGGATCAGGCCGGGATGGAGATTGGAGCTGGCGCGGCGGGGCATGGGATGGGTCTTGGGAAAACGGGGAACTCAGGGATCAGTGGAGCGATAGCATGGGAAAGACGGCCTTGGAATGGGGAACTTTCAATCCCATTGGTGCCGCCGGGTGCCCAGCCACGCGGCGAAAAGCGCCACGCCGACGTGGGCGGCCAGCGTGTAGAGGCACGCGCTGCGGGTCGAAAGGGTGGTGTCGATCACCGACTTCACCGCGTCATGCACCTCCGTTTGGAGGCCCTCCACGCTCCCGGACCATCCCCAATACGAGGAGATGAACGGCCGGGTGTAGGTCTCCACCGCATCGGGCAGGGCCAACACCGCGCCGGAGAGCGGAAGCTGGAAACCCACCAGGTAAATGGATAGCAGCGAGGCCTGCTCGGCCGTCCGCATCAGCGAGGAAATCGCCAGGCACACCGCGGTCATCGCCCCGTTCACCAGCAGCAGGAAGCCCGCGTGCTGGACGAAGTCCCCGCGGAACGGCCCGAAGAAGTTCACGAAGAACGCCATCCACAGCGACTGGGCGATCACCAGGCAGGACAGGAACGCGATTTTGCTCGAAAGGTAGGCCAGCGGGCGCAGGCCGCCGAACTTCTCCTTCTCGTAAATCTGACGCTCTCCGGCGATCTCTCGCGCCGAGTTGTTCGAGCCCATCAGCGCCAGCAGCACCACTTGGAACATGATGACGCCGGACACCGCCGAGCCGACCTTGAGCTGGCCCGCCCGCACGTCCGAGATCTCCTGCACTTCCTCCTGCACGTCGGCGCGGTGGGTGTCGGAGAACTTCGGGATCGGTTCCTTCGCTTTGTCGCTGAAGAGGATCACCAGCAGCGGGAAGCAGACCATGATCGCGAACTGGAGCAGCACCTGACCGCGGTCGCGGAAAAAGATTCGCCAGCGCCGGGACAGCAGGGTGCCGAACTGGCTGAAGAACCCGGGCAGCTTGGCCGCCGGATGGGGATCCGCTTCCTCGCCCTCCACCTTCGCGGGCGGCAGGCTCAGCGCGCCGGAGGCCACCGAGCGTTCCCGGTTCTTTTCCAGCATCTTGTAGTAGGACGCGCGGTGCTTCTCCCACGAGGTTTGCCAGCGGTCGGACGGTTGTCCGGCGAGGCGAGGATACACCTCCTCGGTGTCCTTCACGGAGAAATAGTGCGTCAGTTGATCGGGCGGGCCGTGGTAGGCCACCCGGCCCTCGTGCAGGACCAGGATCGAATCGTAGAGTTCCAGGTGCGCCAGCGAGTGGGTCACGGACAGCACGATCCGGCCATCCTTGCGGGAAAGGTCGTGCAGCAGCCGCACGATTTCGCGTTCCGAGCGCGGGTCGAGGCCGCTCGTGACCTCGTCGCACAGCAGCAGCTTCGGATCGGACACCAGCTCCATTGCCAGCCCGAGACGGCGCTTCTGGCCGCCGGACAGCACCTTCACCGGCCGGTCCGCGATCGGCGCCAGTCCGGTTTCCTCCAGCACCCGGTCGATCCGCTGGTCCAGCTCCGCGTGGTTCTTCGTCTTCACCCGCAGCCGGGTGGCGGCCTCCACCGACTCGTCGACGGTCAGCGGATCGTAGGCGATCGAGAATTGCGGCACGTAGCCGATCTCGGAGGGCGAGAAGTCACCTTCCTTCGAAAGGTCCCGGCCATCCCAGATGAGGGCCCCGCCGGATTCCGGATTCAGACCGGCGATGGTCTTGAGCAGCGTGGTCTTGCCGCAGCCCGAAGGTCCAACGATCGCCATGAAATGCCCTTTCGGGATCTGGATGGAGACCTTGTCGACGAGATTAACATCCTCGCCGTCTTTGCGGATGGTGAAGCAAACGTCCTGGAGTTCGAGCACGGGGAAACTGGAAGGGTTTTACGGAAACTTAGCTAACGCGCCGAAGGGATCATTCCTATCCAGCGCGTGCAATAAACACGCGGGACTCAGGATGGTTGCTCGTCGTCGAGGGGAACAATCCGGATTTTGCCAGCCGGGCGCTGGAATCCTCCCGAGAGGGTCGGGGCGCTGGCTGGCGCGGGAAGCGGCGCGGCGGGCGTCTGGTCGAGCGCGCTTTTCAGCGCCCCTTCCACGAGCTGGCCGCAATGGATCTTCATCGGCGGCAGCGGGCCGAGGTCACCGGTCAGTTCGGAGGCGGACAATTCCCGGGCCTCCTCGGCGGTCTTGCCTTTCAGCAATTCGGTGGCCATCGAGGCCACGGCGATCGCCGTTTGGCAGCCGAATGCCTGGAACGAGGCGCGGTCGATCACCCGCTTGCCGTCCTTTTCGGTGAACTTCAGCCACATCCGCAGCATGTCGCCGCAGTCCGGCGAGCCCACCGTCCCCACGGCGTCGGCGTCGGCCAGTTCGCCTTGGTTCTGAGGGTTGGCGAGGGCATCGCGCACCTTCGATTCGAAATCGTCCATGCCCGACCTTGGTCGCGGACGGGCACGGTTGCCAGTACGCATTTGTCAACTTGCCGTAAGGCAGGGCGGGGACGTTTTTCTGAAAAGTGGAAGATCAAACCCGGGTAGCTATCGTTGCCATGTCTCTCCTCCGCCGTGTCTTCCATTGGTTCGAGGTCTCCGCTCCGGGGAGCCCGTGTCCGGTGACCGGGTGGGAGGAGGTGACCACCGCCCAGTGGCGGGAATGGGAGGCGGACACCCGCTTCGCCTTTCCCCTCCATCGCATGGAGAAGGATCTCCACCAGCACCTCGTGACCACCATTCTGGCCGCGGCCGAGCGCTCGTCCGACCGGGTGAAACTCATGCAGGCGCTGACGGAAACGTTCGGGCTGAATCCACACGATGCCTTCCGGGCGGTCGAGCGGGTGCTGGGTGGGGTGGTCCGGGCCGCGACAGGCTTGGAAAGTCCCAGCACCGAGACGGATCCGCTGGCCGCCCGGGCTTTCACACTGGCATGGCGGGACCGTCCGCTGGTGCCTGCCATCCGCGCGCAATGGGCGGCTTGGAAACCCGGGGATTGGCTGCCGGGAGCATGCGATTGGTGAGGTGCTCCAAAAACGATTCGTTCAACTTTGGAACTTGGCAGCGACCGAAGCCGGTTTAGAACTGGAGAACTTTCATCCCATGTATTTTCTAGGCATTGAGATCACCCCCGCCGGAACCCGCGTGGTGGCGCTCGATCTCGAAGCGGCGGAGGTCGCCGCGGAAGCCCACGCCCCCCACGCCTGGATCGAAGGACTCCCACCCGGCTACCGCGAACAGGACCCCGCGGGCTGGATCAACGCCGTGGATCACGCGGTCCGCGAGTGCCTCGCCGCCCTCGGCGAACGCCGTGCCCGGGTCGCCGCCATCGGAGTGGCCGGACCGTTGCGCGGCTTCGTGGCGTTGGATGTCGCCAGCCGCATCGTCCGCCCCGCGAAGCTCGCCGGTGACCAATCGTCCCGCCGCCAGGCCGAGGAAATCTCCCGCGTTTTCGGCGGGGCACCGGGCCTTCTGGAGCTGCTCGGCCAAGTGCCCGGCGTGGATTCGCTGGCGGCCGAGTGCCTGTGGCTGAAACAGCAGGAGCCCTACCACTTTCAAAAGACCGCGTCCTTCCTCTCGGCGCAGGATTTCATCGCCTACTGGCTCACTGGCGAGCGCGCCACCGAGTCGGGTAGCGCCTCCGCTACCGGGCTGTTCGACATCCGCACCCGCCGCTGGTCGGAGGAGCTCGTCCATGCCATCGACCCGGCCTTGGCCGACCGCCTGCCACCCTTGCAGGCGCCCGGCGCGGCGCGCGGGAGCCTCCGTCCGGCCTTGGCCCACGCCTGGGGGCTCTCCGAGTCCGTGCAGGTCGGCGCGGGAGGTTCCGCGCCTCAACTCGCGGCCCTTGCCGCCGGCTGTGTCACGAATGGCACCATCGCCGTGGAACTCGGAGCGTCCGGCACCATTGTCGGGGTCCAGGATTCCCCGGTCATTGACCTCCGCGGGGAAATTTCCGCTCTGTGCAGTGCCACCGGCGGCTGGCTGGGGCTGGCCACCACGACCAATGCGGTGACCGCCATCGAACTGGTCCGCCGCCACTACGGTTGGACGCCGGAGCAGTTCGATCAAGCCGTGGCCTCGGCCCCGGCGGGGGCGGATGGCCTGTTGTTCCTGCCCTACCTCACCGGGGAATCCCTGCCGCGCCTGCCGGAAGGCTGCGGCGTGCTCCATGGCATGACCCTCCAGAATTTCAGCCCCGCCGGGTTCGCTCGCGCCGCCGCGGAAGGCGTCGCGCTCGGCCTTGGCTATGGGGTCAGCCGCCTCGCGGATCTCGGCTTCGAGCCGGTGGAAATCCGCCTGCTCGGGGCCGCCGCGGTCAGCCGCACCACCCGCCAGCTCCTCGCCGATGTCTTTGGCATGCCGGTCGTGCCGGTCGGCAGCCGTCAGGGCGCGGCCATCGGTGCGGCGATGCAGGCCGCGGTCGCCTTTTTCCGGGAAAGTGGTGAATCGCTTGGCTTCGGGGAGATCGCCAGCTACCTCGTCTCGTCCGAGGCGCACGGCCGCTGCGAGCCAGACCCCGACCGCCACGAGCTCTACCAACACCTGATGTCCCGCCAGCAGTATCTCGTCGATACCCTCCAGCCGGCCGGATTCCTCTGAACGCATGGCCGACGCCGCCTCCCGCCACGAAATCCGCAAAAGCCGGAAAACCGCCATCTTCGGCACCCTCGCGGGCGGCCTGATGCGGCTGTGGTGCGCCACCCTGCGCTACGAGATCGTTGATCGCTGCAAGCTCGGCGTCCCCGAAGGCATCCCCGGTCCGGTGATCTACGCCCTCTGGCACAACCGGCTGTTCTCCGTGCCGAAGGCGTGGAAACGCCTGTGCGGGAAACACCGCCGCGCCGCCGTGCTCACCAGCGCCAGCCACGATGGTGACGTGCTGTCCCGCGCGATGGGGGCCTTCGGCATCGGGGCCGTGCGCGGCTCCAGCTCCCGCCGCGCCATCGCCGCCCTCGTCGGCCTGAAGCGCGCCCTGGTCGAGGGTGTGGACGTCTGCCTCACGCCGGACGGTCCCCGCGGCCCGCGCTACAAGCTCCAGGGCGGCCTCGTGAAACTCGCCCAGACCACTGGCGCGCCGGTGATCCCGGTCCACGTCGAACTTTCCTCCTGCTGGCGACTGAAATCCTGGGATCGCTTCATGATTCCGAAGCCCTTCAGCCGCGTCCGCATCATCTTCGATCAGGCGCTTGCCGTCCCGGCCTCGCTTTCCGACGATGCCTTCGAGACCGAGCGCGCCCGCATCGAGTCCGTCCTTCTCGCCGCCACCCACGATTCCGAACCTGCCACTCCAGCCCCATGAGCGATTTCAAGATCATCGACGGGAAAGCCGTCGCCGCCACCGTCCTCGATGAAGTCCGCGCCGAAACCGCCGAACTGAAGGCGAAGGGCGTCACCCCCGGTCTCGCCGTCGTGCTGGTGGGCGAGGACCCGGCTTCGAAGGTCTATGTCGGCGCGAAGGACCGCACCTGCCGCGATCTCGGCCTTTATTCCCGCAAGATCACCCTGCCAGCCGAGACCACCCAGGAAGAGCTCCTCGCCGTGGTCCACGAGCTGAACGCCGATCCGCTCATCCACGGCATCCTCGTCCAGTCCCCGCCGCCGAAGCACATCAACGAGGAGGAGATCATCCGCGCCATCGACCCGCGCAAGGATGTCGACGGCTTCCACCCGCAGAACGTCGCCAAGCTCGCGCTGGAAGACCCCTCCGGTTTCGTGCCCTGCACGCCCGCCGGCAGCATGCGCCTGCTCGCCTCCGCCGGCGTGCAGACCAGCGGTGCCGAGGCCGTGGTCATCGGCCGCTCGATGATCGTCGGCAAGCCGATGGCCCTCCTGCTGATGGCGAAGGGCTCTGACGCCACCGTCACCGTCGCCCACTCCCGCAGCAAGGACCTGCCCGCCATCTGCCGCCGCGCGGACATCGTCATTGCCGCCGTCGGCCGCCCGGAAATGGTGAAGGCCGATTGGATCAAGCCCGGTGCCGTCGTGATCGATGTCGGCATCAACCGCGTCGAGGACGCCTCCGCCAAGAACGGCTACCGCCTCACCGGCGACGTTGCCTACGACGAGGTCGCGCCGAAATGCGCCGCCATCACCCCGGTCCCCGGCGGTGTCGGCCCGATGACCATCGCCATGCTGATGAAGAACACGCTGCAGGCGGCGCGTCAGCTCACGGCGTGAGTAGGTTAAATGTGATTCGTTAAAGGTTATTGGAGGAAGAATTCCACTTCACGTCTTCTTCCCCAATAACCTCTAACCATTAACTTCTAACCCTCTCTCATGCGCCTCGCCGTCATCAATGTCGTCGGTCTCTCGAAGTCGCTGCTCCCGCACGCGCCGTTCCTGAAGGCGTTCGCGGAGAAACACGGCCTCCAGAGCTTCCGGCCCGCCTTTCCGGCGGTGACCTGCACGGCGCAGTCGTCGATGCTGACCGGCACCACGCCCGCGGAGCACGGCGCGGTGGCCAATGGCTGGTATGACCGCGAGTCCGCCGAGGTTCGTTTCTGGAAGCAGAGCAACCACCTGGTCCACGGCGAGAAGGTTTGGGACACGCTCCGCCGCGAGGTCCCCGGCTTCACCTGCGCGAAGCTGTTCTGGTGGTACAACATGTATTCCACCGCGGATTGGTCGATGACCCCGCGTCCGCTCTATCCGGCGGATGGCCGCAAGGTCTTCGACATCCACACCCAGCCGATGGGCCTGCGCGAGGAAGTGAAGGCCGATCTCGGCCCGTTCCCGTTTCCCGCGTTCTGGGGCCCGGCATCCGGCATCGCGTCTTCCGAATGGATCGCGAACTCCGCGAAGTGGACCGAGAACAAGCACAGCCCGACGCTCAGCCTCGTTTACCTGCCGCACCTCGATTACTCGCTGCAGAAGGTCGGGCCGGACGATCCCTCGATCCCGTCGGAAGTCGCCGCCATCGATCGCGTCGTCGCGGACCTGGTGACCTACTACGAATCCCGTGGCGTCAAATCCTTGATCCTTTCCGAATACGGCATTTCGCCGGTCCACCAGCCGGTCCACCTCAACCGGGTCTTCCGCGAAAAGGGCTGGCTGTCGATCAAGGAGGAACTCGGTCTGGAGACCTTGGATTGCGGGGGCTGCAAGGTCTTCGCGGTCGCCGATCACCAGGTCGCGCACGTTTACGTGAACGACCACTCGCTGCTCGGCGAGGTCAAGGCGCTGCTGGCGGCCACTCCGGGCGTCGACGAGGTCCGTGAGGTCGAGGGCTCCGGCATCGGCGCGGAGCGGGCGGGGGAACTCGTGGCCATTTCCAAGCCGGACGCGTGGTTCACCTACTACTTCTGGGTCGATGATGCGAAGGCCCCCGACTACGCTCGCTGCATCGACATCCACCGCAAGCCCGGCTACGACCCGGTGGAGTTGTTCCTCGATCCTGCCCTTCGTTTCCCCAAGCTGAAGATCGCGAAGTTCCTGCTGAAGAAGAAGCTCGGTTTCCGTGGCCTGATGGACGTCATCCCGCTGGACGCCACGCTGGTGAAGGGCTCGCACGGCCGCGATATCGTGCCCGAGAACGAACAGCCGGTGTTGCTCGGCTCCTCGTTCCCGGTTCATGGTGCCGAGGATGTTTTCCAGGCCATCCGGGCTGAGTTCCAAGTAGCGCGAAGCTGAGCTTCGCGTGTGGTGATAAGCCGCGATGAGAGTAATGGGTGCCCCTTTTCCTCAAAGGGCTGCAACCCGCACGCGAAGCCAAGCTTCGCGCTACCTCAAGATCGCCAAATCGCCCACGACTTCGGCGGTTTCGCCCATAGGTGGCCAGCTCCGTTTCCGTTAAGTCAGGACGATGTCACACCCGTCCCTCAACCGCCGCGGCTTCCTCACCCTCGGGGCCGCCACTGCCGCTTCGCTGCCGATGGGCACCTTGGCCGCGCCTGCTCCCGGTGCGCCCCTCACCATCCTCCACCTCACTGATATCCACCTGCGTCCGGAGCACGACGCGCCCTCACGCTGCCGGAAGATCCTGCGAGCCATCCGCCAGAAACACCGCGACATCAATCTCGTCGTCAACACCGGCGACAGCATCTACGCCGCCGACTACAAGAACATCACCCGCGAGCGGGTCGAGGAGCAGTGGAAGCTCTGGGACGAGGTGGTCGTGGCGGAGCTCAAGGGCCTGCCCATGCTCCACACCGTCGGCAACCACGATCCCTGGTGGGCCGCTCCGGAAGGCGATCCGATGCGCGGCATTCCCTATGTCTGCAAGCGCCTCGGCATCGCGGAGCCGTATGGCCACACGAAGCAGGGCGGTTGGGAGATCATCACCTTGGAAAACTCCGGCGGCTCGCTCGGCAAGCCGCAGCAGGACTGGCTGTTCCAGAAACTCGACTCGCTGCCGAAGAGCGCCCCGCTCCTCCTGGCCGGCCACCTGCCGCTGCTCTCCCTCGCGGGCGACTACGACGGCGGCAACATGGGCGGCGCGAAGGCCGTGATCGACAAGCTCGCCGCGCGCGAGGCTCCGGTCGTCGCCCTCAGCGGCCACATCCACATCCAGAGCAGCGAGGCGCTCTGGAACATCCGCTTCCACTGCAATGGCGCGCTCAGCGGCTCGTGGTGGGAACCCGGCGACCGCAAGGACGGCAGCTACAAGCGCACCCCCATGGGCTACGCCCTGCTCAAGCTCTGGCCGGATGGGCGCAGTGAATGCCGCTACCTGCCGCTGCCAGCGTAGCTGAAAGCTCCGCTTTCAGAATGTAGGGGGAAGCTCCAGCTTTCCCTCTGTGGGGTAGGAGATCATTTGGCCTAACCGCCCGCCGCCAACTGGAGCTGGCGGAGACAATCCGAAAGCTGGAGCTTCCGGCTACAACGCCGTCATGCTCACTTGGCCAGATCCCGTGTCTTCACCAACTTGCCCGGGATTTGGCTCATGTGTTTGTCGCGGTGCACCAGTGTTGCGTCGCGCGAACTGGCGGCAGCCGCAATGAGCGCATCCGCCAGCGGCAGCCGGCCGGGAGTTTTCCGCCCGATTTCGAATGCCTCCCACGCGATCGCATCGTCGATGGAGACGACTTCGGAAAAAATGAGCCGGTAGTTTTGCAGGGCGGTGCTGATCTCGGACTCTGAAGCTCCCAATTCGACCATGCGCCGTGCGAACTCCGCCACCGTCACGCTCGCAATGATCAAGGACGCGTCGGTGTTTTCGAAAAGCTGGTGAACGGCTTCCCAGCCGGCTTCCTGGCGGTAGTGGGCCAGCAAGGCAGAGGTATCGAGCAGGTAGGTCATCGCTCAACCTTCGGTTGCCCGTTCCTTGACCAGTTCCGCCACCGCGTCCCGTTTGGGCGAATGCTTCTTTCCTGCTCCCAGCAGGCGGCGCGCAAGTTCCGTGCGGTCTGGAATCACCCGGACGAGGATTTCGTCGCGCCCCTCCACCGCCTCCCAGTCCAGCTTGAAACCGGGCTTGATGCCAAAAACCCGGCCCACCTCCGCCGGAATGGTGACCATGTTTTTCTGGGTGACGGTCGTGATCATGGAATCCACTCTAGTCATGGATTTCCGGAAATCAAGGAGTGGCGGTTACAACGCCTCGCTCCGCCGCTTCCGCCCCTCGAACAACAGCGTCTCCCGATATCCCGCCGCCTTCGCCCATTCGATGGCCTTGGGGAAATCCCGCGCCACTTCGGATGGGTGGTGCGAATCCGAGGAAATCACCAGCGGGATGCCCGCCGAGCAGGCCAGTTCCAGGAACCGCGGGGCCGGGTAGGCCTCCGCGCAGGGCTTGTGCCAGCCGGCGGTGTTCAGCTCGATGGCGCAGCCGGAGGCGGCGATGGCGTCGATCGCCGGTTCGTAGAAGCGGTCGAGGTCGCCGCCCGGGACGTGGGCGAACTTTTTCACCAGGTCCGCGTGGCCGAGGATGTCGAATAGTCCGCTCTCCGCCATCTGCGCGTAGGTGTTCCAATAATGGCTCCACACCGCGTCCACGTCGGATTCGGCCCAGCGGCCCAGCCACTTGGGATTGTCGAAGTCCCAGTCTCCCAGATAGTGGACCGATCCGATCAAATAATCCCAGGCGTAGCGCCCAGCCAGATCCTCGATCCAGCCCTCGCAGCCGGCCAGCCAATCGCACTCCAAACCCGCCCGGACGGGGATCCGCCCGGCGGCACGGGCCCGCGCGCGGTCCAGCCACGAGAAATATTCCGGCAGGTCGGCCACCGCCATCCGCCAGTCGTCGAAGGGCTCCGGGACGGCCGGGGCGTGGTCGGAAATGCCGTATTCCGTTAGGCCAGCGGCGATCGCGGCGTCGATGTAGGCTTCCGGTTCGCCCTCGGCGTGGTGGCAAAGGGGCGTGTGGGTGTGGTAATCGGCTGGCACTCTGGCGGATTCGGGGTTGAAGGACTTTCAGCAGGGATACTAGAGTAACGGCACGGTGCAAGAGCACCGAATTCTCATGTCGACCCTTTCCTCTGAAGCACCCGCCGGCAACGCCTTCACGCGCCACCTGATCGAAGCCCTCCGCCGGCACCCGAAACGCATCGTGTTCACGGAAGGGGAGGATCTCCGCGTGCTCCAGGCCGCGGAGCGGCTGGTGGCCGCCGAGGCCGTGGCCCCGATCCTGCTGGGCGACAAGGAGCGCATCCGCGCCCTGGCCGGGGACAACGGTGTGAAGCTCACCTTCATCAACATCATCGACCCGCCGAAGTCGTCCGATTTCCAGCTCTTCTGCCAGCGCGTCGACAACATGGCCCGCTACCGCAACATGCAGGTCGGCGATGCCGCGGAGATCGTCGCCCGCCCGCACTACTTCGGCGCGCTGATGACCCAGTATGGCCAGGCGGACGGTCTGGTCGGCGGTAACAAGGCCCTCCCGGCCGCGCTGTTCCGCGCCCTGATCAACACCATCAAGCCGCTGCCCAACGTGCCGAAGATCTTCGGCGCGATGGTGCTCGTCGGCGACCACCTGAAGCACGTCGGCGGCAGCGGCGTGCTGTTCATGGCGGATTGCGGCCTGATCCCGCAGCCGTCCGTCGACCAGCTCGCGGCCATCGCCATTGAAACCGGCAAGGTCGCCCGCCATTTCCTCGGCCGCACCGCCAAGGTCGCCCTGCTCAGCCACTCGACGAAGGGCTCCGCCGTGACCGACGAGGCGCGCAAGATGATCGCCGCCACCGCCATCGCCCGCGATGTGGTGCAGAAGGAGTACCTCGATCTCGACATCGATGGCGAACTCCAGGCGGACGTCGCCCTCGACCCGGCCGCCGCCGAGGTGAAGCTGCCGGACGCCAAGGTCCGCCAGACCGCCGATGTGCTGGTGTTCCCGAACCTCGATGCCGGCCACATTTCCCTGAAACTGCTCCAGCACGTCGCGGGGGCCCAGGGTTACGGCCAGCTCATCCTCGGCCTCGCCCGCCCCGCCGCCCAGGTGCCGCGGACGGCCTCGGTCGAAACGATCTTCGGCACCGCCGCCGCGGTGGGCGTCGAAGCCATCAAGTCCCATCAGGTCTTTCCGGACGGCGAGGTGTGAAAACCATCGGCGCGGCCCGGCACTACGACACGCTCGACGTGTGGTACCGCGCGCTGTGGGGTGACCACCTGCACCATGGGATCTGGCATCCGGAGACGCCGGACCGGGCGGAGGCGAATGCCAACCTGCTCCGCGCCGTCGCGCAGGCGGCCGGGCTCCGGCCCGGCATGCGGGTGTGCGATGTCGGCTGCGGCTACGGCGGCCCGGCGCGGTGGCTGGCCGGCCATTTCGAGGTCGAGGTGACCGGGGTGACCATTTCACCGGTCCAATACGAGGCCGCCAAACGGCGGACCCGCGATCCCCGCGTCCGTTACCTGTTGGGCGATTGGCTGGGGAGCGGCCTGCCGGAAGGGGAGTTCGACGCCGTCGTGGCCATCGAATCGGTCTTTCATTTCACCGAACCGCGGGCGGCGTGCCGGGAAATGATCCGGGTGGTGAAGCCCGGCCACCGGATTGTCATCGCCGGGTGGATCATCGGCGACCTCGTGCCCGCGTGGGCGCGATGGCTGTTGATCGAGCCGATCCGCGCTGCGGGCGAGATGCCGGGGTTGGCCGATGAGTGGACCTGCCGCAGGCGGTTCGAGGAGGAGGGGGCGGAGGCGGTGTCGATGACGCGCCTGGGCATGCTGGTGGAGCAATCGTGGTCCGATGCGATGGGCCGCGCTCTGCGCGGGTTGCTGCGGAATCCGGTGTTGAGATGGGAGGCGCTGCGGCACCCGGTCCAGACGCTGCGTCTGGCGGTGAGTTCGCTGCGGATCTGGACTGCCTACCGCTGGGGGTTTCTCGATTACTTGATTCTGGCGGTGGAGCGGAACCGGTGAGCGAGGGTTTTTGTGGGAAAGAATCGGGAATTGTGTGCGTAGATTGCGCGTAAATTTTTTGTTTTCTTGGTCATGAAGCGTTTTCGACTCTTGGGTTCCGGATGGGTGTGGATGTCTCTGGTGTGTTCGGCGTCGGCCGCGCCGGAGACGTTGAAGATGGGTAACGATCTGGTGCAGCGCGAGTTGACCTTCGATGGCAAGGCATGGCGGACCACCCGGTTCATCGCCGGGACCGAATCCCTCGAAACGCAGAGCGATGAGTTCCACATCCGGATGATGGATGACGCGGAGTTCACCGTTTCCGATTTCGTCGCCGCCGGGCAGCCAGTGGAAACCAAGGATGGCGGGACCTCCGTGTGGACGATCCGCTACCAGCGCCCGGCTGGCCTGAAGGCCGGTCCCTCGATGCCGGTGGCGGTGACCGTCCGCTATTCGGTGGCCCCGGGCGAGCGCTGGACGCGGAAGGCGGTGGCGCTGGAATTTCCGGACGAAGCCACGGTCGACCGTCTGGAGGTCGAGCGTTTCTCCGCGCAGGGCGTTGCCACCCGCGGGGGGCGCGGTGAGCCGGTCTTCCTCGGTGACCGCTGGTTCTTCGGGCTCGAATACCCGGCCGGTCACAGCCGCCACACCGATGGCAATACGCCCGAGCCGGACAAGCACCACTACGAGCTGGTGGGGAACTACAGCTTCGTGGATCTGGAGGGGCACGACAAGGATGCCCACCCGCGTCCCGGGCTGATCCGCCTGTTCCATTTCCCCGGCTACGCGGTGAAGGATGGCGGCACGTGGAAGGTGGCGAGCAAGACCGCGGTGGCGGGCGGCGGCGCGTCCGCTCCAGTGACCGGCCAGTTCCAAGGCTACCTGAAGACCATTCAGAAGGCGGACCGCAGCTTCACCCACTACAACAATTGGTTCGATCCGGCGGGGAAGTCGCTGAAGGTCGATAGCTTCACCGCCATCTACCGGGACTTCGCCAAGGCGGTGAAACCGTATGGGGTGAAGATCGACGCGATGGTGCCGGACGATGGCTGGCAGAACCGCAAGTCGGTGTGGGAACCGACGCCGCGGGATTTCCCCGGTGGTTTCCCGGATCTGGTGGCGCTCAGCGAGGCGCTGCGGAAAGAGGGAACCGAGCTGGGGCTATGGCTGGCGCTGGACGGAACCAACACGGACGTCAAGTGGGGCGAGAGCCAGGGCTATCCACGGGCGAAGGCAAACAAGTATTTCTCCCGCTACTTCGCCCACTATTCACTGAGCCATCCGGCGTATCAGGAGTTGCTGCGCAAGCAGCTTGTCCGCCTCGCGGGGGAGGGGAAGGTCGGCTACTTCAAGCATGACTTCAACCACCTCTCCGATGTGGGAGAGGGCAACGGCCACCCGCCGACCGACCGCCACGGCCACGAGGCGAACGTGGACGCGATGATCTCGCTGCTGAAATCCACCCGCGAGGCGAACCCGCGGGTCTATCAGAACCTCACCAACTGGATGTGGTTCTCGCCGTGGTGGCTGATGCACGGCGACGCGCTGTGGATGCTGGCGGGCGACGACGGTGCGAACGGCAACTGGCCGGAGCTTTCCGTGCGGAACATGGCTACCACCGACCGCGACACCTTCCTGTGGCGCATGTGGGGCGATCCCAAGGATCGCCCGCTGGTCCCCGTTTCCCGCCTGATGACCCACGGTATCATCCTCAACGAGCGCCACCAGCTCGAAGGACCCGGCGACGGCGTCCGGGAGTGGGCGGACCACGTGATGATGTACTATGGCCGTGGTATCCAAATGAAGGAGTGGTATATCACGCCGAAAACCTCCACGCCGGAGCACTGGAAGGCGCTCGGGACCATCCACCGCTGGGCGGAGAAGAACTTCAAGGCGCTGGCGAAGACCGACTACGTCGGCGGCCGTCCGGACGAGGGCCATGTTTACGGCTACATCGGCTGGGACGGCGGCCACGGTGTGCTGGTGACGCGGAATCCCTCCGCGGAAACGCAGGTGCTGGAGATTCCGTCCGCGCCGTTGCCCGGCGGGGGCTCCTCGCGGGTGGTGTTCCCGTACCATGGCGCGGCTCCGGTTTCCTGGAGCGGCGGCACGATCCGGGTGGAGGTGCCCGGTTACCAGACCCTCGCGCTGGAGGTCGATGCGGGCCCGGCGAAGCGGGACGCCGCCTTGTCCGCCGTGCCGGTGAAGGTGTCCGGCAAGGAGTCCGCGGCGATGCTTCCCTCGGACACCAAGGGCCGCGCGGAGGTGCTGGTCATCGGTTATCCGGACCTGCCGGAAGTGAAGATCAATGGCCAGGTGGCCACCCCGCTCCGCACCAGCAAGGCGAAGCTCAATCCCTTCCCCGGCTACGCCCGTGCCGGTATGCCGAGCGACAAGGCCCGGGCTTGGACGATGGCGTCGTTCGACGTGAAGGCTTTGGTTGGGAAAGAACTCAAGGTCTCGCTGGGGGGGACGGAGGGTAGTGAGGCCACCGCCGAGGCCTGGCTGTTGGTCGAGCGCGCGGGCAAGGACGCGTCGTTCCCCGAGGACACCGTGCCGTGGGCGATCGATGCCGGGTTGCGCCGCCAGACGGTGCGCTTGATTGCGGAGGCCCCGGTGGCCGCGACCGCCCTTGAAACCCGCGCTCTCACCCCGGCGGAGTTTGCCGGCGTGAAGGCCGCGAAGCTGACGATCGGCCTGTTCGGTGTGAACGACCGCAAGTCCGGGGAAAAGACGCTGTGGTTGAACGGTCGCAAGCTCGCCGAACTGCCCGCGGGCGGTGACCAGTGGCAGACGAAGTCCCTCGATTTGGATGCGGAAGCGGTGAAGGGCTTGAAGGCGTCCAATGCGATCGAGGTCCGCCGCTCGACCGCCGAGGACAAGTTCAAGTTCCGCGCCGCCCGCCTGCGGGTGCAGCTCGCGGACGGAATCTGGGTCCAGTCCTCCGCCCAACCGGCCGCTCAAACCACCGACAAGGATTGGGCTTTTTTCGAGGGTTCCGCATTCACCACCCAGGAGGCCTCCGCTCCGGTGACGCTGGAGTTCAAGTGACGCCGATGTAGTCGAAAGCTCTGCTTTCGAATTGTCTCCGCCAGCTCCGTTGGCGGAGGCCGGTTGGGCCGGGCGATCTCCACTCCCAAAGGGAAAGCTGGAGCTTCTCCCTACATTCTGAAAGCGGAGCTTTCAGCTACATTGTGGCGTGGGGCGGAGGTCGCGTGAATCACTTCTGCTTCACGCCCACCACGGTCAGCAACACGCCCACACCCAGCACCGCCCAGCCGATGATCGGGGGCACGTGATGGTGCTCCTGGACATCCGCCTGCACCTTGATCGGGCCGGCGTCGATGATGTTCTCCCGTTTCGTGGTCGTGAATCCGTCGTAAGCGAGCAGGATCGCGCCGACGATGATGAGAATCACTCCGATGAGGGTCTGGCCTTTCATGGTTCTCTAACATCACCCCGATCCGCCCGGAATCCAGTGGAAATCCGTTTCCGCTAGGTTTCGACTTCGACAGGAGCCGGGCCCTGGGGCAGGATGGGCTCAAACGCATGAAAAAGCTCCTGCTGCTTCTCCCTCTCGTCGGCCTGCTCACCCAGTGCGGTGGCGGTGGTTCAGGAATCCCGTCGCCGCGGCGGCCCCAGGTCATCAATGTCTCCGGCTACGATCCGAAGGAAAAACAGCGGGCGGGCCGGTCCTACTCCGAGCACGACGTTTCCGCCCTCCGCGCGAACGGGGCCCAGGGCCTGATCGCCCGCTGTGGCAAGGGCGGCGTGCTCGACACCAAGTGCGCCAATTTCCTCGCCTCCGCCGACCGCGCCGGGATGCTGGTGGGGGCCTACTACCGCCTCCAGACGCACGTCGATGCCGCGGCCCAGGCCGACCAGTTCGTCACCCGCATGCAGCAGATCGCGCGATCCCGCTCGTGGCGCACCGGCCGCCTCCTGCTGTGCGGCGATTTCGACGCGAACTCCCGCCTCTCCGACATCACCCGCTTCATCGACCGGGTCGAATCCCGCACCGGCGTCACGCCCGTGATCTACCTGGAGAACAGCGAACACATGAAACTGATGCTGCGCTCCGCCGACTCCGCCACCAAAGCGAAGCTACGCCGCTCCCCGTACTGGGTGGCCCTCTATTCCCACTCCAGCGGCGCGGGCCGGATCTTCCCCGCGCCCGGCAACCCGGAGGGGCTGGTGAAGCAGTATGACGTCTGGCACGATTGGACGCTGTGGCAGTACGGGGGCGTCGATTGGCAGCACGGCCGCTCGATCCCGAAGCACTATTCGCACGGCCGTTTCCGCTCGGGCCCGTATTTCGGCAACCTCGACCGGCCGGTGGAGCGCAATGTCTTCAACGGCAGCTCCGGCGAGCTGTCCTCGTTCTGGGCCCGCCACGGGATGTCGGCGAACTGATGGAGTTTGAACGGCGCGCCGGGCTGTGCTTGGTTGGGGACGCCATGAACAAGATCGTCCCTCTCATCAGTTCCGGCGTCGCCGGGCCGCTCGGCGTGCTCCACTTGCCGCGTCTTTGGCTGAAGGTCTCCCTCGCCTCCGTGGGCAAGCTCGCCGACGGCTACCCGGCCATCGGCAAGGGCTTCGACAAGATGGTCATCGATGCTCTCGGCCTGACCGAGGATGCCGTGACCGGATACATCGACGAGCACCATCCCACCTACCCGCAGTTCGAGGAGTGGATTCTCGAACAAAAGGGCTCGAAGACCGACGCCGCCACCATCGAGAAACTCAACCGCGCGATCCGTGGCTACAACCACGGCGACGCCACCCGCCAGTCGATCCTCGTCGAGGCCGGCATCGACGAGGACAAGCCGCCGTTCCTCGACGCGATCAACCTGAACAACCTCGACGACTGGGCCACGTTCCACGACGCGGAACTGGATTGAGGAGTAGCACAACTTTCCAAGTTGTGAGTGGGATGATTCGCGAACGCCCATGCAGGTTCAGTCCGTCTTTGAGTGGGCCACTCGGAGGCGGACTGAACCTGCATGCGACTTCGCGGATCTCTCGACCCGCAAGTTGAAAACTTACGCTACTTGGCGAACACCAGCGCCGTGCGTGCCGGGGTGTAGACGCTCAGCTTGCCCTCCTCATCGACCGGATAGGCGATGGTTCGGTCGATGCGGCCCTGGCCGCCGTATTCCGCGGCATCGGTATCGAGCACCACGTGGTAGTCGCCGGTGCCGTTGACCGGCAGGCGGTAGTCCGGGATCGAGCGGTCCACGGACAGGTTGATCACGAAGATCAGGTTGCCGCGCTCGGCGCAGATCACCTGGTTGGTCAGATCCAGGTTCAGCACCTGCGCCTGTGGGGTGGCGAGGAGGTGGTGGTAGTCGGCGAGTCCGACCAGCGCGCGGTCGAAGGCGGCCAGCCACTTGTATTTCAGGTCAGGATGGTCGACCAGCGACCACTGGCGGCGGCAGTGGTGGAACGACCAGCCATTGCCCTCGCGCGGGAAGTCGAGCCACTCCGGGTGGCCGAACTCGTTGCCCATGAAATTCAGCCAGCCCTCGCCGCCGAAGGAGAGGGTGATCAGGCGGATGAGCTTGTGCAGCGCGATGCCGCGCTCGATCACCGGATTCGGGTCGGTGAGCGCCATGTGCCAGTACATGTCCTTGTCCATCAGCCGGAAGGCGATCGTCTTGTCGCCCACCAGAGCCTGATCATGGCTCTCCGCGTAGGCGATGGTCGGCTCGCCATGGCGGCGGTTGGTGACCACGTTCCAGAGCTGGCCGAGGTCCCAGCTTTCATCGGGGACCTCCTTGAGCAGCTTGATCCAGTGGTCGGGCAGGCCCATCGCCAGGCGGTGGGTGAAGCCGACGCCACCTTCCTCCACCGGGCGACACAGCCCGGGCATACCGGACATGTCCTCCGCCACCACCAGCGCGCCCGGTTTCAGGCGGTGGATCAGGGTGGTCGCGAGCTGGAGGTAGAGGATCGCGTCCTCCTCGGCATCGCCGCCGAAGTAGTCGTCGTAGCTGTTGAAGGCCTTGTTGCCGTGGGAGTGGTAGAGCATCGAGGTCACGCCATCGAAGCGGAAACCATCGAAATGGAACTCCTCCAGCCACCAGCGGAGGTTGGAGAGCAGGAACTGGCGGACCTCCGGGCGGCCGTAGTCGAAGCACTTCGAGTCCCACGAGGGGTGGTCGCCGCGGTCCCCGGCGTGGAAATACTGGTTCCCCGAGCCATCGAAGTCATTGAGACCCTCCGCCATGTTCTTCACGGCGTGGGAATGGACCACGTCCAGCAGCACCGCGATCCCGAGCCCGTGGGCGGTATCGACCAGGTGCTTCAGGTCATCCGGCGTGCCGGAGCGGGACGAGGCGGCGAAGAACGAGGAGACGTGGTAGCCGAAGGAGCCGTAGTAGGGATGCTCCTGCACGGCCATCAACTGCACGGTGTTGTAACCGGCGGCTTTGATCCGCGGCAGCACCTGCTCGGCGAACTCGCGGTAGGTGTGGACCCGGCCTTCCTCGCCGGACATGCCGACGTGGGCTTCGTAAATGAACGGGCTCTTGACCGTGGCGGGATCGAAGCTGTGCTGCCAGGCGTAGGGGTTCGGCGGGCTCCAGATCTGGCCGGAGTAATCGTGGGTCACCGGGTCCTGCACCGCGCGGCGGATGCAGGCGGGGACGCGGTCGCGGCGGGAACCATCGGCGCCGACCACGTGGAGCTTCACGCGCTGGCCGTGGCCGAGGGTGTCGGCGGGCAGCTTCAATTGCCAGATGCCGCCGGTCGACTGAACCAGCGGGTGCGTGTCGCGGTTCCAGCGGTTGAAGTCCCCGATCAGCGACACGGCCTTCGCCTTGGGAGCCCACTCGCGGACGATCCAGGACTTCGAGGATTCCTGCCAGTGGATGCCGGTGAACTTGTGCCCGGTGGCGTAGGCGGCGAGCGAGCCTGTTTGATGCTCAATGCCTTTGAGCGTTTCGCGGAAGCGGTTCAGACGACGGCGGATCGCCTCTTCGTGGGGTTGCAGCCAAGGGTCGTTATGAACCAACAGCGGGATTTCGCTCATGCGCCTTCACTCTTGCTCATCCCGTGCCACAAGAAAGACGAAACGCCGTATTTTTACGGACTGTCACAGGGCTTGTTGAATTCAATCCTGAGTATCTGGAGTAGAAAAATCATCAAAATAAACATTAGTGAATTGACAATGTTAGTCATGAAGTGCATCCAAGGGGCGTGCCCCACGGGCGCACAGACGAAAATGAACGCGAAGTCCTACCTGCTGCCAGACACGCGCAGCCTGGAACCAGAGCTTTCCTTCGAGGGAGGCTGGGATTCCCGGGCGGTGTCCGATCTCATCCGTAGCAAGAGCACCCAGGATCGCACCCCGGCTTGTCTGTTCCTTGGCCGCAAGGAGGCCGCGCTGCTGCGCGGGCACCTCGCGCAGGCCTTTGGAGCCAATGCCGTCGCGACCCTCCGGAGCACCTACTACATGGGTCTCGAAGTGGTGGAGATCGATTGCGACTCCTTCGTCTACGTCGGCGGCCGGAAGACCGTCCGCACGCTGCAGGATCCGATCGCGCGGCGCCCGGCGTGGCGCGATCAGGACGACGCCAGCCTGTGGCGGCTCCGGCTTGCCTGACCGGCTCCTTTTATCGGTGGTTCGTTGGTGGCGGTTCCTGGCGGGACCGCCACCGCTTTTTTCAGCTCACTCGCGCGAGGATCCAGAGCAGATCGGAGAGGCGGTTGAAATAGAGCCTCACTTCCCGCGGCACCTCCTCGCCGGATTCGTGAAGGGCCAGCACCGACCGCTCGGCGCGGCGGGCGATGGTGCGGGCGAAGTCCATGCCGGCGCGGGCCAGCGAGCCCTCCGCTCCCGGCCGGGCCCAGCCGGTGAAACGCACGCCTCGTGCCTCGTGGTCCTTGGCGAGGGTTTCGAGCGCAGTCACGTCCTCGGCGTGGATGGCGGCGTAGCCCTTTTCCCGGTAACGCTCCACATCCTCCGGCAGGCAGGCGAGCTGGCCCATCAGGCCGATCAGCTTTTCCTGGATGCCATCGAGGATCGCGAGGGACTCGTCAGTAGGACCCGCGGCACGAGCGAGACCGAGGGCGGCATTCAGCTCATCGACCAGCCCCAAGGCCTCCATGCGCAGGGAGGTCTTCGCGATGCGCTTGCCGAACAGGAGATCGGTCTGCCCTTCGTCGCCGCGGCCGGTGATGATGCTCATGGGTGATTGTTAGGGAGGAGGAAGGGTGAGGGGCAACCGCGAATGAACGCCAATGGACGCGAATGGGGGAAGAGGGGCCGCGCAATTGAAGGAGCTCCGGAGACCCCGCCCCCGGAAGACCTTCCTCGCCTAAAGGCTCAACTCCTGAAAATTCGCGGCCATTGGCGTTCATTCGCGGTTCCCGTGGCGAAGGTTGCCGCCTACAGTCCTCCGCGGATGAAACTGGCGAAGCTGAACGATGGACCGGAACTGTTCTTCACCCTGCAGGGCGAGGGCGTGTCCGTCGGGCTGCCCGCGGTGTTCGTCCGTTCCTCGCGCTGTAATCTCCACTGCCATTGGTGCGATACCGACCACACCTGGAACTTCGAAGGCACGGCGTGGACCCACGAAAAGGACGGCACTCCGGGCTACAGGAAGCACCGCAAGGAGGACGTGACCTTTGAAATGGCCCCGGAAGCCATCGCAGAGCGGGTGGCGGCGTTTCCCTGCCGCCGGGTGGTGCTCACCGGTGGTGAGCCGCTGATCCAGGAGGCGGGGTGGCTGGAGCTGATCGCGGCGCTGCGGCGGCGGGATCCAGCGTATGTCTTCGAGGTGGAAACCAACGGCACCTTGGCTCCCTCCGAGGCCTTCGTGGAGGCGGTGAACCAGTTCAACGTCTCGCCGAAACTTTCGAATTCCGGCATGGCGGCCGCGATGAGGTTGAAGCCGGACGTGCTGCGGCTTCTCGTCGGGACGGGCAAGGCGTGGTTCAAGTTCGTGGTCGCCACCCCGGCGGACTTGGACGAGGTGCTGGCCCTGGTGGAGGTGATGCCGCTGCCGAAGGACCGCATCCTGCTGATGCCGGAGGGACGGACCCCGGCCGAGCTCGACCAGCGTGGTCCGTGGCTGGCGGACCTTTGCCGGGACCAGGGTTTCCGCTTCTGCGACCGGCTCCACGTGCGGCTGTGGGGGGACAAACGCGGGGTCTGAATCCTTGGATTTCAGGGTGTTTGGAAGCCAGGGGTTGATTTTCGGCCAAATTTTCCGCAACCTGCGGGCCGTGCCGGGGTTTCTCCCGGTGAATCGCCTCCCCGCCATGAACCGTAACCCGCTGCCCGAAGACGAAAACTGGGAATCGGACGCCGTCTGGAAGCTTCTCGATGAAGCCCCGCCGGTCTCCGCCGGGCCGCGCTTTGCGGACAACGTGATGCGGGCGATCCGTCTCGATGAACCGCCCGCTCCCTGGTGGAAGCGCTGGGCCCTGCCCGCCTCGATCGGTGGTCTCGTGGCCGCGACCGCGGCGATCGTGCTGACGGTCCAGGCCTTTGTGGCCCATGCTCCTGCTGCCAAGTCCGGTCCGGTGGCTGGCAACCCGCCTGCCGCCACGGAATCCTTCGACGCGGTGCAGGACATCACCGACTCCGAAGTGCTCGTCGCCGCCGCGGACCATCTGGACCGCTACAGCGATACCGAGCTGGTGAGCCTGATCAGCTTCTGATCTTCCCATCGCGGGCCGGTCCCGGCAGCCTCGCGGCGTGCCAAGCGGACTGATTTTCGATCTCGATGGAACCCTCGTGGACTCGTTGCGCGGCATCGCCGCCGCGCTGAACCGCACGCTCCACGAGCACGGCCGGGAGATTCACGACCATGCGGCGGTGCGACGGTTCATCGGAAACGGCGCGCGCGACCTGCTGCGCCGCGCGGCCGGTGGGGAGATCACCGAGGGCGAAATCGACGCGCTGGAGGCGACCTTCAAGGTCCACTACGCCGCCGCCTGGCGGGAGGGGACGGACATTTACGCGGGCATCCCGCAGATGTTGGAGAAGCTCGGCGCGGCCGGACACCGGCTGGCGGTGCTGTCGAACAAGCCGCACCCGTTCACCGTGGAAATGGTGGCCGTGTTGTTTCCGGGCACGAAGTTCGATCTGGTGCTCGGCCAGCGGCCGGAAGTGCCGCGCAAACCCGACCCGGCGGGAGCCTTGGAGATCGCGGCGGCTTTCGGGTTCGAACCTGCGGCCTGCGCGATGATCGGGGATTCAACGATGGACCTCGATACCGGCAAGCGCGCGGGCATGCGGACGGTCGCGGTGACTTGGGGCTACCACGATCGCGAGGCCCTGGTGGCCGCGGGAGCCGATGCGATGGCGGAGGACGTCGGGGAGTTGGGCGGGCTGTTGTTGGAGTCTGTGTAGCCGCGCTCGTGAGAGCGTGGGTTGGGTGGATTCTCCCTTATCCTCGCACGTGAGGCCTCTACCGAGCCGCCCCTCCGGGCTCAGAAATCTGGAACGTGAACCGGGAACTGGAGCTGCGTGGGAGCGGGTGGATTCACCCGGCCCACGCTCTCCCGAGCGCGGCTACGTCAAATCCTACACTGCCACCGGCAGGGTCACCGTGAAGGTCGCCCCTTGGCCGGGTTCGCTGTGGACGGTGACGGTGCCGTGGTGGCGGTCGACGATGGCCTTCACGATCGCGAGGCCGAGGCCGGAGTGACCGCCGGCGGAACCGCGGGCCTTGTCGGTGCGGTAGAAGCGGTCGAAGAGATGGGGCAGATGCTCCGGCGCGATGCCCGGACCGGTGTCCGAAACCTCCAGCACGGCATGGCCATCCTTGGTGGAGACGCGCACGTTCACGCTTCCGCCCGAGGGTTGGTGGTGGATGGCGTTCGAGATGAGATTGGCGGTGACCAGCGGCAGCGCGCGGGGATCGCCGTCCACCGTCGCGGGCTGGAGATCGGCCTCGATGCGGATGGCGTGCGCCTCGGCGAGGGGCTTGAGCAGGTTCAGCGATTCGCGGGCGATGGCGCTGAGATCACAGGGCTCGGACTGAAGCTGCCCGGAGGTGTCGTCCTGGCGGGCGAGGGTGAGCAGCGATTCGACCAGGGTGCGCATCCGCTCGGAGGCGAGGTGGCAGGTGTCGAGGATGTCCTTGTATTCCTGGCTCGGGCGTTCGCGTTTCAGGCCGCGCTGGGTTTCGCAGAGGATCACGGAAACCGGCGTGCGCAGTTCGTGCGAGGCGTCCGCGATGAACTGCTTCTGGCGATCGATGGCGGTTTGGAGCCGGTCGAAGGTTTCGTTCAGCACCTGGCTGAGGCGGCCGAGCTCGTTGTCGGTGTCGGCGATGTCGATGCGCTCGGCGAGGTTGCCATTGGCGATGCGGGAGGCGGTGCCGGCGATGGCGGAGATCGGCTTGATCGCGCGGCCGGCCAGCCACCAGCCACCGATGAGGCCGAGCGACCAGATGCCGCCGCCGCAGAGCACGAGCTTCCAGGTGAGGCGCGCGAGTTCGTCGCGCTCGCGGCCGAGTTCCTTGCCGATGGCGATGCCCGCGTTGTCCGGCATCATGCGGAACCACTCGCGGCGGCCGTTCTCGGTGCGGATGAACTCGTAGCCGTCCTTGCTGCAACCGGGGGCCTTGAGGTCGTCGGGCGCATTGGCGGAGCGGAAGACCTCGGCACCCTGCTCATCCCAAGCGACACAGTAGGGCTCGCCGGATTCGCCCTCGCGGAAGAGCGCCTTGAGCACCTCGGGCATCGAGCCGTCGGGTTTCAGATTGCGCAGCCGTTCGCGGATCACCTCGGGGCCGACGGGGGCCTGGTTCGAGGTGAGGTAGCGGAACATCGTGCGATCGAAATAGCGCAGCTCGCGGTCGACGCGGCGGGTGCGTTCCTCCTGCGCCACATGGTGGACCACCAGGCACAGCGCGGTGATCACTGCCAGCAGGATCAGCGCGTGCCAGAGCTGGAGACGCCAGCGCACGGATTGGACGATGCGCCTCATTCGATGCTGTAGCCGTGACCGCGGCGGGTGGAGATGAAGGAGTGACCGAGCTTCTTGCGGACGTTGGAAACGTGGACGTCGAGCAGGTTGGAGAGCGTGTCGTCGTCCTCGTCGAAGAGGTGGTCGTAGAGCTCGGCACGGCTCACCACCGACCCGCGGCGCAGGATCAGATACTCGACCAATGCATACTCGCGCGCGGTGAGGGGAACCTCTTCGCCCGCGCAGGTGACGAGGCGGGTGGCGGTATCGAGCACCACGTCCCCGACCTCCACCCGGCACGAGGCCTGGCCGCCGGTGCGGCGGATCAGGGCGCGGAGGCGGGCGAGCAGTTCGTCGAAATCGAAGGGCTTCGTGAGGTAGTCGTCCGCGCCGGAATCCAGGCCGCGGATGCGGTCCGGCACGCCATCGCGGGCGGTGAGCATCAGCACCGGGACCTTGTGGTCCGGACGCAGCCGCTCCAGCACCTCCCAGCCATCGAGCCCGGGAAGCATGCCATCGAGCACGATGCAGTCGTACTCCGCGGAAGTCGCCTTCGCGAGCCCGTCGATCCCATCCATCGCGGTGTCGACCGCGTAGTTCTCCTCGCGCAGGCCGGTGGCGAGGCTGCGCAGGAGCTGGGGATCGTCCTCGATGAGAAGCAGGCGCATGGTGGGAAGGTTCATTCGTGGCGGAGCGCGTCGATCGGGTCAAGCGACGCCGCCCGGCGCGCGGGCATGAAGCCGAAGAGCACGCCGATGGCCGCGGAGAACACGAAGGCGATGATGTTGATCTTGGGATCGAACAGGAACGGGAGCTGCGTGAGTTTCGCGATCAGGCTGCACAGGCCGGCGGCCAGGACGATGCCCACCACGCCGCCCACGGAGGACAGGGTGATCGCTTCCACCAGGAACTGGAGCAGCACCTCGCGGGCGCGGGCGCCGATCGCGAGGCGGATGCCGATCTCGCGGGTGCGCTCGGTCACGGAAACGAGCATGATGTTCATGATGCCGATGCCGCCGACGAGCAGGCTGACCCCGGCGACCGCCCCGAGCAGGGTGGTCATGACCTTGGTGCTGGAGCTCACGGCGTCCGCGATCTGGCGGGTGTCGACGACGGAGAAATTGTTCTCCTCGTTGCGCTGGAGTCCGCGGCGGTCCCGCATCAGCGAGCTGATGTCCGCGACCAGTTCCTCGCTGTCGGTGCCATCGGCCCCGGAGATCATGATCTGGTCGATGTTCTGCTTCGAGGCGCGGCCGGTGATGCGCAGCCGCAGCGTGCTCATCGGCATGATGATGGTGTCGTCCTGGTCCTGGCCGAAGCCGGTTTGGCCTTTCGGGGAGAGCAGGCCGATCACTTCCACCGACGAGTTTTGAAGGCGGAGCTTCTGCCCGATCGGATCGGCATTGCCGAAGATCGCGTTGCGCACGGTTTGGCCGATCACGCAGACGGCGGCGCCGGAGTGCTCCTCCTGCTCATTGAAGAAGCGTCCGCTCACCAGGTTCCACTTTCCAATCTGGAAGTACTCCGAGGTGGTGCCGGTGATGTTGGTGTTGCGCGCGGCCTGGAGGTGGACGGTGCTGACGTTCTTCTGGCCGACCGGGGCGATCCACTGCACGCCGGGGATCTGGGCGCGGATCTGTTTGACGTCGTCTTCATTGAAGAGCGGGACGCCGGCGGAGGACGAGCGCGGGCCGAAACCCTGGCCGGGGCGCAGCACCAGCAGGTTGCTGCCGAGGCCGGAGATCTGCGACTTCACGGCCTCGGTGGCGCCGCGGCCGAGCGTGACCATGGTGACGACCGCGGCCACGCCGATGATGACACCGAGTACGGTGAGGAAGGCGCGGGTCAGGTTGCGGCGGATTTCGCGCAGGGCGATGACGAAGGCGTTCCAGATCACGGTTTGCGGGGCGTGCGCGAGGGGTTCATGACGTCGGACTCGATGAGGCCGTCCACCACGCGGACCACGCGCTTGGCGTAGGCGGCCACGTCGTCCTCGTGGGTGACCATCAGCACCGTGATGCCGAGGTCGTCGTTGAGCTTGCACAGGAGTTCCATCACCTCGTGGGTGGTGGTGGAATCGAGGTTGCCGGTCGGTTCGTCCGCGAAGAGGGTGCCGGGTTCGGTGACCAGGGCGCGGGCGATGGCGACGCGCTGCTGCTGGCCGCCGGAGAGCTCCGCCGGGGTGTTCCGTTCCTTGGTCGGCAGGCCGACGCTGGCCAGCGCCTTGCGGGCGCGGGCGTGGCGCTCGTTGCGGGTCACGCCGCGGTAGAGCAGCGGCAGCTCGACGTTCTCCAAAGCCGAGGTGCGGGCCAGCAGGTTGAAGCCTTGGAAAATGAACCCGAGCGCGTGGCGGCGGAGCAGCGAACGCTGGTCGGGATTGAGCGTCTCGACCGGGATGCCTTGGAACCGGTAGCTGCCGGAGGTGGGGGTATCGAGGCAGCCGAGGATGTTCATCAGCGTGGATTTCCCCGAGCCGCTGTGGCCCATCACCGCCACGAACTCGCCCTGCTGGATCTGGAGGTCGACCCCCTTCAGCGCCTGGAACGCGGCATCGCCCTTGCCGTAGGTCTTGGTCAGGCCGCGCAGCTCGATGAGCGGCGAAGTACTGGAGTCACCGGAGTTCATGACGCGGTCGCGGTTTCGGCGCGGATGATGATGGCATCGCCCTCCTTGAGTTCCGGTGAGGTGATTTCGGTGCGGCTGCCATCGGTGAGGCCGGTTTCCACCGTGATCTCCTCGGGCTTGCCCTCGCGCAGGACCCAGACGTGGGATTTCTCCTTCTCGGCAGAGGGCGGGCGCGGGCCCGGCTTGCCGCCATTGCGCTTGCCGCCACCTTGGTTGAAACCGCGGCGCGGCGGGCCCGGCATCAGGCTCTGGACGAAGGACTTCTTCTGTCCGGCATCGGCCTGGGGAGTGGTCTCCTTGTTCGCCGTGAAACGCAGCGCGGCATTCGGGACGACGAGCACATCCTTGCTGGAGGCCACGGAAATGTCGGCGGTGGCGGTCATGCCGGGGCGCAGGCTGAGGTCCGGGTTCGGCACTTCCAGCTCGGTGTCGTAGGTCACCACGTTGTTGGTCACCTTCGAGCCGTAGGCCACCATGGTGACGCTGGCGGAGAAGTTGCGGTCCGGCCAAGCGTCCACGGTGAACACGGCCTTCTGGTTCTTCTCGACGCGACCGATGTCCGCCTCGGCGACGGCGACCTGGAGTTCCATCCGTTCCAGGCTCTCCGCGATGACGAAAAGCTCGGGCGCGGTGAACGACGCGGCCACCGTCTGGCCGGGCTCCACGCTGCGGGTGAGCACGATGCCATCGATGGGCGACTTGATGACCGCCTTGGAAAGGTCGGTTTCATTCGTGCGGACGGCGGCTTCCGAAGCCAGGGCGGAGGCCTTCGCGGACTGGAGGTCGGCCTGGCCGCGGTCGCGGGTGGCGCGGGCGGTGTCCATCTCCGCCTTCGAGGGCGTCTTGCCACCGCTGAGCTGGTGGAGTTCCTCCAGGCGTCCGAGGTTGGCTTCGCTTTCCTTGGCGGTGGCCTCGGCCTGTACGACCCTGGCCTGGGCGGAGGCGAGGTTCGCCTTGGTGCTGGCGTTGGTCTGCATCAGCTTGGTGGTGTCCAGCTTGGCGACGACCTGGCCCTTCTTCACCTGGTCGTTCCGGTCGACAAGGACCTCGGCTACGGTGCCGGAAAGTTCCGAGCCCACGCTGACCTTGTTGGTGGGCGCGAGGTTGCCGGTGGCGGTGACCTCCAGGGAAATCTCGCCGCGCTTCAGCGGCTCGGTGACGTAGGTGGGGCCGGCATTCTGATCCTCGAGCCGCTGACGGTACCAGAACCAGCCGCCGACGCCGATGGCGACGAGCAGTCCGCCGATGATGAGATAGCGCCACGAGCGGCCTTTGCCCGCGTTGGCGACGATGGTCGCAAGATCCTGCGATGCGTCTTGTTTCATTCGATGAGTCGGGTGGGAGAGTGGAAGGGGGGCTTACCAGCCGCCGCCGAGCGCCTTGTAGAGCTGGACGTAGGCGGAGGAGCGATCGGTGCGGGCGGAGATCAGGCTTTCCTCCAGGCTGAGTTCGGTGCGCTGGGCATCGAGCACGGTGACGAGGTCGACGACCCCGGCCTTGTAGCGCTGTCCGGCGAGAACCGAGGCCTCGCGGGCGGAAACGGTGGCGCGTTCCAGCACCGCGATGCGTTCGCCGGAGCGGCGGCAGGCGATCAGGGAATCCTCCACGTCCGAGAGGGCCTGGAGCACGCTGGAGGAGTAGGCGAGCAGCGCCTGTTCCTCGGCCTCGCTCTGGACCTCGATGTTGGCGCGGATGCGGCCGGCATCGAAGATCGGGCCGGAGAGACCGGCGACCAGACCCGCGGTGGCGGTCTGCGGATTGAAGACCTTGCCCACGGTGGCGGCATTGATGCCGAGCGAGCCGGAGAGATTCAGGCTTGGCAGGCGCTCCAGTTTCGCGGCGCGGGTCTTGTAAACGGCGGCGACCCACTGGTAGGCGGCGGAACGGACGTCCGGGCGCTGGCGCACGGTGTCGGCGGGGATGCCGACGGCGAGGCCGGAGGGCGGGGTGGGGATGTCGCGGCCCTTCGAGGCCAGCAGGCCATCAAAGGCACCGGGCGTCTGGCCGCCGAGGAGGGCGAGCCGGTTTTTCGCCTGGGAGATCGATTGCTCCAGCGAGGGAATCGAGGCCTTGGCCTGCTCCAGGCTGGTCTCGGCCTGGCGGAGATCGAGCTGGTCGATCTGTCCGGCCTTCTGGCGCCAGACGGTGAGCTGGTAGGTTTCCTCGCGGCTCTTCAGGCTGTCCCGCACGATCTGGAGGCGGGCCTGGGCGGAACGCAGATCGAGGTAGGCGAGGGCCACTTCCGAGGCCAGCGACGATTGGACGGTGTGGAGGTTTTCCACCGCGGCATTGATGCTGGCGCTGGAGGCGAGCAGCGAGGTGCGGCGCTTGCCGAAGAGGTCCACTTCCCATGAGGCATTCAGGCCGGTCGAATAGCTGATGCTGCGGCTGTCCGCCGCGTTGTCGCGGAGGGTGGTGCTGGCATTCGAGCCCGCGGAACCGGAGAGGCTGGGGAACAGCGAGCTGGCCTCGGACTCGCGGCTGGCGCGGGCCTGGCGGACGCGGGACATCGAGGTTTCCACGTCGAGGTTGCTGGAAAGCGAGCTGCTCACCAGCTTCGTCAGCACCGGATCCCCGAAGCGTCCCCACCAGCGGGAAAGGTCCTGGGAAGGCGCGGCGACCTTGAAGCCGGCGGCATTCTGCCAATCCCGGGGCAGCGCCACGGAGGAGGTGCCGGGTTTGCCGAAATCGACGCAGGCGGTCAGACCCAGCGCGGCGAGCACGGGCGCGGCGGTGAGCCGCAGCGGGGAGGAGCGGAAAAGTCGGGTGGCCATGACGATGCCGCCACCGTGCCAGAGCAAACCTTTAGAAAAGGTGAAGGCGGGGGATTTTCCATCAAATGACAAAAAAGGCCGCCGCGGATTGGCTCCCGCGACGGCCTTTGACACACATGAAGTGGAAGGCTCTCAGGCCTCGGCCGGGGTGGCCCCGAGGGGCTTCGGCATCGGCTTTTCCTTCTTGCGAAGGGCCCGGCGCATCTTGTTGAGGGCCGAGTTCTGGAGCTGGCGGATGCGCTCGCGGGTCACGCCGAACTGGCGGCCGACTTCCTCGAGCGTGAGCGGCTTCTTGCCGGTGAGGCCGAAGCGTTCGTCGATGATCTTGCGTTCGCGCTCGTCGAGCACGGACAGCAGGCCGTCGAGCTGGTTGTGGAGGTTCTTGTCGGCGAGCATTTCCAGCGGGTTGCCGGCACGCTCGTCGCCAATGATCTCGCCGTATTCCGTCGCTTCCCCCTCGTTGATCGGGGCATCGAGCGAGGTCGGGCGCTGCGAGGCCTGCTTGAGCATGGCGAGCTTGCGGCGGGGCAGGCCGATTTCGTCGGCGAGTTCCTCCTCGGTGGGCTCGCGGCCCAGCGCTTCGGCCAGGATCGTCGAGATGCGGCGCATCTTGGCGATCTTGTCGACCATGTGGACGGGCAGGCGGATCGTCTTGGATTGGTTGGCCAGCGCGCGCTTGATGGATTGCTTGATCCACCAGGCGGCGTAGGTCGAAAGCTTGCCGCCCTTCTTCGGGTCGAAACGCTCCACGGCCTTCATCAGGCCGATGTTGCCTTCCGAGATGAGGTCGGAGATCGGCAGGCCGTAACCCGAGTAGTCCTGGGCGATTTTGACGACCAGGCGCAGGTTGGCGCGGATCATGTGGGACCGGGCTTCCTTGTCCCCCTTCTTGATGCGCTTCGCCAACTGGATCTCCTCTTCAGGCGTCAGCAGCGGCGTCTTGGAAATCTCCCTCAGGTAAAGTTTCAGGCTGCTATCGGATTCGTAGGCCATGGTCGTGGATGGTGAGGTGTTATAAGTACAACGCCCGGAGGATTGGAATTATTCTAATTTTCTTCCGGTTTCTTTTGTAGCTACCATGTGGATTCGAAAAATGGACAATGCCAATTGTCGGAGCCGGATGGTTTGACCGTTGCCAAACTTCCAGCAAGCGTCGTGCCGCGAAAAACCGCGTCTGCAACTCACTCATTTTCAACAAAACCGTTTGACAATTGGCGCGAGCTGAACCGTGCAAGTGACAACTTGCCGTGCAAAGTGCGCCAATTTGTCAACTCCCTGCGTCATTTGGGGTAACTCTGGCACGCCCTGAAACGCGGGATTCGACATTCCCGGAAGGCTTTTTCATCCTCTCGGCGTGTTCGACGCCTACTCCCTGCTCCGCCCGCTGCTTTTCCGTCTCGATGCCGAAACGGCGCATCATTTCAGCATGAATGCCCTGCGTCTCGCCGAGCGCAGCGGGTTGTTGCAAATTGCATTTCCGAGCGAGGAGTTCGCGGCACCGGTGGAGGTGATGGGGCTGAAATTCCCGAACCGGGTGGGCCTCGCCGCCGGTCTCGACAAGGAGGGCAACACGATCGACGCGCTGGGACGGCTCGGTTTCGGGTTCGTGGAGATCGGCACGATCACGCCGCGCCCGCAGCCGGGCAATCCGAAGCCGCGCCTGTTCCGCTTGGTTTCCCATGAGGCGATCATCAACCGGATGGGCTTCAACAACCCGGGGATCGAAGCCGGGGTGGCGAACGTGCGGGCCACGCGGAATTTCCACGGCGTGATCGGTTTCAACATCGGCAAGAACAAGGACACGCCGAACGAGAACGCGGCGGACGATTACCTGGCGTGCCTGAAGGCGGCGTACTCGGTGGCGGATTACATTGTTGTTAATTTGTCCTCCCCGAACACCCCCGGCCTGCGCGACCTGCAGGGCGAGGAGGCGTCCGCGCGGCTGCTGGAAACGCTGAAGCGCGAGCAGGAGAAACTTTCGATCCAGCACGGCAAGAAGGTGCCGCTGCTCTTCAAGGTGGCGCCGGATCTGGAGGAGGCCCACATCCAGGGGCTGTCGCGGGTGTTCCTTGAGGGCGGCCTCGACGGCCTGATCGCGACCAACACCACGCTCGACCGGGCCTTGGTACAAGGGCATCCGCGGGCCAACGAGGCGGGCGGCCTGTCCGGCAAGCCATTGACGAACCGCAGCACGGAGGTGATCGCGGCCTTCGCCTCGCAGTTCGGCGGGCGCATTCCGATCATCGGGGTGGGGGGGATTTCCACCGTGGAGGACGCGCGGGCGAAATTGCGTGCCGGAGCCTCGCTGGTGCAGATCTACAGCTCGTTCATTTTCCGGGGTCCGGAACTCGTGAAAGAATTGGTGAAGAAAATTTGATGGGTTACCGTCTCAGATGGCAGAACGCGGATGAAATTCCCTTGAGGACTTCTCCAATGCGTCTAACGGTAATGATGTCCAACCAACCGACTCGAATCATGAAAAAGATCCTGATCACCACTCCCGCCGTCATCGTCGCCATGGCTCTCTCGAGCTGCGCTGACGCCGGCCCGAACACCCAGCGTGGTGCCGCCACCGGCGCGCTCATCGGTGCGGGTGCCGGTGCCATCATCGGCAACCAGTCCGGTCGCGCCCTCGAAGGTGCCGCCATCGGTGCCGGTTCCGGTGCCCTCATCGGCGGTGCCTACGGCAACGCCCGTGACCAAGAGCAGCGCCGCTACTACGGTGGCTACTAATCCCGGTTAAACCGGGTGATTTACTCACCTTCCAACAGGGCGTCCGATTTCGATCGGATGCCCTTTTTTTTGGATGAAATTGGGGGTCGGTGGCGTCTTAACTGCACGAAATTCAGTCACCGATCCGTCATGCTCCGCTTTTTCGTTCATTTGTTATCGTTGGCCCTCGCGGTCGTTTTACCCGCCCAAGCGCAGTTCCAACTCGGTGGCTACGGAGGCATGGGCGAGGGCGAGACGCCGACCTCGGCGAGCCTGGTGTCGGAAGTTTCCGCGATCGCGCCGGGCAAGCCGTTCACGGTGGCGCTGCAATTGAAGCACCCGGCCGAGTGGCACAGCTACTACGTGAACTCGGGCGGCGTGGAGAAGGCTCCGGAATTCAAGTGGACGCTGCCCGAGGGCTTCACCGCGGGCCCGGTCCAGTGGCCGCTGCCGGAGGTGAAGGACGGCTTGTTCGGCAAGAGCTTCGCTTTTTCCGGCAGCCCGGTGTTCCTGGTGGACATCACGCCGCCCGCGACCCTGAAGGCGGGCGAGCACGCGAAGCTGGCCCTGGCGGCGAGTTGGCAGATCTGCAAGGAGACGTGCAAGGACGAGAGCGCGAAGCTCTCGCTCGATCTCACGGTGGCCGATACTCCGGCGGCGGATCCGGCGAAGGCCGCGTTCTTTGAGAAGGTGAGGAAGGCTCATCCGCGAGCGTCCACCGCGTGGACCTACAGCGCGGAGAACAAGGGCGACACCTTCGAACTGCGCCTCACTCCGGGCAGCGGTGCGGCGGCGGATCTGGACAAGGCGGGCCTTGAGTTCGTGCCAGCGGTGCCGTTCGTGCAGGCGCTCTCCGATGGCGGCACGCTGAAGCACGACGGGTCGGACTGGGTGTTGACCTTGAAGCGGAAGGCGAAGGACGCGCTGGAAAGCGAGATCCCGGTGGGCAAGTCGATCTCGGGGATTCTCTCGGCCAAGGGGCCGCTCGACACCGCGACGAGTGCGGGCGCGCTGGTGGTGACGGACGTTTCATTCGGTGGCAAGGCGACGGCCGCTCCAGCGGCGGCGACGAAGAGCGGGCTGCCGTTGGGGAACCTGTTGTTCGTGCTCGGTTCGATGGCCCTGGGTGGTCTCATTCTGAACCTGATGCCGTGCGTGTTTCCGGTGATCGGGCTCAAGATCATGGGCTTCGTCCAGCAGTCGGGTGAGGATCACCGGAAGGTGGTGGTGCACGGACTGGCGTTCACCGGCGGCGTGCTGATTTCGTTCTGGGCGCTGAGCGGCGTGTTGTTCGCGGCGCGGGCGGCGGCTTTTGCGAAGACCGGTTCCGCGGAAACCATCGGCTGGGGCTATCAGCTCCAGAATCCGTATGTGGTGCTGGGCTTGCTGCTGCTGATGTTCGTGCTCGCGTTGAATATGTTCGGCGTGTTCGAGATCGGCGCTTCGGCGACCTCGATCGGAGGTTCGTTGCAGGCCAAGCAGGGGACCGCGGGTGCGTTCTTTTCCGGGGTGCTGGCCACGCTGGTGGCGACCCCGTGCTCGGCTCCGTTCCTCGGTGCCGCCATCGGCACGGCGATCGGTTTGCCGGCGGTGCAGTTCTTCCTGTGCTTCACCGCGATGGCGGTGGGCCTGGCGTTTCCCTACCTGCTGCTTTCGATCTTCCCGAAGCTGGTGCGTTACCTGCCGCGTCCGGGGGCGTGGATGGAGAGCTTCAAGCAGGCGATGAGTTTCCTGTTGTTCGCCACCGCGGGCTACTTGCTGTGGGTGTACGTGGGCCAGATCGCGCTGGAGAACATGCTGGGGCCGATTTTTGGCCTGAGCGCGATCGCGCTGGCCGGGTGGATCTACGGTCGCTGGCACCTGCCGCACCGCACGGCCCGCTCCCGTGGCACCGCGGTCGTTCTGACCCTGCTGTTCGCCCTTGGCGGGGTTTGGCTGTGCAAGCCGCCGAAGAAGAGCGGCCTGGTGTGGGAGCATTGGTCCGAGGAACGGGTGCGGGAGCTGGCGAGGCAGGGCACGCCGGTCTATGTCGATTTCACCGCCCAGTGGTGCGCTACCTGCCAGTTCAACAAGAAACGGGCCTACACGCCGGAGGTCATCAAGCTGCTGAACAGCCGCGGCGTCGTGACCCTGAAGGCGGATAAGACCAATCCGGATCCTGCCATCGAGACGAAGCTCCGCGAGCTGGGCCGCAGCGCGATCCCGGTGAACGTGCTCTACGTGCCGGGCAAGGAGCCCGTCATCACGCCGGAGGTGCTTTCCGCCAGCTATCTCACGGAACTGATCGAGGGGAACGTGCCGGCGAAGAAGTAGGCCGGTTGTTCACCCATGCGACCTGAGGAAAACCCAGGTCGCGCCCCAGCCGCCGGAGCCTTCTCCGGCGGGATACTGGAAATCCCGTACTTGGGGTAACTTCCGCAGCAGGGAATGGACGCCCTCGCGCAGCGCGCCGGTGCCCTTGCCGTGGATCACCCGCACCGCGGGAATCCCGCGCTCGATGCAGCCATCGAACCACTCCGGCAGCAGGTCGCCGAGGTCGGAGGGGCGGAACGTGTGGAGGTCCAGCTCCGGGCCCGGCTCGATGGGAATGGCGTCGTCGTCCATGCTCAGTTCGTGTTTGAGCGTTTGAGCAAGCGCCGCAGGCCGCCCCGCCAGTCGCGCCTCGCCCTGGGTGCGCCGTTGATGTTGGAGGGTGCCTCCGGCAAGATGTTCACCAGGCAGTCCACGGTGTCGTGGAAGCCGAAACGGCCCTGCAGTTCGCGGCTCAACTGGATGTAGAGGTGGTCGATGGGGCGGCGCGGCTCCGCGTGATGGGAGAGGATGTGCTCCGCCAGCCGACGTGAGATTACATAGCCCCAGGAGCCGATGCTGGTGGGCCCCACGCGGTTGAAACGCTCGCCGGGTTCCAGGCAGCGGTAATCGTCGTAGAACGGGAACTTCAGGTTGTGGAGCTGCACGTGGTCGGCATCCCGCGGCAGGTGGGCCCATAGGTTTCCCAAGGTCATCACCGCGCCGTGATCGAGCACGCAGTCGTCTTCCAGCACGATGGCGTGGTCGAGCCCGTAGTCGACGACACGCTGGAGAACGCCGAGGTGGGACCGGTAGCAGGCGACCTGAGTCAGCGTGAGTTCCCAAGCGTCCAGCGGGATCATGAGATGACCCGGCTTGATGGTGCGGCCGTCCACGGCATCGACCACCTCGAAATCCCAGCCGGTGGGCAGCAACTGCGAGAGCAGGTGCATCCGGCGCGCGCGGGCGTGCGGCAGGGAGATGGCGAAGATGCGGGTGCGGATCACGTCCGCCGCATCATGCCCGGTTTGGTGAAACTGACAAGCGGCCGGGCAGCGCGAGCCGGGCCTGCTTGTGGCCGCGGAAATCCTTCCAGCAGCGGATCATCAGGCTGAAACTGCGTGGAGCGGGGATCCAGCGGTTGATCGACGAGGGATGGCCCCAGTGCGTGTCCACCAGCCGCTCCACGGTGTCGAAGAACCCGAACTGTTCGCGGTGCGTCCGGCTGAGCTGGATGTAGAGGTCGTCCATCGGCTTGCGCGGGACCGGATGGTGTTCCAGCACGTATTCCGCCAGCCGCCGGGAGACGATGTAGGCCCAGCCGCCGGTGTTGGTGGGGCTCACGCGGTTGAAGCGTTCGCCGGCCTCGATCATCCGGTAGCCGCGGAATTTTTCATCACGGACATTGTGGAGCTGGATGTGGTCGGCCCCAGGAGGGAGGTGGTTCCAGACGTTCGCCAGCGTCGTCATGGTCCCGGCCACCAGCTTGAAATCGTCCTCCAGGATCAGGCCGTAATCGAGATCCCGCGAGACGATCCGCCGCAACACCTCCAGATGGGAGTGGTAGCAGGCGACCTCACCGATGAAGAGATTCAGCCATGCGTGCATCGGGACGACCAGCTCCCGGCGCCGGGTGGCGAGCGCGTCGAGCCCGTCCACGACCTCGAAATCCCAGCCGGTGGCGGCGAGCTGGCGGAGGGAGCGCTCCCGCCGCTCCGCCTGCCTGGGCAGCGAAATCAGGAAGATTCGTGTCCGGGGAGAGGGCATCAACGCGTATTTTGCCCGTTTCCGGGGACGTCTGCAAGTTCTCCGGGGTTGGCAAGCGCCCGTGATCCGCTACACCGGGGGCATGGAAGAACCGACACGCGACCACGGCACGCAGCCGCTCGACCGGCTGATGGAACGCTGGAAGCTGGGCAATCACGATCTGGTGGATGCCTCCACCGAGCAGCTCAACCACAAGCAGGTCCAGAAGGCACGCAAGGGCCGCCAGCTCACCCTGCACCTGATGCAGAAGGTGGCCCGCGCCCTCAATGTGGCCGTCTGGAACCGCCTGCCGAAGGAGCAGAAGGAGGTCTATTTCGAATACCTGCACCGCCACCTCTTCGATTACGCGAAGGGCTACGACGCGGCATGGCAGGATCCGAACGAGGCGCTGATGCCGGAGTGAGCGGCGATTTTGGTCTCCGATCACAAGGGTGACCGGAGACCGATGGTAGGCCGGGGCTCAGGCCCCGCGCTTGTCCGCCTCGGCCACGATCGCCTGGAAGTAGGCGTCGAGGTCGGCGGCGGAGCGGGCGGTGACGAGGTCGTCGTCCACCACCACGTGGCTGGGGGCTGGAACGAAGGTCGCGCCCGCGTTGAGGATGTCCGCGAAAACCACGGTGTGGCAGATCACCTGGCGGCCCTTCAGAAGGTCCGGACGCGGGGTGAGGATCCACAGGCCGTGGCACATCGCCCCTTTGAGGATGCGCTTGTTCTCCATCGCGCTGGCGTAGAAACGCACGGCGGGCGGGGTGGCGATCTCCTCCGGCGAGCCGAGGCTGCCCATCGGGAGGATTTCGCGCAGGCGCACCGCGCAGTAGTTCGCGGCCATGATCACGATGTCGTAGTCGTCGGCGCTGGCGTCGGCCACGTCCTTGTCCACCACCAGCGTGCGGACGTCGTGGATCTTGTCCGGGTTGTCGATGTCCGCCACCAGTGTCCGGGAGGGTTTCCCCCACAGGTAGCTGAGGAGGTCCACCTGCGCGCCGAGCGCGGGGAACTGCTTCAAGTAGTAGTCGATCTCGATCGGGATGAACTCGGTTTCGACGAGGACGGCGACGCGCTTGCCTGCGAGTGAAAGGGCCATGGTGTCGGGGCGCCGGGGTTAGTGGATGGTGGTGAAGGACACCTTCTGGCGTTTCGCGCCGCCGGAGGTGGTGGTTTCGTCGATCTTCTCCACGGTGGCTTGGTAGAAGTAGGGGCAGACCGTCCGCTTGCGCGGCTCTTCCTGCCAGGCGAAGTGGAGTTCCGCCGGTTCGCCGTGGAGTTCGCAGGCGAAGATGTAGCCGATCAACGCGTGCTCGAAGCTGTGCAGCGCGTTCTTCCATGAGTGCTGCTTGGGAATGCCCTCCACCGGCTGGTTGGTCGCGCCGCTCAGCATCGGCCAGATCTCCTTGTCCTTGTGGTCCACGAAATACTTGAACCAGTAGTCGTAGGTGCGGACGACGTAGCGGAGGTAGGCGGGATCGTTCAGCGCCAGAGCGCCCGCGACCTGGTCGAGCTCGCAGTGGATCCACCATTCCTTGTCGTCGTCGAGGGTGCCATCCGGCTTGAAGCGGCGGGCCCACGAGCCGGAGTCCTTCAGGTAGGCGAGGTCGACGATCTGTCCCGCGCGGCGCTGGGCGCTGACGAACATTTCGTAATCGCCGGTGATGGAGCCGATCAGCGAGATCAGCCAGAAGGTCTTCACGCTGTGGCCGAAATCCGTGTGCGGCGTGCTCCAGCGCTTGTCGGCGGTGCGGGTGACGGAGCCCCAGAACATCTCCGTGCGCGGCGAGTAGAAGCGGTCCATCATGATGTGGGCCAGCTTGATCAGGCGCTCCTTCCACACCACCTGGTGCTCTTCCGGCAGGCAGGGGGTGAGCAGCATCATGTAGCCGTAGACCTGGTCGAGCTGGGCCACGAGTTCGAGCTGGTTGCGGCTGTCGCCATCGGGCGAGTCCTCCAGCACCCAGCGGAACATGTCCGCACCGGAGTCATAGTAGGTCAGCCAGATGTGGTCGTGGATCGTGAGGTTCTCCTGCAGGAGCTGCGGATCGCGGGTGAGGTAGTAGAGGAAGCCCGGGCCGGCGAGGCAGTAGGCGAGGTCCTGGCTGGTGCGGTAGGAATGCTCGGGGCCGGGCGTGCCGTCCTTGGCGGAGAAGTAGCTGAAGGCCCCGCCATTGACGCGGTCCACGGCGTGCTTGAGCAGGTAATCCACCCCGGCCTTGGCGTGGTCGAGATAGGTCTCATCGCCGGTCATGTGATAGGCCACACCGTAGGCGAAGCATTGGCGGGACTTGGCGCGGACGTGGTCGCGGTCGAGGAAGACGATGCCGTCGATGAGATGCTTGAACTCCGGCTTCAGGTGGTCCGGATCGACCAGCGAGCCATCGTTGTTGCGGTAGGTGGGGAAGTTCCCGACCGGATTGCCGAGCGCCGTCGGCTGGGACCAGAAGGGGAGGAGGTCCTCCTTGAGGTGCTGCAGCCAGCGTTCCCCGCGCGGCAAATCGCGGAGCAGGGTCTCGATGTCGAAATACTGGAGGGCGGTCGGGGTGTCGTTTCGGGTCATGGGGTGACGGGTGAACAATCGGTTTCCCGCCTACCTGTCTGTTAGATCATCTGCAATGACAAAAGTTTATGTTGGTGTGACCAAAGTGGAACTTTGATTGAAGTGTGAATGAGGGTGTTTCATGAAATCTTGGAAGATGTGTTATTTGCTTGTCGAGTGGCCGGAATCGGCTCAAATTCGGCCAGATCCGGTCGATTTGAGTGGGCTTTCGTTTCGCGAAGGGGAAGCTGTGACGGATCATTGCCATCGCTCTATCGGGGAAATCGTCATGAATGCCCTTCCGACCGTGAAAATCGTCCGTCGTTACCAAGCTCCCGCCGAGCAGGTGTTCGATGCCTGGCTGGACCCGGCGCTGCTGGGGCGCTGGATGTTTGGCCCGGAGGTCCGGGACGAGGAGATCGTCCGGCTTTCGGTCGATGCGAAGGTGGGCGGTTGTTTCTCGTTCGTAGTGCAGCGCGGCGGCCAGGAGATCGATCACGTTGGCCGGTATCTCGAGATCGACCGGCCCTCGCGCCTGAAGTTCACCTGGGGTCTCGTCGGGATGTCGGTGGACGAGAGCTGGGTGACGCTCGACATCGTCGCGGATGGCGAAGGGTGCGAACTGACGCTCACCCATGAGCTCGATCCCGCCTGGGCCGATTATGCGGACCGCACCCGGCAGGGCTGGACGATGATGTGCGGCAAGCTGGCGGAGGTGTTGGAGAAGTAGAGCAAGTTTCCAACTTGCTCATGGAAAGGCGTCCGCTTTCGGGAGGGTTGCGGGTGTCTGAGGACGTGGCGACCGCGAGAAGCGGCAAGTTGCAAACTTGCCCTACTTCTTCAGCTTCCTCACCTCGGTCCAGAATGTCGGAAAATCGCCGTGGCAATCGTGCAGCAGCTTGGTGAACCGCGGCACCTGGTCCTCGTAGGTGGTGAAGGAATTGAGGCGGGCGTTGTTGATCGGATCGTTGATCCACGAGGTGAGGCCGCCGCCCCATTGGCCGCGGAGGGAACGGAGTTCGGTCTTGAGGCGGGCGTATTCGCGGGCCTTGCGCTGGCGTTTCACGGCATCGCCCGCGTCGCTGTCATAGATCGTTTTCAACCGCTCGGACGTGGTGCTGATAGCGGTGCGGGCCTGGGCCAGGCGGCGGAGGCGTTGCTCGTAGTAGGCGACGATGTCGGGCCTGCCGTTCGCGGTGAACCAGCGCCGCACGCTTTCGCGGGCGACGGCTTCGGCCATGCCCTCGTTGAACTTGGTGTCCCCGGTGACGTGGTAGCGGCGGTGGGACAGCTCGTGGAAGATCAGCTCGGCGAGCTCGAGTTCGTCGCGGTCGATGAAGGTGTTCAGCAGGGGATCGCGGAACATGCCGAGGGTGGAGTAGGCGTCGATGCCATCGCACCACGTTTCATAGCCCTGACGATGAAGCTTGGCCTGCTCGGCGTTGGCGTCGGCCTCGTTGAAATAGCCGCGGTAGCTTTGCTTCCCGATCACCGGATACCACCACTGCTTCGCCTCCATCGAAAGCTCCGGCGCGGCATGGATCACCCACACCAGGTGCGGGCGCTGGAGATCCGCGTACATCTCGTAGGCGCCGCCGGAGGGCATGTCGAGGTGGTCGCGGGCGAAGGCGAGGAGCCGGGTGGTGAGCTCGAGTTTCTTCCGCAGCTTCTCGTCGGTGCTGGCGTCGGCTGCGAGACGGCTCACCGGCTGGCGGCGGATCATCACGTCCGCCTGCCCCGCCACGGCCTGGGTGTAGAACTGGATCGTGCTGCACGAGGCCAGCAGGAGCGGGAGCAGGGCGAGGAGAAGGCGCACGGCGTCCACTCTAACCTCATTTTGGAAGACGCCAAGGAGGAGGCGTTGAGCCTTTAGGCGAGGAGGGTCTTCCGGGAGGCGGAGGCTGGAGAGATTTGAGCCGCAAAGAGGCGCAAAAATCGCAAAAGGAAAGAGCTGGAGGCCGTGGAATGGGCTCCGGACCGCCCGTCTTCTCTTCCTGAAAAACTGAACACTGCAAACCAGCAAACTCTCCAGCCTCCGCCTCCCGGAAGACCCTCCTCGCCTAAAACCCAATGCCGTTAAGGATTGTCCAGCGAGATGCTGTAAATCAATGGCATCGAGGTGGGCGTTCTCATTTTGGGCCAGTCTTTGACCGGTTGTCTCACCGCCCGCTGGCAACTCCGTGGCTTGCGTTTCGGGATCACCGCCGTTTCGGCCAGTTGCGCCAACAGCCGCCGCGCCCATTCCTCCCGTTGGGGATTGCCGATCAGGTCATGGCTCAGTTCAAAGGCCCGGCTCAGCGCCATCGTCCCCTCCAGCACCTGCGCGTAGCTGATCCGCAACACCTCCACTCCCGCGTGATCCGCCACCGCGGCCCGCTGCGCGGCGATCAACGACGCCCCCATCAACCGCGCCAACACTTCCTGGGCCGCGCTTTCCGGCGTCTGCGCGTCGAGCGCCTTGCCGCGCGGGCCCAACGATTCCTTCAGTTCGCGGAAGAACAGTTCCTGCTCCCAGCGCCGGGCGTAGAGCTCCACGAGTTCGAGGGCCGGATACCGTTGCTCGTCGAGCAGCGAGGTCCACAACCGGATCTTCACCGACTTGCCTCCCGCCGCGAGAGTCAAGGTCGCGCGGATCTCCCGGGCTGCCAGATATCCCTGTTTGCGACGGGTGGCCGGGTCTCTCACCGGCAGATCGACCAGGCTCGAGCCATCGGCCAGACGGTCCTTCACCACCACCTTGATGTTGTCCTTCACCCGGACCAGGTAGTGGCTGCCGGCGGACTCAAGCCGCGGCTGCAGGTCCCACAGCAGCCAGGGAGAGCCGAACAGACGGTCGGCCAACAGCAGCGAACGGGCAGGCAATTCGCGCGAGGCGAAGAGTTCCCGGGCCAGCGTCATCTCTCCTTCGCCTTGCCATCCGAGGGTGGCGGCCAGCGGTTGGTGCTGGCCGAGTTCCACTAGGACGACGGCGAGGAGCTGGGCAAAGGCGGGCTGGCCGTTGCCCTTGCTGTTCCTCCGCTTGTGTGCCTCGCGGTTGATCGCTCCGGTGTTGCGCAGGTTGAAGCGGGTGCCATCCACGGCCACGAGGCGCAGGCCTTGGTGGAAGGCCTCGGGATGCCGCTCCTTCTCGGCGAGTGGCCGGAGGATGGCGGGAAGGGCCTCGGCGAGGAGCTTCCAGCCGATGGATTGGCCGCGCTGGCTCAGGGCGCTGTCGGAGAGGGAGATGCCGGTGATCTGTTTCACGTGGGTGGCGAAGGTTCCAGCCCGGGCAAGCGCGTGGTGAACGCGCGCCATGAGCCACTGCCACGAGGAGAGCTTGCGGGCTCCGCGGCGACGAGGCCCATGTGCCGCGAAAAGCCTGAAGCAGGCCTCCGGCGGGAACAGCCACTTGAAGTGCTCCTTGAAATCACCCGTGAATGGGACGCCGGAGAGGGATGGGTTTGGCACCGGGGCAGACAACCCGCTTGCTCCGGGCCGTACAGTAAAATCGAAATCCAAGGACTTACATCGATTCACTTAACGGCATTGGCCTAAAGGCTCCACTCCTCGACAGGACCGGCTTGAAAATGTCCTTAGTGGCGGCGAACTTGCCGTTCCTCATGAGCGCGCCCCACCGGATCATCGGCCAAGGCCTCGCCGGCACCTGTCTGGCGTGGGCTTTCCACGACCGCGGCGTACCCTTCGAAATCGTCGATCGCGAGAACGGCGGTAGCTCGCGGGTGGCCGCGGGGATGATCAATCCGGTGACCGGGAAGAACTTCCAGCCGTCGTGGCGGATCGCGGAATTCATGCCGGAGGCCGTGGACTTCTACCAGCGGTTGGAAGTGCGGCTCGGCGGGGTGTTCTGGCATCCGCTGCCGGTGTTGCGCCTGGCGTCCAGCGCCGCCGATTGGGACAAGATCCGGGGCAAGCTGGAGGACCCCGAGGTATCGCCGTGGGTGGCGGGTGAGGTTCCGCCGCCGGACGACCGCTGGGTGGCCGCGGTGGAGCTGAAAGGTGGCGGTCGCCTCGATGTGCCCGGTTTTCTCCAGGCCTCCCGGGAGTTTTTCTCTGCGCTGGGGGTTTATCGCCAGGCTGAGGCCGATCCTGCCTCGCCGGAGGATGCCCGTGGTATCTGGTGCGAAGGGGCGACCGGCTTGATCGCAGGCCGCCCCGGCCAACATCGTTGCGCCAAGGGCGAGATACTTACCCTGCGGGCCGATGGTTGGGATGAGCCTCATATCCGTGTCGCGGACGGCGGGTGGCTGATCCCGCTGGGCGATGGGATTTTCAAAGCGGGCGCGACCTACGTGTGGGACGTGCTCGATGCCACGCCGACGGAGAAGGGGCGGCGGCAGGTCGAGGAAATCGCGCATCGGCTAGCCCCTGGGCCGTTTGAGGTGATCGGCCACGATGCCGGGGTGCGACCGATCCTGCGTCGCAGCCAACCCCTGATTGGACCGCTGGGTGAGGGCTGGTTTTTCAACGGCCTGGGGTCGAAGGGTTCGCTCTACGCGCCGGGAGTCGCTCGGCGTCTGGCGGAGTGGATACTGGATGGCGTGGAGCCCGATCCGGATCTCGACCTGCGCCGGTTCCTCGCCTCCGTGAAACATTGATGACGACTCCCGATCATGCGTCCGGTTGGGCGAACCCGCCCCGACCGACCGAGCTGGCCCACCGGCTGTTGGAGGGCGTATTGAAGCCGGGCGACCACGCCATCGACGCGACCTGTGGCAATGGCCACGACACTTTGTTTCTCGCCCGTCAGGTGGGAGCTGCCGGACGAGTGCTGGCCTTCGATGTGCAGGCGGCCGCGATCGGATCGGCGCGGCATCTGGTGGAGGAGTATGGCGTGGGCTCGCAGGTGTCCTTTGTGCTCGAATCCCACGCCCGCTTGGCGGAGCACACGGCTCCCGGTGCGTGCGCTGCGGTGATGTTCAACCTCGGCTATCTGCCCGGTGCCGACCGGGAGGTGATCACCCGCTCGGAGGAAACGCTGCCCGCGCTGGCGGCGGCCACGGTCGCGCTGCGGCCGGGCGGTTGGCTGTGTGTCGTTTGCTACCCCGGCCATCGCGGCGGGGACGATGAGGCGGCGGAGGTCGAGCGCTGGATGGAGGGATTGACGCCTTCCGGTTGGCGGGTGGCCCGCTACGGCATGCTCGGCACACGGAAACCCGCGCCGTTTCTGTTGGTGGCGGTGAAGCCGGGTTGACGGGCGGTCGCGGGTCGGGAGAATCGCGTCATGTTTCGTTTGTGCTGGGTCTTCGGGAGTTTGGGGCTGGCGGGAATCTGCCGCTTGTCCGCTGGGAATGCCGTGCCTGCGGCGGGTGAGGTCGTTTCCTTTCCGTGGCAGAAGGCGGGCTCGCCTCCAGCGGAGATCCAGGCCGCGTTCGTGGCCCCGGAGACCTTCCTCGATGAAGAGCACCCGGCGTGGCGTGCGGAGATGCTGCGGCGGTTTGCCCCGGTGGTGAAGGACTGCAAGACCCGGCGCGAGGCGATCCTGGCGGTGGCGGAGCAGGCGGCGAAGGTGTGCGGTACCCGCTACACCACCGAGCGGCGGGCCCCGAATCAATCGGCGATCGAGTCGATGGAATCCGGGAAAGCCAGTTGCACCGGGCTTTCGATCCTGCTGGCCGCGGCCTATCGATCGGTGGGCATCCCGGCCCGGCTCGCGGGGGTGGGGGAATGGGGCGACCGCCCCGGCAACCACACGTGGGTGGAGGTGTGGGACGACGATGGCTGGCACTTTGTGGAATATTACCCGGACAAGAAGGGGCTCGATGCCGGTTGGATTCTCGATCCCATCCTGCGGCTCGACGCGAAAAACCCGCGCTCGCGGGTGATGGCGGTGGACCCGACGGGTGGGCTGAGTTTCTTCCTGGCGTGGGATCCATCCAACCAAGCGATCCACGCGGTCGACCGCACCGCGGACTATCTCAAGATCGCCGAGCGTCAGGGGCTGGTGAAGAGCGAGTCGGTGACGGACTGCTCCGCGGCGACGGCGGTGTTCGAGTGCCGGGACAAGGCCGGAACCCGGGTGGCGGTGGCGTTCAAGGTGATGGAGGGCGACCGCGAGGTGTTCTCCGGCAAGACCCCCGGTCCGCTCGATGACCTGAACAACGCGCCCCGCACCGGCCTGACTCCCGGTCATGCCTATACGGTTACCTACGCGGACGATAAGGTGCTCCCTCTCACCCCGAAGGTGGGTCCGCCAGCCACCGTGGTGCTGTCGTTGGAATAACGGGTCCGGTTTCCACCGGGGGGAGCGGGTTGACGGGCAGCGGGAAAGGCGCATGATGTCCTTTGTGCGTGCAATCCGGATGTTGGCCGCTTGGGCGGTGGGAATCGCCCCGTTGCTGGCGGCGGATCCCGCGCCGCGCCCGCAGCCGAAAAGTCCGCGCGAACTCATTCATGAGTTGAGCCGTGATCCGAACGGCGATTGGGCGACCGTGGCCCGCGCCTTCCTGGGCAAGAATGGCGGCAACTCGCTGTTTTACTACCCCACCCGGGATACGGCGGAAACCCCCGCCACCTGGGGCTGGAAGTTCGAGAACGTGTGGTTCAAGTCCGCCGATGGCACCCGGCTGCACGGCTGGTTCCTCCCGGCGGGAGGCAAGACCACGAAGGGCACGATCGTGTTTTCCCACGGCAATACCGGTGCGATGGGCTACCACCTCGGCTTCGTGTCGTGGCTGCTGCCGGAGGGCTTCAATGTGCTGGTGTTCGATTACCGCGGTTTCGGCAGCTCCGGTGGAGTGCCGGTCCGGCATGGCATGATCGAGGATGTCCGGGCCGCCTTCGACTATGTGCGGACCCGCCGCGATATCGACGTGAACCGGATCGTCTCGATGGGCCACAGCCTGGGGGCCTCGAAATCCATCACCGCGTTGGCGGAAAAGCCGATTCCGGGGGTGCGGGCGATCGTCAGCGACAGCGGATTCGCCTCCTACACCGGCATGGCGGATGCCATCGCGGGCAAGGTCGGCACCGGCGTGGTCAGCGATGAATGGTCGCCGAAGGACTGGGTCGCGAAGCTGGCGCCGCTGCCCTTGCTGGTGATCCATGGCACCGATGACGAGGTGGTGCCGTTTGCTCAAGGGCAGCAGCTTTTCGCCGCCGCCGCGGCCCCGAAGACCATGTTCACCGTGCAGGGCGGACACCACGGCAATTCGCTGTGGCGGAACAACGGCGAGTACCGGAAGAAGATGCTCGAGTGGCTCGCCACGGCCATGAAGTGAAGGAGTTGAGGCTTCAGCCGAGGAAGGTCTTCCGGGAGGCGGAGGCCTGAAAGTTTGCTGGTTTGCAGTGTTCAGTTTTCAGGAAGAGCAGACGAACTTTCGTCGAGCCTCTGCCCGGACTCCCAACTCTTCCTTTTGCGATTTTTGCGCCTTTTGCGGCTAAAATCTCTCCCTACTCCGCCTCCTCGGAAGACCTTCCTCGCCTAAAGGCTCCTCTCCTTACGCAAAAACGGCGCACGGGAAACCCATGCGCCGTTTGCTGGAAAAATGAACCGGAGGCGGATCAGGCGATCACTTCGCCTTCGTTGAAGAAGCGCTTCAGCTCGGCCTCGGCGGCTTCGACGGAGTCGGAGGCGTGGCAGACGTTGCGCATCTTGGCGTCGCTGTCCTTGAAGCCGAAGTCACCGCGGATGGTGCCGGCGGCGGCCTGGGTGGAATCGGTCGGGCCGAGGAGGTCGCGGACGCGGGCGATCACGTCCTCGCCTTCGAGGGCGAGGGCGACGACCGGGGCTTCCTGCATGAACTCGCGGACGGACGGGAAGAACGGCTTGTCGGCGATGTGGGAGTAGTGCTCGGCGAGGATCTCATCGCTGAGGGCGAGCACCTTGAGGCCGCGGATGCGGAAGCCTTCCTTCTCGAAACGGGAAAGAACGGTGCCGACGATCTTTTTCTCAACGGCGTCGGGCTTGAAAAGAATCAGTGTGGTCTCAAGAGACATGCGGGGGAGTTAGGAGCCGGAGTCCTGACTGACAAGCATTTAAACCAGAATCCCAAGTCCCTGATCCTCTTTCGGGCGGAGGCCCTTTCTCTTGTCTGGGTTCTGGACTCTGGAATCTGGGCTCTCGGCATGGCCGTCCATTACAGCGGCCGCCCGTAGGTGTCGCAGCGGTTGTGCCAGCCTTCCTTCCAGCGGACCTCGCCGCGGGCGGGCGGGGAGTTGGCGATGCGGCGGTCGAGCACGCGCTTGGCGGCGGCGGCGAATTCGCTGGCAGAGGCCGCGCCACCGCCGGTATCGCGCATCTCACCAAGCACCTGCATCAGGCCCCAGCCGCGGCCGTTGTAGCGTTCGGAGGTGTTGATGCCCTCGCCCTTGAAGTTCACGTAGTCGATCAGGGCGTAGGTGCCCTGGCCGGTGGTGGCGACCTTGTGGTAGTTCGCCTCGATGCGGGCGCGCTCGCTGGCCGGGGCGGAGGCGAGGATCTTGCCGAGCGCGGCCTTCGAGCGGGAAATGATGAAGTCGGTCTGGAGCGGGACGTTGCCGGTCAGCCACTTGCGCAGGGTGGAGAGGCGCTCGCCGCGGAAATCGGCTTGGAACTGGGCCTTCGAGTTCCACGGGCAATCGGCCAGGGTGGCGACGGCGGGCGGGGTCACGCCGCGGCCCTTCGCGTAGGCGATGAACTGCGGCCAGGTCTCGTTGAAGCGGCCGTTGAAGCCCGCCGGATACCAGATGAAGTGGCCGATGCCGAGGGAGGGGAATTCCTCGCCTGCGTTCCAGGTGGTCAGGCCGTCGACGGTGCCCGCGCATTCGTTTTTCCAAATTTTCTGGCCGATGGCGGCCTTCTGGCCGGCGGTGAGGTCGGCGGAGGCGATCCCGGCGGTGAGGGAAAACACGAACAGGCACAGGGCACGGGCGGCTTGCATGGGCGCACGCTAGATGGTTCTTCGGGGGGCAGCAAGTTCACCCTGCCATGAGTCGATTTCCCTGGGACAAATTCCTCTCCTTCACCCCGATGGATCTGGTGAAGCTCATCGTCACCGCCTTGATCATCGTGGTGGTCACCAAAATCCAGGTCGTAAACGATCGCCTCTCCGCCCTGTTGATCGCGCTGCCCTTCACCTCGCTGGTGGCGATGTGCTGGATGCAGGCGGAAAAGCAGGGGAACACCCGCATCGCGAACCACTCCGAGGGCACTTTCTGGTTCGTGCTGCCGACCCTGCCGATGTTCCTGATCCTGCCGTGGATGTTGCGCAGTGGCTGGAACTTCTGGCTGGCGCTTTTCGCGAACTGCCTGCTGACCATCGGTTTCTTCTGGCTCACGGTGGTCATCCTGCGCCGTTTCGGGATCGATCTGATGCCGAAATGAACCACTGGGGTGGAAAGCCTGATAGAGATTGGGCTTGTCAAAGACCCCGTTTTCTGGTTCATCCCGCCCTCCGGCTGCTTGCCGGATCCATTTTCAATCGAGCGAACACGACCGCGGAATGACTCCGGACAACATCATCCCTTTCGAGTCGCCGCGTCCGCATTCCCGATTCCCCGGCCTACCCATGAAAAGCGACCTTGTCGACAAAGCTGCTGAGATCGTGACCGATCCCCTCGTTCTGGTGAACCTCGTTTCCCAGCGCGTCCGCCAGCTGAACAGCGGCCGTTCGCCGCTGATCCCGACCCGCCCGAGCATGGGTGCCGCCGATATCGCCCTCCAGGAGATCATCGAAGGTAAGATCAAGCTCGGCGAGAAGAAGAAGGAAGAGGAAGTCATCGCCGAGTGAACCGCGGCGCAGGCTGCTTGCGATCATGAGCGTGCGCGGGAGCGGGGAAATCTCGACCAACCGGAAAGCCGGGCGGGATTTCCATATCTCGGACAAGTTCGAGGCTGGCATCGAGCTGAAAGGCACCGAGGTCAAATCGATCCGTGCCGGGAAGATCAACGTTTCCGACGCCTTCGCCCGTGTCGAGAAGGGCCAGGTGTTCCTCTACGGTTGCAATATCCAGCCTTGGGAGACCGCCGCGGAGTGGTTCAACCACACCGCCCAGCGCCCCCGCCGCCTGTTGCTCCACAAGCAGGAAATTTTCAAACTGGAGCAGGCGATGGCCCTCCAGGGCTGCACCCTGCCGCTGCTGCGGATGTATTGGAAGGACCGCCGCGTGAAGGTGGAAATCGGCATCGGCAAGGGCAAGACCCACTCCGACCAGCGCCACGACCTGAAGAAGAAGGTCGAACTGCGCGAGGCCCAGCGCGAGATCCAGCGGTTCAATCGGAAATAAGTTTGCGGGTTGCTGGTTTTCAGTTTTCAGGGAAGGGTCGCTGTGCGACTCCTTTGATATGAGTGGGTCGCGGGCCATGTTGGTGTCGTTGTCGATCGTGGGTCTCGCGATGGCGGTGGTCGCGGGGCTGGGAAATCCATTCGCGGAATTCTGCACGACCAAGGCCTACGGATGGCCGTTTCCCTGGCGCATCGACTATTGCCCATGTGAAGGCGGGAAGACGGCCTTTCCGGTTTCCAGTGTGGTGGGGAATGCCGGGGTATTGTTGGTTGGCGGATTTTTGGGTGCGTGCGCCATTAAGGGCCGCGGGTGTCGCAGCGGGCATTGACCAAGGAGTAGGGACATTCCTGTCCCGTTTTCCAAATCCACCCAGCTTTGCTGGCAAGAATTTCCAAGAACGGGACAAGAATGTCCCTACTCCTTGGGGCCGAAAGTACTTGCCAAGTCCCCCTGCGAGCGGTTACCTCCCCGCCCGAACTCCAACGAGGACGGCCCGGCATCCGCTGGACCCATCCGTTTACGATCATGAGCACCATCAATCTGAAGGACTATCAAGTCCACGACAAAGACACCGGCAGCGCCTCCTATCAGGCCGCCCTCCTCACGCAGCGCATCCAGCACCTGACGATCCACCTGAACGCCAACACGAAGGACTTCTCGTCCCGCCGCGGCCTTCTGAAGATGGTGTCCCAGCGCCGCAAGCTTCTGGACTACCTCAAGGGTGAGTCCGAAGAGCGTTACCAGCAGGTCATCCAAGGCCTCGGTCTCCGCCGCTAACTTTCGCGCCAACAGCCACCCGGGCAACCGGGTGGCTGTTCCGCTAAACAGGGCTGGCACCACAAAGAAAACGCCGCCCTGCCCGGACAACGATCCGCTCCCAATCCGCCATCCGCGGAACTTCCCGGGAGCCGTCCGGACCCAAGACCCCCGCGTGGCACGGTGCCCCGCGGGTTTGATGCAAAAAGAAGAAACGAACGAATATGAATATTCACTCCATCACGGCCGAAGTCGGCTCCAACCCGATTACGATCGAAACCGGCAAACTTGCCAAACTCGCCGACGGTGCCGTTACCGTCCGCTCCGGTGACACCATCATCCTCGTCACCGCCGTCTCCGCCACCAAGGTGAAGGACGGTCAAACCTGGTTCCCCCTTTCCGTCGAGTATAAGGAAAAGGCCTCCGCCGCCGGCGTGTTCCCGGGTGGCTACTTCAAGCGTGAAGGCCGTCCGACCGAGAAGGAAATCCTCACCTGCCGCATGACGGACCGCCCGCTGCGTCCGCTGTTCCCGAAGGGTTACTTCTACGACACCCAGATCGTCGCCATCCTCCTCAGCGCGGACGCGATCAACGACGCCGACATCCTCTCGATGAACGGTGCTTCCGCCGCCCTCTGTCTTTCCGACATCCCGTTCGCCGGCCCGATCGGCGCGGTGCGCGTCGGCCGCGTCGATGGCCAGTTCGTCATCAACCCGACCTTCGACGAGCGCGAGAACAGCGATCTCGACCTCGTTTACGTGGGTAACAAGACCGACGTGATCATGATCGAAGGTGCTGCCGACGAACTTCCGGAAGAGGAGTTCGTGAAGGCCCTTCACTTCGCCCAGGAAGCCGTCCAGAAGCTGGTGGCCGTCCAGGAAGAGCTCGTCCGCCTCGCCGGCAAGCCGAAGCGCGATTACACCCCGGTGCTCGCCAAGGAGAACCTCCTCGAGATCGCCTACGAAATCGCCGGCGACCGCATCGAAGGTGCCATCTACGCCCCGACCAAGGTCGAGCGCGCGAAGAAGGTCGGCGCCCTCCGCGACGAAGTCGAAGCCGCGATCAAGGAGCGCGCTCCGGAAGCCACCGCGTTCGACGTCGAGCAGGCGTTCGAATACCTCCAGAAGAAGGCCTTCCGCATCTCCATCATGGAGAAGGGCCTCCGCGCCGACGGCCGCAACCCGAGCCAGCTCCGCAACCTGTATGCCGAAGCCAACGTGCTGCCGCGCGTCCACGGTTCCGCCATCTTCTCCCGCGGTGAGACCCAGGCCCTCGCCATCGCGACCCTCGCGCCGGGCGATGAGAAGCAGTTCATCGACAACTACGCCGGTGGCGAGAGCGAGAAGCGCTTCATCCTTCACTACAACTTCCCTCCGTTCTCCGTCGGTGAAACCGGCCGCATGGGTGGCCTGAACCGCCGCGAAATCGGCCACGGCGCGCTCGCCGAGCGCTCGATCCAGCCGGTGCTGCCGCACCCGGACGAGTTCCCCTACGCGATCCGCGTGTCCTCCGAAGTGACCGAGTCGAACGGCTCGACCTCGATGGCCACCGTGTGCTCCGGCACCATGTCGCTCCTCAGCGCCGGTGTCCCGCTCATCCGCCCGGTCGCCGGTATCTCCGTGGGTCTCGTCACCGAGTTCAACGAAGCCGGTGCCATGGAGAAGTACATCCCGCTGCTCGACATCATCGGCAGCGAGGACTTCTACGGTGACATGGACTTCAAGCTCTGCGGCACCAGCCACGGTGTCACCGGCTACCAGCTCGACCTGAAGCTCCCGGGTATCCCGCTCTCGATCCTCGCGGAAGCCGTGACGATCGCGAAGAACGCCCGCACGCCGATCCTTGAGAAGATGGCCGAGGCCATCCCGGCCCACGGCGAGCTCAGCCCGCACGCCCCGCGCATCGTCTCGATCAAGATCCCGGCGGATCGCATCGGCGAGCTCATTGGGCCTGGCGGCAAGAACATCAAGGGCATCCAGGCCGAGTCCGGCGCGGAAGTCAGCATCGAAGACGACGGCACCGTGCGCATCTACGCCTCCAAGCAGGAAGGCCTCGACCGCGCGAAGTCGCTCATCGAGCGCATGTTCCAGGAAATCGAAGTCGGCAAGGTCTACACCGGCAAGGTCGTCAGCATCACCGCCTTCGGCGCCTTCATGGAAGTGCTCCCGGGCAAGGACGGCCTCGTCCACGTCTCCGAGCTGGCCGAAGGCCGCACCGAGAACGTCGAGGACATCGTCAAGAAGGGCGATCTCATCACCGCCAAGTGCATCGGCGTTGATGAGAAGGGCCGCGTGAAGATGAGCCGCCGCGCTTACCTCCGCGACCAGAAGGCCGAGCAGGTTGAAGCCGCTCCGGCCGAAGCCTGATCGCTTCTGATCCATTGATTCCCACGAACGCCCGGGCCGGAAACGGTCCGGGCGTTTTGGTTCGTAGGAGGGCGATTGGAATGGAGGGCGTGTATTGCACTGTTCCGGCCATCATCCCGCTGGATAACGTTTCCTCATGATCCGCTGTGCCGATCAACTCATCGCCTCGCGCAAGCAAGAGATGAAGCGGATGATTCCGTTCATCCTCCTGTTCATCGGGGTGACCCTGGTGTTTCCCAAGGCCGGGCCTTGGGTGATAATTCCGATGATGGTGGTGGCGGGCGGATTCAGCCTGGCCCGGCACAGGGAGATCGAGAGGATTCCCTGCCCGTCGTGTGACGGGCCATGCCGCATGGAGACGGACCGGGCGTCGGTCATGAAATTCACCTGTGAGGCCTGCGGTGAAACCCATGACTCCGATTGCGTATACTACCGTGGTGTGCCGCGGCGGAGATTCTGATGTGACGAAGCCGTCGCGATGCAATTCGCATGACATGACTTCCGAGGCTTCCCAAATCCGTGGGGGACTGCTAGGTCGCGGCGCATGATGAAACGTTTGCTCACGTCCTTGGCCGCGATGGTCCTGGGGTGCATGATGGTGTCGCAGGCTGGTGCGCAGGAGCCCGGTGCCGGGGGAATGTCCGAGGCCCGCAAGAAAGAGATCCTCGCGTGGCTGGACGGGGTGAAGTTCCAGACCGGTGAGATTCCGGTCGGCACGGTGGCGAAGGCGAAGGTGCCGGAGGGCTACAAGTATCTGAACCCCACGGATGCCGGGAAATACCTGACCTATCTGGGCAATCCTCCCGCGCCGGTGCTCGGGATCCTTTTGCCGAAGGGCTCGGAGTTGTTTGGCGAGGACGGCTGGTTCGTGGTGCTGGAGTATGAAAAGGACGGCCACGTGAAGGACGACGACGCGGCGAAGATCGACTACAGCGATCTGTTGTCGGACATGCAGAAGGGCACCCGCGAGCACAATTCCCAGCGGATCAAGGAGGGTTATCCGGCGGTGGAGCTCGTCGGTTGGGCGGAGCCGCCCCACTACGACGGGTCCAGCCACAAGCTCTACTGGGCCCAGGATCTCAAATTCCAAGGTGCCGAAGGGGAGAATTCGCTGAACTATAACATCCGCATGCTCGGTCGTGAAGGGGTTCTGGTGGCGAACGCCGTTGGCGGCATCCACGATCTGCCAGCGATCAAGGCCGCCACTCCGGACATTCTCTCGATGGTCGATTTCACCCCGGGCAACCGTTACGAGGACTACAACTCGAAGACCGACCACACCGCGGAATACGGCATCGCCGGCCTGATCGCGGGTGCGGCCGGTCTCAAAGTGGCGGCGAAGCTCGGGATTTTCGCGTTGATCGCGAAGAAGGCCGCGGTGCTGTGGAAGCCGATCGCCATCGCCCTGGCCGCCATTGCCACGCGCTTCAAGAAGCTCTTCGGCCGCAAGAGCGAGGCTTGAGGAGTGCATCCTCATTCCGCGCGCGTCCGTGGAGTAGAGGAACTGGTGACAGTTCCGGCTGGGCAATCGCGCCATTATCTTCCGACTTTGTTGCTTTGGAGCTATCCGGGGGAGATTCTGGATCCCGAAGGGATCGCGGCTACCGGGGCTGTCATCCCTTTCGGGATGCAGAGTTCAAGAGGTATGAGACCCAGGGTCGTGGACCCTGGGCTGGTATGGGCCGTCCCGTTGGGACGGAGATGGGAGCCTCCGGGTTCCCCGCAGGGGAATGAGTCCGCAGGCCTCCATTTCCAATGGAGCCGCCGCGTAGCCTTCCGTGAGGCACTCGAAGAGATAACGCCGCAGGAAGGGCGCGATGCCGCCGAGTCGCTCGAACTGCGCCACGTGGTGCAATTCGTGGCGGATCAGGTCCATGGACTGATGGGTGGCGAAGATGCCATGGCCCAGCGTCATGCCGGTGGGTTCAAACACCGGCAACCCACACCGACGGGCGAGCCGCACCATCCAGGGCGGCACCGGCGCGGGGATCGGATCCAGGTGGAGGATGCGCACGCGATCGGGACGGATGACGCCCAGTTCCGCGGCCATGGCGTGCTCCGGTGCGCTGAGTGGTCGGCCTTCGCGCAGGATGCGGCGTTCCTGGTGTGCGGCCCACGGCGTCACCGCCAAGGTGAGGGCGTCGGCGAGGACGCGGGCGGGGAGGTGTTGGGGAGTTGGCACAGTGTAGCCGGAAGCTCCAGCTTTCGGAATGTATCCGCCAGCTCCAGTTGGCGGTGGCGGATAGGCCGAACGATCTCCACTCCCGCAGAGGGAAAGCTGGAGCTTCCCCCTACGTTCTGAAAGCAGAGCTTTCAGCTACCCCAGCAAACTCTTCGCCAGCGCGTAGCCGCGGGAGTCCGTTTCCTGCGCGTGGCCGTGCAGCAGGATGCCCACCCGCTGCGCGCCGCGGGTGCAGATGTAGTCGGCGGTGGCGATGGCTTTCGAGGCCAGCGGGTGCGTCGGATCATCCTTCACCGCGTGGGCGTAGCCACAGGAGCAGGCCATCGCCAGCAGCTCGGCTCCGGCATCGACGAGGCGGGCGAGCAGCATCTGCTTCTTCTCCAGCTTCGGCCCGTTGAGGATCATCGCGTGGAAGATCGAGCGGCTGAGGCTGCGGCTGAGCGAGGCGGTTTTGCGGAGGTGGTAGCGCAGTTTCGGATCGAGGTCGTGCGGCAGCGGGCTGTGGATCGGCAGCAGGCGGCCCGTGTACCAGCCCGCGTAGAACACCCCGGCCTTCGCGGCCACGGTGAGTCGTTCACCGATCGGCTTGCGGCTGTCGATCGCGTCCGCGCCGCGGCGCAGGTGAGGGTCGAGCATCTCACGCGCGATAAAGAGGTGCATGATCTCGGTCGAGCCCTCGAAGATCGTGTTGATGCGGCTGTCGCGCAAGAAACGCTCCACCGGCTCGGCGGGCTCACCCCGGTTGCGGAGCGAGTCGGCGGTTTCAAAGCCGCGGCCGCCGCGGAGCTGGAGCGTCTGGTCGGCGGCGCGCCAACCGGCCTCGGTGCCCCACAGCTTTGCCAGCGCGGCCTCGAGCCGGATGTCGGCGGAATGGTCGGCATCGACCAGCGCGGAGGCGTAGCGGACCAAGGCCTCGGTGGCGAAGGCATCGGCGGCGATGTCGGCGAGCTTTGCGGCGATGGCGGCGTGTTTGCCGATCACCTGGCCCCATTGCTCGCGGGTCGAGCACCACTGGCGGGAGATTTCCAGCAGCCGGTACATCATCCCCGCGCAGGCGGCGGGCAGGGTGAGGCGGCCGGTGTTGAGCGTGCTGAGCGCGACCTTCAGGCCCTTGCCCTCGCCGAGCACGATGTTCTCCGCCGGGATGCGGACGTTGGTGAAACGGATGATGCCGTTGTAGAGCGCCTTTAGGCCCATGAAACGGCAGCGCGTGACGATCTCCACGCCCGGCCAATTCGATTCCACGATGAAGGCGGTGATCGCGCCCGGTTTCTCCGGCGTGGGTGTCTTTGCCATCACGATCATGTGACCGGCTTTCAGCCCGTTGGTGCACCACAGCTTCTCGCCATTGAGGATGTAGTGGTCGCCGTCGCGTTTCGCCTCGGTCTTCATCCGCGCGGGGTCGGAGCCGACATCGTGCTCGGTCAGGGCGAAGGCGGAAACACCGCCGTGGGCGCAGCGCGGGAGATACTTCCGCTTCTGCTCTTCGCTGCCGAACATCAGCAGCGGCTGCGGGATGCCGATCGATTGGTGGGCGCTGAGCAGCGCGGTGAGATTGCCACAGTGGCCGCCCAGCACCATCGCGGCGCGTGAGTAGTTTGTTTGCGAAAGCCCGAGGCCGCCATACTCGGTCGGGATCTTGATCCCGAAAGCGCCGAGGCGCGCCAAGCCATCGAACACCTCCTGCGGGATCTCGCCCTCGCGGTCGATGGCGTCCGGATCGGTGTGGTGCTTCAGGAAATCGCGGAGCGGATCGAGGAAGCCGTCGCCGCGGATGCGATCTTCGCGCGGCTGCATGGGAAACGGGCACACCGGGCTGAAGTCCGCCTTGCCGTCGAAAATCGAGGCGGCGAACCCGCTCAGCTCGCGGGTGTCGCGTGACGATTCGGCGAGTTCCATGGCGGCGCGTTGGCCGCTGCTCATCTTCGAGGTGTCGAGGCTCATGGCGTGATCGGGTTGTCGCGGTGTCGCAGGGGGCCGCCGCGGAAGGGCGGGTAGCCGGTGCCCAAAATCATCGCGAGATCGATCTCGTCCGCGCTGGCGGCCACGCCCTCATCGAGGCAGCGCGAGGCTTCCTCGGTCATGCGGTTGGCGAGGCGCAGCGGCAGCCCTTCCGGGAGGGCGGTGGTGCCGGTGCGGAGTTTGAGCGCGTCGGGGTTCGGCGCGGTCTTCTTGCCTCCATAGGTGTAGAAGCCCGCGCCGCTTTTCTTGCCGAGCAGCCGCTTCTCCACCATCGCTTCGAGAATCGCCGGGACCTTCATGCGGTCGGGGAAGGCAGCGGCCAAGGTTTTCGCCACGTGCAGCGCGACATCGAGGCCGACCTCGTCGATCAGGCGCAGCGGCCCCATCGGCATGCCGAAATCGAGCATCGCCTTGTCCACCACCTCGGGGTCCGCGCCGTTCTCGAACAACACGCCCGCGTCCACCAGGTAGGGCAGCAGGATGCGGTTCACCAGGAAGCCGGGGCGGTCCTTCACCAGCACCGGGCTCTTCGCGATCTGCCGCACCAGCGCGAAGGCGGTGGCGATGGTTTCATCGGAAGTGGTCTCCGCGCGCACGACCTCCACCAGCGGCATGCGGCTGACGGGGTTGAAAAAGTGCAGGCCGACGAGCCGGGCAGGATGGTCAACCACCTCCGCCAGTTCGTGCACCGGCAGTGCCGAGGTGTTTGTGGCCAGCAGGCAATCGGGCCGCACGCGCGACGAAAGATCGCTGAACACGCGGCGCTTGATGAACAGGTCCTCCACCGCTGCCTCGATCACCAGATCGCAGCGGGTGAGCGGAACGCTGCCGCGCACCGGGGTGATGCGGTCGAGCGTGTGCTGTGCCTCCACGCGGGTGATCACATGCTTCTGCACCGCCTGGGAAAGCAGCTTCTCGATCGCCTGCATGCCGCGGGCGAGTGCCGCGTCATCGATGTCCTGGAGCAGCACCGGGTGGCCACGCGAGGCGAGCCAGTGGGCGATGCCGGAGCCCATCACGCCCGCGCCGATCACCGCGACCTGCTCGATGGGTTTCGGCGTGGCGGCCACCGGTTGGTCCTTCTTCGCCTTCTCGTTGAGGAAGAACAGCCGGATCAAGTTGCGTGTCTGCGGCAGCGGCACCAGTTCGAGGATGGCGGCGCGTTCGCGGTCCATGCTCTCCTCGGGCGTGCCGCTGGTGGCGGCGCAAGCCACGGCGAGGGCCTTGGTGGCGCCCGGGTAGTTGCCGCGGGTTTTTTCCTGAAGCGTCTGGGTGGCCTTCTTCGCGATGTAGGCGCGCACCGGCGGCGAATGGAGGAAGGGATAGTGGGCGGCGTGGCGCTTGCCCTTCGCGATGAGTTTCCACGCCTGTTCGACCAGCACCTCCTTCGGCACCACGGCGTCGACGAGACCCTTTCGTCGCGCTGCCTCCGCGGCGTGGAGCTTGCCGCCGAGGATGACGTCGAGCGCCTTGGGCAGCCCGATGCGATTCGGCAGCCGGGTCGAGCCACCCCATGCCGGCAGGATGCCGAGCTGGGTTTCCGGCAGGCCGATCTTGGTGGCCTTGGCGTTGCTGGCGATCCGCCAGTCGCAGGCGAGCGCGAGTTCGTAGCCGCCGCCCGCGCAGGCGCCGTGGATGGCGGCGCAGGTGGGAACGCGCAGCCGCTGGACGCGGTTGAAGACCGATTGGCCGAGGCGGATCAGGCCGTCGAATTCCTCGGGCGAGGCTTTGAGGAATGCGTTGAGGTCCGCGCCCGCGATAAAGATCGACGGCTTCGCCGAAACGATCAGCAGGCCATCCCACGGCGGGCTGTTCTCGACCTCGGCGATCAGGGAGTCGAGTTCGCGGAGCGTGGCAGCGTCGAAGATGTTCGCGGAGGAGCCCTCGCGGTCGAAGGTCAGGATGGCCCGGTCGCCGTCGCGTTGGAGATGGAGGTTGGGCATGGAGATTCCTGTTAGAGTGAAAGGTGTCTCTGGCGGAGGTCGACGATCTGAGGACAGAATTTACAGAATTGTTCAGAATTAACGGAAGACTTGGGCAAGGCTCTCAGCCCGGAATTCATCCATCCGTAAATTCTGCAAAATTCTGTAAATTCTGTTTTCATGGCCGTTCCAACCAAAGCGCGGCACCCTGTCCGCCGCCGACGCAGAGGGTGACCAGCGCGCGCTTGCCGCCGGTTTCGTGGAGTTGGTCGAGGGCGGTGAGAACCAGGCGGGAGCCGGTCGCGCCGACAGGGTGGCCGAGGGCGATCGAGCCGCCGCGGCGATTGAGTTTTTCCAAGGCGATCTCGCCGAGGGCGTGGTCGAGCCCGGCCAGTTTCGCGGCGGCGGGATCGCGGAAGGCTTTCAGGACGGCGAGCGCCTGGGCGGCGAAGGCCTCGTTCAGCTCGACGATGTCGGCCTCGGCGGGGGAGGGCGCACCGCCTTTCATCGCCCGCGCGCTGGCGAGCACCGGGCCGATGCCCATCCGCGCCGGATCGCAGCCACTATAGGCATAGTGGGTGAGTCGACCCATGGGGACGAGCCCGATTCGGGCGGCGGCGGCTTCGGTGCCCACCAGCAGGGCCACCGCACCGTCGCTGACCTGCGAGCTGTTGCCTGCGGTCACGCCGCCCCATTTCGGTTCGAAGATCGGCTTGAGTTTCGCCAGCTTCTCCGGCGTGGAGTCTTCGCGCGGGCCGTTGTCGGCGGTGATCGCTTTCCCTCCCAGATGCGCGGCGGCGATCTCGTGGTTGCGGGTCTCGGTGGCGGCGAGCGCCTTCAGGTGGGAATTGGCGGCGAAGGCGTCCTGCTCCTCCCGGGTGATGTGGTATTCGCGCGCGAGCAGCTCGGCGGTCTCGCCCATGATCATGCCGGTGTAGGGATCGGTGAGGCCGAGCTTCAGGCCGATCCGCGGCGCGAAGTCCTTCGGGCGGAACTTGGCCAGTGCCGCGAGTTTCTGGAACGGGCTGCGGGCCTTCGCCATCAGGCCGAATTTCTTCATCGCGCTGTCGCTGTAGAGCAGCGGATAGCGGCTCATGCTCTCCATGCCGCCGACCAGGAACAGCTCGCCGCGTCCCGCGGTCATGCGCTCATAGGCGCTGGTGATCGATTCGAGCCCGGAGGCGCAGTTCCGCTGCACGGTCGCGGCGGGCACGCTCTCGGGAATCCCGGCGCGCAGCGCGGCCACCCGCGCGACGTTCGCGGCGTCCGCCGGTTGGCCCACGCAGCCGAGGATCACCTCGTCGATCGCGCCGGGGTCGACCCCGGTGCGCGCCAGCAGCGCGCTGATCGCCATCCGACCCAGGTCCGCCGCGCCGAGCGGCTCGAACTGCGTGCCGGCACGCAGGAAGGGTGTTCTCACACCGGCGAGGATCCAGAGGTTCATGGCGATGGGGAGGTTGGGCGGTGGTCGACGATCTTCTGTTCCTTCAACTCGCGGCCGACGCCTTGCAGTCGCCGCATTTCGTCCCAGTCATGGAGCACCACGTTGTTCGGGGAAAACTCCGCCTTCTCGCGGAAACGGCGCATCACCAGCTCGCGCAGGGCGTCGGGTGAGAGGCCGTTCATCGGCACGGCGTGGACGATCACCTCGTCGCACTCCAGCGGATCGTCGTTGCGTTTCCGCAGCTCGATCTGCCACGCGCCGATCTCGCGGGTGTCGTCGAGCAGGTGCTCCAGCTCGCTGAAGTCGACGAGCGTGCCCTTGAGCTTGTCGATGTTGAGCTCATGGCGGTCGGTGAGGCGGGAGACATTGCCGGTGATGCGCGGGCAGGTGCGGCCGCAGGCCGGGCAGCGTTCGCGGACGATGCCGCCATCGGTGACGTCGCCGGTGCGGTAGCGCAGCACCACCGTGCCGCGGGAATCGAGCGGGGTGAACACGATCTCGCCGGGCATGCCGTCCGGCACCCGCTTGCCGGTTTTCGGGTCGACGATCTCGATGATCCCCATGTCCGGGTAGAGGTGGAATCCGGTGGGCGACTTGTCCTGGCCCACCCGGCACTCGGTCCATGCCATCTTCGCCTCGGTGAAGGCATAGGTCGAAAGCACGCTGACGCCGGCGGACCCGAGCTGCTCGCACAGCGCGGCGATCTTCTGGCGCATGCCCTCCGGCACCTTCTCGCCGCCGAGCACGATCCGTTTCAGGTTCTGCCACCGGCTGCCCCCGGCCGCAGCCTGTTGCAGCAGGTGATAGAGGAAAGTCGGCATCGCGATCAGGGCGTCCGGATCGACGCGGTCGATGAGCCGGATGTTGCCCTCGGTGCCGAGCGCCTTGCCGCCGCCGGTGGAGATCATGAAGGCATTGAAGCCGAGCGAGGCGTGGTGGCCCTGCCAGAACGCCAGGTGCGGGGCGAAGGGGAAGGCATTGACGTGCCGGAACGCGGGATCGGACTGAGCGATTTCCATCATCCGGCGACCGGCCATCGACAGCCGGTCGAGATCGTACTGTGTGTAGAAAAATGGAACCGGTGACGCGGCCCGGCCGGTGGTGCTGGTCATCAGCACCGGACGCCACTCCCGTTCGAGGAGTTCCTTGGTGGCCTCGGTGCCGCGGAGGATCGCGCTGGCGATGGTGGTGCCGCGTTTCCGCAGCACCGCCGAATCCGGCTGGAGGATGAAGTCGCGCGGGTTCACCAGATCCTTCTTCGACGACAGCGGCAGCAGGTCGAGGTCGTCCACCGATTGGAAATCGCGCCAGTCGAGTCCGCGCTGGTGGAACGTTTCGCCGTAGTGTGGCGAAAAGGGCACCACCGCCTCGCGGAGGAATTTCCGCAGGTGGAGGCCTTGCAGGTGGTGCTGCTCGTCAGGCGACGCGTTCTCCCACCACCACGTTGTCCGGGTTTGGCTCATTGGGTTTGGGTTCCGGGATGGGCAGGCCCGCGAGGGCGCGGATCTCGTTCAAATGGTCCCGCGCGATGCGGCGACCGGCCTCGATGAAGTGCTCGAAGCGCGCGTACTCGTGCCAGCGGGCCGCGACGTAGGGTGGGTGCAGGCACAGGTCGGCGCGGCGGCAGGCATCGTCCGCCAGGCGGATCTGGGCGGCGCGGATGCTCTTGCGGAAGGTGTCGCCGATGTTGCCCGGGGCGAGGGGATTGGTGCGGCGGCTGAAGGCCTCGGTGCCGCGCCGCCACCACGAGGGGTTCGCCTCCTCCTCGGGGCGGCAACACCCGGCCTCGACCTCGGCGAGGCTTGGCAGGGTGGACACCGCGATCACCCGGTCCACGTCGCCGAAACGCCGCAGCGCCCCGACCGGCACCGGATCGACCACCCCGCCATCGGCGCAGCGCCGGCCCTTGAAATTCACCGGCGCGACGACTCCCGGCATGGCGCAGGAGGCGTGGACGGCGTCGGCCAGGCTGCCGCTGCGGACCACCAGCCGCTCGCAGGTGTCGAGATCGAAGGTGATGACCATCAGGCGGCGTTCCAGATCCTCGATCTTCAGGTCGCCGATGGAGCGGGAGAGGTGCCTTTTCGCCTTCTCGCCCTTGAAGAGCCCTTTCAGTGGCGGAATCAGCGGGTCGGCCAGCTTCCACATCTGGCGGCTGTCGTTCATTTCCGCCGCGAGGTTTTCGAGCTGTTTTCCGGAGAACCCGGCGGCCCACAGCGCGCCGACGTAGGCCCCCATGCTCGATCCGGCGATGGCGTGGATTTCGATCCCCGCCTCCTCCAGCACCTCCAGCACGCCGACGTGGGCCAGGCCGCGGGCTCCACCCGAGGAAAGCGCCAGTCCGATCCGCGGTTTCCACGCCGGTTGCTCCGCCAAGGGGCGTCCCGTGCGGGTGTCCGCGGACGACCGCTTCCAGAAGGCCAGTTTCGAGAGGGTGAACATGGCGGTTCTCCGGCAAGCCCTCCCCAACGGAAATGAGGAGCAGGCGATCTAACATGACACATGCGCTAAACAAATGCAAGGAGGCTCCCGCTGTTAGCCCCCGGCTTTCCGGTATTCGGGAGCTGCCAGGCGCTCCGCTCCGCCGGGTGCTCCCATCCGGGTGTTTTTCAGGTGGAAAATCTCGGTTCCCGGCTCCGTTCGCCCCCCGTCCTTGACAATCCCCGGCCGGTTCGCGATCCCCTGCGGGGCCGATCATGAACGTTTCCCTCAACTGGCTTTCGACGCACGTGGACCTGGGTGGCAAATCCCCGCAGGAACTGGACGATTTGCTGACCTTCGCCGGCATCGAGGTCGAGGGCATCGAGATCGAGGGCGTTTCCTCCGACAAGGTCGTGGTCGCCCAGATCATGGAGGCCGTCCAGCACCCGAACGCCGACCGCCTCAAGGTGACGCAGGTGGATGCGGGCGAGGGCCAGCTCCGCCAGATCGTCTGCGGCGCGCAGAACTACAAGGTCGGCGACAAGGTGCCGTGCGCGCTGCCCGGTGCCGCGCTGCCTGGCGGTTTCACCATCGGCGAGACCAAGATGCGCGGCGTCGAGTCGAAGGGCATGCTCTGCGCGTCCGTGGAAATCGGCCTGCCAAAGGGCGAGGACGGTCTGCTGATCCTGCCCTCCGATTCCCCGATCGGCCGCCCGGTGAAGGAACTTTTCGAATCCGATGTCCTGCTGGAGGTCGAGGTGACTCCGAACCGTCCGGACCTGCTCAGCCACCACGGCATGGCCCGCGAGCTGGCGACCCTGCTCAAGCAGCCGCTCAAGCCGCTGGAAATCCCGGCCCGCGACACCGCCCCGGCCGGGGAGTCGGTGAAGCTGGAAGCCGCCGACGGCTGCCCGTTCTACACCGCGGTGAAAATCGAGGGCGTCCAGATCAAGGAAAGCCCGGCCTGGCTCCAGCGCCGTCTGGAGTCGATCGGCCTGCGCCCGATCAACAACGTGGTGGACGTGACCAATTTCGTGCTCCACGAGACCGGCCAGCCGCTCCACGCCTTCGATACCGCCAAGGTCAACGGCGCGCTGGTGATCCGCCGCGCCACGGACGGCGAGGCGTTCAAGGCGCTCGATGACGCCACCTATACTCTTCAGGATTCCGACCTCGTCATTTCCGACGATTCCGGCGCGGCCCTCGCCCTTGGTGGCGTGATGGGCGGCGCGGACTCCGGCGTGACCGAGTCCACCACCTCGATCCTGCTGGAATCCGCTTGGTTCGAGCCGTCCGGCATCCGCCGCACCTCGCGCCGCACCGCCCTGTCCTCGGATTCCTCCTACCGCTTCGAGCGCGGAGCCGATCCGCAGGCCGTCCTGCCCGCCTCCGCGCTGGCGGTGAAGCTGATTCTCGAAACCGCCGGTGGCGCCGCCGCCGCGACCACCGCCGTGGCCGGGGAAGCTCCCGTCCGCGTCCAGCCGGTGACGCTCGATTACGCCCGTCTCGACCAGCTCATGGGCCGCTCGATTTCCCACGAGGCCGCCGATGAGATCCTCACCCGCCTCGGCTTGGTGAAACAGGACGGTGGCCAGTGGGTGGTGCCGTCGTTCCGCGCCGACCTCCAGCGCCACATCGACCTCGTCGAGGAAGTGGCCCGCGTCCACGGCCTCGACAACGTGCCATCCCGCTTCCAGGGGGCCTTCGTGGCCTCCAGCGCCGTCGATGCCGCCTACGACGCCGATATGGCCCTGCGCCGCGCCCTGGCCGCCCTCGGCTTCCACGAATCCCAGACGATCAAGCTGATCGCTGACAACCAGGTGGCCGACTCCCTGCCGCTGCGCCCGCTGCAGGACGGTGACCTGATCCGCGTGAAGCTCCCGCTCAGCGAGGACCACGCCGTGATGCGCCCGAGCCTCGTGCCGGGGCTGGTGGCCTCCGCCGCCCGCAACATCCGCCAGGGCACCAAAGCCCTGCGCCTGTTCGAACTCGGCCGGGTGTTCCGCAACGCCGGCGGCGGCAAGGCCAAGGATCTCGAAAGCGACGGTCTCGCCATCCTGCTTTCCGGCCCCGCGGTGCCCGCCGGTTGGGCCCAGGCCGAGCGCGCCAGCGACCTCTACGACCTCAAGGCGATCGTCGGCGCCATCGTTCCGAACGCCAATGTCCAGTTCGTGCCGAAGGAGCGCGATGGTTTCGCACTCGGGGCCGACATCCAGGCCGATGGCCAGTCGATCGGCAACTTCGCGCGCCTGCTGCCCGCCCGCGAGCGCGAGCTCGACCTCGGCGGTGCCGTGTTCGTGGCGGAATTCGACCTTGCGAAGCTCCGCAAGCTCCGCTCCGGTATCGCCCACGCCGAGGAGCTGCCGCAGTTCCCGGCCTCGTCCCGCGACGCCGCCATGGACGTGCCGGTGACGCTGGCGAACCTGGAGATCGAGAAGACCCTGGCGAAGCTTCAGGAGGCTCTCCTGATCTCCTTCGAGTGCTTTGACGTCTTCCGCGACCCGTCCGGTGAAAAGCTCCCCGCCGACCGCAAGTCGGTGGCCTACCGCTTCGTCTACCGCGACTCGGGCCGCACCCTGAAGGCCGAGGAAGTCGACGCCGCCCACCAGCGCGTCCTCGATTCCCTGGTGAAAGGGCTGGGTGTGAAGTTCCGCTGAGCCCAGGGCTCCTTTTGCGTGTTACTCGCATCCGCAGGCGCACGCTACGTAGCCGCGTTCGGGAGAACGTGGGCGGTGTTGCCGCCGCGCTTCTTGCGCTCCTTCTTCCTCTGAGCCCGGTAGGGCGACGCTCTTCTAGCCGGGGTGCGCAAGCCCCCGGGAATCGGCCGCGAAGAATGTCCAAGTCCCGCAAGGGACGACGCTGCCCGAGCTCTTTCAGCGGAACCACCATTCGAATCTCTCCGGATGATTCGGCGCTCTTTGAGCATCGGGCGCAGGGTTCCGTCTGGAAGGTCATTCGGCCTGCGTTGCGTCGCCTCTTGCCGGGGCTTGGAACTCCACCACCGCTCGTCACCGGGGGCTAGAGCGCCCCGGCTGGAAGAGCGTCGCCCTGCCGGGCATGGAAAATAGGTGTCGATCGGATGAGGATGGGACCTGCGAGGGAGGTCGTGAACCCGCCCAACCCACGCTCTCCCAAGCGCGGCTACGGGCGGATGGGGGTAAAGGACAGAGCAAGCCTGGTGTTGGCGTTGGGGGCGATCCGGCCTGCGCGCCCCTTCCCGCACGCAAGGCGGGAGTCTCGTGCGACATCTTGGAAAACAAAAAGGACGCCTTTGGGAGGCGTCCTTTTTGTTTGGGAAAATGGAGCGGGCGATGAGATTCGAACTCACGACATCCACCTTGGCAAGGTGGCGCTCTACCACTGAGCTACGCCCGCGTTGCGGGGCGGCGTTTTACGCCGAACCCCACGAAAAGATCAACTGATATCTTCGGCCGTGACCGAACTTTGTTCGCGTGAGCCCAAAAAGAGCGCCTGCTTCACGACCCGGTCCGAGGTGACGTCGAAGCGGAAGCTGTGGCAGTTCGGGCAGAGCGCGGCACCGGCGCCCACGATCGAGTCGCAGCCCTCGCACACCTTGTAGGCGGACGGGTTGGCGGCGATGCGGGCGGCCTTTTGCTCGCGCGTCGGATCGGGGGTGGGTGATGGCTTGGCCATGGAGGTTACTTTACACGAAAAAAGCGGCACCGGAATACCGGACCGCTTGTTTTCGTTGTCCGGGGAACCGGTTTATCAGGCGATCGCGGCGATCGCCTTGGCAGCCTTGCTCTTGAGGTTGGCGGCCTTGTTCTTGTGGACGAGGTTGCGCTTGGCGGCCTTGTCGACGGCGGAGGAGAACTCGCTGACAGCCTTGGCGGCGGCTTCCTTGTCACCAGCGGCGATCGCGGTGAGGGCCTTCTTGCGGAGGGTCTTCACGCGGCTCTTCTCAGCGCGGTTGCGCTCGGTGCGCACGATGGTCTGGCGGCTGCGCTTCTGGGCGGACTTGGTGTTGGCCATGGTAGTGAAAAAATCTGGAGGTTTGCCCCGGACGGGCGGGGCGCGAAAGATAGTTACAAGGGCGAGCCTGTCAAGCTTCTGCGTCGGGAAATCCCTCGGCGAGCTCCGGGCTCAGTGGGTGGAGGCGACGGAAGCGTAGGATTTCACCGGCTGGAGGGAGTCCAGCGAGTCGCGCATGACGTGCACGTCCGCTCCCACGCCGAGGCGCTTGTAGAGGTCGATGACGTCCTTCGAGCCCATCCGGATGCAGCCGTAGGAGGCCGGGGTGCCCAGACGCCATTCCTCGGCGGTGCCGTGGATGTAGATGCAGCGGCCGAAGGCGTTCTTGTTGGCTTGGTCGGTCCCTTTCAGCCACATGATGCGGCTGACGATCGGGTCGCGGCCCGGGGCGTTCGGCTTGAGGATCTCGCCGGTCGGGCGGCGGCTCTTGATCACCGTGCCGGACGGGAAATTGTCGCCGATCTTGGAGGCCACCTCCATGTGGCCGAGCGGGGTGCAGTTGCTCCCCGGCTTGTCCCCGATGCCGAATTTCGACGTCGAGACTTTGTACGTCTTCACCGGCTTTCCGTCCTGCATCAGCATCATCTTCTGATCGCGGACGCTGACCAACACCTTGTTATGGGTGTCCTTGGACGTGGTTCCGCAGCTCGAAAGGCCGATCGCGGCGAGCAGGGAGGAAAGGGGGAGTAGTGTGGATCTCAGCAGTTTGCCATACATGGTTCAAGGATCGTTGCGGGACACGTTTTGTGTTTCAACACGGCCTTGGGGAAGCAGGCGGGCGAGGGACGACAGAGATGTATAGAAGAATCCAACCGGGAATGGAAGCAGAAGAATCGTGGACGACCAATTTCCCTTCACGGCGGCCTCGACGACCACGAACAGGAAGAAGAAGCCGAACAGGAGCTCGATGACCGGGGTGAGGGTCTTCATGGCCTTGTAGCTGCTCTTTTTCCAGTCGGTCTTCTTCTGCTGGTCACCGTATTTCGGGGTGCGGATGAAGGCGGACTCGTGGTTGAAGATGGCTTCCAGCACGGCCTTGGCGTTGCTGATGGACATCCCGATGCCGAGGGCCAGCAGGAGCGGGAGATAGGGGATTTCCTTCCACCAGGAGCCGGGGCGGAGCGCCTTCTGGGACATGAAGTAGAAGAGGGCGACCGAGACGGAGGAGAAGAAGAAGATCGAGCCATTGACCACATAGTAGCCGATCGGGCCGAGGTGGTTCACGCCGTGCTGGTTCGGGTAGATGAGGAAGCACAGGCAGATGAGCATCAGGTAGGCGAAGTTCGAGGTCAGGTGGGCCGTGGCCTCGAGTTTCACCGGCAGCGGGACGTTGCTGCGCCAGATGGCGGGCAGGACCTTCTTGCAGACCTGGATGGAGCCCTTCGTCCAGCGGTGCTGCTGGCTCTTGAAGCCGTCCATGTCCACCGGCAGCTCGGCCGGGGTCTCGACGTCGTTGAGGAAGATGAAGCGCCAGCCCTTGAGCTGGGCGCGGTAGCTGAGGTCCATGTCCTCGGTGAGGGTGTCGTGCTCCCAGCCGCCGGCGTCGGCGATGCAGCCCTTGCGCCAGATGCCGGCGGTGCCGTTGAAGGTGAAGAAGCGGCCGCTGCGGTTGCGGGCGGTCTGTTCCAGCTCCAGGTGGCCGTCCAGGAACATGGCCTGGATGCGGGTCAGGACGTTGAAGGTGCGGTTCAGGTGGCCCCAGCGGGTCTGGATCATGCCGATCCGCTCGTCGCTGAAGAAGTGGATGGTCTTCTGGAGGACGTCCGGATTCGGGACGAAGTCGGCGTCGAGGATGAAGAGATACTCGCCCTTGGCGAACTGGGTGCCGTGTTCGAGCGCGCCGGCCTTGAAACCGGTGCGGTCGGTGCGGTGGATGTGCTCGATGTCGAAGCCCTGGGCGCGCATGCGCTCGGCACCGGCGGCGCAGATGCCCACGGTTTCATCGGTGGAGTCGTCCAGGATCTGGATCTGGAGCTTGTCCTTCGGGTAATCGATCGCCGCGACCGCGTCGAGCAGGCGGTCCACCACGTACATCTCATTGAAGAGCGGAAGCTGGACCGTCACCAACGGAAGCTCCGCGAAGGGCTTCTTCGGTTGCGGTTTGTTCCGGGAGTGCTTCAGGTAGAGATAGACGATCGTCAGGCGGTGGAACCCATAGCCGGAGAGGCCGATGAGGACGATGAGATAGCTGGCATACCAAAGCGGAGAGGTCCAATCCATGACGTGTGGGCGATTCTACGGAGGAAATTCGGGGAACGTATCAATGACGGGCCTGGAGGCACGCCCGGGGACGCGGATACGGAACGGACTGGAAATCAATCTAGGCCGCCCTGCCGCAGGCCACCAGAACCACGGGCCGGGGTCAAGCCTCGAAACGCCCGGCCCCCGGATGGGTGGCGGGCAACCGGTGCCCAGCATTGCCGATTGCGGAATGCTTCGTGCGGTGGCAGCATCGCCTTGTGAAATTACCGATCGCATTGCTGGGAGTTCTGGCGGCGCTGTGCCTGCCGGCGTCCGCCGAGGAGGGGGAAAAGGACGGCAAGAATCCCATTCCGGCGGATCTCGTGGATGATCCACATGTGCGTGAAGAATTGGGAATCAATGAGTTCACGGCTCCGTCCATCGGCAAGCTGTTCGATACACTCAATGGTCTCGCGCCGCTGCCGGTGAGCGACTCCGTCCGCAAGCAAGCGGCTCGCATGCCATTGGACCGCGCCGATCTGGCGATGGAGCTTGGGTTTCTGATCGCGGATGGCTTCCTGATCGTCCAAGCCGGGCAGATGGACAAGGTGGAGGATCTCGCCAAGGACCTGACCCGCTACGGCAAGGCGTTGGGCGCGGGCGACCGGGTGAACCGGCATGCCGCCAGCCTGTTGGAGAGCGCCAAGGACCAGAAGGTCGACCAGCTCAAGAAGGAGTTGGCGGCGACCCAGAAGGACGTGGAGCGCGAGCTGGTGGCCCTGCGGGATGCCGATCTCGCTCACCTCATCTCGCTCGGCGGGTGGGTGCATGCCCTCGATGTCTCCGCGACCGCGGTGGACAAGCAGTTCACCCCCGAGCGCGGCAAGCTGATCATGCGCGAGGACATCGCGGACTACTACACCGAGTCGATCGCCTCCTTGGAGCCGCGGATTTCGGAACGTCCGAACTATCTCGCGATGCGGGACATCCTCTCCGGCCTGCGCCATGAGATGGTGCTGGGCGAAAAAGAGGCTCCGACCGCTGAAAAGGTCGCGGAAATCAAGAAGCAGGCCGCCAAGCTGGCTGAACTCGCGCTGCAACGTCAGAAATGAGCACCGTGGAGTTGGAAAAAGCACCCGCGGCGGTGCTGGGGCTTGGGATCATCGGCTCGCGCGCCTACGGGCGGCTGCGGGATGCCGGTTGGGGCGTGAAAGCGTGGAACCGCACGCCGAAGGGGCTGCCGGGCGAGGTTTCGTCGGCCCTTGAAGCGATCGAGGGCGCGCGCTGGATTTCGATCTACCTGAAGGACTCCCCGGCGGCGCGTGCCACGGTGGAGGCCATCGTGCCGGGACTGAAGCCGGGCATGGTGGTGCTGAATCACTCGACGCTCGATGTGGAGACGACCCGCTGGATCGCGGCCCAAGTGGCTGCGACCGGGGCGGACTTCCTCGATGTGCCGTTCACCGGCAGCAAGGTGGCCTCGGAAAACGGCCAGCTCGTCTATTACACGTCCGGTGATCCGGCGCTGCTGGCGGAGGTGGAGCCCTACCTGCGGGTGACGGCGAAGGATCTCATTCCCTGCGGGGAAGTCGGCGCGGCGACCATCGTGAAGCTGGCGACGAACCTGATCTCCGCCTGCACGGTGCAGGCGCTGGCGGAAGCGCTCGCGGTCGCGACGGCCCACGGCATTTCCGCGGAGAACTTCATCGGCGCGGTGTCCAAGAACGCCTGTGCCTCGGTGCTTTCCGGAATGAAGCTGCCGACCATGGCCGGTGGGGATTTCGACACCCATTTCTCGCTCGGGAACATGGAGAAAGACAGTCGCTACGTGCGCGCCCTGGCCGCCGAAGCGGGATTGGAAACCCCGGCGATCGATGCCGTGTCCGCCCGCATGTCGGCGCTCTGCGCCGATGGCCTGGCCGACCTCGATTACTCAGCCCTCGCCAAAGCCTACCAGTGAGCGATGTCACTCCGCGTCGGCTGGAATTGCCCGCGCCCGTCTTGTTGGAAGTCCGCGGGCCGGATGCCCGGCGCTATCTCAACGGCCAGCTCACCCAGGATGTGCGTTTGGTGGCGGATGGCACGAAGGCGCTGTATGCCTGCGTGACGGATGCCAAGGGTAAGCTCCAGTTCCGGGTAACGCTGCACGGGCGACCGGATGGAGCACTGCGGGTGGCTTGCGACCACGAGGGCGGGGAGGATCTGCTCGCCCGGCTCGACCGCTACCTGATCTCGGATGATGCCGAGATCGTGGACATTTCCGCGGAGTGGAAACGGGTGCATGTGACCGCGCCCGAGGCTCCGGCTGTGGAGGGCGGGAGCCACGCGGTGGCGATCGATCGGATCGGCGTTCTTGGTTGGGACGTATGGATTCCGGCGGGTGAATCGCATGCGGCGGAAGCGCTCCCCATCTGGCCGGCTGACGAGGTGGAGGCGGCGCGCATTGCCGCCGGGATTCCGGCATGGGGGCGCGAGCTCGAAGCTGGGATGCTGCCTCCCGAGGCAGGTCTGGAGCGGACGGATATTTCCTACTCGAAGGGTTGCTACATCGGCCAGGAGGTGATCTCGCGGATCAAGTCGGCGGGGAAGGTGAACCGGCGGCTGACCAAGCTCTTGGTGCCGGAGTCCGCAGCCTGTGAGGCCGGGGCCTCCCTGCGGACTGCGGAGGGCGCGGAAGCCGGGGTGATCACCAGTGTTTCTCCTGTGGTATCCGATGGCCGGAGGGTGCTGCTGGGATACGTGAAGCGTTCCGCGGAGGGGCAGGAGCTGCGGTTGGCGGATGGTGAGCCGGTGGCGTGCGGTTAGGTTGAATCGACCTTCAAAAAGCCCCAACGGGGCGGAATGTCGTGGCGGGGGGGCGTATCCCCTCTTCATCCCGCCCTTTCAGGGCTCGTTACGAAGTCCGCGCTTACCCAGGGCGTTGTCCTGATCCTGATACACATCTTGAACTCTGTATCCCCGAAGGGGATGGCAGCCCACGTAGACGGAGGTTGAGGAGCCTAGGCGACGACACCTCCGGTTGGGGCGGAAAGGTCATTCGATCCCGAAGGGGATCGCAGCCGAGCTCGGAGGCCTGCGGAATTCCATTTCCCATTTGTCGCGCGGAGCCGGGGCACGCTTCTCGCACGCCCTCCGGGGTGCCTGTCATGATCCGTGGGTCACCCGGTGGCGGCGTCGCTACGCTCCTTGCCGACCGGCTAATTTCTCCTGCCCCTACCGGGGCGAAAAAGCGCTCACTCTCGATAGACGGTGTGTAGAAGAATCAGGGCGTTGCCCTAGAAGCTATCTTATCCCGCCCCGTTGGGGGCGCTATCTGTTCGCGAGTCTTCCCATGAATCCGCTCGGCGGTTTCTCGCGGTTGAATGTCGATTTGCTCTAACGACCCTTTTTTGAAAGTTGGGCCGCTGTTTTTTCGAGTGGCTCGGCGGGGGCGAGCAGATGGAGATGGCGGCGCGAGGTCTCGTCGTCGGGAGCTTGGAGGATGGTGAAATCTTTTTTGGCTGGATCCCAATGAACCAGAAATTGGCGACGTTCCCGATCGGTGCGGGCATTGCTGGGGCCGAATGACAGGACCGGGACGCCTTCTTGATTCCACTGATCGCAGGTGAGGGTCCACGCATCCGCGGGCGCTGGGTCGTCGGGCCGGCAATCGAAGGCGATCCGTGTGAGGATGCGGGGCTCGGCTTCGATCGTGGTGACGGTGGCGTAGCTGAGGTGATAGGCGCGGCCTTCGACCTGGACGGCTTTGGTTTCGATGCAGGCGAGGTCGAGGGTGTCGTCGTTGTTGAAATCGCAGAGATGTCCCTCGATCAAGGGTGGCAACCGCTTCCAGGCGTCCGGGGTGTTGCCCTCGCGGTCGAAGACGCGGACCTTGGCTCCTGCCAACGGGGCGAGCCTGGGGCGGCTCAGGCCGGGGATCTTTCCCGCCTCGTGATCTTCGTCGATGGGAGTGAGGGAGCTGCCGGGTAGTGGTGCGGCAGGGGTGGTGTCGGATTGGCTGTTCGCGGCCAGGACGATCAATGGCGGTGCGCCCTTGAGCTGCGGGCTCCAGTGAAGGCGGTAGGAAGTCAGGGTTTCGGCTTCGGGGAGTGCGAGCACGCGGCGGATCTCGGCCTCCTGGGTGTCCGGGTCGATCAGCTTGTCGACCTCCGGCTTCACCGGTTCCGCGGCGGGGGCGGAAGCCGTGAACAGGAAGAGGAGGAGGGAGATGAACCGTTTCACCATTGCCCGAGGGAATCGCGGCGGCGTCGGGCGGACAATAAAAAAGCCGGTTCCCAGCGGGAACCGGCTTTTGGTGAGACTTTCCTCAGAACTGGCTCTGGAGGGAGAAGTTGAACTGACCGCCCTTGTCGGCCTTCTGGTCCGGGACCTGCACCGGGATGGCGTAGTCGAGGGCCAGCGGCAGCGGGCTGATCGGCAGCTTCACGCGGATACCGATACCCACGTCGCTGTAGAGGTCGTTCGGGCTGACATCCCACGAGCCGGAGTTCACGAAGCCCATGTCGTAGAAGACCGCGGCGCGGACGTTCTCGATGATCGGGATGGTGTATTCGGTGTCGATGTAAGCCAGCGAGCGACCGCCGATGACTTCGCCGGTGGCGGCGTCGCGCGGGCCCACGTCACGGAAGTCGAAGCCGCGCAGGGTGCGGCCGCCGCCGAGGAACATGCGGTCGAAGATCGGCACGTTGCCGCTGAGGGCGTCGGCGAAGGCGAGTTCGCCGTTGAGCGAGAGGATGCTGTCACCCCAGAGGTTCCAGTATTTCTGGCCCTGGAAGGAGGTGGAGACGATGTCCACGTCGCCGCCGAGGCCGGCGACGGTGAGGCTGGCGCTGAGCTTCTCACCGCTGCGCGGCTGGAGGTTGCTGTCGCGGCTGTCGTAGACGTATTCACCGGTGATCGCGCTGCGGATGAAGTCGCCCTGTTCGGCGAGGAACTGGGACGGCGGGCCGCCGGCAAGCACAGACTTGGCGGAAAGCACGGCCACGCTCGGATCGAGGTCGATGGAGACCTGCTCGAGGCGGTATTCGACCTTGAGCGCACCCTTCTCGCCGAATGGGCGGCGGAGGAACGTGGAAACACCGATGTTCTTCTGGTCGTAGTAGTCGCTGTAGTAGTTCGAGTCGTGGTAGAACAGCTCGCCGCCGAGGGAGAGCTGGCGGTCCATGAACCACGGTTCGACAAGGGACAGGCTGAAGTCGGTGCGGCTGCTGCCGAGGCGGAGGTTCATGCCGAAGCGCTGGCCGCCACCGGTGAAGCTCCAGGGATTGAAGAGGTCGAAGTTGGTCTGCTCCAGGTTGATGAAGCCGACGATGCTGTCGATCGAGCTGAAGCCGACGCCGACGCCGATGGAGCCGGTCTTCTTCTCCTCGACGAGGATGTTCACGTCGCGGTAGCCGTCGCGGCCCGGCACGCCGGTGGCCTGGACGTCGGAGAAGTACTGGAGGTTCTGGAGGCGGGCCTTGGTGACATCGAGATCCACCGAGTTGAAGTATTGGCCCGGCTTGAGCGGGACTTCGCGGCGGATGACCTTGTCCTTGGTCTTGGTGTTGCCCTCGATGTGGACGTCACCCACGCGGAAGCGGCTGCCTTCGGTGACGTGGTAGACGATCTTGACGCGGTTCGGGCCGGCGTCGCTGATGTCCGGGGTCACGGTGGCATCGGCGTAGCCACGGGAGCCGTAGTAGCTGCGGATCATCGTGATGTCCGCGCGCATTTTCTTGGAAGAGTAGGCGTCGCCACCGTTGAGGGTGAGGGCCGGGTAGAGTTCCTCGGGCTTGAAGACGCTCATGTGGCCGAAGCCGACACCGGCGACGGTGTATTTGTCGCCCTCGACGATCGGGATGACGATGTCCACTCGGCCATCGCCGACGGGGTCGCGGCGGACGCCCGGGCTGCTGACGCGGAGGTAGCCGTGGCTGCGGTAGTAATCGAGGACGGATTCCATGTCCTCGTCGAGCTTGCCGGTTTCAAAGCGGCCGGACTTGGTGAGGAAGGAGAGGAGACCCTTCTCCTTGGTCTTCATGTTCTTCCGCAGCTCGCTCTCGGTGAAGGCGGTGTTGCCCTCGAAGCGGATCTTGCGGATCTCGTTCTTGGCACCTTCCTCGATCACGAAGATCAGGTCCGCCACGCCGGACTGGGCGGTCGGCTGCATGCGGTAGGTGATCGCGACGTCCGGGTAGCCGTAGCCCTGGTAGTATTTCTCCAAGTTGCGCTTGGCGTCGACGATGGAGGAATCGCTGAGGATGCCACCGGACTTGAGCTTGGTTTCCTTGGCCAGCTTGGCGTCGGAGAAGATGGAGTTTCCGACGAAGCCGACGCCGCCGATGGTGGAGCGGGTGCGGACCTCGGCGATGAGCTTCACGCGGTCACCGGCGGGTTCGGCGAGGAAGCGGACGTCCTCGACGAGGCCGGAGTTGTAGAGGGACTTGATGTCGCTGTCGATTTTCTCGGTGCGGTACTGCTGGCCCGCGGAGGTGGACATCGAGTTGCGGAGGCGGGCTTCGTCGATCGTTTTCGGGCCGACGTAGCGGATGGAGACCTCGCTGATGGTCTTGCCTTCGAAATCCTGCGCGCGCAGGGCGGTGGTCGTGAGAGCCGCGGCCGCGAAGGTGAGGGGCAGTACCAGACGGGCGGAGCGGGCCGCGCGTTGCAAACCGGAGCTGTGGGAAGACGACATGCTTGTGGGAGTTGCCGCATAAGACCCGGCGACCGCCCCTAACGTCAAGGTCCAATAGCGCGCCCAACGGTTAGGCGGGTCCGTGCAAAAGCAGGACGATTTCCCCCTTCGGTGCGTGGGTGGCGAAATGCGCGGAAAGCTCGGTGGCGGTTCCGCGGTGGTAGGTTTCGAATTTCTTCGTCAATTCGCGGGCCACGCAGACGCGGGCGTCCGGCGAGAAAGAGGCGAGGAGTTCCAGCGTGCCGGCCAGGCGGTGCGGGGATTCGAAGAAAATGGCGGTTTCTCCGGAGGCGACGGCTTCCTCCAGCGCCTGGCGGCGGCGGCCGGACTTCACCGGCAGGAAGCCGCCGAAGCGGAAGGCGTGGCAGGGCATGCCGGAGCCGACCAGGGCGGTGAGCACGGCCGAGGGGCCGGGCAGGACCTCGTGGGGCACGCCGGCCTCGATGCAGGCGTGGATCAGGCGGTAGCCGGGGTCGGACACGCCGGGCATGCCGGCATCGGTCACCACGGCGATGGTTTCGCCGGCCTGGGCGGCGGCGATCAGTTCGGGGATCCGGCGGATCTCATTGTGCTCGTGGAGCGAGACCAGCGGCTTGAAGGCGATCCCGTGGTGTTGGAGGAGAGGGGCGGAGTGCCGGGTGTCCTCGCAGGCGATGCGGTCGCAGGTCTTTAGGACCTCCAGGGCGCGCAGCGTGAGGTCATCGCGGTTGCCGATCGGGGTCGGCACCAGGATCACGCGTCCGCCGCTGCCGGGGGTGGGAGTATCGGATTGTTCCATCGGGGTCGCGATCCCGCCCCGTCCGTGGAAGGGGCGGCGGGGCTCAGTAGCCGTTGGCGAGCTTCGAGACCAGGGAGTCCGCGGCGCGTTCCAAGGCGTCGGAAAGCGCGTTGTTGCGGGAGGTCTGGAGATTGGCGTCCACGAAGAACTGGCTGTGGCCCACGGCGTTGCCATTGGCGAGCACCTTGGTGGGGTCCTTGGCATCCTTCAGGGTCCAGGACAGGGTGACGGTGTTCTGGAGCTCCTGGGGGCGAAGGGTGTCGAGGCGTTCACCGCGGATCTGGAGGTAATCGATGCGGCGGATGCGGCCCTCGAGGACGGCGTCGGCCTTGTCGAGGTTCGAGATCCGGTAGGTGCCGTCCTGGGCCAGGGCGCTGGCCACGGCGGAGGTGGCGATGGCCTCGGCGCGCGGGTGCTGGGTGTCGTTTCCGAACATCGGCACCTGGATGGTCTTGATCCGGGCGAGCGAGGCGGGCTTCACCCCGCCGAGCTGGTAGCCAGCACAGGAACTCAGGGCGACGGCGGCGGAAACGGCGAGGAGGCGCATCATGGCAGGCAATCGGGATCCGGATTCAAATCAATGCTCGCCCAGTTCGGCGAGGCGGCTCTTGGCCTTCTGGCCCAGGGAGTTGGTGCCGGCGCGGCGGACCACCTCGCGGTAGTAAACCTTGGCGGACTCGTATTCCTTGGTCTTGAGGTAGAACTCGGCGACGTCGAAGGAGCGCTGGACGCTTTGGCCGCCGAGGTCCGCCATCAGGCGGCGGGCTTCCCCGGCGCGGTGGTGGTTCGGATACTGGTTGAGGTAGTCCTGCAGGGCCTCGCGGGCGAGGTTGATGGTCGCCTGGTTCTGGTTTCCGCGCTGGGCCTGCTGGATGTAGACCTGCGCCACGCGGAACTGGGCTTCCGGGGCTTCCGGGCGGTCGGGATAGTCGCTGACGACCTTCTTGTAGGCTTCGACGGCTTCCTTGTCCTTCTTCTGTTGCTGGTAGAGCTGGCCGAGCGAGAGCTGGGCGGCCGCGGCGGCGGAGGATTTCGGCGCGCTTTCGCGGACCTGCTCGAGCATGCCGACGACCTTGTCGCGGGACAGGCCGGACTTCAGGCCGAGGAAACTGGTCTTGATGTGGCCGTTGGCGGCGGTGTTCGCGATGGAGATCTGGCGGTCGAGGGCCTTGGTGTAGTAGCCGCTGCCCTGGTAGCCGAGGATGAGCTTCTCGTAGGCGTCGAATGCCTCCGGCAGGTCGCCCTTCTGCTCCAGAAGCTGGCCTTGGCGGAAACGGGCTTGGGCGGAGTTCGGCGCGGTCGGGGAGGCTTCGGCGGATTCCTTGTAGAGCTTGATCGCCTTTTCGCGGTCGCCCGAGTCATCGGCCTTCTTGGCCTGCCAGTAGAGGCCTTCGCTTTCGGCCTTCGACTTCGGGGCGTGGGAGGCGAGGGGAGGCCCCTCGTTTTTCGAGCCGCAGGAAGCAAGCAGGGCGGCGGAGCCGGCGAGCACGATCAATGACCTCGGGGACATGGCGGGAGAATAGGAACGGGGAATGAGAGCGGGAAAGCGAAATCCTATCAGGATCTATCAGGAACCTCCGAGTTCGGCGGCGCGGCGGACGGCGGCATCGACCGCCCCGATCATGGCGGCGCGGACGCCGTGCTTTTCCATTTCCGCCAGGGCGGCGATGGTAGTGCCGCCGGGGGAGGTGACCATGTCCTTGAGCACGGCCGGGTGGAGGCCGGTTTCCATGACCATGGCGGCGGCGCCGAGGACGGTCTGGGCGGCGAGCTTGATGGAGTCGGCACGGCCGAGCCCGGCCTTCACGCCGCCATCGGCGAGGGCCTCGATGATCAGGTAGACGTAGGCGGGGCCGCTGCCGGACAGGCCTGTGACGGCATTCATCAGGCGCTCCGGGACCTCGATGGCGTGGCCCACGGCGCTCAGCAGGCGCAAGGCGGTTTCGGCGTCCGCCGGGGTGGCGTGGGTGCCGCGGCAGAAGGCGGTGGCACCCTGGCCGACCATGGCCGGGGTGTTCGGCATGGTGCGGATGATGCGGAAGGTGTCCGGGGCGCTGCCTTCCAGGGTGGTGAGGGTGAGGCCGGCGGCGATCGAGATCACCAGCCGCGGCTGGCCGTTCGCGCCCTTGGCGGCGAGCTTGAGGGCGGCGGCCACGTCGTGGGGCTTGGTGGCCAGCAGGATGGTGTCGCAGGACGCGCCGATGGCGGCGGCATCGGCGGCGGTGGCCGCGCCGGTGGCCTGGGTGAAGGCGTCGAGTGCCGCCTGGACCGGATCGCAGCCGGTGATGTCCGCGGCGGACACCGCACCGGCCTTGAGGGCTCCTTCCACCAGGGCCGTGCCCATTTTTCCACATCCGATGACTCCGAGCTTCATGTCCCGTGATCTAACGCCGCGGGACCGCCGCGTGCCAGCGTCATTTTGTTGGACCGGGCCGGGGGCGGGCGGCATCGTCCCGCCATGATCCGCTGGATTCCGACTTTCCTCCTGATGCCGGTGCTCGCGACGGCGGCCGGGGAGCCCGCCCCTGCCAAACCCGGCAATCCCGAGGTAGCGGCGATGATTCCCGCCGCGGTGGCGGCGATCGCGGAGCCGGGCCTGCATGAATTCCAAGGAGGCCTGAAAATGGCGGTCACGGCGGCGGATCAGGAAACCCAGGCGCATGTGGTGGAGGGGCTCGACCACCTCCACGGCGGCTGGGAGTTCGAGGCGGCGCGCCATTTCGCGGCGGCGGCGAAGCGGGATCCGAACTGCCTGTTGGCGCACTGGGGGATGGCGGTGGCGTTGATTGCCCCGAATCCGGAAACGATTTCGCAGCGGGATGCGGCGGTGGAGCGGATGCTCACGCTGGTGGACGCGGGTGTGGGCAACGAGCTCGAGCGCGGCTACGCCTACGGGCTGATCCAGTATTTCAAGGAGGGCCCGGCCGGTGCGGCGGACGCGTTCCGCAAGTTGTCCGAGCGTTTCCCGAACGACCTCCAGGCCAAGATGTTCGCGGCCCTGTTCGGCCGCGGCGGTTATGACGAGTTCGACAAGCCGACCGAGGACCAGGAACGATCGGAAAAGATCCTGTCCACCCTGCTGGACCGTTATCCGGACAGCACGGTGTTGCTCAACGCCTTGCTGACGATCCGCGCGGAGGGCCCCGACCTGGAGGCGTCGCTGCCGTTGGCGCGCAAGCTGTGCGAACTGGCGCCGAACTACCCGCCGTATTTCCAACTGCTCGGCCACTATGAGTGGCGCACCGGCAACCACGCGAAGGCGGCCGCGGCGTTTGCCCGCGCGTCCACCTTGTTCGAGGAGTGGATGAAGAACGCGAAGGTGACGGCGCTCGATTGTCCGGCCTGGGTTGCGGCGGAGAGCTACCGTGCGGTGGCGTTGGCTTCGAAGGGGGATTTCGACACGGCGTTGGCCGCTGCCACCGCGTTGGCCGGGAAAAAAGTGCCGGTCGAGCGCGCGGCATCTCCCGGTGGCCGGATGTTGCTGTGGGAGGCGAAGACCCTGCCCGCGCGACTGCTGATGAGCCGTGGGGCCAAGGGCGATGCGGCCAAGGCGCTGGCCAGTCTGCCGAAGGCGGAGGAGATCGCCACCTACAAGGACCGCTCGCTGGCACGGTGGTATGTGGATGGGCTGCGAATCGATCTCGATGGCCTGCGCCAGATCGATGAAGGCAAGCTCGGCGAGGCGGCCAAGGTGTCCGAGGCCTTCAGTCACCACGGCGAGACGTTCGCGCAGATCCAGAAGGTGTCGCAGGTCAGCGGCGAGCGTTCGTTCTGGAACCGTTCCTTCCGCGCGATGGAAGTGCTGGCCAGCGAACTCCGGGGGCGTCAGGCGCAGGCAGGTCCGAAGGCCGGGCAGGGCTCCGCTTACAACTGGTTCCGCGCGGCGGCCGATCGCCAGAGTCGTGCGACGATGCTGCTGCCGCCGGCGGTGTTGACGCCGATGGCGCTGCGGGTTGGTGATTTCCAGATGGCCACCGGCAAGCCGGCGGACGCGGTGGAATCCTATCGCGAGGCGCTGAAAGCGTTTCCGAACGACATGGCCTGCCTCAAGGGGCTGGTGGCGGCCTGCGAAAAGGCCGGGTTGGCCGAGGAGGCGACCAAGGTTCGGGGACAGATCGAGGCATTGTCCGCGCCCTGACGGGATTTGGGTGGGTGTAGCCACCAGCCGGTCATCAGCAGGCCGGTGGCGGCGAGCCAGCTTCCGAGGACCCGCACCACGATGCGGGTCCAGGCGGGCTTGAGCGCGAGCACGAGACCGGAGGCGAGGAGAAAGAAGATGGCGGCGACGACCGCTCCTCCGAGGGTGGCCATCGTGCCGCCGCCTTCCGTCCGCAGGTCGAGGCCCTCGATCCAGCCGTGGAGGGCGGTGACGATGGCGGCAAGACCGGCGACGAACGCGGGCTTGAGTTTGCAATCGGTCGCAATCAGGAGGCCGAGGACGAGGAAGGTGGCCGCGGCGAGGGGATAGCCGGGAGCTGTGCCCCAGGTGAGGCCGAGGTGGCCGCCGATGAGCCAGGCGACGGGGATGATAAAAAGGGCCTTTCGGGCTGCTGCCGCGCCGCGGAGGCCGGCGAAGAGTCCGATGGCAGCGAGGGGCACGCAGGTTTCCGGTGAGAGCGCGAAATGGCTCGCGCCATCGTAGAGCGGCCCTAGGCCGGTCGTGACCACATGGGCGTTCGCGGCGGCGGTTCCCAGCAGGGAAACGAGGGCGATGGGAAGGAGGCGGCGTTTCATGCCAGCGCTTCCTTGGCGAACCAGAACCCCGCCAGCGAGATTGCGATCCCGGCTCCCCGCAGCGAGATCCGGCCGCCCTTCCACTTGTGGATCAGGCCGATGGCGATGCCCACGCCGTGGAGGCAGCCGGTGGCGATGACGAAACCGAGGCTGTAGAGCAGGCCGTTCTGGCCCTCTGGCAACTCGGTGCCGTGGGCGTGGCCATGGAAGAGCCCGAAGATGCCGACCAGCACGGCGGCGATCCACAGCGGCGGGCGGGCTTCGAAGGCGACCATGCCGCCGAGCAGGATGGCGGAAAGCGCGATGCCGATTTCGGTGCCGGGAAGGGGAGCGCCGATCAGGCCGAGGAAACCGCCGATGGCCATGACCAGCGGGAAGGCGACCGGCAGCACCCACACCGCGGGCGCGCGGAGTTGGGCTCCCCACAGGCCCACGGCGATCATCGCGAGGATGTGATCCCAGCCGGACCACGGGTGACCGAAGCCGGTGGCGAATCCCGCGGCCTCGCCATGGGCGGCATGCGCATGGGCGGGGCACGCCAGCGCCAGCAGGAGCAGGGCGACGGGAAGGGCCGTGCGGCGGGGTGAAGGCGCGGGATTTCGGAGCATGCGTTTCCGGGATACGGGCCATCGGCCCCAATCGTGTCCAGCTTTTCGTGGTGACGGAGCTGGGGCAAGGGGATTGCGTTTCCCTCAAGTACTCTTGCCGTGGAGCCATTGTCGTCACGGCCGGGATCAGAGGAGGATGCGAGGGTAGTCTTCCCGCTCCCGCGTTTTCGCCATGCCTCGCCCCGCTTTGTTCCGTCCGTTCGTCTCCGCCGCCACGCTGTTCGCGTGCGCCGGTCTCTCCCAAGCCGCCCAGTTGAAGGGCTATTGGGAATTCGCCAGCCCGGCCTCGGGCGGTAACTTCTCCGGTGTGACGGTGGGTGGTGCCGCCGCTCCGAATCTGGTGATCGAGGGCACGGCTCCCACTTACAGTGCCACATTGGCAGATGACGCGACACCCACGCCGGTGACGACGCTCAATGGCGTGGTCACCACGGTGGCTGGAGCGGCCAACCGGCTCAAGCTCACCCACGGCATCACGCCGAACGGCGGCAGCACGACGGTGGTGAACAAATACACGCTGATGTTCGACGTGTTCTCGCCGAGCGCGAGCCGCGGCACGTGGCGCAGCTTTTACCAGACGAACCCGGTCAACAACGACGACGCGGAGTTCTTCATCAAGAACGCCAGCACCGCGGAAACCCTCGGCATCGCCGAGATCGGTTACTCCGGCGCGATGTCGGCCGGGAAGTGGCACCGCGTGGTGATCTCGGTGGACCTCGGGACGAGCATCGTGAGCTACGTGGATGGAGCCCTCTTCAAGACCCACAGCGCGGGAACCTTGAACGGGCACTTCGCGCTCCAGTCGTCGATCCTGCTCTTCGGGGACAACAACGGGGAAAACAACCCGCTCAACGTCGGGGCCGTCGCGATCTGGGACGGGGCGATGACCGCCGCCGAGGCCACCGCGCTGGGCAAGGCCGGGGTGGCGGTTTCGACCGTGCCGCCGGTGAACCATGCGCCGGTGATCGCGCAGGGTGCCACCACTTCGCTGGATGCCGTCAAGGACGGGGCAGCGGTCGCCACGACGTTCAACGGCAGCGATTCGGATGGCGATGCGATCACCTGGAGCGTCACCACGCCTGCGTCGCACGGCGCGGTCCAACTCACCGGCAGCAACGCGACCTGTCCGCTTTCCTACACGCCGGCGGCAGGCTATTCCGGCACGGATTCGTTTGTGATCCGGGCCAGCGACGGCACCGATAGTAGTTCCACTACCGTCTACGTGGTGGTCACGGAATCCTCCGCCACGCCGCGGTTGACCGGTTTGTGGGAGTTCAACAACGCGGCCAACCGCAACCAAGCGACCATCGGTTTCGACCTGGAGCCGATCGGCAGCGGATTCAGCACGGTGACCGGCATCGATGGCGCGGACGGCGCGGTGCAGGTGGCCGTGGGCAGCTATTACAAGGTCACGCACGGCGTGCAGCCGAACGGCGGTGCCACGGCCAAGCGTGCGAACCAGTATTCGCTGGTGTGGGACATCAAGATCCCCACCGCCAGCGCGTCGATCTACAAGAACCTCCTCCAGACGACGCTCGGCAACAACGACGACGGCGACCTGTTCATCAACACGACCAACAACATCGGGGTGAATGCCGGACTCGGCGGCTATTCCGCGTCCGCCATTTCCACCAATGCCTGGCACCGCGTGGTGCTCACGGTGAACAACGGCACGGGCCGCAACGTGTGGGTGGATGGTGTGAAGGTGCTCAGCGGTTCGGTGGGGGCGCTCGATGAAACCCGCTACGGCTTGCTGGGCCAGATACTGGCCTTCGCCGACGATGATGGGGAAGACGGCGCGATCGCGGTTTCGTCCATGGCGTCGTTCAATGGCGTGCTGTCGGACAACCAGATCGCGCTGCTGGCGGGCGCGGGCACCCCGATGGATGTGGCGCTGCCGCCGAAGCCGGCTCCATACGCGCTGTGGCAGTTCGATGAGCCGACCCGCCCGGAGGCTCCGACGGTGGGAAGCAGCCGCCTTGTTCGCAACGGCGCGATGTTCAGCCAGGTGGCCGGTCGGGCCGCGGGCGATGGCGCCATCGAGATCGGCGCGGGCAGCCACTATCTCGTGCCGCACGGCGTCGCGGCCAATGGCGGCGGCAGCAAGGTGAACGAGTATTCCATCCTGTGGGATGTGAAGTATTCGAACGCGGGAACCACCAAATCGCTTTATCAAACCACGCTCGCGAACAGCGACGACGCCGAGTTGACGGTGGATGCCACCGGCAAGGTGGGCCACGCCGGATTGGGGGGGATATCCTCGCAGTCGACCTCCGCAAGCACGTGGTGCCGCGTGGTGATGGTGGTGAAGAACGGCACGGACCGCAGCCTCTACGTGAATGGCTCGCTGTGGGTTGACGGCAATGCGGGCGTGGTGGATGACAGCTACGCGCTCGATCCAGCGGGCTTCTTGGCTTTCGCCGATGACAATGGCGGCGACGACACCATCGATGTCACCACGCTCGCCGTGTGGGGCCGCGCGCTGACGCCCGGCGAGGTGCTGGTGCTGGGCGATGCCTCCGTGGCCGCCGCCGACGGCGTCACGCCGGTGAGTCCGAACCATGTGCCGGTCATCACCGAGGGCGAAACCTACACGCTCAACGCCACCAAGAATGGCGGCGCGGTCGCGGCCACTGTTCACGCGACGGATGCGGACGGCGAGGCTCTTTCCTGGATGGTTTCAACCCCGGCCACCAGCGGCACGGTCAATGTTGCCGGTGCCAACACTTCCGCCGGGGTGAGCTACACGCCCGCGAATGGGTTCTCCGGGTTGGACTCGTTCGTGGTCCGGGTGTCGGACGGTTGGTCCACCGACACGATCACGTTCAATGTGACCGTCACCAATCCCTTCGCCGATCCGGTGCTGACGATCATGTCGGCCCACGGCACGCCCGCGCCAGCGGTTGGCACTTATCCGAATGCCCGCGGCACGGTGTTGAACAACAGCGTGAGCGACGAGGCCACCGCGACGTCCCGTTACCACTGCATCGGCTGGTCGATGGTGGGGGATGGCCCGCACAGCGGCACCGCCTCCTCGATGTCGATGACGCTGACCCGCGATTCCACGCTCACGTGGCTGTGGCAGACCGAATATCGTGTCGAGCTCGCGATCAGTGGTTCCGGCACCATCAGCGCGTCGAGCGGCTGGTATGAGGCGAACCGTCCGGTCCAGATCACCGCCACCCCGGCGGCAGGTTACTATTTCGCCGGTTGGAGCGGTGACACCACCGGCTGCACGATGGGAGGAAAGAGCATCGTGGTCCCGGTGAGCCGCGCCCACGCGACCATCACCGCGAACTTCGCCGCGGTGGAGAATTTCACCGTCGTCGGCCTGCCGGACACGCAGAACTACTGCAACGCGGCGAACGCCTCGCTCGGCATTTACGACAAGCAGACGCAGTGGGTGATCGACAACAAGGAGACGCTCAACATCAAGTTCCTCACCCACCTCGGCGACATCGTCGACAGCGCCACCAACACCGGCCAGTGGAACATCGCCACCGCCGCCATGGGCAAGCTGGACACGAAGCTTCCGTATGGCGTCTGCACCGGCAACCACGACCTCGCCAACGGCTCCACCCACTACCTCGACCGCTTCGGGCCCACCCATCCGCGCTGGGTCGATCCCGCGACCAGCCAGGTTTACAACTGGTATCAGGGGGCCTCGCCGCGCGGCTACAGCTCGTTCCAGGTGATCACGGTGAACGGCCGGGACTACATGTTCCTCCACATCGACTGCGATTGCCCGGACTCCGACATGGCCTGGGCCGCCACCGTGCTCAGCCAGCACCCGCGCACCGTGACCTTCCTCACCACCCACGACTACCTCGCGGAAACGGGGGCCTCCAGTTCCTCCGGCAGCGGCACCGGCCAGCGTGGCCGCGTGAACTGGCCGACCGGCTACATCAGCGTCGGTCCGGACCGCAATCCCGTCACCGACATCTGGAACACCCTGGTGAGGCCGTTCAACCAGGTCTACATGGTGATCTGCGGCCACAATTTCGCGCAGTACAACGTCGATGACACCAACGCGGCGGGCAAGACGGTCCACCAGGTCATCGCCGACTACCAGACGCTGCCGAACGGCGGCAACGGCTTCCTGCGCATCATGGAATTCCGCCCGGCGCAGAACCAGATCTACAACACAACCTACTCGCCGCATCTCGGGCGTTACATGTCGAACACCGGCAGCCCGTCCGCGCAGCTCACGTCCGACAACACCGGCATGCTCGACCTCACCGACAAGAACGGCGGCGAGTTCCTGCTGACCACCGACTTCGACACCCGCTTCAACCACAATCTCACGATCGTTTCGGCGCAGCCGACCGTTTCGCCCGCCGTCGGCACGGTGAGCATCGAGGAGGGCACACCGGTGGTGGCCAGCGCGGCCGACAACGTCATTGGCACCACGCGCTACAAGTGCACCGGCTGGACGCTCACCGGCGGCCAAACCGGAGCGGGCTCGGGCAAGACGGCGTCCTTCACCATGGGCGGCGACGCCACGCTCACGTGGAACTGGGCGACCGAATACTATCTCGATACCCAGGCGACCGGCCGCGGCATCGTCAGTGTGAACAGCGGCTACCAGTCCGCGGGGGCATCCGTGACCATCCTCGCCCAGCCGGACGGCGGTGCCTCGTTCCTGCGCTGGAGCGGGGACATCGCGGGTTGCACCGTGGATGGCACCTCGATCACCGTGCCGATGACGCGCGGCCGCGGTCCGGTGACGGCGGAGTTCACCCCGCTGGTGCCGACCTACAACGTGGTGGTCGTTTCGAGCTACCCAAGCGTGACGCCGACACCGGCCAGCTATCCCTTCGAGCAGGGCACCACCGCCAGCTTCTCCGCGCAGGACTACACCGATGGCAATGTCCGCCATGTCTGCACCGGTTGGGCCACCACCGGCGGCGTGACCCAATCCGGCAGCGGCAAGAGCACGCAAATCACGGTGACCGGGGACTTCACCTTCACCTGGCAGTGGAAGACGCAGTATCTCCTTCAGACCGGAGTAAACGGCTCCGGCACGGTGACTGGCAATGGCTCGTGGATCGATGAGGGCACCGGCGTGCAGGTCACGGCGAACGCGGGTTCCGGCGCAGGCTTCACCGTTTGGAGTGGTGACACCGCCGCGGGCACGAGTGCCGGGAATGTCTTCACGATTGCCAGCATGAGCCGTCCGGTCGGTCCGCTCATCGCGAATTTCGCCACGGGTTATCACACGCTCACGGTGGTGTCGGATCAGGTGAACACGATCCCGGTGCCGGGCTCGTATTCCTTCCCGCATGGCTCGCAGGTCAACTTCTCCGCCCAGCCGGTGGAGAACGGTCGCAGTCGTTTCGTGCCTACCGGGTGGACGCTGGGCAATGGCACTTCCGGGGAGTCCACATCGGGCAGCTTCACGATCAATGCCGACACCACGCTCACGTGGAGCTGGAGCCCGCAGGTGGTGCTGGAGATCGCCGGTGGCTCGGAAGGTTCGATCCTGCCGACCAATGCGGGCGGCTGGCACACGCTCGGCACCACGGTTACATTGCATGCGCAACCGGCGTCCGACTTCGGGTTCGCCGCGTGGCGCGGGGATGTGAATGGTGCACCGGTTTCGCCGGACCTCACGCTTACGCTCGACCAGCCGCGCACAATCGCCGCGGACTTCAAGGCGGTGGCCGCTCCCGGAGGCACGCCGAAATGGTGGCTGGAGCGCCATGGCAAGGTGACCGGCGGCAACCTCGCCGCGGCGGAGCAGGCCGATGCCGATGGTGACGGCAAGACCGCCGCCGAGGAGTTCGTCGCGGGCATGGACGATCTCGATGCCGCGAGAACGTTCGGCGTGACCGGCCTTCAGAAAACCGCGGCGAACAAGCTGGCCCTGAGTTGGCCGGGCGCGGCGGGCCGCAGCTACGGCATCTGGTCATCTCCCGACCTGCAAACGCCGTTCACGCTGGTGCGGGATGGCATCCCGGCGACCGAACCGTTGACCACCGCCGATGTCACCCTGACGGGTGGCGCCAAGGCGTTCTACAAGGTGAAGGCGGATCTGCTTCCCGGCTCCACTTTGGATCCTGATTCGCTGGCCACCTCCGTCGCGCCCAAACCCGGCAGCCTGGTGCGCGTGATGAAGTTCATCCCCGCCGGCGCCTTCACGATGGGTGATGACAACGGCGGCGAGCAATCGGCGATGCCGGCCCACCCGGTGCAGGTGTCCGCGTTCTACATGGACAAGTTCGAGGTGACGCTCGGCGATTGGAAAACGGTCGCGACCTGGGCGCTGGCGCACGGTTACGACATTCCGCTCAATCTCACCTTCAATCCGCCGCTCGATCATCCGGCCCCGGCGGTGTCGTGGTATGATGCGGTGAAGTGGTGCAACGCCCGCTCCGAGATGGAGGGCCGCGTGCCCGCCTACTACACCGATACGACCACCACCACCGTCTATCGCACGGGCACGGTCGATCTGGTTTCCGCCAACGTGAACTGGGCGGGCAACGGCTACCGCCTGCCGACCGAGGCCGAGTGGGAGCGCGCGTCCCGCGGTGGCCTGGAAGGGAAGACCTACAGTTGGGGCAACGAGCCGCTCAATGGCCGCACCAATGGCTGGCAATACCAGCAGGCCATCGATCACACCGAGGCACCCTATCCGCTCAGCACGCCGGTCGGTTACTTCGATGGTCACCAGGCCGTGCCGGGGCCCGACATGGCGAATGGCTTCGGGCTCTACGACATGTCCGGCAACGTCTGGGAATGGTGCTGGGACCGCTACTCGGACTACGAGAAGCCGAAGCTCTTCGATCCGAAGGGGCCGGACACCGGCGGCACCCGCCTGACCCGTGGTGGGAGCTGGTGGAACAACGAGGCGGACATGACCAACGCACACCGCTATCCATTCCCTCCGGTCGGGGAGACGATCTACGGCCAGATCGGTTTCCGCACCATCCGTGCCGCCGCGCCGAACGAGATCCCGCATTGATCCATCCCGGGAACGGGCAGCTTGTGACAGGACCGTTGCTTTCCCGCGCTGGTTTTGCCTTGCTTGCCCGAACCTCTTCTTCCCGATGTCCGTTGATCCGCCTCCAGCCCCGGCCCGCCGGGGGGTGCCCGCCTTGTTGAAGGAGCCGCTGCTGCATTTCCTGATCGCCGCCGCGCTGCTGCTGGTGGCGTGGCATTTCTTCGCCAAGCCGGAGGTGAAGCTGTCGCCTCAGCTCATCAGCGGGATGGTGAAGGAATACGAAAGCGCCCTCGGTCGTGCCGCCACTCCGGACGAGGTGAAGAAGATCACCGACGAGTACATCGAAAGCGAAATCCTCTACCGCGAGGCGCTACGGACCGGCTTGATTCAGGACAACCGGGTGCGCGGGCTGTTGGTGCAGACCATGCGCACTTCTCTGCGGCCGATCGTGCCGCCGCCGACCGAGGCAGACCTCGTGGCGCTGCGGAACCAGACGCCGGAGATCTACCGTTACCCGGCGAAAGTGGGCTTCGAGCACGTTTCGTTCTCAGACGCCAAGGCGGTGCCGGAAGGTCTGCTGGAGAAACTCCGCGCCGGAACGCCGCCGCAGGGTCTCGGCGATCCCACGGTCCGCCTCGCGAATCCCTTGCCTCCCACCTTCAGCACCCAGCTCAACCACCTCTTCGGCCAGGCGTTCACCGAGACCCTCTTGAAGTGCGAGAAGGGCGTGTGGTCCGGTCCGTTCACGTCGAACCGCGGCGTCCACTTCGTAAAGGTCCTGTCGTCCGAGCCGGAGCAAGACATGCCGATGGCCGAGCTGCGGCCGACTCTCACCGGCAAGTGGACCGGCCTCAAGGAGGCCGAGGGTATTTCCCGGAAGGTCGAGGAAATGAAGAAATCCTACAGAGTGGTGCTGCCGCCCGTCACCCCGGTGAAGCCATGAACCCGGGCCGTTGGATACTACTCGTCCTGCTGTGCCTGATGGTGCCGCTCCGCGCCCATCAGCTCGGCGTGGACACGGTGAACCTCGAGGAGTTCGAGGGGAACCAGTACCGCCTTTCCTATCTGGCGTCTCCCGGCAGTGCGGAGGCGCAGGGCCGTCCGATCCTGCCGCCGGGCAGCCAGTGGAACGAGGAATCGGAAGGCGCGGCCTCTGGGGCGATTGGCCTGAACTTTACCTCGGGCGACCGGCCGTTGTCATCGGAGGACAAGATCCTGCTGCCATGGAAGCGCAATGGCGTGCTGTTCACGGTGTATTGGAAGAACGGCACACAGGCGCGGCAGTTCTTCACCAGCGGTGGGGAAGGCATCCTCATCGACATGGGCATGCTGAAAGCGGGCTCGGGCAATTCATTCCAGACAGCGAAGCGTTACGTGGTACTCGGCATCGGGCACATCCTCCGCGGGTTCGACCACCTGCTGTTCGTGCTCGGCTTGTTGCTGCTGGTGAAAGGGCGGAAGCGGCTGGTGATGACGATCACCGCCTTCACGGTGGCGCACAGCATCACGCTGGCGATGTCGGTGCTGGGGCAGTTGCAGTTGCCGACGCTGCTGGTCGACACGATCGTGGCCTTGAGCATCGTCTTCCTCGCGGTGGAGAACGTACACGCGTGGCGCGGGAAGAAGACGCTCGCGGCGAACTACCCGTGGCTGGTGTCGTTCGGCTTCGGTCTGGTGCATGGCCTCGGTTTCGCGGGTGCGCTCAATTCACTGGGGCTGCCCACGGCGGAGATCCCGGCGGCGCTGTTGTTCTTCAACTGCGGCGTGGAAATCGGTCAGCTCGTGTTCGTGGTCGGGTGGCTGGCATTGGCCGGAGCGGTCCGGGCGTTGCAGATCGACGTGCCGCGGCGCGCGGTGTTGGGATCGATCTACGCCTTGGGCATCGTCTCCGCGTGCTGGTTCCTGGATCGCACGCTGGAGATGTTTCGGTAGCACAAGCATTCCTGCTTGTGAATGTGCGCGGCACGATTCAGGAAGAGGCTCCAAGCCATTCGTTAGGATCGCTTGTGAGTCTCACGTGAAGCGGACTTTGCCCACTCACAAGCAGGAATGCTTGTGCTACTTGATGCCCAGGTACTTCATCACCGCGTGGGAGCGGGAGTGCACGTGGAGCTTCTCGTAGATGCGCTCGATGTGCGTCTGCACGGTCGAGTAGCTGATGCCGAGGTCGGCGGCGATCTCCTTGTAGGCGAATCCTTTCGCGAGGCGGTCCAGCACTTCCGTTTCCCGCGGTGAAAGGCCCTCGGCTTCGTTGGCGGCCGGGGCATGGTGATTGAACGATTGCACCACCTTGCGGGCGATCAGGCTGGTCATCGGCGCGCCGCCGGTGAAGACGTCCCGCACCGCGGCGATCAGCTCGGACGCACGCGGGGGTTTCAGCAGGTAGCCGCTGGCGCCCGCGGCCAGGGAGTTGAAAATCACATCGGCGTCCTCGTGCACCGTGAGCATCAGGATCTGGGTGCCGGGGACTTTTCCGGAAAGCTGCCGCACACAGTCGACGCCGGTCATGCCGGGCAGGTTCACGTCCATCAGCAGCACCTTCGGCTTCAAGGACGGCAGCTCCATGAGCGCTTCCTCGGCGCTCGGGAATGCCCCTACGCAGCGGATGTCCTCCTCCTGGGCGAGGATGGTGGTCAGGCTGCGGCGGATCCGCGGATCGTCCTCCACGAGGGCGACGGTGATCGGAATGGTGGCCGTATTCATCAGGGCGGGAGCGGGTGCAGGATATAATTGACCGGATTGATCAGGCTAGTCGGTAAAACTGCCGACTCACGGCGGCGGATCGAGCGGGACGTTCATTTCGACGCGGGTTCCTTCGCCCGGCCGACTGTCATAGACACATGTGCCACCGATTTGCTGCAAGCGCTCCTGGAGATTTGGCAGACCGTCGGCCCCGCCGGGGGAGGGCGTTTGGGCGGGGACCGATCCGCGGCCATTGTCCTCCAGCATCAACCGGAACGAGCCGGGCTGGAGGGATAGCGAAAGGTGGACTTCGGTGGCCCAGGCGTGTTTCACCACGTTGTGGAGGATCTCCTTGGTCGCCAGATAGACGTGGTGGCGGATCGCGGAGGACAGCGGCAGCGGCGGCAGGGTGGCGGGCAGGTCGAGACGGGCGGCGAGGCCGGCGGAGCGGGTGTAGTTCTGGACGAAGGCCCCGAGGAAGGTGACGAAGCTCTCCAGCGTGTCGTGCGCCGGGTTCACCGCCCACACGATTTCATCGAGCGAGCGGGTGACGTCCTGGGCGGTGGTGAAGATCTCATTGATGTGGGCGCTGGCGCGCTCCGGTCGCTGGGTGAGGTCGCCCTGCGCCAGCTCGCTGAGCAGGGCCACCTGGGTGAGGCTCGCACCGACGTCGTCATGGAGATCGCGGGCGATGCGGGCGCGTTCGTTCTGGATCGCTTGCTCGCGCTTGAGGGCTTCGATCTTGCGCTGGGCGCGCATGCGCTCGCGGCGGCGGACGATCCAGCCCACCAGCGCCAGGGCCGAGATCACGACCAGCGCACGGAACCAGCCGGTTTCCCAGAAATGAGGGGCGAGGTTGATTTCGAGAATCGCGGGAGCCTGGCTCCAGAGGCCGTTGCCGATCGTGCCGGAAAGCTCGAACCGGTATTTGCCCGGCGCGAGGTTGCGGTACTCCACGCGGCGCTCGGTACTGGCGTCTCCCCAGCCGTTTTCCAAGCCCGCGAGGCGGTTGCGGAATTTCAGGCGTTCGGGCGCGCCGAAGTGCAGGCCGGTGAAATGGATCTCAAGCCGCTCGATGCCCGGTGGCAGTTCGAGGCTGCCCGCCACCGGTTCGACCAGCTTGCCGTTGGCATAGACCTCCTCGATGAAGACCGGCGGCGTGCGCGTGTCGCCCTGGAAATCGGAGGGCTTGAGCAGGACGAATCCGTCGTTGGTGGCGAAGGCCATCCGGCCATCGCTGGTGCGGATCGGCGGGGTGATCGTGCATTCTTCGGAGCGGAGTCCGTCGGCGCGGTTGATGAAGAGCGGATGGATCTCGGCGGCGCGGCCCTCGCGCAGGGCCGCGGTTTCCTCGGCGGTGAAGACGGCCATGCCTCGGTTGGTGCCCACCCACAGGCGTCCGGTGTCGTCGACGGTGATCTGGGAGACCACGTCGTCGGGCAGGCCCTCGCGGGTGGAAAAGGTGCTGAAGCGGTCGCCATGGCGGACGACCAGGCCGCTGCCCGCGGTACCGACCCACAGCGTGTCGTTGCGGTCGATGTGTAGCACGCGGATGACGGCGTCCTTCGGCATTCCCTGTTCCACGCCGAAGCGCTTCGATTCGCTCCCCACCAGCCGGTAGAGGCCGTTGTTGCCGCGGGTGCCGATCCACAGCGCGCCTTTCTTGTCCACGGCCAGTCCCTTGATCGGATCGAAACGGCCGCCGTAGCCGACCTCTTCGATTTTTCCTCCGGCGATGTGATAGAGCACGCCTTGCCCGGAGCCCGCCCACAGACTGCCGGGCCGGTCTTCGCAGAGGGTCCACACGTCGGGGATCAACCGCTCCGGTTTCTGGGGGCGGACCAGCTTGCCGTTCAGATACTCGTAAACGCCGCCGGAGCCGCCCGCGAAGACGCGGCCCTGGATGGTGCGGATCGCGGCGTTGCCGAAGGTGTTGGCCTTGATTTCGACATCGCTTTCCATCGGGAGTGCCGTGCCATTACGCCAGAGATAGTAGCCGCGGCCCTGCGAGCCGATGAGGAACTCGCCCGGCGCCACCTCCAGCAGCGCGCCGATGAAATTCGCGCCCGGACCCGCGGTGGACTCGTCGACGATGCCGAGCTCGACCTTGCGCGGCGTGAGTGCGAACAGGCCTCGGGTCGACGTGCCGACCCAGAGCTGGCCATCCGGTGAAACGAAGACGGTTTCCGCGATGTCGAGGAACTTCGCTCCTCCGGGAACGGGCGTGACAAAGGTGTCGTCCTTCCAACCGCAGATCCCGCGGCGGTACATCGAGATCCACACCGTGCCATCGGGCGCGGCGGCCATCGTGTTGATGTCGCCCGTGAGGATGGGCAGGGGGCGCGAACTCCAGGTGCCTTGTTCGAGACACCACAGCCGCCGGGTGCTGTCTCCGACCCACAGCCGTCCCTTCAGATCCTGGCAGAAGGCCTGCGCGCTGGTGGGGCCACCTTCGCTGCCACGGATCCACTGGCCTGCTTTCCAGCGCCAGATCTCGTTGTTCTGGAAACCCACCCACAGCGTGCCGTCGCGAGCATGGAACAAGGTCCGCGCTACTTGCCGGGGATTGCTGGAAGGGACGTCGAAGGGGACGAAGCTCGCGCCTTCCAGCCGCACCAGTCCACCCAGCGTGGCGACCACGGGATGGCCGGAGTCGTCCTCCGCGATGCCCAGGATCGAGTTCGATGGCAGGCCGGCTCCCAGGTCGTAGGTGCGCTCGATCTTGCCGTCCCGCACCCTGCTCACGCCGCCGCCCTGGGTGCCGACCCACAGGGTGGAGTCCAGGCTTTGATAGAGGCACAGCACGGTGATCGCGCCGAGGCCATCGTGCATGCCGAAGGCCTTGAAGCGCACGCCATCGAACCGTGCCAATCCGGCGTCCGTGCCGAGCCACAGGAAGCCATCGCGGGTGCCCGCCATCACGCGGATGTGGTCCTGCGGCAGGCCTTCGCGCGTCCGCCAGTTCCGATAGAGCATGTCCACGGAAACGGGCTCCGCCGCACCTGCGGACACGAGGATGGAGGCTAGCAGATGGAGCGCGAGAAGGAGCCGGGGAAACACCCGTCGACGCTCTCACAATCAGCGCCTTCGGACAAGATCGCGCTTCGTCGGCAGAATACCCGACTACCGCCGATTCGCTGCTCGTGAAATTGTTACGTGCAATCCGCTCCCTTTGTTTCCGCGCCTTTTCTTCCCTCCACACTCATCCGCAAAACCCGCATGTCTCCCCATTTCCGGAACCCGTTTCTCCGTCTGACGGCCGTCTTCGGTATCGTCTGCCTCTCCTTTTCCGCCCACGCCGCCAACCTGTATTGGGATGGCAATGACACCACCACCGGAGCCGGTGCCACGCCGACCGGCACGTGGGGATCGAGCACCTTCTGGTCCACCGATTCGACCGGTGCTACTGCCACGACCGGCTGGATCGACGGCAACACCGCGGTGTTTTCCGCGGGCACCGATGGCACCGGCACCTACACGGTGACGGTAACCGGCACCCAGAGCCCGGCGGGCCTCACCTTCGAGGAGGGTGTGGTGACCCTCAGCGGCGGCACGGTTGCACTCACGTCTCCGAACGTCGTGACCACCGCGGCGGCCACCATTTCCTCGGCAATCGGAGGCACTGTGGGGCTGACCAAGACCGGTGCGGCCACGCTCACGCTATCGGGCACGAATACCTACTCCGGCACCACCGCCGTCAACGCCGGCACCATCACCGTGACCGGCAACCAGTCCGCGGCCAATGGAAGCTGGGTGCTGCTCGGCAGCGATGGCACCACGCCGAACACGAACGCCACGACCGTCAACTTCAACACCGGCAGCACGATTTCCATCGCCGCCGCCAGTCAGGTGCAGGCCGGCAACAGCGCGCCTTCGGGCGGATTCGCCGCCCAGACGATCAATGCCAACGTGGCGGTGACCAATGCCGGTGCCCTCAATCTCGGCCGCGCCGGGGTGTTGAACATCGCCAACACGTGGACCCAAAGCGGCTCCGTGGCCATCACCAGCCAGGGCGGGGGAACGGCCAACGTCAACGTCAACAGCGGTGGCTCCCTCGTCTACACCGGTGCCGCGGCGTTCGGCCTGAACACCTCGACCTCCAACACCACGACCACCGGCCTGACTGTCACCGCCGGCACCTTCACGACGGGCAAGGAGATCCGCAACAGCCAGGCGACGGTCGCGACCGGAGCGCAGGCCAGCGTGATCCTCAACAATGGCGGTGTGCTGAAAATTTCCGCGGACATCGCGGACCTGATCACCACCGCGGGTGGCACGGCGAACGTGCAGGTCGGTGCCACGGGAACCGGCGGCACCATCAATACCAACGGCTTCAGCACCACGCTTTCCCGGCCGATCATCAACGTCACCTCGCAGGCTGGCAAACTGGTCAAAACGGGCAGTGGCACCCTCACGCTTTCCGGCACCAGCACCTACACCGGCGGCACCACCTTGAGCAATGGCGGCGGTGTGCTCGCGCTGACCAATGGCTCGGCGCTCGGCACCGGGGCGGTGGCCATGACCAAGACCGGAGTCGACACCGGTGGCATCGCCCAGCTCAGCGGCGGCATCACCGTGGCGAACGCGTTCAACTTCTCGTCCGCCACCGGATTGAACGGCGGCGGTACCGCCCACATCCGCAATGCGTCGGGCACGAACATTCTCTCCGGCGCCCTCACGCTCACCGCGGGTGGCGGCAACGGCATCAACCTCCAGTCCGACGCGGGCATCCTCACCATCAACGGCAACATCGCCAGTTCCGTGGCGGATGCCTCGCGCACTCAGGCGTTCGGCGGCGCGGGCAACGGCATCGTCAACGGGATCATCTCCAACAACAGCTCCACCAACAAGGTGGCGTGGGACAAGCTCGGCACTGGCACCTGGACGTTCAATGGCACCAACACGATATCCGGCAACGGCACGGTGCGGAACGGAACCCTCCTGCTCGGCAACAACAGCGCCATGGGCGGTAGCGCGGTGACCATCGGCGCATCCACCTCCGGCGGTGCGGTGCTCACCAACGGGGCGTTCACCATCGCGAACTCGATCCAGTTCAACGCCAACCCGTCCGTCGGCACGAACTCCATCGGCGGCAACACCGACAACAATTCGACTTTCTCCGGCGCGATCCTGATGGCGGGCAACGGCACCATCTCGCAGGTCGCCACCACCGGTGCCAACGCGCTGAACCTCACCGGCGGCGTGGGGTCGAACAACACCGGCACGCGCACCCTCACCTTCGCGGGTCCCGGTGCGATCAAGGTTTCCGGCAGCCCGATCACGAACGGTTCCGCCGGTGCGGTGGCGGTCACGGTGACCGGCGGCGCGGTGACGTTCTCGGCGGCGAACACCTACACCGGCGACACCCGGGTGGAAGGCGGCTCCCTTACCTTGTCCGCGAACTCGCTGCTCGCGGATGCCTCGACCGTGGAGGTCCATGCCGCGGCCACGCTGGCGCTCAACTTCACCGGCACCGACAAGATCAAGACGCTCACCTTCGATGGCGTCACCCAGTCCACCGGCACCTGGGGTGCGATCGGTTCGGGCGCGGACCACACCGACGCCCGTATCACTGGCACCGGCATTCTGCTGGTCGTGCCGACTTTGCAATGGAACTCCACCGGCGGCGATGGCCTGTGGTCCACGGCTGGAAACTGGGACATCCTTTCCACTCCGCCCGCGGGTTCCGTCTTGCTCTTCCCGGGCGGTGGAGTCGATTCCACCCTCGCCAATGATCTGGCGGCGGGGACGACCCTCGACACGCTGCGGTTCCTTTCCGGTGCCGCGGCCTACACCATCGGCGGTACGAACAAAATGATTCTGACCGGTGGCATCGAGAATCTCTCCACCGCCACGCAGTCGATCGGGTTCCCGATCGAGTTCGGGGCGAATGTAACGCTCACCGCCAGCACCGGAAAAATCGCGCTGTCCGGAGATCTTTCCGGTGGATTCGGATTCACAAAGGCCGGCACCGGAGCGCTGGAGCTTTCGGGGACCAATACCTACACCGGCACCACCACGCTGGCCGCGGGTTCGATCAAGGTGCTCACCGCGAATTCCCTGCCCGCCACCACCACGCTGGCCTTCACCAATACCACCAACGCGGTGACGCTGGATCTCACCGGCGTTACCCAGACGGTGGCCGGTATGACGTTCGGCACTCAAACCAGCGGGACGAACACGGTTTCGATCCTCGGGGATTCCACCACTTCGCTGACCACCACCGGGGCCACGCTGGCCTTTAGCCCGCTGAACACCGCGAACAACCTGACGGTGGACATGTCCAGCCTCGGGGCCTTTGCCTACAACAATGCCTCGGGCTCCATGCGTCTCGATGGCGGCGTGCAGGTCAGCGGTTCGGCGGGGCATTTCACCACGCTGTCGCTGTCGGCGGAATCGAACACCATCACCGCGGCCAACTTCGTTGTGGGCAATCTGGGTGGCAGCAACGGCGTGCCCCTCTCGACCCTCAATCTCGGGCGGAACAACACGCTCAACGTCGCCAACATCGGCATCGCGGCGAGCCTCTCCCGCTCCTCGGGCATCGTGCAGTTCGGCTCGTCCGTGACCGGCAGCAAGGCGTTGACGATCCGCGGGACGGGCGGTGGCACCAGCACCGCGGACATGAACCTCGGCTCGGGGAACTCGTTCCAGTCGTCGGACGTGGACAACGCGACCTTCGACACCAGCGCGGGTTCACTGGACGCGATGTTCGGCACGGTCACAGTCGCACGCGCATCCACGACCGCCAGCGGCCGCGGCACCACCGTGAACGGCACCTTCAAGATGGGAGCCGGCACCATGAGCGCGAACAGCGTGATCCTGGGAACGGTCGATGGCACCGGCACCGGCAGCACCGAGATCGCCACCGCGCTGCTGGATCTCAATGGCGGCACGGCGGGCATTTCCACGCTCACCTTCGCCACCAACAGCCTCGCCTCCGGAAACACCATCACCGTCAACAGCCAGGTGAACCTCGGCGGCGGGGCCGCGCTCAATGCCACCACCATCCAGCAGGGCACGGTGGCGAACATCGGCACCCTGACGACCCGGATCAATTGGAACGACGGCACCATCGGCAACCTCTCCGGCACGGACCTCGCCATCGGCGGGGTTTCGATCGTGCTCGGCAGCGGCACCCACACCTTCGCGATTGGCGCGGGCCACACGGGCACCGTGTCGTCGGTGGTCAGCGGCACGGGTTCCCTCACCAAGTCCGGGGCCGGCACGCTGGTCTTGGGAGGAGTGAACACCTACACCGGAGACACCGTTGTTACCGAAGGCGTCGCCTCTCTCTCGACCGCCTTCCTCGCGGATACTTCCACCGTTTCGGTGACGACCGGCGGCAAGCTGAACCTCAATTTCAGCGGCAATGACACGGTGGCTGTCCTCCTGATCGACGGCCTGTCCCAGACCGGCGGCGGCACCACTTACGGCGCGACCGGTTCCGGGGCCAACGTGATCGACGACGTGCACTTCTCCGGTGCCGGCAAGATTCAGGTCGGCGTCTCGCCCGATCCGTTCACTCCGTGGATGGATGGCTTCACCGCCCTCAGCCTTCCGGCTGACAAGGCCAAGTCCGCCGATCCGGATCACGACGGTCTCAGCAACCTTGCCGAGTTCGCCCTCGATGGTGACCCATCCAGCGCCACCAACACCGGCAAGGTGCGGGTGGCGGTGGCCAATGTTTCCGGCGACAACGTGCTGACGATCACCCTGCCGGTCCGCCTTGGGGCGAGCTTCACCGCCGGCGGCGACCTGGTGTCCGCCGCGGTGGATGGCGTGGTCTACAAGATCCAGGGCAGCACGGATATGGTGGACTTCACCACCACGAACGTCACCGAGGTGACGCCCGCGTTGATCTCCGGCATGCCGGGGCTCACCAGCGGGTGGGAATACCGCACCTTCCGCCTGCCGGGCACGGTGACGGCGAATCCGAAGGGCTTCCTCCGCGCGGCGATCGCCGAACCCTGATCTGCGCATGGAAGGTTCGGAGGCACCGTGGCCAGGGCCCGGTGCCTCCGTCTCCCAGCATCGGTCGGCAGAATTGCCGACTACCGGAAAAGGCCCCGGCGTGGGACCTTGGTAACGTCTGTTTCCGTCGTTTGTCTCCCCGTTTGGAACGCCGCCGCGTTCCTGGTCATGCGTCTTCTTCCGCCTCCGAGCCATGCTCCCTCTTGCCCCCCGCCGTCTCCTCGCTTCCGTTTGGATTTGGACCTTCGCGGCACCCGCCCTCCACGCGGCGAACTCGTATTGGGACGACAATGGCGCAGCCTCCGGCACCGGCGCGACGCCCACCGGCACCTGGGGCAGCAGCACCTTCTGGTCCACCAGTTCCGCAGGGACCTCGGCCACCACCGGCTGGACTTCGGGAGACACCGCGATCTTCTCCGCGGGCACCACCGCCACCGGGACCTACACCGTCACCGTGAGCGGCACCCAGACCGCCGCGGGCCTCACCTTCGAGGAAGGGCTCGTCACCCTCACCGGCGGGACCATCACCCTCACCGCTCCGACGATCACCGCCACCGCGAACGCGATCATCAACAGTGCCATCGGCGGCACCGTGGGCCTCACCAAGGCCGGTGCGGGCACGCTCACGCTCGGCGGGGCGAACAGCTACACCGGCACCACGACCATCAACGCGGGCACGCTCGCGGTTTCCAGCGGAGCCTTGCCCAGCGCGTCCACCGTCGCATTCACCAACACCACCGGCACGGCCACCCTGGACATCACCGGCGTTTCCCAAACGCTGGCAGGCCTCACCTTCGGCACGCAGACGACCGGCACCAACACCGTCACGATCGCGGGCAACGCCGCCAGCTCGCTCGCGATCAACACCGGCAACCTCACCTTCGCGTCGGCCAATGTCGCCGCCGGCACGCTGGGAGTGACCATGGCCACGCTCGGCTCGTTCACCTACAACAACACCGCGGGCACCCTCGCCGTGCAGAACGGCGGAGGCAGCAACACCAGCGGAAACCAGACGCTCACGCTTTCGGCCACCACCAACTCGATCACGGCGAATTCGCTCGCCATCGGCGGTGTGGGCGGTGCCTCCGGCAGCACCGGCAAGAGCATCCTCAACCTCGGCCTCACCAACACGATCTACGCCAACAGCATCGGCGTCGGCAATTCCTCCAGCCGCTCCGGTGGCACCCTCCAATACGCCACCGGCCTCGGCACCGGCGGCTCGTTGGTGATTCGGGATGCGGCCGGTACCGGCGCGGCCAATATCACCGTCGGCAAGAACTCGTCGTTCAGCGGCGACAGCACCGCCTACACCTCGTTGTTCGACACCACCGGCAACGGGGCCACGCTCGATGCCCTGGTTGGCACCCTGTTGATCGGCAATGCCAACTCCGACGGCGCCACCGGCCGCCAGGTGAACAGCAACGGCACTTTCAAGATGGGCGCGGGCACGCTCACCGCCACCTCCGTGGTCATCGGCCAGATCAGCGGCACCGCCACCACCGGCACCAACAACTACACCGCCACCGGCCTGCTCTCGCTCACTGCGGGCGGCACGGCCACCATCGGCACCGTCACCATTGGCAACGACGCGCTGGCCACCATCGGCGGCACCACCAACATCAATGGCCAGCTTTCGCTGGATGGCAGCGGCGGCACCACCGCCCTCCGCGCCACCACCATCCAGCAGGGCGCCGTCGTGGCCGGGGAAACGTCCCGCATCGCGCGGATCAACTGGACCGATGGCACCATCGGCAACATCTCCGGCGGCAACCTTGCCATCAGCGGCGTCTCGATCGCACTCACCGGCAGCGGTTCCCATGTCTTCGATATCACCGGCAGCCAGACCGGCACCGTGTCCTCCGTCATCAGCACGGCGTCCGGCACCACCGCGTTGACCAAGACCGGCACCGGCACCCTCATCCTCAGCGGGGCGAACACCTACAACGGTGCCACCACCATCAGTACCGGCGTCCTGCAGCTCGGGGCCGCGGGCGTGATCCCGGACGGCAGCAGCGTGACCGTCAATGGCACGCTCGATCTCAATGCGAAGAACGAAACGATCGCCGGCCTCGGCGGCACCGGCACCGTCGACACCACCACCGGCTCCGCCACCCTCACCATCGGCTCGGGCAACGCGAGCTCCACCTTCTCCGGCGTTATCCAGAACACCTCCGGCGCCCTTTCGCTCACCAAGACCGGCTCGGGCACTATCACGCTGACCACTGCCAATACCTACAGCGGCACCACCACCGTCAGCTCCGGTGGCGGCACGCTCGCCATCACCGATGTCGGCGCGCTTGGCACCGGCAACATCAACCTCGCCAAGTCCGGCACCGCCACCGGCACGCTCGCGCTCCAGCTCACGGGCACCAACACGCTCTCGAACACCTTCGGCGGATTCAGCTCCACCACCTTCTCCGGTGCCACCACCCAGGCCAACATCGACAACGTTTCCGGCACCAACACCATCACCAGCGCGCTGACGGTGACGGGCACCGGCGGAAACGGCGTGTATGTCCGCTCCAGCGGCGGCTTCATCACGCTGTCGGGAAACATCGGGCAAACCGTCGGCACCACCCGCTCGCTCGGCCTCGGCGGCGCGTCGAACGGACTCGTCTCCGGCAACATCCTCACCGGCGCCGGTGGCATGAGCGTGATCAAGGACGACGCGGGCACCTGGACGCTCACCGGCTCGAACACCTACAACGGCGGCACCACCATCAATGGCGGCGTGCTGGAGATCGGCAATGGCGGGGCGACCGGCACCCTCGGATCGTCCAGCGTCACCAACAACGCCACCCTGCGGATCAACCGCAACAACGCCTACGCCGTGGCCAATGCGATCAGCGGCACTGGCACCCTCGTCCAGGCGGGCAGCGGCACCACCACGCTGAGCGCGACCAGCACTTACTCCGGTCAGACTCTCGTCAGCGCGGGCACCTTGTTGGTGAATGGCAGTCTCGGCAACACGTCCGCCGTGAACGTCGCCGCCGGTGCGACCCTGGGCGGCAGCGGCGGCTCCATCAACAGCGCCGCCGTCGTGACGGTGAACGGGCGCCTGGCGCCGGGCGCGTCCATCGGCACGCTCGGGACCGGCTCGGTGGTGTTCCAGGATGGCTCGACCTTCGGCAGCGAGATCGACACCACCGCGCTCGCGGGAGACCTGCTGAATGTCGATGGCAGCCTGGATTTGAACGGCACCGTCGTCCTCGATCTCACCGACCTCGCCACCGTGGCGCTCGCGGAGAACACGAAGTTCACCCTCATCAGCTACAGCGGGGTTTGGAACACCGGCACCTTCGATGGTCACGCCAATGGCTCGACCTTCACCGTTGGGGCCAACGCCTGGCAGATCAACTACGCCGATGGCAGCGCCGGTCTCAACGGCGGGGCCTTCGGGAATTACGTCACGCTCACGGTCGTGCCCGAACCGAAGGCCGCCCTGCTCGGGGGCCTCGGCGTCATGCTGTTGCTGCGCCGTCGCAAGGGCTGATCCCGTCTTCAACCTCCACCTCTTTTTGTCATGTCACTCGATACCCATCCGGACTCCCACCCGTCCCGCGCCACCACGGGAACCGTTTCCTTCTGGCGGAAACTCGGGGGTGGATCGCTGTCCATCTCGATCATCGTCCACGCCGTCCTGCTGGCGATCGGCGTGTTCTGGATCTTCCAGATCATCCCGGAAAAGAAGCAGGAGGTCGACTTCATGCCGAAGGGCGGGGGAGGCGGATCGCCGGGCGTGAAGGAGGTGAGCAACAAGAAACAGCGCGCCACCATGACCACGCCGAACACACCACGGATGGCGGCGAAGGGCGTGGCCAGCTCGTTCACCCTGCCTGAGCCGGATGCGGCCTCCGCGATGTCGTCGGTGGGATCCCTTTCCTCCGGAGGCTTGTCCGGTGGTCTCGGTGGCAGCGGTTCCGGCGGTGGCCGTGGCGATGGTCATGGCACCGGGTTCGGCTCCGGCATGGGACCGGGTCTCGGCGGAACGGGGTCGGGTGCAAGTCCGTTCGGCATGCTGCCCACCGCGGGTGTCGAGGGCATGGCCGGTGCCTTCTACGATATCAAGCAGACCGACAAGGGCAAGGACACCGGCGTGCAGCCGTCCGGCATGCCCGCCATCATCCGCAAGTTCGTCGAGGGCAGTTGGCGCGACAACGACCTGCGCGACTACTACGAGGCGAAGCAGAAGCTCTCGCAAACCAAGCTCTACATCCCGCGCATGTCCGCGGACAACGCGCCCGCCGCCTTCAAGTGCCAGGACGAGGTGAAACCGAGCCGCTGGATCGTCGTCTACCGCGGACGGGTGACTCCGCCGAAGACCGCGAAGTACCGCTTCGTCGGTGCGGCGGACGATGTGATGGTCGTCCGTTTCAACCACAAGCTGGTCCTCGACCACGGTTTCACCTCGGGCACCACCGGCCTGTCGATGATGAGCAGCCACAATCGCGACGTGATGACCGGCGCGGCCCAGGACGATGGAGTGAAGAAGAAGCTCCAGGAGTCCTATCCCGGCAAGCTGCCCGTGACTTTCTACAAATACTCCACCCTCAGCGGCTGGAACAATGCCATCGGCGGCCTCGCCGTGGGTGCCGAGTTCGAGGCCCGCTCCGGCAGCTCCTACGATATGGAGATACTCATCAGTGAGATCCCCGGCGGCAGCTTCGGAGCCTGCCTCCTCGTCGAGGAAATCGGCGCGACCTACGAGAAGGATTCCACCGGCGCGCCGATCCTGCCGCTGTTCCGCTTGGACAACACCTTGCCTGAGCGTCAGGGCGAAGCGCCTCCGTTCGCCAAGGATTCCCCGGTCTGGAAACTGAGCGGGAAGGGGCGCCCCGAGATCTAACGTCCTTTGCTCCGGCTACTGTCGTCCGATACATTCCGAACGCTTGATTCCCATGTCGATCCATTTGCCTTGATCCGATTCCCCTGAACCCGCACCGCACGTCCCCCCGTTCGTTTGCCGGAGGCTTCCGCCGTCTGATGGAGGCCGCGCGGATGTGCGCGCTCGTATGGTCCGCGGTGGCGATGCTGGGGTCGGCGTGGGCTACCGACATGGAAACCGTCGAGGCGCGGCTGCGGACGCAGATCCTTTCGTCGACTCCGTCCGTTTCCACGATCCAGGGCTACCAGACCTCGATGCTCTCGACCGGCCTGTGGTCGGATATCAATTACACGGACCACAGCCAGACGGTGTGGGCCCCGCAGACCCACCTCACGCGCCTGCTGGCGATGGCGCAGGGCTACTCGAAATCCGGCGGCGCGCTTTATCAGGATGCCACCCTGAAGGCGGCCATCTTGAAGGCCTACGACGCGTGGTTCGATATGAGCCCGTATCCCACCAGCACGAACTGGTGGTTCGGCACCATCGGCAGTGCCCAGGCGATCGGCAACATCATGGTGATGATGAAGGCGGATCTCACCTCCGCCCAGATCACCAAGGGTGCGGCGAAGATCACCGGCAATCCCGCGTCCTACACCGGCCTCAATTGCGTCGATGTCGCCATCGCCAAGATCTGCCGCGGCATCGCCCAGAACGACACGGCTTCGGTCAGCAGCGCGTTCGCCTCCATCGGCGGAGTCATCACCGTCACCATCGACGAGGGCATCCAGCGCGATGGCTCGTTCCACCAGCACGGTCCCCAGCTCTACAACCAGGGCTACGGCTCCGGCTACATCGCGGAGGTCCTCACCTGGGCGGTGGTCGGGGCGGACACCGCGTTCGAGATCACGGAGGCGCAGCAAAAGATCCTCGTCGATTTCATTCTCGATGGCTCGCAGCAGATGGTGCGCGGCGAGGCGCTTGATTACACGGCTTCGGGTCGCGGACTGTCGCGGATGAATTCCTCGGCGAATGGAAACGGGTTGATCGCCCCGGCGAACAACGCGTTGGCCCTGGGCTCGTACCGCGCCGCGGAACTCCAGGCGCTGGTGGCCCGCCAGAACGATTCAAAGACGAATCACACCGCCAATCCGGTGCTGGCGCTGACCGGCCACCGCCATTTCTGGCGCTCCGATTTCACCACCCACCAGCGTCCGGCGTTCTACACCGGCGTGAAAACCTCGTCCACCCGCACCTACCAGCCGGAGAGCGGGAACAACGAGGGATTGAAGAACCTCTACCTCGGCGATGGCGTGACGCTGATCATGCGCACCGGCAACGAGTATGACGACATCATGCCGGTCTGGGACTGGCGGCGTCTGCCCGGCATTACCGTGGAGCAGGATACCCGCTCGCTGAAGCCCTCGGCGGACTGGGGCGTCTACGGCACCAGCACCTACGCCGGCGGCGTGTCGGACGGCCGCTACGGGGCCGCCGCCTTCAACTACAGCCGCTACCGCGTGGCGGCGAAGAAGGCGTGGTTCGATTACGACGATGGCTTCGTCGCCCTCGGCGCGGCAGTGAACGCGCCGACCTCCACCGCTCCGGTCTACACCACGCTCAACCAGTGCCTGCTCAATGGTCCCGTCACCTACAAGGCGGGCGGCAGCGTCCAGACCCTCGCGTCCGGAAGCGTCACGCCTTCCGGCCTCCAGTGGGTCCACCACGATGGCACCGGCTACCTGTTTCCCACCCCGGCCAGCAACGCCACCATCCAGGCCATCACCCAGTCCGGGGCATGGTCCTCGATCAACAGCGGCTCGGGCTACTCGACCACCGCCATTTCGAAGGATGTCTTCTCGCTCCACGTCAGCCAGGCCGCGGGGTCGAGTGGAGGCTCCTACGGCTACATCGTCGTGCCCGGCATCACCGCCGCCGGGATGGATGCCTACGTGGCCGCGAATCCGGTCCAGGTGCTGCGGAACGATGCCAACGTGCAGGCCGTGGACATCGCGGCGGCCGGAGTGACCCAGGCCGCGTTCTACGCCGCGGATAGTATCACCCTTGCTCCGGGAAAAACGCTCGCCGCGAACGACAAGGCGGTGGTCCAGTTCCGTCGCCAGCCGAACACTCTCCAAGTCACCGCCGCCAGCCCGGAGGCCCGCGGCATGACCCTCCAGCTCACCACCGCGAACCTCGGCCTCTCCGGCGGAAACCCATCCACCTGGTTCGATGCCTTCGGCTCCGCGGTCTCGACCCTGACCTTGCCGGAGGGCGAGGAATACGGTGGCTCGTCGGTGGGATTCACGTTGTCCCACGATGGCGCCGCCTCCCCGAAGGTCACGCTCGCCAATACCATCGGCACGTCCGCCATCACCTACAGCCTTCCCTCCACCGCGCCCGAGCTGGCCCTCCCGGGAAACACCACCCTCGAGCCGGATGCAGGCGACACCCTTGAGCTGGGAAATGCGGTTTCCGGTGGCTTCTCCCTCATCAAGACCGGTGATGGCATCCTCGACCTGTCCGGCCCCAATACCTACACGGGCGGAACGAACGTCTCGGCTGGCATCCTCAATGTCTCCGGGAGCCAGGCCGCGGCCACCGGCGGCTGGATGTTTGGAAACGCCGTGAACTCGACTCCCGTTACGGCCTCGTTCCAGTCCGGGTCCCAGGTCGCGGTGGCTGCTGGAAACGCGATCACGCTCAATCAAAGCGGGGGCTCTCCGGGGGCTGCCACCCTCAATGTCGCGGGCACGGTGAGCAATGGAGGTGCACTCACCGTGGCCCGTGCCGCCGCCGTGAACCTGAACAGTGGCGCGAGCTGGACCCAGTCCGAGGCCATGACCCTGTGGCCCGGCGCAGGTACGAGCTACGGCAGCTCGCTCACCGTGAACAGCGGGGCCGCGTTCACTTATTCCGGTCCCTCGGCCATCACGCTGCGGTCGTCCTCCGGTTCGGGAAATGCCTCGCTCACGGTGGCAGGCGGGACGTTCACCACCGCCCGCGGATTCAGCAATGCCACCACCTCCGGCACCGGCGCCGCCAGCGTCACCCTCCAGGGCAGTGGCATCTTGAAGCTTTCGGCCAATGTCCCGGTCCTCGCCACCACCGCGGGCAGTCCGTTCAATTTCCAGATCGGCACCGGCGGTGGCACGATCCACACCAATGGCTTCAGCGCCACGTTGGGAACACCCTTGTCCGGCAGCGGAACCCTGACCAAGGCCGGAGCGGGCACCCTGACCCTTGCCGCTGCCAGCAACCATTCCGGAGGTGTCACCATCCCATCCAATGGCGGCACGCTCGCCATCACCCATCCCGCCGCATTGGGCACCGGTCCGGTGACACTTTCGAAATCCTCCACCGCCACCGGCACGCTGGCCCTCCAGCTCACCGGCACGAATACCCTCACCAACACCTTCAACGGCTTCGCCTCCACCACCTTCAGCGGCGATGCCACCCAGCCCTGCATCGACAACGTCTCCGGCACCAACACGCTCACCAGCCCGCTGACCGTGACCGGCATGGGCGGCAACGGGCTGTATGTGAAATCGAGCGGCGGCTTCCTCACGCTCTCCGGAACCATCTCCCACACCGTGTCCTCCATCCGCTCGCTGGGGCTCGGTGGGGCGGGGGATGGCCTCGTCAGCGGTCCGATCCTCAATGGCACCGGCGGGTTTCCACTCAACAAGGACGGCACCGGCACCTGGACGCTCACCGGCGCGAACAGCTACAGCGGGGTGACCACGATCAGCGCTGGCACCCTGCAGATCGGGAACGGCGGCACCACCGGCACCCTCGGCGTTTCCAGCGTCACGAACCATGGCACGCTCGTCATCCACCGCTCGAATGCCGTCACCCTTTCGAACGCGATCTCCGGCAGCGGCCGCTTCATCCAGAAAGGCACCGGCACGACCACCTTCGGCGGCGCGAACTCCTACGCCGGGGAAACGCGCGTGGAGGCAGGCGGTCTGGTGGTGCCCACCGCGATGCTGGCGGATGGCGCGCCCGTCGAGATCGCCGCCGGGGCCGTGCTCACGCTCGGCTTCGAGGGCTCCGATACGGTCGATAGCCTCACCTTCGGCGGCCAACTCCAGCTCGCCGGCACCTGGGGCGGCATCGGCTCTGGCGCGGAGCATGAAACCGACCGCATCACCGGTTCCGGTCGATTGCAGGTGGTGAATGGCCTCGATCCCTTCGCCGCATGGATGAACGGCTTCGCTGGCTTGTCCGCCGCCGAAAAAACCGAAACCGCCGACCCGGATCGCGACGGCCTCGTGAACGTGGTGGAATACGCGCTCGGTCTCGATCCCACCGCCGCCAGCAAGCTCCCGCTGCCCCTGAAGACCGGCAAAGTGGTGAAGTGGACCTACCCGGTGAGGGTTTCCGCCGCGAACGTCACCGTCATCCCGGAGTGGTCCACGGATCTCTCAAGTTGGCATCCGGAAGGAGTCACCACCTCGCCTCGGGGAGACGATGGTGACGTCCGGACGATGGAGGCCACGGTGCCGTTGGGAGAGGATCCTCGGCAATTCCTGCGGCTGCGGGTGGTCAGGTGAATTTCAGGGCGTCCGGCCGGGTCACGCTCAGGGTCACATGGACGTCGAACCCGGCCAAAACCCGCATCACCGCGGGGGATAGCTCGCCACCATCGTGGGGACGATCGCTGGTGACATCGCAGCCGAGCTGGAAGGTCGCCCGGTCCTTGATGCGAACGAGAGAGTCACGCCGTTCATCGAGGAGGCGGCAGAACCATTCCAAATGGCCGACGGAGGTGGTCGAATCCGGGAGCGGGGAATTCAATACCCACAGGTGGCCCGGCACCCCGGGAGGATCGTTGGAGAAGGGCTCCGCGTCCTCGATGTCTGCAGTTCGGTCCGGCTTGCAGCCGAAGGCCTCCGATATGAACTCGAGGTCCTTTTCACGCGTGGTGACGAGCAGGAAGGCCGTGGTGAGTCGTTCGGGCATGGCTACTTTTTCCAGATCAGTTCGCGTTCCCGGGTGTCAAGCTCGCGCCACGTCCCCGGTTCCATTCCACCGAGCTCCAGCTTTCCAATCGTCACCCGCACCAGCCGCAGCGTCGGGAACCCCACCGCCGCGGTCATGCGCCGCACCTGACGGTTCTTTCCTTCCGTGAGGGTCAGTTCCAGCCACGCCGTCGGGATCGACTTCCGGAACCTCACCGGCGGATCGCGCGGGGGCAGGTCCGGGGCGGCCTCGCGGAGACTGGCCTTGCACGGCAGCGTGCGATGGCCTTTCAGATCGATGCCCCCGCGCCGCAGTGTTGCCAGAGCTTCCGCGGTCGGAATGCCTTCCACCTCCGCGAGATACGTGCGCGGGTGGGCCGCGGTGGGATCGAGCAGCTTGCTGTTCATGCCTGCCTCGTCACTCAGCAGCAGCAGACCTTCGGAGTCCATGTCCAGTCGACCGAGCGGATACACCCGCGGCGGAAAACCGAAGTCGGCCAGCGTCTTCTGGCCGGGTTGATCCGGGGTGAACTGGGTCAGCACCCCGTAGGGTTTGAAAAAAGCGAGCAGCATCGCGCCCTCGTGCTAATCTGCCGCCGGGCGCACGACAAGAACCGCGCGAAAAACGACGGCCCGCTGGCGAACCAGCGGGCCGTCTCCCCCAAAGAAAACATCACCGCCAGCAACTGGCGCCACTGTCGGTGACGTGGCGAAAGTGACACCAAACGCCTGTTTTAGCCATTCGTGTTCCTACTTGCGTAGTTCTTCGTAGCGCAAGGTTTGACAGATGGCCTTATCGGCGGCATAGAGCTTGCAAAATGCTTGGCGAATCTTTCTTCGAAACCGGCCATGAGCTGGTGAAAGCCACTGGCTTCAACCGGGTCTCGGAGTTGCTTTTCGGAGAGCTTCGTTCGCAAATCGGGGCCGTCGAGGTCGTGCTCTTCGACTTTTCCTCCGACCTGAGCGTGATCAACGTGATCGGGGATGGCGTCGCCGCGGGACTGCTGCGGCAGGATCTGGAAGGCGTGCGGGCTTGGATTTCCGAACATGACCGTCGCAGCCCGGAGGATTCATCGGTCCTCTGCAGCGGCCCGAGCGGCGAGGAACTCGCCGAAATGCCGGATGTGGCCGAGTGGTTGAAAGGCATCGGCTGTGCCGACCTCGTCGGCGGACGCCTGATCCGCGGCAAGTATCGCTGTGGCAGCATCGCCGCCTTGAAGAAGGACGGCCCCTTCACCCAGGACGAGCGTGAGCGCCTGCAGGCCGCCGTTCTCGTTTCCCGCAGCGTGCTTTCCCGCCTGATCAACGATCACTACGAGCGCCGGGTGCTGGAGCGTCTGATGCACACCCGCAAGGAGAACACCAACGCTGTGTTCCTGCTGCGTGGCAATGTCGCCATTCCCTACAATCCCGGTGCCGTGGCCTACGCCGACGCCTGCTGGGAAAAGGACGAGGTGGAGCACGCCGTGTCCGCTGAAATGGTGGCTACGCTGGAATCGGCGATTTGCGCGGCCTGGAGCAGCCCGGTGGACAGCCACTGGGTGGAACTCGATTTCGACCTCGGCGGTGGCCCGGTGAAGGTCGGGGCCATGGCCCGTCCGGACAGCGGCATCGTCATTCTCTTCTCGCCGCCGCCGCGCCAAGTGACCTCCGGCGGCACCGTGCCGATGCTCACCCGCCGCCAGTGCGATATCATGGACTGGATCGCGGAGGGCAAGACCAGCGCCGAGGTGGCCATCATCCTCGAGATCAGCCCCCGCACCGTCGAGAAGCACCTCGAGGCGGTCTTCCAGCGCTTCGGCGTGGAAAACCGCGTCGCCGCCGTCCGCAGCTATCTGGAGGCGAAGGGCGGCCTGATTCCGGGGCAGGGGGCGTGAGCCGCCTGCCGGTGCGGACTAGGCCGAATCGACATTCAGAAAGCCCCAACGGGGCGTCATGTGACAGCCCGGGGCAACGCCCCGGGTGGTGGAGTCGGAAGGAGTCGAGCCCCGAAGGGGCGGAATGTCGGGGCAAAAGCCGCATCCCTTCCTCATCCCGCCCTTTCAGGGCTCGTCCCAAAACACACGCTCACCCAGGGCGTTGCCCTGGGCTCTCTCATTCCGCCCCGTTGGGGCGCTACCGGTTCGCAACTTTCCCATGAATCGGCTTGGCGGTTTCTCGAAGCTGAACGTCGCTTCACCTAGCGGCCGAAGATGATCACCCCCACGAGGGCGAGAACGGCCACGGCGAGGATGATCAGCACCGCGATCGTGACCTTGGAGGTTTTCACCTTCACGTGCGGGGTCGCCGCAATGATGCGTTTGTAGTCCTCGCTGAAGATCGTCTTGCTCGGGTTGCTCCAGAACGCGGAAATGATCAGCGCGTTGATCAAGGTGCCGATGGGGAACGCCAGCAGGCCGACGCAGGCTTGGAGCGTGGCGAGGACCCGGGCCCACGGTTTCAAGGCTCGGAGACCGGTGCCATTGGCCAGACCGAGCAGGGAAAGCGCCACACAGAACAAGCCGGTCCAAACAGAGGTGGCCCGAGGCGAGGCACCGGACTGGGATATCAAGCTCGCGCCGGCGATCAGACCGATGACGCCACCCAGAATGTAGAGCGCGCTCAGCGTCCGGATGGTGGATTCGCGGTTGATGCACTGGCGGCGGATCTCCTCGTCGGAAGAAAGCCCGGTTTCCAGCGGGGTCGCGATGGTGGTGGGTGCAAGGTAAGGGTTCGGTTCCATAGCGCCGGACATCTGCCATCTCATATCTCGATTGGCGAGCTTGGATCGCCGGGAGATAATAGGAACGGCGGCCCGGAGGCCGCCATTCAGGATTCAGATCATGGTGGAGCCACCGCCTTATTTAGGCAGCTCGTTCGCCGTGTAGTAGAACAGGCGGTTCTGGAGCGGGGACTTGTCGTCGGTGGATTTCACGTCCGGCAGGTTGAGCTGATAGACGCGGCCACCACCTTCGAAGCCGGAGAGCTTCACCTCGATGCTCCGCTTGCCATCGCGCGCCACCGATTGCACGGCGTGGTCGCGCTTGTCATCCGGCTCGGAGCCGTAGGTCCACTTCGGCTGGTAGGTGCAGGATGAGAACTTCCATGCCTCCGCCTTCGCGAGGTCATCCGGGATGTCCTTGGTGAAGGTCACCTTGAAGCCCGTCTTCGTGATGTGGAACGCCTCGATGTCGAACGGCACGCCGCCCAGCGAGGTGATCCGCTGCAGGCCCTCGGCCGGGGTGCCCCAGCCGCGCACCGTCGCGCCCACGTAGAGCTGCTTGCCATCCGCGGAGAACCGCAGACGGTGGTTGCCCGAGCGCAGGCCGTGGCCGTTGATGAAGTGCGTCGCCGCGCCCTGGAACTTGCCGTTCACCTTCTCCAGCATCACGCGGGAGATGCGGGTGCCGTTGTTGTCCGGGATCAGCAGTTGTCCGGCGAAGGGGCCGAAGCTGCCGTTGCGCGGCAGTTCCATCGGCTCGCCCGCGGAGCGGTTGATGTCCTTGTTCGGCAGCTCCACCGTGGCCTTCGTGCGCGCCTTGTTGTAGGCGTCCAGGTCGTCGCGGAAGGTCTGGAGTGGATCCTTGCCCGCCCACGCCGGGTCCCAGTTCAGACTGCTCGGGTGGCCGTAGAAGTTGCCCTTCTGCACCAGGTAGAGCGGCGTGACGGCCTTCCAGTCGCCCTGGTTGTCGCCGCACCAGACGTTGCCGTCCGGATCGCGATAGATGCCGTTGGCCATGCGAAAGCCGCTGGCGATGGGCGTGAGCTGGCCGTTGGCGTCGCAGTGCAACACCCAGCCGCGCCATTTCACGGACGAGAAGTTGCGGCCGCGGTGGCCTGCGGCGGAGAACTCGTTGAGCACGTGGGTGAACACCGGGCCGGCGTGCGAGGCGGTGCCCAGCGAGAAGTAGTAACCGCCCTGGCCATCGCGGGTCAGCGAGTTCGTCTCGTGGTAGTTTCCGCTCAGGCCCCAGCCGGAGGAGAAGCGGGTGTAGGAGTCGGCCTTGCCGTCACCGTCGGTGTCCTCCGCCTCGGTGGCATCGGACATCTGGATGACGCGGATCTTCGTGGGCGAGATCACGTCGAGGCCGCAGCCGTTCTGGAAGCCGGTGGCGAAGAGTTCCCACTTGAATCCATTCGGATCGGACGTGGGTGTGGCCTTGATCACGTCGCCGCGGCGCAGCGCCACGAAGAACGTGCCATCCGGGGCAAAATCGATCGCACCGACTTCGGGCGGCACGCCCTCCGGCAGCTTGATGGTTTCAACCTTGTAACAATCGTCGAAGCCGGTGGCGAAAGCGATGCCGGCGAACAGGGGTGCGAACAGCAGCGTTTTCATTCGGGCTTGGGAAGGGATTGGATGTAGAGGACGAGGGACTTCACTTCGACGTCCGGCAGGGCGGCGAACGGCGGCATGTAGTTCGGCGGATAGCCCTTCACGATCTTCGCGTTGGGATTGCGGATGGCTTCCAGCAGGTATTCGGTGTCGGCCTTGGCGGTCGCGCCGCCTTCCAGTTCCACCGTGCTGTTGGCCAGACCGGCCAGTGTCGGCCCGTGGCCGCCCGCGCCATCGGTGGAGTGGCAGGTCGCGCAGCCGTAGTTGCCGAACAGCGCGTTGCCCGCCTTCACGTTCGGCTTCGAGAGATCGAGTTTCACCTGATAGCCATTGAAGTCCGCCAGTGACTTGCCCTTGTAATCGAACTCGACCTTGCCGTCGCCGGAGGCCGTGAAATCGCCTTCCTTGTAGACCAGTTTCGCCGGTGGCTCGCTGCTCCACTCGTAGTGGCAAGACAGCGGCTCCTTGCCCGGCGTGATCTTCACCTTCAGCAGGTGCTTGCCGGACTTCACCGTGAAACGCGGCACGCCCTTCTCCAGCTTGTAGCCGACGTATTGCAGCGGGCCGTCCGCGTCGGCGGCCTTGTCGTCGATGCTGATCGGGTGGCCCCCGGAAGCCTTCTGGAATACGGTGCCCACCAGGCGCGGCACGTAGTCGAACGACACCCGCGAACCGCGGACCACGTCACCCCAGTAGGGCGTGAAGTCCAGGAAACCGCCCTGCCAAGCGTAGAGCGGGCGGCACTCCACCGTGTCGAACACGTAGGAAAGGTCCTTGCCGAAGTTCACCGCCAGTGCGGCGGGCACACCGGGAATCGGGGATTCGTAACCGGGAAGGTCGACACCTTTTTCCGGGCTGTACTTCCGCACCGCCTCGCCAACGTGGTGGTGGGCGAACACCGCCGGGTCCAGGCTGGGGTCCGGCAGGTAGGTGCTGATCAGGAGAGGGGCGTCAGCAGTGCCCAGCGGCCGGTTCTCATAGGTGAGAAACGGATCCGCGTGCAGCGGCGATGCAGCCGCGACGAGGAGAGGTAATAATAATTTCATGCAACAGTGCGACTGTAGAACGTCACATGGTGGCGATTTCTATCCCACCGTCGACTAGTCTTTTTCGACTAGTCCATGGATACGCCTCGGAAGGACGGTTTTTTCCTTCTCAAACGGAGGCCCTCAGTAGTCCGCCACCGGGCTGCCGCTCTGGGTGGCGGCCGCTGGAACGGTGGCCGCGAGCTTGGCAATCGCATCGCAGGTCTCCTGCCATTTCTTCTCACTCCAGGTGATCGGAGCCACCATCTTCTTCCGCAGCTTGGTGACCCGCTTCAGCGATTCATCGATGACATGGATCGGCAGGGTCTTGAGCGCCTCCACCGCGGTGTCCGCGGTCTCGATCTGGTGGCAGATCATCGCCAGGTCGTTACCCGCTTCGATCGCACGCCGCACGTCCTCGCCGCGGCCGTAGCGCTTCGTGATCGCGCCCATGTCGAGGTCGTCGGTGAGCACCACGTGCTTGTCGAAGCCGAGTTGGTCGCGGAGGAAGCCCGTGATGATCCGCTTCGACATGGAGGCCGGATGCTCCGGGTCGATGTTCGGAAACTCGACGTGGGCCACCATGATCGAGTCCAGCTCCGGCATCAGCGCGGTGTAGGGGAGAACGTCTTCCCGCAGCAACTCGGCCAGCGTGGCATCGGAAGAAGGAAGGTCGTGGTGGGGATCGGAAAGCGCGCGCCCGCAGGCCGGGAAGTGCTTGCCGCAGGACTTCACCGAACGCTTCCGCAGCCACCGGTTCCACATCCCGGCGTGGTCGATCACCCGCTGCGGATCACGGCCCCAGCAGCGCCCGCGCAGCGAGTTCTGGACCTCGGGGTGGTGGTCGAGGTCCAGCACCGGCGCGAAGTTCAGGTTGAAGCCCAGCAGGCGCAGCAGGTCGGCGGTGAAGGCTCCCGCGTTGGCGATGGTCATCGGATTGCCCTGGGCCGCGAGATCGGCGGCGGAGGGCAGGGCAGGGGCGATCTCCTTGGTGCGGGTCACCCGGCCGCCCTCCTGGTCGATGGCCAGGATCGGATCGTCGTAGGAAAGCGCCCGCAGGTCGTCGGTCAGCTTCCGCGTCTGTTGCGGTGTGACGATGTTCCGCGTGAAGAGGATGTAGCCAGCGGGCTGGAGGCGCTTGAACAACGCGGCTTCGTCCGGAGTGAGTTCAGGACCGGAGACACCGAGAAGGAGAAGCGAGCCGTGCATGGAGGGACGATAGCGGCAACCGCTTCGTTGGGAAGTCAAGGAGTGTAGCTGAAAGCTCTGCTTTCAGAGTGTAGGGGGAAGCTCCAGCTTTCCCTCTTCGGGGAAGGAGATCGTTCGGCCTGCCCCCCCCCGCCGCCAACTGGAGCTGGCGGAGACGATTCGAAAGCGGAGCTTTCGACCACACTCACGTGAAAAACCACCGGGTCAGGTGGAAAAACACCGGTGCGGCGAAGCACAGCGAATCGATGCGGTCCATCACCCCGCCATGGCCGGGAATGGAGGCTCCGTAGTCCTTCACGCCGCGGTCGCGCTTGATCGCGGACATCACCAGCCCGCCGCAGAAGCCCATCACCACGATCGCGGCGGACATGCCCGCCGCCTGCAGGAAGGTGAATGGCGTGCTCCACCACAGGCCCGCGCCGAGCAGGGTCGCGCTCAGGCCACCGCCCACGAAACCCTCCACGGTCTTGTTCGGGCTGATCTTCGGCACGATCGGGCGTTTGCCGAACAGCTTGCCGAAGACGTACTGCATCACGTCCGAGATCTGCGTCACGAAGACCAGGAAGAACAGCAGCTTGGCGTTGTTCGCCGGGTTCTGGTCGGAGTAGCCGGGGATGCGCAGGAACCACAGCAGGGCGGGGGCGTAGCTGGTGAAATAGACGCACACCATCAGTCCCCACTGGATCTTCGAGGTCCGCTCGAGGAAGCGCTCGGTTTCCCCCGCCAGCGCCGCCCGGATCGGGATGAACAGGAAGGCGTAGATCGGGATCAGGATCACGAACAGCCCGTACCAATACGAGGCCAGTGTCCAATACTGGAGCGGCAGGATCAGGAAGAAGGCCCACGTCAGCGCGCGGTGGTCGCCCTGCCGCGTTGGCGTGAGCGTGATGAACTCCCGCAACGCCAGGAACGAGGTGAACCCGAACATGAACACCGGCGCGAGTCGGCCGATTGCCAGGGCCGTGCCGAAGACGGCGCACATGATCCACCACGCGCGGATGCGGGCATTCAGGTTCCGCACCACCTTGCGGCGGCTCAAGCAGGTGACCCGGGCATGGAGGGTGCCGCCGATGATCGAGGCGATCGTGAGGATGCCGATCATGCCTCCGAAGAGCCAGAGTGTCTCGCGGTCCAGGTTCATAGCGGTTTCAGGGCGAGCACGGCGTTGCGGGCACGGAGCATGAAGTCGGTCTTGGTTTCCTCCGGCTGGAGGAACAGCGGCTTGCCGAAGTTCACCGAACACAGGATCGGCACCGGCAGGATCTCGCCCTTCGGCAGCACCCGGTTGAGGTTCTCGATGAACACCGGCACCAGTTCCACACCCGGGCGTTCCTTCGCCATGTGGTAAAGGCCGGGCTTGAAGTCGCCGATCTCGCCGCTGGGGTTGCGGGTGCCTTCCGGGAAAATGATCAGGGATGAACCCTCGGCGAGCGCGTGGAGCATCGGCTCCAGCGGGTTGTTCTCGCGGCTCACCTTCTTGCGCTCGATCAGCACCGCGCGGAACACCCGGTCCGCCAGCCAGCGCCGGAGCGGATCGCTTTTCCAGTAGTCCTGCGCCGCTACCGGTCGCGTCTTGTGGCGGATCTCGTCCGGGAACGAGGCCCACAGCAGCACGAAGTCGAGATTGCTGGTGTGGTTGGCGAAGTAGATGCGCTGCTTCTCCTCGTCCGGCTCGCAACCGCGCCAGTGCGCGCGCGCGCCGGTGAAAAGCCGGGCAAGGGAGGCGATGGCGGAGGCGATCATCGGGATTTCTGATACATGCGGCCGATCCGCAGCACGGCGGTGATGGCGGTGAGCGCGGCGATCAGCCACAGCGCCCATTCAAGCACCGGCCACGCCTGTTTGCAAAGGAGCACCACCGCTTGCGAAACGAAGCCCACGGTCAGCAGGAACATCCGCTGCGGCTTCGCGCAGGGGCCACCGAAATCCTGGCCCTGTCCGAGCGAGGCGCCGAAGGCCCGCAGGTAGGCGACGAACACCGCGAGCAGCGCGCACAGCCACCCGACCGTCGGGCAACCGCAGGCGTAACCCGCACCGACGAGAAACAGCGAGTCCTCGATGCGGTCCGGGATCTCGTTGAACAGGTCGCCGCCCTTCGATTTCAGCCCGCCCTCCACCGCCACCAACCCATCCAGTAAATTGCACATCAACCGGGCCTGCACGCACAGCGCGGCCAAAATCAACGCCACCCACGCGGGCAGGCCGGCGCGGTGGAACCACCACAACACCCCGAACGCCGCGGCCGCGAACCCGATGCCGGTGGCCGAGATCGTGTTCGGCTTCACCTTGGCCTTCACCAGCGCGCTGGCGAGGGTCTGCACCCATCCCAGCGAACGGGATTTCAACGGGCGGCGGTCTTCAGCGGGTTCCATGGACGGAGCATGCTAACAACTCCTGCCGGGCATGGAAACAAAATGGAAAGCACGCGCTTTTCAACCGGGCTCCTCGGATAACAGGTTACGCAGTTTCTGCGTGGCAGCAATCCGATCGATTTCTCCGGCAGCGACGCTCATGGTGAGGTCTTCCCATTCCTGGCCATCTCCCGAAGTGGTGTAGCCATTGATTCGAAGAAACACGATGCAAGAGCCGAGGGCGACACGCTTGTTCCCATCAATGAAGGGATGATTGCGGCAAAGATAGAAGAGGTAGGCTCCGGCAACGTCCACGGTGTCTTCGTAAACGGATTTACCTCCGAAGCCCGCCTGTGGGGCCGCCGCTGCAGATTCCAAGAGAGCGATATCCCGGATGCCAGTCGCTCCTCCGAATTGGGTGATGGCTTCGTGATGAATCTCCAGAATGACCTCAACCGGCAGATGGAAGCACTGGTCTGCGTTGGAGTTCATGCCAATCGCTTCATTGTGCGGGCGTAGTCCTTCATCGTCTGCTTGACGACAGCGGAGACGTCCTCTTGCGATGGAGCATTGCGGATCGGGGTCAGCGTGATGGTGCCCCCCGCATGCACTTCCAGATTCATCGAATCGCCTACTTTGAGATGGGCGAGTTCCATGATGGCGTTGTCGAAAATAACGCCTTGGGAATTTCCGATTTTGGAGACGGCCTTCAGCATGCGGTAAAACTACGTTTTACCGCATGAAATGTCAAGAAACGGAAGCTCAAGCCTCCGCCAGCGCCTTGTCCAGCGCGCCCTTCACGAAGCCCGAGAACAGCGGATGCGGCTTGTTCGGCTTCGACTGGAATTCCGGGTGGAACTGGCAGGCGACGTAGAACGGATGGTTCGGCAGCTCGACGATCTCGACCAGACCTTCCTTGGCGGAAACCGACGAGATCACGAGGCCCGCGTCCTGAAGCTGCTGCTGGTAGTCGGAATTGACCTCGTAGCGGTGGCGGTGGCGTTCGTGGATGCGGTCGGAGCCGTCGTAGAGATCGCTGGCCTTGGTGCCGGCGAAGAGGATCGATTCGCAGGAGCCGAGGCGCATCGTCGCGCCCATATCCTCCACGCCCTTCTGCTCCTCCTGGAGGCAGATCACGGCGTGCTCGGCGTTCTTGTCGAACTCGGTGGAGTTCGCTCCGGCCAGACCGCAGACGTTGCGGGCGAACTCGATGGTCGCGATCTGCATGCCGAGGCAGATGCCGAAATACGGGATGTTGTTCTCGCGGGCGTACTTCGCGGCGAGCACCTTGCCCTCGATGCCGCGGTCGCCGAAGCCGCCGGGAACCAGGATGCCGTCCACCTCGCCGATCACCTCGGCGGCGCCGCGTTCCTCGATCGCCTCCGCTTCGACGCGGACGATCTGGACCTTGGTGTCGTGGTGGGCACCGGCGTGGATGAGCGATTCGTAGATCGATTTGTAGGCGTCCTGCAGCTCGATGTATTTGCCGGCCACCGCGATCGTCACCTTGTTCTTCGGATGGATCACGCGCTGGACGAACTTCTCCCAGTCCTCGAGGGCGGGCGGCGGCGTGTGACCGAGGCCGATCTTGTCGACCACCAGGCGGTCGATCTTGTCGCGGCGCAGGTCGAGCGGGCACTCGTAGATCGAGTGGTCCACGTCGCGGAAGGCGACGACGTTCTTCTTCTCGACGTTGCAGAACATCGCGATCTTGCGGCGGTTGTCCTCGTCGAGGTCCGCCTCGGTGCGGCAGATGATGATGTCCGGCTGGATGCCCAGCTCGCGGAGCTTGGCGGCGGATTGCTGGGTCGGCTTGGTCTTCACCTCGCCCGCGGCCTTGATGTAGGGCAGCAGGGTGACGTGGATGAAACAGACGTTCTCGCGGCCCACTTCCAGCGAGAACTGGCGGATGGCCTCGATGAAGAGCAGTCCCTCCATGTCGCCGACCGTGCCGCCGATCTCGGTGATCAGCACGTCGACGTCCGGATTGTCCTTCGAAACGGTGTGGATGCGCTCCTTGATCTCATCGGTGACGTGCGGGATGAACTGCACCGTCTTGCCGAGATACTCGCCGCGGCGCTCCTTCTTGATCACCGAGTCGAACACCTGGCCGGAGGTCAGGTTGTTCATTCGGGAAAGACGGCCGCTGGTGAAGCGCTCGTAGTGGCCCAGGTCGAGGTCGGTTTCCGCGCCGTCGTCGAGGACGTACACCTCACCGTGCTGGTAGGGGGACATCGTGCCCGGGTCGACGTTGAGATACGGGTCGAACTTCTGCATCAGCACCTTGAGGCCGCGGTGTTCGAGCAGGGCGCCGATGGAGGCGGCTGCGAGGCCTTTTCCGAGGGAGGAAACGACGCCGCCGGTGACGAAGATGTATTTCATGGCAGAAGTGGGACGGAGATCAACGTGAGGAGAGAAGAAGGGATTCGACGAGCGGGGCCTGTTCGGGGGTGTCCAGGCCGATGGAATCGTCTTCGGTGATGAGCACCTTGATGCGCGCACCGTTTTCGAGGGCGCGGAGTTGCTCCAGGGACTCGGTTTGTTCAAGCACCGATGGAGGCCAGGTGACGAAGCGTTCGAGGAAATCGCGCTTGTAGCCGTAGAGCCCCTTGTGCCGGTAGACGGCGAGCCCCGCCGGCACGGTGCGGCGGTAGGGGATCGGGCTGCGGGAGAAATAGAGCGCGTGGCCGGTGGCATCGAGCACCACCTTCACGACGTTCGGGTCGGAGATCGCCTCCTCATCCTCAATGACATTCGCCGCGGTGGCCATCGGCAGCTCCGGATCGGCGATCATCGCGGCGGCGAGGTCGTCGATCAGCGCGGGGTCGATCAGCGGCTCGTCGCCCTGGATGTTGATCACGTGGGTGGCCTGCGGCAGCGCCTTCACGGCCTCGGCGAGGCGGTCGGTGCCGGTCGGATGGTCCGGCGAGGTCATCAGGACCTTGCCGCCGAAGGAAAGCACCGCGTCGCGGATGCGGTCGTCATCGGTGGCCACGTACAGCTCGTCGAGCTTGGTGCAGCCGAGACAGCGCTCCCAGACATGCTGGATCAGCGGCTTCCCGGCGAGAAGGTGGAGGGGCTTTCCGGGGAAGCGGGAGGACCCCCAGCGGGCTGGGAGGATGCCGACAAGATGGAGGCCGGAAGAGGAACGGTTCACGCGGGACGCGGGAAACTAGCCGGGGGGGGAGGGGCCGGACAAGAGTGGTTTGAAAAAAACGCTCCAGCCAGCCTAGGACGGGGGATTGTCGATGTGCGCCAGCGCCTTCTGGTAGCTCGCGTTCGCCAGGAAATGGCGGAGCTGCGGGTCGATTTCCGTCCGGTGGGCCGCCGTCCAGGCGGTGATCGCCTCGGAGGCCTCGCGCAGCGCGTCGAGGTGGGCCGCCGGGTCGCGGTCGCGCCAGGCGTGGTCGTTGATCACCGCCAGCCGGTGGAGCAGCAGCGTTTGGAGTTCGGATTGCATGGTGCGAACGTGGACGAAACCGGCCCGCCCGGCAACTGCGGCATCGACGCTCGCCGGATCGGCCGCTAGAGCCCTGTTGGAAATGGGTAATTACTGGATCGATGGCCTGGTGCTGCTGGCGTATTTCGCGCTCATTCTCGGCATCGGCCTCTCGCAGCGGAGCAAGAGCGGCAGCATGGAGGGCTTCGCGCTCGGCGACCGCCAGATCGCGTGGTGGGCGGTGCTCGCCTCGATCCTCGCCGCGGAAATCAGCGCCGGCACCTTCTTCGGCGCGCCGGGCGAGGGCTACGCGTTGCGGAACTTCACCTACGTCCAGCTCATCGTCGGCTACCTGCTCGCCCGCGTGGTGGTCAGCGCGGTGTTCATCCCGGCTTTTTACAAACACAACGTTGTCAGCATCTACGAGTTCCTCGGTCAACGCTTCGGCCCGGTGACCCACCGCGTTTCCTCCGGCGTGTTCCTCGTCACCCGCCTGCTCGCCAGCGGCACCCGGCTGTGGGTGCCCACCATGATCCTGGTGCTGATGTGGCACCTCCATCATCCGGACCAGGGCATCTCGCCTTCCACCGAGTTCTGGCTCACCGCGGTCGCGCTCGTCTTCGTCACCCTCGCCACCGCCATCTACACGACCGTGGGCGGCATCCGCGCCGTGATCTGGACGGACGTGATCCAGATCATCGTGCTGGTGTGCGCGCTCGGTTTCTCGCTCACCTACCTGCTCGGCCACATCCCCGGCGGCTGGGACGGCGCCAAGGCGGTCCTCACCGGACCGAAGGACCTGGAGGTCTGGGACACCGGCCTGAAGGCGGGAGCCGGTTTCTGGGAAAACGTGAAGGGCGTGCTCGAGCAGGAATACACGCTGTGGGCCGCCTTCCTCGGCTCCACCTTCGTGACCATGGCCACCCACGGCACCGACCAGGACATGGTGCAGCGCATGCTCACCGCGAAGAACAAGCGCCAGAGCGCCGTGGCCACCATCCTCTCCGGCCTCGCCGACGTGCCGATCACCCTCGTCGTGCTCGGCATCGGCATCCTCCTCTACGTCTTCTATCAGCAGCATCCGGACCCGCTCATGCCGCTCAATGCGAAGGGCGAGGTCTCGCCTAACAAGGTCTTCCCGCACTTCGTTCTAACAGTGATGCCCGCGGGCCTGCGCGGCCTCGTCGTCGCCGGCGTGCTCGCCACCACCATGGGCTCGCTGAGCACCGCATTGAACTCGCTGGCGACGAGCTACGTGAAGGACTTCCACTTCCGCTGGTTCGGTGAACCGGCCGATGACAAGGGCAAGGTCCATGCGCTGCGCCTGGGCACCGTGATCTTCGCCGTGCTGCTCATTTCCGTGGCCCTCGCCACCGCATGGGTGAGCGCGCACAACCCGAACCTGCGCATCCTGCCGATCATCCTCGGCATCTTCGGCTACACCTACGGCTCGCTGTTAGGCGTGTTCATGACCGGCCTCTTCACGAAGACCCGCGGCAGCGATCAAGGCAACGTCATCGCCATGCTCGCGGGCTTCATCGTGGTGGCGTACTTGTCGGGTCTCGATACCGATGTCGCCGCGTTGTTTGGTGCGAAATCGGTTACGCGTCCCGCGTGGATGCCGGTCATCGAATTCCCGTGGCGCATCATGTTTGGAACCCTCGTCACATTCGCCGTTTCGGTCGCTTTCCGGACCCCGGAAAGGGCCTCAAAAATTTGAAACGGATTCGTCACGATTCATTCCGTTTGTTTCCAAGGGGATGCGTAAAATCCTGGGTTGGAGAGCTCTGGTGATAGTTCGGCGATGCGAAATAACGGGCCGGTCAAGTTCTAAAAAATTTTCGCCGTGGAACGCTTGTGGAAAGTGAAAAGCGGCATCCATCGGTTGGAGGGTCGTAAAATTTTTATCCAACAGGGCGCCGGATCAGGTCATGGTCTCCAAGCGCGGCGGTTGCCAGCCACGGGGTTGGAACCGGGCCGCGCGAAACAGTGAGACACCCGACACGACGACAACATGATGGCACAGGAGGCAGTGGAAACGATGCATGAAGGCGCAACCGAAACGTTCACGGAAAGCCACGATGGTGGAGCCTGGGACCTCATTTGCGGTGACCTGCAATCCATGGTCAGCCGCGATGCCTTCCAGCGTTGGTTCCGTGCCGCGCGCATGACGTCCTGCGAGGACGGTGTCGTCACCATCGGTGTCCCCGGTGAGATCCACCAGGTGTGGATCGAGACCAACTATCTCCCCGAGCTGACCTCCGCCGTCTGCGCCCGCATCGAGGGCGTGCACGAGGTCCGCGTGACCATCGGCACCGAAGAGGTCGCCCCGGCCGAAAAGGAAGCCGCCAGCGATGAGCCGGCCGCCACCTACACCCGCCCGGACGAGCCCGGCGCGTTCGAGAAGCGCATCAAGGCCGCCGGCCTGAATCCGAACTACACCTTCGAGCGCTTCGTCGTCGGCAACAACAGCCAGTTCGCCCACGCCGCCTGCGAGGCCGTGGCGAAGCGCACCGGCGTCGGCTACAACCCGCTCTTCATCCACGGCGGCCCGGGCCTCGGCAAGACCCACCTGATGCAGTCCATCGGCCAGGAGTGGCTGCGCCGCTACCCGTCCTCACGCGTCGTCTATCTCACCTGCGAGAAGTTCACCAACGAGTTCATCGACGCCGTCCGCCGTGGCGACATCGAGAAGTTCCGCCGCCGCTACCGCAGTGCGGACGTGATGCTCATCGACGACGTCCAGTTCCTCGCCGGCAAGGAGCGCTCCCAGGAGGAGTTCTTCCACACCTTCAACACCCTGCTCGATGGCCGCCAGCAGGTCGTCCTGACCTGCGACCGCCCGGCCTGCGAGATCAAGAACCTCGAGCCGCGCCTCGTCTCCCGCTTCGAGTGCGGCCTCGCCGTCGAGCTCCAGCCGCCGCAGATGGAGACCCGCATGGCCATCCTCCGGAAGAAGTCCGAGGAGTGGAAGGTGAAGGTCGATGGCTCGATCCTCCGCTTCCTGGCCGAGCGCATCGGCACCAACGTCCGCCGCCTGGAAGGCGCGCTCATGCGCGTCGCCACCTTCGCCTCCCTCGCCGGGGAAAGCGTCAGCGTGGACAAGGTCGAGCACCTGCTCCGCGACCTGCTCCGCGAGGAGGCCAGCCGCCAGATCAGCATCGATTCCATCCAGAAGGCCGTGGCCGAGCACTTCGACGTGCGCCTCGCGGACATGACCAGCCGCCGCCGCCCCGCCAGCATCGCGCTGCCCCGCCAGGTGGCCATGTATCTGAGCCGGAACCTCACCAAGGGCTCCCTGATGGAAATCGGCGAGGCCTTCGGCGGCCGCGACCACGGCACTGTCATCCACGCCTGCAAGAAGATCAACGACCGCATCGGCAAGGAACCGGGCATGCGCGAGACCATCGCCCGCATCGAATCCCAGCTCCGGCGCTGAAGCCGGCCGGAAACCCGGTTCGGAGGCCTCCGGTGGAAATCACAAAAATTTCCGCCGGGCGCGCGGTTTCCGGGGCTCCTTTCCGCCCCGGCGGCGCTGGAACCCTGATCCTGCAATCCCTTAAAATTTTGTGAATTCCGGAGCAGGTCCGGGAGCGATCTCCAACAGGTCCGAATCGCTCACAGAAGTCTTGCAAACGGATGGCGAAATCGGAAACGTGTCCCCCAACACGCCCGGTTTCTCCCGATCATGAAGTTCCGAATTTCCAAGGAAGCGTTCCTCGACGGCCTGCAGAAGGTTCAGCACGTCGTCAGCACGCGCACCACGCTGCCGATCCTTTCGAACGTTCTGCTGGTCGCCAGCAACGGTCGCCTGCAGTTCACCACCACGGACCTCGATGTCGGCATCACCGGCTCGGTGGAAGCCCAGATCGAGCGGGACGGTGCCACCACCCTCCCGGCCAAGCGCCTGGTGAACATCGTCCGCGAGCTCCCGGCCAGCGAGGTCGAGGTCTCCGTGGACGCCAAGAACGTGGCCTCCATCCAGAGCGGCCCGTCCTTCTTCAAGATCATCGGCCTCAGCCAGGATGAGTTCCCGCCGCTGCCGGACTTCGGCGGTGCCAAGGAATTCCGCATCCCGCAGATCGTCCTGCGCGACGGACTTCGCAAGACCTCCTACGCGATCTCGACCGACGAGACCCGCTACGTGCTCAACGGCATCTTCACCTCCTTCCGCGAGGGCAAGCTCACGCTCGTCGCCACCGACGGCCGCCGCCTCGCGATGATGGAGAACGACCTCGAGTTCCCCGCTTCCCACGAAACCGACGTCATCATCCCGACCAAGGCCGTGCAGGAACTCCAGCGCCTCCTCGGCGATGCCGGCGACGTGCTCGTCCGCCTCAGCGAGAGCCAGATCTCTTTCATCGTCGGTGAGAGCCTGCTGGTCAGCAAGCTGATCGAGGGCAACTACCCGAACTACCGCCAGGTGATCCCGGGCGACTCCACCGAGCGCGTGCCGCTCAACCGCGAGGCGATGCTCGAAACCGTCCGCCGTGTTTCGCTGCTGTCCTCGGACAAGTCGAACTCCGTGAAGCTCGTCTTCGGCGAGAATCAGATCGAGGTCACCGCGAACTCGCCGGACGTCGGTGAAGCCCGCGAGTCCATGGACGTCGCCTACACCGGCAAGGCCATGCAGATCGCCTTCAACCCGGACTTCCTCAAGGCCCCGCTCCAGAATCTCGACGCGGAAACCGTCTACCTCGACCTCATCGACGAGATGAGCCCGGGCGTGATCCGCATCGACGGCAGCTTCCTCTACGTGCTCATGCCGATGCGCGTCACCGGAGGCTGATCCCCGGCCCATCGAACTTCAGCGAAAAGCCCGGTCCACGCGAGTGGCCCGGGCTTTTTGTCGGGGCTGTCCTTGTTAGAACGTCACCTCGTGGGCCTGCCCCTGTGGCTTGCGGCCTTGGTAGATCGTCTTGCCCGCCGTGTCGGTGGCGGTCACCTCGATGTCCTGTCCCTGGCGGCGGACCGTCAGGTTCCACAGTCTCCCGGACGAACGGACCTTTTCCAGTGATGCCTGTGGCCACGCCGCCGGGAGCTGCGGGGTGATGAGGCACTTGTTCAGCCCGGTCGGGCGGATGCCCAGCACCCCCTCGGTGAAGATCCGGCAGTAGAGCGCGGACTCGGCGGCGAGGTGACTCTGCCCGGCCTCCGGCCAGGCCTCGATCGGGTAGGGGGCATGCGGTCCGAGCAGCCGCTGGCGCGTGTAGCGGGTCAGGTAGTCCAGTCCGCGGGCGGTGTCCCCGGCGATGAACGCGCCGCGGAGTCCGTACAACGTACTGCGGTCCCAGTAGGTTTTCGTGCCCGCTTGGGTCAGGAGGCCGTCCTGCGTCCACAGGCGGTCGGAAAACAGGGCCTTCAGCGTGCCTTCCCGCCGCTCCGTGATGCCGCACACCAGCGGCACGCAGATCCACGAGCGCAGTACGTCGTTGCCATCGTAGTAGCGGTAGGTCTCGTAGCCTTCGACGGTCGCGCCGAAATAGCGGTTGGTCGCTTCCTTCAGGGCCGCGGCTTGCTTCACGTACGTCGTGGCCATTTCCGCCGGTTTCCCGAGATCGCGGGCGAGCGCCGCCGAGGAGAGCAGGGCGTCGTGATAGAGGGAGGCGGTGCACAGGTTGGCCTTGCCGGCGGGGAAGCGTCCTTCGAGCTCGTCGCTATCGGATTTCGGCACGCCTTGCTCGTTGAGCTGGCGGCGGGTGTATTCCAGGCACCACTCGATCAGCGGCCACACCTCCTTCGCCTGCTCGGGATCGCCGCAGGCCAGTGCCCAGCGGGCCGCGCCGTAGGCGGTCATCGCGGCGTCACCCCGGTCGCCCGCGCCGTCCCAGATGTCCCGCCCTTCCGCGATGATCGACGATGGGAGCCGCTTGTAATCCGGATTGAGGAACTTCGCGTAGAGGGCGAAGCAGTTGCGCGCGCTCTCCCGGGCGGAGGGATCATCGAGGAACGCGAAGAACGGGTTCGCATACTCGTTCTGATCGTTGCACCACAGCGCCGCCAGGAACTTGTTGCGTCCGCCCGGGCCGTGCATCAAGCCGCCGCGGGTGGCGTAGATGCTCTCGGTGGTCCGGTACTTGGCCTGCCGGAACATTTCATCGAGCGCCGGATCCGGGGTCTTCAGGATCATCAACCCTGCCAAGCGATCCCGCATCGATTCGCGGGCCGCCTTCTCCGCGAACACATCCGGAAACGGGAATGGCTCGCCGTCCTTCACCGCGGTGATGCACAGCCCGCCACGCGCGGTCTCCCCGGGTGCCAGCAAGGTGGTGCCGGCCCCGATCCACTGGCGTTTTACCTGATAGACGCCCCACTTGCCCTTCTTGCCATCGGTGGCGGTCTGCTCGCTCCAGTTCGGCTGGGTCAGGGTGACCGCCTTGGCGGAGCGGTTCGTCCACTCGTAGGTCTCGATCATCGAGGGTTGCTCGTTCGACGCGAAAAGGGTGCGGCTGAGCTCCAGCGGTCCCTGCCTGCCGTGGAAGGTCACGATGCCGTCGATCGAAACGCGGTCGATCACCGCGGTCGGGGCCGGTGCACCGTCGAGAGTGATGGTCGGCTCCTTCCCGGTGCCCAGGTCCACCTGCAGGGCGGCGTGGGTGTTGTCGGGCAGCGTCCGGAGCATCGGCCAGCGCACGCTGCGCGTGAGTTTCAGGTGTCCTGTGGCATCGAGGTCCCAGTTGGTGATCGCGTCCACGGCCTTGCCGCTTTGCTCGATGTGGTCGCCGAACGGAAGGTGGCCCGGCTGTACTTCCCAAACGAGGCCGCCCTTCGGCGAGAGGGTCCATTGGGGAGCCGCCCGCGCGGTGGAAAGCGTGAGCAGGGTCATGGCAAAGAGGTGGTGGGGCCGGGGCATGATGCGGGTCGTATTCGGGGAATCAAAGCGGACCGCGGCACGGGAGGGAAACCCACACATCCGGGTGTGTCTCCTAGCCGATCGGGTCCGAGTCCGTCACTGGATACGTCCCGGCAACGCCGGACCCTCGCACAAAAAAGCGGCCGAGGGGATGCCTCGGCCGCTTGGGGTGATTCTGGTTTCAGGCGGGGGCTCCCACCACCGCGCCGGGCAGGGGTCCGTCTTCGTCGGTGGAGCTGCCATCGGGCCGCTTCGGCGCTTCCTTCTTCCGGTATTCATCCGGGATGGAGGGCGGCTTCGGCGAGGACGGCGGATTCTTCATCGAGCCGCTCTCGATCAGGTCCTTGATGTGCTCGGCGTCGAGGGTCTCGTATTCCAACAGCGCTTGGGCGATCAGCTCGAGCGTCGTGCGGCGGTCCACCAGCAGGCGCTTGGCGTCGTCGTAGGCATGGTCGATCAGGCCCTTCACTTCGTCATCGATCAGCTTGGCGGTGGCGCCGCTGTAGCTGGAGCGTCCGCGGGACATGAAGGAATCACCTTCCGCCTCGCCGTATTCCACCATGCCCAGCTTGTCGCTCATACCCCACTCGCACACCATCTTGCGGGCGATGTGGGTGGCCATGCGGATGTCGCCGACCGCGCCGTTGGTGACGTTGCCAAACACGATCTCCTCGGCCACGCGACCGCCCATGGCGACCACGAGTTGGTCGAGCAGCTCGGCCTTGCGGTAGGTGAACTTGTCCTCGGTCGGCAGGAACATGGTCGAGCCGAGCGACGGGCCACGCGGGATGATGGTGACCTTGTGGAGCGGATCGGTGTGCTCGAGGATCTCGTTGAGGATCGCGTGGCCGGCTTCGTGGTAAGCGGTGTTCTCCTTCTCCTTGTCGGAGAGGGCGAGCGAGCGGCGCTCGCGGCCCCAGCGGACCTTGTCGCGGGCTTCCTCCATTTCGGCGAGCGTCACCGCGGACATGCCCTTGCGGGCGGCCAGCAGCGCGGCCTCGTTGATCAGGTTCGCCAGCTCGGCGCCGGAGAAACCGGGCGTGCCGCGGGCGATCACGCCGAGGTCGGTGTTGGCGGCCAGCTTGATCTTCTTGATGTGGACCTTGAGGATCTCCTCGCGGCCCTTGTAGTCCGGCAGCGAGACGGTGACCTGACGGTCGAAGCGGCCCGGGCGCAGCAGCGCGGGATCGAGCACGTCCGGACGGTTGGTCGCGGCGATGATGATCACGCCTTCCTGGGTGTCGAAGCCATCCATCTCCACGAGAAGCTGGTTGAGCGTCTGCTCGCGCTCGTCGTGGCCACCGCCCATGCCGTGTCCACGGTGGCGGCCCACGGCGTCGATCTCATCGATGAAGATCAGGCAGGGCGCGTGCTTCTTGCCCTGCTCGAACATGTCGCGGACGCGGGAGGCTCCCACGCCGACGAACATTTCGACGAAGTCCGAACCCGAGATCGAGAAGAACGGCACATCCGCCTCGCCGGCGATCGCGCGGGCGAGCAGGGTCTTGCCGGTGCCCGGAGGGCCGACCATCAGCACGCCCTTCGGAATCGAGCCGCCGAGCTTCTGGAACTTGCGCGGATCGCGGAGGAAGTCGACGATCTCCCACAGCTCTTCCTTGGCCTCCTGGATGCCGGCCACGTCCTTGAAGGTGACCTTGTTGCGGTCCATCGTCAGCAGGCGGGCCTTGCTCTTGCCGAAGGACATGGCGCCGCGGCCGGCGGCCTTCATCTGCTGGCGGAAGAGGAAAACGAGCAGCAGCACCACCAGCAGCACCGGTAGGAAGGTGAAGATCGCGCTCTTGAGGATGTCCGGGTCGGTTTCGTAGGTGCCGTAGGACTTCACCAACTCGGAAAGGTCGTCGCCGAGCAGGGCCACCAGCGTGTTGACCTCGAACTGGCGCGGCTCTTGGACCTTGCCGTCGATTTTGGCGATCTCCCAGTTCTTCACTTCCTTGCGGATGCCGGTCAGCGCCGCGTTGCCGCCCACGGTGGCCGTGGTGAGGGTGAGCGGGCCGTTCGGATCGTTCGGCGCGATTTCACCCAGCGAGAAGGCCTTGCGGAACTCGGCGAAACTGAGCACGCGGGTAGCCGGGTCCTCGGCTTGTGCGGGTACATCTCCGGTGACCCGGCGCATCGGCACATGGTCGCTCTTCAGCAGCTTGAGGTCGCCCTCATCCACCGTCTGGTTCGCGAGCACCTTGAAAGCGTAGTCCTCGGTCTGGGCCTTCTCCGGGCGGACCAGTTTCGGCTGCATCCAGCCGGTAATCAGCGCGTTGGCGTAGGACTCCTTGGTGACGATCTTGAAGGGGTACTTCTTCTGGTCGTTGAGGATCACGCGGCCCTGGTCCCAGGCCTCGCGGAATTCCGGATAGGCGATCGTGCGCGAACTGCCCCCTAGATTCGGGTTCAGGAATGCGACGCCCAGGATCAACAGGGCCACCGTCAGGAAAATGAGCAGCTTCCAGTTGAAACCGGTCGGTTCACCGGGGCGGTTCGGGCCCTGCGGTGGTCGGGAGTTCTGAGGATCGGACATGATTGGGCGTGGGAGCGCGGCCTCTCGTGGCCGGGTTCGCGTGATAGTAGCACGTACCTGGCCGGGTGCAAAAGGCGCGACAGGGTAAATCTACGGTTGCAAAAGGAAATCCCTTTTTTCCCGCCCGGAATCGGGCCTCCGGATGCGGCAGGCTTGCCCTCCCCGCGGACTCCGTCGAGCATCCACCGCGTGGAACCGAATCAACCGCCCGGAAGGGACCCCCGCAGCGCCGCGACCGGCTGGATGCGGTGGACCCGTTGGCTGCGGGTGATTCCCGGCATCGGGCGGCTCCGCTCGCTGCGCCCCGGTACCGGGGCCCACGTGGGCGTGCTGGTCGATGCCTTCGCCGCCTTTGCCACCCTGGATGACGAACTCAGCACGCTGGAGGCCGATCTGGTGCTCGATCTACTCCGCAGCGCCTTCCCGGATGTCGACCACGGCTGGCTGGCCCGCCGCCTCCAGCGCGCGGTGAAGAGCCCCACCCCCCTGCACACCATCGCCGGGGAGATGAAGAATTTCCTCGATGACACCGGGAAACTGGCCGTCGGCCTGCAATTGTTCACCTTGGTGGACGCCGCGGGCCGCTCCGAGCGCAGCCGCGCCAGCTTCGAGCGCTTCATGCGCCGTCTGGGCCGGCCGGACTATGGCCTCGCCATTCTCCGGGAAATGCGCGGCACCGAGTTCGCGGACCAGCCGCCGTTCGACCGCCTGGTGTTCGGTGGGGAAGGGGCGGACGTGGTGCTCCCCCCGGCCGCGCGGGACCATTCGTTCCGCGTCTACCGCACCGGTGACCTGATTCTGGTGAGAAACATGGGGCCCGCTCCCCTGTGGATCCGGGGCCGCTCGTTGGAGCCCGGGGCCTTCCTGCGGATGCGCGAGCGCCAGCCGCTGGTGATCCCCGGCTGGACCCTCACCCATGAAGACCTAGTGTTTTTCCTGGATGTGGGCCGCACCGAGAACCCGCCGTCGATTTTCATCGAGGCCCACGACGAGGGCTTCGCCGCCGAGCGCACCCGCAGCCGCCAGAGCTTGGTGCGCGTCCGGTTCGGCTTGAACGCCGAGGTGGAGGCCTTCCGCGACACCACCCTCCACGCCGGCAGCCGGGGAGCCCTGACCAAGGGCGATGTCATCCATTGTCAGAACCACGAGCGTCTCAGCGACGACAAGGGGTTCAGCGTGTCGATCGACGAACTCCGCCGCCGTGCCATCCATGCCGGCCGCCGCTTCCGTCTCGCCAGCGACCGTCAGGAATACCTCGTTTCCAATGACCCGACGGCCCTGTCCCGTGGCGACCTCCTGTTGGGGCCGAAGCTGGCGCCCCGCGTGGTCATGTTCATCCGTTTCGATGAACAGCGCGCCGAGGGCATGTTGGAATTGCGGGAGTCCGAGGGGCCGGTCTCGGTGGACGGCATCCCGGTCCGCGGCAATGCTCCGCTCAACGATGGTTCGCTGATCCGCCTCTCCGGCAGCCAGGCGGTGCGCTGCCGCTTCAGCGAGGGCTTCCTCGACGAGGAAAGGACGCAGATCGAATCGCTGGTGGCGGAAGACGTGATCCACGACTTCGGCCCCGGCTCACGCGCGCTGGACAATGTCAGCTTCGATATCCGCCGCGGCGAGATGCTTTGCATCATCGGTCCCAGCGGTAGCGGCAAGAGCACCTTGCTGTCGGTCCTTTCCGGCCAGTTGGAGCCTTCGCGCGGACACATCCGCATGAACGGCATCGACCTCTACGAGCACCGCGAGCGCCTGGTGCCGTTCGTGGCCCACATGCCGCAGGAGGAAGCGCTCAATCCCCAGCTCACCGTCCGCGAGCAGCTCCGCCACGCCACTACGGTGCGGCGGCCCGCGCTTTCGCTCGCGGAGCACGAGCGCCGTGTGGACAGCGTCCTCGCCGAGCTCGGTCTCCAGCCGATCGCCCGCCGCCGTGTCGGCTCTCCCGGCGAAAAGACCCTTTCCGGTGGCGAGCGCAGCCGCTTGAACCTCGGTCTCGATCTGGGCAGCCGGGCGGAGATCTTCCTCTTCGACGAGCCGATTTCCGGCCTGTCCTCGAAGGACTCCGAGCATGTCGCGGAAACCCTGCGCTCGCTCGCCCGCGACAAGATCGTGGTGGCGTCCCTGCATCGCCCCGGTGCCACCGTGCTGCGGTTGTTCGACAAGGTGCTGCTGCTGGATAGCGGCGGCCGCATCGCCTTCTTCGGCACCCCGCAGGCGATGGTCACCTATTTCCGCGAGGCCTGCGATGAGCTCGCGATCTCCCATCCGGCCGTGATCGCCCGCACGCCCCTTGGCGCGGATTTCGTCTTCGACGTGTTGGAAACCCCGCTCAGCGCCATCGGTGGCGGCTTGAACCCGGTGGCGGCCCGGCGTTTCCCACCTTCGTTCTGGCAGGAACGCTTCGAAAGCCTCGCGCTGGTCAAGTCGCTGGCTCCGGGCGAAGGGGCGCCGCAGCGCCTTGGCGATGCTCCCTCGCCCGACCTGCTGCCGGTCCCGCCACGGCCCGCCCGCCGGTTCCAATCGCTTGTCGCGCTCTTCGCCACCCATTTCCAGCGCTCCCTGCTCTCGAAGATCCGGAACCGCGGCACGCTCTACTCCACCTTCCTCGAGGCTCCGTTGCTGGCGATGCTCATCGGCATCACGCTGCGTTCCTCTCCGAAAGGCGGATACGAGTTCAACACCGCGCTCCACATCCCCGCCTATCTGTTCCTGAGCGCCACGGTGGCGATGTTCCTGGGGTTGACGAATTCCGCCACCGAGATCCTGCGCGACCGCCCGCTGCTGCGGCGCGAGCGGAACTGCCAGCCCGGCGCGGGCCTCTATATCTCCGCGAAGCTCTGCGCGCTCGGGCTCGTGGCCGCGGCCCAGTGTCTCGCCTACCTGCTGATTGCGAACCCGATCCTCGGCATCCGCGGCATGCTTTTCGACCACTGGTTCTGGCTGACCCTTACCGCGTGGACCGGCACGGGCCTCGCGCTGGTGGTGTCCGCGCTGGTGAAAACCGAGCGCGCGGCCCTCACCTCCGTGCCCCTGTTGCTGGTGCCCCAGATGCTGTTGGCCGGCGCGCTCGTGCCCTACCGGGAAATGAACCGCGGGCTCTTCTGGTCGAATGCTCCGGCCGCCCCGGTGGTCTCGCAATCGACCGCCCCGGGCAAGGACGGTGCGGATGACGATGTCACTTCCGATAAATACTCCACCCGCGAACGCGGCGGCGCTCCGGTGCCCGCCATGTTCATGCCCCTGCGGCATTCCTACGAGGCGCTGGTGGTCGATCAGGCCACCCGCAATCCTTTCGAGTTCGAGCGATACCGCCTCCAGCGGCGCATCGAGATCATGAAGGACTTCGACAAGTCACTGCCGAACGACGTGGCCGACCGTTTCGACCTCATGAAGGAAGGCCTGCGCCGCCTGTTGGCGGCCGGCGCGCGGAATCCCGACGAGGCTGCCGACTTGCTGTCCCGCATCACCCGCATGGCGAAATCGGGCACCCGCTTGGAAGTCCAGACCATGAAAGTGTGGCCGGATGACGACACCGGTGTGCGTCCGGCGTCGGAATTCTTCGTCAACGAACGGATCGATCTCCTCGTCCGCGAGGCGGAAACCTTCCGCAACGACTACCGCAACAAGACCGACCGCAACGTCTTCCTCGCCCTGAAGAAGCCGGTGTTCGGCGCGCTGGTGGACACGCTTGATTTCTCCGCCGCGCTCCAGCTCCTGATCGTGTTCGGGTGCGGTACCGCGGCCTCGCTGATCCTCGCCGCGCAGAACCGTCGGACCCGCTGACCGATCAGGCCTGTGGCGAGGCCACGGACTTCAACGCCTCCATCACCGCGGCCACCGCCGGTGGCTCCAGCGGAGCGGGCACCACCGCGCCGAGAACGAGGCAGCCATAGGGCGTGTCCACGGGAATGACTTCCAAGGTCGCGGCCGCGCCGACTTTCACGTGCACGTTGGCCGCGGCACCGCCGGGGCGGCGCGAGGCCACCGCCAGGCTGCGGGCCAGGAAGTGGAGCTTGCCGTGGCCGCTCTCGTCGAAAATCACCGCGCCCTCGCGGTCCAACAGGAAAATGCCCGTGGCGGCGAAATGGCGGTGCAACCAGTCGCGGAAACGCCCGACTCGGTCGAGGAACGGCCCGCGGACCTCGGTGCGCGGAGCGGGAGGCTCCGGGGCAGGGGGCTCCTCTTCCACGACCGTCGCCTGTGGCAGCGGAGCGGGAGCCGGTTCCGGTGCTGGAACGGGAGCAGTCGGCACCGGGGCCGGTGGCGCCTGGATGTCCAAGGGCGAAACCGGAGAGTAGCCGACGAATTGCTCACCGAATCCGGCCTCCATCACCTGCACGGCAGGCTGTTGGACCGGCTGCAGCAGCCGTTCGGCCAGACGCCGGACCTCGATCGGGTCGAGCCATGGATGCACCGGGTCCATCAGCCGAATGCGGGAGAACGGTGGCCTTGGAGATCGAATTTCGATTCGATTTCCGAGCGCAGCGAGTCGAACACGGCCTGGGCGCCGCCGCCATCCTCCAGCACCCCCACGGGCAGACCGCGGGCGCTTGCGCGCACGAAAAGGGCATCACGCGGCACCACCGTCTGGAACACCAAGTCCTGCGGCAGCAATTGGCGCAGGGCGTGGCCGGCCTCGAGGCTCTCGGCGAGCTCCTGTTGGACCATGGTCAGCACCACTCCCAGGACGGACAGCCGGGGATTCATCACCCGCAGCCGGTTCAGGCCTTCGAGAAGCTTCGGCACCGAGCGGATGCCCAGCGGCTCCGCCTGTTGGGGAATCAGCACCGCATCACTGGAAGCGATCACGTCGCCGGTCACGCCGAACAGGCCGGCCGCCGTGTCCAGGATGCAAAGGTCGAATCCGCGGGCCGCGCTGGCACGTAAGAAAGCCCGGACGCGGGCCAAATAGGAACCCGCCACCCCGCCGCCGGACTCGTAGTCGCTGGCCTGGCCGCTGGCCACCAGCGAGAACGTTTCGAGGCGCGTCGGCACCACCAGCCGGTCGAGCGGAATCCCTGGGTCCGCCAGGAAATCATAAAAGCCAGCCAACAAACGTGACTGTCTTGTCAGGGATAGGCCGACGGATCCCTGCGGATCGGCGTCCACCAGTAGCGTGCGCACGCCCGCGCGGGCAAACGCGTGGGCAAGGTTGATCGACAACGTGGTTTTGCCCACCCCACCTTTTTGACTGGAAACTACGAGACTGGTCACGCCGCTATGGGAAATCCGCAGCCACCGTAGCTTCGGCTTGTAACAGCGGAAGCCTTTTCTTCAAGATACGGACACACCCGGCAGCGCCGGGGCCTGCCCCTCGTCCCCATGCGCTCCCCTTCCGCGTCCTCCCGTCTGGCGCTCGTCGCGACCGCCCTCGGCCTCGTTGTCGCGCTGCCCTCGTGCCGGAAGCCGGTCCAGGCTTCCGCCTCCACCGCGGTTCCCGCCGAAAGCGTTCCGGAACTCCGCTCCAACCAACTGTCGGACAGTCCGTCCACTCTCCTCGCCGACCAGTCTGCCTCGCCGGTGCGCTGGCAGCCGTGGAACCAGCGGACTTTTGAACGGGCCGGCCGAGCCAACCGGCTGGTGTTCGCGGTGTTTGCGCTGCCACACCAGATGGAGAGCGCGGAAGTCATGAAGGCCCTGAACTCCGAAAACGGATTGATCCGTGATATCAACGAGAACTTCGTGCCGGTGCTGGTGGACAGCGATGCCTGCCGCGAGACCGGCCTGCTGGCAGCGACCCTCTGCGCGGAGCTCAAGAGTCCGTTCTCGATGCCGCTGTTCGTGTGGCTGACTCCGGAAGGAAATCCGGTGGCGTGGATTCCGGCCAAGGCCCGGAAAGGCGGGTTCCGCGAGCTGTTCGATCAATCCAGCGGCTTGGTCTCCCGGATGTGGACCGAGAACGCGGAAAGCCATTCCTACGTGCTCTCCAATAGCAAGACCGACAACGCGAACCGTGCCGTTCAACTCGCGAAGCAAGGTGAATGTCCGCCTTCCAGCCCCAATCCGGACAAGGACGTGCTACGGGCGGTGCGCCAGCTCTCATCCTACTACGATGCCGGTTCGCATTCGTTCGACAACGCGGGCGGCCTTTTTCCCGCTTCGGCGCTCGAGGTGCTGTCCTCGGTCTCCCTCATGCAGGGGATTCCGGCGGATGTCGCCGGCCGGTGCCGCGCCGCCGCGGCCGGTCTGGCCGTGGATCTGTCGTCCAGCGCCATGATCGATCCCTTGGACGGCGGGGTTTTCTCCGCGCGCCGCGGCGGTGGCTGGGATCTCCCGCAGTTTACCCGGGATTGTTCCAGCCATGCACGGGCCTTGGTCTCGCTCGCCGAGGCCGGCTATGTGGCGAAAAACCCGGCGCTCGTAGCCCAGGTTTTGTCCGGTATCGAGTTCGCGGAAAAGAATTACTCCGCCTCGAACGGGCTGTTCGCCTTCGGAAGGCAAACCGTGTTGCCCGCGGACAATTGGCTATGGAGCATGGAGGAGCTGGAAAAGGTCTTGTCGTTGGATGAGATGAAGGTCCTCGGCGCGGTTTGCGGGTTGAAGGGATTGGGAAACATCCCCATTGAGAGCGATCCCAACCGCGAGCAGTTCCGCCGCAACAGCCTGGCGGTGAAAACCCCGCCGGAGAACGCGGCTGCCCGTCTTGGCATGGAGCCCGCCGCGGCCCGCGGCCATTTCGAATCGGCGCGGAAGAAGATCCTGAAACTGCGTCAGGAGCGGACGGGGGACGTGCCCGAGGACAGCCGGCCACATGCCATTGCATCCTTCCGGATGGTGTCCGCCTACGCCGCGGCCTATGCGGTCACCGGCGATCCGGCTTTGCGGAAGAAAATGACCGAGACCTTCGGGCGGGCCCGCGAGGTGTTCTCCAGCGGTTCCGAGCTTTTGTCCTTTCCCGGTGGCGATGACACCCTCTGCAGCGCCCGCGCCTTCCTCTACGGGATCGCGATCCAGGCCGCCCTGGACGTGGCGGAGGTGTCCTTCGATCCGGAGGCGGCGGCGTGGGCCGGGGAGTTGTCCGCCGCCGCGGCCGGGCGGTTCATGGAGGGCACCCGCCTGCGGGAGGCCACCGACGGACAGAGTTTGGTGAAGGTGCCGATCTCGGACCGGACCATGATCTACGACGATTCCAGCGCCGGGCTGCTCTCCGCGGTCGAGGCCCGCCTGTCGAAGCTCGGCCAGCCGGTCACCGCGGCGTATGCCGCGGCCGTGGCCAGCCTGCCGACGGAAGCCATCGACAAACCCATCATCCACGCGGATCTGGTGCAGGCGGCCCTCATCCGGCACCAAGCGCCGCTCGTGCTGCTCGCCCCGGACGCGTCGGCGGCGCTGCGCGAGGCGGTGGCCCGTCTTCCACTGCGGACCGTGTCGCGGAGACTGGCCACCCCCGCCGATTCCGTCCCCTCCGGGCAGGCGAAGATCGTCCTCGCGGACGGCACTTCCTCCGTGGCGTCCTCCTCCGATATGCTCGGTCCCCTGATCTTGGCTGGCGGTCTGCCCCGCTGAGTGCTTTCTTCCGGCTTTCCCAAAAACATGAAACCCACCCGTTCCATCTTGATCCTCCTCTCCGCCGGCCTTCTCGGCAGCGCGGCCGCTGAAACCATCCGCCTGAAGGATGGGACCAAACTCGAGGGGAAAATCCTCAAGGAAGACACCGAATCCTACGTGGTGGATGTCCAGGTGACCCGCTCGATCCGCGAGGAAAAGACGATCAAAAAGGCGGACGTGGCCGGCGTGGACCGCGAGCAACTCGATGAAAAGGCCTTCCTCGCCATCAAGGGCTTGGTCCCGACCCCGGACCTGCTCACCGCCGCGGATTATGACGCCCGCCTCGCGAAGGTTCGCGAGTTCGTCCAGACCTACCCGACCAGCCCACAGGTGAAGGCCGCCAAGGAGATCTCGGCGACCCTGGAGAAGGAGCGTGAGTCGGTGAACCAAGGGGGCGTGAAGCTCGGCGGGCATCTCATCACGGATGAGGAACGTTCTTCCAACAAGTTCGACGTCGATGCCCGCATGATCGAGGTGTCCATCCGCAGCCTCGCCAAGGACCTGCGCTGGGCCGCCGCCCTGCGGGAATTCGAGAAGCTGGAGAAGGAGTATCAAACCAGCGCCGCCTACAAGGAGGTGCTGCCGTTCGTGAAGGACGTCATCCGCCACTACCGCTCGGAAGCCTCCGAGGCGGCGTCCACCTACGACGCGCGCTTCAAGAAGCAGCAGACCGGCCTGGAACTCCAGAAGGCAGAGGACCGCGCCGCCAGCGCCTCGGCCATCGCCGACCGGGATGCCCAGATCAAGGCCCAGTATGACGCGGAGAAAAAGGCGTCGGTCAAGTGGATCACCGCGAACCCCTATCTCAAGGTCTCCCTCGACGAGGCCGTGAAATACGCCGACCAGGAGCTGAAGCGCCTCGATGCCGTCAAGCTCGACACCCTGCCCGATGGCGGCAAGGCTTGGCGCGAGGCGTGGACCGCCGTCCACGCTGGCGGTGACCTGAAGTCCTCCAACTCGCTCATTTCCGCAGCCCGCACCGCCAAGCTCCCGGACCGCTACGTCAAGGAGCTCGAGGCCGCCGCCAAGGAAGCCGGGGGCAAGTGACCCGCGCCTGATTTCCATTTCCATCATGCAAGCCCGCACCGCCAGCCGCTCCCGCAAGACCGCCGAAACCGCCATCGAGCTCAAGATCGACCTCGATGGCAGTGGCGTCTCGACCATCGCCACCGGCATTCCCTTCTTCGATCACATGCTCGTGCTTTTCTCGAAGCACGGCTTGTTCGACCTCGACCTGAAGGTGGATGGCGACATCGAGGTGGACTACCACCACACCGTGGAGGACACCGGCATCACCCTCGGCGAGGCGATGAAGGAAGCGCTCGGCACCAAGGAAGGCATCAGCCGCTACGGCATGGCCTACCTTCCCATGGACGAGACGCTCGTCCGCGTGGTGGTGGATCTCAGCAATCGCCCCCACCTGGAATTCCACGCGCCGGTGAACACCCCCTCCGCGCCGAACATGCCGTTCACGCTGGTGGAGGAGTTCTGCCGCGCCGTGGCCTCGAACCTGCGGGCGAACATCCACATCGAGCTGCTCTACGGCCGCGATGGCCACCACATCGCGGAAGCGATCTTCAAGGGCCTCGCGCGTGCCCTGCGCGCGGCCTGCGAACGCGATCCCCGCGTGAAAGGCATCCCGAGCACCAAGGAAGCGCTGTGAGCATGAAGGTCGTTCTCATCGATTACGGCGCCGGGAACATCCGCAGCGTCGCCAATGCCCTGAACGAACTCGGCATCCAGCCGGAGATCGTCGCTGATCCCGCCGGTCTGGACGGTGCCACCCACCTGGTGCTGCCTGGTGTCGGTTCGTTCGGGGATTGCATGGCCCGCTTGGAAGAGCGCGGCCTCGCCTCCGCCCTGCGCGAGCGCATCGCCGCGGGCACTCCGTATCTTGGCATCTGCCTCGGCTACCAGATCCTGTTCGAGACCAGCGAGGAAACCTCCGCCGGTGTCGCCGGTCTCGGCATCTTCAAGGGCAAGGTGAAGCGCTTCGAGGACCAGCCCGGTCTCAAGGTGCCGCACATGGGCTGGAACTCCGTCGTGCCCCGCCAGCCGGACTCCGGCTTCTGGCAGGACCTCGGCAGCGAGCCCTACTTCTACTACGTCCACTCCTACTTCCCGGTTCCGGCGGATGACTCGATCATCGCCGCGGAAACGACCTACGGTTCGGAAACCTTCGCCGCCTCCATCCAGACGGACAAGATCCTCGCCGCCCAGTTCCACCCGGAAAAGAGCCAGGACGCCGGCCAGCAGTTGCTGAAGAACTTCTTCGCGCTCACCGCCTAACTGGCTGGGAGCAGAATGGAAGCGGAGCGGACATAGCCGGAGGCAAACATTCCTGTCCCGTTCTTCATTCCCATGCATGGCGGCCCTTCCTCCGCCATGTCCCCCTCATGCGCATCCGCATCCTCAGCGACTTGCACCAGGAGTTCGGTCTGACGGAGATTCCCCGGACCGAAGCCGATCTTATCGTCCTCGCGGGGGACATCTCGACCAAACTCAACGCCCTGCCGTGGATCCGGGAGTTCTGTGGCACCACACCCGCCGCCTACCTCTGCGGAAACCACGAATACTACGGCGATCAACTGCCGAAGATCGCCGATAAGATCCGGGCCGCGCTTGTCGGATCGAACATCCGCTTTCTGGAGAACGATCATTTCGATCTCCACGGCTGGCACATCTACGGCTGCACCTTGTGGACGGACATGGCCTTGCTGGGACCATGGGAGGCTGGTGCCGCCGAGGCGGGGGAGTGGATGAATGACTACAAACGGATCCGGAATTCCGCCAACCACCACCGCAAGCTTACGCCCCGCGACACCCGCCTGATCCACCAGCGGTCGCTGGAACGGATGGGCGAATTCCTCTCCAACCACGACCCGGCGAAGACGATCGTCGTCACCCACCACGCGCCTTCGATTCTCTCACTGCCGGAGGTGAAGCGGACGAACCCGTTGAGCTGCGCCTACGCGTCCGATCTCACCGCCTTCATCGAGCGTCACCAACCGCGGCTGTGGATTCACGGGCACATCCACAAGAGCGCCGACTACCACATTGGCCGCACCCGCATCGTCTCCAATCCTCAGGGCTACCCGGATGATCCGAATCCCGGCTTCAAGCCGGACTGGGTGCTGGATCTGGACTCCGTCTAATCCATTCGGAAGATGGACGTCGGTCCGGCGGGAGATCACCATTCCGGGGTCATGTTCCGTTCTTTGCTTTTCCTCTCGTTGTCCGCCGGTCTTGTCCACGCGGAAGCTCCGCCCCGTCCCCTTGTTCCCATCATGGGCTGGAGCAGTTGGAACCATTTCCGCGTGAAGATCGATGAAACGATCATCCGCGGCCAGGCCGATGCCATGGCGGCCAACGGGATGAAGGAGGTCGGCTACCGGTTCGTGAACATCGACGATGGCTTCTTCGGTGGCCGCGATGCGAAAGGAAACCTCCTCTACGACGACGGCAAGTTCCCGTCCGGCATGAAGGATCTCGCCACCTACATCCACGGCAAGGGACTGAAGGCGGGCATCTATTCCGACGTCGGCGCGGACACCTGTGGCTCGCAGTATGACAAGGACCAGAAGGGATTCGGATCGGGGCTCTTCGGCCACGAGGAGCAGGACCTCAAGCTCATGCTGAAGGACTGGGGCTTCGATTTCATCAAGATCGACTGGTGCGGCGGCCGGAAGCAGAAGCTCAAGGAACAGGAGAGCTACACGAAACTCTCGAAAACCATCCGCTCCATCCGTCCGGACGTCGTCTACAACGTTTGCCGCTGGCAGTATCCCGGCGATTGGGTGAAGGACGTCGCGGACTCCTGGCGCATTTCCTCGGACATCAACGCGCGCTTCGATTCCATCATGGCCATCGTGGACAAGTGCGAGCCGCTTTGGCCCCACTCGGGTCCCGGCCACTTCAATGACATGGACATGCTCCAGGTCGGCCGCGGCATGAAGCCGGAGGAAGACCGCGCCCATTTCACGATGTGGTGCATCATGGATTCGCCGCTGCTCGCCGGGAACGACCTCCGGAGCATGTCGAAGGAAACGCTGGAGATCCTCACCAACAAGGAAGTCATTGCCCTGAACCAGGACCCGCTCGCGTACCAAGCGCGCCGCTTGCGGGACGATGGCGATCTGGAGTTCTGGGCGAAACCGCTCGGTAAGATTGATGGCGGAGATGTCGCCGTGGTGCTTCTCAACCGCTCGGACAAATCCGCGGACATCGCCTTCGATCTCTCTGCCGCCGGGATCGATCCCGCTGCCGGCTACGCCCTCCGCGATCTTTGGAAACACGAGACTCAAACCGGCCTCAAGGACGCCACCCTCCGGCGCGAGGTCCCTGCCCACGGCGTGGTCGCGCTCCGCATCAAAGGCAAGCCAGCCGCGGCAAATCCCTTCGCGAAGTAGGAAAGGGGGGCTCTTTTTTCGTAGCGCGAAGCTTGGCTTCGCGTGCGGGTTGCGGATCGTTGCGGAAAACGGGTGCCCGCGATTCTCTTCGTGGCTCTCTCCAGCACGCGAAGCCAAGCTTCGCGCTACTTTGCTCAGACCTCGTAGAGCTCCAGCGGCAGCCCGTCCGGATCGGCGAAGAACGTGAACCGTTTCCCGGTCAGCGGATCGATCCGGATATCCTCCACGGCCAGGTCCTTCGATTCCAGCTCGGCCTTCACTCCCGCCACATCCGGCGTCGCGAACGCCAGATGCCGCAGACCCAGCGCCTCCGGAAACGAAGGCCGCGGCGGCGCTCCCGGCATCGAGAACAACTCGATCCGGGTTCCGTCCGGCAACCGCAGGTCCAGCTTGTAGGAGTTTCGTGCCTCCCGGTAGCTCTCCTCGATCACCTCGAACCCGAGCAGCTCCGTGTAGAACGCCTTCGAACGCGGATAGTCCGAGCAAATGATCGCGACATGGTGTTGGCCGGTGAGGTTCATCCGTCGCTCTTCTCTTTCTGGATTCTGGGCTCTTGAGTCTTATACGCACACCGGACACTCGTTGATCTTCTTGAAGAAGTCGTTGCCCTTGTTGTCCACCAGGATGAAGGCCGGGAAGTTCTCCACGGTGATCTTCCACACCGCTTCCATGCCGAGCTCCGGCCAGGCGACGACTTCCTGGGACTTGATGTGGTCGCGAGCCAGTAGCGCGGCGGGGCCACCGGCGGAGCCGAGGTAGAAGCCGCCGTGGGCCTTGCAGGCGTCGGTCACCGCCTGTGAGCGGTTGCCCTTCGCCAGCATCACCATCGAGCCGCCGTGGCTCTGGAACAGGTCGACGTAGGAATCCATGCGGCCCGCGGTGGTCGGGCCGAAGGACCCGGAGGCCATGCCCGCCGGCGTCTTCGCCGGGCCGGCGTAGTAGACCGGGTACTGCTTGAAGTAATCCGGCAGGTCGCCGTTCGCTTCGAGATACTCCTTCAGCTTCGCGTGCGCGATGTCGCGGGCGACGATGATGGTGCCGGTGAGCGAGACGGCGGTGGTGACCGGGTATTTCGAAAGGGTGGCCAGCGTTTCCGGCATGCCCTTGTCGAGGTCGATCGGCACGCCGGTGAACTTCCAGTCGCGGTATTTCTCCGGAATGAAGCGGCCGGGATCCTTCTCCAGCTTTTCGAGGAAGATGCCGTCCTTGGTAATCTTCGCCTTGGCCTGGCGGTCGGCGGAGCAGGACACGCCGATGCCCACCGGGCAGGACGCGCCGTGGCGCGGCAGGCGGATCACCCGCACGTCGAGCGCGAAGTACTTGCCGCCGAACTGCGCGCCGATGCCGATCTCACGCGCGGCGGCGAGGAGTTCCTTCTCCAGCTCCAGATCGCGGAACGCCTGGCCGTGCTCGTTGCCGGAGGTCGGCAGGGCATCGAGGTAGCGGGTGGACGCCAGCTTCACGTTCTTCAGGCAGGCCTCGGCCGAGGTGCCGCCGATCACGAACGCGAGGTGGTACGGCGGGCAGGCCGCGGTGCCGAGCGAGCGCATCTTCTCGATGCAGAATTCCTTCAGCCGCTTCGGGTTCAGCAGCGCCTTCGTCTCCTGGTAGAGGAAGGTCTTGTTGGCGGAGCCGCCGCCCTTCGAGACGAACATGAACTTGTAGGCGTCGCCCTCGGCCGCGTAGAGGTCGATCTGCGCCGGCAGGTTGGTCTTGGTGTTGACCTCGTCGTACATGTTTAGCGGAGCGGTCTGCGAGTAGCGCAGGTTCTCCTCGGTGTAGGTCCTGTGGATGCCCTTCGAGAGCCACTCGGCGTCGTCCACACCGGTCCACACCTGCTGGCCCTTCTTGCCGATCACCGTGGCGGTGCCGGTGTCCTGGCAGGCGGGGAGGATGCCCTTGGCGGCGATCTCCGCGTTTTTCAGGAGCATCAGCGCCACCATCCGGTCGTTCTCGGTGGCCTCCGGGTCATCCAGGATGGCGGCCACTTGGGCGAGGTGGGAGGCACGCAGCGTGAAGTTGATCGCCTTCATCGCCTCGTTGGCCAGCAACGCCAGCCCCTCCGGCTCCACCTTCAGCACCGGCTTGCCCTCGAACTCCGAGACCGAAACGTGCTCGGAGGAGATCTTCTCATACTCGGTGGCGTCCGGCCCCAGCGGGAAGGGGTCCTGGTAGTGGAATGCTTTCTCGGCCATGGTTGCTGGCCAAGGAGGTAGAGGGGAACGGGCGGGGCGTGAAGGGAGAAGTGCGGCAAGTAGCGCTGGGCTTGGCCCGGCGTGTTGGGAAGGTTCGCGAAGTCGCTCCGAGATTCAGTCCGCCATCAAGTGGCCGGTAGTCAGCAAAGAGGGAAAAGAGCCCGTCGCGGGTTCCCTTCTCTTTTCTGATCACTGCTGACTTGGCACTTCGCCCCAAGTTGGAAACTTGTGCTACGCCTTCGTCAGCCGCGCCGGCCCCTGGGAAGGGGAGGGGATGTGCAGCATCTGCTCGAAGTCGCCCTTCTCGCAACAGCGCACGAAGCTCTCCGTGTAGCTCTTCAGCTTGTCCCAGCCCTCGCGGATGTCGGAGGCTTCTTCCCCCGTGATCGAGTGGTCGACCGCCGCGGTCGAGATCCGGCTCAGCAGTTCGGAGAACTGGCCGATGATCTCCTGGGTGGCGGGCAGGATGCCCTTGTTGAAGTGCTTGCCGTCCGGATTCGGTACGAAATAGCCGCCGACCTGCTGGCACAGCCAGCCGATGATCCGCTCGTCGCCGCTCAGCTCGATCACCTTCAGCAGGCGGTCGAGCGGGTTGCGGCTGCCGGAGCCGTCCTCGGACTGCTTCTCGGCCCACTTGTAAACCAACGAAAGCGAGATCCCCAGCTCCGAAGCGACCGCTTTCGGGCTCGTTTTCTGAAACGCTTGTCTCAACACCTCGTGGCTTTCCATGGGCGGCAGACTAACAGGTTCGAACGGGATGAAAAGCCGGAGTTATGATCCCCGGTCATTCCTCCGGGAGGTCCTCATGACCGGCGTGCGCCTGAGCGATCGAAAATTCCGCCAGCTCCTCCACCTGGGTGACGCTCGTCACCTGGCAGAGCCGCTGCCGCAGCTCCTTCGCGCCCGGGAACCCCTTGCAGTAGGCCATCAGGCGGGAGCGCATGCCGATCAGCGTCTGGCGCTCGTCGCCATTCTTTCCGCCCGCCACCACCAGGCGGCAGTGGCGAAGGATCAGTTCCCAGCGTTCCTCCACTGGCGGCGGTTCGAGGATGCCACCGGTTTCAATGTAGTGCTTCGCCTGGCGGAAGACCCACGGGTTCTGCATCGCCGCCCGGCCGATCATCACCCCGGAAACCGCGGTCTCCCGCTTGCGGCGGGCCACGTCCTCGCCATTCGAAATGTCCCCGTTGCCGATCACCTGCACCGGCACGGCGCGCGCCACGGCGTCGATCGTGTTCCAGCAGGCTTCGCCGGTGTAACCTTGGGCGCGGGTCCGGCCATGCACCGCGATCGCCTGCATGCCGCAGTCGACCAGGATCTTGCCGACCTCGACGGCGTTGACGGTCTTTTCGTCCCAGCCGATGCGGATCTTGGCGGTCACCGGCACCTGGTCGCCCACCGCCTTCGCCACCCCGGTGGCCACCGAGGTGAGCAGCGGGCAGTCCTTGAGCAGCGAGGAGCCGCCGTTGCGGGCCACCACTTTGTTCACCGGGCAGCCGAAGTTGATGTCGATGAAGTCCGGCCGCTTCCAGTCGATGATCTTCTTGGCGGCCTCGCCCATGCGCTCGCCATCGGCCCCGAAGAGCTGCACGCCCACCGGCCGCTGCTCGTCGCTGAACTCGGTGTATTTCCGCGTTCGATCGTCGCGCTGGAGGATGCCCTCCGCCGAAACGAACTCCGTGACCATCACGTCAGCACCCAGTTCCTTGCAGATCTGCCGGAACACCACGTCCGTCACCCCGGCCATCGGCGCGAGGTAGAGCGGAAACTTGCCATCTGAAAACCACGGAAGCACGCGGCACCCATACGGCGTAAATCCCGGAAGCTGAACCCCCGAATCCGGGAAAATTTTGATGAATGCAATTTTTTGCGCTTCACACCCGCAGCGGGTTGCTTAGTGAAGTGGCCACCATGCGAGTCCTCCTGACCACCTGCAGTTTCCAAGACACTCCCGGTCCCCACCACGCCCTCCTTGAGTCGCAGGGCTGGGAAATCGTCCGCGAGCGCGGCCCGCTCTCCGAGGCCCGCATGCTGGAGCTGGCCGGCGACTTCGATGCCTTCCTCTGCGGCGATGACGACATCACCCGCGCCGTGCTGGACAAGTCTCTGCCGCGCCTCCGCGTGATCTCGAAATACGGCATCGGTTTGGACAAGATCGACGTCGCCTCCACCAAGGAGCTCCAGATCCCGCTGCTCTTCACCCCCGGGGTGAACCACGACACCGTGGCCGAGCACACCTTCGCCCTGCTGCTGGCCATCACCAAGAACCTCATTTTCAGCGTCGATGCCACCCGGGCCGGCCGTTGGGACCGCAAGACCGGCAACGAACTGTATGCCAAGCGCATCGGCCTGATCGGCCTCGGTCGCATCGGCCAGGAAGTGGCGAAGCGGGCCGTCGCCTTCGGCATGGAAGTCCACGGCTTCGGCAACTACTGGCCGGATGACATCGCCGCCCAATACGGCATCAAGCGCCACGAGACCCTGGATTCCCTCTTTGCCTCGGTGGACATCATCAGCCCGCACACCAAGCTGGGTCCGGACACCCACCACTGCGTGAGCGCGGAGCGCATCGCGCTCATGCCGGACGGCGGCTGGATTCTCAATACCGGCCGCGGTGAACTGGTGGACGCCGCCGCCGTGATCGCCGCGCTCGATTCCGGCAAGCTCGCCGGCTACGCCACCGACGTCCTCGACCAAGAGCCCCCGCCAGCCGATCACCCGCTGCTGCATCACCCGAAGGTGATCGTTACGCCGCACATCGGCTCCCGCACGTTCGAAAGCGTGCCGCGCCAGGCGATGAAATCGCTGGTCAACCTGGTCAATGCCCTGGCCGGGGAAGGCGAGATCGCCTGTGCCAACGGCGTGATTTGACCGACCCGTCAGGGGGCGATCCGCTTTTCCAGCTCGGCGACCCGTTGATTGAGGTCGCCGATGCAGTGGAACAGGCCGCGGATGACGTTGAGGAGTCGATCAGCTCCTTCGGCACCCAGGGCGGCCAGTTCTTGCTCCAGAACTGGAGACAGCGGTGGAAGATCCAAACCTTCGATACGGGATTCGGTCATGGTGAAGTTGGGGGAGTTCACCTTTTCTTTACAATTCAAGGCAGGTCATTATAAAGTACAAAATCGGCCATATTGCAAATTGCATTATCTGCTGATATAACTCTATCGGGATGCAAAAAGCCTCCGACCGGATCTCCGGCGGAGGCTTTTGAAGTTTTGGGAAGGGGGTGGGTTGTCGACGAGGATCGCTCAGGACTCCTTTTTGCCGAGAACTTCGAGCTTCACGGAAGTGACACCACGCGCCGCGAATCCGAGGCGCTCGGCGACACCGAGGGTCACGTCGATCACCCGGCCGCGCACGAATGGGCCGCGGTCGATGATCGTCACGATCTCGGATTTTCCGTTGTTCATATTGACCACACGCACTTTGCTGCCAAGCGGCAGGGTCTTGTGAGCGGCAGTAGCTGCCGAATTGGTCAGACGTTCACCGCTGGCGGTACGGGTGCCGCCGTTGGTTTTAACCGAGTACCACGAAGCCTGGCCGTGTTGGATCGCAGCGATCTTCCACGTGTCAGGGGCGTCGGTACCCGACGAGGCAGTGCTGGTGGTAGCACAGCTCGGGAGTGTAATGACTCCGGCGATTGCCAGGGCCACGGACTTGTATTTCCGGGTCATGTTCATCGTCAGTAGGTCCCTTGCGGGGCGGCCTACCTACGGGCTAGCCGTTAGCCCCGGCAAGGGAAAAAGCCTACGTAACAACACGTATTGGCTTGGTTTATCAAGGGTTTGCGATGTTTATAGTAAGGAATTCCGTAGTATTTTCTCGCCCGTTTGGCCTCCGTTTTGCTATCTTGATGGGTATGAGGGGATCATGGATGCCTTCGAGCAGGGACCGCTTCCGGGCGGCCGATTTCACCTTCCTCAGTGACGTGCTGGCCCCCATCGACGGGCGCTGCCACCTGAGCCGTCTCTGGGATGATCCGCAGGCCCTGCGGGAAATGCTGGATCTCAAGGAGGTCTTCCGCGCGGTGCTCGATTCGCCCTCCGCGCTCCAGGTGTCCGCCCCGTTCTATTTCTACGTGCTGGTGCGGCATGTGTTCCTGCAGGCCGGCCTGACGGATGCCGATCTGGCGGACTATGTGGCCGGGGTGCTGGCCGAGCGGGTCTTGGCCGAGCCGGGCGATTCGCTGCGGGATGTCGCACGCGGCATCACCCATGCGGCGGATTTCCTCTCGATCTTGGAAACCTCCAGCGGCCGCCTCCGGTTCCATCTCCAGCTCGCGGCGGGCAACCAGTTCCTGGTGCTCACCGGGATGTATCCGGGCTTCCTCCACCACCGGGCGATGCGGCGCGGGGCTCCGGACGTCGAGTTCTACGAGGCCTTCGCCTGTCGGGCGTTCCGCGGTGCCGCGGACAATCCGGAGGCACCGGCTAGCACGCCGCGTCATTTGCTCGGCGCGCTTTCCGAGGTGCTGCCGACGGCCCGCCGTTCGCTCAACCGCATGGCCGAGGAATTCGTGTTCCTCGGGGAGTGATCAGCGTTTGTTCTCCCGCCAGACGATCGTCGTCACCTGCCAGCCATCCTTCGTCTTGTTCCAGACGAAGGTCGCCTCGCCGGGGCCGTCGGCCGGGCGGTAGGAATTCAGGTCCACCAGTGCATCAAGGGTGGCGGAGACGGTGGCCTGATCGTTGGTGAGGGTGATGGAATTGAATTTCTGGATCGAGAAGCGCGTTTCCTTGGCCATGCCGCAGAGGGCGTGGAAGCCGGATTCGACGTCCGCACGCCCGAAGCTCCCGCTGGCGTCCGGGGCTTCCGGAACGTCGACCTCCAGCCGCGGTCCGATCAGGCCGGTGAGTTTCAGCGCGCCGAGCTCCCGGTTCGCTTTGGACGTGCCGGGGGCCAGGGTGAAGACGCCGAGCAGTTCCTTGGTGCGGCGTTTCACGACCTGCTCGGGGGAAAACCACCAGAACAAGCCACCGGTGAGGGCCAGAAGCAGGACGAGGGGGAGAAGCATTCGGCGCATTCCCGTAGCTTCGTCGATCCGCGGAGGCTGGCCAGCGGGGAATGATCGCGGGGCCTCACTTTTTCGACGGATCGTAGAAAATCCGGATGTCGGCCTTTTCGCCCCCGAGCAGCTCCTGGGCCCGCTTCAAGGCATTGCGGGTCGAGACGTTCGGGTTCTGGGCGGAGTGGATGAACAGGTTGCTTTCCCCGGCCTTGCGGTCCGCTCCCTCCTGGAGGGTGGCGAGGATACCGGATTGCTTCAGCACCCGGTATACCTCGCGGGTGGCACCGGAGACGATGATGTGGCGTTCATGGGCCCGGGTGAAACGGATCAGATCCTCCAGCGCCATCACGCTGGTGGCGTCCAGGTGGCGGGCGTTCTTCAGGCGCAGGATGATGATCTTCAGCGTGGGATCGGTGACCGTTCGCTGGATCTGGGTCCGGAACAGCTCGGCGGCCCCGAAGAACAGGTCGCCTTCGACGTGGACGATCGAGATCGCCGGGATCGGGCGGGGGCGCTTTTCCCCGCGCTCGCGCAGTTCCCCGGCGTCGTCGAACTCGTACTCCACCAGATACGGCTTGCTCGCTTTCCGCAGGAACAGGGTGATCGAAAGGGCCACCCCCACGAAGATCGCCACATGCAGCGGCATCAGCAGGGTGGCCACGAAGGTGACAATCAGCACCGCGGCATCGTCGGGCGTCGAGCGCAGGCAGATCCGGATGTGGCGCGGGTTGAAGAGCGCCAGGGCCAGCGCGATCACCAGGGCGGAGAGGGCGGCCTTCGGCAGGAAATCCACCAGTGGCACTCCGATCCGGGGCGAGAGCGCGATCAGGATGGCCGCCGCCAGGATATAAATACCGGCGAAGGTCGAGGCGAAGCGGGTGCGGGCACCGGAGGCGAAGTTCAGCGCCGAGCGGGTCAGGGAACCGGAGGCGGGCATGCCGCCGGCGAAGGCGCTGGCCAGGTTCGCCATGCCCACGGAAAGCATGTCCTGGTTCAGATCCGGGTGGTCGCCGCTGCGGGAGGCGATGGTCTTGGCCATCAAGGTGTTTTCCAGCGCGGAGAGGAACGCGATCGCGAAGGCCACTCCGACCAGCATCGAAATGTCGTCGAACAGGTTCTTGCCGCCGAAGCCGGGCATCTTCGGGGACAGGTCTTCCAGCGTGAAGGTCTTGAAATGCGGCACCGCGTGCCAGACCTCGGGGCCGAACCGGATCAGCGACCCGAACACCGCCGAGGAGAGCACCAGCGAGATCGCGAAGTTCGGCCAGCGCGGGCGGAATTTCTGGAGCGCCAGATAGACCCCGATGGTCGAGGCGGAGATCGCCAGCGTCGGCCAATGGGAGTGGGGGAGGGCCCGGATAATCGCGGCGACCAGGCTGGCGAAGGTGCGGGTGCTGTCCGCGCCCATCGCCGCGCCGATTCCGAGAGCCTCCTTCAACTGGGTCACGATGATCAGCACCGCCGCCCCGGAGGAATAGCCCACCAGCACGCTGCGGGAGATGTATTGCAGCAGGTCGGCGACTTTCAGCAGCGCCCCGGCGATCAGCAGCAGGCCGGACATCAGCACCAGCAGCGGCACCAACTCGGACTCCCGCGACATCAGCGCCGGACTTCCGGCGAACAGGCTGAAAAGCATGAAGGCCGTGGCATTGGTCGGCCCCAGCGAAGTGTGGCGGGAGCCCGCGAACAGCGGAGCCACCAGCGGGGCGACGATCGCGCACAGCACCCCGAAGATGATCGGAAGCTGGGCGATCGAGGCGAAGGCCATCGCCTGCGGGATCGCCAGCATCGTCACGTTCAGCGCCGCCCGCGCGTCCTGGCGGGCCTTCGGCAGATCATAGCGGCCGAGGCTGGCGGTGAAAGGAAAGGCTTGCACCCGTCCGGCGGAGAAGAAACCTCCGATGTCCCGGAGTCTCCTCGCCAGCGTGCGTTGCCACTTCATATTCCGGCCAGCTTACCTGAAGCGGGCGCGTCGGAACAACACCAGACCGAGAATCACGCACAACACGTTCGGGGCCCAGAGCGCCGCTTTCATGGCCTCGAGGGTGCGGAATTGGTCGGCCACGAAGGTGGAGAGGAAATAGCCGGCCGCGATCAGCATGCTGAGGATCAGTCCGGTGGAGGTGTCCTGGCGACGGGCTTTCAGGCCGAGCGGCACCCCGACGAACGCGAAGGCCAGGCAGGCCATGGAGAACGAGTAGCGCTTGGTGATGTCCGCGAGGAAGGTTCGCTTCGCCTGTTCCGGGATCTTCGGATTGGTATCGAGGAACGCGTGGATCTCGTCCTCGGTCATGGTGCCGGAACGCGGCTTCTTCGGCCGGGAATCGGAGAAGTTCAGGAACCAGTATTTCGCGTCCTCGGTGAAGGCCGGTTGGTATTCACCCTTGTCGTTCTTGGTTTCGAAATAGGCGCCGTCGAGCGTCAGCGCGAACTGCTGGCGGGCCTGGTCGACCTGGAAATCCACGCGGCGGGCGTGGATGTAGGCCGGGGTCGGGCCGTTCGGATCGTTCGGCTTCCGGGTTTGGTACATGTGGAAGCCCACCAGCGCGTCGCCATCCTTCGCTTCCACGAATACCTTCTGGTTGCTGAAGCGGGACTGCACCGCGCCGGGATCGAGCAGGGCCTTCGGATCCCGCATCACCTCCTTGTAGATCATGTCGTCGAGGGACGCCTTGGCCTTGGGAGCCACCCTCACGTTCAGCCACATGCACAGGCCGGAAAGCGCCAGCGCCAGGACGAACACCGGGGCCGAGAGCCGCGGCAGACTGATGCCCGCCACCCGGAACCCGGTCAGCTCCTGCTCCGAGGACAGGCGGCCGAAGACCAGCAGCACCGCGGAGAGGAAGCCCCACGGGATCGTGAACATCATCGAGAACGGCAGGATGTTCAGCGCGAAGCGGCCGACCATGCCGAACGGAATCTTTTGCTCCACCAGCAGCGGGCGGATCTGTTGAAACAGGCTGCCCAGCACCAGCACCAAGGACAGCACGATGATGGCGAAAACCGTGCTCCACAGCACCTGCTTGCCGATGTAACGATCCGAGATCCGCATGAAGATGCGGAAGCTTGGGACCGGCAGATGCCGCTGTCGAGGCGGGAGATGGGTAGCTGCCGGAGGCGGGGTTTCCATCCCGGACGGACGCAAACGGCGGTTATTTTATTCGATCCGGTGTTTTTTGAGAATGATTAAGAACGATTTACAACCTGCTGCAAATCCATTGGAGGAGCGGCAATCCGGCTCCAGCAAAGGAATCCAGCCCGCTAACTGTTAGTCAGTGGCGGGCCTAATTTCCTTGTCCCCCCTCCCCCCCGGCAGGGTATCACATGGGCAATCTCGGATGCTTAGGCAGTGCGCTGTCACGTACTGCAACCGGCACCACCCACCCGAAAACCCGTGACTGAACACACCGAAGTGCATACTGGCTCCCCCCAGGACCCGATGCTGACGCGTCGGAAAACCCTCGCCACTCTCGGCTTCACTGGCCTCGCGCTCGCGGCTTCCGCCAGCCCTCTCAAGGCGGCGTTCTTCCAAAAGCTCGGGTCGAACATCGATCTCGCCGATCTCCCGCCTGAATGGTGCGCCCATCAAGGCAGCCTGCTCGGCGAATACGCGGCCTTCCTGGCCGGTCTCAAACTCACCCGCATCACCCCGCGTCAGGTGATCGAATCCCACGCCAAGGAACACCAGGGCGTGTGGAACGGCATCCCGCCGAAAGTCTACTGGCGCCAGATCGTCCCGACCCTCCAGGTCGTGGACCGTGTGGCCGCCGAATTGAACATGCCGCTCAAGGAACTGGTCTCCGCCTACCGGAGCCCGGCCTACAACGCCCGCTGCCCGGGAGCGAAGAGCTCGTCCTGGCACCAGGCGAACGTCGCCTGCGACATCGTTTTCCCCACCTCCGCCTATCAGGTGACCGCCGTGACGCGGAACCTGCGCGACCGCGGCCTGTTCAAGGGCGGCGTCGGCAGTTACCCCGGCTTCACCCACGTCGACACGCGCGGCGTGAACGTGAACTGGTGAGATGGATTTCCAAGGCGCGCGGGGCATCGCTTCGCGCGCTTTTTTGCGCCCCGGTGGCGCGCCGGACCGGCGGCCCATTTGAGCGTTCCCCCTGAAAACACCGCTGGCACCGGAGGGGGAGACTCCCGGTGCCGAGGGGAAAGCGGAAGGGGATGTGTGTTGGGAACAGAACCAGGGGAACAGCAATTCCCTGACGCCGCGACCTTATCAAATCCAACGGGTTCCACCATTCCGCCATCACGTAGGCGGGATCGCGGAGGCCTCAACCCAGGGTGATGCCCACCGGGCAGTGGTCGGAGCCGTGGACGTGCGGCAGGATCCAGGCGTCCTTCACGTTCCCCATGAAGGCTGGGGTCGCGCCGAAGTAGTCGATACGCCACCCGACGTTGTTCTGGCGGGCGTTCGCGCGGTAGGACCACCACGAATAGTGACCGGGTTGGTCGGGGTGGAAATGGCGGAAGGTGTCGGTGAAGCCGGCACCGAGGAGTTCGGTGAAGCTGGCGCGCTCCTCGTCGGAGAAGCCGGGGTTCTTGCGGTTCGAGGCCGGGCGGGCGAGGTCGATCTCGTGGTGGGCCACGTTCAGGTCGCCGCAGAAGATGACCGGCTTGTGTTTGGCGTGGGTCAGCAGGTGGTTCCGGAATGCGGCGTCCCATTCGAGACGGTAGGGGAGACGGCGCAGCTCGTCCTGAGCGTTCGGGGTGTAGACGTTCACCAAGGTGAAATCGGGATACTCCAGCGTCAGCACCCGGCCCTCCTTGTCATGGTCCTCGATGCCCATGCCTTCGTGGACATTGAGCGGCTCCTCGCGGGTGAAGACCGCCACGCCGGAGTAGCCGGGCTTCTGGGCGGAGTTCCAGAACGCGTGGTAGCCTGCGAGCTCCGGCGGCACGGTGACCTGCTCACGGCGGGCCTTGGTTTCCTGGAGGCAGAGGATGTCCGGTTTCTCCGTGCCCACGAAGTCGCCGAAGCCCTTGCCGAGCACCGCGCGGATGCCATTCACGTTCCATGAGAGGAGTTTCATGGGGAGAAGAGGACGCGGGATGGGGCGGCTGGGAAAGCGAAAAGCGCGCTTCCTCTGATATGACCTATGGGTCCCATAAGTCCTATAGGACCCATATCTCTGGGAGGCGGCTTTCCCTCCCAACAAAAAAGCCGCATCCCGTGAAGGATGCGGCTTTTTCCAAAGTGCGATTCGCTTAGCGCTTCGAGAACTGGAAGCGGGCGCGGGCGCCGGGCTGACCGGACTTCTTGCGTTCCTTCATGCGCGGGTCGCGGGTCAGGAAGCCGAGCGGCTTGATCAGCTTGCGGGTTTCCGGGTCGTGCAGGTTGAGGGCACGGGAAACCGCGTGGCGGATGGCGACGGCCTGGGCCGGGGTGCCACCACCCTTGACGACCACGTTGAGGTCGAACTTGTTGACAAGCGCGGCGGCCTGGAAGGGAGCCAGAACGGAGTTCTGGAGCTCGACGGTCGGAAGGTAGTCTTCGAAAAGGCGGCCGTTGATGGTGATCTGGCCGGTGCCTTCGGTCATCCAAACGCGGGCGACGGCGGTCTTGCGTCGGCCGGTGGCGCTGTGCGTGGTGGCGGTGGTGGACATGTTGAAAAGTGAGCTGGGATTAGCGGACTTCGCGAACGGCCGGCTGCTGGGCTTCGTGCGGGTGCTCGGCACCGGCGTAAACCTTGAGCTTGCCGAACTGGCTGCGGCCGAGGCGGGTCTTCGGGATCATGCCCCAGACGGCGTTCTCGACAAGCAGAACCGGGCGGCGCTTGCGGATCATGCGCGGGGTTTCCACCTTCTTGCCGCCGACGTAGCCGGAGAAGCGGGTGTAGATCTTGTCGATTTCCTTGGTGCCGGTGAGGCGCACGTGCTCGGCATTGATCACGATGACGAAATCGCCGGTGTCGACGTGGGTGGTGAAGATGGGCTTGCCCTTGCCGCGCAGGAGATTGGCGGCCTCGACGGCGACTTGACCCAGGACCTTGTCCTTGGCGTCGATCACATACCACTTGCGCTCGACTTCGTGAGGCTTGGCGGAAAACGTTTTCATGGCGAATCGTGAAATGCCTCCGGGGATCGCAACCGGCTTGCTCGCGGGCGGAGGGGCGCGCAATCTAGGGACCACCCTCGGGGGTGTCAACCGGGAAATCGCTAAAAAGAGGCGGGTTGGCCATGGTTCGAGTGCCGATGGACTCTAAAAAGAATCCGTCCCCGAGGATGGGGGACCCGGCGGCGGCAGGCAAATTTGAAATTCCCGGGCCCCGGCGGCTCGGGACTTGACGCTGCCGGGCGGTGCAGGGTCCGGTGGGGCCGTGGATCTGGTGACTCACGCAGTGATGGGGGCGGCCATCGGGGAGCTGTTGCTGGGCAGGAAGCTCGGCAACCGGGCCTTGGCATGGGGAGGATTGCTGGGAGCGCTTCCAGACCTGCTCGACGCCCTGTTGTGGATGTGCTCGAGCGAGGCGTGGTTTGTCACCTTGCACCGCGGGATCAGCCATTCCCTGCTGCTGATCGGGATCGCGGCATTCGCGCTGCCGCTGTGGTTGGTCCGGCTGTGGAAGAAGGATAAGGTTGAGCGTGGCCGGGCGACGGCCTTCGTGGCCGTGGGGCTGGGAGCCCATGTCTTGCTGGATTGCCTCACGGTGGAGGGGGCGAAGCTGCTGGCTCCGTTTTCGGATCTGCCGGTGGCGCTCAATTGCCTCTTCGATCCGGACCTGTTCATCACGGTGCCGGTGCTGGTGACCGTGCTGTGGCTGGCGTTTTTGAAACGGGAGATCCCCAAGCGGCCGAGGAAGGGCAGCAAGGCAGCGGCCGCCAAGGGTCTGAAACTCACGGCCCGGGAGAAGCTCGCAGCCCGCGGCTTGGCGGTGGCGGTCATCTACATGGCGCTCGCGGCCGGGCTGAAAGGCTGGGTGTCGTCCGGGTTCGATGCGGATCTCCAGCGCCGTCAGGCGACCTTCTCACGCCGGATGGAGGCACCCACGCCTTATAATATCCTCCTCTGGCGGTCGGTGGTGGACCGCGGGACCGAGCTCTGGATCGGCTACAAGTCGGTGTTCGAGAGCCGGGAGACCCCGGTCCGGTGGGTGGTGGTGCCGAAGGGGCGCGAGTATGCCGCGCCTTTCGCCGAAGAAGCCGGGGTCAAGGCTGTCAGCCGTTTCAGCGACGGCTGGTGGGTGGCCCGCCCTGTCGCGAAGGGCGTGTGGCTCGCCGATCTCCGGTTCGGGGAAACCCGCGGCTGGGAGCGGAAAGCGACCGTCGACCTGCGGCCGACCGTGCACTGGCAGTGGTCGAAGGCCGAAGACAAGGCCACGCTGCGGAAAATCCAGTCCGGAGCCCGCAATGTCCCCGAGTCCCTGAAACGCCTGGTCTTCCGGATTTTCGGAAACCGCACGGACTGGGAAGGCAATCCCCGCCTCACCGGCAACCCCGGCAGTTTGCCCGAGGTTCTGGAAGCGGTGGAGTGAGGCTCGATTCCGTGAAGGTCCAAACGCTGCGCGCGGCTTGGGAGCAAACCGGCGCAGATCGTTGAGGGTGGGGTTACTCCACCGTCACACTCTTCGCGAGGTTGCGGGGCTGGTCGATCTCGCAACCGCGGGCATTGGCCACGTGGTAGGCGAAGAGCTGGAGCGCCACGGCGGCCGGGATGGTGGCCACCAGCGGATGGGTGCGGGGGATCTCGATCACGTCGTCCATCACCGCGGCGGCCTCGTGGTCGCCCTCGGTGATCACGCCCAGGATGCGGGCACCGCGGGCGCGGCATTCCTCGACGTTGCCGAGGGTTTTGTCCTTGCCCGGAATGTCGCAGGCCAGCGCGATCACCGGCGTGTCCTTTTCCAGCAGGGCGATCGGGCCGTGCTTGAGTTCCGCGGCGTGGTAGCCCTCGGCGTGGATGTAGGAGATTTCCTTGAGCTTCAGCGCGCCTTCCAGCGCCACCGGATACATCGGGCCGCGGCCGATGAAGAACGAGTGCTCGTTCTTCGCGTAGCGTTCGGCGATTTCCTGGATGTGGTCGCTCTGTTGCACGGTGCGCTCGACGAGCGCCGGGATGGACTCGATCGCCTTGGCGAGCTGCATGCCGTCCTCGCGGGAGAAGCGTCGGCCGCGGCCGAGCTTGAGCGCCATCATCAGCAGGATCGCGACCTGACAGGTGAAAGCCTTGGTGGAGGCCACCGAGATTTCCGGACCGGCGTGGAGATAGACGCCGCGGGAGGTTTCGCGGGCGATGGTGGAGCCGACGACGTTGCAGAGGCTCATCACGAACGCGCCCTTCTGGATCGCCTCGCGCACGGCCGCCAGGGTGTCGGCGGTCTCGCCGGACTGGGAAATGGCGACGACGAGGTCGTTGCGGCTGACGATCGGATTGCGGTAGCGGAATTCCGCCGCTTGCTGGACCTCGGCCGGGATGTTGGCGAGGTCCTCGAAGGCGTATTCGCCCACCAGACCGGCATGCAGCGAGGTGCCGCAGCCGACCAGCACCACGCGGGAGATTTCAGCCAGTTCGCGCGGCGAAGTGCCCATGCCGGAGAGCACGGAGGTGCCGAGATTGAAATCGAGGCGGCCGCGGATCGCGTTGGCCAAGGCATCCGGCTGCTCGTGGATCTCCTTGAGCATGAAGTGCTCGTAGCCGCCCTTCTCCGCCGCGGTGGCGTCGAAGCCGAGCTCGGCGATCTCGCGGGTCACCGGCACGTTGTTCAGGTCGCGGATGTCGATGGAGTCCGCGGTGACCGTGGCGATGTCGTTGTCGTTGAGATAAATGACCCGCTGGGTGTGGGAGAGGATCGCGGAGGCATCGGAGGCGATGATGGTTTCGCCCTCGCCCACGCCGATCACGATCGGGCTGCCGCGGCGGGCGGTCACGATCTTGCCCGGCTCACGGGAAGACAGCACGGCGATGCCGAAGGTGCCTTCCACCTGGTGGAGGGCATCGCAGACGGACTGGAACAGGTTGCTCTTGTAGCAATCCCCGATCAGGTGGGAGAGGACTTCGGTGTCCGTGTCCGAGAGGAACAGGTGGCCCTTCGCCTCGAGGCGGGCGCGCAGGGAACGGTAGTTCTCGATGATGCCGTTGTGGACCAGCGCGATGTCCCCGGTCTGGTCGAGGTGCGGGTGGGCGTTCGCCTCGGTGGGCGGGCCGTGGGTGGCCCAGCGGGTGTGGGCGATGCCGGTGCCGCTGCGGGTGAAGCGCTCGGCCGGCCATTCGGCGCGGGCCTTGTCGCTCAGGGCCGAGACTTTTCCCGGGGCCTTGGTGACGACGATCTTACCATCGTCCAGCAGGGCCACGCCCGCGGAATCATAGCCGCGGTATTCGAGCCTTCTCAATCCGTTGATGAGGACGGACGCCGCGTCCGCTTTTCCGAGGTATCCGACAATGCCGCACATGGTGGGGAAATGACTAATGACTAAATCCTAATGACTAAACGAGGAGGAGCAGATCAGTCCGAGATCTTGTCCTTTTGAATGATATCGCCCGGGCGGGTGGAGACGCCGGGCCAGAGTTTGCGTCCGCAGTAGATCGAGGTGTGGATGCCGGTGTGGACGCCGTCGCCGACGATCGCGCCGAACTTGCGGCGGCCGGTGTCGACCAGCACGCCATCCACCATCGAGTGGTGGTTTTTCCCATCGTGGCGGAAGTTCGAGACGATGGTGCCCGCGCCGAAGTTCACCTTCTCGCCGATGATCGAGTCGCCGACGTAGGAGAGGTGGCCGATGCTGGCCTTGTTGAGGAGGATGCAGTTCTTGATTTCGACGGCTTGGCCGATGTGGCAGTTCTCGCCGATCGAGGTGTTGCCGCGGATGTAGCAGTTCGGGCCGAGCTTGCTGTTCAGGCCGACGATGACGTTGCCCTCGATGTAGACGCCGGGCAGGATGCGGGCACCGGGAGCCAGGTGGAGGATGCCCTCGACCACGGCGGACGGATGCAGGTCGCCTTCGATGCGGGATTCGAGCAGGCCGCCGACGAGCTGTTCGTTCGCGCGGAGCAGGTCCCACGGGTAGCGGATCAGGAACGATTTCGCGGCGGTGCGCGCGGCGTCGAAGTCCGGGGTCTCGCCGACCCATGCCAGCGCCCCGCCGTCTTCATCGAGCAGGGTCCTCACCGCCGGATCGTTGAACAGCGAGGCATCCTCGCCCGCGATCCACGCGTGCGGGTGGATCGTCGCGCCGGGCTGCGGCCAGGAGGCGCGCAGCAGGTCGTGGCGGGCCCGCAGCGGCAGGTTGCCGATCGGGAAGTCCTCGATGTCCCGGGTGAGGGTGATGGGGTGGCAGGTGGTGCTCATGGTTCAGCCGATTTCCTCGCGGATGGCCGCGGCGAATTTGCTCACCCACAGGCGGGCGCTCTCGATCTCGCGGTGCTCCACCAGCACGCGGATTTTCTTCTCGGTGCCGGAGTAGCGGATCAGGTGGCGGCCGTCCGAGCCGAACTCCTTGGTCGCCTGCTTCATCAGCTTGGTGAGCTTCGGCAGGGTCTCGATCGGCGGCTTCTGGTTCACCGGGATGTTCGCGAGCTGGTTCGGATACTCCTGCATGATCGAGGCGAGCGTCGCCAGGGTGGCGTTCTTCTCGCGCATCATGCGCAGCACCTGCAGGGCGCTCAGGATGCCATCGCCGGTGGTGGCGTGCTCCGAGAAAATGAGGTGGCCGGAGTTCTCGCCGCCGAAGGTGAAGCCGCCCTTGCGCATCGCCTCGATCACGTGGCGGTCGCCGACACCGGTGGTTTCCACCTTGATGCCCTGCTTCCGCATGGCCTCGTGCAGGCCGAGGTTGCTCATGGTGGTGCAGACCAGCGTGTCGTTTTTCAGGCGGCCCTGCTCCTTCATGGCGATGGCGGAAAGGGCGAGGATGCGGTCGCCGCTGACGACCTGGCCGTTCGAATCGGTGAAGATCACGCGGTCGGCGTCGCCGTCGAACGAGATGCCGAGATCCGCGCCGTGGCGGCGGACCAGTTCACCGGCGTTCTCCGGGTGGAGCGCGCCGCAGCCGTCGTTGATGTTGGTGCCATCCGGGCTGATGCCGGCGGTGATGACCTCGGCTCCGAGTTCCTTGAAAATGAGTGGGGCGATGAAGTAGGCCGCGCCGTGGCCGCAATCGACCACCACCTTCAGGCCGTGGAGCGAGACGTTGTCTGCGGTGTGCTTGGCGAACTCGATGTAGCGGCCGCGGGCGTCCTCGATGCGGTGGGCCTTGCCGATTTGGCGCGGCGGCAGCGGTGCGCCCTCCGGTTCCTCGCCGAGGATGTGGCGCTCGACGATGGATTCCAGTTCGTCGGAGAGCTTGTAGCCGTCCGGGCCGAAGATCTTGATCCCGTTGTCCTCGTAGGGATTGTGGGACGCGGTGATCATGATGCCGGCGGCGGCCCCCATCGACTTGGTGAGGTGGGCCACGCCGGGAGTCGGCATCGGGCCGACCATGAAGACGTCCATGCCCATGGAGACGAGGCCGCTGGTCATGGCGGTTTCCAGCATGTAGCCGGAAATGCGCGTGTCCTTGCCGAGCAGCACGCGGTTCCGGTTCGGGCCGGAGGAGCGCAGCACGCGGGCGACCGCCTTTCCAACGCGGAGGGCGACTTCAGCGGTGATGGGAAATTCGTTTACGCGGCCACGGATGCCGTCGGTTCCAAACAATCGGGTGCTCATGAAAATAGGGAGTCAGCTTCTGACAAAACAGTCGGACGGGGATAGGAAAAACGCGTTAATTTCGTCGCATTTTTACCTCTGCGGGCGGTGGCAATCGGCTACCGCTCTCCTCTCACTCCGGCTCAGGGCCGCACCTACGGAACGAGGGGGTTGTGCCCCCCGTGGCGGAAAAACACAAGCACAAGTCCGTGTTTCCGTCCCCACCCGTTCTATTCCAATACCGCGCGCTGGATGCGGCCGGGGGATTTTTTCAGGAACTGGCGGGCGAGGGCCTCGAATTGTTCCGAAAGGTCGGTGAGGTGGATCGTGAGGCTGCCGTCCTGGGTTTCCGGGGCGAGCAGCTCGAGGCGGGTCAGCTCGCGCTTCAGGTGCTCCGCGCAGGTGGTGGCGGAGTCCACCAGCCGGACCTCCGCCGGCAGTAGCTCGCGCAGCACCGGAATCAGCAGCGGGTAGTGGGTGCAGGCCAGCATCAGGGTGTCGATGCCCTTGTCCACCAGCGGCTGGAGGTAGGCGTCCAGCACCAGCCGGATCGCCGGGTGGTCGATCCAGTTTTCCTCGATGAAGGGCACGAGCAGCGGCGTGGCCTGGCCGTGGATGATCAGGCCGGTCCGCCGCTGGGCCAGCGCGTGCTGGTAGGCATGGGAACGGATGGTGCCCTGGGTGGCGATGATGCCGACCCGCTCGGTGGTGGGCTCGGCCAGGGCGGCCTCCACCCCCGGTTCGATCACGCCGATGATCGGGGTGCGGTACTGGGCCAGCAGGCTCGGCAGGGCGTGGGCGGTCGCCGTGTTGCAGGCGACCACAATGGCCTTCACGTGTTTCCCGAGCAGGAAGCGCACGTCCTCATCCGCGAACTGGCGGATGGTCTGGGGGCTTTTCGAGCCGTAGGGCAGGCGCGCGGTGTCCCCGAGGTAGATGATGTCCTCGTGGGGCAGGAGCTGCTGGACGGCGCGGACGACCGTGAGGCCGCCGACGCCGGAATCGAAAATACCAAGGGGTGCGCTGGACACGCGGGGAAAATGGCAGGCCGCCGGAAAGACGCAATTACTTCGCGGGCTCGGTCGTTTCCGGAGCGGCGGGAGCCGGTGCCGGAGTGGTGTCCGCGGAGGGCGCGGGGGCCGGGGAGGCGTCCGCCGGAGCCGCGTCGGCAGGGGCGGGTTCAACCTTGGCCGGGGCCTTTTTCGCGGGCTTCTTGCTGCCGAGGTCGTCGAGCAGCGAGCGGCCGGTTTCCTTCTGGTGGCGGATCGCCAGACCGACCCCGAAGGCGGCGAGGGCCAGCACGATGAACAGCAGGACCATGGTGCCGCTGGAGCGGCCTGCCACCGGTGCGTCCGCCAGCGAGCGGGCGGGGGCCTTTTCCTTTTGCGGCGGCAGGGCCTCGATCGGCGATTGGGTGCCGAGTTCGGCCTGTTCTTCGTCGCTGAGCTGGAAATCGAACGAAACGTCGCCAAGCAGGACCGTCGTTCCGGAATGGAGCGGGATGGTCATCCGGCGCTGGCCTTCCAGCTTCGTGCCATTGGTGGAGCTCAAGTCCCGGATTTCGTAGCCCGCGTCGGTCCGGACCATCTCGGCGTGCTTCACCGAGACGGAGGAGCAATTGATCTGGATGTCGTTCTCGCTGCCGCGGCCGAGGGAAACCTTCCGGCGGTCGAGTTGGAACCGGTAGGGCTGCGGGGTGGTATCGGGAACGGTGATGGTGACGCGGGGCATAGGGCCAGAACGAGGGTTTCACGCGGGTTCTAGCGTGGAAATCCGTAGGGATGCACGGAAATTTCCGGCAATTTCCCAACGTATCGGGCGGTGATGAAAGTGATTTTGACCCTTCTGACCCCCTTGCTGCTGGCCGTTCCGTGCCGCGGCGCCGAGGGATCGAAGGCGCTCCGGGTGGTCAGTTGGAACCTCCACCACGGCGAAGGAAGCGATGGAAAGCAGGATCTGGCCCGCATCGCGGCGGTGATTCAGTCCCAGGAGCCGGACGTGGTCGTCCTCCAGGAGGTGGACAACAAGTGCAAGCGCAGCGGCGGGGTGGACCAGGCCGCCGAGCTGGCCCGCCTGACGAACCTGCAATACGTTTTCGGCAAGGCGATGGACCACGATGGCGGCGAATACGGCCAGGCGATCCTGTCCCGGTTCCCGCTCTCCGACCTGAAAATCCACAAGCTCCCTGGCGAAGGTGAGCCGCGGATCGCGATTTCCGCCCGCACGGAGACCCCCTTCGGTCCGCTGACGGTGGCGGGCGTCCACCTCGATTACGGCGACCCGGCCCGGCAACTGGTGCAGGCACAGGTTGCCTCGGCCGCCCTGCTGGAGGTGTCCACCGGTCCGATCGTGCTGGCCGGGGATTTCAATGCCACGGCGGAATCCAAGACACTGGCGGTGTTTTCCCAGGCCCCGTGGATCGTGGTCCCGAAGTCGGGGAGCGCGGCCACCGAGCCCGCGGTGAAGCCGGACAAGGAGATCGATTTCACGGTGGTGAAGGGTCTGCGGCCGGTGAAACCGACCGTGGTGGTGGCCGAGACGGCCGCCTCCGACCACCGGCCGATCGTGACGGCGTTCGCAAAGCCGGAGTGATCCGGGTTTCCATTTGCCAAGAGGCGGTTCCTTTGCTCCATTCCGGACGTTATGGCCAATCCGACCAACGTTCTCGCCAGCGGCATCGAAATCACGGGTTCGATCCGGTTTTCCAACGACATGATCATCGACGGCAAAATCGAGGGTGAGATCACCTCGGACAAAGGCCGCGTGACCATCGGTGAAAACGCGCTCGTGAAGGGCGACGTCACCGCCGGGGAAGTGAAGGTCTACGGCAAGGTGGAAGGCAAGATCACCTCCCAGCGCTGCGAGCTGAAGGACAAGTCGAAGATCAGCGGCGACATCAAGTCCAAGGTCTTCACCATGGAGGAAGGCGCCCAGCTCTCCGGCCGCACCGAAATCGGCGGCTGAGCCTAGCGACAACGTTTTTGGAGAAGGGCGGGCCGTGTGGTCCGCCTTTTTCGTCCCTGCTCCCAGTTAGGCTCCCAGGATCCGCTTCTGGGCGGCGGCGTCGAGGGGGGTGCAGAGGCGGTAGCCTTCACCGCGCGGCGGGAGGGTGGCGGTGAAGGCGTCGCGGGCCTCGGGAGTGTCGAAATCGAGGCCGATCAGGGCGCGGCCGATGCGTTCGCCGGACTGGCGGTAGTTGAAGTAGAAGAAGCTGGCGCGGCCGCGGATGATCTTGTCGAGGAAGTCGTGGAGCGCGCCGCGGCGCTCGTAGAAGTCGAGGCGCAGGAACAGCGGGCTGGTGAGCAGTTCCTCGCGCAGCGGGATGGCGCGGAAATTCACGTCCACGGCTCCGGAAAGGTCCTCCCACTCGTAGCCACCGGCGGCGAAGCGGTCGGGGAGGGCGGCGAGCTTGGAGTCATCGTCCGCGGTGACGGTGAAGACCGGCCAGGCCTCGGTGGCGTGGTACTTGCCGTATTGGAAATCGGTGATGTTCAGGCCCTCGAAGCAGCCGTCGAGCAGGGCCAGCATGGTGCCCGGCCGCTCCGGAATGCGGACGCGCAGGGTGCGGCTGGCGGTGGCGGAGGCTCCTTCGGATTGGGCGATCAGGCCGAGCTGGAGGAAGTCGATGTTCGCGCCGGTGACGACGACGAGGACGCGCTTGCCGACGAGTGCCTCGCGGTTCTTCAGCACGGCGGCGAGGCCCATCGCGCCGGAGGGTTCGGACACGCAGCGGAGCGTTTCCCAGAGCACGCGGATGGCGCGGCTGACCTCGGTGTTGCTGACGGTTTCGACGCGGGAAAGGGTGCCGCGGCAGATCTCGAAGGGCAGGGAGCCCGCCTTCCGGACGGCGGTGCCGTCGCAGAAGATGTCGACCTTGTCCAAGGTGACGGGCTCACCGGCTTCGAGCGCGGCCTTCATTGAGGCCTGGCCTTCGCCTTCCACGCCGATGAGTTCGGTGTCCGGCCAAAGCATGTTCAGCCAGCAGGCCGCCCCAGCGGCCATGCCGCCACCGCCGATCTGGAGGTAGGCGGCATCGAAGGGGCCGTGGCCGGAAAGCACGACTTCGTCGGCCAGCGTGGCCTGCCCGGCCATTACCTGGAGGTCGTCGTAGGCGTGCAGGTAGACCGCGCCGGTGGCGCGCTCGTCCTCACGGGCGGCGGTCACGGCCTCGTCGTAGCTGTCGCCGGAAAGGAGGATCTCCACGCGGTCGCCGCCATGGAGTTTCACCGCCTGTTGTTTCACGCGGGGCGTGGAACGCGGCATGTAGATGCGCGCCTGGATACCGAGTTGTTTGGCGGCGAGGGCCACTCCCTGGGCGTGGTTGCCGGCCGAGGCGGTGACCACTCCGCGGGCGGCCTCCTCGGGCGTGAGCACGGCCATGCGGTTGCAGGCGCCGCGCCACTTGTAGGCCTTGATGGGCGAGAGATCCTCGCGCTTCACCCAGATCTCCGGGCCGGGGCCGGGGAGGATCAGGCGCTCGAGGGGAGTGGGCTGCCCGAAGCGATACACCCGCTCGCGGGCGAACAGGGTTTCCTGCCGCAGGCGGCGGTCGAGGGGCAGCGCGTCACGTTCCATGCCCTTGGTTTCGGGCAGGGGCGGGTGGCGTGCAAGGTTAGATCGGCGGGCGCTCTCCCTTGAGATGGAGGAATCGCAGGCCGGGAAATCTTTTGAAATCGGAATCGAATGAGACCAGCCGGCACCCGGCTTCCATGGCCAACGCCGCCAGATAGGCATCCGTCCAGAGCGGCGGGGTGACGATGCCCTGTTGGACCCAGGATTCCATCTGCCCGTCTTCGATCCCTGTGTCCGGCAGGAACCGCACCTCCGGCAGTGCTAGGAAGGACTGATAAGCCTCCCACGCTTCCTCCACCGAAAAAGGCTGTCCGGCCATCGCCTTGGAGTTGGTGGCCAGCCGCAACAATCCGAGGACAGTCACCCGGCAGAAGAGGAGTTCCTCCGCGCCGCCGGTTTCCCAGTAGTGGCGTGCTGCTTCATGGTGCTGGTGGTTCTCGTCGCAGAGAGCCAGCCAGACATTCACATCAAGAAGGTCCATGGGCACGGGCGGCGTCTTCTTCGTCGAGGAGCTTCCGGGCCCGCGCGTTGCTGAGGGCTGGGATCACCTTGCCGGTTGCCTTGCGAGGGAGGGGAAGCGGGCTGCGCCGGGTGGAAATGTGGGCCGCTCCCCCGTAAAGCCCTGCCTCCACATATTGGGTGAGCAGCTCTTTCAAGGTGACTCCGTCCCGGGCGGCTTTGGTCTTCAGATCCCGGAAAACCGGATCGGGAAGGTCCAAGGTGGTTCGCATAAACGCATATTCACATCAAAATGGGCCCGCGTCAATCCACCTCACGAAAGAGGCAGGCCTTGGGCTGGCCTGCCTCTCCGGATGACAAGGGTATCGTGTCGCGAAGCCTCAGCGCTTGAAGAGCTGGAGGTTCGCGTTCGAGCCGCGGACCTGGTAGCCGGAGCCGAAGGGGACCTGGGGCACCGGACCGGCGGCGGCGTAGGCGGCGCGCAGGTCGGCTTGGCCATGGTTGGCGAAGAGCTCGATCGGGGTGTCGTAGGAGCCGAAGAGTTTCGTCTGCCAGCCGCTGTAGTAGCGGAACGGGATGCCGGAGTCGTCCTGGACGACGGCGTGGCAATTGCTCAGCACGAAGTTGCGGATGCCGGAGAAGCCATCGTCGTGCATCAGGTAGGAGGCGGCCTTGAAGTAGGCCACCGAGCCGCCGTAGGACGACAGCCACGAGCGGTAGCCGCCATTGAAGCCGCTGTTCGAGAGGTCGCCGGAGACGTAGATGACGCGCTTCGAACCGCTGCCGGGGATGCGGAAGTCGATCTGGACGGCGGGTTTACCTCCGGCGGAGAGCGATTGGATGTTCTGCACCGTGCCGTTCATCAGGCCGATGGTGGAGAGCAGGATCGGGGTGACGCCCTGCAGCGGACCGTTCGCGAGGTCGCCGCGCATGTCCTTGGTGATGAAATAGCCGACCTTGAGCTGGGTATCGACCGAGCGGGAAAGCTGCGACAGCGCGCCGAGCACCGCGCCCGGGTCCTGGCCCTCCAGCATCGGCAACGAACCGGCGGGCTCCAGTCCGAGCAGGACATAGGTGGAGGTGTGCGGGAACATGCCGATGGCATGCAGCAGGTCCGGCCCGCCGAAGGGATAGAGGAGGGTGCCCGGCGAGCCGATGGTGGGCGCGAGGTTCTCATCCGACCACATGCTCTGTTTCAGCGTGCGACGGGAGGCATAGTAGCGCCAGCGGTAGCGCATGCTGTCCGAGTAGGACTTGTAGTTCGCCGTCATCTGCATCTGGGAGAGGGAGGCACCGTGGTGGACGGCCTTGCCTGCCAGGAACAGGGTGATGTCGTTCACGTCCGCGGTGCCGGAGGCGGGAGCGAACACGGGAGGCGGTTCGGCGGCGGCCGGATCGCCGGTGGTGATGATCGGCTTCGACGGCGTGGGCGAGCAACCGGCGAGAGCCAGGGAAAGCAAAAGGACGGAGGCGCGTTTCATGGGGATTTGCGGTTGAGTGGGAACCAGAGAAGAGCGCAGGCGAGGGCGGTCAGCAGGCCGCAGAGGGTGGGAAAGGAGGCGAGGTGGTAACCGTCGGCGGGAGCCGGGCGGGTGAATTCCTTCACGAGGGACTGAAGGATCACGAATCCCGCCATTCCGATGAAAATCAAGGAAAGGATGAGGTGCGGGGCGCTCGCCTGGCCGCGGCGGCGCAGGATGAAGATCCCGGCCACGGCGAGGGCGGAGCAGAGGGTGAGGCCGGACTGGGTGTAGTTGACCAGGGTGTCGAGCTGGCCGAACCAGACGAAGGCCAGCGCGAGGACGGTTTGGAAGACGAGAGCGTTGAGCGGGACGCCATCCTTCGGGGCGAACCAGCGCAGGGCCGCGACGTCCCTGCCCATCGAGCCGAGCACCCGCGGGCCGGCCCACAGCAGCGCGCTGACGGAGGAGAACAGGCCGATGGCGAGCAGGCCGGAGGTCCAGCGGGCGGCGGCCGGGCCGAACAGCGAGCGCGCGGCGGCGTCCGCGATTTCCTCGTTCGCCGCCAGATCGGCGACCGGCGCTGCCTTGAGGAAGGCGGCGTTCAGTCCGATGTACAGGAACATCACCAGCAGTGAGCCGCCGATCAGGGCACGCTTCACAGTGCTCTCCGGGCGCTGCCATTCCTCCAGTCCGTAAACGGCGGCGTTCCATCCGGAGTAGGCGTAGAAGACGAACATCAGCGCGGTGGCGAAGGCCGGATTCCAGATCGCCTTCGCGTCGCCCGCTTCCGGCAGCCAGCGGATGTCGCCCTTTCCGGGCAGCACGACCGCGGCGATGAGGAAACCGACGATGAGGGTGAGCTTGATGCTGGTGGCGGCCACCTGCACGCGACCGCTGGTGCGGGCGCTCATGGCATGGGCGAGGGTGCCGAGGATGATCACCGTGTAGGCGGCGACATCCGGTCGCACCCAGTCCTGGCTGCTGTGGAGGTAACGGCCGAGCGCCAGCGCGGAGATCGCGGTGGGGGCGGCGAAGCCGACCACGGCGGAGAGCAGCCCGGACATGAAACCGAGCGAGGGATGATAGAGCTCGGTGAGGTAGTGGTACTCGCCGCCGGATCGGGGCAGGGCTTTGGCCAGCGTGGCATAACAAAGGGCACCGCAGAGTGAGATCAGGCCGCCGACGATCCAGAGGAGGAGGATCGGCGGGGCGGCGTGGAAATCGAAAAGCTGGTAGTGCAGCGAAACGAACACGCCGGTGCCGATCATGTTCGCGACCACCAGGGCGACGGCGGAGGCGCTGCCAGCGTGACTTTTTTCCGACACACCCCTTTGTCGCGCCGATTCCGTTAGAGTGCAAGACATCGCCGGAGCGGCGGGCGAAATTGTCGCGGGAAATTTCTCCCGGTCGTGCGTATGGTGCGGCAGCGATGGCGGGAATGGACGAGCAATACTGGACCGGGCCGGAAGGGCGGCGGTTGTGTTATGCCGAGTACGGCGATCCGGCCGGGAAACCGCTGCTGTTTTTCCACGGCTGGCCGAGTTCCCGGCTGCAAGGGTGGATCCTCGACAAGGAGGCGAAGCGGCTGGGGCTGCGGGTGATTTCGCCGGACCGGCCGGGGATGGGGCGCTCCGATTTCGCGGGCAAGCGGACGCTGGCCCAGTGGCCGGAGACGATCCGCGGCCTCGCCGGGCATCTGGGGCTCGAGGAGTTCCGCGTGATGGGGGTTTCCGGTGGCGGTCCTTACGCGCTGGCCTGCGCCGCGTGGCTGCCGGATTTGGCGAAGCGGGTGGCCGTGGTCTGCGGGGCTCCGCCGCTGGTGGAGTTCGCGGATCACTCCGATCTGATGTGGACCTACCGGCTGCTTTTGAAAATCCGCCGCCATGCTCCGGGAGTGCTCGGCCGGGTCATCGGGTTGTCCCGTCGGATTTCTGCGATGCCTTCCGACCGCCCGCCGATGAGCTGGATCCTCAAGTCGGTGCCACCGGAGGACCGCGACGCCATCGCGGGCGCGGGCGGCTACGACACTTTCATCGGCAGCTTCCACGAGGGCATCCGCCAGGGAGGGCCCGGCGTGGTGGCCGATGCGGATGTTTATCTGGATGATTGGCAGCTCGATTTTGCCTCGATCCGGATTCCCGTTACCTTCTGGCACGGGGCGCTCGACCGCAACATTCCGATTCGGATGGCGCGGGAGGTAGCGGCGAAGGTTCCCAACGCCGCGACCCGCTGGTTCGACGACGAGGGGCACTACTCGCTGCCGTTGCGGCAGCTCACGCCGATCCTCGAAGATTTGGTGTGAATGTGTTCAAATGAACATTTTTGGTGGCGCTGCGGGCAATCCGGGAGCAAGGTCGTTCCATGGCCGAGCGTGGGCGCGGGGCGGACGGAAATCCGCTCAACCGGTTCGACCGTTTCCACGTGGAGACGGACGAGGACGCGTGGGTGGATGACGACCCGCGGCCACTGAAGACGGTGTTCCTGGGGGATGACTCGCAATCGATCCTGACGAAGAACGACGCGGAGGATCTGGCCTTCGAATACGGGCTGAATCCCTACCGCGGCTGCGAGCACGGCTGCGCTTACTGCTACGCACGGACCTACCATGAATACCTCGGGTTTTCGGCGGGGTTGGATTTCGAGTCGAAGATCGTGGTGAAGCGGGATGCGCCGGCGTTGCTGGAAAAGGCGCTGGCGAAGAAGACCTACCAGCCGGGGCTGCTCGCGATCTCCGGGGCGACCGATTGCTACCAGCCGGTCGAGCGGAAGCTGGGGATCACCCGTGGATGCCTGGAGGTGTGCGCGCGGTTCCGTCAGCCGGTGCTCATGATCACGAAGAACACGCTGGTGACGCGGGATCTGGATCACCTCACGGAGCTGGCGCGGCATCAGGCCGCGGCGGTGTTCCTGTCCGTGACCTCGCTCGATCCGAAACTGGCTCGGATCATGGAACCCCGGGCGGCATCACCGCGGGCGCGGCTGGAAACGATCCACGCGCTGGCGGAGGCGGGAGTGCCCGCCGGGGTGAGCGCCGCGCCGATGATCCCGGGGCTGAACGATTCCGAACTGCCTGCGATCCTCGCGGCGGCGAAGGAGCACGGCGCGAGCTTCGCGATGTACTCGATGGTGCGGCTGCCCGGCAGCGTGGCGCAGGTGTTCGGAGCGTGGTTGGAACGCCACTTTCCGGATCGGAAGGAGAAGGTGCTCGGAAGAATCCGCGCGGCGTACGAGGGTGAGCTGAACTCGACGGCACCGGGATTGCGGAACCGCGGGGCGGGAGCGGCGGCGGGGCAGCTTCGCGCGCTGTTCCACGCGAGCTGCCGGAGGATCGAGCTGGCGACGCGGCCGCCGGAGTTGTCGCTGGCGGCGTTCCGAAGGGTGACGCCGGGGCAGGGGGAGTTGTTTTGAGGGGGCTGCCTCCGACCTCCGCCCTGCGGAATCTGGAAACGTGGTTCGCGAATCGATGGACTGGGCGTGCATGGGAATAGGGGCATCCACCCAACCCACGCTCTCACGAGCGCGGCTACGCAAGAGACGGCCACGGGCCGCGTTAGGGCTTCGCGGCGAGCCAGCTCAGGGAGGCGTTGTGGCTGACGATGGTGTAGGGTTTGCCACCGGCGAAGCCGGGCAGTTCCTCGCTGTGGCCGGGCACGGTGAGGACCCAGCGGCCCGGTTCGGTGCAGGTGAATTTCACGAGGCCGTTGTCGTCGGTCTTCAACGGGGTGTGGCTGCCATCCGGGGCATTGAGCTGGGCCTTCGCGCCTGCCAGCGGCTTGCCGCGGAAAAACACGCGGGCCTCCCCCGGGGTGCCGGTGGGGACGATGTCGAGGGTGAGCGCCGGTTCCGCGGCAACCTTGTCGGCTCCGGCGGGCAACCACCGGCCGTAGAAGATGGGGCGTCGGGCGGGCTTGCCCTCGGCGGCCCGCACGGGGAAGGGGACTTCCGCCACCAGGGCCTGGTCCGGCTTCGCGCCGCCGAGCGTGTAGTGGTCGGACATCTTCAGCGATTCCAGCGGCTTGGTGTCCTTCGTCACCGGAAGTACGACGCCCGCTGGAGTTCCCAAGGAGTCGAGCGGGCCGGGGGATTTCTCCACCTCGGCATCGAATTCGCCGAAGCGGACGACGAGGGTGCCTTCCGGGCCCGGTTCCACCCACACGGAATGGGCGAGGGCGGCGGGAGCGAGGAGACAGGCGGCAAGCAGGCCGAGGCGCAGGGAGGGTTTCATGATGGGGATGCGGGCGGGTTCAGGCGGCTTTCTTCAACTGCGGCAGGATGCCGGCCTCGATGGCCTTTTTCGCGGCGGCCTCCGGGTCCTTTTCCCAGGTGGCCTTGGCCTTGTCGTTGAAGAAGTAGACCTTCGTGCCGTGGTAATCGACCGAGGGGCTGAAGGGGGTGATGAGCGACTTCCGGTTGATCGGGCAGTAGCGCTGCGGCAGGAGCTTGATGGAGTCGAGGCCGAGCGCCTTTTCCTTGCCCTTGAACTGCGGCAGCAGGCCGAGCTCGGTGGAGACCTTCACGTAGTAGGCGGCGGCCTGCGGGTTCGCGTTCCAGAGGCGCTCGCATTTGCCGCAGCAGAGGGCGACGGGGGTGCCCTTGAAATCGACCTGATGATCGGACTCGACCTCGTCCTCGGTCATCATGGGGCAGTGCGGATTGGCCGGGGCTTCGGCGGAGGCGAGGCCGGTGGCCAGCAGGGACGCGCCGAGGACGAGGGCGCGGATCGGAAGCAGGGACGCGAAGAGGTGCATGGTTGGATGGAGGGTAATGGTGTCGGGTGGATTTGGATCGTGGGCGGTTGCGTCATTTGGACGCCGGGTTGCCATTCGGGGGAGTGGTTCGGACGGGAAAAGGATTGCGTGGTGCCGCCGGGCGTGGGGATGTTAGGGGATGATGGAACCGACGGAGTCGTTGAAGCGGTGGGATGCGCTGGGCACCGTGATCTCCGCGTTGATCCTCGCGGGCGGCGGGCTGCTGATGGCGTTCGGCGTGTGGGTGGTCGGCAAGTGCAAGGAGATGTTCGCCGAGGTGGGGTTGGAGGGTTTGCCGTGGTTCACCCGCAGCGTGTATTTCCTGCAGAAGGTCCATGTGCTGGAATTGGCGGCCGTGCTTTTGCTGGGGCTCGGGGTGGTGGCGCTGGCGGTGGTTCCGGAGCGGCCGCGGGCGAATCTCTATGGCGGGTTGGTGGGTGTGCTGCTCGCGTTGTGCGGCGCGGCCACGCTGGCGACCTCGATGATCCCGCTGGTGTATATCATCAATACGTTTGGGCAGCAGTCGTGAGGAAGGATCCGGTTGTCCGGCGGGTGGAAGGTCGCCCGGCCTATCCGCCACCGCCAACGGAGCTGGCGGAGACAATCCGAAAGCGGAGCTTCCGGCTACGATGGGCGGCTAACGGAACAACGACTCCACGCCCATCGCGGACTTTCGCATGAACTTCGGGATCGAGTTCGGGCGGTGGCGGTGGAACCAGCGGAACAGCGGGCCGAGCACGTTCAGGGTGAAGAGGTGGTCGATGATGCGGTAGCCGCGTTGTTTCCGCAGCAGCAGCGCGGAGGCGAGGCCGAGCGTGCGGCGCTTGGTGTGGAACTCGCCGAAGTCGAGCTTGATGCGGTAGCGGGCGCGGATGGATTTCGGCCAGCGTTGCTTGTAGGCTTTTTTCGCGGCGCGGAGGTCGGCGGTGAGTTCCTCGTCCGGCGGCAGGAAGTAGAAGCGGCGGGCGAGCAGGATGAGGTGGAAGAAGTCGCGCATGTGCTCGAGGTCGTCTGCGGGCAGGCGCGCTTGTTCCGCGAGCTCGATCATGCGCGGGAACAGGGTGAACGCGGCCTCGCCGGTGCGGAGGGCTTGGCCGGTGTCCTTCACGAAGTGGCGGAGGATCTCGCGGACGGCGTTGTTGATGAACAGCGAGTCCCAGTAAACGTGGAGGAGCGGGGGGATGCGGACGCGGCGGAAGAAGAGCTTCTGCGCGGCGAAGTCGCCGACATAGAGCAGGTCACGGATCACGGTTTCGGCGTGGCGCAGGAGCTCCAGCGCGGCGATGGCGCGGTCCTCGCCGAGGATTCCGGCGATGGCCTGCTCGACGGTCTGGTGGTCCTTGAAGATCCGCAGCGCGCACAGCGTGTTGAGACGGATCCAGACGTCGCGGTCGTTCGGTTCGAGGAACGCGAGCCGTCGGAACCGATGCCAGCCGCCGGTCTGACACCACACGGAAAGCCCGGCGACGTTTTCCGCCGCGCCCAGCTCGTGGGCGAAACGCTCGTGGTCCCAGCCGGTGAAGGAGGGATATTCGCCCGCGCCCTCGTATTCCTTGCGGGCTTGGAGTTCGAGGATCTTCGGCTGCTTGACGGTGAAGAAGGCCTGGTTGAGCGGCAGGTAACGGAAGAAATCGCTCTCGCCGTGTTTCATCGAGACGATGAAGTTCGGGGAATCGATATCCTTCAGCGTGGTGGCGAGCGTGCGGCGGTGCCAGATGAGATCGCCGATGCGGTGAGCACCGACGGTCCAGGTGCGGAGGATGAGGGTCTTGTTCCGCTTTTCGAACTCGGGCAGGAGCTGGTGGAGCAGGCGGTTCGCGTCGGCCGGGGTCTTGAGGTGGAGGTGGGTGCGGATCGGGTCCTTCACGTCCACGCCATCGCTCTCGCCGATGCGGAGGATGAGGCCGTCGAGCTGGGGAAAATCATCGAGCACGCCGCGGATCAGGCAGCGATAGTAGGCATCGAGTTCGGCGGGCTTGGTGCCCAGCTCGGCGACCACGGCGGGGGTGGTGGGGATGACGTCCGAGGTGAGCAGGATGCGGAGTTTCGACTCGCGCTTCACCCGGTCGAAGAGACGGGTGAACTCCTGGCGATAGACTTCGATCTTCGCGGCCACTTCCGGTTCATGGGCGGGGTGGGTGGCGAGGTGGGCGAGATCGTCGAAGGTGATGGTGTTGAACCCCGCGGCCTCCACCTCGCGGCAGAAGACGGAGAGGTCGTCGGCGATGCGGTCCCAGTGCGCGCGGCGTTCCGGGCCATCGGTGGGGAGGGCGTTGAAGGGGATCTTCGACCAGTTGACCCGTTTCTTTTCGTAGCCCCGGAAGAACGGGCCGATGCCGTCGATGATGAACCACTCCATGGCGGAATTCGGGCCAGCGTGTCCGGTCCGTCACCGGAGGCGAGGGGGGATGTTTGACAGGATTGTCACAAGCGGGGCGCTGGAGCCGGAGTTCGGGCCGGGAGTATGGGGCGATTCGCGGCTGGTTTGAATAGATCCTTCCAGCGGCCGGTCATAGCTGTTAGAACGGCAGGCTAGGACGCCAAGGTGGCAATCCATGCCGTGGCCGTTCGCCCCCAGAAACCATGAAACCCCCATTCCGTATCGCCATCATCGCCGCCCTCGGCGCCTCGTATCTGTGTCTCCATGCTCCGCACGCGCGGGGTGAGGACAAACCGGCCGACGCCAAACCAAAGCAGGAAGCCAAGAAGCAGCCCACCGCCGCCTCTCTGGTGGCCGACATGGGCAAGTCCGTCGCGTTCATCGCGCATGCCGCGAAGGACAAGATTAGCACCAAGTCGAAGGAGGCCCGCCCGTTCTGGAGCGCGCTCCGGGATTGCAGCAAGGCCATCGACCAACTGGAGGCCGGCGTGAAGGCCAACGACGAGAACACGCTCAAGGGGCTGGATGCCCTCGGTGTGAGCGTGCATCAGCTCGCCGCCGCATGGGGGGTGCTCAGCGGTTCCCATGAGGGTGTCGAAGTCGGACCTGGCCTGAAGTCGCTCTCGAAGTCCTATGAAACCTTCCTGTTTCACTTCGGCCCGTCGGTGGCGCGGAAGAAGATGGGCGGCGAGGTCACCGAAGCCGAGAAGGCGCAGCTCGTGGCGGCGCGGGCCGAGGTGAAATCGATCAAGTCCCAGTTGAAGGTCATCGAGGGCAAGGCCAAGCCGAAGTCCTACCAGCAGCGGTTCGTCCACGACATCGTGGGGCTCTGCGACGAGGCGGACAAGGTGACGGGCAACGATTTGAACGCCTACTGCACTTACCTTTTCCAATACAACCGGCTGAAGTACACGGCGCTCGCCTACAATTCGCTGGTCGACGACTGGTTCCCGGATTTCTCCAAAGACTGGAGCACCGTGGCCAAGGCGAAGCAGGCCCCGGGTGCCGGCGAGTTTTCCGAGGCTGCCGTCACCTACTACAAGGATTGGAAGTATGCCAGCCAGCCGGTTCACAAGGCAGGGGACTACTACGAGGTGACCGCCTGCGTGTCCGTGATTTCGGAGTCCGAGGAGGCGACGTATGAGTCCTACACGGAGTCCTATTCGGAGGAAACAGCCACCGAGGAATCCGCCGAGGAGCTGGCCCAGGTGACCGAGGAGGTCTCGATCGACGAGGACGACCACGAGTCCTTCGCGGATGAATCGGACGGCACCGACACCGACGAGAGCATGGAGGATGGAGTTGCCGACGATGATGGCGGTGGGGATGACGACGGCGGTGGCGAAGACGAGTAAGCCGCCCGCGTTTGCAATGTGAAAGCCCCGCTTCCGTTTCCGGAGGCGGGGTGTTTTTCAAAAGACGGGACAGGAATGTCCCTACTCCTTGTTGCTTCTTGGATACGAAAACGCCCCGCCTTCCATCGGAAAGCGGGGCGTTTCGGAAAACGGGATTCCGGATCAAGTGGGCTGTTCGCCGCGGGCCATCACGACCTTGCCGGTGCGGACGGTTTCGATGATCTGGAACTGCGAGAACATGGTGACCGCGGCGTCGATTTTCGGCGAGTCGCCGGTGATCATGACGATCATCGAGGCCGGGGTGAGGTCCACGGTCTTGCCGTCGAAGTGGCTGGTGATGTGGAGGGCCTGGGAGCGCTCGGCTTCGGCGCAGGCGATCTTGATGAGGATCATCTCCTTGGTCACGGAATCATCCGAGGTGTGCTCGAAGCAGTGGATGACGTCGATGAGCTTGGAGACCTGCTTGATGATCTGGTCGAGGCCTTCCGGGTTGCCGCTGATGCCGATGGTCATGCGCGAGAAGTTCGCGTTGCGGCCTTCGGAGACGACGAGGGAGTCGATGTTGAAACCACGGCGGGAGAACACCTGGCAGATGCGCATCAGGACGCCCGGCTCGTTGTTCACGAGGATCGAGAGGGTGTGCATGGCGCCGCGGCGGATGGCGGGAGCGGCCGCGGGCGTTTCGGTGGTGATGATGGAGTTCATCGGATCAAAGTGGGAAGTGATCAGTAATCAGTGATCAGTGGTAAGAGAGGGAGAGGAAGCCGGGTGACAGCGAGCAGTGGAATCGGATCACTGCTCACTGATCACTCGGCACTGTGGATCACGTGGACCCGATGGGCTTGGCCATCTTCTGTTTCGGGGCCTCGGTGATCATGTCCTCGAGGGCGGCGCCGGCCGGGATCATCGGGAAGACGTTGTCGGTCTTCACGCACTCGGCGTGGATGAGGATCGGACCGTCGTTGTAGGCGAGGGCCTTCTCGAGCATGCGGGTGACATCGGCCGGGCGCTTGATGTGCACGGACGGGATGCCGTAGGCGGCGGCCAGCTTGCAGAAGTCCGGGTTGCCGATGAGGTCCACGCCGCTCTCGCGGTTGTCGAAGAACAGCTCCTGCCACTGGCGGACCATGCCGAGGTAGTGGTTGTTCAGCACCACGATCTTGATCGGGAGCTTGTGGATCTGGGCGGTGGCGAGTTCGAACAGGGTCATCTGGAAGCCGCCGTCCCCGGAGATGGAGATCACGGTCTTCTTCGGATGGGCGAGCTGCGCGCCGATGGCGGCCGGGAAGCCGAAGCCCATGGTGCCGGCACCGCCGGAGGACAGCCAGTGGAAGGACTCGCTGTTCTTGTAGAACTGCGCGGCCCACATCTGGTGCTGGCCCACGTCGGTGGAGACGATGGCCTCGCCCTTGGTGAGTTCATAGAGCTCGTCGATGACCTGCTGCATGCGCAGGCCGCCCTGCTTCTTGTAGCTGAGCGGGTACTTCTTCTTGTAGCCGTCCAGCTTGGAGATCCACTCGGAGGTGGGAAGCGGGTTGATGTGCTCGTTGAGCGCGGCCAGCGCGGCCTTCGCGTCACCCACGATGCAGATGTCCGGCTTGATCATCTTGTTCATCTCCGCCGGGTCGATGTCGATGTGGATGATCTTCGCGGTGGCGCAGAACTTGGACGGATTGCCGATGATGCGGTCGTCGAAGCGGGAGCCCACGTTGATGAGCAGGTCGCACTCGATCATCGCCTTGTTGGCGTAGGCGGTGCCGTGCATGCCGAGCATGCCGAGCGAGAGCGCGTGGGTTTCCGGGAACACTCCCTTGCCGAGCAGGGTGGAGGTCACCGGAGCGTTGAGCGTTTCCGCGAGGTAGCGCAGCTCCTTGTCGGCGCGGGCGATCATGGCGCCCTGGCCGGCGAGGATCACCGGGCGCTTGGCCTGGGAGATCAGGGCGGCGGCTTCCTCGATGGCGGTGCGGTCGATCTTGAAGTCGCTGGACGGATCGTAACCCGGGAGGTTGAAGGGAGGATTCAGATCACCGGTGAAGGCGGCACCGGACACGTCCTTCGGCACGTCGATGAGCACCGGGCCGGGGCGGCCGGTGGTGGCGATGTGGTAGGCCTCGCGGGCGATGCGCGGCAGCGAGTTGGTGTCCTTCACCAGGTAGTTGTGCTTCACCACCGGGATGGTGATGCCGAAGATGTCGGCTTCCTGGAAGGCGTCCTTGCCGAGCATCCAGGTCACGGTCTGGCCGCTGATCACGATCATCGGCACGGAGTCCATCATGGCGGTCATCAGGCCGGTCACGGTGTTGCCGGCGCCGGGGCCGGAGGTCACCAGCACGGCGGCGGGCTTGCCAGTGGCGCGGGCATAGCCATCGGCCATGTGGACGGCACCCTGTTCGTGGCGGACGAGGACGAACTTCAGCTTGGTCTTGATCGTTTCGAGCGCGTCGAAGATAGGAATCGCCGCGCCGCCGGAGTAGCCGAACATGTATTCGATGCCGAGCTCGTCGAGCGTCTTGATCAGGGCTTGTGCACCGTCGAGTTGTTGTGTGCTCATAAAAACAGGGGTCTGGGCGGCGAAAGTGCCACCTTGTCGGGCTAAGGCAACTCGAAAATCGGGAAATTTTGTTCAAAATCGGCCAATTGTGCTGATGGGTTGCTCGAAAATTGCCGAATTGGTGATAAATTCGGGAAATTGTTGGGGCGGGGATTTGGAAATGGTGGGTTCCGGGATGAGTGGGTGGAGTGGCCCCTTTTTGGGGGCGTGGTTCCTTTTTTGGGAATCGAGGGGGCTTGTCTAACGAAGATCTTCCGCCCACGCTGAGGTGTTCATTTTGTTCTGCGTATGTACTCCGAGAAATTTTCCCCCAGTTGCAAGGCTCATTCGGGTTTCCGCCTCATGCCTGATTCGTCAGGCGCGGTGACGTCCTGAAGCCATCCGCTGCCGCCTGTTCACCCGGCACGGTCGTGCCGTGGAGGCACGTGTTTTTTTCGTTCATTCATTGTTCTCCCTCCCAGATGAAACCCCGTTTCAGCCGGTATCTTCCGGCATTCCTCGGCAGCTACATCGCGCTCAGCCTCGGCGGCCATGCCGCGATCCAATGGTGGGACACCAATGGTGCCACGACCGGATCCGGCAATGTCGACGGCACGTGGGATGCGGCCACTTCCAACTGGACCACGGACGCCACCGGAGCCTCGGCGGCGGGGACGTGGGTGGCGGGCAATACCGCGGAGTTCGCGGCTGGCACGGATTTCACCGGCACCCGTATCGTGACGGTGAGCGGCACGCAATCGCTGGCGGGGATCATCGTGGACAGCGAGGTGGTCAATCTCACGCTCACGGGCGGCACCTTGGATTTCGGGGCCAGCCAGGGCTCGATCAACACCTCGGCCTGGGGCACCACCACCGGGAAGACATTCACGATTAACTCGACCCTCACCGGCAGCGGCGGTCTCACGATCGCCTCGAACGGTGACCTCAGCGCCAGCGGCGGCGGCAACAGCTCGGTCACGAAGCTCGGAGGAACCAACACCTTCACCGGGGACGTCACGATCACCTCGGGTCTGGTGGCCTATGGTTCCAACGCGGCCTTCGGCAACGCGGCCAACAAGATCATCCTCAACGGCGGCGGTCTGCTCGATCCGAACCTGAGCCTCACCCTGAGCCGGGACATCCAAGTGCAATCGGGGGGCGGAACGTTCCGCTTCTACGGGTCATCGAACTCGACGTTCTCCGGGGCGATCACCGGTAGCGGCAATCTCAACCGCACCGATGGCGGCACGCTGAACCTCACCGGCAGCCTTTCCGGCTACTCCGGCACCTATGACAACCAGTCCGGCACCACCGTGGTCAACGGCACGGATGCCGCGGGCGGCAACTGGAAGGTCAGCGGCGGTGTCATGAGAATCGGGGCCAACGGAATCAACGCCGCGGGCACCCTGACCCTCAACGGCGGCACGCTTTCCTCCAACGCGGCCTCGGGCGCCGGCAACCGCACGATCGCGAACGGCACCACCATCGGTGGCAATGTCACCCTCGGGGACACCACCAACACCGGGGTGCTGTCGTTCACCAATGGCGTCGATCTCAATGGCGGCACGCGCACGCTGACGGTCAACTCCGCGGTGGGCATCAGCGGGGCGATCTCGAACGGCGGACTGACGAAAGGCGGGGCCAGCACGCTCACCTTGTCCGGAGCCAATACCTACACGGGTGCCACTTCGATCACCGGTGGCACCCTGGCGCTGGATTATTCCACGTCCAATACCAGCAAGCTCGGCGATGCGGCGGCCCTCACGCTGGGCGGCGGCACCATCAGTCTCAATGGCGGGAGCCACCTTGAGGCCGTGGGTTCCACGGTGGTTTCGGCCGGGGCCAACACCATCAGCCGTCCCAGCGGAACGTCCAAGCTGGCGCTGGGCAATCTTTCCCGCACGTCGAACAGCGCCACGCTCAACGTCGCCGGCGGCAGCATCGCCACCACCACGTCCGCCACCGCGGTCAACGGCGTCCTGGGAGGAACCTGGCTCACGATCAACGGCACCGATCTCGCGACCGTATCGGGCGGCAACATCGTTTCGGTCACCTACACCGATGTTCCCTTCGCCGGGACGATCACCAACAACGCCGCCAACCACATCCGGTTCACCGGTGGCACTTCCGGAAACGTGACGCTTGGCGCCACCGTCACCGATGTGGCCAGTCTCACCCAGGCTCAGACCGGTGCGGTCACGGTGGACACCACCTCGAAGACCCTCCGGCTCGGCGCGCAGGGCTCCGTGTTGCTGCCCTCCGGGAAGGGCGCGTTGACGATCGGCACCTCCGCCAATGCCGGTGTGCTCACCGCGGGTGGATCGGACAATCAGTCCGGAGTTCTGGATTTCAACACCACGGGGGCCTCGATCACGGTCAACTCCACCATCACCAACAACGGCACCGGCGTGGTTTTGCTGACCAAGATCGGCGGCAACGATCTCCTGCTTTCGGGGACGAACACTTATTCCGGCGGCACCATTCTTTCCGGCGGCATCACCCGCGTCCGCGGTACCAGCGGGTTCGGCACTGGCTCGATCCTGATCGACACCAGCTCGACGATCGCATCCCAGAGCGGCGGCGGAGCCACGTCGTTCTCGAATACGGTCAACCTCGCCAGCGGCACCACCCTGAGCATCGACAGCGGCTACGCGGGTGTCACCCTGGCCGGCACGGTGGCCGGGGCCGGCGGGCTTTCCACCACGTCCTCAGGCACCACGGTCCTCAGCGGCAGCGGGGTGTTCACCGGTGCGACCACCGTGGGCAGCGGCAATACCCTCTCGGTGTCCTCCACCGGCTCGATCCTCAATACCTCCGCGGTGACGGCCACCGGCACGCTGTCGAACGCCGGCACGGTCTCGTCCTCGTCGTTCACCATCAACTCGGGCGGCACCGTCAACAACTCCGGGACCCTCACCAGCTCCGGGATCACGGTGAACGCGGGTGGCACGTTCACGAATTCCGGCACCGCCACCATCCTCGGCAGCGGGGCCAGCGACGATGCCTCGTCCGCGGTGTCCCTGGCGGTGAAGGGCACCACCGGGGTCTTCAACCAGACCGGCGGCACGCTGACCCTCGGCTCGCTGGGAGCCAACGGCACGACCAACATCTCGGGCGGCACCCTCAAGGTGCTTGGCAATTTCTACATCGGCGAGCAGACCACCAATCCCGGCACGGTGAACCAGACGGGCGGCACCGTCATTCTCAGCAACACCACTGCCGATGTGATCCGCCTCGGCCACTGGGGCAATGCCACCGGCGGCACCTACAACCTGAGCGGTGGCACGCTTGACGCGACGAACTCGACCTCGGCCTTCAACATCGGTTGGGACGGCAAGGGGACGATGACCGTGGGCGGCGGCGCGGGAGCTGCCACCTTCCGGGCGCGGGCGATCCGCCTCGACCAAGGCACGGCGAACAGCTACACCGACACGCTGACCATTTCGAACAATGGCACCGTCGAGGTGGGAACCGGCGGGATTTCCAGCGCGGCGGCCACCGACGTGGTGATCCTCAACAGCGGCACCCTCCGCGGTGCCGCGACCTCCACCTGGTCCGCGGGAGTGAATGCCAATACCTCCACCACCTCCACGGTGGACATCGTGGCCGGGCAGACGGCGACGCTCAGCGGTGTGGTCGGCGGGGCCGGGACGATCAACAAGACCGGCCCGGGCACCTTGGTGCTGAGCAATGCCGCGAACACCCATTCCGGCACGATCAACGCCAACGCCGGCACCACACTGGTGACCGGAACATTCACCAATGCCGCGGCCGCGCTCTCCGTGAACACGGGCGGCCTTGTTTCCGGCACGGGGACGCTGAAGGGCGTCACGCTGGCCGGTGGCACGCTCACCGCCGGGGCGACCGGCGCGGCGAGCTCGATCGGGACGCTCAATGCCAGCAGCCTCACGATGAACAGCGGCCTGCTGCGCATCGACATGGGAGCGTCCACCAGCGACGTCATCGCCGTCACCGGCACCGCGACTTTCAGCGGTGGCTCGATCCTGCCGGTGGTGACCGCCACTCCCGGGGCGAGTCCTTATACTTTTCTCACCTCCGGCGGCCTCAGCGGAACGGCGACGCTCAGTTCCCTGGTGACCGGCGGGAACTCCGGCTACAATTTCGCGCTCGGGACTTCCGGCAACAACCTGACGCTCACCGTGACCGGTGCGGCCCGCAGTCTGGTGTGGAACGGGGTGACCGATGGCGTGTGGGACCTGAACACCGCTTCACGCTGGCAGCAGACCGCATCCGAGGATTCGACCTTCAAGACCTTCGACGCGGTGTCGTTCACCGACGCGGCGACGAACAAGAACGTGACGCTCACCGGAACCCTGGCCACCGGGGTGATCACGGTGAACAACTCCAGCGGAAACAACTACACCTTCGGCGGCAGCGGCACGATCCTGGAAGGCTCGCTGGTGAAGCAGGGCACGGGCACGCTGAGCATTTCCACGGCGAACTCGTTCACCGGCGGCACCACGCTCGCGGCCGGCGGACTGCGGGTCGGCAGTGGCACGGCGCTGGGCACGGGGGCGATCGCCGTCACCGGTTCGTCGAGTCTTGGCACCGCCACCGGCGCATCGGCCACGTCCCTGGCCAATGATGTTTCGGTCGCGGCTTCCACCACGCTGACCCTTGATAGCAGCAACGCGGCGCTCACGTTGAATGGTGCGATCACGGGCTCCGGCAACCTCGCCACGACGGGTTCCGGCACGACCACGCTCGCGGGCAACAACACCTACAGCGGCACCACCGCGGTGGCCTCCGGCACCACTCTTCAGGTTGGCACCGGCGGTGTGACCGGTGGCCTCGGCACCGGTGCCGTCAGCGTGGCTTCCACCGGCATCCTGGACATCAATCGATCCGATGCGCTCACCAACTCCGCCGCGGTGACCGGCGCAGGCACCCTGCGGACGAGCGGCACCGGCACGCTGACGCTGAACTCGTCCACCACCACCTTCCTGCCAACCAATCTCACGCTGAACGGGGGGACGGTCATCATCACCACCGGCTCCTTCGGCGGCGACCGCATGACCGGTTCCGGCCAGGTGACGGTGAACACCGGCGCGACCCTGGTGCTCCAGGGATCGGACCATGCGCTCGGCGGCAGCAATGCCTCGATGGGGGAAAGTATGACTGTCGCCGGCGGCACACTCACGGTCAACAATGCCCAGTACTTCAACAATCTCACGCTCACCGGCGGCACCGTCAACGGCACGGCCGACATGCGGGCCGCGAACTCCACCAACTGGCAGGTGACCGGCTCGACGGTCTCCACCATCTCCGCCGCGGTGTCGCTGGGGAACACCTCGAACAACGTCGCGAACTTCACGGTGGCGGACGTCACCTCATCCTCGTTGACGGATCTCCTGGTGTCCGGGGTGGTGCAAGGAAGCGGTGGCGGTGTCACCAAGGCGGGCGCGGGCACGATGACCTTCACCGCCACGAATACCTACAACGGCACCACGGTCATCAGTGCCGGGACGTTGCAGGTCGGCAATGGCGGCACGACGGGCACGCTTGGTTCCGGGGCGGTGACCAACAATGCCACGCTCGCCTTCAATCGGGCCGACGCCGCCACGGTGGCGAACGCGATTTCCGGCACCGGCACTCTGGTCCAGTCCGGTGTCGGCACGACGATCCTCACCGGTGGCAATTCCTACGGCACGACCACCATCTCGGCCGGCACGCTTCAGGTGGGCAACGGGGGAACGAGCGGCACGCTGGGCATTGGAACGGTGACGAACAACGGATTCCTTTCCTTGAACCGCAGCGATGCGGTGAGCGTCTCGAACAACATCGTCGGCACCGGCACGGTGGTGCACGCCGGCACGGGGACCACCACGCTCCTCGGATCGAACACCTACGGCGCCACCGTCATCAATTCCGGTGTCCTCCAGATCGGCAATGGCGGCACCGCGGGCACGCTGGGCTCCGCCAACGTGACCAACAATGCCACGCTTACCATCAACCGATCGAATGGTTACGCGGTCTCCAACTACATCTCCGGCTCCGGCTCGCTGGTGCAGGCGGGAGCAGGCGTCACCACCCTGACGGGCATCAATTCCTACACGGGTAGTACCTCTGTCACCGGCGGCACGCTGCGGGTCAATGGCAACAGCTCCGCGGTGACGGGCGCGATCGGCGTGGCCTCCGGTGCGACATTCGGCGGCACCGGCCGGGTCGGCGGAGCGGTGACGGTGGACGGTACCTTGTCGCCTGGAGCATCGGTGGAGTCCCTCGTGACAGGAGCCGTGGCTTTCAACAACGGATCGACGTTCGAGGTGGAGCTGGATTCCTCGGTGGCGACCTCGGTGGGTTCCGATCTGCTGGTGTCCAATGGTGATTTTGTCATGAGCGGAGTGGTGAACCTGACGCTCACCGATCTCGCCACGTTGTCTCCGGCGGCTCCGTTCGCGGAGGGCACCGTGTTTTCCATCGTGAACTACACCGGCACCTGGAACGGCGGGCTGTTCACCTACTCCGGCAACGAGCTGTCGGAAGGTGAGCAGTTCAACGCGCTGAACAACACCTGGGTGATCAACTACCAGAACACCTCCGGTGGAGTGAACTTCACCGGCGACTACGCCGGAAGCCAGTATATCACGCTCACCGCGGTGCCGGAGCCATGCGTTGCCTTGATCGGTGGTTTGGGAATGCTGTTGGTCCTGCGGCGCCGCCGGGCCGCGTGATGCCGAGCCAGGCTCAATCCATATTCAGATCAGCCCTGGGCTATCGCATGTTGACCCGTTGGGGCTTTATGCACGCATTCTGGAGGACTGCAGGATTCACACCGATCGGGAATCGGACGACGAATGGCGTCAGTCTATGCGTCCCGCCGGCACTGGCGGGGAGTGATGCCGCGGTGTTTGAGGAATACCCGGCAGAGGTTCTTCGAATTGCCGAAGCCGGTCTCCGCGGCGATCGCTTCCAGCTTGAGGGTGGATTCCGCGAGCAATTGCTCCGCGGCCTCGAGCCTCAGCCGCAGGATTTCCTGATGCAGCGAGGGGCAGGCTTCCTTTGCGAGGATCTTGTGGAGGCCACGGGTGGTCAGGCCGACATGGCCGGCGACCGATTCCGCGGTCAAGGGGCTGCGGAAGTGGGTCCGGATGTAACGCATGGCCTCATCCGCCTTCGGGTGGTGGCCGTGGAAGGTGGCGGTGGATTGGCGGCTGACGACCTGCCGGGCGGGGATGCGGATCGGGGTTGCCGGAGGGCTTTCACCTTGGCTGAGCCGGGCGGCGAGATCGGCGGCCTGATAACCCACGCTCCACAGGTCGCTGTCCACCGAGGAAATACCGATGGGGGACGCTCCGAGGAGGAGGCGGTTGTCATCGACTCCCAGGATGGCGAGGTCGGTGGGCATAGCCAAGCCCAGTCGACGGGCGGTCTGGGCCAAGGCGAGGGCGAAACGATCGTCTTCCGCCATGATCGCGGCCGGGAGGGGGATCGAGGCGAGCCGCTGTTCCAGCCAGGACAGCCAGAGATCGCGGGGACTGGCCTGGCCGATGGGGATCTCCGGGTGATCGGCCCGGAAATCGAGGAGGAACGGATTTTTCCCCGCAGCCCGCATTGTATCCAAGAAGCCTTGCTGGATGGCGCGGGCATCCGCGGCAGCGGTGTGGCAGTAGAATCCGTAGTGCACATCTCCGAGAGTGAGGAGGTGGTGGGCTCCGGCGTTTCCGGCGGATGGATGGTCGCATTCGACTTTCGGCAGGTGGCGGACCTGGCTTTCGAGTGCGGGGGATACAGCTTCCAGCATCCGGACCACGGGACGTTCGAGGGCCAGCAGCCACTCCGCCACTTCCAGGCGATCCACGGTGGCGACCACCGCCTGCCAGATGCCGCAGTCCGGCAGATGCCTCCGTGAAAGGAGCGAGGTATCCAGCTCCCAATCGTGCGCGCGCGCCCACGCCGCGATGCCCGCATGCACGGAGACATCGTAGTATCCCATCGAAAGTAGAAGGGTGGGAGGCGGGGTGCGTGCAGCGGTTCGCGGAACCATCGGATCAGCTTATGATCCGGATTCACAAGGTTCCAGAGGGAAGTGCGTGATCGGAGAAAAGGGGCCGATGGCTTTTCGGGGCATTCCTCAATCGTCCGCCGCGCCACTCAGGAGGTCGTCGATCTGCCGCGGCGTGAAGGGCGAGGCGCGGAGCTCGGCATCCGAGAACGATCCGTGGCGGCGGCCCATTGCGTAGATTTCGAACAGGGTGTGATCACGATCGGGCCCCTCGTCGAGCAGCTCCGCCCATTTCAAGGCTTCCGCCGGTTGGCCGGAGGCGGAGATGTCCTGGGCGATCTGGATCAGCACCGGTTGCAGGCGGGCGAAGCTCGGCTGGGCATCCAGCCACTCGCGCATGGCGGCTGGATCGGCTTCGAACCAGGATCTCGCGGTCTTTTGAAGGCCCACGACGTCTCCCGTCTGCATGAGGTGGGTGAGCTTCGAGGCGGGGTCGCGGGCCGGACGCGGGTCATGCGCGGCGGTTTGAGCGGACACCGTGGCTGCCTTCACCGCCGGAGTGGTTGCGGAAGCGAGGGATGGAGTCCGAGGGGCTTCGCGGTGGAGGGACAGGAAGGTGGCCGCGGCTCCCACTAGCACACAGCCGAGGATGAGCGCAGGCCTCATGGCACCACCGTCACGCGACCGAACACGCCATCCTGCTCCTGATTGGGGCCGGCGGTGTAATAGAGCGACTTGGCGTCTCCCAGGCTCACGCCGTTGCCGAAGGTGAGACCCCAGATGCCATCGAGCGCGAGCGGCTTGCCGTCGCGGTCGCGGAGGTAGTCATGGAAGGCACCGGTGGTGGTGTTGTACGCGGCGATGGTGCCATCGCCGAAGTTCGCGACCAGCAGGTCGCCGCCGAATTTGCCGAAGCCATCGGGGGCGAGGGTGACGCCCCAGGGCGAGTTCAGTTTGCCCTGGTCGTCCATCGCCTTGAGCAGGCGTCCGTTTCGATCGAAGAAGGCGACGCGGCCGGAACCTTCGCCGGGGAGATCTTCTCCGGGTTCGTCGGCGGCGCGGTTGATCACGGCGTAGGTCACGCAGAGTTTGTCGCCGAGCCACTGGATATTATAAGGGCTGTATTCCTCGGGCAGGCCGGGCGGACGTTCGAAGGGAACCTTGTCCGTGATTTCCTCCCAGCGGTTGTTGAAGACCTGGATGCGGGCGTTGTTGAAATCCGTGACGTAAAGACGGTTGTCCGCGATGGCCTCTCCATTCGGCCCCTTGGTGAAGGAGTCGGTGGTCATGGCCACGCCGGTGAAGGCGGGGAGGTAGGGTCTCGAAACCTGGTCCTTCCCCTTGTCCGAGAAATCCTTGATGATCACCGCGGTGTCCATGCTTTCGGCGGTGCCGGCGCGCCAGGCGTTGATGGTGCCGTCGGTCGTCACGAACACGAACTTCGTGGCTCCCGAGCGTTCGCCCAGGGGCACGGCCTTGCCGCTCGTTAGATCGCTCGTCGGTCCCTTGACCGGGAATTCGATGGGCTGGCCCGGGACATCGCTGGCGGCGTTGTAGACCTGGCCGGTGACGTTGCTGAGGCCGTCCTCGTAGGAAATGAGGGGGCCGTCGATGGTCACGACCTTCAGTCCGTCTTGACGGAGCGGTTGGCCGTTGGCATCGCCGATGTAAAGGGTGGTCGAGGCGTTGCCGGCGTTGCTGAGCCAGATGTGTCCGCCCTTGCCCGGCGGGCGGAGCGCGATGCCCCAGGGATTGATCACCCGCTCGTCGACGAAGGCGGTGGGGTGATACTCGGCGCGGTTCGCCACCAGGATGGTGTCCTCGAATTGGTTGCCGGGCTGGCCCGGGCCCGCGGCGGTGGTTTCTTTTCGCGAGCAGCCCGTGGCCGCGGCGAGGGCGAGCAGGAGAACCGGAGCGAAAGGGCGGGCAAGTGGATGTCTCATCGGAGCAGTGGGACGATGCCCGCAAGCAGGGAGCGGGACTGAAAGGGTGTCCATGACGCCCCTGTCACAATTTCGCCCCAACGATTAGGGCGGGACGTCTTCCAAGATCAGGCCGACCACGAAGAAGCCGGTGGAGCCCGTGGCATCGACATACACGGTGACCTCGCCGCTCGTCGTCGGGGACAGGGTGGTCTGGTTGGCCGGGCCGGTCGGAGTGGCGGAGAACGGAACGGGGCTGAAGGGGTCTGTTAGATCGGTCCGGTGTTTGATCTCGTAGCTCGAATACGCGGTGACGGGGATGACCAGTTTCAAGCGGACGGTTTCGCCTGGCTCCTGCCGGTGGACGCTGATGGAGCGGACGTGCAGGGCGAGGTCCGGGATCGTGATGGAAACGATCCCGGTCGCGGCGTCGTAGCGGGTCTCGAATTGCCGGAGGTCCGCCTTCGCCGGTTCGGTGGATTGTCCGCTCGCGTCGCGGTAGACACGGCCTTCGATGTCGTAGCGCGAGCCGTGGCACGGGCACTTCATCAGGTTCGCGAGGATGGGCACCGGTGGATTCACGCTGTTGTCCGTCCCCACGATCCGTTCCTTGTAGCGCCCGACGATGCAGCCGAAGTGGGTGCAGACGGAGTCCAGCGTCACGAAGCGCTCCGTCGTCACACGGTTCAGGGTGAAAGGGTGGATGCCGGTGTTGAATCCGTACTGCACTGATCCGCCCGGGGCCGCCAGCACGGGGATGTCCGCGATCTTCAGGCGGATCACCGCGGGGCCGGGACCGGTGGAGGTCACCTCGGCGAGGACCTTGCCGCACCACCGCGGGCCGGACAGGGCCGCGACCGAACCGAGCACGAATTGCTTCACCCACCTGCGGCGGGAGCTGGTCGTGAGGGAATCCATCGGTGCGTTCATCGGGGGAGGGGAGGGTTCGCGGGCGTGCACCCAATTCGACGGGTTATGGATATCCGCTCCTAACAGGAAATGGCGACGGCCCCGATGCGACGAAATCGGAACACGATGATCATGGCCGGGAGCGAGGCCAACATGGAGTCATGAAACCAAGGTGCTTTCCGGGGCACGCGTTCCCGGAGTCTCCACCCGCCACTTCAGCCCAACCAAGTTCCATTCCCCCTCATTCCCAACCCATGAACAAGCAACCGCTATTCAATCGTCCGCTGGGCCTGCTCGCAGTGCTCACCGTGGCGAACACGGCCTCCGGCCAGATCCAGGGACCGAGCACCGCCTCGACCCCTTACGTGCTGCCGACCCTTCCCAGCTACTCGACCACCTCGCTGCTCACCGTCGACAACACGGGCGCGAATCCTGATGACGTCGTCGGCAGCTACGGCATGACTGGTATTCCCGATGGCCTCGGCGCCTTCGACAACGGTGACGGCACCTTCACCCTGCTGATGAACCAGGAGCTCGGCAACACGCTCGGCGCCGTCCGCGCGCACGGCTCCGTTGGTGCGTTCGTTTCCAAGTGGATCATCGACAAGAACACGCTCCAGGTCATCTCCGGCAGCGACCTGATGACCTCGGTTTACGGCTGGAACACCGCCGCACAGGCGTCGAACACTACCGCGGGCACCTTCGCGTTCAGCCGCTTCTGCTCCGGCGACCTGCCGCCCGTCTCCGCCTACTACAACGCCGCCACCGGCCTCGGCTCCCAGGCGCGCATCTACATGCACGGTGAAGAAGGCAGCTCCACCGGCTGGCAGCAGGCCACCGTGGCTACCGGCACCGATGCGGGCAAGAGCTACAGCCTCGGCAAGTTCAACCTCACCACCAATGGCAACACCGATGGTCTCACCGGCGTGGGCGCGTGGGAGAACGCGCAGGCCGCTCCGTTCGCGCAGGACAAGACCGTTGTCATCGGAACCAACGACGGCGGCACGGGCATCATGAACAACGCCCTTTCGGTGTACGTCGGCACCAAGCTGTCCACCGGTTCGGAAGTGGACAAGGCCGGCCTCACCAACGGCACGCTCAAGCATGTCCTCGTGGCCGGCAATCCGCTCGAGATCCCGGCGGCCAACACGACCTCGCGCGTGACGAACATCGTGAACGGCACCCGCTTCAGTCTGAGCGCCACCGCTTCCACCACCTTCTCCCGTCCGGAAGACGGTGCCTGGGATCCCTCGAACCGCAACGTGTTCTACTTCGTGACCACCGACCGCCTGGACCAGGTGTCCGACGGCCTCGGCGCGCAGATCGGCAGCACGCGCCTGTGGCGCTTGACCTTCGATGACATCACCAATCCCGATGCGGGCGGCGTGGTCGACATCCTCATCGATGGCCGCACCGAAGGCGGCGAGAAGGTCAACATGTTCGACAACCTCTGCATCAACGCGAAGACCGGCCACATCATCCTCCAGGAGGATGTGGGCGGCGCGGCCCACAACGGCAAGGTGTGGGACTTCGATCCGGCCACCAACGTGCTGAAGAAGATCCTGAAGCACGACCCGGCCCGCTTCGGCGACCGCGTTGGCGGCGTGACCACGGCGGCCACCTCGCCGTTCAACAACGACGAGGAAGCCTCCGGCATCATCGACATCACTCCGATCATGGCGACCAGCACCAAGTTCAAGGGCAACCCGAACGAAGCCTGGTATATCAGCTCCGACCAAGCGCACTACACCACCGGCATCACCGCCGCCCAGGTGGAAGGTGGCCAGATGTTCGTGGTCCAGGACCTCGCTCCGCTGAACAACGCCGCCGTCAAGCTCGGTGGCATCGTCCGCGACCGCCGCACCGGTCTCTACGCGCAGCAGGTGACCATCACCAACAACAACGCCGGTCCTCTCGCCGGTCCGTTCTTCCTCGCGCTGGACGGTCTCAGCGCGAACGCCTCGCTCAGCAACGCCGGTGGCACGACCTCGGTGTATGCCCCGCTTGGCGCTCCGTACATCGCGGTTCCCGGCAGCACCCTGGCTCCGGGGGCTTCCGCTATCGTCAGCCTTCAGTTCACCAACCCGAGCAACGGCGCCATCACCTACACGGCCCGTTTGCTGAACAGCGCCCCGACTCCCTGATCCCTCCCCGGGTCCGCGCCGGGACTGAAACGTTCCGGCGCGGCCTCCTTCATCAGGCAACCTATTCAACGACATGAAAAGCAATCCACTCCTCCTCCTGGCCACCGGGCTCCTGCTGTCCGTCGGCTCCGCCAGCGCGGCGCTCTACCACGTGTCCATCGACACCAGCGCGCTGACCCTTCCCGCGAACTCGGGCAGCGGCCCGTTCTCGCTCGACTTCCAGTTGAACAGCGGTGCGACCACCGGCAACAACACGGCGACCATCAGCAACTTCAACTTCGGTGGTGGCGGTGGCCCGTTCGATACCGCCACCCTCATCGGCGGCGCGAGCGGCAGCCTCCCCGGCACCATCACGCTCACCGACACGAACGCGTTCAACGAATTCTACCAGAGCTTCACCGCGGGTTCGGTCATCAGCTTCGACCTGAATCTGACCGAGAACATCGACTCCGGCGCGATCCCGGACTCGTTCTCGTTCTCGATCCTCGACGGCAGCCTGGCCAACATCCCGACGACGGGATTCGGTGACACGCTGCTCCAGGTGGACATCGCGGCTGGCTCGAACGTCAACCTTTCGTCGGCCACCGGTTCCTATGCCGGGGTCAGCGTGACCGCGGTTCCGGAGCCGAGCTCCGCGCTCCTCGGCCTGGTGGCCGTGGCGGGTGGCGTGCTGCGCCGCCGCCGTCGCTCGGCCTGATCAGTGCCTGGCTGTGTTTTGACTCATGCTTCGAAAAAAAAGCCGGCCCCGGAGACGGGGCCGGCTTGCTCTTTGGAGCCTTTGATCACTTCGAGACGACGCGGTAGATCGGGCCCATGTGGTCCACGATGTAGAGGTTGCCCGCATTGTCCTCGCCGAAGGACGAGATCAGGTTGATGCGGCCGCCTTGTGGCTGGAGTTCGTCGGTGAGGTCCTTGAAGCCGGTGGCCTTGCCGCCCTTGAGTTCGAACGACCAGATACGAGGGTTCTGGTAGTCACCGAAGACGTAGCGGTCCTGCAGTTCCTTCACCGGGCCGTGGTAGACATAGCCGCCGGTCACGGACAGGCCCTGGTCCTTACCGCCGCCGTGCTTGTAAACGTGCACCGGTTCGATCGCCTTGTCCGGGGCCGGGCCGCCGACACCTTTCTTCGGGTTCTCGACGTCGCCTTCGCGAAGGCGCCAGCCGAAGTTCGCGCCGGAGGCCTTGCCCTTCGGCATGTAGTCGATTTCCTCCCACACGTTCTGACCGACATCGCCGATCCAAAGGTCGCCGGTCTTGCGGTCGAACGAGCAGCGCCACGGGTTGCGCAGGCCCCACGACCAGATCTCCGGCTTCGCGCCGTCGGTTTTCAGGAACGGGTTGTCCGTCGGCACGGTGTAGCCCTTCGCGCCGGAGACATCGAGGCGCAGGATCTTGCCGAGATAGCTGCCGAGGTTCTGGGCATTGCCCTGGGGGTCGTCGCCCGCGCCGCCGTCGCCGGTGCCGGTGTAGAGCATCTTGTCCGGGCCGAAGTCGATCCAGCCGCCGTTGTGGTTGCGGAAGGGCTGCTCGAAGGAAAGCAGGAACTCCTTGGTGCCTGGATCGGTGGTGGACAGGGTGGCGGTGTCCGCGGTGAAGCGCGCGATGCGGGTCATCGCCTTGCCCGGGGTGCGGTCCGTGTAGTTCACGTAGAACCGGCCGGTGGTCTTGAAATCCGGCGCGAAGGCGAGGCCCAGCAGGCCCTCCTCGTTGCCGGCGCGGCTGACGTCACTGACGATGTCGAGGAACGGCTTTTCCGTCCGCTCGCCGGTCTTGGCGTCGACGATCCAGATCTTGCCCACCTGTTCGATGACCCAGAGCTTGTCGTTGATCCCGGCGGGCTGACCGACCCAGACGGGGCGCTCGAATTTTTCGGTGACTTTCTCCACCGCGATTCCGGCCAGGGCGGGAACGGTTAGAGCGGCGGCCATGAGGAGGGTTTTGGCAAGCATGATGGTGGACTATGGAGAGGTGATAGGTGCTTGCAACGCAAGGTTGCGCGAGTTTCTTGCGAGCTTGTGCGATTACGACATCCTTCGCGGATCAGCGGTCCGGGAACATCCGTTGCCAGATCGCCAGCGAATCGCGGATCTCCGCGGTCTCCCGGGTGGGGGAGAGTTCCCACACCAGCGGGCAACCGGCGGGGAAATGGCGCAGCAGGTCGGTGTAATCGAGGGTGCCGGTGAAGGGCGTGCGGTGGTCGCGGGCGGGCCATTGCACGTCGTGGACATGGCCGCCGATCAGGTGCGGCGAGATCCGCTCCAGCCACTGGCCGTGGTCGAGCAGGCCGAGGTTGTGCTTGAGCTGGACGTGGCCGAAGTCGTGCCAATAGCCGACGGCCGGGTGATCGGCGAAGGCTTCCTGGAGGCGGACCATCTCGCGCTCGGTCGGCATGTCCTCGAAGCGCGAGCGGGATTCCACGGCCAGCTTCACGCCAAGTTCGGCGGCGCGTTCCGCCAGGGTGGCGAGCGCCTCGGTGGCGCGCTGGTAATACAGCGGGGCGATCTTCTCGCGCTTTTTCACGAAGGCGATCTTCTCCCTGGCATACTCCGGGGTGAGCTGGTGGCCGGCCTCGACGCTGGCGGTGAGTGGCTTCGTCCATTTCGCGGACTTCAGCGGCACCGAGCCCATGTGCAGCACCACGTAGCGGGCCTCGAACTCGGCGGCCAGCTCCAGCGTTTTCAGGGTCATGTCCATCGCCCGCTGGCGGTCGGCGGGGCGGTGGGAGGTGTATTCGTAGGCGTCCGGGGCATCGATCATCACCTCCACCGGGGAGGGGAAGTAGTTGTGGACGCCGGAGCAGGTGAAAAGGCCGCGGGCGTAGGCCTTCCGGATGCCGGGGAGCTTCGCGATGGTCATGCCGTGCGAGAGCTCGATGTTCCGGAAACCGAGGGCCACGATCTCCTCGATCATGGATTCACCGTCCGCGTGGCGGCTGTTGTTCCAGCAGGTCGAGAAGGCAAGCATGGGGCGTCGCGAAGAGTCCGGCATCCCCGGGCTGGAATCAAGAGAAGAGGCGTGCGGGTCCCTTCCTCTGGACTCTTGCCGGACGGACGGCATCCGCTACGTTTCCACCATGAGTAGCCGGAGAGCGAGAAAACGCCGTGGGGAAACGAAGGCCGGATGGATGGGCCGCGCGGGCGCGGTACTGGGCGTGGGTGCGTTCCTGGTGCTGGTGGGCGGCTACGTGGGCGTGCGCCGCTACCTTCACAGCGAGGGCTTCCGGGTGCTGCTTTCCGAGCAGGCCAGCCGCGTGCTCGGCGTGCCCGGGCAATTCGCTCCCTTCAAATGGGAGGGGCTGCGGGTCGATACCCCCTCGTTCGAGGCCGGAGGCGAGGGCGGGTTCCAGAACCTGCGGGCGGACCGGATGCACCTGGAGGTGGGTCTCAAGGGGGTGACCAGCGGTGTGTGGCACGTGCGCGGCGCGAATGTCGGCCGCGTGGACGTCACCTACGATGCTCGTTCCACCACGCCGACCCGCCAGGAGGCGAAGGAAACGCATCCGCCGGTGAACGAAGGGACGGCCGAGGCCAAAAAGAACGGCTGGCTGCCCTCCGAGGTGATTCTCGACGATCTGATCCTGCAGGAAGTGAACGGCCGGGTGCTGCTGGACGGCGGCACGGCGTCGCTTTCCGGGATGGAGGTGAAGGTGAAGGCCGGGGACGCGAAGAACGTCTACGATGCCGAGGTGCAGGGTGGAAAGGTGGTCGCCCCCTGGAAGTTCGTGCCCCCAATGACGCTGGACCGGATGAAACTGCGCTACCGGGACAAGGAGATCTTCATCACCCAGGCGACCGCCACGGTGGGCAGCCGCGGCCATCTCACCGCGGATGGCGAGTGGAGCGGCCTGACCAAGCGATACACCCTCGGCGGCAACGTCACGGATCTGGCCTGCGCCGATATTCTCAGCGACACATGGGTGAAGCGACTCAACGGGACGATTTCGTCCAGCTTCGCGCTGGAGGGTGGTGGTCCGGACTTGCAGGCGCAGGGGCGGCTTTCGATCCAGCAGGGCGTGCTCACCGCGCTGCCGTTTCTCGATGTGCTGTCGGCCTACGCCGATACCCGTCGTTTCCGCGTGATCCAGCTCACCGAGGCGCATGCCGATTGGAAGTGGACGAAGGAGGCCACGGACTTCGACAAGATCGTGCTCGCGAGCGAGGGGCTGGTGCGGCTGGAAGGTTCGATGAAGATCCGCAAGGGCGCGATCGACGGCCAATTCATGCTGGGGTTGGCTCCCGGCACGCTGGGCACGATCCCCGGCGCGGAAACGGTGGTGTTCCAGCCGGGGCCGAACGGCCTGCTGTGGGCTCCGCTGCATGTCACCGGCACGCTCGAGGATCCGAAGGAGGACCTCAGCGACCGGCTCATCGCCGCGGCGGGCATCCGCATGATCGAGGTGCTGCCGGAAACCGGTGAGAAGGTGCTGAAGTTCACCCGTCAGGTCATCGGCGACGATCCCTCGAAGACCGCGCGGAAGGTGGAGCACGCCGTCGAACAGGGCGTGAAGGCGATCGACAAGGCCAGCGACGTCGTCAACCAGGCCAGCGGACTCCTCGGCGGGCTATTGGGAAATGATCCGCCGCCGCCACCTCCGGAGAAGAAGGAGCCGGAGAAGAAGTAGGGGCCACAAGGAGCAGGGACATTCTTGTCCCGTTCTTCAATGGCCCGTGAAGGGAAGGGGGACTTCGTTCTCTTTCCTGGCTCGGTATTCGAGTGATATCGAGGCTCGTGGCAGAACGGGACAGGAATGTCCCTGCTCCTTGTTTGCCTCACTTGATCGAGAACTTGCGGCCGCGGCCGGATTCCCAGGCGTCCTTCACGCTCTTGAGCAGGGCTTGTAGCTCGTCCTCGCTCTGGAGGCGGAACTCGATGCACTTGGCGTGGGTGGTCTCGGGGAATTTCTTCAGCACCATGTTCTGGGCGTCGGTGGTGCCGGCGCGCTTGGTGGTTTCATCGAGCAGTTGCTTCGCGCGGTCCACGGCATTGCCGACGGTGCTGGAGCCGGTGGCGGGCGGCTCCACGAAGTAGAAGCGGGCGAGCGCCTGGCCGTTGGTGTCCACGTTCACTTCGTGCACGACCACGGTGCCATCGACGAGGTAGGTCTGCTCGCTGATCGAGGTGATGCGGTCGAGCGCCACCATGTAGCTGCCGCCGGGAAGCGCGGCCTGCCAGAAACGGCGGGGACCATCGGCCTCGGTGCCCTTGCTGGAGTCCTGGCCGGTGGTGTCGGTGTTCTGGGCGTGGAGCGGAGCGGAAACGAGAAGCGCGAGCAGCGGAAACAAAGCGAGGGCTTTCATGACAGTGGAAACCCTGTCACGGGCCGTTGGTTTTGGCCAGCACTCCGGTATTTTCGGAAGCATCTTGCCGCCGGTGGCGCGCGCGGGCAGGGGTAGGGCATGCAGGCACCGGTGAAAGGCAGGCTGGCGGCGGGCTTGGGCCCAGCGGGAGAGGAGACGTTCCATCCGTTGGTGGAGCGACCGGGCCTGCTGCTGGAGGAGATCGTCTCGCGGGGCCAGCCGACGCCGGAGGGCGAGTGGTATGACCAGGAGCGGGACGAGTGGGTGTTGCTCGCGAAAGGCCGCGCGACCCTGGTGTTCGATCCCGGCGGGCCAATGGAGCTGGAAACCGGTGAGCATGTGCTCATTCCCGCGCGCCTGCGGCACCGGGTGGAGCGGGTCTCGGTGGATGCGGTGTGGCTGGCGCTGCATTTCGATCCGGCGCTACGGGATTCCTGATGTTCGCTTTTGGGGATTGTTTCGCCGGTAGGGCGACCTCATGCTCAGCGGCATGGTGCGTTTCCGTCCGAACGTGGCGGCTTTGATGGTCCGCCCGGAGCAAGGCCAGCTTTTGATTTGCGAGCGATCGACTCTCCCCGGAGCCTGGCAGTTTCCGCAGGGCGGGGTGGACGCGGGTGAGTCGCTGGAGGCGGCGTTGTTCCGCGAGGTGCGGGAGGAGATCGGGCTGCTGCCGCGTCACTATCAGGTCGTGCGGATGCTGGATGGCTACCGCTACCTCTACCCCGCCGAGGTCCGGGGGAAGAAGCTGAAGAAGCACGGCTTCCACGGCCAGGCCCAGACCTACTTCCTCTGCCATGTCCACCCGGATGCTCCAGCGGTGAACGTGGACCAGAAGCCGCGCGAGTTTTCCTCCTACCGCTGGATCGATCCGGACGAGTTCGAGCTGGAGTGGTTGCCCGCCTTCAAGCGCGACGTCTATCGTCAGGTTATGCGGGACTTCTTCGGAGTTCTTTTGTAAATCCGTAAATTTTATAGATTCGGTATTTAGGGGTTGCCACACCGGAAATTTTAGGGAACTTTACAAACATCCTCGAACCGGGAAGGTTTGGAGTCCAATGTCTGGGGGGAGATTGGAATCCGCTTTGACCTTCCCTGTTCCTTTGGGGGGATAGTGATTGAGGCGCGGGTTCAGCAATGGGCCCGCGCCTTGTTCATCTCCGGGCGGAGGGGAAAAGAACGGCTCAAAAAGGCACGCGTCTTTACAAAACTTTCGTGCAAAAGGCATGTTGAGGGGCGCTTTGTAAACGCGGTTCTCCCGTGAAGGATTGCGTTTTGAGCGGGCAGCTGCTCCCAGGCCTCCTAAAGGAGAGGCATCTAACAAGGAATGTTACTCCGCGCGCGCGGGAGCGGCGGCGGGCAGCTCCTTGCGGGAGAACTCGGTGTTGGCATTGAGATACCAGACCAGCCCGGCGCTCCCCAGCACCGCGAGGATGACGAGGACGACCAACAGCATGCCGAAGCAGGATTTCATGCGGGAGGGATCTTCGGCGTTCAGGCGGAAGTTTCAAGCCGGGCGGCGAAGGCGCCGTCGGTTCCATCGCGGAAAGGCAGTGCCTGGCGGGTGCCGGTGAGCTTTACCTCCGGATGGGCGGCCACGAAGGCGGCGACCTGGTCCTCGTTCTCGTCCTTCTCGATCGAGCAGGTGGAGTAGATGAGGCGACCGCCGGGCTTCAGGCAGGGCAGGGCGTTTTCGAGGATCTGTCGCTGGATCCGGAGCAGGGCCTCGATGTGGTCCTGTTGGAGGCGCCAGCGGACGTCCACGCGGCGGCGGATCACGCCGGAGTTCGAGCAGGGGACGTCGAGCAGGATGGCATCGAAGGCCCCGTGCCACTCGGTCGGAGCGGGCTTCGTCCAATCGTGGACGGCCACTTCGGAGGGTTCGCAGCCGAGGCGTTCGAGGTTCTCACGCAGGCGCGGCAGGCGCTTTTCGTTGGAATCGGTGCAGACCAGCGAGCTGCCGCCTCCCTGGGCCGCGGCGATGAGGAAGGACTTGCCGCCGGGAGCCGCGCAGGCGTCGAGGATGCGTTCGCCGGGCTTCGGATCGAGCAGCTCGACGGAATGGCGGGTCGCCGGGTCCTGGATGTAGATCTGGCCGGCGGCGAGCAGGGCGGACGGTGGCGCGCCTTCCAGCTTGAAGAAGCCGGTGGCTCCTTCCACGGGAGTGCCGGGCATTTCCTCCGGAGCGGGGCGCAGCGGGTTGATGCGGGCGAAGGTTTCCGCGGGCTGGTTGTTCCACTCCATCAGGGCCAGGGTGTTGGCCTTGCCGAAGGCGGACTTCCAGCGGTTGTAGAGCCAGTCCGGATGGGAAAGCGTGATCGCCGGGGCGAGGTCGGCCAGGTCGTCCATCAGCCGCTTCTTCGAAGTGGTGGCGCGGCGCAGGACGGCGTTGATGAGGCCGCGGACGTTGGCCTTGCCGACTTCCACCGTCTCATGGACGGCGGCGTGGTCGGGCAAACCGAGGATGAAGAGCTGGCACAGGCCCACGCGCAGGATATCGCGGGTGTCCGGATCGAGCTTGCCGTTGCGGAGCTTGCCGATCCAGTGGTCGATCACGCGGCGGTTCCGCAGCACGCCGAGGAGGATCGCCTGCAGCAGCCCGCGGTCCTGGGACGAAAGCTGGCGGCGGTGGGCGTGGCGCTCCACCAGCGTCTCGGCGTAATCGTGGCCTTTCGCCCACGCGCGGAGGGCGGAGACGGCGGCTTGGCGGACGTGGTAGTTCTTGGCGGGCATGGCGGCGGAGGCACGCTATGAGCCCTCCGGACCCGGCGGACAATCCTTTTCCGGGACCAAAGGGCACGTAACTTCCTCAGCCAGCGGTCACCACCGGCCGGCCGACCGAGTGGTACTCCAGCCCGGTGGCGGTGGCCGCCGCGGGGTCGAGCAGGTTGCGGCCGTCGAAGACCAGCGGCGTGCGCAGGCGCTTCTTGATCTCGGTGAGGTCGGCGTTCGCGAAGTGGGACCACTCGGTGGCGATCACCAGCGCGTCCGCGCCATCGAGGGCGGAGAGCATGTCCGGGGCGTATTCGATGCCGGATTCGATGCCGCTGAAACGCTTGGCGGTTTCGATGGCCTCCGGGTCCCAGGCGACGAGCGTGGCCCCTTCCTCGATCATCTTCTTGGCCAGGCGGATCGCCACGGACTCGCGGACGTCGTCGGTGTTCTGTTTGAAGGCGAGGCCCCACAGGGCGATCTTCTTCTCACGCAGCACCCACAGCTTCTCGCGGATCTTGGCGATGAAGCGGTCGAGCTGGGCGGTGTTGATGCGTTCGACCTCCTTGAGCAGGCCGAAGGGCGAGCCGAGGGATTCGGAGATGGCGATGAAGGCTTTGACGTCCTTCGGGAAGCAGGAGCCGCCGTAGCCGAGGCCGGCGTTGAGGAACTGGCGGCCGATGCGCTTGTCGGTGCCGATGCCCTCGGCGACCTTCTCGACGTCGGCACCGGAGGCCTCGCAGATCGCGGAAACGGCGTTGATGTAGGAGATTTTCAGCGCCAGGAACGAGTTCGCGGCGTGCTTGATGAGCTCGGCGGAATTGATGTCGGTGACCAGCACCGGAGCCACGAAGGGCTCGTAGATCTTGTGCATCAGGGCCAGCGCGCGGTCGTCGTTCGAGCCGATCACGATGCGGTCCGGGTTCAGGAGGTCGTCCACGGCGCAGCCCTCGCGGAGGAACTCGGGGTTCGAGACCACGCCGAACTCGACGCCCTTCGGCGCGTAGCGGCGGACGGTTTCGGCGACCTTCTCGCCGGTTTTCACCGGGACGGTCGATTTATCCACGATCACGCGGTAGCCGAGCTCCGGGGTCAGTCGCTCGGCGATCTCGCGGGCAACCTTTTCGATGAAGGAGAGGTCCACCGAGCCATCGGGCTGCGGCGGGGTCGGCACGGCGATGAAAATGACGTCGCTGTTCGCCACGCCCTCGTCGGTGGAGGTGGTGAACTTGAGGCGGCCGGCGGCCACGTTTTTCTTCACCAGTTCCTCGAGGCCCGGCTCATAGATCGGGATGCGGCCCGCGAGCAGGGTTTCGATCTTTTCCGGGTTGTTGTCGACACAGGTCACGTGATGACCCACTTCCGCGAAGCAGGTGCCGGTGGTGAGTCCGACGTAGCCGGTGCCGATGATGGTGAGATTCATGGAGTTGGAAAAGCGGGATGGCCCGCGGCGGGATAGCAGGGATGGCGGGGCGTGACAAGACTGGTTGGTCACGAGTCCGTCACAAATGAAAAACGGCGGCAGGCCGAGCCTGCCGCCGTTGAGAGAGAAGAAGCCGGGATCAGGCGATGACGCCCAGCGGCTTGGTGGTCTTCCAGTTGCCGCGGGTGAAGTCCGGGAAGGCCTGGGACGAGCCGTCCTCGGCCACGGATTTCTCGCTGAGCGGGCCGACCGCGGACCAGAAGGCGCCTTCGTAGACGTTCTGGTCGAGGGCCTCGCCCTTCTGGAGGCATTCGATGATGCGATAGAGCATGAGGAAGTCCATGCCGCCGTGGCCGCCCATCTTCTTGCCGAGCTCGCCCATGCGCTTGAAGTAGGGGTGCTCGTATTTGGCGGCGATTTCCTCCCACGCCTCGTTTTCGGCCCACTCGTGGTAGGTCTTGGTGACACCCTCGATGGCCATGCGGTTCGGGAAGCCGGCGATGGTGCCCTTGGTGCCTTGGATCAGGTTGTGGCGGGAGTACGGGCGCGGGGAGGTTTCGTCCCACTGCACCATGATGGTGCGGCCGAGGGTGGTCTTGATGATCGAGGTGTTGATGTCGCCACCTTCGAACTTGAGGTTCTTGAACTCCGGGTTGGAGAGCTTGGTGGACTTCTGGGCGTAGAGCGCGCGGCCCTTGGCGGGTGAGGAGAAGGACACCAGGCGGCCGAAGTTGTCGTCGCCGCGGCCGAGGTTCATGTACTGGGCCACCGGGCCGAGGCCGTGGGTCGGGTAGAGGTTGCCGTTGCGCTTGGCGTACTGGAACGTGCGCCAGGAACCGGTGGAGTCACCGTTGTCCATCTGGCCGCGGAGTTCGTGGATGTAGGCGGCCTCGCCGTGGAGGAGTTCGCCGAGCACGCCCTGGCGGACCATGTTGAGGTAGATGAGCTCCTCGCGGCCGTAGTTGACGTTCTCCATCATCATGCAGTGGCGGCCGGTGGCCTCCGAGGTGTCGATGATGTCCCAGAGGTCCTTGAGGGTGTAGGCCATCGGCACTTCCGTGAAGGCGTGCGCGCCGGCCTTCATGGCAGCGATACACATCGGCGCGTGGTGGTCCCACGGGGTGGCGATGAAGACGGCGTCCGGCTTGGTCTCGGCGAGCATGCGCTGCCAGTCGTTCTCGTCCTTGCCGTAGAGCTTCGGCTTGTGGCCCTTGTTGGCGGCCAGGACGTTCTTCTCGGCGTTCTGGACCTGCTTTTCGCGGAGGTCGCAGATGCCGACGAAATCGACGCCGTCGATGGTGGCGAGCTGCTTGGCATGGCCGGAACCACGGGCTCCGACGCCGATGATGGCCACCTTCACCTTCTCCAGCTTGGGAGCGGCGAAGTCACCCATGTATTTCGCGCCGGAGGCACGGGACGGGGCATTGGCGGAGCCCTGGGCCGACATCAGGGTCGGCAGGGCGGCGAGGCTGGCGGTGAGACCACCGATGGCTTTCAGGAAGCCACGGCGCTGGGTCGAATTCATATCGGATGGATTCATAAAACAAATACTGTGAAACAAACAGAACGACGGACGAACGATTCCTAGTGCCCGATCCTTTCACTGGCAACCCGGGAAGTTACCCGAAACGACGGGGGAAATTCCCTAGAACAGTCCACAATCCGGGCTTTCCGCGCAAGATCGCAGCTCAGGAGGCGTGGGGAGCGGCTACGGGCTCGGCCTTCCGCCAGCTCTCCAGGCAGCGGGAAACGGCCAGGATCGCTCCGGCAGCTTGGTAGCGGGACGAGGTGGCGGGGCTGTCGAGGGCCAGCAGCCGGTCGGCGAACACCCAGAGTTCGTGGATCGGCAAGGGGCCGGTGGCGGGGGTATCGGCTCCCATCCAGCGGAGTGCATCCTGCACGATGGGCCGCTCGATGGCATCCAGGCAGTCCGCGCCGAGCAGTCCGCGCAGGCGCAGGATTTCCAGTCCCATGTCGAGGCCCAGCAGGCAGTGGCGGAGGCTGTTGCCGCAGGCTTTCGAGCCCGCGGTGGCGAGACCGGATTGGTAGAGGCGGTCGTAGAGGGTGGCCTCCCACTTGTGGCGGTGGGGCTGCCAGCGGCCTTGGGCGAGGCGGCGGATGTCGCCGAGGATCGAGGCAGCCAGCCGGGCCTCGCGGCGGGATTCACGGTCGGGCGTCCACGCGAAGGCGGCGTAGGCGATGCCGAGACCGGCCAGCAGTTCGAACCCGGAGAGGAACGCGCCACCGACGGTGGTGACGGCGGCCGAGGGTCCGAGCATGAGCTGGGAGACGTTGGCGTTGTAGTCCATGCCCGGCTGGACGTTGTTTGCGAGGGCGATGGCTCCGAGGAAGGTCAGGGCGATGACCACTCCGATGGTGGTGCCGAGGGTGGCGGTCACCGATACGGGCAGGAGTTTCCAGATGATGAACGTCAAGGCGGCGGCTCCCACGCCGGTGGAGAAACGGCGCATCCCGGCGGTGGGCAGCGGGTGGTTGCTGAAAATGGCGGTGGCGAGGGCGGTGAAGATGAAGGAGATGGCTCCACCGTGCCAATCGAGGCCGATCCACAGGCTGCCGGTGACGAGGCAGGCCAGCAGCGTCCGCCAGCCCGCGCTGAAGGCCTTCCGCCAATCGCGATGGAACACCAGAGGCGGGGCGGGATGGCGGGTCTTCGGACCCATCCGGATCACGTCGAGCTCGGTGGCGATGCGGTCGAGCCCGTCCGCGATTTCCTCCAACCGGTCGCGTTTCCACGCGGTCTCGACGGCGGTGTGTGGATCTTCCGGGGGCTCTTCCCAGGGCATCAGATGGCGGAAGGCGATGGCCTGGCCGCTGGGGATGTCATCCTTGCCGATCAATTCGGCCGCGGCCTGGAGCAGGCGGACGGCCTTTTCGCGGCGCTCCAGATCGGCGGGGGCGTTCAGGCGCTCGACCGCGCGGGTGGAGGAAACCAGGGCGAGCACGGCCGAGACCAGTCGTCGGATCGCTCCAAGCCGCTGGCGGATGGCGGAGGATTCCACGGCAGCGTTTTCGCAGAAGGAATTGAGGTCCGCGATCTGGGCGAGCAGGCCGTGGTTGTAGGCGAGGGGTTCCTGGCCGGATTTTTCGAGGACCTTGGCCGACCAGGCGACGCCTTGTTTGGCGAGCGCGCGGGCCTCGACCTCGACGTCGCGGGGCTGCACGCGCTTGGAAAACAGCAGGGTCACGATGGCGGAGGCGGCGATGCCGAGCAGCACGCAGATCACGCGTTCCTTCGCGATCTCCTGGATCGAGCCGACGTGCCCGTAAACCAGCACTGCCACGATCGGGGCGGTGAATCCGGCGAGCTGGGCGACGTAGGCCTGGTAGTTCCGGAACAGGTTCGCCGTGCCCGCGCAGAGGGCCACCCAGGCGGACATCAGCAGCATGAAAAGCACCGGCTCGCTCTCCAGGGGCAGCATCAGGAACGCCATCGCCGCGCCGATGAGGGTGCCGAGCACCCGGTAGAGCGATTTGGTCAGCACCATGCTGCGGCGCGGCAGGGCCAGCACCCAGACGGTGATGGGGGCCCAGGCGATCTCCTTGTAGCCCAGCGCCAGCACCGCGCCGAGCGCCAGCACGGAGGCCGCCACCGCGCGGGAGGCGAAGGCGATGGATCGGCGCGATGGCTGGAATGGAACCAATACCCGCGATAGGGTTTTCCATGCCACCGGCGTCACCTTGCCTCCACTCATGCCGGGGCATTTTCCATGGGAATCGCTGGCGGCGCAATGGTTTCGAGCGAGCTGGATGATGATCCCGGTGTCACCCGACGTGTGGGGCGCACCGGTTTCCTTGCGGCCGCTCCCCACAAGGACAGGAATGTCCTTGCTCCCTGGGGGCTCACTTCACCTCGTACTCGGCGTGGACGATGGTGATGATGTCCTTGTCGCGCGAGGTGGTGTCGTTGTTGCCCTCGTTCGAGGTTTCGGTGGAGTTGGCGGCATTGATGTTGATGATGCCCATGTCCGCGTAGACCAGCTTGCCGACGCCGGTGTTGCCGGCGGAGCTGAGGATATTCTCGGCGCGGGCGCGGGCGTCCTTCGCCGCTTCCGCGAGCATCTCCAGCTTCAGCTCCCCGAGGCGGGTGTAGTAGTAGTTGGGATCGTGCGAGGCGACGTCCACCCCCTGTTCGAGCAGGGTGGTGATTTCCCGGGAGGCCTTTTCGACCTGCGGGATGTTGGTGGAGCTGATGGTGACCGTCTGGCTGGCCTTGAAGCCCTTGGACTCCTTGCGCTCCGAGCGCATCGGGACGTTGGTGCCGGGCAGCACCTTGTCCTCCTTGATGACGTCGAATTCCTCCGTGATGGAGGCGGACCCGGTCTGGAGTTCATCCGGCTTCACGCCCTGGGCGCGGAGGAAGGCGACGGCCTTCTCGGTGCCGCCCTTCAGGGCAAGGTAGGCGGCAGTGCGGTCGGCGCCCTGGGCTTCCACCGTGGCGGACCATTCGATGAGATCCGAGGTGATCCGCTTCCGCGCCGAGCCGGTGATCCGGATGTTGTTCTTGTCCGGCTTCTTCCGGACCTCCTTCCAGGTGTGGGACGCGATGAAGGTCGATCCCGCGAGTCCGAGCGCGATGGCCACCGCGCTGAGGAACGGAAGGGAAACTCGACGGACGGACTTGGTCGGCACGGGCTCGGTGCTCATGGCATGTCGGTGGGGTCGGGAAGTTATACGAAAGGACCAATGGATCTTCTATCGGAGTCCGTTCGGTCCGGCGAGATGAATCGGGCGCTTCGGGCTTGAGAAAAGGGCCCGCCGCGGTTACCCCGTCCGGCCCGTGGCGGAACATCATCCAGCCTTGAACTACCCGGCGGCGCTGCCGGTGGTCGCGCACCGCGATGAGATCGTGGCGGCAATCCGTGCCCATCCGGTGGTGGTGGTGGTCAGCGAGACCGGTTCCGGCAAGACCACCCAGCTTCCGAAGATGGTGGTCGAGGCGCTCGGCCAGGACCCGCGGCGGATCGGCTGCACCCAGCCGCGGCGTCTGGCGGCGGCGAGTGTGGCGAAGCGCGTGGCCGAGGAGCTGAAGGTGCCGCTCGGCGGGTTTGTGGGCTATCAGGTCCGTTTCGAGGAGAAGATGTCCCGCGAGACGCGGATCAAATTCATGACGGACGGCATCCTGCTCGCGGAGACGCAGGGCGACCGCTCGCTGAAGCAATACGGCGCGCTGATCCTCGACGAGGCGCACGAGCGCTCGCTGAACATCGATTTCCTGCTCGGCTATCTGAAGGGGCTGCTCGAAACGCGGAGGGACCTGAAGCTGGTGATTTCGTCCGCCACGCTGGACGCCGGGGCGTTCTCGGAATTCTTCGGTGGCTGCCCGGTGATCGAGGCTCCCGGCCGGACTTTCCCGGTGCAGGAGGTCAGCCTGCCGGGCGACGAGGATGAGGAGCTTTCGAGCCAGGTGGTGCGCGGAGTGGAGTGGCTGAACGACGTCGATCCACGCGGTGACGTGCTGGTGTTCCTGCCCGGCGAGCGTGAGATCCGCGAGTGCGCGGATGCGCTGGTGGGCCAGCGTTATCCGAACACGGAGATCCTGCCGCTGTTCGCGCGGCTCGGTCTCGCGGATCAGCAGAAGGTTTTCAATCCCGGTCGCCAGCGCCGGATCATCCTCGCCACCAACGTCGCCGAAACCTCGCTGACGATCCCGGGGATCGTGTGCGTGATCGACTCCGGTCTGGCGCGCATCAGCCGCTGGAGCCCGGGCCGCGGGGTGCAGCGCCTCCAGGTCGAACCGGTCAGCCAGGCCAGCGCCCGCCAGCGCAAGGGCCGCTGCGGCCGCGTGCGCGAGGGCATCTGCGTGCGGCTCTACGATGAGTCCGATCTCACGGACCGCCCGGAGTTCAACGACCCGGAGATCCGGCGCAGCTCGCTGGCGGGGGTGATCCTGCGGATGAAGTCGCTGGGGCTGCCGCCGATCGAGGAATTCCCGTTTCTCGATCCGCCCGCGCCGAAGGCTATCTCCGAGGGGTATCGTACGTTGCGGGAGGTCGGCGCGCTGGACGAGGACAAGGAACTCACCGAGGCGGGCCGTCAGATGTCGCGCCTGCCGGTGGATCCGCGCCTGGGCCGGATGTTGCTGGAGGCGCGCGAGGAGGGTTGCTTGGCGGAAATCCTGCCGATCGTGTCCGGGCTGGAATCGAACGACCCGCGCGAGCGCCCGCCCGAGAAGGCGAAGGAAGCCGACCAGGCGCATGCCCGTTGGAAGGATGACCAGAGCGACTTCACCGGCATGCTGCGCCTGTGGATCGACGTGAACCGTTTCCGCGAGGGACGGAACTGGAAGCGCAATGCCCTGCGGAAATACTGCAAGGACGCGTTCCTCAATTTCCGCCGCGTGACCGAGTGGGCGAACGTCCACGACGAGCTCGCCGAGCTGCTGACGCGTGAGCTCAAATGGAAGCTCCAGCCGCTGGCGGCGACGGTCGAGAAGGCGGCGACCTATCCCGCGATCCATTGCGCGCTGCTGTCCGGAGCCCCGCGCCAGTTCGGCCTGTGGGACCGGGATTCGAAGTCCTACAAGAGCGCCTCGGGCGGATTCTTCGCGATCTTCCCGGGCTCCGGCCTGTTCGGCGGGAAACGCTGGGAGTGGGTGATGGGCATGGAACTCGTCGAGACGTCCCGGCTGTGGGCCCGGCGCGTGGCGCGCATCGATCCGGAGTGGATCGAGAAGGTCGCGCCGCACCTGTGCCGCAGCCGCTATGGCGAGGCGTATTGGGATGAACCGCATGGCGTGGTGTATGGCAAGCAGACGGTCATCTGCGGCGGCCTGCCGATCATCGTGGGGCGGCGCGTGCACTACGGCCGCGTGGACCACAAGGCGGCGAGACAGATTTTCCTGCGCGAGGGCCTGATGGCCGGGAAGCTGCGCCGCAAGGCGGAGTACCAGGCGCGGATGGAGGAACTGCGGGAGGAGATCGGCGCGATCGAGCAGAAGCTGCGTCGACCCGGTGGCCTGTGGAGCGAGGAGGCGGTGGAGGCGTTCTTTGAAAAGGCGATCCCGAATGAGATCGCCACCGCGTCCGCCTTCAACAAGTGGGCGGACAAGAACGGCGAGGCGCTGATGCTTTCCACCACCGACGTGGTGCTGGAGGATCTGGACGATCTCGGGCTGGAGTCGTATCCGGACTCGATCCAGCGCGATGGCGAGGAATACACGCTCTACTACCACGCCGCGCCCGGCGAGCGGGACGATGGGGTGACCATCGGAGTCCACATCGACCAGCTCCCGCATCTCCCGGACTGGTTGCCGGCGTGGGGCGTGGGCGGGGACCTGCGTGAGCGGGTGGAGATCCTGATCCGCTCGCTGCCGAAGGACCTGCGCCGTGTTTGCCAGCCGGTGTCCGAGATGACGGACAGCTTCACCTGCCTGTGGCAGGACGCGCCGCCGGACGATGCGCTCGACAAGGTGCTGGCCGCGCATCTGCGCGAGCGCACTCGCTATCCGATCGAGCCGAAGGATTTCGATTTCAGCAAGCTGCCGCCGGAACTGGTGACGAAGGTGTGGGTCTGCGATGACGAGGGCCGTGAGATGGCCTTCGGCACCGACGTGGCCGCGCTGAAGATGAAGCTGGCGGGTCGACTGAAGTCCCGCTTCGAAGCCGCGGCGAACGAGTCGTGGGAACGCCGGGGGATGAACGCGTGGGACGGCGAAGCGCTGCCGCTGCGTTCCGAAACGTCCGCCGGGGTCGCGTATCCGGCGCTGGTGGACGAAGGCGGATCGATCGGCGTGCGGGCGTTTTCGAACGAGGAGGAGGCGTTCCAAGCTCATCGCGGCGGCTGCGTGCGGTTGCTGCACCTCGCCCAGGCCGACCAGGTGAACCATTTGCGGAAACGCTTCCCGCTGGGGATGGTCGCGAAGATCGAGCTGCCGCGCCTCGGGGTGGGCGGCACCGCCGTCGAGGACCTGATCGCACTGGCCGCGGAAGGGGCGATGGGGCGGGTGCTGCCGCGTTCGCCCGCGGAGTTTCACAAGACGGCGCAGAACGCCCGCGGGCTGTGGCACGATGCGGCCGCGAAGATCGGCCACGCGCTCGATGAGATGCTCGTCCATTTGCCAGAGATCCGCCGCTGGCTGGACGCCCATCGCGGCAACCGGAACTACGACGAGATCGTGCGGGATGTGGACGAGGAGCTTTCGTGGCTGTTCCGCGCTCGGTTCGCGTGGCGGGCGGGGTTCGCACGCTTCCTCGATTATCCACGGCGCTTGCGGGCGATCCGGTCGCGGCTCGGGCGGGTGGATTCGTTGCCGCTGGTGAAGGATCTGGAGAAGGTGGACCGCTTTGTGAAGTTCTGGGACCCGTGGATGAACCGTTGGGTGGCCAAGCCGGAGGACCCGCGGCTGTGGGACCACGGCTGGCAGTTGGAGGAGTTCCGCGTCTCGCTCTTCGCGCCGGACGTGCCGGTGCTGGCGAAGGTGTCGGAGAAGAAGCTGGCGGAGTTTGTTTGAGAGCGGGCGATTGTCGGCAGGACTGCCGATTGATCCGTGGAAATGTCCACGTATGCTGGCGGAGTCTCCTTATGAAACCGCTCTGCCTTCTCCTCGCCCTCACGCTTTCCGCCCAAGCTGCTCCGTGGCGTCTCGCCTGGTCCGATGACTTCAACCAGGCCGGGGCTCCCGATCCCAAGAAGTGGACTTACGAGAAGGGCTTTGTTCGCAACCAGGAGCTCCAGTTCTACACCGACAATCGCCGCGAGAACGCGCGGGTGGAGGGTGGCAACCTGGTGATCGAGGGTCGCAAGGAGGCATTTCCGAATCCCGCCTTTGTGGCCGGAGCGAAGGACTGGCAGAAGTCCCGGAAGGACGCCGAATACACCTCGGCCTGCCTGATCACGAAGGGGCTGAAGAGCTTCCAATACGGCAAGATCGAGGTGAGGGCGAAGCTGCCGGAGGGCAAGGGCGTGTGGCCGGCGATCTGGATGCTCGGCGATAGCCGCGGCCCGGTCCGCTGGCCGATGTGCGGGGAGATCGACATCATGGAGTTCGTGACCCACGAGCCGGGGACGATTTTCGGCACGCTGCATTTCGCGAAGCCGGGCACGACGCAGCACCAGTCGGTGGGAGGCAAGATCAAGTCCGACGATATCCACAAGAACTTCCACGTCTATGGCGTGGAGTGGAACGAGAAGACGCTGACGTTCCTCTTCGATGACAAACCCTACAAGACCGTCGATCTGGAGGTGGCGGGAGTGGGGGAAGACAATCCGTTCCGCAAGCCCTTCTACCTGATGCTGAACCTCGCCATCGGCGGCTCCTGGGGCAAGGACCCGGACCCGAAGGTGTATCCGCAGAAGTTCGAGATCGATTGGGTGAAGGTGTGGGAGAGGTAGTCGCACAAGTTTTCAACTTGTGAGCGGGGGCGGTCCGCATCCCTTTGAAGATCCAAGTCGTCTGCCAGGATGGTTTGCAAGATCTCATCGAGGTGACGCCACCCCACTCACAAGGAATGCTCGTGCTACTTTGCCCACCGCCGGACGTAGTCGAACTGCACCGGCGTTTGGGGGGAGGTGGGCGTTGAGAAGCGCTCGGACTTCGGCATCGTGGAGTAGAGCTTCTGCACCGCGTCCAGAGCTGCATCGCCGCCGAGCCCTTGCTCACGGAACCAGCATCCGGCGACGGTGCCGGTGCGGCCGATGCCACCCCAGCAGTGGAAATAAACCGGATGGCCCGCTGCGGTTTCCTCCGCGATCCGGTCGAGGATGCCGCGCATGACGGCAGGGGAGGAGGGGATGCCCATGTCCGGGATCGGGTGGCGGAAATAGCGCAGGCCGGGCATGACCTCCGCCAACTGCTCCTCGTAGGGCTCGAGGGGATCTTCCACCGGTGTCAGGTCGAGGAAGGTGCGCACGCCCTCTTCGGCGAGGCTGGCGAGGCGGGCCAGTGAGGTGGCGGGGTTCGGGTGGCCCGGAAACTCACCGGCAAAGAGTTTGCCGGGAACGAGGGTGTAGTGTTCGACGAGCATCGGTGGATGCTAACATCGGATCACGCGAAGGGTAGCGGGAAGCTCCTGCTTTTCTGCGGGATGGATGGCGTTCGGCCTGACAAGCCACCGCCAACTGGAGCTGGCGGCGACGATTCGAAAGCGGAGCTTCCGACTACGATGTTCCGGCTCAGGCTTCTTCCGTCGGCTCGTCCTTGGCCTTCGGGAGCTTGTCGACCTCCTGGAGGAGGTTGACGATGTCCACGCCGCGTTCGGCGGAGCCATCGAAGCGGAAACGCAGCACCGGCGTCGATTTCAGCACGATGCGTTTCATGATCTTCGATTGGATCGCGCCGTGGTCGTTGTTGAGCTTCTCGATCACCGGCTCATGGCTGCCGCCGAGCACGCCGATCCAGACCTTGCCCTCCTTGAGGTCCTGGGTGACCTCGACGTCGTTCACGGTCACGAGCTTGCCGTGCCATTCATAATCCTTCTGCACCACCGCGCTGATTTCGCGGCGGAGCAGTTCGTTCACCCGGTCGAGTCGTTTGGACATGGAAAAGTTTGTCAGTTTTCAGTTGGCAGTTTTCAGGAAGAACCAGAGACGGCTCCTTTTCAGTTTCCAGCACTCTTGCTGAAAACTGAAAACTGAAAACCAGCAAACTTCTCAGAGCGTTTGCGCGATCTTCTCGAGCGTGTAGCACTCGATGACGTCGCCTTCCTGGTATTCGTTGAACTCGCCGAGGCGGATACCGCACTCGTAGGCGTTCTTGACCTCTTCCACTTCCTCGGTGAACCGGCGGAGGGTGGACATGCGGCCGTCGAAGACCGGGATGCCGCCGCGGATGACGCGGGCGTGGGCCTTGCGGTGGATCTTGCCGTCGGTGACGTAGCTGCCGGCGGCGCGGCCGCGGGAGAGCTTGAACACCTGGCGGACCTCGGCGTGGCCGATGATCTTCTCGCGGGTGAGGGGATCGAGGAGGCCGAGCATGGCCTCGCGGACCTGGTCGATCAGCTCATAGACGATCGAGTAGAGCTTGATCTGCACGTCTTCGGCCTTGGCGGCCTTCACGGCCTTGCCCTCGACCTTCACGTTGAAGCCGAGCACGATGGCATCGGTGGAGCCGGCATACTGGATGTCGGACTCGGTGATTGGACCGGCCGCGGACGTGATGAACACGCACTCGACCTTCTTCGATTCGATGGCGAGGACGGCCTTCTTGATGGCCTCCACGGAACCCTGCACGTCGCACTTCAGGATCAGCTTGAGCTGGGCCTTGCCGCCGCCTTCGTTGACCATCGCATAGAGGTCTTCCATGCGGGCGCGGTGCTGCGGGGTCAGACGCTGGCGACGCTGGGTCTCCTGGCGCTCCACGGCGAGGGCCTTGGCCTCGCGCTCGTTCTTCATCTCGGAGAGGTGGTCGCCCACGTTCGGCAGTTCGTCGAAGCCGATGACTTCCACCGGCATGCCCGGAGGGGCCTGCTTGATGGCTTCGCCGCGGTCGTTGAACATGCCCTTCACCTTGCCGTAGAACGGGCCGCAGATGAACGGGGCACCGACCTTGAGGGTGCCGGACTCGACGATGACCGTGGCGGAAGCGCCGCGGCCCGGCACGATGCGGGCCTCGATCACGGCGGCACGGGCATTGCCCTTCGGATTCGACTTCAGTTCGAGCACCTCGGCCTGGAGGGCGATCAGCTCGAGCAGGGTGTTCATGCCCTCGCCGGTGAAGGCGGAAACCTCGGCGAATTCGGTGTCGCCACCGAAGTCCGTGGTCTGGAGGCCGTTTTCGGCGAGCTGCGTTTTCACGCGCAGGATGTTCGCGGAGGGCAGGTCGATCTTGGTGATCGCGACGATGGTGGTCTTGTTCGCGGCCTTGGCGTGTTTGATCGCTTCCAAGGTCTGCGGCATGATGCCGTCGTTCGCGGCCACGACGATCACCACGATGTCGGTGATGTCCGCACCGCGGGCGCGCATGTCGGAGAAGATGGCGTGGCCCGGGGTGTCCAGGAAGGTGATCGGATGGCCTTCGTGGACGATCTGGTAGGCACCGACGTGCTGCGTGATGCCACCGGCTTCACCGGCCGCCACGCGGGCATTGCGGAACTTGTCGAGGAGGGTCGTCTTGCCGTGGTCGACGTGGCCCATGATCGTGACGATCGGCGGGCGCAGCTTGAGCTGGTCTTCCGGCTCCACCTTCGGGGCTTCCGGCTCCTTGATGACTTCCTCCACCTTGTGGACGCCGCCGCCCTTCTCGCGCTTCTCGCGCTCGAAGCGGAACCCATGGACCTCGCACACCTTGGCGGCGACTTCCGGATCGATCGGCTGGTTCGGGGCGACGAAGACGGAAAGCTTGATGAGATCCGCCATCACCTGGAACGGCTTCAGCCCGAGGCGGGCGGCCAATTCGCTGACGAGGATCGGGGGCTTGATGACGACCAGCTTCGGATCGTCGATTTCCTCCTGGGCGACCGGAGCGGGTTCCGGCGCGGCCACCACCGGGGCAGGGGCCGGAGCGGGTTCCGGTTCCGGAGCCTTCGCGGGAGCTTCCTCTTCGCTGAGGAGCTTGGAAATGGTCGGAAGGATCGTCTTGCCCGACTGGCTCGTCTTGCGGACCTTCGGCTTCTTCTCCTCCGCGAATAGATCGAGGGCCTCCCGCTTCGCGTCATCGACGGTCTTCACCTGCGAGGCTTCCTCGCGCTGGCGTTCACGACGCGACGGCTTCTTCGGTGTCTCGATCAAATCGAGCACCTTCGGTTTTTTCTCGGGAGTCTTGTCGCTATCTTTAGGCATCAAAGGGTCCTACTGGTTCTGCTGAGGTCGGAATCGGGCGGGGAAGGAAAAGGGAATGCGTCTTTCAGATCAGGCACCGGCGAGTTCGCGGGCCTTCTCGAGGATGGTCTCGGCCTCGTCGTCGGAGATGCCGAGCGCGCTGGCGATGTAGTCCGCCGGCATGTCGATGACCATCTCGGCGGTGGCGCCGCCGGCGAAGGTGAGTTTCTCGGCGAGTTCGTCGGTCAGGCCGAGCTGTTCGCCCAAGGTGTGGGCGGCCCCGCCGATCTTGGCCTTGAGCTGCTCCTCCTTGGTCTCGTCCTTGCGGACCTGCACGTCCCAGCCCATCAGGCGGGAGGTGAGGCGGGCGTTCTGGCCCTTGCGGCCGATGGCCTTGCTGAGGTCGGCTTCATCGACGGTGACGTGGACCACCTTGCCGGTCTCGTCGACCGAGATGGAGCGGATTTCCGCGGGCTTGAGGGCTTCCTTCACGAACTCGCGGGGATCCTCGCTCCAGCGGATGATGTCGACCTTCTCGTTGTTCAGCTCGCGGACGATGTTCTTCACGCGCGCGCCGCGCAGGCCCACGCAGGCACCGACGGGGTCGACCTTCGTGTCATTGCTCCAGACGGCGATCTTGGTGCGGAAACCGGCTTCGCGGGCCACGCCGCGGATCTCCACGGTGCGGTCGGAAATTTCGTTCACTTCGGCTTCGAACAGGCGGCGGACGAAGTTCGGGTGGCTGCGGGAGAGGATGATCTCCGGGCCGCGGCCTTCGTTTTCCACCGCCAGCACGTAGGCGCGGATGCGGTCGCCGATGTTGTAGTCCTCGCCCTGCACTCGCTCGCGGTTCGGCATGATGCCCTCGAACTTGCCGAGGTCGATCATGACGTCGTTGCGCTCGAAGCGGCGGACGGTGCCCGAGACGATGTCGCCGGCACGGTCCTTGAACTCCTCGTAAATCATCTCCTTCTCCGCCTGGCGGAGGCGCTGCATCATCGTCTGCTTCGCGGTCTGCACGGCGATGCGGCCGAAGTCCTTCGGCGTGACGTCGAATTCCATCAGGTCGCCGGCCTGCGAGCCCGGCTTCTTCTTCTCGGCGAGCTTCAGCGGGACCTGGTTGAACTTGTCGCTGTATTCCTCATCGGTGACCACGGCGAGGCTGGCCCAGATGCGGGTCTCGCCCTTGCGCGTGTTCACATCGGCGCGCAGCGTCTCGATCGCCTCGGCCCCGGGGACCATCTTGCGGTAGGCGGAGATGAAGGCGTACTCGAGCGCGGCGACGACCTTGTCCCGGTCGATGCCTTTTTCCTTCTCGTAGTAGTCGATGAGGGCGACGATGTCGTTGGTCATGGCGGGCGGTGATGGAATCGGCGCTTGAGACACCTCTAGACGCAAAAGAGTGGGTGAAGACCCACTCCTTACTCACGTCAGAAGCTTGTGCGGGCACCCGCATAGCTTGGAAATCCTTGACATGCAAGTGGAATCTAGGCTTGAGCGGGAAGGGGGATTGGCGCGCGGCCCCGCTTGCGCTAGGGCTGGCGGGGTGATCCGAACGATCTTTTTCGATGCCGCAGGCACCCTGATCGAGCCCGCCGAACCGGTCGCCGCGGTCTACGTGCGACATTTCGCCGCGGCTGGCTGGGAGGTGTCCGAGGCTGCCGTGAAGGGGGCCTTCCGGACCGTCTTCGCCACCCTGCCGCCCCCGGCCTATGCCGCCGCCGCGGACGGAGACTCCGCCGAGCGAGCCTGGTGGCGATCGGTGGTCGAGGAAACCGCGCGGGCCTCCGGGATCGAGGCGACCGGTGGGGAGTTCGATGCCTGTTTCGCGAACCTGTTCGCCCACTACGCGAGCGGCGAGGCATGGACGGTGTTTCCGGAGGTCCGGGAAGTCCTCGCCCGGTTACGGGAGGAGGGATGCCGGCTCGCCGTGGTGTCGAACTTCGATCGCCGCCTGCACGGCATTCTCGCCGACTTTGGCTTGGACCGGGAGTTCGAGGTGGTGGTCACCTCGGCCGACGCGGGAGCGCGCAAGCCTGATGCCGCCATCTTCCGGCACGCGCTCGCGGCGATGGTGGCCCGGCCTTCCGATACCGTCCACATCGGCGACCACGGCCTCGCCGATGGGGAGGGGGCGGCGGCGGTGGGGATCGAGGCGTTCGTGCTGGATCGACCGCGGACCACGTTGATTGACGCTTTGGGGTGGCTGCGGTTGAAAAACTGAGCGAAAATATCTTGCCAATTCGGTCCGGGTCCCATACTCCGGCGCCCGCCCGAAGCGGAAAACCTGCGAGGATAGCTCAGCGGTAGAGCAGTTGGCTTTTAACCAATTGGTCCTGGGTTCAAATCCCAGTCCTCGTACTTTTAATTTCAGTGATTTGTGGATTTCGGGTTTCCCCGCGCTGCCCGAATCCTGCCTGAATCAGCCGAACCTAGGCATCTCCAGCGTAATGGATCCGTCGGCTTCCTCTTCAGCGCTCAAGACCGCGACCGAGATCGCGGCCTACTTCAACGTCGATCCCCGCACCATCCACTACTGGGCAGCGAACGGCACGATCCCGGTGGCCTTCCGCAAGGACAAGGTGGTTCGCTTTCGCTTGGAGGACGTCCTCGCGTCAAATCAGGCACCTCCCATGCAAATGGCTGTGGCGCTCGCTACTCGTCCTGATGAAGAGCGGTCTGTTGAACTGGTTATCCTAGCCCTAAGCCTGGTGCTTGGTCCCGAGTTTCCACGGATTCCTGCGGTGGACCTCGATGGCTTGACCATGGGCGAAGTCGAAGAGATCCAAGCTCATTGCTCCGCTTTCCAAACCGACTTGAGTGGCTTGGCAACGTTCGAAGAAAGGGCGCACTACGCCGAGGGCATCATCGAAGGGGCTAGAGCCGCTGCATCAGTGCTCTAGGTGAGGCCTCTAGGAGGCCGCTTGCCTCCGGTTGCTTTCGCCGCCCTTGGGAAGCTGCGCTCTGGAGTCCGGGCAGCCGATTTTCGGTGATTTGGCGGCTTCGTCACCGTGCGACACCAAGAAAGAGTCGAGGTGCCTTCTTCGCATCCTGTTGATAATGAGTGGTCGTTTTTCGATGTGTATCAAAATGGAGCTTTAGCAAGAGGGGGGTCAGTCTAGATTTTTGATACACAATTTGGGTTGTTTATCAATGGGTTACGTCGAAATCGTGTATCACAAAACCTTCGTGGCTTTTGATACATGGGGGGCTTGAACGAAATCGTCTCGATTTCCTAGGCGGGCGGGGGCGTGCGACTCCTGCGCCACACACGGAGCACCCAGGCTTCAAGAAGGCCTCACGATTCCGCCGAAATCTGCTGCGACTCTTCCAAACGGCCCAGCTTGAGCCCCGCGCGCGAAAATTTTTTTCTGCCAGACCAACTACCCGAGGAAGTCCCTGGATGCCCGATGAGGTTTGGGCGTTGTTTGTGTAATATATTGGTTGTGAAATAATTATGGACTTGGCGGTGGGCGTTGGTAGCAGAAGCCGCATGTCCAAAACCAGTATTCAGTGGTGCGATGATTCGTCGAATCCCGTCATGGGCTGCGAAGGCTGCCCGCTTTTTCCAACGCCCCAGAAGGTCGCCGCGGCGGTGCTCAAAGAGCTCCTGGTCTTTGATCTGCCTCGCCAGCAGTTGAAGGAGTTGGTCGACGGGGAGTTTGGTGGGCGGCCCTTGTCCCGCCTCTACACGGATCGACGTCAGATCGCGGTGAAGATCGTCAAGCGTTTGAAGTCCCTTGGTGCCACCCTCAACGGGCTACGGGACATCATCTGGCGGGCCATCGCGTCCGCGGTCCGTTGCTACGCCGCAAACCTGCACTTGCGGTGGAGCTCCAAGCCCGATGGCCGGCGTGGCAACCCGGGCTTCGCGCCTTGGTTCGAGGAGCTGACCCTGTTCCCCGGCCGGATGGCGAAGACCGCCAAGCAGCCTTCCTTGAAGGGAGGCGCTCGACCTTCCAAGCCGTGGCTGGATGGGATGCCTCGGCTGGTCTTCGTCTCGGATATGGGAGATGCCCTCTCCAAGGGGGTTTCGTTCGACTACCTCAAGGCCGAGATCATCGATGCCGTGGTGAGCCGCGAGGGACGCAGACATGTGTGGCTGTGGCTGACGAAGCGACCGAAGCGCATGGCCGCCTTCGCCGCCTGGCTGCGGCTGCGAGGAATGGAGTGGCCCGAAAACCTGGTGCCGATGACTTCGGTCCTGGATGCCAAGATGGCCGTCCACGTGAAGTACCTCCGCGAGATTCCCGCCAAGATCAGGGGCCTCAGTGTCGAGCCCTTGTGGGGGCCGGTGGAGTTGGATTTGAGGGGGATCGATTGGGTCATCGTCGGGGGGGAATCCGGGCCTTATGCCAAGGAGTTCCATCTGGAGTGGGCCAGGGCGCTCCGTGACCAGTGCCGCCGCGAGGGCAAGGCCTTCTTCCTCAAACAACTCGGTCGTAGGCCTGTGGACGGTGGCAGTTCCCTGAGCCTGAAGGATCCCCATGGAGGGGATTGGTCCGAATGGCCGGAGGACCTCCGGATTCGCGAGATGCCTCCGGGCTTTCACGACATGGAGGAAATCCAGATCGAAATCTGAAACCGGACGGGCGGACGCTCGTGGCGCGATCAGGGAGTCCGTGTGGTGGGAACCCGGGTGTCGGGTTCCTCCGCTCGGGCTTCTTGTCTCTTTCCCTGATACCGCAGCCGTGTTTGAAGGCCACCAGCGGATCCTCCGGGTAGAACTTTACAGGGCGATCGGAGGTGGCCAGCCAGCCGCCGGGAGTCTTGAGTGTTCCTGTCCCGATCAAGTGATCAGGGGCCTGCCGCACAGACCCCAAGCGGAATCACGAACTGCACCGCGCCCATATTTCCAAGTCGAACCAGTCGCAACGCACATGTTCACTCACCCAAGACTGCCTCATATGATCGGCCTTCCCCCGAAGGGGCGGGCCTGCCCGCTCACCGGGCTTCCTCGGACCTCGTTGGAGACGTTGGTCAACCCGGCAAAGGCGGAAGGGAAAACGTGGATGGCGGGAGGACATCGGCGGATTGATCTCCGCTTTCTTCTCCGGTTTTTGCTCAAGCACGGTGTGGCGCGCGGTGGGTTTAAGACGGAGCTTGAGGCCCTATGTGCGGCGGAGTCGGTGTTTTCGCCCGTGCCTGCGGATATGTCCCGATACGAATCCGGTGCCACTCCCAGGGACAACGCGATGCCCCTCTTCGTGCGCATTCCCGGGCGTGGCGAACCCTGTCCGGTTTCAGACTTTACCAAGACCAAGATGAATCAGCTTCTCGCCGACGTGGGCGAGCCGATCTCTTCGCTATCGATTTCCTTGGCTGGAATCGGCACGACGGGAGGCGGAAAAAGAGGCACCCGGTTGATCAGCACCTATTCGCTGCTGAAATACCAGTTGCAGCCTGGCAGGTTGCCCTTTCCGACCGTTGAGCAGTTACGATCCCAGCTTGCAAGGCACCCGGTGGATGTCGCGATACGGGAGGGAGCCAAATCCACCCGCAAAATGGAGAAATCCGGGTTGGCTCCAGTGGGAGAGCTGCAGGTGATCCTCACCCCTCATAGTCCCAGCGACGAGAGCTGGATGGATGCTGAAACGTTGGCTGCCATCGAAGAGCATCTAGGGTCGGGAGAAGTGGACTGAAGACCCAGTTTTCCGGGTTGTAGTAGTAGTTACCCGAGGATGAGTGGTTTTTTCCGCACGCACCCGCTTCAAGCCGTATCCGAAGTCACCCCTGACCCCGATCATGGACCAAGCCGTTATTCATACCCCCCGCCTGCGTGTCCGCCCGGAGGTGGTGTCCCGCCATCCTGAGTTCACCGACACGTTGGCGGAGGTGGGCAGGTTCCAAGTGACCAGGAACGAGGAGGCAGGATCGGAGTGGCTGAACGTGAAGGTGGGTCCCGGCATCGGGGCCCGCCTCAACGTGAAGCAGGTGAGGGGCGACTTTCATTGCAATGAGATCCACCTGTTCACTCCGCATTGGATCTACGGACACAACTGCGGGGTGATTGCCGATCACCAGACCCTCCTGCTCGCTCTCCACCGCTACCACCGGGTGGTTTCCTCTCTGGTCGAGGATGGGGCCGAGCATCGGGTGCTGCCGGGGCTAGGAGAGGACAACGACAGCCATTGGCAGATGGTCGAGTTCCCGATGCACGTCGCTGACCCCGGATTCCGGCTGCTCAGGGCGTTTGAGCGGATTTCCCACGACAATATCCAAGGCTCTCCGTCGGTCACTCCGGGGTACCTGGTTGCGCTGAATGGAACGGATCTGAGGATCAAGGCCTACGACAAGGTGGCCCAGAAGAGCGGGGCGCGGAGCGTGGGACCGGACCCGGTTCTGAGGATCGAGGTGATCTGGCGCGAGAGCGTCCTGGCGGGGTATCTGGACGCTGCCCAGCGGGGCAAGGAGAAGGCGGGACGCCCTTGGGAGCCATGGGCGCAGGGATTCTCCTTCGAGACCCTGTATCGGGCGTTCCGGAAGGTGCTGCTGGAGTCACGGGGCGTGTTCATTCCGATGTATCCGGAGGAGCCCACGGAGAAACTGTCCCGCGTGCTGGCGAAGGTGCATTCGGTGACCGGCCTGCCGCTCTCCCAAATCGAGGAGATGCTGAGGGTGGAGGATGGTTCCAAGGGCGGCCGCACCACCCGTGACAACATGAAACGGATCCGGGAGTTGGTTGCCCGGGAGACCCGTCTGCAACTTGAAGATTTCCTGCCGGAGGGAGGTGTCATGGATCCTCCCGTCATCCAACTGCCCCGGGAGGACGCAAAGTTCCGGAAGCTCCAGATGTCCATGGGGCATATCGACCCGCGCATCCGGCAGGCGTACCACGATGGCAATTGCAGGGACTCGGCCAACTGGCAGCCCTTGCCGAATGATGGGGCGTTCCTTTGGACGGGGCCCCGCGGCGACAAGTATTTCGATCACCCTACGTCCCAGGTGGCGAAAGGGGCCCCCAAGGAGTCCACTCGGAACCGAGCGTAGCGCGCAGCGAAGCAAGCGCGAAGCGATGGTTCCCGCCGCAGCCCCCGAGCGCGTAGCAGTCGCGTCGCGGTCGTGCGTGGGGACGGGGAGGTTACGCGCAGCGTGAGCTCCCCGGCTCACCGCACAAGCGCTGGCCCCGAAGGGGTGAACGACAGAGAACGCGGATGCAGTTGCGCTATCGGGCTGCGGTAAACCGGACTCCAGGAGGGCCGGGAGGGCCCGCAATTCCACTGCTCCCGGTGTCATCAGGATTTGGAAGGGCGGCTTTTATCGCCCTGATCAGACCCTGAATAACCATGTTCATCACACTGACTGCCTCCCACTTCCCGCCCGGTGACGACGAGTCCCCGCCGTGGCTCATCGCGACGATTGAAACTGACGTCGACAGCCCGGAGGACCTGCGGGGCGAGATCCGCCACCTCCTCGAACTCCTCGGCGCCGCGGTGGAGGAGGCCTTGCTCACTTCAACCCATCCGCAGCCGGATGACCCATGTGCCTGTGGACACGGCCAACATCCTTTCGGTGGCCTCAGCTTTGCTCCCGGCACTCCGGAGAGAGAGGACTTGATGGCCCGGCTCCTCCATGAGTTGCTGGCTCCCGTCCGCCGTGCAGGCGGGTATGACCCACTACCGGGGGATGTGTTTCATTTTGGGGAAGGGGGTGGCCGTTGAGCCCGGTGGTCTCCTCGATGCTGGCGCGGCTCTCCTGCGTCCGGACGCGCCCGCCGCACCAACCGCTGCCGACACCCGCGCCAGCGGAGTGCGGCAAGCGGAGTGGTGCATGCCGGCGGCCCATTCGCTGGCTGGTGATTGCGCTCGGCCTGCTGGTGCTGGCCTGCCGTGAGGAACCGGCCCGGGGCCTGCCCGGGGTGAACCTCAACCTCGGCGAGGTCGGCGACGGATTGAAAACGATCGGCTACTCGGTCCTCGGCGCCGTAGTCGTTCTCGCTCTCGCCGGTCTAGCGCGCTCTTCCCGCTACTGATCCTCCTGCATGGAACCCATCCACTTCATCTACGCGTTCGGCATCATCGCCATGGTGGGGCTCATCCTGCTACTGCCCAAGTCCTTCCTGTGGCTGGCGGTCGCCGCCGTCATCGTGGCGCTGCTGGTCTTCAACCTCTGCCGCCGCCGCTGACCTTCCAGGGTAATGGGATCGTAGCCCAGGCCCCGCCATCCGAGGTTACTGGCCGGATGGCGGGGCCAAACCTTTTTGAACCTTCACTTACATCCACCTTCATGGAACTCCTCCTTCCTCCCGCCCCGGCCCCCGTGCCGGGCCTTCTGCTCCACCGCGGCGGTGTCACCGCCACCCGTGACGACGTCTTCACCGTCGAAACCCCGCCTCCCACCGACACCTGGTATCCGCTCTCCCACCGCTCGCTGGTGCAGGAGATTCAGTCCGGACTGGTGGGCTGCGGCTTCCGCGTCGAAGGCGAAAGCCACGCGCTCTCACACGAGGGTGCCCGCTACTTCGGCGTGTTCGCCATCTCGCTGCCGTCCCGGCCGGAGAACGGCGTCGGCTGGGTGGTGGGCGTGCGGAACTCCCACGACAAGCAGTATCCCGCCGGCCTCGTGGTGGGGACAACCATCACCGTGTGCGACAACCTGTGTTTTTCCGGCGAGGTGCGTTTATCGCGCAAGCACACCCGCCACGCTGCCCGGGACCTGTCGTACCTCATGAGCCGCGCCATCGGCGAGCTCGGTGGCAAACTCCGCAAGCTCGACGACCGCATCGCCGCCTACCGCGAACACGCACTGGAGGACCGCGAGGTCCACGACCTGATCGTGCGCTCGATCGACAACCGGGTGATCACGCCCACGCAAGTCCCGGATGTGCTCCACGAGTGGCGCCAGCCCCGGCACGAGGAATTCCAGCCGCGCACGCTGTGGTCGCTCTGGAATGCCTACACCGAGGTCTTCAAGGGCGGGAATCCCCACATCGCGGTTCGGCGCGGCCAGGCTCTCCACGGGCTCTGTGAAGGCGTGCTGGGCCTGGCGTCATGAACCCGGCTCGCGACTCCATCGGCCAGTTCCGCGTCGCGCGGGTGCGGGAGGACACTCCCGGACCCGTGCGGAAGCTCGATCATCCGGAAGCGGTTGTCGCCGCGTGGCACGACGAGATCGCCTCCGCGCCTTGGTTCGACCCGGCCAAGGAGCATGTGGTGGTGTTCGTCCTCGATACCCGCATGCACCTGGTGGGCTGGAATCTGGTGACCATTGGATTACTCAATGAATCGCTGTTCCATCCCCGCGAGGTGTTCCGCCCGGTGATCGTGGCGGCGGGCTACGGCTTCGTCGTGGTCCACAATCATCCCTCCGGCGATCCCTCGCCCAGCGGGGCCGATGAACGGGAGACACGCCGCCTGCGCGAAGCCGCGGAGCTGCTCCACCTGGCCTTCCACGACCACGTCATCATCGGCCGCGATGCCCACCACTCCTTTCGTGGTTCAGGTGCGCTATAACCCACGACTGCAACAACAACCCGACAGGGCGGCCCGGCCATCGCCGGGCCGCCCTGTTTGCTTTTTACCCTTCGACCTCTTCTTCGTGAATTCCTCCCTCTCTTTGCTTCTTGATGTTCCGTCTCCCGATCATCCCCGGAAGTCCGTCCATGATCCCGGAATGCAGCGGCTCCTGCCTTGCGAACCCTTCACGCCCATCGACGAAGCCGGCGCGATGGAGCTGATCCAGTCTTCCGATTGGTGCGCCCAGGAAGAACTCGACGGCGCTCGGCTGCGGTTACATGGCGCGGGTGGCCGGATCACCGCGTGGGATCGCCTCGGCAAGGTCGTGGCGATCCCGGGCCGACTGAAGTTGTCCGCCCTCGCGCTGGGCTTGGACTGCCTCCTCGATGGCGAATTGGTGGACGACACCTTCCACGCCTTCGACCTGTTGGAACTCGCCGGAGGCGACCTCACGGCGCTGCCACTGCGACAGCGTCTCGACCGGCTGAGCGATCTGCTTCACGGCCGGGACCGTTGGTCGATTTGTCAGGTGGCGACCGCCCGGCTCCGCTGGGAGAAGGAGACGCTGTTCGAGGTGCTGCGTGGCGAGCGCCGCAAGGGCATCGTGTTCAAGCCCCTCGGCGAGCCCTGCTGGAGCGGGGAAGGGGAGCGGGCTCCTTCATCCCGGAAGCTGTCGTTCCGTCCTTCGATGACCGGTCGGGTGATCGGGTTCGCCGGTGCACGTCGGATCGTCGTGAAAGGACTGTCCGAGCACGGAAGGCCGGTGAGCTGCACGGTGAAGATCCCGGACGACCATCACCTGCCGCCGGTGGGGACGATGGTGGAGGTTGGCTATCGAATGGCTGGTAATGTTGGCTTGATCGATCCGACCTTTGTGCGAAGGAGAGACGATTGGGCTGTCGCGTGAATGCTTCCGTTACTTGCCCGGAAGTCCTTTCTCGGCGCGGCGGATCAATGTACTCAGCGGGACACCCAAGCCTGCTGCCATCGCGACGCAGATCACGATGGTGGGGGCTCGTTCTCCACGCTCGAACATGATTACCCCTGTTCGGGAGACACCTGCGATCTCTGATAGCCGGTTGCGAGACAGGCCCTGCTTTTCACGCTCAAGCCTGAAAACCTCGCCCAATTTGCGGTTGAATTCAGACAGATCTTCGGCCTTCACGGCCTAATCGGCTACCAAGGCAATGGCGTGGTCATTCATGTCCTAATTAGGACATGTTGCGTTGACGATCACGGTTGCCCTGGCCTTAATGGGGGCGATGCCCCCGGAGGTCTCGCAGCCAATCAAATTCCACTGTCCTCACTGCCACACCCGGATCTGCAAGGGCACCGGCGTGTTCCGCATCCCCTAACCCGAACCAGCCATGAATCTTTCGCGACTGCTTCCGATCTTTCTGTCGTTCTTTTTCCTCTGTGGCTCCGCGCAGGCGGCACCCTCTGGCCAAGCTCTCCGTGCTATCGGGGAGGAGATCACCCTCTGGATAAGGGGCAGCCAGGCGGCAAAAGGGACCTACAACCGCATGGACCAGCAGGAGAAGTCCTCCGGTTACGGCAAGGTCTTGGTGGTCGTCATGATCGCCTGTCTGGGAGTCGCCTTCCTCAAGACACTCACCAAGCCTTCCCGCAAGGCAGCCGCTCGCCGGGTTCCTGCCGCTCCACCCCAGTCAGCACAACCGCCGCCGTTTCCGGTGGCGGTCGCTCCCTCGGTGAGCCCGCCGCCACAGGCCAACCAACCTCCCAGCCTCTTCATCGGCAAGGATGGCAAGCAGGCGGGGCCATTCACCACCGACCAGGTGGGCTCCATGTTGCAAGGCGGCCTGCTACTGCCCTCCGATCTCGTATGGCACGAAGGGCGGCCCGATTGGATTCCGCTGTGGCAGTTCTTCGGCATGGCTTCGCCGACCTGACGGTCCTCGTCGCTGGTGTGTCACGAAGCTCCGTTGCCTGTACGCGGCCCGCGGTGGCCGCGTTTCATTCTTACCCTCATTTCACCATGATCCGTTTCTCCTCATTCCTCTTCATCCTCAGCCTGCTGCCGGTCGCCTGGGCCGAGCCGCAGCCACCGAAATCCGAAACCGAACTGGTCACCCGGTTCCTCGACTCGCGCGGGCAATTCGACCGCCTGCTCCGCACCAAGAAGGATCAGGCTTCGATCGACACCCTCTGCGACCAGTATGGCACCGCTTTGAAGGGACTGGGCACCGCGGCGACCTCCGCGCCCACCCTCGCGCCCTTGATCGAAGGCGAGTCCACACGGCTTGCCGAGGTGCGGAAGAACTTCCTGCAACGGCCCTCGGACTACGCCCGGATCAGCCTCGATCCCGGCTGGGCCGACAACAAGGAATACAAGAACGCCTCGGAGGACCTAGCCACCGTCCTTCGACCGGTAATGGCAGGTGTGGGAACGTGGAAGTTGCCGCCGCACGCCCAGGCCGATTTCGGCAACGGCAGTAACCTCCTCTTGCAGCCCTACCTCACGGCCCTCCCCGCGTTCGTCGACGCGGTGCCGCAGTTGAAGGGCCTCAAGCCCGCCAAGGCCCGGGTGCCGGTTGGCATGCCCGGGTTCCCGAAGAAGAGCTTCTACTACCACTCTTACGATGGCTCGTTTGACTTCCCGAGCGGGTTGAGCGGTGTGACCTTCAACCGGCTTTACGTTGTGACGGACCCGCTCGACCAGGTGGTGGCGCTGCAATACTGCTGCGAAGCCCCGCCGAACCATTCCGTCCGGGACATGGGGATCGGGATCTTCAACTTCGTGCAGTTCCGCCGCAAGGGCAGTACCACCGCGCGGGTAGAGTATGAAACCAAGCCGCAGAAGGACGGCTCGGCGCTGGTCATCACCAAGCTCGGCGTGGAAGAGCGCCGCGGTTCCAGCTCGGCGACGTGCAAGGAGATCAACGTGCTGGTGCTGCCGAAGCCCACGCTCCAGTTGATCGACTACGTGCTGCAGCAGCCGTAATAGAGCCTCGGATCGCCGAGATCGAATACCCGCTCATTCCGCCGGAGGAAACTCCGGTGGGATGAGCGTTTTTTTACCTCGGTTGTAGGACTAACTTGGCAGAGCCGGCGAGGAATGGTGCGATCCATTCGCGGCGACACGCCGAGTGCTGGGCTGCGTATCGTTCCCTTTCCTTGGAGGTAAAAATTAATCATTTAATTTTTTTCTTGATTGGGATAGCCCAAAATTTACACCTCGGCAAGTCAACCTCAGAAATCCAATTCATAATATCCGAAACCTTGGCCGGACCACTTAAATTTAAAAGAGTCCCAGGGGGCCAACCTGCGCGTGGTCCTTTGGCCCAAACCGTGGAAGCGAGGGTGGGATCGGCTAGGTGGTGGTCGTTGATTCGAGAGGAGTGGAGTCTAATTGCGGGCTACTTCCTCTGAATTAGAGAATTTTCGTATTCGCATTTTAAATAACGCGGGCTGCTTTGTTTTGATGAAAATTAATCGTTTAACTCAATACTCCGGAAGCAGCCGTCGATCCTGAATCCAACCCGGAATTGTCCCCCACAGACCCCAATGAAACCCCGAACTCAGTTTCCCGCCTTCGGCAAGAAACCCGGCCTGCGCCGCCGGGGCTTCTCGCTCATCATCACGCTGCTGATGATGGTGCTGCTTTCGACCATCGCCCTCGGCCTGCTGGGGCTCTCCGGCATCACCCTGCGCACCTCCACCCGCGGTGAAGCGATGCAAATGGCCCGCGCGAACGCCCGCATGGCCCTGATCATGGCCATCGGCGATCTCCAGAAGACCCTCGGTCCGGACACCCGCATCAGCACCACCGCCGACCAGATCCAGGGCGATTCCGTGGACGAGTCGAAGCCGCCCGTCGCCCAACGCAATTGGGTGCGTGCCTACAAGTCCTGGGCTACCGGTAAACCCGGTGATCCCCGCGTGGCCCCTGAGTTCCAGCAGTGGCTGGTGTCCGGTGATCCCACCCAGCTCAAGAACCCCGACTTTGCCGTGTCCGCGGTGACCGGCGATTCCGTGGAGATCGTCACCGCCAACACCGTGGGCAGCACCGGCCAGCCCGTGCGCGTGCCGCTGATCACCCGCAAGGACACCACAGCCGCCAAGAACAACGATCGCCTCGGCTGGTGGGTTAGCGATCTGGGAACCAAGGCCCAGGTGGCTCCCGCCGCCAAGACCCCGAGTGCCCTCGCCGAGGTCCGCTCCGACCAGCAGGCCGCCCCGGCCTACGCGCTGAAGAACGCCGGCACCGGCACCACCAAGCCCTTCGCCGCGGTCACCACCACCGATCCGAAGCTCGGCCGCCTGCCTACCTGGCAGAGCAGCGCGCTCATCGCGGACAAGCCGGAGAATACCCGCGGCCTCTACCACGACTTCGCCACCCAGAACCGCGGCCTGCTCACCAACGTCCGCACCGGCGGCTTCCGCAAGGACCTCTCAATGGAGTTGGAGCGCGCCCCCGGGCAAAAGCCAGACTCCACCAGCACTGCCCTTTACCAGGTCGGCGGGGAGACCGGCATCAACCTCCAGGAGCTTTGGAGCTACTACAATATCTACAAGCAGCTCAAGCGTGGTGGCTCCTACACCTACACGACCGGCGGCACCTTGTCTTCCAACGCCCCCTACCTTCTGGTGGCCGAGGATGCGACGAAGTGTGCCGATGATGAGAACTTCTACCTGAAGCAGCCGGTCATCACCAGTTACCAGATGGCGCTGTCGTTCAAGACCATGCCCGTCACGGTCAGCGGAGCCACGGTCAACCGCCTTCACCTCTACGCCGATCCGATCATCACCCTCTGGAACCCGCTGGATGTGCCGGTGGTGATCCCGGCCAAGAACTACATAACGGTGAAGTACTGGCAGATCCCCTATGACATGGTGATCTCCAAGGGGGGGACCATCTTCAGTTGTCCGCTGGCTGCGAGTCTCTCCGATGCCACCACTACCTCCGATGGAGACTCGAACTTCCTCAGCATGCGCATGGGCGTCCTCCAGCAGATCGTGCTGAAGCCCGGCGAGGTGGTGAAAATGTCCCAGGTCGGCGCGGCCATTCCCAAATCCTCCGTCGGTAGCAGCGGCCACCAGCTCGATGCCAACAAGGGCTTCAACTACGGCGGCGGCGTCTACATGCCGGTGCGCACCCGCGCCGGCCAATACGTCGACGTCGCCGCCACCGACTCGATCAGCTATTCGTTGCAACCGAACGAGTTTACCGCCGGAGCCACCTCGCAAAGTGGCCACACGGTGAACAGTGGTGGCACGAGCCACAGCCGCCACTTCTCCTTGACCCACCACGAAGTTTACATGGGTGAGGATCGCGGTACCCCCAGCCTTGGCTACGGCAACATGACCATCGATTGGGACTTCGGCGACCGCCGCCTCAAGCCCACCGATCAGAACCGCGCTGATTTCGGCCCCGGCACCAAGAAGCCCGCCGAACGCCTTTACGCCAACGTCTCCCGCCTCAGCAGTATTTTCCGCACCATCACCGGCCCCTCGGAAACCCGCAGCCTGTCCTTCGCCTCCTTGAATTCCCAGAAGCAGCCCTTCGTCCTCTTCTCCTTCAATGCCAAGACCGAAAAGGGCGGCGACCGCGGCACCCGCAGCCTCGCCCGCTTCAACCCGAAGGCCCTCCACGTCGACTTCTACGACCTCACCGACAAGGAGCGCGACCTGCTGCCCTACGAATACACCGTGGAACCTCTGCTGAGCTGGAAGAACACCAAGCTCGAGGTCAGTTCCTCCGGCAACGGCTACTTCGGCGGTGGCATGGATGCGGCCAGCGGCTGCAGCACCGTGATCACCCACTCGATCCCGCGGGAGCCGCTCGTTTCGCTCGCCGCTTTCCAGCACTCCTTCGCCAACGGCTTCGACATCGTCAAGCCCCGCTACGGCTACGCTTCCCTCAACACCCGCGAGCCGATGCTGCCGCAGATTTCCCACGCGATCGGCAACTCCGCCGCCACCCCGGTTCTGCCTGCCAACAAGTCGGAAGGAACCCTTTCCGGCAATCGCCCGCTGGCCGACCACTCCTACCTCGCCAACCAGGCGCTGTGGGACACCTGGTTCTGCTCGGGCATCGCACCGCAAACCGTCGACGGCTACTCCCGCAGCCGCACCCAGAAGCAGGTCGCTCAGGAGTTCTTCACCGGCACCACCCCGCTGCCCGTGGCCGCCTACAAGGCCGAGCTCCGCGGCCAGAAGGCCGATACCCTCGTCTCCACCTACTTCTCCGGCACCACGCCGTCCCCCAATGCTACCGCCATCATCGCCAGCCTCATCCGCGTGGATGGCATGTTCAACGTGAACTCCACCTCCGTGGAGGCGTGGAAGAGCCTGCTCGGCGCTCTGCGCGACCGCCCGGTGGTCGTGGCTGACGCCAGCGGCCGGGAATCCCTCAAGACCGAGAGCGGCACCACGCTCGTGGCCGGCCTGCGCGCGCCGCAAGACCTACTCATCAACCCGTCCAGCGATGTTCAGGCCGCCGATCAATGGTCCGGTCGCCGCACGCTCACCGACGAACAGATCGAGGCTCTCGCCCGCGACATCGTCCGTGAAGTCCGCAAGCGCGGCCCCTTCCTCTCGTTGGCCGATTTCGTGAACCGCCGCGTCGGCTCCAACGAGGAGATCGCCCGCAGCGGTGCCATCCAGAGCGCACTGGACTTCGGCTCGAACACCATCAACAGCCCCTACCGCCAGAGCCGCGCTGTCTCGTCCGCCGTCTCGGGCCGCTTCGCCTTCCCGAAGGCCGAGGATGGCCCGATCTCCACCGGTGCCCCGGGCGTGGTCAGCCAGGCTGACATCCTCACCCCGATCGCCCCGGTGCTCTCCGCCCGCTCGGATTCCTTCGTGATCCGCGCCTACGGCGACCGCACCGACGCCGATGGCAAGGTGATCGCCCGCGCCTGGTGCGAGGCCGTCGTCCAGCGCTCGCCCGAGTTCGTCGATCCGGTCGACGCCGTCGACAAGGACTACACCAAGATCAGCTCGCTCAACCAGCGCTTCGGCCGCCGCTTTGAGATCGTCTCCTTCCGCTGGATCGATTCCCGCGAATCCTAAGCCTCTCCGGTCGCCCGCCTTTTGCCCACCTCCCACGCCATGACCAAACGCCTCTTCGGATTCCTCCTGCTGGTGCTCACCCAACCGCTCGCCGCCCAGGATCATGCCCCCGCCACGCCTCCGAAGAAGGACGAAGGCCCGCAGGTCCGCTTCCTCGCCGAACGCGTGCCGCCGAACCTTGGCGACGTGGTCATGCAGGTGGGGGACAACAAGTCCACCGCCTTCACCCTGCCGGTCAACCAGCTCTCCGAACCGCAGGCCGCTTCCGGGCGCGCCTTCACGCTGAAGACCGCGGACAAGGGCACCCCGTTATGCCCGGTGACCTTGCCCGAGGACGGTAAGTCCTTCGCCGTGATTCTCGTCCTCGCCCCGCCCTCGGCCTACGCGCCGGTGGTGGTGCGCACCGATGATCCCGATTTCAAGTCCGGCGACGTGTTCTTCATCAACCGCTCGGCCCAGCCGGTGCTCGGCAAGGTGGGCGACACCAAGGTCGGGCTGCGTCCCGGTGAGTCCCGCAAGCTGCGCCCGACCAATCCGGTGAACAACACCTACTACGACGTGGCCTTTGGGGTGCAGGAAGGCGACAAGAACCGTGTCATCAGCACCACCCGCTGGCCGATCGACAACCTGCAGCGCAGCTACGTGTTCTTCTTCACCTCCACGGACGGCACCACGACCTTCCGCGCGGTGGACGAGTTCCTGCCCGCACCCATGGAGAAGCCGTGAGGGAGAGGTTCCATCGGCGACGGATGCTTCTCCTACCTGAAGGTCTCTGCCCGCTGGATCCAACTGGCGATTGTCCTCCTCGGAAGGCATCATGGTTCTCTATTCCGATGGTGAGGGTGACCGTATGGATAGGATTTGGCACCACGAGGTGCCATCGCGCAGATTGCCTCAGGCTTGGCTCGATCGAATGTATCGGCAGATGAGAATCGCCGAAGTCACCAGTGATTATTCTCCCCCATTCCACTAACGATAAAAAGTTCATGAAGTCATTGATGCTTGCTCTTGCCGCCGTTTTCTTCCTCTGCGGCAACAGCCGTTCCGAGGACTCCAACCGCTATATATTCCTTTGTTTTGGCCAATCGAATATGGAGGGATTTCCTGGAATCGAACCCCAGGACAAAGGGCCGGTGTCTAAAAGGTTCCAAGTGTTCGCTGCTGTGGATTTTCCGGAGTTGAAGCGAGAAAAGGGGCGCTGGTACCCGGCGACTCCACCGCTGTGCCGCCCCAATTCCGGAATTTCTCCTGCGGATTATTTCGGTCGTACGCTCGTGGCTGGATTACCAGGGAACATCAAGGTCGGGGTGGTGAGCGTCGCTGTTGCTGGCAGCAAGATAGAGGTGTTCCAGAAGGACTCGTTTCAATCCTACGTCGAATCCGCTCCGGATTGGCTGAAGAGCACTGTTGCGGCCTACGATGGCAATCCGTATCAAAAACTCGTCGGAATGGCGAAACTGGCGCAAAAGGACGGCGTCATTAAAGGCATCCTGCTGCACCAAGGCGAATCGAATGCTGGCGACAAGGAGTGGCCTGCCAAAGTGAAGGGAATTTACACCAATCTATTGATCGATTTGGGTCTCAAGGCTGAAGAGGTTCCCTTGCTTGTGGGCGAACTCGTGGATGCGGAGCACAATGGCGCGTGCGCGGGCATGAACGAGATCATCAGGAATTTGCCCAATGCAATTCCTACAGCTCACGTCGTTTCGTCAAAGGGCTGCGAGGGGCTGCCGGATCGCCTGCATTTCACGCCCGCCGGATACCGTGAGTTGGGACGGCACTATGCGGAAATCATGTTGCCGCTGCTTGCCCGTGGCGCTTCTGAACGAAAGTAAGCCGAAGTGCATTCGCCTCCGTCCTTCGTTCCGGGCGGGGAGAGAACCCCTTCCGTACCATGAATCCCATGCCAACCGTGGCCACCATTGAAAAACCCTCGCCCGCGCGCGCGGGCATGTTGACATCCATCAGGCGTTCGCTCGGCCAGGAGCTGGGGCTGCTGCTGGTCGTGCTGTTGATCGGCACGGTCCTCGGCATCCACGGCTGGAACGATGCCGCGCCCGGCCGTCCGAACACCTTCCTCAATGCCGACAACCTCATCGACGGCATCGCCACGCCGATGTCCTACTATGCGATCATGGCCGTGGGCCTCACGCTGGTGATCATCACCGGCGGGATCGACATCTCGGTGGGTTCGGTGATGGCGCTTTCCGCGCTCGGCACGGCGGCGGTGCTCCAGCGGCTGCCCGCGGATGCCCCCGCGATCCAGGTGCTGCCGCTGGCGGTGTGCGTGCCGCTCGGGATCGGCCTGCTGTGCGGGTTGATCAACGGAGGCCTGATCGTGGGCCTTTCGCTGCATCCCTTCATCGTCACGCTCGGCACGATGAGCATCTTCCGCGGACTGGCGAACGTGTTGCCCGCGGAGAAGACCCTGCCGGCCGCGGGCAAGCGGTTGCCGCAGGCGTTCACGACGGACTTCATGCGCATCGAGGTCGGCGGTCTCCAGCCGATGCCGCTGGTGATCATGCTGGTCTGCATCGTGGCGGGCGCGTTCTACCTGCGGATGCTGGTGGCGGGCCGCGAGACCTACGCGATCGGCGGCAACGAGGAGGCGGCGCGCTTCAGCGGCCTGCGGGTCGGCTGGATCAAGCTGCGCACCTACGCGCTGGCCGGGCTATGCGCGGGCATCGCCGGGATGGTGTCGGTGGGCCGCTTCGGCACCGCTTCCACCAGCACCGGCACCGGCTACGAGCTGACCGTGATCGCGGCGGCGGTGGTCGGTGGCGCGAGTCTCCTGGGCGGGCGCGGCACGGCGCTTGGCGCGCTGCTGGGCACGCTGGTCATCGCGCTGATCGAGAACGGCATCATCATCCTGCGCCTGGCGCAGGAGTATCGCCTGGTGATCATCGGTCTGGCCATCATCGTGGCCGTCTCGCTCGACCGCCTCGGCTCCCACCTGCGCGCGCGCCGCGCCTCCGCCAAACACTGAACCTCACTCCCATAAACCCCACCATGATGAACACCAAATCCCTTATCGCCTGCGCGATCGTTGCCGCGGGCTGTCTCACCTTCACCGGCTGCACCAAGAAGGCCGCCACCGGCGAGGGCGGCAAACGCAAGGTCCTCATCGGCTTCATTGGCAAGAGCCTGACCAACGATGTCTTCCAGGCCGCGCAGACCGGAGCCAAGGACGCCGCCCGTGAATACTCCGCCAGCCACGACGTGGAGGTGGAGATCGAGATCCGCACGCCGAACGACGAGGACGCGACCAAGCAGGCCGAGGCGATCGAGGCGCTGGTCCGCCAGGGCGCGCAGGGCATCGCGATCTCCTGCTCCGAGGCGAACACCGTGCAGCCCGCGATCGACAAGGCGGTGGCCAAGGGCGTGGCGGTGATGTGCTTCGATTCCGATGCTCCCGGCAGCAAGCGCTTCGCCTACTACGGCACCGACGACAAGTCGTGTGGCGAGCGCACCGTGGACGAACTGGCGAAGGCGATGGGCGGCAAGGGCACCATCGCGATCCTCGGCGGCAACCAGAGCGCGCCGAACCTCCAGAACCGCGTGGCGGGCGCCAAGGCGGCGCTGGCGAAGTATCCGGAGATGAAGCTCAATGAACCCGGCGTGTTCTACCACGTGGAGACTCCGGAGAAGGCGGCGGAGGCGGTGCAGTCCGCGCAGAACGCCAACCCGGGCATCCAGGGCTGGGTGTTCATCGGCGGTTGGCCGCTGTTCACCGCGGACGCGCTGAAGTGGCCCGCCGGTTCGATCAAGGTGGCGTCGGTCGACGCGCTGCCGGCGCAGCTCGGCTACCTGAAGTCCGGCCACGTGGAGGTGCTGCTGGCGCAGGATTGCTACGGTTGGGGCACGAAGTCGGTGGGCATCCTGCTCGACAAGGTGCTCGACAACAAATCGCCCGCCGACGCCCGGGTGGTCGATCCGCTCACGAAGGTGACGAAGGAGAATGTCGATGGGTTCGGCAAGAACTGGGAGAAGTGGCTCGCCAAGTGATTTTGCCATGAACGACTCCGGCTTCATCCGTTTCGACGGCATCACCAAGGTCTTCGGCGGGGTCACCGCGCTGAAGGACGTTTCCCTCGCGATCGGCCGCGGCGAGTGCCACGGCCTGATGGGGGAGAATGGCGCGGGCAAGTCCACGCTGGGCAAGGTGCTGGCGGGTATCCACCGGCCGGACGGCGGCGGGCTGGAGATCGACGGCACCGCCCATGCCTTCTCCTCGCCGCGCGACGCGCAGGCGGCCGGCGTGGCGATGGTCCACCAGGAGCTGGCGTTCTGCCCGGACCTGAGCGTGGCGGAGAACCTGTGCATGGGCCGCTACCCGCGCCGCCGCGGGGTGCTGGACCGGGCGGCGATGGCGCGGGAGGCCGCGCGGCTGCTCGGCGACATCGGCATCGAGCTGGACGTGTGGCAGCCGATGCGCAGCCTTTCCACCGCGCAGGAGCAACTGGTGCAGATCGCCGCGGCGGTGGGCACGAACCCGCGCATCATCGTCTTCGACGAGCCGACCAGCTCGCTGGCGGAGCCGGACGCGCAGAACCTCTTCCGGCTGATCGAAAGTCTGAAGGACCGCGGGATCACGACGATCTACGTCTCCCACCGGATGCCGGAGCTGTTCCGGCTCTGCGACCGTATCAGCGTGCTACGGGACGGGCAGTACGTGGGGACGCTGGCGAAGGCCGAGATGACGCACGACGCGGTGGTCTCGATGATGATCGGGCGCAGCGTGCAGGACTACCTTCCCGCCCACGGTGACCGCCGGGTGGGAGAGGTGGTGCTGAGCGTGCGCGACCTGAGCTCGCCGGGGAAATTCCGCGGCGTGTCGTTCGACGTTCGCGCGGGCGAGATCGTGGGCTTCGCCGGGCTGGTGGGCGCGGGCCGCAGCGAGATCGCGCAGGCGATCTTCGGGCTCGATCCACGGGCGACCGGCACGGTGACGATCGGCGGCGAGACGCTGAAGCTCGGCTCGATCCGGGCCTCGCTCGCGGCCGGGGTGGGGCTGGTGCCGGAGGACCGGAAGCGCCAGGGCTGCGTGCTGGGGATGTCGTGCCGCTCGAACATCGGCATGGCCATCCTCGACCGATTGCGGCGTTTCGGCGTGCTCGACCACGCGGGCGAGAAGCAGGTGGCGGAGGAGTATTTCGCGAAGCTGCGGGTGAAGGCGGCGTCGCTGGACGCGCCGGTGAACTCGTTGAGCGGGGGCAACCAGCAGAAGGTGGTGCTGGCGAAGTGGCTGGCCCGCGGTGGCCGGTTCCTGATCGTGGACGAGCCGACGCGCGGGGTGGATGTCGGCGCGAAGGCGGCGATCCACGCGCTGGTGGACGACCTGGCGCAGCAGGGGCTGGCGGTGATGCTGGTGTCCTCGGAGCTGCCGGAGCTGCTGAACCTTTCGACGCGGGTGCTGGTGATGCGGGAGGGCGACCTGGTGGGCGAGCTGCGGCATGAGACGGCGACGCAGGATACCGTGTTGCGCCTGATGGCGGGCGTGGCGGCGTAGGAAGAGAGCTCGGAGAGAAAGCGATGTGCCCAACAGGTCGCGCGATCATGCTCTGCCGATAGTCTAAAGATCACAAGATCTGATATAAACATACAAATTAAACGATTGATCTTGGTTTCTCTCAGATCTCACGGGAACTCTGAAGCTGTTCATTGCAGCCCTGCGAGGCCGCGATTGTGATCCACTTTCAAACTCCTTCACGATGGATAGCGACCAGAGCCAAGATCAAATGGCCGGACAGGGAACCCGGCGGAAGCGAGCAGGCATTTCGATATGGAAAAAAATGGGTGGAGGCTCCCTTTCCATTTCTATTTTCGTGCATTTGGCTCTTCTGATTTTCGGAGTGGTTTGGATCTTTCAGACCATTCCGGAAAAGAAAGTGGAGGTCGATTTCATGCCCAAGGGGGGCGGTGGCGGGACTCCGGGAGTCAAGGAGGTCAGCAATAAAAAGCAGCGGGCATCGATGACCATGCCGAACACGCCGCGGATGGCAGCCAAGGGAGTGGCGAGCGCATTCACTCTTCCTGAGCCGGACGCAGCCTCGGAGATGTCGTCGGTGGGCTCGCTGAGCGCGGGCGGACTTTCCGGTGGTCTCGGAGGCAGCGGTTCCGGGGGAGGGCGGGGTGACGGGAAGGGAAAAGGTTTCGGCAGTGGGATGGGGCCAGGGTTGGGTGGTGGTGGTGGTACGGTGAATCCGTTCGGCATCGTTTCGCCCGGTGCCGCAGGGTTGATTGGAACCTTTTACGATCTCAAACAGGATCCGAAGCGGCGTCCCACATCACTTGGGGAGAAAACCAGTTGGAGTGAAATCATGGAAGGGACGCGCGACATCATCCATGGATTCGTGTCCCGTGGATGGAACGAACGGACCTTCGAGGCTAGCTACTATAAATCCCCGCAAAAGCTGGTGCAGACGAAGATTTATCTTCCGCAGATGAGCGCCGACGATGCTCCGAAGGCATTCAATTGCGAGAAAGAGGTGTCGGGCTCCCGGTGGGTGGTCATTTACCGCGGGGTGGTCAAACCGCCGCATACGGGCCGGTTCCGCTTTGTTGGAGCAGGGGATGACATCGTGGTGGTTCGATTTAACAACCGCAACGTTTTCGACTACGGCTATGAAGGCCCGACCGCGAACGTGAAGCTCGCGGGACATGCTGACCAACTGACTGGGAAAGTGGAGGATCGCGAATTCGAACGGGCACGCAGGGATCTGGCCATGCCCAAGCCATTGACCATCTATTCATACGAGGCCATGCCGTCCCGGGCGAAGACGGACATTCGTGGATTGGGAGTGGGATTGGAATTTGAAGCCCGGGAATCCGCTGAGTATCCCATCGATATTTTGGTGAGCGAGGTGCCAGGTGGACTGTTTTTGGCCTACCTCATGATCGAAGAGGTGGGTGTCACGTACGAAAGAGATCCTGCTGGTTGCCCGATTTTGCCGGTCTTCCGTATTGATGATGGAAAGCCAGCTCGCGGGCCAGGTCCGCCCTATGACCTTTCGTCTCCCGCCGCCACGCCCTGGAAACTGGTCTCCGGAGCCCGCCCGGGGATCTAAGGGAGCCTCGTGATGTCCCCGTTCATGCGAAGGAATCTGCAGATGCAGCCGGACTTCTCTTTCGATTTCACTCCCTGTGGAAGGGGCGCCGTTCCCAGGGCTCCAACGGGCTTCTGGGATAAGGTAACAGCCCGGTGGTCGGTGGCCTGGTGCCGCCGGCCACCATTTGGAGGCCGCGTAGGTAAGGTCGACCGTTTGGCCGACCCGGAATGCCGTCTCATCCGAGCTTCGGCGCCGGTGATTGATCATGCTAAAAGTCAAGATATTTAAATTAAACGTTTCATTTTCTGCTTGCGGACCCGTGAATGGGTGCTACTGATTCAACCAACCCTTAATAAAACATTTAATTTGTCGAATGTAGGCATACCGCCGACACGACGTTCTCCTCATCATGAAACCAAAGTTCACTGGCCCAAACGCCTCTCCCCTCGGTAACTTCCTCGTTTTCTGCCTCGGTATCGTTAGCGTCGGAACGTTCCTTTGCTTGGATTCCGCTCATGCCGCGAATCAGACTTGGGATGGTGGTGCCTCGGCGACAGGGACGGATTTTGGCACAGCGGCGAACTGGACCAACGATACACTCCCGACGACGGCGGGGGACACGGCCATCTTCGACGGTCAGGTGGCGGGCAATCTGGTCCTTTCCTACACCAATACCAATTTCGGGGGCGGAGCGGGGCAGGCCGGATTGGGGGTGAGCTTGACCGCCAATCAAACCGGCAGCGTCAGCATCGACTCGTCCGGAAACCAATTGCGCCTCTCCGGGATTTCCAATGCCTCCAGTTCCGCGGCATTCGCGCTGGGAGACGGGGCTGGCTCGAATTTCAATGTGATCATGGGCAACGGAACTCCCCATGCGTTCTTGAACAATTCGTCCGGTTTGGCATCGATTGGTTCCGAAGTGGTGTTCAGTGCCCTTGGGGGCGGGGGAGCTCATGCCTTTGCTTTTGATGGGACAGGCAATTGGGCATTGAATGGAACCATCTCGGTTGGCGGAGTCGCCATCACGAAATCGGGCACCGGAACTTTGACAATCTCCAGCACCGCGAACAATAGCGGTGGTGCGACAGTGAACGCCGGAATCGTTGCCATAGGGGGGGCTGGCAAACTTGGGGCCACAACCAGCACGTTGGCGCTGGCGGGTGGCTCCCTCAATCTCGGAGGCACCACCCAGACCGTTGGTGCGGTCACCGTCAGCGCAGGAGCTGCAAGCGGTGACACCATTTCGAATGGTTCGCTTTCCGCGACAACATTGGCGATCTCCAGTGTTTCCGGTAGCGTGACACTTTCCTCCGCGATTTCAACCAGCGGAGCACTGTCCAAGAGCAACGCCGCAAATGCCGTTTTGACCGGCAACAACGCCGTTACCGGTGACCTGACCATGAATGGCGCGGGCAACCTGACCCTTTCGGGAACGAACACCGTCGGTGGAAATTTCTCCCATACCGGCGGCAATGGATTCGCAGTCGTCAGCGCGGGGAGCACGACGGTCACTGGGAGCATCCAGTACCTCGGCACGGGCAGTAATTTCAGGGTGTCCGGCGGCTCTCTTGCCGCCGCTGGCGCGACGACCAGTGGTAATAGCGCCTTCCGAAACCTCGAATTCAATGGCGGAGAACTCCGCCTGAATGGGGATGCTTTCACCGGTAGCGCGGCGGTCGCATTGATCTTCAATGGCGGCACGCTCAAGAGCGGAAGCGCCACGGGCATCACCATCTACGACGCCGACAATACTTTCGACGTCAATGCAGGCGGGGCGATCTTCGACACGACCATCGGGGACATCTCCACCGGGTCGAACGTGAACTCCGCGAACATCCGCAGGTTGAACGGAACAACAGGTGGTTCCGTGACGATCAAGGGGGGCAAGACTCTCCACACTCCCGTCACCAATACCGGCATCATCGTCCTTCAAGATGGTTCGGTATGGGACACGAACGGCAGCAATTCGACGGTCGGTGGCCTTTCGGGAACCACCGGCACCATTGGAAGTTCGGGGACTCTCCAAACGGTGACCTTGAACGTCGCTGCCGGATCGCTCGCCTATGGCGGAATTGTATCCAGTGGAGCCACCCTCACAAAGGCAGGCGTGGGAACTCAGAGCCTCGCGGGCAACAATGCAATTTCCACGAACGCTAACGGAACCTCCGCGATCCGGGTGGAAGCGGGGACGCTCGCGCTGGGCGGTAATAACGCGATTTCGGCTGTCGGTGCCGCGACCAGTGCGGGCAACCTCATCAACGTGGTAGGGGCCGCGACCGTGGAACTGACTGGACACAACACCCTCACTCCGGCCAACGGCGTTGGTATCACCGTCGGTGGCGGCGGGGTCCTCAGTGTGAACTCGATCGCCAACGCCTTGTCCGGTGCCACGCAGGTTAATCTCGGCGGCAACACGAACAGTGGACGGCTGCTGTATACGGGGGCTGGCGAGACTACGGCTTTGGTCATCGGCTCGACCGCTGGAACCAGTTCGTCTGCCATTGTAGACCAGTCGGGAGCAGGAAACCTGAAATTCAGTTCGAACACGGCATTGTCCGGCGGGATCCAAAGCCTGACCCTGCAAGGGAGCACCGCAGGAACCGGTGAGTTCGCAGGCATCATCGCCAATGGGGCCTCCACCGGGATGCAATTGATCAAGACCGGTACCGGCAAATGGACGTTGTCCGGTGCCAACACCTATACGGGCGACACGAACGTCCTTGGCGGGGTTCTGGCGGTCAGCGGGAATTCGATTCCCGACGCTGGCAAACTGGTAATCGACGGCGGCAAGATCGCTGCAACCGGCACCGAGGTGGTGGCCACCCTTTATTTCGGAACCATCCAGCAGCCTGGTGGTACTTGGGGCGCTACTGGCTCGGGAGCGACGCATATTGATGATACCCACTTCAGTGGCACCACCGGCGTGGTGAGCGTGGCGAGCGGGCCAGCCAACACCTACTCCGTTTGGGCTGCGACGAACGCCGGTAACCAGTCCGCTGACATGGACTATGATTCCGACGGAGTGCGGAACGGGGTGGAATACTTCATGGGACAGGGAGGGAGTTCCTTCACTGCGAACCCCGTGCCGGTGAACGGCACAATCACATGGCCGAAGGATCCTTCGTTCAGTGGCCTTTATGAGGTGCAGACTTCGAGCGATTTGATCAATTGGACGCCGGTTACGGTTGCCGATAATGGTACATCCGTGTCCTACACCCTGCCAACCGGCCAGGGAAAACTGTTCGCGCGCCTCATTGTCCTTCCAAACTGAGACGAACTTACCGGAGCTGGATCGATCGAAAGAAAATCCGGCTCCGGACCGTCCCGGTCATCGGTTCCGACCATCAATGACCTGCAAGGTAGGATATTGGCATACCGGTTCGTTTTGAACCCATTCCTGTATCTGGACGCCTTCCACTCCCTGTCAACCGAGCCGCGAACCGTGCGGGCCCGGATAATAGTTCGAAAAATTTCTACCGTGATTGCAAAACTCCCTCAATTTCCCGGGATCGCGCCATCGGATGTTTCAGATGCAGTCCGGGCAATGATTGTGCGGATCATTATGGTGATGGCTCTGGTCTGCAGTGTTGGCACCTTGGGTGCCTGGCAGGCTGACAATGGAGACGGAACGTTCACGAATCCGCCGCTCTACGCGGACTATCCCGATCCGGACGTCATTCGGGTGGGGAATGAATTTTATATGGCGACCACCACTTTCGCCAACTCGCCGGGGCTGCGCCTGCTACATTCTAGGGATTTGGTGAATTGGGAGTTTTGCTCCCACGTGATGCCTCGGCTTGAGGGCCGGAAAGAATACGATTTGAACGGTGGTAACGCCTATCGCGGCGGCGTCTTCGCTCCGAGCCTTCGTTACCACAAAGGCACGTTTTATGTCGCCGTTACTCCGAACGGATCTGGAGAGAAAACCCGGATTTACCGAGCCAAGGATCCGCGGGGCCCGTGGTCTGTCCAAATTCTGGATCGTGCGGCCTTCGATCCGGGACTGTTCTTTGACGACGATGGCAAGGGGTACATCGTGACCTCCGGAGGTTGGGACGGCACGGTGACGCTCCTAACCCTTAGCGATGATTTGACCAAGGTGGTATCCGATCAGAAGGTGCACTTCAACAAGGGCGCCGAGGGGTCGAAACTGGTCAAACGGGGCGAATGGTATTATTTGTTCAATGCGATTCCAGGGAAGCTGGCGTTGACAGTGTCACGGGCGAAGAATCTGAAGGGACCATGGGAAACCCGTCCTCAGATCGATGACAAGACAGGGGGACATCAAGGGGCCATCGTGGATTTGCCGGATGGGAGGGATTTCGGGTTCGTCATGATTGACGACCGGTTTGCCGGTCGGATGACCAACATGAGCCCGATTTTCTGGGAGGATGGCTGGCCGGTATGGGGAGAGAAGGAAGCGCCGGGAAGGGTTCCAGCAACGGCAAGGAAGCCGGTCCAAGGAGTGCCGATCATGCAGCCGGCGACCAGCGATGATTTCAGCCGGACCGCTCTCGGGCTCCAATGGGCCTGGAACCACAACCCAGATGACACTCGTTGGTCTTTGACTGAGCGTCCGGGTTTCCTACGACTCAAGCCAACCAAGTCGGATGGATTCTGGACGGCGAGAAACACACTTACTCAAAAGGGGCAGGGACCCTGGAGCCGCGGCGACGTCAAACTTGACCTGAGAAATCTCAAGCCGGGAGACATCTGCGGATTTGGAACCTTGGGGAAATACAATGGCCACATTGCCGTGAATTGTCAGGCCGACGGCAGACTTTTCCTCAGCATGGAAGTGATCGAGGATACTGTCGGGGAAAGCCGTCGGGCGGAACGCGTTTCTCACGAAGCATTTGAGGGTAAGGACCTCTATTTGCGTACTGAACTCGATTTTAGGGGAGGTAGGGCTCGCTGTGCTTACAGCGCCGATGGAACGGCGTGGCGTCTGCTTGGAGGAGATTTTCCTGCTACCTACGATTGGCGGACGGGGACCTTTCAAGGGCCGCAATATGCGATATTTTGTTACAATTCGTCGCCAGGTCCGGGTCTTCTTGATGTCGATTATTTTCGGTTCTCCGATAAGCCGGAGTAGATATGTGATGAATATTCGGGATCGGTTGCAAAATCGAATTGTGGCTTTTCCATTGCTGCCGATGAAGATGGTCGATTCCGAGGTCCGTTTTTTGATAATTACATGAGAATGTCGTATAACGTTATCGAGGTCTTCGCGGGCAAGCGGCGCGCAGGCTTACCCGGCCTCCTTGCTGCCCTGTTGACCTGCTGGTGTGGGACTGCTGTGGCGGAAAAAGCAACTAGCCCGGATGGATTGATCGCGGTGCAGATCGAGCTGATGGATGGCCGACCAACGTTTCAGATCAGCCGGAACGGCGCGGTTTTTCTGGAGCCATCCCCGTTGGGGTTGGAGACGAGTATCGGCAGCTTTTCTTCAGATCTAAAGGATGCGGGAGTTTCGTTTAAAGATCTGGGTGATGACTACGAGCTGCCCCACGGTAAGGTGCGCAAAGTCCATTATGCGGCGAGAGAAATGACCAGCCGGTTCACCAATGCGAAAGGCGACTCGATGGATGTCATTTGCCGTGTTAGCAATCGGGATGTCGCATTCGCTTATCGGCTTTCTTCAAAGGACCGGACACACGTGGTGATTCAACGGGAAGCAACAGGTTTCCGAATCCCGAAAGACGCGAAGGCTTTCGTTTCCCCGCAGGCACGGGCAGGTGGTGGATTTGCCGCTACCAAGCCGAGCTACGAGGAAGGGTATCTCATCGACGAGCCCGTGGGAAAGAAGTCGGGCTCCGGCCTCGGCTTTACATTCCCGGCGTTGTTTCGCGTGGGGTCGTCGGGATGGATGTTGCTTTCCGAGACCGGTGTGTCGTCGGGCTATGCCGGCACTCGCTTGAGTGATCCGACTCCAGAAGGTCTATACTCCATCGCGTTTCCCGAGCCGGCTGAGAATGGGGGATCGGGCGATGCGACGGTGAATGGAGCGTTGCCGTTCCTCACATCATGGAAAACATTGACCTTGGGGTCGAGCCTTGCCCCCATCGTGGAGACCACGGTGTCCACCGATGTCGTCAAGCCGCTCTATCCCGCGTCTCAAGACTACCGGCCTGGTCGAGCGTCATGGAGCTGGTTGATCTGGCAGGATCCGAGCATGAACCTCGATGACCAGCGGAAGTTTGTCGAGATGGCCGCTCGTATGGGGTTCGAGTATATCCTGGTTGACGCCCTGTGGGATAAGAACATTGGCCGGGAGAAGATGGCCAGCCTGGTGAAAGAGGCTGCATCGCATTCAGTCGGGGTGCTGCTGTGGTACAATTCCAATGGCTCCTGGAACGATGCTCCCCAGACACCGCTCCATTGCATGGACACGGCACCGGCACGGATGCGCGAAATGTCATGGATGAAATCCATCGGGGTGAAGGGAATCAAGGTGGATTTCTTCGGAGGGGACAAGCAGACCACGATGAAGCTCTATGAGGACATTCTCACGGATGCCAACGCGTTCGGGCTGATGGTGAACTTCCACGGCACGACGCTACCCCGAGGGTGGGAGCGAATGTATCCCAACCACATGACGAGCGAGGCGGTCACGGCTTCGGAAAATCTGGTGTTCAGCCAGGGTTTCGCTGACAGGGAAGCATTCAATAGCACCGTATTTCCGTTTGTTCGCAATCCCGTGGCTGCCATGGACTACGGCCCGGTGATCTTGAGCCGCCGGTTCGCACGTGATGGAAGTCGGGGCACGCTTCGTCGTACGACCGATACCTTCCAGCTAGCCACGGCCGTCCTCTATCAATCGCCGCTGCAGCATTTTGGATTGGTTCCTGATAATCTGGCAGAACAGCCAAAATTCGTTCTCGATTTTCTCAAGAAGGTGCCCTGCGTTTGGGATGAAACCCGCTATGTGGACGGCTATCCTGGGCAATTTGCCGTGATCGCCCGCCGGTCGGGCGGTCGATGGTACGTCGCCGCGACTCATGCGGGCAAGGAACAGAGGGAGCTATCCTTCTCCTTGCCCTTTCTCAAAGGCAAGGCGCTCCAACTTCTTTCCGATACGCCGAGCGGTGGCACCGAGCTCTCAACCGTGAGAATCGGAGATGACGGGATGGTCCGCTGTAAACTCGAGGCGGGCGGGGGAGCGGTCTTGTTTGAATAACGGGCTGTAACGTCATCCTCCCGGTGCCTGCCGAGCAGGCTCTTCCTGGCCTGTTTGCGCCATAATGAAAATCCTCTTCAATCAACTCACATGAAATCCTGCAAACTTCCGATTCTTCTCTGCTTTGCGGCATCTTCCTCCTCTCTGATCGCCGACTATCCTCTGGTGTCCCATCGCTACTTGGCAGATCCTTCGTCGCTGGTGACGAAGGACCGGGTCTACCTCTATTGCTCGGACGACGATGAGAGTCCGGTCCAGGGTAGCTATGTGATTCCCGACGTGGTCTGTGTTTCATCCAGCGACATGAAGAACTGGACGGATCACGGGACCGTGTTCCGGGCGGAGAAGGAAACCACCTGGGCGAAGAAGACCTGGGCTCCTTCCGCGATCGAGCGGGACGGGAAGTATTTCCTCTATTTCGGAAACGGTGGTGGCAACATCGGGGTGGTGGTCGCGGACAACCCGCTGGGGCCCTTCAAGGATGTCCTGGGAAAATACCTCATCGATGGGCGGACGCCCGGCGTGCAACCGGCGAAGAACATGTGGCTTTTTGATCCCGGGGTTTTCATCGACGACGACGGCCAAGCATTCATCTATTTCGGCGGGAACGGCGACGACAACGTGCGGGTGGCCAAATTGAAGCGGGATATGATCACACTCGACGGGGAGGTGATGAAGATGAATGCCCCGAACTTTTTTGAGGCATCGTGGATGTTCAAACGCAAGGGCGTCTATTACTTCGCCTACTCCAGCAATCCGAAGGCGGGAATGAGAATCGACTACATGACCGGCGGCAAGCCGACGGAAGGATTCACCTACCGGGGGACCGTGGCGGACCAGCCTCCGATCAACAACGACAACAATCACGCCGCGGAGTTCGAGTTCAAGGGGCGCTGGTTCCATGTCTATCACAACCGCGTCGTCGCGAAAGAGGCGGGTATTCCGACCGGATTCCGCCGAAATCTGGCCCTGGAGGAATTTGGTTTCGAGGAGGATGGCGCGATCCGCAAGGTGGTATACACCACAAACGGGGTCGCCCAAGCGGGGAATCTCAATCCCTACACAAGGGTGGAAGGGGAGACGACCAATGCACAGCACGGAGTCGAAACGGAGAAGTGCAGCGAAGGAGGAATGAATCTCTGCTGCCTTGATCAAGGGGACTGGGTGCGCGTGGTTGGGGTGGATTTCGGTGGCAAGGGGGCAAAGAAATTCAGCGCCCGGGTAGCCAGCGCGGAAGAGGGAGGCAACATCGAGCTCCGGTTGGGCGGAGCGGATGGTAAACTCGTCGGAACCTGCAGGGTGGAGAACACGGGTGGGTGGCAGAGTTGGAAGAGCGTCTCCTGTGAGGTCGCTGGTGCTGCGGGCGTGCAGGACTTGTACTTGAAATTCACCGGTGGGCAGAAGCCGCTGTTCAATGTGGACTGCTGGAAATTCGAATAATGCGGTCGGACCGCCGTTGCCGGTGGAAGCCGGGGAATTGCCACCGCGAGGAACCAGAATATTTCGGGAAAGGTGAAACAAATAAAACGTTTCATCGTAATCGAAGTATTCGGGCTCCCGTTGTCTCGCCAGGGAGAGTGGCTGCCCGTGGATCGAAGAAAACCTGTTCAATCGATGATGATGATCGACCGTATTCGTAGCATCGCTGTGGCCATGTCGGCGATCCTGTTGGCGGTATCCAACACCGTGTCCGCTGACGAAAGTAGTCTGCTTTGGTACGACAAGCCGGCGCAGAAGTGGACGGAGGCTTTGGCGATCGGGAATGGGCGGGTGGGGGCGATGGTGTTTGGCCAGCCAGCCAACGAGCGCCTTCAGCTGAACGAGGCCACCCTGTGGGCGGGTGGGCCCTACAACCCGGTGAACCCTGAGGCGAAGGGTGCCCTGCCCGAGGTGCGGAAGCTCGTTTTCGACGGAAAATTTCGTGAAGCCGGGCAGTTGGTCAATGAGAAGGTCATCGCCAGGCCGAAGAGCCAGATGGCGTTCCAGACGGTGGGGGATCTGCTGTTGTCCTTCCCTGCGGGTGTGGTTCAGGACTACCGCCGCGCCCTCGACCTCGATACCGCCATCGCGACGGTGAGCTACACGAGCGATGGCGTGAAGTATACCCGGGAGATGTTTGCGAGCGCGCCGGACAATGTGATCGTGGTGCGGCTCACAGCGGATCAGCCGGGGAAAATATCCTTCACGGCCGGTATGAAATCCCCGATGAGGGACACCACGGTGGAGACCGTGGACGGGGATTCCCTGGTGATGCGTGGGAAAGGCGGCAACGGAGCCGGTAATATTGCTGGAGCGCTCAGCTACCAGGCCCGGGTCCGGGTCATTGCCAGCGGCGGCAGCGTGACTTCTTCTCCGGCTGGCATTGCCGCGGACAAAGCTGATTCGGTCACTGTTCTGGTGGCGGCGGCCACGAGTTACAAAAATTACGAGGATGTGAGCGGAGATCCCGAGGCGATCGTAAGGAATCTGATCGCTGCCGCCTCGAGGAAGAATGTCGATTCGCTCCGCGCCGGCCACCTGAAGGACTATCAGCCCCTGTTTCGCCGCGTTACCCTGGACCTGGGGCGAAGCGAGGCGATGAAGCTGGCGACGGACGAGCGTATCCAGAAGTTTGGAGAGGGAAATGATCCTCAGCTCGCGGCGCTCTATTACCAGTTTGCCCGCTATCTCCTAATCAGCTGCTCACGCCCGGGAGGCCAGCCGGCGAATTTGCAAGGCATGTGGAACGACAGCCTGAATCCTCCGTGGCAGAGCAAGTACACGATCAACATCAACACCGAGATGAATTACTGGCCCGCGGAATCGGGCAACCTGGCCGAATGCGTCGAGCCGCTCATGGCGATGGTCGGAGACCTGTCGGTGACCGGAGCGAGGACGGCACGGGAGATGTATGGCGCGCGGGGATGGGTGACGCATCACAACACCGACCTGTGGCGGGCCACGGCGCCGATCGACTTTGCCGATGCCGGCATGTGGCCGACGGGAGGGGCTTGGCTGTGTCTCCACCTTTGGGACCGCTACGAGTATAGCGGCGACCAACAGGTGCTGAAACGCATCTACCCGATGATGAAGGGGGCTGCGCAGTTCTTCCTGGACACTCTGCAGGAGGAACCGGAGCACAAGTGGCTCGTCACGAATCCCTCGATCTCCCCGGAGAACGGACACCCCGGAGGCGCGCTGAGCGCGGGGCCGACGATGGACAACCAGATACTCCGTGATCTGTTCTCCAACACGATAAAGGCCGGGGAGATTCTCGGTGTGGACCCCGAGTTCCGCAAGCAACTCGTATCCGCGCGTGGACGTCTGGCTCCGAACCAAATTGGAAGTGCCGGCCAATTGCAGGAATGGATGACGGATTGGGACATGAAGGCGGGCGATCTCCACCACCGCCACGTTTCCCACCTGTATGGGCTCTTTCCCGGGCGGGATATTTCGCTGCGGGGCACTCCCTCCCTGGCCGCGGCGGCGAAGAAGTCCCTTGAGATCCGTGGAGACAAAGCCACGGGGTGGGCCACTGCCTGGCGTATTTGCCTTTGGGCACACCTCGGCGGCGGAGACCACGCGTTCGACATCATCAAGCTCCTGTTGGCACCCGGCTTGACGTATCCGAACATGTTTGACGCGCACCCGCCCTTCCAGATCGATGGAAATTTCGGCGGTGCGGCGGGCATCGCCGAGATGCTGGTGCAGAGCCGTCTCGGGGAGATTGAATTCCTGCCGGCGCTGCCGAAGTCCTGGCCCTCTGGATGCGTGAAGGGCCTGCGTGCCCGGGGCGGCTTTGAAGTGGATGTGACCTGGAAGGATGGCGCCTTGGTGGAAGCGAATGTCCGTTCGATCGCCGGGAGTTCCACCCGTCTGGTTTGCGGACAGGCCAAGCGCGATCTCAAGATCCCGAAGGGAGGGAGCTTCCGTTGGAATGGCCAGTAAGCGACAATGCCCGACCTTTGATCTTCGAAAAACCACCGATCTCTGAAGGAAGTATGAACGAATCATCATTCAATGGAATGGCTGCCTTTCCGCGGACGGCCGGATTCCCGGCGCAAGCGGTGAAAGCATGCCTCGGGTTCCTCGGCATGGCGATATGGGGCGCCGTTCTTGCTATCGCCGGAGCTGCCGATACCCCATGGATCACAACCTGGGGATGTGCCCCACAGGTCACGGATGCCGGGAACATGCCGCCGGTGCCCCTCGCCGACAGCGTATTGCGCCAATTCGTGCACACTTCGGTCGGAGGCAAAACGCTTCGCCTTCGCCTGTCGAATGCCTTTGGCAAGGAGCCGGTGGTGGTGAAGGCAGCCCATGTGGCACGAGCCGCGGCGATGGGCAGTGCGGGAAACGGCGACATTGATCCTGCCACAGATCGGGCTCTCGCGTTCCAGGGAAGTCACGAAGTGGTCATTCCTCCCGGTGCGGCGGTGGTGTCGGACCCGCTGGCTTTCGACCTTCCCGTTTCCGCGGATGTTGGGATCAGTCTCCAGTTCGGCCAGGTTTCGGAGACGGCGCTCAGCGGGCATTCCGGCTCGCGCACGACCTCGTTCATTGCTCCCGCCGATGCGATTTCAGCGGCGACCTTGCCGACGGCAACCAAGACCCAGCACTGGTATATTCTTTCCGGCATCGAGGTGGAGGGCGGTAAAGACCGTGGCTCGATCGTGATTCTCGGTGATTCGATCACGGACGGGAGAGGTTCCACCACGGACGGCAACGATCGCTGGACGGACACGTTTGCGAAGCGCTTGAGCTCCCATCCGCCGACTGCCGGGCTTGGGGTTGTCAACATGGGGATTGGCGGCAACGGGATCTTCGGAGGCTTGGGGCCTGCGGCGGAGAAGCGTTTCGAAAGGGATGTGACCGGGCAATCCGGAGCCCGCTATTTCATCCTCTTCGAGGGCGTCAATGATATTGGTGGGGCCCGCGGTCCGGCCGTGGCCGATCTGGCAGGCCGTCTGATCAAAGCCTATACCGAATTTGCGAAGCAGGCACGCGCCAGGGGCATGAAGGCCTATGCCGCCACGATCACGCCTTTTGGCGGGCACTCCTATTTCAGTCCGGAGCGCGAGGCTTGCCGCCAGGACGTGAACAAGTGGCTGCGGGAGAACAAGGTGTTCGACGGGGTAATCGATTTTGATGCCGTGGTGCGGGATCCCGCGAATCCCGATAAACTTCTACCAGCCTATAGCAGCGACGGGTTGCACCCGAATCCGGCCGGTTATCAGGCCATGGCGGCTGCAGTGGATCTGAAACAGTTCTCTCCATGATTCTCCAGTGCGGCAATAGAATGGGCTTGGACGATTTCAGGCAGCGAAGATCGCGTTGGAATCCATCCAATCCGTCCGCTGAAAGGCGAAACCCCGTTGTCTCTCTATCAACCGAACCTCATCCGAACGATGTTCCCTAAAATCCTGAACTTTCTACCACCCGCCTTGGTCGCCGGAATTCTGACCGCATCGGGTGTCGAGCCGGCTGCCCCAACGCTCCGAAGTGCTTACAACGGCAGTTTCCTCATCGGTGTGGCGCTCAATGGCCGGACGGTTTCCGGAGGGAACACGAAGGCGGCGGAAATCGCTTCGCGGCAGTTTTCGTCCGTCACTCCGGAAAACGATATGAAGTGGCAATCGCTGCATCCCCAACCGGAGCGGTACGATTTCAAGGCGGCGGATGCCTACGCGGATTTCGCGAAAGCGAATCAGATGGCATTGATCGGTCACACCCTGGTTTGGCACAGCCAGACGCCCCAATGGGTGTTCCAAGGGGACGGTGGCCAGCAGGCGACCCGGGAAGTGCTCCTGAAGCGCATGCGCGACCATATTCATGCGGTGGTGGGCCGCTACAAGGGACGGGTGAAGGGGTGGGACGTCGTCAACGAAGCGCTTTCCGATGGAGGGCCCGATGTGCTCCGTGATTCGCCGTGGAGGCGAATTATCGGCGACGATTTTCTCGATCAAGCGTTCCGCTTTGCAAAGGAAGCCGATCCGAAGGCAGAACTGTATTACAACGACTATGGCTTGGAAAACGAGCGGAAGCGGAGCAACTGCGTGAAATTGCTCCGGGGAATGCTTGATCGCGGGGTGCCAATCGACGGCGTCGGGACCCAGTCCCATTTCCAACTGGAGAAGCCGTCACTCGATGAGGTCGAGAAGACGATCAAGGCGTTCTCCGAGCTCGGCTTGAAAGTGATGGTGACCGAGTTGGATGTAGACGTTCTCCCATCCCGGGGGAATCCATCCATTGCCGACATCAATCGGCGCGAACAGGGAGACGCGTCCCTGGATCCCTATGTCTCTGGATTGCCGGCGGAGATGCAGCAAAAACTGGCCAAGCGTTATGCTGATCTCTTCAGTGTGTATCTCCGGAACCGCAAGTCGGTTGCCCGGGTGACCTTGTGGGGTCTGGATGACGGCCAGACCTGGCTGAATGGGTTTCCTATCCGCGGACGCACCAATCATCCCTTGCTGATTGACCGTGATTTGAAGCCGAAGCCCGCGTTTTTCTCGGTTCTAGGCAGTGCCAAAGAGCAACGAAATCGTTGATCAAGCGGGCGAAATTGCGAACGAAGTTTCAAAATTAACCGTTTAATTTTTTCTTGCAATTTTTCATCAGATGCCGATTCTTGGCCTCAAGAGCAGATTGGTCATTTCGCTAAGATTGAGGCCATTTACTGCATCTAAGAATTTATTTGGGTAATGCAATAGACACAGAATGAAGATCGGGTGACCCACGCCCGGTCATCTGATCCGAGTCTCCCGCCCTGACCACAATGCCTCGTGCCAGGGTGGGGGATGAGGATCGATGTGGATATTTTCGAAATTGCTCCGATCATGTATTCCACATTACAACGACCGCTTTTTGGTATGGATCACATGGAAGTTCCGTCGAAAACGATTCCACCGGAGCTGCTACAGCTATTGGCCGACAATCTCCCCAGGGAGATGTTTACTACCGATGGATCGTTGGATTTTAGTAAGGTCGAAAAGAGAGATTTTTGGGGACGAATGGATCGAAATCAAGATCTAGCATCGGAGGGACTGAATGCCTTGGAAGAGTCGATTGTGCGCCCATTTGTCGTGATGGCGAAGATAGCCGAATACTTGCGGAGGAATTATCGGACTCCACTGGGTCTCACCGCCATAGCGGACCAATTTGGAATGAAGCCCGTAAGGCTTCGGCGGTCGTTCAAGAAGATATTCAAGATGGCACCCTTGGAATACCTGATGAACGTGAGGATCGAAAACGCAAAAAAGCTACTGGCGTCAACCACGAAGGGCATTAACGACGTTGCCGTCGAGGTTGGGTTTTATGATCATAGTGCGCTGACGAAACAATTTCTGAAAATAACCGGTGAGAATCCGTCGGCATATCGATCAAAGAAACGGGAGGAGATATTTGATATGCTGGTGAAGTTCGGTTGATGCTGAATTCTATTTTAATCTATTTCCAAAAACCCATTTCGAATTATTCTCCGATGATTTTATGCCGAGCGATCGCCGTGTTTTTTATCGCGATGTCCATTTCGATTGCTGGGCCTAGCTTGGGCCTCGGAATCGATTTCGTGGAGAATCGCTATAGTCCCGGGGACTTTCCCTTGGTGCATGAGGGACAGGCGGCTCCACTGATATTTGACGCCGCTGATTACGCTGGCGTCTTGCTGGCTGGCAAGGATCTGCAGGGCGACATTGAGCGGGTCACAGGCAAGAAGCCGGAAATTTCGAAGACCTTGGGGTCGAATTCGAAATCCGTTATCATCGCGGGCACCCTTGGGAAGAGTGCAGCGATCGACGCCTTGGTAAAGGCGGGAAAGATCAATGTTTCGCCGATTGTAGGGAAGTGGGAGAGCTTTCTGATCACGGTTGTGCGAAATCCGGCTCTGGGAGTTGATTTGGCACTGGTGATCGTGGGAAGCGACAAGCGGGGGACGATTTTTGGTCTTTATGAGATGTCGGAGCAGATTGGCGTCTCACCTTGGTATTGGTGGGCTGATGTGGCGGTTCCGCATCAGGACGAGATTTGCATCCGAAGCGGAGAATATCTGCAGGGGCCGCCTGGAGTGAAGTACCGGGGCATTTTCCTGAACGACGAAGCACCAGCCCTCTCAGGGTGGGCGAAGGAGAAATTCGGTGGCTTCAACAAGGAGTTTTACAAGAAGGTCTTCGAACTCATTTTGCGCCTCCGAGGTAACTACCTCTGGCCTGCGATGTGGGGAAACGCGTTCAACGAGGACGACCCCGCCAATCCGCAACTCGCCGATGAATACGGCATCGTGATGGGGACTTCCCATCACGAGCCAATGTTGCGGGCCCAGGCGGAATGGAAGAAACATGGAGTGGGCCCTTGGAACTATGCCACGAACCAGGCGGTGCTGAAACGCTTCTGGGAGGCAGGTATCGAGCGGAACCGAAAGTTCGAGAGCATCGTGACGATCGGGATGCGAGGCGATGGCGATGAACCGATGGTCAATGGCGGGGACATGTCCGCAAACTCACAGCTGCTGGAGCGGATTATCCGCGATCAACGGGGGATACTCTCCCGTCACGTCAATCCAGACCCAACAAAGGTTCCCCAGCTATGGGCGCTCTATAAGGAAGTGTTGGAGTATTATAACCATGGGCTTCGGGTGCCGGACGATGTCACCCTGCTTTGGTGCGACGATAATTGGGGCAACATCCGGCGGTTGCCCACGGCGGAGGAGCGCAAGCGTTCCGGTGGTGCGGGAGTCTATTACCACTTCGACTACGTGGGGGGGCCACGAAACTACAAGTGGATCAATACCAATCCTCTTCCGAAGGTCTGGGAACAGATGAATCTCGCCCACCAATATGGTGCCAACCGCATATGGATCGTGAACGTCGGTGACCTCAAGCCGATGGAGGTCCCGATGGAGTTTTTCCTGCGGATGGCGTGGAATCCCGGTGCCTTGTCCAAGGACGACGTTTCGAAATACACACAGCGCTGGGCCGCACGGGAGTTCGGCCGTCAGCGTGCGGTGGAGATCGCGGAGGTGGTTGCGACCTATGCCAAATACAATGGCTGGCGGAAGCCTGAGCTCTTGTCGCCAGAAACGTTCAGCCTGATTCACTATCGCGAGGCGGAGCTCGTTTCCAAGTCGTGGAACGATCTCTTGGCGAAGGCCGAATCGATCGACCGGGACCTGCCTGAGGTGCAGAAAGCTTCCTTCTACCAGCTTGTCCTCCACCCGGTGAGAGCATCAGCGACGGTTGCGGATCTCTACATCGCGCTCGGCCGAAACAAACTCTATGCCAGCCAAGGGCGAGCCAGCGCCAATGTGGAAGCCGCGCGAGTGCGGGAATTGTTCGAGCGGGACAAGGAGATCACCGATCACTACAACCGGAAGATTTCCGGAGGAAAGTGGAACCATTTGATGGATCAGACTCATATCGGCTACACCGGGTGGCAGCAACCGGCGGTCAATATCCTTCCCGAGGTGACTGAAAACCAGCTTTCCGAGAATTCCAGTTACGGAGTAACCGTCGAAGGCTCCGTCGACATGTGGCCCGGATGCAATCCGGATCCGTCCTTGCCGCGATTCGATTCCCTTGGTCGCCAGAGATCCTATGTGGAGGTCTGCGCTCTCGGCACCGGGCCTGTCGATTTCAAGTTCCACGCGAGCCACCCTTGGATCAAGATTTTGCCGGACGTGGAGAAACACCAGGACCAGCGGCTGTGGGTGGACATTGACTGGGGGACGGCACCGATTGGCGAATCCGAAGGATATGTTTCAATCGAGGGAGGTGCCGGGACCGTGAAAGTCCACCTTACCGCGCTGAGAGCGACTGCCGATCAGGAGCGGGAAGCGAAAGGATGTTTCGGTGGACTTTCGGGACCGATCGCGATCGCGGCGAAGGATGCCGTGAAGAGCGTCGCGGTGGGGCAGGTCCATTGGGATCTAATTCCCGACTACGGCCGGGCAAAAGCCGGCGTTTCGGTTTTCCCGGTGACGGCGGCCAGCATCTTGCCTCCTGCCGCGGCACCCTATCTGGAGTATCCAGTGTATTTGGCCAAGGCCGGCAATGTCGATGTCGATGCGATCATTGGATCGACATTGGATTTCGTTCCAGGACGTGGATTGAGATTGGCGGTTTCCATTGACGACGCCCCGCCGGAGGTGGTCGACGCGTTTCCCGGGAAGGAATCCGAATCCCGGTGGGGGAACGCCGTGAAGGACAACATCCGGATCCTGCGGTTATCCCATGTCATCGACCGGCCGGGGCGGCACGTTCTCAGGATTGCCATGGTGGATCCCGGGGTGGTCCTGCAGAAACTGATCATCCACCAGGAGCCTTTGCCTCCCAGCTACTTCGGTCCGCCGGAGGTCGGTCTCAACGTCGCGTCCCGTTGAAACAACCAACCCAGCCATTCACCACTGACAACCATGATGAGAAAAACCCTATTCTTACTGACCCTGTTGCTGACCCTCCTCACCGGAACGATCCACGCGGCTGAAAAATTCACCTACGTTATCGTCCACGGTGCCACCGCCGGTGGCTGGGAGTGGAAGAAGGCAGCCAAATTCCTCGAGAGCGATGGCCACGAAGTTCATCGTGCCACGCTCACCGGGCTTGGTGAACGGATGCATCTCGCGACCAAGGAGGTCGACCTTGAAACCCACATCAATGATGTGGTGAATACGATTCTCTTCGAGGATCTCCACGATGTGGTGCTGACGGGGCACAGCTACGGTGGGATGGTCATCACGGGCGTGATGGACCGGGTTCCCGATCGCATCCGGCATGTGGTGTTTCTGGATGCGGCTGTGCCGGAAAATGGGAACAGCATGTATGATCTGGTGGGTGGTCCTCCGAAGAACTCGAAAGTGGTCGATGGGCTCGTGCAGTTTTCGTGGTATGACGCGAACGCTCCGTTTCCCCATGGGGTTCCACAGCCTGAGAAGACGTTCAGCCAGCCGGTGTCCTACAAGAATCCAGCCGCTCTCGTGCTGCCCGTGACCTACGTTGCATTCCTTCCTGCCGGACAGCCCGCCGAGAGCAGGGCGGCCAGCGACAAAGGTTGGCAACGGGCGGTCAAGAGAGGGTGGTCGATCCGCACGTTTGCCGGGACCCATGTGGCCCACCAGGAGGATCCTCGCGGCCTCGCAACGCTCCTTGAAGAAGCAGTAGGCGACAAGAACAAGGCGGTGGAACAAAAGCCCGCTGAATAGCCTGCGCGCTGAAATACCGATGACCGGCAGTTCTGGATATTTCCGCACTGGAGGCGCGCCAGGGGACGGGAACAAGGAGCTGTAACCCGACGGATTGTTGAAGAGCTCGAACCCGAGCCGCCAGAAAGCGGTGAGCCATCTTCAACGATCGCCAGCCAGCGGGGATCAGGGACCCGATTTCGAACCTGTCCATCCCTTGCCCGGCACTTGATTGGCCAAGCCCATTGGTTGGCTGGAAAGCCCGGAGGAGTCTGCTCTCGGACTCCTCCTTGATGATTGCTGTTGATTCTCCAAACCCAAGCCATGAAGACGTTCATAAAAACCCACCTACATGTTGTCATGCTGCTTCTGATCATGGTCATTTCGCACCCCGGTGCGAGTGGCCAAACTGCTTCAGCGATGCGGCGGCCGATTTCCCCCCAGCAGCCGATGTGGCTCGTTCACATCGATACATGGAACTATCCCGATCCTCAGAAGATCATCGCTCTCATCCCGCAGGACATCCGTCCGTATGTGGTGATGAATATTTCTATCTCGATCAGCCATAATACCACGACAGGCCAGTTCCAGGTTGCTGAATATGGATATGAGGTGGCGAAGTCCTGGATGAGGGCTTGTGCGGAAAATGGGATGTGGACGATGATCCAGCAATCCAGTGGTGGCCTTCATCAGTTCCCCGAGAGCGATCTCACCATCTACGAGGAGTTTTTTCGGGATTATCCCAATTTTCTCGGGTTCAACTACGCTGAGCACTTCTGGGGCTTCGATGATCCGAATGATCCAGCTTCAGCGCCTTGGACTGCACGGATGACGCATTTGGCGAATCTTTTAAATCTCACTGCTAAATACGGCGGCTATCTCGTGATGAGTTGGTGCGGGAACCAGTATTCTCCGAATATCAATCCGATTGGGATGTTGAAGCGTAGTTCCGCGTTTGCTCAAGCTTGCCGGGATCATACGGAAAATTTCATTCTTTGCGAGAAGTATACTACTGTGGCCTACCAATTCGACAAGGAGAGCACCTGTCTGGGTGCCTACCTGTCGGGTTATAGTGGGCAGTATGGTGTCCGTTACGACAATAGCGGCTGGACGGATTACCAGGGCAACAACACCAATTTGACTGAGGATCAGAAATTCACTCTCGCTTCGGGTGGCGCTCCTCATCTTGAGCACATGATGCTAACCGGCGAGACGGTGATCGATGGTCCCGAGATCATCTGGATGAATTGTTTCAAGGAACTCAGTAGCACATCGATCGACAACGGCTACACCGCGCGGCGGTGGGGGACTTTTGCGTGCTTCGACAATGTCATGGTGGATATGTTCCGCAAGGTTTTGGATGGAACCGTTCGCATTCCCTCTCGCCAGGAGGTTATTGACCGCACGAAAGTCGTGGTCGTTAACAACGTGAATTCCGGCGGCAACGATGCCATTTACAGCTCGCCGGACACCCTCTTCGAAGGACTTTACCGAATGGAGGGGGATGGCGGCTACCTCGATGGCAACTACCAGAACAATAAAAGCTTCTTCAAGAAAACGGGGCGCTACCCCACCATTCCGACAGTCTACCTGCTGGACGATGCGGCGGCCAACTCCTTCCAGGTCAAGATCAACAAATCGACCTACGCGACCCGCTGGCCGACGATTGCGGCCAAGCAGGCCGAACTCAACAGCTTGTTCCCCTCGGAATACACGGGCGACCTTTACGCAGGACGCCTCGAGAACGGATGGGTAACCTACAACCCCTACAAGACCAATCAAAGCGCAAGCGGGTCCATTCCCTTCAAATACAACACCTGTGACCACATGGACCTGACCTATTCCAGGTACACGTCCGGAGTCATCAAGGAATACGCGAACAAGGTGACGTTCTACCTCACCAACTACCAGAACGAGATCGATACCAGTTTGAAGACGGACACGATCAAGATCTACGGGGCCACATCGGAGCCGACCTGGTCCTATACGGACCGGGCTAGCCACCAGGCCAGTGTGGTGACCAAGAGTTGGACTGGGGGCATACTGACGCTGACCGTTCAGCATAATGGCGCGCTCGATTTAACGGTCAATTGTTCTGGAGCCGGGACGGGCCGTTTGACTGCTTATACCCCAGCCGTGCTCACCCCGCCTGCCGCGCCTCTGGCCTATCCGGGCATCCGTCAGTATGAGGCGGAATGCTTCGACTACAAGAACATCACCGGGATTACGACCAGTGCGTACGCGGGTAGCATCCGCAACTACACGGGGCAGGGATACCTGCAATTCGGCAACGGCTCCACCGCCGCTGTGCGCGATGCCGTGACCGCTCCGAAGGCTGGCACTTACCGGCTCGAGACCCGCTATGCGGTGACAACGGGCAATATCGGTTCCGTCGACCTCTACGTGAACGGAACCAAGGTGGCGACGCCCCTATTCAACCAGACCGCGACGTTGAGCGATTGGGCTGTCCACAAGCAAGCCATCACGCTGAATGCCGGCTCCAATACCATCGAGTTTCGAGCCAATGCCACCGGAGGAGGATCGTTGTACTTCGATAGCATCGCTATTGTCCCGACGGCGTATGACGGTGGTGTGGTCATCCAGGAGAACAAGACGGGATTCGTTGGAGTGGATGGCACGGTTGACAGCGACAACGCCGGTTTCACAGGCGATGGGTTTGCCAATACGATCGATGCGGCAGGGGCCGGGATCGACTGGAGCGTTTGCCTTGATGGATCGCCGGTAAAGGCGTTCCGGTTCCGCTATGCGAGCCTGTCGGATACGACCGCCGACCTGTCTGTGAATGGAAGCAACGTTGCTTCATCCATTCAATTTCCGGCCACTGGATCACTTTCGAGCTGGGATTATGTCACAGTCCATGTCGCAGCAGGGGAGGGGATCTCCAATGTGCGGCTTCAGGCGACCACCAGCACGGGACTGCCGAACATCGATTACGTGGAGGTGATCGGAGGCGGAACGACCCCGATTCAGAGTATTGAACCGTCCGCCGATGCATACGTGAGAGCGGGAGGCGACGCCGGCAGCAATTTCGGCACGAGTGCCGAGCTGGTGGTGAAGAATGCTGGCTCGGCTGGCTCCAATTTGAATCGCAACACGTTTTTGAAATTCGACGTACGCGCGCTTGCGAACGCGCAAAGCGTCAAACTGAAATTGACGCCCACCAAGGTCGATGGGCCCGCCACGCTGGCTTATGAGTTGGTCAAGGACGACAGTTGGACGGAATCGGGGGTGACCTGGAACAATCAACCCAGTGTGTCGGGAACGGTCATCGCGAACGTCAATGGGTATGCAGTTGGCCAACCGATTGTTATCGATGTGACCAGCTTGGTCAGGAACGAAGCCTTGGTTGACGGCACGCTCTCGATACGGATTTCCGACCCCAATGCGGCTGCAAATTACATCGGATTTGGTTCCCGGGAAACCGCGGGCGCGGGGCTGAGGCCTGTATTGGAGTATACGCTGGTTCCAGGGGTGCCTGAGCTTGGGAAGCTCGTGCAGTTGCGGTTTGACGAAACAACCGGCACGACGGCCTTCGATTCGACTGGGCACGGTTGGAACGGGACGTTGCTCAACGGTTCCAACTGGATTTCGGGAACCGATGCGAAACTCAATGGAGCCGTAGCTCTCAATGGGACCAATGGAGGTTTCGTGTCCTTGCCAGCGGGAGTGGTGAATGGGGTAAACGATTTCACCGTGGCGTTTTGGGTGAAATTGAACACGATTTCCACTTGGAGCAGGGTGTTTGATTTCAGCACCGGGAGCACGCAAAACAGCATGTATTTCACACCGCTGACCTCCGGAGGACGTGTTCGCTTTGGTCTGCGAGTCAATGGGAACGCTCAAAATCTGGAGACCCCCGCCGGCTTTCAGTTCCCGACTGGAGCCTGGACCCACGTGGCCGTCACACTGTCGGAAAATACGGCCACGATGTACATTGACGGAGTGGCGGTAGCGACCAATGCCGCCATGACCAACCGTCCTGCCGGGCTGGGATCAACCACTGTGAATTCACTCGGGAAATCCGTTTCTTCGGATCCCTACCTTGATGGCTCGATCGATGAGTTCCAGGTTCATAATATTGCTTTGAGTCCAGCCTTGGTCGCCGCCCTTGCGGCGCCTATTGCCGCTCCAACAAACCTCTTTGCCTCTCCATCTGATTCCAAGGTGGTTTTGACGTGGGATGCGGTGGAAGGAGCAATCAGCTACACGATCAAGCGTGCGACGACAAGCGGAGGACCGTTTGCTGCATTGGGATCAACCGGAACCGCTTCATTTGTTGATACGTCCGCTGTAAATGGGACCAGCTACTATTACGTGGTGACCGCGAACAATAGTGTCACCGAGAGCGCCAATTCTATAGAGAGGTTGGCAATTCCAGCTCCGATGCGCGCGTATTTGCGCTTTGACGACGGGAGCGGGATCACGGCGCTGGACGCTTCTGGAAATGGCTGGCAGGGAACCGTGGTGAACACTCCGATATGGGTGGCTGGCAACGAGGCGAAGATCGGTGGCGCGTTGAAGCTTGCCGCAAGCAGCAACCAGCACGTGACGTTGCCGTCCGGGGTGGTCAACGGTCTCACCGATTTCACCGTCGCCTGCTGGGTCAATCTCAACAGCATTTCAACTTGGTCACGCATTTTTGATTTCAGCACAGGCTCGACGCAAAACAGTATGTACTTGACCCCACGTACGTCGGGAGGAGTTGTGCGGTTTGGTCTCCGGGTCAACGGAAACGCACAAAATATCGAAGGGCCGGCCCCACTGGCGAGTGGCAGGTGGACACATGTAGCGGTTTCCCGTTCGGGAACGACGGCGACGCTTTACGTGGATGGTGTTGCCGTGGCTTCAACGAATTCGATGAGCTTTACCCCTTCCTCTCTTGGCATCACAACGGTCAATTACATCGGACGATCGGTGTCGGCGGATCCATATTTGGATGGGGCCGTGGATGAATTCCGAATTTACGGCAGCGCGCTGAGTGCCCGGGAAATCGGGGCTTTGGCCAATTTGTCTTCTTCCCAACTTGGTGCCGCCGCACCGACGTTTGCCCAGTGGTTGTCCGCTTCTTTCCCGGGGCAGTCTGATTCCTCGATCGTGGGGCCGATTGCAGACCCAGACCATGACGGACAAGTGAATCTCCTGGAGTATTACTTTGGTGGTAATCCTGGGGTAAAGAGCGCCCCTGAGGTCATGAATGGAATGGTGGATGGGAGCGGGAACATTGTCCTTACATACCGGCGATCCAAGAACTTGAGCGGAGTGACGGCGAGCGTGCAAGCATCCGCAGATTGTGTGACGTGGATCGATACCGGGGTGTCTCCTGAGATTGTCAGTGATGGAGGTAGCTACCACGTCCTCCGGGCAACGGTCCCTATGGGAGCGGCAAAGCGGAAGTTCCTGCGGCTCGTGGTGCACAATCCATAGCCTGGAACCGGAGCTGGGTTTGGTTCTTCTTTTCGGTTGCTTGTGAGCACTGGATGCTCACAAGCGGCCTGGGGGGAGGTCCATGTGACAGCCATTGACGGTCCTCTGCCCTTTCAAGACGCAGCTTGAATCCGCTCAAGGATCGTCGCTGGCTTACAGTTGGCTGGCAACAGAGCGGCCATTTCCCCGGCTTTCGTCCCGGGGGAGGCGAGCACGTCCCGTAGGTCGGCATACGATTCATGGCCGCGGTGTATGGCGATTTCCAACAGGGTATGGATCACCGCGCTGCTGGCTCTTGCGACCTTGCCGAAGAGCCAGTTCTTTTTGGCGATCGACGTGGCGTGAATGGCATTTCCGGTGAGGTTGCTATTCACCTCGACTTGGCCGTAGTGGACGAAGACTTCCGCTTGGGTCGGAGGGCGAGGATGTAATCGATCTCGTCGAGTAAATTCGCCGGAACTTCAGGCGTGATGAGCCCGAGGCCGATAGCGGGCAGCCGCTGCGGTTGGCGTTCTTGCTTGGATTCGAGGGGGAAAGCGACAGAGTCAGGCGAAGCCGCTTGCGACAGCCGGTCCCGAATTTCCTTATGCAGCAGCGGAAGCTGTTGGAGAAGCGCTTTTACGGCGTCGGCCCGCCAGCTCGTCCGCCATTTCCAGCGTGGCACGCTTGTTCAGCCTGTAGGCCAGCAGCAGTGCGGTGCAGAGCGCGAACATCACGCCAACCGCGAGGGTGGAGGTCACGTGGTAGCCGGTCACGGCGTCCGCGGCCTCTGGGTGCTTCGTGTCGTAGTGGAAGACCCCGGCCATGATCCACAGGAACGAGGCTGAGCCGAGCGCGAGGCCCGCCTTCAGGCAGAAGCCGATCGTCGCGAACACCATGCCGGTGAAACGCCGGCCGGTGATCAGCTCCGAGTAGTCGGCGACGTCCGCATAGATCGCCCAGATCAACGGCACCGTCGGCGCATAGACCAGCGAGCCCAGAACCGTAAGCGCCAGCATGCCGGTGACCTGGTCCGGCTTGAGCAGGTAGAACGCGAAGGCGTTCACCGCGGAAAGCGCGAACCCGGCCACGGCCACCGCCTTCTTTCCGAAGCGGCGAGCGAAGGAGGCGGAGGCCAGGATGCCGAGGATCATGGTCAGGGTGCCGATCATGTTCGCGAGGCTGTTGAAGACGTCGGCGATGTTCGAGGCGGCGAGGTTGTCGCGGGTGCCGTGGACGATGTAGCCCAGCGATTCCAGCAGGCCGCCGGGTTTCGGCGCGCCCTCCGCCAGCGCGGGCGCGGTCAGGCCGAGCCGCGCCAAGAAGTCGAACATCGCCGCCTTGTCCGTGAACTGGTGGTAGTAACTGTAGAGCGCGCCGCCGCGGAACGAGAGGATGGCGAAGTGGACCAGCGTCATCAGCGCCATCACCCGCCACGGGCCGTTCCTGAGCAGGTCCACGAAGTCCTGCTTCGGCGGCGTGTGGGTTTCCGCCACCGGCTGGATGCGCTCGCGGGAGGTGAAAAATGTAACCAGGAACAGCACCAGGCACACCACCGCCCAGATCGTCATCGTGACCTGCCAGCCGTGCTGGCGGTCATGGCCCTCCGAGAACCGCGCCACCAGTGGCAGGGTGAAGCCGCCGACGATGAACTGGGCGATGTTCACCGCGATGAAGCGGAACGAGTTCAACTTCGCGCGCTCGTTCAGGTCCGCCGTGATCACGCCTCCGAGCGCCGAATACGGCATGTTGTTCATCGAGTAGAGCGTCATCAGCAGCATGTTGGTGATGACGGCGTAGGCCACCAGCGGACCGGCCTTCCAGCCGGACGGGGTGGTGTAGGCCAGCACCATGACCACGGCCCACGGCACGGCGGTCCACAGGATCCACGGCCGGAACTTCCCCCAGCGGGTGTTCGTCCGGTCCGCTAGCACGCCCATGATCGGATCGAAGATCGCGTCCCACAGCCGCGGCCACAGCAGCACCGAGGCGGCCGCGCTGGCCGTGAGCCCGAACACGTCCGTGTAGAAGTTGAGCTGGAACAGGATCATCGTCATGAAGACGAAGTTCGCGGCGGCATCCGCCGCGCTGTAGCCGGCCTTCTCGATGAAGGTGAGTTTCGGGGTGCTCATGCGTGGTTTTTTGAGGGTTTTTCGTGAGATTGGCAGGAGGGGTAGCGCCGCGGAGGGGGCATTGGGTCCAAGTGGAGGACTGGATTTCGGGGCGCGCGGCGAGCCGGCATTTATCGAGGGTGGAAATCGTCGGAAGGCAGGTCTGCTGCAAAGGTGATTCGGAATTTAGCGCGTCCTAGGCAAGCTGGAAATGAAACGGTTAATCAGGCGAGCCCATATTTGACACTCGTTCGAGCTCAAGGAGGATAAATAGGGGTGGCGAAGTTTACCTCTTTTGGGGATATTTTGGGTCCATTTTGCGAATCCCCAAGAGCGGTGAAGCTTGGGAGCTGTATTAATCGTTTGATTTTCGGCTTGTGCCGGGAGGCTGAAAAAGGCAATGGTCTGGAGGTGGCCGATGGCAACACCACAGCATGCGCGTATGATGGAATGGCGGAGATTCTCTTGGGCCATTGAGAAAAAGAGCGCGGGATGTTGGGGTGGCGCTGACGCCCCCTTCCCGGAGGGTTAGGCGAAGTCGCCTGTCCCACTGGATCTCCCCAAAGCCGGAACGGTCCACTTTTCAATACGCGTAATCAGCTCACCTTCTCTGTTGATTTTGGCAATGAGTTCCTTTCGTCGAGTGACCATCAAGGACATCGCGCAGAGCGTGGGGCTCAGTACGGCGGCCGTGTCGCAGGCGTTGCGACCTCATCCGAATTCGAACATCAAACTACAGGCCGAGACCGTGGAGCGGGTCAAATCCGCTGCAGAAAAGCTGAATTATCAACCGCATTCCGGAGCACGTTCGATCAGGTCGAATAGTTTCAATTCGATTGGCTATTTCACCGCGAAAACCGGTCAGTTTACCAATACCCCGCAAGGATACATGGCGGGTGTCCACGACGTGGCTGAAGAACAGGGATTTCGGATCACAATGATCCGGTTGCCCCGTACTCTTGATGACATCAGCCAGGCGATGCCGAGTGTGTTCACCGAGCGGAACCTCGATGCCCTGGTCATCGAGAGCTACAACGAACTCGCCGATCAGATTTACAAGCGCATTCAGGCCAGCAATATGCCGGTCGTCTTTGTCAATGATCGCCACGAGACGAATTCGGTGTACGTGGACGATGAGTGGGGTGCTATTCAGCTCACCAACTACCTCATATCGAAGGGCTACAAGAGGATCGCCTTCATCCAACGCCAGACTCTCGGCGGGCCGCCCACGGAGCGGATGCATCATAGCGCTGTTGATCGGGAGGCTGGGTACCGCAAGGCGATGACCGAGGCCGGACGTCGTCCCGTCTACCACACGGTTCAAACAACCGATGTCGTGGGACTCGATGTGGAGCTCACGAGTGAGGATTGGGCGGTGATCATGCGGCACGATGCCGTCATTGCCTACGACGACGATTTGGCCAATTTGATTTGTCGGACAGCCTACGACCGCAATGTGCGCGTCCCGGACGCCTTGGCGGTTGCTGGGTTTAACGGCGATTACGCGTCATTGTGTGCGTGGCAGAGGCTCACCACCATGCGAATTCCCTCGTACGAGATGGGGCGGAAGGCGGCGGAAATGACTTTTGAACTGGTGCGTGGAGGTCCCGACATCAGTCGTCCGTCGGTTGCGGTCCGCCCCATTTTGGTTCCTGGCCAAACAGCCTGATGTTCTGACCTAGAACGCTCTCTCCTACACAAGCATTTGCTCTATTTCTAATTAAACGTATCATTTATCAGTATGCAGCAACACCCTGCCACGATTCACAATCCGGTTCTCCGCGGCTTCAATCCAGATCCTTCGATCCTCCGGGTGGGCGATGACTATTACATTGCCACTTCGACCTTCGAATGGTTTCCAGGGGTCCAGATTCATCATTCGCGCGATCTCCAAAACTGGCGGCTACTGACCCGAGTGCTCGACCGGCCTAGCCAGCTTGACATGGTGGGGAATCCGGATTCCGGGGGCATATGGGCACCCTGCCTTACCTTCGCCGATGGGCTATTTCACCTCATTTATACGGATGTAAAATACTGGAAACGTGAGCCTTACAAGATTGCATACAACTATATGGTGACGGCTGCCCAGATCACCGGCCCTTGGTCCGATCCGGTGTTTCTGAACAGCAGCGGATTTGATCCTTCACTCTTTCACGACGACGATGGGCGCAAGTGGCTCCTCAACATGGTTTGGGACCACCGAAAGCGGAACAATCGCTTTGCTGGAATTTTGCTCCAAGAATATTGCATGGAATCACGGTCGTTGGTCGGCCCAATTAAAAATATTTTCACCGGCACCGATCGGGCCTTGGTTGAAGGCCCTCACCTTTACAAGCGCAACGGGTGGTATTACCTCCTCACTGCGGAGGGGGGGACCGAATATCAGCATGCGGCGACGCTGGCTCGCTCCCGTACCATCGATGGGCCTTATGAACTCCTTCCAGGCAAACATCTTCTTAGTTCCTGGGGGCACCCCAAGCTGGAGCTGCAGAAAGCTGGTCACGGCTCGCTGGTGGAGACTCAGCACGGGGAATGGTACCTGGCCCATCTCTGCGGTCGCCCCATCGATGGCAAGCATTGCACCCTAGGCCGCGAAACCGCTCTCCAGAAGTGTGTGTGGGGAGACGATGATTGGCTGCGTTTGGAACAAGGTGGCATGCTGCCGGCGCTTGAGGTTTCTGCTCCGCGAGGCCTTGATCCCGTGCCGTTCGAGCTTCCCGACTGGAACGGTCGCTTTGATACCCAGAAGCTGGACATCCACTTTCAGAGTCTCCGGCGTCCGATTACCGAAGATTGGCTGAGTCTTGGCGAGCGCCCTGGCTTCCTTCGACTCCAAGGGGGGGAGCCCACTGTCAGCACCTTCCGGCAAAGCCTCATCGCGCGCCGGGTGCAGGCCTTCGACATCCGGGCGGAAACCTCCGTGGACTTCCAACCCCAGAGCTTTCAGCAGATGGCGGGTCTCATCGCCTACTACGATACCGAGAACCATTACTATCTCCGCCTCAGTCACGACGAGCACCTCGGGCGAACCCTCAACATCATCGCCACCGATTCCGCGGAAAGCCGCGAACTACTGGAGAACGATCTCCCTGTTCCTGCGACGGGCGAGATTGGCATGCGTTTGACACTAAAGGGCGCGCATCTTCAGTTCGAGTACGCTTTGCCGAACGACGAATGGCTGGTGATCGGGCCGGAGCTAAACGGCGCAATCCTTTCGGATGATCACTCCCACCTCGGCTTCACGGGGGCTTTTGTGGGCCTATGCTGCCAGGATTTGACCGGCCGACGACTGCATGCCGATTTTTCGCATTTTGTTTATTCCGAATTGCCGTCAAGTGGACCTCGGGCAAGTGCCAAGGGCGCGGTGGAGGGCGAGCAATGTCAGTCTGCTCTTTCAGTGGGGGAGAACTGTTTTCCCTGAGGCGTGAAACCGGGCTTAGGCGCATTACAGCCACCAATTCCTCTCCGAATGCAGACCTCCACCTGATGTCTAGCTCACCCCCGTTTGCAGAGTGGGGAGCGACCTCTTGGAGGCTTGGAGCCAGAATCAACCGACGGGAAAATGGATCGATTATGAAAATTAAACGTTTCATTTTTGACTTGCGGCGGTACCTGCCGGGTTTTAATTAAACGAGTAACTTTCGGGAAAATCATCGCATTCTAATTCCCGATTTCCAAACCCCCAAAAAACAAAACCCGATGAAGCTACGCCTGCGACCCGTTCCGTTCCTCCTTGTTCGTCTCGTTGTAATGGGGGCGGCGGCGGTGAATACCATTCATTTTGCCCAAGGAGCCAATGCGAGTTGGGATGGTGGTGCCAGCACGGTGAACCTGGGGGATGCTGCCAACTGGACGGGGGATACCACCCCCGGCGGCAACGGCGATATTGCCACATGGAATGGCACCGTGGCTGGCAACCTTGTTCTGTCGTGGGGTGGAGGTTTCGGGAGTTCACCCAACGGAACCAATTTTTACGTTACCTCTACGAATACCGGCAGCTTGACACTTGATGGGACCGGCAATCTTGCGTTTGGCAATTTGACCATCGAGAGCGGAGCGGGTGCCGTCTCGTTTGGGGATGGCTCCGGGACTGCGGGCTTCGTCTTCCGCAATCCTGGGGGGAACACCAGCAACACCCTGATCAACAATAGTGTAAATACGGCAACCTTCAAATCGGACCTCTCGCTGAACAGCGGCTCGGGCGCGGGCAGAACGGTAACTTTCGATGGAGCAGGCAACTGGCAGGTCGATACTTCACTGAAGCCAGCGGGAGCCGGAGGGTTCAATGTCACCAAAAGCGGGACGGGCATCCTGACTCTCACCAACGCGAATACCGGAGGCAATTCTCCGTTCATCATCAGCGGTGGCACGTTGAGGATCGGAGGCGGAGGCCAATTGAATGGTGGCAGCTTTTCCCAAACGATCACAAACAACGCGACTTTTTCTTACAACAGCTCTTCAAGCCAGGCGATCTCAGGGGTGATTTCCGGCACAGGCACGGTGATTGTCGGAGCGGGAACCCTCAGTCTCTCAGCCGTGAACACGTATGGAGGAGGGACTACGATCAATGGAGGCACGCTCACGGTCAGCGGTTCCGGATCGATCAATTCCACAAGCGGCATCACGGTGGATGGCACGGGTGCCAAATACCTGCATGACAGTTCCACTGCGTCAACGCGTAACATCACCCTCACCCGCGGTTTCGTTGCGGGCACGGGAACGATAGGCGCCGTCACGGTGGGCAATGGAACGGGCGGGGTGGTCGCCAATGGCAACGGAAACTCAATCCCTCTAACGGTCGGCAGTCTGAGCTTCAACGGTGGTGCGGCCATCAGCATCACGGATGATGGTAATCCTGCAACTTCGGGAATCATTGTCTCCAACGCCCTCTCCACCGTCCCAGCCAACGGCCAGGTCATCATCAACGCATCGAACTCGTTTTGGAACAGCGGGGTAACCTACAATCTCGTTAGTTGTGGCAGCTTTGGTGGTGCGATCTCCAATTTCACCAAAGGCACCATCGGTGGCCTGACCAGTCGCCAAAGTTCGGTTCTGGTGCTCAACGGATCCACGATTGGACTTCAGATCCTGGGCGATTCACCCAAATGGACGGGTTTGGATAGCAGCAATTGGAAGCAGGGCAGCACGGGGGCGAATGGCAATTGGCAACTCGTCAACGGAGGAAACCAGACCGATTACGTCGATGGCGATGTGGTCCTCTTTGACGATACGGCTGTAAACACCACTGTTTCGATTTCCGGTGCGAGTGTGAACCCGTCCGTCGTCAATTTCAGCAATAGTTCACAAACCTACTTTTTGAGCGGTGATTTCGGGATTGCTTCCGGCTCATTGAACAAGAATGGCGCGGGCGCTCTCATCATATCTGCACCCAATAGCTACAGCGGTGGTACCACCATGAATGCCGGTACGATTGCCCTCTCTGGCAACGGCACCCTCGGCTCCTCCAGCAATCCTCTCACTTGTGGCGGCGGCCTGCTGGATCTGGGAGGACTCAATTGCTCGGTAGGGGCTTTGACCATCAGTGGCGAAGTTGTCATCCAGCAAGGGTCTCTTACCGCGACCGGATTGACTGCATCCAACTCGGTCGCTGCCGCGACTATTTCGGCCAATCTGACGTTGGGAGCAGGCAGCATCACCAAAACTGGCGGCGCCTCCTTGGGGTTGACCGGATCGACGTCCTATTCCGGGGCAACGAACATCAATGGGGGAACTCTTGCCCTCGGGGGAGCAGCCAGCATTGCGGGAAGTAGCGCAATTGCGCTCGGGGGAGGGGCCTTGGATCTTGGCGGAAGCAGTCAGACATCCAATGCCATTACCATCGCAGCCCCTGCCGCCACCGGGGCCACAATTTTGAATGGGACCATTTCGCCGTCTGCTCTGAGCGTCACTACGACGGCGGGCATCGCGATCATTTCTGCCAATATCACGGGTACCACGGGCATTGCGGTCAATGGCGGTGGGGGCACCCTCAGCCTTACCGGCAACAACTCGTTCAGCGGAGCGTTGAACTTCACTGCCCCGGCAACAGTGACGATTGACGGTGGGGTCAATACAGGTGGCGGAGCGATCTCCTACAACAGCTTCGGAACCACCGTCACGATCAATAGCGGCTCCTATGTCACGAGCGGCATCACCTCAAACGGTCTGAGCGAATTCAGGTCCTTGAATCTGAATGGAGGCACTCTCCAGGCCAATGGCAACCTCTTTGCAGATACCTTGGCCGTCTCCATCAACTTCAATGGTGGAACCTTGAAGAGTGGAAATGCCGCCGGCATCGCCCTTTTTGACTACAACAACCTGATCCAAATCAATGGAAGCGGCGGTACTTTCGATACCACTGGAGGACCAATCACGGTGGGAAACAATGCTGACATGATAGGGGCGGGGAATGTCCATGTCCCCACCGTGAACCAACCGAAGATCAGCGGTACCGCAGGTGGCATCATCACCTTGATGGGAGGGAATACCTTGGTCGCGGGCATCGGGAATACAGGGATGCTCGGAATCCAGGACAGTTCCACTTGGAACCTCAATGGGATAGCCTCGTCGGTCGGGGGGCTTAGCGGAGGGGGGACGGTCACGAGCACTCCCGGTAGCGCAGCGCTTACGATCAACTTTGGTTCCGCCAACGGTCCCTATACCTACTCCGGCGCTATTGCCGGGGCAGCGAATATCTCGCTCATCAAGGCCGGAGATGGAACCCAGATTCTCGCTGGTATAAATTCCTACACGGGCGATACGACAGTAACCGGCGGCATTCTCGCTGTCTTGGGTAATTCCCTTCCGGATACGGGGAAGGTCGTGGTCGACGGGGGACGCATCGAAGCCAATGGAATGGAGGTGGTGGGTACGCTCTATTTTGGAGCCACCCAGCAAGCAGCAGGTACTTGGGGGGCCACCGGTTCGGGAGCGGAGCACATTGACGACGCTCGCTTCAGCGGTGTCAGCGGATTTCTCCTCGTGACCGCTGGCCCCGGAGGATATGCCACCTGGGCAGCCGCGAACGCCGGCGGTCAGGCTGCGAACTTGGACTACGACCATGATGGAGTCAGTAATGGCGTGGAGTACTTCATGGGGCAGAGCGGATCATCCTTCACTGCCAATGCTGCGCTTGTGGGTGGCACGGTCACGTGGCCCAAAAGCGCGACTTTCAGTGGCACCTACAAGGTTCAGACGTCGACGAATCTCACGACATGGACTGACGTGACTGCGACTGACAACGGAACCTCGGTGTCTTACAGCCCACCAAGCGGGCAGGGAAAACTGTTTGTCCGATTGCTCGTGACTCCCAATTGATATTGTTGCCACCGGCCTCCCTTGCGGCTTCTAGCCGCAAGGGAGGCCCACGCTGAGCGCGAAGAACTGATCTTTCATTTTTTACGCAGGCGAAAGCTGTGTGAAGCCAACTCTCTCGTCCATCGCCGCCGAAAGGTGCTTCCTTCTCGGCCTGAATCCGTACGAATCCAGGCCGCGGAAAATGGCAATGGGCTGGAAACGACGCTTCGACTCTTCGGACGGCATGAGGGTCATCGTTGCCAAAATCCAATCACATTCGCGACGATGACGGTGCGGTTGCCTACTTGGACGTAGGGACGAAAGCACTTGGCCGAAGAAGGTTAGCCAAAGCTAAAGGCGAATTGAATCCATATCTCGGAAAACCCACCATGAAAAACCTCAGTTCCGGAAAACAGCTTCTCCGGTGTCTGATCGCGCCACTTGTTGTCCTAGCCCTTCTGTTGGCGAGCGTTCGAACGGATGCCGCGCCGCTGCGGCGGCCGATTTCTCCGAACCAACCGATGTGGCTGGTTCACATTGACACGTGGAACTACCCTGATCCGCAAAAAATCATCGCCCTCATTCCTCCGGACATCCGGCCGTATGTGGTGATGAATATTTCATTGTCGATTAGCCACAACGAGACGACAGGCCAGTTCCAAGTGGCGGAGTATGGCTACGAGGTTGCCAAATCATGGTTGCGCGCCTGCGCCGAACAGCGGATGTGGGTCATGGTCCAGCCGTCGAGCGGAGGCTTCAGCCAATTTTCAGACTTCGACCTTTCCGTATACGAGGAGTTTTACCGGGACTACCCGAACATGATCGGCTTCAACTATGCGGAGCAATTCTGGGGCTATGATAGCCAGACCGATCCGCTTTCCGCAAAATGGAGCGACCGCATCAATCATTTCGCGAACCTGCTGGCACTGAGTAACCGCTACGGTGGCTATCTGGTCGTCAGTTGGTGCGGAAACCAGTGGTCGCCGAGCATCAATCCGATCGCGATGTTGAAGCGCATTCCAGCATTCGCCGCTGCTTGCCGGGACTACACGGAGAACTACATCCTGTGCGAAAAATACACCCAGCAATCCTACCAATCCGACATGGAAAGCATTTGCCTGGGTTCGTGGTTGTCCGGCTACACAGGTCAGTATGGCATGCGCTACGATGATACCGGCTGGACGGACGTCAGCGGGAGCCATGAGAATTTCACCATGGCGACGCAGGGCGCGCCATTTCTCGAACACGTGATGCTCACCGGGCAGACAGTGTTCGATGGTCCCGAGCTAATCTGGACGCAATGCTTTCGTGAACTGTCCGCGGCCGCGACAACCGATGGCTACACCATGAGGCGGTGGGGGACCTATCCGCAGTTCGACAACGTCAGCATCGACCTATTCCGCAAGGTGGTGGATGGCACCGTGCGTATCCCGGGCCGACGGGAGGTCATCGATCGCACAAAGGTGGTCATCATCAACAATGTCAACACCGGCGGCACCGACACCATCTACAGCTCGCCCGATACCCTGTTCGAAGGTCTCTATCGCATGGATGGGGACGGCAACCTGCTGAACAACAAATCATTTTTCAAGAAAACCGGACGCTACCCCACCGTGCCGACCGTCTATCAGCTCGACGATGCCGATGCGAATGCGTTCCAGATAAAAGTCAACCGATCAGCCTACGCGACCCGCTGGCCAGCGGTCTCCAACAAGGTAAACGAATTCAACAGCCTGTTTCCCCAGCAGGCCACCGGCGACCTCTACGCCGGGCGTCACGAGAACGGGTGGGTAATCTACAATCCCTACAAGACCGGCCAAACAGCAAGCGGGAGCATTCCATTCCAGTACAATACCTGCGACCGGATGGCGCTGACCTGCTCCCAATACACTGCAGGGGTCGTGAAGGAATTCGCCGACAAGGTGACCTTCTATCTCAGCAATTACGACAACGTGATCGATACCGGTCTCAAGACCGACACGATCGCGATCCACGGAGCCACCGCCGAGCCTACCTTTACTTGGGCCGACCGTGGCAGTCATCTGACCAGTGTGGTGACGAAAGCCTGGTCGGGTGGTGTTTTCACTCTCACCGTTCAACACAACGGACCGCTCGACATCACGGTGAACTGCGCCGGCACCGCGACCGGAAAACTGGTCCAATTCACTCCCGCTGCCCTCCTTCCTCCAGTTCCCCCGCGGGCCTTCGCCGGGCCACGGCAGTACGAAGCGGAGTGCTTCGACTACAAAGGCATCGCCGGCACGACGAACGGCGGCCAAAACGGCAGCATCCGTAATTATCGTGGGCAAGGCTACCTGAATATCGGCACCAGTGCCACCGCTGCCATCCGGGATACGGTCAGCGTGCTCTCCTCCGGCACCTATCGACTTGAGACGCGATACTCCGTCGTTGGCGCGGACATTGGCACCGTCGATCTTTACGTGAACGGAACCAAGGTGGCGACGCCCGCTTTCACGCAAACACCAACCCTGAGCGATTGGGCTATCCACAAGCAGAACATCTTGCTCAATGCTGGATCAAACATCGTCGAGTTCCGTGCCACCACCACGCGGCCCAGTCCGCTTTACTTCGATGGCATCACAGTGATGCCGACCACATACGGGAACGGTCTGGTGATTCAGGAAAACGAGGCGGGTTTCGGTGGGGTGGATGGCACCATCGAAAGTAGTCGGCCAGGATACACGGGTGCCGGCTTCGCCAACACACAAAATGCCGCGGGAGCAGGCATCGACTGGTGGTTGGATTTCTCGGCTGCGGATACCGCCTCCCTCACTTTCCGCCATTCAGGCGCGGAGCAAAGGGTCGCCGACCTCTACATCAACGGCCTCAAAGTCGTCTCAAGCATCCAATTTCCCGCCACCGGCTCCCAGTCCGCATGGGACCTTGTCACGGTCCACGCGCCGGTGACCGCGGGGTTATCCCGCATAAGGCTTCAGGCGGTGTCCACCTCAGGACTGCCTGAAATCGATTTCCTCGGCGTGGGCGGCGATCAAGCGGCCGGAGAGATCGCACCGCTGGCAGATACCTATGCGCGCGGTGGTAGTTCGGCGGGGATGAACTTCGGAACGGCGACCCAATTGGTGGCGAAATATGATGCGGCCGATGCGAACTTCAGCCGTGTCTCCTACATGAAGTTCGATGTCAGCGGCCTGGCGAATGTTGAAAGCGCCAAGCTCAAGCTCGTGCCCTTCCAGGTGGATGGAGCGACGAATCTCAATTACGAGCGGATCACCGACGATAGTTGGGGCGAAACCCCAATGACATGGAACAACCGCCCCACCGCCGCCGGAACGCTGGCCGCAACCGTGGGCGGATACACGGTCGGCCAGCCGATAGCGGTCGATCTGACAAATGTCGTGAAAAGCGAGGCTGCGGGTGACGGCATCATTTCGTTGCGGATCTCCAACGAAGGCTGGAACTTCGTCGGGTTTCATTCGCGCGAAAGCACCACGGCCGCCTATAGGCCGGTGCTGGCCTATACCGCTGTTCCCACGGTGAGTCCCGGCGCGGTGAAGATGGCTCACCTCCTTCTCGACGATGGCACCGGCCTAACCGCGGCGGATTCCACCGGCAACGGCTGGAACGGAGCACTCGTCAACGGCCCCGCGTGGGTGAGTGGAAGCAACGCGCGGATCAATGGTGCGCTCGCTCTCGGCGGCGGCAGCCATGTCGTATTGCCGTCCGGCATCACGGGTGGTGTCACGGATTTCACCGTCTCGTTCTGGGTGAAGCCCGGCACGCTTTCCAACGGTGCCCGCGTCTTCGACTTCAACGACGGCAGCACCCTGAATCGTATGGATTTCACGCCGCATACGGCGACCGGTACAATGCGATTCGCGCTCACCGTGAATGGCACGACGCAAACGATGGAAGCAACATCCGCTCCGCATTTCACTGTCGGCGTATGGACGCATGTGACCGTAACCTTACGAGAAAACTCCGGAAAGATCTACATCAATGGGTCGGAGGTGGCCGCCAATCCAGCAATGACCATTCGGCCATCGCAACTCGGCGTCACGCCTAACAACTTCATCGGTAAATCCATCGCGTCAACCGATCCGGCCTTCTCCGGAACCGTGGACGATTTCAGGATCTACAAGGGGGCACTCAACGCCTCGGATGTCGGCAAACTCGCGTGGCCGCCTGTGGCACCGAACCTGGCGGCGACGGCTTCCAACGCGAAGGTCACCCTGAGCTGGAATGCGGCAAGCGGTGCAAGCGGCTACATCGTTCAGCGCGCCACCTCCAGCAGCGGGCCCTTTGTCGTGGTCGGCTCTCTGACCGGCACGTCTTTCATCGACACCGCCGTCGTGAATGGCACCTCCTATCACTATTTCGTCACGGCGGGCAACGGCATCAGCGACGGCAGCGCCAGCGCAATCGTGAGCACCACACCCAAGGCCTATCAGGAAACAGGCGGCGTCGTTTCGATGGAAGCGGAGAACGGCAAACTCGGCAACCGCTGGCGTACCACCGCCAACGCCAGCGCGTCGAACAGCGCTTATCTCGAGGTCATTCCCACCTATAATAACATCGGCACCGCCCCTGATGGCGAAACGGGCGAGTTCGTCGCGTCCTACGATTTCAGCATCGCGGCCACCGGCAACTACCGATTCTGGTTCCGCGTGTTCGCCGCCAATGCTGACGCCGATTCGTTCTTCTGGCGGATCGACGGCGGCAACTGGGTGATGGAAAACGGACGCGCTGGAAACGGCACATGGTACTCCGTCGACAGCTCGATTCTGGACAATCTCGCCGCAGGAGGGCACCTGCTGGAGATCGCTTACCGCGAGAATGGTACCGGCCTCGACAAGTTCGTCATCCAGCTCGATAGCCTGGCCGCTCCGATTGGATCCGGCCCTGTCGAGACCATTGTGCCAGCCATCCCTGGAGGCTTGACTGCTATGGCCATGTCGTCCTCGCGGGTGAACCTCGCGTGGGCACCTGCGGCAGGCGCAGCCAGCTACACCGTAAAACGCTCCACCATCAGCGGTCCCAGTTACATCTCTCTGGCCAGCGGTGTGACGGCGACCTCTTTCGACGACAATACGGTTACCGCAGGAGTGACCTACCACTATGTCGTTACGGCAAGAAACGTCATCGGCGAAAGCGGTGCCTCCACACAGGCCAGTATCACACCATCGGCTCCGCCTGTTTCCCCGGAGGAACTGAAGGCGCCCGTCATCGAACTCGCCGGGGGAAATGCTCGCCTAAACTTGGCCCTGTCCGTCATCGGCCACTCCTATCAGCTCCAATACAACGACAACCTCGCCGTCGGCGCTTGGTTAAACCACGGGCCGTCCCAGGCGGGGAACGGAGGTTCCCTGAACTTCTTCATGCCTGTCGATTCCGCCGCGCGACGCCGGTTCTACCGCCTTCTCATCCTTCAGCCATGAGTTCTTTCCTCTGTTTTTACCGTCTCCTTCGTGCCCTTGTCACCGCCACTGTCGTGTTGGTGCTGCCGACTGCATGGGCGGAAACCGTGAACCTCACGGTGGGATCAATCTCGCGGAACATGATCATTCATGCTCCGGTTGGGATCGAGGCGAACCGGCCACTGGTCATTTCGCTGCACGGCCTCAACCAGAATGCCGCCTATCAGCAATCCCAGGCCGCGCTCGATCCCATCGCTGACACCGAGCGCTTCCTCGTCGCCTATCCGAACGGTCTCAACAGCTCATGGAGTCTCTCAGGCACCACCGACATCGATCTCATCCTAGCCGTCATCGATTACATGGCTGGTCGCTACAACATCGACCGCAGCCGCGTTTATCTCTCCGGTTTCTCGATGGGCGGCATGATGACCTATTACGCGGCCACCCGGATCGCCGACAAGATTGCCGCCTTTGCCCCCATCAGCGGCTATCCCATCGGCGGGCCGAATACCACCAGTTCGAGACCGATTCCCATCATCCACACCCACGGTACCGCGGACGATGTGGTGGGTTACGGCAACGTGCAGTCCCATATCAATGCCTGGGTGCAACGCAATGCTTGTCCCAGCGTGCCCGTTGTCACGGATCCCTACCCGTCCAACAAGCCCAACTCGATTTGCACGAAGTATTATTACGGTCCGGGAACGAACGGTGTCGAGGTTGTGTTGATGTCACTGGAAGGGAAGGGGCACTGGATTTCCAACGACACCGCGAATGGCATCCATACCAGCCAGGAAATCTGGAACTTCTGCAAGAACTACACCGTCAACGGGCCGATCGTCGGCAACGGCGGGATCGTTTTTCAGGAAAACCAGGTGGGCTTCGTCGGAGTGGATGGAACCGTCGACAACAACAATGCGGGATTCACCGGATCGGGTTTCGCCAACACCGCCAATGCCGTCGGTGCGGGCGTTTCCTGGAAGATGAGATTTCCTTTTGCTGCAACCAAGTCGTTTGCGTTCCGCTACGCCTCCACCGATACCCGGATGGGGAAGTTGGTCATCAATGGAACGGCCGTCGGCAACGTGTCCTTTCCGGCCACCGGCTCGTGGGGCGTCTGGAGCACCGTCACCGTTTCGGCCCCGGTTGGCGAGGGGGGCGCAGATGTTCGCCTGAGCGCCGTTTCCGCTACTGGCCTGCCGAACATTGATTACCTCGAAGTCAGTGGCGGCGAGACCCTCGCCAGATCGCCCCTAGCGGACGCCTATGTGCGCGAGGGCTCAGGCAACACCGGGAGCAATTTCGGAACGAGTCCGCAACTCGTGGTGAAAAGCGACGGATCTGCCGGTTCGAGCTTCAACCGGAGAAGCTATCTGAAATTCAGCGCCGTTGGGCTGGCCGATGCCACCCGAATTCGCCTTCGGCTTGTGCCGTTCCAAGTAGACGGGTCGGCGAGCCTCGCCTACGAGGCGCTTTCCGATGACACTTGGACCGAGGCGCGCCTAATCTGGAGCAACCAGCCAGCGGGGGGCAGTATGATCCTCGCCACTCTGGGAGGTTATGCGGTGGACGTCGCGACCACCGTGGATGTCACGGCGGCGGCGAAGAGCGAGGGCGGCGATGGCGTTCTCTCGCTACGTATTTCCGATCCGGTAAATTCCAACACTCTCATCGGCTTCCATTCCAAGGAAGCCAGCACCTTGGAAAAGCGGCCGCTGCTCGAAGCCATTTATCCTGCCGCCGTGCCGGTTGCGACCGCGGTGGCGCACCTGCGTTTCGACGAGGCCGACAGCATCACCGCGGCTGATTCCACCGGTAATGGCTGGAACGGCTTGCTGTCCGGCGCCTCCTCCTGGGTGGGGGGCGGGAGCGCGGTGAGAAATGGGGCGTTGCGCCTCACCGGCGGTTTCCCAGATGTTGGACAGCGCAGCGGTGGCGTTTATCGTACTTACGGCGGAGGACGAACAGGCCGATGGGAAGGTTCACGCGCGGATGAACGTGATTCACGAAGCTGGACTTTTCCAAGGGCGTCTGGGTTTCGAGAAGGCAATTTTGCTCATTGAGGAGGGATGCGAAGAGTTCTCGAATATACAGGGGCTTGGGCAAATCCGATTCCCAACCGGGAATATTGCAGCGAAATTCGAGGAGATCCGCCTAGTGCTTGAGCGGGAAGGCCTTGTAGAGTAAGGCAATGCTGAGGTTGTGCTCGTCGACCGACTTGGATGCCGTCATGTTGCCGATCTCCCTAAGCTGAAACCGTATGGGTGCGGTTTCATCGCGGCCAGTGGCATGACGAGATGGGCTTGGAGTAGGTCGGTAATGTTTGTTGGCTTTGCAACGGCAGAAAGTAAATCATGTGGGTGAATTCGGCTCTATTGACCATACTTTGCCCGCTTCGATTTTACTGATTGCTCCGACGTAGTGGGACTTGAGGACTGCGGCACCACCTGAATGGCCGAACTCAAAGGTGAGGGTCTCCAATGGCTTCCCTAGCGCAACCATGACGGAGGCGTGAGTGTGTCGGAGAGTAAGCGCTCCATGCGGCCTCTCTTGACCGAGGATGCATGAAGCCGCTTTTCAGGACGCAGCTTGGATCGGCACGAGCACCTCGTTCGTAGGCTGCCAGTTCTTCGGGAGCAAGGCGTCGATCTCCGAGGCCTTCATCCCGGGCAGGCGTTCGAGAACGTCCCGCACGTAGGCATACGGTTCGTGGCCGTGTCGCTTCGCGCTCTCGATGAGCGTGTAGAGGATGGCGCTGCGGTCCCCGGTGTCCTCGCCTCCGACGAACATCCAGTTCTTCTTGCCCACCGCCGTCGGACGGATCGCGTTCTCGGTGAGGTTGGTGTCGATTTCCGCTTTTCCGTGGCGGACGAAGGTTTCGAGCTTCTGCCACAGCGCGAGGGTGTAATCGATGGCTCGTCCCAGCGGACTCTTCGGCAACACGGACACGTTGGCACGCAGCCGCTGCAGGTCGAGGCGGAAGCCTTCGAGGATCGGGATGCTTTGCTCCCGACGTATGGCAGCCCGTTCCTCTGGCCCTGCCCGGGTTTGGCGTAGTTCCTTTTCGATGGCGTAGAGGCCGCCGATGGCTTTGAGCGGTCCGGCCGCGAGGGTCTGCCCGCTTTGATACGCTTCGTGGAACTTGCGCCGGGCGTGGGCCCAACAGGCGGCCTGCGTGATCTCCGGATGCCGGGCGGCGTAGGTGTCGTAGGCGCGATACCCGTCGCTCTGGAGGATGCCGCTGAACCCGACGAGCAGATCATTCAGGCAAGCGCTGCCGCGGCTGGTGCGCCACTGGTAGAGGACATCGCCGCCAGGGCGGTGCAGGGTCCAAAGATAGCCGAGACCGGTTTTGCCGGTGCCGGGGGCGAGGTATTTGACCGGTGTCTCGTCGGCCTGGAGGTAATCGCCCGCGAGCAGGTCTTCATGGATGTGCCGGTAGAGCGGCTTGAGCCAGAAGGCGGCGAGTTCCGCCCAGCGACACAGCGTGTTGCGCCCGATGGCGACGCCATGTCGACGGGCGAGGATCTGTTCCTGACGGTAGAACGGCAAGTGGTCGCAGTATTTCGAGACGAGGGCGTGGGCGATGAGCGCCGGCGTGGCCGTGAGGCCGTCCTGAAGCCGCGGCGGGAGTTTGGCGGTGACGGGGGCCGCATCGCGGTCGGCGACACGGACGTAGGTGGGCCGGATCAGGCGGCGGATGAAGATCCGGCCGGGCTGGTAGTCGAGCTGGTCGCTGCGTTCCTCTCCGATCCTGCGCCAGGCATCGGGGCAGGCCTTGACCGGTTCGGGCAGCAGCACTTCTTCCACGACGGGAAGATGCTCGGGGATGCGCCCGCGGCGCGGCTTGCAATCAGGACGGGCGACGCTTGCTGCGCTGGCCTCCACCACCGGTGCGTCGCCGAAGGTCGGGGAGGCCGGGGCTTTTCCCGGCGGTTCACCCAGCAGGAGTTCGAGCTGGGCCGGGTCGAGCGCCTCGCTGCTCTTGCCGAAGAGTTTTCTCAGCACCAGATCGAGCTTCTGGCGCAGCAACGCGTTCTCCTGCTCCAGGGCGGAGATCCGTTCGAGATGCTGTTGTTCGCGCTCGGGCGTCATCGGACGCGCGCATGCTACGATGGTTGGAGTAGGCCCCGGCAAGCCGGATGTTCACTCCCGTTCATACCACGGGCGCATCCTCGCGCCCTTCAGGTCGATGCCGTCGGTGAGCAGAGCGAGCGCCTCCGGGGCGAGCTTGAGCTTGCCTCCGCGGCCATCCGACGGCTTCGGCCACGAGAAGGTACCCTTTTCAAGCCGTTTGGCGTGAACCCACAGGCCGGTGCCATCCCAATGGAGGAGCTTGATGCGATTGCGCGAGCGGTTCGAGAAGACGAAGACCGCGCCGCTGCGCGGGTCCTCGCCGAGCTGGCCTGTGACCAGCGCGTGGAGGCTGTCGAAGGACTTCCTCATGTCGCACGGCTCCAGCGCCAGGAAGACGCGCAGGCTGCCGGAGAGAGTCAGCACGGGCGGGTGGAGGTAAGATGGCGGAGCAGCTCCGCCACCCAGGCGAGGTGCTTGCGGTTGGCCACCTCGATGCGGGTGCCGTCGGCAAGCGTGACGCGCAGGGGCTCGGCGACGGCTGCCTGGACCGAAGGCTCCATGGGCGCGTCCACCACAACTTCGGCAAAGGAGTGTTGAACGGGTTCCGGTTCCTGCTGATCCCGGCGACGCTTCTGCACCCAGGTGGCGAAGGTCGAATACTTCAAGCCGTGTTGGCGGCAGAAGGCCATCGCCGACTGTCCGCCGCGCTCGAAGGCATCGAGCAGGGCCTCGCGTTGGGAGGGCTCGATCAGCACGCGGCCGCGGGAATCCGATCGGATCAAACCCGGCCCGCCACCGGGATCTACGATAGAGGTCATTCATGCCTATGTATCACCTATATCGTAGGTCCGGGAACGGGGGGCGTGTGGAGCGCTTACGGTTGGCCGGGGGAGTGGCGGGCTGCACCAGATCACTCCAGACCTTCCAGCCCGCCAGTCGGCGTATGGCCTTCTCTTTCCTTGTCCAATTTGCGGGAAGAACCGAGCTGCCGAGAGGGTATGCTGCGAGCCACTGTTCCAAAGGCATTGGAAAATGGATGAATCTTCTCCGCCCCGTTTTGGCAGAGGCGGCGTGGATCACGATACCCTCCTCGGTGAAGTCAGAGACTTCAAGGCGTTCGAGTTCGGCCCGGCGAATGCCTGTGAACAGGCTGATTGCAAATCCAGGAACACATTCCGGGTAGTGGCTTTCGGCCGCTTGGAGCAATTGGCGGCATTCCTCGTGTGTCAAGATGCCGATGGGGGCTCGGCGCACATCTTTCCTCTCTAAGACATCGATTAAGCGTGAGTCGCACCATGTTCGCGGCGCTTTTGCACACCAACGCCAAAAGGTCCTAATGGTCTCGGCTCGCCGATTGAAGGTGGAGTCGCGCCCGGTGGTGGCTTCCACGTGGTTTAGGAGTTCCTGGCCGGTAATCGTCGAAAGTTTACGGCCCGCAAATTCGCCCGCAAGGGCTGCCCGCATGTGCTCGTAGGCACGGACCTGAGCTTCACTTTTAGCCTCTTTGGTGAGGACGAATGCTGCCAAGGCAATTTCAACAAATTCGCTTCCAATCTTGGCTTCTTCGATGCCGACGGCGATACGCGCGGCGTCGATAAGAGAAAGCCCGACGGGGGCGAGCATCTCCGAGGCCTTGGTGGCCTCCTCTGCCAAAGCGGGACGAATTGCCGCAGCGTTTTCCCCGTGAGCCTGGCGCTTCGCCCTGAGGTTGGCGGCGTGTGCTTTGGCTTGGTCGCGGGTCTTGAAGAAGGCGCGTTCCCTCTTTCCTGACGCGGACAAGCTTGCGGGGATTTCGACCTTCCAACCGTCCTCGGTTTGGGCGATTTTGAATGATGGTGGGCGGCCCATGGAGTGTAGCTCGTAGCTGCCCGAATTGCCTAAAAAAGTCGAGAAATACCCGAAATGGCCGGATCTGAAGAAATTTATCGATTGGTTATTAGATTGTTGTGAAAAGATTTGTGGGCTTTTAACCAATTGGTCCTGGGTTCAAATCCCAGTCCTCGTACTTTCGCTCACCTACTTCCATTTGGAAGTGGATGGCTGTTTCCACCGAAGTCGTTCAAAGGATCGATAGGTGGCTCCCCTTTTCGAACTGTGGGACACGCTGGGATTTCCAGGTGGACCCCGCGCGCAAAAAAGCCGCGACACCCGTGGTGCCGCGGCTGTGGTTTCGCCCGGAGGCGGATTGTTGAAACCGGTTACTTGGCGGCGGGAGCGAGCACGCCGAAGCCGCGCTTCTTGAAGACCTCGGAGGCCTTCTCCGATTGGAGGAAGGCGATGAACTGTTTGGCCTCCGCGGCATCGTGGGACTCCTTGCACACCGCGGCCGGATAAATGATGGCCGGGGTTTCATTGGAGGGCACGGTGAAGGCGATCTTCACCTTCTGCGAGATGGCGGCATCGGTGCGGTAGACGATGGCGGCATCGGCATTGCCCGCTTCCACGGCGGCGAGCGCTCCGCGCACGTTTTCCGCGCCGACGGTCTTCGGCTGGACTTGCTCCCAGAGGTTGAGCTTGGTCAGCCAGGTCTTCGCGTAGACGCCCGCAGGCACCGCGGCCGGGTCGGCGATCGAGAGGCGGTCGAGCTTCGCGAGATCCGCGCCGGATTGGATCGTCTTGGTGGAGTCGGTGGGGATGACGACCACCAGCGCGTTGGAAAGCAGCGGCACCACGGCCTCCTTGGCGATGTGGTCGGCCTTCACCAGTCCGTCCATGGTCTTCTCATCGGCGGAAATGAAGACGTCCACCGGTGCGCCGGATTCGATCTGGCGGGCGAGCACGTTCGAGCCGGCGAAGACCGGGGTGACGGTGGTGCCGGGGTGGCTTTCCTGGTAGAGCTTGCCGATCTCGGTGATCGATTCGGCGAGGCTGGCGGCGGCGGCCACGCGGAGTTCCCCGCCACGGGCGAAGGGGGCGGTGAGCAGGAGGCCGAGGGCGAGGAGGCGAGGGATGGACGTCATGGTTTCCGGGGTTCGGGGAGGGCGGTTCGGATGAGGGCGATTTGTTTGACCTGGCGGATCCAGCGGGAGTGACGGAGATCGTCCACGGCCAGGATCATGAGCGGGCCTTCGAAGGCGGTGAGGGCGGCATCGTCGACCCGGTCCACGAGGATCACGCGGGAGCGGGTGAAGGCAGGGTCGAGTTCGGCGAGCGAGAACACCACCTTGTAGTTGTCGGCGGCGGAGAGCAGCACGGCGCGGTTCATTTCCTGGCCGCGCAGGGCCTCTCCGGAGGGCGCGCCGAAGCGCTTCGCGATCTCGATCAACGGAACGCCGGAATAGCGGTGCTCGGTGCCATCGCGGCCCTTCGCGGTGGCTTCGACGCGGGGCAGTTCCTTCCACGCGGCTTCTTCCAGCGGCTTCCACGCGGTGCCGTCATGGACGTCCACCACCGGGCCGGCGTGGAGGGCGGTGCAGAGCAGGGCGGCGAGGAGGCAGGAGAGGAGGTTAGAACGCATAGGTCAGGTCCACGTAGAGGGTACGGCCGGCTTCAGGGAAGCCTTCGGCGAGCTGTTGGTTGCGGTCGAGGAGGTTGGTGGCTCCGAGGCCGAGGGTGACGTTGTCGACGACATCCAGCTCGGTGCGGAGGTCGATGCGCGAGTAGGCACCGGTGCGGATGCCATTCGAGGCGGAATAGCGGGAGTCCGCCCAGCACCAGGAGGGGATCACGCGCAGCTTCTCCAGCGCGGACCAGCGGGCGTAGACGAAGGACTGGAGCGAGGGTGTGCCGATCGGGAAGATCGCGGGATTGCTGCGATTCTCGACTGAGATCCACGAGCCGCTCACGCCGGTTTCGAACTTCGGGGTCCAGGCCATGCTGGTGGAGAGTTCCACGCCGGTGTGCTCGGCCTTGCCGACGTTCTGGAGCTGGAACAGGGGTGCGCCTCCCGGGGTGAAGGCCACGCGATCCACGCGTTGGATCGCATCGTCCACCCACGAGCGGAAGACGGAGGCGGACCAGTGGAAACGCTGGTCGAGCGCCTTGCCCTCGATCTCCGCCTGGAGGTGGGTGGCGGTTTCGGTCTGGAGGTTCGGATTCGGGATCGCCTGGCCGAGGCGGTAGGAATAGCGGTCCTTGATGGTCGGGAAGCGGCTCTTCCGGCCGATGCCGATGCTGGCGTTGAGATCGTCCGGCAGCTTCGCGGACAGGATGGCCTGCGGGTTCCAGGAGTCGGCGTCGCCGCCGTTGATCGGGTTGCCGGTGTTGGTGTCCACGGCGCGGCCGATGTCCCGCCAATCGTGGCTGATGCCGGCGGCGAGGGTGAAGATGGAATTGAGCTGGTGCTCGGCCTCCAGCGCGGCGGACCAGGTGGTGTCCTCGAAGACGTAGTGCGGGAAGCCCACGTTCATCTCGTCGTGGTGGTCCAGCTTGCCATCGAGCGAGGCCTTCACCGTGGTGCGGTCGCCGAACCGGTGGTCGATCCCCACGGAGCCGCCGACCGTGTAGTCGTCATAGATGCTGGTGAAGGAGGATGGCTTGAGCTGGGTCAGATAGCGCGCGTCATCGTAGGCCTTCAGGGTGTTGTCGAACTTGTCGTAGTAGGCCTTCGTGTGGACCGTGGTGTCCGGATCGAGGGTGGTCTTGGTGAGCAGGTAGACCGTGCTCTTGTCCCACTCCGGCCACTGCCAGTAGCGTGGCTTCATGGTCTTGTCGTAGCCGGTGTAGGGCGGATTGCCCTTCTCGCCGCGCTGCACCCAGAAACCGAGGGCGTATTCATCCTCCGCGGTGGGAGTCCAGGCGATGCGGCCGGAGGCGCGCCAGTCGGTGTGATAGGAGTTGTCACGCGCGCCGCCCTTCTCGGTCGGGCGGGGCAGGAAGTCATCGGACAGCGGGATCGAATCCTGCTGGATCCACGAGGTGGAGAATTGCCAGTAACCGTGCTCCTCGCGGCCTCCGGCGCTAAGCGAGGCCTTCGCGCCACCGTTCTCGAAGGCCCCAATCTGGGCCTGGCCCTCCAGGGGTTTTTCCGGTCGACGGGACACGATGTTCACCACGCCGCCGAGCTGGTTCGGGCCGCTGCCCACCGGGCCGAGGCCCTTGAACACCTGGATCTCGTCCACGCCATCGGTGGAGAAACGGTTCAGATCGGCGTAGCCGTCGTAGGGAACGTAAACGGGGATGCCGTCGATGAGAACGGGGACCTGGCGGAGGTCGAAGCCGCGCACCGAGAGACCGGCCTCATTGCGGGGGCCGGTGGGGTGGTAGTCGACGCCGGGCAGCAGATCGAGCGCCTGGGCGAGGTCCTCGCGGTGGAAATCCTCGATGGCTTTCTTCTCGATCACGCCGCCGGTAAGATCGGAGCGGGGAACCAGGCCTTCCACCACCAGTTCACCCAGATCGGCGGGCGTTTCCGCCGTGGCGGTGGGAAGGAGGGGGAGGCAGGGTAGGATCAGCCAGCAAGGCAGGGAGGAGCGGTGCATCGGCCCCGACCCTAACGATCCGATCTATTTTTTAAAGTATAACGAGATTCAGCCGCGTGAATCCGGTTCATCGGGGGCGAGGAACTCCCGCATGCGCTCGAGGGTGGGGCGGGTGGCTTCCTCGGCGGCGGCGACGGCCTGGAGGTAAAGGTCCAGTACTTCCAATCCCAGCGGGGTCAGACAGGCGCCGCCACGCTGTTCACCGCCGCGGCTGAGGGTGACGATCGGTTCACGGAAGCGGGAGTTGAGGCCGCGGATCATCTTCCAGGCCTTCATGTAGGACATCTCCATTTCCGCCGCCGCGGCATTCAGGCTGCCGGTGCTCTGGATCCGCTCCAGCAGCTCGGCCTTTCCCGGGCCGAAGGCCAGCGGGCCGGACAGAAGCAGGCGGATGGGGCTGTCCGGTGTCATGGGAGGAATGGCGTCAGGCGACCACGAGCTGTTCGCGGGACACGCCGCGGAGTTCGAAGACCTTGAGGATGGTGTCCTCGATGAGGTTGTTCGGGCAGGAGGCCCCGGCGGTGATGCCGATGGTCACCGGCTGGTCGCCGAGCAAGAGCTGGGAATAGGAGCTGCTGATCTCCTCCTTGTGATGGATGTCGTAGTGGACGATTTCCTCCAGCGACCTCAGGCAGGAGGCATCCCGGATGAAGAAGGTGGGGAGATGCTCCTCGCCGATCTCCACGAGGTGGGTGGTGTTCGAGCTGTTGTAGCCGCCGACCACGAGGAGCAGGTCCATCTGCTTGTCCAGCATCTGGAAGAGGGCGTCCTGGCGCTCCTGGGTGGCTCCGCAGATGGTGTCGAAGACCTGGAAATTCGCGGCGTCGCCATCGCGGGTGACCATGGCATCGCGGACGCGGCGCTGGATCTCCTCGGTCTCGCTCTTGAGCATGGTCGTCTGGTTCGCCACGCCGACGCGGGTGAGATGCTGGTCGGGATCGAAGCCCGGGGAAATGGCGTCCGCGAACTTCGCGAGGAAGGCGGCCTTGTCGACCTTGCCGCGGATGTAGTCGCAGACGTAGTCGGTGTCGGCGAGGGTGAGGATGATCAGGTAGTGACCGAGGCCGTTTTCCCCCTGGGCGCGGGAGGCGGTGGCACGGGTTTCCTCGTGGCCGGCCTTGCCGTGGATGATCGAGGTCACGCCTTCCTTGGCGTAGCCGCGGACGCGCCGCCAGACCTTCATCACATCGCCACAGGTGGTGTCGACGACGTAGCAGCCCTGCTGCTCGATCTTGTCCATGAAAGGGGTGGGGGCACCGAAGGCCGGGACGATCACCACGTCGTCCGCGGTGAGGTCGTCGTAGCTGCCGTTCATCTCCTGCCACGGCAGGGACACGATGCCCATGTCCACGAGCTGGCGGTTGACCTCGGGATTGTGGATGATTTCCCCGATCAGGAAGATGCGGCTCTCCGGGAACACGCGGCGGGCGGCGTAGGCGAGGTCGATGGCGCGCTCGACGCCGTAGCAGAAGCCGAACTGCTGGGCGAGGCGGACGGTGGTGGTGCCCACGGTCAGCTCGCCGCTGTGGTTGCGGATCTTCTCGACGATGCTGGACTGGTAGTGGCGCGCCACCTCGGCGGCGACCAGTTCCATGACCTCGGGACGGCGGACATTGACCCGGGGGCGTTTTGATTTCTCAGCGGCGTCGCTCATTGCTGCCGGGGATATAGACCCGCCCGGGCGGGTGACCAACTCATTTTCCGCCGGGATTCCGCCGGAGGAAGGGCAGGGACAGGAGCAGGAAGAGCAAAAAGGCAATCCCTTGGAGGGAAAGGAGATACCACGGCCAGGGTCCGAGGTGGTCCAGCAGGCTGGGATTCGAGGGCTTCCGCGAGGCGAATCCGAAGTTCGAGCCCAGCCAGGTATTCACCCCCAGGGCGCAAACGATGTAGACATTCGCCCACAGCCAGGCCCGGGCCGGACTGCTCCACCACGGGCTGCGGGGCCGCCAGCCGTCCGCCAGTGGCAGGAACAGGGCGGTGGTGACGATGGCGAAGTGCTGGATGAAGAAGACGACGAATGGCCAGGACGGGAACCCGGCCTGGAGGGCGGGCGTCAGCAGGGCCTGGGTGGTGGCGGCGAGGCCCCAGAAATAGGTCAGGTCGCGGAGCGTGCGGCGGCGGGTCAGCAGCGCCAGCCCGGCGAGGATGGCCGCCAGGTCGCAGAGCTGGAACGGCAGCATGTTGTCGATGCCGGGATCGGCGTGGCCCTTCCATGCCAGCCGGACCATCACGTAGGCGGAGAGATTGAGGGTGGCGAGGAGGCCGATGGCGATGCGCTTGGGTCGACCGCCTTTCCGTCCGGCGAGGATCAGGATGGCACCGATCACCGCCCCGATCGCGAGGGCGATGAAGTGCTGGGCGGTGAAGGGGTGGAAGACGGGCACTATGCCTTAGAGGAAGGAATCATGGCCGGAATGGCAATCCTCCAGAGCTTAGGGCGTCAGAAGATCTTCCACCAGGGCTGTTTGGTGTCCGGGGTTTTTGCTTTCCGGTAGGCGATGACGCTTGTGGCGAGTAACGGGAAAAGTTCATCCACGGCTTCTTCTTCCCATGGATCGCCGGATGGCTCGTCCGGAAGTGGAATCCGGTGGACGGGAGGGCGGCCGAAGACGGACTTGGCCACCATCGACGGAACGTATTGAAATCCTTCGTAGCAGGGGTTCCCGTTGTGAAAGCGGACGGTCGCGAGTGTTTCCGGATCCCGGAGGGCATTCTCGAAGGTTGTCTGCCCCATGGAAATCAAGGTGGCCCGGAAGTCCGAGAATGAATCGTCGGAGCAACCTCCGTTCAGGATGTAGGCGGCGGCCCACAACGGCCAACTGTAGGCATATGCATCGGCTTGGTCGAAATGATCCGTGAAGCTGTCCAACTCCTGTTGGCTGAGTTTGGAGAGAAGATCATGTAGGATTTCGCATTTCCGCTCCATGTCTCCGCCGGACCGTGCGTGGGATGTTTCAACGATTTTCCAAAAGGCATCCTGGTTCATGAGGGCGCTTGTATCGGGGTGGGCGATCCTTGGCACAAAAACCGGGTCACCAGGGCGGTCCAGCCGGTCTGGTGGCTGGCGCCGCAGCCGCGGCCGGTGTCGCCGTGGAAGTATTCGTAGAACAGGACGAGGTCCCGCCAGTGGGGATCTTCCGCGTAACGGGCGTCCCCGCCGTGGCACGGGCGGTGGCCATTGGCATCCGGGAGGAACAGGGAGGCGTGGCGGCGGCCGAGGTCGTCCGCGATCTCCTGGAGCGTGTGCATCGCGCCGGAGCCGGTCGGATACTCCACTTTGAAATCGTCACCGTAGAAGTGGTGGTAGCGTTCCAGTGCCTCGATGAGCAGGTAGTTGATCGGAAACCACACCGGCCCGCGCCAGTTCGAGTTGCCGCCGAAGACGTGGGTGGTGCCCTCGGCCGGGGTGTAGTCCACGCAGTAGGTGCTGCCGTTCTGGTGCAGGACGAAGGGATGGTCGCGGTGGATGGCGGACATCGAGCGGATACCGTGGGGCGAGAGGAATTCCGCCTCGTCCAGCATGTAGCGCAGTGTGCGGGTCAGGCGTTCCTGGGAGGGGATGGCCAGCAGGCGCTCCTTCTCGTTCCCGCACATCGGGCAGAGCGTGCTCTGCTGGACCAACTCCGGGTGGTGGTCGATGAACCACTGCATGCGCTTGGAGAAAGCGGGTAGTTTCCGGAGCTGCGCCTCCTCCAGCACGGTCACGGCGATGATCGGCAGCAGGCCCACCAGCGAGCGCACGCGCAGCGGGATGCTGTGGTCGCCCATGTTCAGCTCGTCGTAGTAGAAGCCGTCCTGCTCGTCCCACAGTCCCTTGTCGTCGAAGTTGTTGATCGCCTCCGCGATGTGGACGAAGTGCTCGAAGAACTTCGAGGCGAGGTCCTCGTAAACCTGGTTTTCCTGCGCCAGCTCCAGTGCGATCGAGAGCATGGTGATGCAGTAGAAGGCCATCCACGCGGTGCCGTCGGCCTGGTCGATGTAGCCGCCGCCGGGGATCGGCTTCGAGCGGTCGAAGACGCCGATGTTGTCGAGCCCGAGGAAACCGCCTTGGAAGAGGTTGTTGCCCTTCTCGTCCTTGCGGTTCACCCACCAGGTGAAGTTCAGCAGCAGCTTCTGGAACACGCTTTCGAGGAAGGCTCGGTCGCGGTTGCCCCTTTGGCCGGTGATCTTGTAGACCCGCCACGCGGCCCAGGCGTGGACGGGCGGGTTGACCGCGTCGAAATCGTATTCGTAGGCGGGCAGCTCGCCGTTCGGGTGCATGTACCATTCCCGTAGTAGCAGTCCGAGCTGGCGCTTGGCGAAATCCGGGTCGATGTCCGCCATCGGGACCATGTGGAAGGCGAGGTCCCAGGCGGCGAACCACGGGTATTCCCACTTGTCCGGCATCGAGAGCACCTCGTTGCAGAAGACGTGGTCCCAGCCGCAATTGCGGCCCTTGAGCCGTTCGGCGGGCGGCGGCGGTCCGGCGGGGTCGCCCTTCAACCAGTATTCGACAACGTAGTGGTAGTACTGCTTGCTCCACAGCAGGCCGGCGTAGGCCTGGCGGGCTTCGGCTCCGGCCTGGGCGTAGAATTCATCGGCCTCGCGGAGGCGGTCGGCGAAAACGGCTTCCGCCTCGGGGGCGGGCTCGCCATCGCGGGTCAGCCGCAGGTGGACGACGCGGGTTTCCCCGGCGGCGAGATCGAGGCGGAAATGCGGCGCGCACTTGGTGCCGGTGTTCGCCGGGTTCACCGCGCCGGGGTCGCCGTCGATGACGTGGCGGTGGAAGGCGTCCTTCACGTAAGGCGAGTCATTGGGTTGCCCCCACAGCCGCTGGTGGTTGGTGTCGTTCTCGGTGAACAGCACCGGCGCGCCGGTGTCGAAGGTGAAGCGGTAGTCGCCGAGTTCGGCATGGGTGGCGCGGACCACGCCCGGGCTTTCCAGCCACAGGCCCGGCTTCGGCGGTGGTTCCTGCCAGCCCCAGCTCCAGACATTGCGGAACCAGAGCGTGGGCAGCAGGTGGAGCGTGGCGGGTTCCGGTCCGCGGTTGGCGAGGGTGATGCGGATGCAGAGGTCGTCCGGACCGCCCTTCGCGTATTCCACGAACACGTCGTGGTAGCGGTTGCTGTCGAAGACGCCGGTTTCAGTGAGCTCGTATTCGCGGCGCACCAGTTCATCGCGGCGGCGACCGTTTTCCTGGATGAGCTCGGAGTAGGGGAAGGGGGCGTGGGGATACTTGTAGAGCGCCTTGGCGTAGGAGTGGGTGGGGGTGGAATCGAGGTAGTAGTAGCACTCCTTCACGTCCTCGCCGTGGTTGCCCTCCAGGCCGGTGAGGCCGAACAGGCGCTCTTTCAGGATCGGATCGCGGCCGTTCCACAGCGCGAGTGCGAAACACATCCGGCACTCGCGGTCGGCGAAGCCCAGCAGGCCGTCCTCGCCCCAGCGGTAGGCGCGGCTGCGGGCGTGGTCGTGGGGAAACGAATTCCACGCCTCACCATCGGCCGAGTAGTCCTCGCGCACGGTGGCCCACTGGCGCTCGCTCAGATAGGGCCCCCAGCGCTTCCAGTTGTGGAGGCGTTCCCGGTCGGCATCGAGGCGGGTTTGTTCGGAGGGCATGGCTCAGTGGGGATAGATCAGCAGCACGATCCACAGCGCCAGGAAGATCGCGGGGATGAAGACCGGTGCGGCGAGGCCGAGCCAGCGGATGGCCGCGTGGTTGAGCACCGGCAGGTCCTCGTCGCCGCAGACGTTGTTCGCCTCGCGGCGCAGGATGCCGAGCGACCAGATCGCGCCCCACAGGGTGAGCCACAGCAGTCCGATGCAGGCGATGGCACCGAATGGAATCACGCGGACGAGCAGGTGGTTCGCCTCCAGGTAGCCGCCGCCCGCGAACTCCTTTGGCGCGTTGAGTGAAATGGCGAAGGCACTCAGCAGGAAGGCCTGCGAGCTGACGAGCCAGGACAGGCGCTGGTTGATGAGCGTGTGCTCGTTCTCGATGCGGCGGCGGATGGCTTCGAGCTTGGGGTTCATGAGAGGGGCATCAGAGAGGGAAGGGCATGCTCGCCGGAGTGCGATGGGATGACCGCTGATTACGCTGATTTCGCAGATTAAGAAAATGGTTCGAATCCGTTCTCTTCTAAATCTGTGAAATCAGCGTAATCAGCGGTCATTCATCCGATGGAAAGGAAGCGCGAATTCGCGGGAGCTCTCAACCCCCGGTTTCGAATCCCGGATAGAGGGTCATTCCGCCATCGACGAACAGGGTGATGCCATGGATGTAATCGGAGTCATCGCTGGCCAGCCATACGGCGGCCCGGCCGATTTCCTCGGGCTCGCCGATGCGCTTGTAGGGCACCAGTTTCATGAGCGCGGCGTAATGCTCCGGTGTGTCCCAGGCGGCGGTGTTGATCGGGGTGCGGATCGCGCCGGGGGCGATCGAGTTGACGCGGATGCGCCATGGCGCGACCTCCTGGGCGATGCTCTTCATCATGAGCATCACGCCGCCCTTGGAACTGGCGTAGTTCACGTGTCCGGCCCACGGGATGACCTCGTGGACGGAGCTCATGCAGATGATCTTCCCGGCGGCGCAGGAGATTTCCGGGCGCACGCCGCGTTTCTTGAACTCGCGCACGGCCTCGCGGGCGCAGAGGAACTGGCCGGTGAGGTTCACGTCGATGACCTTCTGCCATTGGGCGAGCGTCATGTCGATGAATGGCGCGTCGACCTGGAGTCCGGCGTTGTTGACCAGGATGTCGAGCGTGCCGAACTCGGCGCGGATCGCGTCGAACATCGCCAGCACCTCGTCCTCCTTGGAAACGTCCGCCTTCACGGCGATGGCGCGGGCGCCGGCGGCTTCGATTTCCTTCACCACCTCCAGGGCGGCGTCCGCCTTCGAGGAATAGTTCACAGCGACATTCGCGCCGGCCTGGCCAAGCGAGATGGCCACCGCCCGCCCGATGCCCGAGCTGGCCCCGGTGACGAGGGCGGTCTGCCCTTCAAGGTGCCGCCGCGGAGGAATGGCGGGGATCACCGCCTGTGGATAGTCCTGATGGGGCGGCGGGGTGGATGCTGGATCCGACATGCGGCACCCCTACACACGGAGGGCGGGAAAAGCGAGGAGGGTTTGGTTAGGGAGATGTCAGATTCGGCAATTGTCTCCGGATGGGGATTGGTGGATTTTTCGATCCACCCGCCAGGCGATGAATCCCACGCATGAACCAACCATCGGGCCACCGGAATGGCTCGCGCTTCTTTTCCCCCCTGACCGGTGGGCGGCAACCGGGTGTTTCCGCAAGCGGATCGACGAATCGATGCTCCGGGAAATCGCGGGGGCGGATTACCAGCAGGGTGCCGAGAGGCACCTGGAGTCCCTGATGCCGGTGTGGCAGGGAGAAGAGTGGGATGAGCTGGACCATTGGTATCCGCAGGAGGTGTTGGAGCTCATCCGTTGGTCCGAGCCTGATGTGGAGGAATGGAAGCCTGGCGGCAAGGGGGTGAGGGGGCATCGGATGCGCGCGTTTTCATGCGCCGTGTTGTTGGCGACTTCCAATCACGCGGCCACCAACGAAACCGTGATCCAATTGCTGGAGTCGGCGTTGGTCGTGGGGCCGGAGGCTTTGGCCGCCTTGGCTGGATTTCTTCTTTGGAAGATTCCCCGGATCGGGAGAGGGGATGACCGGCCGTTTTTCGTGTTGGCCGTGGTCGCGATCGCGCGCTTCGTGGTTCCGGATTTGACGGAGACCCGTGAAGAAGAGTTGGCCCGGTGGCTGGCTGAAGAAGAAGCCGCTGAACGGAACTATCTGGCCGGATTCGACAACGAAGAGGTCGAGTCACCGTGGCTCTTCGGATTGTCAGTCAATGAAATGAGAAAACCGAAGTGGGAAGCCCTGCTCAGGCGATTGCAAGCGGAGTATCCAGAGAGGCCCTTGGCGCGGCTGATGGCCCGATGTTGGAATCCGTGACGACAGGGGCGTTTCGCTGGAACGAGCGGGCGATGGAAATCGGTTGCTGGAAGTGCATTGTCCTAACAGGAACCGGAGTGCGATGGCTTGCCTCCGCCGGGGGCTGAGGGAGCTTGCTCCCGGAAGGTGGAGCGCTTTCGCTTTGCAGGGCTGGTCCCGTCCTTCTCCCGCGGGCAAGCCCGCAGCGCCTTGGGTGGGAGCAAGCTCCCGCACTCCGGCTTCTGTTGCGGAAGACCCGGCGCTCTCGGCGAGAGCAGTCCTACCTCCAGCGGCGAGCGGCAGGGAACTTAACCAGCCGGGCTTCGATATCGGCCAGCGTTCCGTAGATATCGGCGTTGTCGCTGACCACCAGCGCATCGTCGTCGAGAAACACCGGCACACGGGAGATGCCGCTGAGAAACTGCTGCATCCGGCAGGTATCGTCGAGCAGGGCATCTTCCCGACAATAGACGACGATGAGCTGGTGATCTCCCCGGCGGGCGATGCGGCCCCGGAGGAAGCCTCCATACTCGGGTTCATCCTTCAGGATGTGTTCGTGGCCCTTGGGGATGTTCCGGATGTGGGCGTCTTTCGCATCGAACAGCCTGCCGTCCGGGTAGATCCAGAACACGAAATCGGGATCGATGTGGGTGAAATCGTGCAAGGCCTTGCGCCTTCCGCGGAAATGTTCCGCGAGGAAATCGAAGCGGTCGGTGGCCTCCGTGCGCGAAATGGAACCGGTGGTGATCATGGTTCGGAGGGGGACAGGTTCAGATACCAGTGGTCATACCAACTGAAGGCATCATCCGGTTCACGGGGAATGAACTCTTTGGGGACGAAAATTTGGTAGTCGTCCGCGAGGGTGATCCAGAGGCTGCCATCGGGCTGGGCTTCGATTTGTTCGAAACGGCTTTCCCGGATCGGGGCGAACCGGGACGTCCAGTGGGTGAAGCCTTCCTTGTCGCCTTCGAAAGGGTAGCTGGCGGAAGATTCGATGATTTCTCCGTCCTTTCCGAATTGCCAGGGAGGATCGATCCAAAGGTAGATGCCTCCCTTCTTGTCCGCGTCGATGTGGAGCTTCAGCGAATTGGTGGCGAGGGTGAGAAAGCACCTCCGGCCGATCAATTGCGGCACGTCGGCTCCATGGTTTTCAAAATCCGTGGCGGACATCGTCGATCAGCCGAGAATGTAGGTATCCGTGCCCACCTTCATTCCGCAGGAATAGCAGGCCTTCGCGTCGCTGGCGATGAGCGTGCCGCAGGACGGGCAGTGCAGGGTGTGTTCGGCGTCCTGCTTCGGATGTTCTTTGGAAAGCTGGTCGAGGAACGCCTGCGGGGAGAGGTTCACGTGGTCCGCGAGATATTCGACCAAGGCGCGGTTGAGGGCGCGCAGGTGCTCGACCTGGGTTTCGAGGCTTTGGATTCGGCTGCCGATATCCGTCAGATCGGGCGCGGCCTGGCTGACCCGGATCTGGTTGTAGATGTCGGTCAGGGAGGGACGGAAGATCTTCATACCCATGAGTCGATCATGACAGGGCGACCGAGGCCCGGCAATGGGAAGGTGGGCCGTGCTTTGGAAGGGGCGGCACGAAAAAGGCCCGGAGATACTCCGGGCCTTTCGAAGGTGGGTTGGATGATGGACCTCAGGCCGTCACCGCGCCGCGGTCGTCATTGAGGCCGCTCTTCTCGAGGAAGTAGTCGTAGCCGCCGGCGTAACGGGTGACGGTGCCGTTGTTGATGTGCAGGGTGGTTTCCGCGAGGGTGCGGATGAAGTGCACGTCGTGGGAGATGAAGACCAGGGTGCCCTCGTAGTTCTTGAGCGCGTTGACCAGCGAGTCGATGGAGAGGATGTCCAAGTGGGTGGTCGGCTCGTCCATCAGCAGCAGGTTCGGCGGGTCGGTGAGGAACTTCACGAGGTTCAGTCGCGATTTCTCACCCCCGGAGAGGACGCCGCAGCGCTTTTCCACGTCGGTGCGGCGGAAGAGGAAGGAGCCGAGGATCGAGCGGGCCTCGTCCTCGCGGAGGGTCGGGCAGGAGGACATCACTTCCTCCAGTACGGTGTTGTCCTCGTTGAGGGCCTCGGAGCGGTGCTGCGAGTAGTAGCCGAGCTTGGTGGCGTAGCCGACGTCGCGCTTGCCGCCATTGATCGGCAGCACGCCGGCGAGGATCTTGATGAGGGTGGACTTGCCCGCGCCGTTCGGGCCGACGAGCACGATCTTCTCGCCGCGTTCCAGCGTGAGATCGAGGTCCTTGTAGATCTGCTTCTCGCCGTAGGCTTGGGAAACCTTCTGGAGGTCCATGACCTTCTGGTTCGAACGCTGCGGCTGCGGGAAGGCGAACTTGAAGGGCTTGCGCGGGGCGCGCGGCTTCTCGATGCGCTCCAGCTTCTCAAGCTGCTTTACACGGCTCTGGACCTGGGCGGCCTTCGAGGTGACCTGGCGGAAACGGTCGATGAATTCCTGGGTCGCCTCGATTTCCTTCTGCTGGTTCCGGTAGGCTTGGAGCTGCTGCTCGTAGCGCTGCTCGCGCTGTTCGAGGTAGCTGGAGTAGTTGCCGGTGTAGGTGATGAGCTTGGCGGCGTCCGGGTCGATCTCGACGACGCTCTCGACGAGTTCGTCCATGAAGTCGCGGTCGTGGGAAATCATCAGCACCGCGCCGGAGTAGTTCCGCAGGTAACGCTGGAGCCAGAGCAGGGAGAGCAGGTCGAGGTGGTTCGTCGGCTCGTCCAGCATCAGGAGATCCGGCTCCATGACGAGGAGGCGGGCGAGGTAGGCGCGCATGATCCAGCCGCCGGAATACTCGCGGGCGGGCTTGTGGAAATCGGTCTCCTTGTAGCCGAGGCCGGCGAGGATCTTCTTCGCCTTCGGTTCGAGCTGGTAGCCGTTGAGGTGGGTGAACTGGTCCTGGGCGGCGGCGTAGTCCGGGTGGCCGTGGTCGTTCTTCGCCTCGTGCTCGCGCATGGTGCGGAGGATGTTCACCATCTCCGGGGTGATGCCCATGGCGATCTCCAGGATGGTCTCATCGCCCGGGTCGCCCGCTTCCTGTTCCAGGTAGCCGGTGATGGCGTATTCATCGCGCTCGATCGTGCCTTCGTCCTGGCTGTCCTCGCCGAGGATCATGCGGAAGAGGGTCGATTTGCCGGCGCCGTTCGGACCGACGAGGGCGACGCGTTCGCCCCAGTTGATGGTCATCTCGGCTCCACGGAGCAGGGTGCGTCCGCCGAGGGTCTTGGTGAGCTTGTGAATGCTGAGCACGGCGCGGATGTAGGGCCGGACGGGGCGGGTGCCAAGTTTCAAGTTCCGCCGTGAGAAATCCGCATGGGATTGGAAATCAGTTGTCGTCCCATCGCTCGGACCTCCGGGTATAGGGATCGGACGGATCTGGGAGCGATAAGAAGAGATCGCCCACGGATCCAACGATTTCGAGGACGATTTCCAGCAGAAGATCCAGCCACATGACGGTTTCGTTTCTATCCCGGGGAACGCCGTGGAACCATTGGAAATCCGGGCCGGGATTCCACAGCCGTCTCACAGTTAGGCGGTCGCGGCAGATTTTGGATTTCCATCCGGCCTCCAAATGCCAAGATGGGGGATGCAGACACGTCGTGACTGGTTGAAACTCACGGGAGCCGGACTTTTCAGCTCGCTGGTCGGGGCCGTTCCGGCGTGGGGCGCGTCCGGCGGGGGAGTCGCCGGGCTCCAGCAGGTGGCCACCCGCAACGGGGCCAAGGGCTGGGCGCTGTGGGAAGGCCGGTCGAAGGTGGCGAGCTGGAATGCCGACGAACGCAGCGGCTCGCTCAGCATCACGAAGACCCTCGCCGGGCTGGCGGTGACCAAGGCCGTGTCGCAGGGCAAGGTGTCGCTTGATGAACCGCTCTACCTCACGCTCACGGAGTGGAAGGGCGACGCGGCCAAGCAGCGGATCACCCCGCGGATGCTGCTGCAGCAGGTTTCCGGGCTCGAAAACGGCGGCAACGCCCTCTACCGGGCCACCGTGCCGGACAAGGGCAAGAGCGCGCTGGCGCTGCGGGTGGTGAACTCACCCGGCACGTTTTTCCGCTACGGTGCGTCCCATTGGGAGGTGCTGGCGGAGTATCTCAACCGGCGTCTCGGTGGTGGCAATGCGCTCGAAAAGCATCTCACCCGCCACGTCCTGGGGGCCATCGGTCTCGATTCGCCGGAGTGGCGGTCCGATCTGAAAGGGCGCTTCTATCTCTCGACCGGCACGAAACTCACGGTGGAGGACCTTGGTCGGCTCGGCCGGACCTTGTCCCACCTGCTGCGTGGCGAGAGCGCGGATGGCTTCGATGCCGGGGTGTTCGCGAACGTCACCCGGCCCTCGGCCGCGAATCCGATGTTCGGCGGCGGCCTGTGGCGGAATGTCCAGGTCCAGCGTGGCGGCGTCCACGGCATCGAGGTCGAGGATTCGATCGAGCCCGCACCGGCGAGCGGTTTCTGGGCAGGCGCGTGCCTGTCCACCCAACACCCGGCGGATCTGGTGGCCCTCGTCGGTTCGTCCGGCCAGCGGGTGTTCATCTGGCCCTCGAAGAACCGGGTGTTCGCGCGCCTCGGCGGTTCCCGGAGCTGGAAGGACCGGCCGTTGCTGGAAACGCTGGCGTAAGGCCCCTTACGGCTTCTGCATCGGGACGCGCAGGGTGAAGGCCGTGCCCATGCCGACCACGCTCTCCACGGTGAGCGTGGCATTGTGGGCGTCGGCGATGCGTTTGCAGATCGCCAAGCCGAGGCCCGCGCCGCCGGTCGAGCGGTTGCGGGATGTATCGGCGCGGTAAAAGCGGTCGAAGAGATGCGGGAGATGCTCGGCGGGAATGCCCGGGCCGTTGTCGCGCACCGAGACCACGGCGAAATCGCCCTCCACCCGGGTCACGGCGCGGACTTCGGCTCCCTCCGGGCTGTATTTCACCGCGTTGGTGAGGAGATTCATCAGAATCTGGCCGATCTGGTCGGGATTGGCGTGGCAGGGGGCGGGCGAGAGTTCCTCGCGGAGGCGGATGTTTTTCTCCGCCGCCACCACCTGCATCATGATCGTGTGGTCGTGGGTGAGCTCGGCGAGGTCGCAGAGGCGGACGTCCGTTTGATGCGGGGCGGCATCGAGCACGGAGAGCTGGAGCAGGGACTCGATCAGGCCGTGCATGCGCTTGGCGGCGCGCTGGCAAATTTCAAAGGCGGCGCGGTAATCTCCGGGGCTGCGCTCCTTGGAAAGGGCGAGCTGGGCTTGGCCGAGGATGATGGACACCGGCGTGCGGAGCTCGTGGGCGGCGTCGGAGGTGAAACGCGCCTGTTCGTCGAAGGCGGTGTCGAGGCGCTGGAAGGTGTCGTCGAGGAGGGTGGCGAGCTTGCCGAGCTCGCTCTCGGTTTCCTCAGTGCGGATGCGCTCGTCGAAGTGTCCGGCGGCGATGCGGGTGGCGGCGGCGCTGATGTCGGAGATCGGGCGCATGGCGCGGGAGGCGATCCACCAGCCGATGGCGAGCCCTGCGACCAGTACGCTGCCGCCGATGCCGGCCAGCTTCCAGGCGAAGTCGGTCATGTCACCGTTGATGCCGGCCAGCGAGCGGCCGACCAGCAGGCATTCGCCGGGCGGGGTGAATAGGAAGGCCTCGCGGACGCCATCGCGGGTGCGGATGCCCTTGGCGAAGGCCGGGTCATCACCAGGGGGACGAGGCACATTGGCGGGTGCTGCCGAGGAGGCATCCAGCAAGGTGTTCCGCCGGGTCCAGGTGACGTAGTAGTAGGGCTCGGGATCCTTGGTGTTGAAGAACGCCTTCATCTGGTTGCTGCTGAAGCCGGGAGGCGGGCCTTGGGGCGGCGGAGCCTGGGCGGAGCCGCTGCGGCCGGGGCCGTCGCCAGGCATCGGGCCGTTGCCCCCCTGCGGCTCATCGAAGAGCTCCTCGAAGTCGCCGAAATCGTCCGGTGGCAGTTCGTCGTCTGCGGGGCGGCCTTGGTTGGCGGCGACGTAGCCGCCGTTAGCCGGGCGGCCGGGCTGGGCTCCTCCGGCGCGCTGGGGCCGCCCGTTGTTGCCGCCCGCTCCGCCGGGATTGCCCCGATTGCCATTGGGAGGGCCTCCGCCGGGATTGCCGTAGGGCGGTGGACCGCCTGCGGTGGAGCCACCCGCGCCCTGGGTCAGCGCGGCTCCGATGGCGGTGAGGCGGATCTCCAGCTCGTGGTCGGCCATGCGGAGCTGGTTGGCGTGCTCCAACCGGTAGGAGGTGATGCAAAATCCCCCGATGACGGCGAACAGCAGCAGGCCGTGCCACGACTGGATGCGCCAGCGGATGGATTTTCTCAGACTCATGCCTCGATGCTGTAGCCCTGGCCGCGGAGGGTGGTGATGAAGGTGGAGCCGAATTTTTTCCGGAGGTTGAACACGTGGACGTCCACGAGGTTGGACATCGGCGTGTCGTTCTCGTCGTGGAGGTGTTCGTAGAGGTCGGTGCGGCTCACGATCTTGCCGCGGCGGGACACCATGAACTCCAGCAGCGCGTACTCGCGGCCGGTGAGGGGCACGGCTTGTCCGGCCTTGCTGGCCTTGCGGGCGGAGGTGTCGACCTCGACATCGCCGACGCGAACCAGGTGGCTGGCATCACCCTGCGAGCGGCGGATCAGGGCGCGGACCCGGGCGGCGAGCTCCTCGAGATCCACCGGTTTCAGGATGTAATCGTCCGCGCCGCTGTCGAGGCCGTGGATGCGGTCGTTCACTTTGGTGCGGGCGGTGAGCATCAGCACCGGGGTCTTCTTTTTCGCACGCAGGCGCTTGAGTACCTCGAAGCCGTCGAGGCGGGGCAGCATCACGTCCAGGATGATGGCGTCGTAGTCCCACTCGATGGCCTTGTAGAGGGCTTCCTCGCCATCGGCGGCCTCGTCCACGGCATGGCCTTCCTCCCTCATCGCCTGGACCAGGGTGCCGAGGAGGTCCGGTTCATCTTCAACAACAAGCACTCGCATTCGGGGTGACCGTAGCAGGCCGTAGATTAAGGCACGATGAATATGTGGTCACGGGTCACGGCGGTTGGGTGCATTTCTTCACTCGTGACCCATGACCCGTGGCTCATGACTCAATCATTCACGCTGGCTTAATGATCGGTTTGGCAAGGTGGCGGCGTCCGTGAAAACCCTCTCCCTCCTTTTCACCGCCATCCTCGCCGGGTTGAACTGCGCGGAGGCCCAGCACCGGCTCGACGTGGAAGTTCTGCCGTGCTTCGGCCCCGCGCCGCTCGCCTTCGATACCCTGGGTCTGGAAACGGGGACACGCAGGAGCGTTTCCGTGACCCGCTGCGACCTGCTGCTCTCCGCGGCCGCGTTGCAGCGCGAGGATGGCGGCTGGATCGGGGTGGAGAAATGGTCGGCCTACCTTGGTCTTCGGGACGGGCGCAACCACTTCGCGCTGGTGAACGCGCCGGACGGGAAGTTCACCCGCCTGCGTTTCCACATCGGCGTGCCGCCGCAGATCAACCACGGCGATCCCTCCCGCTATCCGCCGCGTCATCCGCTCAACCCGCTGGTCAATGGCATGCACTGGGGATGGCAGGGCGGCTACGTGTTCGCGGCCTTGGAGGGGCGCTGGCGCGGGCCGGATGGCACGATGGGAGGGTATTCCTATCACCTCGCGAACGATGAGCACCTGATGACGGTGGAGCTGCCGGTGAACCTCGATCTCTCCCGCGACCAAACGCTGCATCTCAAGCTCGACCTCAAGCCGGTGTTCGAAGGCATGGAGATCGGCGAGACGAACGCGTCCACCCACTCGCGGCCCGAGGATGCCTTGGCCGGGGAGCTGTGCGCGAAACTGGTGGCTGCCTTCCGCGTGGAAAGCGTGGCTCCCACCCCGAGCCGAGCCGAGGTCGCGGCGAAGGTGAACGCGCGCATCGCGCCCGGTGCCACGCCGTATCGTTTCACCTATCCCGCGGGCTTCCCGCGTCCGGACCTGCCGGCGGACAATCCGCTCACCAACGAGGGCGTGGCGTTCGGCCGCCATCTGTTCCAGGACACCCGCCTCAGCGGAAACGGCACGCAGTCGTGCGCGTCCTGCCACGTGGCGGACCAGGGGCTGGGGGATTCGCGGCGTTTCAGCGTCGGGGCGTTCGGCGACACCGGCACGCGCCAGGCGATGCCGCTGTTCAATCTCGCGTGGAAGTCGTCGTTCTTCTGGGACGGCCGCGCGCCGACGGTGCGGGCGCAGGTGCTCCAGCCGATCGAAAACCCGGTGGAGATGCACGCGGCCCTGCCGGAGGTGGTGTCGCGGCTTTCTGCGGACCCGAAGTGCCGGGCGATGGCCGCTGCCGCGTTCGGATCGGAAGAGATCGACAGTGACCTGGTCGCGCGGGCGCTGGAGCAGTTCCTGCTCACGCGGGTATCCGGAAACTCGAAGTTCGACCGGGCGATGCGTGGCGAGGATTCGCTGAGCGAGGAGGAGGCGCGGGGCGAGCGCTTGTTCAACACCGAGTATGATCCCGCCCGCGGCCTGCGCGGGGCGGATTGCTTCCATTGCCACGGCGGGCCGATGTTCCAGAGCCTGGCCTTCGCCAACAACGGCCTCGATGCCGAGCCGGAGGACGCCGGACGCTCGGCGGTCACCGGCCACGCGGGCGACCGCGGGAAGTTCGCCGTGCCGACGATGCGGAACATCGCGCTCACCGCGCCCTACATGCATGACGGTCGCTTCGCCACGCTCGAGGAGGTGGTCGACCACTACAGCGGCGGCGTGAAGCGGAGCGACACGCTCGACGCGAACCTCGCGAAGCATCCGGCGGGCGGGCTCAACCTTTCGCCGCAGGACAAGCGCGCGCTGGTGGCGTTCCTGCGCGCTCTAACCGATGAGGATTTTCCAACAGGAAACTGAGGCCATTCACGCTGGCTTAATCGTCCATCTGCCACGCTCCACGACAGCATGAAAGCTTCCCTCGCCACCGCCATCCTCGGTTTCACCACGCTGGCCGCCCATGCCGATCCGCAGCTCACCTCGTGGATCACGGCGTATTCCTCGAAATACGCCCGCATCCACCGCACGGACGCCGAGAAGCTCGCCGGCACCACCTACACCACCTGGACGAACGGGCGGAACACGCAGAGCCAGCCGGTCTACTGCGGTATCCAGACGATCACCTATTCCGCGAGCTGGATCTATTTCAACAGCTCCGACCTCGGTCCCTACACGATGGGGCCGTGGTATGACAACGCGGCCCGCACCACCGAGTTCGTCAATCTGCCGGTGAACCAGAACCTGAACTACCGGATTCCTCGTACTTCCACGCTCACGACGCCTCCCGCGACCAAGTCGAACACCAAGGGCATGGAGGATTCCATCGGCTTCTACGTGGACGGCGTGTCCATGTTCGATCCGACGGACGGGTTCTCCTACTCCAATGGCACCGAGGCCAGCCCCGGCACCGGCCAGTGGCACCGGGATGCATATTTCAACGAGGGCATCACCTTCGATCCCGGCAACACCCACCAGCAGAACACCGGCAAGTATCACAACCACGCCAATCCGATCGCCCTGCGCTACCTGCTGGGCGACCACGTCGATTTCAACTCCGCCACCAAGACCTACTCGGAATCCGCCGCCGCGCCGACCAAGCACTCGCCGATCATCGGCTGGATGCGTGACGGCTATCCGGTCTACGGGCCGAACGGATACTCCAGCGCGCTGGATCCGAACAGCGGCATCCGCCGGATGGTCGGCGGCTTCGTGAAACGGGATGGGGCCACCACCGGTGTGGACAACATCACGAACACCGGCCGGTCGCTCCCTGCCTGGGCCACCCGCAACAACGGCAACATCTCCGCCACCGGCCCGGCCGTTTCCACCACCTATCCGCTGGGCCGCTACAACGAGGACTGGGCCTACCTCGGTGATCTCTACAAGGCGGGCTCCACGAAATACGCGCAGGGCACCGACTTCGACCTCAATGAATACAACGTCCGCTACTGCGTGACCCCGGAGTTCCCCGGCGGCACCTACGCCTACTTCCTGTGCCTGAATGCCGCGGGTGTGCCGCAGTTCCCCTACAACTCGACGCTCTACTTCTTCGGCAATCCCACCGGCGGCACCGCGACGGCATCGGAAACCGTGACCTCCTACTTCAGCAACGGCGGCGCGAACCTCGTGGAAAAAGCCGCCTCGCCGGCGGTGAACGGTGGCAATGGAAACGTGACCCTCACCTGGACCAGCGTGGAAGGCGGCACCTACAAGGTGGACGCCAGCGATGACCTGCTGGCGTGGACGACCCTCACCTCCGCCCAGGCGGCGGCCAGCGCGGCGATCAACACCAGCTACGTCGAGAGCGGTGCGGCCAACGATCATCCGAAGCGCTTCTACCGCGTTACCCGCACCGCGCTCGCCAGCTACGACGGCGGCACGGGCACTGGGACCGGAACTGGAACCGGGAGCACTGGAACAGGAACCGCCACCGACGGTCTCGCCACGGTCTCGCCCGCCAGCGGCACCCACGGGACCCAAGCCACGCTCACGGTGACGATGAACAACTCCTACAACCCGGCTCCGCCGCCTGTGAACGTACAGCCGACTTCGGCCACGCTGACCCGCACCGGCGCGACCACGATCACGGCTAGCAGTTACACGCGAAACACCACCACCGGCGTGGTCACCCTCGTTTTTAATCTCCCCGCCAATGCCACCGGCACCTACGCCCTGAACGTCACCTTCGGCCCGAACATGTGGTCGATGGCCAGCGGTTTCACGGTGAATTGACCGCCGATCTTCCCCCGGTTCTCCCCCCCAGCTCCGGATCAAGGACCCACGCGATGGTGAGATCGCGCCTTGGTCCGGAGCGTCGGCGGCACTTCGGCATGGGCAAGAGCTTGTGGGCGTGGTTTGAAGTCCGTGTGGACGCCCTGAAATTCAAACTCACCCTCGCCTTCGACGGCGCCGCCTACCAAGGCTGGCAGTCGCAGCGCTCGGGGAAAGGCGTGCAGGATTTTCTGGAGGCTGCGCTGGCCAAGTTGTTCCCGAGCGCCCCGCGGGTCCAGGGATCGAGCCGCACCGATGCGGGCGTGCATGCCTTCGGGATGGTCGCGCATTTCGAGATCCCGCCGGATGAGTTCAAGATGCCCGCGCGGCATCTGGTGCTCTCTATCAATGCCTGCCTGCCGGACGACATCCGGGTGAGGTCGGCGGTGAAGGCGGATCCGTCGTTCAACGCCCGCTTTGACGCGACCGGCAAGCAGTACCGCTACCATGTCTGGAACCACGCGGTGATGAATCCGCTGTTGCGATCGCAAGCGTGGCATGTGCCGCGTTCCTTGGACCTTGAGGCGATGCGCGAGGCTGCCGCGCTTTTCGTGGGCCGCCACGATTTCCGTTCGTTCACCGCGAACCGCGGCGACGTGCTGGAGGACGCGGTGCGGACGCTCACCCGCTGCGAGGTGAAGCGCTCGGGCTCCAAGGTCACCTTCACGATCGAAGGCGAGGGGTTCCTCTACAAGATGTGCCGCGGCATCGTGGGCACGCTGGTGCAGATCGGTAACGGCAAGTATCCGCCGGGAGAGGTGAAGGCGATGCTTGCCAGAGAGGACCGCCGCGTGGCCGGAATGAATGCGCCGGCGCACGGGCTGGTGTTGTGGAAGGTGTTCTACGGACCGGAGTCGCACTGATTCACTCGTTTCCAGAGACGACCCAATCGAACATGCCGTCGAACCATTCGAACGCCGACTTCGCCGCCCCGATCGCGCGGTCGCAGTCGGCGGAATCGGTGAGGACTTCATCGAGCTTCGGGATGAAGCCGCGCCACATTGTCATCAGCTCCGGGCCGTAGGAGGCGTAGAACGACAGCGCGCCGGGGAAGGGGAGCCGCTTGGCCAGATGGGAGCCGCCCATCGTCGAACCCTCGGCGACATAGGTGAACCCGGCCATCGCCGCCGCATCGTCTGACCAGGCGGGCACGGGGAGGTCCGCGGGCGTTTTGTTAGGTCCGAAATGCGACAGGTCATTTTGCAACCACGTTGACTTTTCGAAACGCCCGGAGCCGAACTTTGCAACGAGATCCGGGTGCCTGGTCTTCATATGGGCCTCCCAGGGGCCAAACCATGCAAAATACCCTCTGAGCAAACGCACATAGGCATCGGCAGGGATCTCCGCCTCCAACAAACATTTCATGAGCCCATGCCGGTCCAAGCTTGTGTGGGCATCGGATGTTGCTGATCTAAGTTTCTCGCGGGCCGTGGGGGCGTCCATCGCCGAGACCTATTCCATGCGTCCCCTTCCCCCACAACTTGAATCATGAGCTCCTCTTCCAACATTTCTGACATCGAGGAGGCTCTGCGGTATTGCGCCGAAGAGCCGATCCATCTGATCGGCCAGGTTCAGAACGGCGCTGCCTTGCTGGCGATCGACGTTGCCTCGTGCAAGGTCACCCACGCCAGCGGCAACGTGGCCTCTCTGTTCGGTGAGGCGCTCGCCCGGGAACTGTGGAGTCTAACAGCGAGCGAGCTTTTTCCGGAAGGCGGTTTCGAGACCTTGTTGGGGCGCCTGCACCTGTGGCGTGGCCGCGGTCCGCGTTTGCTCGATGTGACTTTCAGTGGAAGGAGCCCGATGCCATGCTGGCTGCACCTGCGGGACACGCACCTGGTGATCGAGCATTTCCTCGATGAGACCTTCGCCCCGCAGCCGGGCTACGATGCGGACGAGCGGGACAGCATGCTGGCCGATAGCTTCAGCCGCATCGAGGGCTGCACCGATCTCGAATCGAAGCTGGTGACGATCGCCGAGGAGGTGCGCCGCCACACGGGATTCGACCGCGTGATGATCTACCGCTTCCACTCCGATGGCTCCGGCGAGGTCGCGGCCGAGCAGCGCCGCGGCGATTGGGAGCCGTTCGATGGCCTCCGCTATCCGGCGAGCGATATCCCGAAACAGGCGCGGGCGCTTTTCATGATCAATGACGTCCGCTTGATCCAGGACATCACCTTGCCGCCCGTGCCGATCGTCGGCAATCCGTCGTCGGGTGGCGGGCCGCTCGATCTCTCGCTGTGCCGCTACCGCCAGCCCGCGGCGATCCATGTGGAGTATCTGCGGAACATGGAGGTGCGGGCCAGCTTCGTGTCCGGCGTGGTGGTGGATGCGAAGCTGTGGGGCATGATCTCGTGCCACCACGGCAGCCCGCTGCCACTGCCGCCGAAGGTGCAGGTGCAACTCGCCTCGCTGACGAACCAGCTCGCGCTCGACCTCGCGGCGATGGCGCGCGAGAGCCGCCTGCGTGCGGAGCTCGATTCCGCGCGTCTTTCCAACAAAATCATCCAGGCTTCCACCGTGATCCAGTGCGTGACCCGTGAGCAGGACTGGATTGGCACGATGATGACCATGGCGGGCGAGATCTGCGTCACCATGGGGGCGGACGGCATGTGCCTTTACTACGACGGCCGCTATGAAGCGCACGGCCTGGTGCCGGACGCGGAGTCCGTGAAGCGGCTCGGGGAACTGCTGATGAAGCAGGAGGACATCCAATCCCTGGCGACAAACCGCGCGGGCGCGGCCTTCCCGGAACTGGCGCTGCCGGAGTCCGTCGGCGGCTTCCTGGCGATCCCGCTTTCGAAGTTCCGCCCGGACATGCTGGTCCTTTTCCGCGGCGAGGAGGCCGAGCAGATCCGCTGGGCCGGCCAGCCGCAGAAGAACGTCGAGATCACGCCGGGAGGTGCCCGCCTGCATCCGCGGAAATCCTTCACGGAATGGAAGGAAACGGTGCGCGGCCAATCGAAACCGTGGACCGATGACCAACTTGCGATGGGCGAGGTGGTGTCCGGCACCATCGGAGACCTGATCCTGACCGCCCACTACATCCGCAAGGCGCTGGGATCCCAGGACGCCTTGCGGCTCCGGCTCGCTCACGAGGAGTCGCCTCATCCTGTCGCTTTGGCGGATGAACTCGGTCTGATCGTGTTTCTGAACCGCGCAGCCCGCGAAGACCCGATTTTCAGTTCGCTGCGGTCGATGGATGACATCGTCCGGATCGGGGGCGAGGTGTTGCGGCATTCGCTCGCGGCCCTGGCCCGCACCAAGCAGCGCTTCAACTTCATCCCGGTGAACGAAAGCGGGACGTCGGGCCGCCGCTACGAGGCGGCGTCGTTGTTGGAGAGCAACAAGTTCGTCGGCTTCAGCCTGCGGGTGGTCGCGGGTTGAGGGCATCCACCAGTTCCTCCAGGGACGAGCGGGTGAGTTCACAAAGCATCTCGTCCGCCAGGATTTCCGCGCGTGTGATCCGGCTGCCCGGCAGGGGGATCCGGATCGAGGCCGGGGCTACCACGCGTGCATCCATGGTCGCGAGGATCTCGATGAGGGACTCGTGTGCGTGCCGTGAGGCATAGGAGGTGTTGGGCGCGGCGACCGGTTTGCTGGAGAACTCACCGCTGGCCACCACCCAATCGAGGGCGTTCTTCAGGCAGCCGGTGATTCCGTGAGCGTATTCCGGGCTGGCGATCCAAACCGCGTCGGCCGCGGCGAGGCCCTGTTGGAACCGAGCCACCACCGCGGGGACTTCCGTGACATCCGGTCGGAACAACGGCAGATCCCCGAGCCCATCGTGGATGATGAAGCTCACTCCATCCGGAGCCAATCCGGCGGCGACTTCCAGAAGGGCCCGGTTCGAGGAGCCTGTCCGCAGGCTGCCGCAGAGACCGAGAATTCGAACGGGTGGCGTGTGCACGTGCGTTTCCTATCGTCCCATCGCCGCATCCTCCAGCGTGGGATGAGGACATTCACGTGAGGGGTAGGGTGCTCCCGCTGCGAGGCATCGCCGTTGTCGACGGGCAACAAGTTGGTTGGCTTCAGGCTGCGGATGGTCGTGGGTTGAGCAACCTTGCCCGACGCGATTGGCGGTTCATCGGGTGGTTTTGGAGTTTTCTTCCAGCAGCAGCGTCATCATGCTTTCGGCCGCTCCCTGGCTGACTTGGCGAATCAGTTTCCGGTCCGTCGAATAGCCGAGTTCATAGGTGATGGCCGGGATGCCGAAGGTTTGGTGGGCCCAGCCTTTGGAGGTCGGCACGCCGACGTTGTGCGCGTCCTCGCGCTTGAATTTGTAGCCGGGAAAGCGAGCGCGGATGTCCGCCAGCCACCGGCTGGTGAACGCGGGCAGGGAAGTGGGCTCGGAATCGGGTTGGCAGTAGAACACGTCCTTGCCGGTGGAGTGGAAGTCGAGGAACAGGCACGGCTTCGCTCCGGGTGCCTTGCCGAGGCGGACCAGAGCCCCGCTCACCGCACGGGTTTCCGGTTGGCTGAACTTTTTCCAGTCCCGGTTGGTGTCCACTCCGCCGAGGTTGGAACGCCAGTGCCCGTGCTCGATGCCGTCCGGATTGACCAGTGGGATCACCACCGTCTTGAAGCGGCCGCGGTAGCGGCGGGCCAGGGCGGTGTCCGCGGTGAGGGTGTCGACGAAGGTCATCAGCGCGAGGCTGCCGGTGACCTCCGGCGGGTGTTGGCGGCCGAGGATGAAGACGTACTGGGCCCGGTCCGTTTCGCTGAAGGTGAGGCTCCGCAGCGGCCGTCCTTCGATGGATTGTCCGATGGGCGCCTCGCGGGCGAAGGGCAGTGCGGCCTTGCGGTCCATCCAGCCGTTCAAGGCGGAGAGGCCGACCAATTCCTGCGCTGCCACCCACACCGGCCGGGGACCTGTCTGAAGGGTGACCCATGCATCGTGGGTCGCGCGGTTGGCGGTGAAATCCTCCTTGGGAATCAGCCGCCAGGTTTTCCCGTCCGTGCTCAGGCGCGGCCGCAGCACCGATCCATCCGCGGTGAGGACGAGGTGGAGCCTGAGTTGCCGTGGTTGCTCCGACCGGACCTGGAAGGCATACCACGGGCTGGGATTGATCGGTTTGTTTTCCGGGGAGATCGTCAGATGGAATTGATCGGGACCGGTTTGTTGGCACCCGTTCAACCGTCCCTGGGAAAACTCGTCGTGGAAGGTGACGCCGGATTCCGGAAACCGCCAGGTATGGCGGACATGGGGCGCGATGGTGGCGGGGTGTCCGCTGTGGCAGGCGGAAAGGCACAGGCTAGAAAGCAGGCCAAGGAGCGCGGTGACGGGCGTTTTCAAGGAGGCGAAAGGATCGGTTCGAGTAGGGGGGAACGGAGTGGGAGGCGAGGTTCTTGCCGATCGCAGTGGGCAAAGCGCTGCCCTCCACTCCAGTACGGTTGTGGGGAAGCCGGGAAGATGTCGGAGTGCGGCGCGTGCTTTCCGCTAATTTCTGGTCAGCTTCCCGGGATTCGGGGAACATCCCCATAGTGAACCCCGATCCGGTCGAGCCCCAGGGCCTGCCCAGGGACGAGGCGGAGCTGGCGCACAGGATTGCCGCCCTCCGCATCTCCCTGCGCGGCTACGTGCTCTCGATTCTGCCGCACAGGGCGGCCTGCGATGACGTGGTGCAGGAAACCATGATCTTCCTGTGGGAGCGCCGCGAGGAATACCGTGAGGACACGAACCTCCGGGCGTGGGCCTTCAAGGTGGCGTGGTTCAAGGCCATGGGCCACCGCCGTGACCGGATGCGGGAGGAGCGGGTGGTCTGTTTCTCCGAGGACAGCCTGCACCGCATCTCCGGCGCGATGGAGGAGATCCTGGAGGAGGCCGAGCCGCGCATGGAGGCGCTGCGCCGGTGCCTTTCCCAATTGGACGCCGAGGAGATCCGTCTCCTGCGCCTGAAGTATGTGGACCGTGGTTCGCTCACCGCCGACGCGCAGGACCGCGCCGAAAACCCGAACCGCGTCCAGAAGGCCATCTCGCGCCTGCGGCTGCGGCTGCGCCACTGCATCGAATCGAAACTTTCCCTGCCATGAAGCCGCCATCCCCCGAGCTCCGCCAGCTTGTCGATCAGTTGCTCGACGAGCGCGAGATGAGCAAAGTCGACACCAGCCGTCTCGAGGACCTCATGCACGATGAGGACGCCCTCCGCTATTACTCGGAGATGGTCACCCACGAGGCGATGATGGCCGAGGCGCTGGATGGCATCACCGGCGTGGAGAAGAAGCCGCGCAACGTGATCGCTTTCCCAGTGAAGGTGGCGCTCGGAGCGGCGGCCGCGGCGTTGTTCTTCGCACTCGGCTTCCTCAGCCGCCGGCCGGAGGTCATGGAGAAACCCGTCGCCACCGTGCCTGCGGACGGGCTGCCTGCCCGCATCACCGGCCTGATGGGCGTGGAGTGGTCGGAGGGGCACGAGCCGGACCTGCTCGGTTCCCAGGGCAAAACGCGGCGGTTGTCCATCCGCACCGGGCTCGTCGAGCTGACGTATGGCTCCGGCGTGCGGGTCACGCTGGAGGGACCGGTCGATTATTCGATCGTGAACGATACGGCTGGCAGTCTCACGGTTGGCAAGCTGGTGGCCTACGTCCCGCGCGGCGCGGAGGGATTCCACGTGGATTACGCGAAGGGCCGTGTCGTGGATCTCGGCACGGAGTTCGCGATGGACGTCCATCCGGATGGCAAGACCGAGCTCGGCGTCTTCGATGGCAAGGTGCAGCTCCATGTTCCCGGCCAGGACGTGCGCCTGCTGCAGGTGAACCAGGCGCTGATGCACGACGACACCGCGGAAGAATCCGTTAGCTCGATCCCGCTGGACCGGGAGAAGTTCGTGCGCCGCATGCCCGCGCGCGATTTCCGCTGGGAACTGAAGTCCGCCGTGCCGAGGCAGGTGGAGTTCGATGTGACGCACCTCATCTGGAAGTCCGGCACCTACCGGCCGGTGTTCAAATGGATGCAGGGACCTGCCGACGTGTCGGTGAAGGACGTCATGCTGCTCCGCAATGGAGTGGTCGTCTGCCGCGATCCCCGCACCGGAGCCACCGGCCGCCGGGCCTCCATGGTGGATGACAACCTGTTCACCCTGCCGGTGACGGGCGACCGGTATGAGCCCGGGCGCTGGACGCTGCGGGCCACCCTTCAGCCACTCAGGGGAGGCTCGAATGCCACCGGCATCGTCCAGTTCGAGGAAGGTCTCATCACCACTGCCACCGAGGCGGATTTCATCGGGACCTGGCGCTACTTCTACGGTGGCCTGGAGCACAAGCGCCAGTTCCTGCCGGACGGGACGATGCGTTTCTACAAGGGCGGCCGCCTCGCCACGGAGAACTTCGTCAACGGCCACTGGCACGTGAAGGACGGCATCCTCTATCAGGATGTGCCGGAGGGGAGCTACGTGGAAACCCACGCCCTGCGGAACAAGGACACGCTCATCTTCGTGAACCGCCCCTACGACAACGCGGTGCGGGTGAAGGATCCGTGAGGCGATGTAGCTGAAAGCTCCGCTTTCAGGATGTAGGGGGAAGCTCCAGCTTTCCCTCTGGGGGACGTCGTTTGGCCTCCCAACTTCCGCCAACTGGAGCTGGCGGAGACGATTCGAAAGCGGAGCTTTCGACTACATTCGCTCTCGGATCAGGCCCAATCACGTTCCGCGGGAATCTTCGTTTTTCTTGGTCAGGTTTTGAAGCGCGGTGGCACTCCCCACCGAGGCGCATCGTGCCGCCTGTTTCCAAAACCCCCGATCCATGAAGAAGAAAGCTCTTTTCACCGGTTGTTTGCTGTCGGTTTCGCTGTGCGGCCTGTTGCGGGCGGCGGATGTCACTTGGGATATTTCGCCCGGCACGGTCGGGGCGGGGGACAGCGCGGTGACCGGTGGTGCGGGCACGTGGGACACGGCCACGGGCAATTGGACCACGGACGGCGGTGTCACCAATGTCGCGTGGATCAATGCCAACAATGACACGGCGGTCCTCGGTGGTGCCGCGGGCACGGTCACGCTCACCACCGCCACAGCAGGCGGGCTGACGTTCAGCACCACCGGTTACACCATCGCCAGTGGCACGCTCACGCTCGCAGGCAGCCCGGTGATCAACACCGGCTCCTTGAACGCCACGGTGAATTCCGTGCTCGCGGGCAGCGGCGGTTTCACTAAATCCGGCACCGGCTCGCTCACGCTCGGGGGCTCGAACACGGTGACCGGCGCGGTTTCAATCGGTGGCGGCACGGTGGTGGCGAACCACCTTTCGGCGCTCGGGGCGGCCGGTGCGGCGAACCAGGCGTCCATCCAATCGGGAGCCACGGTGCAGCTTCCACTCTCCGGCACCTACGCGAAGGCGATCCGTCTGAACGGCGGCACCCTCCAGGCGAACAACGGCACCAGCACGGCAACCACCGCCTCCGGGGCGTTCACCTTGGATGGCGCGATGAACTCCATCGTCCTCAACGCGGGCTCCAGCACCACCGTCGCCCTGGCCATCAGCGGCAAGATCAGCGGCAGCGGCGCTCTGGACCTTTCCTCCACCTCCGGCACCGCCCGCAACATCCAGTTCACCGGGGCGAACGACTATACCGGCGCCACCTCCATCGGCGCGGGCGTGCGCCTGAACCTGAACAACACCACGACCACCGCCGGCACCGGCAAGGTGACTGTGGCGTCCGGCGGCCAGCTTTACTTCGGGGGCAGCGGTTTCACCACCGGCTCCGGCTTCACCAACAACATCGACATCGCCGGAAACACCTGGAGCGGCGATGGTTCGACCACCCGCGGGGCCATCCGCCTCGGCACGAACACGATCCTCTCCGGTACGATCACCACCACCGCCTCGGCGGCCATCACCGGTGGCAGCGGCACGATCTCCGGCGTGATTGCGGGTTCGTCCGCGCTGAACTTCGGCAGCAACGCGGGCGGCACCTTCACCCTTTCCGGAAACAACACCTACACCGGCGCGACGACCATCGGCACCGGCACCACCACGATCACCGGCACCAACCAGAGCACGGCCTACACCGTCTCCAGCGGCACCACGCTCAACATCGGCTCCGGTGGCACCGCGGGCAGCATTCTTTCCTCCGCCACCGTGGCGAACGCGGGCACCTTCCGCTTCAACCGCAGCGATGCCATCACCGTCGCGAACAACATCAGCGGCGCGGGCACCGTGATCCAGGTGGGCACGGGCACCACGACCCTCACGGGCACCACCGTGTGGACCGGTGCCACCACCATTTCCGCCGGCACGCTCCAGATCGGCGATGGCACCGCCGCGGGCCGCCTGGGTTCCGGGGCCGTCACGAACAATGCCGCGCTGGTGTTCAACCGGCCGGACGCGATCGCGGTGGCCAATGCGATCTCCGGCACCGGTAGTGTCACCCAGTCCGGCACCGGCACCACGACCCTCTCCGGTGCGAACACCTACACCGGTGCCACGGCGGTGAACCAGGGGGCCTTGATGGTCAATGGCTCGGTCGCCAGCGCCTCGGTCACGGTGGCGTCCGGAGCCACGCTGGGCGGCACGGGCACCATCACCGGCACGGCCGCCGTCGCGTCCGGCGGCAAGGTTTCCACCACCGGTGTGCTTACGCTGGGCGGTTTGGCTTTCGCGGGGAATGGCACTCTTTCCTACGGTGCCATCAGTACCTCCTCGTCCGCAGTGAACCTCGGCACGGGTGCTTTGTCCGCCGCCGGGGCCGCGGGTTCGGTGGCCATCGACCTGTCCGGTGCCAGCATTGGCGGGGAGGGAACCTATCACCTCATCCACCATGGTGGCGGCGCGCTTGCGTCCGCGGATTTCGCGGCCTTCACCGTTTCCGCCACCTCGCTGAGCGCCCGCCAGACCGGCGCGCTGGTGAACAACGTGGACTCGCTCGACTATGTCGTCACCGGCGAGACGCCGCGCTGGACCGGCACCGACAGCAGTGTCTGGAAAACCGGTGCCACCGGAGCGGCTGGAAACTGGATGTTGCCCCTGGGGGCGACGGCGACCGATTTCATCAGCGGCGACGTCGTGCTGTTCGATGACACGGCGGCGAACAAGGTGGTGAATCTCTCCGCGGAAGATGTCGCTCCGACTTCGGTGACGTTCAACCACTCGACCGGCAATGACTACTCGCTCGGCGGTGCGTTCGCGATCACCGGCACCACCTCGCTGCTGAAGTCCGGCTCCGGCACACTCACCATCTCCAATGCGAACGCTTACAGCGGCGGCACGTTCCTCAATGCCGGGACGCTCGCCCTCGCGAATGCCGCGGCGCTCGGCAGCGGAGCGGTCACGCTGAATGGCGGCACGCTCGCGATCGGCGGATTGACCATTCAAAATGCCCTGACCGGTGCGGGAGGCTCTCTCTCTGGCAGCGGTACCTGGGGCGGTGCGATCAGCGGTGCGCTGGTGTTCAACAGCCCCGGAGACACCCTGATCCTCACCGGCACGAATGGGAATGCGTCCACCGTCCTCACCGCTGGCACGCTTCAGATCGGCGCGGGCGGCACCGCTGGCACGCTTGGCAGCGGTCCGATCGCGAACCAGGGAACGCTGGCCTTCAACCGCAGCGATGACGTGGCCTTCAGCTCCGCCCAGGTGATCTCCGGCACCGGGGCCGTGGTGAAGAACGGCGCCAATGTCCACACGCTCGCCGCTCTGAGTAGCTTCAGCGGCGGCACCACCGTGAACGCGGGAACGCTGCGCCTCACCACCAACGCGGGCATCCCGAACAGCACCACCACCATCGGCACCGGTCCGCTCACGATCCATGCCGGAGCCACCGTCACCACCACCATCGCCTTCTGCATCGATGGAAACAACACGGCCGTCAACAACCGCGTCATCAATCTCGATGGCGGTGCGATATTGAACATCGCGGGCAGCGAATATCTCAAGACCATCAATCTCACCGCCTCCACGGTGAATGCCCCCACCGCCACCAACGATTATCTGCGTGCGTCGGGCAGCGTGCTGACCCTCCATTCCGTGGCCGCCGCGGCCACTTCCACCATCAACAATCGCGTGGACATGACCATCGCGAACATCACCGCCGAGGTGGAGGATGGTGCCGCCGCGGTGGATCTGGCCATCACCGGCCCGATCTCGCAGAACAGCGGCGCGGGCAGCGGCAACAAGTCGATCACCAAGACCGGCGCGGGTCTGCTGTCGCTATCCGGTGCGAGCACCTTCGCGGGTGGTGTGACCGTCAATGCCGGCACCCTGGTGGTGGCAAACACCACTGGCAGCGCGACTGGCAGCGGCGCGGTTACCGTGGCCGCCGGAGCTATCCTTGGCGGGACGGGCACCATCACCGGTGCCACCACGGTTTCCGGCACCCTGGCTCCGGGGGCGGGCATCGGCACGCTCAAGACCGGAGCGCTGACGCTGGACGCCACCTCCATTGCCGTGGTGGAGCTGAACAGCGCCAGCGCCACGGCCGATGCCGTGCAGGTCACCGGCAACGTCACGCTCGGTGGCGGACCGCTTTCGCTCACCGATGTCGCCGGCGCGCCTGCCAGTCTCGCGGATGGCACCAAGTTCACGCTCATCACCTACACCGGCACGCTCAGCGGCACCTTCGCCGGATTGCCGGACGGCGGGGCGGTCACGGTCGGTTCGAATCCCTTCATCCTCCGCTACAACGACGGCGGCGCGGTCACCCTCACCGTGGGCGTGCCAAATGCCTTCACGACGTGGGCCAGTGCCAGGGGATTGAGCGGAGCGGATGCCACCCGTGACGCCGATCCGGATCATGACGGGATCAAGAACGTGCTCGAGTTCATTTTCGGCAGCGAACCGAATCCTGCCAATCCCGGTGCGGCTTCGCAGGCCAGCCTGCCGGAGACCACGCGTGACGAAACGGCGCTGTATTTCACCTATCGCCGTCGCGCGGATTCGACCCCGCTGTTTACTCCCGTGGTGCAATACGGTTCGACCCTCAGCGGCTGGACGAATGCCGCCAACGGCGTGGACGGGGTCTTCGTCCTGGAAACGCCCGACTACTATGGCGCGGGCCTCAACCAGGTGACCACCATGATCCCGTTGTCGAAGGCGGTGAACGGCAAGCTCTTCGTGCGCCTCGCGGTGCCATGACGAGGTTTCCTGGGTAATGAATGCAATGAACGACCGGATGGCGGCCGCGGGGGATTTCCCCAGTGGCCGCCATCACGGGCGTGATTTCTCAGCCCTTCAGGATCTTCAGTAAATCGGCCAGTGGGCCCTGGGCTTTGCCCGTGCGGCGGGCGAAGACGTGGGTGATCTTCGGCTGGCCCTTCAAGGGGATCGCCGCCACCGCGCTTCCTGCGAGCTTCTCCAGGGCGGCGGGGAGAATGGCGATGCCCGAGCCTGCGGCCACCATCACCGCCACCGCCTGGGCGCGGGAGGATTCGAGGATGATCCGCGGCCGGAAGCCTGCATCCCCGCACAATCGGTTCACCAGGGTGGCGAACGCGGGTGCGGCGTCGTGCGCCACGGCGACGAATGGTTCCTTGGAGAGCTCTTTCATCGCGACCTGCTTCCGCGTGGCGAGCGGATGATCCGCGGCCACGAAGCAGTATAGCGGTTCCCGATGCCATGGCGTGACTTCGATTCCGGCCGCATCCGGTGGTGCTTCGATGCCCACGAAGCCGCCATCCAGCCGACCCTCGGCGATCGCCTTCAACAGGTCATGCGGCGGCGCATCGTGGAGGAGGATCTGGACCTGCGGACGACCGGTGCGGAAGCGTCGCAGGATTTCCACGAGGTTATCGTTCATCACCGCGCTGACGAAGCCCAGTCGTAGCCGCGCGGTTTCACCGGCGGCGTTCCGCTTCACCGCGTCGCCCGCCCGTGCGAGACGGCGGGGGATGGTCCGGGTTTCCTCGTAGAACAGGTGCCCAGCCGGGGTGAGCGAGACCCCGCGCGGTCCGCGCTCGAAGAGGGCCGCGCCGAGTTTTTCCTCCAGGATGCGGACGTGCCGGGAGAGCGGCGGCTGGGCGAGGTTCAGCCGCCGGGCCGCGCGCGTGAACGACAGTTCCTCGGCCACGGCGAGGAAGCATTCCAGTTCCCGGAACGAGTAATCCATACCGAATTGGTATCATGGTGCGACCAATCAAGTCATTCCAATATGAGCGATCTTTTCGCACCTTCCGACCATGGCTCTCAGCGACACCGTTAAAAAAGGAGCGATCCGCGCGCCCCACCGCAGCCTCTTCCGAGCCACCGGAGCGATCCGGTCGGAAAGCGATTGGGAAAAGCCCTTCATCGCCATCGCGAATTCCTTCGTCCAGGTCATCCCCGGCCACGCCCATCTCGACGTGGTGGGGCGCAAGGTCCGCGAGGCGGTGCGCGCCGCGGGCGGGGTGCCCTTCGAGTTCAACTGCATCGGCGTGGACGACGGGATCGCGATGGGCCACGGCGGCATGCGTTACTCCCTGGCTTCGCGGGAGATCATCGCGGACAGCATCGAGACCATGCTCCGTGCCCATTGTTTCGATGGCGTGGTGTGCATCCCGAACTGCGACAAGATCGTGCCCGGCATGATGATGGGCGCGGCGCGGGTGAACATCCCCACCGTGTTCGTGTCCGGCGGGCCGATGCGTTCCGGCCGGAATCCCACCACCGGGGAATCGTTGGACCTGGCCTCGGTGTTCGAGGCCGTGGGGCGGCTTTCGACGCAGTCGATCACGGAAGACCAGCTCGGCGAAATCGAACGCCATGCCTGCCCGACCTGCGGTTCGTGCTCGGGCATGTTCACCGCGAATTCGATGAACTGCCTGTGCGAGGCATTGGGACTCGCCCTGCCGGGCAATGGCTCGATCCTCGCCACTGATCCTGCGCGCGACGCGCTTTTCGAGAGGGCGGGGAGGACCATCGTGCGTCTGGTGCGGGATGACGTGAAACCCGCGGACATCCTCACCCGCGGCGCGTTTGCCAATGCCCTGGCGCTGGACATGGCGATGGGCGGATCGTCGAACACCGTGCTGCACACCATCGCCGTGGCACACGAAGCAGGAATCCCGCTGAGCATGCGCGATTTCAACGAGATGGCGGCGCGGGTGCCGCACCTCTGCAAGGTCGCGCCCTCCGGGAAACACTACATGGAGGATATCGACCGGGCCGGTGGTATTTCCGCGATCCTCCGAACACTGGCGGAGATTCCGGGCCTCCTCGACCTGGACGCGTTCACCGTGAGCGGGCTTACGCTCGGAGAAACGATCTCGGTGGCGGAGGTGATGGACTGCGACGTGATCCGTCCACTCGACAAGGCTTATTCTCCGCAAGGTGGACTGGCCGTGCTGCACGGCAATCTCGCGCCCGATGGCTGCGTGGTGAAGACGGCCGGGGTGAGTCCCACCATGATGACCTTCGCCGGCCCCGCGGTGATCTTCGAGTCCGAGCAGGAAGCCTCCACCGGCATCCTCACCGGCCGGGTCAAGGCCGGTGACGTGGTGGTGATCCGCCACGAGGGGCCGAAGGGCGGTCCCGGCATGCCGGAAATGCTCGCGCCTACCTCGGCCATCGCTGGCCGCGGTCTCGGGGAGTCCGTGACGCTCATCACCGACGGGCGTTTCTCGGGTGCCACCCGCGGTGCCGCCATCGGACACATTTCCCCGGAGGCGGCCGCCGGTGGTCCGATCGCTTTGGTGGAATCGGGGGATCTTATCGAGATCGACATTCCGAATCGGTCGATCCACCTGCACGTTTCCGCGGAAACGTTGGCCGAACGTCGGACCAAGTGGACTCCACCCGAGCCGAAAATCCGCAGTGGTTACCTCGCCCGCTACGCGAAACTGGTCACCAGCGCGGATACCGGGGCGGTGCTTCAAGTTTGAGAATAGGCAGGGATCAGGAATTCAACCGCAGATGGACGTGAATGGACGCAGATGAGAGTGAAGAAGATGAATGCGAAAGCGCATGATTTGCCATGTCATCCCATCTTCCATCCGCGTTGATCCGTGTCCATCTGTGGTTGAATTTCTCTTCTTGCGGCTGAATGCGAAAATTTCCGGTCAGGTTCGGTGCCTTCGTGGCACATTCCGGAGTCTGCGTCTTTTTTGCCTCCATTCCGTCGTTCCATGAATCGCCGCCAGTTCCAGAAACTCCTCGCCGCCACCGCGGCGGCCGCCTTTGCCCCCACGGCCCATGCCGCCGCCACCGGGACTCCGTTTCCCGCGGCGGACGCGCTGGTGAAGCGCCTCCTCGGGGCCGCCGCGGCGAAGATCCGCTGCGAGAAGATCGAGGCCGAGGTCGATACCTACACGATCGACCGCGATGGGGGCACGCTGGTGCTGCGCGGCAGCTCGCCGATCGCCATCGGCGCGGCGCTCAATGACTGGCTCCGCCATGACGCGAAGCGGCAGCTTTCGTGGACCGGCGAGAACCTGATTCTGCCCGCGACCCTGCCGCTGCCGGAGACGCCCCGTTCCGGAAAGGCCGCGCTGAAACACCGCGTGGCCTACAATTTCTGCACCTTCGGCTACACCATGGCGTGGTGGGATTGGGCCGAGTGGGAGCGGGAGATCGATTTTCTGGCGCTGATGGGAGTGAACATGCCACTGGCGATGGTCGGGCACGAATGCGTGTGGCGCTCGGTGTTCACGAAGTTGGGCATGAGCGACCTGGCGATCCGCTCGTTCCTGTGCGGTCCGTGTTTCCTGCCGTGGCAGTTCATGGCGAACATCGAAAGCTGGGGCGGGCCCATGCCGGTGTCGTGGCTGGAGAGCCACCAGGCGCTTGGCCGCCGGATCCAGGACCGCATGCGCGAGCTCGGCATGACGCCGATCGCGCCGGGCTTCACCGGCTACGTGCCGCTTGCGCTCCGCGAGCTGAAACCGGACGCGAAGATCCTCCAGAAGAAACCGTGGTTCGGGTTCCCGCAGGGGACTGCCCAGCTCGATCCCACCGATCCGCTTTATGCACGGCTCGCCTCGATGTTCGTGGAGGAACAGCAGCGGTTGTTCGGCGAGGCGCATTGGTACGCCTGCGATGTCTTCCATGAGAGCAAGCCACCCTCGAACGATCCGGAATATCTCGGCGCGGTGGGCAAGATGCTCATCGACGCGCTGATGAAAGCCGACCCGAAGGCGAAGATCGCAATGCAGACGTGGACGCTCTACGAGCCGGTGGTGAAGGCGATTCCCGAGGATCGCTTGCTGCTGCTGGACCTCGATGGCCGCCGAAAGGATTACTGGGGCCGGGCCTTCGTGTCCGGGGTGATCCACAACTTCGGCGGCCGGGTGTATCTTGGCGGCAATCTCAAGAAGTCGCTGGAGTTCGACCGCCATGCCACCCGCGACGATTTGAAGAACGTGCAGGGCCTCGGGGTGTTCTGCGAGGGCAGCCGCGCGAACTCACCGATCTACATGGCCGCGCTGGAAGGCACCTTCCGCACGCCCGGTGCCGGTGAAGACGCGAAGGGCTGGCTGCGCGAGTGGGCGGTGTCCCGTTTCGGGGTTGAGGAAGGGCCGGCCATCGAGGCATGGGTCTCCACCTGGGACCACGTCTACGCTCCCGGCAGCAGCGCATCCTACCAGTCCGGGGAAAGCCCGCTGTGCGCGCGGCCGACGCTCAATGGCAAGGCCAGCTCGCCTTCCGCCGGTTCGTTCTCGCGCAGCTACGCGCTGGAAAAACTGTGGGACGCGTGGGCCCTGCTCGCCAGCGATGGCCAGCGGCTCGGCACGGTGGACACCTACCGCTACGACCTCGTCGACTGGGGGCGCCAGGCGCTCGCCGATCTTTCGGTGACGCTGCGGAAGAACATTCTCACTGCCTACGAGGCCGGTGATCGCGCCGCTTTCGACAAGTCCAGCAAGCAGTTCCTCGATCTCGGCCGGGACCTCGACCGCCTGCTCGGCACGCGCCTGGAGTTCCGCCTCGGCACTTGGCTGACCACGGCCCGCCGCTGGGGCAAGGACGCCGCGGAGAAGAAGCTCCACGAGCGCGCCGCGCGCCTGCTGGTGACCCTGTGGGGGCCGAACCGCCAGGCCCAGGTGAACTTCGATTACTCGAACCGCCAGTGGCACGGCCTGCTCGGCTCGTTTTACCTGAAGCGCTGGGAAAAGTATCTCGTCTTCCTCCAGTCCGAGATCGGGAAGCCCAAGGAACAGCGCCTCGATGACAAGACCTTGCTCAAGGTTTACGGCCGCCCGGGTCCGGACAACCATCCGTTCTTCAAGGAGCTTGCCGAATGGGAATGGCAGTGGGCTGACCAATGCCTGGGCACCTTCACCGCGGAAACCGAAGGCGATTCGTTCGCCATCAGCCGCGAGCTGATCGCGAAGTACGCGGCGCTGGTTCCGCGTGCCGCGAAAGGACCGGTCCGGCCGGCCATTCCCGAGGATGCCTTCGCGCTTGGCGATTGGAGCGGTGGCAAGCTGGCGAAGGAGTGGAAGAAGGTCCGCTGGTCGGTGGAGGGCAAGTTCTCGGACTCCGGCAAGTTCGGCGTGATCTTCCAATCGAATGGCTCCGAGGCCACCCGCGTCCGCAGCGTTACTCTCTATCAGAACGGCAAGGTGGTTTCCTCCGATCCGCACGAGGGCCGCACCGGGGCCGGGCAATCTGACAACGTCTGGACGCTGGTGTTCCCGGATGTGACCCAGGCCGAGGGGCTGGAGATCGAGGCGGAGATCGCCACCGAGGACCCGGTGAAATCGTCCGGCGTGATCTTCGCGAAGCGGACCGCGGCGAAGTGATGGAAAACAAAACGGGTGGCATGTCAGACATGCCACCCGTGGGAAAGAGTTTGTCGCGGAACTCAGGCGCCGGTCTTGACGCCGTTGTATTCGTCCTCGGTGAGGAAGCCGTCGTCATCCAGGTCCTTCTTCTCGAAGCCGCGGAGGACGTTGGTGAATTTCACCTTCGGCGAGACGAGGTAGCCGAACTCCTCGGGGCTCAGGACACCGTCGCCATCGAAGTCCGCCAGTTCGAAGCGGGACAGCGTGTGGTCCTTGGTCTTCTTGCCGAGTGCCTGATAGGCGTTCCATTCGTCGAGCGAGATCAGGCCGTCCGGAATCGGGTCGCCCTTGAGCGGTTCGCCGGTGTTCGGATCGGTGGCGATGACGGGCTCGCCGGTGTTGGGATCGAGCACCGGCTCACCGGTATTCGGGTCGGTCTGATAGACCGGCTCGAAGGCCCCGGCGGTATCGATCGGGAGGAAACGGGCGCGGACTTCCACCAGCGGGGTGCCCGGGCCTTGGGTCGAGGCGAACTCGAAGATGTCGAGGAAGCCGTCGTCATTGGCATCCGCCTTTTCGAAGGCGGCCTGCTGCTTTTGCTCCTTCGTGGGCTTGGGTGGCTTGGGACCTTTCGGAGCCGCCTGCGCGATCCCGGAGAACGCGCTCACCCCCAGGGCGACGCTCACCGTCAACAGTTTGTGAAGTTTCATGGCTTTTCTCAAATGCGTAACGGGAGGAGCACGCAAGGGGTAAGGCCTGACAATCCGGCTGTCCAAAGAAAACGTGAACTGTTAGGGTGGCTTCCGATGTGCCTTTTGCACGCCGTGCCGCTGGGTCAACCGAGGGCCACGTAGACCTTCCGTTCGCCGGTGTAGCTGCGGCGGCCGTGGGACACGAGGAAGTTGTCGCAGATCAGGACATCGCCTTTCTGCCAGGGGAACTCGGTCATCTCCTCGCGGACGATGGCGCGGACCAGTTCGAGTTCGGCTTCGTCGATCGGGGTGCCATCGCCGAAGGTGACGTTCATCGGGAAATCCTCGACCGCCAGCACCCGTTCGAGCTTCGAACGGACCTCGCCGCGGAGGCCCGAGGGATGCCAATGGTCGGCTTGGTTGACCCACAGACGTTCGCCGGTTTCGGGGTGAGGGAGGAGGGCCTCGCAGCGGAGGGCGGTGCGCAGGCCGCCTTCGGGTTTCCATGTCCACTCGTAGCCGCTGTCTCGGAGCTGGGTCTCTACCTCCTCGCGTCTTTCGCTCTGAAACTGGGCCTGCCAGCTCTTCCCGAAGCCGAAGCCATCGGGCAGGTTGTTGAGGTAGAGCAGGCCTTTTTCGAGGAAGCGGGCCTTGAGTTCTTCTGGCAAACGGGCGGTCACCCGGCGGGCATCCGCCAGCGGGGTCTGGCCGCCGGTTTCAGACGGTTGGCCACAGAGGAAGCCGACGATGGCGGGCATCGCGGGCGTGTAGGCGCTCTCGTGGTGCTGGGAAATCTCGTAGTGCGCGGCCATGTCCGTGGAGGTGTAGACCATGCCCTCGACCTTGCTGCGCTGGGAGGCTCCGCCCTGGTAGGTTCGCAGGGTGGTGAAGGCCGCGACGAAATCCTGGAAATCCTGCAGCGCCTCGAAGCCGAATCCGCGGAACAGCAGCGCGCCATGGCGGAGCCGGAGCTCGCGGACCGCGTCTTGGTTCGCGATCACCCAAGCGGTGAGGGCCGCTGGATTGCCGCCGGTCTCCGCGTCCGGCGTGATCTGGAGCGGCAGTGCGTGGAGGCGTTCCATGGCTGTGGGGCTGTTAGAGGGACGGGCCGCCGAGGAACCCGGCGATGCGCTGGGGCGTGTCGAGGTTCTCGAGGTTGATGTCACCGGGCTTGATGCGGCGTCCGGAGACCTTTTCGAGCACGGCGATGAGTTCCACGAGGTGGAAGGAGTCGAGGAGTCCGCTGGAGAACATGGCGGTGTCGTCGCCGAGTTCCGCGGGTGGGAGATCGAACTTGTCCGCGATGAGGTCCCGGATGCTTTCCGGACTGGGGTGAGAGGTGGACATGTCGGAAGTTAGGTGAAGGCGGGAAGAGTGGAACAAGGCAAAAAGTCAGGTCAGCCGTGCGCGAGCCAATCGAGGATACGTGCGCGATCGAGCTTCCCATTCGGGTTCAATGGCATCTTTTCCGGCCATACGCGGAGGACATGCGGTTGCTGGTGGCTGGCCAATGCGCGGCGCAGCGATGAGCGGGCGGCATCGAGTAGTCCGTCGTCGCCGGACTCGGTTTCGATGGCCGCGACAATCTGCTGTCCGAGTCCCTCGTCCGGCACGCCGCCGACCACCGCGTGGACGACGCCGGGCACTGCGAGCAGGGCTTCCTCGATGACGCTGGCGCTGGTGCGGTAGCCGCCGGTCTTGATCAGATCGTCGGTGCGCCCTTCGAACCACAGGTAGCCCTCTGCATCGCGCCGGACGAGGTCGCCGCTGTAGTGGACGGGGCCATTTCCGAGAAAGGCTTCATGGCCCGGACGGATGGCGAAGACCTCACGGGTGAGTTCCGGTTGCTGCCAGTAGCCGTGGGTGACGCAGTCGCCGAGGTGAACGAGTTCGCCGGGTTCGTCGGTTTCCGCGGAGGTGCCATCGGGCTGGAGGATTTCGATGCGGACGCCGGGACAGGGTTTGCCGAGGGAGCCCTTGAGCCGGTCGAAGTCGGAAGCGGGGAGGACGGTGGTTCGGAAGGCTTCGGTGAGGCCGTAGGTCATCCACACTTCCGCATGGGGAAACACGGCGTGGAAACGGTCGAGCACCCGCCGCGGCAGCGCGCCGCCGGAGGTGGTGATGTAGCGTAGTCCGGGGAGGGTTTCCTGGCGGGAGTCGAGGTAATCGACGAGCGCGACCCAGGTGGGCGGCAGGGCGGCCAAGCCGGTGACCTCGGCGGCGCGGAGGGTTTTCACCAGTTCCGAGGCCATGGCCACGACGGGCGGCAGCACGATCCCGGCTCCCGCTTGGAGGGCCATCCGCCACTGAAGGAGGCCCCAGGGGGAGCTGAGCGGCATCAGCGACAGCAGGCGATCATACGGTGTGTGGCGTAGATAGGCTTCGATGCGCTGGACGGCCCCATCCAGATTGGCGTGGGACACCATCACGCCTTTCGGTCGACCGGTGGAACCGGAGGTGTAGCACAGGGCGGCGAGGTCGGGGTGGGAATGATCCGGTTCCCCGGCAGGTGGGGAGGAAAGAAGTTCAGGCCACTCGATCCACGGGCCATCGCCGAGACGGGATCGATCCCGTGGGCCGCAGATCGAGAGGGTTGGGGAGGCGTCGGCGAGCATTTCCCTCACCTGGGGTGCGGCCAACCGGCGGGGCACGCTGACCCAGACGGCCCCAAGGTCCCAGATGGCCTGGCAGAGGGCGGCCTCCTCCCAGCCACGCGGCAGCCAAGCGAGCACGCGGTCGCCGGGAGCCACACCCTTTTCAAGTAACGTCGCGCGGAGGCTGGAGACCTGAGCGGCCCATTCCGCGGCATCGAACCGGCGGGTGCCGGTCGGGTCGATCACGTGGAAGGTGGCGTTCATGGCGGCCATCCGAACATGCGGAGGAGCAGGCCCAGCGAATCGCGCACCGGGACGGTTTCGCCATGCAGCATGAACACGTAGCTGGCGACGACGAAAGTCTGCGTGAAGGCGATGCTGGCGAGTTTCCAGCCGCGGCCGGTGCGCCAGGTGCCCGGCTTGGGTCGGCCGAGGCGTTTTTGCCAGGTGATGAACACCAGCAGGCCGGCCACCTGCCAGCAGGCCCAGGCGACGCGGTTCCAGCCGAGGCCATGCCAGAGACCCATGACGATGAAGCTCGCGAGCATCGGGATCCACACGCTGCGCATCAGGCCCATCACCGGCAGGTAGACGCAACTGGAGCACCACTGGGCGATCGAGATGTGCCAGCGCCGCCAGAAGTCGGCGGGGGTCGAGGCGATGACGGGCCAGTTGAAGTTCTCCATCGGCCGCCGTCCCCACAGCAGGGCAGCACCCACGGCGATGTCCGAGTAGCCGCTGAACTCGGCGTAGATCTTCAGGTAGGAATAGGCGCAGGATTGCCACACCGCGGCGGCACCGGGATGGGCCCCCATGGCCTCGGGAACGGTCCAGCCGGTATGATTGGCGATGGCGGGGAGAATGAGGTCCGCCACGTAGATCTTTTTCAGCAGGCCGATGACGATCCGCCAGATCCCGGTGGCAATGCGGGTGCCGGAGGCGCCTTCAGCCGGTGTTTCCCAATGCCCCCAGCGCTCCAGCGGTCCGGCCACGAAGAGGGCGGGGGTGAACAGGAAGTGGAGGAACTCCATCAGCTCCGGCGAGCGTTGCCAGGCTTTGCGGCGGGCATCGACCACCACCTGGATCAGGCGGAACACCAGGTAGCTGATCCCCAGCGGAGAGGCCCAGGAGCCATTGCCGTATTGCTCGGCGATCTTGCTGGCGAGGAGGCCCGCGGCGAGCGCGGTGATGGTGAGGGCAGCGGTGAGATAGCCACCTCCACGCCGCACCAGCGTCCACACCGCGAGGGTGGCGGCCAGATAGATTCCGGCGGCGACCGGATCGTGATTCACCACCAGCGCGAACGCCAACAGGGCCAGGCCCGTTTCGCGCCAGCGCGCCGGGACGAACGACGCCCACAGGGTGCCGAGTCCGAGGACGAGCCAGTATGGGAAGCCGCCGAGCACGTTAGAATCCCCCGTAGCGGAACGTCAGCTCGGTGCTGTTGCGGAGCAGTTGGATCAGCACGGCGGCGGCGGCCAGCGCGAGCACGACCGCTTGCACGAGCCGGCCGAGGTGGAAGGCTTTCGAATGCCCGGATGAGGGTGGCGTCATGGCGGGGTGAGATCTAACGGGAAAGGAGTTGGCGGGTGACGGTTTCGAGGAATTCGCGTCTCAACCGGTCCGCGCCGATGTGGCGGGAATCGGCGAAATCCGCCGGGGTGGCCTGGAATTCCATCGGCGATTGAATCCACGGGACCGCGTGAAGTTGCGACCATTCCCGCATGGCCCGCTGGTAGGTGGCTTCGTCCTCCTGCCATGCGGGGGTGTGCATGTCGGCCATGAACGGGTCGACCCACGGGGTTTCCACCAGGGCCACCCGCGCCGGGCCGGAGGCGCGGAGCCGGGTCACCATGCGTTCCAGCCATTTCAAGTGATGATCGAGGCAGGCCGCATCGAGGCGGTTGACGCCGGCGTGGACCGTGCCGGTATCGATGGAGGAGGTGGCGAAGAACGGGTTGTAGGCGTTGGGTCCTTGGATGGATGGGGCCAGGCCCAGTTTGGCTTGGAGGTAGAAAGCCCGGTGGTCCCAGAGATCCCAGCCGGTGCGGGGTTCCTGGGGATTGCCGAACCAGACGGCATCCTCGCGCAGGACGCCCGATTCGAATCCCAGCACCCGCGATTCCTTGCCGTGGAATTCCCGGTCGGCGGTGCTGGGTTCGCGACCCAGGGATTGGCGGTTCACCCCGAGCACGAACCAGCCGTCGAATCCCGCTCCGAAACGCTCGACCAAGGCGGCGGTCATGGCCGGGCTCTGCTTGTTGCCGCACAGGGAAAGGGTCCGCACGGGTCTGCCTACGGCCGCGGAGGCGATGGCTCCGGCGTCATCCGGGTGCGGCAGCCAACAGCGGAGGGCGGAGGGGCCGACGAAGACGAGAGCTGGCGTGTCGGGCGTGGTTTCGAGGCGGGCCCCGCGGACGGCCAGAATGGACGAGCGGGTGTAGTCGTCGCTGAAACCCTGCCACTGGATCTCACCCGCCTCGACCTGATGGCGGAAATGCCGCGCCTGAATGGTGAGTGCCACAAGCAGCAGCAGCAGGAGAACCGCGGCCATCTTCAGGACGCCGGCGGAAGGAGTCGTCAGGCCGCGCCAGAAATCGCGGATGACGGGGTGCTCCGGGGCGCGGAAAAACTTCATGGTGTGGCGGTGCGGACGAATAGTGCGTATCGCAATGCGATGAAAGCCCATATTGCGGTCGTCGGACTGTTGAGAAAAGGTGGTGATCGCGAGGAGAAAGCGGGGATTTGGGAGAGATGGGAATTCGCGGATTGCAATGCGGAATGATATGTCCGATTTTGCTCCTGAAGATGTGGCCGAAAAAGTTCCTCCGACATCGATGCTGCTGTTAGGAATGCGGGCTTTTCAGTGCGTTTTGCAATACGCTGCAAGGGTTTTGGGGCTTTGGCCGTTACGAAATGCAATGCAATGGGTGGCGAAATCGTTTCGCTTATAGGGTTATGGTGGGCGGTGTTTTTTTGCGAATTGGGATGAGTTGACATATCCCCGGCAAGAGCTCTAAAAAGGCTCCGATCACTCACCGCGCCAGCGGTTCCTCCCGGGGCAATCAACGCTGTCATCACCCCATCTGCCTTCCCGGGAGGATCGTAGGAGTCCGCGAGGATTTCCGATCGTGGAGTCATGCCCACGGACGAGCCCCTTTCAGGAGGGCCGCCGCCCATACCCCATGACCTTCCGACCCGCTCTCCAAGGATTGCGTGCCCTGATTCACCCCGTTCTCGCGCTCGCGGGACTGGCGGCCGCGTATTCCCAATCGATCGTTCAGGAATATTATGTGCCGATGCCGGAAGCTCAGATTCGGCAGACGTTCCTGGCGCTGGCCAGCAACACGGGCACGACGATGGACTCCACCGTCTCCATGGTGGCGGCGGTCAGTGGCACCAAGATCGTGTATGACCACTGGGAGGATGGCTATGAGGTGAACCTCGACAGCCCGACCCAATCCACGACCGAGATTTGGGGCGACGGCAATGATGCGAACGGCAAGCCGCCGGGCTTCGCGAACGATCCGAACGGGCTGCCGGCGGGCACCGTGATCGCGCTGCGCAACCAGATCGCGCTGCCGCGGAATCCCTCGACGTTCCTTTACGATGGTCGCGACCGCGTGGGGGCCACCCGCGGGATCGTGATGACCCGCGCCTCGTGGGCGACCACGCCGGGGGCGGTGCTGGCGGGGGCCGCGGCGATGCCGTCCACACTGGACTGGGGCACCAGTTTCGTGATCCCGGTGGGGGAGAACGAGATTTATCCGACGCCGGTGACGAGCTCGATGTTCGAGCTGACCTCGCTGTTCGTGCAGGCCTCACAGCCGGGCACGCAGGTCCAGATCGACAAGAACGCGGACGGGGTGGTGGACACCACCGTCACCCTGGGGCAGGGGGAAAGCTATTACGTGGACCGCGGGGTCTACCGGGGAGCCACGGTGGTGGCCTCGAAGCCGGTGCAGGTGAACATCATCACCGGGGACATCGGCGGCAACTACGAGAACCGCTGGTACTCGATTGCGCCGACCGCGCAGTGGGGCACCCGTTATTACAGCCCGGTGGGGACGGCTTCGAACGGCAACGAGACCTTCGTGTTCCTCTACAACCCGGACAGCGCCGCGATCACCGTGAACGTGACCACGCGCGTGGGGGCCAGCTCGGTGAGCATCCCGGCGAAGAGCAACTACATCTACCAGATGCCGCAGGACTCCGGTGCGAGCTTCATCAATACCGCCGGGAAGAACTTCTACGCGATCGCGACGGTGGGGGCGAAGCCGACCGCGAACAACGTCTATGACTGGGGCTTCAGCCTGGTGCAGGAGGCGGACCTCACGACCAGCCTGTCGCTGGGCTGGGGACCTGGCAGTTCCGAAACCACGCCGACGGTGAATGGCAACCCGGTGTGGGTCACGGCGGTGAAGAACACCACCGTTTACGTGGACTACAACGGCGACCGCGCGGGCAGCGTGACCGACCCGCTGGGCGGCAAGTGCGATGCCTCGTTCCAGGTTTCGGCCCTGCAGGTGTTGAAACTGTTCGATCCGGACAAGGACCAGACCGGCATGCGCGTTTACACGGTGGACGGCACCTTGATCGCGGGCGCGTGGGGTGAGGATCCCGCCACCGCCGGTTCGGGCAATCCCTACCTCGACGCGGGCACCACCATCCCGGCGTTCCCGGTTCCGGTGGTCCGCAAGGCCTCGGCCATCGCGATCGACGCGAACACCGCCGGCCTGAGCATCGGCGACACGCTGGAATACACGATCACGATGGACAACGCGGGCCTTGTCGCTCTCGGCAACCTGCTCGTGCTGGATGCCCTGCCGGCTCAGGTCACCTACGTGGCGAACAGTACCACGCGCGACGGTGTCGCGATCGCGGATGGTACCACCGGCACGCCGTTCCCGCTGGATGGCAGCGGGGTCAACGTGCCCGTGCTGCAGCGCGGCCAGACCACGTCGTTCAAATACCGCGCCACCATCACCTCGGCGGGATCGATTTCGAACACGGTGTCCACCTCCTACGCGGGCGTGACCTCGAACAACACGGTGTCCGTCCCCGGCGGCGGCACCGCGGCCACGGCGTCCTTCAGCGTGGCGGCGGGCACAACCACCACCTCCTACGCGGTGGGAGATGGGGTCTACGTCACGGTCACCGATCCGGATGCGAACACCAGCACCACCACGGTGCAGACCTTCACGGTGATCGTGAAGAACACCAGCACGGGGGATTATGAAACGATCACCCTCACCGAGACCGGGGTGAACACCGGGATTTTCCGGAACACCACGGCGCTGCCCTCGTCCTCGACCGCGGGCCTGGGACCGAACGACGGCACCTTGAATGTGTTCTCCGGCAACGCGTTGACCGTGAGCTACACCGATCCGATCTACGGGGAAACGGCCACCGCTTCGGCGACCATCGCGGCGGCGACGCCGACCAAGATCCTCTATTTGAGCACGGACGGCGTCGGCAGCCCGGACCAGGACCTGGACCGCATCGATCCGGTCACCTCCGCGGACAGCTCGACGGCAAGCACCGCGACGATCACCACCGGCACGGCGACCGTGGCCGCGGCAGCCACGACCAGCGGCGGTTCGCTGGGGCCGTTCTCCTCACTCACCGTAGCCCACACCACCGGCACCGGCACCAACCGCCTGATGATGGTGGCGGTCAACTACGAGGATGACGATGTCGCAGGGATGTCGATCACGGGCGTGACCTACGGAGGTGTCGCCCTGACCCGCCTTGCCACCCAGCTTTCCGGCCAGGAGGCCTCGACCCAGGTCTGGTACCTGGTGAATCCGGCGAGCGGCACCGCCAATGTGGTGGTGAATGCCACCGGCGTGCAGGCGGCGGACACCATGCACGTGGGGGTCACCACCTTCACCGGGGTAAGCCAGAGTGCGCCGTTCGGCACGGCGGTGACCGCCACCGGCACCGGCACCACCGCCAGTGTGACGGCGGTTTCCGCCACCGGTGAACTGGTGTATGCGACGCTGGCGCTCGATGACGCGCGTGCCGCGACGACGACCTCCGGCCAGACCGAGTTGTTCAACACCACCGTCGGCACCGCGAACTCGGATGGCATCCGCAGTGCCGCGACCACCAAGGCGGGCGCACTGGCGACGGTTTCGAGCTGGACCACCGGTTCGGACGCCTGGGCGTGCATCAGCGTGCCGATCAAGCCCGCGACCACCACCGGTTCACTGACCTTCACCCAGACGCCGGTATTGGCGGAAAACCTGGTGATCCCTTCCGGCTCGGTGCTCGGCGCGCAGGCCTATTTCACCGCCACCACCGGCACCATGCCGGCCTCGCCCGCGGTCACGGCGACCCTGCGCTACGGCTCCACGACCATCGCCACCAGCAGCTCGGCCAGCTCCAGCGGCGGCATTCTGACCTTCACCTTCCCGGCTCTTTCGAGCGCCGTCACGGTGCCGTCCGGCCAGTCGATCGCCCTCGACATCACCACCGCGGTGGCCGGAGTGGTGTTCCGCATCGACTACGACAGCACGACGAAGCCCTCGCGCATCACCTTGCCGACCAGCACGGTGATCCACGTCGATTCGGTGGGCGTGTATGATGCGCCGTATCCGAACGGCACGCTGGTTTCCGCCCCGGCGAACGGCCAGGTGCTCTACGTCCGCACGGTCGCGGGCGACCCCTTCGGTGCCTACGATATCACCAGCCTGCCGTTGTCCATCGACGGTCCGGGCACGGCGGGGGATATCTCGACGACGCTCACCGACACGAACGTGGTGGCCTCCACCGCTTCGTCGAAGACTTACGAATACCAGTGGCGCACCGGCTCGACCACGGGTGCCTATTCGATCGTGGCGACTGCCAAGGAAGGCCTTGAGAACACGATCCAGGCCCAGCGTTCGACCTCGGTGAATCTGGCGAACCTCGATGTGGGCACCCCGTCGACGGTCGAGTTCTTCACCACCGGCGGTGCCAGCACGCTGACCTACGCGGCGAACGAGTCGATCGTGGTCCGCGTGACCGATCTCGATGAGAACAAGAACGCCGCTGCGGTGGAAACCGTGACCGTCACCGTGACCAGCAGCAGCGGGGACAGCGAGACGATCACGCTTACCGAAACCGGCGTGAACACCGGCATCTTCACCGCCACCCTGCCCGCCAGCGCCACCACCGTGGGCACCAGCAACAACGGCACGCTCTACGCGCCGACCGGCAGCGCGCTGGGTGTCACCTACGTCGATCCGAACGACTCCACCGACGTCTCGACGGATTCCGCCACCGTGCCCGCCGCCACGGCGGTCGACGGCGTTTCGATCACCAAGACGCTCATTTCCCCGGCGGACGGCCAGGCGATCGCGGGCGAGGCGGTGCAGTTCCGCCTGCGTGTCCTGAACACCGGCGGCACCACGCTTTCCACGGTCTCGGTCACCGACACCTTCCCGACGGCGAACCTGACCTACGTTTCCGCCACCACCACGCCGACCGGGATTTCCGGCGGAACGATCACCTGGTCGAACGTCGGTCCGCTCACGCAGGGGCAGGCCGCGGAGATCTACGTGAACTTCACCGCGAACGCGGCGGGCGGCACGGTGACGAACTCGGCCGCGGTCACTGCGGGTACCGCCAGCTCGAACAGCTCGGCGAACCTCACCATCACCCGTCCGCGCGTCACCGTCACCAAGACGGTGGTGAGCCCGGCTTCCGGCACGGCGGGCAAGGGCGACAACGTGGTCTTCAGTATCGCGATCCAGAACTCCGGCACCACGGCGATTCCAACCCTGCCGCTGGAGGACCTCTACAGCGGCGATACCTTCGAATACGTTTCCTCCAGTCTCACGCCGAACGCCACCGGCAACGGCACGATCCTGTGGAACGACATCACCGGTTCAGGCAGCCTCGCGGTCGGTGCCACCCAGACGCTCACGGTGACCCTCAAGGTAAAGGGTTCTGCGAACCCGGCGACCAACACCGCCGCGGTCAACTACGCGGTCGACGCGAACAACGACTCGGTGCCCGCGACCAGCGGCAGCGCCACGCTGGTGACTTCCGCGGCCAGCATCAGCGGCTTCACCTATGAGGACAAGGGTGTGTCCGGCTTCGGCGGCGACATCGCCTTGCCCGGCGTCGCGCTGACGCTCTACACCGACCCGAACGGCGACGGCAACCCGTCGGACGGCACGGTGCAGGCCATCACCACCTCGCTGTCGGATGGCAGCTACGAGTTCCTCAACCTCGCGCTCGGCAACTACGTCGTGGTCGAGTCCGATCCCACCGGCTACTCGAGCGTGACGGACATCGACGGGGTGAATGACAACCGGATCAAGGTGACGCTCACCACGCTCACCGCCACCACCGGCCGCAACTTCCTCGATCTCTACATCGATCCGGCGCTTTACGGCACGATCAACGGCCAGGTCCGCAACGACACCGACGGCGACGGCGATCTGCTCGACGCCGACACCGGCATCAGCGGCGTGACGGTGGATCTCTACACCGACCCGAACGGCGACGGCAATCCGCTCGACGGCACCATCTACGCCACCGCCACCACCAACGCCTCCGGCAATTACAGCTTCACGCTGGTGCCGCCGGGCACCTACGTGGTGGTCGAAACCGACCTTTCCGGCTACGCCAGCACCGCGGACAAGACCTTGCCGAACGACAACCGCGTGCCGGTGACGATCGCGGCCTCGCAGACCTCGGCGGCGAATGACTTCCTCGACTCCAACAACCTGACGCTGCTCGGCACGATCGGCAACACGGTGTGGAGCGACGTGAACAACAACGGCCTGCTCGACAGCGGCGAGGCCGGCATCGCGAACGTGGCGGTGCAGCTCTACAAGTCGACGCAAACGCCGGGCACGGACACGCCCTACCGCACCACCACCACCGATTCGAGCGGCGTCTACTCGTTCGCCTACGTGCCCGCGGGTTCGTATGTGGTGTATCTGCCCGCGGCGAACTTCGCCACCGGCGGGGCCTTGGTTTCCGCTCCGCTGTCCTCGGACTTCACCGATACGGCGGACAACCAGGAGAACAACGACGACAATGGCATCCAGACGGCGTCCGGCCAGCCGGTGCGCAGCCCGGTGATCGCCATCGCCGCGAACGAGACGGACAACACCGTGGACTTCGGCTTCGTGCCGAACACCAGTCTCGGCAGCATTTCCGGCACGGTCCTGGAGGACACGAACAACGACAACACCGGTGACACCGGCATCGCGGGCGTGACGATCACGCTTTACAGCGATCCGAATGGCGACGGCAACCAGGCCGATGGCGTGGTGAAGGGCACGGCCGTGACGGCCGCGGACGGCTCCTACAGCTTCACCGGCCTGCCGCCGGGCAGCTACGTGGTCGTGGAAACCCAGCCATCGGGCTATCTCAATGTCACCGACACGGACGGCGGCGTGGACAACAAGGTGGCGCGCACGCTCACAGCGGGTGGTTCGCTCGCGGCCTCGTTCGTCGAGGAACGTCCGGGCACGGTCACCGGCCATCTTTACATCGATACCAATGGCAACGGCACGCAGGACTCCGGCGAGCCGAACCTCAATGGCGTCACGATCACCATCACGGATTCCGCGAGCGGCACGGTTACCACGACCACCGGCACGAACGGCAACTGGAGCGCCAGCGTGCAGCCGGGCAGTGCCTCGGCGAAGGTCGACACGGCCAGCGCTCAGATCCCGGCGGGCGCGGTCCGCACCGAGGGCACCGACCCGACGGTGGTCACCGTCACCGGCGGCGGCACGGTCAGCGCGGGCAACGACGGTTTCTATCAGTCGGCCACCCTCAGCGGCCTGGTCTATCGCGATGTGAACGGGAACGGCGCGCAGAACGGCGGAGAGCCGGGCCTGAGCGGCGTGAAGGTAAGGATCACCGACGTTCTCGGCGTGGTGCGGGATGTCACCACCAATGCCTCCGGTGTCTGGACCGTGACCCTGCCTCCGGGCTTGGCGACGGTCGACGTGCTCGAACTCGATGCCACCTTCCCGAGCGGCGGCGTGCATGGGGAAGGCACCGATCCGAACACCGTGACCGCGGTGGCCGGGACGACCACCAACGGCGGCACCGATGGCTACTATTTCCCGGCCACGGTGACCGGCCACCTCTACATCGATACCAATGGCGACGGCACCCAAGGCGCGGGCGAACCCTCGCTGGCGAACGTGGACGTGGTGATCACCGCCAGCACCGGCGCGACCCAGCGGGTGGCGACGGATTCCTCGGGCAACTGGACGGCCAGCGTGCCGCCGGGCACCACCATCGCGGACATCGATGAAACCGATCCGCAGTATCCCGCAGGCGCGACCCGCACCCAGGGCGACGACCCCACGACCTTCACCGCGGTGGCCGCCCAGTCGACCTCCGGCGGTATCGACGGCCTCTACATCCCGGCCACGGTGACCGGCCACCTCTACATCGACCGCAATGGCAACGGCACCGAGGATTCCGGCGAACTCCCGCTGGCCGGGGTCGCCCTGGTGATCACGGATAGCCGCAGCATCACCCGCAACGTCACGACCGACACCAACGGCAACTGGACCGTGAGCGTGCCGCCGGGCACCACCATCGCGGACATCGTTGACGCCGATCCGAATATCCCGAGCGGCGCGGTCCGCACCGAGGGCACCGATCCCACCACCGTGACCGCGGTGGCGGGCGTGAGCACCAGCGCGGGCAAGGATGGCTTCTATCAGGCAGCGACTCTGACCGGCCATCTCTATATCGACACGAACGGCAACGGCACGCAGGACGGTGCGGAAACCGGCCTCGCCAATGTCGACGTGAAAATCACCGACATTCTCGGCGTGGTACGCGTGGTCAGCACCAATGCCAGCGGCAATTGGACCGTGAGCGTGCCTCCGGGTTCCGCCACGGTGGACGTGGACAACAGCGACCCGCAGTTCCCGGCGGGCGGCACCATCAGCCAGGGCAGCGATCCGCAGACGGTCACGGCCGTGGCGGGTGCCAGCACGCCAGCGGCAACGGTGGGCTACCGCATCCTCGGCCTGGTCACCGGCCACCTCTACGTGGACGTGAACAACAACGGCAACCAGGACGCCGGTGAGCCGAACCTTTCGAACATCGATGTGTTGGTCACCAACTCGCTGAGCCAGACACAGACGGTGTCGACGGACGCCGCGGGCAACTGGGTGGCCAGCGTACCGCCGGGCTCCACCACGGCGGGCATCGACAACGCCGATCCGCAGTTCCCGGCGGGCGCGACCCTGACCCAAGGCAGCGATCCGGTCACTGTGACGGCGGTGGCCGGGTCCTCGGTGCCGACCACGGCGGTGGGCTATTACATCTCCACCTTGGTGACCGGCACGGTGTTCGTGGACGTGAACCACAATGGCGCGCGCGACAACGGCGAACCCGGCTTGGCCGGGGTGAGCGTGGTGGTCACGGATTCCAACAGCGTGGTGCGCACGGTGGTGACGAACTCGCAGGGCGTGTGGTCGGCGAGCGTCGCTCCCGGTGCCACCACCACCTCGATCACGGAAAGCGGCCCGGCGTTCCCATCCGGTTTCGTGCGGACAGCGGGCTCCGCCACCGGCTCGGTGACGGCGGTTGTCGGCACGCCGGTTTCGGTGGGCTCCACGGGGTACTACTTCCCGGGCACCCTCAGCGGCCACCTGTTCTCCGATACGAACGGCAACGGCGTGGAGGATCCCGGTGAGCCGGGCCTGGCGAACATCAGTGTCCTGATCACCGACAGCTTGGGGAATACCCAAACGGTGGTGACCGGTTCCAATGGCAACTGGACGGCCACGGTGCCGCCGGGCTCGACGGTCGTGGACATCGACAACAACGATCCGGATCTTCCGGCGGGTTCGGTGCGCACCGCGGGCGTCGATCCGGTGACGGTGACCGCGGTTTCCGGCCAGAATACCAGCGCGGGCAGCGGCACGGGGTTCTATCAGGCGGCAACGGTGGCGGGTCACCTCTACCGTGACACCAATGGCAACGGCACGCAGGATTCGGGCGAGCCGGATCTGGCGAACGTGAACGTGTTCGTGACCAGTTCCACCGGTGCGACCCAGACGGTGGTTTCCGGGATCAATGGCAACTGGACGGCCAGCGTGCCGCCGGGCACCACCACCATCGATGTGGATGAAACCGATCCGCAGTATCCGGCGGGGGCGACCCAGACCCAGGGCGTGGCCTTGACCACCGTGACGGCTGCGGCGGGCACTACGGTCCAGAGCGGCGCGCAGGGTTTCTTCGTCCCGGCGGTCGTGACCGGTCATCTCTACTTGGATCTCAATGGCAACGGCCAGCAGGACTTCGTCTTCCATAATCTGGCGAACGTCGATGTGGTCGTGACCGACAGCCTCGGCAACACCCGCACGGTGTTCACCGATGCGAACGGCGACTGGCGCGCGATCGTGCCGCCGGGTGCCACCACCGCGGTGATCAGCTCCTCCGATCCGGAGTATCCGGCCGGCTCGGTGGTGACGCAGGGCAGCGTGAGCACGAACTTCACGGCGATCGCGGGGGCGACGACGGGCAGCACGCCGGTCGGCTTCTTCTTCCCGGCCACGGTGAACGGCCGCCTGTATGTGGACACCAATGGCAACGGCGTGCAGGACTCCGGTGAACCGGGGCTGCCGAACGTCGATGTGCTGGTGACCAGCGCGATCAATAACACCCAGCGCGTGACCACGGACGCCTCCGGCAATTGGACGGCGACGGTGCCGCCGGGGACGACCACGATCGACATCGACAACGCCGATCCGCAGTACCCGACCGGTTACCAGCAGACGCAGGGCACCGACCCCACGACGGTCACCGCGGTGGCGAGCACCACCGTTTCCGCGGGCAGCGCGGGCTTCTATCGCTCCGGCACGGTGAGCGGCCACTTGTTCGTGGACACGAACGGCAACGGCGTGGAGGACTCCGGTGAGCCGGGCCTGGCGAACGTCGACGTGCTGGTGACGGACGTGAATGGCAACACCCAGACGGTGACCACCGATGCGAACGGCAACTGGACGGCCACCGTGCCGCCGGGTTCGACGCTGGTGGACATCGTTGACACCGATCCGCAGATCCCGGCGGGTGCCACCCGCACCGCGGGCAGTGATCCGGTGACAGTGACCGCAGTTGCGGGTGCGAACACCCCGGCCGGTGGCGGCGCGGGCTACTACCAGGCCGCGACCCTCGCGGGCCTGCTGTATGCGGACACCAATGGCAACGGCACCCGTGACGCGGGCGAGCCTGGCATCGCCGACGTGGATGTGGTTGTCACCGATTCGCTCGGCACCGTGCGCCGCGTGGCCACGGATGTGAATGGCGCGTGGACGATCAATATTCCGCCCGGCAGCGCCACGGTCGACATCGACAACGCCGATCCGCAGTTCCCGGCGGGCGTGACCCAGACCGAGGGCACCGATCCCACCACGGTCACGGCCATCGCTGGTCAGACGGTGAACGCGGGCAACGACGCGTATTATCTCCCGGCGACGGTGACCGGTCTGGTCTACCGCGATGTGAACGGCGACGGCAGCTTGAACGGCAGCGAAGCCGGTTTGGCCGGGGTGAAGGTCCGCGTGACGGACTCCCTCGGTGTGGTGCGGGTGGCGACGACGAACGGTTCCGGTGTCTGGACCGTGAGCGTGCCGCCGGGCGACACCATCGCGGATGTGCTGGAGCTCGATGGCACCTTCCCGGATGGCGCGGTGCACCGCGAGGGCACCGATCCGAACACGGTGGTCGCGGTGGCCGGTTCGTCGGTCGACTCGGGCCGCGATGGCTACTATTTCCCGGCCACGGTGACCGGTTTCGTGTTCCTCGATGCGAACGGCAACGGCGTGAAGGACGCGTCCGAGGCGGGCATCGCCGATCTCGATGTAGTAATCACCGATAGCAACGGTGCCGTGCAGACGGTGACCACGGATGGCTCCGGCAACTGGACGGCCACCGTGCCGCCGGGTGCCACCCAGGTGAAGGTAAGCGAGAGCGATCCGCAGTATCCGGCGGGTTCCCAGCAGACCGTCGGTGCCGATCCAAACACCATCACCGCGGTGGCGAACCAGTCGGTGTCCGCGGGCACCGATGGCTTCTACATCGCGGCCACGGTGACCGGCGTGGTGTATCTCGATGCCAATGGCAACGGCACTCAGCAGAACGATGAAAACGGCATCGCGGGTGTTTCGGTGACGATCACCGACAGCCTCGGCAATCCGCACGTGGTGACCACCGGCGGCGATGGCCGCTGGACCGCCAGCGTACCACCGGGCGTGGCGATCGTGGATGTCGATCAGGCGTCCGCTTCGATCCCGAGCGGTTCCGTGCAGACGCAGGGCACCGATCCAAGTCCCGTTACCGCGGTGGCCGGGGTCAGCTCGGACGCGGGCAAGGACGGCTATTTCCAGCCGGCTGTGGTCAGCGGTCACCTCTATGTCGATGCCAACGGCAACGGCGTGCAGGATGGCGCGGAAACGGGACTCGCCGATGTGGACGTGACCATCACCGACAGTCTCGGCGTGGTCCGGGTGGTGAGCACCGATGCGAATGGCAACTGGACGGTGAGCGTGCCGCCAGGTTCCACGCTGGTGGATGTGAACCAGGCCGATCCGCAGTTCCCGGCGGGCGGCACGATCAGCCAGGGCTCCGATCCGCAAACGGTGACCGCCGTGGCGGGGAGCAACACCCCGGCCGGAACGATCGGCTACCGCATCCTCGGCATGGTCACGGGCCATCTCTACGTGGACGTGAACAACAACGCCACGCAGGACCCCGGTGAGCCGAACCTTTCGGGCATCAACGTGACCGTCACCGACACCCTGGGCAGCCAGACGGTGGAAACCGACGCGCTGGGCAACTGGATCGCGAACGTGGCCCCGGGCTCCGTCACCGCGGATGTCGACAACGCCGATCCGCAGTTCCCGACCGGCGCGACCCTCACGGAGGGCGTGGACCCGGTCACCGTCACCGCGGTGGCGGGCACCTCGGTGCCGACCGGCAACGTCGGCTACTACATTTCGACGCTCGTGAACGGTACGATCTTCGTGGATGTGAACCACAATGGCACCCGCGAGCCGAATGAACCCGGCCTGGCCGGCGTGAGCGTGGTGGTCACCGATTCCAACAATGTCGTGAAGACGGTGGTGACGAACGACCAGGGCGTGTGGAGCGCGGGGGTGGCACCGGGAGCGGTGACGACCACGATCACCGAAAGCAGTCCGCTGTTCACCACCGGCTTCGTCCGCACCTCGGGTTCCGCCACTGGTTCGGTGACGGCCACCGCGGGCACGCCGACGACGGTGGGGGCGACCAGTTACTACTTCCCGGGCACTGTCAGCGGCAGCCTCTATTTCGATACCAATGGCAATGGCCAGAAGGACGGTGTCGAGTCGTTCCTGGCGGGAGTCGATCTCGCGATCACGGACAGCAACGGCGACCTCACCATCGTGACCACCGATGGGAACGGCGCGTGGTCGACCACGGTCGCGCCCGGATTGGTGCACATCGATGTGGACGAGAACGATCCGCAGTTCCCGGCGGGCGCGGTGCAGACCCAGGGCGTGGATCCCACGGTGGTGACCGCGGTTTCCGGCCAGAATGTGGACAGCGGCACCAGCGGCTTCTACGTCTCCGCGCTGGTTTCGGGTCATCTCTATCGCGACACCAACGGCAACGGCACGCAGGATTCCGGTGAGCCGGATCTCGCGGGCGTGAACGTGTTCGTGGTTGATTCCACCGGTGTGAACCGCACGGTGGTCACCGGCGCGGACGGCAATTGGTCGGCCAGTGTGCCGCCGGGCACCACCCGCATCGATATCGATGAAACCGATCCGCAGTATCCGGCGGGCGCGACCCAGACCCAGGGTGTGGCGTTGACCACGCTCACCGCGGTGGCGGGCAGCGAGGTTTCCGCGGGAGCGGCGGGCTATTTCGTCCCGGCGATTGTCACCGGCCACCTCTATCTGGACCTGAATGGCAACGGCCAGCAGGACTTCGTTTACCACAACCTGGCCAACGTCGACATCCTCGTGACCGACAGCCTCGGCACCACCCGCACCGTCACGACCGACCAGAACGGCGACTGGCGCGCCTCGGTGCCACCGGGCACCACCTTCGCGACGGTCGACTCCACCGATCCGGAATACCCGACGGGCTCGGTGGTCACCCAAGGCAGCGCGACGACGAACTTCACGGCGATCGCGGGGGCCACCACGGGCAGCACGCCGGTGGGCTTCTTCTTCCCGGCCACGGTGAGCGGCCGCCTGTATGTCGATACCAATGGCAACGGCCAGGCGGATCCGGGCGAGCCGGGACTGGCGAACGTCGACGTGCTGGTGACCAGTGCGATCAACAACACCCAGCGGGTGACGACGGATGCCAACGGCAACTGGATCGCCACCGTGCCGCCGGGCACGACCACGATCGACATCGACAATGCCGATCCGCAGTTCCCGACCGGCTATCTCCAGACGCAGGGCACCGATCCCACCACGATCACCGCGGTGGCGAGCACCACGGTTTCGGCTGGAGGCGCTGGCTTCTACCTCTCCGGTTCGGTCAGCGGCCACCTGTTCGTGGATACGAATGGCAACGGCGTCGAGGACTCCGGGGAGCCGGGCCTCGCGGGCGTCGATGTACTGGTGACGGACTCGAACGGCAGCACCCAGACGGTCACGACCGATGCGAACGGCAACTGGACGGCCATCGTGCCGCCGGGCAGCACCACGGCGGACATCGTCGACAGCGATCCGCAGATTCCGGCGGGTGCGATCCGCACCGCGGGCAGCGATCCGGTGACGGTGACGGCGGTCGCCGGGGTGGATACGCCGGTGGGCGGTGGCGCGGGTTACTTCCAGCCGGCTCCGCTGAGCGGCGTGGTGTATCTCGATACCAATGGCAACGGCACCCGCAATGCGGATGAGCCGGGCATTGCCGATGTGGATGTGATCGTCACCGATTCGCTCGGCACCGTCCGTCGCGTGGCGACGAATGCCAACGGCGGTTGGTCGATCAGCGTGCCACCCGGCACCACCACGGTGGATGTCGACAACGCCGATCCGCAGTTCCCGGCGGGCGTGACCCTGACCGAAGGCATCGATCCCAACACCGTGACCGCCATCGCCGGTCAGGTAGTGAACGCGGGCAACGACGGCTACTTCCTCCCGGCGACGGTGACCGGTCTGGTCTATCGCGATGCGAATGGCGACGGGCTCCAGAATGGCGGTGAACCGGGACTCGCGGGCGTGAAGGTCCGCGTGACCGACATCCTCGGCATTCCGCATGACGTGACGACGGACTCCAATGGCAATTGGACGGCCGTGGTGCCGCCGGGCTTGACCAACGTGGACGTGCTTGAGTTCGACACCACCTTCCCGGATGGCGGCGTGCACCTCGCGGGCAACGATCCGAATTCCATCATCGCCGTGGCGGGCACGACCGTGAATGGCGGCACCGATGGCTATTACTTCCCGGCCACCGTGAACGGACACCTCTACCTCGATGTGGATGGCAATGGCACCCAGGGAGCGGGCGAGCCGCCGCTGCCGAACGTGGACCTGGTGCTCACCACCAGCACCGGCGCGATCCTGCGGGTGACCACCGACACCAACGGCAACTGGTCCGCCAGCGTGCCGCCCGGCACCACCTTGGTGGATGTCGATGAAACCGACCCGCAGTTCCCGGCCGATTCCACCCGCACCCAGGGCACCGACCCGACTACGGTCACGGCCGTGGCCACCCAGGCGGTTTCCGGAGGCACGAATGGTTACCACGTGCCGGCTGTCATCACCGGTCTGGTCTATCTGGATGTGAACGGCAATGGCAGCCGCCAGGTTGGCGAGCCGGGCGTTGCCGGTGTGGCGGTCTTGTTGACCGACAGCCTGAACAACACCCGCACGGTCTACACCGCCGCGGATGGCACCTGGGTTGCCAGCGTGCCGCCGGGCAGCACCACGGCGGACATTTCCGCCGCCGATCCGAACCTGCCGTCCGGCGTGGTCCGCACCGAGGGTACGAACCCCACCACCGTCATCACGGTGGCGGGCACCGGCACCAGCGGCGGCCGGGATGGCTTCTATCTCGCGGCCACCGTCACCGGCCATCTCTACGTCGATACCAATGGCAATGGGGTGCAGGATTCCGGTGAACCGGACCTCGCTAACGTCGACGTAAGCATCACCGACAGCAACGGCACCGTGCAGGTGGTCAGCACCGACTCCAGCGGCAACTGGACGGCCAGCGTGCCGCCGGGTGCCACCGTGGTGGATGTGAGCCAGGCCGATCCGCAGTTCCCGGCAGGTGGCACCATCAGCCAGGGCACCGATCCGCAGACGGTCAATGCCGTGGCGGGCGCGAGCACTGCGGCCGTGCCAGTGGGCTATCAGATCCTCGGCACGGTCACCGGCCACCTCTACGTGGACGTGAACCACAACGGCGCGCAGGACACGGGTGAACCGGATCTCTCCGGCATCGACGTGGTGGTCACGGATTCCGCGGGCAACCAGCAGACGGTTTCCACCAATGAGCTGGGCGTCTGGACGGCCAGCGTTCGCCCGGGCAGCACCACGGCGGATGTCGATGGCTCCGACCCGCAGTTCCCGGCGGGGGCTTCGATTAGCCAGGGCACCGATCCGGTCAGCGTCACGGCGGTGGCGGGCACCACGGTGGCTTCCGGCGACCTCGGTTACTACATCTCCACCCTGGTGACCGGCACGGTCTTCGTGGATGTGAATCACAATGGCACCCGCGACAGCGGCGAGCCCGGCTTGCCGGGTGTGAGCGTGGTGGTCACGGATTCCAATGGCGTGGTGAACTCCGTGCTGACCAACAACAACGGCCTGTGGGCGGCGAGCGTGGCCCCGGGTGCGGTCAGCTCGGTGATTTCCGAAAACGGCCCGGCGTTCCCGTCCGGCTTCGTCCGCACCGCGGGCTCGGCCACCGGTTCCGCCACGGCGGTCGGCGGCACTCCGGCCTCGGTGGGCTCCACCGGCTACTACTTCCCTGGTATCATCAGCGGCCACCTGTTCTCGGATACCAATGGCAACGGCGTGGAGGATCCCGGTGAGCCGGGTCTCGCGAACATCACCGTCGTCATCACCGACAGCCTGAACGACCCCCACACGGTGGAAACCGATGCCAACGGCAACTGGACGGTCAGCGTGCCGCCCGGCACCACCACGGTGGAGATCGACACGGCCGACACCGACATTCCCGCGGGCTCGGTCCAGACGGCTGGCACGAATCCCACCACCGTCGCCGTGGTGTCCGGCCAGACGACTCCGGCGGATGGCAGCGCGGGCTTCTATCAGCCTGGCACCGTCGCGGGCCATCTCTACCGCGATACCAACGGCAACGGCATCCAGGATTCCGGTGAGCCGGATCTCGCGGGCGTGAACGTGTTCGTCTCGGATTCCAACGATGTGACCCAGATCGTGGTCACGGGCGTGAATGGCAATTGGTCGGCGCAGGTGCCACCGGGGGCGACCCAGATCGATGTGGATGAAACCGATCCGCAGTTCCCGGCGGGAGCGGTGCAGACCCAGGGCACGGTGCTCACCACTGTCAATGCGGCGGCGGGCACCACCTTCCAGACCACGCCACAGGGCTTCTTCGTCCCGGCGATCGTGACCGGCCACCTCTATCTGGATCTCAATGGCAATAGCCAGCAGGACTTCCTGATCCACAACCTCGCCAACGTCGACGTGCTCGTCACCGACAGCCTCGGCAACGTGACCCGCGTGACCACCGACCAGGACGGCAACTGGCGCGCCACCGTGCCGCCGGGTGCGACCTCGGCGACGGTGGATTCGACCGATCCGCAGTATCCCACGGGCTCGGTCGTCACGCAGGGCAGTGCGACCACGAACTTCACCGCGGTCGCGGGTGTCACGCTCGGCAGCACGCCGGTGGGCTTCTTCTATCCGGCCACGGTTTCCGGTCGCGTGTATGTGGACCGGAATGGCAACGGCGTGCAGGACTCCGGGGAACCAGGTATCGCCGATCTCGACCTGCTCGTCACCAGTGCGATCAACAACACCCAGCGTGTGACGACCGACTCGAACGGCAACTGGACGGCCACCGTGCCGCCGGGAACGACCTCGATCGACATCGACGACCTCGATCCGCAGTTCCCGACCGGCGCTCTGCGCACGCAGGGCACCGATCCGACGACGGTGACGGCGGTGGCCAGCATCACCACCTCCGCGGGCAGCACCGGCTACTATCGTCCGGGCACGGTCAGCGGCCACCTCTTCACCGATGTGAATGGCAACGGCGCCGAGGATTCCGGAGAACCGGGCCTCGCGGGCGTCGACCTGATCATCACCGATGTGAACGGCGCGACCCAGACGGTGACCACCGACACGAATGGCAACTGGACGGCCACCGTGCCGCCGGGTGCCACCCTGGTGGACATCGTCGACAACGATCCACAGATCCCCGCGGGTGCGATCCGCACCGTGGGCAGCGACCCGGTGACGGTTACGGCCGTGGCGAACACGGACACACCGGTGCCCGTGGGCGTGGGTTACTTCCAGCCCGCCACCGTGCGCGGCTTCGTGCGGGTGGATCAGCAGAACGATGGCACGCCGGACCGTGGCGCGGCCGGAGTGACGGTCCGCCTGATCGGCGCGGGCAATGTCACGCTCGCCACGACCACCACGGGCGCGGACGGCAGCTACACTTTCACCGGCGTGGCTCCCGGCAGCGATCTGGTGCGGATCACCCTGCCGGGTGGTTACCTCAGCGTGCTGGATACCGATGGCGGTGACACGCTGGTGATCGGCGATGTGACTCCGGTGGTGGTGACCGCCGGTGCCACCGTTTCGAACCAGGACTTCCTGCTGCGTCCGCTGAAGGAACCGAACCGCTTCGCCGGTTGGCAGGCCGCCCATCCGCTGGGTGGCCAGAACGGCCCGGCGGACAATCCGGACGGCGACCTCTCCAACAACCTCATCGAGTATGCCTTCGGCATCGATCCGGCCAGCGGTGCGGGCAATCCGTTCTGCCTGGTGAAATCGAACACCAATCCGAACGCCATCGACGCCGTCTACACCCGCACCGCGGGCGGCGCGCTCGACGTGACCTATCGCCTGGAGTCGCTCTCCGACCTCACCCTGGCACCGGGCGGATGGACACCGGTGACGGTGCCGCCGGGGAGCATCCAGATCACGGACAACGGTGACGGCACGGAAACCGTCCGCATCCTCGATCTGGAAAGCGTGACCGGCCTCGCCGGTGCCGGTTTCGTGCGCCTCCACGTCTTCCTCGATGCCAACGGCGATACCGTGCCCGAGGCCGATGCGGTGACGGAGGTCGGCGGTTGGGTGCAGTCGAACTGGGGAACGGCCTGCCGGACCTACAACAACGCCTTCGTCTCGTGCCCGCCGTTCTCCGGCGTGATTGATGCGGTGAACGGCCAGCAGCTCGACCTCACCACCTCCGCCGCGGGCGTGAACCTCGCCACGGTGCTGGTACCGGGATCGGCCTACTACCTTGAGGTGGTGTCCGGCGATTGGGCGGGCCACCGCTTCGACGTCACCGCCGTGGGCACGGGTGTGCTCACGCTGGCCAGCGACAACAACCTCTTCGCCGCGAGTCCGCCGTTCAACACGGTGGCGGGCGCGCTGCCGTCCACGCTGGCGGGCGACCGCTTCGTGATCCGCGTCCACCGCACGCTCAACCAGGTCTTCCCGCCGGAGGCCTTCACCGCCACCAACGCGCAGGATACCGCCGACCAGGTGCAGACCTACGTGGCCGGCGCCTTCACCTCCTACTGGCTCTACCTGAACGGTGGTTCGCCGAAGTGGGTGCGGGTGGACGATGGCGCGCTGGCCGACCAGGGCAATGTCATCATCCCGCCGGGGCAGGGGACCTTCATCAATTGCCTCGGAGCGCCGGGTTCGCTGCTGGCCTATGGCAAGGTCCGCCAGAACGACTTCGCGCTGCCGCTGGCCGCGGGCAACAACCTGGTGGCGGGCGGCTACCCGCTGGCCGAATCCCCGCTCTCCCGCGGCATGACGATCCCGAACGGCTTCGACGGCGACCGCGATTACAAGAAGGCCGACCAGTTCTTCCTGTGGCGCGGCGACGCGCTCACCGGCCAGACCGGTTACGACACCTACTTCCTGCTCGATGGGGCTCCGGTCCAGCCGGCCCTCCGCCGCTGGGCGAAGGTGGGGGATGCCGCGGTCACGCCGCGGGACACCACCACGCTCTTCAAGCGGGACAACAGTGCCTTCCTGAAACTCAACGGACCGTTGCCAAGCCACAAGGTCGCCCTCCCCTGGTAAGCCCCCAACACGCCATTCAGATCATGCAACCGCTTTTGAAAAACGGCCTCTCCGTCCTCGGCAGCGTGGCCATGCTCCTGGGCCTCGGTTCCTCCGGGGTGATCGCCGCCACGGTGACCTGGGGGAGCGACTACGCCAGCCAGATCTCCACCAGCACCGGAGATGGGGTGGACTCCAGCTACACCATCGAGATGGGGGTCTTCGTCAATGGCTTCGTGCCGACGGTCGACAACACCACCGAGTGGGCTGCCAACTGGCGGACGCTCGATACCGCCGAATACGATCCGATCAACGGCTACTTCACCGGCACCTTCGACATCCAATCGGATGGCAGCAGCACCGGCACGGGTGCGGACAGCGGGGTCGTGTTTTCCGGGATGATGTCCTACGTGTGGGTTCACAGCAACGGCCCGGAGGATACCTACCCCGAGTGGTTCCTGGCCCGCAGCGGGAGCTGGGTGGTCCCGGATGCACCGGCACAGGATTGCTGCGACAACACCCTCCCGGTGCAGTGGGCGATCAGTGATCTCGGCAATGGCGACACGCCGGTGATCGGGGCGCGTGGCAATTCCATCGGCGGAGGCGTGGCCTCGGAGCCGGGGAACTACGATCTCCAGACCTACCTCGTGCTCACCGTGCCGGAACCCAGCAGCCTGGTCTTGTCGCTGGTCTCGCTCGGCCTGCTGCTGCGCCGCCGCCGCCCTTCCCATGATTGAGGTTTCCCGTCGGGGAAATTTCGAATCACCTTCGTCCCCGATGCCTCATACTGGAGTTGCCTGGGTTCCCTGCTGCCGCCTCATCGCCGGGGTAGTGGCATGGGTGTTGATCGTCTCCTGCGCCAGCGCGAGGAACATCCGCTGGTTCTGCAATCCGCTGACGACGAACCTCACCAGCACGGGGGCGACGATGGATGGCAGTTTCCGGTTCGAACTCGGGGTTTTCGCCAACGGCTTCACGCCCACCGCTGGAAACACCGCCTCCTGGGCGGCCAATTGGGTGCCGGCCCAGCGGACGCTCTACAATGCCACCAACCGGCTTTTTACCGAGGAATACACGGTGGTCGACAACACCGCGCCGTTCGCCGTCGGGGCCGTCGCCTACGTCTGGGGATTCGGTGGACCTACCGGCAGCGAGTGGATTCTCTTCCGCGCGAGCACCTGGACCTGGCCGCAGGCGGATCCTTTGAATCCGATCGCGCTGAGCTGGAATGCCTCGTCCGCCACGCAGGTGATCGTGGGCTCGATCAATGCCACCACGCCTCCTTCGCTGATGCGTTCCGCCGCGGTGTCGAGTAGCGCGCCGCCTCCCACCCCTTGGCCGCAATGGCAGGGCGAGATGCTCGTGGGCACGTCCCAGAATGGTCCCAACGACGACCCCGATGGCGATGGCGTGCCCAATGCGTTGGAGTTCATCCTCGGCACCGACCCGCAGCTCCCGGACCGTGGGTCCGCGATCACCACGGCGATCGTCGAGGCGGGCGGCCAGAATTACCTCCAGCTCGGCCTGCCCCGCCTCTCCGACCGCACCGCCACCGTGGTGCCGGAGGTTTCCACCGATCTAATCCTCTGGTCGTCGGGAGGCTCCGTCACCTCGGTGATCGCCGCCACGCCCTCGTTGCTGACCGTCCGCGTGCTGTCACCGGTGGTCGCTGGAACTACGCGGCAATTCGTGAGATTCCGGGTGGTGCCGTGATGGAATGGCTGGGCCAACTTCGCGTGGTGTTCGCTTGCGTCGGGCTGCCTCCGCGCCGAATCATTCAATGCCGAGCATCCGAATGATCCCATGAGCGCGCGACCGAAAACGACCGGTGTGAATCCCAAGGTGGACGAGTTCCTGAATGATGCCACGAAATGGCGGGAGGAGTTCGAGCGTCTGAGAAAGATCGCCCTTGGCTGTCGGCTCACCGAGGACCTCAAGTGGGGCCAGCCGTGTTACACGCTCGATGGGAAGAACATCGTCCTGATGCACGGCTTCAAGGACTATTGCGCGCTGCTGTTCTTCAAGGGCGCGCTGATGAAGGACCCCGCGGGCATCCTCATCAAGCAAACGGAGAACGTGCAGGCGGCGCGTCAGATTCGCTTCACCAGTGTCCGGGAGATCGTGAAGCTGGAACCCACGTTGAAAGCTTACATCGAGGAAGCCATGGCGGTGGAGAAGGCCGGTCTGGAAGTGGACTACAAGAAGACCTCGGAGTTCGAGATGCCGGAGGAATTCCAAACCAAACTGAAGAGCGACGCCTCCCTGAAGGCCGCGTTCAAAGCCCTGACCCCGGGCCGCCAGCGGGCCTACCTGCTCCACTTCTCCTCGGCCAAGCAATCGAAGACGCGGGAATCACGGATCGCGAAATGCATCCCCCGGATACTCGAGGGCAAGGGGCTGGATGATTAGTTTCTTTGGAGTGCGGGATTGTCATTCCAGTTTGATGGGGAAATCCAACAATTCGTGACGTTTTAAAGCAACCCGAAGTCTGGGCCATTTGAGTTACATTCATGAGCGCGTCATTTCTGGAATACGTCCGCTTTGGTCGGATTGAGGGTCTCCAGTTGGGGCTAACCCGGACTGAAGTCTCCGAGAAGCTGGGGCCGCCAAACAACTGGATTGGGAAGCCGCCGATGTTTGGACCCATCGTGCCTACGGCGGAAGAGGCGGATGTGTGGCTTTACTATCATGATGCCGCGGGGATTCGGTTCGATGAGCGCGGGGTTTCGGACTGTGTTAATGTCTATCCGGAGAGTATTGATCTGAGCTTGTATCCGTTTTTGGGCTGGCCGTTTGGAGCTGGTGCGAAAATGCTGGATGTTCGGAGATGGCTGATTGGGAATGGGGTGTCGTTCTTGGATGGGCATTTGGGGGATGAATATTATATTTTGGCTGAGAGGCGTTGCCTTGTGGTGTGTTTCCCGTATAAAGACGGACAATCGGTTCCCGATTACTTACGGAAAATAGTGATGATGTTGGTTGTGGCGGATGAGGCTGATTTGCCGGATTTTGTAAGGGAGGAGCTGGAAATTACCGGAGGGAGGAATGGTTACGGGTTGAGTTGACGTCGTGCCGGATGACCGGCTTTCTGTCGGGGGATTCGATACTGGTCAGCGCTCTTGTTTCGACGGGCCGATCGTGCTCTTCGGGAAAAGGCCTCACCCATGCGGCGGCTGGAGCGTCCCCCTGAAGAACTGGACAGGGTATCAGGCCTCTCTTACGCCAACAGATTCCGGTCCAGCGCGCGGTATTGGACGGCTTCCTGCACGTCGTCCGGGCGGATGTACGCGCTGCCCCGAGGTCCGGATTCCGAGGCTGGGCAAAAACTACGACCGAGCAGATGCCAGGGCCTCCAGCATCCTCAGACAGGCATTTCCCACCTCCCGGCCCTTGAGGGCGAGGTGATCGCGGAAGAAGGAGAGGCGCTCCTCGCTTTCGTCAAACTGCACCGGAGTGAGGACGCAGGAGAAAATAGGGACGCCGGTGTCGAGCTGGACACGCATCATCCCCGAGATCACGGCGTCCGCCACGAACTCGTGCCGGTAGATGCCGCCATCGACAATCAATCCGATGGCGATGATCGCATCGTAGCGACTCGTCTTGGCCAGCGTCTGTGCCATCAGCGGGATCTCCAAAGCCCCGGGAACCGTGAAGGCCCTGGTCGCCACGTCCTTTCCCAGGGCTTCCATGCAGGCATCCTTGGCGATCCCAAGCAGATCCGCGTGCCAGGTGGCGGAAACAAACGCGATGTTCATGGGGTGGATGGAATCACGCGAACAGGTTCCGGTCCAGCGTGCGGCGAGTCATCCTGCCCTTTACCCGCATCTTTCCGGGTCCTGAAGGGACCGCTCATCAAAGCCTGGGACGAAGTCCCAGGTTGGTCATTGGCTGGGGATCGCGTTCTGAAGGAACGCCTCATGTGCGGGGAGGTCCTCATCGGCAGGACGGGCTCGCGAGGGACCTGTTGGCGTCCCCCGCCACGGAACGCTTGAAACTCGGAGAATCCCTCTCGGCCCCTGCCGGGGCAAAGAAGAGCGAACCTCCGGAAAGATGTGGGTAAAGGGCAGATTGGATCGCCCCAGCACGTCGTCCGGGCGGATGTGGTCGCTGCCGCCGAGGGGGGCGGGCGGAGAAGTTCATCTGCTCCATCGCTTGCTCCAAGTAACCCGCACCGACGCCGTCGAGCTTGCAGTGCTCTCGCACGAGGCGGGCTCCCATTGCGGAATTGGTTTGGGTGGACTTGTTCTTGAAGCGCCGAAGTTGGACCGCGCGGGCGCCCTGGACACGTTCGCGGATAGTGGCGGAGGATTCGCCGCCGTTGGAGGTGGAGGATAGCTCACGGTAATCGACCAGCGGCACATCCACGTGCAGGTCGATGCGGTCCAGCAAGGGGCCGCTGATGCGCTGGCGATAGGTTTCGATCTGGCGGCTGGTGCAGCGGCACTGGCGTTTGCTGTCCCCGTAGTAACCGCACATGGACGGGTTCCGTTCAGGGAGACGTCCGGCATGAATTCATTCTGGGACGCTCGGCGGCGCGCTTACGCTGGTACCGCAGCCCATGCCGGAGAAGCCATAAGAAGCGGCTGAATTGGAGCAAAATGCACCTCCACATCAGCCGCTGACTGCCACGTCCCCGAATCAGCCATCCAGATCGTTTCTTCGACGCCAGAACTCAAGGTAAGAGCCCGGCGCGGTAATACCGCCCGCCGGGATTTGTGCGGGGGCAAACCCGAGTCCCTGCCGCGACTTGTTTACCCTGATCCATAAGAGCCGGATATCCGACACCTACGGCACGCCGTTACAAGTGCCTACCAATGGCGGTTCGGACTACGGATACGATTTAACATTTAGCCCCGAATAGTTTCCGCTTCTTTTTGATATCGATCCCAAGTTTCAGCCGCTCTTGGAATTATGTTTTTCATCCTTGAAAAGAATTCCACAGCGCCACGCTTCATAACCGAACGGAAAACCATCGAATCAACATAAGCGCTTCTGTTGCCTATCGTGATTTTTGTGTTTTTTCGATCAATGGATTCCAGTCGAAGTCGCAATGGTTGATCTGGAAAGAATGATTCATAGATCAGCCCTTGATCTAATTTCCGAAGACCTTCAACGATATGGGGCCATAGCTGATCAACCAAATCCCATTGATCCATCCTCAAGATTTCGCATCCATCAATTACACAAAAAATCGCGCCCTCAATGTAACTTTCGTCAGGAAGCTTCCCCGAAAATTGCTCCACTGGAACAAATCTTTCATCGATTCGAAAATAAGTTTCAATCACTATGTTAGACATGGGTGGGTGGGGTCATTCCTCGCATATTAACATGAGGTTCATTCACGCGAACAAGTTCCGGTCCAGCGTGCGGTATTGAATGGCCTCCAGCACGTCGTCCGGGCGGATGTGCTCGCTGCCGCCGAGGTCGGCGAGGGTGCGGGCGACCTTGAGGATGCGGTCGTGGGCGCGGGCGGAGAAGTTCATCTGCTCCATCGAGTGCTCCAGGTAACCGGCACCGACGCTGTCGAGCTTGCAATGCTCTCGCACGAGGCGGGCTCCCATCGAGGAATTGGTCTGGGTGGACTTGTTCTTGAAGCGCCGAAGTTGGACCGCGCGGGCGGCCTGGACGCGCTCGCGGATGGAGGCAGAGGATTCGCCGCTGTTGGAGGTGGAGGAAAGCTCGCGGTAGTCGACCAGCGGCACATCCACGTGGAGATCGATGCGGTCCAGCAAGGGGCCGCTGATGCGCTGGCGGTAGGTTTCGATCTGGCGATTGTTGCAGCGGCATTGGCGTTTACGATCTCCATAGTAGCCACAAGGGCACGGGTTCATCGCCGCCACCAGCATGAAGCGGGCGGGGAAGGTGAGGGAGCCGACGGCGCGGGAGATGGTGACGTTGCCGTCCTCCAGCGGCTGGCGCATGACCTCCAGCGTCTGGCGGCGGAACTCGGGAAGCTCGTCGAGGAACAGCACGCCGTGATGGGCCAGCGAGACCTCGCCGGGGCCGGGGTTGGTGCCGCCGCCGAGCAGGCCGGCATCGGAAATGGTGTGGTGCGGCGAGCGGAAGGGGCGGGTGGTGAGGAAGGCGCGCTTGGGATCGAGCAGCCCGGTGATCGAGTGGATCTTGGTGGTTTCGATCGCCTCGTCCTCGGTCATGTCCGGCATGATGGTGGCCATGCGCTTGGCCAGCATCGACTTGCCGGTGCCGGGCGGACCGACCATGAGCAGGTTGTGCCCGCCCGCGGCGGCGACCTCCAGGGCGCGCTTCACGTGGTGCTGGCCCTTCACCTCGTCGAAATCGACCTCGTAGCGGCGGTGGGATTCGAAGAACGCCCGGCGGTCCAGCGTGAAGGGGGCGATGGCTTCCTTCCCGATGAGGAAATTCCAGGCCTGGTGCAGCGAGCGCACGCCGAAGACCTGCACGCCTTCAATGATCGCGGCTTCCGGGGCGTTCGCCTCCGGCACGAGCAGGCGGACACGGCCATGGCGCTTCGCCTCCAGGGCGATGGAAAGCACGCCCTTCACCGCGCGCACGGCCCCATCCAGCGCGAGCTCGCCCACGATGCAGCAATCGTCCGCGGCAAGCGGGAGATTTTCGCTGGCGGAAGCCATGGCCAGGGCGATCGGCAGATCGAACGACGGGCCTTCCTTCTTCAGGTCGGCGGGGGCGAGGTTCACCGTCTTGATCCCATCCGCCAGGTAGAGGGCGGAGGCACCGATGGCGGAAATCACCCTCTGGGAGGACTCGCGCACGGCGGCATCCGGCAGGCCCACGACGATGACCTGCGGCTTGTCCGAGCCGCGGACATTGACTTCCACCTCGACCTCCTGGGCATCCACCCCGCGCAAGGCCGCCGAATATAGACGGGTAATCATTCGAACAGCATTCCAGCGGTTGCCGTTTGTCCCGGCAAGGACAAATCCTTGAGGCACCACGGCGTATCATCCCGTCGTTGCCATCGGGATTGTGAACTGAGCGGGGAGTGGCGTCGGATTCGACAATTGAAACCGATGGGGATCGTGGGCCCTATCGGTCATGGCCCGTGACTTGGTGGAGTTTGGATTACCTATCATGATGGGGTTCGCTGGAATTTCGGGGTGATTCTCCAATTATCTTGATGGTTAAACTGGTGTTGCGTAAGGCGTCATTTGTTAGAAAAACTGATATGTCTTCCGAATCACGCCGCAATTTCGTCAAGAAATCCCTCGTCGCGTCCATCCTCGCCGCCCAGCCGACCATCATGGCGGGTCTGGTGAGGGCCAGCGGCGGCGGGGATGAAACCACCACCGCCCCCGAGACCACCGTTGATCCATGGGAAACGACCGGAGCCACCACCGTCGACCCGTGGGAAACCACCGGTCCGGTCACCACCGATGAGGGCACGGACACGACCGTGGATCAGTGGGAGACCACTGCCGTGACCACGGAAGAAACGACCGAAGTCACGACCGAGACCACGGACTATTACACCACAGCCCGCAAGCTCGCCATCCTGTGGCAGAAATCCTCCTGGGGCAATGCCCAGACCATCACCGCCGGTGAGTATGCCACGGCGGACGAAGCGGTGGAGAAGCTGCAAGAGAAGCTGCGCCAGCAACTCCTGAACACGAATGTGACGTCGAACTCCGGCATGGTGGATGTTTCCGGGCGCAGCCGGGAAGTCACCGTCTATTACCAAGGGGCGGGTGGTCAGTGGATCGGCCTTCCTCCGGGGGTCACGCAAGGCAGCAACGGAAAATGGACGGCCACCGTGACGATTCCGGCCGGCACGATTTTCACCAAGTTCTACAGCGGCTCCATCTAACTGGAGTTTGATCTTGCCGGTTCCCTCCTCCGGGGGGAGAACCGGCTTGATCCTGTTGAGTTGCCACGTTCGATCCGATGTCCCGCAAGGCTTATGGTTTGGTTGCCGTATTGGCTGGAATCGCCGGTCTCCTGGTGTATGCCACCCGGACCCCGAACGCGGGGGCTTCCGGGGCCGTCCGTGCCGAGGAGGTGAGCCCGCCGCGGGCCGACGCCCGCCCGCCCCGTCAGGCGGTGGTGCGGAAAGAACGTCCGGCACGGCCTCCGCTCGACGTGAACAACATCCCCCTTCTGAAGCAGGAATACTCCAAAGAGAAGGAGCTGCTTGAGAATCTGGAGTTTCCGGCTGGAGATGCCGAGTTGCTCGATCTGATGGCGGAGGAGCTGGATGCCATCGGAGCTTTCCCCGGGCCATATGACTTCATGCTCTGGGAGGTGTTGTCCGAACGCCTGTCCTTCTGGCTGGTGGGACGAACGGACCAGGATCCGGAGCGAACCTTGTCGAAGCTCGAGCTCCTTTCCAAGCTCTTGGCCGGAAAGCAGGTGGGAGCGAACTCGCCCGCGCTGGATCATTTGATCAAGAACATCGCCGGGAAAGTCACGGGAGACGGCCTGGCCGACCACTACCTGGCACGGCTCGCGCAAGAGGGGGCCACGGGAAGCTCCGCCGCCCTGATGTTGAAATCCGGCATCATCGGAACCGACATCAGCAGGAGCCCCGGCTCGATTCTGGCCAAGCTGGCGGAAATATCCGATCCCGCGGTCAAAGCTGGCGTGGAGAGAATCGCCCTGAAGAACCTGGAACTCCTCAATCCGGATTCGGCCATCGATTACTTCTTCAGCAGTGCCTCCGTCTGCACCCGGGCCCCGGATCTCCTCGCGAGCCTGTTCGGGAACGACTTCCATCTCCGGCAGGACGAGGTTCTCAGGCGGATCGCCGATGCCGCGCCAGGAGCCCACCGCGATTGGGCCATCTGCGAGGTTGTTGGGAAGATCCCTCAGGACAATCCGGATTTGGCAAACTACTGGGTTTCCCAGATTCAAGACCCATTGGTCCGGAAGGAGGCGATGGAGAACGTTAGAAGCGCCGCATCACGGCCGCGGACCACCAAACCCAAGGACGCCTCTCCTTCGGACTTCCCGCCCGGCCTCTGAGGCTGAGGCTTGGGCGGCCATCCCGTTTTCGCAAAGCCATCAGATTCCCGATTATGGTCCGGCGATTCGCTCTTCCTTTCCTGCTCCTCGCCTCAGTGGCTGCCATCCTGATGCTCCAAGCTTCGCGGCAAGGTGGTCCCGAGGTCAAAGACGCCCCAGACCCCCGGTTAAGCAAACCGGAAACTGCCAGTTCATCTCCCATCGGTGGAAGAGTGGAGGCGCCCCTGACGCGGAGGGTGGAGACCCCCGGCTTCGGAAACCTGTCTTCCACGGCAAAAACCGAAAATCTCCGGAAGCGCTTCACTTCCCTGCGATCGGATCTCGCGACGAGCGCCGATCCCGCATCGATCCTCACGGATCTCTGGAGGGACCTCAAAGGACTGGATGCCTTCGGTCAGATGGCATTCAGATCCGTGGTGGAAAATGAATTGGCGAAGTTGGACGACGGTTCTCCTGCCAAATTCGAATGGCTGGCATCGATCTATCCCAAGATAGCGTCAAGTCTCGAGGCCAATTCCTACGATGGGCAGACGTCACGCCAGCACCTCTTCGACATGCTGGTCGCCAATGCAGCCAATGCGGGGATCGATCCTTATCAAGAAGCGCTCAAAATCCAAGACCCCGATGCGAGAGATGCTCTCGTATGCGGAGTCCTGCCGGAAAAAATCATTACCCCTGATGACCTGAGCAGGTATCAAGGAATCATTGACGCGCTTCCTGCAGGTTCAAAAACCAAAACTTACCAAGGGATATTGGATAATTCGGTCTTTGACGATGCATATCGCTCCGTTGCAATTGACGTTTATCTCCAGGGGCTGGGGAGCACGGGGCTGCAAAGCAATGTCGCATCCCATTGGTTCGCCGATGTCGATTGGTTTTCGAAAAAATCCGGTGAGGTTTCACAAATCATCGAAAGATCGAAAGCTGGCCCACGCCGGGATCTCCTGTTGGAGAAAATGGCGATGTTGATTGTCCGAAGCGATCCCGATGCCGCGAGGCAATGGGTGGGCTTGATTTCGGATCCAACCACCGCTTCCCGAGTGAAGTCTCAACTTCCGCAGTGATCGCCGCGTGGCACGGTATGGCTGCCGGTGCAGTCGTTCACAAATGCCCGCCGGGAAGGGGACATTTTCGGCCATAACACCGATTTCCGTTAGATGTGAATTACGCATCATACGTATATTCCCTGGAAAGGAGGAGATGATTCGCCAATTTTCTTGCCGCCCCAACAGATGGTCCCTAAAGCCTCGGACGCTACCGACGCACTCTTATGTCTTCTGAATCACGCCGTAATTTCGTCAAGAAATCCCTCGTCGCATCCATTCTCGCCGCCCAGCCGACCATCATGGCGGGCTTGGTGAGGGCCAGCGGCGGCGGGGATGAAACCACCACCGCCCCCGAAACCACCGTCGATCCGTGGGAGACCACCGCGAACACGACGGCAGATCCGTGGGAGACCACCGCGAACACGACAGCAGATCCGTGGGAGACCACCGGTCCCGTCACGACCGAGGAGAACACTAACACGACCGTGGACCAGTGGGAAACCACCGTCGGCCCAACGGAAGCCACCACCGAGCAGACCACGGATTACACGGAGACCACGCACACCACCGAATTTATCGCCGATCTGATATCCATCACGAGGGATCTCCAAGCCTATGATATTGAGGGGGACGTGTGCGATAATGAGGCGGATGCCTTGAAAACGTTCCAGGAAGCCTGGGAGGTGTTTGTAACGAGTCGGAGCAAGGGTAACAACCCCACTGGCACCTATGCCGACGTCACGGGGCTTACCAAAAATGTCACGATCACCGTGAGTGGCTCGAATTCGACATCCGCCCCCCAGCCTGTTGCCAACCTCCCGTCAGGAAAATTCCAATACCACCTCAATTTGGGGGCGGTCAAGGTGACCACCACCTTCTACGATGTTGGAAATCGGCAGACTTACGTCATGCCCTGATTTCCGGGGTCGATTTCCACTTGCGAAACAGGGGGGATTTGAGGTTGGTTGAAGCCTCCCGAATCCCTTCCGTTTTGCCCAACCTCTTTCCTGGTGATCTCGAAATCGTCGAAGACGTCCATTGCCGTAGCCGCCATTCTCGTGGTGTGCAGCGCGGTGTTTGTGGGTTTCAAAGGATCACCAGGCAGGGACGGGGAGTCCGGGCTCCAGCCGCAGAACCGCTCTCGATCATCCAGTCATGACGCTGAAGGTTCGAACATTGCGAACCGGCCTCCTAGGCCACGTTTGGATCGAAAGAGCTCTGGTTTCAGCGCCACCTTCGAGGCTGAGAGAAATCGTATCGCCGGGCTGGAGTTTCCCGGTGAAATAGCTGGCTTACGGTCTGTCTTCGAAGAGGAGATTGCGGAAATTCTCCGCTATCCTCCTTTGGAGCAAAAGATACTTTGGAAGGACTTCAGGAAGAGGCTGGGTGATTGGATCATATCCGGCGGAGGCGCTTCCCCCGAAAGGACCATGCTTTGCTTGAAAGGTATTTCGGATTCCCTCGGGAGAGACGATGTGGTCGTGGGTGGGGTGGTGGTGTGGAAGGATTTGCTTGAGGATGTAACAAGGGGCATTTCATTTCAAAATCAGTCGGATTCCTATCTGCGGTTTCTGGAAAAGCTGGACGGTGGCGACCGGCCGAAATGGGTTGATTCCATTCAAGGCTCGGTCTTGGGAAGGATGCTGAGCCGGGATTCCACAACGGCTTTGGAAAGCATGAAAGGGATCGATAATATGGCGGTCCGAGCGGAGGCGGAGAAGCTTCCGCTGCAAAATATGGCACGCGTCAACCCGGATGCGGCATCGGCCTTTTATCTGAGTTCAGAATCCTTTTGCGCCCGGGACGCCGAGACCATCCATGCGCTTTTCCCGACTGTGAATGGAGCGGTTTCAGAAAGAACCATCGGTTACATAAGTTCGGCGCCGCCGAGCATTCGGCGCGATTGGCTGGTTTGTCAGGTTGTTCAAGATGTTGCGATCCGTGATCCGGATGCGGCTTTGGCGTATTTGGATTGGATCGGGGATGAGGGTGTGAAAAAAGATGCTGCCGCCATTGTGGCTCGGGAGCGAAAGCTTGGTAGGAGTGAGTGATGGGGTTCGGTTTGATATTTATCTTGCCGGTGCTCCTCCCAGCCGGGGAAAGCCGGATGTCCTTTGGAGACCTGGATTTTCATTCAATGTCCCGAAAGGCCTGCTTTCTAATCCTCTGAAGAAATGGATTCCAATGAATTGAATCCCGAACCTCGCTTCATCGCCGTATTTAACATGGATTCGAATGTGAATCGCAATGGGTTCGGGTTTTCTGATTTGGCATTGTCGATGTGCGCCAGCGGTGCCGAAAGGCCGGTGTGTCTATTGGAAAATGGCCGGAAGCGGGATTGCGAACAAGGGGTGATGATGGGGTGGCGCAATTGGAATTTTGTTTGAGCAAACACGAGCATAAATGATCAAGATCGTTCTTTCCTCCGACCAACGCGGTCTTCCCTACAACGCGACGCTGATCGGCAGCGTGTTGCGACGGACCACTGCCAATGTCCACGTGCGTTTCTATACCCGCGGCTACCGCCGCGAGTCGTTCACGAGCGGCCGTCTGAAGGTGGATTTCATCGAAACGGACGAGGCGGTGACGGGCCGCTACCCGGGCCACGTGAACCTGGCGGTGTTCGACCGCCTGCGTGTGATCCGGGATTTCGATGACTGGGACCGTTGCCTGATCCTGGATCATGACATGGCGGTGTTGTGCGACCTTGCGCCGTACTTCGCGGAGGATTTCGAGGGCAACCTGCTGATGGGCCGTCTGTTCGGGCCGGGGAATACCCTGGGCCTGCAGATGAAGTCCCGCGGCGGACTGCCGGAGGACTGGCAGCACTGCGAGGACCACCCCTATTTCTACATGGGGCCGATGATGAACCTCGCCGCGATGCGGGAGGCCGGCACCTGGGAAAAACTGCTGGCGGCCCACGAGGCGATCGGCCAGGACGAACAGCTTTCCCTGACAGCTGCCACGGATGGCCGGGTGAAGGGCGTCGACAAGAAATACAACCTGGTCCCGCAATGGGACGGCCTGGAGTCCGTGGCCGCGCGCGCCGCGAAATCGGGTTCCGAGGTGTATGTGGAAAACGGCATCACCTGGCGGAACGGGGTTCCGGAGGGGATCATCCACTGGACCGGTTTCGGCAAGCCATGGCACTACAAGACGCGGGTCTGGCGCGCGGATCTGTGGGAGGCGGAGAAGACCTCGTGGGAGCACCTGCGGATGGGGTTGTGGGACAAGCCGGTGTCCGTGGAAGTGGGTGCGACGAACGGCCACGCGATGCGGGCCTTGGCGAGGCGCGGTTGGAAGGTGAAGGCCGTGGGGCCGAAGTTCGATCTCGCCGCGGACCGCTACCATGTCCCGTATGGCGACCTGGAGCTGGTGGAAGCTCCTGAGGAAGCAGCCCCGGCCTTGCTGGGCACGCTGGGAGATGGTGTGGACATGTTCCGTTTCGGGCCGGATTCCCAGCCTTCCGGCTGGCTGGCGGGTGACACGATTCGCCCGAAGCATTGTGTCCTCAGCGGCCCGATGGAGGCCGGGGAGGTGGCCAAGCTCCGGGATTTCGGTTACCGTGCCGAGTTCCGCATCGCGCGCCGCGAGTGGCCGCAGGGTGGGCCTCACCCGAAGGTGTTGGAGTATGCGCTGGCCCCGGAGGCGCTGGCGGTGGGCGAGGAGGAGGAGCTGTATCTTTCCCGGGATCTGGAGGCGGCCCTGCCGTTGGAGCGTTGGGGACGTCCCGCGACGCTCGTTGAAACGGAGGCCCCGGAACTGGCGGAGGATCTGGTGGCATTTCTCGAATCCGATTGGATCAGCCGTTTGGCCGCGCCTTCGTTCATCTTCTGCGCCGGCTCGCCGGCGGTGACCGTGCGGTTGGCAGGCCGTTTCCCGGGCGCGCGGATCGCCGCGGTTTCGGATTCGGCCCGGATCGCCACCCGTTACAATGGGCATCCCCAGATCGAGCCGGTGCACGCGCCGGTGTCGCCGGGAGTGCCATGGTACGACCCAACGAAGCTGGATTTGGAGCCGATCGACCTGGTGGTGGCTGGCGATGGCGCGCGGCTGCGCGACGGTTGCCAGTCGCTGGGGCCGTGGTTGAAGCCAGGTGCGATCGTGCTGCTGGACAGGATTTCCTTCACCGAGGAAAAGGATCCGCTGGAGCACTGGCGAAGCGGAGGCTGGAGTGAGATCGCGCGCGGGGAATCCTTCGTGGCGTTCCAACAGCAGCCCTCCGGCCCGCGGGTGGTGCCGGGGTGGGATGTTTCCGCGCCCACCCGGGCGATGGCGGATCTGGCGGAGCGCTTTTATCTCATCGCGACTCCGGAGCAGGCGGCGTCCACCGTTTCCTCCACGGCCATGCTGTGGCCCGGTGTGCCGTGCGAGACGATCCTGCAGGAAACACCCGCCGATGCGGAGATCCGCTGGCAGGAGATGAAGGGGATGGAGGCGCACGGTAGCCCCGGCAACCTGCGAACGGGCTATGTGCCCACCGCGGTGGGAGAAAAGCGCGCCGGCATCCGGGCCTTGGAGGCGTTCCTCGCCAGCGGCGCGGACACGGCTTTGATTTGCCTGAGCCGCTGCCAGTGGCGGGAGGATGCCGATGCGATCCTCGAGCGCGCTTCCCTGGAGCTGCCGGAGGATTGGGACCTGCTCTACTTGACGGCCAGCCCGCGCGCGCGGCACCAGCCATGGTCACCGCATCTCGTGCGGTTGCGTGGTGCCCGCCAGTGCACCGCCATCCTGTGGACACGCCGCGCCGCGGAACGCCTGTTGCCGGAGCTGGCGGCGGCGGACTGTGAATGGGATGTCTTCATGGAGCGCTCGCACGCCGCCGTGAATGCCTATTGTGTGATTCCCATGCCAGCTTCGCTTGACAGATGACATGTCGGGAAGTCAGACCATGTGCCGTTGTTTAAGTTGAATCTGGGTATGCAATTCCATCGTCCGTTTTTATTGTCCGGAGTTTGCGCGGTCGCCTTGGCGGGAGCGCTGTCCTCCTGCAAGTCGGAGAAGAAGGATGTGACATCCTTGTCCTCGGAGGGTGCCGTCAAGGATGGCGCGAAGAAACCCGAGCCGCCTCGAGACCCGGCGGTCGAGAAAGCCCGGGTGGCGTATCAGGATCTGGCGAAGCAATTCAAAGGAGAGGATCTCAACAACCGCCGGATCGTCTCTCTCCGTGAGTCGGTCCAGGGGCTGGACGAGCGCCAGACCCAGCAGCTTTTCGACACGGTGCTGCCGACCGCCGATCCCGGGGTGGTGCAGGCGGCAGCTTATGCGGCGGTGCCGAAGCTGCTCGCGGACCCGGCGCGCCTCTCCAGCGTGGAGGGCTGGATCCTCTCCACCGGCAATCCGGTGCTCCAGGACGCGCTGCTGAAGAATCTCGGCAGTTGGTTCGCGGAAAGCGGGAACGGTGGATTCAGGGAGTTGCTCGGCGGGATTTCCACGAACAGCGGCAAGGACAACCTGCTCTCCGGCTACTGCCTGAAACTGGCCGAGAAGGATCCCGAAGCCGCGGTGAAGGACTTCATCGCGCTGCAACGGAAGGCCGCCGATTTCAGCGAGCTGTCCAACATCGTGCGCCGGATGCCGGATGACGCTCCATTCGAGAAAGTCTCCGCACTGCTGCCAGGGGACAACAAGTCGATCGCGAAGGGCATCCGCATGGTGATGTTCGAGAAGTGGGCGGGCCATGCCCCGGAGAGCGCCGCCGCCTTCATCCTCGCGACGAAGGAGATCTCGCCCTCCCAGATGGAGGTCGTGGTGGCGAAGTGGATCGAGAAGTCCAAGGAGAAGGCCTACGCCTGGGTGGACGCCGCGGAGCCTTCCCCGGCGCGGGACTATGCGACGAAGGCCTTCATCCTCTACACCGCGAAGACCGATCCGAAGACCGCCTGGTCCGGCTGCGGGAACGTGGAGGACGCCGCCATTCGTGCCGAGGCGCAGAAGGCCGTCCTCGAAAAGTGGAAGAAGTCCGATCCTGCCGCCGCACAGGCCGCGCAGAAACAACTCCAAGCCGCCCAAGTGCCTCCGGCAGCGCCCGCCGCTCCGGCCGTCCCCGCAAAATAGATTTCGCCCGATGAGCTGGACCGATATTTTCCCCGTCCTGGATGACGACATGGTGGCGGAGTGCCAGGAGGGCATGACCGCCGAGGAACGCCGCGAGTTCGACACGTGGTTCGGCGTGAAGGAGATTTACCGCGCGCCCCGTGAGACCACGGTGCCGGAGGGCGGCCTCCCGCACGTGGTCAGTGCCACGCTGTTCTGGAAGCACGTGAATGCCGCCGATCCGGATCTCCCGACTCCCACCCGCGAGCTGGTGGTGGACGCGAAACGGCTGGGCCTGGTGAAGCGCTTCTCGCCGTGGGAAAGCTACATCGAGCCGCTGCAGGTCCACAGCCCCGCGGCGATGGAACTTCACCCGGACGTGCGCTTCCGGCTCTATCTGGCTGCGGACCTGGATTTCCTGATCCCGGACCTGAACGGGCTGGGCTGGGACGTGTATCTCATGGAGAGCCCCTCGCTGCGCTACAGCCCAGGCGGGTTCTGGCGTTTCCTGGCGCTGGAGGACGAGGGCACGCTGGTGACCGTGATCGACACGGACCGGATGAACGAGGTGTCCAACGAGATCGGCCGCACGCGGGCGATGGCGGACATGGGCCTGGGCCTCTGGCGCGTGCCCGGCTACTACAATTCCAGTTTGCAGAAGCAGGTGCGCTACCGCCCGATCCTGGGCGGCCACTTCGGCGCCCGCGGCGGCTATCCGGTGAAGGCGATGATCGAGGCCTTCATCTGGCACTCGCGCCGTGAAACCCTGCGGAAGACCGCGTTCATCCCGGGGCTGGGCGAGCGCCCGATCCAGTTCGCGCAGTGGCCGTCCTACGGTTTCGACGAGTGGTTCCAGCTCGCCGCGCTCTATCCGCGCCTGGTGTTCTCCGGAACGTGGACGTTCATTCCCGCGGACTGCCGCTCGCTCCTGCTGCCGGTGGACATCGAGTACGCGATGTGGGCCCACTCCGGCAGCGAGATCACCTATTGCTGAACGGACTTTCCCGCCGCTTCCGGCCCATCCGCCATGATTGAAATGTCGTCTCCCTCCGAATCCATGTCCGCGCCCCGGCCGGATGCCGCGGAGCTTGTCAACGGCCTGTGGATCGGCGGGGACCTGCCGCCGCTGGCGGTCCTGACGATCCGCTCCTACCAGGACCACGGATTCACCTTCCGGTTGTTCACCTATGGTGCGGTCACGAACGTGCCAGAGGGCACGATCGTGGGGGACGCGTCCACCATCCTCGCGGAGGAAGACCTCTACACGCATGCGAATGGCAGCCTGTCCCCGGCGGCGGATTGGTTCCGCTACCGGCTGCTGGCGAGGGAAGGGGGCATCTGGACGGACATGGACGTGGCCTGCCTGCGCCCGTTCGAGTTGCCCGATGTCTGGTTCGCGTTCCAAAGCAGCGATGTCGCCGCCGTGGGTCTGGTGAAATTCCCCGCCGGTCACAAGGTGCCGGTGTGGCTGGAGAAACTGGCGGAAGATCCGGCGGCGGCGATGCCCTGGGACTCCCCGGCGGAGACCGCCGCGAAACAGGCGCTGCTGGCCTCCACTCCGGACGTGGTCCGCAGGCGGATCGAGGTGAAATGGGGCATCGCCGGGCCAAGTGCCTTCACCCGTGCCGTCGGCCACTTCGGCCTCTGGGACACCGGGGCGGACGCGAAATGGATCTACCCGGTCCACTACACCATCTGGCGGCATGCGTTCAATGGACGGATCGGCACGGATGATCCGGTGCTCGCCGGGGCCTACGGGGTCCACCTGTGGGGAGAAATGCTGCGCCGCGATCCGGATGCCTTCGAGAACATGGATTCCCGCAGCCTGGTGGCCACGCTTCTGAAGCGCCACCGCTGCCCCGGCTTCGAAGCGCCACCGCCGCCACGGATTCTGGTGGGCATCTGCAGCGCCCGGAAGTATGGCGACAAGCGGCAGGCGGTGCGGGACACCTGGATGTCCCGCCCCATGCCCGGCATTGAATGTCTCTTCTTCGTCGGTCGAGGTGAGGAGCCGGTCGAAAGCGGGCCGGACCTGGTGGTCGTGGATGCGGACGATGGCTATGAGGCCTTGCCGGAAAAGGTGCTCGGTTTCTTCGACGAGGCGCTGAAGCACCGCGAGTTCGATTGGCTCTTCAAGTGCGATGATGACACCTACCTGGCCCTCGATCGCCTCGGCGAGCTGGTCGATGGCGAACACGACTTCGTCGGCAATGAGTTCCTCGAACGCCGTGGTTCGCCAAGCGGCGGGGCCGGCTACCTGCTGTCGCGCGAACTTGTCCAGAAGCTGTCGGACGACACGGGTCTCGCGCTCTCCGGTCCCGAGGATGTGATCATCGGCGAGGCCGCGATGGGCTATGGCGCCAAGGCGCGGGCCACGACCCGGCTGTGCTGGAACCGGGAGCGCTATCCGCAGCCGAAGAACGACGTCATCACCTCACACTGGTGCTCGCCGGAGCGGCTCGACGCCATCCACCAGTTCCTGCACGGCTCGCCGGAGCGGGAGTTCCAGGTTTTCCACCGCCATTGGAACGACCACCTCGCGCTGTACGAAAACGGATTCTTCAACCGCCTGCGCAGCGGCTGCGGCGGACGCTGGCGGGAAGACGAGCCCGGTCACCTTGTGCTCGAATGGTTCCAGTGGCCCGCGGAACGCGTGACCAGGTCGGGCCAGGGCTACCGCAATGAGGCGATGTATCTCCATCCGATGCGTGGGCAGCGGACGAATCGGGACGCATCCGGCACCGGGGTGCGAAAAATCGACCTGCGGAGCCTGCCGGTGGTCGTGACCTCCGGATGGCGGTTCGAGCAGCGTCGTGAGGAGATCGCCTCGATGCTGGCGGATCACGGTTTTCAGCCGCCGCGTTTCTTCACCTCCGAACTGCGCGCCGGCGCGGGTCGGAACTGGTCCTCGATCACCTTCAACCACCTCGCCGCGGTCAGCAGCCAGCCGCCGCCGTTCATCCTCCTGGAGGACGATGCCCGTCCGACCCGATGGTTTGGCAGCGTCATCGAGGTGCCGGAGGACGCCAGCGCCGTGTGGCTCGGTGTCACGGAATATGGCATGGACGGCACGGTGCCGAAGGCGGGGGCCGCGAGATTGACGGGGCATCCACGCTGTCCCCGTGTCGAGAACATGCTGGGCACCCACGCGATTCTTTTCCTCGACACGGACTTCACCGAAGCCGTCCGGGACGAGTTGCTGCAAACGCTCCGCACCTCGCCGCAGACTCCCCACGACCGGATCACGGCGGCCATGCAGGAACGGTGGAACGTTCACGGAGTGAATCCTCCCTTGTTCTTTCAGGATGACGGGCACGTCCCGTGCGTGACGAACGCGGAGCTGGAGGTCGTGCCATGATCGACGGCCGCATCCCGATCCACTGGTGCTGGGTCCAGGGCGCGGAGGTTCTTCCAGAAACCTTCCGGAAGAACCTGGCTGCCTGGCGCGCGATCCTGCCTGAGGATTTCGTCCTCGTGGGCTGGGATCACCGGAGCGGCTCGGCGGCGTTTCCCTTTTACGCGGAGCACGCGGACCGGATGAGCCACCCTGCGATGCGGGCGGATCTGATCCTGCTGCATGCCCAGGTCCACCTCGGCGGGCTGGTGATCGGCACCGACATGCGGCCGAACCGCGGGGCACCCTTGTTCGAGCGCATGCGCCGCGGGAGTGGTTTCCTGGTGAAGGATCGCCGCGGGCATTTCTACAACGGCATGTCCTACGCGCCGCGGCCGTGGGAGCCGCCATTCGCCGAAATCCTCCAGCAGATTCTGATGGCTCCGGAGCGTTTCACGGAGCCCTACGTCCCGGGAGCCACCGGGCCGATGCGCTGGACCTCGATCCTCGGCGGAATGGACCACGGGCTGGACGTGCTTTCTGAAACCGATGTCTGGACGCGTTCCTATTGGGAGTCCGCGGGAGCCCGCCCCGATGCCTGGGTGGACCCGGGCTTCGCCGCGTCCCACGATGAGAGCCTGAATCCCCGGCCCTGACGCCACTTTCCACACACCATCATTCCATACCCCATCGCCCTTATGAATCTACCACTCGCGATCCTCAGCCCTGTTGAAATCGGTCTTATCCTGGTCGTCCTGCTGCTGCTCTTCGGAGCCAAGAAGCTCCCGGACCTGGCCCGTGGCATGGGCCGCAGCCTCACGGAGTTTCACAAAGGCAAGGAAGAAGGGGAGGCCGAAGTGTCCAAGGCTGGTTCCGACAAGGAATCCTGAACCACCGCCGTGTCCCGGAAAGGCCGGGACGCGTAAAAGCCCGGCCTTTGGATGAGGCCGCCAGCTCGCGTGGGCGGCGGCACCGATGGCGGAGATTGCTGGGCGGGAGCGCCGGGCGGGTGTCATATCGGGCAGGGGCACAGCGATGCCCCATGTCTTTTCGTGGCCGTGGGCATGGAGTGCCAACACGGCCATTCCGGGGGCTTTGTCCCGGCAAGGGTGGATCACCCGCTTGCCGACAAAAGGGGAGGTTCGGACGGAAAATCCGGAATGTCTTGAAAACCAGCAGGGTTTGTGATGTGAATGGCACGCTTGGCTTCATCGTTTCACGGTCCATCGCCGTGGCTTTGGAGGCAGGTCTCACCCCCAACGGCATGCCCCCCTCATGCTTTCGCCCCGCATCCTCGCCCTCGTGGCGGGGGTGACCGCCCATGTCATGGGCGGCCAGCTCCCGTCCGGTTCTCCTTACATTGAATCCTCCGGCATCGCCCAAGGGCAGGCGGAGGACTACCACGCCTTGCGTCCCTCCATCAGCGGAGGAACCTGGGCGGAAGCGAACAGTGGCCTGGCCTCCCCGGCGGGAGGCGCGTTCCTGCGCGTCGCCGAGGCGCGGAAGGCCGCGGCCACCTGGCAGGCGGGCGCGGCGGTGGATTACAAGATCCGCATCGCCACGCCCGGCGTCTACCGGCTGTGGCTGCGGTGGTCCGGCACGAACACCAGCTCGGACGCGCTCTACGCCGGCATCGTGGAGCTGGCGGACGGCAGCGGCGGCAGGCCGGACTACTATGAAGATAGTGGCCACACGGCCTCCAGCTTCGCCAATCCCGGCTGGGATGGCCACGGCCAGGCGGAGGCGGCGGTGACGAACGCGGCGCAGAACCCGATGCTCTTCACGCTCGGGGCAGGGGACATCACCTTGCGGGTGGTGTGCCGGGAGGACGGCGTGGCGCTGGATGAATGGCGGCTCCAGCTCGCGGTGCTGCCGCCGCCTGGCGGCAACGGGCTGGCGGGAAACCTCGCGGTCATCGGGCTGGAGGATTTCAGTTATCCGGACGGCGCGCTCGCCGGGAAGAACGGCGGCCAGTTCTTCGATGTCGACGTCTCCGCGGCCAATGAACCCTTCATCGGCCACGATGGCACGCGGTCCGCCTGGCTCAAGGCCACCGGTGCGCCGGCCATCCAGGCGGGGCGGCTGGTGACGAACAACGGCAGCATCCGGCGGCCGTTCAACGGCCCGTCCACCGGCAAGGGCAGCGAGGAGGAGGCCGGGACCATCGCGTCCGGAAGCGCGGCGAATGTCTTCTATTTCCGCGTGCGGATGAACCGGTCCACGAAAGCGACGTGGAGCGGCGTCAGCGCCTGCGCGCTGGGCACGGAGAAGATCCTCTTCGGCGTGCCGAAGTCGATGCAGGCCACCAACACCCTCGGCATCGAGGAAACCGGGGCGGGCAGCAGCACCGGCATCGTGACCGTTCCGGACGCAACCGACCACGATCTGGTGGGAAAATACGATGCTTCCAGTAGGCTGGCGACGTTGTGGCTGGACCCCGACTTCTCCCAGCCGGAGCAGGCGAACATCCCCGTGGTCGTCCGCACCATCGGGGCGTCCCTTTCCATCACCTCCCTGAAGATCGGCTCCGGCGGCCAGGCGACTTGGGACAACCTGCGGGTCACCACGGTGTGGAACGCGCTTTCGGACGGCGAGCCCGAGGCCCGCGGCGACCTTCTCGCGATGCACCGCGGCCAGAAGGTGAAGCTCGATGTGCTGGCGAACGACCTCGGGGCTTTCAATGCCCAGGGCGTGACGATCCTTTCTCGACCCTCCGCCGGGGCCGCCACGGTGCAGGAGGATGGTACGGTGCTCTACGTCCACAATGGCGGACCGGCGGGTCCAGATGCCTTCACCTACCGCGCGCCATCGCTGGTGCCGGGTGTGTTTTCGGACGCGCAGGTCACGCTGGACATCACCGAGACCCTGCGGGTGGCCAGCCCCACGATCACCATTCCCACGGAGCCGCCAAGCGCCGCCTACGCGGTGGTGCCTGCCTTCACGGGGGTGTCGTTTTACCATCCGGTGTCGCTCATGCGCGTGCCGGGGGATGCCCGACGGTTGTTCGTGGCGGAGCGGGGCGGCCGCATCTGGCTGATCCCGGACGTGACCGCCACTTCTCCCGCGCGCCAGCTCTATCTCGACGTGGCCGCGGCGCTGAACGGTCGCGCGAACGAGCAGTTCGACGAAGGCATCCTCGAAACCGGGGTGAAGAGCATCGCCCTTCATCCGGACTTCCTTCGAAACGGCCGGATTTTCGTCACCTACTGCCCGCTGGTCGGCGGAGTGAAACAGGTGCGGATGTCGTCGTTCCAATCCACCGCGGGCAACCTGTGGGCCGGCGATCCGGCTTCGGAAAAGGTTTTCCTGACCCAGAACAACGACGGCCACAACGACCACAACATCGACTGCCTCGCCTTCGGTCCGGACGGCTACCTGTATCTTTCCTGCGGCGACCAGGGACCGCAGTATGACGGCAGCAACAACAGCCAGCTCATCGACAAGAATCTCTGGTCCGGCATTTTCCGCTTCGACGTGGACCGGAAACCCGGCTCGGTCGAGCCGAACGCGCATCCCTCCGTCGCCATCGATCCCGCCACCGGCAAGGCGCGCTACGCCATTCCCCCGGACAATCCCTTCATCGGCGCCACCTCGTTCAATGGCAAGGCGGTCAACCCGGCTTCGGTCCGCACCGAGTTCTACGCCCTGGGGTTTCGCAATCCCTGGCGGATGAGCTTCGACAGTGTCACCGGCGAGCTGTGGATGGGGGATGTCGGCCAAGACACCATTGAGGAGGTGAATCGGATCGTGAAGGGCGGCAACTACCAGTGGGGTTTCAAGGAAGGCCTGCTCGATGGGCCGAAGACCGCGCCTGCGGGGGGCGGTGGGATCCCTCCCGTTTACTACTATTACCATGGTAGCGGCACCTTCCAGGGGAACTCGATCACCGGCGGCTACTTCCTCCATGGCGGCCGCTACCCGCAGCTCGAGGGCCGCTACATCTTCGCGGACTACGTGTCCGGCCACATCTGGACCCTGAAACAGAACGCCGGGGCCGCGCCCACCGTCGAGCGCATCGCGGGCAAGAGCGGGCTCGCGTGCTTCGAGGCGGATCCCTCGAACGGCGACGTGCTGATGCTGAGTTTCGACGACGGGCAGATCCACCGCCTGAAGCAGACGCCGGACGCCACCACGTTTCCCGACCGCCTGAGCAAGACCGGCCTCTTCGCCGAGCTCACCGGGCTTTCGCCCAATCCCGGCATCCTGCCGTATGAGGTGAACCTCACGTTCTGGTCAGACCACGCGCGGAAGCGCCGCTGGTTCTCGCTGCCGGATGGCGTCACATCCGCGGGTTTCCAGGCCGAGGGGCCATGGACGTTCCCGACCGGAGCCGTGTGGGTGAAGCACTTCGACATGGACCTCGTCCGCGGCGATCCCTCCACCGCCAAGCGCTTGGAGACCCGCGTGTTGGTGAAGACCGCGGCCGGGGCCTACGGCGTCTCCTACCAATGGAATGACGCCGGCACGGAGGCTTTCCTCGTGCCGGATGGCGGGGCTTCCATTCCGCTCCAGATCAACGATGGCGGGGTGATCCGCGCGCAGACGTGGTCGATTCCCAGCCGTGGCCAATGCGTCACCTGCCATTCCCCGGTGGCCGGGAACGTGCTGTCGTTCAATACCCGTCAGCTCAACCACTCGGGCGAGATCGCGGGGCTCCAAGGGAACTTCCTCACCCTCCTGGACGCCGGCGGCTTCATCGATCCGATATCGCCGGGCACCTATCCCCGGCACTATGCGCCAGCGGAATCGGCCTACTCGCTGGAACTCCGCGCCCGCTCGTGGCTGGCGGTGAACTGCTCCTATTGCCACCAGCCGGGCGGCAGCGGCGCGGGCTTGTTCGATCTCAGGGCGGCCACCGATCTTTTCCAGACCGGCATCCTCGATGGCATCGTGAGCGGCGTGGCCTCCGATCCGGCGGACCGCCTGATCGTGCGTGGCGACCCCGTGCATTCGGTGATCCTTTCCCGGATGGGCGGGACGAATGGCTACGGCCGCATGCCGCCGCTCGCCACCTCGGTGGTCGATCAGGCCGGTCTGGATGTGGTCCGCGATTGGATCCTCCAGGAGCTGCCCACGCGCCAGTCGTTCGCGGAGTGGAGCGGTGGCGAAGAGGAGGGGCTCGTGACCCGATCCGTTTCGTCCGGCAGCGACGAGCACCGGTTCGCGTTCCTCACCCACGGCGATCCACGAAACCCGGCCGTGCGTTGGAATGCTTCGCTTGCCGCGCACGGTGCGGGCCTGCGGCTCAGTTGGCCGAACCTGCCGGATCGGTCGATCCGGGCGTGGGTCTCAAGCGACCTGAAACACTGGGAGCCGTGGGACGTTCCGGGCAACGATGGCATCCCCAGGGCTGGCACCGGACCCAGGGTGTTCGAGGTGTCGGCTGCCGATGGTGCGCGTTTCTTCCGCTGCACCATCGAGGAATGAACTCACTGCCCCAGCGTGCGCGCGGGTGCCGGGGCCGGCACGCGGTTGTTCGCCGCGTTCTGGCGCCGCTCGGCGCGGTATTTCGAGGCCGATTGCCCCATGTGGCGCAGGAAGTGGCGGGCGAAGTCGCTGTGGTCGTAGAAGCCGGACTCCAGCGCGATGTCGGTGATCGGGAGATTGGTGCGGGCCAGCAGCTCGCAGGCCTCGATCACCCGCATGCGGATCAGATACTCGCGCGGGGTGGTCTGGAAGGTGGAGCGGAACTTGCGCTCGAATTGACGTACCGAGAGACCGGCCATCGAGGCGAGCCGCGGCACGTCGAGCTTGTCGCGGAAGTTCTCCTTCAAATGGTCCGCCACGGTGGCGAGTTCGAGGTAGGGCTGGATCGCCGCGCGCTGGGCCTCGATGCTGCGCACCGTGCCGCAGACCCCGCACACCTTGCCGTTGAGGTCGTAGAGCGGGAGCTTGTCCGTCACATACCACTCCGGCTTCCCGTCGGAGTTGGGGAACAGCTCGATGATGCCGAGGATCGGCTTGCCGCTCTCCATCACGCGCTCGTCGTCGCGGTGGTACTTGGCGGCGAGGCGCGGCGGGAAAATGCGTTCATCGGTGATGCCGATGATTTCCTCCTCGCTGTGGAAGCCGCAGCGGCTGACGAACGCCGGATTCCCGGCCATGAGACGGCAGTCCCGATCCTTCGCGAAGAACAGGGTGCCGGGAAGATGGTCGAACAGAAGCCGGAATTGGCCCGGGGGCAATTGCCGGAGCCACGATTGGCGCGAGTGGTCTGCGTCCATGCGGCGTAATCATACAGCAAAATGGTCCTCCTTTGCAATCGAATAGAGTTAGGGATGTTCTCCGATTGGGCTCTTTCCTAACGAAATCGGGGTGTTTCGAGACAACAAAGGCGTAAAAAGCCCACGAATGCGCCCGGCATGAAAAGTTTTTATCAAAAACGCCTGTGTCGTAAACATACACTATTTGGGCGAGTCGCTACAAGCGGTTTGCTTCCAGTTGTGGCAAGTTCACGTCAGTTTCTATGCAACCGACTTTTGGCGCCAGCACTTGGCTTTGGACTTCGCCCTTCGACTCCAAGCAAACCGATCTCATCGAATCGATCGCGGCCCTTGGCTTCGGCGCGGTGGAGCTACCGATCGAAGATCCCTCAATCGTCGATCCGAAGGCGCTTGCGCCGGTGATCAAGGCCACCGGCCTGAAGGTCCACGTCTGCGGTGCCTTCGGCCCCGGCCGTGACCTCACCGATCCGGACGCGGCGGTGCGGAAGTCGACCCGCGGCTACCTTTCCTCCCTCATGGACATCGCCGAGGGCCTCGGCGCGGAATTCGTGGCCGGGCCGATGTATTCCCGCGTCGGCAAGGCCCGCCAGCTCCCGGTCGAGGAGCGCCAGCGCGAGTGGGACCTCGCCGCCTCCGAACTCCTGATCGTGGCGAAGGAAGCGGGCGATCGCGGCTTGGCCCTGGCGATCGAGCCGATCAACCGCTTCGAAACCGACCTCGTCAACAACACCGCCGATGCCGTCCGCCTGGTGCGTGACATCAACCATCCGGCCGCGAAGGTGATGATCGACAGCTTCCACATGACCATCGAGGAGGCCGACCTCGGCGCCGCGATCCGCCTCGCGGGCGAGGATCTCATCCACGTCCAGGTCAGCGAGAACCACCGCGGCGTGACCGGCACCGGCCTCACCCACTGGACATCGTTCCGCGACGCCTTGCGCGAAATCCGCTATACTGGTTCAGTTGTCATCGAATCCTTTACCCCCGACAACCGCGACCTCGCCGGCGCGGTGTGCATCTGGAAGCGCTTCACCGCGGACCAGAACGAGTTCGCGTCCCGCGGCCTGTCCTTCCTCCAAACGCTCTTTGCTCATCCGTAACCACAACCAAACCACCTCCATGTCCGGAATCAACATTGCCATCGTGGGCCTCGGCTTCGGCGCCGAGTTCATCCCGATCTATCAGCGCCACAAGGACGCGAACATGTATGCCATCTGTCAGCGGACACAGTCCAAGCTGGACGAGGTGGGGGACAAGTTCGGCATCGAACACCGCTACACCAGCTACGAAGAACTGCTCGAGGACCCGAACGTCCACGCGGTCCACATCAATTCCCCGATCCCCGACCACGCCGCCCAGACGATCAAGGCGCTGAAGGCCGGAAAGCACGTCGCGTGCACCGTGCCGATGGCGACCAGCGTCGAGGACTGCCGCACCATCGTCGAGCTGGTGAAGGAAACCGGCCTCAAGTACATGATGATGGAAACCGTGGTCTACGCCCGCGAGTTCCTGTTCATGAAGGAGCTCTACGACAAGGGCGAGCTGGGCAAGGTCCAGTTCATCAAGGCCTCCCACCAGCAGGACATGGACGGCTGGCCGGGCTACTGGCCGGGTCTCCCGCCGATGCACTACGCCACCCACTGCGTGGGCCCGGTGCTCGGCCTGACCCGCGGTGAGGCGGAGTACGTCTCCTGCTTCGGCTCCGGCACCATCCGTGAGGAGATGCACTCCTGCTACGGCTCGCCGTTCGCCGTGGAGACCTGCCACATCAAGTTCAAGGACAGCGATCTTTCCGCCCAGGTCTACCGCTCGCTCTTCGACGTCGCCCGCCAGTACCGCGAGTCCATCGAGGTCTACGGCTCAAAGAAGTCGGTCGAATGGCCGCTCATCGAACACGAGCCGCTGGTGATGCACACCGCCAAGCTGCCGGAGCCGGAGATCCCGTCCCGCGTCGAGACCCCGGACTTCGCCCACTACCTGCCGGAGGAAATCCAGCTCTTCACGAAGGGCGGCGTCTACGGTGGCGACACCGGCGAGGATCACCTCTCCTTCACCCAGGGCGCCGGCCACGGTGGTTCCCACCCGCACCTCGTCCACCAGTTCGTGAACATGCTGAAGACCGCGAAGGATGCCTATCCGAACGCCATCGAAAGCGCGAACATCACCTGCACCGGCATCCTCGCGCACGAGTCCGCCCTCAAGGGCGGCGAGCTCATCCGCCTGCCGGAGTGGTCCTTCCGCCCGGCCTCCAAGGAGTCCCGCCCGGTCCGCGACCTGCAAACCGTTTCCTGAAGCGCGGTTACTCGTTGGAATCTCCGGCCGGTTTGAGTTCCCGGCCGAAGAGTTCCGCGAGATCGACGGCGATCGTGTGGTGGAGTTCCACCGCCGGTCGCCGTCCTGCTTTGGCGAGGCGGGGGATGGGTGAGAGGAAGATGCGGTCGCTGAAGGACTCGTGGCGGGTGCCATTGAGGATGTGGCGCTGGCTGCCGGCTTCCTTCATGCATTCCCGGATCAAGGCGTCGGAGCGCCGGATGAGCCGTCGCTCCGGAGTTTCATCCGGGCCCGGGGGGTGGAGGAGCCAGGCGGGCATCTCGTCATCGAGAAACAGGAAGGCTCCGAGCGGCGCTTCCGTGCCGAGGAAGAAGCCGTCCTCGTCCGCGCCCGCGTGGAACCACGGATCGCGCGCGCAGAGGCGCAGCGCGGTGGTGCCGCCGAAGGAGAAGCCGAACACACCCACGCGATCGAGCGTCAGGTGGCCTTTCCATTCCGGAATGATGTCCGCGATCAGCCGTTGTTTGACCCGCGCGAGGTCCCGTTCCCGGCTGGCGAGATAACCATCCGCCCTCGCTTCGAAATCCACCGCCGCCTCGTTCGTGGAAAGATCCGGAATGGAGGGCAGGGTGCCGGGTGTGATCGTGCCATCAGGATGGCGGACGCGGGAGGCTTGGCCCGGATGATCCACCGCGATCACCACGAAACCGCGGCTCGCCAGGTCCTCCACCTGGGCCACGTTTTCCGCGCGGTGGCCCATCCACGCGTGTTCGTAGAAGACCACCGGATAGCGGGCCTGCCGGGTGGAAAGGACCGCCTCGTTCCATGCGCGCGATTTCGCTCCAGCCAGCCGGTGGAAGGGAAACGCGGGTGCCAGCGCCGGGTCGGGGAGCCAGGGCGCGAACGCGGGATGCGGGCCCCCGTCGTCCGATGGGTACCACACTTGCAGCATCAGGGCGGGAGTATCCTTGTCCCCGGGGATTTCGAGTGTCCGTGTTCCGACTCCGTGGGGGCCGGGCAAAGGAGGGGCCGCGGGTTCCGGAAACAACCAGCACGCGGCCGAGCTCCCGGCGATCAGGCAAATAGCCGCTGCCACGGCGGGTGGGCGTTTCCATCGTAGCGTGAGCGCCACGGCGAGCAGCGCGGGAAGCAGGAACCAAGTGGCCGTGCCGGTGACCATCACCGCCAGCAGGATCAAGGCTCCGGCGAACGACCGGAGGCGCGCGTATCGCAACCCCGGAGCAATGGAGACCGCGGCAGCCACGCAGGCGGACCATTCGGGCCAAGGAACGTTCACGATCGAAAGATGCCGGGAGGGCGTGCTGGCGGCAATGGCAAACGGGAAGGGCGTGTTTCCTTGCTGCGGGTTGACCCGTTTCGCGGTAGCGGCACGGCGTTCGGTCAAAAATTCAGGCTTCATCCGCTGCGGGCTAGAACTGGCGGAGCGGGGACGTAGGGTTTCCCCGTTAACCGTTTGTTTTCATGAAGATCCGTCCATACCTGCTCGCCGCGCTGGCGGCCTTGTCTCCCGTCGCCCGTGCGGCGGATGCCCCCGATTCCCCGCCCGCGCCTGCCGCCGCCAAGCTCCCGGGCCTGCCGTGGCACATGGTGAACCTCTGGTGGAATACCAAGGGTGAGGTCGCCGATTTCTCGGAGTTCTCCGTGGACATCGACATTTCCACGGACATTCCCGCGGAGAAATACAACCTCTACATCTCGCCCTTCTTCGGCGCGATCAATGGCTCCTCGATCTACGGCGGCATCCAGACCAACTGCAACGGCTGGGACGCGATGAAGCCCGACAACCACAAGCGCCTCCACGGCGGCCACGGCTTCATCTTCTCGCGCTGGAGTGAAAAACCGGATCTCACGCTTGCCGACGTGCGCGCCACGCCCGGCGGCTTCGTCGAGGCGGCGGGCTACGAGGGTAACTTCGTGTCCGGCCGCCGCCCGTATCCATGGACCGCGGGCAAGTACACGTTCTCGCTGCGCCGCATGGACACCCAGGTCACCGATGGCAAGCCCTACACCTGGGTCGGGGCCTTCGTCCACGAGCACGCCACCGGCAAGGACATCTTCGTCAACGCGCTGCGGTTCCCCGGCGACAAGCTCGTGCACAATGGCAAGAGCGCCGCGTTCCTGGAGTTCTACTCCACCGAGAAACTCCACGGCCCGCCCGACATCGCCACCCTCCCGCCACTCGAGGTGAAGTTCTCCAACCTCCGCTTCAATGGCGGCCCGGCCGATCTCACCAAGGTCGATGCCGCTTTCATCCGAAAGGCGATGAAGCGCTCGGACAACCTCGATGCGCCGATCTCGCCGAACCTGGTGCGAGTGTCCGCCTCCGAGGATGGCCGGGAGATCACCTGCAAGCTCCAGAACCAGGTGTTCGCGGACAGCGAGGAGCCGAACCGCACGCTCTGGAAGCTCCAGAAGTGACGCGCGCCTGACTGCTTCTTTCGATCCAGCCGCCGGGCCGTCCGGCGGCTTTTTCGTGTTAGAGACTCATGGATAACGGTTTCTAACAAACCGGGGGATGCAATATGCACGCCGGATGTATGTTAGATTTCACCGCGCGGCTATTGACAGATAGCGGGAGTTTATTAAATGGTCTTAATTATAAACAGCGGCTAACGGATTCGCTCCGCCTCCGGCCGCTCCCCCTGAAGCAATGGATTTGCCGCGGTTTTCCGCGTTCGCGTGCTCTCCCCCCAAGGAATCGGCCGGAACGCCATGGAAGCCGCCGCAGGCGTTGTCTCGCACCTACCCCGCAAGGAACGTTCACGATGATATCCCCTAAACGAAATACCCTGTTGTCCCTGGCCGCGGGACTCTTGTCCGTCGGTTTCGCACAGACGGCGATCGCGGCCGTCGGGCCGGAGATTCGGGTCACCGGCAGCTCGGTGACGATCAATAACAACGACATCACCCCGTCTTCCACGGATGGCACCGATTTCGGTTCGGTGGCGTTGGGCAGTTCCGCCCAGACGCGGGTGTTCTACATCTACAATGAAGGCACCCAGCCGCTGAGCATCTCCTCGCTCACGGTCACCGGTGCGGCCTTCGCTCTCACCATTTCGTCCTCCAGCACCGTGCCTGCGGGTGGTGCCTCCAGCTTCGAGGTCAGCTACCAGCCCACCGCGGCCGGGCTCCAGACGGGCTCCGTGACCATCGGCAACAACGACTCCGACGAGAACCCCACCACGTTCTCGATCCAGGGCTTCGGCCTCGCGCCGCAGGTCAGCGTGGCGGGGAAGGGGATCACCATCGCCAACAACGACACCACCCCGTCCACCGATGACAACACCGACTTCGGTTCGCTCACGGTGGGCAGCGACATGTCGCGCTCGTTCTCGATCCACAACAACGGCGACGCTCCGTTGAACGTCAGCAACGTCCAGGTCACCGGCACCGGTTTCTCGCTGGATGGCGGGTTCGCGGGAGCGATCCAGCCCGGCGGCACCCAGAGCTTCGGCGTGCGGTACGCGCCGCTCGCCGCCGGCACCACCACCGGCACGGTCACCGTTTCCACGAACGATCCCAACGTGGCGAACTACACCTTCCAGGTGAAAGGCCTCGCCACCCAGCCGGAGATCGACATCCAGGGCAACAGCCTCTCGGTCGCCAGCGGTGACAGCACTCCGTCCGCGGGTGATGGTACCTTGTTCTCCACGATTTCCAACGGCTTCCCCGGCGGTGTGTCCCACTTCACCGTGAGGAACACCGGCAACGGCAACCTGCTGTTGAAAGGCATCACCCTTTCGGACAGCACCAACTTCAGTGCCGATTTCACCGGCAGCCCGGCCCCGATCGTGGCACCCGGCGGCACCGCCGAGCTGAACGTCCGCTACGTTCCGAAGTCGGCCGGCACCCACACCTCCACCGTCACGATCCAGAACAACGACTTGGACGAGGGCAACTACGTCTTCACCGTGCAGGGTACCACGCTCGGGTCCTCGATGGACTTCGGCGGCATCACCAACGGCGACAACACTCCCGACCCCTCGGACAAGACCGGCTTCGGCAATGTCATCGTCGGCGGCCCCTCGAAGACGAACAACTTCGTGGTGTCCAACGCCGGCCCCGGCGTCCTGCTCATCACCTCCGTCGATGTCAGCCCGAACACCCACTTCACCTTCCCCGGCACGGTGCCGATGACGGTGCCGGCGGGCAGCACGCTGCAGGTGCCGATCGTGTTCTCGCCCCAGGCGATGGGCCTCCACACCGCCGTGGTCACCGTCCACACCAATGACACCGCCCACGAGCCCTTCACCTTCACGGTGAATGGCACCGGCCTCCAGCGCAGCCTCGCCATCGGCGCGGCGGGCAATGTGGTGGCCAATGGCGACGCCACTCCCTCCGCCCTGGATGGCACCGACTACGGCTCGATCGCCGTGGATGGCAGCCAGCTCGACCACACCTGGCCGCTGCGCAATACCGGCAACGTCCCGCTCACCATCTCGTCCGTCACCTCCAGCCTCCCCGGCGACTTCAGCATCGTGGCCCCGTACCCGGGAGCCATCGACGGCGGCAGCTCCACGAACCTGATCGTGCGTTTCAATCCCTCCGCCATCGGTGTCCGCACCGCGGTGATCACGGTGGTGAGCGATGATCCGTCCTCGCCCTACACCTTCACCGTCACCGGCCGCGGTGCCCCGCGCATCGGCCAGCCGATCGATGACCCGATCGGCCCGGTCATCACCGAGTGCCCGTGGGATCCGTCCATCGCGGGGGATTTCACCGGCACCATCATCGAGGACGATGGCCACGGCAACCCGGGCGACACCATCCGCGGCGGCTTCGACAGCTTCAAGCTGAACTCCGATGGCACCTTCACCGCGAAGGGCAATGTCGACGGCCTCGACATCACCCTGAAGGGCAAGCTCAACCCGGATGGTTCCTACGATGGAACGACGAAGCTCTCCGACGGCAGCACCGCCGTGGTGAAGTTCCGCCTCTACCAGGGCAGCGACGGCTCGAACCGCATCATCGGCACGCTCGTCCACAACAACGAGACGCTCCACATCGACGTGATCCGCTCCGGCGCGGTGGCTCTCCCGGCCTCGCTCACCGGTCCCTACACGATGGTGATCCCGGGCAATGACGCGGCCCCGCCGACCGAGCCGCATGGCGATGGCGTGGGCTTCCTCACCGTCCGCATCGATGGCTCCGTGCGCTGCCAGTACATCATGGGGGATGGTTCCACCACCACCCGTTCCAGCAAGATCAGCCCGCGCTACGTCTGGCAGTACCAGTTCCCGATCTACAATGGCGGTTGGAAGAAGGGCTACGTCGCCGGCCGCATGGTCTTCCGCGATGTGCCGGGTGTCAGCGACTTCGATGGCAAGGTGTTCTGGAAGAAGTATGCCTCCAGCAACAGCCAGGACTACTACCCGGGCGGCTTCGCCGTGGAGCGCAACTGTGTCGGCGCGAAGTACACGCCCCCGGCCAAGGGCAGCTCCGCCATGCCGGGCCTCGCCTCGGGCGCGGACAACGCCGAGTTCAAGATCGGTGCCGCCGCTGAAGGCGTTCCCGCCCAGTCGTTGTTCTTCACCTGGAACAAGGACGATACCATCAAGTCCGGCAACAGCCCGAAGGTCGCGCTGCGCGTGGTCCGTAGCACGGGCAGCGTCTCGGGCACCTACACCGATGCCATCAGCCGCTCGAAGGTCCGCGTCTACGGCGCGATCCTCCAGAAACAGCAGCTTGTCGGCGGTCTCTTCAAGGGCTATCAGATCACCGGCTTCGTGACGATCGCGCCGAAGTCGAACTGATTCTTTTTTCCGAGTGTCCCGTTCCCGGTTCACCATCCTTCTCGCGACGGCGCTGTTGATCGGCGCCGTCGTTTTGTTGTCGCGTGGCTTCAAGAAACCGGACGTGCGGAACCCCGCGCCGGGGGAGCCGCCGAAGACCGTGTCGGTATCACCGCGTGGCTCCCACGCCGCTGGCAGCCCGGAAGGACCCGCTGTCCGCGATTCGCGTCCCACCCCGGCGGCCACCCGGGATCAGATCAGCGGCTGGATCGCCGATGACTCGCTGTCCACCGAGGAGGCGGCCACGAAGCTGTGGGGCGTGTTCGCCGACCGCCGCCAAACCACGGCAGTCCGGCAGGAGGCCATGGCCCATGCGCTCAATCTCACCACGGACAAGCGTCTGGTCGCCGATTTCATCCCGCTCTACGCGCAAGCCGATCTTTGGAACGGTGAGCTCGGGGAAGCGGCCCTGGATGAGCTCTACAACCGTGGCAAGGGGGCCAAGCTCGCGGCCGGTGCCGCCCTGCTGCCCCATGCGGGCGGGGAGTTCCGCGAGCACCTGCGGGACCTACTGAGGTTCGAGCTGGATGAGCCGGAGGCCGACGATGCCAAGCTGATCCAGGCGGCGCAGAACAAGCTTTCGGGCAAGGCGGCTCCGGAGACGGAGTGAGATCCGGGCGGCGGGTGGCCCCCGGTCGGTTTCCAAAGAAATCAATCGGGGAATCGATTCGTCACAAAAAGGGAATGGATTTGTATTCCCATTTTGGGACGGATCGCTAGCTCTGGTCGATGGTCATTGCATCGCCTACCTGGTTCAACATCAGCGGTATCCGCTGTTTGATATTGTGGTTTTCCCTCCTTTTATGTGACTTGCAGGCCCAGACAGGCGGTCTGAATGCGCCACAAGCGGTAGGGGCTTATTTCAACGGGACCTTTCCCACCACCTCCCCCGGCTCGGCCACGGGATGGACGACGGCGAACGCCTTCCCCAACCTCACTTTCGTCGATCCGCTGTGGATGACGGAGATTCCCGGCACCAGCAACTTCCTGCTGGTGGGCAAGGACGGCCGCCTCTGGCGCTTCGCGAACAATCCCGCCGTGACCCAGGCCCAGGTGGTGCTGGCGCTCGATTGGTCGACGAAGACCCAGACCTCGGAGGACCAGGGATTCTACAGCCTGGCCTTCCATCCCCAGTTCGGCCAGGCCGGGTCGCCGAACGCGAACTACGCCTACGTCTGCTACAACCACAAGCCGGCCCTCACCGGCGCGGACCTCGACCATTCCTACTGGCGCGTCTCCCGCTTCACCTGGCTGCCCGCCAGCGGCACCTTCGATGCGAACAGCGAGTATGTGCTCATCAACCAGTTCGACCCGGACCGCTGGCACAATGGCGGCGCGATGTTCTTCGATGGCGCGGGCTTCCTCAACATCACCTGCGGCGACGGCGGCGACAGCATCGGCCTGTCCCAGGCGCTGGCGAACACCCAGAAGATCGACGGCGGCTTTTTCAGCGGCGTCTTCCGCATTGACGTGAACAACGACCCGGCGAAATCCCACGCCATCCGCCGCCAGCCGACCAACCACGCCTACAAGCCGGCTGCATGGCCAAACAGCTCGACCCAGGGCTACGGCATCCCGAATGACAACCCGTGGCTCGATCCCGCGGGCAGCGTGCTGGAGGAATACAACTCCATCGGCCTGCGCAGCCCGCATGCCGCCCACTACGATGCCGCCACCGGCGATGTCTGGATCGGTGACGTGGGCGAGGGCAACCGGGAGGAGATCACCGTGCTGCCGAAGGCCGGCAACGCGCAGTGGGGCTTCAAGGAAGGCACCGCCACCGGCCCGGGCACCAAACCGGCCAACGTCATCGGCATCGAGGTCGCGCCGTTCTACGATTACGGTCGTACCATCGGCTCGTGCGTGATCGGCGGCATGCGCTACCGCGGCACGAAGTGGAACTCCTTCCTCGGCGGCAAGGTGCTCTTCGGCGACCACGTCCGCGGCATGATCTGGAGCGCCACGCCGGGCGTGGGCGGAGCCGCTCCGGTGATCGAGCAGATCATCACCGGCTTCCACACCGGCACCAAGGCGGGGCTCGCCAACTTCTGCACTGACAGCACCGGCGAGATCTACCTGATGGACATCAACGGCACCAACCAGACCGGCGGCGTGATCCGCAAGCTGGTGGTGCAGGGGGCCTCCGTGGAGCCGCCCGCGCTGCTGTCGCAGACCGGCGTGTTCACGAACCTGTCCACGCTCGCCACCGCGCCCGGGTTCGTGCCCTTCGACGTGAACACCCCGCTGTGGTCGGATGGCGCGCACAAGCAGCGCTGGATCATGCTGCCGAACGATGGTTCCCACGACACCGCCGCGGAGAAGATCACCTTCAGCGAGAAGGGAAACTGGGTGTTTCCGGCGGGTACCGTGTTGATGAAGCACTTCGAGATCCCGCTCGATGAACGGAACCCGTCCGTGACCCGGCGTCTGGAGACCCGCTTCATCGTCTGCATCGCCGGTGGCGGGAAATACGGCCTGACCTACCGCTGGAACGCCGCGGGGACCGATGCCCAGCTCCTCACCACCGGCGATTCGCTGGACTACGATGTGACCCTGCTCGATGGCACCACCGTGCAGCGCCACTGGGACTTCCCCTCGCGGTCGGACTGTCTGCTGTGCCACAACACCGCTGCCGGTCAGGCACTCGGTTTCCGCACCCACCAGCTCAACCGCGACTACACCTACCCCGCCACCGGTCGCACCGCGAACCAGCTCACGACCTTCAACGCGCTGGCGATGTTCGACCGCACCCTCACAGTGGACGAGTTGAAGAATTTCCTGAGTTCGCGGGCGATCGAGGATGAAACCGCGCCCATCGAGCACCGCGTCCGCTCGTATCTCGATGCGAACTGCTCGCACTGCCACCAGCCCGGCGGGCTGGTCGATTACTTCGACGCCCGCCTGGTGACCCCGCTGAACACCCAGGGGCTGATGGACGCCGTCATCCAGGGGCATTTCACCGAACTGGGATCGAACGGCCGCTACCTGAAACCCGGTGATCCCGGCCTCTCCGCCGTGCATCTCCGCATGTCCCACGTCGGCGATGGCACCGCGATGCCGCCGCTGGCGAAGAACGTGGTGGACCAGACGGCGGTCGAACTGGTGGAGGACTACCTCGCGGGCACCACCGTCGCTGAGTTCCAGAACCAGGTCCTGCGCCAGGCCCGCTACCTGCGCCTCACTTCGACCGCCGAGGTCAATGGCAACGCGTGGACGTCCGTGGGCGAGCTTTCCATCCTCGATGACAAGGGTGTGGCCATGCCCACCAACCAGCTCTCGGTGGCCGCCGTCGACAGCGAGGAGACGGTGGATGAAACCGCCCCGGCCACCCGTGCCATCGATGGCGACGTCAACACGTTCTGGCACACCGGCTACGGCACCGGCGGGATCGCCGCGCTGCCCCACTACATCACCATCGACATGGGGCTGGTCCGTCCGCTCGGCGGCTTCGTTTACGTGCCGCGTCAGGGCAACCAGAACGGCCGGATCAAGGACTACCAGGTCCACACCAGCACCGACGGGGTGAACTGGACGCTTCTTACCTCCGGCACCTGGCCGAACTCGACGGCGACCTTCCGCTACGATGCGCTCGCCGGAGCCCGCGCCGCCCGCTGTGGCGTCGCCGGTCCCACCGGCTTCGTGACCGGGGCCTTCGAAACGACGATCACCTTCGACATGGACGTCACCGATTTCACCACCGCGGACGTGCAGGTCACCGGCGGCTCGTTGCTCGCCCTGCGCGGCAAGGGCCACTACTACGTCGCCACGATTTCGCCGACCTCTCCCGTGGTCTCCGTGTCCGTGCCGCAGAACGCGGTGAGCCCGAAGGGGCTCGGCAGCACGGCCTCAGCCACGCTCCAGGTGTCGTTCCACGACATCCAGCCGCCATTGCCAAGCTTCACCAATGTCCCGGCCAGCGTGAACGGACCGTTCCAGATCGGTCTGACCTTCAATGAAGCGGTGACCGGGCTCACCGCCGCGGATTTCCTGATCACGAATGGCACGCTCGATGGCATCACCCCGAGCGGGATCAACTGGCTACTCTCCATCACTCCGGGATCGATCGGGTCGGTGGGCATCGAGCTGCGTTCCGGTGCGGTGGTGGACGCCGCGGCGAATGTGATGGGCACGGGGATCGCCACCTCCGTTTCCTACGCGCCCTACATCCTCGCCCGCGAGGCGGAGGCCGGCACGCTCTCCGGCGGCTTCGTGCAGGTCGCGGATGCCACCACCAGCGGCGGGGCCTACATCTGGGTCCCGCAGGACAGCCGCGCCGGAGTGCTGACGCTGAACACGGCGATGAAGGCGGAGTACACCTTCGTCGTGCCGCGCGCCGGCCAATACCGCGTGCGTGGTCTCGCCCGCTCCGATGACCAGAGCAGCGATTCGTTCTACATCGGCTTCGATGGCGCGACGCCGTCCGATTGGCACACCAACCAGACCGCAGGGCAGGTGGGGGCGCTCCAATTCTACTGGGACGTCGCCAACAGCTCGCGCCAGCCGCTCACCAATCCCACGCTCTTCACCCTCACCGCGGGCAGCCACATCCTCCAGATTTACGGCCGGGATGATGGCACGCGCCTCGACCGCCTCGAACTCCAGCCCGTGCGCCCGCTGCCCACCTGGTCCGGACCCGCGGTGGCTTCGGGCGGGGTATTCAATGTCAACCTGACCTTCACCGAATCGGTGACCGGCCTCACCGCCTCGGACATCACCATCTCCGGCGGCACCGTCCAGTCGGTGACCGGCAGCGGGGCCACCTACATCGTCGCGGTCAATCCCACCAGCTCCCTGGTGACGCTCGGCCTGCCAGCGGACACCGTGGCCAGCGCTACCGGCAGTGGCAATGACGCCGCGGACAGCTTCAACGTGCTTTACCGCACGGCCTTCGAACAGTGGGCCTTCAGCGGCAATGTCGACGGTTCGCCCGCCGGTCGCCTCGGCGACGAGGATCAGGACGGCGTGCCGAAGCTCATGGAATTCGGCTTCAACCTTAATCCGGCGAAGTCCGACCGCACGGGCTACGATCCGGTGAACTCGCCCGTTTCCGGCCTGCCGCGCATGATCGTGAACCCGGAATCGGGCGGGAAGCGACTATGGTTGCAGTACCTGCGTCGGAAGAACGTGCCGGGGCTGACCTACGAACCGCAGTTCGGTTCGTCCCTGAGCGACTTCACCGCCGCGGGCGGCACGCCGACCGTCGAGAGCCTCGATGCCGATTGGGAGCGCGTCAGCATTCCGGACACCGCTCCCGCCGGCTCCGCCAGCCGCTTCGGCCGCGTGAAAATCACGCTCAGCCCGTGAAGTAGCGCGAGGCTCCCGCCTTGCGTGCTGGGGAAATTCGCGCAGTCCTTCACACCTCCAGTCCATCCATGAGTGACCGGTGATTCGAAAGAGGGAGGAAGAGTCGCATCCGGCTCTTCCTCTTCTCTGATCACTATTCACTGATGACTGATCACTCCAAAATGGCCTGACTTCGTGGAGGAGTCGGTAACCTTCACCGCGTCTGCCCCTCGCCGCGGATGCGGTACTGGTAGCTCGTCAGCTCGCGCAGGCCCATCGGGCCGCGGGCGTGGAGCTTGTCGGTGGAGATGCCGATTTCCGCGCCGAACCCGAACTCGCCGCCATCCGCGAAGCGCGTGGAGACGTTGTGGAAGACGCAGGCGGAATCCACCTCGCTCAGGAAACGTTCCGCCGTGGCGTGGTCCGCGGTCACGATGCAGTCGCTGTGATGCGAACCGTATTCGTTGATGTGGGCCACGGCTTCTTGGAGAGAGGCCACTACTTTGATCGAGAGGATCAGGTCGAGATACTCGGTGCTCCAGTCCTCCTGGGTTGCGTGGATCACGTCGATGATCGCCGCGGTGCGGGCATCGCCGCGCAGCTCCACGCCCTTGGCGCGGAGGGCCTCGGCGACTTTCGGCAGGAAGGTGGGCGCGACGGCTTCGTGGACCAGCAGGGTCTCCAGCGCGTTGCACACGCCGGGCTTGTGGGTCTTGCCGTTCACCGTGAGGTCCACCGCCATGTCGAAGTCCGCGGCGGGATCCACGTAGAGGTGGCAGATGCCGTCGTAGTGCTTGATCACCGGCATGCGTGCCAGCGAGACCACCGTTTCGATCAGGCCCTTTCCTCCGCGGGGGATGATCAGGTCCAGCCACTTGTCCATCCCGGCAAGGATGCCGACGCTCTCGCGGTCGGTGAAGGGAATGAGCTGGATCGCGTGCTCGGGCAGGCCCGCGTGTTCGCCACCGGCCTGGAGCGCGTTGGCGATCGCCTGGTTCGAGTGGATCGCCTCGCTTCCACCGCGGAGGATGGTCGCGTTGCCGGTCTTGAAGCACAGCACCGCCGCGTCCGCGGTCACGTTCGGGCGGCTTTCGTAAATGATGCCGATGGTGCCGATGGGCACGCGGATCTGCTCGATGCGGATGCCGTTCGGGCGGCTCCAGGAATCGAGCACCTGGCCGACCGGATCGGGCAGGGAGGCCACCTGATCGATGCCCGCGGCCATCGCCTCGATGCGCGCGTCATCGAGCTTCAGACGGTCGAGCATGGCCTTGGACAGGCCCTTGGCCTCACCGGCCTCCAGATCGAGGGCGTTCGCCGCGATCAACTGCGGCGCGCGCAGGCGCAGCTCCCCGGCCATCGCGTGGAGGATGCGGTTCTTCGCTTCCGATGGCAGTTGGGACAAGCGGTGCGCGGCGGCACGGGCTTGCTGGCCCATCTGGTGGATCGTCTGGCGGAGCGCTTCGGACATGGCGGCAGTAAACGGCGGATTTGGAAAATGCCAACCCCGGATCCGGGGTGGGGGAGGAGGGGTCAGAGCTTCGGCGCGAAGCGGGTGGACAGGCCGGTGCCCGCGAGGATCGCGGCCAAGCGCTCGGGATGACGCCCGTGGGCGATGTGGGTTTCGATGCCGTTTTCCACCGCATGGCGCACCGCGGTGAGCTTCGAGGCCATGCCGCCGATCGAGAATTTCCCGCGGTCATCGCGCACGTGGCCCAGCACCTGGTCGATGTCCGCCACCTCCGGCACCAACTCGTTGGTCTGGGGATCGAGCAGGCCGTCCACGCTGGTGAGCAGCACCAGGCGCTTCGCTCCGGCCAGCACCGACACGCGGGCGGAAAGCATGTCGTTGTCGCCGAATTTCAGTTCCTCGACCGCCACCGAGTCGTTCTCGTTGATGATCGGCAGGATGCGCTTCTCGGCCAGTAGGCGGCGCAGCGTGTCGGACACGTAGGCCGCGCGTTCCGGCGTGGAAAGGTCCCCGGCGGTCAGCAGCACCTGGGCGACGGTGATGTCGAAGTTCGCGAACAGGCTGCCATACACGTGCATCAACCGCGCCTGGCCCACGGCCGCGCAGGCCTGGCGGGTGGCCGTGTCGGACGGGTAGGCGTCCAGTCCCAGCGAGGACACGCCGGAGCCGACGGCTCCGGAGGACACCAGCAGGCAACGGTGGCCGGCATCGATCAATCCGGCGATGCCAGCGACGAAGTGGACGAGCTGCGCGCGGTCGAGTGTGCCATCGGACGATTTCGTCAGCACGCCGGTGCCGGCCTTGAGAACGGTGAGGTCAGGAAGCAGGGAGGACATGGCAATGGGAGAGGGTGTCATTTCGCGTGTTGCAGCGCCTCGCTCACGGCGGGGAAGATCTGCTTCTTGCGGCTGACCACGCCGGGGGCGTCGAAGAGCGTTTCATCCACCGGGGCGAAGGGCAGCTTCGCGAGGATGTCCGGATCCCCGGCGGCGAGGATGATGCTGTGGTGGCGGGAAACGTCCGTCACCGCGAGCACGGCGAGGTTGTAGCCATGCCGGGCCACGAGCTGGCGCAGCGCGGTTTCCACCTCCTCGCGGCGCGGGCCGAAGCCGTGCAGGCCGCGCTCCTCCACTTGGGAGATGCTGACCTTGTGGCCGTCGTCGGTGAATTCCTTGCGGTCCGCGTTGAGGATCTCCCCGGCGGTGCCGGTGGCGATCAGCGAACCGACGGCGAAGAACTGCTCGGTGAAGGATTCCGCCTCGATGCCCGCGATCTCCGAAAGCCACTTCAGCATCTCGCGGTCGAGATCGGTGGTGGTCGGGCCGGTCAGGCAGAGGGTGTCGGAGATGATGCCCGCGCTCAGGCACATCGCCACGCCCGGCTCGGGGGCGAGACCGCGGTGCACGAACTTGCGGGCCACCAGCGTGGAGGTGGAGCCCACCGGCTCGTTGAGGTAACGGATCGGCTCGCGCGACACCAGGTCGCCCGCCAGGCGGTGGTGGTCGATGACCTCCACGACCTCCGCTTCCTCCACGCCATTCACGGCCTGGGCGTATTCGTTGTGGTCCACCAGCGCCACGCGCAGGCGCGGCGGGTCCACGAGGTCGGACTTCGAGATCACGCCCGTCATTGTGCCCTCGCGGGGATCGATCACCGGGAACAGGTCCTGGTCCTCGGAGGCGAGGCGCTTCCGCAGGCGGGACATGGGTTCCGAGGGAGCCACCGTGATGAACTTGGTTTCCATCACGTGGCGCACCGTGCGGGAGCACCGGACCAGCGTGGAGCAGCTCGCCGTGTCGTGGTGGCAGGTCAGGACCACCACACCCTTTTCGGCGGCCAGCTTGGTCAGCGAGGCGTCGATCGGGTTGTCACCGGTCACCAGCAGCGCGCGGGCTCCGGCTTCGATGGCGTAACGCTGGACGATCGGGCGGTCGCCGCAGATCACCAGCATGCGGCCGATCCGGCCATCCTTGGCCGCGCTTTTGAGACGGGCATTGACCGAGTTCTGCGAGGATGCGCCGACCAGCAGGATGATGTCCTCCTCGTCCTCGCCGGTGATCGGGGCACCCAGCGATTCCGCGCCGAGCGTGTCCGCGATCTTCAGCAGGGAGGCCCGCACCGTGCGGAAGGCCATCTCTTGGGACTCGTTCGGCAGCAGCAGTTCGAGCAGGTCGATGTAGCGCAGGATGCCGTGGACATGGCCGGTGGCGTCCGTCACCGGCACGCAGCGCACGCCGCTGGAAAGCATCCGGCGGTAGGCGATGAGGAAGGTGTCGGAAAGGTCCGCCTGGATCACCTCGCGGCGGCAGATCATCCCGGCCGTGGTGCGCACGTCGGTGACCAGCTCCGGGGCCTCCATGCCGGCTTTCTCCAACACCCAGGCCGTGCGCTGGGGCACGTCGCCGCAACGCGCGGCAGTCGCGTCCTCCTCGCCGGTGGCACGCAGCAGGGCGGCGTGGCCGATGGCGGAGCAGATCGCGTCCGTGTCGGGATTCTTGTGGCCGATCACATAGAACGGCAGGCGGGTACGGTCGAACATATCAGCAGCAATGAACAAACGAATGGAAACCCCTCACATGCGCTCCGGCACCTTGATCCCGAGCAGGCCGAGACCGGTGGAGAGCACGCGGGAGGTCAGGTCGCACAAGGCGAGGCGGCTGGAGCGGGTAGGCTCATCCGCCTTCAGCACCGGGCAGGCTTCGAAGAACGAGTGGAACGCGCGCGCCAGCTCGAGCAGGTAGTTCGCCAGCAGGTTCGGGCGATGGTCGTCGACCACCGTCGGCAACACTTCCGCGAAACGCACCAGCAGGCGGGCGAGGTGAATCTCCGCGTCTTCGCCCAGCACGATGGAGGCCGCGGCCGCATCGAACGGGCCTTCCAGCTTGCGGAAGATCGAGCGGATGCGGACGTGGCTGTACTGGAGATACGGGGCGGTGTCGCCCTGGAGCGCGAGCATGCGGTCCCAGGAGAAGACGTAGTCGGTGAGGCGGTGCTGCGAGAGCTCCGCGAACTTCACCGCGCCGATGCCGACGGTTTCCGCGATCTGAGCCGCTTCCTCGCCCTGGAGGTCCGGGTTCTTCTCGGCGATCGCCTTGGCGGCGCGCTCGACGGCTTCCTCGAGCACGTCGATGAGCTGCACGTTGTCGCCCGAGCGGGTCTTCATCACCTTGCGGTCCTCGCCGAGGATCGAGCCGAAGGCCACGTGGCGGTAGTCGTGCTTCTTGCCCCAGCGTTCGGCGGCGTCGAAGATCTGGCGGAAGTGCAGCGACTGCGGCACGCCCACGACGTACCAGACATGGTCGGCCTTCCAGGTGTCGACGCGATATTCCAGCGTCGCGAGGTCGGTGGTGGCGTAGAGGAAACCGCCGTCCGCCTTGCGGATGATCGCCGGGTTGTCCGTCCAGCCATCCTCTTTGTGGACGCGGAAGGGGTCCTGCTCGTCCGGCACGTTGCCCGAGGCGAAAATGCAGGTCGCGCCATCGCTCACGCGGGCGATGCCCTTTTCCACGAACTCGTCGACGAGGCCGCCCAGGCGGTCGTTGTAGAAACTCTCGCCCAGCCAGTGGTCGAAGGTGACGTCGAGGCGGTCGTAGATCTTCTGGAGACCCTGCTTGGAGACCTCGATGCAGCGGTGCCAGATCGCCTGGTTCTCCTCGTCACCGGCCTGGAGCTTCACCAGTTCCAGCTTGCAGGCATCGAGCACGGCGGGATCGGCCTTGGTCATGGCGTTCACCTCGCGGTAAACGCGCAGCAGCTCGGCGATCGGGTCGGTCACGATCGCGGTGTTGTCCAGCAGGTGCTTCCACCCGTAGATGATCATGCCGAACTGGGTGCCCCAGTCGCCGATGTGGTTGTCGGTGATGACATTGAAGCCCAGGAAGCGGGCGATGCGGGAAAGCGCGTCACCGATGATGGTGGAGCGGATGTGGCCCACGTGCATCGGCTTCGCCACGTTCGGCGCGGAGAAGTCGACCACCACCGTGCGGCCCGCGCCGACGTCCGGCACGCCCAGCTTGGCATCGCCCAGCAGGCGGGTGACCGCCGCGGCATAGGCCTCCGGCAGGATGCGGAAATTCAGGAAACCGGGGCCGGCGATCTCGGCGGTGGCCAGTCCGGCCAGGTCCACGCGGTCGATGATCTCCTGGGCCAGCGCGCGCGGGTTCGTCTTGCGCTGCTTGGCCAGCACCATCGCGGCATTCGACTGGTAATCGCCGAAGCGGAGGTCGGTGGCGGCGGTGACGGGCGTGGCGGCGGCCTCGCCGATCACGGCGGCGACGGCGGCGGAGAGGCGGGATTCGAGGTCCTGCTGGAAGGTCATGGCGGTGGAACGCGCGGCGTATCAGTTGCCTGGCGCGGCCACACGGGACGATTTTGGATCGAGAATGGCGAGTATTTCCTCGCGTGAATCCGCGGCGGCGATCTGGCGGCGGATTTCGCCGTTGGTGAACATCTTCGCGATCGCCGCGAGCGTCCGCAGGTGGAGGTGATACTCCTTCCGCGGCACGATGAAGAGGAACACGAAGTGGACCGGAGCCCCGTCCAAGGCTTCGAAATCGATGCCCTCCTTCGAGCGGCCCAGCACCGCGATCACCCGGTCGATGTTGTCCGAGAAGGCGTGGGGAATGGCCACTCCGGCGCCGATGCCGGTGCTCACCAGCTCCTCCCGCACCTTCAGCGAGGCCAGAGCCTCCTCATGCAGCGGGCCATCCAGCATCCCGATGTCCCGCAGGTGGTCCACCAGCTCCACGATCGAGGGCCAGTGCCCATCCGCCCTCATTTCGGGCAGGATTTGATCGGTGGAGATGAGCTGGCTCAATTTCATGAACGAGGAGGAGAAGACGCGATGATGCGTTTGGGAGGTCGGCGATTACCGATGTGATCCAGCCTTGGCAAGCGGATTCGCGGGGCGGGAAGGATGCCTTGTTTGCTGGAGCTTTGCAACTTGCCGCATCATGGCTGCCTCCGGTAGCGTTGCGACATGGTTCGTACCGCTTGCCGTTTCCTCGCCGTGGTGTCCGCATGCACCGTGTTGACCCAATGTGGTGGCCCGATGGGCACCGGCAACATGGGCGGTCCCACCCCCGCCGAACGCTCCGCGAAGATCGCCGCCGAACCGACCGGGGACTTCTATTACGGCCGCCGCTACTACGTCCACAAGACCCGCTTCTGGGGCTACCTGCGCAAGCCTCACGACTCCTGGAGCCGCGCCAAGCTGGTCGTCTTCCAGGAAGCCGTGAAGACCAATCCGGACCGCCTGCCGGAGAATGGCCCGGACGGTCAGCGCTACGGCTTCGACAACAACTACGACTATCGCATCCGTGGCAGCTACACCGGCCGCCAGGTGTATGAGCCGAACAGCAACCAGTTCCTGCCGGAATTCCGCCTCACCGGCTACGAGGTGGTCGACCGCAATCCCGGCTGGCTGTTCCGCCCGGATGACCGTTACGAGCCCACCCGGATCACGCTCGTTCCGCGCTGATTCCTAGCAGCTTCCCTTCCGAGCTTCCTCCCCCCCCCATGGAAATCCGCTCCTTCCCCCGCCAACCACGCGACAATCCGGAGAACGGTCCCGCGGGGAATGCCGAAGCCCGGCCGTATGCGGTGCCCGATGGTCCCCGGACCCGGGTCCGCAGTCGCCGTCGCGTCAAGCGGGAGAATCGCCGCAAACTCCTGCTTCTGAGAACCATCGTGCTGGTCGCCCTGGCCGGGGTAGTCCTGGTGGGGGTGATCGGGGTCGGCATCCTCAAGGAAAAAGAGGCGGGCGGAGAGGGGTGGAAGGACCCCGATGCGGCGTTTCGCGGCCTTCATGCCGCCGGGACCAAAATGGAGATCCCGGTACCCACCAGCGAGGAGGCGGAAGCCTTGGTCCGCAAGGTGCTCGCGATGCGCTCGGCGGACGAATTCCAAGGGCATGTCCGCCTCCGCGGCATGAGCGAGGCCGAGGCCGTGGAGTTTCTCACCACCCTTCCCGAGCGGGAAGGAAAGATCCGCAGCCTGCTCTGGCAGGGTTCCCAGAACGCCAATGGCCTCCAGATCGAAGGGGTGGTGGTGCAGTTCGCCAAGGAGGGGCGTCCGCTCCGGATGGCCTTGCTTACGCCGGATGGCGCCGGGCATTGGCAGCTCGATCTCGCGTCATTTGCCTGGCACAATGACGTCGATTGGCAGGATTTTTACGACGGGCGCGCCCGTGTGGCGGACTATCGCCTGTTGGTGGCCAAGGATTCCTACTACAATGGCGGCTACGCCGATGAAAAGGCGTGGAGTTGCTACGGCATCAGCCATCCCGGCTCGGATCTGGTGATGATGGCCTACTGCCCGCGAAGCGGAGCGGAGGATGTCTCCCTGCACCGAATCCTGAAGGACAAGAAAGGATCGCGTGTGACCCTGCGCTTGGAGCGGACGGGTGATGGAAACAACCGCCAAGCCGAAATCCGTTCGGTGCTGGCGGAGGACTGGGTGGTCACGGACGCCCCGTTCGACGGGAGCTCCCGGTTGGGAGTCCCGTCGTCCGGTGAATGACGGGGGGCGGAATCAACCGCCGTAGGAGGACTCCACGCGGGAGGCCACGTCGCGGTAGCCGTAGTCGACCTCGTAGATCTGCTTGAAGCATTCCAAGGCGGCGACCTTGTCGCCCATGTCGGCGTGGATCACGCCCTTTTCGTAGAGGACTTCCTTCTTGGTGTTGTCCATCGCGTGCAGGTCGGCGAGCGCGTCGCTGAGCTGCTTGATGGAAAGGTCGAACATGTTCTTCGCCTTGAACGTGCGGCCCAGCAGCAGCAGCACCTTGGTGCGGATGTGCGGGTTGCGGGTCGCCTGCTGGAGGTGCGGGATCGCGCCGGTGTAGTCGCCGGCGTTGTAGAGCGCCTGGCCGAGGTCGAAGCGGAGCTGCGGGTCGGTCGGATTCTGGTCCACGCGGCGCTTGGTCTCCTCCACCTGTTCGGCGAGGCGGGCGGCCTTCCGTTCCTGGAGCTGGGCCTGGAGATCGGCATTGTCCGGATCGAGGGCCGCGGCGTCCTCAAGGGCGCGCATGTGGGCCTCGTTGGCCCGGTCGTTCATCTGGGAAGCCTTGTTCTGGAGCGCCACGTCACCGTTGCTCAGGGTGTGGGCCCAGGAGTAGAAGGCGTGGGCGTTGGCCCAGTCTTCAAGCTGCTCGTAAACGCCAGCCAGTTCCTTGACGGTGCCGAGGTGGTTGGTGTCCTCGTTGTACTTCAGGATGATCTTGTCGCGGCGCTCCTCGAGCTGGTCGCGGGTCAGGCCGGTGCGGGAGGCCTTCTCCATTTCCTCGAACTGGGCCTGGTCGCGCATCAGGTCCCGCATGTTCGAATTTTCGTCCCACTTCGCCTTCTGCATGGACGCCTGGGCGGCGCAATCCTTCGCGCCCTTCACCGCCTCGGAGTCGGTGGGGGCGATCTTGAGGATGTCGGTGTACACCTCGCCGGCCTGCTGCGGCATGTTCCGGGTCAAATAGTGCTGGGCCAGCTTGTGGAGCAGCTTCGGGGTCTCGGGCGGGCCCTTGCGCACGGTTTCCAGCGCGAAGGCCGCGCTGTCCGGCATTTCCAGCTTCATGAAGCATTCGAACAGCAGGTCGTTCGCACCTTCGTTGAACGGATCCTTCTCGAGTTCCTTCTCCAGCAGGACGATGGTGCCGGCCGGATCCTTTTTCACGCCGCCGGAGTACTTCATCGCGCTGAAGCCGCCGCCGCCGAAAAGGCCGCCCTTTTTCTTGGCACCGCCGGTGTTCTGGATCTCGACCTTGCGGAGCACCTTGCGGCCATCGAGGAATTCCGGCAGGTCCTTGAGGATCGCCTGCAGGATGCTGATCGCGTAGGGAAGGTTCTGGGTTTGGATGGCGCTAAGGGCTCGCAGCCAGAGGGCTTTCTGGCTCTGCGGGAGATCCTTTTCAGTGATTTCAGGCATGGCTGGCGTGTGGGATTTAAGAAGGGTTTTCTCCGGATGGCGCTGCTCCGCGTCTCCGGTGCCGGAAAATGAGACGGATATGATGGATTGGCAAGCGCTCCGTGCGCGAGTCCGGAGTTCGGTTTTTGGGATTGATGCTCGGAAACGAATCGGCATTATCCCGGCTCGGGAGCCCACGGCTCATCCGTTTTCGGGCTCCGCAGCCCTCCTTTTGTTCCTCCGACCGCCCATGCCTCCACGCCCACGCAAATCCTCCGGTTCCCGCTCCAGACGCAGTGGCCCCGGCCCCCGTCGCCCCGGCAAAGAAAACGAGGAAAAGGCGGTGGAAGTGGACGGCGAGATCTCCGCGGTCCTCGCCGGCACCATGTTCCGCGTCCGCATGGTCAGCGGCCACGAGGTGCTCGCCCACATTTCCGGCAAGATGCGCAAGCGCTTCATCCGCCTCGTCGTCGGCGACAAGGTGAAGATGGAAATGTCCCCCTACGATGTTTCCAAGGCCCGCATCGTCTACCGCCTGGGCTGATCGGTCACCCGGACCTTTCCGATTCACGTCAGGCCGCGGCGATCGCCGCGGCTTTTTCGTGTCCGGGAGGCGGGAGCTCAGTCCTCCGCGCCGACGTCTTCCAGGTCGATGGCGGTCGCGGCGCCCGGGGTCCGGCGCTCCACGACGATCTCGCCCAGGGTCTGGGTCTGGCGGATCATGAACTGGTTGAGCTTCATCAGCTCGAGCACCGCCAGGAAGGTGACGATCACTTCCGCCTTGGTGGTGGCGCCGTCGAAGAGATCCTCGAAGCGCCGTGCCTCCCCGCAGGCGAAGTGGCCCAGCAGGAACTCGATCTTGTCCGCCACGGTGTAGCGGTCGTCGATGATGTCGCCGAAATCGTGAGCCTCCTCGAAGCGCTTCAGCACGTTCTGGAACGCGCGGATCAGGTCGAAAATCGACACCTCGGCCAGCGGGGCGGGTGACACTTCCGCCTCCTTTTCCGGCTTGTCCGCCTGGTGGGCGAAACTGCCCTCCTGCTCGATCTCGCGCAGCGAGAGGAAACCGGCGGCATCCTTGAACTTCTTGTACTCGATGAGCTGCCGGATGAGTTCCCAGCGCGGATCGTCCTCCTCCGCGTCCTCCTCGGGCGGTTGCTCGGTGCGCGGCAGCAGCGTCCGGCTCTTGATATACATCAGGTTGGCCGCCATCACGATGAACTCGGAGGCGAGGTCGATGTTCAGGAGCTTGAAGGTGTCGATGTAGTCCAGGTACTGGCGCGTGATCCGCTCGATCGAGATCGTGTGGATGTCCACCTCGTCCTTTTTGATGAGGTAGAGGAGGAGATCCAGGGGGCCTTCGAAAATCTCCAGTTTGACCTTGTAGTCGGCGCTTTCCACGGCGGGCTAGGTAGGCGATTGGTTCCCGCCGGGCGAGGGAAATTTGACTCGCTCGCCTTGAAATGGACCGCTTGAATACCGGCGCCCGCCAGCCCCCAATGGAAAGCGAACAACTCCAGGCCTTCAACGAGCGACTCAACCAGTGGATTTCCAGCCAAGGCTTCTGGTTCCAACTGCGTTACTCCATGGCGGGCGGCAGCTACTCCTCCGCCACCTTCCATCTGCTGTGGCTGATGTTCCGGATTTTCCTGTTCCTGCTCGTTATCGGGGCAGGATGCGGCGTCTATCTCGTCAAGCGGGTCGACGCGAAGGATTTCCCGAAACAAATGGCAGCCACCCTGGGCAAGCATCTCAGCGCGTCCCAATCCAAGGTGGAGGGCTTCCAGCGGGTGCAGGGGCACCTCAACCTCCGGAAGCTCGCCCTCACCGGTGGCCCGGACGCCTATTATTCGAGCATCAACGCCTACAACGTCCGCTGTGACATGGGGCTGCTGGATGGATTGGTGGGCAAGTGGAACCCCGGTTCGATCTTGGTGAGCCGGATGGACGCGGAGATCCGCGCCGGGGCCGAGGATGCCGCGGAGGCGGGCCGCCATGCGGAATCCTTCCTCAAGGAGTTTCCGGCGTTCGAGGCGAATTCCCTCGAGGTGGCCGATGCCACCCTCCGCTGGGGGTTCTCCGAATACACCCGCGGAAAAATCGAAAACAGCCATCTCAACGCCCAGCGTTCCAGCGATGGCTGGCGGCTCCAGTTCCACGGCGGGCGGTTCACCCAGAACTGGCTGCGTGGCCTGGAGATTGAACGACTGGTGATTTCCGCCAATGCCGCCGGGCTGACGGTTGAAGAAGGAGAGTTCAAGGTGGGGCAGGATCGCGAAGGATCGGTGGCGGGCTCGGTGGTGTTCCGGAATGTGAAGCTGGCCTCGGGTGACCGTCCGGCCGTGTCGGGGTCCGTCCGCCTTCACCGGGTGTCCCTTGAGTCGGTGTTGCCCGAGCGCCTCGCCGGGTTTGTCGAAGGGTCCATTTCGGGGGATTTCAAGTTGTCGGGATCCACCAATTCTCCCGACGGCATCGGCCTGGCGGGGCAGGTGGTGTTGGATGGCGGCGATGTCCTGACCCTGCGGGACCGGATCCATCTGTTGCGGGCCCTGTCGGTGGTGGATGCGTTCAACAGCTACCGCAAGGTGTCGTTCACCGAGGGCTCGCTGTTCGTCAAATCGGGCGGTGGCACCCTCGATGTCCGGGACGTCAAACTGAAGGCGAAGGGGGACGTCATGAACCTCGCCGGGCGGCTGAGAGTCCGGCCACCCACCGGCGCGGAGGTGGAGAAAGCTCTCAGCCGCGGCCCCACCAGCGAACTGGCTCCGGTGTTTGCCAGCGACGTCACTTACGGAGGGGAGGGAGATACCCGTTCGCCCGATTCCTCAGAGGATGAAAAATCCGATCTGAGTCTGAAAAAGGCAGGTGAGGCGTCCCAAAAACCGGCCCCCGTGGATACTGGCTACTTCGCCAAGGCTGGGATGGGGCAGGTCGATACCTCAAAAACGGTGAATCAAGGCAAGGATGCGATCTCGCGCACCCTGCGCTACGAAGGAGCGTTCCAGATCAGCATCCCGGGAGATTCCTTCACCCGCGCGCCGGACCTCCGCTCGCTGTATCCGGCGGACCCGGCCACGAACCGGATCACCATCGATGTCCCGATCGAGGGCTCGATCTACGAGGTCACCCTCAAGCAGGCGGAGGACATCTACGTCAAAGGCCGCCGCCGGGAGTGATCCCCGGCGGGGCGGGCCCAGCGGGATCAGACTCCGGCCGGAAGGCCCAGGGACTGGTAGATCTCGCGGGTCGCGCGGCTCTTGTTGAGCGTGTAGAAGTGGATGCCGTGCACGCCGGCGTCGAGCAGCCCGGCGCACTGCTGGGCGGCGTAGTGGATGCCCACCCGCTCGACCGCTTCCGGGCCATTGGCGCGCTCCAGCGCCCGCAGCAGGGCGGCCGGGAAGCGGGCTCCGGCCGCCAGCTCGGCCATGCGCTTCATGCTCTGGAGCGAGCTCACCGGCATGATGCCCGCGAGGATCGGCACGCCGATGCCGACGAGGTCGCAGCGGTCGCGGAAATCGAGGAAGTCGCGGTTGTCGAAGAAGAGCTGGCTGCAGATGTAGTGCGCGCCCTCGTCGATCTTCGCCTTCAGGTGGTCGAGTTCCAGCAGCCGGTTCGGGGTGTCCGGGTGGCCCTCCGGGAAACCGGCGACCCCGATCGCGAATCCGCGCGGGTCCGGATGGCGTCCGCTTTCATTGAATTCGCGGATGAAGCGCACCAGGTCCGAAGCGTGGCGGAAGTCGCCCTTCGACCAATCGTAGTTCGTCTCGCCGCGGGGCGGATCGCCGCGCAGGGCCAGGATGGCGGTGACTCCGGCCGCCGCGTAGCGGGTCAGCAGGGCATCGATCTCCGCCCGGGTGTGGCCCACGCAGGTGAGGTGGGGCACCGGTGGGATGTCCGTGGTTTCCTTGATCCGCACCACCAGGTCGTGGGTCAGCTCCCGGGTGCCGCCGCCCGCGCCGTAGGTCACGGACACGAAGGTCGGGTTCAGCGGCGCCAGGTCCCGGATCGTCTGGTACAGCTCCTCGGACGAGGCCTGCGTGCGCGGCGGGAAAAATTCGAAGGAGAAGCCGGGGCGGCGGGTGGCGAGCAGGTCGAGCAGATGCATCAGGTGGAGTGGGGAAAATCGGGATGGAAGCCGAAACTTCCCGGGGTTTGAGGAGTTTCACCTTCGTATTCCCCGGTTGCCGGGCTAGAAAAACGCCGAACTCTCATGAAGACAATCCCCGTTTCGCTGGTGCTCGCCGGATCCATGCTGGGTGCGTGGGCGCTGCCCGGACCACCGGACGACCCGCAGACTCCCGTGGCTGCCGAAAAGCGCCCCGGCCCGCCAGATGGCGAACGCCGCCCGTGGCATCAAGGGGTGGAGTTCTGGAAAAAGGCGGACACCGATGGCGACGGCTTCATTTCCAAGGACGAGTTCGTGGCCTTGGAGCGCATTTCGAAGCTGCCCGAGGAGAAGCGGGACAAGATTTTCGAGCGCCTCGACAAGGACTCCGATGGCAAGCTTTCGAAGGAGGAACTGGAGAAGTTCGGCCCCAATGAAGGACCGCCCCGTGGATTCCCCCGCCTGGCCGAGCTCGATGTCGACCACAGCGGTGGCGTCAGTCTGGAGGAGTTCAAGGCTTCCGAATTCGTGAAGAAGCTCCCCGTCGAACGTCAGGAGGCCCTGTTCAAGCGTCTCGACAGCGATGGCGACGGTCAGATCACCCCGAAGGATCGCCCGGCCGAGCCACCCCGCCGTGACGGCGAAGGTGGGCCGCGCGATGGTGAAGGTGGCCCGCGTGGCGAAGGCAGGGGCGGTCGCGACGGCGGCCCCGATGGCGGCCTGCGTCAGATCCTCCGTGGCTTGGATGCCAATGGCGATGGAGCCGTGACCTTTGAAGAGTTCCAGAAAGCACCGTTCGCGGAGAAGCTGGGCGAGGACGCCCTTGAGAAACGTTTCGAGAAACTCGACCGCAATGGCGACAAGAAACTGACCGCGGAGGATGTTCCGCCGAAGCCGGAAAAGCCGGAGGGCGAAGGCGGTGACAAGCCGGAGATGCAGGACCGCCCGCATCGCCCGGGGCCGCCGCCCGGAGCTGCACCGGCTCCAAAGGAGTGACCTTTTTGATCCAAGCCCCGTTCGCCGAAAGGTGGACGGGGTTTTGCTTTTCATGCGGCCGCGGCCGGGTTGGTGCCGATTTGTGCGATCCTTCTTTTCAGGCAGTCATGTCCATGCTGATCTCACGGTCACTGCGTTTATGTCCAAGTACAAGCTGATGGTGAGTGGTGTCGTGGGTCTGGTGGCCTTGGGCTGCATCGGGCTGCTGTCCCTGAAGACCGGTCCGGGTTCGGGCCCTTCCGGAGGTGATGAGGTGAAGCCCCTGGTCCCGAACCGCAGTGGATCGACGGCCGAAAGGACGGGAGGTTCGCGGCCTGCTGGCTCACGGATCAAACTGGCGCGCCCCGAGCTCTCCGATGCCCGCCGTCTCAAGATGCTCGATGACATCGCCTTGCACTGGGACGAGAACACCCGGGACTTCAAGGGGGAGGAGCTGGATCAGAAGCAGCAGGATTTGGTGCGGGAGGCGGTGCAAAAGCTTGGCGCGAGCGAGGAGATGCTCGGATTCCTCCAATTCCTGAAGGAGAAGGGCCTCAGCGTCAGCAAAACCGCGGACCTGTTGATCGGCGGGGAGATGCCCGGCGTGTTTTCCGGGGTGCTGGGGAAGGATGCCCGCGAGTGGTTGTTGGGCGTGAAGGACGCGAGGCTGAAGCAGACGCTCTCGTTTTCCGCGGGCGTCGGTTACACGGGGGGCGGGTTGAAGGAGTTCATCGATGCCCTGGGAGACATCCACTGCCAGTCGGCGGTCCTCTCGGGCTACTGCCGCACGTTGGCGAGAACGGAACCGGAGAATGCCGTGAAGGTCTTCATGGATCTGCGGCCCGCCAAGGTGGATTTCACCGCGATGGCGTCCATCGTGAGGGAGGCTCCGCCGACCGCGGATTTCGGGAAGATCTCGGGAATGTTTCCGGATGATGCGAAGGGTGCCCGAAATATCCGGACGTCGTTGATGCAATCCTGGGCGGCGGTCAGTCCGGTGGAGGCCGGCCAGTATGTGATGGCCAATACCAAGCTCGCCGGCCCTAGCCAGATCGGCACGGTGGTGGATGTTTGGGTGGGCAGTTCGCCCGAGGGGGCATCCGCCTGGGTCGGTTCGCTCCCGGCGGGTCCGTACCGTGATGAAGGGAACGCCTCCTTGGCCAAGGCGACGGGCGCGTCTGACCCGGTGCTGGGGTGGGCCTATGTCACCCGCATCGAGGATCCTCAAAAGCGGAAGGATGCCGCGACGAAGGTGTTCGCCAGTTGGGACAAGAGCGACCACGCCGCGGCCGCCCAGGCCTGGAGCGAGATGTTTCCGCAGGCGGATTGAGGGCTGGTTGTCCGGGGCGGGCTTCTGGCTTCAGAAGTTCGCCTCGAACCAGAGGCCGCCGAAGAGGCGGTTGGTCTCCGGGTCCGCGTCCATCGGGATCGAAACGCCGACGAACGGGGTGAGGGAGATGGTCTTGTTCAGCGCGTAGGTGAAGGAGGCGCGGGCGTAGAGGTCGTTCCAGCCATCGCGGCCGTAGTAGTCGCCCACGAAGCTGGTGCCGCCCTGCAGGGTGACGAAGGAGGAATCAGTGACCGGCTTCGACCACTTGCCTTCCAGCCAGCCGTAGACTCCCTCCGCGCCGGTGTCGTAAGCCGCGCCCGCGATGAGGTCGAGGTCCTTGGTGGCGTGCCAGGTGAAGCTCGGGGAGAAATCGACGCCGCTGTCCAGCAGCGGGTGGTCGAAGGCGTGGCCGGTGATGGAGAAACCGGCGGACCACTGCTTGGTGTCGTAGTTGAGGTCGACGAAGAAGGTGCCCTCGGTGTTGTCACCGTCGCCGCCCTCGGTGGCGTAGGTGCCGCCGATGTCCAGCGCCCACTCGTTGCTCAGGGCGATTTCGCCCTGGAGCTGGAAGTCCATGATGCCGTCGCCGACCTTGAAGCCGCGCCAGATGTATTCCGAGCGGTAGCCCGTGACGGCCTCGATGCCGAGGGGGATTTCCCGCTCGACCTCGGCTCCGGCCGGCAGCAGGGCGGCGAAAAGAAAAAGGGGAACGGCGCGCATCATGGGCGGATGCTGGCGTTCCCCTTCGGCCCGGTCAATGCCGGGCTCAGTTAGTTGAGCGGGCTCAGTTGGTGGTCGGTTTCGCTTCCGTCACCACTTCCGCCTCGATGCCATCGTCGCGGAGCTGGTTGTTCCGGCCGCGGCTCCACCAGAGCACGAACGGCGAGGCGACGAAGATCGAGGAGTAGGTGCCCACCACGATGCCGATGAGGATCACCAGCGAGAAGTCGCGCAGGGCCGCGCCGCCGAGGATCGCCAGCGAGAGCACCGACACCAGGGTGGCGGTGGAGGTCAGGATCGTGCGGGACAGGGTCGAGTTGATCGCCTCGTTCATCACTTCCTCCAGCGTGTGGCCGCCGAAGCTGTGGCGGAGGTTCTCGCGGATGCGGTCGAAGATGATGATGGTGTCGTTGATCGAGTAACCGGCGATGGTCAGGATCGCGCCGACGTGGATCAGCGAGAGCTCGCGGCCCAGCAGGACCACCACGCCGATCGAGATGATGCAGTCGTGGACGATGGCGACGAAGGCACCCACGGCGAAGGAGATCTCGAAGCGGATCCAGACGTAGAGGAAGATGCCCACCAGGCCGAGCGCCAGCGCCATGCCGGAGCTCATCAGGAGACCGCTGCCGATCAGGGCGGAAACCTCCTCGTGGTTCGAGGCGATCTTGTAGATCTCCTGGCCCTTGTCGTCGGTGGTCTTCTCGGCGAGCTTCGGATAGTGCTCGCGGAGCTTGGCGATCACGGTGTCGGTGTCGCGGCTGTCGCAGCGCACGGTGAGGAGGTGACCGCTGGTCGGGTTCGTCTCATCCTGCACGTAGGCGGCCTTGTGCAGGTTCAGGTTGCCCTCGGCGAGGAACTTCTCGGCCTCGACGTTGGAGATCGGCTCGTTGCCCACCAGGAACTGGATGCGGGTGCCGCCGGTGAAGTCGATGCCGAAGGCGCGCTCCTTCTTCCAACCGAAGGCGCCGATGGAGATGATCGTCAGCACGATGGAGGCGACCACGCAGGTGACGCGCTTGCCGAGGAAGTCGAAGTGCTTCGACTGGATCAGGTTGAGGAAGGACAGCTTCTTGAGGATGCCCAGGTCCACGCCCCAGCGGAAGAGCACGCGGGTGGCGAGGATGGCGGAGAACATCGAGCACAGGAGGCCGATGGTCAGGGTGACCGCGAAGCCCTTCACCGTGCTGCTGGCCAGCCAGAACAGGATGATGGCGGTGATGAGCGAGGTGACGTTGGCGTCGAGAATCGCGCTGAAGGCCTTGTCGTAGGCCGCGGAGATCGCGGTCTTCAGGGACTTGCCGGCGGCGAGTTCCTCGCGCAGGCGCTCGTTGATGAGCACGTTCGCGTCCACCGCCACACCGATGGTGAGGACCATACCGGCGATGCCGGGCAGGGAGAAGGTGAAGCCGAACATGGCCATGATGCCGAAGAGCATCACCGTGTTCAGGATCAGGCCGATGATGGCCACGATGCCCGCCACGCGGTAGTAGACCAGCACGAAGAGGAAGGTGAGGGCCAGGCCGAGGACGCCGGACCAGATGCCCTGCTTGACGATCTCGGCGCCGAGCAGCGGGGAAACGGAGCGCTCTTCCTCGACCTTCAGGCCGTTTTCGAGCGGGTTCATCAGGGCGTTGGCGAGGTCCTGGACTTCACCGGGCTTGTCGAGGCCGTCGATCTGGAACTGGCTGCCCAGCGGCACCGTTTTCACGGAGGGGGCGCTGATCACCTCGTTGTCGAGCACGATGGCGATGCGGTCCACGCCCGGCTGCATGTGCTCGGTGAGGGCGATCATCTTGTCGCCGCCCTTGGCGTTCAGGGTGATGGAAACGGCGTCGTGCTGCGTCGGGGAAGGGGTGGCGTGGGCCACATCCGGGCCGCCGAGGGCCACGCGGCGGCTCAGCAGGATCGGGGAGGTGAAGGTCTTGCCTTCGGAGTCCTTCAGCTTCTGCTGGAACACCTTGTAGCCCGGAGGGGCGACCTCGGTGTTCGCGGCGATGGCGCCGACGAGCTCGTTGCTGCGCGGGTGGACCTGGCGGAGCTCGAGGTGGGCCACGCGTTCCAGGGTCTCACGAATCTTCTTGGCCTCCTCGGGAGTCACGCCCGGCATCTGGACCAGGATCTTGTCCTCGCCCTGGGCGGCGATGAGCGGCTCGGAGGTGCCGGCACCGTTGAGGCGCTGCTCGATGACCTTGATGGCCTGCTCGACCTGGCTCTTGGTCACGGAGGTCTTTTCGCCGGTGGTCTCGTCCTCGTGCTGCTGGACGCGGAGGCTGTAGGAGGAGCCGCCGAGGATGTCGATGCCGCCCTTCAGGCGCTCCTTGAGCGGGAAGACGGACACCAGGCAGAGGGCGGTCACTCCGAGCAGGAGGACGGTGCCGACGTTGCGCTTGCGGCGTTCGATTTCAGTGGCGAAGTACCAGACGAACAACACCAGCAGGAGCAGGCCGATGATGAAGAGCGTCTGCGGATCCTCGTAGAACGGGATGGAGGCGGCGAGCATGGATGGAAGCATGGCGGATGGACGCGAAAGGAAATCTAAAGGGGGAAGGGGGCGTTACTTCTTGTCGCCGTCCTTCGGGAACACACGGCCGATGGCCTGCTTGTCGAATTCGACCATGGTGCCCTCGGCGATCTTCAGGACCACGGTGTGTTCCTTCACCGAGTGGACCAGGGCGTGGATGCCGGCGGTGGTGATGACCCGGGAGCCCGGCTGGAGGGAGGCGATGCGCGCCTGCTGCTCCTTCTTCTGCATCTGCTGGGGGCGGATCAGGAGGAAGTAGAACGCCACGACGATGAGCAATGGAGGGATCCAGTTCGCCCCCATGGGATTCTGTCCGGCGGGAGCGTCGGCGGCGAGGAACGAAACAAAAGCAGTCACAAGGGTCATGTCGGATCAGTCTGGGTGTAACGGCGGATAAAGGAGTCCTTGAATTCAAGGAAGTTCCCGGCGGCGATGGCCGCGCGGGCTCCTGCCACAAGGCGGAGGTAGAAATGCAGATTGTGGTAGGAAAGCAACCTCAAAGCCAGTATTTCCCCGGCCCGGAAGAGGTGCCGGAGATAGGCCCGGGAGAAGGCGGAGACATGGGGCGGGGAGGTTTCGCAGAGCGGGCGGTCGTCCCGCTCGTGGACCTTGTTCTTGATCTGGATCGGGCCGTCCAGGGTGAAGGCCATGCCGTGGCGGGCCACCCGGGTGGGCATCACGCAGTCGAACATGTCCACGCCGCGGGCGATCATTTCCAGGATCTGCGGGGGCGTTCCCAGGCCCATGGCGTAGCGCGGCTTGTCATGGGGGAGGAAGGGCACGGCGTTCTCGATGGCGCGGAACATTTCCTCCTCCGGCTCGCCGACGGAGACCCCGCCGACCGCGTAGCCGTCGAAGCCGATGTCGACCAGCTCGCGGGCGGATTGCTCGCGCAGGTCGGCGTAGATCGAGCCCTGGACGATGCCGAAGTGGCGCTGGAGGCCGTCGCCGGACCGCGGCTGGTGTTTTTCCGTCCAGGCCTTGCAGCGGCGGGCCCAGCGGGTGGTCATGGCCAGCGATTTCGCGGCGTAGTCCTTGTCGCAGGGGTAGGGCGGGCACTCGTCGAAGAGCATGGCGATGTCCGAGCCGAGCGCGGCCTGGATCTCCATGGAAAGCTCCGGGGTGAGGAGCATTTTCGAGCCGTCGAGGTGGTTGCTGAAGCGGACCCCCTCCTCGGTGATTTTCCGCAGTTTCGCCAGCGACCAGACCTGGAAGCCGCCGGAATCGGTGAGGATCGGCTTGTCCCAGGTGGTGAACTTGTGGAGCCCGCCGAAATCCCGGATCAGCTCATGGCCGGGGCGGAGCCAGAGGTGGTAGGTATTGCCCAGGATGATCTGGGCCCCGAGCTCCTCCACCTCCCGCGGGTGCAGGGTTTTCACGCTGCCCTGGGTGCCCACGGGCATGAAAATCGGGGTTTCCACCGTGCCGTGGGCGAGTTCCATCCGGCCGAGGCGGGCGGACGATTGGGGATCGGTGGCGAGGACGGAAAACATGCGCGGGGGCGCTGATTACCATGGGATCGCGAACTTCCAAGCCCAACTTGCCGTCCGGTGAAACCGGCGGACCCGGGAAAGGTGACGGATTTCTTACCCGTTTGGCGATGTTAGGGATTGGCCGGGGGCACGTGAACTGCTCACACTGGCCGCGATGGCGCAGTGGCACTACGGCGAAAACGGACAGCAGCACGGACCGGTCGATGACGACGGGATCCGCCAGGCGATTGCCTCCGGACAGGTCCATGCCCAGACGATGGTCTGGCGGGAGGGCATGCCGAACTGGCTGCCGCTCGCGCAGGTGCCGGAGTTGGCCTATCCGGCGGCTCCAATGGGCTACCAGCAGACGCCCTACCCCTACGCCATGCCCTACGGGGTGGTGCCGACCGCGCCGACCAGCGGCCTGGCGATCGCCAGCATGGTGTGCGGGATCGTGGGTTTTTGCATGTGCTGGCTGGCGGTGCTGGGCGGGATCCCCGCCGTGATCTGCGGCCACATGGCGCTCAGCCGGATCAATGAATCCGAGGTGCCCATGGGTGGGCGCGGCATGGCCATCGCCGGATTGATCCTCGGCTACATCGCGATCGGCCTGTCGGTGATCGGCCTCGCGTTCATCGGATTCTCCATCGCTTCCGGTACTCCCTGACTTTTCATCTCCCATGCAGTGGTATTATTCGAAAAACGGCACGCAGCTCGGTCCGATCGGCACCGAGGACATCAAGGCGAAACTCGGCTCCGGTGAAATCTCGGCCACCGACCTGGTGTGGAAGGAAGGCATGGCCGATTGGGTGCCCGCCGGCCAGGTGGGCGAGCTGCGCACCCTGATCGCCACCCCGAGCGCCGCGCCGCTGGGTGGGGCTCCGGTTTCCACGCCGGTGGCTCCGGCTTCGCCCTATGCTCCGCCGGTGGCCGCGACGGCAGCCCCCGGTGCCTATCCCATCGGTGCCGGTTGCCCGAAGGCCTCCACGGCCAAAACCCTTGGCATCTGCGGTCTCGTCTTCGCCCTTTGCTGCAGCATCGTCGGCGTGGTGCTTGGCATCCTCGCTGTGGTGAATGGTAACCAAGCCCAGCAGCAGATCGCACAGAATCCCGCCTGGGCGGCGGATCTGCCGAAGGCGAAAGCGGGTGTGACTATGGGGTGGATCGCCATCGGTCTTGGAGTGGTGTCCATGATCGTCAGCGTCGTGATCAACGTGGGTCGATTCGCGGTTCAGAGCAATCTCCAGCACTGAGGAGATGCCGGACCTCGTCCAGCCGGAGTCCACGCGCGCGTCGTCGGCGTGGACGGCCCGGCTGGGGTCGTTAATGGCTCCGGCGGGCTTGCTGGCGCTTTTGATCGGAATCGCCGTTTCAAAACCGTGGATTGCGGCCAATGCGCCCCAGTGCGTGTTCCACCGGTTGACCGGTTTGGAATGTCCGGGATGCGGTGGCACCCGGGCGTTTTTCGCGCTGTCCCGCGGCGATCTCAGCGCTTCGCTGCGCTACAATCCCTGGGCTTTGGTGCTTGTGGCCGGTCTCGGCATCTGGAGCGCCAAACGGGTGATCCGGGTGTTTGCTCCCTGGAGCCGCTGGGGAGAGCCCTTGGTGATGCGATCCTCCACCCTTTGGGCGATCCTTGTACTTTTGGTGGTCTTCGCTGTCCTGAGGAACCTGCCTTGGTGGCCGTTCACGTTGCTGGCTCCACCGGCGTGAGCGGAGGGGGAGCTTGGGTTCAGCCCTGAAAGGGCGTCATGCGATAGCCCGGGGCAACGCCCCGGTGTTAGACGTGAAGGGGGGGGCGAGCCCTGAAAGGGCGGGATGACGAGGGGGATGCGGCTTCTTGCCCCGACATTCCGCCCTTTCAGGGCTCGGCCCTCTGGGCATTCGGGTCCCAGGGCGATGCCCTGGGCTATCGCATGACGCCCTTTCAGGGCTGGCTTGAATGGCGATTCACCCCGGTATTGCCCCGGATCAGCGCTTCACCAGCCGCTCGACGTATTTCGCCAGCAGGTCGGCCTCGAGATTGACGCGCTGGCCGGCTACGCAGGCGTGGAGGTGGGTGTGGGCGTGGGTGTGCGGGGTGATCCAGAACACGGCGCTGGATTCCTTAAGCTCGGCGATCGTGAGCGAGATGCCGTCGATGCAGGCCGAGCCCTTGTCGATGCACAGGCGGTGGATTTCCGGTGGCAGGGCAACCTCGAAACGGTGGTCCTGGCCGTGCGGTTCCAGGGCGATGATGGTGCCGGTGGCGTCGACGTGGCCCTGCACGAAATGGCCGCCGAAGCGGGAGGTGGCGAGCATGGCGCGTTCGAGGTTGACCTCCGAACCGGCCTTGAGATCGCCCAGCGAGGTGACCTTGAGCGTTTGCATCAGCACGTCGAAGACGGTGCCTTCCGGCAGCAGCTCGGCGACGGTGAGGCAGCAGCCGTTGATGGCTACGGAATCGCCGAGGGCGAGTTCGGCTTGGAACGGGATGCGGACGAGCAGCCGGGCCTGGTCGCCGCGGGATTCGAGCGAGACGACGGTGCCGGTGGATTCAACGAGGCCGGTGAACATGGTGGGAAGAAAGCACTAAATTCTAAATCCAAAATTCAAAACGGACGATGGGCTGCCGGTGGCGGATTTTCGGGTGCGTGGGCGCTTTTGTCGGGGATGAGCATGAAGCACATCGCGACGATGATCGTGGGCAGCAGCGCGGCGGCGAGGAGCTTGAGCGGCGAGACGCCGTCGCCGAAATAGCGGGCCAGCAGGGCTTGGCCAGCCGGGTTGGGGGCATTGGCAATGACCGTGAGGCCGCCGCCGGTCACAGCTCCGGCGAGCACGGCGTATTTCAGGGCCGGGGTCAGTCCATCCACCTGGCTGGCCAGGAAGGTGATGGCGGCGTTGTCGTTGAAGGAGGTCAGGATCGTGGAGCCCGCGAACAGCGGCCACTCGGTGAGGCTGGCGATGATCGGCTGGAGCCACCAGCCCTGGAGCCCGCCGTGGACCACCAGCCCGCCGAGGAAGAATCCGACGAGGATGGGGCCCTTCAGCGAGATCGGGTTCTGGTGGTGCTGGGTGGCCTTGGTGAAGGCCAGGAAGAACAGGAAACCGCCGATGAACAGCGGCGGGTAGTGGGCGAACACCACCGTCGCCAGCATGAACAGCAGGTGGGTGAGGGTCACGAAGAACGGTACCGGATTGTCGCGCTGGGTCCAGTCCGCGATGCCATCGCCATCCAGGTCCGGGACCTGTGCGGCCATGGCTTTCAGGTCCTTCCGGAAAAACGCGAAGTAGGCGGCGGTGGAGAGCAGGATCGCCAGCACCGCCTTGTCGCCGTAGTGGACCAGCATGTGGCCGGTGGTGAGGTTCCATTTCTGGGCGACCATCAGCACCGGCGGCGCGGCGAAGTTCGTGAGCACGCCGCCTACCGAGATGTTCACGAACAGCAGGCCGAGCGTGCCGTAGGCGAAGACCGGCCGCGGTTTCAGCCGGTAGAACTTCCGGCCCAGCAGGATCGCGGCGATCGTCATCGCGCCCGGCTCGGTGATGAAGGAGCCGAGGATCGGCGCGATGACGAGGATCGAGAGCCACCAGGCGGCGGGTGATTCCTTGCCGAAGCGGGCGAAGAACCGCAGGCAGCCCTCCGCGAACCGCAGCACCGGCCGGGTGGAGGCCAGTGTCATGATGATCACCACGAACAGCGGCTCGGTGAAGTTCACCCCCATCATGTAGCCGGTCACGGCGGCGGGGCCGTGCATCGCGGCCATCGCTCCCAGCAGCACCAGCACCCAGATGCCGAAGATCGCCTCCACCTCGCCGAGGAAATGGAGCATCGTGCCCTTGAAGGACACCCGCTTCAGGTGGTCGGGGTCGCCCTTCACCTTCTCGTCGTGCTCATGCTGGACGCGGTGGGCGTATTTCGTGATCGGGACGGCGACGAAGGTGTGGAGGATCGCCAGCACGAAAATCACGGTGGCCACCACCAGGAACGGCTCCTCGTGGGCGCGGAAGGCGATCCGTTCCCCGATGCTGGTGAGGCCGCGGGCGGTTTCCAGGGTGGGAAACGCCTCCGCTTTCTCCAGGAAGGCGGGTTTCGCGGCCTCCGCCCCGGCCGCCGGCAGCGCGAGGGAGCCGGTCAGGAGCAGGAATCGGTGGAGCAGCCGCATGGCCGGATTAAACGCGCGGCATCCTGCCCGGGCAAGGGCAACCGGCCTGGTGAGCCTCCGCACTTGGAGCTTGGAAGACGCCGCGGCGCTTGCACACTGCCCGGCATGATTCCATGGCTCCGGCTGTCCGTCCTGCTGCTCCTGTTCCTGCCTTCCTGTGCCCGCGTGGGCTCCCTGGTGAAGGGGAAAAAGGGCCCCGATAAGTCGGAGAAGCCGTTCGGGCCGAGCGGCATCCCGCCGGAGCTGCGCGGGGCTCCGGCCACCACCACCGTCACCGGTGGCACGCCGGTGGTCGCGGGTGGCAATGTCGTTGCCGGGCCGGTGGGCCACACCTCCGGCATCACTCCGCCGGACCAGATCCTGTGGACCGATGCCGACCACCCGGAGAAGGGCATCCCCGAGCTGGCCACGCTGATGTCCGCGCCCAAACGAGGGTTGTGGGAGGACAATGAGACCTTCGCCCGCCAACTGGCCGTGCGCGAGGGCAAGCCGCTGCTGATCTGGTTCACCGATTCCCAGCACAGCCCGGGGTGCAAGCAGCTCTCGGCGGAGCTGTTCGACAACAAGAACTTCGAGAGCTGGGCGAAGGAGAAGTTCGTCCGTCTGCGGGTCGACGGTTATCCGCGGGTGAAGGACCCGGGAATGTCCATGGACGATGCCGCCGACAAGGAGGCCCGGAACCGCGAATACGCCGCGGAAATGAAGAAGCGCTACAAGGTGCTCGGTTACCCGACCCTGCTCGTCCTTTCGTGCAGCGGCGACGTGATCGGCCGCTACAAGGGCTACAAGGGCGGGGACGGCGACTACACCTGGGGCCTGCTCAAACAGGGCGAGGGTCTGGCGGCGAAATCCTGCAAGGACTGGCGCGACGGCCTGATGAAGAAGGGCTACCGCGAATGGCAGGACCGAAGCGGGAACAAGGTATTCGCGAAGCTGGCCTCCTATTCGAAGGGGACGCTGGTGTTCGTGGAGCCGGATGGCCGCCGCTCGAAGACCAGCGAGACCCGGCTTTCCGACAACGACCGGGACTGGATCAAACAGCAGAAGGCCCTGCGCGGGATCGAGTAGGCGCGGCTCCGGCACTCGTCGCTTGCCAGCGGGGCGTTCCCGGTGGAATCTCCGCCGCTCCCGTCCCAAGCTTTATGGAAAATGTCATCATCATCGGCACCGGATGCGCCGGTTACACCGCCGCGATCTACACCGCCCGCGCGAACCTGAACCCGCTCCTGCTCTCCGGCACCCAGCCCGGCGGCCAGCTCACGACCACCACCGAGGTGGAGAATTTCCCCGGTTTCCCGGAAGGGATCCAGGGCCCCGAGCTGATGATGAAGATGCAGCAGCAGGCCGAGAAATTCGGCGCGCGCATGGCCTGGGCCACCGTGAACTCCATCGAGCGCCGCGCCGACGGCACCTTCAAGCTGAACTGCGGTTCCGAGACCTTCGAAACCAAGACGATCATCGTCGCCACCGGTGCCGCCCCGCGCCACCTCGGCCTGCCGAATGAGAAGACCCTGATCGGCCACGGCCTGACGTCCTGCGCCACCTGCGACGGTGCCTTCTACCGCGATGTGCCGGTGGCCGTGATCGGCGGCGGCGACAGCGCGGCGGAAGAGGCCACCTTCCTCACCCGTTTCGCCAGCAAGGTCTATCTGATCCACCGCCGCGACGAGCTCCGCGCCTCGAAAATCATGGCGGAGCGCGCGCTCGCCAATCCGAAGATCGAGCCGGTCTGGAACTCCACCGTCACCGAATACCTCACCGACGAAGCCGGCGAGGTCCGCGCCGTGACGCTCAAGAACCTCGTCGATGGCGGCGAGAGCGAGCTGGAAGTGAAGTGCGTGTTCGTCGCCATCGGCCATGTGCCGAACAGCGCGTTCCTCGGCGACCTCGTCGACAAGGACGAGAACGGCTACATCCTCCAGGTCGGCGGCAAGACCGAGACCAAGACCCCGGGCCTCTTCGCCGCGGGCGACGTGGCGGACCACTACTACCGCCAGGCGATCACCGCCGCCGGCCAGGGCTGCGCCGCCGCGCTGGAAGCCGAGCGCTACCTCGCCGACCAGGAAGGTTGAGCTGCCTGTCAGTCTTTTGCGAAAAACCCGCGCCGGACTCCGGCGCGGGTTTTCTGTTTCAGGGGGCGTTTACGGGTTGAACTGGAAGGTCACCAGAATCGAGGCGTGGTCGCTCGGCCAGGTGTTGTCGCGGGTGGCCGTGATGGAATCGCCGTAGACATAGCCGCTGTGCTCGACCGGGGTGGTGAACGTCTGCGCCGCCACGGGCGTGACGCCGGTGCCCTTGTGGAAGACGAAGTCGATGCGGTCCTGCGGTTCGTTCGTGCTGCTGTAGAGCGGGGACCAGGTGATGAAGGGCTGGGTGACCGGGTTCGGGGAAACCTGTCGCACGGAGTCGGTCATCCCCGCGTCGGTGACCGCCTTGGTTGCGGGCCACACCACCACCTTGCCGTAATGGGCGGAGGCGTTCGCCGCAGTCCAATCGAGGTGGGAGGGGCAGTTGAAGTCGCCGGTCAGAAACACCGGCGTGGTGTTGGCCGCCGTGAGGTAGCTGGAGATGCCGGACAGGATGGCGGCGATCTGTTCGTCGCGCTGGGACTTGAGTTCCTCGGTCAGCACGCTGGCGTTGGTGGAGCCGGCCAGCTTCGCGGCATAGGGGCCGTAGTAGAGGTAGTCGAGGTGGGTGTTGACCAGCACCACCTCGCGCAGCGGCGAGGTGCAGATCCGGATGCGCACGCCCTTCGCCACGCCCGCGGTGAAGGTGTCGACGATCGGGTAGCGGCTGGCGATGCCGGAGTCCCCCGCGCCGGTGGGGCTGTAAAACCAGCCGAGCTGGTTGGCGATGGTCTGCACCTGATAGGCGTTCGAGCCGCTGACGTTGTCCACGGTTTCCTGGGTGCCGATGATGTCGGCGCCGGAGAGGATCACGGAATCGAGGCCCTTGTTCTGGCCGTCGTTCATCTGCCCCCAGCCGTGGAAGAGGTTGTAGGACATCACCTTGATCTGGGAGACTTGCTCCTGGCCGGTGGCGAAGACCGGGAGGGTGAGTGTGGCGTTGGTCGAGTTCCCCAGCAGGTCGGTGGCTTTCACCACGAAGTTGTTGGTGCCACTGTCGCCGGCGGACGGGGTGCCGGTCAGGTCGCCGGAGGAGGACACCGAGAGCCACGCCGGACCGGAGACCTTGGAGAAGGTGAGGGAATCGCCCGCGTCCGGATCATAGGCGTAGGCGCTGATGCGGCCGGTGTAGGCCGTGGCCTGCACCGCGTGGCGCAGGGAGAAGGGGGACGCCAGCCACACCGGCGGCGTGGGGCCGCCGACCGGGGTGACGCTGAAGGTGGCGGGGCCGGCGAGGATGCTGTAGCCGTTGTTGGCGAGGAACCAGGCCTTGTAGTTGCCGGGCGGGAGGTTCGCCGCGTTCGGGAAGGTGACCGATCCGCTCTTCAGGTTTCCGGACGGCGTCTGGGTGCCGTTGGTGTAGAGCCACGTCAGGTAGGTGCCGGTCGAGGGAGTGGTGACGGTGGAGGGGAAGATGCCGATCCAGTCGTTGCTGTTGCCCGGACCTCCGCTGAAGGAGGCCACGATCGGCGTGTTGGCCGGGTAGCTGGATTGGTTGAGGGTGATGCTCTTCGGCGCGGCCGTGGCGACGCCCGACAATGTTAGAACGCAGCTCGCTGCGAGGATCAGGGTTTTTATCATGGCTCCTTAGCGGAACCCGGAACACTCACGTGGGACAACGGGCATATTCGTCATGGAGGTGGCAATATCGTCATCATTCCCGTGGCCCTCATCGGTATCTGTTAGATCGGATGGACGGGTGGGAGGAACGTCCTTCCCCGGAAGAGCGGGCGGTGGCGTGTTTTGCAAATGGTTTGGCGTCATCGGCGATTTCGGGGAAATGCCTCCGATGCCAAGGTGGTTCCGTCACACCACTCTCATGAACGCAACCACCCGCAAGCCCGTCGCCCTCGTCACCGGAGCATCGTCCGGCATGGGGAAGATCATTGCCAGCCGCCTCATTGAGAAAGGCTACCATGTCATTGCCGCTGCCCGCCGCACGGAGCAGATGGCCGGTCTCGAACGGCTCGGAGCCACCATTGTCCACATGGACCTATCGAAGGAGGAGAGCATCGAAACCGCGGTGACGGAGATCCTGGCCTCGTTTGGCTCCGTTGATGTCCTCGTGAACAACGCCGGTTTCGGTCTCCAGCCGAGTTCGTTTTTCCGCGCCTTCAACGAATGGACCGGGCAGACTCCGGAGCAGGTCCGGAATCCCACGGCCGGATAATCACCTCATCCCATGAACCCGTCCGACATCATCGAACCCACCGCCCGCAGGATCGTCATCGCGGGGGCGAGCGGACTCGTCGGCGGGCATCTGCTCGCCGGGCTTCTCGCCGATCCCACGGTGGTGGAGATCCACCTCCTTGCCCGTCGCGAGATTCCTCTCCGTCATGACAAGATCCGCCTGCATGTGGTGGACTTCCGTGACCTGCCCGAGCTCCCGCCGGTGGATGAAGCCTATCTCGCCCTCGGTACGACCATCAAGGTGGCGGGCAGCCGGGACGCCTTCCGCGCGGTCGATCTGGAGGCGAACCTGGCGGTCGCGAAGGCCGCGTTCGAGACGGGCGCCCGCAGGATCGGCCTGGTGAGTGCCATGGGTGCCGACAAGGAATCCTCCGTGTTCTACAACCGCGTGAAAGGCGAGTTGGAGGTCGCGCTGCGCGATCTTCCCACCGATGCCACCGTGATTGTCCGCCCGTCGCTTCTGCTCGGCGACCGCAAGCGGCTGGACCAGCCGCCCCGTCTTGGGGAAGCGCTGGCCACGCTGGTCATGAAGCCCCTCGGGTTCCTATTGCCCCGTGACTACCGCCCGGTGGAGGCCGGGAAGGTCGCCCGTGCCCTGCTGGCGGAGGTGCCGCGTGCCATGGGATGGCGGGTGATGGGTTCGGGGGAGCTGCAGGGCTATTGAACGGAGCGCATGGGGATCGGTTCCATCCACGTCCTTGATGAGGGGACGCCGCTCGCGTCCCTGCCGGGACGCCTTCAGATGGCGTGTTCTCGATCCGGTGGTTTCACCCTGATCTTTATACACATCTGGCGCGTGTCTGCGGAGTAGCGGAAGTGGTGACACTTCCGGTTGGGCAATTCCGCGCTGACCTTCCGACGCCATGACTCTCGATCTTCCCCGGGGAGAATTTTGGATCCCGAAGGGATCGCAGCTCCGGTAGCCGGTGGTTGAGGAGCCTTGGCGACGACACCACCGGACCGCCCGGATCAGGAAATGCACCCCGAAGGGCGTGCCAGCCATGCACCCCGGCTCCGCGGGTGGAATGGAAAATGGAATTCCGCTGGCCTCCGAACTCGGCTGCGATCCCCTTCGGGATCGAATGACCCTTTCGGCCCCACCGGAGGTGTCGTCGCCAAGGCTCCTCAACCTCCGGCTACTTGGGCTGTCATCCCCTTCGGGGATACCGAGCAAGGATCAGGGTTTCACACCCGCAGGAAGATCTTCCGGCGATAGAGGAAATAGAGGACCATCCATTCCAGCAGCAGCACGCCGCAGGCGAGGACCACCGGGGCCGCGTCGCCGCAGGCGGTGGCGAGACGGCCGAAGAGGAGCTTGGCGGGCTGGCTGAAATCGAAGAACCGCGTGAGCAGGTAGATCGTCAGGGCGTTCATGCCGATCATCCGCAGCGGCAGGGTCCAGCGCTGGAGTTTCGCCACGTCGATCACCGCGAAGAACAGCGCGAACACCATCAGCGAGATGCCGGTGGCGAGCAGGTCGAAGGTCGGCGTCCACAGTGCCTTGATCGGCGGATAGCCCGCGTGCCAGCACAGCCAGCCCGCGGCGGCGACGGCGGCTCCTGTTAGAAACACCATCCCCGCCGCCCGCCAGGTGCATGCGTCCGGTTTCCGCAGGAACGATCCGAGCACGGAGCCGGAAAGCGTGAGCGTGGTGGCGGAGAAGATGCATAGCAGGCCCTCGGGATCGAAGGTCTTGCCGTTGAGTTTGCCGGGGACGAGCAGCCGGTCCAGCCAGGCGTTGATCGCGCCGGTCTTGCTGAGATCACCCGCGCCGAATTCGGGCACGGGCACCAGCAGTTGGAGGATGGTGACGATGCCGAGGATCGCGGCGATGCAGGCGAGTCGACCCTTCGTGCCGCGCACCATGAGGTTGACGGTGGCGGCGGCTCCCCACGCCAGACCGATCTGGCCGAGCACGCTCAGCAGCCGCGGCGGCCCGGGTTGGTCGGAAAGCAGTCCGTTGTAGAGCATGCCGAGAATCACCAGCACCAGCGTGCGGACGGCGATCTTTCCGGCGAGCCGGGCCTTCGAGTCGCCGCGGGCGAGCCGCGATTCGAACGAGAACGGGATCGCCACCCCGGACAGGAACATGAACAGCGGGAAGATCAGGTCGTAGGCGTGCAGGCCTTCCCAGGAGACGTGCGAGAGTTGGTCGGCCCAGCTTTCCAGCCACGGGGTCTTCTGCCACGCGGCGAGCTGGCGGACGAGAACGTTGGCTCCGATGATCCAGAGCATGTCGAAGCCGCGCAAGGCATCGAGCGAGAGCAGGCGCGGCGGTTTCGGGTCGGAAAGCGTGTCGGTCATTCGAGGAGGGTGACTAAACGGTAGAAGCAGCGGGGAGTTTGCGCGGGGAAGGGAACTTCCTTCCAGGAGCCATCGGCATCGCCCTGCCAGGCCGGGGTCCAGATGGCGAGATCGGTGGAAGACTCCAGCCGGTAGCGGCGGTGGAGCCCGGCATAGCCGGTGCCGGCGGCGGGGCGGGTGGGGAACTTCACCGTGCGGGCGGCGAGGTCCACGGCCAGGGCGGGCGCGTCCGCGGTCTCCGGAGCGGTGCCGGTGATGTATTCCGTGAGAGCGTCTGCGCCGTCGCGATCGAGATCCGCGTGCGGGGCCAGGGTGCCGGTGAGAGGCGAGTGGAGTTTTTCCCAATCGTCCGGCAAGCCGTTTTCATCGAGGTCCAGGTTGAGGTTCTCCAGGAAATCGCGCTTCGCCCAGCCGGTGTAGATGGTGCCGTTCACGGTGAAGGCCGGGGCCACGGTATCGGTGCCGACCTTGGAGGAATGGAGTCCCCACAGCTCCGAAGGGTGCGCGTCCCAGGTGCTCTGGACCTCGCCGGTGAGATAGGCGGTGGAGACATCCGGCTTGCTCTGGGTGACGTGGAAATCGAGGCCGGTGTTCGTGACCTGGCGGGGTGTGAGGCCGGCGAGCTCCGGGAAGGCGGTTTCCCAATGATCGTGGAACAGGCGGTTCTGCGGCCACTCGTGGAGGTAGAGCTTCTTCACCTGCCACGGCGGCAGCCCTTCCAAATCGGTGGCGGGGTCCGCGGCCAGCGTGTAGGCGTCGATGGTGGCGAGCGCGGTGGCGATGTGGTTCTGGTGGCCGTATTCGCCGGCGGTGCTGTGGGTCACCACGATCTCGGGCCGGTAACGGCGGATGGCGGTGGCGACGAAACGCGCGGCCTTCACGCGGCCCTCGGCGATGCCGATGCCATCGACCACGCCATCCGCCCACACGTCCCACGTTTCATTCACGGTGGAGGTGGGCTTGTCCCGGAAGCGGCCGAAGATTGGCTGGCAGCGCTGGCCATAGGCCCAGAGGGCATTGCGGAGCTCCGCCTCGCGGACGGGCGGGGCCAGCGAGTTGTCGCCGCTGGTCATGCTCAGGGAAACGACGGGCAGCTTCTTGACCTGGGTGTAGTAGGGGTAGGTGCCGCCGAAGAAGATGCCCTCGTCATCCGGATGGGCGTTGATCACCAGCATCGCGGCCTTGGCGGGGCGGGGTTGCCAGGCCTTGCCGGATTCGTTCGCGCGCGGGTTGCTGCCGAGGCGGTATTCCTCGCTGTTGGGCAGGCCGTCGTGGTCGGGATCGCCGTCCGGGCCGTTGTCTGGGTTCAATGATCCGTTGTCGCCGTAATCGAGGCCATAGAGGCCTTCCCATTGGTCGGGCAGGCCATCGTGGTCGGCGTCCGCGTTCGGGTCGGTGACCAGCACGGCGGTGATGAGCGTGCCCTTGTTCGAGGTGCCGGTGGCGGGGACGATGGAGACGCCGTTTTGGAATTTCAGCGTGCCAGCGGCGGCGGTGATCGTCGCGCCGCTGGCGTAGCTTGAAAACGTCGCCGCGCTGGTGACGGCGTTGCCGCTGTCCTCGAGCCAGAGCTGCCCGCGCGGGGAAACGGTGACGGCGATGCCATTGAGGCGGCGGGTGGAAAGTCCGGACAGCACCTCCATCCGGCCATTGAGGATCTCGATGGCGGGGGACGGGCCTTCGCCGTGGATGTAGCCGCATTGGAGGCGCGCGCCGCCATCGATCCGCAGCGTGCCGCCGCTGCCGGTGGAGGCCTGGCCGAGGCGGATCGAATCGCTGGTGCTGAGCCGCGCGCACCACAGGCCCGGCATGTCCGGGGTGCCGGTGGTGAAGGTGAGGGTGGCGCGCTTGCCATCGCCGGTGCCGATGAAGAACCGGTTGTAGGCGCCGGTGCTGGTCTGGGTGCCGATGAGGGTGGCGGCCTGGTCGAGATTCCACACCGAGGACAGCCCGCCATTGAAGGCGAAGTCCGCGGGCGTCCGCGAGACACCGTCCGGAAACAGGAAGGGCGTGGTGCTGGCCGGGACGGTGGCGGAGGTCTTCCACGCCGCGGCTCCGGTGAAGCTGAGGTTCTCATACTGCGCCGCCACGGCGGTCCGACCGGCCACGAGGGCGGTACACAGGACGACAACCGGGCGGGGGGACGGCATGATTCAATACCAGTTCCTGAAATCGCCGAAAGCTGACCGGATGTCAGGCGGATTTTTTGGCTACGCATCGTAGCTGCGTTGGTGACAACGCAGGCTGGGTGGATTCGCGGAGGTCCGCGCACGTTCCATTCGCCTTGGAAGGACAGAGGGGAGAAAGGCGAGGATAGGTGAGCGGATGGGGATCGGAGGGAGGGCGTGGATTTGCCCCGCCGGAAGTGTCACCACTTCCGCTACGCGGAGCTTTCAGCTACATCGAAAAAAGCCCGGGGGAGCGCCCCGGGCCTTTTGGAAAAAGCGGCGTGTTCGTGCCGGTTAGATCTCGGCGGCGGCCGGAGCCTTGTGCTTCGAGCGCAGCTTGAGGTTGAGCAGCTCGACGGCCAGCGAGAAGGCCATCGAGAAGTAAATGTAGCCCTTCGGAAGGTGGAAGTGCAGGCCTTCCGCGATCAGCGCGGTGCCGATCAGGATCAGGAAGGACAGCGCGAGCATCTTCACCGACGGGTGCTTCGAGACGAAGTTGCTGACCGCGCTGGAAGCCAGCATCATCACGCCGATGGAGATCACCACGGCGGTCATCATCAGCGACACGCGGGTCGGATCGTTCACCATGCCGACGGCGGTGATCACCGAGTCCAGCGAGAACACGATGTCGATCACGGCGATCTGCACCAGCATCGCGCCGAAGCTGGCCGCGGCCTTCTTCGTGGCGCTCTGCTCCTCCTCGCCGTCCAGCTTGTGGTGGATTTCCTTCGTGGACTTGTAGATCAGGAAGCCACCCCCGACGAGCAGGATGAGGTCCTTCACGGAAACCCCGAGGCGTCCGCCGTGCGCCGCGGCATCCGGCATCATGTCCCAGAGGGTCGGGTGCACGGAGAAATGGAAGAACGGATCCTTCAGGCCCATGATCCAGGTGATCGAGAGCAGCAGCAGCAAGCGCGCGATCATGGCGAGACCGAGGCCGAGCAGGCGGCCCTTTTTCCGCTGCTCTTCCGGCAGGCGGTCGACCAGGATCGAGATGAAGACGATGTTGTCGATGCCGAGGACGATCTCGAGCAGGCTGAGGGTCAGCAGCGCTCCCCAGGCTTGGGGATCGGAGAACCAATGGAAGTCCAGGAGCGAGGCAATCATGCTTGGTTGGCGAAGTGCAGGGCGCGTTGTTTCATTTGGGTGGCCATCAGGTTGAGGGCATTCGCGCGGGTCGGCGCGAGGTGCTCCTTCAAGCCGGTCTGGTCGATGTAGGAGAGATCGGCGGTGAGGATCGCATCGGGCGTCTCGTCATCGAGCACCCGCACGAAGAGGGCGATCATGCCCTTGGTGATCACCGAATCGGAGTCCGCGAGGTAGCGGACCTTGCCGTTTTCGAATTTCGCGTCGAGCCAGACCTGGGACTGGCAGCCCTTGATCAGATGGGCCGGGTCGCGGGAGTCCTCCGGCATCGGGGCCATCTTTTTCCCGAGGCCGATGACGTATTCGTAACGCTCGGTCCAGTCCTGGAAGAGGCCGAGTTCGTCGAGGAGTTCCTGTTGCTTGGCGGCGATGCTCATGCGCGGGAGGGTTTTCCCCCGCCCGCCGGATTTCCGCAACCCCGCAGTTCCGCCGTGGGAATTCCGCGGGGTTTTGGAATCGGTAGTAGCGCTGGGCTTGGCCCGGCGTGTTTCTGGCGGCACGAAGGTAAAAGGATCCGCCCCAGCCGGTCCGCTTCATCCCACACGCGAAGCCAAGCTTCGCGCTACGTCGCCGAGGCCACGCCCTGCAAGCGCCGCCCGGCCATGAAGGCGAGGGCGGGCAGGACCAGCGTGTTCATCAGGATCGGGTAGGTGAACACGCTCTCACCGGCGGGAACCATCGCCATCGCGATCGGCAGCGAGGCCATCCATTCCACCAGCGGGATGCCCGCCAGGAAGCCGGACACCGTGACCGGCACCGAGTGGCGGCGCACCAGCAGCGGGATCGACCACGCCAGGAACGGCACCAGGCCGACCAGCGCCAGCAGCGCGTGATCGCGCAACCACCAGCCACCGATCAGCACCACCGGCATGAACAGCAGGATACGGGCGAGCCGTTTGGCCGCTACCGGCGGATTCGGGACGCTCTCGTAGCGGGCGTTCAAGGACAGCCCCATGATGTAGCACAGCAGCCCGGCGGTGTGGACCGCGATCAGGCTCCAGGCGTGGCCGCTGAGGGCAAAGGGGTGGGGCTTGGAAGTATCCACCATCACCGCCAGGAATCCCATCACCGGCAGCAGCGCGCGGCACAGGCCCATCGGGATCACCGGCCACACGGCTTTCTTGTGCCAGCGGGTGTAGATCACGATCAGCACCGCGATGGCGGCCGCGACCACCGCCGCGGGCACGCTGATGAGGAAGGCGAAAACCACGCCGAGGCCGATGAAACGGATCGCGCGGAGCTGGTAGGACAGCGGGGTGAACAGGCCGCTGGGCAGGGCCCGCTCCGGACGGTATTTCGCGTCCCACTCGCGGTCGTGCCAGTCGTTGAAGAAATTCCCGCCGATGTAGAGCAGCACGCCGGAGAGCGCCAGCACCGCGCCCTTGATCATGAGCGCGCGCGGGTCATCGGCCCCGCGCAGCCACACGGCCAGCGCGATGCCGAGCCAGACATTGGAAATCACGCTCGGCACGTTCGCGATCCGCGCGGTGGCCAGCCAGCCATGGAGTTTCGAATTCATCCCTCTTCTCTTCTAACCAATAACCTCTAACCAATAACCCTTAACATTCTTCCATCACCCAGCGGTATTCCGCCGCGATCTGCTCCACCACCGGGCGATGCAGGTTCCGGGGCAGCACGCCCCAGGTGTAGGTCTCGATCTCGTAATGCGTGCACGCGTCCGGGTGGTCGCGGCGCCAGGCGAGCACGTCCCGCACCTGCTGGCGGGTGGAGCGCAGCGGCGGCGCGGGCTCGGCGTCGAGCGGGATGTGGAAATGGACGCGCCATTCCTCCGCCTCCGTGCCCCCGCTTTTCCGCGCGGCGAGGGCGTCGGGGAGGTCGACGAAGCGCTGGATGCCGCCGTCCGCGTGGCGGGCGAGGACCTGGTGGAAATACACCGGCTCATCGAAGGCGGCGAGCGCGGCCACGGCCTCACGATCGCGCGGGTCGAGCGCGAGGGCGGAGGAGAGGTGGATCTTCGAGATCCGCAGGCCGGCGGCCACCAGGGCATCGAGCGAAGTACGGGCCTCCTCGTACTGAAGTGCGAAGTGGCAGGCGTCGTAGTTGATGCCGAGCCGCCGCAGCAGCCGCGCCGGCTCCGGCGAGACGGCCTTCATGCGCTCGAAGAACGCCAGCGTTTCCGCGGTGTTCTCGAAGTGGCCCAGCGGCTCCGGTTCCAGCCCGAGGTGGAAGTCGCGGCCGGTCTTCGCGGCGAGGTCGTCGAGAAACACGGCCAGCTCCTCCAGGTGGGCGAAGATCGGGGCCTCCTCCGCGTGGAAGGTCTTGTGGGAACCGGGCAGGGTGGACACCGAGCCGTCCACGCCCTGCGGCAGGATTTCCGCCAGGATGGTGAAGAGGCGCTTGGTGTAATCGAGCCGCTCGCGGGTGGTCCAGTCCGGCTGGAACACCTTCTCCTTCACCCGCGTGCCGTGGAAGTCGCCGTAGGGGAAGCCGTTGATGGTGAAGACGTAGGCGTTTTCCTCGTCCAGCCAGCGCTTGAAATCGGCCAGCCCGGAACCTTCCAGCAATTCAAGGGAGGCGCGGGCGGACAGCCGCAGGCCGATGGCGTAGGGCTCGCCCTTTCCGCCCACCGAGTCCCGCACCGCCATGGCGTGGGAGGAGATCGCTGAAAAGGTGTCCGCCCAGCTTTCCGCCGGATGGATGTTGGTGCAGTAGGCCAGATGCCCGGAACCGAAACGCATGCCACAGGGTGGGAGAGGATTCCCGGGGCGGCAAGCGCGGGAATGTCCGGGGAATCACCCGTCCTGTGGCTTGTCCTGCAAGGTCTCCGCGATGTCGGCGAGGATCCGGACGATGTAGCGCACGCCGAGGGCTCCCAGGCACCAGAGGCTGACGGACCCCAGCGCCGACCACGCGACGGTGGCGAAGGGAACACCCGGAGTCATTGCCAGGTAGAGCTGGAACAGCGCGTTGCCAATGGCGAAGGCGATCACGTAGCGGGAAAGCCGGTCGATCCACATCCTCTCCGATGCATAGCGGGAGGGGGCCTTCGAAGGGATTTCGATCTTCGGAAACAACGTGGCCAGCGGCACCCAACCCTGGGATTGCGGGAGGTTTTCCGGGCGCGTTCCCCGGTCCGCCAGGGCCATCCACGGCCTGCGGTCGATCTCGCGGGGGAGCTGGGCTGCGATTTCCTCGCGGGAAAGCGGGCCGCGGAGGTCGCCGGAATCGGACTGGCGGATGTAGAATTTCATGTCGGGTGGGTGGTGCTACCGGAGGTTGGCAGGGGTGACGATGGTCAGATGCTTGAAATGCTTTCGCGAGAATCCGGCGTCCCGGGTCAGGAGGCGGTCCGCGTGATGGTGGGCATGGGCGGCGATCAGGAAGTCCGCCACGATCCGGCCGCGCTTGCCGCCGCTTTTCAGCCATGAGGTGAAGAGGGCTCCGGCGTGCAAGGCCGCGTCCCGTGAGCCGGGGACATGCTCCACCTGCCAATCTTCCAGGAGCTCGGGCAAGGAATCCCCGAGCACCGGATGCAGCTCCGCGATGACGAAGTCGCTGATCACCAGTCGCCCGTCGCGATGGGCCCTCTGGATCGCGGCCAAGGAGGCGTCCCGATGAACGGGATCGGCCATCACCACATCCAGGATCACCGAGCTATCGAGAGCGGTGATCATCGTTCGCGGATCTGATGGAGGTAATCATCCACGGAGGCGATCCCCGCGGGCAGTTTGCCCTTTCCGCTCCATTTCGCGAAGGGATCGGCATCCGCGCGTTTTTCCGCGACGAGCCGGCCATTCTCTTCATGGAAATCCAGCACCACTCCGGGAGCCAGGCCCAGGCGGTCACGCAGCGCCTTGGGAATCGTGACCTGCCCCTTCTCGGAGACCGTGGTTTTCATGGAGTCAAAGTAGGAATGTTTTCGGTAAAAGTAAAGAAATGGGGTGGGGCATCCGGTGGGGGGATCGTTGCAAAAAGTCGAATCCCACCCTCCGCACTTGCCCCGGTGATTTCTTTGTGTAAGCGTGATATAGGGCACAAAGCCCTTTATGGTCATGAAAGAGCTCCTGGACGCCTGGCGGTCGGTGGATCGCAACAAAATCGCGGTGCTGCTCAGCGTGATCCCCGGTCTGGGGCACCTCTACAAGCACCACTACCTGGACGGCCTGTCGATCCTCGTCATTGGCAATGCCATGATGATTTTCGTCGCCCTATGGCTGGCGATCGCCACCCTCGGCCTGTCTTTGATCCTGGTGCCCGCCATCTGGATGGCCGGGGTCGCCTATGCCGCCTACTACGCGGAGGACAAGCACGGCGCGCACCCGTACCTCCACGTGTGGGAAATGAAGCTGTCCGAGTTCTTCCACCGGCGGTGAAAGAACCCGGATTCCCGACGATCCCGATCAGTCGCCGAAGAGGTTGCCGAGTCCACCGAGCACCGAGCCTTCGCCCTTGCCTGACGCATACATGCCGGTGATGCGCTGGGCGAGGCGGGAGAAGGGCATGCTCTGGAGCCATACGGTGCCGTGACCCTGGAGGGTGGTGAGGAACAAGCCCTCGCCGCCGAACACCATCGACTTCAGGTTTCCGGCGCGCTGGATGTCATACTGGATGCCGCGGGTGAAGGCCACCAGGCAGCCGGTGTCCACCATCAGGCGCTCGCCCTTGAGTTCCTTCCGGATGACCGTGCCGCCGGCGTGGACGAAGGCCATGCCATCGCCCTGAAGGCGCTGGAGGATGAAGCCCTCGCCGCCGAAGAGGCCCGCGCCGAGCTTCTTGTTGAAGGCGATTCCGACCTGGGTGCCGAGCGCGGCGCAGAGGAAGGCATCCTTTTCACACAGCAGCTCACCGCCCACGGTGGAGAGGTCCACCGGGACCACCGTGCCTGGGTAGGGGGCGGCGAAGGTGACCTTCCGCTTGCCCGCGCCACGGTTGGTGAAGTGGGTCATGAAGATCGATTCGCCGGTGAGCGCGCGTTTGCCCACGGCCATCAGCTTGCCCATGAAGCCGCTGTCCGGCGTCGAGCCATCGCCCATCTTGGTTTCGAAGGCGATGCCGTCCTCCATGTAGTTCATGGCCCCGGCCTCGGCGATCACGGTTTCGTTCGGATCGAGTTCGATCTCGACCATCTGGATCGACTCGCCGTGGATCTCGTAATCGATCTCATGTGAGCGTTTGCCGTAGGCCGACGCGCCGCCCGGTGGCAGCGGCGGCGGGGCGACCGCGGCCTGGAACAGCTCCGGCAGGACCTTGCCCGCCGGTTCCCATCCGGCCATGCCCTGGGTCCACACCACGGTGGCGGCGGTGAGGGTGCCGGATTCGATGAGTTCGTTGAGATTCTCCTCCGAGGTGGAGGCGGTGCTGCCGGAGGCGGAGTGGTAGTGCCACGTTTTCATGATCGCGCCATGCTAGTGCGATCCGGCGGCGCGGCAATTGGGAGAATGCGGCGAAAATGGAATCGGCCCCCAAGGAGTAGGGACATTCCTGTCCCGCTCTTCCTCTTCTGCGTATCCAGAAACAGGGCGAGAAAGCCCTACTCTTTGAGGCGCTCCCTTCGATCCAGTTCCCTCCTGACGTGATCCGATTCGTGTAATAAGTATCGTCCAACGGGAAGGTGGGCCTTGATAGGATTTCGACGAATGTAGCGTGCGCAGTTCCAGAAATGTTCACCGTCCCGCACAAGGCGGTCGAAGTAGTTGGCCTGCCACAATTCTCCCGAGCGTTCCAAGGCGAGGTTGATCCGACGGGCTGAAACGCCTTTCCAGATCTTCAATAGATCGTCGAGCGATTCATTGGGACCCAATGAAACCAGTGCATGCGCGTGGTTGGGCATCACGACGAAAGTGTGCTGGAGGAAGCGTTCCCCGTCTTTGCCCAGCAGGACCTCGCGGACAATCGAGGAGGCGGATGAGTGTTCCAACAAACAGGAACCCTCTCCTGCATCCAACCAATGCTCGATGGCTTGGGAAAAGCGGTGGTGGTATTCCATTTCGTCCGCGTCCGACCACGGTCGGGGATGAAACTTCATCCAGATCGCCCGCTCTTCCTTCCACTTGGCGATTTTCGAGTGCGGAATCGAGTCCGCCTGACGGAACGTGAGGAAGTAAGTGGAGTGGTCTTGCTGCCAATGAGGGAGTTTGAGGCCGTATTTCGCGATGTCTTCGTCCGGCTTCAAGAAGTGCGGGGAGCCATCCATAGGGGGGCGTGATCTCGGATGAAGAACGGGACAGGAATGTCCCTACTCCTTGATTTACCCCAGCGGATAGTCAGTGACCTGCACCAGCTTGATGCCGTAAAGCTCGGCGATCAGCGGGGCATCGGAGGCATGGTAGGCCTCACGGTAATAGATCTCCTTGATGCCATAGGCGCACAGCGTCTGCATGCAGGCGGTGCAGGGCATCGTGGTGGTGGCCACGATCTTCGCCTCGCCGCGGCGGAACAGGCTGCACAGGTTGATCTCCGCGTGGAGCATGAACTTCTGCCGCGCCTCGCGGTCGTCCCAGAACCCCTCTGGCGCGTCGAACCCGGGGGCGAGGCCGTTGTAGGCGGTGCCGATCACGCGATTGTCGAAATCGAGCGCGGCGGCGCCGACCTTCCGGTAGGGGTCTTCCGAGCGCAGGCTGGCCACATGGGCCAGCGCCATGGCGTATTGCGGGATCGACAGGCGGGACACGCCTGAGAAATAGGGGGGAATCGGCGGTTCCGGAAATCGAAATTTGCCAGAACCGCTCCCGCGGCCTTTCCTCCCGGCGTGGACCGCACCCGCTCCGGAGTTTTCGCCGCCCTGATCGCGTTTTTCCTGTGGGGCGTGCTGCCGGTGTTCTGGAAACACCTGGCCTTCCTGCCGCCGGTCTCGATCGTGGCCCAGCGCACGCTCTGGTCGCTGCTGCTCCTGCTGCCGCTGGTGGTGTTTTCAAAGCAGAGGGGCGAGTTTTTCAACGGGCTGCGGCAACCACGGGCCTACGGCTGGCACGCGCTCTCCGGCCTGATGCTGTCGTCGAACTGGTTGCTCTACGTCTGGGCGACCCTCCACGACCACGTGATCGAGGTGGCGCTCGGCTATTACCTCAATCCGTTCCTGAACATGCTCTTCGGCACGCTCTGGTTCAGCGAGCGGCACAACCGCTGGCAGCTCGCCGCGATCGGGCTGGCGCTGGTCGGCCTGTGCCTCCAGATCCCGGCGGTGAATGGGTTCCCGTGGATCACGCTGATCATCGCGCTCACCTTCGCCCTCTACGCGGTGGTGAGGAAGGTCGCGCCGCTGGGTTCGTTGAGCGGCCTCACCTTGGAAACGCTGCTGCTGGCCCCGATCGCGCTGGGCTGGCTGGTGTGGCACTCGCCCTCCCTGCCGGAGTCCTTCGGCGGCACCTGGCCGCACGCGTGGCTGGTGATCGCCTCCGGGGCTGCCACCGCCACGCCGTTGTTCTTCTTCGGCTACGCCACCCGGACGATCCGGCTCACCACGCTGGGTGTGCTCCAGTTCCTCGCGCCGACGCTGCAATTCCTGATCGGCTGGCAGGTCTACCACGAACCGATGTCCCCGGTGCGGCTGGCCTCGTTCAGCTTCGTGTGGCTGGCGATCGCGGTGTATGCCCTCGATGCGTGGCGGGGGAATGCGGGCCGGGTGAAGGGGTGAGCGGGACTTCGATTGAGCCCTGAAGGGGCGGGATGAGACAGCCCAGGGCATCGCCCTGGGAATGGACGTGATAAGGTGCTGAGCCCTGAAAGGGCGGGATGAAAGGAGGGGCGGATCTTTGCTCCCAATCCTTCCGCCCTTACAGGGCTCATTTCCTTCCATGTCTCCACCCGGGCCGTTGGCCCGGGCTATCGCATTGCGCCCCGTTGGGGCTTTTCCCCACAGCTTGCAGTGCAAGCCAACGGTCGTGGTGACCCGAGTTAACGATTCCGCTGCTCGATCCTGAGATTCCGCACCAGCAGGTGGCTCTTCACCGTGCGCAGGGCGAACCAGCCGCGCTGCAGCGGCGCGGGGTCCTTGAACTGGAACACGCGCGCGCCATTGCTCCAGAACTCCGCCGTGCCGTCCCGCGCCACCAGGCGGAGATGGTAGGTCGTGTTGGCGGTGAGCAGAGGGGCTTTCAGGTCGTGCTCCGGCAGCAGCGGCCGCTCGGCGGAGCCATCGTAGCGGCGGAAGCGGGTGGTCGTGTTGTTGTTCCCGCCCATGCCCACGTAGTAGGTGAGCAGCGAGTTGTATTCGGGGAACTTCCCGCTGCGGCGGTGCTTGTCGGAAAACGGCGGCTCGTCGGCGGGTTCGCGCGGATCCTTGGCCATCCAGAACACGTTCACATCGGACACCCGGTCGGTGGGCCCGCCTTTCGAAACGACGGTGACGTCACAGGTGATCTCCACCGGGGCGGCGAGCGGCGCGCGATACCACACCGTGCAGCCACCCTCGTCGATGATCTCCAAGGCATCGCCGTGGACCGTGACGCTGCCACCGGACATCTGCTCGATGGCCCAGAGCGAGAGGTCGGTGGTGGGCTCGGGTTGGGTGACCGGTTTCGCCGGTTCTTCCTGGCCGTATCCCGCCGCAGTGAGGGCGAGGCCGATGCAAGCGGCGAGGCGATTCATTCGGCCTGTTCGTTGGAATGGGCCATGACGAGGGTACAAGGACGGGCATGGGTCATGACACCCACGAAAAAGATCACCAGCAAGCCGAGCAGGAGGTAGCCCGAGAGCACCGTCCAGCGGGTGGTCCAATCGTGGGTTTTTTCCTCCCAGCGGATGACGGTCGTGGCCCAGATCGCCGGAATCACGAGCAGCAGCAGCCCCCAGTTGCGGATGAAAACCGCCATGAAGTTCCATTCGATTTCCGTATCCGGATAGCCCCACGCCTTCATCGCCATGAACACGCCGACGATCCCGCCGAAGATCGCGAAGACCTGCATCAGCACGATCCGGGTTGCGGGATGGACGGCTCTCATGACGGGGTGGGAGACCCGGCCATTACCAGAATTCCCTCCGGCGTGCGATGGGGAAATGAGCCGGGTTGTCCACGTGACAATCCTCCGGCGTCTGGCGTATCCCGATGGCGGAGATCCTGATGAACACGTTTGATAAAATTTGTGCGGTGGTGAGCATTCCGATTGGTGGAGCGCTGATGATCCTCGGGGTGATCGGTATTTTCGCCGGTTCCTCGGCGAACTTCAACCTGCCGCCCATCCTCGGAGGCCTTCCGTTCCTCGTCGGCTGGGGAGCCTGTGTCATCGTCCTCCGCCATTGGAGGCAATCGGGTGGCGACGGAGGCGCGGGAAACCTCGGCTTCGCCAAGGACCTCTATCCTGAATACAGCTACCAAGCTTTTCTCGCCGAGCATCCGGACATGATCGGCCATCCCGCGGCGGATGGCGCGTTCAAGGCGTGGCTCCGCGCGCGGCTCGGGTGACGATGGAGATCACCAGACGCTGGTGAGGGTGCGGCTGAAGAAAACCACCAGCACGGCGAGCAATAGCAGACCGCTGGCCATGGACCAATGGGGTGTCCAGCGGCTATCCGGCTTCGCCTCCAGACGAATCGAGATCACCGCCCACGCCGTTGGCACCAGAAGCAGCAGGCCACCCACGTTCCGGATGGTGGTGTGCAGGAGGTCCGGTTGGTAGTCGTCATCGAAGCCCCCCACCTTCATGGCCATTCCGGTGCCGAATACGCCGACAAGCACCACGCCCATCTGAAGGATGGCGAGGAACACCGGAGGACGTGTGAAATGGTCACGGGTCAGGGCTTTCATCCATGGGCGGAGGTAGCAGAGCGCATTTCCGGCGGCGAGCCGGAAATGTCTGCGTCTCTTTTTGGAGTGCGGCGAGGCATCGCCGCTTTGAGCGCCGGAGAGTGATCGACGGGTGACGGGGTGGCCGCGGGATGGGAGTTTGATCCAGAGGAGAGGTCGCCTTGGAACGTGGGAGCGTGTGAGCGGAAGCAGGATTTCTTTCCGGCGATGGCTCGCCTCCGCTCAAAGCGGCGATCGCTCGCCGCACTCCACATTCAGACTGCTGGCACCGCGCGGCGGAGCTGTTCCTGCACGTCGTCCATCGACCGCGAGGCGTCGATGACCCGCACGAAGGGCTCGTTCTGGAGCGAGAGGAAGATCCCGCGGCAGCGCTCGAGGTCCTCGCGCTTTTCGAATTCGTTCGTTTCATCGCCGCGGCCGCCGATGCGGGCCAGCGCGGTGTCGGTGTCGAGATCGAGGATGAAGAGCAGGTCCGGCACCGGCGCGAAGGCCTCGTTGCGGCGGCGGATTTCCTGCGGATCGAAACCGATCGCGCCCTGGTAGGCCATGTTCGAGAAGTAGTAGCGGTCCAGGATCACCACCTTGCCCACCGCCAGGGAGGGCGCGATGACCTGGGCGACGTGCTCCTCGCGGTCGGCGAGGAACAGCGCCAGCTCCTCCTCCGCGGGCAGCCGCCCGGCGGTGAAGCTCTCCCGCAGTTTCATGCCGTGCGGGCCGCGGGTCGGCTCGAAATCGAGCACCACCTCGCGTCCCTGCTCCCGGAGCCATTCCGCCAGCCGCGCGGCCTGCGTCGATTTCCCGGTGCCGTCGATGCCTTCGATGACGATGAACATGGCGGTCAGATGGCGGCGGCGCAGTAGCGGGCGAAGAGGTGGGACAGGTGCGCGTCCGCGGACGGCGGCGCGCCGGTGGCCTTCTCGACGAGCACCGCCGGATCGTAGGTGCCGCCGTGGGCGTGGACGTGCTTCCGCAGCCAGCCGAGCAGCGGCTTGTACTCCGCCTTCGCCAGTCCGGCGGCCACGGCCGGATCGGCCGTGGCGGCGGCGAAAAGCTGGGCGGCGTTGAGGTTGCCGAGCGTGTAGGTGGAGAAGTAGCCGAGGCCGCCCATCGACCAATGGATGTCCTGGAGGCAGCCGTTGCGGTCGTCCGGCGGGGTCATGCCGAAGGATTCCTCGAAGGCCTCGTTCCACGCCGCCGGGATGTCCTTCACCGCCAGCTCGCCGGACATCATCCGGCGCTCCAGGCCGAAGCGCAGCAGGATGTGCAGGTCGTAGGTCGCTTCGTCCGCTTCCACGCGGATGAAGGACTTCTCGGCGCGGCGGATTGCGGCGAGGAAATCATCGAGGCTGAGCGCGCCGAGCTGCGGGAAGCACTCCACGGCATACGGGAACCAGCGCTCCCAGAACGCCTGCGAGCGGCCGACGTGGTTTTCCCACAGCCGCGATTGCGATTCATGGATGCCGAGCGAAACCGAGTCGCCGGACGGCAGGCCGACATCGCCCTCGGGCAGGCCCTGCTCGTAGAGCCCGTGGCCGGCCTCGTGCATCACGCCGAAGAGGGACGAGGTGAAGTCCTCCAAGTCGTAGCGGGTGGTGAGGCGCACGTCCTTCGGGCCGAGCGTGGTGCAGAACGGGTGGGTGGTGGTGTCGATCCGGCCGGCGTTGAAGTCGAAGCCGAGCGATTCCGCCACCGTGGCGTTGAACTTCATCTGCGCCTCGATCGGGTAGGGTCCCGCGGGCAGCTTCGCGCCGCGTGCCTCGGAGTTCGCCACCGCCAGCTTGCCGATGTTGATCAACTGCGGGCGTAGTACTTCGAACAGGGCGGAGATCTTCGCCGCGGTGCTGCCGCGCTCGTAGGTGTCCAGCAGCACGTCGTAGGGCTCGGACTCGTAGCCCCAGCGGTCCGCCTTCTCGCGGGCGATGTCCAGCAGCGTCTGGAGGTGCGGGGCGAAGGTGGCGAAATCGGAGGCCTGGCGGGCGGACGCCCACGCGTGCTTGCCCATCGAGGTCGCCTCGGATTCACGGGCCACGAGTTCCACCGGCAGCTTGGTGGCGCGGTCGAACTGGCGGCGCATCTCGCGCAGGTTCGCGGTGAGGGTCACGTCGCCACCCGCGTCGGACGCCTCGGCCTCCTCCAGCGCGCGCTTCCACTCGTCGGAGGTGGCCAGCGTGTGGGCCTTCGCCGTGAGCCAGGAAAGCTGGGCGGCGCGGTAGGGATGGGCGGAGTCCGGCAGGTAGGTCTCCTGGTCCCAGCCGAGCGTGGCGGCGGTGGAGTTGATCAGCGCGCGTTCGCGTGCGAGGTCGAAAAGTTTCACGCCGCAGCTTTCACGCAAAGCGGCGGAGGCGCAAAGGAAGAAGTTAGGGAAAGGGGGTGGTCACTGCTCACCACCCGTAGTGGTAATATCCCGCCAGCAGCAGTTTCTGTGTAGCCGCGCTCGGGAGAGCGTGGGCGGGGTGAGCTTACTCACGCCCATGCAGTTCCGGTCTTCCAGTTCGCAAGCCATGTGTCCGAGCCCGGAGGGCGACGCTCTGCAAGCCGGGGGTGCGGCAGCCCCCGGGATGGGACGGCGATGAGTTCCAAGCCCCGGTTAGGGGCGACGCAAACGCAGGCCGGACGACCATTCCAGATAGGAGTTCGCGTCCGACGTTCGAAGAGTTCCGGATTCATCCAAACCGCGGGAATGGTGGATCCGCTGGAAGAGCGCAGGCGGCGTCGTCCCTAACGGGACTTGGATCCTCTCTCGTCGGGGTCCGGTGGCTTGCGCCACCGGCTAGCAGAGCGTTGCCCTCCGGGCTTGGAGAGGGGCTGATGGAGGGCCGGGCGTGCGAGGGACGAGGGTGAATCCACCCCGCCCACGCTCTCCCGAGCGCGGCTACACGGATACCGCTGCTGCGGGAACCCGCGTGCCACGGGGAAATTCGGACACGCTCAATCCAACAGATTCCCGTAGTACTTCCGCGCCAGCGATAACGACAGGCCGAGGATCTCGTAGCTGTGCGCCTTCTTCAGCGCCTCGTCCGACATCGCGGCGCATTCGGCGTGACTGAGCGAGCGCACGGCCTGGCCGACGCGCGGGACCTGGTGCGGGCCGACGGAAAGTTCCTCCACGCCGAGGCCGATGAGCAGCGGGGTGAGGCGGATGTCACCGGCCATTTCACCGCAGACGCCGGTCCAGATACCGTGGTCGTTGCCGGCGTCGATGGTCTTCTTGATGAGCCGGATCACGGCCGGGTGGGTGGGCCGGTAGAGGTCCGCCACGTGCGGGTTCACGCGGTCCACCGCCACGGTGTACTGGATCAGGTCGTTGGTGCCGATCGAGAAGAAGTCGACTTCCGGCGCGAGCAGGTCGGCGCAGACGGCGGCGCTGGGCACCTCGATCATCACGCCCACCGGCAGCTCGTGGTTGAAGGGGATGTTCGCCTTGTCGAACTCGTCCATGCACTCGCGCAGGATGGTGCGGGCGCGCTTCACCTCGGACAGGCCGGAAACGAGTGGGAACATCACGGCGATCTTGCCATGGGCGCTGGCGCGCAGGATCGCGCGGAGCTGGTCCTTGAACATCGCGGGCCGCGAGAGCGAGACGCGGATGCCGCGCCAGCCCAGGAACGGGTTCGGCTCGGGATCGGTCAGCGGCTCCACCGGCAGCTTGTCGCCGCCGGCGTCCAGCGTGCGGACGATCACGGTGTGCGGGGAGAGTTCCTTCGCCAGCTTGGTGTAAACGTCCGCCTGCTGGGCCTCGTCCGGCATTTCCTCGCCATTGAGCAGCAGAAATTCGGTGCGGTAGAGGCCGATGCCCTTGGCACCGCTGCGTTTCACCAGCGGCAGTTCGTCGATGAGCTCGACGTTCGCGGAGAGGGTGATCGCGCGACCGTCGGTGGTGTCGGTGGCCGCGCCTTTCATCGCCTCCAGCGCGCTGCGGACCTTCGCCTTTTCGGCGCTGAGGGTCTCGTAGCGGGCCAGCGTTTCCGCGGTGGGATGGAGGATCAGCTTGCCGGCGTAGCCATCGAGGATGCCGGGCGTGAGCGTCTGGAGATCGATCACGGTGCCGTCCAGGCCGAGCACGGCGGGGATGCCGAGCGCGCGGGCGAGAATGGCGGTGTGGGAGTTCACGCTGCCCAGCTCCGCGGCGAAACCGAGGATGTGGCGGCGGTTCATCGCGGCCGTGTCGGACGGCGAGAAATCGTAGGCGACGAGGATGTGCTGGCCATCGGACGGAGCCACATGGCGGACCTCGGCTTCCTCGGCCTTGAAATTCCGCAGCACGCGCTGGCAGACATCCTCGATGTCCGCGGTGCGCTCGCGCAGGTAGGGGTCCGGGATGCGGCGCATCGCCTCCAGGAAGTTCTGCATCACGGCGTAGAACGCATACTCGGCGTTCTGGCAGCGCTCCGCGATGGCATCCGAAACACGGTCGACCACGGCGCGGTCTTCCAGCAGCATCTGGTGGGCCTCGAAGATGTCGCTTTCCTTGCCGCCGGAGAGGGATTCCAGGCGTTGCTGGAGCTCCGCGAGCTGGCGCTTCGTCACATCCAGCGCTTCGTGGAAACGCTCCTGTTCACGGGAGACATCGGCTTCCTCGATCTCGTACACTTCCGGCGCGGAAAACCCGCGGGCCATCACGTGCAGCGGACCGATGGCGATGCCCGGCGATGCGGGAATCCCCTGATAGATGACTTCCGGTTCAACTGCGGTCTCTGCCATGTTTCGGGCAGATCATGGAGCGGCCCGGGGAGGCGTGAAAGAAGAATCCACAAGGCTCCCAGATGGCTGAATTTCAAACGGAAACGGACATTTTCCGGCGTCGGGAGGGCAATTTCCGGGTATAAATTCGTCGTGATGCCGAAACCGGTTGCCCCGCCGGGACATCGTTGGTTCGGTGGGCCCGCACGGTTTTTTCTCCACCTCTTTCCTGTCTATGCACGCGTCCGCTTCTCCCGCCCGCCCGGTGGTGCTCATCGCCTCCTGCAAGCGCGAACTCGACGGCTTCCCGACCTACACGATCCGGAACAACTACATCGAGGCGCTCACCCTCGTCGGCTGCCAGGGGCTGATCGTGCCGGAGCCCGCGGCGGGGGATTTCTCGACGTTGCTGGCGGTGGCGGACGGCATCCTGTTCAATGGCTCGCCCTCCAACGTCCATCCTTCCCACTACGGCGAGGAAGTCCACGACCCCTCGCTGCCGCAGGACCGCGACCGCGATGCCTGGACGCTGCCGTTGATCCGGCTGGCGCTGGAGCGGGGGATTCCCCTTTTCGGCATCTGCCGCGGCTACCAGGAAATGAATGTCGCGCTCGGCGGCAGCCTCCACCAGGCGGTGCACGAGGTCCCGGGTTTTTTCGACCACCGGCCGGACGATGGTGACCCGCTGGAGAAACGCTACGCCATTGCCCACTCCGTGGAGGTCGTTCCGGGCGGTTTGCTGGAGGGCATCCTCGGGGCCCCGAGCATCGAGGTGAACTCCGTGCACGGCCAGGGCGTGAACCGTCTGGCACCTTCGCTCCGCGCCGAGGCGAAGGCTCCCGATGGCTTGGTCGAGGCCTTCACTTGCCCGGGCGCGAAGGGGTTCAACCTCGCCGTCCAGTGGCATCCGGAGTGGCGGCCGCAGGACCATCCGGCGTCGCTGAAAGTGCTCCAGGCGTTCGGCGATGCCTGCCTGCGCCACCATCAAGACCGCGCCAGCGTCACCGCCGCCCATGAGGCGGTGTTTCCGGGATGAACCCGGAGCCTGGTCAATCGCGGTTGCTGTGGCGCGGGCTCGCGCTCGGCATGGTGGCCGCGGCGTTTTTCTCGGTCAGCTTCGTAATCAGCCGCCAGATGGCGGAGGCGAACGGCCACTGGGCGTGGACCGCCGCGCTGCGGTTCCTGATGATGCTGCCGATGCTCTTCGGCATCCTGCTGGTGCGCCGGAAGTGGGGCGAGTTTTGGGAGACTTGGAAGGCCGCGCCGCTGGGGTGGATCGTGTGGGGAACGGTCGGCTGCGGGATCTTCTACGCCGCGCTGGTGGCGGCCTGCGCCATTTCCCCGGCGTGGGTGGTGGCGGGTTCGTGGCCGGTGGCGATCGTGATCGGTATCGTGCTCGCGCCGTTTCTCTACACCGATCACCGTCGGCATATCCCGCGGCGGGCCTTGGTCTATAGCTCGCTGATCGTGGTGGGCGTGATGCTGCTCCAGGTGGGCGAAGCGCGTTCGATGGACTGGCGCGCGGTGGTGGCGGGGCTCGTGCTGGTGCTCGCCAGCGCCACGGCCCACCCGATCGGGAACCGCATGAGCATGCAGCTCATGGAAAAGCGGCACCTGCGTCCGGACGCGGTGATCCGTCTCACCGCCCTCACCGTGGGCAGCCTGCCGGGATGGCTGATCCTGTGCGTGTGGGGCTATTTCCGCGCCGGGTGGCCGCCGCCGGACCAACTCACCGGTTCGCTGGTGGTGGCCGTGTGCGGGGTGATCGCCACGCCGGTGTTCTACGGGGCCACGCAGTTGGTCAGCCGCGATCCCGAGGCGCTCGCGGCGGTGGAGGCCACGCAGGCGGCCGAAATTCTCTTCACGCTGGTGTTTGAGGCGATCCTGATCGGCATCCGTCCGCCGGACGCCTTCGGCATCACAGGGCTGGTCGTGATCATCAGCGGCATCCTGCTGCACGCCGCTCCGAAACGGCGGCGGCTCTGATATGGAGTGCGGCGAGTGATCGCCGCTTTGGGCACCGGAGAGGATCGACGGGGATCCAGCGGAGCTGAGGAGCAAGAGCTTGAACCAGAGAGGAGGTAGTTCTGGAACGTGGGAGCTGCCCGTCGGATGCAGGCGCTTTTCCCGGCGATGGATCGCCTCCGCTCAAAGCGGCGATGGCTCGCCGCACTCCAAAAAAAATTCCCGTGTATGCGGGGCAAACACGGGAACGAAATGGGCCGCGCAGGTGCACGACCCTCGATATGAAAAGGGGCTTACTTCCCCGAAGAAACCCTCAATCCTCCTCGAACTTGCGGGTGATCAGGTCGCCGATCGCGTCGAGCGCGGCGTCCGCATCCGGACCATCGGCGGTCACGGCGATCACGGAACCATGGCCGGCGGCGAGCATCATCAGACCCATGATGCTCTTGCCATCGACTTCCTCGCCATCCTTCTCGACGCGGATTTCCGACTGGAACCGGTTCGAGGTTTTCACGAACTGGGCCGCGGGCCGGGCGTGGATGCCGAGCTTGTTGATGATGGTGAAGTCTTTGCGAGCCATGGAGGGTAGAACGCCTGGGCGGCGACGGGCGGAGTGTAGGGAGCCGTTCCCGGAGACTCCAAGGTAAAAATGAAGGTCCGGGCGGGTGGAGCTACGAAGCGTCTTCGGGGACACCTTTGACCGGAAGTCCGAGTTTCTGGCCGAGCCGGATGGCGAAGTCCACGGACGCGTCGCGGCGATGGCAGTCCAGCATGCTCATGAGCGTCATGCTCCCGCGCAGGCTGACGAGGTGGCGGGTGGGTCCTTTCGATCGGATGGACCGGAAATGGACGTGATCGAAGTCCGCCAGCGGCAAGCGTTTCCGCCACAGGGTGAATCGACCGGCTTTTCGACGCACTTCCAGCCGCTTTGCCGGGAGGTCGAAGTGGAAATAGCGGCGGGTCAGGCGGCGGACCGCGAACAGGCCGAAGCCCACAAGGAACGGGGAGGATTGAGCCAAGGTGACTGGCCCGACATGCACCAGACCGATGGCCAACAACGTGCCCCCGAACGCACCGGCGGGCAGCATCATGAGGGCCCGGCCCACCAGATCCCAGCGGGTGTGGTTCTCCGTGACGACGAATCCTTCGTCCGGATCGGTCGAACCGGGCAATAGCTCGGTTCGAAACAGCGGTCGCTCCTGATTCAGCTCCGCGATGAAACGCTCCAAGGCGGTCATGCCTCAGAACCCACCCGCCATGTGGTTGAGCAGCTTCTGGTTGAACTCGTCCGCCATGTTGTAGCCGAGACGGCGGAGCTGCTGGTCGAGCGCGGCGATCGCCACCATGCGGGCGGTGTCGCGGCCGGGGGCCACCGGGATTTCGACGTGCGGGATGTGCTGGCCGAGCACCTCGTAGGTCTTCGTCTGGAGGCCCAGGCGGTCCACCTCGTTGAGGTCGGCGTGCGGCTTGAGCGTCACGACGAGGTCGAGGCGCTTGTCCGGGCGGATCGAGGCGAGGCCGTAGAGGTTGGCGGCATTGATGATGCCGATGCCGCGGATTTCCATGTAGCCGCGGGAAAGGTCCGGCGCGGTGGCGATCAGCTCGCCGCCCACCAGCTTCAGCCGCACCATGTCGTCCGCCACCAGCGCGGCGCCGCGCTCGAGCAGGCCGACGGCGGTTTCGCTCTTACCCGACCCGCTTTTGCCGACGATCATCACGCCGATGCCGCGCATGTCGACCATGCAGCCGTGGATGGTCACGCTCGGGCCGAAATCGTGCTCCAGCCGGATGGTGGCGGCATTGAGGAACTTCATGGTCACCTGCGAGGTGCCGAAAACGGGGATGTGGTGCTCCTTCGCCACCGCCATCAGGTCGTCGCCGAGCGTCGCGCCGCGGGCGACCACGATGCAGGGGATGTCGCGGTCGCAGATCCGGCGGAAACGGTCGGCGCGCATCGGGTCCGGCAGCTTCTTTAAATAGGCGAGTTCGGAATTGCCGAAGACCTGGATGCGCTTGCGGGCGAAGTAGGAGAAGAATCCAGCCAGCGCCAGGCCCGGGCGGTTGATCGCGGGCTCGCTGATCAGGCGGTCGAAACCGTGGCTCTCGCCGTGGAGGGACAGGCCGAGGACCTCGGCATGGCGTTCGAAAAACTCCCCGACGGTGATGGAGGCGACGGTTTTGACTCGCGGCGTGGACATTGCAGGCATTCGGAAGCGGCCCCGGCCAACATGCAAGTTCCAATCGTGTCGGGTGGCCCGCGCGCCGGAGCTCTCCCGATTTTTCTGGTGTTAGATCCGCCGGTGCCGGTCACTGGACGTCCCGCGGCCCGTGCCGCGGGGTGGCTCCCTCCCTCCGATGAACCGGTTCCTTGCCTGCTGGTGGCTCGGGCTCGCTCCTGCCATGGCGATCCCCGGGGGCGGCACGCTCACGCTGGTGAACCAGACCGGCTTCAACAAGCTGACCGTGACCTTCGATCCGGGGCTGGCCTCGACCTCCACCTCGACCCTCACCGGCACGCTGCCGATCACCCTGGATGCCGATCCCGCCACCGGCCGGGTGTCCGCGCTCACGATCGTGAATGGGCGGATCTCCGGGACCACCCTCACGTTCCACACCTTCCTCTATAATCTCACGATCACCGGCCTGGGCGCGGCGGTGACCACGCCGACCCCGCCGGGGGTGGTCACGCCCGCCACGGGCCAGTTCGACGCCACCCAGTATCAGACCGCGATCGACCAGGGCTCGATGACCGGCACCGTCTTCGGCAGCCCGGTGGACTGGACCTTCACCCCGCAGGAGCCCGCCATCGGCAGCGGCACCGGGACGGGCACGATCGCACTGACCAATGGCGTCGATTCCGGGATCTACCGGAACTTCACCGCCACCCTCACCCTGCCGGTGAGCGTGGATGACACCACCGTGACGGACAGCGGCACGGTCCGGATCACCTCCACCGGCACGATCAAGGCGACCGGCACCGTGCAGATTCCGAAAACCTCCTACCTGGCGTGGACCGTGGCCCAGGGGGCGGCGGGCGCGTCGTTCGCCACCGTGTCGAACCGGCTCCCGAACGGCCTGCGCTGGGCGCTCGGCATCGGGATGACCGCCGATCCGCTTCTTTATCTACCGAAGTCCCGTGCGGGCGTGCCGCAGGGATTCAGCCTGCCATTTCCCGCCACCGGCACCGGCGGCCCGGTCACGGTGCTCGTTTCCACCGGCCTCGGCACCTGGACCACGCTGCCCGCCAGCCGCTTGTCCACCGGCGTGAACCCGATCCCGGCCGGGACGGTGGGGGAGGTGACCGTTTCACCGGGCACGGCGGCGAAGGAATTCATCCGGCTGAAGGCCACCGAGCCTTGAGGTCGCGGCGCGAGCCGGTCCATGCTCCCGCCCATGCGCCACTGGTTGATCAAGTCCGAGCCCGACGTCTTCTCCATCGACCACCTGGCCGCCGTGAAACGCGAGCCGTGGACCGGCGTCCGGAACTACCAGGCGCGGAACTCGATGTGGAAGGACATGCAGCCCGGCGACCTCGCGCTCTTCTATCATTCCAACGCCGTGCCGCCGGGCGTGGCCGGGGTCGCCCGCGTGGCGGGGGACGCCTACCCGGACCCGACCCAGTTCGATGAGGCCAGCGAGTACTTCGACCCGAAGGCGACCAAGGAGAACCCGCGCTGGTGGCTCCGCGATTTCGAGTTCGTGGAGAAGTTCCCGGCCTACGTCCCGCTCCAGCAGATGAAAGAGGACGACGCCCTCCAGGGCATGGTGGTCCTCCAGAAAGGCACCCGCCTTTCGATCACCCCGCTCGAAGCCGTGCACTTCAAGCGCGTTCGGAAGCTGGGTGGGGTGAAGTAGCGCAAGTTTCCAACTTGCGAATCGGAAGAGCGACGAAGTCCCTGACCAATCCGGTCCGCCGATGAGTGGCTAGTGATCAGTCATCAGTGATCAGAGAAGAGGAAGAATCTGAGGTGATCTTCTCTGGCCACCAACCACCGGCCACTTGAGAGCGGACTGGATGTGCGAGGCCGGGCGCGGGCCTCCCCATCCGCAAGTTGGAAACTTGCGCTACTTCGCCGCCACGATCCTCTCCAGCTGCCGCCGGTGCAGCGCCTGGTGGAACGCGTTCAGGACCACCCACCGCCGCGCGTCGAGCGGCCCGAACCACGGGTGCGGGAATTTCGGCTTCGTCGGAAACGTGAGCGCCGCCACCGCCGCCGGGTAGCCGTCCAGCAGCCGCCCGAATTCCTCCAGCAGCTCCGCGCCCGCCTCGCCCTTCGGCTTCACCGCCGCCGTGCTGACCGCCCGCCCGGGCACCACCCCGGCGGAGAGCGACCGCGCCGCGCCCAGCATCGCCGGGCCGGTGATGAGCAGGTGCTCCACCACCATCAGCGGCGACCACTCCCGCGAGCTGTCCTCCATCCCGCGCAGCCGCTCGATCCTCACCCGCGTCCGCTGCCGCTCCGGCTCCAGCGCCCGGACTCGCTCCACGATCCACCGGCCGTCCGCGACGAACCGATCCACCGCCTCCGCGGTCGTCGTCTTCCGGACGAACCGCGGGAAGATCACGTGCCTCGCCAGCCATCCCTCGACGGCCGGCAGCCCCGCTCCCGGCGCGGCCAACGGTTCAGTTTTTGAGCTCATTTTTGGCGATTTTCAGTTGTGAAAAACCGGTCAACAACCGGCGCAAAACCCTGTGAACAACCTGCTGGCAACCAGTGAGCAGTCGTGCGAATAACCCGCGCATAACCAGTTGATAGTGCTGTGAATTCTTTCCAAATAACCGGTTTGCAACCGGCGAAAAACCTTGCGAGCAACCTGTGGAAAAGCCATCGGCAAGCCGTGGACAAGTGTGTGGAAAATCCCTCGATTTTCCCGTGGTATCCTGTTAACAACCTGTGAGCGGGTGTGGATGAGATTGAGGATCAATCGCTTGAATCCATCATTTCAAAGGATTGCGTAGGGTTTCCAAGTAACCCTCCAAGGCTTTCAGGCTGAGCTGGAAGATCCTAAAATCACGGGCGGTCTTGGCCTGGGTGGCGGTGCCGGTGAGGCTGGCGACCACGAAAACCGCCTCCGCCTCGGGATCGATCGAGGCATGCACGATTCCGGCCTTCTGGCCGCGCCTCAAAGCCCCCGAAATGGCCTCGCGCCAAGCGGTGTAAAGCGCGTCCAATTTTCCGCGTAGCACGTCATCCAACGGGGCCATTTCGGTCGCCAGATTTCCGATCGGACAGCCATGAAAAAGGAAGCCTTCCGGGCCCTCCTTCTCGATCCTGGCGACGTGCCCGCGGATCAAATCCCGCAGCGTGGTGACCGGATCGGCGGTTTCCTGAAGCGGCTGGAACCAGCGCGTCTCCATGGCCGGGAACAGGCGCTCGTCGACCAGCGCGATGGCCAGCGCGGCCTTGTCCGGGAAGTGGTGGAACAGGGCGCCCTTGGTGAGCTCGGCCCGGTCGACGATCCGGTTGAGGCTGCCGCCTTGGAAGCCATTCCGGTAAAATTCGTCGAATGACGCCTGCAGGACGGCGCTGCGGGTGGCCGATGGATCACGCGGGCGACGGCTCATGGGCTTGAACATGCCAACCGGTCGGTATGTTTCAAGGAGAAAAGGGAACAGTGGTGGAGGATGGTGTTTCCAAGGAGTAGGGACATTCCTGTCCCGTTTTTTATCCCGCGTGCAGACTGGTCCGGCCGCGGGCGGCTTCACTTTGGGTACCGAAGAAGGGAGGGAGGATTGGGGGGCGTTTCGTGATTCACGCTGGCGGGTATGAATGTGACGATAGGGCGATAGCCCGCCCTTTCCCCCAGGATACAGGTGAAGATCGCGAGAACGATGAAGAACGGGACAGGAATGTTTGCCAGCGAATGGATAGACCAAGTGGCTGGCCATGTCCGCTTCGCTCCCATTCTACTCCTTGAATGGGTTCACCTTGCCCCGCGCCTTCCGGCATTGCCACCCGTCACCGGCTTCGCGAAGAACAGGTCATGCCAATCGATTTCGTTCAGGTGGACGCCTTCACCCATCGGCCGCTTTACGGAAATCCGGCCGCGGTGGTGTTTGACGCCGACAACCTCCCGGCGGAAACCATGCAGCGGATCGCGCGTGAGATGAACCTATCCGAGACGGTGTTCCTCCTGAAGCCGACCACGCCGGACGCCGATTACCGGGCGCGCATTTTCACCCCGGCGAGCGAATTGCCCTTCGCAGGTCACCCGACGGTGGCCGCGGCGCATGCGGTCCTGACCCGCGATCCGGAAAAGGCCGGTGCCACCTTGCTCCGGCAGGAGTGCGGGATCGGCATCGTGCCGGTCGAGGTCGTGCCGTCCACCGCAGGTAGGCTGCTGCGCATGACCCAAGGCGCTCCGACCTGGCGCGAGGCGGAGCTTTCCCGGGAAACCGTGGCGGCGATGCTCGGCTGTGCGGCGTCGGATCTTTCCGACCTGCCTTTCGAGGTGGTTTCGACCGGCGTGCCGTGGTTGATCGTGGAACTGTCCCGGTTCGAGGCGATTTCGGCGCTCCATCCCGACCAGACGCGGATCGAGAGCGCTTGCAAGGCGCTGGGTGCTGTCGGGATGACGGTGTTCGTGGAACGCGGGGATGGAGGTCCGGTGCGGCTCCGGGTGCGGACCTTCGCACCCGGCGAGGGAGTGGTGGAGGACCCGGTCTGCGGCTCCGGCAATGGCTCGGTGGCGGCCTTCCTCGCCCGCCACAAGCACGCGGAGGAAGCGTCGGGCGGTTACCTCGCCGAACAGGGCATCGAGATCGGCCGGGACGGAATCGTGCAGGCTTCCTGGGACCGGGATGGCGGAGCGTTGCGGGTGCGCGTCGGTGGGGAGGCGGTCATCGTCGCCAGCGGGCAATTGTTCCTGTGAACGCGACCCGATGGAGCGGTGGCAGTGGCGTCGCGAAACTGGAGATCCGTTCTAAGAATCCATCGTCAAACGTGTCATCCCGGCACATGTTCACGCTGCCATGAAGTCCGCCATCCTCTCCCTTGCCGTGCTGACCGCGCCTCTCGCGGACGCCATGTTCGCCCTGCCGCAGTTGGTGCCGGTGGCGACCCTTGAGAAAAACGCCACCACCTACACGGTCGACCAGCCCCGCGATGCGAATGGCTGGTACGTGCTGGCACGGATCCATTACCTCGCGTTCGTCCAGAAAGCCGGGGAGTTGGCCGCGTATCCATCGCCGCAGAACGACCAGCCGCCGGCGGTCGACCAGGCGGCAGGCATGGGAAAGGGGGCTTACCTGGCCCTGCGCAAGGAGGCGGAGCGCCGGGCCATGGAGAAACTGGGCATCACCTCGAAGCCGGATGACCTGGCGGACAACCGCAAGTTCCAGAACGAGGTCGAAATGATCGCCACGGATCTGAAGAACAGCGGTTGGAAGCCCCCGGTGCCCGCGCCAGAGGAGCTGGCCCGGCACGTCCGCGAGTCGCTGGCGGCCTTCGCGAAGGCACAGGAGCTGGAGCCGAATAACGCGCTTTACCAGCTCGGGAAGGCCTCGCTCCTCGATCAATACGCGCTCGGCAAGCCGGAGTTGGAAAAGGCGGGCGTGAAGGATCTGCCTGCCGCGGTGGAGGTCAAGGAGCGGGCGGCGGCCTACCATCTCGCCTTCACGCTTTCGAAGGACAAGGACGCGGCCCGTCCGAGCCTGCCGCTGCGGGGGCTTTCCGATCTGGTGAGCTACGAGGCAGGCATGGCCTATTTGAAATTGGAGCCGGAGGGGGCGAATGCCGCCGGGGTGAAGGAGCATCTGGCGAAGCTCGACAAGCTCCCGCCCGGGCCGATCACGCCGATCGTGTTCTCGATGGAGGAGGCGGCCACCTCGTTGGAATCGCTGCTCGATCCGGGCCGAACCGCGACCTTCGATCTGACCGGCTTGGGTCGCGCCGATGCCTGGCCGTGGTTGAAGCCGACCACTTCGCTGCTGGTGTGGGATCCAAAGCACGGCGGCTGTATTCGCGATGGGCGCCAGCTTTTCGGCACCTACACCTGGGGCATTTTCTGGGAAAACGGTTTCCGCGCGCTGGCGATGCTGGATGACAACCACGATGGGGTGTTGAGCGGAAAGGAGCTCGAAGGTCTCGCCGCGTGGACGGATGCGGATGGGGATGGCGTTTCCTCGCTGGCGGAGGTGGTGCCGTTGTCGAAATTGCGTGTCCGCTCGATCGCGACTCATGAACGCGGCACGGACGGTGTCCATCCGCATCATCCGGAAGGGATGGTGCTGGAGGATGGCTCGACGCGGCCGTTGTGGGATTGGGTGACGAAGGGGATCGAGCCGTGAGGGTAGGGTCGCACCGCTTTGGCTGGGAGTAGGGACATTCTTGTCCCGTTCTTTTTCACCAAACAGCCCCGTCCGCTGCCACGGGGCGCCCCGTCCCTTGGTCCAACGGGACGGCGTTCTTTTTGCGAATGGCCCCGTCCGCTGCCAATGGCTCACCCCATCCCCTCGTCTGTGGGGACGGCGTTTATCCCGCGAACGGCGTCCACCGCCCGGTCATCTCGGCGAGATGACCCTACCTCCGCGGCGATCCGCGAAGGCAGGGTCTCACGCTCATTCCCGTTTAGGGAGAGCTCACCTTGGCGCGGATGAAGCCCTTCGCGGCGGAACCCACGGTCGGGCTCAGGCGGAAGGTGTGGAAGGTCCAGCCGGAGTTCAGGGCGGGCAGGCTCAGGCCGGTTTGGATGGTGGTGGCGTCGGCACCGGTGACTTCGGTGACCGTGACCGGGAAGCCGCTCAGGGTGGCGCTACCTTCGATCACATAGGTCACGGTGTCCGCGGTGGCGGTCATGGTGGGGGCCGCGGCGGTGAAGGTCGCGGTGGAGCGAGCTGGCAGGGTGAGCGTCAGCACCTGGTCGGGGCCGATGGTGACGATCTTCGAGACGATCTTGCCGCTGGGGAAACCGGACAACGGTTCGTCGTCGAAGGCGAACTCGCCGAGGTTGTTCAAGCCGTCGTTGTCCGGGTTGTCACCCTTGCCGTTGTTGCCGGTGGTGAGGCCCTTGCTGGTGGCCCAGGCGCCGAAGGCATCGGTGAACACCAGTTCGACCTGCTTCGCGCCGGAGTTGTAGTTCACCGCGTAGCCGGCGGGCAGGCCGGTGACGGTGCCGAAAGTGCCGGTGAGGGTGCCGGTGTAGCTGGCGATGACCAGCGTGCCGGTGGCTCCGGTGGCGGTGATGGCCAGGGTGGAGCCGGTGAGGTTCAGGTTCCCGGTCACCGCGATCTTGTCAGTGGTGGCGCCACTGACCTCGCAGGCGTAGGTGCCGGCCAGGGTGAGCGCGCCGGTGTTCAGCGTGCCGACGCTGTTGCCCGGGGCGATGGTGGCGCCACTGCTGATGGTCACCGCGCCGCTGGCCCTGCCCACGCCGCCGAGCTTGGCCCCGCTGCTCACGGACACCGCACCGGTGCCGGTGGCGGAGTCGGTGGGGGAGATCGTGCCGCCGGAGTTGACGGTGACAGCCCCGGGGACCGGCCCGGTTCCGGCCAGGGTGCCGCTGGGATTAACCGCGACGGCTCCGGTGCCGGTGGGAGAGGTGATATCGGTGATGAGCAAGGTGCCGCCGTTGACCGTGGTGGTGCCGGTGTAGGTATTCGTCCGGGTGAGAGTGAGCGTGCCGGTACCGGTTTTCGTCAGTGTCCCGGTGCCGGAGATGACCTCGGAGCAGACTTGGTTCGACGAGGAGTTGAACGTCAATGAGCCCGCGTTGGCGATGGGACTGGGAGCCGGAGTGCCGGTGAGAATCAGCGATCCGCTGCGGATGCTCGTGCCGCCGGTGTAGGAGTGGTTCCCCGCGAGGGTGACCGTGCCACCGCCATCCACCCACACGCTGGCGGAACCGGAGATCCCGGCTTGGTCCGGGCTGGTTACCGTGTAGGGAAGCGCAGCGGTGTTCTGAAAGATGACAGCGGCTCCGGAGACCCCGCCAGCGGAGAGGGTGATCGTGTTCTGGGTGACGGCCAACTGGGCTCCGTTGTTCGAGTAGGTGTCGCCGAAGATGACCGTGCCCAGTGAAGTCCGGAGGGTATCAAACGTGGCCGTGGTCAGCGGCGCGGCGGCGAGGTTGGTGGTGAAATTCGCCGTGCTGGAGGGGTTCCAGGTCGAGCCGCCGGTGCCGGTCCACCAGCCGATGCCGGTCACGTCCCGGAGCTGGATGGCATTCATCTGGGCATAGGCGGCCTTGCTGAAAATCGAGAACGCCTGGCTGGTCCCGGTGGCTCGGAACCACCCCTTGGAGTATTGGCCAAGGCCGCCGAGGGCGTTCGTGGTGTTGTAATCGATGGCGACGTTGTTCGCGCCTCTGAGCTCGCCCCCCGGGCCAGAAGCATTGGCCCGGCTGTCGTTCATCCAGACCTGGACCGCGTAACTGCGTCCCGCGGTCAGGTTGTTCAGCGTGACGCTGCCGCCCGCATAGGTGTCATTCAACCAGATGCCTCCGGTCAGGATCGATTTGTAGGCAGTGGAGAGGGATTCGAACGGATTGGTGGCCGGAGCGCCGAAAATGGAGTTCGAGAGCTGATTGAAGATCGTCATCGAGATCGCTCCGCTTCCGAGCGTGGTGTAACTGTTGCCGCCGGTGAAGGACACACCATTGACCACCACTGGAGCGGCCGGGTTCGACTCATTGAAGGCATAAACCGGCGAGCCGGCGGTCATGACATCGGAATCCGAGGAGATCGTGACGGCCGGGCCAAAGACCACGGGGGCGGCATCAAGCGGGGTCCCGGCCATCGCGATCACGGTGGCGGAGATGTAAAAACGCAGGGCTCCCGTGAGGCTTGCGGGAGTCAGGAAGGACGGGTTTTTTTGCATCATGGGACAATCAGGAAGATGCGAATGGCATATCCCCCATGATTAATGATGACAATGTATTTACGTATTTATTTTGTGGTGACAAAAAACCCGCTTCCGGAGCTGGAAGCGGGCTTTTCGAATCGATCTTGAGCTGGCGTCAGCCGACGCGGCCGATGAGGTGCGCGCCCTGGGACGGGCGGGAGGCGAAGATCTGGGGATCGAGGCCGGTGTCGGCGAGGTATTCCTCGCGGAGGCGGGTGGCGATTTCCTTGGCCTTGCCGGACTCGCAGAGGGTCACGGTGGAGCCGCCGAAACCGCCGCCAGTCATGCGCGCGCCGATCACGCCGCCTTCACGGCCGATCTTGCGGGCGATGTCCACCAGCAGGTCGAGCTCCTTGCAGGAGACCTCGAAGTCATCGCGCAGCGAGTCGTGGCTGGCGGCCATGAGCGGCCCGAGGGCCTCGAAATCATTGCGGGCCAGCGCGGCGGCGGCGTCCTTGGTGCGGGCGATTTCGCCGACCACGTGGCGGGAGCGGCGGTTCACCGGATCACCGAGCTGGTCCCACACGGCCTCGACATCGGCCATCGTGACATCGCGCCAGGAGTCCTTGCCGATGATGGCCAGGCCGTCCTCGGTGTTCTTGCGGCGGGAGGCGTAGCCACCGTCGGAAAGCTGGTGGTGAACGGTGGTGTTCGAGATGATCACCGTGAGGTCGGGATTTTCGAAGGGCACCAGCTCCGGCTCACCGGTCTTGCAATCGATCAGCACGAGGCGGTTGGTCTTACCGAAGGCCGAGGCGAACTGGTCCATGATCCCGCACGGGACGTGGGCGAAATCGTGCTCCGCCTTCTGGCACAGGAGCGCCTTCTCGCGGGTGTCCAGCACGGTGTCGAGCAGGCCTTCCAGCAGGGTGGCGGTGGCGCACTCGAGCGCCGCGGAGGAGGACAGGCCGGCACCACCGGGGACGGAGGACACGATGAAGGCATCGAAGCCGGGGATGTGGTGGCCGCGCTGTTGGAAGCCCTGGACCACGCCGCGCAGGTAGTTCGCCCACTGCGGCTCGCCTTCCTCCTGCGGCTTGTCCACCGCGAAGGTGGCGATGCCGCCGCCATGGGAACTGGCGACCCGGGCATTGCCGGTGCCGTTCAACGCCGCGGCGATGACAATGTAGCGGTCGATGGCGAAGGGCAGCACGAACCCGTCACAGTAGTCGATGTGCTCGCCGATCAGGTTCACGCGGCCGGGAGCGGCGGCGGTGACGGTCGGCTCCACGCCGAAACTGCGGTGGAGTCCGGTGGCGGCGTCGGCAACGAGGTCGGCGAGGGGTTCGTTCAATTGAAGCATGAGCGGCACGAGGAATAGCGGGCGAAAGGGCGGGTAGGAATGGTAAACTGCACCCCGTGAGTGAAATCAGTCATCGGATGCAGGGGTAGGTTTCACGGGCGGCGCGGGTGTTACCGGAGGGGCCGGAGGAACCGGCGGCACGCCGGGCACAGGCTGGCCTGGAGGCCGCGGCAGGGGGCGCGGCATGCTCCCCTGTGGCGCCATCGGCGGCGGCTCGGTACGGGTGGTGCCGAGCTGGAACGACCAGTGGTAGCTCTTGTCGGCGGTCAGGACGTGCGCGGGATGCGGGCTGGCGGTGTCCGGGTCCCCGAGGCCGCGTTGGCGGTGATCGAAGTGGAGGGTCACCCGGTCCGGTTTCGGAACGTCCGAGAGATGGGCTGCTGCCTCGTAGGAGGACGGCGTTCCGACCAAGGCGGACACCTCCAGCAGGGAATCTCCGGTGGCATCGATGCGCAGGCCATGGCCGCCGCCTGGGTTGTCGAAGGTTGCCCAGCGGACGTCGGTGCGGTTCCCGGATTCCTGCGGCACGGGATAGCGGTGGATCAGATTGGCCAGCAGCCCGGTGTGGATCGTGGTCCAGGCACCCCGGTTCTGGTCCACGTAGTTGTCATGCGGCCCTTTGCCGAACCAAGTCCATTTGGCCAAGGCGGGAGGCACCGCACACGAGAAACCGATGCGTGGGATCTCCGGCTGCGTGGGGTCCGGTTTGAAGTCCACCTTGGCTGAGATCCCACCCGTGCCGGTGAAGGTCCAGGTGACCGTGGCGGTGCTTTTCCCGGCGGGAATGTCCATGAAGGCGGTGAGGGTCACATCATTGCCCGCCTGTGCCACCTCCACCTTGCGCGCGGTGGCCTTGGCCCCGGCGTCCCGCCAAACGGCGGATTTCTTGTCCAGGCCCAGGAGCTTGTCCGTCTGGGTCGGCACCCGCCAGAAGTCCATCCGCAGCGGGGAGAGGAGGAGTTCCGTGTCGCCGCGTTTCAGGGACAGGAATTGGCCGCTTGCGCGGTCGAACGTGGCCGTCACGTCACCGGTCTTGAGATGGATGGATTGGCCCTCCTGGGTGAACGTGGCCGTGGAGTCGGATTGGACCGGGGTGGCGGGCGTGCGCTTGCCCCACGGCAGGGGGATCTCCTCCCAGGCCACGGGCATGCCTGCCGGAAACCATGCGGTTTCCGCCTTTTGGTCGTAGCGGACACGAAGGATATACTCCGAAGCCGGCTCCACGGGGGCCAGGGTGGAGATGGTCAACTCCTGGCCCTGGCGGGGAGCGATGGCCAGCGGCGGGAGCTCGCCTTGGGCGATGTCCTTGCCGTCCTTCAGCAGTTTCCAGCTTCCCTTGAGATCCCCCAGGTCTTTGAAGAAGCGGTCGTTCGCCACGCGGATCTTCACCACGGCACCGGTGCCATCCACCAAGCTGGTGGAAACTTCCTGGAGGGTCTTCTTGAGTTCCTCGAAGGTGGGGGTGGGGCCCAGGTTGACGGTGACGATCCCGCTGGCGCAGGCATTTCCGGCGTTCGGTTGATCGCCGAAGTCGCCGCCATAGGACAAGGTCACGCGGGGGGCGGCGGCGTCCGGCTTGCGGAACAGCAATTCGTCCCGCCAGCTCGCGAGGAAACCGCCACGGATCTCAGGCGCTCCCTTCAGCACCTTCGCCAAGGTCTCGCGGGAATTTCCCGGCGTCCGGCCCACGGTGCCGACGATGATCGCGGGCCTCGCCTTGTCCCCTGGGTAGGCCAGGCCATCGGTGGTGCAGAAATCCCCGGCGAAGAACGAAGAACCCGTGGGGCGGGTGCCTTGCTCGCGGAGCCAGGGGACCAGATCGTCATCGGGCACGCTCCATGCGATCACCGAGGGATGGTTCTTGTCCCGTTCGGCCAGGTTTTTGACCCGGGCCAGGCGCGCTTCCTTCCACTCCGGCAGATCGTTGAGGGCGTTGCGCGGCTGCATGCCGTCGGTGTCGAGGTTCGGCTCGTCCAGGACATAGAGGCCGAGTTCGTCGCATAGATCGAGGAAGCGGGGATCGGTTGGCGCGTTGCCGGTGCGCACGGCATTGAGGCTCGCCCGCTTCATCATCAGCACCTCGGCCCGCAGGTCGGCGTCGGACATCACGTGGCCGCCTCGGAGGTGGTGGTCGTGGCGGATCACGCCCTTGAGGACGACCGGCTGGCCGTTGTGGAGGAACTTGCCGTCCTTCACTTCGTCCGTCCGGAAACCGGTCTTGCCGCTGAAGCAGGCGAGTGGTTTGCCCGCGTCATCGGCCACCATGAGGACGTAGCGGTAGAGGGCCGGGTTTTCCGCGGACCATGGGGTGACGTTGAGATCCCCGGTCGCGAGTGGAACCGCGGCCTCGGCTCCGGGGGCGAGATCATAGGTGGCTTCCGTCAGGGCGGTGGGATTGCCGGCGGCGTCCACCAGCTCCAGCAGCACCTTGCCCTTGCGCGGGGCGGCCTCGTGGTTCTTCACGGTGGCCTTCAGGGCGAGCGTGCCCTTGCCATCCGCGGCTAGACCGGCTTGGAGGAAATGGTCCGTCAGTTCGATCCGCGGGGACGAGACGAGATAGACATCGCGGTAGATGCCGCTGAGTTTCCAAGTGTCCTGGGATTCCAGGTAGCTCCCGTCCGAATACTGGTGGACCTGCACCGCCACGGTGTTCTCGCCGGGTTTCACCAGCGCGGTGATGTCGAAGCGGGCGGTGGTGCGGGAGTCCTCGGAGTAGCCGGCCTTTTCGCCGTTGATCCAGAGATCGAAGGCGGAGTCGACGCCATCGAAGGCGATCACGGTGCGGCGGTCCTTCCAATCCTCCGGCAGGGTGAAGGTCCTGCGGTAGCTGCCAACCGGATGACGGGCCGCGGCGGGGTGGTTCGTGTAGTTCGCGGGCGGCTCGTCGGTGACCTTCGGTGGATTCTTCGCGAAGGGGTAGGTGTGGCCGGAGTAGAGCGGGATGCCGTAGCCCAGCATCTGCCAGTTGGAGGGAACGGGGAGGTCCTTCCATGCCGCGGCATCGAAGCCGGGTTTCTCGAAGCCCGCGGGCAGGCCTTCCAGGCTACCGGTGTAGTGGAATTTCCACGGGCCGTTCAGAAGCTGGCACCACGGCGATTCCTGGCGTGCCTTCGCCAGCGCGGTGGCGCGGTCCGGATAGGGCATGGCGGTCGCCTGCGCGGGAAGGCGGTTGCGTTGGAACACCGCGGGGTTTTCCCAATCCGGCGCGGCGGCACACAGCAGCGGGGAGGACGCGAGGGCAAGCAGGAGCGAACGGTGCATGTGAGGGGAATACTAACGGCAAATGCCGCGATGGGGAGAGGGATTTGAGGTCGTGAAACGAAAATGCCCCACCGGCGCACGCACCGGTGGGGCATGGAAAAAGCGTCGTGGAGGGTCAGGCTTTTTTGCCGAACTTTGCGAGCAGGAGCATGATCACCCCGAAGACGAGGAGCACGAGGCCCCACTCGAGGTTCATGTTCTTGCCGAGCGATTTGGCATAGAGCTCGGTGTTGCCCTTGGTCGCGAAGCCGTAACCGGTGAGGATCACGCCGAAGAGCGAGAAGAGCAGGCCAATCGGCAGGCGGAGATCGAAGTTCATGGGTTCGGTCGGTTTGGGATTACCAGAAGATGATGTTGAGGACCACGGCAACGACGAGGACGACGCTGCCGACGACGGCCGGACGCTTCCAGAGTGGCTCGTCCTCTTCCTTGATCTTCGGCGTGAGCGAGTAGACCAAGCCGGTGAGCTCGGCGTCCGTCTTGGTGCGGGCGGTGGCCAGCGAGATGCCGATGGTGAGGATGAAGCAGGAGCTCCAGGCGACGATGGCGAGCCAGAAGTTCTGGGCCATGCTGGAGGTGAACTGGAATTTCGGAGCGAGCCAGGCGCCCTTCACCCACGGCACGGTCGCACCTTCCTTGAGGATTTCCGGGGCGCTGAGGCCGTGGAAGAGTGTGGCTGCGAGGGTGCCGAGCAGCAGGCCGAAGAAGGCACCGTGGCCGGTGGCCCGCTTCCAGAACATGCCGAGCAGGAAGGTGGCGAACACCGGGGCATTCACGAAACCGAACACCAACTGGAGGAAGTCCATGATGTTGTTGATGTTCTTCGCCACGTAGGCGAAGGCCACCGAGATCAGGATGCCCGCCACGGTGGCGACCTTGCCCATCCACATGTAGTGGGAGTCGGACTGGCCCGGCTTGATGTAGGACTGGTAGATGTCGTAGGTCCAGACGGTGTTGAAGGCCGTCACGTTGCCGGCCATGCCGGACATGAAGGAGGCCATCAGCGCGGTGAGGGCCAGGCCGAGCAGGCCGGTCGGCAGGTAGTGGGCGATCAGGGAGGGGATCACCATGTTGTAGTCCGGGTTGCCGTTCTCGGCGCCGGGGATGAGGTAGCCGGAGCCGGCCTTCTGCATCAGGCCCAGGGCGATGAGGCCCGGCAGGATGACGATCACCGGGAAGAGCATCTTCGGGATCGCGCCGATGATCGGCGTGCGGCGCGCGGCGTTCATCGAGTTCGCGGCCATGGCGCGCTGCACCACGAGGAAGTCGGTGCACCAGTAGCCGAAGGACAGCACGAAGCCGAGACCGAAGACCATGGCGAACCACTCGACGCCCATCGGGTTGGCGGTGGTGCCCATGTATTTCCAGGAGTGGGTGAAGGCGGGGTTCACCTCGTTGATCCGGCCGAGCAGGCCGTTCCAGCCACCCATGTCATTGAGACCGAGGATGACCAGCGGGGCGAAGCCGAGGACGATGAGGAAGAACTGGAGCACCTCGGTGTAGATGGCGGAGGTAAGGCCACCCTTCAGCACGTAGGCGAGCACGACCACTGAGGACACCAGCAGCGAGACGTTGTAGTCCCATTTCAGCAGCAGTTGCAGCAGGGCCGCCAGCGCGTGGAGGGAGGCACCGGAGGAGGCCACCGTCATCACCGCGAAGGAAATCGAGTTCAGGCCGCGGGTCTTCTCGTCGAAGCGCAGCTTCAGGTATTCCGGCACGGAACGGGCACGGGAGCCGTAGTAGAACGGCATCATGAAGACGGCCAGGAAGATCATCGCCGGGATCGCGCCCACCCAGTAGAAGTGGGAGGTCATGATGCCATACTTGGCACCGGAGGCGGCCATCCCGATCACTTCCTGCGCGCCGAGGTTGGCGGAGAGGAAGGCCAGGCCGGTGACCCATGCGGGGATCGAACGGCCGGAGAGGAAGAAGTCCTCCGCGCTCTTCATGTAGCGCTTCAGGGCGAAGCCGATCCCCACGACAACGAGGATGTAGGCGGCCAGGATACTGTAATCGACCATGTGCAGGTCGATCTTCGGTGCACTCGCTCCAGAGCTTTCCGCGGAACCCACCGCGGAAGCCAGGAAGTCAATCGGGTATTGCAACATGCTGGGGAAGCTGCGGATTCCCCCTGTTGGAGTCAAGAAAGCGGTTCATCCCCCCACCCGTTTGAGGGGACTGAAATTCATGGAGTTGGAGGCTTTGTGTGAACTATTTCGCCAAACCGGGAAGGGTGGGTCATTGATGGTCAATCATCTGGTGGGAGATGTGTCGCAAAAATACTCATGGGGGATTTCCGGGGCTCCCGGGGCCGCGGTGCTGATCGGATAGGGGAATGCCCGCTTCCGGGGGGATTTGCGCCACCTTGACGGCCTTCCCGATTCCAAACAAGCGGTCGGATTCCAATGATCTCAGTCGGCCTTGCCCGGCTTCCGGTCCGGCAGGGCCTTGAGGCTTTTCCAAGCGCGGGAGAGCAGGGCGAAGTAGACGCCCAGGACGAACAGGTTCCAGACCCACGAGAAGAATCCCAGGAAGTTGGGAGAGGCGTGGGTGTAATAGAGGACCGCGTTGAGGAGCAGGCTGAGAAGAAAGCCGGCCACCAGGACGATAAGGCCGCTGATCCATGGATAGCGGGCGGCTTGGCGCGGATCGGTGCCTTTCGCGGAAGCGGCCTTGGCGAACTTCGGGGAAGCGATGAAGGCGACGAGGAGGATGACGAGCATGCTGGCCGGTGAAATGGCCCCGGATCACCTGGAACGCAAGCGGGGGATGTAGCTGAAAGCTCCGCTTTCAGGATGTAGGGGGAAGCTCCAGCTTTCCCTCTTCGCGGGGTGGACGTCATTCGGCCTCCCCGCGCCCCGCCAACGGAGCTGGCGGATACATTTCGAAAGCGGAGCTTTCGACTACGACCTCACTCGACCCCGAAGCGATGGACCATCACGTGGCGGTAGGTTTCGCCGGGGCGTACCAGGCTGTCCGGGAAGGCGGGCTGGTTCGGGGCATCCGGGAAGTTCTGGGTCTCCAAACACAGGCCGGTGCGGTAGTTCGGAAGGAAATTCCCGGCGTAGAACTGGATGCCGGGCTGATCGGTGATGACTTCCATCACGCGGCCGCTGCCGGGGTGACTGAGGCGGGCGGCCGGGCGCAGGGTGCCGGGCTCGCCATTGACCACCCAGCAGTGGTCGTAGCCGCCAGCGAGGTGCAGCGGCTCGAAGTCCGCCTCGATGCGCTCGCCGATCACGCGCGGCTCCTTGAAATTCATCGGGGTGCCGTCCACCGGGGCCTTCTCGCCGGTCGGGATCAGGCCGGAATCGGTGGGCAGGAAGGTATCGGCGTCCAGCGCCAGCAGGTGGTCCAGGATCGGGGTGGAGAGGTCGCCGCCGAGGTTCCAGTAGGTGTGGTGGACCATGTTGAGCGGGGTGGTGGCGTCGGTGGTGGCCTCGGCTTCCCAGATCAGCTCGTTGTCATCCGTCAGGGTGTAGGTGACGCGGGCGGTGAGGTTGCCCGGGTAGCCTTCCTCGCCATCCGGGGAGAGGTAGGTGAAGGTCACGGAGTGGCCGTCGGCAGACGGCTGGGCGTCCCACAGGCGCTTGTTGAAGCCGACCACGCCGCCGTGGAGGTGGCAGGGGATGCCGCCCGGGGTGTTGTTGGTGGCGAGGGTGTATTCCTTGCCGTCGACGGTGAACTTGCCGTCGCGGACGCGGTTGCCGAAGCGGCCGACGGTGGCGCCGAGGTAGCAATCGTCCTTCAGCCAGCCTTCCAGGGTGTCGAACCCGAGGGTGATCGGGGCGAGGGTGCCGTCCCGGTCCGGGGTTTCCATGGAGACGAGGATCGCACCGAAGTCGGTGACCTTGGCCCGCAGGCCATGGGAGTTCACGAGGGTGTAAAGGCCGACTTCGCGACCGTCAGGAAGGGTGCCGTAGGATTCCACGGCGGGAGAATCGGGCGGGGCGGGGGAGGGTGCCAAGTTCCAAGTCGTCCGGCGGACGTTTCGCCTGTATGCGATGGCGGGATTCTACAGGGCCAAGGAGCAGGGACATTCTTGTCCCGTCCCTTGAATACTTGCCAGCGTAGCTGGGTGACTTTTGAAAAACGGGACAGGAATGTCCCTGCTCCCAGCCAGATGCGAACGGGACAGTTGCTGTCCCTACTCCTTGCACCAGCTCCGACTCCCGCTAGGGTGGTCCCATGCGCATGGAATACTTGGACCCGCGGGCGTGGATAAATGGCGTCCTCGCCGATTTCAACTGCCAGACCGGCACCCTGCATCGGGCGGACGAGGCCCGGGAAACGCTGTCGCTGGTGGCCCAGGTGGGCGTGCCGGCCTTCCTGCTGGACCGGATCACGAAGATCCCCTTCGGAAAGGGCATTGCCGGAGTGGCCGCTGCCACCCGCGAGCCGGTGGAGCTGTGTAACTTGCAGCAGGATCTCGGCGGGATCGCGAAGCCGGACGCGCGGAAGACCGAGGTCTCCGGGTCGCTGGCGGTGCCGGTGTTTTCGAAGACCAGCGGCGAGGTCATCGGCACTCTGGGGGTGGGGATGGTGGAGCCGCACGAGTTCTCCGAGGCGGAAAAGGAGCGCCTGAAGGCGGTCGCCGAGTCGATCGCGCCGTGGCTGGAGGCGCAGCAGCCCGCGAAATGAGGAAAGGTTTCCAAAAAGTCTATGCCGGACGGCGGCATCTCGTTAGATTGGGCTCATGACTCCGGTGGACGCATCCAAAAAGATCCTTGATACGATGCTGGGCCATCTTGGTTTCACGGCGAGCATCGAGATCGAGCAGACCGACGATGGTCCGGCGCTCCAGGTGACAACCAGTGAGAGGGACCTCTTGATCGGCGATGAAGGCGAGCGGCTGGACGACCTCCAGTATCTCGTGAACCGCATCCTGCGCCGCCATTTCCCGAAGGCGGAGCGCGTGAAGGTGGACTGCGGCCATTTCCGCGCGATGCAGGAGGACAAGCTGGCCAACGAGGTCCGCGGCATCGCCGAGCGGGTCAAGGCGACCGGCAAGACCTTCAAGATGCGGCCGCTCAACGCCTACTACCGCCGCCTCGTCCACAATGCCCTGATCGGCAACGACGAGGTGGTGTCCCATTCTCCGGACGGCGACGACCGTCTCAAGCGCATCATCATCGAGCCGAAGAAACCGGCCGAGCCCCAGGCATGAAAAAACTGTTCTTCGATTGTGGCACCCGTGATGCCACCGCTTCCGTCGGCCTCTTCGTGCTCCGCGCGGGCACCGGCCTGATGATGCTGCTCGGTCACGGGCTGCCGAAACTGCATGCCTATGACAAGCTGAAGGCGAACTGGCCGACGGCGAACATCTGGCCGCTGAGCCACCTTTCCAGCGAGATCAGCCTGATCTGCACGCTGGTGGCGGAGATCGGCGCGGCGGCGCTGCTGGTGCTGGGCCTGATGACCCGCCCGGCGGCTTTCATCTTCGGCTTCGCCATGGTGGTGGCGGCCTTCCAGATCGGGGCGCACGAGCCATGGTTCATGGGGCCGGACGCGCCCACGGCGAAGGAACCGGCGCTGCTCTACCTGCTGCCGGCGGTGGTGCTGATCCTCACCGGCGCGGGTTCGTGGTCGTTCGATGCCGCGCTCTACCGCGAGGGCAAGCGCAAGCGCTGGTAAACCGCCATGGAAACCCACCGGCTGATCCTTCCGGAGGACCTGAACCAATACGGGTTCCTGTTCGGCGGACGGCTGCTGGCGTGGGTGGACGAGGCTTCGTGGATCGCGGCCTCGCTGGAGTTTCCGGCGGCGAAGTTCGTCACCGTCGGCATGGACCGGGTGGAGTTCCACCATTCCGTGAAGGAGGGGACGATCCTGGCGATCCACTGCGAGCAGGCGCGCCGGGGAACCACCAGCGTGACCTACGCGGTGACGGTGCGGGACGGGAAGTCCGCGGGCGCGCCGATTTTCTCGACGCGCGTGACCTTCGTCAGCGTGGATGAGGGCGGGCGAAAGCTGGCGCTTTAGAGAGTCCAGAGTCCAGAAACCAGAGTCCAGAGAAGACCCGGATTCGGGGCGTCTCTTCCAATTGGACAGCGGACTTTAGTCCGCATCTTTCTGGGAATAGCGGACTCGAGTCCACGGTCCAATTGCAGCATCCGGCCCTCTTTCTCTTCTCTGGATTCTGGTTTCTGGACTCTGGATTCTCCCGCGCAGCGGAGACAGGCCTACGGCCTGGCCTCCAGCACGAGATTGAACGGCGTCTCCGTCGCTCTGCGGAAACGGGTGAAGCCGCCTTCGGTGACGACGCCGCGCAGGCGCGCTTCCCCGGCCTGGGCACCGAGGCCGAGACCCACTTCCTGGGAAAGCGAGGCCGGGGTGCAGATCAGGGTGGAGGCGGAGTAGTAGATGCGGCCCACGGGGTTGAGGTTGTCCTCCAGCTTGTCGTTGGCGAAGGGCTCCACGATCATCCAGGTGCCGTCCGGTTTCAGGGTTTTCAGGACGTGGGCGGAGGCCCCGACCGGGTCGCCCATGTCGTGGAGGCAGTCGAAGAAGGTGACGAGGTCGTAGTCCTTTCCCGGGTAGTCCTTCGAGGCGGCGACCTCGAAGGTCACGCGGTCCTCGACCCCGGCCCTGGCGGCGGAACCGCGCGCCCACTCGATGGACGGGGCGTGGTAGTCGAAGCCGATGAAGCGGGATTTCGGGAACGCCTGGGCCATCAGGATGGTGGAGACGCCGTAGCCGCAGCCGACGTCCGCCACGGTGGCCCCGGCGAGGAGTTTTTCCTTCACGCCATCGAGGGACGGGATCCACTCGCCGACGAGGTGGGCGGAGTAGCTGGGGCGGAAGAAACGCTCGGTGCCTTCGAAGAGGTTGCAGTTGTGCTCGTGCCAGCCGACGCCATCGCCGCTCTGGAAGGCGGCGCGGATTTTCGGCTCATCGAGGATGGTGGCGGTGACCACCTGGTAGGCGCCGGGGATGAAGGCGGGGCTGTTTTCCACGGCCAGTGCCAGCGCCTGCTCGTCGGGTAGGGTGAACTTGCCGGTGGCGGCATCGTAGTCGAGGTAGCCGCCGGCGGCCTGGGCGGAGAGCCACTCGCGGACGTAGCGTTCGGCGGTGCCGGTTTTGTCGGCGACCTCGCGGGAGGTCATCGGCCCGGCTCCAGCCATGGCCTTGTAGAGGCCCAGCCGGTCGCCGATGAGGATCAGGCTGGTGTTGATGGCTCCGCCCATGTCGGCCAGCGCCTTGCCCATGAAGGCATTGAGCTTGGCCTCGTCCACATTGAGATTCATCGGGTTCATGACGAAGGAGGGGTAGGGGTTTCCGGACCACGAGCCGGAATGCCACCATACGACCGGCGGGCGCGGATTCAAAGGAGGGAGTTTCGAGCGCGGGTGAAGGTTCCGTCGCAAAGGGGATTGATCCGCCGCCCCGGCTGGTGGAAAACACGGGTCCGCCTGCGGTCCGCCATTGGGGTGGTTTCTCTCTTCGCTCATGACTCCCAGCCTCGAAACCGTCGACATTGTCCTGCCTCTCGATTCCTCCGAGGACGAGGCCGCGTGGAGATCCGCCGCGGCGGAGAAGCTCGGCGTGGCCGTGGAGCGGATCGGCGGCGTGCGGTTGCGGAAGCACTCGATCGATGCCCGCCACCGCCGGGTGAAGGTGCAGCTCCGGCTGGACGTGGCCCTCGATGGTCCGCTGCCGGACGAGGCCGCGCCGGAGTGGCACGCTCCGGCCTTGCCCGCCGCCGCGAAGACGGTGGTGATCGTGGGCGCGGGGCCGGCCGGTTTGTTCGCGGCGCTGCGTTGCCTGGAGCTGGGGATGAAGCCGATCGTGCTGGAGCGCGGCAAGGACGCCAGCGCCCGCCGTTTCGACCTCGCTCCGATCCTGCGGGAAGGCCGGGTGATCGAGGATTCGAACTACTGCTTCGGCGAAGGCGGGGCGGGGACATTCTCCGATGGCAAGCTCTACACCCGCGCGACCAAGCGCGGGCCGGTGGCGAAGGTGTACGAGGTGCTGGTGGCCCACGGCGCGCCGCAGAAGATCCTTACCGACGCGCACCCGCACATCGGATCGAACCTGCTGCCGAACGTGGTGAAGGCGATCCGGAATTCGGTGATCGCCGCGGGCGGCGAGGTGCGGTTCCTCGCGAAGGTCACGGATTTCATCATCGCGGGCGGTCGCATGAAGGCGGTGGTGACGCAGGAGGGAGAGGAGATCGCGGCGGACGCGGTGATCCTCGCCACCGGCCACTCGGCGCGGGACATTTACAAGCTGCTGGCGGCGAAACAGGTCTTGATGGAGCCGAAGCCGTTCGCGGTCGGGTTCCGCATTGAGCACCCGCAGCCGTTTGTCGACCGCATCCAGTATCACCTCCAGAAGGACGAGAAGCGCCCGGACCTGTTGCCCGCCGCGCGTTACCGGCTGGCGACGAAGATCCGCGGCCGCGGCGTGCATTCGTTCTGCATGTGCCCGGGCGGCTGGATCGTGCCCGCCGCGACCGAGAACGACGAGGTGGTGGTGAACGGGATGAGCCTGGCACGGCGCGACTCGCCCTTCGCGAACTCCGGCATGGTCGTGACCGTGGAGCCGGAGGACGTGAAGCGTTTCGAAAAGGAGCACGGCGTGCTCGCGGGCATCGCCTACCAGAAGGAGCTGGAGCGCACCGCGAAGATCGCGGGCGGCGGCGGCCAGGTGGCCCCGGGCCAGCGCGTGACGGATTACCTCGCGGGCAAGATCTCCGCGGACCTGCCGGAGATGAGTTATTTCCCGGGCGCGAAATCCGCGCCGCTGCACGAGCTGCTGCCGCAGGGGATCACCAGCCGCATGCGCGAGGGGCTGCGGCTCTTCGGCAGCCAGATGCACGGCTACACCAGCAGCGAGGGGCTTTTGTTGGGCTTCGAGACGCGGACCAGTTCGCCGGTGCGGATCCCGCGCCGGGATGACACGCTGGAGCACCCGGAGATCGCGGGTTTGTTCCCGTGCGGAGAAGGCGCGGGGTATGCAGGCGGCATCGTCAGCGCGGCGATGGATGGCATGCGGTGTGCCGAGGCGGTGGGGGGTTAGAGGTTAGAGGTTAGAGGTTAGAGGTTAGAGGTTAGAGGTTAGAGGTTAGAGGTTAGAGGTTAGAGGTTAGAGGTTAGAGGTTAGAGGTTAGAGGTTAGAGGTTAGAGGTTAGAGGTTAGAGGTTGTGGTGGGCGAGGGGAGCCAGGGCCTCGGTCTTCAGCCCCAAAGGGGCGTGACGCGCATGGGGCGTTGCCCTGGGCTGTCACATGACGCCCCTTTGGGGCTGGAGAGGTGTAGTCGGAAGCTCCGCTTTCGAAATGTATCCGCCAGCTCCGTTGGCGGTGGCGGCCAGGCCAAACGATCTCCTCCCTGCGCAGAGGGAAAGCTGGAGCTTCCCCCTACATCCTGAAAGCGGAGCTTTCAGCTACGTTTTTAGAGTCCACCTTTTCATTTGACATGCAACCAAATGGTTGCCTATTGTCCCGGCAGATGGACGCGGTGTTCAAAGCCTTGGCGGATGAAAGCCGCCGCACCTTGCTCGACGTGCTGTATCGGGACAACGGCCTGTCACTGGGCCGCCTGTGCGCGCACCTCGACATGACGCGGCAGGCGGTCACCAAGCACCTCGCCATCCTGGAAGCGGCCAATCTCGTCACGACCGTCCGGCACGGGCGGGAGAAGCTGCATTATCTCAATCCGGTGCCGCTGCAGGAGATCCACGCGCGCTGGATCGAAAAGTATGAACGCCCGCGTCTGAAGGCGCTCGGCGATCTGAAACGCGATCTCGAACAGGACGAAGAACCCTAACCGAATACCACCATGGAAAAGCCACAGTTCGTTTACACCACCTACATCCGCAGCACCCCGGAGAAAATCTGGGAGGCGATCACGAAACCGGAATTCGCGCGCCAGTATTGGGGCGGCAACGGCAACCACTCCGATTGGCAGCCCGGTTCGAAATGGCAGCACGTCTCCGAGGCCAAGGGCACGGCCCACATCGTCGGGGAAGTGCTCGAAAGCAATCCGCCGAAACGCCTGGTGCTGAGCTGGATCGATCCGGACGACACGGCGGACCGTTCCAAGGTCACGCTGGAACTCGAAACCGTGGAGGACATGGTGCGCCTGACCGTGGTCCACGGCGAGTTCGAGGCGGAGACCAGCATGCTCCAGGACATCTCCGGCGGCTGGCCGAAGGTGCTTTCCAGCCTGAAGTCGTGGCTGGAAACCGGCACCGCGCTGCAGATCGGCTGCAAGCAGTCGTGCGCGGAGGTGTGAGGATTCCTAGGCCGCAAAAAGGCGCAAGAGGCGCAAAAGGAAGAGGCTTTCGGTCTGAACCCTTTTGCGCTTTCTGCGCTTTTTTGCGGCTGAAAACAAAAGGTTTCCCTGTTGGAATTCCCGGTGGAAATTGGAGTGGCGGGGAATGGTTCGCACCCGCTACAACAGCGTCGTATGGATCATTGGTGGCAGGCACTCGATGGAATGGCGCGGTTCTTCTGGATCGTGGCCATCGGGGCGAGTTTGTTCCAGTTGCTGCTGTTCGCGGGTTCGCTGTTCATGGGCCATGAGTTCGACCACGGCGGCGCGGATGCCCACGGCGGCAGCGCGGCGGAGGGGGTGAAGGTGCTTTCGGTGCGGGCGATCACCGCCTTCCTGGTGGGCTTCGGCTGGACCGGGGCGCTGCTCACGCAAGGCGGCTGGTCGATCCTGCTGACCACGCTGCTTTCGATCATCGTGGGCGCGGTGTTCATGGCGATGATCTTCCTCATCATGCGCCTGCTGGTTTCGCTGAAGGCGGATGGCACGCTCGATTACTGGAACGCCGTCGGCCAGTCCGGCCACGTGTATGTCACCATCCCGCCGAACCGCACCGGCGAGGGCCAGGTGGAGGTGCTGTTCCAAGGCCGCCTCGTCACCGCGAACGCGATCACCGACGCGGATGCCCCGCTCGCGCCCCGCACGCCGGTGCTGGTCCACTCGGTGGAGGGAAAGACCACGCTGGTTGTTTCCCCCGCCCGTTAGATTTTTCCCAAGACCCCATAGAACACACACGACATGCCTGACATCCCCATTCCGATCCTGGCCGACATTCCGGCCGCGATGATCCTCGTCTTCATCCTCGTCATCATCGGCTTCGGCACGCTGATGTTCATCGCCAGCCGCTACCGCCGCTGCCCGTCCGACCGCGTGCTGGTCGTGTATGGTAAAGTGGGCGGCCAGAAATCGGCGCGCTGCTACCACGGTGGCGCGTCCTTCGTGTGGCCGGTGATCCAGGACTACGCCTACCTGAGCCTGACGCCGATCCCGATCGACATCCAGCTCCGCGGCGCGCTGTCCCAGCAGAACATCCGCGTCAACACGCCCTCCACCTTCACGGTGGGCATCAGCACCGAGCCCGGGGTGATGGAAAACGCCGCCGAGCGCCTGCTGGGCCAGAACCTCGGCCAGGTGCAGGAGCTCGCGAAGGATATCATCTTCGGCCAGATGCGCGTGGTGATCGCCACCATGCCGATCGAGGAGATCAATGCCGACCGCGACAAGCTGATCGCCAACATCGCCAACGGCGTGGAGGTGGAGCTGCGCAAGGTGGGCTTGCGCCTGATCAACGTGAACGTCCAGGACATCACGGACGAGTCCGGCTACATCGATGCCCTCGGCCGCGAGGCCGCCGCCCGCGCCATCAACGAGGCGAAGGTGAAGGTGTCCCAGCAGGAGCGTGACGGTGACATCGGTTCCGCCGAGGCCGACCGCGAGAAGCGCGTGTCCGTGGCTGCCGCCCAGGCGCTGGCCGTGAAGGGCGAGAACGAGGCTGCGGTGCAGATCGCGAACTCGAACGCCGCGCGCCGCGAACGCGAGGCCGAGGCCACCCGCCTGGCCATCGCCGCCGAGAAGGTCGCCACCGCGAAGGCGCTGGAGGAAGCCTATGCCTCCGAAGAATCCGCCGAGCGCCAGCGCGCCAAGCGCGACGAGGCCACGCAGATGGCGACCATCATCGTGCAGGCCGAGATCGAGAAGAAGAAGATCGAGGTGCTCGCCGAGGCCGAGAAGACCCGCGTGCGTCTCGCGGCGGAAGCGGAGCGCTTGAAGATCGAGCTCCAGGCGGAGGCCGAGAAGCGCCGCATCGAGCTGGTCGCGGCCGGTGAAGGGGAACGCCAGCGCCTGACCCAGCAGGGTGAGGCCGATGGTCTGCGCGCCGTGATGGAAGCGCAGGCGCAGGGCACGCTGGCCCAGCTCCAGGCGAAGGCCGATGGTTTCCGCGCGATCGTGGTGGCCTCCGGCGGTGCCGAACAGGCCGCCCAGCTCATGGTCACCGAGCAGCTTCCGAAGCTGGTGGAGGAGCAGGTCAAGGCGGTGTCCAATCTCAAGATCGACAAGGTCACGGTGTGGGACAGCGGCGCGAACGGCGCCGATGGCAAGACCAGCACCGCGGGCTTCCTGTCCGGCCTGGCCGGATCGATCCCGCCGCTCCACGACCTCGCGAAGAACGCCGGCGTGCAGCTTCCCGCGTTCCTCGGCAAGCCGGCCGAAAAGCTCGCTCCGAAGGTGGAGCCGGTGGTGCCGCCGCAGGAAGGGGTGTGAGATTCGCCCGCGATTTGAAAAACCCGCGCCGGAAACGGTGCGGGTTTTTTTGTGGGCGGCCTTCTGGATTTGGAGTGCGGCGAGCAATCGCCGCTTTGGGTGGAGGCGAGTGATCGCCGGGTGGTGGCCTGCTTTCTTCAGGCAGCACCCACGTTCCAGAACGCCCTCCACTCTGGTTCAAGCTTCTACTCCGCGGCGGGACGTTTCCCCGTCGATGGCTCTCCGGCGCCAAAAGCGGCGATCGCTCGCCGCACTCCAAAAAAAGAGGCACCGGTTGCCCGGTGCCTCTTTCGTGAAAAGACGTTGGTTCGCCGATCAGTGGCGGAAGTGGCGGTGGCCGGTGAAGATCATGGCCATGCCGGCTTCGTCGGCGGCGGCGATGACTTCCTCGTCACGGATCGAGCCGCCGGGCTGGATACAGGCGGTGGCACCGGATTCGATCGCGGCCTTGAGGCCGTCGGCGAAGGGGAACATGGCGTCGGAGGCGACGATCGAGCCCTTCAGGCTGAGGCCGGCTTCCTGGGCCTTCCACACGGCGATGCGGGAGGAGTCCACGCGGCTCATCTGGCCTGCGCCGATGCCGAGGGTGCGGTCGGAGTTCGCGTAGACGATGGCGTTCGACTTCACGTGCTTCACCACGCGCCAGCCGAAGCGCATCGCGCGCATTTCCTCCTCGGTCGGCGGGCGCTTGGTCACGACCTTGCTTTCGAGGTTGTCCAGGCCGAGCGCGGTGTGGTCGCGGTCCATGACCATGAGGCCACCCGGGCAGGAGCGGATCACGGGGGCCTTCTTCGCGGTGAAGTAGGCGTCGTTGATCTTCATCAGGCGGAGGTTCTTCTTCTTCTGGAGGATCGCGCGGGCTTCCGCTTCGAACTCCGGGGCGATGATGACATCGGTGAAGATCTCGGAGATCACGCGGGCGAGGCCCTCGGTGAGCGGGCGGTTGCAGACGATCACGCCGCCGAACGGGGCCTGGCGGTCGGTTTCGAAGGCCTTCTGCCAGGCGATGCGGAGGTCCTCGTCGTCCTGGCCCACGCCGCACGGGTTGGTGTGCTTCAGGATGGCGACGGTCGGGCGCACGAAGTCGAGGATCAGGTCGGCGGCGGCCTCGATGTCGAGGATGTTGGTGTAGCTCAGTTCCTTGCCCTGGATCTGGCTGAAGCAGCTACGGAAGTCCCCGTAGAGCGAGCACTTCTGGTGCGGGTTGTCGCCGTAGCGCAGCTCCTGTTCGAGCGGCAGGCTGACGGTGAAGTTGGTGCGGGACATCTCGTTGGACTGGCCCAGGAAATTGGTGATCGCGGAATCGTAGGAGGAGGTGCGGAGGAAGACCTTCACCGCCAGCTCCTGGCGCAGGCCGCGGGTGGTGTCGCCCTTGTTCTCCTTCATCTCCTCGATCACGCGGGTGTAATCGGAGGGATCGGTGACGACGGTGACGCTGGCGTAGTTCTTCGCCGCGCTGCGGAGCATCGAGGGGCCGCCGATGTCGATGTTCTCGATGGCGTCGTCGAGGGTGACGTCGGCCTTCGCGATGGTTTCCTCGAAGGGGTAGAGGTTGACCACGACGAGGTCGATGGGCGGGATGTCGTGCTGCTTGGCCTGGGCGACGTGCTCCTTGTCATCGCGGCGGTGGAGGAGGCCGCCGTGGACCTTCGGGTGGAGGGTCTTGACGCGGCCGTCGAAAAGTTCCGGGGCACCGGTGTAGTCGGACACGTCGGTCACGGGCAGGCCGGCGTCACGGAGGGCCTTCGAGGTGCCGCCGGTGGAGAGCAGTTGCACGCCCATGGCGTCCAGCTCTTTGGCGAATTCGGCGAGACCGGTCTTGTCGGAGACGGAGAGGAGAGCGCGGGTGATCGGCATGGCGGTGGCGCGTGTTTGGCGACGCGGACCACCCCGGTAATGGAGCGCCCGGACCGGGGCAAGCCCGGAATCGGGGCGGTTCCGGTAAGTCGTTTGGGATGAGGGCTTTGACTGAACGCGAATGGGCGGCGGATCTAACGAGCGTTTGATGGGGCAAGTAGCGCGAAGCTCAGCTTCGCGCTACTTGCCTCACCCCAGAGCCACCACGCGCTGGCGCAGTTCGCCGAGGCCCTCGATGCCGCATTCCACGGCATCGCCGGGGACGAGGTAACGGGGGATCTCCATGCCCATGGCCACGCCGCTGGGGGTGCCGGTGGCGATCACGTCGCCGGGCAGCAGCGTCATGAACCGGCTGATGTAGCTGATGAGGAAGGGGATGCGGAACATCATGTCACCGGTCCAGCCGTTTTGGCGGACCTCGGTGTTCACCTTGCACCACAGGCGCAGGCCGTGGGGATCGGCCACCTCGTCGGCGGTGACGAGGCACGGGCCCATCGGACCGAAGGTGTCGGCGCTCTTGCCCTTCATCCACTGGCCGCCCATGTCCTTCTGGAAGGCGCGCTCGGAGTAATCGCAGAACACCGAGTAACCGGCGATGCAATCGAGCGCCGCGATTTCATCCACGTAGGACGCGGTGCTGCCGATGACGACGGCGAGCTCGACCTCGTAATCGAGCTTCTCGGAGCCGCGCGGGCGGATGACCTCGTCGTTCGGCCCGGCCCAACAGGTGGTGGCCTTCATGAAAAGCGGCGGCTCGGTGGGGATGCCCTCGCCGAACTCCTTGGCGTGGTCGAGGTAGTTCTTGCCGACGCAGACGATCTTCGACGGGCGGTTGACGGGCGGGCCGAGGCGCGTGTCCGGCGGGATCTCGGTGCCGCCGGGGCAGCCGTCCTTCACCCATTCCGCCAGCGATTCCAAGCCGCCCAGCCCGAAGAAGCCCTCGTCGTAATCATTGAACTCCCCGCTGGCATCGATCCGCCGGCCATCCGGCAACAAGACCCCCGGTTCCTCGCGACCGGCTTCTCCAAAACGTATCAGGCGCATTCCTGATCCTTACGCCATGATGAGAATCCGCTCACGTGAAAAATGTCATGCCGCGGGTCAAAGCAGCACCCCGATGCTGATCTTGCGGACCGGGATGCCTTCCTTTTAGGGTGGGACATGCTCTCCTTGGCGAAAGTCGGCATGATTGCGGCGTGCCTGATGTCCGTCGCATGCTCGACATCGGGGTTTTCAGCCAAAGCCGCCGACCGAGCCAAATTCAAGGAGCTGACAGCGGGGCAGAATTCGCCGATCTCCCGCCAACGAATCACCACGGTCTTTTCCGCGGCGAGTGCTCATGGAGCCATGCCCGGCTTTTATCGCAACCATCTGCCGGTTGCGGTCGTGTGGCCCGAGCCCGGAGAAGGTTGGAAGCTACCGAGCGGGTTGGTTTTGGAGGCCCGCTGCATCTCCCAGCCTTATAATATCACCTTGCTCGTCAGAAACCGGGGAGACTGGTCCTTCGTGTCGATCAAGGAAGCGACAGGGCTCTATCTGACGAACTCCCGTGGCCATCTGCTCGAGGCGTGGACCGCGGATGGCACGAAGAAATTGCCCTGGGATCTTGATCGGCAGAATCGCTTGGTGACTTCTCGACCGTAACCAGATTGGTCGGCCATCTCCTTCTGGATGGCTTGCCCGGAGCAGTCATCGAACAAGCCACCTGTTCGTGGGCCTGAAGGTCCCATACCACGATGGAGGTCCGCTCACGTGAAAAATGTCATGGTGTGTGGGAGAGGAGCACTGCGATGCCGAAGGTGCCGGCCAGGGTACAGATGATCGAGATGCCGAGGCGGCCGGTGTTGCTTTCGTTCCACGGGTGGATGTTGAGGTAGGCACGATCGGGGTGGGTCGGATCATAGTGGACGATGACCCGGCCGTCCTGCGGATAGCGGTCGGCCATCCGGGGCATGGAGCCGTTCCACTCCCGATCGCTGCCGGGAAAAACTTCGCGGCCGATGAGGGTTTCGCCATCGACCACGTAGACGTATTCGAGGCGGAAACGGTAGGTGTTGCCATCGGCATCTTCGCGCTCCGAGAGTTCCGCTTGCCGCACGATGCCGGTGGTGGTCGGCCAGGAGCGGGCGCGGTAAAGCAACCGGACGTTGCGGAGGGTGGCGAGGAGCAGTGAACCTCCGCCGAGGAGGAGCAGGGCGAAGAAGCTCCAGCCGAAGATGAGTCCGGGAGTGAGGGCGATGAGCACGCGGCGGGGTTTATCGCATCAGGGAGTCATGGGCACGCGAATATGGGGGAAGGCGTGCGAGGGTGTTCGCGGATCTTCCCTACCCACGTTCTCACGAACGCGGCTACGAAACGGAGGGCGCGGTGGCTTGTGTTTCGCGGGGCGGTGGCGCATGATGGTAAGGATGAAGAAGACTTTCGTCATCCTAGCATGTGGGATCCTTGGGTTCCTGCTGCTGCTCGGGATCGGGGTCGGGGTGCTGGTGAAGAAGGGGATGGCGGTGGACCAGACCAGCCAGGCGGAGGCCGAGGGGATCATCCGCGCGGTGGCGGCGGATTGGGACACGAAGGCGCTGCTGGACCGGGCCAGCCCGGAGTTGAAGGCGGTGGCACCGCCCGCGGACCTGGAGAAGTTGTTCGTGTTGTTCCGGCGGTTGGGGAAACTCCATGACCTGGAGTTGAGCGGACAGGGCGGACTGCATTACTCGATGACCACGGACAACGGCAAGGTGGTGACGGCGTCCTATGTGGCGAACGCGACCTTCGACGGCGGCCCGGCGACGGTGAGCATCGATCTGATCCAGCGCGCGGGGAAGTGGGAGGTGATGAAGTTCTACATCCACTCCAAGGCGCTGGTGGAGGCCGCGGCGGAGGGGAAGATGTAGCTGAAAGCTCTGCTTTCAGAATGTAGGGGAAAGCTCCGGCTTTCCCTCTTCGCGGGGTGGGGATCATTCGGCCTGACAAGCCACCGCCAACGGAGCTGGCGGAGACAATCCGAAAGCGGAGCTTCCGGCTACATCGGCGGATTTGAATCCCGCGCTTCCTTTCCAATTGGCCGCGGGCGCTGTCCCGAGCATAACAAGCGCCCGGCCATGTCCAGAAAGCGTTCCTCCCTCTCCACACTCCGGGAGATCAAACAGGAGGTGGTGAAGTTTGCCGCGCTGGTGTTCGGCGGGGTGGTCGCGGTGATCCTCGGGATCGCGCTCTATCTAATAGCTACCGATGACACCGAGGAGACCCGGCGGGCCTATGCGGATCAGTCCGTGGTCGACATCACCGCGAAGTGGGATGAACAGGCCGTCTGGCAGCGGGCTTCGCCGCGATTCGAGCAGGCGTTGATCCGGGAAAGGAAGCTCCTGAACCGCTTTGACCGGTACCGGGAACTGGGCAAGTACCGGAGCCACTGGTGGACCACCATGGTCGAGCTACACAAGAGATCGGCGATGTATGCCGGCGAGGTTCGTTTCGAACACGGCACCGCCACGATCGTGATGACGGTGGTCAGCGAAGCGGGCGGTTGGAAGATCGAGAGTATGGAAATCGGTGGGTCGCGGGAGAAGTAGGCTGAAAGCTCTGCTTTCAGAATGTAGGGGGAAGCTCCGGCTTTCCCTCTTCGTGGAGTGGGGATCATTCGGCCTGACCAGCCGCCGCCAACGGAGCTGGCGGATACAATCCGAAAGCGGAGCTTCCGGCTACATTGCGCGAATGCAAAACCGCCGCGCGCGGCGGGGGCCACGGGCGGCGGGGAAATGGGATGCGGTCGCGCCGTGCTCAGCGCTTCTTCCGGAGGAAGGGCGGGATGTCGAGGTCCTCGCCGTCGAAGACGTTCGGGGACTCGCCTTCGAAACGACCGCGCGGGCCGCCTTCGAACGAGAGTTCACCCTGGCCGGCGGGGGCCTTGGTGCGGAGCTTGAGCGGCTCGGCGGCGGCCAGCTTGGGCGTGGCTTCGAGCGGTTCGTGGGCTTCCGGGGCTTTCGCTTCGACCGGGGCGGGGAAGGTCGGCTCATCGTCCAGCCAGTCCGGCTCGACTTCCTCGAGATCCTGCGGCTCCGGCTCGGAGAAGGTGAAGGGATTGTCCTCCTCGCCTTCCGGCTCCTCCTCGCGGGCAGGCGCGGGCGGCAGCGGCGGCGGGGTCAGGACCGGGGTTTCGGCCACCGGGGCTTCTTCCTGTTCCTCTTCCTCCTCGTCATCGGCGAAGTAAACGGTCTCCTCCACCGGCTGCGGGCGGACGGGCTCGGCGATCACTTCCGGCACCGGCTTCGGCTGCACCGGCTCGACGACCTCGACCTTGCGCGGTGCGACCGGGATCGACTCGGCGAACGGGCGGTCATCGAACAACGAGGCGGCGGTGGCCACCACGGCGGGCTTCGACACGGGCTCGGACTTGGCTTCAACCTTGACCACCGGCTCGGGCTGGCGCGGCTTTTCGACCACCACCGGCTTTTCGATGACGGGCTCGGGCTGGCGTTCCACCGGCTTGAGCACCGGCTCGTCCACCAGGATCGGCTCGCGCAGGACCGGCTCCTTCACCGGCTCGCGGAAGATCGGCTGGGTGGAGACGACCACGGGCTCGGCGAGCACCGGGGTGAGCTTCTTCGGCGGCGCGGGCGGCACGAAGCTCTCGGACGGCTCCAGCACCGGTTCCTCGGAGGCGCGGCTCAGGGAATCGCGCGGGCCGCCGGTGAGCGAGTCTTCCGGCAGGGCGCTGATGAGCGTGATGCTCAGGCTGTCTCCCATGGTGGGATCGACGGCCGCGCCGAAAAGCACGTGGGCGCGCTCCGGGATGAACTTTTGCAGGCGCTGCATCAGCAGCTCGATTTCATAAAGGGTGAGGTCCTCGCCGCCGCAGAGGTGGACGAGCACGGTGCGGGCGTCCTTGAGCAGCGCGCCCTGGTCGAGCAGCGGGCTGGCCAGCACGTTGCGCAGCGCGCGGCTGGCGCGGTCCTTGCCCTGGGCGATGCCGGAGCCGAAGAGGCAGCGGGAGCGGGTGGTCCGCAGCGCGCTCATCAGGTCATCGAGGCCGACATTGATCAGGCCGGGGCGGACGACGAGGCGGATGACGGCCTTGATCGACTCGGAGATCATGCGGTCCGCGGCGGAGAAGGCCTCGTGGATGCCCTGCTTGGCGAGGACGAGCTCGCCCATGCGGTTGTTGTCGAAGGTGACCAGCGCGTTGGAAAGGACGGCCAGCTCGTTGAGCGCGGTCTCGGCCTGCTCGCGGCGGCGGCGGCCTTCGAAGGCGAAGGGCATGGTGGCGAAGACCACCACGAAGGCACCTTCCTCGCGGGCGATGCGGGTCAGGATCGGCGCGGCGCCGGAGCCGGTGCCACCGCCGAGACCGGTGCAGAGGAAGACGATGCGGCGGCCTTTCAGCGAGGCGCGGATCTCGTCCTCCGCCTCCAGGATCGCCTGATGGCCGAGATCGGGATCGCCGCCGGAGCCGAGGCCCTTGGTGAGGTTGCGGCCGAGCTGGATCTTCTCACCGGCCACGCAGGCGGAGAGCGTGCGGATGTCGGTATTGAGGGCCAGCAGCTCGGCGCCTTCGAGGCCATCGAGGGCCACGCGCTCGAGCATGTTCGCGCCGGCGCCACCGAGGCCGACGATCTTCACGGAAGAGGTCGGGATGGTGGTCTGGGGTTCGCGGGAATAGGAGATCATGGACGTAAAAGGGAAAGCAGCTTGGGAAATGGAAAAGCAGGCGGGGGATCAGCGGCCGAAGGGCCACAGGGCACGGCCGATGCGGCCGAAGAATCCGGGGGTAGCCACGCGTTCGGCGTCCAGCACCTGGGCGTAGCGGATGAGACCGAGGGCGGTCGTGTACTGGGGGTCCTTGAAGTTCGACTGGATGCCGCTGACTTCCGGCGGCTCGGGGCGGTAGATGTCGCGTCCGAAGACATCGAACGCCAATTCCCCGAATCCTCGCATGAGGCTGGTGCCGCCGGACAGGAAAATCCCGGTGCCGATCTTCTCGACGGAGCCCTCGGGCAACCGGCGCTTCACCAGCCGCAGGGTTTCCTCCAGGCGCTGGCGGATCACCTCGTTGAGCACCTGGCGGCGCACCTCGGCCTCGGCGAAGCCTTTTTCATCAATGACTTTCACCGATCCCACCGAGCGGGCGGGGTCGGCGGAGGCGTCGCCCTCCTTGATTTTCAGGCCCTCGGCCTTGGTGAAGGGCAGGCCGGTCACCAGGTGGATGTCATTGGTGATGTGGTCGCCGCCCACCGGGATGCTGCCGGAGGCCGCGATCGAGCCGCCGAGGTAAAGGGCGTAGTCGGTGGTGCCACCGCCGATGTCGATCACCAGCGCGCCGCGCTCGCGGTCCTCGCGGGACAGCGCCACTTGGGCCACGGCGATCGGGGCGAAGACGACGTCATCGACGTCCAGCGGCATCTCGCGGACGCACTTGATGCTGTTCTGGATGCGGCTGCCGATGCCGTGGATGACATGGAAATCCGCTTCCACGGTGCGACCGAAGAGGCCCACCGGGCTGGTCGCCTGCTCCAGCCCATCGAGGCGGAACTGGCGGACAATGCTGTGGAGATAGACGTGGTCGGGCGGGATGTGGACCTCGCGGGCGATGTCCTTGGCCTCCTCGACGTGCTCCGGCGCGACCTGCTGCTCACCCTCCGGCAGGCGGAAGGTGCCGAGGTTGTTCTCGCCGAGGATGTGGGAGCCGGTCACGGACAGGAACACGCTGCCGATCTCGACATCGCTGGCGTCCTCCGCCTTCACCAGCGCGTCCTTCACGCAGGCGCGGGCCTGGGGGAAATCGTAGATCTCGCCCTTCCGCACGCCGGCGGACTTCGTCATGCCCACCCCGAGGATTTTCACCGCGCCGTCGGACTTCACCTCGCCGACGACCATACAGGTCTTGCTGGTTCCGATTTCGAGTCCGACGTGGATTTTCGTGCGAGGCATTGGGGCGATGGAAAGCTAAGGGCGGCGGTCAGTTCCGGTTGAGCAGGGACTTGAGATCCTTGGAGCGGCGGTCGTTCCGGATCTCCTCCCTGGTCGGTTCCGGCACCGGAGTGGCGCGGGGTGGAACGGGTTCCTCGCGGAGGGTAATGGGAATGTTGCGCTGCGGGATCAAGCTGATCGTGGCGATCCCGTAACCCTCGCGTGACGCGTGATCAAGCGCGGTGACAAAATCCGCGATCTGACGCGTCTGATTGTCGAAGCCGAAGGTGGCCACGGTGCCGCTGCGGGTGGTGAGGTGCATCGACCAGGCGTTCGGCTGCTCGATGCGGTCGATCCAGCGGGTGGCGTCCGGATCGGCGGCGATGGCGGAATCCAGCAGGCGGAAGCAGCGTTTCACCTCCGGGTGGGACAGGGTGGCACCGGTCGCCAGCGCGGCCTCATCCTTCTTCGGTACCATCACCACGGGCAGGTCGCGGGCGTCCTGCCATTGCAGGGCCGGGCAGGCGTAGACCACACCGGTGGCGTCCACCAGCAGGCCGCCGGTGCGGCGGATGCCGGTCGGCTCGGTGCCGCTCACGGCCACCCACGCGCGCGGGGTGCGGGCAGTGACGGTCACGGCGAGGGTGGAGGGCAGGTGGCGCTCCACGCTCACGGCGGCGATTTCCGGGCGGGCGGCGAGGCGGGCGCGCATCTCCTCCACGTCCAGCTTGAAGAGATTGGCATGCAGGTCGATGCCCGCGGCGTCCACCAGCCCGGCCTCGTCGAGCGCCTGGTTGGGATTGAGGGAGAGCTGGCGGAGCTGGAACTCCGGATTGCGGAGGAAGGCGCGCTGCACGCCATACCATCCGCCGTAGATCAAAGCGCCGAGCAAGGCCAACAGCACCAACAGCTTGGCGCTCTTCCCGCAGGCCCGCAGGAACCCGAACCACGCGATGCGCGGCGACATGACACGGACCTCCAGCCGCTTCATGCGGGATTTCTGGCGGGAATGGGTGGTGCGGCGTTTCATGGTCGTCGGAAACGCTTGAAAGTTAATGATCGTTTACAAAAAAGTCGAGGGCCGGGTGCCGGAGCGCTGCTTTTTGGGGGAGGGGGAGCCTGTTGGGGAGATTGGCTGGGAGTAGGGACATTCTTGTCCCGTTCTTTTCTTCCTCTATACAAAACGGCCGCGCCCAAAGGGTGCGGCCGTTTTTCGTAATCGTTTGAAGAACGGGACAGGAATGTCCCTACTCCCAGTCAAGCCCGCAGCTTCAGCGAGATCTCGGCGATGCGGATGCAGAGGTCGTCGAAGGGGATGCCGGCGGCGGCGGCGGATTTCGGCATGAGGCTGGTTTCGGTCATGCCGGGGATGGTGTTGGCTTCCAGCACGAAGGGCTGGTTGTCGGCGTCGAGGAGGACGTCGACGCGGGAGTAGATCTCGATGCCGAGCGAGCGGTGGGCGGCGAGGGCGGCCTTCTGGACGGCCTGGGTGGTTTCCTCATCGAGGTCGGCGGGGCAGAAGTAGTCGCTGCCGGCGCCGCCGCTGAGCCACGGGTACTTGTTGGCCATGTCGTAGAAACCGGAGCGCGGGGCGATGTGGACGATCGGCAGCGCCTGGTCGTCGAAGATGCCGACGGTGAGCTCCTTGCCCTGGATGAACTGCTCGACGAGGATGTCGTTGCCGTACTTGGCGGCGTCTTCCATGGCGGCCTGGGCGTCGGCCTGGTCGCGGACGATGTGGACGCCCACGCTGGAGCCCTCGCGCGGGGGCTTCACCACGAAGGGGGCGGGCATTTCCGGGAGGGCGGGGCCGTTGGAAACGTCGACGATCTCGGAGAGCGGGGTGGGGACCTGGTGGGCGAGGAAGCGGACCTTGGCCTTGTTCTTGTCGAAGGCGCGGCGGCTGCTGGCGGCACCGGCGCCGGTGTAGGGGATGCCCTTCGCCTCGAGGATGTCCTGGAGCTGGCCGTCCTCGCCGAAGGTGCCGTGGATGACGTTGAAAGCGAGGCCGGTGCCTTCCGGGAGGTTCACCTCATGATCGGTCACGTCCACGCCGACGGCCTTGAGGCCGCGGCCCTGGAGGGCTTTCACGACCGCCGCGCCGGAGGCCAGGGAGACATCGCGCTCGGAACCGGGGCCGCCCATCAGGACGGCGATGAGGAGATTGGGATCGATCATGGGAAAGTTTTCAGTTTGGAAGTTTTCAGTGTTCAGCAAGAGGCGCTGAAGTTTCCGCAGGTTTGGTGAATTCGGGCCGATGGGACAGAATTCACAAAATTATTAGAATTTACGTTGGCCCATGGGCCCATTCAGAAGAGCTCTTTGCGATACCTGTTAATTTTGCAAATTCTGTAAATTCTGTCTCCAAGAAGCGATTAGGCCTAGCGATTGGAAGAGGGTTAGAAGGTATATTCGTCTTCGCCGAGGATCTTGACCTCGGGTTCGAGTTCCACGCCGCGGGCGGCGCGGGCTTCGGCGCGGATGGTTTCGATCAGGCCGAGGACGTCGCCGGCGGCGGCACCGCCGCGGTTGACGATGAAGTTGCCGTGGACCTCGGAGACCTCGGCCTTGCCGTTGGTGGAGCCTTTGAAACCGAGCTCGTCCACCAGCTTGCCGGCGGGGGTGGTTTCCGGGTTCTTGAAGATGCAGCCGGCGCTGGCGGCCACGGGCTGGCTGATGCGGCGCTTGGCGCGGGAGGCGTCCCAGCGCTCCTTGATGCGCTCGGCGTGGTCGGGCTCGCCCTTGAAGGTGGCGGCCAGGGCGAAGTTGCGGCGCAGCTCGGGGACGTTGCGGTACTGGGCCACGATCTCGGCGCGGGTGCGGGTGCGGATCACGCCGTCCTCGTCGAGGAAGGTCACGCTGACGACCTGGTCGAAGGTTTCGGTGCCCATCGCGCCGGCGTTCATGCGCAGCGCGCCACCGACGTTGCCGGGGATGCCTTCCATCCACTCGAAGCCGCCGATGCCGGCGTCCCCGGCGAAGCTGGCGAGCTTCTTCAGGCGCACGCCCGCGCCCGCGGTGACGAGGCCGTCCTTCACGCTGACGGCGGAGAACACGCCGCCTTCCGGGTGGATCACCGCGCCGCGGATGCCGCCATCGCGGACGAGCAGGTTCGAGCCGCGGCCGACCACGCGCACCGCGATGTTACGATCCCGGCAGTAGTTCACCAGCGCGCCGAAGGCCTCGAAGGTGTGGGGCTCCAGCCAGAACTGCGCCGGGCCGCCGACGAGCATGGTGGTGTGGCGCTTCATCGGCTCGTAGATGCTGCCGTCCATGTCGCCCTTCGGGGCCAGGGCGAGCATTTCCTCGAGCGTCTTGAGATCCTTGGCGATGCGGGTGCCGGCCTCGTGGACATTGCCCGCGCCGAGGGTGATGAGCAGGTCGCCTTCTTCCAGCGCGTTGCCCACGGCGTGGTGGGCGGTGGCGAGGTCCGGGGTGGAGGTGACCTTCACGTCGCCGTGGCGTTTCATGGCCTCCACCAGCGTCTCGCCGGAGATGCCGGGAATGGGCAGCTCGCTGGCGGGGTAAACGTCGGAGATGAACACGCGGTCCGCGGCCTGGAGCGCCTTGCCGAAATCATCGGCCAGCGCCTGGGTGCGGGTGTAGCGGTGCGGCTGGAACAGCACGACGATCCGGCCCGGATTGAGCGAACGCGCGGTCTGGAGCGTGGCGGCCAGCTCGGAGGGATGGTGGCCGTAATCGTCCACGATCCGGTGGTGCTTCGAGAGATACTTGGTTTCGAAGCGGCGTTTCGCCCCGGCGAAGGTGGCCAGCGCGCGGGACACGAGCGCGAAGTCCGCGCCGCAGCCATCGGCCAGCGCGATCGCGGCCAGCGCGTTGAGCACGTTGTGGCGGCCGGGAATGCCGAGCTCCACCCCGCCGAGGACCTCGCCACGGCGGATCACGGTGAAGGCGCTCGCGCCGCGCAGCTCGCGGACATCGACGGCGGTGTAGTCCGCGTCGCTCCAGCCGTAGGACACGCCGTTCGGGTGGGTGCCGCAGTGTTCCGCGGCCACCGGGTCCTCCTTGCAATACACCACGCGGCCGGTGGTCTGGGACATCATGGTGGCGAAGACCTCCTTGATGTGGTCGAGATCGCGGTAGAAATCGAGGTGCTCGGCCTCGATGTTGAGCACCACGCAGTGCTCCGGATGATAGAGTGCCAGCGTGCCGTCGCTCTCATCGCCCTCGGCGACCATGTGCTCGCCGTCCTCGGACCAGCGGGCGTTCGCGCCGAGGATCGGGATTTCCGCGCCGACGTAGTGGCAGGGATCGAGCCGGGCCTCGCGCAGGATGTGCGCGGTCATGGCGGAGGTGGTCGTCTTGCCGTGGGTGCCGGAAACGACGATGCCCTTCTTCGTGTGGAGGATCGCGGCCAGGCACTCGGCGCGGCGCAGCAGCGGGATGCCGGCGGCATGGGCGGCGGCGCGGGCCGGGTTCTCCGGGCGGATGGCGGAGGAATAGACCACGATGTCCGCGCCGTGCACGGATTCCGCGGTGTGCGGGCAGGAGAATTGCAGGCCGAGCGTCTGCATGCGCTCGGTTTCATCGGACGTCACGCGGTCCGAGCCGCTGACCTTGTGGCCCATGCCCAGCAGCAGCAGGGCGAGGCCGCTCATGCCGGAGCCCGCCACGCCGATGAGGTGGATGTTCAGCGGGTGGGTGCGGTCGGTGAGGCGCTGGCGGAGATCGGTCATGGTCGGTGGAGAGTCGCTTCGATGGCGTCGCAGATCCGGGCGGAGGCATCCGGGGTGTCGAGCGCACGGGCGGCTTGTGCCATGCGCTCGCGCGTTTGCAAGTCGTTGAGGATGCCGGAGGCGAGGTTGGCCAATTTCGTGGCGTCCAGGTCGCGCTCGTGGACCAGTTCGGCGGCCCCGGCATTCGAGAAGACCTCGGCATTGCGGATCTGGTGGTCGTCTGCGGAATACGGGAAGGGAACCAGGATCGAGGGCAGCCCGGCGTGGGCGATCTCGGTGAGGCTGGAGGCCCCGGAGCGGGCCAGGATCAGATCGGAAGCGGCGTAGGCCAGGGCCATCTTGTCGCAGAATCCAACGACCACGTAGCCCTCGCGTCCGGCCACGGTGGCCTTCACGCGGTCATGGTCGAGCGTCCCGGCGATGTGCAGCACCTGGATGCCGGCGGGGAGTTTCGCGGAACTTTCGGCCGCCAGCTCGTTGAGGCGCTTCGCCCCCTGGCTGCCGCCCATCACCAGCAGGACCGGGCGGGCGGGATCGAGCCCGAAGGCCGCGGCACCCTCGGCCCGGCTGGGGAGGGTCACCATTTCGGCGCGGACCGGGGTGCCGGTGACCACGGTATCGCGGCCCTGGAAGAACGGCTGGCCTTCCTTCACGCCGAGGAAGACGCGGGTGCAGAAGCGGCTGGTAAGGATGTTCGCGCGGCCCGGGCGGGCGTTGGAATCGTGGACGAAGGTCTTCAGGCCGAGCCGGTGACCGCCATAGACCGGCGGCAGCGAGGTGAAGCCGCCCATGCCGAGCACGACGTCCGCCTGGTGCTGGCGGAGCAGGCGCTTGCAGGTCCCGGCGGTTTTCCACAGCCGCCACAGGAAGGGGATCATCCGCAGCGAGAGCGTCTTCGGTTTCGCCACCGCCTCGACCGTTTCGAAGCGCAGGTCGCCGTATTTGGCGGACGCCTCGCGGTCCACGGACTTCTTGGAAATCAACAACATCACGTCGTGGCCGCGGGCCTTGAGAGTCTCCGCCACCGCGATGCCGGGGAACAAGTGGCCACCGGTGCCACCACATGCGATCACGACCTTCAGGGACTTCGACACAGCGCTGCTACAGGGGAAAAAGATCTCGGCGCGGTCCGGATCGCCCCCATGTGGAACACCCGCCGCGCCCGGCCGGATTAAGGGAATTTCCGTAGGATCGGGCAATGGCGAAAACGGGGATTCCGTTGGAGGTAGGGTCGCACCGCCGGGGCGACCGGGCGGTGGACGTCGTTCGGGGAGAAGAGACCGTCCCCACAGACGGAGGCGCCCATGGCAGCGGACGACGCTATCAGGTGAAGACGAAGAACGGGACAAGAATGTCCCTACTCCCAGCTAGGGATGGGACGCGCGCGTGGCAGCGGACGTGGCCCTTTCTCCCCGGTCGCCCCGGCGGTGCGACCCTACCATCATCCGCCTTGCCATCGGTATCCCATGGTGTAATACTCCATGCGTCAGCCGTTCCGGCCCCGATGAATTCCGCGATCGTTCAAACCCCGGCCAAGCACCGCGCGCGCGTTGAGTTCCGCGCCGGTCACCGGGGCTCCGTCGTCGTCCGCAGCTTGCGTGCTACCTGCCCACGAAACCGACCGTTTCCGGGCGACGAAGGAGGTGCCAGAAGAGGCACGAACTTGCCGGAGGGGGGGTGGAACCAGGGTGGAGGTGGTTTAACCGTTTCTCCATCAGTTTGTTGGAGGGTTCGTATGCCCGGCAAGGGCCCACCCGGGGCCCAGCGAAGGCCCAGGCAGGGCCCAAATAAGAAGAAAGGAAAGAAAGGAGAGAATACGTCACTCACACAGGGCCTGCCTGTACCGCGGGGCGGTGGCATCGTGCCCTCATGGCTGGAACTCCACGAGGGTCATGTCGTTGCCGATGAGACCGGCTCCGACCCGCGGCAGCAGTCCGATGGAAAGAACTTCCTTTGTCCAAGGGGGACTGGGGCTGCGCTGGCGTTGGTGGGTGCACCCACTCGCAAGTTGGAAACTTGCGCTACTACTTCAGATCCTTCGCCAGCTCGGGGGCGTGCTTGCGGATCTCGGCGGCGACGAGCTTGGCGGTTTCCTCCGCGCCTTTCGGGGAGAGGTGGGTCTTGTCGGGCTTGGCGGGGTCCTTGGTCTTGGCGTCGTAGGCCTTCGCCTTCTCCGGGCCGAGCTGGTTCATCTGTTCGATGCTGCGGGCGTTGAGGTCGAGGAGTGGCACCTTCTGGTCGGCGGCCACGGCCTTGGCGGCTTCGACGTAGTCGTTGAGGAAGTCCTGCGCGACCTCGCTCTGGCCTTCGGTGCCGGGGGCGAGGAGGTGCTTCGGGTCGATCTTGCCCCCGGCGTTGAAATTGCGGCGGGTGAGGGAGGTGACCAGCACGGGCTTGCCACCGGCGGCGCGGACCTCGGCGATGTAGCGGACGAGGTTGTCGCGGAAGCTGGTCTTGGCGCCGGTCTCGCGCTTCTCCCCCTTGCCGGGCTGGTCGTTGTGGCCGAACTGGATGAGGACCCAGGTGGGCTTGGCCTCGAGGACTTTCTTCCAGTGGCCTTCATCGCGGTAGCTCTTCGAGCTGCGCCCGCCGAGCGCGAGGTTCTTCGCCTCCACGCCGGGGGCAAGGAGCTGGATGAAGGCGTCACCCCAGCCGCTTTTCGATGCCACGGTGGAGTCGCCGACGAGGACGATTTTGTCGGCCGCGGGGGCATCGGCGGCGATGGCGCTGGCCGGGAGCAGCAGCGCGCAGAGGGCGAGGAGGCGGGATTTCATGAAGGGAATAGGGAAACGCCGGGAGGGATGGAGGGTCAATACCTCAAGCGGTGGGGGATGCGGGTCTCCGCCGCAGGCGAAGTAGCGTAAGTTTCCAAACTTGCGTGTGGGAAGATTCGCGAAGTCCCGTGCAGGTCCGGTCGGCCTTTGAGGGGCTGGGTGACAGGGGCTGGGGGTCAGGGAAGAGAAGAACCAGAGGAGCGCTCTTCTTCTTCCCCCAAGCCCCCAGCCCCTCAAGGGCGGACTGGACGCGCGAGGGACTTGGCGGATCTTCCCACCCACAAGCAAGGAATGCTTGTGCCACTTTCGGAAGCTCCGCATCCGGCGGCATTCATGATGGCTTAATGAAGGGCTGTTAGGGTGGCGGCATGTCCTCCACCCTTGCGTTCCCTGCTTTCATCGCGCTGACCCTGAGCGCGCTCTCTCCGTCCGCCTCAGCCGCGTCCTATTATTGGGACGGCGCAGACACCGGTGCGAACGCCAATGGCGGCACCGGCACCTGGGACACGACGTCCACGAACTGGGATACCGCGCTCAACAGCGGGGCGAACTCGGTGTGGGGAAACACCATTTCGGACACGGCCAATTTCGTCGGAAACTCCGGCACGGTGACGCTGGGCGGCACGGTTTCGCTGGGCGGGATGGCCTTCAGCAGCGGCAATTATTTCATCGGCAGCGTGGCCGGGAACGGCACGCTTGATTTCGGCGGGGCCACCGGCTCGATCAACAGCTCGACCCAAGGGACGGGCATCACCAACACGATCAACAGCAACCTCACCGGCAGCGGCGGCATCACGATCGCGGCGAACGGTGACATGACCGCGACGGGAAACTCGGCGAGCGGCAAGCTCGTGCTGGCTGGCACCAACAGCGGCCTGACCGGTGGCATGACGATCACCGCCGGCCTGGTTTCCTTCAATACCGCGGCGGCAGCGGGCAGCGGGACGATCACGCTCAATGGCGGCGGGATCGTGGATACCATCGCCAACACCCTCACGCTCACCAATGCGGTGTCCCTCAATGGCACCAGCACCCTGCGGGTCTACAATGGGAACACCCTGGCGCTGAGCGGCGTGGTCAGCGGCAACGGCAGCGCCACCCTTTTCAAAACCGACTCCGGCACGCTCACCCTGAGCGGCGCGAACACCTTCACCGGTCCCGTCAAAATCGGCGCGGGCATCGTGAGCGTGACCTCGCTGAACAGCGTGAACGGCGGCACGCCGCTGCTGGCCACCAGCTCGCTGGGTGCGCCCACCACGGTCGCGAACGGGACGATCGTGTTCGGCAGCGGCACCAGCGCGGGCACGCTGGCCTACACCGGCAGCGGCGAAACGTCCGATCGCGTGATGGAGGTGGCGAGCACCAGCGTCGGCCCGATTTTCAACGCGGGCGGCACCGGGTTGATGAAGCTCACCGGTGCGTTTTCGATGACCGGCATCGGTAGCAAGACCATCACCCTGCAGGGCTCCACCATGGGCGAATTGGCCGGGGTGATCGGGGACAGCGGCCCGTCCGGCAGCACGGTCACGACGGCGGCGTTTTCTTCCGGTGCGACCAGCGTGACGCTCGCCTCCGTGGATGGCGTGGGCGTGGGCAGCGCGATTTCCGGCACGGGGATCGGTGCGGGCACCACCGTCACGGCGGTGAACACCAGCACCCGCGTGGTGACCATCAGCCCGGCGGCGACCGGTGCGGGCACCAGCGGCCAGACGATGACGGTGGCCGGGGTGATGAACCTCACCTCGGTGCAGAAGACCGGCAGCGGCAGCAACAGCATCTGGGCGCTCTCCGGCGCGAACACCTACACCGGCCAAACGAAGGTCAGCGGCGGCACGCTTTCCGCCACTTCGCTGAACAGCGTGAACGGCGGCACGCCCCTGTTTGCCACCAGCGCGCTGGGCGCTCCCACCACGGTGGCGAATGGCACCATCGCCCTGGGAGCCAGCACCACCGGCGGCGTGCTCAATTACACCGGCACCGGTGAAACCACCGACCGCGTGTTGGACATGGCGGGCACCACCGGCGTCCCGGGCGTGAACCAGTCCGGCACCGGATTGCTCAAGTTCACGTCCACCATCACTAGCAGCGGCCTGGGCAGCAAGGCCTTCACGCTGGGAGGCTCCACCACCGGCACCGGTGAGATCAGCAGCGCCATTGCGGACGGGGTTTCGGGCACCACCCAGATGATCAGCGCGATCTCCAGCGGCAGCACGACGGTCACGCTGGCCTCGGTGGACGGCGTGACGGTGGGCAGCACGATTTCCGGCACCGGCTTCGCCGTGGGCACCACCGTCACCGCGATCAATACCAGCACCCGGGTGGTGACCTTTTCGCCCGCGGCCTCCGGTGTGGGCAGCAATGGCCAGGTGGTGACGGTTTCCGGCGTGGTGAATCTCACCGGCATCGCGAAGAACAACAGCGGCACCTGGACGCTCTCCGGCGCGAACACCTACACCGGCGTGACCACCATCAATGCGGGCACGTTGATGTTCCCCAAACCGGCCAATCTCTATCAGGGCAACTCCGCCGCGTGGAACACCACCAACCTCGTGGTGAACTCCGGTGGCACGCTCGGCCTGAACGTCGGTGGCAGCGGGGAGTTCACCACCGCGGATGTCGCGTACTTCGACAGCCTCGGCTCGTCCACGGGCGGCTTGAAAACGGGGGGCTTCCTGGGGATCGACACCACCAACGCCGGTGGTTCGCTCACCTACTCCGGCAATTTCGTCAACGCCGGCACCGCCACCTCCACCGGTCTGGCGAAGCTCGGCACCGGCACGCTCGTCCTGACCGGCACGAACACCTACACCGGCGGCACCCGCATCGATGGCGGCACGCTGGTGGTGACCGCCTTGCCCTCGTCCGGCACGGTGACGGTGAACAGCGCGGGCACGCTGGCGCTTTCCGGGGCGGTCAACTACGCACCGGCGATGTCCGGAGCGGGCAAGATCACGGTGGCCACCTCCACCACCTCGGACACCACCACGCTGGCCGGCTCGTTCAGCGGCTTCACCGGCACGATGGAAATCTCCCCGGCCACCAGCGGCGGCAAGGTCCAGCTCAACAGTTCCCCGGCGAGCTCCGCCACCATCAAGGTGCTTTCCGGCGGCACGTTGTTCGTGTCCACCGCCACCACCTACAACGGGGCGGTGCTGCTCTACGGCGGCACCACCGGCGAGGCGCTGGGTCAGCTCCGCGTCCAGAGCGGCACCTGGGCCGGTCCGGTGACGCTGAAGGCCACCACCACCCTCGGCGCGAACAATAATTTCAACGGCACCATCAGCGGCGCGATTGGCGACGAGGGCAATGGCTTCGGTTTCACCAAGCTGGGCAACGCCGCCCTGACCCTCACCGGCGCGAACACCTACAGCGGACCGACCATCATCGCGGAGGGCTCCATCAAGGCGAACACCTTCAACCGGGTCAGCGGCGGCACCGCCAGCAGCGGCTTGGGCGCTCCCACCACGGTGGCGAACGGCACCATCGCGCTGGGCTCCACCACCCTCACCGGCACGCTGGCCTACATCGGCACCGGCGAAACCACCGACCGCGTGATCAACCTCGCGGGCACCACCGGCGGTGGCATCCTCGACCAGGGCGGCACCGGCCTGCTGAAGTTCACCAGCGATCTCACCGCGACCGGCGCGGGCTCGAAGACGCTCACGCTCCAGGGCAGCGGCACCGGCGAGATCGCCGGTGCGATCGTCAACGGCGCGGGCACCACCGCGCTCACCAAGACCGGCGGTGGCACCTGGACGCTTTCCGGCACCAACACCTACACCGGCGCGACCTCGTCGAACGGCGGCATCCTGGTGTATGCGAACGCGGGAGCGGTGTCCGGCACCGGACGGAATATCAGCACCTCGGGCAATGGCGGCGTGGCCTTCGATTTCAACACCTCGCTCCAGACGCTGCTCACCACCCGCATCACCTCCGGGTCGACGGGCGGGCTGTCCCTGACGGCGAACAACAACCTGGCGGAGAACCTCGACTTCGCCGCCGCGGGCTACACCGGCTACCTTGGCGCGAAGGACAACGTCACCTACACCGGCACGCTCACGCCGAACGGCGGCAACGTCCGCCTCGGCAACCAGGGCGGCGGCGTGCTCACGCTGAATGGATCGAACATCGTCACCGGCACCAACAACCTCTCGATCAACGGCAGCGTGACCTTCACCTCGCCGCAGACCTACACCGGCACCACCACCTTCACCACCAACACCGGCACCTTCAACGGCGGTGGCACGCAGATCGACGTGAGCAAGCTCTCGCTCAGCGGCGGCACGCTGACGAATGTCGACCTCACCGGCAGCGGCACGCTGACGAAGCCGAACAGCAGCACCGTGACGCTCGCCAGCGCGAACAGCTACATCGGCGGCACCTCGGTGACGGATGGCTTGTTCATCCTCTCGAACAGCGCGGCCTTCGGCACCGGCGCGGTGACGCTCAATACCAGCGGCTCCACCACCGCGCGCATCCAGCTCACCAACGGGGTGAACGTGGCCAACACGCTGAACCTCGGCGTGAACGTCGGCATCAGCGGCCGCGGGTATCTGGAGATCAACAACACCAGCTCCGCCGCCACCTGGTCCGGCCCGATCAACATCACCGCGAGCCCGACCAACGGCGGCCACTTCTACACCGATGCCACCTCGACGCTCACGCTTTCCGGCCCGATCACCAGCTCGGTGATCGTCAGCTTCCGCGCGGGGAATTTCATCATCCCGTCCGCCTCCACCAGCAGCTATTCCTCGATCTTCATCTCCGGGAACATGCAGATCGGCAGCAACGATTCGCTGGTGAAGACCGCGGACGTGACGCTCGGGAACTCGGCCGCCACCACGCTCGACCTGAGCGGTTTCAACCAGACGGTGAACACCGTGGTGAAATCCACCAACGCCGCCACCATCACCAACACCGCCGCCACCGCGGCCGTATTGACGATCAACAACGGCAGCGCCAGCACCTACGGCGGCACGATCGTGAACGGCACCGGCGGCGTTTCGCTGGTGAAGAGCGGCGCAGGGGATCTCACCCTCGGCGGCGCGAACACCTACACCGGTAGCACCACCGTCAGCGCGGGCACCTTGATCCTCGGCGCGTCCACGCTGGCGGACAGCTCGACGGTGAACATCGCCAGCGGCGCGAAGATCACGGTCACCACCGCTTCGGACACCGTGGCCCACCTGTTCCTCAATGGCGTGGAGGTCCTGCCCGGCACCTACGGCGCGACCGGCTCCGGCGCGACCCACATCGATGACTCGCATTTCTCCGGCACCGGCACGCTCAACGTGGTCACGGGTCCCAGCGGCTACAGCGCGTGGTCGGCGGCGAAGGGCCTGACCACCGCGAACGTTTCCGTGTCCGCCAATCCGGACAACGACAGCCTGAACAACCTCGGCGAGTTCGCCTTCGATGGCTCGCCCGCCAGCGCGTCGTCCGACAACCGCATCGTGACGAAGGTGGCGACGGTGGGCGGCGTGCAGGTGCTCACGATCACGCTGCCGGTGCGCACCGGCGCGGTGTTCTCCGGTGCCACCGAGCAGGTGTCCGCGGCGGTCGATGGCATCGTCTACCGCATCCAGGGTGGAGCGGATCTTTCGACCTGGACCGGTGTGGTGGCGGAGGTTCCGGCCGGGGATCTCGCCGCGGTGCAATCCGGCATCGCCGCACCGGAGACGGGGTGGACGAACCGCTCGTTCTACCTCACCGGCGGCGGCACCACCGGCTTCCTCCGCGCGAAGGTGCAGGAGTGAGGGCTGGGGGGGATGGCTGGGGAGCGATGGCTGGGGAGCGATGGCTGGGGAGCGATGGCTGGGGAGCGATGGCTGGGGAGCGATGGCTGGGGAGCGATGGCTGGGGAGCGATGGCTGGGGAGCGATGGCTGGGGAGCGATGGCTGGGAGTAGGGACATTCCTGTCCCGTTCTTCCTCTTGGCTGGCTGGCATGGAAGCAGGGACGGGACATTACCTGCGGCCATGCCAGTCAGCGGCTTTGCCATGTGGATTAGGTCGCTATCGTTCCCGCCGCATTCCTGTCCCGTTCTTCATTCCTTCATCCGCTCCCTCCGGTCCAGTTCCCTCCTCACCATTTCCGACTCATGAAGGAGATACCGATCCGCTGTCAGCCTGGCCTTGGTCGGATTCCGACGGATGTATTTCGCGCAGTTCCAAAAGTGTTCACCATCCCGAATCACCCGGTCGAAGTAGTTCGCCTGCCACAGTTCGCCGCTTCGCTCCATCGCCAGATTGATTCGCCGGGAGGAAACTCCTTTCCAAATCTTCAACAGGTCATCCAGTGCCTCGTCCTGCCCCAGTGATACCAGAGCGTGGACGTGATTGGGCATCACCACGAAAGCGTGCTGGAGGAAACGTTCTCCGTCTTTCGCCAGCAGCACTTCCCGCACAGCGTCCGCTGCCCGTTGCTCTTCCAACACACAAGCTCCTTCCCCGCCATCGAGCCAGCGCTCGATGGCACGGGAAAAGCGCTTGTGATACTCCATCTCGTCTTCCGTGGACCACGGTGGCGGATGCACCTGCATCCAGATCATCCGTTCCTCCCTCCACTTCGCTAGTTTGCCGTGAGGAATGGAGTCCGCCAATCGGAAGGTCAGGAAATAGGTTGAGTGATCCTGCTGCCAGTGCGGGAGCTTCAGGCCGTATTTCGAGATATCCTCCTCGGGTTTGAGAAATCGGGGGGATTCGTCCATTGCTTGTTGGGAACGTGTGGATTTCCAGTTGGGTTGAACCGGCACGTCCAGAAAATCCGGGGGCTTGGTGGAATTGAAGAGGAAGAACGGGACAGGAATGTCCCTGCTCCCAGCCAGGGTGCTCCCGCCAAAATCGAAAAAATCTCCTAAGAAATCCCCGCGCCGCGTGTCTGTCCGGATGAAACCCGACATCACGCGATGCAAACCCCATCCGATTCCTCCGATTTCCATGCGCCGCACCCGCCGTCGATCTGGCGGAAACTGGGCGGCGGCTCCTTGTCCGTCTCACTCATCGTTCATGCCGTGTTGCTCGGCGTGGGCGTGGCGTGGGTGTTCCAGGTGATCCCGGCGACGCCTACTCCCGAGTTCTCGACGGGAGGCGGCCCGTCCGGCCCGCAAGGCGTGCGCAGCCAGATGGAGCAGCGGAAGAGCGCCCGGAAGGTGGATCTGAACTCGCGGATCGTGATGCAAGGCTTTGGGGAAATCGTCCTCCCGAAAATGGAGCCCGGCGAGGCCATGACCAACATCGGCGGGATGGGAAACTCCTTGGAGCCGGGAATTGGCAAGCTGGGTCCGGGCGGAAATGGCCCCGGTGGCCCCGGCAATGGCCCGGTGGGCGCGCCCGGCCTCAACAAGATCGAGATCCCGATGTGGGGCTCGCCGGATCCGAACGCGAACTCGCTGGTCGGCACCTTCTACGACACCAAGCTGGATTCCCACGGCAAGGACACCGGCATGACGGCGGACAAGCTGCGCGAGGTGATCCAGGACTTCACCACCCGCGGCTGGAACGAGCGCACGCTGGAATCGAAGTACTACAAGGCTCCGAAGACGCTCTACCAGACGAAGCTCTACATCCCGGAGATGTCCGCGGACGCCGCCCCGTCGGCCTTCGGTTGCGGGCCGGAGATCAAGGCGAGCCGCTGGATCGTGCTCTACCGCGGCCAGGTCAGCGCGCCGCAGTCGGGGAAGTTCCGTTTCGTCGGGGCAGGGGATGACGTGCTCGTCGTGCGCTTCAACAACCAGAACGTCTTCGACCACGGCTTCACCCAGGGCACCACCGGCCTCTATGTGCCGGGGAAGGTGGACTTCCTCGCCGGGCGCAGGGAGGACAAGGACCTCGCGCGGCAGGTGCGCGGTGGCGTGACGAAAACGCCGGTGACCTTCTACCAATACGAGACCACTCGGAATTGGAACCAGAACATCGGCGGCCTCGCGGTGGGGCCGGAGTTCGAGGTCTCGGCCGGGCGTTCCTATCCGATCGAGATCCTCGTCAGCGAGGTGCCGGGCGGGTTGTTCGGAGCCTCGCTGCTGATCGAGAAGGCCGGCACCGATTACCCGAAGGCTGCCGGCGGTGCTCCGGTACTGCCGCTGTTCCGCCTGGACAGCAGCGTCCCGGCCGCGACCCGCGCCGATAATGCGCCGCCCTACGATCCCGCCGGCCCGGTTTGGAAAGTGACCGGCCAGTCCGTTCGCCCCGGCATCTAATCCGCCCTCTCTACCTCATAAGGGTCATATCCCTCCGGCCGCCGTTTCTGTTGAAATGGCGGCCATTGCTCGTTCTCCACGAAGAAAACGCCCCATGGACCAGTCCCAGCCAGAAACCTACTACGATCCCCATCTCCAGGCGACCCACGCCGAGGAGAAGAAGCCCTCCATTTGGAAGAAGCTCGGCGGCGGTTCGCTCTCCATCTCGATCATCGTTCACGCCATCCTGCTGGCGGTGGGCGTGGTGTGGATTTTCCAGATCATCCCCGCGCAGGAGCCGAAGGTCGACTTCATGCCAAAGGGCGGCGGCGGCGGCTCGCCGGGGGTGAAGGACGTGAGCAACAAGAAGCAGCGCGCCACGATGACCAACCCGAACACGCCCCGCATGGCGGCGAAGGGTGTGGCCAGCTCGTTCACGCTGCCTGAGCCGGATGCGGCCTCGGCGATGTCCTCGGTGGGCTCGCTTTCCTCCGGTGGGCTGTCCGGCGGCCTCGGTGGCAGCGGTGCGGGCGGCGGCCGCGGCGATGGCAATGGCCCGGGTTTCGGCTCCGGCATGGGGCCGGGCCTCGGCGGTGGCGGCGGCAGCATGAGCCCCTTCGGCATGGTCGATCCGAACGCGAACGCGATGGTCGGCGTGCTTTACGACACCAAGCAGGACCCGAAGCGCAAGGAAACCGGCATGACCCCGGAGAAGCTCCGCGAGGTCATCCATGACTTCGTCTCCCAGGGGTGGAACGAGCGCACGCTGGAGCGGAACTATTACAAGGCCCCCCAGAAGCTCTACCAGACCCGGGTCTATATGCCGGTGATGTCGGCGGCCGAGGCGCCGAAGGCCTTCAACTGCGAGAAGGAAGTGCAGCCGAGCCGCTGGCTGGTCATTTACCGTGGCGACGTGGTGGCCCCGAAGTCCGGCAAGTTCCGCTTCGTGGGCGCGGGCGACGACGTGCTGGTCGTGCGCTTCAACCGGAAGAACGTCTTCGATTACGGCTACGTCCTCGGCACCACCGGCCAGCACGTGCCGGAGATCAAGGAGGTGCTGAGCGGCGCGAAGGAGGACCGGAACGTCGAGAAGGCCGCCCGCGGCGGCGCGATGAAACTGCCGATCACCTTCTACAAGTATGACGGCCCGACCAACTGGAACCAAAACATCGGCGGTCTGGCGGTGGGTCCGGAGTTCGAGGTCACGGCGGGCAGCACCTACCCGGTCGAAATCCTGATCAGCGAGGTGCCCGGCGGTCGCTTTGGTGCGATGCTGCTTCTCCAGGAAGAGGGCGGCACTTACCAGAAGACCTCCGCGGGCTTGCCGATCCTTCCCCTTTTCCGCACGGAAGGTTCGCAACCGAAGGCCGCAGCCAAGGATCTCGCCCCGCCGTTCGACTCCCAGGGCGCGGTTTGGAAAATGTCCTCCACCTCCCGCCGCGACATCTGACGCCCGCGCGGTGATTCATCTTTCCGAAGAGCCGGGGCCCAATGGGTTCCGGCTTTTTTCGTGTCCGGCGTGCTGGAAAAGCGGGGTGACTCTAACCGCGAAGATGTTCGCAGGCTTTCAAAAATTGCCTGCAATTAACAAAGGGCTTGCGTCTCGGGACGATGGGTTTTTATTCCAGTTGGTTAGCTCTTTTCATCTTTGTTTGCATGGACCCGCAACACCACGACTACACCGCCGATCCCCATCTCCACGCCAGTCATCCGGTGGAGGAAAACAAACCGTCCGTGTGGAAGAAGCTCGGCGGCGGGTCCCTCTCGATCTCGATCATCGTCCACGCGATCCTGCTGGCGGTGGGCGTGGTCTGGATTTTCCAGATCATCCCCGCGACTGAGCAGAAGGTCGACTTCATGCCGAAGGGCGGCGGCGGTGGTTCCCCGGGCGTGAAGGAAGTGAGCAACAAGAAGCAGCGCGCCACGATGACGAACCCGAACACGCCCCGCATGGCGGCGAAGGGCGTGGCCAGCACCTTCACCCTGCCCGAGCCGGATGCGGCGTCCTCGATGTCCTCGGTGGGCTCGCTTTCCTCCGGCGGTCTGTCCGGTGGTCTTGGCGGCAGTGGTTCCGGCGGCGGCCGTGGCGATGGCCATGGCACCGGCTTCGGTTCCGGCACGGGCCCCGGCCTCGGCGGCGGCGCGGGCACGATGAGCCCGTTCGGCATGGTCAATCCGAACGCGAACGCGATGATCGGCGTGTTCTTCGACACCAAGCAGGATCCCAAGCGCAAGCCGACCGACATGACGCCGGAGAAACTCCGCGACGTGATCAAGGAGTTCACCAACCAGGGCTGGAACGAGCGCTCGCTGGAGAACAAGTACTATAAGGCCGACCAGAAGCTGTACCAGACCCGCGTTTACATGCCGGTCATGTCCGCGAACGAGGCGCCGAAGGCCTTCAACTGCGAGAAGGAAGTGCAGCCGAGCCGCTGGCTGGTGATCTACCGCGGCGACGTGGTGGCGCCGAAGAGCGGCAAGTTCCGCTTCGTGGGCGCGGGCGACGACGTGCTCGCCGTGCGCTTCAACAAGAAGAACATCTTCGACCACGGCTACACCCAGGGCACCACCGCCCTCTACGTGCCGGGCAAGGTCGACGTGCTCGCCGGCAAGAAGGAGGACCGCGAGGTCGAGCGCATCATCCGTGGCGGAGCGATGCGCGTGCCGGTGACCCTTTACAAGTATGACACCACCGCGAACTGGAACAACGCGCTCGGCGGCGTGGCCGTGGGCCCGGAGTTCGATGTGACCGCGGGCAGCACCTATCCGATCGAGATCCTGATCAGCGAAATTCCCGGCGGCCTCTTCGGCGCGGCGCTGATGATTCAGGAGGAAGGCGCGACCTACCAGAAGGCTTCCACCGGCTCGCCGATCCTGCCGCTGTTCCGCACCGATGGCTCGCTGCCGGACGCCAAGGGCAAGGACAACGCGCCGCCGTTCGATTCCCAGGGCGCGGTCTGGAAGATTTCCCCGACCAGCCGCCGCGACATCTGAGCCGCGGTTGATGCGATTCCTTTTCAAAAGGCCGGAGCCCACTAGGGTTCCGGCCTTTTTCGTGTGGAGAGACACGCCGCAAAGGTAGGGTCGCACCACCGGGGCGACCGGGTCGTAGGGCCATGTCCGCTCCCTGCGGCACGTCCCATCCCTTCGTCTGCGGGGACGATCTCTTCTCCCCGGACGACGTCCACCGCCCGGTCACCTCGGCGAGATGACCCTACCTCTGGAGGCGCGCTGCAAGGGTAGGGTCACACGCCGGGGCGACCGGGTCTCACACCCACGTCCGCTGCCAACGGCGCGTCCCATCCCTTCGTCCGGGGGGACGATCTCTTCTCCCCGGACGGCGTCCACCGCCCGGTCATCTCGGCGAGATGACCCTACCTCCGGAGGCGCGCTGCAAGGGTAGGGTCGCACCGCCGGGGCGACCGGGGGGAAAAGGCCACGTCCGCTGCCATGGGCGCGTCCTTTTCCCGGTGTCTGCGGGGGCGGAGTTCCATTCGCGAACGACGTCCACCGCCCGGTCATCTCGGCGAGATGACCCTACCTTCGCAGCGATCCGTGGAGGTAGGGTCGCACCGCCGGGGCGACCGGGTCTCACACCCACGTCCGCTGCCAACGGCGCGTCCCATCCCCTCGTTTGCGGGGTACCGGATGCGCGAATGGTGAAAGGCTTTCCAAGGAAAGCTGTATTTACATTGGATAGCTGGTGTCCCTTGCGGTGACAAGGGGTTCCGGCCGTCCATTTTGAGCATCGTTCATCTATTGCCATGGAAACCCAAAACCCAACGTCGTATCCACCCGATCCCCATCTCCACGCCAGCCACGCCGAGGAGAACAAGCCGTCCTTCTGGAAGAAGCTCGGCGGGGGATCGCTGTCCATTTCGCTGATCGTCCACGCCATCCTCCTTGCCATCGGCGTGGTGTGGATCTTCCAGATCATTCCCGCGCAGGAGGCAAAGGTCGACTTCATGCCGAAGGGCGGGGGCGGTGGTTCGCCGGGGGTGAAGGAAGTGAGCAACAAGAAGCAGCGCGCCACCATGACCAACCCGAACACGCCGCGGATGGCGGCGAAGGGCGTGGCCGGCACCTTCACCCTGCCTGAGCCGGACGCGGCCTCCGCCATGTCCTCGGTGGGTTCCCTTTCCTCGGGCGGTTTGTCCGGTGGTCTCGGCGGCAGCGGTTCCGGCGGTGGTCGTGGCGATGGCCATGGCACTGGTTTCGGCTCCGGCATGGGGCCGGGTCTCGGCGGTGGCGGGGGGGCGATGAGCCCCTTCGGCATGGTCGATCCGAACGCGAACGCGCTGGTCGGCACCTTCTACAATCTCAATCACCGCGCCAATGGCGCCGATCTGGAGATGAACAACGACAAGCACTGGGACGCGGTCCACGACTTCGTGACCCGCGGCTGGAAGGACGCCGAGCTTTCGAAGTTCCAGCAGGCGCCGAAGAAGCTCTACCAAACGAAGATCTACATGCCGGCGATGGCGGCGGGCGAGGCTCCGAAGGCGTTCGGCGTGACGCCGGACCCGCATCCGCGCTGGATCGTGGTCTACCGCGGTATGGTGACCGCGGCGAAGTCCGGGAAGTTCCGCTTCGTGGGCGCGGGCGACGATTCGATGGTGGTCCGCTTCAACAACCGCAACGTTTTCGACTACGGCTACGTGCCGGGGACCATCCCGCTCGCGGGGTTTCAAGCGGCGCTGAAAAGCAGCGAGCGGCTGAAGGGCCCGCAGCGCGATTGCCCGATGGAGCCGCCGGTGACCTTCTACCAATACCCGAGCACCGCGGACTGGAACCGCGGCATCGGCGGCGTGGCGGTGGGACCGGAGATTTCGGTGCAGGCCGGGCAGAGCTACCCGATCGACATCCTCATCACGGAGGGCTGGGGCGGCTTGTTTTCGGCGGGCCTGATGATCCAGGAAACCGGCGCGGCCTACCAGAAGGCTTCGTCCGGCTCGCCGATCCTGCCGCTGTTCCGCACCGATGACAGCCTGCCGACCGATGTGAAGGGCGACAACCTGGTGCCCTACGAGCCGCAGGGACCGGTGTGGCGGATCAACCAGACCGGCCGGAAGGACATCTGAGCGGCGGTTTTTTCGCCCGGCCACTGCTTTTCCCGTCACATTCCCGTGGCGGGCGGTGAATGCTTGGAAAGATGACTCCGGATGATGCCGCGCTGCTCCAGCACTTCGCCACCTCGGGCGATGAGGCGGCGTTCCGTGCGCTGGTGCAGCGCCACCTGCCGCTGGTCCACACGGTGGCGCGGCGGGTGACGGCGAACGGTGAGCTGGCCCGCGATGTGTCCCAGGAGACCTTCATCCGGCTGGCCCGTCAGGCGGGGAGTATCCCCGCATCGGTGCCGCTGGTGACGTGGCTGCACCGCACCGCCCGCTCGCTGGCGGCGAACGTGGTTCGCGCCGAGGTCCGGCGGAAGCGGCGGGAAAGCGCCGCGGTGGATCTGTCCGGAGAGGGGACGGAGGCATGGCGGCACCTTTCTCCGGTCATCGATGCGCTGGTGGACCGTCTGCCCGCCACCGACCGGCACCTGATCCTGCTGCGGTTTTACGAAGGGCTGCCCCACGCCACCACGGCTTCGCGGCTCGGCCTCAATGAGGCGGCGGCCCGGCGGCGGACCCTGCGGGCGCTCGACAAGCTGCGCGTCCTCCTCGCGCGGCGGGGCATCACCACCACCGCGGCGGTGTTGGGAACGGCCTTGCCCGCGCATGCGGTGGCGTCGATTCCGGCCGGACTCGCCGCGCCGGTGGCCAGTGCCGCGATCGCCTCGCAGGGCACGGCTCCGGGCCTGGGGATCTTGAAACTCATGACCCTGAACCAAACCGCCAAAACCTCCGTCGCCGTCGTGATCCTGATCCTGCTGATCGGGGGGATCGTGTATCGAGTTGCTCCCGCTTCCGCACCGGATCGCGACGTTTCGCCCCGTGATCGGGACGGCGGGATCACGGCCGATGCCACATGGGCCGGCGAAGATGTCCCACCGCCGCCCGCGGCGCGTCCGAAGCGCCCGGAACTGGTGAAGAAGCCCGATGACCGCGTGCTGGAGACCCGGCCGGGGGACATCGCTTCCAAGGTGGAGACCCGGCTTGCCGCGGGCAGCTCGCTGGTGATGGGCGGGCAATTGACGGCTGCGGGCTTGCGGGAGTTCGTCGTGTTGTCCCCGGAATGGACGACGACGGACGAGGGCACGAAGGCGATCCTGATCCGCAGCAAGATGATCACGCTGGATGCCAAGGCGGTCGCGGCCGCGGGATTGGACACGCTCACGACCGACCAGCGGCAGGTGCAGCAGAACGGCGAGATCTGGTCGGCGGAGGACCTGTCCGCCACGCTCGGCGCGCTGGGGAAGGAAGATCAGGCGGGAAGCCAGGTGGTGGCCGCGCCCAATGTGACGACCGGGTCGAACCAGACCTGTGTCATCGTCGTCGGCACCTCCGAGGAGTTCATCAAGCTGGACCTGGTGATCTCCGGCACCGACGACGGCGGATTCGATGTGAAGTCCGACATCCTGCGAAGAGAGTAGGGGCTGGGCGTTTTGTTTTCCATCCCAACGGGATGGCCTATACCAGCCCGGGGTCCATGACCCCGGGGCAGGCGTGGATAGTGCATGCACCCTGAATGGGTGCCCTATGCAGGGGAGATCTGGAATCAATCCCAGAGGTAACGTTCATCCCCCTCCATCTGGTTTTTGGCCAGCAACCTTCGAAACTCATCCTGGAATCCAATCTTCCGATGATGCTCTTCCTGCCGGTCGATGTAATCGATCAACTTGGGGAGCTGGGGCTGCCCGAGCGTGAACGCTCCATAACCCGCCTGCCATAGGAAAGCGCGGTGTTCTCGTGAACGATCCCGCAACCAACCCGCGCTGGATAATTTCAACTGACGGACAATGCCCGCCGTGGTGACTGTCCTGCCTAAATCGATGGCGAGATGCACGTGATCGATCACGCCGCCCACGCGGTAGACTTCGCAACCGTTGCTTCTCCCAACCACCGCCATGTAAGTGAATAGCTCCGGACGCAAGGCGTCGTCCAACCACCGTTCACGGTTCTTGGTGGAAAAGACGATGTGGACCAACAGGCGCGAGAGGGATTGGGGCACGCCTTCTTCTAACACGGACCGCAAGACGCATGGGGCACCCTTTCAGGGTGCATCCGCGTGAGACCGTCACCCGGGGTCGTGGACCCCGGGCTGGTATAGGTCATCCCGTTGGGATGAAAGAAGGGACGAGGCGACGTGGGTTTCGCCTGATGGATTCCCCCTCACTCGAAACTGATCTTGATGCCCTTCTTCTTGAAGGCGGTGGAGACTTCCTTCTCCAGGTCCGCGTAGCTGCGGCCGGAGAGCAGGACCTTGAGCGCCTCCTCGCGGGATTTCCCTTCCTGGCTGGCCTTGATGCAGTCCTTGAACTTCGCGCCGGTGCCGTCGCCGTCGAGCAGGATGAAGTAGTAGACCAGCAGCATGCCGAGGCCGTAGTTCTTGTTGCCGTTTTGGTAGAACTGCGGCTGCGACCAGTTCATGATCTGCTCGAGGTGCGGCATCGAGAACTCCTTGCCGAGGCCGCGGCCGCCCTCGTCCTTCTTGCCGAAGCCGGTGGCGTATTCGAGCGCGTAGGACGGCTGCTTGATGAAGGAGAACTTGCCGTTGCTATACGGCGCGCTGGCCACGAACTCGGCGAAGCCCTCGATCATCCAGATGCCCGCGTAGTCACCGAGGTCCGCCCAGAGCTGGTGGGTGATCTCGTGGTAGACGGTGTGGAAATTCCCGCTGTAGTCGAACATGTAGCCGGAGCCGACCTTCTTCACGCCGAGGCCTTCGAGCGGGACCAGGAACTTGTCCTCGCCGCCCATGTAGACGCCGGAGCTGCCGCTGGGGCCGCCCGCGGTGTGGTACTCCGCCATCGTTTCGAAGAGGTAGGCGCGGAGCTTCGGGGCCTTCGGCGAGCGGGTGCGGCGGTTGTTGAAGGGCAGGTCGTGGTGGGTCTGGTAGCAGGCCTCGAACATCATCGCCACCTTCGCCACCAGGCTGGGGCGGAGGACGACGTTGCTTTCGAAGCGGAAATGCGGGCTTTCGTAGATGAAGCGCTTCTCACCCGCGTTTTCCTCCACGGTGGTGATCTCCGGCTCCTTGTCGATGCCCGCGTCCTTCGGCCACGGCGCGTTGAAGTTCGGGCTGGTGCCCTCGTAGCCGGCCAGCATCTGGGCGCGGTAGTCTCCGGGGATGAACTGCGGTTTCGCCGCGGTCGGGGCCGAGGTGGCAGGCGCTGATTTCGCGGCGGTGGCGAGGTAATCCTGGTCGTCCTTCGAGAGCCGGGCGCGTTCGACCTCGAAGACCTTGCCGTCTGCGCGTTTGATCGTGACCTTGGCGTCGGTGGCGGAGACGTAGCTGCCCTCGAAACTGCGGCCGGTGGTGTCGGTCCACTTGCGCGGGGCCTCGTCGGCTCCGGCGAAGGAGGGGATCAGGCAGAGCAGCGGCAGGAATCGGGACAAACGCATACGGATAGGAAGTGTCCCCAGAGAGCGTCACCCGGACAACGATTTTTCCAAGGAGTAGGGACATTCCTGTCCCGTCTTTTGAATATTTGCCAGCGAAGCTGGGTCGCTTTTCGAAACGGGACAGGAATGTCCCTACTCCTTGGTGTCTTTGAACGTGATCTGCACGCCCTTCGCGCGCAGGGCGGTGGCGAAGTCCTTCTCCAGCGCGGGGTAGTCCCGGCCGCCGAGCAGGGCGCGGGTGGCCTCGGCGCGGGAGCCGTCCTGGCAGGCCTTGATCGCGGCCTTGAAGCGCGCGCCGGTGCCATCGCCATCCAGCAGCAGGAAGTAATACACCAGCAGCAGCCCGAGGCCGTAGTTCTTGTTCGGGTCCTGGTAGAACTCCGGCTGGGACATGGCCATGAACGTCTGCAGGCGCGGCATCGTGATCTCCTTTCCCAGCGCGCGGCTGGCCACGCCCTTTTTCCCGCCGATGGCGAACTCCAGCGCGGCCTCCGGCTGGCGGACGAAGTTGAACTTGCCGCTGTCATACGGCGCGCAGGCCATGAACTCGGCGAAGCCCTCGTTCATCCACACGCCCGCCATGTTCCCGAGGTCGCCCCACAGCAGGTGGCATTGCTCATGGTAGACGTTGTGGAAGCCGGCGCTGAAATCGAACTCGAAACCCGACCCGGATTTCTTCACGCCCAGTCCCTCCAGCGGCACCAGCAGCCGGTCGCCGGGGCCGAGGTAGGAGCCCACGGTGCCGGGCAGTCCACCGGCCTCGCGGTAGTCCTCGATCGTGCGGTAGAGGAAGACCTTCAGCTTCGGTGCGCCGGGTGAGCGGGTGCGGCGGTTGTTCAGCGGGATGTCGCGGTGGGCCTGATAATTCGCCTCCAGGATGGTGGCGATCTTCACCGGCAGGTCCTGGAGCAGCGGCACATCGCACTGGATGCGGAAGTGCGGGGACTCGTACACAAACCGGTGCTCGGCGGGGTTCTGCTCGCCGGGCGTGACGACCGGTGGCTTCGCGAGGCCGGAGGTCTTCGGCCACGGCGCGGCGAAGTTCGCCTGGGAGTCCTCGTAGCCGGTGAGCATCGATTCCAGCCGGCCGCCGCGGCGGAAATCCGGCGGGCCGTCCGGGCGCGGTCCGCGGTCGGGTGGGCCGGGGTGTTTCTCCAGGCCCGCGAGGTAATCGAGATCGGGCTGGGAGAGCTTCGCGCGCTCGACCTCGAAGACCTTGCCATCGCTGGCGCGGCGGATGGTCACCTTGTCCGGGGTGGCGGACACGTGGCTGCCCTCGAAGGTGCGGCCGCCGGTGTCGGTCCACGAGCGCGAGGATTCCTCCGCGGTGGCGAGGGCGGCGAGCAGGATCAGGATCGCGGCGGGACGCATGGGGCTGGATCAGTCTCCGCGCGATGCCGGGCCGGGACAACGGGATTTTGATGCCGAAAGGGAGGGTCGCCCCGGCGTGTTCGGACCGGATCCATCGTGAACGTGACTTCGTCCAGCTCGCCAGCCGCTACCGGGCCTCCGGGCGCCAGTTTCACATCCGGTCCCAGTCCGCCCAGAACGCCTTCGTTTCCGCAGCATCCGGCAGGACCTCCAGCAGCACGGTCTCATCGCCCTGCTCCAGCGCGTCGAAATCGTCGGCATTGGTGATCCGGACGTGACGCATTCCCCACAGCTTCGCCCACCCGGAGAGGTCGGCGGCCTGGGGATTGGTGAAGCATTCCGCCGCCCGCGGGCTCATGTCGGCGAGGCGCGGCAGGCGTTCGAAAATCCGGCCGCCGTGGTTGTTCACCACCGCCAGCACCCGGCCCTTGGTTTCGAGCTGGTCGAGCACGAACGGGGCAGCGAGATCGTAAAGCGCGGTGAGGTCGCCGAGCACCGCCCAGGCGCCGGATTTGTCCGCCGTCCAGCCGAGCCAGGTGCTCGCCTGGCCGTCGATCCCGTTCGCGCCGCGGTTCGCCCGCACCTCGGTGACCGGGCGGTCCCATTGCGCGAAGAGGTTCCACTCCCGCACCGGCATGCTGTTCCCGAGATACACGGAACTCCCGTAGGAGGCATACAACGACAGCGTCCGCACCATCGCCGGCTCGCTGTCCGGATGGGCCTCCAGCAACTCCTCGATCCGCGCGGTCCGCCGCGAGCGGTCGACCAGATGATCCAGCGCGTCGCCGATCTCCTCCACGTCGCCGATCGCGCGCAGCACGCGCGCCACGCCGCCGCGGATCACCTTCGATTCGCGCGCCAGCCCGCTGAAGCCACCGCGGCACACCGACCAGACCTCGACCTTTGGCAGATCTTCCAGATCGCGCCAGAAGCGCCCGCTCGGGACATCGCCGAGGCGCAGGATCTTGCCCGGCGGGCTCGCTTTCAGCGTGCGGTCGGCATCCGGCAGCGCCAGCTCCTGGAGCGCCTCGCGCAGGCCGCTGGTGCCTTCCACGACCACCGGCACGCCGAGATCGCTGCAGAAATGGAAGACCTCCTCGTGGTCGGACGGTTCCAGGCCGCCGATCATCACCACCAGCCCGCGATAGACGTCCTCGCGGAGCCAGCGGGCCAGTTCACCGACCAGCGGGCTCTTTTCCCGGGTCACGAATTCGGCGGGCTCGGCGAACTTCACCTCGCCGATCTTGAAATCCTCCTCCAGCTCCACGTTCAGGTGCAGCGGCCCCAGGCCGGTCCACTCCTCATAGCTGGAAACCGCGTGCGGCCCGAAAATCCCCGGTTGCTCGATCGCCTGCGGGGCCCCGGTGCCGCGGAAACGCGCCGGGCGGTCGGCGGTGATCGCCACCAGCGGGCGGGCTTGGTAGTGCGCCTCGATCATCGCGGGCAGCAGTTCCGCCGCGGCCGTGCCGCTGGTGGTCACCACCGCGCAGGGGGCATCGATCGCCAGCGTGCGGCCCAGCGCGAAGAATCCGGCGCTGCGTTCCTCGAAGTGCCGCCAGACCTTCACCCGGCCCTGCGATTCCGCGCGGGCGAGCACCTCCAGAAGCGCGGCGTTCCGCGCCCCGGCACACACCACGAACTCGCGCACGCCGGCCCCGAGGGCAGCGCGCACCGTTTCCACCGAAATCGTCCAAGCGTCCACGGGGCAGAGCTATGCTCTGAAAGCACTAAATCCAAAGCACTAAATCCGAAACGAAGAGGAGGTCTGGCGAATCCACTCCTCTTCGAATCAAGGGCCCATCTGGACAGAATTAACAGAATTAACAGAATTCACGATTCCGGGCAATTCCGCGGAAACCGGACACATATCCGGCCTCCCACCGTTAATTCTGAAAAATTCTGTTAATTCTGTCTTTAAAAAGACCCTTCGCTCACACCGCCACGGCGGCGTGTTCCTCGCGCAGGACGTGGGCGGCGGCGACGAGGTTTTTCAGCGAGGCCTTGGTTTCCTCCCAGCCGCGGGTCTTCAGGCCGCAGTCCGGATTCACCCACAGCCGCTCGGCCGGGATCACCGCCAGCGCGCGGCGCAGCAGGTCGGACACCTCCTCCACCGCGGGGACGCGCGGCGAGTGGATGTCCCACACGCCCGGGCCGACCTCGGAGAGGATGCCGCCTTCAAGGACCGCGCCGAGCGCCTTCATCTTGCTGCGGGAGGCCTCCAGCGTGATCACGTCCGCGTCCAGCGCCGCGATGGCTCCGGCGACGTCGGTGAATTCCGCGTAGCACATGTGGGTGTGGATCTGCGTTTCATCCCGCACGCCGCTGGTCGCGATCTTGAACGCGCGCACCGCCCACTCGAGGTAGGCCGCGCGGTCCGCGTCATCGAGCGGGAAGCCCTCGCGCAGGCCCGGCTCGTCCACCTGGATCACGCGGATGCCCGCGGCTTCCAGGTCCACCACCTCGGCGCGGACCGCGAGCGCGATCTGCGTGGCCACGGCGGAACGCGACAGGTCATCGCGCACCCAGCTCCACTGGAGGATGGTGATCGGACCGGTGAGCATGCCTTTCATCGGCTTTTCGGTGAGCGATTGCGCGCGCTTGGAAACCTCCACCGTCATCGGTTGCGGGCGGGTGATGTCGCCCCAGATCACCGGCGGCTTCACGCAGCGCGAGCCGTAGCTCTGCACCCAGCCGTTCGCGGTGACGGCCACGCCTTCCAGCTTCTCGCCGAAGAACTCGACCATGTCCGTGCGCTCGAATTCGCCGTGCACCAGCACGTCGAGCCCGAGTTTCTCCTGGTTCCGGATCACCTCGCGCAGCGCGGCGTCGAGACCCGCCTGATAGGCCGCCTCGTTGTCGATGCCCTTGCGGTAGCGGGCGCGCAGCGCGCGGATCTCCGCGGTCTGCGGGAAGGAGCCGATGGAGGTGGTGGGGAACAACGGCAGTCCCAGTCGTTCCCGCTGGAGGGCTACGCGCTCGGTCACCGGCTTGCCGCGGCGCGCCGACTTCTCATCGAGCGCGGCCACGGTGTTGCGCAGGGCGGTGTTGTGGACGCCAGGGTGCTGCTTGCGCGAGGCGATCGCGGCACGGGCCGCCGCCAGCGCGTCCACCGGGGCCTCGCCCGCGGCGACGATGACGAGTTCCGCGAGCTTCTCCTTCGCGAACGCCAGCCACGAGCGGAGCTGCGGATCGATCGTGGTTTCCTCGCCGAGATCGTGCGGCACGTGCAGCAGCGGGCACGAACTGCCGAGCCACAGGTTTTCCTGCGGACGCTGCTCGCGGAAGGTCGCCACCACCGCGCGCCACGTTTCCGGATTCGTGCGCCAGATCGAGCGACCGTCGATCACGCCGAGCGACAGCACGCGGTCGACCGGCCAGTTCTTCAGCAGCCACGGCAGGTCGCCCTGGCCGCGGGTGGCATCGACCTGGAGGCCGTCCACCGGCAGCGCGGCTACGGTTTCCAAGGCGGAGCCGATCGGACCGAAGGCCACGGAGAGCAGGAACTTCAGGCCCTTCACGGACGCGAGGCCGTCCTGCTCCGACCACACGCGTTGCAGCGCGGCGAGCACCTTGGCGTCCTTGCGCGTGGACAGGATCGGTTCGGCGATCTCCACCCACTCCGCCCCGGCGGCGGCCAGCGCCTCCAGCAGCGCGCGGTAGGCGGGCAGCAGCTTTTCCGTGAACTCGAGCGGGTCGCCCTCCGGCGTCTTCGACAGCGCCAGGAACGTCACCGGCCCGATCAGCACCACCTTCGCGCAGTGCCCGGCCTCGATCGCCTCCTTCAGCTCGCGCACCGGCTTGTCCCACGCGAAGCGGAACTCCTGCCCGGCCGCCAGCTCCGGCACCAGGTAGTGGTAGTTGGTATCGAACCACTTCGTCAGCTCCAGCGGGGCCACATCCGGGCGACCGTCCTTGCGGGCGCGACCGCGGGCGAGGCGGAAGTAGCGGTCCAGCGTCACCGGCTCATCGGCCTTGCCGAAGCGCTCCGGCACCACGCCGAACACGCAGGCGAGGTCGAGCATGTTGTCGTAGTAGCTGAAATCGTTCACCGCCACGAAATCGAGGCCGGCGTCCTTCTGTTCCTGCCAGTGGCGGAGGCGCAGCGAACGCGCCGTTTCATCCAGCGAGGCCGCGTCGAGCCGCCCGGCCCAGAACGCCTCCAGCGCCTGCTTCAGTTCCCGCTTGCGGCCGATCCGCGGATAGCCGCCGACGTGGGTGGTCAGATTTGGATTCATCGCCGCGCAGCATGCCCCGGGAATCATCATGAACAAAACGCATGCTCTAAATGTTGATCCCGCACTCAATTCATGATTCCATTCCGTCCATCCGAGCCAGAATGGAGAAACCACGGATGCAGAGGATCCACACGGATGGATCTGAACAAGTTCATCCGAACCCTGTTTCCGAACCTCTTCCATCCGTGCCCATCCTTTTCATCCGTGGTTCCATCTCCTCTTCTCTGATCACCGCTCACTGCTCACTTTGATTCATGCTCGAAGTCCGCCACCTCCAGTCCCTCGTCGCCCTCGCCGAAACCGGCAATCTCACCCGCGCCGGGCAACGCGTTTCGCTCAGCCAGAGCGCGCTGTCCCACCAGGTCCGCACGCTGGAGGAGCACTACGGCGTCGAGTTGTTCGAGCGGAAGACCAGCCCGCTGAAGTGGACCCGCGCCGGGGAGCGGCTGCTGGTCCTCGCCTACGACGTCCAGCGCCAGATCGCCGATGCCGAGCGCGACCTCGCCCGCCTCGAGCAGGGCGTGGCCGGCACCCTGCGGATCGCGGTGGAGTGCCACTCGTGCTTCGACTGGCTGATGCCCGCCATGGATCTCCTCCGCGAGGGCTGGCCGGACGTGGAAATGGACATCGTCTCCGGCTTCCACGCCGATCCGGTGGGCCTGCTCGATGAGAACCGCGCCGACCTTGTCATCGTTTCCAGCGCCAAGCGCCGCAAGGGCATCGAGCACCATCCGCTGTTCGAATACGACATGCCCGCGCTGCTCGCGCACGACCACCCGCTGCTGCGGAAACCCCACCTCACCGCCCGCGATTTCGAGCGCGAGACGCTCATCACCTACCCGATTCCGGACAACCGCATGGACCTCTTCCGCCAGGTGCTGGAACCCGCGGGCATCGAGCCGAAGGAACGCCGCACCACCGAGCTCACCGTCGCCATCCTCCAGCTCGTGAAGAGCAAGCGCGGCATCGCCGCCCTGCCGCGCTGGGCCGTGCAGCAGTATCTCGACCGCGATTACGTCGCCGAGCGACCGATCGGCACCCACGGCCTGCGCGCCAGCCTCCACGCCGCCACCACCCGCGAGGGTGCCTCGCAGGCCTACATGAAGGAGTTCATCGAAACCGTCCGCCGCACCGCTGAGAAGCAATTCCCCGGCATCCGGTTGTTGTGAGGATGTAGTCGAAAGCTCCGCTCTGCATCCCGAAGGGATGGCAGCCCCGGTAGCCGGTGGTTGAGGAGCCTAGGCGACGACACCACCGGTTGGGACGTGTGAATGATTCGATCCCGAGCGGGATCGCAGCCGGGCTCTTACGCGAGGTAGCGTTCGTCGTAGCGGACGTCCGCTTTTTTCAAGAACTCCAACAGTTCCTCGCGGAAGGTTTTCACGCGGTGGTGTTCCTCTTGGTTGGCAATGTATCGCCGGACTGATTTCCGCGCCGAGGGGCTGACGGTAAGCGCGCAATATCCCTCCTGCCACGCGAAACCCGGTTGCCTGCCTTCGTGATGCATCCAGAGACTGGACGCCTTTTTCAACTCCCGCATGAAATCGGCGAGGCAATGGGTGGCTTTGAGGGTGACCTGCAGGTGGACGTGATCCGAGATGCCGCCGATGCCGTGGGGCTCACCGCCCAGACCGTGAACCACTCCGCCGAGGTAATCATGAAAATCCGCCAGCAAGGTTCGCGGGATGGAGGGTTCGCGATCCTTGGTGCCGAAGATGAGATGGTAGTGGAGCCCGAGATAGGTGGACACCCTGTGATTGGAGCTTGAGGACTATTGGATGTCGATGATGGAGCGAGCCCGGCTGCGATCCCGTTCGGGATCGAATCATCCAACCGGCCTGACCGGTGGTGTCGTCGCCTAGGCTCCTCAACCACCGGCTACCGGGGCTGCCATCCCTTCGGGATGAAGAGGGTCGCCGGTCGAAGGCCCTCTTCCTTTTGCGCCTTTCCTGCGCCTCCTTGCGGCTGAAATCTCCCGAGACTCCGCCTCCCGGAAGACCTTCCTCGCCTAAAGGCTCGACTCCTCAGAACTCGCAATGCCCGGGCGTGCGGGCGAAAGGGATCACATCGCGGATGTTGCCCATGCCGGTGACGAACATCAGCAGGCGCTCGAAGCCCATGCCAAAGCCCGCGTGCGGCACGGTGCCGTATTTACGAAGGTCGGCGTACCAACCGTAGTCCTCCATCGAGAGCCCGTGCTGCGCCATGTTCCCGAGCAGCACGTCGAGACGCTCCTCGCGCTGGCTGCCGCCGACGATCTCGCCGATGCCGGGAACGAGCAGGTCCATGGCCGTCACCGTCTTGTCATCGTCGTTCAGGCGCATGTAGAACGGTTTGATCTCCTTCGGGTAGTTGAAGACCGCGACCGGGCGCTTGAAATGCTCCTCGGTGAGCCAGCGCTCGTGCTCGCTCTGGAGGTTGAGGCCGTATTCCACGGGATAGTCGAAGGTCTTCCCGGACTTCTTCAGGATCTCCACCGCCTCGGTGTAGGGCAGGCGCTCGAAGGCGTTCTCCGCCACGAACTCGAGGCGCTCGCGCAGGCCCTTGTCCACGAACTTCTCGAAGATCGAAAGGTCGCCGTCCTGCTTCTCCAGCGCCTCCTTCACCAGGTACTTCACCATCGCCTCGGCCAGGTCCATGTCGCCCTGCAGGTCGCAGAACGCCATTTCCGGCTCGATCATCCAGAACTCCGCGGCGTGGCGGGAGGTGTTCGAGTTCTCCGCGCGGAAGGTCGGCCCGAAGGTATAGATGTTCCCCAGCGCGCAGGCGAAGGTCTCGCCCTCCAGCTGGCCGGACACGGTGAGGTGCGCGGCCTTGCCGAAGAAGTCGTCCGCGAACGACTTCGCGCCCGCCTGCGTGGGATCGAGCGTGGTCACGCGGAACATCTCGCCCGCGCCCTCGCAATCGCTGGCCGTGATGATCGGCGTGTGGATGTAGTGGAAGCCACGCTCCTGGAAGAACGTGTGCACCGCGTAGCTCATCCGGCTGCGCAGGCGGAACATCGCGCCATACAGGTTCGTGCGCGGGCGCAGGTGCGCGATCGAGCGCAGGAACTCGGTGGTATGCCCCTTCTTCTGCAGCGGGAAATCATCCGGCGCGCCGCCGAGCAGGCGGATCGAGCTCGCCTGCACTTCCCACGCCTGGCCGCCGCCCTGCGAGGCCACCAGTTTCCCGACCACCGCCACCGAGGCCCCGGTGCTCATTTTCGCGAGGTCTTCGGTGCCGGGAATGCCCGCGTCCGCGATCACCTGGAGGTTCCCCAGGCACGAGCCGTCGTTCAGCTCCAGGAACGAGAACGCCTTCGAGTCCCGCCGCGTCCGCACCCATCCGGCGGCATGGATTTCATCACAGGGGCCGGTGGCTTTCAGGATCTCGCGGATGGACGTGCGCATGGGGAATCCTCTAACCACCGCGCCGCCGCTCCGCAAGCGTGCCCTCCGTCACGGTTCCAATGCCACCTCGACCCGGCCGAACAACCGCGGTGTCACCGCCGGATCGCACGGCGTTTCCACCACCACGCGCTCCCAGGCCGATCCCACCGCCGTCACCACCGGGGTGCCGGAAAAGACGCTGAACGAACCCGGCAGGAGCGTGGCGGACTGGACCGCCCGGTAGGTGAGCCCGCTGTTCTTCCGACGCAGGTATTCGATCCGCAGCACGGCACCCGCGCCGCTGCCGGAACGCGTCACGCAGGGCAGCCCCGCCGTGCCGGTGCCGGGCACCAGCGTGCGGCAGTCCGCCACCGATGGATCGAGGTTGAAGGCATACTTGAGCAGGTTCTTCACCCCGTCGCCACGCGGCACCGCTCCCGCGGCGGCATCGCCCCCGGTGAGCCCGGCGGCGGCCGCCCAGGCATCGAAACCGGACCCCACGGCCGTTTCCATCACGCACAGCGGCGCGATGAGATAGGTCTGGTAGCGGGAGAAGTAGAGCTTCGTTCCCACGGCGGTCAGGTTCGCCACCCCGGAGCCCGCCGCTCCCGGCACCACATCCGCCGCCAGCACCGTGCCGGTCTCCGTGCCATCGCTCCGCCACAGCTCCAGGCCATGCACGCCATCGTCGGCGGTGAAATAGAGCACGCCGTTCACATCGGTGAGGTTGCCGGGCAGGGAGGTCGCGCCTCCCGGGCGGATGTCCTTGAGCATCCGCGTGCCCGCGGCGGTGCCATTCGTGCACCACAGCTCCTCGCCGTGCCCGCCGTCGTTCGAAATGAAATACACCAGCCCGCCGGACGCGGTCAGGCTGCGGGGGGCTGGCACGGAAACCGGAAACTCATCGCCCGTCTCCACCGCCACGGTGCCGCCATCCGTGCCATCGCTCACCCACAACTCCCCGCTCGCGGGAAAAAACAACTTCCCGCCGCTGACCACGATCCGGGTGGCCTCGGACAATCCAGCGAGCCAACCGCTGCCGAAGGCGTGGACGCGGGTCGTGCCCGCCGTGGTGCCATTGCTCTTCCAGAGGTCGAAGCCGTTGCCATCGGCGGCCCGGAAATACACCAGCCCGCCCAGCGGGGTGAAGAGCCCCGGAGAGCCCCAGTTGGAGCCGCTGGCGATGTCCTTCACCCGCTGAGTGCCGGAAGCAGTGCCATCCGTCTTCCACAGCTCCGCGCCATTCTGCCAATCCCAGGCCTGGAAGAACGTCGTGCCAGCCGCGGCCGCGAAGCTCTCCGGACCGCCGCCTTCACCGCCGGAGACATCGGTCTTCACCAGCACGGTTCCCTGCGGGGTGCCGTCGCTCTTCCAAAGATCACCGCCATAGCCAGTGTCCTGCGGGTTGAAATAGAGCACGGAGCCCACCGCGGTGAGCGCCCTCAGCGAGTAGAGCTCGCGGTCGACATAGAAATCATCCTTCACCAGCACCGTGCCGGCGGAGGTGACATCGCTGCACCAGAGTCCGATCGGCCCATCGGGGACGCGAGCGGGGAAGTAAAGCTTCCCATTCATCACGCACAGCGCCCCCGGCTCGGAGAACCGTTCTTCCGCCACATCTCCCTTCAACACCGAGACCACGCCCGCCGAGGTCACCCGGCACAGGGCGAAGCCACCCGCCGCGCCGGTCTTCCAGAAATACAAATCCCCGCCCATCGGCATGAGATACGCACTGCCCGGCACCAGCGCGATTTCCTGCGCATACACGGAGACCACGCCGCCATTGAGCGCGAGTTGCTGCCAATCCGCGGCACATGCGGGTGACACCATGGCCGCGAGGCCCAATCCAACCAACCATCCGGAAACGCGGGTCATAAGGGGGGCAAAGAAGGTGAACCGCTTCCCGAGTGATTCCAACAGGAAGCGCCCGCCCCATGCCCGGACTTCATCCGCCGGGCAAGCTCAATCCATCAACTCCTCCACCATCTTTGACTCAACTCGCCTCATCCAGCACCAGCACCTCGAACACCGTCTCGATGCCCGTCGTGTCGAGGTGCGCGTAGACCGTCGCCTTGCCGATCGGGAGGCGTTCCTCCAGCGGGAATCCCGGCCGACCCAGGTTCCGAGCCACGTGGTTCCATGCCTCGATCCGCTCCATCGCAAGCCGGCCGCCGAACCACGCCGCCGCTTCCTCATCCGTGCCCGCGGCCGCGGAAACGATCTCGTCCTTCGTGAGGCCGAACGCTTTCAGGAACTCGCCATCAACCCCGACCGGGTGGCAGAACCGCGGTTCATACTCCGCGGGAAGCCCTCCGGAGCGGAACAGGCGGGCCTTGGCGAGGATCCGCGGCAGCCACAGGCAACCGGCCAGCGTGTCGTAAGGCGATGGAAGTTTCATGCCCTGCATGCCACCGGATGCCACCCGCGATGGAAAGCGGGATGTGATCGAACCGAGTCGATTGACAGCCCCCAGCCAATCACCTCCCATTCCTTCATGGCCCGCCTCACCCGTCGCCACCTGTGTCTAACCGGAGCCGCCCTGCTGCTGCTCGCCGGAGCCGTGGCCATGGTCCGGATGCGGGCCATCGGTTCCACCACCGGGCCCGACGGCACCTCCTCCGCTCCGCTGGCCCGCCGGTCGCAGGCGGACGCCCCGGAGATGACCGCCACCAGCCGCGCCAGCCACCGGCCAGCCCTCGTCCGCGAGGATGACGGCTGGCGAACCTGCGTGACCCTTCCCGCGCCTCCGGCCGATGCCCGCTGGGGGACGGCGGTGGCCGCGGGCTTGAAAGCGGTGGTCAGCGAGCCGCTGCTGGAGGAACGCTCGAAACGGCTGAAGGAAACCACCGCCATGGTCGACCCGGCCGATTTCCCCGCCGTCCTGGCCTGGCTGGAGCATCTCCAGTCCGCGGATCTCGCCGACGCGCTCGCGATGGACATCGTCCTGCGCTGGAAGCTCACCGATCCCGCGGCCCTGGACCGATGGCTGGAAAGCGCCTCCCCCGGCCATCTCGCGGAAGCCATCCGTTTCGCGCGCGATAGGCTCCCTCCCCTGGCGGAGGAGTAGCAAAATCCGGCGATCGTCCGGACCTCCGCCGCCCCAGGGTGTCGCATCCCGGAGGCATCCCCCTCGGGAGCCTACTTCCGGGCAAAGCAGATTGACCACGATCCCCAGGAAATCGGGAAGGCCCATACGCCGACCCAATCAGTTTGTTACAAGCAACTTACCCCAAGCCAATCCAACCGCTTGAGGACCATCCGCGGATTCTGTCCACGGGTTACACAAGACTTGGCGCAATCTACCCGAACATGTCGGAATTTTAGGCTAAGAAACCCGACAAACCCGCGTATGATCCCACCTGCATGATCCGAGCCGTCCTTTGTTCGATTGCCGTAACCACCGCGTTCCTCACCGCGCAGGAATGGAAACCCGCCAAGGACCCGCAAAGTGTCCCCACCGTGGAGTTCAAGGTCCCGTCCGACCTTGAGGTCACCGTCTTCGCCTCCACGCCCCAACTTTTCAACCCCACCAACCTCGACGTCGACGCCAAGGGCCGCCTGTGGGTGACGGAGGGCGTGAACTACCGCGGCCACAAGGGCCGCCGCCCGGAAGGCGACCGCGTGGTGGTGCTGGAAGACACCAATGGCGACGGCAAGGCCGACACCTCCCACACCTTCGTCCAGGACAAGGAACTCATCGCCCCGCTCGGGATCGCGGTCTTCGACAACAAGATCGTCGTTTCCCAGCCGCCGAACATCATCGTCTACACCGACGTGAACCGGGACCAGAAGTTCGATCCCGCCGTGGACAAACGCGAGATCCTGCTCACCGGCTTCAACGCCATCAACCACGACCACTCGCTCCACTCCGTGACCGGCGGTCCGGATGGCAAGTGGTATATCAACAACGGCAACTGCGGCGCCGTCTTCACCGACAAGTCCGGCAAGACCTTCCGCATGGCCGGTGACTACTACAAGAACGGTGGCGGCGAATGGCCGGTCAACACCCAGCCCGAGATCGGCAAGAAGAGCGACGACGGCCATGTCTGGACGCCCGGCTTCACCGCCCGCATGAACCCGGACGGCACCAATGTCGAGATCGTCGGCCACGGCTACCGCAACAGCTACGAGAACTGCGAGAACTCGCTCGGCGAGGTCTTCCAGAACGACAACGACGATCCGCCCGCCTGCCGCACCTCCTACATCCTGGAGTATGGCTCCGCCGGTTACTTCACCCGTGAGGGCCGCAGCTACACCACCGTGAAGCGCTCGTCCTACTCGAAGAACCCCACCGTTTCCACGGTGATGCCGATTTCCGACTGGGGCCGCACCCACTGGCGCCAGGACGACCCCGGCACCTTCGACATCGGCGACCTCTACGGCGGCGGATCGCCCACCGGCATCGCGTTCTATGAGAACGGCGCGCTGGGCAAGAAATACGCCGGCACGCTGCTGAGCTGCGAGGCCGCGCGCAACGTGATCTTCGGCTACCAGCCGGAGCCGGTCGGCGCGGGCTACAAGCTGGAGCGCTCGGATTTCATGACGTCGAACACCACCGGCGAATTCTCCGGCGCGGACTACACCGGCACGAAGAAGGGCGCGGATGACCGCACCCTGTTCCGCCCGTCCGACGTGGTGGTGGGTGCGGATGGCGCGCTCTACGTCACCGACTGGTTTGACGCCCGCGTCGGCGGCCACGGCGACCTCGACGAGTCCTGCTCCGGCACTGTCTACCGCATCGCGCCGAAGGGCTTCAAATCGAAGGTTTCCCCGGTCGATCTCGCCACCATCCCCGGCAGCATCGCCGCGCTGCGCAGCCCGGCGAACAACATCCGCTGGACCGGCTTCAACAGCCTCCAGCAGAAGGGTGCCGCCGCTTTCGACGCCGTGCTGGCCCTGACCAAGGACTCCGATCCGTGGATCGCCGCCCGTGGCGTGTGGCTCCTGCCGCACCTCGGCCCGAAGGGCGTGTCCGCCTGCGAGAGCCTGCTGGAATCCTCCGACACCCGCACGCGCCTCGTCGCCTTCCGCGCCCTGCGCCGCACCGCCAAGGACATCCTGCCCTACGCCTCGAAGCTGGCCACGGATTCTTCCGCCGCCATCCGCCGCGATGTGGCGCTCTCGCTCCGCGATCTCCCGGCCGACAAGACCGCCCCGATCCTCGCCCAGGTGGCGAAGGGCTGGGACGGCAAGGACAAGAACTACATCGAGTCCATCGGCCTCGCCGCCGCCGAGCAGGAAAACGCCGTCTGGACCGCCCTGCGCGACTCCCTCGGCCAGAAGGACCCGCTGAAGTGGAGCGACAACTTCGCCAAGCTCACCTGGCGCCTGTGGCCGTCCCAGGCCGTGGCCGACCTGAAGACCCGCGCGCTTTCCACCGCCCTGACCAAGGAGCAGCGCGCGCTCGCCGTGGAATCGCTGTCGTTCATCGATGACAAGTCCGCCGCCGACGCGATGCTGGAACTCACCGACGACAAGTCCCCCTCGAAGCCGGACGCCGTGAGCTGGCTCTTCGTCCGCGGCACCGGTGCCTGGGCCAAGTTCAACCTTCGCGACGAGCTGAAGAAGCGCGGCATCTACGACCCGGACAAGATCGAGCTCACCGAGATCACCGTGCCGGGCAAGCCGGAGAAGGCCAACTTCACCCCGGATGACGTGATGAAGCTCACCGGCGACGCCACCAAGGGCAAGGCCGCCGCCATGCGCTGCGTGATGTGCCACCAGATCGGCGACGCCGGCCCGCACTACGCGCCGGATCTCAAGGGATGGGTCGCCCGCCAGGGTCCAGCCATGGCCGCCCGCTCGATCGTGGATCCCTCCGCGGACATCGCCCACGGCTTCGAAGGCACCGCCATCCAGCTCAAGGACGGCAAGTGGATCGACGGCCTCGTGACCTCCACCGGCGATCCGACCGTGATCACCTCCACCGGCGGCGTGACGCAGATGGTGCCGAAGAACCGCATCCAGTCCACCAAGCACATGGACCGCTCGCTGATGCTCTCCGCCGACCAGCTCGGCCTCAGCGCCCAGGACGTCGCCGACGTCATCGCCTGGCTGAAGACGTATAACTAACTGGGAGATCCTAACTGGGAGTAGGGACATTCCTGTCCCGTTCTTCCAATCAAAACGGCCTCACCTTCCCGGTGAGGCCGTTTTTTGCATCGTAGCTGAAAGCTCCGCCGCAGGCGAAGTAGCGTAAGTTTCCAAACTTGCGCGTGGAAAGATCCGCGAAGTCCCTCGCGCGACCAGTTCGCCTGTGAGTGGCCAGTTGCCAGTGGCAGGAAAGCATCCAGAGGACGCTCTGGATTTGGAGTGCGGCGAGGCATCGCCGCTTTAGGTGCCGGAGAGAATCGACGGGATTTGCAGCGGAGCTGTGGAAGAGGAGCGGGAGCCAGAGAGGAGGTGGTTCTGGAACGAGGGAGCGGATTGGCGAATGCAGGTGTTGCACCCGGCGATATCTCGCCTCCGCTCAAAGCGGCGATGCCTCGCCGCACTCCACATCAGAGGCATCCGCCCCTCCAAGGCGGACCGGCCGCGCGAGGGATTCCGCGGATCTTCCCACCCACAAGCAGGAATGCTTGTGCTACTTAGCCCACCGCCAACCGCTGCCAGTTCCGGAACACGTAACGGTGCACGCATTTCAACCCCGCCAGCATGATGGCCGCCTTGAGGGGCCGTCCCACGCCCGCGACCGTGAGGGTGGTGGTGCGGGTCACACGGGTGCGATCCGTCCCGACCGGTTCGAGGACAAACTCCTCCTCGATGGCCGTGACACAGGGCCGGAAATAAAGGGTGGTGTCCTCCATGCGGAACCTCAGGCAGCGGGGTTCCTCCCAATGGGTGATGCGTTGGTGGATCACCCCGCGGTTGGAAACGCACTGCCGCTCCCGCCCCACGCCGCCCTGCCCTTCCGGCAGGCGGCATTCCACCGGCTTGGGAATCCCGAGGCGGAAGGCACAGGGAATGGCCGTGTCCATCCGCGAGGAACACAACAACGGCCACACCACCGCCGGAGGCGCGTCGATCACCCAAGCCGTGCGGACGCTTCTCACAGGTAGCGCGTCAGCCCCTCCACCGTCGCGGCATCCAGCCTGCGCGCCAGCGCCACGGTGAGCGCGACCAGGTGCAGGTAGTCGTTCAGGTCGATGATGCTGTTGTGGGAGTGGATGTAGCGGGCGGGCACGCCGAGCACCACGCTGGGCACGCCGCTGTTGGAAAGATGGTAGGAACCGGCATCCGTGCCGCCGCTGCGGCGGACCGTGACCTGGTGGGGAATTCCCTCCTCCTTCGCGACCTGGATCGCGAGGTGCGCCAGCCGCGGGTTCATGATCGCGCTGGGGTCGAACATGCGGATCTGCACGCCGCCACCGAGGCGGCCCTGCGATTCCGAGCGCGCGAAGCCCGGGGTATCGTCCGCGGGCGGCCCTTCGAGGATGATCGCCACGTCCGGTTTCGAGTGGAAGGCCGCCGTTTTCGCGCCGCGCAGGCCCACCTCTTCCTGCACCGTGCCGGTGAGGATCAGGCGGTTCGGGTGGCTGGATTGGCTGAGGATGCGCCCGGCCTGGATCGTCCCGGCCATGCCCACGCGGTTGTCGAAGGCCTTCGCCATGAACCAGTCCTCGCGGGCCATCGGCGTGAAGAGCGACACCGGTGCGATCGGATCACCGAGCGAAATGCCGAACTCCTCCTCCGCTTCCTTCCGCGAGGTGGCGCTGACATCGATGAACAGCTGGTCCACCGTCATCACCTGGCGGCGCTGGGCTTCCGGCAGGAAATGCGGCGGCTTCGAGCACACCACACCCATCACCTTTTCCCCCGAGCGGGTGCGGATCTCCACCCGCTGGGACAGCAGGCTGTGTTCCCACCAGCCGCCCACGGTCACGAACTGGATGAAGCCATCCGGGGTGACGTTCTGCACCAGGAAACCGATCTCGTCCATGTGCCCGGCAATCGCCACCCGCGGGCCGCTGCCGGTCTCACAGAACACCGAGCCGTTCCGGTCGGTCGAGAGTTCCCCGCAGCTTTCGAGTTCATCCACGAAAATCGCCCGCACCTCGTCCTCGTGGCCCGGGACGGAATGGGCTTCGGTCAGTTCCTTCAACAAGGACAAGGCATGGTCACGCACGCAGGGAAGACTAGCGGCACCGGCGTTGGAGGCGAGAGGAAAGGTCCGCATGCGGGAGGTCGGGTAGCCGCCCCCGGATTTCCACGTATCCCGCCGCGCTTGCATGACTCGTTGGGTTGGCATACGCCTCGCTTCGTTTCCCTGCAACCGGATGAAGACGCTCGATACCTTGATCGATTACTCGCTCTGGCCGTTGTTGTTCGGCGGGGCGGCCACGGCGATGGCCTTCGGCATGGCCCACGGCCACGGGCCGCTGGTGTTCAACATCACCTACCTGATCCTCGCCGCCATCCTGTTCGTGCTGGAAAAGGTCCGCCCGCACGAGGAGGACTGGCATGAATCGGATGGGCAGGAGATCCCCGATCTCGCCCACACGCTGCTCACGAAACTCTCCGTGCAGGTGCTGGTGGTGTCCGCCACGGTGCTGGGCATCCAGACCCAGATGGGGGACAAGCCGGGCAGCAGCCTGTGGCCCTCGCAGTGGCCGATGTTCTTCCAGGTGGTGCTCGGGCTGGTGGTGGCGGAATTCGGCCTCTACTGGGCGCACCGGGTGGCGCACGAGTGGATGCCGCTGTGGCGCTTCCACGCCGTGCACCACAGCTCGAAGAAACTGTGGTTCTTCAACACCGGCCGGTTCCATTTCATCGATACCTTCAAGAGCATGCTCTTCACCGTGCCGTGCGTGGCCATCTCCGGCGCGCCGGGACCGGTGACGGTGTGGGTGGGCGCGATCACCGCCTTCATCGGCATCCTCACCCACTGCAACATCCGGATGAAATTCGGGTGGCTCAATTACATCTTCAACACCCCCGGCTTGCACCGCTGGCATCACTCGATGGACCTGCGGGAGGGCAACAAGAACTACGGCGAGAACCTGGTGCTGTGGGACCTGATTTTCCGCACCTACTACGATGACTCCCGTCGCCGCCCGCCGGTGCGCATCGGCATTCACGAGGCGATGCCGAAGGATTTCTTCGGCCAGCTCGCGGCACCGTTCGTGTGGAAGCGCTACCAGGCCGAGCAGAAGCGCCTGAAGCAGGAAGCGAAGGCCGCGAGGAAGAAGCAGAAGGAACGCGAGACGGCGGGGGTGTAGCAAGGAGTAGGGACATTCTTGTCCCGTTCTTCATCCATGATCGCCCACCCATATGGACGACTCCCCGCGCTTCTTGAAGCCAGACGAAGACATCGCGAAATACGGTCTCAAACTCCCTCACTGGCAGCAGGACCATTCCACCTACTTCCTCACGTTCCGCCTGGCGGACTCAATCCCCCACGCGAAAATCGCCAAGTGGAAGGAAGAGCGCGCCATCTGGATGAAATTTCACCCCCAACCGTGGTCCGACGCGGACGAAATGGAATACCACCGCCGCTTTTCCCAGTCCATCGAGCATTGGTTGGATGAGGGAGAAGGCTCGTGTTTATTGCGACACGAAAAGGCATCCACCGTTGTCCGCGACGTACTGCTGGCCAAGGACCAGGAACGCTTCCTTCAACATGCCTTCGTCGTGATGCCCAATCATGCTCATGCGTTGGTTTCGTTAGGGCCGGATGAATCACTCGACGATCTCTTGAAGATCTGGAAGGGCGTTTCCGCCCGCCGAATCAACCTTGCCTTGGAGCGATCGGGAGAATTGTGGCAAGCCAACTATTTCGACCGCCTTGTGCGGGACAGCGAACATTTTTGGAGCTGCGCACGCTACATCCGTCGAAACCCCACCAAGGCCCGCCTCCCCTCCGGACGGTATCTGTTATATGAATCGGATTGCGTCAGGAAGGAATTGGACCGAAGGGAACGCCTCAAGGAGTAGGGACATTCCTGTCCCGTTTCTGAAAAAAAGATGAAGAACGGGACAGGAATGTCCCTACTCCTTGCTTTTCATCCGCAGCGAGAGCACGAACAGCACCAGGAACCCCGCGAGCACGCCCACCGCCAGCACGATCCAGAAGCTCGGCATGTGCAGGATGTCCTCCGGCTTGTTGATGCCGAAGACCGCCACCAGCGTGGCGATCGGGAAAAAGAACGCGACGAGGCGGTTCAGCCGCCGCGCCTCGATGCCCGCCTCGTAGGCGAACTGCGCCTGCTGCTCGGCATTCTCCGCCATCGTGAAATCCATGCCCGATTTCGCATCCGCAGCCACCAGTTCGATCGCGCGGTCGATCGCCACCGCCTGGTCCCGCATCACGATCAGGAAGCGCGAGTCCGGTCGCGCGGAGCGGGCTTCCTCCAACACGATGAGCTGGTTCCGTGCGGCGCGCAGCAGCGGGTTCGTCTGCTTCATCACCTCGAAGAAATCGCGCGGCGTCTTCGCGGCCTCCACCTGTTCGTCCAACCGGTGGGCGAGATCGGCGTAGCGCTGGAGGTGGTTTCGCAGCGCCTCGCGGCCGCCTTCCTCCGGGTGGCTTTCCCATTCGTCCTCGTGGTCCTGCCAGAACAGGATTGCGCGCCGCAGCTCGTCATCGTCCGGCGTCGGCGGGGCATGGAGGATGAGCAGCAGGTGGTTGTCCTCGTCCATCACCCGCTGGCGGCCGGGCTCGACCCCGAGACGGTTGCGGATCGAGGCCGGCAGGTTCCAATGCTCGGGGATCGGGCTCGGACACGGGTTGCTCATGGAAAGGGACTATCAGGGGGCTCCGGGGCGGGGAAGGGGGAAGATTGTAGCGCATTCAGCGCCGCCGGATTCGGTTCTTGTCAGTGGCTTCCGGCGACCGAACCTAGGCCCGCCGGATGAAGGGAGCGATATGGTGCCTGCATGGAGCGGTTGGTCACGCGGCCGATTGGAAGGGCTTCGCCGTGCCCGGCCATGCGGTCCAGCGCGTCGACCTGTGGCGGTTCATCGATTGCTGCCCGATGACGATGCCGGAGTTCGGCCGCGCCCTCAATGACGAGGCCCGCCGTTCCGCCGGGAAGAAGATCCTGCTGGGCTACTCGATGGGCGGTCGGTTGGCCCTGCACTCCTTGCTCGGAAACGATCCGCCGTGGGAGGCCGCGGTGATCGTGTCCGCCCATGCCGGACTGGAAAACGCGGACGAGCGTTCGGCCCGCCGCGAGGCCGATGCCGTGTGGGCCGCGAAGGCCATGCGTGGGGAGTGGCCCGATTTTCTAGCGGAATGGAACGCCCAGCCGGTGCTCGGCGGGGCGGGGGAGGGCATGGCGGACCGCCGCCTGTTGGCCCAGCGCCGGCGCGAGGTCGGACGAAGTTTCGTCGATTGGTCGCTGGGCGCGCAGGAGCCGTTGTGGGATCGCCTATCGGAGGTCCGCGTGCCGGTGCTGTGGGTCTGTGGCGAGCGCGACGCTAAATTCCGCGCCCTCGCCGAACGCGCCGTGCCCCTCCTTGCCAAGGGAACCTTGGCCATCATCCCGGACTCCGGCCACCGCGTACCGTGGGAGAATCCGGCGGGTTTCCAGACGTCGGTGAGCGATTGGCTGTCCTCCCTCGGCTAACCACGAAACACACGAAGGATCACGAAATCAGAGGAGGCTCCCGGCCGCTCGCGAACAGGTGGTGCCCCAACGGGGCATGATGAGATAGCCTAGGGCGAGCGTGGGCTTCGAGACGAGCCCTGAAAGGGCGGGATGAGGAGGGGGATGCGGCTTCTTGCCCCGACATTCCGCCCCTTCAGGGCTCGTCTCCTTCCGCCTCCACCACCCGGGGCGTTGCCCCGGGCTGTCCCATCACGCCCCGTTGGGGCTTTCTGAATGTCGATTCAGCCTAACCACGAAACACACGAAGGACCACGAAATCAGAGTAAGCTCCCTGCCGCTCATCCTTTCGTGTCATTTCGTGCCTTTCGTGGTTCCTCTTCCCCGGGTGGTTGGAAATCCCTTGAGCCTCGCCCTCGGCAGGACAGAATCCCGGCGCCATGTGGACTCCAGTGCGCGAATTCGAAGACATCCGTTACGAAACGACGGATGAAGGCCAGATTGCCAAGATCACCATCAACCGTCCGGAGGTCCGCAATGCCTTCCGCCCGCAGACGGTGAAGGAGATGCTCATCGCGCTGGAAATGGCCCACGAGGACCCGGACGTGGGCGTGATCATCCTCACCGGCGAGGGCCCGGACGCGTTCTGCTCCGGCGGCGACCAGAAGGTGCGCGGCCACGCGGGCTACATCGGCAGCGATGGCGTGCCGCGCCTGAACATTCTCGACGTGCAGAAGAAAATCCGCGGCCTGCCCAAGCCCGTCGTGGCGATGGTGGCCGGTTACGCGATCGGCGGCGGCCACGTGCTCCACGTGGTCTGCGATCTCACGATCGCCGCGGACAATGCGAAGTTCGGCCAGACCGGCCCGAAGGTCGGCAGCTTCGATGGCGGCCTCGGCTCCAGCTACCTCGCCCGCATCGTCGGCCAGAAAAAGGCCCGCGAGATCTGGTATCTCTGTCGTCAGTACGACGCCCAGCAGGCGCTCGACATGGGCCTGGTGAACACCGTCGTGCCGCTCGCCGACCTGGAGAAGGAAACGCTCCAGTGGTGCCGCGAGATGCTCGCCCACTCGCCGCTGGCGCTGCGTTGCCTGAAGGCCGCGCTCAATGCCGATTGCGATGGCCAGATGGGCCTGCTCGATCTCGCCGGAAACGCGACGCTCCTCTACTACATGAGCGAGGAAGCGAAGGAGGGCAAACAGGCCTTCGTCGAAAAGCGGAAGCCGGACTTCAAGAAGTTCCCGCGGGTGCCGTGAGGCAGAGCGGGGCGCCTCTTCGTACGTAGTTCCTCCTTCAGGAGGGTGGGGGAGACGACGCGCTTCCCCACAGGCCACCAGACCTATACGGGCATTTTGGAATTAGGGATCGGAACTCGCGGATCTGGCAGCTTCCGCTGTGAACCCGTGCCCGAGACCACCCTCCTGAAGGAGGAACTACGTACGAAGAGAAGAGTGACCCGTGCCATGGTCTATCCCGTGGACCAGTTCTGGCACTGCGCCCGGACTTTCGGCGAAAAACGCGTCAGATTCCGGCGGTCGGGGAGATGTAACTCTTACGCCGACCGTCCGCACCCATGCCACATGGGCGGGTGCGGCGTTTTGAACCCTGATCCACGATTCTCATGACCACCCGCCGTGATTTCTTCCGCCAGGCCGCCCTGCCCGCCGTGGGCCTTAGCCTCCTCGGTTCCAATGCCGCCTCCGCCGCGCCCGGTGCCGCCAATCTGCCTGCTCGCCTCGCCGGGGCGAAGCCGGTCCACGACCTGACCACCAAGCGCCTGGAAAAGGTCCGCGTGGCGGTGATCGGCCTGAGCCGCGGCATGGCGCTGCTCGATGGCGCGCAGCGTGCCGACTTCGCCGAGGTCACCGTGGTCTGCGACCTTCGCCAGGACCGCTGCGCGAACGCCGCCAAGGCGGTGAAGAACAAGCGCGGCGTGGACCCCGTGGTGATCTGCGGCGGCCAGGACGCGTGGCAGGACATCGCGAAGCGCGACGACGTCGATGTGGTCGTGATCGCCACCCCATGGTACCTGCACGTGCCGATGGCGGTGGCGATGATGAAGGCGGGCAAGCACGCCTTCGTCGAGGTGTCCGCCGCCGTCACCCTCAAGGAATGCTGGGAGCTGGTCGATACCTCGGAGCGCACCCAGCGCCACTGTGTGATGATGGAAAACTGCTGCTACGGCGAGAGCGAGCTGCTGGTGTTGAACATGGTCCGCGAGGGCGTCTTCGGCGAACTCACCCACGGCGAGGCCGCCTACATCCACGACCTCCGCAGCATGCTCTTCGCGCTCGGCACGGAGGGCGACTGGCGCCGCGAGTATCACAAGAAGTACGACGGCAACCTCTACCCGACCCACGGCCTCGGCCCGGTGGCCCAGTACATGGGCATCAACCGCGGCGACCGCTTCAAGTTCATCGTTTCCGTGTCCTCGCCGGAGATCGGCCTGACCAAGTGGCGCGACGAGAAGAAGCCGAACGGCGGCAAACACGCCGACGAGAAATACGTGACCGGGGACATGAACACCTCGATCATCAAGACCGAGCAGGGCCGCACCATCATGGTCCAGCACGACATCATTTCGCCGCGCCCCTACAGCCGCATCAACATGCTCTCCGGCACCGGCGGCACCTTCGTGGGCTACCCGGACCGCATGGCGCTGAACGATCCCGGTAAGTATGGCTTGAAAACCGGCAGCCACGAATGGCTTCCCGGCGGCGAGTTCAATACCCTCCGCGAGAAGTTCAAGCACCCGCTGCTCAAGCGCCTGGAAAGCTCCGCGAAGGGTGGCGGCCACGGCGGCATGGACGTCGTCATGATGATCCGCCACCTCGAGTGCATCCGGAATGGCGAAACCCCGGACAGCACCGTCTACGATGCCGCGGCCTGGTCCTCGATCCTCCAGCTCTCCACCCAATCGGTGGCGGCGGGCAGCCAGCCGATGGACATTCCGGACTTCACCCGCGGCGCGTGGAAGACCCTCAAGCCGCTGGGCGTGGTGGCGTGAGGTAGCGTAGCTGAAAGCTCTGCTTTCAGAGTGTAGGGGGAAGCTCCGGCTTTCCCTCTGCGGGGGTGGTGGTTGTTCGGCCTGTCCGCCCCCGCCAACTGGAGCTGGCGGATACAATCCGAAAGCTGGAGCTTCCGGCTACACTTGGTCCCGGCATCGACACAGGCTTCCCATCGGAAAATCCGTGCCGTAAACAGCCGCCGTGCCCGCCACTTCCCTGAAATCCGTGATCCTGGCCGCGCGGCCGAAGACCCTGCCCGCGGCGATCGTGCCGGTGTGGGCGGGCTGCGTGCTGGCGTGGAAACTCACCGGCCACTTCGATGGCTGGCTCGCCTTTCTCACCCTGGCCGGGGCCATCTGCATCCAGATCGCCACGAATTTCTTCAATGACGCCATCGACGCGGCCAAGGGCGCGGATACGGAAAAGCGGCTCGGTCCGGTGCGCGTGACCTCCAGTGGCCTGATGTCGCGGAAGGCGGTCATGGGCTGGGCGGCGGTGTTTCTGCTGCTCGGAGCGGCTTGCGGCGTCGGCCTGATCGCGGCGCGCGGCCCGATCATGCTCGCCATCGGCCTGCCCTCGCTGTTCCTCGCCTACGGCTACACCGGCGGTCCGTGGCCGCTGGCCTACCGCGGCCTGGGCGAGCTGTTCGTGATCCTGTTTTTCGGCTTCGTGGCGGTGACGGGCACCGTGTTCGTGCAGACTGGCGCGTGGCCGCGCGAGGCGCTGCTGCTCGGCGCGCAGATCGGATTGCTCTCCGCGGTGCTGATTTCCATCAACAACCTCCGCGACCACGAGGAGGACGCCACCACCGGCAAGCGCACGCTGGCGGTGCGTTTCGGTCCGAAGGTCGCGCTCGGTGTCCTGTGGGTGGAGGTGAATGCCGCGGCCCTGCTCGGCATCGTGTGGGCGCTGTTCCACCAGGTGCAGTGGATGATCGCCAGCGCGCCGGTGTTCCTGCTCGGGATGCGGATTCTCTTCGGGCTTTTCACCACGATGCCCGGCAAGGCCTACAACCGCTACCTCGCGATGGCGGGCGTGCAGCTCATCCTCTTCGCCGCCGCCTTCCACGTGGGCGCGGTCTTCCAGCCCGTCGCCCCGCCCTCGGCGATGCCGTCATACAAGGAGTAGGGACATTCCTGTCCCGTTCTTCATGTTCTATGTATTCAGAAACGGGACAGGAATGTCCCTACTCCTTGATTTATGATTCTCAACGACCGCCCGCCCGTCTCGATCTCCCGCTACCGCTTGAAAAGCCGGGCGCGGCTCAATGCCGTGTCCACGCGGCGGGAATTCGATGGCGTGCTGATCCGCATCGGCGCGGGTTACGGCTGCCTCCACCCGTGGCCGGAGCTCGGCGACCCGCCGCTGCACAAGTGCCTGGAGGACCTCGCGGGCGCACGGCGCTGGCCGATCGTCCGCCGTGCCGTCCGCTGCGCGGAAATGGACGGCATTTCCCGCACCAATGGCGAGTGGCTGTTCGAGGACATGGAGATCCCCGCCAGCCACGCCACGCTCACGCTGCCGGACGCCGCCACCGTGGCGGAGGCGGTCGAGGCCGGGTTCGGGACCGTGAAACTCAAGGCGGGCCGTGATTTCGACAAGGAAGCCGCGTTTCTTACCGCGATGGCCACCGAATATCCGAAACTCTCGTGGCGTCTGGATTGCAATGAAACCGCCTCCGCCGAGCAGGTGGCGGCTTTCCTCAATGGCCTCGACCGCGAGGTGCGCCGGAAGATCGACTTCGTGGAGGACCCCTGTCCGTATGCAGACAGCACCTGGACCGAGCTGAAGAAAACCACCGGCGTGCGGCTGGCGGTCGACCGCGAGGCCGCGCCGAATTGCGACGCCGCCCAGGTCTTCGTGCTGAAACCCGCGCTCGATGAGCCGTGGCTGATCGGCGAGGCGGCGGCGAAGCGCGGCTGCAAGGTGGTGGTCACCAGCTACATGGATCACCCCTTCGGCCAGACCTTCGCGGCCTGGGAGGCGGCGCGGCTGGCGCTCACCTTCCGCGGGCTGGTTGGCACGTGCGGCGTCCAGACCCACCACCTGTTCGAGCCGAACGCGTTTTCGGAATACCTCGGCGCGTGGAAACCGGATTTCCAACCTCCCGGTGGCACCGGCCTCGGATTCGACGATCTTCTGGGGGAACTCGTATGGACCCGGCTCGACTGATCAACCCCACCTTCTGGACCGATCCGCGGCCGCTCGCCGCCGGCGATCCGGAGGTGACCGCATGGTGCGAGGGCGAGCCCGCGCTCGACGGCCATGTCCTTTTCCAGACCTCCGGCTCCTCCGGCGCGCCGAAATGGATCGCGCTGAAGAAGGACGCGCTGCTGCTGTCCGCCGCCGTGGTGAACCGCCACCTGGGCGTCACCGGGGATTCGTGCTGGGGGCTTTCGCTGCCGCTCCACCACGTCGGCGGCTTCGGCGTCGCGGCCCGCAGCTACGAGGCCGCCAGCCGGATGGTCCGCCTCGGCGGGAAATGGAATCCCGCGGAGTTCACAGCGTGGATCGAGCGCCACGGCGTCACCCATGTCTCGCTGGTGCCCACCCAGGTCCACGACCTCGTCACCGGCGGCCACCGCGGCCCGGCGTGCCTGCGCGCCATCGTGGTCGGCGGGGGGCGCATGGAGGACGCGCTGGGGCAGGCCGCCCGGGACCTCGGCTGGCCGGTGCTGGCCAGCTACGGCATGACCGAGACCGGTTCGCAGATCGCCACGCAGGCGCTCGAAGTACTGGATCAGCCGTATCAACACGCGCCGCTGCCGTTGCTCGATGCCTGGAACGCGCGGACCGATGAAGACGACCGCCTGCACGTCGGCGGGGCGGTGCTTTTCAGCGGGAGCGTGGTGCCGGAGGGCCGGGGACTGCGCTGGGTGCCGAGGGTGGGGGAGTGGCACGCCACCGGAGACCGCGCCACCGTGGACGGACGCTGGATCACGCCGCTCGGACGTCTTGATGCGGTGGTGAAGATTTTGGGCGAACTGGTTGATCCGGAGTCGGTTGAGCGCGAGGTTCTGGCGCTTTCCGCGGGCCGTCTGAGCTACGGAGACATTGCCATCGCGGCCGTGCCGGATGAGCGCGCGGGTCACCGTCTCGTGCCCGTGATTGCGGAAACCGCCGCCGGTGAGGCCACCATCGCCGTCCTAAATGCCTACAATGCAACGGCTCCCGGTTTCCGCAGGCTGTCCGAGCCGGTGGTCGTCGACGCCCTGCCCTTGAGCGAGCTTGGCAAAATCCGGCGCGCGGAGGTGCTCGGAGCCCTGTTGGCCTGAAAGTTTTTTCTTTTGCGGCGGTGTCCGGGAAGGCTTGGAATCCTAAAAAAACGGGACGTTCCATCGCAGCGGCAAGCGGGTGCCGGGAACGGGTTTTGCAAAAAACCGGCGATCTACTGGATCCATCTTATATTGTTTTGAACCGCGGTCCGGCCGGTTCCGCTTTGATGTTGTCATGCCGTCTTCGAGGGGGATACTGACGCTATCTTGAGTAAAAGGTTGCTCAGAATGCCGTTGATGGACGGCTTGGCGATGACCGGCGGCGGGCCGGGGCATCACCCCCTGTTACCCGCCTCGTGAAACCCTCACCTCCCGATCCCATGATCCAGCGTGTCGACGAATCCACCCAGGTCCCCATGTTCGACGAATACAGCCAAGCCGACGGCAACAACCGCAAGCGATCATCCCAGGGAGCGAAACCCGTGGACTTCGGCCTCAAGGCCCCGTCCCAGGTCGTGAAGAACTTCGTGCTCGATACCAACGTGCTGTTGCACGACCCCGCCTGCCTCGAGCGCTTCAAGGACAACCACCTCTGCGTGCTGGTGGACGTCCTCTCCGAGCTGGACAAGTTCAAGTCCGAGCAGACCGAGCGCGGCGCGAACGCCCGCCGCGTCCACCGCCGCCTCACCGAGATGTTCTCCTGCACCAAGAAGGTCACGCAGGGCGTCAGCACCTCCGGTGGCGGCACCGTCCGCCTCGTCATCTACGATCCCTCCAGTTGCCCGAAAAACTCGGAGGTGCTCAACCGCTTCTACCGCATCTTCCCGGACCGCGAGCGCGTCGATCACCGCATCCTCGCCGCCTGCCTGCTGATCGCCGAGAACAACAGCGCCCCGGTCGTGCTCGTCACGAAGGACATCAACATGCAGCTCAAGGCCCGCGCCGTGGGCATCGATTGCCAGGACTACCTCAATGACAAGGTGGACGTCCGCGAGGTCTCGAACTACGAGACCCGTCGTATCGAGGTGGACGCCACCGAGCTCCAGCGTTTCGCCAGCGGCGGCGAGATCCAGCTCGATGAACAGCGCTGGCTCGGCGTCGCCGTGAACGAGTACGTCCTCCTCGGTTCCGGCGAGAAGCAGACCATTCCCGCCCGCCTCGGTGCCAGCGGCCATTTCCTGCGCCTCCAGCTCCCGGAGGCCCTGAAGATCCCGGACGGCCAGTCGCTCAAGCCGATGAACCTCGGCCAGCGCTGCCTGATCGACGCCCTGCTCAACCCGGACATCTCGCTCGTCACCTGCTACGGCCACGCCGGCACCGGCAAGACCCTGGTCGCCGTCGCCGCCGGTCTCCACGAAATGTTCAACCGGAAATACACCGGCCTCACCGTCAGCCGCCCGGTCGTCGCCATGGGTGACCAGCTCGGCTACCTGCCCGGCTCGCTCGATGAGAAGATGCGCCCGTGGCTCCAGCCGATCCACGACGCGCTCGACCTGCTGATGCGCCCCGCCGCCCCGCTCGGGCCGCGCCGCAAGCAGCAGAAGAAGGACGCGCCGGACTCCGGGGCGAAAAAGCCCTACGAGGTGCTCATGGACCAGGGCATCCTCGAAATCGAGGCGCTCTGCTACATCCGCGGCCGCTCGATCCCGAACCGCTTCTTCATCCTCGATGAAGCCCAGCAGCTCACCCCGCAGGAGGCGAAGACCATCGTCACCCGCATGTCCCGCGGCTCGAAGCTGGTCCTCGTCGGCGACCCCGCCCAGATCGACAATCCCTACGTCGACAGCCGCAGCAACGGCCTCGTCTACACCCGCAACCGGCTCAAGGGCCAGCCCTTCGCCGCCCACGTCGCCCTCAGCCGCGGGGAACGCTCCGAACTCGCCGAGGCCGGCGCGCAACTCATGTAACCGGCCGCCCGTTGACAGCCGCCGGTCGACGGGCTTAATTCCCACGCAATGAACTTCACCCGATGGATCCTGGCAGCCGGCATGGCGGTGGCTGCCAGCGGGTGTGCGTTGCAGGAGCAGCCCGGCAGCAATTGGAAGTCGGCGGTGGCCACCCAGGTCAACCAGCTCGGCTACCGGAACTGGATTGTCGTCAGCGAGGCCTCGTTCCCCGCGCACAGCCGCACCGGCGTCCGCCAGATCAGTGCTCCCGTGGAGATCCCGGAAGCCGTCGATTTCGTCCTCCGCACCATCGAGGAAACCGAGCACGTCAAACCGCGGGTCTATGTTTCCCGGGAAATGCGTTCGGTGGAGAACGATTACGCCCCGGGCGTCGATGACCTCCGCAAGAAGATCGCCGCCTCCCTCCATTCGCGGGAAACCACCGAGCTCGACCACGAGGCCTTGCTCACCCTGCTGGAGGACGCGAACCGCAGTTTCAACGTCCTCGTCATCCGCACCACCACCGCCCTGCCGTACTCCAGCGTCTTCATGGAACTCCAGCCCGGCTACTGGGACGGGGACTCCGAGGCCCACCTGCGGGAGAAGATCCAGCGGGAACGCGACCGCGCAAACAAGCTGGCGCGCCCGCTGTGAGGCGTGCATCTTGCCGCCGTGAGCCGCAAAGACGAAGAAATCCGGTTGGAGCGCGAGAGCGCGTGGGTGGGGGACGCCGTGTTGGCCTTGTTCGCCCGTGAGTTCGTGCTGAGGGAGCGCCAGACCATGGACGGCGTCTGGTTCACCCGCCTCACCTCGAATGATTTCCTCAGCGCCTTCGGCAATCCCACCCGCGTCGAGGCCTCCATCGGCAAGCTTTACCGCGAACAAGGCCTCGCCGCCGCTTTCGCCTGGATCGAAAGCGAAATGCTCCCGCTCTTCCGCAAGCAAATCGCCAACAAACCCTAGCTGGGATACTTGGCTGGGAGTAGGGACATTCTTGTCCCGTTCTTCTTCTTCTCTCCAAGCCCGTCGCACCACGCGACGGGCTTTTTCTTTTTGGGGACTCTTCCTCTTCGTAGCCGCGCTCGTGAGGTAGCGCGAGGCTCCCGCCTTGCGTGTGGGGTGGAGTTCGTTCCGCTGGAAGCGTCCGATCCTCCGAATGGAGCGTCAGAAACACGCAAGGCAGGAGCCTCGCGCTACATTGGATGCAGCTCTCTAACAGACAGCGTGTTGGGGTGCTTTAGTGCTCTTAAATCACCCCGGTGGAGCGCGTCATCTCCATCGTGATTTCCACCGCGAGCCGACGTCGCAATCCACTTACCCACAGCGCATTACTATCGATTTAACAATCCCCTCCGCCCGCTCTAACAGCCCTCTGTTAGGCATTGCGGTCCGTTTCACGCCCGATTCGTCCCCAAACCCGCTTTTGGGGCCCTGTTGGAGCCCGTTTTGGGGTCGGATTGGGCCGTTTCGGTGACCATTCCGTCAGAAAAAACCGGAATTCTTCCTGTTGATTTTGAATGGTTTGGGGTAATCTTGCGGGTTCGTCGTGAAAAAACATCACGAAAGGCATTGACCCGCGGGGTCCGTTCAGGGTAGCTTGCGCCCGTCGCCGCTACGAAGCGCGACACGAGAGACCGACAGCCGGTCGCGGTGGAAACACCCGATCGGCTTCTTAGTCCCCTCGAAACGGATCTTTGACAATGCGGCTCAGCACGAACGGTGCCAACACTCTGCAAAGAGTCTCTGGTGCGGCGGTTTGAGGCTGAGCGGAAAAGAAAAAGGCTAAATTGTGTGCTGCGCGCCTTGAGAGGTGCGCAGGCTGAACCAGGGAAACCTGGTCAGTAGGTCCAATTTAAGCAGGTTCTTTATAGAACCTAGCACTATATTTTTACGGAGAGTTTGATTCTGGCTCAGAACGAACGCTGGCGGCGTGTTTAAGACATGCAAGTCGAACGGGGAGAATGAGTAGCAATATGATTTCTCTTAGTGGCGCACGGGTGAGTAACACGTGAGTAACATGCCCTTCAGTGGGGAATAACCCAGGGAAACTTGGATTAATACCCCATGGTCTCGCAAGAGTAAAGGCGGCCGCAAGGCTGTCGCTGGAGGATTGGCTCGCGCCCTATCAGCTAGTTGGTGAGGTAACGGCTCACCAAGGCAACGACGGGTACCTGGTCTGAGAGGACGATCAGGCACACTGGAACTGAGACACGGTCCAGACACCTACGGGTGGCAGCAGTCGAGAATAATTCACAATGGGGGCAACCCTGATGGTGCAACGCCGCGTGGAGGATGACGGTCTTCGGATTGTAAACTCCTGTCATCCGGGAGTAAGACCTGGCTGTGAATAGCAGACAGGGTTGATAGTACCGGAAGAGGAAGGGACGGCTAACTTCGTGCCAGCAGCCGCGGTAATACGAAGGTCCCAAGCGTTGTTCGGAATCACTGGGCGTAAAGGGTGCGTAGGCGGTTAGGTAAGTCAGATGTGAAATCCCGGGGCTCAACCCCGGAACTGCATCCGATACTGCTTGACTTGAGGACTGGAGAGGTGACTGGAATTCTCGGTGTAGCAGTGAAATGCGTAGAGATCGAGAGGAACACTCGTGGCGTAAGCGAGTCACTGGACAGTATCTGACGCTGAGGCACGAAGGCCAGGGTAGCGAAAGGGATTAGATACCCCTGTAGTCCTGGCAGTAAACGGTGTGCGCTTGGTGTGAGGGGATTCGACCCCCCTTGTGCCGGAGCTAACGCGTTAAGCGCACCGCCTGGGAAGTACGGCCGCAAGGCTAAAACTCAAAGAAATTGACGGGGACCCGCACAAGCGGTGGAGTATGTGGCTTAATTCGATGCAACGCGAAGAACCTTACCTAGGCTTGACATGCATCTCTAATCTCGTGAAAGCGAGTGACCCTTCGGGGGATTTGCACAGGTGCTGCATGGCCGTCGTCAGCTCGTGTCGTGAGATGTTGGGTTAAGTCCCGCAACGAGCGCAACCCTTGTGACTAGTTGCCAGCGGGTAATGCCGGGAACTCTAGTCAGACTGCCCAGATCAACTGGGAGGAAGGTGGGGACGACGTCAGGTCAGTATGGCCCTTACGCCTAGGGCTGCACACGTACTACAATGCCCAGTACAATGAGAACCGAGACCGCGAGGTGGAGGAAATCTATAAAACTGGGCCCAGTTCGGATTGGAGGCTGCAACTCGCCTCCATGAAGCCGGAATCGCTAGTAATGGCACATCAGCTACGGTGCCGTGAATACGTTCCCGGGTCTTGTACACACCGCCCGTCACATCATGGAAGCCGGTCGCACCCGAAGTGTTCGCGCCAACCGCAAGGAGGCAGAGCCCTAAGGTGTAGCTGGTAACTGGGATGAAGTCGTAACAAGGTAGCCGTAGGGGAACCTGCGGCTGGATCACCTCCTTTCTACGGAGAATCTCAAATGGCTAGTCCATCCCTGAGAAGGTCGACTCCCACCAGCATGCAAATGTTGGCTTGGGAGCGAGAAGCGAGCAATCGCCCTCACAACATTCAAATCCTTTAACCTGAGCAAACCAGCATGGTTCGCAGCATACGATTTGGCTTTTTTCTTTTCAATTCGCACCTCCAGAGAGGGGGTATAGCTCAGTTGGTAGAGCGCCAGCTTTGCAAGCTGGATGTCCAGGGTTCGAGTCCCTGTGCCTCCACCAACTTCAATTGGGCATGAGTCCAATACTTTGGGCCTGTAGCTCAGTTGGTTAGAGCACGCGCTTGATAAGCGCGGGGTCGCTGGTTCGAGTCCAGCCAGGCCCACCACCTCTTGCCTAGCAAAGGAACTGGGAGAAGCGAGTTTAGCATTGTAGAAGAGAGTCCGCTCTTTGACATCCGCATGGAGAAATAAGTTTTTCCTGACTGCATATTGATTGCTCATATGAGCGCTCTTTACGTGGTCTTGGAATACTCTAAATTCCCAATTAATGTTTATGGCAATTTTGTTGAACACTCAGAAATGAGTGAAGACTCAACGATGGCTGATTTCGAAAGGAATCAAGCTACGAAGGGCACACAGTGGATGCCTTGGTGCTAACAGGCGATGAAGGACGTGATAAGCTGCGATAAGCTTCGGGGAGCGGCAAATACGCTTTGATCCGGAGATTTCCGAATGGGGTAACCTGGTGGTGTTAATACGCCATCGTTTCTTTCTGAATCAAATAGGGAAGAAGACGCGATACCCGGTGAAGTGAAACATCTCAGTAACCGGAGGAAAAGAAAGAGAATCGATTCCGTCAGTAGTGGCGAGCGAAAGCGGAAGAGCCCAAACCGGGGACTTGTCCCCGGGGTTGTAGGACCCCGACGTGGGAGTGGTGACGATAGGAGAAGTGCATGGAAAGGCACGACACAGAGGGTGACATCCCCGTATCCGAAATCCGATCTGCCCCTAGGGTGTTCCTGAGTAACACAGCACACGTGGAACGTTGTGTGAATCTGCGCAGACCACTGCGTAAGGCTAAATACTAGTTAGCGACCGATAGTGAACCAGTACCGTGAGGGAAAGGTGAAAAGAACCGCTGTGAGCGGAGTGAAATAGAACCTGAAACCGTGTGCCTACAAGGTGTCAGAGCCCATTCGTGGGTGATGGCGTGCCTTTTGCTTAATGAGTCTGCGAGTTAGTATCTGTGGCGAGCTTAAGTTCTTCTGGAACGGAGGCGAAGCGAAAGCGAGTCCCAATAGGGCGAATTAGTTGCAGGTGCTGGACCCGAAGCGGAGGTGATCTACCCTTGGCCAGGTTGAAGCGTAGGTGATACTACGTGAAGGACCGAACCGGTGAATGTTGAAAAATTCTCGGATGAGCTGAGGGTAGGAGTGAAAGGCTAATCAAACCCCGTGATAGCTGGTTCTCCTCGAAATGCATTGAGGTGCAGCGTTATGTGCTGATGAGTGGGGGTAGAGCACTGAAAGGGCTAGGGGGCATACCCGTCTACCAAACCCTATCAAACTCCGAATACCACTCAATGGAGCATAGCAGTGAGACGGTGGGGGATAAGCTTCATCGTCAAAAGGGAAACAACCCTGATCAGCAGCTAAGGTGCCTAAATTACGCTAAGTGGAAAGGATGTGGAATTTCACAGACAGTGAGGATGTTGGCTTAGAAGCAGCCACCATTTAAAAAGTGCGTAATAGCTTACTCATCGAGAGATTCTGCGCCGAAAATGATCGGCGATAAGCGTAATACCGAAGCTCTGGGTGTCATTCTTTTGAATGGCGCGGTAGAGGAGCATTCTCAGTGCCTTGAAGCAGGAGGGCGACCGACTGTGGAGTGCTGAGAAGAGAGGATGCAGACATAAGTAACGATAAGACCGGTGAAATCCCGGTCCGCCGTAAACCCAAGGTTTCCAGGGCTACGTTTTTCGTCCCTGGGTTAGTCGGGACCTAAGGTGAGGCCGATGGGCGTAACCGATGGACAGCAGGTTAATATTCCTGCACTTGCGAACCTTAAGCTAGGATGACGCATGGATGGAGGTAACTAAGTAATTGAATTCCGAGGTGAGGCTACGGCCGATCCGCATTACCGAAGTCTGTGCCTAGAAAAGCCCTAGTGCATGCTAAGCAACCCGTACCGCAAACCGACACAGGTGGGTGGGTAGAGTATACCAAGGCGTAAGAGTGAACCCTGGTTAAGGAACTCGGCAAATTGGCCCCGTAACTTCGGGATAAGGGGTGCCTGATTTCCAGGCCGCAGTGAAATGGCCCAACCGACTGTTTAGCAAAAACACAGCATTGTGCCAAGACGTAAGTCTACGTATACGATGTGACACGTGACCAATGCGGAAAGATTAAGGTAAGAGGTTAGCCGCAAGGCGAAGCTTTGAGCCCAAGTCCCCGTGAATGTCGGCCGTAACTATAACGGTCCTAAGGTAGCGAAATTCCTTGTCGGGTAAGTTCCGACCTGCACGAATCGTGTAACGAGTTGGGCGCTGTCTCAACCAGGTGCTCAGTGAAATTGTAATGGCGGTGAAGATGCCGCCTACCCGCAGAAGGACGGAAAGACCCTATAGACCTTAACTGTAAGCTGTCATTGGTTTTTCGATTTTCATGCTCAGCATAAGTGGGAGGCTTTGATGTGGTCCTTTAGGGGATCGCGGAGCCGCCAGTGAGATACCACCCTTGGGTGTTGGAAGATCTAACCTCGACCCGTGAATCCGGGCGGGGAACAGTGTCAGCCGGTCAGTTTTACTGGGGCGGTATCCTCCTAAAGAGTAACGGAGGAGCGCGAAGGTGGGTTCAGCACGGTCGGTAACCGTGTGTCGAGTGCATAGGCATAAACCCGCCTAACTGTGAGGCCAACAAGCCGAGCAGATACGAAAGTAGGCCTAAGTGATCCGGCGGTAGAATGTGGAATTGCCGTCGCTCAACGGATAAAAGGTACCTTAGGGATAACAGGCTGATTTCGCCCAAGAGTTCATATCGACGGCGAAGTTTGGCACCTCGATGTCGGCTCGTCGCATCCTGGGGCTGGAGAAGGTCCCAAGGGTCCGGCTGTTCGCCGGTTAAAGCGGCACGCGAGCTGGGTTCAGAACGTCGCGAGACAGTTCGGTCCTCTATCCTCTGTGGGCGCAGGAAAATTGAGGGGTTCAATTCCTAGTACGAGAGGACCGGAATTGACGCACCTCTGGTGCACCAGTTGTTCTGTCAAGAGCATGGCTGGGTAGCTAAGTGCGGAAGAGATAAGCGCTGAAAGCATCTAAGCGCCAAGCTCCTCCCAAGATGAATTTTCCCTGAAGGATCGTGGAAGACTACCACGTTGATAGGCTGGAAGTGCAAGTGTAGTAATATATTCAGCTTACCAGTACTAATCATCCGTTCGGCTTGATTCCATCGGAATCGTTGCCGTTGTTGAAAGGGATTTGGATCCCGAGGCCATAGTGAGAGGCTCGAGTGGATCGGTTAAGTTAGGAAAATGAAGTTCTCCGTGTGGATGTCAGGGAGCGGACCGTGTTGAAGGTCCGCTGTTCTGAAGAAGATACTGAAATGACGAAGCTGAAGCTGTTCGTCCTCAGAGTCCCAGTTTTGATCATCATCAACGAGTGATGAACCAAGATTGCCCTCTGGTGACCACAGCGCGGTGGAACCACCCGGTCCCATTCCGAACCCGGAAGTGAAACGCTGCAGCGCCGATGGTAGTTGGACGATAGGTCCTGTGAGAGTAGGTCGTCGCCAGGTATTTGCCCGTCCTTGTCGAAAGATGAGGACGGGCTCTTTTTTTGTTTGGGGGTGGGGTGTGTGGATGGGTGTGGGTGTGAGGTGGTTTGCGGCCTGTGGGGTGTGGCGGAGTGTTTTGGGGGATAGGGCCTATAGGTCTTATAGGTCTTATAGGTCTTATAGGTCTTATAGGTCTTATAGGTCTTATAGGTCTTATAGGTCTTATAGGTCTTATAGGTCTTATAGGTCTTATAGGTCTTATAGGTCTTATAGGACGTATAGGACGTATAGGACGTATAGGACGTATAGGACGTATAGGACGTATAGGACCTATGGGACCTATGGGACCTATGGGACCTATGCGACCTATGGGAGAGACGTGTGGTGCGTGCGCAGGTGAGCGGACTGGCGGTGGTGGGATTGGGGTGAGTGTCCCCACTCACAAGCAGGAATGCTTGTGCTACTTGGGGCGGGTGCCACGTTGGGGCATGGGCAGTCCGTTAGAGTTGAATGACACCCTGTTGCTGGGAGAGGCTCAGGGGTTTCCGGTGGAGGTTTTCGATCTGGAACGCCACAGGGTTTCGCCGGTGACGCTTGCGGACGTGCAGGACCGGGTGTTTTCGTTCCACGGGAAAGACGGGGCGCGGATCTTCCACCTCGATCCGGTGCGGGTGTTCCTGGTGCAGAACCTCGGCGGCAAATGGCTGATCTGGGGCAAGGCCCTGATCCAGTCCCAGACGATGGAGAAAAAACTGAATGCGGACGGGAGCTGGACGCCGGGGGAATGGACGATGTCCGGGACCTACCGGGTCAGCGAGGTGTATGACCCGGATTACCAGGAACTGTTCACCCGGCGCGAATCAGCACCGGGGAAGAGTTTCTTTTCCTAGCGACCGCTGGCCGGGAGTTTCCAGGATTTCAAAGGGGTGTCCCCTGATCATTGGAAACCACGGGAACGGGGCGGGTTGTCCCAGCCCACGTTCTCCCGAACGCGGCTACGAAGAGGGAAGCGTTACGGCAGCACGAAGCGCGGGGACTGGCTGAGGAACTTCTTCGGGTTGTCGTAGAGGACGCGCTCGATGGTTTCGGCGGAGTATTTCCGCTTCTTCATTTCGAGGCCGCATTTCACGACGGCGAGGGGATCGGAGACGCCCCAGTCGCAGGCGCTGTTCAGCCACAGGCGCTCCATATGGTACATTTCCAGCATGTCGATGGCGCGGTTCGGGGAGCACTTGCTCTCCGGGTAAAGGGTCATGCCGGCCCAGTAGCCGCTGTCCAGGACCATGCCGACGGTGTGTTCCTCGACGTGGTCGATGATGACGCGGCCGCGGTCGAGCTTCGAGAAGGAGGCGAGGGAGTCGAGGATGAGGCGGGTGCCCTTGCGCTTGTCCTCGAGGTGCGGGGTGTGGATGAGGATGGGCAGGTCGCGGTCCAGGGCTAGCTGGACGTGTTCTTCGAAAATGGCGAGCTCGCTGCGGCTGTTCTTGTTGAGGCCGATCTCGCCGATGCCGAGCACGGTGGGCTTGTCGAGGAACTCGGGGATGATGGACATCACCTCGCGGGCGAAACCGGCGTCCTCGGCTTCCTTCGGGTTGATGCACAGCCAGCAGAAATGGGGGATGCCGTACTTGGCGGCGCGCTTCGGCTCGTAGTCGGTGAGCTGGCGGTAGTAGTCGTAGAACCCGGCGGGCGAGGAGCGGTCGAAGCCGGCCCAGAAGGCGGGTTCGCAGATGGCCTCGCAGCCGGCGAGCGCGAGTTTCTCATAGTCATCCGTGGTGCGGCTGACCATGTGGCCGTGGGGTTCGATGTATTTCATCTCCAGAGTAAAAAGTGATCAGTGGGCAGTGATCGGAGGAAGAGGTTTCAGAGTGGGACGCCGGCGGGGCGGGGGGCGCCGGAGGCTCCCTGAGTGGTGGCTTTTTCGATCGGCTCGGTGGAGGGATCGGAGAGGGCGTCGAGCACGGCCTTGGCGCGGCCGCCGGGTTGGGCGGAAAGGAGCAGGGGGAGGGCGGCTTTCAGGGCTTCGAAACGGAAATCGGGCTCGCCGGGGTGGCGGTCGACGCGGTCGAGGAAGGCGGCGAGATCGATGAGCTTGAAGCGGGCGTCCATGAAATGGAGGTCCAGGATTTCCTGCTTGGTGGGCATGGGGAGAAGCTAGTGCGGGTGGGGCGGAATCCCAATGGGAAAAGCGTGGAATGGAAACGGGTTCGCCGCTTGCGGGGCGGGCGGGGATGGTGTGTGCTGCCGCCGTGTTCGCCACCTACGTCCACCACCTCGATCCGATTGCACTGAAGGCGGGATTTCTCACACTGCGCTGGTATGGGCTGGCGTATCTCGGGGGCTTCGCGGCGGGGTATCTGCTGCTCAAGTATCTGGCGACCAGGAAGCTGTGGGTGTTGAAGCCGGAGGAGGCCGGGGATTTCATCGCGGCGGCGGCGCTGCTGGGGGTGTTCATCGGCGGGCGGCTCGGCTACGTGCTGTTCTATCAGATCCTGGAGTCCGCGCAGAAGCGGGCGGAGGTGTTCCATGATCCACTGAGCATCCTGCGGGTGTGGGAAGGCGGCATGGCGAGCCACGGCGGGATCCTCGGGCTGTTCATTTTCACGTGGTTCTACGCGAAGAAGAAGAAGGTGGCGTGGACGGCGCTGGGCGATGGCCTGTGCGTGGTGGCACCGGTCGGGTTGTTTTTCGGGCGGATCGCGAATTTCTGGAATGGCGAGCTGTATGGGCTACGGGTGAAGGAAGGCGCGGTGCCGTGGGCGATGAAGTTCCCGCTGGCGCTCAATGATGGGAAGGCACCGGAGTCCGCGAATTTCTACGAGGCGCTGAATGCCGGAACGGTGAAGGTGATGGAACTCGCGTCATCGGGACATCTGCCCAAGTCATTGATGACGGAGGGAGGGGGTAACCCCATTCTGGTGAACGCCGTGGATGCCATGAACCGGGTGCCGGTGCAGGACGATGCTTTCCGGGTGGTCTCCCACCAGGCGTTCGACGCGCTGCTGGAGGCAAACCGGCAGCTTCCGGAGATGCGGACGGTGCTGGAGCCATACCTGGAGCCGCGGCATCCGTCGCAGCTCTATGAGGCGGGCCTGGAGGGCGTGGCGTTGTTCGCGATCCTGTGGTTCGTGCGCTTGAAGTTTCCGAAGGCTCCGAATGGTCTGCTGACCGGGTTGTTCTTCGCGCTCTACGCGTTGTTCCGGATCATCGGGGAGAATTTCCGTGAGCCGGATGCGGCGATGTTCGGGCCGCTGAGCAAGGGGCAGTTCCTGTCGTTCTTCATGTTCGTGTTCGCGGCGGCGTTCTTCGTCCACGCGTGGCGGGGGTGGAAGAAGATGGAAGACTCGAAGACGTAAGAAGTAAGAGAAGAGGAAGAGGGGAGCGGGCGTGTGAGGGGGGGGCTGGAGGCGCGTGGGTTGGCGTGAGTTTTCCCACTCGCAAGTTGGAAACTTGCGCTACTTCGCGAGCTTGCGGATGCCGTCGAGGGCGGCTTGGCTGACGCCGAGCTTGAAGTCCTTGCGGTTGCGGAGGTGGAGCTGGCGCAGGGCGATGGTTTCGCCGCCCTTCACGGCCCAGGCGAGCCAGACGGTGCCGACCGGCTTGTCCTCGCTGCCGCCGTCCGGTCCGGCGATGCCGGTGACGGCCACGGCGATGTCCGCGCCGCTGGCGTTGAGCGCGCCCTCGGCCATGGCGCGGGCGACCGGTTCGCTGACCGCGCCGTGGAGTTTCAGGAGTTCCTCGGGCACGCCGAGGAGGTCGCGCTTCGCCTCATTGGCGTAGGTGACGAAGCCGTGGGTGAAGACGGCGCTGGATCCGGCGACGTCGGTGATGCGGCTGGCGATCAGGCCACCGGTGCAACTTTCCGCGGTGGCGAGCTTCCAGCCGCGGGCCTGGCACAGGCGCAGCACGGTCTCGGGCAGGGAGGTGCCATCGTCGCTGATCAGGAACCGCTCGAACTCATCGAGCGCGATTTTGCGACCGGCCTCGCGGGCGGTTTCGTCGCCGATCAAGCGCAGGTCGACCTCGCCGATGTGGGCGCAGTAGCCGTATTCGAGGCCGGGCACGAGGGCGAGGCGGGCGTCGATGGCCTGGTTGAAATCGCTTTCGCCGACGCCTGTGAACTTCAGCTCCAGCGCGCCGGCGGCGGCCTCCACCCCGGCGAGCGCGCGCAGGCGGGGGACGACTTCCTCGCGGAACATCGGGTGCAGCTCGCGGGGCGGGCCGGGGAGCAGGAAAACGGCGGCATTACCGCGGCCATTGAGGCGCGGCGGGACGTAGACGCCCGGGGCGGTGCCGTTCGGGTTCGGCAGCACGTCGGCACCGACCGGAATGAGGGCCTGCTTGCGGTTCGAGTCCGCCATCACCTTGTTGCGGGTGGCGAAAAAGGCTTCCAGCGAGCGGATCGCGGCCTCATCGGTGATCAGGTCGATCCCGAGCACCTCGGCGGTGATCTCGCGGGTGAGGTCGTCGCTGGTGGGGCCGAGGCCGCCGGTCACGATCACGGCATCGGCGCGGGAAACGGATTCCGCGAGGGATTCGCGGATGGCCTCGCCATCGGGCACGGTGGTCTGGCGTTCGATGCGCAGGCCGAGCTTGAACAGCTCGCGGCCGAACCACGCGCCATGGGTGTTGAGCGTGTTGCCGAGCGTGAGCTCGGTCCCCGTGTTGATGACTTCAATGCGCACGCCGGAGACTCAAGACGGGAAGACGGAAGACGCAAGAGCGGAGAGGGGAAAAGCGCCTGATGGGCTCTTCCTCTTGCTTCTTACTTCTTCCAGTCTTGCGTCTTCAGGCGTCGGCCTGCGGAGCTTCGGTGGCAGTCTTCCACTCGACCTCCTTGGCGTCGCCCCACAGCTTTTCGAGGCCGTAGTAATCGCGCAGCTCGTCGTGCATGATGTGAACCATCACGTCGATGTAATCGAGGACCACCCAGCGGGTATCGGCCTTGCCTTCGGCGTTCGCCGGGCGGGAGCCGGTCCATTCCTCCACGTGGGCGGAGATGTCGCGCAGGATCGCGCGCAGGTGGGGCATGGAGTTGCCCGAGCAGACGATCATGTAGTCGGTCAGGTTCGACACGCCGCGCATGTCCCAGACGCGGATGTCCTCCGCTTGGATTTCATCCGCCGCCTTGGCGCATGCCTTGGCCAGTTCCAGTGCTTCGATTGCCATGAGTCGTTTCCCCGCTCGGGGGGCGGGATCCTAGGGGGGAATGGCGGATTGGCCAATCGAAATCGAAAATGGGCGATTTGGGGGGCGAAAGCCAAGGAGCAGGGACATTCTTGTCCCGTTTGTAATCCACCCGGCATAGCCGGCAAATTTGCAAAGAACGGGACAGGAATGTCCCTACTCCTTGTTTATCTTCCCCTCCCACCACGGCTTGTCTAATTAGATGGACCATGCGTCCTGCCCTCGTCGCCCTGGCCCTGTCGATGCCCGTGTATTCCGCGGATCTGGAGTTCAAGGAACGGTTTGCCGATCCGGCGACCCGCACTGAGGCGCTCGGGCGGCTGGTGCCGGAGACGCGGGACTGGTTCTTCTACCGGGCGCTGGACCACCAGCTCGCCGGGCGGGCGAAGGAATGTGAGGCGGTGTTGGCCGAGTGGCGGGTGGCGATCGCACGAAAGGAGCGTCCGGTGGACGGGGATGGCCTCCGCGAACTGGAAAACCGCACGCTGCTGCTGGCGTGGCAGGGGAATCCGGACAAGACGGCGGACGACCTGATCCGTCACCTGGAACTGAAATTCGACGACACCCGGCCGGACGCGGCGGCGGATGAAAAGCTGCCGACGGCGCTGGCGGCGGACGCCATTTCGGTGGCGGCTTTCGAACAAGAAGCGGCGGCGCAACGCCGGGACAACCCGTGGGAGGGATATGGCGCGGCCCGGCTTTATGCGGAGCTGGACAAGGCCGAGTCGTTTTCCGTGGCGAAGCGCCGGTGGGTGTTGGGCCATCTGAAACGGGCGGACCATCCGGCGGTCCCGAAATTGATCGCGGCGGAACTGGCCGAGGGGGCCAAGCGGTCGGCGAACGGTTTGCCCAACCCGATCCCGCTGCTGGACTTGCTGACGGTGGCGCAGATGGACGAACTGGTGCGGCTGGAACCGCGCCTCAAGGGGCAGGCGTCCTTTGTCCTCCGCTATCTCGGGGCGCTGCGGCCCGCCGATCCGGTCGCCCTCCGCACCGATCGAGCGGTGCAGGCCGCCTATGCGAAACGGTGCTTGGAATTCACCCGCACGCTGTCCCCGGCGCTGGCCGGGCTGCACCTCGCGGCGCTGGAAAGCCATCTCTCACTCCAGAGGGAACTCGGTAACTACCCGCAGGACGATTTCCTCACGCTGCTGGCGGTGCCGCGGAAGGCGCACCCGTTGCTGCGGGCGGTTCCGGAGAAGGGGCTCTCGGTGGACGAGTCGTTTTGGAACGCCACCGGTCTGCCGGAAGTGCCGGACGATATGCGGCTGCTCCAGGACTACCTCGATCATTTCCTCGGTGCGGCCGATTCACCGGCAGCCTTCGCGCCCTTCATCGAGGACAAGCGTCTCGCGCTCCTGCATGCCGAGGCCCGCTTGCTGGCCGGGGCCGATCCAGCGAAATGGGGCGCGGCGCTCGATCCGGTGGCATTCCGCGAGCTGCGGGAGCGCACCACCCTCGGCTTCGCGCCCGGCCAGCCGGAACGCCTCGCCGCGGATGCGCGGGTGAAGCTGGCGCTGGACCTGAAGAACACCCCGGAACTGCTGGTGCGGGTGTATCCGCTGGACCTGGATTCGTGGTTCTCGACCCATGACAAGGAGCCGGAGGCCGATCTCGACCTCGACGGATTGGTGCCCGCCCAGGAAACCCGGCTGACCTATACCCAACCCGCGCTGGTGCGCCACCGCGAGTCGATCGACCTGCCGGAGCTGAAAGGCCGCGGTGCCTGGATCGTGGAAACGGTGTCGCGTGGCGTGGCCGCGCGGGCTTTGATCCGGAAAGGCAGCCTGGCCACGGTGGCGGAGCCGGTGGAGGGCGGGGTGGCCGTGCGGGTGTTCGATGAGACTGGGACACCGGTGCCGGACGCGGTCCTCACCGTGGACGGCCAGATGCTGAAACCGGGGGCGGACGGACGGATCGCGGTGATGGCGGGGTTTCATGCCGATTCGCCGCGGGCGGTGGCCAGCGGTGGGGGATTGGCCACGGCGGTGAAGCTTTCGCTGCGGCCCTCGGCCCCGTACTTGGACGCGCGTTTCCATGTCGACCGCGAGCAATTGATCGCCAACCAGCGGGCCACGCTGCGGATGGCCCTGCGATTGACCGACCTGGGAGCGGAAGTGCCGCTGGAGCGCCTGAAGAACCTCACGCTCACCCTCACGGCCACGCTCGGCGATGGAGTCACCACCCAGCGGGTGATCTCGGACGGGCTGAAGCCGCTGGCCGAGCAGACGGTCGATTTCCTGGTGCCGCCGGACGCGCGGAAGGTCGGGCTGAAACTCACCGCCAAGGTGGACCCGAAATCCGGCGGCGAGCCGGTGGAGCAATCGGCGTCCCGGGAGTTCGCGATCAACGGCGTGCTCGATACCGACACCACCGGCATCGCGCAATTGTCCCTCACCACCCGTGGCTACCGCCTCGACCTGCGTGGGCGGAATGGCGAGGCGCTGGCGAACCGGGCGGTGGAGATCGAGTGGACGCACCGCGATTACGCGGATCCGGTAACCACGGAACTGCGGACCGGCGCGGATGGCCGCATCGAGCTGGGGGAACTGAAAGGGATCGCCAGTCTCAAGGTCAGCGGAAACGACATCCAGGCGACCACGATGAGCCCGGAGAAGGACACGCGGGAGGGTTCGCTGCCCCGCGCAAGGTTCGAGCTCGGCGTTCGCGACGTGCTCCGTTTGCCCGTGGCCGGTGGCGCGGAAAGGATGGACCGCGCCCGGTTCCGGTTGCTGCGGACCGCCAAGGACGGGGTGGCCGAGGATTTGACGGATGGCCTCGCGGTTGAGGACGGGCGGCTGGTGGTGAAAGGGCTCGCGCCCGGGGAATATGCGCTCCAGGTCGATGACGAGGACCGGACGCTCAAGGTTCATGGCGGGGTGGAGCGGGATGGCTTGATCTTCACGCCCGAGCAGGTGGTTCAGAAATCCGTGCCGGTCCTGCCGGCGGTGGCTGAGACGACCACCGCCGGGGACACGCTCACGCTGCGGTTGTCCGGGGCCACGGCGAATACCCGCGTGACTCTGGTGGGCACGCGCTACCTCCAGTCCGGGTGGCGGTGGTCCGATCTTGCGGCCTTCGATCCGAGGACCTCGATCACTTGGTCCCGCGGGGAATCGGCGTGCGGCTACCTCACGGAGCGGAAGCTGGATGATGAAATGCGTTACATCCTCGACCGCCGGAACGCGGTCACGTTCCCCGGCACGCTGTTGCCGCGGCCCGGCCTGCTGGTGAACCGCTGGACGGAGCAGGAGACCACCGCGAACGAGGAAACGGCGGCGCGTGGTGACGATGGGCGGCTGGGGAGCAGCGGGTTGGGTGCGGGTGCCGGCGCCTCGACTCCCTTCGGCATGGAAGGCCCCGGGAAGGCGGGTGGGGGATTCCCGTGCTTCGATTTCTTGGCGAGTGGCTCGGTGGTCCGCTACACGCTGACGCCAGATGCGCAGGGCGTGGTGCGCGTGCCGCTGGCGGACTTCCGCACCAGCCAATCGATCGCGGTGGTGGTGACGGACCAGGGTGCGCTGAGCCGCACCACCGTGCCACTGGCTCCTTCCGAGCCGCCGCTGCGCGATCTGCGGCTGGCGCGTCCGCTCGATCCGGCGAAGCATCACACCGGCACTCGCGGCGCGAGCTTCCTGGGCACTGGCGGCGAGACCACCATCGATAACATGCTGGATGCCGATTGGCGCGCCTTCACCACGCTGGAGGAAGCGTGGTCGTATCTGGCCGGAGCGACACCGGCGGCGAAGCACGGCCTGCAGGATTTCGCGTTCCTGCACCATTGGTCGGAGCTTTCGGAAACGGACAAACTGGCGAAGCTCTCGGAGCACGCGTGCCATGAGCTGCACCTGTTCTTGGCCCGCAAGGACCGCGCGTTCTTTGACAAATACGTGAAGCCGGGCCTCGCCGGGAAGATGGAGCCGACCTTCCTCGATGACTATCTGCTGGAGCGCGATCTCACGGCCTACCTGCGGCCGTATGCGTGGAAGAAGCTGAACGCCGCGGAGAAGGCGCTGCTCGCACGGGCGGTGCCCGCCGCGCGCGATCGGGTGGTCACCGAGCTGCGCCAGCGCTGGGAGCTGGAGGCCCCGGACGCGGATACGGAAAATCGCCTGTTCCTCGCCACGCTGCGGGGCGAGGGACTTTCGGAAAAGGACTCGCTGGGGCTGGCAAGGAACGAGGTGCCGATGGCTCCGACCGTGGCTTCCGGGGCGGCGCTGACGGGTTCGGCCTATGAGATCAACAAGCTCCAGGCCATTGTGATCCCTTCGATCTATTTCGAGGACACCACGGTGGAGCAGGCGCTCGAGTTTCTCCGCGTGCGCTCGGCGGAGCTGGACCCCACCGAACTCGATCCTGCGAAGAAGGGCGTGAACTTCATCGTTCGCCGACCGGCCGGGGGCGGAGGCTCCGGGATATCGGGAGCGGAGGAGCCGGGCAACTTGCGCATCAAACAGCTCCGTCTCCGCAACGTGCCGCTCGCCGTGGCCCTGAAGTACATCTGCGATGCCACCCGCTTGCGCTACAAGGTGGACGAATACGCGGTGACGCTGGTGCCGCAGACGGAGACCGGCGAGGACTTGTTCACCCGTGCCTTTGTGGTGCCTCGCGATTTTTCGGGGATGCTCGATAGCGGCGGCAGCGACGTCGGAAACGCCGCCGCCGATCCCTTTGCCAGTGCGGCCGGGTCCAGCGGGTCGGAGGCCCGGATGACGACGCGTCCTCCGATTTCCGAGCTGCTGAAGCGGGCGGGAATCGCGCTTCCGGAAGGTGCTTCCGCCACCCTGGAGGGGAACCGCTTGCTGGTCACCAGCTCTCCCACCGAGCTCGACAAGGTGGCGCAATTGACCGACACGTTCAAGGACGCGAAGGTTGCTTCCGCCGATCCCTTCGCGGCATCGGACGGGCCGACCTCCGGCGTGCTGCCGCTGCCCGTGCCATCGGTCGATCCGGACACCACCCGCGTCTGGCGGGAATCGAACTACCATGAACATCGTGGATCGAGCGACGAGGAGTTCATCCCGCTCAACCGTTTCTGGATCGACCTCGCGGCGTGGGATGGCAAGGGGCCGTTCCTGTCGCCGCATTTCAACGAGTGCATCCACCACGCGAACGAGGCGCTGATGTGCCTGGCGCTGCTCGATCTGCCGGAGCGCGCGGAGAAGCCGGAGGTGCGCGCCGAGGCGGCGAAGCTGCACGTGAAGGCGCGCGCGCCGATGCTGCTGTTCTACAAGGACACGCGCGAGACCGACAAGGTGGCCGCGGACGCGCCGGTGCTGGTGCGGGAAACGCTGCACCGCCTCGGCGATGACTTCCGCACCGTGAACGGGCGGAAACAGCAGGCCACGGTGGGGGACAAGCTGGTGGCCGGGGAGCACTACGGCATCTCGCTGGTGGTCACCAATCCGGGCGGCGACGAACGCCGCGTGGACGTGCTCGCGCAGATCCCCGCCGGGGCGATGCCGCTGAAGGGCCTGCCGGTGACGCTCTCGAAGACCGTCACGCTGAAACCCTATGGCGTGGCGAACCTCGACCTGGCATTCTATTTCCCCGCCGCCGGATCCTTCACGCTCTATCCGCTGCACGTCACCGAGGGCGAAACCGTGCTCGCCCACGCCGGGAAGCGAACGCTGGAGGTGGCGGCGGAGGCCGCCGAAGCGGACACCACCTCGTGGCCCGTGCTCGCGCGCGATGGCACCGCGGAGCAGGTGCTGGAACGCCTGCGCCGGGACAACCTGCACACGCTGGACCTCCACCAGATCCTGTGGCGGCTCCAGGACAAAGGCTTCTTCACCGCCGCCACCGCGGTGCTGCGGGAGCGGCTGGTGTTCTCTCCGGAGATCGCGGCGTATGGCTTCAAGCACCGCGATGTCACCGCGATCCGCGAGTATCTGGAGAACTCGCACACGCTCACGGAGGTCGGCGGCTGGCTGAGCAGCCCGCTGCTCGATGTCCGGCCGCAGGAGCACCTCGAATTCGAGTCGCTCGAGTTCGATCCGTTGGTGAACCGCCGCGCCCACCGCCATGGCGACAACCCGCGGCTCTCGAACGTGGAGGCTGCGAAGTTCCAGGAAACCGTGCTCGACCAACTGGCGTGGAAGCCCGCGCTGGACGATGGCGACCAGCTCCGGCTGGCGCTCCTGCTCCAGCTCCAGGACCGCACCGGCGAGGCGATCGAGCGTTTCAACCAGATCGACCCCGCGAAACTGCCGGGCCGCACGGCCTACGATTACCTCCACGCCGTCCTGCTCTTCGCCATGCAGAAACCGGAGGACGCGCGCACCATCGCCACGCGCTACGCCGGGCATCCGCTGGCGCTGTGGCGCGGGCGTTTCGCCGCCGTGGTGGCGCAGGCCGATGAGATCGCCGCACTGGCGAAGGGCCGCCCGGCCGCTCCGCCGGCCACCGCTACCGAGCCCTCGCTGGAGATCGCCTCCGCCGCCGATGGCACGCTGCAATTGAAACACCGCGGCCTCCAGCAGGCGCGGCTCCAGCTCTTCCATGTCGATTTGGAAGTGCTGTTCTCAAAGGACCCGTTCCTGAAGGGCGGCATGGACGGCCTGCCGCCGATCCGCGCCAACGACACCCGCGAGGTGACGCTTGCCGCCAACGGTGAAACGCGGGTCGAGCTACCGGAATCGTTCCGCCACGGCAATGTCCTCGTCGCCGCCGACGCGGGCACCAAGCAGGTGCTCCAGGTGCTGGACAGCCGCGCCATCGACCTGCTGCGGAACCCGGCCGAGCGCACCGTGCAGGTGCTCGACACCGCGGGCAAACCGCTGGTGAAGAGCTACGTGAAGGTCTACGTCGAGACCCGTGGCGGGCAAACGCGGTTCCTCAAGGACGGCTACACCGACCTGCGCGGGAAGTTCGACTACCTCACCCACTCGTTCGATCCGGACCTGCGGATCAAGCGCGTGGCCCTGCTCGTCGTCCACCCCGATGCGGGCGCGAAAACCCTGGTGTTCGAGCCGTGAGCGCGGAGGAAGAGAAGGCGGATCACATTCCATTTGCCACCTTGGCCACGGGCGCGGTCTCAGGCGGTGTCACGACGGCCGCCGGCGGTCGGGCAGGCTCTTGCCATCCACCCAGCTTCCCTGGACCAGGATCTGGCGGAAGATGGTGGGAATGCCGCGCGCGCTGTCGTTGAGCAGCGAGTTCAGAAGCAGGAAGCCGACCCGGCCGATCTCCTCCGGGTGCTGGTCCATGCCGCTGTCCGCGCCGCCATCGAGCACGCTGGTGACCGCCACGGCCACGTCCTCCGGCACACGGTAGCCGGCCTTTTGCAGCAGGATCTTCTGTTCCACGGTGCTGAGCAGCGCATCCGGTTTTTGCTCCGCCATCCAGGCCCGGAACGAATCGATCGTTTCGGCGGTGACCGGTTCCTTGATGCAAAACATCGGGAGTGCGTCCACGTCATGGAGCAGGGCCCGGGCACTCAGGAAGCCAGCGGTGAAATGGGGGCCGCGGGGATCGAGATCGGTTTCAAAGGTGATCAGGCCGATACGCTTGTAGCCCCGCTCGATCATCTTCTCCACGGCGACGAACGTGTTGGTGAGTTGGTCGGCGGTGACCAGGTGGGCGGCCGGATGTTTAAGGGAGCGCCCGAAGCGGGCGACGGAGTAATCGCTCCAGGGGAAGTCCTCCCATGCCGGTTGGTAGGGACCGTGCGGCGGCAGTAAAATCCCGCGGATACCCCGGGTCTGGAAGATCCGGTGGAGGCGAAAAGTCGTCATGGTCTTGTCGATCCGGAATTCTTCGAGTCGGTAGCCGAACTTCTCCGCAGCCTGGCTGGCTCCCTTCCAATAGCTGTCGAATTCCTTGTAGCCGCGGAGTTCATCAGGCCGCTCCCAGGCGTTGATCCAAGCCACCACCGAGTGGATGGTGGTGGTGGTTTTACTCTTCCGGTAGGTGGCGAGGGCGCTGAGCAGCGGATCCCGCCGGTAGCCCCATTCCTCGGCCGCCTTCTTGATCTTTTCCCGTGTCGCCAGGGAGACCCGGGGGTTGTCCCGCAGCGCCATGGAGACCGTGACGTGGCTCACCCCCAGCCGGGCGGCGATTTCCCGCATGCTGACACGTGGCAGGCTGTTCTCGGGCTCCATGAGGGGGTGGATCGTATGCGGGGTGTTTAACAGAATACCACAGGTAAACACAGGTATCTACCATGGAAGACAATGCATTCCGTTGATGAACGGGGGCAAGAATCATCATTACCACTCATAGCACGAGATCGACAAGCTGAACCGTTGGCCCATGCGGCGCGCGTGACCTCCGCCTGCGGGCAGGCTGCCGATCATCCCTCCCATCCGCTCCACCCCCATTCGTTCAAGCCCATGAAACCCAGCCGCCTCGCCATTCGCACGATCGCTTTCTACTCCGCCACCCTTCCCGTGGTGGCGGCCTTCTTCACCGTCTCCACGGCCCAGGCCCAGTGGATCGGTGCCGCCACCGGTACGGGCAACGATGCCACCCATGCCTACCTGACGACCACCAACTGGACGGCGGGCACGGTGAGCGACACCTTTGGGGCTGGCCTCACGCTGACCGGGGCCACCACCAGCTACCTCGCCGGGCCGCGCACCACCACGGGTGACCTGACCTTCACCTATACGGGGGCCTTCAATCTCACGGTGCAGGGCGGCGGCGTCCTCAGCCCCGCCGGTGCCGCCGTGACCGCGGCGGACCAGACGCTGACGCTGGCTGGGAATGTCACGGTCAATCCGGTCTCGAACCAGACGGTCACCCTCGGCAGCGGGACGGCGAACAACGGCCTGCTCATCGACCTCGGAGCTGGCACGCGCACGCTCGACGTGGCGGCGAACAAGAGCCTCACGGTGACCAACATCGTCTCCAACGGGACGTTGCAGAAAAACAGCGCGGGCACGCTCACGCTGGTGGGGCAGAGCACCTATGCCGGTGGATTCACCTTCAATGCCGGCACGGTCATCCTCCAGCGCGATTCCGCCGGGGCGGTCGGCGCGGTGACCAGCGGCCCCTTCGGCACCGGCACGGTGACCCTCAACGGTGGCACGTTGTACGCGAACAGCACGAACAATGTGAACAACACGAAGGTGGTGCTCAACGCCGTCAACGTGGCATCCGGCACCACCATCCTCGGCGCGAACTCCACCCTGGCCAACATCCTCTTCTCCGGCCCGATCACCGGCTCCGGCACGCTGGCGAACCTGGTGACCGGTTCCATCGCCAACTCCACCGTCTTCGCGGGAGACCTTTCCGGTTTCACCGGGACCTTCAGCTACGACAATACCAACGCGCAGTCCAATTTCCGCATGGGTGCCGGCACCGGCACCGCGGCGGTGCCGCTGACCGGAATCACGGTCGATGGCTCGCACGCGAAGTTCGCGATCAACGCGAGCAACACCAACACCATCACCCGCAACCTGGCCCTGACCGACAACATCGGCAACTCCACCCTGAAAATGGGCGAGCTCTCCGGAAATGGCGTGCTCATGGGTTCCTTCAACAACAGTGCCCAAGCCACCAACACCTATGAGGTTGGCGCGCTGAACACGAGCACGACCTTCTCCGGCCGCCTGTCCAATGCGACCGCGGGCCACCAGGCGGACTTCAACCTCGTGAAGGTGGGCACCGGCACGCTGACGCTGAGCGCCACCAACAGCCTCTACACCGGCACCACCGGCATCCAGGGCGGCACGATCATCGCGTCCGGATCGGGTGCGCTCGGGGCCACCAGCGCCGGCACCACCGTGAGCAGCGGGGCCACGCTCGACGTGCAGGCGAACATCGGCACGGAGGCAGTGTCCTTCGGCGGCACCGGTGCGGGTGGAAACGGGGCCCTCGTGGCGGGTGCCGGCACCGGCACCTTGGGCGGCGTTCTCACCCTGACCTCCGGTGCCTCCCTCGGCGGCGCGGGAAGCCTCAATCTGAATGGCGCGCTCGGCGGCGCGTTCGGCATCACCAAGGTCGGCGCGGGGACGACCACCCTCGGGGCGGCGAATGGATACACCGGCACCACCACCGTGACCGCGGGCACGCTGGTGCTGGCGGTTGGTTCCACGATCAACGCGTCCTCCGGCATCACCATCAATGGCGGCACGGCCAAGTTCCAGCAGCTTGCCACCGCCGCCACATCACCCGCGGTGACCCTCACGCAGGGAACGCTGGAGGCCACCGGTTCGATCGCCGGTCTCTCGGTGGCGGCGGATGTGGGCAACAAGGTCGTCGCTTCCAATGCCGGCGGCAGCGCGCTGTCGATCGGCGGCTCCACCAGTTTCAGCGGCGCGGCCACGCTGAACCTCACCACCGGCTCCCAGTCGACCAGCGTCATCTCGACGCCCGCCCTGACCACGACCACCAACGGGATCGTCGTCAATGCCTCGAACACCTCCTGGAACAACGGCACCTACCCGCTCATCAGCTACGGCACCTTCAGTGGAACGCTCGCCAACTTCACCAAGGGAACGATTTCGAACCTCGGTGCCCGCCAGAGCGCGACCCTCAATGACACGGGCTCCGCGATCGAGCTGGTGATCGGCGGCGATGCTCCGATCTGGACCGGCAACACCAGCGGCGAATGGACCACCAATGCGATTCCGGGCATCAAGAACTGGGTGCTGCTGACTTCCCAGACGCTCACCGATTTCCTGCCGAACGATTCGGTGACCTTCAATGACGTCGCGCTGGGCGGGGTGACCACCATCGATATCTCCACGGCGAATGTCAGCCCGATCACCACCACCTTCGCCAACAACGGCGTTTCGAACGGCGGGGTGGACTACACGCTGACCAGCACCGGTGGCTTCGGCATCGCCACCGGCTCGCTGGTGAAGAGCGGCACCGGACCGGTCACGATCGAGACCGCGAACACCTATTCCGGTGGCACGTTCGTGAACGGCGGCACGCTCAACCTGAACAACGCCTCCGCCATCGGCACCGGCACGCTGACCCTCGCGGGAACCAGCCCGGCCCTCGGCAACACCAAGGGCACGCCGGTCACCCTTTCGACAAACAATGCCCAGGCGTGGAACGCGGACTTCTCGTTCGCTGGCACCAGCAACCTGAACCTCGGCACCGGTGCGGTGGTGCTCGGCGGCAACCGCACGGTGAACACGACCGCGGCCGAACTCGCCGTGGGCGGGGTGATCTCCGGCAGCTTCAGCCTGACGAAAACCGGTGCCGGGACCCTGGTGCTGACCGGCGCGAACACCTACTCCGGCGGCACGACCGTCAGCGCGGGCACCTTGAAGGGCACCACCGGCAGCCTCCAGGGCACGATCACGAACAACGGCGCGATCGTGTTCGATCAAGGCACGGCGGGCACCTATGCCGGGAGCATCGGCGGCAGCGGTTCGGTGACGAAGGAAAACTCCGGCGCGCTGACTCTGACCAATGACAGCACCTGGAGCGGCGGCACCACCGTCAACGCGGGCACGTTGATCCTGGCAAACACCGACAACGATGGCGACGGCACGGTGGTGGGCACCCTCACCGCCAATGCCGGCACCACCGTGAGCCTCACCGGGGCGAATTCCTTCGGCTACAACACCCTCGCCTCGTCCACCACCACGGTGAACCTCAACGGGGCCACCCTGGATCAGGCCGTGGACGCGAACCAGGGCTACCGCACCAATTTCGTGCTGACCGGCGGGGCCATCACCGCGTCCGTCGCACAGACCGGCAGCAATGGCCTCCAGTTCACCCCTGGCTTCAGCATCACCAGCCATGCCAGCGCCACCACCTCGACCATCGCCGGCATCGTCCGCCTCCGCGACACCATCACGCTGCCGATCACGGTGGATGACGGCGCGGCGGCGACCGACCTCCAAATCTCGGCGGTGATCAACCAGCAGAACGCGCTCAGTGGTATCACCAAGGCGGGCGATGGCACGCTGCTGCTCACCGGGGCGAACAGCTACACCGGCACCACCACCGTCAATGGCGGCACGCTCACCGTGGGTACCGGCGGCACGCTCGGCACGACCACGGCCCGTCTCACGGTCAACAATCCGAACACCGGTGCTGGAAACAACGTCACCGTCAATCTGCCGACCGCGGTGGACACCGTGATCGGCTCCCTGGCGGGAGCGATCTCCGCGCCTACCAGCGGCGTGAACACGGCGGTGATCAACAACGGGGGAAGCGGCCGGAACTTCGCCGTGAACCAGACGGTGGCCGCCACCTACGCCGGGGTGATCGCCGGTGCGGGCAGCTTCACGCTCGGCGGTTCCAGCACGGCGGCCCTCACGCTCACCGGTGTGAACACCTACACCGGCGTCACCACGGTGAGCGCCGGAACGTTGGAGGTGGATGGCAGCCTGGCCACCACCGGATTGACCGTAGCCTCGGGGGCGACCCTCCGCGGCACGGGCACCATCGCCGGTTCGGTGATTTCCAGCGGCATCATCGCTCCGGGAGCGGGCGTGGGCACCTTGAACACCGGGGCCGCCAGCCTCACGGGCACGCTCGCGATCGAGATCGATGGGGCCACCGGGGACAAGCTGCACTCCACCGGTGCGGTCAGCCTTTCGGGCGCACTCACGGTGACGGAGCTGACCGGCGGATTCACCCAGCCGTCCTACGTGATCGCCGAGGGCACCAGCCTCACGGGCACCTTCAGCAGCGTGCCCGCGGGCTATCAGGTCACCTACTCAGCCACCCAGGCGACCCTCACCAAGCTCGGCGGCTACGCCTCGTGGATCGCCGGCTACCCGGCGGCGGGTGCGCTCGTGGGTCCGAAGGATGATCCGGATGGCGATGGCATCGTGAACCTCCTGGAATACGTCCTCGGTGGCGTCCCGGCGGGCAGCGGCGCGGCGGACCGCTCGATCCTTCCGACCAGCACGCTGACGGCGACGGACCTGGTGGTTTCCTTCAAGCGCTCCGATCTCTCCGAGAACGACACCGTGCTGAAGGTGCAGTGGTCCACCGACCTCAACACCTGGGGCGCTCCGAACGAAGTCACCATCGGAGCCACCAGCTCGGGCATCGTCACGGTGGCGGAGGACACCCCGACCGCGGCGCTCGACACGATCAGCGTGGCGATTCCCCGCACCAATGCCGCGGGCGGCAAGCTCTTCGCCCGCGTGATCGTGACCCAGCCGTAAGGGCCGCGGACTGAATTCCCCCAAGATCCCCATGAAGTTCAAAATTCATTCCACCCGGCGCGCGCTGCTCGCCACCATCATGCTGACCGGTCCCGCATGGGCCGCCGATGTCTATTGGGACATCGACGGTGCCACCGCGGGGGCGGGCGGCACCGCGCCAGCGGGCACCTGGAGCACCGCGGCCACGAACTGGTCCGCCGATTCCGCGGGAGGCGCGGCCACCGCGGCCTGGGTGAACGGTGACAGCGCCATTTTCTCCGCGGGCACCAATGCCACCGGCACCTTCACCGTGACCAACAGCGGGGTGACGGTGGACAACATCACCCAGCAGGAGGGGAAGATCACGATCAACAGCAGCACCCTCACGCTGGCGGACACCTCGATGACCCTCGACGTGCAAACCCGCACCACCGGCGACTATGACCTCCGTATCAATTCGGTGATCGCGAACTCCGGGGCGGGAGCCTCGGGCATCATCAAAAACGGTGCGGGCATCCTGCACATGGGGACGGGCACGAACACGTTCTCCGGTGGCCTCACGTTGAACAACGGCACCGTGGCCATCGAGAGCAGCGGCGGCGCGCTCGGCACGGGCACGCTCACCTTCGCGGGCGGCAATTTCGTGAAGAGCTGGGGGACCAGCGGCAGCGCGACGGCGACGGTCTCCAACGCGATGAACGTCACCGGCACCACCAATGTCGGCATCGTCCAGGGCCAGCCGGGGAACCTTGAGTTCACCGGCACTTGGGGAGCGGGCAGCACCAGCGGCAACTTCAATGTCGGGAACACCAGCATCAACGGGTTCGCGGTTCAATCGTCCACCATCCAGGTGCGAGGCGACGTTTCCGCCTACACCGGCACCTTCTCCCACAACAACCTGGCATCGGGTGGCAACCGCCTCCGCTTCGGCAGCACCAACGGGGGCAATGTCGGATTCGATGCCGCGAAGGCCAGGTTCGTCCTGTCCGGATCGACCACCGGCACCAACGTGGTGGACCTGGCGGACGGGACCTACGGCACCTTCAAGATCGGGGAGCTGTCCGGCACCGGCGGCCGCCTTCGCGCGGGGTTCGCTTCCGCGGGCAACACGACCTTCGAGGTCGGTGCGCTGAACACCTCCAGCAGCTTCGCCGGTTTGCTCGACAACAATGCCAACGGCGCCAACGGACTGGCGGCTCTCAAAAAGGTGGGCACGGGGGCGCTCGCGCTTTCGCTGGCCGGTGGCAACAGCTACTCCGCGGGCACCACCGTCACCGAGGGAACCCTGCTCGCCGCGAACACCACGGGCTCGGCCACCGGCACCGGTGCGGTCACGGTCAATGGCGGCCGCTTGGGCGGCACCGGCGTGATTGCTCCCACCGGGACCAATGGCATCAATGTCACGACGGGGGTCATCGCTCCGGGTGGTGTGGTTTCCAGCGGCGCTTACAGCGACTCGATCGGAAACCTCGGTTTCAATCTCGGCGGCACCACCGGCACCATCACGATGGCGGCGGGGACCGGCCTGGAATTCGAACTGGGCACCGCGGGCGTGTCATTGACCAGCGTGGGCAATGGCGACCTCGTGACCCTGCTCGGAGCTTCCGCGGGCGACTTCACGTTCAACGCCAACTCCGTCGATTTCAAAGGCACCGGGGGCACGGGGTTCTACAAGCTCTTCGACACCAGCCTGGATGGCACCACCTGGTCGGGCCTGACCTTCGATGGCACCACCGGCCTCGTTTCCAGCGGCCTCTCGGTCACGAACCTGACGTCCGGCTTCACGGGCAATTTCATCGTCGGCACCGCGGGCAACGGCGGCAACCTGGGTGACATCTATCTTCAGGTGCAGGCCGTGCCGGAGCCGGGAACGGCGCTGCTGGGGGGAGGCGCTGCCTTGCTGGTGCTCCGCCGCCGCCGGAATGCGGCAGGTGGCTGATTTATACGGGTAGGGGCCGCCGTGAACCATTTGGGTTATGCACACACGGCGGCCCGTTTTCCGGATGCGCCGTCAGTGATCGGGCTCTTCAAGCCCCGCCAGGGGCGATGTAACAAAGCCGGTGGCTTGCGCTCTGGTCCTTATCCGTATCTTGAACTCTGCATCCCGAATGGGATGACAGCCCCAGTAGCCGGTGGTTGAGGAGCCTAGGCGACGACACCACCGGACAGCCCGGATGATGAACCGCACCCCGAAGCGGGTGCCAGCCTCGCACCCCGGCTCCGTGGCTGGAATGGAACATGGAATTCCGCAGGCCTGTGAACCCGGCTGCGATGCCCTTCGGGATCGAATGACCTTTCCGCGCCAACCGGAGGTGTCGTCGCCAAGGCTCCTCAACCTCCGGCTACTGATGCTGCGATCCCTTCGGGATCCAGAATCTCCCCGGATAGCTCCAGAGCCACAAAGTCGGAAGGTGAGGGAGGGATTGCCCAACCGGACCTGTCACCAGTTCCGCTACCCCGCGGACGCGCGCGAGATGTGTATAGGGATCAGGGCTTGCGCCACCGGCTTTGTTACGTCGCCCTGTCGGGTGTTTGATCCGCACGGGAAGGCGGTCAATCATCCACGGTGCCGGTGGCCCGGATCTCGGACAGCGCGGCGGCTTTGGGATCGGGGAACGAGACGCGCACGTAGCGGCCGTGGGTGCCGGGGGGCGTGGGGATGTCCCGGGTGCCGCGCGCTTCGAATTCCGGCAGCGAGGTCCAGCGTGCCTGGTCGGTGGAGACTTCCACGCGGCAGAGGCGAGGTTGGTTGTCCGGGAACGTGAGACCGATCTGTGAGAGCAGCAGGCCCTTTTCGGTATCAAGCGTGAGGGCTGGCGCGCGGTCGGCGGGATCCGGTTGCCAGGCCGTGTCGGACTTGCCATCGGCGGCGAGGCCGGAGGCGGAGCCCGGCGCGGACGAGGTGGCTAAGGTCGGGTTGTTCGGACCGTAGGTGGCGGCGACCTTGGCGGCTGGTGTGGTATTGCCGCGGAGGTACGGCCGGGCTTTGGCCGTGGTGCCGGGGATGTAGGCGACCGGACCGGTGAAGGTAAGGGTGAGCCGCGCTTCCTTCAGGCCGGGCGAACTGGCGCTCACCACCGTGGTGCCCGCCTGCCAGGCGCGGAAGGCGATGGCGGCCTGCCCGTCCTGGATGCGGATGTCGCTGCCGTTTTCGAAGCGGATCGAGGGACCGGTGGGGAATTCACCGGGGCCGGAGACGATGGTGAGCTCAAGGGGCGGGGAGTTGCTCAGGTGGTGGCCCTGGTCATCCACGATCGTCGCGGTGAGCAGCGTGTCATCGGTGCCATCGGTGAGGATGCCGGAGGTCTTGTCGGCGGTCAGCGTGATGCCCGCCGGTTTTCCTTCCTTCGGCCATTCGGGCGGGGCGAGGTGGAGGTTCTCATTGCGATACCAGAACCAGGCGCGTTTCGGGATACGGAAGTAATCGACGATGCCCATCTTGCCGAGCGCGGCTCCGGCGATGCTGCCGTGGTCGAATCCGCACCAGATCGCCTGCCCAGCCCGCCAGGGATACACCGGCTGGCCGTTGTCCTTGGCGAGCGATCCCCAGTTCGGAGCATACTTGCCGGGGCGGTCGGCGGTGACGCTGCCATACTCGGAAACCACAGTGGCGAAGCCGGGGTTCTGGAAGGCCGGAATGGTGGCTCCGTCGCCGTTGTAGCCCGCGATGTCGCCGAGGCGGTCGATGCGGCCCTTGTCGTCGATGGGACGCTGTGCGCCGCCGATCGCGGCCGGGCGGGTGGGATCGAGTTCGCGGCTCAGGGCCACCAGTTCCTGGAGCAGCGGCCCGATTTTCGGCGCGACCTTGGGATCGCTGAAGAACGGCTCGTTGCTCATGCTCCAGGCGATCACGGAGGGATGATTGCGGTGGACGCGGATCATCGCGCGCAGTGAGTCCTTCAGGCTGTCCGCGAAGGGCTTTTCATCCACCTCGCGGATGGGATAGGCGCTGGCGTTCCAGCCGCCCTCCTTCGGGCTGCCGCCGATGCCCCAGAAGCAATTCTCCGCCCAGTAAAGCATGCCGAGTTCATCGCAGGCGCGTGTCCGGGCCGGTGGCGGCGGATAGTGTGAGCCGCGGAGGAAATTGAATCCCGCGTCCTGCATGAGCTTCACATCCCGCCGGTGGCCGGAGTCCGGCACGGCATCGCCCCAGCCGGCCTGGTCCTGATGGACGTTCGCGCCGCGGAGATAGACGTGCTTGTCATTGAGGAAGAATCCCTGGTCGGCGGTCCAGCGGATCGAGCGGATGCCGAACGGGGTTTCGTAGTGGTCCACCGCCTTGCCGCCGATGGAGAGTTGGCTGATGGCGCGGTAGAGGGTCGGGGTGCCGATGTCCCACCGCTTGGGATTCGGGATCGCGGGCGGGGTTTGATCGAAAACGACGGTGGTTCCTCCGGCGATCGGGAGTTTGGATTTGGTTCGCGCGGCCACCTTGCCATCGGGATCGAGAATGACGGTTTCCAGTTCCGCCTGAACCTCGGCGGCGAGGTGGTTCGTCACCTCCGTCTTCACATTCACCTTCGCGGTGGTGGCGGAAACTTCCGGGGTGGTGACGAAGGTGCCGAACCAGGTGACGTGGACCGGATGGGTGGCGACCAGGCGGACATTCCGGTAAAGCCCGCCGCTGAAGACGTGCTCGCCCGCGCGTGGCGCGAGGTCGGACTGCCACAGGTTGTTCAATCGGATGGCCACGGTGTTGGCTCCGGGTTTCACGAAGTCCGTGATGTCCAGAGGGAAACCGCTGTAGCCTCCGCGGTGGCGACCGGCCTTGCGGCCATTGACGAAGATCTCGGCTTCCTGGAAGGCGGCCTCGAATTCAAGCGCGACGCGCTTCCGCTCCCAGCCCGCGGGCAACTCGAAGGATTTACGATACCACCCGTAGCCGACGGGGAAATCCTTCGCCATGAAGTAGGGCGTGCTGAACGAATGGGGGACGCCGGTCGTGTCCCACAGGTGGTCGTCGAACGCGGGGGCCTCGGCTCCGTTCGGATCTCCCGTCTGGTATTTCCAATCCCGGTTGAAATTGATCGTTTCACGGAGTTCCGGCACGGCGTGGGCGACGATGCAGGTCAGGAACGTGGATAGGAGCAGCGGATGAGGAGACATGGGGCGCTCGGGGAAGCATGTCGCGGCTTGGCGTCCATGGCTGCTGTCTTGGTGTCTTCCTTGGTAGACAGCGGTTCGCGCGGATCTCGGTTCGCGCGGATCTACCAAGGTAGATTGTCGGTCCGGTTGTCTGGCGGGATGCCGGCGTCAGTCTATGGGGTCGTAAGATGAAGAGAATCGTTTCGCGTGTGTGGTTCGGTGTGACGGCGATGGCGTTGTCGTGGCAGTCGTTCGCGCAATCGGAGGCGCACGCGAAATCGCGGTTTGCGATCATCGATCCGGCGTATGACGCGCTGGCGGTGAAGCCCTCGCTGGAGACGCGGGAAGGCTCGGCTCCCTGGCTGTATGGCGCGTCGGAGTTGGAATGCTGGCGGCTCCAGGTCCTGCGGCAGAGGTCGCAGCAGGCGGGACTGAAAGTGGGCTACCCGGGCACGTTCCATTCCGCATCGCCGCGGGCCGTGTTCCGGTTGCCCGTCGGTGGCGTGAAGCCGCCCGGGGTCATTCAGCTGCGTGCCGTCGGAGAGGTGACGGTCACCTGGGACGGGCGCGAGGTTTACCGGGCAGCCGCCACCGAGGCCATCCATCGCATCACGCTGCCCGGTGACCTGAAACCGGGTGGCGATCTGGAAATCGCGCTCGTCACCGGCGGCGAGCCTCCGGCGCTGTGGATCGAGGACGTCCCGTTGGCGACTGGAAAGGCCGCGTGGCGCTGGTCCGCCGATGGAAAGGAGTTTTCCGATCCCCGGACCTTTCCCCAGACCGCGGGAGGTGTGCCGCCCCACCGCGTGGAGCCCGGCGAAATCGTGCTGGCTCCCGCGGGGCGGGACGGCGAGCTCCACGACATGGGGCGCGTGGTGTTCGGGCGGATCGCGTTCGCATGCAAGGGGAAGCCTTCGTTGATCGTGGGCGAATCGACCGCGGAAGCCCGCAATGGAGATCCGCGGCACTTCGAGCAATCCACCGCGCTCAGGGACCTGGGTAATGGCTCCTGGATCAGCGAACACCCGCTGGCCTTCCGCTATTTCCGTGTCACGGGAGGCGAGGTGTCGGAGGTGAAATGCCATGCCCTCTTCAGTCCGGTGCGCTACCGCGGGGCCTTCGCGTGCTCGGACGAACGGCTGACGCGCATCTGGATGAACAGCGCCTACACGCTGCGCCTGTGCCATCTGGATTTCCTGCTCGATGGCGTGAAGCGCGACCGCCTGCCATGGGTCGGCGATCTTTCGATGAGCCTGATGGCAAACGCCTACACCTTCGGTGATGGCGAAATCGTCCGCCGCAGCCTGGTGGCGCTCGGCAGCGCAGGCATCGGCAAGACCCACCTGAATGGCATCGTCGATTACTCGATGTGGTGGGTGGTCGCGCAGGATTACTACCAGAGCTACTATGGCGATGCCGATCACCTGCGCCACGAGTGGCCGCTCATCCAGGACACCTTGGAACGGCTCGCCGCGGGCAGCGATGCCAATGGCTTCTACGTTGTGAAGAAGGGGGATTGGATCTTCGTCGACTGGGTCTCGCAGGAAAAACAGACGGCCCTGCAAATCGTCTGGTGGTGGGCCCAGGCTTCCGGGGCCAAGCTGGCGGAGCGCGTCGGTGACACGAAGGCCGCGGCCCGGTGGCGGCAGCGCGCCGATGCCTTGGCCAAGGTGCTGAACCAACAGGCATGGGATCCCAACGGCGGCTGGCGCGAACGCCCTGATGGGAAGTCCGGTCCCTCTAGGCACGCGAACGCCTATGCCACGATGTCGGGGCTCTCCACGCCCGCGCAACAGCGACAGGTGCTGGCGGTGCTCGCGGGCGATCAGGCCAAGCCCGTCGGCACGCCCTATGTCGCCGGATTTGAAAACATGGCGATCGCGCGGCTCGGCGATACCGCGACGTTCTTCAAACGCGTCGATGCCTGCTGGGGCGGGATGCTCGACCGCGGCGCGACCACCTTCTGGGAAGCATGGGACCCGAACCAGCGCGGCGACGATGCCTACTCCTTCTACAAACGGCCCTATGCCAAGAGCCTCTGCCACGCGTGGAGCGCGGGCCCGGCGGCTTTCCTCCCGGCGGAGATTTTCGGGCTCCGACCGGTGGCCGATGGCTGGCAGCGCTTCTCCGTGGAGCCACGGCTGGGCTCCTTGAAATGGGCCTGCGCCACCGTGCCGACCCCGCAGGGCGAGATCCGGATCTCCGTGGCAGGGAGCCGCATGACGCTGGGCGTGCCGGCCGGGACCACCGCGGTCTGGCGCGGAAAGAGCCTCGCGGGACCGGGGCATTTCACCCAGTCGCTTTGATCCAATACCACCACCGTTGACATCCGCAGCATTCCCGCCGCCTGGCTCCCGGCGGGCAGCGACGTTTTCGTCCATTGCGATGGGAAATCGCAGGCCCGGGATGTTATGGGTGCCCCGAACAGTTGCCCAAAATGCACCGTTTTTCGGATTTCGGCGGACACCCGTGGGCGCTGGCGGAGTGGATGCAGAACGAGCGGAGATTCGAAATCTCCTCTACAGCAGCCTGATGCACGGAAATACCATCCTGGAGGATGGTGGAGCATAGGAGATTCGAACTCCTGACCTCTTCATTGCGAACGAAGCGCTCTACCAACTGAGCTAATGCCCCCTTGCGGTGACGGCCCAGTGGTTGCCAGTCCGGAGCCGCCAAGGCAAGGCGAATTTCCATCGGTTTTCCTAGGGAAATCGGATCGGCCCCCCAATCTGGCTTTGCCAACGGCGGGGGATTGACCGTAAATCGCGCATGCGTTTCCCGCGTCAGGTCGCTCTCCTTTCCCTGCTGATTCTCCCCGCCCTCCTCCCGAGCTGCAAAAACGGTCCGGGCTCCAATCCCGTCCCGGGCAAGACCACGGGCCCGTTCGACAGCCGCGGCAATTACGTCGAGGCTTGGGCCGACAAGCCCTCGATGTGGGGCAAGTCGAAGCCCGCCAACCAGCCGGCACCCGATGCCGATACCCCGCTGGTGGCCGCCAACGAGCAGCCGCCGGACAGCGCGGTGCCGCTCGCTCCCGGCGGTTCGCCGACGCTGGGCAGCTACAAGCCGTCCTCGAAGCCGAGCCGCTCCGAAGTGGAGGTTTCCAGCCGATCCAAGGTCCGCGAGCGTGAAGCGCTGGCGGCCAAGTCGAAGACCACCACCAAGGGCTCCACCGCTTCCACGACGAAGTCGAAGACCGGTACGAGCACCTCGAAGGGCAGCACCGCCTCCACCAAGTCGAAGACCGGCACGACCACCAAGGGCAGCACCGCTTCCACGAAGTCGAAAACCGGCACGACCACCTCGAAGGGCAGCACGGCCTCCACCAAGTCCAAGACCGGCACCACGACCACCAAGTCGAAGACCGCTTCCAGCCGCTACACGGTGAAGAAGGGCGACTCGCTGTCCTCCATCGCCGCGAAGAACAAGACCAGCGTGGCGGCCCTGAAAAAGGCCAACGGCATCAGCGGCACGACGATCCAGCCGGGCAAATCGCTGACGATCCCGAAGTAGCGGTCAACGTAGCTGAAAGCTCCGCTTTCAGAATGTAGGGGGAAGCTCCAGCTTTCCCTCTGTGGGGGAGGAGGTCGTCAGGCCTCCCCGCCCCCCGCCAACTGGAGCTGGCGGAGACGATTCGAAAGCGGAGCTTTCGACTACACGGCTTCCTCTGGAAAGGTGTTTGCCACCCGCCTGGATTTCTTGAAGTAGGAGAACCAGATCGCGAAGTGGATCAGCTCGCGGAACACCATGGTTCCTCCCGCGATGGTCACCGTGGTAGCGACTTCCGGCGCCAAGCTGGAACACATGATCAGGATCGTCGTGGCCTCCAGCGCCAGGGTGGCGACCACGCGGAACACCAGGAATTTCCGGACGATCCGCACGGCCCGTGGTTTCCGGGTCCAGAGCATGACTCCGACCACGATTCCGGCGATCACGAGCGCCAGGAAACCGGCACTCTCAATCAGGATTCCGGCCCGGAGCGCAGGTGGGGTGTCGGAGGTGAGGGTGGCGAGCGAATCGGCCAGTCCTTTGAGCACCATCAGCGGGGTGAGGATGGTCAGCGAGACGCAGTAGAACAGCAGCCAGCCGCCGATGCCGGTGGGACCCGTGCGGTATTCGGCCTGCGGGAGGCTGCCGGCATGGACCGGGGGGGCGTAGGGATTGAGCGGCGCGGCGGAGGCCGCTTCCGGCGTGGAGGGGGACACCGGGAGCAGGGTGTCGAGCGGCTGCCAGGTGGCCATGCCCTGCGTCCACGCCAGGGTTTCTCCGGTCACGCGGCCGGAGACCAGCAGGGCTTCGATTTCATCGCGATTGTGCGGGCCGGATGGGGCACCATCGAGTTGGACGTGGATTTGCATGGGGAGTGGGTTTCAGGCGGAGGGCACCGGTTGATACGTGTTCGCCACCCGCTTGGATTTCTTGAAGTAGAACCACCAGATGACGAAGTAGAGGGCTTCGCGGATCAAGACGATGCCGAGATTTCCGAAATGGCGTGTGTCTGGCATCAAGCCGAATGCGGCGCTGACAAACAGGAGGCTGAAGACGCCGAGTAGCCGGCTGAGCATGAAGGCGCGGACGGCCGCCAACGCGCCTTTTCTCCGAGCCCACAGCCACAGTCCCACGACCACTCCGAAAACCATGAGGAGTCCCCATATCGCGATTTCGAGGGTCAGGAGGAGACTGAAACGGGGATATTGGCCTCGATTGGCGACGATTAGCTGGCCATAGACCTTCAGTTGCCAGGTCCACAGCAGCGGTCCGAGAACGGTGAGGACGATGCAGTAGAGCCTCAACCACCCGCCCACGCCGACCGGGGCATCGGGATGGGGCAGGTCACCGGAAACCTCCACCGGAGCGGAGACTTCTTCCACCAGCGGCGGGGCATAGGGATCGGACATCGGGCTCAACGTCCGTGCCGTTTCACCTCGAAGGCCTCGTGCGTCTCCACCACCTCGCTGCGTGGAAACACATCCGCAAAATCGGGAAAGCGGGTGTCACCCGCATGGGCCTCGAACACGTGGGAGACCAGCAGCTCATCGGTGAGGTCCATGAAGGCGGCGTAGATTTCCGCGCCGCCGATGATGAAGACCTGTTCGCCGAGGCCATCCAGCGCCAGCAGTTCGTCCGGCGCGTGGATCACTTCCACGCCGGGGGCGCTCCAGCCGCGGTCGCGGGTGAGCACGATGTTCCGGCGCTTCGGCAGCGGGCGGCCGATCGATTCATAGGTCTTGCGGCCCATCACGATCGGATGGCCGCTGGTGGTGCGCTTGAAGAAGGCGAGGTCCTCGGGCAGGTGCCAGGGCAGGGTGCCGGCGCGGCCAATGATGCGCTCGGGCGTCATGGCGACGACGGCGGTGAGTCGGGGGCGGGTCATCAGGAGGATTTCTCGTCGTCTTCGTAGTGGAACTTGTGCAGCAGCCGGTGCGCCACGGGCAGGAACAGCAGACCGGCCAGCCCGATGAAGGCAAGGCCGGAAAACAGCGCGTAGCAGCCGGCGAAGATCTTCCCGGCCTCCGTCTTCATCGGGTCCACCGGGCCCATGCCGCCGAGGATCATCGAGGCATTGAGGAACGAGTCCGTCCACGCCAAGCCCTCCAGCAGGTGGTAGCCCAGCATGCCCACGAACAGGGCCACGGCCACCAGCCCGAGGGCGAACGCGATCGAGCGCAGCATGCGCTTCAGGAAGCGCTCGCGCGGGATCGGCCGCTGGCGGCGGTGTTCGAAGCGGAACATGCTCAGACGGCGATGGGGGCCTTGATCGCGGGGTGCGGATCGTAGTTCTCCAGCCGGAAATCGTCGTAGGTGAAGTGGTCGATGTCCGTCACCGCCGGGTTGATCCACATCGTCGGCAGCGGTCGCGGTTCGCGGCCGAGCTGTTCCTTCGCCTGCTCCAGGTGGTTGCTGTAGAGGTGGAGATCGCCGAAGGTGTGGACGAAATCGCGCGCCTCGTAACCGCAGACCTGCGCGATCATCATCGTGAGCAGGGCGTAGGAGGCGATGTTGAAGGGCACGCCCAGGAACAGGTCCGCGCTGCGCTGGTAGAGCTGGCAGGACAGGCCCGGCTTCCCGCCTTCCTCGGCGGCGTGGACGTAGAATTGGAACAGCAGGTGGCAGGGCGGCAGCGCCATGCGGTGGATCTGGCCCACGTTCCAGGCCGAGACGATGTGGCGGCGGGAATGCGGGTTGCCGACCAGGCCGTCGATGAGCAGGTGGATTTGGTCGATGGTGCGGCCGTCGCCGGCTTCCCAAGCGCGCCATTGTTGGCCGTAGACCGGGCCGAGATCGCCGTTCTCATCCGCCCACTCGTCCCAGATGGTCACGCCGTTGTCCTTCAGATAGGCGATGTTGGTGTCGCCTTTCAGGAACCACAGCAGCTCGTGGATGATGGAGCGCAGGTGGAGCTTCTTGGTGGTCACACAGGGAAAGCCCTTGCGGAGGTCGAAGCGCTTTTGGTGGCCGAAGATGGAAAGTGTGCCGGTGCCCGTGCGGTCGGAACGGGATTCGCCGTTTTCCAAGACATCCCGGAGCAGTTCATGGTATTGGCGCATGGGAAGAGAATCCTCCATTCCGGTCCCGGACGCAAGAAGAGCCGGAGAGAAGTCTCCCCGGCTCTTTTTGAAAACAGGCGTTGCAAGTTCCGCTCAGCGGCGGCGGCGCAGCAGCGCCAGCGAGCCGAGGCCCAGCAGCAGCGCCGAGGACGGCTCGGGAACGCTGCTGATCACCTTCAGGTCGATGTTGGTGAGCTGGAGGCTGGACAGCGACGAGTTGTTGCCGTTGGTGATCGTCCCGTTGTTGGAGATCGCGCCGGTGAGGGTGAAGGTGTAGGTGCCGGGGGTGGAGATCGTGGCCGTCTGCTGGGTGATCGACTGGGTCGAACCGGTGCCGGTGGTGATCGTGCCGGAAATGGCGGAGACGGACTGCGGGCCGGTGACGCTCCAGGTGACGGAGGCGTTTTCCTGGGTGTTCAAGATGTAGCTCAGGTCGAAGACGACCTGTGCACTCTCCGCCGCGCCGAGCGTGAAGGCCACGGTGTAGGTGGCATTGCCCGAGAAGGTGGTGGTGTCGCCGCCGGAGGAGGTCTTGGCCGCCGTCAGCGAGGCGAAGGTCGCACCGGAACCGGCATACTCCAAACTGTTCAGGTTCAGCCCGGGATTGGTGAGGGTCAGGCCGCCCGCGGAGGCGGTGGCCGTCACGCTGCCGGTGGTGACCGTGTTCGGGTTGGTGGTGCTGGTGGTGGTGTTGACCGTGGTGGACACTGCCCGGGAGTTCGTCACCGAGGTGGCGGCGGACGCGGACAGGCTGGTCAGGACGAGGGCCGCAAGGGCACGCGCTTTCATCGTTTTCTGTGGGGGGTACGGGGGATCGGCCTTTGGGGGCAAAGGCGGGGGAGGAAACCGGCGGGGGCCGGTCACTATATGGGGGAAGGGATATGGAACGTGTCCATATCGGGCGGCCCGGTGGGGCCACCTTCTAACAGTTAGAGGGTGCCGGGCCTAATGTTCGGGGAAAGATAGTGGAATGGGGGTGCCCCTGGGGAGGATCAGACGGGGGGAGGGGCGGGGAGAATCCCTTGAGTTTTCAAGGGAGGTGGGGGCGAAAATCGGACTCAGGGAATCACGGAAACCTGAAATTTGTCAACTTGTTTCGATGCTATGAATGGCCGTGAGTCATGGGGGATTCTTTCATGAGTCCGGCTCATTTTTGGGATATGGGTAATACCGCGTACAGGGATGGGTTAATTGGATAGCCTTTTGTGGATAATGATCCGATATCGGATTCGCGCTATTCTGGTCGATATTCGCCAGTAAAAGGCCAATAAGATACCAGCGGGTATCGATCAAATGCCCTTCAATCGTCCCGGCCGGGAGAGCGGCGCATGGACTTTTTCTGGGAGAGCTTGCGCTTGTCCGCCACCGAGCGGCGTTTCGAGCCCCGCGAGCGCTGGCGGTTCTGGCGGCGGTATTTCTCGATCTGGTCGCGCAGCTCGGCGGCTTTGTCGCGGCGGAGGGTTTCCAGTCGCTCGCACAGCTCCTGGCGGGCGAGGAAGCGGTTCATCTCCCGCGAGCGGTGGGCCTGGCACTTGATCTCGATGCCGGTGGGGCCGTGCTTCAGGTAGACGCAGGAGGAGGTCTTGTTGATCTTCTGGCCGCCGGAACCGGAGCCGAGGATGAACTTCTCCACGAGGTCATCGTCCTCCACGCCGATCGCGGCGAGCCGGGCCTCGAGGGCGGCTTGTTTTTCGGGGGAGACCATGGGGGTGTGCCTAGTGCCGAGTGATCAGTGATCAGAGGAAGAGGAGTGGACCCGGTCGATGTAGGCGCGGGTGGCCTTGCGGATTTCCCCGGCGACGTCGGCTTCGACGCGGGCGAAGGGGGGGACGAACCACGGGTAGGAGCCGACGAGGTCGCTGACCACGGTGACCTCGCCATCGCAGGTGGTTTCGCCGCAGCCGATGCCGATGGTGGGGATGGAGACGGCGGCGGTGACCTCGGAGGCCACGGCGGGGACCACGGATTCCAGCACGGTGGCGAAGGCTCCGGCCGCCGCGACGGCGCGGGCATCGGCGAGGAGGGCTTCGCGCTGGGCCGGGGTCTTGCCCTTTTTCTTGTAGCCGCCTTCTTCCAGCACGCTCTGCGGCAGCATGCCGAGGTGGCCGCAGACGGGGATGCCGGCGGCGACGAGGGTGCGGATGGTTTCCGCCTGGGAAACGCCGCCTTCCAGCTTCACCGCGTCCGCCCCGGCGGCGACGAGCGCGCGGGAGGTGGCGAGCGCCTGCTCCGGGGTATCGTAGGTATGGATCGGCAGGTCGCCCACGATCAGGGCGGCGGGCTTGGCGCGGGCCACGGCGGCGAGGTGGTGGAGCATGTGCTCCAGCGTGACATGGGTGGTGTCCGGAAAGCCGAGCACCACCATGCCGAGGGAATCGCCGACGAGGAGGACGTCCGCGCCGCCTTCATCGAGCAGCCGGGCGGTGGGGTAGTCGTAGGCGGTGATCGCGGCGATCGGGCGGCCGCCCTTGCGGGCGAGGATCGCGGAGGATTTTTCGGAGCCGGTCATGGGAGACAAAGGGAAAACCTACCAGTGCGCCTGCACCAGGGCGAGCGGCGCTTCGGAACTGTCGAGGTGGCGGAGGTGCTCGGCAATCGGAACCTGGTCGCGGGGCAGCACCAGCTCCGGGCGGATGTCCGCCAGCGGCTGGAGCACGAACCGGCGGGAGGTGAGGCGCGGGTGCGGCAGCACCAGCAGGCCGGCATCGAGCGTTTCCCCGCCGAAGTAGAGGATGTCCACGTCGATCACGCGCGGGGCATTGCGCTCGGCGGCGACGATGCGGCCGAGCTTGAACTCGATCGCCTGGGTGTGGTCGAGCAGCTCGAAGGGGGTGCCCGAGAACTGGATCTCGACCACGGTGTTGAAGAAATCCGGTGAGCCATCCGGGCACAGCACCGGCTCCGTTTGATAGACCGGTGCCTGGCGGATCGCGGTGCCGGGCACGGCGATGTTTTTCAGCAGGTCGCGGGCGATCTGGAGGTGGGCCAGCTTCCGGCCGAGGTTCGACCCCAGCGCGATGCCGACGGAATGGGAAACGGACGACTTCAAGGCGGCGGAAAGGAAAGGGCGGAGACGCCGCGGATCAAGTGCCAATCCTTGGCCGCCATCTTCGTACGTAGTTCCTCCTTCAGGAGGGCGGGGACAACACCGGATCCTCTTTTCAGCGACCAGACCCGTGCAGTTCCATCAAAAGGCGGTTCAGGCCTGGCGGCTCGATGGGGTAAAGCGGAGTCCTTTTCACCCTTCCTGAAGGAGGAACTACGTACGAAGATTCCCCGCGAAACGAAGGCCGGGTAGGGAGGTTCCATCGGCATGCGCTTTCCCGTCCGTCAGTTGTTAGGTTGCCTGTTCCCGCTGGTGGCCGGGGTGTCGGCTGCGCAGTCCCTATCGATCACGCCCGCGGCAGGCGGCTACCAATTGACCTACCCCAGCACCTCCGCCCGGCCGTGGCGGGTGAGCGCCAGCGCGAATCTGGGCGATTGGCTCTACGAACCCACGGTGACGGTGGGCAATGGCCAGCTCCAGACCGCCAGCGTCGCCGCGTCCGGCGCGAAGCGCTTCTGGCGGGTGACGCAGTTTCCCGTGGATGCCGCCTACAAGGCCACCGCCGGGCCCTTCAGCGTCGCACCCTATCAGGATGAAACGTGGACGGACCCCGCGCGGAACTACCCGATGCCGGTCCGCATCTACGCCCCGGCCACCGGCCAGGCGGGCGTGCCCTATGCCACCGTGGTGCTGTCCCACGGCATCTACGGCAGCATCGGGGCCTTCGATTGGCTTTCCACCTACCTCGCCAGCCATGGCTACATCGCGGTGATGATCCAGCACGACGATAGCCGGAACTTCAGCCGCGAGGAACGCCCGGCGGATGTGAGTTTCGCGCTGGACCGGCTGCTCGGCTCGCCGACGAACCCGTTGCTCGCCGGCCGGGTGGATGCCACCCGGCTCGCTCACGGCGGGCATTCGTTCGGGGCCTTCACCTGTCTCGCGGTGATGGGTTCCACCTACCAGCGCGCGGGCGCGAACTCCCAGGTGGTGACCCATCCGGACGCACGGCTGCGCTGCGGCTTCGCCATGTCGCCGCAGGGCGAGGGCGTGGTCGGGCTGTCCGCCGATTCATGGAATGCGATCACCCGCCCGGTGATGACGATGCAGGGCACCGATGACACCGATCCATGGGTGACCGATCCCGCCACCCGCCGCGAGCCGTATGCGAAGATGCCCGCCGGAAACAAAGCCCACCTCACCCTGCAAGGCGCCACGCACGGTTCATTCACCGACAATGGCATCGCGGTCGATGGCGCTATCTACACGCAGTGGTACTTCCCGGCCATCGTCGCGTTCCTCGATGCGAACCTCAACGGCAACGCCACCGCCCGCGGCTGGCTCGATGCCCTGACCGTGAGCCGCCTCAGCGCGAATGCCGCGGTGCTGGAGACGAAGTAGGGCAAGTTTGCAACTTGCCAATGGTAAGAGCTGACGCGTCTCCAAGGGGCGCGAAAATCGTGGGACCACCGGACAACACGATGGGATCTACTGGATTGTGAACCGCGATTGAACTCTCCAACCTCTGGCCATGGGTCACCACATCTCCGGCATCATCGGCGCTCCTGCCATTCTGCGGGATTTCGCGCGGGAGAACTCCCTGCATGCTCCAGCCGCGTTGAAAGGTGGACTGGCCTTCCTGCCATTGGACGATGACCATCTGGAGGCGTTGTTTCCTCGTCCGGGAGAATTCGATCCGGCGATGACCTATCTGTCCGCAGCGCTGAAGGACGTGCTGGCGGTCCTTTCGTCGCTCGGTCCGGTCGCGTACGTGGAGACGGATTATTTCGGTGGGACCGGGGTGCAGGGGGCCACGGTCTATCGGGATGGCCGTTGCGTGCTGGAGCCGAGAACGGAGGAATACGGCGTGGTTTCCGAGGCCCTGCGCTTGCTGGGAGTGGCTGCGGAGTGGGGTGAGGATGAGTTCGATGCCGTGGGGCTGGGAAGGCACCGGAGCAACGAGGGTTGGGTGGAGGCGGGGAAAAAGTAGCGCTGGGCTTGGCCCGGCGTGTTGCGGTAGCGCGATCCTCTTCTGGACTCTGCCTGGTGATGGGATTCAAATCAGCGAAACGATGGAGAGTCCCAATCAGGTTTCGAGAAACGAGGATGAGGAAGATCTTTTCCTTTCCCTGGGCAGTGAAGCCAGCGGGCGCGCGGCCGTGGTGGAGGGAGATGGTTATTCCGTGTGGCTTTATCTCACGGCTCCGGGCCAACAGAGGCCGGTCGCGGATGGGATCGTCTGCTCGCTGGTGCCACCCACGGATGAACTGGTTTCACCATACGGAGACGGCGGGCCGCCCGTTTTATTGCGGAAACACGCCAGCGACATGGCGGTGCAGACTGGATTTTCAGCCGGGGATATCGGCCTGTTGTTTTCCCAGGATGGCCATTCGGTCGCCGTCATTCTCCGAGGCGAACCTTGGGCCTACATCAGCCACACGGAAAACCGCGGGTATAGCAAGGGACTTTCCCTTGATGGACCCTTCGGGCATCCGTGGGATCAGGAGGAGTTCGACCGCCTTTTTGAGAGAGGCGTCTGATCGGCTGCCCTCGGCTGGAAGGCGCGGGATGGAGCAAAAGTAGCGCTGGGCTTGGCCCGGCGTGCTTCTGGTGGATCGAAGAGGAAAGCACCTGCCCCGGACCGATTCGCTCACCCCACACGCGAAGCCAAGCTTCGCGCTACCTCGCGGGCTCCGGCTTTTCTGGCTCCACGGTCCGATCCAGCCACACCTTCAGAGTGCCGGAGGATGCCATGCCCTTTCGATCGATGCGTTCGAAGAGGACGCTTGGCCCACTGGACTTGGTGGTCGTTTCCGTCGCTCCTTCTGGCACCTCATAGCTGGCGGTGAAGGTGGCAGCTTCTCCGTTGGGGCCCTTTGCGAGCATGCGGAGAAGGATCGTTTCGGGGGCGTCGACTTGGCGTGGTCTGGATTGCAGTCCTTTGCCGGAGATGACGATCACGGTCAGGTGATTGTAGCGGTCGAGAGGGAAAGAGCCGGTGTCCTGGCCATTCTTGTGGATGCGGAGGGTGCAGCCCTTGCCTTCGATCGGCACCTCGAACGAACTCACCCGCTCGTCCAGCTCCTTGCCGATTTCCTCCAGGATGTCCGGTCGCAGGGTGGGCTCAGCGGCGGCGAGCGTGGTGGGAACGATGCAAGCGGCCACGAATGCCAGGGCGGTGACAAGACTGGGCATGGAACGACCGGAGCGAGCGTGGACCGTTTTCATCGGGAGGTAGGTTCGATTGATATCCGTTCCCCAAGGGGGAATCGAGGTGAAAGGTCGACTCAACTCCCCGCACCCGCTAAGCATGAATGCCGATGTGCTTCGTCCTCCATCTTGCTTCACCGGTGCCACTGCCTTTGGTGTCGTGGGATGAAAACGCGCCGGCGTTCAACGTCGCGCCGGTGCGGGAGTGGGGTCGCGAGGCACTGGTGCACTTCACGCTGCCGCACGTGGTGGAACTCGGATCGGACAAGTGCTGCGGCTGCGGGTTCCGGAATGCCTCCTACCAAGGCGGCTCATGGCCGTGGGAAGAGTGGCGGCCGGACGATGACACCGAGGATGTGGACGCGCAGCCGAACCACGAGCGGATGGTCGCCTACCTGCGGGCCCATCTTCCGCCGGGAACCGTCTGCGAGATTCACGGCGGTTGGAATGGCGAGCTGGGGCTGGAGTGTCGCTCGGATCAGGAGATCCCGCTGTCCCGGCTGTTGGAACTTGATTTCTTTTTCCGCCACCGCGGCCGCTACACGGTGACGGTGGATTGAAGGGCGTCGTGCCCACGTGATGTCGCGCTACCTTCCGCCCGGAAAAGGGGGGAACCGCACTGGTGCGAGGGGCGGTTTGATTCCGGTTCGTCGCCTTGAAGAGGGTGTTTCCGCGGTGGATAGGAGAGCGCCTGCCCGGTCCGGGGTGGTTCCTGTTTCGGGGTCCGCGCCGGGTCGGCCGGTTCATTTGCCGCCACCCAGCACCCCAGCCATGAGCCTCCCGTTTCCGACGCTTCAGACTCCGGATCTCCCGGCCTTTTCCCAATCGATGGCCATCGGAACGGATGCCCGGGGGCTGCCGCCGTCTGGTCACGGCTGGCTCGAGGCGCGGTGCTGAGCGCCGTCACCCATTTCCCCGCCCTGAACAGCGTGGTGGAGATGGCGCCCTTTCCCTGGGCTGCCGTCGGGGTCCGGGCAGCCGGGGGGCCGCCCGGACCCTTTCACTCTCCATCCCTTGCTCATCGGCACCGGGATGATGTCGGTCGGTTGGGGGGCTCTCCGCATCTCCTTTTCCCTTTTCACCCACGTCCTATGAATCGCCCCATCCTCGTCTCGATCCTGTCCGCCTTGCTTGCTCCATCGGTCGGCACCGCGGAGCAACTCACCGCTGATCCCGCCATCCCGGTGGGGTCGCTGACGGTGCAACCCAACGTTGTCCGCACCGGCACCTATCCCACGTTGAAGTGGAATATCACCTACCCTTCGGTGGCCGAGGATCTGGTGAAGATCAGCCCGGAGGGAACCCTGACCGCGACGTGCGATTGCCACGTGGATGTCCGGGTGTTGGGAGCGGCGGTGTCCAATTCGGTGACCTATGCGCCGGTGGAGGCGCAGGTGAGGATGGATTCCGGTTCGTGGGCACGGGTGTTCTACGGGCAACAGAAGGATGTGCGGTCCGAGACGATCGTGTGGTCACGGCTGATGCAGAAGGGGCAGCGCCTGGACTTCGGCGGGCGCTACCTGAGGACCTCCATCTGGTCGCCTTTTTACGACACCACGCAGAAGGGTTCGCCGCAGTCGATGGCGCTGGTGAACGGGGCCGTCCTGCCTCCGTATCTGCCGGGTTACGACCAGCCGTCCCTTGAGAGCTTCCTTCGTCCGTATCTCGGCACCTCGAAGCAGGTGAAGATCGGTCCGATGGACGTCATCTACCTGTTCGAGCTCACCCACAAGAAGGTGGGCAACCAGTTCTTCGGCTCCATCTCCAATGCCCTGATCGGCAGCGAGGGCTTCGACATGCAGGATCTCTGCCTTCTGGTCACGCTGCGAAAGGCGTGAGGGGGGATGTGGGCTCCTCCGATGCGCAAGTTGGAAACTGACGCGACTTCGCAGAAAAGGCGCGCCGTTTGCCCGGCGCGCCTCTTGCTGAAAACTGAACACTGAAAACGGACAAACTCACTTCAACCCCAGCACGTCCTGCATGTCGTACAGCCCGGCGGGCTTGTCGGCGAGCCAGGCGGCGGCGCGCACGGCACCGGCGGCGAAGGTGAGGCGGGAGCTGGCCTTGTGGGTCAGCTCGACGCGCTCGCCATCCGCGGCGAAGACGACGGTGTGGTCGCCGACCACGTCGCCACCGCGCAGCGTGTGCATGCCGATCTCGCGCGGCTTGCGCGGGCCGACGTTGCCGACGCGGCCGTGGGCGATGTCCGTCTGGTAGGAGGTGCCGGTTTCCTCATTGAGGATCTCCAGGATGCGGCGGGCGGTGCCGGAGGGGGCGTCGATCTTGTGCTTGTGGTGCATCTCGATCACCTCGATGTCGAAGCGGTCCTGGTTGAGGATCTGGGCGGCCTTCTGGGTGAGCCAGAACAGCGTGTTCACGCCCACCGAGTAGTTCGAGGCGAAGATGATCGGGATGGTCTTCGCGGCTTCGGCGATGAAGGCGCGTTCCTCATCGGTGTGGCCGGTGGTGCCGATCACCAGGCGGGTGCCGGTCTTCAGCGCGGTTTCCACCACCTCGCGGGTGAACTTGTGCATGGTGAAATCGATCACGCAGTCCACGCCGTTGAAGGCCTTGGCGAGGTCCTCGCCGGCATCGTGGGTGGAGGTGACGGTGACGGCGGGATCGGCTTCGGCGGCCTGGAGGATGGCCTGGCCCATGCGGCCGGACTTTCCGGTGACGAGGAGATTGATCATATGGAATGGGAAAGTGGGGGATTCAGCCCAGCAGGCCGTTGCTCTTCAGCAGGGCGGTGAGCGCGTCCTTGTTCGGGGCGCTGAGCGGGACCAGCGGCAGGCGGAATTCCTCCAGGCACTGGCCGAGCAGGACGGCGGCGGACTTGATCGGCACCGGATTGACGTCCAGCGACATCAGGCCCTTGAGCAGCGGATAGGTCTGCTTGTGGAGGGCGGCGGCGGCGGTGAAATCCCCGGCGAGGCAGAGGTTCACCAGCTTGCTCATGGTTTCCGGGATGATGTTGCTCGCCACGGAGACGAGGCCGACGGCCCCGCAGACCATGAACGGCAGCGTCAGCGGGTCATCGCCGGAGAGGATGGCGAAGTCGGCCGGGAGGGCGGCCACGAGCTGGTTCACGCGCTCCACCGAGCCACCTGCCTCCTTGATGGAGACGATGTTCGGGCAATCCGCGGCGAGACGGGCGGTGGTTTCCACGCCGATCTCGATGCCGGAGCGGCCCGGCACGCTGTAAAGCATGATGGGCAGGGAGGTTTCCGCGGCGATCTTCTTGAAGTGCTGGTAGAGGCCTTCCTGGGAGGGCTTGTTGTAATACGGGCAGACTTGGAGGGTGCCGGTGGCACCGGCCTTTTCGGCGGCCTGGGTCAGCTCGATGGCCTCGTGGGTGGCATTCGCGCCCGTGCCCGCGACCACCTGGCAGCGGCCGGCGGCGAACTCGACGGCGAGGCGGATCACCTCGATGTGCTCGTCGGTATCGAGGGTGGGGGATTCACCGGTGGTGCCCACCGGGACGATGCCGGTGACGCCGCCGGCGATCTGCCGTTCGATGAGGGCTTGGAAGGCGGGAACGTCGACCTTGCCGTCGCGGAAGGGGGTGATGAGGGCCGTGTAGGTGCCGGAAAAACGCATGACTGGATGGGAGTGTGGAGATTGGAGGACGGACGTCCAACCTTTGAACGTCCGAAAAAGCGAAAAAATCGGCGGCCGGGGAAACATCCGGTGCCGGGAGGGTGTGCGGAGCGCGCCGGGGCGTTCAGGGCTGCTCTTCGACCACCATGCCGTCTTTCCAGACGATGATCGGCAACCCCAGCCTGCGGTGCTCCGCGCGTGGTTTTCGCGCCGCCCGTTTGTGCGCGCGCAGGGCCAAGCGAGCGAACTCGGGGAGCTCGCTTTCTTTCATGTGCCGGAACTGGTGCGGGGCGATCATGTGGAGCGCGCGGCAGCGGTAGCACGGGACACGCGGTTTGCCAAGGGGCGGATTGCCGGGGGGCTGGGTGTGGAGTGCGGCGAGGCATCGCCGCTTTGGGTGCCGGAGAGAATCGACGGGATTTGCAGCGGAATTGTGGAAGAGGAGCGGGAACCAAGGAGGAGGTGATTCTGGAACGTGAGAGCCGGTTGGCGAATGCAGGCATTGCCCCCGGCGATGTCTCGCCTCCGCTCAAAGCGGCGATGCCTCGCCGCACTCCAAACAAGAAGGCCGCCCTCAGAGCTCCTTGAAGGACTTCGCGATCTCCGCCCAGGTCTGGCGGGTGAGGATGCGGCTGCTCACTTCCTGGATCACGTAGATCCGCTTGGAGGTGCGGATCACCACGCCGCTGAGGTAACCGCGGTCGCCGCTGGTGGCCTTCATCACCACCGAGAAATACGAGCGGTCCTTGTCGCCGGAGGCGAGCGGCTGGAAATCACGGGATTCGAGCGAGGCCCCGCTCTTCTCCAACTGCGAGACGATCGGCTCCGCGACGGCGCTCGGGTAGGTTTCCAGCGCCTGCTCCGAGGTCTTCTTGGTGGCGTCCTCGAAGGCCATGTAGATCAGCATCCCGCTGGCACCGAGCTGGGCGTTTCCGGCGTAGACCTCGCGGCCGCCCTCGAGCTCGCTCTGGGGCAGATCGACCGCTTTCCAATCGCCCGGCATGGTGAAGCTGAACAGGCCGTGGCTCTTGATCGGCGTGTCCGCCATCGGCAGCGTGAGCCGGAGGTAGTGGATCTTCACCTCGCCCGCTTCCGTCTTCTTGAAGGTCACGGAGAAGGAGCCCTTGAAATCCCCGCCGGTGCGCGGGATGCGCAGCGTGCCCTTGGCGCTGATTTGCCCGCACTCGGCGGTGTAGGTCACCTCCTCGTAGCTGCCCGGGGTTTTCGCCTTCTGGTCCAGCGCGGCCTGGACACCGGCGCGGAACTGCTCCTTGGAGAGCGGGCTGGTGATCTCCACCTTGCCATCCGTTTCCACGATCGCTCCGGAGCAAAAGGGCGTGAGTTGGTCCAGAATCCGCTTGTCCGCGGTCTGTTGGAAGCCGGTGTAGGCCTCGAAGGTTTTGCGCGCCTGATCCGCGTCATTCGCAAGCGCGGGCAGTGCTAAACTCAAAGCGGCGGCTATCAACAGGCGCGTCACGCGAAAAACCTGTCAGTAAAGTTGCAACATTACAATTGAGAATCGTTCGCAATTTGCATGAGGCTTTGGCAATAAATGGGAAATTGCATGGTTAAGGCCGGTTTTCGGCGATTGGGCCCTTGCTGTTAGTAGATTTACGAGCGGTGGGCTCTATTAACTCGAAAGTGAGTTGGTCGTCGGCCGGGGAGGGCGGCGCGTTTGGCGAACGTGACAATTGAGAATGGGCCACGGGAGCCGGGCACGAAAAAGCCCGGCGGTGGGGCCGGGCTTTGACTGGGAGCACGGACATTCCTGTCCGTGTTTCGGGAAGGAAGAAAGGGCTCAGATCTCGATCTCGCCTTCGAAGACGAAGTCGGCGGGACCGGAGAGGGTGACATTGGTGAAGCTCTGGTCACCGGTCTTTTCGAAGCCGATCTCCAGGGTGTCGCCGCCTTCCACGTCCACCTGGATCGGGGACGGGGCACCGGTGAGGAGGTGGTGGATCAGCGCGCTGGCGACCATGCCGGTGCCGCAGGCGAGCGTTTCATCCTCCACGCCGCGCTCGTAGGTGCGGATGGCGATGTGGCCGGGCTCCAGGACCTTGGCGAAGTTCGCGTTGGTGCCGGCCGGGGCGAAGGCCTCGTGGAAACGGATCGCCGCGCCGTGCTCGACCACGTCGGTTTCATCGAGGTCGTCGACGAAGACGACCACGTGGGGCACGCCGGTGTTGAGGAAATGGAGGTCGCCGACGAGGTCTTCGATCTCGACGCCGGTGTTGAGCTTCAGGTCCTTCGGCTCGGACATGGCGATGCGGACGTTCTCGCCGACCATGTCCGCGGCGAGGGTGCCGGCGATGGTCTCGAAGGTCACGCGCTCCGCCGGCTCGTCGCCGAGGTGGGCGGTGAAGCGGCCGAAGCAGCGGGCACCGTTGCCGCACATCTCGGCCTCGCCGCCATCGGCATTGTAGTAGCGGAACTTGTAGTCCGCGCCGTTCTCGGCGGGTTCGACGGCCAGCAGGCCATCGGCACCGATGCCGCGGTGACGGTCGCAGAGCGCGGCGATGATGTCGCCATCGAGTTCAGCGGAGAGGGACAGGTCGCGGTTGTCGACGACGATGAAATCGTTGCCGGCACCGTTCATCTTGTAGAAGTGGAGGAGCATGGGAAGAGAGACGGAAGACTTGAAGAAGGAAGACGGAAGAGAAGAGGGTTTCAGACCGACTTGGTGGCGGCGATGAGCGGGGCGGTGAACTCGCGGACGGCCGCGGCGGCGCGGTCCGGGTGGAGCTCCACCTGCTTGACGATCGCCGAGCCGACGATCACGCCATCCGCGGATTCCGCAACCATTTTGGCCTGGTCCGGGGTGGTGATGCCGAAGCCGACGCAGACCGGGGTTTCGGTGTGGGCCTTGATGGCGGCCACCTGGGCGGCGATGTTCGCGGAGGGGGCGACGTGGCCGCCGGTGACGCCGGTGCGGGAGAGGGCGTAGATGAAGCCCTCCGCGCTCTTTGCCAGCAGGCCCACGCGGTCGGCGGGGGTGGTGGGGGCGATCAGGCGGATGTGCTTCAGTCCCTCGCCGCGGGCGAGCTCGGCGTTCTGGTCGGCCTCGTCCGGCGGCAGGTCCAGGAGCAGGATGCCATCGGCCCCGGCGGCGGCGGCGTCCTGGTGGAAGCGCTCGTAGCCGTAGGTGAAGACCGGATTGAGGTAGGTGAAGAGGACGATCGGGGTCTCGTTCGTCTCGCGGAAGCGGCGGATGAGTTCCAGCGACTTCGCGGTGGTCATGCCGGCCTTCAGGGCGCGGTCGGCGGCCATCTGGTTGACGATGCCATCGGCGAGCGGATCGGAGAACGGCAGGCCCAGCTCGATGATGTCCGCGCCGGCGGCGGCGAGGTCCTTGAGGATTTCCAGCGAGGCCTCGAATCCCGGGTCACCGGCGGCCACGTAGGCGACGAAGGCTTTTTTCCCTTCGGAACGGAGGCGGGCGAATGCGGCGTCGATGCGGTTCATGGCTGGATGGGCGGTTTCCCGAGGCGGGGCGGGAGCATTCGCGGTTTCGACGCCGGTGGCAAGCGCGAGGGTGGGCTGCGGAACGCGCCGTCAATCCTCCGCGATCAGGTGGCCGGCCACGGTCTGGTCCCGCAGGCCATTTCGGTGGCGGATGACCGACACGTGATCCTTTCCTCCTGAAAGATCGCGATGCAGTGTGAAATGATCTCCCACCCGGGCGTCGAACGCCAGGCTGCCGCCGGGCCGGAATCCAGCTCTTGTGCTCCGAGAGCTGAGGATGACTCCGAGCGACGTCCGTCCGGGCGGAATCAGAAACCGAGTGCTGGACCGCCAGAAGGACGTCGGCTGGCCATTGATCTCGATGATCTCGAGATTGTCCGCGAAAAAATGGACGGGCTTTTCCGCTTCCACCACCGCATGGGGCGTGGCCTGCGGGGTATTCACGAATTGGTTCGGATACGAGCAGGATGCCGCCATCAGGGCGGTTGCGGGGATCAAGGCCACGGTGAAGGGGCTTGATCGGACTTTGCGATTCATCCCTGCATCATGGGACTCCCCATCGGAATGGATCAAGAGGGCAACGTGCCCCGCGAATGGATTACAGCTCCAAAAACGAAGCGGTCCGACCGATGATCCACAGGAAAAACCCAAAAACCTGGAGGACCTTCAGTCGGACCGCCTTATCGTGTCGCGACATCGACCATTACGCGGGCGATCGGGTGTTTTATCACAAAAACACGTTTTTTTGGTCAAACGGGTGGGAGCCTACCCGTTCGGCGGGCGGGTGACGATGGCGGCATCCGGGGCGCTGCCGGTGAGCTTGAATTGGTAGGGCCATGCCTCGTCCACGGGCTGCTTGTCGTCGCGGACCCAGTGTCCGGTGGGGGCTCCCATCACGACCAGCCAGAGGAATTTCGTGTCCGCGGGCACGACGTAATCGGCGGTGCCCTGGGCGGCGGAGTAGATCGGGCTGTAGGTCCGGGTGCCGTTCTGAAGGTGGGCGAGGAAGCCATAGCGCCAGCCAGCCTTTTTGAGGTTCACCTGGCTGGCCCCGTCCTGGCCGGCGGTGCCCTTGAAGCCCAGGTGCACGGTGGTGCCGGCCGCGGGCACGGTGAGCTTGATGGCATTGTAGCCGTAGTTTTGCGGTGCGAGCTTCGGTGCGATCCGGAACACGCCGTCGGGCAGGGGTTCGACGGAAGTCGTGTCCTGGTCGGCGTAGCGCGCGGCGGTCTTCTCAATGCGAGGCATGTCCCAGGTGATGAAGCGGCGGGCGGCGTCGAACATCTCGTCGTTGAACCGCGTCTGGTCGATCTTGGTGAGGCGCTGGTAGGTGAGCACCGGGTCCTCGTTCTTCGCGACCTCCCGCCACATCCGGCCGATGAATTCCGGGCCGTGGCGGAATGACCAATACTCGAGCGGGTAGCAGGTGTGGTACCGGTTGTCCGGGTGGAGGAAGGCGAGGTGGGTGGCCTTCAGGTAAGCCTTGAGATGGTAGTTCTCGAAGGTCTGCCACTCCGGGAAGACCTGCCAGAGGACATACTGGGAGGTCATCTCGGCGAAGATGCCGCCATTGGCGAAACGCTCCGCGCCATCGGCCCGGGTCAGCCCCTGGAACGAGTGGCCGAGCTCGTGGGCGACCACGCCGTAGGGACCGCGGTTGATGCGCACCGCGGGCGTCCACAGCACGCCCACCTTGTCCTCCGCGCAGCCGCCGTAGGCGGTGCCGTTGTCGCCGCCGGTGACGATGATCAGCATCTTGTAGCGGTTCGCCCGCGAGTTCGGATCGGGGGCCCACTTCAGGCGATTGAGGGTGACCTCGTAGGACAGCTCCGCGGCTTGAAGAACCTCGTCCGCGTTGAAGCGGCGGTTCGGCTTGGTGTTCGCCATCGGATCGTCGCCGTATTCCTTCGCCCACAGGATCAGGAAGTGGTTCGAGGACTTGCTGCGCTTGAAGCAGAACTCGCTTTCGGGATCGCGGAAGTCATTGCCCGCCGGAACCTGGCCGAGCTTGGCGGGGATGAAGGTGTCCTTTTCCCCGGGCTTCGTTGACGGGAGGGTGAGGGGCGCCAAGGACTTCGGGGGTGGTGCGGGCGCGGGCTCCTGGCCCATCGCGGGCGGCAGGCCGGAAAGCAGCAGGGCGCTGCCGAAGGTGGCGAGGAGGGACGGGTGGAGGTTCATGGCGGATCCGGTTCCTGGGGCGCGGTGGGCGAATGGAAGGATTGGGTAACGCTACGGGTGGGCACGGGCTTTCATGTGCGCCGGCCGTGTGGGCGCTCGAAGACCGTACTGAAAATCAGCGCGGTTTGGCCCCTTTCCGCTCAGGGGCCGTCCGCCAATGGGATCGGGCGTCCGGTGGCATCCACGCGCTCGCTGTTGCGGACCACGACCACCTTGTGGCCATCCGTGCTCTTGCCAATGGTGACGTTGTGGTTGCCGCCGGGAACGACCGTCTGCCCGGCGATCTGGACCAGAGGCTCTCCGGCGGGGCTGTCCGCGGTGGTGGCGGGGGTTTGTTTGAAATTGAAGGAATCCTCGCTGCCCAAGCCCAGCGGTTGGGACAGCAGATTGAGATGGAGCCCGCTCTGGGGGACGCCCTGCGAGTCTTTCGACCCACTGATCTCGACGGAGGCGGAGTGGCCGTAACGGGTGAGTACGGAAGGCAGCGTGAGGATGTCCGTTCCCTCCATCGAGGCGAACTGGCCCATCATCGCGTGATAGGCGTCGGGATTGAGATTGCCGGAGGCGATGGTGCTTGTGTCCAGGTCCTCGGGCAGCTCGATGAGGGTGGTGGTGAGCTTTGCCTGTTGGGGCGCGGACAGGTCGGTCCGGGTGACTTCCAGGGCCGCGCGGAGCAGTTCGAAGTCCGCGGCGTTGCCATTGACGGTGGCGGTCGAATTTCCGCGCCCGGGATCGTCGGGAGTAAAACTGAATTCGGGGCTGAAGGTGTAGCCAGCCGAGGTGAGCTGGGACACGAGGTCTTGAGTCCAGGAGTTCGGGGTGCCGGTTTGGCCCGCGATTTCGAGGCCCGGGAACGACAGCTTGTCCGCGCTCTCTTCGGGGGGGCGGAGCCGGTTGGTATCGAGTTGCCCGATGTCGAGAGTGAGTTGCTCCCTGCGGTTTTGGTTCGGAAGCGCTTCCATCCGGAAATCCGGGCCGGTGCCGGTCAGGCGGTTGCCGGTGGCGGCGGCGATCAGGCGCAGGACGGAGGTGACGGGCAGGCGGGCCACGCGGAAATGAACCGGGCGGGCGAGGTTCGCGGCGGTGAGATCGATTTCCAACGGTAGCGCGGGCTCGCCGGTTTCCTTGGCGATGGCGGCGTATTCGGATTTCACCCACGCGACCGCCTCCTGCAGGGTGATGCGAGCGGGTTGGTCTGTTAGATGGAGGATGCCGCGGGTCTGGAGGCGGAGCACCACGTCGTTGGAGCCCAGATCGACCGGGCGCAGGTAGAAATTGCGGAAGTGGCGGGCCTCCGGCGATTCCGGATCATCGGCCGCCTTTTTGGCCGGGATTCCGCGGGGCGCGGCGGATCGGCGGGCGGTGTTTGGATCGGCCGGGGAGGCCGGGCGGGTGGGGCGGGCGGGGACCGAAGTGGTGGCGGATTCCGTTTCCGGGCGCTTCATCATCAGGAAGGCGATCAGCGCGATCACCAGCAGCACGGCGAAAAGGGCGGCTTTCCGGGACGATGACATGGGAAAGCAGATAACAAGGCGGGGCCGGTGAGTCGACTGCCGTTCGCCTTTTCGTTCGTAGTTCCTCCTTTAGGAGGGCGAGGAAAACATCGAATCACTTTCCCGGCGACCAGACGCATGCAGCTCCATGGAAAATGGCGGAGGAGCCCGACCGGTCTGGTTGCCCGGAGGGTGAAGGCGGAATTCACCTCGCCCTCCTGAAGGAGGAACTACGTACGAAGAGGGTTGCTGCCCGAAGGTGGAGGGGGCGGAAATTGGGAATTTCTGCTAGTTTGTGGGAATGTGGGCGTAAACTGGAGGTTTCCCTATGGATCATTGCAAAAAACTCCTTCTCCTGGCGGCTGTGACGGTCGTTGGGTCCGCGCGTGGCGCGGACGCTTCCGCGCTTCTCAAGCTCCTCCATGACAGCCCCGGGCGGGTGGTGCTGGAGGATGGCTCTCTGGCTCCGGCGGAAGTGGCGCTCGTTCGCAAGGACGAAGGTCTGGTCTCGCGGTGGGCGGTGGTGAACAAGGGCAAGGCCGCGGTGAAGATCCGCGAGGTGGTGCTCTATGATGGTGACCACGGCTTGCCCGGGGAGACCCCGCTGCACGGCGAGGGCTTCACGAAGCTGTCCCAGACCGCGGGCACGCTGGCAAAGCCGGTGGATCTCGATACCTACACCGACCGCGCCCATTACAAGATCCCGGAGCCGGACCAGCTCCGCACCGTTTACAGCGTGGTGACCCTCGCGCCTGCCGGGCAGCCGCGGCTGCTGCTGGGCTTCTCCTCGTGCCGGCGTTTCACCGGGCGCTTCGGCTTCGATGGCAAGCGGCTCCGCATTTCCGAGGACACGGAGAACCTCATGCTGGAGGCGGGCAAGACGTGGCAGCTCGAGGACTTCGTGGCCTCCGCCGGGGAGGATCGCGAGGCGCTCTACGACGGGTTCACCGCGGCGGTTTCGACGAACCATCCGCGGCTGAAACACGATCCGGTGCCCACCGGCTGGAGTTCGTGGATCTGCTTCGGCCCGCGTGTCACCGCGAAGGACGTGTCCGACAATTCCCGCTGGATGAAGGAGAACCTGCCCGGGCTGCGTTACGTCCAGATCGACGACGGCTACCAGCCGTGGATGGGCGATTGGCTGGAAACCGGCAAGGCCTTCGGCGGCGGCGTGCAGGAGGTGCTGAAGGATATCCGCAAGGACGGGCTCGAGCCCGCGTTATGGGTCGCGCCCTTCGTGGCCAGCCCGCAATCGAAGCTCTTCAAGGAGCATCCGGAGTGGTTCGTGACCGGGGACGATGGCAAGCCGCTGCCTTCGAACAAGATCGGCTTCGGTGGCTGGCGGATGGGGCCGTGGTATGTGATCGACGGCACCCATCCGGGCGCGCGGAAGTGGCTGGAGGACACCTTCCGCACGATGCACCGCGAGTGGGGCGTGACTTACTTCAAGCTCGACGCGAACTATTGGGGCGCGATCCACGGCGGCCACCACCACGACCCGAACGCCACCCGGGTGGAAGCCTATCGCCGCGGCATGGAGGCGATCCTGCGCGGCGCGGGGGACAGCTTCATCCTCGGCTGCAATCATCCGCTGTGGCCGTCGCTCGGGCTGATCCACGGCTCTCGCACCAGCATGGACGTGGCGCCTTCATGGAAATCCTTCAAGAGCACCGGCCGCGAAAACCTCTACCGGAATTGGCAGAACGGCCGCCTGTGGTGGAACGATCCGGACAGCCTGCTGCTGGGGACCAAGAATGCCGACGTGATGGGGCCGGACGGCAAGCCGGTGAGCAAGGGCGGGGTCACGCCCGATGAAACCCTCTTCCACGCCACCCTGCTCCGCGCCACCGGTGGCATGCTGCTGAGCGGCGACAATCTGCCCTCGCTCCCGCCGGACCGCGTCGCGCTGCTGAAGAAATCCATCCCGCCGACCGGGCGGCCATTCCGCTTCGCCGACGAGTCGTTCACCCTCGGCCGTCTCCAGGAGACAGGGCGCGAATGGGTGGCGGTTTTCAACTGGGACGACCAACCCGCCGACCGTGAAGTGCCCCTCGGCGGCAAGGCGAAGCTCGCCGATTACTGGAGTGGCGGCGACCTCGGAGTCCATGAGGATTCCTTCAAACTCACCGCCATGCCGCCCCATTCCGGGCGGCTGTTGGAGATCGTGCCGGCGAAGTGAGGGAGGCTCAGGGAGCCTCGCGCGACCTCACCCGGCGCGGCGCTGTTCGAGGGCCGGGTCCAGCAGGTGCCGGCGCAGGAACGCGAGCACCGGGACGAGCAGCGGCAGCGAGAAGAAGCCGTGGCCCGCGCCAGCTACGGGGACCAGCGTACTTTCCACCCCGGCCCGGACGAGCGCGGCGTGCATCTCCTCGGATTGGGAGAGCGGCACGACGTCATCGAGGGTGCCGTGGATGAACAGGAAGGGCGTGGTGTTCGCGGTGATGCGGTGGACCGGCGATGCCTCCCGGGCGGTTTCCAACAGGTCCGCCACCGGGCCGAAGATCCGCGCGGCGGCTTCCGCCTCCTGCGGTTCCAGCGACTCGGGATTCCCCACCAGCGTCAGGAAATTGGTGGGGCCGTAGAGGCTGATCACGCCGCGCAGGCCCTGCGGCACCTCGGTGCCGAGCATGCCCGCGAGGTGCCCGCCCGCGGAAACCCCGATCACCGCGATCCGCTCGGGATCGATGCCGTAGGTGGCGGCGTGGGTGCGGAGGTAGGCGAGCGCGGCGCGGGTGTCGTCCAGCTGCGCGGGCCAACAGGCCTCGCCGACGAGCCGGTAGTTGAGGGTGGCCAGCACGAACTCGCCGGTGGCCAGCAGGCCGAGCGGGCCGAGGCCGTCTTCCTTTTCCCCGGAGTCCCACGAGCCGCCGTGGATGAAGACGACCACCGGCCGCGGCCCGCCATCGCGCGGCGGCGGGATCAGCAGGTCGAGCGTCTGGGACGGCTGGCCGTTCCCGGCGTAATCGATGTCCCGCAGGTGGGTGATCGTGCCGGGGGGAGCCGTCTGGGGCTGGCCTTGGGAATGGGTGTCTTCCCGTGACATATGGCAGTATCGCCCGGAACGGAGTTTCCGCAAGGGGCAGACTGTTAGCTAGCGGTTGGAGAGCGGGCGGTCTTGTGCCGGGGCGCGCGACCGGCTAGCAGGAGGGGGATGAAGATCGCGGGGCTGAACTGGAGGTGGCAGGTCGGCTGGTTGCTGTGCTTCGCGCTGTTCGCGGCGAGCTTTGAGTTTCCCCTGTGTTCGAGGGTCTTCACTTCCTCGGTGATGGGGGCGACCTTGGGAAGTGGACGGAGCTCGTTGGCGTTTTTCGTGTATCTCGACAACGCATGGGGAGACCTCCGCACGGCCTCTTGGTCGAGCCGCCACACGTTTGCCCGGGCGGACCTGATGGACGGCGCGAAGTGCCTCATCGGCTGGTGGGGGAGCGGGCTGGTGATGGCCGCGGCTCCGTTCTTCGGCGTGGGGCTGGCCGGAAGCCGGATCGTGCGTGGGTTGATGGCTCTGCCGTTGCTGATGCTGTCCGCGTGGTTGACGGGGCAGGGGACCACAGGTTCTCCGGCCAGCGGTTGCATGTGGATTCCCGAAACAGGGGCGTGGTGCGTGATCCTGGCCCTCCTCATGGGATTTTCCCTGCTGGTGTTGGTGCCGCGGGCCGGGGTGGTTTGGGAGCAGGGGGATGGCCCCGCGCATGCCGCGGGCATGGCCAATCCCCGTTACCGCCGTGGGCTGGTGGCGATTCTAGTGCTGGCGGTGATCGCCGTGACCGGCTGGGTGGGGATGAGCCGCCGGAAGTTCGAGGACATCCAAGCCGGCCAGTTCGCGGTGTTCCGGCGGTCTTCACGGCAGGATGCCCGTTATCAGGCGATCTACTATTGCTCCCCGGAAAGCATCCGCGGCCTCCATTTGAAGAAGCGGAGCCTCATGACCATCGGGCTGCCGGAGCGGGATTGGGTGGTGGATGCGCAGGGGCGGCTCACGCCGGAAGCGATCGCCCGGACGGGGCTTTCCGGGGAAGAGGTGGCCGCGGTGCACGCGGTGTTCGCGAAGTTCCGGGAGCGGCAGGCGAAGTGCCTGTGGTCCCGGTTGGCTGTCGTGCCGGAGCTCTCGACCGATCCGGATCATTTCGGCATCCGGGTCCAGCCGATGTTGTTCGGCCCGCAGTGCCAGGCCTTGGAGCTGTGCCTCTATGTGGACCTCGATTTCGTGAAGGACAAGGCGGCCCGTGAGTATCTGGTGTCCGGCTATCCGCTCGACCCATGGCCCGGGCGCACGGCGTGGACCGGCATCACGGGTGTCCGCTCCGGCGGGGTGTGGAGGTTCACCACGCCCGACCACCCCGCGCCGATGACCGCGGCGGAGTTCAACCGGGTTTACCTTCCGGTTTTCGAGGAAGAATGAGGCCCATTGGCCGCTGAAATAAGGCCCATGGGTCTCATAGGGCCTATAGGACCGATGGTTTGTGGACGGAGGCCCCCTTGTGAAATCCTTCACAAACGGCTTGAGGCGGCGGCGGCGCGGAGTCAGGGTGCTCGTATAGCCACCATGGTCACTCCTTCCCAGCAGCCGCTCCATGCCGCCTACGATTCGAAGATCGAGGGCAACGTGATCTTCACCCGCGTGGATGCGGCGATCAACTGGATGCGGAAAAACTCGATGTGGCCGATGCCGATGGGCCTCGCCTGTTGCGCGATCGAGATGATGGCCGCCGCTTGCAGCCGCTTCGACCTCAGCCGTTTCGGCGCGGAGGTGATGCGCTTTTCGCCGCGCCAGGCGGACGTGATGATCGTGGCCGGCACGGTGACCTACAAGATGGCGCTGGCCGTGAAACGCATCTGGGACCAGATGCCGGAGCCGAAGTGGTGCATCGCCATGGGCGCCTGCGCCTCCTCCGGCGGGATGTACCGCAGCTACGCGGTGCTCCAAGGCATCGACAAGCTGATCCCGGTGGACGTTTACATTTCCGGCTGCCCGCCGCGCCCCGAGGCGCTGATCGAGGGCCTGATGAAGCTCCAGGCGAAGATCGAGGGCCAGCCCGCGCTCCAGCAGCAGAAGCAGGAGTTCTTCAACGAGATGGCCTGAGCCAGACCCTTTCCCCTTTTTTCGAAACGATGTCCGCGGAAGACGTGAGCAAGGTGCGCGAGAAATTCGGCGCGCAGGTGAAGTCCAGCAACGAGTTCCGCGGCGAGCACACCGTGACGGTGGAGCTGGCGGCGCTGCACGAGGTGATGGCCTTCGCGAAGAACGAGCTGGGCTACGGCATGGTGATCGACATCGCCAGCCTCGACCACTTCGGCGACGATCCGCGGTTCGAGATGGTCTATGAACTGGTCACCGTGGACGACTCGAAGCACCTGCGGGTGAAGTCGCCGGTGGGCGAGGACGAGTCCGTGCCGAGCGTGACCGACCTGTGGGCCGGGGCGGATTGGCACGAGCGCGAGGTGTACGACATGATGGGCATCCGGTTCACGAACCACCCGGACCTGCGCCGCATCCTGATGTGGGAGGGCTACCCGTTCTACCCGCTGCGGAAGGATTTCCCGCTCCAGGGGCGTCCTTCGGACATGCCGGACGTCGCCTTCACGGGCATCGCGCCGCTGGAAGGCGGGCCGTTCGTGACCTGCGCGGGCGGTGACGACACCATCGGCCGCGAACCGCGGGCTCGGGTGGTCGATTGATTTTTTCCTCCCCGTCCCCACCCGCACCCCTCCTGCACGATGAATCGTCTGGTGGCCCGTGCCCATGGAGTGAGGCGGGGGCTGGGCCAGCTCCGCGAGGCGCGGATGCCGTGGCTGATCGCCGCGCTGGTCCTCGCCATCCAGGCGGGCGTGGAAGCCGGGGGCGGCTACCTGCGGCACCCGGAGTGGTTTGAATGGTTCGGCCTGAGCCGGGCGGGCGTCCTGCGCGGGTGGCTGTGGCAGCCGCTGAGCTACGCGCTGCTCCACGGGAGCTGGGCGCACGCGATCCTCAATGTCGTCTGCCTGCTGCTGCTGGGCACGCGGGTGGAGCACGTGCTCGGCTCGCGGAGGCTGGTGCGGGCGATGGTGGCCTCGATCCTCGGCGGGGCGGCGGGCCACCTGCTGCTGGCGGTGGAAAAGGATCTGACGCTGGTGGGGATCTCCGGGGCGGCCTACGGGCTGCTGCTGCTGGTGACCACGCTGTCCCCGGACTCCAAGATGTGGCCGCTGATGGTGTCCGGGCGCTGGCTGGGAGTCGGGCTGCTGGTGACCACCGGCTTGCTGGCGTTGATGGACCCGGCGCTGGGCGTGCCCGGGCTGGCGGACCTCGGGCGCTGGATGTCGGCGCAGGGGATGGAGGCCGGGTGGAAGTTCAGCCACGGCTGCCACTTCGGCGGCGGCCTCGCCGGCTGGCTCTACGGCCGCTGGCTGCTGCGCCCACGGGTGACACTGGCGAAGCTGCGGCGGGAACGGGAACGGCGGGAGAAAGCTCTGAGCACGAAATCCAAAATTCCAAACGGGGAGTAAGCGGAAGGAGTTGAGCCTTTAGGCGAGGAAGGTCTTCAGAGGGGGGCGGAGGCTTGAAAAGTTTGCTGGTTTTCAGTGTTCAGTTTTCAGGAAGAGAAGACGGGCTTACGCGGGGCTTATTCCACGACCTCCGCTCTTCCTTTTGCGATTTCTGCGCCTCTTTGCGGCTAAAACCTCCCCAGCCTCCGCCCCTCCCTGAAGACCCTCCTCGCCTGAAGGCTCGACTCCTCAACACCTCGGACGGATTCCGGCAACTGCTTGGCACATAGGCCCAATGGCATTACAGGATACGAAAGGTTCATCCCATGGCCATCTCGCTCCAATTCGCCGCTTCGATCGACCGGTTTCACGGGCTGCTCACGACGATGTTTCCCCATGAGGGGCTGACGGCGATTGGCGGGCCGGGAAAACTGCTCCATGGCTCTTTCCTCCGGAAGCTGGAGGAGGTGATGGAAGACCTCCGGGACGTTGCTCCGGCGGAGGCAGGGGTGACAGGTGGGGGGGGGGGAGGGGATTCTGGACGAGCATCGCCGGTGGTTCCAGCGGCTGCTTGGATTGGGCCATCGCGGTGATCCGGTGGTTCTCGGCGAGTGTGTCCGGGTGTTGTTCCTGCTCACCGCGATGTTGTGGGACCGATGTGTGGAGCAGGAAGGGGGCACCAACCTGCGGCCGATGAATTGCATCGCGCCGTTGAAGCCGATGTTCGCGTATTGCGGATTTGAAGGAATGGCGGATTGGCCGGTGGCTGACGTTTTGGCTGAACTCTCGAAGCGGAGGGATGAGGCGATGCAGTGGAATGACGTCCAAAATCCGAAACAGGACGTGAAGACGAGGCGGCGATGGTTGGGTTGGATCGATCGAGGTTTGGGAATGGGAATTGTGGCCTTGGCTGTTCTTCCGGGGTGCGATCGTCGGGCGGGGAACGAGGTGAAACGGGAGCTATGGGCTCCGGATGGTTCGCGTCGGCTGGTGGTGTTTTGCCGGACGGTGGACGCGACGACGGGGTTCAACACGCAGGTTTCGATGCTTGGGCCGGGGGAGTTGCTGCCCGACGACGGCGGTAATGCGTTCATCGCGGATGACGGTGACGTGCGGGTGTCGTGGAAGGCGGACGGGGGAATCCTGATCGACTATCCGGGCGACCTGCGGGTCTTCAAACAGGAAGCCGTGGTGGGTGGGGTGGCGGTGGAATACCGGAAGCGCCCGTGAGCGGAAGGAGTTGAGCCTTCAGGCGAGGAAGGTCTTCAGAGGGGGCGGAGGCTGGAAGAGTTTGCTGGTGTTCAGTTTTCAGTTTTCAGCAAGAGAAGAGGGGCTTTCGCGGAACCGATTCCACGACCTCCGGTTCTTCCTTTTGCGATTTCTGCGCCTCCTTGCGGCTAAAATCCCCCCAGCCTCCGCTCCCCCCCCTGAAGACCTTCCTCGCCTGAAGGCTCAACTCCTCACGAAAAAGCCCGCGCCGGTGAGGGCGCGGGCTTGGTTCGAGGACCCCGGAAATGGGTGGTGCTGGGCTCAGCGGTTGCGAGCGTTGTCGACCTTTTCGCGCCAGGCGGCCTGGCGTTCGGCGGCGGCGGCTTGGTTGGCCTGCACCTTGGCGGAGAAGTTCGCCTGGTTCTGGGCGCGGGCCTCGGCGAAGTTCTGCTGGCGGGCATTGGAGGCGGAGCGCCAGGAATCGAGCGTCTGCTGGCGCTGCTGCTGGTTGTCCTGCAGGCGTTCGCGATACTGCTGCTGGTTGAACTGGAGCCGCTGCTGGTACTCCTGGCGGTTGTCCTGGTAGCGGTTCTGGTTGTATTGCAGGCGTTCGCGGAAGTCCTGCTGGTTGTTTTGGAGGCGGTCGCGGTAGGCCTGCTGGTTGTAGTTCAGGCGGTCGCGGTATTCCTGCTGGTTCGCGGCGAGGTTGCTGCGGAACTGGGCGGCATTGGCGTCGCGGCGCTCGCGGAAATCATTGGCCCAGGCGTAGTTGCGCTGGCGGAGTAGATCGAGGCGGTTCTGGTAGTTCGGGATCTGGCCGTAGTGGATGTTCCGCGGCGGCGGGCAGACGCCGCCACCCGGGCGCCAGCCGTAGGGGTGGGGCACGCCGTGGCAGAGCGGCGGGCGGTAGCCGACCGGGTAGTAGCCGTAGAGGTAGGGGTCGTAGTAGCAGCGGCGGCTGTAATCGTAATAGCAGTAGCGGTAGGGGTCGTAGCCCCAGCGGCTGTCGCTGGTGGCCACCAGCGAAACGATGGCGGCACCGGCGAGCGGCGCGCCGTAGTCGACGCCCGGTCCATAGCCACTGTAGCCGGGGCTGTAGGGGTCGTAATAGCACGACACCAGGGAAAGCGAGGAGGCGGCGGTGATCAGACCGGCCGCGAGGCGGAAGAGTGGGGTCTTCATGGTTCCTAGGACTCGAATGTGCGGAAATTTATTCACGCGGCCCCAGGCCAGATTCAAGAGCCCAGATTCCAGAACCCAGAGAAGAGGAAGAGTCTGAGGAGCGCTCTGTCCCACCTATAGGTCCTATTCTCCGGCTGGGAGGCCGTGAAGAGTGGAAAAGAACCTGAGGAGCCCTCTTCCTCCTCTCTGGACTCTGGGCTCTGGATTCTTGTGTCTGGCCGAAGGCCTCTTGACACCCCCATGGCCGGTTTCGTTTCTTCCGTATAGCTCATCCCATTGCATGCCTGATTCCATTCTCGTGACCGGCGGAGCCGGCTATATCGGTTCCCACACGGTTCGTTTGCTCGCTTCCCAAGGTCGGAAGATCGTCGTTCTGGACAATCTCGTTTACGGCCACGAACAGGCCATCGTCGATGAGTCCGTGGTGCTTGTGAAAGGTGACGTGGGCGACCGCTCGCTGGTCGAGAGCCTTTTCGCCGAGCACGGGTTCGCTGCCGTGGTCCACTTCGCCGCCTACGCCTACGTGGGCGAATCGGTGACCGATCCGCTGAAATACTACCGGAACAACACCGCCGAGCCGCTGGTGCTGCTCGAAACGATGCAGAAGCACGGCTGCAAGACCTTCGTCTTTTCCTCCACCTGCGCCACCTACGGCGTGCCGGAGAGCATCCCGATCGTGGAGAGCAATCCGCAGCGCCCGATCAATCCCTACGGCCGCAGCAAGCTGATGCTCGAGTGGGTGCTCGAGGATTGCGGCCGCGCCTGGGGCCTGCGCAGCGCCTGCCTCCGCTATTTCAATGCCAGCGGCAGCTCCGCCGATGGCCTGATCGGCGAGGACCACAACCCGGAAACCCACCTCATCCCGCGCGTGCTGATGGCCGTGACCGGGGAAATCGAGCACGTCGAGGTCTTCGGCACCGACTATGACACGCCCGATGGCACCGGCATCCGCGATTACATCCACGTCGAGGACCTCGCCGAGGCCCATGCGCTCGCCCTGGACCACCTGGTCGGCGGTGGGGAGTCCGTGAAAGTGAATCTTGGCACCGGCGTCGGCGTTTCTGTTCGCCAAATCATCGATGCCGTGGAAGAAATTACAGGCAACAAGGTGCCGGTGAAGTATGGTCCGCGTCGTGAAGGCGACCCGGCGATGCTGATCGCGGACCCGTCCCAAGCCAAGGCGGTCCTTGGCTGGGAAGCCCGCCGCAAGGACGTGCGCGACATGGTTCGCCCGGCCTGGGCGTGGGCGAACGGCCCCCGCAAGGGGCGTTATGACCGCTGAGCGCGTAAACCCACGTAATCGCGATGTAATGACATTCGGGCTTGCAAGGCCCGATAAAACAAGCAAGTTCTCGTAGAAAACCCAACGTACATGAACAGCCGATCCTTTTCCCGCGCGGGGAAGTCCTCCTCGCGTCCCCCCACTGGCTTCTCGCTGGTGGAGTTGCTCACCGTGATTGCGATCATCGCGATCCTTCTCACCGTGGGAGCGGTTGGATTGGGCGGCATGACGGGCGGTAAGAACGTCAACAGCGCCGTGACCACGGCGGAAGCCCTGTTTGCCCAGGCGCGTGCGGAGGCCACCGGCCGCGCCACCCGCGCCTGCGTGCTGGTGGACATCAACGACCCCTCCGACCGCGTCAACTACCTGCGCCGCATGGTGGTGGCCTACGAGGAGATCGATCCCGCCACCAACCAGCCGGTGAAGGACAAGTGGGTGGTCACCGACCGCGGCGCGGTGCTTCCGGACCAGGTGTATTTCAGCAAGACCTACAGTAAGGGCGGCGATGGCCAGACGCTCGAGGAAATCACCCTCAGCGAGGACAACGTGAAGAAGCAGTTCGCCGGGAAGTATCTCAGCTACAAGTTCACCTCGGAAGGCATCAGCTCGGCCCCGGGTTCCACCTTCGTCGTCGGCTTCGGTGTCCGCCCGGGCACCAATGGCGAGCCGCGCGTGACCGGCAGCGCCAAGCGCGACTTCGGTGGCTTCGTCGTCTGGCGGAATGGCACCACCTCGCTGTTCCGCTCGCCCGACCAGGCCGGCATTCCTTCTTCCGTGACCAATTTCTAAGTCCATGACCACTCGTCCCAACCCACGCCGCGGTTTCACCTTGATGGAAACCGTGATCGCCATTGGCGTGCTGGCCGTGCTCCTGACCGCGTTCCTCGCGGTCTTCGGCCCCGCCACCGCCGGCATCCGTCGCGCGATCAGCGCCCAGGAAGCCGACCGCCTGTCCTCGGCGCTCGAAAAGGAGCTCGCCACGCTGCGTCCCAACGAAACCTACTCCGGCGCGTCCGGCAGCAAGGGAACCGCCTTCGACAAGGCCTTCGACTGGATCAAGAACGGCGCCGACAGCAACACCAAGCCGCTGCAGGGCACGATCCTCATCTACCAGTACCGCGCCGATCCGACCAAGATGCGCGAGGACGGCACGCTCTCCGCCTACGCCAGCGCTTCCTCCGGCATCGCCGGTTCGGACTACGTGATCCAGTCCGGCGTGCGCCGCCGCGAGGATTCGAAGAACCCGAAGAACAAGGAGTATCTCCAGGAGGACCTCAAGGCGCTGGAAGGCCGCGTCTTCGCCATCCGCACCACCCAGCTCGTCTATCAATCGGGCGGTGGCCTCGGCCTCGGCACTCCGGGCACGATCAAGGATCCGAAGCCCGGCGGCTCCGGCGGCGGGGATTCCGCCAGCTACCCGGAGGCGGTCATTGCCTTCTCCGCCGAGTTCTACGGCATCCCGAGCACCGCCTACCAGTACATCACCGGCAGCGGCTTCGAAAAATCCACCCTGAAGAATCCGATCTTCACCCGCAACCTGGCGGCCCGCCGCTGAGCCCCGGCTCTTTCCACCGATCATGAAAACCCAATTTCGAGCATCGCTCCGCCGCGGTTTCACCCTGATGGAGCTCATGGTGGCCATGGCCATCACCACCATCATCGTCACCATCCTGGTGGGCATCACCTCGGTGTCCGTCGAGGCCTGGCAGCGCTCCCGTTCCGAAGTCCGCGCCACCCGCCAGGGCAAGGCGATGACGGACTCGATGGCCGCCGACTTCCAGGCGATGGTCACCCGCCGTGGCAACACCTTTGAATGGGTGTACGCGAACCTGAAGAAGGACAGCGACCTGCCGGGCAACTCGAAGGTGAAGAGCAACAACGCCGCCAGCCTGATCTTCTTCACCGCCGCCACCGACCGCTACGCCGGCACCAACGCCAAGGACATGGGCGGCGACGTTTCCTGCGTGTCCTACAAGCTCGACTTCAAGGACCCGGTCTCCGGGAACTCCTCGAACTACGATACCTTCGCGATGTACCGCCTGCTGGTGGAGCCGAACGAGACCTTCACCTCGCTGCTCGGCCAGGCGGACCTCTACACCGCCTTCGGTTCCCGCGATGTGGCGCAGAAGCAGAACTTCGTCTGCGAGAACGTCTATCAGTTCACGCTCAAGTTCAACGTGGAGGTCTCCGTGACCACCGGCAGCGGCGCCACCGCGGTGACGACCAAGCAGATCGTGCCGGTGACCCTGTCCCGCGGCCCGTCCTCCTCCGGCAGCGGCGGCACCGGCACCACGGTGAACACCGCCCAGTCCTTGGAAGTCTTCGGCAACACGCTGAAGGTGATGGATTCCAGCAACTCCGATTTCAAGACCGGCACCGTGACCGCCGACCAGATCAAGGCCGGCCGCCTGGTGTCCGTGGACATCTCGCTCACCGTCTTGACCGACGCCGGCATCAACCAGATCCGCGTCCGCAGCTTCAAGAACGACACCGAGAAGGCCCAGTTCGTGGCGAAGAACTCCTACCAGTTCTCGAAGCTGGTGGAGATCACCTCGATGTGAGATCGGGAGACAACGTTTCGAAAGAAGCCCGGCACGTAGGTGCCGGGCTTTTTTGTGATTGGATGGGTAGGGTCGCACCGCCGGGGCGACCGGGGGGAACGGTTGCGTCCGTTGCCACGGGCGCTTCCGATCCTCGTGTCTGTGGGGGCGGAGTCTGGTTCGCGGACGGCGTCCACCGCCCGGTCATCTCGGCGAGATGACCCTACCTCCAGAGGCGCGCTGCAAAGGTAGGGTCGCACCGCCGGGGCGACCGGGTCGAACGGTAGCGTCCGCTGCCACCGGCGCTTCCGATCCTCGTGTCTGTGGGGGCGGAGTCGGGTTCGCGAACGGCGTCCACCGCCCGGTCATCTCGGCGAGATGACCCTACCTCCAGAGGCGATGCGCGGGGGTAGGGTCGCACCGCCGGGGCGACCGGGTCGTGAGGTCCCGTCCGCTACCACGAGCCCGTCCCATCCCTTCGTCTGTGGGGACGACATCCTCTCCGCGAACAACGTCCGCCGCCCGGTCATCTCGGCGAGATGACCCTACCTCCAGAGGCGGGCCGCAAAGGTAGGGTCGCACCGCCGGGGCGACCGGGTCGAACGGTTATGTCCGCTGCCACGGGCGCGTCCCATCGCTTTGTTTGGTGGGACGGTGTCCTGCTTGCGCACGGTGTCCACCGCCCGGTCATCTCGGCGAGATGACCCTACCTCCAGAGGCTCGCCGCGCGGGCGAAACCTCACGGCTTCTCCGTGGGCGCGGGCAGGAACTCGTCCACCGCGCGGAAGGTGGTGGTGCCGTCCGTGGAGGTGAAGAAGAACACGTAGCTGCGCTGGAGGTTGTCGACCGGCCAGCGGGTGGTGCTGATGACGCGGTTCTTGTCGCCTTCCTGCACGGCGAAGGCCACGTCGTAGTAGGCGTTGTTCACCGGATTGGTCGGGCGGATCTTGCGGGCCTCGCCGGGGCGGAGGCCGACCTTGGTATCGCCCACCTTGCCGAGCACCGGCTGGGCCGAGCGGTTGATGAAGAACACGTCGCCGGACTTGAAGTCGGGATCATCGGTTCGCACCACCACCGGGGCGTAGGCGGAAGGCGGGGCGAGGACGAGGATCACGGCGAAGGACTTGCCATCCTCCGGCAGGGTCACCGGGCACAGGGTCACGCCCTTGTCGGCGGTTTTCAGCGTGAAGCCGCGGGCGGCGGCGGCCTGCGGTTCGGATAGCTGGTTGACCGGCAGGGTGAAGGCGGTGGACTTGTTGTCCCCCACCTGCATGACCACGTCGCCGAGGTTCGGCGGCACGCGTTCGGCCAGGAAGCGGACCTGCGGGCCTTCCTCCTTCTTCGAGGGAGTGGCGGGCGCGGGGGCTTGGGCGGCGAGGGGCTGGACGAGCACCAGCAGGAGTCCGAGGAGGCGTTTGGTCATGGCGTGGATTGGAACAAAAAGCGGGCGGGCAGCAGGGCTCAGGACTCGCGGGAATCGACCCAGCGGAAGGAGACGATCTCGAAGCGGCGGCCGAAGCGCTGGTTGAGCGAGCTGATCTTGGTGTAGTCCTTGTCGACGGCGTCGACCGGATCGACGAAGTCGGGCGTGCGCTGGACGACGGCCTCGCACCAGGCGCGGGCGATCACTTTGCCATCGGCATCGGTGCGGTCGCCGTAGGCGCGGATCACGAAGGAGTCCGAGCGGGCGGAGAGCACCGGGGCGATCGGGGTGAGGATGTCGGCCTGGCTGACCACGCCGGGGGCACCGGTGGAGATCGGGCCATCCTCGGCCTTCGGGAAGGCGAAGCGGCCGGAGACGGCGGAGGACACGGCGCGGCTCTGGCGGTAGTCGCTGTTGATGGTGTTCGAGCCGAAGTCCAGTGCGCTCTGGATGGCACCGCTGCGGGCGATCTCTTCATTGGAGCCGACGCGGCGGTTCACGAAGTCGGCCAGCGAGATGAACGGGCCGCGTTTGCGGACCTCGCGGACGATGTCGCGGGCGAGCGACTCGATTTGTTCGTCGGTGAGCGTGCGACGGCCGGACCATTGGTCGGCGGCCTGGACGTCGGCGGAGGGCTTGATGAGCAGGTCCTGCGGCACGCGCAGGCCGGCCACCAGGGTGGTGCCGCCTTCGCTCTTGAGGGATTCCTTGCCGGTGGCGTCGGCGACGACCACCGGGCGGTCCCGCAGGGCACCGAGCAGGCTCTTCCATGCTTCCACGGAGGTCGAGTTCACGTTGAACATGCCATCCACGCGGATCAGGCTGGCGATGATGGCGGTGGCCGCGGTGGAGGGGGTGGTGCCGGAGAAGTAGGTGGAGACGAGGGTGTCCGCCTTCTGGCCGCGGAGCTCGGCCTTGTAGGCGGCTACGGGCAGCGGGGTGGCACCGGTGAAGAACTCCTGGGCGACCTGCTTCTGGGTACGGCTGCGGGAGTAGCCGTCGACGGTCTGCGGTGCGATGCCCGAGCAGAACCAGGTGTCCCACAGCGCCTGGTTGGCGAGGTAGGAGTGGTCGGCCAGCGGGCGACCGCCGGAGAGGGTGCCATCGGTCTTGCTGGCGGCCAGCACCGGGGACGCGGCGGAGTTGCCGATCGCGTGGGCGATCTGCGGCAGCATCGGCTCGCGGGCATTGAGGGAGGCGTAGCCGTAGCGGGGCTTGACGATGTCGAAGCCGTTGGCAAAGGAGTGCTGGAAGGCGGCGAGCGAGACGAGCGGCTCCCGCGGGATCGAGTGGGTGATCACGGTGCTGCAACCGCTGGCGGCATCCATGCCGCCGCCGAAGTAGGCGTTGCCGGAGGTGCTGACCTCGAGCTTGGTGTTCTTCCAGCTCAGCAGCGGGTCCACGGTGTATTCGTAGGGCAGCACGTCGCGCTCCTTGTCGGTGAGATCGTAGAAGTCGACGTGGAGGGCCTTCGGGTTGAAGCGGGCGAGGCTGCGGGTGCCGCGCTCTCCGCCTTTCTCGGTCTTGGCATTGAAGGAGAAGAGGACGAAGGGCTGCTTCTGGGCCGAAAGAGCGGTGGAGGTCAGGCTGCGGGTTTCCGAGGGACCGGTGATGGTGCGGAAGATGCCGCTGAGGCGGGAGACGTTCGCGTAGAGGCGCTCGGAGGACTGCTTGGTTCCGGCGCCGGTCTCGGTGCGGATCGGGTCGGAGACCTTGAGGCGGCGGTTGCCGAAGTCCCAGTCGATGCTCATGTTGCCATAGCCCAAGCTGGCGGAGGAGGCACCGCGGTCGTCACCGATGTAGGTCTCGTGGTGGGTCAGCGAGAAGTGGCGGGTGTGGCTCGCGCCGCCGGTGATGCTGTGGCCGCTCGAGCTGGTGGCTCCGGCGGTGAGGTCGTTCGGCTGGAGCGAATAGGTGATCGAGTCGGTGGCGGCGAGATCGACGTATTGGCTGGTACGGGTGCGCACCGGCATGTAGACGCCGCCGACGTAGTTGAAGCCCTTGTTGGCATCGAGCTTGTGGACCCCGCCCGAGATGGAGGCGCGGGAGACTTCACCGCCGGTGGATTGGGACATCTTCACCACCTCGCCTGGCTTCAGGACGATCTGTTGGGCGACGCCCATGCGCATGCTGATGAAGTTCGAGTCGCCATCGGAGGTGGTGGTGGCATCGGAGAGGCTCGCGGCCAGCGGGCAGGTCAGGGTGGTGGCGCCCTTGGTGATCACCATGTCATAGGGGATCTGCCAGTACTTCACCGTGAGGAAGGTGGAGGTGGGGAAGACCACCGGCACGTCCAGCGGGTTCCAGAGGGTGACGATGGGATCCGCGTAGAGGTGGAGGCGGTTCACCGTGGTGGTGCCGGAGGTCACGGGGCGGGTCTTGAAGGACAGCGCCATCTGGTAGCTGACGAAGACCGGCTGCTTCAGGTAGAAGTTCTCGTCGGCGGCACAGTCGGTGGGGTTCGCGGCGAGCTGGAGGTAGGGCGTGCCGGAGGGCATGGCGCCGCCGGTGGTGTAGGTGAAGGAGCCGCCGCGCTTGAGCTGCTTGTAGATGTTGTAGTAGCTCCACAGTTCCTGCTGGTTGATGCCGTTCTCGCCGCCGACCTGATAGAGGGCGGTGGAGGCGGGATCCGGCGCGGTGTCGCGCTGGAGTTCCATCGAGAGGTCCTTGCGGAAGCCGCCGGTGCGGACGTTGGTGAGCAGGCCGCGGTTCTGGGTGGTGAAGTCGTGGTAGAGCGCGCGGGTGTTTTCCGGCTTGTCGGCGATGAGCGCGCTGCTCTGCCAGGTGGGCAGGCGGCCGAGCTTCGGATCGGTGGTGGTCACCGCGGCGAAGGGCTTGGTGGTGCCGGTGCCGGCGTTCTTCAGCGCGTAGGCCGGGGCGGCCTGCTGGTCGGAGCGGACTTCGGCGAGCGCGGTCGGGGTCTTGGCGGCGGGAGCCACCTGGGCCTTGGTGCCGAGGTCGCTGACCCACCAGCCGAGGCGGTCGTTGGTCTTGGCGGCGGAGGTGTCCTTGCGGGTGATCAGCGGCACGCGCACGGGCTGGCCGGTGCTGCCCACGGTGTTGGCGGTGGCGATCTCCACGGAGTCACCGGTCACGGCGGAGATGGCGAAATCGGGGTTCTTGAGCTTGGTGGGATCACCCGACACCAGCCACTGCTGAAACTCGGGAGCCGGGCGGGCATCGCCGGGCTTGCCATCGGCCCAGGACTTGTAACCGCGCACCCAATTGCGCTGGGCGATGGGGGGCTTCGATTCGTCCACGGTATCGCCCTGGATCTGATCGGCAGTGGTGCTGACGCGGGTGTCCGGGCCGAGGGTCTTCTGGAGATCGCCGATGGCCATGATCAGGGCCATGCGGGCATTGGCGCGGGCCATTTGCATCGCCTCACCGCGGGTGGAGGTGCGCAGGGTGATGCCGGAGAGCCCCAGCAGGCCGAGGGCGATGGTCGAAAGCAGCACCATCATCAGCAGGGTGATGATGAGCGAGAAGCCCCGGCGGCGCAGGCCGGGTTTCTTGCCGAAGGCGGGAAACTGAGTTCGGGGTTTCATTGGGGTCTTTTGGAGTCGGTCTCCGGAGTGCGAATCCGCAGGTGGGTTTTTCAAAAGGGGCTTCCGACGGAAAGGTCGGATGGGAAATGGGAAGCAGGGCTGGGAGTAGGGTTTCGCGACTGCTTTTCAATTCACCATGTAGATACGATTAAAAGAATTGGATGAAATTAATAGGAAATCAAGGGAATTTTCAACCCCCTTTTCGGGTGGATTTTACAAGGAGGGGGAGGAGGGAAAGGTCGCCCGGGACGGGTCGAATCCAATCGGTGATCCTATCGGAATCAGGGAGTTCCGTCGATAGGAAAACAGGCCGTGGACGGCGGGCAGGTGGTGGTGTGGCTGCCGGTGAGTTGGGTTTTCATCGGGGTTTTTAGAGAAGAATCGGATTCGCCGGGATGATGGAGTGGTGCGGTCGGGTCGATTGGGTTTTCCGACTGCATTTCCGGTGACCCTGTAAATACGATCGATGGAATTGGATGAAATTAAATCAAATGAGCGACGGGTTCAATATCTCATTTGGGGGGGTGAACCCCCGAGAGAAATTCCGGAAAGCGAAGATTGGGTGCATCAATCATAATACCGAGAAACCGGCGGAGAACCCGACAGTGGAAATTGCATTTCATTTCGCCGCGGCGGCGGGGGACCGGATCGTTATCCCCATTTCGGGTGTGTCCTTGAGGGCTTCGAAGAAAATCGCAGCCGGGTTCTGAGGCTAGGTGGGTGCCTCTGATTTGGAGTGCGGCGAGGCATCCTGCCCTTTACCCACATCCGCGGGCGCACGCTGCGTAGCCGCGCTCGGGAGAGCGTGGGTTGGGTGGGTTCACGATCTCCCTCGCAAGTCCAGTCCTCATCCGATCGACGCCTGTTTCCAAGCCCGGTAGGGCGACGCTCCGCTAGCCGGGGTGCGCAAGCCCCCGGTGACGGGCGGTGGTGGAGTTCCAAGCCCCGGCAGGGGCGACGCAACGCAGGCCGAATGACCCTCCAGATGGAACCCTGCGCCCGATGTTCAAAGAGCGCCGCATCATCCAGTGAGATCTGAATGGTGATTCCGCTGAAAGAGCGCAGGCAGCGTCGTCCCTAGCGGGACTTGGACATTCTTCGCTGCCGATTCCCGGGGGCTTGGGCACCCCGGCTAGTGGAGCGTCGCCCTGCCGGGCTCAGAGAAAGGAGCCTTGAGAAACGCTGCGTCTGCAACGAAGCGGGCGAATCTTCCCCACCCACGCTCTCCCGAGCGCGGCTACGTTCCGCATCGTCGATGTGGGTAAAGGGCAGGATGCCTCGCCGCACTCCAAATCCAGAGGGCCCTCTTTCGATCTACGATGGGGGATAGGGACCCGGCCACCGCCCCGAGGCCTTTGCATGACGCTCTGTGGGAGCCCTGTTTCAAGGCTGGGCGGTGAGTTCGACGGGCCGGGAATCGGCGAAGCCCTTGATGCGCGGGGCGCGGCTGTTCGGGGACATGTAGACGAAAATCACGCCACGGGCGGCGGGGTCGTGGTGCCAGACGGTGGAGCAGATCATTTCGGCGGGTTTTCCCTCCGCCGGGACGTAGCCGATCTTCACGTTGTAGTCCTCGAAGCCGCTGGCGGGGGGCTCGGCGATGGCGCGGGAGTTTGCCTTGAGGTTCAGCGTCTGGCGGCCGATCTGCCCGCCGATGGGGAAGGGGCTGAGGTTGAACCAGAGCATCTGGCCCTTGCTGAACTTGTCCGGATTGGCATCGATGAGCTGGATGCGCACCGGTGCCACCGGGTTGGCGGGATCGCTGGCGAGGAGCAGGTAGCAATCGCGGACGCCTTCCGCCAGGGCGGCGGCGGGGGCATTGGCGGGCAGCGGCTGGTCCTTCGCCGGGAGCGAGGTGAGCAGCCGCAGGGTGAGGTTGCCGGGCGGGAGCGCGTAAACGTTGGAGAAGTTCATGCTCGGCAGCTCCACTTCCTGGGTGGCGGTGCCATCGCTGAGGAAGAGGGTCTTGGGCGCATTGTCCGGCGGCGAAAGGAAGAGGACGCGGCAGGTGCGGGCGGGTTTCGGTGTTTCCGCGGCACCGGCGGAAGCCGCGAGCGTGAGGGCACCGAGGAGGAGAAGGAAGGAACGCATGGGACGGATGGGGATGGGACCGGATTAGATTTCGTTGCGGCCGAGCCAACGGAACGAGACGACGTCGAAATGGCGGCCGAAGGTCTTGTTCACCGTGCTGCGGAGGACCTCGGCGGAGTCGGCCTGGTCGGCCGGATCGCAGTAGTCGCGGGTGCGGCGCACGACGGCCTCGCAGGTGGCGGTGGCGATGACCTTGCCCTCGCTGTCGCGGGCGTCGCCGTAGGCGCGGATGGTGAAGGTGTCGTCGCGGGCGGACAGGATCGGGGCCAGCGGGCGGAGCACATCGGCCTGACGGGTCCAGCCGGGGAGGCCGTAGGCACCGAGACCGGCGGCGGCCTCGGGGAACTGGTAATCGGCGCCGGGGACGTCGGTGGCGTACTTGTTCTGGGACTCGTAGTTGTCGACGAGGCCGCTGTAGAAGCTGGAGTCCTTCTCGAGCTGGTTGAGCGCGGCCTGGATGGCTCCGGCGATGGCGAGATCCTTGTCGGTGGAGAGCTGGCGGTTCACGAACTCGGAGAGGGAGAGGAACGGGCCGCGCTTGCGGACCTGCTCGACGATCTTCTGCGCGAGCTCGTCGAGGAGCTTGTCGTCCAGCTTGCGGTAGCCGGTGAATTCGCTGGCGGCCCCGCCGGTGCCAGCCTCCACGTTGCCGGCCACGCTGGCGCGGCTCACGGCGTGGTCGGTGTTGCCGGAGAGGGTGATGGCGCCGGTCTCGCTGTAATAGGGGACCTTCTGGTTGCGGGCGTGGCCGAGCAGGGCGCGCCAGGCGGCGACGGAGGTGGAGTTCACGTTGAACATGCCCTCGACCTCCAGGCGGGAGGCGATGGTGCGCCAGGAATTCGGGGTATCGACCTGTTCCTGGAACACGCCGTTGGCGCCGCTGCCGGACTGGGAGGCACGCACGGCATCGATCACGATCGGCTTGTAGGCGCGGTTGACGAGCGGGGTGGTGCCCTTGAGGAAGTTCACGAAATTGCTCTTCATGAGGGCGGTGCTGCCGCCGTAGCCGCCCGCGGTGCCGCCGGCGATGGAGGAGAAGAACCAGTCGTCGAAGAGCAGGTGATTGGCGCAGTAGGAGTCGTCGTGCTGGAGGTTGGTGGCGGCGGTGGAGCTGCCATTGACCACGGCGTTCGGCGGGAACAGCGGGGAGGCGTCGGAATTGCCGATGACGTTGTAAGCGAAGGGCGGCACGGGGTTGCCGAAGCGCATGTCCCAGTTCTGGAGCTCGGCGAGCGAGGCGAGCGGCTTCACGGGCAGGTCCGCGGCGATGCCGCGGGTCATGCCGCGGGCGGTCATGGCGGTGAGGATGTAGCCCTTGGTGTCCGCCACGTTCGGCACGGTGTCATCGAAGGCGGCGTGCTTCAGGAAGCTGTAGTCGATGGCCGCGTTCACCTGGGCGCCGGTGCCGGGGTAGTTCTTCTGGACGGCGGGATTGGCCACGTCCATGTCGCCCATGGTGGAGTAGTTGGCCAGCGGGTTGGCCTGGGTGAAGCCTTTCGATGGGGCGTAGCTCTGGTCCGGGCCGAAGAGGTTGTTCGCCACGCGCAGGCCGGTCACCAGCGAGAAGAATGGGTCGGCGGTGTTGCGGATGGCGGAGAGCGGCTTGGAGTCGGCGAGGTTCTGGAGGTTCGGATAGGTCTGGGCGGCGGCGGGGGAGATGAGCATCTGGTACTCCATCTCGTAGCCATCGGTGCCGGCCTTGCGGTAAGCCTTGTCCTCGGTGAGCTCGTCATCGCGGACGACGAGGCGGTAGCCGACGACGTCCTTGCCCTTGTAGGAGAAGGTGTTGTTGAACTTCGGCTCCAGTTTCATCTTCGCGGTGCCGTCCAGGGTGTAGATCCAGGACGTGGGATCGGAAGCCTTGGTCAGAATGAAGAGGTGGCCCATGTCCGTGCGGTAGCCGGGGGCCATGGGCAGGCGGTGGGATGGGAGGTTTTGGTTCGACGGGCTGACCACCAGCGTCGCGCCGGGTTGGAGATCGGGCACGGTGGTGAGCTCGTAGCGCAGCGTCTTGATCGAGGAGACAGCGAAGGGGGCCACGTCGGTGTAGTTCTTGCTGCCGGTCAGGAGGCTGCGGTAGCCGGAGATCTTGTGGTCCGGATTGCCGGTGGTGACCTCATACTTGAAGGCCACCGGGAAGGGGCTGGGGTTGGCCTCGTCCCCCACGGTGAAATAGAGCGGCCCGATGTTGGTGAGGCTGACGTTGTAGGGATTCCAGAGGGTGAACACCGGGGTCATCAGGATGCCCGGGGTGAACTGCTTGCCATCCGAGGCGATGCGGCCCCAGTAGGAGAAGACCCATTGGACGCGGGCGACGACCGGGCGCAGGCGGACCTTGTGGAGGTAGGTCGCGGGGAGGCCGACTTCCTTCAAGGCGGTGGCCTTCAGACTGAAGGGCCCGGAGCCGCCAAGCTGCTGGTAGGTCATGGCGTAGTTGCGGAGATTGGCCCAGCTCGCGACCGCGCCTTGCTGGTCCCACGCGCGATCCGAGGCGCTGCCGCGGTAGCCGGCCCACGGGTAGAGCAGGGAGCCGGCGGGGCGGACATCGGTGGCGGTGGCGCGGGAAACGGAGTCGTCCTTGTCCGGGGTGATGCGGAAGAGCTTCAGGTCGGAAGTCGGAAGGTTGTCGTAGTTCTCGGTGAAGAGGGACATGTCCTTCCGCCAGCCGCCGGTGGCGGTGTTGGTGAGCAGGCCGGTGGAAACGGTGCTGAGGTCGTGGAAGTGGGTGCGTGAGGCTTTGTCGGAGCTGGCCTGCGCGATGAAATCGGTCTGCTTCAGGCTGCTGGCCTTGGCGGCGGGCTGTGCGTCGGCGAGCAGCGAGGACATGCCGAACTCCTCGGGATCGGCGGTCGAGTGGCTCTGGAGGTTGCCGGCCCATTCGCCGTCCAGTTTCGGGGTGTAGGGCTGGGGCAGGCGCGCCTTTTCGTTCTCGCCGCCCACCCACCAGGCGTAGCTGCCCGGGATGGACTTGTTGTCGATCTTCACGGGAGCGAGGTGGATCTGCTGGCGGGCCTGGCCGTCGCCCACGGTGTTGGTGCCGATGAGCGGCACGGTGCCCTCGGCGGCGGTGGTGGTCGGCGGGGTGGAGCTGTCGGCCAGCGCATTGGGTGCGCCGGACACCAGCCAGCTCAGGAAACGGGAGGCCTTCTTGGTCTTGTAGTTGCCGGGGGAAACGGGGCGGCCGGCGGCGGCTCCGCCCTGCTCGTGGTCCTCGCCTTCCCAGCTCCGCCAGGCCCCGAGGACCGGCGGGCTGTTTTCCTGGAGGACATCGGCGCGGGCGGTGACGCGGGTGTCCGGGCCGGTTTGCTTCTGGAGCTCGCCGATGGCCAGCATCAGGGCCAGCCGGGCATTGGCGCGGGCCGTTTGCTGGGCCTCGCCGCGGCTGGACGCGCGCAGGCTGATGCTGGAAAGCCCGAGCAATCCGAGTGCGATGGTGGACAGCAGGATCATCATCATCAGGGTGACGATCAGCGAGAAACCACGGGCGGATCGGGCTCGGGATCCGGTGGAGATGGGCTGCTGGGCAAGGGCTTTCATCGGAGTTCGGTTCGGGCAGGTACGGGGTGACCCGTAGGTGCTGGCGGTGGATTCAAAGCGGCGGGGCTCAACCGGCTGCATCTGGCCGCGGGGGCCAGCCGAGGGTCCGGGAGCGGCGGCGAGGACGGTGCGTCCGACTGCTTTTCCAGTGACCTTGTAAATACGATCGATTGAGTTGGATGAAATTAATTCAAGCGGCGGAACGGCTCAATTACCCCTTTGAGGTAGTTAGGAAGGGTGGACCGGCAGGGCCTGACCGCCCTTTGGTTTACACGGTATCTCGATCCCGGATTGCTCCGGACCGGGCGGGGCAAAACGCTTTGAAGCCCCGGCCGATCACAGGAAATGGCGGGTCATGTCCCATTTTCTCCAACTTCCCAAACGACATCCCCGATGGCTTCCCCGAACCTCTCGATCCACGCCGCCGCCCCCGGCACGCCGCTGCACCCCCACTGGAACGTCTGCGTGGGCGCGGGCCGGGCGAACGAGGGGCTGCGGGCTGATTGGCAGGAGCAGATGGACCTGGCGATCGCGAGCTGCGGCTTCCGCTACGTGCGGTTCCACGGCCTGTTCCACGACGACATGTTCGTCTACAAGGAGGTGGACGGGAAGGCGGTCTACAATTTCCAGTACGTGGACACGCTGTTCGACCGGCTGCTGGACCTCGGCATCCGGCCGTTCGTGGAGCTGGGGTTCTGCCCCTCCGACCTGGCCTCGGAAAAGGGCACGGTGTTCTGGTGGAAGGGGAATGGCGCGCCGCCGAACGATTACGCGAAATGGGCGGAGCTGGTGCGCCGCACGGTGCAACACTGGGTGGACCGCTACGGCATCGACGAGGTGCGGACGTGGTACTTCGAGGTGTGGAACGAGCCGAACCTCGGGCCGTTCTTCCGTGGTACTAGGAGCCAGTACTTCGAGCTCTACCGGGTGAGCGTGGAGGCGATCAAGGGGATCGACGCGGGGCTGCGGGTGGGCGGTCCCTCGACGAGCAATTTCGTGCCGGACGCGCGCTTCGATGGCGAGCTGGAGGATTTCACCGAGCATCGCACGGTGCTGGAGGCGGCGGACCTGGACGCCCTGGACTGGCGGCCGGTGTGGGTGGAACGGTTCCTGGAATGGTGCGCGGCGGAGAAGCTGCCGGTGGACTTCATCTCGTGCCATCCGTATCCCACGGACTGGGCGCTGGACGAGCACGGCCAGGGCAGCAAGCTGACCCGCGGCGCGGGGGCGACGGCGCGCGACCTGAAACTGCTGCGCGCGATCGTGGACGGCAGCGCGTTTCCGCAGGCGGAGATCCACCTGACGGAGTGGAGCAGCAGTTCCTCGCCGCGGGATTTCACGCATGACTTCCTGCAGGCCGCGACGTTCATCGTGCGGGCGAACCTGGAATCGATCGGCACGGTGGACTCCCTGGCCTACTGGACCTTTACGGACGTCTTCGAGGAAGGCGGGGCGGGGGATACGATCTTCCACGGCGGCTTCGGGATGATCAACGTGCAGGGGATCGTGAAGCCGAGCTTCCACGCCTATCGTTTCCTGGGCGAGCTGGGCGACGAACTGCTCCAGCGCTGGGACGGCGGGGTGGTCACACGCTGCTCCTGCGAGGAGAAACTACGGGTGTTGGCGTACCATTATCCGGCGGAGATGGCGTTGTCCGTGCCGGCGTCGTTCGAGACGCGGGACAAGGCTTATGAAACGCTGTCGCTGGGATCGCCGGAGGAGTTCGCGCTGGAGCTCACCGGCCTGAAACCCGGCGCGGTCTTCACGATCGAGACGCTGGACGCGGATCACGGCAACGCGATGGGGGCGTGGGTGGCGATGGGCTCGCCGGAGACGCCGACGCGCGCGCAGACGGAAAAGCTCAGCGCGCTGGCCCAGGGCACGCTGCGGGAGCAGGCCACCGCGGACGTGGCGGGCGTGCTGCGGCTGCGGCGGACGCTGTCGCCGTGGAGCGTGGTGCTGGTGCGGGAGAATTGAGAGGGGGCCGTAGGGTCAACACGCCGAGATGACCGGGCGGTGGAGGTGGTTCGCGGGGAAGAAGGTCGCCCGATTGGATGAGGGGATGGGACGGGCCGTCGGCAGCGGACGGGACCGTTCGACCCGGTCGCCCCGGCGGTGCGACCCTACCTTTGCAGCGGGCCTCTGGAGGTAGGGTCATCTCGCCGAGATGACCGGGCGGTGGAGATGGTTTGCGGGGAAGAGGCCGTCCCAGTGGACGAAGGGGTGGGACCCACCCGTGGGAGCGGACGGGAACGCTAGACCCGGTCGCCCCGGCGGTGCGACCCTACCTTTGCGGCGGGCCTCTGGAGGTAGGGTCATCTCGCCGAGATGACCGGGCGGTGGAGGTGGTTCGCGGGGAAGAAGGTCGCCCGATTGGATGAGGGGATGGGACGGGCCGTCGGCAGCGGACGGGACCGTTCGACCCGGTCGCCCCGGCGGTGCGACCCTACCTTTGCAGCGGGCCTCTGGAGGTAGGGTCATCTCGCCGAGATGACCGGGCGGTGGAGATGGTTTGCGGGGAAGAGGCCGTCCCATCAGACGCAGGGATGGGATGCGCCGTCGGCAGCGGACGCTACCATTCGACCCGGTCGCCCCGGCGGTGCGACCCTACCTTTTGAAGCGGGCCTCTGGAGGTAGGGTCATCTCGCCGAGATGACCGGGCGGTGGAGGTGGTTCGCGGGGAAGAGGCCGTCCCAGTGGACGAAGGGGTGAGACGCACCCGTGGGAGCGGACGGGAACGCTAGACCCGGTCGCCCCGGCGGTGCGACCCTACCTTTGCGGAGAGCTCTCCGCCGTGTATGATTTCACGCGGGCTTGTATGTATTCGCCAATTTTGATACGCATCATTCGCCGGTTTCCAAGGAAACCGGAGGCGGGGTTTCCAATCCGGTGAAGCGGTGGATGATGCCGGTGTCACCTGCTTTGTCCCCCGCATTGCGAATCCCGCAGAGGAAAACGGGTGACGACGACCATTCACAAAGTTATGTGCGTTACCGCCCTCCCAACCGCCAGCTTGACCGAAGAAACGCTGAAGAGCGCCTTCGACCTGTGCGTTTCCAAGACCCGCCTGAACATCGAGGCGATGGTGGATCATCCGACGACCTGGGCCTTCGCGCAGAACGGCGACTACGCCGCCTGGCCGGAGGGCTTCTTCGAGATCGGAAACTGGACGAACTCGTTCTTTACCGGCATGGCGGTGCTGTCCTGGCTGGACACGAAGGAGCCGCACTTCCTGAAGCAGCTCGAGCGCATCGAGCCGTTCTACAACGCGAAGGTGAACGTGGCGATCCACGCGGTGGAAACCATGCACGACATCGGCTTCCTCTACTCGCTCTACTCGGTGGCGCTCTACAAGAACACGGGCGACAAGCGCCAGCGCGCGCTCGGCCTCCGCGCGGCGGAGGTGCTGGTCGGCCGCTTCGTGCCGGAGGGCAACTACATCCGCGCGTGGGGCCGGATGGACGAGCCGGACACGGATTACGCGGGCCTGGCGATCATCGATTGCATGATGAATCTTCCGCTGCTCTTCTGGGCGGCGGAGGAAACCGGTGACGCCAGGTTCCGCGAGATCGCGATCCGCCACGCTGACACCACGCTGGCGAATTTCGTCCGCGCCGATGACTCGGTGTACCATTCGTTCCGCTTCAATGCCGACGGCTCGCCGAAGGGCGGGGACAACTACTGCGGACGTGGTATCGAGTCCCACTGGGCGCGCGGCACGACGTGGGCGATGTATGGTTTCGCGATGGCCTACCGCTACACCGGCGACGAGCGTTATCTGGACGCCTCGCTGCGGGTGACGCGGAAGTTCCTCTCTCTGCTGGATGACGAGGTGGTGCCGGTGTGGGACTTCCGGCTGAATCCGGGTGAACCCTTGCTGCGGGATTCTTCCGCCGCGGCGGTGGCCGCCTGTGCCCTGCAGGAACTGGAGGCGCTCGGGAAATCGGAGGACGCGTTCGGCGTGGCGAAGGATAATCTGATCGCGCGGCTGTGCTCGGAGGACTACCTCAATGCCGATCCGGCGGTCCGCGGTCTGCTGCGCGATGCCGAGGTGGGTGATGGCGTGGGCAAGGCCCGCTCCGCCTACACGAGCTGGGGCGACTACTACTTCATGGAAGCGCTCGGCCGCGAGCTGGGTCTGGCGGTGAACTGGTGGTGAGCACCAAGGAGTAGGGACATTCCTGTCCCGTTCTTCATCTTTTCTTTTGATAGTCCAAGAACGGGACAGGAATGTCCCTGCTCCTTGATTCATGCGAGAGATCCTTTTCACCCACACCTTCGGCGACACGCTGGTCCGCTATCCCTGGGACCCGGCGACGGGCATCATCGGCCTCGAACTGGTGCCAGCCGCTAAGGCCGGTGCCATCGTCGAGCCCCGTGAAAGCCTGCGCGGCGAGGACTTCATCGACGTGCTGCCGGGCGACGACCCGTGGCCGGCGCGGCCGGTGGAGTCGCTGGTGCAGTTGAAGCTGGTGGGTGACCAATACCCCGGTGCCTTCGCGCAGGGCCACACGCTGCGGAATTCCGGCACGGTGGCGGCGTTCCGCTATGAGTCGTTCGCGATCGTGTCGAGCGGGGACGCGGAAACGATCGCGGTGAAGTTGCTCCGCGACGATGGTTGCGAGGCCGTGCATCGTCTGACTTGGAAGAAGGGCGATGCGGCGCTGACGGTTTCGACCGTGTTCATCAATCGCTCGGAGAAACCGGTGACGCTGGAGATGCTGTCGAGCTTCTCGCTTTCCGGAATCACGCCGTTCGAGGCGGCGGATGGCGAGGGTCGCCTGCAGGTGCACCGTTTCCGCTCCGGCTGGAGCGCGGAGGGGCGGCTGGAAACGCGCTCGGTGGAGGAGCTGCATTTGGAAAGATCGTGGAGCGGGGCGGGGGCGTTCAGCGAGCGCTTCGGCCAGCTCGGCACGATGCCGGTGCGGCGCTGGTTCCCGTTCGTGGCCGCGGAGGACACGGCGGCGGGCGTGCTGTGGGGTGCGCAGCTTTGCTGGGCGGGCTCGTGGCAGATGGAGGTGTTCCGCCAGCACGATGACCTGTGCCTGTCCGGTGGGCTCGCCGACCGCGAGTTCGGCCACTGGATGAAGACGCTCGCGCCGGGCGAATCGTTCGAAGCGCCGCCGGCGTGGATCGCGTGCGTGGCGGGGGGCTTCGATGACCTGTGCGACCGCCTGACGGCCATGCAGGACGCGGCGGTGAACGAGCAGCCGGAGGTGGAGCAGGACCTGCCGATCGTTTTCAACGAATGGTGCACGACGTGGGGCGATCCGAGCCACGCGAACGTCACCGGCATCGCCGACCGCCTCCAGGGCACGCCGGTGCGCTACCTGGTGATCGACGCCGGATGGTACAAGGAGGGCACGAACGATTGGAGCAGCGGCCACGGCGATTGGAAGCCGAGCGAGCTGTTGTTCCCGAATGGTCTCGCCGCCACGGCCGCGGCGATCCGCGAGCGCGGCCTGATCCCCGGCCTGTGGTTCGAGATGGAAACGGTGGGCTCGCAGAGCACGGCGTTCTCGATTGGAAAGCATTTCATCGAACGGGATGGCATCCCGGTGACGGTGCGCGAGCGCCGGTTCTGGGACATGAACGATCCGGTGGCGGTGGCCTACCTCACCGAGCGGGTGATCGACCTGCTGGAGAGCTGTGGCTTCGGCTACCTGAAGGTGGATTACAATGAAACGGCGGGTCTCGGCTGCGATCATCCGGATTCGCAGGGCGAGGGGCTGCGCCGCCAGGTGGAGGGATCGTACCGCTTCTTCGAGGAGCTGCGCCGCCGCCTGCCGGAGCTGGTGATCGAGAACTGCTCGTCCGGCGGCCACCGCCTGGAGCCCTCGATGCTCGGGCGCACGGCGATGTCGTCGTTCTCCGACGCGCACGAGCTGGTGGAAATCCCGCTGATCGCGGCGAACCTGCACCGGCTGCTGCTGCCGCGGCAGAACCAGATCTGGGCGGTGCTGCATCCACGGGATGGCGTGAAGCGCCTGCAATACAGCCTGGCGGCCACCTTCCTGGGTCGCATGTGCCTGTCCGGCGGCATCCAGGGGCTGGACGCCGCGCAGTGGGCGGTGGTGGAGGAGGCGATGGACTTCTATGGAAAGGCCGCGCCGGTGATCAAGTACGGCACCAGTCGTAGATACGGGTCGACGGGAGCGAGCTGGCGGCATCCGCGCGGCTGGCAAGCGGTGGTCCGCGTTGCGGAAACGCGGGCGCTGGTGGTCACGCACGCCTTCGCGGACGCCCCGGCGCGGGTGGAGGTGCCGGTGGGCGAGGGCTGGCGGGTGGCGGCGCGTTTCGGCGCGGGCAGCGCGGCGCTTTCCGGCGGCACCCTGCTGGTGCAGACCGGCGGCGATTTCTCGGCGTCGGGCGTGTTGTTGGAGAGGTAGCTTTTTCGGTGGCGCGGGCTTTTCGGGACAGAATTAACAGAATTTTCAGAATTTACTAAATTCATAGTAATAAATGCGCTCATGCCGGAATGACCGTTTTTCCAATTTTTGTTAATTCCGAAAATTCTGTTAATTCTGTCTGAAAAAGCCCCCGATGAAGGACTCCGAATTCAACTCCGCGAAACCGTGGCGCACGCTGTGGGCGTTGTTCCGTCCCGAGCGCCGCGCATTGCTGCTCGGTGAGTTCACCTATCTCCTGAAGGCCAGCCCGGTGTGGGTGCTGCCGGTGGTGACCGCGAACATCATCGACGCGGTGGCGCGGCACGCCGCGGACGGACCGCGCGTGATCCTGGTGAACGCGGTGATCGGAGCGTCCCTGATCCTGCTGAACATCCCCACCGGCCTGCTCTACGCGCGCTTCACCAGCCGCGCGATCCGCGGGCTGGAAACCGGGCTGCGCTCGGCGCTGGTGCGTCGGCTCCAGGTGCTGCCGATCTCGTTCCACGGCAGCCGGGGCACCGGCGCGCTGCAGACGAAGGTGCTGCGGGACGTGGAATCGATCGAGCAGATGAGCCGCCAGTTGATCGATGGCGGGACCTTCGCGGTGGTGAGCATCCTGGTGGCGATCGCGGTGACGGCGGCGCGCATGCCGGTGTTCGTGCCGGTGTTTTTCCTGCTGGTGCCGGCGGTGCTGGTGATCCGCCGCAGCCTCAGCGCGCGCCTGCGCGGGTTGAGCACCGAGTTCCGGGAAAGCATCGAGGGCATGAGCTCGCGGGTGCTCGGCATGATCGCGATGCTGCCGGTGACCCGCGCGCACGCGGCGGAGGACGAGGAGATCGCGCGGGTGGAGGACACGCTCGGGCGGGTGCGGCAGGTCGGCCAGCGGCTCGACCAGCACAACGGGCTTTTCAGCGCGGTGGGGTGGGTGACGTTCATGCTGGTCCAGCTCGCCATCCTGGTGGCGGGCGCGTGGTTCAGCTACCGCGGCACGCTGGCGCTGGGACCCGGCGATCTGGTCCTGCTGTCCGGCTACGTGGCGGCGGTGGTGTCCGCGGTGATGCAGCTCAATGCGATGCTGCCGGTGATCACACGGGGCTTCGATGCGATCCGCTCGGTGGGCGACATCCTGGAGGAAACGGAGCGCGAAACCATCTCCGGCGGCGAGGTGCTGGCGGAGGTGAGTGGGGATTTCACGTTTGAACACGCGGGCTTCCGCTACGCCGATCCGGACGGAAAGGGCGCGAGGTTGGAAGGAATCGATCTCACGGTGCGCGCGGGCGAGACGATCGGCATCATCGGGCCCAGCGGCTCGGGGAAATCCACGCTGATGAACCTGGTGATCGGCTTCCACCAGGCGGGCGAAGGCCGGGTGCTGCTGGATGGGCACGACATGACGGCGCTGGACCTCCGCAGCTACCGGCGGCACCTCTCGGTGGTGGGCCAGCAGACGCTTCTCTTCGATGGCACGCTCGGCGAAAACATCACCTACGGCGCGGGACCGGTGGGCGCGGAGCAACTGGCCGTGGCACTGGAGGCGGCGAACGCGGCGGAGTTCGTGGCGAAGCTGCCACACGGGCTGGAGACGCGGATTGGCGAAGGCGGCGCGCGTTTGAGCGGCGGCCAGCGCCAGCGGATCGCGATCGCGCGGGCGCTGCTGCGGAATCCCCGGGTGTTGATTCTCGATGAGGCCACCAGCGCGCTGGATGGCGAGAGCGAGCGGCTGGTGCAGCAGGCGCTGGACCGGCTGATGGAGGGACGTACGACGTTCATCGTAGCGCACCGTTTGTCGACCCTGCGGCGCGCCGACCGCATCGTGGTGCTGGAGGAGGGTCGCGTGGCCGCCATCGGCACGCCGCGCGAGCTGGCGGGAAAGGACCCGCAGCGCTTCCGCGAGCTGGCGGCGTAAAGGTAGGGTCGCACCGCCGGGGCGACCGGGTCGAATGGCTGGGTCCGCTGCCAACGGAGCGTCCCATCCCTTCGTCCAATCGGGCGGCGTTTTCCATGCGAACGAATCTCCACCGCCCGGTCATCTCGGCGAGATGACCCTACCTCCAGAGGCGGGCCGTAGAGGTAGGGTCGCACCGCCGGGGCGACCGGGGCAAATGGCCGCGTCCGCTGCCAACGGAGCGTCCCATCCGTTCGTCCAATCGGGCGGCGTGTTTCTTGCGAACGAATCTCCCCCGCCCGGTCATCTCGGCGAGATGACCCTACCCCGCCTTCGCCGCCTTCTTCCTCGCGGCCTTCTTCCCGCTGCGGTCGGGCAGGCTCGGGCCGTCCACCCACGTTCCCTCGACCAGGATCTGGCGGAAGATCTTCGGAATGCCGCGGGCACCGTCGTTGATGATCGAGTTCAGCATCAGCAGGCCCACCCGGCCGATCTCCTCGGGTTGCTGGTTGATGCCGGACTCGCACTTCGCGTCGAGAATGCTGGTGACCGCGAGGGCCACGTCGTCCGGCACCTTCAGCCCGGCCTTGGCGATGAGGTCCACGCAGCCCATGTCATCGGTGAAGATCGCGTCCGGCTGTTGCTCGTCGTACCACGACTTGAAGCGCGCGGTGACATCGCTGGATTGGGTGGGGGAGTCGGTGACGAAGACGCTGAGGCGGTCCTCCTGTGGAATGAAACGCTGGGCCGCGAGATAGCCGGCTTCGAACAGGTGGCCGCGCATCAGCGCGTCGGATTCATTGGTCACGAACGCGACGCGGCGGTAACCGCGTTCACGGATTTTCTCGAAGGCGAGCATCGTGTTCGCCACTTGGTCGGCGGTGACGAGGTGGCTGCGCGGGTTCGAGAGCGAGCGCCCGAAGCGCACCACGGAGTAGTGTTGCCACGGGAAGTCCTGCCAATCCGGCCGCGGCTTCTGCGGGGGAATCAGCAGGCCGTGGATGCCGCGGGCCTGGAGCACCTGGTGGAGGCGCTGCGGCGTCATGTCCCGGCCCATGCGGAATTCCTCGAGGCGGTAGCCGAATTTCGCCGCCGCGGTGCTGGCTCCCTGCCAATAGGCGTCGAACTCGCGGTAGCTGCGCAGCTTGTCCGGTTCCGGCCAGGCATTGATCCAGGCGAGGCAGGAGGTGATCGGGGAATCGGTTTTCGCGCGGCGGTAGTGCGCCAGCGCGGCGAGCATCGGGTCCGGCCGGTAGCCCATCTCCTCGGCGGTCTCCTTGATCTTGATGCGCAGCGCCTCGGAGATGCGCGGATGGTTCCGCAGCGCCAGCGAGACGGTGGCATGGCTCACGCCGATGTGCTTCGCGATGTCACGGATGCTGACGCGGCCTTGGGGTGGTTCCTGGGACATGGCGGTAATGGGGCGGGAAATCGAAACGAGGGGCACTCTACTCAGGTTCCGGCGGTTTGATAACGAGGAACCATGAATGGTTACCACTGTAACTGGGGAGTCGCTAGCGATTAAGGACATGGGATGGCTACAGGTGGATCACGTTCGATCAAAAATAGCCATTTGAGTGATTCTGGGTTGTTTTTGGTTTGTGTTAGAAATCGAAGAATAAACCCCGATTGGAACCGGATTCCCCCATTTGTTGACCCATGAAACCCTCGAAACTTACAAAATTTCTGATGAAATCCAATCTTGGATTCCTGTGCTGGTGTGCAGTTATCGGCATGGAGGCGGGTGGCGTGGCTTCTGCCGCCACGGTGACGTGGGACGGTGAAGGCGGGGTGTGGTTCTCGGTGGCGGCGAACTGGAGCGGCGACGTCGTCCCGGTGGCCGGGGACGCGCTGGTGTTCAGCGGAAACGGCAGCTACCTCGCCAGCAGCGGCGCGCTGTACACCGGAGCGGTGGTGGTGGGTGCGACCAACGACTTGGCCGCGGGCACGGTGTTCAACGGCATTTCGTTCGACTCCCGCTGGCAGGGCAACCGCGTGCAGGGCAACCAAATCACGCTCGGCGGGGACATCGCGAATGGCCACCGCCTGATTCCGCAGATCATCTCCGCGCCGCTGGCCCTCAATGCCACCCGCACGGTGGACGTGTCCTCGCAGTTCAGCACGCTGACGCTCTCCGGCATCGTGTCCGAAACGGTGGCCGGATCCGGCCTCACGAAGACCGGCAGCGGCCTGCTGGTGCTTTCCGCGGTGAACACCTACACCGGCGCGGTCGCGGTGAATGGCGGCACGCTTTCGATCGGAGCGGACACCGGTCTCGGCACGGTGCCGGGCGCGGCCACTCCCGCCAGCATCACGCTCAATGGCGGCGCGTTGCGTTCCACCGCCAGCATCACGCTCAACGCGAACCGCGGGATCGCGCTCGGAGCCTCCGGCGGCACGATCGATGCGAACAACGCGATCGTTTACAACGGCATCCTCGCGGGCAGCGGCGGCCTGGTGAAGACCGGGGCGAACACGCTCACGCTCGGGGCCGCCAGCAGCTACACCGGCACCACCACCGTCAACCAGGGCATCCTGAAACTCGACTTCAGCCAAGCGGGTGCTCCGGCTTCGAACATCCTCGGCGGCGCGCTGGTGCTCGATGGCCTCAGCTCCGCCCTCAACGGCAGCACGTCCTCCACCACCGCGAACCCGACGCTCAATGTCACCAGTGGCAGCGCGCTGGCGAACAGCCAGACCTTCAGCGGCACGACGATCAACGGCGGCCAGCAGAGCATCAGCACCACCCAGACCGCGGGCGGCACCGTGCTGCTCAACCTCGGCGCGATCACGCATAACGCGGGCGTGGTGAACTTCTCGCTCGCGGGAGCCTTCTCGTCCGGCGTCAACGCCATCACCACCACCACCGCCAATGCCGCCTCCGGCATCCTCGGCGGCTGGGCCTCGATCAATGGCGCGGATTACGCCGCCAACGATGGCGCGAACAATCTGGTGGCCTACACCGGCTACGTGGTGCTCGGGAACGCCGCCACCATCGGCAGCCTCGCCACCAGCAACGTCCAGACCCAGGCGACCGGCGCGATCGGGCTCTCCACGGCGAACGCGGCGACCACCGACATCAACACGCTGAGTTCCTCCACCGCCTCCACCGGCGCGAAGACGGTGACGGTCGGCACGGCGGGCACCGGCAGCACCGGCGTGCTGCGCCTCGGCGCGGATGGCGGCCTGCTGCTCGGCAGTGGCAGCGGTACCCTCACGATCGGCAACGTGGCGAACAACGGCACTCTCACCGCCGGTGGCGCGGACAACACCGCGGGCGTCCTCCACCTCATCAACCACAGCACCGCGGGCAACCTTACTATCAACTCGAAGATCGCGGACAACGGCACCGGCGCGGTGTCGCTGCGGGTCGGCACCTACGCCACTCCGGCGATCAACACGGTGCTCACGCTCAACGGCACCAACACCTTTACCGGCGGCATCGTGTTGAACGGCGGCCGCCTCGCGGGCACCCCGGCCGGTTTCAGCTCCGGAGCCATCACGGTGCGGAATGGCGCGCAGGCCTACCTTACGGGCACCGGCACCTACACCAACGACTTCAACCTCGCGGGCAACGGCACCAACACCGCTGACACCAACTCGGCCCTCCGCTTCCAGGGCAACTCCGTCTCCGGGAAGATCACGCTGATCGGCGACACCAACATCGCCCTGCGCAACTCCACAGGTAACGCCATCTCCGGCCAGATCACCGGCGGCTACAACCTGACCATCACCGGCGCGGGCGCGACCGGCGGCAACATCACCCTTTCCAACACCGCGAACAACTGGACCGGCAACTTCACCGTGGACACCGAGACGGTGAAGCTCGGCGCCTCCGAGGTGATCCCGAACGGATCAGGCGCGGGCAGTGTGATCGTGACCGGCAACGCGGCATCGATTCTGGACCTGAACGGGTTCAACGAAACGATCAACGGCCTCGCCGCAACCGGCGCGAACGGTTTCATCCAGAACAGCGCGGCCTCCACCACCTCCACGCTCACGATCGGCGATGCCGGCATCAGTTCCCAATACGAGGGCGTGATCCGGGACAACGCGGGCACCGGTGGTGTCCTCGCGCTGGTGAAGACCGGCGCGGGCAACATCCAGCTCGCCGGCAACAACACCTTCACCGGTGGCGTCACCGTGAAGGCGGGCATCCTTTATGGCGGCACCGGCGGCGCGGCCTCCACGCCCTTCGGAGCGGTCACCAGCACTCTCACGCTGGGGGATACCACCGGCACCGCTTCGGCCACCCTGCGCCAGAGCAACACCGGTAAGACGCTCGCGCACCCGATCACGGTGGTCGCGGGCAGCAGCGGCACGAAGACCCTCGACACGCTCGGCGGCGGCCAGACCTTCACCTACTCCGGTGCGGTCACCCTCAATGACTCCGTGACCGTGGCGACCTACGCGGGCAACTCGAACGTGATGGCCCTTAGCGGTGCGATCACCGGCACCGGCGCGGTGAATATTATCGGCTTGCCGAAGGGCGGGAACGTGAACATCAGCGGCGTGGTCGCGGGAGCGAACACCGGCATCGTCATGAGCGGCACCGGCACGATGGTCCTCTCCGGCCAGAGCACCTTCACCGGCGCGGTCACCGTGAACTCCGGCACCCTCCAGGGCGGGGCGTCGGCGGTGAACAACGGCACCACCGGTCCATTCGGCAATGTCTCCGCGGGCGGTCGCTCGATCGCGGTCAACACCGGTGGCACGCTGCTGTTCTCCAGCAGCAACGTCTTCGGCAACAACACCGTGGCCGATTCCGCCCTGCCGGCCATCGCGGTGAACGGCGGCACCCTCCGCACCACCCGCTACGCCACCGTCGGCGAGCTGGATCTGAGCAACGGCGCGACGGTGACCAATACCGCCACCGACACCGGCAACTACCAGTCGCTCGCCCTGCGCGGCGCGGTGGTCGTGTCCGGTTCCGCTGCTTCCAGCATCGTGGCGACGGCGACCTCTGCCACCCAGTATGGCTATCACCTCGGCGCGAGCACCTCGTTCAGCGTCGCGGATGTCACCGGTTCCAGCGCCACGGACCTCACCATATCCGCCGCGCTGCGCAACCAGTCCGGCGACTTCGCGAACGCCGCGGGTGGCCTCACGAAGTCCGGCGCGGGCACGATGGCGCTCACCGGCGCGAACACCTACACCGGTGCCACCACCGTGAGCGCGGGCACCTTGCTCGTGGATGGAAGCACCGCCGCGGGCAGCGCGGTGAGCGTGGCAGCCTCCGGTACGCTGGGCGGCACCGGTACTGTCGGCGGCGCTGTCACCGCCGCGGGCAAGATCGCCCCGGGCGACACCGGCACCGGCACGCTGACCACCGGCAACGCGGCTTTGACCGGCACGCTGGCCGTCCAGGTGGATGGCGCGGCCACCGACAAGCTCCAGGTGAACGGCAACCTCGATCTCACCGGAGCCACCCTCAATGTCAGCGTGCTCGGCGGCGGCTTCACGGCCGCGTCCTATGTCATCGCCGAATACACCGGCACGCTCACCGGCACCTTTGCCAGTGTGCCGTCCGGCTACGCGGTGGCCTACAACGCGGGGACGGGCGGCAAGCAGCTCATCCTCACGCAGGTGGCGAGCGCCTACAACGACTGGGCGACTTCGAACCTGTTGGACGGCACCAACAACGGTCCGTCCCAAGATCCGGACCACGACGGCATTTCGAACCTGCTCGAGTTCGTGCTGGGCGGCAATCCGCTCTCGGCTTCCTCAGACGTGCTGCCGGTGCAGATGTTGGACAACGATTACCTGTGGTTCATGTTCTCGCGGAACGGGATTTCGAAGACCGATTCGACGCTGGTGGTGCAATGGAGCACCGACATGGCGACGTGGACGGACATCGCGGTCGGCATCGAGTCGTCGGGGGATGGCACGGTGACGGTGAGTGATCCATACGTCACGGTGAAGATCCCGCGGACCCACGCGGTGAATGGCAGGCTGTTCGCCCGTCTGAAGGCGACGCGCTGAGACGGCACGGATTTCCAGGCGGGGTGCGTTCGTTGCGATGAGCGCGTCCCGCTCCGTGGTCTCTGGAGGCGGGGTGAGTGCTGCGGACGGAATTCCCCGCTGGTGATCTCGGCGAGAGTATTCTGCCGTTTCCTCATTTGGTTTCCGTGGTAAGCGCGTGGAAGGCTTGTAGTTATTGGCCTTTCCGGCGTCGCAAACGTCCCATGATGCCCGTTCATCGTCGAAACGGATTTCCATGTTTACCAGTGATACTAGGGGGTGGGTTGGAGGAAGCGGAGGGTAGGGGGATGGTGCGAGGCATAGAGCTGGAATCCGAGCCCGCCCCTCGTGCCAGCGCCCCCGATCCCACCACACGACCACCATGAAACCCAAGCGCATCGCGTTCTCCCTCCTCACCACCTTCTCCCTGGCTTGCAGCCTGGTGCCCGCGGCACGCGCGGCGAACATCACCTTCACGCTCACGCCGACCACCGGCACGTGGAGCACGGACACCTGGTCGACCGCGATCAACACGATCGCCGCCGGTGACATCGCGGAGAGCAACACGGTGGCCAGCACCAGCACGGCGCTCGATACTCCGGTCACGCTCGGCCAGCTCCAGACCGGCACCACCGCCGGGGCGATCTGGTCCCTCACCGGCACCGCGAACACCATCACCCTGAACGGCACCGGCCTGACCTCGAACGCCTTCGGAAACGCCGGCGTGGCCGCCATCGTTTCCCGCAATACCGGCGGAAACCTCACCGTCGCCCCGCCGCTGAGCTTCGGTGCCACGGTGCTCGACGCGGGCACGACCAGCACCGGCACGCTGACCCTTTCCGGCGGCCTCACCGCCACCGCGGCGCAGACGCTGAACATCCGCAACAACGGCACCGGCGGCACCACCATCTCCGGCCCGGTCGGTGCGACCGGCAGCGCGATTTCCATCGCGAACCGCGGCACCAGCACCGGTACCACGGTCATTTCCGGCGCGCTCGGTGCGAACGTCGCCAGCGTCACCCAGAACAGCACCACCTCCGCGCTCACCCTTTCCGGCGCGAACGCCTCGTTCGTGGGTTCGGTCAGCGTGGTGACCGGCACGCTCAACACCGGCTCCACCGGCTCGCTCGGCGGAACCACCTCGCTCTCCCTCAATGGCGGCACCGCGATCAATGCCACGGTGGCTGGCGTGACCAGCGCGGGCAATCCCACCATCGCGCTCAACGGCAACGTCACCTACAACGGCAACACGCTGAACCTCGGCACCGGCGCGGTGACGCTCTCCGGCCTGAACGTCGGCATCATCACCAACTCGACGAACAACCTCACGATCGGCGGCAACATCAGCGGCTCCTCGTCGCTCACGAAGAACGCGCAGAGCAACGGCTCCTTCACCAACATGGGCGCGCTGGTGCTCAATGGCACCAACTCCTACACCGGCGGCACCATCATCCAGCAGGGCCAGATCCAGTTCGGCTCCGCCGCCTCCATCCCCGCCACCGGCAGCGTGCTGCTCGCCCCGCTCGCCGTGAACTCGGTGAACTACGAGGGTGCCGCCGCGATCTTCAACTTCGGCTTCACCCAGACCGAGCTCAACAAGCTCTCCACCGCCTCCGTCGGCATCGCCGGTCTCGGCGCGAACAACGCCAGCGCGCTCGATTTCACGAACTACCCCACCGTCAGCCTCGGCACCCAGGGGAACTTCACCTACAGCGGCACGCTCACGCCGTGGTCGAACGGCACCACCGCCACCTACTATCTCGGTGGTAGCGGCAACCAGGCGGCGAACGCGAACAGCGTGCTCACCGTTTCCTCCGTGCTCGGAAACGCGGGCTCCATCGCCACCGGCCTCACCGTCGATCCCACCTTCGCGGGCTTCGGTCCGGGCAGCGTCACGCTCAACGCCGTGAACACCTACACCGGTGCCACCCGCGTGAACACCGGCACGCTGAAGCTGGACTTCGCGGGCAACGCGGGCAGCAACACCAGCAACCTCATCTCCAGCAGCTCGGCGCTCACGCTCGCGAACTTCGGCACGCTCAACGTGGCGGGCAAGTCGGCGAACACCAACAGCCAGACCTTCGCCGGTCTCACCCTGGCGGGCAGCAATTCCACCATCAGCGCCACCCAGAACAGCGCCACCAGCCTGACCGCCGCCTTCGGCGTGATCTCCCGCACCTCCAATGGCACGGTGACCTTCAGCTCGGTGCCCACCACCGGCGGCTTCACCACGACCAACGCGCTGGACTCGTCCGGCCTGCTCGGCGCGTGGGCCACCGTCGGCACCGGCACCGCCACCCGTTACGCCACCATCACCGGCGGCAACATCGCCGCCTACTCCGCGGGCACCGCCGCCGCCACCGCCGCGCTGCTCACCGATGTCACCGGCCTGGTGAACTACGATCTCGCCGCCGGTGGCTCGCTTCCGGGCACCACCACGCTCTCCACCATCCGCTACACCGGCGCGGCCGGCAGCACCGACATCGGCGCTTCCAACCTCACGCTCAATGGCGTGCTCAACGCCGGCACCGGCGCGGCCACCATCACCAGCAGCAGCACCGGCAGCGTGGTGATCGGATCCACCAGGGACTTGGTGCTGAACTCCGCGAACGCCGCGATCTTCATCAACGCCCCGATCGTCGACAACGGCCTCGGTGCTTCCTCGGTGACCGTCACCGGCAACAGCGGCACCCAATACGCCGTGTTCCAGAAGGCCAGCACCTACACCGGCGGCACCTTCATCAATGGCAACGTCGCCGTGCAAGCGGCCACCGGCGGCTTCGGCACCGGCACCGTCACCTTCAGCGGCGGCCAGCTCAATGCCGAGACCAACGCCATCACCATCGCCAACCCGCTGGTGTTCACCCAGGGCACCTCGACCACGCTCAATCCCAACAACCAGAGCCTCACCCTCACCGGCGCGGTCACCGGCACGGGCACCATGTTCGTCGGCGACGGCGGCTCGTTCAGCTCGCTCATCCTGAGCTCGGACATGAGCGGCTTCAACGGCACCATCATCTTCAACGCTGGTGGCAACAACGGTGACAACTTCCAGATGGGGAACACTTCGGCGGCGAACAACAACCTCTCCCGCACCACCGTCATCGGCCTGAACGCCGGCACCCGCCGCTGGAACCTCGGCTCGGCTCCCTGCCTCCAGGTCGGCGCGCTCTCCGGCTCGCTGACCCTGATCACCGGCGGCACCCTCCAGGTGGGCGCGCTGAACACCGACACCAGCTTCGGCGGCGGCACCGCCAGCAACATGGCCTACACCAAGGTCGGCACCGGCACCTGGACGCTCAATGGCTCCGGCGGCATGGGCAACACCGGCGTCGCCGTGAACAACGGCGTCCTCCGCGTGGACGAGAGCAGCATGGGCACGCCCACCAACTTCCTGACCTCCTCCGGCCTCACCTTCAACGGCGGCACCTTCCAGCTCTTCGGCAAGGGCTCCGCCGCGCAGAACAGCTCGCAGGCCTTCAGCGCCACCACCGTCAATCCCGGTGCCTCCACCCTCCGCGTGGAAGCCAACGGCGGCCTCGGCACCGTGGCCACGCTCGCCAACATCAACCGCACCACCACCGTCGGCGTGAACGGCGGCGGCACCCTGGACTTCATCCTGCCCTCCGGCACCCAGAGCGCCAGCAACGGCATCACCACCACCTCCACCGCCAGCGTGCTCGGCGGCATCATGGTCCAGGCCAATACCAACTCGGTGGCCTACGCCACGGTGAACGCCACCGATTGGGCCGCGCTGAGCGGCAACAACGTCGTGGCCTACACCGGCTACTCCGCGGGCTTCACCGGAAACGGCGAGATCGGAGCGGGCGCCTCCGCCACCGCCGCTACCGCGAACTCCGTCCGCTTCGCTACCGATGCCGCCACGCTCACCCTGAGCGGCGCGAACCAGATCATCACCGGCGGCGTGCTCGTGACCTCCACGGTTTCCACCGGCGCCCTCATCACCGGCGGCACCCTCACCACCGGCGGCGGCCGCGAGTTCGTCTTCATCGACCACGGCAAGCTCACCGTCGACTCCCAGCTCGTCAACAACGCCGGTGGCTCCACCATGCTGACGAAGAGCGGCGGCGGCACGCTGACCCTCACCAATGCCGCCAACGCCCACAGCGGCATCAACTACCTCACCGGCGGCGTGCTCAACATCGCCGCCGCGGGCGTCCTCGGCACCAGCACCGCTGCGAACGCGATCAGCTTCAATGGCGGCACGCTCCAGCTCGGCGCGTCCGGCATCGACCTCAGCGGAAAGGGCATCAACCTCGGCTACAAGGGCGGCACGATCGACACCAATGGCTTCGCCACCACCTACGGCGGCGTGATCGCCAGCTCCCAGGCGGTGACCGGCACCACCAGTGAAAACACCGGCGGCCAGTTCACCTTCACCAAGACCGGTGCGGGCACCCTCCTGCTCACCGGCACCCAGACCTACTCCGGTGCCACCTCGGTGACCGGCGGCGAACTGGACGTGGATGGCAGCCTCGCCGCGGCCAGCGCCGTCACCGTGGCCACCGGCGGCAAGCTGGGTGGCAACGGCACCGTCGCCGGCAAGGTGACCGCCGCGGGCACCATCGCCCCGGGTGGCACCAGCGCGGCCGGCACCCTCACCGCCGGTGCCACCACCCTGACCGGCACCCTCGCCATCGAGGTGAACGGCGGCAGCGCCGACGCCCTCCAGGTGAACGGCAACTTCGACATCACCGGCGCCACCTTGAGCGTGTCCCTGCTCGGCGGCGGCTTCACCGCCCCGTCCTACACCATCGCCCAATACACCGGCACCCTCACCGGCACCTTCGCCTCCGTGCCCGTCGGCTACGCCGTGGCCTACAACGCTGGTATCGGCGGCAACCAGATCGTGCTCACCCAGGTGGCGGGCTACGATACCTGGGCCTCCGGCGCGGGCCTCACGGTCTTGAACAACGGCTTGTCCGACGATCCGGACCACGACGGTATCCCGAACCTGCTGGAATACATCCTCGGCGGCAACCCGCTGGTTTCCTCCAGCGCCCCGCTTCCGGTCCGCAGCGAGAACGCCACCAACGTCCTGCTCACCTTCAAGCGCAGCGACGCCTCCGAAGGTGACACCACCCTGAAGGCCCAGTGGAGCACCAACCTCTCCACCTGGACGGACATCGCCATCGGTGCCTCCAGCTCCAGCGGCGTCACGGTCACCGAGAACGGCTCCGCCGACGATGACGTGGTCGTCTCCGTGCCGAAGTCCAATGCCGTGGGCGGCAAACTCTTCGTCCGCCTCAAGGCCACGAAGTAAGCCAGGGACCCGGGGCCTTTCCGTCCCGTTTCCTCGATGTGAAGGCGCGCGGGGTGCCCCTCTCCAAGGGGGGCACCCCGTGTCGTATGGTGGCTCTTCTCCACGTGGCCACGTTCGGGAGAACGTGGGCGGTGAAGATCCGCCAACACCCCCGCACCTCCGGTCCGCGTTATAGGCGCCGGGGTGAATCGGCAATCCACCCAGCCCCAACGGGGCGTCATGTGACAGCCCGGGGCATCGCCCCGGGGACTGGACGTGGATGGCGACGAGCCCTGTAAGGGCGGAATGACGGGGGCAAACGGCATCATCGCCAGCATTCCGCCCTTACAGGACTCGGTCCTTTCCTCCCTCGTGCCCCCAGGGCGATGCCCTGGGCTGTCACATGACGCCCCGTTGGGGCTGACCATGCCGCCGATGGTTGTGGAAGCCGATGTTGCGGAGGGTGTCTTCCGGGGCAGCCGGGTGACGGGGCCACGGTTACCAGTGGCACCGCGTGGAGGCTCGGTGGTGGCGGATGTTTTCCATAGTCCAATGAGGGTCACGGCGGTGATCGCCGTTGGCAGGATTTCTCCCTCGTTCCGATGAAGCTGAAACGTTTCCTTCCGGCCCTGCTGGGCTCCACCGTGGTGCTCTCCCCCCTGGCCGCGTCCGCCGCGAGCCAGTACTTCGACACCACCAATGCCAGCGGCCTCACCGCCGGAACGGCTACCTGGGACACGGGCGTCACCGCCGCGTGGGCGAACAGCGCCGCACCGGGTACGGCGTCTCCAGTAGTTTGGATCGCCGGGAGCGACGCGTTCTTCCAGACCGGCGGCACGAACACCGTGACCGTCAGCGGCACGGTGGATGCGAACTCGCTCACCCAGACGGTGAACGGCACCGCCACCACCATCGGCGGCGGTACCCTCCAGATCGGCGCGGGCGGCGTGGCGAACACCGGCAACCAAACGCTCGTCCTGAACTCCGCCATCACCCTGACCGCGGGCCAGGCCTGGAACGCCGCCAGCGCGATCACCGTGGGCGGCGCGATCGGCGGCACCGGCTTCGGCATCACGAAGAACGGCACCGGCGCGCTCACCTTCTCCGCCGGGAACGGCTACACCGGCGCGACCTCGGTGGCCAATGGCAACCTCACCCTCGCGGCCGCGGGCGGCACCATCGCCAACTCCGACCTGACCATCGGCACCGGCACCGGCACGGGAAACAACGTCTCGTTCACCATCGCCGCGCCGACTGCCGCCGGCTCGGTCCAGCGGACCAAGAGCCTGTCATGGAACGGCGGCGTGCTGGGCGGCAACAACGGCAGCGCCTTCGTGGTGAATGGATCGTCGGCTGGAAACACCATCGAGAACTTCGGCGTCCTCACGCTCTCCTCCGGCGTGCTGCGCGGCTCGGTGGCGGCGAACGCGGCGTCCAACACCCGGCTCGTGTTCGACAGCGCCAGCCGCTCGGCCGGCACCACGCTCTACCTCGGCCGCAGCACCACCGCCATCGGCGGCAGCACGATCGCCAGCCAGACCGCGAACACGGCGAACGTCGTCTTCACCACCGCGCCCGCGCTGTCCGGAAACGGCGGCACCGGCACCAGCGTCAGCATCGTTCCGTGGGCGGATGTCGGCACCGTGCTGGCCACCTACGATGCCACCAATGGCCTGCGCGCGCTGAACACCTCCACCGAAATGGCCACCCTGGCCAGCGGTATGAGCCTCGGCACCGGCACCGCCGGCCAGAACGCGAAGGTCTCCGCGAACACCTCGCTGGCCGCGGACACCACCGTCAACTCGCTCTACGGCACCGGAGGCACCGTCAGCTTCGGCTCGGACGCCACGCGGCTCAACGTGTCCAGCGGCGCGATCCTCGCCAGCGTCGGCTTCACGATCGGCTCCGGCACCGCGGGCGGAAACGGCATCGTCGATTTCAAGACCGCCGAGGGCCACATCTTCGTCGAGAACACCCGCACGCTCACCGTCAACAGCGCCATCGCCGGCTCCGGCGGACTCACCGTCTACCTGGACAATTTCAACGCCAGCTCCGCCAACCTCGTCCTGGCCGGGGCGAACACCTACACCGGGGTCACCACCTTCTCGGGGAACAATGCCGCGCTCACCGTGCGCCTCACCCACTCGCTGGCGCTGCAGAACACCACGCTCGATTACAACAACTACGGCGCCTCTCTCTCCTTCGGCAATGGCGGCACCACCGGCCAGACCGCCTACACCTTCGGCGGGCTGAAAGGCGCGCAGGGGATCACGCTGGCGAACAACAACACCACCGCCGCCGCCGTGGCCCTCACCGTGGGCGGCAATGGCGACACCACCACCTACAGCGGCAACCTGCAGAACGGCTCCGGCGGGGCCGCCGGTGGCAGCCTGGTGAAGACCGGCACCGGCACGCTCACCCTTTCCGGCACGAACACCTACTCCGGCGGCACCACCGTGTCCGCGGGCGGGCTCCGTGCCGCGAACGTCTCGGCCGTCGGCACCGGCCCGGTGTTGGTCAATGGCGGCTCGCTCACCACCGCGGTGGCGAATCTCGGCACCGGCGCGCTCACCTTGCAGTCCGGATCGATCTCCGCGAACGATGCCGCCACCGGCACCTTCACCCTGGGCGTGAACCAGGCCTTCACCATGAGCGGCGGCACGCTGGCGCTCTCGTTCGCCTCCGCCTCCAGCTACGACCAGATCCTCGGCAGCGGCACCGGCACCTTCTCGTTGACCGGTGGCAATCTCGACCTGACCAACTCGGTCACCGACTACACCGCCAGCTATCAGGTTCTCAGCGGCTTTGCCTCCGGCTCCTCCAGCGGGATCAGCATCATCAACTACAACACCGCGAACTACCTCGCGAACCTCAGCAATTCCGGCCTGCTCACCTTCACCGCTGTCCCGGAGCCCGGCACCTGCCTCCTTGGCGGGCTGGCCACGCTGCTCCTCCTCCGCCGCAGGCGTCAGTAGCACAAGCATTCCTGCTTGTGGGAGGGAAGACTCGCGAACGTCCTCGCACGTTCAGTCCGCCGCGAATCTTCCCCGCACGCAAGGCAGGAGCCTCGCGCCACCTGGAAAATTTTCTCGCGAACTTATCCCCGGGAAACGAAAAATTACCCGCTGGGAATGTCGCGGGCGTCCGTGGCGTTACGGAGCTTGATCTAGAACATTTGTTCTACCCCAATCGTTTTGTGGTCCCACCCGCGGGCCGGTAGTATTTCCGTCCCTGAGGTCTAGCCATCCGCGGATTGCTCCGCGCGGAAGGCCTCGCTCCCCGCCGAAGAATTGCATTGGAATTATGAGCAACCGACTGTTTGGAACCGACGGCATTCGCGGCCGCGTGAATGAATTTCCCATCACCGCCGAGGTCGCCCTCCGACTCGGAAAGGCCATCGCCCGCGTGCTGCGTTCCTCCGGTCCGAACCGGAACCGCGTGCTGCTCGGCAAGGACACCCGCATTTCCGGCTACATGCTCGAAACCGCGATGACCAGCGGCCTGGTCTCGATGGGCATGGACGTCTTCATGGTCGGCCCGATGCCCACCCCCGGCGTGGCCCACCTTACCAAGTCCATGGGTGCCGCCGCTGGCATCATGCTCACCGCCTCCCACAATCCCTACGAGGACAACGGCGTGAAAATCTTCGGCCCGGATGGCTACAAGATCTCCGATGAGATCGAGGACGTCATCGAGCGCCACATCCTCGGCGAGGAGCCCGAGGCCGCCCCCGTGCCGCCGCGCCAGATCGGCAAGGCCCACCGCATCGATGACGCCCGCGGCCGCTACATCGAGTTTGCCAAGCACACCGCCGACAACATCTCGCTCCACGGCCTGAAGGTGGTCGTCGATTGCGGCCACGGCGCGGCCTACTTCATCGCCCCGCTCATTTTCAAGGAACTCGGCGCCGAAGTCATCACCGCCGGCATCGGCCCGGACGGCACCAACATCAACGACGGCTGCGGCGCCTTGTTCCCGGAGAACGCCGGTGAACTCGTCCGCCGCTTCAATGCCGACCTCGGCATTTCCTTCGATGGCGACGCCGACCGCGTGATCTTCACCGATTCGAACGGCCAGGTCGTCAGCGGCGACCGCATCCTCGCCCTCTGTGCCATCGCCATGAAGGAGCAGGGTCGCCTCAAGAACGACACGCTGGTCTGCACCACCATGAGCAACCTCGGCCTCCACGAGTCCATGCGGAAGCACGGCATCAAGGTGGAAACCACCGGCGTGGGCGACCGCAACGTCATCGAGGCGATGCGGAAGGGCGGCTACACCTTCGGCGGCGAGAACTCGGGTCATTTGATCTTCTCCGAACATGCGACCACCGGCGACGGTATCCTCAGCGCCCTGCAGGTGCTGCGCATGATGCGTGACAAGAACGCCACCCTGGCGACGCTCGCCTCCATCATGCAGGAGTATCCGAGCCAGATGGCGAACATCCCGGTGCCCTCCAAGCCGCCGCTCGATTCGCTGCCGAAGCTCAAGAAGCTCATGAAGCAGGCGACCAAGGAATTCGGCACCGAGGGCCGCCACCTGATCCGCTACTCCGGCACCGAGAAGAAGCTCCGCGTCCTCGTCGAGCACCGCCAGATCGAGGAAGCCCGCCTCTGGCTCAGCAAGTTCGCCGCCGCCATCCGCGATGAGATCGGCACCGGCACCGGAAAGACCACCGGCGTCTGAGGAGTATAGGGAGCGTCTTTTTGCCTGAGACGCTGTCTGATCATCCGCACTCACCGCTGCGGTGGGCCTTGATTTGACAAAATTGACAGGATTTTCAGAATTCACAAAATGGGAAAAGAGGTCGGCACGTGATGCCATCGGAGCTTCTCCTCTTCTGTTAATTCTGAAAAATTCTGTTAATTCTGTCAAAAAGGGCCCGAGGAGGTGGGTGGAGATGACTTTTCGGACGGCTTTTGACGCTCCCTTGCTTCCATGAACCCATTCCGCCGTCTCGTCCGCGCCACCATGATTCTGGTGGCGCTCGCCAGCCCTCTCTCCGCCCAAACCGCGGCTCCGACCGCGAAGCTCCCCGAGGGCGTGAAGCGCGTCCTCTTCCTCGGCGATAGCATCACCTACGCCGGCCAATACACGGCCTACGTCGAGACCTACTTCCTCACCCGGGACAAGGCCGCGCGTTACGAATTCCTCGATCTCGGGCTCCCCAGCGAGACCGTCTCCGGCCTCTCCGAGCCCGGTCACGCCGGCGGCAAGTTTCCCCGCCCGGACCTCCACGAGCGCCTCGCCCGCGTGCTCCCGCAGGTGAAGCCCGACCTCGTCTTCGCCTGCTACGGCATGAACGACGGTATCTACCTGCCGTTCGATGAAACCCGCTTCAAGGCCTACCAGGACGGCTGCACCTGGCTCCGCGGCGAGGTGTTGAAAACCGGCGCGAAGTTCGCCTCCATCACCCCGCCGGTCCACGATGCGGTGAAGGGCGGCAAGCCCGGCTACAACGACGTCCTCACCCGTTACAGCGATTGGCTGCTCTCCCAGAAACCCACCGGCTGGCCGGTGGTCGATCTCCACGGCCCGATGACCGCCTACCTCGAGGCGAAGCGGAAGGACGACCCCGCCTTCTTCCTCGCGCCCGATGGCGTCCACCCCGCCGATGAAGGCCACTGGGTGATGGCCCGCGAGATCCTGAAATTCCTCGGCGCGAAGGACGTCGCGGACGTGAAAAGCGCCACCGACATGGCCGCTGTCCACCCTCACGGTGCGGAAATCCTGAAGCTCGTCCTCCAGAGCGAGAACCTCCTCAAGGACGCCTGGCTCACCGCCACCGGCCACCAGCGCCCCGGCATGGCCAAGGGCCTCCCCCTCGACCAGGCCGAAGCCAAGGCCAAGGAAATCGCGAAGCAGATCGAGGCCCTTCAGTAGCACAAGCATTCCTGCTTGTGAGTGGGAGCGCCCGCGCACTCCCTCCGAATGACTGTCCTTCCCGCGCACGCCCCTACCTCACCCACGGCGACACCACTTCGTAGAAACTGAGGGCGAGCGCCGTGTCCAGCACCGCTTGGGCGGAAGCCTTCTGGTCCGGGGTCCGGGCTTTCTCGACGGAGATGACCAGCGGACTGAGGAAGTCCTCGTCGAACTGCCGGATCTGTCGCTGCATTTGGCTTGGTTCCCGGAAGTCCTGGAGATCGTTTTCCTCCCTCAGCGCTTGAATGAAGGCCCGGTAGGCCGTTTGGACCTGGAGCTCCGCCAGTCGCTTTCCCTCTGGAGTGGTTGCTTGCTCCATGACCTCCTTCGCGTTGTGCAGGTTGAGCTTCTGGATCTCGCGGTTCCGGATGGCCTGAAAGATGGCGATGGCGTTCGTCCTCTCTTGGGTATGCCGCGCGGTCTGCAGGTCCCGCTGGCGGTAATGGTTCGTCACCAGCACGGAGAGCGTCACGGCCACCGCCACGGCTAAAACGGATTGGAATCGCGGGTTCATGGCGCGGTGGGGTGGACGGTTTGTTCGTAGGACTGGGCCAGCAGGGTCTTCATCCGGGTTCTGGCCGGGCTCGCGGGGTCGTTGCCTTCCTGCGCGATGGCATTCCACGCCGCCTCGGCCAATTGCCGCTGATAGGCCGCGAGGATCCCGGCCTCGCCCGGCGACGTGCTGTCGATATCGGCCTGCCTGCAGGCACTCAGGGCCTCCCGCTTGGCCAGCCACGCCATCAGCACCGGGCCGCGCAGGCTTGGCACCTCGATGAGAGCCTCTGCGGATTGGTTCGCCGGTATGGCGTCCCTCGCGGCGAGCAGTTCGAGTTGCCGCTGGTTGTCCAGTTGGATCGCGGCGAAGGCCTTGCGGCAGCCTTCCTGTTTGGCGGTGATCGCGCGCTGCCTCACGGACCACCCGGTCGCCGCCATGGCGACGAGGAGGAGAAGGGCAGGGATCACCACCCGCTTCGAGAGCCACGGACGCTGGGACGGCTGGGTCATGGAGTGGTGTTAGATTGGGGCCAGCCTCATCCCCTGGCAATCCTTTCGCGCCGTTGGCGATGTAGTCGAAAGCTCCGCTTTCGAATCGTCTCCGCCAGCTCCGTTGGCGGTGGCGGATGGTCCGAGCGACTTCCTTTCCGCGGAGAGAGCGAGGAGTTTTCCACTACCCCGGCAGCCCGTGCCAGAACGGATCCTCCCGCCAGCCCTCCGGCAGGAATTCGAAGATCGATCCCCTGGCCGCGATCTCCTTCCCGAAGGCCGTGCTCATGTAATACGGATCGGGAATCATCCCCACGCGCCCGAGGTCCAGCCGGTCGGCGTCCCAGCACGTGCCGATCGTCGGATCGGGATGATGCAGGCCGTCGGTGTGGCCGGTGCACGCGAGCCGCAGCAGCTCGAACCGCGCGTCATCCAGCGCGTACGCCGTTCCCCGTAGTTCCGCCGCATGTGCCGCCCCGCGCGCGCCATGCTCCGGATCGTGCCCGTCGTTCTCACGGCGGCTGTCGTGGAACAGCGCGAACAACCGCACCACGTCCACGTCCGCTCCGGTCCGCGTCGCCAGCAGCACCGCGTTCCGCTCCACCCGCCGCCAGTGGTCCGGCCCGTGGACGGTGTGCTCCCATTCCGGGCGATGCGAGCTGGCGGTGACCCTCCGCCACAGCGCGGGAAAATCGATCATGGACTTCATGGCCGGCGGCATCCTTCCGAAAACACCCGTCCCCTGCAATCTTTGCCCGGCTGGACGAGTAAAGATCGTTTCCATGTGGAAAGCCCTCGTTCTCGGCCTCGCGCTTGTCGGCTCCGTTTTCGCCGCACCGCCCGGGACCGTCATCGCGCACAGCCCCGCGTCCTCCGGGAAATACATCGGCTCGCCTTCGATCTGCGTGCTGCCGGACGGATCCTACCTTGCCAGCCATGATCTCTTCGGCCCGGGCTGCAAGGGCGAGCCGCTGGCATCCGGCGCGGTGTTCCGCTCCGGGGATCGGGGTGCCACTTGGCAGCGCGTCGCCGAGCTGAAGGGCTTCTTCTGGCAGGGCCTCTTCGTCCACCGCGGCGCGGCCTACGCCATGGGCACGGACCGCGAATACGGCCAGCTCGTCATCCGCCGCTCCACCGATGGCGGCCGTACCTGGACCGAGCCACTCGATGGTGCCCGCGGTCTGCTCGCCCCCGGCCAATGGCACACCGCTCCGGTGCCGGTCGTCGAGCACGGCGGGCGGGTGTGGCGCGCCGTGGAAACCGCCGATCGCAAGGCAAAGTGGGGCGAAAGCTTCAAGGCCCTCATGGCCTCCGCCCCCGTCGATGCCGATCTCTTGAAGGCGGAGAGCTGGACGTTTTCGAATGCCCTGCCGCGCGACACCGCCTGGCTCGGCGGGAAGTTCGAGGCCTGGCTGGAAGGCAATGCCGTGGTTACGCCGGAGGGCACCATGGCCGATCTCCTGCGCGTCGCCACCCCGGGCCTGCCGGAAAAGGCGGCATGGGTCACCGTCACCGCGGATGGGAAAACGGCGTCGTTCGATCCCGCCACCGGTTTTTCCAATCTCCCCGGCGGTGCGAAGAAATTCACCATCCGCCCCGATCCGAAGGGTGGGGGATACTGGACCATCGCCTCCATCACCGGGGAGAAGGAAGCCGCCGCGAATCCTCGCGATCCCGGCGCGATCCGGAATACCCTCGCCCTCCTCCACAGCCCCGACCTGCGGCAATGGATCGTGCGCTCCATTCTCCTGCATCACGACGATGTGGCTCGGCACGGGTTCCAATACGTCGATTGGCAATACGATGGAGACGACCTCATCGCCGCCTGCCGCACCGCTTGGGAAGATGAGGAAGGCGGCGCGCATTCGAACCACGATGCGAACCACCTCACCTTCCACCGCTGGAAGGATTTCCGGACCTTGCAGCGGTAAGCCCGCGCCGCCGCCTCCCGTCACCCCAGGGCGGAATCGCCTTGCGGCTGAAACCGGTCCGGACTGGAATGGCCGGGAAACATCCGCCACACGCACCACACGAAAGCGGTGCTCCGTTTTCCCGATGGATGACACGCTCATGAAAACCATCGTCCTCCTGCTGTGCGGCACCGCCATCGCGGCCGCAGCCCCCCGCAAGATCTGGACCTGGGATCCGGGTCCCCATGGAAACGGCGGACCCAGCCCGACCTACCGGGCGCTCCACGCCACGGGCTCCGATGAGAAGGGAGACACCGCGTTCATCATCGGGGAAATCAGTTCGGATCTCAGCAGCAATTTCCGTTATCGCATCGTGTGGTTGAACGCGAAGGGAACGGTCATCAAGGACGACCCGATCGACGCCAGCAGCGAGACCTACGCCGCGGTGCTGGGAGCGGAGGATAGTTCCCGCGATTGGCAGGTGCTCTCGGTCACGGCGACCACTCTCGTCGTGTCCACCTCCACCGAGCTGCGGACGTACAGCCTGAAGGGCAAGACCGTCACCCTCACCACCCGCACGGTGGACTCCGGTTCCGATCCCGGGTTCTCCGATTTCATCAAGCCCGCGGGAAAGTCCGAGTTCGCCGGATGGTATGAGCGGAAGATGCAGCGCGGCCCGATGTTCGTTTACACCGGAGGCACCTCCCAGGCATTCGACATTCTGGAGATCTCCGCGTGGAGCGAGAAATGAGCCTCGCTTCAGAGGCGCGCAGGTAGCGTCGCACGCCGGGGCGACCGGGCCACCACCCCCGTCCGCTCCCCGCGCTCCACCCCATCCCCCTGTCGCAACCCGTGCACTCCCGCTTGAAAACCATCCTCCTTCCCGCGGGTAACATCGGGTGCCCGCATGCTGCTGCCCACCACCACCCTCCGGCGATGCCTCCTCGCGCTCGCCGCGCTTCCGGCCACGGCCCTCTGCACTCCGCCGGAGATGCCAAAGCCCTGGGACCGCATCCATGATACCCCGCTCGCCGTGGCCGCGCGCGGGTTCGCCGAGCCGCCCGCCGATTACGCGAACCACGTGATCTGGGCCTGGGGCGCGCAGGTCAACGAGCAGACCATTCCCATCGACCTCGATGCCATGCAGGCGAAGGGCTTCCACGCCGTCATCATCGAGGCCGGTTACCGCATGCCCTTCGACTACCTCTCGGAGGGTTGGTTCAAGGCCATCGCCCTCGCGGTCAAGGAGGCAAAGAAGCGTGGCATGCGCGTGTGGATCATCGACGAGGGCAAGTACCCCAGCGGCTTCGCGGGCGGCAAGTTCACCCGCGAGCGCCCGGACCTCCGCATGCAGGGGCTCGTCCGCTGCGAGCCGATCGAGGTGAAAGCGGGCAAACCGCTCAAAGGCGCGAAGCTCGACCCCCGCGCGATCAGCGCCGTGGCCGTGAATGAAAGCGGCCAGCCGCCGCGCGCCGTCGCGATCCACGACCACCGTGTCGACTTCGATCCCGGCGCGCGCGCCTGGACCCTCGTCTCCGTGCGCCCCGGCTTCCAGACCTCGCCGACCCGCTCCGTCACCAACGCGAACGGCGAAAAGGACGCCACCAATTCCCTCTGCGATTTCCTCAATCCCGCCGCCGTGCGCCAGTTCATCGACTGGACCCACGAGCAGTACAAGCACGCCATCGGCGACGAGTTCGGGAAAACCGTGCTCGGTTTCCGCGGCGATGAACCGGACTTCTGGAACATCGTGCCGTGGACGCCGGGCATGGTCGCCACCTTCCAGCAGCGGAAGGGCTACGACCCCACCCCGTGGCTCGCCACCCTGCTCGCGCCGCCCACCGGCGAGCGGGAGAAACGCTTCCGCGCCGATTACTGGGATGTGTGGTCCGGCCTCTTCGCCGAGCACTTCTTCAAGCAACAGGCCGATTGGTGCGCCGCGAACGGACTGGCCTACGTGGTCCACATCAACTGCGAGGACCGCATGCCCGTCTGCGTCCGCAGCGAGGGCGATTTCTTCCGCGATCTCAGCCACGTCCAGATCCCCGGCGTCGATACCATCCGCAATCAGATCTGGCCCGGCACCGTCGCCGATTTCCCGAAGCTCGCGTCCTCCGTCGCCCACGTCTTCGGTCGCCCCCGCGTCTTCAGCGAGAGCTTCGCCGCCTACCAGGAGCCGATGACCCTGCCGCAGGCGAAATGGGTCGTGGACCACCAGCTCGCGCGCGGCATCAATTTCTTCGAGTTCATGCTCTGGCGCTCCGGAGGGAAGGGGCCCACCCGCTGGATGCAGGACCCGGGCATGAAGGACCTCAATGCCTACACCGCCCGTGCCACCTGGCTGCTCACGCTCGGCCGCCCCGGCGCGCGCGTCGCCGTCTATCATCCCACCTCCACGATGTGGCTCGGCGATGACTCCGTGGACGCCCCGCTCAATACCCTCGCGGACACCCTGCTGCGCCGCCAGTGCGATTTCGATTTCGTCAGCGAGGACGCCTTCGCCCGCGCCCTCACGGTGGGGCAGGGGAGTCTCGAAAACCAAAGCGGCCAGAGTTACACCACCCTCGTCATCCCGTCCATCGACGTCATTTCCGAAACCGCCTGGACGAAGATCCGTGCCTTCGCCGCCAGCGGCGGCCGCCTCCTGTTCTGGGGTCGGAAGCCGCGCCTGCTGTCCGGAAAAACCTTCGCCGATGCCACCCCGTTCCCCGATGACGTGACAGCCGCCTGGGAACCCACCGCACACTGGACCCCGGTGGTCGCCGCCGCCATGCCCGTGCCGGAGGTGAAGTTCGAAGGTTCCGGCCTCGATGCCATCCGCTACCAGCGCCGCATCCTGCCCGATGCCGAGATCGTCTTCCTCTTCAACCAAGGCGACAGCCCCGCGAAACTCATCGTCACCCCCACCGCCACCGGCTCCGTGCAATCCTGGGACGCCACCACCGGCACCATCACCGACCTCCCCGCCGAACCCGTGAAGGGCAAGCCCGTCCTCCACCTCGACCTCCCCGGTGGCGCCACCCGCTTCCTCACCATCGCGAAGTAGCGCAAGTTTCCAACTTGCGAATGGGCAGGCTCGCGAACTCCCTCGCACCTCCAGTCCGCCAAGTAGCGCGAGGCTCCAGCCTTGCGTGTTGGGCAGACTAGCGAACTCCCTTGTATGTCCAGTCCACCCTTGAAGGGTCAGGTGCCAGGAGCCAGGGGCCGGGCGCGCACAGGTCAACGAGTCAACGAGCCCCGCCGCATTTCGTGGACCACGCCACGAAAGAAATCCGTGCAAACTCCGTTTTGGGCCGTTGGAATTCATTTCCTCTCATCATGGCTCCTCATCGCAAACCCATCCTCGCGGCCCTGCTCTGGTCCGCCACTCCGCTCGCCGCCTTCGCGGTGACCGGCCCGCTCAATCCCGCCGACTACAAGGCCCCCGTTCGCATCGCCTGCGTCGGCGACAGCATCACCCAGGGCTCCGGGGCCGACCGCGGTCAGTCCTATCCCGATCAACTCCAGGACCTGCTCGGCGAACGCTGGGCCGTCAAAAACTTCGGCGTCAGCGGCCGCACCCTCCTGAAGAACGGCGACTTCCCCTACTGGAAAGAGGGCGCTTTCAAGAACGCCCAGGCCTACAACCCGGACGCCGTCGTCATCATGCTCGGCACGAACGACACCAAGCCGCAGAACTGGTCGCACAAGGCCGAGTACCGCTCCGACTACGCCGAGATGGTGAAGATCTTCCGCGACCTGCCCTCGAAGCCGAAGATCTTCATCTGCCGCCCCTGCCCGGTGCCGGAACCCGGCAACTACGGCATCAATGAAGCCGGCGTGAAAGAGGAGATCGTCATCCTCGATGACCTCGCGAAGGAGCTCGACCTCGGCGTCATCGACATCCACGCCTCGCTCGAGAAAACGCCCGAGCTGCTCCCGGACCGCGTCCACCCCAGCACCAAGGGCGCGGCCGTCATGGCCTCCACCGTTTACGCCTCCCTCACCGGCACCAAGGCCCCGGACCCCGCGCTGCAGGTGAAGCCGAACAGCTACTTCCGCACCGGCGCCGTCCTCCAGCGCGGCGCGCCGATCCCGGTGTGGGGCACCGCCCCGGATGGCAAGACCATCACCGTCGACTTCGCCGGCCAGAAGCTCGCCACCACCGCCCAGGGCGGCCATTGGAAGGTCACCCTGAAGCCCATGGACGCCAGCACCCAGCCGCGCACCATGACCATCACCGGCCCGGACAACACCGTCACCGCGGAAAACGTCCTCGTCGGTGACGTCTGGGTCGCCAGCGGCCAATCGAACATGGAGCGCCAGCTCGGACCGCGCGGCGGCCAGAAGGAGATCCTCGGTTGGAAGGAAGAGGTCGCGAAGGCCGATCACCCGCTCATCCGCCAGTTCTACGTCCCGCTCGCCAATGCCGCGAAGCCCGTCGAGGAACCGCGCGGCCGCTGGAGCGTCTGCTCGCCCGTCACCGCCGCGGACTTCACCGCCGTCGGCTACTTCTTCGCCCGCGATCTCCAGCCCTCCATCAAGGTGCCCGTCGCCCTGCTGTTCTCCGCGTGGGGCGGCACCGTCGCCGAGGCCTGGACCAGCCCGGAAACCCTCAAGGACATGCCGGACTTCAAGCCCGCCGTGGACGCCCTCGCCGCCCCCGGCGCGAAGTTCAACCAGAACACCCCCACCGCCCTCTACAATGCCATGATCGCCCCCGTCCTTCAGGTCCCCGTCAAGGGCGTGATCTGGTACCAGGGCGAGGCGAACAACCTCCGCGCCAAGCAATACCGCAGCGTGCTCCCCGCGCTCATCGCCGACTGGCGCGCGCGTTGGAACAACCCGAAGCTGCCGTTCCTCTTCGTCCAGATCGCGCCTTACAAGGACATGACTCCGGAGCTCCGCGAGGCCCAGCTCCTGTCATGGAAATCCACCCCCGGCACCGCCATGGTCGTCACCGCCGATGTCGGCGATGCCGCGGACATCCACCCCGCGAACAAGGGCCCCGTCGGTGCCCGCCTCGCCCTCGCCGCCCGCGCCCTCGCCTACGGCGAAAAGCTCGAATACTCCGGCCCCGTCTTCCGCGAGCTGAAGGTCCAGGGCAAGGACGCCTGGCTCGCCTTCGACCACGTCGGCAAGGGCCTCGAGGCCAAGGATGGCCCGCTCAAGGGCTTCACCCTCGCCGGGGCGGACGGAAATTTCGTCCCCGCCACCGCCGAGATCAAAGGCGACAAGGTCGTCGTCCGCGCCGAGGGCGTGGCAGCACCGGTGGCTGTCCGCTACGGCTGGGCGAACGTCCCGGACGTGAACCTCTTCAACCAGGCAGGCCTCCCCGCCACCCCCTTCCGCACCGACGTCGAACCCTGAAGGTAGGGCTGCAAAGGTAGGGTCGCACCGCCATGGCTGGGAGTAGGGACATTCTTGTCCCGTTCTTCCTTCTCGTCGAAAGGCCCCGTCCGCTCCCCCGGGCTCGTCCCATCCCATCCTCTGTGGGGGACGGCGCTCATCCCGCGAACGATGCTCCACCGCCCGGTCATCTCGGCGAGATGCCCCTACCTCCAGAGGCGCGCTGCAAAGGTAGGGTCGCACCGCCGGGGCGACCGGGTCGAGCGCTCCCGTCCGCTCCCCCGGGCGCGTCCCATCCCTTCGTCCAAGGGGACGGCGTTCATCCCGCGAACGCCCTCCACCGCCCGGTCATCACGGCGAGATGACCCTACCTCCAGAGGCGCGCTGCAAAGGTAGGGTCGCACCGCCGGGGCGACCGAGTCGAGCGCTCTCGTCCGCTCCCCCGGGCTCGTCCCATCCCATCCTCTGTGAGGATGACCTCATCCCGCGAACGCCCTCCACCGCCCGGTCCAAACACGGCGAGATGGCCCCACCTTCACCCGCCCCGCCCCGGTTCCCACCGGCGCGGGGCTTCTTCGTTCATAGGCCCTATACGTCCTATAGGCCTTATAGGACCTATTCTTCCAGTCCTCACCAAATATCGCCATCATTCCAGCGGATCGTCTCCATTATTCGTCACGCATTCCACTGGAAATAAGGTCAAAAATAGATAGGTTCTGCCTCCGCTCCCGTAAAACCTCATCCGCATGCATCCCTCCTCCACCTCCCGCCGCGCTGCCCTTCTGCTGCTAGCCAGCGTCGCCTCCTGCCTCGCCGCCGGCGGCCCCAATGAAGTCCTCTGGTACAACGCCCCCGCCGCCCGCTGGATCGAGGCCCTGCCCGTCGGAAACGGCCGCCTCGGCGCGATGATCCACGGCCAGCCCGGCAAGGAGCGCCTCCAGCTCAATGACGTCACCGTCTGGTCCGGCGACCCCCAGCCGGACGCCGACCGCAAGGACGCCTGGAAAGACCTCGCCGAGGTCCGCAAGACCATCCGCGACGGCAAGTACGACCTCGCCGAAAAACTCTGCAACGCCAAGCTCAGCGGCCCCGCCCCCTACGAGAATTCCTACCAGACCCTCGGCGACCTCAACTTCGACTTCACCCTCCCCGCCGACCCGAAGGCCGTCAGCGGCTACCGCCGCCAGCTCGATGTCGCCGATGCCGTCGCCGCCGTCTCGTTCCAGTCCGGAGACACCCGCTTCACCCGCGAAATCTTCTCCAGCGCCGCCGATGGCGTCCTCGTCCAGCGCCTCCAGGCCGATAAAAAAGGCGCCCTCACCTTCAAGCTGAACCTCTCCCGCGTCGAACGCGCCAAGACCCGCTTCGAGGCCCCGGACACCCTCGTCATGACCGGCGATACCGGAAACACCCTCGGCTACGAGGTCCGCGTCCGCGTCCTCGCGAAGGGCGGCAAGGTCGCCGCCGAGGGCGAGGCCCTCACCGTTTCCGGAGCCGATGACGCCACCGTCCTCCTCACCGCCGCCACCACCTTCGTCCTCGATTATGACAAGGGCTACAAGGGCGGCGACCTCGGCGTCGCCGCCGCCCGCCTCAAGGCCGCCTCCGCGAAATCCTACGACACGCTCAAGTCCGCCCACCTCGCCGAGTACCACAAGTACTACGACCGTGTGAAATTGGACACCGGCAGCGGCAATGCCACCGTTCCCACCGACGAGCGCCTCAAAGCCTACGGCGAGGGCAAGTCCGATCCCGGCTTCGCCGCCCTCTTCTACCAATACGGCCGCTACCTCCTCATCTCCTCCAGCCGCCCGGACAACCCGCTCCCCTCGAACTCCCAGGGCATCTGGGGCGATGGCCTGAAGCTGCCGTGGCGTTGCGATTACAAGAGCAACATCAACTACCAGATGAACTACTGGGCCGCCGAGGCCTCCAACCTCGGCGAGATGCACCTGCCCATGCTCCGCATGACCGCGAACCTGGTGAAGCCCGGCACGAAAACCGCCCAGGCCTACTTCGGTCCCACCACCCCCGGTTGGGTCGTCGGCTACACCACCAATGGCTGGAGCTGGACCTCCCCCGGCGCGCGCCTCTCCTGGGGCGTGTGGTGGGGCGGCAGCGCCTGGATGTGCCAACACCTCTGGGACCACTACGCCTACACCCGCGATGCCGCCTACCTGAAAGGCGCCTACCCGGTGCTGAAAGGAGCCGCCGAGTTCTGGATGGCGAATCTCGTGGAAGGCACCGATGGCAAGCTCATCACCTCGCCCTCCTCCTCCCCGGAGAACAACTTCATCACCGACACCGGCATCAAGTCCTCCGTCTGCGAAGGCGCCACCATGGAGAAATCCATCGTCTGGGACCTCCTCTCGAATACCGCCCAGGCCGCCGCCGTGATGGGGAATGACGAGGCCTTCCGCAAGAAGGTCGAGGCCGCCCGCGACCGCATCCGCCCGCCGCAGATCGGAAAGGGCGGCCAGCTCATGGAGTGGGGAGGGGACTGGGACCTCAATTCCCAGGACCCCCACCACCGCCACGTCTCCCACCTCTTCGCCCTCCACCCCGGCCACGAGATTGGCGTCCTCTCGACCCCCGCGCTCGCCGCCGCCGCCCGCAAGACGCTCGAGCTCCGCGGCGACGATGGCACCGGCTGGAGCAAGGCATGGAAGATCAACTTCTGGGCCCGCCTCCGCGAGGGCGACCACGCCCACAAGCTGCTCTCCGACCAGCTCACCTACACCACCGAGCTCCGCACCGTCATGAGCGGCGGCGGGGGCACCTACCCGAACCTCTTCGATGCCCACCCGCCGTTCCAGATCGATGGCAACTTCGGTGCCGTCTCCGGCATCAATGAGATGCTGCTCCAGACCCAGGAACGCTACACCGACTCCAAGGCCCCGTCCCAGGACCGCTACGTCATCGACCTCCTCCCCGCGCTTCCCTCCACCTGGCAGGAAGGCTCCGTCACCGGCCTCCGCGCCCGCGGCGGCTTCGAGGTCGCCCTGAAGTGGAAAGCCGGCAAGCTCGAAACCGCCACCATCCGCAGCACCGGCGGCACCGCCGCCAAGGTCCGCGCCAACGGCAAGCTCACCGACCTCACCCTCAAACCCGGCGAAACCAAAACCCTCAAGGAGTAGAATCGAAGCGAAGCGGAGATGGCCCGCCTCTTCCCCTCATCCAACCGCGGGCAAACATTCCTGTCCCGTTCTTCATTCTTCCCATCCCAACGGGATGGCCCATCCCAGCCCGGGGTCCACGACCCCGGGTGACGTGCGTGAGAGGCACGCACCCTGAAAGGGTGCCCGATGCAGAGAGAGTCCTCACGCTCCTCTCCGCCCCCATTCGTCCTATGGGTCCTATGGGTCCTATGGGTCCTATGGGTCCTATGGGTCCTATGGGTCCTATGGGTCCTATGGGTCCTATGGGTCCTATGGGTCCTATGGATGTCCTCTCCCTTTGAAATCTCAAATCTCAAATTTCAAATCCCTCTTCCCGCCTCCTACCTCCCACGCTTCACCTCCGCGGACACACTCCCGCCTCCCAGATACCTCGGCGTGATCATCGTCGATTGCACCCACCCCATGCCGTGCCGGATCTGCTTCAGGATCGCGTCCGCCATCTTGTGTCCTTGCACCGACGCGTTGGTCCCGTAGCGCGCGATCGTCGGATACGTCGAGTCCAGTACCTCGTCGTCCCACATCGCGATCACGTTGGCCTCCTCCGGCACCTTCACCCCCGCGCCCAGCAGATGGCACAGCACCGTGATGGACGCCTCCGGATCGCCGGTGACGAAACCCGTGATCCGCGGCCGCCCCGCGATCAGGTCCAGCATCGTCCGCTTCATCGTCGCGGAGCCCGGCTCGTATTCCACGATCCGGGCCTGCCCCCCGAGCCGCAGCGTCTCCTCCCGGAACGCCTGCGCCGCGAGCCGGTCATTCAGGCTCGTGATCCGCGCGATCAAATAGACCACCTCACGATGCCCGCGTGACACCAGCAGTCCGGCCGCGTGGCGTCCCACCGCCACCCCGTCCATGCTCACCTGGGATAGCTTCACCCCCGGCACCGTCCGCCCCGCCACCACCGTCGGCCGCGGCCGGGAGGCGAACCACTGCTGCACCTCCGGACTCGAGTAAAACAACAGCCACGCCGCCGTGTCCGGCAGCGCGTCGAGGTGCTTCAGCTTGGCGGCGCTGAAGCGTTCAAACACCCCCGGCCGATGTTCGATCTCCAGCCGGTAGCCGGCTGCTGCCAGCCGTTCCGTCATATGCCCCGTCAGCGTCTGCAGGTTCGAACCCCACCGTGCCAATCCGATCGGCGTGAGCAGCCGCACCGTGCGCGCCGTGTCTCCTCCCTCATGGCGAACCCGCCGCCGCACCTGGTGGAACCGTCCGCGTCCCCCGGCCTCGATCCACCTGTCCTGGATCAGCACCGCCAGCGCCTTCCGCATCGTGTCCCGGCCCACCTGCGCCTCGCGGCACAGCTCCGCCTCGCTCGGCATCTCCTTCTTCCACCGCCCGGAAGTGATCCCGTGGCGGAGAAATTTCACCACCTGGTCGGTCAGCGGGTTCCGACGGGGCAGGGGAGGATCGAGTGACATGTCGTGCACGATCTGCGACCACCGATCCTCCGTCAAGAAGCCGGGGCCAAGGTTCAGGTTGTTTGGAAAACGGACATCCCCTCCCGCGCTAACCACCGTTGCCGCGTTTCGCGGGAATGCGCGACGTTCATGGGAAACCCCGAACCCGACAAACCCATCGCATGAACCTCTCGCCCCAGGGAAAAGCCTCGCTGTGTCTCCTCCTCGCCGCCGCGGCCATTACCGCGCTCTACTGGCTCCCGTCGCGGCGTGCGACCCCCGCTTCTATCACGCCACCGCCGCCCACGGCACCGGTGACGATCGCCACGGCAAGCCCGCGGCCCGCCATGCTCGATCCGGATCACGTCGTCCTCCGGCCCCTCGCCGTCGCCCGCTCCAGCCGTTCGCATCAATGGACCGCCGCCAATGCGATGGACCCGGAGGTCATCAAGGACATCGCCCACAATCCCGATGAGTTCATCCGCATGATCGAGGAGAACGACCGCATCAAGCGCCGCCAGCTCGTCTACCGGAACGAGACCGTCCCCATGCTGCTCCAGCGTGTCGGCGGCGATGCCGCCTCCCTCCGCTCCCTCATGCTGCCCGCCCTCGATGGCCGGGAAGTCGAGATCGAGGTCACCGGCACCCAGCTCCTGGAGGGCCTGCGATCCGGCACCGTCACCGGCCGCGTGAAGGGCCGTTTCAACTCGATGGCCACCGTCGGTTTCTACAACGGCTGCGAGTCCTTCAACATCATCTCCCCCGACGATGGCCTCTACCTCATCGCCGATGCCCGCGAGCCCGGCGAGGTCTTCCTCAAGGAAATCGATCCCGACCGCTACGCCCCGCTGCCCTGCGGCTCGAACGCCGTCACCCAAGCCAGCCACTGAACTCCTCACCTTGGAAAACCCAGGATCATGCATCATGCCTGCAAGGCCCCGGCCTTTCTCCTCGTCGCTTTCGTCCTGCTCGCCACCTTCGCCACCGCCCGCGGTGCCGCCGAGTCGGACATCGCCGTGGGCTACAGCTACACCTACATGAGCGGTGCCGGTGGCAGCGATCAGATGAAGGCGAACGTCCTCAACCAGTTCGCCGGGGCCAACAATGTCTCTGCCGTCAGCGGCTCGCCCCACCGCCAGAAGGTCGTCGGCTTCTACCAATCCAGCCAGGACAATACCAACCGCACCTCCACCGGCGGCATGGTCGGCTGGCTCTCCGGGAATGACTCGCGCATCTCGGACGTGGTCGCCTACGGAAACTCCGTCGGAGCGGACCTCGTCACCTACATTTGTGCGAACAACGACAGCGGCTCGATCGGTGCCGTCGCCCAGCAGCCGGGGAAATACTCGGCCTACAATCCCGGCTCCGTCTACTACCTCGTCTTCGCCCACGAATCCGGCGGCCACAATTTCGGGCTGAACCACGGCGACGCCACCGTGAGCCCGAAGACCATCATGGCCCACAACTACTGCGGCGGCGGCGCGCAGGGCTACTACACCAATCCGAACATCTGGCTCAATGGCGTGAAGCTCCTCGGCACCGGCAATTGCACCGGCGGCACCATCTACGGCGGCGACGATGCCTACAGGGCCAGCACCTCCGCCCAGGGCCGCGCCGATGCCACCGAGCGACTGGTGTTCGGCTCCTCCCGCGGCTCCATCACCCACCGCTGGCAGTTCAATCGACCTGCCGCGGCCGCCCCGGCCGGAACCGTCATCACGGACGATGTCGCGGGCGCGCAGGCCATCGTCCGCGGCCAGGGCGCCACCTTCACCGGCACCGCCTTGCGCCTGCCCGGCGGCACCACCGGCAATGCCGCCGCCGACTCCATCGCCGCCTACCTCGATCTGCCGAATGGCATCTTCTCCGCCATGCCGAGCTTCACCATCGAGGTGTGGGCCACCCCGCGCTCCGCGCAGAACTGGATGCGCGTGATCGACATCGGCCGCACCACCGACGCTGGCGATGGGCTCGGGGCCGCGGGCGAATACACCGGCACTCCCGGCAGCGCCGCCCCGGGCACCACCACCGCCTACGATGACCTGATGCTCAGCGCCGCCATCGGCTCCAATCTCGGCAGCCAGCGCTTCGAGGCGAAACTCGCCGGGGCCTCCACCGTCACCGCGGATTCCTCCCTGGCCACCATCGCGGGCGATCTCCACCACTACGCCATCACCTTCGCCGATACCTCCAGCGGGGCCACCATCAAGTGGTTCCGGGATGGCGCGCTCATCAAGACGCTGAACGCCGCCTTCCACTCCGCGTCCCTACAGGACGTGAACAACTGGCTCGGCCGCTCGCTCTACAGCGCGGACGCGATGGCGGACATCGACTACCTCGACGTCCGTATCCAGAGCGTCGCCCTCGCCGATGGCGAAGTCACCGGCAACTACCGCATCGGTCCGAACGACGCGAAGGCCACCCTCTACGCCAGCGATCCGCTCGGCAGCTCGGGCTTCGTTTCCGGAAGCTGGGAGTTCGGGGCCGCCCCTGTTTCCACCCGCGACTACGACACCGCCGATTGCCGCCTCCGCACCCCGGCGAACGGGGCGAACAACACCTTCCCCGGCAAGTCCCTCACCGTCTCGAATGGTTCACTGCTCCTGAAAGGCACCGCCGCGAACACCACCACCATCGCCGACCTGCGCCTGTCCGGCGGCACCGTGATCCAGGCCGGCGGCAATTACACCCAGAGCCTCGCCGGCACGCTCTCGGTCATCAATTCCTCCACCAACCACATCCGCGGCGGCAATGGCCGGATCGACCTGAAGTCCACCATCACCGGCTTCGGCACCCTGCTTTACTCGGAGAACGCGGTCACCCTCGGCGGCACCAATACCGGCTACACCGGCCAGACCATCATCGGCGATGGACGCTTTAGCACGCTGGTCATCGGCAAGGAGGAGAACCTCGGGGCGAATCCACCGTGGTACGGTGGTGCCTGGCTGGAACTCAACCGCGGCATCCTTTCCACCACCGCCACCCTGACCCTCGATGATGCCAACCGCGGCATCCGCATTGGTCCCGGCGGCGGCTTCCTCTCTCCCGTGGCCGGCACCACCCTCACCATCGCCACCCCGGTCAACAGCCCCGCCGCCGGGGACACCCTGAAGACCGCGCCGATGGACAGCAATCCGATCGTCGGGATCCTGTTCAAGGACGACAGCGGCACCGTGGTGCTGACGAACCCGAACAACTCCCACAATGCCGAGATGCAGGTCCTCAAGGGCGAGCTGCGCCTCGCCGGAAACGGCCGCTTCAACAACGGCGACCACTGGATGCCCGTGACTGTCAATGGCACCCTCACCGATGACAGCGCGCTGGACCAGACCTTGCGCGGCGTTCTCTCCGGCAGCGGCGCGATCGTGAAGAGCAACGCCGCCACCCTCAACCTGAACGGCGCGAACACCTTCACCGGCAGCGTCACCGTCAACGGCGGCACCCTTTACACCAACCCGGGCAACGCCGCCACCAACCGCGCCCTGAGCTACGCGGGCACCATCACCGTGAACAACGGCGGCACCTTGCGCTCCGGGCCCAATGGTCTCTTCGGCTGGGATGGCACCAAGGAAAAGACCATCACCGTCAACAGCGGCGGCACCCTGGTCGCGAATGGCGGGCTCACCAGCGATGTCGGCGTCGGCACCGTGATTCTCAATGGCGGCACGCTCGCCACCCTCGCGACCGGAGCCACCGACTACGGCTCATGGCGCTTCGACAACGCCACCGACAAGCTCTCGGTCACCGCCGATTCCACCGTCAGCGCCGCCAATGTGAAATTCGGCCACACCTCCGCCGCGATCGATGTGGCCACCGGCAAGACGCTCAATTTCACCGGCACCATCACCGACACCACCAGCGGCGGCATCAGCTACCTCACGAAAAGCGGTGGCACCGGCAGGCTCGTCCTCGCCGGTGCGAACACCTACACTGGCTCGACCGCGATCCAGTCCGGCGAGCTCCGCGTGGATGGTTCCCTCGCCGCGGGCAGCAGCGTGACGGTGGACGGCGGTGCCACGCTTTCCGGCACCGGCACCCTTGGTGGTGCCGTCACCTTCGCCGCCAATGCCATCCACGCCCCGGGCGCGGCCACCGGCACCCAGACGATCGGCGGCGCGCTCAGCTACGCGTCCAGTTCCCGTGTGAAGTGGACCCTTGCGGCCAATGGCACGGCAGCCAACGACGCCAGCCGGATCGCCGCCGCCACCGTCGGCATCACGGCGGGGGCCGCCCTCGATCTGGTGTTGAACCCCGCCGGTGGCACCGTCGATTTCACCCAGGCCTTCTGGAACCAGCCCCGCACCTGGACTGTGATGACCGGCAGCGCGATCACCGGAGCCTTCACGCTCGGCACCGTCACCGCCGATTCCGTGGGCCATCCGGTTTCCAACTACGGCTCGTTCTCGCTCCAGCAGACCGCCACTGCCATCACCCTCGCCTACACCCCGCAATCCGCCGCCGTCACCTGGCAGCAGGCCTATTTCGGAGCGCAGTGGAACAACTCCGCCATCGCCGGCGATGCCGCCGATCCCGACTCCGACGGCATCCCGAATCTCTGCGAGCGCGCCTTCGGCGGGAACCCCAACACCGCCGACCCCGACATCCTGCCCCGCGTCGATCCCTCCGCCCCCTTGCTGAGCATCCTCTACCGGAAAGGCCCCGATGCCGCCGACCTCACCTTCTCCGTCATGGAGTCCACCGGCTTCTCCGGTGCGTGGACCCCCGCCGCCGGCCAAAGCACCATCCTCGGCACCGAAAACGGCATCACCCGCATCCGCTTCACCGCCCCCGCCAACGGCGCCACCCGCAAGTTCCTCAAGGTCGTCGTCTCCCAGCCGTAACCCCATCACCGCCCGATCCCTCTTCTTCCTTTGAAATTTCAAATCTCAAATCTCAAATTCTTCCCCCTCTCTCCCCCTCGTCCAATCATCCAATAGCCCCCGCCTCCCCGATCCGGCACCATGTCCCCCATGGCGACGCCCGTGATCACCAACCCCGTCCTCCCCGGTTTCCACCCCGATCCCTCCTTCGTGAGGGTGGGGGACGATTACTACCTCGCCACCAGCACCTTCGAGTGGTTCCCCGGTGTCCAGCTCCACCACTCCCGTGATCTTGTCCACTGGCGCACCCTCGGCCACGCTCTCACCCGCACCTCCCAGCTCGACCTCCGCGGCATCGCCGACTCCGCCGGCGTCTGGGCACCGTCCCTTTCTTATGCCGATGGCAAGTTCTGGCTGATCTACACCAACATCCGGAACACCGGCATGGGCCGGCCCTTCAAGGACATCGGCATCTACCTCACCACCGCCGAATCCATCGAGGGTCCCTGGTCCGATCCCGTCACCCTCGATTCCATCGGCTTCGATCCCTCGCTCTTCCACGATGACGACGGCCGCAAGTACCTGCTCAACATGCGCTGGGACTTCCGCAAGGGCCGCTACCGCTTCGCCGGCATCGTCCTCCAGGAATACGACCCCGTTTCCGAAACGCTCGTCGGCCCGCGCTCCGAGATCCTGGTGAAGGAGAACATCCTCACCGAAGGCCCGAACCTCTACAAACGCGACGGCTGGTACTACCTGATGCTCGCCGAGGGCGGCACCGGCTGGAACCACGGCATCTCGATGGCCCGCTCCCGGAACCTGCTCGGCCCCTACGAGCTCGATCCCCAGCCCTCCGTCCTCACCACCCGCGACGACGAATCCCAGCCGCTCCAGAAGGCCGGCCACGGCGAACTCGTCCAGACCCAATCCGGCGAGTGGTACCTCGCCCACCTCGCCAGCCGACCGCTGGGGCAGGGGGTCGACCGCCGCTGCATCCTCGGCCGCGAGACCTGCCTCCAGAAAGTGACCTGGTCCGAAGACGGCTGGCTGCGCCTCGCCCACGGCGGCCACCACCCGCTCGTCGAGGTCCCCGCGCCCCCGGAGCTCCCCGCCACCCCGTGGCCCGCCGTTCCCGCCCGCGAGGACTTCGCCGACCCCGCCCTCGGCCCGGAATGGAGTGCCCTGCGCCGCCCGATCACCGACGACTGGGCTTCCCTTTCCGCCCGCCCCGGTTGGTTGCGGTTGAAGGGCGGCGATTCGCTGCATTCCTGGTTCCACCAGTCCCTCGTCGCCCGCCGCCTCGAATCCACCCGTTGCCGCATCACCACCCGCCTCGATTTTTCCCCCGATCACCACACCCAGATGGCCGGGCTGGTGTGCTACTACGACACCCGTAGCCACTACTACCTCCGCGTCACCGCCGACGACCACGGCCGCAGGATCCTCGGCCTCGTCCTCACCGACGACGCCACCTACGACGAGCCCGGCGACGACCTCGATGTCAGCGATTGGCCACCTGTTTGGTTGCGCGCCGAAATCCACGACTCCGCCCTCCAATTCTCCGCCTCCCCCGACGGCGAAACATGGGTAAAAATCGGTAAAATCCTCGACGCCACCAAGCTCTCCGACGACTACGGAAACTACCTCCACTTCACCGGCGCCTTCGCCGGCCTCTGCGTCCAGGACCTCGGCGGCACCCACCGCACCGCCGACTTCGACTTCTTCGAAATGACCCCGCTCTAGCGCGCCTCCACGAAGCTCTCCCGCTTCAGCACCCGTTCCCCCCGCCACCGGTAGGCCGCCAGCGGCCCGCCCACCGACGCCCCGTAATCGAGGCACGCCACGTTGTCCCGCTCCGGCGCCGGCACCTGGTCCACCGGCTGGAAGTAGTGCCCGAAGAACACCGGCGGCGCGTCATCCGGATACCCCGGGATCACCCCCAGTGCCCCCGCTTCCACCGGCAGCTCCGGAATCCGCCCGTCCGCCGGAAACACCAGCGCCGCGCACGTCACCCCCGCCACCGGATGCTCCCACCACCGCGCCCGGAAGTGCTTCCGCGGGATGCCGCTGTTGTCCTCGTAGCTGTAGCCCGGCGGCAGCGGCACATCGATCCCCTTCAGCACCGCCTCGATCGCCTCGCCCTCGGGATTCGCCTTGTCGGACGCCGCCAGCAGGAACCCGTCGTCCGCCAGCGACTTCCCTTCCAAAAACGCCAGATGCTCTGGATGCCAGCACGCGTGCACCGCCCGCAGATAGCCGAAGTCCAGCGCCAGCGGCACCGTCTTCAACCACGGCATCCACAGCGCCCGCCACTCGCCCGCCGGATCCTCATGGTCCGGGAAATCATCCAGCGTCCCCTGGTGCGTCCGGATGTTCCGGCTGCCATGGATGCGCAGCGGCTTCCCGTTCGGCCCTCGGGTGTGGAAGCACAGCGCGTTGAGCTCGTGATTCCCGAGGATCACGTCGGCATGCCCGCGCTCCATCATCGCCTTCACGGCGTGCAGCGTGGCCTTCACCCCGCCGGGCTGGTGGTGGCCGGGCTTCGGATCGATCAGGTCGCCCAGAAACAGCGCCCGGTGTCCGGAGGGCGGGACGAAGGATTCCCCGTCGTGGGTATAATCCAGCAGCCGCATCAGTGATTCCAGCCGGTCGAAGCGTCCGTGGATGTCGCCGATGATGTCGTGGTTCAAAGCTGCGCCTTCGCTCATGCGGGGACACCATGAAGGCCACCTGAGGCGGCCTTCAACTCCGGATCGTTTCAATGTCCCTCATCCACCGGTGATCGGTGGCAGGTCGGGATCGGTCTTTTCGTCCTGGACGATCTCAAGGTGGTGGCCGGAGCGGTCCGGGTGGTCCTCGAGGTGGCAGGGAATGCCCTTGCGCCGTAGCGCGGTGATTTTCTGAGCCGCCTGTTCGTGGGCAGTCAGGTTTTCGACAGATGGGATGCTTTTCGTTTTCATGGGATAGCCGCCTGCACAGTCAGCGCGTTATGCCGATGGCGCAAGTGACCGAACGCGAATGGGCACGTTGCGCGGTGGGAATGGCGGAAAACGCGGACCGGGAGGGTGCAAATTGCCGCCGTCGTGCGCGCTGCACCGTGAGGGTTTTCCCTGAGAGGGTGGCCGGGGTTCTGGAAATGAATGCGTTGTGCCGGAATGATGCATGGGCACACGGATCGCTGGGAGAACGGGAAATATCCCCATGACAACGCCAGCCATCCAACCCAAACGCACCGGAGTCCGAAAGAAGGTCCAGCCTCCTGAACCCGCGCCCTGCCCCGGTCTGGGAGCCATCCCCTTGGAGGAGGGAACCCTCTTCCGCGTCTGGGCACCGAACGCCGACCAGGTGCATGTGACCGGCTCCTTCAACGACTGGGCCGATCCCGGTATCGAGATGGCCCGCGAGGAGGGCGGCACGTGGAGCGTCCTCTGCGCGAAAGCCAAGGCGGGCCATCACTACAAGTTCCGCATCACGCGGGGCGAGGAGTCGTTTCTCAAACTCGACCCGCGGGTGCGTCTCACCGATCCGGAAACGGGCAACGGAGTGATCTATCGCGACGCTTTCGATTGGCAGGGAGTGGAATTCGAGACGCCGCTGCTCAATGAGGTGGTGCTTTACGAACTGCATGTGGGCACCTTTGGCGTGCGCCGCGGTGAGAAGACACCGTGCGGCACATTCCGTCGGGTGATCGAGCGGCTGCCTTACCTGAAGGAACTCGGTGTGAACGCGATCGAACTGATGCCGCCCACCGAGTTCCCCGGTGAAACGTCGTGGGGTTACAATCCGTGCAATCCCTTCGCGATCGAGGCCAGCTACGGCGGACCCGACGGTCTGAAGGAGTTGATCCGCGAGGCGCACAAGCAGGGCATCGCGGTGATCCTTGACGTGGTCTACAACCACTTCGGACCCGATTCGCTCGACCTGTGGCAATTCGACGGCTGGTCCGAGGACGACAAGGGCGGGATCTATTTCTACAACGATTGGCGCTCCGAAACCCCGTGGGGCGACACCCGGCCGGATTATGGCCGCGAGGAAGTCCGGCAGTATCTCCGCGACAACGCGCTGATGTGGATCCAGGAGTTCCGCGCCGACGGCCTGCGCCTCGATGCGGTGAGTTATATCCGCCGCTCGAAGGGCGAGAACGCGGAGTCGGTGGACATCCCCGAAGGCTGGCAGGTGCTGCAGTGGATCAACAAGGACCTGAAGTTGCATTCGCCGCGTGTCATTTCCATCGCCGAGGACCTGGGAAACAACGCCGCCCTCACCGCATGGGTGGAGGAGGGGGGCGCGGGGTTCGACACCCAGTGGGAGGCGGGCTTCGTGCATCCGGTGCGCGCGGTGCTGGAGAATCCGGTCGATGATGCGCGTGATGTCGGCGCGATCGTCGCCGCGGTCCTGCCCGGTGACGCCTGCGATCCCTTCCGCCGCGTGATCTACACCGAGTCGCACGACGAAGTGGCGAACGGCCGACGCCGCATGGTGTCCGAGATCGACCCGAAACATCCCGACAGTCTGTGGGCGCGCCGGCGTGCCCTGCAAGGGGCCGGGGTGATGTTGACCGCGCCGGGCGTGCCGATGTTTTTCCAAGGCCAGGAGTTCCTGGAGGATGGTTGGTTCGATGACCGCGATCCACTCGATTGGGAGAAGGCGCGGAAGTTCCGCGGTATTCGTCTCGCCTTTCACGACCTCATTCGCCTGCGCCGGAATCTCGATGGACTGACCCGTGGACTGACTGGCGCGCATGTCGATGTCTTTCACCAGAATCATGATTCGAAGGTGATCGCTTGGAACCGTTGGTACGAGGGCGGCCCGCGCGACAGCACGGTGGTGGTGATGAACCTCACCGCCGAGGCCCACGATTTCTATGAGATCACCTTGCCCGCGGCTGGAGAGTGGAAAGTGCGTTTCAATGCCGATTGGTCCGGATACAGCGAGGACTTCGACGACACCGAGGTGATTGCCGTGGAAGGCCGCGCCGGGCAGATCGGCCATCCCGCACCGGTCGGCGGCCTGGCCTTGCCACCGTGTGCGTTCATCATCCTGAGCCAGGATTAACGCGCGCTTTCGAGTCGCTCCAAGCGGTGCCGGACCGCGTCGAGCTCCAAGTCGTGGCGTTTGATCGTCGCGGCCTGCTCGGCGGTGGTGCGATCGAAGTCCCGGCGCAGCTCGCGGTTGTCGCGGGCGACCTCGGCCAGCGTTTGCAGGGCCTGTGTTTGCACCGCCTGCACGCGCTGGACTTCGTTCATGTCATTGCGGACGCCGCGCATGTCGTCCGGCAAGGTCTTGAGCGGAGCCAGGAAATACAGGCCGCTGGCCGCGATGCCGGTGATGGTGAGCAAGGCGAGGGCGGAGTTCAGGTTGAACACGGGCGGTTTTTTCGGAGCAGGGCTCATGGCTGAAAGGGAAGGGGGAGACCGCGGTCGCGCATCCGCATCAGGATTGCGGCGCAGCCGGGTTGACGGTCGACCGCGGTGGCGGAGAATCTACCATCTGCGACGTACTTCCCGCGTTGATAGAGCGTGGTGCCACTCCATAGGTAGGGGCTCGGAACCTCCGGATGGAAGCGCAGGTAGCCGGTGCCGTTGTATGCCTCGATGGCGGTGAGAGCCGAATCCGTGGAACGCCAGTCGACGCGGTTCTCGTGCTTGAGGACATACAAGGCGTCCTCCGCGCTTTGTTCGAAGGTGAAGGGCGGCTCGCCGGTGACTGGACGTCCCTTTGGAATGAAGCGGGTACGGTGCGTGAGCGGGCTGCCTTCGTGGAGATGGCAGGTGAAGTCCCAGCCGGACTCCCGGCCGTGGAGCGCGAACACCACGGGTGCCGGCACGCCGTTCTTGCGCTGTCGCTCGATGGCCGAGTAGCGGACCCGGTCGCGCCGGTAGCGTGCCACCGCCTTGTCGAGCGGGATGATCCACTCGGGCCTCACGGTGGCCTCCTGCCAGCGGCGTTCGTTCAACGTGCCGCTGGTGGCGGGCTTTCGCACCCCCATGGCGGGAGGTGCGGCCATGGCTAGGATGGCGATCGAGGTTTTGATCAGGGCATTCATTTCGCGATCGCGGCCACGATGAGACAGGCACCGAGGAAATAGGCGATCCACTGCCAGAAGGTCAGCCGCACGCGCTCGATCGGCGAGAGCGCTTTCCAAGCATCGGTGTAGAGGCCGTTGTCCACGTCCGCGTCCGAGGTCTCGGCGTTGAAGACGTTGCGAAGCAGCAGCGCGCACAGCGCGGCGAGCGTCACTAGCGCGGGCGCGTAGGCGAAGGTGCCGACGAGGGCGAACACGCGGTCGTTGAGTGCCATGATCGCGAAGCCGGAGAAGACCGCGATCAGCAGCCAGTAACGGCGGAGGTAGTTGAACAGAGGCAGGTTGGTCATGTCGGTTGGTTTCATTGGTTAAGGAATCCAGAAGAGAGTGAGGCGTCCCCACGGGGTGAGCTTCGCCAGCCGGAGCGCGAGATACCCGCCGATCGCCAGCAACGAGCCCGCCAACCACAGCCGCAGTCGGCTGATCGCCGCGTCCTTTACGGCGGTCGTGGCCGCGAGCCGCTGGCGTTCGCTTTCGGCCTGCTGGTATTGGCCGGACACGGAACGCACTTGCTGTGACAACATGTGCTGTGCGGCATCGCCGGTCGCCGCCGCCGCCAGGGCGTCAGCTTGAGCGGCCCGGGCCTCGCCGAGAGCCTGGGCTTGCTCGTCGAGCAACTGCGTCGCCGATCTCGCCGCGTCCTCCAGTATCTCATTGCGTTCCTGCACCGAGCGCGCGTTTTCAGCCAATGAGGTAAGCTGCCCCTGATCCGCAGTGCCCACCTCCGCCAGACGGCGGGCCTCATCCGCCGTGACCTTGGCCAAGCGCCCCGAGGCCTCCACCTCTGCCACCATCGCCCGATTCTTCTCCTTCAACGCCGTATTCGCCTCCCCAGCCCTCTCCAACCCCACGCGAATCCCCGCCACGGAAGGGGTGACTTCGAGGGTTTTGGGAAGTGGGGGCGTGGGAACAGGGTTTGACGGGACAGAGCAGGAGCAAAGGCCCGCAACAAAAATAAGACGGATTTTCATACAATAGGTTGGCGTCATCTCTTCATCGAATGGCTGTATGCCACGTAGTCGAAACGCACGGACCGACTGGAGGATGTGGTGGATGTCACACCGATCATGGGACCTATGGGAAAGAAACGTCCCATGCTGTAATCGTGACCGTAAACGGTCGTGTAGATTGACGACCAGTTTCCGCTATTCCAAGCGGCACGCTCCAGTGTGATCGAGGTGTTGTAGGGGCCGAGCCTTTCGACGATTGCCCTCCAACGATCGCCGCTTTTGAAGTCTCCTGCTGTAGCGGCAATGCCGGTATTGAAATAGCCGCCGTCGGAATCGTAGATGTGCCAGTTGCCGCTGTATTTTGTGGAGTCGTATAGGAGCTGGAACGCTCCGCCACCGCCCGCGACTCCGAAACTCATGGCGGTGGAAGAAAGATCGGGAATTGCCAATACCGCTTCCATGCGCAAACCGGGTAGGTTGCTGGGGCTGGCCATATTATAGAAGCACCTCGTGTAGCTCGAGTTGGCGTATGCCACTAGTTCAGCGACTCCGAATGCCCGCGAAGAGAAACCAGCAATGTCGCCTTGCCGACCGAAACCGGAAGAACCACCGGCCGTTGACCAGGTCCAAAGTTCGGAGATGTCGCTCTGCGCGATGAAATCGTCAAAGAAGCGGTAGGGAGGCAAGCCTCCCAATTGTCTGGAAGGGAAGGGCATGGTTCGTGCATCAACCAAATCCCGAGTCATCGCGCTCTCCCCCGTATCCGCCGTCTGCCCCGCGAGGGTCACCTGGGCGTTGAACTGCTGGGGTTCGGTGAAGACATTGGCGGTCGAAGGGACAGATCGTTGGAGAATACCGGACATGGATGTATAGGGGTTTCGAATGAAATCGGGAAAGTGCCTCCGTCTCAGCGCAACGGCACATGCGTCACCGCCACCGACGTCGTCCCGTCGGTGTCCGCGTTCGTCACCACCAGCCGCGATTTGCTACTAGGTGCCACGTAGCGAACCTCCGTCGCGCCGTAGCCGTCCCACGCCCCGCCATCCACCGGCGTGTAGGTCCCCAGAACGTCGTTCACACACTGCAGTTCGACGGTGGCCCCTCCGAACGTCCCCTTGAACGTCAGCAAATACTCCTCGCCCGGCAACAGGCCGGCGATCTCATAGGTGTTGTCGGCTGTCAGCAGCGGTGGATTCGGCAGGATCGGCATCGTGGAAACGGATCGGGTTCTCGTTCAACCGCGGCCGGTCCGGCCATCCGGACCGCACCAGCGGCATGCGCGTAGAATCCCATCCGCTGTCCCGCCCCGCCATGGAACAGGTGGCCAACCCCGCCGTCACTCCACCGTCCGCACCGCTTCCAACAACGGCATCCTCACCGACCAGAAATCCACCTCCACATCGAGTCCGTTCGCCATCACCGCGAACACCCGCTGCCGCCCGTCCGGCATCTGCAGGAAACCCACCTCCGTCTTCACTCCCGACATCGCCCCGCGCTTCGACCGCATCGGGCCGTTGCCCGTCAGACTCTTCACGAACCGCTCGCCCGTCGCCGCGCGCGATGCCGCCCAGTTCACTCGCGCCAGATCCACCGGCCGGATCATCGTCGCCCGCGCCAGGCCGTTTCCATCCACCATCCGCAGCGCCTCGAACGCGACGCCCGCCTCCTCCCAATACCGGCGCACCACCTTCGCCGGATCCTCCCGCTTCAGGTTGCCCATCGTCAGAAACAGCGCCTGCGATTCCAGATTGTCGCTCACCCGGTGCAGGTGATCCACGATCTCCGGCAACGCCGCCGATGCATGCCGCGCCAATTCCATCCGTGTCTCCGCGCGACGCGATGCTCCGCCCGAAATCTTCACCCCCGCCTTCACCAGGCGAGCCCGCAGCACCTCTTCGGCATACCCCGGCGGATCCGGCATCGCCGCTCCCACCGCGAACCCGTTTTCCCCCAGCGGCACCGTTCCGCGCAGGGAAACCACCCGACCCCGCGGCTCGGAAAACACCGTCACCTGGTCACCGCTGCCCGCCGGACCCGTCGTCACCGTGTTGTCCCACCAGATGCCCTTCAACGCCGGATTCGATCCCGTCAGCTTCGCCGGACCTCCCTCTTTCCCCGCCGCGTCAAAGGCGATCACCAGCCGGTTGTGATCCACGTTCACCCCGAAAAGCCCCGCGCCATACGCATTCCCGATGTCGCCCCAGTTCCAGTGCTCGCTCACCGGCTCCGCCGAAAACACCCGCGTGTTCACCACGATCCCGCCGTTGATCTTCTTCACCCCCTTCGCCACCACCGCATCCGCCATCGCCTCCAGATCCTCGCGCGATAGCGTCGGATCGCCCGAACCCACCAGCTCCAGATCTCCGTCCAGCACGCCTGCCGCATCCGGCTTCGCGTTCGCCGTCAGCGTCGTCTCGAAACGAAACTCCGGCCCCAGCAGCGCGAACGCCGCCCCCGTCGTCACCGTCTTCATCGCCGAGGCCGGACACAGCGCCGTTTCCGCCAGCGGCGAGGCATAAACCGTCTGCCCTTTCTCATCCAGCACGCACAGCGCCACCAGCGCCCCCTTCAGCTCCGGCCGCACCGACCACTCACGGAACGCCTTCGCCAATCCGCTCTCCTCCATCTCCTTCTTCTCCACCGCCGGCGGAGCCGAAACCACACGCGTCACCTCCTTCACCTCCCGGACCACCACCGGCGCGGGCGTCGAAACCACCGGCTCCTTTCCGGACTCCCGCCACCACAGCACCGCGAACGCCCCGGCGGTGAGCCAACCGGTCACCGTCCACAGCCGCCGCCATCCCTTCGATCGTCGTTCGTTCGCCACCCTGCGACCCTAATGCCGCCTCGGCCCCGCCTGAAAGCCCGAACCTCTCACTCCATGTCCTTGCACATCGCCACCACCATCTTCACGTGGCGCAGGTAGTTCACCTCGCTTGCCTCGTTGTCGAAATTCATCCCATACGGCCAGAAATGCATCCGGTCCGCGTGCAGCACCGCGTCCGGCCCGTCGAACTCCTTCAACTGGGCCAGCCCGTGCTTCCCGGTCCACAGCCCGTCCTTGATGTTCTTCTGCCAGTTCCCGTTCGTCCCGATCCCCAGCGTGTGGCCCATCTCATGCAGCGTCACGCGGAAGCCGATCTGGCCGCCGAAATTGATCCAGCCACTGATGTTCCCATCCGCCGTCGGCGTGCCCGGGCTGTTGTTCGCCGTCAGCGCCTTCTTGAAGTCCGAGTGCGCGTTGTAAAACGCCACCGCCTTCTCCATCGATTCCACGATCCGCTTGCGGCGGTCCTCCGGCCAATTCTCGGAGCCTCCGGAGAGCTTGTAGGTGATATGCCCCTGCTGGGCCGCCTCCTTCGTGGGTGCCACCGCCGCCTCCGGCTGCTTCGCCAGCTCCTCCAAATAGCTCCGGTCCTTGTCGCTCAGCCGATCCAGCGGGATGTCCACCGATCGACCCTCCGGGCGGCGAACCGTCACCGTCGCCTTGTCCGATCGCAGAAACACGCCCTCCAGGGTCTTGCCGTCCTTGGACGTCCACACGCGCGATTCCGGTGCCGCCTGGAGCGCGGTGAAACAGATCGACAGGACTAGGAGGGCGCGAAATTTCATGCGGCGGGAGGGTTCAGCGAACATATCCCCGTTTTTTACCTCCGCTTGTATCCGAGCGCCCCAGTCCGGTAGGATTCCGACATCCGGCGCGCCTACGGAGTTACGTCAACGTGATCACGTACTATCCTTGTGGCCGAAAATGTGGCAGTCTTCACTTGTCAGCGCGAGGTTCCCCCCCACCGGACGCCGGCCTTCTCCCCCCGGAAGACAACCACTCCCCCCGACCAGTTTTGATCGGCGGATGCCGGAATCCCCCCGTTCCGGCATCCGCCGATTGCGTTTCCGGCCGCGGGTCAGTTTCCGATCCGGGTGTGCGCGTCGATCACCAGCCGCCCGGGGTCGAATCCCTGCTCACGCGCCACCTTCTTCATCCGCGCGAACTCGGCTTTCGAAAGGGAAGGCGAGCGCGAAAGGAACCACAGCGTGCGCCGGTCCGGTGTCCCCACGATCGCATGCCGGTAGTCCGGCGTCAGGTCGATCACCCAGTAGTTCCCCTCCTTCGGCACCGGAATCGCCGCCGCATACCAGGTCTTCGCGAACCGCACCTTCAGCCGGCTGTTCGTGCCATCCACCGGTACCGCGCTGCCTTCCACCGAGCGCTTCGAACCGTCCGCGCGGATGCACGTGTTCAGCACCGTGATCGATCCATCGGCATTCAGCGAATACTCCGCCGCCGCGCTCGCGCAGTCCTTCTGGAGCCACTGCGGATACCGCGCCACCTCGTACCACTTGCCCGCGTAGCGTTTCACATCCACCTGTGCCGCCGTCTTGAGTTGCGGCCTGTCCATCTTCGGCGCCGGATCGGCGGGCACCATGCAGGCGTTGAGAAGCAGCACGGAGGCCAGCGCGGAAAATGTTAGGATTGGTCTCATGGAAAACGATAACTCGGATCCACCGATCGCAACCGTGATTTCACCCAGCCCGTTCTTCGTGGCCGCGTTCGGGAGAACGTGGGCGGGGAGGATGCGCACCTCTCCCATCGGCTTCACTTCCCAGCCAGGCCCCGGATGAACTCCGCCGGAATAAACCCGGGCGAATCGGTGAACTCCGGTGCCAGTTGGGTCCCGACGACGATTCCCGGCGCGTCCTCGTCCAGATCGGCGGCGAGATTCCGTGCCGCGGCCTTCAGCGGACGGAGTGTCATCTCCGGCACGGCTGACAACAGTTCGCCGGGGCTCATCGAAAGTTCCCGCGCCTGGGACCACGCCGCCCAGAGGAACTCGGTGTCCGTGCCCTTCGCTCCCGGAAGGCACAAGCGTTTCAGATCATCGAAGGACGGGGCTTCCTTTTCCAATTCGACAAGCGTGTAGCCCTTCTTCGCGAGGATGCCATCGACCGTCTCCAAGGGACTATCGGTGTTCTCCACGATGAAGCCTCCGCCGCCGACCTCGATCCAGGCCGAGTCATCGGAGTAGAACCACACCACCGCCTCTTGGCCTGCCGCGTTCCGATAGGTGCCTTTGCGCTTCGTTGCCATTTGAAAAGTCTGGGCGGAGACCTCACCCCTTCACCTGTCGGAGCGCTTCGCTGGATTTGCCACCCGCCGGCGTCATGTCGATGAAGCCGACGCCATCGTTTACTGGCTCGCCGGCCCCGAGTCCAGCCACTCAAGGGCGATCTCCCACTAGCTCGCCGATCGTGTTGCTCCAGCATGCCCTGACCTTTACCCACATCCGCGGTCGCACGCTGCGTAGCCGCGCTCGGGAGAGCGTGGGTTGGGTAGGTTCACGATCTCCCTCGCAGGACCAGTCCTCATCCGATCTACGCCTGTTTCCAAGCCCGGTAGGGCGACGGGCCACCGGTGCTCGGGCAATCCTACGGCACGGACTACCAATCCACCACCACCGCCGGGGCGGCTGCTTGCTACAGGCCGGAGCTCGCCGCGGGCGCCTACCGGGTCCAGGCGATGTGGAATGGCGGGCGGACCGCGGCCCCGCCACGCGATGTAGCTGAAAGCTCCGCTTTCAGAATGTAGGGGGAAGCTCCGCTTTCCCTCTTCGCGGGGTGGGCGTCGCTTGGCCTGACCACTCCCGCCAACGGAGCTGGCGGAGACAATCCGAAAGCGGAGCTTCCGGCTACATTCTCCACCCCGGAAACGAAAACACCCGCGGACCTCTCGGCCGGCGGGTGTTCGGGAATGAGTGGGGCGAAACGCTTACTTCGCCAGCAGGTAGGAGGTCGGCGTGCCGTCCGGGCTGTTGCCGAAGACGCGGTTGCTGCGGTAGGAGTCGATCACGCCCTTGGTGCCGCCGGAACCAAGGCGCTGCAGGCCATCGGCGGTGTTCTGGGAGATGGTGCAATCGTTGATGGTGGAGGTGGAGCGGGAACCCACGGACAGGCCCACCGCGCAGCCCTGGATGCGGGTGCTCTCGATGGTGGACTCGGTGTTCACCGTGCCGGTCGGCGCGAAGCTGACGCCGGCGGTGGTGCACTCCTGGATGATGCACTTGTTGATGAAGACCTGGGTGCCGCCCGAGGCGGTGGAGACTTCCTGGATGCCGGTGGCGAAGCGCTCGATGCGGCAGTTCTCGACGTAAACCGCGCCGGCGCAGATGATCTTGATGCCCGCGAGGCCGGTGCCGGCGCCGGAGAGCTGGAGGTTGCGCAGGATCACCACGTCGTCCACGCCGGCGTTGATGATGATGCCGTTGACGCCGGCCGCGAGGATGTTGCCTTCGACGCCACCGCCATCGATGGTGATGGACTTGGTGATCGTCACCGCGCCGAAGCCGCCGGGATCGAGCACGTTGATGGTGCCCTTGGCGGCAGTCTTGCTGATGGCGCCGGCGAAGGTCTTGCCGGGAGCGGTGCGGCTGCACGGGTTCGCGTCGTCACCCACGCCGGAGACCCAGGTGCGGGTCGCCTGCGCCGAGGCGGTGTGGGCGAGGAGGAGGAAGGCGGAACCGAGGATGGGGATCAGTTTCTTCATGGGGATAGGGCCCCAATCGAGCAGAACCCCGGCCCGCTGAACAGCGACAATCCTGTTAGAAAGGTGGCCCTTTCCTCACCGATGAGGGGGAGCCAAGGTAGCACAAGTTTTCAACTTGTGAGTGGGTGGACGTCCCACCATTCGTGCACATCCAGTCCGCCTGAATGACCTCTCATAGGCACACCGGACCTGCACGGGTGTTCGCGGATCGTCCCACGCGCGAGTTTGGAAACTCACGCGACTTCGCCTGCGGCGGAACATGGGACACGAGGGAAAAAAGAAGCGGCCCGGCCGATTATCCTTAGGAAAAACCCAAAAACCTGAAGGATTGTCAGCCGGACCGCCTTGTCGTGTCGCGACGCCGGGTGAACTACGTGGAGCTAGCCGGTCTGTCCAGACTTTTGTGAGGTTTTTTTCGCGGAGGTAGGGTCATCTCGCCGAGATGACCGGGCGGTGGACGTCGTTCGCGGGGTGGACGCCGCCCCCATGAACGAAGGGATGGGACGCGCCGGTGGCAGCGGAGGGGGCCTCACGACCCGGTCCTACCCCAAAAAAAAGAAGCGGCCCGACCGATGATCCACAGGAAAAACCCAAAAACCTGGAGGACCTTCAGTCGGACCGCCTTGTGTGTCGCGACAGGGGAAGATACGCAGCAAACGGCGGCGTCTATCGAAAAGTTTTCGCGGTCGGTTTCGTCACACGGTTTCGGCTTTTTCAGAAACGAAAACGGGCGGAGGACCCTCGCCCTCCGCCCGTCGCTGGAAATGTCTGGGTGCCAATACCCGGCTCAGCTCCCGAGATCCGCGCCCTCGAGCTTCTTGAAGTCGATCACCGGCTTCTTGGCCGGGGTGGACTCGCGGGTGAACTTCTGGTCCGGCTTCACGTTCTCGGCGAAGAAGCCGCCATTCCGCATGAAGAACTGCTGGCCCTTCGCGCCGCCGGCGTAGTCCATGCGGAACAGGCTGCGGCCGATCGGATCGGTGGTGAAGCGGGCGACCGTCGATTCGTGCCACTCGCCCTTCACGTCGCAGGACCATTGGTTGCCGTAGAGCGCGCCGCGGGACAGATACCCCTGGCGGTCGGCGAAGTTCTCCAGGAACGAGTGCGCGCCGGTGAGGTGCTTGTCGGTCTTCGGGCGCTTGAAGCTGGCGATAAGCTGCCAGTTGTTCTTCTCCGGGACGAAGAACCACGCGGTGTAGACCGTGGAGCCCTTGCCATCCGGGTGCACGCGGTTGAGGAAGCGGTAGGTGTTGCCCGCCTTCCACGGATACAGCCAGTAGCTCTGGCCGCCGGATCCCTCGCCGCCGAACTCGCCGCCGTGGACGCCCTCGCCCTTTTTCAAGAGCGTGATCTTCTGGTCCTCCGGGATCTCGCCCGGACGGTCGGTCTTGAAGGGGCTCCACACCGAGAACAGCACGCGGCGCTCGTTCTCACCGTTCACCTGCATGCCGAAGTAGCCCTCGCCGAAGCCGTTCGACATGAAATAGGAGCCGACCGGATCGCTGCCCACCGGCACCGTGACCTCGTTGTAGAACCACTCCGTCGGCTCGCCCTTCGGGAGCTCGTAGCCGAGGTGGATCGAGGGACCGCGGCGGCCCCAGTAGAAATTGTTGTCCTTGTTGTCCTTCACGTAGTTCAGGACCACGGCGGCGGCGTCCTTGCCGGTGGGGGTGACCTCCAGCGCCTCGATGTCGGCGAAGACCTCGCCGGTTTTCTTCAGCCCCTGCAGGTCCACCTTCACGTAGCCGGGAGCCTTCATCACCACCTTGCCCAGCGGCACATCGGCGGTTTCCGCGCCCTTCAGGTCCTTCTCCACGGCCTTGCCCGCCAGGGTGGCGCGGATCCGGGACTCGCCCTGCGGCACCTTCGCCCGCAGCGCGATGTTGAGCTCGGCGGCGCGGTCGACCCGGAAATAGACCGAGGTGACGTTGTCCGGGCTGTTCCAGCGGTCATTGCGGCCGCCCCGTTTCGCGGCATCCGCGGAGGTGGCGGTGAGGTAGGAATTCCCGCCCATCGGGACATCCCAAGTCTTCGGCGCGTCCTGCGCCCGCGCGGGCACCAGGGACAAGGCGCTGAGCATCAGGGCGGCGGTCCAACCCAGACGGGTGGACACGGCGGAGCGGGGGACTCGGTGGAAAGACCCAGAGGCGGTCTCCACCGGCAAGCGGCTGGACAAAAACATCGCCACGAAACGTCGCAGACGCCGCGGTTTTTTCAAGAAAACCCCGGAGCGGTTGGCTGGAGCAACCGGTTGCCTGGCGTTCCGGAACTGTTCTGGGGCGGGCGAGGGCTATTTGGAGTGCGGCGAGCGATCGCCGCTTTGGGTGGAGGCGAGTCATCGCCGGAAAGAGAATCTGCGTTTGCGAACCAGCTCCCACGTTTCAAGGCAGCCTCGACCTTGGCTCAATTCTTCATTTCATCCTCCACGTCGATTCCCGTCGATTCTCTCCGGCACCGAAAGCGGCGATCGCTCGCCGCACTCCAAAAGGAAGAGGGCCGTCAAGAGCTTGTGTTCTCTTCTTTCGATGCGTCATGCTTTCGGAATAAGAGCTTTTATTTTAGCTTTTCCGGCGCTATTTGTGTCGTGTGGCTAAAATAGCATCCTTTCTATCCGCGAATCCCCCGGCGTTGCTGGCGGGTTTGGGCGGGCGTTTGCGGGACCACCGGCTGGCGCGGGGGTGGACGCAGGCGGAGCTGGCGGAGCGGGCTGGGGTGGCGCTTTCGACGCTGAAACTACTCGAGGCGAAGGGCCATGGTTCGCTGCAACGGCTGGCGCGGGTGGCGGTGGTGCTGGGGCTGGCGGAGGAGATCCGCGGTTGGTTCGCGCGGCCGGTGGCGATGGAATCGATCGAGGCGGTGAAACGCACGGAGCGCCTGCGCGCGCCGCGCCGGAAGGCGAAACCGGGGAAGGAGGCGGGCGATGGAGCTGACGGTTGAATACGCGGGCGCATCCGGGCCGCGGGCGGTCGGGCGGCTCTACCAGGACCCGCGCGGGACGGTGTATTTCGAATACGATGCGGCGTGGCGGACCGGCGGGCGCGAGCTTTCGCCGTTGCACCTGCCGAATGCCACGGCGGGCGCGGTGGTGACGCCGACGCCGGTGTTCAGCGAACTGCACGGTTTGTTCGAGGATGCGCTGCCGGACTGGTGGGGGCGGCGGATGATGCGGCAGCGCTTCGCGGAGGCGGGCATCCCGTGGCACAAGGTCACGGCGTTGCGGAAACTGGCCTGCCAGGGCGAGCGGAAGATGGGCGCGCTGGTGTTCCGGCCGGTGCTGGAAGAGGGGGATTTCAACGACCACCTGCTCGTCGAGCTGTCCGCGCTGGTGGAGTCGGCGCGGCAGGCGATGACGAGCGATACGGCGGAGCTGCTGCGCGAGCTGGTGCGCTCCGGGATGTCGCCCGGTGGGGCGCGGCCGAAGGCGCTGCTGGCGTTCTCCGCGGACTTCCGCCAGGTGCACATCGACGAGCCGCCGCCCGCGGGCTTCGAGCCGTGGATGGTGAAGTTCGACCTGGAGCCGGACTTGCACGAGGGCCGGGTGGAGCACGCCTACGCGCTCATGGCCGCCGCGGCGGGGATCGAGGTGGCGGAAACGCGCTTGATCGAGTCGGCGGGCGGCTGCCATTTCGCCACGCGGCGCTTCGATCGTACGAGGGATGGCGTACGTCGCCACCTGCATTCGTTCTCCGGCCTCACCCACACGCCGGTGCGGGACGGGTTGGAATACGGCGAGCTGATGGAGCTGGCGCGAATGCTCACCGGCGACCAGCGCGCGGTGGAGGAGGTGTTCCGCCGCGCGGTCTTCAACGTGGCTGCGGGCAACGAGGACGACCATGGCCGCAACCACGCCTTCCTGATGGAGGACGATGGCGCGTGGCGGCTCTCACCCGCGTATGACCTGACCTGCGTGGGCAACGCGCTGGCCTCCGGTTTCCGCGCGGCGCGGGTGAACGGCCGGGCCGCGGAAATCCGCCGCGCCGATCTCATGAAACTCGGCGCGATGCACGATGTCCGCCGCGTGGCGGAAACGATCGACCGCGTGCTGGCCGCCATCGCGGACTGGCCCGCATTCGCGCGCGAGGCGGGCATCCCGGCGGCGACGGTGGACTACGTCGCGGGAAACATGCCGGGGCTGGGGTAGGGCGCGGTAAGAATAGGTCCTATAGGTCCCATGGGACGTATAGGACCTATGCTCGGAACTTCACGGCTCCAGCGACTTCAGCTCGATGTTGCGGAACCACACCGGCTGGGCCTCGGCCTGGAGGGCGATGTGGCCGTAGGCGAGCTGGAGCGGCGCGCCGGCATCCAGCAGCGGGGTGGCGGGGATCACGCGGTTCTGCGGGTCGAGCTGCGGGCGCTGGTAGCGCAGGACCTCCTTGCCGTTGACGCGGTGGATGACCTCCTCGTTGCCGTGGACCTCCACCTCGATCTTCACCCACTCGTCCGCGGGGAAGGTGGGGGCGCTGGATTCGACGATGTGCTGGGTGACGAGCTTGCCGTCCAGCTCCAGGTTGGTGCCGGGCGTGCAGACGTTGCCGGTCGGGCGCGGGCCCTTGCCCTCGTCGGCCAGGAACTGGAACTCCATGCTGGCGGGGAAGCCCTGGCGCAGGCCCATGCTCTGCGGCGGCTGGGCGTGGATCATCACGCCGCTGTTCAGGTTGGTGTAGTTCGGGGCGTCCGTCATCATCTTGCCCTCGAAGCGGTATTCCATCCGCAGGATGTAGCGGGAGTAGGCGAGGTTGGTGAAGAGGTGGCCGTACTGCTCGTCGAACTTACTGTATCCATCGTAGGACACCTTGAGGATGCCGTCCTCCACGCGGAAGGTGTTGAAGGGGTTCTCGCCGCACTTGTGGCCGGATACCTTCGGCGTCCAGCCGTCGAGGTCCTTGCCGTTGAAGAGCTTCACCCACGGGTGGTCGGCGGCGGAGGCGGTGGCGAGCGCGGCGAGGACGGGCAGGAGGCGGACGGCGGAGCGGAAGATCATCCGCCATGTAAAGGCAGGCCGAGGGCGGCAGGTCAATCGCGGGCCGGTGGCGGGTACGCGGTTGCACGCACGCGCGCGTGAGGATGGGTCCGGAGCGGGGGAGGGGGAATGAATTTTTTTCACGCGAAGGGGGAACACCCGTTCCCGCCGTGAAATTCCCCTGTTGCAACGGCCGCGTTCGCTTCCCCCCGGGAGCGGCGCCGTTTCATCCCCTCCGCTATCGAACCCCATGAAACCCACGCGTCATTTCCTGCAGTTGCTGCTGTCCCGACAGTCCCTTGTGTCCGCCGCCATGATGGTGGTGGTGACCGGTCCTTCCGCCCGCGCCGCCGAGGCGGTCTGGGACGGGCAACTCGGTGGCAACGCGGCCACCGCGAACTTTTCCAACGCGGTGAACTGGGTGGGCGACGTGGCTCCCGTGTCCGGCGACAGCCTGCGCTTCACCAACATGGGCAATCCCCAGAACGCCGGTGCCAGCGGTCTGTACAACGCCAGCGTCCTCGTCTACGGCGCCAACAACGACCTCACCGCCGGTTCCTCCATTTCCGGCATCACCTTCGACAAGGGCTGGGGTGGAAACTACATCGACGGCAACAGCTTCGTGCTCACCGGTGACATCGTCGACAACCAGCCGACCTTCATCCAGCTCATCAACCAGGCCTTCGCGATCAGCGGCACCCGCAACGTGAACGTGGCCAACCGTGCCGCGACGGTGCGGGCGGTCGGCGCGGTTTCGGAAACGGTGGCCGGATCGGGCTTCACCAAGACCGGCCCGGGCGCGTTCCAGTTTTTCGCCACCAACACCTTCACCGGCGCGCTGACGGTGAATGGCGGCGCGCTCCTGTCCGGGGCCGACGCGCGCTTCGGCGCGACGCCCGCCACGCCGACTCCCGGAGCCATCGTGCTCAATGGCGGCACCCTGCGCCTCGTGGCGGCCTTCACCCTCAACGCGAACCGCGGCATCTCCGTGGGGAGCAACCATGGCACCATCGACACCCCGTCCGCCATCACCTACAACGGCGTGATCGCGGGCAGCGGCAACCTCACCAAGACCGGCGGGGCCGCGCTCACGCTGGGCGGGGCGAACACCTACGGTGGCAGCACCGTCATCAACCAGAGCACGCTCAACCTGGACTTCGGCCAGAGCGGCGCGCCCGCCTCGAACATCGTGCCGGCCACCAGCCCGCTGGTGCTCAACGGGCTGTCCACCTCCTTCACCACCACCTTCCTCGCCCAGCTCACCGGGGCCGGGTCCGCGCTGAACGTGGCCAGCGGCAGCGGGCTTTCGAACACGCAGACGTTCGCCAGCGTGGCCCTCAATGGCGGCCAGCAGACGATCAGCACCGCCAGCGTCTCCAGCGGCAAGGTGCTGCTCAACCTCGGCGCGATCACCCACACCAGCGGCACGGTGAATTTCTCTCCCGCCGGAACGCTTGCCGCGGACAACGCCATCACCACCACCACCGCGAACGATGCCTCCGGCATCCTCGGCGGCTGGGCCAGCTACAAGGGCACTGATTACGCGGCCAATGACGGCACCGGCAAGGTCATCGCCTACACCGGCTACACGGTGGTGAACAGCGGCGCGATCTCCAGCCTGGCGTCCACCAACGTGCGCTCGCAGACCAGCGGCGCGTTCGCGCTCTCCGTGGCGGATGCCGCCACCACCGACATCAACACCTACAGCATCGCCAACGCCACCACCGGTCTGAAGACGCTGACCGTCGGCGCGGCCGGCACCGGCAGCACCGGCGTGCTCCGCCTGGGTGCGGAGGGCGGCGTGATGCTCGGCACCGGCGCGGGCAGCCTGGTGATCGGGGACGTGGTCGGAAACGGCAAGCTCACCGCCGGTGGCGCGGCGGACACCGCGGGCGCGATCCATTTCATCAACCACTCCGCCACCGATTCCATCACGGTGAACTCGACCATCACGGACAACGGCACCGGCGCGGTGGCTGTGCGCCTGTCCAACTACGGTGGCCTGGTCACCGCCCCCACGCTGACGCTGAAGGGCACGAACACCTACAGCGGCGGCACCGTGGTCTACGGCGGCCGCGCCACGGCGGGCTCCACCACGGCCTTCGGCACCGGCGCGGTGACGGTGCGGGTCGGCGGCCAGGCGGCCCTCGCCGCCGCGGGCACCTACACCAACGATTTCAACCTCGCGGGCGTGGGCACCGGCACCGGTGACTTCGCCTCCTCGCTCTTCCTCCTGGCGGGCACCACGGTGTCCGGCAAGGTCACGCTCCAAGGCGATGCCCAGATTTCCCCGGGCACCAGCACCGGCAGCGTCATCTCCGGCCAGATCACCGGCGGCTACACGCTGACGATCAGCCCGCCCGCTTCCGGCAGCGGGGACGTGACCCTGAGCAACACGACGAACAACTGGAGCGGCAACCTGCTCATCGACGGCGAGACGCTGAAACTCGGGGCCTCCGAGGTGATCCCGAACGGCGCGAACGGCGGCAGTGTGTTCTTCACGTCGAAGGCCGCGTCGATCCTCGACCTGAACGGGTTCAATGAAACCATCAACGGCATCGCCTGCGCCGGTTCCGCCCCGTTCATCCAGAACAACGCGGTGGGCACCACCTCCACGCTCACCGTCGGCGACAACGATCTCAGCGGCCGCTTCGAAGGTATCGTCCGCGACAACTCCGGCACCGGCGGCACCGTGGCGCTGGTGAAAGTTGGCACCGGCACGATCGTGCTTTCCTCTTCGAACACCTTCACCGGCGGCGTCACCGTGAAGGCGGGCACGCTCTTCGGCAGCGTCGGCACCGGCACGCCCTTCGGCGCGACCGCGGGCACCATCACGCTGGGCGATACCACCGGCAGCGCCTCCGCCACGCTGCGCCAGAACAGCACCTCGAAAACGGCGGCGAACCCGATCGTGGTCGCCGCGGGCAGCAGTGGGGAGAAGACCATCGAGGCCCAGGGGCTCGGCCAGACCTACACCTACTCCGGGGCCGTCACCCTCAACGACTCGCTCTCGCTGAAGACCTACACCGGCGGCACCAACCAGATCACTCTGACCGGCGCGGTCACGGGCAACGGCACGGTGAACATCGTGGCGGTGCCGAACGGCGGCGCGATCAACCTCAACACCAACATCGCCGGTGCGAACACCGGCCTGGTGATGAACGGCAGCAGCACGCTCTACCTTGGCTACCAGAACTCCTTCGGCGGAAACGTGGTGGTGAACTCCGGCATCATGCAGGCCGCCACCCTCGCCCCGAACAACGGCACCACCGGATCGCTCGGAAACTCCACCCTCGCCGGCCGCACCATCACGGTGAACAGCGGCGCGACGTTGCAGTTCTCCATCAACAACATCTTCGGCAACGGCTCGGTGACCGCGACCTCGCTCCCCGCGATCATCCTCAATGGCGGCACCTTGCAGGCGAACCGCTACTCGACCATCGGCCGCCTGGATCTGAACAACGGCGCGACGCTGACGAACACCTCCGCGGACTCCAATACCTACCAGTCCGCGATGTTCCGCAACAACGTGACCGTGGGCGGCACCGGGGCCTCGACCATCACCGCCACCGCGATCAGCGCCACCCAGGGTGGCTACCACCTTTCGACGAACACCACTTTCACCGTGGCGGATGCGACCGGCAGCACCGCCACCGACCTGAACGTGATCGCCCCGCTGCGCAACCAGTCCGGCGACTTCGGCAGCGCCGCGGGTGGTCTCACGAAGCTCGGAGCGGGCACGATGACGCTCACAGGCGCGAACACCTACACCGGCGCGACGGCGGTGAACGCGGGCACCTTGCTCGTGGATGGCAGCACCGCCGCTGGCAGCGCGGTGAGCGTGGGAGCGTCCGGCACGCTCGGCGGCACCGGCACGCTCGGCGGTCCGGTCACCGCCGCGGGCAAGATCGCCCCGGGCGACACCGGCACCGGCACGCTGACCACCGGGAATGCGACCGTCACCGGCACGCTGGCCGTGCAGGTGGATGGCGCGGCCACCGACAAGCTCCAGGTGAGCGGCAACCTCGATCTCACCGGCGCGACGTTGAACGTCTCGGTGCTCGGCGGCGGCTTCTCCGGCAGCTACGTGATCGCCGAATACACCGGCACGCTCACCGGCACCTTCGCCAGCGTGCCTTCCGGCTACGCGGTGGCCTACAACGCGGGCACGGGTGGCAAGCAGCTCATCCTCTCGCAGTCGGTGAGCGCCTACAATGACTGGGCGACCGTGAACTTCCTCGATGGCACCAACAACGGCGTGGCGCAGGACCCGGACCACGATGGCATTTCGAACCTCCTCGAGTTCGTGCTGGGCGGCAATCCGCTGGCGTTCTCCTCTGGCATCGCGCCCGTGGAGCTCCTCGATGGTGAGTATTTGACGCTCCATTTCTCCCGCAGCGATCAGGCGGCCGCCGAGACCACGCTGGTGGTGCAGTGGAGCACCGACATGACGAACTGGACGGACATTGCGATCGGAAGCACCTCGTCGGTGGATGGCATGGTGACCGTGACCGATGGTTCGCCCGCCGACACGATCGAGGTGAAGATCCCGCGTTCGAACGCGGTCAATGGCAAGCTGTTCGCCCGTCTGAAGGCGACGCGCTGAGGAGGAACGGATTTCCAGGCGGGGCGCGTTCGTTGCGATGAGCGGACGCGTCCGGCCGGTGGCGGTGGCTTTCAACCGCCAGGGAGGCGTTCATGGCAATCGAACGGCTCTGGCGGTTGAGACCGCCGCCACCGGTGTTTTTTAAGGTAGGGTCGCACCGCCGGGGCGACCGGGTCTATTGGTTACGTTCGCTGCCACGGGAGCATCCCATCTCTTCGTCTGTGGGGACGGCGTTCCGCCTGCGGACGACGTCCACTGCCCGGTCATCTCGGCGAGATGACCCTACCTTTTCACCTCACCACCGAGTCCTCCAGCGCCTCCACCACCACACGGACCTGCCGCGGGGAAGTGTAGCATTCGCCCTCGCGCAGCACGATGTCCTGGTGCCCGGCGGTGAGCCAGATCCGGCCGCGGAGGCACTCGACCATGCCGCCGGCACGCAGGGTGCGGCGGGCGAGCGAGCGCTTGCCGAGGTGCTCCACCTTGGCAACCGTCCCGGCGCAGGGGCGGCCGGCGAGCGAGTTCCAGAAACTGGCGAAGGGGATGATGGCGTTCACGTCATGACCATGCCGCCATTCCCCGGATCGCGGAATCCACAGCCGGATCGATTTCCAACCTGTACAGGCGGGGTGAAAACAGATTCTGTACAGGTCGGGATTTCGGGAAGCTGTACATGGTGCCCCTCCCGCCGCCGGGTTACGCTCGGGTCATGAGCACGGACACGGAACAACCGCTCTACCTCCGCATCGCCGACCGGCTGGAAGGCATGATCCGCAGCGGCACGCTGCGCGCCGGGGACCGGATTCCCTCCGTCCGCCAGTATGGCCAGCAGCAGGGGGTGAGCGTGCCCACGGTGATGCAGGCCTACACGCTGCTGGAGAGCCGGCGGCTGATCGAGGCGCGGCCGAAGTCCGGCTTTTACGTCACGGCGCGGCTGGCGCGCTCGCTGGCGGAGCCGGTGCTGCCGCGGCACAAGCCGACCACCGCCACGCTGGACAATTTCGCCTCGGTGCTCTCGACGATCCGGGACATCAACGACCCGACGCTGGTGCCACTCGGCCGGGCGGTGCCGGGGGACGAGCTGATCCCGCTGGAAAAGCTCACCAAGGTCACCGCCAGCGTGGTGCGGCGCTCGCCGGGCACCTGCTTCCACTACGATCCCGCGCCGGGCAGCCAGGCGCTGCGCCGCGAGCTGAGCCGCCGCTCGATCGACTGGGGCTGCGCCTTCGAGCCGGACGAGTTCATCGTCACCATCGGCGCGAGCGAGGCGCTCCAGCTCGCGCTGATGGCGGTGACGCGCCCGGGCGACACGGTGCTGGTGGAGTCTCCGAGCTACTACGGCACGCTGAGTTTGCTGGCGAAGCTGAAGCTGCGGGTCATTCCGGTGCCGGCATGCTCGTGCGGGCTGGACCTCGCGGCGGTGCGCCAGGCGGTGGCGCGGAACAAGGTGGCCGCCATGCTGGTGATCCCGAATTTCTCGAACCCCGCGGGCGGTTTCATGAGCGAGGCGAACCGCCGCCAGCTCCTCGACATCGCGGACGAACACGCGATCCCGATCGTGGAGGACGACATCTACGGTGACCTCCCGCACCAGGGATCCCGCCCGCCGTGCCTGAAGGCGATGGACCGCACCGACCGCGTGCTACTGTGCGGATCGTACTCGAAGACCCTGGCGCCCGGCCTGCGGGTGGGCTACCTGGTGGGCGGAAAGCACCACCAGCGGCTGATGGAGCTGAAGAACGCGATGAATCTGGGCGGCCCGGCCTTGTCCGCGCTCACGGTGGCGGAGTTCCTGCGCTCCGGCGGCTACGACCGCCACCTGCGGAAGCTACGGGAGGCCTACCGCAACCAGACCTGCCGCATCCGCGAGAAGGTGGCGGAGGTGTTCCCGGAGGAAACCCGCGTGAGCAATCCCGCGGGCGGGCTGGTGCTGTGGCTGGAGCTGCCGGAGCACGTCGACGTGGTGGAGGTCCACCGCGAGGCGCGCGCCGCCGGAATCAACTTCGCTCCGGGCACCTTGTTTTCGCCGGTGGGCTTGTTCCGGAACTGCATGCGCCTGAGCTGCGGCCAGCCGTGGACGCCGCGGATCGAAAGTGCCATCGCCACCCTGGGCGCGATCGTGAAACGGCAGGCGGAGGCCTGAGAAAGGTAGGGTCGCACCGCCGGGGCGACCGGGTTGATGGGATACGTTCGCTGCCATGGGCTCGTCCCACCCCCTTGGTCTGTTGGGGCGGAGTTGGATTTGCGGACGATGTCTCCCGCCCGGTCATCTCGGCGAGATGACCCTACCTTTCGTTACACGAAAAAAGCCGCGGGGAATCGCTCCCCGCGGCTTGGCCCGATGCATGGGGCTCACTCTTACGGCACGCTCACACGGAGGCGGCCGAAGAGCTTGCCCGCGACCTCCCACGTCGCTTTCGGGACAAAGACTTCCACCTTGTCGACCCCGGCGCCGAAGCCGTCCGCGGTGACGATCTGCACCACGCCGCTGGCGCCCACCGCGGTGGTCCAGGTGCCGGTGAGGTCGGCGTCGAACTCACAGCCGGAGGTGACGCTGGCGGTCACCGAGGCGGCGGTGCGGCGGAAGGTGAACTTCATGTAGTCACCGGTCGGAGCCGGGCCCGCGCCATCCGGGTCGGTGTTGACCAGGCCGAGCGTCGGCATCTTGGAGAGATCGTTCACGGTGGCGGGATTGCCGCCGATGACGAACTCGACGCCGTTCGGGATGCCGTCGTGGTCCGGGTCCGCGCCGACCAGGGCGTCCAGTCCACTCAGGCCGAAACCGGAGACCCAGCCGGTGAAGCCCGCCTGCACCAAGTTGATCTGGCCGGCCACGCTGTAGTCCAGCGAGTAGCCGGAGGGCAGGCCGGTGACGGTGGTGAAGGCGGCGGGCACCGCGCCGGTGTAGGTGGCGATGGTGAGGCTGGAGACGGTGGGCGCGGCCAGCGTGGTGATGGCCAGCGTGGTGCCGGGCGAGACGGTCAGCGCGCCGGTGACGGCGAGCTTGTCCGCGGTGGCGCCGCTGATCTCGCAGGCGTAGGTGCCGGCGAGGGTGGCGCTGCCCGCGGTGAGCGTGCCGACGGCGTTGTTGCCCGGGGCGAGGGTGGCGGTGGCGGCCACGCTGACGCTGCCGGTGAACGAACCGCTGCCCTTCAGGGTGGCTCCGGCGGCCACCGTGGTGGCGCTGGAGGCGTTCGCAGCGTTCATGATCAGCGTGCCCGCGTTGACGGCGGTGGTGCCGGTGTAGGTGCTGGCTCCGCCGAGCGTGAGGACGGCGCTGCCGGACTTCACGAGCGAGAGCAGGTTGCCGTTGGCGGTGCCATCGCCAATGAGACCGGCGTAGGTGCCATCGACGGTGCTGTTCACGGTGAGGACGCGGGCGGTGGCGTCGGCGTTGATCACCTTGGCCCCGGCGTTGGTGCCCTTCAGGCCGGCGATGATGACGTTCGGCACGGCGTTGGTGGCGGCCACCTGGAAGGTGGAGGCATTGCCGCCGCTGTCGACGGTGGCGAACTGGAGGGTGGTGTTGTCCTTGGCCAGCACCGTCGAACCGGCATGGGCGAGGACCACGGTGCCGGAGAAGCTGTTGAACGGATTGGTGAAGGCGACCCACGCGCCGTTGCCGCCATCGGCCACGGTGATCTTGCTGGTGCCGGAGACCACGCCATCGAACCAGATCGACTTCGGATTCCAGCGGCCGGTCACGGTGCTGTCCGCGGCCACGGAGACCGTGCCGAGGAAGTGCTGGTGGCCGTCCTCCTGGTGGAGGTTGCCGCCGTTGAGGACGAGGTTGTTCGGGATGTTGTAAACGTTGCCGGTGCTGCCCGGGTAGAAGCCGACCTTGCCGCCGGTGCTGATGGTCACGGTGCCGGTGCCGAGCGCGGTGACGGCCTCGTTGCCCACGGTGCCGTTTCCGATGGCAATGGTGCCGCCGGTCACGGTGGTGCCGCCGCTGAAGGTGTGGCCGGTGGTCTGGGCGAAGGTCACGGTGCCGGTGCCGGACTTCGCCAGCGAGCCGGTGCCCGCGATCACGCCGGTGCCGGTGAGGGTGTAGGCGTTCGCGCCGGTGTTGCTGAACGTGACCTGCGCCGGGGTGAGCGTGCCGGTGACGGTGACGGCCTTGCTGGTGGCCGCGTCGGTGAAGCTCACGGCGTCGCCGTTGAAGAACTTCGTGTCGCCGCCGGTCCAGTCGGTGGAAACGCCGAGGTCCCAGGTGGTGTTGCCGGTGGCGCCGTTCCAGACCTTCGCCTCGGAGGTGTAGTTGAGGCTGAGGATCTTGTTCGTCGTGTCGTCCGTGACGGTGGCGGAGCGGTAGGCGGCGGTGTTGAAGTTGGTGGTGCCGCCACTATGGGTGCCGTATTTCAGGATCGGCACGATCTGCGCGCCCGCGGTGGTGGGGGCGTTCTGGAGCTGGAGGGTGACGCCGCTGGTGGTCTTGTTCACCGTGACCGCGCCGGTGGTGGTGAGCTGGGCGGCGGGGGTGGAGAAGTCCGCGAGCAGGGTGGAGCCCTCGTTGAGCGTGATCGCGTTGGTGGAGGAGCCCTCGCCGCCGAGCGTGCCGCCGGTGGCCACGGTGATGTCCGAGGTCAGGGTGGACTTCTGCAGCAGGGTGCCGCCGGCGTTCACGGTGGTGGCGCCGGTGTAGGTGTTGGCCGCGCCGAGCGCCAGGGTGCCGGCGTTGACGGTCACGGTGGCGGTGCCGCTGATCGCGCCGTTCATGGTCCAGGTGCCGAGGCCGGCCTTGGTGACGGGGACGGTGCGGTTGCCGCCGGCCGGGGTCCAGGTGAGGTTCGCGCCCTGGCGGGTGACGTCCACCGTGCCGCCGGCGCCGGTGTCGATCCACAGGTACTTCACCGTGGTGGCGTTGGCGGTGCCGGTGTATTGGAAGGTCGAGCCGTTGGCGATGCCCACGTAGTTCGCGCCGCCGGTGGCGGTGCCGATCGAGCTGTTGCCGGTGTCGGCGATGGCGGAGACGCTGACGGTGCCGCCGTTGATGGCGGTGCCGCTGGCGTAGGTGTTCACCGGGGCGAGCGTGAGGATGCCGTTGCCGGACTTGGCCAGGTTCGCGGTGGTGCTGTTGCCGATCGAGTAGGCGAAGGTGACGTTGTTGCCGTTGGTGTCGAACTTGGCGCTTTTGCCCGCGAGCAGGGTCAGGCGGCTCGAGAGGTCCTGGGTGTTGGTTCCGTTCCAGCGCAGCGTGCCGCCGTTCATCGAGATCGCGCCGGTGGTGGCGAGCGAGCCGCTGTTGAAGGCGAGGATGCCGCCCTGCAGGTTGGTGCCGCCGGTGTAGGTGTTCGCGCCGGTGAGGATCAGGGTGTCGCTGTTGGCGTTGAGCACGCCGTTGCCGGAGATCACGCCGCTGAGGGTGCCGTTGCCGTAGCCGCCGCCGAAGCTGACGGTGCCGGAGGTGTTCAGCGTGATGTTGCTGGCGAAGGTGGCGCTGTTCGGGCCGGGCCAGTCGCTGGTGATGGTGCCGCCGTTCAGCACGATCGGCATCGTCACGGTGAGGGCCGGTGCCCAGCGCTGGGTGGCGAGCTTGCCGCCGGAGTTGATGGTGAGCGTGCCGCTGCCGCCCAGGGTTACGGCCTGCTGGTTGGCCTCGGTGTAACCGCGGACGAGCATCAGGCGGCCGGCGTTGACGGTGATGTTGCCGCTGGTGAGGTTGATGCCGTTGAGAACGAGGTCGCCGGTGCCGTTCTTGGTGAGCGTGTTGCTGCCCAGGGCGAGCGTGCCGGTGGTGCCGGTGCCGTTCGCGCCGATGAGCAGGGCGTTGTTGTTGGTGATGGTGGCGTCGGCGGCGAGCGTGAGGCTGTTGATCGCGCCGCGGGTGGTGCTGGTGTTGACCAGAGCGCCGTTTCCGCCGGCGCCGGTGCCGCTGATGGTGATGGCCTCCGCGCTGGCGCCGAGGTCCTGGCCGTTGATGTCGAGCGTGCCGCCGGCGTTGATGGTGGTGCCCGCGGTGGTGGCGCCGAGGCTGGTGACGTTGGCGAGCTTGAGCGTGCCGGCGTTCACGGTGGTGGCGCCGGTGTAGGTGTTCGCGGTGCCGAGCGTGAGGGTGCCGGTGCCGGACTTGGTCAGGCCGCCGGTGCCGGCGATGAAGCCGGTGCCGGTGAAGGCGTAGGCATTGGTGTTGGCATTCACCGTGACCGAGGTCGGCTGGAGCTCGCCGGTGAGGGTGATGGCCGGGTTCACGCCGGTGTCGTCGAAGGTGACGTTGTCCCCCCAGAAGAAGGCGTCCGCCTCGGCGGCGTTCCAGCGCAGGCTGGTGCCGGCGTCCCACTGGCCGCCGGAGGTGCCGTTCCAGACGAGGCCCTTGGTGGTGAAGGAGAGGGTGACGTTGGTGCCATCGTCATTGATCAGCGGGCTGCGGAGGCCGGGCAGGATCAGGTCCGTGGCGACATTGCCCACGATGACCCCGGTGTGCTTGAAGAGCAGCACCGGCGACTGCGCCTGGGTCGGCACGGAGTCGAAGGCGATCCCGGGCTGGCCGGTGATGATGACGTTCCCCACGGTCAGCGCGCCGCCGGTGGTGGAATCGACGGAGAGCTTCGATCCGGCCTCGAAGGTGAGGTCGCCGGTGAACGAGCCCTCGCCGCCGAGAACGGCACCCGTCTTGACATTGGTCACGGAGGAAACGTTGCCGGTGACGGTGGTGCGGCCGCCTTCCAGCGCCATCGTGCCGCCGTGGGCGGTGGTGTTGCCGGAGAGGATGGTGTTGCCGGTGCCGGTCTTGCGGATCGGGGTCCAGCCGGAGAGCGGGGCGGCGATGGTCTGGCTGCCGGTGGTGTTGAGGAGGAGCGTGCCGGAACTGCCCAGGTCCACGGTGCCGGTGCCGAGCAGGTTGCCGGCCCAGGTGAGGTTGAAACCGGCGGGGTTGAGGATGGAGGTGGTGGCCGCGTTGGCGGTGGCGGTCACGCTCCAGGTGCCATCCGCCGAGGCCTGGACGGTGCCGCCGTTGAGCACGAGCGGGTCGTTCACCGAGCCCCCGGCGACGCCGAGCGCGCCGACCACCACCAGGCCGTTCGGCGAGACGGTGAGCGAGTCGTTGAAGGTGGAGTCCCCGTTCGCGTCGATCTGGATGCCCGCGGCCTGGAGGATGGCGAGGTTGCTGCCGCCGCCGACGGTCATGCTGGCCTGGCCGTCCCAACCGACGTTCACGAAGCGGTCGTTGCCGGTGTTCGCGGACAGGGCGGTGGCATCGAGGACGCCGCCGGTGAGGTTGTAGACGTTGCCGGGGTTGGTGCCATTCGTCCAGTGGCCGAGGCGGAAGCCGATGTTGCCGCTCAGGAGCGTGACGGTGCTGCCATCGGCCTGGTTGATGGTGCCGGAGTTGTTCGCCTGCTCGCCGATGTTGAAGTAGCGGCTGGTGATGGTGGAGCCGGAGAGAAGGTTGAGAACGCCTTGGTTGGTGGCGCTCTGCAGGCCGAGCGAAACGGTGTCCATCACCACGTCGGTGCCGCTGGCCAGGCTGAGGGCGCCGCCGGCGATGCGGAAGTAGCCCTTCGTCGCATCCGTGCCGAGATCCTGGTCGAAATTCAGCGTCGCGGTGGAGGCTGTGGGGGCGTACTCGAACCGCGAGGTGGCGCCCGCCAGGGTGATGGTGCCGGGCAGGATGCCGGTGGCGCTCACCGCGTCCGTGCGGCGCACGAACAGCGTGGTGCCGTTGGCGAGGCTGAGGGTGGAGGCGCTGTTGAGCGAGCCGGTGGTGCCGTTGTTGCCCACCGCGATCGAGCCACCGCTGACCACGTAGGTGGCCGCCGCGTTGGTGCCGGTGAAGACGGAGCTGGTGGTGTTGTTCGCGGTGAATGTGCCGGAGTAGGTGTTGTTTCCGGCGAAGATCACGGTACCGCCATCGGTGCGGGCGAAGGCACCGGAGCCGCTGAGCACGCCGTTGAGCGTGGTGGTGGTGCTGCCCCAGGTGCGGAACAGGCCGCCCGCCGCGCCGACGGTGACGTTGCGGTTGAGCGTCGGACCGGCGTTGACGCTTTCCAGCAGGCCGCCGCCGTTGAGGATGATCGCGTTGGCGGCGTTGCCGAGGCCGGCGTCCGAGGTGTAGCTCAGCAGGCCGGAGGTGACGGTGATGTCGCCGGTGAAGGTGTTGGTGCCGCCGAAACGCACGCCGAGGCCGCCGGAGCCGCCGCCGGTGGCGCTCATGTCGCCGTTCGAGGCGATCGTCAGGCCGCCGGTGAGCGTGCCGGCCACCGGCGCGCTGATCGTGGTGGTGCCGGAGGCCGCCAGCGAGGAGGTGGTGATGGTGGCGGTGGTGCCGCCCAGCGTGAGGATGTTCGGCGAGGTGCCGGTGATCGAGTAGCCGGCCGTGGAGAAGGTCAGGTTGCCGGCGGTGACGGGCGCGGTCAGTGCTACTGCGCCTGCCGTACCTGCGAAGAAGGCGTCATCGTTGGCGGCGTTGTTCCAGGCCACGTGGGCGAGGGTGTTGCCCTGGTCCCAGTTGGTCAGGGTGGTGTCCCAGTTGCCGGCGGTGCCACCGCTCGCCCCGTTGCCGGTGGCCGCGATGTTGGCGGTGCCACCATCCCACCAGCGGCTCGCTCCGTGCGCCGCGGCCCCCAGGAAAGTGACGATGACCGCTTGGGCGGTCAGCAGGTTTTGAAGGAATAGACGGAGGTAACCATTCGAACGATTCAGTTTCATACGGGATACAAGGCAAATGAACAAAAAACGCGGTTAACCGGTGGCGCAAAAGCGGCCATACGTAAAGGCGTTCTCTGCAGTTGTTGCGCCCAATTTTGTGGCTTGTGACTCTCTAACAGATCGCGAAAATGGAAACGGCATTGATGAAGAATGGATTACGTGGATGTTTGGTTTTATGGGTATTTGTTTGAATGTGCCTTTCTGATAGGTTTATGTGCGTTTTGAATTACTTAAGAAATCCTTAGTGGTGTGCAAATTGGCGAAGTCTGCATGCGTAATTTTACCCGTTCAAGGCGGTGGGAAAAGGGAGGAGGGGCCGCTTCCGGGGCTGATACTGGAAGTGTAGTAGAAGGGTCCGCGGGGGCGGGCGGGGCCGCAGGACGGGTGCTTCTGATGTGGAGTGCGGCGAGACATCCTGCCCTTTACCCACATCTCCGGAGCAAACCGTAGCCGCGTTGGTAACAACGTGGGCGGTGTAGATTCGCCCACTTCGTTGCAGCCGCAGTGTTTCTCAAGGCTCCTTTCTCTGAGCCCGGCAGGGCGACGCTCCACTAGCCGGGGTGCGCAAGCCCCCGGGAATCGGCAGCGAAGAATGTCCAAGTCCCGCCAGGGACGACGCTGCCTGCGCTCTCTCACCGGATCCACCATTCAGATCTCACTGGATGATGCGGCGCTCTTTGAACATTGGACGCTGGGTTCCATCTGGAGGGGCATTCGGCCTGCGTTGCGTCGCCCCTACCGGGCTTGGAAACAGGCGTCGCTCGGATGAGGACTGGACCTGCGAGGGAGATGGTGAACCCACCCAACCCACGCTCTCCCGAGCGCGGCTACGCAGCGTGTGCCCGCGGATGTGGGTAAAGGGCAGGAGACATCGCCGCTTTCAGCGGAGGCGAGCCATCGCCGGGGGGCACCTGCATTCGCCAACTCGCTCCCACGTTCCAGAATCACCTCTTCCCTGGTTCCCGCTCCTCTTCCATGGCTCCGCTGCCACTCCCGTCGATTCTCTCCGCCACCCAAAGCGGCGATGTCTCGCCGCACTCCAAATCCAGAGCCACCAAGCCGGACCGCTCACCGGGTCTCCACGATATCATCCGCCGGGTTCGCGGGATCGGGCCCGAGCGAGCGGAGTTCGAGGGTCTCCTTCCCGCGCGGCCCGTGGATGGCATACCGGTAGGGTTGCTTCCATGGATCGAGGGGCGCGTCGGCGAGGACCTGTTCCCATCTCGTCACCCCGGCAGGCCGGTGGACGAGGGCATCGAGCCCTTCGGCGTTGGCGGGGTAGCGGCCGCAGTGGATTCTGAACATCTCAAGAGACGACCAGAGGGACTTGATTTCCGCGTTGGTCTGCGAGCACCGCGGCATGGCGCAGATCCCGCGTTCCAGATACCACCAGCCCGCGTAGAGCATCGGATAAGGCAGCAGGAACAGCACGATCATCCGCCACGCCCGGAACGCCGCCCGCCGCCGTGGCGCGGTGTCGGCATCGGGAGCTGGAGGGGCAGAGGGTTCCGGATCCACACCTTGGAAACACCGCGCAGGGGAAACTTGGTCGGTGCCGCGGATCGACACGGCGTTCACCGTGGAATGAAGGCGGGTCGGAGTTCAGTGGCACTCCATGATGATGTCATCCGCGGGGTCCGCGGGATCGCGGCCGAGGGAGCGGAGGGTGGGACACAAGTCCGGCTCCGTGGTGTCATCGGCATAGCGGTAAGGGCGCTGCCACGGATCGAGCGGCAGCGCAGGCAGGCATTGGACCCAGCGCGTCATTCCGGGTGGGCGATGCACCAGCGCGTCGAGGCCTTCGGCGGTGGTGGGAAAGAGTCCGGTGCAGGTGTGGTATCGGCCGAGGGCCTCGCGGATCGTCTCGAGATCCCTCCAGGCCTGCTCATGCCTCGCGTTCCGGTCCATCATGCCATGGAGCCACCAGGCGCCCACGGCGAGCAGCAGCCAAGGTAGGCAAAAGAACGCGATCATCCACGCGCCGCGGATCGTGCTCTCCCGCCGCGCGCGTTCATCGGCATCGGGGGCTGGAGGATCGGGTTCCATGGCGTGTGGCTTCATCCACACAAAGGCGCGCGCCTGCGAGTTTGTCTGTCCGTGAGGGCAGCGGTCGTCAGTGGCTGGCCTCGTTCGCGAGGTCGCGGAAGAGCGGGTGTAGGGTGAGCATCCCACCGGGAGTGGCTACCCTTTCCCCGTAGGAGCCGGCTCCGCCGGAGAGGATGTCGAGCCGTCGGGCCATGCCCGGCAAGGAGGCGAGTCGGGCTTTGTCCGCCTTGAACTCGAACAAGGGGACCGGTGCCGGTGGCTGGGCCTTGACGGCGGCCACCAGCAGCGGCCAGGCGGCGCGGAAATCGGTGATCTCATTGAGATGGTATCTCGCGGAGGAGGGCGACAGGCGCATGAGATGGAGCGCCGCTTCCTGGCTCACCGCATGGGGCGCGCCGTTCTTGGACTTACCCGTGAGGATCTTTTCCCAGGCGTTGAAGTAGTCCGGATCGATCTGCACGGCGCGGCGGTATTGCTCCAGGGCCTCCTTCGGGCGTTCCTGGGCATCGCGCAGGTAGCCGAGGAGGTAGAAGACCTGGGCCTTCGCACCCGGTTGGGCGGCCAGGCGGGTGAAGATCCGCTCGGCGATGCCCTGGGCCCGCGGCTCGCTGAAGATACCCTCGCAGCCGAAACAGTGGCTCTCCACCTCGCCGAAGCTGTCCGGCATCAACTCGTAGGCGCGTTGGTAATGTTCCTCCGCCTTCGCGAGGTCGCCCGCGGCTTCGGCGACGAGGGCCAGGCGGGACTGGATGCAGTAGGCATCCGCGAACAGGCCGAGCGAGCGCTCGTACATCGCGATGGCGCGGCGGGTGAGTCCGGCGTAGCGGAAATCATCCGCGTCCTCCGAAAGGCGGATCGCGGACACGGCGGTGCGGAGCGTGGCGGCCTGGGCGGCATCGCCCTTTTTCTCCATCACGTCCGCGAACACGGCGTAGGCGCGCAGGCGGTCGCCCTTGCCCTGCTCGCCATCGCTGGGGTCCACGGCGATGGCGGCGCGGATGGTTTTCTCGGCGTCGTCCAGGCGACCATCGTCCAGCAGCCGCTTCGCCTTCCAGATCAGCGGGCGCTCCTCGAAGCGGTTGCGGGCGTAGAGGGAGTCGAGGAGCGGGATGACATCGTCCCCGCCGAGCGAGAGCAGCAGTTCATAGGCGGCATCATCCCCGGCGCGGACCGGGAGGTAGGCGAGCAGGATGCGGCGTGCCTCGTCCTTCCGTCCCAGCGCGGCCAGGGATTGGGCGGCGGTGAGCTTGAAGCGGGCCTCGTAGCCGAGGAAGCCGAGGTCCGTGGCACCCCAGCCGGTGCCTTCCTCCATGAGCTTCACCACGTCCGCGTGGCGTCCCAGGCGGTGGTAGTAGCTGGCCAGGGTGGCGATCGGGCTGATACTGCCAGCGTAGTAGGAGGTCTCGGTGCGGGATTCGCCGATCCAGTGGCTGACGAGGAGGTCCTCGGCCTCCGCGGGCTGGTTCAGGGTGAAAAGCAGGGCGGTGTAGGTGTCCAGGTTGCTACCGGTGGACAGGCCGTTCTGGAAGGCGGTGCAGCCATCGGCGATGCCCTGCCGGATCCACTCGTCGTTCTTGAGGAGGCGGCCGAGCTCGAGGAGCTGGCAGGCGAGTGCCGCCGGGTTCCGGGTGGTGCTGTTGAGTTTCGGGGGAGTGGCGAGCCGCTCGGCGAGGAGGACGCGCAGCACGCGCACGGCGTCCTCCGGTTGGTCGGCGGCGAGATGGGCGTTCAGCAATGCCTCGCCGATTTCATCGTGCGTGGCGGCGGCGAGATCGGTGCGGGCGAAGATCTTGCCCAGCAGCGTTACGGAGGGCTCGCGCGCTTGTCCCGGCTTCGCCTCCGGGCCAAAGCGCGCGGAATACTCCACCAGATTGGTCCAATACGGCAGCGCCGGGTGCTGCTCGAGGAGCGTGGAGAGGAAGGCGGTGATGGCTTTGCCCTCTCCATTTTTCGTGAGATCCTCGTCTTCGGAAAGGGGGAAGGCCACCTGTGGGTCCGAATACTCGTCCTTCGTGACGAGCTCCGCCAGGCGCACGGCCTCGGCGGTTTTCCCGGTGAGGATGAGATGGCGGAGGTGATAGCCATCGGCCACGGCGCGTTCGTAGCTGCCCTGGCGGTTGTTGCCCTTGCGCGGGAACTTTCGGTCGAGCGTGGCATAGAGAGCCATCGACTCCGGGGTGGTGTCCTGGATCAGCCCCCACTGCGGAGCCGCGAGCCGGTCCTTGAGGCCGAGCGCGATCTTCAGCGCGAGGCGGCGGGTTTCCACTCCGGCGATTTCGCCCAAGGCGACATCGCTCCTCGTCAGCACCCGTTTCAGGATGGCCTCCGCCTTGGCCGCGCCCAGCTCCGTCACCAGATCCGGCACCTCGGAAAGGCTATATTCGTCACCGCCTTGCTCCAAGGCGGTGAGCTGGGCCTCGTAGACGGCGGAGGCGCTCGGGGAGGTGCCGCTCAGGGTGGCGAAGAGTTTTTCGAGGTCTCCATCTGAGTCATGCGTTTCCGGTGCTTCCTTCCGCCACGCGGCATAGGAGGATTGGCTGGCCGTGACGTCGCCGCGGAGGGCGGCGATGAGCATGCGCAGGAAGGCGGGGGAAGCGGGGCCGCCGGTGGACTTCCGGTCGGCCACGGCGGCTGCCAGCGCGTCCCATGCCTCCGGACCGGGCAACGCGGCCAGCAGGTTGCGGAAAGCGAGCGTCTGGTCATGAGGCCAGGCCGCGATGAGCGGCCGCCATTCGTCCACCAACGTGAGCCAGCGGGTGGCCGCCTCCTGCGGCGGCAGGGTGGCCACGGTGGCGGTGAGTTGGGCGAGGTGTTCCTGGAACTGGCGCTTGATCGCCTCCGGGCCGTTCTCGGGTGCGGCGGGGCGTGCGGACTCCGCCTTGAAGCGGGCGAGGGCCTGGTCCGCGCCAGCGATCTCCCGGGCCACCGCCGGACACGCGCACGCGAGCAGGAAGGCACAACCGAGGAGGGAGGAGCGGGTCATATCAAAGGAGATAGTGGACGGTCTATCAGGATGTCCGGAGACCGCACAAGCATTCCCGTCTGTGAGGGATCAGTCATCCGTGGAGCGTGGGGTGAATTCGCGATGGCGTGTGCAGGACCGGTCCGCCAGTGAGGGGCTGGGGACTAGGATTCAGGGGCTAGGGGGAAGAGTGCTTCTCCGGTTCTTTCCCTCCCTCCTCTAGCCCCCAGCCCCTGGCACCTAGCCCCTCAAGGGCGGACTGGGCGTGCGAGGGAGTGCGCGGATCTCCCGACCCACAAGCAGGAATGCTTGTGCTACTTTTCGTGCTGCGAGAGGAAGCGCTCGATGCGGCGGTCTGGGACCAGCCAGATCAGGGCGACGGCGATGTAGCAGGCGATCGAGAGCCACGGCACGAACGAGGCGAGGACGATGCCGCCGATGTAGCACAGCGGCGAGACCTTGCCCTTCCAATCGCCGCCCACGGCCTGGGCCAGCGGCGAGTCCTTCCCCTGGTGGCGGATGATCGCGGCCTGGAGGATGACGTAGGCGATCGCGGCCATCAGCAACACCACGCCGTAGAGCGCCAGCGGCGCCGCGGCCATGTGGCTTTCCCCCACCCAGCCGGTGACGAAGGGAAACAGCGAGAGCCAGAACAGCAGGTGGAGATTCGCCCACAGGATGCCGCCGGTGACGCGGCGGGTGAGGTGGAGCATGTGGTGGTGGTTGTTCCAGTAAATGCCCACGTAGATGAAGCTCAGCACGTAGCTGAGGAACACCGGCAGCAGCGGCATCAGCTCGGGCAGGGTCTTCACGTGCGGCACCTTCATTTCCAGCACCATGATGGTGATGATGATCGCCAGGACGCCGTCGCTGAAGGCCTCGAGCCGGTTTTTCTCCATGGCCGGAGGCTAACAGCCGGGCGGCCGGGGGCAAGGACGAGGGGTGGCCAGCGGTTTCGCCCCCGAGATTCATATGTCATTGGTCCTGCGGCGGAAGCGTGATGATCTTGTAGAGGGGGGAGATTGGAAGGATGGTGAAAATAACTTCACAGTGCATCATTTGGATTTACAATGAGAATACAAAATAGCTATCCCGTAGGGCGAATGAACTCCCGAGCGCTGCTGCTGCCCCTCATCTCTCCGGCCCTTGCCTCCGCCGCTCCGGTGGACGTGTATTGGGACAACTCCGGCACGTCGTGGACGAACCTGTCCGCTTGGTCGCTGAGCGGCACCGCCGTGACTCCCGATCCCGCGGTGGTGCCGGGTGGGAACCATCAGGCACATTTCAAATACTCCGGCTACACCGGTCCGACGGTGAGCTTGAATGGCGATCAGGGCATCCACGGCCTGCGGTTCGATGCAGGAAACGGCATCACCACCTTCAAAGGTGGCGGCACCACCCGCTCGCTGAAGCTCGGGGCGGGTGGCATCGAGATCGCCGCTGAGTATGGCGCGGTCGATCTCGGCTCGGCCAGCGCGGGGCAGGGGGTGAAGGTGTTCGTGTCCGAGCCGCAGACGTGGTCGGTGCTTTCCGGAAAATGGATCCGCGTGGAGAACGATCTCTCGCTGGGGCCGAACCGGTTGACGATCGCCGGGCGTGGCGATGTCTTGTTCCGCGGCACGGTCTCCGGCGGTGGTTCGCTGGTGAAGACCGGCGGCGGGCAGGTCGCTCTGGAAACGGCGGGCAGCTACAGCGGGGACACGCGCATCCTCGGCGGCTCGCTGCGGATGTGGGTGGACTCGCTTTCCGATACCGCCACGCTGGAGCTTTCCACCGGGACCTATGCCGAGCTGCTGTACACCGGGACGGACACGGTGGGCATGCTGACCTTCGATGGGGTGCCGCAGGCTCCGGGGACCTGGGGGGCGCTGGATTCCGCGGCGGATCACAAGACGGACCGGATCCGGGGCACGGGGCTGGTGCGGGTGCCCGCGGCGGTTTCCTTCGCGGCATGGCAGACGTCCCACGGCGGAGCGGCGGTGGCGGGCGTGCAGCCCGGGAGGTTGTTGGAGTACGCGCTCGATGGCGCTGCCCCTGCGGGCAAGTCCCGGCAGGAAATCGCGGAGATCGGTGGCACGCGTCATCTCGTGCTCACGCTGGCGGTGGCGAATGGCGTGGTCTTCACCGGCACCGGTCCGCTGGTGGCGGAGGGGGAAACGGGCTATGTGATCGAGGGCTCGGAGTCCCCGGCGGGACCATTCCAGGCCGGGGTGGCGGAGCTTTTCCCGGCGCTGGCCGATGGTCTGCCGGCCCTGACTCCGGGCTGGAGCTACCGCACGTTCTATCTGGTGGATGCCGTCGGCACGGCGGGCGGCGGGGCATTCCTGCGGTGCCGGGTGACGCGGTAGCCGCGGCGGGCGTGCTTGCACCCGGCGGGGATTTGCGCTCCGTTCACGGGTGATGAACTTGGGATCCACCGTCGTCTTGTCCGCCCTGCTGCTGGCCCTCGCCCCGTGCTCGCGCGGCGAGGAGAAACCGAAGGCCGCGCCCGCGAAGGAGGAGAAAAAGGAGCAGCCCGCCACCAAGGAGGGCAAGGAGAAGGCGAAGCCCTACCCGCTGGACACCTGCATCGTCTCCGGCGAGAAGCTGAAGGAGGAGGGCAAGGACCCGGTGAGCTTCGTTTACAAGGGCCAGGAGATCAAACTGTGCTGCAACGATTGCCGCGAGGACTTCGACAAGGACCCGGCGAAGTACCTGAAGAAGCTGCCGAAGTGACTATCGGATAGAAACGGCACGGCAGGCACGTAGGGCGAGGTTTGGGACTTTTGTCTCCGGCTATCCCTGAAACCCGCCCCCCTTGCCATGAACCCTGCCCGAGTCGTCGTCACCGATGCCGCGGCCGCCGTGATCGAGCGGCTGCGCGACCAGTTCGGCCCGCTGTTGTTCCACCACGCGGGCGAGGGGGCGCAGCCGATGTGTTACGGCGCGGGCGAGTTCCGGCTGGGGCTGGCGGACGTGCGGGTGGGGGAGATCCACGGCTGCCCGTTCTACATGGCGGAGTCCCACGTGGCGGACTGGCAGGATCTGACGATCGACGTGAAGCCGGGTCGCGGCCCGGGTTTCTCGCTGGAGGTGCCGCTGGGCCTGCGCTTCCACCTGCTGGTGGCGGAGGGGTGAGGGGGCGTTGCGAAGGTAGGGTCATCTCGCCGAGATGACCGGGCGGAAGACGCTGTCCGCGAATCCAACTCCGCCCACCCAGCCAAAGGGAATGGGACGCTCCCGTGGCGGCGGACGAATCCCCACGACCCGGTCGCCCCGGCGGTGCGACCCTACCTCCGCCGCTTGGAAATCGCGCTCCGCTTTCGACTACTCGTGCCGCCCGCGGTTTGTCATGATCCGGCATGACCCTTCCCCGGCGATGCCTGGCCCTGGTGGCCGTGATGATGGCGATGGCGCTCGCCTGCACCACCGCGCGCGCGGAAACGATCGCCGAAAAACCGCCGCAGCCGCCGACGCTGGTGGACAAGATCGTGGGCCCGCAGACCGACCGCCTGCCGGGCGTGGATCTGGCGCAGGGCGTCACCGAGGTCACCGGTGTGGCGATCTCGCCGCTGCTCGGTGTTTCCAGCGTGGGGGCGTGGCGCTATTTCCACACCGATGCCGCCGCGCGCGGGGCGCTGCCGTGGTTCTGCCACCCGGTGGCGTGGGGCTGCGGCTACGCGATCCTGCTGCTGTGCTTTTGCAAGGACACCTTCGGCACGGCGGTGCCGGGCGTGCTGAAGAAGCCGCTCGACATGGTGGAGCTGTTCGAGAACAAGGCCAGCGCGGTGGTGGCGAGCGCCGCTTTCGTGCCGTTCATCGCGCGGGAAATGGCGCGGCACTTTCAGGCGGCCTCCCCGGACGGGCCGGTGGCACTACTGGTGCCCATTGCCTCGCTCACCGGCATGTCGGTGGCCTCGGTCTCGATGGTGGTGGTGTTCACGGTCGCCTCGGTGGTGGCGTTCCTGGCGGTGTGGCTCACCGGCCATGCGATCAATGTGCTGATCATCCTCTCGCCGTTCTCGCTGCTGGATGCGGCGTTGAAACTCGTCCGCGTGGCGGTGGTGGCGCTGATCGCGCTGCTCTATGCGTTCTCGCCGTGGATTGCGGCAGGGCTGTGCGTGTGCATCATCCTGGTGGCGCTGTGGCTGGCTCCGGCCACGATGCGGTTGTCGTCGTTCGGCACCCGCTACGCGCTCGACGTGCTGCTGCCGTGGTTCGGCCGACGCCACGCCACCGATGAGCGCCCGCATGCGTTCGCGCTCGGGAAATTGCCCGGGGTGCCGGTGCGCACGGCCGGGCGCGTCGCGGTGTCGGTGGAGGGCGCGGTTGAGTTCCGCCACCGGCCGTGGGGCTTCGGGCCGGAGCGGGTGGTGCCGCTGCCGGCGGGCAGACCCGCGCTGGCGAAGGGCGTGATTTCCCCGGCGCTGGTGGTGTGTTCGCCGGAGGACCCGGATGGCGCGAAGGTCCTGCTGCTCCTACCGCGCTACCGTGGTCGGGAAGAAGCGGTCGGGAAACACCTCGGCGTCACCGAGATCCGGGACCACGCGCTGGCGCGGGGCTTTTCCGCGGTGAGACGGTGGTGGAAAGAGCAGGTCCGGCGGAGGCGGCAGGTGGTTTAGGCGGCTTGGCCGAGAGTCCAGAATCCAGAGAAGAGGACGAGTGCTTCTCTGGTTCTTTCTGGCTCTACATGGCCACCCGGGCCGGAGAAATAGGACCTATACGTCCTATAAGACCTATAGGTCCTATAACCTGGGAAGGGCACTCCCCTGGTTCTTCTCCTCTTCCTCTTCTCTGGATTCTGAGTTCTGGATTCTTGAATCTGGCGTGAGGCCTCCGGCCTCCCGCCCCCCCATTTCCCCCCCTTCGACTCCATTGCCGCGGCGGGATGTTCTGCGGTAGGATTCGCCCGATGCTCTGCAAACCCACGCGTTTCTCCACCTGCGCCGCGCTCGTGCTGCTGGCCGCCCGCACCGCGCTCGCCGCCGAGCCGGTCCCGTCCAGCGTGCCGGCCGATCTGCCGGACTTCCGCTGGCATCTCACCGCCCGCCCATGGCAGCCGGTGAAGGCCGCGGACAAGGACCTGCTCGACCAGATGGAGAAGGCGATGCTGGCGATGGCGCCGATGCAGCATTGGAACGCGAACGATGCCGCGGACAAAATGAACGGCGCGATCCTCGACCCGATCGACAAGAAGGAGATCCAGTATGGCACGCCGCTGTTCGCCTTCAATGCCGCCACCCTTCTCAGCCGCGGCCGCGCGGCATCGCTCGCCGAGCCCGCCGCCCGCGCGCTCGACCGCGCCTCGTTGAACATCTCCACCGGCAAGGCGAACGACGGCCACGGCGAGTTCTTCATCGCGCCGATGGTGAAGGCGGTGCGCCTGCTGGAGAAACTTTCGCCGCGCCCGCCGGAGATCAGCGAGGCCCGCCTGGCGGCGTGGAAGAAGGCGCTCACCACGCCGCGCGCCAGCTTCATGAACCTCACCGTGAAGCAGAACTGGCGCACCTTCGCGATGAAGGGCGAGTGGCTCCGCCAGCAGGACGGCTACATCACCGACGCGGTGAAATGGAACGAGGCGAACTGGCTGGTGGCCGCGGAAGGCGGGCAACGCGAACGCTTCCGCCGTGATCTGGACAAGCACGGGCTGAAGCCGAATTTCTTCCTCTACCACGACGACACCGCGGACCCGGAAACCTTCGCCTACAACGGTGCCACCACCGCCAACTTGCTCGACGGGTTGGAAAGCGGCTACGACGGATCCTCGGCCGCCGAGATGCGCGCGATCATCGCGCACAACCTCAAGTCCTCGCTGCTGATGTTGAGCGGTTCCGGCGAGGCTCCCGGCGGCGGCCGCACCGGCGAGCACATCTGGGACGACACGATCTACGCGAACTCCTTCCAGCTCATGTCCGAGGCGGCGCTGCGCGAGGGTGACGCGCGGCTGGCCGGGCAGTATCGCCATGCCGTCGAGCTGCTGTTGAAAAGCCACGCGCGCTTCCAGCAGGAGAACGGCTGGTTCTCGATCACGAAGAACCGTTTCCCCGCCGCGCTGAAGAACCGCTACGCCACCTGGAGCGGCGTGGCGAACTACCTCGGCTTCACGCTCGCGTGCTGCTCGGAAACGCTTGGCGCGAAGAAGACGGAGATCACCGAGCAGCCGATCCCTTCGGAAATCGGCGGCTACGTGATGACGCTCGATCCCTCGTTCGCGAACGTGTTCCTCAATGCCGGTGGCATGCAGGCGCAGATCTGCACCCGCGGCGAGACGGACAAGTACGGCGGTGTGCAGTGGCACACGCTCGGCATCACCCGCATCAGCCGCACCGGCTGGGATGGCAGGCTCGGGCCGGGCGCGGGGCATGTGAATCCGGACTTCAGCGATGGCCTGAGCTTCTCGCCGGTGTTCGAGGAGGGCGGGAAGTGGACGCGCGTGTGCCTGGAGCCGAAGCGTTTCACCGGCCGCTTCCAGGCGGAGTTCGTCCACCCGCTGCTCACGCGCGGCACCTTCACCATCGCGCCGATGGCCGGTGCGCAGGGGCCGACGTTCACCATGAACGTGACCCTCACGCCGGATGGCGCGCTGGTGGACACTGCCTCCTGGGGGAAGGAGAAGTTCGGCGTGGTCTGCCCGCTGCTGGAGTTCGATGGCCGCACGGTGCTGGAGACCTCCGTGGCCAATGGCATCGCCACCACCCGTTACCCGCTCGCGAACGGCGAGCCGCTGCAAGTCAGCGCGCCCGCCACCAGGGCTCCGGAGGGTCCGATCGAGTGGGCCGGCGTGAAATCCGCGAAGGCCGGCCCTACCACGATCGGCTTCAGCTACGCGCTGCCCGTGAAGGGGGTGACGAAGAAGATGCGTCTCAAGGTGAACGGCAAGCCGCTGCCGGACCTCGCCTTCATCGCCACCGGGGAGGGTCCCTCGCACCAGTTGCTCGTTCCCGCGACTCTCGCCGCCGGGGCGAACACGATCCGCTTGGAGCCCATCGACGCGGACGGCCCGAAGATCGACCAGCTCCGCGTTTACCCGGTGTCGCCCGCGCCGGAGAACGACCAGCAGGCGTTCATCGCGCTGAAACCCGGCCATCGTTTCGACACCACCGCTCCCGCCGTGCGCGGCGGTTACGGGGACTTCCGTCCGGCCGTGCTCGCCGATGCCCAGGGTGGCACGGTGGAGACCTTCGTCTATCCGCGCTCTGCGGGCGATCCCACCGCGGCGGAGGTGCGCGCCAGCTTCAAGCGGAAGGGCGCGGACTTCACCTCGGTGCTCGGCCGCGTGACCGGCACGCTCTACACCGGCCGCACCTCGGCGGGCGGGGAGGGGAAGGCGATCGACCTCGACCGCGATGGCAAGGACGACGTGACCTTCAGCGAAACCTGCGCGTTCATCCTGCAATTGAAGGACGGCAAGGTCACCGCGCTGGAGGCGGACCGCCCGGTCACCGCCACCCTCGGCGGGAAGACCGTGAAGGTGGAGGCATGGCAGCCGGTGGGGATGTGAAAGGTAGGGTCGCACCGCCGGGGCGACCGGGTCGAACAGTCCCGTCCGCTCCCCACCGGTCCGCCCCATCCCCTTCATCCGATGGGACGGCGTCGTTCCTTGCTAACGACGTCCTCCGCCCGGTCATCTCGGCGAGATGACCCTACCTTCCGTTTGCTCCTAACACCCTAACACCTCCGTGATCGCGTGGGGTGCTCTTGACTTGCGGATTTTACGTATTCCTGATAGTCCGGGCCGATGAAATACCGGCCTTCACGCCTGTTCGTGGCCTCCATGTCCTTCCTGCTCGGGGCCGGTGCGGTCTGGGGCTGGGCGTGGAAGCGCGCGAGCGACGCCCCCGGATACGTTCAGGCACAGCACGGGTTCCTCGCCTCGCTGGGGAACTGGGACATCGGCTACCGGATGCCGATGCCGGAGGACCGGGTCCGCCTGCGGGAGCCGGTGGACCAGCAGATGCGCCAGTTGGAAACGGAGTTCCCCGCGCTGGGCGTGGAGATGCATCCGGTGCCGGATGAGCAGAACGGCTACCTGCAGATGCACCTGCTGGGCGGTGGCGGGCGGTTCCCCGGATTCCCGGGCGACGCGGATTTCCGTGACTATCTGGCGAACTCCGAGCCGTGGGATGCGAACGCGGCGCGGCAGCAGTTCTCGCGGAACGCGGAGCTGGTCGGGCGGGTCGAACGCATCGCCGCGCTGAAGCACCGCTCGTCCGCGGCCATGCCGCCGGATTTCAATGGTTTCATTTCCCAGACCGCGGCGCGCTACGCCTCCACCATCCTGCTGATGAAGGCTCGGCTGGCCGCGGAGGGCGGGGACGAGGCGATGTGTCTCCGCTACGTGGAGCTGACCGGCAACCTGGCGAACCATTTCCATGACGTGGAGACGCCGAACATCCTCGGCGAGGCCGTGCGCATCATGCTGGACCTGGAGGTGCAGCGGTATGCCTTCCAGTATCTCCTGCCCGCGCTCGGCAAGGAGGCGGACCTGGTGAAGTGGAAGGCGGCGCTGGCCCGCTACCGCTACACGCCCGCGGACTTCGCGGATGTGGTGCGCGGCGAGTATGTCACCTCGTCCCGCTTCTTCCTGCTGCCCTCGATCCTCGACGACCGCAACCCGGACCAGCCGAACGACGCCGCCACGCTGGCCCGCGTCTACGCCTCCACCTACGAGGCCGCGGTGAACCGTCTGCGAACGGTGACTTGCTGCGAGTGGGCGACGGAACCGGTGACTTCGAAGCCGGAGGGGTTCGCCTCGTTGTCCGGAAAGAGCCGCGAGTTCGGCGGTCTGGTGGTGTGGAATGCCGCCGGCGGCCCGTGCAAGGCGCAGTACCTGCGCGCGATCCGCGTGCTGAGCCTGCACCAGGCGGCCATCGACCTGCTGGCGCTGGAGAAGCAAGGCATCCCCGCGGCCACCGGCCCGGTCACCGGCGTCACCCGCGATCCGGTGGAGAACGAGCCTTTCATCTACGATGCCTATCGTAGGACCCTCGCCGCCCGCGAGTCCGGCATCGACGGCCTCCACGCCGACCCGGTGCGGCTGCCGTGGTGAAAAGGTAGGGTCGCACCGCCGTGGCGACTTCTTCAGCCCCGTGAGGGGCGGCGCTCTTCCAGCCGGGGTGCGCAAGCCCCCGGATGACGCCGCCTCTGAATCCCAAGCCCCGGAGGGGCGACGCAGCGATGAACTCTCACCGCGGAGAGTCCGCCATCACCTTCTTTAGGAAATCCTGGAACTCTTCCTCGGTGGTGCGGCCCCGATGATGCTCCTCCTGGTTTTCGATATACCGACAGACGGCCCGGACATTCGACGGGCTCACGCTGATGGCTCCGTAGCCCTCTTGCCAGGCGAAGGCCGCATCGAGGCGCTCTTCGCGGATCCATTTTGATGTCACCGATTTCAATTCCCGCACGATCTCCGCCGGGGAATGGATCGGCTTCAATCGCAGCAGCAGATGGACGTGATCCGTCACTCCGCCGATCGCGAGCGGTTCCACGTCCCGATGGATCAGAATGGAGGTCATGAATCCATGCAGCCGATCCTTCCACGCGGCAAGGATCAATGGCAGGCGCTCCTTCGTCGAGAAGATCACATGAACGTGGAGAGCAGAGAAGGTGGATGGCATGACCAGAGCCTACGTTGCGCCGCCCCTCCGGGGCTTGAGAAGATAAATCGGGCGCGTGTTCCGGGGGCTTGCGCACCCCGGCTAGAAGAGCGTCGCCCTCCGGGCTCAGAGAAATGCCGATCTCGGACCAGTCATCCCAATCCCCCCTTGACCCCGCCCGTGACCACGCCGATGGAAGGACCATGCATCCGGTGACGGACAATCCGGCGCTCAGCCGCTTCGAGCTGGTGGAGGAGGGAAAGCTCGCCTTCGCTGACTACCAGTTGCGGGACAACGTGCTGGTGCTGCCCCATGTGGAGGCGGACCCGGCCCTGCGCGGGAAGGGCACCGCGGGCCGCCTGATGGAGGGCGTGCTGGCGCTGGCCCGCGAGCGCGGGTGGAAGGTGCTGCCGGTCTGTGGTTACGCGGCGGTCTATCTCCAGCGGCATCCGCAGCACGCGGACCTGCGGGCGTAGGGCGGCTTTTCAGGAATAGGACCTATCGGTCGTATAAGTCCTATGGGACCTATGCTTCCTTCCCCCCCAAACGGGTGGAAATCGCCCGTGGCGGCCTTAGGTGTGGGAAAATGCCCGGAATTATGGGATGCCGCGGAGGAACCCGCGTGTAGATTGTGATGCATACTCATTGGCTTGGACCTTGGTTGTCCGAAGGGGCGCGTACACGGCCCCGCATGTCGTCGCCGCTTCCGCCGTTTCCCAAGACCCACCCGTGAACCCAGCGGGCGGAAGCGGTTCCTTCCCGCGCATCCCCCTCCCTGCGGTTCCGCGCGATCGTTTCCGTTCATTGCCAAAACCCACCGATGCCGTTTCCGAAATCGTTCCCGACACTGCCGTTGTTCGTCGCCGCCACGGTCGCCCTCGCGGGCATTGGCCGCGCGGCTCCGTACACCGCGGATGCGAACACGCTGCTGCTTTTCCATCTGGATGAATCCACCGGCTCGGTCACGCCGAACGCGGGCACGCTGGGCGGGAATGCCTACACGGTGAACATGACCACCGCCAGCAACACGCCGCCGGTGGTGACCGCTGTGCTCGGGGCCGCGGCGTTTTCCGGCTTCACCCGCTCCGCCGCGCTCAGCTCCGGCTATCTGATCGGCTGGGACAAGAACGGCTCCGGCGCGTATCAAGGCGATGGCTCGGCGGATGGTTTCGCGCTGACCACGCTGAACATCGGCAATGGCGGCCAGACGCCGTTCACGATCGAGGCACTGGTGTGCCCGTCCGTGATCAACGTGAACCAGGAGATTCTCTCGGTGGACACGAACGTCGCCGGCACGCGCGGGTTCCAGTTCCGGCTGAACACCGCGGGCCAGCTCGAGTTCAACGCCATCGCGGCCACCAGCGGCGGGCAGATCCTCGCGGCGGTCCCGGCCAACGGCCAGCACGCCTTCGCCGCGAACGGTTGGTACCACGCCGCCGTGACCTACGATGGCACCACGCTGAAACTCTACTGGACCAGCCTCGCCGCGCTGAAGGGCACCAATGGCCGCGCCAACCTGCTCGCCAGCCAGGCCGCCGTGATCGGCACCGCCCAGGGCGCGGCGGTCGGACCGCTCGCGATCGGGAACGAGAACCGCGGCCCGGCGGGCGAGTGGTTCCAGGGAAAGCTCGATGAAGTGCGCATCAGCAAGGTTGCGCGCGCCGCCGGGGACTTCCACTGGCAGTTCGTCGACACCGACAACGACGGCATGGACGACACGCTGGAGCAGCTTTATTTCGGCGGGCTGTCCCAGAACGCCAACGACGACTTCGACCACGACGGTTTCTTCAATCTCGACGAGCTCAGCGCCGGCTCCGATCCCACCGTGGCCTCGTCCACGCCGGATGGCGATGGCGACGGCATGCCGGATTCGTGGGAGCAGGCGTATTTCGGCACCACCACCCGCAATGGCACCGGCGATTACGACCGAGACGGCCTCACCGACAAGCAGGAGTACCAGGCCGGCACCGATCCCACCAACCCGAACTCGGTGCCGGGCGATGTCGATGGCGACGGTCTGCCGGACACCTGGGAGCTGGCGAATCTCGGCGGCTACGGCTACGGCGCGTATGACGATCCGGATGGCGACGGCTACACCAACCAGGCCGAGATGGTCGCGGGTACCAACCCGCTCTCCGCGGCCTCGCACCCCGCGTGGAAATCGCCGCGCGTCGCCTTCCTGCGGGACACCACCGTGACGTCCACCGCCTGCCTGATGCCCGCCGCGCCCACCACGCTCTACGGCCGCGCGATCAATGGCGTCTCGTTCCAGAAGCAGATCCTGCAGACCTTCCAGGGCTACCAGTACACCGCCTGGTACTCCATGTCCGGCACGGTGCAGAACGTCTGGCTGGCGCGCCGCAGCGTGAGTGCCACCAGCACCGGTGCGTGGGAAACGTGGGACACCGGCTCGGAGTTCCTCAATGGCGACGAGGGCAACTGGGACGCGCACAACGTGATCGCCTTCGGTATCTCGCCCGTGGATGGCTCGTTCCATTTCTCGTGGGACCACCACACGAACAACCTGCGCTACCGCCGCTCGATCGCCGGGCTGTGCACCACCAATACCGCGGCGTGGGGCCAGGCGTCCTCGCTGCTCGCGGAGCAGCAGTGGCTCACCACCTCCGCCACGCTCATCACAGGCGTGAGCTACCCGATGTTTGTCACCGCGCCGAACGGCGACCTCTATTTCGAATACCGCGTGGGCTCCACCTCCGCCGGGGACCACATCCTGCACCGCTACCAGCCCGCCACCTCGAACTGGACGCTGGCGTGGAAATTCTCCGCCAAGGAAGGCTCCTACACCGGCGTGGGCGGCGGGGGAGGGGTGATCACCTCCACCAGCCGGAACGCGTATGAGAACGGCTTCGATTTCGGGCCGGACGGCACACTCCACCACACCTGGACCTACCGCGAGACGGACGCCGCGAACCATGACATCCACTACGCCTATAGTACCGATGGCGGCGTGAACTGGCGGAACAACGCCGGGGCGGTGATCGCGAACACCGCCGCGGGCCAATCGATCAACGTCAACTCGCCCGGCATCATCATGAAGGTGCTGGACGGCCGCCAGCACCTCATCAACCAGCAGTCCCAGAGCGTGGACGCGGATGGCCGCCTGCACGTGCTGATGCTCCACCGCCGCGCCGAAGCGGACGCCGCGTGGGCCTCCGGGGACGCCGTCTTCACCACCGAGGAGACGGCCTATTACCACTACTTCCGCGATCCGCAGACCGGTGCGTGGTCGCAGCGCCGCCTGCCGTATCTCGCGTGGCCGGTGAACTCCCGCCCGAAGATCGGCTGGGACACGGAGGGGAACGTCTACGCCGTCTACACCACCGCCACCACCATCGACGTCCCCGGTTACAAGCCCGGCAAGCTCGTCGTCGCCAGCGCCTCGAAGGCCTCCGGCTACACCGATTGGGAGGTGGTGCAGGTGCATGACACCGCCTTCAACGGCGAGCCGCTGATCGACCAGGCGCGCCTCACGGCCGACCACATCCTCTCGGTTTACATCCAGGAGGATAGCGCCACCACCACCGCGACCGCCACGCCGCTGCACGTGCTGGACTTCGCCGTGGGCATCCCCGCGGCCTCTCCGGTGTCGCTGGCGTTCGTGGGGGCGGACAGCGTGGTGAGCGTGGCCGCCGCGGCGGGGACCACCTACCAGCTTCAGACCTCCGCCACCCTGGGAGCAGGTAGTTGGCAGAACGTCGGCAGCCCGGTGGCCGGGAAGAACACCGTGATGGCCTTCCCGCATGTGGGCGGTGCGGGGCAGGCGAAGCGCTTCTACCGGTTCTCCAGTACCACGCCGTGAGGGTCGCCAAGGTAGGGTCGCACCGCCGGGGCGACCGGGGAGAAGAGGGTTCGTCCGCTGCCATGGGCCCGTCCCATCCCTTCGTTTGTGGGGACGATCTCTTTCCCGCGGACGCCGTCCACTGCCCGGTCATCTCGGCGAGATGACCCTACCTCCAGAGGCGCGCTGCGAAGGTAGGGTCGCACCGCCGGGGCGACCGGGGAGAAGAGGGTTCGTCCGCTGCCATGGGCCTGTCCCATCCCTTCGTTTGTGGGGACGATCTCTTTCCCGCGAACGCCGTCCACCGCCCGGTCATCTCGGCGAGATGACCCTACCTCCAGAGGCACTCCGGAAAGGTAGGGTCGCACCGCCGGGGCGACCGGGGAGAAGAGGGTTCGTCCGCTGCCATGGGCCCGCCCCATCCCTTCGTTTGTGGGGACGATCTCTTTCCCGCGGACGCCGTCCACTGCCCGGTCATCTCGGCGAGATGACCCTACCTCCAGAGGCGCGCTGCGAAGGTAGGGTCGCACCGCCGGGGCGACCGGGGAGAAGAGGGTTCGTCCGCTGCCATGGGCCTGTCCCATCCCTTCGTTTGTGGGGACGATCTCTTTCCCGCGAACGCCGTCCACCGCCCGGTCATCTCGGCGAGATGACCCTACCTCCAGAGGCACTCCGGAAAGGTAGGGTCGCACCGCCGGGGCGACCGGGGAGAAGAGGGTTCGTCCGCTGCCATGGGCCCGTCCCATCCCTTCGTTTGTGGGGACGATATCTTTCCCGCGGACGCCGTCCACCGCCCGGTCATCTCGGCGAGATGACCCTACCTCCAGAGGCGCGCTGCGAAGGTAGGGTCGCACCGCCGGGGCGACCGGGGAGAAGAGGGTTCGTCCGCTGCCATGGGCCTGTCCCATCCCTTCGTTTGTGGGGACGATCTCTTTCCCGCGAACGCCGTCCACCGCCCGGTCATCTCGGCGAGATGACCCTACCTCCAGAGGCACTCCGGAAAGGTAGGGTCGCACCGCCGGGGCGACCGGGGAGAAGAGGGTTCGTCCGCTGCCATGGGCCCGTCCCATCCCTTCGTTTGTGGGGACGATATCTTTCCCGCGGACGCCGTCCACCGCCCGGTCATCTCGGCGAGATGACCCTACCTCCAGAGGCGCGCTGCGAAGGTAGGGTCGCACCGCCGGGGCGACCGGGGAGAAGAGGGTTCGTCCGCTGCCATGGGCCTGTCCCATCCCTTCGTTTGTGGGGACGATCTCTTTCCCGCGAACGCCGTCCACCGCCCGGTCATCTCGGCGAGATGACCCTACCTCCAGAGGCACTCCGGAAAGGTAGGGTCGCACCGCCGGGGCGACCGGGGAGAAGAGGGTTCGTCCGCTGCCATGGGCCCGTCCCATCCCTTCGTTTGTGGGGACGATATCTTTCCCGCGGACGCCGTCCACCGCCCGGTCATCTCGGCGTGATGACCCTACCTCCAGAGGCGCGCTGTGAGGGTGGGGGGCTTGTTCGCGGAAATTTGACCCCTTTTGAGGGTTTTTCTGCGAATGTGTATGTTTGCGTCAAAATGCATCTTTTTTTACGCAATCATGCATGTTTTCTTGCTGGCGTTGCTTTCGCGGAAAATTGGAAAATGGGTTTTGTTTTGTTGGGTTTGCGGGGGTTCAAGTGGCTCTTTTTGATGTTGTGAATCTACATGGTGGCTACAAGGAGGCTTCATTGGAGGCTCGGTATGTTTCCGTCTGGAGTATGTTGCGGGCAATTATTGCGTTGAAGATTGGGAATTTTTGGGGGAAACGGAAGGTGCTCCTTTTGCATCCAACTTCCCCAGAACTACCCAATGAAACCCCGTTTCTCCCGGTTGCTGCCGGGCTTGTTTGTCTTCGTCGCCGCTGTTACCACTTCTGAAACCGCCCGTGCCAATAGCTGGTACTGGGACGCGGACGGCGCTACTTCCGCTACCACCGGTGGCACCGGAACCTGGACCCAGGCCGGCGTGCTGTGGCGCGATGGCTCGGCCACCGGCACCCTCACGGCCTACAGCGCGGGCCCGCAGGCGGATACCACCGCCAACCTTGTGCTCGCCGGCGGCACCGACGGGCTGACGATGACGGCCAGCGCCGCGACACCCTACAACCTGAACAAGGTGACCGCATCCAACAGCTACACGCTGGCGACCTTGGACGCGGTGGGCACTTTCGTGGGCACCACGCCGACGGTGGACGTGGCCTCGGGCAAGACCCTGACGTGGAACATCGACCTTTCCGCTGCCTCCGCCACGGTGCTGAAGACCAGCGCCGGCACCTGGCAGGTCACCAATACCGGCGCGCAGGTCACCTCGAACAGCACCACGCTGGAGATCTCCGCCGGCACGCTGCGCTATGACACCGCTGCGGCCTCGGCGAACCTTTTCACCGGCACCGGCGGGATCGTGAAGGTCAACAGCGGTGCCACCGTGAGCCTCCAGCAGACGCAGAACAACGCCTACACCTCGGTGAAGGATTGGACGCTGGGCTCGAAGGTGACGCTCAATGGCGGCACCTTGACCGGTGGTTCCTCGGGCGGTGGCCAGTTCCAGCGCATTCCCTCCACCACGGTGATCCAGGTGGACGCGGCGAGCACGATCGCGCAGGGATTCGGTGGCTTCAGCCAGAATTTCACCCTCGATGGCACCGTCACCGGCACCGGTAACCTGGCGCTGAACCGTGCGGCTTCGAACGACCGCTATCTGGTACTGAAGGGCAGCATGTCCGGCTACTCCGGAAACGTCACGATCGGCACCTCCACGGCCACCGGCTACGTGGTGTTCGGCCACTCCAGCGGCTGGGGCACCGGCACGCTCACGCTCACCGGCTCCGGCTCCACGGCGGTGATCGGCGATGAAGCCGCCACCGTGGTGCAGTCGCCGTGGACCGGCGGCTCGGCGCTCGGTTTCACCAGTGGCACGCTGTCCACCACCGCGGCGGTGACGGTGGGATCCGGCGCGAGCCTGCGGGTGAACAACCGCTCCGGGAACGCCGTGCTCTTCGAGCCCCGCGCGGGCATGACGGTGAATGGCGGCACGCTCGCCGCGAACGCCAGCGGCGGCACCTCGGCCTTCGTGCCGTACACCTCCACCACCTGGACCTTCGGTGGCACCGCACTTTCCACGGTCTCGGCGAACGTGCAGCTCAACTACACCGGGGCCACCTTCGACGTGGCGGACGCGGTGGCGGGCGCGGGCTATGACGTGAATCTCAGCGGCGTGATCTCCGGCGCGAACGGCTTCACCAAGACCGGCGCGGGCACGCTCCAGATCAGCAATTCCCAGACCTTCACCGGTCCGCTCACGGTCAGCGCGGGCACGGTGGCCTTCAGCTCCACCGGTGCGAACGGTCTCGCGGGCGGCCTCGCCGGCAGCGGCGCGGTCAGTGTGGCGGGCACCGGCCTGGTGACGCTGAATGGTTCCTCGGCGGGCTACACCGGCACGATCACCGTGGCGGATGGCGCGACCTTCGGCGGCAACACCACCACCGCCGGTCCGCTGGCGGTCGGCGCCACCACCGGCGCGACGATCTACGGCAACGTGGCTTCGCCCACGACCTCGATCACCGCCACCAATGTCACGCTCCTGGGCGTGAACGAGATCGCCTTTGCCACGCCTCCGGCGACGGGCACTTACACGCTTCTCAAATACACCGGCACGCTTAGCGGTAGTACCACGAACCTGCACTCGAACTACCGTGGCGCGGTCTTCCACATGGGCAGCGGCACGAACGACGCGATCACGGTGGACATCGCGGCCCCGGTCGGCGTGACCTGGACGAATGCCGCGGCGGACAGCGTGTGGAACACGGCGGGCTCCGCGAACTGGTTCGATGGCGCGGCCAACGGGCCGTTCTACATCGGGGATCAGGTCAATTTCGACGACACCCCGACCAGCAGCCAGACGATCACCATCGCCGCGCCGGTGTTCCCCGGTTCGGTGACGTTCGCGAACAACACCTACGGCTACACCCTCTCCGGCAGCGCCATCAGCGGCACCACCGCGGTGGTGAAGAACGGCTTGGCCCCGGTGGCCCTGAACTCGGCGAACACCTACACCGGCGGCACCACGCTGGCCGGTGGCGCGCTCCGCGTGGGTGCGGCCGGCGCGCTCGGCACCGGCACGCTGACCTACACCGCCGGCACGCTTTCCGCCTCCAGCGCCTCGGCTGTCACGGTGGGCAACGCGGTGACCTACAACACCGCGACGCCGACCCTGGGCGATGTTTCGCTGACCGGCGCGCTCACGCTCTCCGGCACGCAGACGCTCACGGCGGCCACGAATTTCACCGTGGATTCACCGGTCACCATCGGCGGCACGGTCAGCGGCGGCTTCCAGCTCACGAAGAGCGGCGCGAGCACGCTCACCTTCTCCGGCAGCCCGGGCCATGGCTCCACCGTGGTGGATGCGGGCACGCTCCAGGTCGGCACCGGTGCGGCGGCGGGCGTGCTGCCCGGCGCGGCCACGGTGAACACCGGAGCGGTGCTGCGCCATTACCGCAATGACTCGACGACGGTTTCCAACGTCTTCGGCGGCGCGGGCACGCTCGCGTTCAAGGGCACCGGCTCCTCGGGCCAGTCCGCCTACACCCTTTCCGGTGCGAACACGGTGAGCGGCACGGTGGCGGCGGAGTCCGGCGCGCGCGTCCAGGCCTCGAACGCCAGCGGCACCCGCTTCGGCACCGCCGCGGTGGAGGTCCAGTCCGGCGGGCAGGCTTATCTCAATGGCGGTACCTTCGCGAACAACTTCACGATCACCGGCGATGGCTGGCTGGAAAGCGCGGGCCGCCTCGGCGCGATCCGTCTGGACGGTGCCACCATCACCGGCTCGGTCGCACTTTCCGGGGCCGCCCGCATCGTCGCCTACCTGGGCAACACCGGCACCATCAGCGGCGCGCTCACCGGTGGCTCCACGCTGGACATCAATGGCACCAGCAGCGCGAGCTTCAACGGGACCATCAACTATTCCGGCGATGGCTCCGGCTTCCTCGGCACGGCCAACGTCAACCAGGGCACGCTGAACCTCAGCGGCTCGCTCGGATCGAACCTGAACGTTTCCAGCTCGGCCTACGCCGCCACGCTCGGCGGCGAGGGCATCATCGGGGGCGCGCTCGTGCTGGGCAATGGCACGATGGGTTCCACCGTGTCGTTCAATCCGAACACCGCCGCGGTCTTCACCGCCACGGGCTCGCTCACGGTGAACAACACCGCCACGGTGACCTTCAGCACGGCTCCCACCGCCGCGGGGACTTTCCCGGTGATCAAGCACGGCGGCACCGTGGCCACGCCCGCGAGCTTCACGCTCACCGGCGCGGCGAACTACCGCACGCCCACCTTCGACACCACCACCGATCCCACCACCGTCACGCTCCAGATCTCCGCGCTGGGGCTGACCTGGACCGGCGTGACCTCGTCGGTGTGGGACATCGGCACCACCTCGAACTTCGCGAGCCCTGGTCCCGTGGCGGACAAGTTCTACACGCTGGACACGGTGACCTTCGATGACACGGCCACCAACTTCAACCCGACGCTGGCGGTGACCGTCTCGCCGGGCGCGGTGACCTTCAACAACAGCACCAACGCCTACACCCTCACCGGCGCGGGCGTGATCGCGGGTCCCACCTCGCTGGTGAAGAATGGCACCGGCGCGGTCACCATTTCCACGCCGAACACCTTCACCGGCGGCACCTCGCTCAACGCGGGACGCATCAAGGCGGGCGCCAACGCCGCGCTCGGCACCGGCACGCTGACCTTCAACGGCGGCACGCTCTCCAGCGACAGCACCACCGCCCGCACGATCGCCAACCCATGGACGGCCCCCGCCACGGTGAACCTCAGCGACGCGACCGACAACGGCATCCTGACACTCTCCGGCGCGGGCACGATGACGCAGAACACGACCGTCAACGTGCTGAGCACGAACACCAACAGCCACATCCTCAGCGGGGTGATCTCGGACGGCGCGAACAGCTACTCGCTGACGAAGACCGGTGCGACCGGCGCGCTCCAGTTGAACGCGGCGAACACCTACGATGGCGGCACGTTCATCAATGCCGGCCGCATCTCGGCGAACAACCTCGCGGCCTTCGGTACCGGCGCGGTGACGGTGGCCGCCACCGGCCAGGCCTTCCTCTCGGTCGGCGGCACCTTCACCACCACGCTGAACATCGCGGGCACGGGGTATGCGGAAGGCTCCGGCAACCTCGGCGCGATCCGTTTCGCGGGCAACACGCTCTCCGGCCCGGTGACCCTCACCGCGGATGCCCGCGTGACCGCCTACGGTTCCACCGGTACCATCAGCGGCGTGATCGGCGAGACCGGCGGCGCGCGGAAGCTGGAGATCGGCGGCTCGGACCTCGGCGCGTCCGGTGGCGGCACCATGACCCTCACCGCGGCGAACACCTACACCGGCGGCACCGACATCAGCAAAACCATCGTGGTGGCGAACAACAACGCCGCCTTCGGCACCGGCACGGTGGCGATGAACCTCGCGGGTTCATCCCAGCGCGTGCAGCTCGGGGCGGGCGTGAACATCGCCAACGCGGCCTCGCTCGGCGCGAATGCAGGCTCATCCGGCCGCGGGGTCATCGAAATCGCCGCCACCAGCGCGAACGCCACCTGGAGCGGTCCGATCTCGATCACTTCCAGCCCGACGGCGGGCGGCCACTTCTACGTCGCCTCCGGTTCCACGCTGACCCTGAGCGGCGCGATCAACTCCACCGCCTCCGTGATTCACCGCGATGGCATCGTGGTCTACTCCGGCGGCGGCAGCTACCCGACGCTCAACCTCACGGGCACGGCGAAGGTCGGCGCGGTCAACGGCGTGGCCACCAACGCCACCGTGTCGATGGGCCAGTCCGCGAGCGCGAACTTCGACCTCAACGGCTTCGACCAGACGATCGCCAACCTCGTCCGCGTGGGCAACACCACGCTGGCGCTGAACAACGGCGCGTCCGCGGCCACGCTGACCATCAACTACACCGGCGGCAGCCCGAGCGCCTTCGATGGCGCGATCACCAACGGCACCAGCGCCGTGGCGGTGACGAAGACCGGCTCCGGCACCTTCGTTCTCAGTGGCGGCACCGCGAACAGCTACACCGGCACCACCACCATCAGCGGCGGCACGTTGCAGATCGGAAACGCGGGGACCACCGGTGCCATCACCGCCTCCGCGGTGGTGAACAACGCGACCTTCGCCTTCAACCGCACCAACGCCTACTCCTTCACCGGCGCGATCAGCGGCAGCGGCCAGGTCGTGCAGGCCGGCACCGGCACCACCACGCTCACCGGCGCGCTCAGCTACACCGGTGACACCACTGTCAGCGCGGGCACGCTGTCCATCAGCGCGGCCTCGCTCGCGGATGGCGCGGACGTCCGCGTGGCCACCGGCGCGGTGCTGAACCTGAACCACTCGCTGACGGACACCGTGCGCGGCCTCTACCTGAACGGCGTGCTCCAGTCCCCCGGCACCTACGGTTCCCTCGCCTCCACCGCCACCAACAAGAGCGCGTTCTTCACCGGCAACGGCGTGCTGAACGTGACCGGCCTGGCGGGCTACACCTCGTGGGCCTCCACCAACGCCGGCGGCCAGGCCGCGAACCTGGACTTCGACAACGACGGCGTGAAGAACGGCGTGGAGTATCTGATGGGCCAGACCGGTTCCTCGTTCACCGCGAATCCGCAGATCGTGTCCGGCAAGGTCACCTGGCCGAAGGACCCGACGGCGACCGCCACCTGGGTGGTGGAGACCTCCGCCGACCTGGCGATCTGGACCACCGCGGTGACCGGCGTTTCCGATCTCGGCACCTCGATCGAATACGTGGTGCCCACCGGCGATCCGAAGCGCTTCACCCGCCTGCGCGTGACGGTGCCGTGAGGTCCGTTTGAAGTTTGATTCCGGCAGGAGCCGCGGGGGATTCCCCGCGGCTCCTTCTTGTTCCAGGATGTAGGGTCATCATGCCGAGATGACCGGGCGGGGGAGTGTCGTTCGCGGGATGGAGGTCGTCCCAGCAGACGAAGGGACGGGACGCGCCGATGGCAGCGGACGAGGCCGTTAGACCCGGTCGCCCCGGCGGTGCGACCCTACCTTTTCGGATCGCTGCGAAGGTAGGGTCATCTCGCCGAGATGACCGGGCGGGGGAGATCGTTCGGGGGAAGGAGGTCGTCCCAGCAGACGAAGGGATGGGATGCGCCGTTGGCAGCGGACGTGGCTGTTAGACCCGGTCGCTCCGGCGGTGCGACCCTACCTTTGCGGATCGCTGCGAAGGTAGGGTCATCTCGCCGAGATGACCGGGCGGGGGAGATCGTTCGGGGGAAGGAGGTCGTCCCAGCAGACGAAGGGATGGGATGCGCCGTTGGCAGCGGACGTGGCTGTTAGACCCGGTCGCTCCGGCGGTGCGACCCTACCTTTGCGGATCGCTGCGAAGGTAGGGTCATCTCGCCGAGATGACCGGGCGGGGGAGTGTCGTTCGCGGGAGGGAGGTCGTCCCGACAGACGAAGGGCTAGGGCGCGCCGTTGGCAGCGGACGGGGGTGTTAGACCCGGTCGCCCCGGCGGAGCGCCCCTACCTTTGCGGACCGCCGCGAAGGTAGGGTCATCTCGCCGAGATGACCGGGCGGGGGAGATTGTTCGGGGGAAGGGCGTCGTCCCCCATGAACGAAGGGATGGGATGCGCCGTTGGCAGCGGACGGATCTGTTAGGCCCGGTCGCCCCGGCGGTGCGACCCTACCTTTTCGGATCGCTGCGAAGGTAGGGTCATCTCGCCGAGATGACCGGGCGGTGGAGGTCGTTCGCGGGAAGGAGGCCGCCCCATTGGACGATGAGATGGGGCGCGCCGATGGCAGCGGACGAGGCCGTTAGACCCGGTCGCCCCGGCGGTGCGACCCTACCTTTTCGGATCGCTGCGAAGGTAGGGTCATCTCGCCGAGATGACCGGGCGGGGGAGTGTCGTTCGCGGGATGGAGGTCGTCCCGACAGACGAAGGGCTAGGGCGCGCCGATGGCAGCGGACGAGGCCGTTAGACCCGGTCGCCCCGGCGGTGCGACCCTACCTTTGCGGACCGCCGCGAAGGTAGGGTCATCTCGCCGAGATGACCGGGCGGGGGAGATTGTTCGGGGGAAGGGCGTCGTCCCCCATGAACGAAGGGATGGGATGCGCCGTTGGCAGCGGACGGATCTGTTAGGCCCGGTCGCCCCGGCGGTGCGACCCTACCTTTTCGGATCGCTGCGAAGGTAGGGTCATCTCGCCGAGATGACCGGGCGAGGGAGATTGTTCGGGGGAAGGGCGTCGTCCCCCATGAACGAAGGGATGGGATGCGCCGTTGGCAGCGGACGGATCTGTTAGACCCGGTCGCCCCGGCGGTGCGACCCTACCTTTTCGGATCGCTGCGAAGGTAGGGTCATCTCGCCGAGATGACCGGGCGGGGGAGATTGTTCGGGGGAAGGGCGTCGTCCCCCATGAACGAAGGGATGGGATGCGCCGTTGGCAGCGGACGTGGCTGTTAGACCCGGTCGCTCCGGCGGTGCGACCCTACCTTTGCGGATCGCTGCAAACACGTCTTCTTCGGAAAAGACATGGAAATGATATACCCTGTTAGAGGTATTGCCGGAAATGCCGCGGTTGGTTCAAAAGGGATATGCCGAGGGGGAGTTCTCCTCCGCGGCGGTTGATTCGCCGTTCCTGCCATCCGGGCCATTCCAACCACACCACCGCGCGCGTTCCTCTGAACCGGCCGAACCCTTGGGCCGCGGAACGCTCGCCACGCCGGACGATGGGGCGGCTGCATTGCTGCTAACAAACCCATGAAACCCGCAATCCCTTCCGTTTTTCCGGGCGTGGCCGTCCTGCCGCGCCGCGCCGGATGATCCGCCGCCACGCGTGAGACGGCACCCGTGTGCCGCGCCGTGATCCCGCATGCCGGGCCGTTCCTCCGTGGACGTCTCCATCGCTCCCCCGTGCTCGCGGGGGACTCGACGCCCTGTGTCCTGTTAGATGTTAGATCGCCCGTGAAAGCCCTTTTCCGATTCCTGCTGCCGTCGCTCGCCGGGGCGCTCGTCTTCGCGTTTGTCCACGCGCGGAGGGAGCCGTCGGACAATGTCTCGGCCACCACTATCCGTCCCGCGCGACCGGCGGTGGAGACCGGCACGCGCGCGCTCGCATTGGAGGCGGCCACCGATCCCCGCGGCGCGTGGCGGCGGGCGTGCGCGGTGGCCGATGAACGCCAGCGTTTCGAACACCAGCTCGTGGTGCTGGAGGCGGGCTCGGACGCCTGCCTGCCCGAGCTCGCGGAGTTCGCCGTTTCGCTGCCGCCTTCCTCCGAACGCGATGCCGCGCTGCGCCGCCTGGTTGGCCGTTGGGCGATCCAGGATCCGGCGGCGCTTTCGGAGTGGCCCGCGTTGCCGGAGCTGCCCGCCGTCGTGCGCGATGAAGCCGCGACCCGCATCGTGCTGAATGGCGACGCGATGAACCGCACCACCGCCATCGCCGCGCAGTGGGCGGACACGATCGGCGATCCCACCGCGCGCGAGACGGCCATCGCCGCGGTGGCGCGGGAATGGCAGCGCGCCGATCCCGCCGCCGCGCGGGAGTATCTCCAGCGCGTGCCTGGTCTCGCGGAGGCCCGGCGTTCCGTGCTTCTCGCCGGCCTCACCGCCGCGCGCCCCGATCCCGGGGACTGACACCACCTTCCCGCCGCGGTCCGTTTCCAAACCCATGCGGTCCACGGCGGAAGAACCGAAAAAACAACCCAGAACCCGAACACACAAACAACCCATGTCCAGTCATACCACACGCCTCGCCGCCGGCTGTCTCGCGCTCGCCGGTGTCCTCGCGCCGGACACCGCCAGCGCCGCCTTCGGCCTGACGACCACCACCAGCACCTACGTCGTCGACACCGGCGGCGGCCTGGTCTTCACCGTGAACCGCTCGAATGGCGGCATCACCTCGATCGTCTGGAACGGCACCGAGCTCAATGACACCGCGAAGGCCTCCAGCATCAACTCCGGCGTCGGCAGCACCGGCACCACCGTGGCCGCCACCGTTTCCGGGACGAACATCATCGTCTCCGTCGCCACCGACAGCACCAATGGCGTGGTCGCCGGGATGACGCACTACTACGTGGTGAAGAGCGGCGTGAACAACATCTACATGGCCACCTACTCGGACAACGAGCCCTCGAACGGCGAGTTCCGCTGGATCACCCGCCTGCAGGGCAGCCTGTTCCCCACCGCCCCGGCCGAGTCCGACCTGCGCGGCAACACCGGCGCCATCGAGTCGTCCGACGTTTTCGGCATGTCCGATGGTACCAGCCGCAGCAAGTACTATGGAAACCAGCGGGCGAAAGATCTCTCGATCCGCGGCGTCACCGGCACCAGCCGCGGCGTGTTCATGGCCTATGGCAACCGCGAGAGCGCCAGCGGCGGCCCGTTCTTCCGCGACATCCAGAACCAGACCGGCACCGATGCCGAGGTCTACAACTACATGAACTCCGGCCACAACCAGACCGAGGCCTGGCGCACCGGCGTGATGCACGGCCCCTACGCGCTGTGTTTCACCACCGGGGCGACGCCCGCGGTGCCGGACATGAGCTTCCTGTCCTCGCTCGGCCTCACCGGCTACGTGCCCTCCACCGGCCGCGGCCGCGTGATCCTCAACGGGCTCGCCGGACGCGACACCGCCTACACCTACACCGTCGGCTACTCGAACGCCACGGCCCAGTATTGGGTGACCGCCGCCGCCTCGAACGGCGCGTGCGGTTGCTACAACATGAAGCCGGGCACCTACACGATGACGGTCTACAAGAACGAGCTCGCCGTCTACACGGAGAGCGTCACCGTCACCGCCGGGAACCCGACCACGCTGAACACCCGCACCATTTCCGGCGATCCCAGCGCGGTCACGCCGATCTGGCGCATCGGCGATTGGGACGGCACCCCGCTGGAGTTCCTCAATGGCGGGAACCTCAACGCCATGCACCCGTCCGATGTGCGGCAGTCATCGTGGGCGGCGGTCACGCACGTCATCGGGACGAACGTGGCGTCCGATTATCCGGCCTACCAGTGGAAGGACATCAACGGCACGAACACCATCACCTTCAACCTCACCGCCGCCCAGGTGGCCGCGCACACCGTGCGCGTCGGCCTCACCGCGGCGTATGAAGGCGGTCGTCCGAAGCTGACGGTGAACTCGTGGAGTTCCTCGAATCCCTCCGCCTCCAGCCAGCCGGACTCGCGCAGCCTCACCATCGGCACCTACCGCGGGAACAACGTGACCTACACCTTCAGCGTGCCCGCCAGCGCCTTCGTCACCGGTACGAACACGATCAAGATCAACCCGATCTCCGGCAGCGGCGCCACCGGCTACCTGAGCGCCGGTTACAGCATCGATTGCATCGACTTCTACTGAAGCGTCCCAGCGCCCCTGCCTTCGCAACGATGCGTGGAGGTAGGGTCGCACCGCCGGGGCGGACCGGGTCTAACAGATCCGTCCGCTGCCACGGGCGCGTCCCATCCCCTGATCTGTTGGGGCGGAGTTGGATTCGTGGACGACGTCCAGCGCCCGGTCATCTCGGCGAGATGCCCCTACCTTTGCAGCGTGCCGCGGAGGTAGGGTCGCACCGCCGGGGCGGACCGGGTCTAACAGATCCGTCCGCTGCCACGGGCGCGTCCCATCCCCTGATCTGTTGGGGCGGAGTTGGATTCGTGGGCGCCGTCCACCGCCCGGTCATCTCGGCGAGATGCCCCTACCTCCAGGGGCCATCCGCGGGGTGTGTAAATTCTCCGTCAACCGCCAGCGGTGGCTTGTGCAGGCCGGAGATGAGCCGTTGATTCGAGGAATGAGGAAGGTGAAGTCATGGGGTGTGAAGGTCATGATGGCCATCATGGTGTCGGGGGCGATGGCAGCCGCGCAGCGCGTGCCGGACGTGGCCGCGCAGGAGGCTCGGGAAAGGACCGGCCGGGAGCTGCGCGAGGCCTTGGAATCGGTGAAGGGCGTGGACTCCACTCCGGCCTCGAAGGCGATCCTCGCCGATTTCGGGACCTATGCGGAGGTCTATGATCATCGTTCGAATGTTTTCGAAAGGGCATTGGAAACCGGGAACAAGGATCTCCTGGAGTGCTGCACGGGGTATGTGGAGATAGGAAAGCTCGATGGCCTGAGGTGGATCGACGCGGACCGGGTTGCGCGCGATTTCGCAGGGGCGTGGAAGGCCTTGGCGAGGTGGCGTCATCCCCGGTCGAATTCCTTTATGGCGCAATTCCTGGCGGCGCCGGATATGCCTGAAGAGGTGGGTCCCTGGTATGGTGGTTACGGCACCCGCGGGCTGCAAGGGTGTTTCGCCCGTCTGATCATTGAGGAGAACCTCGGGAGCAAACCGGCGCTGCTCGCCCTGCTGAATGACAAGACCACCAGCGCGAGCAAGCGCCGCACCATCGTGTGGGCGATGCAGCACGATGCCTCGGCGGAGAACAAGGCCGCGCTGCAGAAGATCGCGGCGAACGATGCCGATCAGGATGTTCGCGAGGAAGCCGCGAGCTCGTTGGTGCGGATTGCCGTGACCGGCGGTGTCGCGGCGGAAATCACTCCCGGGGTTGCGGTGAAGCTGTCTCCCTCGGAACTGCAATTGCTTCTCGATAAGAATGCCGACCATCGGGCGGATCTCACCCTTGCGGAGCTTCAGACGCTTTTGAAGGATCATCCATCGGACCTCTTCAGCGATCCGCCCGAGTTCAAGCGCTTCGTTCGTCTCCTCGCCTGGTGTCAGGAGGTGATGAAACAGCCACGGGCGGAGGAACTTTTGCCCCTGATTCTGAAGGAGGTCGAAGCGCGGAACGCATTGGACCGGAAACCGGTGGGATGGGACGAGATCGCGATCTTCGGTCAAGGTGGCGACGTCGGATTACTGATCGGTTGTGTGATCGAGATCTCCGGCACGAAGGGATTCCAGAAAGTGCTGGATATCGTCGTGGCGGCGGACGATCTGCCGAAGCTGAAGGTCCTGCTGAAGCGGGTGGAGGTGCTTTCCGATCGGAAGCCGTATGATCTCCTCGTGGAGGCGAAACTCGGCGCATTCAAGTCCGGGCGTTTGAAGGAGGCGGCGGAGCGTCATCTGAAGGAACGGGAGGTGGTGAAATGAAGGGTGTCCGGTCTTTCGCTTGGCCTCGTGGGACGGTTGGCTTATCTGTTTCGAAGATGAGATTGTTGCTCCGCCCGCTCGCCCTGTGGCTGTTGGTCGCGCCCTTTTCGCAGGGCAAGGACTCGCTGAAGATGCTGGAGGCGTTTTGGAAATACGACTGCCGCCAGATGCAGGACGGTGGAAGGGATCCGGCGCCGGTCCGGCTCGATGCCTTGTTGGCGGATGAAGAGCATGGTGTGATCGAGGGCTTGCAAACGCTATCTGCGGTCCGGCGCGAGAGGGGCGTGGCCGCCATCGCCGGGCTGGAGAAGCTGAAGGCGATGCACCGGGCGAGGACTTTCAAGGTGCTGTTTCCGGATGACTGGCAGGAGGTGAAGGCCCAGGATTTCGAACAGCGGTTCTGCGATCGCATCGATGCCCTGGTGATGGAGCTCCGCGCGGAAGCACACGAGGTGCCGAAGCCGGCCGCGCCGGTCGCCCCGGCGGATCTGGCGCGGGCCGCCGCGGAGTTCGAGGCTGCGGTGAAGCAGGCGGATTTCTCGCCCTCGCCGACGCTGGACAAGCGAACGAGGGCGAGCGAGCAGGACGCGCTGCGATTGCTGATGGCGCTCAGGGAAGGGAAAGTCGCCGCGGATTCCGCGGAGGCGAAGGCGGTGGCGGCGGCGATCCGGACGGCGTTGGCCAAGCTGGATGCCGCGGTGGTGGAGAACTACCAGTGGCAGCCGGTGATGGCGAATGTCGCTCCGCCCGCGGGGACGCCCAATGCGGCCGCGGGCATGAGTCCGATGGCGATCGATGACCCCGGGCTGAGGCGGAAGTACCTGGAGGCCATCGCGGAGAACCAGGCGAAGAGCGAGAGGAATCAGCAACAGAGCAGCATGACGGGGATACGGGGCAGTCTCGTGCTCCATGTCTCGGGGCTGGAGCCGTGGGCAAGCGCCGCGGGACTTTCCAAGGAGGAACTCGCCACCCGGTTCACCGCGGAGGGCAAGAGCCGCGAGCTGCTGCGGGAGCGGCTGGGTTTGGCGAAAGGGAAGAATCCGGCGAAGAAGTGAACGGGGGCGATATGGATGCCGTCGGGATGTGAATAAGTAATATCTTTCGGGATGGCGTTCCTCCTGTTAGATGTGCGGCATGGTAGATCAGCCCCCGTCTTCCCGCCGCCTTGTGTTCGTCTTGCACGCCTACACCCACACGCCCGCGCGGATGTCTTCCGTGGAGGCCTTCATCCGGGAGGTGCTGCCGGGGGCTGAGGTGAGGGTGCCGCCGCTGCCCTTTCAATTGTTCTCGTTCGCCAGCTTGAACGCGGTGGCGCGCGAGGTGCTGGCGGCGATGGACGAGGAGGTCCGGCGGGCGGAGGAGTCCAGCGCACCGTATGAGGAAATCATCCTCGTGGGCTACAGCGCGGGCAGCCTGCTGGCCCGTAAGCTCCAGATCCTGATTCAGGGGGAGACGAAGGACGCCCCCTTCGAGGACTCGGAGGTGGAGTTCGAGGAACCCGCTCGTCCATGGGCGAACAAGGTCAGCCGGATCATCCTGCTCGCGGGCATGAACCGCGGCTGGGCGTTCAGTTCGCACATGAAGTGGAAAACCCTCGCCAAGTTCGGGGCGGGGGCGCTGCTCGGCCATTTCCTGCGTTTCGTCACGGGGAAGGAACTCATGATCTTCCAGACCCGGCGCGGCGCTCCTTTCCTCACCCAGCTCCGGCTCCAGTGGATGGCCATGGAGCGGCGGGTGCCGTCCGGGAGGAAGCCGGCGATGGTGGTGCAACTGCTCGGCTCGATCGATGACATCGTCTCACCCGAGGACAACATCGACCTCGTCACCGGCAGAAATTTCGTCTATCTCGACGTGCCTTACTCGGGCCACACGTCGATCATCGATCTGGACGAAAACAAGGATGGCAACGGCTATGGCCAGGGACGGAAAGAAGTGCTGCGCGTGGCCCTCACCGGGTCCGAGGAAAGCCTGCGCGCCGAATCGCTGGAACCGGTCGACGAGGTGCCGGTGGACGCGCTTTCCGGGAAAGAGGACAAGGTGCCGCCGCATGTCATCTTCGTGATGCACGGCATCCGGGACGAGGGGCATTGGACCCGGAAGATCGCGCGCGCCGTTCAGCGCGAGGGCAAGCGGATTCCGAAGGTTTATAGCACCGAGACCTCCACTTATGGGTATTTCGCGATGCTGCCGTTCCTGTTGTCATGGACAAGGCGCCAGAAGATGGAGTGGCTGATGGATCAGTACGTGGAGGCGAAGGCCCTGTATCCTGATTCTCCCTTTTCCTACGTGGGGCATAGCAACGGCACCTACCTGCTGGCGAAGGCGCTCACCAGCTACCGGGCCTGCCGTTTCGAGAACGTCGTCTTCGCGGGCAGCGTGGTGCGGCGTGACTACGATTGGCTGGCGGCGAAGCAACGCGGCCAGGTCGAGCGGTTGTTGAACTACGTGGCCACGGGCGATGGCGTGGTGGCGGCCTTTCCCGGGTCATTCGAGGTGTTCGGCTCCGAACTGGGCAGCGCCGGTCATAACGGATTCCGCCAATGCACGAAGGAGGGCAAGGACGGACTCTATGAAATCCGCGCGGTGAGCGGAGGCCACGGCGCGGCGATCAAGGAGGGCAACTGGGAGGCCATCGCCCACTTTATCGTCCACGGCAAGCCCGCGGCCGAGACCCGGGTGAAGGTCGAGGAGAAACGCGCGTGGTGGTGCGTGATGCTGGGAGCCGCCGCGCCATTGCCGGTGGTGGTGCTGGCGGTGCTGTTGGTGACGATCGCCCTCGTCATCTGCGAGCAACCCGCTTCGTCCGAGTGGCGAGCGGCCATTCTCGCACTGTACTTCGCGTGCCTCGGCGTGATCCTCACCAAGGCGTGAGCGGCATTTGGTGGTGGCTAGCGGGGATCCTCTTCATGCCGCTCCGTTCCGGGATTTCCGGCGGTGCGGGGTGGGCCCGCCTGATGCGGTGCACCGTGTTCCGGCGGTTGCCCGCTGTCGTTCCGCCCGAGCAGATAACCGGCGACGGTGCCGAGCAGGCCGATGACGGGAATGATCTGGTCCTTGCTGTAGCCAACCAGCACGAGGATCACGGCCATGACACATACCAGCGGCACGGTAAATGTTCTCATCAGGATGGTGGGCGCGTGTTTCCCCTTCAGGATGAGCCAGGACATCAGCCCGAAAAGCACGAGGGTGAAGGCGAGGATCGCGCCGGCGGAGGCGAGGGAGGTGGTCTGGTTCCAGGTGTTGGCTCCGGTTTCTGCCAGTTTGGTCTCGGCGGTTTGGAGCTTTTGGGCGGCTTCCTCCCGCTCCTGTTTCAGACTGTCGATCAGGGCTTTGAACTGCGCGGGGTCGGCCGTAGTATGCATTTGCACACCGGTTTCCTTCGGGGTGTCCCGGGCTGGCGGAAGATTCCGCGCGGCCTTGTCTTTTTCGAGTTTCAGCTCCGCGATCGTGGCCTTGAGCTGCTCGGCGTCGGGCGAGGGTGGAGGCGTGGTCTCGTTCATCTTCTTTCAGGGGTGGTGGTTGGGTGGGCGGTGGCTTCGAGACGGGCGAGCTCGGCTTCAAGCATGGCGATGGCCTCGTCATATTTCCGTTGCTGTTCCTCAAGGTGAGCCCGGTATGCCGCCAGCGCGCGAGCATACTCGTCCCGGGTGCCAGCCACTTCGGGAACCGTTTGAATGTTTTCCCGAAGACCGGAAGACGAGGGCCAGATCGGACGTTCCGCCGGTGGCTCGGGTTCGTGCTCGGAGGCAAGCTTGGTCGCCTTCTCCTGTTGGAGAGCTTTGATTCTCGCCCGCAGCTCGGCGGCTTGGGCCCGCGGGGATTTGGCCGGCGGGAGCGGTGTGGTTCCGGACAAGGCGGGTGGTTGGTGGGACGGTTGATGCGGGATCGCGATCACCGCCGGAGGCAGCGGGCCGGGGCCTTCACATCCGCACAGGGATAGTATTCCCGATGCGGTCAGGATAAGTGATTGTTTCATCTGAGGGGGTGTGAATGATAGAGTATGGCCTTGTGATCGTGCAATGAAGAAATGTGTATCTATCCAGGGGCTGCTGGGAATGATGCATGAGGCGTGGGGGCTTCCGGGGTGCCCGGCGCCTTCTCCGCCAACCGGGAGGGGAAGGGCGGCGTCTGCGGGAAGGACACGTCCTGACAAGCAAAGGGAGGGGGCGTGCCCCTGGCAGCGGACGGAGTTGATAGACCCGGTCGCCCCGGCGGTGCGACCCTACCTTCCCGGCGGGTGGACCTCGATGGCGAGGTCGTCGAGGTAGATCGGGGTGCCGGAGCGGTTGTCGAGGGAGAGGGTGAGATCCTTGCCGTTGAGGTCGATGGACGGCGGGGCGGGGGACCGGCGGTCGGAAAGGTCGCTCGGGCCGCGCAGCAGGTTTTCCGGCACGGTGAGCTCGATGCGGAAGGGCGACCAGCCGCCCTGCGGCAGCGGGGTGGTGGCGACCGCGGCCTCATACTGGATCATCACCGGATAGCCGCTGGCGACGAAGCGCAGGCTGCCGCGCAGCGTGTGGGCGGCGGGATCGGAGACCTGGGACCAGCCGGTGACGATGACGCGCAGGCCGGGCACGGCCTTCAGCGCCTTGCCGTGCTGGTCGAGGATGATCTGGTTCAGGAAGGCGTTGTCCTGCATGCGGATCACGTTGCGGCCGGACTTCGCGTAGAGGCGGCCCTTGCTGTGGCGGCCGATCTCGCAGACCTCGGTGCCGGGGGTGGCGAAGAAGTCCTGCCAGTAGAGCACCGAGCGGCTGATGGCGGTGGGGCTCTGGGTCAGGTCCATCGACTCGAATCCGGCGTTCCGCAGCGCGTAGACGCTGGTACGGCTCTGGTAGTAGAATACCGCGCCGGCGGTGGCGAGCCCGGCCGCGGCCAGCGCGGCGACGATCCATTTCCAGCGCGCCCTGCGTTCCGGGCCGGGCAGGCCCGCGCGCTCCGCGCCGCCGTAGCGGACCGTCTGCTGGCGCTGCACCGACCACATCGGCGCGCCGGGGCGGGGATCGAAGACGACGCGGCGCGTTTCCTCCCACTCCAGCTTGCCGGGGTCGATGGCCTCCTGGAGGGTGGCGTCGAAGCGGATCGCGCGGGCGCAGTAGCGTTCGGCCTCGGGTTCGGTGCGCAGCCGGTGTTCGAGGCGGTCGCGCTCCTCCTCGGTGAGGGATTGATCGAGGAAACGTGACACCAGCCGCTCGAGCTCCGCATCCGGCGGTCCGTCATCGGAGGGCATCCGGGTCATTCGGCGAGGGCGGATTTCCTGAGCACGCAATCGCGCAGCAGGGCGCGGAGCCGTTCCAGCTTCTTGTAAAGGGCGTCCCTTGAGATGCCGGTGGCGGCGGCTTCGGCCTGGAGGGCGCTGGGTTCGCGGGAGGCGTAGCGGAGTTCCAGCAGGCGGCGCGGCGCGGACTTCAGCGACTCGAGGCAGCTCTGGAGCGCGGAGATGCGGGCGGCGGGCTCGCGGGTTTCCTCCTGCTCCATCGCGGCCACGGTTTCGGCGAGTGACGACAGCACGTCGGGGGAGAGGGTGACCTGCGGGTGGCGGTATTTCTTCCGCACCTCGCCCTTCGCGATGCGCTTGGCGCACTCCAGGCAGAAGGCGAGGAAGGCGTCCGGGGCGGCATCGCGCGGGCCCTTCTTCCACGCCACCAGGGCGACTTCCTGGATGCAGTCGTCGATGGCGGAGCGGTCGCTGAGAAAGCTGGTGAGGTAGGCGCGGACCGAGAGCTGGCAGCCCACCCACTGGCGGGTGAAGGCGTCCGTGTCCTGGTCGGCGAGGCGGGTATCGAGCTCCGGCAGCAGGCGGCGGGTGAGGCCGGGCAGGCGGTCCAGCAAGGGCACGCGGCCACCGCTTTCCGGCGGGGCTTCCACATACGCGGGAATGAGCGGCCAGTCCCCGAGGGGCATGGCGGATTCATCGGTGGGCGTGGCGCGGAGCATGACGCGTGGTTCTCTTACAGGACGATATCGGAGGCCGGATGGCAATGCCGGAGTGAAGCGTCCGGTCCACACAGACGTGGCGGCGGGCCGGGATGTTTCAAGGATCGTGAGGTGCGCCCGGTGTTTCAAACAAGTGGCTCGGCGGGCTTTTCGCGAGGGGCGAAAAAAAATCCGTCAGATCCGCGCGGGTTCCGCCACTACCCACGCAGGGCCGCCATCGGGCACCTGCGGCCGATGGGATTCCCCCGCTAACCACCTTGGGAAAACCATCGGAAATTCCATCGCAGAACCCATGAAATCCCAAGCATCCCCAACCGCCGCGCCCGTGCGACCGGGCGTCACGCCGCTCGCGGCGATCCTCGCGCTGATCGTGTCCCCCTCGGTCCAGGCAGCGAATATTTCCTGGAACGCGGGCACCGGCCTGGCCGGTTCCTTCACCACCGGCTCGAATTGGGTCGGGGGTGTGGTGCCGGGCGCGGCGGACGTGGCGAAGATCGACAACGGCGGCATCACCCTCGGTGCCAGCACCGTGACCATCGCCGCGGGGGACGTCATCGCCGTGACCACCGTGGACCTGTGCGCCACCAACGTGAACAACAACCGGCCGGTGATCAGCCAGTCCGGCGGCACGCTCACCACCGGCACGCTGTTGCTCGGCCACGCCGCCTATGGCGGCACAAAAAGCCCGGAGTACCAGCTTTCCGGCGGCACGCTGGGGATCACCACCGCGTGGTCCTTCGGCGATGGCACGGCGATCAAGTTCACCGCCACCGGCGGCACCGTGAACTACTCGGGCGGGGCCTTCATCTTCGGCAACAACGGCGTGAACCACCCGATCACGCTCTCGAACAACGCGGCGGTCAATTACACCTCGTCCTCCCAGATCACCTTCGGCGGTGGCACGGCGGCGGGCTCCGCCACGCTCTCGATGGCCGGCACCTCCAGCTTCACCGCGAACACGGTGGGCACCATCCTGATGGGCAACGACGGCACCCGCGGCAACTCGATCACGCTCGCGGACAGCGCCACCTTCAGCGCTTCGGCCGCCACCTTCGCCATGGGCCAGTGGAACAACGGCAGCGCCACCGTGCCCGCCACCGCCGCGGGCACCATCACGCTCGGAGGAACGTCGTACTTCAACGTCGGCAACCTCAAGACCGGCGGCAACAACGCGCTCAACCCGCAGTGGGGCGTGGTGAACCTCAACGGCGGCACGCTGGAGGCCAACACCGTGCAGATCGGATCCAGCAATGCCGGCGCGGACGCCACCCACAATGTGGTCAATGCCAACGGCGGCATCGTGAAGGCGAAGGTCGCCAGCACCAATTTCTTCAACGGCGTCTTCCTCAACCTGCTCGCGGGCGGTCTCACCTTCGACACCAACGGCAAGGCGGTCACCATCGTCAACCCGATGACTGGCGCGGGCGGCCTCACCAAGAAGGGCGCGGGCACGCTCACGCTTTCCAACAGCACGCTCACCTACGCCGGAGCCACGGTGATCAACGAGGGCACGCTTGCCCTGCCCAGCGCCACCTTCCCGGACACCGCCAGCGTGACCATCGCCAGCGGCGGCAAGATCTCGCTCGGCAGCGGCCTGGAGGACCAGGTGGGATCGCTCACGATCAACGGCGTGGCGATGCCGGATGGCGTTTACGGTTCCTCCGCCTCGGGCGCTCCGCTGGCGAACCAGAGCGACGTGTATTTCGCGGGCACCGGCACGCTGCGGGTGGGCGCGCCGACCGCCGCGCCGCGCGCGCTGGTGTGGGAGGGCTTCACCACCCAGCAGTGGGTCACCGGCGATGCGGCCACCGGCTTCCTCGTCGATGGCGTGCGCACCGGATTCCATCTTTTTGACAACGTGACCTTCGCCGATGGTCCGGACGCCACCCAGCGCACCGTCGCGCTGACCGGCACGCTCCAGCCCGGCAGCATCACGGTGAACAACAGCGCGGGCAACGACTACTCGCTCACCGGCACCGGCGTCATCGGCGGTTCCACCGGCGTGGTGAAGCAGGGCGCGGGCAAGCTCACCCTCGGCGGCACCGGCAACACCTACTCCGGTGCGGTCAACGTCAACGCGGGCACGGTGGTGATGGGCAGCGACACCGCCTTCGGCCTCAGCAGCGGCATCACCATCGCCGCGGGCGGGCAGGTGGACATCAGTGGCCGCGGCCCCGGCGCGATCTACACCTACACCATCGCGGGTACCGGACCGAACGCCACCGCCGCGATCGTGAACGGCGGCGCGATGCGGCAGGGCGACGCGGGCATCAAGAACCTGATCCTCACCGCCGATGCCTCGATCGGCAATACCGGCAACCGTTTCGACATCGGCCAGGGCGGCACCGTGACCGGGAACAGCCACACGCTCACCAAGGTGGGCACGAATGACATGGGCTTCCGCGGCGATGCCTCGGGATCGCCGATCAACATCGTCGCGGCGGGCGGCACGATCTGGGCGGAAACCTCGACGGGTGCCTACGGCGGCGCGGGCGGCACGCTGCGGGTGAAGTCCGGCGCGCGCGCGGGCACCTACGGCGCACTTGGTATCGCCACCCCGGTCACCATCGAGAGCGGCGGCATGCTGCACAACCAGGGCGGCGGCGCGGGCACCTGGAGCGGGGCGTTCTCGCTGGCGGGCGAGGTCGCGATCGATTCCACCGGCGGCACGATCGCCCTCAGCGGCGCGGTGTCCGGCACCGCGAATGTCACCAAGAGCGGCGCGAACAACGTCACCGTGACCAACCCGGTGTGGGCGGGCAACACCACCGTCACCGCCGGCCCGCTCACGCTCGCCACCACCGGCCTGAGCGACACCGGCCGTGTCACGCTCAATGGCGCGACCTCGACGCTGAGCCTCACGCACGGCACCGCGGACACCGTCGGCACGCTGTTCCTCGATGGCGTGCAGCAGGCGGCGGGCACCTACGTTTCCACCACCAATACCCAGAACATCCCGGGCGCGATCGCCACCGCGCACATCGTGGGTGCCACCGGCAGCCTGGTGGTGACCACCGGTCCGGTGGTGCCGCCGTTCGACACCTGGGCGAACGCCCGCATCACCAATCCTGCCTACGCGAACCTGAAGGGGCGCCTCGACGATCCGGACGGCGATGGCATCAACAATGTCACCGAGTTCCTCTTCGGCTCCGATCCGCAGGCCGCGGGCGAACCGCTGGTGGGCATGGTCCAGGCGGGCAGCGTGATGGTGATTTACTGGAACGAGCACGGCACCGGCGAGGTCTACGTCCTCCAGGAAACCGGCACCCTCGCGGGGAATTCGTGGGCCGCGAGCGCGGTGGTGCCGGTGGTGTCCGGAGACCAGAGCGGCGTGCCGGCCAATTACGTGCGGAAGGAGGCGATGGTGCCGGTCGACAGTGGCAGGAAGTTCCTCCGCGTCCGCGCTTCCGAGAACTGAAGATTTCATAGGGTACGCATGCTCCCGTCCGCGGCCGGTTGATCGGGTAATGCACCCGGACCGCGGGCGGGCATCATCTTGGGAGGCCTATAGGACCCATGCGTCCTATAGGCCTTATAGGTATAGGTCCCATTCTTCTCCCCCGTCCCGAAAGATCTCCACGCAACCGAGCGTTCTCCCGACATCGCATGACCCCTGAAACCCACCTCGACCGCCGCGCCACGCTGAAGACCCTTGGTCTCGGCTGGCTCGCGTTCCAAGCCCCCGCGCGGTTGCTCGCGCTCACCCCCGCCGCCACTCCTTCCCGCGCGATGGAGGTCTCCACGTTCCTCCAGAATTACTGGGATGAGAAGCGGGAGATCTACATGGACAAGGAAGACAAGAAGGGCCCCACCGCGGTCTGGGCGGCGGGCATCATGTTCTCCGCGCTCGTCGGCGGCGCGCGCCATGACAAGGCGACGTTCCTGCCGCGGATGAACCGCTACTTCAAGGGACTCGATTGCTACTGGGACACCAAGGCGAAGATCGCCGGCTACGAGCCGCTGCCCACCGCGGGCGACGGCCATGACAAGTACTACGACGACAATGCCTGGATGGTGCTCACCTTCCTGGAGGCCTACGAGCTCACCGGCGAGCAGAAGTACCTGCGCCGCGCGCGGGAGACGCACGACTTCGTGCTGAGCGGCTGGGACGAGCAGGCGGGCGGCGGCATCTGGTGGCACGAGCGCCACAACGACGACGGCAAGAACACCTGCGTGAACGCCCCCGCGGCGCTGAGCTGCTTCTACCTCTCGAAATACAGCGATCCGAAGACCGCGGAGAAACTCATCGTGCAGGGCAAGAAGATCGTCGAGTGGACGGTGAAGACCCTGCAATCGCCGGACGGCCTGTTCATGGACCACATCAAGGTCACCACCGGCCGGGTGAGCCGCGCGCGCCTCACCTACAACACCGCGCTGATGCTGCGCTGCTTCCTGTGGCTGCATTCCTCCACGAACGACGCGAAGCACCTCGAGGAAGCGAAGCGCGTGGGCAAGGCCGCGGATTGGTTCCTCGACGGCGGCACCGGGGCCTACCGGGACCTGCCGAAGTGGTCGCACCTGATGGTGGAGGCGGACATCGAGATGTACCGCCACACCCGCGATGACTTCTACCTGAAGCGCGCGCGGAAGACCTGCGACGTGCACTACCAGGATTGGAAGAAGGCACCGAAGCCCGAGATCATCGACAATGCCTCCTACGCCCGCGAGCTGTGGTTGCTCGAGGACCTCGATAGCCCGGAGGGCGTGAAGTTCTGGCAGAAGGCGGACCGGGTGAAGGGGTAGGCATGAAGGTAGGGTCATCACGCCGAGATGACCGGGCGGTGGAGGTGGTTCGCGGAACCAAGTCCGCCCCATCAGACGAAGGGATGGGGCATGCCGGTGGGAGCGGACGTGGCCCTGCGACCCGGTCGCCCCGGCGGTGCGACCCTACCTCCGCGGATCGCTGCGAAGGTAGGGTCATCTCGCCGAGATGACCGGGCGGTGGAGGTCGTTCGCGGGAAGGAGGCCGCTCCATTGGACGATGAGATTGGGACGCGCCGCTGGCAGCGGACGGATCTGTTAGACCCGGTCGCCCCGGCGGTGCGACCCTACCTTTGCGGCGCGCCTCTGGAGGTAGGGTCATCTCGCCGAGATGACCGGGCGGTGGAGGTCGTCCGCGAAGCCGAGTCCGCCCCAACCGACGAAGGGATGGGGCGTGGCGGTGGGAGCGGACGCGGGTGTGAGACCCGGTCGCCCCGGCGGTGCGACCCTACCTTTGCGGCGCGCCTCTGGAGGTAGGGTCATCTCGCCGAGATGACCGGGCGGGGGAGGTCGTTCGCGAAGCCGAGTCCGCCCCAACCGACGAAGGGATGGGGCGTGCCGGTGGGAGCGGACGCGGGTGTGAGACCCGGTCGCCCCGGCGGTGCGACCCTACCTTTGCGGCGCGCCTCTGGAGGTAGGGTCATCTCGCCGAGATGACCGGGCGGGGGAGGTCGTTCGCGAAGCCGAGTCCGCCCCAACCGACGAAGGGATGGGGTGGGCCGGTGGCAGCGGACGTGTCTGTTAGACCCGGTCGCCCCGGCGGTGCGACCCTACCTTTGCGTCGCGCCTCTGGAGGTATGGTCATCTCGCCGAGATGACCGGGCGGGGGAGGTCGTTCGCGAAGCCGAGTCCGCCCCAACCGACGAAGGGATGGGACGCGCCCGTGGCAGCGGACGCGGCCATTCGACCCGGTCGCCCCGGCGGTGCGACCCTACCTTTGCAGCGCGCTGCGGAGTTCGTGGAGCTCGAAGGCGTGGATGAGCGGCGTGCCGGTTTTGGAGGAGAGGGAGAAGGAGCGCTTCTTCGGATCCGCATTGCCGGGCATGGGGATGTAGCATTGACCGTCGCTGGCGAAGACCTCCAGGCCGTTGCGGTCGCAGTAAAGGGTCATCCGCTGGCGGCCGCCGATGAGGGGCGCGGCGGCGGCGTGGCCGTTGACGATGAGCTGCTGCGTCTTCATGTCGTAGGCGATGGCGTGGCCGCGGAGTTCGATTTCGAACTGTTCGGCATCGCCGGGTTCGAACTCGACGCGCATTTCATAAAGATCCGCATCCGCGATGGTGAGGGACATGGCGGCTCCGCGCGGGAGCTTGAAGGGATAGTCGGAGTTCCCGAAATCCAGGGTCTTCACCCGCAGCTTCTCCAGTTCCTTCACCGGGGTGAAGGTGAGGCGCGGTCCATCCGGAGTGGTGACGAGGTTCAGCTCCAGCGGCAGGCTCATGGATTGGTTGAACGGCATGCCCTTCGTCTCCGTCTGCCACCAGCCGATGAAGACGCGGCGGCCGTCCGGGACATCGCTGAAGGATTGCGCGGCGTAGAAGCCCTTGCCGCGGTGGCCGGGGAGCATCGGCGTTTCCGGCTTGAAAGCCTTCCCATCGAAGGAGCCGACTTGATATTCGCTGCTGGCGGCGGTGAGCACCCACTTCTTTTTCGCGGGATCGCCATCGACGGGCAGTTCGAAGAGGTCCGGGCATTCGAAGAAACCGTCGGTCTTGCTGGCGAAGGTCCAGTGTTTCAGATCCGGCGAGGTGTGGAAGTGGATGGTGTGGACCTTGTTCAGCTCCACGTACACGGCCATCACCCATTGCTTCGTGGGTTCGTGCCAGATCACCTTCGGATCGCGGTTGCCGTGGGTGACTTGTTTGACGACGGGGTTCTCCGCGTACTTGGTGAAGGTGCGGCCATCCGTGCTCCAGGCGAGGCACTGGGTGTATTCGTCCCCGGCGGCGGTGTAGAAGAGGATGAGCGGCGGCTTGCCATCCTTGCCGAAGCCGCTGGTGTTCTTCCAGTCCACCACGGCGCTGCCGCTGTACATCATGCCGGTGTCATCCGGGAAAAGCGCGTCGCCGAGTTCCTTCCAGTGGACGAGATCCGGGCTGACGGCGTGGCCCCAGTGCATGTTCCCCCAGGTGATGCCGTAGGGATTGTGCTGGTAGAAGAGATGGTACTCGCCGTTGTAGAAGACGCAGCCGTTCGGGTCGTTCAGCCAGCCGCGGGCGGAGGAGAAATGGTACTGCGCGCGTAGTGGTTCGCTGTAGGGTTTTGGATCGGGCCGGGGTTCCCGGGATCGGACGATCCGGTCGAGGGCGGCCGGGTCCGGGGAAAGGCGGTCCACGCGCAGGTATATGTCCTTGCCCTTCCACGGGCCGAGGTCCATGGGAGCGTACCAATCGGCATCATCGGCCTCCGCGAGCTCGATGTCATTGCGGGCGACCACCTTGCCATCCACGCGGAGGGTGAAGGTGCGCTTCGGCGCGCCATTGCGGATGGGGATGAGGAGATAAGGTGCCTCACCGGAGACATTGACGGAGAGTTCATTCCACAGGCCCGGCGGCTTGGCGTCCATCTGCACGATGTGATCCACGTTGATGTGTCCCCAGCCGCCTTTCGCTTCATCGATGATGCGGAGGGTGGCGGTCTTTCCCTTGAAGCGGCGCACGTCCCAGAATCCCGGCTCCAGCGCTTCGGTGCCGCCGGGCTTGTCCTGCGTGCCGGTGGAGCCGAGGACGACCTGGCCATCGATCACGAGCTGGAGCTCGAGCTTGCCCGGCCGCTTGCCGCCGCCGATGAGGAAGGCGATATGGTTCCGCTCGATGGCGAAGGGCGGCGAGGTGAGCGTGCCGGTGGAATCATCGCCACCGTGGAAGGAATTCGCGAGGCGCGCGCCATGGAATCCGGTGACGGGCATCTGCGAGGCGAGGCTGCCGCGTGCCGGTCCGGTTCCGAAGGCGTCTCCGGTGGCGGTCCAGGGATCGTAGGACTCGCCCTCGAAATCCCCGAGGACGAGATCGTTCTCTCCATGCGAAATTTCCGCCCGGATGGGCAGAGTGGATAGACCGATGAGGATCGTGGAGAGAATGGCTCGGTTCATGGGGCGGGGGATACGTGGGGCAGCCGGTTTGATTTCATCTTGGAGGGGAGGATGGGGAAACGGAAGAGGCGAATGTGTCTTTGCAGCGCGCCTCTGGAGGTAGGGTCATCTCGCCGAGATGACCGGGCGGGGGAGGTCGTTCGTGAAACCGAGTCCGCCCCAACTGACGAAGGGATGGGGCGGGCCGGTGGGAGCGGACGTGGCCTTTTTCCCCCCGGTCGCCCCGGCGGTGCGACCCTACCTTTGCAGCGCGCCTCTGGAGGTAGGGTCATCTCGCCGAGATGACCGGGCGGGGGAGGTCGTTCGCGAAGCCGAGTCCGCCCCAACTGACGAAGGGATGGGGCGGGCCGGTGGCGGCGGACGAACCCTCTTCTCCCCGGTCGCCCCGGCGGTGCGACCCTACCTTTGCGGCGCGCCTCTGGAGGTAGGGTCATCTCGCCGAGATGACCGGGCGGGGGAGGTCGTTCGCGAAGCCGGGTCCGCCCCAACTGACGAAGGGATGGGGCGGGCCCGTGGGAGCGGACGTGACCGTTCGCCCCGGTCGCCCCGGCGGTGCGACCCTACCTTTGTGGCGCGCCTCTGGAGGTAGGGTCATCTCGCCGAGATGACCGGGCGGGGGACGTCGCTCGCGAAGCCGAGTCCGCCCCAACTGACGAAGGGATGGGGCGGGCCGGTGGCGGCGGACGAACCCTCTTCTCCCCGGTCGCCCCGGCGGTGCGAATGTGTCTTTGCAGCGCGCCTCTGGAGGTAGGGTCATCTCGCCGAGATGACCGGGCGGGGGACGTCGCTCGCGAAACCGAGTCCGCCCCAACTGACGAAGGGATGAGACGGGCTCGTGGGAGCGGACGAGGGTGTGAGACCCGGTCGCCCCGGCGGTGCGATCCTACCTCACGAAGAAGGCCCCGCTTCCGTGGAGGAAGCGGGGCCTTGCGATGGTTTCCGGGAAGGAGTTGCTCAGCGGCTCATGGAGGCGGCAGGACGAAGGTGTTCACGTCCAGGACCACCCGGCCACCGGTGGTGGAGCCGGGGAAGTAGCCGACGGCCTGGTCGCTCTTCTGGAGGTAGAGGCCGGTGCCGCGCACCGACTTGCCGAGCACCGGATCGAAGACGGTGAAGCTGAAGGTGCCGTTGCCGCGGCTGATGCTCCAGCTCAGGAGCGATCCGGGCGGGATGACGGGGACGCCGTTGTTGACCACCGGAAGGGTGTTTTCATCCGCCAGCAGGTTGCCGCCGGCGAGCTCCATGGTACCGACTCCGCTCGGGTAGAGGCCGGTGCGGTTGAAGAGGCTGCCATTGGCGAGCAGCACGGTGTCGACCCCGCCGAGGTGGGTGCCGCCGGCGTTCGGGGCCTGCGGGGGCTTGTTCCAGACGAGTTCACCGGTGACGTCGGTGGTGGGGTTCGCCCACAGCGTGAGGTCGCCGCCGAAGCCGCCCGAGGGGTTCACACTGGGGAGGTTCGAGGTGTAGAACGCGATGGCCTTGTTGTCCGTGAGGCTGGTGCTGGCGGTGAAGGAATTGCCGTCCGGCAGCAGGCCGCGGAGGTTGGTGGTGCCGCCGCCGGTGACGGCCGCGGTGGCGTAGCCGTAGCCGGGGTAGGTGGCGAGGTCCACGCTGCGGAGGCCGATGTGATAGGTGCCGGTGTCGTTGGTGCGGGGCACCTCGGAGTGCAGGGTGCCGGTGACGGCGCCGCCATTGAGCGAGAAGTCGATCACGCCGGAGGAGCTGCGGTCGAGCATGAGCAGGCCAGCGGGGGTGGCGACATTGACGGTGGGCGAGCCGGTCGGGAAGGTGACGCGGGTGCTGGTGTTCGAGCCGGTGGTGACGATGCGGATGGTGCCGGCGCCCTTCTTGGAAAGGCGGGCCTGGCCCCAGCCGATCACCTTGCCGGTGACATCGGTGAGCACGCCATTGTAGCCGCGCGGGCCGGAGGCGGCGCTGGTGGGCACCACGGTGACGGTGGCGGTGCCGGTGTCCGTGCCGTCCTGGTTCACGGTGTAGGTGAACTGGCCGGTGTAGCCATCCGGGATGATGAGCGTGCGGCCGTTCTCGATCTGGATGAGGGGATCGCTCACGGAGGAGATGTAGAGCGTGCCGGGCAGGGTGTCGTTCGCCAGCGGGTTGAGGCGGGTGGGGCCGTCGGTGGCGTTGAGCGTGTCATTGGTCTGCGGGATCAGCCCGTTGCCGGAGAGGTTCACCTCGAAGGCGGCGATTTCGGCGTCGTTGCTGATGATGTGCAGGGTGTCGCCCTGGATGCCGGGGACGGTGGGCAGGAAGGTGACGGTCACGACCACCGAGGAATCGCCGGGGATGGTGCCCGCGGGGTTTCCGGTGGCGCTGAAAGCGAGGCCGGTGGTGAAGGTGGTGTAGTAGGTCAGCGGCTCGCTGCCGAGGTTCCGCAGCGTGATGGTCTTGGTGACCGGCACGTTCACGGCGGTGGCGAAGTTCGCGGTGCTCAGGTTGTCCGCCACCACGGTGCCGGTGGGGTTTTCCACCGAGAGGTCCGCCTGCGCGGCCCAAAGCACCAGGCTGCGGATGGCGGTGGCCCCGGCACCGATGTTGCCGATGGAGGTGGCCTGGCCGGTGGCCAGATCGATCCGGTAGAGGCCGGTGGTGGCGGCGACCTGCGAGGTGAGCCAGCCCTGGCCGGTGGCGGCGGTGTTCGAGGCGGCGACGGCCACGGAGTGCGGGATGTCAAAGCCACCGATCGGGCTGATCGTCAGCGCCGGGCCGCCGAGGGTGACGGGCAGCGCGTTGGTCTGGGTGCCGGCGTTGAGCGGGTTCTGGATGTAGAGGCTGCCGGTGGTGGAGCCCAGGGTGTAGAGGGTGGTGGCCGGTCCGGTGATGGACTGGGCGTAGCTGTTGGTGTAGCCGGCGGAGCGGATGCCGGTGAGGCTGAGCGGGGCGTCCGGATTGGTGCCGGCGACCGCCGCGCCATTCAGGTCGCCATCGATCGGCACGCCGGTGGTCGGATTGATGCGGAAGTTCAGGCCGGTGCCGGTGACCACGCGCAGGCGGTCGAGGGTGGGGTTGAAATCCATGCCGTAGCCGCTGGTGGCGGGATCCGGGAAATCGATGGCGACGGCGGAGGCATTGACGTAGGCGATGCCCGAGGCGGCCCCGACCAGGGTGAGGCCGCCGGTCTGCGGATCGACGAGGTAAAGCGAGCCGGTGTTGGCGGTGGCATTGATGCCGAGGCCGTAGAGCTGGCCGGTCTGCGGGCGGCTGGAGAGGGCCACCAGGGTTTCACCGGGAGTCAGCGAGACCACGCCGACCGCCACGGTGGTGGTGGTGGTGGGCGTGGCGGGATTGAAGCGGACGAGGTTCGCGCCATCCGCGGTGAGGGTGAGGGCCGCGCCGGTGTTCGGGACCAGGGCGGAGGAGCGCACGATCAGGCCGGTGTCTCCCAGCAGGGTGGCCGCGGCGGTGACGAGGTTGATCGAGTAGAGCTTCGAGGAAACGCCGCCGGTATTGGAGACGAGGTAGCCGATGCCGGAGGCGACGGCGGTGTTGCTCGCGGGGGCGTTCACGCCCGGGGCGATGTCGAAGGACGAGCGGGAGACATCGAGCGCGACGGCGCTGAGGGTGATGCCGGCGACGAGCGTCTGGGTGCCGCTGTTCGGATTGCTCTGGATGTAGAGCGAGTTGGTGGTGTCGTTGATCGTGTAGAGCGTCGCGATGTTGCCGTTGTTCGGGACGTTGTTGGTGTAGGCGGCCGCGCCCACGGTGGTGGTGGCGCCGTTGATCGCGCCATCCGGGTTGGTGCCGGTGGTCACGGCGCCGCCGTTGTCACCGTCCACACCCGCGCCGGTGTTCGGGTTGATGCGGAAATTGAGGCTGCCTGCGACGACTCGGAGTCGGTCCACGGCGGGGTTGAAATCGATGTCCCACTTCACCGTGAGCGGATCGGGGAAGTCGGTGGCAAGGACGCCATTCGAGGTGAAGGCGATCTGCGAGGCGGTGCCGACCACGGAGGCGAAGCCGGTGGTCGGGTTCACGATGTAAAGGGTGGCGGTGTCCGTGGTGGAGTTCACGCCGAGTCCGTAGAGGAGCTGGTTCTGCGGGCGCACGTCGATGGCCACCAGGGATTCACCGGCGGTCAGGCCGGTGACGGTCACCGGGGTGGTGGGCGCGGACGGATTGAGGGTGAGGAGGGTGGAGATTTTTCCATCCTCGGTGAGGAGGTGCATGGTGTCCGCTCCCGCCTGGGCGGCGCAGAGGCCGGTGGCCGTCAGTAGCGCGAGACGCAGCAGGGAGCCGCGGGAGCGGCCGGTGGAAACCGGGGCAGGGGCCTGCCGTGGCGGGAAAGTGTGAGGGGCGGGATGGGATGACATGGTTGTGGAACGGTCTTTGAGCGTCGATCAAACTATCCACTAAATCCGGATAGAGAAGACACTTTTTCCACAAACCTTGATAGAGGTATAAGGCCGCCGACGTGGCGGTCATCTCCGGCCTCCGCACTGACACATGATGGGACGCCCGGTGGATGGCCGGGCGCCCCCTCATCGCATTGCTAATGTACCCTGAAAAAACTTTTTGGGGCGGACGCGGCGTGGGAAACTCCGTTGGGTTCCGGGGCTTCCCACGCCGGCCGTGTGGCTGGGTTTATGCCTCCCGGAGTCGCAGTTCACAGGCCACCCGCGGGCGCTTCCACTGTGGTGTGTTGGGGTACAGTTGGGCTTTGACAAGGACCCGCCGTTGTCCCGAGGATGGGGCCGTGAACCCGCTGGAACGGAAGAACCTGCCGGTGCGGCTGGCGGACGAGATCGAGCGCGCGATCCGGGCGGGCGAGTGGACGGTCCGCCTCCCGGGCCACCGCACGCTGATGAAGACGTACGCGGTGAGCGCGAAGACGTGCATCGCCGCGATCGCCCACCTGCAGGAGCGCGGGCTGGTGTCCTCCCCGGAGCAGGGGAAGCGCCACCGGATCCTGCTGGAGGGGAAGCCCGCCACCCACGGCCTGGAAACGCTGCTGATGCTCGATGACATGAGCGCGCCGAGCGGCGGCCACCGGCTCTCGCTGCAGGCCTATGCCGAGGCGTGGGAGGAAACCGGCGGCCGGGTGGTGAGCCTGCGTTTCGATTTTCCCCGCTACCGCCACCCCGGGCACCTGCTGCGGGAGGCGGTGGCGACCCACCGCGCGGACGCGCTCTACCTGCAGGTAGCCACCGCGCCTTGGGTGCGTGCGGCTGCCCGGCTGCGGCCGACCTACCTGGATGGCGGCGAGTGGGGTCCGGAGAAGAACTACACCGGCGTCGGGTTCAAGATGGGCATCACCGTCGGCGAGGTGGCCAGGGCCCTGCGGGCGCTGGGCCACGAGCGCATCGCGGTGCCGCTGGAGCTGGTGGGGCCGATCTTTGAAGCGGGCATTCGCACCCATCTGGCGGAGGCGCTGGAGCTGCGGGACGGATCATCGCGGGTGGCGGCGCTTTCGCCGGTGTTCCCGGAGGGGCTGCCGGAGGCGTGGCTGGGGTATTGGAAGAAGCTGTTTGCCTCCACGCGGCCCACGGCGGTGATCGTGACCAAGGACTTGCACTTCCTTTCGCTCCAGGGGTTCTGCACGCAGCACGGGATCGCGATCCCGCGGGATGTGTCCGTGGTGTGCCTGGAAAGCACGGACGCGCTGGCCTGGTGCAGCCCGGTGCCGACCCGCATGCGCTTCCCGATCGAGGAGGCGATCCTGTATTTCAAGAAGTGGATCCGCGGCGGTTGCCGCCCGCTCGGCACGCGGGTGCTGCCGATGGAGCAGGTGCCCGGTGCCACCGTGGCCCCGCCGAGGTGAGGCGCTGGGTGGATGCGCGAACTCCCTTGCACGGCTGGTCCGCCATTGAGGGGCTAGGGTTCAGGGGCTGGGGGCTAGGAAGAGAGGGAAGAACCAGAGTAGCGCTCTTCCTCTTCCTAGCCCCTAGCCCCTAGCCCCTCTACCGCGGACTGGATGTGCAAAGCCCTTCGCTTCTCTTCCCCCACCCACGTTCTCCCGAACGCGGCCACGGAAGAGAGGCGCCCGGCCGCGGACGGCCGGGCACCCTCATTGCATTGCTAATATGTACCCTGGAAAGGAAACGGGATCGCGGCGAAGGCACCGCCACGCACCGGACGCGCGCTTCTCCTATCTCCTTCCCGGCCACGTGGTTCAAGCGGCGAGGGTGGATTCAGACCGTACTGAAAACCAGTACGGTTGAGCGCCGCCGCACGGGTTTCCTTCCGCTTTGACACCTCCTCCCGGCGGCGGGAGAATGCCGCGTGAATCCGCTGGAGCGAAAGAACCTCTCGGTGCGCCTCGCCGATGAAATCGAGCGCGCGATCCGCGGGGGCGAGTGGACCGGCCACCTGCCCGGCCACCGCACGCTGATGCAGACCTATTCGGTGAGCGCCACGACGTGCATTGCCGCGATCGGCCACCTGGAGACGCGCGGCGTGATTTCCGCCGGGGAGCCGGGCAAGCGCCGCACCATTCTCGCCAAGCCGAGGTCCGCCTCCCGCGCGCTGGAGACGCTGCTCATGCTCCATGACATGAACGCGCCGAGCGGCGGCCATTCCATCGCCATCCGTGCCTACAGCGCGGTGTGGGAGGAAGGCGGCGGACGCGTGGTGAGCCAGCGGGTGGACTTCCCCCGCTACCAGCGCCCGGGCCGGTTGATGAAGGAGATCGTGGAGCGCCACCGCGCCGATGCGATCATCCTGCAGGTGGCCACGCTGCCGTGGATCAAGGCGGCGATGGCGCTGTGTCCGGCCTTCCTGGATGGCGGCGAGGTTTCGAAGATCAACGCCGCGGGAGTCAGCTACAGCATGGGTTCCGAGATCAAGCGGATGGCCGCGATGCTGTACTCGCTGGGCCACCGCCGGATCGCCGCGCCGATGGAACTGCTGCCGAAAAGCTTCGAGGTCTCCGTGCGCACGCGCATGTCCGAGGTGCTCGGCGGTTCGCCCGGCTCCGCCCACATCGCGGCGCTGTGTCCGGTGTTTCCCGAGATCGTCCCCGCGGCCTGGCACGGCTATTGGCGGAAACTGTTCGCCACGGTGAAGCCCACGGCGGTGATCGTGAGCAAGGACCTGTACGCGCATTCCCTGTTCGGCTTCTGCTCGCGTCACGGCATCGCCATCCCGCGGGATCTCTCGGTGGTGTGTTTGGAAAGCCCGCCCTCGCTGGAGTGGTGCGATCCGGTGCCGACGCGCATGCGTTTCCCGATCAAGGTGGCGGAAGGGATTTTCCGGAAATGGCTCCGCGGCGGTTGCCGGCAGATGCCTCACACGGTGGTGCCGCTGGAATACGTGCCCGGCGAGACCGTGGCACCGCCGCGGGGATAGGAAAGGTAGGGTCATCTCGCCGAGATGACCGGGCGGTGGACGACGTTCGCGGAAAAGGCTCCGCCCCCGCAGACGCAGGGCAGGGGACGCGCCGGTGGGAGCGGACGGGGGGGAGACCCGGTCGCCCACGGCGGTGCGACCCTACCTTTGCGCCGCGTTCCACGTTCAGAAAAATTCCCGCTCCGGTCATAAATTTCCGCCGGTCCGGCGCTATGTTCCATGGGAGCCCCCTCCCGTGCGCATGGAAAGTGAAGCGACATCCTCCGACTGGGATACCTGGCTGGCCGCCATGGTCGACCGCTTCCTGCTCTTCGCCCGTCAGCAGACGCGCTGCGGCCACGATGCCGAGGACGTGCTCCAGGAATCGCTCGTCGAGACCTGGAAACGCGCCGGCGGCCGGCCCGAGTCCGCCCTGGTCTTCGCCACCATCCGCCGCCGCGCCATCGACCTCGGCCGCCGCACCGACCGCCGCGTGAAACGCGAGCAGGCCGAGGCCCTCGACGCCCCCTTCACCCTGCCCGCCCACGATGACGACGCGCCGCTGCTCCGCGAGCTGGAGGGCGCGCTCGCCCACCTCCCCGCGCCGCAGCGCGAGGTGCTCACGCTGAAGTTCTGGGGCGGCCTCACCTTCGAACAGGTCGCCGCCACCCTGGAGATCCCGCAGGGCACCGCCGCCTCCCGCTACCGCTCCGCGCTCGAAACCCTCCGCCACTCCCTCACCCCGGCCCTGTCATGAATGCTCCCGATCCACTGGAAGCCCTGCTGGCGAAACTCACGCCCACCCCCGCCGATCCCGCCCTGATGCAGCGCCTCCGCGCGGCGAACCCGGACGCGCCCGCCAAGGTGATTCATTTTCCGCTCCGCCGCTGGCTCGCCATCGCCGCCGCCATCGCCGTGATGGCCCCGCTCGCATGGCAGTCCCGCGAAACACCCGCCGCCCCGCGCCCCATCGCCACCACGCCCGCTGCCGCCCCGCAGCCGGGATCGGCGCTGGAAAGCCGCCAGCACCTCATGGACGTCACCGACCTGGGCATCGTGACCCGCGGCGACCGCCAGCCGGAGCGCCTGATCCGCACCACCTGGATCGATGAAATTTACTACGTTCCTAGTGCCGGAACCGAGCCGGTGAAGGAAGTCCGCCTCCGCGAGGAGGTGATGCCCGTGAGCCTGACCACCTACTGATCCCCCTGGGAAAACCATCCAAACCATCATGCCATGAACACGAACCGAACCACCCTGGCCGCCCTGCTCGCGGCCCTCGCCACGGCCTCCGCGCAGGAACCCGCCCCCGCGCCGGTCGTCAAGCCCCTGCCGCCCGCCCGCCTCCATCCCGCCGAACCGCGCGAGCCCGGCGAGCCCACCCACGCCGAGGCCGCCGTGAGCGTCTTCAGCAGCGGGGGAGAGGGCGAGGGCAATGTGGTCATCGCCGTGGATGGCGACCACGTCGCAAATCCGATGCGCTGGCAATACCGGCTGGACGGGGACGATCAAGCGATGCCCCTCAGCCCGCGCGAGGGCCCCATCGGCTACCTCGGTGTCTCCACCGTGCTGCCCGGCCCGGAAGTCGCCGCCCAGCTCCCCATTCCGCCGGACACCGGGCTCGTCGTCGCGGCGCTCACCAAGGACAGCGCCGCCGACAAGGCCGGACTGGAGCGCAATGACGTGCTGGTGCGCCTGGACGACCAGATCCTCATCCATCCGCGCCAGTTCGCCGTGCTGGTGGCGAACCACAAGCCCGGCGACACCGTGAAGCTCACGCTGCTGCGGAAGGGCAAGCAACAGGAGATCACCGCCACCCTCGACAAGCGCGAGCTGCCGAAGAACCCGCCCGCGCAGGCGAGGACCTTTCGCTTCGAGGGCCGCGATGGCGGGGGCGGTCCGTCCATCACCATCGATGGCCAGCCGGTCGAACCCCTCCGCACCTTCACCAAGCGCCTCCAGGCCGGAGACGATCTCGATCCGCAGATCCGCGAGATCCGCGAGCGCGTGGAACAGCTCGCGAAGCAACGGCTGGAACTCCACTCGCCCGAAATGAGGAAACCCGCCGAGAACGCGGAAGCCCGCGTGCGCGAACTCCAGGAGCGCATCGAACAGCTCACGCGGGAGTTGGAAGCGAAGGAAAAGAAATGAAGCGCGCGCCGAAAAGGTAGGGTCGCACGCCGGAGCGGCCGGGTCTAACAGCTCCGTCCGCTCCCACGAGCCCGCCCCATCCCTTCGTGGGATGGGGCGGTTTTTTTCTCCCTGAACCGCGCTCACCGATCGGGTCTCCGTGAGCGTGGGGTGGTCCCCCGATACCCGGTCCACCCACCGGCTCCGCGAGCCCCGACCGCACTCTATCAAGGTACGGCCTGATCCCGGCCCGCCCGCTTGAAAGGCAGTCGCGGCGGGGGGATAGGGGATCGCATGCCAGATCCGGGGGGCTCCGTTTGCCCCACCACGCCGGGTCTGGACCGTTCATTCGCATCGCCCCACCAGACCCATGAAACCCAGGCTCCTCCGCGCTTGTCTCCCCGGCCTCTCCCTCATCGTCCTGACCACCGCCACCGTCCGCGCCGACAATGACGGTACCTGGCAGGGCACCGCCACCACCGGTACGTGGCAGGACACCACGAAGTGGGTGTCCGGCCTCCCCGCCTACGGTGGTTTTAGTACCGCCACCTTCGGCAGCAACATCACCGCCACCACCACCATCGACCAGGACTTGCCCGGCCTTCAGATCGGCAACCTCGTCTTCAGCGACAACGGTGCCTCCGGCTCCGCGTGGACGCTTTCCGGGGCCAATGCCATCACCCTCGGCAACGGCCTGACGCCCGGCCAATCCTCCACCGTCACCACCACCACCGCGGCCACCATCGGTACCGTGCTCGCGGGCCTCAACGGCCTGACGAAGAACGGCGCGGCCACGCTCACGCTCACGAATTCGAACAGCTACGGCGGCGGCACCCTGGTCAACGCCGGCACGCTTTCGCTCGGCACCGGCGGCACCGGCGCGAACACCTCCACCGTCACCGCCCTCGGCACCGGCACGGTCACCATCAACTCCGGGGCGACCGTCCGCCTCTGGATCCAGAACAGCAACAGCTTCACGATCGCCAACCACTGGATTCTCGATGGCGGCCGCGTGCTCGGCGAGGACGGCATTTACACGCTCTCCGGCACCATCGTGCTCGGCGCGGGCGGCGGCACCCTCGCCGCGAACTGGACCGGCAAGACGATCACCTCCACCGGGGTGATCTCCGGCGATGGTCCGCTCACCCTCGCGCTCGGGCCCTCTTCCACCGGCGGCTGGGTTTTCCTCAACGGGGCGAACACCTACACCGGCGCGACGAGCATCCCCGGCGCGGGCGTGACCGTGTCCTCGTTCAACTCGGTGTCCGGCGGCACCGCTTCGTCCAGTCTCGGCGCTCCGTCCTCCGTGGCGAACGGCACCATCGCCATCGGTGCCACCACCACCACCGGCAAGATCGATTACACCGGCAGCGGGGAAACCACCGACCGCGTGATCAACCTGAGCGGCGGCAGCGGTGGCGCGAGCGTGAACCACCTCGGCACCGGCCTGTTGAAATTCACCTCCGCCTTCACCGCCACCGGCGCGGGTGCCAAGACCCTCGGCCTGAGCGGCGGCACCAGCGGCAGCGGCGAGATCGCCGGAGCGATCGTGGACGCGGCCGCCGGCACCACCCAGCTCGCCGCCACCTTCGCCACCAATGCCACCCAGGTGACGCTCGCTTCCGTCGCGGGCATCACCACCAGCTCCATCCTCACCGGCACCGGCATCGCCGCGGGCACCACCGTGACCGCCATCGATACCGCGAACAAGAAGGTGACCCTGAGCACCCCGGCCACTGGTGCCAGCGGCGCGGTGGGGTCCACCTACAGCGCCTCGGGCGTGGTCAATCCCACCGCGATTTCGAAATCCGGCACCGGCACCTGGACGCTCTCCGGCGCGAATTCCTACAGCGGCACGACCACCGTGAACGCCGGCGTGTTGAAGTTCGCGAACCCCGCGGCGCTCTACAACAACATCCCGGCCTCCTGGACCTCGGCGAACCTCACCGTGGCCTCCGGTGCCACTGCCGCCTTCCACCTGGGCGGTGCGGGCGAGTTCACCGCCGCCAACGTCACTGCCCTTTCGGCACTCACCAATGTCGCCAGCGGCACGCCCGCCAGCCTCGGCTTCAAGAGCGGCTCGTTCATCGGCCTGGACACCACCAACGCCCCCGGCGGCACCGTCACGTTCAGCGGCGCGTTCGCCGACCATGTCGCCGGCACCACCACCGATACCCTCGGCCTGCGCAAGCTGGGCACCGGCACGCTGGTGCTCACCGGCTTCAATGCGAACACCGCCGGCACCGTGGTGGAAGCGGGCACGCTCGACCTCGCCGCGGGCGGCGGCAGCGGGGCCATCCGCGGTTTTCTCACCGTGAATGCCGGAACCACCCTCAAGGTCAGCGCGGCCAATGGCATGGGTACCAACCAGAACCAGCGCATCGGCAACACCACGCTCAACGGCACCATCGACATCCAGAACACCGGCCTGAATTCCTTCACCACGATGACGTTCACCCTCACCGGCGGCACCATCACCGGCATGGCGGGATCGAAGCTCGACCTGCGGAACAATGGCGGCGGCAATGTGTTCGTGAACACGCTGGCCTCGGCGGCCACCTCGGTCATCAGCGTGCCCACGCTCGGCACCGCGGGCAATGATCCCGTCTTCAACACCGCCTCCGGCACCACGCCCTCCGGCATAGACCTGCTGGTCAGCTCGAACATCATCAACGACGCCGGCACCGGCGGCAACAGCGCGGGCACCCACAGCGTCACCAAGAACGGCGCGGGCCATATGCGCCTCACCGGCGTGAACTCCTACACCGGTGCCACCATCGTGAACGCCGGGACCCTGGGCGGCAGCGGCTGCGCCACGTCCGCGCTCACCGTGAACGCCGCGGGCACGCTCGCTCCCGGCGCGGGCATCGGCACCTGGGCCGCCACCGCCGCCACCTTCGCGTCAGGCGCCACCTTCAAGGCGGAGATCAACAGCTCCACCGCCACCGCCGACAAGCTCGCCGCCACCGGCGCGGTGAATCTCGGCGGGGCCACGCTGTCCGTCTCCGACCTCGGCTCCGCCACCCTCGCCGCGGGCACGAAGCTCACGCTCGTCGATTACACTGGTGGCACGCTCACCGGCACGTTCGCAGGGCTGGGGGAGGGAGGAACCGTCACCGCGGGAGCGAACACCCTCATCATCCACTACTCGGATAGTAGCAAGGTGACGCTGACGGCGGCTGGCGGTGGCTACTCCGCCTGGGCCGCCGCCAACGCCGGGGGCCAGGCCGCGGAGCTCGATGCCGACGGCGACGGCGTCCCGAACGGCGTGGAGTATCTCATGGGCCTCACCGGCACCGGCTTCACCGCCAATCCCAAGCCCGTCAACGGCGTGGTCACCTGGCCGAAGGACCCCGCCGCCGCCGCCACCTACATCGTGCAGGTTTCCTCGGACCTCGCCACCTGGACCACCGCGCCCGGCGGCGTCACGGACAATGGCAGCTCCGTGAGCTACACCCTTCCTCCCGGCGATTCGAAACGCTTCGCCCGCCTCAAGGTCACCCTGCCCTGAGCGCCACCGGTTTCATCGGGTAGAACAATGCAATAGGAAGCGCCCGGCCGGTCCATAGGCCGGGCGCTTTTTCTTTCGCAGGGTAGCTGAAAGCTCCGCTTTCAGAATGTAGGGGGAAGCTCCGCTTTCCCTCTGTGGGGAGGACCTCGTTCGGCCTCACAGCCCACCGCCAACGGAGCTGGCGGATACATTTCGAAAGCGGAGCTTCCGACTACAAAAAAGCCCCCGGAGCGACGCGTGGCATCACTCCGGGGACCGGGCTGGTTTGGGTTTTTACCAGAGAATCAGTTCACTTCGCGTTGCCGGGCAGCGACCACAGGAAGTCCACCTTCAGCGTGCCAGCGAAGCGCGGGTCATCCAGGCTGATGTAGCGGTCTCCCGAGTAGTTCGGCGCGGTGTCGAGGTTCTTCGGATTGTAGTTCGCAGCGGCGTGGCAGCTCATGCAATTGCTTTGAACACCGTAGTTGTTCGCCACCGGCTGGCCGTCGTAGGTGCCGGGGATCGAGTCCGGCAGGTCGGAGGGCGTGAAGCCCGCCTCCAGCCACGGATTGTAGGCGTAGAGCGAGTTGCCCGTGTTCTTCCCGCCCACATAGGGCTGGGAGGGGACTTCCGTGGTGTAGGCGATGGACATCGCGTAGTTCGCCGCCGGGCCGGTGATCTGCGCCGGGCGGTTCTTCGCGATCTCCACCGAGCTCGGGGCCAGCGGGTTGGCCGGGGTGGGAGTCCACCAGAAGGTCTGCCACGTCCAGCGCGTGATCTCCCGGCCGGACACGTGCATCGCCTGCAGGATGGCGTAGTCGCCCTGGGCCGCGCCGTAGGACTTCAGCGCCGTGGCCTGGTCCGAGTTCAGCCGGAAATTGATCAGGCTGGATACCGGATAGGTCGTCTCCGGCGTGCGGGTGCTGCCGTCCTTGTTCGGCTTGGTGTCGATCTTGCCGTCGCCCTTGCCCTCGTTCTTCACGTCGATCCACACGGCTCCCGGCCATGTCTCCGAGCCCCACGCCTGCGGGGTGGCGGGTGGTCCCGGCCACACCGGCAGCTGGTAGTAGCGGCCGTCCACCAGGTCCTTCTGCTTGATCACCTGGAACACCGGCTTGAGCGCCAGCGCCGTGATCGGGAACACCGGGACCTCGTCCGAGCCATAGCTCAGCAGCTGGTCCAGCACGGACTTCTCCAGCAGCCCCTGCTTGATGATGTGCTCCGCGGCGGTGGGATCGTACTTCACGAAACCGAGCACCGTGGCGGTGCCCGCGGCCTTCAGGTGCGGGTCCTTGCCGTGCTTGAGCTGGCGGAATTCCTCGAGCTGCGGGCGCGCGCGGCGGGCGAGCTGGAGCAGGTTGTTCTTCGGCGTCTTCGAGGCGGCGATCACGTCCTGCGGCGTCAGCCAGGTCTCGAACACGCGCAGGTTCTGCCCGTTGTCCTTCTGGTCCGTCTCCGCCGTGAGCGAGGCCCACAGCCCCCAGCCGTGGCGGTAGATCTTCTCATAGGCCGGCGTGTTCACCGTCGGGTCCGTGACGCCGGTGTCCGCCACCCACTTCAGGATGGTGGCCTCGTTCTCGGGGAAGCTATAGCCCGGGATCTTCGGGTCCGGCAATGGAACCGGAACGAAATCGGCCATAACTTGAGATGAGGAGGCGATGAGTCCACTTATGGCAAAGGCGGACAGCATCAGCCGGGTTTTCAATGGGTTCATGGTTGCGTTTGTGTTGGGGATACAGGCTTTGGGGGAGATTGGGTCAGGTTTTCTGGAGTTTTGTTGAAAAGGCAATGTCTATTTCGCGTGGGGTGGGGTGTGGATATGTTTTATCTTTCGTTTATGCTGTTAGATAGGTGCTGTGATCCAAGGGTTTCCAAATGCCATGTCCGGAAAAGTGGACATGACCGTGTGACGGAATTTTTTCCGTGATCACCGGCGACCGCCGGGCCCGATAGACCCTGCGGGTTCTATGGAGGGCAGCCTGCCGCCGCTTATCGCGCCCCGTACTTCGCCTCCGGCTTCTTCTCGAAGCCCGCGTCGGACGGGAACACCGAGACCGCCGTGGTTTTCCCCGGCGCGCGGCGGGCGGTGCCCGGGCGTTTCACCAGCTCATCGCCGAGTTCCTCGCGCTGCCGGTCCGCGAGTGCGGAAAGGCGTGCCACCACCTCCGGACGGGCGGCGGCGAGATCGCTCCGCTCGCCCGGATCGGCATCCAGATCGTAGAGCTGCGCGGCGGGGATCTTCACCTGCGTGTAGGGCACGGCCTTGCCGTCCTTCCCCGGCGGTTTTCCCGCCAGCGAGCTGTAGCTGCGCGCGAACTCCAGCTTCCACTTGCCCGAGCGCATCGATTCCAGGTCATTGCCGTGGTAGTAGAAAAACAGCGCCTCGTGCGGCGCGCGATCGCTCTTTCCCGTGATCACATCGCCGATGTCCACGCCATCGATCTTCCGCGCCGGCAGCTCCGCTCCGGCCAGCGCCGCCACCGTCGGCAGCACGTCGATGGTCGCCAGCGGCACATCGCAGGTGCGGCCCGCCGGGATGTGGCCCGGCCAGCGCATCAGCGTCGGCTCGCGCACGCCGCCGTCCCAACTCGTGCCCTTGCCCTCCCGCAGCGGCCCGGCGCTGCCCGCGTGATCGCCATGGTTCAACCACGGCCCGTTGTCCGAGCAGAACATCACCAGCGTGCGGTCATCGATGCCGCTGCGGCGCAGTTCCCCCAGCACCTCGCCCACCGACCAATCGAGCTCCGCCACCGCGTCCCCGAACAGCCCGCGCTCCGTCTTGCCGCGGAACTTGTCCGAGACATGCAGCGGCACGTGCACCATCGAGTGCGGCAGGTAGAGAAAAAACGGCCGCTCCTTGTGGCGGCGGATGAAGTCCACCGCGCGCTCCGTGTACCATGTCGTGAGCTGGTCCTGCGCCGCATCGTCCACCGCTGGATTCACCACCGTGTTGCCCTCCAGCAGCGGCAGCGGCGGGTGCGTGTTGCCCGGCAGCGGCCGCATGTCGTTCGAATACGGCAGGCCGAAATACTCATCGAAACCCTGCTGCGGCGGCAGGAACTCCCGCGCGTCCCCCAGGTGCCATTTCCCGATGCAGGCCGTCGCGTAGCCACGGGTCCTGCACACCTCCGCGATCGTCGTTTCCTCCGGAGCCAGCCCCACCTTCGAGTGCGGGAACAGCGCGCCAGCGATTCCCACCCTGTTTGGATAACACCCCGTCATCAGCCCCGCGCGGCTCGCCGAGCACACCGCCTGCACCGAGTAGAAGCTCGTGAACCGTGTCCCCTCCGCCGCCATCCGGTCCAGGTTTGGCGTCGCGTAACCCTTCGCCCCGAACGGGCCGATGTCGCCGTAGCCCATGTCATCGATGTAGATCACGATCACGTTCGGCGGCACGGGCTTCTCCTCCGCCGCGCGGACGGAAGGAACCACCACGGCCACCAGCAACCCCAGCACGGCCCGGAACACGGAAGGACAAGCGATCATCACGAAGAAAAGGAACCTCCGCCATACGCCCCGCCGCCGCCGGTTGTTTCGCGGAACGTGGGGGAGTGGCGGCAGGCGCGGCATCCAGAGGGGGCTCTGGATTTGGAGTGCGGCGAGGCATCCTGCCCCTTACCCACATCTGCGAGGCGCCGCCTTTTGGTAGCCGCGCTGGTGACAGCGTGGGCGGGGTGGGGCCACCCACACCCTTGTGGCTCCAGTCCCCATCCAGCGACCGCCAGTTCCAAGCCCGGAGGGCGACGTAACTTAGCCGGGGCGCGCAAGCCCCCGGATCGCATCGCGGCGGAATCTTCAAGTCCCGGAAGGGACGACGCGGCCTGCGCTCTCCAGGCGGATCCGCCCGTCCTGTTTCTTCGGGTGATCCGGCACCCTTTGAACGGCGGATGCGGATGTTCATTTGGATTGTCGCTTGGCCTCCGGTTGCGTCGCCCCTCGCCGGGGCTCAGGAGGGTTGGCGCGAATCCAAAGCGAGAAACCGGATGCACAGGCTCGGGTGAATCCTCCCTGCCCACGTTGTCACCACCGCGGCCACGGTTTGCACCGGAGATGTGGGTAAAGGGGAGGAGGCATCGCCGCTTTGAGCGGAGGCGAGTCATCGCCGGGGGCAACACCTGCATTCGCCAACCCGCTCCCTCGTTCCAGAATCATCTCTTCCCTGGTTCCCGCTCCTCTTCCACAGCTCCGCTACAAATCCCGTCGATTCTCTCCGGCACCCAAAGCGGCGATGCCTCGCCGCACTCCAAATCAGAGACGCTCCTTTCGGTGAAACCGCTCCTCCGCTCCGCTCAACGCGGATCCACCGGCTGCCCTCCAGACGGCGCGGTCGATTGCACGGGAAACTCCAGCTTCCACTCTCGCAGATCGATCTTGTCCTCCAGCTTCGCCGGTATCTCCGCGTTCCAGGTCACCTGGTCGTCGAACTTCCACTGCCAGCCGTGTTCCACATGGGCCGGGCCGAGGAGCGCCAGCGCCTCGCGGTACGTCGCCGGGGTGCGGGCGTGCAGCGCGGCCGGATGGATGGCGGCGTCTCCCGTGTAGCAAACCACGCGGCCCTCCCTCATGCCCAGCCGCGGTGCCGCGCCTTGGCCGATCGCCCGGGCCTGCTCGCCGGAAAGCGGGGCCAGCCCCTCGGGATCGCGGTCGAGATCCACCACCGATGGCGTTTTCGGCCGTGGCTGGATCGTCCACGTCACCGCATCGGCCAGGTGCCGTGGCAGACCCGGGAGCGAACACTCCACCCCGTCATCGAACCACCAGCGGCACGCCCCCCCGGTCACCGCGGGATCCAGCCAGCCCGGACCGAAGATCTCCAGCGTCTCCGCGAAGGTCTTCGGCATCCGCTCCCGCTGCTTCGCTGCCAGCACCACCGGACGGCGCGTGAAATACGCCGCGAACCGTCCCTCGAGCGGGACCGGAATGAACACCGGTGCGTCCTCCGGCTTGAGCGCGCGGGCAATTTCGAACGGGCTCGTCTTCTCCGGCACGGGTCGTCGATTGCCGCCCGGAATCGTCCTGATGCGGGGCGGTGCCTCGGCGCTCCAGGTCGGGCGCTCCAACGGGTCGTCCAACGGCCGGTCCAACGAGATCGGATGTGTGCCGCCACGCACCACGACCTCATCGTCGAAATGCCACTCCAAGATCCCGACTCCGCTCAAGGGAGAAACCCATCCCGGACCGTAGGCGGCCAACGCTTCCTCCCACGTGTCCGGTTTCCGCTCGCGAAGCCGCCGATCCAGGAGCAGCGGGCTGGCGGCGGTGTAGCCGATGAATCGCCCGTTCTGCGCCCACCCCCTGCCGACATGGGGCAACAAGCTCCGGTTCAGGGAAGCCGTCCAATCCGGCTCCTCCGCCCGCACCGCGGACAAGCCGGAAAACAGCAGGGCGGAAACCGACAGGGAAACGGCAACGGCGGACACACGGATCATCGCCGCCACTCTAACAATAATCCCGCCGCCGTGTTTGTAAAATCTCCGTCAATCAAGAGATGTCCCGGAGATAGGGAAGGGCAGGGGATGCAATCCCCGGGGCGCGTGTCTTTTTCCTTCGACTCCGGTCCGTCTTGCCCTACCCATCCGGCCATCCATGAGCGAGGACACGTCCAATCCCTACTCCCCACCCGCCAGCGAGCCCCTGCCACCATTGGCCGCGGAATCAGGAGAGTTTCCCCTCGCGTCCCCGTGGACCCGGTTTCACAGCGTCGTCATCGATGGAGTGGTCAATCTGGGCGTCGTCCGCCTCATCCGCTTCGCGTTCTCCTCCGCCGGGTTCCCTCTGGTGTGGGCCGAATCGGGGGCCTACGCATCCGGGAAGAACTACCTGCTGGCCCTGTTGGGCATCATCGTGTTCTACGCCGTGCAATCGTGGCTCCTCTGCCGCAGCGGCCAGACCATCGGCAAAAAACTCACCGGCATCCGCATCGCCACCATGACCGGAGGCAAGCCTTCCGCCATCGATCTCCTGCTGAAGCGCTATGGCTTCTCGAGCCTCCTCATGTTCATTCCCATCGTCGGCGGAATCATCAGCCTGGTGGACATCCTGAGCATCTTCCGCAAGGACCGCCGCTGCCTCCACGACCAGATCGCGGGAACCCAGGTCGTCCGCGTCACGGGCTGAAACGCATTCAAAAAGGAGGCAGGGTGCCTCTGATGTGGAGTGCGGCGAGGCATCGCCGCTTTGAGCGGAGGCGAGCCATCGCCGGGTGCAACACCTGCATTCGCCAACCCGATCCCTCGTTCCAGAATCACCTCTTCTCTGGTTCCCGCTCCTCTTCAGCGGTTCCGCTGCAAGTCCCGTCGATCCTCTCCGGCACCCAAAGCGGCGATGCCTCGCCGCACTCCAAATTCAGAGCCGCCTCACACCCCCGGCACGTACGGCGCATCCAGTACCGTCACCGTGCCATCCTCGTTCGCCGTGAAAGCATTCGTCGGAAACAGGATCTCCGGCGTTTCCGGCGCCTCCTCCAGCGCCGCCAAGGCCAGGATCAGCTCCGTCAGGTGGCCGTGCGCGCGGAACACCTTCACCGCGCTGGTGCCCAGCGTGTCCACCGCCTCCTGCGGCGTGAGCCGCGGATTGCTCCAGATCGTCTCGATCCCCTGGCGCTGCATCGCGCACAGCCGCTGGAAGTTCGTGGCCGCGCTCTGCCGCACCACCCGCGGCACCAACTGGCGCATCTGCTCCTTCGTGGGTTCCTGGACGGGCGGCTTCTCGATGGGTACGAATAGTTTCATAGAATGGTCACGGTAGGGGTGAGGTAGGTCCCGCTCGTGGCATACAGGTTGATGCCGACGATGGCGCAGTAGAGCGGTTTCCCGGAGCAGTCCGGAGGAAGATCCACGCCCGGCGAGTTCGTCTCCGCGTAGGCCTCGCCATCGATGAACCACAGGTAGTACACGGCCCCGTAGTAGTTATTGTAGTAGGCCCACTCCGTCAGCTCCACGTTCGCCCCGGCGTAGACCGGCCCCACGATCTCCGGCGCATTCTGGATCACCGGAGTGAAGTCCAGGTGCAGGCTGTTCGAATCCTCCGTCGAGGTGCCGGCCGCGTTGGTGGCCTCCTCGCTCAGGAAGATGTCCGCATCGTGGAGACTCTGGTCGGACAACTCCAGCGGGCCCGTGTACAACTCCTGCGCGCCGACATAGGGTCCATAGTAGAGCCAGGTCCTGGAGACGAACTCCGCCCCGCGCCACTCCGCCGCCGTGATCAGGTTGATGTAGGCCCCGACCTGGTTCACCGGATCATCGATCGCGATGAACATCGCCCCCGGGTTCAGCAGCACCGGCGGGCCCGTGGGACCGGCCGCCCCGTCGAACACCACCGCGCCGCGGATCGCCCCGCCCCGGACCACGCCGCCATTGAGCACTCCGATCATGACCTCAGGAAAGGCGGCGGATCGGGAGGCAGATCACCTGGATCGGAGGGCCGGAGTAATAACCCACGTCCAGGTTCAGCCGTCGATTGAACGCCACGAACCGCGCCTCCGTCTTCGGCGTCGCCTGGTTCAGCGCCCCGTCATCGATCAGCAGCACGCCCGTGCCGGATGGCGCCGGCTGCGAAAGCGTGATTTCGGACGAGCCCGAGCCGATCGCTGCGTCGCTCTTGCAGCAGAGCAGATACTCCACCCCGGGGAACAGGGTATCCAGGTAGAAACTGCCCGAGGTCGTGATCTGATAGCCGGTCGTCGCGAGAGAGGTCGCCATGATGAAAAGGGGTTCGAAGTCCTGACGAATGGAACTTACGACCACCCTCCCGCCCGCGCCATGGAACACCTGGCCAACCGGACCCGCGGGAGCTACGAAATCCATCGTATCCCACGGGCCCGATCCCGCGGCACCGTCTCACCGCAGCCCGCCGGCCACGTAGAACAGCTCGCCCGTCACCCACGAGGAATCGTCGGATGCCAGGAACACCGCCGCGCTCCCGATGTCATCCGGGCGGCCGATCCGGCCCAGCGGCGTGGTCGCCTCCAGGTGCTTCCGGAATTCGCTCTCATCCGTCGCGATGCCCGCGCTGCGCGTCCCCTCCGTGTCCACCATCCCCGGATTGATCGCGTTCACCCGGATCCCGCGCCCGCCCAGCTCCTTCGAAAGCACACGCGTGATCGTGTCCACCGCGCCCTTCGTGCCGCTGTAAATGGCGGACCCCGCCGGCGCGTACGTGCTCACCACCGAGCTGATGTTGATCACGCTCCCGCCCGCCGGATTGAACTGCTTCGCCGCCTCCTGCGTCGTCAGCAGCAGCCCCAGCACGTTCAGGCCGAACTGCCGCTGGAACGACTCCGCCGTGATCTCCTCCAGCGGCGCCATCTCGTAGATCCCCGCGTTGTTCACCAGGATGTCGATCGGCCCGTGGGCCGCCACGCTCTCCGCCACCAGCCGCGTGATGTCCTCCTGCTTCGAAACATCCGCCTGCACCGCCACCGCCTTGCCTCCCGCGGCCGTGATCTCCGCCACCACCCGGTCCGCCCCCTCCCGGCTTGAGGCGTAGTTCACCACCACCGCCGCTCCCTCCGCCGCCAGCAGGCGCGCGATGGACGCCCCGATGCCCTTCGAGGCTCCGGTGACGATGGCGGTCTTCCCTTGCAATTTGCTTCCAGTGCTCGTGCTCATGTCGATGACGTTGGTTTGTGTTTTGAATCCCGTGATCCTGTTCTGTAACGAACGATACAGAACTAGCCGCTGGACTTTTCCCGGTCAAGTGACATTTTTTACCGAAAGGTATGAATGCTCCCAAGCCCGCCACCCCCATCGGCCGCCCGCGCGCCTTCGACGCCGATCAGGCGCTCGAAAAGGCCCTGCTGCTGTTCTGGGAAAAAGGCTACGAAGGCACCTCCCTTAGCGACCTCACCGCCGCCATGGGCATCAACCGCCCCAGCCTCTACGCCGCCTTCGGCAACAAGCAGGCCCTCTTCCAGAAAGTCCTCGCCCGCTACAGCGAAGGTCCCGCCGCCTACGTCAAGGCCGCCCTCGCCCTGCCCACCGCCCGCGCCACCGCCGAGGCCCTCCTGCGCGGCGCCCTCGATCTCCAATCGGACCCCGCCCACCCCCGCGGCTGCCTCGCCATCCAGAGCGCCCTCGTCTGCGGCGATGAAGCCCGCCCCGTGCGCGAGCAACTCATCGCCCAGCGCTGCGACATGCAGGCCGCCCTCGCCGCGCGCTTCACCCGCGCCCGGAAAGCCGGCGAGTTCTCCAAGGACGTCGACCCCGCCCGCCTCGCCCGCTACCTCTGCACCGTCCTCCAGGGCATGGCCGTCCAGGCCACCAGCGGCGCCACCGTCGAGGAGCTCCGCGGCATCGCCGAGCAAGCCATGTTCGCTTGGCCCGCCGATCCCCGCGCCAAGTAGCGCGAAGCCCGGCTTCGCGTGTGTCTGACGGAGCGTTTCGAAAAGGAAGCTCCCGGCATCCCACCGGCGGGGGCCATGCGTGACGGGGAAACGCCGTGAAAGGCGGGCCGGGTGAGGGACCTCAACCATCGAAATACGCCACCTCGCTGTTGGGGTTGGCATGGTTCACGTAGTCGATGTCCGCGGGCAGGAAGAACGAACGGGAGTCCCGCGGCACGAAGGTCAGCGTGCCGCCCTCCACCAGCCACGGGTACAGGCCCACCAGTTGGAAGATCTCGTCGTAGCCGTAGCCCGGCCACTTGGCGAACATCAGCGGAGTTTGCCGTCCCCCGGGTAGATTCACCACCAGCGGCATCGAGCCACGCCGGGCATGCCAGACATAGGCCTGCATCAACTTCTTGGCGGGGATGCCGCCCATGGCTCCGAAGTGCCCGCCCAGGATCGGGCGGTAGCGGACTTCGTTCACCGGCTCGTGGTTGTAATATCCGGGCACGCGCCAGAGGCCGAGGCCCAGCCGGTGCATCACCCGCGTCCGCTCGATCTCGGTGTCGGAAAGCGCCACGCGGTCCGCGTCCAGCATCGTCACCAGCGCCGCGTCCTCCAGCGCGAGGAATCTCCAGAAGCCGCCGGGGGAATAGCGGATCGAGGGGCTCTTCATCAGGTGCACCTCCCAGCCCGCCTCCACCAGATCCCCCGCCAGGAACTCCAGGTCGCTGGCCAGATAGGCCCGGAATTCCACGTCCGGATTGCGCGCGATCTGCTCCGGCCCCGCCACCAGCATCGGCTCGATGTAACTCTCCCAGGGATCGAAACGCTTGATCAACCCCATCCTCCGCGCGTGGACCAGCCGCTCCCGGGTGGGGACCGGCAGGTCGGGATCGTCCGCGCCCACGTGCTTCCAGAACACGGTGGCCGCCGCGATGTGGGGGTGGCCCTGGCTTGGCCCGGGCCTGGTCCTCCCGCTCGGGATGACACGGGCGACCCCGAACCATTCCTCGAGCTCCGCCTTCTCCGCGGCGGTCGCCGTGGCCTCGTAGTCCTCCAGCATGTCTTCGCCAAGGATCGGAAACATGTCGGCCCAGTTCATGGCCCGAACCCAGCAGAACGCCAGGAGCCGCGCAAGATGGAACCTGTTATGGCCGATTATGTGGCGTTTGATGATCCAAGGGTGATCTGTTGAAATAACAATAAGCGCGGTTCCTGAGTAATAATTTGACGCGATCAGATGTGACTGTTAGGCGTGCGATGTCTGACGCGAATGGGGAATAGTTAGAAGAATTGGTCGGAATTAACTCCCGCCTCGTGGTGGGATTGGAGCCGACGCCCCAGGCCGATCTCCATCGGAGTCAGGCAAAAACTCCAACATCCAATCGTCAAGGCATGACAGACCAACATCCACAAAACCAGGGCGGTGCTCCGGAAGCCCATCCTTCCCGCCGGGCCTTCCTGAAGAAGGGCTCCTTCGCCACCGTGCTCGTCAGCTCGCCCGGCATCCTCGGCGGCCTCATCAGCGCCGCCGGTGCCGGCGTCGGGCTCGCCATCACCACCGGGGGCGGCACCACCACGCCGAAGGACTACCGCATCAAGTGCACCGCCCCGGCGAGCAAGGACGGCACCGACGCCGGAACCGAATACATCATCCAGGCTTACGATGGCAGCGGCAACAAGGTGGGAACCCAGGTGGCCGTCAAGGCGCTGGTTCCGCACTCCAGCATCCAGAACGGGGACAAGCCGGTGGGTACCTTCACGGGGTCGGCGAGGCTCCAGATCACCCAATACGATTCCACTGGAGCGGTGGACACGGGCGCGACGCAAGGCCCCAGACAGGGCAACCCCGCCACGTTCTCGGCCGCGCTCACTCCCAACTACCACTCCCCGAACATCCAGGTGACGGTCCCGGGCTCCCAGCCCACCGTCACAACGATTTCCAATCTGCTCATCGGGGGCGTCAACTGGGAGGTGAAGATGTACACAACATTCGATACACCGACCGGAAATGGCACGGCATCCGTGACCACCAAGGTCCACTCGAAGGTCTACATCTACCCGCCTTCCGGAGTCGTGGCCAAGGTGAACGGCACCACGGTGAGCGGCACCACGCCGTTCTTCTCCGAGAAGGACGTGGATATCACCGTGGAATCGGAAGAGATGACCGGCACCACCATTCCCGATACCACCACGGGTCCCGAGACGACCGAGCCCGAGACCACCGTCGCGCCCTGATACGGGTTCGACCGGGTTGAATCAACTTGCACGGTTCCGCCCCGCGGCTACCGTGCAAGCTTGTTTTGGAACCAGATCACACTTGGAGGGAAATGATCAAAAAATCGCCGCTTGCGATATCTGCCGGATTCATCCTGATCATTGCCGGAGTCTGGCTGGTCTCCTGGCTGACCGGACCGAAAGCCGCCGGATCCGAAGGGAGGTCCGACATAACTCCCCTGGCCGCGAAGCCGGGCGCACGGCCCTCCTTGCATCAAAGTGCCGCCTCGCTGCTGGCGGGCAAGGACCGGGCGGCGGCGATCAAGAAATTCAAGCAGAACCAGTTGGAACTCGCCCGCCAGGGCAAATTGACCAGTGCCGACCTCATCGCCCGGTTCGAGGAGTTCAAAGCGGCGGGCGCATCGGCGGAAGAGCTGGAGGATCTGGCCGAGTTCTTCATGAGCGAGTGCCGCCCACTCATGAATGCCGGGGTCTATCTGGCCATGGTGGCGGATCTCGATTCCGGGCGGACCAAGACGAGGCTGCTCCAAACCGCCTACAGCGAAGCGAAGCCCTCCGACATCCCGGACCTGCTCGGGGCGCTCAAGAACTGGAATCTGGCCGACCAGCTCCAGTTCGCGGACTCCGCTTTGAGGAATGCATTCACGCCGAAAAGCGACGCGGAGGTCACCCAAATGATCCGCAGCCTCGACGATGCCTCGGCCAGCGAGGTGGAAAAGAGCCGCTACCGGATCATGCTGGCCACCTTGATGGGGGATTACATTTCCAACAACGAGGACGCCTGGAAAACCATTCCCTATGCCTCGATGGTGAAAGCCCTCGGCCTCCCGGAAGATCAGAACCTGGCTGCCTCGTACGCCGGGAAATTCCTCGCCCATGGCGATCAGGACCAGCTTTCCGCGATGTTCGCCGGGAAGGACGAACGGCAGAGGTCGTCCTTTCTAAGCACCGCCATGACCCGGGCCGGCGGACTGGATTCCACCACCGCGGCTTGGGTCAAGTCGGCCATGCTTCCCGATGATCTATTGCATAAGGCCAACCTGCCGGCGCTCGTCCAACAGATCGAGATCAAGGAAGGGCCGGAAGCCGCCCGCAAGTTCGTCCAGGATCATCTGAACGAGGAGGAAAAGGCCGCGTTCATCAAACAACAGCCATGACCCCGCTCCTCACCTCGAAGCGCGCGCGCGGGCTGTCGGCGGCCGCCATGGTCGGCATTTGCATGGGAGCCTTGGGTTCGTGCGAGCGGAAGCAGGACGCGGGCGGCGGCCCGGAGTCGACCCCGCCCGCGGACCGCGCGGAATCCCGGAAACAGGATCGCTCGGACCGGCTCGCGGCCGTGCTCCGGCAGTCCGCCAGCCCGGGCCCGGATGGCGGGCGCGCCACCATCGCCCGCACGGCGGACCTCATCGCGGAGATGATCCGCAGCCACGACGATGCCGGTCTGCGCGAGCTGCTGGAAAAATGCGACAAGGAACTCCATGTCAGCCATCAACTCGTCGGCGTGGCCCTGGCTGGCGCGCTGAAGCCGGAGGAGTGGAACGACGCTCTCGAGCGTCTGGGCGGGCTGCGGACGGTGAATGGACTGCAGTTCGCCTCGGGCCTCACCGCGAAGGCCATCCTCCTCGATCCCGGTCGCGGAGAGGCGCTGCTCCAATCGAAGGTCTTCACCGAATTCACGGAGGCCCGGATCGGCAATCCCTCCAGCGCGATCTGGGGCGCGGTCGGCTCGCTGCTGTATGCCGATGCGAAGACCGCGGATCTCCAGCGCATCATCGCCATGGCCTCGCCCCTCGATGCGGGTGGGCGCGAGTCGAGCCAAACGCCGCGCGGCTATCTCGCCAGCGGCCTCGCCGTGGAACTCCGGAAGAGCATCGCCGCGGGCGACTCCGATTCGCTGCGTGGATTCGGGACCTTGTTTCCCGAGGACATCAAGGTGAGCGCGATCGGCCAGATCCTGGGGAGCGGTGGACTCAAGTTCGACGCCGCCAATCTGCCCGTCTTCCAGGCCGTGCTGGACGACATGAAGGCGACTCCCGGATTCACACCCGGGAGCTTCTTCCGGCTCGGCGCGAACATGTCGAAGGATGCCTTCGAGAAGGTCCTGCTCAAGGATCCATCGTTGCAGGACTCCGACCAATTGAAGGAAACCGTGAAGGGCTGGGTCTCGCAGCGTCCGAAGTCCTCCGTCGAGCTTGTGCTGAAGACCGGCAGGCAGGAACTCCTCCGCCCGGCCTTCGCCGAATGGATGAACCAGGATTCCATCGAAGCCTCGCAATGGCTCGTCAAGCAGCCCGGCGGGGAGTCGACGGACCTCTGCGTGGAGGAGCTGTGCATCTATCTCGCCGGCACCGACTCGAAGTCCGAGGCGAGCGGATGGCTCTCGAAATTGCCCCCGGAGAGGCAGGACGCCCTGAAGAAGAAATACCGTTTTGAATGACCGCGTCCGACTGCTCCCATCCGCCCGATCGCCCGCGGATCCTGATCGGGATCTGCACCTGCCTGAAAAACGTGGAGAAGCGCGGCGCGGTCCGTGACACCTGGCTCTCCACCTGTCCTCCCCATGTCCGCGGGGTTTTCTTCCTGGGGGAAGCGGAGGGCGCGGCGGATGCGCCGGAGGACCAGTCCGCCGCGGACATCCGCGTGGTCCCGGGCGTGTCCGACGGCTACCACCATCTCCCGGCGAAGGTCAGGGGCTTCTTCAAACTCGCGCTCCAGGCTTACGACTTCGATTGGTTGTTCAAGTGCGATGACGACACCTATGTCGCGGCCGATCGTCTCGGGGAACTCACCCTCGGCGGCCACGACCACGTCGCCGATGCCGCTTTCTTCCACTATCGCGGAGCAGGCAGCGGCGGGGCCGGCTACCTCCTCTCCCGCAGGATGGTGGAGGAACTGGCGGCCGATGATTCCCTGCCCGCCACCGGCGCGGAGGATCTCATCCTCAGCGGCGCCGCCGCGGAACGGTGCGGACAGGTGTTGGCGAGCGATCGCCTGTGCTATCACAACCGCTCGTATCCCACCCGCGAAAACAACCTCATCACCTCCCACTGGCTGTCACCCGAAAGAATGGCCGCCGTCCACACCATCTACACCTCCGAGCCCTGGCATGTGATGGCCGTGTCCCATCCGGACTGGGCCGATGAGGTCCGGTTCTATGACAACGGGGTGATGGCCCGGAAGTCCTCGTGCGCCTCCGGCGTGTGGGATGTCGAGGACGGGGAGATCGTGGTGATGCGTTGGTTCGAGGGTCCCGAGGACCGCATGCATGTCGCGGCCACCCCAGCCCTGGAAACCGCCCAACCATGACCCACCCGATGATCCGGATCTTCCTCACCGCGGACAGGAGCGAGCTCGAGGCCGTGCCCGCCCTCCTCGCGAGCGTCATGAGAAGGACCGCCGTTCCCGTGCAGGTCCGGATCGGTTGCTTCGATTTCGCCCCGCCGTCCTTCCGCGCCCGCCACCTCGCGGTGGATTTCGTTTCCCTGCCGGCATCGGGGTTTTCCGCTGCCTCCCGTGGCACGGACGGGTGGGCCATCCTCGACCGCCTCACCTCGGATTGGGAATCGTTTCTCTTCATCAATGGGCCGCTGCTCGTGTTTGGCGATCTTGCGGAGATCCTCCACCGGAGTGCTCCTGCCGGATCGGAGACCGGTGAAGCCGGGGAAGGGGAAGGGGAAGCCCTGCCCCCCGAGCCGGGGGCCTGGTGGGTCTCCCGTGCCTCCACCCGGTGCCTCGCTCCTCTCCGCGGGATGGTTCCCTGCGGCGGGCCACCTACCGCCGGATTTTCCGACAGCCTCGTCCATTGGAAAAAAGGAGACCGTCCGTGGAAAAGGAATGGCGGCGGTGCCCCAAGCGCGGGCCTGTGGGCCAGCGAGAAGGTCTCCTGGGAATGCCTCCGCATGGGGCAGTGGGAGAAGCCCCTCGTCCTCGAGATCGAGCCGGGGAATCTAGCGCGGGCGATCGATCTCGCGGAGCGCGGTTGGAAGGTGCTCGTCGAGGACCGGGACGGCGTCTTGCAAAAAGTCGCCCCCGCGCTTCCCGATCTGAAGGTCGTGCCGGAGATCCCGCCGGAGCACGGCGATGCCGGCGGGCCACCATCGTTTGTCCGCTTCGGCTCCAGCCCCGATACGGCGGAAACGCCCGGCTTGCTCGAGGGGGGCGCACCCTGGCTCGTGCACCGGCACTGGCGGCCCCGCCACATCCTGCTCGGCGGCCCCGTCTCCGCGCGCGAGGTGCGCGGGCTCATCGCCTCTGGCTACACCCGGGCCGCCATCTTGCCGCGGAATACCTGGCAGCCGGGTGGCCAAGACCCCGGCACCCTCGACTATCGGGACATCGAACTCCCGGACGACGCGGAATCCGCAGACGAAACGTCCTTCGTGGAAAAAGGGTGGGACGCCTTCTTCGTCCACGATGGCACGCCTCTCCCGGTCGAGCGGCCGACCCACCTCACCGGTGTTCCCATCGTGCGCAGGGCGAAGGAGGAAGCCCTCGCGGAAGACGGCGTGCCGCCCGATCGACGGCTGTCCGCCCTCGCCGCCGCCTGGCGTCGGGACCTCGATCACAGCGGGCGGGTGGGGGAGACCGTCAGGCCCATCAACATCGTCCTCCACGGGGATCCCATGCTCATGATCCCGCTGGCTGTCACCATCCACAGCATCGTCCGGAGGACGCTCCATCCCGTGCATGTCCGTTGCTATTTCCGCGGCGAGCCTCCCGCGGACTTCCACGCCGCGAACCTGCTGGTGGAATTCATCGCCGTCCGCCCCGCCCGCATCGCGGAAGGCCTGCCCTCCTACGATGGCCTCGAGATCCTGCGGGATCATCCGCAGGAGTGGGACCGCTGCTGGCTCATGGACTCCGATCACCTCATGACCGCGGATCCCGCCGCCGTCTACTTCGATGACATGCGCGGATGCCAGGTCATGGCCTCCACCGTCGGCATCAAGCTCGGCACCTGTTGGGACATCCGTGACCCCAGCCGGGAACATGAGATCTTCTCGAACTGCCCCATCCTCAATCTCATCGAAACCGGCCACGCCGACACCTGGAGCAGGATCGACGAACTGCGGCGCGTGCAAAGGGTCAACGGCCACCATTCACTGGTCTCCGTCGCCGGAGGCAGCCTGCGGGTCCTGCCCGACCGCTGGGGGCGGGCCGTCTACGTCAATGACATCGACCGCGACTACACCGCGCTCCTTCCCGGCGTCGTCCGTCCCGAGAAGGACTGGTTCGAGAACTACGGGGTGCTCAGCTATTCCTACGGTCCCAAGCCATGGACCGCCGGGGCTTCCTTCCCGTCCGATCCACGCGTGCGTGAAAGGATCTGGTTCAAGGAATACTCCACCTGGGAAAAACTCCGGGACGGTGACTGGTGCCATCCGGACGGATGCTCGATCCTGCCGTGGCGGCGCTCTCCCGCCGCAGCCCCTCTTCATTCGGGTCCCCCCGTGATTCCGGATCACAGATCCCTCACCTGAAGGAACCTGCCCTTTACCCACATCTGTCGTGTTCTTCACGGTGCTCCTGGTCCCGAAGGGATCGCTCATCAACGCCTGGGGTTTGCAACCCTGATCTTATACACGTCTTTCGCGTGTCCGTGGAGTAGCGGAACTGGTGACAGTTCCGGCTGGGCAATTCCTCCCTGATCTTCCGACACCATGACTCTCGATCTTTCCCCGGGCGAATTCTGGATCCCGGAGGGATCGCAGCCGGGAACGAAGGCCTGCGGAAATCCATTTCCCATTCCGCCCGCGGAGCCGGGGCTCGCGTCCCGCTCCGGCGTGGACTCCGCCAGGCTGAACGAGAACGCCTCATCCTTCGCGGACACCCCATCCTCTGCCCGGACCGGATCTACGATCTTCGCCGTAGATCCATCCTCCGGCCGCAACGGCCCGTGCACGTCCGGATCGAGCCCGCCCGCCACGTCCAGCCAGTGCGCGAAGTGCGGATCCACCTTGCCCTCCCGCCGCAGCCGCAGGAAGTCCGTGGCGATGCGCAGGTGCTGGCCGATCATCTCCTTGAACGCGCGGAAGAAGGTCCGCACCGGGGAGGGCAGGGCACTGTCGGCGTAGCGGCCGGTGGCGTTGTTCACGGCCACGTGGCTGAAAGCCTCCAGCAACTCCTGCCGACGCAGCGCCGGGGACAGCGCGCCGAAGTCGTCGTGGAGGAAACGGCTGCGGGTCCCGGCCTCGGTATCGCGCAGCCAGCGGGTCAGCGTTTGCTCGGACACATGGCCCTCGTCCAGCAGCCAGGCGGCGAGGCCCTCGGCGTGCTCCTCGATGACGTGGTGGGGCTGCGAGTCCTCCGCCAGCGCGATGTGGATCCGTCTTTAGTTCTTCATCTTGATTCGACCCTTTAGTTTCTCATCCAAGGTCGAATCGTCGTAGCCATTCTTTTTCCATTTGTCCCAAGCGCCGATCATGAGCAAGGAATCGACGCTCATGTCGAAGAGTGATTGGAGATCATGCACGAGATGGAAGTGGTCTTGCCGGGACGGGCCACCCTTCTCGAGGAGATAGCGGAAAATCGAAGTAGGCGAAGCGCCTTCTCCAAGAAGATTGCGAGCGTGGTTGGCTGTTTCTTCGTTCATCGTTCAAAAACTACTCGGACAACGGAATAGTCTCCGGGCTTGCCGTCGGCTTCAAGGATTCGGACTTTGGTGAAACCGTATTTGGCTGCTTGGCCCCCGGTCCATGTTTTGGCTGCCGATTCTTCAAGGGTGATTCCGGAGGCTGTTAGTTCGTTGAGTTTGTCGAGGTTTGTGCCGGAATACCAGTTTCCGCCGATCCGCTCAACGCGTTCCCCATAATGGGTCATCATGGCTTTGAACATCGCCGTGCCCCGGACAGGGGAATCCTTGCCTGCCACGATTCCAAAATCAAGGGTGCCTTGATCGGAAAGGACGGCGAATATTCCCCGTTGCACCGGTCCGTGGAACCACCAGTTGAAGGATTTTTCATCGCCCGACGGGGCGGAGGTGGACGGATTCGGATCGGTTGATGCTTCGTTCGTGGCGTCACCTCTATTGAGCTTGTCTTCCGGGTCTCGAGATCTATCCAAACTGGAGTCCTGTGGACCTCCGCCGGACGGCGGATGGGGCGCTCCTGCTCCTGGGTTCTCGATGGAGAAGGAAGTCTCCTGATGCGGTCCGCCATCGGCCTCCTGGCCCACCTTGATGGCGGCGGGGAGCCAGTCTTTGACATTGTCCAAAAAGCTGCGAACATTGGCTTGCGGTCCGAATTGCGAGGTGATCGGCACGCCCTTCGTGGCTGTCGTGACGCTCTGGTCTTTTCGGGCCGCATTTTTATCAACGATGCCGAACTCGTAGAAGATCGCGTGTTCGTGCGATTTTGGTTCGCGCGTGTTGAACCAGGCAACTAATTCCTTGCCTTCGATCTCAATGGGCATGGCGTAATAGTGGATCGCCGCAGTAGTTTCCGCTTTCCGCGCGTCAGGAGCGATCGAGCCGAGATGGAGCGCCTGGACCGTGATGTCTTGAAGTTGGTGCGCGGATCGAAACGCCTTTTCGGTGTGGAGGCGGGATGCCGCCTTCCCTTTGCTTTCCGAGGTGAATTTGATCCAGTGACCGGAGTCGACATTCAGGATCATTTTTCCCTGCAACTGTGTGGCAATGTAAGCTCGGATGGTATTGCGCCAATCCTTCTGTCCGGCACCCGGCAACGCCTCCGATGAGATCCGCAGCGGCGTGATCGGCCGCGCGTCCCGCTCCGGCGTGGACTCCGCCAGACTGAACGAGAACGCCTCATCCTTCGCCCGGTCCGTATCTACTGCCTTCGCCGTAGATCCATCCTCCGGCCGCAACGGACCGTGCACGTCCGGATCCAGCCCTCCCGCCACGTCCAGCCAGTGCGCGAAGTGCGGATCCACCTTGCCCTCCCGCCGCAGGCGCAGGAAGTCCGTGGCGATGCGCAGGTGCTGCGCGATCATCTCCTTGAACGCGCGGAAAAAGGTCCGCACCGGAGAGGGCAGGGCGCTGTCGGCGTAGCGGCCGGTGGCGTTGTTCACGGCCACGTGGCTGAAGGCCTCCAGCAGCTCCTGCCGACGCAGCGCCGGGGACAGCGCGCCGAGGTCGTCGTGGAGGAAACGGCTGCGGGTCCCGGCCTCGGTATCGCGCAGCCAGCGGGTCAGCGTTTGCTCGGACACATGGCCCTCGTCCAGCAGCCAGGCGGCGAGGCCTTCGGCGTGCTCCTCGATGACGTGGTGGGGCTGCGAGTCCTCCGCCAGCGCGATGTGGAGCGTGGTCGAGCCATCCGGCTCGCGGGCATTCCAGCGCATGCCCATGATGGGAATGGTGGAAAGGTCCACATCGCGGGCCAGCCCCATGTCCTTCCCCGCCTGACGCAGCATGATGGCCACGCGGGCCCGGGCCTGGGCAATCTTTCCGGCGGAATCCCCGGCCCATTCGGCGAGGTTCTTGGATGGCAGCTCGTCCACGGCGAGGTTCCGGCCGGTGCCCTCGGCTCCTGACTGGAGCTGCTGGATGAGCGAGGCATTGGCGCGCGCGAGCTCCACGCCCCGGTCCTGCTCATGGGCGATGATGGCGGCGGCGGCCTCCTCGCGACTGGCGAAGTCCCGCACCCGCTGCCCCTCATCGTGGTAGTGGACCGTGAAGGTCCCGTCCGGCTGCGGTTCGATGCCGGGGATGCCGGCGCGCGCCGCCTCCGCCAACTGCAGGCGGTCGATCGAGGCACGGCTGTTGGCCGCGCGTTGCTCGATGGGTGTGGCCTTCCAGATCTCCTGGTGCAGGCGCGCCGCCGCGACCGGATCGGTGAGCGCCATCTGGGAAATGCTCCCCGCCTCCCGCGCCCCGATGCCCGCCAGCTCCAGCCCCTGGCGATCGCTGAAAACCTTGCGCAGCGCGGACGCGTTCGCCCCCTCGATCAGGGTGTGGCTGCCCGCGCCGAAGATGCCGTAGAGAAACGCCACGCCGAAGGCCTCCCCCAGGTGCTCGCGCTCCTGTCGCAGCAGGCTCTCCCACTCCGGACCGGGAATGTCCTTGCTCAGCGCGGAGGCGATCTGTTGCAGGCCCGGTTCGGTCAATTGCTGGACCACCCCGGCCGAGCCGCCAGCCGCGGTCATCTCCGCCAGGCGGGACTCCAGCAGGATGAGTCAGTCTTCCCGCCCATCCGGGAGCAATGGCTTGTCGACGAGCCACTCGCAGCGAGCTACCGGTGGTTGGCCGGGTTGAGCTTGTCGATTGAAAACGGGATAGAGCGTGTAATTGGGGGATGGGCGGATGCCGAGGATGCAGGCAATCAATGCATCGTCGAAGGTGTCGCCATCCTGATAGATGCCGTAGTCGGTGTTGGAGTAGGGGGTGCCATCTTCTGCGATCAACAGGTCGATGGGTTCGTCATACAATGTCCCAATGGCATAGAGCTTTTTGCCAATGGCTTTCTCTTCCTCTTCCAAATATTCAGTGGGGTATCCCACTTTTCCAGGGTCGATGATGAATCGGGAACGTGCAAATTCGATGCCAGTGGCGGGGTCGGGCGCATAATAAAAACCTCCGAACTCTCCTAGGGCCTTTTCGGCTGCTGGAAATGGGGAGGCAGCTTTCCCGTTCCAATCCTTTTGAAGGCCTGTCCAGCCACCAGATCGGAGAATTTTCTCCACTTCGTTAGGGAATCTTTTTTTCATGAAATCTATTGCGATGGTTGGCGTTCTTCAGCTTCCAGGAAGCGAATTTCAAATTTGTTGAGAGCGGGAGCACAAGAAGTGCAGGGATTGCGTATCAGGCCATCTTTTTCCCCGCCGATCCGCGTCGCGACGATGGTGGTGCCGTGTGGGTCGATTCCATTCTTTAACATATCGGAGATCATCCAAATTTCAGCGCAGCGGGAATGGAATTTACTTCGATCAGCAAGAGATACAGAATCCAAGGCGGCTTTGACGTCGGGATGTAAATCCTCGTGACGAAAGGGGGTGATGGTGGAACTGAAGCCGTGAATGGCTTTGCCATCCTTGATCAGTGTGGCCATCATGCCTCTCTCTCTCGGATTTTCCGAAGTGAATTCCCGGTGCTTGGCTCGGGCTGCTTCCAGCAGGGGCTGGATTTCCTCCCGCGTGATTCCCTGGGCCTCGGCCTTGGCATAGTCCGGTTCGCGGGAGGCTGGTTCTGTGCTGTCGGCTTTGGCCAGGGCGGGGATGCGCTGCGGTTGGTTCCACACGGAAGGTGCATCGGTGCCCTCTGGCAGGTGCTCCGGCTTGATGGCGGTGGCGAAGGCTTCGTCGGGAGTCTTCCCCGCGAGATCCATCACCGGTCCGACTTCCAGCGTGCGGACGGTGAGGCCCTCCTTGCGGGTTTGCGGTGCCCATTCCCCGAGGGCGATTGCTACGGGGCGCGTCGTACCATCGGAGAAGGTCATCCACGCGTAGCGGTGGTGCAAGGCGGATTGGCCGTTTTGGCCGAAGGGCTCGCTCTTGACCGGAACGGAGTGATCCAGCAATTCGCGCAACCGCGCGGCGGCTTCGTAGTGGAGTGAGGATGCGGTGTCGGAAGGTGCCTTAACCTGCCTGAAGCCCGGGGAGTTGTCAAACCCGACGGAGCCTTCCGGCAGCTTGACCGGACCTTGCTCCTTGAAGTCTTGGTAGAGTCGGTCGGTGACAGTCTTGCCGACGGTCTCCCAATCCTTGGCCCCCTTGGGTGCGGCATCAGCCGGGAGGGACGCCGATGCTTCCAGTAGCTTCGGGACAGAAGGCTGGAGTGAGGAGGAGTCGTCCCCGGGATGCCCGATGGAGAAGGAGGCATCCTGTGCAGGTCCGCCATCGGCCTCCTGGCCAACCTTGATGGCGGCTGGAAGTGTGTCCTTGATTCGGGAGAGGAACTCGCCTACCGTCTTGTCAGGTCCGGATTGCGGGGCGTTAGAAGTGGTGGCAGTGTCACCCTTCCCAAGCCCCTGGGCAGTCCGGGCCTCGTTTTTTTCCGCATTGTGGGTGGTTGCCCGTTCAGGATCGAACAGGCCGAATTCGTAGAACGTTACCCGTTCACCGAGGAGAGCGGTCCGTGTGTTGAACCAAGCAATTTGATGTTGGCCATCGATTTCAACGGGAAGGGCGAAATAGTCGATTTGCTTCGTGCTGCTTTTCTTTCCTTCGCTGGGCTGCATCTGGCCCAGGTGAATCGCTTGCTCTGTGATCGTGTCGAGGTGAGTGGCGGCTCTGTAGCCTTGCTCCCGGCGTAGTTTGCTAGGGGCCTCGCCTTTGCTTTCAGCATTGAAATGAATTTCGATGCCGGAATCCCTGTTGATCAACGATCTTCCCTGAAGTGATGCGGCGATGTAGTCCCGGATCTGCCGGTGCCAGTCCTTCTTCCCGCCCGGCAGCACCTCCGATGAAATCCGCAGCGGCGTGATCGGCCGCGCGTCCCGCTCCGGCGTGGATTCCGCCAGGCTGAACGAGAACGCTCCATCCCTCGCGGACACCCCATCCTCCGCCCGGGCCGGATCTACGATCTTCGCCGTAGATCCATCCTCCGGCCGCAGCGGGCCATGGATGTCCGGATCGAGCCCGCCCGCCACGTCCAGCCAGTGTGCGAAGTGCGGATCCACCTTGCCCTCCCGCCGCAGCCGCAGGAAGTCCGTGGCGATGCGCAGGTGCTGGCCGATCATCTCCTTGAACGCGCGGAAAAAGGTCCGCACGGGGGAGGGCAGGGCACTGTCGGCGTAGCGGCCGGTGGCGTTGTTCACGGCCACGTGGCTGAAGGCCTCCAGCAGCTCCTGCCGACGCAGCGCCGGGGACAGCGCGCCGAGGTCGTCGTGGAGGAAACGGCTGCGGGTCCCGGCCTCGGTATCGCGCAGCCAGCGGGTCAGCGTTTGCTCGGACACATGGCCCTCGTCCAGCAGCCAGGCGGCGAGGCCCTCGGCGTGCTCCTCGATGACGTGGTGGGGCTGCGAGTCCTCCGCCAGCGCGATGTGGAGCGTGGTCGAGCCATCCGGCTCGCGGGCGTTCCAACGCATGCCCATGATGGGAATGGTGGAAAGGTCCACATCGCGGGCCAGCCCCATGTCCTTCCCCGCCTGACGCAGCATGATGGCCACGCGGGCGCGGGCCTGGGCAATCTTTCCAGCGGAATCCCCGGCCCATTCGGCGAGGTTCTTGTGTGGCAGCTCGCCGATGACGAGGTTCCGGCCGGTGCCCTCGGCTCCCGCCTGGAGCTGCTCGATGAGCGAGGCATTGGCGCGCGCGAGCTCCACGCTCCGGTCCTGCTCATGGGCGATGATGGCGGCGGCGGCCTCCTCGCGGCTGGCGAAGTTGCCGGTCCGCTGCCCTTCATCATGGTAGTGAACGGTGAAGGTCCCGTCCGGCTGCGGTTCGATGCCGGGGATACCGGCGCGCGCCGCCTCCGCCAACTGCAGGCGGTCGATCGCGGCCCGGCTGTTGGCCGCGCGTTGCTCGATGGGCATGGCCTTCCAGACCTCCTGGTGCAGGCGCGCCGCCGCGACCGGATCGGTGAGCGCCATCTGGGAAATGCTCCCCGCCTCCCGCGCCCCGATGCCCGCCAGCTCCAGCCCCTGGCGATCGCTGAAAACCTTGCGCAGAGCGGACGCGTTCGCCCCCTCGATCAGGGTGTGGCTGCCCGCGCCGAAGATGCCGTAGAGAAACGCCACGCCGAAGGCCTCCCCCAGGTGCTCGCGCTCCTGTCGCAGCAGGCTCTCCCACTCCGGACCGGGAATGTCCTTGCTCAGCGCGGAGGCGATCTGTTGCAGGCCCGGCTCGGTCAATTGCTGCGCCACCCCGGCCGTGCCGCCCGCCGTAGGTCATGGGTGCCGGAGGGTGGTGACCTGAAATGCCTTACGACGGACCTTCCTCGCGAGGATCCGGGAGCAAAGGCTTGTCCAGCAGCCATTCGCAGCGCGCGACAGGAGGGTAGTCAGGTGAGGACTGCCGGTCGAAGACTGGATAGAGGGTGTAATTCGGGCATGGGCGGATACCGAGAATGCAGGAAATCAATGTATCGTCGAAGGTGTCGCCGTCTTGGCAGAGACCGTATTCTGAAAGTGAATAGGGAACTCCATCATCGGCGATTAAGATGTCGATTGGGTAGTCGAATATCTTGCCGATTGGATAGAGTTTCTTTCCTAATGATTCTTCTTCTTCCTCGAATGAATCGGCAGGGTATTCGAAATGTCTTGGATCGATGCTGAATTCGGATCTGGCAAACTCGATGCCAGTAATGGGGTCGGGTTTGTAGTAAAATCCCGCGAATTCTTTTAAGACGTTTTCGGCTGCGGGGAATATCTCGAAGTGGGCGGGTAACTCAAAATTGATTTGTTCGCTAGGAGTTCCGGTCCATCCGCCAGCTCGAAGAATTTTCTCCACTTCGTCAGGAAATCTTTTTTTCATGAAGTCTATTGCGGTGATTCAGTGTGTGTTTGTGCTTCTAGAAATCGGACCCCGAAATCTTCAAGGGCTTTTCTACAAGAAGAGCAAGGATTTCGGAGTTGGCCATTTTTCTTCCCGCCAATACCGGTTGCCGCGATGACGGATCCTTGCGGATCGATTCCATTTTTTAACATTTCAGAGAGTATCCAGATTTCAGCGCACCGTGAGTGATATTTGCTTTGGTCCGCTGGAGAGATTTTTTCCAGGGATTCTTTCACGCGAGGATGGAGATCTTCGTAGCGGAAGGGAGAGAGTCTTGAGCTGAATCCATGAATCACTTCGCCATCCTTGATCAGCGTGGCCATCATTCCTTTCGCCCGAGGATTCTCCGAAGTGAATTCCCGGTGCTTGGCTCGGGCTGCTTCCAGCAGGGGCTGGATTTCCTCCCGCGTGATGCCCTGGGTAGTGGCTTTCTGGTAATCTGGTTCGCGGGACGCTGGTTCCTCCCGGCCCATCTTCGGCGGGGCGGGGATGCGCTGCGGTTGGTTCCACACGGAAGGGGCATCGGAGCCCTCTGGCAGGTGCTCCGGCTTGATGGCGGTGGCGAAGGCTTCGTCGGGAGTCTTCCCCGCGAGATCCATCACCGGTCCGACTTCCAGCGAGCGGACGGTGAGGCCCTCCTTGCGGGTTTGCGGTGCCCATTCCCCGAGGGCGATTGCTACGGGGCGTGTCGTACCATCGGAGAAAGCCATCCACGCGTAGCGGTGGTGCAAGGCGGATTGGCCGTTTTGGCCGAAGGGCTCGCTCTTGACCGGAACGGAGTGATCCAGCAATTCGCGCAACCGCGCGGCGGCTTCGTAGTGGAGTGAGGATGCGGTATCGGAAGGTGCCTTAACCTGCCTGAAGCCCGGGGAGTTGTCAAACCCGACGGAGCCTTCCGGCAGCTTGACCGGACCTTGCTTCTTGAAGTCTTGGTAGAGTCGGTCGGTGACAGTTTTGCCGACGGTTTCCCAATCCTTGGCCCCCTTGGGCGCGGCATGCGCTGGAGGGGACGCCGATGCTTCCAGTAGCTTCGGGGCAGAAGGCTGGAGTGAGGAGTCGTCCCCGGGATGTCCAATGGAGAAGGACGCGTCTTGATGTGTTCCGCCATCGGCCTCCTGGCCCACCTTGATGGCGGCTGGAAGTGTGTCCTTGATTCGGGAGAGGAACTCGCCTACCGTCTCGCCAGACCCGGGCTTTGAGGCCGATTGAGGGCTTTCGCCTGATGTCGAAGCGCTCTGGAAGCCCGGGTCGCTTTTTTGCTGCCATAAGCCGAACTCGTAAAAGACAGAGTGGTCGCCATTCTTTTCTTTCATGGCGTTGAACCAGGCAATCCCGGTCTTCCCGTCGATTTCGATGGGCAATGCGTAGTAATCGACTCGCTCCGTATTGAGCCTTCCCTTTGATGTGGCGACATGGCCGAGGTAGAGGGCATCTTCGGTGATCGTCTTGATCTCAGTTGCGGCCCGGAAGGCGGGTTCTCGACGGAGTTTGCTTGGTGCCTCGCGTCGGCTTTGGGCCGTGAAGCGTATCGTGCCGTTGGTGTCTTTATTGAGCAGATCCTTGCCCTGGAGATGTTCGGCGATGTAGTTGCGGACCGCGATGTGCCAGTCCTTCTTCCCGCCCGGCAGCACCTCCGATGAAATCCTCAGCGGCGTGATCGGCCGCGCGTCCCGCTCCGGAGTCGATTCCGCCAGGCTGAACGAGACGTCCTGGCCATCGAGGTCCATCTTCGGAGGTGCCTCCCGGCTTCCGACTCTTTCCTCGTGATTGTGCTCCGGCTTGATGCCTGCCTGAAAGCGCTCAAGCTCGGACTTGATTCGGAGGGATGATGAGCTAGCATCCCCCTGTGTCGACGTGTCGGCCAAGACTCCAAGTCCGGTTTCCGGATGCGGCTCTTGGAGAGTTACCACGTCGGCACTTTTTTGTTTTCTCTGCAAAGCGTCCGCTAGTGGAAGAACCTCGACTCCGATCGTTAGAACCTCGGAAGAGTAGGCTTGATCTGCCGTTTGTTTTTCGGGACGGGCCTTTTCAGACATCCGATCGATGGTCAGCAGCACATTGCGCCGTGTGCCATCTGGGAAATCCGCCCACGCATAGCGGCGATGCACCTCTTGAACAGTGGGGTCTCCTTTTCCTTCGGGTTCCACCGCACTCAGTTTCGAGTTCCTGAGGAGCTCGGGCAGGTTGGCCGCGGCGATGAAATGGAGGCGTGCCGGTTCACCGTCCTTGAACGAGCGGAGCTTGTGGGCGGTTTTGGATTTGCTCCAGGCGATGGCTCCCTCGGGCGTCTCGATGAGCTTCGGCCAACCCGCGCTGATGGCGTCGAAGTTTCGCGTGAACCACGTCCTGAGCTCGGATGGCTTTTCCGGCGCATCCGGGTGGGATTCCTGGAGCCGGACGGGCAGGGGAGCTTCGGTGATCGGCCGGGTGCCGGGGCCGAGCGGCGGTATGGCGAAGGAGTAGGGCGTGGTTCCATTCGCTCCCTGCGTTTCATCTACTGCCTTCGCCGTAGGTCCATCCTCCGGCCGCAGCGGCCCGTGCACGTCCGGATCGAGACCGCCCGCCACGTCCAGCCAGTGCGCGAAGTGCGGATCCACCTTGCCCTCCCGCCGCAGGCGCAGGAAGTCCGTGGCGATGCGCAGGTGCTGGCCGATCATCTCCTTGAACGCCCGGAAGAAGGTCCGCACGGGGGAGGGCAGGGCACTGTCGGCGTAGCGGCCGGTGGCGTTGTTCACGGCCACGTGGCTGAAGGCCTCCAGCAGCTCCTGCCGACGCAGCGCCGGGGACAGCGCGCCGAGGTCGTCGTGGAGGAAACGGCTGCGGGTCCCGGCCTCGGTATCGCGCAGCCAGCGGGTCAGCGTTTGCTCGGACACATGGCCCTCGTCCAGCAGCCAGGCGGCGAGGCCTTCGGCGTGCTCCTCGATGACGTGGTGGGGCTGCGCGCCCTCCGCCAGGGCGATGTGGAGCGTGGTCGAGCCGTCCGGCTGGCGGGCGTTCCAACGCATGCCCATGATGGGAATGGTGGAAAGGTCCACATCGCGGGCGAGCCCCATGTCCTTCCCCGCCTGACGCAGCATGATGGCCACGCGGGCGCGGGCCTGGGTGATCTTTCCGGCGGAATCCCCGGCCCATTCGGCGAGGTTCTTGGATGGCAGCTCGCCCACGGCGAGGTTCCGGCCGGTGCCCTCGGCTCCTGACTGGAGCTGCTGGATGAGCGAGGCATTGGCGCGCGCGAGCTCCACGCTCCGGTCCTGCTCATGGGCGATGATGGCGGCGGCGGCCTCCTCGCGGCTGGCGAAGTTGCCGGTCCGCTGCCCCTCATCATGGTAGTGGACCGTGAAGGTCCCGTCCGGCTGCGGTTCGATGCCGGGGATACCGGCGCGCGCCGCCTCCGCCAACTGCAGGCGGTCGATCGCGGCCCGGCTGTTGGCCGCGCGTTGCTCGATGGGCATGGCCTTCCAGATCTCCTGGTGCAGGCGCGCCGCCGCGACCGGATCGGTGAGCGCCATCTGGGAAATGCTCCCCGCCTCCCGCGCCCCGATGCCCGCCAGCTCCAGCCCCTGGCGATCGCTGAAAACCTTGCGCAGCGCGGACGCGTTCGCCCCCTCGATCAGGGTGTGGCTGCCCGCGCCGAAGATGCCGTAGAGAAACGCCACGCCGAAGGCCTCCCCCAGGTGCTCGCGCTCCTGTCGCAGCAGGCTCTCCCACTCCGGACCGGGAATGTCCTTGCTCAGCGCGGAGGCGATCTGTTGGAGACCCGGTTCGGTCAATTGCTGCGCCACCCCGGCCGTGCCGCCCGCCGCGGTCATCTCCGCCAGGCGGATGCCACCGGCCGTGAGCTTGCCGCCCACGCCCCCGGTCGCCAGACGGGAAACCTCCCCCTCCAGCGCCTTGGAAAGGAACGGCATCTTGCCCGCGAAAATCCCGGCGTCCACCCGGTCCAGCGCCGTTTGCACGCCCGCGATGGCCAAGGCCAGCGCCGCCCGTTCCTCCGGCGGTGCATTCGGCGCCATCCGCTCCACCGTGCGCGCGGATCGCCCCAGCCGGGACTCCAGCAGGATCGGCAGCCCCGTGCCATACGGTGCCATTGCCGCGCCCATCTCCACCAGCCCCTGCGAGGCACTCACCGCCGCATTGTCGAAATGATCCCAAAAACCCTTCGCATCCTCCACCCGGGCGCGCGCCGCGCGGATCGGATGGTTGCCCATGTCCCCGAAAAAGGCCGCCGCTCCCTTCGAACGATCCGCGAAGATGCGGAGAGCCTCCTTCTCCTTCTCCGTCAGCTCGCGGCGGGGATCCTGCCCGCCCGGAGCCATGCCCCAGTGCTCCTCATCCCACTCCTGCTGCGCGTTCAGATACAGGGCAGGATGGTGCGGCAGCTCGCTGGCAGGCAGCGAGGTCCGGCCGCCCTCCAGCACCTGCCCGAACACCGCCGCGTTGAACCGCGCGTCCCCCCCACGCGTCCCCATCTCGAACTGATCCGCCCCCGTCCGGAAGCCCTCGAAGATCTTCGCCGCGTGGCCCTTCACATCCCAGCCATCCGCCTCCGCCATGGACATCATCATCCCCAGCACCCGGTCCTGCCCCCTCACGTCCAGCTTGCCATATCCCGATAGAAACGGCCCCAGCTCGTCCGTTGGCGCGCTCGCCCGATCCTTCTCCGCCGCCGCCCGCCATTTCCACAAGCCGTTCGCCACCGCGATCTCCCGGTCCGTGTAGCGGCCCAGCACATCCGCGTAGGCGCTCGAAACCGCGCTCCCGTGGAGCTTCGGATCCGCCCCCGGGAAATCCAGCGCTGCCTTCATCCCCGCCTCCAGCGGCAGCCCGCGGATCGCCGCGAGCCGCGCGTTCTCCGCCGCCCTCCGCAGTTTCACCGTCGTCGCCTCGCGCTCCTCCAGGAACCCCAGGCTCAACCCCTGGAAGCCCTCCTCCGTCCCCGGATCGTCCCGTTGGTAAATCTCCCGGGAAACCTGCGCCCGCGTCCACGGCCACGTCGCCTCCACCTCCGAGGGCGTCTTGCCCGTCCAGTACGAAGCCGTCAGCAGGTTCGCATAGTGGACCTTGTCCGCATCCGCCGCCGTGCCCAGGCGCGCGTCGAATTCCTCCCGCTGCTCCGGCCGGAACGCCTCCCGCATCAATGCCGGCCCGCGGTTGATCCGCCGCAGCACCTCCAGCTGCTCCCTCCGCTCCTGCGCCTGCGCCTCCGTCTGTCGGTCCGCCAGGTATTGCAGCGGCTCCTCGCCCCGGTTTCTACGGAAAGCCTCGTACATCGAGATCGCGGACTCCAGCACCGCCAGCTCCGGCGGCACCCGCCGCCCCGTGATCGGCATCGGATGTCCCGGCAGACCGTGCTTGGGATCCACCACCACGTTCCCCTCCGCATCGAAAAAGCCCGGCGTCGCCTCCACCTGCTTCCGCTCCTCCTGCCTCCGGATCCCGTCCGCCTCCTGGTGCCACTGCCAGGCCAGCTGATCCAGCCGCGCCTGATCGTTCTCCCGGGAAAAGTACGCATCCAGCGTGGCCCCGCTCCGGTCCCGCGTCGCCCGCTCATGCAAGATCGGAACCTCCAGCTCCACCCGCGCGTTCCCGTTCACCGGATCGATCCAGTCCGGAGACCGCTGCTCCACCACCGCCGGGGCCGATGGCACGACCGGAGCCGGAACCGGTGTCGGTGCCGGAACCGGCGAATGGGCAGGGGAGGGCGCCGGCATCTCCCCGGCTGGCAGCAGCTCCTCTCCGGTCGATTCCCCGGACGGATTCTTCAAAAGCTCGATGGACGCCATGTCAGTGGGAAGTCGGGTTCGATTGGGAAACACGGAGCATCGAGGCCGGCGCGCCCGGCTTGAACGCCATCTGCCCGCTGCCCGAAACAAACGGACTGAACGTCGAGACCATCGACGCCACACGCCGCCCCGCGATCGAGCGCTCCACGTGCGCCTGCACCTCCGGGTAGCTCTTCACCCGCCCCCCACGCACCGCCGTCGTCAAATCACTGCACCACATCCGGAACCGGTTCTCCGCCGCCCGCGCCGCCTCCGGTGTTCCTAGTAGATCCCCGAAGGCCCCCTCGTCCAGGTAACGCTTGTACGCCAGCGTTCCCTCCAGCTCCAGATCCTGCGGCGTCATCCTCTCCAGCGAGGCCTCCCGCTTCCCGCGGCTGCCTGGCGAAAGGTGGTCCAGCACCCGCTCCATCTCCGCGTCCCGCCCCCGCGGCTGCGTCCTCAGTAGCGCCGTCCGCGTGTCATTGAAACTCCGCGCGTAAACCTCCCGGCCCACCTCCGGATCCAGGAACTTTTCATAGAGCGAACCCACCGCACTCCACGTGCCCGATACCGCCCCCGCCGGCAGCGGCCGGCCCCGCGCCGCCTTGTACTCCGCCAGCGCCCGCACATCCGCCTCCGGCATTACCGCCGCCACCCCCGGCCAATCCACCGCCTTGCCACTCCCATCCATCGCCGCCTTCACCTCGTTGAAACGATCCGTCCGCAGCTCCTCCCCGCGGATCCCCGCCTTCTCCAGCAGATCCCGCCGCGTGTCATCGTCCAGCGGCATGTGGTGCTGGTAAAGCCCGTCCGCCCCCTTCGCCTCCAACTCCCGCGCCACCCCCCGCGGATCATGCATCAACCGCTCCTCCAGCGTCTCCCGCGCCGTCGTCCGCTCATAGCCCGCCCTCAGCCGCGCCTGTTGCTCCGCATCGATCAACCTCGCCGCCGTCGCACGGCCCATCGCCGCATCGAACCCCGCCCGATCCCGGTGGCGCGTCGCGTTCTCCATCTCCGTCGCCAGCGATCGCACCGACTCCTGATGCACCGAGCGGCTGATCGCCGCCGCGTTGTCCACCCGCATCCGGTGCGCGAAATCCTGGTGCCGCAGCTCCAGCTCCTGCCGCACCACCGGCGTCAGCTCCGATGACTGCACCGCCGCCAGCGCCCCATCCAGAAACTCACCCATCCGCCTCGTCCGGCTCGCCGGATCCGGATCCGCCGCGTTCTCCGCCCGCACCCGCGCCGCCCCATCCTGCCACTCGTTCAGCACCCGGCTCTGGTCCCCCGCGTTCTTCACCTCCTGCACGTTCTCCGCCAGCTTCCGAAATGGCTTGCCCAGGCTCGCGATCCCCTCCGCCAGCTCCCCCAGCGCCGCCCCCGGTGCCCGCGCCGCCGCCGCGCTCATCGGCGCCATCTTCAAGTGTGTTCCTTGCAACTGGGGCGGCACCAGCGCCGCATCGAGTCTCACTGGCATGATCGTTTCAGAAAAATGTTAGAAGTTCGAAAAATCAAAAAGGGCAGGGGCCCTCCTCCGCGTGGCCGCGGGACCGGACGACGGAGGAGGGGAATGCGAGCCCATCGCGCATCACGCCTCATCATCTCTCGGGGACTCCTGCTCCACAGCCTCCCCCGTCACCCGGTCCCACCGCCTCAGCCCATCCGCTTCGTCCTACCCGAATACAACCCGAACGTGTCCGGCATCGTCTTCCTGTACACCGCCTCATCATACTGCGAGATCACCGAGCCCACGCCCTTCACCCCCGTCGCGATCGCCCCGATCGTCGCCGCGCTCTTCTGCTGCTGGCCCTCCCAAAGTCCCATCGCCCCCTGCTGGCGCATCGCCATCGCCTCCAGGTTCGCCTCCCGCACCATGTCCTGGATCCCCAGCTCGAAGTTCGCCGAAGACTCCCCCAGGATCGTCAGCGGCGTCCCCTCCGTGCTCAGGGCCCCGCTGTTCGCCAGCTGCACCCGCACCTGACCCATTGCCTGCTCGTTCTGCTCCCGCTGGCGCTTCACCTGCTCCGCCACCTCCAGCTCCCGGTTCCGCGCCTCCTGCTGCGCCAGCGCATTGTTATACTCCGCCGCCCGCTGCGCCGCCTCCCCCTGCTGGACCTGCCCGTAGGCCGAAAGTCCCGCGCTGATCGCCGTCGTCGCCAGCGCAATTGCCGTAAGTGCTGCCATAATGATGCGTTCTAAAAATTCAAAAATCCGAAATCTTAAATGTGAGATCTGAAGTCTGAAATCCGAGATTTGAAATTTGAAATATCAGATCAGAAATATGAGATCTGAAATCTCTTCCTCTTCCCCTGGACTCTGGATTGCCCTTCGGGCCATGCCAGTCAGCGGCTTCGCCGTTCATCTAGCAGGTCGCTAGCGCTCCCGCCGCATTCTGGATTCTGGGCCTAGCCCTCTTCTCTTACTTCTTCCGTCTTCCCGTCTTCCGTCTGGAGCGAAGCGACATGATGAATCATCCCCCGGTCCATCACCTCGAACTCATGCCGCTGTAGTACTTTCGAAAGCGACTCCTGCCGGCACGTCCCCAGCATCGCCCCGTATCCCAGCGCCCTCGCCTCCGCCTTCAGGAACGCGATCACATGGCCCAGCCCCGTCATCACCTCCCGCGGTCTGGCATCCGGGTCCGCCACCAGCCACTCCAGCATCGCCACCCCCGTGCTGTTGTCCAGGTAGCACCAGCCCGCCGCCACCGGCCGACCGCCCACCTCCGCCATCACCCCCAGCGCCGGCAACATCGCCACCGGCACCGCCTGCCAACCATGCCCCCGCCACCACCCCGCCACCAGTGGATGGTCCGCCTCCTTCTCGATCAACCTCACGCGGAACCCGGATGCCATGCGAAAAAAATGCCACCGCCAGCGCAGGGGAGTAAGTGAACACATGGCCAATGTGCGAAATCCAAAGCACCAAATCCAAAACCAAGAACCAGATCCCCACCCATCCACCCGGCCCTCTTCCTCTTCGTTTCGGATTTTGAATTTGGGAGCCGGTGCTTGCTCTAACAGGAAGCTTGAACCCTCCGGCCCCGCGAACCACCCTCCCATCATGAACCACACCGCCTACCAACGCCTGATCATCGCCTATCATGGCTGTGATGCCGGAGTGGCGGACGAGGTCTTCAATGGAGGATCCCTCAAACCGAGTGAGAATCAATACGACTGGCTGGGAAGGGGAATCTACTTCTGGGAGCACGGTCCCACACGCGCTCTCGAATGGGCAGTCGAACAAAAAAGAAGGAGGCGGTTGAAAACACCCGCCGTGGTGGGAGCGCTGATTCAGCTGGGCAGTTGTTTCGATCTTCTGGACGTCCATTTCACCCGGGCGCTGGAACGTGGCTACCAATGGATGGATTCCATCCATCGGCTGAGTGGGAAGCCTTTGCCTCTAAACCTCCCCGCCAGGGAAGAGGATGGCGACCAACTCCTCCGGCATTTGGATTGCGCGGTGGTCAATTGGACTATCGAGACATTGGAACTCGATGACCCCTCCGTCAGATTCCAATCCGTCCGCGGTGTTTTCCAAGAGGGGCAGGAGGCTTTTCCAGGATCGATGATCCGGAGCAAATCCCACATCCAGATCGCCGTCAGGGATCCCGCCTGCATTGTGGGCTATTTCAGGCCGGTTTCCTGACCCGGATGCTACACGCTTGCCGAATTGCCGGTGAACAGGTAGTGTTCCGCCATGAGTCCAGTGCGCCCCTTTGTCCCCTACAACCCATTGGAAGCGTGGGATCGGGTGGAAGCGCGCCTCGAAAAAATGACCGATGAGGAAAAGATCCAGACCCTCATCGACGCGGGCATCCTGACCCAGGACCGCCAGCTCGCCGAACCCTACAGGACCGGCAAGAGACCGAAACCAGCCACCGTACGGAAAGTGGCCGCCAAGTCCGCGAAAAAGCCTATCGCGAAGCCGACGAAAGAGGCAGGCCCGAAGTGAGCCTGCTTCTTCATCTTCGTTTCGGATTTTGGATTTAGGATTTAGTGCTTCGAAGCTACGCTTCGCACACCTCCCAATCCACCACCGCGCTCCGCAGCGTGAACGGCACCGGCTCCTCGTGCACCACCTGGAATGCCACATCCCGCGAATGCCCCGGCCACAGCGCCGCCTCCAGCCACCCGCTGAAAAGCGGACCCGCCCCCGGATACACCACCGGCTGCGCCTCCGGCACATTCTCCGCCGGCACATACCCCAGCGTCCCGCCCGCCGATTGGTAAACATCCAGCCGCAGCCGGTGCGCCCGCTTCATCCGCCCGTGCGTCGTCCCCGCCTCCGCCTGCACATCCAGCGGCAGCGTCGTCAGCGCCGATGTCAGCCAGAATCCGATCACCAGCCACGGCCGGGACTTCCCGTCATCCGGCAGCGTCACATGCCCGCCCGTCATCTCCAGCCGGTAAGTCAGCCCGCCCGCGTTCACCGAGAGCGTCGGCCCCGTGCTGAACTGCGGATACCCGGATAGATCGATCGTCCTGTTCAGCGGATTCGCGCTGTTGTTGTACAGCACCCCGCAGTCCACGTGCCAGGCCTGCGTCACGTTCCCCGCCTCCTGCACCGCCTGCTGCCCCGCCACCAGCTTCTCCAGGTGCAGCTCATTGTAGCGCAGCACCACCGTGAAAACCTCGTCATCCCCGCCCTCGCTCCGCAGCACGCACACGCTCAGGAATTGCCCCACCGTCAGGTGCCGCGCCCACGCCGCCACCTTCTCCGCCCGGTTGTAGGTGAACGACACCATCTGTCCGTTCCCCAGCACCGCCCACAACGTCGGCTCCCGGCTCTGCTGCCACGCCATCTGCAGCACCCCCGTGTCCGTGATATGCTCCGCCAGCCGCGTCAGATCCGCCGCCTCGTAGGACTGGCTCTCCATCACGTACGCCAGCTCCCGTAGCCGTCGCCTCTGGCGCTCCATGAAAAGCACGCTGTTGCCCGCCGTCAGCGGCGGAAGTTTCCCCGAGCCATACCGCGAATACTCCCGCACCAGCAGCGTCCCCGGTGAAATCGGATTGTCCGTCGTCTCCGAGCCGAACACCCACTCCCCGCCGCTCGTCCCCACGAACAACCGCCGCTGCGACGCCAGCCACCGGATGTCATCCTGCCGGTTCGCCGCCAGCGTCACCTGGATCCCGTCGTCCGCCACCGTCCCCGTCTCGAAATCCAACAGATCGTCCGTCTTCGACATCCACAGTGACATCGGCTCCCGCGTCGTCCCCCCGTAAACCAGCCGCCGCTCATGCACCGCCACCGCCACCGGATACCCCTGCCGCGGCGAAAACGCCCCCTCGCTCCACACCTCCGTCTCGCACGTCTCCACCGGCGTCACCGTCTCCGCCACCGCGTGCATCCCGTCCGTCACCTTCGTCACCCGCACCAGCCCCCGGATGAACGGCTCCTCGGATGACAATACCGCCTTCGGCTTGTTCGTGTAGCTGTTCGTCTCCTCGTCCCACGTCAGACGCAGCAGCACCCGCGAATCCTCCTCACCCGCCTGCGACACATTCCGGTCCCCGCCCGAGGAAAAACTCCGCACCGCCGTCCACGTCGCCCCCCGGTCCTTGCTCCGCTCCACCACCCACTTCCCGTACCACGTCCCATACGTGATGACCGACCACTTCCCCTGCACCACCAGCGGGATCGACGACTTCCCGTCATTCGCATGGCTCGCCTCCAGCGAAACCTCGAACCCCGAAACCTCCCGCTTCTTCGAAATCCGCAACACCGCCCCCACGTGGTCCTCCGTGAAATAGTTCCAATTCGCCACCAGGGTCACCGCCTGACCCACCACCGACGAATGATCCAGGAAATCCCGCTTCCAATACGTCTGCCACGCAGCCCCCGTCCCCGGCTTGTTGCTCGCCGCATACGCCAGGTGCGGCACCACGCACACATACAGATCCGTCCCCACCGACACACGGTCGCCCACCTGGTACGTCACGAAGCCCGGTGAATCCGCCCACGCCGGAGGCGTCGCCGTTCCATCCGTGAAGCTCGTCTTCAGCGTCCGCTTCTCCTCCGTGTTCTCCGTCAGCAGCGGCGGCATTGAAAACGGCACCGGCTCCAGCGTCCACACCGTGTCGCTCGCCCGAGTCAACCGCAGCGGCTCCACACCCGCCGCCACCACGAACGCCACGTCGTTCACCTGGATCATCTGCAGCTCCAGTGGCGCCGGGATGCTCAGGTCATACCGCCAGCACGTCTGCCACCCCGATCCCGTCCCGGGCGCGTTCGTCCCCGTCACCGGCACATGCTCCGCCACACACCGCCACACCACCCCGCTGCGCTCCACCACATCATGGCGCTTGTATCCCGCCACCGATGACGACCACGCCGCCGGTGTCACCACCTGCCCCTGGTAATCGTAGCGCGTGATCGCCGTCACCACCGCCGCCTGGCTCCCATCCTGCTGCCGGAACACATGCACCCGGCTTCGTCCCGCCGCATCCAGCGCGAACACCACCACGTAGCGGCTCCCGTCACTTGCCTGGAATGCCTGCGCATTCACCTTCCCGGCCTCCTTGCCCGCCACGATCGAGCCCGTGTTCAGCCACCGCGTCCCCGGCCGCTTCCGCACCCCTCCATACGGCAGCGGCACGAAATTCTCCAGCCCCGCCAACCCGCTCGCATGCCGGTCCACGTCCGTCCGGTGCACCAGATACGGCGTCACCTCACCACTATTGAATGCCAGGAAACTGCTATGCATAAAAATGAAATGACTAATTCCTAAACCCTAATGACTAAATGAAGACCCCGGACCTCGACCGTTGCAGGGCAGGGGATCTCCTCCCGAAATCACCAACGACCCTCCTGAATCCCAACGCCTCCGATCCACCCATCCAGCCCTCTTCCATTAGTCATTAGGATTTAGTCATTAGTCATTGGCTCTTCGCTCTAGCGGAACCGGCTCCTCACCAACCCACTCTGCCCCACCATATGCGAAGTGCCGAAATTCTCCCCGCTCCGCGTCTCACGCGCGTCCGCCAGCTTCGCCTCCGGTAGCGCCAGCCGCTCCAGCCCCTGCTGCATCTGCTGCGCCAGCCCCGCGTTCTGCGTCACATCCAGCGCGATCTCATGCGCCAGCGCGTAGCTCATCGCCTGCACGAAAAGCCCGTCCCACTTCCCCATCTCCACCGCGTTCGAAACATACACGATCGACGGCCCCTCGCTCCCGTTCACCAGCAGCGACCTCCCCTCGATCGCAAAATCGTTCACCGCCTCGTCCACCGTCGCCCCCGCCACCCGCGTGAACCTCACCAGATCCACCGGCAGCGTCCACGCCGCCTCCCACTCCGCCTGCGGACTACTGGAAACATCGTACGCATAAGCCGCCGTCCAATACGTCAGCCGGCTCGCCCCCGCCACCGGCTCCGCCACCGCCACGCTTCCCGCGTGCCCCAGCACGCACCGGAAATTGCTCCCGTCCTTCGACGCCACATCCCCCGGAGCATACACCGCCGTCCCGCTCCACGCCGCCCCCTGCGGCACATACGTCTTCCGCGCCAGCGCGAAATTCCAATGATGCCGCCTCAGCAGATCATCCCGCACCACATTGAAATGCAGCGCGCAGCTCCTCGCCTCCGGAGTCGTGTCCGCATCCACATCCACCACCCGCCGCGCCCCCAGTCGCGAAAGCGCCAGATTCGAAATCTCCGTCTTTGTCATCGTAAGTAGCACAAGCATTCCTGCTTGTGAGTCAGCCCGGCCCCATTACCGGAAACGCCCGCTGCCATCACCCGCCCCCCCTAACTAGGCCTCCCTGGCTGGGAGTAGGGACATTCCTGTCCCGTTCTTAAAAATCCCATCCATCACTCATGGCTGGGAGTAGGGATATTGCCTCCGGCCATGCCAGTCACCGCTCCGCGCGCTGCTGGACCTTCCGCATTCCTATCCCGTTCTTCCTCTTCGTTTAGGATTTTGGATTTAGTGCTTCGGATTTGAATCCCCTCCACACCACCCGCCCGCGGAAAAATCCACGGGCGGGCAGGGGAGTCATGTATCACACACCTACACCCGGGAAAATCAGCCCTTCACCCGGTACGCGATCGTCACCACCAGCTTCGTGCCCCCTGGCACCGAAGTCACCGTGCCCAGCGTCGCGATCATCCGCACCGGGTCCGTCAGCCGCGCCGGTGTCACCGCCGCGGACGCCAGACCGTTGGATGAAAAGGTCGCCGCCGCGTTGCCCGTCATCGACACCTTGCCGAAACGGTTCGACGTGCCCGCATCGCCGATGTCCAGCACCAGCGTGCCGCTCACCGCACCCGTCACATGCGAAAGCTGCGGCACCACCACCGCTCCCGCCGGTAGATCCACCAACTGCAGCGTGTCACCCGCCGCCGGAACCACCGGGGTCGATCCACCCACCCCCGCGGTCACCACCGCCGTCGCATACAGCAAGTGACCCGCCAGGTCATCCCCATCGCGCACCCCCGCCGACTGCATCTGCGCCGCCGCCTCCTGCTTCGTCACCAAATCCGATTTATAATTGTTCGGCATATTTCTCTAATGTCTGAAATTTGAAATGTGAAATCTGAGATCCCAAATCCACCCACCCCCATCCCTCCACCTCTTCCTCTTCTCTGGACTCTGGCTTCTGGAATCTGGACTCTCGCCGAAGGCGCTTAAACCTTCGCCGCGATCTCCACCACCTTCTCCTCCTCCATGCGCGTCGCCCCGATCGCATACTGCGTCAGGAACTGCACCGCGTTCGAAACCTGCGGCAGCCGGTCGATCGTCGTCTGCATCTCCTGCCACACGTCGAACTGCAGGCCGTCCGTCACCCACACATACGCGTAGTCCACCCCGCTGCCCTTCAGGCCCGGTCGCGTCGACACCGTCCAATCGATCCCCAGGAACGACTTGATCCGCCCCTGGTCATCCAGCACCGGCGGCAGGAAATCCCGCGAAAACAAACGCGAGCCGCTCGCACTGTTCGCATCGATGCGCAGATACTCCTCGCACCGCGGCGTCATCACCCCGTGCAGCTTCATCCCGCTCGATGCCACATCGTCGTTCCACGCCTCCGTCTCCGTCAGGATCCGCAGCGCCGCGATGATCTTCTCCACCTGCAGCGACGTATCCGTGCCGCCGCCACTGTAGGCATAGTTCTTCGCCACCTTCTGCGTGGTCGGCAGGATCGTCCCCGTCAGCCCCTGCGCCCCCGTGTACGAAGTGCCGCCCAGCGCCGCGATGATCACATCATCGCAATCCCGCGCGAACGCCCCCGCGTGCGCCAGCGTGTGCGCCCCGCTCGGAGACACCGTCGGCAGCAGCCCGATCGCGTCCCACTTGCTCTCGCCCGTCGTCACCTGGAACTGGCTCGGACTCACCCACCGCTTCGCCGTCGGCAGATCCTTCAGCGCCGTGTGCTTGTATCGCTGGCCCGTCACGTTCTCCGAACTGACGATCCCCGTGTAATTGTGGCTCTTTCGCTCGCCCGTGCAACCCGTCTCCACCATGCACCGCTCGCGCAGCCGGGAAATCTTCTGTTGGGCGATCGATTTCCAGTTCGTGCTGAACTGGGTCGTGAAATGGTCTGGTACGGTCAAATCCGCGCTCATCGTCTTCTCTTCGTCTTTCTAGGAATCGGTTTTCTCCATCATGTCACCGGCTCCGATTGTCCGCCCGCGCGGGTCGTCACCTCCGGGTCATGCCCCCGTATGGCCGCCGCCTGCTACCAGGGGTCCCGTAAATGGGATTCTCCCCAGCCCTCACGGCCCCGCCACCATCCCACCCCGCCACCCCCACCGCCATGTAACACCTGGCCAAACCCACCCATCACCCCCATGAGTCTTATCGATCCCATGGGTCCTATGGGTCCTATGGGTCCTATGGGTCCTATGGGTCCTATCCACCTCTCCCCCCAAAAAAGAAGCCGTCCCCATCCCGGAGCGGCCCCTTCCACCAGCCACGGCCCACGCCGCGCCTCATCCTCTTCGTTTAGAATTTAGTGCTTCGGATTTAGTGCTTCATCCCACCCGTCCCGGCTGCGCCCGTCCCCATCGCATCCGGCTCCGCCGCGGCGTCCTCCCCCACACCCGCCACGCCTCCCGCGCGCTCTTCAAAAACCTCCACCCCGCGTATCCCAGCAGTGCGTAAAGCAGCGCCCACTTCAGCTTGTGCTTGAAAACGAATACCGGCAGCGAGCCCGGCATCGTCTCCGGCGGCACCCGCGGATCCGACACATTCCCGCCGCAGAACTCCCAATGATCCGCATAATCCCCGTCCAGCACCTCCTCCAGATACTCCCGTCGCTCCACCTCCTCCACCGGCGTCGCCGCGATCATCCGCTTCACCACCCGCCTCACCCGCCAATCGTCGCTGTTCGCCTCCAGGAAATGCGCCTTCCGCCACCACCCATGGAAGCCGCTTTCCGCCACCACATACGGAATCACCCCCTGCTCATACCAATCCAGCCACCGCCCCAGGAACTCCACATACTCCGCCGGCGGCAGCACCTCGCACGCCTGCGCCAGCACCCACGCATTCCCCATCCGGCCCCACTCCTTGGAATCCGTCCGCTCCGGAATCTCCTCCGGATGATCCATCATCCACCGCCAGTGTTCCCCCACATAATTCAAAAACACCCCCTCATCCACTCCCCGGATCACCACGCTCCCATCCCCCTCGAACACCCGGCTCTCCCGGAACCCCGCCTCGATCTCCCCCGGCAGCCCCGCCCGCGCCTCCAGCACCAATCCCGAAAACACCAGCGCCAGCACCATCGCTCTCATCTCTCCCTCCCATACACCCCACCTCCTCTTGATCTTCCAGCCCCACCTCCATCTTCACCCATATTTCACAAACGCCTCTCCCCCCAAAAAAGAAGCCGCCCCCATCCCGGAGCGGCCCCTTCCACCAGCCACGGCCCACGCCGCGCCTCTTCCTCTTCGTTTAAGATTTAGTGCTTAGGATTTAGTGCTTAAATCCTAGTGCTTTCTTCCAACAGGTTGCTCACCTGCAACATCGCATCCCGGTCCCCGTTCCGGTAACGCATCCCCCACACCGGATCCCGCCCCGCCATGATCTCCTCCGCCTGCTGGCGCGGGCTCAGCGCGTTCCCATGCCCCGCCGGCGCCCGCACCGCGTCCTCCGACGTCATCCGCGCCACCTGCAACATCATCTTCGCGAACGCCGGCATGTTCGCCAGTTCCTGCACCACCGGATCCTCCGGCCCGATCCCCGCCGCCTGCGCCAGCTTCGCCGTATAGTGCCGCGCCATCGACGAATTCGCCTCGAACTCCCCGCGCCACTCCCGCACCAGCGCATCCTGCGCCTCCCGCTGCCGCTGCGCCTGCCCGTCCACCAGCGCCTGCACCTGCTCCCCCTGCAGCTTCGAATACTCCGCCACCAGCGCCGCAAACCCCGGCCCCGGCAAATGATGCGCGTGCGCCACCTGCGCCATCCGCTCATACACCGCCCGGTCCTTCTCCGTCGCCAGCTCCGGCACCTTCAGCCCGTAGGCCGCCGCCGTCCCCTCCTTCGGCACCTTCGCCAGCGCCTGGAACCGCGCCACCTCCTCCGGCGTGCTCTGCTCCCCCGGATAAGCCGGCCCCGTCGACCTCAAATGCAGGTAGCTCTTCGCCAGCCCCGCCACATTCTTGAAAGTCCCCAACTGCGCCGCATGCGGGGCAAACTCCTCGCCCAACGCCGCGTGCCAGTTCTTCGAAAAACTCCCATCCGCCTGAAAGGGCGGGGGACCTACTGCCTCCGTCGTAGTCGTGTGTTCGCTCATGGAAAAAATAACCTCTAACCTCTAACCTCTAACCTCTAACCTCTAACCTCTAACCTCTAACCTCTAACCTCTAACCTCTAACCTCTAACCTCTAACCTCTAACCTCTAACCTCTAACCCCCGGCCCCTTCACCGGCTCATCCGCCGCCGTCCGCAGCCGGTCATGGATCTCATCCACCACCGACTTCCGCCCGTCCCGGATCGCCGCCGCCAGTGGATCGTATGGATGCCCCTCCGGCGGCCGCATGAAACTCGGCCTCCCGTAGCCCGTGCTCCGCTCCAGATCCGCCAGCACCAGTCTGCCCGCCTCCCCCGTGAAACACTCCCGGTAAGCCGCCAGAATCTTCGTCCGCGCCTGTTGAATCTCGTCCGCCTTCTTCATCCTTCGTCTCTCTTCCCCCATAGGTCCTATAAGACCCATAGGACCTATGCGTCCTATTCTTCAAAGCCCACCCCAGGCTCCCCCTTCTTCCTGAAAACTGAAAACTGAAAACCAGCAAACTCATCCCCCCATCACTCTCCCCAGCCCCTCGATCCCCTCCGCTCCCCCCAGATCCTTCACCGCCCCCGCCGCCTCCCGCGCCTGCGCCATCTGCTGTGCCTGCGCCCGCGCCGCCCGCAGCTTCTCCACCTCCTTCGCCGGCCGGATGAACTCCTCCGGCAGCCCCTTCGCCCGGAAAAGCGCCGGACCCACCCGGTCCACATCGATGAAATCCACCACCGCCGGATCCTGCGCCATGAACGGCTGCAACACCGACAAACAATCCCGCAAGTTCCCCAGATGCGATTGCTCCAGCGCCAGCGCCATCGAACTCACGAACTCCACCGCCGGATCCCCCACATACGCCCCCAGCTCATCCCGCATCACCACCGCAGCCGGCGGAGCAGGAAACTCACCCTGGCGCAGCAAAATCGAAAACGCCCGCCGCAACAACGGCACCAGGAACTCCCGCGTCAACCCCGCGAAGATCGGATGGAACAACTCCCGCGACTCCGTCACGATCGCCTGCACCTCCGTCGCCGTCGCATCATGCTGCAGTTGGCTGATCGAATTGAACAACGGCACAAAGAACGCCTCGTTGATCGCCTGCCGCTTGTCCCGCACCCGGTCCTTCCCCACATCGTAGCGCCCCTGCGTCAACCACTCCCGCGGAGCCTCGCCCGCCTGCGGATCATAGCACGTCAGCCCCAGCGCCCGGAAATCCACATCCCCCTTCAGGGATGCCCCGTACAGCACCCGCGGAAACACCGCCACCTCCGCCGCCGTGTCCAGCATCTGCTCCAGGAAATTCGCCTGCACCGCCTCCGGCAGCGCCAGATACGATGGCGCCCACCCATACGGCGCATCCCCCCACAACTCCCACCGCGACACCGCGCACGGAAACTCCTCGTAACCACCCTCCGCCAGCACCGTCTGCGTCTCCGGCAGCCAATGCACCGAAGCGAACGCCTTGTTCGCCCCATCCACCTTCCGCGGATCCCGGTCCAGCCGCCTGTACACCGCCTGCCGCACCGTCACCGGCTGATGCCCCTTCGCCGCATCCCGCGCTCTTCGGCGAATCTCCGCCGGACACGTCTCCGGAAACTTCTCCACCAACTGCCGCGGCGTCAGCGTGTAACTCCGGTGCAGCGTCTCCACCTCATCGTTCGCATTCTGCGCAACCGAGTAGCTCCCCACCGCGAACGACCGGAAATGCAGCCCCTTCCCGTGCTGCCCGCCCGTCACCTCCGTCGCCGCCGTCCCGAACGCCCCGCGATCCAGGAAATGCTCGTGCGCCCGCGCGTAGAAATTCGAAGCATAAAGCTTCGCCGCCAGCACCTCCGAACACCGCTGGTACCACGCCGCCGCCTCCGGCTTCACCGGAAGCTCCGCCGGAGGCTTGCACACGAACCACCGCGCCCCCATCGGCGTGATCCTCGCGAACTGCCCGTTCGCCAGCGTCCGGTTCGCCCGCGCCGCCGTCCCATCGAACGCCTCCGCCACCTTCCTTCGATCCGGTACGGCACCCATCGTAGACGATCGCCGTGTCACCATTCCCCGCCGCGGATGCACCACATCCGCCAGCTCCTGCCACAGGGAATCCCACGGCGCGCGCTGCCCATCCAGCACCCCCGCCTCCGCCGTCAACTGCTTCGCCAGCTCCTTGCTCATCCGGTTTCTGCTCTGATCAACCCAGCGTCTCCTTCGTCCCCTCCGGCCCCGGCAGCAGCCCGCCCGGCCTCAGGATCGTCTTCGAAAAATCATAACGGTTCCTCTCCCGCCGCTTCGCCTCCAGCTCCGCCTGCGCCTTGTCGGCGCCGGTGCTCTGGACAGGGGGTGGGGGAGGGGGCGGCGGAGGAGGAGTCTTGCCTGACATCTGGCCACCACCATCCCATCCCCACCGCCCCCCGCGCCACTGAACACCTGGCCAACCCTAACTGGGAGTAGGGACATTCTTGTCCCGTTCTTCTTCTTCTTCTTCTTCTTCTTCCTCCCGTAGCCGCGTTCGTGAGAACGTGGGCAGGGAACACCCCCGCCCACCCCCGCACATCCAGTCCGCCGATGAGTGGCCGGTGGTCAGTGAACCGAACGAAAGAACCACTGAGCCACCTCTTCCTCTCGACTCTTCGTTTCGAATTTCGTGCTTAGAATTTCGTGCTTTCACTCCCATGCCCCTCCCATCCCTCTCCCACAAGCGCCTCGAGCACTCCCGCCACCTCCTCTGGCTCGCCCTCCTCCTCGCCCTCGCCGGAGAAATCCTCCCCTGGCGCGTCGATCCCTACCACACCGGCACCGGGGAGGACATCTTCCGCCATCACCTCCGGCTGCTTCACCACAGCCTGCTCCTCCTCGCCAGCAGCCGCTGGAATCTCTCCAACTTCATCGGCCTCGTCTTGCTCCTCTGGAACCTCATGACCCTCGTCCTTCTCCTCTCCTCCCCCTGGCTCATCTCCTTCCACCGGCGTGCCCGTCCCATCCTCTGGCTCGTCCGTCTCCTCGCCCTCGGCTCCGCCGCCTACGGCACCTTGGAGTGGAGCTTCTCCGGGGCTGTCTTCCTCGATGCCGGCTCCGGCCTTGTCGCCCACGCCATCGCCTGCTGGCTCCTCCTCCTCGGCCTCCTCGCCATCCCACCCGCGGAACCCCATTCCTCCTAGCGGGGAGTAGCGACATTGCCTCCGGCCATGCCAGTCACCGCTTCGCGGGCTGTTGGACCTTCCGCACTCCTGTCCCGTTCTTCTCTTCCTCTCCCCCCGGCCCCTCGGACCACCCGTCCCCGGGGCCGTCCTCCATAGCTCCTATTCATCCTATCGGACCTATTGGTCCCATCTCTCCCGTCAGCCCCCGAGCAGGGCAGGGGAGGAGTTGAGGCTTCAGCCGAGGAAGGTCTTCAGAGGGAGGCGCAGTCCCCCGACCCACCATCGCTCCACCCACGCCCACCTACTCCTCCTCCTGTAGCCGCGTTCGTGAGAACGTGGGCGGGGCAGACCCGCGAACGCCCTCGCACCCCCAGTCCGCCGATGAGCGGCCAGGATTCAGGAGCTGAGGGCCAGGAAGAGAAAGAACCAAAGCAGCCCTCTTCCTCCGGACTCCGGACTCTGGACTCTGGACTCTGGACTCTGGACTCTGGACTCTGGACTCTGGACTCTGGATTCTGGATTCTGGATTCTGGATTCCCCCTCGCCAAACCCTCAACTCCCCGCCATATCCCCCGCGGCACCCATCCATCTCTTCGTCTCGGATTTCGTGCATGGAATTCAGTGCTTTCCCATCTCATGTTCCGCCCCTTCACCCTCGCCGCCTTCACCACCCCGCGCCGCTAGATCGCCCGCCGGGACCGCGAGCGTCCCGGCTCGCCCTCTTCCTCTTTTTCTTCTCCTTCATCATGCTCCCAGCTTTCCTCCTCACCGCTGCCCTCGCCGCCACCGCCGCCCTCCACGCCGCCCCCGTCTTCCAGCCCATCCAGGGCTTTCCCGCTGGCCCCTCGGATCCCGTCGGTGCTCCCGTTTTCGACACGGCCGGCAATCTCTACGGCGTCACCAAAGGCGGCGGCTGCAATCTCTGCGGGGCAGTCTTCCGCATGCCTCCCGGCGGGCCGGTATCCCGTCTCGCCGACATCCCTGCTGGTTCCGACATCGCCCTTGCGGGACTCACCCGTGGAGCCGATGGGAACTTCTACGGCATCCTGGGTGATGCCTCCGCCACCTCCACCACATCCGGTCAGTTTTTCCGCGTCACCGCCGCCGGGGATTTCACCCTCTTCGCCAGCTTTTCCGGAACCGGCCGTCCCTATCCTGTCTCCCGCCTTCTCGAGAGCGCGGACAGCAATGGAATCGAAGCCCGCTTCCACGGCCTCGCGCGTGATCCCGGCAGCTCCGATGGCATCTTCTACCGCGTCACCAGCCAAGGCACCCTCACCCCCCTCGCGGTCATCCCGCACGACGATGGCCTCGTTATCGGAGATCTCGTCACAGGTCCGGATGGTGACTACTACGGCGTCCTCGCGGCCTCCGCCACCGTCCCCGCGAGCCTCTACCGCATCACCCCCACCGGTGTCCGCACCACCATCTGCACCTTTGCGCCCCGCCTGACTCCCACCACACCCGTGCTCGGCCGGGATGGGAATTTCTACCTCACCCTCGCGGGGGAAACGGGAGCCGTGGTTCGGGTCACTCCCTCCGGCACTGTCGCCACCCTTTACGCCTTTCCAGTGAATTCCTCCTTGGGCTGGTTCCCTGGGCCGCTCGCATGCGGACCGGATGGCGGTCTCTACGGCGCGTGCCCTTCTGATGACTGGTATTTGCAAGGTATCCTCTACCGTGTCGGCTTCTCAGGAATCTTCACCAGACTTCACGCCTTCGGAACGCTAGGAAAGGGAGCCTATCCTGCCGGCGCTCTCACTCTCGGTCGTGATGGCTTCCTCTACGGCACCACCTCCAATGTTGATTCCCTTGGCGGCGAAGGCACCGTTTTCAAGCTTTCCCCCATCGCCGGGTTCGCCTCGCTTGGCACGCTGGGAGCCACCACCCCGTGCATGCCCGCAGGGGGCGTCGCCCAGGACAGTGCCGGAAATCTCGTCGTTCTCGCGGCCTCAGGTGGTGCCGAGGGGCGTGGCGGCATCGTTCGCATCTCACCCGCTGGTGAGCTCACTCCGGTTGCCGATTTCGGCCGGGCCTTCGGCTCACAGCCTGAATCCGGCCCGGTCACCGGTCCGGATGGCCATGTTTACCTCACCACTTCCAACGGTGCCGCCAATGGAATTGGTGCCTTCATCCGCGTTCTCTCCAGTGGCCGCGCATCCATCGTGAAACCCTTCCGCTACTCCAAGGAAGGCTACTTCCCCGGCGAACTCCACCTCGCCACCGATGGCTCATTCTACACCATCGGCATTGTGGAGATCCCCGATTGGGCCACCCCCGCCGTCCTCCGCATCACCACCTCCGGCCGTGTCACCCCTGTGGCCGCCTTTGATCCCGAGTCCATCCCAAACCCCGTCTACTCCCTCGTCCAAACCCCGGATGGTCTCCTCCGCGGTGTCATCTCCGGCGATCCCTTCAGCCAGGAGCCCGGCTCCCTCTTCCACGTCACCCCCGCCACCGGGTCACCTCTCGTCAGCGATCTCTCCCTGGTCGTCCCCGGAGGCATCAACCTCTACCCTTACTCCGGTCTTGCCGCCGCCGCTGATGGCACCCTCTACGGCCCCGCTTGCAAGGACTCCCTGACCCCCGATTCCATCTACCGCATCCGCCCCGGCCAAGCTCCCGAAGTCCTCGCTGACTCCTTTCCCCTCGGCACCAGCCCGGACTACAAGCTCGTTCTCGCCCCGGATGGCTTCCTCTACGGTGTCTCCCGTAGCGGTGGCACCCACGACTCCGGAGCCCTCTTCCGCGTCACCCCCGGCGGCGATCTCAGCCTCCTCCACAGCTTCTCCGGTCCCGATGGCATCCACCCCTCCGGCTCCCTCCATCTCGGAGCCGATGGCCACCTCTATGGTGCCACCGAGCTCGGCGGCACCACTTCCGATGGCCACCCCGCTGCCGGTGGCCAGCTTTTCCGCCTCCACCTCGGTGCCTTCGCCGTCATCGGCCAGCCTACCGACCTCACCTGGAATGGAGCCACCCTCCACGGCACCGTCGATCCCTCCGGCACCGACACCACCGTCACCTTCCAATACGCCACCGAGCCCACCTTCCGCCGCCCCCTCACCGTCTCCGCCGGCACCATCCCGGCAGGGCAGGGGAGCACCCCCGTCACCGCCACCCTCACCGGCCTCCAGGCCCGCCGCACCTACTACGTCCGCCTGATCACCACCAACGCCGAAAACCCCGTCCCCCAGGCCAGCGCCACCATCGCCCTCACCACCCCGCGCCGCTAAATCACCCGCCGGGACCGCGAGCGTCCCGGCTCGCCCTCTTCCTCTTCCCTTTGAAATCTCAAATCTGAAATTTCAAATCCCATCCCCGCCCGCCTCTCCCTCTTGTAGCCGCGTTCGTGAGAACGTGGGCGGAGAAGATTCGCGAACTCCCTCGCACGCCCGGTCCGCCTTTGAGTGACCCGTTGCCAGTGGCCCGTGGTCAGTGAAGAGAGCGAAAAAACCAGAGAAGCCCTCTTCCTCTTCGTTTCGAATTTCGTGCTTTCCCCTCCCATGTTCCGCCCTCTCCTCGCCGCCCTCGCCACCACCACCGCCGCCCTCCACGCCGCCCCTGTCTTCCAGCCCATCCAGGGCTTTGAAAACCCGCTGGCCCGGCCCGTGGGCGCCATGGCCTTCGATCCGGAAGGAAACCTCTACGGCTTCGCCACGGTGGGCGGGACCCATGGCGATGGCGGATTCTTCCGCATGGCTCCGGGCGGTCCGGTGAAAGCCTTCGCCGATCCCTGGTGGTCGTCCTACGGAGACCTCTTCCGCTCCGGGCCCACCGGCGGGCTCGTGCGGGCGGCGGATGGAAATTTCTACGGCATCATCCCGCAGGGCGGCTTCGCCGCCTGGGGGCTCATCGCGCGCCTCAGCCCCACCGGGGAACTCACCTCGGTCGTGGACTTCTACGGCACCGGCGCGCAGTTCCCCTCCGGCACCCTCGTCCCCGGGCAGGATGGCAGCCTCTACGGGGTCGCGCAGACCTCGGATGGCCGTGCCTCCGTCCTCTACCGCCTCACCCTCGCCGGAGACTTCACCACCATCCGGCTGGCCGGTGGCATCGCCCGGGATTTCCTCGTCGCCGCACCCGCTGGCGGCTTCTACGCCCACGGGTACGACCCGTACTCGAATGGGACGAAGATCGTCCATCTCGCCCAGGATGGCACCATCACCCCGGTCGGCACCATCCCGTGGGAAACCGGTTCCCCGTATCCCTCCTACATCTACACCATCTCGCCGCTCGTCCCCGGGCCGGATGGCGCGCTGTACGGCATCGCTCGTACTTCCGGATACCGCGGCTCCGTTGCTCTCGTCTTCCGCCTGGCCCTGGACGGCACCTTCACCCCGCTCCAATTCCTCGGCGGATGGTACGGCGACATCGACCCCCTGCAGCCCCTGACCCGCGGGGCTGATGGCCTCCTCTACGGCATCACCTCCAAGGTCATCTTCCGCCTCAATTCCTCCGGCCAGTTCATCGCGTTGCGCCAGCTCAACCAGGCCGATGGCCTCACCCCCTCCGGCCCCCTGGCTCTCGCGCCCGATGGCTCGCTCCACGGCACCCTCGTCGATGCCGGCACCTCGAACACCTTCTTCCGCCTCACCCCCGACCTCGCCTTCCAGACCCTCGGCAGCCTCGCGGAAACCCCCATCACCGCCCCGCGCACCGGCCTCGTCCAGGACGGTGCCGGAAACTTCTACGGCACCACCACCGCCGGCGGAAAACACGGCAGCGGCATCCTCTACCGCATCTCCACCGCCGGAGTCATCACCCCCGTGCGCGATCGCGAGCAAGGCGTGTCCGGCAGCCTCGCCACCGGCCGGGATGGCAATGTCTACGGCCTCGAAGACCGCCACTCCCCCTACGGCGATGTCGTCGACTTCGGCCAGTTCCACCGCATCACCCCGGACGGCACCTTCACCGTCCTCAATGACTACTCATCCTCCGGTATCGCCGCCTGCTGGAACCTCGTCCCCACCCGGGATGGCGATTTCCGCACCCTCGCCTGGGACAGCTTCGAGGCCGGTGCCCAGGCCCGCATCCTCCGCTTCAGCCCGTCCCGCCGGATGACCCCCGGCCGCACCTCCAGCGGTCCGGTCATCACCGACACCGGCACCCTCGGCCTCATGCCCGATGGCTCCTTCATCTCCGTCCTTGCCAATCCCGGCCGCCCCCTCCGCCTGTGCCAGGGCAGCTCCGCCACCGGCATGGCGATCGGCCCCGATCTCACCCTGCCCGGCGGTGCCTACCTCTATCCACCCAGCACCGGAGCTGGAGCCCCCCCGCCGCCGCCCGTCATCGCTCCGGATGGCACCCTCTACGGACTCGGCACCGACCTCCCATCCAGCTACCGCACCATCCTCTACAAGATCCCACCCGGCGGCACCCCCACCATCCTCGTCGATCGATTCCAGGAGCCATACACCCAGCGATTCTTCACCCCCTCCTGCCTCACCCTCGCGAAAAACGGATGCCTCTACGGCACCTCCCAAGCCGGTGGGCGCGCCTTCTCCGGCAGCGTCTTCCAAATCACCCCCTCAGGCACCCTGAGCATCATCCATCAATTCGATGCCTACGATGATGCCGGTGGCGCCTACCCATCCCCCGCGCTGCTCTCCGCCGCGGATGGCCACCTCTACGGCACCACCACCGCCGGCGGTTCCACCCCGGATGGCAAGCGCACCGGCGGCGGCGAATTCTACCGCATCTGGCTCGGTGCCCCCTCCCAGGCCGATGACCCCACCGCCATCACCTGGAATGCCGCCACCCTCCACGGTACCGTCGAACCCGGCGCACACCCCACCACCGTCTCCTTCCAATACGGCATCGATCCCGACCTGAAACGCCCCCTCACCGTCAAGGCCGGCACCATTCCGGCAGGGCAGGGGAGCGCCGAAGTCACCGCCCCCGTCACCCGCCTCCTGCCCGGCCGCACCTACTACGTCCGCCTCATCACCCTGAACGCGGAAAACCCCGTCCCCCAGGCCAGCGAGATCCACACCTTCACCACCCCGAAACGGCCCACCCTGCGCGAGCTCCTCGGCCTCGGCGGCTGAAAGCAAGGGAGTTGAGGCTTCAGCCGAGGAAGGTCTTCAGAGGGGGGCTGAGTCCCCTGAGCTTCCTCCGCTCCACCCACACCCATCCCTCCACCTCTTCCCTTTGAAATCTCGAATCTGAAATTTCAAATCCCACTCTCGTTCTTCTTCATCTTCTTCTTCCGGATTGCCCTCCGGGCCATGCCAGCCAGCGGCTTCGCCGTTCGTCTAGCTGGTCGCCATCGCTTCCGTCGCATTCCTGTTCCGTTCCTTTTGCTCGATTGCGCAATGGAGAAAAAATCTCTAGACCCTTCATCATCGTGAATGCGTGCGAACAATTCAGCGAGGAGGTGGCAAAGGCCATCGGGAACTATGTCTACCGATTGGTAGATCCCCGGAACGGAGAGACCTTCTATGTTGGAAAGGGGAAGGGGAACCGCGTGTTCCGTCATGCCGCCGCGGCTCTGGAGAAGGCGGACGAAGAGGAGATCGGAGGCGCTCCGAAATACGATCGAATCCTCGCGATCAGAAACGCTCACCTCCAGGTGATCCATGTGATCCATCGCCATGAACTCTCCGATGAGGCCGCGTTTGAAGTCGAGGCTGCCTTGATTGACGCCTATCCAGGACTCACCAATCAGCAAGGAGGCCACGGCAGCGGCGCCAAAGGCCCCATGAGCCACCTCCAGATCATTCACAAATATTCACTGCCGGTCCTCGAAGGAACAGCTTCCGAAAAGCTCGTTCTCCTCAACATCAACGATCTCAAAAACCGTGCAGACGTCGCTTCCGTTTACGAACAGACACGCTTGGCATGGCGTCTTTCACCGGCCAAGGCCGAGCAAGCCGACTACGTCCTGGGCGTTGTCCGTGGCGTCGTCGTCGGAGCCTTCAGGGTCGACCGCTGGTTGCCTGCCTCCCGCGAAAACTTTCCCGACTCCGATCTTCCCCTCGATGATCCCAAGCTGTCCGGCCGATACGGTTTCATTGGCACGCCCGCTCCCCCGGAAGATTGGGATCGCTACGTAGGGCTGGCAGGAAAGCGCATTGTCACGGAGGCTATGAAGCATATCCAGAATCCCGTTCGCTACTGGGGTTTTTGAGGGGCCTTGATATTCGGATCAAGTGGCTCTGGGCTCTGGGCTCTGGGCTCTGGGCTCTGGGCTCTGGGCTCTGGGCTCTGGGCTCTGGGCTCTGGGCTCTGGGCTCTGGGCTCTGGGCTCTGGGCTCTGGATTCTGGGCTCTGGATTCTGGGCTCTGGATTCTGGGCTCTGGGCTCTGGATTCTGGATTCTGGATTCTGGATTCTGGATTCTGGATTCTGGATTCTGGATTCTGGATTCTGGATTCTGGATTCTGGATTCTGGATTCTGGATTGCCCTCCGGGCCATGCCAGCCAGCGGCTTCGCCGTTATCTAGCAGGTCGCTACCGCTCCCGCCGCATTCCGGATTCTGCTCGGGCAAATTGCACCCTGCTTCCCACTGGCGCATCCCGCTTCCCGCGTCTATCAGCAGCCACCCTTGCTGCCATGATCCACCACAGCCTCCGCGCCCTCGCCGCCACCTCCGCCCTCGTCGCCGCCCTCCACGCCACCCCCGTCTTTGAGCCCCTCCAGGGATTCGCCCTCCCGCCCCTCCACAGCCAGGGCACCCTCCTCCGCGCCGCCGATGGAAACTTCTACGGCACCTCCGCCCTCGGCGGAGCCTACGGCCAGGGCACCGTCTTCCGCCTCACCCCCGCCGGCGCCCTCACCGTCCTCCACAGCTTCGAATCCGGCGGCCCCCAGGACGGCCTCATCCTCGGCCCCGATGGCGCCCTCTACGGCACCTGCCCCGCCGGTGGAAACCTCGGCGATGGCTGCGTCTTCCGCATCACCACCTCCGGAGACCTCTCCATCCTCGCCGACTTCTCCCAGTACAATTTCAAAGGCTACGCCCCCCAGGCCGCCCTCCTCCTCGGAGCCGATGGCGCCTTCTACGGCACCACCACCCGCGGCGGCCTCCACGGCTCCGGCACCGCCTTCAAGCTCACCACCGGCGGCACCCTCACCGCCTTCCACCACTTCGATCTCCTCGAAAACGACCAGCCCGGCTGCGCCCTCGTCCAGGATGCCAATGGCGACTTCTACGGCTCCACCACCGGCGACCTCACCTACGCCCCCGGAGACGAACACCGCGGCACCCTCTTCCGCCTCACCGCCGCCGGCGTCCGCACCACCCTCCACACCTTCCAGCCCATCGGCTCCGGCCCCACCGATGCCACCCTCATCCGCGGCCAGGACGGAAACTTCCACGGCACCGCCAGCAACACCGGCACCGCCGGAAAAGGCACCCTCTTCCAGCTCACCCCCGCCGGCACCCTCACCACCCGCTACGAATTCGACGGCCTCCACGGCCAGGAACCCGCCGCCCCGCTCCTCCGCACCGCCGATGGCACCCTCTACGGCACCACCGCCTACGACTCCACCTACCTCTCCGGCACCGCCTTCAAGCTCGCCGCCGATGGCACCCTCGCCACCCTCCGCTACTTCGGCACCGCCGCCGCCCCCCTCGGCGTCCGCCCCCTCGCCGGACTCGCCCTCGGCACCGATGGTGCCCTCTACGGCACCACCAGCGTGAACCAGCAGGGCAGCGAGGGTGGGGGAGCCTTCAAGATCTCCACCGCCAACGCCCGCTACACCCTCCTCTCCACCTTCCGCTCCCTCTCGCCCGCCCAGCCCCTCGGCTCCCTCCGCGAGGCCGCCGATGGAAACTTCTACGGCATCTCCCGTAGCGGCGGCACCCACGATGACGGCACCATCTTCCGCATCACCCCCGGCCACGCCATCGCCCCCACCTACCACTTCGATGGCTCCACCTACGCCGCCCGCCCCACCAGCCTCGTCATCGGCCGCGATCGCAACCTCTACGGCACCACCTCCTACGATCCCCTCCAGACCGCCGGCACCTTCTTCCGCTGCACCCCCGGCGGCGTCCTCACCCGCCTCTCCACCTTCGATCCCGCCACCTCCTCCCGCCCCCTCAGCCTCATCCAAGGCAGCGATGGAAACTTCTACGGCACCGCCGAACGCGGCTCCGCCGCTGGAAAAGCCTCCCTCTTCAAACTCACCCCCCGCGGCGTCCGCACCGTCCTCACCGATCTCGACTCCGCCACCGGAAACTTCCCCGTAGGCGACCTCCTCCGCACCTCCACCGGCACCCTCCTCGGCGTCTCCGGCGCCGGCGGCACCCAGGGCCGCGGCACCGTCTTCACCCTCCCGTCCGGCGGCACCGCCACCCCGCTCCTCAGCTTCGATTCCGGCCCCGTCACCGCCGATGCCCCCGCCGCCGGCCTCGTCCCCGGCCCCGATGGCTGGTACTACGGCACCACCCAGTTCGGCGGAGCCTATGGCAATGGCACCGTCTACAAGGTCAACGCCACCGGCACCTACCAGCTCGTCGCCTCCTTCCCCGTCAACTACGGCAGCAACCCGAACTCCAAGCTCCAGCCCGGCCCCGATGGCTCCCTCTACGGCACCACCGCCGGCACCAGCATCTACAACCTCGGCACCGTCTTCCGCGTCACCCCCGCCGGCCAGATCACCCTCCTCGCCAGCTTCGATGGCGACAATGGAGCCCAACCCACCGGCGACCTCCTCCTTGCCAGCGACGGCCACCTCTACGGCACCACCCTCGAAGGCGGCACCACCGCCGAAGGCCGCCCCGCCGGCGGAGGCGAATACTACCGCATCCGCCTAGGCGCCCTCACCACCCCCCAGGCCGCCGATGCCATCACCGCCCGCGGCGCCACCCTCCACGGCACCGTCCAGACCGGCGGCCTCGCCACCAACGTCGCCTTCCAATACACCACCGATCCCACCTTCCGCCGCTCCACCACCGTCCAGCTCGGCACCCTCGCCCCCTCCGCCAATCCCACCTCCGTCCAGACCACCCTCACCCGCCTCGCCCCCGGCCGCACCTATTGGTTCCGCCTCCTCACCCGCAACGCCGAAAACCCCATCGACCAACCCGGCGACGCCCTCTCCTTCACCACCCCCCGCAGCTAGATCCCCCGCACCACGGCCCTCCCGCCGGTACCGCGAGCGTCCCGGCTCGCTCTTCCGCTGGGATCGCGAGCGTCCCGGCTCGCCCTCTTCCTCTTCGTTTTGGATTTAGTGCTTGGGATTTAGTGTTTTCCCTCTCCCATCCCGGCCCCTCGGACCCACTCGTCCCAGGGGCCGTCTCCTTTTCCATAAATCCTATAGGACCTATTAGTCCTATAGGCCCCATCACCCCGCAGGGTAGGGGAGGGGAAGGAGTTGAGGCTTTAGCCGAGGAAGGTCTTCAGAGGGGGGCGGAGTCCCCTGAGCTTCCTCCGCTCCACCCACGTCCATCCTCCCCTCCGGCCTCCGGCCTCCGGGTTGCCCTTCGGGCGGGCCATGCCAGTCACCGGCTGCGCCGTTATCCAGCAGGTCGCCACCGCTCCCGCCGCATTCTGGCCTCCGGCCTCCTCTCATTCATCTTGCTCCCCGGCGAGATATCATGCATTCGCCGCGCGTGATGTCTCTCCCCGGCCCGCTTCTCCTCCGTCTGGCCCTGTCGCTGCTCGCCCTCTGCTCCGCCCTCCGCGCGGACACCGCCCCGGAAATCGTCCCCCTCACGCTCGCCTCACCCCTCGGCGCGTCCTATGGCGATTCCTCCCTCCAGCACTTCGACGGACACGACCAATACTGGGGCCTGAAAAAGCGCCTCCAGCTCGATCCCACCGTTCCCTCCCTCACCGGCGAAACCCACCCCTACACCCTCAACGGTGAAATCTGGGCCGCCACCTACGACCGCCTCCTCGTCAACGCCTACCTCTCCCCCGGCGTCTTCCAACCCCAGGCCCGGGACCTCGCCGATGGCGCCCTCATCGCCCCCGTCACCCTCTCCGATGGCTGGGCCTTCGCCTCCCTCGGAGCCCAGGCCCCCGGCTCCCGTGAGCGCCTCGCCGCCCGCCTCGTCTTCCGCCCATCCCCCGTCACCCCCGGCCGCCAGGAAGCCGGCTGCGCCCTCGTCGATCTTGACCTCGGCTCCGTTCGCATCCTCACCTTCGGCCTCGTCCCCACCGGCCTCGCCACCGCCGATGCCGTCACCGGCCTCTTCCTCAGCCCCGGGAAAATCGCCGCCGTCTTCCGCCTCACCGGCGGCCGCAGCCAGCTCCGCATCTTCGATCGGAACACCGGCTCCCTCCTGGCCGAGCGGGAACCCGACAGCGTCTCCCGCATCCTCGGATTCTCGGACGACTTCATCTGCCTCCTCACCTCCGGCGGCTACTTCGTCGCCCCCACCACCCTCGACTCACTCACCCTCCTGCCCACCGGCACCTCCTACTCCGCCACCGTCACCGGCGCCATAGCCGGAAACTCCGTCTGGCTCGCCGTCCGCGCCTCCGGTGCCGCCTCCACCCGCTTCCTCCGCTACAGCACCCTCTCCACCCTTCGCGCCCGCGTCCTCGATGACCTCCTCCTCCCGGACCCATCGGACACCCTCCGCGCCCATGCCGCCTACGGCCCCACCTGGCTCGCCATCCACCAGCCCACCGCCGGCGCCGTCCACTTCTACGACCTCGGAGACCAATCCCCGCTCCACTTCCCCGTCGCCCGCCTCACCACCACCCCCGCCACCGAACGCGAAGGCCGCCTCACCGCCACCATCACCCTCGACAAACCCGCCGCCACCCCCACCTCCGTCCGCCTCACCTCCGAAGACGCCTCCGCAAAGGCCGGCCAAGACTACACCCCCATCGACCTCCGCGTCACGATCCCCGCCGGAGACCTCACCGCCACCGTCGATATCCCCCTCCTCGAAGACACCCTCCTCGAGCCAAACGAATCCTTCACCCTCCGCCTCTCCCAGCCCGATCACCTCCGCCCCGGCACCGGCACCACCCCCGCCATCATCCGCGGCACCGGCTTCGGCCGCTGGGAACGCCCCCTCGCCAGCGGCCCCGTCTATCCGGACACCCAGCTCGTCGGCACCACCTTCGGCCCCATCCTCGCCGCCACCGATACCCGCCTCGCCGCCATCGTCCCGGCAGGCACCCCGAACGAGGGCAAGCTCGCCATCTACGACCTCGAAACCCTCCGCCTCCTCAAGCTCCTCACCGCCCCCCTCGGCTCCGGATACACCACCCGCGCCGCCGTCGATCTCGAAGGCTCCAAACTCCGCCTCCTCAACCCCGGCTCCAACCTCACCCACTGCCTCCAGATCGACCTCGAAACCGGCACCCTCGAAACCTCCGCCACGCTCCCCTTCGCCTGGGACGAAGGCCCCCTCGCCGATACCCACCTCTGGCAGGACTCCCGCCACCTCATCCAGCCCACCTACACCGGCGGCGCCAGCCACTGGACCCTCCACGACCTCCTCGATCCCGCCGCCACCCGCACCCTCCCCATGGACGGCGGCACCATCGTCCTCACCGCCGATGCCACCCGCATCGCCACCCTCCTCGAAACCCGGAACCCCGCCCCCCCCTGGGACTACCTCCGCCGCATCGAGATCCGGGACCGCGCCACCCTCGCCCTCCTCGGCACCATCCCCTGCGCCGCCTTCACCACCTCTCCCACCAGCACCGACTATCCCGCCCTCGCCCTCGCCCCGGACACCGTCGCCCTCACCCTCGCCGGCCGCACCGCCGCCTATCACATCGCCACCGCCGCCGAACTCTGGAACCTCGATGGCCCGCACCCCGGCTCCGCCATCCCCGGCCCCTCCGCCACCACCCGGGATGGATTCCTCCTCCTCCACGGCGGCGAAGCCACCGATACCCCCGGCCTCCAGATCCGGGACCTCCGGAATGGTGCCCTCCTCGATACCTACGATCCACGCCGTACCCCATCCGCCTTCTCCACCGGCGGCTACCGCCTCGATCCCTCCGCCGCCGGCTGGGCCGGCACCGATGGCCTCAAAGCCTTCCGCCTCCTCGCCACCCCCCAGGACCCCGCCTTCCTCCCCATCACCGCCACCATCCTCGAAAACCTCCCCCTCGCCATCACCCTCGTCCCCTACGAACGCTTCACCGGCACCCACCCGCTCACCTGCCGGGAACACCCCCGCACCCAGCTCCCCGCCGAATTCGCCGATCTCCCCGGCACCCTCACCACCACCCCCGGCGGAGCAGACACCCCCTTCACCCTCCACCCGGTGAACGACCGCACCCCCCGCGCCGGAAACCGCACCACCCAGGTCCTCTTCTCCACCGCCGCCCACCCCTTCAGCCTCGTCGGCACCCTCACCGCCACCATCACCGAGGATGACTCCACCATCTCCTCCTCCCCCTATGCCGTGAAGGCCGGTGCCGATCCCAGCCCCGCCGCCCGCCTCGCCGTCACCGCCGATTGGATCGCCTCCGATGATGGCACCACCATCCAGATCCACTCCGCCACCACCGGAGCCCACCTCCGCACCATCCCCGTTCCCGTCACCGCTGGCTCTCACTCCCTCGCCATCCACGGAAACCGCCTCTTCTACGGCTGCCCCGCCGCCGACTTCAAATCCGGCGCTAAAATCCTCCCCCGCGTCGGCGCCGTCTTCGTCTACGACCTCACCACCGGCCAGCTCCTCGCCACCCTCGGCAATGCCAACCCGAAGGAATACTTCGGAAACTCCCTCGCCACCAGCGATCGCTGGCTCGCCGTCGGCAGCATCCTCCACGCCACCACCGGCACCTGGGACACCACCGGCGGATCCCTCTCCGTCTTCGACATGACCACCCTCAAGCGCGTCATGCTCAAAACCTCCACCACCCGCGGCTACGGCCAATCCATCGCCCTCTGGCAAGACCGCGTCTACACCGGCGCCGGAGGCACCGCCGTCACCCCCCGCGGCGGCACCAAACAAACCAACGCCGGCAGCGTCCTCGGCTACACCCTCCCGCGCGGCACCGCACTCCCCGTCATCCTCCCGCCCGCCCCCGTCCAATACGGCCGCTTCGGAGACACCCTCGCCATCGCCGGAAACCGCCTCGCCGTCCTCCAAGGCGGCTGGTCCACCGGCACCGATCTCGGCGGCGTCCACCTCTACAGCCTCCCGGACCACGCCCTCCAGCTCTCCCTCAGCCCCACCACCCCCGCCACCTACGGCGTCACCGCCAATATCTCCAGCCCGCTCCTCCTCACCCCCGGCCTCCTCTCCTACGGCCCCGGCTGCACCTTCCTCGATCTCCCCACCCGCGCCTTCCTCGGCACCTGGCACCCCGATGGAAACATCCTCGCCACCGATGGCACCTGGCTCTACTGGGCCACCACCGGCGGCATCTCCCGCCGCGCCCTCTCCCTCCTCCCGCAGCCCAATCTCCCGCTGCCCCAGCCCCTCGATTCCTACCCCTCCGGCTACACCTCCTGGGCCTATTCCTTCCTCGGCGGCTCCGCCCCCCAATCCACCCGCCTCCCCGATGCCGATCCGGATGGCGATGGCCTCACCAACTGGCAGGAATTCGCCACCGGCTCCCACCCCGCCCAATCCGGCAAGCCAAGCTCCTTCCTCTACCGGAACCAAGGCTGGCTCATCCTCAACTACCGCCGCGCCAACCCCTCCATCGGCCGCCCCGTCCACCCCGAATACAGCACCGACCTCATCCACTGGACCCGCCAGCTCCCCCCCGGATGCGAAACCTGGAGCCAAGGCACCCAGAACGGCATCGAAACCATCGAGGTCGACATCAACACCACCGCCACCCCCCATCTCTGGCTCCGCCTCTCCTTCACCGACTGACCCGCCCCACAGGGCAGGGGAGGGGAGGGGAAGGAGTTGAGGCTTTAGCCGAGGAAGGTCTTCAGAGCGGGGCGGAGTCCCCTGAGCCACCGGCCGCTCCACCCACGCCCGCCCCTCTTCCTCTTCGTTTAGAATTCAGTGCTTGGGATTTAGTGCTTGGAATTCAGTGCTTCTCCAAAAGCCTCCTCCTCAACTCCGGCATCGTCATCGAAAGCGCCCCGCCCGGATCATTCTTCCGCCCCGGGCTCACCTCGTCGTGACCCAGCACATACTCATACCGGAACACCTCCGGATGATTCCCCTGCAGCCACCGCAGCAACCGGAAAAGCGCCCGCTCCTGCGCCTCCGTGAACTTCTCGTAAGCCCCCGCCTCCTGGTTCTCCGTCCGGCACGGCACCACCCGCACCCCGCCCGGCGGCACCGCCACGTGAAAATACGTCTCATACCCCGCGCCCTTCCTCTCCAGCTTCCCCGCCGCCTGGATCTCGATCCCCACCACCTCGTTGCTCACCCGCTCGTTCAGCCCCTTCCACCGGCTCTCCCCCGCGTGCGATCCCCATGAATCCAACGGGAAATTCTGCCCGATGTTCCCCTCCGCATCGATCACGAAATACGTGTGCCCGTTCCGCACCTGCTCCTCCATCCCCGCCTTCAGCCCGCTCCGCCGCCCCGCCGTGAAGTGCACGATCGCCCCCACCGGGTAACCCCTCTCATAGCGCCCCCGCGTCCGCGCCGCCGGGAAATCCGTCTTCGCGAACGGACACCACAACGCCTTCGCCCCGCGCCCCGGCACCTCCTCCTCCGGCACCGGCACCGCCCTCTCCGGTGAGGGCGCAGGCTTCTCCTCCGGCTCCAGCACCGCCGCCAGCAGCGCCAGCACCTCCGCCTTCGCCGCCGCATCATTCCACTTCTCCCGCACGAACCAGCGCACGGTATACAACTTCTCGCGATCCTTCTCAGTCATGGGGCTATTGGTTAGGGCCTATCCTCCATAACCCCATGACAACCCCATGGCAATCCCATGTCTCTTCCGTAAAGTAGCACAAGCATTCCTGCTTGTGGGTGGGGACACTCGCGAACACCCCCGCACCTCCAGTCCGCCAAGTAGCGCGAGGCTCCCGCCTTGCGTGTGGGGAAGACTCCCGGAGTTCCTCCCACCCCCAGTCCGCCCTCTCGCGCCCCATGGTACGTGGTCAACACAGAGACCCGAGGTCCCCCAAGGGACATCATCATCTTCTTCTGGATTCTGCAGGCGCGCGGGCGGCGAAACCCATGCTCGCATCCGCCGCCGCGCTCATCGGCGATCAAATGACCTATCTCTTTCCTCCGGATGTGAAGGGCGGCCATCTGCGCGTCACCCGCTTCGAACTGGAGACCGGCCACCTCCTCCCGCGCGCAACCGGAGACCTCTGCCTCTTCGTGGCCGCGTTCGTGAGAACGTGGGTGGCGCAGACCCACCCCGTCCCATGCCGCCTCCTCCAAGCCGGACCGCCTGCCAGAGGCGACCCGGCTGCTTGGCTCCGAAGATCCCTCCTCGTCAGCCCCGCTTGGTTCTGGCATCACTGCCGGACCGTGACCTCCGAAGCCACCCCCGATGAACCGGACCGCCAATCGGCCGCCGTCTACTGGCTGCTGCTCGCATCCGCCGCCGCGCTCATCGGCGATCAAATGACCTATCTCTTCCCGGTCGATGTGAAGGGCGGCCACCTGCGGATCACCCGCTTCGATCTCGAGATCGGCGACCTGCTTTTCCTCCTGAAACACGGCTTCGGCTCTCGCCTCGGCGAAATCCTCCTCCTCGCCTGGCGGCTGCTGGAGATGGCGTTGCTCTATGGCGCCCCGCTCTTGATCTGGCTCGGCCGCCGCAGCCGCCCGATCACGTTTATCGCCTTCGGCATCGGCGGCCTCGCCCTGGCCCGCTCCATCGGTCGCTGGACCCTCGATCCCGCCCCCATCGGCCCCGGCTGGGTCCTGTGGATCGTCGCCTGCCTCGCCCTCCTCACCGGCCTCTTTCTCGGCCGGTCCCGCGGCAGTGAAAGCCAAAGTTGTGCGCTAGGCTGAATCGACATTCAAAGAGGATGCGGGTGCCTCTGATGTGGAGTGCGGCGAGGCATCGCCGCTTTCAGCGGAGGCGAGCGATCGCCGGGTGTAACACCTGCATTCGCCAACCCGCTCCCACGTTCCAGAATCACCTCATCCTTGGCTCCGGCTCCTCTTCAGCCTCCTCTTCGTCTTCGCGGGAGCCTACTCCTGGTCCTACCTCAAAGGTCCGGCATGGGGCGCCTGGACCCACACCATCGCCGTGCTCCTCGCCTGCACCGGCTACTGGCTCATCCCGCCGTCCCCGCATCGTCCTCCCCATCCCTGAACGCCTCACGGTCCACGCGGCGCGAACGTCCCGCCACCCGCCTCATCACCCTTCCCGAAACAGGGCCCCGGGCCTGCCAACTGGCGGCTGCGCCGATGGGGGAGGGTCGCGTTCGCTCCCGCTGGCTTCTTCCGATTTTACTCCTGCGTCCTCGCCGTTTAGGATCCTGTGTTCCGGATCTAGCGCCTTCTTTCCATGCCCTCCCTCCGCCAAGCCGTGCTGGGTGCCCTCGCTGCCCTCGCCGCGCCCCTCGCCGCGCCCCTCGCGCGGGCCGAGCCGCCGCCCGTGGCAATGGTGAACACCTCCCAGCTCCTGGGATGGGACGAGGCGTACCACGCTCCTTCCCCTGACACCGATTTCGAGTGGATCGCCCGCGACTATCCCGAGCTCGCCCCGCGCGCCGGAAAGATCCGCGAACGCTATCTCGCCAGCCCCCTCCACCTGGGAGCCCAGGCGCTCCGCCTCGCCGAAAAGCAAGAGCACCCCGGCTACGACTCCGAAGCCGTTCTGCGCATTCTCGAAAAGGACCACCCGGAGACCATGAAAGGACTCTCCCACACCGGCTCCCGCGCCTCCGCCACCGCCTTCCTCGACGCCAGCGAAGCCACCCTCCACCACACCGGCACCGGCTACACCTTGTTCCAATCCGACTGCCTCGCCCACGCCCCCGCCTACCGGCAAACGCCCCTCCTCGAATACACCGATGGCTGGAAAGTCCGCTTCCAGCACAAGGCCGCCCCGTCCGATCCCGCCCGGACCGGCTTCACCCTCGATCTCCCCGCCTCCTGGATCCAGGCCTCCAGCCCGCCTCATGCCCCGGGCCGCTCCTTCACCCACGCCTTCATCAGCGGAGCGGGCAGGGGACCCGTCACCCTCTACATCGGCATCAAGCCCACCGGTCCCGCCACCCCCGGGGAACGCCTGCCGCTCCTCGCCCTGGCCGAAGCCTGGCACCGCCGCCCCACCGGCTCCCCGGCACCGGACAAAGCCGCCCTCACCCTCGCCGGCCAACCCGCCACCCTCGTCATCTACGAAACGCCCGTCCGCGACACCTGGTCCCGCACCCTCTACTACCACACCCTGGACACCAGCCCCCTCCAGATCGATCTCGCCTTCACCCTCACCCCGCCCCCCGTCATCCCCGCTCCCGACAAAGCCGCCACCCCCGTCACCCCTGACCCTCTCCACAAATCCTACGCCCCCCTCCTCACCGCCATCGCCAACAGCCTCACCGTGCCGTGAGCATGAGAAGCGTCCTCTCCGCCTCACCCTCCCCGCCGCCGGGTGAGGTACGGTGCACGCCGTACAAACACCCCCGCCTCCTCGCCGCGCGTCTCGCCTTCCTCCTCGCCATCGGCGCGATGGTCCTGCTCCAGTTCGCGAGTCTCGGCGAGTACAGCGGCGAACGCCCCTTTTACAGCATCTGGCCCCACATCGCCCGTAACCTCGGATGCGCCTTCACCGGTCGCTTCTATGTCTTCGATGTCGTCGTCTCCCTCTTCTTCATCGCCCTCCATCTCTTGACCCTCGCCCAGCCCTTCCTCGTTCCCCTCTACACCCGTGCCCGACCGCTGCTCTGGGCCGCGCGCCTCCTGTTCATCGGTCCGTGGCTCAGTCTCCTCCTCACCGGAAACCTCGTCCCCACGCTGCTCTTCCTCTACGAGAAATTCCCCTGCCTCGCGGCCAATCTCGCCCTCTCCGTTCTCCTTCTCATTCCGCTGGGCCTTTTCCTCATCCCCAGCGCCAACAGGGCAGGGGAGCCACCTTCTTCCGAGCCTTCCTCTTCGTCGCTGAACTGGAGTGTGTCGCGTTGTTCCGCAGTCAGGATCGGATATGGCATGGCGGGTTTCAGGATGATGGATGCCTTGGGATTCAGGCGAACCAACCTTCCAGCAGGTCCCGGATCTGGCGATGATCCGCCCGCTCCCATTGATCTTCGGTCATCATCATTCCGGGACCGTCGTCGGAGGAGAAATACTCCCGGGCAATCTCCCTGGCGCGGAGAAATGCTGGTTCATCGAGAAGGCTTTCTCTGATCTCGGAAGCGTGGTCAACCTCATCACGGGACGCCATCGCCACGATCCGGCACACATCGGACGCATGCTTCTTGGCTTGATCCCGATGGAACCTCAGATCCTTGTCGGAGATACCGTCCTTTTGGGAATTCGCGTGACGGTCAGCCATCGCGGTGAGTTTCATGATCGCCCAGGTGATCGCATTTGGCACAGGGATCTCCCGGTCCTCGTCGGGAACAAGGAACGGATGGAGATGGCAGCCGATGGCCTCGGGGTTGTGTCGGCCATGCACTCCATCCTCGTCCAGCGATGGCTTGTGCTTCACGCGGATCCGATCATGGGCGAGATTGCCGTGGGTTTCATCCGGCGTCTCCGCATGCAGTTCGAGAATGATCGTTCGTCCCCCGCCCAACTCCTTCTCGAACTGCCATCGTGGGTTCTCCTCGGTGACCTCGAAATCACACGCCGTCAGAACGTCCACGATCGTCCGCTGCTTGCCCTTGTCCGCCAGGAGGGCGCAATCGACCACCACGTCGAAATCCTTCGTCGCACGGGGAGTCCGGTTCCGCCATCGATCGAGCGGCACCACGATGTCCGCGGTGTCTCCCTGTCCGGTGAGCCAGAGTTGCTTCAGCAGCAGGCCGTGTCCTCCCGCCACCGCCAGGGGAGGGACTCCCGCCTCCTGCATCCGGCGGTAGAGCGTTCGGAACTCTTCCTGGAGGAGGTCCTCATGGGGTCGTGGATCATTGGTCATGTCCAGGGGGCTTGAAGAGGTGTTTGCCGATATCGTCGGCCGCGGCTTTCTGGCGCGCATCGCCGGCTTGCAGTTCCAGCCAAGTCTGTAGCGGGTCAGCCCAGCGCCATCCGGCCGCATCGGTTTCGTTGTGGAAAAAGTAGCCGTCGTCCTTGGTGCTCACGAAGAGGTAGCGGGCAAAGCCACGCACCTTCGGTATGGTCAGATGTTCCCGCATCCGGTGGCGGAATTCCTCGAAATTCGACACCGCGATCTTGAGGGGGCCTCGTTCGGAAAACGAAGCATGCCGGGACACGGACGATTCTCCCGTGATCGCCCAACGGAACCCGGGAATGAGCTCCCGGTGCCGCTCGAGTTCCGTCACCAGGTCCACGTCCGGCGCGACATCGTAGGGATGTTCGTCCTCAGGCGGAGCGGACTGCCAGTTGGACGCGAGCTTCCGTAGCAACCCGGTCCTCTCCCTGAGCTGGATGCTTCCACTGGACCTTGAAATGATACAGCGCTCCTTCAACGCCTTGAGAGCCTTGGACACCTGTGAGAGCGAAAGCCCCGCCCCCGCCTCCCGGATTGCCCCGTGGAGAGCATTGACGGAGTTCCATTCGCCCTGCAGGAGCAGCATCCTGGCCACCATGGCGGACCGGCCTTGAAAGGGATTGTTCAGCTCCTGGCGCTCACGGTAGCGGTTCGGCCGCCCTCCACGCATCACGAAGAGTTTGCCCGGCACCATCACGATCCCATTGCCGCAGTCATCGATGCCGCTGATGCCCTCTCGCTGGAGTTCCGCCAGATGAGCGTCCGAAAGGTAGGGAACCACCACCATCGGGTGTTGCGGTCTATCGTTCGCATACTCCCGGGCCTGAGCCATCGCGGTTCTGAGGGCCTCCAGATTGCTTCGGGGCTTAACCTCCACGACGAAGCTCAAAAGTCCTTCTTCGTAGTTTGGCCAAGTGACCTGGATTGACGGATTGGCTCCGGCTGGAAACAGAGTCACCAATCCCGTGTAGTCATACCGAAGAACCCCCAGAAGCATGGAAGATTGGGCGGCAGACGAATCCACTGCGTCATCGCATCCAAGGAGCCCCGTAACTAGGCGGTTTGTCAGGATCTCGCGTGAAATTTTCCCGGATTGGCTCATTTTCTCTCATGAGAAAATCACTATTTTATAGAAAATACAACATTTTTCTCAGAAATGAGAATTTTCCCAAATGAGAAAATTATTAATTTTAAGAAATTAAAATTCGATCCAGCGCACGCCCACCCATCCTTCTCTGCTTCGGATTTAGTGCTTCAAAAACCACCTTCTCACCCTCCCATCCGCCCTCACGAACGTCACCCCCTTCACCCACGGCAAACGCCGTAGCTCCGCCAGCAGGCCCCGCATCGTCCCCGCCGCCATCCACACGTGCAGCCCGTCCGCCTCATCGGCGGGGCGGGGGACCGATAGCGCCAGGTGCTCGTCGTCCCCGTCCGCCAGCCGCACCGGCCGCGCCATCACGAACAGCTCCGGCGTCGACACCACCACCCCGTGCTGGAAATGGAAATCCAGCGCATCGATCCAGGGGATGTCGGGCTCCTGGCTACGATACATATCGTAGGCCAGGATATAGGGACAGACGTAAGACTGGAAGACGCAAGACGTAAGACAAGATCCAGCTTCCGGAGTCATGCGCGAATCGGCGTCTTCTCTTGCTTCTTGCGTCTTCAAGTCTTACGTCTTCGGTCTCCCTACCTCACCGCCCTCGGAGGCCGCGGAGCTTCCGCCGCCCCGTCGACGAGCCCGAGCCTCCACGCCTCCGCGAAAGTCCGGAACGCGTCCGCGCTGTGGGAAAACAAGTCGTGCTTCGGCTGCTCGCGCAGGCTCTGGCCCGTCGTGTTCACGTTCTTCTGGTAGCCCTCCAGGCACGCCACCCCGCTCGGGTGCTCCTCGCCGTGCTTGCTGCGGGGAGTATCGCAGTTCGCCTTGTGGAACCAGAAATGCGGCAGCAGGTCCCGCACGTGGCCGATCCCCGTCCACACGTCCGGCGTCCGCGGCACCACCCGCGTGTTCGGCAGCCCCGCCTCGTGCAGGCACTGCCGGTATGTCAGCCCCGTCCCGCGGTCCCGGATGTTCGCGTCGTGCGGCAGGAAATGCATCGCGATCGGCCGACCCCACTTCGCCTCCCAGCGCCGCATCTGGTCCGCGTGGCCGCCCGCCGCCTCGCCATCGATCTCATGCCAATCCAGGCACAGGAACGAACGCCCCGCCGGCTGGATCAACCACACCGCCGTGTAATCGCTCAGCCCGATGTCCCAGAACGTGTACAGCGGCAGCTGCCCCTCCGGCTCGAACCCGCACACCCGCCCCTTCGCCCGCAGGTCCGCCATCTCCCGCCCGTAGATCGCATGATCGCTCACCGCCTCGAATGCCTCCCCCGGCGTGCTCGGAAACTCCTTCTTCATCCCATGTCCCTGTTCCAGCTGCTTCTCGTCATACCACCGCACCTGCTCCGGCGTGCACGCGATCCCCTCGCGCTCCCGCAGCCGCTCGAAATACCCCGCCACCTCCGGCCGCGGGCTCCACCCCGCCGCCGGCAGCACGTAACGCGGATCCAGGTGCCACGGGAAAAAATGAAACCGCGATTGGATCGTCGAAAGCGCCGCGTCGTCCTGCCGCATCGCCAGATTCAGCAGCCGGTAATGCTCCCCCGCGCGCCCGCCCTCGTGCGTGCTCTCGATGTTCCGCACGTTCCCCGGCGTCATCGCGTTGAACGCCCCGTTGATGATCTCCCGCGCCTTCTTCGGCGCCCACACCGCCGTCTTCCCCAGCTCCGAAATATGCACCCGCTGCGGCGTCGCCCCGCGCAGAGAGGTCGCGCACTTCGCCACCGACCCATTGCCAAACACCAGCTTCCGCGACGATTGAGACCGCAGCGGCACCGCCTGCTTGATCAGCCGCCCCACCTTCCACGTCCGCGGATGCAGGTCCCCGTTGTCCAGGTGCTCCCACGCCGTGTGCAGCATCGCCAGCTTCGACTCCGCGTCCTCGATCGTGTAATCGATGATCCCCGCCGTCAGCCCGCCCGGCGTGAACATCAGGTCATCCGCGAACAGGATCTCGATGAACGTCGAGAACCCCAGCTTCCGCGCCTTCAGCACATGGTTGCAAAACCACATCCGCCCGAAGAAATGCTCCTGCGCCAGATTCGGCCGGAATGGCACCAGCACCCCGTCCGCATCGCGGATCGTGTACAAGTTCCGCAGCCGCCACGCGCGGGAGGAGAGGGGAGTATCGGAAAACATAATGACTGAATGAAGAGGGGTGGAGAAGTAAGACTTGAAGAAGCAAGAAGTAAGAAAGAGAGGCATTTCAAAGCGCATGTCCGAATGAAGGTCTTCTCTTGCTTCTTACTTCTTGAAGTCTTCCTTCTCTCCTTCCCCCATTTCTCTCAGCGCCTCTTCCCAGAGCATCTCCGCCTTCCCCTCCGGCTCCCTCCGCTCCCCCTTCATCCACCCCAGCATCGCCACCAGCAGCTTCGCCGCGTCCATCTTCGACACCGACTTCACCTTCACCCGGCTCACCTCCCCGCCGCGGTAATCCCGCGTCACCTCCTGCGCCAGCGGATGCTCCTCGTCGATCCCGCCCACCGGCACCCGCACCGCGTTGCACAACCACGCCACCAGCTCGTCCCGGCTCATCGCCGCCCGCTCCGCCGCCTCCCGCTGCAGCCTCGCCAGCGCCGCCGCCACCTCCGGGTTTCCTAGTAGTTGGTTCGCGCCCTTGGACGCGTGCTTCGCTGTGCACCGGTAGCCGGCCCCCAGATACGCCTCCGTCTGGGACATCCCGGAGGCCAGCAGTTCCACGAATCGTTCTTGGCGCGGGAGCATGGGGGAGGGGAGTTTTCCAGTTTTCAGTGTTCAGTTTTCAGCAAGAGGGAAGAGCCGCGATCGGCCGGGACAGCCTGCCTCCGGCTCTTTCCTGAAAACTGAACACTGAAAACGAGCAAACTCATTTGAACTCATCGGCTGATCCTCTTCTCAATCCTCGCCAGCTTCTCCGCCCCCTCCTGGGCCAGCGAAACGCGCATCGCGCTCCCGCGTCCGCCCGTCGTCCGGAACCACGGCGTCCGTCGTAGTTGGTTCCGGGTCGCATGGTAGCTCATCCCCGCCTCCAGGCCCAGTTGGTTCACCGTGATCGCCTGCCCCGGGTGGCCGGAGAGCACCATCATTAGCGAGTAGGTGGTGAAGTTCACGTCCTCCGCCGATAGCGCCCGGCGGGTGGTGATGATGTGTTCCGCCTTCGTCATCCGCGTGGCCAGATGTACCCCGCCCCCGCATGCATTTCACCGTGGGTATCCCGTGCATCTCCGGTGCATAAGTAGTAGCGCAAGTTTCCAACTTGCGTATGCGAGCACCCGCGCCCTCCCTAGTGCCCCCAGTCCGCCCTCGAGTGCCCTCCCTCTCTTGTAGCCGCGTTCGTGAGAACGTGGGCGGGGAAGACCCGCGAACATCCTCGCACGCCCAGTCTGCCAGTGAGTGACCAGTTGCCAGTTGCCAGTTGCCAGTTGCCAGTTGCCAGTGGTCCGTGAAGAGAGGGAAAGCGCCGGAGGCATTCTTTCCACCAATAACCATTAACGATTCACCACTAACTCATTTCGTAGCCGCGTTCGTGAGAACGTGGGAGGGGAAGACTTACGAATACCCTCCTACGCCCAGTCCGCCTGTGAGTGGCCAGTTGCCAGTGGCCGGCGGTCTTCTTCTTCTGATCACTCCCCCGCCCATTCCCTCCTTTCAACTCCCGCCGCCACCCGCTATCCCATCTCCTCGCCCATGCGCCGCCTTCTCCTCCTCACCCTCCTCCTCGCCGCCTGTGACCGGTCCGAGGATCGCGCCACCGCCGCGCGCGAGGGCAGGGGAGCCCGCCGCCTCTCCCAGCGCGCCCGCGAAACCCTCCCCAAACCTCGCCTCTCCGCCCGCGACGCCTCGCCCCTCCTCCCGCGCGAAACCCTCGCCAAGAACCGCTTCATTCTCACACCCGCGACCGTCCGCCCGCCATCCGAGGAGCCTTTGGAAGACCTGCGGAAACGCTTCCGCGACCTCGCCCGCCACGACCCGGAACGCGGTCTCCGCGAGCTCGTCGAAGCTGATGCGTTCAGTCCTTTCGGCTCCGGAACGGCCCTGTGCATGTCCTGCTTCATCAGCGAACTCGTCACCGCCTCCCCCACCACCGCCATCGCCCTCACTGACCTCCTCGAGGACGACGAAATCCGCCACAACTACGCCAACCTCGTCTACATGGAAATCGCCACCCGCGATCCCGCCCTCGCCTGGCGTTATTGGGACGAGCGCCACGCCGCCGACCGCACCGACAGCCCCGGGGCCATTCTCTCCGTCACCGCTGCCTTTGGAAACCTCCGCGAAACCTGGCACACCTACCAAGCCCACGACCCCTCCGCCGATGCGGCTCTCTTCCTGACCCAGACCTGCGCCGCGCTCCATAGCTCCTCTCCGGACGAGCTCGACTTCGCCTTCACCCTCCTGCGCGGCCTCCCGGACGAGGCTCCCCTCGGCTTCGTCTGCCTCGGCGCCGGCTACGCCATCGCCCGCCACGATCCCGAGGGCTTCGCCGCCTGGCTCGATTCCAAGCCGCAGGCCACCCGCTACAACGAAGGCTACTACGTCACCGCCGCCACCTACCTCGAAAACGGCGACCCCGTCACCGCCGCCCGCTGGGCCGCCCGCCTCCCCGAGGACTACCTGAAGGAAACCTTGCTCTCCTCCTTCCGCTACAAAGGCGCCGCCGACATCCCCGAAGTCCGCGCCCTCCTCCCCAGCCTCGTCCCCCCGTAGCCGCGTTCGTGAGAACGTGGGCAGGGAAGATCCTCGCATATCCGTGCATGGCCAGTCCGCCAAGTAGCGCGAGGCTCCCGCCTTGCGTGCTGGGAAGACAGGCGAAGTCGTGCGCACCCCCAGTCCGCCCTCGAGGGGCCGGCCTCTGGGCTCTGAATCCCCATCTCCTGCTTTCATCTCCACCCGCCATCTGATAGGGCAGGGGATATGCGTGATATCTTCCGCCTCGCCGCCCTCACCTGGGCATCCATGGCCGCGCTCGCCCCCGCCGAACCCGCGCCGCCGTCCTCCGCCCGCGAGGCCATCCAGCGCCTTGGCGATGAAGACTCGAAGGTCCGTGACGCCGCCACCGAGGACCTCGTCCACACCGCCATCGACATCGATTCCCTCCTCATGGAAGCCACCCGCGCCACCGATCCCGAGATCGCCCGCCGCGCCGACGCCATCCTGAAACGCCGCCACCTCGAGCCCCCCGTGCCTCCAGAGCCCGCCGCCCCCCTTGGCCGGCTCCCCATCCACTCCCGTCCACCCGCCGTCCCGGCCAATCCCGCGCCCCCGGATCCCGCCACCCTCGTGCTCCCGGATCTCCCCGCGCTCCCACCGCTGCCCGGCCTCCCCGTCGTCCGGCCCCTCCCGGCGGATGACCCCCGCATCGCCGAGTGGAAGGCCCTCGGCGATCGCGCCCGCGTCGATTACCTCCTCGCCCAGCCCAGCACCCCGGAGGGCGAACTCCTGCTCCTCACCCTCACCGCCATGGTGTCGCCTGGGGAGCGCCAGGCCGCCTACCGCGGCCGCCTGGATGGCTTCCCCCGTGCCCACGCCCGCCTCGCCATCCTCCACGGAGACCAGCCCCTCGTCCCCGCCTTCCTCAAGTTCATCCCCCCCGCCGGGGAGGCGCAGCTCGCCTACGCCGATTACCTCCGCGCCACCAACCGCCTCGCCCCGGAGCTCGCGAAACTCACCGACCCCGCCGCCCGTCTCGACCCCGCCTGGCGGTTCGCCATCCTCCGTGCCGCCGGTCGCGATGCCGAGGCCCTCCGCACCGCCCCCGCCGGCTCCGCCATCCAGGCCCGCCTAGCCCTCCTCACCGGCGATCCCGTGCCCACCCTCCAGCGCCTCGCCGCCCCGGATCCCCGCCGCTGGAATGATACCTGGCACCGCTGCGCCACCGGTCTTCTCCTCGCCCGCTGGACCGGCACCGACCCCGCCGCCGAAGACCTCCGCATCCTCCGCACCTTCCCGGAGGAAGATAGCGGCCTCTTCGCCCTCGGGGACATCGACCTCGCCGAGGCCCGCCTCCGCGAACGCTCCCCCATCGATGCCTTCCGCTACCTCACCGCCCTCGAGCGCCCCGAGGAAGCCCTCCGCGCCCTCGGCCTCGATCCCGCCGCGCCCGATTTCCCCCGCTGGATCGCCGACCGTGCCGAGGCCCTCATCGCCGACCAAGCCCACCCGGCCCGCTCCGAATCGACACCCCGGCTCCAATTCGCGCCCGGAGATGTCTTCAGCCTCATGTCCGATGACCCATCCGCCCCGGAAAACATCGAGGCCTTCAACTCCATCCGCCTCGCCGCGACCCGCCAGGCCTCCATCGCCGACATCGCCACCGTCCTCGATTTCCTCGCCCGCCGCGGTGCCGAACAACCGCTCACCGCCAGCCTCCCGCCACTCATCCAGCTCGGAAACGCCGCCCCAGACCGCCTCCGCGACCTCATCCACCGGCTCCCCCGCACGGACGGCAGCCCCACCATCGCGTTCACCCACCGGCTCGCCCGCGCCTGGGCCGGAGACGATCCGGAACGCTGGAAACAACTCCAGCTCCCGGACCCCGCCGCCGACCTCCCGCGTGAAACCTATTGGGCCCGCGAACTCGCCCGCCTCAATGTCCCCCCGCCGCCCGATCGCGTGGACCGGCGCGCCCAGGACCTCGATGACCTCATCCTCCGCGCCCTCGCCGATGACGCCCCCGCCGCCGCCCTGGAAGCCTCCCGCCGCGGCCTCGCCCTCGCCCGCGAGTATCTCCAGGCCCACCCGGCCCCCTGCGGCCCGCCCGCCCCGCCCGAGGTCACCATCGTCCCCCTCCTGGGTCCGTCTCCCCGGTTCCCCCTGGACTACCCCCGGATCCGCTGGGAACTCTTCTTCTCCTCCCCGGACACCTTCGCCCGGCAGGTCCAGGCCACCCGTGCCGAGCTGGTGCACATTCCGTCATCTCCCTCCCTGCCAGGCTCCTTCCCCTGGTCCACCCGCTCCGCCCTCCTCGCCACCGCCGCGGGCGATTGGGACCTCGCCCGCGCCTGGTGGCAGATCCTCGCCGACGCCCAGCCCGCCATCGCCACCCACCGCGCCTTCCTCGCCGCTGCCCTCCGCCACACCGGCCAGTCCGAAGCCGCCTCCACCTTCGATCGGCACCTCGATGCCCTCGTCCTCGGCGAGGAAAGCACCTGCCTCCACCTCGCCTCCGTCTCCGCATGGAGCGGGGATTTCCCCCGCGCCGATCTCTGGCGCCAGCGCGCCCTCCAGCTCTCCACCGGCGAAAAGCCCTCCGATACCGCCGACCTCGCCGCCGATGCCATCCGCCGCGGCGAATGGGCCCGCGCCGCCGCCCTCCATGAAATCGCCGCCGCCAACCAGGTCCGCACCGCCTCCACCGTGCTTCCCCTCCGGTCACTCCGCCCCCGCATCGCCGCGGATGCCTGCCGCGCTCTCGCCCGCCTCCCGGACCACCGCGACGCCTCGCTCGATATCCTCCGCACCTGCCACTCCCACCTCGCCTGCGATCCCATCTTCACCGCCTGGTTCTTCCCCGCCCTCCGCCGCGCCGGCCTCCCCGCCCTCCACGATGAACTCCACGAGCTCTCCTGGCAGCGCCTCGCCGCCTCCCACCGTCGCTTCCCCGGCACCCCCGAAACCTGGAACGCCGCCGCTGCCCTCGCCGCCGCCGGAGCCCGCCACCTCGAAGAAGGCCGCGCCTTCTCCGACCGCGCCCTCGCCGCCGCTCCCACCTCCTCCACCGCCGCCCTCCTCAGCACCCGCGCCGCCCTCGAAACCGCCGCCGGCCACCCCCAGGCCGCCCGCGATCTCGCTACCCGCGCCCGCGCCCGCTCCCCCCTCGATCCCCTCATCCGCCGCCAACTCGCCGACCTCTCCCCCCCGTAGCCGCGTTCGTGAAAACGTGGGCAGGGAAGATCCCCGAACACCCTCGCACGCCCGGTCCGCTAAGTAGCGCGAGGCACCCGCCTTGCGTGCAGGGAAGACAGGCGAAGTCGTGCTTACCTCCAGTCCGCCGGAGAGTACTTCCTCTTCTCTGATCACAATGGAGCGTAGCGACATGGAGGCACTCGCTGTCTTCTGCTCCCTGCCTCCAATCACTGACGACTCGGCACTCTCCTCACCAACAAGCCCCCGCCTCCGCGGCGTTCTCTCTTTGCGGTTCCCCTCTCCGTGGGTTACCCCTTACCTTGCACCCCGCCTCATGCACCGCTCCTCCATTCTCCTCCTCGCCCTCTCCCTCGGGCTCGCCGCCTGCGATAAAAAGTCCGACTCCACCGCCGAGCTGAAGGGCAGCTCCGGCAACGGCCGCACGCCCCGCGAGGGCCGCGAGCACCGCGAGGTCCCCGATTACAAACGCCGCGCCAAAACCCCGCCCTCCGGTAGCGCCGAGCGCAGCCCCGAGGAAATCAACTCCCTCCGCGAGCAAGCCGCCGACCTCGCCAATACCAACCCCGCCGGCCTCGTCGCCTGGGCCGAAAAGAACTTCCCCGGCGAGGACCCCGCCCTCGAGTCCATCTACCAGGTCTTCGTCAACGAACTCCTCAAGAAAGACTCCGCCGCCGCCATCTCCCTGGCCGCCACCATCCCCGCCGGCTCCCACGCCCGCGACTACGCCTCCGCCCTCTACCGCGGCATCGCCACCATCGATCCCGCCAAAGCCTGGGCCCTCCTGAAGGAAGGCACCCTCCCCATCACCACCCTGGCCGCCATCCGCTCCATCTCCAGCGCCGAGGTCGATGCCCGCGGTCTGGAGGCCGCCCTCGCCTCCTACCGCGCCAACCGCTCCGATACCACCATCACCCCGTTCTTCGCCTTCCTCACCACCGAGAAAGGCTTCTCCCGCGCCGATGTCTCCCTCGCCCTGCGCGAGGTCCAGGCCCTGGAGGGCGAGACCGGCTACTCCGGCGCCCTCTCCGGTGTCGTCCGCAATACCCCGCCCGCCCAGCGCGACGTCGTCACCTCCTTCCTCGCCGACAAGCCGAAGGAGCCCAAATACAACCTCGCCTACGCCGCCACCGCCACCCTCATCCTCGAGACCGGCGATCCCCTCACCGCCGCCACCTGGGCCGCCCGCATCACCGATCCCGGCGTCAAGGCCGCCGCCGTCAAGAGCATCCGCGACCGCCTCGCCACCGTCGATGCCGGCACCCGCGCCAAGACCGAGGAACTACTCAAATAGTAGCAAAGGTAGGGTCGCACCGCCGGGGCGACCGGGGAGAAACACCCGCGTCCGCTGCCACCGGCCCGCCCCATTCCTCCGCCTGTTGGGACGGACTCTTTCCCGCGAACGCCCTCCACCGCCCGGTCATCTCGGCGAGATGCCCCTACCTTTGCCGCTCCCCCTCACAACCCCTCCCGCACCCGCGCGAAACGCTCCGCGTAGCGCGGCGAGCGCATCCGCTCCCCGTGCTTCCGCACCGCATGGATCACCGTCGTATGGTCCCGGCGGAAAATCGCCCCGATGTCCTCCTGCGTCAGCCCCTCCTCCCGCAGCAGCGCCATCGCCGCGTGGCGCGCCTCCGTGATGTAGCTCTGCCGCCGCGCCCCCGTCAGCAGGGAAGGCGCCACGTCCCATTCACGCCCGCAGGCCTTCAGGATCGCCAGCACCCGCACCGCCGTCCGCGGCCGCTCCGATTTCGCCGCCGGCGTCTCCGCCACCGGCCCTTGGTTGAAGATGTAGGTCAGTATCATCGGAAAGTTTGTTGGTTTTCAGTTTTCAGTTTTCAGGTCTCCTCTTCGTAGCCGCGTTCGTGAGAACGTGGGCGGGGAAGACTCGCGGACATCCCCGCACCGCCAGTCCTTCACCGGCATCCCCTCATCTCTTCTCTGGATTCTGGGTTCTGGATTCTTGTGTCTCCGTGGCCTCGCCACGGCCTCGATGACTCGGACCCGCCAGTTCGAGCACTCCCCCCGTCTCCATCAGCCGCGAGCAAATCGAATCCCCCAGGCACTCGATCAGCCCCTCCTGCGTCAGGTTCGCGATCACGATCGTCGGCCGCATCGCCCCGTAGCGCGCGTCCAGCAGGTGCGTCAGCATCCGGTCCTCCCACGCCGAGTCCGATCGCTCCTGGATCTCATCGAGCACCAGCAGCGGCGCCCCCGCCAGCTCCTTCACGATCTCCGCCTCCGTCTCCGCCGCCGTCTTTGAAAACGACGCCCGCAGCCGCAGGAAGAACCCCATCGCCGTCGTGTAGCACCCCAGGTCCGGCGAGTAGCGGCGCATCGCCTCCGCCGCCATCCGCGTCTTCCCCGTCCCGCGCGGACCGATCAGCGCCAGCAGCCCCTTGCCACGCACCCGCTCCCGCACCCGCAGGAAGCGCTCCCGCCACTCCGGCTCCCGCGGCAGCTCCCACGGCTCCCGGTAGCGTGCCGGCATCCCCGTCCCCGTCGAGATCCGCACGTGGCTCGCCCCCGATGGCGGCCCCGCTACGGCAGGCATCGTAGGTTCCTCCCGCTCCGGAGCCGCCGCCACCATCGCCTCCAGGCGCGCGGTCAGGGCATCCAGGCTCGAGGCCGGGGTCAGGTCCAGGATCGGTTTCATCGGAGTCATGCGGAGGGCAGGGTCGTGGTTCGGTGTTCGGGAAACTCGCGGCGGGACTTCTCCTGCCGGTGCGGATGCGGTTTGTGCCGGGATGGCCGGGCTTCCTGGTTCTGGCGCCGTGCCAGCGAATGTTGGTTCCAATGCGATGCCCATCGCCGCAGCGCCGCCCGCCAGTCGTGGACCGGCTGGCCTTTCCTCAACCAACCCGCGGCCTCCATTTCGTCATGGAACGCGATCGCGCAATCGGCGCTCATCGGCACCGGAGCACTCCGGGCATACCCGATGACCTCCGCCAGCGTGGCGCGATCGCTTGTGTGTGTGACGTAGTTCTCTCCCTTCTCTTCTTTCTTATGATTTGGTCTTCCACTGGTCTTTGAGTGGTCTTCCAGTGGTTTTTTTTCTTCGGGTTGGGAGTTCCAATGCCCGTAGTTGCAAAGGATTAGGATGGTATTTCCCTGGTCTTTTTTCATCTCGATCATGCGCTCGGCGAGCAACACATCGAGGTACTGGCGCAGTTTCGTGCGCGACCACTCCCAGCGTGCGCACAGATATCGTTCCGACGCCACCATGCCGCCACGCGGCACATCCAAGACGCACCCGGAAACGATCTGTTTCGTGGGCATGAAGCACGCAAGCTGCAGGAGGTCGAGGAAGGCTTCGGCGCGGCTCATCACGCGCTCCTCTTTCCAGAGCCAGTGCGTGAAGAAGCGCCGTTGAAGTTTGAAAAAGCCGTCGGTCATAAGTAGCACAAGCATTCCTGCTTGTGAGTGGGAGCGTCCGCGGAGGACCGTGCAGGTCAGTCCGCGGATGAGTGGCGAGTGATCAGTCATCAGTGATCAGAGAAGAGGAAGAGCCCAGGAGGAGCGCCCTCTTCGTAGCCGCGTTCGTGAGAACGTGGGTGGGGCAGACTTGCGAAGTGCCTCGCACCTCCAGTCCGCCCTTGAGTGGCCGGTGGTCAGTGAAGAGAGGGAAAGAACCAGAGGAGAACTCTTCCCCCTGGCCCCTGAATCCTGGCCCCTAGCCACTCGGAGGCGGTGGAGGCCTCTCCTCGGCACCGTCCAGCAGCTCCCGCCGCTCCAGTTCTTCCGCCAGCTCCCGGAAACGCTGCTTCTCCCAGCGCCCCGCGTTTCCGTGGCGGATCGTCCGCCCCAGATCGCGCAGCGCCAGCCGCAGCATCTCCATCGAGTAGCCCGCCAGGATGTTCGGATTCGTGTTCATGGTGGTTCAGTCTGTGAAGTCGTGTGTGGGTTCGGTCCGCCCTCGAGTGGCCGGTGGTCAGTGAAGAGAGGGAAAGAACCGGAGAAGCGCTCTTCCTCTTCACTGGCCCCTGACCACTGGCCCCTGGCCCCTCCAAAGCGGACAGGCCACGCGAGCTGCCCGATCCGGAAGGTCTAGTCCCTCCCCGGGAAATCCGCCCGGTGCTCGTCCCGCAGGAAATGCCGGTGCTCCCACGCGCAGTGCGGGCACGCCCCGGACAGCCAGCCCAGGTTCGCCGCCTCGTCGTCGCAGGCCAGGGCGATGTCCTCGTCCAGCGTCTCGGGTGTGCTCTCGATCGGGCCCTCCACCTCCAGCTCGCAGGGGCCGCAGAAGCGGCACTCCCGCCGCTGGACCAGGGCGTGGATGGTGTAAAGTACGGTTCTCATCGTAGGTCGGTGTCGGCGGGTTCGGGGTGCGTCCCGGCGGTGGCCGTCGTCCGGGCCAGCGCCTCCTCCACCCAGCCTTGCAGCAGGGCGGAGAAGGACAGCCCGCGGGCCGCCGCCTCGGCGCGCGCCGCCTCCAGCAGCGCGGCGTCCAGGGACAGGGTCGTGGTCGTCTTCTTCATCTCGTGTGGGGAACCGGTGGATCGGTGGTGGAGGAACCCATTCCCGCCCCCGGCCGCCATTGGTGTGATACACCTTTCGCGAGGTCTCCGGGAAGCGAGAAAACGGATATTGTATAGGATGGTGTATTAGGAATGGCGCGCCTTCCGTGCCAACGGCAGGGCAGGGGAGCGGCACCCGGAACCGCCTCCCGCCCGATGGACGGTGGCTGGCTCCGATGGGTTCAAGTGAACAGCTTTTCCCATCCCTCAACCAGCGGGAAAAGGTAACACCGGAGGTAATAACCTACGGCACACCGAGGTAATACCGCCCGGTGCCCGCCGCAGGCGAAGTAGCGTAAGTTTCCAAACTTGCGCGTGGGAAGACTCGCGAACACCCGCGCCCCTCCAGTCCGCCCTAGAGGGGCCAGGATTCAGGGGCTAGGGGCTAGGAACCAAAGAGAAGAACCAGAGCCGCGCCTCTGCTCCCCCGTGACCCGCGTGATTCATGGCTGCTGCCGACTCATGAAAAGGATTCCCGAAAAGATTCGCGGCATAACGTGAATTTTAAGCGATTGTTCGGCGTTATTGTATTGAATATGAATATATTTTGAGTGAAAAACATTTCAGAAAACATTCCCGAAAACATTCGTGAAACGCGCCCCTCTCTACACCGAGGTATCCTCCATGGAGCCGATGATCCCACGGGATGATCCGGCCGGATGGCCGGTGCTATCGCAGTTGAGCGTGGAGATCCACCGGCGGGCGGGCGCGATCCAGGAAGCCCTGCCCTCGCCCTCCACCCGCCGCGAGCTGGCACGGTTGGTCGGGAGCATGAACAGCTACTATTCCAACCTCATCGAAGGCCACAAAACCCTGCCAAAGGACATCGAGCGCGCGCTGAAGGAAGGCGAGCGCGGTGGCCCCGATGAACGGCGCAACCAGAGGATGAGCGCCGCCCTGGTGCGGACCGAGGACGCGATGCGGGCGCGCCTCGCGGAGCAGCCGGACACCGCTGTCTACTCCGCGGACTTCATCCGCTGGCTCCACCGCGAGTTCTACGGCCACCTGCCGGAAGAGGATCGTCGCGTGCAGCTCGAATCCGGTGGCTATCATCCCGTGCCGCTCGCGCCCGGCGTCTACCGGGATTTCAACGTCAGCGTCCATCGCCACGATCCACCGCCGCCCGGCGAACTGGAACGTTTCATGCAGCGCTACGAGACCGCCTACGATCCGGCCCGCATGATCGCGGCTGATCGCCTCATCGCCCTGGCCGCCGCCCACCACCGGTTGGCATGGATCCACCCCTTTGGCGATGGCAATGGCCGTGTCGCCCGCCTCCAATCCCAGGCCGCGCTGATCCATCTCGGCCTGGATGGCGATGGCCTCTGGACCCTTTCCCGCGGCCTCGCCCGGCGGCAGGCGGATTACTACCGCCACCTCCAGAACGCGGATGCACCGCGGATCAACGACTTCGATGGCCGGGGCGCGCGGAGCTGCCGCCACCTCGGGGAATTCTGCACCTTCTTCCTCGGCGTCATCCTCGATCAGATGGACTTCATGCTCGGCCGGATCCGCCCCCGCGCCCTCGTCGATCGCATCGAGGTCTACGTGAAGGTCCATCACTCCGCCCTGGATGCCCGGATGCAGGAGCGCCTCATCCGGCTGTTCCGCTGCCTGTGCCTGGAACCGGCGGACGTGCCCCGCGGCCGGATCGCGGAGGTTCTCAATGTCTCCGCCACCACCGCCACCGCCGTGATCAAGACCGCGGAAACCCTCGGCCTCGTCACCTCGGACAGCCCTAAAACCCCGCTCCGCCTCCGCTTCCCCGCCGAGGTCGCCGAGTTCTACTTCCCCGGCCTCTACAGCGATCTGCCGGTGGCTTCCTGAAGCTCCCCGCTACCGCTTTTCCTCTCCGCCGCAGGCGAAGTAGCGTAAGTTTCCAAACTTGCGCGTGGGAAGACTCGCGAACACCCGTGCACCTCCAGTCCGCCCTAGAGGGGCCAGGATTCAGGGGCTGGGGGCTAGGAAGAGAGTGAAGAACCAGTGCCGCACTCTTCCTCTTCCTCTTCCTCTTCCTCTTCCTCTTCCTCTTCCTCTTCCTCTTCCTCTGGATTCTGGATTCTGGATTCTGGATTCTGGATTCTGGATTCTGGATTCTGGATTCTTGTGTCTGGCCGCAGGCCCCACCGCAATTCCCCATCCACATCCCGCAAGCCACGGCGAGCGCCTTCCCGTCATCTCTGCTCCCATCACTGGCGATGAAAGCACTCATCTCCCGTGATGACACCACCGGCCACCGTTTCGAAGGCCACACCGCCGCCATCCTCCACCACCTCATCCACCTCGGGCCCTGCCATCTCCGGCTCCACCACGGCGGCCCGCTTTTGGAAACCGCCACCGCCTTCGGCCTCTTCCTCGCCCGCGGTCCCGTCCTCCACGATGCCGCCAGCGGCCTCGCCCTCGATCCCCGCCGCGTCCCGCTCGCTTACCTCCTGCCCGCCGCGGAGGGCGAGGGGGCCTTGCTCTGCCTCGCCACCGCCGCCGGCGAAATCACCGCCACCATCCGCCCCCGCGCCGCCGCCTGCGGAGGGTTCCACGACCTCGTCGCCATCCACCATCCGGCTCCCGTGGATGCCGCCGCCATCCGCGCCCGCCTCCACGCCGCCGCCCTGGTACGAGCCGCGTAGTAGCGCGGGGCTCCCGCCTTGCGTGCTGGGAAGACTTGCGAATATCCGTGCAGGTCCAGTCCGCGGATGAGTGCCTAGTCATCAGTGATCAGTGATCAGTGAAGAGGCAGAACCAGAGGAGCACTCTTCCTCTTCTCTGGGCTCTGGATTCTGGGCTCTTGAATCTGGCCGCAGGCCCCAAACGCAAAAGACCGCCCGCCTGGATAGTGGGCGGACGGCCGTTTGCCATGGACGGGCCTCCCTTGCAGGCCCGTCTCATAAAAGGGATGTGTCGCTTCAGCGGCGGCGGCGCAGCAGGCCCAGCGCCCCGAGCGCGCCCAGCAGCGCGGCCGCCGGCTCCGGCACCGCCTGGCCCGCGGCGTTCATCGTCGGCGAAAACGCGCCGAGCGATTGCCAGCTCGTCGTCGAAGTCAGCCCGCCGGTCATCTGCGCTACGTCCTGGTTCAGCGAGGTCGTCGCCGAGGAAGTGGCCACCACGTAGCGCAGGCCCGTCTGGTCCGTGATCGCGATCCCCTGAGAGTTCAGGAAACTCACCAGGTTTGCGAATGGAATCGTGAAGCTCACGTAGTAATCCGGATCGTCGTTCGAGGACGTGGAGAGATCGTTCGTCGTCCCGCCATCCGTCGTGTAGTTCACCGCCCGGTAATTGTAGTTCGCCGAGGTCGTCGCGTAGCTGAAGGCCGTGCTCGTCGCCAGTGCCGTCGAGCTGGGCGAGGTGTTCGCGCCGCTTCCGGAGTCCCGGATCTCGATCGTCGTGCTCGCGCCCTGGACATTCACGCCCACGAAGGCATCCACCGATCCATTCTGGTTCGCATCGATGCCCACCCACACCATGCCATCCAGCGCCGGGTTGCCCGATTTTCCGCCCGCCGCATCCAGCCGCACCCGGAAGCCCAGCGTGCCATCCGTGTGGCTCGCGCTTCCGTTGTCGCTGAAGGTCGTGAAAAACGCCGGATTCGTCGCCGTGCCCACGATGTCGCTGGAGGTATTGCCGTCCTGATGATCATCCGCCACATCGGCGCTCCCCGCCACGGCGGACCATTGGGTGCTCGGTGAGGATACTGTCGCCGCATCGATGCTGAAGCAGGGCAAGGCGGCTCCCAAGAAAAACAAAAGGGATTTCATCACAGGGGGATGTCGGGGGATGGCCCCGGCCGGTGGGGGAGAAGACCGGGCGGGGAAGGGGGGAAACAGCAGTCGAAAAAAAACGGGGGGGGGGGAGGGGACCCCGGACGGCCTGTGAGGGCAGGCCGACCGGGGAAAGGGGAGTGATCGAGGGATCTTGCGAACTCCGTGCGGGTCTGTGAGGGCAGGCCGTGCGGAGCGGGGGTTTGCTTAAGAACGGCGAACTTTTAACACGGACGATGCATTTTGCCACCTCCACGATCGCGTATGCCCGATGGCGGAATCGTCCAAGGCCCTCTAACCGAGCACTCTAACGGGATCTCCGCCCTGTGTGCACCCTACCTTTGCGGTGCGCCTCCGGAGGTAGGGTCATCTCGCCGAGATGACCGGGCGGTGGACCCCGTCCGCAGGAAGGACGCCGCCCCCGCAGACGAAGGGATGGGACGCGCCAGTGGCAGCGGACGGATGTGTTAGACCCGGTCGCCCCGGCGGTGCGACCCTACCTTTGCGGTGTGCCTCTGGAGGTAGGGTCATCTCGCCGAGATGACCGGGCGGGGGACCCCGTCCGCAGGAAGGACGCCGCCCCCGCAGGCGAAGGGATGGGACGGGCCAGTGGCAGCGGACGTGGCCCTTTCCCTCCGGTCGCCCCGGCGGTGCGACCCTACCTTTGCGGCGGGCCTCTGGAGGTAGGGTCATCTCGCCGAGATGACCGGGCGGGGGACCCCGTCCGCAGGAAGGACGCCGCCCCCGCAGACACCGGGAAAAGGACGGGCCAGTGGCAGCGGACGTGGCCCTTTCCCTCCGGTCGCCCCGGCGGTGCGACCCTACCTTTGCGGTGCGCCTCTGGAGGTAGGGTCATCTCGCCGAGATGACCGGGCGGTGGACCCCGTCCGCAGGAAGGACGCCGCCCCCACAGGCGAAGGGATGGGACGGGCCAGTGGCAGCGGACGGATGTGTTAGACCCGGTCGCCCCGGCGGTGCGACCCTACCTTTGCGGTGCGCCTCTGGAGGTAGGGTCATCTCGCCGAGATGACCGGGCGGGGGACCCCGTCCGCAGGAAGGACGCCGCCCCCGCAGGCGAAGGGATGGGACGGGCCAGTGGCAGCGGACGGCTGTGTTAGACCCGGTCGCCCCGGCGGTGCGACCCTACCTTTGCGGTGTGCCTCTGGAGGTAGGGTCATCTCGCCGAGATGACCGGGCGGGGGACCCCGTCCGCAGGAAGGACGCCGCCCCCGCAGACACCGGGAAAAGGACGGGCCAGTGGCAGCGGACGTGGCCCTTTCCCTCCGGTCGCCCCGGCGGTGCGACCCTACCTTTGCGGTGCGCCTCTGGAGGTAGGGTCATCTCGCCGAGATGACCGGGCGGTGGACCCCGTCCGCAGGAAGGACGCCGCCCCCACAGGCGAAGGGATGGGACGGGCCAGTGGCAGCGGACGGATGTGTTAGACCCGGTCGCCCCGGCGGTGCGACCCTACCTTTGCGGTGCGCCTCTGGAGGTAGGGTCATCTCGCCGAGATGACCGGGCGGGGGACCCCGTCCGCAGGAAGGACGCCGCCCCCGCAGGCGAAGGGATGGGACGGGCCAGTGGCAGCGGACGGCTGTGTTAGACCCGGTCGCCCCGGCGGTGCGACCCTACCTTTGCGGTGCGCCTCTGGAGGTAGGGTCATCTCGCCGAGATGACCGGGCGGGGGACCCCGTCCGCAGGAAGGACGCCGCCCCCGCAGGCGAAGGGATGGGACGGGCCAGTGGCAGCGGACGGCTGTGTTAGACCCGGTCGCCCCGGCGGTGCGACCCTACCTTTGCGGTGCGCCTCTGGAGGTAGGGTCATCTCGCCGAGATGACCGGGCGGGGGACCCCGTCCGCAGGAAGGACGCCGCCCCCGCAGGCGAAGGGATGGGACGGGCCAGTGGCAGCGGACGGCTGTGTTAGACCCGGTCGCCCCGGCGGTGCGACCCTACCTTTGCGGTGCGCCTCTGGAGGTAGGGTCATCTCGCCGAGATGACCGGGCGGTGGACCCCGTCCGCAGGAAGGACGCCGCCCCCGCAGACACCGGGAAAAGGACGGGCCAGTGGCAGCGGACGTGGCCCTTTCCCTCCGGTCGCCCCGGCGGTGCGACCCTACCTTTGCGGTGCGCCTCTGGAGGTAGGGTCATCTCGCCGAGATGACCGGGCGGTGGACCCCGTCCGCAGGAAGGACGCCGCCCCCGCAGGCGAAGGGATGGGACGGGCCAGTGGCAGCGGACGCTACCATTCGACCCGGTCGCCCCGGCGGTGCGACCCTACCTCCGCGGCCACATCCGTTAGACCCCGCCCTCTTCCACCATTAACCTCTAACTTCTAACTACTAACCTCTTCCTACTGCCTCCGCGTCACCGGCGCGAACGCCTTGTCCTCGTGCGTCCCCGAGCCGAAGTCCCAGCCCAGCACCAGCCAGCCCTCGAAATCCGGACCATCCTCCGTCGTCCCGAAGAGGGTCACCACATCCACGTGCGAATTCGTCGTCGGCCGCCACTGGATGCTCGGCCCGATGTTGAACTGGCTCTCCGGATTGTCCCGCGAACCGATCGAGGTCTCCCACTTGTAAGTCATCTCCAGGCCCACGGACAGCTTGCTGTCGATCAGCGTCTTGCTGATCGCCTGCGTCACCGCCCACTCCTCGCTCTGGCTGTCCGTCAGCTCCTTTTCCCACACGAAATTCATCGCCCAGTGCCAGCCGCAGCCGAAGTCCTCGCTCAGCAGGATCTTCGGCTCCACCACGTTGCCGCCGCGGTCCGCGTCCACCCACTTGTATTCGAAATACAGCGTCGGATTGAGAGGGATCTTCCCCCAGTTCGCCAGCGCCCAGCGCAGCTCCACCGCGGTGTCCTTGTAGTCCGTGTCACCGTCCTCCAGCGTCCAATCCGCGTACACATCCAGCTGGAACCGGTAGGGCAGGCCGATCTCCAGCTCCTCCTGGAACAGGTGGCTCCACTCGCCGCCATCGCTGCGGCTCCGCCACCACTGCTCCACGCCCACCTCCCACGGGTCCTGCTGGATGTAGGCCCGCGTCGTCGCGAACCGGCGGGACCCCAGCCACTCCGGCTGGTCGTAGGCCCCCGGCGCCTCCTCCGCCATCCCGCTGCCGCCCTGTGGCTGGCGCTTCCCGAACACGAACATGTTCGAAAGCAATTCACTCTCAGCGGAGCACAACATCGGCAGGCACGCGGCGGCGGCGATCAATTGGGTCTTCATACAGGTTGCGTATGTTAGATCAGCCGGAAAGCCCCGCGGCGGGAAAGCCCAAAATGCCGCGCGCGGAGGGCCACTGGTCCGCCCTCTTCCTCCTGTAGCCGCGTTCGTGAGAACGTGGGCGGCGAAGATCCCCGAACACCCCCGCACGGCCAGTCCGCCAAGTAGCGCGAGGCTCCCGCCTTGCGTGCAGGGAAGACCCGCGAAGTTCCTCGCACGGCCAGTCCGCCCTTGAGTGGCCGGTTGCCAGTGGCCGGTGGTCAGTGAAGAGAGGGAAGAACCAGAGAAGCACTCTTCCTCTTCACTGGCCACCAACCACCAACCACCGGCCACTCAAAGGCCGACCCCACCCCCACACGACTCCGCGGCTACCTCCCCTTAACCCCATCTTCATCCCCGCCGCGCTACACCCTTCACCAATCCTCGACCTCGCCCGAAAAAAACATTACCTTCCCCGATGCCCGGGTCCCATCCCCGCCATGCCGCCCCCCGTCTCCAGAACCCACGGACTGCTCCTCGCCGGCCTCCTCGGCCTCGCGCTGCTCCTTTTCACCTGCTGGCCGCGCCCCTCCACCACGGCCCCCGGTGAAGGCACCGCGCCCGCGCCTCCGGCTCCCGCCGTTTCCGCAACTGCCGCCGCCCCCGAGGCCCTCCCCGAGCCCGGCCCGCCCCTCCCGCTCACCTGGCACCTCCCGGATGGCGGCCCGCCGCGCGCCTTCACCCTCGCCCTCGATGAAATCGTCCTCCGCGATGCCTCCGGCGACGATCACCCGCAGCCGCTCGATCCCCCCGCCACCGCCGCCACCTACCGCGCCCGCCTCGCCGCCCTCACCCTGGCCGGAAACACCCCGCTCCCCGTCCTCTACCCGGACGAGGCCGACCGCAGCCCCGGCCAGCGCCGCCTCCTCACCGCCGAGGTCCTCATCCTCGCCACCCCCGGCACCGACCGCACCCTGCTCCCCGGCCGCCTCCGCCTTCCCATCGCCTCCCTTCCCGCGGCCTCCCCCCAGGCCATCGTCCTGCGCGCCGCCAGCCCGCTCGCCGCGTTGGACGGCCTCGCCGCCTGGCGCGCCACCCCCGGAGTCGCCGCCGCGGACGTCCAGCTCGCCCGCCAGCACACGCCCCGCACCATGCCGAACGACACCCTCGTTCCCAACCAATGGCACCTCAAATACCAGAGCCAGTCCGGCGCCGTCGCCGGCACCGATGTCAACATCGAGTCCGTCTGGAACTACCCCTCCGGCGTCTCCGGCACCACCGCCTGGCGCGGCGCCGGCATCCGCATCGGCATCGTCGATGATGGCCTCCAGACCGCCCACCCCGACCTCTCCGCCAACTACGAGGCCACCTACAGCCACGATTGGAACGACAACGACGCCGACCCCAATCCCCACGCCGCCGACGACCACGGCACCGCCTGCGCCGGAAACGCCGCCGCCCGCGGCAACAACTCCCTCGGCGTCTCCGGCACCGCCCCCGAGGCCACCCTCGTCGGCATGCGCCTCATCGGTGCCGCCACCACCGATTCCGAGGAGGCCGATGCCATGTCCTGGAACAACGCCCTCATCCCCATCAAGACCAACTCCTGGGGCCCCTCCGACGATGGCAAGACCCTCGAAGGCCCCGGCCCGCTCACCCAGAACGCCCTCGCCAATGCCACCGCCACCGGCCGCGGCGGCCTCGGCACCCTCATCACCTGGGCCGGTGGCAACGGCCGCGCCAACAACGACAACGCCAACTACGATGGCTATGCGAACTCCATCCACGTCATGGCCATCGGCGCCTTCGATAGCCAGGCCCGCGTCTCCTACTACTCCGAACCCGGCGCCAATCTCCTCTGCGTCGCCCCCTCCAGCGGCACCTCGCCCGCCCTCGGCATCACCACCGTCGATCGCACCGGCAGCTCCGGCTACAACAACAAATCCAGCGCCAATGGCGGCGACTACACCTCCACCTTCGGCGGCACCTCCTCCGCCACCCCCACCGCCGCCGGCATCGTCGCCCTCATCCTCCAGCGCAATCCCAACCTCGGCTGGCGTGACTTCCGCGAAATCCTCATCCGCTCCAGCAAGAAAGTGAACCCCGCCGACACCGGCTGGACCACCAATGCCGCCGGCTTCCACTTCCACCACGACTACGGCGCCGGCCTCATCGACGCCACCGCCGCCACCACCCTCGCCGCCACCTGGACCAATCTCCCCGCCGCCGCCGCCCCCATCGTCTCCACCCAGTCCGGCCTCGCCCTCGCCATCCCGGACAACAACGCCACCGGCATCACCCGCACCTTCCTCCTCCCCGCCGCCACCGCGCTGCGCGCCGAGCAGGTCACCGTGAAGCTCAACATCACCCACACCTACCGCGGCGACCTCGCCATCACCCTCACCTCGCCCTCCGGCGTCGCCGACACCCTCGCCGCCAAGCACACCGACAGCGGCAACGACTACGCCGACTGGACCTTCTCCTCCCTCCGCCACTGGGGCGAATCCACCGCCGGCACCTGGTCCCTCAAAATCGCCGACCTCACCGCCAGCGACACCGGCACCCTCAACTCCGCCGAGCTCACCGTCCGCGGCACCGTCCCCGACTACCCCGCCTGGACCGCCAATTTCCCCGGCCTCCCCAGCACCGCCGCCACCGCCGATCCCGATGGCGACGGCCTCCCCAACCTCGTCGAATACCACCTCGGCCTCCTCCCCAACGCTGTCAATACGGCAGCCACCGTACTTGGGCGCACCGCCTCCACCGCCACCCTCACCTGGCGCCGCCGCAAGGGCACCGCCGCCACCGGCCACGCCGAATGGTCCGACAACCTCGCCACCTGGTCCACCGCCGGCATCACCGAATCCATCGTCGAGGACAACCCCTCCGACCAGCTCATCACCGCCACCCTCCCCATCACCCCCGCCATGCCACGGAAGTTCCTCCGCCTCCGCGTCACCCTCTGAATACATGGCTGGGAGTAGGGACATTCCTGTCCCGTTCTTCCTCTTTGTAGCCGCGTTCGGGAGAACGTGGGCAGGGCAACCGTCCGCCCGCCCTCCGGCTCCCATCCGCTCCGCCACTCCCGCCACTTCCTCCCATGGGTCCTATGGGTCCTATCCGCATTCTCATCTCCCCGCCGATCTTCCAAAACCGCCACCTTGCCCGGGTGGGAATCCCCTTGCGTCCCCATGGCCTCCGGAGTTGAATCAACGTGTGGTGAGGTTGATCAAACCTCTATCTCCTTTCCATCTCGCCCACGCGCGTCATGAAAACTCTCCCCCTCCTGCTCGCCCTCCTCACCCCCGCCTTCGCCGGCGTGACCGAAGACTTCGAGGCCCTGAAGCGCCAGCGCGACGACGCCAAGGCCCGCGCCATCGAACCCATCGACAAGCTCTTCGTCCAAAGCGCCGAGAAACTCGCCGCCAAAGCCATCCAGGAAAACAACCCCGAGGCCGCCGCGAAAATCCGGGGCGAGCTGGCAAGCCTCCAGAAACCCGGCTCCCCGGCGGCCGGTGCCGATGCCTTCCTCTTCGAAAACACCTGGAACTGGCTCGTCCCCAACAACCCCGAATGGAACGAAACCGGCATCCGGTTTCTGCCGGGCGGAACCTTCTCCACCCCCAACAGCGAAACCAAATTCGTCAAGTGGGAGAAGGCCGGTGCCGACACCATCACCATCCAATTCAACAACAACAAGACCTACACCGCCAAACTCTCACCGGGAGAGAAGAAGATCCTCATCGACAAGAAGGACTGGTGGGACGGCAAGCCGCGCCTCCTCGAGATCGACACCGGCAAGCCCCCGGCCGGGACCGCCAAGAGCCCCGAAAAACCCTCCTCCCCATCCTCCAGCGTCTTCGGCACCCCCGTCCGCTGAGGCGCACCGCACCCGTTCGGTCCCAGTTCCTCCTCTTCCTCTTGTAGCCGCGTTCGTGAGAACGTGGGCGGGGAAGACATCCATCCGCTCTTCCACCTATGGGTCCTATGGGTCCTATGGAGCCTACATACCCACCCCGCCTCCCCGCCGGACATGCAGCGATACCTCGAACTCCTCGAAACCATCGGCTCGCCCCGGCTCGCGGCCTGCGCCGCGGGGTTGGCCGGTGTCCCGCTGCCCGCCTACCGGGCTCCCGCGGAATGGTATGGCTTTCCCCCGGCCCTGATTCCGATCTGGAGCGATGGCTCCGGTCCGAACTACCTCGGAATCTGGAAACATTGGTTCACCCCGCGGCCCCCGTCCTTCGTGGAAACCTCCGTCGATGCCGGGCACCGGACCGTGGAAATCGCCCGCACGGAGGAGCAATTCCTCGCCTACATCGCCATCGCCTCGATGACCGTCCACGATGGCGTCCATGCCGGGCTCCAGGAGTTTGCCCGCCGCACCGGGATACCCAATCTCCAGGAGCTCGATGAGGGGACAGCCACCAGCGGGGATGACCCGGCGGCCTTCCCGCACCTCTCCACCTTCGCGTCCGCCATCCCGTTGGAATCCGCCTCGGCTTCCTCCTACGACGGAACGTTTCCTGTTCCCGGTTCCGCCTCCACGGCCATGGCGTCATCGTTCGAATTCAAGGAAACGCTCTTCCCTGTTCCCCCCCGGCTTCCGCCGTGGCTGGATCGCCACCGTGACAAACCCTCCTTGTTCGAGAGCTACCTCCGCGATGGCGGATGGCAAGCCGCGTGGCTGACCTTGAATTCCACCGGTTGGACCTACCGCGATGCCGCGCGCGCCGCCCGATCGCTGGCGGCCCGGAGCCCCGATGCACTCTGCCGGCGCGTGCTGGAAACCTGGTCCGCCCTCGCCGCGCAGCACCGCGGGGGCTACTAGATCAGATGTGGAGTGAGGCGATGCCTCCTGCCCTTTACCCACATCTTTCCGGGTCCTGAAGGGACCCCTCATCAAAGCCTGGGACGAAGTCCCAGGTTGGCCATTGGCAGGGGATCGCGTTCTGAAGGAACGCCTTATGCGGGGAGAGCGTCATCGGTAGGACGAACCCATCGGCGTCCCCCCCGCGGAACGCTTGAAGCTCGGAGAATCCCTCTCTGCCCCTTCCGGGGTAAAGAACACCGAATCTCCATTCGTCTGGAAAGATGTGGGTAAAGGGCAGACGTATCCAGGAGGGAAATAGCAAGTCGGAATCCTCCAATGTGATCCCCAAAAATTCATTTGTTGAATTGATCGGTGATAAAATACCTATTGAGTGATGAATGATTTCATTTCGGAATTGAAATACATTGGGGATCGCCAAGGGCTTGAGTGGTTCTTTGAACGAGCGCGTCATCAGCTTGATTTTGAGCATCAAATAGTGGCAGTCCTTCTTGGGTCAGGACGCGGCATTTTGGTGGTCGAGCCAGCAAGTGATGATGCACCTCATAATGCAATCATTTATGATGCTGTTGGTGCCATTCGGAGAAGGATGCAAAACCCGGAAGCTGGAAACGGGGCTATCTGTTTCTGTGATGCATATTACATCGGGGATGATTTGGCGCTTACAATAGCGTTCTCTTCTTGTCAGATGAGATGCTTCATTGACGAGGCTGGCGAAGTTTTGAAAATCGTTGAGTCGCGCTGATTTGAAAATAAAAAATGAACCCACGCGCCAACGCGGCCACGGTTTGCACCGGAGATGTGGGTAAAGGGCAGGAGGCATCGCCGCTTTCAGCGGAGGCGAGACATCGCCGGGGGCGGCACCTGCCTTCGTCAACCCGCTCCCTCGTTCCAGAAAACCACCCCCTCTCTGGTTCTCGCTCCTCTTCCACGGCTCCACTGCACCTCCCGTCGATTCAACCTGGATGAATGGCCCGCAGGGGGGAGGGAACCGCCGGGCCGGAGCCGATCCCGTGTTGATCGCGCATCGGGTGTCCCGGATGCCACGCGCCAGCTCAGACCCGCGGAGCGGGCACGGCATGCACCACGAGCGGGGCTTTGACGAACTCCATGCGATCCCGGTTGCCCTCCGGCCTCGATTCCGGAAGGATGGGGAAGCCTCCGGTCCGGAGCAACGCCATGTACTATCCTGATCTGGTGCCATATCAGTATTTCACGGTTCCCGAGGAGCCCTTGCCTCGGGCGGTCGGGTGGCTGGAACCGGAATATGCCTTCGAACGGGGTCCCACCTCCGAGGAGTTCAGGTCAAAGCTGTTCGAGCTGTGCAGTAATCCCGTCGAGCTCACCCGCGGCTTCCACAAATGCCCCTTTTGCCCGCGTCCGCCATTTCATCCACCCGAGGTCACCCACCATCACGTGCCAGGTCGGGGGATGGTGCCCACCCCTGAATACACACGGGCCATCATTCTCTCGATGCCGAAACAGGTCCGGGAATCCCGCGATGGCTGCGAGCATAGCCTCGGTAACGGGGAGATCCGCGTCCGGGGTGCGGATGGCGTCATCTACGGCGCGCCGACCTTGATCTACCACTACGTGGTCGCCCACGACTACCTCCCGCCCGCCGCCTTCATCGAGGCCGTCTGCCGATGGGAACCGCCACAGGACGCCGGGGCCAAACGCTGAGGGGCGACCGGGTCTAACACTCTCATTCGTTCCCACCGGCCCGCCCCATCCCCCGATCAGGGAAAAGTTCCAAAACAGGCCAGCCATTCCATGTCGGAAGAGTGAGCGATTTCGACGTCGCGCTCGCAAGCCATTGGGCATTCCGCAGCGTTCCAGTGGAACTGGATCCGCACCATTGTTGCCGGATCATCTGGAGCAGCTTGGTTTGTCTGACCTCGCTACGCAGATGAGCGCTCAAGCTGGCAGGCCGGTAAACTTCATGATATATGGAACGAAGAAATTCGCCGCATCACGGGTGCCGGGCATATTGTTCACGCGATGAATGCTTTTGATCTAGGGGCAAGCTTGGTCGATGCACGGAAACGGGTGGAAGCGACGCTCGGGCTGAGTTTGGCCGCGCACGAGAGTTCGCATCACTGTGGCGATTGCCGGCGTCTTGATCTGCCGGCAGGCGCGAGCTTCATCCTGCAAAATAACCGCGGCCCATTTGACGACGAGTGGACCGAAGCTGACTTTAAGAGCTTGCCGTTCCTGTCCTACATAATCAAGCATCCTTGCACGGATGACCTGCGCTAACCCTCGTCAATTCCGCATCCTTCATCACCCATCTCAGGCGTCGGATTATTCCATGAGGATCAATGACGAAAGAAACACTGATAGCAAAGGAAATGCGGTCGGCCATCAAGCTGGGTGATTTCCCACGCGTGCGTGACCTGACAGCTTTGCATCCTGAATGCATTCATATGCACACCCCTTTTGGTGGTTGGTTGCATGTCGCTGCTTCTTTCGGTCGGGATGAAATGGTCGATTACTTCATCGAATCCGGAGTGGATGTTAATGGCAGGGGCGGCATTTTAAATGGAGCGCCAATGAATGAGGCAGCTTCCGAGGGCTATTTGTCAATTGTGCAAAAGCTGCTGGATGCTGGTGGCGAGATGGACGTGACCGGACCTGACAGGAATCCCCTTTTTGGTGCGATTTACGGAGGTCACCTCGAGATCGTGAAATTGCTTGTCGAGCGCGGCATGGATCATCGTGTGCGATACACCGGCGAATCCATGAAGGACATGGACGCCTTGGCGTTTGCACGGGAGCGCGGGCAGACGGAGATCGCCAATTATCTGGCCGGACTGGAAAAGTAGCCGGATACGTGCGAAAAGAGCGGGACATTCCCGCCGCTGAACCCACCCGCCGACCCACGCCATGTACATCCCCGAATTGGAACCTTATCCGGACTGGGAACCGATCGAAGGGGAGCCCGATCCTCTGGCGGTTGGCTGGCTGCATCCGGATCATCCTGGCGCGCGCGGCCCCACCTCAGAGGAATTCCGGTCGAAGCTGTTCGATCTGTGCAAGCACTTCGTCCAGCCCACCCGCGGCTTCCACAATTGCCCCTTCTGCGAGCGCCCGCCACTTCATCCACCCGAGGTCACCCACCATCACGTCCCTGGCCTCGGCATGCAGCCCACGCCGGAATACATCAAGGCACTCACCCTTTCGATGCCGGATAAGGTGAGGGAATTCCGCGATGGCTGCGAGCAGAGCTTCGGTTCCGCGGAGATCCGCGTCCGTGGCGCGGATGGCGTCGTCTACGGCGCGCCCGATTTGATCTACCACTACGTGGTCGCCCACGACTACCTCCCGCCCGCCGCCTTCATCGAGGCCGTCTGCCAATGGTCTCCCCCGGAGGGAACCCGAGACGCCGGTTGACCATCCGCCCACGAGCTTTCCCCGCCGCGAACACCGCGGCGCGCGCGTGATTCCTCCGCGGTGTTTGCTCTGGACGGGTGCGTTTCCAGGCCCTACTCCCTCCGACGAGGGATGTGGAGGAACGGGACGTCCGCCGCCCGAATCTCTCCCCGGATGCTTCCACCCTGGGTTTGGAAAGGGATGAACACCGCGTTTACCGACCAACAGATCGAGACCTACCTGACCGGCGACGGTCTCAAGGTTGAGGATTACTGGCTTGAGCGGGATTCCGATGTAGTCACCATCTGCTATACCTTTGCTGGTCGTGAGATGTATCTCTTGATCGAACTTGACTCGTTGCATCAGGCCGTCGTCGAATATCTCGAACGATTTGGCGGGCGCCCACCGGGGTCGGACTGAACCTGCCACCCCACCATGGACTACCTCGTGTACCAATCCGATGCCGCGTTCCTGAGGAAGATCTGGACGCTCCCAGAGGAGGAACTGGTCCTGCGCTGCCCCGTGTGCCACGCCCGCGTCCTCTTCGCGCCCACCTGGGAACGGGCCCGCCGGCTGGGCGTCCATCCCGGCACCCACTGCTCGGCGGACCGGAAGCACCTGATGGTCCTGTTCGAGCTCGATGCAGAGCCAAGCCCGTGAAACACGTCGATCTCCACATCCTGGTGCTTGCGGTCATCGGTTTCTCGATCGCGGCCCTGCTCCGGCAGCCGCCCGTCTTTGCCGCGTGGCTGGTGGTGCTCCAGTTTCCGATCTTCACCCGCCATCCCATCCGGCGGGCAGGGGAGGGGAAACGGATCGCCTGCCAGGAGGCGGTCGTCGCGATCGTCGCCGCGGCCGCCTGGTGGAGCATGGGAGGGCCCGGCGAAAGGTAGGCCCGCATCACCGGGGAGACCTGGGTGGAGAAGAAACCGTCCATCGACAAGCGCATCCAAATCCCGGAGGCGGGCTATCAGCAGTTCCTCCGCGAGGCCCGGGAAACCGGCGTGCTGGAAATCCCGTCCCAGCTCGACCGGGTTGCCTACACCCATCACGATGACTGGGTGGGGCTGAAGGCGGATGCCGCCACGGAGGCCCATTGGTTCCAGACCGTGGGCGGCGTCCATCGGGACCAGCGGTTCGGCGTCCTGCTCCAGAAAGTGTTCATTGCCCTGCCGCGGTTGTGGCCGTAGCATCCCCCCAGCTCTCATCCCATCCTCCGGGCCCGTCCAAATGGCATTCTAGATCACCCGCCACTGCACCGTGACGGAGATCCGCCCACCGTGCTGGTGAAAGATGAATCGATACCCGATGAAGCGAAAGAGATTGGCTTGCCTGTTGGCGGTGGTGGCCCTGGTAGTCGTTTACGCGGTCACGGCTCACATTTCCGCCTCGTATGGAACCCGGAGCACGGGAGTAGATGGCGTCGGCATCCGGCTCTTCCGGCCGTTGCTGAGAGAGGTTTTGAATGTCCACTCGTCCGATCGCTACGCGTTGAAGATCGGCGGGAAGGATTATCCCAATGTGGAGGGGAACTATCCGTATTTCCTCAGCGTGCCGGAGATCGATTCGGTTGTGTTCCGTTTCGACCGAAACAACGATCGGGATTTCACGACCGTGGTGAGGAATTTGCGGGATGGCCGGGAGTTCCTTTTCCATCACGACCTGACGTACCTGCCCTTCGGCGATCCGTTGGTAACGGTGAAGAAAGCCGACCAGGAAGTCATCGTCGTGTCTTGCCGTGGAAAGGATTACACCCTCGATCTGGAAGCCGGCCGGATTCGGATCGATCTGTGAGAAAGTTTCCACAGGCCGCCATCCGCGCGGGAGCACCAGCCCTCCATCACCCCCGCTGGATCGTGATCCGGTTCGCCAGCCACCCGGACACCGTCACCACCAGCAGCCCCACATAGAGCAGCGGCGGAATGTCGGAAAACCAGTCCACCACCATCACCACCGGCAGGGTCCAGATGCCCCACCACGGATGTCGCCGCCTCTCCCGCTCCGCGAGCTCGCCGGGCGTCACCCGCTGCCCCTTCGCCCGCACCCGGTAGCCCACCCGCTCCGCCAAGAACACGCACACGAACCCGACCAGCACGAGAGAGACCACTTCCCCCACCGATGGCAGGGGCTGTGCCGCGACAATCCATTTGCTCATCTTCATCCATGGGCCTTTCCGGACCCGCTTCCATCCTGTCCCCGCGGCCCCTCAACGTCCAGCCCCTCCCCATTCCAATCCACCTTCGGGTTTCCATCCCTTCCTTTCCGCGCCACACTCCCGGCATGGACATCCGCCGCGCCACCGCCGCCGATCATGACGCCGTTTGGGAAATCTTCCGCAGCGTGATCGCCGCGGGGGACACCTACGTCTTCGATCCCGCCCTGCCGCGGGAGGACGCGCTCGCCTACTGGTTCGCCGTCGGCACCCACCCCTACGTCGCCGTGGAGGACGGGCGCGTGCTCGGCACCTACATCTTCAAGGCGAACCAACCCGGCCTCGGCTCCCACGTCGCCAATGCCAGCTACATGGTCTCCGCCGCCGCGCGCGGAAAGGGCGTGGGCTCCGCGCTCTGCGCCCACTCCCTGGAGGAGGCCGCCCGCGCCGGTTTCCTCGCCATGCAGTTCAACATCGTCGTCAGCACCAATGAGGCCGCCATCCACCTTTGGAAAAAGCACGGCTTCCGCATCCTCGGCACCGTCCCGCGCGCCTACCGCCACCGCCAGCTCGGCCTCGTCGACGCCCACGTCATGTTCCGCGAGCTCGCGTGAGGGCGGGGGACCCTCTTCCCGTGGCGGAAGTGGTGACACTTCAGGCTGGGTCAACCCGCACCCGCTCCTCAGCGTCCATCCGCTCCTTTACTCCCGACGCCCAACTTCGTAGACCTCGGTGCCTCCACCCGTGGTCGCGCGGGTGGCGTCCCCGGGGCGCTCGGCCGCTTGCTATCCGGAGTCCGGAGGTCAGTGGACCGAATGAAGGAGGATGATTGAAGCGCGCATCAAATCATGACGGGGACTGCCATGGAAATAATCGAAATGTTGCGGGATGACATGGTTGGCAGTGGATTCCTCGTCCAATGGATCACGCATCATCAAGGAGCCGGTGAATCGCTCCAGGATTGCGTGAATCGGACTCTTGGAGAGCTGCTGTCATCAGGGCAGGTCGAAATTGGGGTCGCTCAATCGGCTGAGCCCGATTACGTGGAGTTTGTGGCTTGGAGGGGCTCTGTTGAAGAGCGTGTTTCCAGGGCGATGGAAACGGTTCTCGCTGCGGCTGATCGGGACAAAGCATTCGCTTACTGGCTTTGCCTTCGAGAGAATGTTGACCGCTTTGAATAGCTGTTGCGGGCCGCGGAAGGGGGCGGTCGTTGCATTTGAACATTCCTCCTGGATGGACCCGCTCACCCCTCTTCCATCGCCCGCTGCGCGGTCGGGTACCAAGTCTCCGGCGGCCATGTGTACTTCCGGAAATCGCTCGTCATCGAGTCGAGAGAATCGAGCGGCGTGAAACTGAAATTCGAAAAGTCTCTCGCCTTGGCTAGCTCGACAAACCGGCGGCTGCAGAAAAATTCCCCGAACACCAGCACCCCGTTGTCCGCGCCGGGAACCCGCATGAAGTCGTCCCCGGGTATATCCCGGTTCATTCGCACGCGTTGGATGTGGGGGATGAAGCCATCCTTGCGGAAGAATACCTTGCAGCGTTTGTCGTTCTGCTTGTCCTGGGTTTCGAAGCGAAACACGTATTGTTCATCCACCTTCTCAAAGACGCGGTATGTGAGAAGTGGTGCCGCCCCCTCTACATTTACCCGGTAATAGGGCTGGGGAGGGAGGACTAGATCGCCCGTCATCGGTGCATAGGAGAAATCGACGGGGGTACAGGTTAGACCGGTCAGGTCTTGGGAAATAATTGCCTCGATCACCCGCTCGCTGAAGATGAGCGGCATGTGGGACACCGCCGGACTGAGGCAATCCGGCCACGTCTTCACCTTACGGGTCAGCTTCACCCTGGGCCGCTCCAGATCCGGGAGGTGGGGACGCCTTCCATGCGCGGCCCCCGCAGGGCGTGGATCGCATCGTAGGACGGCGCGCCCACCGCCCTGGCGCTGCCGATGAAAAAATCCGTCACCCTCTTCATTCAGGCTTTGGTTTAAACCGCTCCGCCATGTCGTCAACCGGGGTTGCCCGCATCGGGATCCTGCTTCGGGAGCAGCACTCCGACGATCATGCCGGAGACGATCGCCGCGGCGCACCCGCCGCGGATTTCCCGGAAGAGGCCCAGCATCACCAGCGGCACCACCGCTCCGATCGCTCCTCCCAGCAGGGCCTTCCGGCCCAGGGACCACCGCCGCAGGCGATCGGGAGCCCACACGTAAACGGGGAGGATCACCATCACGCAGGTCACCGCGAGCGCGATCCCGGTCCAGATGCCAACGAACCTGAGGGTGCGCCATGGGTCGATCGAGCCCCAGGTGTAGGCCATATCGCAGCCCAGCAGAATGCCGGCGCTCGCCCCCCAGGCCAGCAGCCCGCTCACACCCGCTCTCCCAACCGTTCTCGCCATGGCTCCTTCGATCATCGTCGCCGCCTTGAATAGCCGGAGGGGGAAGAGGAAGGCAATGCCCGGGATCGCCAGCCCGCCGTTCCAGTGATCCTCATCAGCCGCGGCCGCTGCCCGCACGGCGCTTCGCGAGCCATGCCACCACGAGCAGGACGAGCACGCCTCCGCCCACGGCCAGACCGGTGAATCCCCCGGGCGCGGCCGCTGGCTCATTCTCCGGAACTTGGTGGGCAGGAGCGGCTTTCCCTCCGGCCGGGGTGGCGTCCCTTGGCGTGCCCGCTGCTCCGGAGGAAGGAGCGGTGGGAGTGGCAGGGAACGGGGCCACGCTGTTGGCCGCGGTGATTTCCAGGGGTTTCGGTTCCGGCAGCGGCTGTCCCTCCACGGTGGGCTTGAACTCCGTGCCCCGGGCATCCAGCAGGCGGCCGTCCGGAGTGACCGTCGCCGGTTGCTCCGCTCCATGGCGGTCCGTCAGCACGATCTGGTCCGGGGCTTTCACCGCGAGCTTCCCGCCGGCCAGTCCCACGGCCCGTTGCAGCGGGGCGAACCCGGCGATCTCGATATCCTCGGTCCCGGCTCCCTCCGGGCGGTGGCGGATGAACCGCAGGAAGCCGAAGCTGTCCTCGATCAGCACCGCGACCGTGCCGTCCCTCGCATCGGCGGAGTCCAGGGTCCATGCGCCGCCATTCGTGATCCTGCGGCGGTTGGTCCAGAAGGTGGTCGGCTCCTGGCCGTCCCGCCGGTAGGCCAGGGTGAAGAGTGCCTCGTCCTGGTCGTCCTGGATGGAAAGCGTCACGGCGGCCCCGCCAGGCAACCGCTGCTCCTCGGTGCGGGCGCGGGCGTTCTGGAAGCCGCCGGCGAGAAGACCCAACAGGGCGGCGGGCAGGACGAGGAAGGGACGGAAGCGCATGAGGGAGGGGAGGATGGAAATCGGTCTAACAACGCCATCGGCGCGCCGGTTTGTTTACCCATGATGTCGCCGGATCGAACCACTCCGCCTCACCGCCCATCCCACCCCACCTCCTCGGTTTACCGCGGAGGTGAGGCCGGAGGTCATGGAATCTCAATCGAGCGATGTGGCCTTCAGCCTCACCTTGCCGCAGTCCAGGCGGCCGGACACGTTCGGCAGCGTGACCTCCAGGCGGAAGTCCAGATAGCCGCTGAAGGTGCCGTCCGACAGGGTGCCACCCTCGATGAACATTCCCTGGGAAAGGATGCCTTCAAGCCCGAGCGTGTAGGTGCCGGCCTCGATGGTGTAGGAGGGCTCCGGATCAGGGAGCGCGCCATTGCCGGGCGGGGTGGAGTTCAGCCAAGGGGTGATCTCGATGTCCAGCGGTTCCTGTCCGCCATCCGTCCACGGCACCGCGCTGGTGCTGGTGGCGGCCCCCCAGATCGCTTCCCGGTCCACCGCGATGCGCCCGAAGAGGTGCATCGCATGGAGCTGCTCCTCGGCGGCCAGCCGCAGGTGGATCTGGGAACCGGCGGGCAGCGTCGGCACGCGGACCTGGAGCGGGGTGATGTCCGGAAGATCCGCGGTGGTGCCGATCACGAAATTTTCCGAGGTCGGCGTGCCGGGAGTGCTGGACCAGACGACGGAGTCGTTCCCGGAGGACGCGGCATCGTCGTTGTCGAAGTTCGTGACGTGGTTGGCCCCCAGGGTTTCGGTCCAGTCCTCCTTGCCCGCCTCGTCCGCCGCGGTGATGGAGCTGTCCCGGTTGGTGTCCACCAGGAGCTCCACCGGGGTGAGCGTGGCGCTCAGGCCGATGGTGAGGTCGGTGCCGTCTCCCTGGCGGTCGGTGGTGAGCAGGCCGTCCGTATTGGTGGCGACCCAGGCAGCGGTATGAAGGTCATGCGTCGCCCGGATCGGGATGTAGGCGTTCTCCGGTTCGGTGCCGAGGCTGGTGGGTAGGCCGCCGACCTGCGCGGTCCAGTCATAGTCCGGCTGTTCACGGTATCCTGGCAGCGAGTCCCGGTGCTTGACGGTGATCGTGTAGGTGGCCCCGCGGCGGAGCTTGAGCGAGCAGGTGTCCACCTCGGAGAAATTGCGGCCCTCGAGGTCGAATTTCCGCGTGTCCCCATTGCTGCCCACGATCTCCATGCGCCAGCGCTCGGAGTGGCTGCCGCTGTCATCACCGATGGTGAACGGCATGTCGAAGACGGTGTCCGCGGACGGGGGCGTGCCGTCATCGGCATCGTCGTTCGGATCGCCGCCCACGGCGACTTCCGCGCCATCGGAAACGCCGCCGCCATCGGTATCCGCCACCAGTGGCTGGGTGCGGTGGATCATTTCCTCGAGGTTGTCCAGGCCATCGGCATCGGGATCGCCGGCGGTGCCGTTGTCGCCCGCCGCGCTGAGCGGATCGAGCCCGGTGGCCACCTCCCATTCGTCGCGGAGGAGGTCCCCGTCCGTATCCCGCTCGAAGGGACTGGTGCCGGCGGCGGATTCCGCGAGGTTGTCCAGGCCGTCCCCGTCCTCGTTGTCCAGCGGGTCCGCCATCAGGAGGTTCCCGTAGTAGCGGTATTCCCAGAGGTCGCTCAGGCCATCGGCATCGATGTCGGTGGTGGTGTCATCCGAGTGGGGATCGAAACCGTGGAGATACTCCTCCAGGTTCGTGAGGCGGTCGTGATCCGGGTCCAGTCCGGCATCGGCGCTGTCCAGCGGCAGGAGGCCGTGCTGGATCTCCCAGCCATCCGGCATGCCATCGGCATCGCTGTCCACCGAGGTGGGGTCGGTGCCGGCCTGGTATTCGGCCAGATTGGTGGCGCCATCGTTGTCGTAATCCCCCGCGGCATCGTCCACTTCCCAATCGAGGCGGCGGGTGGGCACGTTCGGGGATTGCGGGGTGGCGCGGCTCCAGGTCACCCAGCGGACTTCCCAGGCATCCGGCATCCCGTCGCTGTCCCGGTCCGCGAGGTTGTCGAGGGTGCCGGGCACGGTGGAGTAGCTCTGTGGATCGAACCCGAGCAGATACTCCTGGATATTGGTCACGGTATCGCCGTCGGGGTCCAGGTTCCTGCTCCCCGCATAGAGGGCATCGGTGGCGTTCCGGACCTCCCATAGGTCCGGCAGATCGTCGTCGTCCGTATCCGCCTTGGTGGGATTGGTGCCGACGGAGGGTTGGGATTCCTCCAGGTTGGTGAGGCCGTCGTTGTCGTAGTCCGCGGCGGCATCGTCCACGTCCCAATCGAGGCGGCGGGTGAAGACGTAGGCGTTCTGCAGCGGATCCCACGCCCAGCTGACCCACTGGACTTCCCAGCCATCGGGCATGCCGTCGTTGTCGCGGTCGACGAAATAGTCGGTGAGGACGCCGCCAGCGCTGTGGGTGTCCAGCGGGTGGGTGCCCAGCAGATATTCCCCGATGTTGGAAATGCCATCGAGGTCATAATCGTAGTCCCGCTCTGGATCGCTGGCCACCAGGTTCTCCGCCACCTCCCAGGCATCCGGCAGCATGTCGCCATCGGTGTCGCCCTTGGTGGGATCGGCACCGTAGGTGTACTCGTTCAGATTGGAGAGGCCGTCCCCATCGTAGTCCGCGGCGGCGTCATTGGTCTCCCAGTCGATGACGGGGGTGAAGACGTAGTGTTTGGTCACCGGGTCCCATTCGCGGTGGGCCCACTTGAGCTCCCACGGGTCGGGCATGCCATCGTTGTCGCGGTCCGTGAGGTAGTCGTTGAGGCCGGGTACGGTGGAGGAGTACATCGGATCGAGGCCGAGGACGTACTCCGTCAGGTTGTCGACGTGGTCGCCGTCCGGGTCCGCGTCCTTGTCGTCCACCAGCGGGTTGGTGAAATGGGTCACCTCCCACTCGTCCGGCATGCCGTCCGCATCGGTGTCCGCCAGCGTGGGATTGGTGCCGGCGACGTACTCGCCGGCGTTGTCGAGCCCGTCGGAGTCGTGGTCCGCGGTGGCGTCCGCGACTTCCCAATCCAGGGTGCGGGTGACCACCGTGCGCTGGAGCATGGCGCTCCAGGTGGCGGTGGCCCACTTCGCCTCCCAGCGGTCCGGCATGCCGTCGCCGTCCGTGTCACGGGAAGCATCCGGATTGCCTCCGGTGCTGGTGGACTGGGGATCGGTGCCGATGAGGTATTCGATGAGGTTGGAGATGCCGTCGCCATCCGGATCGCCGCTGGCATCGTTGCCGCCCGGATTGAGGCCGTGGGCGATTTCCCAGGAGTTTGGGATCAGGTCGCCATCGGTATCGGCGGCCGGCAGGGTTTCGAAACGGAGAGAGAAGACGGCCTTGAGCTGGCCCAGGGTGGCCGGGGCCTTGTTCGTGTCATCCTCGGTGGTGTCCGTCCACGGATGGTGTCCGCCGGTGGCCGGGATGCCATTGGCGGTCATCTCCGCGGCGAGCCAGGCCGGAGCATCGGCGTGGAGGGCATCGTAGAAGGGAGCGGAGAGCGCCTTGAGCTGGCCGAGCAGGAGCGGGGCCTTCAGGGCATCCTTCTCCGCCTGGGTGGCGGGGGCCGCCCAGGAGGGCACTGGCTTGCCGGTGCCGGTGAGTTGGGCGTCCACCAGGGCGGCGAGGTCCGGCCGCTGGGCCTGCAGGGCGGCCAGCGCGCGGTTTGCCATCCATTTGGCTTGGCCGACGTTCGCCACGCTCTTGTTCGCCGGGGTGGCGGCGGGGTCGATGGCGGGCTGGGTGCCCTGCGACCACCACGCCGGCGGCGCGGCGGTGGCGAGCATGGCGGGCATCAGCACGCCGATGGAGGCGGCGCGCAGCGTGAGACTGCGGAAGAACGTGAAGCGGGAACCGTACATGGGTAGACGGGGCAGGGAGGTGGGCGGGAAAACGGGTGGGCCGCCGGACATCGGGTCCGGCGGCATGGGTGGCATTCGGCGCTGGCTACGGGATCACTCGTAGATGCCCATCGAGATGTCACCCTGCGGCTGGTCGAGGATCACCTCGCCCTTCAGGCGGGTCTTGCCGCCCACCGTGACATTGCCCTTCAGCTCGCTGTGGCCCTCCGCCACCAGCGCCTCGCCGCTGGAGGCCGCGGTGGAAGATGGCACGGCGGCGGGCGTGGAGCTGACCCAGTACTTGTTCGTCAGCGTGGTGCGGCCGTTCTTCAGCGTGGTGATGGCGTTGGAGAACTGGTAGGGGGTGATTCCCGGCTTGCCGTTGCCCAGCTCGAAGAGGGCCTCGGTTTCCACCCACTCGTCGAAGGTGGAGGAGAGGATGTTGCCGCGGGTGAGGTTGCGTGAACCCAGCGAGGTGGCATACGCGGCGTAGGCTCCGACCTCGTAACCGGAGGCGAAGGCGTAGTTTCCGACCGCGACGCCGTAGTAGCCGCCAATGGCGGTGGAACCCTTTCCGAGGGCGTTGTTCGATTGGTATTCGTCCTCATCGAAGCCACCGATCGCCACCGAGTATTTCCCGCTGGCGAAACCACCGCTCATGCCGATGGAGAGGTCTCCCTGGGCAGAGCCCCAGCCTGTCGCGAACGCGTGGTGGCCGGATGCGCCGGATTCCCCGAAGGCGGTCGAGTAGTCTCCGGAAGCGGATCCTATCCCCGCCGCGAAGGCATAGTCTCCTTCCGCAGTGCCGCCGCTGAGGGCCACGCTGTAGACGCCGGAGCCGGTGCCAAAGTTGCTCTTCAGGTAATGGTTCGTACTCAGATAGCTCCCCACCGAGGTCGGCGTCAGCGCGCTTTCCGAGCCGATCGTCAGCGTGCCGTTTGGGATGACGACGTTGCCGTTCTTCAGCACCACGAGGGCGTTGGAACGTGCTCCATAGACACCGTTGCCGACGATGAGCGAGGCGCTCGAGACGGTGTTGTTGTAGGAGCCCAGCGTCACGGTGCTGGTCTGCCCGATGTTGCCCTCGCCGATGGCGATGGCCTGGTTGGCTGTGGTCTCATTGCCCGCACCGATGAGCACCGATCCCTGGATGGCATACCCGGAGGGATTCGAGGTGGTTTTGTGGAGCAGGTTGTTCTGCCCGAGGACGATATTGCCGTAGCCCCCGAGCGTGCCCGTGGTGGTGATGTTGTTGCCGCCCCCGGCTACGAGGGATCCCATTTCATAGGCGGCACTGTTGTTGGAGCCGAGGACCACCGTCCCACTTGTGGAAAACTGATGGTTGGTGTCACCGGCTAGGAAGGAGGACTCGCTGGTGCTGTTGGTCGTATTGCCGCTGCCGAACGCCGCGGTGGCCCAGCCCAGCAGGATGTTTCCCTCGCCCCCGGCGATACTGAGCCCAGCCGCCTCATTGCCGGAGCCTACCGCGAGGCTGGAACCGGTGGCCGTGTTACCGTAGCCGATCGCAGCGGATTGCTCGCCCACCACCACCGTGTTGCTGGTGCCCACGTTCACGCCGTCGATGGGGTCGACGGGAGTTGGAGGGGGGGGATCGTCGGCCTTGGCGGCGGCGGAGAACGCGATGAAGGCGAGGGGGAGGAGAAGGCGGCGGGGTTTCATGGGAGGTTGGGAAAAAGGAATATCTAAGCCGATTCGAGGCGGCTCGTTTAGATGGTGGTTTCCGGGTTGTGTCAAGTAATGCATAGTGAAATTCATGTGAATTCATGATGTGTGAAGGTGCAGGTGATGGTGCAGGTGATGGTGGATCTGGGTATCAAAATCGGACATATGTTGTCCCCCGCGTGATGCCGGGAAGACGGCAGTCCTCCCGGTGGCCCTTCAGACCGCAAAAACCCATCCCCGCCCTCCGGGAAACCCCTTACGTAAAGATCCGAGTCCGCGCCCGATTCACGGATCACGGGGTGGGGGATATACTCGGCGTTCCCGTGGGGGGACTGATGGCGTGGCGAGACGTCCGCCACCTGCCGCCCGACGATCCATTCCCCCAATCCAAACCCACCACACGGCCATGAACGTCCTCGACAGCGCCGGTGGCATCCGGAACCACCGCGGCGCCCGGTGGTTCTCCTCACCGGCCCGATCTCTCTTTTCGGCGGTCCTCGGTCTCCTGATCGCGTCCACCGCCATCGTCCACGCCCTCACCGGCGCGATTTTCACCACCACCCCCACCGGCCTCACCGTCAATGGCAACATCTATGACGACTGCGAGGACGTGTATCTCAATGGCGGCCCTCAGAACCAGAATGCCAGCGGCCTCCCGCCCGGCACCTACTACTTCCAGGTCACCGATCCCTCCGGCAGCGTCCTGCTGTCTTCCGATCCCATCGCCGCGCGCCAGATCATCGTCAATGCCAGCGGCCGCATCTTCGGCGTCCCGCTCGTCGGCGGCCCCTACCACCTGGAGGGCAGCCTGAATCCATTCAACGGCTCGAAGCCCGTCCAGCTCTGGCCCTTCAACGCCACGCCGAACCCCGGCGGCGAGCACAAGGTCTGGATCACCCCCGTCGCCAGCTACGTGGCGGACTGGGACACCAACCCGCTCGCCCCGAACAACACCTTCGGCTTCGTCAACAACGACAGCAAGACGGACAACTTCAAGTGCCGCCGCCACGATGACCAGGAGCCCCTCCAGAGCGCCATCGGCGGCTACAAATACTATGACGCCAATGCCGATGGCGACTACGACGCCGGCGAACTCCCCATCCCCGGCTGGCGCATTGTCATCGATGTCACCCTGCCGGACCAGACCCAGGCCACCGTGGTCACCTACACCGATGCGAACGGCCTGTGGTCGCTCGTCTTCCCGCAGGGCACCACCTTCCTCGCCTGCGAGGCCCATCCCATCGAGGACCACTGGTTCCAGTCCGGCCCCGTGCCCGCCACCGTCACCGGCCTCGCCACCGCCGTCTTCCAGCCCGGGGATGGCTTCTGCTGGCAGGGCAGCGTCGGCGGCAGTGACAACTTCGGCCTCTCGTTCTTCAACTTCTGCATCGGCGCCGGCGGCGGACACACCCTCGGCTACTGGAGCAACAAGAACGGCCAGGCGACCATGAACGACGGCGGCACGCTCAACCCCGAGCTCGCCCTGCTCGTCTCCAAGAACCTCCGCAACGCCAATGGCAGCCACTTCGATCCCGCGAACTACGCCGCCTTCCGTACCTGGATCCTCGGCGCCACGGCCACCAACATGGCCTACATGCTCTCCGCCCAGTTCGCCGCCATGGTTCTCAACGTCGAGGCCGGCTTCGTCAATGGAGCCGCCCTGCTCTACGACGTGGAGAACAACGAGGTCGTCTCCGTGTCCGATCTCCTCACCGAGGCGAACGGCGAACTGGGCCTCCATCCCATGACCACCGTCACCGGCCTCCACAAGGCCTACCGCCCGCTCCAGGAGGACCTCAAGGACCTCCTCGACGACGCCAACAACAACCTCAACTTCATCCAATCCGCCCCCTGCCCGTTCAGCTTTCCTCCGTAGGGTTTTGGGGGAAAAATCCGCCTGGCTTTGCCCAGCGGTGACGAAGGGCCCCGGTGAAAGCCGGGGACCCTTCCGATCGTTCAGTGTAGCTGAAAGCTCCGCTTTCAGAATGTAGGGGGAAGCTCCAGCTTTCCCTCTGTGGGGAGGGAGTTCGTTCGGCCTTCGGGCCCCCGCCAACTGGAGCTGGCGGAGACGATTCGAAAGCGGAGCTTTCGACTACTTTCATCCCCCCGATGGGAATTTCCGCCGGTCTTTCCAACAGACAAACGCCGCGCCGCGTGACGTTATCCCTGTGGACCTTGGGACCGGAGCATGATGGCGCGCCGCGCGTCGTGAATCGGCATCAGGGCCCCGCTTTTCCACCATCCATCCACCAGCTCCCGCCGCCTTCGCCGCACATGAACGTGCTCCCGTCCCTCGTCCGTTGGAACGGGCATCCGAGGCTCTGGCCGGGCGCGGGCTTCTGCGTGTTCGCGCTGCTGCTCTCCGGTGTCAGCGTCGGCATGGTGTGGGCCCTGCACCACCTCGTCTTCGTCGATGCCCTGCGCGAGCAGGCCGAGCTCGACATGGTCCGGCTCGATGGCGCGCTGGAGGACTACCGCCTCCGCACCGGCCACGAGATTCCTGCGGAAACCGGGCTCGCCGCGCTGCTGGAAACCCCGCCCGGACCGCCCGCGCCGGCGCGCATCCTCCCGCGCGATCCCTGGGGCCGGGACTACCTCTGCGTCGTCGCCGCGCGCGAGGACGGCACCCGCATCACCCTCCGCAGCCGCGGCCCGGACCCGCTCGATCCCGCCGATGACGTCGTCCACCCCTGCGCCCCGCGGTAGGGCCCGGAAGTAGCGCAAGTTTCCAACTTGCGAATGGGAAGACTCGCGAACTCCCTCGCACGTCCAGTCCGCCCTAGAGGGGCCAGGATTCAGGGGCTGGGGGCTAGGAAGAGAGTGAAGCACCAGAGCAGCACCTCTTCCTTCCTCTTCCTCTTCCTAGCCCCTAGCCCCTAGCCCCTAGCCCCTAGCCCCTAGCCCCTAGCCCCTAATCGGCGGACTGGACCTGCATGCGCCTCCGCGAATCCCCCCGGCCAAAAAAAGAGGCCGCTCCGGAAGGAAGCCCTTCCCCCGGAGACGGCCATGGGGTTTTTGGAGCCGCAGTCTCTAACTGATACGCATCGGTTCCGCCACCCCCTCATTCGGGTGGGAATGCTTTCGTAGCCGCGTTGTAGCTGAAAGCTCCGCTTTCAGAATGTAGGGGGAAGCTCCAGCTTTCCCTCTTCGCGGGGTGGGCGTCGATTGGCCTCCCCGCCCCCGCCAACTGGAGCTGGCGGAGACAATCCGAAAGCGGAGCTTCCGGCTACATCCTACCGCACGGTGTCCAAAATCCGCATCCACCTCTCCACGAAGGTCGCCTCGTCCCGGTCCGCCAGCAGGTGTCCGCACGCGCGGTGGAGCTCCGCGGCCTCCATCGTCCCGTGGCCATCGCACGCCATCCGCGGCCACGCCCGGCGCGCGCGGTCGATCGCCGCCGCCAGCCCCGCCACGTCGCCCGGCGCCGCCAGCAGCGCGTGGCCCGCCGCCACCTCCGCCACCGCCCCGGCGGCGAAGCTCGCCACCGGCGTGCCGCATTTCAGGGACTCCAGCAGCGGCAGGCAATACGTCTCGTGGCGCGTGCCCAGCACCGTCAGGTCCGCCGCCGCGTAGCGCCGCGCCAGCGCCTCCCGGGACTCCGGCGGACCGCTGAAGCGCACCCGCCCCGCCAGCCCGCTTTCCGCCAGGAACGCCCGCACCCGCGCCTCGTGCGCCGCGTCCGCCGTGTGCGGGCTGTGGATCACCTCCAGCTCCCACGCCGTGAAACCCTCCCGCTCCAGCATCTCCAGCGCCTGTAGTACTTCCAGCAGCCCCTTGTTCGGCACCAGCCGCCCCACGTGCAGCAGGCGGAAAATCCCGTCCGCCGCGCGCGCGGGGCGGGGGACCACCGGCAGGTCCACCGCCAGCGGCAGCCGCGCGAACCCCGGCCGCGTCACCCCCATCTTCCTCGCCTCCTCCCGCGAGTAATCCGTGGCGTGCAGCACCGTGTCCGCCCGGTCCGCCAGCCGGAATTTCCGGTGCGCGTGCGTGAGCCACCCGCGCGCCGATTCATGCGCCAGCGCCAGCGGCATCAGCCCGTGGAAATACACCAGCCGCCGCCCGCGCCGCGGCACCCACGGCACCAGGTTGAAAAGATCGTAGCTCGCCCCGAAGTGGAACACATGCGCGTCCGCCTCCCGGAACCGCCGCCATTCCCGCAGGTGCGCCCGCGGCCCCGCCAGCACCCGCACGTCCGGCCGCGCGATCCTACTGTCATCGCAGTAGATCACGCTCTCCATCCCCCGTGCCAGGCACGCCCCGTGCATCGCCAGCACCGCGTGGCCGATCGCGTCCTGTGCCGCCAGCAGGCCGGTGTAGTGGATGATTTTCAAGGGGCGGACGGTTTCCTGGTCCTGCCTCACCCGACCAATGCCGCCACCGCCGGCAGGAAGTGCTCCCGGTAGGTGATCGTGCGCTCGATCGCGCCCTCGTCCTTCAGCACGTTCGCCCGCCACTCGTAGCGCAGCACCCGGCCGCTGGACGCCGCCTCCGGGAAATCCCCCGCGGCATCCGCCAGCTCCTCCAGCGCCAGGTGCTCCGGCGTCACCACCAGGAATTCCGGCCCCGCCTGCTCCCGCAGGTTCAGATAGATGTGGTCGCGCGCGTGTGTCTTGTGCGCCAGCTCCTCCGGCGTCAGCCGGTACTGGAAACGCCGGTCCACGCATGCCTCCGGCACCCGCTGGATCTCGTAGCTCTCCGTTTCCGCCGGCTTCTGATAGACCAGCGGGATCTCGTAGAGCGGCACCTCGCCCAGCCCCTCCAGCGCCCGCAGCACGATCGGCCGCGTGATGTCGTGCACCGGATTGTAGAACTCGATCGCATCGCAGAACACCTGGTCCGGCTGGAGCCGCTCCAGCACCGCCCGCAGGTCCGCCGCCACCCGTGCGAAAAGCGCGTCATTCCGGTCCAGCAGGCCATCGTAGAACGACGCCTCGCTGTAGCCCAGATACGTCGCCCGCTCCAGCAGCCCGATGCGCTCCAGGCCCTCCTTCGACTGCCGCTCGCGCTCCTCGCCGCCGCCATCCGTGATCACCACCACATGTGGGCGGTGGCGTTGCAGCAGCCCGTAGATTGCCAGCTCGTGGGCCGGGTGGCCGATGACGATGACGCGGCGCGCGCCCTGCACGGAAAAAGGATCGGTCTTCGCGGACATGGGAGGATGGAAAGGGGAACCGCCGCGGATGCTGGCGGGCCCGTCCGTCCCTAGCAAGGCTTCGTAGCCGCATCTCTGGAGGTAGGGTCATCTCGCGGAGATGACCGGGCGGTGGGCGTTGTCCGCGAATGGAACTCCGCCCCCACAGACACAGGGAAGGGGACGTTCCACTGGCAGCGGACGTGACCTTTTCTCCCCGGTCGCCCCGGCGGTGCGACCCTACCTTTGCGGCCCGCCTCCGGAGGTAGGGTCATCTCGCCGAGATGACCGGGCGGTGGGTGTTGTCCGCGAATGGAACTCCGCCCCCACAGACACAGGGAAGGGGACGTTCCACTGGCAGCGGACGTGACCTTTTCTCCCCGGTCGCCCCGGCGGTGCGACCCTACCTTTGCGGCCCGCCTCCGGAGGTAGGGTCATCTCGCCGAGATGACCGGGCGGTGGGTGTTGTCCGCGAATGGAACTCCGCCCCCACAGACACAGGGAAGGGGACGTTCCACTGGCAGCGGACGTGACCTTTTCTCCCCGGTCGCCCCGGCGGTGCGACCCTACCTTTGCGGCCCGCCTCCGGAGGTAGGGTCATCTCGCCGAGATGACCGGGCGGTGGAGATCGTTCGCGAATGGAACTCCGCCCCCACAGACACAGGGAAGGGGACGTTCCACTGGCAGCGGACGTGACCCTTTCTCCCCGGTCGCCCCGGCGGTGCGACCCTACCTTTGCGGCCCGCCTCCGGAGGTAGGGTCATCTCGCCGAGATGACCGGGCGGTGGAGATCGTTCGCGAATGGAACTCCGCCCCCACAGACACAGGGAAGGGGACGTTCCACTGGCAGCGGACGTGACCCTTTCTCCCCGGTCGCCCCGGCGGTGCGACCCTACCTTTGCGGCCCGCCTCCGGAGGTAGGGTCATCTCGCGGAGATGACCGGGCGATGGGTGTTGTCCGCGAATGGAACTCCGCCCCCACAGACACAGGGAAGGGGACGTTCCACTGGCAGCGGACGTGACCTTTTCTCCCCGGTCGCCCCGGCGGTGCGACCCTACCTTTGCGGCCCGCCTCCGGAGGTAGGGTCATCTCGCCGAGATGACCGGGCGGTGGGTGTTGTCCGCGAATGGAACTCCGCCCCCACAGACACAGGGAAGGGGACGTTCCACTGGCAGCGGACGTGACCTTTTCTCCCCGGTCGCCCCGGCGGTGCGACCCTACCTTTGCGGCCCGCCTCCGGAGGTAGGGTCATCTCGCCGAGATGACCGGGCGGTGGGTGTTGTCCGCGAATGGAACTCCGCCCCCACAGACACAGGGAAGGGGACGTTCCACTGGCAGCGGACGTGACCCTTTCTCCCCGGTCGCCCCGGCGGTGCCATCCTACCTTTGCGGGCTCAAAAAACTCACTTCGCGATCGGATTGTCCTCCGGCTTCGTGTCCGCCTTCGCCTGGGCGGGCACGGCCATCGGCTGGAGCTTCGCCACGGCCTTGCCTTCCGCGCTCAGCCACGCGTCGAAGGGCGCGCCGGGCAGCGCCTTGAGGCCCGCCACCACGCAGCCGGCGTTGCGCTTCGCGCCTTCCTGCGAGGTGTGCGTGCGCGGGTCCGCGAAGTAGGCCGCGGCCTTCTCCTCGCCGTCCTGCTGGTAGGCCGCGCGCACCAGGTTGGTCAGGTCGATGAACGTCGCGCCGGTGGCATCCGCGCTTTCCTTCGCCCACTTCCCGTAGTCGATGAAATCCGGGGCGATGGTGCCGTTCTCCCACTTCTTGTGCGGGATCGGCGAGCACACCGTCACCGCCGCGCCCTTTGCCTTCGCCGTGGCGGCGTAGTTCCGCAGGTACCAGCCGTAGGTATGTACGGTTTCCGTCGTACCATCCGCCTTGGTCACGTCCCGGGTCTCCTCGCCGGTGCCCTTCAGCGTGCCGCGGTAGCGGCTCTTCTCGCCGGGGGAGCCCACGTCGTTGTGGCCGAACTGGACCAGCACCCGGTCGCCCGGCTTGATCCCCGCCAGCACCTCGTCCCAGCGCTTTTCGGTGAGGAACGTCAGGCTGCTGCGGCCGCCGATCGCCTTGTTCACCACCTTGACCTTCGCAGGATCGAAGAAGGCCGGGATCTCGTCGCCCCAGCCCTTCAGGGCCAGCTCGCCGTTCTTGCCGGTGTTGTGGACGGTGGAGTCGCCGATGATCCACAGCGTGGGGATCTCCGCCCAGGAGGCGGCGGCGGTGAGGACGAACGCGGCGAGGCAATGGAGCAGCTTCATGATCGGAAAGAGGTGGGGATTACGGATTTCAACCCCTGACCGGTGAGCCGGTTTCACGCAATGGCATTGTCCCCCCGGGTTGCGACTCATGGCCGCGGGAGGCGTGGGCGGATTTCCCCGCACTGCGGCGGGGCGCGGAAGGGGAATGGATGGCCATTTTCGCACTGATACGAATCAGGAGAAAACCGCGCAAACCCTTGATGTATGGACATTTGAAATCGATCGTCCACGTTGCGACAGTGGGGACCTGACCGATTTTGAGCGGTCTTCCCGAGGTCCGGAAATCGGGCCTGCACCCGCGTTTGCGACCCGCTTCCGCGCCCAACCCTTTCTAATTCAATCCCGCCTCCGGTGGCCAAATACCCCCGGTAGTTCAGAGAAAAAACGCGGTTCGTTCCTCAATCCGACGGAATCCTACACAAAGCGAACCCTTCGATACAAGCGATCCTCCGGAAGGGGGGTATGGTGTTTGCATCGTAATGGCGCGACTCGCTTAAACCCGATCTTCCCGGCGAGCTGCAAATCCACCGCATATCTCTTGTAAATGCATCGTCCCTGAAGCCCATGAAAACCATTCATCCAAATCGCGTGAGGCAATTAGCGCGGCGCAAGCGGGGATTCTCCCTGCTGATCTCCCTGCTGATGATGGTCTTGCTGGCGACGCTCGCCCTCGGCCTGCTCGGCCTGTCCTCGATCACGCTGCGGGCCAGCGCCGCGGACCAGGCGCGCCAGGAAGCGCGTGCGAACAGCCGCCTCGCCCTCATGCTGGCGATCGGCCAGCTCCAGAAGAACATGGGCCCGGACCAGTCCATCAGCGCCCGCTCCTCCGCCATCAATGGCCAGAAGGGCGAGATGAACGCCCTCGGTGCCTGGGAAAGCTGGCACTGGAAGCCCACCTCCGGCTCTCCCACCTACACGGACAAGGCGAAGAAGTTCCGCGGCTGGCTCGTTTCCACCCCCAGCGAGCAGGACCGCCTGAATCCCGCCTACACCGCCGCCAGCTACTCCGATCCGGTCTGGCTCATCAATCCCTCCACCGTCGGCACCCGCGATACCTCCACCGGTGAGAACGGCGCCGGCCTGCGCGCCCAGAAGGTCGCCGTGACCATCAACCAGCAGAAGGGCAACTTCGCCTACGCCGTGATGGATGAAAGCCAGAAGGCCACCATCAACCTCCCGGAAACCAAGCCCGCGGACAATGGCGCGAAGCTCGCCCAGCGCACCGCCCCGCAGCGCCCGCGCGTGGAAAGCGTGCTCCCGGAGCTGGCCCCCGCCACCGTCGGCGAACCGCGGAAGCTCGTCTCCGTGAACACCGCCTCCGCCGCCACCGGTGGCAAGCGCGACGTCGTCGCCCTCCAGGGCGATGTCACCGTCGATTCCCTCGGCCTGCTCACCAATGCCGCGGATGGCGGCCTGCGCGTCGACTTCACCACCCTCTTCGAAGGCAGCTCGAACGGCTTCGCCCTCAACTCCGTCCTCGGCGGCTTCGGCCCGTATGGCTCGGTGGTCAATCTCCAGCCCGGTATCACCGCCACGGACAGCGCCATGAGCTGGGAGTACCTCGCCTCCCACTACCGCCTCTACAAGGGCCCGAACTCGTTTGGCACCTTCTCCGGCGCCACCTCCGGCGAGCCCCTGTTCAAGTACAACAGCGACCCGGCGAGCCTGGCGAGCAACCTCAAGGTCGGAAACCCGAGCTCCAGCGGCTATGGCAACGGTGCCATCCCTTCTCCCGCCGTGGAGCGCCTGCTGCCGGTGATCTCGAAGTTCCAGCTCATGTACTCCGCGGTCACCCACTGGCCGCACATCACCGACCGCGTCAATTACTACAACACCTCCGGCCAGCCGCAGGGCTATCAGAACTACTACTGCCCGCACCTCGTCTACGATCCGGTCGTCACCCTCTACAATCCCTACGACGTCGCGCTGGAATTGCCGCAGCTCCGCGTCCGCATCTGGGATGCCCCCGTGCTGTTCGGCTTCCAGAAGAACGGCGTGAACCTCCGCAACGGCTTCGCCTCCGCCTACCAGCCGCTCAGCCGCTTCTACCTCGGCAATGAACGGAAGGACACCGCCGCCGATCCCGCGCGGAAGAGCTTCACCCTGCTGCTGCGGGAAATGAATGGCTCCTCTCCCGGCAAGGCCATCCGCCTCGCCCCCGGTGAGGTCCGCGTCTTCGGCACCTGGGTGCAGCCCGGCTGGACCTGGGGCGTCGAAACCGCCGGCCAATACACCGTGGGCACCTTCTTCGACTTCGATACCAACCAGGCCAACAACTGGAGCAACAAGGACAAGCGCACCAACAACCAGTTCGGCGTGGAAACCGTGCCCGGCTGGGATGCGCGCGCCGGCTTCCAGACCGACCACATCGCCTCCACCTACGATCGCCCCGCCGCCTCCGTTTACTCCTGGGACACCAAGAGCAGCGCCGGCACCGGCTGGGTGGTGATCAAAAAGGACGACACCCTCTCCGTCCACGCCGAGGCCGGCCGCCCGTTCCCCTCGGGCGTCTCCGACCCGGACTTCCAGTTGGACCTCTATGCCGGCGTCAATGCCACCGTCACCTCGGACACCCTGCTGCGCTCCTACAGCTTCAAGCTGAAGAACCCCGCCACCGAGCTCGCCCTCAATGGCGTGAAGCCGGTCGTCGACCGCCTGTTCAAGGCCGGGGACATTTTCCAATCGCCCACTGACCAGACCGTCGGAGGCAAGACCCCCTTCGCCATCTTCACCATGGCCGCCAAGACCACCGGTGACACCAATGACAACGCCCGCCCCTGGGTCAGCAACCACCCGGTGGTGGACGGCTCCATGCAGGACTCGAACAAGGTGGCCAACGCCCTCGATTCCTACGACCTCACGCTCAACCCCGTCACCGACTTCAACCAGTCCCCGGGCATCGAGATCGAGCCCGGCACCTACCGCGGCTTCTACGGCGCCAGCGTCAGCGCCGCCAAGGGCGTCTCGAACGTCCCGATGTTCCACGTGCCGGTGATGCCCACCACCAGCCTCGGCGATCTCGTCAGCGCGAACCTCGTTCCCGGCTCCGTCCTGCCGCGCGTCACCCACGCCTTCGGAAACTCCCGTGCCCATCCGCTGCTGCCCTCCGCTTCCGTGCTGACCAGCAATCCGATGGGCGGCAACCTGCTGGACCACTCGTACTTCCTCAATGACGCCCTCTGGGACCGCTTCTTCTTCTCCACCGTGGGGAACTTCAACAGCGGCATCGTCAACAGCGGCACCCGCGTGGCCCTCCTGAAGTCCTTCCTCAGCGGTGAGAAGCAGCTCCTCAACCCGCGCTACACCCCGCTCGTCTCCGCCTCCACCGATGTGAAGACGCTCTCCACCCAGCTCGACCAGACCGCCGACGCCGTCCTCTGCAAGAAGATCGCCGCCAACATCGGCGTCCGCGGTGCCTTCAACGTGAACTCGGACTCCGTCCCCGCCTGGATCGCCCTCATCTCCTCGCTCCGCGATGCCTCCATCCTCGGCTGGGCGAACAGCGACAAGACCACCTCCAGCAAGACCGGCTTCCCGCGCTTCGGCCTGCCCATCGCCGGTGCCGCCGAGGATTCCGCCCCGAACTCCTCCGTCAATGTCCAGGGTGCCCTCCGCTGGGCCGGCTTCCGCTCGCTCAATGACGACCAGATCAAGAAGCTCGCCACCACCATCGTCACCAAGATCCGCGAGCGCGGAAAGACCGACCAAGCCCCGTTCCTCACCCTCGGTGAGTTCGTCAACCGCCGCGTCGCCTCCACTTCGGACACCGGCTCCCTCGCCGGCGTGCTCCAGCAGGCCATCGATGAATCCGGCGTCAATGACTCCTACCGTAATCTCGACTCCCGCACCCTCACCAGCAGCGGCAGCCTCGTGGGCCTCGCCAACGGCGCCGCCCGCAGCGGCTACACCAACGAAGGCGCGCCCACCATGCTCACCCAGGGTGACCTCCTCAGCGCCCTGGCCCCGGTCATCACCGTCCGCGGCGATACCTTCCGCATCCGCGCCTACGGCGAGTCCCTGAACAAGGACGGCACCGTGGCCGCCCGCGCCTGGTGCGAGGCCGTCGTCCAGCGCATGCCCTCCTACGTCGATCCGAAGGACGCTCCGGAAATCCTCCCGGCCAGCACCACCGCCGCCGTGAACAAGACCTTCGGCCGCCGCTTCGAGATCGTCTCCTTCCGCTGGCTCGAACCCAAGGAAGTCTGATCCCTCCCCCGGGAATCCGCCCCGCCGCGGATTCCCGCCCACTCTATCTCTTCTCTTAAAGCATCGTCCCCGCAGCATCCCACCCCGCAGTCCCAAGTCCCTCGACCCGATGAAAGCCCTCGTCACACCACTCCTCGCCCTCGGTCTCGCCATCGGCACCGCCGGTGCCCAGCAGGTCAGCGCCAATGTCGCCCTCGGCTCGTCCGGCCGCGGCAGCGTCGTCCAGAACACCCTCGGCCAGACCGGCGAGGCCCAGCCCGGCATCCACGGCCGCTCGCTCCTCTTCCTCATCGAGTCCCTGCCGGAGAAGGTCTTCGCCTACGATGCCGCCGTCGCCAACTCGGACAAGCCGCTTCCCGGCATGCCCGTCCATGCGAAAGGCTACCTGAACCACGAGTTCGACAACCTCCCGATGGGCGCCAAGGAGATCGTCTTCACCAAGAGCGAGGACCCCGCCAGCGTCAAGGCCGCCGACCAGCGCATCGCCCGCGCCGTGGTTCCGGAAAACCTCAAGTCCGGCATCTTCCTCTTCCTCCCCGGCACCGGCAAGCCGGGCGACGACCTCGCCCGCGTCATGGTCCTCGATGACTCCGCCCAGAAGTTCCCCGCTGGCTCCCTGAAGGTCATGAACCTCAGCCCGCAGCCCATCCGCATCCAGCTCGAGAACAAGGACTTCGACTTCAAGATCGGCGAGCAGCGCAACATCGAGAACCCGCCGGTCAATGAGAACCAGATGTCCGGCATGCGCGCCTTCGGCTTCCAGGACAACCAGTGGCAGCGCATCGGCGCCAGCATGTGGCCGCACCCCGGCACCAAGCGCGTGCTCCAGATCATCTTCATGAACCCCGCCACCCAGCAGGTCGAAATCCGCGGCGTCCGCGATGTGACCAGCCTCTGATTTTCATTCACACTTTCATGGGTCCCCGTGCGATGGGGAAAAAGGCGTCCTGCAAGTCGCATGCAGGGCGCCTTTTTTTTTGCGCCCGCGTTCTGCCGCCACAAAGGTAGGGTCGCACCGCCGGGGCGACCGGGTCGAATAGCTGCGTCCGCTGCCACCGGCTCGCCCCATCCCTTCATCCGCTGGGACGGCGTCTTCCTTGCGAATGCCGTCCACCGCCCGGTCATCTCGGCGAGATGCCCCTACCTCCGGAGGCGCGCCACAAAGGTAGGGTCGCACCGCCGGGGCGACCGGGGAGGGGAGATGCATTTGCTCCCGATGGCGCGTCCCATTTCGTCCTCCAACGGGACGGCCACCCTCCGCGACTGCCCCCACCGCCCACTCATCTCAGCGACCGCCACTTCCTCCGGTAAACAGCGCCGCCAGATCCTGGAACGTCGCCACCCGCGCCGCCGCGTTCGCGTCCACCTCCATCACCAGGTCGATCTCCAGATCCTCGATCAACCCCGCCTCCGTTGTCCACGTAGCGGAAGTGGTGACACTTCCGGCAGGGCAACCTCACGCCCACCCACCAATCCCCAGTCCCTCTCCCACCTCCGCCCGCTCCTCTTCTCCTCCCGTCCCCCCACCAACCCACGCCAGGGTAGGGGAGTATCCACCCCGCCTGCGTTGTCACCAACGCAGCTACGCCCCTTTTCTCGACGTCTCGCGATTGTGGATCGTCCAGAACCTCCCCCAGAACCCCTCGACCCGCGGATCGAGATCGGGGTATCCCGCCACCACGCTTCCGAGCGCCTCCCATTCCCGCCAATCCGCCACCAGCCCGCCGCGCTGCGGATTCCGTGCGATGTAGAGGCAGGTGTCCTCGAAAGCATCCGGATTCCGCTCCGACTCATCCAGCACATGGTCGTATGCCTGCCGTTGGAGTTCCGAGCCTCGCGAGGCGAGCAGCTCGTTCCAGTGCCGACGGAAAAACTTCGCGGCCGTGCGCTGGTCGCAGCCATCGCCATGCCCCAGCCACAGGAAGTGCGCGTGATCCGGCATCAGGCAATACATCGCGCACGACAGCGAATGCCGTGCGGAAACATGCCCCAGCAGCTCGCGCATCTGGAGATGCATGCGTGTGTCGAGCCAGCCGGTTTTCCGCCCTTTGATCGTCATGGTCCAATGAACCCACGCCCGGCCTCTGTACCAACTGTCCGACAATCGTTTCAGGTAATCCGGCGGTTCATCGCGGAGAGGCATGATCCCATGCTCGGTTTCCGCGCTCTCCGCAGGCAAGCGTGAATGCGTCTTCGTCTTCGTCCACGTAGCGGAAGTGGTGACACTTCCGGCAGGGCAAACTCCCGCCCACCCACCAACCCCCAGCCCCTCTCCCACCTCCGCCCGCTCCTCTTCTCCTCCCGTCCCCCCACCAACCCACGCTAGGGCAGGGGAGTATCCACCCCGCCTGCGTTGTCACCAACGCAGCTACGCCACCGCACCCCGTTTCCCGCATCCCATTGGCCCTCAATCGCCACCTTGAATCGCGCGAAAAAATTCCGGAAAACCTTCCGGTTTCCACTTGCAAACCCGCAGCCCGCTCCCTAAACAGTCGGCCCCGCCGCGAGGCGGGAAACACAAGTGAATGGGTAGATGCCCGAGTGGCTAAAGGGGGCAGACTGTAAATCTGCTGGCTAACGCCTACGCTGGTTCGAATCCAGCTCTGCCCACCATCTTGTAAATCAACAGGCCCGGAGAAATCCGGGCCTGATTTGTTTCCGGGCGGCATGCCCGGCGTGACCTTCAACCGGCTCTACATCGTCACCGACCCGCTCGACCAGGTGGTGGCGCTGCAATACTGCTGCGAAGCGCCGCCGAACCACTCGGTGCGCGACATGGGCATCGGGATCTTCAACTTCGTGCAGTTCCGTCGCAAGGGCAGCACCACCGCGCGGGTGGAGTATGAGACCAAGCCAAAGGAATCCCGCCACGCCGCCGGAGGAAACTCCGGCGGGATGGCCGCCTTTTAGCTATTGTCGGCGGGGTCGAAGCGCAGGAGCCGGGCACTGTTGAAGATCACGAGGAACGCGGAGAATTCATGCAGGCAGGCCGCGGCGATCGGGCTGACCAGGCCGAGCGAGGACACGACGATCATCACCACGATCAGCACGAATCCCCACAGCAGGTTCTGGTTGATGATGCGCAGCGTGCGGTCGGAGAGCTGGATGAATCCGGCGAGGTGGCGGAGGTCGTTTCCCATCAGGGCGATGTCGGAGGTCTTGATGGCCACGTCGCTGCCGAGCGCGCCCATGGCGATGCCGAGGTCACCGGCGGCCAAGGCGGGGGCGTCGTTGACGCCATCCCCCACCACCATGACCTTCCGGCCCGCGGCCTTCAGGGCGCGGACTTCCTCCATCTTTTCCGCGGGCAGGCAGGAGGCGCGGTAGTGGTCCACGCCGGCCTGGCTGGAAATGGCGGCCGCCACGGCGGGGTGGTCGCCGGTGAGCATGACCAGCCGCTCGATCCCGAGATCGCGGAGCGCGGCGACGGTCTCCGGGGACTCGGGTCGCAGGGTGTCCGCGAGCAGCAGGCATCCGGCGTGGCGACCGTCGCGGGCGACATGCAGGGAGGAGGCGGAGGTTTCCGGGGCGAAGCCCGCGGGAATGGTCACGCCCTGCGATTCCAGCCAGCCGCGGCGGCCGGCGAGGATGCCGCCGCCGCCCACGCCGAGGCCGGGAAACTCGGTCACCTCGATGCCGCGGTCCCATGGGAGGCCGCGGCGATCCGCTTCCGCCAGGATGGCGCGGGCCACCGGATGGGTGGAACCGGTTTCCAGGGCGGCGGCCAGCGCGAGCAAGTCGTCTCCGGTGAAGCCCTCCGCCGGGTGCGTGCCGGTGACCTGGAGGCGGCCGGTGGTGAGCGTGCCGGTCTTGTCGAAGACCACGGTGTCGATCTCCCGCGCGACCTCGAAAAAGCGCGAGCTTTTCACGAGGATGCCCATGCGTGCCGCCACCGCCAGCGCCGCCACCATGGCGGAGGGGCTGGCCAGCACGAAGGCGCAGGGCATGGCCACGATGATGACCGAAATGGACCGCTGCACGTCCCGGGTGAAAAACAGGACGAAGCCCGCGATGATGAGCACCAGCGGCATGTAGTAGCGGGTGTACTGGTCGATCAGGCGCATGACCGGCGCGCGGGAGGATTTCGCCTCCTCGATGATCGAGGTCACGCGGCCGAGCACGGTATCGTGGCCGGTGGTGGTCACGCGGGCCTCGATCGCGCCGGTGAGATTGGTGGTGCCCGCGTAGATGCGGGTGCCGGGGGCGGCGTCGACGGGCAGGGACTCGCCGGTGATCGAGGCCTGGTCGAGCGTGGTGGTGCCGAGGAGGATCTCGGCATCCGCGGGCACGGTGTCGCCGGGTCGCAGGCGGATGGTATCGCCCGCCTGGAGCAGCGCGGCATCGATGGCTTCCTCGGTGCCGGAGGCGAGCATCCGCCGGGCCTGGGTGCGGGTGATCCGGGTGAGGGCCTGGATGGCTTCCTCCACGCCGAGGGTGGCCCGTTCCTCGAGGATCTGGCCGATGATGAGGATGGCGGCGACGAGGGTGCCGGTGGCGTATTGGGCGGTGGCGAAGCAGGCGAGGATGGCCAGCGCCACGAACTGGTCCATGTAGTACTTCGTGGCTTCGAAGCCATCGGCCTTCAGTGAGGTGAGGCTGTCGATGAGCACCGGGACGGCGGCGAGCGCCAGTCCGGCCATCGCCCACAGCTGGTGGAGATCGGCCTGCCCCGGTTGCAGCCATCCGGCGAGGCGGGACAATCCCAGCAGCGCCAGCCCGAGCGCGACGAGGATGGCGCGGACATGGATGGCCCCGGGCTGGAGCGCGGGGAGCGGGGCGGGGGAATCGGGAGCGGCGGAGGTGGCGGTGCCGTTCATGGGATCTCAGGGGTTCGCGGGGAGATACAGGTCGATGGTGCCGCGGTCGTCCGGCAGCACGGTGGAGGTCTTGATCTGGGAGAACACCGCCTCGGTGGTCTCGGCCCTGAGGCGGGTTTCGAGCACCTCCGGGGACTCGCGGTGGCGCTGTTCCAGGGCGGTGAAGGAACCGGCTTCCGCCGCGGCGCGGGTCACCAGGCGGCGGGCTTCCGCGTCCGCCTCGCTGCGGATGCGGTAGGCATCCGAACGGGCCAGCGGGAGGACGCGGGCGCGGTAGGTGCGGGCGTTTTCCAGCAGCGTGCTGGACTCCACGCGGGCGCTGGTCACCTCGGCGAAGGCGGCCACCGTGGCCTCCGGTGGTGTGAGCGTGTTCACCTCGAAGGCCACCAGCGTCACGCCGAGGCGCAGCCGGTCGAAGGAGCGCTGGGCCAGCGCCAGCACCTGGGAACGGAACTGCTCCAGTCCGTTGCCGAGCGCGTCATCCACGTTCATTCCCGCCAGCGTGCGGGTGGCGGCATCGAAGATCAGGGACTCGACCAGCTTGCCCATCTCCGCTTCCGGTGCGGCGCTCACCCAGGCGATGGGATCGGAAATGCGGTAGCGGGCGATCAGGCGGGCCTGCACCAGGTTCACGTCCCCGGTGACGGTGTAGCCGTGGTGGTAGGGATGCAGGCCGGGGCCGGGCGGCTTCGGGAAATCCGCGGCGGCGGCCTGGTCCGCGGACATGGCGGCACCTACGGCGTTTCCAGTAATCACCGGTCCGCCCGCGTTGCCGGTCTCGGCCGATGGCCCGACGACGACGCCGCCCGAGAGCACGGCGCGGTCCTCGTCCGGTGCCCAGGCGCGCAGGAAAAGCTCGTGCTGGGTGCGGGAAGACACGCGCACCACCCGGTCGATCGGCTCGGGCAGGGCGAACAGCAGGCCGGGCGGATGGACCTCCGGCTGGAGCCTGCCCAGCCGGTAGATCAGCGCGTCCTCGTTCGGCGCCACGCGGGTGATGCCGGAGCAGAGGTAGAACACGGCGAGGCCGCCGAGCAGCCAGCGCAGCACGCGGATGGTGGAGGCGAAGGCATTGAAAAGCGCCTGCCCTCCATCGGCCCGGGAACGTTGGCGGCGGTTCATGGCTTTCCGGTGATGAGGGCCGGGCGTTCCACCGCGGGGGCCCGCAGTTGGGTGAAGGGGGAGGTGTCCGTGTCGAGGATCAGCGTGGTGTTCGCCTTCGTGACCTTGCGGAGCGATTCCAGCTCGCGGGTGAACTGGTAGAAGCGCGGATCGCGGGCGTGGGCCTCGGCATAGATGCGCGCGGTTTCCGCCTCCGCCTGGCCGCGGGTCTCCTCGGCGTGGCGGCTTGCCTCCGCCAGCAGGGTGGTGCGCTCGGCATCGGTGCGGGCGCGCAGTTCCTCGGCTTCCTGGCGGCCCTCGGCCCGGTACTTCGCGGCGTATTGCCCGCGCTCGGCCCGCATGCGGTCGAAGACATAGGTGGTGTTCGCCTCCGGCAGGGCGATGCGGAGGAAGCCGGTCCGCTCGATGACGATGCCGAAGGTTTCCCGTGCCTGCGGTTGGATCGCGGCGGCGAGGCGTTCCTCGATCTCCGCGAGTTTCAGCTGCGCCGGATCACTGGAGACGAGCTGCTGGAAATCGTAGCCGCCCAGCAGCGCGTTGCGCGCGGAGGTGGCCAGCGAATCGAGCTTCGAGGGAGCGGCCTCCGGCGTGCCGAGCGCCTGGATGAACTTCAGCGGGTCCTCGATCCGCCACGCGATGAACAGCGGCAGGATCACGTTGCGCTTGTCCCGGGTGAGGGCTTCGGAAACACGGGTGTCATAGAAGCGCAGCCGGCGGTCGAAGCGCGTGACGGTATCGACCGGCCAGGGATACTTCGGGAACATGCCCGCCTCGGTCACGGTGCGGACCGGCGAGCCGAAGCGGGTCAGCACCGCGCACTCGTCGGACGAGACCGTGAAGCTGCACATCGCGAATCCGAGGAACGAGATCACCATCAGGGCGATCAGGACGCGGACGAAGGTTTGGAACGTGGACATGGGTGGTGGGCGGTTCAATTCCGGGCGGGTAGGACCGTGGTGCGGATCACCGGGTTCGGCGGGCGGACCACGGGGGCGGGCAGGCCGTTCGCGGCGGGCAGGGCGGCGGGGTTTCCCAACAGGAAGGTGCTGTGCCGGTGGGCACCGGCGGGAAGGATGTAGAGCTGGCGGGTTTCGGCGAGGGCGCCCTCCAGCGTGTCCAGCCGCAGGCGGGTGGTGAACACGGCGGGATGGAGGGCCCAGGTTTCGAGCGGCGCGAGGAACCGCGCGGCCTCTCCGGTGGCGCGCTGTTGTCGCTCGGTGGCGGCGGCGTCCGCCCCCACGGTGGCCTGCACCGCGGCGATCCGCGCGTCCGCCAGACTGGCCACGGAGGCGGTGCGGGCCTGGTCGATCAGCGAAAGGCGCTGCTCTTCCGCGCTGACCACGTCCTGGAATGCCGGGGCCACCTCCACCGGCGGGTGCACGTCCTTCAGGCCGACGAAGACGATCTCGATGCCCAGGTCGAGGCGGTCGCACGATTGCTGGAGCCGTGCCTTCAAGCGGTCCGCGACCTCGTCCCGGTCCGTGATCATGAGCTGGAAGGAATCGTGGCTGCCGGTGATGGCGAGCAGCTCGTGGTAGCCGAGCGAGGCGAGGCATTCGCGCGCGCCGGTGCCGTGGCGCAGCCAGGCCACGGCATCGCGGATGCGGTAGTGGACCGGCACGTTCACGGTGAGGAGTTCCTCGCCGCCGCCGACCAGCAGGTTCTGCTCGCCATCGAAGTGCTTCTCCGCCCACAGCACCGGGCGGGAGAGGTCGCGCTCGAAGCCCAGCGCGAGTTCCTCCACCCGGCCGGTGTTGACCAGCCGCACCTCGCTCCACGGCCACGGCGGATGGAACGCCAGGCCGGGAGCGAGCGCCCGCTCCCGGAACACGCCGCGGTCCACCCGCACCCCATGGCTGTCCACGGGGATGCGGGTGAGTCCCGTGGACAGCCAGAGGCCGAGCAGCACGAGGAGCGCGAGCGGCGCGGCCATTCTTTTCCCCAACAAAGCGAGCCAGGACTCCTCGATCCTCACGCCGAAGATCTTCTCCATGGTGGCGGCCAGCGATTGCAGCGGCCCGGAGTGGCCGAACACCGCGGGCAGCAGCACGCCGTGGCCGAAGGGGTGGTCCGCCCGCAGCCGCCGCGGCAGGTACATCCGCGCCACCGCGCGGACCACGGCCTCCGCCACCAGCGCGGCGGTGGCCAGCGCGAACGCCACCTCCACCTGGCGGACCCACACCTTCTGGAAAAACACCAGCGCCACCAGCGTGGCCACCGTCACCGCCAGGGCCGCGGCCACCAGCCGGGCGAGCGGCACCAGGGTGTCCAGCACCGGCCCGGGAACCTCTTTCCTACGATGGCTGCCGTAGGTGGCGAGGAAATGGACGACGAAGGTCACGATCGAAAGCACCACCGCGATCTGCCGCGCGCGGTCGTCCGTGAGATCCGCCGTGACCCCCTGGCCGGGCAGGTAGAAGCGCCCCGGCACCGCGATCACCGCGATCCCGCCCGCCGTCAGCAGCAGGCCCCGCAGCCACCCCGGAAGCCGCGGGAACAGGGATGCCACCGCGACCAGTCCCGCCCAGCCGAGCAGCATCGCGAGCGGGCGGAAGAACACCAGGCCGGCGGTCCGCGCCAGGTGGCAGCCCGCCGCCGCGCAGGTCACGAAGACGACCGCGCAGACGACGGGGAATGCCCCCGGAGCCTTGCTTTCCTTCTGGTCCATGGCCGCGGGGTCAATTGGTGGGAGGCGTCACCCGCAGGCGGGCGAAGAGCTTCGTCTGGGTGGTGGGGATCCTCACGGTGACGTAGCTGAGGCCCGCCGTCTCGGTGTCCTGGGTGGTGATCGTGACCCCGTTCGTGCCCGCCACCGCGGTGGTCCACGAGGCGGCGTCGCTGGACAGAGCGGTGTTGTACTCGACGGCCCAGGTGGCGGTCCCGGTGTCCTTCACGACGTAGAACGAATACACCAGCGCCGAGGAGCCGTTCACGGTGGTGAACTGCGAGGTGGGCTGGATGCCGGTGCCGGGCACCGAGGGATTCCCGCCCAGCAGGAACTCGAGCAGGTTCGGGATGCCGTCGTTGTCCGGATCGGCGGCGGCCGTGGACGAGGAGATCCCGTAGTAGGCGAGGAAGGTCTTGAACGGCTCGTTGACGGTGAGCGTGGCGGTGCCGCTGGTGTCGGTCCCGGCGGTGTTCGAGACGATGACGTAGAAGCTGCCGGCATCGCTCAGCTTCGCGGAGGCGATCGAGTAGGTGGCGGCGTTCGCGCCGGAGATCGAGCTGCCGCCCTTGTACCACTGGTAGTTCAGCGAGGTGCCGGTGGCCACCACCTGGAAGGCCACCGCGGCTCCCACGTCCACCGTCTTCGAGGCCGGATCGGTGGTGATGTCCGGGGCCGTCACCGGCGTGTTCACCGTGAGCGTGGCGGCATTGCTGGTGGCCGTGCCCGCGCCGTTCGTCACCTTGCAGGAATAGCTGCCCGCGTCCGAGGTGGTGGTGGAGGAGATCGTGTAGCTGGCGCTGGTGGCGCTGCTGATCGCGGTGGTGCCCTTGTACCACTGGTAGGTGAGCGGGGCGGTGCCGCTGGCGACGACGGTGAAGGTCGCGCTCTGGCCCGCGGTCACCGTGAGGCTGGACGGGCTGGTGGTGATGCCCGGCGCGGTGACCGTGTAGCTGACCACCAGCTGGCGGTCCGAGACGATCTGGCCGCTGTAGGTGCTGCTGCCCCAGGTGATGGTGCCGGTCGTCGGCGTGTAGGTGCAGCGGGAGAGATTCGAGCCGAGGCCGGAGACCACGTTGTCCGAGGGCGTGGCCGCGGCCTCGTCCGCGGGCATGAGCTGGGTGGTCAGGTACTCGGTGCCGCCGATCCGCACCTTCAGGTGGTAGTGGCGGATGCGGCCGGTGTAGAGGCCCGGCTTGATGGTGAGGAACGACCAGGCCCCGGAGGAGTCCGTCGTGCACTTGCCATACCCCTGGAAGTTCTTGTCCCGGTTCGCGAAGTTGTTGGTGCCGCTGGACGATGACACGTACCAGTAGATGCCGTTGTTGTCCGCCACCCACAGCTCGACCACCGCTCCGGCGATCGTCGCGCCGGAGGTGTTCACCAGCGTCCCCGAAACCTTCGTCACCGTGCCGGTGGCCTGGGTGCTGGAGGAGTAGATGTGGATCATGTCATTGTCCGTCCCTTCCGTGGTGAAGAGGTGCGGGGCGTAGTTCGAGCTGCTGGAGCTCAGGATGGTGTTGGCCGAGCTCATCGTGTAGTACGGCCCCTCGGTGGTGCTGGGGGTCACGGTGAGCCCGAAGGCCGGCATCAGCGGGGCGGAGGCGACCAGCGCCAGTCCGATGGCTTTCCTGCGTTGGGTGGATGGATTCATGGCAATGTACGAGCGAATGATTGGAAAAAGGATTCCGCGTGGCCGGGGACTGCCGGGCCCGCATCCCCCGGCCAAACAGCCTCCTTTGATTCACCTCCCATCGTAGGAGGCGCAGGATTAAGTTCGGGTTAAGCGGCGGAGAATTCGGATTCCGACGCGGCCGGAATCTCCAACTTGTTGGCATACGCAGCAGGTAACTATCCCGCCGTTCCCTGTTCCGAAGTGGCACAACGGCCAGCAGCGTGGGGTGATCTTCGGAAAGATCCTCAGCGATGAGCAGCAGAAAGCGTTGGTATGGGACATCGGGCGCGGCGTTCCCGGCACAGCGTTGCCGCGAGCGTGGCAGACGGACACCTGCATCGGCGGCTGGCACTACGATCGCAGTCTCTACGACCGCAATGGCTACAAGAGTGCGAAGGCGGTTGCCCACATGCTGGCGGACATTGTTAGCAAGAACGGCAATCTTTTCCTCAATGTTCCCGTGCGCGCCGATGGCTCGATCGACGAGAAGGAGGAGGGAGTGCTGGAAGGCATCGCCGCATGGATGGGGGTGAACCAGGAGGCCATTTTCGGCACTCGCCCGCGGGCGGTCTTCGGTGAAGGTCCCGCCAGTGATGGTGCGCCTGAGTTCCACCGCGCTGGCCTTCCTGCTCGGCGGCATCGACATGCGCGACGGATGCCAGCGGCCGATCGAGAGGGCTGACGATCTTCCGCTTCTTGTCGAGGTAGTGGGCTGCGGTGATGCGGATGTCGGCGTGGCGGAGGAGGCGGCTGGCCGCGGACCTGGTCCATGTCCCCGGCGTCGAGTGTTGTCCGATCGGCTTCATGTCTTCCTACGAGGCATCTACCACGGTAAACGGCAAGAGGGTGGTTTCGATCCATGGACCTCCACAGGGTTTCCGATGCTGCATCATCGGATGGAACCCAACGATTCCGGTGAGGCGGTGGGATGGCGGTAACGCCGCCGTTCCCAAACCCATCCAAAACCCACCAATGAACAAACGCTTCCTGGCGTCCGTGCGGACGCTTGCCGTTGTCCTGTGTCCATGGGCTGCGCCACTCGTGGCCGAGGCCTACACCCACCCGGGTCTTCCGCTCACCTCCGCCGATCTGGCCACGCTCAAGGCCAACCTCGGCCGCGATCCCTGGAAGAGCGGCTATGCCGCCCTCTCGGCGGACTCCCATTCCCAGCTTGCCTACGGGATGCAGGGACCGTTCGCCACCGTGAGCCGCAATCCCGATGTGAATCTCAACCCGTGGCGCAATGACATGATCGCCGTCTGGAACCTCTCCCGCATGTGGTATTTCACCGGCAACACGGCCTACGCCCAGAAAGCGCACGACATCCTCCTGGCCTGGGCCTCGACCCAGACGACGTTCGGTGGCGGGGAATCGCCGCTCGACATCGGAGACTACGCCTACCGGTTCGTGGGCGGTGCGGACATCCTGCGCGGCACCTGGCCGGGATGGACGGCGGCGGATACCACCACGGTGAAGGCCTACTTCGGGAATGTCCTCCTGCCCGCCACCAATCCGGTGGGGGAGAACCTGTTCGGTGCGGCCAACAAGGGCGCGCTCTCGTTGGTCGGCGGCGGTCTCCTCGCTCTGTTCAATGACGACACCGCCAAGGTCGATTCGATCGTCTATCAGTATCGCTCGCTCGCGCACATCGGCCTGCGGAATTCGAATGCCCTCGGCGAGCTCGGCGATTCCGGCCGGGACCAGGGGCACGCCCACGGGCAGTTCCTTTCGCTCGCGATGTTCGCGGAGGCGCTGTGGAAGCAGGGGATCGACCTTTACTCCGAAAATGACAGCCGCTTGCTCGCCGTGGGCGAGTACTATGCGCGGGCGAACTACCTCGCTCCCACGCCCTACCTGCCCTTTGGCACCACCGATGCCTACTACACCAGCGATGGCACCAACCGCGGATGGAACGGCGGCCGTCTGGCGCTCAACTTGATCCACGGCGCGTATGTCGTGCGGAAGGGGATCAAGGCACCCTACACCGAGTTGAGACGGCAGGGCCTACCCTTGGACATGGACAGCTTCATGTTCGAGAAAGCGGCGGATCCCTCCACCGCCTCCCCGCCCGCGGCGATCTCCTTTCCCGCGACCGCTTCCCTCACCACCGGCGTGAGCAATGCGGACATCGGCAACGCCACCCCCGCGGGTTCAGGTTCCTATTCCGGAGGCCTCTGGACCGTGCAGGGCGCGGGCAGCGACATCTGGAGCACCAATGACAACTGCCACTTCACCTACAAGGCGGTCACCGGCGATTTCTCGATCGTCGCGAAAGTCGAGTCCATCACCGGCCCGAGCGCGAGCGGGAAGGCCGGGGTGATGCTGCGGGAGAGCCTCACCGCCGGAGCGAAGCGCGCGTGGATGGCGGTGACGATGAAATCCACCGTCGAGCAGAACATCCAGGGGCTGGCCGTTTACGGCGGGACGAACTACGGCAACAAGTCGCTGGCCATCACCCAGTCCACCTACTGGGTGAAGCTCGAGCGGCTCGGCAACATGGTCACCGGCTACCTCTCGCCGGATGGCACCAACTGGGCCGCCACCGATGTGGGCCGCTACGACAGCATCCCCGACACGCTCTACGTGGGTCTGGTCGCCTGTTCGGTTTCCAATGGCACGCTCGGCACCGCCACCTTCAGCAACGTGCAGATCACCGGTGGCGACGGTGGGGCGCCGGTGGTGACTCCCTCGGCTCCCGTGGCGCTGCTCGCGGCCCCCGGTGCCTCCGCCGTGCCGCTGCGCTGGCAGCCGTCCTTCGGCGCGGCCAGTTATGCGGTGAAACGCGCGGCCACCAGCGGTGGTCCCTACACGACCCTCGCCTCCGGTATCGCCGGCACCAGCTACACGGACACCACCGCGGCCGCGGGCACGACGTACTACTATGTGGTTAGTGCCACGAATTCCGCGGGCACCAGCGCGAACTCACCCGAGGACGGCGCGGTGCCGGCGGCCCCGATGGTGAACGTGGCATTCCTCGCATCCGCCTCCGCGAGCGCCAATGGCTCATCCTCCACCGAAGGCGCGGCCCAGGGCATCGACCTCAATCCCGGCACGAAGTGGTATAACGGTGGAGCAGGCACCACCGGCTGGCTCCAGTGCGATTTCGGCGCGGGCGTCACCCAGACGATCAAGCGCTACGCGGTGAGCAGCGCGAACGATACCCCCGGGCGGGATCCGAAGGACTGGCAACTCCAGGGCTCCGCGGATGGATCGAGCTGGACGACGCTCGACACCCGCACCGCCCAGGCCTTCACCAACCGTTACCAGGCGATCAACTGCGCCATCGCCAGCCCGGCGGCCTACCGCTTCTACCGGCTCAACATCACCGCGAACAATGGCGACACCGCCGGCCTCCAGCTCGGGGAACTGGCCCTGCTCACCGATCAGGGCCGCACCGTGCCCGATGGCCTCTGCCGCCTCCTCAACCGCAGGAGCAACAAGGCGCTCGAGGTGCAAAGCGGTTCGACCGCCAATGGCGCGCCGCTCGACCAGTGGTCCTTCAATGGCGGTGACAACCAGAAGTGGACCCTCACCGATACCGGCAACGGCCAGTACCAGCTCATCGGGCTCGCCAGTGGCAAGGCCATCGATGTTTCGGGAGGCAGCACGGCGAACGGCGCGGGCCTGCTGATCTGGCCCTACAGCGGCGCCAACAACCAGAAGTGGACCATTACGCCCACCGGCGACGGCTTCTTCAAGCTCACCGCCGTGCACAGCGGGAAGGTGGCGGACGTGAATGCCGGCAGCACCGCCGATGGCGCGTCCATCATCCAATGGCCGTATGGTGGCGGTGACAACCAGCAATGGTCGGTCACCACCTCGCCCTGAAGCATCCGAATCCAGGCCGCGCCGTGATGCGGCGCGGCCATCCTTTCCGGGAACATGAAACGATGGCGCTTTTCACTGGCGCTGCTGTTGGGCGGGAGGGTGCTGTCCTGGAGCGCCCTTCGGGGTATGGGGCTCATGCCAAGGTGGTAAGGGAACCCCACGCGCCAACCAATGGCATGGCGAGTGCCACCCATTTGGGAACCGTGGCAGGAATGGCTTCTTGGGAACCGAACGCTCTCTGGCAGTGACTCCTTGAGAGATTTGGAGGGTGGACGATGTGGTGCAATGGAAGCGCCCGCTCCTCACTCGGTGAAGACGAGGCAGGTCCGGCCTTGGGCGGGGATCTTCACTTCCAGCACGGCTTCGTTCGCGGTGTTGAGGGTGAGCCCGCGGGGGGCGCCGCCGTCGATGGAGAGGTGTGCCGTCTTGCGCAGGCCGGTGTAGTGGAGCGGCAGGCGGATCTGGCGGGTGATTTCCCCGCCGAGTGGATTGTAGAGGAAGGCGAGGCCTTTTTCGCGGCCGGCCGGGTTGGCGTGGAGGATGCCGTCCCAGTCCTGTCCGTTCGGGCGGCGGAGGTGGAGGATGTCGCCGTTGTCGAGCACATCACGGTGCTGCTTGTAGAAGTTCACCCACTTCACCACCAGCGCCTTGGTCTCGGGGGTGTCATACAACTGCGGGCCGCGGTAGCAGGCCTGCACGCCGTAGCCGAGCAGGTTCGCGAAGCGGGCCTCGTAGTGCGGCAGGTGCTGGGCCAGCGGCTCGATCGTGGCGTCCGCGCCACCTCCATGGTACTGGGAGAGCGGCACGAACATCCATCCCATGCTCTGGGTCTTGTTCCAGGTGCCATCGTACATGTTCTGGCGCTCGATGATTTCCTGTTCGGCGCGTGGCAGGCTCCAGTTGGTTTCCCGGTAGCCCATGCCGCACTTGTTCGCCCCGGTGAGGAAGTACCAGTCCGGGACATTGAGGAAGACGCCGTCCCCGCGCAGGGTGCGGTATTGATCGGTGATGGCGCGCCACATCGTCCACTGCGAGTCCTCCTTGCCGTGGTGGAAGGGATGGTCGGTGGCGGCGCAGAGGTCGCCGGGGTAGGAGCCGTCGTTCTCGAACACGCCGAGTCCCGCGTGCCGCGTGAACTTGACGATGTTGTCGAGGTAGTCCCGCCCCCATTGGGTGCCGAGGCAGGGCATCACGCCGTAGCGCGGCGGGCTGCCCTGGGTGTTGTCCTTGGGATTGCGGGCGCCCCGCGAGGCGAGCAGGGAATAGCCGCCGAGCGCGATCTTCTTGCTCCGGGCATAGTCGGCCAGCTCCTTGTACTGGTTCCAGTAGGCCGGGTCGCGGCTCTCGAAGTTGAATCCGGAGCCGAATGACATGATGACCATCTCGAAGCCGGTGTCCGCCGCCTGGTCGATCGCCTCGCGGATCGTCTTCGGATCGGACTGCACCTTGTGGAACATCAGCGGGTTCTCATTCGTCCACGGGGCGATGAGGCGGTACATCTTGCGCCGTGCCAGCGAGCGGCGCTCGCGTTCGGTGGAATCCAGCAGCAGCTCGAACACACGGAACGATTCGAAGGGCCGGTCCCGCGTCACCTCCTGGTCCGGGCCGAGCGGCGGCTGGCAGCGCAGCAGGCACGGCGTCTGGCGGTCGTAGTGGACCTGGGTCGGATACTCCGGATCGGAAACGATCTTCACGGTCGGGTTGGCGTAGTCGGCGGCCATGTCGCCGAAGGCCATGTCGGACTCGACCCAGAGGTTGTATTTCTCCGTGACCGGCGCGGTGTTCACCGAGGATTCGGTTTCGGCGAGCTTCAGCTCGTCGGCGACGAACGCGTTGAGGCGTGCCGGCTTGTCGCCGTTCACGCCCACCGTCAGCCATTTCGAGAACAGCGGGATGCCGTCGTAGAGTTCGTAGTGGACGGTGATCTCAGGCAGGTCGGTCCTCGGTGCCAGCGGCTTCGCCGGTTCCGCGCCGCGGAGAGTGAGGTTGAGCAGGTGGCAGCGGATCAGGTTCGCGTTTGCATCGGCGCCTTCATAGTCGCCGCCCTTGCCACCGCGGCCGACCTTGCCGACGCGCAGTTTCACCGGTGGCTTCGCGAAGGGGACGGTGGCGATGGTGTCGTAGGAGTCCCCGGTCTGGGTGGCCTCGAACACCACCGTGTCCTGGCGCAGGGTGGCGCGCAGGCGCACCGGCTTCGCGCGGTCGAACTTGCCCGCGAGACCGGAGGTGGTGTCGAAGACCTGCTGGTTCGGGCGGAGGATGAAATGGACCGTGGTGCCATCCGCGGCGGCGAGCGCCAGCCCGGGTCCCCAGGCGTTCGAGTGGGTGTCGTCGCCGGCGTCCAGGAACAGCTCCACCGAGGTGGCCTTCTCCGGCCACGGCCGCTCCGCGAACACCGCGGTATCCGGCAGCGCCATGATTTCGCCGGACTTTCCTTCATTGGAGAACGACGAGCGCGCGTGGGCCTTGCTGGCGGTGAGGGTCCAGCCTGGCTTCGGTTGGGAAAAGCCGCCGAAGGTTTCCTCATACAGCACCTCGCCGGTGAGCGTCGTCGAGGGAACCGCGGGCGGGCTGTAACGCATCACCAGGTGCTTGCCCGGCGGCGGCCACGCGTGATCCTTCGCCAGCCACTCGGGACGTTTCTTCCACTCCAGGCGCTTTGAGACCGGCAGCTCCTGCCAGCCGGTGAATTGATAGGCCCCGGGCAGCGGCCGGAGACCCTTGATCCATTCGTCCTTCAGGTAGTTCTGGATGCGCTGGCCGGTCAGGCCGCCCACGGGATACTCGGTGCCGTTGATCGTGACCCGCGCCTCGGGGGCGACGGCGCGCAGCAGATGCTCGCCGCTGACGAGGTTTTCCAGCGAGACCGTGGAGGCATTCGGGGCCAGGCGGATGACGCGCCGTGCCAGACCGTTCTCCAGCGTCAGCGTGCCGGATGGGCTTTCGGTGATCCGCGCGCGGTAGGGGGCGGGATGGACCAGCCAGTCGGTGGTGGAATCCGCGGTGGCATCGGCGGATTGGGCCGCGGCGGGAAATGCCAGCGCCACGCATGCGGCGGCCAAACAGGGAATCGGGATGGAATGCATCGTCACCATTTCTCAAGGTTCAAACAAAAGAGACGGGGCCCATACGGAGGCGATCGTCCGACACTATCCGCGATTTTGCCCCGGCGGCCTCATGCCGTGTCGACAGCGGGGGCGCGGCGGGGGCGCGGCGGGCGGTTCCGGGGATTTGGAAAAAAATGTGAAATAGTCCGCTAAAACGACCTGGGGTAGGCTTATACCTTACAGAGGGCCATTATGCATTTCCCCCACGACGACGAGCAGACGCGCGAGTTCCTCTCGCTGATGGTGCCCCATCAGCCGAGCATCCGGAACTTCGTTCTGAGCATTCACCCGCAGCCGGGTGATCTCGACGATTTGATGCAGAACGTCGCGATCAGCCTGTGGGAGAAGTTCGCCACCTTCGACAGGACCCGCGAGTTCCTGCCGTGGGCCAATAGCCTCGCCTATTTCGAAGTGCTGCGGTTCCGCAAGAAGTGCAGCCGGGACCGGCTGGTGTTCTCGGGGCTGGTGCTTTCGGAGGACCTGGTGGCGATGCTGGCGGAGGAGGCTTCCTCGCGGAGCCTGGCGGAGCCGGTGCGCGCGGCGCTGGAAACCTGCCTCTGCAAGCTGGACGAGAAGTCCCGCGAGGTGGTGATGGCGCGCTATGCCAGCGGCAACTCGATCGCGGACCTCGCGGCCAGCCGGAAGGAGTCGGTGCACCGCCTCTACCGCATCCTGGAGAAAGTGCGCTCCCTGCTCGTCACCTGTGTCCACCGCCAGCTTTCGGCCAGCGGTGTGACCTCCATCCGATCGATTTCATGACACCGTCCCCCCGCCTCGATCAGTTGCTTTCCCGTCTCAGCGACGGCTTGCTGGAACCCGCGGAGGCCGAGGTGCTGGATGGCATCCTGCGAGGCGATCCCGCGGCCCGGGAACATTACCTCGTCCACATCGCCGTGCACATGGCCCTGGCGGATGAGGAAATGCGGCGCCGCATCGTCATGCTGCCCACAGCCCGGCGTCCGCAGCGCTGGCCATGGTTGGCCGCGGCCGCCGCGGTGGTCCTGAGTGCCGCCGCCCTGTGGTACCGGCCAGCACCCATCCGGCCCACGGAGCCACAGATGGCCGACCATGAGGTGGAGGTGGTGCCTGCGGCGGTGGCGATTGTTTCGGCCCAGGATGGGGTGAAGTGGAATCTCGCGGCACCGCCGGCGAATGGCATCGGCTTGCCCGTGGGAACGATCCAGACAACCGCCGGAGACCTTTCCATCTCCATCCTGGATGGGCCCGCCATCACGTTCCGGGGTCCGGCGGAGTTCCGCTTGGAAGGCCGTTCCCGGATCCGCGTGATCCGGGGGCAGGCGGCCTTCCGCAGCGATGAGCCACACCGCATGTTCCTCGTGGAGGTCGGGCACGGATCCGTGACCGATACCGGTGGGGAGTTCTCGGTGATCGCGGAAGAGGGGGGGGACGCGCGGCTCCATTGCTTTACCGGCCGGGTGAGGGTGTCCTCCACCGGAGATCAGGACGGGACTTTCGAGGATTGGGATGTTCAGGCCGGGCGCGGCCTGTTGGTCGCCGCCGCCATCCAGCGGACCGATGAGGAGGGGGACGAGTTTCCCCGGGTGCCTGCCGCCATTCTGCCCGGCCCTTCGCTCCGCTCGGAGGCCTACCCCCATGCGGTCATGGAGTCCTCGCCGCTGGCCTACTGGCGTTTCGAGAAGCTCGGGTCGGAAGGCTTGGTGGCGGATGAAACGTCCGGCGGCCATCCGTTGGCGCTTCGCGGACAGGCCAGGTTGGAGGGCTCCTCGCAACGGTATCTGTTCGTCGATGACAAGGATGCTTCCGGGTTTGCCGACAGTAACTCCGGCATCCAGGGGCTCGATACCCGGAAGGGCCGGAGCATCGAGTGCCTGCTCTACTCGAGTGGTGAATCGTTCGCCACGGCGGTCGCCCTGGAGTTGGACACGCCCATGCCGGACGAAGTCCCGCGGCGCGGCATCGCCAGCCACGCGCCCGATGCCTCCCTTCTGGAGATTTTCGGGAGGCAGAGAAATCCCCGGGACGCCACTCCCGGTCATGTGATCCGGGCGCTCTACCGCTCGCCAGCGGGATATGAGGGTGGAACCAATCTCACGTCATCGCAGGGGAATTTGCTCCACCGCTGGGTGCACGTCGCCGCCACCTTCGGTCAGGACGGGATCTACCTCTACATCGATGGCGAGCCTTCCCGCGAGATCATCGCTCCATTGCAACCGAAGGGTATCGCATTGCGCGCCATCGTCGGCCGGTTGCAACCCGGACCCCGGGACGCATTCCGGCAGTGGTCCGGCGGCATCGATGAACTCGCCCTCTATGACCGGCCGCTTTCCGCTGCGGAAGTGAAGGCCCACTACCAGGCCTCCCGTCGCTGAGGCCTGCCACGCTCCCCCATCCACGCCGGGCCGGTCCACCGTGCCCCCGGGTGACCTGTCTCTCCATCATTGCCTGATCGCATTTAGTACCCATGAAAAAGACCTACCGTTTCCTTCAGCTCTCCGTCTTCTTCGGAGCCACGCTTCTCCGGGCCCATGCCGCCGACGGCACCTGGATCGCCACGGCCACTTCCGGCAACTGGACCGATGCCTTCAGTTGGTCCGGCGGCACCATTGCGGACGGCTCCGGGTCCACCGCCTATTTCACCAGCGACATCAGCGCGGCCACGGCGGTGTCCCTCGGCGGAGTGAACCGCACCATCGGCAACATCGCCTTCTCCGACAACGGCGGCGCGGGCAGCGCCTGGAGCGTCAGTGGAAACGCACTCATCCTCTCGGTTCCCAGCGGTTCGCCGACGATCACCGCCGACACCACTGCCACGATCAGCTCGATCCTCACCGGCTCCGCGGGATTGATCAAGGCGGGCAATGACTCGCTCGTTCTGACCGGGGCGAACATCTACACCGGTGGCACCGCCATCAACGCCGGCACCCTGCAGATCGGCGATGGCAGCACCAACGGGACGATGAACGGTGCCTATACGATCGGCGCGTCCGGCATCCTCCGCTACTTCCGGACCGCCGACACCACGGCTCCGGCGTGGGCAAACATCCAGGGAGCCGGCGTGTTGTCCGTGATGACCAACCGTGCCAATAGCGGGACGACCAACGATTGGGGACAGGCCGCGCTGCCGGCCGGGTTCACCGGAACCGTTCGGATCGAGCGGGGCCGGATTTCCACCAACACCCAGACCTCGCTCGGCAGCGCTTCCGCCGTGGTCGTTCAATCCGGCGGACAACTTGGCATGTGGAACGGTGGGACGTTCCCCCAGAACTTCACCATCGTGGGCACGGGCTATGGGGAGTCCGGGTATGAGTCCGCCCTGCGTCTGGCAAACAGCGCTGTGAGCACCACCGTCAGCGGCACGGTGACCCTCACGGGCAATGCCGCCATCGGGGCATCGGGCACGGGTACTCTTTCCAACACGATCTCGGAGACGACCCCGTCCAGCCTGACCTTCGGCACCGGCAGCCAGGGGGGCACCATCATCCTCGGCGGCACCAATACCTACACGGGGGTGACGACCATCGCCAACGGGACCGTGTCCGTTTCCACCATCGGCAATACCGGTGTCAGCGGGAACCTCGGCACCAACGGCACCATCAACCTGGGTGGCGGTGGATCGCAGGGCATCCTGACCTACACCGGAGCGGGGGAGACGATTGACCGCCTCTTGAATTTCTCCGGCACCACCGGCGGCGCGACGGTGAACAACAACGGCGCGGGTCTGCTCCGGTTCACCACTCCCACCACGACCACCGGCTCCGGTGCCAAAGGCCTGGGATTCGGCGGCACCGGCAACGGCCAGCTCGATGGAGGCATCACCGCCCTCGGCGGGCTGATGAACATCACCAAGTCCGGCGCGGGGGCATGGACGCTCGTCGGCGATCTCAGCACGGCGGGCGGCTCGATGACCGTGAACGCGGGCACCTTGGTGCTTTCCGGAAACAACAGCTACACCGGTGTGACCCGGGTGAACACCGGTGGCACCTTGAGCGTGGGCACCCTGGCCAACAGCGGTGTGGCGAGCAACATCGGTGCGGCCACCAATGCAGCCGCCAATCTGGTCTTCGGCGGTGGCACCTTGATCTACACCGGGGGGACCGTTTCGACCGACCACTCCTTCACCGCCACGGCGGCCAGCACCCTGGAGGTGACAAGCGCGGCGACCACGCTGACCATCGCGAACACGCTCAACGCGGTCGGTGGTAGCTTCGTGATGACGAAGACCGGCGCGGGCACGCTCGTCTTCGGCGGCTCCGCGGACAATTCAAGCCTCTACATCGCTGTATCCGCAGGCAACCTCGAGCTTGCCAAGAGCGGCACCACCAGCCGCGCGGTGGCGGGGATCAACAGCGTGGCCGTCGGCACGACCGTCAAACTCACCGGCACCGGCGGCGATCAGATCTATGGCGGCAGTGCGGGCACCAACTACGGGGTGAACGGGCTGGCCGGGACGCTCGACCTCAACGGCCACTCGGAAAACACCAGCAATTTCAACGGCGTCGCGGGCGGCGTGCTGACCAACTCGGCCGCTGCCACGAGCGTCGTTTGGACGGTGGGCGAATCCAACGCGACCGCCACCTTCGCGGGGGTGGTGGAGAACGGCGCTGGCACCGTCGCACTCGCCAAGACCGGCACCGGGACGCAGACGCTCTCGGGGACGAACACCTACACCGGGGGCACGATCCTCAACTCCGGCACGCTGGCGCTGGATTACAACACGCAGGACAGTTCCAAGCTCTCCGACAGCGGGCCCCTGATCCTGAACGGCGGCACGCTCCAGATGGCTGGCGTGCTCGGTACTCATGTGGAAGCAGTGGGGCCCGTCACGATCAATGGCAATGTGAGCATCACGCGGAGCGGGTTCAATTCCGCCGTGCTGGCCCTCGGCAGCTACACCAACAACGGCGTGCTGAATGTCACGGCCACCGGACTTGCCACCACCACGGTGCCGAACAATGCCGCGGGCTACCTCGACAATGTCACCCTCGCAGGCAACCAGCTTGCCATGAACGATGGCACGCTCGGCGGTGGATTGGGCAACATCGTTGCCGCCAGCGTCACCTATGCGGATGTCAATCGCGCGACGGGCACGAAGACCATCACCAACAGCGCGGGCTCCATCGTTCGAATCATCGAAGGCTTGGGAGGAGCTTCTACAAACATCACACTGGGTGCTGCCACCACCGACATCGCGACCCTCTTCCAGACCGCCACGGGTGGCACCACGGTCGTCGATCTCGGGACCAATATGCTGCGTCTCGATGCGAACGGCCGTATTTTCTCCGGAGCTGGTGCCTCGGCGCTGACCCTCCAGAGCGGAACGCTCACGGCCGGTGGCGCGGACAACACCGCGGGAACCATCGACATTCACAACGGCAGCACGAACCTCATCCTCGTCACTTCCCCAATCACCAACAACGGCACCGGTGCCGTGGCGTTGCAGACGGTCGGCAATGTCACGCTCACCGGCGCGAACACCTATACCGGAGGAGTCACCGTCAACGGCGGCGTTCTCTCCGCGGGTAACAACACCAGCAATCTCGGCGCGACCGCGCTGGGCACTGGCACGGCCACCGTCAATACCGGCGCCACGCTCCAGTTCTGGGTGAACACCAATACCACGGGAACGACCTTCGCGAACAACATCACGCTCAACGGCGGCACGCTGCTCAGCCAGGACGGGCTGAACAACCTGAGCGGCAACATCGTGATCGGTGCCTCCGGCGGCACCTTCAAAAGCCAGTGGGACACGAAGAACCTCGTGATCAACGGGGGCGTCTCCGGCAGCGGGCCGGTCACGATTGACAAACTCACGGGCAACGGCGGGAGCAAGGTCATTTTCGCCGGAACCAACACCTACACCGGCACCACCACCATCAACGGCGGTGCGCTGCAACTCGCCAAGCGGGCCTCGCTTTACAACAGCACCACGGCCTCGTGGACGGCGGCCAACCTGACCGTGGCCTCCGGAGCGGTCGCCGTCTTCAATGTCGGTGGTAGCGGTGAGTTCACCTCGGCGGACATCGATACCCTCCAAGGCCTCACGAACGTGGGCGCGGTCACGGCCACCCAGGGCTTCAAGAGCGGCTCGATCCTCGGCCTCGACACCACCAACGCGGGCGGCACTTTCACCTACAACAGCGCCATCGCGAACCACGTCGGCACGGTGACCGATACCCTCGGGCTCACCAAGTATGGCACCGGAATCCTCACGCTCACCGCCGCGAACACCTACACCGGCGCGACCGCGGTCAATGGCGGCACGTTGTCTATCGGTGGGGCGGGCTCGCTGAATTCCGGTGCCTATCCCGGCACGATCTCCATCGCCTCGGGGGCCACGTTCAATCACGACTCGTCCACCGCGCAGACTCTCTCCGGTGCCATCTCCGGTTCGGGCGCGCTGACCAAGACCGGGTCGGCCACGCTCACGCTCGGTGTCCAGAGCAGCTACACCGGCGGCACCACCGTCAGCCAGGGCATCCTGGATCTCACCGGCGGCGGCGGTGCCAACGGCACCATCCGCGGCACGGCCACCGTGAACGCCGGCGCGACCTTGCGGCTGAGCACCGGGGATGCGACCGGCTCCGATGCGACGACCCGCCTCAGCACGATCAACCTGGTGGGCGGCAATCTCGACGTGAACTCGACCAGCAACCAGACGCTGGGCAGCGCCACGGTCAACATGACCGGCGCGAGCATCACCGGCATCGCGGGTTCGAACATCGATTTCTTCGCCGGAGCTTCGGCGTTGAAAACATTCGCCTCGTCCACAACCTCGGTCATCAGCGGCACGGCGATTTCCCCGATGCGCCAGGGCAACACCACCTTCACCATCGCACCGGGCACGACGCCCTCCGGCATCGATCTCGACATCCAGGGGGTGATCAAGAACTCGGCGGCCGGTGACGCGGCCACCGGCTTGTGGACCATCACGGGCGGTGGCACGGTGGCCTTCTCCGGCACCAACACGATCACCGGCAGCGCCACCAAGTATCTCACGGTGACGGGCACCGGCACCACGCTCATGGTTGGCAACGGCGGCGCGACCGGCACGCTCAGCAGCCTGACCGTGACGAACAATGCGATCGTGTCCTTCAACCGCTCCGACGCGGCCGGCAGCTTCTCCAACATCATCTCCGGAACCGGGCAGGTGAAGCAGGTTGGCACCGGCACCACCACCCTGACGGGGGTGAACACCTACACCGGTGCCACCACGGTGAGCGCGGGTGCCTTGCTCGCCAACAACGCCAGCGGCTCCGCCACCGGCACCGGGGCGGTCACGGTGAAGACCGGCGGAACCTTCGGTGGAACGGGCGCGGTCACCGGCAGCGTCACGGTGGAGTCCGGCGGCACGCTCGCTCCGGGAGCCGGAGGCATCGAGTCCCTGGGCTCCGGTGACCTGGGCCTGCTTGCGGGCGGCACGCTCGTCGCGGAGATCCGCTCGTCCGGCACACCGGGCGCGGACGTGGTGAATGTCACCGGCAATGTCTCGCTCGCGGGCAATCTGTCGCTGGTGGACATCGCCGCGACACCGGTCGCGCTGGCCGCCGGAACAAAGCTGACGGTGCTGACCTACACCGGAACCCTGACGGGGACCTTCGCGGGTATGGCCGAAGGCAGCATGGTGACGCTCGGCTCGAACAGCTTCAAGATCCGTTACGCGGACAACAAGGCCGTGACGCTGGAGATCCCGCTGGTCGGCTACGAGGCCTGGGCCTCGGCGCAGGGGCTCACCGCCGGGAACAACGGCCGGACCCAGGATCCGGATGGCGATGGTGTGAACAACGCCATGGAGTTCTATCTCGGGACCAATCCGCTCGCGAATGCGTCACGGAGCCTTCCGACGATGTCCGCAACCCCGACCCACTACCTCTTCACCTTCAAGCGGGATGACGTGGCGGAATCCCTCGCGACGTCCCAGAGCGTGGAGTTCTGCGACAATTTGCACGACTGGACCGGTATTCCGATCCCCGCCACGGACAGCGGTCCGGATGGCAATGGATTGAGCGTGACGGTCGTGGAGAATGGCAGTGCCGCCGATGATGTCACGGTCGCCATTCCGAAGACCTTCTTCGTCGGTAACGGTGCTTTCGCCCGCCTGAAGGTGAACTTGTGAGCGCGGGACCTGGCATCCGTGTCGTAAGGAACCCTCTCCACTGGTCCCGGAACCTTCGGGTGAATTCCTGATCCGTTCTCCGGGTAGTATGCAAAGAACGGGCGGTCGGGGGAAAAACCCGACCCTGGCCGCCCATGCTTTGCTGAAGGTCCTAGGGTTCGATCCGGTCATGTATTTCACGAAACAGCAGGATCCCAGGCCGGGTTTTCCGGTTTCCGCCGGTCCATTCATGGCCCGGCCATGGGTTCAAGCAGTGGAGTTCCCACGATAGCCATGATAAATACAGTTTTGAGATCCTATACGCCCTCGGTTTCCCGGGAGTCCGGCGGCGATCCGGTGCTCTCTTCGAATTGCCCGCGTGGCGATTCGCATGAGGTTTCAGACATGCTTTCCGCGGGGCGATCTCCAGTTCATGAGGTGAATCCCGGCACGCTGGTCCGGAGTTTCACCGCCCAGGGGCACCGTGCGTCCGGTCGATGGTCCGAATGGCACTACCACCGGGAATGGGAGCTGGTGTTCGTCCAGAGTGGCTCCGGCGTCAGATGCATTGGAAGTTCCGTGGAAAAATTCTCCACGGGGGATCTGGTGATCATCCCGGGGGATCTCCCGCACGCCTGGCATTGGCACGGCGGGAAGCCCCTCCGGTGCACGGTGCTGCACTTCTTGCCCCAGGCTTGGGGGGATGCCTTTTGGGAGATCCCGGAGGTCCAGGCATTCCGCATGCTCTGTGGGCGGGCGGCGGGAGGCGCGCGCTTCGCCGGGCGTGAGGTGGAGAAAATCGGGCGGGGGATGGAAGAGCTGTCGGCAACCGATTCGGCCACGCTGGCGTCGCTGTCCAAGTTGCTCGGCATCTTTTCTCAAATGACCACCCTCGAGTGCTTTCCTCTGAACGCGGTGGAAACACGAACCGGGGGACGGCAGAATCGCCTCCTGGATGACCTGCTGGCGTGGGTGGCGGCCAACTTGAAGGAGGATATCACCCAACAGGAAGCCGCCGACCGGGTGAGGATGAATCCGAGTTCGTTCTGCCGGTGGTTCAAGGCGCAGACCGGCTGCTCCTTCAAGCACTACCTGAACGAGATCCGGGTGGCGAAAGTCTGCGCCGCGATCGCCCGGGGTGGCCAATCGATCACCGAATCCGCCTTCGAGGCCGGGTATAACAACCTCTCGAACTTCAACCGGCGGTTTCTCAAAGTCACCGGAGTGACCCCGTCGGCGTTTCGGAAGCAAGTCAGGATGTCCCTCAGGTAATCGTGCCCGCCGCGGCAGATGGTTCCGGGACGCCCGGGGGAAATTTCATGAAATAGTCCGCTAAAACCGCGGAGGTACGGCTTATGTCTTGCAGAGGGCCATCATGCATTTCTCCCGCGGGTTACAGCTTTGTTTGGTCAGTTCAGTTTTCATGTATCAACCGTAAGATGGCCGTTGGTGCCTCCATTTCGAAATGAAATTCCCGAAATTCTCCCGGACCGGTTCCCACCGATCTGGATTCTCGCTCGTCATCACGCTGCTGATGATGGTGCTGCTTTCCACCATCGCGCTGGGGCTGTTGTCCCTTTCCAGTATCACGCTCCGCACGTCCACCCGCGGCGAGGCGATGCAGGTGGCCCGCGCCAATGCCCGCATGGCCCTGATCATGGCCATCGGCGATCTCCAGAAGAATCTCGGCCCGGACACCCGCATCAGCACCACCGCCGACCAGATCCAAGGCGATTCCGCGGATGAATCGAAGGTGCCGGCCGCCCAGCGCAATTGGGTGCGCGCGTACAAGTCCTGGGGCTCCGGCACCCCCGGTAATCCCCGTCCCGCTCCGGGGTTCCTGCAATGGCTGGTTTCGGGTAATCCGGAACAGCTCTCCGATCCCGACTTCGCCGTGTCCCCCGTGACCGGTGAGTCGATCGAAATCGCCACCGCCAACACGGTGGGCACTACCGGCCAGCCCGTGCGCGTGCCGCTGATCACCCGCAAGGACACCTCCGCTGGCAAAGGCAACGACCGCCTCGGCTGGTGGGTCAGCGATCTGGGTACCAAGGCCCAGGTGGCTCCTGCCGCCAAGGTTCCCACCGCCCTTGCCGAAGTCCGCGCCGGTCAGCAGGCCGCCCCGGCCTACGCTCTGAAGAACGCCGGCACCGGCATCACCAAGCCCTTCGCCAACGTCGCCGCCACCGATCCGAAGCTCGGCCGCCTGCCGACCTGGCAGAGCAGCGCGCTCATCGCAGACAAACCGGAGAACGTCCGCGGCCTCTACCACGATTTCACCACTCAGAACCGAGGCCTGCTCACCGATGTCCGCGCCGGCGGTTTCCGCCTGGACCTCTCGATGGAACTGGAGCGTGCCTCCGCACAAAAGCCCGACTCCACCGGCACCGCCCTCTATCAGGTCGGCGGCGAGACCGGCATCAACCTCCAGGAGCTCTGGAGCTACTACAACCTCTACAAGGATGTGAAGCGCGGTGGCACCTTCACCTACACCACCGGCGGCTCGATGCCCTCCGGCACTCCCTATCTCCAGATTGGAGCCAACCCCACCGAGTGCGCCGCGGACGAGAACTTCTTCCTGAAGCAGCCGGTCTTCGTCAGCTACCAGATGGCACTGTCGTTCAAGACCCTGCCGGTCACGGTCAGTGGGGCCACGGTGAACCGCCTTTATCTTTACGCGGATCCGATCGTCACCCTCTGGAACCCGCTGGACATGCCGGTGGTGCTCCCCGCCACGAATTTCCTGACCGTGAAGTACTGGCAGATCCCCTACGACATGGTGATCACCAAGAGCGGCACCACCTTGAATTGCCCGCTGGCCGCGTGCCTCTACGATGCCACCGCTACTTCCGATGGTGACTCGAACTTCCTCAGCATGCGCATGGGCGTTCTGCAGCAGATCGTGCTGAAGCCCGGCGAAGTCGTGAAGATGTCCCAGGTCGGCGCGGCCATCGCCCGTGCCGCCATTACCGGCGGCGTCCACAAGCTCGATGCCAACAAGGGCTTCAACTACGGCGGCGGCGTCTACATGCCGGTCCGCAACCGCGCCGGCCAGACGATCGATCTCGCCGCCACCGACTCGATCACCTATTCGCTCCAGCCGAACGAGTTCACCGCCGGGGCCACCCCGCAGAGTGGCCACACCGTGAACTCCAATGGTTATGCCCAGACCCGGCACTTCTCGCTGACCCACCACGAGGTGTTCGTCGGCGAGGACCGCGGAGCCTCCTCCATCAGCCTCGGCTACGGCAACATGGCCATCGACTGGGACTTCGGCGACCGCCGCCTCAAGGCCTCTGCCCCGACCCGTCTGGTCAACGACCCCAGCACCAAGGACATGGCCAATGTGGCCGACCGCCTCTACGCGAACATGCCCCGCCTCAGTGGCATTTTCCGGCCCATCTCCGGAGCCTCGGAGACCCGCAGCCTGTCCGCCAGTGCTCTTGAAGCCCAGAAGCAGCCCTTCGTTCTCTTCTCTTTCAACGCGAAGACCGAAAAAGGTGGCGACCGCGGCACCCGCAGCCTCGCCCGCTTCAACCCGAAGGCCCAGCATGTCGACTTCTACGACCTCAGCGACAAGGAGCGCGACCTGCTGCCCTACGAATACACCGTTGAACCGCTGCTGAGCTGGAAGAACACCAAGCTCGAAGTCAGCACCACCGGCAATGCATACTTTGGTGGGGGATTCGATGCCGCCAGCGGTTGCAGCACCGTGATCACCCACTCGATCCCGCGCGAACCGCTCGTCTCGCTCGCCGCCTTCCAGCACTCCTTCGCGAACGGCTTCGATGTCCTCAAGCCGCGCTACGGATACGCCACCCTCAACGCCCGCGAGCCGCTGCTGCCGCAGATCGCCCACGCGATCGGCAACTCCGCCGCCTGCCCGGTGCTCCCGGCCGGCAAGACCGAAGGTGCCCTCTCCGGCGGTCGCCCGCTGGCCGACCACTCCTACCTCGCCAACGAGATGCTGTGGGATTCCTGGTTCTGCTCCGGCATCGCACCCCAGACCACCGAGGGCTACACCCGCAGCCGCACCCAGAAGCAGGTCGCCCAGGAGTTCTTCACCGGCACCACCCCGCTGCCGGTGGCGGCCTACAAGGCGGAGCTCCGCGGCCAGCAGGCCACCCAGCTCGCCTCCACCTACTTCCCCGGCACCACGCCCACCATCGAGGCCAGCGTCGCCATCGCCAGCCTGATCCGCGTGGATGGCATGTTCAACGTGAACTCCACCTCCGTGGAGGCTTGGAAGAGCCTGCTCGGCGCCCTGCGTGACCGCCCGGGCGTCGTGGCCGACGCCAGCGGCAAGGAATCCCTCAAGACCGAAAGCGGCACCACTCTGGTGGGTGGCCTGCGCGTGCCGCAGGACATGGTCATCCAGCCCTCCGCCGACGTCCAGGCCCCCGACCAATGGTCCGGTCGCCGCACGCTCACCGACGAACAGATCGAGGCGCTCGCCCGCGACATCGTCCGCGAAGTCCGCAAGCGCGGCCCGTTCCTCTCGCTGGCCGACTTCGTGAACCGCCGCGTGGGATCCAATGAAGAGCTCGCCCGCAGCGGTGCGATCCAGAGCGCGCTGGACTTCGGCTCGAACACCATCAACAGCGACTACCGCCAGAGCCGTGCCGTGTCCTCCGCCGCCAGCGGCCGCTTTGCCTTCCCGAAGGCCGAGGATGGCCCGATCTCCACCGGTGCCCCGGGTGTGGTCAGCCAGGCCGACATCCTCACCCCGATTGCCCCGGTGCTCTCCGCCCGCTCGGACTCCTTCGTGATCCGCGCCTACGGCGACCGAACCGACGCCGATGGCAAGGTGATCGCCCGCGCCTGGTGCGAGGCCGTCGTCCAGCGCTCGCCCGAGTTCGTCGATCCGGTCGACGCCGTCGACAAGGACTACATCAAGATCAACGCGCTCAACCAGCGCTTCGGCCGCCGCTTCGAGATCGTTTCCTTCCGCTGGATTGATTCCCGTGAAGCCTGAGATCTCCCCGACCACTCTTGTCATGACCAAACGTCTGCTCGGATTCCTGCTGTTGATCGCCCAGCCTCTCGCCGCCCAAGCTCCCGCCACCTCCAAGAAGGAAGAAGGTCCACAGGTCCGTTTCCTGGCCGAACGCGTGCCGCCGAACCTCGGTGACGTGGTCATGCAGGTGGGGGACAACAAGTCCACGCCCTTCCCGCTGCCGGTCAACCAGCTCTCCGAGCCCCAGGCCGCGTCCGCCCGCGCCTTCACCCTGAAGACCGCGGACAAGGGCGCGCCCCTGTGCCCGGTGACCCTGCCGGAGGATGGCAAGTCCTTCGCCGTGATCCTCGTGCTGGCCCCGCCCTCCGGCTACACCCCGGTGGTGGTGCGCACCGACGATCCCGATTTCAAGTCCGGCGACGTGTTCTTCATCAACCGCTCGGCGCAAACCGTGCTCGGCAAGGTGGGCGACACCAAGGTCGGCCTGCGCCCCGGCGAAGCTCGCAAGGCCCGCCCGACCAACCCGGTGAACAACACCTACTACGACGTGGCCTTCGGAGTGCAGGAAGGCGACAAGAACCGCGTCATCAGCACCACCCGCTGGCCGATCGACAACCTCCAGCGAAGCTACGTGTTCTTCTTCACCACCACGGACGGCACCACCACCTTCCGCGCGGTGGACGAGTTCCTGCCTCCGCCGACGGAGAAAGCCAGAGCTTCAAATTGAACATGGTTCCCTCGCATCCCGGACCGGTGTGGCTCGTCCTCTCCATCTTCGTTCCCGAGTCGGCAGGGTATGGCGTGCGCGCCATCAATCTGGTGGCCTCCGATTTCAAGCCGGGTGCGACCATGCTGTTCAACACCGCCCCGACGGAGGTCGCCGTCAAACTGGACGGAGTCAACCCGGTCGCCGTGCGGCAGGGCTCGAGCCAACTGCTCACCGTCCCACCCGGGTTCAAGGAGAACATGATCTCCGTGCAGATCTACGACCGGAAGAGCGCGTCCGATCCATGGCGCATCGCCCAGAGCACCCGCTGGCCGGTGGACAACCGGTTCCGGTCCTATCTGTTCTTCTACAATCTCCAGGGTTCCAACCAGCTCTGCCTCCACGGCATCACCGAACGGATTGGGCCGTGATGGGCCAGGCGGGATGAGCCAGGGCCCGCGTGCTTCCGATTTCCTGGATACAATGCAATGAACGACGGTCATCCGCCTTTCTCCCCGTGGGAAAGGCGGATGACCACGTTTCAGGAGGTCGCGCGGGGATGTTAAGTGGGTATGTGCATTTCCGGATGCGGGTATCGAAGCGAATGGATGTGCGTTCGTAACAGGGGTAGTGTCGGAGATCCGGGCGGGCATGGGTTTGCCGGTCCGGGCTCCGGGCTCGAACCGGCTTCCTTCCTTCATGATCCCACGTGCTTCCATCCTGATACTCGCGACCTTGTCGCTCATGCCCCGTTGCCCCGGCGAACAGGTCCTCCAGACCCGCCATGCCGGGTTGAAAATCGATGATCGCGGGTTCGTGACCTCGCTGACCGCGCGGCCATCCGGAAAGGAATACAGCCCGGCGGGCCATCCCTCCGCGCTGCTCAGCCTGCATGAGGAGGGCAAGCCGAACACGGAGCTGCTGCAACCGCAGTCCGCGGTGTTCCGGGCGGACCGCCAGGAGGCCGTGCTGAAGTTCCCGAACGACGTGGTGGCGACGCTCAAGGCCGAGGCGAAGGACGGCTACTTCCGTTTCCAACTCGTCTCGCTTTCGAACCGCGGGAAGATCGACAACATCGTGTGGGGGCCGCTCAACACGACCATCAAGGGTCGGATCGGCGACATCATCGGCGTGGTCCGCGATCCCGACTTCGCCATCGGGATGTTCGGCCTGGATGACAACACGATCACCGGCGCGGTCGAGGAGGGGGATTGCTACGAGATGGGCTACTACATCCACTCGGCCGATCCGGTGAACCACCCGGTGCCCGAAACCTACAAGGAAGGCCAGTGGTTCAACATCGGTGGCGACGGGGTGGGGGACGTGGCCTTCTATTCGCACCCGGAGGAATACTTCAACCAGATCTTCGGCAGCGGCGCGAAGGTGCAGCCCGCCTTCGGTTCCTCGGTCTCCTACTACTCGCGGGACCGCCGCCGCTCCTACGTGCACCACTACTCGCTGTTGCCGGGATTCAAGATCCACGAGCGGAAGCACATGATGAGCGATCCGATTCCCGGCGTGGATTACATCGGCTCATCGGTGGCGCTCTACGCCTGTCCGGACGACCTCGGCATTGAAACGCTCCGCACCATCTTCCAGGCGGAGAAGCTGCCCTACATCACCGACCGCGAGGGCAAGTGGGTGCGCGATCCCGCCGCGGCGCGTCCCACGCTCTACTGGAACGGCCCGGTGGACAAGGCGATCGATTACGCGAAGGCGATGGGGTTCCGGGACATCTCGCGGGACACCGGCGAGTTCTACTCCACCCTGCCGACCACCTGGGTCGGAACGGTGAACCTCGGCGGCAAGAACATCTCCTACAAGGAGTTCGCCGCGATGTGCCACAAGGAGGGGCTCACCCACGGCGGCCTGCACACGCTGTGCATGTTCCTCCAGGGCGGGAAATCGAACTCGGTGACCCCCGTGCCGAGCGAGAACCTCCAGACCGTGTGCCGCACGAAGCTCGCCAAGGCCATTTCCGACACGGATACCGAGATCGAGGTCACCGAGCCCTCGTTCCTCGCCGAGATGGGGAACTGGCCGACGAACGGTGACGGCAAGAACTACATCCGCGTGGGCGGGGAGATGATGATGTACACGGGGATCAGCTCCTCCGCGCCTTGGATTCTCACCGGCGTCAAGCGCGGTCATGCCTCCAAGGCCCTGAAGCACCAGGCGGGGGACGAACTCGTGAAGCTCCAGCGGAACTGCTACAACGGCTTCGTCCCGGACATGAAGCTCATGCTTTCCTACGCGGACGATTACGTGGACCTCATGATCCGCAATGGCATGGACACCATCAACTACGACGGCTACGAGGTGATGTCCTATACCAACCACGGCTACTACGCCTTCAAGGTCTTCAACCGCCGCTTGTTCGAGGGCTACCACGCCAAGACCGGGAAATGGCCGCGGGTCACCGGCTCGAACGTCTTCGCCGGAGCGTGGGAATACATGAACGTCTGCGACCTGGGGGGCGGCAACAACATGTTCAACGCCGCCTCGGGTCGCCGCGCCACGGAGGGCAAGGACATTGGCAACGCGTTTTCAGCGAGCTGGTTCCCCGGCACCTTCGGCATCCAGAAGTTCCACCCGGATTGGTCGCTCTACGAGGCCGAGAACCTCATGGCGAAGGCCATCGGCTGGGAGGCCACCTTCGCGCTGAGCACCGACCAGAAGGCGCTCGAAAGCTGCGGCGAGCGTGAGCCGATCTTCACGGCCTACAATGCATGGCAGGAGGCACGGGGGCGCCAGCTCTTCAGCAAGGCGCAGAAGGAAGCGCTGCGTGATCCGGCCTCCAAGTTCCACCTCGTGAAGAACGGGACCGCTTTCACCCTGTATACCGTGAAGGAAACGAAGGTGACGGAGGAGGCCGGGAGCGGCGGGAAGCCGGTGGCGTTGTCAAACCCCGGCCCGGAGCAGGCCCTGCAATTCGCCCTGAAGCTGGAGGGAGCCGCGAACGGCTGCGTCATCACCCTGCCCGGCGGCGGCGAGATCCGGTGCACCGGCAAGATCGAAAAGGGGCAGTACATTCTCTGCCGCGGAAAGGAAGCGATGCTGGCCGATGGCAACCGCGTGAAGCTCGCCGACCTGCCCATCAAGGGCGGGGCCAACCTGCCGAAGGGGGACTCCAGGATGGAGGTCCGCGTGACGGCGGACGGCAATTCCGGCGTCCGCTTCACCCTCGCCCACTGGGTGATGGAGAAGTCCGAGAAGCTCGGCAAGTGACAGCGGACGGTTCATGCGCCATCCCCGGATCCTGTTGTCAGGGAGGCGATGCCGGTCAATCGGGTATCGTTCTTCCGGCAAGGCGGTGGAAGACCGTGGGGGAGATGGATGGCAGGGTGGTGCCTGCCTCCGGTGACCGTCGATCCAAAGCCCACCAAGCGAGGGTCGCCGGGGAGTGAAATGAGGCCATCATCCCTGCACCATCGGTTTGTGGTGCAGGATGTGCGGCGGTCGGGCTTCCGGCCGCCGCACAGGGATGGCTCCCATGGCGGAGCGGAGGATCAAGCAGGAGCCCCGTGCGGAACCAGGGCGGGAGACCGCGCTCAGCGGCTGGGGAGGCGGAGCTTGGCCGGGAGATGGCCGCCCGCTTCCGCGGAGATCTCCCACTCACCTCCCGCCGGGAGATCCGGCGTGAGGGCGGGCAGGGTGATCTCGCCTTCCAGGTTGCCCTTCACCGCGGCCATGCCATCGGCCAGGCCGAGGATGGCGCGGACGATGGTGTCCGCCTCGTCCTCGCCGATCGCCTGCGGCGGCATCGGGACCTCGCCCCAATCGCCGGTGCTGCCTTTCAGGACGCGTCCTTTCAGGTAGTCCACCGCATCGGGGCGGGAGTGGAGGCGGAGGGCGACATCGAGATAGCGCGGCCCGACCGAGGCCTGGTCGACCTGGTGGCAGGCGAGGCAGGACCGCTTCGTGACCAGCTCCCGGATGGCGGTGCTGAAGTCCGGGCCACCGGCATCATGGCCGGTGGGCGGGATGTAGCGGACTTTCACGGAAACATCCTTCGCCTCGGACGGGACCGGGGCGGTGACCTTGTAACGGAGCGCCGTCGAGGGGCTCAGCGACTTTGGCTGGCCGGGGAGTTCCAAGGCGAGGGCTGGCAGCGCCTTTTCGTGGGTCAGCGGGAAGCGTTTCACGGCGAGGGCACCCTTCGCATCGACGGCGACGGCGCGGAGTTCGGTGCCGGCACCGGGCTTGACCGAAACGGTCAGGGCCTGGCCGAGGTCCTTCTCATCGGTGCCGGTGGTGAGGAACCAGCGGAACGCGACCTTGTCCCCATCGGGATCGACGGGCGGCTGCGCGGTGAAGGTGCCGTCAGTGTTTGCGGCGGCGGTGAGTTCCGGCGGACGGTTGCCGGTGGCGGGACGGAGGGCGCGGATGCGTCCGTCCTTGTTGAAGTACCAATTGGTGCCGTATTCCAGCACCCACAGCGTGCCATCGGCGGCGGGCTTGAGGTCGATGGGATGCACCAGCTTCTCGACGAAGGGCTCCACGGACTTGAGGGACTCGTCCGGATTGAGGCGGGCCTTCCAGATCTTTCCACGGGCCCAGTCGTAGTTCAGCAGCGTGTGGTCGTCCTCCGCGGGGAGCAGGTTCCATTTACGATGGGAGTCGTAGTAAAACACCGGTCCGGCCATGGCATTGCGGGAGCCGGAGCCCAGGGCGGGGAACTCCTGGCTGGCGGCGTAGGGATACCAGATGAAGGCGGGCTGGGCGGGTGGCAGGGTGGCGAGGCCGGTGTTCCGGTCGCCGGGGTTCTTCGGTGCGGCGGCATCGGTCATGTCGCCGGGCTTGCCGGTGGCGAAGTCCATGACCGGATACGTCCGGTTGTCCGCGATCACGAAGGGCCAGCCGAAGTTTCCGGCCTTGCGGGCCTGGTTCACCTCGTCATAGCCGCGCGAGCCGCGGTTGCCGTCGCCATTCGCATCCGGTCCCACCTCGCCCCAGTAGAGGGTTCCCTTGCGGGGATCGATGGAGATGCGGAAGGGATTGCGGCAGCCCATCACGTAGATTTCGGGACGGGTTTTCGGCGTGCCCGGCGGGAAGAGATTGCCGGGAGGAATCTCGTAGCCGGTCTCGGTCGGGCGGATGCGGAGGATCTTGCCGCGGAGGTCGTTGGTGTTGCCCGCGCTGCGCTCGGCGTCGAAGTGCTCGCGTCCCGGGCGGTTGTCGAGCGGCGCGTAGCCGCCGCTTTCGAACGGGTTGGTGTTGTCACCGATGGCGAGGTAGAGCAGTCCATCCGGACCGAAGGCCATCGAGCCCGCGAGGTGGCACACCTTCTTGTCCCGCTCGATGGGGATCTCCAGCATCACCAGCTCGCTGGCGGGATCGAGGACGCCGTTCTTGAGCGTGAAGCGGGACAGGCGGTTGCGCGGGGTTCTCGGCACGCTGTAGTGCAGGTAGAGGCGCTGGTTCTTCTCGAACTTCGGATCGAGGGCGATGCCGAGCAGCCCCTCCTCGCGCGCGGAGGGGCTGTTCGAGTCTTTGGCGTGCAGCGTGGAAACGTCGAGCTGTCCGATCTCGAAAGTGCCTCCCGTGAGCGGATGGACCCGCAGGATGCGCCCCTCCCGCTCGATGACGATGAGCTTCTGGTCCGGGGTCACGGCCATGGCCATCGGATCGTGAAGTCCTTCCGCGACGGGCGCGGAAAGGTCGGAGGCGGGCGCGCCGCCCGCGGAGGCGGACGGCAGGGCCAACAGGGCGCTGGCGAGGAGCGGATGCGTGCGGTTCACGGGAGGTGGGAACGAGAGGTCAGCAGGCGGCGTATTTCCAGAGCTGGTGGAGCGGGGAGGGCGCGCCGTTGGATTTGGGCGAGGTATCGGTGAGGATGCGGAGGATGCGCGTGGCCCGCGGTGCCAGGGACACGTGGAACAGGGCGGCCTTGCCGATTTCTTCGCCCATATCACCCAGAGCGTTCGATTCCACGATCCGGCAGACCAGTTGCTGTGGTAACTCGATGTGGGTGCCGGCGGTCCGGTCGGTCACGTTCTGGAGGATCAGCATGAGGTGTCCGGAACCATCGTCACAGGGGGCGAACTGGAGCGGGACGATCGCGGGATTCTCGACCCGCAGGAAGCTGCGGGCCGGTGGGGCGGCGGCCATCACCGGATGGACCTCTACCGGGCTCGCGGTCTGGAGACCGGCGTGGGAGGAGAGCACCGGATCGAAGGCGCCGTGGGTGCGGAGTTCGTAGCGGAAGCGCATCGGCCCGGGTTGGCTGGGGCGGAAGTTCGTCATCCAGTAGTTGTTCACCGCCCAGCTCAGCAGCAGGGGCTTGGCGCGATCGCGGGCGAATCCCTGCGGGCGGCCGAAGCCGAAGTCGCCGAACTGGACCAGCGGCGCATCCGGGGTGGAGAGGGTGACCCCGGCGGTGGGATTGTGAACGCAGGCCCAGGAACCGGTGGTGACCCAGTTCTTGCACGAGCCTTCCAATTGCTCGGTGTCCCAGCGGGTGGGCACCCCGGCGGCATCGTAGTGGGCGGACCACTTCGGGAGATCGAGCGGGAAGGCGAAGTAGATCGCCTCGGCCGAGCGGCTTTCGTCCTTGGTGAAGGTGGCGGTGAGTTCCACCACCGGCGCCAGCGCGCTGAGCTTGATCCTCTGGATCAGCGCACCCGGCAGGTGGGCGAAGAAACCGCTGGAAGGCCGGGTGGCCCCGCTGTCGTGGCGGATGCCGGGAGCCTCGCGGCAGGTCACCAGCGAGATGCCGTCCGGATGCTGCTCCACGTGCAGGCTGATCAAGGCACCCGCGCCGCGGCGCTTCGCCTTCCAATCGTATTGCCAGCAATCGACATCGGCGTGGAGCAGGTCCCAGATGCTATGGTAATAGGCATCCCGCCCCAGCTCGCCGGTGGTGAGGTCATGGTGATCCGGATCGGGCTGCTCGTGGACGAGGCCGAAGAACGGCCACTCCGCGTCCGGATCGATGAACTCACGGCAGAGCTTCCTGTCATACAGGCTGGTGACGTGGCCGGTTTCCGGATCGAAGGTGAGGCGGTGGAAGTTGGTCTCGATTGTGGTTTCCGTGGCCCGCAGGCTGGGAGCCGCGGGCGCGGGCGGGAGGGTCTCGATCGGGAACGGGGTGAGGCTGCACGGAGCGAGCTGTAGCGGACCGGCGAGATAGGAGTTCGAATCATCCCACAGGCACTGGTCGACCTCGAGGCGGGCGACATTGCTGGAGCAGTGGCGCCAGCTTCCGTCCGCCCACGAGTGCGGGATGCGGACGAAGCACTCGCGCGGCTGCGCGGAGGGATTGAAGCAGAGCACGGACTTTGGTCCCGGGAGATTGGTGGGATTCCCGGAGAGGTGGTCCAGGGAATCGCGGACCAGCAGCCCGGTCTGTGAGCGGGCGCGCCAGGCGTAGGCGGCATCGAGCATCCACTGCTCGTCGATCGGATCGGACTGGCTCGATTGCACCGTGCGGTCCGGGCCCCAGGTGTGCTCGTCGAAGAGGATCAGGTTCCGCCACGCGTCGAGCGAGCGGACGGTGACGTCGTCCGATTTCGGGATGGAGGTCCGGAGCATGCCGGCGGAGAGCAGGCGGCGCGCGGTGTTCCGGTTCACGCGGGTCTCGGTGGCGGAGCTGGCGGAGCCGAAGTTCCAGTAGTCCGACCAATCGCCATGCACATCCGGGACCTGGATGCCGGGAGTGGCGTGGAAGTGTTCCACCAGGCTCTCCGGGGTGACGAAGCGGATGGCGGGGAAACGTCCCTCGCTGTTCCACCGGGCGATCATTTTCGCCAGCAACGGATCCGGCGGATAGTTGTCGCTGTAGACCGGATGGGTGGAGGTGAGCATCACGAAATCGGTGGGATGGCCGGCGGCCTCCAGCTTGCCGATGTAGGTGTCGAGCGCCTGCTGCATGATCACCGTCGAGCCTTCGGCATAGCGGCTTTCGCGGCCGAAGGTGTTGTAGTGCATCCCATTGTAGGTGAGCAGCGGGCGGCCGTCCGGGCTGTGCCAGTTCATCCAGCGGGGGCGCTCGTAGGGGAAACCGCCGCTGTGGACATTGATGCCCATGAGGAAGGAATCGATGCCGGAGTCCAGCAGGAGATTGGTGAGCGGCCACGGCACTCCATTGACATCGTGGCTGATGGCGGAGCGGATCGGCACTCCGAGCTCATCGCGGAGCAGGCGCACCGCTTTCAAGCCATGGGCGAACTGCGGGGTGTGGGCCAGCGGGGAGAGGTGCAGTGGCATCGCGCCCACCGCGATGCGGCCCGCCTTCGCGAGCGCGCGGAAGCGCTCGATCTGTGACGATGGCGCGCGGTTCAGCCAGTGGAGCACCGGCCAGGTGGTTTCACACGTCCAGCGGACGGCGGAGGCATCCGGTTGATCCGCGGTGTCCTCGCAGAGATCGATGGCCTGGTCGATGATGCGGCGCTGGAGCTCCCAAAAGGCGGGCTGGGGATGGGTGTAGCCGACGTCCGTGTGGGAGTGGTGGAGCAGGAGGATCTCGCGGATTTGCATGATGGTGGTGGGATCGCTCCGATCGGGTTGCCGCCGGTGGCCGGAGCATGCAGTCCTTGGACAGTAGCCCGCGCGCGGTTCTCCGGCTTTGCCGCAGTTGCAGAAAAATACATACGGATTTATGTCCTCCGGGGACGCGTTGGAGGTGGATGGTGGAGGCGATTCCGCGCCGGAGGGGGAAGAGGGGGAGCCGGTTTCAAAGGGTGGCCCGGTCAAACCGATACCAGTGTTTTGTGAAGTGGATGGGAGAAGGCGCGGGCAGGATGTGGAAGGGTGGAGCAGGCGATCGGCAAACGACGATGCCACCGTGATCCGCCCCTTCCTTCCTGGGTACATGCAACATGCGGGATGGTGGTCGGTGGGGGTGCTCCCGACCGCCATTCCATCCCGGGCCACGTCTTTCCTTGCGGATGAATTGGGGAATTTCCGCCCGGCATGGTTTCGCCGGACGTAAGGAGGAAAATCCCGCCGCTTCCTTTCCCGAGGGAAATGGAGCGGCGGGAACATCCCGAGGAACCGCGCAAGGCGGATCAGGTCGAGAACCAGACGCTGCCGAAGGGAGCGAGCTCGACCGAGGTGCCACGACCGCCGCCGTCCAGCACGGTGGTGGTGAGCGGGGAGGGGGAGTTGTTCACGATCACCAGCCGCCGGGTTTCCGGATACCACGCGCAATCGGTGTGCGGGTGGGTGGAATGCCAGCGCTCGAGCGCATCCTCCTTGTGGGCGGCCCACACCAGCGCGCGCAGCAGCAGGCGGTAGTTGTCCAAGGTGGCGGGGAGACCGGCGAAATAGACGGCGCGGCCCTGGCCGCAATCGCGGGCGGAGGCGAGGACATGGCCGCCGGGGCCGGTGGCGAGCACCTGGGTATCGTGGAGCACGGGCGCGACGTGGCTTTGGGCGGTGCCGAAGTCCAGCTCCAGCGGTTCGCCGCCAAGGATGAAGTGACCGGGGTCCGCGCTCCATTCGGCGACGGGCCGCTGGCCCGGGGACTGGCCGGTTTCCTGATCGACGCCGAGCACGTCCGCGAGCTGGAACACGCGTCCGTTCGCCAGGCAGGCGGAGGGTTCGCGCACGCCGATGAAGCCGCCGCCCTGGTGGACGAAACGGCGGATCGCCGCGACGATGGCGGGCTGCAACCAGTGGTCGCCACCGGACTGCGCGGTGCCGGTGTCGCCGTCGTTGATCACGACGTCCACGTCGCCCGGAATGCCGTGCGCGAGCACATCGTCGAACGACAGGAAGGCGACGTCCACCGGCAGTCCGGCCAGGCATTCCAGCAGGTAACTGCGGGCCAGCAGGAACATGTTGTCGCTGTAGGGGACGGCGAATTTCTGGTCGCGGCCCTCCATGGGAATCCAGGACCGGCACGCGCCCCAGGCATTGAGGATGGCGACCTTCACGGGAATCCGCCACGACCGCGTGCCGCCGGTGACCTCCAGCAGGGTGCGGAATTCCCGGGCGATGTCCGCGACGTGGTCGACGAAGGCCGGGAAACGGGCCGCGAGGCTGAGGTAACCGCCGTAGCCGATCCGGTCCACCAGCCCGCGCAGCAGCCCGCGGCGGACGTTCGCCCAGAACAGTTGCGAATCCCGCAGCGGTTGCCCGCCGTGGTCGTTGAAGGTGTCCGGGAACAGGTACGGGTAGAACCGTAGTTCCTTCACCTGCGGGCCGGGGGCCTCCGCGCACCGGCGGGCGACCACACCGCCCTCGCAGGCGTTGATGTGGATGTCGATGCCCATCTCCTGGAAGCCCGGCAGGTAGGGTTCCATGCCGATCCAGTGGTCTCCCCAGAAGATGGCGGCCTTCTTGCCCGCGCGGTGGATGCGGTCGGTGAGATCGCGGCCGAAGCGGACGATGAACGCGTGGATGTGGTCCATCCACTGGCGCTGGCGGACGGTGGGCACCCGGTGGGTGTTCCGGTAGTAGCCCGCGTCGACGAAGTCCTCGCTGGTGGGGCGGTAGCCGTGCTTCGCCTCGAAATCGAGCAGGGCGGGAATGCTGACGGTGTCGGCGTAGCCCTGGCCATCGAAGTAGCGGGTCTTGCCATCGGCCCCGCTGTCGATCGGGAAATGGTAGCACAGCGTGGTGAGGCGGACCACGGTGGTGGCCGGGTGCTCCTCCAGCCAGCGGTCGAACCACCGCATCAGGTGATCGTAACAGGCGGGGTGCCACGGATCGACGCTCATGATCGGATCGCACGTCCAGCCGTTGGTCAGATGGTTGTGCATCGAGGTCGAATCCCAGATCTGCTGGACCAGGAAGTTCACCGTGTACTGGTGCCAGGGCGTGATGTCCCGGAGCGTCACCGTTCCGGCGGCGGGATCGAACGACCACTGCGGGCCGGGGACCTTTTCGCCGGTGGTGCGGTCGTGCACCTCCCACCAGGTGGCGGGATCGTTGAGGGTGTCGATCCGGTACTTGCGCGCGTCGAATCCCGCCATCGGCACCAGCACCAGCGTGTCCGAAACCGCGGTGGCGGGATCGGAGCGGAGGAACTTCCGGATCAGGAACTCCGGGTGAGCGCGGACGAACTCCTGATCGGCGCGGGTGAGGCAGACGGTCGAGAAAATGTCGAAGCCCAGTGCGGTGAGGGACGGGGACAGCTCGGTGCCGTCGGAATCGCGGATGGTGTCCGCGCCCCAGCGGGTGGCGAGCTCGAGCACCAGGTCGTCCTGGCCCGCTTCCGTCGGCAGGGTGAAGCGACCGGTGGCGGGGATGTCGGGGATGAAAGGCTGGATCATGGGAGTCATTCGATCACGTGCCAGGTGTAGCCGTTCGGCGGGAGCTCGACGGTGACCTTGAGGTTGCAGTCCCGGTCGAGCGGGACGGTGCGCGCGTCACCGTCCTCATGGCGGATCGAGGCGGTGTCGCTCAGGCCGGTGTAGTAGAGGGGGACGCTGATCTCCTTTTTCACCGGCTGGTCGAGCGGGTTGAACACGATCAGCATGCCCTTCTCCTTGCCGCCGGGATTGACGTGCAGCGTGTAGTCGAGGTCGCGGCCGTCGGGACGGCGGAGATGGATGATGTCGCCGAGGATGACCTCGCGGTGGCGCTGGTACCAGGCCATCCATTTCAGCAGCATCGCGCGGCTTTGCGGGCCGTCGTAGAGCCTGTGCCCGCGCACCCACACCTGGGCGCCGGAGGAGAGCATCACGAAGAAGGTCCGCTCATACTTGTCGAGGCTCTTCTCCATGCCGCCCGGCAGCACGCCGGTGTTCAGGTTCACCCAGCCCATCTGCGCGGTTTTCTGCCAGGTGGCGTCGAAGATGTACTGGCGGTAGATGACGGTCTGGAGGGCGATGTCGATGTTGTCGGTGGCCTCGCGGTAGCCCATGCCGGTGCAGGCCTGGCCATTGAGGAAGTACCAGTCCGGCACGGTGAGGTAGAGGTTCCGGCGCTGGCCTTCGTGCAGCACCTTGCACATCCACGACCACTGGGCCCACTGGGAGTCGGCAAGTCCGCGGTGGTGCGGATGGTCGGTGGCGGCGCAGGGGTCGCCGTGGTAGGGGCCGTCCGGCTTGAAGGCGCCCATGCCGGTGGCCTCGATGGTCTTCCACATGTTGTCGTAGTACATGTCCGCCCACGCGCTGGCACCGCAGGCGCTCTGGCCGAACATGCTGCCGGGCTGCTTGCTGACCGGATCGATGCAGTTGTAGTTGTCCTCCTTCGATCCCCAGCCGTGGGAGGCCATCAGGAGCTGGTAGGCACCCACGCGGATGCCCTTGGTCTTCGCGTAGTCGCAGATGGCCTTCATCGACTGGACGTTGCCTTCGGAGGTGTCCGCGTAGTTGAAGCCGCCGGGGTGCTCGGGGGCCTGGAGTTGCTCGAAGCCGATCTCGGCCATCTGGTCCATGAGCGGGCCGAGGATCTTCATGTCACGCGTGACCGGCGCGTGGACCTCGAACATCTTCTCGTTCGTCTGTGGCGCGAGCTTCCGGTAAAAGCGGCGCAGGGCGAGCAGCTTGCGTTCGCGGTCGGTGGAGTCATTCAGGATCTCGAAGGTGCGGAAGGCATCGAACGATTCGCCCGGCTTCACCAGCCAGTCCGGTCCGGTGGGGGGCAGGCTGAGGAGCAGGGCGTTCTCCGGATCGTCCAGCACCCCATCCTCGGCCTGGTTGAGCGTGGCCATCGATCCCCACTGCGGATCACGGAGGAAGCGGGTGGTGCCACCGCCGTGATAATATTCTTCGAAGTCGGCCTTGGTGCCGCCGGTATGGATGCCGAGGGCGCTGCCGCTGGCACGGGAATTGGCCAGGGCGAACGAGTAGTCGCTCTCCACGTGCAGCATCGCCGAGTTCGTGGGCTGGACGGCGAGGTGCTCGCCTTCGAAGCGGGTGACCACGACATCCCGCCCGGTGCGGTTGATGAAGCGGAACGTTTTCATCATCACCGGAATGCCGTCGTAGATCTCGTAGCTGACGGCGACGCCCGCGCCCTTGTAGGGGCTTTCCTCCGGGGCGGTGAACTGGAAGGTGATGCGGCGGCCCTTCGCGGGCCACGCGATGTTTTCCGGGGCATTGCATTTTGGTCGCCACTCGTAGGGCTTCACGCACGCGCCGGTTTCGATGCCGGTGAGCCGGAAGCTGCCCGGCTTGGCATGGAGCATCGGCAGCCACGACGGGCTGAGGAACGCCTGGTCGGGCGCGCCGGTGAGGCCGCCGATCTCGATCCAGTTGCCATCGAGGCAAATGCGGGCCTCGGGTTTGACGGCGCGGATGAACTCGATGTCCCGGTCGACGCGGCGCATGCCGATGCAGCCGAGACTGCCATCCGCGATCAGGAAGGTGCGGTTGACGATGCCATTGGTGAGGAGCACCTGCGCGCTGCGCCCGTCCTGGGCGGGACGGATCTGGAGCGAGGACGGCTGGTCCGGGGGCGAGATCAACCAATCGGTGCCGGTGGGCTTTTCGATGAATGCCGGCACCGATTGGAGTCCGGGCGTTTTGACGAGATCGCTCACGAATTGGGTTTGTTTCGCGATCTCGGCCGCCTGGAGAACTTTCATTTTCCCTTCATCGAGGAGTAGGTCGGTGGGGGCGAACTTGCCCGGCTCGAAGGAGGAGACCCGCGCCTCGGAGATCCAGCCCTTGAACGGCTCTTTCCCCGGTGCGGTGGCACCCAGGGAGAAGTTCGGCTTGCCGCCGCCGACGTTGGGGAGCTGGCAGACCTTCACGCCATCGACCCAGCCGCTGCATTGCCCGCCATCCCGCACGATGGCGAGGTGGGTCCATTTCCCGGCGGTGACTTTGCCAAGCGTGGTGTCGCCGGTGCCTCCGACGAGGACCTTCCACTGGTCGCCGTTCTGGGCGATGAGGAAGCCGCTGCCGCCATCGCCATTGGCGAGGACGGTATGCCAGCCGCCGTCATTTTCCTTCGTGGCGTGGGCCCAGACCTCGATGACGAAGCGGTCGCCGGAGGCGAGGTTTTTCGGGGCGTTGTAGCATTGGTCGTCCGCCTCGAAGTTGAGCGAGGAATCGGACACCTGGCGCCGGGGCTCCGGGCTGTCCGACATGATCTTCGGAGATCCCTGTCGGGTCAGGATCGGGGCGTCCTTGATTTGGCCTGCCAAGGTGGGCGGAGCGGCGGTATCGCGGATGCCGCCCTGGCCTTGGAGATTGTAGTGGGCGAGTGGCTGGACTTCGGCGGTGGCGGCCTGGACGCAAGCGAGCAGCGCCGCGAGGGAACAAACGGACTTCATGGGGCAATGCGTGGGAATCGATTGGACAAAGGAAAGGGTCAGGCGGCGTCGGAGCGGTCGGTGGCCACGGAGCCATCTTCCGCCGTATCGGCGGAACCGGTGCGGAGCAGGTGGAACATGGTCTTCAGGTCCCTGATCCCGCCGATGCCGAGCCAGGCGGTGGTGAAGACCAGCAGGCCGAAGAGGGCGCAGAGGTAGATTTTCCAGAAACCCGCCCACTCGGCATTGCCGATCCTGCCGGCCACCGCGAAGGCGATCATCACGACGCAGGCGGCGAACCAGACGAAGATCCAGCCCATGAGCAGGTAGACCGTCAGCCGGTCGCGGGTGGTGAACTCCGGGGTGATGCCGCAGATGCGCTTCCACAGCGGGATGCGTTCATCCGAGGCGGCGGTGGACTCGCCGCGGTGCAGGAGCCGGTCCAGATCGAAGGACACGCCACGGCGGGTGGCGAGGGACACGCCCACGTAGGCCAGAGTCGAGACCACCATGGTGAAGAGCAGCCACCACTGCGGATTGAGCTCGAAGGCATGTCCGGCCACGGAGAACCGGAGCGGGGCGCCGAACCATTTTTCCCAGCCCTGCATGATGGCGAAACCGCCGAGGCCGAGCACGGCACCCACGCCCATGGCGGCATAGGCGCCGCGGGTGTTGCCCTTTTTCCAGTAGAGGCCGCCGATGAGGATCGCGCCGGAGCCGCCGAGCCAGAGCGTGTTACTGAGGGCGAAGTACATCAGGATGCTCTCCGTCTGGCGGTAGAGGCAGCCGAAGAGAATGGCGAAGGCGGTGACGCCGAACATCGAGAGCCGCAGCCAGCGCAACTGGCGCTCCGGAGCGGGCGCGGTCTTGCGGAAGGGCATCACCACGTCCTGGACGAAGATCGAACCGAAGGAGTGGATGAAGGCGCTTTTGCTCGAGATCATGGCCGCCACCATGATGGCGAGGAAGAGGCCTTTCCCGCCGACGGGCAGGATGAAGGCCAGCGCGGTGCTCACCGTCATTTGGCCGCGGACGGCCGCGCCGTGCTGCTGCTCCAGCACGTCCAGCCAGGCCTGGATCGAGTGGCCGAGCGTGGCGTGGGCCGGGTGCTTCAGCGCCGTCTGGGCGGCCAGCACCATCACCATGAAGAACAGGCACAGCGTGTGCCAGCGAAGTTGGGCCAGCACGTTGCCCATGCGGCCCTCGTGGGGCGTGCGCGCGGCGGCATCGAAGGCCTGGCCCTGGAAGTTCGAGAGGCGGGTGTAGAACATGCCGATCGAGCCGATCAGGAAGTACCAGAGGTTGAAGTCCCTTACGTTCGACGTGTGCACGGGATCGAGCAGCGAGGCATCGGCGGGAGCCTGGTTGAGCACCGCCAGCACTTCCTGCCAGTTCAGCCAGGTGAAGCCCACGACCAGCACCAGCAGGATGGCGGCGACGTTGATGAAAAGGCCCTGGCAGAAGTCCATCACCAGCACCGTGACATGGCCGCCGTGGAAGACGAACAGCAGCGTCACCGCCATCATCACCGCCATCAGTAGCGGAAACACCGGCATTTGCATGCCGCCGAGCGCGAGGTGCGCGGGCAGCCCGCAGAAGCACGAGATGAAGTGCGCGCTCACCGCCGGATAGATGCCGAAATTGATCATCCCGGCCGTCCACGCGACGATGCCCGCGGTGACACGCACGCCGCGGCTGTAGCGCATCTCCAGGTACTGCGGCACGGTCATGGCGCGGGTTTCGCGGAAGCGGTACACGGCCCAGCCGGAGACGGCCATTAACACGGCCAGCGGCGGCTGGATCATCAGGCCCCAGCCCATTCCCGGGAAGCCGCCGACGTAGTAGAGCTCGAACATGCCGACGATGTTGATCGCATCGATCCAGACCATGCCGGCGGCGATGGTGAGGAGGTAGCGTCCGGCGCAGCGGCCGCTGACGAGGAATCCGGAGACGCTCTTCGACTGGCGTCCGCTCCAGATCGCCATGCCCGCGAAGAGGACGAAGGCGGCGATGACAATGAACCAGTCCGGGCTTTGCAGATGCATGGAGGTCAATGGGGCGTGGGATGGGAAAGATAGATCGCCAAGCCGGTCCGGGCCGCGGTGTCCGCGGCGAAGGCGATGAGGTGGCCGGCCATGAAGTGATGGTTGTCGTACGGGCCGGGAGCGGTGAATTGTTCATGCAGGGTGGCGATCAGCGCGTCATCACCCCCACCGTGCCCCACATAGCCGTTTCCGCCTGGATCTTCCACCTCGATCTCTTCCACGCGGCCGTCGTGGTGGCGGAGTTCGAGACGGTGTTCGATGCCATCGGCGTGCATGGATCCCTGGAGGACGGCCTCGGTGCCGTGGATGCGGATGCGGCGGCCCTGGTCGAAGGCGGTCATCAACAGTTGCGCGGTGACACCGGAGGCGAAACGCAGCGATACGACCTGATGGTCCGGCGTGTCCTGATCGCAGTGGTAAACGCAGCGTCCCCAGTTTCCCTGGCGCAGCCACTCCAGGATGTCCGTGTCGCTGGCGGACGCCCAGCCCGACATCACCTGTGGCAGCCACGGTTGCTTCTTGTCGGTGAGGTAGCGTTGGGCCGCGTAGGCGCAGCCCCCGTTGGCATGGGGGCACGGATCGGTGCAGCGGGCGGTGGCTCCGGCCGGGGCATTTTCCGGGCGGAACCACTGGTTGCCCGCGAAGCTGGAGACCTCCACCCATTCCGAATCCACCAGCCAGGACAGGATGTCGGTGTCGTGGCTGCACTTCGCCACGATCATCGGCGTGGAATCGGTGCTGCGTGACCAATGGCCGCGCACGAAGGAGTGGGTGAAGTGCCATGGCTCCACGCCTTCGGTGGCCTGGATGCTCACCAGCTTTCCGAGCGCGCCGCTGTCGATCACCTCCTTCACCTTCCGGTAGAAGGGGGTGTGGCGGAGCACGAAGCACAGCACGATGCGACGGCCGAGCGAGTTGGCGAGCTCCACCAGCTCGTGCACTTCCACGGCGGTGCAGGCGGCGGGTTTTTCGAGGAGCAGATCGTATCCGGCGTGCAGGGCGAGCTTCGCCTGGCGGTAGTGGAAACGGTCCTGGGTGGTGATCACGGCCACGTCCCCGAGCTTGCCCGCGGCGAGGAGTTCCTCACCGGTATTGAATTCCATCACCGCTTGGTCCGGGACCAGTGCCAGGACGTCCGCGCGCTGGCTGGCCACCGGGTCGGCCACGGCGGCGGTGGATAGGGCGGATGGGTGGCGCGCGGCGGCCTCGGCATATGCCTTTGCCCGGGCCCCGCAGCCGATGAAGCACAGGCGCAGGGGTGGTGCCACAGTTCCTCCTGGAGAGGTTGCCGGGGGAGCGGGGGATTGGGCGTTCTGGAGCATCCGTCGATCCTACGAAGATGCGGGGTTCAAACACTGCTACAGACTTGCATAGGCTTGCATACGCATTTAACAAAGGGAATGCAAGGAACGAGTCTGAACGCTGGCTATGGACAGCCGAGCTGCACGGTGATCCCCGTCACCAAAACGCGGGCGTTCACAGCGCGCAGCTATTGCGAGCCCAGCTATCGGTTCCTGTGGCACTACCACCCGGAGTGGGAGATCACGTTCAACCGCAGCGGGCGCGGCACCCGGCATGTGGGGACCTCGGTGGAGAAATTCGGAGCGGGTGACCTGGCGATGTTGCCGGGGAATGTCCCGCACACCTGGTTCTCGAGCAAGAACCAGACCGAGGAGACGCGCTGCACGGTGATCCACTTCCTCCCGCAGGTGTGGGGCGAGGCTTTTTGGACGCTGCCGGAGGTGCAGGCGTTCCATGACCTGTGCCAAAGCGCGAAGCGCGGCGTGCGCTTCTCCGGCAAGGGCGTCGAGGAGGTGGGACGCATGATGGAGGCGCTGGCGGAGAACGATGCTCCCAGCCTGGAGACCTTCGCCGACCTGCTGCGGATTTTCTCGAAGCTCGCGGGCCTCACCGTCCATTCGCTGCATGCGGTCGACGAGGGGAAGTCGGCGTGGCAGAACCCGCGCCTCGACGACCTGCTCGCATGGATCGAAAGCCGCATGGCCGAGCCCATCACCCAGCAGGAGGCGGCGGAACGCGTGAGGATGTCGCCCGCGGCATTCAGCCGGTGGTTCAAGATGCACATGGGCTGTGTCTTCAACCGGTATCTGAACGAGATCCGGGTGGCCAAGGTGTGCTCCCAGATCGCCCACGGCCGCCTTTCGATCACCGAGGCGGCGTTCCAGGCCGGCTACAACAACCTCTCCAACTTCAACCGGCGTTTCCTGGAGGTCACGGGGCTGACCCCGAAGGCCTTCCGCACCCAGATCCAGGGCCAGCCGGTCATCGAGAGGATCCGCAGTCTCTGAGGTGTCTTTGGGTGATCCGGGGCTGAATCGACATTCAAAGAGGATGTCGGGTGCCTTTCTGCCAAAGCAATACGAAGGTCGATTCAATCCGGGTGGGCGAAGTGGGCTGTTGAATGGGTATTGGATAAGATGCGAGAAATGGTTTGGTTTGTGGATGTTTCGGATGGGTCCGGTTAACTGAGTATTGAGTTTATTTCAATGAAGTAGGAGTGGGGAAATGAGGAGGCGTGCATAGTTCACGATAAGCGGGACATCCATTCCCCACCTGTCGGGCAGGTGTTCCGCGGTCCAATTGCGTTGAACTCATCGCCTCCCATACTCAATGAAACCCCGCGTATTCCGTGATCTGATTGCCCCCCGAATGGTCTCCTCCGCATTCGGTTCCGCCCTCATGCTATGTGTCGCCAACGCCGCATCCTTGACCTGGGATGGCAACGGCTCCACTGCCCCGAACCCCAATGGCGGCACCGGCACCTGGGATGTGGGCACGAACAGCAACTGGTGGGATGGCTCCACCAACACGATCTGGCCCGCGAGCGGCACCGACAATGATGCGGTGTTCGACACCACCGCCGGCACCGTGACCCTGGCCTCCGGCGGCGTGACGGCGAACGATCTGACGTTCAATGTGACCGGTTACACGGTCACCGCCAATGCCCTGATCCTGAACGGCACCACGCCCACGCTCACCGCGGCCAATGGCGTGACGGCGACCCTCAATTCGCTGATCGTCGGCGGTGGCATCGTGAAGTCCGGTGCGGGCACGGTGGTCCTGGGCGGCGCCAACTCGGCGCTTTCGGGAGTCACGTTGAGCCAGGGAACCTTGCAGTCGAACAATCTCGCTTCGCTCGGCACCGGCACCGTGACGCTCGGTGACGCCAATACCGGAGCGAACGGCCTGACTCTCTTTTACAACGCCGGGAACACCTCCGCCGTCAACGTGGTGGTGTCGGCGAACGGCACCGGCACGGCGCTCATCAAGTGGTCGCAGGATGTGCTCGGATCGAGCGGCAAGACGACGAGCTCCGCCAACGATCTGCAGTTCACCCTGAACCGCGCGGTGACCTTCCAGTGCACCTCCGGCGGCAAGCAGATCACGCCGTTCATCACCGGTGGAGTCGGCGCGGGCAACACCGCGATCACCGTGAGCGGTGGTACCCAGGTGACCCTCACCGCGGCGATGAACGCGGCCAACAACGCGGTCCAGGTGAACAACTTCACCGGCAATATCCTGGTGACCGGCAACACCAAGCTCCAGCTCCAGAACCGGGCCTACCAGGTGGACAACGCGTCCTACTGGAACGGTGCGATCCCGGACACCTCGTCGGTGACCATCGATACGGGTTCCACCCTGTTCCTTGCCCATGGCAATGAAACCATCGATGGCCTGAACGGCAGCGGCACGTTGACCCTGGATACCCAACAGAACGGCCACGTGTTTTCGGTCGGCGGTGGCAATGGCAACGGGGTCTTCACCGGCAGCTTCTCGACCTCCAGCACCAAGACCGCCATCGGCTTCGCAAAGGTGGGCACCGGCACGCAGGAGTTGTCCGGTTCCGGGATCTCCTTCAACCCGCCGACGACCCTGACCAATGGCACGCTGAAACTCACCAACACCACCGGTTGGGCGAGCAACGTCGCGCTCAACGCCACCAACGCGGTCACGCTCCAGGTCAATGCCGCGCTGGCGGCGGATTCGTGGACGTTTTCCAAGCTTCTCACCGGCGGCTCCACCTCGGCAAAGATCGAGAAGACCGGGGCGGGCACCGTGGTGCTGAATCCGGCGGCGAGCAGCACGTTTGTCGGTGGCGCGAGCGACGCGCTGACCGTGACCGGCGGCAAGCTGTATGTGAACGCGCCGTTCACCACCGCACCAGCCGCCACGGTGGCGTCCGGCGGCCTCCTTGGCGGCAGTTCGACCGTGGCCACGGTTTCCGTGGCGGCGGGTGGCGCGGTCGAGGGCGGGCAGGCGGGCACCGGCGTGCTGACCGCGGACAACCTGGTCTTTAGTGGAACGGGCACCGTGGTGTGCAATCCCTCCGCCACCACGGCTCCCGTGGCGGTGACGAACACGCTGGCGACCGGCGGAGGCGTCGGCTCGGTGGTCGTCAGCCCTTCGACCATTCCCGCGGTGGACGGGGCGTACCACTTGGTCCAGTTCGGTACGTTCGGAGGTTTGGCCACGGACTTCCGTTTCTCCTCCCCGCCGCGGGCGATGACGATCCAGCAGAACGGCAACTTCATCGACCTGGTGGTGAGCAACGCCGGAGCCGGCTATCCGGTCTGGACCGGCACCGGCAGCGGCGAGTGGAGCTACGCCTCCGGCCTCTCCAACTGGAAACTGTCCACCACCAGCGCGGCGACCGATTTCCTCTTGTTCGACAATGTGCTGTTCGATGACTCGGTGGGCGCGGGCAACACCAATGTCGATGTCTCGGTGGCCGATCTCCAGGCCGGCACGATGACCTTCAACCACAGCGCCGTGAACTACACGCTCGGCGGCACCAAGGACATTGCGAGCGGAAGCCTCGTCAAGACGGGCACCGGCAAGCTCACCATCACCGGTGCCTACACCTATCCCGGTGGCGTGCTGTTCGGCGGCGGCCGCGTTTCGGTGGCCGCTGAAACCGCGCTGGGCACCGGCGCGCTGACCTTCGATGGCGGTATCCTGGAATACACCGGCGCGAATGCGACGTGGAGCCGCGGCGCCACGATCAACGCGGGCGGCGGTGCCCTCGATGTCACCAGCTCCGGAGCCACGGTGACCCAGTCCGGCGTGCTGGCAGGCACCGGTTCCTTCACGAAGCTCGGCGCGGGCACGCTGACCCTCACCGGGGCGAACGCCTACACCGGTGGCACCGTCATCGGCGGCGGCACGCTGGCGGGGACCGTCAATGGCCTGAACGGCGGCGCGATCAGCGTCGCCAGCGGCGCGACCCTGACCTTCACCGGGAACAGCCAGACCACCACCAGCACGGTGACCGGCGCGGGGGCGATTCTCCAGAATACCGCGAACACCGTCCTCATCACCGGCGACCACACCGGGTTCACGGGCACGTTCACGCACACCGCGAGCGGCAACAACACGCAGTTCAACTCGGCGGTGTCCGCCAGCGAGAACGCGGCCTACTCGATCACGGCGGGTGAGCTGATTTTCGCGGGCACCGGCGACTACACGGTGAAGTTCGGCTCGCTTTCCAGCACGGGCGGCAACATCCGCGGCTCCGGCAGCGGTACCGGCACGGCCACGCTGGAGATCGGCCACCTCGGCACCAGCACCTCCATCGCGGGCAACGTGAACAATGCCACCGCCAAGATCGTGGCGCTGCGCAAGGTCGGTGCGGGCACACTCACCCTGACCGGCTCGAACAGCTACAGCGGCGGCACCACCATCGCCGGTGGCACGCTGCGCCTCGGAAACGGCACCACTGATGGCATGCTCACCGCCGCCACCGGCGTGACGAACAATGGCGTGCTGGCCTTCAATTGGACCACGGCGCACACCGTGGCGAATGTCATCAGCGGCACCGGCAGTGTGACCAAGGATGGCGCGGGCACGCTCACGCTCACCGGCACGAACACCTACACCGGCGGCACCACCGTCAATGCGGGCAAGATCGCGGTCAATGGCTCCTCGCTCGCGGACAGCGGCACGCTCGTCATCACCGGCGGCCAGGTCGATGTCACCGGCACCGAGGTGGTGGACAAGTTGTTCATCGGCACCACCGCCGCGGCGGCCGGCACCTACGGTGCCACCGGCTCCGGCGCGGCCTTCATCGATGACGCGCACTTCACCGGCACCGGCGTGATCAGCGTGACCACCGCCGGCAGCCCGTACGATGGCTGGGCCGCGGGCAAGGGACTGACGGCCACGAACAACGGTCCCACCCAGGATCCGGATCATGACGGCGTCCCGAACCTGATGGAATACGTGCTCGGCGGCGATCCGCTGGTTTCGCTGGCGTCCATCCTGCCGGTGCAGTCGGATGACGGCTTCAACATCGTGCTCACCTTCTCCCGCAGCGATGCCTCGGAGTCGGAAGTGGCGTTGAATGTCCAGTGGAGCACCGACCTGTCCACGTGGACGGACATCCCGGTGCCCGCCACCACCTCGGCGGACGCCTTCATCCAGGAGAATGGTTCATCCGACGACACGGTCAGCGTGGCCGTTTCGAAGAGCCATGCGGTGAATGGAAAGCTGTTTGTCCGCCTGAAGGCGACGAAGTAAGGGATCGTTTGATCTCGTTGTGGAAGGCATCAGCCGCCGGATGGTGGCTGGTGCCTTTCCGCGTGATGGGCCCGGGTTGAATCGGCTCTGATGTGGAGTGCGGCGAGTCATCGCCGCTTTGAGCGGAGGCGAGACATCGCCGGGGGCAACATCTGCATTTGCCAACCCGTTCCCACGTTCCAGAATCACGTCCTCCCTGGTTGCCGCTCCTCTTCCGCAGCTCAGCTGCAAATCCCGTCGATTCTCTCCGGCACCCAAAGCGGCGATGCCTCGCCGCTCTCCAAATCCAGAGCCCTCCTTGGAGGATTTTCCACCCCGAATGAATGATGGCCGGGGAGCAAGCCCCCCGGCCATCCTCGTTCATTTATTGCATCATGTACCCAGGAAATCTTGTCCGTGAGCATCCCGCAGGTTCGCCCTTGGAATGATGGGAGAGTGTCATGGAATCGGGTTGCATGCATCCACTGGATTGATTCAATACGGATACCAATTTAACAAAGTGTCCGGTTTGAGGTCGTTCGGGTCTAGCGGTGTGGTGGGAGGTTGATTGCGGTTGGGATACCGATGGTTCTTGAGTGGCGAGCGGTATTGATCGTTTTTTGCTTTTTGGGAATGGGGGTGTGGGATGGAAGGCGGGTGTGGGGCGTTTAGTGGTATTGGATTGATGGATTTGGTGGTGCTGGTTTGATGGAAATCGGGGGGTGTGGAAGATAGTATCATAATGAAATCAAGCGCGGAGAGGTGCGGGGGGGGGATTTGGTTATCGTGGGAGCATGATTTCCCGGATATCTTCCCGGCTGTCGCGGGAGCGGCGTGGATTCAGCCTGATGGTGGTGCTGGTGATGATGGTGCTGCTCGCGGTGCTTGCACTCGGCTTGCTGCAATTGTCCGCGATCACCCTCCGCACCACGGAGCAGCAGAAGTGGCGGGCGGAGGCCCGTGCCAATGCCAGGGTGGCGTTGATGATGGGCCTGGCCCAGCTCCAGAAGGAGATGGGACCGGACCAGCGGGTGAGCGCTCCGGCGGGAGTCCTGGATACCGATCCCGAGACGCCGGAGGTGGATGGAGTTGCCAATCCCCGGTTCACCGGGGTGTGGCAGTCGGGCGAAGAGGTCACCGTGGACAACATGGATGCCCGTCCGAAGAACCGGACGGAGGCCTTCCGGTCCTGGTTGGTGTCCGCACCCGATCCGACCGATTTCAACTATGCGGCCAATACTTCGCTGGCGAGCGATGCCACCGCGCGGATCGCGGCGGGTGGGGGCTCGGTGAGCGATCCGGCGGACCAGGTGCGGGTGCCGGTGATCCGGAATGACCAGGGTGGATTCGCGTGGTGGACGTCCGACAATGGCCAGAAGGCCACGCTGCGTGCCCCCGATCCGGAAAAGAACGGCGGAGCCCGTGACGTGGCCGATACCCTGGCGGGTTCCCGGCGTTTCAATCCGCTGGGCCACCACGTCTCGGATCCGGTGATGCCGGACACCCTGGAGAAGCTCGGGAAGCTCCCGGACATGTCCACGATCGACGTGGCCGGTGCCACCCCGGGCAATGGCGACCTGGCGTCCCGGCGCTATTTCCACGACCTCACCACCCAGAGCGAGTTCCTCCCGGTGGATGTCACCTCCGGAAAGCTGAAGCGCTGCATGAACCTGTGGCTGGAGTGGCTGGAGGAGCAGGGGCAGGCGGAGGCGGCGCGGGCCGGCACCCTGGGGCCGAATGGCGGCGTGAACCGTGACTACCGCTTGTTCTCGTGGGACCAGCTCCGGAACGCGATGAGCTACTCGAAGAACCCGGCGATGCTGGCCTTCGATCCGAAGGGCCGCCCGCGGGTGACCGCCTACCGGCAGACCGGGTTCAGGGGTGGCCGCGATGACATCGAGGCGAATCCCTCGATCGAGCGGGACCGCTGGCGTCTCCAGCCGGTGCTGCTCAAGAACCTCTACGTGGTGAGCTACTCCACCGTGCAGATGACCGCGCCCACCGATCCGAACAAGCCGCTCGCGCTGCGCCTCCACATCTATCCGATCGTGGTACTGTGGAATCCGTACAACGTCGACCTGGTGGTGCCGGAGTACAACGCCGGTTCATCGCCCATTCCGGTGGTGTTCAACATCGATGCCGGCGGGCAGACCACGACGGTGGACTTCGTGAAGCGCAACGCGACGATCTATCCGGCCTTCGGCCCGGAATCGCCGCAGAAGTCCGCTTCCAACCTGGTGATCCCGGCCGGTGCCACCCGTGTGCTGTATCCCGAGAAGTTCGACCCGTCCCATCCGGAGTACCACCGCAACCGGTTCCCATACGACTTCTACTTCTGGATGCAGAACAAGGCGTTCGATTGCGGGGCGAATGGCAACTACGGTGGTCCGTTCTTGAACCTGAAGAACGCCGGCAACACCTCCTTCCAATCCAGTCCAGGCAGTGAAATCGCCGGAGGCGGGGGGGATTCGCTGCGGATTTCCGTGGTGCCGTCCGTCTCCACTCTCGGCAGCAATACCGGCGGCATCAGCCTGCAGATGGGGGGCGAGCACACGGACTGGCATGGCAACAACGGAACGGGGACGGATGATCTCAATACCGTGCTGCGGTTCGGCACCAGCACGGTGACGGGCTTCCGCTTCACCGCGACCAGCCCGCAGATCAGCGTGATCCCGGAGAGCGAGGTGCCGGTGCGCACCTTCGGGCAATTGCTGAACAGCCCCACGCCGCTGTTCATTTTCGAAACCTACCGGAAGCCGCTGGACGAGGAGCTTTTCCCCTCGAAGGACTGGTCGTTCTCGATGCCGTCCCATCCGGTCCACGCCAGCCCCTCGTCCCTGGCGACCGATCAGGTGACGCCGTGGTTCGAGGACGGGTTCACGTTCCGATTCAAGGCGGTGACCACGTGGATCGATGTCTCGAAGCGCATGCAGCTTCCTCCCAATCGCGATGACGAGATGTACTTCGGCACCAGTTATACCCCGGCGGGGCAATTGCGGGCGATCGCGCAGGAGATCCCGCTGGTGCCGCCGGTTTCGCTGGCGCAGCTGCAGCATCTGCCGCTGTTCGATTACCGGCCGGAGCCGAAGATTCCCGAGAATCCGTTCGGCATGAATGTGGACTTCAAGTTCCACCGCGGCCGGATCACCCAGTTCCCGCAGAACAACGCGATCGGGAACTCCTATGCCAGCCCGGGCATCCCGGCGCTCGCGATCACCGCGAAGGGCTGGCCCTACTGGGCTCATGACATCAGCCACCCGGACCCGGTCCGCTTCGACCGCTCCTACATCGCGAACAAATTGCTGTGGGACGGCTGGTGGTGCTCGTCGCTGTTCTCGCAGGATGGACTGTTCTTCCGGCAGTATGGCCGGTCGCGGAATCTCCAGGCGGTGGCCAACCAGTGGCTGCAGGGGAACCGCGCCCTGCCGGACGAGGCGTGCCAGCTTCGCACCGCGGAGCCTCCGGAAAGTGTCCTCGCCTCGCTGTTCGGCGCGGGAGGAAAGCTCAAGCCCGATGCCGCGGCGCGGTTGGCGGCCTTCGTGCGGATCAATGGCGGCTTCAACGTGAACTCGGTCTCGGCGAAGGCCTGGGAGCAATTCTACTCGCAGATGCTGTCCCGCCCGGTGGTGGTGATGGACTCGACCGAGGGCACCGAGAAGCCGGAGATTTCCCCGGCCCGCGAGGACGCGTTCACGGTCTCGCGCTTCACCTTCCAGGGCGGGCTGCCGGCCGAGCGGGCCAGCGGCAAGGAGATGGAGGACCGGTGGTGGAACGGCAGCCGCGAGCTGACCGCGGACCAGATCCGCGGCCTGGCCGAGGCGACCGTGCGCCAGGTCAAACGCCGCGGGCCGTTTCGTTCGCTGGCGGATTTCGTGAACCGCAGTCTCGCCGGGGATTCCACTCTCGCGTTGAAAGGCACCCTGCAAGCGGCGCTGGACGACACGCGTTCGAAGGTGAACCAACCCCTCGCCGGGATGTCCATGAACTACGCGTCCGGAGTGCCGCGGCCCCAGTATGCCTTCCCGGCGGCGGCGGAGGGTCCGCTGCGGCAGGGCATTCCGGGCTGGGTGACCCAGGCGGATCTCCTGCAGGTGGTGGGCCCCGCGCTGGCCCCGCGTTCCGATACCTTCACGATCCGCGCGATGGGTGAGGCCGTCGACTCGAAGGGCGAGACCCGGGCCGTGGCGTGGTGCGAGGGCGTGGTGCAGCGTGGCGCGGACTACCTGTCCCCGGCGGATCCGCCCGATCGGGCCGCGAAGGATCTGACCGACGCCTCCAACAAGATCTTCGGCCGCCGGATGGAGCTCGTTTCGTTCCGCTGGCTGACCGCCGAGGAAACCCGCGAAATCAAGAAAGCATGAACCCGATTCCGATTGTTGTCCGATGGTCCCTGTCCGCCTTGGCCTGCCTGTTGTGTGCAGCCGGCCAGGCACGGGCGGTGGAGGAACCCGTGGCGAGCATCCAGATGCTGGCCTTCAGCTACTCCGGGCCGGAGCGGTCCGTGCTGGTGGCGGACCCGAAAGGAGTCGCCCAGACCAAGGAGCCCGTTGCCCTGCCCACGAACCAATGCTCGCCGCTGCTGCGGGTCACCTCCCGGAATCTGGTGATCACCCCGGTGATGGAAGGGCAAGGCGGGAAGCAGGGGAAACCCGCGAAGGTGACGTTGCCCGAGGGTGGTCGTGAGTTCGTGCTGGTGTTCCTGCCGATCCCGGACGACCAGGGCGGTGGCTACCGGATCCAGGCGGTGGACCTGCCGGCGGAGCGCTTCAAATCCGGCAGCTATGCCTTCCTGAACTACTCGGACACGGAGATCTACTGTGGCCTGGACAACCAGAAGACCATCGTGGCTCCGGCCAAGGCGGGAATCCTTTCGCCCCAGCGGGCGGAGGGAATCGTCCGCGCGGCCTGCTACGAGAAATCCGGCGAGGGCTGGGGCCAGCAGCCGTTCTTCTCCGGCCGGGTGCCGGTGCAGGACGGGGTGAGGAATCTCGTGCTGGTGAGCCGTAATCCGCAGAACAACCGCATCGATTTCCGCGGGGTCGCGGACTACGTCACACCCTGACAGGCCGCGATCAGTAGCGTTGCAACTCCCCTGAGGAAAGGATCCGGGTGCCCTCGCTGGCGGGCACCTCGGCCAGCAGCGCGCGGGCGACTTTCTCCGCGGCGATCGGGCGGTAGTCACGCGGCAGCATCCAGCGGAGGGGTGTCATGATCGCCTGCGCGATCTTCTCGCCGGGGCGGCCGGGTTGGGCCAGCCGCTCGCGGTCTCCCAGCAGCAGGGAGGGCCGCGCGATCACGGTGGCGGTGGTGGCCAGGCCGGTGAGGGCGTCTTCCAGCTCGCCTTTGACGCGGTTGTAGAAGACCCGTGAATCCTTGTCGGCGGCCATGGCGCTCACCAGTCCGAACCGGCGTGCGCCCGCCTCGAAGGCGGCACGGGCCACCGCGAGGTTCGCATCGTGGTCGATGGCGCGGAATGCCTCGCGGCTGCCGGCGACCTTGATCGTCGTCCCCAGCGCGAGATACGCCTCATCGGCCGACGGGAGTTCCGGGAGCATTGCGAGATCGACGACATGCATCCGGAGCTTCGGATGTTGGAGAGGGAGGGGCCGCCTCGCGATGCAGTGGAGCTCCACCACCGATTCATCGCTGAGCAGGCCATTCAGCAAGTGCCCGCCGACGAGTCCGCTGGCTCCGGCGAGGATGATCCGGCGGTGCGCGCCGGGGATGGCTGGGGTGGGTGGCATGGGTGGAGTCTAGGAGGTGGCGAGTTTCCGCGCTTGTTCCGGAGTCTGCCCGGTCCAGTCATTGAAGGCGCGGAAAAAGGAACTCGGTTGCCCGAAGCCGATCAGGAAGGCGATTTCGGCCCCGGAGAGCCTGGTGGTTTTCAGATAGTGGCGGGCGAGCTTTTCGCGGGTCCGGTCGAGCAGTTGCTGGTAGGGCTGCTGTTCGTCGGCCAGCCGGCGCTGGAGCGTGCGCGGGCTCATGCCGAGCTTTCCCGCCACCGCGGCCATGGAGCTTTCGCCCGCGGGGAGCAATTCCAGCAAGGCCCCGCGCGCTCGCTCGGCGGTGGTCGCGGCTCCGGTCAGCGACCCGAGGTTCCGGCGCAGCTCGGGTTCGAAGAACCGCCACATCTTCTCGTTCACCGTCAGGAACGGCCGCGAGGCATCCTCCGGCGAGAAGACCAGGGTGAGGGACTTCGCCCGCTGCACGGCCCGGCCGAAGTAGCGGGTGTGCTCCTCCTCCGGCTCCAGCGGTTCGGGCGAGGCGACGTGCAGCGGATAGACGAGCGAGCGGGTGGCGAGGCGCGCCAACTGGACATGGAAGACCAGCTCCGCGGTCATGAGGCTTTTCGGCGGGGGCGTGCTGCCTTGGACGAACAGGATCTCCACCCGCGTCCCTCCGGTGCCCGGGGTGACGTGCAGTTCCACGGGGCCGATCAGCCGCTTGTAGCGCGCGAGGCGGCCCAGGGCGGTGGTCAGGTCCGGGCTGCACAAGGCGGCGAACAGGGGAGGATCGAACCACTCGACGGAAGCGGCCTGGCCGATGCGCAGGCCGAGCAGCGGATCCGCGGCCTCTTCTTCCAAGCCCCGCCAGAGCGCGAGGTAACCCTCGGCGGTGGTGGTGGCATCGGCCCGGACGAACAGGTCCTGCGGCAGACCGGCCCGCCGCAACACGCGGGAGGCATTGATGCCCAGGTCGTGCAACAGGAGCCGCCAGCCTGCATGCACCGGAAACAGATCGGATTTTCTCATGACAGGGAGGAGGCGCCGGAAAGGGATTCGCGGTCCCTCCGGAGTTATAGCCGCGGCACGGGCCCGCGCCAAGGGCGGGGAGGCCGGACTACTTCACCATCGACATGACCATGCGGTCGAACACCCGGTCGCCGAACCACTTGCGGATGAAGAGGGTCATCTTCGCGTATTGGCCGGCCGCGTAACGGGTCCTGGGGCGGCGGGCTTTGACGGCTTTGAGCACCACGCGCGCAATCACTTCCGGCGGCGATCCCGCGCCGTCGCGGGTGAACTTGTCGGTCGCGTCCGCGACGGTCCGCGTCAACTCCGCGTAGGAGGTCCGGGGCAGGTGCTTGCGCAGGCCCCCGGACATCACGCTGCCGAATTCCGTGCGGATGGTGCCGGGCTCGACCACCACCACCTGGATGCCCTTGGCGGCGAGTTCCAGCCGCAGGCAGTCCGACCAACCTTCCAAGGCATGCTTGGTGGCATGGTACCAGGCACCGAGCGGGGTGTAGACCTTGCCGCCCATGGAGGTGATGTTGATGATCCGGCCGGTGCCCCTGGCGCGCATCGCCGGGAGCAGGAGCTGGGTCAATCGGGCCAGGCCGAACAGGTTCACCTCGAACTGGCGGCGGGCGTCCTCGAGCGAGACGTCCTCGACGGCCCCGTAGAGGCCGAAGCCGGCGTTGTTGACGAGCACGTCGACCGCTCCGAACCGGGCTTCGATCTGCGAGGCGGCTGCCCCGATGCTGGCTTCCTCCGTGAGGTCCAGCCGGATGACGGTGGCCCCGAGTTGTTCGAGGCCGGTCATGGCTCCGGTGCGGCGGGCGGCGGCGATCACGTGGTGGCCGCTGGCGAGGAGCTTCTCGGCGATGATCTTGCCCATGCCGGAGGAGCCTCCGGTCACGAGGGCGACGGGTTGGCGGGTGTGGTGGGTGTGGTGGGTGTTCATGGCGGGCGCGGTGATGTCCCACCTTTATCCCCGGCGGGATCTCCGCGAAATCGCCCATGGCGCCAAACGAGTGCCAAATCACGCCATCCCATGGTCATCGGCTGCCAGCGCCGCATCCACGCGCGGACGCGGAGGGGAAACGCTGGGTCCGCGCCACCGCGCCACCGCGCCACCGCGTTACCCCTGTTCCCAATCCATCGGGATGCGCATTTCCACGGCGGTGCCTTCGCCGGGCGCGCTGGTGCGGGTACAGGTGCCGTGGACCTGCTCCAGGCGGCTGCGGAGATTGAGCAGGCCATCCGCGCCCACCGCGGCCGGGGTTTCGATGAACCCGGCGCCATTGTCCCGGATGACGATCATGCAGTGGCCGTCATCGATGATGACCTTCAGCGATACCTCCGAGGCCTTCGCGTGCTTGATGACATTGTGGAGGATCTCCTTCGAGGCGAGGTAGAGGTGGTGGCGCACGGTGGGCGGCATCGCCAGCGCGGGCACGGTCCCGGGCACGTCGAAGCGGCTGCGCAGGCCGGCGCTGCGGGCATAGTCCTGGACAAACGCGCCGAGGAACGAGACGAAGTTGTCGAGCGTGTCCTGGGTGGGATTGACCGCCCACACGATCTCATCGAGCGCGCGGGTGGTCTCGCGCGCGGTCTTGAAGATCTCCTTCAGATATTCGCCGGCGCGCTCCGGGCGGCGGGTCAGGTTCCGCTCCACGAGCTGGCTTTGCAGGGCCACCTGGGTGAGGCTGGCACCCACGTCGTCATGCAGGTCCCGGGCGATGCGGGCGCGCTCGTTGTCCACGGCCTGGCGGCGTTCGAGCGCCTCGATGCGGCGGGCGGAGCGCTTCCGTTCGGCCTGCCTCGCCAGGAACACGATCGAGCCGGCGAAGGCCAGCACCGCTCCGGTCATGAACCACCACGTCTGCCAGAAGTGCGGCGCGATCACGATCTGCACCGCGGCCGGGGTCTCGCTCCACAGGCCGTTGCCAGTGGAGGCCTCGACTTCGAAACGGAAAGTGCCCGGGCCGGGGTGGCGGTACTCGGCGGTGCGGCTGGTGCCGGCCTGGATCCAACCCGTGTCCAGGCCGTGCAGGCGGTTGCGGAATTTCAGGCGGTCCGGATCGCGGAAGAACAGGCCGGAGAACTCGAACTCCAGCCGCTCGATGCCCGGCGGCAGCTCGATCCGGCCATCCTTCACCGGGACCGGCGTGCCATTCGCGAGCACCTTTTCCAGATAGACCGTCGGGCGGGTGGTGTCCGGCTGGAAATCGTCCGGATAGAGTCGGAAGAAGCCGCGGATGGTGGCGAAGGCCCACGAGCCATCGTGGGTTTTCACGGGTGGCACGATGGTGCACTCCTCGGAGATGAGGCCGTTGGTCCGGTTGATGAGCAAGGGATGGAGATCGTCCACGGTGCCCGCGGCGAGGTTGGCGACTTCCTTTCCATCCACCACGGCGAGGCCCCGGTGGGTGCCCAGCCACAGGCGGCCCTGATCGTCCGAGGCGATCTGCGAAATGCTGTCGCTCGGCAGGCCTTCACGGCTGGTGACATTGATGAAACGATCGCCGAGACGCAGCGCGAGCCCGCCGCCATCCGTGCCCACCCACAGGTGCCCCTGTGGATCGCGGTAGAGCGTGCGGATCACCTCGCTGAGCAATCCGCTTTCCCGGCCGAGGCGGGTCCATTGTCCGCCGCGCATCCGGAACAGGCCATTGCCGCGGGTGCCCACCCACACGGTGCCATCGGGCTCCGCCAGCAGCGCCTTGATCGGCTCGCCGCCCCCGCCGTAGTCGACATGGGTCACCGAGTCGCCCTGCAACCGCAGGAGGTAGCCGTAGCCGGTGCCCAGCCACAGCCCGTCCGCCGTTTCCGCCATCGCCCAGACCGGGGCCTGGTGCGTGTCCGGGAGATCGTGGCGGCGGATCGGCTGGCCTGGCTCGGTGGGCCTCCACTCGTAGAGCCCTTTGGTATTGCCCATCCAGATCGCCCCGTCCGCCGCCCGGTATTCGAGGTTGGCGACGGTGCCTTCCATGAGATCCGGATCGCCGTTGAGGCGTGTGGCTTCTCCGTCCCGCCAGAGGAAGAAACCATTGCCCTGGGTGGCCAGCAGGAATTGACCGGGCTCGATCTCCAGCAGCCCGCCGAGATCGTTCGATACGCGGGAGGCGGGAACATTCACCGTGCCGAAGCGGATGGGCTGCTCGGCCATCCAATAGATGCCGTTGGAGGAAGTGAGCCAGATCTGGCCGTCGCGGGTGGCCCAGACGGTTTCCACCAAATCCGGGCTGTAGCCATTGGCGGCACGCGGGGCAATGAACGCCCCGTTCCGGAAGCCGAGGATGCCTTTCCGGAAGTAGGTGACCCAGATCGTGCCATCCGGGGCCGCGGCGATGGTGTTCACGGTTCCTTTCCAGCCGTCCGGCATGGGATGGGGCTGCCACTTGCCCTCCTCGCGGTGCCACAGGTGGCCGTCGCCAAAAACCCACGGACGGCCCGCGCCATCCAGGCAGAGGGCGGTGGTTTCCGTGGGGCCCCCGGGGTCGCCCAGCCAGCGGTTGTCCTGCCACTTCCGGAGCTGTCCCGAACCGAGGGCCCACAGGATGCCGTCCTTGTCCCTCGCCTGGGGCACGACGCGATCGGGGTTGGGTTCATTCTCCCCGGCGCTCACGATCCGGGTGCCATCGAAGTTAGCCACGCCGCCCAAGGTGGCCACGACGAGGTTCCCCGCGTGGTCGATGCCGAAACCGGTCACCCAGTCCGAGGGCAGGCCATCGGCCTTCATGTAGGTGCGTTCGATCCGGCCGCCCCTCAGGACGCTCGCGCCGCCCCCCACGGTGCCGATCCAGATCGCACCGTCCGCGGTTTCCCGCAAGGCGGTCACCACCGGGGCCTTCAGTCCATCCCGCAGGCCGTAGGTTTTGAACGTCGCACCATCGAAGCGCACCACCCCGGCATCAGTGGCGAGCCACACGAAACCATCCCGGGTTTGCAGGACGGAGCGGACGCGGTCGTGCGGCAGGCCGTCACGCGTGTTCCAATTGCGGAACAACATGTCCACCGGAACCACCGCGGGGCCCGCGGCGATGACCGAATGTGCCCCCATGAACAGGAGGAGCACCAGCAAACGGAAGGACATTGTGAAAAGATCGCAAAAGAACACGGTCCTTTGCAAGCCGGTCGTGGCGGCAACGTCCATGGGCAGTTTTACCAACCACCTGCCCCACTGCGGACGTGCAGGCTCCGGGCCTCCGTCACTTGGACACCGCCGGCGGAGGAGGGCGGGGGAGTAATGATTGCCTTCCCCTCCCTCCATGTATCTCCGGATCGACTCAGGGCGTGGGGGTGGAGTCTCGGTTGGCGGGGCTGGTTCCGGTCAGCTTGTGCATGCTTCTCCGTTTGGCATGGCTCCATTTCCGCGGTGACACGCCGTGGTATCGCTGGAAGAGCCGGCAGAGGTTCTTCGCGTCGCCCAGGCCGGTGCGCCGTGCCACCTCGTGCAGCGGGAGTTCCTCGTCGTCGAGGAGCTGCATGGCCGCCCCGAGGCGCAGGCGGGCGATCTCCTTCACCAGCGTGAGACCGGCCTCATGGAGCAAAGCCTTCTGGAGACCGCGTGGCGACATGCCGGCGGCCGCGGCGATCTCGGGGATCCGGATGGGCTTGGGAAGGTTCTCACGGATGAAGGTCAGCGCGCGGCTCACACCGGTGTGCGGACCGATGTAGAGCGAGGTCGAGGTGCGGGGCTCCACCTGGACTGGCTGCACCAACCGCGGGCGGTCCGGCTTTTTGCCACCATCGACGAGATCCGCCAGCAGCGCCGCCGCCGAGCGGCCCACCTCCTGGAGGTTCACGTCCACGGAGGAAATTTCCACCGGCGAAACCTCCAGCAGGTGAAGCTGGTTCTGGCTGCCGAGGATCGCCAGATCCCTGGGCACATCCAGGCCGATGGCCTGGGCCGCGGCCATCAGGTCCAGCGCGCAGCGGTCGTCATCCGCCATGATCGCCACCGGCAGCGGCAGCATCCGGAGGTTCCCGACCATCCACTCGTGGACCAGATCGCGCGGTGCGGGGTGGTTCCGGGACAGCTCCGGATGGTCCTTCATGAAATCGAGCACCACCGGCTCGCGGCCGGACCCGCGGATCGTGCGGACGAATCCCCGCTGCGTCGCCAGGGAATCGGCTCCGGTCGATTGGCGGCAGAACACGAATGTCGGGCGACCGACCGTCAGCAGGTGTTCCGCCCCCAGCCGGCCGGCGGCCTCGGCGTCATAGTTGACGGAGGGGTAGTGCGTGGTGGCGCGGGCGAGTTTCGGAAAGGTGGCGTCCAGCATGCGGACGACCGGACACTCCAGGCGGGCGAGCCAATTGGCGATCCTCTGGCTGCTCACGGTGGCGAGCACGCCATCGAATCCGGAGGCGGGCGGCAATTGCCCGTGGCGGACGCTGGAGAGGTCCAGGTCCCAACGGTTGTCGCGGGCCCACCCGGTGATGCCTTCCAGCAGCGCCGGATCCTGGATGCCGAGGGCGAGCAACATGACCCGCCGCCCGGAGTGGAACGTAGGGTGGGGGGCACGACCGCCGGGCCGTGGTCCACGGGCTAAATGGTGCATCGTGGCGGAGGGTTGGCGGTGGAGCGGAGTGGGCCCGCGAGCCGGTTGAAAAAGTGCCTGCCGATGGCAGCGGATGCCGGGCAGTCTGTGCAGGCCATCGCGTGGCGGGAGAGGAGGAGTTTCGGTTTCATCGTCAGGAGCAATGGGACCGTTGGATTATCTCCGGTGATGTGGCTCCAGCCAGTGGGCAGTCCTGCCCACTGGCTGGAGCGGTGTTTCGGGACGGCCGTGGGCGGGTGCTCCCATGGGCCCGATCCACTGGATTTGTCGTAGATCGTCGGGGCCATCCGCCCCGCGTTTCCGGCGGGCGGCGGGGTGGAGATTCCCACCCATCCCACCCCGGATGGTGAGGGGGCGGGCAGTTGCGATCCAGTGGCGGAATCCTCCCTGAGGCCGTCCGTGGCTCCTCGGACCGAAAATGCGATGTCACGTCAGTTTGATCATTTGGGTTGTGAGTTTTTCATGTGTCACGAATTCACGAATTTTTCACAAAACGCGAATTATTGGTCGAAAACATGTGATGTGTCTAAGTGTGGGCGTAGATAATCAATGGGTTGTGGTTGGTTGAGTGATTGGTGATCTTAAAATTCACAAATGAAGCGTTGACCTATCGAACGCCATGATGGCTTAACCCGCTCGTAAAATCGGCACCGCACCTAACCGTATCCTCGGTCTTCTATTGCTCGGCATTGGTTTTCGGGAGCGCCAATGCGATCACGGTTTCCACCCCGGTCTTCAATCCGCAAGAGGCTGATTCGGCCACGAAATTCACCGTGGTGGTGTCCTGCGCCACCTCGGGATCGGTGATCCACTACACGCTCAACGGCGCGGAACCCACTATCTATGATCCGGTTATATCTTCCGGTTCGACGGTGTTGATTGATCGTGATCTGACATTGAAAGCGAAGGCGTGGGTGACCTCGGATTCGAGCGCCACCGCGACCGCCGGATTCGCGGTGACCGGTGCCGTTTCCGCCGGAGCGGTACACGCCCAAGCATTGAAATCGACTGAAGCGGTTTATGCATGGGGTTCCCAGTATTACGGCAAACTGGGCAACAACGTCGTCACGAATTCGAATCTGGCAACCCCTACAACGCCCTCACGCTCTGCCGGAAATCCGATTGCGGATGCCTGGGCCATCGCCTCGGGCGTCAACCAAAGCATCATTCTGGACCACTCCGGAAATCCCTGGTGCTACGGATATGGCGTATCTGGTGAAATGGGAAACAACGACAACGCCACCCAAGGCTACGCCGTCCGGGTCGTGAAGAGCACAACCGCCGGTGATTGGTTGACCGGATGTATCGGTGTCGCCGCCGGCCAGTTCTTCAACGGAGCCCTGACTTCCGATGGGAAGGTCTATACATGGGGCTCCAATACCGGCACCGGGAGATTGGGCGGCGGGAACCCAACCGGTTCGCGCCTTTATGCCGGACTGGTGAAAAAACAGGTCTCCGGAAGCCCACAGGACCTCACCGGCATTACTCAAATCGATTTCGGTGACGGCCAAGGCTTGGCAAAGGATTCCAACGGCCATCTATGGAGCTGGGGCTCCAACAGCAACGGCCAGCTTGGGAACGGCGGCACCAGCGGCTACCAGGTCTACGCCGCTCCCGTGCTGTTGAACTCAACTCCCACCGAGCTTTCGGACGTTTGGGATATTTCATCAGGGGACCTGCACTCGGCCGTCGTCCGGTGGAACACGTCCGTCTCGGGCCTGCTGGGGAGCGTGTGGTGCTTCGGAAACCAGGCCAGCGGACGTCTCGGCAACGGTGTCACCACGAATTCCGACGTTGGATATCCCACCCAGGTTAAAATCGACAACGCTCCTACCTACCTCGGTAGCATCGTCCGGGTCAGCGCCGGTTCCTCGCATACCCTGGCAATGGACAACACCGGACACGTTTGGGCCTGGGGATACAACGGTTACGGGGCACTTGGGGACGGAGGCACGGCCAACAGCGCTTTCGCCGTCAAGGTCAAGAAGCCCGCTGTCGCGGGCCCTGGCACGACTGCAGGGGACGACTACCTCTCCAACGTGGTGTGGATCTCCGCCGGAGGCTCCGGTAACAACAACTTCAGCCTCGCCGTCACCAAGGACGGAACGATCTACGCATGGGGCATCGACACCTCCGGACAGATGGCGTCCGGAAGCACCTCCAGCGGTGCCCACTCCCTGCCGGTGGCGGTTCCGACCCTCAAACTGCTGCCGAATTTCCCCGAGATCAGCTTGGTTTCCACCGTCAACCAACCGAATGCCCCGGGTTCGGTCAGCCTCGTTGCAACCGTGACCGACCAGGATGGTCCCTCCGACATCCAGAAGGTGGAATTCTACCGCAACGGTTCGCTGGCGGGAACGGTGACCGCGTCTCCATGGACCTACACGCTGACCAATGTTGCGGCAGGCACCCACCACATTTATGCCGTTTCCACGGACCAAGCGGGCAACACCTGCTACTCGCTGCCTTCCGACATCACCATCAATTCCACCAACAGCGCCGACACCGACGGCGACGGGCTGCCCGACTGGTGGGAGATGCAATATTTCGGCGTCGATTCGGAGCATCTCTCAAGCGTCAACCCCGATGATGACACGGCGGATCACGATGGGGTGAGCAACCTCGACGAGTACCGGATGGGAACCAATCCCACGGTCTACAATGACTTCGGCCCCGGGACGACTGGATATGAGTCCTACGGCTACGATGACCTGGACCGCCTGATCCAGGTCACCGGCCCCCAACCGCGGTCCTATGGCCTCGATCCCGCCGGAAACATCGAAAGCGCCAACTGAACGCGAAGCATCATTTCTAGAATACAAATTTCATGAATTCGTTTTTCTTCCGCAAGCTGGTCTTCAATGCTTTAGCCAGCCTGGTTGTTCCGTGTGTCACATTCGCACAGAGTTCCGAGGATCCGGTCGTTGAAAACCCCACCGGTTGGAACATCGCAACCATTCCTTATCAGAGCTCGGGTGGGGAAAATGTCAGCGAATACTTCAGCGGTCAGAAGATCCATAGTTCTCTGGCCGTGGGGGAATCTTCTCCGAACCCGGCTCCCGCGATCGTGGAAATCGGCCCTGAACTCCGCGAACTGGCCAACGGTCTGCGGAATGATCCGCTCAGGATCTTCAACTATGTCCGCAACGAGATCGAGTCCCAGCTCTACTTCGGCCTGAAAAAGGGTCCGCAGGTCACCTTTCATGAAGGAAGTGGCAACGATCTCGACAAGGCGTTCCTTCTTGCCGCACTGCTTGAATCGGCGAAAGCCAATGATTCTTCCGCGAACATAGGCACCCTCAGTTTCGCCACAGGATGGCAGGAGCTTCCCTACTACACCGGTGGTCTGAATCTTCCCGACGTGTGTTCCTTGTGGCGGATCTCAGGGAGCGCCAATCCCAGCGGCACTAACGCCGGTCGCTATTTGTATCATCCCACGGTACCGAATCCAACCAGCCTCGCCTCGAAGCAGCTTGCTCTCGCTGCCAACGTTGCGACTGACCAAGGTTATTGGAATGCCTCCCGGCTCGTTGTTTCGAACGGCAATATCAAGATACGCCGCTTCTGGCTCCGCATGGGTTCCCAGAACCTGGACCCGTGGTCGGTGGTCTATCGCCAGGCGCCTCGCAGGGAATTGACCGAGTCACCTTGGGCGCAACCCGACCCGGCAGACCTCTTGCACGGAACCACCGCAGTGGATGACACCGACCCGGCAAACGAATCGACCCGTATCGGTCTCACATGGACCCCGACGCCGGGTGATTCAGTGGCCACCGAAATGCCTATTTCCTCCTCCTACAAATATGATCTCTGCGGCTTTCTCGGAAACAGGACCACCTTGGGCCTGCAGAATATCAAAAAACAGGAGAACCTCGGGAAAATTTCCGCGGACAATCTTCTTGGACGCTACAAACTCGTCAAAATCGCCTATTCGGCTTTGCCTGAAGCGGGGCTGACTTCCGATAGCAGTGGCTCGCTCCTGTCCGCGAAACTGGCCGCCCGCATGGAGATTTATCTGGGGGCGGGAAGCTACACGGTCTCCGGCACCACCACAAACAACACGTGGTCCGTCCTCACTCCGACCCTCAATGAACGGCGTGTATGGGTCGAGTTTGTCGGCACGGCGGCCCAGTTGAATGCGGAAGGATCGAGCGTTCCGCTTTCCACCTACACCTTCCCGACCGTCAACACCAAGAAGGTGATTCTTGCCACGAAGTTCGTCCTGCCGATGTCGGGATACCCTGCGAACGCCGAGGTTAAGGCCGATGTTCTTGTTGACCGCAGCTCCGATTCTCCTGCGGTTCAGCTAAGGGCCTACCATACGCTCTTCTACGGCTTCAATCCCAAGAAGGGCACCCTTCGTTATCGGCAGGAGAAGCTGGATGAACTCATGCATCAAGCGGAGCGCCGCTTTCCGGGCTCGGTTTCGTCCGATGCGGGGATCTTGTGGCTTCAGATTTCGGACCTGGATCTCCGGAAGGAAATCGTTCTCGAAATGCTCAACGTCCAGGGTCTCACCTGGCTTTCCCAGACTGCCTCCGCACGGCGCACTCTCGGCGATGTCTTCGACGCCAACCTTGAGAAATCCTTCTCACTGGGACGGATGAGCCAGAACAACGCCTACTTCGTCGACGCCTTCCTGCAATTGACCGCCGCCAGCAGCAGGCTCGGACAATACCAAGGGGCGGGTGGTGAGATCGCCGCGTCCATGGCCTCCATGCTCGTGGAGAGCGGTCTGGAGCACAGCTTGATCGAACAGGTGGGTAAGGTAAACACAAGTAACGGCAAGGACAAGCCTCCGTATGGAAAGTCCACCGTCAATCAACTCGGCTACAACACCGTTCCGATGTGGGTGTTGACCCAAGGATACATCCCCGGAACCGAGTCGGGCTTCTGGGGTGGATCGCCCAACAATACCCACAACCAGCGGGTAACTCTGAAGAACGATTTCACCGCCAGGCTGGTTGCTGCCGATAGCGCGATCGACAACACCCAACAGTCCCTCTGGAGATATCCCGCCATCTCCCTGCGAGGCTATAGCGACCAAGCCGAGGCGTTCATCTCCATGAACCAGATCCGGATGTCGGTGGGAGACAGCCAGGGTGGCTACTCTGTCGCCGGTGAGCTCATCGACCCGAATCTGATGTTGAAGCAGATCGTGACTCCCGCTGGCTACAACCAGGTCAGGGTTGTGCCCGGAGAGGTCACCATCAGCGAACCGACCTGCAAGGTCGTGGACAGCCATGGTGCGGATCCCGTCAACCTTTACAACGGCAGCTTCGATTATGCGGACGTCGACTTGAAAATGGGGAGCGGCGAATTCCCGCAGGGCCTCACGTTCCAGCGCTATTACTCTTCCGCGAACGCCCACCGTGCATCCGCCGGCATGGGCTTCGGATGGACGCACAATTGGAACCTGTTCATTACGGAAACCTCCGCCGCCGACCTTGCTCTTGGTGATGGTTCCGCCCGCCAGATGGTTCCATTCCTGGTAACGGCAAAAACCCTGAAGGAGTATCTCATCCCTCCTGCCTACGCCAGCGCCGGCGTGGCCGATCCTGCCACGCTCAACCCCGTCCGCTGGCACATGTGCGTGTGGTTGGGAAAGTGGGCCGCAGACCAGCTCACGCACAATGCCATCGTCGCTACTCTCGGCAACGAGTCCGAAACCTTCGTCCTCATGCCTGACGGCTCCTACGAGTCCGGCAGCGGATCAGGAATGGTTTTGAGCCGCGACGCCACCAGCCGGGAATTCACCTTGGTCCAAAAGGGCGGGAACACGATCGTCTTCAATCCCTTGTATTCGGGCTATTACTACAATCAGGGGCGTGCTAGCTCGCTGACCGGTCCGGACGGCCAAACCCTCAACTTTTCCTGGAATACGAATGGATTGCAGAAAGTAGAATCCACGGTTGGCGGCAAGAATCGCGGTATTTCTTTCACCTACGCCACCACCGGCTCGCATCTGATGACGAACGCCAAGCTGTATTACGGGACGGATTCCGTGTCCACCCTCTACGGCTATGACGGAAACGGGAACCTCAAGGAGCAGACCGATCCGGAAAACCTCACTCCCGTCCAGTCGGAGTATGCGAACTCCAACAACAAGACCCGCTATTATTATCGGGAGGATGAGGTCTCGTCTCCGTCCGACACGTTCCGGGCCCGGATGACCAAGGTGGTCAATCCCGAGAACCAGGTCACGGCCTTGAATGCCTACGACCAGATCGGGCGGGTCAGCAGCCAGTATCAGAACGGGGATACGGCTAGCCAACCGTGGCTCTTCTTTTACAACGGTATCCGTAACGAAGAGCAGGATCCAGCCAACGGAATCAAGCAGTACCTCTACAGCGATCGAGGCCAATTGTGGGGCGAGGTCGATGCGCTGGGCTACACCACCACCCGCGTCTTCGACGACGAGGGGCGGATCATCAAGGAGACCGATCCCGCGGGGGGCTGGGTGCAAACAACCTACGATGTCAACAGTAACCCCATCCTCACCAACCGCTATGCCAACTCCGGGCAAACGGTTCCCTGGACCACCGCGGCGACATTCGACTCCCTCAGCCGGCCGCTGAACATCACCGACGAGCTGGGACGAACCACGACGTTCACCTACTTCCCCGGCAGCACCAGCCGCTCCGCCCAGACGATGACTCTGGACGGCAAGACCACCACCTACACCTTGATGGGTTCCGGGTGGGCCAAGGGCATGCCCGCGACCATCACCGACCGCGACGGTTATGTGACCACCTACACCTACAATGAAGCCGGTTGGACCGCGTCCATTGTGGAGCGGAACGCCCCGGCCAAGACCTTCAGCAATTACAATATCTTCGGCTCCCCCGGCACGACGGTCGATGAAAACGGCCACACCGATACGGCTACCTACAACAACCGGGACCAGGTGATTTCGGCGACCCGCGTTGACCCGAACAATTCGTCCTACTCGCACGTCGGCCGCACGATCTACGACGCCTGCGGCCGCATCGTCCGGGAGGAAACGGATACCGGTCGCTCCGGTGGCAAGAAAATCGTGGCCACCACCTATTCCGCTTCCGATCTGAAACTTGTGGAAACGTCGGCCGGAGGGGACGGAGTAGTGGGCACGTCAGACGACGTGGCCCAGACGTGGACCTACGATGCACGTGATTTCCTGATGTCCGAAACGGACATCTATGGAAACACCACCACCCACGAATACTTCGCGAACGGCAAGGAGAAGAAGAGCAACCTTCCTGCCGACCCCGTGCATGGTGCCCGTGCGCACAACTACCTGGTCGACAACCTCGGCCGCGTGACCGACGCCTCGGATGTTCTGAACCGGAACACCCACACGGCCTACGGCGATCACGAGGTGTTCTCGATGTCCACCGGGGGAAGCATCCGCGGCTCCCGGTCCACGGCGACGGACCCGATGAACTTCAACATCGTCCGTTACAGCGTAAGCGCTCCATGCGGCCTCTCTTGACCGAGGATGCATGAAGCCGCTTTTCAGGACGCAGCTTGGATCGGCACGAGCACCTCGTTCGTAGGCTGCCAGTTCTTCGGGAGCAAGGCGTCGATTTCCGAGGCCTTCATCCCGGGCAGGCGTTCGAGAACGTCCCGCAGGTAGGCATACGGTTCGTGGCCGTGTCGCTTCGCGCTCTCGATGAGCGTGTAGAGGATGGCGCTGCGGTCCCCGGTGTCCTCGCCTCCGACGAACATCCAGTTCTTCTTGCCCACCGCCGTCGGACGGATCGCGTTCTCGGTGAGGTTGGTGTCGATTTCCGCTTTTCCGTGGCGGACGAAGGTTTCGAGCTTCTGCCACAGCGCGAGGGTGTAATCGATGGCTCGTCCCAGCGGACTCTTCGGCAACACGGACACGTTGGCACGCAGCCGCTGCAGGTCGAGGCGGAAGCCTTCGAGGATCGGGATGCTTTGCTCCCGACGTATGGCAGCCCGTTCCTCTGGCCCTGCCCGGGTTTGGCGTAGTTCCTTTTCGATGGCGTAGAGGCCGCCGATGGCTTTGAGCGGTCCGGCCGCGAGGGTCTGCCCGCTTTGATACGCTTCGTGGAACTTGCGCCGGGCGTGGGCCCAACAGGCGGCCTGCGTGATCTCCGGATGCCGGGCGGCGTAGGTGTCGTAGGCGCGATACCCGTCGCTCTGGAGGATGCCGCTGAACCCGACGAGCAGATCATTCAGGCAAGCGCTGCCGCGGCTGGTGCGCCACTGGTAGAGGACATCGCCGCCAGGGCGGTGCAGGGTCCAAAGATAGCCGAGACCGGTTTTGCCGGTGCCGGGGGCGAGGTATTTGACCGGTGTCTCGTCGGCCTGGAGGTAATCGCCCGCGAGCAGGTCTTCATGGATGTGCCGGTAGAGCGGCTTGAGCCAGAAGGCGGCGAGTTCCGCCCAGCGACACAGCGTGTTGCGCCCGATGGCGACGCCATGTCGACGGGCGAGGATCTGTTCCTGACGGTAGAACGGCAAGTGGTCGCAGTATTTCGAGACGAGGGCGTGGGCGATGAGCGCCGGCGTGGCCGTGAGGCCGTCCTGAAGCCGCGGCGGGAGTTTGGCGGTGACGGGGGCCGCATCGCGGTCGGCGACACGGACGTAGGTGGGCCGGATCAGGCGGCGGATGAAGATCCGGCCGGGCTGGTAGTCGAGTTGGTCGCTGCGTTCCTCTCCAATCCTGCGCCAAGCTTCCGGGCAGGCTTTGACCGGCTCGGGCAGCAGCACTTCCTCGACAACGGGCAGATGGTCGGGGATGCGCTCGCGGCGCGGCTTGCGATCAGGACGGGCGACGCTTGCTGCGCTGGCCTCCACCACCGGTGCGTCGCCGAAGGTCGGGGAGGCCGGGGCTTTTCCCGGCGGTTCACCCAGCAGGAGTTCGAGCTGGGCCGGGTCGAGCGCCTCGCTGCTCTTGCCGAAGAGTTTGCGCAACACCAGGTCAAGCTTCTGGCGCAAAAGGCCGATGAGTTCCTCCTGGTTGCGGAGCTGCTCGCGCTGGCTGTCGATCAGCTCGGCCTGGAGCTGATTCTGCTCGCGCAACAGCCCGAGGGTCTCCCGCAGGGAGGAGTTTTCCTCAAGTGGCTGTTGTTCGCGCTCGGGTGTCATCGGACGCGCACATGCTACGATGGATGGAGTAGTCCCCGGCAAGCCGGATGTTCACTCCCGCTCATACCACGGACGCATCCGCGCTCCCTTCAGGTCGATACCGTCGGTGAGCATGGCAAGGGCCTCCGGGGCGAGCTTGAGCTTGCCTCCGCGGCCATCCGACGGCTTCGGCCACGAGAAGGTACCCTTTTCAAGCCGTTTGGCGTGAACCCACAGGCCGGTGCCATCCCAATGGAGGAGCTTGATGCGATTGCGCGAGCGGTTCGAGAAGACGAAGACCGCTCCGCTGCGCGGGTCCTCGCCGAGCTGGCCTGTGACCAGCGCGTGGAGGCTGTCGAAGGACTTCCTCATGTCGCACGGCTCCAGCGCCAGGAAGACGCGCAGGCTGCCGGAGAGAGTCAGCACGGGCGGGTGGAGGTAAGATGGCGGAGCAGCTCCGCCACCCAGGCGAGGTGCTTGCGGTTGGCCACCTCGATGCGGGTGCCGTCGGCAAGCGTGACGCGCAGGGGCTCGGCGACGGCTGCCTGGACCGAAGGCTCCATGGGCGCGTCCACCACAACTTCGGCAAAGGAGTGTTGAACGGGTTCCGGTTCCTGCTGATCCCGGCGACGCTTCTGCACCCAGGTGGCGAAGGTCGGATACTTCAAGCCGTGTTGGCGGCAGAAGGCCATCGCCGACTGTCCGCCGCGCTCGAAGGCATCGAGCAGGGCCTCGCGTTGGGAGGGCTCGATCAGCACGCGGCCGCGGGAATCCGATCGGATCAAACCCGGCCCGCCACCGGGATCTACGATAGAGGTCATTCATGCCTATGTATCACCTCTATCGTAGGTCCGGGAACGGGGGGCGTGTGGAGCGCTTACGTTACAGCGACGCGGCCGGACGCCTGCGGAAAATGGTCGACCGCCGTGGCAAGGTCTACGAGTTCGATCACGACACCTTCGACCACGAGACGGCGACCCGCACTCCGGATGGCAAGGTCTTCGCCAAGACGTACACCGCGGAGGGACGGGTTCTCACGGACAGCCAGAATTCCACCCAATTGATTTCCTACAGCTATGAGTCCGGCACAGGCCGGGTTCACGGCACCACCTATCCGGATGCCTACGTCGAGAACGTCGAGTATGACGGCAAGGGCCAGCTCAAGCGTTCGGTGGAAGGCTCCAAGGAGGTCAAGCGCACCTACGACGTCTTCGATCGTGTCCGCACCTACACGAACAGCGAGGGGTGGACCATCGGCTACGAGTACTACAACGACGGGCTGATCAAGAAGATCTACTATCCGGAGAAGGACTCCAACCCCTTCGACAACCCCTGCTGGGTCAGCTACCAATACGATCAGACTGGCAAGCTGACGCAGGTCACGGACTGGAACAACAAGGTTACCAGCTACGCCTGGCGGCCCGATGGCAAATTGCTGACCGTCACCCGCCCGAACGGCACCAAGCGCACGCTGATGTATGACAGCATCGACCGTGTGGCCGGTTTCGAGGAGCGCTCCAACAACGCACTGCTTCTCTTCAACCGCTTCAATTACCGCAAGACGGACGACCTTTCCGGCCGCTACAACTACCCCAGCTTGCCAGCGAACCAGACGCTGACGCCGATCACCTCGGCCACCTACACGTCTGACAACGCCTTGCTCACCGTCAACGGTGTCGGCTGCCAGCATGATGGCCGGGGCAACATGACCCAGGGGCCTCTCAGCCTGGCATCTCCCGCCACCGCCCAGAGCCTGACCTTCGACTGGCGCAATCGCCTCACCGCGATCGGCACGGCCGCGAGCTACACCTACGATCAGGATGGCCACCGCGTGAAGATGCAGCGGGGCTCGGACGTCACGGAGTACGTCTTCGACCCCCACGGCGGAGCGCTGACCCGCATGCTGCTCCGGAAGGATGCCAGCGGCGCCACCGTGCGCTGCGTCTATGGCCTGGGTCTCGAATACGAGGTCGAGACTCCCTCGGGTGGCGGCACCGCGGCGATGCGCTTCCATCACCCGGACCACACCGGCTCCAGCGTCGTGATCACCGATGGCACCGGTGCCGTCACCGCGCGCCAGTCCTATGATCCCTACGGCCGTGTCATCCACTCCAGCGGTATCTGGAACAGCGCCTTCGGCTACGCGGGCTATCTGGGGGTGATGACCGATCCGGACGGTCTCGTGTGGATGCGCGCCCGCTTCTACAGTCCCGTTCTCGGTCGATTCATCTCCATGGACCCGTCCCGCTTCGAGGGCGGCATGAACTGGTATGCCTACGCCGGAGGAAACCCAATCCAGTTCGGGGACCCGACGGGGCTCGGCCCCATGTCCACCTTGGATGCGATCCAAACCGGGCTCTCCATTCTCGGGATGCTGCCGGTCATCGGTCCGGCCTTCGACCTCGTCAACGCGGGCATCAGCATGGCACGTGGCGACTTCGTGGGAGCAGCCGCCCATGCCTTTGCCGCGCTTCCGGGCATTGGGGACATGGCGGGAGCGGCCATGCTCGGCGGCCGGGCCATCGCCATGGAAATGCGGATGGGCGGTGAGATCGCCGCCGAAACCGCGAGTCTTGGCAAGAGCCTGCGCTGCACGGCTCCCACTCCTTGGAAGGGCGGCAGCGGATTCTGCTTCGTCGCCGGGACCCCCATCGCCACCGCGGAGGGCTCCGAATCGATCGAGAACCTGCATGTCGGTGATCGGGTCCTGACCACCTCGGGCAGCTACTCGGCCACCGAAGTCGATCCCGCCACCTGGCGCAAGATCACCGTGACCTTGGCCTGCGACGACCTCTCGAAAGAGCAGGTGAAGATGGAGCTTCTCCGCTCCAACCACTGGATCACGAACACCGGCTGCGCCTCCGGCAAGCGGATCTGGATGGAGATTGGCGACCTAGGCCTGCAGGGCTGGGCGGATGTCCACCAGATCGAAGCCTGCCCGCCCATCCAACCCGGCACCGGGCGGGTCGTGCTCAGCACGATGACGCGCACGGGGGCTTCAACGGTTGATCTCAAGCTTGAGAACGGTACCGAAATCGAAGCCACCCCCACCCACCCGCTCTACTCGATCACCCGTGGCGAATGGACGGCGATCTCGGATCTCCAGGAAGGCGAAGTCCTCGCCAGCAAGGATGGCCAGGCGATCGTCGACTCCGTCACCCCGGACCAGGCCGGCACCCAGGTCTTCAACCTTGAAGTCGAAGGTGACCACTGCTACTTTGTGGGACGTGATCAGCTTCTTGCACACAATCAATGCTTTGAATTAGAGGGTGTTAAGAGAGGTGCAAAGATTCCGAATCCCAGCACCTCGACAGGCGTGGGGTTTGGGGTTAATGATTCGGCAGCCCGTATTCAAGGACCATGGACCAAGAGCGATCTATTCAACGGTCTGTATGGTCGTTCCCCGAAAAGCCTAGGACGACCAGACCTTCACCATGCTCAGCAAATGCCGGGTTCCGCGATCCATGAGATAGAACCATCACTGCATCGCGGCAATGCTGCTCTTCACCCCAATAAATTCAATCAAGGGGTAACCAATGAAATGCGCATGCAGGATCGCCAGTTGCATTGGTGGTATCGTGCTCGCGAACAAGGCGCCGAAAAGCTCTACCCTAACCATGTCTACGATTGAAAATGACTAAATCGGAATTCCACCAAAAGCTCATTGAAGCAAAACAGCAACGGCCCAAGGTATTCGGGTCAACCACACCGGATCCACTTGCTTCCGATGATCAAATTGATACTCTAGAAAATATTATTGGATGCAAATTGGAGGGGTCTCATCGCGAATTCCTCCAAGAATTTGGAGGCGGCGATTTTGGATTTGGTGTACTATTTTGCGCCAATCCAGAAAGCGAATGGTTCCTCGTTTCACATCTCAATCAGAGGAGCCGCGATCTATCATTCATTCCGGTTTCAGATGATTTCGCGGGAGGGGTCTATGGCTTCTTGGCGAAAAACGGCAGATGTGAACCGCCTCTTCTTGTTCTGGATCATGAATCCGGTGATTTGATTAAAACGGATTTCCATAACGTTTTTGACTTTATGGATAGATATGCTCTTAGGCCTGCTTGATGCGCGAGAGTCCTGGTTATTCAGATGAATGATGGCCCGCTGGCGGAAATGACGGCGACATTTCACTAGCAGAATTCCAGTGTTATTCATATCAATCCTCAAACAATTCCATCCGGTATCAACCGCAAAGCGTTCGACTCTTTCCGTCGAGGCTATTGGAGGAATAGAGCAACTGATTTTTCACAATGAGTATACAAGGTTATCAATCCGCTAAATCCCTGATCGAAGAAGCTGGTGGTGACTTCGAGGGGGAAAAGGCCGAATCTTTGGTCGGAATGGCCGAACAAGTGCTGAATCTCAAATTCCCGCCCAGTTATCGCCGGTTCTTGCTGGAAATGGGGTGCGGAGACATCAATGGTTTGGAAATATACGGTATTATTGATGACGAGTTCGAGGACTCCTGCGTCCCCAATGGTATTTGGCTAACGCTGAATGAGCGCCGCAATATAGGCCTTGGTCTCGGCTACATCCTAATTGGGGATGGGGGTGATGGTAGTTACTATGCAATCGACGTCAGTAAGGTTGACGAGTTTGGGGAAAGTCCTGTAGTGAGGATTGCTGCCGACGGAAAGGAAGGCGAACCCGTGGCAAATAACTTCGGGGACTACCTTCTTCATGCTGTGGAAGAGGTTGTCTAGAAGTGCTTTGAAAGCATGTTGAAGGCGGATGGGCTCCCGCTTTTCCGGCCTACTCATCCGGGTAGCTGGGTAATTTTGCGATCCGGGGTACCATGGGAGACCATTCCATTCCCATGCAGTCGTCACGCTTTGCCCTGGTTCTGTTCAGCTTCGGTTCGATCGTCCTGCCGGTGGTTTCCGCCTCCGGGCAGGATGCCGCCGTGGCACCCATTCTCACTCCTCCTGCTCCCGCGCAGCCGCGTGTGAACGGACCGAAGGCATTCGGGGTCCGGCCCGGGGTGCCATTCCTCTATTCCATCCCGGCCACGGGGGAGCGGCCGATGACCTTCGCCGCCACCGGCCTGCCCGCGGGGCTCACGCTCGATCCCGCCACCGGACGCATCACCGGCAGCGTGAAGGAACGCGGGACGTATGAGGCGAAACTGCTGGCCCGCAACGCGAAGGGCACGGCGGAGAAGCCATTCCGGATCGTGGTGGGGGACAACATTGCCCTGACGCCGCCGATGGGCTGGAACAGCTGGAACTGCTGGGGTTCGAATATCGACCAGCAGAAGACCCTGGCCGCGGCGCAGGCCATCGTGCGCCACGGCCTCGACCGCCACGGGTGGAGCTACGTGAACATCGACGACGCCTGGCAGGGGAAACGGGGCGGGTCCTTCAACGGCATCCAGCCGGATCCGGCGAAGTTCCCGGACATGAAAAAGCTCTGCGATGACATCCACGGCATCGGCTTGAAGGTCGGGATTTATTCGTCGCCGTGGGTGACCACTTACGCCCGCCGCATCGGCGGCTCCGCGGAGAATCCGGAGGGCGATTGGTCGCCGCCGGGAAACGGGCCGAAGACGGTGAACAAGAAGATCCTCCCGTGGGCGATCGGGAAACACTCCTTCGCCACCCAGGACGCGCGGCAGTGGGCCGCGTGGGGGATGGACTACCTGAAGTACGATTGGAACCCGATCGAGGTGCCGGAGACCGCGGAGATGGAAAAGGCGCTCCGCGGCAGCGGTCGGGACGTGGTCCTGAGCCTGTCCAACAGCACGCCGTTCAACAGCATCGCGGAGCTCAGCCGCATCGCCAACTGCTGGCGGACCACCGGTGACATCAAGGACACGTGGGAGAGCATGAGCAAGAAGGGCTTCACCCAGGACAAGTGGGCGCGCTACGCCTCGCCGGGGCACTTCAACGATCCGGACATGCTCGTGGTCGGCCATGTGGGCTGGGGGAAGCCGCATCCCACCAACCTCACGCCGGACGAGCAATACACCCACATCAGCATCTGGTGCCTGCTCTCCGCGCCCCTGTTGCTCGGCTGCGATCTGGAGAAGATGGATGATTTCACGCTCGGCCTGCTCACGAACGACGAGGTGCTGGCGATCGACCAGGACGTGCTCTGCAAGCAGGCGGTGAAGGTGGCGGGCTCGGATCTCCTGCCTGTCTTCGCCAAGCCGCTCGAGGATGGATCGAAGGCGGTGGGGTTCTTCAATCTCGGGGATTCGGAAGCCGAGGTGGCGGTGACGTGGAAGGACCTCGGGCTGGGAGGAAAACAAACGGTCCGCGACCTGTGGCGGCAGAAGGACCTCGGGGTGTTTCCCGAGGGCTACCGGGCGAAGGTGGCGTCGCACGGGGTGGTGCTGGTCCGGGTGATCACGGAGCTGTAGAAAACGCGGTGCCATGCACGGGTTGTTGCTGACTCATGCCACCGGAGACCCTAGCGTGCCGTGATGGTGGGGATCCGGTGGTTGGCCGCGGTGGCGCTGGTGTCGGGCGGTGTGTCCGGCCCGGCGGCCCGCGCCGTGGAGCCGGAGGTGCCGTTTTCCTCGCGGGCGTGGGAGACCGATGACGGGTTGCCGCACAACAGCGTGAATGCCGTGGTGCGCCGGGACGACGGGTTCCTGTGGATCGCGACCCAGGGCGGGCTGGTGCGTTTCGATGGCCTGGAGTTCGTCCAGAGCCGGTCGCCGCTGCTTTCCGATCCACGGTCCTCGCGGGTGATCGATGTCATCGAGGAGAACCCGCGCGCGCTTCTGGCCGCCTGCGACACCTCCGGCCTGGTGCGCTTGGAGGAGGGAACGATATCGGTTCACCCGCTCAGCGGGATGCTGGGGGCCGGGCGCCGGATCCTTTCGCTGTTCCATGAAAGCGCGGATGTGTTCTGGGTCATGTGCGCGGACCGGGAGGTGTGGCGGTGGGATCACGGGAAGGTGGAGCGGTTTCCGGTTTCCTCCGGTGCGGCGCTCACGGCTCCCACTTCGTTCGCCCGGGCGATGGATGGGACGGTGCTGGTGACCCGTGGCGACGGGGTCGAGCGGTTCCGGGAGGGTGCCCTCACGCCGGTGGCCGCCGTGCCCGAGCGCGGAGTGGTGGTGGCGGCGGCGCGGGATGGCGGCGTGTGGGTGGCTTCGTCCGATCGCCTTTCAAAACTGGAGGGAGATGCCATCACCCTCTCCGAGCCGGTCATTCCCTGGGCCGCCACGCCTCCGGTGGTGATGCTGGAGGACCGTGAACGCGGGCTCTGGATCGGCACCCGCTTCCGCGGCCTTTTCCGCCGGGAGGGGGAGGTGATCCGGCCGATGTCCACCTCGCACGCGCGCATCACGTCGCTGGCGCAGGATGCGGATGACAACGTGTGGGTGGGCACCTCGGGCGGAGGGTTGAACCGTTTCCAGCATGCGAGGTTCCGGCTTCTCGGGGAGAAGGAGGGCTGGATGTCGGACATCGTCGGCAGCGTCAGCGAGGATGGAAAGGGCCGGCTCTGGTTTGGCAACACGAACCTCGGCCTGCGGCAGGTGGAGGCCGGACGTTTCCTGCCCGCGCCGCCATTCAATGCCTGGCCGCGCCGGGCGATGCCGGTGCATGGCGACCCCACGGGGGCGGTGTGGGTGGCGGTGAACAACCGGCTCGGCAGGCTCGATCCGGAGAGCGGGGAGATGGAATGGACCGGCATTCCGCCGCTGGGCTCGATTCACCTGCTCTTCCTCGATCGAGCGGGGCGGGTGTGGGCGGGCGGGGAGAGCGGAGGGCTGGTCTGCCGGGAGGCCGGAGGCGGCCAGCGTGTCTATGGGACGGCCGATGGGTTCACCGGCGCGCAGATCCGCTCGATGGCGGAGGATGCCGTGGGAACGTTGTGGATCGGCACGGAGCAGGGGGAGATCCATGAGTTCAAGGGGGGGCGTTTCACCCGCTATGCGGAGGAGCAGGGACTGCGCGGCAGTGCGGTCCGGTGTCTGGTGGCGGACGCGGATGGAACGCTGTGGGTCGGGACCGGTGGTGGCGGCCTGGCGGTGGGAAAAGGCGGACGGTTTGTCTGCCTCGGCGAGGAGCAAGGGCTGCCGGATGACGTGATCTCCCAGATGCTGGATGACGGCCAGGGCGCGCTTTGGTTTGGCGCGAGCCGGGCTCTTTACCGCGTGCGGAAGAGCGAGCTGCTGGATTGCGCGTCCGGCCGGGTGCCCCGTGTCTATCCGGTGCGGTTCGGGGAGGGAGATGATCTCGCGGGGTTCTCCGCGGCGGCGAATTACCAGCCCTGTGCCTGGCGCACCCGCGCGGGAACCTTGTGCTTCGTTTCCCGGAAGGGCCTCGTGCTGGCCGATCCCTCCGCGGGGGCGAAGGGCCCGCGCGCGCTCCAGGCACACCTCGACACGCTGGTGGTGGATGGCCGGGTGCTGCCACCCTCGTCCGCCAGCGTGCCGTCCTCGGTGAGGAAGCTCGAGTTCCGGTTCACCGCCCCCACGTTCACCTCTCCGGAGAAGGTCCGTTTCCGCTACCGGCTGGTGGGGCTCGATGCCGAATGGTCCGAGCCCACCGCCACGCGCTCGGCCTCCTACTCGCCGTTGAAGCCGGGCCGCTACCGTTTCGAGGTGGCCGCGTGCGACAGCAACCTGGTGTGGAGTCCCTTGGTCGCGGCGGTGCCCATCGAGATCGTTCCGGCGTGGTGGGAGACCTGGTGGGCGCGCGCGCTGGCGGTGATCGCGTGCGGGGCGATGCTCGTGCTCGTGGTCCGCCATTGGTCGCAGCGGCGGCTGCGAGCCAGGCTGCAACAGCTCGAGGCAGGGCGCCGCCTGCAGAACGAGCGGGCGCGCATCGCCCGCGATCTGCACGATGGTCTGGGCGCGGGCCTGACCCAGGTGGGGATGATGGCGGAGGAGCTCTCCGAGGAGGGCGGGGGGGTGGAGGAGATGAAATCCTACTCCGCCCGCATCGCCGGCCGCGTCCGCGATCTCGCCCGCGATCTCGACGCGGCGGTGTGGAGCGTGAGTCCGAAGAACGACACGCTGGCCGCGCTCTGCGCCTACATCTGCCAGTATGCGCTGGAATACTTCCGGGAAACCGGCGTGCGCTGCCATGTCCACGTTTCGCAGGAGATCCCGGAGGTGGCGCTTTCACCGGAGGACCGGCACCACCTTTTCCTGATCGCGAAGGAGATCCTGAACAATGTGCTGAAGCACGCCGGGGCCTCCCAGGTCACCCTCGCGATGGGGCCGGAGGACAGCCACTTCGTGCTGGCGTTCGAGGACGACGGGCGCGGGTTTCAGGCGAGCACCGCGCCCGAGCGCCACGGCATGGAGAACATCCGCGAGCGGGTGGCCGCCATGCGCGGCGAGCTGCAGGTCCAGAGTTCCGATCGTGGCACCACCTTCCGCATCCTGCTGCCGCCTTTCCCGGAGTCGGAAAACCCGCTATCTTCCCACTGAATCCGTCCAGCCATGCCCATCAGCGTCGCCATCATCGAGGATGATCCCGGTATCCGGGAAATGCTCACCCGCACCATCGAGCGTGCGGCCAGCCTTCGTTTCACGCGGGCCTTTCCCTCCGCGGAGGAAGCGTTGGCGGAGCTGCCGGAGCTCAAGCCGGACGTGGTCATCATGGACATCCAGCTGCCGGGCATCAATGGCGTCGATTGCACGCTGCGGCTCAAGGAACTCGTGCCGGGGACGCAGGTGCTGGTGTTCACCGTGTTCGGGGATGATGACCTGGTGTTCAAGGCGCTCGAGGCCGGGGCCAGCGGCTATCTGCTGAAACGCACGCCGCGCCAGGCGGTGATCGACGCGGTGCGGGATGTCTGGCACGGCGGCGCGCCGATGAGCGGTGAGGTCGCGCGCAAGGTGGTCGAGTCGTTCCGGAAGCCGCCGAAGGCGAAGCTGGAGGACGCGGAGCAGCTCACGCCGCGCGAGGAGGAGGTCTTGGCCCTGCTGGCGAAGGGCTACATCACCAAGGAGATCGCGGACCAGATCGGCATCAGTTTCGACACGGTGCGTTTCCACCTGAAACACATCTATCGGAAGCTCCACGTGCGCTCCCGCAGCGAGGCGCTCATCAAGTATCTGAGGTAGGCGCGGACGCCCGTTTCCTACTCATCCGTGTAGCTGTTCCTCCGGAGCCATCCGGCCGATGATCCGGCGTCATGCGTCCGTTTGTCCTGATCGTTTTGTTTGTTTCCACGTCCATCGCGCTCGCCCGCGATTTCACCGTTTCCTCCGCCGGGGACCTCGGCAAGGCCATGGCCGGTCTGAAACCCGGCGACACCGTCATTCTCGCGGACGGGGAATGGCGGGACCAGGATCTGGTCTTCCAAGCACAGGGGACCGAGGCGAAACCGGTCACCTTCCGCGCGGCCACCGCGGGGAAGGTGATCCTGGTGGGGAACTCGTCGCTGGTCATCGATGGCAGCCACGTGGTCGCAGGCGGGCTGTGGCTGAAGGAGTCCACCACCAGCGGCCGTGCCATCTTCCTGCGGGGCGACCACTGCCGGCTCTCGTCCTGCGCCGTCACCGGTGGCAATGCCCGCAATTTCCTCGATATTACCGGCACGGACCACCGCATCGACCACTGTTACTTCGCGGACAAGACCACCGATTCCCCGACCATCCAGGTGCAGGTGGAGGGCAGCCCGAACCGCCACCGGTTCGACCACAACCATTTCGGCCCGCGGCCGCCGCTCGGGCGGAACGGCGGAGAAACCATGCGCATCGGCTACAGCGGCCAGTCCATGCGATCGTCCGGGACGGTGGTGGAGGATAATCTCTTCGACCGCTGCGACGGCGAGATCGAGATCATCTCCAACAAGTCCTGCGACAACGTCTACCGCTCCAACACCTTCCGGGACTGCGCCGGCATGCTCACCCTGCGGCATGGCAACGGATGCCGGGTGGAAGGCAACTTTTTCTTCGGCGGCGGGAAGAAGGGCGCGGGGGGCATCCGCATCATCGGGGAGAACCATGTCGTGGTGAACAACTACCTCGACGACGTGGTGGAAGGGGCCTTCTGGATCACCGCGGGCATCCCGGAATCGCCGCTCAACGGCTACTTCCAGGCCCGCCATTGCACGATCGCCTTCAACACCGTGGTCGCCAGCCGGGGCGTGTGCATCCAGACCGATGCGGGCATGGGCACCTCGGGCCGCACCTTGCTGCCGGAGGACATTGCCATCGCCGGCAATCTGCTGAACCTGCCGCCCGGAAGCGTTCCGGCGCGGGGCAAGCAGGGACCCGGTTTCGTGTGGGCGGACAATCTGACCAACCTGGCCGCGCCGGGTTTCCGCACCGTGGAGCCGGGCTTGAGCCGCGGGCCGGACGGTGTCTGGCGGCCCTCCACGGGCAGTCCGTGCATCGGTGCCGCGAAGGGGTTGGCCGGGATCGCCGCCGACATCGATGGCCAGCCGCGCCCCGATCGTGCCGATGCCGGATGCGACCAGGTGTCCAGCGCGCCGGTGGTCCATCGAGCGCTTTCCGCGGCCGATGTCGGACCGGCCTGGATGAACCGTTCCGTGCCGGTAAAGGCCGCGCCATGATCGATCGCTCATCACGCGAGCGGTGGCTTATGAAGGCTACTCATTCGTGTAGCTAACACGCTCCCGACAGGCGGCGCACATTGGCAAGTATCCGGAGAGAACCCATCGCACTCCGGGCACTCCCAAACCGATAGCCCATCATGAGCCCACGTATTGCAGGCCGTCCGATCGTGACACGAGCCTCCCTCCTCGCCACCGCCGCCACCCTTTTCCTGGCCCCGCTTCCGGCCACCGCCGCCACCAAGACCTGGGACGGCGGCGGCACCAACGATACCTGGCTGAACGGTGTCAACTGGAACGCGAACACCGCTCCGGCCGCCAACGACACGCTGGTCTTCGGCGGCACGGTCCGCCTCACGCCGGTCAATGACTTCGCCGCCGGCACCGTCTTCACGGGGCTCTCCTTCGCCGCCGGCGCGGGGGCGTTCAATGTCACCGGCAATGGCATCGTGCTCAACCGCTCCACGATCGCGAACAACGCCACCAACGCCGTGACCGTGGGCCTGCCGATCACCATCGGCAGCGGCCTCACCACGCTCACCACCCCGGCCACCGGCGGCACGATGAACCTCTCCGGAGCGTTCGCCCGCTCGACCGGTTCCACCGTCGTCGTCAACCGCGTGGGAGGGAACATCAACCTCGCCGGTTCGGGACTCGCCAACGATGCCAGCGGCATCCTCGGCGGCTGGGCGGTGATCGGCAACGACTGGGCCAGCCTCGATGGCAGCGGCAACACGGTGCCGTACACCGCCTACACCAACATCCCGTCCGGTGCGATCACCACGGGAGCCAATCTGAACTACCGCTACACCGCGGATACGGCCAACATCACCGCCGCCGCGGGCACCGCCATCAACAGCCTGGTCACCACCATCGGCACCGGTCGCACGCTCACTCTCGCCGGGGCGCTCCGGCTGGGGGCCCGCGGTGGCATCTACCGGACCGGCGCCTCGTCCGCAAACAGCGTGATGCTCGTGACCGGCGGGAGTCTCACCGCCAGCGGCGGCGGTGAGATCACATTGCTGGACGCCACCACCACGGCGGCCAATTTCACCGCCACCAACAACAACCTGCGGATCGATTCCACCATGACCGATGACGGCGCGAATCCGGTGGCGGTCAACATCGTCGGCTACCTCGACATCCGCGGTACCAACACCTACTCCGGCGGCACGTTCATCAACCTCGGCCGCGTCCAGGGGAGCAACACCTCGGTGTTCGGCACCGGACCGGTCACGATTTACACAGGTGGGCAGGCGTTCCTGAACAACAACGGCACCTTCGCCAACAACTTCACCATCGCCGGCACGGGATCGACCGAGACCAGTGGCGGGCAGACGATGGGCGCGATCCGCATGAACACCGGGGCGACCACGCTTTCCGGGACCATCACACTCGCGGAGAATGCCCGAATCACCGGTGGCTCGGGTGGAACGAACGCCATCACCGGAAAGATCACCGGCTCCGGCCGCCTGGAGTTCACCGCCGCCACCGGCAACGTGGGGAGCATCACGTTGAACAACGCCGCGAACGATTGGAATGGCGGCCTGCTCCTCACCGTCGGCGGCGCGGGCCGCCAGGTGTATGTGAAGCTCGGCGCGGACGAGCAGATCCCGAATGGAGCGGGGAAGGGGAGCGTCACCATCGCCGGTGCCTCGGACATCGCGCGCCTCGACCTCTCCGGTCACAACGAGACGATCAATGGATTGAATGCGGCGGTGAACACCTTCAACCAGGTGAAGAACACCGCCGCCACGCCATGCACCCTCACGCTGGGCGCGAACAACGCCGCCGGCGACTTCGGCGGCACGCTCGATGACGCGGGTGCCGGGGCGGTCAGCCTGGTGAAGACCGGCACCGGCACCCAGATCTTCCGTGGCACCACCAACCACCTCGGCACCACCACGGTGGATGGCGGGCGGCTTGAGTTCGTGGGTGATCTCGCCGCCACCGGCCTGGTCACGGTGAACAGCGGGGCGACGCTGGCGGCGAATGCCCAGCTCTCGCCGGATGTCACCATCGCCACCGGCGGCCTGCTGGCCAGCAATCCCGCCGCGGGAGCCGGCATCACCTTGAAGAAGGATCTCAACCTCGCCGAGGGCTCCGCGATCCAGATCAACACCGCGTCCTTTCCCGCCGCTCCGGTGCAGGTGCTCGGCACGCTCAATCCCACCGGCGGCGAGGCCACCGTCTCGATCAACCTGACCGGCGTGGCACCCGCGGTCGGCCAGTATCCGGTCATCAGCTACGGCGCGCTGGGCGGCGTGGGCCTGACCGCGTTCAAGCTCGGCACGGTGCCGCTCCGTTTCCAGGCCCAGCTCTACAACGACACGGTGAACAAGGTGATCGTGATGGACGTGATCTCCAGCGGCGATTTTCCGGTGTGGTCCGGGGCGCTCGGCAACGAGTGGAGCACCGCCGTGCTGGCCGCTCCGAAGAACTGGGTCATGAACTCCAGCGCGGCGATCACCACCGATTACCTGGATGGCGAGATCGATCTTTTCGATGACACCGCCGTCCACGCCACGCCCGATATCAGCAACGGCCCGGTGAGTCCGCTGGAAGTCCGCTTCAACAACAACGTGCTCGATTACGTCGTCACCGGTTCCCAGGGCATCACCGGCACCGGCATTCTCGTCAAGAACGGCAGCGCCGTCTCCACGCTCGCGACCAACAACAGCTATTCCGGCCAGACCACGGTCAATGCCGGCACCCTCAGGATCGGTAACGGTGGAACTTCCGGCACGGCGGGCAGCGGACCGATTGCGAACGGTGCGACGCTTGAGTTTTTCCGGACGGACAATCCCACGGTGGCCAATGTGATTTCCGGAAGCGGGGTGCTCCGGCAGTCCGGCACCGGCACCCTCACCCTCTCCGGAGCGAATACCTACACCGGCGGTACGACGGTTTCCGCCGGAACCCTCCGCGCCAGCTCGAACGCCTCGGTGGGCGTGCTGCCCGGCGGCGTCGTCACCGTGGCGGATGGAGGTGCCTTCGACCTGGGCGGGAATGCCACCGCCAACAACGCCAACTTCGGGCAGAAGTCGTTCGTCATTTCCGGTGCTGGCCCGGCCGGTCATGGAGCGATTCTCAATGGCAGCGCCTTGAACCAACAGAACGCGTTCCAAAGGGTGACGCTCGCCGCGGATGCCAGCATCGGTGGAACGGGGCGCTTCGATATCCGTGCCACCCAGGTCGGCGGGGTCAACCAGGCCGTGCTGGATCCCGCCGGTCACACGCTCACCAAGGTGGACGACAATTACGTCTGCCTGGTGTCCGCGGATGTCGGCGATGGCAACATCGTGGTCAATGGCGGCACCTTGAGCCTGGAGACCACCACCAGCGTTCCGGACTACGGCACGGGCAAGACGGTGACCTTCAACGCGGGGACCAACGCCCAGTTCTATTCGAACACCGCGGCCGTTTCCACCATCACCCGTCCGTTCGTCTTCAATGGCGAGGGGTGCAAGATCGCGAACGCGAGCGCCGTGGCATCACTCGTCGGCAGCCCGATTGAACTGCGCGGCGATGTCGCCCTCACCACCTTGCTCACTGTGTCCCCGGGGGCGCTGACGCTGGGCGGCAACATCACCGAGGCCGGCGGGGCACACGGGTTGACGAAACTCGGCACCTGCACCTTCGTCCTGGCGGGCACATCTTCCTACACCGGACCGACCACCGTCTCGACGGGCACGCTGCTGGTGAACGGGGCTCTGGGTACGACGGCGGTGACCACCGCCACCGGCACCACCTTCGGAGGCGCGGGATCGCTATTGGGTCCGCTGGTCGTGGGCGGCACGCTCGCCCCGGGCAATGCCGGCATCGGCACCTTCACCGCGGCGGGCGTGACCCTTTCGTCCACCGCCACACTCGCCATCCAGCTCAATTCCGGCTCCTCCGCCATCGACACGCTGGTGGCCGGAAATCTCAATCTCGGCGGGGCCGCGCTCGCGGTGACCGATGCGGGAACGACCGTGCTGGCCACCGGCACCAAGCTGCTGTTCGCCCAATACTCGGGTGCCCTCACCGGCACGTTCTCCAACGTCGCCGACGGAGGCACGCTGGTGGTCGGGCCGAACACGTTTCGGGTGAACCTCCACGACACGGTCGCGGGCCAGGCCGCGATCACCCTCACGGTGCCCGCCACCGGATTCAGCCCGGGTTATGACAGCTGGGCCACCGCGATGGGGCTGGATGGCACCAACAACGGCCCTGACCAGGACCCGGATGGCGATGGCCGTTCGAACCTGCTGGAGTTCGCGCTGGCCGCCAACCCGCTCTCGCCCGCTCCCGATGGCAGCCTGGCCAACCGCGTGCTGGAGATCGACCCGGGCACGGGTGTCGAACGCGTGCTCACGCTCACCCTTCCGGTTCGCTCTGGCGCGGGTTTCTCAGGTCCGGGTGACCTGGTGTCCGGAGCGGTGGATCGCATCATCTACACCGTCCAGGGATCGGTGGACTTCACGGATTTCACGTCGATGAATGTCACCGAGGTGGTGCCCGCCGTGACCTCCGGTCTGCCGGGGCTGCCCGGTGGCTGGAGCTACCGCACCTTCCGCGCGCCGGGGAACGTGGCCACCTCGTCCCGGGCCTTCCTGCGGGTGAAGGTGGCTGCTGAACCATGATCGCTTTCGGGTTTTCCAGGGTAATGCAATAGAGAAGTGCCCGCCAGCCCCTCAGTCCATGGGGCTGGCGGGCATGGCTGGCTGGGTCGGAGATAAACAGTGAAACCACGGCGGCGTTTGTGGTGGCCGTGGTGGCGGGACTTAGATCGCGGCGTCTTCTTTCCGCCCCTTTCTCCAAGGCCCTCCGTCATGAGCACCGCCCATCTCACCCCCGCCAGCCAACTGTCCCCCGCGTGGAAACTGGCCTACGACACCCTGGTCGCGAAGACCCGCCGCAACATCGCGGGCATGGCCGCTCAGCCCACCACCTGGTCGTGGGACGCGGACGGCGATTATTCGAAGTGGAACGAGGGTTTCCACGAGATCGGGAACTGGACCAGCTCCTTCATCACCGGCATGGCGCTCATCGCGTGGGGTGAGACGGAGGACGACCACTTCATCCGTCATGTATTGGAGCTCGATCCCCACTACCGGGAAAAGCTCGGCCGCCATGCGGTGGACACGATGCACGATCTCGGCTTCCTCTACTCGCTGCACTCGGTGGCGCTCCACAAGCTCACCGGCGGAGAATCGCACCGCGTGCTCGCGCTGCGGGCCGCGGAGGTGCTCGCAGCGCGCTTCATCCCGGAGGGCCGCTACATTCGCGCGTGGGGGCGCATGGACGACACGGGCGGTGAGTGGGATGCCATGGCGATCATCGACTGCATGATGAACCTGCCGCTGCTGTATTGGGCCTCGGTGGAAACCGGTGACCCGCGTTTCAAGGAGATCGCCACCCGCCATGCGGACACCACGCTGGCCTGCTTCATCCGCGGCGATGATTCCGTGTTCCACGCCTACCGTTTCGATCCCGTGACCGGCGCGCCCACCACTGGGGAAAACTACTGCGGGCACGGCAAGGACAGCCATTGGGCGCGCGGCACGGCGTGGGCGATCTACGGCTTCGCGATGAGCCACCGCCACACCGGGGATGAACGTTACCTCGATGCCTCGCTGCGGGTCGCGCGCCGGTTCGTTTCGCTGCTCGATGCCGAGGTGGTGCCGGTGTGGGACTTCCGTCTGCCGGACGATCCCGCGCTGCACATCCGGGATTCGTCCGCGGCGTCGATCGCGGTGTGCGGCATCCAGGAACTGGAAGCGCTCGGCCACGCGGATGAAACGCTTTTGGCGGCGAAGCACGCGTTGCTCGACCGGCTGTGCACAGCGGACTACCTGGACACGGACCTGGCGGTGCGCGGCACGCTGAAGCACGGCCAGGTGGGCAATCCGGTGAAGGCTTACACGAGCTGGGGCGACTATTACCTGATGGAAGCGCTGGCCCGTGAGAGCGGCATGATGATCCCGTGGTGGTGACCTTTATGAGCCTTTCTTCCTTCTCCCTCGACCGGGTCCGCCTGACGGGCGGGCCGTTCCATGAACGCCAGGAACTCCACCGCGGCTACCTGCTGGGTGTGGAAGTGGACCGGTTGCTCGCACCGTTCCGCCTGCAAGCCGGGCTCGATCCCCGCGCGTCGCGCTATGGCGGCTGGGAGTCCCGGGACATCAGCGGGCACAGCCTGGGGCACTACCTCTCCGCGATCAGCCTGATGCAGGCGGCCACCGGGGATGCGGAGCTGCTGCGCCGTGTCCACCACACCGTGGCGGAGCTGGCGCTGTGCCAGGCGGCGAATGGCGATGGCTACGTGCTGCCGGTGGACAAGACCGCCTTCGAGGGCGTGCGCACGGGGAGGATCGAGGCCACGCCGTTTTCGCTCAATGGCGTGTGGGTGCCGTTCTACACGCTGCACAAGCTGCTCGCGGGATTGCGCGATGCCCATCGCCTGGCGTCGAGCCACGATGCGCTGGTGGTGGCGGCAAAGGTGGCGGACTGGTTGGACGGCGTGCTGTCCCCGCTCACCGCGGAGCAGATCCAGGAGATGCTGCGCACCGAGCACGGCGGCATGAACGAGGTGCTGGCCGATCTTTCCGCCGACACGGGAAACCCGCGCTACCTGCGGATGGCGGAGGGGTTTTTCCATCACCAGGCGGTCCTCGCGCCGCTGCTGCGCGGCGAGGACCGGCTCGATGGCCTGCACGGGAACACGCAGATCCCGAAGATCGTGGGGCTGGCCCGCGAGGCCGAACTCGGTGGCGATCCCGCCTACCGGGAGGCCGCGGAGTTTTTCTGGGACCGGGTGGTGAACCATCGCTCCTACGCCACCGGTGGCCACGGCGAGAGCGAGCACTTCTTCCCATTGGAACAATTCCCACGCCGTCTCACGCCGAACACCTGCGAGACCTGCAACACCTACAACCTGCTCAAGCTCACCGGCCACCTCTTCCGGCACCGGCCGGACGCCGCGCGGATGGATTTCGTGGAGCGGGCGATGATCAACCACCTGCTGGTGAACCTCGGCCGACAGCCCGGCGAGTTCGGCTATTTCCTCGGGCTCGGCTCGGTGGGCGTGAAGGTGTTCTCCACGCCCTACGATTCATGGTGGTGCTGTGTCGGCACCGGCCTGGAAAACCCCGCGCGCTACGGCGAGCAGATATACGCCCGCCACGCGGACATGCTGTGGGTGAATCTCTACCTGGGCAGCACGCTCGATTGGCGTGAGCGGGGCGTGATCGTCCGGCAGGACACGGTTTTTCCGGAAGAGGACACGGTGCGGTTTTCCTTCACCTGTGAGGAGCCGGTGCGCTTCGCCTTGAAGCTCCGCCACCCCGCGTGGTGCGCCGGACCGGAAATCGTGCTGAATGGGGAAAAGCTGGAAGTGGAATCACGGCGTTCATCGTACTTCACCCTCGACCGCGAGTGGCGCTCCGGCGACACGCTGGTGGTGCGGCTACCGATGGCGCTGCGGGTGGAGTTCCTCCCGCAGGTGGAGGAGGGGAGCGGGGCCTTCCTGTTCGGCCCCACCTTGCTCGCGGCGATCGTGCCGGACGAGGAGGGCGTGCCGAATCCCTCGAAACGCCGCTTCAGCGAGCACCTCGATGCCCGTGGCAAGACCGATGCGTTTCCCCCGCATATCGTGGCGGAGTCTTGGGATGCGGCCTTGCAGGGCATGAGGCCTACCGGCTTCGCGTCCTTCCGGAGCGAGGGCGTGGTGAAGCCCGCGGACCTGGTCCTCGTGCCCTTCCACCGCATCTACGAGGAGCAGTATGCGGTCTATTTTCCGCGTCTCACCGCCGCGGAGTGGGCGGAGCGGGAGAGCGGCATCCGTGCCGAACGCGAGCGCCAGCGGGCGATCGAGGCGGGCACGCTTGATTCGGTCACGCCCGGCTTCCAGCAGCCGGAAGTCGAGCACGGCCTGTGCGGTGAGAACAGCGCGATCGAGGATTTTTCCGACCGGAAATGTCGTCTTGCCCGCGATGGCGGATGGTTCTCCTACAGCTTGAAATGCGATCCCGTTGAACCGTTGTCGCTGGTGATCACCTACTGGGGCGGCGTTTGGCACAAGCGGATCTTCGAGGTCCGCGTGGACGATGAACTCATTGCCACCGAGGAACTGCTGGCGAACCGGCCGGGCGAGTTCTTCGACCATGTGCACGAGCTGCCCGCGCACCTGACCGCGGGCAAGAGCCGCGTGACCGTCCGTTTCCAATCGCGCCCCGGCGACATCGCGGGGGGCGTGTTCGACCTGCGCCTGATGCGCCGCGAGGTGGCCCCCGCGGCCTACCGCCAGGAGTTCGTGTTCAAGGACCACTGAGGTCCCGGTGGACATCACCGGCTCCCGATTGCGGAGATCGAAAAGAAGGGCCGCCATCGCGATGCAATGGCGGCCTTTGGAAATACCGGATGTCGGGGAGGATCAGCGCACCACGCGGGCGCCGCCGCCGGTGATCTGCTTCTCCACTTCCTTGCGGGTCGCCATCGAGGTGTCGCCCGGGGTGGTGGAGGCCAGCGCGCCGTGGGCCGCGCCGTAGTCGACCGCTTTCTGCGCGTCATTGAACTCGAGGAAACCGAACTGCACGCCGGAGGCGAAGCTGTCGCCGCCGCCGACGCGGTCGAGGATCTCGAGCTTGTCGTACTTGCGGCTCTCGTGGAACTTGCCGTCGTGCCAGAGGATGGCGCTCCAGTCGTTGATGGTGGCGGTGATCACGCCGCGCAGGGTGGTGGCGGCGACCTTGAAGTTCGGGAACTCCTTCACGGCGGTCTCGATCATCTTCTTGAAGGCGTCGGTCTCGATGTTGGAGATGTTGTGGTCCACGCCCTCCACCTCGAAGCCGAGGGAGGCGGTGAAGTCCTCCTCGTTGCCGATCATCACGTCGACGTACTTCGCGATCTCGCGGTTGACTTCCTGGGCCTTGGCGAGGCCGCCGATGGTCTTCCAGAGGGACGGGCGGTAGTTGAGGTCGTAGGAAACGACGGTGCCGTACTTGTTGGCGGCCTTCACGGCCTCCACGGTGAGGGCGGCGGTGGTTTCGGAAAGCGCGGCGAAGATGCCGCCGGTGTGGAACCAGCGCACGCCGAGTTCACCGAAGATGTGGTCCCAGTCGATGTCGCCCGGCTTCAGGTGGGAGGCGGCGGTGTTGCCGCGGTCCGGATTGCCGACCGCGCCGCGGATGCCGAAGCCGCGCTCGGTGAAGTTCAGGCCGTTGCGGACCTTGCGGCCGATGCCGTCGTCCTCGCGCCATTGGATGAAGTCGGTGGCCACGCCGCCCTGCATGATGAAGTCCTCCACCAGGTGGCCGACCTCGTTGTCGACGAAGGCGGTGACGACGCCGGTCTTGTAGCCGAAGACCTTGCGCAGGCCGCGGGAGGTGTTGTACTCGCCGCCGCCTTCCCAGGCGGTGAACTGGCGGGCGGTGCGGATGCGGCCCTCGCCCGGATCGAGGCGGAGCATCACTTCACCGAGGGAAATCTGGTCGAACGCGCATTCGGACTTGGGCTTGATCTGGAGCATGGTGGTGGGAGGTGAATCCTACACGTGTAGGGTTTTGTCAATCAAAAGGCCCCGGAGACGGGCATCCGGTCGCAAAACGGGGGCTGGCTGCCGCTATCCGCGGGCCGGGGCGGTGGAGTTCCGGACCACCAGCCGGGGCTGGACGGTGAGGCTGCGGCCGGGCGAAGGGGCGGCGCCGGGTTCCAGCCGGTCGAGCAGGCCGCGCACCGCGAGGTGCATGAGGCGGTCGGTCTGCTGGTCCACGGTGGTGAGCGGGGGATGGAAATGCTCCGCCACGGCGATGTTGTCGTGGCCGACCACCGAGACGTCCTCCGGCACGCGGATGCCTTCCTCGCGCAGGCGGTTGATGATGCCGATGGCGATGCGGTCGTTCAGGGCGATGATCGCGGTGGGCAGCTTGCCTTTCGCGGTGGCGATCAGCTTGGCGGCGAGCTCGCGGCCGTAGTCGAAGGATTGGCGGGTCTCGCCGGGGTGGAACACGGAGAGGAAGTCGCGCTCGAAATCGAGGCCCACCTTCGGCGCGTGGCGTTTCAGGCCGGGCATGCGCAGCGAACCGAAGCGGTCGAGCGGGTCGATGCCCAGCAGGGCGATCCGGCGGTGGCCGAGTTCCGCGAGGTGCTCGAGGACGAGCTTCATGGAGTGGGAGCGGTTGAGCGTCACCTTGTCGCCGGGCACGGCGTTCTCGGGGTCGACCCAGAAGGAGGGGATCTTCTCGCGCTCCAGCAGCTCCAGGACGGGATCGTCGGACGGCAGGCGGGAGAAGATCAGGACGATGCCATCGACATGCTGGGCCACGAAGCGGCGGAGCGCGTGGCGTTCCAGGTCCGCGCCGGCACCGGAAAGCTCGATGACGGTGTGGTAGCCCTGCTCGCGCAACTGCTGTTGTAGGGCGGCGGCGCGCATCGCGAGGATCGGGGAATCGAGGTCCTGGAAGCACACGCCGATGGTGGCGGTCTGGCCGCCGCGGAGGCCGCGGGCGAGGGCGCTGGGTTGGAAATCGAGTTCCTCGATGGCCTGGCGCACCCGGCGGACGGTTTCGGGCTTTACTCCCTCATGGCCGTTGAGCACACGGGACACGGTCCAGCGGGAGATCCCCAGATGTTTGGCGAGGGCTTCGGTGGTGTTGAGCCGGGAGTCGGGCATCCGGGGCGCAGGATGGGGAGGATAGGCACGGTTGGCAACGCGCGTGTGGGGGGAGTGTGGATTGGGGTAGCCGCGCTCGTGAGAGCGTGGGCGGGGTGGATTCACCCGTATCCTTGCGCGCCCAGTCCTCCCTCAATTTGCCCCTTTTCAAGCCCGGAGGGCGACGCTCCACCAGGCGGTGGCGCAAGCCACCGGTACGGGACGACATGAGTTCCAAGCCCTGTAGGGGCGACGCAAGCGGAGGCCAGATGGCATTCCCAATGGGAGTTCGCGTCCGACGTTTGAAGAGTTCCGGATTCTTCCGAACCGCTGGAATGGTAAGTTTGCAGAAATAGCGCAGGCAGCGTCGTCCCTGCCGGGACTTGAATCACTCCTGGATCTGGTCCGGTGGCTTGCGCCACCGGCTAGTGGAGCGTCGCCCTCCGGGCTCAGACACGACGGTTGCGAATCCAGGGCTCGGGTTGCATGGGCAATGGCGAATCCATTCAACCCACGCTCTCCCGAGCGCGGCTACGACGCCGAATGGCTGGAGCGAATCACGGGGAAGGGGCGCGTCCCTTTGGGGCGACCGCGCCGAGGGTGCCGCCGGGGATGAACTCGGGGGTCACGGGGATGTTCCGGGCCTTGCCGGGGCCATGGCGCATGAGGTCCAGCAGCATGCGGCCGATGTGGCGGCCCAGGGACTTTCCGCTGGTGTGATAACGCGCGATCGCCGGGTGGGTGTGGGCCAGGAAGTTGTCGTCCCAGAGTGAGATGACGCTCGCCTGCGCGGGAACCTTGATGCCACTGGCGAGGAGGTGGCAAAGCAGGGTCAACGCCATCTCGGGGGCCGCGCACAGGTAGGCGGTCGGATTCGGGCGGGTGGCCAGAAGGTTCCTCACCGCGCGGCTCATGGTTTCCGGACCGGTTTCATAGGTCGCCACGCGCGCGCGGATGCCGAGGCGACCGGCTTCGGCGAGAACGGTTTCGGCGGCGATGTGGTCGTTGAGGCTGGTGTGGTTTGCCTGGATGTAAACGAGGTCGCGGTGGCCGCGGGTGTGGAGCAGTCCAGCCGCGTGGCGGGCCGCGGCGACGATGTCGGAATAGATGCCGGGGAGGGGGAGTCCGTCATACACGCGTCCGGCGACCACCACCGGTGTGCCGCAGTTGGCGAACCACTTCTGGATCGGCTCGGTGGCGTAGAACAAGACCCACGCCGCGGTATCCGGGAGGGAGGTGAGCTGGGAGAGTTTCTTCGGCAGGCGGTCCTCGAAGAGCCGCGGGTGGACCTCGATCTCCACGCGGTAGCCGGAGGCGGAGATGATTTCGGAAATGGTCTCGTGGAGCGTGTAGTCGATGGACCCCATGCTGGCGGGAGCATAGGGGGTGAGCATGCGGATGGTGCGGGCCTCGCTGCGGGCCGGTTTCCGCGGGCGCTTGTGGATGACGTGCGGCCTGCCGCGTCCCCCGAGGGTGATCCAGCGTTCGGCGGCGAGCTGGGCGAGCGCCTTGCGGACGGTCACGCGGCTGACCTGGAACTCGCGGCAAAGTTCGGCCTCGCTGGAGAGGTGGTTTTTCCACCGGGAGCCGAGGATGCCTTCCCGGAGCAGGGCGACGAGTTGGTCGTGGATCGAGATCTTGCGGGGAATTTCAGCCATGGGCGGAGGCGGGTTGTATGCTCAGGATACACGTTGGTGGGGGGCTAACACCATTGCGAACCGGACCGGTGATCGCGAGTGTATGGCACTGTCCGGGCTACCGATGGCAAGACGATTTCGTCCTCTGGCCGGTGCATCCGGGCGGGATTCCGCCGTTGAACCCCATGGAACCCTTTGGAATGACCCGCACGATTGCGAGCCGGGGCCGGATGGCCGTCGCGCCGCTCGCCGCCCTTGTGTTCGCCTGTTTCGCGCCCGCCGCGCAGGCGCAGAATTTCACCCTCAACTCCGGCGTGCGTTCCAGCGTGATCGTGCCGCAGGGTGGATCGGGCAGCTACACGATCAACGTCGCGCCGACGGGCGGGTTCACCGGCAGCGTCACTTTCACGGCCAGCGGCCTGCCCACCGGGGTGACGGCGTCGTTCAGCCCGGCCTCTTCCACCACGACGACCACTCTGACGCTCACGGCGAACGCCACCGCGACCACCGGCACGAAAGACATCACCGTGACCGGGACCAGCGGCAGCCTGGTGAAGACCGTGCCGGTCGCCGTGATGGTCACCGCCGCGGACACCGCCGCGCCCTTCACGTGGTCCTCGTACAACCCGGACCTCAACTACGATTTCCGCACCAGCTATCCCTCGCTGCCGACTCCCACGGCGCTGCTCAATGATACGGCGAACATCGTGGATACGCGAACCTCCGGCTTCTGGAGCTTCCGCTATGGGCCGAACAAGAACGCGCTGGTGACCTCGGCGGCGTGGGTGCCGATGCTCAACCGCCTCAACAGCGACTTCGCCTACTTCCGCGACAATATGGGCTGGCCCGCGGACCTGCGCGCGCGCAGCGGCTACTTCAGCGGCGTCTATCTCTTCGGCTCCGGCCTGGGCACGGACACCGCGTCGAACACCGACCTCGGCGGTTGGCAGAGTGCGACCAACTACCAGGGCACGAACTGGCCGATGATCCTGATGTCGTATTACCCGGTCTATTCGTTCGACCCGAACTGTCCCTATAGCGACCGCGTGGCGCAGCAGGGGGCGACGGTGCACGAGGGCATCCACGCGGTGCTGGCGGATGCCCCGGGCTGCAAGAACGCGGCGTGGATACAGGAGAGCGGCAACACCTGGCTGCAGGGCGAGATGACCGCGCAGCTCACCGGAAACTACAGCGGCATGGGCTGGCTGAGCGCCACCTCGATGCTCGCGCCGTTCCTGCCGATCGAGAACTACAGCGGCTGGTTGCAGGATGGCAGCTTCGGCGGACCGTCCGCGGAAGGGGTGGATCAGGGCACTGGCTATGGTTCGACGTGGCGGCAGCTCTTCGGCGGGGTTCAGTACAGCGAGGCGTTCCCGCATTTCATGGGCGAGATCGTGTCGCCGGGCAGCGTGGCGTGGATCTGGCAGAACGCGGTGGGCCGCGTGCTGGAAGGCATCGCCACGGCCAACGGCGGGCTCGGCCAGGCGCAGACGCGGCGATTGATCATGGAGTACCGCGCACGCGCCGCGATCTGCGATCTGGGCAAGTGGTCGGGGGCCTACCAGAAGCTGCTCAATGACAACTGGAATGCCAGCCTCGGTCCGGAGTACACGCCGTATTGGATCGCCTGCGATCCGTGGACGGCGACCTGCTACCAGCCGACGACCAACAACGCCGGGGTGCTCACGCCGGTTTCGCGCACGCTGCCTGGATGGTCCGGCGCGAACTTCGTGCCGCTCACGGTGTCCGGCACCGGCACGGTGAGCGTGGACTTCCAGCCGCTGGGCAACAGCATGGCAATCACCGCGAACAGCGGCACCTCCAGCACCCCGGAGGCCACCACCGCCACCAGCAACAACATGACCTGCCAGCTCGTCTACCGCGCGGCGGACGGCTCGGCGGTCTACAGCCAGCCGGTGTCCAGCGGCACGTGCAGCCTGCGCCTCGACAAGGCGGTGCGGAACAACGTGGTCATCGCCGTCATTTGCAGCACCGATTACGTTTACAACGGCGAGTCCTCGCGGAAGACGAAGTTCGACTACCGACTGACGCTGGGCAGCGGTGTGACCGGCACCGCGAACGTGAACACGAAGTGGTACCAGACCGTGACCCAGCCGGGGCTCAAGGCGATCGCGGGCAATGGCGAGAACCACGTGTTCTGGAGCGGGGTGACCGGAGCCACCAGCTACACCCTGAAGCGAGCGACCGCGCCGGGCGGCCCCTACACCGATGTCGTCACCCAGGCCGGGCTGAACTACACCGACACCGGCCGCACCAATGGCACGCCGTATTACTACATCGCCACCGCCGCGAGCGCCACGCAGACCAGCGTGCCCTCGAACGAGGTGACCGGCACGCCCGTGGCCCCCGCGGTGACACTGGGCAACTTTGGCTTCGAAACGCCGGTGGTGGCCTCCGGGGCGGTGTCCCACAATCCGACCGGGGCCTCGTGGACGTTCTCCGGCATGTCCGGCGTGTCCGGATTGAACAGCGCGTATGTGATTGGCAACCGTGCCGCGCCGCAGGGCACGCAGGTGGCGTATCTTCAGAACACCGGCTCCATTTCGCAATCGATCACCGGGTTCACGCCCGGATCGTTCTACACGGTGAAGTTCCTGGCCTCGCAGCGGCAGAGCCTCTACCAGCTCGGCTCGACCTTCGACCTGCGGATCGACGGACGCACGATCAAGAGCTTCTACCCCAGCCAGCAGGGGTCGACCTACGGCGAGTTCACGGCCACCTTCACCGCCACGGCGGCGAGCCACGTGCTGTCGTTCGCGGGTACAAACGCGAACGGCGGCACCAGCATGGTGATGCTGGATCGCGTGATCATCGCGCCCGCCAGCTCCGCCGCCGCTCCTGCCGCACCGATCAATCTCAGCGCGGGCGTCACGCCCACGACGGTGAAGTTGACCTGGGATGACACGCCGCTCACCGCCAGCTACACGGTGAAGCGATCGACCACCAGCGGCAGCGGCTACGCCACCATCGTCAGCAATGTCACCGCCGCCAGCTACACGGACAGCACGGTGACCACCGGCACGGTTTACTACTATGTGGTCACGGCGACCAATTCGCAGGGCACGAGCGCGAACTCGAACCAAGCGGTGGCGCAGCCATCGGCGGACCTCCTGGTGCACCTGAAGTTTGATGAAACCAGCGGCGCCACGGCGGCGGATGCCAGTGGCAACGGTCGCAATGGCACGCTTTCCAACGCCACCTGGGCCGCGGGCAAGACCAACAACGCGGTGGTGCTGAATGGCACGAACGGCTACGTCACGCTGCCGACCGGGTGCGTGAAGGCGCTGAACGACACTACGATCTCGACGTGGGTGAAACTCAACTCGGTGAGCACCTGGTCGCGCATCTTCGATTTTGGCTCGGGCACCGGCACCTACATGTTCCTCACGACCCAGTATGACGCGGCCAAGCCGAGGCGTCCGCGTTTCGGCATCAAGGTGCCGGGATTGTATGAGCAGGCGATGGACAGCGCGGTGGCGATCCCCACCGGGACCTGGACGCACGTCGCGGTGACCATTTCCGGACCGGTGGCGAACCTGTATATCAACGGCGCGCTGGCGGCGACCTGTCCGGCGATGCCGTTGCGGCCGTCCAGCATGGGCAGTACCACCGCGAACTACATCGGCAAGTCGCAGTTCTCCGATCCGTATCTGAATGGCAGCGTGGATGACTTCCGGATCTACAACCGCGCGCTGAGCCAGAGCGAGGTGGCGGTGCTGGCGGGCACGACCTTCACGCCGTCGCACGCGGTGGCGTGGTGGAACTTCGAGCAGGGCACCGCGGACACCTACGTGCCCTACAGCCCGTCCTCCTCGAACCAGTTCGATGGCAGCATCAAGGACCAGTCGGGCAATGGCAACCACCTCTCGGCCTACGCGGCGAGCTGGGATTGGTACCGTGCCCAGGTCGCGACGGCCACCACGCCGCAGAACGGCGCGGCGAACACCCTGAGCATCCAGAACGCGAACGCCACCAACGCGCTCTCCGCGATCAACACGCCGCTGACCACCTGGAGCCCGCAGGCGTGGACGATCGAGGCGGCGATCCGTCCGGATGACGCGACCAATGGCTATCAGACCTTCATCGGCCGCGACAGCCAGGGGGCCTATGCGGGCAACACCGCGTGGTCCGCGCTGTATTTCTCGGTACGTCCGGCGGGGAACCTGATGATCCAGTTCACCGATGCGGCGGGCAACAACTGGAAGCTGGAATCGGCGGCGAACGTGGTGACCGACGCCAAGTGGCACGCCGTGGCGGCGACCAGCGATGGCAGCACGCTTTCGCTCTACCTGAAGAACATCACCAACGGCGACCCGGCCTACACCCTGCTCGGCACGCTGGACATTTCATCGAGCGTCAACCCCGCGATCTCGGTGGGATCGGGAGATGGGGCGACGTGGGACGCGGGTGTGTTCTCGGTGGGGCGCGGGCTCTACGCGGGCAGCTACACCGACCGCTTCAACGGCTACCTCGATGACATCCGGTTCTCCGATGTCGCGCTCGCGCCGGACCAACTCCTTTACAGCACCCCACCGCCGGTGCCGTCCGGGGTGTCGTCGTCCGCGGTCTCGACCAGCCAGATCAATGTCGCCTGGACCGCGACGCCGGGTGCCACCAGCTACAACGTGAAGCGGGCCACCTCGGGGGCCGGTCCTTTCACCACCGTGGCCAGCGGCTTGAGCTCCCCGGCCTACAATGATGCGGCGGCCACCGGCAGCGGCACGACCTACTATTACACCGTGAGCGCGCTCAACGCGATGGGGGAGAGCGCGGCCTCGGCGCAAACCAGCGCCTCGCCGCTCACCGCGAGCCAGGACTGGCGGCGGACCCAGTTCGGCACCACGGCGGACGCGGGCAACGCGGCCTCGCTGGCGAACCCGGATGGCGACGCGCTGCCGAACATCGTGGAGTATTTCCACGGCACCAATCCGAACGCCACCACCGCCAGCCAATTGCAGGCGCAGCGCTCCGGCAGCCGCTACGTGATGAAGTTTCCGCGCAGCACGGCCGCGGGCGACTTGATCGTCACGGCGCAGGGAGCCGACACGCCCGCGGGCCCGTGGGCCGATCTGGCGCGCAGCACGAATGGCGCTGCCTTCAGCGTGGTCACGGCGGGCGCGACCGCCACCGAGACCGGCACGGGAGGCAGCCGCAACGTGGAGGTTCGGGATCTCTACGACGTTTCCGATCTCGCCCATCCGAAGCGTTTTTTCCGCCTCAAGCTCCAGGCGAATTAGTGAACGGATTTCCCGGATACCTGTAATGCAATAGCGGCGTCCCCCGTGCATCCCTCGGTGCACGGGGGACGCTTGTTTTCGGCGGAAAGGGAAGGGGAGGTTTTTGTTAGGGTATCTTCCTGTGGCGGGGGATGTCTTCATAAAAGACATGTTGGAAATCTTCATGCAACTAGCCAATGGGATGATGGGTCTTCATAAGCGATCCTCCTACATGGGTGGAAATCCATGTGTGAAGAACCCAAAACCCAAATACCAAAAGTGAATCGAAATTCGCCCGGGTCGGACCACCGTCCCTCACGAAATGGAACCTTGAAGCGGTGCCGAGGAGCCCGCCAGCTACTCCTCATCCTTGGCGGCCTGCTGCCGGTGGCCGCCAACGCCGCCATGACCTGGCATTGGAACGCGACGCCATCGGCCTACGGTGACCAGATCACCGCTTCGATGGACGGCTGCGTGTCCAGTTGGAACAGCTACGCCACCTACAACTATGACATCGGTGTGATCTACTCGTCCGGCACGCCCACCGCGGACGCGGGTTATCTCGGACAGATCCGGTTCGGGGGATCGCGGAATTACCGCACCGCCATGCACGAGTCCTGTCACTGGCTGGGCACGGGCACCGGTGCGGGCTGGGATGGTTTTTTCCGGAACGGCCGCTGGACCGGCACCTATGCCTACAACCTGCGCTGCGCCTACGCCGGTCCCGGCGAGCGCATGAGCGGGGACAGCGCCCACTTCTGGCCCTACGGTGCCAACCAGGATGCGGAAGGCGTGGACGCGCCGCGGATGGTGGGCATCGTCGGTGGTTTCCGCCGCGACATGAACCTGGCGCAGGGCGACCAGACGATCGGCATCGCCTCCGGCACCTACCGGCTGCGGAACCGCCAGACGCTGGGCATGCTCGGCGGCAGCGCCACCGCGTCGTCCGGCACCGCGGCGTGGCAGGAGGTGAACGGCTCCGCGACCACCCAGCAGTGGGACGTGAGCTTCGTGACGGGCACCACCCATTTCACGATCCGCAATGTCCAGAACGGCTTGTATCTCGACTCGGCGGGCGGAGCTTCCGGCAGCGCGGTGGTGATGACCTCGCTCTCCGGCAGTCCGACGAATTCGCAGTTGTGGCAGATCAACGCCACGGACTCGTTCTTCTTCAAGATCGTGAACAAGGCCACCGGCCTGGTGCTCGACAACCTCGACCAGGCCGCCTCCGGCACCGGTGTCTATTCGATGGCATCCGGCACCGCCCGTGGTCAGGAGTGGACCTTCGTGCATCCGCTGGTGCAGTACGCGCCCGCCGCGGGAGTGATCTCGCAGGGGCGGCCGACGACCGCGAGCACCACCGAATCCGCGAACTATTCGTGGAAGGGCAACAACGGCGTGCCCGGCGACCGCTGGACTGCTTCCTCCGGCACGTTTCCGCAGTGGTGGCGCACGGACCTCGGTTCCGTGCAGCCGATCACCAAGGTGGCGGTGGATTGGTATGGCGATGGCACCCGCACCTACCGCTACCAGATCCAGACCAGCAACGACGATTCCACCTGGACCACCGTAGCGGATCGCAGCGCCAACACCCAGGCCGGGGCCACCGAGGACAGCCTGAGCAACGTCAGCGCCCGCTATGTGCGTGTGAACGTCGTCGGCGCGTCCGCCGGCTACGCCGCGTTCTACGAGTGCCGCGTTTCCAACCAGGTGCTGCCGCTGCAACTGGTCTCGCAACACCGGCCGACCACCGCCAGCAGCCAGCAATCCGGAAACCTTGCGGTGAACGCGAACGACGTGGACTCCGAATACACCCGCTGGACCGCCTCGACCGGTACGTTCCCCCAGTGGTGGCAGGTCGACCTCGGATCGGTGATGCCGGTGGATAAGGCCGTGATCGAGTGGTACGACCGCGGAAACCGTTCCTACCAGTACCGGATCGAAGGCAGCACCGATGGCACCAATTACACCACGCTGGTGGACCGGACCGGGAATACCTCCACCGACACCTCGGTCGATTCCATGAGCGGGGTCGCGCGCTATGTGCGGGTGGTGGTGACCGGTTCCTCCACCGGCTATGCCGCCTTCTACGACGTGCAGGTTTACAGCGCCTCGCCGAACCTGAAGACGTTCCTCGCCTTCAATGAAAGCAGCGGCACCACCGCGGCGGATTCCAGTGGCGGAGGGAACACCGGCACGCTCGTCAATGGCCCGCTGTGGGCCACCGGCGTGACCGGCAACGCGGTGATGCTGGACGGCGTGAACGACCACGTGACGCTGCCGACCGGGGCCGTTTCGACGCTCGGCGATTGCACGATCTCCACGTGGGTGTTCCTGGAAACGGTGGGCACCTGGTCGCGGATCTTCGACTTCGGATCGAGCACCACGGTGAACATGTTCCTCACGCCGAAGAGCAGCACCGGCAAGCCGCGCTTCGCGATCACCACCAGCGGCGGCTCCGGCGAGCAACGCATCGACGGTGCCTCGGCGCTGGTGGCGAACCAGTGGAACCACGTGGCGGTCACGCTGTCCGGCACCACCGGCACGCTCTATGTGAATGGGGCGGTCGCCGGGACCAACACCGCGATGACGCTCTACCCGGCGCTGCTGGGCAGCACCACGAAGAACTACATCGGGCGCTCGCAGTATGCCGATCCGTACCTCGATGGCAGCGTGGACAATTTCCGCATCCTCGACCGCGCCCTGTCGGCGGAGGAAGTGGCGGCGCAGATGAACCGCGACCTCGGGAACTGACGGCACCGTTCGTTTCCCGGATGGTTTGAACCAGCCCCTGCCGCGGCCCCCGTGCCCGGCAGGGGTTTTTCATTTTGGAGCCCCCGGAAAGATTTTCCTAAAATTCCACTTGAACTCCCACCTGAAAGTAGGCATTAGTCCGCCCGTCAGCCGCAAACGGGGTTCCCACGGGAGCTTCGGAGACCCGGCCACCCCTCGCAGAGGGGAGCACGTTGACAGGTGGTCCGGAATCCAGGCACGAGGCATTCACCTCGACCGGTTCCGGAGAGTGCAACCCATGCGAGTTCCGATCCCATGATCCATTTCCTGTCATCCCATCGCTTTCACGCTCCAGCCGTCCCATCGGTCCGTCATCGGATGATGGATGGCTGTTGTTGATGGGAAGACCCGTCGGCAGGGCATCCCGATCGCGGGGCCCGGCCAGACCGCCGTGGTGGCAACCGGACGTCCCGGATGAGCCGCCCCGGCTTCGCGGCGCATCGCGTTCGCTCGCCTCCTGATCCTCCAAAAAAATTTTGGCCTTTTCGGATACATTACCAAAAGGGGCGTCTAAATAATGTTTCTTCCGGCTTTCCGACTTTGCTTCTGAAATTTCGTTGGAAACGAATCTTTAAAACCTAATTGCAATCCTCCCGATTTCCATGATTTCCAGAATGATACGATCTTCTCATCGCTGGCTTCCGGCCACGCTGGGCCTTGGCTGGGCCGCCGCCCACGGGGCCATCCTGGTCGACCTCGACCCGGCCACGGCGCTCTATGACAGCAATGTCAAAGGCCTCGTCGATGACGGTGGCACCGCGGGCAGCAAGTCCGGCATCCCGGCCCTCGGCGATCCGGAGCACCTGAAAGGGGCGACCTTCAACATCGCCTTCACCCCGGTGGCGGCGGACCTGGAGCGGGTCACGCCCACCGCCGCGAAGACGGTGCTGCTGTTCGAAATCGGCGGCAGCTCGAACGGTTTCGGCCTCTACCTGATCGATGGCGTGCCGACGGTGCTCTCGAAGCAGGGCTCGAACGACCAGACGGTCCCGGCGAGCCTGAACGACACCACGCTGGCGGCGATCGCGGTGCAGAGCCCGATCGGCGCGCTCACGGCGGGCACGCCCTATTCGTTCTCCGCGTCCTGGGACCAGAAGGGCACGCTTGAGCTGAAGGTGCAGCCGGACAGCGGCAACGTGGTTTTCTCGTCCCATTTCATCAGTGGAACTCCTTCCAATTGGTCGGGGAATGACACGCTTTCGGTGGCGAAGATCACCAGCGTCGGGTCGGTGGGCGGTCTTTCGGGCAGCAATGCCGCCAACGTGCTGGGCCCGCCTTTCGACGTCCACAATGCCTACAGCTTCACCGGTTCGGTGAGCCGCGCGGTGTTCTGGAACGCGGCCTCGGTGACCGCCCCGGTGGCGACCGCGCCCGCCGTGCTCGGCTTCGAGGCCACCATCTTGCCCTCCACCGGGAAGGTGCGTCTGCACTGGAAGGTGACCGAAGGCGGCGCGCCGAACCCGACCACGCTGGTGCTGAAGGCCGGTGCCACGGTGGTGGCGACTCCGGCGTTCACCGACACCTTCGCGGACATCGATCCGGCGGGGGAGACCTCGTTCTCGATCATCGCCACCAATGCCACCGGAGTGACCCAGAAGGCCGCCACGCTGGCCGCGGAAACCGCGTTCTCCGCCGCGGTGCGCGCGGATGCGCCGGTGGCGTGGTTCCGTTTCAACGATGCCGCCGGTTCCCAACTGGTGGCGGATTCCGCGGACAACGCCACCCCGCACGACGGCCGGGCCTACGGCCAGTCCGCGAGCGGTGGCACCGGCTTCCTCGATGGCGCGGGCGTCTTCGACGGCAGCCGCGGCATCCTCACGAATTCGATCCTCGATCCCGGCAACCTGAGCTCCGGCTTCACCGTGGAGGCCATCGTCCGCCGCGGTCCGGGCGTGGTCGGCGCGAATCCGGTGGTCATCGGCCAGCGCGGCTCCACCGGACGCTTGTTCCTGGCCTCCCCGGCCGGCGGCAAGATCCTCACCGACATCGGCGGCGGCATCGAGAAACAGGCGGACGTTCCGCTTCACGACGATGCCTGGAGCCACATCGCCGTGGTGGTGGACGCCCTCCACACCGAGGTCCGCTGGTATGTCGATGGCGTCCTCGCCGGAAGCAGCGCCGACGGCCTGAACCCGGACGGCTCCACTTTCGACCCGAACTTCCTGCTCGAGGCCGCCACCGGCGACTGGATCATCGGCCTCGGCAAGGCCCTCACCGGAAACTACTGGAAAGGTGGTATCGACGACATCGCCGTCTACAACAGCGTGCTCGACGATCCCAACGGCGACGAGGACCACGCGGACTCCCGCATCGCCGCGCACCGCGACGCATGGTGGGGCACCACCGCGGGCATCCTGGAATACAATGCCTCGAAAACCACGGTCAGCTCCGGCGACCCGGTGCTGCTCACCGCCCGCCTCGGCGCGGACATCACCTCGGTGAGCATTGATCACGGCGTGGGCACCGTTTCCATCGTCCATGGCACGGCCACGGTCACGGTGAACCCGTCGGTCACCACCACCTACCAGCTCACGGCTACCGGCCCGGGCGGCAGCGTCACCGGCAGCCTCACGGTCACCGCCCTGCAATACCAGGCCCCGACGGTGAAGTCGTTCCACGCCACGAGGCTGGCCACCCCCGGCCATGTCCGGTTCCACTGGCAGGTGTCCGAGGGCGAGGCCCCGAACCCGGTGACGATCGAGTTCAAGGCCGGTTCGACCGTGCTGGCCACCTCCTCCACGCTGTCGTCCTTCACCGATGTCGACGCGGGCAGTGAAACCTCCTTCACGCTTTCCGCGGTGAACTCCACCGGCACCGCCACCGCGACCGCCGTGCTGGACGCGGAAACGAACTTCTCCGCCGCGGTCCGTGCGGATGCTCCGGTGGCCTGGTTCCGCTTCAATGAAGCCGCCGGTTCCCAGGTCTTCGTGGACTCCGCGGACAATGCGGCTCCGCACGACGCGAAGGCCTACGGCACCCCGGTGAGCGGCGTGGCCGGGATCGTTGATGGCGCGGTTTCCCTCGATGGAGCCAGCGCCGTGGTCAGCGATTTCATCCTGAATCCCGGCCAGCTTGAGAGCGGCTTCACCATCGAGGCGGTGGTGCGGCGCAATCCCGGCACCGGCACGGCGAACCACGCGATCGTCGGCCAGGGGGATCTCAACGGCACCGGCCGGATCCTGCTTTCGGTGACCGATGACGGCACGCCGCGCACGCTGCTCGGCCAGGCCGTGGCGAAGGATGCCGACGTCAAGTTGACCGCCGACACCTGGGCTCACCTCGTCATCGTGGCGGATGCTTTGAACACCGAGGTGCGCTGGTATCTCGATGGCGTGCTGATCGGTTCCACGCTCGATGGCACCAACCCCAGCGGCAGCACCTTCGATCCGAACTTCATTTTCGAGGCATCGGAAGGCGTCTGGAACATCGGCGCGCAGAAGTCGCTGACCTCCGACCTGTGGAAGGGCCGCATCGATGAGGTGGTGGTTTACAACGGCCTGCTCGACGACCCGGATGCCGATGGCAACACCACCGACTCCCGCATCGCCGCCCACCGCACCGCGTGGTGGCAGGACGCGAAGGGGCCGCTTTACGAGGGCGTTGCCGCCAGCACCATCACCGATGGCGGCTCGACCAACCTCACCGTGAAGGTGGGCGCGGACGTCACCTCCGTGAGCGTGGACCACGGCGTGGGCGAGGTGCCGCTGGTGAATGGCAATGGCGTCATCAGCCTGAGCCCCACCACCACCACGACCTACACCGTCACCTACACCACCGCCGCGGGCACCACCACCCACGCCTTCACGATCACGGTCAACGCCGTGCCGCTCAAGGTGACCTCGTCCACGATTGAGTCCGGTTCGTTGGTCCTGCACTTCACCGGCAAGCCGTCCACCACCTATCTCGTCCGCGGGGGGCTCGATCTCACCACCTTCGACCAGGACCACGGCACGGTGACCACGGAAGCCGATGGCACCGGCACCGCCACCGTGACGCTCGATCCGGCGAAGCCCCGCGGGTTCTTCCGCATCGAGACCCAGCCGTGAACCGTCCGGCCCCGCGCAGATCCCACCCACTTCCTCCGCTCCCATGAACTCCCGTCCGATCCTCCAGCCACGCCGGAATGGTTTCGCCCTCGTGGCGGTCCTCCTGATGGTGGTGCTGCTTGCCGTGGTCGGCCTCGGCATGCTCTCGCTCTCGACCATTTCGCTGCGCACGTCATCGCGGGAGAGCGCGATGCGGCAGGCGCGGTCGAACGCGCGGCTGGCCTTGCAGATGGCGGTCGGGCAATTGCAGGAGCTCGCCGGTCCGGACCGGCGGGTGACCGCGTCCTCGTCGATCCGCGCGGAAGGGGACCTGGGCCAATCCAATCTCACCGGCGTGTGGGAGGGCTGGAAGTGGAACGGGGAAGGGAACGTGCCGGATTGGAAGCAGGAGAAGGCGAACCGTTTCAAAGGCTGGCTGGTGTCGTCTCCCGATCCCGCAGCTACCCAAGCCGAGGAGTTCGTGAGCACCGCTGCTCCCGGCGAGACGGTGGACTTGGTGGCAGCCACGGCTGACCAGCGCGCGGTGAAGGTCCCGGTGATGCCGGTGGCGGGCGATCGCACCGGCGAATCCGGCAAGCTGGCGTGGGCCTCCTTCGATGAATCGCAGAAGACCTCGATCAACGTGCCGCACGAAACGAAGGCCGCGACCTTCGCCAGCCAGTATGACCGCATGGCCTCCGCGGCCCGGCCCGGCTATGCCGCCGTCACGGCCCGCGATTGGAAGGTGCTGGCCAGCCGCAATACCGACGTCCGCAAGCTGGTGACCACCGGCCAATCCGCCCTGGTGGGCATTCCGGAAAACAGCCGCGGGTTCCACGACATCACCACCGGCACCCGCGGCCTGGTCGCCAACGTCGCGGACGGCGGATTCGCGGGCGACCTGTCGCGCTTGTTCGATACCGAGGACCTGCCCTCGGACTTCGCCCGCCGTTTCCTCTACTCCGGCACCGATACGCCGAAGGTCGATCCGCCGGTGCGTTTCTCAGGGGCGAACCCGATGCCGAGCCCCGATCCGAGCTGGGCGCTGCTGCAATCCTACTACCGCGCCTACACGAAGATCAGCGGAGACACCCAGCCGACCATCGCCACCGCGGTCACCGCGCGCCCGGCTGCGGGCACGCCATCGTCCCAGACCCTGCGCCATGCCGCGTTCAATGAGGTCCAGATCGCGCCGGTGATCGCAAAGGCGCAGTTTGTCTTCAGCATCGGCTTCGGCTACTCGAACGGCCTGCAGGACATGTATGCGAACGGCACGGCCCGCTCGACCCCGGCCGACCAAAAGGACAAGTACATCACCTGGCTGGTGATCGATCCGGTGATCACGCTGTGGAATCCCTACAATGTCCGGTTGAAGTTCACCGGCGGCCGCGTGGATCTCCACCGTATCCCGCTCGGCTTCCGCCTCTACAAGAACGGCACGCTGCTCAACACCGAGCCGACCAGCTTCTCGAACGCCTACACGGTGGAGGACTTCAAGACCCGCGAGGACCGCTACTACCGCCTCAACATCCTCCCGGAGTCGGGCAAGAAAGAGCTGATCCTCGACCCCGGCGAGCACGTCGTCTTCACCGCCCACAACCACGTGAAGCACTACCGCCACGAGTACAACCTCACCGGTCTGACGCTCCGCCCGGGCTTCCATCCGCCCGCCGGAAACGACAGCGATCCGCAGGTCGGCGGCGTCACCACGATGAACCTGTTCGTCGACGGGAACGGCAAGGCCGATGGCAAGGACTATGGCAAGACCGTGCGCACCGTGGCGGTGAAGGCCGGCGATGAGATCCAGGTCGAGGTGATGCCGGTGCGCTCGGATGCGGACGGCCACAGCGAGACGGGCGGGAAGGTGACCACCGGATTCCTGCGCTACTACGCGGGCGGCCCGAATGTCACGCGCCTCACCGGCGGCATCGAGCTCGACTACGGCTCTCGCGAGAAGGAACTGCTGCCGTCGTTCTCGAAGGACGAGCTGCCGACCATCGTGGTGAACCCGGCGATCCCCACCAGCGCCGCGGCCGATGATTACCAGGGCATCCTGCCGCCGCCCGCGGTGCGCTTCAAGGAGCCATTCCTGATCGCCACCTTCCAGGAGAAGACCGAGCGGGATTCGCGCTTCCCGTCGCGCTCGTGGCTCCAGAATGGCGCGGGCAATCTGTATGCCTCCGCGGGCATCGACCAGAAGGAGGACTTCGAGCACCAGCAGTATGAGTTCCGCTGGGAGGCCATGACCGATTGGCCGCCGAACAGCCCGACGATCGAGATCAGCAACGATGGCAACCGCGGCTACGGCGGCTCCGGGGTCTATGCCCAGACCGGCACCGAGTTCGCCACCTTCTCGAGCCTGCCGCTGGCCCCGGCGCACTCGCTGGTCCAGCTCCGCCACGCGCCGCTCAATGTCGGTGGCCAGCTTCCGCTCACCGACCAGATCGTCGGCAACTCGTTCCTGCCGCCGCTGCTCGGCGAGAACCAGGTGACCGCGGATGCATCCGGCCGCACCTACCTCGACCACTCGTATCTCGCGAACAACGCGCTGTTCGATTCGTGGTTCTTCTCCTCCGCGGCGGACCATCCCGCGCTGGCCGGTGAAAGCGCGCGCTCCGTGAGGTCGCTGCTCTACGGTTTCTTCACCCGCGACCAGCCGCTGCCGAATACCCGCTTCCAGCCATGGACCGGCGGCGAGAAGGCCGACCAGCTCGCCACCCGCCTGGCCCAGCCGGAGTCTTACAAGGAGGTCGCCGCGCACCTGCTGATCGATGCGCCGTTCAACGTGAACTCCACCCGCGTCGCGGCATGGCAGGCATTGCTCGCCTCGAATTTCGGCGCGGCCGCACCGGTGTCGGAGGAGGGCACGCTGAAGCTCCACCCCGGCGATGGCCTGCCGGTCCTCCGCCATTCCCATGCCACCGCCGGCGATGCCGGGTCCGGGGCGGGTGCGGTCGCCGCGGATCACGCGAAGTGGAATGGCTACCGCCGTCTCGATGAAAAACAGATCGCCCGCCTCGCCGAGGAGATCGTGGCGGAGGTGAAGCAGCGCGGCCCGTTCCAATCCGTCGCCGAGTTCGTTAACCGCCGCCCGGGCAGCGGAGAACTCGCCCGCAACGGCGCTCTGGAGGCCGCCATCGCCCGCTCCGGCATCAACCAGACGGTGCTCGATACCGCCCACGTGCTGCCAGGTTCGCCCGATGCGAACACGGCGGATGGCGCGCCCGGAATCATCAACCAGGCCGACCTGCTCACGCCCCTCGCGCCGCAGCTCGTCGCCCGCGGCGATACCTTCCGCATCCGCACCTATGGCGAGGCGGTGAGCGGCGGGGTGAAGGCCCGAGCCTGGCTGGAGGCCACCGTCCAGCGCGTGCCCGAGTTCGTCGATCCCTCGGAGGCTCCCACCGCCACCGCCCCTTCTCCCGTGAACCAGACCTTCGGTCGCCGTTTCGAACCCGTGTCCCTCCGCTGGCTGAAGCCGGAGGAACTCTAACACCCGCATCCCGATCCCATGAAAGCATCCGTTGCCATCGCCGCGCTCGCGCCGCTCGTTGCCCTCGTCTCGCCGCTCCACGCGGCCCCGGAAGTCCGCACCGTCGAGGCATCGTTCTACTGCTTCCAGTATGCACCGGGTGCGGAAACGCTGGAGATCGTCAGCAGCGACCACCAGCAGCCGGTGCGCCTCTCCACCGCGAACATCTCGAAGCCCGTGATGCTTCAGGTGAGTGGCGACGAAGCCGTGATCCAGCGCCGGGTGGGGGACCAGCTCGTCCCCGCCGCGCGGGTGAAGGTTGCCGCGGACATCGCGAAGGCGCTCGTGGTGCTGGTGCCCGCCGCCTCCGGCAGCACCGAATCCTACCGCGCCCGCGCGATCGATTACAGCCAGGACCGATTCCCGCTCGGCACCTACCAGCTCCTGAACATCTCCGGCACGCCGGTGCGCGGCGCGATCGGGCCCAGCTACGCCGAGGTGAAACCCGGCGCCATCGGTGGCATCGCGCTGCAGGGTGAGAATGGCACCGTGCAGGGCGTGCGCTTCGAGTTTCTCGAAACCGGGAAATGGAGCCGCCTCACCGAGACCCGTTGCGCCGTGCGCCGCGACCGCCGCTGGCTGGTCTGCGTCTATCAGGATCCGTCCACGCAGCGCATGAACATGCGCAGCATCCCGGACCGGTCGTTCGCCCCGAACACCGCCGTTGCTCTGTCTGAATAATCTACCAACCAATCGACCTATGAAAACAACCCGTCTGTTTGCCGCCTTCCTCGCGGCCGGTACCTTGTCCGCCCATGCCGAGCGGAAGCCGAACATCCTCCTCATCGTGGCCGATGACCTCGGCTACGGCGAGCTTGGGACCCAAGGCTACACCAAGGACATCCCGACACCGAACATCGACAGCCTGGCCGCGAATGGCACGCGCTTCAGCAACGGCTACGTCAGCGGTCCGTATTGCAGCCCCACCCGCGCGGCCCTGCTCACCGGCCGCTACCAGCAGCGCTTCGGCCATGAGTTCAATCCCGGGCCACCTGCCGAGGCGAATGCCGCCGTCGGCCTGGACGTGAACGAGAAGACCATCGGCGACCGCCTGAAGGCCGCGGGCTACGCCACCGGCTGGTTCGGCAAGTCCCACCTCGGCACCGCGCCGCAGTTCCACCCGCAGAAGCGCGGCTTCGATGAGTTCTACGGCTTCCTCGGCGGGGCGCACAGCTACGTCAACGCGGGCAACGGCGTGAATGGCATCTTCCACGGCACCGAGCCGGTGAGCGATCCCGGTTACCTCACGGAGGCCTTCGCTCGCGAGGCCGCGTCCTTCATCGAGAAGAAGAAGGACGATCCGTGGTTCGTCTACCTGCCCTTCAACGCCGTCCACGCGCCGCTGGAGACGCTGGAGAAGTACGACAAGAAGTTCACCGCCATCGAGGATCCGAAGCGCCGGAAATTCGCCGCCTTGCTGGCCGGTCTCGACGACTCCGTCGGCACCGTGCTCAACAAGGTCCGCGACTTGAAGCTGGAGAACGACACGCTCGTCTATTTCATCAGCGACAACGGCGGTCCGACGCCCTCCACGACCTCCGGCAACGGACCGCTGAAGGGTTACAAGGCGCAGACCTCCGAAGGCGGCATCCGCGTGCCGTTCATCGTGCAGTGGAAGGGCAAGGTGGCCGCGGGCAAGACCGACGACCGTCCGGTGATCCAGCTCGACTTCCTGCCGACCTCGCTCGCCGCCGCCGGTGTGCCCGTCGATCCGGCGTGGAAGCTCGATGGCGTGAACCTGCTGCCCTACCTGAAGGACGGCAACACCGCCCAACCGCACGAGGCGCTCTACTGGCGATTCGGCCAGCAGATCGCGATCCGCAAGGGCGATTGGAAGCTGGTGAAGTCCGCCGGGGATGGTGGTGTGGCCGGTGCCGGCACTGCCTCCACCGAAGGTGCCCACCTTTACAACCTGGCGAAGGACATCGGCGAGAAGAACGATCTCGCCGCTCAGGAGCCGGAGAAGGTGAAGGAGCTGGCCGCGCAGTGGAACACCTGGAACACGTCGCTGGTCGCGCCGAAGTGGACCCCCGGTGGTCCGCGCCGCGCCGCCCGCCTCACCACCGCCAAGGCGGAGGAGAAGGACGATGACAACGCGCCCGAGCCCGCGGCCTCCGCGGCCGGTCCGTGGAAGTCCGGCGACTCGTTGACCGGTGCCCAGTCGCCCGACCTCACCGGCAAGCCCTTCGCCATCACCGCCGAGCTCGATGGCAAGGATCAGCCGCAGGGCGTGATCGTGGCCCAGGGCGGCAATGCCCAGGGCTACGCGCTGCACGTGAAGGACGGGAAGCTCGCGCTCTCCCTCCGCCGCGGCCGTGAGTTGACCTCGGTGGTGGCTACCGAGCCGCTGGCCGCCGGTGCCCACAAGGTGGAGGCCGTGGTGGCCGCGGATGGCGGGGCGACGCTCAAGGTCGATGGCAAGTCCGTCGGCCAGGGCAAGCTCGCCGGTTTGCTGGCCCGCAAGCCCGGCGAGGGGCTCACCGTCGGCAATGACGGCGAGGCCGCGGTGGGCGAATACACCGCGCCGCACGCCTACAACGGCAAGGTCGCCAACGTCACCGTGAGCGCCCGCTGATCCATTTGGCGGAAAAAATGGGCGGAGCCGGGTTCGTGGTGATCCCGGCTCCGCCCGACCTCCGCCCTTTTCTCTTCGATCCCCGATTTCATTCCGCCCATGTGGTTCCGTTTCCTTCCATCCTTCGCGCTGCTCACGTCCTCGCTGTCCGCGTCGGCTCCCGATCCGGCGGAGCTCGAGTTCTTCGAGAAGAAGATCCGTCCGATCCTTTCGGAAAGCTGCTATGGCTGCCACGCGGCGGACACCAAGGCCGCGGGCGATCTGCGCGTGGATGATCTCAATGGCCTGTTGACCGGCGGCAAGACCGGCCCGGCGATCGTGCCCGGTGATCCGGAGAAGAGCCTGCTGGTGCAGCGCCTCGTCCATCCCCAGGAGCGCCTGCGGATGCCGCGCGAGAGCGATCCGCTCAGCGCCGACAAGATCGAGGATCTCAAGATCTGGATCGCGAAGGGCGCGGCCTGGCCGCCTGAAAAGATCCCCGCCAGCATCGGCCGGGTCACCGAGAAATACGAGGGATTGAAGAAGAGCCACTGGTCCTGGCAGCCGCTCGCGCATCCGCAGGTGCCGTCTCCGAAGCGTGCCGATTGGGCGAAGGGGGATGTCGACCGCTTCGTGCTCGCGAAGCTGGAGTCCGAAAACCTGCCGCCGGTCGCGGACGCCGATCCCGTCACCCTGATCCGCCGCCTGACCTTCGACCTCACCGGCCTGCCGCCGTCGCCGGAAACCATCGCCGCGTTCCAGTCCGATTCTTCTCCCGCCGCCTACGAGAAGGAGGTGGACCGCCTGCTGGCCTCGTCCGCGTTCGGGGAACGCTGGGGCCGCCATTGGCTCGATGTCGCCCGCTACGGCGAATCGACCGGACCCTCGCGGAACATCCCGTATCCGCACGCGTGGAAGTACCGCGACTACGTGTTGGACGCGGTGAACCGCGATGTGCCGTTCGATCGCTTCATCCAGGAGCAGGTCGCCGGTGACCTGCTGCCCGCGTCCGGAGACGCCGAGAAGGACCGCTTGCTGACCGCCACCGGTTTCCTCGCGCTCGGCGTGAAGGACGTGAACCAGCGGTTCAAGGTCCGCTTCCAGATGGACAATGTCGACGAGAAGATCGACACCGTCAGCCGCTCGGTGCTCGCGCTCACCGTGAGCTGCGCCCGCTGCCACGACCACAAGTTCGATCCCATCCCGACCACCGATTACTACTCGCTCGCCGGCATCTTCACCAGCACCGACGATGGCGCGGGCGTGCGCAACAAGATGGGCGGCGGGGGATTGGATTACTATGACCCTAAGAATTTGGTCCGCCTTTCGACCAACACCCCGCCACCGCCCGCCGACCAGGTCGCCGAGTTGGAGGCCAAGGTGGAGGCCGCGAAGAAGGAGTGGGACGAGATCCGCGGCACGCCCGAGGGGCTGAAGCGCGGCCCGAACGGCCAGCCCGCCCAGCGTGCCTTCCGCGTGAAATACGAGCGCCTGCAGGGCGACTTGCTGGCTCTCACCGATCCCGCCGCGCGCGGCGAGGCGGTCCACGGTGTCCGCGAGGCCTCGGTGATCGCGGATACCCAGGTGCGCATCCGCGGCGAGGCCGAGCGCCTCGGCCCGGCGGTGCCGCGCGGGTTCCTCACCACCTTCGAGGTGCCCGGCGCCTCCGCCATCGATCCTGCCCACAGCGGCCGCCTCGAGCTCGCGAACTGGCTCACCAGCCCCGCCAATCCGCTCACGCCGCGGGTGCTGGTGAACCGCGCCTGGCTCCACCTCTTCGGCCGCGGCCTCGTGGTCACGGCGGACAATTTCGGCGTCACCGGCGACACGCCCTCGCATCCCGAGTTGCTCGATTACCTCGCGAACCGCTTCGTCGCCGAAGGCTGGTCGTTGAAGAAACTGGTCCGTGAACTGGTGCTCAGCCACGCCTATCAGCTCGGTTCGGATGCCCCGGAAGACCATCGCCTGAAGGACCCGGGAAACCGTTTCGTGTGGCGTCACTCGCCGCGGCGGATGGATACCGAGGAGATCCGGGATGCGATCCTCGCTTCAAGTGGTCGTCTCCAGCAGACGCCGTCCGAAGCGCCCGCGGTGAAGAAGCTCCGCATGGTGGAGCTGCGCGACAACGGCGCGGAGGCGAAGGGTGTCTATGATCAGGCCGACCGCTCGCTGGCCCGCAGCGTTTACCTGCCCCTGCTCCGCGGCTTGGTGCCGAAGTCGCTGGAGGCCTTCGATCCGGTCTCGCAGACGCTCGTCACCGGCCAGCGCGAGGCGACCACCGTGCCGACCCAGGCGCTGTTCTTCCTGAATTCCCCGTTCGTCCGCGAGCAGGCGCTGGCCTTCGCCCGCAAGCTGAACGAGGGGCCGCTGTCCTCGGCGGAGTCGAAGATCGGCGAGCTCTACCTGCATATCCTCGGCCGACCGGCCACGGCCACCGAGATCGCCCGCGCCAACGGGTTCCTCGCGGACTACGCCGCCGGTTGGCAACCGGGCGGGATCGAGGAAGGCCCGAAGCCCGAGATGCTCGCGGCCAATACCACCACCGACGGCAACAACACCGGGGCCGACCAGACCGTGAATCCCGATGACATGCCGCGCAATGACCTGACCGCCATCCAGAAGACCGTGGCCGCCTCCGATGGCACCACCGCCTCGTGGCTGGCCCTCGTCCAGGCGCTCTACGCATCCGCCGAGTTCCGCTTCATCCGCTAAACCCACCCACTCATCATCCCTATGTCCGATCCTTCCTTCCTGCGGCCGTCGCGGCGCTCCATCCTCAAGTCCGCCGGTGCCGGCTTCGGCTACCTCGCGCTCGCCGGGCTGCTCGGCAAGCCCGCGTTCGCGGACTCCGCCGTCAATCCGCTGGTGCCGAAGATCCCGCGCTTCAAGGCCCGCGCGAAACGCATCATCTTCATCTTCATGGAGGGCGCGATGTCCGGCATCGACACCTTCGAATACAAGCCCGAGGTCCAGAAGAACGACGGCAAGACCGGGCCCGGCGGCGGTCGTGTCACCGCCTCGAAGTTCGCCTTCAAGCAATACGGAGAAAGCGGCTCGTGGTTCTCCGAACTGCTGCCGAACATCGCCACCCACGCCGACAAGTTCTGCTGGCTGCGCGGCCTCCACACCGACACCCCCGCGCACCCGCAGGCCGTCGTCCAGCTCCACACCGGCAGCGCGAACGCCGCGCTCACCCGGCCCAGCATGGGCGCGTGGCTGCTCTACGGACTCGGCACGGACAACCAGGACCTGCCCGGCTACATCACCATCAATCCCTCGCCGAACTTCGGCGGCGCGGTGAACTACGGCAGCGCCTTCTTGCCCGCTCACTTCCAAGGCACCCGCATCACCGACCAAGGTTTCCTCGCGAACCTGAAGGCCTCGTCGCAGGCCACGCAGCAGCGCCGCCAGCTCGACCTGCTGCAATCGATGAACCGCGATCTCGGCGCACGGCCGGGCGCGCCCGATCCGGTGGATGGCATCATCGCGTCCTACGAGCTGGGTTTCCGCATGCAGGACAAGGTGCCCGCGCTGCTCGACATCTCGAAGGAACCGCAGCACGTCCGCGAGGCCTACGGTGTGAAGGACGGCCCGGCCGGGGCCTTCGCCCGCCAGTGCCTCATGGCCCGCCGTCTCACCGAGGCCGGTGTGCGCTTCGTCGAGATCTGCCAGCCGGGATGGGACCACCACAACAACCTGCACAAGGGGCTCATCGAACGTTGCGGCAATGTCGACCAGGCCACCGCCGCGCTGCTCACCGATCTCGACCAGCGCGGGCTGCTGGAGGACACGCTGGTGCTCTTCGGTTCCGAGTTCGGCCGCCAGCCGACCGCGCAGGGCAACGACGGACGCGACCACAACATCACCGGCTACTCGATGTTCCTCGCCGGCGGCGGCGTGAAGGCGGGCTACACCCATGGCGCGACCGACGAGTTCGGTGTGAGGGCGGTGGAAGGCCGCATGCACACCAATGACCTCCACGCCACGTTGCTCGCGCTGATGGGCCTCGATCACGAGGAGCTGACGTATCCGTACGGCGGTCGCGATTTCCGCCTCACCGATGTGGCGGGCAAGGTGGCCACCGATATTTTCGCCTGACGCCCGGCGTGCAGGCTATCCGATTTCCCGGGTAAAGCGACAGAGCTCCTCCCCTTGGTTTCGATCGAGGAGAGGGGAGGAGCGACTTCGCGGTTCCGGCGGTGTGGAATTTGGGAAGAGCGCGGGGGATTCGCGGTGAATCCGCATGGTCCCGGCCCGGCGGCGGATGCGCAAAAGCTTTCCGAAACTCCGGAGTGGGCCTACTCTTCCACCATGCGGATTCCGGCCCCCGTCCTTTCCCGGTGATCATGAATGACATCCGGGAAATCCTAGAGAAAGCCACGGCGAACGACCAGCAGGTCGCCGCCGAGCTGTTGCCGTTGTTATACGACGAGTTGCGGATGCTGGCCGGTGGTTACTTGTCGCGGGAAGCTCCCGGCCAAACCCTGCAACCCACTGCGCTGGTCCACGAGGCGTGGTTGCGTCTGGGAAAGGACAGCGACCGCTCGTGGGGCGATCGCGCGCAGTTCTTCCGCGCTGCGGCCAAGGCGATGCGGCTGATCCTCGTCGACCGCGCCCGTGCGAAGCTCGCCCAGAAGCGCGGCGAAAAGCCGAAGATGGTGGCGCTCCACCACCTCGACCTGGCGGAGGCCCCCATGAGCGAGCGGGTGCTGCTGGTGGATGAAATGCTCACCCGGCTCGAGGAGGAGGATCCGGAGAGCGCGCGCCTGATTTCGCTGAAGTTCTTCGGTGGCCTCACCAACCAGGAGATCGCCCGCATGCACGGCGTCACCGAGCGCACGATCGAGCGCCAGTGGGCTTATGCGAAGGCGCGCTTGTTCGACATGATCACGGAGGAAACGGAGGGCGAGATTCCGGGAGACTGAGTGTTTCCACCGGGCCGATGCGCATGAATCCGTCGATCGAGAAACTGTATTTCGCCGCGGCCTCCGGTCTCACCCCGGAGGAGCGGGAGCGGTTTCTGGACCACGCCTGCCGGGAGGAACCGGCGTTGCGGCGGCGGCTCGAGCGCCTGTTCACGGTGCTCACCTCGGCGGACACTTTCTTCGAACTCCAGCCGGAGGTGGAGCCCGATCCCGGCGGGGTTCCGGTGGAAGAGGGACTGGGCGCGCACATCGGCCGATACCGGTTGATCGAGCGGCTCGGCGATGGCGGCTACGGGGTCGTCTACTTCGCCCGCCAGCAGGAGCCGGTACAGCGTAACGTGGCGCTGAAGATCATCAAGATCGGCATGGACACCGAGTCCGTCATCGCGAGCTTCGACATGGAACGCCAGGCGCTGGCGATGATGGATCATCCCAACATCGCGAAAGTGTTGGACGCCGGAGCCACCGCCGCGGGCCGCCCGTATTTCGTGATGGAGCTGGTGGATGGCGAGAAGATCACCGAGTTCTGCGACGCGAACCGGCTTTCCATCCGCCAGCGGCTGGAGTTGTTCACCCAGGTCTGCCGTGCCATCCAGCATGCCCACCAGAAGGGCGTGATCCACCGCGACATCAAGCCATCGAACGTGCTCGTGCGCTGGGATGACGGCGTCGCCACGCCGAAGGTGATCGACTTCGGCATCGCCAAGGCCACCGCCGCCACCGAGGGCCACCGTGAGATCGCCGCGCCCGGCGGCCATTTCGTCGGCACTCCCGCCTACATGAGTCCGGAGCAGGCGGAGGGAAGCCTGGATGTGGACACCCGCAGCGATGTCTACGGCCTCGGCGTGTTGCTTTATGAACTCCTCTGCGGTCGCACGCCCTTCGATGCTCTGCGCTGCACCGAATGTCCGGCGGACGAGGTGCGGCGCACGATCCGCGAGGAGAAACCGAAGTGGCCCGGCGCGGCTTTCAAGTCCATGCCATCGGACGAGCGAGCCTTGGTCGCCGCGAACCGCGGCACCACCGTGGCCGGGTTGGAGTCCGATCTCGCCGGTGACCTCGATTGGATCGTGGCGAAGGCGATCGAAAAGGATCGCACGCGCCGCTACGAGACCGCCACCGGCGTGGCCATGGACGTCGAGCGGTTCTTCCACGATGAGCCGGTGATCGCCCGGCCGCCGCTCCGCCTTTACCGTCTCGGCAAGCTGCTGCGGCGGAACAAGCTGACCTTCGCCGCCGGTTCGGTGGTGGTGCTGGCCTTGCTCGCGGGTTTCGGCACCTCCACCTGGATGTACTACCGGGAACGCCACGCCCGGCAGGAGCAGGCGCGTCTGCGCCAGGTGGCGGAGTTCCGTGAGCGCATCGCCCAGGCCGCGGTGAAGATCAAGTATGGCGACCTCGCCGCCGCCGACCGCATCCTGGCCGAGATCCCCGTCCATGAGACGCCTTCCTCGCTGGAGGCGGCCAGTGATTTCGGCACCGTGGCGAACTGGCATGTGCAGGCGGAGCGTCTGAACGAGGCCGCCCTGCGTTTCGCCTCGATGGCCCGCGCGATCTCCAGCGTGGATGACGCCGACCTGCCCAGCGTATCGTTCGAACTGCTGCCAGTGGCCGCGACCGTGGCCTACACCCAGCCCCCGCAGGCGTATGAGGAGATCCGCGCGCTGGCGATCAAGCGTTTCGGGGCCACCTCGAACGCCGTGGTCGCGGAGCAGGTGTTGAAATCCTGCATCCTGCGTCCTCCCGATCCGGATACGCTGCGCGCGCTCGCCCCGCTCGCCGCCAGCGTCGAACGCGCGATTCCGGCGAAACCGCCCGCTCCCAACAACCACAATTCCGCGTGGTCGACCTTCGCGATGTCGCTCTGGTACTACCGATCCGGAGACCTCGCCACCGCCACCGCGTGGGGGAAACGCTGCCTGAGCTCGTCGAACCAGAACGAGGCCCGTGCCGCCAGCGTGCTCGTGGTTTCCGCGATGATCGAGAAGCGCGCCGGACGCACGGAAAGCGCCCGCGCCGCGTTGGCGGACGGGCGGGGGAAGGTCCAGGCCGCTCTCACCGGCAAGCGCTGGCTGACCGAGAAATCCTCCGCCTACTGGTTCGATTGGCTGAATGCCGCGGTGCTGCTTTCGGAGGCTGAGAGCGTGGTAGGGAACCCGTAGCGGGCCCTCGCGGAAAAAAATCCGCGGGGCCATGTCGGGGTGCGGGGAAAAATTGCGCCTTAGGCGGATGGCGGCTCATCGGCCGCCTTCCGAAAACCCCATGTCCCTCCATTGTCTTCGCATTCCGGCCGCGGTTTCCGCGATCGCCGTCCTGGCCGCCGCGTCCCTCCACGCGCAGGATTCCCTCCAGTGGAAACGCAGCACCCAGGCCGCCCCGTGGACCGACCAGCCCGCCGTGGCGCTGGGCTCCACCGTGCCGCTGCCGACTTCCACCTCCGTCTTCCGCGTGTTCGTCAATTCCGCGCAGACCTCCCAGACCATCGATGGCTGGGGCGGCTGTTTCAATGAACGCGGCTGGAAGGCGATGGAGGTTCTCTCCGCCGCCGACCGGGACACCGTGATGCGCGCGCTCTTCGACCCGCAGACCGGGTTGAAGCTCAATCTCGCCCGAACGCCCATCGGGGCCAGCGATTACGCGATCTCTCCCTACTCGCTCAATGAGACCGCGGGCGACTACGCGATGGCGAACTTCAGCATCGCCCGCGACCAGCAGCGGCTCCTGCCCTACATCAAGGCGGCGCTCGCCCTGCGCCCGGACCTTTACCTCTGGGCCGTGCCATGGAGCCCGCCCTCGTGGATGAAGAGCAACAACAGCCTCATCAACGGCGGCAACATCAAGGACGACGACCAGACCCTCGCCGCGCTCGCCAAGTACTTCACGAAATACCTCCAGGCTTACGAAGCCGAAGGCGTCGAGGTCGCCATGGTGATGCCGCAGAACGAGCCGAACATCACCAACAACTACCCGACCTGTTCCTGGACCGGCGTGCAGTTCTCGAAGTTCATCGGCTACCACCTCGGCCCCGCGCTGGCGAATGCCGGGCTGGACACGAAGATCTTCCTCGGCACCTACAACGAGACCAGCCGCGGCGGCTATTCCTACTGGGTCGCGCCCTCGATGCAGGACCCGCAGACCCGCCCCTACATCAGCGGCATAGGCTGCCAGTGGAGCGCGGATGGCACCATGAACGAAACGCGCATGGTGCTGCCGAACCTGAAGCTGATGCAGACCGAGACGGAGTGCAACCACCCGAACTCGATGACCACCAACACCAACGACTGGACCTACGCGGAGTATCAGTACCAGCTCGCGAAGAAGTGGTTCACCGCCGGTGCCAGTTCCCACATGCTGTGGAACCTGGTGCTCGATGAAACCGGCCTCAGCACCGGCGGCTGGGCCCAGTGTTCACCCATCGTGGTGAACTCCAGCACCAAGGCGGTGACCTACACGCCGTTCTATTACCTCTACAAACACTTCTCGTTCTACATCCAGCCCGGTGCCCGGCTGGTGTCCTCCTACAGCTCGTGGGGCGACAAGATCGCCTTCGTCAATCCGGACGGCAGCGTGGTGGTCGTCATGGGAAACAGCGCCGGATCCTCGTTCCAGGTGACGCTGAATATCGATGGCCGCCAGTCCGATGTCGTCACCCTGCCGGCCCATTCCTTCAGCACCTTCTACATGCCCGCCCCGCTCACCGCGCTCCAGAAGTGGCGGCTCCAGTATTTCAATGTCACCTCGGACTCCGGAATCGCCGCCGACGCCATGGATGCCGATGGCGACGGGATGGTGAACCTCCAGGAGTTCATCTCCGGCACCGATCCCACCAACGCGGACAGTGTCCTGCGCGTGAGCCGCGTCCAGTCCGGCCAGCCGGGCATGCAGGTCACGTTTACCTCCGTCAGCGGCAAGACCTATGACGTGGAATACACCGATGACCTGAACGCCGGGGTGTGGTCGGTCCTGCGCATCCATCTCGTGGGAACCGGCGGCCCGATCCAGATCGTCGACCCGAACGCCGCCACCGTCTCCCGCCGCTTCTACCGCATCGTCGCTTACTAAGCGCGCGAAGGCCGTGCCCCGCGGGCGCATGGGGGACGGATTTCAAAATATCGAAAAAAAAATCGCGATCGCGTGTCGGGATTTTTCCGGTCCTTCCGCCTTAGGCGTGCAGGGGAAATCCACTGCCCCTCTCCCGAGTCATTGCCCCCGAAGAAACACATGAAACCCAAGTTCAGAACGTCCCGGTTCCTCACCTCGATCGCCATCAGCTTCCTGGCCACTCAGGCCGCGCGGGCCATCACCTGGCAGGGCGACACCGCGCCCGACCTCCACGCCTGGACCACCACCGGGAACTGGGACACCAATGCCCTGCCCGGCACCGGCACGTCGATTTTCATCAATACCACCACGGCGGCGAACTATCCGGTGCTCTCGACCGGTGCCCAGAACGGCAGTGACATCTACGTCGCCTCGTTCAGCGGAAATCCGAGCCGCCTCGACATCACCGGCGGCAGCCTGACGTCGAACTCCACGAACACCAGCAACACCGCGGGCTCGTTCATCGTCGCGCCGGACGCCGCGTCGGTGGCCACTCTCAACATCGCCGACACCTCGGTGACCGGCACCGGCCTCACCGGTTTCGGCCAGGGTGCAGGCAGCGTTTCGTCGAAGGGCATCTTCCTCGTCGCCCGCACGCTCGGCGCGACCGGCACGGTGAACGTGAACACCAGCGGCACGGTGGCCGTGGGGGATTCCAATGCCGATGAACTCCAGGTCGGCGTCCGCGGCGCGGGCACGTTCAATCTCGAGAACGGCACCGTCAATGCCTACAGCGCGGTGGTCCTCGGCTACATCAGCGGCAGTGTCGGCACGATGAACGTGTCGGGCGGTGCCATGAACGTCGCCACCACCGAGGCGGGTAAGCCGCTCATCCTCGCGGTGAACTCGGGTTCGCAGGGCAATCTCAATGTCAGCGGCGGCACCGTGACCATTGCCACCGGCAAGGAGTTTCTCATCGGCAACAGCGGCACCGCCACCGTGACCCTCAGCGGCGGTACGGTGAGCGCCACCAACACCACCACCGGCACCCGCCTGGGCAGCCTCGGCGGCACCGGCACGCTGAACCTGAACGGCGGAACGCTCGCCACCACCTTGGTCACGAAGGGCACCGGCACCGGCACGTTCAATTTCCACGGCGGCACGCTCAAGGCCGCCGCCGCGAGCACCACCTTCATGACCGGCCTCACCAATGCCTTCGTGAAATCCGGCGGCGCGGTGATCGATTCGAACGGCTTCGACATCACCATCGGCCAGGCCCTGCTAACCGACACGGTCTCCACCGGTGGCGGCCTGACGAAGAACGGCAGCGGCAAGCTCACCCTCTCCGGCACCAGCACCTTCACCGGTGGCACCACCGTCAATGCCGGCACGCTCCAGTTGACCGGCACGCTTGGCTCCGCCGGTGGCACGGCCATCTCGTCCGCCGCCGCGTTGACCGAGTCCTCGACCGGCGTGATCGCCGGCACCTCGTCGCTGGCCGTCAGCGCGGGCACCACGGATCTCGCGGGCGACAATTCCTTCACGGGAGCGACCTCGGTCACCGGTGGCACTTTGGTTCTCAGCGGCAGCGGCGATGTCGACAGCAGCAGCGGCGTGACCGTCAATGGCGCCACGGCCAAGCTGGTGCAGACCAGTTCCATTGCGATGGCCGCGCCGGTGACCCTCACCAGCGGCAGTGTCGATGGCACTTCCCGCATCAACAGCCTCACGGTCGCCGGTTCCGCCTCCAACGTGGTGGCCAACGGCAACGGCGGAAACGCCACGCTTTCCATCGGCACGCTGGCCTTCAGCGGGGCCGCGACGCTCAATCTCAATGTCGCCGCGAACGCGCCCGCGCTCATGGTGGACGCGATGACGACGAATGCCGCGGGCACGGTGACGATCAATGCCAGCGCTCCATCCTGGAACACCGGCAGCACCTACGATCTCATCAGCTACGGACTGCTCGGCGGTGCCGGTTTCCCGCAGATCGCGAAGGGAACCATCGGCGGCCTCGGAGCGCGCCAGGTCGCCACGCTCTCCGACACCGGAGCCGCCATCCGCCTCGCCATCACCGGGGATATCGCCGTCTGGAGCGGAGCGGTGAGCGGCGAGTGGAGCACCGCCACCTTGGCCGCGCCGAAGAACTGGACGCTGCAATCGGCAGGCACTCCCACCGATTTCCTGAACAACGATGGCGTGGTCTTCAATGATGGCGCGACCGGGACGTCCGCCATCACCATCACCTCGGCCAATGTCAGTCCGAGCAGCATCGCGTTCTTCAACACCAGCGGGAAGGACTACTCGTTCTCCAGCCCCGGAGGTTTCGGCATCGCCACCGGTTCGATCCAGAAATTCGGCGATGGCGGAGTGATCCTGAACACCAGCAACGCCTACGCCGGTGGCACCACGATCTACGATGGCCTGCTGGCGATCAACAACGCCTCGGCCATCGGCACCGGCCTCCTCGATCTGCATGGCGGCTCCATCGACAACACCAGTGGCGGCGCGATCACCCTCACCACCAACAATGCCCAGGTTTGGAACACGGGAACCATCGTTTACGGCGGAACCCAGTCGCTCAACCTCGGCACCGGCACGGTCACCCTCACCGCCGACACCACCGTCACGGCCAATGGCTCCGGCACGCTGACCCTCGGTGGCGTGATCGGCAGCGGCTTCAAGCTGACCAAGCAGGGAACCGGCGGCCTCGCCCTCTCCGGCGCGAACACCTACTCGGGCGGCACCGTCCTTGAGGCGGGCACGCTCGATCTCAACAGCACCACGGCCATCGGCACCGGCGCGCTCACCCTCAATGGCGGCACGCTCGACAACACGTCCGCCGCCGCCATCGTCATGACCGCCAACAACGCGCAGGCGTGGCAAGGCGACTTCACCTTCACCGGTACGCATGATCTCGATCTCGGCAGCGCGCAGATCAACATCGGCGGCACCGGCTCCGACCGCGTGGTGACGATCTCCGGCGGCACCCTCGCCGGTGGCAAACTGGTCGCCCTTTCACAGGGGTTCGTGAAACAAGGCGCGGGCAAGCTGGAGGTCGGCAGCGTGGGCATCGGCAACGGTGGCAGCCTTGTCACCGGCGCGCTCAACGTCGCGGCCGGCACCTTGCAGATCAACCGCACCGGCACGGTGGTCGCCACCAGCGGGGATTTCACCGCGGCGGGTCTCACTGGCGGAGGCGCGCTCGTCAATGGTGCGTCCGTCGAACGCTGGTTCTTCACCAATCCGGCCAGCGGATCGTTCACCTTCACCGGCAGTGTGGCCAATGGCAGCACCGGGCCGCTCGGTTTCAACAAGAGCGGCGCGGGCACCCAGGTGCTCTCCGGCGTGAACTCCTACACCGGCGTCACCACCGTGGCCGGGGGCGAGCTGGTGCTCGCTGGCAACAACACCGGCGCGGGTACCGCCGTCACCCTCAGCAGCGGACGTCTCACCCTGGCTACGAACCAAGGACTTGGCCTGGCCTCGCTGATCACGCTGTCCGGCACCAATGTCGCCTCGCTCGCCTTCGCCAGCGATGCCGATGGCACCGCCTATTCGCTCGCCATGGGGTCGGGGACCGCGGTGGAGATCATCTCCGGTCGCGCGACACCCGGCGCAGGGATCAACCACACGGTGACCAGCGCGGCCACCGGGGCCGCCCTCGGCGGTGGCACGCTGAATTTCACCAGCGGGGCCAATGTCACCTCCGGCCTGGGCCGCATCACGATTCCCCACCTCGGGTTCTCCGCGGGCAGCGTCCTGACCACCACGCTCAATCCGACCTCCGCGAACGTGACGGTGGGTGACGTTTCGAAGCAGCTCAACAACTTCTCGCAGACCCTCGGGCTCTCCGGCACCACCACCGACAACCTGGTCACCGGCGTGATTTCGAACGGCTCCGCGCTCAGCGGCGCGAACAATGTCTCGGTGCTCAAGACCGGCTCCGGCACGTGGACGCTTTCCGGCGCGAACACCTACACCGGCACCACCACCGTCTCGGCGGGCACGCTTGCCATCACCGGCAACCAGTCCACCGCCACCGGAGCCGTCACCGTCTCCACCGGGGCCACCCTCGCGGGCAATGGCAACCTCGGCGGCACGGTGACCATCGGTGCTGGTGCCCACCATGCCCTCGCCGTGGCCGCCACTTCCGGAGGCCAGGTCACGCGTCTCATCGGTGGCTCGCTCGACCTGAGCGCCGCCGGGGATATCCTCGACCTGAGCGCCACCGCGAGCCCCGCGGCCGGCTCTTACATCCTGGCCACCGCCACCGGCGGCATCACCGGCACTCTCGCGGACACGGTGGTGAACTACACCGGCATCACCGGCGGATCGGTGGCGATCCAGGGCAACAACCTCGTGCTGACCATCGCTGGCGCGGGCTACTCCGGCTGGGCCACCACCCACGCCGGGGGACAGGCCGCCGACCTCGATTTCGATGGCGATGGGGTTCGCAACGGAGTGGAGTATTTCCTGAACGCGGCGGCTGGCATCACCGTCAATCCCGCGGTGGTGGGTGGCGTGGTCACCTGGCCGAATGGCGGCAACATTCCCGCCTCCGCCTACGGCACCCAGTTCGTGGTCCAGACGTCGCCGGATCTGGTGACGTGGACAGCGGTTCCCGCCGGTAGCCTCACCGCCAACACCGACTCCACGCTCAGCTACACGCTTCCCACGGGTCAGGGTAAACTCTTCGTCCGCCTCGTGGTAACGCCGAACTGATCTCCCGATGCTACCGGCCCTCGTGGGCCCGGGACTGCGGCTGTGCTCCGGAAGTTAAAGGTTTCTTCCGCGGGTGCAGCCGCTTTCGTTTGGTGGCATGTCGCCCGTGATCATCGCGTGCTCCGCGCGTACATTCCCAGGGTGGCTCCCACGAAGCCGCCTGCGGAGCCGGTGCTCAGGATGCTGCCGTCCACGCCCGCTTTCAGGACCTTCCACTCGCCGTCTTTGGTGACGCGGTAGGAGAAGGTCTGGTCCTTGCCATCGCCTTCCATGCGGAAGGTGATCGCCTTCGCGTTCTCCGGCAGGGTTTCACTGGCCAGCGTTTCAGCGGAGGTGTTCTTGGTGCGCTGTTCGAGGAAGACGCTGCGCGGCTTGCCGGGCTCGGTGTGCACTCCGAGGAAGAAGTAGTTGGTGTCGTTCTGCAGCGCGGCCAATCCGGCATCGCCAGCCGTGGCGGCGGGGTTCAGCACCAGCGTGGTGGAGGCGCTGTAGCGGACGTGCTGCAAGCGGCGCGCGACGAACGACGGATTGCCGTTCGCGGCCGGGTCGGGTTTGTCGATCGAGTGCAGCGCCACCGGGCGTGGCGCGATCATCAGCGAGCCGGGCTTCGCCGTGAGCGACCACCACGGCTCGCGCGGCGTGCGCAGGAAGAACCACTGCTGGCCGAGTTCCTTGCCGTTGAAATCGTCATGCACGGAGAAACTGCCATTGAGCGGTGTCTTCGCGGGTGCGGAGGGTGGAAGGTTCGGGCGCTTCACGTTCCGCGGCAGCGGCACGCCGGGTTTCAAGATCATCGGCCAGTCGTTCTCCCAGGTGACGGGGAGCAGGTAGGTTTCGCGGCCGAGATTCGAGTAGCCACCCCCGTAGGGCCGCACACCGAGGAACACCGCCCACCATTCGCCATTCGGCGTTTCCACCAGATCGGCGTGGCCGAGGCAGGTCACCGGGTCCGGGCGATTCGGATCCATGTCCCGCTGGGTGAGGATCGGATTGCCAGGGAAGGGGACGAAGGGTTCGGCGAGGGATTTGGTCCGGAGGATGACCTGCGAATGGTTCGGGCCGGTGCCGCCTTCCGCGGCGCAGAGGTAGTACCAGCCGTTGCGCTTGAAGAGGTGCGGGCCCTCGATCCACGCGGGCTTCTTGCTGATGTCGACGCCGCCGTTGACCACGATGCGGCCGTTCTTCACCGATTGGGTTTTCGCGTCGAACTCCCACAGCCAGATCGCGCGGTGGCCGTCGTAGAGCGGCTTCTTGTCCGGCGGGTTGCCGTTGTGGACGATGTAGGCGCGGCCGTCGTCGTCGAAGAAGAAGGACGGGTCGATGCCGTCGAGCGGCAGCTTCACCGGCTCGGACCACGGGCCCGCCGGGTTCTTCGCGGTGACGTAGAAGTTGCCGATGCCGTACACGTTGGTCGTGATCATGTAAAAGAGACCGTCGTGATACTGGATGGCGGGAGCGAAGATGCCGCAGGACACCGGCAGGCCGTCCACGTCGAGCTGGGACGGGCGATCGAGGATGTGCCCGATCTGGTTCCAGTTCACCAGATCGGTGCTGTGGAAGATCGGCACGCCGGGGTAGTAGGAGAAGGTGGAGTTGATGAGGTAGAAGTCCTTGCCCGCGCGGCAGATGCTGGGGTCCGGATAGAAGCCGGTGAGGATCGGATTGTGGAACGCGCCGGGCTTCGGCGGGGTCTGGTCGAAGACCGGATCGCTGCCCTCGTAATCGAACGAGGTGAACTCCGCCCAACCGGCCACCGCGCCGCCTTTGGTGGTTTCCGCCAAGACCGGTGGCGTGAATGGCACGATGACCAGCGCCAACGCGAGCGACTGGAGGAGACGGTGGGTGGGGAACTTCGGGAAGATCATGGAAATCGAAAAATGGCTTGAATGGAACGTTTAATGATCGGGTTTGCCGCAAGGCGGTGCCGGGACTCAGCGGCGGGGGGCCACCAGCGCCTGGAACGCGGGCTTCGGCTTGCACGCGCGGTCGAACAACAGCGGGTGGCTGGTGCGGCCCCGGATCGGCCAATCGTTCAACCACGATTCGCCATCGCACAGTCCCCAGAGGGTCACGCGGGTCACCACACCGGGATGTTTCAGATACACCGCGAAGAGCTCGGCGTAGCGGCGGGCGAGCGCCTCCTGGACGTTGGCAGGCAGCCCGTTGGTGTAGGGATTGAGCGCCGGGTCGGCGGCCTCGTTGCGGGAAACATCGGCGCTGGTGTTGTGGCCGCGCGCGGGCAGCACATCCACGTCCAGCTCGGTGATCATCACCTTGAGCCCGGCCTGGCCGAAGGCGGTGATGGTTTCATCGAGCATGGTGGCGGGCGGCCAGGTGAGGCTCACGTGATCCTGGATTCCCACGCCCGTCACCGGCACTCCGGCGGCCTTGAGCTTCTTGAGCAGGGCGATCGCGCCGTCGCGCTTCTTGCCGCCCTCGATGCCGTAGTCGTTGTAGTAAAGCTGAGCCGCCGGATCGGCCTCGTGGGCGAATTGGAAGGCCTTCGCGAGGTAGTCCTCGCCGATGATCTTGAGCCACGGCGACTGGCGCAACGTGCCGTCCTCCTCCAGTGCCTCGTTGACCACGTCCCAGCCTTTCACGCGGCCCTTGTAGCGGCCCACCACCGTCTGGATGTGCTTTTTCATCCGCGCCAGCAGCGTCTCGCGGTCCACCGGATTGCCGGCCGCATCCTTGAACAACCAGCCCGGCACCTGCGAGTGCCACACCAGCGTGTGGCCGATGGTGAACATCCCGTTGCGGGTGCCGAAGTCCACGTAGCGGTCGGCCTGCTCGAAGTGGAACTCGTTTTCCCGTGGCTGGAGCGCGTCCCACTTCATCACGTTCTCGGGCGTGATGCTGTTGAACTGGTTCGCGATCAACGCGGCCTGGGTGGCATTGGCCCCCGTGAACTGGTGCGGGCGGACCGCCACGCCCACCAGCAGGCGGTTCTTGAAGGCATCCTTGAGCGTGGCCTGCGCGAGCGCGGGCATGGCGGAGAGGCCCAGCCCGGCGGCGGCCATCATGACGACGTGGATTCTCATGGGGAGGTTCGGGAAAGGGGAGGGGCGATCAGGCGGCGGCGGGCGCGGCGTCTGCGCGGCGGCGCGCGAGTTCGTCGGCCATTTCCAGCGTGGCGCGCTTGTTCAGCCGGTAGGCCAGCAGCAGCGCGGTGCAGAGGGTGAACATCACGCCGACCGCCAGGGTGGAGGTCACATGATAGCCGGTCACGGCGTCCGTGGCCTCCGGGTGCTTCGTGTCGTAGTGGAAGACGCCGGACATGATCCACAGGAACGAGGCCGAGCCGAGCGCTAGCCCCGCCTTCAGGCAAAAGCCGATCGTCGCGAACACCATGCCGGTGAAACGCCGGCCGGTGACCAGTTCCGAGTAGTCCGCCACGTCCGCGAAGATCGCCCAGATCAGCGGGACCGTCGGCGCGTAAACCAGCGAACCGAGCACCGTGAGCACCAGCATGCCGGTGACCTGGTCCGGCTTGAGCAGGTAGAACGCGAAGGCGTTCACGGCGGAGAGCGCGAACCCGGCCACGGCCACCGCCTTCTTGCCGAAACGGCGTGCGAAGGAGGCGGAGGCCAGGATGCCGAGGATCATGGTCAGCGTGCCGATCATGTTCGCGAGGCTGTTGAAGACGTCGGCGATGTTCGAGGCGGCGAGGTTGTCGCGGGTGCCGTGGACGATGTAGCCCAGCGATTCCAGCAGGCCGCCGGGTTTCGGCGCGCCCTCCGCCAGCGCGGGCGCGGTGAGGCCGAGGCGGGCGAGGAAGTCGAACATCGCCGCCTTGTCCGTGAACTGGTGGTAGTAGTTGTAGAGCGCGCCGCCGCGGAACGAGAGGATGGCGAAGTGGACCAGTGTCATCAGCGCCATCACCCGCCACGGGCCGTTCTTGAGCAGGTCCACGAAGTCCTGCTTCGGCGGCGTGTGGGTTTCCGCCACCGGCTGGATGCGCTCGCGGGAGGTGAAGAAGGTGATCAGGAACAACACCAGGCACACCACCGCCCAGATCGTCATCGTGACCTGCCAGCCGTGCTGGCGGTCATGGCCCTCCGAAAACCGCGCCACCAGCGGCAGCGTGAAGCCGCCGACGATGAACTGGGCGATGTTCACCGCGATGAAGCGGAACGAGTTCAGTTTCGCGCGCTCGTTCAGGTCCGCCGTGATCACGCCGCCGAGCGCCGAATACGGCATGTTGTTCATCGAGTAGAGCGTCATCAGCAGCATGTTGGTGATGACGGCGTAGGCCACCAGCGGACCGGCCTTCCAGCCGGACGGGGTGGTGTAGGCCAGCACCATGACCACGGCCCATGGCACGGCGGTCCACAGGATCCACGGCCGGAATTTCCCCCAGCGGGTGTTCGTGCGGTCCGCCAGCACGCCCATGATCGGATCGAAAATGGCATCCCACAGCCGCGGCCACAGCAGCACCGAGGCCGCCGCGCTGGCGGTGAGCCCGAACACATCCGTGTAGAAGTTGAGCTGGAACAGGATCATCGTCATGAAGACGAAGTTCGCAGCCGCGTCCGCCGCGCTGTAGCCGGCCTTCTCGATGAAGGTGAGTTTCGGGGTGCTCATGCGTGGGTTTGAAAAAATCGGAACGAACGTCGACGCCCTGCCATCATGGATCGAACGGCGCGCCAACGGAAGCCGGGATGACTACGGCTATTCCGTGTTTTGGCCGGTCGGCGCAAGGAAAAATAAAACGTTTAATTTGCGGGCGATCTTTCATGGGGAGAGGTAGCGCGAAGCTTGGCTTCGCGTGCGGGTTGCAGTCCTTGGCGATGAAGGGCGTCCCCCTTCCCCATCGGGCCGCCCGCCGCACACGAAACCAAGCTTCGCGCTACAAAAAGAACCGCCATGGAGCAAACCTACCAGCTCCATGGCGGTCCGGGCTTCCCACACTCGTGGGAAATCATCGTCTTTTCAGGGAATCACGCGGATCCGGTAGAACCGCTGCGGGGCCTCGGGATCGACGGGCATGGTGAGCGTGAGGTCGCCGCCGGTGCCAGCCACCGGGCTGCCGTAATCCAGCCAGACCGCGAGGTCGCCGCTGTACTGGAGCTGGTAGTGGTGCGCGGGAGCCGAGTCCTTCATCGTGACCCCGGCCTGACTGCTGGCAAGGGCCAAGCCTGGAGCGAGCAATTCTCGGGCACTGATGGCCACCGGGGGTAGCGCCGCTAGCGCCGCCTGCGGCCCGTGGCCGGACAGCACCGACACCGCGGACGCGCTCAGGGCCGTACCGTAGATCCGGAACTCATCGAGCGCCCCATCAAGGTAGGGATCGGGCCACTGCGACTTGCCGAGGTAGTTCGCGGTGGTGTTGCCGAGGCTCGACGGGCTGAGTGTCATGGCGGTGTTCGTGCCCACGGCGGTGCCGTTCACATACAGCGTGCCGGTGTTGCCGGAGCGCGTGACCGCGAGGTGGGTCCACGTGCCGGTGGCGATGGCGGCGTTGCCGTCGATGATCTGCTCGCCGGTGGATGGCGTGCGAATCGCGAAGCGCGGCGCGCCCGCGGGTCCGTTCGGGGTGAGGAACAGGTAATTGTTCGTGCCGGTGCCGATGTCGAACACGCGCGCCCAGGTGGAGCCGGTATCGAGCTTCACCCATGCGGCGAGCGTGAAATCGCCGAGTCCGTTCACCACGCCCGCGGGCAGGGTGACGTGGTCGTCGCTGCCATCGAGGTTCACCGCGTTGCCACTGTTGCCCGCGATCCACGCCGGTCCATTGACCAGCGTCCCGTTCCAGCCATTGCCGGTGGTGTCCGACGCGGTGGTGCCGCTGGTTTCATCGAAGGCCAGCCGCGCGCGCAGGCCCTGGGTGGTTTCCAAGACCTCGGTGGCGCTGAAGGCCCGCGGATAGACGCGGAACTCATCGATCGCACCGTCGAAATACGGATCGGCCCACTGCGACCTACCGAGGTAATTCGCGGTGGTGTTGCCGAGGCTCGACGGGCTGAGCGTCATGCCGGTGTTGGTGGCCACCGCCACGCCATTGACATACAGCGTGCCGGTGTTGCCGGAGCGGGTGATGGCGAGGTGCGTCCACGCGCTGGTGGAAAGGGCCGCCGCGCCATCGAGGATCTGCTCGCCGGTGGAGGGAGTGCGGATTGCGAAACGCGGCACGCCGCCGGGTGTGGCCGCCGTCAGGAACAGGTAATTGTTCGTCCCGGTGCCGAAATCGAACACGCGTGACCACGTGGCCAGCGTGTCCGGTTTCACCCACACCGAGATCGTGAAGTCGGTGAGGCCGCCCACCACGCCGTTCGGCAGCGTCACATGGTCGTCGCTGCCATCGAGGTTCACCGCGTTACCGGATCGCCCCGCGCTCCACGCCGCGCCATTCACCAGCGTCCCGTTCCACAGGCTGCCGAACGTATCGGCCGCGGTGGTGCCGCTGCCCTCATCGAACTTCAGCCACAGCGGGCGAGGTTGCAGCAGGCAACTCCCCGCCGCGACCAGCGATGGCGATCCGGTGCCGGTGGAATTCTCCGCCGCCACCGTGTAGTAATACACCACGCCCTCCGTCACCGCGGTATCGGTGAAGGTCGTGCGCGGCACCGCGCTGGCGATCACCGTGAACGGTCCACCGCTGGTGGTCGCGCGCTGCACCGTGTAGCCGGTCGCCCCCGTCACCGCGGGCCAGGTTAGGACGACCTGAGCGTTCCCCGCGGTGGTGCCCACGCTGGCCGGGGCATCCGGCAACGGTGGGTGTTCGGTGAGGTGGCGGACATCGGCGGGAGTCAGCGCGTTGCCGTAGAACCGGAAGTCATCGACGCGCGCGTTGAGGTAGGGATCGGAATACTGCGACCGTCCGACGTAATTCAGCGTGGTGGTGCCCAGCATCGCGGGCGTCAACGTGATGGCCCCGTTGTTGCCCGCTTCCTCGCCGTTGATGTAGAGGCTGCCCTTGCCGTTCTTCAGGGTCACCGCCACGTGGGTCCAGGTGCCGGTGGGAATCGCCGCGTTGCCCTCGATGACCTGCTCGCCCGTGCCGGTGGTGATGGCGAAACGCGGGCGGTTGTTCGGCCCGGTGGGGGACAGATACATGTAGTTCGTCGTGCCGGTGCCGAAGTCCAGCAGGCGCATCCAGCCCGAGGACCCGTTGAGGTAGATCCATGCCGCCGCGCTGAAGTCGGTGACGCCGCTGGCGATCCCCGCGGGCAGGGTGACGTGGTCGTTGCTGCCATCGAGGTTCACCGCGTTGCCGATCGTGCCGGTCGTCCAGATCGGGCCGTTGACCAGCGTGCCGTTCCAACCGTTGCCGGTGGCATCCGCCGCGGTGGTGCTGCTGGTTTCGTCGAACTTCAGCCGCGCGATCAATCGCGCCGCGGAGGCCTCCATGCTCGGCAGGCTCTCGCCTCCAGCGCCTACCGCCGTGACGACGTAGTAGTAGGTCGTGCCGCTGCTCACGGTTGTGTCCGTGTAGCCGGTGGTGGTCACGCCGGTGGCGAGGGTCGTGTAGGGACCGCCCGAGGTGGTCGAGCGCTTCACGTTGTAACTGGTCGCGCCGGGAGCCGCCGACCACGTCAGGCTCACCTGGGTCGAGGAAACCTGCGTCGCGTTCACGTTGGCGGGAATCGCGGTGGCCGCGGGGGCCAACACCGCCCATTGCTGGTTCGGGCTGGTGAAGTCGTCATGGAGCCGTGCCTGCACGCCATCCGCGGTCGATCCGCCGGGAATGCCGACCGGCACGCCGCTGCCCGCGGGCGCGATGGTGAAGTAGCCGTCCGCACCGGGCGTGACCAGGTAGCGCTGCCAGTTCGCATCCGCGGCCCACCACCAGGTGAACCCGACCGCGTCGCCGTTCAAGCTGCCGCCGCCATTCCAGCTCCAGCCGTTGGAGGCCGCGGTGATCTTGTACTCGCCACCGCCGAGGTGCTGGAGCGTCCACTGTTGGCTGGTCGTACCGGTGTAGGCATTCTGCACCACACCCACCGAGGTGTTGCCCTCCAGCGCCTTGCCGGTGGCCCGGTTCAGGAACTTGTAGGTGCCATCGGCGATCGCACCGGTGGACGACGGCGTGAATTCGATCCAGTTCAGGTTGAAGCCCGCGCCGGTGAAGCTCACGCGGATCACCTGCTGGCCCGCGCTGAGGCGCACCGTCTTGTTCACCGTGCTCCACGTTTGCCAGCCACCGGTGTTCGGCACCGCGATGCTGCCGCTCACGTCCACGCCGCGCGCGGAGACCTGCATCGTCGAGGTCGTCACGCTGGCCACGCGCAGGCCGAGGTTGTAATCGCCGGCTTCGGTGACCAGCACCGTGTATTCCAGCCACTCGCCGTTGTTGGTCCAGCCGATGTCGTATCCGCCGCCGGTGTCCGCGGTCGCTTCGATGTCCACGCCCTCCGCGCGGTACTGGCCGCCCCATTGGGTGCCGTTGTCCGCGTCGTGGTAGCCGACATCCTGGCCGCCGGTGTCGAACTCCTCGGCCTCCAGCCGCAGGGTGCCGACCAGCGTGTTGCCGGTGAAACCGGGCGTCGCCCGAGGCACGCCGCCATTGCCATGCACGCCGCGCAGCTTCGGCCAACTGCCGAAGTCGGGAACCCACGAGATCCCCGCGCGATCGACCGGTGTCTGGTAGCGCGCCGTTTCCAGAAACTCCTGGCCGAGTGGCAGGAAGGTCAGCCACGATATGCCGAGCCGCTCCAGGTTCGCGGTGAGCTCCACGTCCTGCGACCAGAGCGATCCGTTGCCCCACGGCATGCCGGTGAACTCGGTCATGAAACACGGATAGCCCGCGGCCCGGATCGTTTGCAGGGACTTGGTCGTGGTCGCGCTGCCGGCGTAGCCATGGAAACCCACCGCCGTTTTCGTCCAGTCGACATTGGCCGCCGTGGACACCGTCTGGATGTCCGCCACGGCCTCCGCGCCGCCGCCGAGCACCGCGAAGGTGAACAGCAGCACCGGCGTGTCAGGCGCCGCCGCCCGGATCGTGTTGTAGGCGTCCACCTCCATGTTCAGCGTCGCCTGCGAATACGGTGCGCCCCACGCGTAGGGCTCGTTGTGCACCTCGTAGATCACGTGCGTCTCGTTCTTGTAACGCGCCGCGTAGAAGGCCCAGAAATCATGGGCATACTGGGCGTTGTTCGCGCCGTTGTTCGCCCCGTTGCCGATGGTGAGGATCAGATAGAGACCGGCGTCCCGCGTCATCTGCACCATCTGGTCGATGCGGTCCACTGCGTAGCCCGGCGCGGTGCTGCCGGTGGCCGGATAGTTGATGTCGAAACATTCGCCGTAGAGGTGGATGGCGTTCGCGCCGAGATACTTCACCGCCTCGATCTGGCCGGACGATGGGGCCGGGCCCCACTCGGTGGAGGCGAAGGGACCGCGCAGCAGGTGGCCGTTGTCCGCCACGAAGGTGGAGCCCGCCGGATTGAGCTTCGGCCGACCGCGCTGCGCGCCGAGGAATTCCGCGCTGCCGGTGAAGGTGAATGAATCCACGTCCACGTAGCCGCTGCTCGACGCGGTGTTCGGGTTGTAACAGAACATCGCGAACTGGTCGCCCTGGAACGTGCCCGAGCCACCCCAGCCCCACTCCAGCGCATACTGGCCGCCGAGCTGGGTCCAGGTGGTGCCGTCCCCGCTGTAGGAGCAGACCGCGCGGTTTGTTTGGAAATCCAAGTCCGTGCGCAAGTAGAGCGTCGTCCCGCTGAAGGGCACCGAGGTCACCCGGGTGTCCGGCACCAGCGTGGCGTCGAGGTTGGTGACCACCTCCATGTTCAGGAAGCGGTTGCCGCTGCCATCGGTGGTCACGTAAATATGACCGTTGTGCATGCCCAGCGTGCCGAAACCGCAGATGTCCCCGGCCTGCAGGTGGCTGAGATCCAGCTTCACCACGCCTCGGCTCTGCGGGCCCTGGCCCTTTTGCGTGAGGGTGTTCCGCGCCGTCCAGAAACCGGCGGCCTGGGTCGGCTTCAACCGCAGGTAACCGCTGCGCTCGGTCAGCGACCAGCGCGTGTTGTCCGGGTTGTGGTTCCACAGCCACTGGAGGCCAAGCGTGGAGCTGCTGAAGTCATCGGACGTCGCTGGTTGCATCAGCGGCTTGCCCGCCACCGGCTTCGTCGCCGTGGCCGGGACTTGGTTCGGTGCGGCGGGCGTGCCCCACACCGGCCAGTTGTTGTCCCAATACACCGGGCTGATGTAGGTCATGCGGCCGACCGCGCCGGAGTCCCGCATGATGAAGCCCTGCCAGGTGCCGTCCGCCATGTCGACGATCGCCCCCTGGTGACCGCCCTGCGACTCGGTCAGGTTCACGATCGTCTCGTAGGGGCCGTAGATGTTCGTCGCCCGCGAGCACAGCAGTTGGAACGGCCACACCGACGGCTTCGCGTTGAAGACGTAGTAGTAGCCGCCACGCTTGATCATGTGCGATCCCTCCGCGCCCGAGGCCAGCACGTTGTCCGTCTGCGAGACCACCTGCGAATAGGTGGAGTTCAGCTTGAGGAGCGTCTGGTTGCCGCCGCCGCAGATGATGTAGCCGGTGCCATCGTCATCGATGAAGAACCCCGGATCGTAGGCCGGCCGGTCGAGCTGGTAATACTGCCACGATCCTGCCAGGTTCGTGGTGTAGTAAACCCGCGCGTTCGCATACGTCGGGTTCACCACCACGTAGAAGGTCCCGTTCCGGTAGCGGATGCTCGGGGCCCACATCCCGCCGCGGTAGGCGGCGCCGTTGACCAGGTTGAAGGCGTCGCCGCCGTCCAGCGTGGACGCCACGTGCGAGGCGATCTCCCAGTTCACCAGGTCCTGCGAGTGCAGCACGTTGATGCCCGGGGAATTCGCGAACGTCGAGGACACCAGGTAGAAGTCGCTGCCTACCCGGATGATGTCCGGGTCGGGGTAGTCCGCGTACAACGGCGGATTGGTGTAGGTGCCGTTGCCGTTGTCCGGCTGCCACGCGAGGGCAGGGTGGAGACAACCTAACAGCACGACGAGCGTGGCAAGGAGGGCGGGGATGAGCCCGCGGTGGGTTTTCATTCGGGTGTTTTTGGGTTCGGGTGAAAAAACAAAACGGCAACCGTCGTCCACCGTGGGGGGAGGGGACGGTTGCCGGTGTTGTGGGGATGGGGCGCGTGCGGCCGCGCGGTCAGCGCTGGTCGGAGAAACGGAACGCGTCCACGTCCACGAAGCCCGCGCCGGGCTTCGGGTTGAAACAGAAGAGGGCGAACTGCGGCCCCTGGAAGGTGCCGGTCTGCCAGTCATAGGTGGCGTCGAACTCGCCACCGAGGGTCTTCCATTCCTTCGCATCCAGGCTGTAGGCGCACATCGCCTTGCCGGACTTGAAATCGAGCTCGGTGCGCAGGAAGACCTCCTTTGCCCGGAACGGCTGCGGTGCCACGCGCACGTCCGTCTTCTGGCCCTGCGTGGTGTCCTCGATCACCTGCATGCCGAGCGCGAGCGCGCCGTCCGCGCCGCAGGTCACCGCGATGTGGCCGTTGACCTTGCCGAAGGTGCCGAAGCCGCAGGTGTCGCCCGGCTTGAGGTTGCGCAGGTCCAGCTTCACATCGCCTCGGCTCCACGGTCCCTGGCCCTTTTGCGTGAGCGTGTTCCTCGCCGTCCACAGGGTGCTGGCCTCGGTCGCGTGGAGGCGCAGGAAACCGGGGCGCTCGATGAGCGACCAGCGGGCGGTGTCCGGATTGTGGTTCCACTCCCACTGCACGCCGAGGGTGGCGGAGTTGAAGGTGTCCGAGGTGGCGGGCTGCATCACGGGCCCGCCCTTCACCGGCTTCTCCGCGCGCTCCGGCACCTTGCCCGGCGCCTCCTTCGTGCCCCACACCGGCCAGCCGTCTTCCCAGAACACCGGGCTGAAATTCGTCATCCGGCCCGCGAAGCGGTTGTCGATCATCACGAAGCCGAAGTCCCGGCCGTCCGGCAGGTCCACGATCGCGCCTTGGTGGCCACCGGTGCGGTCGTCGATCTGCTCGCGCGTTTCCCACGGCCCGTGCAGGCTCTTGGCGCGGGAAACGGTGAGCGCCAGTCGGCCGGGGATCGCGTTGAAGAGATAGTACCACCCGCCGCGTTTCACCAGCTTCGAACCTTCCGCGCCCTTGTTGAAGTGGACCTTTTCCTCGGAGGTGACCTTGGTGTAGTCCTCGTTCAGGGTGAGCAGCGTGGCGGTGCCGTCCCATCCGCCGGAGGTGATGATGTAGCCCTTGCCATCGTCATCGATGAAGAACCCGGGATCGAAAGCCGGGCGATCCAGCTCGTGGCAGGTCCACGGGCCCTTCGGGTCCTTCGTCTGATAGATCCGCGTGTTCTGACCCACCGGCGTGACCACCACGTAGAAGACCCCGCCGCGGTGGCGGATGCTCGGCGCGAAGATCCCGCCGCGGTAGGCGTTGCCGTTTTTCAGGTCGAATTTCTCGCTGCCTTCGAGGCGCTCCACCACGTGGCCGAGGATTTCCCAGTTCACGAGGTCCTTCGAATGCAGGATGCGCAGGCCGGGGGAGTTCGCGAAGGTGGTGGTGACGAAATAGAAGTCATCGCCCACCCGGATCACGTCCGGATCCGGGTAGTCCGCGTACAGCGGCGGATTCGTGAACGTTCCATCGCCGTTGTCGGATTGCCATGCGTGCGCGGGAAGGGAGGCTGCCGCCGAGCAGAGGGCGGCAGCCAGGACGGGAAGCAGTCGGGACATCGGGATCATGGAGCGGTGGAAGGGATGGAACGCCACGGCAGCACGGGGAGGTCAGGGTTGCTGGATGGCCACCGCGCGGAGGAATGCCCTGGAGCTGAAGGCGAGGGGAGCTCCAATGGAGAAGCTCCGGTAGCTCCAGCCGCTGTGCAGCGCCGGCATCGAGGCCTCCGCGGCCGCCTTGTCGGCACCCAGCACCTCGACCACCGAAAGGTTCCACGCCGCGAGGTCCATGCTGCCTTCGATCCGGTAGCGGATGCCGTCCACCGTCGAGGACGTTTGCTCGGCCGATCCGCTGAACGTCGCGCCGTCGCGCACCGGCAGCACCAGCACGTAGGACTGCTCGCCGTCCACCATGGCGGTTTTGCCCACCATTTTGCCGGCGGTGGTGGCGGAGGCCGGGCTGTCGTCGAAGGCGAACTCGTTCAGGTTGGTTTTGCCGTCGCCATCCGGATCGGCCGTGACGTCCACCACCGCGGGGTTGGTCTGGCCGGGGAAGTAGCTGGCGATCCAGGTCTCATAGGCCTCGCTCACGGGGTTGGTCGTCACCTGCAGCTTGCCGGTGCCGCTCAGTTCGGCCAGCACCGTGCCGTCGCCACTGCCATCCGCGGAGCGGTAGAGACCGGCGGCGAGCTGGGTGCCGTTGACGTAAAGCTTGCGGATCACGTCGGTCGCGCCATGGGTGAGTGCCAGCGTGGCGCCGCCGCTGATGCGCACCGTCGAGGCATCGGCCAGGAACGCCGAGCTGAGGGTCAGCGAGCCGGCCAATACCTTGGTCTCACCGGTGTAGGTGTTGGCACCGGTCAGGGCCAGGTCGCCCGCGCCCGTTTTGGTCAGGCCACCGCCGGTCGAAACCGTGTCGGTCAGCAGTGCCTGCGGGATCACGAGATTGAAACCGGCCGAATCGATCACCGCGCCGCCCGCCTTCACCCACGTGTGGCTGATGCCGGCCACGAAATCGGAGCGCGTTTGGGTGCCCTTCAGTGTGCCGCCGTTGAAGTTGAAGGTGCCCGTGCCGTTGCCGTTGGTGACCACCGGCGTTTCAAGCGTGCCGCCGTTGAGGTTGACGATGCCGTTGGTGCCGCCGTTCACCGCCATCCGCACGCCATCGGTGGTGTTGCCCACCTTCACCACGCCGCTGCCGGAGAGGTTCAGCGTGCCGGTGCCGGAGCCGCCGTAACCTTCCGCCACCCACAGCGCCGCCGGGGTGTTGAAGAGGCCGCCGCTCACGTTGAGCGTGCCGCTGCCGCCTTCCGAAACGAGCGGTACATTGCCGTAGCTGGTCGCCGCGTTCACGGTGCCGCCGGTCAGGTTGTAGGTGGAGGTTGCGGTGTTGTAGCGGCTCAGCACCAACCAGCCCGTCGAGTTCACCGTGCCGCCGGATTGGTTGAAGACCCCGGTGCCGTTGCGCGCCACCCACAGTTCCTGGCCGATGTTCACCGTGCCGGCATCGAGGTTGACCGTGGATTGATACAGGTTCGGCGCGCCATTGAGGCCGAAGGTGATGTTGAGCGCGCCGGTGGTGTTGATGTTGAGCGTCGAGGTGCCGGCCTGGGTGTTGTCACCGAAGGGCTCGCCCAGGAACACGGCGTCGGTGATGTTCAGCGTGCCCGATCCGGTGCCGTAGCCGGTGAGAGTGCCGCCGGTGGTGGCCGTGTTCGCGAGGTTGTAGGTGCCGTTGCCGTTCACGCCGAAACCGACCAGCAGCCAGCCCAGCGGCCAACCGGCGTGGACCGTGCCCAGCGTGCCCGCGGTGTGGTCCACCCGGCCGGTGTTGAACCAGCCGCCGATCACGATCTCGGTCGGTGTGTCAGTGACGTCCGCGGAGATGGTGGCGATGTTGCCGGTGCTGGTGTTGACCACGGCGTTCACCGTTGCTCCTGGCACGCTGCCGCCGGTCCAGTTGCCGGGTGTGCTCCAATTCGAGTCGGTCGCGCCGGTCCAGTCCGCGGCGTTCACCGTGCCGAGTGCGAGCAGCAGGGGGAGGCTACACGTGACGGGCAGGGGGGCGCGGAAGGACAAACGGGGTTTTTGGATGGCAAGCGGGTTCATGGGTTGTCGAGGGGGCTTCGGATTTCGCGTGGGGTCCGGTGTGGGGAAGCGTGGAAGGGTTCCAGATGGCCGGTCGCTCCTTTCGGGGCGACCGGCCACGGGGTGGTTGCGATGGTGTGCCGATAAAACGATTAATTGATCAGGCCGGAATACTCTGGGTGAGCGGCGTGGCGGACGAGCAACGAACCGGTGGAACGGGAAACCCCGATCCAATCCGTGTATGAACGGATGGAGTACATCCCTCGCTTCGGCAAGAAAAAATTAATCGATTAATTTGAAAGACGAGGAGACGAGGCACGAGGGCTTGCCGGTGAAAGGGAAACCAAGCCGATGCCCATGCGTTTCCGGCCCGTTTGTGCGCAGGCGGCAAGGGGGTTATCCCTTGGTGGTCCCGCCCTCGATCCACTGGCTCCCGATCAAGGTCGCCACCGGGTAATCCGGCACGCCGTGGGCGTTGTGGTGGATCATCGAAACCAGCATGTCCACCGCCGTCGCGCCGACGAGGTCGTTGCGCTGATCCATGCCGGTCCAGGCACCGTGGTCGGCGCGCCATTCATACTGGATCAAGCCCACGTCCTGCGGCACCCGCAGTCCCATGTCCTGCACCCAACGTTTCACCTCGTGGTAGAGGGTGAAGATCACATCCGGTCGGTTGCGCTTGAACCAACGGGTGAACACCTCCCGTTCCTTTCGCGCCGCCTCGACATCGTAGAACGGCCGCGTGCGGTGGCGGATCGGAATGAGGCGGCTCTGGCCAGTGAGGAAACCGGCGGTGAACCGGCCCTCGATCAACTCGTCGATCACCCGGTCCAGCACCAGGGCCGGGCGTTGGTAACCGAGTTCGACCGCTTTCTCGAAGGCTTTCAGGGCGAGCGTGTGGTGGTCGCTGCACGTGTAGGACAGCTCGGGGTCGCGCGTGCGCACGCCGGTCACCAGCGTGGGGAACTCCTCCCACAGCGGCGCGAGCCGCGATGGCAGGCGGTTGCCGCGCATCAGCCCCACGATCAGCAGACCGCGGATGTTGCGTGCGCGGAAGATCGATTGCCAGCGTCCCACCGGCATGTCCGGCTCATGCATCCAGAATTCATCCAGCTTGTAACCCAGGTGTTTCGCCCTCTGGCGGCAGCCTTCCACGTAGATCGGGATCGTGGGGTGGGTGGTGAAGGCGTCGCGGGTCTCGTGCGCGTTGATCATCGCCAGCGTCGCCTGAAAACCCACCGTGCGGTTCTGGCGCAGCTCCGCCATCAGGTGGGCCACGGTGGGATTCAGGCGGTAGCCCAGCTTCCGCGCGGCCTGCTCCACCCGCTGCCGCGTGTCCTCCCGCACCCGGCTGCTGCCGCGCAACGCCAGGCTCACGGTGTTCTTGGAAACGCCGGTGATTCTCGCGATGTCGGCCATGGTCGGCTCTGCCATAGAGCGCTTGTTTAACACGGAAATCGCTTTGTCACGATCGTAATATGACGGTCATACGGCAAGCCGCTTCCGTGAGGCGGACCGCGGGTGCATCAAACGCTCCATGCCTTACACGATCGGTCTCGACTATGGAACCAACTCGGCCCGCGCGCTTGTCGTCGATTGCGCCGATGGCCGCGAGATCGGCACGGCGGTGGTCGATTACCCCTCCGGTCACCAGGGCATCCTGCTCGACTCAGCCGATCACCACCTCGCCCGCCAGAGTCCGGCCGACTACCTTTTCGTGCTGGAGAAGTCGGTGCTGCTCGCCCTTGAGGCCGCCCGCGCCGAGGACCCCGCGTTCAGCCCGGACCAGGTGGCGGGCATCGGCATGGACGGCACCGGCTCCAGCCCGCTGCCGGTGGACGCCGCCAATGTTCCGCTCGCGTCCGATCCCCGCCACGCCGCGAACCCGAACGCCCAGTGCTGGCTGTGGAAGGACCACACTTCCATCCCGGAGGCCGCCGCGATCACCGCGAAGGCACGGGAACTACGACCGCAGTATCTCGCGAAGATCGGCGGCACCTACTCGTCCGAATGGTTCTGGGCAAAGCTCTGGCACTGCCTGAAGGTCGATCCCTCCGTCTTCGAGGCCGCGTATTCCTGGGTCGAGCTTTCCGATTTCATCCCCGCCGTGCTTGCCGGGATCTCCGATCCGCGCCTGATCCGCCGCGGCGTGTGCATGGCCGGGCACAAGGCGCTCTACGCCGAGGACTGGGGCGGCCTGCCGGACAAGGAATTCCTGTCCGCCCTCGACCCGCGCCTCGCCGATCTCCGCGACCGCCTCTACGAGCAGGCGCACGATGCCTCCGTGCCCGCTGGCCACCTTTGTCCGGAGTGGGCCGAGAAGCTCGGCCTGCCCGCGGGCATTCCCATCGCCATCGGCGAGATGGACGTCCACTACGGGGCCATCGGCTGCGGGGTGGAGGAGGGGACCTTGGTGAAGATCATCGGCACCTCCACCTGCGATTGTGCGGTCGTTTCCGCCGACAAGGAGGTGGCGGATATCCCCGGGATCTGCGGCATCGTGAAGGGTGCGATCCTCCCCGGCTACCACGGCATCGAGGCCGGGCAATCCGCCGTCGGCGATATCTTCAAATGGTATGTGGAAGGCGTGCTCGGCGATGTCTCGCTGCACGGACCCCTTACCGGCGAGGCCGCCTTGCTGAAGCCCGCCCAATCCGGTCTGCTGGCCTTGGATTGGAACAATGGCAACCGCACCATCCTCGTCGATCAGAGCCTCACCGGCCTGCTTCTCGGCCAGACGCTCTACACCACCCGCGCCGAGATCTACCGCGCGCTCATTGAGGCCACCGCCTTCGGCGCCCGCGCCATCATCGACCGCATCCGCGACTACGGCGTGCCCGTCGAGCGCATCGTCTGCTCCGGCGGCATCGCCGAAAAGAACGCCCTGCTCATGCAGATCTATGCCGATGTCACCGGCTGCGAGATGCGCCTGTCCCGCTCGTCCCAATCCTGCGCGCTCGGTTCCGCCATCGGCGCGGCGGTCGTCGCCGGGGTGCACGCGGATTTCGCCACCGCCCAGGCCGCAATGACCGGCCTGAAGGACACCGTCTACCAGCCGATCCCGGAGAACCGGGAAACCTACGACGAACTCTACCGGCTCTACCGCGACCTCCACGACTCCTTCGGCGGCGTCGCGCCGGACCGCGGCCTCGGCCACGTCATGAAGGACCTCCTTTCGCTGAAATCCAAACACCGGAACTGAACCACCCATGTCCGCCATCAATTCCTTCGACCACCTTGAAGTCTGGTTCGTCACCGGCTCCCAGCACCTCTACGGCCCCGAGGCACTCGCCCAGGTGGATGTGCACTCGCAGGCCGTCGTCGATGCCCTGAACGCCTCCGGCGCGCTGCCGCACAAGGTCGTCTTCAAGCCGGTCCTCAAGTCCTCCGCCGAGATCACGCAACTGGCGGTCGATGCGAACTCCGCGCCCAACTGCATCGGCCTCATCGCCTGGATGCACACCTTCTCCCCCGCGAAGATGTGGATCGAGGGCCTCCAGATCCTGCGCAAGCCGCTGGCCGACCTGCACACCCAGTTCAACCGCGACATCCCGTGGGAGTCCATCGACATGGACTTCATGAACCTGAACCAGACCGCCCACGGCGGCCGGGAGTTCGGCCACATCGGCGCGCGCCTGCGCCTGCCGCGGAAGGTCGTCGTCGGCCACTGGCAGGACCCGGACGTCCACGCGCGCCTCGCCGCGTGGTCCCGCGCCGCCCGCGGTTGGCACGCCTCGCGGAACCTGAAGCTCGCCCGCATCGGCGACAACATGCGCCACGTGGCGGTGACGGAGGGTGACAAGGTTTCCGCCCAGATCCGCTTCGGCTGGGAGGTGAACACCCACGGCATCGGCGATCTCGTTGCCAAGGTGGACGCCGCCACCGCGGAGCAGATCGATGCCCTCTGCGCCTTGTATGAGGAGAAATACCGCGTTGCTCCCGAGTTGCAGAAGGGTGGGGCCCGCCACCAGTCGCTGCGCGATTCCGCCGCGATCGAGATCGGCCTGCGCGCGCTGCTGGAGGAAGGTGGCTTCACCGCCTTCACCACCACCTTCGAGGACCTTCACGGCATGAAGCAGCTCCCCGGCCTCGCGGTGCAGCGGCTGATGGAGGATGGCTACGGCTTCGCGGGCGAGGGCGATTGGAAAACCGCCGCGCTCACCCGCGTGATGAAGGTGATGGCCCACGGCCTGGAGGGCGGCACGTCCTTCATGGAGGACTACACCTATCACCTCGATCCCGCCGATCCGCTCATCCTCGGCGCGCACATGCTGGAGATCTGCCCCTCGATCGCCAGCGAGGTGCCGCGGATCGAGATCCACCCGCTGGGCATCGGCGGGAAGGAGGATCCCTGCCGCATGGTCTTCGATTGCGGCGCGGGTGCCGCCGTGAATGCATCCGTCATCGACCTCGGCAACCGCCACCGGTTCCTCGTCAACGAGGTCGAGTGCGTGGCCCCGTGCCACACGTTGCCGAAGCTCCCCGTGGCCCGCGTGCTGTGGAAGCCGCAGCCCGATCTCAAGACCGCCACCGCCGCGTGGATCCACGCCGGCGGAGCGCACCACACCGTGCTCTCCTACTCGCTGACCACCGAGCACCTCGAGGACTTCACCGAGATGGCGCGGATCGAACTCAGCGTCATCGATGCCGGCACCGGCCTCCGTTCCTACAAGACCGAGCTCCGCCAGCAGGACCTCTACCACCACCTCGCCCAAGGCCTCCAGGGCTGACCGCCATGAGCTACCAATCCATCAAGGAGGAATGCCTGGCCGCGAACCTCGCGCTGCCGCGCACCGGCCTCGTCGACCTCACCTTCGGGAACGTCTCCGTCGCCGATCCGGAGCGCCGGGTGTTCGCGATCAAGCCCAGCGGCGTGGCGTATGACGCCCTTACGGTGGACGACATGGTGGTGCTCGATTACGACGGCAACGTCATCGAGGGCACCCTGCGGCCGTCGTCGGACGCGCCCACGCACCGCTGCTTGTTCCTGCATTTCGCGGGCATCCGCTCGGTGGTCCACACCCATTCCCGCTCCGCGGTGGCCTTCGCCCAGGCGGCGCTGGACCTGCCGGTGCTGGGGACCACTCACTGCGATTACTTCAATGGCCCGGTGCCGGTCACCCGCACCATGACGCCGGAGGAAGTCGGTGGTGCCTATGAATGGGAGACCGGCAAGGTGATCGTCGAGCGCTTCGCGGGGATCGATCCCATGGATGTGCCGGCGGTGCTGGTGCGGAACCACGGGCCCTTTGCCTGGGGGGCGTCCGGGGCGAAGGCGGTGGAGAACGCGCTGGCGCTCGAGATCGTGGCGGACATGGCGATCAAGGCGCTGTCGCTGAACCCGGCGGCTCCGGCGGCTCCGGGGCATCTGCTGGAGAAGCATTTCTCGCGGAAACATGGTGCCGGGGCCTATTACGGGCAGGCCGGTTGACGGTTTTATCATGGTTTATCACCCCTGCGGGGGTTTTTCAGTCGCCTGCAATTAAACGGTTAATTTTAATCTTGAAGCGGTGCCGGGGGAGATGCATGGTCGCGTTCGTTTCACGATCGGCCCGCGCCCTCCGGCTTCATCTGACTCCCTTTGCTCATGAACGCGGACTCCCACCTCGATTCGTATCCCGTCACTGAAACCACGCCCCGGTCGAAACCGGCCCGGGCCTCGTTCTGGAAGAAGATCGGCGGCGGCTCGCTGTCGATTTCGATCATGGTCCACGCGGTCCTGCTCGCGATCGGGGTGGTGTGGATTTTCCAGATCATCCCGGAGAAGAAGAAGGACGTGGTGGACTTCATGCCGCGCGGTGGAGGTGGGGGCAGCAGTGCCGCGGAGAAGGTGGCGGTGAAGAAGCAGCGCGCGCCGATGATGCACACCGCGGACATGCCGCGGCTGGTGTCGAAGGGCACGGCGGGCAGCTTCACGCTGCCCGAGCCGGAGGCGTCCGCGTCGATGTCCTCGGTGGGGGCGCTCAGCTCGGGGCTCTCGGGCGGTCTGGGCGGCTCGGGATCGGGCGGTGGCCGCGGCGATGGCAAGGGGCCGGGGTTCGGCTCCGGCAACGGCCCGGGTCTCGGCGGCGGAGCCGGCACCATGAGCCCCTTCGGCATGATCACGCCCGGGGCGACTGGTTTGGTCGGAACGTTCTACGACCTCAAGCAGGACCCGAAGCGCAATCCCACGCCGCTGGGCAAGAAGACGGAGTGGGGGGAGATCATCCCGGCCACCCGCGAGATCATCCACGGCTTCGTGTCGCGAGGCTGGAACGAGCGGTCGTTCGAGGCGAGCTACTACAAGGCCCCGCAGAAGCTCTATCAGACGAAGATCTACATGCCGCACATGAGCGCGGACGACGCGCCGAAGGCCTTCCAGTGTGAGAAGGAGGTGACCGGCTCGCGGTGGGTGGCGATCTACCGCGGCACCGTGCGACCGCCGCATTCCGGGAAGTTCCGGTTCGTCGGCGCGGGCGATGACGTGGTGGTGGTCCGTTTCAACAACCGCAACGTCTTCGACTACGGCTACGAGGGCCCGACCGGCAACATCGGCCTGGCCGGGCAGTTCGACCGCCTCACCGGCAAGGTCGAGGACCGCGAGTTCGAAAAGGCGCGCCGCGATCTGGCGATGCCGAAGCCGCTGGTGATCTATCCGTATGACAGCATGCCCGGTGCCTCGAAGGAGGCGCTGCGCGGCCTGGGCGTGGGCATGGAGTTCGAGGCCCGCGACAACACCGACTATCCCATCGAGATCCTCGTCAGCGAGGTGCCCGGCGGCTTCTTCTTCGCCTACCTCATGATCGAGGAAATTGGCGCGAAATACGACAAGGACCCGTCCGGTTCGCCGATCCTGCCGGTGTTCCGCATCGACGGCGGCATGCCCGCCGCGGGCGAAGGACCGCCCTACGACACCTCCTCCCCGGCGGCCGCGCCGTGGAAGCTGTCGGCTGGGAACCGCCCCGGCATCTGAACCCCTCAACCGATCCATTGCTATGATCGATTCCTCTTCCATCTTCATGGCCGGATCCGCGTTGGAACCGGCGGTCGCGGGCGCGGGTCCGCATCGAAACGATTACCTGGGTAATGCAATAGAGCCTGGTGGCCGGGAACCTCATGTCCCGGCCACCAAGTTGCCCGGGGTGCGTGGCGCGGTCGAGTACCTGCTCGGCCACTACACCCAGTCCCTCGAGCTGCCGGAACTGGCGGAGCGCTGCGGCTTGTCGCCGAAGGGGCTCCGCGGCCAGTTCAAGCGTTTCATGGGGATCACCCCGATGGAGTGCCTGATCCGCATCCGCGTGGAGAAGGCGAAGCGCCTGCTGGCGGGGACCAACACGCCGATCAAGGACATCGCGGTGGAGGTAGGGTTCTACGACCACAGCAGCCTCAACCGGCACTTCATCCGGCTGGCGGGCATGCCTCCCTCGATCTATCGCGACCAGAAGCACGCCGAGATCCTTTCGAAGTTCGGCGTGCTCACGGAGGGGGCGGGGGCCCGTCAGGTGGTTTGACCCACGACCAATTCCGGCCGGCAAGCGATCGAGGGCAGGGTGGTGTCACCTTCGCCGCTCACCAATTTGAGGGCCATTTCCGCGGCCATACGGCCCATCTCGTAGGAGGGGATGCGCACGGTGGTGAGGTGTCGCCAGCCGCTGAGCGAGGCGTAGTCGCCATTGAAACCGGCCACCGCGAGGTGATCGGGGACGCGCTGGTCGCGGTCGTAGGCGGCGCGGCAGATCAGGTTGGCCAGGTCGTCGTCGTAGGCGACCACCGCGTCGAAGGCGGAGATCGCCTTCCAATCCTCCTCGGAGAGCAGGACGTCGGAGCCGACCACGCCGGTGGTGCGGGCGACGTGGCAGGCGGCCTTGCGGCCGGCGGCGCGCATCGCCTTGCGGTAGCCCTTCTCGCGGTCCGCGGCGCTGTAGTGCATGCGGGCGACGGTGGGGCCGCCGATCACCTCGCGGTGGATGAAGCCGATGCGCTGGTAGCCGCGTTCGAGGAGGTGCTGGGTGACCTGCACCGCGCCCCACTCATCGTCGACGTAGACGGAGTTGGTCTTGTGGCGGTCGTTGACGAAGACGACGGGCATGCGGTTGGCCTGGATGCGTTTGTAGATGTGCGCGGCCAGCTCGCTGTAGCTTTCCACGACGAGGGCATCGAGGTTGCGCTCCTTGAAGACGCCGGGCATCACCTCGTCGATGTTCTCGAGTTCCTCGGCGTTCCGCGGCAGGCGGATCATCGTCATGCGGTAGCCCTGTTCCTCGGCGACGTCGTGGACGCCGGCCATGTAGCCCTGCGGGGAGCTGGTGAGCAGGCCGGTCTTCGCGACGAAGTAGCCGAGGTTGTTGAAGGTGTTCGAGCGGATCGAGCGCGCGCCGGAGTGCGGCTGGTAGTTCAGCTTGCGGGCGGCCTCGCGGATGCGTTCGGCGGTGTCCGCCTGGAGCTTGATGTTGGAGTCCGAGCGAGGACGCAAGGCCTGCGAGACGGCCGCGGTGCTGAGCCCGACGCTGCGCGCGATGTCCTTGATGGTCACTCGATGGGGTGTCGTCATTTCCGGTGGTCTGGGGTCGCGGATCGGAGCGGCGCGCCGGGCCTGGACGATGGCCAAGCCTTGCCGCGAGGCATAGTCGGGCCGGGAGCAGGGCGACGCAAGGCATTAAGAAGCTGTCTGAAGACGCGCGGAGCTCGCTTGAGGCACGAGTGGCGAAAGCGGGAGAAAGAATTTGAACCGCAGATGGACGTTAAAAACGCAGATGGAAGAGGGGATTTTGTTGGGTCAACGCTCCTTCCGAAGCCGACCCTTTCTCCTTTGATCCACGTCCATGCCTGTCCACCGGTGGGTGAAGTTGTTTTTTCGACGGCTTCCGAGTCCAATCCGTCTTGTTGGAGGACGCGTGCCCCGGGTCGGAATCCTCGACGGCGATCGTTCCGGCGGGGAGGTGTTCATGGATGGGGTCGTAATATGACTGTCAAATTGCAGCGGTCTTTCCAACTCCAAGGCGATCCTGTCGAGTGCTCATGCCCCTTTTCCGTTAGCCCTGGCAGGTCCGGATCTTCCGCCGTGCCACTGGACTTCGGTTCCGGCTTTTGCCTATCTTGGGATAAGTGTCGGAGCCACGATGAACGACCGTCTTTCCTTCATTCGCCTCCGTCCTTCGTTCCGGGCGGGGAGAGAACCCCTTCCGCACCATGAATCCCATGCCAACCGTGGCCACCATTGAAAAACCCTCGCCCGCACGCGCGGGCATGTTGACATCCATCAGGCGCTCGCTCGGCCAGGAGCTGGGGCTGCTGCTGGTCGTGCTGTTGATCGGCACGGTCCTCGGCATCCACGGCTGGAACGAGGCCGCGCCGGGGCGCCCGAACACCTTCCTCAACGCGGACAACCTCATCGATGGCATCGCCACGCCGATGTCCTACTATGCGATCATGGCCGTGGGCCTCACGCTGGTGATCATCACCGGCGGGATCGACATCTCGGTGGGTTCGGTGATGGCGCTTTCCGCGCTCGGCACGGCGGCGGTGCTCCAGAGGCTGCCCGCGGACGCGCCCGCGATCCAGGTGCTGCCGCTGGCGGTGTGCGTGCCGCTCGGGATCGGCCTGCTTTGCGGGTTGATCAACGGCGGGCTGATCGTCGGACTCTCGCTGCATCCCTTCATTGTCACACTCGGCACGATGAGCATCTTCCGCGGACTGGCGAACGTGTTGCCCGCGGAGAAGACCCTGCCGGCCGCGGGCAAGCGGTTGCCGCAGGCGTTCACGACGGACTTCATGCGCATCGAGGTCGGCGGTCTCCAGCCGATGCCGCTGGTGATCATGCTGGTCTGCATCGTGGCGGGCGCGTTCTACCTGCGGATGCTGGTGGCGGGCCGCGAGACCTACGCGATCGGCGGCAACGAGGAGGCGGCGCGCTTCAGCGGCCTGCGCGTCGGCTGGATCAAGCTGCGGACCTACGCGCTGGCCGGGTTGTGCGCGGGCATCGCCGGGATGGTGTCGGTGGGTCGCTTCGGCACCGCTTCCACCAGTACCGGCACCGGCTACGAGCTGACCGTGATCGCGGCGGCGGTGGTCGGTGGCGCGAGTCTCCTGGGCGGGCGCGGCACGGCGCTTGGCGCGCTGCTGGGCACGCTGGTCATCGCGCTGATCGAGAACGGCATCATCATCCTGCGCCTGGCGCAGGAGTACCGCCTGGTGATCATCGGGCTGGCCATCATCGTGGCCGTCTCGCTCGACCGCCTCGGCTCCCACCTGCGCGCGCGCCGCGCCTCCGCCAAACACTGAACCTCACTCCCATAAACCCCACCATGATGAACACCAAATCCCTTCTCGCCTGCGCGATCGTTGCCGCGGGCTGTCTCACCTTCACCGGCTGCACCAAGAAGGCCGCCACCGGCGAGGGCGGCAAACGCAAGGTCCTCATCGGCTTCATTGGCAAGAGCCTGACCAACGACGTCTTCCAGGCCGCGCAGACCGGAGCCAAGGACGCCGCCCGTGAATACTCCGCCAGCCACGACGTGGAGGTGGAGATCGAGATCCGCACGCCGAACGACGAGGACGCCACCAAGCAGGCCGAGGCGATCGAGGCGCTGGTCCGCCAGGGCGCGCAGGGCATCGCGATCTCCTGCTCCGAGGCGAACACCGTGCAGCCCGCGATCGACAAGGCGGTGGCCAAGGGCGTGGCGGTGATGTGCTTCGACTCCGATGCTCCCGGCAGCAAGCGCTTCGCCTACTACGGCACCGACGACAAGTCGTGTGGCGAGCGCACCGTGGACGAACTGGCGAAGGCGATGGGCAACAAGGGCAGCATCGCGATCCTCGGCGGCAACCAGAGCGCGCCGAATCTCCAGAACCGCGTGGCGGGTGCCAAGGCGGCGCTGGCGAAGTATCCGGAGATGAAGCTCAACGAGCCCGGCGTGTTCTACCACGTGGAAACGCCGGAGAAGGCGGCGGAGGCGGTGCAGTCCGCGCAGAACGCCAACCCGGGCATCCAGGGCTGGGCGTTCATCGGCGGTTGGCCGCTGTTCACCGCGGACGCGCTGAAGTGGCCCGCGGGTTCGATCAAGGTGGCGTCGGTCGACGCGCTGCCGGCGCAGCTCGGCTACCTGAAATCCGGCCACGTGGAGGTGCTGCTGGCTCAGGATTGCTACGGCTGGGGCACGAAGTCGGTGGGCATCCTGCTCGACAAGGTGCTGGACAACAAATCGCCCGCCGACGCGCGGGTGGTCGATCCGCTCACGAAGGTGACGAAGGAGAATGTCGATGGGTTCGGCAAGAACTGGGAGAAGTGGCTCGCCAAGTGATTTTGCCATGAACGACTCCGGCTTCATCCGTTTCGACGGCATCACCAAGGTCTTCGGCGGGGTTACCGCGCTGAAGGACGTCTCCCTCGCGATCGGCCGCGGCGAGTGCCACGGCCTGATGGGGGAGAACGGCGCGGGCAAGTCCACGCTGGGCAAGGTGCTGGCGGGCATCCACCGGCCGGACGGCGGCGGGCTGGAGATCGACGGCACCGCCCATGCCTTCTCCTCGCCGCGCGACGCGCAGGCGGCGGGGGTGGCGATGGTCCACCAGGAGCTGGCGTTCTGCCCGGACCTGAGCGTGGCGGAGAACCTGTGCATGGGCCGCTACCCGCGCCGCCGGGGGATGCTGGACCGGGCGGCGATGGCGCGGGAGGCCGCGCGGCTGCTCGGCGACATCGGCATCGAGCTGGACGTGTGGCAGCCGATGCGCAGCCTTTCCACCGCGCAGGAGCAACTGGTGCAGATCGCCGCGGCGGTGGGCACGAACCCGCGGATCATCGTCTTCGACGAGCCGACCAGCTCGCTGGCGGAGCCGGACGCGCAGAACCTCTTCCGGCTGATCGAAAGCCTCAAGGACCGCGGGATCACGACGATCTACGTTTCCCACCGGATGCCGGAACTGTTCCGCCTCTGCGACCGCATCAGCGTGCTACGGGACGGACAGTATGTGGGGACGCTGGCGAAGGCCGAGATGACGCACGACGCGGTGGTCTCAATGATGATCGGGCGCAGCGTGCAGGACTACCTTCCCGCCCACGGCGACCGCCGGGTGGGGGAGGTGGTGCTGAGCGTGCGCGACCTGAGCTCGCCGGGGAAATTCCGCGGCGTGTCGTTCGACGTGCGGGCCGGTGAGATCGTCGGCTTCGCCGGGCTGGTGGGCGCGGGCCGCAGCGAGATCGCGCAAGCGATCTTCGGGCTCGATCCACGCGCGACCGGCACGGTGACGATCGGCGGCGAGACGCTGAAGCTCGGCTCGATCCGGGCCTCGCTCGCGGCCGGGGTGGGGCTGGTGCCGGAGGACCGGAAGCGCCAGGGCTGCGTGCTGGGGATGTCGTGCCGCTCGAACATCGGCATGGCCATCCTCGACCGGTTGCGGCGTTTCGGGGTGCTCGACCACGCGGGCGAGAAGCAAGTGGCGGAGGAGTATTTCGCGAAGCTGCGGGTGAAGGCGGCGTCGCTGGACGCGCCGGTGAACTCGCTGAGCGGGGGCAACCAGCAGAAGGTGGTGCTGGCGAAGTGGCTGGCCCGCGGTGGGAAGTTCCTGATCGTGGACGAGCCGACGCGCGGGGTGGATGTCGGCGCGAAGGCGGCGATCCACGCGCTGGTGGACGACCTGGCGCAGCAGGGGCTGGCGGTGATGCTGGTGTCCTCGGAGTTGCCGGAGCTGCTGAACCTTTCGACGCGGGTGCTGGTGATGCGGGAGGGCGACCTGGTGGGCGAGCTGCCGCATGAGACGGCGACGCAGGATGCGGTGCTGCGCCTGATGGCGGGGGTGGCGGCGTAGGGTGTTGTGTGAAAGATTATTTTAACCGCAATCGAGCAAAGCGAGATGGACCCACAGTCTCATTCCTAAAAGCATGGGTCAAATGAACGCAGATGGACGTTAATGGAAGAGGATGAGGATGGCTTTGGGAGGAGCTCAGGCCCTTTTGGACAGAATTAACAGAATTTTGCAGGATTAACAAAATGGAGAAGAGAGGCTGGCTCGTGACGGCATCGGTGTTTGTCCTCTTTTGTTCATTCTGTTTGACCAAGGCGACGACATCTCGGGGAGGGTGATTCGATCTTGGAGGGGAGCGCGGCCGGGTGCGGAGGCCTGCGGGATTTCATTTCCGATTCCTTCCGTGGAGCCGGGGTGGATTTCTCGCCTCCCTCCGGGAGGCATTTTATTCCGCGGGGTGGGTCCGGTGGCGGCGTCGCTACGCTCCTTGCCGACCGGCTAATTTCTGCTGCCCCTGCCGGGGCGAAAGAGTGCCCACTCTCGATAGACGATGTGTATAAGGAATGAGGGCGATGTCCTGGGCTATCGCATGACGCCCCTTTGGGGCTGGTGGAAGGTCGGTTCGGTCGAGCGGGGCATCATCCTTGAGGCGTGCGAATCCGGAGCTTGTTGGGGCGGATTTCTCTCCCGCGCACGGCGTCCACCGCCCGGTCATCTCGGCGAGATGCCCCTACCTCCAGGGGTGGGCTGCAAAGGTAGGGTCGCACCGCCGGGGCGACCGGGTCGAACGGTTGCGTCTGCCGCCACGGGCGCGTCCCATCGCTTCGTTTGGTGGGACGGTGTCCTGTTTGCGCACGGCGTCCACCGCCCGGTCATCTCGGCGAGATGACCCTACCTCCAGAGGCGGGCTGCAAAGGTAGGGTCGCACCGCCGGGGCGACCGGGTCGAACAGTTATGTCCGCTGCCACGGGCGCGTCCCGTCGCTTCGTTTGGTGGGACGGTGTCCTGTTTGCGGACGACGTTTTTCCGCCCGGTCATCTCGGCGAGATGACCCTACCTCCAGAGGTCCGGCTTCCGGGGGGGATTTGTTAGAGAGCGGGGGCGGTGGCGTGGTCGAGGGCGAAGGCGGAGGCGGAGGCGGAGGGGGGCTTGATGGCGTCCTGCTCGAGGTAGAGGAAGTGGGGGAAGTCGGCGTGCAGTCCCCGGCCGGTGAGGTCCTGGCAGCAGAGGCCGACGAAGGCACCGGTGAAGCCGAGGTGGGAGTGATCGTCCGAGAGGATCGCGCCATTGAGGACGGGGCCGATGGGTTGCCAGTCCCCGTCGGCGACGGCGTATTCGAATTGCAGGGCCGCGCCCTTCAGGGTCAGGCGCATGTCGATCCCGCCATGGGCAGGGACGGGGATGTCATGCTCGAGGAGCTCGCGGCTTTCCGCGGCATCGGTGGCGATGATGTTGAGCGTGCGGCCGAGCTGTTCATCGTGGCTGAGGCGGAGGTAGTAGTGGTTCTCGGTATCGTAGTAGGCGATGAGGCCGGCCATCTGCTGGAAGCTCTCCGGCTGGAACTCGACCGAAGTTTCGACGCGAATGTCGAAGGACTGCACGCGGCGGGCGATGAGGCTCTGGCGGAAGGTGCTGACGGTGGGTTCGCCGCCTTTCAGCCGCAGGTAGCCGGAGCGGTCGCCGAGACTCAGCCAGTCCTCCGTGATCGGGCGGCGGAGGCTTTGGAAATGGAGATCGAGCACCGGGGAATCGAAGCGGCCATCCCATGGCTCGTCCTCGAAGGGGGCGGGCGGGAGGCCGAGGGGGGCGGCGGTTTCCACGAGGGGGAGGATGCCGCCGTGGGCGAGGCGCAGCCAGCCATCGTCGTGCCACTCGCATTTCTGGAGGGCGGTTTCGCGGCCGAGCGTGCAGTGCCGGCCATCGATGGGGCGGCCGCAGAGGTGGGCGAGGTACCACTCGCCGTGCTGGGTTTCGACCAGCGAGCCGTGGCCGGCCTTTTGAAGCGTGATCTCGGGATGGCCCCAGGAGCTGAGGAGGTGCTTCCCGGGCAGGAGTTCATAGGGCCCCTCGATGGTGCGGGAGCGGGCGAGGGTGGCGGCGTGGGCGTACTCGGTGCCGCCCTCGGCGGTGAGGAGGTAGTAGTAGCCGTCCCGCTTGTAGAGGTGGGGACCTTCCACGAGTTTCCGATCGGTGCCGGTGAAGATGTTTTTGATGGGGCCGATCAACTTGCGGGTGCGCGGGCAGTATTCCTGGAGCAGGATGCCGGCGAAGCGGTTGTTCTGCTTGCGGTGGTCCCACAGCATGTTGAGCAGCCACTTGCGGCCGTCGTCATCGTGGAAGAGGGAGGGGTCGAAGCCGCTGCTGTTCAGGAACACCGGATCGGACCACGGGCCGGTGATGTCCGGGGCGGTGACGAGGTAGTTGTAGGCGACCTTGTAGGGCTCGCGCTTCCAGTATTTGACGTCGGTGTAGATGAGGTGGAAGAGGCCGTCCGAGTGGGTGAGGCAGGGAGCCCAGATGCCGCCGGAGTCGGGATTCCCGGTCATATCGAGCTGGCCGGGGCGATCGAGCACGCGGGTGAGCAGCCGCCAGTTCCGCAGGTCGCGGGAGTGATGGATCTGGACGCCGGGGAACCACTCGAAGGTGGAGGTGGCGAGGTAGTAGTCATCGCCGACGCGGAGGATCGACGGGTCGGGATTGAATCCCTTGAGAACCGGATTCTGGATCGGCAACGAGGAGGCGGAACGCTGGGAGGTCATGAAAGGAGGCGTTCATTTGGCGCGGCGGGCCGGGAAATGCCCGCCGCCAAAGTGAGGCTGGAAGGACGGATGCGGCTCCGTCCGGAAGGGGATGGCAGCGGCAACCACGTTGAATGCAATCGCATCTGGAGGGGGCGGAGGCAAGGAAAAATAAAACGATTAATTGAGGGGGTTGGAGGGGATTCGGCGAAGGGGAGAGAGGGGGGTGGATGGGAGAGTCCGAAACGGTTTACTCCGAACGGGTTATTGTCCGCGCGGCGGTAATCGCGAAAATGATCCGACCCGGGTCCACGCTGCCGCGCCGATGGCGGCAGGCCGATGGGATGTCCGTGCCACCGCCCGCAGTTGAAAACCCAGTCCAATCCGATCGACCTCCACCGGCCCGGACGTGCCTTCCGGCTGCCGTGGCTGGCCGCGCTGTGGGGCGGGTTCCTCGGGTCCGCGACGATGGCCTTCGGTGCCTTCGGGGTGACGACGACCAGCACCTACTACACGGTGGACAGCGGGGCGGGGCTGGTGTTCCGCGTGGTGAGGGCGAATGGCGGGATCGACTCGATCAAGCTGGACGGGACCGAACTGAACAACACCACGAAGGCCTCGGTGATCGCGTCCGGCCTGGGCTCCACGGGGACGACCACGAGCGTGTGGTCCGATGCGAACACGGTGATGGTGACGGCGGCGACGGATGCGAGCAACGGGGTGGTGGCGGGGATGACGCACTACTACATCGTCCGTAAGAACGAGAACACGATCTACATGGCCACCCATTCGCTGAACGAACCGGGGGTGGGCGAGCAGCGGTGGGTCACGCGGTTGCAGAGCGCGCTGTTCACCGGCACGCCGGTGGAATCGACCGTGCGGGACAGCACGGGGGCGATCGAGTCCACCGACGTTTTCGGAATGGCGGATGGCACCACGCGCAGCAAGTACTACGGGAACCAGCGGGCGAAGGACCTGCTGCTGCGCGGCGTGACGGGCACCGGGCGCGGCTTGTTCGTGGCCTATGGCAACCGTGAGAGTGCCTGCGGCGGCCCGTTTTTCCGGGACATCCAGAACCAGAGTGGATCGGACACCGAGGTCTACAACTACATGAACTCGGGGCACAACCAGACGGAAGCCTGGCGCACCGGGGTGCTGCATGGTCCCTATGCGCTGATGTTCACGGATGGCTCGACGCCCGCGGTGCCGGACATGGGCTTCATCGCGAACCTGGGGCTGACCGGCTACGTGCCCGCCAGCGGTCGAGGTGCCGTGAGCATTCCGGCGATCACCGGCCGGGATGCGAGCCACGCCTACACGGTGGGTTTCGCGAACGCGCCGGCGCAGTATTGGTTCGATGCCGATCCCACGAGCGGCGCGGTGAACTGCACGGGCATGAAGCCGGGCAGCTACACGCTCACCGTTTATAAGAACGAGCTGTCCGTTTACTCGGCCACGGTCGGTGTGACGGCGGGGCAGACGACGGCGCTGTCCGCCATCGCGCTGACCGGCGATCCCTCGCGCACGGTGCCGCTGTGGCGGATCGGGAACTGGGATGGAACGCCGCTGGAGTTTCTCAACGGCGGGAACCTCACGTGGATGCATCCCTCGGATGTCCGCCAGGCGTCGTGGACGCCGGGGACCTACACGGTGGGCACGAGCACGGCGGCGACGGGTTTCCCGGCGTGCCAGTGGAAGGACGTGAACGGCACGATGAACGTGAGTTTCAACCTCACGGCGGCGCAGTTGAACGCGTGCACGGTGCGCATCGGCATCACGGCGTCCTACGGCGGGGCGAGGCCGCAGATCCGGATGAACACGTGGTCGTCGGCGATCCCGAGTCCATCGTCGCAGCCGGACTCACGCAGCCTCACGATCGGCACCTACCGCGGGAACAACACGCTCTATACCTACGCCGTGCCGGCGAGCGCGCTGGTGGCGGGGACGAACACGCTCACGATCTGGGCGGTGAGCGGATCGGGTGGCACGGGCTACCTTTCGCCCGGCTACGCGGTGGATTGCGTGGACGTTTATCCGACGAGTCCCGGTACGGTGCTCGATGTGCCCGCGATTCCCGGAAATGCGGTGGCGCTGGGCTTGTCCGGGCCGGGTGGCGTGTTTCTCCACTGGGGCGCGGTGGCGGGTGCGGCGATGTACGAGATTCGTCGTGCCTCGTCCGCGCAGGGGCCGTGGAGCGTGGTGGCGGGCGGGCTGACGTCGACCTCGTGGACGGACACCGACGTGGCGGCGGGCGGTGGATACCTGTATCGCATTTCGGCGGTGAACACGAGCGGGACGGGGATCGCGGCGGCGCTGGCGATTGATCCATCGGACCGCGGAACCCTGTTCGCGGCCAGCGTCGCGCGGGTGCCGCAGGGCTTCACGCTCACGTGGCCGTCCGCCACCGGAGTGACTTTCGAGATCCGCCGTGCCACCACCTTGGACGGGCCGTGGGCGGTGATCGGCAGCGTGACCGGCACGGGCTCCTTCACCGACACCGCTCCGCCCGCGGCGCGGGCTTTCTATCGCGTGGCCCTGGTGCCATAGTTTCCCATTTTGAACCACCGACTCCATTCCCACGACATGAAACCAACCGGACGCCTCGCGGTCCTTTCCAGCCTGCTCGTCCTTTCCGCCGCTCCGCTCCACGCGGAGTTCGGAGTGGTCACCGATGCCAAGGCCTACACCGTGGACAGCGGGGCGGGCCTCGTTTTCCGAGTGAACCGCTCCACCGGCAACCTCGAGTCGATCAAGCTGAACGGCACGGAGTTGAACGGCAAGAAGGCCTCGGGCATCGCCTCCGGGCTGGGTCCCCAGGGGACGACGACCGCGGTTTGGTCGGACGTGAACACGGTGAAGATCACGGTGGCGACGACGGCCGAGAACCAGGTGGCCGCGAACTTCACGCAGTACTACATTGTCCGTAGGAACGAGAACACGATCTACATGGCCACCCATGCGGTGAACGAGCCGCGGGTGGGGGAGCTGCGCTGGATCACACGCCTGCAGGGATCGCTGTTTCCGAACACGCCGGAGGATTCCACCACCCGTGGGACCACCAAGGGGGTGGAGTCGAAGGATGTCTTCGGGACCGAGGACGGGATCACGCGCAGCAAGTACTACGGGAACCAGCGTGCGAAGGACCTGTCGATCCGCGGTGTGAGCGGTTCCGGGCGGGCCGCGTTCATGGTGTATGGGAACCGCGAGAGCTCCAGCGGCGGGCCGTTCTACCGGGACATCCAGAACCAGAGCGGGTCGGATTCCGAGGTCTACAACTACATGAACTCCGGCCATGCCCAGACGGAGGAACGGCGGCTCGGCGTGCTCTTCGGGCCGTATGCGCTGATGTTCACCACCGGGGCCACGCCGCCGGTCCCGGACATGGGATTCATCGCGAACCTCGGGCTCACCGGGTATGTGCCGGTTTCCGGTCGTGGCAAGGTGGTCGTGCGCGGGATCGGCGGTCGGGATGCAAGCATGCCCTACACGGTGGCCTTCGCGAATGCGACGGCGCAGTATTGGACGGATGCCTCGCGCACCGATGGCTCCGCCACCTGCGCGAACATGAAGCCGGGCAGCTACACGATGACGGTCTACAAGAACGAGCTGGCGGTTTACACCGCGCCGGTGAGCGTCGCCGCGGGCCAGGCCACCACGTTGCCGCCGATCACCATCACCACCGATCCGGCCGCGAATCCGGCGTTGTGGCGCATCGGGGTGTGGGATGGGACGCCGCTGGAGTTCCGGAACGGCCCGAACCTCACGCGCATGCATCCGTCGGACAAGCGGCAGGCGCCGTGGTCCGGGGGGGTGTTCACGGTTGGGAAAAGCAAGGTGTCCGATTTCCCGGCGGTGACGTGGCGTGGCGTGAACGAGCCGGTGACGGTTTCCTTCACGCTGACCCCGGCGCAGGTGAAGGACTGCACCATCCGGATCGGCACCACGACTTCGTTTTCCGGCGGCAGGCCGGCGATCACGCTGAACTCGACATGGAGCGCGCCGATGCAGAAGCCGGTGGGCCAGCCGGATTCGCGATCGCTGACGATCGGCACCTATCGCACGAACTACGGCTTCTTTAGTTTCCGGGTGCCGGCGAAGGCGCTGGTGGCGGGGGAGAACAAGCTGGAGATCAAGATCACGTCCGGGAATGGCGGCAGCGGTTTCCTGAGCCCGAGCTTCGCGATCGATTGCGTGGACTTCTATTGAATCGAGCCTCGTCCGATCCATGCGCGCGCTGTTGTCATCCATCCTGCTTTCCTTGCCAGCGGTTCTTTCCGGGGCTGATTCCAATCCACCGCCGACCTTCGCGAATGTCGCCTACGGGACGCATCCGCGGCAGGTGATGGACGTGTGGAAGGCGGAGTCGGCGAAGCCCGCGCCGGTGGTGTTCCACATTCACGGCGGCGGCTGGGTGAAGGGCGACAAGAGGGAGGTGAAGGAGGTTTCCGCCTACCTCACCGCGGGCATTTCGGTGGTCTCGATCAATTATCGGTACAGCACCCAGGCGCAGGAAACCGGAGTGATGCCACCGGTGGAGTGGCCGGTCCATGATGCGGCGCAGGCGCTCCAGTTCGTGCGCTCGAAGGCGGGGGAGTGGAATCTCGACAAGAAGCGCATCGCCGCGACCGGGGCCTCGGCGGGTGCGTGCTCCAGCCTGTGGCTGGCGTTCCATGATGATCTGGCGGACCCGTCCAACTCTGATCCGGTGGCGCGGGAGTCGACCCGGCTGCTGTGCGCGGCGGTGGAGATCGCGCAGACGTCGCTCGATCCGCTGCTGCTCAAGGAGTGGACGCCGAACAGCCGCTATGGCGGCCACGCGTTCGGGCTGATGGACCCGAAGGACCTCAAGACACGGGACACGCGCTTCGCCGAGTTCCTGGAGCGCCGTTCGGAGTTCCTGCCGTGGATCCGTGAATACTCGCCGATGGAGCACGCCAGCGCGGGCGATCCGCCGGTGTATTTGTTTTATCCCGCCGCGCCCTCGATCGGGCAGGACCAGAGGGATCCGACCCACACCGCGAACTTCGGGGTGAAGCTGAAGGAGACGCTCGATGGCCTGCACCTGGCCTGCGAGCTGGTCTATCCCGGTGCGCCGGAGGTGAAGCATCCCACCGTGGAGTCCTACCTCATCGATACTTTGACCCATTGATAACCACCATGAAACCATCCGCTCTTTTCGTTTCCCTCCTTCTCGCCGGTCCTCTGCTCCACGCGAAGGAACCCGTGGCTCCCGAGAAGGAAGCCGCCGCGCCGGAGCGCACGATCGTCCAGCCACCGGCGAAGGAGAAGCTCCGTGTCTACCTGCTGATGGGGCAATCGAACATGGCCGGTCGCGACACCCGTGAGCTGGACAAGCAGAAGACCAGCCCGCGGGTGATCGCGATCACGCCCGAGGGCCAGTGGTACGTGGCGAAGGATCCGATCCACGAGAAGCACGGCCGCACCGAGTCCGGAGTGGGCCCGGGCATTCCGTTCGCCATGGAAATGATCAAAGCCGATCCGGCGGTGACGATCGGGCTGGTACCCTGCGCGGTCGGCGGCACGCCGCTGAAGCGCTGGGTGAAGGGCGGCGACCTCTACCAGCAGGCGCTGGAGCGCGCGAAGCCCGCGCTGCAGGCCGGAACGCTCGCCGGGGTGCTGTGGCTCCAGGGTGAGAGCGACACCGACAAGCAGCCGTGGGCCGATCGTTATGAGGCCGAGCTGACGAAGATGCTCAAGGACCTCCGCGCCGACCTGGGCGCTCCGGAGCTTCCCATCGTGGTCGGGCAGATCGGCGATTTCCTCCAGAAGGAAAAGTATCCGTATGCCGATACGGTGCGCGCCGCGATCAAGAAGATCGGCACCGGCACGCCGAACACCGGCTATGCCGATTCCGCCGGTCTCGGCGACAAGGGCGACCATCTCCATTACTCCGCCGAGGCCCAGCAGCAGATGGGCGCCCGTTTCGCGAAAGCGATGCAGTCGTTGAAAAAATAACCCGCTCCCCGTCATGAAATATCTCTGTCGTTTCCTGCTGTGCTGCTCGCTCGTGTCCGCCCTGGGGGGGATCGCGCCGCGGGCCACCGCCGCCGAAGAACCCGCGCCCCTGCCCGTGAAGGTCTTCAAGGATCTGAAGGCGGGGCAGAAGAAGAACGTGGTCGTGTATGGCACCAGCCTCACGATCAAGGGTGCGTGGGCGCAGGCGCTGAAGGAATACTTCGATGCGAAGTTCCCCGGCCAGGTCACGTTCGTGAACGCCGCCAAGGCGGGCATGCACTCGAACTGGGGGGTCGAGAATTTCCAGAAGCGGGTGCTCGATGCCAAGCCGGACCTGCTCTTCATCGAGTTCTCGATGAACGACGCCGCCACCCCGAACAACGTCCCGCTGGAGAAGTCGAAAGCGAACCTCGACACCATGGTGAAGGCGGCCCGCCAGCAGAATCCGGACGTCGACATCGTGCTCCAGACGATGGACATCGCGTGGGACTCGCCGCGGGTGCCGGAAAAGAAATACGGCAGCGACCGCCCCGAACTCCCCGCCTACTACGAGGTGTACCGGAGCTACGCGCGCGATCACAAGCTGCCGCTGGTGGACAACTATCCGAACTGGCTGAAGATCCAGAAGGAGGAGCCGGAGCGCTACCAGAAGGCCGTGCCCGATGGCATCCACCCGAGCAGCACCAGCAGCCGCGGCATCACCTGGCCCGCCGTCGAGGCGCTGCTCGAAAAGGCCCGTGCCGCGGCTCCTTGACCAACCATTCCTCTCGAGGGTTGTTCGGACATTCTTTGGACAGAATGAACAGAATTTTCAGAATTAACGGTTGGCCGCTTCAGCTTTGAGGGCATCGATCCATTTCGATGCTTCATGTTAATTCTGCCAATTTTGTCAATTCTGTCTCCAGATGGCTCGATGTATCCATGACTCCCGCTTTTCGATGAAACCGTTCCTTTCAGTCGCCGCCCTGGTGGCGCTCATGTCAGTTGCCTCCGCCGAGGCCCCGCGCATCGCCCGATTCTCCGGCGACCGGGCCGCGGCGATCAGCTATACGTTCGACGATGGCCTCCGCGACCAATACACGCTGGCGGTGCCGATGCTCAACGAGGTCGGGTTCAAGGGCACGTTCTTCGTCATTCCGAAATCCGTGGCCGCCACCGTGGAGGACGCGGAGAAGCGGAAGGACGACAAACGCGCGTGGGGCACCATCACGTGGGACGAACTGCGGAAGATGGCCGCGCAGGGCCACGAGATCGGCAGCCACACCTGGTCCCACACCGGCGTCACCAAACAGACGCCGGAGCAGGTGGAGGAGGAACTGGTGAAATCCCGCGACGCGATCGCGAAGGAGATCGGCCGCCCGCCGCTCACGCTCGCTTTTCCTTTCAACCAGACCACGCCGGAGATCACTGCCGCCGCGTTGAAACACTACATCGCTTGCCGCGATTCGCAGCTCGGGGTCGGTGGAGAGCGGTCGACCGTCGAGTGGCTCGACAAGTGGACCGACCAGCAGGTGCGCGACCACAAGTGGGGCGTGGTGATGGCCCATGCGATCGGCAGCGGCTACTCTGCTTTCACCGATCCGGAGATCCTGCGCACCCACCTCCAGCACGTGAAGGCGCGGGAGAAGGAGATCTGGGTCGACACCTTCGCCAATGTGGCGCGCTACACGCGGGAACGTGATGAGGCGAAGCTGGTCCTTGCTGCCAGCGGCAAGGGGAGCGCGACGTTCACGCTGACCTCGGGGCTGGATGCCGCGGTGTTCAACGTGCCGCTGACGATCGTGCTCGATGCTGCGGGCGCGACGAGCGCGAAGGCGGAGCGGAAGGGCGGGGCACTGCCCGCAAGGGTGTCAGGAGGCGTGGTTCAGGTTGATGTCACGCCCGGGGCGGAGCCGGTGACGGTGACGTGGAAGTAAGTGAGGCCGCCCCATTGGACGATGAGATGGGACGGGCCGTTGGGAGCGGACGGGGGTGTGAGACCCGGTCGCCCCGGCGGTGCGACCCTACCTCTGCGGTGTGCCCCTGGAGGTAGGGTCATCTCGCCGAGATGACCGGGCGGTGGAGGTCGTTCGCGGGAAGGAGGCCGCCCCATCGGATGAAGGGGATGGGACGCGCCGGTGGGAGCGGACGGGGGTGTTAGACCCGGTCGCCCCGGCGGTGCGACCCTACCTCTGCGGTGTGCCCCTGGAGGTAGGGTCATCTCGCCGAGATGACCGGGCGGTGGAGGTCGTTCGCGGGAAGGAGGCCGCCCCATCGGATGAAGGGGATGGGACGGGGCGTTGGGAGCGGACGGGGGTGTTAGACCCGGTCGCCCCGGCGGTGCGACCCTACCTCTGCGGTGTGCCTCTGGAGGTAGGGTCATCTCGCCGAGATGACCGGGCGGTGGAGGTCGTTCGCGGGAAGGAGGCCGCCCCATTGGACGATGAGATGGGGCGGGGTCGTGGGAGCGGACGGGGGTGTTTGGGGAGGAAGAACGGGACAGGAATGTCCCTACTCCCAGCCAAGGTTCACTTCACCAGGGCGTCGCCGATGTAGATGCGGTAGTCCTTGATGCGGCCGCCTTCGTTGCCGGAACCCTGGCGCGGGGTGTAGCGGAAGCCGCCGATGGTGGCGGAGGCTCCGAGGTCGATTACCAGGCGGTGCGGGTGCGCGGGCTGCGCGTCCTTCCACTGGGTGTGCCAGAAGTTCGCGGACTGGCCGTCGATGGCGTTGGTAGCGGAGCCGTCCTCGGCCTTCTTCTCCTCGCTGTCGGCATAGCCGATGGTCCACGATTGGTGGGAGATTGAGTTGCCCGCGGGATCGACGAGGTCGAGCTCGGCGATGGCGGCGAACTGCTTGCCATCGTGGGCGCTGAGGCTCTCGATGCAGAACTGCTTGCCCGTGGCGGGAGCGGGGAGTTTCACGAGCTGGACATCGCCGCCGGGGGCGAAGCTGCCGGAGAACGCGGGCTTCACGCCATCGAGCGCGAGCTTGCCGTAGGCGGTCGCCTGGTTGGCGAAGTCGAGCTCGGGACGGAGTTGATCGAGCACCGGCTTCTCCAGACCGGCGAGCACCGGCTGGGTCGGTCCGAGCAGGTCGAGCATGACCACCTCGTTCGCACCCTTCTTCAGCCACGCGCCGGGCAGGAAGGCGGTCTGGGTGGGCCCGATGTTCCAGAAGCGGGACAGGCAGTGGCCGTTGATCCAGATCACGCCCTTGCCCCAGGTGCTGAGGTCCAGGAAGGTGTCCGCCTGTTTCTCCACGGTGAAGGTGCCCTTCCAGAAGGCCGGGCCTTCCGCCGGGCCGGTCTGCCATTTCAGGCCGCCGAGCTGGGCGTCATCGAGGCGCAGCGGATAGACCAGCCATGAGCCGGGGAGGGCGGTTTCCTTGCCATCCGCGCCGACGAGTTGGACGCCATCGTAGAGGCCCTTCCGGTCGTGCACTTCCTTGCCGAAATTCACGTGGCCCATGGCCTCCACCAGGATGTCGAGGCGGCCGGGCTTCTCGCGGGCCGGGAGCTTCACCGAGTAGTTGCGGGTGCGGCGGTCCATGAAGCCGACCTTCTTGCCATCCACGAACACCCAGGCGAAGTCGTGGACCTGGCCGACCTTCAACGTGGCGGCGGGGCCGGCGGGGAGATCGGAACGGTAGACGGTGCAGCCGTGGCCCTGGTCGTAGTACTCCATGCAGTGCACGTCACAATCGGCCACCGGCTCCGGAAGGTTGGCGAAGACCGGGGCGGTCTGGGTGAGCTTGAAGGACGGGATCGCGGCGACGGGGATCGGTGCGGGCGGGTTGGTGAGCTGTTCGCCGGGCTGGAGGTAGCGGCCCATCAGCTCGCGGGTGCGGTTGAACTTGTCACCGGTCCAGCCGGCCTCGCCGATCGGGGCATCGTAGTCGTAGCTGTTGGTGTCCGGCTTGAACGGGCGATCGGTGCCCGGCCACATGCCGAAGGTGGTGCCGCCGTGCGCCATGTAGAGGCTGAAGGAGGCCTTCGCCTTGAGCATGCTTTCCAGCTCCTTGATGTAGCGGTCGGTCTCGCCCTTGTGGTGCGGGCTGCCCCAGGTATCGAACCAACCGGGGTAGTACTCGCCGCACATCAGCGGACCCTTCGGCTGGATCTCGCGGAGCTTCTTGAACGCGCCTTCCGGATCGCGGCCGAAGTTGACCACGTTGAAAAGATCCGGGCGCGCACCGTTGCGGAGGTCGCCGGCGGGATTGCAGGCGAAGAAAGGGATGTTGAAGCCGGCGTCGGCGAGGGCTTTCTTCAGCTCGCCGATGTACTCGGCGTCCTTGCCGTAGGAGCCGTATTCGTTCTCCACCTGGGCCATCAGGATCGGGCCGCCCTTTGTCACCTGGAGCGGTCCGAGCACCCGCCCGACCTCCTTGAACCAGGCAGTGGAGGCTTTCATGAAATCGGCATCGCGGGTGCGGAGCTGGATCTTGTCATTCTTCAGCAGCCACCACGGCAGGCCGCCGCCATCCCACTCCGCGCAGACGTAAGGGCCGGGTCGCAGGACGACCCACAGGCCCTCCTCCTGGGCCATGCGGCAGAACTCCGCGGCATCGGCCTGGCCGGACCAGTTATACTTGCCCGGCTCGAACTCGTGGTAGTTCCAGAATAGGTAAGCGCAGACCGCGTTCATGCCCATCGATTTCAGGAGTTGGAGGCGGTGCCGCCAGTATTCCTTCGGCACGCGGGCGAAGTGCATCTCGCCGGTGCGGATGACGTAGGGCTTCCCGTCCAGCAGGAAAGCCTCGTCCCCGATCGAAAACGTGTGCTTGGCCTCGGCCGGGGCGGCGTGGAGGGTGGAAGCGAACATCCCGGCGGCGATGGCGGCGGGCATCAGGCGTTGGAAGAGGGTGGTCGACATGGGAATGCAATCGAAAGGAACCCCGGATCACCGAACGATCCGGCTGGGAGAATCACGCCAAAAGCAGGCGCCGCCACGGAGTGGAACGGGTGGCATGGAACAAAAGAAACAGCCCCGAGTAAAGAACGCGGGGCTGGGAAATCGAGCGGAAAAACGAACCCGCCCAAATGGGTGGGGTGGATGTGTATTATTTCGACTTATCGGCTTCCGCGGCCTTTGTGGTTGCAACGCCCAGCGCGAGCTTCTGCGCGCCATTGGCGTAAATCTCCACAGGCTTGTCGCCGGTGCACAGGACCGTGCCGCTGAAGGCGAGGCTGCGGTACTGGGAGTTGTTCCCCGACTTGACCTCCACCTGCAGGCCGAGGCTGTAGTTCACGAGGGTGCCCTTGTCGGTCTGGGTGACGTCGTAGCGGACGGTGAGGAGACTGCCGTCCGCGAGCATCGAATCGGACTCGAAACGCGGGCCGGTGCCGGTGAGGGACACGTCGATCTCGCGGTTTTCCCCGACCTTGCCGGTGAGGGCGATCGAGAGGTTACGGTCGGCTTCGCCCGGTTGGCCGGGGTTGTTTTGGAGGCGGATGCGCTGGCGCGGGACCGGTTGGGCCGGGATCGGCTGGACTGGAACCGACGGTGCGACCGGTGGTGGCACCGGCTCCGCGCTGGCGACCGAAAGCGGGAGGGTCAGGATGCCTAACAACAGGAGGATGGAGGATCTCATGGTGGTGATCCGACGCTTATCATGCGGAGGATATTCAAAGAAGTGAATCCTGCGGCTGCATCACGCGGAAAGTCAGGTTGATCCGCGGGGTGGTGATCCTGGCGGCTTTCGGCAGGGCATGGAGCCAGTGGCGCTGGGTGCTGCCCGCCATCACCAGCAGGCTGCCGTGTTCCAAGACCCGCTCCACCTTGTCGCCGTCCCGCTTGTGCTTGAAGACGAACCGCCGCTCCGCGCCGAAACTCAGCGAGGCGATCGGGCTGTCCCGCGCGATCGAGGACTCGTCATCGCTATGCCAGCCCATGCCTTCCTGGCCGCTGGGATAAAGGTTCAGCAGGCAGGAGTTGAAGGAGGCTCCCGCCAGCGGTTCCACGCGGGCCTTCAACTCCAGCAGGGCGGGCGTCCATGGCAGCGGTTGCTTGGTGGTGCCGGAGTAGGTGTAGGCGAGGCCTTCTCCGCCGAACCACGCCACCAGTCGCGCGGTGACGACGCGTTTCCCGAACATCACCACTTCGTCGTGCCGCCACGGCACGGTGTCCCGGAGCTCGTGGAAAAAGCGGTCCGCCTCCGCGGCGGGGAAGACGGGGCCATGGTAGCGGGCGATGCCATCGCGCGGCAGCAGGTTGTCCGCGGGATCGGGGGCGAAGAGGTCCATGGGGTGAAGGAAGGTAGTGTCAGGGAAGGTGAGGAGGCAATTCGCGGCTGGCGGTTTCTTCCTAGCCTTGCATAGCCTCCTGTCCGCCCATGGACACTGTCATCGTCTGCTTCACCACCCGCCAGCGTGGGCTGCCGCATCTGGAGCGGCTCCAGCGGAGCAATCCGGGGAAGCGGATCATGGTGTTCGAAGGCCGGGACGCGAAGCCGGGGCTCGACCGCTACCGGGCGTGGAGCAATTGCGACAAGATGATCCTGGGCTGGTGGCAGGAGACCGGCCGCCACCTGGAGTTCGACCGCGTGGTGTTCCTCGAATGGGACGTGGTGTGCGATGCGGACGTGGACGAGGTTTTTCCCGCCGAGGGGGATTTGATCGCCAAGGAGATCGTCTACCCGGGCCAGAAGTGGAACTGGTGGTGCTACCGGTGGAAGCTGCCGCGGCGTTTCCGGAAAGTCCGCTGCGGGGTGATCCCGCTGGCGGTGATGGCGGTGAGCCGGCGTTGTTTGGACACCATGTTCGCGGATCCGGAAGTGCTCCGGTTGTATGACAAGCATATCTTCTGCGAGCTGCGGTTCCCCACCGCCGCCCGGGCCTGCGGCTTCGAGCCGCAGCCGTGCCCGGCGCTGGAACATGTGTTCTGGGACAAGATCGATGGCGACGCCACGCGGCCTGGAATCTGGCATCCGGTGAAGGCGGCGCTGCCGGTGCCGGTTCCCGCGGGTGGATGATTTCGAAGGAGTCGTGCCGGAGACGGTATGCAATTGTTAGATATTCCCTCGGAATGGGTTTATCCCAAGGGTTTACGGGGATTGCGGAAAATCCTGCTAATTTCTGGTGACAACCGAGCGAATTTTGGTTCAATCCGCCTGTCTTTTTAGGTCCCGTCTGGCCCCCTTGTTTGTCCCTCGTCTGCAGGCAGATGTTTTTTCCTGCCGCCCGTTTTAGATCGGCCCCGCATTGCGCCGATCCGAACCAAGGAACCAGACCCCGATATGTACCTAAATACCTCTACCGTACCCACGAACCTGCTTGCCCAGGACCAGGCTGCCGCTTTCGCGACGCCGGGTCGTATCGGCCGCCGGCCGGTGATGCTGCTCGCCCTCGGCATCCAGGACCCGGCGCTGCTGGAAGGGATCACCGAGTGGGCTCGTGCCAATGAATGGGACGTGGACCTCTCCAGCGTCCGCCATGGCCAACTGCCGCCCGCCTCCGGATTCGACGGCGTGCTCACCACCGTGAGCAACCAGAAGATCGCCAACTGGCTGTCCCGCCTCGATTGTCCGGTGGTCCGGATGCTGGACGCCACCTTTCCGAAGCTTGCCCGCGCCACCGCCCAGTACCCCGCGGTGAACTACGACGCCGAGGCCGCCGGTCGCTTGGGGGCGGAACACCTGCTTACCGTCGGTCGTCCGACGTTCGTGTTCTGCCGCCAGTCGGTCGGGTCCGAGTCCCTGGCGACGAAGCGTGGCTTCGTCCGCGCGATCCGCGAGTCCGGCCGCGAGCCGGTGGTGCTCGATTTCATGAAGGACAACCCGGAGCTGTCCCGGAACCACGCCGCGCCGCGCGACCTTGTCCGCGAGTGGATGGTGGCGAAGCTCCAGGCGCTGCCGCTGCCGGTGGCGATCATGGCGGATGACGACCGCTGCGCGCTGGACCTGATGGCCGCGGCGCGATCGATCGGCCTGAGCGTGCCGGGGGATCTGGCGATCCTCGGCAGCCAGAACCAGCGCCACCTCCTCGGGGTCTCGCCGGTGGAGATTTCCTCGGTGGATGTGAACCTGCAGGAAGTGGGTCGCTCCGCGGCGGCGCTGCTGGCGGATCTGGTCAATGGCGCGAAGAAGCCGGGCCGCCCGCTGCTGGTGCAGCCGGTGCAGGTGGATGCCCGCGCCTCGACCTCTCTCTACATCGGGCCGCACCGTGGCGTGCGCCGCGCGATGAGCTTCATTCGCGAGAATTTCGCGCAGCCGCTCACCGTGGCGGATGTGGCGAAGCAGGCGGGTCTGACGGCCCGCGGCCTGCAGAAGGCGTTGCTCCAGGAAGCCGGCCTCACGTTGGTGAAGGAGATCACGCGCCTGCGCCTGGAGGCGGCGATGCGCCTGCTCGGGGAGACCGCCTACAATCTCAATGAGATCGCGGAGCGCACCGGACTGGGCGACGCGAAGAACCTCTGCCGCCTGTTCCAGAAATACCACGGCGTGACCCCGCGCAAGTGGCGCGATGGCAAACGCCAGAGCCTGGAAAACATGGCCGCCTGCTGAGGCCGATCCATTTCACCATGGCAACCACGGCCGCGTTGGAGACAACGCGGCCGTTTTTCGTGGCGGGGATCACTTCGTCTTCACCTCGCGGCGGTTGGCGAAGTCGGAGGGGCTGACGCCGAGCGTGCGCTTGAAGACGCGGGAGAAGTGGAAGGGGTCCATGCCGAGGTCGCTGGCGACCTCGCGGACGATGCGCTTGCCGTTGTCCAGCAGGTCGGCGGCGTGGGTCATCTTCCGGTGGAGGAGGTAGCGGTAGGGGGATTCGCGGGCGTGGCGGGCGAAGAGGCGGGCCAGATAGGCCGGGTCCACGTGGCAGGCGGTGGCGACTTCCTCGGCGGTATTGAGCGTGAAGTAGTGCTCGTCGATGTATTCGCGGCAGCGCAGGAAGGTCTGGTAGGACTGGGTCTGGCCGGGCGCGGCGATGCGGTGGTCGGTCAATTCCAGCAGCAGGCACTCGAGCTGGAGGGCGGCGATGCGGGTCTGGTTCGTGCTCGGGGTGGCGCCGGCCTCGAGCAGGCGGGCCAGGGCGGACTCGATGCGGTTCGGATCCCCGGCCTCGAGGATGGTGCCGGGGGCGATGCCGCAGCTTTCCAACAGGGCGAGCGCGCCGTGGCCGCTGAAATCGAGGAAGTACTTCGAAAGCGGGCGCTTTTTCTCGGTGGTGATGAGGTGGGGGCAGCCCGGGCCGTAGGTGAAGGCGATGCCGCGGCGCAGCTCGTGCTTGTTCCCGCCGGTCACGACCTCGCCGTAGCCACCGACGACGAATTCCAGGCAGTAGTAAGGGAAATCCTCGCGCTGGATCACGAAATCCGGAGCGCACTGCTCCCACCCGCCGCAGACCACCGCCAGCGGGGTGTCCGGGTGGGGATTGAGGTCCAGGTAGAAGCGGCGGGCTTCCGTGACCTGGCTGGAAACGAAGGAAGGAGTTTCAGGTTGGCTCATCGGGGTAGGCATGCGAAGGGTTTTAAAAGGTCAAAAATCGTCATTCATTCGTCAGAAAGGGCCATGGTTTGTTGGGCTTATTTGGGTATGTTCGTGAGGTCTCTTCTGACGAGTGGGCGGAAATGCCCGGGTTTTTGAAAGTCTTAAAGCGCCATGGAATATCGCAAATTGGGCAACACGGGATTGGACGTGTCGGTCTTGGGATTCGGAGCATCTTCCTTGGGCTCCGTCTTTCGTGAGGTCAGTGTGGAAGATTGCATCGCAACTGTCCATGCGGCGCTCGCGGGAGGAATCAATTTCATCGACGTGTCCCCGTCCTACGGCCAGACGCTGGCGGAGCTGCGGCTGGGCCGGGCGCTGGAGGGGGTGCCACGGGAGAGTTATCTGCTGGCGACGAAAATCGGCAGCTATAGCGAGGCACGGGGAGATTACGATTTCTCCAAGGCCAGCACCGAGCGCAGCGTGGAGCACAGCCTGATGCGGTTGGGGGTGGATTATCTGGACCTGATCCAGTGCCATGACATCGAGTTCGCCGATCACGACCAGATCGTGGAGGAAACCTTGCCGACGTTGTTGTCCTTGAAAGAACAGGGCTTGGTCCGCCACGTGGGCATCACCGGGCTGCCGCTGGGAATTTTCCGCTCGATCCTGGACCGGGTGCCGGCGGGTACGGTGGAGACGATCCTTTCCTTCTGCCACTACGAGTTGAACGACACCTCGCTGGGCGAACTGCTGCCCTACTTCAAGGAGAAGGGGGTGGGGGTGATCAATGCCTCGCCGACGGGCATGGGGCTGCTGACCCGCCGTGGCGCGCCTTCGTGGCATCCGTCCTCGCCGGAGATCCAGGCGGGCTGTCGCAAGGCGGTGGATCACTGCAACGCGAAGGGCGTGGACATCGTGAAACTGGCGGTGCAATTCTGCTGCGTGAATCCAGACATCGCGACGACGCTGGTGGGTACCGCGAATCCCGCGAACATCCGGGACAACATCGCCTACGTGGAGGAGCCGATCGACGAACAGCTTCTCGCGGAGGTGATGGAGATTCTGGAGCCGATCCGGAACTTCACCTTTACCCGCGGCCTGCCGCAGCACCGTGATCCGGCCGAGGTGTTGCGTCCGCTGGCGCTGGCCGCCCGAGCTTGAATCGCTGTCGACGATGAAACGTCTGGTCCAGGTCCATCCCGATGACAACGTGGCCGTCGCGCCGGAGGCCATTCCCGCGGGGACGGTGGAGGGCACGCTGGTGCTTGAGGAGATCCCCGCCGGGCACAAGGCCGCGCTGCGCGATCTCGCTACGGGTGAGCGCGTGATCAAGTATGGCTTTCCCATCGGCATCGTGACCGCGCCGGTGAAGGCGGGCGGCCATGTCCATTCGCAGAACCTGAAGACCGGGCTCGGCGAGGACACCGCGCTGGAGTGGAAGCCCGGGGTTTCCGCGCCCTCCGCGAAGGTCGGCGAGGTGCCGGTGTTCATGGGTTACCGCCGTCCCGATGGCCGTGCGGCGACGCGCAACGAGATCTGGATCATCAACACGGTGGCGTGCGTGAACGTGCCGAGCCAGCGCATCGCCGAGGCCGCGGCCCGCGAACTGGTGGTGCCGGGCGGCGCGATCGATGGCATCCATGCCTTCACCCATCCCTACGGCTGCTCGCAGCTTGGCGACGACCTCGGGTTCACGCGGAAGATTTTATCGGGCCTGGTGCGCCATCCGAACGCCGCGGCGGTGTTGATCCTCGGGCTGGGCTGCGAGAACAACACGCTGAAGAGCTTCCTCGGCGAGGTCGGCACGCTCGATCCCGAGCGCATCCGTTGGTTCAACGCCCAGGAGGTGCTCGATGAGGTCGAGGCCGGGGTGGACGCGGTGCGCGAGCTGGCGGCGATCGTTTCAAAGGCGAAGCGCGAGCCGATCCCGGCCTCCGAGCTGGTGCTGGCGATGAAGTGCGGCGGCAGCGATGGCTTCAGCGGCATCACCGCGAACCCGCTGGTGGGCCGCATCGCCGACCGGCTCACCGGCTGGGGCGGCACGGCGGTGCTCACCGAGGTGCCGGAGATGTTCGGCGCGGAGGCACCGTTGTTCTCGCGCTGCGACACCGGCGAAACCTTCGACCAGGCGATGGCGATGGTGAACGAGTTCAAGGACTACTTCCGCCGCCACGATGAGCCGATCTACGAGAACCCGTCGCCCGGCAACAAGGACGGCGGCATCACCACGCTGGAGGAGAAGTCGCTGGGCTGCATCCAGAAGGGCGGTCGCGCGCCGGTGAAGCAGGTCGTCGGCTACGGCGAGCAGGCGCGGCAGGGGCTGGGCGGGTTGTGCCTGGTGCAGGCTCCGGGCAACGACGGGGTGTCGGCCACGGCGCTGTCGGCGTCGGGCGCGCACTGCGTGTTGTTCACGACGGGCCGAGGTACGCCACTCGGCGTACCGGTGCCGACGCTGAAGATCGCGTCGAACCACGCGCTGGCGGAGCGCAAGCCGGGGTGGATCGATTTCGACGCGGGCCAGCTCCTCGATCCGGGCGCGGATCCGGATGAAGTCACCGGTGAGCTAATGAAGGTGATCCTCGATGTGGCCAGTGGCCGACGCCAGGCGCGGAACGAGGTGAACGGCTTCCGCGAGATCACGATCTGGAAACAGGGTGTGACGTTGTGAGCATTTCAAACCGCGAATGAACGCGAATGGACACGAATGAATAGAGGCGCTCTTCGTATGTAGTTCCTCCTTTGGGGTCGCTGCCGGGTGCTTCCGATCCATGCTCTCTTCATCCGTGTCCATCTGCGGTTCAATTGCTCTTCCGTTGCTCGCTAGCCTCCGCCTCCCTCTGAAGACCCTCCTCGGCTAAAGCCTCAACTCCTTTCGCATGTCACTTCCTGAAACCATCCTTCAATTCGGCGCGGGGAATTTCCTGCGCGCCTTCGCCGACCTGTTCATCGCGGAAGCGAACCGCGGCGCGAACCCGCCGGGCAGGGTCGTCGTCGTACAGTCCACCGGCATCGAACGCGCCGAGGCGATCAATCGCGCGGGCGGGTGCTACCACGTGGCGGTGCGCGGCGTGCAGGATGGTGAGGTCGTCGATGAAACGGTGGTGGTCGATTCCATCTCACGTGCCCTCCACGCGGGCACGCAGTGGGACGAGGTGCTGGCCTTTGCCGCGGCGCCGGACTTGAAGTGGATTCTTTCGAACACCACCGAGGCGGGTTTCACGCTCAACGACGCGGATGCGGTGCGCGGCGACGATGCACCGGTGTCGTTTCCGGCGAAGCTGCTGGCGGTGCTGCTGGCGCGCTACGAGGCCGGGCAGGCGGGCGTGATCGTGCTGCCGTGCGAGCTGATCGAGAACAACGGTGGACGCTTGCTGGAGCTGGTGAAGCAGCAGGCGGCGCGATGGTCGGTGGAGGAAGCCGCGCTGAACTGGATCACGGACGAGTGCCGGTGGCTGAACAACCTGGTGGACCGCATCGTGCCGGGTCCGCCGCCGGAGCATCCCTTGCTTGGCGAGGACCCGTTGCTACTGGCGGCGGAACCGTTCGCGTTCTGGGCGATCGAGGATCCGCGCGGTTGTGGCTTCGAGCATCCGGCGATCACGGCTACAAATGACATCTCCTCCTACTACCTGCGGAAGGTGCGGATCCTGAATGGAGCGCACAGCGCGTTGGTGTGCCGCGCGTTGCCGCTGGGCATCGAAACGGTGCGCGAGGCGGTGGAGCACCCCGAGGTCGGACCCTGGCTGGAGCGGCTCCTGTCCGAGGAAATCGTGCCGGTGCTGGAAGGCCGCTGCGAGGACCCCGCGGGCTTCGCGCGGGCGACGCTGGACCGTTTCCGCAATCCGTTCTTCGAACACCGCCTGTCGGCGATCGCGCTGAACCATGAAGCGAAGGTGGCGGTGCGCCTGCTGCCGACGCTGGCCGACTACCGCGAGCGCTTCGGCCGCGAACCTGAACTCCTTTCCTCGATCCTCTCATGAAGACCCTTGTACTCCGCGAACCGGGCCAGATCGCCCTCGATACCTCCGCCGAACCATCCGCGCCCGGCGCGGGTGAAGCCCTTGTCCGCGTCCACCGCGTGGGCGTGTGCGGCACCGACATCCACGCCTTCCGTGGCAAGCAGCCGTTTTTCAGCTATCCGCGCGTGCTCGGCCACGAGCTCGGCGTGGAGGTGCTGGCGGTGGGCGAGGGCGTGGCGAACGTGAAAGCGGGCGACCGTTGCTCGGTGGAGCCCTACATGAACTGCGGCACCTGCGTGGCCTGCCGGAAAGGGAAGGGGAACTGCTGCACGCGCATCGAGGTGATCGGTGTCCACAAGGACGGTGGCATGCGCGAGCGCTTCATCCTTCCCGCGCGGAAGCTGCATCCGTCCGCACAGCTCAGCTACGACCAGCTCGCGCTGGTGGAGACGCTCGGCATCGGCGCGCACGCGGTGGAACGCTCGGGCTTGAAAAAGGACGAGTTCGCGCTGGTCATCGGCGCCGGCCCGATCGGTCTGGCGGCGATGCAGTTCGCCGTGGAGGCGGGTGCGAAAACGATCGTGCTCGATATCAATGAAGCTCGCCTGGAGTTCTGTCAGAAGCAGCTCGGCGTGCAGCACGCGATCAATGGCAAGACCGAGGACGTGCTGGAGCGCCTGCTGGAGATCACGAACGGTGACCTGCCGGACGTGGTGTTCGATGCCACCGGCAACGCGGCCTCGATGATGAAGTCGTTCGAGTATCCGGCGCACGGCGGCAGGCTGGTGTTCATCGGCCTGTTCGTGGGCGAGGTGACCTTCGATGATCCGAATTTCCACCGCCGCGAGCTGACGCTGCTCGCCAGCCGCAATGCGAACCCGGCGGACTTCGGCCGCATTATCGGGCTGATCGAAAGCGGCCGGATCGACACCCGCCCGTGGATCACGCACCGCGCCGCGGTGGAGGAGGTGCCGGGGCTGTTTGAATCCTGGACGAAGCCGGAGACCGGCGTGCTCAAGGCGATGATCGGGTTTTGATAACCCTGTCTTTTTGTTCAGTAGGACCGTGTGCGGGAATCGTGCACGCTCCACCACCATCACCGTCATGATCGACCGCATTCTCGCCAAGCGCATCGTCCCCGTCATCGTGCTCGATGACGCCGCCTCCGCCGAACCCCTCGCCGAAGCCCTGCTTGCGGGCGGGCTGGACATCATGGAGATCACGTTCCGCACCGCCGCCGCGGAGGAAAGCATCCGCCGCATCGCGAACCGTTTCCCGGAAATCCTGGTGGGCGCGGGCACGCTGCTCGATGCCGACCAGGTGAAGCGGGCGAAGGACGCGGGCGCCCAGTTCGGCCTCGCGCCGGGCCTCAACCCGAAAACCATCGAGGTGGCCCGCGAGGTGGGCCTCCAGTTCTCGGCGGGGGTGATGACGCCGAGCGACGTCGAGCGCGCGCTTTCCGAAGGCTGCAAGCTGCTGAAGTTCTTCCCGGCGGAAACGGCGGGCGGCGTGCCGATGCTCAAGGCGCTGGCCGGTCCCTACGGCCACACCGGCGTGAAGTTCATCCCGACGGGCGGCATTACCTCCGCCAACCTCGCCAGCTACCTGAAGGTGCCGGTGGTGGCCGCGATCGGTGGTTCGTGGTTCGTCGACAAGGCCCTCGTGGCCGCTGGAAACTGGAGCGAGATTACCAGGCTCACCAAGGAGGCGCTTGCCGCCGCCGCGGAGGTCTGATCATGCTCCGGCTTTCATTCCGATGAGCGAGTCGAAAGCATTGCCGGTGGCGGGGATCGAACTGGGCGGCACCAAGACGGTGGTCGCGTGGGGTCTTTCCGATGGGACGATCCACGAGGAGCACCGTTTCCCCACCACCCGGCCGGAGGAGACTTTCGCCACCGCCACCGCTTGGCTCCGTGAACGCGGCACGCCCGCGGGCATCGGCGTGGGAGCCTTCGGGCCGGTGCGGGTCAATCCCGCGGCTCCGGACTTCGGCTCGCTGCTCGCCACTCCAAAGGATGGCTGGCAGGGCTTCTCGATCACTGGCGCGCTGGCGGCGGCCTTTCCCGGTGTGCCGCTCACGCTCGATACCGATGTGAACGCGGCGCTGTGGGGCGAGGTCGCACTCGGCGCGGCGCAGGGGGCCACGGACGCGGCTTACATCACCATCGGCACCGGCATTGGCGCGGGGATTCTTTCCGGCGGCAGGCTTGTCCATGGAGCGGTGCATCCGGAGTTCGGTCATTTCAAGGTCGCCCGCGCGCCGGGCGATTCGTTCGCGGGCCTGTGTCCGTTCCATGGTGATTGCCTCGAAGGGCTCGCCAGCGGCCCCGCCATCGCGGCGCGCTGGGGAAAGGCCGCGGCCGATCTGCCCGCCGATCATCCGGCGTGGGACATGGAGGCGTGGTATCTCGCGCACGGCATTCTCGCGCTGCTGGCGATCGTTTCGCCCTCGAAGGTGATTGTTGGCGGCGGTGTCTCGCAGTCGGCCGGACTCCACGCGAAGATTGCCGCGTGCCTGGAGAAGATCACCGCGGGCTATTTTGGCGAGGGGGATTTCACCGATCTGGTGGTGCCGCCCGCGCTGGAGCAGGAAGCCGGTATCCGCGGCGCGCTGCTGCTGGCGTCGAACCATTGAGAGGCTTCGGGCCAAGTCGGACAGAATTGACAGAATTTGCAAAATTAACAGAAGGGGACAGCGGGGGAGGTTGGGGTGTTGCCTCTTTCCGTGAATTCTGGAAATTCTGTTAATTCTGTCTCAATCGGGCTATTCATTCGGATGAATCCCCTTTCCGAATGGATTGGGTTTCCACGGTAACCTCGCGCGGATTGTTCCCTTTCCGCCGCGGGTGACACTCTGCCTCGCCGGAGCCACCGGACCTCCCGATTTCCCAAGACATGAAAGTCATCCACGCGCCCTCGCCGAACGAAACCTCGATGCTCGACACCGAAGGACTCCGCGATTCCTTCCTCCTCGAGGAGCTCTTCCAGCCGGGGGAGATCACCCTCGTCTACACCGACCTCGACCGCGCGATCGTGGGCTCCGCCGTGCCGGGCGCGGCTCCGTTGAAGCTGGACGCGGGCGATGAACTGCGCGCGCAGTACTTCTGCGAACGCCGCGAGATCGGCATCCTGAACTTCGGTGGCAAGGGCACCGTGACCGTCGATGGCACGGCCTACGACCTTGAAAAGTGCGACTGCCTCTACATCGGCCGCGGCAGCCAGGAGGTCGTCTTCGCCAGCGCCGATGCCGCGAAGGCCGCCGAGTTCTACCTCATCAGCTATCCGGCCCACGCCGCCTACCCGACCACCAAGGCGACCCCGGCCGACGCCACCCGCGTGGAGCTCGGCACCAAGGAGGAGTGCAACGAGCGCACCATCTGCCAGTACATCCACGAGAACGGCATCAAGAGCTGCCAGCTCGTGCTCGGCTACACCGAGTTCAAGCCGGGCAGCATCTGGAACACGATGCCTTCCCACACCCACCTCCGCCGCAGCGAGGTGTATTGCTACTTCGATGTGCCCGTCGGCCACGCCGTGCTCCACATGATGGGCGAGCCGACCGAGACGCGCCCGCTGTGGGTGCATGACAAGCAGGCGATCCTGTCCCCCGCGTGGTCGATCCACAGCGGCGTGGGCACCTCCGCCTACCGTTTCGTGTGGGCCATGGGCGGTGAGAACCAGGCCTTCACCGACATGGACAAGATCAACATCTCCGACCTGCGATGAGCGTCCTTTCCTCCTTCGATCTCAGCGGCAAGACGGCGCTGGTCACCGGCTGCAAGCGCGGCATCGGCTTCGCCATGGCGGAAGCGCTCGCCGAAGCGGGTGCCGACATCATCGGTGTGAGCGCCACGCTCGAACCTGGCAGTGACATTGAAAAGGCTGTCACCGCGCTCGGCCGGAAGTTCACCGCGTACCAGTGCGATTTCTCGGATCGGGAGGCCGTGAAGGCCTTCGCCGCGAAGGTGCTGGCGGAGCAGGGGACGCCGGACATCCTGGTGAACAACGCGGGCACCATCAAGCGCGCGCCCGCCGCGGAACATCCGGATGAGTTGTGGTTCGAGGTGATCGACGTGAACCTCAACGCGCAGTTCCTGCTCAGCCGCGACATCGGCGCGAAGATGATCGAGCGTGGTTCCGGGAAGATCATTTTCACCGCGTCGCTGCTCACGTTCCAGGGTGGCATCACGGTGCCGGGTTATGCGGCGTCGAAGGGTGGCATCGGCCAGTTGACCAAGGCGCTCGCGAACGAGTGGGCGTCGAAGGGCGTGAACGTGAATGCGATCGCGCCAGGCTACATCGCCACCGACAACACCGAGGCGTTGCGGAACGATGCCGTCCGCCAGCAGCAGATCCTCGCCCGCATCCCGGCCGCGCGCTGGGGCGAGCCCGCGGATTTCAAGGGCCCGGTGGTGTTCCTCGCCAGCGCGGCGTCCAACTACGTCACCGGCGAGGTGCTGGTGGTGGATGGCGGTTGGATGGGAAGGTGATTTTTTCAAGCCCCGCCAGGGGCGACGTAACGTAGCCGGTGGCGCGAGCCACCGGAATTGCGTTCGTCGGCGGATCAAGTCCCGGAGGGACGACGCTGCCTGTGCTCTCATGGCTCTGGATCAGCACCGATCTTCTTCAGGAAATCACGGAACTCTTCTTCCGCGGTGCGCTTGCGGTGGTGATCCTCCTGATTGGCGATGTAGGCCCTCACCGCATCCACATTCGTCGGACTCACGGAAAACGCACCATAACCTTCCTGCCAGCCGAACAATGGCTCGAATCGTTCCTTCCGGATCCACTTCGAGGAAACCGCTTTCAGCTCACGCACCACCACCGCAGGAGCATGGACCGCTTTCAATCTCATCAGAATGTGGACATGATCGGCCACACCACCGATGGCGATCGGAATCACCTCCCGCTCCTTCAGAACAGCGCCAAGATGGGAGTGAAGGCGTTCCCTCCAACGGGATTGAATGAGAGGCAGGCGATCCTTCGTGGAAAAGATCACATGCACATACAAAGCCGAGAAGGTGGAAGGCATGGTGCATGTTAGACGGGCATCGAAACGAAATGCCCGTCGATTTTTCCGCTCGATTGGAACCAATCGCGGTTCATGCCTCTCCGCTCCAAGAGCGGAGGCTGCGTCGTCCCTCCGGCACGGAATCACAAAATGCTCAAGTCATTGAAAATGAGCACTAAATGTTTCCATGAATGCGGGACGGTATGAGCATTGATCAAAAAATTGTCACTGTCTCAACTGCACTGCTTGAACCTGTCATTGCCCCGCGATGACAGGGGCTAGCAAGGCAAAGCGAGGCTCACGGCATCTTTGAGCAGCGATTCTTCCGGGGCTTCCTGAATCACCATTACCCCGCCATGAGGCGGTCAAGGCTCTCTAACGGTTCTGCGCGGAAACGTGAACCATTAGAACCGATGAAACCAAATAAGACAGCCCCGCTCGTCGTCTCCGGCAACTACACCTTGATCCGCCGCACCAACGGCACGTTCTACAGCCACAACAAGGTCACCTTGCAGCGCCAGTCTCTCAAGACGCGGAACAAAAACGAAGCCATTGAATTAATCAATGCCCTCAACAAAGAGGATGGGGACCGGAGGTTCGCTGAACGAATGGTGGAAATCTACCAAGAAAAGGCAGGCCGAGCGGTCAGCAAGATCACATGGGCCGAGGCCATGGAGGAATGCTCCAAGGTGGCAGGAAAGACAGAATCCACCCGTCTCCGTCACCGGCAAGCCTACACTGGAAAGGATTTCAATTCCCTCCGTTCCATGACCATCTGCCAGACCTACCCGGAACACTTTCGGCTGATCGTCAAATGCGGAAAGCCTTCGGTAATTAAATACCTCCGCAAGCTCCAAAGTTTCTCGATTGAGCAAGGATGGCTGACTACTCCCATTTTGGCATCCAAAAGCCTGCGGGTGATCAAATTGAAGGAAAAGCGGGCCATCAAACGGGAAGAATACCTTCGGGTGATCGAGAACGAACCTGATGCCGAAAAGAGAGCCTTCTACTCGATGCTGTGGGCCACCGGCGCATCACAGGTAGATTGTGCGAACCTCCGCGTTGAGAATTTCGACCGAGAGGCCCGCACGCTGGTCTACACTCGTCAGAAGACCGCCTGCGTGTGCAGGCTGAAATGGAACGGCGGCGTTGAGAAGCTATTGGATTCGCTTCCCCAACAGGGCTTTTTGTTTCCCAAGCTCCAAAAGCTCACCAGTTCGGCGCGAGCAGCCGAGTTCCGACGTCGTTGTCGAACCAAAGGCGTGAACGTCGAAGGAACCAGTTTGCACAGTTTTCGTTACTCCATGGCTGAAAGGCTGGCAGAGGCGGGCTTCTCCATTCGGGAAGCCAGTGCGGCCCTTGGCCATCGTTCGGAGGCTGTTCACCTCGCATACGCTAAAAAGGCGGAAATCTTCTGCTCCGCGATCCCCGAAGAATAATTAAAATAGAAAATCATAAAAATAATTAAATCGGCGGCCTCCATATGGGGGCCGCTTTTTATTTTGGGGATCGGCTTTGCGTTGTCTTGATGTCACAATCTCGAAACTTTATTTTCATGGCGGCTGCTATTTGCGCTTGAATCTTCATAAGTCGCTAATTCTGAAGACTAATTTCCAAAACTTTTTCCTTTTATCTTTTTAAACCACTTGAAATAAGTCTAGAAGGGCCATTATACTCGTCGCCGCTTTCCCCAAGAAGCCACTATTTCACAGTGAAATAAAAAGGTGAATCGGGAAAAGTTACACAAAAAATAGAACAATAAAGTTCCCTCCATGAGCCACAAAGCAATCGAATTCCTGTCCCTCCTCCGTCTCCCTGCGCGCCTGACCGCCGAGCAAGCCGCATGGCTCCTTGGGTGCCAGCCTGAGCAAATGAGCCTTCTGGTTGCAAAGAAGGTCATCAAATGGCTCGGCAAACCGGTGCAGTCTGCCACGAAGTATTTTGCTCTGAGTGAAGTCCAAGCCTTGGCCAACGACCCCAAGAAAATGGATCAAATCTCGGACATCCTTTACCGATATTGGCAGGAGAAGAATTCCCGTCGCAAGAAGGGCTTTGAGGAAATCGAATACCGCGAGGCAGCTTAATTAGTTGCTCGTAGGAATTCCCGCTGTTAGTTCGTGCCCATCATGAGCAAAATTAGCAGCGGGAATCTTCCCAAGGTCTTGGAACTTCGTAAGAAGAACGGTCTGGAAGCCACGGAGGAAGCGGCTAATGCCGATTTGGAAGCCAGCAAGGCCAAGTGGACGGAAGAAGACACGCCGCGCTATCGCCGGGCCGGTGAATCTCCAATCTTCATCAGCGGCAAGTATTTGACCAAGGCCGGTGTTGATCCTTCAACAGGCGAACGAGATGCCGGACGGGTCGGTGCCGCTCCTGTGGGGGCAAAGAAGGCTCCTAAAGCGCCAGCCAAGGGCGGCGAGGTGAACGAGAAGGACTTCTACCTCGCCCTGCACAAGAAGGGCTTCAAGGTTGCCATCCTGCGGAATGAAATCACTGGCGAGCTTACCAGCGAGATTCCCGCTGCCATCAAGGCGCTAGACCTCCAATTCGGAGGCGTTCCCGGCAAAAATGAGGATTCTGTGCACGTCACCCAAACGGGGCCGCAGGTTCTGCTCACTCTGACTTTGGACAAGTTCTTGGAACTGGCCAAGATCAAGCCCTAATTGGCAATTGAACTCGTAAACAAAAGCCCCGCTTTCAGATGGACGGCGGGGCTTTATTTTTTCACCTCTAAATCTATCTTTGTTTTTCCATCTAACCCGAACTTGACTTTTGAGCCGCAATTGGAGTAATCATATCGACGACATGTATTATTAATGTCGACATGAAAAAATTATCTTCATCTGCCATTTTCGCCTTCTACCTATTGTATGGGCTATCAAGCGCATTTGCGCAGCAACATCAAATCTACAAAGGGCCGGAGATTGTTGGGCCGGGCTACGATGAACAAATATATGATTTAACGTGGTCTGGCAAAAAAATCAATGGCGTAATCAAACCGCTGGCGTTCGCAAAAGGGGAAATATGTTCATTTGAGGGGACGAATGACTCCGAAGGGAAAATGAACTTTATTATTCGTGACTCGGCTTCAGCTATCGTGGCTCGCGGAGCTTCCATTAAACAGTTAGGCAAAAACGACCGCGGCCAAACGGAAATAACATGGCTCAGCCAAATTGATTTCGAAGGCAAACTCAGAAGCAAAGGCCATTCTGAGGATCAACAGATATTTCGATACTCAGTGCCATTCACTGATATCCAGCTAATGCATCCTACCAAAGTGGACGGCCCTATTTATATGGGGCAGCTCGGATGTTATGTTAGCAAGCAAAATTTGAAAAATGCTGAAAAATTAATCAAATCTGATCCGGAACTGAAAATCGAAAGAATCGAAAGCAAAGACGATAAAAAGGGCTGGGCAAGTGGCCCCAACCTAGAAACTAACCAATGGCGAATGTTTCATGTTCACGCTATTGATTGCGATCCATGGATGAAAATAGTGTTGCTCAGAAAAAGCGGTTTTTTCGAAGTGGTGGATATGATTCACGGTGACGCGGGAGCAGATTGTGAGGATATCGCAGAAATCAAAAGCAATCTCATCTGTGAGGAAGATAAAGTATCTCAAGAAAAAATTAAAGCGTGTTTAGCAAAAGGCCTCGAGAAATTCCAAAAAACTCATGCCTCCGATGTATTTCAGCCACAAATAAGAGCCATTAAAATAAATAAGTTTTCCGGGAAAATAACATTACAAGGACAAGCTTCATCAATTAGCGGCTCTAAATCCAAAGCTTTATATTTGATTGACTACAGCTTCGTGGTAGGGAAAACAGAATCGACACCATCCGGATCACATGCCATCACCATTTCTTATGTAGATGGAAAGTGGGCTGATCCTCCTTTTGGTGGAAATCAATTTCCCGCCGACAAATGGTTTAAAGATGATATTAACGAAGAGGAGTGTGTTAGGGCTTCAGGTATTTTAACGAAATGTATTGCAGAAGCCAGTGGCGGAAAGGTAAAATATTCCTCCATCTCTCCTTTCTTCGCGAATCATGGAAACGAAGAGCAATGAAATTGTCCAAACTAAGAATTATTGTAGGATGGGTATTCCTGATTGGACATTTTTCGGGAATTGTAATTCTATTCCTTTGGGGTTTGCTCTGGTCGCAGAAAGGATTTGCTGCGATTTCTGATATTGTAGCGCTCCTTATGCCTCTTACGGGAGTCGCCGCAGTAAGCGCATTCAAATCGTTTTGGCAAAAGCCGAATAATTCCACCCGAGTTTCCCAAAGTGCAGCTATTTCCACGATAGCAATCCCAGTTATCCTAACTTCTCTTACGATGTGCCTAATATTGGCTCACATAATGCAAATAGCAGAAAGCCCTGAAACTATCAAACATGGAATCGCCCTCTGCGAATTGATTTTTGGAGGAACGATGACTTTTATTCTGGATAAATTATTTCAAACAAAGCCACCTCTTCGAGATTCGAAAAAAATCAAGGAGACCTCGTCCTAATTGCGAATCTCTGTCCGTTTCAGCACCACGCCAACAATTCACAGAATATCGATTCAGTCTAACACTCAATAAGATTTTCAGTCTGCACAGGTTTTCCATAGTTTAGTTTACTTTCCCAGTGGCGTGGCTGGCTTTGCGCGCTTCGGAATCCTCACGAAGGTATTGTTTCCGCCGCCTTTTTCCACGAGAGCCGAGAAGTCCGGTGTCGGCGTCAACGTGGTGTGTTCGCCGGATTTCCAAGACATGGCCACCGTGCCGTTTGGCTGAACTTCAAAGGTGGCGGAATAGATGGATGCTGCCGCGTTTCCATCCTCTTCAAAGTTGAGAATCAAGTCTCGGTTCGCCACCCAAGAGTAGAACAGCAGGGTTTTCCGGATTTCCTCGATCTTGGCTTGGGACGTCACCGCCAACAGTTCCCTTTTGATCCTCTCGGCGGTGGCCATGTCGCCACTCTGGATCGCCTTTCCCAAGAGTTGGTTGGCGTTCTCGGTGAACTTCTTTTCGATGGGTGCAAGGGCCTCTTGGCGGGCCTTCTGACGCTGCTTCAAAAGGGCTTCGAAGTCGGCACCAATGGACGTTCCCGGCGTTCCGGTTCCAAAAGGATTTTGGGCGAAGAGCGGGAGCGTGGAGAAGGCGAAAGCCGCGATCAGGTATTTCATGGTTCTTTGGAGTTGATGGGAAAATCACGAACCCTTCCGAACGAGAAATGCGCACACGGTGCCGCCAATGTGGGACGGAAACGACAACCGTTGGACTGCTGCGAGGCATGCGGAAGGGGAACTTGTCCTTCCGGTGGTTCGGGGGCTTCGTAAGCCGCACAGAGTCGGCCGCTGCAACCTTTAGTCCCTCCTTGCGAAGGCACCTCTTGCATACGCGGCAGCGCCCCCAAACCATTGGTTAGGGTGCGTCGTTTTGCGGTAATCAACGCTTACCGCTCTGTGTGGATGGGTTACGAAGCCCACGCTTGCCCGGAGGGGCGAAGCAGATTCATCCAACAGCAGGAACCAAGGCGGCTCAAGGCAATTTCCCCGACCTCCATAGGTCCCGCGCCGTGACACGGGCAGGCAGAACCAGCGGAAACCAGCTCATCCACCCGCGCTAAGCGCGGAATAAAACAAAAAATTACATTCATCCTGTCGGTAATTGCTCCCAGACGAGGTTGCCAGTTTTTTGGCAGATAGATCGGGTAAAGCGCATCGTTAGAGGGGATTCCTGCACTGCGCGACGTTGGCCAACCCTTGATCTACCAACGAAAGTGGCTTGGAACGCTCGCTGCTCATAGTTCCTTGCGCTTGCTCATGATCCCGTTGCGCCGAGCTATGGTTGCCAAAAGGCGCAGCGGGATACCCCGGACAATCTCCCAATGAGCCTACGCTGGAATAGGCTCACTGAGCACAGGAAAGCGGCGGGCATCAATGGGTGCCCGCCGCCATTTACTCAACGGTCTAGGGCAATGCGGCGGCGGCAACTACACAGAGGCTCGAATCGGCCAAAATCGGTAGCCTGATCTCGGACCATGCTTTGATAGCCATCCTGATAGCTGATCGGGCTTGGGGAAGCCTGTTTAGGCGCACCTCCCGTTGAGCCAGAGATTTGAAAAACATTGCGGCAGCGCGGCGATCTTTGGGGCCGCCACTTTGCAGAATCGTGGCAAAGACCAAACCAACGGCCCACCCGTCCAGTTCGGCGCAACAACGCAACCGGAGGCGAAGAACGCGAGGCTGCCCCTGTTGGTCGGCAGGGATCAGCTCCAAAGTGTTCCATGCCTCTTGCCACATCCCATGATCGGCGTAGCAGGTTGCGATTCCCAGTGTCATCCAGAATGACAGATGGACATATATCAGGGGACAAGTGACAAGCTTCGAATCCCCATCGGGCGAATTGTTCACCGAAGCAAAAAGGGATTCGAGGAGAGCGGTTGCGGAAGCTTGGTGCTTGGAAAGAATGACGCGCGAAATGGACTGCAAGTGGGAAAAATTGACGCGGCCTCCGTTCTGCAGAATTGAGCCAGCAATTGAAAATCAATGCCTTAAGCGCGAACGGATTCGGGAATGAAAAATGCTTGGGCACGAATGGAACCGCTGGCTCAAGGAAGCTTTGGCGGAACGCCCCCAAGCGACATCCAGATACGGCGGATGGATGGTTCGCTGGGCCAACAAAACCATCCGCCGTTCTGAAAGGAAAACCTATGAAACATGCATTGAGTGCTTGGAGCCCACTGCGCGAATTGGAGGACTTCCAGAACCGCATCCTTCGCGCATTCCATCCCGTCAGCCGTGACGTTTCCCAAGAATCCGGCCACTCGGGATGGACGCCACTGGTCGATATCAGTGAAGATGACGACTCCTACCGGCTTGCGGTGGACTTACCCCAGATCCAGAGGGAAGACGTGAAAGTAACCGTTGAAAACGGTGTGCTCACCATCTCCGGAGAACGCAAGTTCTCAAAGGAGGACGGAAACGCGAAATACCACCGCATCGAGCGAGGCTATGGCAGTTTCGTCCGGAGCTTTGGCCTTCCGCCTGATGCGGCCTCATCCGGAATCGAAGCGAAGTTCGCCGATGGCGTGCTTCAGATTCGGGTCCAGAAGAATGAGAACTCGAAGCCGAAGCAGATCGAGGTGAAAGTGGATTGAAGAAGTGTTCCCCGGCTCCCGGCGGTTTTTCGCCGCTGGGGCCCTTTCTTCGTCGAAGGCTCCGGCAATGGTCAGGGCCTAGCGACCGAAAAAAGGAGAGAGCCACTGGAAACCCAATTTGGAAAGGAAGGTAAATAAATTATGTCAAACGATCCTGCTGAAATCCGCAAGAAAGCCATTGAAACGACAATGGCACAGTTTGATTTTTCAAAGGTGGCGCTGGCAGCAACCGCGGCAGGCTGGAATGTTCGAACGCGACCTCTCCAAGCGGGAGGTGTTCCCGTTCCGGAAGAAATGCGCCGTATCGCCCGCGAACTCCTCGAAAAGGCGTGGGACGATGAAGACGCGCAAAATTGCGAATACTGTCACGGGGGGCTGAGAGCGAACCGGACCGGCGGCTGTCTTACCCTCCAATTTGTTATCGAAGAGTCGTATTTCGTCGAGGCTTTGGACGTTCCGTCCGCTGGCGTTGACTCTGATTAGGCGGTCAGGCTGGCACGGGAATTCGCGTTCAGGAGGGGGTTCATGCACCGGATTCCCGTGCCGAAGCCACTGCATTGCGGTGGATCGCCCCTTTTGAGATAGTTTCTATCAGCCGGGCAAATCAGTTTCGATCTGCGAGAGTTCCAATTGTTCGGGATGGCAAAAAATATCATTTCATTTCCTACAATTTCGATGACCCCAGCATTAGAAGGCTTTTGAAACGGGCTATTGCGCTCACTCCGGTCAAGGAAGTTCAGGCCAAGGAGAGCTTTAAGGAAGTATTGGACGGCGGCATGTGGGACACTTGGAGAGTGAATCGTAGCGAAACCGAACCGCCGCCCGAACTGCTGCCATGGTCCGTCCCTCCGTTCCTATTCAAGCACGAGATCAAGCGGGCGGCCATCTGGGTTTTCCTTGGGTTCGCCATCCGCAGCGCGTGGAAGACATGGCGCAAAAGGAAACATAAAGAAGAATTGCCGCGCTTCCGGCTCTATCCGCCAAGCCAGACAAGGGGCTGACGTGTTCATGGGCGCGGGATTCCAAATGGTCCATTTGTCCCGCCCGGCCCGTTTAGCTTTGAAATACAAAACAAAAGTATTTGGCGGGCGGAAGATCGGAAAATGCCGACCACTCTATACTAGTGAGTTACAGAAAATGGGCGGCGGGGAGCGCTTTTACCTGTTGGCGGGGTCGGCTATAGAGGAAATGCGTGAGCCGACAGGGAGCGGAATAGTAAATAATACTTATTTTTTGTTATTCTAGGAAAGCGGGGCGAAAACGTGGATTCCGAATTGTATTTTAATACAAAACAAAAGTATTCGCGGCCGACTTTGAAGGACACGGCGGCGGGTTTGAGTTTAACGCAGGTTCGGGCAATTTAAAATCGCGGGAGACGAGTTTGAGAATAATTCAAATTCCCGCAAATCGCTGAAATTAAGCGCCCGAAGCCTCGTTTTTAATATCTCCCGCCGCATCTAGCATGTTAAAATAGCGTATCGGATAGTTCGATTTTCGAAAAATAACCTTGACAATCTCAGAAATATCTCTATTCTTGTCCCCGTTGGTAGGTTTCCTAGGCCGCATTGGCTCATAAAAAGGAAACTGGAGGGCTGTAACTAAGGGGAGAACTAAGAGAATGGCTAGGTGGAACTGTGCCGTTTTCTCAAATGGATGTCTTCCCAAGGTTTTTTTAAGGAAAGAAGAATATATAAAGGATGAAGAAGGAAGAAAAGAAGGAGAAAAAGAAAAAAGGGAATAGAAATGACACTCATACTCTTGGGGTGCCAAAAACCACAAAAAGACAATACTTCAAGGCTATAGGGACAGAGGAGCGTAAGTTTTTTATTCCGGAAAATAGGATTGGGGGAATTCAGAATATCCCCTTTAGAGGAAAACCACTTATCGAAAGTAAGCCCGGCTACCGTGCCGCCGTGTTCCTATTGGGAGCCTGTTATTTGAAATATTACGACAGAAGCAGGGTCAACAGGGACGCGCCAATTGCGAGCCAATACACCCGCCCCTTTGCCAAGGATGGCAAAATCTGGAAGGAAGTGCGTGAACTTCTGGTGGGCATGGGTGCGGTCACTTGCGATTACAGCTACACTATTGGGTCGAAGTGCTACTACCACACGTTGACGGCGGCTTGGGCGGGCGAAACTTGGAAGCTCCAAGGAGTCTTTGAAGACTGGCCGATCATCGCGGGAAGTCTGTCTTCTCTTCCATACTTGAGCATCGACACCGAAGAAGCCCTTGGGCTTTTGGACCGCTCCTACGCCATGCGTTCGGTCAAGGCCAAGAAGGTGTTCCGAAGGACCAAGAGAAAGGGCAACTATTGGGACACAAGCACGTGGGGAGAAGACGAACGCCAGATTTTCGAGCACTACATCCAGACGTTCGACAACCGCTTCAGCGTGTCCAAAACGGGCAGGCTCTACACCATGGCCAATGCGTTGCCAAAGGAGCTGCGCCACGCGCTCAGAATCCACGGGGAGCGCACTGAGGAGCTAGACGTGAAATGCTGCCAGCCTCTTTTGCTCGTCACGCTCTACCCCCGCCAGACTCTCGAAAAGGCCAAGTTCCAATCCTTGGTAGAGCACGGAGACGTTTACGCCGCTGCGAGGGATACCATTTGCGGCACGATGGATCGCAACGAATTCAAGAACAACCATTTCATTCCTTGGCTCTTTGGGTCCAAGGAAGGGTTTAATCCGTATGCCCCGGCGATTGAAGCATGGTTTGCCATCCAGTTCCCGGAGCTGATGGCCGAGATTCGCCGCATTGGCAAAGTGAAGAACGCGAAGGACGAGACGGCTCGTAACCCGAAGGCTCTTCCTCGTCACCTCCAGCGATTGGAAAGCAAATTGATCTGGAAGACCGTTGAAGCGGCAGGCATCCCGGCGGTCTCCATCCATGACGGCGTGCGTGTGCGTGTAGGCGACCTTGAAAAGGCGCGCGCTGTGTTGATGGCTTCCTTTTGGGATTCCTACCAGCTCACCCCGCAGATTGAGGTTTCCGACGTTCTCAAGAACCTCAGGACGTTTGAGGAAGAGAAGGCGGCATGATGCTGCCATGATGGTTGAGACGGCGAAAGCTGCTCTTCCATCCCATTCAATGAGTCGCGACATTCAGTTCCTCGACAGAATACCACTGAGGGTGCGGCTGTGCTGATGGACTCCTTTGGGACCTCCTACGAGTTGACGCCCACGATTTTGGAAGCGGACGTTCTCAAGAATTTGAAAGCATTTGAGAAGCGAAAGGCGGCGTGATTCCTGCCACGGTGGTTGAGGCTGCGAAAGCTGCACTTTCATTCCATCACTAGGCAGCAGGGCCGGAAAAGTTTAGGCTCACGCCTCATCTCGTTATAGAATGACAAGGTTGCGTGAGCATGCCGGAATGTGTTAGGAATGCTTAGCAATCATTCGGCGAAGCGCCCCTACCCCTCCCGGGTTGAACGCATATAACGCCTTTTCCAAATTAAATAATTCCCAAAATCATATCATGAACACCTTCCCCGACCTACCACATTTATTTCAGCTTCAAGCAGATTTGTGGAAATGGCCCAAATCCCGAGCCGCAATTATGGTAGGTGCAGGCCTCAGCCTCAACGCCAATAAAATTCCTTGTGCCAGTCAAAAATTTCTCACTTGGCGTGAATTGACTCGTTGCATGTATGACGAACTTCATCCGATAACACTAACGAATGACGAACTAGGAAAAATAAAAAGAGAGAATCATTTTCTTTCATGCGACTCATTGCGGTTAGCCAGCGAATATGAAGCAGAGTTCGGGAGGGGAAAATTAGATAATTTAATAAGAAGTAGTCTACCTGACTCCGAGTATCAGCCCAGCGAGCTACATGAGCTTTTGTTAGCGCTTCCTTGGGCCGACGTATTCACAACCAATTATGATACTCTTCTAGAGAGAACGGACATCCTCGGGAAATCATACCAAACAGTCACAAAAGCCGAAGATTTAACAAGGGCATACCAACCTAGAATTGTTAAATTGCACGGATCGTTTCCTAATCAAACACCATTCATTATTACTGAAGAGGATTTTCGAACATATCCTCATAAATTTTCCCCTTTCGTGAACACCGTCCAACAATCGTTGACCGAAAATTCTTTTGTTCTTATAGGGTTTTCGGGGGATGATCCTAATTTCAAATCGTGGACGGGTTGGATACGAGACAATCTCAATAATCACCATGCCCCAATATATTTAATTGGGCTATTAAATATAAGCAATGCAGAGAGAGCCTTATTGAGCGCCCGTGGAGTTACGCCAATTGATTTGGCTCAAATTATCACGGGGAAAATTAAAGGCAATCCACATGAAGTTGCATTGCAGTGGTTCCTTAATTTTTTGCATTCGGCGCGCCCTCCCAGACTGGAGGACTGGCCCAATATTAGCAAAAAAAGAATCAAAGACCTAGCTGGGACATCTAGAATACCTGCAATTCAAATAAGCAGCCCCCCTAAAAATGATTCATATCCAACCGGGGATTTCACTGACGACATGGCTGCACAGACAATATACAGATGGAGGTATGAGCGCACAAATTATCCCGGTTGGATTATCTTGCGATCAACTAAGAGGGAAAATATTTGGGATGAGACATCCCGAATGGAAAATGCAATATGGAGGCTGGCTCAAAATTGGGTATATTCTGATAAAATTAGGTTCTTGTATGAGTTAAATTGGCGATACGAGATTTCTTTAATGCCTTTGTTTTCTGATACAGCAGACAACATATTAACCATTTTGGAGCAAAATCGGGAATCACAAAGCAGCGATGAACTTAAGCTGCCTCTCACAAAAAAAATGGGGTCTATTAACGACCAAGAACTTGATGAGGTTTGGATGTCCTTAGCTCTCGGCGTGCTCCGAGAGGCTAGAGAAACTTTTAGAGAAGATCGCTGGAATCTAATATCGGCGAAAATTGATCAACGATTTGGGGAGGCATTAAATTCCCATGATCGATATCAATATGAAAAAGCGCTATGGAGCCTCAGGAAGCTCTCAAGAAAAATGACTAACGCCGTTTTGAATAGTTGGAATCCCTCTCCTCGGAACCCACTTGCTAAAATGTGGAAATCGTCCATCCTATCTGAAATAGGGCAATTGGTTGACGCTAGAAACTTATTGCTGGGTGCGCTCAACGAAATAAGACGTTCCTTTACGATCCAAGGCCGTAATACCGAATTATTCTCGTTGGAGGGATGGTGCAGCTTTTCTTTGGCTAATATAGAAGCCAATGGAGCTTCTGATTACGATTCGAAGCGCATAAGTGAATTCCACGAGCGTTGGGATGAACTAAAGGCGTGGGATTGCGACCCGAGAGTATTGGGTCAGTATTTTTTACATGAATTGGCAAAACCGATGCCAGAAATGGCACCTGCTGTATCTAAAGTTACTCGCTCCTTCGATCCGGGTATTACCACCTATCAAAGAAGCTGGAGATCGGATATATTAGTGGATTTTATGCCTGCCTTTGGGTGCTTGCGATTATTTGAAAACGCAGGCCTTTCGATGCGGAATGCTTACGCGGGATGGAAAGATGCTGTTATAAAAGCTTGTAAGTGGACCGCCCCTTTTAACAGCTTTGGTTCAACCGTCATAATAGCATGTTTAATTGACGCTAAAAAATTAGATGAAGAGGGTTTTCTCACCCGGATAGAAGTCGCGAACATGACCGATGATGATATCGGGAAATTTTACGATTGGGCGTTTAATGCATTGCGGGATGAATTATCAGACCTCCAAAAAACGGACACCCAGAAACGTAATAGTTTGGCGGTTGTTCAGGCACTGGTAGAGATATTGTCCCGCATTTCATTCGGTCTTTCTGAAGATAAATTAAACAATGTCTTTCGTCTAGCCATTGACTATTTTTCAAACCCTCAAATAAGAGCGGATTCGTCAGCACTGAAAGTAAATCACACTTTATTCAAGAGAGTTTTCTATGCCGCGGATAACAGCTTGCTCGAAAATTGGTTGATGGAGGTGATGAAATTGCCTCTGAACCCGATTATCGATGTTTATCAACGAAATCGACTCGATCCTATTGATGTCTTCCCCGATGGAAGGTGTAAGTCGTCTAGCGAAATTCCAACGGAATCTTTCAAGAAAATATTTGAAGATTTACTTAAAGTGGCAGCAAGTAGAAATAGGCCTCAAAGCGATGATGCATTTAAACGCCTTTTTTCGCTCTCGGCAGTAGGAAAAACTACCAGCGATCAAAACGAGGTCTTGGGCCGGGAAATATGGCGAGAAGTGGATGATGACGGATTGCCAACTATCCAAGTTTATGGTAGATCTAATTTTCTTTTTTACCCGGCTCCTTTTAATGTTGATGTGGCCGACATTGTTCGGAAAAATATTTTAAATCAAATATCCAAAATTAATGGAGCTTTTGATACGGGCGAAGTTAGGGATATGCTGCAAAGCATTGCAGATAGCCCATGTGTTTTTGCGTCGACCGACAGTAGAGTTAGACCTATAGATTGGACTGAAAAAGATTCCGAGATTTTATTCGAATTCATCGAGAATTGGTGGAAACAGGCAAAAGCACCTCTGGAAGGATATTCAGGAGACTGTCCAATGCCTGATGATTCATTTAACCCTCTCACGGAAGCGATTGGTGCTTTGTCTATTGTTTTGGCCAGAGTAATCGTGCCGAAAATGACATGGGCTGAAGAAGCAGATTGGGATAAGGTTTATTCCCTTTCAAGCGACGTGGAAGCGACGGGGAAATACATTTATATTTGCCTGCCATTCATTTTGATGCATAGACCGCAGGACTGCGAACGAGTTCGATTGATTATAGAAGAGAATTTGAATTCTGTTTCTGAAAAACGAGTAAAGGCAGGAGCTAGGGCGGTGGGGTGGTGGGCGTGGGGGAGAAATATCGCTACCTTGCCACCCATTCCCTCGACTTTGATCCAATCGCTTGTAGATAGGGTTTGCCATCGAGAATCATTGGGACTCTCAGCGGTTGTGAATATATTAGCCGACATTTTAAACAGCCGCGCGCAAGAGATTAATAGTGAAATCGTTAGTGCTTTGGCGCGCGCTCTGATTTCGTGGCAACGTGGGTTATTTGAGAAGCTGGAGAATGGTGATTTCAAATTCAATTCGGATGCCGATCTTAGTCAATGCTGCGCGTTAGGGGAGCTTGCTTCTTCCATCAGAAAGTGGTTATCTCACCAAGGCTTGAACACCGCTGATTATCCGGGAATTCTTCTTTGGCAAGAGACCTGCGAGAAAAATAAACTCCCAGAACTTAAGCGATGCTTCGCGGATTTTAATTCAAATGACTGAATATTCTGGTTATATTTCTTGGCCATCCTTCGGGTTATCGGAATTTGGCAGGTCCAAAAATCTCAACCGATGGTGCGGGAGAATGTCCCAGCTCATGCGCCAAAGCCCTAGCTAGAGCGGCGTTTCTCCGATTCCTCCGCCGCATCGTAATCAAGCGCCCATGCAAGGCTATACGCATGCTTTTCGATCTTGTGCACTCGATCCATGAACGCTGCCTTACCCCTGTAGGAGGGAATTTTTTCCAAAGCGGGAATCAGATTCTTCACCAACTGCTCCAATTTCTTTGCGGCGGCCGCCCGCTGGGCTGCCCGAGATTTTGCTGCCATTCCCTAGCAAGAACACCCGGCCCTGCCGCCGTCCATTCGATTCGCGATGGCGGACGAGTCTAAATACTCCGCTGCGGAGGCTGGCGCTTTCGGGGCTGGGGTCCCCCAAGCGGTTTGGGGAAATGACAAGTTCAAACTTTTGAGAAATGGCGGCGGGGGTATTTTCCTGCCGATCCACCCGCCCGGCTGTCATTTATTTGTCATTAGCTTTGCAATGGTTTGTTGCCACTGGTAATGACGGTGTGACGCGCAAGTAACTCAATTAGAGAATCTTGGGTGTTCACGAAACCCTAGGGGAATCGACCTCCTATCGTCCCTCCGGGACTTGGGTCTCCATCGGGCCGTTTCCGGTGGCTTGCGCCACCGGCTGGGTTACGTCGCCCCTGACGGGGCTTGGAAGAGCTGAAGAAGATCGGAGCCGATCCAGGGCCGTGAGAGCGGAGGCTGCGTCGTCCCTCCGGGACTTGGGTCTCCATCGGGCCGTTTCCGGTGGCTTGCGCCACCGGCTAGGTTACGTCGCCCCTGGCGGGGCTTGGGAAGGGAGAAGTAATTACCCCTGAAGATACTTCACCACCGCTTCCGTCCGCGATTGGACGTGGAGCTTGCCATACACGGCGTGGAGGTGCGCGCGGACGGTGCTGACGCTGATGCCGAGCTGGTCGGCGATTTCCTTGTAGAGCAGGCCTTTCGCCAGCCGTGCCAGGATTTCCTGCTCGCGGGGGGTGAGCGATTGCATCTCGGGGGTGGCGCGGCGCTCGGGGTGGAAATAGGTCACCACCTTGCGCGCGATGTGCGCGGACATCGGCGAACCGCCGTCGATCGCCACCTCACGGATCGCGGGCAGCAGCTCGGTGGCGGCGCTGCGTTTCAGGAGGTAGCCGCTCGCGCCGGAGCGCAGGGAGTCGAAGATCGAGTCGGTGTCGTCGTAGGTGGTCAGCATGATCACCTGCATTCCCGGATGGGCGGCCTTGAGGGTGGCCACGCAGGTGATGCCGGAGGCACCGGGCAGGTTGATATCGGTGAGCAGGATGTCCGGCACCTGCTTCGGCAGCTCGGCGATCGCGGCCTCGGCGGAGGCCCACGAGGCGATGCAGGTCATGTCCGGCGCGCGGTTGATCAGGGCGACCAGGCTCTCCCGGGTGACCGCATCATCCTCCACCACCGCGACTCGGATATTCATGGCCCGAGTTTGAAGTAAGAGCGCGGGATGAACAGGTTTTTCGAGCGCTCCGTGGAAACCGGGCAAAGGAGTTGAGGCTTTAGCCGAGGAGGGTCTTCAGGGGGGCGGAGGCCTGAAGAGTTTGCTGGTTTTGCCACACCGCGGCCATGCCAGTCAGGAGCTTCGCTCAGATGAGAGGGTCGCTTTCGCTCCCACCGCATTCAGTGTTCAGTTTTCAGGAAAGAGGAAGAGAGTGTTTCGAGAACGAAGGGCTTTTCCGTTTTGCGCCCTTCTTGCGGATGAAATCTCTCCAGACTCCGCCCCCCTGAAGACCCTCCTCGGCTAAAGCCTCAACTCCTCACGGCCACGGGAGTTCGAAAGCCACCGCGGTGCCTTTCCCGGGTTCGCTCGTGATCGCGCAGGTCCCTTGCAAGCCGGCGGCGCGGTTCCGCATGTTGCCGAGGCCATCGCCGGTGAGCTTCGCGGCTTCGAAGCCCTGGCCGTTGTCGGTGATGCGGATTCCCAGTTTCGCGGGAGCGGGATCGATCTCCAGCACCACCTCGGTCGCCCCGGCATGTTTGGCGGCGTTGTTCACCGCCTCGCGGATCATCAGGAAGACCTGGTGGCGGAAGTCTGCGGGCAGCGGCCGCGGTTCGATATGGTCGGGCCATTCCAAGCGGCAGCGGATGCCCGCGGCCTGGAGCAGTTCGCCAACCTGCTCGGCGGTGTAATCGAGGAAGCTCGCGAGGTTGTCGTGGCGTGGATTCACCGCCCACACGATCCGGTCGAAGGAGGTGATCGCGTCGCGCGCGGCTTCGGAAAGTTTCGCGAGGTGTGGCGACGGTTGCTCGCTGGTGGCGGAGAGTTCGGATAGCAGCGAGATGCGGGTCAGGCTCGCGCCGACCTCGTCATGCATGTCGCGGGCGATGCGCGTGCGTTCGCGCTCCAGCGCCGCCTGGCGTTTCACAAGCGCCGTTTCACGCCGCGCCTGGCGCAGCGAGAACCATCGTGCGATCCACGCCGTGACGCCCAGGCACAGCAGTCCGAGCGCGATTTTGAACGTCAGCGTCTGCCAGAAGAACGGCAGCACCGTGATCTCCATTTTCACCGGCTTGGCGCTCGGCACGCCGTCGTTGTTCGCGCCGGTCACCTCCAGCGCGTAGTGTCCGGGCGCGAGATGGTTGTAGGACGCCACGCGTTCCTCGCTGCTGTCCACCCAATCGCGGTCGAGGCCGATGAGGCGGTGTGAAACGCGGGCGTTCTCCGGTGCGGTGAAGGAATACACGCCGAGCGCCACCCGCAGGCTGTCGACGCCGGGGCCGATCTCGATCTTGTTGGCTGGCGTCACCGTCGCGCCGTTCACCGTGAGGTCCGTGATCGCCACCGGTGGTGGCACGGTGTTGGTGCCGGTGGCGGCGGGATTGGCGATGGCGATGCCCTTGCGCGTGGCGATCCAGATCCGGCCGTCCGGCGCGATGAAATCGTTCGGTTGGTAGCCGCTGTTGGCCTGCACGCTGGAGAGGGCTTCGCTCGATCCGAACACCTTGCACGGCACGGTGGCTTCCTTGCCCTCCGCCACGGCGGTGAGCTGCTTGAAATCGCACGAGAAGATCCCGCGGTCGCTGCCCGCCCAGATGATTCCTGCATCGTCCAGCACGAGTTGGGAGACCACGTCGTCCCGAAGTCCCTGCGCGCTGGTCACGCTGCTGGAGCGGCCATCGGCCAGACGCAGCAGCCCGTTGTTCACCCGCGAGATCCACAGCGCGCCATCCGGCGTGGCCAGCAGCGTGCGGATGCCGCGGGTGTTGCCGTCGATGGCTTGTTCGCGGAAGCCATCGGCGGTCGATCGATACAGCGGCCCGCTGAGGATCGCCGCCCAGATGGTGCCGCCGTTGTCCTCCGCGAGGGATCCGATCTCGCCGTCCGATCCGATCGCGTGATTGGTGACCGTGCCGTCCTTGAGGTGGAGCAGCGTGTGTCCGCGGGCGATCCACAGCGAACCATCGCGTGCGGCCAGCAGGGCACGGATGCGGATGCCGGTCCCGGCTTCGGGCAACGGGATGTTCTGGAAGGTGTCGTCGCGGAGTCGGAACAGCGATCCGTTCTCCGTGGCCACCCACACCGAGTCGGCGGTGGCGAGCACCGTGGTCGCGATTTCGCCGGGCCAGTCCTTGCCCGCGTCGAGGGCCTTCCAGGTTCCCTTCTCCCGCTTGTAGAGGCGACCGCCTGTCTGCATCACCACCCAGATGGTGCCGTCGGGTGCGCAGCTCATGGAGCGCGGGGTTTGCCCGGCGGGCAGGCCGGCTTCCGAGAGCATGGAAACGGCGCGCAGGCGGACGCGGTTGATGCCGCCGCCGCCGGTGGCCGCCCATAGATTGCCCTCGCGGTCTTCTTGAAGAGACCAGATGTCCGCGTTCGAGGTGGCGACGCGGGTGGTTTCGCGGCCGATGTTGACGAACAGTCCGTCGCCGAACGTTCCGATCCACACGCGGCCCGCGCTGTCCTCCAGCATGCACGACACGCGGTCGCCCGGGCCGGTCGGCAGCTCCGCGACGCGTTGCAGTTCCTCGCCCTCGCGGGAACGGAAAAGCGTCCCATCCATCACCAGCCACAGGCCGCCCTCGCTCGCGCCGCACGCGCTCACCTTGGAGCCCGCCAGGCTTTGGCGCAGCGTGAAGGCGCCATCCTGGAAGCGTGCCAGCGCGTGGTCGCCCACCGCCCAGATCGTGCCGGTGCCATCCTCCGCGATGCAGTCGGCGAAGCTCGGGGCGAGCCCGCCTTCCGTTTTCGGCACCGCCAGCACGCCGTCGTGGACGCGGTAGCACTGGCCGTTTCCAAATCCGAGCCAGATGTCGCCATCGCGGCTTTGGAAAAACGCGGTCAGGTGGCTGTAGCGGTCGCGGTCCACCAGCGGGAAGGTCGCCGCATCCCGGCCCTCGCGGCGGTTCACGAGGCCGCGCGCCGTGACCACCCACAGCGACCCATCGCGCGCGGGGAGCACGCCGCCGACCCCTTCGCCGCGCGTTTCGGGGGCACCTGTCAAAACGTTCGAGAGGCGTTTTCCGTCGAGGCGCGCCAGCCCGCGGTGGGTCGCCGCGAGGATCGAGCCATCGGCATCCTGCGCGATGTCGTTGACGTCGTTGCTCGGCAGGCCGTCATCGGTCTGCCAGGAATGGGCGATCCACGCCCGCGGGGCCTCCGCGCACCACGCGCCCGGCACCGTCCCGGCGAGGGAAACGAGGCTCAGGAAAAGCGCGGTCGGACGGCGGGGCATGGGGCGTTGTGCAAGGTGGCCAAAGGGTTTAGAACGTTCATCCGATACCGCGGACGGCCTTTGCCAGAGATAGTCCGCACGATGAAGTTGCTTGTCAATGCGGCCCGGGTGGCATGCGGGTCCGCCTGGTTGTTCCTGGTCACGACAGCCGCCGCGCAGGTGGTGCCGACGGCGCCGGTGGTCGCCGTGGGAGCCCCGGATATGCACGATTGGAAGGGCCTCGGCGAGGAGGGAATGGCGGTGCCGGGGGAAATCTCGTTCCACTATCCCGAGGGAACGAAGGGGTGGTATCAGGAGGGCTTCCGGGTCAGCCACGATGGCACCGCGGACTGGCGCGCGTATCAGGGACTCCAGATCGACGTCGAGTTCGCGGACGAGCGGCCGGTCGAACTGACCGCCCGCATCAACATCCCGCCCCAATTGCAGCGGGCCGATTATGTGGAGACCACCGCCGCCACCGTGACGGTGGGCGGGAAGGGGAGTCGCACGCTTTCGCTGCCATGGAGCGCGTTCGATTTCCAGCAGGCCCAGCCCGCGTTCCTCAAGTTCGCGCGTGAGCTTGTCATTTCCGCGAAGCCCGCGTCCGGCGGTGCGGCGGGCAAGCTGCGGATCAAGGCGGTGCGCCTCGTGAAAGCCGCCGCCGTTTCGCTGGAGGCTGAGGTCCGCGGCCGCTCCGCCGAGGGCGGCGGGAAGGTTTACTATCCGGTCACGGTGGGCAACACCACGGGAGCCGAGCAGAACGTCACGCTGCGCATCGCCGGTCATGGCTGGCAGAGCATGAAGGCCACCGTGGAGCCCGCGTTGCTGCGGATCGCCGCGGGCCAGACCGGGCAATGCGTGGTCGCGGTCGAGGTGCCCGCTGGTGTCCCGGCCGGTGGCCGTGAGGAGCAGGTGCTCCAGGCGGTGGCGGATGGCGATGGCTCCCGCGCCCCGACGCTGGCCTTCACCACCACCCGCCGGATGGCACCGCCCTACATCCTCCACACGCCGGAGCGTTGGGACGAGGTCCGGGAGATGGTGAAGAACCGCGATTGGGCGAAGCGCGAGCAGCAGACGTATGTCGAGACCAGCAGCCGCTGGCAGGTGCCGGAAGTGGCGAAACCGCCGCGGAACACCACGCCGGACAGCTTCGGGGCCTACCTCTTCGTCACCCCGGAGGAGAACAACATGATGGCGGCGGCCTATTCGTGGCAGCTCACGCGGGAAAAGGCCCATGCCGAAAAGGTCGCGCTGTTCCTGCGCCGTCTGTCCGATCCGGTGACCGGCTATCCGGCCACGCTGCGCGGTTGCAACCAGTCGCTGGTGCAGGAGGGGCATTTTTTCCAGCACCTCGCCATGGCCTATGACATGATCGGCGACAGCGGCGTGCTCACCGCCGCCGACCACGCCGCGATCGAGACGACTTTCCGCGCCTACATCACCACCGACCTGCTCGATCTCAATGGCGGCGCGATCAGCAATTGGACGGTGTCCCAGCACACCGGCGCGCTCTACGCCGCGCTCGCCTTGCAGGACCTCGCGCTGGTTGACCGCCTGCTCAATGGTCCGGCCGGACTGATCGACCACATGCGCCATGGCATCATGGACGATGGCTGGTGGTATGAATGCTCGATCAGCTACAATGTCTGGGTCGCCACCGAGTTCTCGCAGTTGGCCGTGGCGATGCGGCCGTGGGGCGTGAACCTGGTCGAGGGCTGGGTGCCGTCCGGTTACACGCGGAACTACGGCATACGCCCGTGGGAATCAAAGGATGGCCTGTATGGCATGAGTTTCGAGAAGCAGGGACCGGTGCGGCACAATTATGTCGACCTGAAGCGCTTCTGGGACGCCCTGCCGGTGTTCGCGGACTACCGCGGGATCATGTTCGGGATCAACGACACCACCGAGCGCGCGCTCGGCGGCGCGGGCTATGAATTGGCCTACCGCCTGTTCCGGGATCCGGCCTACGCCGCCATCATCAAGCGCGACGGCAAGCGCGACCTGATCTACGGCGTGCCCGACCTGCCGGAGGAAACGCCCGACCTTTCCGGCCAATCCGCGCACGCGGACAATGTCGGCGTCGCGATGCTGCGTTCGACCCAGCAGGATCCCGCCGAGCGCATCCAGGCGGTGCTGCATTACGGCACTCATGGTGGCTTCCACGGCCACTTCGACCGCGGCGGGCTGCTCTCGCTGATGCGTTACGGGAAGAGTTTCTACAACCCGGAGATGATCTGGTATGGCTACCAGTGCTTTCTCTACAAGTTCTACGTCCAGACCTCGATGTCGAAGAACATGGTGGTGGTGGACCAGAAGATGCAGGAACCGGTGGAATCCGACCTGCTGCTGTTCCACACCGGATCTCTGATGCAGGCTACCGCGGTCGAGAGCAACGCCCGCTGGTCGGACCCGCCCTTCGGCGGCATGCGCTACCCGGAGCTGATCGGTCTCCCGCTGGCGGACAAGCTGTGGATGGAAGGGCGTTCCATTCCCATCCCCGCGGACGCGAAGCCATATGGTGAGATCGGTGACTACAGCGACCGGGTCCGCCAGCGCCGCGCGATGGTGGTGATGGACGATTACGTGGTGCTCGCCGATTCGATGCGGGCGGAGAAGGAACACGTTTACGACAGCCTGCTTCAGATCAAGGGCTACGAGGGATTTTCCGGCGAGGTGAAGCCGCTGCGCCACGACGCCCAGATGACCACCGATGGCAAGAGCGCCGCGCAGTTCATCACCGATTGCGATTGGTTCACCGCCCGCGGCGACGTCACGGCCCGTTTCAATTCCGATGGCCTGAAGCTCGATGTCCGCCCGCTGTGGCCCGCCGACAAGCAGATCATGATCGGCGCGGCTCCGGAGAACCAGCCGGTGAACAAACAGCTCCACTACGCCGTGCGCGGCGGTGGCAAGGTGCTCGCCGAGGGTAAGTTCGGCGCGTGGATTCTCGGCCAGGCGGAGATCGACGTGCCGGTGGCTGATCTCGACGCGCTGGAGTTGGAAACACGCGTCAACACCATCGAGGGCAAGTCGGTCTTCTGGGGGGACGCCCGCATCGTGAAGGACGACGGCAGCGAGGTGCCGCTCTCGAAACTCCCGTTGAAGAACCGCGGTGTCGAGGTTCCTACACAGCCGGGGCGGGACTATCTGGGCGGCCCGGTGAAGATCGCCGGTCTCGCTGCCGCGACGTCGGTGGGCGGCCAACCGTCGGCGAAGGACACGCCCGGCATCGTCGAGGTGGATCTGCGCGGCAGCGGGGCGAAGCGGTTCAAGGCCCGCCTCGGCAGCGATTTTCCGCTCGGCGATGAAAGCGCGTTGCGGAAGACCTGGTCCGTCCGCCAGCAGGGGAAGGACGCGCGCTTCCTCACCCTGATCGAGCCGCGCCAGTCCGATCCGAAGGTGAAGCGCGCCACCGCCGACGGCCCGGACCATCTCCGCGTCGAGCTCGCCGATGGCCGGGTGCACGACATCACCTTCAAGCAGGTTGCCGGCACCGGCTCCTCCGTGGAGGTGAAGGTGGTGGAAACCAAGGACGGCAAGGTCTTGCGCGAGGAAACCTCCGTGCACCGGCCCTAAATGAGCTACCATCCCAGTTGATACGCATCACCCGGACCGACCTTCCCACGCCACCGATTTCCCAAACAGATCCCTCATCGTGATCCTTTCCATCTTCCACCGATCCATCCTGGGCACGTTCGCGCTGGTCGCCAGCGTCCTGCCTGTGCATGCCGATGCTCCGCGCCCGGTGCCCGCGCTCGAAACGCCACCGCCTTACCAGAAGGGTGCCTTTGTCCATCCCGGCGGCCTACACACCCGTGCCGACCTCGACCGCATGAAGGCCAAGGTGGCTGCGCGCGAAACCCCGTGGATCGAGGGCTGGGAACGCTTGCTCAAGGACCCGCTGGCTCAGCTTGAGTTTCGCGCCCACGCCCGGCCGAACCTCGGCGACAGCCGTCAGAACGCGTCCACCGACGCCCATGCCGCCTACCTCAATTTCCTGCGCGGCTACATTTCCGGCGACGACCGTTACATCGACCACGCCATCCAGATCTGCAACGATTGGTCGCGGGCCGTGAACAAGGAGCCGAGCGGCGGCGACATCCCCGGCCTCTCGGCCATTCCGATCGCGGAGTTCGCCATCACGGGCGAGGCCCTGCGTGTTTCCCAGCGCTGGAAGGCGGAGGACATCGAGCGCTTCCAGCGGATGCTCACCGGTTATTTCTATCCCAACTGCCACCATTTCCTCACCACCCACAACGGCGCTCCGATCTCGAACCACTGGGCGAACTGGGACATCGCCAACATCGGCGCTTTGCTCGCCATCGGCGTGATGTGCGATCGCACCGACATTTACGACGAGGGCGTGGCCTACTACCTCCGCGGCGAGGGCATGGGCTCGATCATGCACGCCGTTTACAAGATCCATTCCCCTGGCCTCGGCCAGTGGCAGGAGAGCGGCCGCGACCAGCCGCATGCCCAGCTCGGCGTCGGCATGCTGGCGCAGGCTTGCCAGATCGCCTGGAACCAGGGGCTCGATCTCTACGGCGTGGCGGACAACCGCCTGCTCGCCGGGGCGGAGTACGTCGCCCGCACCAACCTCAACCACCCGGTTCCGTATGCCTTCTACACCAATAGCCAGCCCGCGAACAATTTCTGGCTTTCGTCGAATGGCATCAACCGCATCGACGAGCGACCGCTGTGGGAGCTGCTCTACAACCACTACACGGTGGTCCGCGGCCTGCCCGCGCCGAACACCGCCGCCATGGCCCGCCTGACCCGCCCCGAGGGTGGCAGCAAGGACCACTTCGGCTACGGCACGCTGACCTTCACGCTCGATGCGAAGGCCTCGCCCTATCCGCCGCTGCCGGTGCCCGCCGCACCCACCGGCCTCGCCGCCGTGTCCGGCCTCGGCCGAGTCGACCTCCGCTGGGCTGCGCCGCCGGACGATACCGCGCAGGGCTACGAGATCCGCCGTGGCACGGCCGCGGATGGAACCTTCGAAAGCGTCTTCCGCACCTCCACCAACACCTCCACGACCTGGGTCGACACCAAGGTGACCGCTGGCACCCGCTACTTCTACGAGGTGGCGGCGATCAACCAGGTTGGAGCCAGCGGCTTTTCGAAACGGATCGATTCCACTCCGGTGGCGGCGGGCAGCCTTCCTGCCGGATGGACATTCACGGACATAGGTGGCGCGTCGCCCGCCGGTTCCGCGGCCTGCGCCCAGGCCGATACCGACACCGTGCAGGTCACGGGTCCCGGCTCGGGCATCGGCGGACGCGGTGAGTCGTGCGGTTTCGCCAGCCGCCAGGTGGAGGGCGACTTCATCCTCAGCGCCCGGCTTTGCAATCTCAGCGGCAAGTCTCGCCGTGTCGGCCTGATGGTGCGCGAAAGCGCCGATCCGGATGCGAAGGCTGCCTTCATCACCCTCGGCGACAATGGCAACCGCCAGACCCGTTTCGGCTTCCGCGCCGCGAAGGGCGACAAGGCCGGGCAAAAGAGCGGCAACGACTACACCTGGGTCCCGGTCTGGTTCCGCCTCCAGCGCGTGGGCGACAAGGTCACCGCCTCGCACTCCGGCGATGGCATGACCTGGTTCGAGGTCGGCAGCGAATCGGTGCCGATGTCCGCCAGCGTCCAGCTCGGTTTCGCCGCGTGCTCGGCGGACGCGAAGCAGCCGGTCACCGCCCTTTTCGATCACGTCACCTTCTCCCGCTGACATCCCATGCCCTTCAAACTCCGTCTCCTTTCCTCCCTCGCGGCCCTCGCGCTCGCTGCGCCGTCATTCGCCGCCCCGGTCCCGAAGCCCGACTGGCAATGGTCGGTCGAGGCCCCTGGCGTCACGTCGAATGAAACCCAGGCCGCGCCCCGCGCCTTCCTGTGGATCCCGCCCGGTTGCCAGCGCGTCCGCGGCGTGGTGATCGGCCAGCACAACATGGAGGAAGAAATGATCTTCGAGCACCCGGTGTTCCGCCGCGCCCTCGCCGATCTCAATTTCGCCGTCGTGTGGATCACCCCGGGCATCGACCTGTTCTATCGCTTCGATCAAGGCCATGCTGAATCCTTCGATGCCACGCTCAAGCAGCTCGGCGAAGAGTCCGGCTACAAGGAGCTGCCGCTCGTGCCGGTGGTGCCGCTCGGCCATTCCGCCGCGGCCAGCTATCCGTGGAACTGGGCGGCGTGGGCCCCTCAGCGCGTGCTCGCCGCCATTTCCGTGAGCGGCCAGTGGCCCTACTACAAGGACACGAACACGCCGGAGTGGGGCGACCGCAAGATCGACGGTGTGCCCGGGCTGGTCACCATGGGCGAATACGAGAGCGCGTGGAGCCGTGCGGGCGTCGGCCTGAAACAACGCGAGGAACACCCGCAACTCCCGCTCGCCATGCTCGCCGAACCCGGCGGCGGCCACTTCGATGCCTCGGATGCGAAGATCTCCTTCATCGCGCTCTACTTGAAAAAAGCCGCGCAATACCGGCTCCCCGAATCGTGGCCGATTCAGCAGGCCCCGGTGTTGAAACCCATCGACCCGACCACCACCGGCTGGCTGGTCGACCGGGGTCGCGCCGATGGCAAGCCGACCGCGCCCGCGGCTCCCGTCGGCCAATACACCGGCAAGACCGGCGATGCGTTCTGGTTCTTCGATGAGGAGCTCGCCAAGGCCGCTGACACCTTCCAAAGCTACCACGCGGGCAAGAAGGTCGAACTTCTCGGCTACGTCCAGAAGGATGGCATCGTGCCGGAGAACCCGAAGCTTCACGGCCAGGTGGCGTTGAAATTCGAGCCGGAAGGCGATGGCCTCACCTTCCGCTTGCGCCCGTCGTTCGTGGACACCGTGCCGGAAGGTCGCCCGGAAGGCTGGAGCGGGCTGCCGAAAGGCTCGCCGATTCCGCACGGCAGCGATCCGCAGAACATCACCATCAACCGCATCTGCGGCCCGGTCGAGCGCACCGGCCCCGATACCTTCGCCATCCGGTTCTATCGCATGGGCATGACCAACACCAAGCGCTCGAACGACATCTGGTTCTTCGCCAGCCATCCCGGCGACGCCACCTACCGGCGCTCGGTCCTACAATCGAACCTCCGCTTCCCGCTGACCAACACCAACGGTGCCGATCAAACGATCACCTTCGAGTGCCCGTCGGAACTGTCCGCCCGCCCCGGCACCACCTTGCCGCTGAAGGCCGCCAGCAGCGCGAACCAGCCGGTGCACTTCTACGTCCGGGAGGGTCCCGCCTACCTCGATGGCGACACCCTCTGCGTCACGCCCATCCCGCCGCGCGCGAAACTGCCCGTGAAGATCACCGTCGTTGCATGGCAGTGGGGGCGCTCCATCGACCCGAAGGTGAAAACCGCCACGCCCATCGAACGCACCATCCTCCTCCGGAAATGAAACGCCTCGCCCTCATCGATGACGTCTGGCACCCCGGCGAGATCCCGCGCGCCGGGCTTTCGAAACTCGCCGACTTCGATTGGTTCGAGGACGGCAAGGACTGGACGCCGGAACTCCTCGGGGACTACCCCGTGGTAGTCCTCGTGAAGGCGAACCAGATCGGGCCGGAGGACAAGACCCCGTGGGCCGATGAAGCCGCGGGCGATGCCTTCACCGACCACGTCCGGCGGGGCGGGGGACTCCTTGTGGTCCACTCCGGCACCTCCGGCTATGACGACGTGAAATCGCTGCGCGCCCTCATCGGCGGCGTTTTCGCCCACCACCCGCCGCAGTGCCCGGTCACCGTCGAGCCGCGCCTCGGCCACCCGATCTGCGAGGGCGTCCCGCCGTTCACCGGCGTCGATGAGCACTATTTCATGCACTTCGATGCCACCGATGCGGATGTTTTCCTCCAATCCCGCTCGGAGGCCGGTGTTCAGCCCGCCGGGTGGACCCGCCGCGAGGGCGCGGGGCGCGTCTGCGTCATCACCCCCGGCCACACCGCCGCGGTCTGGCAACACCCCTCGTTCCTGCAATTGCTCGCCAATGCCCTCGCCTGGATCACGCCAAAAACCCCGTAGTTACCAAGTTTAGCACGCTCGCGCTCGTTGCAGCGCGCTTCCCATGGAAGATGGAATCCTATCTTCCGATTTCTCCCTTTCCCGCTTTGCCATGGATGTTGAACCCCGCCCCGAAAACCCGATGACCCGCCTCTCCTTGTTCCAGAAATCGAAAGCCCTGCCCGCGCTCCTCGCGCTGCTGGCCATGGCTCCGCGGGCCTTCGCGGCGGATGCTCCCGTCTCCTCGGGCGGGATCTCGACCTACGATTACTTCATCATCGCGGTCTATCTCGTGTTCATCGTCATCACCGGCCTGGTGTTCCGCCGCATGAGCAAGAACACCTCGGACTACTTCCGCGCGGGCGGCTCGATGCCGTGGTGGATCACCGGCACCTCGAGCTGGATCGCCAGCTTCAGCGCGTGGACCTTCACCGGGGCCGCGGGCATGATCTACGAGACCGGCACGCTGGTGCTCGTTCTATATTATAGCGCCGCCATCGCCCTCGCGCTGGTGCTGTGGAAAACCTGCGTGCTGTTCCGCCGCATGCGCGTGGTCACCTGGATGGAGGCCGTGCGGCTGCGCTTCGGAAAGGGCTCCGAGCAGTTCTACACCTGGGTGAAGGTCCCGCTGCTGCTCTTCCTCAGTGGCATCAGCCTGAATGCGATCGGCGTCTTCATGTCCTCCGTCTTCCACGTCGACATGAACCTCACCCTCGTGGTGCTCGGCGTGATCGTCACCATCGTCGCCTTCGCCGGTGGCGCGTGGGCCATCCTTGCCAGTGACTTCGTCCAGATGTTCCTGGTGGTCACCATTACCGTCACCGCCGCCGCCCTCACGCTGAACCTCCCGGAAATCGGCGGACTTTCGAACCTCCTTCAGAAGGTCGAGGTCCCGATCTCGCCGTCCAACTGGGGTTCCATCGCCCAGCCCTTCACCATCATCATGTGGGTGATCGCCATCTCGTGGATGCAGTTCAGCACCATGAACAACATGGAGAACTCCGTGATGTATCTGATGACCAAGAGCGACCGCGATGCGCGCCGGATGGTGCTCATCCCGCTGATCGGATCGATCCTCGGTCCGCTCATCTGGGTGATCCCGCCGCTCGCCGCCACCCTCCTGCACCCGAACCTCGCCGCCGAGTTCCCGGCGCTGAAGCACCCGAACGAAGCGTCCTTCGTGGCGATGTGCATGCACGTGATGCCCAAGGGTCTGCTCGGCCTGCTGATCTGTGCCATGCTCGGTGCCACCCTCACCAGCATGGACGCCGGTCTGAACAAGGGCGTCGGCGTCTTCATCCGCAGCTTTTACCTGCCAGTCCTCAATCCGCAGTGCCCGGAGAAGAAGCTGCTCGTGCTCAGCAAGGTCTGCACGCTGGTCTTCGGTGTCCTGATCATCGGCTTCGCCCTGCTCGTGAATGCCTTCCGCAGCGGCGACCTCTTCACCTTCGTCAACCAAGTGGCGGGCAGCCTCACCATTCCGCTGGCCTTGCCGCTGGCGCTCGGCCTGTTCTTCCGCCGCACCCCGGCCTGGTCCGCGTGGAGCACCGGCCTCGTCGGCTTCATCGTTTCGCTGGTGGTGAACTTCGGTCTAAGCCAGCACCTCGACAAGTTCTTCGGCCCGCTCACCCCGCGCGAGCACGGTCATGTCCTGCTCGGCGTCACCACCGCCAGTACCGCCATCCTCGGTACCATCTGGTTCTTCTTCACCGCCCTCTTCTACGAGCGCCAGCCGCAGGAGGACAAGGACCGCGCCGAGGAGTTCTTCCAGCGTCTCCGCACTCCGGTGGATGTCCACGGCGCGAAGGAAGTCCACGAGCACCTCTACCGCCTGCTCGGCCTGCTGTGCCTCGTCTACGGCCTTTTCATTGTCGGCCTGTTCTTCATCCCGAATTCCTTCAGCGGCCGCCTGTCCTTCGTCTTCTGTGGCGGCGTGATCTTCCTCGTCGGCCTGATCCTCTGGCTCATCAGCCGCCGCAAGGTGGTGGAACTCCGCGAGGAAGCCGCCATCGAGCAGCAGCCCGGTCATTCGTGATGCTGGCACCGCGTTTACTTCCGGACTCGATCTCCCCAGCCCCGCCAGGGGCGACGTATCCCAGCCGGTGGCGCAAGCCACCGGTAGCGGCAGGAGAAGAGATCAAGTCCCGGAGGGACGACGCGACGGAGTCGGGGGACGTCCCGGGCAAGCCGAGCATCCGCCGTTCAGAAAAGCCGTATTTCCCGAAAACACTGTTGGGCCGACTGGCGTCCACCCGCATGGGCAGCGCCGTCCCTCACGGGACTTGATTCACCGCCATTCGCCCAACCGGTGGCTCCCGCCACCGGCTATGCTGCGTCGCCCCTGCGGGGCTGAAGAGTCCCTTTCGATCAATGTCGATGGTGTCCAATCCGCGCCCTGTCTCTCCATGAAACTCCTCCACCTCGTCCTCGCGCTGATCGCTGGAGCCGCCTCCGCTGCGGAACCGCCACGCGTTGAGTTGCCGCTCACCGCCGGAGCCACCGCCACTTGGCGCGCGCCGCAGGGCGAACGCGGCCGCTACAAGCACGGCTTCCGCGTCTACGACGACCGCACCGTGGACTGGCGTGGCTACCAGGCACTGGAAATCGCCGTCGAGGCCGAGCCCGGCCGCGAGGTCGCCGTGGAGACCACCATCCTCGCCCCGGCCGGCCTCAGCGCGGACGAGCGCACCGTGTCGAAGACCACCCTCACCGGCGCGAAAGTACTGCGTCTGCCGTGGTCGTCATTCGATCACCCGCAGGCGCGCACCTCGTTCCTGAAGTTCGTGCAGGGCCTCGACCTCGCCGCGCGCTACACCGATGGCCGCCCGGGCGCGATCCGCTTCACCTCGGCCGCCGTGGTGAAAGGCTCGGCCGTTTCGCTGGAGAGCCCGGTGCTCGGCCGCTCCGCACCCGCCGGTGGCTCGGTCACCTACCAGCTCACAGTTGGCAATTCCTCGACCTCCGAGCGCGCCATCACCCTCGATTTCGAATCCCCCGGCTGGGCGTCGCTGCGTCCCGTGGTCGAGCCCGCCACCCTCCGCCTCCAGCCGAATGAAACCCGCGCCTGCACGGTGACCGTCGCCGTGCCCGCGGGCCTGCCGCCCGGCGCGCATGAGAAGCAGGTGATCCGCGCCACGCCCGATGGCGATGCCGCCCTCGCCAGCCGCCTCACCTTCATCACCGGCTGCCAGGTGCCATCGCCTTACATCCTCCACACGCCCACGCGCTGGGACGAGGTCCGGGAGAAAGTGAAGCGCTACCCGTGGGCCAGCGACTCGCTCGCGGGCATCGTGAAGCGCGCCAATGCCTGGAAAGTTCCCGAGGTCGCCCGGCCGCCGGGCAACGACCCGGACGACACCATGGGGCCGTTCCTTTTCGCCACCGCCAACGAGCACGAGCTGATGAGCTGCGGTGTTTCGTGGCAGCTCACACACGACAAGTCCCACGCCGAAAAGGTCGCCCTGTTCCTGCGCCGCCTTTCCGATCCGGCCACCGGCTATGTGAAGACCCTCCGCGGTTGCAACCAGGGCCAGGTCCAGGAAGGCCATTTCTTCCAGCACCTCGCCATGGCCTATGACATGGTCCGTGATTCCGGTGTCTTCAGTGTCGACGATCACGCCCGCATCGAGACCGCCTTCCGCCTGTTCATGGAAAGCATGGACCGGCTCAACGACGCCGGCTCGATCAACAACTGGAACGTTTCCCAGGTCACAGGGGCATTCTACTGTGCGCTCGCCCTCCAGGATCTCTCCGCGGCCGAGCGTTTCTTTTCCGGACCGAATGGCATCGTCGAGCAATTGGCGAAGGGCACCATGGACGATGGCTGGTGGTACGAATGCTCGATCGGTTACAACACCTGGGTCGCCTCCGAGTTCACCCAGGCCGCGCTGGCCTATGAACCGTGGGGCGTGAACTTCCGGGACATGCGCGTGCCCGCGAATCTCTCCGGACAGGTGCTGCTCGTCCCGGAGCTCAATGGCGGCAGCCCGTTTGCCACCGATGATCCGGAACAGCGCGCCAAACCCTTCGGCATGGATCCGGCGATCTACGGCCCGAACCGCCGCCCGTGGCGGGAGATCCGCCAGATGTGGAACGGCCTGCTGCCTTTCCTCGATTGGCGCGGCGTGATGTTCGGCGTGAACGATTCCACCGAGAGCAGCGTGGTCGCTTCCCGCGGTGGCGTCGATCCCTCGGCCTACGAGCTGGCCTACTACGTTTATCGTGATCCGGCCTACGCCTCGGTGGTCAAGCGCGGCACCACCCGCGATCTCCTCTACGGCGTGCCGGAGCTGCCCGCGGAAACGCCCGAGCCGTTCCGCGAGTCCGCCGCCGCGGACAATGTCGGCCTCGCGATGCTGCGCTCCCGCACCGCCGACCGCCCGGTGTCCGATCAGATCCAGGCCACCCTCCACTACGGCACCCACGGTTGGGCCCACGGCCACTACGACCGCACCAACCTGCTCTCGCTGATGCGCTACGGTCGCAGCTTCTACAATCCCGAGATGGCCTGGCACGGCTACGAGCCGTTCATGTACAAGTTCTACGTCCAGACCTCCGTGTCGAAGAACATGGTGGTGGTGGACCGGAAGATGCAGAAGGCCGCGCCCGGCGAGAGGCTGTTGTTCCACACCGGCCCGATGATGCAGGCCGCCGCGGTCGAGACCGTCACCCCGTGGTCGAATCCGCCCTACGGCGGCATGGTCTACGATTACGTCCCGGTGAAGGATTTCGCGGGCAAGACCTGGCGCGAGGGCCGCTCGGTGCCGATCCCGGAAAACGCCCCGGGCTACGGCGCGCTCACCGGCTACACCGAGCCGATCCGCCAGCGCCGCCTGATGGTGGTCACCGACGATTACGTGCTGCTCGCCGACGACACCGCCGGCACCGCCGCCCATGAATACGAAAGCCTGTTCCAGATGAAGGGCTTCCTCGGTCTGGACGCCGCGTCGAAGAAGTTCCTCCGCCACGATGGCCAGTGGGACACCAATCCGGTCGGCAGCGCCCAGTTCGTGACCGATTGCGACCGCTACGAGGTCACCGCCCCGGCGGTGGCGAGGTTCGAGATGAAGTTCGGCCCCGGCGCGGACAATGAAGGCACCCGCGCGCTGTGCAGCGAGGACGGCGTCTTGAAGCTCGATGTCCATTCGCTCTGGCCCGCGAAGCAGGAGATCATGATTGGCTCCGTGCCCGAGGACCACGGCCTCGGGCAGCGTTTGTTCTACAACGTCCGCGGTGATGGCCGCACGCTTGCCGAGGGCAAGTTCGGCGCATGGACGCTCGGCAAGGGCGACGTCGATGTGGCGGTGGAGGGCGTGAAGACCCTGGAACTCGAAACCCGCGTGGAGTTGAAGAAGCGCCCGACCCTGTTCTGGGGCAGCGCCCGCGTGGTGACGAAGGATGGCCGAGAGATCCCGCTCTCCGATCTGCCGGTGGAGGCCGAGAACGTGGTGCTCGTCGAGCATCCGAACACCGACTACGACGGCGGCCCGGTGAAGATCCAGGGCGAGCCGCAGCCGTTCTCCACGCCTGCCCAGCCGCAGGAGGAATCCCAACCCGCGATCGTGAAGGTCGATCTTTCGAAGGTCGAGGCCGTGCGATTCGTCGCCAGCGTCGGCAGCGATTTCCCGCCCGGTCCCGAGGCCCAGCGCCGGAAGACGATGGCCGTGAAGGCCGCCACCGCTCCCACGGCGCGCTTCCTTTCGATCATCGAGCCCTACGAGGACCAGCCGGTGGTGAAGTCCGCTGCCGCCGTGTCCGCGGACAAGATCCGCGTCGAACTCGCCGATGGCCGCGTGCAGGAGCTGACGCTCCACGATCTTTCCGGAAAGCTCTCGGTGGACCTCGTGGAAACGAAGGATGGCCGGGAACTCCGCCGCGAATCGACGTCACGATGATTCCGCGTTTCCCCATCCGCTTTCTGAACCGCTTCTGATACGCTCCCATCACGGATCCCCATCCCATGTTCAAACCCGGCGAACTCTGGCCCGACACCCACGGCACTCCCATCAACGCCCACGGCGGCGGCATCCTTTTTCACGGCGGCACCTATTGGTGGTTCGGCGAGCACAAGATCGAGGGAGAGGCGGGGAACCGCGCCCACGTCGGCTTCCACGTCTATGCGTCCGAGAACCTGGTGGACTGGCGCGATGAGGGCATCGCCCTCGCTGTCGATGACTCGCCCGGCAGCGAGATCCCGGGCGGCTGCGTAATGGAGCGCCCGAAGGTGATCCACTGTCCCGCCACCGGGAAATTCGTGATGTGGTTCCACCTCGAGCCGAAGGGCGGGGGATACTCAGGAGCCCGCTGCGCCGTGGCCATCGCCGACACCCCCGCCGGTCCCTATCGCTACCTTCACAGCCTGCGTCCCAATGCCGGGGTCTGGCCGGAGAACGTGGCCGAGGAAGACAAGCGCCCGCTGTCCGCGGAGGAGGCCGCTCACTTGGAATCCCTCGCGCTCGGTGGCGCGCCCTTCCCGTGGTATCCGAAGCACCTTTGCTACCGCCGCGACCACGAGGGCGGCCAGATGTCGCGGGACATGACGCTCTTTGTGGACGACGATGGCAGCGCCTACCACATCCACGCCGCGGAGAACAATGGCACCCTTCACATCTCGCTGCTGGCCGACGATTTCACCACCCCGGCGGGTCGCTACGTCCGCGTGATGCCCGGCCGTTTCCATGAAGCCCCCGCGCTGATGAAATGGAACGGCCGCTACTTCCTGTTTTCGTCCGACTGCACCGGCTGGTCGCCGAATCCCACCCGCCTCAGTGTCGCCGATTCGATCTGGGGGCCGTGGGAGGAGCTCGGCAACCCGTGCATCGGCAATGGCGCACAGATGGCCAACAGCTTCGAATCCCAACCGACCTTCATCCTGCCCGTGCCGGGGAAACAGGACGCCTTCATCTACATGGCCGACCGCTGGCGTCCCCGCAACGCCATCGACGGCCGCCACCTCTGGCTCCCTATCGTCTTCAAGCACGGCTGCCCCGTCATTGAGTGGCACGACCAGTGGGACCTCGGCGTCTTCGACGTGTAGTCGATCAGACGTCTTCCTACCGGCGCGGCGGCTTGGCGGGTGCCTTGTTGTCGAGGGTCGCGGTGAACGTGCCGAAGCCAAGGGTATCGTAGCCTCCGCTGTTGGGACCGTAGTCACCCACGCCGCCCTCGGGACTGGATTTTTCCACCATCTTCGTCAGCCATGGGGCACTCAGCCCCTTGCGCTTCACGTAGTGGTTGTAGGGGAGTTCCCAAACCGGCCGGGCCATTCCCCGGCCGCCCCCGCCGACCTCGGTGAAAGTGCCCTGCACGCTGTTCACGTACTTTTTGAAGGGAACTTCCTCCCCCAGATTGTACTTCGCCACATATTCGCAGGCCGCCAGAAACCGGTTGTTGTCGTATCCGTAGAGATCGTCGCCTTGCTTCCAGGCCATTTCGCAGATCGCGGCCATCAGGCCGATCCCCATCAGCGTGTGCCCCTGATCCCGCGCGGATTCGACCCATTGGCCGAGCCCGTCCGGATGGATGTGGTAGACGGCGACCTTGATCGCCCCGTTTCCGTCCCCCGTCTTCATGTAGCGAATCGCTTCGTTGTAGATTTTCCGTTCGTCACAGACCACGCCGATCGCGACCAGCGAGGCGAGGTTGCAGAGCTCCCAGTTGGGCCAGAAGTGGTCGATCTTGCCAGGGCTGTCACCGTGCGTCTCCACGAAGTGTTTGTTGATGGGATAGAAGATGGTCAGCATCATCTTCTGGAAGCGTTTGAAGTCCTCCGGTTTCCAGCCGCTGTAGGTGCGCATGATCTCGGCGGCATTGGCGATCTCAAACCCGTAGATGCCGGCCGCGAGATTCCGGTCATAGTTGCCGCCGAAGCTTTTCAAGGTGGAGGACCAGGCATTGAGGATCTCGATGGATTTCTCCGCGTAAGCCTTCTTGCCGGTGACCCGCCAGTTGACCGCGCAGACATAGGCCGTCGCGATATCGCGATAGAAATCCGCATAATTCTCACCCGTGCCACCGCGGACCACGATGTCGGCGGGACGGGGCTTCCAGTCGAGGTTCGCATGCCGGCTATTGGTCATTTTCTCCCACCCGGACCTCCAGGGCTGCACGCCCTTGTAGGTTCTCATTCGCTTGAAATCCTCCTCGTTGTGCAGCAGGCCGGGATGGACAAAGCTCCCGCGGGAGGATCCGGAGACGGCCAAACCCTCGGGCTCTGAAATTTCCGGCACCTTGGCGGCCACCGGCGGAGTGATCGCGGGTGGCTCGCTCACCGGGGCGGGGGTGGTCTCCTCCAACAGCTTCGCCGCTTTCGCTGACATCTCATCGGCCAGCGCGCGGGCCTGGGCATCCTTGGCTGCCGCTTCTTCCGCGGCCTTGCGGGTCGCGGTTTGATCGGCCGCGATGCGTGCGCCATCGATCAGTCGGCTCAGCTCGTCGCTCTCGGCAGACGGCGTGCCGGGCGCGGTGGCGTTGGCCGGTTGCGGTGGAACGGTGGCAACCGGGGGCTCCGGCGCTTTGCCACGCGGTGTCGGAAGCGGTGGCCGCAGCAGGGCATAGCCGACGGCCGCCAGCGCGAGCACACCACAGACGAGCCACAGGCCGGACTTTGAAGATGCCTGGCGGGGAACGACGATCGCTCTCCGTGGTGGTCGGGCGCTTGGCGGGGACTTCGCCCGTCCCACCGGCCGGGAAGGTGTGGCTGGCAGGGGACGGGAAGGCGCCGCCGGCACCTGGAAGGTTCCGGCGCACGACGGACAAGCCAATGCCTGCCCAGCGAACAGATCGCTTATTTCAATAGGCTGCTGGCAATGGGGGCAGGTCGTCTTCATCACGTGTGGTTGGGATAGGAGGGGTGGAATGCAATGTGCGCCTGGATTCCTGAAGCAGGAGCCCAAGGGTCGAATGGAATGACTAGGGAAGGAGGGAGGAAGCAGAAGTTTGGTTACCAAGGTGAACAGCGGTGGATTGATCCAGATCGGGACAGTGCCGCACGGCCCCCGAGCGAAGGTCCCGTGGCGGCCGTCGGGTGTTCGATCCACCCGGAGAGGGGTGAATCCATGCTTCAGCTCTCCGCTTCCGCGCAATTTCCCTTGGCCCGTCCCATCATTTGTTGCACGGTCCGCCCGCCGCTCCCCGGACGGTCGCTGCGGGGCGCAAGCCTCGTAGAGGAAAGTCCGGACACCATAGGGCAGCGTGCCCCGTGAAAACGGGGGACGGAAGCGTCAAGGCTTCCGGACGGAAAGTGCAGCAGAGAATAAACCGCCGATGGCCCGCAAGGGATCAGGTAAGGGTGAAACGGTGGGGTAAGAGCCCACCGCCCGAAGGGCAACCAACGGGGCACGGCAAACCCCACGTGGTGCAAGACAGAACAGGGGAAGGGCGGCCCGCCCGTTAATCTCCGGGTATTAGTCGCACTCCGCGCAAGCGGGGTCCTGCGAAAGCAGGAAGAGAAATGGCCGTCCAGTCCCTCCGGGGATGGACAGAATCCGGCTTACAGGGGAGCGGCACCTCCTCATTTTCCGGCATTTAGACGGATTGTGGCCGTTTTTGCGGCCTCATGTCCGATTTTAGGGACACGAAATGCTTTTACTTCTGAAAAGTTTGGTGCAATGTAACACCAACGAATGGCGACAGCGTGCTTCGGCTAGCTGAAAACCACTCCCACATATTCCTTTGTGTCAAACGTTGGCCTTCCGAGGTCGATCCGGGGGGAGCAAGCCCGGAAAGCCGACAGATGACCTTTTGGGGGGAATATGATTTCACAAGGGCGCGGATCCGAATTGCTATCCCGGATTCGCGCCCTTGCTGTTTTTCCGGTGGAAGCGCCACCCGAGCATCGAAAAAATGCCGGCATGTGGTGAAATGACTGAAAATGTCTGAAATTGGCGGAACTTGTGTCCGTATCTGCTCACGCATGAAAGTTCATTGCTTGCTATTGTCATTCCTCCTCCTCGGGCGGGTTTTCGCCCAAGGTCAGGATCCCACCAGCGGGATCACGGTCGCCAAAGGGTTCCAGCTCGACCGTATTTATGAAGTTCCCAACACCCAAGGCTCCTGGGTGGCGGTGACCCGCGATGACAAGGGCAACCTCATCTGCTCCGACCAATACGGGCAGCTCTATCGCGTCACTCCCGGAGCCGCCCTCAAGGTGGAGCCCCTCGGGCTAAAAATCTCCGGAGCCCATGGTCTGCTCTGGCACCAGGGCACCCTGTTCATCGTGGTGAATGAAGACGCGCCCAAAAGCGGCGTCTGGACCGCGAAGGCGAAACCGGATGGCGGTTACGAGGACCCCGTCCAACTCAAGGCCTTCAAGGGCCAGGGCGAGCACGGTCCGCACCAGATGGTGCCGTCCCCGGATGGGAAATGGATCTACGTCGTCGCCGGCAATTTCACCGAGGTCCCGCAGATCGATGGCTCGATGCAGGCCCGAGTTTGGAAGGAAGACCAGCTCCTGCCCCGCGTCACCGATCCCCGTGGCCACGATCCGAACCAGATGGCGCCCGGCGGCTGGATCGCCCGCTTCAAACCGGATGGCACCTCGTGGGAACTCTACGCCAGCGGCCTCCGCAATACCTACGACATCGCTTTCAACAACCGCGGCGACCTGTTCGGCTACGATTCCGACATGGAATGGGACTTCGGCACGCCGTGGTACCGCCCGACCCGCCTCTGTGAGATCCTGCCCGGCGGCGAATACGGCTGGCGCAACGGCAGCGGCAAATGGCCGGTGGAATACGAGGACAGCTTCAACTCGGTGATCGATTTCGGCCCGGGCTCCCCGACCGGCGTGGTCGCTGGACGTGGCGCGAAGTTCCCCGCGAAGTACCAGCAGGCCTTGTATTTGCTCGATTGGACCTTCGCCACCGTGCGGGCCATCCACCTAGAGCCCTCCGGCTCCGGCTACAAGGCCGTCAGCGAGGAATTCATCACCGGCAAGGGCCTGCCGTTCACCGATGCGGTGATCGGCGCGGATGGAGCGATGTATGTGCTCACCGGCGGCCGCAAGACCGGGTCCGCCCTCTGGCGCGTGACCTACACCGGCAGTGAAAGCACCAGCCCGGTGCGGATCGAGCCCGCCGCCGACCCGCTGGCGAAGCTGAAGGAAGTGGTGGAAAAGCCGACTCCGGCAGCAATCGATGGCCTGTGGCAGCGTCTGGGTTCCACCGAGCGCGCCGAGCGTTTCCTCGCCCGCACTGCTCTGGAGAAGCTTCCCGTCGCGAGCTGGGCCCCGCGCCTCGATTCCGAGAAGGACGCCTGGCGCGTGATCGACGCCTCGATCGGTCTCGCCCGTGTTTCGACGACGGAGGACCGCGCCCGCGTGCTCGGCGCCCTCGACCGCCTGGCGTGGGAATCCCTGACGCCGGTGCAGAAGACCAATTGGCTCCGCGCCTGCGGTCTGGAGTTCGCCCGCGGCGGCCAACCGACGCCCGACGAAACCAAGGCCATCCTCGCCAAGGTCAACAAGGCCTTCCCGAGCGGCGATGAGCTCGTGGACCGCGAGCTTTGCCGCCTGCTCTGCTACCTCCAGGCTCCCGGCATCGTGGGCCGCACCCTTACCGCCATGGACCTCGCCGGTCCCGGCAAGCCGCCGGCGTGGACCGAGCTCGCGTCGCGTAATTCCGGTTACGGCAAGCCGATCCTGGCCATGCTCCAGAACCTGCCGTCCGGCCAGGTGCTCCACTACGTCTATTGCCTGCGCGCGGTGAAAGGTCCGTGGGCAGCCGGTGAACGGGAGCGTTTCTTCAGTTGGGTCGACCGCCTCGCCTCCAACAGCGGCGGATCGAGCTACGCCGGCTTCGTCGCCGCGCTGCGGAAGCAGGCCCTCGCCAATGCCACCCCCGAGGAACAGGAGAAGTTCGACAAGCCCGCCGCCGCGGGAGCGAACCCGATGGCGAACCTGCCGCCGGTGAAAGGCCCGGGCAAGGACTGGTCGGTTGATGAGGTCGCCGCCCTCGCCGCCGGTGGTTTGACCGGCCGCAACAAGGAAAACGGCCACAACATGTTCAAGGCCGCCCTTTGCGCGACCTGCCATAGCTTCAATGGGGAAGGGGGCTCGGTCGGTCCCGATCTCAGCACGCTTGGGGGACGGTTCACCGCCCGCGATATCGCGGACGCCATCATCAACCCCAGCGCGGAGGTCTCCGACCAGTTTGCCTTCAGCACCGTGACCAAGAAGGACGGCACCTCGCTGTTCGGTCGTCCGCTGGGCGAGGAGAACGGCAAGCTCAAGCTCGCGACCAATCCCTTCGACCCCACCCAGACCACGGAGGTTCCGAAGGACGAAGTCGTTTCGGTGGAGCGTTCCCCGGCCTCCCCGATGCCGGGCGCACTCATCAACCGCCTCAATCCGGACGAGCTGAAGGACCTCCTCGCCTTCCTCACCGGCGCCAAATAACAGGGAAGGGGATTCCTCTTCGACCTTCTCTCTTTCCCAAGCCCGTCGCCCTCCGCGACGGGCTTTTTCTTTTTGGGGACTCCTCCTCTTCGTAGCCGCGCTCGTGAGAGCGTGGGCGGGGTCAATTCCCGCTCACCTTCACGCTCCCGAAGCTCACCCACCTCCGAACGCGCCAAGTAGCGCGAAGCTTGGCTTCGCGTGTGGGGACGAGCCGCTTGATCGAGGGCGGATCGTTTGGCTTTCGGGCCGCCCACCGCACGCCGGGCCAAGCCCAGCGCTACTTCGGATGCCGCTCTCTAACAGACAGCGTGTTGCGGTGTTCCGGTGACCTTCGGGAGGGCCTGTTAGAGGCGGGTTGAATCGATGTGACCGGAGTGGGGGATGTGTATCGTAAATGATTTATCCACAATTCCTTATCCGCTTCAAAATCCCTCCCGCCACACCCTCTAACAGTCCTCTGTTAGCTATTCCGGCCGGTTTCAGCCCCATTCCGCCTCGAAACCTGCTTTTGGAGCCCGTTTTGACGTCCGAATCGGCGGTTTCGGTGACCATTCCGTCAGAAAAAACCGGATTTCTTCCTGTTGATTTTGAATGGTTTGGGGTAATCTTGCGGGTTCGTCGTGAAAAAACATCACGAAAGGCATTGACCCGCGGGGTCCGTTCAGGGTAGCTTGCGCCCGTCGCCGCTACGAAGCGCGACACGAGAGACCGACAGCCGGTCGCGGTGGAAACACCCGATCGGCTTCTTAGTCCCCTCGAAACGGATCTTTGACAATGCGGCTCAGCACGAACGGTGCCAACACTCTGCAAAGAGTCTCTGGTGCGGCGGTTTGAGGCTGAGCGGAAAAGAAAAAGGCTAAATTGTGTGCTGCGCGCCTTGAGAGGTGCGCAGGCTGAACCAGGGAAACCTGGTCAGTAGGTCCAATTTAAGCAGGTTCTTTATAGAACCTAGCACTATATTTTTACGGAGAGTTTGATTCTGGCTCAGAACGAACGCTGGCGGCGTGTTTAAGACATGCAAGTCGAACGGGGAGAATGAGTAGCAATATGATTTCTCTTAGTGGCGCACGGGTGAGTAACACGTGAGTAACATGCCCTTCAGTGGGGAATAACCCAGGGAAACTTGGATTAATACCCCATGGTCTCGCAAGAGTAAAGGCGGCCGCAAGGCTGTCGCTGGAGGATTGGCTCGCGCCCTATCAGCTAGTTGGTGAGGTAACGGCTCACCAAGGCAACGACGGGTACCTGGTCTGAGAGGACGATCAGGCACACTGGAACTGAGACACGGTCCAGACACCTACGGGTGGCAGCAGTCGAGAATAATTCACAATGGGGGCAACCCTGATGGTGCAACGCCGCGTGGAGGATGACGGTCTTCGGATTGTAAACTCCTGTCATCCGGGAGTAAGACCTGGCTGTGAATAGCAGACAGGGTTGATAGTACCGGAAGAGGAAGGGACGGCTAACTTCGTGCCAGCAGCCGCGGTAATACGAAGGTCCCAAGCGTTGTTCGGAATCACTGGGCGTAAAGGGTGCGTAGGCGGTTAGGTAAGTCAGATGTGAAATCCCGGGGCTCAACCCCGGAACTGCATCCGATACTGCTTGACTTGAGGACTGGAGAGGTGACTGGAATTCTCGGTGTAGCAGTGAAATGCGTAGAGATCGAGAGGAACACTCGTGGCGTAAGCGAGTCACTGGACAGTATCTGACGCTGAGGCACGAAGGCCAGGGTAGCGAAAGGGATTAGATACCCCTGTAGTCCTGGCAGTAAACGGTGTGCGCTTGGTGTGAGGGGATTCGACCCCCCTTGTGCCGGAGCTAACGCGTTAAGCGCACCGCCTGGGAAGTACGGCCGCAAGGCTAAAACTCAAAGAAATTGACGGGGACCCGCACAAGCGGTGGAGTATGTGGCTTAATTCGATGCAACGCGAAGAACCTTACCTAGGCTTGACATGCATCTCTAATCTCGTGAAAGCGAGTGACCCTTCGGGGGATTTGCACAGGTGCTGCATGGCCGTCGTCAGCTCGTGTCGTGAGATGTTGGGTTAAGTCCCGCAACGAGCGCAACCCTTGTGACTAGTTGCCAGCGGGTAATGCCGGGAACTCTAGTCAGACTGCCCAGATCAACTGGGAGGAAGGTGGGGACGACGTCAGGTCAGTATGGCCCTTACGCCTAGGGCTGCACACGTACTACAATGCCCAGTACAATGAGAACCGAGACCGCGAGGTGGAGGAAATCTATAAAACTGGGCCCAGTTCGGATTGGAGGCTGCAACTCGCCTCCATGAAGCCGGAATCGCTAGTAATGGCACATCAGCTACGGTGCCGTGAATACGTTCCCGGGTCTTGTACACACCGCCCGTCACATCATGGAAGCCGGTCGCACCCGAAGTGTTCGCGCCAACCGCAAGGAGGCAGAGCCCTAAGGTGTAGCTGGTAACTGGGATGAAGTCGTAACAAGGTAGCCGTAGGGGAACCTGCGGCTGGATCACCTCCTTTCTACGGAGAATCTCAAATGGCTAGTCCATCCCTGAGAAGGTCGACTCCCACCAGCATGCAAATGTTGGCTTGGGAGCGAGAAGCGAGCAATCGCCCTCACAACATTCAAATCCTTTAACCTGAGCAAACCAGCATGGTTCGCAGCATACGATTTGGCTTTTTTCTTTTCAATTCGCACCTCCAGAGAGGGGGTATAGCTCAGTTGGTAGAGCGCCAGCTTTGCAAGCTGGATGTCCAGGGTTCGAGTCCCTGTGCCTCCACCAACTTCAATTGGGCATGAGTCCAATACTTTGGGCCTGTAGCTCAGTTGGTTAGAGCACGCGCTTGATAAGCGCGGGGTCGCTGGTTCGAGTCCAGCCAGGCCCACCACCTCTTGCCTAGCAAAGGAACTGGGAGAAGCGAGTTTAGCATTGTAGAAGAGAGTCCGCTCTTTGACATCCGCATGGAGAAATAAGTTTTTCCTGACTGCATATTGATTGCTCATATGAGCGCTCTTTACGTGGTCTTGGAATACTCTAAATTCCCAATTAATGTTTATGGCAATTTTGTTGAACACTCAGAAATGAGTGAAGACTCAACGATGGCTGATTTCGAAAGGAATCAAGCTACGAAGGGCACACAGTGGATGCCTTGGTGCTAACAGGCGATGAAGGACGTGATAAGCTGCGATAAGCTTCGGGGAGCGGCAAATACGCTTTGATCCGGAGATTTCCGAATGGGGTAACCTGGTGGTGTTAATACGCCATCGTTTCTTTCTGAATCAAATAGGGAAGAAGACGCGATACCCGGTGAAGTGAAACATCTCAGTAACCGGAGGAAAAGAAAGAGAATCGATTCCGTCAGTAGTGGCGAGCGAAAGCGGAAGAGCCCAAACCGGGGACTTGTCCCCGGGGTTGTAGGACCCCGACGTGGGAGTGGTGACGATAGGAGAAGTGCATGGAAAGGCACGACACAGAGGGTGACATCCCCGTATCCGAAATCCGATCTGCCCCTAGGGTGTTCCTGAGTAACACAGCACACGTGGAACGTTGTGTGAATCTGCGCAGACCACTGCGTAAGGCTAAATACTAGTTAGCGACCGATAGTGAACCAGTACCGTGAGGGAAAGGTGAAAAGAACCGCTGTGAGCGGAGTGAAATAGAACCTGAAACCGTGTGCCTACAAGGTGTCAGAGCCCATTCGTGGGTGATGGCGTGCCTTTTGCTTAATGAGTCTGCGAGTTAGTATCTGTGGCGAGCTTAAGTTCTTCTGGAACGGAGGCGAAGCGAAAGCGAGTCCCAATAGGGCGAATTAGTTGCAGGTGCTGGACCCGAAGCGGAGGTGATCTACCCTTGGCCAGGTTGAAGCGTAGGTGATACTACGTGAAGGACCGAACCGGTGAATGTTGAAAAATTCTCGGATGAGCTGAGGGTAGGAGTGAAAGGCTAATCAAACCCCGTGATAGCTGGTTCTCCTCGAAATGCATTGAGGTGCAGCGTTATGTGCTGATGAGTGGGGGTAGAGCACTGAAAGGGCTAGGGGGCATACCCGTCTACCAAACCCTATCAAACTCCGAATACCACTCAATGGAGCATAGCAGTGAGACGGTGGGGGATAAGCTTCATCGTCAAAAGGGAAACAACCCTGATCAGCAGCTAAGGTGCCTAAATTACGCTAAGTGGAAAGGATGTGGAATTTCACAGACAGTGAGGATGTTGGCTTAGAAGCAGCCACCATTTAAAAAGTGCGTAATAGCTTACTCATCGAGAGATTCTGCGCCGAAAATGATCGGCGATAAGCGTAATACCGAAGCTCTGGGTGTCATTCTTTTGAATGGCGCGGTAGAGGAGCATTCTCAGTGCCTTGAAGCAGGAGGGCGACCGACTGTGGAGTGCTGAGAAGAGAGGATGCAGACATAAGTAACGATAAGACCGGTGAAATCCCGGTCCGCCGTAAACCCAAGGTTTCCAGGGCTACGTTTTTCGTCCCTGGGTTAGTCGGGACCTAAGGTGAGGCCGATGGGCGTAACCGATGGACAGCAGGTTAATATTCCTGCACTTGCGAACCTTAAGCTAGGATGACGCATGGATGGAGGTAACTAAGTAATTGAATTCCGAGGTGAGGCTACGGCCGATCCGCATTACCGAAGTCTGTGCCTAGAAAAGCCCTAGTGCATGCTAAGCAACCCGTACCGCAAACCGACACAGGTGGGTGGGTAGAGTATACCAAGGCGTAAGAGTGAACCCTGGTTAAGGAACTCGGCAAATTGGCCCCGTAACTTCGGGATAAGGGGTGCCTGATTTCCAGGCCGCAGTGAAATGGCCCAACCGACTGTTTAGCAAAAACACAGCATTGTGCCAAGACGTAAGTCTACGTATACGATGTGACACGTGACCAATGCGGAAAGATTAAGGTAAGAGGTTAGCCGCAAGGCGAAGCTTTGAGCCCAAGTCCCCGTGAATGTCGGCCGTAACTATAACGGTCCTAAGGTAGCGAAATTCCTTGTCGGGTAAGTTCCGACCTGCACGAATCGTGTAACGAGTTGGGCGCTGTCTCAACCAGGTGCTCAGTGAAATTGTAATGGCGGTGAAGATGCCGCCTACCCGCAGAAGGACGGAAAGACCCTATAGACCTTAACTGTAAGCTGTCATTGGTTTTTCGATTTTCATGCTCAGCATAAGTGGGAGGCTTTGATGTGGTCCTTTAGGGGATCGCGGAGCCGCCAGTGAGATACCACCCTTGGGTGTTGGAAGATCTAACCTCGACCCGTGAATCCGGGCGGGGAACAGTGTCAGCCGGTCAGTTTTACTGGGGCGGTATCCTCCTAAAGAGTAACGGAGGAGCGCGAAGGTGGGTTCAGCACGGTCGGTAACCGTGTGTCGAGTGCATAGGCATAAACCCGCCTAACTGTGAGGCCAACAAGCCGAGCAGATACGAAAGTAGGCCTAAGTGATCCGGCGGTAGAATGTGGAATTGCCGTCGCTCAACGGATAAAAGGTACCTTAGGGATAACAGGCTGATTTCGCCCAAGAGTTCATATCGACGGCGAAGTTTGGCACCTCGATGTCGGCTCGTCGCATCCTGGGGCTGGAGAAGGTCCCAAGGGTCCGGCTGTTCGCCGGTTAAAGCGGCACGCGAGCTGGGTTCAGAACGTCGCGAGACAGTTCGGTCCTCTATCCTCTGTGGGCGCAGGAAAATTGAGGGGTTCAATTCCTAGTACGAGAGGACCGGAATTGACGCACCTCTGGTGCACCAGTTGTTCTGTCAAGAGCATGGCTGGGTAGCTAAGTGCGGAAGAGATAAGCGCTGAAAGCATCTAAGCGCCAAGCTCCTCCCAAGATGAATTTTCCCTGAAGGATCGTGGAAGACTACCACGTTGATAGGCTGGAAGTGCAAGTGTAGTAATATATTCAGCTTACCAGTACTAATCATCCGTTCGGCTTGATTCCATCGGAATCGTTGCCGTTGTTGAAAGGGATTTGGATCCCGAGGCCATAGTGAGAGGCTCGAGTGGATCGGTTAAGTTAGGAAAATGAAGTTCTCCGTGTGGATGTCAGGGAGCGGACCGTGTTGAAGGTCCGCTGCTCTAATCCTTTACTGAAATGACGAAGCTGAAGCTGTTCGTCCTCAGAGTCCCAGTTTTGATCATCATCAACGAGTGATGAACCAAGATTGCCCTCTGGTGACCACAGCGCGGTGGAACCACCCGGTCCCATTCCGAACCCGGAAGTGAAACGCTGCAGCGCCGATGGTAGTTGGACGATAGGTCCTGTGAGAGTAGGTCGTCGCCAGGTATTTGCCCGTCCTTGTCGAAAGATGAGGACGGGCTCTTTTTTTGTTTGGGGGTGGGGTGTGGATGGGTGTGGGTGTGAGGTGGTTAGCGGCCCGTGGGGTGTGGCGGAGTGTTTTGGGGGATAGGGCGTATAGGTCTTATAGGACGTATAGGACCTATGGGAGAGGGGGACGCGTGCGGAGGCGGCCGTAGGGTAGCGCGAAGCTTGGCTTCGCGGACGGCGTGTGCCCCGCGCAGAGGGAAAGCGGAGCTTCCCCCTACACTCTGGAAGCAGAGCTTTCAGCTACGTTCAGCTACGATGGGGGGCGTTGCCTGAGGACTGGCCGGTGGTGGGATTGGGGTGAGTGCCCCCACTCACAAGCAGGAATACTTGTGCTACTTGGGGCCGCGGAGACGATTTTTGAGGATTGTCTCGATTTTTGGAAAACAGCAGCCCATGCTGGTCTTCGGGTTCGTGCCCAGCCAGACGAAGGGTTAGAGTATTGCCAAGTGAGTTTTCAATTCGGTGGTGATCTGAGACGCGATAAACGCGAACTGCTACTTTAATGAACACCGCGCGGACTCACTTTGAAAAATGAAAATGTACGTGGGGAATCTCCCCTTTGACACGAACGAGAGCGATCTGCGCACCGTCTTCGGCGAATATGGCCAGGTGACCGACGTTCATCTCCCGATCGACCGCGAAACCAACCGCCCGCGTGGCTTTGCGTTCGTGACCATGGATTCCAAGGAAGCCATGGAAGCCGCGATCAAAGCCCTCGACGGCCAGGATTTCCACGGCCGCAATCTCCGTATCAACGAAGCCCAGCCGCGTGAAGAACGCGGTGGTGGCGGCGGCTACGGCGGCGGTGGTGGCGGCGGCTACAAGGGCGGCGGCGGTGGCGGCTACCGTGGTGGTGGCGGCGGCGGTGGCTACAAGGGTGGCGGCGGTGGCGGCTACAAGGGTGGTGGCGGCAATCGCTACTAAGCCCCGCGACTGACGATCTTTCCAAAACCGGCACTCCGAGAGGGGTGCCGGTTTTTTCGTGGAGAGCCGCGGCTTATTTCGGCAGACCGAGCTTCACGAGGACGGGCTCGAGGGCCTCGGCCCAGCGCTTGTAGCCTTCGCCCTGCGGGTGGAGGAAGTCGGGCATGAGGTCCTTCGGCAGGGTGCCGTCCGGGGCGAGGAAGCGGTCGTTGACGTCGAGGTGGACGATGTTGGTGCCATCGGCGAACGACTTGATGCGCTGGTTGATCTCGCTGTTGCGGACGCGCATCTTGTCATCGGGCTTTTCGCTGCGGGGGAAGATGGAGAGCAGGACGATCTTGGCGTTCGGCTTGCGGGTGCGGAGGATGTCCAGGATGCGGCGGACGCCGGAGGCGGTGTCCTCGGCGGAGTCCATGCGGTGGCCGGTGTTGTTGGTGCCGATCATCAGGACGAAGGCCTTGGGGTCGACGTTGTCGATTTCGCCATTCATGAGGCGCCAGATGACGTGCTCGGTGCGGTCGCCGGAGAAGCCGAGGTTGAGGGCCTTGCGGTTGCCGCCGTAGTATTCGGTCCAGAGGTCCTTGCCGAAGGTTTCCCAGCCCTGAGTGATGGAGTCGCCGACGAAGACGAGGTCGTGCGGGCCTTCCTTGGCGAGCTTGAGCTTTTCATTGTGGCGCTGGCGCCACCAGGGCGTGTCCTCACCGCGCTGGGCGGTGGTGGTGGCGGGGTTGATGCCGTAGCCGGCCTTGAGCTCGGCGAGGCGCTTTTTGAGGCCTTCGAGGATGGTGGCGTAAGCGGGGTCCGCCGCCACGGATTTCATTTCCTGCGGGTCCTTCTGGAGGTCGAAGAGGTTCCACTGCTTGGTCCTGGGGAACCACATGAGCTTGTAGTTCGCATTGCGGACGCCCTCGTGGGGGGCGACGGCGTGGGTGCCTTCGCCGCTGTAGAAGTAGTAGATGGCATCGCGCCAATCCGCCGGGGTCTGGTCGCCGGCCTTGAGGACGGGAACGAGGCTTTTGCCCTGCATGTCCGCGGGGACGGGGACATGGGCGGCATCGAGGAAGGTGGGGGCGTAGTCGATGTTCTGGATGAGGGAGGCGTTGTGGCCGCCGGGCTTCACGACGCCGGGCCAGCGGACGAGGAAGGGCATGGCGAGGGATTCCTCGAACATCCAGCGCTTGTCGAACCAGCCGTGCTCGCCGAGGTAGAAGCCCTGGTCGGCGCTGTAGATGACGATGGTGTTCTTCGCGAGGCCGGACTTGTCGAGGTAATCGAGGACCTTGCCGACGCCTTCGTCCACGGCGCGGACGCAGCGGAGGTAGTCCTTCATGTAACGCTGGTATTTCCAGCGGACGACGGCCTTCTCATCGAGCTTGCCGTCCTTCATGTCGGCGAGGAACTTCTGGTTCTCCGGCTCGTAGGCGGCGTCCCAGGTGCCGAGCTGCTCCGGGGTCATGCGGCGGAACTCGCCGTTGCCATCGGCGCCGGTGAAGAACTTCGGATAGAGGTTCGGGCCGTGGAGTTTCATGTCGTTCTCCCACGAGAAATCCTTGGCGATCTGCATCGCCTGCTTCTTGAGGGATTCATCGCGGTTCGCGTAATCGTCGAAGAGGGTCGGTGGCTCGGGGATGGTGACGCCATCGAAGAGGTGCATGTGGCGCGCGGCGGGCGACCAGTTGCGGTGCGGGGCCTTCTGCTGGAACATCAGCAGGAAGGGCTTCGACTTGTCGCGGTCCTTGTCCAGCCACGTGAGGGCCTTGTCGGTGATGAGGTCGGTGGTGTAGCCGGGTTCGCGCCTGGTGCCGGAGGCGGTGATGAACTCCGGGTTGTAGTACATGCCCTGGCCGTTGAGGATTTCCCAATGGTCGAAGCCGGTGGGGGTGGACTCGAGGTGCCACTTGCCGATGATCGAGGTCTGGTAGCCGGCCTTTTGCAGGAGCTTCGGAAAGGTCTGCTGGGTGCCGTCGAAACGGGAGCCGCTGTTGTCGATGAAGCCGTTGGCGACGGAGTGCTTGCCAGTGAGGACGGTGGCGCGGGAGGGGCCGCAGATCGAGTTTCCGCAGTAGGAGCGGGTGAAGATGGCGCCTTCCTTGGCGATGCGGTCGATGTTCGGGGTGGGGGCCACGTCCTTGAGCGGCCCGCCGTAGGCGGAAATGGCATTGAGGGCGTGGTCATCGGAGAAGATGAACACGATGTTCGGCCGGTCCTCCGCCCGGACGGCGGCGAGGGACAGGGCTGCTGCTGCAAACAATAAGGACAAACGCATCGCCGCCCATACGAGGGAAACGGGGGGATGTTTCAAGATCAATGGTGGCCGTCTGGTCCGACCGGCGGGCCGGGGAAAGGAGGCTTTGCGCCCTGCTTCACGCTGCTAAGGGCCTTCCAATTCCTGCCGGCGTGTGAGTCTGTGTCCCACCTCGGTGCGGAGGGTTGGGTCGCCGATCGCGTCGGCGAAAGCCTGGGCCTGTGGAAGCCAGATGCCGGAACGGGCGGCTGCCGCGGCGGCGGCGTCCCGCTGGGGGCCATCCGGGAGGGAATCGAGCCAATCCACGTAGGTGGTGGGGCTGCGTTCGCACCAGGACTGGAGGGGGCATTCGAGCGGGCTCCAATCCTGCCGCTCCGGATTGCGCTGGAGATAGCCGTCCAGAACCCTGCGGGAGTCGTCGTCCGTGGCATCGCGGAGCAAGACGGCGGTCATGCTGGTATCGGCGGTCCGTCTGATGTTTTCGGGGAGTTCCCAGGTTTGGAGCAACCGCAGAGCTTCCACCGGATTCTGGATGGCGATCACTTCCACGAGCTGGGCCCGGACTTCCTCCATGGCCTCGGGCGGGAGAGTGGAGGAGAGTCTGAGGACCTCGGCGAGGGTGGTCCTCGTTTCGTCGAAGTCGGACAGATTACGCAAGATTCTGGAGCGCCGGGTGTCATCCAGCGCGGCGAAGCGGGTGCGGAACGTGTCGAGATCGATTTCCGCGAGATGCTCCAAGGCCGTGTCGGATAGGAATTGCCGGATCTCCTGGTGCTGCTCGCCCCAGGTGTCCGCGAGTTCCAGTGCGCCGCGAGGCTCCAAGATCGAGAGAGTGATCAATAGGGATTTCAGAACGGAGGATTCGTATAGCGGAGGCGTTTTGATCTCGGTGGACAAATCGCGGAGGAAGGCCTTGGCCAGTTCCCGGTCCGTGCGAGCGAGTTGGCCGAAGATCATGCTCAAGGCGGTGCGGCCGTTGTCGCCGGGAGTGGCGGGATCGAGATCGCGGGCGAGGATATCGAGTTCTCCGGCGTTGAGATCCTTCAGGAGCCGTTCGATGTCGGCGCGGGCTTGCCAGTCGTCCCAGCGGAGCAGCTTGGCGGTGAACTCGGGGAGTTGTTTGCGGGCGGCGGTGAGCCGGGTGGTTTCCGGTGGGCGGACGATTGAAGGGGAGTTGGAAGCGAGGCGGGTCGGTGGTTCACGACGCTCCCGCTCGATGGTGCCGCGCCAATGTCCCGCGCCTGCCGCCGTGATAACGGCGAAGGTGGCAATGGCGAGGCGGGAGGTGGCTTTCATTGGAGGCCGGGGTCGGAGTCGAGAGAGAAGGGGTCGATAGCCGGATCGGGCTTGGGGGCCGGAGGCGGGGGCTCGGGCTTTCGTGGGTGAAGGACCTGGGGAAGAGGGGCGGCGCGTGCGTTGGCTTCCTGGCTACGGGTCTTTTGTTGGATCTCGGCGGCAGCGGCTTCGGCGGTGTGAGGCTCTTGTTTGAGCCACGCCAAGGTGGCGGGGCTGGGACGATCAGGATGCCCGGCGGGCAGGGTGGAGCGGAGGGAATTGAAGCCACGGCGTTCTTCCGAGGCCACGGCTGCCGGCGGGTTCAATTGTCCCCAGCGGTAGTAGAGCTGGGAGACGAGCATCTGAGCACCTGGCGCATCCGGGGTCTTTGCCACCGTTTCCAAGGCGGCTTTGACTCTGGCTTCGGAGTAGCCGGAGATGACCGTCCATTGATCGTGGGTATCCCCGGAGTGGGCGAGGGCCAGGGGAATGAAATCGCGATCCTCGGGAGGGCTGGTTTTGACCGGAGCAACCGCCGGTTGTTGGCTCTGGATCGAGAGAGACCGCTGGGATTCCGGTGAAGCGGCTGGAACGGGTGAAGATAGCGCCTGCCGGTAGCCGCACCATCCAGCGAGAGCCATCGCGGCGGAAAGGAGAAAACACTCGGCAGACCTAGGGAACATTCGTCATCAGATGACATCACCGCGGTGGCGGGTGTCAATGCGGACGATGGATAGGTCCTATAGGCTCCATAGGCCTGATAGGAGGGCTCTCACAACTGGTCCGCGATGGATTCCGCGAAGGGGGCGATCATGCTGTCGGTGTCGGACTTCAGCATGCGGGAGGAGTGGCGGAAATCGGGGGTGAAGACGGCGTTTTCGAGGGCCTTCACGGTGGCGGGATCGTTGGTGGAGAGGTTCAGCTCGCGGTTGATGCGCAGGCTGAGGGTGTCGAGGTTGGCGGAGCCGAAGGTGGCCCAGCCATCGGCGATCATCACCTTCATGTGGGTCATGCGCGGGTAGCGGTAGACCTTCACCCCGGCGGCCATCACCTCGCGGGCGGTGGCGGCATTGCCGGCGTCCATGATGGTGGAATCGCCGCGGCTCGGGAGGATGACGCGGACATCCACGCCGCGGCGGGCGGCGGCGATGAGTTCGTCCGCGATGTCATCGGCGGCAAAATAGGGGTTCTCGATCCAAATGCGCTTGCGGCTGGCGTTGATGGCGAGCCGGATGGCTTTCAGCACGTCGTAGGTGCCCTCGGAGGGATCGGTGCGGAGGATGCGGAAGGCGGGGCCGGTGCCGGGCTGGGTGGGGCGGTACCAGGCGGGCTTCCGGAACAGGGCGAGATCGCCAACGGGGCCGGCCTTCCGCCAGGCGCGGGTGAACTCGAGCTGGAGGGGTACGGCGATGGGGCCCTCGATGCGGACCATCAGGTCGTGCCACTCGGATTCGTATTCGCGGCCGAGGTTCATGCCGCCGAGGTAGGCGCGCTTGGCATCGAAGACCATGAGCTTGGTGTGATCGGAAACCAGCCAGGGATCGAGGATGCGGCGGACGCGGACCTTCGAGCCGTCCTTGAGGTAATCGTGGATGTTTCCCGGCGGGGAGAAACCGCGGGGGCCGGGGGTCTCCGGCGGGGCGGCCTGGGCGAAGGTGGTGCCGACGTCATCGAAGAGCACGCGCACGCGGGCGTCGTGCGAGCGGGCCTTGAGGGCATCGGCGCAGGCGATGGCGGTGTCGTCGTTGTCGAAGATGAACACCTGGACGTCGATCGTCTTCCTGGCCTGGGCGATCTCGCGGCGGAAGTCGGCGAAGAACGCGGGGCCGTCGACACGGAAGGTGGCCTTGCCGGGTTCGGCGCGGCGGAGGTGCTTGCGGTCCAGCAGGCGCTCGAATTCCGGGGTGCCGGGGACCTCGGGCGGCGGGGGATCGGCGAAGTCCGCGAGCGAGACGTTCGAGCGGAACATCGTGCGGATACGCTGGTAGGCCAAGGCGAAGCCGACCTTGGTGGTGGTGACCGGCTGGCGGACGGCGGAGATGGCGGTGGAACGGAGCAGCGTGAGGCCGATCTCGCGGCCGCTGTCGAGCGGGTCGGCGGCCTGGGGCTGGCGCTCGGAGGAGCGGCGGGCGTTCAGGCTGAAGCTGCCGCAGGACGCGAGCAGCAGGCCGGGAAGGATCAGGGTGCCCAGGTTCCGCGCGCGCGCCGCCGTGCTCATCATCGTGCCACCATGGCGCAGCGCGGGGGGATTGGCAAGGTGCGGACTATTGCTTGCGGAGCGCCTGTTAGCGTTGGAAACTCCGGGCATGGCGATTGAACACCACGTTTATTTCTGGCTGAAGGACGAGTACAAGGGCGAGGCCGAGCGCGCCGCGTTCGAGGCCGGCCTGGAGAAACTTTTCGACATTCCGCAGGTGGTCGAGGGCGTCTGGGGCACCCCGGCGCCGGTGATGGACCGCCCGGTGATCGACAAGTCCTGGGACTACGCGCTCTCCATGACCTTCGACACCATCGCGGAGCAGGACATCTATCAGGAAGACGCCGACCACCACGTGTTCATCGACACGTTCAAGGACACCTGGGCGCGCGTGCAGGTGATGGACATCCAGCCGCATTGATTCAAACAGGCCGGGCCTCCTTGGGGGAGGCCCGGTGGCCATTGTAGCCGGAAGCTCCGCTTTCGAATCGTCTCCGCCAGCTCCAGTTGGCGGTGGCGGGGAGGCCAAACGATCTCCCCCCCCGAAGAGGGAAAGCTGGAGCTTCCCCCTACATTCTGAAAGCAGGGCTTTCAGCTACATTCATGCCCGGAACGGCAGGTCGCGGGAGACTTCGCGGCCCTTGCCTTCGATGACGAGGCGGTCCGGGTGGACGGTGACGATGGCCCAGGCATTGACACCGGGGCGCTGGAGGATCGAGCGGAAGGTGATGAAGTGGATGCCCTCGTGGAGGGCGTAGTCGCCATCGTGGTTGTGGCCGTTGAGCCAGGCCTTCACGCAGCGGTGTTTCACCAGCAGGTCGAGCAACGGCTTGTGCTGCCAGAGCTGGTGGGAATCCGCGGGGAGGATCGGGTGGTGGGCGCAGACGAGCACGGTTTCACCGGCGGCGGTGGCACCCTCCAGCTCGCGCTCCAGCCAATCGAGCTGGACGTTGTCCACGCCGCCGTTCCACGGCTGGGCACCGGGTTCGCCGGCGGCCTTGGTGGCCTGGAAGACGGCTTCGGAGGCCTTCGCGCCCTTGCTGTCAGCGGGGTACTTGTAGAGCGAGCGGCCGTTGGTATCGAGGACGATGAAGCGGATCTTGCCGCGACGGAAGCTGTAGTAATCGTGCGGCATGCCCAGCGTCTGGACCACGCGGGACTTCTCGGCATCGGTGATGGAGTAGTCGTGGTTTCCCAGCAGGTGGTAAACCGGGTGGCCGAGCGGCTCGAGCAGTGGCAGGAGGGTGGCGAAGGACTTGAAATCGCGGTCGATGAAATCGCCGAGGTGGAAGGTGAAGGGGAGCTTGCGCGCGGCGAGGTCTTCCACGGCGGCCTTCAGTTTCTCCGGGGTGGTGCGGTAGTGACGTTCGCCCTGCGGCTCGGCGTCGGTGTATTGCGCGTCCGTGATCAGGCCGAAGGTGAGCGGACCGCTGGCGGCGGGAGCTTCCGCGGCGAGCGCGGGGACGGCAAGCGATCCGGCCAGGGTGGAAGTGATGAAATGGCGGCGTTTCATTCTGGGTTTCCGTGACGATGCAGAAGGCACCGGCGGATGGGAATGGGAAAGTAGGGGGCGTGAAATTAGAATCACCGGCGGTGCGGGGCGGACGTTCCAACCTGGGGAACAATCCGCCCGTCCCACTCACAAGCAGGAATGCTTGTGCTACTCAGAACGGCCAGAGGAAGGGGATGATCAGGCAGGCGGTGACCCAGCAGATGATGTTCAGCGGGATGCCCACGCGGAGGAAGTCGGAGAACCGGTAGCCGCCGGGGCCATAGACCATCATGTGGGTCTGGTAGCCCATCGGCAGGGCGAAGGCGGTGGAGGCGGCCACGGTGACGGCCATGACGTAGGGCCAGTGGCTCACGCCGAGGCTGTGGGCCAGGGTGACCACGATCGGCACCATCATCACGGCGGTGGCGTTGTTCGAGAGCACCTCGGTGAGCAGCAGGGTCATCAGGTAGATGGCCCAGAGCATCACGATCGGGAGCATTTCCGCCGGGACATGGCCACGGGCGAGGCTCACCAGGCTGTTCGCCAGCCATTTCGCGGTGCCGGTGTCCTTCATTGCCATGCCCAGGCCGAGCAGGCCGTAGAGCATGAGCAGCACCTGCCAATCGATGCTGGCGTAGGCATCGCGCGGGGTCACGACCTTCAGCCACAGCAGCAGGAGCGCGCCGACGAGCGCGGCGTAGTGGATGGGGATCTGCGGCAGCCATGGCAGCGCGCCGCCCTTTCCGCCGAGGAAATCGGTGAGGGTGGCCACGGCCACCACGCCGATCAGCACGGCCCACGAGAGCCAGATGTGGTGGAGGGGCTGGCGCGAGGCAGCCTCGTCTTCGGGCGCGTCGTCCGGGGAATCGGTGAGGATGAAATCGCGGGTGGCCTCGAGGTCGTCCAGGTTGTTGAGGGCGGTGATCACCAGCAGGGTGTCGCCCTGTTCGAGCGTCACATCGGAGATCTGGCTGGTGATGTTCACGCCATTGCGGTGGAGGGCAAGGACCACGCAGTTGTAGTGCTGGCGGAAATCGGAGGCGGCCAGGGTGCGGCCGATCAGCGAGGACTCGTCCTTCACGACCAGCTCGGTGACGATGCCATCGACGGTGGAAAGGGTCGTCGCGCCGATTTCGGAGAACAGGGCTTCCGGTTTCACGGCCTTGCCGCGGCGGCGGTGGAGGGCGATCAGGAAGCGGTCGTTCTTTTCGACGGTGAGGGACTTCAGCGACTTCATCACGCGCGCGCCCTTGCGGCGGACCTCCATGATGTGGATGCCATTGGCGCGGTCGAAGAGGGGCGTTTCGGTGAGTTTCCTGCCGAGCATCGGCGAGTGGTCGCCGACCAGCAGGTGGTAGAGCGGGGTGGTGCGCTGGGTGATCTCCAGGGTGCCGGAGATCGAGGTGCGGGCGGGAATGAGCTTCGGCCCGAAGATGGCGAGGTAGGCGATGCCGGCGATGGACATCGGGATGCCGAGCGGCGCGAGCTGGAACATCGACATCGGTTCCAGCTTCATGTCCTTGAGCGTGCCATTCACCAGCAGGTTGGTGGAGGTGCCGATGAGGGTGCAGCAGCCGCCGAGGATGGAGCTGTAGGACAGCGGCATCAGCAGGCGGGAGGCCGGGATGTCCTTCGAGCGGGCGAGACCGAGCGCCACCGGCAACAGGATCGCCACGATGGCGGTGTTGTTCATCCATGCGCTGAAGAAGGCGGTGAGAACGGAGAACGCCAGCATCGCCAGGCGGGTGTTGTTCGGCAGGCGGTCCCGCAGCACGCGGCCGATGTGGTCCACCGCGCCGGATTTCTCCAAGGCTCCGCCAATGATGAAGAGGGCGGCGATGGTGAGCGGGGCCTCGTTCCGGAAAACGTCCGTCATCTTGTCCGCGTCGACCAAGCCGAGCGCGACCACGGCGCAGAGCACGGTGAGGGCGATCACGTCCGGTGCCGCCCATTCGCGGATGAAGGCGATGAGCGTGATGACGATGACTGCGAGGGTAAGGGCGATCGGCGCGTCCATGGTCGGGGTGGCACCCCGTGTGGGGAAGCCGGGCGATTCCATGACCTTGTCGGGCAGGTTTGGCAAGAATCGCGGACTCTCAAATGCCGGATAGCCAAGTCCCTACAAAAAGGCCCCGCCTCCCGGCCCGCAAGGGGAGGGGAGGCCGGGAGGTGGGGCTACCTCACCGGCAATCCGGCTTTCTCGCATGCATCGGAGTCGAGGATCTCCCAGTCGCGAGGTTCGTTCACAAAGATTTCGAAGCGAGAGAAGTCCGGGTAGAAAGTTCGTCCGGGCATAGTGTCCGATTCCGGGATCACAAAAAAACCCGGGTCGTCGGTGTAGATGACGACCGATGCTCTGACATCGTGCGAAATCTTTTCCAGGTTCTCGAAGTCTTCCCATGCAAGGTCGGGGGAAGGCATCAGGAAGGTGACGGTCATGTTGAATCTGGCAATCACGCGGGAGACGCGTGCGCGGTGTTCATCCAGGAGTTCGAAGAAGCGATCGAACGCCAGCTCTTCATCGCCACCGGACTTTTCGAGGAGCATGTTTCTCCATCCACTTGTGGATTCACTGAACCGGGCCCGGTAGGCCACCCAGTCGTCGAAATCATCCGGCAGGGGGAGCGATTGGCTATCTCCTTTCGCTCCGGCGATGAACCCGGTGCGGTAGAAATAGAGCCCGGAGATCGATTTCTCTCCGAAGTAGAGTCCGGGCCGGCGGCGGATCTCGGCGAGCAGGTTTGGCTGTGGGAGGAGAGCGGAGTCGGATTCCATTTGATGGTGGGAGTCGCCACCAAGGTAGGTGGCCAGTGCATGGGGACCGAACGGAAAAGAGCCTAGAATCGACAAAAAGCCCCACCTCCCGGCCTGCAAGGGGGGGCCGGGAGGTGGGGCGAACCACCACGAAAAAGAGGCGAGGGCGTCAGGGGGCGTAGATCTGGTCGAAGATGCCGCCGTCGGCGAAATGGGTCTGCTGGGCGGTGGCCCAGCCGCCGAACTCCTCATCGACGTTGTAGAGCTTCAGCGCGGGGAAGTCGGCGGTGTGCTTCGCCAGCACCTCGGCGGAACGCGGGCGGAGCTTGTGCTTCGCGGCCAGTTCCTGGGCGGCGGGGGTGTAGAGGGCGTCGAGGTAGGCCTTCGCCAGCGCCTGGGTGCCGTGCTTGGCGGTGTATTTCTCGACGACGGCCACCGGGGCCTCGGCGAGGACGCTGGAGGTCGGATAGACGATCTCGGTCTTGTCCGCGCCGAGCTCGCGGATCGCGAGATGGGCCTCGTTTTCGAAGGTGAGCAGCACGTCGCCGATCTCGCGCTGGGCGAAGGTGGTGGTGGCTCCGCGCCCCCCGGCATCGAGGACTGGCACGTTCTTGAAGAGCTTCGTCACGAAGTCCTTCGCGGTGGCGTCGCTGCCGCCGGGGGCGTGCTTGGCGTGGGACCAGGCGGCGAGGTAACTGTAGCGGCCGTTGCCGGAGGTCTTCGGGTTCGGGATGATGACCTGCACGCCGGGTTTCACCAGATCGTCCCAGTCCTTGAAGCCCTTCGGATTGCCCTTCCGCACCAGGAACACGATGGTCGAGGTGTAGGGCGAGGCTTGGTTCGAGAAACGCCCGGCCCAGTCCTTCGCGACGAGGCCGTTCTTGGCGAGGATCTCGATGTCGGTGGACTGGTTCATGGTCACCACGTCGGCTTCGAGGCCATCGAGGACCGAGCGGGCCTGCTTCGAGGAGCCGCCGTGGGACTGGTCGATCTTCGGGGTTTCACCGGTCTTGGCCTTCCAATCGGCGGCGAAGGAGTCGTTGAACTCCTTGTAGAACTCCCGGGTCACGTCGTAGGAGGCGTTCAGCAGCGTGGGCGCGGAGAGCGCGGTGCCGCTGGAGACGAGCAGCAGAACGAGGTGGGATGAGAGGCGGCGCCAGACGCGGCGGCGGGTAGGCAGGGACTTCAGGATGGAATTCGGGGTCATGGCCGATGGAGAGCAGGATGCCAAAAGGCAAAGGGGACCGGATGGGGCCGGGACTCGTGTCCGTGGGGATCCGGGCGTGGGTGGGTGGTGCTCCCCGTGTGGGGTGGCCGTGGGCCCGCAGGGGCTTGGGTTTTGAATGTAGATTAAATGGTGGGAAATCAAGCGGGAAATTTCCTCACAGCCCGGTATCGGCGCGGTAGTGGGTGCTGTCGCCTTCGCAGATCAAGCGCCAGCGGGCTTCCAGAGCGGGATCCGGGCTGGCGATTTCGAGGTTGAGCTGGCCCATCATGTCGTAGACGCGGATGGCGGACCAGGTTTCGCCATCGATGCGGATCGGCAGGACCCAGAGCGAGTGGGCGTATTCGAGTTTGATCTGGAGCAGGCCGTGGCGGCTGGCGTCGATCGTTTCGATGCAGCCGTCCCGGATCTTCACGCGGCCGGGGATGAGGTTGGTGACCATGCCGAGGTGTTGCGACTGGAGGCGGCACAGCAGCGGCAGGTGGAGAACCACGGCTTCCTCCAGGATGGCGGTGAGCGGGTGGCTGGCGGCGTGGGCGAGACGGCGTTCCGCGGCCTGGCTGCAATGCGGGCAGAGGCAGGGCGGGGGATCGAGGTCGGAGCGCCACTGGGTGAGATCGGCGGCGGTGATGCGGGCCTCGGTGAGGGCGTGGAGGCTTTCCACGAAGCCGCCGCCATCCGGGGATTCATCGAGCGCCACCACGCTCAGGCCATTGGCGCGGTCCTGGAAATCGAACTCCACGGCGAGGGCTGGGCGGACCAGCTTGTCGATGCGCACGGCGTGGATGGCGGCGAGGCGTTCGAAGGACAGGTTCAGTCCGCCTTCGGGAAAGAGCGCGGTTTTCCCGTCCTCATCCATCGCCGCGATGCCCAGCGATTGGATGGCGGCGAGTTCCGCGCCGGTGTTGCGGGCGTGCAGGTAGAGGCGCTGGATCGGCGAGAGCAGGTCGAAGACGGCCGAGGGAACCGGGCGGAGCCGCAGCACCTGGTGGGTGGAGGCGAAGGGTGAGCTGGAGTTCATCATTTCGGCTCCATCGTGGGCTGGAACCCGCCGGGCCGCTGCCTGTGGATTGTCGAAGGATGACGGTGGGTTGTCGGAGCGCGGTATCGCGACGATCAGGGCCTTTCTGCGTAGCCGCGCTGGTGACAGCGTGGGTCGGACGGATTCACCCGGTCCCATGCAACCCCGGCTGGAGGAGCGCCGCCCTACCGGGCTTTGAGATGGGGGGATCAGATGAGGACCGAATCTGCGAGGGAGATCGCGGACAAACCCAACCCACGCTGTCACCAGCGCGGCTACGCGGAAACCTAACAGCCAGCTGTTGAGACTGAATTGCATCAACAAGTCTCATGATTCTTTGATCTAACTTGAGTTGGGAAGGAATCGATGCTTCTGTGTTACCTGACTCAACCACCTTTCATCCCATGAAAACCGAAGCTCAAACCAAGACCGTCGCCTGCTCGAATTGCCAATACTGGAGCAGCGATGCCAAGGCGAAGAAGGGCGAGTGCCGCCGCCACGCGCCGCAGATGCTCGTCTTCAACGTCGACAACGACCTGAAGTACAAGTCCCACTTCCCGGCCACCGCCGCCGCCGATTGGTGCGGTGACTTCAAGGCGAAGTGACCGATCCCGCCTGAACCTGCTGATTTCCCAGCGCAACCCGCATGGCCCGGAGCCCCCCCGGCCACGCGGGTTTTTCATTGCGGGGCAAGGGCTGGAGGATTTTCTCTTGCTATTGAGAATCATTCGCATTAGTTGTCGCGCATGTCCCACACGGCGACGCTCGATACGGTGCTGGCTTCCTTGGCGCGTCCTTTCCAGAGGCGCGCGGATACGCTCTTGGATCTGCGTGAGTGCGCATGTGACGAAAGCCGGGTCGGCACCTGCGTGAAGGCCTACTTCGATCTGCATGAGGATGCCCCGGACCAGCGCGAGGCGCGGACCGGTTTGAACGGGTTCCGCCACTGGCTGGAAGATCACGTGGAGATCGCGGTGCTGGATGGGAAGAGCTCGGTGTGTCTCGAAACCTGGCCGCTCACGCTGGCGGGCGAGACCGATCTGGAGGCTTTCTGCCAGAAGGCGATGAACCGCCTGCGCGAGGACCGGTGCCACCGCGCGTCGGTGATCCACCTGGAGTTCCGGTTCCGTCCGGCGCTTGCGGCCTGATGGGCGACCGGAGGGTTGAGATCATGTCGGATGCCGCCGAGTTCGCGATCCGTGCCGCCGCCTTTTGGCGCGAACGGGGTGGCCGGATGACTCCCGTGCGGGAGATGCTTTGCCGGGCCATCGAGCACAGCGAGGGCGCGTTCGTGGCCGATGAGCTGCTGGAGCGCGCCCGCAAGCTGGACCGTGGCATTTCCAGCGCGTCGGTCTACCGCGCGCTGTCCGATCTGGTGGAGGCGGGCCTGCTGCGGGAGATCCGCGGTCCGCGCGACCAGAGGTCGTTCGTGCGGGCGGGAACGCCGCAGGCGAAGGTGGGGCACGTGGTGTGCACGGATTGCCACCGGGTGATCCCGCTGGAGGACGAGTGCGTGCCGTTGCGGGAAGCCGCGATGTTGAAGCGCATGGGATTCGCGGCGGGCGGCATGCACCTGCGGATCGAGGCCGCGTGCGAGTCGATGAAACGCTGCGGCACCTGCGAGAAGCGGTGCCCGTCCCCTGATTCGGAATGAGCGTGGACGTCGGCTGGTGGCGGAATGGCGGAGGCATCCGCTGCGGGGCCATGACGGGGCGGGTGGCCTCGGCGGGCTGCCGGTTCCGCGAGGCTTCGGATGGCGACGTGTGGCTGTGGTTGAACCGTAGCGGCAGCGGCCTGGTGTGGGGACCGGGTGAACGGTTTCCGCTCCAGCCCGGGATGTATGCGCTGACCGGAGGGGTGCTGGAGGACGAGTGGACGTGCATCCGCTATCCCGGCACGCACCGCATGGAGATCGTGCGGCTTTCCCGTGAATGGCTTTCGGCGCATCTCGGCAAGCAGCCGGAGTGGCTGCATCCGGATCTGGCGAAGTGGTTGCGGGAGGGGGGGCGGCTTTCGTTCTGTGGACTGATGGGGCTGTGGGAGGAGGATCTTTGCGAGGCGCTGGCAAAGGGCGCGGAGGAGGGCGGCGGCGCGGCTTTGCTGGCGGAGGCGCGGATTTTGGAATGGGCGGCGGTGCGGTTGTACCGTGGCAAGACCGGTGGCGAACCGGGCGCGGGCTTCTGCTCGTCCGTGCGCGGGCGTGATCCAGTGCGCAAGGCGCTGGAAACGGTGCGCGCACGTTTGGACCAGCCGCTGGATCTCGGTTCGCTGGCGAAGGAAGTGGGGCTGGCTCCGCATTATCTTTCGCGCCGCGTGAGCTCGGAAACGGGTGTCACTCTTCAGCGTCACCTGCGTCGGATGCGGATCGAGCGCGCGTGCGAGTGGCTGGCGTCGGGGCGCATGAACGTTACCGAAGCGGCGCTGGAGGTGGGCTATCAGAGTTTGAGCCATTTCGCGAAGGCATTCCGTGAGGAGACGGGGCATGGCCCGCAGGATTGGTTGAAGATGCAGAAGGGCGGCGTGGCGGTGGGGCGGGGGTGAGTATTCTGCTTTCGGCTCTTACCCGGGGTTGTGGACTCTGTATCCCCGAAGGGGATGACAGCCCAAGTAGCCGGAGGTTGAGGAGCCTTGGCGACGACACCTCCGGTTGGGGCGGGAAGGTGATTCGATCCCGAACGGGATCGCAGCCGGGTTCGAAGGCCTGCGGAATTCCATTTCCCATTCTACCCACGGAGCCGGGGCACGTGGCTGGCACGCCCTTCGGGGTGCGGTTCCTGATCCGGGCTGTCCGGTGGTGTCGTCGCCAAGGCTCCTCAACCACCGGCTACCGGAGCTGCGATCCCTTCGGGATCCGGAATTCTCCAGTGACGGTGACAGGAAGTACGATGCGCATCGCCATTCACCGCGACAATTGAGCGTCACGTTTCCGCAACCGGCCGGGAGCGGATCGGCGGGGGAGCGGGCATGGTGGTGGCGTGATCGAACCTGACACGATGAAACCGAACCTCCTTGCCCGGACCCTCCCCCTGCCGCGCGTTTGCGCCCTCGTCGCCGTGCTCGCCACCCTCCCGGCCCATGCGGCGCTGCTGGCGGACTACAACCTGGGAGTTGACCAGAACACCACCGTCTGGACGACCCTCAGCAACGCCAATCCGACCCGCACCGCGGACGCGGGCAGCGATGCCGGTAGCTTCACCATCGGCGCGCCGGGTTACCAGGCCAGCGTGGGCACCTACAGCTACTCCACCGATTACTCGATCACGGTCACGCAGACCTCCACCTTCGATCTTCAGACGGCGGTCTTCCAGGTGGATATCGCGATGAATCCGGCCTACACGCTGCCCTATGGCACCGGCCCGCTATTGAGCTACAACGGGGGCACGCAGAATCTCGCGGCCTCCCTTTTCACGACGAATGGCACCGAGAACCGGAACACGTCGTTCGGTCCGATGACCTACACCGGCGGCGCGTGGCAGTGGGATCTTTCCTCGATCGGCGAGGAGATCACCTCGCTGACGATCACGATGCCGGTGTCGGTCCACTCCTCGATCTCCGCGGCCCGGATCGACTCCGGTTCGTCGAACCTGGCGGTGGTCCCGGAGCCGTCGATGGGGTTCCTGGCTTTGCTCGGTGGCGGCATGTTGGTTGCGCGCCGTCGCCGTGCGGTCTGATCCAGAGCCGGGGATGGTGGGCTGCCATCTCCTGGATCAGACCGTGCCCCGCGTGGTCCCCCGGGATCGCGCGGGGCATTTTTGTTGGGGGGATGTGGAAGGTAGCCGCGTTCGGGAGAACGTGGGCTGGGGGGGCACGCATTTCGATTCGAATCCCAGTCCTGAGTTCGCGATCGGCGTTCGAATTGTGCCGGATCGTTCCAAATCGCAGGAATTGTAGCTCCGCCGGGAGAGCGCAGGCAGCGTCGTCCCTGACGGGACTTGAATCTTCTCCCCGGCGTGGGCCGGTGGCTGGCGCCACCGGCTAGAAGAGCGTCGCCCTCCGGGCTCGGAAGCGAGCGAGAACCAGAGAGGAGATGGTTCTGGAGCGGGGGCAGTAGTTTTCCGATCGCAGGTTTTCTTTCCGGCGATGGCTCGCCTCCGCTCAAAGCGGCGATTGCTCGCCGCACTCCAAATCCAGAGAGCAAGGCAGCGTCCATCAATCGCAAGCGGTCGGGAGCGGGCGGATGAAAAACGGCCATGCTGGTGGCCGATGAAGTTGCCAACGATGTTGCTGGCCGTGGGCGCGATGCTCGCGGGGACGTTCGCCCGGGGAGCGGAGGAGACGGCCTTCGAGAAGGACCGCCGCGCGATCCTGCAGATGACGGGCGATTTCAAGGTCACCTTCCATTTCCATGAAACGCTTTCGCTCCACGCGGGCTACACGGTGAAGGACCGCCCGTACGACGAGGAGGCCTATGAAACGGTGAAGGTCGCGGAGGACGATGGGAAGCGCATCGTCCTCCAGCACCTGCTGCAGGTGGAGGGCGAGGTGGTGAAGCACTGGTCGCAGGTGTGGACCTACGAGGACACGGAGCTGCTGGAGTTCCAAGGGCAGCGGACGTGGGCGAAGCGCGGGATCGATGCCGCGGTGGCGAAGGGCACGTGGACGCAGCGCGTCACGGAGGTGACGGATGAACCGCGCTACGAGGGCTATGGCCGCTGGGTGCACCACGAGGGCGCGAGCGAGTGGACGAGCAGCCCGACGAACCGCCCGCTGCCGCGGCGCGAGTATACGAAGCGCGACGACTACGACCTGCTGCTGGTGACGAACCGCCACACGGTGACGCCGCAGGGTTGGTTCCACGAGCAGGACAACACCAAGCAGGTGCAGCGCGAGGGCGCGGCCTACCCGTTGTGCCGCGAGGTGGGTTTCAACACCTACACCCGCGTGGCGGACCATGATTTCGCGCTGGCGAACGACTATTGGTCCCGTACCAGCGCGTTCTGGAAACTGGTGAGGCAGGCGTGGGACGGGGCGCTGGGGGAGAACTCCCGGATCGGCCTGCGCGACAAGGTGGAGGACAAGACGCTTTCCAAGGCGGTCGGCGCGCTGGCCGGTCGCGTGAAGAAGGGTGAGGCGGTGACGGCGGAGGAGATCCGCGGGACGCTGAAGCCCTACCTGATCCTTTCCGCCAAGGCCGACCGTTCATGAGGATCGCCATCACAGCGTGCGGGCTCGCCGCGCTCGCGGTCGCCGCGGCGGCCGATGCTCCTCCTGCCGCGCCGCAGGAGGAGAGGGCTCCGAAGGAGCTGGATGACATGGTGGTGGTGGCCACCCGCACCGAGAAGGACTGGCTGGACACCGCGGGCACGGTGGCGCGCCTGGACAGCGGTGAGATGGTGAAGCGCGGGGTGGAGGATCTCGGCGGGCTGGTGAAGTATGATCCGTTGTTGTCCGGCCCGTTCGATTTCGCCAGTGGCGACGGGGCCTTCGCCTACGGGGGCAGCGGCTACAGCGGCTTCAACATCCGCGGCGTGGAGGGCAACCGGATCGCGGTGGAGCTGGATGGCATCCGCCAGCCGCCGCAGTATGTGTCCACCTCCTTCGACATGGGCGCGGAGAGTGGTTCCGGCGGCAGCGGCCGCGATTACTTCGATCCGGCGATGTTCGACCTGGTGGAGGTGATGAAGGGCGGCGGCAGCGCGCTCTACGGCAGCGACGCGCTCGGCGGCGTGGTCTCGATGAAGACGCTGGGACCGGATGACCTGCTGGCGAAGGGGAATGCGGGCGGGTTACTGCGGACGCAGTATTTCTCCGCGAACGAGAGCCTGGCGGTGCAGGCGGGCGGGGCGATCCGCCGCGGCGATTTCGAGGCGATGCTGCTCTATGCCGGGCGGGAGGGACACGAGACGGTGAACAATGGCACGCTGCCGCCGAATCCGGTGGATTTCACCAGCGGGGCGGTGCTCGGGAAACTCGGCTACCGGCGCGGCGAGAACGCGCTGCTGCTCACGCTGGAATCCTACGAGCGGAACACCGGCAGCAATGCCCGCAGCGCGGTGATCTCGGATTTCCCGGTCTTCAACCGCAACGTGCTGAACGCCCAGCTAATGACCCGCCAGCGGGTGGGCTTGGAATGGGATTACGAACCGGCGGGCGGTTGGATCGACCGGCTGGAAACGCACGCCTACTGGCAGGGCTCGGTGAGCGGCAGCGACAACCGCAGTCGCTCGAAGGACGTCACCATCGGCGGAGTCACGATTCCCGGCCGCCTGCGCAGCCAGTCGATCCGTTTCGACACCGGCCTGCTCGGGCTGACCTCGATCGCGCGGAAGGAAATCCAATCCGGCGGGGTGACCCACGGCCTGCTGGCGGGGATCGACGTCTCGCATGAGGACAGCGAGAACACCTTCGTCCGGCTGGATACGGGGATGCCGTGGGAGCGGGACAAGGTTTCGTTCGCGCCGAGCACCACGCTGCGGCTTGGCCTATTTGCGCAGGATGAGATTGCAGTCGGGCGCTGGACGGTCACGCCGGGCCTGCGCGTGGACTCGACGGCGATCCGCCCGGAGCCGAGCCCCGGTTATCTGGCGCGGTTGGCGGCGCTGGATCTCCATGAGGTGGACCCGCCGACGGACTACGACAACGCCACGCCCTCGCCGCGGCTCGACGTGAGTTTCAAGACCACCGACCGCACGCGCCTCTACGCCGCGTGGTCGCACGGCATCCGCAATCCCACGGCGGAGGAGCTTTCGATGATCTTCGAGCACCCGGCGTCGGGCGGCAGCCCGGTGGGTTCGATCACGGTGCCGAATCCCTCGCTCCAGGAGGAAACCAGCGAGGCGTTCAAGGCGGGGTTCAAAGGCGAGTCCGATGCCGGGAAGATCGGCGTGGAGGGCTTCTACACCTTCTACCGGAACTACATCGAGAACGGCGTCCGCACCGGTCGTCAGGACGACGAGGGGCGCGACATCCTCACCACGCTGAATCGCGGGGAGGCGGAGATCTACGGCTTCGAAGCCAGCACCGAATGGCAGGCGCGGTCGTGGAACCCCGCGCTCGATGGTTGGTCGCTGGGCGTTTCCACCGGCAAGGCGATCGGCATCAACCGCACCGACGACACCTGGCTGAACTCGGTGGAGCCGTGGAAAACCGTCGGCTGGCTCGGCTACGACGCGCCGGACCAGCGCCACGGCGTGCGCCTCACGGCGGTCCATTCCGCGGCGGTGACGCACGTGGACGACAGCACCAGCCAGGGCCGGTTCTTCCGCCCGCCGGCGTGGACCACGCTGGATCTCTCCGCCTACTGGAAACCGACCGAGACGCTCACGGTGAACGCCGGGGTGAACAACCTCTTCGACGAGAAATACTGGTCGTGGAGCTCGGTGCGGCGCGGCAACGGCCACCTCGGCGGCAGCGCGACGGACGACCGCAGCACCGCGCCGGGCACGAATTTCCACATCAGCATCACCCGCACCTTCTGACCCGATGAAACCGATCCTCCTCCCATTCGCCGCCTCGCTCTCGCTGGCTTCCGCCGGTGTGGTCCTCACGCCGACACAGGACACCGACGTCTATCAATTCACCACCTATCCCACGAGCACGACCTATTCGCTGGGTGTGAACTCGAGCGGCGGGCAGGGCCATTCGCAGAAGTCGCTGGTGAAGTTCAATCCCACCACCGCCACGCTGGCGATGACCGCGGCGGAGATCGGCACGGCGAAGCTGCGGCTCTACGTGCTGCCGGATGGTTCGCCCTCCAGTGGCTACGGCGGCACGTTGGTGCCGGGATTCGTGACGGTGCACGCGCAGGGCACGGCGTGGACGGTGGCGGCGGCGCGCTGGAGCACGTTTTCCCCGGGCACCTCGCTGGGGACGATCGGGATCTCTCAACCCTCCACGGAGACGGTGGCGGTGTGGGTGGAGCTCGACGTGACCGCCCAGGTGAAGGCGTGGGTGGCGGGCACGGCGGCCAACAACGGCTTCGTGATCCAGGCGGCGGACGAGACGAGCACGCCATCGCTGAACGTGTCCTTCGCCTCGATGGAGACCGGTTTCCCGCCACAGCTGGTGGTGGAGAAGGTGCAACCGAAGCCCTTTCAGGTGACCGGCTTCAGCAACAGCGGCGCGAACGTGACGGTGGGCTGGAATTCCGAATCCGGGAAGAGCTACCGGGTGCAGGAAAGCCCGGACATGGTGACGTGGACGACACGCCAGACGGTGGTGGCCACCGGCACCACCAGCAGCGCCACGGTGGCGAAAACGGTGTATGCGGACGGGAAGGGGTTCTTCCGCGTGGTGGTGACGCAGTAGCGCGAGGCTCCCGCCTTGCGTGCTTCTCCACGCCCGCTGCCGCTGGGATTTCGATTCACCCTGGAAGCACGCTTCTGTCAGCCCCGATCCTCCAGAAGCACGCAAAGCGGGAGCCTCGCGCTACTTCTCGATCAGGTTGAGGATCTTCGAGGCGGGGACGCAGTTCTTGATCATCATCTGCTGCTCGTTGCCCTCGGGCTCGGGGACGGGCTGGCCTTTGGGGGAGGGGGCGTCCTTCGGCGCTTCCTTGGGAACATCCTTCGGCTTCGGCGTTTCTTTCTTCGGCGGAGTGGGAGCCTTCTTGTCCTTGCCGGCCTTCGGGTCGGCGGGTTTCGCACCCTGTTCGACGGGGCGTTTCGGATCCGGGGTTTCCGTGGCGGGTTCCTCCTCGCCGATGTGGTTGATCGCCTCGACGTTCGACACCATGCCGACCACCACGCCATCCGCATCGATCACCGGACCACCGGAGGAGCCTTCCGCGAACTCGGCGGTGACGGATTGCCAGAGGGTCTCCTTGCTATCGTCCTCCAAGGTACGATCCATGGAGTAGCGGGACACCTCGCCGCTGGTCTGGAAATAGAAGTGCTCGCCGGGGTGGCTGAGGATGCGAACCTTGGTGCCGACGTCGGCATCGGTGCCGAGCTTGAGCGGAGTGAGCTTCGCGCCCGCGGGGTCGATCTTGAACAGGACGGCATCGGCCTCCGGATCGGAGGCGAGGATGGCGGTGATCTTGTAGATCTTTCCGTCCACGCCATAGACGCCCCACGATTCATCCTCGGGGGCGAGGAAGACATGGCGGTTCGTGACCATCACGCCGTCCTCGGTGAGGCACCAGGCGGAGGCGGTGCCGCCGTTGTGCCACTCATCGCAGTCGGCGCATTTGTAGGCGGAGGCCACCACGAACACGCTCTTCACCAGATCGTTGTAACCGGCGGGTTTCGGCGGTGTGGCGGGCAGGGCGACGGCGGCCTTCTTTGGGGCCTTCTCCAGCTTCGCCATCAGGGTCTTGCCATCGGTGGACTCATGCTTCTCCGCCAGTTCGCCGAGCTTCTCCCGCATGGTCTTGAGAGCGGCCATGTCATCGATGACCACCGGCGCGGCGCTGGCGGTGAGGGCCGGGAGAACGAGGGCGAAGACGAATGGCTTCATGCGGGTCGGCTTCCTTGATGACGGGAGCTGGGACTGTTTGAAACCACGAAAGACACGAAATTTCACGAAAGGGGAGGCGTCTGTTGGCCACGGAGCGAAAGGAGGAAAGCCCGCGCGTCCCTCCTTTCGTGAACCTTCGTGTCTTTCGTGGTTCCCTCTCCCTGACGGTTACTTCGCCCGCTGATCCAGCTTGCACGGCTCCGCCGGAACGGCCTTGCCGGTTTCCTCGACGGGGCTGGTGAAGAGGTAGCGCCAGACGTCCTCGTAACGGTATTGGCCCCCGGTTGTCTTCGGTGAATTGCCTCCGGGGAGGACGGCTCCGTGGGCCTTGTCCGGGTTTCCGCCGACATCGGCGGCGGAGGTGAGGCGGCGGGTGTGGCCGTAGGGCGGGGAGGTGGTGTCGACGTCCACGATCGGGCCGTAGTCGTTCAGCTTCATGAGCTGCCACGAGCGTGGGTAGTGCTCGCCGGTCCAGCCGGCGTCCTGGACGTGGCTGAAGGCGAAGATGCGGTTGCCCGGGGTGGCGGACGGGAGTTTCTGCCAGACTTCGAATTGGTCGCGGGGGCCGCAGAACAGCACGGCGCGGTCGACGGCCTTGTATTTCGCGAAACGGGCGGCGGTGGTGGACCCATGGGAGCTGCCGGAGACGATCACCTTGTCCCAGCGCAGGTCGGTGCCATCGGCGGTGAGGAACTGCTTCCAACCGCCATCCGGGTCCTTTTGGTCGAGCCATTTCACGAACTGGAGGGCGCGTTCCATCATGCCGTCCGGCTTCGGGATCTCGATGGCCGGGCTGTGGTCCTCGCCGGTGGCGGCTTCCAGGCGGACATTGGACAGGAACAGGTCGTCGGCGGGCGGCGGGCCGGAGTAGAGCTTGGTGAACCAGCCATTGGCGTAGTGGACCTGGATGGCGTGGAGGCCGTAGCCGGAAAGGCGCTCGAAGAGCCCGCCATTGTAGCCCATCAGCCAGATGACGAGTTTCCTCTGGGAGGGGACGCGGGTGTCGACGCGGGCGTGCTCGGTGTCGGCGGGTTTCCCATCCTTGGTGAAGACGAAGCCAATCTCCGGATGCTCGCGGGCGCGGGGATCGATCTCGCTGGCCCGGGCGGTCAGGTCGTGGACCCGGCCGGCGGCGGCGGGTTCGGCCCGGGCGATGGCCGAGGTGCACAAGAGGCTGAGCAGGAAAGGAAAACTTCGTTGCATGCACCCTTTACTGGGGGCGGGCGGGAGTCCTGTCGAGGGCCTGGGAAAGTGCGACGATTTCGCCCCATTCGCGGGGATTTCCGCGGTGGTGGGAGGGGATCGAGGGAGGGCGGATGAAACTTCTTTGAAACTCGCCGCCATTGGGCTTGCGGGGCCGCTGGCGGAGGGTTAATCGCCGCTAGGCCCACCATGCTTTCGGAACTGCAAGATCAGCTCGTGGAGCGCCTTCAGAGCGGGGATTTCTCCGGGCTGAAGCAAGTGCTCGGCACGCTCGCCCCCGCGGACTTCGCGGAGGCCATCGAGCCGTTGCCTGCGGAGGAGCAGGCGGTGCTGTTCCGGCTGCTGCCCACGGGCTCCGCGGCGGAGGTCTTCGAATACTTGCCGGTGGAGGCCCAGGAGGAGCTGATCCACGCCATGAGCAGCCGGGATGCCGCGCGCATCCTGGAGGCGATGTCGTCCGACGACCGAACCGCGCTGCTCGAGGAGCTGCCGACCGCGGTCTGTGCGCGCCTGATTGAAATGCTTTCCCCCGAGGAGCGGCGGGTGGCCCTGCGGCTGCTCGATTATCCGGAGGATTCGATCGGACGTCTGATGACCTCCGAGTATCTCACCATCCGCGACGAGTGGACGGTGAAGCAGGTGCTCGACCACATCCGCTCCCGCGGCAGCGATTCCGAGACCCTGAACGTGCTCTACGTGGTGGACGACCACGGCAAGCTCATCGACGACGTCCGCATCCGCGAGTTCCTGCTCGCGCCGCTGGACCAGAAGGTGGGTGACCTGCGCGATGGCAAGATGACCCTGCTGCACGCCGCCGACCACCAGGAGGAGGCGGTGAAGGCGTTCCAGAAATACGACCGCACGGTGTTGCCGGTGGTGGATGGAACCGGCGGGCTCGTTGGCATCGTGACGGTGGACGACGTGCTCGACGTGGCTCAGGAAGAGGCCACCGAGGACATCCAGAAGCTCGGTGGTATGGAGCACCTGGACGAGCCGTACATGGACATTTCCTTCGGCCGGTTGGTGCGGAAGCGCGCCTCGTGGCTGATCGTGCTGTTCCTCGGCGAAATGCTCACCGCCACGGCGATGGGGCACTACGAGGAGCAGATCGAGAAGGCGGTGGTGCTGGCGCTGTTCGTGCCGCTCATTATTTCCTCCGGTGGCAACAGCGGCTCGCAGGCGGCGACGCTGATCATCCGCGCGATGTCGATCGGCGAGGTGGGACTGCGCGATTGGTGGCGCGTGATGCGCCGCGAGATTTTCTCCGGATTGGCGCTTGGGGTGATCCTCGCCATCATCGGCATGATCCGCATCGCGGTGTGGGCCGGGGTGTTTCCGAATGTCTATGGGGCCCACTGGAACCTGGTGGCCTTCACGGTCGGCTTCTCGCTGATCGGGGTGGTGCTGTGGGGTTCGCTGTCCGGGTCGATGCTGCCATTCCTGCTGAAGCGCTGCGGGCTTGACCCAGCGACCTCTTCCGCGCCTTTCGTGGCCACGCTGGTGGACGTCACGGGCCTGGTGATCTATTTCGCGGTGGCGGGCCTGGTCTTGCATGGCGCGCTGGATTCGCCGGTGCCCTCGCTGCCCGGTCCGGTGGCGATCCATGAATCGGTGGCGAAGCCGGTCGGCGGGCTGAAATTCTCCGCGGTCACCCAGGGGGATTGGCTCGCGCCCCAGGACTCCAGCCATCACATCCCGGTGTCGATCCAACTGCGTGTCACCAACGAGGGTGCGACCGACCTGGTCTTCCCGGTGACGGACACGCTGCGGCTTTCCATCGAGGATTCCAATGGCAAGGAGATGATCGCGGCGGGGGAGAAGGCCGCCGAGCCGGTCATTCCGCAATCGATCATCGTGCCCGCCCACGGCAGCTACACCGTGGCGCGCAATGCCTATCTCGATTGGGACCGCGGCACGAACCACTCGGTGCTCCGCTATTCCGACGACCGCGGGACCGAGCAAGCCACGGTGCCGCTGGCTCCCGGGGACTACCGGCTGAAATTCACGCTCGCCGGGGATCTGCTGCCGCAGCCGGAAGGGGCGGCGGCCACCTGGTCTGGAAACGGGGCGACCGATGCCGTGGGTTTCCGCGTGGTGGAGCAGCCGGCCGGGAAGTGACGCCGGGTCACGCGATGACGTTTCATTCCGCTCTGGCGTGCCAAGGCCCGGCCGGTGCAATCTCGGGCAGGATGGACCCTTTTCGCAAACGCCAGCTCATCGCCTACGGGCTGCTCGGGCTTGGCATTCTCCTCGCCGTGGTGGCCGAGTTCCTGCCGTGGATGATCCTCCATTACTCGGAGTTTTCCCGCAGCAGCATGCCGGTGGGGGACATCCACATCTATTTGCTCCAGATTCTGAAACAGAACGCCGTGGAGGTGGGGCATGATACCGTTTACATTCCCTCGCAACCGTTCATGGCGGCGGGGGCGTTGGCGGTTTGGGCGCTGGTGTTCCTGCTCCTGCTGGCGTCGCCGCGGCTGGTCCGCTACGCCTCGAAAACCTCCACACTGTTGTGGGGGGCACGGAGCATTGCCGTGGCTTTGTGCGTGCCGTTCGTGCTGTGGGCGGGATTCATCGTCCGGTCTTCCTATCAATCGGTGGGCGCCGGGATGGGGGTATTCATCGCCGCGCTCGTGCTGCACGCGGCGGGCTGGTTCGTATTCCCGAGGTCGGGAGCGAGGGATTGATGGCTGTCCTTGGCGTAGCCGCGCTCGGGAGAGCGTGGGTGGGGTGAATCCACCCTCATCCTTGTACGTCCAGTTCTCCGCCGGACTGCCCCTTTCTGAGCCCGGAGGGCGACGCTCTGCTAGCCGGGGCGCGCCAGCCCCCGGAATAGGGCGGCCATGAATTCCAAGCCCCGGCAAGGGGCGACGCAATCGGAGGCCGGGTAACATTCCAGATGGTGGCTCGCGTTCGATGTTCGAAGAGTTCCGAATCGTTCCAAACCGCGGGAATGGCAAGTCCGCCGAAAGAGCGCAGGCAGCGTCGTCCCTGACGGGACTTGAGCTTCTCTCGCCAGGGTCCGGTGGCTTGCGCCACCGGCTAGCAGAGCGTAGCCCTCCGGGCTCAGAGAGGGCGATTGCAAACCGGAGACTACATGGGAACGGGTAAATCCACCCCACCCACGTTCTCCCGAACGCGGCTACACGACTACGGCGTGCGTCGTATTTGCATGGCGGCGGTTTCGGGGGCGGCGTCGAGGCCGGCTTCGGCCGCGGCATCGTCGAGGTCCTGGTCGGCGGCGGTGAGTTCGGGGTCGGGATCCAGGAGGCCTTCCTGGGAGGATTCGTGGGTGTCTTCTTCGGCCACCTCCATGCCCTCGTCCACCAGCTCCTGGTTCGGGTTTTCGTCGAGATAATCGGGGCCGGTTTTGATGTCCGGAGCCCGCGGCACCGGCTCGGAGGGATCGTACGTGGTCATGACCCTGCAGGATAGCATCGCTCGGGGGGGCGTGCCGGATTTATCGGGAGGGGAAAATCGCTCGATCCGGGGTTCTCACGAGTGCATCCTGCAAACTGCGGAGGGTTCGGGATGAGAGGGGTTGGTTTGTAAGTTGCTGATGTTGAGTGGTGGTTGCGGCGGGTGAAGCACTTGGTATGGCAGGTGCAAGAAGTATCCCTGTCATGATCAAGCCAGCATCCCACATCAAAGATCAGGCCCGCGAAGCCCTCGACGACGTCAAGGACCACGCCCGCCAAGCCGCCGATGATGTCCGCGGCCACGCCCGCGAAATCGCGGACGAGTTTCACGATGGAGCGGGTTCCCTGCGCGAGCGGGCTTCCGGTGCCATCCAGCGCGCGACCGGCGCGGTGCGCGACACCGGTGCGGAAATCCGGGCCCGCGGGCTCGACGCCGCCGACCACGTGCGCGATTTCGTCCGCGACCGTCCGGTTTCCGCCATCATCGGCTTCACCGCCTTCGGGTTCGCGCTCGGATATCTGTTGCGGCCCGCGCCGAAAAAGAGCGGCTGGTTCGACTCGTCCGACCTCGCCGACGTGCTCACGCCGCTTCGCAAGCAGGCCCGCTCCCGTTTCGAGGACCTCCGTGGCCGCGGCTCGGATGTGATCGGCGCGGTGCAGGGCCACCTGCCGGACCACCCGCTCGATGCCGCCATCGACCGCGCCCGGTCCTTCGGGAAGAACCTCAAATTCTGGTAACCCATGAGCGCCTCCATCGTCGGCCCCACCTTGTTTGAGCCTCCCACCGTGGAGGAGGGCGTGCAGGCCCTCTTCGATGATGGGAAGACCTACGTGCGCCGGAAATACGAAGCCTGCCAAGAACGGGTGGTGAACCATCCGGCCCAGGCGGTGATGATCGCGGCGGCGGCGGGATATCTGATCGAGAAACTGCCGCTGCGTTCCATTTTCATCACCAACATGCGGCTCCTTGCCGCGCTCACTCCGCCGATCCTTTTCGCCGTGGGGGCCGCCAAGGTCTGTGAGTATCTCCAGACCAAGGCCCGACAGTGATGCCACCACGGCCCGCCATTTTGGGGGGAATACAAGACGAAGGAAAGAAGGGTCCGCCACCGCCGTTCATGCGCGGGGACGGGCCCTTCATTCGTGTGGGTGGAGGTTGACCCCGCGCGGCTGCCCGGGTGAGGATGGCGGCCGATGAATGTCTACATGGATTGGGGAATTCTGGCGGCGATCGCGGTGGCCACCATCGCGGGGCTGGTCCTCAGTTTCAAAATCCAGGTCCAGCCCTCTTGGAAGACCGGCTTCCGGGTCCTGTCCTGCGTGGTGGTGCTGCTCACCGGGGGCCGTTTGATGAGCCGCCAGTGCGCGGCGATGTATGGGAAGTATCTGGTGGGGTATATGCAGCTATTGGGGCGGGAAGGTTTCCGGGATACTGCGGATTTCCGAAAGACGACTTCGGTGTATCCATTCTCCACTTACGAGACGGGCGCGAAGGTGTTCGGGATCGTGGGAGGTGGAGGTGCCACGGGCATCGCGGAATTGAAGGCGGGCTTCATTTACTATGCGGAGCAGGATTCCCTGCCGGCCGAGCAACGCTTTGCCTCGCCACCGAAGTTCGAACTGCTGCATCCCGATTTCAGCGATCGCTCGGACCGGGGTGTGCTCAATGGCGTGTTCGGGTTGTTGCAGGAATTCCGCGAGCGGTTTTGAGCTGCGGAAGGCGGGGGCTTCATTTCATAGGGCCGGGGGGGGCGTTCGGTTCCTCATCTCGCTCCGGTAAGTTTTCCGCAAGAAGCACCCGATCGGTCGCGTACCTGCCCCGCATCCCTTTGTCATGAAAACTCCCCTGATGCTCCTCGCCTTGTCCATTTCCTCCCTTTCGGCCAAGCCCGAGGCCCGGGCGATTTCAGCGGAGACAGCGAACGGAAACGTGAAAGTTCACTTCGATGACAGGCACACGGAAATGTGGACCCGTAAGGGGCAGGTCATGTTGGCAAAGGTGGTGGGACCGGGGATGGTGGGGTGGACGTATTACACCCGCTTCAATGACCACCATGAGCCGGTGAACAACACGCTCCGCCTGTGTCTCCGGAACGGCCGGGCCATCCGGGATTTCAAGGCAGGGGGCAGCGGACCTTTCATCGAGGGCTGGGCGCTCGTGGATCAGGACCGCGCGGTGGTCATTGTTTCCTGCGGACGCCACGGGCAGCACTACTATGTCAAATACGACGTCGCCACCGGTCGTCAACTGGCAGAAGCATGCGAGGGTGAGCTTCCGGAAGGGACCGATCCCTATGCCTTCGATCGGGCCGTGAAGACGGCCGGGGATGCGCTTGTTCCTCACTGACCCTCTTCTCTTGCCTACCGCAGGCCGATTGCCGACGCTCCGCCCATGCGCATCGGTATCGCCCAGATCAACGCCGTGGTGGGGGACTTCCCCGGCAATGTGAAACGCCTCGTGGCCGCGTATCGCGAGTGTCTGGACGCGGGGGCCGATCTGGTGGTGACCCCGGAAATGTCGCTGGTCGGCTATCCGCCGCGGGACCTCGTTTTCAAGAGCCAGTTCGTGCCAAAGTGCCTGCAGGCACTCGACCACCTGGCCGGTGAGATCCGCTCGGTGCCACTTTTGGTGGGCTACGTGGATCACCACGCCGAGGGCCGGGGCAAACCGTTCCGCAATGCCGCCGCCTGGCTTCAGGATGGGGAAATCCGCCACCGCATCTGGAAGACCCTGCTGCCGACCTACGATGTGTTCGACGAGCGCCGCTATTTCGAGCCGGGTTCCGTCTGTGAGCCGATCGAGTGGAACGGCCACCGCATCGGCGTGACGATCTGCGAGGACATCTGGACCGAGGATTACCTCCAGCGCCCGTTCTACGATCGCGACCCCGCCGCCGAGCTGGCCGGGCGCCGCATCGACCTGCTGGTGAACCTCAGCGCCTCGCCCTTCCATCTCGGCAAGCCCGCCGTGCGCCGCGCGCTCATCACCGATGTCGCTTGTGAACACGGCGTGCCCGTGGTGTACGCGAACTCGGTGGGAGGCAACGACCAGCTCGTGTTCGACGGCCACTCGCTCGCCGTGTCCGCCGATGGCAAACTGCTCGCCGCCCTGCCGGGGTTCAGCGAGGCGGTGACCGTGGTGGATTTGGAACAGGGCGGGGAGGTCGAAGCCCCCGCCACCGATTCCGCCGAGGATCTCTATCAGGCGCTGGTGCTGGGACTGCGCGACTACGTGACGAAGTGCGGGTTCAGCGGCGTTTGCCTTGGACTCAGTGGCGGCATCGATTCCGCGCTCACCGCGGTGATCGCCGCCGACGCGCTCGGGCCGGCGAACGTCCACGGCCTCACCATGCCCAGTGGGTTCTCGTCCTCGGGCAGTGTGGACGATTCGATCGCGCTGACGGAAAAGCTCGGCATCCGCTGTGACACCGTGCCGATCCAGGCCACTTTCGAATCGGTGAAGGCCGCGCTGAAGCCCGTCTTCGGCAACCTGCCGGAGGACGTCACCGAGGAGAACATGCAGGCCCGCATCCGCGGCCTCTACCTGATGTCCCTATCGAACAAATCCGGCGCGCTGCTGCTCACCACCGGCAACAAGTCGGAACTCGCCGTGGGCTACTGCACCATCTACGGCGACATGTGCGGCGGCCTCGCCGTGATCTCGGACCTGCCGAAAACGAAGGTCTACGAGGTTTCCCGCTGGGTGAACCGCGAGCGCGAGATCATCCCGTGGGCCACCATCGACAAGCCACCGAGCGCCGAGCTGCGTCCGGACCAGAAGGACCAGGACACCCTGCCGCCCTACGATGTGCTCGATGCGATCCTGGAAGGCTACGTCGAGCAGCACTTGTCCGCCGATGAAATCATCGCGCAGGGTCACGAGGAATCGCTGGTGCGCTGGATCCAGCGTCGCGTCGACCTCAACGAGTGGAAGCGCCAGCAGGCCGCCCCGGGCCTGCGCGTCACCACCAAGGCCTTCGGCATCGGCCGCCGCATGCCGATCGTCCAGCGGTTCGTGGGGTAGAGGGCGACCGCCCATTGTGGCTGAAAGCTCCGCTTTCAGGATGTAGGGGGAAGCTCCAGCTTTCCCTCGCCGGGGGAGGAGGTCGTTTGGCCTAACAAGCCACCGCCAACAGAGCTGGCGGAGACAATCCGAAAGCGGAGCTTCCGGCTACAATGATGCTCTATCGCTCCGGCCCAGCGTTTCCAGCAATAGGGTCGACCGTGTAGCGGTATCCGGTGCCGTACTGTTCCTCCACGATCCTCGCGGCCTCCGCGTCGTCGACGGCGACCAACTGGAGCTCCTGGGGTGGGTTGTCAGGGCCCTGGAGCCAGATTTGGCCCCGGTAGGTCTTCCGCGGATCTTCGAACCGCTCTGAGTGGTACCACCTGTAGATGCCGGTCGGGATCTCTTTCTCACCATAGACCTGTAGGAAACCCCAGGTGAGCATGATGGGGGCGAACCATAGGATGAAGACCCCGGCGAACAGATTGAGAATCAAGGTCAATCCTAGTAGGGAAAACAGGAGGAACTTCAGAACTCCGCGGTGCTTGCCGCCCATGAAATTGAACACGGCCATGACGAGCCCCATCGTTCCGATCAAGCCGCAACTGATCCCCGTCAGAAGCGGTAGGTGCTGGATATTGGTAAAGAAGAACTGCCCCATCAGGGCCAGGAAGAATCGGGGAAAACCGGCTGGTATCATCTTGAACGAGCCTCGGAACATCCGCAGCAGGACGAAGATCTATCAGGGACCGTATCCCTTCTCAACTGCAAGGCGCGCTGGATTCTGGAATGGCGCGTTGCTGGCGGCCCGATGATGAAAAGGCGCGCTCCTCACCAAGCGGCTCGTCCCCGCACGCGAAGCCAAGCCTCGCGCTACTTGCCCGCGGCCTTCACCAGGAATGCGACGGCCTGATCACCTGCGGTTTCCGGCAGGTCCCACATCACCGATCCGTGGCCGAGGCCGAGAAGGAGCAGGCGCTTGCCTTGGCCGGGGCGGCAGGCGTCGAGGAGCCGGGCGGATTGCACCGGCGGCACGGTGCCGTCGTTCGATCCATGGATGAAGAGCAGCTTCGCGTCGGTGTGCCTCACCGCGTCCACCGGACGAATGGAGCGCGGATCGAAACCCGCCTGTTGGCGCACGCTGGTCCTCACCACCGGCAGCAGCGCGGTCATCGCGCCGCTGTAACGCTTTCCGGCTTGGTAACGGAGGATGCCTTCCAGATCGGCGATCGGGGCGAGCAGCACGGCGGCCTTCGCCTCCGGCCATGAGGGGAGGGCTTGCAAGGCGACGGCGGTGCCCATCGAGTAGGCCCACACGGTTTCCACGCCGCCGGGTGTGGTATCGATCTTTCGGGCCGCGGCGGTCACGCGGCGGGCATCGTCCACCTCGCGGGTGCCGTAGGTGGCGCGGTCGCCGCCGCTCTTGCCATGGCCGCGGCTGTCCCAGGCCACGCAGCGGAATCCGGCGGCGGAAAGCTTCTTCGCGGTGGGAAGCATCTGTTCCTTCGAATTGCCGAAGCCGTGGAAGAGATAGCAGGTTCCCAGCTTCCGCACGTGCGGGGAGGCCTCCACCACCAGCGCGGAGAGCCGGATGCCATCGCCCGCCGTCACCTCGAAGCGGACCGGGCGGATCCGGGTTTCCTTCACCCAGTGGTCGCCGTTTTCGACCCGCCGCGGCAGGGTGAGGAAGTCCGTGGCCCGGCGCGTCACGCACGATCCACAGGAAAGGCCCAACAGGAGCAGGAACTGGAGCCGGAACGCCTTCGTCATCGCCGTCATGCCATGGCCGGGCGGGCCGGGAGTCAAGGGGAAGGATCGCGGGTTCATCTCCTGCAAAATCCTCCGACGGAACACTTTCCCCGCGCGGCAACCATTGCTAGGGTTTCCGGCAAATGACTCTCGACGACGCCCGCCGCATTCTCGGACTGGAAGCCGGGGAGGATCCCGCGACCCACCTGAAGGACTTCAGCGAGGCCCGGGACCGGATCGCCGAACTGGTGCGCACCGCGCCGAACCCGGTGATCGCCGCGCGCTATCAGGCGGGGCTTTCCGAGTTCGATGCCGCGCTCAATGTGGTGCGCGTCCATCTGGCGGCTCCCGAGATCAATCCGGTGGTCCCCGCTGCGGAGGCGGCCTCGGTGCCGGTGGAAACGCCCGAGATTGAAGAAGGGGAACCCGCCATCACACCGGTGGAATCCGTGCCCGCCGCGCAACCGGATCCGGTGCCCGTCGCCGAGACGACCGCTCCGGTGATTCTGGAGCCGCTCGCGCCGGCGGAACCGGCCACCCCGGTGGAAGCCGCGATCCCACCGGTGGTCACTGCGCTGCCAGAGCCGGAACTGCCCGCGCCCACGGCCACCGCGCCGACACAGAACCTGCCGATCGATCTCGCCACTCCCACCACCAAGCTCGCGCCTGCTCCCGCGGCGGTCGTTTCCACCCCGGCTCCTGCTCCTTCTCCGCGGCGTGGCGGCAGCGGGTTCATGGTCACGCTACTCATCCTGCTGCTGCTCGGCGTGGGCGGTGGCTATGCGTGGCTGCGGATGGAGCAGGAGAAGCGCCTGTCCCGCACCGGTGATATCGCGGAGTTGGAAAAGCAGGGCGCGAAGTTCGTGGAGGATCGCCTGTGGGACGAAGCCCGCCAAGTGCAGGCGAAGATCGAGGGCATCGATCCCGGATCGGATGTCGCCGCCTCGCTGCGCCGCGGAATCGAGGCCGGGATGAGCGAGGAGTCCCAGCAGTTCATCCAGCACTGGAATGACCGCGCGCTCGCCGACTTCGAGGCGAATCACTTCGATGCCGCCGCGGAGGCGCTGCGCGAGGTGTTTTCGAAGGAACCGAAGAACGCCCAGGCGCTCGAGCTGCAAGGGAAGATCGAATCCGCCCGCAAGGCTGCCGCCTTCCGCACCGCGAAGGAAAGCATCGTCGCGAAATCCCAGGCCAAGGATTGGGATGGCGTGCTCAAGGAGATCGCGGCCTTGCAAGCGGCTGGCAATTTGGACGCCGCGCAGACGGCCGAGCTGGCGAAACTCTCCACCGACGCCCGCACCGGCAAGCAGGAGGCGGAGGACCGCTACCTGAAGGCCCGCGATTTCTACGCCCGCGCCAAGGAGCGGGACACCGGCAAGTATGACGCGCAGGGGCTGGAGCTGGCCCGCGAGGCGCAGGCGCTCGCGCCCAATGACGCGGAGATCAAGGCGCTCTTCGAGAAGTTCGCGTCCTACGTCCGCACGCTGCACGTGCCGGGCGATTTCGCCACCGTGGCCGAGGCGCTGGCGGATGCGCACGACCGGGACCGCGTGGTGATCGGGGAAGGCGCGTGGCAAGGCCCGCTGGTGGTCAATGTGGCCGTGGAAATCCAAGGCGCGGGAGCTGACAAGACGATCATCACCTGCGCGGCGGCCGATGGTTCCGTGCTCACCGTGGGTCCGGCTGCGAAGGGCGCGCGCGTTTCCGGAATGACCTTCCGCCACACCTCGCTGGATGCCGCGGCGGAACGTTTCTCCGCGGTGCTCGTCCGCGGGGGACAGGCGTCGTTCGCGAACTGCCATTTCCTCGAAGGCGCGGGTCATGGGCTCGCCCTGATCGCCGGCGGCCGCGGCTCGGCCAGCCACTGCCGCTTCTCCAGCAATGGCTGGGATGGTGTCTCCGCCAGCGGCGCGGGCAGCTCGCTGGAGGTCACCGATTCCGATGTGACCAACAACATCGAGCACGGCCTGGACCTGTGGGACGGTGCCACCGGCACGCTCACCGGCAACCGCTGCGATGGCAACAGCCGCAATGGCATCCAGGTGGACGCCGGAGCCGGCCAGGTGGCGGTCACCGGGAACCAGCTCCGCAACAACCGCGAGTTCGGCCTCGTCCTCACCCGTGCCGCGTCCGGCAAGGTCGCGAACAACACTCTGACCGGCAACCTGCTCGGCGGCATCATGGTCCGCACCGAAGCCAGCAAGGTGGCGGTGGCTGGGAACAAGATCCAGTCCGACACCTGCCCGGGCCTGGCCCTGGAGAAGGGCGTGTCCCGCGATGCCTACGCGGGGAACCAGATCACCTCCGCCGTGCCCGCGAACCCCACGGTGATCGAGAACGTCGACTTCAACGCCCAGCCCGCGCCCGAGCCGGAAGTGGTTCCCGCACCCGAGCCGATGCCTGCCCCGGCTCCCGCTCCGGCACCGAAGCCGCAGAAGAAGAAAAAGTGAAGCCGGCCCGAGCTGGAGGTGATCTATTTCTCCGAAAGGCTGCGCCACAGATGGATCACGGCATAGCTTCGCCACGGCCGCCAGGCTTGTGAGAGCGCTTCGGCTTCCCGGCTGCTGACCCCGCCGAGGCTTTTCCGGAGGGCGATGTCTTCCTTCGGAAACGAGTCCGGCCAGCGCAGGGCGCGCATGGCAATGTAGTGGGCGGTCCACGGGCCAATGCCGGGGAGGGCCACTAGCCGCGCGATGGCGTCGTCCGGATCGCCACCGGGATCGAGCCGCAGCGAGCCATCCCGGAACGCGCGGGCCACGGCGATGAGACTGGCGGCACGCGCCCCGACCACGCCGAGGGCGGCGATGTCGCCAGGATCCGCTTGGGCGATTGTTTCAGAGCGTGGAGTGAGATGGGTGAGTTCCGGGAACGGGGTGGCGATTTCTTCGCCGAAGGCCCGTGCGAACCGACCTGCCAAAGTGGTGGCGGCCTTCACCGTGACCTGCTGGCCGAGGATGGCGCGGACCGCGAGTTCGAAACCGCCGAAGGCACCGGGCACCCGCAGTCCAGGCGTGGCGAGGACGGCCTCCCGGAGTCGCTCGTCCTGCGCGAGGTGACCGGCGATGAGGTCGGGGCGGGCGGTCAGGTCGAAGAGGTTCCGCAGTCGATCGAGCAGGGTGGGGAGAACCGGGGCCAGGGTGTGGGTGAACTCGACCCGCAGGGCGCGCTTCGCCGGATCGTGGGTCACCGTGATCCAGCCTCGGTGGTTTCCGAGCCGCACCGTGCGCGAGTAGGCGGTGTCCGTCACCAGCTCCACGCCGAGGATCGCTCGATGCCGCAGGAACCCGAGCGTGCCTTCCCAATCGTAGGGCGGGCGATAGGTGAGCAGCAGGGTGGAGGTGTCGCCGGGTCGCGGGATTTCGTCTCCGGCGGCTTCTTTCCGCAGCCGGGTGGGGGGCATGCGGTAGTGGCGGAGGAAGGCGTCGTTGAAACGGCGCAGGCTGGAGAAGCCGCTGGCGAAGGCGATCTCGGTGACGGGTAGCCGGGTTTCGGTGAGGAGTTGTTTCGCCAGCAGCAGGCGGCGGGTTTGGAGCAGCTCGATGGGGGAGACGCCGAGTTCCTGTTGGACGATGCGCCGGAGCTGGCGGGAGCTGAGGCCGAAGCGGCTGGCGATTTCCTCGAGGCTCGCACCTTCGTCCGCCAAGCCCTCATGGATGCCGTGGACGATCCGGTGGGCGATGCGCTGGGCCTTGTCGACCGGGGCGTGGCCGGGAGCCAGCTCAGGACGGCAGCGCAGACAGGGGCGGAACGCCGCCTTTTCCGCCGCCTCGGCGCTGGCGAAGAAGCGGCAATTGGCGGCCACCGGCGTCTTCGCCGGGCAGACGGGGCGGCAGTAGATGCCCGTGGAGGTGACGCCGACGAAGAAGACCCCATCGAAACGGGGATCGCGGGCGGCGAGGGCTTGGTAAGCGGCGTGCGGGTCAATCACGGTGGTGCCACCCTACGCGTGTTCCGGCGGCACGCTCGCCATTTTCGGACATGGAGTGATTTCGGTTTCCCTGTCCGGAAATGGCCGGACGTTTTCCGGAAACGAGGCATGGTGGTGATGAATCCGAACACGATGACCTATCGCTACAAACACATGGACTCGCCCGTGGGCGTGCTGACGCTGGTGGCCCGCGGGGAGAAGCTCTCCGCGATCCTGTGGGAGAACGACGACCCGGAACGGGTGCGGCTGGGGGAGCTGGTGGAGGATGCCGGGCATCCGGTGCTGGTGGAGACCGAGCGGCAGCTCCGGGAGTATTTCGCGGGGCGGCTGGAGACGTTCAGTGTGCCGCTCGATTTCGCCGGGACCGAGTTCCAGCGGAAGGTGTGGATGGCCCTCACCACGATCCCCTTCGGCGAAACCCGGAGCTATGCGGAGATCGCCCGCCAGATCGGCAGCCCGCAGGCGGTGCGGGCCGTGGGTGCGGCCAATGGCCGGAACCCGATCTCGATCATCGCGCCCTGCCACCGGGTGATCGGGGCGAATGGGAAGCTCACCGGGTTCGCCGGTGGCTTGGAGGCGAAGGCGTTCCTGCTGCGGATCGAGGCGAAGGGCCAGCGGGACTGGTTCGCGTGACCTTCCGGGAGCTGGGAAGCAGGTGGATTCCGGGTATTAGCCACTCATTCTAACAGACATCCGCGGTTAGTTTGGAAACATTGAACATTGACAATTTTCGACAATTAACCCAAATAGGGGGCAACGTAGCCAACAAACCCATGTTCCCCCTTGGATTGGCCCCACTCCCCATTACCCGTGCCGAAGGTGAAACGCCCGAAAGCGCCGGCTGGGATGACTTTGTTTCCGCCGAGGCGGTCCGCGAGGTGCTCTCCGGGGCCTGCTCCGGTCGGCTTTCCGTGAGCCCGCTCGACATGGGGCTTTCGTCGAGTGACGAGGACTTTGCCTCGCTGTCGATGCCCCTCGATCCGGAGCCGCGGGTGTTCGCCCCGGTGGTCTGGCCGGAGGCTATCGCCGAGGACGCCGCGTTTTCCCGCCGGATCTTCACGCCGGTTTTCGATCCGGTGGAGACCCGGGCCACGCCGCCGCAATTGCCCGCGTGGGAAGGGGCCGAGGCTGGGCTGGCCTCACGGGCTGGCTACCAGTGGTGGATTCCTGGCATCGTGGGCATCGCCGCCACCTTCATGCTTTCGGCCATTCTGTTTCTGTTCTCGCAGCAAGCGGTGCCGTTTCAGCGTTCGCTTGAAACAACCGCTCCAGCGCTGGTGACACCCTTGCCAGCAGCGCCCGATACCGCCTTGAAAGCTTCGGAGCAGCAAGGCAAGGAGCCGGAGATGGCGGCGATGGACTTTGGCAATCCCTGAGCAACTCTGCTCATCCCTTACATCCAAGATCCAAGTGTCTCCAGCAGGCGCTTGGATCTTTTGTTTCAAGCGAATAACTTGTGAACAACGTGCGGGCCATGAGGTTGGCGGGGTACCTTGGCTGATCCTCCGCCTGCGATGGGGATGTAGCCGCGCTCGGGAGAGCGTGGGCAGGGTGGACTTCCCCTCAGCCTTCCGGCCTTGTTGCTCTGGAGTCATCCGGGGGATTCTGGATCCCGCAGGGATCGCAGCTCCAGTAGCCGGTGGTTGAGGAGCTTGGGCGACGACACCACCGGACAGCCCGGATCTGGAATCTCACCCCGAAGGGCGTGCCAGCCATGTGCCTGGCTCCGCGGGTGGGGAATTCCGCAGGCCTTCGAACCCGGCTGCGATCCCGTTCGGGATCGAATCACCCTCCCACCCCAACCGGAGGTGTCGTCGCCAAGGCTCCTCAACCTCCGGCTACTTGGGCTGTCATCCCCTTCGGGATCCAGAGTTCAAGAGGTGGATAAGGACCAGGGTTTCACCACCGGCTGGGATGCGTCGCCCTTTGAGTTCAGCGACGCCGGGCGCAAACAGTGGATCGAGACTGTGTGGGAATGGAGGAGATCCACTCCATCCATGCTTTCCCGAGCGCAGCCACATCGCGTTTCCGGAGAGACTTATAAACAGATTATTCACAAGTTATTCCCTTCAATCGATCGATGGGTATTTGGGCCAATGGTTAGTTACTGGATTTGAGTAACTGAATTCGATCCTTTGATTTGAAACTTCCCACTGAATCCTGAGATTCCGGGAAAGTAGACGCAGAAAATTCGTTTCAGAATGATAGCCTTTGGAAACCATGTCGCCCGATTTCAAGGGATGGAGGAGTGTTTAGGACGATCCCTGCCTTTTCAGAGCCATCTCGAATCGTACGTTTGAGGCAAATTCCGTGTCAAAGTGGCACAGCACAAAAGGCGCTGCTGTTGGACGCGTCGAGTTGCCGGTCAGGGACGGGGAAGGCAGTCTTCAATTTTCGCCAATCATCTAGGCATTTTGGCCGATTGCACTTGGTCTAACGGCCCGCCATGCTCCGCGGACCATGGCCCGTGCCGGATTGATCCTGAAATTGAGCTGCCCCGACCAACCGGGGATCGTCGCCAAAGTCGCCAGCTATGTCGCTGCCCACCACGGCAACCTCGTCGAGTTCGCCCAGTTCTCGGATCAGCTCGGCGGGAAGTTCTTCGCCCGGCTGGAGATCGAGACCTCGGAGCTGGATGTGGAGGTGCAGGATTTCATCGATGGCTTCGGGACGCTCGGGCGGTCGATGCGGGCCACCTGGCACTTCCGCCGCCTGCCGTTTAAAATGCGCACCGCGGTGCTGGTGACGAAGACCGACCACTGCCTGCAGGAGATCCTGTGGCGCACCGAGCTGGGCGAGATGCCGGTGGAGATCACCTCGGTGATCGGGAACCGCGAGACCTGCCGGGCGGTCACCGAGCGGGCCGGGTTCGACTTCCGCCACGTGGAGATGGACGGCCGCCGCGAGGAGGGTTTCCGGGAGATCCGCGAGCTGCTGGTGGAGCAGAAGGTGGAGCTGGTGGTCCTCGCCCGTTTCATGCAGATCCTGCCGGACTGGTTCTGCGAGGAGTTCGCGGGCCGGGTGATCAACATCCACCACAGCTTCCTGCCGGCCTTCATCGGGGCGAACCCGTACAAGCAGGCGCATGAGCGCGGGGTGAAGTTCATTGGCGCGACCTGCCACTACGTCACCGGGGAACTGGATGCCGGTCCGATCATCGAGCAGGAGGTCGAGCGGGTACAGCATTTCCACGGCCCGGCGGATCTGGTCCGCCTCGGCCGGAACTGCGAGCGGGCGGCGCTGGCGAAGGGCATCCGCTACCACGTCCACGACCGGACGATCCTCGACGGCCACCGCGCGATCGTGTTTCCGGATTGACCAACGGCGATGGAAGTTTATCCCGCAAGGTGATCCATCGGGATTCACCTCGTCGCAAGGGAGTGGAGCCAGGCTGGGACCGCGAGCGTCCCGGCTCGCCGTGGAGATCAATCGGGCGAGGCCCGCGCTTTCCCCGTGGTCTTCGATCCTGGTCACTTGGGCATCCAGCTCATCGAGATCTCCATGCGGGCTTCGCCCGGTCGTTTTTCAAAAGCGAGCCGGGACGCTCGCGCTCCCAGCATGGCCCCATCAAGTGATTGCCTCATCGCTGTCCTTCGGTTAGGTATCGATGGAAGGATGCTTTGAGGACACGCGATGGTGGCTGGATGGCGATTCCCTGTTCCAGAGGGATGCGATGGCGGAAAGGACCGCTCATTATGGGGCGATCGCCTACGACCTGCGGGGAAACATTCCGGTGCCGGAGATGTCTGTGCCCTGGGGTTCGAGGAGGGAGAAGCTGCTCGGCCTCGCGGAAAGCGACGGATTCACATTCTCTCCCTAGAGCGGGGAAGGTCAAAAATAGGGCGAGGACGGGGAGGCGCGGAGAACAACGGGAGATTATAGGATGGCCCGAGCTCCCGGGCCGCCCTATCTCCGCTGCCGCCACCCACTTGTTAGAATGACTTTCCGCATCCCTCCGATCACCGCGCTGTCGTTTGCCGCGGCCTTGCTTGGCTCCTGCCAATCGAGATTCGAACCTCAGAAACTGGACGCGTTCGATGTCGGCAAGACGAACTCGGTCCTAGACCATCAGCACGCCTCGGGGCAGAACAAGGATCTGCTGAAGCCGCTGCACCTGGTCTCCGCCGAAAAACCGGCCTATCCTGCCGAACTGCAGGACGCCGGTGTGGGCGGAGCGGTGGAGGTCTTCTTCACCGTCGGGGAAACGGGCAAGGTGGAATCGGCGCGGGTGCTGAAATCCAGCGACCGTCGTTTGAATACCCTGGCCTTGGATTCGGTGCGCAAATGGAAATTCCAGCCGCCGGTGGGAGCGAACGGTCCGCGGAAGACCGACGCCACCCAGCGGATTCTTTTCACGCCGGGGAAAGGGGACAATGGCCTCCAGGATGTGGTCGAGGGTCTGGGGAGCCATGTGACCCCATTCCACTATCCGAAATCCCGATACCAGAAGCTCTGGGCCGACAAGCCCGCCTATCTGCCGCTCCTGGAGCCCCGTCCGTTGGTCAAGACCCCGCGGACGCTGAAGACCCTCAAGCCGGGGTTTCCCACTTCCTTGTATAGCCAGGGAGGAAAGGCGGCATTCGATGTCTCCTTCGTGATCTCGGAAGACGGATCGATCGAGGACGTGCGCACCATCGAATCCACCCATCCCGATTTCAATTCGTTGGTGGAGCGTGCCGTCCGCGATTGGAAATACGAACCAGCAAGGACCGCCAAGGGACCGGTGAAGGTGCTGTGGGAAAAGCGGTTCGTCTTCTCGTCCTCCTACCGCTGAACCACCGGCGCGGTTTCCTCCGGGATGTCGCCGGTTCCACCGTGTGTGTGGGGCTCCAGTCCGGGCGGATTTGATAAATTGAGCGCTTTACAACGCGGGACCGGTTGCTAAGTTGCCGCCCCCAACCAAGGACAGGTGGCTGAGTGGTTGAAGGCACTCGACTCGAAATCGAACGTAGGCTAATACCCTACCGTGGGTTCAAATCCCACCCTGTCCGCCATCATTTTCCGATCAACCGGTTCCGCTCAAAACGGAGCCGGTTTTTTATTGGGCGATATCTTGTGAGCCTGGCGGGGGTGAGGCTGGCAGGTGAACTCCGTCATCCAGCCGCTCATCTAGCAGAAGAATACGTTTCCCGCGGGCAAAAAAAATCCGGAGCCGAGGGAGGCTCCGGATTTGGGAGAGTAGATGGAAAGGTGGTTCAAGGGGAAGTCCCCACATGGGCGCTGGCCGAGAACGTGCCAGTCATGATCGCTCCAATGATGTAGAGAATCCAGCAAGCCGTCCAGATCAGCATGATTTTCTGAAGGCCATGTTTGCCGGAATTCATCCAGCCCCAGATGTAGGCCCACAGGCCGCAAAAAATACCGATGATGCCGAGCAAGGGCTTTTCGGTTTTGAACATTTTGATGAGGACGATGATCCAACAGGCCAAGAGCCCAAGGCCACCCAGAGAGAGAAGAAGAATGCCCATGATGTGTTTTGATTGAGGGTTAAAACATCGGCTTCCCACCGATCTAACACGAATAGCAGAAACCGAGCCAACGGGTCAAGCTATACGCTATCAGGAGGCCGCCGACCCAGAGAGGCCAGCGGATCGTGGCCTCGATCTTCTCTAGGCGGCAGACATATCCATTCCGCCAGCGGGGCGGGCAGGCGAGGCCGAGGCCGACGGCGGTCCAGAACAGGACGAAGACCGGCGCGAGGGGGTGGAATTTCACCATGGTGGTCCAGTCGCCGCGCAGCATTGCTAGGGTGGCGCGGGTCATGCCGCAGCCGGGGCAGGGGAGGCCGGTGAGGGATTTGAAGGGGCAGTGGAACCAGTGCAGGCCAGCCAAGGCGGTGAGGCCGTAGAGCCCGCCGCCGAGGGTCATGGCGAGGCCGAGTTTCCGCTCCCGGATCAGGTAGCTGGCCACCGCCCAGCGGGATTCCGGGGCGGCATCCGTGCTCATGGCGCTTCGGCGAGGATCTTCCGGGCCGCCTCGGCATCGAGGGCGATCTGGTTTTTCAGCGCGTCGAGCGAGCCGAATTTCTGCTCGTTCCGGAGGTGGGAGAGGAAGGTGACTTCCAGCGTGCGGTCATAGAGGTCGCCGACGAAATCGAAGAGGTGGACTTCGAGGGCGTGCTGGACGCCATCGACGGTCGGGCGCACGCCGAGGTTGGCCACGCCTTCGAGTTTCTCGTCATCGAGGGCAGCGCGTACGGCCCACACGCCATCGGGTGGGAGCTGGACCTCGCCGGTGGCGACGTTCGCGGTGGGGAAGCCGAGCTGGCGGCCGAGCTTCCGGCCTTCCATGACCTGGCCTTCCACGCTGTAGGGGCGGCCGAGCATGGTGGCGGCGGCGTCCAGGTTGCCATCACGGATGGCCTGGCGGATGCGGGTGCTGCTGATGCGCTCGCCATCGCCCATGACCGGTGGGACGGCTTCGAGGCGGAATCCACGCTCGGCGGAAAAGCGGCGGAGCATCGGCACGTCGCCGCGGCGGGCGTGGCCGAATTTCCAATCCTCGCCGATGGAGATGGTGCGGACCGGTGCCATCAGCAGGCGGTCGAGGAAGGCCTCGGCTTCCAAGGTGGCGAAGGCTTCGTCGAAATGGATCGCGAACAGGAGCTTCACGCCCAGCTCGGCGAGCAGGTGGGCCTTGTGGTCGAGCGTGGCCAGCAGGGCGCGCGGGGCCTTGTCCGGCGCGAGCACCCGGATCGGGTGCGGATCGAAGGTGACCACGCCGGCGGTGCCGCCCTCGCGTTCCGCGGCCTCGAGCGCCCGGGAGATGACCGCGCGGTGGCCGAGATGGACGCCATCGAACACGCCCAGTGCGAGATGCAGCGGGCTATCGATGGCGGCGAGTTCCTCGAATCGGGTCAAACGGAGCACGCCGCTAGAGTCTGCCCGTGGCGGGCATTGGTCAACGGGAAGATTCCCGCAACTGGCCGGGTGGCGAGGGGGGGGGCTCCAACTGGCAGGTGGAAGGGGCTGGTGAATCCGGAGCCCTCGAGTGGCCCATTGGGGGGCACTCGAGGGCGGGCTGGATCTTCAGGGAACTGCGTGAGTGTTCCCGCTCACAAGTTGAAAACTTGTGCTACTTAGGCGCCGCGCATGAGCGAGATCTCGGCGAGGGTGACCATCGCCTTCATGAGGTCCTCGCGCGGGCCGTTCTTCAGGGCGTCCACGGTCACGGCGCGTTCGAGGGTGAACTTGCCGGAGCGGGTGCGGCGCAGGGCGCTGAGGTGCGCGCCGCAGCCGAGGAGCTGGCCGATGTCGTGGGCGTAGGTGCGCACGTAGAAGCCCTTCGAGCAGTTCACGGTGAAGTCGATCTCCGGGAGTTCGGTACGATGAACCTGGTAGCTGGTGACGTGGACCGGGCGCGGCTCGCGCTCGATCACCTGGCCCTTGCGGGCGAGCTTGTAGAGCGGCACGCCGTCCTTCTTGATGGCGGACACCATCGGCGGGATCTGTTCGAAGGCGCCGGTGAACTTGCCGAAGGCGGCATCGATCTGCGCGGCGTCGAGGGCCGGCACGGGCTTCTCTTCGAGCGTTTCGCCCTGGCGGTCCTGGGTGGAGGTGGTCGAACCGAGGGTGAGGGTGCCTTCGTATTCCTTGTCCTCGCTCATGAGAAGGTCCTGGATCTTGGTGGCACGGCCGATGACGAGCATCAGCAGGCCGGTGGCCATGGGATCGAGGGTGCCGCAGTGGCCGATCTTCTTGGTGTTGAGCGCGCGGCGGGCGATGGCCACGACGTCGTGGGACGTCATGTCCGGTGCCTTGTCGATGAGCAGGACGCCGCTGGGGCCGAGGGGTTCGAATTCGTGTTTGGGCATGTCAGTCGGGAAAGGAGTTGAGGCTTCAGCCGAGGAGGGTCTTCCGCGGGGGCGGAGTCTCCGGATTTTTTAGCCGCAAAGAGGCGCAAAAATCGCAAAAGGAAGAGGAGTTTCCGGGCTGTCCGGGAGGATGGGGCTGGCCCTCTTCCTCTTCCGTTTAGGATTTAGTGCTTTGAATTTAGTGCTTCGCCTCCACGGCGCTGTGGATGGCGCCGAGGACCTTCGGCTTGGCTTCGGCCAGCGGGCCGGCCATGCGGATGCCGGCGGCGAGAGCGTGGCCGCCGCCGCCGAATTCCAGGGCGATCTTGCAGACGTCGAGGGCGCGGTCCTTCGAGCGCATCGAGACGCGGATCTTGCCGTCCGGGAGTTCCTCGAAGAAGACGGCGATCTGGACGCCGCGGATGGCGCGGATGATGTCGATGAGACCCTCGCTGTCCTCGGGGCGGAGGTCGAGTTTCCGGCGGGTGTCATCGAGCATCTCCCAGTGGGCGACGATGCCGTTGTCGGAAAGTTCCAGCGTGTTGAGCAGGGCGCGCATCAGCTCCACGCGGCGGAAGGGGTGGCTGTCGTAGGTCAGTTCGTTGATCTTGCCGACGTCCAGGCCGCGGCGGATCAGGTCGGCGGCCATTTCGTAGGTCTTCGCCGTGGTGTTCGGATACTGGAAGGAGCCCGTATCGGTGGAGACGGCCACGTAGATGGCGTCCCGGGTCTCATCGGGGAAGGGGAGATCCAGCTCGGTGATGAGGTTGTAGAGGATCTGGCCGGTGGCCGGGCTGGTGGCGTCGATCAGGTTGAGATCGCCGTAGCGCGGGTTGGAGATGTGGTGGTCGATGTTGATCCAGATGTCCGCGGCGGAGGCGGCGTGCAGGGCGGCATCGCCGAGGCGCGGCTTGGTGGCGGTGTCGAGGGCGATGGCGACCTCGGCATCGACCGGATCGGCGGGCGGCACCTCGATGCGGTGGGAGCCGGGGAGGAAGGTCAGGTTGTCCGGCAGGCCGTCCTCATTGATGAGGCGCACGCGCTTGCCCGCTGCTTCCAGCGCGAACCCGAGGGCGATCTGGGAACCGATGGCATCGCCATCCGGGCGCACGTGGCTGAGGATGACGAAGGACTCGTGGCGACGCAGGATGTCACCGATGTCTTGGAAAGTGGCGTTCTCGCTCATGGGGTGGAACCGCGGCGCGGGGCGCGGATTCTGCAAACGGCCCTCCCCGGCGCAAGGACGAAAACGGGGGGGGAAACCGCGAATGAACGCGAATGGACACGAATCAAGAGAGGGCAATGGGGTATTTGCTCCGGTGGTTCCTTTCACTCGGACGACTACAAGAATGTCATCGCTTTTCCATTTACCCTAACGGAACGGCGGGGCAACATGCGTGGCGTGAGTTCCGAAGAAACGACGTTGTGGAAGGGCAGCCCCTCGCAGTGGCTGAACCTCGGTCCGTTTGCGATCACGTTCCTGCTGCTGGGCGGCGTGGTGGCGCTGGCGATCCCGTTTCCCTTCGCGTGGGGGTTGATCGTCATTCCGTTGCTCTATGCGGTCTGGCGCTTCCTGCTGGTGAAGAGCCGCCATTTCGAGCTGACCACCGAGCGCCTGCGGGTGACGGAGGGCGTGTTCAACCAGAAGATCGACGAGATCGAGCTCTACCGCGTGAAGGACATTTCGATGGAACGGCCGCTGTGGATGCGCATGACCGGCTTGGCTTCGGTGAATCTCCAGACTTCGGACCGCTCGCTGCCGTTCCTCACCATTCCGGCGATTCCCAACGGGGTCGAGCTGCGGGAGAAACTGCGCAAGCAGGTGGAGGTCATCCGCGACAGCAAGCGCGTGCGCGAACTGGACATGGACGATCACCACGAGCCCGGCGATCTGGAGCACGCGCTGGATGGCGGGGCGCAGTGAAAGTGATCAGTAAACAGTGATCAGAGAGGAGAAAGAGTTCTCGTTAGGCTCTTTTCCTCTCTTCACGGGCTACTGGCCACGGGCAACCGACCACTCGGGGGTGGACTGGGGCTGCTGGGGAGTTCGCGGATCTTCCGATTCGCAAGTTGGAAACTTGCGCTACTACTTGACCTCCACGGAGAGGTCGGGGCCGAGCTTTTCGATGGCGGCGACGATGGCTTCCACGGCCGCGCCTTCCGGCAGGGCGACGGTGCCGCTGGCACGGAAAATCGGGTGACCGCTCATGGCGGCGCTTTCGAGGCCGGTGACGAGTTCCTCGACATTGCCGCCCGCGCCATTGATGGCGGCGGCGAGCTGGCGGACGATGCCTGGGCGGTCGTTGCCGACGACATCGAGGGAAACGGTCTTGCGGGCCGGGGCTTCGGCGGCCTGTTCACGGGCGAACTGGATCGAGATGCCGTCCTTTTCGAGGGTCTTCAGGGCCGCGGCGAGGCCCTCGGCCTCCGCTTCCGGGCACTCCACGCGCAGGATGCCGGCGAACTGGCCCGCGAGGCGCGCCATGCGGCTTTCCAGCCAGTTTCCACCATGATCCGCCACCACCGCCGAGAGGGATTGCACGAGGCCCTGCCGGTCCGGGCCGAGGACGGTCATCACAAGATAGCTTTTCATAAAGCCCCATCCCACACCCGTTCCCTGCGGGTTTCACGTCTTTTCCGATCACGGGACGGAAAAATCACGCGGGTAGCGACGAAGCGGGGAGGGGAACCGCGAATGAACGCCAATGGACGCGAATGCGGAAGAGGGGTGGTGGATGGCACTCCGCCCTTGCGCTGAGGGGCCATCCGGCCATGCTCCGGGCGCAGTGAATTCCATTCCGGTCGAGCCTTCTTTCGAGTCCTTTGCCCAGCTGGCGAAACAGGGGAACGTGATCCCCGTTTACACCCAGCTCGCGGCTGATTTCGAAACCCCGCTGTCCGCCTATCTGAAGATACGCGACAGCCGGCACGCTTTCCTGCTGGAGAGTGCCGAAAGTACCGACAAGAGCGGGCGATGGTCGATCCTCGGCTCGAATCCGCGCCGGGTGTTCGAGGCCCGCGGGAAGGAAATCACCGTGCGCCAGGGTCTGAACGTCCGCCGCTTCACCGCGGAGGACGACGTGCTGGCCGCGCTGGAGCGTGAAATGGCCCCGTTCAAGCCGGTGCGCCATGGCAACCTGCCGCCGTTCTGCGGGGGCATGCTCGGCTACCTTTCCTACGACGCCGTCCGCCAGTTCGAGCCGACCATCGGCGCCGCGCCGAAGGACGAGCTCGGCGTGCCGGACGCGGTCTTCATGCTGGCGGACACGCTGATCGTGTTCGACCAGCGCCTGCGCCGCCTCCAGATCGTGGCGAACGCGTTCCCGGAGGAACATGCCTCGCTGGAGGAAGCCTACACCGAGGCCCGCGGCCGCATCGCCGCGCTGGTGGAGATGCTGAACCGCCCGCTCCATGTCCCGGCCCTCAATGGCCTGGCGACCGTGGATGCCCCGCAGGCGGAGAGCAACACCACCCGCGAGGAATACGAGGGCATGGTCTTGGAGGGGAAGGAGTTCATCGCCGCCGGTGACATTTTCCAATTCGTGCCGAGCCAGCGGTTCCAGACGCCGTTCCACCGCTCGCCGGTGGATCTTTACCGCGCGCTGCGCCACGTGAACCCCTCTCCCTACATGTTCATCCTGGAACTGGGGGATTTCGCGCTCGTCGGCAGCTCGCCGGAGGTGCACGTCCGCTCGATCGGCGGCCGCATCGACATCCGCCCGATCGCCGGGACGCGCCGCCGCGGGGCCAACCCGGAGGAGGACGACGCCCTGGCCGCGGAGCTGATGGCGGACCCGAAGGAGCGCGCCGAGCACCTGATGCTCGTCGACCTCGCCCGCAACGACGTCGGCCGGATCGCGAAGCACGGCAGCGTGCACGTGGATGATTTCATGATCGTGGAGCGTTACAGCCACGTCATGCACATCGTGTCCAATGTGACCGGCCAGCTCGATCCGGAACACAGCGCCTATGATGTGCTCCGCGCCACCTTCCCGGCCGGGACGGTGAGCGGTGCGCCGAAGATCCGCGCCATGCAGATCATCAACAGCCTGGAGAAGAGCAAGCGCTGCGCCTATGCCGGTGCGGTGGGCTATTTCGGCTTCGATGGCAGCCACGATGGCTGCATCACCCTGCGGACCTGCCTTCTGAAGGACGGCATGGCCTACGTCCAGGCCGGCGCCGGTGTCGTGGCCGATTCCGTGCCTGCCTCGGAATACGAGGAAACCGTGAACAAGGCGAAGGCCGTGCTCCGCGCGGTGGCGCTCGCGAGGACGTTGGAGGAGGGTTAAACGTGATTTGTTATTCGTTATTAGGAAGAAACACAAAAGGGCGCGTTGGCGGCAACCCCAATAACCTCTAACCCTTAGCCAATAACTAAAATGCTTCTCATCATCGATAACTACGATTCCTTCACCTACAATCTCGTCCAATATTTCGGCGAGCTGGGGGCGGAGATGAAGATCGTGCGTAATGACGCGATGACCGTGGACGAGGTGAAGGCGCTCGCTCCTTCCCGCATCTGCATCTCACCCGGTCCGTGCACGCCCACTGAGGCGGGTATCTCCTGCGAACTGATCGCGGCGATGGGGCGGACCACGCCGATCCTCGGCGTGTGCCTCGGCCACCAGTCGATCGGCCAGGTGTACGGCGGTGATGTGATCCGCGCCCCGCGCCTGATGCACGGCAAGACCTCGCCGATCTTCCACAACAACAGCAGCGTCTTCGAGGGGCTGCCGAGCCCGTTCGAGGCGACGCGCTACCACTCGCTGATCGTGAAGAAGGAAACGCTGCCGGATTGCCTGGAGATCACCGCTTGGACAGCCGAGGACGAGATCATGGGCCTACGCCACAAGGAGTTTCCCGTGCACGGCGTCCAGTTCCATCCGGAGTCCATCCTCACGCAGGATGGGAAGAAGATCCTCGAGACGTTCCTGAGGCTCTGATCCGGCGGGAGATCACCGCCCTCCACCTCAGAGCTCGTCGTCGGAAGCGAGCGTGAGCTGGAGGAAGACGAGGTCGAGCCACGAACCGAACTTGGTTCCGACCTCCTTGAGATATCCGGCTTGCTCGAAGCCCAGCTTTTCGTGCAGCCGGATCGAACTGGTGTTCCCGGCCTCGATACCGGCGACCATCACGTGCTTGCCGAGGGCGCGTGCCCGCTTGATCAAGGCCTGCATCAGCGCCTGGCCGATGCCCTTGCCGCGTTGGTCGGAGCGGATGTAAACGGAGTGCTCGACGGTGTGGCGATAGCCCTCCCAAGCCCTCCAATCGCCGAAGGAGGCGTAGCCCAGCACGTCTCCGTCCTCGCCGGTCGCGACCAGGACCGGATAGCCGGCACGCTGCCGGTCGGTGAGCCAGGCTTGGCGGTTGGCGATGTCCACCGTGGTGTCGTTCCAGATCGCCGTGGTGTGGAGGACGGCATCGTTGTAGATCGCCGTGATCCCTTCGATGTCGTCGCGGGCTGCGTCGTGGATGTCCATGTGGTTCCAGAGTCGATCATCCCCGGGGTGGACCGTCCACCCCATTGCCGCCGTCGGCTCTTGGGAGATCCCGTTCGTTCGTGGGGAGTGGGGGATTCTTTCAAGAAATTCCCAAAATCGCGTCAGGATCACCCCGGTTTCGGAACTAGGGAATATGGTTCCTTTTGTCTTGGTCGGTTCGAGGCATCGTCGTGGCTTCAGCTTGCTCGTCACGCTGTTGATGATGGTTCTATTGAGCACGCTGGCGCTGGGGCTGCTTTCCCTTTCGTCCATCACGCTCCGCGGTTCCACGCAGGAAGCGGCGCGGATGAGGGCCCGGGCGAATGCCCGCTGCGCACTGATGCTGGCGATCGGGCAGCTTCAGAAAAATCTCGGTCCGGACCAGCGGATCAGCGCCCCGGCCGCGCTGGCGGGAGGAGAGGTGCCATCCGCGCATCAGAGCTGGAGCGGGGTGTGGAAGTCGGATGTCACCACGCCGACGTCGTTTCCGGCTGGGCGGCAGGACCGCTTTGCCTCGTGGTTGATTTCCGCGCCCCAAGGCCAGGAGGGAGTCTTGGGAATGGTGGGCGCGATGAGCGGCCCATCCGTGGCGCTGGAGCGCCTGCCGGACGGGCGTGAGACCCGTGTGCCGCTCCTCGATGCGCCGGAGGGCAGGATCGCGTGGTGGACGGCGGATGAGGCGCAGAAGGCCACCGTGGACCTTGCCGAGCCGACGGTTTCCTCGGACAGCGCGCAGCTCGCCGCGCGGCATGCGCCGCCGCGGTTCGCGCCCGAGGCGATCGCGTCGATGGGGGCGTTTCCGAAAGACGCGGCGACCGCCAACCGGCTGGTGACGACGGAGCAGATCGAGCTGACCGGCATTCCTCCGGTCCCGGACCTCGGGCGCACCTGCACCGTGGGCGCACGCACGCTGCTGACGGACGTGCGGAAGGGTGGTTTCAAAAAGGATTTCTCCAGCCTCTTCGAGATGCCGGAGGCGGATATCTCCGGCTACGGCCAGTGGAGCGGCTCGAACTCGATCAACGACGCGCAGGCGTATGTGTATGGAAACCCGGGCGTCGCCATCGGCGCTCGCTGGAACCACCTCCACGCCTACTACAACCTCTACAAGGACGTCAGCCTCTCGAACAACGAGCCGCGGATCGAACTCGCCTCGAAGCCGCTGATTGACTGGCATCTGGCGGACCAGCAAAAGGACTACGGCGACAAGCAGGGCGGCTTCCGCTATCCCCGCATCTCGCGCATCCTTTACGTGTTTTCCTATTCGGCGGTGCCGCCCACGGGGACCAGCACCGAGTTCACGCTGCGCCTGGGGGTGGACGTCTATGTGCTGTTGTGGAATCCCTTCGACGTCCGCATCACCTGGCCCGCGAACACGAACTTCCTGTGCAAGTTCAGCAGCGGCCTGCCGTTCAAGTTCAACTGGTTCGTCAACGGGGCCCAGCGCGGGGCGGCGACCCGGCTCGGCGACGTCATCGGCACACCGGGCGGGCTGTTCCTCCAATCGCAGTTCCAGATGCCGGGCGAGTCGGTGTTCAACATGGCGCCGGGCGAGACGCGGCTGTTCTCGCTGGCTAAGACCACCAGCACCTTCCAGGGCGGGAGCTATCCGGACTTCACGCCCGGTCTTTACTACAACGACCTGCTGTTCTACGACAAGGTACTGGGCTCCGGCGGCAAGGTGACCGGCGTTTCCTCGGACCGCATTTCCGTGGGCATGGAGCCCTACAACGAGACCTCGGCCTACAACAACAAGGCCCAGTACGTGGACTTCTGGATCTATGACCGTGCCCGCGGCTGGCCCTACTATGAACACCGTGGCGAGATCATCGCCGAGGGGAACACCCAGTTCACCCAGAACCTGAAGCCGCTTCAGCAGAACGTGCTGCCCTCCGTGACCATGGCGGAGGCCGCCTCGAAGAAGAAGCCCTTTGCCGCCTTCATCATGGAGATGAAATCGGCGGGGGACTCGACCCTGGGCACGCCCTCATTCCTCTACAGCGGGGCGGGGCGGCTGTCCTCCCGCCTGAATAACAGCAACGAGGACTTCTCGCTGGATCGCTTGGAATACAAGCTGGAGAAGATGGAGTCCTTCCAGAGCGACCTGCTCCAGTGCTCGCTGCCCGGAGACCCGAATGGCGAGAACCACGGCTACGTCGGCTCCGGCCGGCTGCCGATGGACGGCCGCACGCACATGACCTCGCTCTCGATTCCCTCGATGCCGCCGGTCTCGATCGCGAACCTGCGGCACGCCAGCGTGGGCGATGGCGCGGCCTGCCTGCGCTCCACCCTCTGGGCCCCGCAGAGTGTTTCCTGCACGCCGTCCCCCAGCTACACCGACCAGGCTGTGGGCAACGCCTACGCCCACCCGCGGGTCCCTGCGAACGCGACCAGCGCCGGCAGCTCCGGTTCCACGCTCTACGACCATTCCTATCTCGTGAACGAGGCACTGTGGGACGGCTGGTTCTTCTCCTCGCTTTCGTCCCGCGCGGCGGACGGGGCCGCGATCCAGCCGAAGACGATGTGGAGCGATTTCGTCGATGGGAAGAAACCGCTGCTCAACCCGCGCTTCAGCCTGTGGAAGGGGACGGATACCCCAGAGAAGCTGCGCACCGAAGTTTTCGATGGCAGCAAGATCCGTCTCGAGGCCCACCGCTCGATCGCGGCCCGGCTGCTTCTCAACGGCGGGTTCAACGTCAACTCGACTTCCGTGGACGCGTGGACGGCCTTCCTTTCCTCCACGCGGGCGAGGTCGATCCGGAAGCTGAACCGCACCGGTTCGCCCGGCGGTGAGTTGATCCAGGCAAAGGGAACCTTGTTCTCGCGCGGGGATTTCGTGCTGGATGACCCGGTCGAAGGTGGGGGTGACGACAGCCAGTACTCCGGCTTCCGCGACCTGAGCGATGACCAGGTGCGGAAGCTGGCGGCGAAGGTGGTGGACGAGGTCAAGAAGCGCGGCCCGTTCCTGAACCTCTCCGAGTTCGTGAACCGGCGTGTGGGCGGCGACGCGGAGCTCTCGCTGCGCGGCACGCTCCAGGCGGCGATCGATGCCACCGACCTCAATGACAAGCTCAAGGCGCTCGGCAAGCCGGGCATCAGCTCGCCGCCGAGCGGTTCCTTCGCCAACACCAAGGCCGCCGAACTCAACACCTCCACCGGCGCTCCCGGCTGGCTGATGCAGGGCGACATCCTCGATCCGCTCGGGCCCCTCATCACGGTGCGTGGCGATACATTCCGCATCCGTGCCTACGGCGAGTCCACCGATCAGCAGGGCAACGTGCTGGCGCGCTCGTGGTGCGAGGCCGTGGTGCAGCGCACGCCGGACTATCTCGATAAACAGGAAACCGCCCAAACCAACCCGCCCGTGCGCCCGGTGAACCTCCAGTTCGGACGCGAGTTCCGGATCGTGGGTTTCCGCTGGTTGAACGGTCCCGAAGCCTGAGTCTCATGACGTCCCGCCTCATTCCCCTCGCTCTCATCAGCCTGCTGCTCGCCGCGCCTTCCGCCTGGGCGCACAAGCTGCGTTTCGTCGCCTTCGACCTGCCGGTGGCGGCGGGCAATTGCCAGCTCATCCCGGCCACCGATCCGAAAAAGACCACCGCCGTGGAGCTCGGCATCAGCCGCTTCTCCGCTCCGGTCGATCTCGTCCCCGGTGCCTACAAGCTGGTGCTGCCGGATGGCAAGACCACCGGCACGCTGGCGTTGGAAGGCGATGCAGGGCGCAAGCTGATCGCCATCGTGCTGCCCGGGCCGGAGGGCACCGTGAGCGTGCTCACCGCTCCGGATGAACCGGCCTCGTTCGCCGGAGGGGATCGATTGTTCATCAACGCGACGCGGTCCGAGATCCGGGTCCAGATCGGCGACCGGAACCTGGTGTGCAAGCCGGCGTCCACCCAGCTCGTGAAGCCACCGGGCAAGAGCGTGGAAGGGCGCTTCGCGGTGCGCATGGGCGTGCAGAAGGAGGACAAGTGGGTGGTTTTCAACAGCACCTGGTGGCCGGACGATCCGACGTGCCGCTCGCTGGTGCTGCTCTATCCGAATGCCACCACCGGCGTTCCCGGCGTGAAGACCATCGAGGAAATTCCGGCGAAGGAGTGAGCGGAGAGCTGTCGGGGGGGGACAAAAACGGCCACGAGGGGCGGTGTTTTTTCCGGGATCGATTCACCATCAGGAAGCGGTGAATATTTTGTTAGATTGAGGTTACGGACTGGACGATTTGTTAGAGTTTCTCCTAGGGTAGGTACTGTCCCAACCCTTATGAAACCACACCCATCGCGTCCCCTTGCGACGTTCATGTTACTGGGCTTCCTCGGTCTCCCCCTGGCCGTTCGTGAAGCCCTGGCCATCCCCACGTTCGAGTCCATCCAGAGTCTTGTCGTGGGTCCGAAGCAGCCCTCCACCGTGTTGCTCCGCGACGCGGGCGGAAACCTGTTTGGTGTTTCCAACGGCGGCGGAGAAGGCTCCGGCACGATTTACAAGGTCGCGCCGGACGGCACGGTGGCCACGCTCCATTCGTTCGATGGGAGCGGCTGGGGTTGCCCCGGTCTCACGGCGGGGCCGGATGGGAACTACTACGGCGTCACGGGGAACAGCGCGCAGGGCCGCGGCTCGGTCTTCCGGATCACTCCGGCCGGGGTCTACACGGTGATCCACACCTTCCCAGGCGGAGCGGGAGGCGGCGTGCCCGTGTCGCGCCTGTTGCTGGGCAACGACGGGAATTTTTACGGCACCACCAATGAAGGGGGCGCGCACGATCTGGGCACGCTCTACCGGGTGACTCCGGCAGGCACGGTCACCACGCTGTTGAGCTGGGGGCAGGATGCCATCGGCTGGCAATCCTATGGCCAGCTCATCCAGGATGCGGCGGGGAACATCTACGGCACCACCACCGACAACCTGGTGTCGGGCGAGAACAAGTGCGGCTCCGTTTACCGGGTGACTCCGGGTGGGCAGGTCACCGCGTTGGCGAATTTTGATGCACTCCCCGGCATGGCCGGTGCCTCGCCGCGGGGCGTGACCCTGGGCTCCGACGGGAATTTCTACGGCGTCACCCCGTATGGCGGCATCAACGGCGGCGGCACGGCCTTCAAGCTCACCCCGGCCGGTGAAATGACGCTGCTGAAGGAATTCGGATGGCCCGGGTCCTCCGAGCCCTTCGGGACCTTGGTGGAGGGGCCGGACGGTGCGTTCTACGGCACCGCGAAATCCGGGGTCGCGGGCGGTGAGTACTTCAAGATCACCCCCACGGGGGATTACACCACGCTGGCGTATCCCGGCGTCTGGGCGGGAGCGTCTCCGCAGGATGGATTCACCCTCGGGGCGGATGGCGATTTCTACATCGCCACGCTGGAAGGCGGTCCCTGGGGAGGCGGCACGGTGATGCGCATGACGGCGTGGGGTGAGTGCACGGTGCTCGCCAATTTCGATGCCAATCCGGACAGCCACGTGGACTCGGCGTTGGTGCAGGCTCCGGATGGCGGCTTCTTCGGCGCGACCCTTTTCGGCGGCGCGGGATACGGCAGCGTGTTCCATATGGACCCGTATGGTCAGGTCGACCGTTTCTCGCCCTTCGCGAGCGGTCTCCAAGACGCCTACTCCACCCGGAACCTGCTGATGGGTTCGAACGGGCGGCTCTATGGTGTCCACCCGCAGGGCGGGCTCTTCCAGACAGGCAGCATTTATTCGGTGAACGAGGCGGGCGTGATGTCGGAGATCAAGACGTTCGACGGCGATTCCGGCGGCTTTCCCACGGGGATCGTCGAGGGTGCGGATGGAAACTTCTACGGCACCGCGGGCTTCGGCGGCCTGTATCAGGGTGGGACCGCATTCCGAATGACTCCGTCGGGAAGCGTGTCGTATATCGGTGGCTTTGGTGGCTCCGGCAGTTCCGAACCGCAGGGATCGATGGTCCTCGCCACGGACGGGAATTTCTACGGTGTGGCGGCCAGCAGCTCGGCTCCGAATGGCGGGGCGGGCACGGTGTTCCAACTGACTCCATCCGGGGTGGTCAGCACCTTCGCCTCGTTCTCGTCCGCCCCCGGAGCGGCACGCGCTCCGCAGTCCGCCTTGATCCAGGGCAGCGATGGCAGCTTCTACGGGGTATCCTCCGGTGGTGGTGCTTCGGGCCAGGGCGCGGTCTACAAGGTCACGTCCGGAGGCGCGGTGGTGACGCTTGCGAACTTCGATGACGCACAGAACGGCCGGCTTCCGGTGGGAACGCTGGTTGAAGGACCGGATGGCGCGTTCTACGGTGCCTGCGCGAACGGTGGCAGCCAGAATATCGGCACGATCTATCGGGTGACTCCGGCGGGCCAGAAAACCCTGGTGCACGAGTTCATCGGTTCCAGCCAAGGGAACACTCCTCTCGCGGGCTTGGTGAAAGGCCCGGATGGAAACCTCTACGGCTCGGCTTCCCAAGGCGGCACGACGCTCGATGGGCGGGCCGGGGGCGGCGGCCAGATCTTCCGCATCCGGTTCGGGGCGGAGGTGGCCACCGATGCGGCTTCGGAGATCGGTATCTTTTCCGGAAAGCTGAACGCGACGGTCAATCCCGGCGGCTATGACACCGCGGTGAATTTCCAATACGGCACCAGCCCGGGGCTGGATTCCTTCACGACGTTGAGCGGTGGCACGCTTCCGGCGGGCACCTCGCCGGTGGCGGCCTCGGCCACGCTGGGAGGTTTGGCTCCGGAAACGACGTATTACTTCCGGGCGGTCGGCACGAACGCGGAAACGCCCGTGCCGCAGTCCGGGGAGGTGCGCAGCTTCACCACCGCGGCGGTGGTTCCCGCGCAGGTGGCCACGCTGCCCGCGTCTGGAATCACCCTCACGACCGCCAGCCTGAACGCCACCTCGACTCCCGGCACCTACGCGGCCGCGGTGAGCTTCGAGTACGGCACCAGCGCGACGCTTGAGAACAGCACCATGATCGGAGCCGGTTCGGTTCCGGCCAATGCCACGGCGACGGGAGCGCAAGCCACTCTGACCGGCCTCACACCCGGCACGACCTACTACTACCGCGCGCTTTCCCTGTCCGCGGAAAACCAGGTCACGCAGAGCGGCGAAATCCTGAGCTTCACCACCATCGCGGTCACCCCGGCCTTGGTGGTGACCCAGTCCGCTGCGGACGTGACCCTGACCGGTGCGACGCTGACCAGCCAGGTGACCCCGGGCACCTACGCGGCCACGGTGAGCTTCGAATACGGCACCAGCCCGATACTTGAAGGAAGCACCACGGTGGCCGCGGGCTTGGTTCCGGCGGGAGCGGTGATGACGGCCGCGCAGGTTCCCCTGACCGATCTGGCTCCGGGCACCACCTACTACTACCGTGCGATCTCCGTGTCCGCGGTGAATGGGGCGATCCAGGCGGGCAGCATCCAGAGCTTCACCACCAATGCGGTGATCTCGGCCATGGTGGTGACCCAGTCCGCCACGGGCGTTTCCCTGACTGGCGCGACCCTGAACGGTTCGGTGACTCCTGGCACCTACGGGGCCACGGTGAGCTTCGAATACGGCACCAGCGAGACGCTGGAGGGCAGCACCACTGTCAGCGCGGGCTCGATCCCGGCGGAGACGGCGGCCACGGCCACCCAGGCTTCGCTGACCGGTCTGGCTCCGGGCTCGACCTACTACTTCCGCGTGATTTCCGTGTCCGCGGTGAATGGCGCGGTTCAGACCGGCAGCACCCTGAGCTTCACTACTCCGGCGGTGGTTTCGGGAACGGCGACGACGCAGGCTGCCACGAGTGTGACGACCAACAGCGCCACGCTGAATGGAACGGTCGCCTCCGGCACCTATGCCGCCACGGTGAGCTTCGAATACGGCACCAGCCCGACGCTGACGGGCAGCTCGACAGTATCGGCCGGGGCGATCCCGGCGAACACCTCCGCCACCGCGGTGCAGACCACGCTGACCGGTCTGTCCCAGGGTACGACCTACTACTTCCGCGTGGTGTCCACTGCCGGGGGGAGCCAGGCCGGCCAGATCCTGAGCTTCACCACCGGGACCGCGACTCCGCCGGCCACCGGCACGGGCCGTCTCAAGGTGTTTGCCTCCGGTTGCCACGCGCTCGATAACGGGGACGCGGTGTCCTATGAGACCACCACGACCGGCACCAGCGACAGCCTCACGCTGACGCTCCGCAACACCTCCTCGTCCGCCGCCCTGACCGGGGTTGCCGCCTCGATTTCCGGCAAGGACGCGTCCCAGTTCTCGGTGACCACCGCTCCCGCCCAGACGGTGGCCGCGGGTGGCACGACGACCGTGGTGGTGCGTTTCGCGCCGACCTCGAACGGCAACAAGAAGGCGACGCTCACGCTCGTCAGCAGCGATCCGGCGGCCAGCCCGTTCACGATCCAGCTCAATGGCATCGGACGTCCACCCCAGGCGGGAGGAGGGCACCGCCGCTAAGAGGCGGTCGTCGTCACGACCTGAATTCACAACGCTGCTGGTGGTTCGCCGCCAGCGGCGTTTTTCGTGCGAATAGGGCTTCTCTTCAAAAAAAGAGATCGGCGGATGTCGGAACGGGGGGATTCCGACGTCCGCCGATCTAAACTGGTCGGGGGGGAGTTATCTTCCGGGGGAGAAGGTCGGCGTTCGATCGGGGGGTATCTCGCGCTGACAGGGATAGACTGTCACAAAATCGGCCACAGGAAAATCACGTGATCGCGTTTGCGTGAACGGGGGAGGGGGGCGGGAGCTTGGGCGCTTTCGTTTTCGTGCGTTTGAGGAATGGTAGCGGGCGGTGGAGAGGTCGCGGATTGTCCCACTCACAAGCAGGCATGCTTGTGCTACCAAAACAAAAATCCCGGCAGCGACGGGCGCGGCCGGGATTTGGGAAAAGGGGCTTTTGCCGGGAGAGCTTAGTAGCTCTGGGTGCGGCTGTAGCGGAAGGCGGTTTCGAAGCCGAGTTCCGGCGGGAACTCCGAGAGACCGTCGGCGACGTTCATCTCGATGCGGTTGTCCTCACCGCAGCGCTGGTACGGGGGCTTGAAGGTGCCGCGATAGGTCGGGCAGGTGAAGGTGAAGACTTCATAGAAGCCGTAGCCGAGGCGCTTCAGGGCGCGATTGGTGCCATCGACGGCACCGTAGGACCACTCCGCCTTGCGACCGAAATCGTCCTGCTTGCGGACCATCTGCTCCGGGATTTCCATCACCCCGTAGAGAATGTTGCTGAGACCGCGACCGAGCTTGCGGATCGAGGTGTACTGGGACTGCGGCGGCGCCTGGATATCGGCGCTCGCCATGCCGGTGAGGACGGCAAGGGTAGCAAGGACGGCGAGTTTTTTCATGCTGCAGGGATGCTAAGGAGGGGAGACGGGGGTTGGCAACGGATTTTTCTGATAGGCGGCGGAGTTTTTCACAATCCCGTCACCCGGCTTTCCGGCCCGGGTGGACACGAAAAAAGCCAGCGCCCGTGCAGGACGCTGGCTTTCATGAACTTTCGGGACCTTCGAAGGAATCAGAGGCCGAAGGAGAGGACGCGGAGGATGCCCGGGGTGGCCCGGAGCTGCTCCAGCAGGCTCACCGGCGGCTCGGAATCCACCTCGATCACCGTGACGGCGCGGGAGAGATCCTTGTTCCGGCTCAGCGACATGTTGGCGATGTTCACGCCGGCGGTGCCGAGCGAGGAGCCGAGAAGGCCGACGATGCCGGGGCGGTCGTCGTTTTCCACGAACAGGAACTGGCCGGTGGTGTTGGTTTCCACGTTGTGGCCGAGGAGGTGGACGATGCGCGGGGCATTGCCGAAGAAGGTGCCGGCCACGGTGAAGGTCTCACCGCCCTTGACGGCGGAAACCTCGATCAGCTCGGTCCAGTTGGTGGCGATGGCCACGGTGGACTCGGTGATCTGGAGGCCGAGGGCCTTGGCGACGGCTGGGGCATTGACCAGGTTTACCTGCGCCTCGTGGTGGGCTCCGGAGAGGTAGCCGGTGAGGACGGTGCGGGTGATGAGCTGGGTGTCCAGCTCGGAGACGGGGCCCAGGTAGGAGACGCGCAGGGCGTCCACCTGGCCGGGTCCGATCTTCGCGAGAAGCTTGCCGAGGCCGGTGGCGAGGTCGAGGTAGGGGCCCACGCTTTCGAGGGTCTTCGCGTCGAGGTTCGGCATGTTCACCGCGTTGCGGATCTCGCCGCTGACGAGGAAGTCCTTGAGCTGGTAGGCCACCTCGATGCCGACGTTTTCCTGGGCTTCCGCGGTGGAGGCGCCGAGGTGCGGGGTGAAGACGGTCTTCTTCGCCGAGAACAGCGGGTGGTCGGCGGGCGGCGGCTCGACTTCGTAGACGTCCAGCGCGATGCCGCCGATGTGGCCGGCGTCGATGAGTTCCTTCGCGGCCACCTCGTCGACGAGGCCGCCACGGGCGCAGTTCACGACCAGCGCGCCTTTGTTCATCGAGGACAGGCGGGCCTTGTTGAGGATGTGCTTGGTCTCGTCGGTGAGCGGGATGTGGAGGGTGACCACGTCGGCACCGGCCAGCGCTTGGTCGGCGGTTTCAGCCAGCTCCACCTTCAGGCCCTGGGCGCGGGCGGCGGTGAGGAAGGGATCGTAGGCGACGACGTGCATGCCGAAGGCCTGGGCGCGCTTGGCGAACTCGGTGCCGATGCGGCCCATGCCGAGAATGGCGAGGCGCTTGCCGTTCATTTCCACGCCTTCGAAGGACTTCCGGTCCCATTTCCCGGCGATCACGGTGGCGTGGGCCTGGGCGATGTTGCGGGCGAGGGAGAGCATCAGCGTGAAAGCGTGCTCGGCGGTGGAGATGGTGTTGCCGCTGGGGGTATTCATCACCACCACGCCGTTGTCGGTGGCGGCGTTGCGGTCGATGTTGTCGACACCCACGCCGGCGCGGCCGATCGCCTTGAGGTTCTTGGCGGCGGCGAACACTTCCGGGGTCACCTTGGTTTGAGACCGGACGACCAGACCGTGGTAGTCGCCGATGATGGCGAGCAGTTCGTCGGGCTTCAGCCCGGTGTTCACATCAACCTGGATTTCCGGGGCGGAACGCAGCGCGTCCACGCCTTTTTCCGAAATCGGATCCGAAACAAGCACTCGGTAAGTGGCCATGAGGCGGGCGAGAAAAGCGTACCACCCCCCTCATGGCAAGGGCGGGTGAGAGGTTTGTTTGCTTTGGTTCGGTTGGAATCCGCTGGGATTCGCGGATTTTCGCCCGTTGTTTCACCGGTTGCGCTCGTTCGGGCGGGATGCCGCCGCTGCATCGGATGTCGTGGCGGAAACGGGCCGGCGTTTTCCAAGCGGAGGCCTGTGAACCCATCGCATGCCCTGCCGCCGGATTGTCCGGCGGCAGGATGTCGCCACATCTGGTGTCAAGGCTGGTGGAGGGAGATGGATGGGTAACCAATTTGTTTCCGATATGTAAGAGGGTGCGTTTTTTGGTTATTGTTATCTAATGTTCTTGAATGGGTGGAATGTGGTCTGTTAGGCGTCGGATGAAGTTTGAATTTGATAAAGCCATGTCACCTGATTCTCGTCGTAACTTTGTTAAGAAATCGTTGGTCGCTTCCGTGCTTTTGGCTCAACCCACCATCCTGGCAGGACTGGTGAAGGCCAGCGGAGGGGGCGATGAAACCACCACAGGTCCGGAAACCACCGTCGATCCGTGGGAAACCACCGGTGCCACCACGGCCGATCCATGGGAAACCACCGCCGCTACCACGGCTGATCCGTGGGAGACGACGGCCAACACCACCGGGGACCCGTGGGAAACCACCGCCACCACGGAATTCACCGAGACGACGGCCACCACGGACTACACCACCGAACCGGTGACCACGACTCCGCCGATCCTCATGAGCTGCACGGATGTCACCGAGACTCCCGCGAGCAATCTCACGTTCACGCTTGATGGAACCACCTTCACGGCGAGAGCCGAGCTGACATTGGAGGGTATCGAGAAGTCCGATGAGAAGTTCCCCACGGCTGAGTATAAGATCACGGCAAACATCGTCCGCGTCGGAACCGGGTTGACCAGTCCTGCCACGAAGGTCCTCAAATTCAATGCCTCGTGCCATCCCGTCACTGGGATCATCGGCCAGGGCGCGACGGGGGGCGGCGAGGTGGTGGGCCAGTATCAGACTTCGCCGAATAACAAGTTGTACCGCCTGGTGGGAACGCCGACCATTGTGTCCGACGGGGCCTACACGAATGCCACCAAGGTCAAGGCGAAGGTGGTTTTCGCAGTGAATGTCCAAGTGAAGGACAGCAATGGCCAATGGACCAACCTTGCGGGGAGCTCGGCTTCCACCGCCACCACTTCGGTGACGCTGCAATCGGAGAACCACCAGGAACCCTGATTGTTCTTCCGTTTGCTGCCGTGGTTGCCGCGGCAGGGCGGGGGACGACCCCGGAAGAGTTCCGCGGGATGACATGCCATTGGGTGTGTCATCCCGCTTTTTCATCGCGGGATGATGAGTGGGGCGTTCAAATCCCCTTGACGTTTTGGTAAACCCGGAAAGCGTGCTGTTGATTCGTGTTGCAGGTATAATTATGACAACCAAGCATCTGTTGTTGGCCATCGGAGGCGGCGTGTGCGTTTGTGGTGCGGTTTTTTTCGCGGTTTCGGGACCATGGCGGGATGGCGGAAAGGCGGATGCTTCGGTGGCGGTGCCAGGTTCCGCGCCGGTGATGGCGGGACCAAGGAGGCAGGATGGAGGGGCTGGAAACCATGAAACAGTCAAAGATGCGCCGAAGGGGGCGTTCGGAGCGGTTACGGATCTGATCGCCCGCAAACAGGGCAAGCCGGGTTACGACGAGACCGAAAAACTCCTGCGATCCGATCTGATGGCCCGCCGTTTGAGCCAGGAGGAACAGCTCCGGATACTGGACGCGCTGAAGAAAGCCGGCATGGACCCCGGGCAGTGGGAAAAGGTGGTTGGCACATTTTCCCATTATGCGACCGATGCCGCGTTCCGGCTGGAATTGGCCTCGATGCTCGATTCCGGGGCGACAAAATCCAAGGTGCTGGGCGAGGGGTTCAAGCTGGCGACCAAAGACAATCTCCCGCTCTTCACCAAGGCCCTCGAATCCATCCACAACGACGGGGAACGCAAGAAGCTGGTGGACACGGTGCTGGAGAAACTGGTGGACAAGGACAGCATCGGCAGTTCGCTCGATTGGGTGAACGGGGTGGCCGATCCGGCCGAGAAGGAGGGCTTCACGCAATTGGTCGCGGATCGGGTCAGTTCGTATTTGGAGGATCCCTCCCACGGCTACGGGACGGTGTCCTATCAGGACCTGAAGCGGCATTTTACCGCCCAGCAGCTGTATAACCTCGGGCAGGCCTACGGGCCTTACTACGCGTCCCAGGGTGACATGGAATCGCTCAAGGCGGTCTTCGACGGCTACTCCGCGCGGGGAGCGCTCCTGGATGTCACGATTTCCGGGGCCTCCGGCATCACGGCGAGGGATGCGGTGGAAATCAAGGGGCTCATTCCGGACAGCGATAAGAATGACCTGCTGAAGCAACTCGTCGCGAAAGTCCGTGCCACGGAAGGGGATGCGGCGGCCGACCGGTTCATCAGCCAGCAGTTGACCTCTGAACAGCAGCAAGCGATCCGCCAATGAGGCCGTTCCAGAACATAGCGCCCTTCCTCGCGTCCGCCGCGCTCGTGCTGTCCGCCTGTGACCGCCATGCCGGGGAGGATGCCGCAGCGAATGGGAAGCTCCGGCCCAATCACCCGGGCGCCACCCGGAACGACCGGACCGTGTCCCGGGATCCCGCCCGGTGGATCCCCGAGCTGCGGGAGAATTTGAAAACCGGCTTGCCCGAAAAGGAGAGGGCGGCGCGGGTGGCATCCGTGCTGCGGGAATTGTTCCGCTCCAAGGACGAGGCGCGCCTTCGGGAGCTGGAGGAGATGCTGCGCCAATCGGGGGAGAACAATATCGCCATCGGGGCGGAGTTTTTCTCGATGCTGGGGCCTTCTGAGTGGAAGGACGGTCTTGTCTTCCTCGATGGCATCCAACTGCGGGAGCTGAAATACGAGGCGCTGGGTGCGGTGTTCGCGCGGATGATCGTACTCGATCCGCAGGCCGGAACCGGGCTTTACGAGGAGTTCTCCGGCGGCTTCCCGAGGGACCTGAAGATCCACGGGATGTTGTCCTATGACATGAAGACCGTGGTCTGGAGCGGGGTGGGTTCGCTGGTGGCCAACGGAGGGAGTGATCCGGCGGCAGGAGCGAAATTCCTGTCCGCGGCTTCGGGGGACCGCGAGGCGCTCCAAGCTTATCTGGACGGATTGGGGGGCGGCTACGTGCAATCGATGTCCGCCGGGACGAGCCGGGACCTCGGCGGGCTGCTGGCATCCTTGTCCGGGGAGCAACGTGTGGCGGTGATCGAGCGGATCACGCGGTCGTTGGAGACCGCCGCCTCGAAAAACGCCGCGGCGCTCGGAGGCTTGATCGGGGAGATGGATCGCACGCCGGGGCTCGGCGAGGACAGCTACCGTTCGCTCGGCCGTGCCATGGACCGGGCGGTGTTCGAGCAGCAGTTCCTCCGGGAAGCGGATGCCTCGTCGCCCGCATGGCAGGCCTTGGTGCAGGGGTGGGCTGCGGCCCGGCCGAAGGCCGCGGTGGAGGCGATCGTTTCGAAAACCGGCAGCGCGGAGCTCGCCCGGCCGGCGTTCTCGTCGTGGACGGAGGCGGATTCCATGGAGGCGTCGAAGTGGCTGCTGGCACAACCCTCCGGGAAGATCAAGGAGGCCTGCACCGAGGAGCTGTGCGGGTTCCTGTTGAAAAAGGGCTCCACTGCGGAGGCGGAGGATTGGCTCACGCGGTTGTCTCCGGAGGCCCGGGAGCGGGTGATGGGAGCTCTTCGCGACAAGTGATCTTCACGCCTGCCATTCCCACCGGTCGCTTTCGAAGCCATGGAGAAAGGTTTCCAGCGGGGAGAGCACGGTTTGCCGCTGGCCGTCCATGACGGCGTGGACCCGGTAGTGGCCGCTGGATTCGGTGGGGCCATCGGACGAGTGGAGGGTGGGCTGGTGGTAGTGGACCTCCACGGTTTGGAAAGGGAGTTGGCGGGGGCGAATCGGCAGGCCGGCGATCGTCAGCCGCTTGGTCAGGATGCCGTCCTCCGTGGTGATCCGCAGGGAATGGGTGAGGGTGAAGACCGAGGCGGCGGCCACCCCGGCCAGGAGAGCGAGGACCAGCCAATCGGCTTTCAACTCGAAAAGGGAGAGAACCAGGCTGCCGAGGAGGGCCAGGAGGAGTCCGAGCAGGCCCAGCACCACGCAGGCGATGAGGCGTCGGACGACCAACCGGAAGCTGAAACGGGTGGCAAAGCGGAACTGGGTGTCCCAAGGATCGGCGGTCATGGCGCGGGCGGAGAATGGTGGGAGCAATGCCTGGATGCAAACTTGATGCGGTGGCGTGTTGGCATTCAATGGTGGTGGAAATTCGACCATGGCGAGAATCGTAACGATGACCTTCATCGGCACCTGGAGGAGCGGGGCGGACCCGGCCCGGCAACTGGTGGATTTCATCGCGGAGAACGGCGGCAATCCCGGATACGATGGCCGCCTTCTCGGCATGGCGGGGACGGGCGACGAGGTGGAGGTCGTGGAGCACGCATGGGGAGACGGAGATCCATGGGAGGTGTTGCTGCGGCTTTTCCGTGACGAGGGCTGGAACCTGCTCCATTGCCGGTTCGTGATTCAGGGCGTGGAGCGATACTATGCTCTTTCTCCGTCCAATAGCCGCCTGGAGCTGACCATTCTGGCGAACCGGGAAGTATTGGCTGACGGGACGCTGGACTTCAATTGGCACTATTCCCACTGGAAGCCGCGCGTGGCACGGCTGATGAACGTGGAAGCCGCGCGTGGCACGGCTGATGAACGTGGAGGCCGTGGAGTTTCTGGACGCGGTGTAGGGAGGGACGCTGGATCGCGACCGGGCCGGGGATTTTCATGATCCCCGTGGTTGCCCGGAGCTTTTCCGTCGCGGGGCGGTTTTCGGGAATCGTCGCAAGTGCCTCCGTCCGTGGCCTTCGCGGGGTTTTCAAATCCGGAAACCCTCCGTCTTGACGCCGCGCCCGCCGCGGGGAAGCATCCCGCCGATGTCCGATTCCACCCGCACGTTCTCCAGTTTGATGCTCGACGGCCCCGACCGCGCGCCCAGCCGCGCGATGCTGTATGCCGTCGGATTCGAAAAGCAGGATTTCCAGAAGCCCATCATCGGCATCGCCTCCACCTGGAGCGAGGTCACCCCGTGCAACATCCACATCAACAAGCTCGCCGAGGAATCCTCGAAGGGCGCGGATGCGGCGGGTGGCAAGGCAATCATCTTCAACACCATCACCATCTCGGACGGCATCTCCATGGGCACCGAGGGGATGAAGTACTCGCTGGTGTCCCGCGAGGTGATCGCGGACTCGATCGAGACCGTGGTCGGCTGCGAGGGCATGGACGGCTTCGTGGCGATCGGCGGCTGTGACAAGAACATGCCCGCCTGCGTGATGGCGATGGCCCGCCTGAACCGCCCGTCCGTGTTCGTCTACGGCGGCACCATCCTTCCCGGCTGCGCCACCATCAAGGGCGACAAGAAGAACCTCGACATCGTTTCCGTGTTCGAAGCCGTGGGCAAGCACGCCAACGGCGAATACTCCGATGAGGAGCTGGAAACGGTGGAGTCCTGCGCGATTCCCGGCCCGGGTTCCTGCGGTGGCATGTACACCGCGAACACCATGGCCTCCGCCATCGAGGCGCTCGGCATGTCGCTGCCGAACAGCTCGTCCCAGGCCGCGATCTCGGACGACAAGCTGCGCGATTGCTTCGACGCCGGTGCCGCCGTGCTGCACCTGCTCAACAACAACATCCGCCCGCGCGACATCATGACCAAGGAGGCGTTCGAGAACGCCATCACCGTCCTCATCTCGCTCGGCGGTTCCACCAATGCCGCGCTGCACCTTCCCGCCATGGCCCACGCCGCCGGGGTGGACATCTCGCTGGATGACTTCGAGCGCATCGGCAAGCGCGTGCCGCTGCTCGCGGACCTGAAGCCATCCGGCAAGTACTCGATGGCCGAACTGGTCGCCATCGGCGGCACCCTGCCGCTGATGAAGATGCTGCTGGATGCCGGACTGCTCCACGGCGATTGCCTCACCGTCACCGGCCGCACGCTGCGCGAGAACATCGAGAAGCTCGCGAAGCCCTATCCGGAAGGGCAGGAAATCATCCGCCCGCTCTCCAACCCGATCAAGAAGGACAGCCACCTGCGCATCCTCTACGGGAACCTCGCCGAAGGCGGCGCGGTGGCGAAGATCACCGGCAAGGAAGGCGAGCTCTTCACCGGCAAGGCCCGCGTGTTCAACTCCGAGGACGACGCCATGAAGGCCATCCTCGCCAAGCAGATCAAACCCGGCGACGTGATCGTCATCCGCATGGAGGGACCGAAGGGTGGTCCGGGCATGCGCGAGATGCTCGGGCCGACCAGCGCCATCATGGGCCTCGGCCTCGGCAAGACGGTCGCCCTGATCACGGACGGCCGTTTCTCCGGCGGCAGCCACGGTTTCGTGGTGGGCCACATCACCCCGGAAGCCTTCGTCGGCGGCACCATCGCCCTGCTCAAGGACGGTGACGAGATCACCATCGACGCGCAGAAGAACCGCCTCGACGTGAAGCTCAGCGCCGAGGAACTGGCCACCCGCAAGGCCGCCTGGGTCCAGCCGGAGCCGCGCTACCGCCGTGGCGTGCTGGCGAAATACGCCAAGCTCGTCACCAGCGCCAGCGAAGGCGCCGTGACCGACAAGGGCCTCTGAGTCCTTCATTCCACCGCCCCGCGCCATGGGAAAGGCAACCGATCCTCTTCCCTCTGGCGTGCGGGTGGCGGTGGTGGGGCTCAGGATCTTTTCCTGGGCCATCATCGGCCCCATCACCATGATGGGGCTGGTGCCTTTGGTGGGCCTTTTCCTTTTCGGCCCCACCGATCCGAGCCATCCGTGGTGGCTATTGGACGCTTCCGCGCTGATCGTTCTGCTTCCGATCCTGATCGGATTTTCCATGCAGACCTTCGCGGACGGGCTGGAACAGGCCCATCGTCATCACGGCGGTATCACGGATGCGGTGCGGTGGTGGAAATTTGCCACCACGGCGGCCAATTGGGGGATGTGGATTTCCTTGGGACTGGTCGTCACCGGGCTCCGCGAGTTGGTCTCCGGGGGACGGTACGATCCGGCAGCCATCGGCGTGTGGATTGGCCATCTCGCGTTGTTCACCGGAGCGATCTTCCTCTGGCGTTGGCTGAAACGGCGCTTTCGCGAAGAATTCGCCTTGCGACCGTTGGCGAGCCCCATCCGATCGCGGGGAGAGGCTCCGCCGATGATTCGAAAGCACGTGAAGCCATCCGGCGATCCGAAGGAAGAATAGTCCGTGTTTGACCCTTCTGGTGGAGGCGCAGGGAATCGAGTCGCCAACCGGCGATAGGGATGATGGAATGGGCTTGGAAGGATCGTCTTGGAAGATGAATGGCAACTTCCCAGCAAGGCCGGATCGCGCGGAGCTTCCCCTGGGGGTCTGGGTGGCAGTGGGGTTTCTCAGGATTTTCTCTTGGTGCATCGTTGGGCTGACCTGCTTGGGTGGGCTTGCGCTGTTTCTGAGCTGGTGCTTTTTCGGGCTGGAGTGGGAAAAGGGTTGGTGGGCCGTGGATCTGCTGGCGGCTATCATTCTGATCCTGTTGTTGATCGGGTGTTTCGTGGATGCGTTTGCGACCGGGCTTCTGCACGCGCATCGTCACCGGAGTGGAGTCGTCGATTCTCTCCGCTGGCTGAGGTTCGCGTCCGCTGCTGCGGGACGGGTGAAGTGGTTGGCCCTGGTGCTCATGTTGGCATGCATGTATCTGGTGGTGGCTTGTTTGGGCGTGGACAACGGCCCGCCGTTGCCCACGGTGATCGCGGTCCTGACCGGGCATGCGGCCTTGCTCGCGGGAATGATCTTCCTCTGCCGTTGGCTGAAAGAATGTGTCCAGAAGGAGCTGGCGTTGCGGCGGCTTGTGATTCCGGGAGCGGCCATGCATGATGCTCCACCGACGGGAGGGACGACGCCTGTTCCTTCCCCGGACTTGAAGGATGAGTAGGGTATGGCTCAACAACCCAGGTGGCTACCGGTTTCCGCGCCTCATGCGGGCGCTGGTGCTGCCTCTGCGGGTGGTGTCGGTCTTGTTCGTGACCGCGGCGCTTGTCGTGCCGGTGGTGATGTGGGCGAAATCGTGGGCGGGAATGTCGTTCTCCGAATGGTTCGTGCCGGTGCAGGGCGGGGTGGTTGGTTCGGTTGTGGGAGTGGTGGTGGGATGCGTGATGTGGAGATGGGCCTCGTCCATCGAGCATCGCTTCAGCTCCCTGAAATCCGCCATGATCTGTGGTGGCTTGAACTGGTTGAATTGGTGGTCGCTGGTGTTGGTCCTGTGTTGCGGGATTCTCGGCGGGCTCGCGCTGTTGTGTGTGGCCGCGGTGATCTGCCATTTCATCGGGATGCCAGGACCGTCCTTGACTGTCGCCACGGTTTCGCTGGGCGGTTATCTGGTGGTCTTCATGGTGGTGGGTTTGAGGGCGTGGATTCTCCATCGCATTCTTTCCCAGATCGGATCCGGGCAAAGAACCAGCCATGATCGGTGAAAGAGAAGTCCACAACGACGTCAGGAGAGAAACCGCTGGCTCTCGGAGTCTGGTGGGCGCTGTGGATCGTGAGGGCTTTCGCGATGCTCCTGAATTGGAGCGCGATCGTGGTGATGGTGATCCTGTCCGTGACCGTGCTCGTCATGGCCGGGATGGAGAACCAGCCGCCTTGGTTGTTTGATGTGGTCCTTGCGGGTGGGGGCTTGCTGCTGCTGTTAGGGAATGTGATGCTCGTCTTCGCGGCGGGGATCGAACGCGCGCAGAGGACCAGTGGCGACGCTGTCCCCCAAATGTCCGGGGGAGTATGGTGGCGGTTCCTGCGGCATGCGGTCGGTGATGTGCGCGACGGACTTTTCGGAGGAGTGGTCGCCGGGGGCATCATGATCGGGTTCCAGATGTTCCTAGGGAGAGCGGTTGGACATCATGCATCCTATGTCATGGTGCATCTGATATCTGCGATCGGCATGGTGGCGGTCCATCGGCGGCTGGTTGCGTGGCGGGAGAGGGGGATTGAATCCCAAGGCGGATCAGGGATGTCCCGCGACGCCGGGGACGTCCCATAACCTTGATTTTCTCCACGGAACCCGCACCGTGGGATGAAGATGAAATGGATGCTCGCCGCCGCCTTGCTCGTTGTCCCGTTGCAGGCTCAGGAGAAAAAAACGTGGAGCATGTCGGCGGAGGACGAGAAGCAATTGGAGCGCGAGAAGATCCTCATCACGCCCAACACCTACAAGCGGATCGATCACGCCTACCGTGGGACGGGCGGGGAATTCATCACCAGTGACACGGTGATCGCCGCTTGGAACGTGCTGCTGGGGCAGTCGCTGCAACTGCTGGACCGGCGTTGCGCGGCGGTCCTGGCGGAGGATTTGGATGTTGCCTTGAAATCCCTGCCCACCGAACCGCCGGAAGTGATGAAGCGCGAGGATTTCGACGCCGCCTTGCGCAAGGCGAGGTTGATTCTGGGAGTGGCCTGCAGGTTGGACGGAGGGGCTTGGAAAGCGGGGGACGCGGAGCTCGATAACCTGATTGCGGAGGAGGCGAAGCGGATCGAAAGCGCGCAGGGCTCAACCTTGCCGGGCTGGCTGACACAGGGGGAAGCCACCCCTGTCCGGGCGTTCGATTATGCGGTGTTCAAGCCGATGGCGGCTTATGCGGGTGTCGAGGCAATGGAGCGTCACTACCGGACGGTACGATGGTTGCAGTATGCGTCCTTGGCACCCAGCAACACGGTCAACCAGATCACGAACAAGCTGCTTCAGGAGGCAACCAAGCGGCGACAATCATTCGAGGTTTTCTCCGGAACCACGGAAATGCTTTTCGGGCCCATGCTGGAGGACGAAAAGGAATTCGCGAGACTCTCGGTGATTGCCCCGGGGAGAGGGCTGGATGTCAGGCTTTTCGAGATGAGCACCACGGTCCAGCGTCCCTGGCCCGATCCCGTGGAGGTGATGGCACTGGCGGGCATGCCTGCGGCCGGGAAGATGCTTGCATCGGAGGCCACCGTGACGAGCGCGATCGCGGTGGTCCGGTCCAATTCCGAGTCCTGGCCCGTGCCGCTTGTCCAATCCTACCTCGGCGCCATGGGTGCCTTGTCGGATACCGCGGCGGACGATTTGCCCGCGTTCATGAAATCGGAGGCATGGCAGAGGAAGAGTCTCAACACCGGGTTGGCCGGCTGGGCGCAGTTTTGCCACGCGACGGCGTTGAACCGCGGTATCGCGATGAGTCCGTTCGGCATGGTGCAGGATCCTCCCCGATCCTTCGTGGAGCCGAACCCCGAGTTCTTCCATCGATTCGGGCTGTTGGTTTCAGAGGCGATCCAAGGGGTTCTCCGGCTCGAAGGTCAATCCCGCAAACCGGAAATCACCGATGAGATCGAATTCCAAATGACGGTCCAAAAATGGCTGGGATTGAAAGACCTCTGCCAGGATCTGGAGAACCTTGCCCACAAGCAGTTGAGGGGGCTCGACCTTTCAACGAGGGATCAACAGCTTCTCGACGGGTTTGGGCCGCGCTTGGGTCACTATTTGGAGCGGGGCCAGGAAGCTGACGATGAGGCCCCGCGGGTGGCGGTGGGATACAGCCGGCCCGGTGTCGGCGTCCTGCTCGTGGGCACGGGACGTCCGCAGCAGATCCTCGTCCGCTATCCATGGAAGGGGAAGGAACTCGTCTGCCATGGCGCGGTGCTGCCGTTCCGCTCGATGCAATCGGACCGGGTGCTTTCCGACCAGGAGTGGAAGGAGTTGCTCGACAGCCCGCAGGCTCCGAAGCCACCGGAGTGGTTGAAGCCGATTCTGGCGAAATGATGGCAAGGGGGCATCGGGAGGTGGAACCGTGGGACAGGAATCCTCTGCCCCGCGGCGTGCGGGTGGCGGTGTGGTTGCTGCGGTCGTGCGGCTTGCTCTTCAAGGGGCTCGCGATGTTCACGGGGATGGTTTCCATCCCCTCGGTGTTGGTCGCGATGTGGATGGAACAGGTGCTGATCTGGTGGTTGGATGGCGTGTTGCTGGTGGCGGGGGGATTGTGGGGGATCGGGGCCGCGATGCGGTTTTTCGGGCGGTCGATCGAGGACGCCCATCGGCGCCTGACACATGGGGCCACGGGAGGTGGGGCGATTGATTGGCCGCGCGTCTTCCTGACGAGGGGGCTGGGTGTGGCTTCCGACGCCATCGGTGGTCTCGGAGTCGTGCTGGTCCTGTATGCGGTGGTGCTCTGGATCCAACGGGAGGATGGTTGGCTGGAGGGGGGCTGGGGTTTCGTTCACGTGGCGATCGGCGGGGGCTTCGCGTGGCTAGGGGAGAGGCTGGAGCGCTCCGCGACGTGACTTTTCTGAAAAAGCGGTAACGCGGGCGAGGTATGGCGACACTGCTTGTTGTCCGCTCGGGTTTCCGTGCCGTGGCTTCTTGAACATGATTCTTTCCTTGAACGCGTGGTGCCGGTCCGTCTGGGGACTGGCGATGGTGTCTCCGGCCTTGGCGGGGGTGGACCTGACTTTCGACAACCTCAGCGGCCTGCCGCCCGCGGAGGTGCATGTGATGTTCGGCGGGATGAGCACGGCGGATTTCTCCGGCACCTGCCATGGGCAGGCGCTGGAGGTGAAGCGGGACTACACGCTGGCGGACTTCGGCGGCCAGCCGGTGACGATCTCGCGGCTGTGGGGAGGGAAAATCTTCATCTCCTACGGAGCCGGGCTGATCGCGGGATCGCCGCATCCCGGCTACCCGGACTTCCAGCCGCTCAGCGGCGATCCGGCGACGAAGGTGCGCTGGGACAAGATCGAGCTGTCCTACTGGGACGGCCACCACAGCGGCGTGAACCTGTCCGCGGCGGATTTCTACAGCATCCCGATGGCGGTCACCACCACCCGCGCGGGCGCGCCGGTGAAGTCGATCGGCTGGAGCAAGGTCACGCCGAGCCGGACGGTTTACCGTCGGCTGGTGGAGCTCACGGATGGCTCGGCGACGCAGTCGAACTGCCTCGTCGAGGCCGCCGGGACGGCGATTCCCTATGGCGTGTCCGTGCCGGTGAACGGGGTGGAGAAGAAATTGGTGCGGATCATCAGCCCGGCGAACGTCCGACTCGATCAGCCGAACCCGTATCCGGCCATCGCCGTGCCGGTGGGCTCCACCGCGTGGATCACCGGGACCTATGGCGGTGTGGGAGGAAACGCCACCGCCACCCTGCCGGGCATCGCCTATGCCTGGCAGACCTACGACTTCACCTCGCGGGTGGCGGCCAATGGCGACCTGATGCTGACCGGTTCCGGCAGCCTGACCGGCAACGTGGTGCTCACGGTGAAGGCGGGGGATGTGGCGCAGGGGATGTATTCCAGCGCGCCTCCCTACTATCTTTCCAGTACCGGAAGCCTGGCGCACGACAACACCAACTGCGTCTACGACGCCGTGCTTTCGGACGTGATCGCGGCCTACAATCTGGGGTTGGTCAGCACCACCACCCCCGATCCGCGGCCGCAGGCGAACGTTTCCGGCCTGCCGATGGGCACGATGACGAGCGATGCCTGGTTCAGCCGCGGGCCGCAATACGGGCTCAACCCGCAGTTGAAACCGGCGTGGCTGTTCGGCTTCCTGCAGGCCGATCCGGCGCGCTACAACCGCTACGCCTCCTACCTTTCCAGTGTCACGGACGCGTATTCCTTTCCCTACACGGACAAGACCGCGGCCCCGTTCCTGGAGCTGCTCACGCCGGGGCAGGAGGCCACGGCACCCACCGGGATGACCATCACGCTGCTGCCGGACGATCCTTCCACGCTGACGTATGAGGGATGGAAGACCGCCCATTTCGGAGCGGCGGTTGCGACCCCGGCCACTTCAGGAGATCTGGCGGACCCGGACGGGGATGGGTTGGAGAACCTGCTCGAGTATGTGCTCGGGACCGATCCTTTGGTCGCGGGTCCCGGTTTCGCGGCATCTTCCTACTTCTCCAGCGGTACGGTGGAATGGACCTGCGACTTGAACGCCGGTGCCACCGGTATCCAGGTATCGGTGGAAGGGAGCGCGGATCTGCAAACGTGGACCGACGTTGCGGCGGAGTGCGCCGTTCTTTCGAATCAGGATGGCGTGAAGAAGGTGAAATTCACCGTGCGCACCGGCGGAGCCCTGCGCCAGATGTTCCGGCTGAAGGCGAGGCGGTGAGGCCGGGCAATGGTGGAGAGGCTTGGGAATGGATGGCTCGGTCCAGCCGTCGCCATTTCAATCCACAAACCTCTCCACGCTCGTCCATTGGGCGGGGATTGTTGCATGTCAACCCCCGCTTTGGTCATTGCATCATACCCGGGAAATCACCTCAGGGGGTGTCCGAAACGGTGGCGCGGATGAACACCCGGCTGTTGTCGATCGGACTGGAGAATGGAATGTAGAAGGACCGGTAGCTCCAGCCGCCATCCAGCGGCTTGTCCACGGGCAAGGTGCCCTGGACGTTGGCGATGTCGGTGGGATTGGTGACCGGGTCCACATTGACGGACCAATCGGTCAGGTCGATGCCGCCTTGGATGCGATAGACCACGCCATCCTGCATGGTGGAGGTTTCTTCACCGGGGCCTCCGTTGAAAAGGGTGCCATTGCGCACGGGGAGGGTGATGGTGAGCACCGATTGCGAGCCCACCGTCGCGACCTTGGTCACGATCCGGCCGTCGTTGGTGGAGGACATCGGATTGCCATCGAACGCGAACTCATACAGGTTGTTGCGACCGTCGTGGTCCGGGTCGTCGGACAGGCCATTGTTGGTGCCCGCGGTGAGTCCTTTCGTGGATGCCCAGACGGCGTAAGGCGAGCCGCCCGCGGTCACCTGCAGGATGCCGGTACCGGTGAAGCGGGCGTCCTTGTGGTCCGCGGTGGAGGCAGGCGAACCCCAGGTGCCGGATGCCTGCTGGACACCGCCGATGAAGAGCTGTCCGACGGTGTCGGTGCCGGTGAAGTTCAGCTCCACCGTGGCACCGGAGTCGGCGACGTTCAGGATGGAGGAGTCCGCGAGCGTGGGATTGGTGAACGACAGGATGCCGGCGTTCACGGTGGTGTCACCGGAGTAGGTGTTCGCACCGGAGAGGATCGTCTTGCCCACGCCGTTCTGGATCACGGTGCCGGTGCCGGAGATGGCACTGGCCACGGTGAGGTTGGTGGTCGCGTCGCGGTTGAAGACGAGCACGCCGTTGTTCACCACTCCGTTTGAGCCGAGCGAGCCAGTGGCCCCGCCATTGCCGACCTGGAGGGTGCCCGCGGCGAGGGTGGTGAGGCCGGACCAGGTGTTGGCGCCGGTGAGGATGGTCTTGCCCGCGCCGTTCTGGGTGACCGTGCCGGTGCCGGTGAGATTGCCGGCGATGGTGATGGTGGAGGTGGCGTCGCGGTTGAGAACGAGGGCGGCGTTGTTGGTGATGTTGCCGGTGCCCGGGGTGCCGGAGGCCCCGCCGTCTCCGATCTGGAGGGTGCCCGCGCTGATGGTGGTGGTCCCGGACCAGGTGTTGGTGCCGGTGAGCAGGAGGGTGCCGGTGCCGGTTTTGGTGAGGCCGCCGGTGTTCGAGACCGTGCCGCTGATCGCGAGGTCGGCGGCGGTGTTGGCGGTGACATCGGCGACGTTGAAGTTGCCGGTGTTCACGAGGCTCACCTTGGCGCTGATGGTGGTCGCGGTTGTGCCGGTGATGGCGATGTTGCTCGCCGCGCTGGTGCGGAATTCATTTACGCCGTTTACCGTAGCTCCGTTGAACGTGACCACGTTGAAATACTGCTCGCGGGTCAGGGTGAGGGTGCCGCCGTTGATCGTGACCGAATCGTTGAAGGTGACGTTGTCACCACCAAGCGCGTGCGGAGATGTGACTTCGAGAGCCGCTCCCGCGTTCACGGTCACCGAGCCGGTGCCAAGGATCTTGTCGGTTCCGAACGCACCCGCTCCGACCTGGACGAGTCCCTGGTTCACGATGATGGTGGTGGGCAGCATGTTGGCGGCCGCCCCGCCATTGAGGACGAGAGTGCCCGCGCCGGTCTTGGTGAGGGTCTGCCCCGTGCTCACGGAGAGGGCGGAGCTGAGGGTCAGGCTTCCGGCATCGCTCTGGATCTGGGTGGAACCGGTGAGGGTCACCGCGCCGCCATAGATGTTGGTGCCGCTCACATTCCGCAGCGCGCCATTGCCCGAATCACCGGTGCCGGCGATGGACAGGGTTTCGGCTCCGATGGTGATGCCGCCCTGGATTTCGAGCGCCGCGCCGGACGCGACCGTGGTTCCCGCGGCGGTGGTGCCGAGGGCGGTGGCGCTTTGGATGTTCAGCGTGCCCGCTCCGATGACGGTGGCTCCGGTGTAGGAATCGGCACCGGTGAGGGTGATAGTGCCGATGCCGGTCTTGCTGACGCTCACGCTGCCGGTGCCGTTGTCGGCGATGATGGAGCTGATCGAGGCCGGTATGGTGGAGGCATTGCCGAGGGCGAGGGAACCGGCGGTGTTGTCCGCGCCGCCCGCGGTGAGGGTGCCATCGGTGAGGGTGAGTCCGGCCGTGCCGGTGGCCGCGCCGATGCTGCCGGAAGGTCCGACCCGCAGGGTATTGCCGGTGCCGACCGAGACGGTGGCGGCACCATCGGTGGAGGTATTGTTCAGCGAGCTGATGTCGGTGGTCCCGGTGGCGGCCAGGATGACCGGACCGGTGGTGCCACCATTGAGGATGCGGATGTTCCGGCTGGCATCCGAGGTGATGATGCCACCGAGACGGAAGATATCGGTGAAGGCGGAGTAAACGATGATGTTGCCATTGCCATCGTTCGCGGCCTGCTGGCCGAGGATGGTGACACCGGGGAGGATGCCATTGACGTTCGGCGAGGTGGTGGTGGCGATGCCGAGGCCGCCGATGTCGAGCTGGCCGCTCACGCGGGTGATCGTGCCGAGCGCGATGGTCGCGGTGCCGGAGGTGCGGGTGAGCGAGACGGAGCCGTTGATGGTGGTGCCGGCGACGATTTCGTTGTGGCTGCCACCGGAGAGATCGAGGGTGCCCGCGGTGAGGATGAGCGTGCCTCCGTCCGGGAGCTTCGAGGTATTCGACGAGGAATAATCGAGCGTGAGGGTGTTCGAGCCGGCCTTGGTGACGCTGCCATTGCCGGTGATGGTATTGCTCAGCGTGACGGCATCGGAGCGGTTGATGGTCACGTTGCCGTTGTTGGTGATCGGCGTGTTGAGCGAGCCGGTGGTGCCGCCATTGCCGATCTGGAGGGTGCCGCCGTTGACGGTGGCGGTGCCGGACCAGGTGTTGGGACCGGCGAGGACCAGCGTGCCCGCATTGACCGTGCCACCGGCGATGGTGTTGGTGCCGCTGAGGGTGAGAGTGCCGGTTCCGCTCTTGGTGATGAGTCCGGAGCCGTTGGCCGCCAGGTCCGCCGCAGTGAGTGTGTAAATGTAGGCTGTGGCGGCGGTGGTGGAACCGCCGCCGGAGAAGGAGAAGGTGACGGTGTCCCCGGCGAGGTAACCCTTGCCCGGGCAGGTGAGAGTCACGCCGGTCACCACTCCGCCGGTCACCACCGCATTTGCCATCGCACCGGTGCCGGTGCCGCTGGTGGTCACGGCGACGAGTGGCGCTCCGATGTAACCGGCACCTCCGGCGGAGGGAACGGAGATGGTGCCTCCGCTTGGATAAATGCCGTTTCCAGTAGCGGTCTGGAGATTGCCGGAAATCGTGGCGGTGAAGGTCTGGCTGTCCACCGTCAAGCCGCCGTTGTAGACGTTGATGGTGTTCATCGTGTTGTCGATGAGCGTGAGGCCGGCGGCATTCGCCTTCAGGGTGCCACCATTGAGATTCAGGGTGCCGGTGGCGGTTCCGGTTCGGTTGATGCTGCCGGCGTTGAATTGAACCGTGCCGCTGTTGAGGTTCAGGATACCGGTCGGGGTTCCCGCACCTCCGGTTTGGATTCCGTTCGCGCTGTTGGCCACCACCGTGCCGTTGCCACCTGCGGCAGTGCCGATGTTCATCACACCCTTGGCGGTGCCGCCGTTGCCGAGGATGAACCAAAAGCTGCCGGAGGGCCCGTTCAAGGTTCCGCCGGTGATGGTCGCCACACCGGAGGGTGCGGTGCCTTGGTTGCCGCCGACGACGAAATAGCGGGTGCTGGTCACCGTTCCGCCGCTCTGGTTGAACACTCCGAGACCAGCGGTGTTGTCTCCAACCCGGATGCCCGAAGAGCCCGGGATATTCATCGTGCCACCGGAGATGGAGTAGGAGCCGTAGCCGCCGTTGCCGACCATCAGGTAGGCCGCGTTGTTCATCCAACCCGTGGAACCGGAGGTCTGGTTGATCGCGCCAGCTCCGTTCGCGGAGGCTCCGGTACCGCCGAGGTTGACCGAGCCATAGTGATTCACGGTTCCGGAGGAACCAAGGTTCAGGACCGCACGGCTGCCGGAAGCGGTGCCCAGGTTCAGGCCGCCCGCCGTAGCGGTGCTGGTGAGGGCACCAGAACCCGTATAGGCCACCGTGCCAGCACTGATGGTGGTGTAGCCCGTGTAAGTGTTTACGCCTGACAAAGTCAGGGTGCCGGTGCCGGTTTTGGTGAGGCCGGTGGCGGCGGTGGTACCAAGGGTGCCGACGAGCGCCGAGGAGATGGAGGCATCGGCGTTGGCGACGAGCGCCGGAGTGGTGCCGGAAAGAGTGATGGTGTTGCCGCTGATCGTATAGCCCGCGTTGTTGAAGGTCAGGGCGTTCGCGTTGACCGCGGTGGTCAGCGTGATGGTGCCGATGCCGGTCGCGCCGAAGACAGCTTGGTCACCGGTGGCATTGCCCCAGATGGCGGCGGTCCAGTTGGTGGTGGTGGTGTCCCAGTTCGAATTGGTGCCGGCGTCCCAGGTGAAGACCGTGGCGTGGAGCGAAGGGGCGAGCAGCGCGAGGCAGATGAGGGTGGACGCGCGGGAGAAAAGACGGTGGGCTTTCATGGGTATGTCAGATGGTTCAGCAATGAACGATCGGCCGTATGAATGCGGGGCCGACCCATGCGAACTGCCGGCCGACTCCCCAGGTTTAGTCGGGAGCGAAATTTTTTTCGCCCGGCGCGTGTTGTCACAGACCGGCACGGTGGCACCCACCGGGGGCCGTGCAGCCTGGAAAGAAAAAGGGGCCGTCGGATTTGACGGCCCCTGTGATTCGGTGGCCCGCGGCGGGGCCTGGACATCCGCGCGTGCGGCGGTCGCTCACGGATTGACGATCCGGACGGAAATGCGTTTCACCGCAATATCACCGCCATCCAGATTATCAATCGCCAGGGAGGCCGGGGTTTTGTCGGACTGGAAGGGAAGCTCAGTGAGCTGGTGACCATCGGCGTGGAAGGAGATGCGCCCCGCGATGGGATCACAACGCAGCACGATGCTCCTTTCCTCGAACACGGTGATCCCGGTGGCGGCGGATTCCTGGCCGGTGATATCGTTGCGGAGCTTCCAGCGGTGTCCGTCTCCCGCGGTGGCGAATGCCGTGCAGAGGGAGGTGCCGTCGGTTGCCTTGAGAGTGATGCCTTCGATGCCGCCCAGCCGCTCGCGCTTGTCCCACATTCTTGCCGGAGGCACCGTGAGCGCGGTCAATTCGGTGACATGCCGCGTGTTCCTGGTGGCAGCCGGAGCGAAGTCGGCCCGGATGTTCTTGAAGCCTTCGGAGGTATCGAGCCTGCCATTGCCGACCTTGGTGGGGAGAAGCTCCCCGATGACCTTCCACGGGCCTCCCGTGTCGGCGGGTTTTCCGTCCAAGGGGGTGCCAGCGGGATCGCTGAAGTCGTCCTCGAAGACAAGCGTGCCGGTCGCGGCCGGGGTGGTGGAATCCCGGCTATCGAGGGTCTCGTTTGCCTGCAGGATCGTCATCCCCTTGCCGTCCTGGCGGTCCACTTGGACCTGGCCGCTTGCCACCGAAATCAGGCAGGTGTGTGGTCCACTGAACTGAACCGTGAAATGGCTCACAGCGGGCTGGATGATCGCTCCGGCGGCCATGACCCTCAGGCCGGAATTGTCGGAGGTGGTGATGAACCCGGCCTGGCCATGGCGGACGATCACGGTGCCGTCGGCATCAGCCAGGGTCATTCCGGCAGGGGCCGTGAGACTGGCCTCGCTCGAGGAGCTGAAACGGACGGTGACCTGGCCGTCGGTGACGTCGAGGCGCTGGCCCGGCTTCAGCCGCACGGCGGTGGAGTCCGAGCCATCGATGGTGAAATGGCTGCCCGGTGATGAAGATAGGGCGACGGGATAGGGCCGCGAGATCTTCCAGACAAGCCCCGCCGCGCAGAGCACGAGGGCCGCGGCGGCCGCCTGCCAGATCCGGTGGCGGCGTGGTGGCGCGGCGGGAGTGAAGGGGACGGTCTTGTCCGCGGAGGCTTCTTCAGGCGCAGCCGCTCGCCCGGGTGTGCCGTGCAGGTCCACCAGCATCTGGTCGGTGCACAGCAGGTCGTAGTAGAGCCGCCGGGCTTTCGGATCCTCAAGCAGGACTTCCTGGAGCTTGGCCTGGATCTCGGCGGTGATGGAGCCATCGAGGAGCTCGTGAATCCATTTTTCGGTTTCTCGCGATGGATTCATGGCAGTTCCGGTTGGAGTTTGCTTTCGATGCACCGCTTCAGCGATGCCCGGAGCTGGTGAAGGCGGGCCTTCAGGGTGCCGACGCTGCGGTTGGTGCTGCGGGCGAGATCCTCCAAAGACTGGCTCGACCAATAGCGATGGCGGATGAGTTCGGAGTCTTTTTCGGTCACCTGCGACAGGCAGTCCGTCAGCGCCCGACGGCGCTCGGGGAGTTCGTCGACGACGGCGGGAAACTCCGTGGCGAAGAGGTCAAGGAGGGCCTCATCGAATGCGACGACACGGGACCGGCTGCGGGTGCGGAGGTAATGCTTCACTTCGAACCGGGCGACTTGGAAAGCCCAGTTTCTGAAACTTGAACCCAGGGTGAACTCGCTGCGTTTTTTCCAAAGCACGATGTTCACCGCCTGCCGGATATCGGAAGCGGCATCGAAATCCCCCGAAAGGGTCCGGATCAAATAGAACAGGTCGACCTGGCAATGGGTCAGCTCACGGACGAATTCGTCCAGGCTGTCCTCTTCGGGTGCTGCGAGGTCGGTCTGCATAGCGGCAGACCGCTTTAGCAGCCTCCCGGAAAATGCGCCATGGGATTTCGCGCGGAAAAAACCGGCGCGTGGTGGGGCGTGTCACTGCACGGGCAGTTCATCCGCCGGGACCACCGCGCGGGGTGGCAGGACTCCGTTGTCCTGGCGCGGCAGCGGATCGAGCACGGACGGCCCCGCGTCACGGGTGGCGGAGGGCTCGTCGTTCTTGAGCTTCAGCGGGCGGAAGGACTGGGAATGGGTGTCGAGCCGGAACTGCATCTCCATCAGGTCGCGGTTGGTTTCCGCCACCTGGTCGCGGAGGTCGCGGTTCTCCTGCTTGAGGGATTTGAGCTCCTCGAGCATGCCTTGGAAGAATTCCTTTGCGGGAGCGGAGGTGGTGTTGACGGGCCCCTGAGCCGGAGCGGCCGGAGCGGGACGGGCGGCGAGTTCCTGGGCCGGGGCCGTGGGTTTCGCTTTCGGCACCTCGGGCGCTGGCGCGGGCGCAGGCTTGGAAACCGGCGGGGTGACGACCACTTCCGGTGCGTGTTCCGCCTGCCAGGCGGTAACCTGCTGGTGCACGGTCCACCAATGCTGGCCACCGATGGCGACCATGGAGGCGAGAGCGAGACCGCAGAATCCGGGGACAAGGGAGGATTTCATCGCTTCTTGGGAGAGGTGGGCTCTTTGACGGGCGTCGCAACCGGGGGCACGGGCTCCGGCTCGGGCGCGGGAAGGGAGGCGAGCAGTTGCTGGAGACGGTCGATGGCGTCACCGAGATGCTTCGAATCGTCGTCGAGCTGGGCGACGGATTTGGCGAGGATGCCGCCGACCGCGCCGGGCTGGCTGTATCCCAGCGCGGGATCGAAGCCCGGCTCGTTCACGCTGAAGACTTCCTTGCCGTCCGCCAGCGGCACGAGGACGTGCGGGCGGATGTTGAGTGCGATCTTGGTGCCGGGCGCGAGTTCGACCTCTTTGTTGAAGGCGGGGGCGTTGCCCGAGGCATCGAACACCCAGCCGGTCGGCGGCGCTGCCAGCGGTTTGGCGGGGAAGGGGAACTTCAGCTTGATCTGGTTCGGGTCGATCGGACCCTTGCCGCCCTGCACGTCGACGACGCGGACGGTGACGCCTTTCTCCGGCTTTTCGGGGGCCGGGGGCAGCTCGTCCACCAGCAGCTTGGCGTCTTCCGGCGGCTTGCCGGTCACCAGCACGGGCGTGCCGTTGGCGTCTTCGACCGGTTTGTCGACCTTCGGCTCGGAGGGCTTGGGAGCCTTTGTTTCGACGGGCTTGGACATTGCCTCGTCGTCCAGAGGTTCGCCCTGGGGCTTGACCACGGGCGGGATCGGTGGGGTTTCCGCATCGTCCAGCACCACGGTGACCTCGTTGGTCTTCGGGCGGTTGCCGGAGTCGAGCCGCTGGAAGGCATCGATGGCCCGGTCGCGCTCGCGGTCGGCCGGTTTCGGCTTGAGATCCTGGGCGAAGCACGTCGGAGCGCCGAAAAGCAGGGTGCAGAGGATCAGGCGCGGCTTCATTTTCCGGAAGGTTGGAGGTTGATCGTCTCGGACGTGCCACCTGTGCCGATGGGGGCGTTGCTACCGGGGCGGTCCTGGTTACCGAGCAGGGACGGGCTGTCCGCCTGGAGGCCGAGCACGGGAGTAGAGCGCTCCAAGAGCTGGTTCCACGCATCTTCCAAGGCCACAGCCTCGGCACGCAGGGCGCGGGTCTTTTCCTGGTAGTCGGCGAGGCGGTTGAGCAGGTCGCGCGCGGTGGCGACTTCGGTCTTGGTCCAGCGCAGGTTGCGGCTGCGGTAGAGGACGGGCACCTTGAAATCGAGGCGCTTGATCACGCCGTTCGGGGCCTCGGCGGTCACCACGTGCTGGACGCTGTAGTTGCTCTCCTCATAGGTGCCGCTGGTGGACACCGGCGGTTTCGCGGAACCGCGGGACTGCACCACGGCGGGATCGCCCGGCAGGCGGTCGCTGGCCGGGCCGATGGAGGCGATCGAAGGCGAGGTGCCGGCGGGAATCAGCGGGGCCTTCACCACCGCCGGGCTGGGGCCGGAGGCTGCAGGGCTGCCCGCGGGCGGGGCGATGATCACCGGCTTGGTGAGGTAGAGGTAGCAAAAGGCACCCGCCACCGCGGTGCTGGCCAGCAGCATCCAAGGATACACCCCGCGTGCGGGCGATGCGCTGTTCTTCCGGTTCGAGTTCGAACGGGGGCCACCGGTCTGGGGCAGGGCCGTGGGAAGGACGGAGGGACCGGCGGGGTGCCGGTCGAGCATGCTGCCTTCTGCTGGAAGTGGTTTCATCGAGTCGCGGATTCAGGGCGAGGGGATTTCGCGTCAGGCGCGGCACCCTCGGATTTGGGGACGTTGGCTTGCTTCGGGGGGGAGGTGTTTTCCGGGGTGGGTTCGACGCCGATCGCCGTGGTGACGATGGTTTGGTCGGACACTCCGGGAAACGAAGTGATGGTGAGCGACTCGCGGGAAAGCCGCAAGTGGCGAAGCAGTCCACCGCTGTTGCTGGTGGCCTGGAGGCCCGGGATGACCTCCAGCGCGCCGCCGGGCGTGCGTTGGCGGCCGATGCCATCCGAGCGATAGATGGAAAAGGTGGAGCGTGCGTCTTCGTCGCCCTCCGCGGTGACGCGGATATCGATGCCATCCGTGTAAACGTGCAGCAGCATCGGCTTGATCGCGATGGGCGTGGCCTTTTCGCCGGTGAGTTTCAGCCGGGATTTCACCAGATAGTCGCCCACATGCCGGAATTCTTCCGCGATGCTGGTGCCGCCCGAGATCCACCAGAGGCAAGCAGCCAGCAGGGATGGGAAGGCGCGCTTCATCATGGGCCGGTGTCCCAGAGCAGGTCGGTGGTGCTTGCGGAAGGATCGTAGTAGCCGCCCGAACCGTTGTTGATCTTCGGAGGCGAAACCGTCACCGCGATGGTCAGGTTCGCACCGGTCAACGAGGTGACCGTCGGCATCGTTGTGGCTGCGTTCGGCAGATAGGGGATCAGCTTCGCGTTGGTCAGCGAGGCGAGCGTGGCGGTGGGATTGTCCGCCAGATACATGCGCTGGGCGGAATACACCGTGCGGAGCGTTTCGGAAGCCGTACGGCCGAGCTGCCAGTCCTTGATCTTGTTGTTGAAGAACAGGCCGGTGAAGGTCAGCGCCATCAGGATGCAAAGCACCATGGTCAACTCCAGCAGCGTGAAGCCGGAGGTGGCGAAACGGACTGGGCGGCGGGATCTCATCGCTGCAAAATACAATATGGTGTTTCCGTAGGCCTGAAAAGAAGGAAATCAGGATCGTACCTATCCCTTAAGGATCTTGAACGAGTCGAGGATGTTCGCCCGCATGTCGGGGTCCTCCCACAGCCGGATCAGGATGCCGACGAGGAAAAACAGCCCGGCCGCCATGCAGATACGGGTGATGACCAGCCAGGTCACGGAGCGGTTGTCCTTTGGCGCGATGTAGGGGACATACCAGGATTCCCGGTCCACCACGCGGGTGGTGAACATCTGGCCGTTCTGCTTGAGGACGCGGATCAATTTGTCCGCGTTCCTGGATTTCTTCGCCCGGTAGCGGTGTTTGAATTTCCGCCCGGGTTGGTCCGGGAGTTCCTCGTGACGCAGTCCACTCGGCAGGTCCTCCACGGGACGCATCGTGTAGACGTGCGTCTCGTGGACGAAGCTTTCGCGAAGCCAGCGGTCGAAGCGGGTGAGCTGCATGGCCGGGAAGGGGATCAGATTCCGCTCTGCATCATCTTCGGACCCATCAGGAAGATCGGAAGGAAGGTGCCGATGAACACCGCGGCGATCAGGCCGACGGCGATGAGCAGCACGATGAAGCTGATGGAGGCGGTGAAGGTCGCCATGCAGTTCGTGGCGTCCTCCTCGTACATCTCGCAGAGCATCTGGAGCTGGCCGTCGAGCGAAGCGGACTTTTCACCGATGGAGAGCATGTGCACCACCTGGGAATCCACCGAGGTGTATTTCGAGAACGCGGTGGAAAGCGGCACGCCGGAGCCCTCATACTTGTCCGCCGCTTCCAGCAGCTCGCGGTAGAAGGGGGTGCCCTTCACGCTGTTTGCGGAAACGCGGATCGACTTGGCGAGGTTGATGCCGTTCGAGTGCAGCAGCTTGATCGTCGAGAGGAACGTCATCTGGCGCAGGCTCATGATCATCTGGCGCAGCAGCCGCCACTTCGACATGGCGAAGCCGAGGATGAAGTTACGGACCTTGTCCGATTGCCAGATGGTGATGGCCGTGCCGATGATGCCGAGGATCACGAAGGGCCACACGGCCTGGGTGGTGTGGCTGACGTTGAAGGCGATGGCGGTGAGACCGTCCGGCTTCTGGTTCACGCCCTTGAGCATGGTTTCCACCTGCGGGACGATCTTGCACTGGGAGACGATGAAAGCGGTGGTGAGCACCGCGATGATCACGGAGGGCATCACGGTGGCCTTCTTGATGGCCTTGTTGAAATGGGCCTCGCTGGACAGACGGGTGGCGAGTGCGCCGAAGGCCTGGTGGAGCTGGCCGGCATCCGCACCGGCCTGGATCAGACCCACGATCATCTCGCTGAAACGGCCGCTGCGGCGGAAAGCCTCGTGGACGCTCACGCCAGCCCCGATTTCCTCGCGGATCTTGAAGAGCGCGTCCGCCATGCCCTTGTTCGGCAGGCCTTGGCCGTAGTATTTCAAGGCGTCCGCCGTGTTGATCTGGGCACGGAGCATCGAGCCCAAGCCGCGGAACATGTGGATGAGCTCCTTCTTGGTGAACTCCTTCGGCTTCGCCGGGGCGCTCAGGAAAGAGAGAGCCTTCGGCGGCAGGGGAGCAGCCTTTCCGGCGGCGCCGGGCTTGCCGATGGTGGCGGATGGCGCGGGATTACTCATCGGTGTAAGTCATGTCGATGACCTTCGCCACGGCGTTGAGGTCGGTTTTTCCCTCCCGCAGCAGGCGCAGGCCGCTGCGGCGCAGGTTCGGCAGCTTGCCCTCCTGCTGGATCTTGATTTCCAGCTCGTAGGGGGAGATTTCGCCCTTCGAGAGCTGGTCGGAGATCTTCGGGGTGATCGGGATGATCTCAAGGATCGCCGTGCGGCCGCTGTAGCCCGAGTTCCGGCATTCGGAGCATCCACCGGGCTTTGCGGCGAAAACGGGAACATCCGCCCACGAATCATCCAGGCTGAAGGTGCGGCGGTCCAATTCGCTGACACCCGTCTGTGGTTCCTTGCAGTAGGGGCAGAGCAGCTTCACGAGACGCTGGGCACAGGCGGCCTTCAGGGTCTGCGCGATCTTCCAGCGCTCCAGGCCGAGCTGCTCGAATCGCTCGATGATCTGGGACGCGCGCGGGGTGTGGATGGTGGTGAGCACCTTGTGCCCCGTCACCGCGGCCTCGATGGCGAGCTCGGCGGACTCCGTGTCACGGACCTCACCCATGAGGATGATGTCCGGGTCGCTTCGCATGAAGGAACTGATCATCGGCTTGAATTCCTTCGGGCTCTTCAAGTCGCAGTGGGTGATGCCGGCCACCTCGTCCTCCACCGGGTTTTCCAGCGTGAGGATGTTCACCTCCGGGCGGTTGAGCTCGCGGAGGATGGCGTTGAGCGTGGTGGACTTGCCCGAACCGGTGGGGCCGGACATGACGATGATGCCCGCCGGGATCTTCATCACGCGGGCGAGTTCGAAGAGGGTCTCCTCGTCGAAGGCCAGCGTGCCCTTGCCCAGCGTCACGTTGATGTGGCTCTTGTCGAGCAAACGCATCGTCACGTGGTAGCCGCGGTAGGTGCGGTGGCGCTCGTAGCGGATGTCGATCGGGCGGTGGAAATAGGAGATGGTGAAGCGTCCCGAGATGCCCGGCGTGGTGTTCCGGATTTCCGTCGGCAGCTTCATCAGGTTCAGCAGGAAGGCATCCAGGCGGTCCTTCAGCTTCATCGGGATTTCGACCTTGTCGCCGAGGTCGCCGTCCACACGGAAGGTGTAGTAGAAGACTTCCTTCTCCACCTTGAAGTGGATGTCGGACGCGCGGATCTTCACCGCGTCCGCCATGATGGTGGCCACGAGCTGGGCCATCGGCTCGGAGTAGTCGGTCGTGACGTCGAAGTCCCGGATGCCGTCATCCATGTCCTCCACGTCGATCGCCTCCAGCTCGGAGCGGCTCGGACCGTTGTTGGTCCCCACCGATTCGATGGCGCGGCTGATCTCGGAGGCCAGCGTGACGATCTTGACGATCTCAAGGTCCGGGAAACGCGGCGCGAGGTATTCCTCCGCCAGCGGGCTCCAGGGGTTCGCCACCGCCACGATCAGGCGGTTCCCGGGGGAAAGGCAAAGCGGCGTGAAGAAGCCGCGGGTCATCACCGTGGGATCGCAGTAGGTGTGGAGCGCGGCGTCGCAGAACTCCGCCACCTTCGGGAAAAACGGCAAGCCGTTGATCCGCGCGATCGCCGCCATGAAACTGTAGCGGGTGACGCGGTTCGGGACCTGGTCATGCGCCAGATCCGCGTAGGAAGGATCGTGGATCCCCAGTGCGGCCATGATCCGCCGGCTGATCGATTCGTTGAAGGAGATGCCGTCGAACTCGATCATAAGCCGAAGTGCTTGCGGGTAAGGAAGGTCCAGCTCTCGTAGTCCATGCGGGCCACGGTCAGGAAGGGCTTGATGTCGAAACGGCGGTCCACCGCGGTGAGCACCTCCTCGGACATCAGCAGGGCCGCGATCGGGTTGATCGAAGCCACGCCGACGGCATCGGTGTCCTCCGCGAAGATCACGGGGGACAGCAACACGCGGGCGAGCTTGTGCAGGCTTTCGAAGGACTCGTAAAACGCGGACGGCGCGATCAGCTTTCCGGCGAAGGGGATCAGCGGCGGCGCGGGGCTCAGCGTGGAGGCCACCGCCTCGGAGAGCGATCCGATCACCGGGCCGAGGAATTCCTCGTCATACCCCTGCGCGCGGGCGACGCATTCCAGGAGTTCCACCGGGCGGTCTTCGGAAAGCGCGTTGTTGGCCTGGGTGAAGGCCGCCGAGATCTGGGCGTCGGTGGCGGCTCCGGTCGAGCGGAGCGCCTCGGCGGTGCGCCTGGCGCACTCCACCAGCAGGTCGTGGTGAGTGCGTGGCTTGCGTTCCTCACCCTCGCGGATGGGGTGGAACGGCGTGGAAGCGGGCTGCATGGTCACGGTGGTTCAGCGACGTGCGCGGCTGAAACGGGTGGCGGAGTCGCTGGTGTTGGAAGTGCTGGTCGTGCCGCCTTTGGACTCCGTCACACGGGGAGCCGGTGCGGGAGCCTGGGCAGGCGGGCAGAGGACGCTCTGCTCCTCGATTTCGCGGGGATAGAGTGGGGCCTGGTAGGGCTCCAGCCCGCGGATGCCGCGGCACAGGTTCGGCTCGTGGGCCGGACCCGGGTTGAGCTCATCGACCCAATCGTGATCCGGGGTGAGGGCCAGCTTGCGCTTGAGGGCCGCGTTAGTGCTGTTGGTCGCGGAGCGGGCGCGCGGGTTGTAGGAGGTCGGGGTGACGATGAAGACCAGGCTGGTCTGTTCCTTGGACTGCTCCTTGCTCTTGAAGAAGAAGTTGATCACCGGCACGTCGCCGAGAAGCGGCACCTTGTTCTTCTTGTCCGACTTGCTTTCGCCGTAGAAGCCGCCGACGACGAGCGAGTTGCCATCGGGCACGCGGGCCAGCGATTCGACCATGGACTCGGTCACACGCGGATAGACGTTTCCGGAAAGGGCGCTCTTGATCTGCTCGGTGATCTGGGCGGAACGCGGGCGCAGTTTCATGCGGACCGTGCCATCCGGAAGCAGGGTGGGGGTGACCACGATCGAGATACCGATTTCGCGGTGGTGCTCGGGGTCCTTGTCGATGGTGGAGTCACCCTGGTCGATCTTGTAGCGGACTTCTTCCGTGGCGGTGGTGCCGCCGGACCCGGCGCCGACGCTCTGGGTCGCCGTCACGATCGGCACGCGGTCGATGATGGAAATCGTGGCCTGCTCGTTGTCCTCGGTGATGAGGGTCGGGTTGGAAACCTGGGAAGCCAGGCCGCCCTCCGCGAGCGCGCGGAGCACGCCGCTGAGCTGCACCGGGCTGAGAACCAGAGAAGTGTTGCCGATGGTTTCGGCCACTCCGGTGTGGGATGTGACGTCGCCATCGCCGAAATCGGCAGGGATGCCGAAGATCGCGTTCAGGCTCTTGGCGAATTCCAGCTTGGTACCGGCGGAGCCGAGTGAACCATTCCAATCCACGCCTTCACGCTTGGCGGCGGTGCTGTTGACCCGGAGGATCTTGGTTTCCACCACGATCTGGCCGCGCGGCTGGTCGATCTTGTGAAGCAGGCCGCGGGCAGCCTCGATCTTCTGCGCGTTGTCGATGATGACCACGGTGTTGGTCTTCGGCTCGAACTCGACGACGCCGGACGGACTGAGCATCGGTTTGATCAGCGCCTTGATCTGGTCGAGATCGGTCGGGCGGAGATAGCGGAGCTGATACTCGAACTCGGCGCTCGGAAGTTGGGCGAGCTGGGCCTGGGTCAGCGCATAGACGGTGTTGCCCTTCGTGTAGAGGGTGAGGCCGTACATGAACGACAGCTCCTCCATCTGCTGGAGCGGGTTGCCGTCATTGAGATGGCCCGTCACGCGGTATTCGGGCGAGGCGATCTTGGCGTTGTGGAAATACTGGCGTCCGGCCTTTTTGGCGAGGAACTGGAAGATGTCGTTGAGGTTCGCTTCCTTGATCAGGTAGCCCTCCTCGGCCTGCTCCATGTCCTTCTTCTGCTGTTCCAGCGGACCGAAGCTGTTGTTGCCGGCGGCGGGGGCGGCCGGGGCATTCGGATCGGCGGGAGCGGTCGGCGCGATGTCCGGTGCGGTACCTGGCACGGCGGAGGGTGGTCCCTCGCCCGGGATGGTGCGGGCGGTCGGCGGCGCGGAGAAATTCGGCGGCACTCCGTTGTCCACGGGAGGCACCTGCTCAATGAGCGGGTCGCCACCGGTCTGGGCGTGCAGCCCGGCCGTGCACATGGCGGCGGCGAGCGCGACGAGGGAAAAGCGGTTCGGTTTCATGGCTGGCAAGGGAATGGGAACAGCGGGGAATCAATCAACGGGTGGTGCCACCGGTTTGGAATGGCGTATCGGGTCCGCCCACGGGGGATGGGAAATCGGAGCCACCAACTTCAAGGGGAGAATCGGGACGGTTCGGCTGCATGCCGGGAGCGATCCGGTTCACGCTGCCGCCCTTGCTCATGCCCGCGGGGAGCATGTCGAGCTTGATGGCACCGGTTTCGGAGTTCTCGACGTTGCGGAGCGTGATGCGCTCGGCGGAAACGTCGACCACTTCGCTCGGATAGTTGCGACCGCGATAGGAGAGCGGGAATCGGTCGCCTTTTTTGAAGGTGCGGGTGCCCACCAGAAAGCGGCCTTCGCCCGGGATGACGGTCGTCACCGGGATTTGGGCGACGATTTCGGAATACGGGGTCACCGGAATGGCGGCGGGCCGCGGGGCCGCGACGTGTTGGACCTTCGGCTTGATCGGCTTGGCCGCGGTGTCCTGGGCCTGGGCGAAGGGATCGGTGGTCCGGGTGCGGATCGCGAAAACGGTGGCGAGCGCCTCCACATAGCCGCCGACGTCCGAACCGGCGTATCGTGAGGGCAAGTCACTGACGGGGCCGACGGTCTCCGTCGGAGACTTCTCCATCGGCGGGACCACGGCGGTCTTCGCGCCCCCGTGGGTGTCCCCCTTGGCGGGTGGAGCCGGGGCGGGTTCCGCGGGCACGATGGTCTGGGCCGCCAGCGACATGGGCAGCAGGGCGGCGGCACCCAGGAGATGGATCAGTTTTCCCATGCCGTGTAGGTGACGTCGAAGTTGAGAAGGGAGGTCTGGCTCATGCTCGGGTCCATCTTCAGCTCGGTGAGCTGGAGCTGGGGCATGCGGGTTTCCAGTTCCAGGAAAGCGCGTTGCACGGTGCGGAAGGTGCCGCGCAGGCCGAGCCGGATCTGGGAGGACTTCTGGGCGGACACCGCGCCGAAGCCGCCGGAGCTGCTCACCGCGTCGAAGGCGGTCGGCTGGAATTCCTTGCCTGGCAGGGTTTCCTGGATCTTGCGGAGGTTCGCGGAGAGCGCGCTCTTGGTTTCTTCCGCCAGCTTGGCCTTCCACAGGTCCACGTGCTGGCGCTTGCGGCTCACTTCCGCCTCCACGCCCAGCGCGCCGATGCGGCTCTGTTCGTAGTTGGTGAACTTCTTCTGCTTGTCCTCGAAGTCGGTTTTCATACCGTTCGCGACGTAGAAGGCAGCCCCCACGACGATCACCGCCACCAGCAGGGGCAGGACGATTCCGAAGAGGGCGATGGATTGGCGGTAAAACATGGAAGGTGGGGTCGGAGGCCGGAAACGGATGCGTAACTGATTGATTCGGGCCGTATGACGATTAACAAATCGAAATAAACCACAAATGGGCGCAGGTTGTCCAGTTCGGGCGAAGCGGGCGCGGGAATTTACGGAACCTTGGCAACGCTGATGGCCATCGGGTCCGCGGATTCGAACCGCTGGGTGATGGTCAGGTCGAAGGTGAGCGGGTAGGTGTTCGGATCGTCGTCCTGGATTTCATCCGCCGGCCGTGGCTTGAAGGCGGAGTTTTCCTGGGTGCGGACGTTCGGCACGATGCTCCGGTTTCCGATATCGGTGCGGAACGCAGGGTTCTGCGTGATCCGCGCCAGTTCGGAGAAGATTGCGGAAATGCCTTCGCGGCTGTTGATCAGGTTCAGGCGATCAAGCGCCTCGTCGCGTGCGAAGCCGGTGATTTTCCATTCCTTCACGAAACCGGCCTTCGGTTGTCCCGGAGCCAGCTCTGTTTTGACGTTGTGGCTGAACCCCTTGATGAGGAAGCCACCGCGCTCGGGGAAGAGGCGGCACAGCAGCTCCATCGAGGTCCACGCCTTCGAGCGGTCGTCCAGCAGGTTGTCCCAGTGATTCACACGCTGGCGTTCGGCATTGAGGCCAGCCAGGCGCTGTTGCACGGCCTGGGCGGACTTCGGATCAAAGCCCCATTCGGGACGGCGGATCACGGTGAAGGCTTCCAGCAGTGCCCAGGTGAGGGCCAGCACCGCGCAGGCGGCGATGCCGAGGCGGATCATGCGGATGGCCCGAAGCAAGCGCATTTCACTCCGGCTCGGGTAGATCTCCGCGATATCGCGCGGGGTGGGCAGGAAATTCTGGAAGACCCACTGCTCGTTCTGGAAAACCGTGAAGGTGTGGCTGAGCGGCGCTTCCTCCGGATTGAGCGGCGGCGCGAGGGAGACCAGCAGTTCCGGCGTGTGGACCGGGAGCGCGGCGTGGGTGAGAGGGGTGACGGCCCAATCGACCTCTTCAACGAGGCTGGATGGAAACACCACACGCAGGTCCGCGGTGAGGCCGGGCTCGGCCTGCGGACTCAGGTTCAGCACGTAGACCTCGGGATCGATCAACTCCAATGCCGCGGTGGTCGTGGAGGCGGCGTGGCGGAGGTTCGAGGGGCGGCGCTGGCCGCGGTGCTGGAGCGTGCGCAGCAGTTGCAGGTCCGAGTGTTCGTTGAAGAACGCCAGGACGGTGAAATTCGAATAGTGCAGCACCGCCATGTAGGGGCGGCCTTCGGAGGGGCGGATCACCCGCGGGATCGCCAGCAGGGCGACCAAAGGCGCGCTCACGGCACGGGTCACCACCGGAAAGTTCGCGACTTCTCCGGCCATCCGGAGTTGGTCGAGGAACGGGCCGTACAGCCGCGTCAGCGAAATCACCGTGGCGATGGTCTCGCTGCCAGCGGCGGGGTAGGGGAGCACCCGCCAGGAGTTCTGGTCTGAAGGAATCGAGGTGTCGTCGAGGATCGACGCCGGATCGTTTTCCGCGGCGGCGCGCAGGTCGTTCAGCGCGCCGGGATTGTCGAAAGTCGGTTTGAGTTCGGTGGTGGCGAACTCGTCGGCCACGTGAAGGACCACGCCCACGGATGACGCACCCGCCTTGCGGGTGAACGCGATCACTTCGGACGCGAAGACCGCGGCCTTTTCCGGGTTCCTCAGCGTTTCATCATCGAGGTCCGGGCCGGGCAGCCATTCGCCGGTCTTCCGGTTGTAGGCGCGGGAAAGCACCCCGGAGCCTTCGGCCCGGAGGTGGAGTTGGAAATCGAGATCGAGGGCGTCCTGATACCAGGCCTCGTTACGGGCGCGGCTCGTGGAACGAAGGACGGAGCAGGCCTGCGAATAGCGCTGGAGCGGATTGAGGGCGCTCGGATGTTGGAAAGTGGCCAAGGGACCGGGGTGTCAGGGATTTCACAGCAAACCGGGGGGACAGCGGGGGAGATGCGGGGGAAGAAAATCGGCCCGCCCGCGAACGGGCGGGCCCGAGGTTAAGGGATAGACGTTCCGGGATTCCGGAACGGCTTCAAGGATCACCAATCCTTGATGTCTTCAGCCTTCGGGTTGAAGTCGGCGGCGTCGGAACCACCGGTGGTCACCATGTAGAGGGTGCCGATGTTCGGGATCACCGTCGGAGCGGAGATCGAGAAGCTGTAGGTGGTGCCGGCCGGGTGTGGCTTGGCGCCCACGCCGGTCGGATCGACTTCGATGAACTTGCCGGAACCGAACACGTCGGCCTGGAGCGTGGCGACGGTGTCACCGGCGTTCTTGCCGTTCATGTTGGAGTAGGAGCGCACGGCCTGCTGAACGTTGCGGATCTGCAGGATGGAGGCGGCACGGTCCGAACCCCGCTTCCAGGCGCGAGCGCCGATGAAGAGGATCGAGATGAGGGAAAGAAGGACGAGGATGACGACGGTCAGCTCGAGCAGCGTCATGCCCTTCTTGGTCTTGGCGATTGCCTTGGTTTTCATGTGGGTCAGGTATTGCAGTTGTTGGTTTACTTACGAATTGGGGGAGAGTGTTGGGATTACCAGTCCTTGATGTCGGCATCCTTCGGGTTGAAGTCGGCGAAGTCGGTGCCGCCGGTGGTCTTCATGTAGAGCACGCCGATGTTCGGGATCACCGTCGGAGCGGCGATCGTGTAGCTGTAGGTGGTGCCGGCCGGGTGCGGCTTGGCGCCGACGCCGGTGGGATCCACTTCGATGAACTTGCCGGAGCCGAAGACTTCGGTCTGGAGCGTGGCGACGGTGTCACCCGCGTTCTTGGCGTTCATGTTGGAGTAGGAGCGCACGGCCTGCTGGACGTTGCGGATCTGCAGGATCGAGGCGGCACGGTCCGAGCCGCGCTTCCAGGCACGGGCGCCGATGAAGAGGATCGAGATGAGGGAAAGAAGGACGAGGATGACGACGGTCAGCTCGAGCAGCGTCATGCCCTTCTTGTTCGTGAGGCGGAGGGTGTGGGATTTCATGTTGGGTGGGGTAGTGGGGTGTTTTTTATTTTGTATGGCTCAGGGGGTGGCGGAGGGAGCGGACTCCCTCCGCCTGAGAGGGGGTATTACCAGTCCTTGATGTCGGCGTCCTTCGGGTTGAAGTCGGCGAAGTCGGTGCCACCGGTGGTCTTCATGTAGAGCACGCCGATGTTCGGGATCACCGTCGGAGCGGCGATCGTGTAGCTGTAGGTGGTGCCGGCAGGGTGGGGCTTGGCACCGACAGCGGTCGGATCGATTTCGATGAACTTGCCGGAGCCGAAGACTTCGGTCTGGAGCGTGGCGACGGTGTCACCCGCGTTCTTGGCGTTCATGTTGGAGTAGGAGCGCACGGCCTGCTGGACGTTGCGGATCTGCAGGATCGAGGCGGCGCGGTCCGAACCACGCTTCCAGGCGCGGGCGCCGATGAAGAGGATCGAGATGAGGGAGAGGAGGACGAGGATGACGACGGTCAGCTCGAGGAGGGTCATGCCCTTCTTGTTCTTGAGACGCAGGGTATTCGATTTCATGTGTAGGGGATCTAGGGGATCAGTGTTGTTGGGGTTGTGTTGGTATTCAGCAGGAGAGGGATATCACCAGTCGCCGTGCTGGGGTGGCACGTGGTCGGTGGAGTTGGGCTGCGTGATGTTCGGGCACGTCAGGTAGAGCACGCCGAGGTCCGGGATCACGTCCGGGGCGCTCGCGGTGTAGAGACCGGCGCCGGCGGGGCAGACGGGTTCGTTTTCCATGTATTTTCCGAAGCCGATGATCTGGCTGCGGAGGCCCGGGGCCGGGGTATTGGGGTTCAGGCCATTGAGATTCGAGTAGGAACGCACCGCCTGCTGGACATTGCGGAGGTTCAGGATGCAGGCGGCTCGGTCGGAACCCTTCTTCCAGGCGCGCGCGCCGATGAAGAGAACCGCGATGAGCGAGAGCAGGACGAGGATCACGACGGTCAGCTCGAGGAGCGTCATGCCGGTCTTGCGTTTCGCGTTGTTGGAGATGTGCTTCAAGGAAAGGGGGAGTCGGTTAGAGCACCTCGGAATCGGAGCGGTTCATCCGGGCACTTTCATAGGTGGCCTCGGTGATGAGGCCCTGGCGGAGGAGGCGGCGCAGGTTGCCGTCCCATTCGATGTTGCCGGCGCGGCGGATGACGTCCTCCAGGGAGCGTGCGCCGCCGTCGTAGTTCGCGATCGCGCTGGCGACCGCGTCGTCGTTGTTCTGGAGGAACTCGTAGGTGAGCACGCGGCGTTGCGTGCCGTTGAGGAGACCCTGGGAGTGGATGAAGATCAGGATTTCGGAAAGGCGGCTCAGCACCGCGGTGTGGCTTTCCCGTGGATACATTTCCAGGATACGGCCGAGGGTTTTGACCGCGCCCGTGGTGTGCAGGGTGGAGAGCACGAGGTGACCGGTCTGGGCGGCCTCCATGCAGGTCTCCATCGCCTCGCGGTCGCGGATTTCCCCCAGCAGGATCACGTGGGGCGCCTTGCGCAGCACGTCCTTCAGACCCTGGCGGTAGGAGTGGACATCGCGTCCGACTTCCTGCTGGGTCACGATCGAGGGCGAGGGCATGCGGTGGCCGGCGTACTGCGGGTCCGGCATGTCGTCCGGGTATTGGTACTCGATCGGGTCCTCGACGGTGACGATGTGCTTCGGGTGGTTCCGGCGCAGCCAGTCGATGAGCGCGGCGAGGGTGGTGGACTTGCCGGAACCGGTGGGGCCGGTCACGAGGCAGAGGCCGGCGCGCTTGAGCACGCCTTGGCGCAGGGTCTCGGTGGTGTCCAGGTCGATGCCGAGCGTTTCGAGCTCCGGGATGAAATCGTTGAGGATACGGCAGGTGACGCCGAGGCCGGAGGAGCTGAGGTGGGCCTGGATACGCAGGCGGCCGGAGCGTTCGCCGTTGTCGCCCATCGGGATGCCGTCGCAGGAGAAGTCCGCCACCTTGGTCCTGGCGAAGTCCTCCATGGCCAGCGCGATCTTGTCGCCCACGCGCTCGTGGACATTGTCGTGCTCGCCGAAACCATGGCTGGCGCTTTCGCGGTTGCGGATGAGTTCCTTGAGGATCTCGTCCATGTTCATCGCGGAGAGCACGCCGAGGAAATCGAGTTTCTCCATGCCCTTGTTGGTGTGGATGTACACCGGGCGATCCGCGCGCATCTGGATGTCCGAGACGCGGAGCTCCTTGCAGAGGCGGAAAATCGTTCCCAGCAGGGCGCGACCATCCATCCCGTTGTGGAAACGCACCGACATCGCCGGGTTCGAGGAACCGGGCAGCGGCGGGGGCGCGGGGATGGTGGCGGAGACGGACATGGCGATCAGTTGGAGACCTGGACGGTGCCTGGCTTGCCTTCCAAACGGAGAATGGTGGCTTCCGCGGAGTTGCGGATGTTGACGACGAACTTGTATCGTTCGGTGATCTCCTCGCGGCGGAGAGGGGAGACGAGTTCCCAGTTGCCGGTGGCCGTCCACAGGTCGGCAAGTTGCCGGTGGCGGGCGAGGCTGTAGTCGATCACCCCGAGCACCTGGCGCATCTGCGCGGTGGTGAAACGCTGGGGTTGATTGAACATCAGCAGGATCTCGTTCTCTCCGGCGGAGGCCGCGGTGAGAGACGGGCGCGGGTCGTCGGAGACCTGCAGGCAGTATTGGATCGTTTTGTCTGCCAGCTTGGCCGCCATCGGCGTGAGCTCCGGGCGGGTGCCGAGCTCAGGCTCGGTCAGGAAAAGGTGATACGCGTTGTAGTTCGCGTAGTGGGAGGGATCGAGCTCGTAGGCGAAGCGGAGCTTGTCTTCGATCTCGCGGCGGATGGCGAAGCGCTGGGCCGGGCTGGCGGGCTTCGGATTGGTCCGCTGCTCGGAAACCTTGCTCAGGCGGTCGAGCCAGGCATGAAACCGCTCGGCCCACGGGCGGTCCGGAGTGGAGGAGGGGGCGGCGGCAGCCACCGGCATCGAGGGATCGATGTGGTGGTGCTCCGGATTGGTGCAACCCGGATCGTGGCAATCCTCACCACCGTGCCAGTAGGTGTCGATCGGTCCCTGCATCGCCATCGCGAACACTTCGCCGTAGGGGCTGCGTTTCACGCCGAAGGGATTCGAAGGAATGCACAGCGAGTCCTCCCCGACCAGCGGCCGCGACGTCACGATCCATGCCGCGGCACCCGTGCCGAGCAGGAGGTAAGTCAGGGTGTTGGACGAGGGGCGTCGCATGTCAGGCGAGGGACTTGGTCCGGAAGCAGAGGCGGGACAGGCCGCAGGAGAAGACGAGGATGGCGCTGAAGTAGGCCACCAGTTGCCAGAACTGGCCGGAGGCGATGGCACCTTGCTTGAAGTAGAGGCGCTGCGTGAGATCGGCCCAGCGGTACTGCGGGGAGAACTGCCAGATCGCGCGCAGGAACGGGTTCGGCTCCAGCTTCAGCATGTTGTCGAGGTAGCCGACGCCCCACAGGCCGTAGACGGCGAGGCAGAGGGTGAGGGCGTAGCCGGCGATGCCGCCGAAGCGCGAGGCGATCGCCACCGCGAGGCCCAGCAGCGGGGCCATGGCGAGCAGGAACAGCGCGAGGTATTGGAAATTCATCGTCCACCACATGCCGTGTTCGGCGGGATCGTTCGGCATCGCGAACAGCACGCACACGCCGGTGCCGAGCAGGGCGACCGGAATGATGAAAACGAGGATCGCCAGCCAGATTTCCAACCATTGGCGGGTGGCGGAAACCCCGGTGGTGAGGAAGTAGTCGCCGAGGCCGGACTTGGTGTTCGCCTCGCCTTGGCGGGAGGCGGTGAAGAGTCCCCACAGCAGGGTGCAGGCCCACACCGCCGTCCACGTGGCCTGGATGCGGGCCGGTTGCAGCACCAGCGGACGCTCGGTGGCGGTGGAAATCATCGGCAGCAAAAACGGCAAAACCACCACGGCGAAGGCGCAGATCGCCCACGCCTTGCGGCGAAAAATCGTCGATGCTGTAAGACGGAAGAGGCGCATGGGTTCAGTTCAGGCGGGCCTTCAGGCTGCTCCAGGTCTGGTCGGGTCCGGTAAAATGGGAGATCTGGCCCTGCTCGATGACCACCGCGCTGGGCATGGGCATCGAGTCGTAGTCCGGATGGCAGCTCACGAGGCGCAGCACATGGTTGCGGCTGCCGGTCCACAGTTCTTCAAAGCTCTCGCGGGCGTAGGCATCGAGGCCGCTGAAGGGCTCGTCGAGGAGCAGGATGTTGCCTTCGTCCGGGCGCACGGAGAATTCCGCGAGGATCAGGCTGGTCTTGCGGCGGTTGCCGGTGGAGAGACGGCCGTAGGGCTTCTTGATGTCCAGCTCGATGCGCTCGGCCAGTTCCAAGGCTGGCTTGAGGACGTCTTTGGACAGAAGGGAGCGGAAAATGGCGCTCACCGGGATCTCCAGGTCGAAGCGGAGGTCTTCCGGGAGATATTGCATGTAGCCGCGTGCTTCGAATTCGCCGTTCAGGCGCTTCAGCGTGCGGGCCAGAGTGCGGAGCAGGGTGGTCTTGCCGCGTCCATTTCGTGCCAGCAGGAAATGCGTGCCGCTGGTCAGCGAAATCTCCTTCTCGTTGCGCGCAAGCGGCCGGGTGTAACCGATCTCAAGACCGGCACCCAGGCGAATCAGGGGCGTGGACGAGGTGGATGTCATGCTTTTTGCAAGATCAGGCCGGGTTCTAACGATTTTGGGTAAATATTCAAGAAAAATTAAATATTTGCCGTTCGTTTACGTTCAGACGGTAGAAATATTTAGGGAATCAGGCAATAAATTTTTGAACGGTTAGGATTACCGATTGTCTAATTGCTTTACGCACTGTGTGTTCATGCGCTTTGCAATTTTTGCCGTCTTCCCCCTTTTAAGGCATCTTGAAGGTCTGGGCTAGTGCGTGATCGCGTAGGTTCAGGGGCACGCGAATCGGGAGCCGGCAGGTCTGGATTCGCCATTGGGGAGGGGCTGAAAACCGCGTGACTCCGGGGTTTCCGACCCCCGGAATGAAATTCGCGGGTTTTTCCGCGTGACGGGCGGGGGTGGGGTGTTAAACACCGGCCATCGGCAACATGGCGGGCAAGCTCACGTATCAACAGGCAGGGGTGGACACGCGCAAGGCGGCCGCTCTGGTAGGGGACATCAAGACACACGTGGCTCGCACCCAGGCGAACCGCAAACTGTTCGGCGCGTTCGGGCTCTTCGCGGCCTGCTACGACCTGAGCTCCTACAAGGAGCCGGTGATGATGACTGGATGTGACGGTGTCGGCACCAAGCTGGAATTGCTCCTGGAGCACGACCTCCTCGAAACCGCGGGCAAGGACCTGGTGGCGATGAGCGTGAACGACATCCTCACCACCGGCGGCGACCCGCTGCTGTTCCTCGATTACATCGGCATCGCCGCCCTCGACGAGGACAAGATCACCCGCCTGATCGGCGGCATGGCCGACTATCTGGAGGCCTGCAATTGCATCCTGGCTGGCGGCGAGACCGCCGAAATGCCGGGCATCGTCCCCGTGGACGTGATCGAACTTTCCGGTTTCTGTATCGGCTGCGCTGAGAAATCCGACCTCATCGACCCGACGACTGTGGCGGTGGGTGACGTGCTCATCGGCTACGCTTCGGACAGCATCCACGCCAATGGCTGGTCGCTGGTGCGCCGGGTCCTCAAGGACCACGCCCCGGACGTGACGGAAGAAGAACTCGGCGCCTGGCTCCAGCCGACGCGCCTATACCACGATGTGGTGAACGACCTGAAGGCCTCCGGCGTGAAGCCCAAAGCCATGTCCCACATCACCGGCGGGGGACTGCCGGAGAACCTCGAGCGCCTCTTCGTGGGAATGGGCGCCGATCTGGAGATCCCGAAGTGGGAGCTCCCGGGCATCGACAAGCTCCTCGCACACGTGGACGCGGAAGACCGCTTCCACACCTTCAACATGGGCATCGGCTGGGTCGCCATTGTTGCCGAGTCCGACGTGGAATCCGCCCTCAAGGCGGGCCCCGGCGGAACAATTATCGGTCGCATGGTTGACGCGGAAGGAGTCCGTGTAAAGGTGCGGGGCGAGTGAGGCCGAGCCAAACTTCCGGTAAATGAGCGACTTCCTGAAACACGAGTGCGGGATCGCCGCTGTGCGACTCCGCAAACCCCTGGCGTATTATCTGGATCGTTACGGCTCCTGCCTATGGGGCTTCAACAAGCTGTTCCTCCTCATGGAGAAGCAGCACAACCGCGGACAGGACGGCACCGGCATCGGCTGTGTCAAACTGGACATGCCGCTGGGCCAGCCCTACGTCCAGCGCCGCCGCGGTATTGAAAAGGACGCCCTGGCCCGCATCTTCCAGAAGGAGGTGAAGAGCTTCCACAAGATGGCGCGGAAGGGGCTCCTGGATCCGAAGGACCCCGCCAGCGTCAAGGAGCGCTACGATTTCGGCGGTGAAATCCTCGTGGGTCACCTCCGCTACGGCACCTCCGGCGAGTTCGACGAGGGCTCCTGCCACCCGTATCTGCGCCGCAGCAACTGGCCGACCCGCACCCTGATGGTGATGGGGAATTTCAACATGACCAATGCCGGGGAGCTGAACCAAGTGCTCATCGAGCGCGGCCAGCACCCGGTTTTCGGCACCGATACCCAGACCGTTCTCGAGGAGATCGGCTACCATCTCGACGAAGCCCACACCGACCTCTACCGGAAGCTCCGGGACGCGGGCGTGGACGGCCGCGAGATGCCGGCCCGGATTTCCGCCGAGATGGACATCCCCCGCATCGTCGGGGAGTCCGCCCAGCCATGGGACGGCGGCTACGCCATCTGCGGCGTGGTGGGGAATGGCGACATGTTCGTGATGCGTGATCCGCGCGGCATCCGCCCCTGCCACATGCTGGTCACGGACGAGGTGATCGCCTTCGCCTCCGAGCGGGTGCCGCTCATGACGGTGTTCGAAGCCTCCGCCGACCAGGTGAAGGCGGTCGATCCGGGCTCGATCATCACCATCAAGGCGGACGGGTCCTTCAGCGACAGCGCGTTTTCCCCGCCGCAGCGCTACACCCCGTGCTCCTTCGAAAAGATCTACTTCTCCCGCGGCAATGATCCCCAGATCTACCGCGAGCGGAAGGCGATGGGCGCGGCCCTCGTGTCGCAGGTGGTCGATTCCATCGACGGTTCCTTCGACAAGGCCGTCTTCTCCTTCATCCCGAACACCGCGGAGACCGCCTACTACGGCCTGATGGACGGCCTGCGTCTCTACCGCCGCCAGGAGGTCCGCTCGGAGATCCTGAAGGCTGTGGATGCCGGCAACCTCACCGCCGAGAAGCTGGACGAGCTGATCCTGCGGAACTGGCCGCGCGGCGAGAAACTCGCCCACAAGGACATCAAGATGCGCACCTTCATCTCCCAGGAGAAGGGCCGCGACCAACTGGTATCCCACGTCTACGACATCACCTACGGCATTGTGAAGAAGGACGACGTGCTCGTCGCGCTGGACGACTCCATCGTCCGTGGCACCACGTTGAAGAAGTCGATTCTGAAGATCTTGGCCCGCACCGAGCCGCGGAAGATCGTCGTCTGCTCGACCGCCCCGCAGATCCGCTACCCGGACTGCTACGGCATCGACATGGCGGACATCGGCAAGTTCATCGCCTTCCAGGCCGCCGTCTCGCTCCATCGCAAGGCGGGCCGCCAGTCGCTCCTCGACCGCGTCTATGACGAGTGCCGCGAGGAGATGAAGAAGCCTGCCGCCGAGCGGATCAACCGTGTCCAAGGCGTCTACGCCGACTTCACGGATGAGGAAGTCTCCGAGGAAATCAGCCGCATGGTCTATCCCGAGGACATCGACTGGAACGGCGAGGTGCAGGTGATCTTCCAGACCATCGAGAACCTCAAGGCTTCCATCAAGGGTGACAGCGGCGTCTGGTACTTCACCGGCGACTACCCGACCCCGGGTGGCTACGCGATGGTGAACAACGCCTACATCCGCTGGTACGAAGGCGTCGGCGGCCGCAGCTACGACCTGCCGCTCTAACTCTGCGTAGCCGGAGTCGTAAGACTTCGGGTAGGGGAGATCCCCGCCCATCCCTAGAATTCCCAACGCTCTTCATCTCCCGCAGATGAAGAGCGTTTTCGTTTTAGAAATGTAGCTGAAGGCTCCAGCCATTCGGAATGGATCGGATGGCCCCAGTCGTCCGCCTCGGGCATGGAGATCGCTTGGTCGATGAGGCATCGCCAGATGGAATCATGATGAGTCGGGAGCCCCGTCTTCCTCCATTCCGCCGCGACGGATTGCGGGGTCGATCAGTGGGCTCCCACTCTTAAGCCTCTAACGAAAATCACATCGGCGCATGCTTGGATCGATAGGGTGTGGTGAGATCCGGATGCGGAATAAAGCTTTCATCCTTGCTGGTGTGATTCTATAAAAAGTTCGGATTAAAAGATATATGAATTGGATCCCGTTATTCCTAATTGCTCTTTCGCTCCCGCTGCTCGCTTCTTGTGCGGCGGGAGGGGCGAACTCACCGAGGTCTCGCGATGTCAATAAACCCTCGGAAATGGGTGTCGATCCGACTGGCGAAAGCAAGCGGGTGATGAACGCCCGTATATTGATCCCGTCGGCGGATGGGAGCATCAATGTAAGGCTTGTCACCTCGTCAGGCGAGGAGATCAAGGCTGCGTGGCCGGGATGGGATCATGCAATGTTCGTTAACACGCGTCGGCATGGAAAGGATTGCGTGAGCTTGCATGATCAAAAAGTCCTGAGGAACCGGGCGGCTGCGAGGATCGCTTCTTCTCAGGAATACCGGGTCGAGATACTAACTCAAAATCGTGTCGATTTCTGTAATATTTTGCAGATCTCGAAGGATGATCACATCGTGATTGATGCCTCTGTTTGCCAAGTCCACAAACTCCCCATGAAGCGTCAGATGGAGGAGATATACTCGGCGGAAGATTATCCCGAATCGTTTTTCCCACGACAAAAGAGAGAATTTCCAAATGATGGAAATTTCTATTCCGCGTGTAGTTCTCGGAGCGATCCGACCTGGATGTGTCCTGGATGCCGCCATGGCTATGACCGTTGGGCCAAAAGGCATGATTTGAAGCAATGAAATTTGCACCAGCGTGAATGGGGCATGGACGTAGAGCGGTTTCCCAACCTTGGTGCCGCGCTTCATGAAATCGATGGTCCGCAGCTCTTGCGTCCGGTTGTGAGCTCGGGCGCAACACGGATCGTGTGGGAGAATAAAGGCGGACGTTTTCCGCAGGGTGGTGGCTACGCCGTAGTCTTGGGCTACGATACGCAAACACTTCGGGGCAAATAGGTCGTGCGGGAAGGCATTCTTCTTTCAATTTCCCGTCGGGGCCATGATGGAGGCAGGAGGTGCGGACGGTGGCACGGACCAGCTGCCGGGCATGTCCGGTTTCGCGGGATCGAAGGTCGCCAGATTCGGGACCTGCGTGCGGATGCCTTCCGCCACGCACCTCGCCCAGCAGCCAGGTGCCGAAGGTATTGAAATAGTAGAATACTTCGGGGCAATCTATGACAGGAGCGGAACTTGATTTGCGTTTCATCTTTCTGACATCGAGCTTCATGAAGTTTCTATTCCTCTGCTGTTTCGTCTTTCTCGGGCAAGGCCATGCGGAGGTCGCTTTGTCCCGGCTGCCGTCGGCCTTGCGAACCTATGTCGAGCGGCGCAATGCGGAGGCCAAGGCTTTGATCGAGTTGGATCAGAAGACCATGCCGTCCTTGAGATACGAACCCCGAATCGTGGCGGCGCGGAATTTGGGGAGGGATGGTTGGTTGCTGGCGCTGCAATTCGGATTCACTGGAGAGAGGGCGCATGTGAATGTGACGGACGTGGTGTTGGTCACGGAGCAGGGGAAGGTGCTGAGGAAGTATCCATCGGTTTCCTACATGGATGACAGGATGCCGCATCTGAGGTTCGCGGTGCTCGGCGACTTGGTAGGCGCCACCGCGGTCCGGTTGGGGGGCGACGGGCTTTGGATCGTGGTGGCGGTATCTGGGTCGCGATTCGGTGCAGGTCGGGTGATGATGGTCTCCGCGGAGGGGGATGTCGTGCAATTCGCGCGTGAGAACGAGGGCTATGCGTGCTTTTCGGAATCGATGATCTATTTCGATGATGTGGACGGCGATGGTAGGAAGGAAATCCTGATCAACCGCCGCATCCATACCCGGTTGCCGCACGGGCCATACGACGGGATCACTCCTTATCAATATGAGAATCAGAAGCTGGTGTACCGGATCGGGAAGCGGGGAGTGGGCATCAAGCCTCTCGATTTTTCCAAGGAGCAGCTTTTCCGGTGTATCTCTTATTGCAAGCGGCACCCGGAGATTACGCACATCGCCCAATATGGCTTGCCTTACGAAACCAGTCGTCATCCGGATCTGGGGGAAGCGATTTTTCCCCGTGATGGTGAGTTTGGCGGTTGGCAATACCGGCGCAGTGCGCGTCCTGATCTCCTGCGCCAGCCGGATGACGAGCCGCCAAAATTGATGCCGCGGAAACCGGAGCCGCTTTGATGGGGGCGTTGTAGCCGAAAGCTCTGCTTTCGGATTGTCGCCGCCAGCTCCGTTGGCGGTTGCCGGTTGGGCCAAGCGACGTCCACCCCGCCGGACGACAGAGCCGTCCGATACACTCTGAAAGCGGAGCTTTCAGCTACGTTGGGGGACGAAAGCGATCCTCCCTTTGTAATATCCACGGGTGCGGGGCTGCGCTAAACCGGAGCCGTCATGAAGCGCTTCCTCGACCGTTTGCTGGAAACCGGCGCGATCTGTTGGTTCGGGATGGCGGGGCTGATGTTTCTCGGCTCGCTGATGGTCGGCACGATGCGTGGGACGCTGGTCGTGGGTGGCCACATGGGGGTTCACGACAGGCAGGGGATGATCTCCCTGCATGACGCCTCGTGTTTCTGGTTCGGAGTGGCGGCGGTGATGGCGGGCATCGGTGTCGGCGTGATGCGCACCACAGGAAAGAAGCGGTGATCACGCTTCCTTGCGGCTCGAGGCCCGCTCCACCAGCTCGCCTAACAGGCACACCTCACTGACCGGGCGGGCGGGGTCTTCGATCCGTTTCATGAGCAGCTCGGCTCCGGCCTGGCCGATGGTGGCGGCGGGTTGGCGGATCACGGTCACGGGGGGCTCCACGAAGCTGGCCCAGGTGGGGTCGTCGAAGGCGGCGAAGCCGATTTCCGCGGGCACGCGGATGCCACGCTGGCGCAGGCGCTTGAACGCGCCGCTGGCGAGCAGGGCACTGCCGCAAAGGACGGCATCGATCCGGGGTTCGAGCTTCAGCAGCTCGTCGATCATGCGTTCGCCCTCGGCTTCGAAGGCGGGGGCTTGGAGGGCGGCGGCGGGTTCGAGGCCGGTGCCTTCGAAGGCGGCGTGGAAACCGCGCATGCGCTCCATGGCGGTGTAGCTGCGCAGGCCGAAGAGGCCGGCGATGCGGCGGTAACCGCCGTCGAGGAGGGTGCGGGTGAGCTTTTGGGCGGAGTCGAAGTTGTCGAGCACCACCGAATCGAGGCCGGAGTCGGGAAGCTTGCGGTCGAAGAGAACGATCGGCGGAAAGCCCATGCCGCCGTCGAGGGCTTGCTTGAAGCCCGCACGGGTGGGAGAGAGCAGGATGCCAGCGACCTTTTCATCGGCCATCAGTTGCAGGTAGCGGGCTTCCTTCTTCGGGTCCTCGTCGGTGTTGCAGATCACGACGCTGTAACCCGCCTCCATCGCCACGGCCTCCACGGCGCGGCTGATCTCGCTGAAGAAGGGATTGCGGATGTCGGAGAGGATCAGGCCGATGACGCGGGATTTCTGCTCGCGCAGGCTGCGGGCGAGCCGGTTCGGGCGGTAGCCGAGGGCTTCCACGGCGGCCATCACCTTTTCCCGCGAGTCCGGGCTGATGTAGCCCTTGCCGGACAGCACGCGGGACACGGTGGCGGTGGAACAGCCGGCCTTTTCGGCCACGTCTTTGATCGAAACGGTCATCAGAAATGGAAACGATTGCAGATCGAGGCGACAAGCGCTCACGAACCCGGGGCCGTTGTAAGGCTATTCTTTTAAAAGGAAAAGAAAGGAATTCATGCAGCGATGGGGGTGACTTGAAAATTTTTCAAAAAGCGATTTGACGATCCGGTGTTTAATCGATTACATATTCCCTCACGACCGCGTTGGTCGCCTGTTTTCCAACCCGAAAACCCCGCGCATCCATGTTCGCCATCACTGCTCAGGACATCCGGCTCGGTGCCTATGTCGCCTCGAAGGAAGCCGCGATCCGGGTCGTCGCCGGGATTCTCAAAGGCGAGGGGGCGATCGAGTCCGGCTACGCGGAGGGCATGCTGGCCCGCGAGGCGGCGGCCACGACCTATCTGGGCAACGGGGTGGCGATTCCGCACGGTCGTCCGCAGGATGCCGCGTTGATCCACGATACCCGGGTGGCGGTGCTCCAGATCCCGGAGGGGGTGGAGTGGCTGGACGGCAAGCGGGCGCACCTGGTGTTTGGCATCGCCGCGAAGTCGGACGAGCATATCGGTCTGTTGCGGCGTCTGACTGGTATCGTCGGCGACGAGGTGCTGGCGGCGCGCTTGGCCCACACGACCGATCCGGAGGAAATCCTGGCCGCGATCGCCGATCCGGCGGAGGTGCCGGGCGCGGAGGCGAGCGATGATTTCGAGGGCAGCGAGGCGGTGATCGAGTTCAGCAATCCGCGCGGTTTCCACCTGCGCCCGGCCGGGAAGTTCTCGCGGGCGGTGAAGGCCTACGGTGGCAAGGTCACGCTGGTGGTGAAACGCCGCGAGATCGAGCCGGACAGCCCGTCGCGCATCCTCGCGCTCGGCATCGCCGCGGGCGACACCATCCGGCTGCGGGTGCAGGGCGAGCATGAGACCGACACGCTGTCCGACCTCGCCGCCTTGCTGGAGGAGATCAACAACGAGCCGCAGGAGGAACCGGAGGACGGCGCGGCGGTGCCTGCCTGGGCTCCGCAGGAGCAGGCGGGTGAGGGACATGCGCCGCTCGCCGGCACGATGGCGGCTCCGGGGCTGGCGGTCGCGCCGGTGTGGCGCTGGGTGAATGTCGAGCTGGCCGAGCGCAAGACAGCGGTGGGAGACACCGCCACCGAACTGGCTGCGCTTTCCACCGCCATCGCGACGGCCCGCAAGCAGTTGCTGCGGCTCACGGAGGGCAATCTCAATCCGGTGCAGCGTGGCTTGTTCGAAGCCCATGCCGCGCTGGTGGAGGACGATGAAATGCACCGCGCGGCGGAGGCCTTGATCCGCGAAGGCGATGACTCGCTTGTCGCCTGGAACGTGGTGGTGGAAGAGCGTGCGCGGCGGATCGAGCAAATGGACGACACCCATCTCGCCCAACGCGGGATCGACCTGCGCGACGTGGGCCAGCGAGTGCGGAAGATTCTGCTTGGCGTGGATCTCGATCCCCTGGCCGCGATCACCGATCCGGTGATCCTGGTGGCGGACGATTTGGAGCCGTCGCAGGCGGCGCAGCTCAAGGTGGAGAAGATCAAGGGCATCTGCCTGAAGAAGGGCAGCCCGAATGCCCACGCGGCGATTGTCTCCCGCTCGCTCGGCATTCCGATGCTGGTGGCGGTCGGCTCCGCGCTGGACCATTTGAACGCCACCGGGCCGGTGATCCTCGATGCCTCGGGCGGTCGCCTGATTCCCGAGCCCACCGCCGCCGATCTGGAGTCGGCGCGGATCGCGATCCAGCAGGTCGGGGTGCGCCGCGATCAGGACCGTGACCATCGTTTCGAACCGGCGATCCTGAAGGACGGTCACCGCGTGGAGGTGGTGGCGAACATCGGTCAGACTTCCGAAGCCCATGCGGTGATCGATTCCGGCGCGGAGGGTGTGGGTCTGGTGCGCACCGAGTTCCTGTTTCTCGATCGCTCGCACGCGCCGGATGAGGAGGAGCAGTACCACGCGCTGCGTGAGATGATCGAGGCGCTGCAGGGGCTGCCGATGATCGTGCGCACGCTGGACATCGGCGGCGACAAGCCGGTGTCGTATCTCGGCCTCAGCGACCACGACCTTTCCTTCCTCGGCCTGCGCGGATTCCGCCTCAGTCAGGCGCGGCCGGACCTGGCGGTGACCCAATTGCGGGCGATCTTCCGTGCCGCCGAGCACGGGCCGGTGCGGCTGATGTTTCCGATGATCGCCACGCCGAACGATTTCCTGCGCGCCCGCGAGATGACGGAAAAGGTCCGCCGCGAGGTGGGTGGCCGGAAGGTCGAGCTCGGCGTGATGATCGAGGTGCCGTCGGCCGTAACCTTCGCGCCGGAGCTGGCGGAGCTCGCCGACTTCTTCTCGATCGGCACCAATGACCTCACTCAGTACACGCTGGCGGTCGACCGCACCCACCCGCTGCTGGCGAAGCGCGCCGACAGCCTGCATCCGGCGGTGCTGCGTCTGATCGACGCCACGGTAGAGGCCGCGCATGAGAAGGGGAAATGGGTGGGCGTGTGCGGTGGCCTCGCCGCCGATCCGCTCGGCGCGCTGATCCTCACCGGGCTGGGCGTGGACGAGCTGAGCATGCCGCCCGCGCTGGTGCCGCAGATCAAGGCGCTGCTGCGCCGTGAGGAACTCGGCCACCTCTCCACGCTCGCCGCGAAAGCCCTGCGCCAGCGCGATGCCCGCGCCGTGCGCGCCCTGCGCCCCGCCCACTGAACTCCGTTTTTCGATCCGCCATGGACCCCGACATCGTCACCATCACGCTCAATCCCGCGATCGACCAGACCGTGTTCCTGGAGCGCTTCACGCCGGGAACGGTCAACCGCGCCCGGCTTCGCACCGTCCAGGCGGGGGGCAAGGGCGTGAACGTCTCCGCCATGTTGGGAAGCTACGGCATTCCCAGTAAAGCCACCGGTTTCGCGGGCAAGGCGAACGCCTCGGTCTTCAGCGCGCTGTTCCGCGAGCGCGGGGTGGAGGATGCCTTCCTGCGGATCGATGGGGAGACGCGGGTGGGGATCAAGATCGTGGACGACTCCACCCGTGCCACCACCGACATCAATTTCCCGGGGTTGGAACCCACGCTCGCGGACCAGGCGCGGTTCGAGCGCAAGCTCCGCCTGCTGGTGAAGCCGGGGCGCTGGTTCGTGCTGGCGGGCAGTCTGCCCGCGGGGGTGAGCGTGGATTTCTTCGAGGAGCTGCTGGCGCTGATGAAGCGTGGCGGCGCGAAGGTGGCGGTGGACACCAGCGGCGAGGCGCTGCGCGTGGCGATCGAGGGCGGGGTCGATATCGTGAAGCCGAACGAGCACGAGCTCGCGGAGATCCTTGGCCACGAGCTGCCGGATTTCCCGAGCCGGGTCGCGGCGGCGATCGAACTCCAGAAGACGAAGGTGCCGCACGTGATCCTCTCGCTTGGCAGCGAGGGCGCGCTGTTCATCACCCCGGAGCAATCGCTGATGGCCGCCGCGCCGCCGGTGAAGGTGGTCAGCACGGTGGGCGCGGGCGATTCGCTGCTCGCCGGTTACCTCGCGGGACTTGTCACGGGTTTGAAGCCCGCGGACCGCGCGCGGCTCGCCACCGTTTTCGCCTGGTGCGCGCTGGAGGACGTGCGGCGCGTGCTGCCGTCCGCCGCCGAGGTCCGCAAACGGATGCCGCGCATCACGGTCCAGTCCCTTTCGAAAATGAACGCCTGAAAACCCCAAGTTCCCACCCCGATGAAAACCCTCCAAGTCATGGTCCATTGTCCGCCGGACGAACCGCTCACGCGCCTCGCCCTGGGCGCGCTCGCCGCCGAGGCGCAACTGCGCGGGATCGAGCCGGTCGTTTCCTTCGATCGCGCCGCGGCCGATGGCGAGGCGTTGGTGATCGATGACGCGGGCGCGGTGACCCGGCCGCGCTTGATCCGCGACACGGCGGCGGTCCTCGATGCCATCGCCCCGCGGCTCAAGGCGGCACCGGCCCCGGTGGTGGCGAAGGAGGAGAAGCAGGAACCTACGACGAAACATCTGATCGGCGTCACCTCCTGTCCCACCGGCATCGCGCACACCTTCATGGCGGCGGAAGCGTTGCTGAAGGGCGCGGCCGCGCTGGGCTACACCATGAAGGTGGAAACCCGCGGTTCGGTGGGGGCGAAGAACGAGCTGACCGCCGAAGACATCGCCAAGGCGGACGCGGTGATCGTGGCCGCGGATGCGAACGTCGAAACCACGCGTTTCGCCGGCAAGCGCCTGCTTCAAACCGGCACCAAGCCCGCAATCCACGACGCCCAGTCCCTGATCCGCGAGGCGTTGGCGATGGAGCCCGCGACGGCGGTGACCTCCGCGAAGACCGCGGCGAAGCCGGAGCGCACCGGCCCCTACAAGCACCTGATGACGGGCGTGTCCCACATGCTGCCGCTGGTGGTGGCGGGCGGTCTGCTCATCGCGCTGGCCTTCGCGGTGGGAGGAATCTACGCGGGTGACCAGCCGGGCACCCTCGGATGGGCGTTGATGCAGATCGGCGCGAAGTCGGCCTTCGCCCTGTTCATCCCGGTTTTCGCGGGCTTCATCGCGTTTTCGATCGCGGACCGTCCGGGTCTCACACCGGGGTTGATCGGCGGCATGCTCGCGTCCAGCGTGGGTGCGGGATTCCTCGGCGGCATCGCGGCCGGATTTTTAGCCGGCTATTTCACCCGCTGGCTGAACCGGACGCTGAAGCTGCCCGACCAGCTCGCGGGATTGAAGCCGGTGCTGATCCTGCCGCTGGTGTCCTCGCTGGTGATCGGGTTGGCGATGATCTTCCTGATCGGTCCGCCGGTGAAGGTCATCATGGACGGCGTGTCCGCTTGGCTGAACAGCCTGCAAGGAAGCAGCGCGCTGCTGCTGGGGCTGATCCTCGGCGGCATGATGGCCTTCGACATGGGCGGGCCGATCAACAAGGCGGCCTACACCTTCGCGGTGGGGCTGGTCTCGACCAAGATCTACGGGCCGATGGCGGCGGTGATGGCCGCGGGCATGGTGCCTCCGCTGGGCCTCGCGCTGGCTGCCACCTTGTCCAGGAACCGTTTCTCCGCTGATGAACAGCAGGCCACCAAGGCCACCGCCGTGCTTGGCATGGCCTTCATCACCGAGGGGGCAATCCCCTTCGCCGCGGCCGACCCGCTGCGGGTGATCCCGTGCACCGTGCTCGGCTCCGCGGTGGCGGGCGGGCTTTCGATGTTCTTCAGTTGCAAGCTGGTCGTGCCGCACGGCGGGATCTTCGTGCTGGCGATTCCGGGGGCGATCTCGCAGCCGCTGGGTTACGTGGTGGCGCTGCTGGCCGGAACCCTGGTCACGACCGCGGCGCTCTACGTGATGAAGAAGCCGGCCGCGGCGCTGGTGCCGGTGGCCTCGTAACCGCGGGGCCGGGAGGGGGAAGATAGGGCACGTAGGACCCATAGGACCCATGCGGGGAGGCTTCACACGTCCATTTTGCCAAAATTTACTGAGAATATAGTAATAAAATCCATTGCATTGCCATCCATGAAAAAACACATCCTGTTTCCGCTCCTGCTATCCACCGGCCTCGCCTCTGGGGAGGAGGCGTCCTGGCTCGAAGGCAACCAGCTTTCCGGTGATTGGCACGGCGTCCGCACCCGGTTGAAGGATTCCGGCGTGACCGTGTTCGCGAACTACAACGCGATCGTCGCCGCGAACGTGTCCGGCGGCCTCAAGGACGACGAGGCTTTCGCCGGTGACCTCTACGCCGGGGTGAAGTTCGACCTGGAGAAAATCCTCGGTTGGGACGACACCGTGTTCACGATCTCCGGCGTGGAGCGCCACGGCCGCAGCGTGGACCGCGCGGTGGGCGGGCAGTACAGCGTGATGCAGCTCGTCGGCGGTCAGACCGCCTTTCTCTACGAGCTGAACCTGGAGAAGAAGTTCCTGGACGACACGCTTTCGGTGAAGCTCGGGCGCATGAGCGCCACCGACGATTTCGTGGGCTCGCCCTATTACTCCTACTCGCTGAACAACGCGGTCGACGGCCAGATCCGCGCGGTGCTCTTCGACGGCGTGATGACCTCGTATCCGTTCCCGGTGTGGGGCGGGCGGGTGAAATACGAACCGTGCGACGAGTTCTACGTGTCGGTGGGGGCCTACCAGCTATCCGACAACATCTTCGACCCGAAGGACCACGGAGTGGACTTCAACATCCGCGGCGACGACGGGATTTCGATCTTCACCCAGGTGGGATGGAATCCGGTCTTCGATGGTCGGCCCGCGCATTTCTTCGCGGGCATGAACAACGCCTTCCACCGCATCGACCAGTTCAACACCGCGCAGGACACGCACCACTTCACGCGCTTCTACGGCCACGGCGACTACCAAGTCTACAGCGAGACGCCGGGGAGCGACCAGGGCCTGGTGGTGTTCGCCACGCTGGCCTACACCGCCCGCGAGGAGGTGGCGATCATGCCGGTGCAATCGACGCTGGGGCTGCACTACAAGGGCCTGTTCCCCGGGCGCGACAACGACCGCACCGTGTTCTTCGCAACCTATGGCGGCTTCAGCGATGACTACGCCGCGCAGCAACTGGCGGTAGGCATGGGCAAGCCGGAGTATGAGATGGTGCTGGAAGCGGGCCACCGTTTCCAGATCACCCCGGCGCTCTACGCCCAACCGGACATCCAGTACATCATCCGCCCCGGCGGCACCGGCAAGGTGGACAACGCGCTGGTGCTCGGGATGCAGTTCGGCGCGACGTTCTGAGAATGCCTGCGACGGGAGCCCGGGGAGAGGTTCCGGAATGGATGGGCCTGCGCGCGTGAGCGAGACGCGCGGGGCGATTTCCAAGGAAGGCACGGAGGCCGTCGCTCCCGTCGCAAGCGAAAGGGAGGCTCAGCTTCCGGCGGGAACGGTGAGCGTGGCGGGCGGCGGGGAAGCGGGCACGGACCAAGAGCCGGGTTTGTCCGGCTTGGCGGGATCGAAGGTCGGCAGGCCGGGCTCAAGGTGCTTGGCCAGATCGGGCACGCTGGCGCGGATGCCTTCCACCATGCACTTCGCGAGCAACCACGAGCCGAAGGTGTTGAAGTGGGTGTTGTCGGCCAGCTCCTTGTCCTGACCGGGGAAAGTATTGGCCGGATAGAAGACGAAGGCCTTCGTCGAGTCTTGGGGGCCGAGCGCCTTGAAGACCGAGTAGCTCATCTGGTGGAGGTCGATCAGCGGAACGTTCTTCTCCTTCGCCACCAGTCGGACCGCCACAGGGTAGTCGCCGTGGGTGTCTTCCAGGTTGCCGCTCTTGTCGAAGCGACGGCGGTACATCGGCGTCACCAGCACGGGCTGGCCCTTCTTCTCACGGATCTTCGCGACGTAGTCTTCGAGATCCGCCTTGTAGGTGGTGAGCGGGCCCACGCCTTCGCCCTTTTCCTTCTCGTCGTTGTGGCCGAACTGGATCAGGACGTAGTCGCCCTGGTGGATCTGGCTGAGAATCTTGTCGAGGCGGCCTTGGTAGCGGAAGCTGCGCAGGGCGAGGCCGGACTCGGCTTGGTTCGCGATGGCCGTGCCGGGCTGGAAAAACATCGGCAGCACCTGGCCCCAGGCGCCCCAGGGTTCGTTCTGCTGGTCAGTGACGGTCGAGTCGCCCGCGATGAAAACGGTGAGTGGATTCTTGGCGGGCTTCACATCCACGGAGGTGACGCCCGGCTGGCTGCCGCTGAACTCGAGGTCGAGCGTCTTGTTCCAGTTGAGGTGGTTTTCCTCGCGCTTGTTCGTCTTCACCCGCTGGCCGTTCGGCAGGGCGGGGGTGCGGACGTTCACGGTGAAGGTCCGGGTGACGGTCTTGCCGGGCTCGGTCTTCAGGTTCGCGATCATCAGGCGGCGGGCTTCCGAGCGGACCGTGGTGTCGGTGGCGGTCTTGCCGCCGAAGGTCACGGTGACGTCATAGTCGCCTTCCGGCACCTCCGCGGACCAGGTGGCAGGCGTGCCGTCACGGAAATCGGCGTGGGCCTGCTGGGCATGGAGCGGAGCGGCGAGGAGAAGGAGCGGCAGGAGAGGTTTCATCGGTCCGGGGAGGTGCGACTGCGGTCGCGTTCGGAGAACTTACGCGCATCGCGTCAATTTTGGACATAGGACGTTTGAGGTATTCACCGGTAGGTTTCCGACGTGAGGGAGAGAATCCTACAGACGAACCGGCGAGGGGAGGCTGGCGAACGAAAGATCGGATCGCGGGGAGCGTTCGGATGGTCTTCAACTTTACCATGATCACCCGCTCTTTCGCGATGTTTCTCGTTTCAGCCCTGCCCGCGTTGGCAGGGAAGACTGCACCCGGTTTTGCCTCGGTGGAGGCATATGGCATGAAGGGCACCACTGGAGGCGGGGACGCGGCGGTGGTCACAGTCCGCACCGCGGAGGAGCTCCAGCAGGCGGTCGAACGGCTCGATGTGAAGGACAAGCGCCAGCGCGACACCACACCTCGGGTGATCCGCCTGGCGGGGGATATCGACCTCGCGCCGCTGGCCAATGAGAAGCCCGGCCACGAGATCAAGCAGGTGGGGGTGGTGAAGCCGCGCTCGAACACGACGTTGGAGGGGCCGCCCGGCGGGGCGTGCCTGAAAGGCGGGATCGTCGAGCTGAAGGGGGTATCGAACGTGATCCTGCGGAACGTGAAGTTCGAGGGACCGTGGGAATTCGATCCCACCGGCGAGTATGACCAGATGGGCTGGGACTGCGTGCGGGTCACGAATTCCGGGCAAACGCGCAGCCATCACATCTGGGTGGACCATTGCGATTTCGGCCGGGTCTACGACGGCCAGCTCGACATCGTCCATGGCTCGGACCTGGTGACGATCTCATGGTGTCATTTCCACGGAGCTCCCGATGCGCCGCAGAAGAAGGGGCTGCTGTTCGGTTCCTCCTCGTCCGAGAAGGCGGTGGCGAATGACCGCGGTCGGATCAATGTCACGATCGACCACTGCTGGTTCCAGGACATCAAGTCGCGCAGTCCGAGGTTGCGCGCGGGGAACGTGCACGTGGCGAACTCACTGGTGGAGCACGCGGACAGCGGCACCATCTCAGTGACCGGTGGGGCGACGCGGGTGGAGCATTCCGTTTACCGCGATTGCAAGGTGGCGACCACCTGGTCCCACGCGGATGACTCGGTGGCGAAGGGACGCGCGGGAAGGATGATCCTCGAGGGCAATCTCCGCTTGCCCGAGGGCACGAAACCGGGGCACGAGTGGGATTTCACCAACTCACCCGGCGCGTTCGCGTTCAACGCGCCGGAGTGGTCCGGGTGGAACGATCTGACGAAACCGCCCTACACGCTGCCACTGGAGAAAGTGGAGGCAGTGGAGGAGTTGGTGAGGAAGGGCGCGGGAGTGAAGTAGAACCCGCTCACACCGTCTTCCACTTGAAGTCCGGCGTCTTCTCGAAGGCGTGGAGGAGCTTGCCGTTCGCGTCGATATGGCGGAGCACAAGCTTGTCCGTGGTGATGGAGAGGTGGGAGAAGCCGAACACCGCTTGGGCGAACTCGGCGGAGTGGTTCTCGTGGATGTCGGTCAGGCGTCGGCCACCGCCGCCGGAGATCACGAAGCTGGTTTTCTTGCCCTGGATCTCAAGGTGCTGGAGGTCGTGGTCATGGCCGCCGAGGTAGACATGCACGCCGTGTGTTTCCAGCAGCGGCGCGAGTTCGTCGACGAGTTCCTTGGTGTCGTTGTGCGGGCCGTTTGAATACACCGGGTGGTGGCCGACCACGGCGGTGAAGGGCGCGCGCTTCGATTGCAGCTCTTTTTCCAGCCAGGCCATCTGGGCCTTCTTCTCCTCGTCGGTCATCCAGATCGGGCGCTGCTCGGCGAGCTTGGCGTGGATGGCACGGTTGATCGGCTCCCAGTCGGTGTCGATCATGAGCAGGGTGATGACCGGGTTTTCCTTCGGCAGGTCGAGGCGGTAGTACTTCGCGGGCATCGTCCAGCGGGTGCCCTCGGGGCGCTTCGCGTAGTCGAGCTCGGCCTTTTCCTGGCCGGCGGTTTCGGCGTAGTCGTGGTTGCCGAGGATGGCCCAGCATGGGCCGGGGAAAACCTCTTTTGGGTAGCAGTCCTCGAAGCCTTTTTTCCAGCGCGGTGAGTCCACACTGCCCATGCCGCCGCCGTAGAAATTGTCCCCGAGCATGAGCATGCCGTGGGGCGGTTTCGGGAGGGCCTGGGTGTAGCGGGTCATGCCGCGGGCGACGGCCCACTGGGATTCCTCGGCGCTACCGAAGTCACCGATGGCGAGGAGTTCGAGGCTGCCCGCCGGGGTGTCCGGGGCGGCTTCGGAGCGGCGGAGGTTGAGCCCCAGGGCGAGGCTCGAGCAGAAAGCGGTCTTGAGCAGGCGGCGGCGGTTCATGACGGCTAAGAAAAGAGCAGGTCGGGGCCGCGCGGCCTATGGAAATTTCGTTAAACTTCCGGGCCATTTGCCCGGGCCAACGCCTCCCGCAGGGTCCGGTGGGACTGGACGATCAGCGCCTCCCGCATCGCCACCTCCATCAGCCGTGTCTTTACCACGGCGGGATCGAGACGGTCTGATGAGAAGAGGTAGGCCAGCAATTCAATGTCCTTGGGGCGCCCAGCTTGGCATTTGGCGGCGGCCATGTCGTGGGGTTCCAAGCACCAGGCGCGCTCGACTCCCTGCAGGGGAATCAGCCGTTCTTCCCAGCCTTTCGGAAACTGTTCGGTGACGATTGGCCGGATGATGTCGGCGTAGTAGCCGAAATGGGCGTGGAAGGGCTCTTCGTTGCCGAGAACGTTGTCCAGTAATACTCCGATATCCTCTGCCCATGGTTCCACGATGAAGTCCGCGTCGTGGGTCCGCTCCAATGGGCCGCCGTGGTCGTCTCCGAGCTCGGGAAATGATGGCAGAAGCGATGCGGAACCGAACACGATCACTTTGCCCGTTTCCATCAGGGCCAGGGCGGTTTTCGCCAGATGCGTCAGTGAGTCCAGGCGCATGAGAATCTTCTTCGTTCTTCTTTCGAGAGGACACCCGGAAACGGCGAGCAGCTTTTCAGAAAGCGGGCGTTCTCATCGTCCCGGCGGAGGAGGTCCAGAAGGGTGGCGAATCCAGCGGGGGTGGAGCGGGCGGTTTCAATCAGGCTCCGCCAGGCCAGCAGGGGGCGGACGTCGCCGAGCCGGTCCATTTCGATCCAACGGGCGATGTTGCGGAGCGGAATCTCCAACAGCTCCGGCTGCCGTTCGATCTTGTCGGCCGTGAACAACCAGCGCTCGTGGATGAGCGGGTTCAGCCAGACATGGTCTTCCGGGATCACGGTGGCACCATACCTCCCGCCCGGGATCAGGGCAAGCGGCTCCAACGGATGGCATCGCTCAATTCTGGCTTTTTCCCCGGAAGTGGTTCATGCTGCGCGGACACATGGGGCAGGCACGGACACGGCATCAGGGGGCGGGAAACGCGGCGCGGGGAGGAAGCGGGGCCGTTTGGCTGATCGTGGTGCTGTCGGTGGCCGCGGTGGCGGGCGGGGCGTGGTGGTGGATGCAGCGGAAACCGGAAACTCCGGTGGCGACCGTGGTCACGAAAACCGCCCCGCAGCCGGTGATCCCGCCGGATGACAAGGTGCACGCGGGCTACGCCGGATCGGCCACTTGCAAGGAGTGCCACCAGACGGCGCACGAGAAGTGGATGACCTCGAACCACCATTTCGCGGAGCGGATGCCGGACCCGAAGCTGGACAAGGTGGCGTTCGATCCCGCCCACCCGATCGCCCACGGCCGGCAGTCATCGGAGGCGAAGCTCGACGTCAACGGGCTGATGCAGCTCATCACGCAGGGGCTCGACAAATCGAAGCAGTCGTTTCCGGTCCGCCGGGTGATCGGGCACGATCCGCTGCGCCAGTTTCTCATCGAGGGCCCGGGCGGCCGGATGCAGGCGGCGGAGCTGGCGTGGGATCCGCACAAGTCGGAGTGGTTCGATGTCTACGGTACCGAGGACCGTCAACCGGGCGAATGGGGCCACTGGACCGGCCGTGGCATGAACTGGAACGCCCAGTGCGCGAGCTGCCACAACACCCGGCCGCGGAAGAACTACGACCCGGCGACCGACTCCTACCACACGAGCATGGCGGAGATGAGCGTGGGCTGCGAATCGTGCCACGGTCCGATGAAGGCCCATGTCGATTGGCAGGCGACACGATCCGTGGGCGCGAAGGACCCGACGCTGAAACCGTTCAGCCGCGACCAGATGCTGGAAACCTGCGCCGCGTGCCACGCGCGCCGCGGCGAGATCACCGGCGACCTGGTGCCCGGCGAGTCGTTCTATGATCACTTCACGCTGAGCGTGCCGGACGGTAGCGATATCTTCTATCCGGATGGCCAGGTGCGGGAGGAGGACTACGAGTTCACCGCCTTCCTCGGCAGCAAGATGCACGCGGCGGGCGTGCGCTGCGTGGATTGCCACGATCCCCACACCGGCAAGCGCGTGCTGGAGGGCAACGCCCTGTGCATGCAGTGCCACACCGGTGGCGCGCCGCGGCCGGGGGGGACCAAGCCCGCGCCGGTGATCGATCCGGTGGCGCACAGCCATCATGCCGAGGGCAGCACCGGGAACCTGTGCACTTCGTGCCACATGCCGGTGACGGATTACATGCAGCGCCACCCGCGCCACGATCACGGCTACACCATTCCCGATCCGCGGATGACGAAGGAATACGGCATCCCGAACGCGTGCAGCCGCTGCCATGTGGACAAGGACGTGAAGTGGGCGATGAAGGCGACCGACGAGTGGTATGGCGAGAAGATGAACCGCCCGACCCGCGAGCGGACCGATCTTTTCGCCCGCGCCCGGCTGGGCGACCCGGCGTCGCGGCAACAGCTCATCGAGTTTTTGAAACAGCCGAACGAACCGCTGTGGCAGACCTCGGCGGTCCATTTGCTGGGCACCTGGGCGGGTGAACCGGCCGCCACGGCGGCGCTGTTGGCGCAGTTCAAACACACCAGCCCGATGGTCCGTGAGGCCGCGGTGCGGGCGGGGGGCGTGCTGGCACAGGAAGGGGATGCGGCCACGATCGCCGCGGTGAAGCCGCTGCTGGACGATCCGGTGCGGAGCGTGCGCGTGGCCGCGGCGTGGATGCTGCGGGACAGCGTCGATCCGGCATCGAAAACCGGCACCGAGCTGCTGCACATGCTCAAGATCGGTGCGGACCAGCCCACGGGCCAGATGCAGCTCGGCCAGTATGAATTCGCGCGGAAGAGCCCGGCGGTCGCGTTGCAGCATTTCCGCAAGGCGGTCGAGTGGGATCCGAACTCCGCGCCCTTCCACCACGATCTGGCGGTGGCCCTCAGCGCGACCGGAGACACCACCGGGGCGATCCGTGAGCTCCAACAGGCGGTGAAACTCGCGCCGGAAATGGCGGAGTATCACTACAAGCTGGCACTCGCGTGGAACGAGGCGGGTTCGCTCCAGAACGCCATCGCCTCGCTGGAGGAAACCGTCAGCCGCGATCCGGAGATGGGCCGCGCTTGGTACAATCTTGCGGCGGCCTATGTGCAGGCCGGTCGCAAACAACAGGCGCAGGAAGCCGCCCAGCGCGCCGCGGCTCTCAATCCCCAGGACCCGCGGGTGCTCCAGTTGCTGCGGTCGCTGAGGTGAGGCCAATCATTCAAGCCTCGGAAACACATGAAAGTCCGTCGAATCGATCACATCGGGATCAACGTCAACGATCTCGCCGCTGCCAAGGCGTTCTTCCTCGAGCTGGGGCTGGAGGTGGAAGGCGAATACCAGATGGAGGGAAAGTGGCTGGACGGGATCGTCGGGCTGGAAGGCGTCCGAACCGAGATGGTGATGCTGGGCACACCGGACGGTGAGACCAGCCTGGAACTGGTGAAGTATGTCTCGCCGGTGGATGAAAGCGGGCTCCAGCCGTCGTCCGCGAACACCCTGGGTATCCGGCACATCGCCATCGCGGTGGACGACATCGAAGGGGTGCTCGCCCGATTGAAGAAGGTGGGAGCGGTGCCCTTCAATGAGATCTACAACTACGAAGGCATCTACAAGCTGTGCTATGTGAGGGGCCCGGAGGGGATCATCCTGGAGCTGGCGGAGAAGATTTCCTGAGGCTCGCAAAATATAGGGGCTCGGTGCTGCTCGTCGTCCCAACGGGACGATGGGTGGCCCGGATCTCCAAATTTTATCGGGCGACCTTGCCCTTTTGAAAATCGATCAAGTCCTGTTCTTCGGCCGCTCCAACCGGATCGAATTTCTTCCAGATCGAAAAATCGGCTTCCGGCATTTCGCGGATGGGAAGGGTTTCTGGCTTGAGGAGTTCCATGAATCGCTCCTCCTCCGCGGAATACCGGCCGTTCGCATCCGGTTTGCCGAGGTTCACGCCGAGCTTGGAAGAGGTGCCTGCATGGCATGCGATGCTCGCGATACCGTCGAGTCCGGCGAAATCGGGACCGCCTCCGACGAACACGATCACGTGATCGCCGATCTTGAGTTTCTCGCAGCCGCCGGTGGAGAGCTTTTTGACGCCCCTGACATCACAGCCGTCCGCGGGGGAGAACAACACCTTCGTCACCACGAGGATGCCCGGTCTGGTGGGACTCGGCGTGTCTTCCGTTTTCTTCGGAGTCGTGCCGAGGCTCTCGACCCGTGTCAGGAACACGTAGTGCTCCCGGTCCATTCTCAGGGAGAGTTTCTCGTTCGGGAGAAATGGAACCTCGAGGACTCCTTCTTTATCCACCGGAGCGGTCCAATGCCGGGGCTCCTCACCGTAAACCGGCGAGGAGAGCAGCAGACACGAAGCAAGCAGTGGGAGAGCGTTTCTCATGAAGCTTCACGGCAGCTTCCACTCCGTACGCTTCGCTTGGTATTCGGCGGCGGGGAGGAGGACGTAGACCGGGTTGCGGGAGGGATCGATGTTGGAGATCAGCCAGCGCAGCTTGTCCTCCTGCATGGTGGTACAACCGGCGGTTGGCTTCGCGCCATCGGCGCGCCAGATGTGGAAGAAGATCGAACTACCGCCGCCGGGGACGATGCGCGGTGCGGCGTTGTGGGCGATGAACAGCTTGATCTTGTGGGCGGGGTCGTCCTGCTTCATCTGCTGCTTTTTCTCCCACGGCGTGGACGGCTCATGATCGAGGATCACGTTTTTGTTGTAATCCTTCGAAGTCGGGTCCTCGACCCACAGGTCGCGGCTGGTGACCTGGCGGTAGAACTGGCCGGGCTTCTTCTTGATGGCGGCGTCATTGCCCCAGGCACCACCGATGGAGAACACCCCGGCAGGGGCGCGCCAATCGCCCTCGCTCTTCAGGCGGGCACCGGCGGGGGCGGGGCTCATGCCACGGCCCCAGACCAGGCCATCGCGGCCGAGGCGTCCGCTCCAGGTCGGGCCGACCTGTTTCCACGCGCCACCGCCATCGCGCTGCCACAGGGCGAGGATGACGTAGGAGGTGTTCCAATCCTTGGCGGTGCCGACCACGCACTGGGTCGAGGACGCCGGGATTTGGAAGGCGGACGCGGTGGCGAGGGTCATCAGACCACAGGCGAGAAATCGGAGCAGGCGCTGCATGTGCCTATGAGACTCCAATCCGCCGTTTTTTCAACTCCCGGTCCTGGTGACGATTTCGAGCACCTTGAACGCATCGCCCGCCCCGGCGGGATCGACCATGGCAGCATCGGTAGGATTCGCCGGGTCCACGTGGGGCTGGAGGAGCTCACGCTGGGTGATCAAGCGGCTGCCCTTGGCCCACGGACGGGCCCATTGCTCCAAGTCGGTGAAATTGACGTCGGCGGTGAGGTCCTGTCGGCCCGGGTTCCGGTAGGCGTCGGGGCCTTCGAGCCGCTGCTGGAGCAGGTAGGCCCGGAGGGTGCCGCGGGGGCGGCGGTGATGGAGCCGGTCCGCGGTGTCGCCGTAGTCGATGACCAGCATCCGCCCGGATTGCCACGTGCCGGGCCAGCTTTCCGGTGAAAGCCACCGTGCCACCGAGTCGTGGACCTCGATGATCTGTCCGGCCGGGTGGGGCTGTTGGAAAGAGGTCGAGTCCGGAAGGTCGTCGGCCTCCCGCCAATCCTCGCGGGGTGGATCGCCGGGAAACAGGTAAAGCTCCTGCCAGCCGGTGGCGGACTTTCGGAAACGGCGGACGGGGAAGGCGTCGATTAGTTCGTTGGAATAGATCGCGGCCCGTTGCCCGCAGGCGGCGAGGGCGTCTTCCATCGTGTCGTGCCAGGTCACCTTGTTTCCCAGTAGGGCCCGCTGTTTCTCGCGGAGCGGGGCGGAGCGCTCGACCAGATGGAGCTTCGTCCGCAGCCGGGACCACCACGGCAGGGCCTTCCTCACGTCCGCGGCCAGCCGTCCCTCGCCCGGGCCGATCTCGATCACCTGCCGCTCGCCGGTTTCCACGATCCAGGCGGCGATCGCCCGGGCGAGCGCCCCGGAGAGCATCGGGGTGGTGGTGAAGTCTCCACCTCGTCCCACTCCGCGGATGCGGCGGGCATAGTAGCCGCGCCGGGGATCGTGGAGGGCGCGGTCCATGAAGTGGTCGAAGCGCAGGGCTTCACCATCGGTCCAGGGCCAGGGCGGGGTGGGGGACTCGTTCAAATGCTCAATCGGGTGCGGCTCCACGGAACCCGGAGACGGCGGCGGAGGCAAGCCGCGGGAATCCGCTCCGTCCGGTGAGGCGGCTGCTTGACGATGCCCGGCATCCGGCGGAGGATGGCAGGATGAAGGAGTTGTTAGCCGGGTGTGTCGGCCTGTTGGGCCTGGCCGCCTGCAAGAAGGAGGAAACGGCGCCGCCGGAGGGCGTCGGCCGGAAGGTCGCGGAGCGGTCCGCGGCGTCGCCCGGCGTGGAGGTGGGGAAAGCGACTCCCGAAGGCGAGCGCCGGCAGGCCGTGCCGCGTCCGAAACAGGAAAAGAAATCCGAATACCCGGTGGGGAAGGTGGTGCAGGGCCAGCCGGGTTTCGTGACCAGTCCTTTCAACAAGCAGATCGTGGACGTGCGTGGCGTGCCGCCCGGCACCCTCGTCCAGGATCCCTCGTTTCCCGCCGCGGAGCGCCGGTTGTTCCGCGTGCCCGATCCCTCTCCCAATCCGAACCCAACCGTATCCAAATGAAAACCATCCGTCGTGTGTTTCCGCTGGCCCTGCTGCTCGCCCTGCCGTCGTGCGTGCCGAAGAGCGAGATCGTGCTGGTGCCGGACAACGTGCCGCGGCAGTTCCGCAACCGCTCGGTGCAGGCGGTGTCCCTCGCCAGCCAGTATCCCGAGGCCACGCCGGTCAATTGCTGCCCGTGCTACGTCCGCAGCCCCTACACCGGACGGCTGGTGAAGGTGAAGTCGGTGAAGCCCGGCTACCTCGCGAAGGACCCGACCGTCCGCTGCGCGACCCGCTATTTCCGTGTGCCGCAGGATCCGGGCTTGGCGATTCCCCAGGAAGTATACGCCCCGTCGAAATGAAGGCTCTCCGTCTTGTCACCCTGATCGCTCCGCTCGTCGCGGTTTTATCGTCGTGCGGTCCCTCCCATGCCGTGCAGGGCCGGGTGACCGACCGCACGGTGGCGAACCGGACCTACGCCGCCGAAGCGAAGGGCTATCCGCTGCCGGGAAAACACTATCCGGTGGCGGAGGTCTTGGCGGGAAACCCGGACTTCATCGTCAGTCCCTACACCCAGCAACCGATCCATCGCGGGCGGCTGAAGGTGAAACGGGGACCGCTGGTGGAGGACCCGACGGTGCACTTCGCGGTGCGCTATTTCCTGCTGCCGCGGGGCTATTGATGGACGCGCCGGTTGGCTGGCCGAGCAGACCGACCAGCCGGACGAGGTCATCCTCGGTGATGTCCACGAAGGAATCGAGGCTCCGCAGGGCGGCCACCACCGCCTCGTGGCTGGGGTGCGGGTTCGTCGGCTTCCCGCGCCGTGCCACGAAGGCCGGGTAGCGCCGCCAGGCGAAGCAGGCATTGAAGACCACCGCGAGCGCCACCATCACCAGCGCGTTCGCCAGCACCGGGTAGAGCACGAACTTGAAACCGAGGTCGTGGATCGCTTGGCCGCCGAGCACCGCGGTGAGGCCGGTGGCTCCGCCCGGCGGGTGGATGCACTTGAACTGGTGCATCGCGCCGATGGAGAGCCCCACCGCGCAGGCGGCGGCGATTTCCGGGGAGGGAATCCATTTCGCACAGGCCACCCCGATCAGGGCGGAGAACCCGTGGCCCGCGATCACCGGCCAGGGTTGGGAAAGCTGGCCGTGGGGCACGGCGAACAGGAGCACCGCGCTGGCTCCCATCGAGGCGATCACCGCCGCCGAGCCGGAGAGGTGGAGGACGCTGCGGCTGATCAGGACCAGCGCGAGGAGGGAAAGAAACCCGCCGAGCAGGGAGAGAAGTTTCTCCTTCACGCTCACCGCACTCAGCTCAATGCCCAGCCAGGATCGCCAATGTTCCATACGCGGGCGGCGAAATGGATCGTGTGACGATATAAATCAAGCCTCTCATGCATCTTATCGAAAATGATCATGGAGGCGCCGGCAGGAGGTCGCCACACGCCGGTTGGCGGGAGTTCCCGAAGGGGAGTGAAGAAGCGGATGCCTCGCTCAGGGAAGTTCTTCCGTTGGAGGCCAAAAGGACGCATTTCGGTACGCCCTCTACCGCTGCAAGACGATCGTGAGCCCGCAGTAGGGACAGTGGAATCCCGGCCGGACGGCGGCTCGGAACCCGATCGAAAAAGCCGGGTGGCCGACGATCCGCTTGCCCTGCGAAGCGAAGATCTCCCAGAACGTGCGGCCCTCGCGCTGCCAGTGGAGCCGGCCCTGGACATGGCCAATTTCCATCAGCACCCCGCAGTCCGGGCAGAGCCGGGAGCTGCCTGCTGGGGGAGGTGCCGCTTCCGGCGTCTGGTAGGGATTGGAGCTCACCGCCCCGCCATCACTTCGACGGTGACGCCCTTGAGATACTCCGTTTCCGGGATCGAGAGCACCACCGGGTGGTCCGGGCGCTGGCCGTGGTTCGCCAGCAGGCGCAGGGCCTTTTTCGCGTCCACCGAGGCGTCGACGATGTTGTCCACGAACAACTCGCGGCTGGCGTGGTGGGAGCAGCAGAAGGAGGACATGATGCCGCCCTTTTCCAGCAGCTTCAGGGACCGCAGGTGGATCTCCTTGTAGCCGCGCATGGCGTCCATGAGCGTCTTCTTGTTCCGGGTGAAGCTCGGCGGATCGAGGATGATCAGGTCGTAGTCCGGCGTGGCGTGCTTCAGGAAATCGAAGACGTTGTGCTCGATCACCTCGATCTCCAGGCCGTTGAGCTCGGCATTCCGCTTGGTGGCCTCACAGGCGCTGGCGGAGATGTCGACGGCAGTGACCTTGGCGGCCCCGGCCTTGGCGCAGGCGAGCGCGAAACCGCCTTGGTTGGTGAAGCAGTCGAGCACGCGCTTGCCCTTGGCGAACTTCGCCACCTCGGCGTGGGACTGGAGCTGGTCGAGGTAGAGGCCGGTCTTCTGGCCGTCGAAGAGGTCGACTTCGAAATCCAGATCGTTCGCCCGGACCGTGAACGGGCCGGGGTTTTCGCCGTGGATGATTTCGATCGCGGGTTCCAGCCCCTCGGCCTTGCGGACCGGGGAGTCGTTGCGGAGCAGGATCGACTTCGGCTCGATCACCGCCACCAGCGCGTCGCGGATCAGGTCCTTCCGCTGGTCCATGGCCAGCGTCAGGGTCTGGAGCACGAGGTGGTCGCCGTAGCGGTCCACGATCACGCCGGGCAGGCCGTCCGACTCGCTCCACACCAGGCGGCACAGGCGTTCGTCCACGCCGGACGTCTGGCGGAGCAGAAGAGCCTGGCTGATGCGGCGGGTGAAGAAATCGAGATCCAGGTCCTGGCGGCGGCGGGAAAAGCGCCGCGCGACGATCTGGGACGCGGGATTGTAGATCGCGGTGCCCATCGGCCGGTCGCGGAAATCCTTCAGCGTGATCACATCGCCGGGCTGCGGATCACCGAAGGTCTTCTTCACTTCGGTGGCGTAGACCCACTCGTGTCCGTGGAAAATGCGGGCGCGGGGAGCGATGATGAGGCCGGGCATGGGGGAGAAAGAGAACAGCCCCGGGCGACGGGACGCAAGGCTCGCTTTCCGAGGGGTTGAAAACCGCGAATGAACGCGAATGGACACGAATATGGATGCGGGGAGGGACGATCGATGAACCGCGCGTTCTTTCTTTTGTGGCTTTCGTGCCCTTTCGTGGTTGATGGAGAAGCAGCGCTTTCCCCCGGAGAACCACCAAAAGCACGAAGGTTCACGAAAAGGAGAGGTGGGGAAGTCCAACCCGAATCTTCATTCATTCGCGTGCATTGGCGTCCATTCGCGGTTTCCATGGGGCGAAAGATTTTTGCGGAAAGAGAACACAAACTTTCCGAATCGATGAAATACCTTTGCATGCGGATTCGTTTCGGTGGGTAGCGATGGGGATCATGTCGTTGTTTGTCCTGTAAGATCCGCCGTCGGAGCACACCCAACCCTGCCTTCCGCCATGAAACCTTGTTGCCCTGGCAATCCGCTCGATCGCTACGCCTCCCGCCGTGAGTTCCTTTACGTGGGCCTGCTGGGAGGCCTCGGGATGACGCTCCCGGGGTTCCTGCAACGGGCGATGGGAGCGCAGAAGGACTACCCGCTGCGGGACGGCGTTGCAAAAGGCATCATTCACATCTTTCTCCCCGGCGGATTGGCTCACCAGGAGTCGTTCGACCCGAAACCGTTCGCTCCGGCGGAGTACCGCGGACCCTTTGGCGCGATCGATACCAAGCTGAAGGGCGTCCAGTTCGGCCAGCACATGAAGGACCTGGCCCAGATCGCGGACAAGTTCACCGTGATCCGCTCGATGTCCCACGGCGAGGCGGCCCACGAGCGCGGCACGCACAACATGTTCACCGGTTACCGGCCGTCGCCGGCGGTCGAGTATCCGTCGATGGGCTCGATCATTTCCCACGAGATGGGGCCGCGGAACAACCTGCCGCCGTATGTCTGCGTGCCGTCGGTGCCGAACGAGTTCGCGAACTCCGGGTTCCTGTCGTCGGCCTACGGTCCGTTCGCGCTCGGGTCCGATCCCGCACAGGGCAATTTCCAGGTCCGCGACCTGTCGCTGCCGAAGGGTGTGTCCGACGAACGTTTCGCGCGCCGCCGCTCGCTGCTGGAAACAGTGGACCACCACTTCCGCACGCTGGAGAAATCCGACGCGCTGGACTCGATGGACGCCTTCTACCAGCACGCCTACAAGCTGATCTCGTCCCAACAGGCGCGGGAGGCCTTCAACCTCGCCGCCGAGCCGGACGCGCTGAAGGATGAATACGGCCGCACCCAGGCCGGGCAGCGGATGCTGCTCGCCCGCCGCCTGATCGAGGGCGGGGTGCGCTTCGTGTCCCTGACCGCGGGCGGTTGGGACCATCACGACAATCTCAAGGCGGGGATCGAAAAGGAGCTGCCGCCGGTGGACAAGGCGCTTGCCACCCTGATCCGGGACCTCGAACGGCGCGGGATGCTCGATTCCACGCTGGTGGTGGTAACCTCGGAATTCGGGCGCACGCCGAAGGTCAATCCCACCGGCGGCCGCGACCACTGGCCGCGGGTGTTCTCGGTGATGCTCGCGGGCGGCGGCGTGAAGGCGGGCTACGTCCACGGCGCGTCCGATGCGCTCGGCGGCGAACCCGAGCAGGACATGGTGACCGTGTCCGACCTCGCCACCACGATGTACAACCAGATCGGCATCACCGCGGACAAGGAGCTGATGTCGCCGGGCAACCGCCCGATCGAGATCTGCGACGGCGGGCATGTGTTGGATTCCATCCTCGCGAAAAAGGCATGACCCGTGCGGTTTCCATGGCCCTGGCGTTGCTGCCCGCGGCGCTGCACGCGTTTTCCCCGGAGCTTTCGCTGATCGTCCCCCGTGGCGGCCAGCAGGGCACGGAGGTGGCGGTGGAGTTCCGTGGCGATCGCCTGGAGGAGGTGCAGGAGGCGCTGTTCTACGACTCCGGGATCGCGCTGAAGGACCTGGAGGTGAAGGACGGCAAGAAGGCGGTGGCGAAGCTGGTGATCGCTGCTGATGCCCATCTCGGCCAGCACGTGCTGCGGCTGCGTTCGCCGGGTGGCCTCACCGAGCTGCGGACGTTCTGGGTCGGACAGTTTCCCACGGTGGCGGAGGTGGAGCCGAACAACAGCTTCGACCAGCCGCAGAAGGTGGACCTCAATGTCACCGTCGCCGGGGTGGCGGGTAACGAGGACGAGGACTACTATGTGTGTAGTTTGAAGAAGGGCCAGCGGCTGTCGGTGGAGGTCGAGGGCATGCGGCTGGGGCGGACGATGTTCGATCCCTACGTGGCCATCCTCGATCCGCGGAAGTTCGAGGTGGCGTCGTGCGACGACGCTCCGCTGCTGAAGAACGACGCCTTCGCCACGATCATCGCGCCGGAGGACGGCGATTACCGCGTGGTGGTCCGGGAGGCCGCGTATGAGGGCACGGACCAGTGCGACTACCGCCTGCACATCGGTTCCTTCCCCCGGCCATCGGCGGTGTTCCCACCGGGCGGCAAGCCGGGCGAGACACTGGAGTTCCGCCTCATCGGGGATCCGGCGGGTCCGATCGTCAAGAAGGAGACGCTGCCGCAGAACACGGAGCGTTTTCCCTTGTTCGCCAGCGTGGACGGGTTGCTGGCTCCCTCCGCGAACCAGGTGGTGGTGTCACCGCTCGAGCATGCGGAGGAAACCGAGCCGAACAATTCACGCGAGCAGGCCACGCAGCTTCCCGCGATCCCGTGCGCGGGACAGGGGATTCTGGAACAGAAGGACGACGTCGATTGCTACAAGTTTCATGCCGCGAAGGGCGACAACCTCGTGCTGAAGGTGATGGGCCGCGCGCTGCGCTCGCCGATCGACGCCGTGCTGCGGCTGCGCGCCGCGAAGGACGGCAAGCAGCTCGGCGAAAACGACGACCAGGGCGGTCCCGATCCGCTGCTGGCGTGGACCTGCCCGGAGGATGGCGACTATGTTTTCGAGGTGCGCGACAAGCTCGGTCGCGGCGGGCCGGATTATACCTATCGCTTGGAAATCCTCCGCAAGGAGCCGGCCATCGCCGCCGCCATGCCGGTGGTGGAACGGAACAATTCCCAGAAATGGAAGACCTTCGTGGTGCCGCGCGGCAACCGCTATGCGGCCCTGATCAACGTCACCCGCGAGAACGTCGCCTGCGACATGGTGCTGGAAGCGGCGTCGCTGCCAGCAGGGGTGACGATGAACGCGCCCGGCGTGCCGAAATCGACCAGCAGTTTCCCGGTGGTGTTCGAAGCGAAGGCCGATGCGCCGGTGGCGGGCGCGCTTTACCATCTCGGCGTCCGCTCGACCGGCGACGGTCCCGCGCTCAAGGGCGAGCTGGGAGATGCGATCCACCTCGTGGATGTGAACAACCAGGGCTCGTATCATTCCGTGCCGCTCGACCGCATCGCGATGGCGGTGATCAACGAGGCCCCGGTGAAGATCGAGCTCGATCCGCCCGCGGTGCCGATCGTCCGCAACGGCATCCTCCAGCTCAAGGTGCGGGCGATCCGTTCCGAGGGTTACAACGACGCCATCACCGTGCGTTTCCTGTGGAGTCCGCCGGGCATCGGAGCGCCGACCACGATCCAGATTCCCGCGGGCCAGTCCGAGGCGATGTATGAGATCAATGCCAATGGCGACGCGCCGGTGGCGGAGTGGAAGGTCTGCGTGCTGGCCGAGGCCCCGACGCCGAAGGGCACGGTGCTGGTTTCCTCCGCGCTGGTGCCGCTGAAGGTGGTCGAGCCGTATTTGACGATGACCATGGACATGGCCGCGACCGAGCAGGGCAAGGCCGCGCCGATGACCTGCAAGCTGGAGGTTCAGCATCCTTTCAATGGCGACGCCACCGCCGAGTTGCTCGGCCTTCCGGGCGGCGTGACCACCACGCCGGTGACCTTCAACAAGGACAAGACCGAGATCGTCTTCCCGCTCACCGTCGCGGGAGATGCGCCGGTGAACAAGCACGGCAACCTCTTCTGCCGCGTCACGGTGCCGGAGAACGGTACGACCATCCTGCACCAGGTGGGGCAGGGCGGCACGCTGCGCATCGACAAGCCGAGCCAGCCGGTGGCGAAGGCCACCCAGCCCGAAAAGCCTCCCGAGCCGGGAGCTCCCGCCGCTCCAGCCGCCCCGGCGGCGAAACCGCTTTCCCGTCTCGAACAACTCCGCCAGCGCACGCCATGATCCGACCGATCCCCATCGCAAGGGCCGCGGCTGCCCTGCTTGCCTCCACCCTTGTCTCGCAGGCCGCGTCCTTCGAGAAGGTGCAGGACATTCTCGAAACCCGCTGCGTGGAATGCCACCAGACCGGCAAGACCAAGGGCAACCTGCTGATGGAAACCCGCGAGGGCTTTCTCAAGGGCGGCGATTCCGGCGCGGCGATCGAACCGGGTAACGCGGCGAAATCCGAGCTGCTCAAGCGCCTCCACCTTCCTAAGGACGACGAGGACGCGATGCCGCCGGCGAAGTCGGGCCCACCGCTCACCGAGGAAGAGCAGACGCTGATCCGGCAGTGGGTGAATGAAGGCGCGCCGTGGCCGGATGGGCTGACGCTGGCGTCGCGGTCGAAGAACGCCCTGCCGCGCTGGGATGCCCCGTCCGACCCGCAGCTTGCGTCGATCGAGGCGTTCCCGAAATCGGTGAGCCTGGAGACGGCGGCGGACTTCCACCGCGTGATCGTCATCGCGCGTTTCAAGGATTCCGCCACCCACGACATCACCCGCCAGTCGAAGCTGACGCTCGGCGATCCCACGCTGGCCACGCTGACCGGGACCACGCTGCTGCCGAAGAAGGATGGCACCACCACGCTCAAGATCGAATACCGCGGGCTGTCCACCGAGGTGGAGGTGGCGGTGAAGGATGCCACCAAGCCGCGGCCGGTTTCGTTCCAACTCGATGTGATGCCGGTGCTCACGGCGGCGGGGTGCAATACCGGCTCATGTCATGGTTCCGCGCGCGGCCAGGATGGCTTCCACCTTTCGCTCTACGGATTCGATCCAAAGGGCGACTTCCAGCGGCTCACCACCGAGATGGCGGGTCGCCGCATCAACCTGGCGATGCCGGAGGATTCGCTGATGCTGACCAAGGCCACCGGCGCGGTGCCGCACACCGGCGGCAAGTTGTTCCCGAAGGACAGCGCGTCCTACAACACGCTGGTCGAGTGGATCCGCAATGGCGCGGAATACGATGCAGACGGGATTCCGCAGCCGACCGGCATCTCGGTGGAGCCTTCGGAAATGGTGCTCAAGGGCGGCGATATCCGCGTGCCGCTCACCGTCCGCGCGACCTACTCCGATGGCACGGACCGCGATGTTTCGACTTTGTCCGGCTTCTCGACCTCGAACGACAACTCGGTGACGATCGACAAGCACCAGGGCGTCGCCGCCTCCAAGAACCGCGGCGAGGCGTTCCTGCTCGCACGCTTCCACACCTTCACCGAGGGCTCGCAGACCATCGTCGTCCCCGCCGATCTGCCCTACACCCGGCCGGAGGTGGCGGAGAACAACTACATCGACAAGCTGGTCCACGACAAACTGGACAAGCTCCGCATCGTGCCCTCCGGCCTGTGCTCGGACGAGGAATTCATCCGCCGCGCGTTCATCGACATCGTCGGCGAGCTGCCGAGCGTGCCGGAGCGCGAGGCCTTCCTTGCCAGCAACGATGCGAAAAAGCGCGAGGTGCTGGTCGATCAACTGCTTTCCCGCAAGGAGTTCACCGAGATGTGGGTGATGAAGTGGGCGGAGCTGCTCCAGATCCGCACCTTCCAGAAGGGCGGCAGCCAAGTGAGCTACAAGGCGGCGCTCGGCTACTATAACTGGCTGCGCGAGCGCATCGCCGCGAACATGCCGTTCAACGAACTCGTCCGGCAGTTGCTTTCGGCGGAGGGCGGCACTTTCACCAATCCGGCGACGAATTACTTCCAGCTCGAGGAGGAGCCGCTGAAGACCAGCGAGAACGTCGCGCAGGTGTTCATGGGCACCCGCATCCAGTGCGCGCAGTGCCACAACCATCCCTTCGACCGCTGGACGATGGAGGACTACTACGGCTTCGCGGCGTTCTTCGCGCAGGTGAAGCGGAAGCCCGCGGAGGACCCGCGCGAGCGCATCGTCTTCGATGGCGGCGGCGAGGTGCAGCACCTGGTCACGAAGCAGAACGTCGCGCCGAAGTTCCTCGGCGGGCCGCGCCCGGAGATCAAGAACGAGACCCGCCGCGAGGAGGTGGCGAAATGGCTGACCTCGACCGACAATCCGTGGTTCGCCCGCAATGTGGCCAACATCGTGTGGGCGCATTTCCTCGGCACCGGGATCGTCGAACCGGTGGATGACGTCCGCGTATCGAATCCACCGTCGAACCCGGCGCTCCTCGATGAACTGACGAAGAAGTTCGTGGCCTACAACTACGACTTCCGGAAACTGGTGCGGGACATCTGCACCTCGCGGACCTACCAGCTCGCCAGCGCCACCAACGAGACGAACGTCACCGATGACCGCAATTTCTCCCACGCCGCGATCCGCCGCGTGCGCGCGGAGGTGCTGCTCGATTGCATCTCGCAGGTCACCAACACGCCGAACAAGTTCAAGGGACTGCCGCTCGGCGCGCGGGCGGTGCAAATCGCGGACGGCAACACGACGAACTACTTCCTCACCACCTTCGGCCGCGCGTCACGCGCCACCGCCTGCTCGTGCGAGGTGAAGATGGAGCCGAACCTGTCGCAGGCGCTGCACCTCCTCAATGGCGACACCACCCAGCAGCGCATCCGCAATGGCAAGATCGTCGAGACCTACCTCAAGGACAAGAAATCGCCGAGCGAGGTGATCACCAACCTCTACCTCTCCACGCTCGGCCGCGCGCCCACCGATCCGGAACTCACCAACCTGCTCGCCGCCACCAAGGACGTGACCAAGCCCGAGGAAACGCGCGAGGTGCTGGAGGACGTCTTCTGGGCGCTGCTGAACTCGAAGGAATTCATCTTCAATCACTGATTTTTCCAACCACGCATGGTCACGAATCTCCACGAGTTGAAAAAGATCTTGGGCCGGTTTCTTCCTGCGAAGAACCGCCTCCATTCGCGTTCATTCGTGTCCATTCGCGGTTTCCAATTCCTTCTCCTTGCTCCGGTAGTTGCTTTCGCGGAGGACAAGATCACGTATGACGACCAGATCTTCCCGCTGTTCCAACAATCGTGCCTGAACTGCCACAACCCGGACAAGACCAAGGGCGGGCTCGACCTTTCGACCTACTCCGGCGCAATGAAGGGCGGCTCCGGCGGCAAGATCGCCGAGCCCGGCGACAAGGGCTCGAAGATCATTGCGGTGTGCCTCCAGACCACCGATCCGAAGATGCCGCCGGAGGGTGAGAAGCTCGGGGCCGCGCAGATCGATTTGTTGAAGGGATGGATCGAGGGCGGCCTGCTGGAGAACAAGAACTCGACCGCGAGGAAGCCCTCGAAACCGAAGTTCGAAACCGCACTGAAATCCGATCCGGGCGCGAAGCCGGAAGGACCGCCGCCGATGCCCGAGCACCTGCGCCTGGAACCGACGGTCACCACCAAGCGGGCGTCCGCCGTGCATTCGATGGTGGCCTCGCCGTGGGCGCCGCTGATCGCTATCACCGGGCAACGGCAGGTGTTGCTCCATCATGCGGAGACGCTGGAACTGGTGGCGGTGCTGCCGTTTCCGGAGGGCGATCCGGTGTCGCTGGCGTTCACGCCGGATGGCCGCTACCTGATCGTCGGCGGCGGCACGCCGGGGAAATCGGGCGTGACGGTGACCTTCGACGTGAAGACCGGCGAACGCGCGCTGACGGTGGCGAAAGAGTTCGATTCGATCCTGGCCGCCGATATCCGGCCCGGGTTCGACGTGGTCGCCACCGGCGGCCCCTCGAAGTTGCTCAAGCTCTGGAACAGCCAGACCGGCGCGCCGATCGCCTCGATCAAGAAGCACACCGATTGGATCACGGCGCTGGATATCTCCCCGGATGGCATCCTCGTGGCCTCGGGCGACCGCAATGGCGGCGTGTGGGTGTGGGAGGCGGAGAGCGGCAATGAGTTCCACACCCTGCGTGCCCATCAGGCGGCGATCTCCGCGGCGGCGTTCCGGACGGACTCGAATCTCCTAGCGACGGCCTCCGAGGACGGCACCGTCCGGTTCTGGGAAATGAACGGTGGCTCCGAGGTGAAGAAGCTCGACGCGCACCCGGGCGGGGTGACCGCGTTTGCGTTCGCACGGGATGGTTCGTTCGTCACGACCGGCCGCGACAAGAAGGTCCGGCTGTGGAAACCGGATTTCAGCCCGGCCAAGGAGCTGGCGAAGGACTTGCCCGCGCTGCCGACGGCGGCGGTGCTGTCCGCGGATGGTGGCCGGGCGTTCGTGGCGGACTATCAGGGGACGATCCGCGTTTACACCACCGCTGATGGGAAGCAGGCCGGGGAGTTCATCGCCGCGCCGCCATCAATCGCCAGCCGCCTTGCGTCGCTGACGGAGCAGATCCAGAGCGCGGCCGGCGCGATCACTGCCGCCGAGGCCAAGGTGGTGGAGGCCACCAAAGCCTTCGAGGGATCGAAAAAGGCCGTGGTCGATGCCGAGGAGGCGGCCAAGCAGGCAAGGATGATCCACGAGGCCGCGAAGAAGGGGGAGGCCGAGGTCCGCGGGAAGCTGGAGCAGCTCCGGCAGGGCATCGGAGCTCGCCGTGCGGAGCTCGAGCGTTTGATGGCGGAGGAAAGCAACGCCGTGAAGGAGCTGGAGGCGAAACGGCAGGCCCTGGCCGCCCAGCCCGAGGACCAGCGGAATCCTCCGGAACTGGCCGCGATGGAAGGAAAGCACCGCGAGCTCGGGGAGAAGCTGGCGAATCTCCGCCAGCAGCTTGACGGCTTGGAAGCCGAGGAGAAGACCTTGCCGGGTGTGCTGGAAGGCAGTGCCCGCGCCGCCTTGGCCGCCGGGGAGCGGATCAAACCGGTGGATGAGACCCTGGCCACCCGCAAGAAAGAGGTGCCCGCGTTTGAAAAGGGGCTCAATGACGCCCGTGCCGAGCTCGAGGCCGCGAAGGCCCGCGTGCCCACCCTTCAGAAAGCCGAGAAGCATTGGCAGGCCGCGGCCATCAATACCCGCGCTCTCGACGCTCGTGACGGTGCCCGCCAGCTCACCCAGACCGCCACCGACCAGCAGGCGGAGTTCCGGGATTTGACGGAATCGATCGCCGCCCAGACCGCGGCCCTCGCGGCGAAACGGACGGAGCGCGCCGCCTTTGCCGCCAAGCTCGACGATCCCGCCGCCAAGGCTCACCGCGAGGAGGGGCGGATCACCCTCTCCGCCCTCGATTCCAGCCTCGCCAGCCGGGCGGAAACCCTGGCCGCGGACGAACGGAAGCTGGTGGCGCTGGGGGATTCCATCGAGTCGTTGACCGTGAAACTGTTGGCCGGTTCCCTGAAGGCGGACGACCTCAAAGCCGCCTATCTGACCGCCCTGCGGAAGTGATGGATTTCCATTTCTGAAATCCACCGTCGATTTCGCCTTGCCCCCGGGCTGCCAGCAGGTTAGACCGCCCGCCACCAACCATGGGACAGCAATCCAACAAGGTCATCAAGCGCAAGCGCCGTTCGGACTATCTGAAGCGGAAGAAGGAACAGGCGAAGCTCGGAGGCATCGTGAAGAAGAAGTCCTCCACGAAGAAGGCTGCTTCCACCGAGGAGAAGTCCGCCGCCAAGAAGGCTGCTCCCGCCGCGAAGAAGGTGGCCGCCAAGAAGGCTCCGGCCAAGAAGGTCGCCAAGAAGGAAGCCGAAGGCGAGGCTCCTGAGACCGGTGAAGCCGGCGAGGAGTAATCCCCCGGGATTTCCAAACCATTTTTTGAAACAGGCCGGTTGCCAGGCGCATCCGGCCTGTTTCTTTTTCAGGCGTGGAGCGTCTCCTGATTGTCGATGGCCACAGCGCGATTTTCTCGATCCCGCGGTTCGCCAGCCTGCACCGTGGTCCCACCCGCTACCTCGCGCGGCTGGAGCTGGTGAAGTGGCTCCAGCGCTTCGGAGATGCCTCGGATTGGAAGGTAGTCGTCGTGTTCGATGGCAAGCAGGCGGAGCGGGGGATCGAAGGCGGCAACGAGGACGGCATTCTCATCCTCTACTCCCGCGACGGTGAGACGGCCGACACGGTGATCGAGCGGCTGGCGGCCCGTTTTGCCACCCGCGACCAGGTCCGCGTGGCCAGTGACGACCGGATGGTGCTGATGACTTCCTCGACCTTCGGCGCGGAGACGATGCGGATCGCGGCGCTGGAGATCCTGATGGAGGGGTAGGGGCGCTGTTGCGTCGAATTCGCTGGTCCGGGCGGACGGTTTCGTCGTCAACTTTCCCGGTCATGTCGGAACGCAAGGTCAGTTGGATCGTGGTCATTCTCGGGCTCGCCCGTGCGATCCTGCACGACCGTCCGATGCGGCGCCGGATCCTCGGCCGGATGCTGATGGTGGCGCTGGGCATGATGGCCATCGGCCTGTGGTTGATCGCGGGTTGGCTGTCGAAAAACATCCTGTGGTTCACCGCCTGGTGGGGTTCCTGCGCGCTGCTCACCTCCGCCGTGATGATCTTCGCGCTCTACGACGCGCTCGCCGTGATCCGGGAGGAGCGCGAAAAGATCGATCGCGAATGAGTTGCTAGAAAAGCAGCCGTTCGGCAGTATCGGCGCACATGGATTCCCGCGAGTTTGTTTCCTACGGCCTGTCGCACTGGACGGCCCTCGTCGCCACCGCCGTGGCCTCGGTCGGCATGATCCGTTTGAACCGCTCCACGAAGGTGTCGGACGCGGTGAAACAGCGGGCGAACACGATCCTCGCGGCCCTGCTGGTGATCGCGGTGTCGCTCGATCCACTGCTGACCTGGCTGCGCTACCGGCACGATGAGGACGTGGCCTTGGCCGGGCGCTTGGTCCGGGAAACGGCGCTGCCGTTGTATCTCTGCGACGTGGTCTCGCTGGTGCTTGCCGTGGCCCTCGTCACCCGCCGCCAGCGCTGGACTGAGATGGGCTATTTCTGGGGGCTGGCGGGGACGGTGCAGGGGCTGCTGACGCCGACGCTGTATTTCGATTGGGACACGCCCGAGTATTACGCGTTTTTCGTCCAGCATGGCGGGGTGCCGGTGGCCGCGCTGGCCTTGGTGTTCGGGGCCGGGATCCGGCCGCAGCCCGGCGCGTTCAAGCGGGCCGTGTTCTGGAGTTGGGTCTACATGGCGGTGGTGTTCGGGCTGAACGTGCTACTGGAATCGAACTACGGCTTCCTCAACCACAAGCCCGCCGTCGGCACGCTGTTCGATTACATGGGGCCGGAGCCGTGGTATCTGCTCACCCTGCAAGCCGTGGCGTTCACCCTTTACGGACTGCTGCTATTGCCATTTGCACGGCGTTCCGGACCAAGGATTGTGGCAGAACCGGCATTGTAAATACAGACATTCGTCTTGCGGCGGCGACGCTCTGTTAGTCACCATGATGATCGTGACGCCCGAATTAAAAGACCTGTTCGAATTTCTCCGTTTTCCCAGTGTTTCCACCGATTCCCGCCATGCGGACGACGTCCGTGCCTGCGCCGGGTGGTTGATCGAAAAGCTCAATGGCATGGGCCTCCAGGCCTCTCTCCACGAGACGGCGAAGCACCCGATCGTGGTGGCGAAAAACGAGCACGTCGCCGGTCGTCGCACGGTGCTCATCTACGGTCACTACGACGTCCAGCCGGTCGATCCGCTCCACCTCTGGACCACTCCGCCGTTCGAACCAGACATCCGCGATGGCAAGATCTGGGCCCGCGGTTCCGCCGACAACAAGGGCCAGATGCTCGCCCATGTCCTCGGGGTCGAGAAGACCCTCCGCGAGAAGGGCGAACTGCCGGTGAACCTGACCTTCCTTTTCGAGGGCGAGGAGGAAATCGGCAGCCCGAACCTGCTGCCGTTCCTGCGCGAGAACGCCGAGCTGCTGAAATGCGACGTGATCGCCATTTCCGACACCGGCATGGTCGGTCCCGGCGTCCCCACCTTCAGTTACGGCCTGCGCGGCATCGCGTGCTGCGAGGTCACCCTGCGCGGTCCGAAGGCGGACCTGCACTCCGGCATCTTCGGGGGCGCGGTGGCGAACCCGGCGGCTGGCATCGCCCGGCTGATCTCCAGCCTCCACGAGCCGAACGGCAAGGTGGCGGTCGATGGTTTCTACGAGGACGTCCGCCCGCTGGAGGCGTGGGAGCATGAGATGTGGGCGAAGATCCCGGGCGTGACCGATGCCCAGTTCCTCCACTTCACCGGCTCCCCGGCGCTCTACGGTGAACCCGGCTACAGCTCGGCCGAGCGCACCTGGGCCCGCCCGACCGCCGAGGTCAATGGCATCGGCGGCGGCTACCAGGGCGAGGGCTCGAAGACCGTCCTGCCCGCCGAAGCTTTCGCGAAGCTGTCCTTCCGCCTCGTGCCGGACCAGGACCCCGCCGACATCATGGAAAAGGTCCGCCAGCACCTGGAGTGGAACTGCCCGCCGGGCCTGACCATGGAGATCGAGGTCGGCCACGACGGCAAACCCTACGCCACCGACCCGCATTCCAGCTTCGGCCAGGCCGCCCAGAACGCCCTGCGCAAGGCTTTTGGCTCCGATCCGGTGCTCATCCGCGAGGGTGGCAGCATCCCGATCGTCCAGTCGTTCCGCAGCGTGCTCGGGGTCGACACCCTGCTGCTGGGCCTCGCGCTGGCCGATTCCCAGGTCCACGCCCCGGACGAGAACTTCCCGGTGGAGAACTTCGAGGCTGGCATCCGCCTCAACCAGTTGCTGCTGGAGGAGCTCGCTGGTTGATTTTCAACCACGAAAGGCACGAAATTTCACGAAATGGAGGAGTCTGGCTTGCTGCTCAAGGAGGAGGTCGGCCGGATTCTGGATGCCGCCATCGAGGTACACCGGGTGCTCGGCTATGGCCTTCTAGAGAAACCGTATGAGAATGCCTTGTTCCGGGAATTGGGGCTCCGCGGCATCCCGTGCCAGCAGCAGCCGCGCTATCCGGTGGACTACAAGGGATTTCGGGTCGGTGAATTTGTTCCGGATCTGGTAGCCTTCGGGTCGGTTATCGTGGATACCAAGACCATCGAACGCATCACCACCCACGAAGTCGGGCAAATGATCAATTATTTGCGCATCACCGGCTTGCGGGTGGGGGTGATTCTCAATTTTAAAAATCAGAAAATCGAAATCAGAAGAATCGTCCTCTGAAATCCTGACGATCGCCAATCCTCCTTCTATCCACCCGAATCCCGACGGCAAACTTTCGTGCCCTTTCGTGTTTTTCGTGGTTCCAGTCTTTTCCCGTTATGTCCGATTCTCCCAAGCTCGACTTCATCCGCGAGATCATCGCCGGCGACCTCGCGTCCGGCAAACATGAGACCACGATCACCCGCTTCCCGCCGGAGCCGAACGGGTACCTCCACATCGGCCACGCGAAGTCGATCTGCCTGAACTTCGGGATCGCCCAGGAACACCCGGGCGCGCGCTGCCACCTGCGCTTCGACGACACCAACCCGGAGAAGGAGGAGACCGAGTACGTCGAGAGCATCAAGACCGATGTGAAGTGGCTCGGCTTCGAGTGGGGCGAGAACCTCTACTACGCCAGCAACTACTTCGATTTCTACTACGAGTCCGCCATCCATCTCATCAAGAACGGCAAGGCCTACGTGGACCATCAGACGTCCGAGGAAATGCGCGCCAACCGCGGCAACCTCACCGTCCCCGGCACGCCCTCGCCTTACCGCGACCGCAGCGTGGAGGAGAACCTCGACCTTTTCGCCCGCATGAAGGCGGGCGAGTTCAAGGAGGGCGAGTGCATCCTGCGCGCGAAGATCGACATGGCGTCGCCGAACCTGAACCTCCGCGACCCGGCGCTCTACCGCATCCTGCACGCGGAGCACCACAACACCGGCGATGCGTGGCACATCTACCCGATGTATGACTTCGCGCACCCGCTGGAGGACGCGCTGGAGCACATCACCCACTCGCTTTGTACGCTGGAGTTTGAGAACCATCGCCCGCTTTACGACTGGTTCATCGACAACTGCCCGGTGCCGTCGAAACCGCGCCAGATCGAGTTCGCCCGCCTCAACCTGACCTACACGGTGATGAGCAAGCGCAAGCTGCTCCAACTCGTGAAGGAAAACCATGTTTCCGGTTGGGACGATCCGCGCATGCCGACGATCTCCGGCATCCGCCGCCGCGGCTACACGCCGGAGGCGGTCCGCAATTTCTGCAAGCGCGTGGGCATCACCAAGTACAACGGCACCACCGACGTGGCGCTGCTGGAATACGAGGTCCGCGACCATCTCAACAAGACCGCGCCGCGCCGCATGGCCGTGCTCGACCCGCTCAAGCTCGTGCTCGCCAACTGGCCCGACGGCCACGAGGAGGACGTCGAGGTCGTCAACAATCCGGAGAACCCGGAGGATGGCACCCGCAAGATCGCCCTCACCCGTGAGGTGTGGATCGAGCGCGAGGATTTCATGGAGGACCCGCCGAAGAAATTCTTCCGCCTCGGGCCGGAACGTTACGTCCGCCTGCGCGGCGGCTACATTGTGAAATGCACCGGTTACGAGAAGGCGGAGGATGGTACCATCACCGAGGTCCGCGCCGAGTTCCTGCCCGGCACGATGGGCGCGGATACGCCGGAAGGCGTGGTCTGCAAGGCCGCGATCCACTGGGTCAGCGCCACCCACGGCGTGGACGCCGAGGTTCGCCTCTACGACCGCTTGTTCACCGTGGAGGATCCGGATGGTGCCGAAGGCGGCTTCCTGTCCGTGATCAACCCGGACGCCCTCAAGGTGGTGGCCGCGAAGGTGGAGCCCTCCGCCGCCACGGTGGAGCCCGGTTTCCGCTGCCAGTTCGAGCGCACCGGCTATTTCATCGCCGATGCCAAGGACCACGTTGCGGGAACGAAGGTGGTGTACAATCGCACCGTCCCGCTCCGCGATTCGTGGGCGAAGCAGAAGTAAGCTCGCCTGCAAACTCGTCCTGTTTCCAGTCACGATCGTATGCTAGCCATGCGGTCGTGATGGCCCTCGCGCTTACCCCGCACATCGTCAGTGTCCTCGTCGGGACTGTGACGGGGTGCATCCTTTACTGGGGGATGTTCTGGTTCCGTCGAGCGTTGGCACGCGCGGCCTTGGTCCGCTGGTCGATCCGTGAAGGAGTGCAACTTACCCAGATGGAACGCGGTGGTTTTTTCACCAGTCCCTTTATCTGGGGTGGTTTCGGCGCGCACAGTTTCCGGGTCACTGTCCTCGATCGCGAGGCGAGGGTTTTGAAGGCATGGGTGCTGGTTCGCTGGTTGACCGACAAAGCCGAAGTTCGGTGGGACGAGGGGGATGAACCGTCGTGACGGAGTGTTGGCGGGCGAGAAATATAGAGCTGTCCTTTCGAGGCTGCATTGCGTGCCGATCCGGTCTAGACTGACCGGTATGCCGCTTCCCAGTGCGATCCTGGAAACCTGCCTGTCGGTCGAGGACATCGGCCGGGCCCGGGATTTCTACCACGGGCTGTTCGGGTATCCGGTGATGGCGCAGGACGCGCGCTTCTGCGCGCTCGACGTGGGCGGGAAACAGGTCCTGCTGCTGTTCCGGCGGGGGAGCGATCCGGAGGGCAGCCATCTGCCGTTCGGGTTCATTCCGCCGCATGGCACGAACGGGGCGTCGCACCTCGGGCTCAGTATTCCGGCGGAGAGTCTGGCCGATTGGGAGGCGCGGCTGGCCGACTCCGGGATTGTCGTCGAGAGCCGTTTCACCTGGCCCCACGGCGGCACCAGCCTCTATTTCCGCGATCCCGACGGCCACCTCCTCGAGCTGCTGACGCCGGGCGTCTGGCCGACCTACTAACCGGGGCTTCGCCTCGCTTCCATCTTGCCTCTTGTCCGTTAGGGCGGCAGGATGGGGGATACCGGAATCCCATGAGCGAAGCCGCGGATAACACCCTCCGTCTTGCCCTTGAGCGGATCAAGGAACTGGGGAATCTCAGCGAGGAAAAGGGGCGGCTTACCCGCACCCTGCTCTCGCCCGCCAGCCGCGAGGTGGCCTCGCGGCTGATGGCGTGGATGGAGGAGATCAAGATGCAGGTGTCCCACAATGCGATGGGCACGGTGCGGGGCGTGCTGCCCGGCACCCAGCCGCGGGCGCTGCCGCTGCTCATCGGCTCCCATTTCGACACGGCGGTGGGCGCGGGCAAATACGACGGCGTGCTCGGCATCGTGGTCGGCCTGGCGGCCTTGGAACGGCTGGCGGCGGACGGCATCGTGCTGCCGGTGCCGGTCCATCTGCTGGGATTCGCGGACCAGGAAGGTGTCCGTTTCCACACCACCTACCTGGGCAGCCGGGGCGTGTGCGGGGACTTCGACGAGGCAACTTACGCGCTGCGGGATGACACGAACACGACGCTTTCGACCTTCCTCGCGCTGGCGGGTTGGACCGAGGATTCCACTGACATCGAATATGCACCGGGCAGCGCGCGGGGATTTCTGGAAGTTCACATCGAGCAGGGGCGGGTGCTCGAGGAGGCCGGGCAGCCCGCGGGATTGGTCACGGCGATCTGTGGTCAAAGCCGGGTGGTGGGGTCCGTCCGGGGCAGGGCCGAGCACGCGGCGACCACGCCCATGGAGCTGCGCCACGACGCCCTCACCGGCGCCGCCGAGTGCCTGCTGGCAATCGAGAAGATGGCCCGCGAGAACCCACCGCTGCTGGCCAGCGTGGGCAAGATGCAGATCGATCCCGGCACCAGCAATTCGGTCCCGGGAGTCGCCTCCTTCACCTTGGACCTGCGCCATCCCGAGGATGCGGTCCGCGCCGAGTTTCTGGAAAAACTCCGCGCCCGCTGCTCCGCCATCGTCACCCAGCGTGGCCTGAAGCTCGAGTGGCGGGTGGTCCTGGATCACGATGGCGTGAGCTGCGATGTGGAACTCGGCCGCCGTTTGGCCGGGGCGCTCACCACCGCCACCGGTGCGGTGCCGCGCCTCGCCAGCGGTGCGGGTCATGACGCGGTGATCATGGCGCAGGTCGCCCCGATCGCGATGCTCTTCGTCCGCTGCCGGGGCGGCCTCAGTCATCATCCCGACGAGTTCGTGGCGGAGAAGGACGTCGGCGCAGCCATCGAGGTGGTGTTCCGCTTCCTCAAGTCCTTCCTCGTGGGAGGCTGATCAATACTTCGCCTGTCCGGCCAAGGTGACTCTCACATCACCGATGAACACGCCCGCGCGGATTTCCAACGGGATGCGATCCGCATCGTCGCTGAGCCAGAGCGTGGCCTCCTTGAGCTTCTTGTAGGGCAGCAGCGCCAGGCTGGTGGTGTCGATCTTTAGCATCTTCACCGTGAGACGGATGGAGGAACGGCCATCGTGGGCCTCTCGGTTGTCGACATGGGCGTTGACCAGATAGGGATCGTCACCCGGCTGGATCACGAAGGATACGGTGTCCCCATTGTCCAGCTTCCGCCCGCGGACGAAGAGCATCGACGAGAACAGGTCGTGGACGGGGGTGAAGGCGAAGGCGCCCTTGGTGTCATACTGGAATCCGGTCGCGAAGATGCGGGTGTTGCGGCTCCAGTCCACGCCCTTCGGCGAATAATCGAGGTGATAGGTGACCCGGCGCTTCTCCAGATCCTCGACACTGTGGAAGATCTTCGGACGGAGCGATCCGGACTCCATCTCGGACCAGTACCAACTTTTGAAATCGAACAAGGCCGAGGCCGGGCCGGTGCTTTCGCCGTGGGAAGTGGCGACGAACGAACCGCCCTTGGCGTTCGCGGGATTGCCGAACTCGATCCGGATCTTCCCGGCATCCAGCAGGCCCTTCCAACTGGCCCGGTATTCCAGCGCGCAGGGCGCGAGCCGGGGATGGGCGGGGGAGTTGAAGGGAGTGAGTCCTGCCTGCCACGCGGGGGCGGCGGCCAGGGCGGGAGCGAATGTCAGGCCCCAAGCGGCCACGGCGGGCAGGAAACGCATGGCCGCTAGCATGCTCCGGTCGTCCAAGACTGCAAACGTAAATTACGTTACTGTCTGATTGAGAAAAATAGAAAATTATTTATTCTTGGCTGCAGTTAATACCCTTTCTATGACGGTGTCTCCCCAGCCGAACGATTTAAGGTAATTCTTGGTGAAGCTTTTGGTGTATTTGTCTATCATTGCTAATATTAAAACGAAGGATCTATTGACTATCCAAGGGTCGGTGAATATTTCTTCAAAAAACTGCAATCGGAAATTTTTTGCAAGATCCTCTATTTCGGCCATGCTTTTCAGATTTAATTTGTCAGCGTGCTCAACAAGCTCACTTTCCAAACCTTTAATGTCATCGAACTGAAAGCCCATCATTTCCAGTGTTTCTTGCATTTGCGCTGCTGCGTGGGAATCTGCAAGAAAACTTATTATTGTAGGTATGTCGATTTCGACTAAGCTTTTATCACCTCTTAATGCAGTTTCAGATTCAGCTTGTAATGTTGAGGCTTTATCGCGAATAGCCACAAACTCTTCGTCGGCGAGTTCAAATAGTCCTGCTAATCTGAAAAGTTTCCGTCTGAGGCTGCGGGGAACATCGGCTTCTTTTTTATACTGAAGTGCATGAGAGACTGCCGCCCAAGAATGTTGCAAAACTGTTCGAATTTGGATTTCCGCCTTCATGTCTGCATAGATTTTCCATTCCGGTAATGCAGACCGAGCTTCATTTAGGGAAATGATAAAATGTAGTGACAGATACCCGAATTGATCTGGTGAGTATCCGTCTGGTTGATGTGTTTCTTCTTTTTCGACAATATTGAACTCTTCTCGGATTACTTCTCCAGCTCGAGGCACATCGTCTTCGTAATAAAGAACGATCCTGATGCCGGCCAAATCAGGAACTGAAGATAAGTTTCCTTTGTAATTCTTGCCTGGGCGGTTGATTTTTTCTCGTAGGCTGTCGAGAGATTTAGCTCGGGATTCTGAGAAGTGTCTTCGAATTGATCGAGTGTCGAGCAAGTCTCTCAAGAGTGCCTCTAAGCGAGATGAAAATGATTCATATCGTGTGTGCAATGCACTATATTGATTAATTAAATCGTCATGAGGAGATGGCATCTTGGTGCTCTGAATGAAGGTGTAAAATTAAAGTCGCCAATTGGTTCCAAATATTCGTGTCAGAGTAAAGAAGCTTTTCTATGATGTGATAAAGGTATATTGATATAGCGTTGGAGCAACGAAAAAGCCCGCCGTTTCCGGCGGGCTTTGAAAGGGGAGTCTGCTTACGCTCCCGGCAGCTCGATGAAGCCTTCGAGCTTCCGGATACGGGTGGGGTGGCGCATTTTGCGGAGGGCCTTGGCCTCGATCTGGCGGATACGCTCGCGGGTGACCTGGAACTGGCGGCCCACTTCCTCGAGCGTGCGGCTGTAGCCGTCCTTGAGGCCGAAGCGCTGCTCCAGCACCTCGCGCTCGCGCTCGGTGAGGGTGTCGAGCACGTCCTTGATCTTCTCCTTGAGCATCGAGAAGCCGGCTTCCTCCATCGGGTTGTCGGCGGTCTTGTCCTCGATGAAGTCGCCGAACGAGGTGTCGTCCGAGTCGCCCACGGGAGCCTGCAGCGAGATCGGCTGCTGGGCCATCTTGAGCACGGCGCGGACACGCTCCACGGGAAGGTGGATTTCCTCGGCGATTTCCTCCGGGGAGGGCTCGCGGCCGTATTCCTGGACCAACTGCTTCTGCACGCGCATCAGCTTGTTGATCGTCTCGATCATGTGGACCGGGATGCGGATCGTGCGGGCCTGGTCGGCGATCGAGCGGGTGATCGCCTGGCGGATCCACCAGGTGGCGTAGGTCGAGAACTTGTAGCCGCGGCGGTATTCGAATTTCTCCACCGCCTTCATCAGGCCCATGTTGCCTTCCTGGATCAGGTCGAGGAAGGAGAGGCCGCGGTTGGTGTATTTCTTCGCGATCGAGATCACGAGGCGGAGGTTGGCCTCCACCATCTCGGTCTTCGCCTTGAGTGCTTCCTTCAGCCAGTGGCGGAGGCGCTTGTTGGTCTCATCGAAGTCCTCGGCGGTGTGCCACACCTTCTGCTGGAGTTCGCGGAGCTTCGTCTGGAACTCCTTGTTCTCCGGGTCGGCCTGGAGCTTGCGGGTGTATTTCCAGAACAGCTGCTGGTACTCCTCGACCAGCTCGCAGAAGTCCTCGGTCACCTTTTGCTTGAAGTAGAAGCGGGTGTAGAGGCGGTGCAGGGTCTGGAGGTTCTTCGCGAAGTCGTCGTCGAGCTTCTTCTTGCCGCGCGGGTTCTTCACCGAGAGCTGGCGGAAGATCTCGTCATTCTCCTCGTGGAGCTGCTTGAGCTGGTCGCACTGCTTCGGCAGGATCTTCATGTAGCGCTCGCGGGACTCGATCTTCTTGTCGAGGATCACGCGGTCGAAGCGCTCCTTGCCCTTGTTGAGCTTGTCGGCGAGTTCCAGGTAACACTCGGCGGTGAAACCGAAGAGGTGGAGCTGCTTGGCCACCTCGATCTCGGCATCCTCGATGCGCTTGGAGATTTCGACTTCCTGCTCGCGGGTCAGCAGCGGGACCTGGCCCATCTGCTTGAGATACATGCGGACCGGGTCGTCGAGGATGTCCAGCTTCTGGTCGGACTTCACGTCCTCCTCGTCGTTGTCGGTGTCGTCGCGTTTCTTGTCCTTGTAGCGGTCGACTTCGGAAGCATCGATGATGTCGAACTCCATGTTGCGCAGGCGCTCCATGATCGCTTCGACGTCCTCCGGATCGACCAGGTCGTTCGGGAGGATTTCGTTGATGTCATCGTAGGTGAGGTACTCCTGCTCCTTGGCCAGCTTGATCAGCTCGCGGATCTTTTCCTGGATCTCGGGAGTGTCGATGCGGCGCTTGGACTGCTCGGAGATGACCTTGGCAGGGGCTTTTTCCGTGCCAGTGGACTCGGCGGACGCCTTCGCGGCACCTTTGGCGGGAGCGGCGGGTTTCGCGGCGGCCTTCGGTTCCGGCTTGGCGGGAGCCTTCGCCGGGGCGGCGGGCTTCTTCACTTCCTTCGGTTCCGGCTTGGCCGGGGCCTTCGAGGCGGGTTTGGCCGGAGCGGGCTTGGCGGGAGCTTTCGGCGCGGCCTTCGGAGCCGGCTTGGCGGCCTTGGGCGCGGTTTTCGGGGCCGGTTTGGCAGGAGCTTTGGGAGCAGCCTTCGGAGCCGGCTTGGCGGGCGCTTTGGCCGGGGCGGCCTTCGGAGCAGGCTTTTTCGCCGCGGGTTTTGATTTCGCGGGGGCCGGCGCTTTGGCTTTCGCCGCGGGCTTCTTGGACGAGGCTGTCTTTTTCGCCATGGTGGAACGCTAAGGAAGGCTGGAAAGGGAAATTCGGACCGTGTGACGGGAAATCAGGGCACAATTCGACTATTATAGCACAACAGAGGGTCCCCGCTGCGGGCGCGAATGATGCGTCGCAACCTCAACCCGTCAAGGTTTTGTTTAATACTTCCGTCTAACCGCTTTATGGAAGCTTTTTCGCGTTCCGGAGGATGAAGATTTTAGGCCGGAACCGCGCCCGGCGAGGGGCGCGGTTCATTCCACCCGGGAGAGGCGGGGAAGGCCGCGCTGCATGAGCTGTTCGTCCACGGCGCTGGAGGCGGCTTCATCGAGGAAAACGGTGAAGTTTTCCTCGTCGAACTCGATCGAGTGGAGGCCGCCGAGGTTGCTCTTGAAGGCCGCGGCGAGCGTCTTCATGTCCCGGATGTCCTTGCCGTTCACCTTGCGGACGATGAGGTTCCGCAGCGGCTCGTAGCCGATGGTGGCCGGGGTGGCGATGACACCGCTGAGGAAGACGATGTGATCGGCCTTGTCCTCGTATTTCTCCGGGTTCTCGAAGGCATCGAGGAGGTTCAGCGGGGCGCGGGAATGCCAGTCCTCGCCGAAGGACTCCAGCAGCGGCTTGGTGAGCTCCTGGAAGACCAGGCCGCCCTTCACGAGGTAGCGCGGGGCCTTGCCGAAGGTGTAGGCGGGCACGAGCCGCTGGGTGTCGTCGGTGAGGGTCAGGGTGACATCGAGGTCGAGCGGCTTGCCCTCGCGCAGCAGCGAGACCTTCACCACGTCGCCGGTGTTCTTTTCGCCGCGGACGAGGTGGCTCCAGAACAGGTTGCCGTAGATCGGATGGTTGTAGTAGCCGCGGCGGTCGATCGGATGGTCGCCCACGGACAGGAGCACGTCGCCCTTTTTGATGCCCGCGGCGGCGGCGGAGCTGCCCTTGCGGACGGAGGAAACATAGAGCCCGCCCTTGTCGTCCGGGATCTGGAGCCATTTCCGGAACGAGGGATCCTCGGTGCGGGCGGTGGCGATGCCGAGGCTCGGGAACCCGGCGTAGTGGCCGCTGGTGGCGGACTTCAGGAACCGCGAGAGGATCTCGGTGGAGGTCACGTCGCTGACCTGGTCCTTGGCATTGTAGCTGGCCAGCAGGCCGACCAGCTCGCCGTGGCGCAGGACTGGCAGCGAGAAGCTGCTGGCCGCGCTTTGCATCGAGGCCTTCACCTCGAAGGTGAGGAAGAACTGCCCTTCGAGGAAATTCGTGATCACATCCACTCCTTGGAGATTGCCCGGGGTGATGAGCGGCATCCCGCTTTCCTCCACCTGGAGGATGTCCAATTGGTCGCCGATGCGCGGGGCGGCGCCGATCTCCAGCGGGCGGGTGCCCTTGAAGAATTCATCGGCCTTGCTCTCGTCGTCCGCGCCGAGCAGGGCGAGGTTCGCCTCGTAGTCCACGGCGAGCACCTTGGCCGGCAGCAGCCGGGTGCCATCGGTGGTCTCGAACTCCAGGTAGGTGGAGTCGGCGATGAGCTCGCTGGTGGTGAGAATCTGGTTCTTGCCGACGATCGGGCCGAGCGCGCGGCGGCGGCCGGGCGGGTTCTTTTCCCACGGCTGGCCCGCGTTCCATCCCTGCTGGGTGGAATTGATGCGGACCACCGATTGCTTCAGCTCGGGCGCGGGCTCGACCGGGGCGGCCGGAACCGCGGGCGCGGTGGCGGCGCTGGCTTCCGGGGCGGCGATGGCGGCCACCTGCTTGGAATCGCACGAGGGCAGGGCCAGCGCGAGCAGGAGAAGGGCAGAACGTTTCATGGAGGAACGGGAAAGGCGGAGAAGGGTGGAAAGGGGAGGGATCATTCCTCGACGCGGGAGAGGCGCTTGATGTCGTAGCCGAGCTGGATCCGCTTGTTCGCGGCCTCCACTTCGGCGGACGGGATGACCACCGGGCGGTCGGCACCGAAGAGCTCGATCACGAAGAACTCGGGCTTCGTGGCCGGGTTGAGCAGCTCATTGGCGTGCTTCAGGTCCTTCACCTCCACGCCATTGATCTTGTCCACTGCGAACCCGGTGAACTCGTCCATCTGGCTGGTGAGGGGATCGCTCTCGATGCGGGTGAGCACCACGATGTCCTGGCGTTTCTGGAAACCGCCCTTCGGCACGTAGTCGGCGTAGAGTCGGCGGACGTTGATGTCGTCCATCTTCATCGAGCGCAGCAGGTTGGTGTCCAGGGGCTGGAACACCAGGCCCGCGAAGACGATGTAGCGCGGCTTTTGCTCATACTGGATGGCATACATCCGTGCCTGTGGAAGCGGCTTGAGGGTGATCTCGACGTCGTTCGGCTTGCCATCGCGGAGGAAGCGCAGGGCCACCTTGTCCCCGGCGAACTTGCGCTCGACGATCTCGTTCATGTTCACCTCCTCGCCGTCGATGGTGACCATGCCGGCGCTGTCGACCTCCTTGCCATCGAGGGCCATCAGGATGTCGCCCGGTTTCAGCACGCCATCGCAGGAGCCGGTGGGGGTCACGGTGCTGATGAGCACGCCATTGCCATCGTCCGGAAGTTTGAAGGCCTTCCGCATCGCCGGGTTGAAGAGCGGAAAATCCGCCACCCCGAGGTCGGCGTAGGAATCGTAGCGGCCGTCCTCGATGTCCTTGAGGAAGCGTTTGATGACCGGCGTGGGGATGATGTAGCCGGTGTTGTCGGCCTGGCGGAGGCCCTGGAAGGCCACGCCGACCACCTTGTCATCCTGCACCACCGGACCGCCGGAGTTGCCGGGATTGATGGCGGCATCGATCTGGACGATCAGGTGGGAGTCCGCCTGTGAGTGGGAGTAGGTGCTGAAATCGATGCGGGAAACCACGCCGCGGGTCACCGACAGGCGCTCGCCGCCGATCGGGTAGCCGATCACGCGGACCTGCGATTCCAGCGCCGGGACGTCACCCAGCGAGAATACCGGGAGCTTCTCGAAATCAGAGAAGTCCTCCACCGAGAGCAGCGCGAGGTCGCAATCGTGGGCCACGAACTCGACCTTGGCGGCGTATTTCTTCGGGCTGCCGTAGATGTTGAGGAGGATCCGCCGGGAGTTCGAAATGACGTGGGCGTTCGTCAGAATCTTGTTCTTCCCGATGATGAAGCCGCTGCCGATGCCGCCGGTGAAGCGCCCGGAATTCCAAGGCGTGGCGTAGTCGGGAACCTGGGAGGCCACCTCGATGCGCACGACCGACTTGTAGATGCCGGACGGGGCGGATGGCGTTTCCTGGGCGGAGGCGAGAGGGAGCGTGAGGGCGAGCGCGAGTAACCAAGACCGCATGACCTGCTAGGCTAGGAGGAAAACCGGTTCCCGCAAGGGAGGAAACGGTGTGCCGCGCAGGAAAATCGCGGGTATGTCAGCGGACCTCGGGCGCGGGAGGCGGGGCCTTGTCCGGCGTCGGCAGGTCGGGAAATTGGCCTGCGATGGTTTTCCGGTGGGCGGGGTTGTCCTGGAGGCTGTCGTTCAGCTTCACCAGCAATTCTTGATCGGGTTTCACCATGCGCGAAATCCACTTCGCCGCGTCGACGCAGCGCTTTTCGGCGAGGCATTTCCGGGCGAGGGAGCCGTAGGCTGGATCGAGCTTCTCGCGCTTCGGGTGGGCGGCGAGGTAGTCGGTGAGCAGGGCCATGTCCTTGCCGTCCGCGTTGCAGACGAATACCTCGAAGGCGGCTTCGCACTTGGCGCAGTTCTGCACCGTGCGCATCATGTTCAGGGAGAACACCGTGTCCTCGGTGGCGCGCTTGCCGGGGGCGATGCAGAGGTTGGCGAAGAAGAGCTTCTTGTCCGGAGTCGGCTCATGGGTGCCATAGACTTCCCAGGCCCGGCCGACCCCGCGGGCTGACTGGATCGCGATGAGGCGCGGGGCGGTGACAGCCCGGACGGCCTCGTCCTCGCGGTGGGCACGGTAGTCCTGCCAGGCGGCGGTGAGGTCCTTGGCGTCGAGGGTGCGGGCGAGCTCGGCGACGTAGGCGGAGCGCGGGTGGCCGGGGCTGAAGCGGTCGTAAAACTCGATCGCCTGGCGCGGATCGGCTTTCACGACCTCGGAAACGAAGGCTTTCAGGAGCGGTTCGCCGGTTCCCGGTTCGTAGCCGCCGTTTTCACCGAGCCACTGGAGGCCCTTCGCGGGATCGGCCTTGGCCTGGGCGGCGGCGTCCTCCGGGGTGGCGGATTTCGCATCCGCCGGGCGGGCCGGGAAGGTGGCGGGCACCTTTTCCATAGGGGCCGCCGCGATCGGATCCGCGGCCGGGCAGACCGCCGTGAGCATTCCGCATAGGAACAGGGCACGCATCCGGCAGGGATATCGGATGTCGCGGCGGAAATCAATCCACGAGGAGGCCGGGCGCCATTTGAGAACCACTCCCCGTGCCTTTGGGCTTCCCGTACCCGGAAATCGGGCCCACGCTGGCGCCGGGACAGCCACAATCATGAGCAGCAAGAAGAAGGTCAACGAGAGTCCGGACGCGGTTTTGGTGGGAGCGGGAATCATGAGCGCCACCCTGGGCGTGCTGCTCAAGGAGCTCCGCCCGGACATGAGTCTCGTGATTTTGGAAGGCCTCGGCGAGGTCGCGAAGGAAAGCTCCAGCGCCTGGAACAACGCCGGTACCGGCCACGCCGCCCTCTGCGAGCTGAACTACACGCCGGAGAAAAAGGACGGCTCGATCGACGTCTCGAAGGCGATCCAGATCAACGAATCCTTTGAACTTTCCAAGCAGCTCTGGGCGTCGCTCGTCCAGCGCGGCACCCTCGGCCAGGCCGGTGGATTCCTCACCCGCGTGCCACACCTCAGCTTCGTCCACGGCAAGAAGAACGTCGAATACCTCCGCAAGCGCCACGAGGCGCTGAAGGACCATCCGTTCTTCCGCGAGATGGAATACACCGAGGACCCGGCCACCATGGCCGAGTGGATGCCGCTGATCATGTCGGACCGCGATGGCAAGGAGCCGCTCGCCGCGACCCGCGTGGAGTCCGGCACCGACGTCGATTTCGGCGCGCTGACCAAGGCGATGATCGAGCACCTCAAGAAGCTGCCCGGCGTCACCGTCCACACCGGCCACCAGGTCGCGAATGTTTACCGCACGGATGAGGACTGGACCGTGGAGGTCGAGCCGGATTTCGCGCCGCGCTACTCGCTGCGCACGAAGTTCGTCTTCCTCGGCGCGGGCGGCGGCGCGCTGCCGCTGCTCCAGATGTCCGGCATCCCGGAAGGCAAGGGCTTCGGCGGCTTCCCGGTGAGCGGCCAGTGGCTGCGCTGTGACAATCCCGACTTGGTGGAGCGCCACTTCGCCAAGGTCTACGGAAAGGCCTCCGTCGGTGCCCCGCCGATGTCCGTGCCGCACCTCGACACCCGCATCATCAACGGCAAGCGCTCGCTGCTGTTCGGGCCGTATGCCGGTTTCACCACCAAGTATCTCAAGAGCGGATCGTTGCTCGATCTGCCGCTGTCGTTCCGCCCGGACAACTTCATCCCGATGATCGCGGCCGGCCTGGCGAACTTCGACCTCACCAAGTATCTCATTGGCCAGGTGATCCAATCGCCCGAGGAGCGCCTCGAGGCCCTCAAGGAGTTCGTGCCGGACGCGAAGATGGAGGACTGGCACCTCGCCTACGCCGGCCAGCGCGTGCAGATCATCAAGAAGGACAAGAAGAAGGGCGGCATCCTCCAGTTCGGCACCGAGGTGGTGTCGTCGGAGGACGGTTCCATCGCCGCGCTGCTCGGGGCCTCGCCGGGGGCCTCCACCGCGGTGGGCATCATGCTCCAGCTCATCGGCAAGTGCTTCCCGCAGGAAATGAAGTCGAAGGAATGGAAGGAGAAGCTCAAGGCGCTCATTCCGGCCTACGGCGAATCCATGGCCGGAAACCCGGACCTCTACCGCCAGACGCGCGCCTGGACCGCGGAGGTGCTGGGGCTGAAGGTGGGATAAGTAGCGCAAGTATTCCCTGCTTGTGAGTGGGGGCGGCCGAGCGCCCCTAGGACATCCGAACGGTCGCCGGAAGGCAGCGATCTGTCGACCGTGTGTCCGGATGATCTGGTGGTTATGGATAGGGAAGGGGCTTCAAGTCCGGAGGATTTTCCCACCAATTTGAGTCGCCTCCGAAATACACGAGGTTTGCCCAAAAAACCTCGTCTTCGTGGTAGATGAGATCATCGGGGCCGACGAAGCTCTGTCCTTTCCACAATCGGTTCATGCGACCCACGGCTTCTTCAGCGTCGATTCCGAACAGCGCAACCATCTGTTCCGCGATTCGATCGCAGAACGCCTTGCTCATCTCGTCCGTTTCAAAGGTGTAGTCCATGTAACGAGATCGTGGCGGGTCGTTCCGCACCTCGGGAACATGAGGGGCGGATTTACTTCCGCAACCCATCCACCCACTTCTCGACGTCACGGATGACTTCGTCCTTGAGGGTGTCATACATGAGGAGGTGATACGCGTCCGGGTAGATCCGGGTGGTCACGGGCGTGCCCTTCGGGATACTGCCGGTGAAGCTGCGGATCGCCTCCTCGTCGGTGAAGAAGTCCTTGCCGCCATGGAGGACCAGCACGGGCACCCGGAAAGTGGTGGCGCAGGCGTCCATGCTCTCGATGTGGCGGCCGAGCGTGGAGAGCAGGCGGAGCGTGTTCTTCTCGACGTGCCAGGCATTGGTCTCGGCCTGCTCGGTGTGCTTGGTGGTGTGCGTCATCTGCACGTCCTGGCCACCGGAAAGCTGTTCCAGCGAAAGCCGGGCCGTCGGCGCGATTTCGGCGGCCGTGTTAAGCAGACCGACCTTCCACGGCGGCACGTCCTTGCGGATCTTCACCACCGGGGAGGAGAAAATGAGGGCATCGCACGGCTTCCGGTCGAGCGGGGCCTGTTGCCATGAGTGGGCGGTGATGAGCGCGCCCATGCTTTCGCCCATCCACACGATCTTCGCGTGCGGGTGGCGCTTCCGGATGATGCCGGTGAAGGTGTCCAGGTCGCGGTACCAATCGGCCGGATCGTCGATGTCGCCGCGGCGGACGCGTTTCGGGTCGCTGCCCTGGCCGCGGACCTCGTAGGCGTAGAGGGCGGTCTTCGGCTGGTTCTTGAGGATGTCCTTGCCGAGGTTCTCGTAATCGATCGAGGCCCCGTCGAAGCCGTGGAGGGCGATGATCACCACGTCCGGATCGGCGTCTTTCGCCAGCCATTTGCGGTAGCCGAAGGTCTCGTTCTTCCGCTCGACGAGGGCCTGGTCCTTGTACGCCACCAGTGTTTCATGGTGAGCGCATTGCGACAAAAGGGCGACCCCGGCCAAGCAAACGGCAGGCCGGAGATACGTCAGGGTGCGACGCAGCAGGCCCATATCGATCATGGGAAAAGTGTCGCCGGTATCCGCCCTGAGGGCAATCCGCAACGTGGGGTGGAGAGGATTTTTGTCCTTTAGCCGCGATTCACCTCGAGAGCCCCGGCTTGCTCGACGGTGATGACGTCCTCCGGTTCCACGATCGTGTTCTTGTCCTCCTGCTTCCGGAAATCGAGGCGGGTGGCCTTGCCCTTGCGGGTGAGGACGATGTTGCGGCCACCGAACTCGTTGCGGTCGCCGGCGGTCTTGAGGGCTTGGAGAAGGGTCATGCCCTTCGTGTAAGGGACCGTGCCGGGTTTCCGGACCTGGCCGCCGACATAGACCACGGCTTCCTCGGGGCGCTTCTCGATGCCATTCATCACCTGGGTCTCGATGGCGGGCTTCTGGTACACCCCGGCGTCCCGGTAGGCCTTCTCGGCGGCGCGGGCGAGCTGGTCGCCGGTCAGGCCGGTGGCGGCCAGCGGGGTGTCAATCATCGGCAGGCGGATGGTGCCGCTGTCGCCGATCCGGTACTCGCCGTTGACCTTCTGCTGCTCCTCGTTGGGCACCCCGCGGAGGGTGATTTTCACGGTGTCGCCGATCGCCAGACCGGCCAGCGAGAGGGCGGGGGACAGCGGCAGGGCGAGGGCCACGAGGGAAAGAACGGTGCGCGATTTCATGGTGAAATCCGGTCTAGCAGTCGATTAGCTTTGTGTCAAAAAGTTAATGGCGGAGGGTGGCTTTGACCGAAATCCGCGCCAGAACCACCGGGTTCGGACAAAACGGCGAAATGCCATTGCCGAGCCCGCGAAATGAGGTGCAGTTTGGACCCGTGCGCTACGAACCGATCGATCCCCAGCTTTTTGTCCGCAATCGTGAACGCCTCCGCTCGCTGCTGAAACCGAACAGCATCGTCATCGTCCATTCCAACGACATCTATCCGACCAATGCGGACGGTTCGATGGCCTTCAAGCAGAACGCGGACCTGATGTACCTGACCGGCGTGGATCAGGAGGACACGATCCTGCTGCTGATGCCGGACGCGAAGGACCCGAAGCAGCGCGAGATCCTTTTCGTGAAGGAAACCAGCGAGCTGATCGCGATCTGGGATGGCGACAAGCTCACCAAGGAGCAGGCGAAGGCCGCCACCGGCATCGAGCGCATCGAGTGGGCCCATTCCTTCGAATCGCTGCTGCACTCGCTGGTGCCCCAGGCCGACCACATCTACCTGCCGACCAACGAGCACCTGCGCGCTTCCGTGATCGTGGAGACGCGCAACGACCGCTTCATCAAGCAGTGCCAGCTCCGCTATCCGCTGCACTCCTACCAGCGCCTCGCGCCGCTGATGCACCGCCTCCGCATCACCAAGGATCCGGTGGAAGTCGACATCATCCAGAAGGCCTGCAACATCACCGAGAAGGGCTTCCGCCGCTTGCTCGGCTTCGTGAAGCCGGGCGTGGGCGAGTGGGAGGTGGAGGCCGAGTTGCTCCACGAATTCGTCCGCAACAAGTCCCGCGGCTTCGCCTACGGTCCGATCATCGGCAGCGGCAAGAACGCCTGCGTGCTCCACTACATCGAGAATTCCGCGGTTTGCCAGGATGGCGAGATGCTGCTCATGGACGTGGCCGCGGAATACGCCGGTTGGGCGTCCGACCTCACCCGTACGATTCCCGTGAACGGCCGCTTCACCCAGCGCCAGCGCCAGGTTTATGACGCCGTGCTGCGCGTGCTCCGCGGCGCGAACCAGATCCTGCGTCCGGGCAACAACCCGATGGACTACCAGAAGCAGGTCATCGAACTCATGGAGAGCGAACTGGTCGGCCTCGGCCTGATCGACGCCAAGGCGGCAAAGGAGCAGGGCCCGGACAAGCCGCTGGTGAAGAAGTATTTCATGCACGGCACCTCCCACCACATGGGCCTGGATGTGCACGACGTCGCCCCGCCGAACGAACCGTTCGCCGAAGGCATGGTCTTCACCATCGAGCCGGGCATCTACATCCGTGAGGAAGGCATGGGCATTCGCCTGGAAAACGACGTGCTCATCGGCAAGGACTCGAACTTCGACCTGATGGGGAACATCCCGATCGAGGCGGAGGAAATCGAGGAACTCATGAACGCCCGATGAGTCGGACGGCGCTGGTCCTGGGTTCCGGGCTCGGTCCGCTCGCCGACGCGGTGACGGTGGAGGAGATCGTCGGCTTCGCGGAAACGGGGCTGCCGGTGTCCTCCGTGCCGGGGCATGCCGGGCGTTTCCTGATCGGGACGCTCGGCTCGGCGCCGGTGATCGTCATGCAGGGCCGTGTCCACCTCTATGAGGGGCACGACGCGTCCACCGTGACGGCCGGTGTGCGCTGGATGGCGTCGCAGGGCGCGGACCGGTTGATCCTGACCAATGCCGCGGGTACCTTGAACCCGGCTTTCGAGCCGGGTTCGTGGATGGCGCTTTCCGACCACCTCAATCTCACCGGCACCTCGCCGCTGCGGGGCCCGGAGTTCATCGACATGAGCACGGCCTACGATCCAGAATGGCGGGCCGAGTTCCATGTCGCCGCGGCGGAAACCGGAACCGTGCTGCATGAAGGTGTCTATGCCGGGCTACGGGGACCGCAGTACGAAACGCCCGCCGAGATCCGGATGCTGCGGACGATCGGCGCGGATGCCGTGGGCATGAGCACCGTGCTGGAGACGATCCAGGCGCGGGCGCTGGGCATGAAGGTCGCGGCGTTTTCCTGCCTGACGAACTGGGCCGCGGGGATTACCCCGGCGGCGTTGGATCATCATGAGGTGCTCGCTACGGGGAAGTCCGCGGCGGACACGATGGTGCGGTTGTTGAGGAAGGTGCTCGGGTAATCGTCCGCATGCCGACCCTCGAACTGGTATCCATCGGCTGTCCGGAGATTCCGGAATTGCCGCGCTATGAGTCTTTCGCCTGGCGGGCCGAAACGGAGCTGGTGTCCCACCGGGGGATTTTCCAGCCGGTCTTCCACATGCTCAGCGGCGTGATCGTCCATTTGGCCAACAAGGACCTGGAGGACGGTGAAGGTGGATGGTATGCCGGGGCGCTGATCGACTGGGGACGGGAGGGAGAGTTGGTGGCATTCCTGTCTCCGGCCCGGGCGGATGTGGAGGATCTGATGAGGCGATTGATCGAGGCCTCTCCGCTGCGGGAGATCACTTTTTCAACGGACGCGCAGGGGTTCGGGGAGATTGGACGGGAGAGGGGGACGCTGACGTTTGGTGAGTTCCTCGGGTTGCTGGATGGCGGCTCTATCTTGTTCAACGAACTGTGGCGGGTGCGGGGTATTGCTGGGTAAAAGTCCGGTGAACCATGAAGGCGATTGGCTATTGGATGGGAAACTTGCACCAGTGGGACCTTCCATTGCCCCAGGAACTGGTGGGTAATATGGAGGCCTCCTTGCGGGAGGAGATTTGCCGTTATCTGGAAAGCGGGCATTTGTTCGCTCAATACCGCGGGTGCTCCTGGTGCCGGTTCCAATGCGGTGTGGCCGACGAGGCTATGGGCTCCGGGGAGTTCACCGATGGCACGTGGGTGTGGCCGGAGGGGTTGGTTCACTATGTCCGGCACCATCGGGTGGTTGTGCCGGAAGAGTTCGTTGCCTCGGTGAAGGCGGGAGGGATCAAACCCGAACCAACGGAGTGGGGGAGCCCGTCTCTCGATTTTTGGCGGGAGTGGTCGGGACAGCGGCAATCCCCGGAGGTTCGCCAGCGTTTGCGGGAGGCCTTGGAGATCGCTCGGGTCGAGGAGCCGAAAAGGATCGAACGGTGGGTCGAGGAAATCCGCGCGAAGGAGGGCGAGGGAGTCGCTATTTGCCAATGGGCAGGGTGCGGGATGCCGGTGCTGGCCGGGCGGGGGATTTGCGCCCGCCATTTTCTGGAGCCTGAAATGAAATCGCGGATGATGGATCTCTATCGGTTGCCTGATCTGTCGGGAGTGTAGTCGAAAGCTCTGCTTTCGAATTGTCTCCGCCAGCTCCGTTGGCGGTGGCTGTCAGGCCAAAGGACATCCTCCCCCGCAGAGGGAAAGCTGGAGCTTCCCCCTACATTCTGAAAGCGGAGCTTTCAGCTACATTGGATCACCCCATCTGATTCGCCAGCGCCTGTGGGTCGGCGGCGTGGCGCATGGCGGTGTCGAGGTCGATGGTGCCCTTGCGGACGAGTGTGGCCAGCGAACGCTCGAGAGTGATCATGCCTTCGTCGACGCCGGTGAGCATGGCGTTGCGGAGGTAGTGCTCGTGGCCCTCGCGGATGCCATTGGCCACCGCCGGGGTGACGAGCATCTTCTCGATCGCCGGGATCATGGCACCCTGTCGGGTCGGGACCAGCCGCTGGGAAACCACGGCACGCAGCGAGGAGGAGAGCTGGGTGCGGATGTGCGGCTGCTGATGTCCGGGGAAGACATCGATGATGCGGTTCACCGCCGAGCTGGCACTGCCGGAGTGAAGCGTGCCGAGCACCAGATGTCCGGTTTCCGCGGCGGTGAGCGCGGCGGAAATGGTGGCGAGATCCCGCAGTTCGCCCAATAGAATGACGTCCGGATTCTCCCGCAGGGCGGCGCGCAGGCCGGTGCTGAAGCTTTCGACATCCGCGCCCACCTCGCGCTGGTGGATGAGGCACTGGACCTCGCGGTGCTCGAACTCGATGGGGTCCTCGATGGTGATGATGTGGCGGGCCCGCGAGCGGTTGAGATGGTCGATCAACGCGGCCAGCGTGGTCGATTTTCCCGAGCCCGAGGTGCCGGTGACCAGCACCAGCCCGCCTTGGAACGAAACCAGATCGAGCAGCGAGTCGGGTAGGTTCAGTTCTGCCAGCGAGGGAATGCGCTGGCGGATGGGGCGCACGGCGGCGGCCACACCATCGAGGTGCCGGAAGACATTGATGCGGAAGCGGCGGCTGCCCGCGGGCAATTCCCAGCGCGCGGCGAAGTCGACGCTGCCGGTGGTTTCGAAATCGTTCCGTGCGGCCTCGTCCGGGATCAGGCGAAGGAGCTCCGCGCTTTGCGGTGGGTGGGCGTCGAGGCGGGCGATCAGGCCTTTCACGCGGGCACGCGGCGGTTTGCCGGTGGAAAGGAAAATGTCCGAGGCATCCATGGCCACGGCTTTGTCGATGGCGAGGAGCAGATCCGGATCGGGCTGGGATGAAGTGGTGGAGGTGATCGGAGCGGGAGCTTCCACAGGCGGCGTGGGCCGGGCCATCGCGCGCGCGACAGCTTCCTCGACGACCGGGTTCTCGACCGGAGCCGGGGCATCGAGGGTCTGGATTTCGATCCGGCGGGCCGGGCCGGTGGCGTCGATGAGATAGCCGAACTCGGCGTGGTCGGTGGCGTGGAAGGTGCCCTCGCGGCGACCGTGGACCGGTTCCTGCGTGCTACTGATTTCCGAGGACAGGCGCTTCAGGATTTCCTCGCCCAGCGAGGGCATGGACAGCGGGAGAGTCTCGCCCGCCTTCAGCAGGAAAGGCACGGCGTCGGCGACGAGCACCAGCCGCTCGGCGCGCTTTTCCACCATCAGTTTGAGGAAGGTATCGATCAGGGCCATGGGTTGAAAACTGCGTTCTCCTCTTGCCAATACCGGTGGAAAGCGAATTTGTCTCCCGATGTCGTTGCAAACTTGGGTCTTCCGTTCCGCTGCGGGGAGTTGTATCGTTGGATTGTGGAAAAGTATCCGGGCTGCCCTGTCCGTCTCCGTCGTTTGCTGCGGGTGGTGCTTTGCGCGACCGCCGTGGCCAGTGCCTCGCCGCTATCCGCCACCACGGTGGATGGGATCACCTTCGATGGCGCTCCCGAGGTTTACCTGCCGGTGAATGAAACGGCGCGCCGGCTGGGCTGGAACGTGGCCCGCGACAAGAAGGCCAATCTCAGTCTGAACGGCGTGGCGCTGACACCGAAGACCGGCAGGCGTTCCTTTTACGGCGCGGAACTGGTGTCGATCGCGAAGCTGGCTGAGGCGGGCGCGACGCTCTTTCCGGGCGAGAATCCCGGTGAAATCGAGGTGTATTCCTGGACCCGCCATTTCACGGTGACGGTGTCCCCGAAGCGCGTGGAAGTGAGTCTGAAGCGCCAGCGGCTGCGCGCGTGGCAGGGCGACCGGCTGGTGCTGCAAACCAAGATCAGCTCCGGCCGCAGCGGGCGCTCGACTCCCGCGGGTGAGTTCAAGGCGGGGCCCAGCAAGGAGCGGCTGCACCGGTCCCGGCTCTACAACAACGCGCCGATGCCGTGGGCGGTGCAGATCAATGGCCACGTGTTCATCCACGGCTTCACCTCGGTGCCGGATTATCCGGCATCCCACGGCTGCATCCGCATGCCGCTGGGCGGCAAGAACGCGGCCCGTTGTTTCTACGAGTGGGTGGTCCGCGGCACGCCGGTCTCGGTGGCACGGGGGTAGATGGAAGCCGTCGTGATGAAAAAGGATTGGCTGATCGGATGGTGTGTCGCGGTGGGCCTCGCGTTGGTGGGGACGATGGCTGGGTGGTTTCTCAATCGTCCGGACGCGTATCACTCCCCAGTCCGGCGGGATACCAAGGAGGCGATGATTGCGGCGGTGTCAACGCAGGTGGCGAATGGTAAAAGGCCTCCGGAACCCGTAGCGGATTGGCTGGATGAACGGACCATCGTGTGTGCCAACGGGGATTGGCTGGCCTACCGGGCGAGCTGCGAAAAGCAGGTGCCCGAAATCAAGGATCTCTTCATCGCCCGTGCCTCGGATGGGCGATGGTACTACTCGACCTTCCACTTCTGTATCGGTGCGATGGTGCTGCGGGATGACGGCCAGCCGGAATCCCTGCCGGAGTTTGTGAAGCGGTATGCGCTGAGGGAGTTCGACGGGCATTCGGATGCCGCGTTGATGCCGACCTGGCCGTGAGAGGCGGATCGTTCTGGACCGCCTCGCTCGACTTCTCCCACCATCCGGCCATGAAGCTGGTGGCCATTCTGGGCGTGATCGCGTTGATCGGGATTTTCTTCACCGCGGGCACGTGGACCGGGATGAGCCTGCGGGATGCCACCGCGGGTGCGCCGAACCGCAATGAGTTCCGGGTGCACCTGAACAACCTGCAGCGGAAGGATCTCACGCCGCAGCTCCGCGAGTATCTGAAAAGCCGGATCTATTACCTGGCCAGCATCATGCCGAAGAAGGATCTGCCGAAGGAAAACTTCGACTACGGTCCGGTGGACGAGGTCGTGCTGGCCGGTGCCAGCGGCATCAAGGATGCGTCCACGCCCAAGGAGGTCTACGACCGGGCGATGGAGAAACGGAAATGAGCCGCCGTCTGGGGCGGGTTACTTCCGGACCTTCTTGGTCGGGGTCGGCTTGACCGCGGGGATCAGGCGCTTCGGCAGGAACGGGTGGGTGAGGGCCTCGGAGAGGGTGAACTTGCCGGTGAAGTCCTCCTTCGAATCGGAGTCCTGTTTGCCGAACATGCCTTCCTCGATCAGCAGGAAGACCATTTCGCCCACGTCGCTGCACTCGCGGATGCCCCATTCGCCCATGAGGGTGGCTCCCATCGGGCCGAATTGGTCCAGGGCGAGGTCCCGGAAGCCATCGAGCAGCTCCTGGCCGCTCACGTGGCGGGCGCTGCCGGTGTTCCCGTCGGCGACCCGCTTGAGTGTGAAATCCAGTGCGTCCTTCAGGAAGAAGAAGCCGTGGGGCTCGTAACGCTTGTCGCGTCCAACGATCGCCAGGACCGCTTGTTCGAACTGCACCGGTTGCATGGCGGGGAAACTAGGGGAAAGGGGTTGAGCCTGTCAAAGGAGTTAGAATGGCCCGCGGGAACGGACCCCGGAAAGTCGGTGGGGAGCGGGTGACAATTCCGCCATCCGCCGTCGTTACCCGTTGAGAAGCAGAAAGTCTGCCACCACCAGGCGATGATCGGTATTCCGGCTGGTGACGGCCTGGCAGCGGACCGCTTTGAGCTGGTGGGTGGAGTAGAGGCAGTCCAGGCGGAGGATCGGGACCCGGCGCTGGAAGGTGTCCCCCCAGCCGGTGCCGGCGGCGGAAAAGGCATCGGTGAAGTCCCGCGCCAGCAGCAGGTGGACCGGGTCGCTGGCGGGGGAATTGAAGTCGCCCCCGAGGAGGGTCGGACGGCTGGGGAAGGGGGCCGTTTGTTCCAGCAATTGCAGCGCTGTGGAAAGCTCCTGGCGGCGGGCCTGGCGGACCTCGCGGTGCGTGCGCCAGGCCGAGCGATTCCATAGGCGCAGGTCGGTGGCGGCGCTGGTGAGGTGGATGTTCACGACCTCGATCTCCCGGCCAGTGGGAGTCAGCAGGGTGAGCTGCTGCTCCCGGAAGGCGGGATTCCGCACCTCGCGCTTGATTTTCCAGCGGGTGACGATGCCGTTCGATTCGTGGAACCGGTAATCGCCATGGCCGTCGTAGAGGGCGTCCGCCACGCTTTTGACCTCGGCGGGCGACACCTCCTGAAGCAGGACGACATCCGGTTGCCAGGCGGCGATGTCCGGCACGGGGTTCCCGAACTCACTGTGGGCGCAATTGATGGTCATGACGCGGACCACCGGCTGGCCCTTGTAGGGGGCCGCGGCCCCGGGAGCGGGGGCTTGCTTGGCGAGGTTCACCAGCACCTGGGCCTCATCCGCGAAAAGGAGGACGGTGACCGCCCAGATCCCGGTGACGATCAGCGACAGGGAGGCGCGGAGAAACAGGAAGGCGCTGCACGACAGGGCCAGTCCGATCAGTCCCCAGATCCAAATCGGTGCCACCGTGAAGGCCGCCAGCCGGTCCGGCTGGCGGGAAAAGGCGAACATGGTCACGAAATGCAAGCCCAGCGACGCACCCACCAGGGCCCATCCAAGACGGCGGCGGGTGCGGGCGGCATTCATGACCCGAGCATTATCTAACAGTCCGCGCGGAAATCCAGCGTCTTGTGCCCCCGAGAGGGGGCGGCGGCCACGCGCGGCGAAACCGGCTCAGAGTCCCGGGATGCCCAGGCCGCCGGTGAGCTTCTTCATTTCAGCGGCGGCGAATTCCTTGCCCTTGTTGACGGCTTCCTGGACGCCCTTGAGCACGAGGTCCTGGAGGAACTCGACATCGGACGGATCGACGACGGACGGGTCGATCTTGATCGAGAGCACGTCACCGGCGCAGGTGGACACCACGGTCACCTTGCCGCCGCCGACGCTGGCCTCGACGGTGCGCTGGGCGAGTTCTTCCTGCTTGGCGGCAAGCCCGGCCTGCATCTGCTGGGCTTGTTTCATGAGTTTCTGGATGTTCATGGGAAAGGAGAGTGAAGATTTGAAGACGTAAGACTCAAGACTGGAAAACGACGGGATCGAGGGGGCTCTTCTCTTGCGTCTTGTGTCTTTCAGTCTTGTTTCTGTTTAGCCCACCACCCGGCCTTCGAGGGCGGTGAGGGCGTGTTCGATGAGCGGATCGCGGTGGAAGCTTTCGTCCGCTTGCGGGCGGGCGGGCTTCGGTGGCTCGGGCGGAGCCGCCGGTTCGGCGGATTTGAACGGCGGCGGCTCGACCAGTGGCGGAGGCGGCTCGCTGTGTTCGGGGGCCGCGGCGATCAGGGAATCGAAGCGGCTGGTGATGGCATCGTGAGTGCGCTTCGGCACCGAGGAAACCGGGGCCGGGAAGTCGCTTTCGACTTCCGGTTCCCAGACCTTGGCCACGGGCGGTGGTTCCGGCTCGGGTTCGCGGATGGGCGGGGCCTCGTAGGCGGGCTCGTAAACCGGCTCCGGAGCGGGCTCGGGTTCGAAGACAGGGGCGGGCTCGGGCTCTGGTTCCGATTTCCGGTCGGGTGCCGGGGGCGGAGCGACGGGGACCGCCGGGATGGCGGTGGCTGCCGGGGCGGGAACCGGGAATCCGGCGTCGCCGATGGCATCGGCTCCTTTGGCGAGCACCTTGATCACGTCGGACAGGCGGACTTCGCCAAGGACCTGCACGGCCTTGATCAGGCCGAGTTCGAAATGGAGGCGCTTGTTCGTGGACCACTTCATGCGGCCCTCGGTTTCGGCGAAGACGTCGATGGCGGAGAGGATCCGGTCCGCCGGGTAGGGGTCGGCCGCGGCGAGCAGGCTCTGCCACAGCTCGGCCGGGATACCATCGCCATCGGCGGAGGAATCGAGCTTCGCGACCAGCAGGGCGCGCATCGCGCCGACGAGTTCACCGAGGAGCTGGCCGAGCTCGCGGCCGGATTCGGCTTCCTTCTGGATCAGCGAAAGCGCGGCCGCGGTCTGGCGGGCCAGCAGCGCGGAGGCGAGCTGGGCGACCTTTTCGCGGGAGGTGAAACCGAACACGTCGAGGACGTTCGCCTCGGTGATGTGGTCACCGCAGAAAGCCACGAGCTGGTCGAGCATCGACTGGGCATCGCGCATGCCGCCGTCCGCGCCCTTCGCCACGGCCCAGGCCGCGGCGTCATCGAGCTTCACGTTTTCCTCGCGGGCGATGTGCAGCAGGTGCTTGGCGATCAGCTCGGTCGGGATCGGGCGCAGGTCGAACCGCTGGCAGCGGGACAGGATGGTCGGCAGGATCTTGTTCGCCTCGGTGGTGGCGAAGATGAACTTCACGTGCGGCGGCGGCTCCTCGAGGGTCTTCAGCAGGGCGTTGAAGGCCGCGTTGCTGAGCATGTGGACCTCGTCGATGTAGTAGATCTTGAACTGGCCGCGGGCCGGGGCGAAGCGGACGGACTCGCGGAGGTCGCGGACCTGCTCGACGCCGTTGTTCGAGGCACCGTCGATTTCCAGGACGTCCAGCGAGCGGCCTTCGGCGATCTCGACGCATACGTCCTCGTCCGGATTGAAGTCCGCCTTCGGGCCGCCGGTGCAGTTCAGGGCCTTGGCCAGGATGCGGGCGGTCGAGGTCTTGCCGGTGCCGCGCGGGCCGACGAAGAGGTAGGCGTGGGCGAGGCGCTTTTGCTCGATGGCATTGCGCAGGGTGCGGACGACGTGGTCCTGCCCGAGGACGTCATCGAAGGTTTTGGGACGGTATTTGCGGGCGAAGACCTGGTAGCTCACGCGGCGACTGTATTGGAGTTTGCGGGTTTGTCAGTTTTCAGTTTTGCAAAGGGCATGCGAATTCCCGAACGCGATGAAAAACAACGGCTTTACGAGGACGCCCGGCTGCGGATCAGCGGCCTGACCGCCGGGGAACCGGACCGGATCGCGCGGATGGCGGGCATTGTTTCGGTCCTCCACGGGCTGATGCCGCACTATTACTGGACGGGATTCTACCGCGTCTTGGGCGGCGGGCTGGTGATCGGGCCGTATCAGGGCACGGTCGGCTGCGCACGGATCGCCTGGGGCCGGGGCGTGTGCGGGGCGGCATGGCAGACCGGCGAGACACAGGTGGTGGCGGACGTCCACGCGTTCCCGGGCCACATCGCGTGCGACGCGCTTTCGGAAAGCGAGATCGTGGTGCCAGTGCGGGACCGGGATGGCCGGATCGTGGCGGTGTTCGATGTCGATTCGACCCTGCCCGGCGCGTTCGATGACATCGACCGGATTGGCCTTGAATGGATCTTCTCGGCGTGGGGGGAGTGAACCGCGCGCCATTCGATGGTGGGGAAGAGATTCAACCACGGATGAACGCGGATGGAAGAGGGATGGATTTGGATTTCCGTTTCCGGACAGCCAGCCGTTCATCACTTCTTATCTGTGTCCATCCTGTTCATCCGTGGTTGAATTTCTGATTCGGGGCCCTCGGATCTTCCGGCCCGCCTCCACGTTCTGCCCTCCGGAACCAATAAACCCGCATTCTCATGATCGACGGAGGTTGCTGGCAACGTTGACGCTGCTAGATTGTCCCCGAAATGTCCGACCGGAAGGATTCCAACCACATCTCAGGAGTGAAGCGCCGGCAGGTCGGCCAGTTCGGCAAGACCGCGCCGCGCTGGGCGCTGCTGCTGTTCGTGCTCGGGCTGGTGGCGGCGGGGTTCCTGTTCACTCCGGTGCCCGGGAAGATCAAGCGGGGCCTGCGCGAGGTGTTCGCGCCCAAGGGCGGACCGGTCGGTAAATCCCAGCAGGAGGTCGAGGAACTGCTTCAGAGGGAAGGGGACCGCATCCGTGCCGAGAAGGACGCCGAGGCCCAGCGGGAGATCGACGATCTCCGCAAGGATCTGGAGGCCGCCCGCAAGGTGACATCCCGCCCGGACACGCCGGTGAATCCGCCGCAGAACCAGGTGCCGGACGAGCCGCTGGGGCCGGAAACCGATGTCCGCCAGTTGCGGTCCGGGATTCCCTTCAAGGTCGAGCTGAAGTTCGATCACGGCACGCTGGCCTCGAAGGAGCGGGTGACGCCGGACAGCTATGCCGCGCTCTACACCTTGAGCGTGCGCCTGCCCGCTCCGGCCAAGACCTTGGCGGAGCTCCAGACTTCGAACCCGAAGCTCGGTGCGATGCTGCCGGGGCTGGAGGAGATCCTGAAAAAGGGTGAGGTCTCGAAGTGGTACTACACCCTTTACGACAACAAGACCGCCCGCATCAAACGGGACGCCACCGCGCTCAATGAACTGCTGACCAAGCACAACTTGTTCGACTGCGAAACGATCCTGAACCTCAAGACCGAGGCCGGTCGCCGCGCGATGCTGCTGCAGGCGGACATGGACGTGGTGTCGGATGGCTCGGATGGCGACCGCCTGCCGACGATGCCGGAGGAGATCGTCAATTCCCCGAACTACCAGCCATTCACCAGCTACGGTTGGGCGAAAAAGTCCCAGGTTCCGAACCCGATCGTGGCCGGCTGGGAGCGCCGCGTGACCGCCGGTGAAAAGGAGCTGGCGGACAAGAACACCACCGCCGACCGCAAGAAGTGGCTGAAGAGCCGCATCGCCATGCTCAAGCGCGGGATCACGGACATGAAGGGCCGCTCGTTCCTGATCGCCGAATACGATCCGTTCATCGTGATCCCCATCAATATCCTCGGGGCCACCGGCGATCCCTTCGCGCCGAACGTCGGCGACTACGCGCTGGTGATCTACGGGGACAAGATCCTGCCCGCGATCGTGGGCGACGGCGGGCCGAACTACAAGGTGGGCGAGGCCTCGCTGCGGATCGCCAAGGAGCTGAACGTGAGGGCCACGCCCTACAACCGTCCGGTATCCGACCTGAAGGTGACCTACCTGGTGTTTCCGGGAACCCGCGAGACGGCCGGTCCGCCGGATTACGATGCGTGGCGTAGCAAGTGCGATGCTCTCGTGAAGGAGTTCGGCGGCCTCGGGGAAAGTTACAAGATTGGCGAGTGGAAGAACCTGCTCGCGCCGCCCCAACCGCCACCGGTGGTGGTGCCACCCGGCGGCCAGCCGGTGCCGACCTTGCCGGGAGGGGCGCAGCCACCCGCGCCGACGGCTCCGGCGGTGCCCTCGTCGCCGAGACCGGGACCGGCGATTCCGCCGACCACCACGCCTTCGGCAAACCCGGCTCCGGCACCGCCATCGGTGCCACCGGGTGTGACCGCGCCGAAACCGAGCGGGAATTGAGTCCGATCAGGCCAACGCCTGCCGCCGTTCCTCGATGATCTCGGGGAGTTCGAACAGTTCGATGTAACCCGCTGGCTCGGGTGAGCGGGGGAGTTGGACGACTTCGAACGAGAGGATGTCCTCCGCCAGCGAGCGCTCGCCGATGGCGGTGGCGAGGACTTCGCCCACGGCCGCGCGGGCGTGGGAGGGAGAGGTGGAGGTGAAATTGGGAATGCCCACCCGGATGGCGATGCGTCCGGCTTCGGATTGGTCTTCCAGCGTTAGGAACCACATCGCCTGGGGCTCGAAACGGATGCCCTGATGGTTGGTGGTGAAGGCGAAGCCGTAGGCGGGCTTCAGGGCGGTGAACTTCCACCCGGGGAGGGAAGGGGCGGCGGCCACGAGCGCCTCGGCCAGCGGCTTGCTGGGGGCGTGGGTGCCGATGGTGACGATCAGTTCCTGAATGCCGCCGCGGGATTCGGGCGTTTCGAGGCCGAGACGGGGGGCGAGGGCCCTGAGCTGGGCGAGGGTCTCCTTGCGGATGGCTGAGTCCGCGTTGGGGAGGGACGCGAGATCGGTCAAATGGTTCTGGAACCAGTTCCAGAACCCTTGGATCGCTTCGGGGGAGGTGTTCATAAGGGGTGGGACAGACGACAGGCCGGATTGGCATGTCTCTTCCAACCAACTACACCCCCGCCCCCCGGGCAAGGGGGACTTGTCATATTTTGCTGTCCGCCCCGTGGTCCTCGTCGTCCTCTTCGAGCAATTTGCGCTGTTTTTCCGCCGAAATGGCCTTGATGACGCCCAAAAGCAGGAACAGGCAGATGACGGTGACGGCTGCTTCCAGGATCGGCAGCGGGCCGTGTTCGGCTTCCCCTTGGAAGAACCGGACGAGGCCCATGATGTTGAAAATGCCGCGTCCGAACCCGAGCAGGGCGATCACGCCGCCGCCGATCAGGCCGTGCCAGAACCAGCGGATCGAGAACATGCCGCAGATGATGAGGCCGCCGCCGAGGGCGAGGGCTCCGTTCAGGAAACCCATGGCATCGGCCTGTTCCAGTGCCTTGAAAGCAGCCCCGGCGAGGGAGAGGATGGCGAATCCGCACAGGAAAAAAAGAAAGCGCATGGCGGCAGCATTTCCCTCCGTGCGCTCGGGTCAATCCTGAAGCGAGGGGCATTGACACACCGGCCCGGTCAGGGCGTGGTGGGCGCATGGAGCGGCAGATATGGTGCGATGACGGGCTGATCGCGGCGGAGGATCTCCGGATCTCCCCGTTTGACCGTGGGCTGACCGTGGGACTCGGCTTGTTTGAGACCATTCTGGCGGTGAACGGGCGGCCGGTGTTCCTGGAGCGACATCTGGCCCGGCATCGCGTGGGTTGCGGGCGTCTGGGCTGGGAAATGCCTGTACTGGAAAAAGTAGCAGTGGCGATTCGCACGGTGGTCGAGGCGAACGGTTTGAGCGCTGGAAGGGCGCGCGTGCGCCTGTTCCAGACCGCCGGGGAAGGGGGCTTGGACGATTGTGCCGCTGGCTTGTATCGCAAGTTTCTTGTGAGCGCGGTTCCGGCGGCCCCAGCATTGGAGAACGTGAGTGTCACTTTCTCGAAATGGCCGCGCAACGAGCGCTCGGCGCTGGCGGGCTTGAAATGCGCCTCCTACGCCGAGAACCTGCTGGCGCTGGCGGAGGCCCGCCGCCAGGGCTACGACGAGGTCTATTTCCTCACGACCCGCGGCGATGTCTGCGAGACCGCCACCGCCAACCTCTTCGTGGTGAAGGGCGGGCGGATCACCACGCCGCCGCTGGCCGCCGGATGCCTGCCGGGCGTCACCCGCGGGTGGCTGTTGGAGAGCGGCCCGGAACTCGGGCTCGAGGTCAGCGAGGACCGGGTGACCCGGAACGATCTATTGGACGCGGACGAGGTGTTTCTAACGTCCGCCACCCGCGGGCCGGTGCCGGTTTCCCGCCTGGACGGCCGGGAATACGGACCTGCCCCGGCCTCGGCCCGGTGCCGGGAGGCCTGGGAACAGGCGGTCCAACGAAAGGATTAGAACCACCCCTGCGTTTTTGCTTCCGCGTACGCGGGAACACTCCCTAGCGTCGATTTTATTCCATCCCATTGCCATGCCACGCCCTGTCACACTCTTCACCGGCCAGTGGGCCGACCTGCCCCTCGAAAAGCTCGCCGCTCTCGCGCAGCAAATGGGCTATGAAGGCCTCGAACTCGCCTGTTGGGGCGACCATTTCGACGTTGAAGCCGCCGCGTCCTCCGCGACCTATGTCAAAGAGAAGTGGGAACTGCTGGCCGACCACGGCCTGACCTGCTTCGCGATCTCGAACCACCTCGTGGGTCAGGCGATCTGCGACAACATCGACGAGCGCCACCAGTCGATCCTGTCCGAGGAGATCTGGGGTGACGGTTCCCCGGAAGGTGTCCGCCAGCGTGCGGCCCAGAACATGGCCACCGCCGCGAAGGCCGCCCGCGCGTTCTTCAACGCCAAGCCGGGCCGCCAGGGCAAGGACGACTTCCCGGCCGTGGTGAACGGTTTCACCGGCTCCTCGATCTGGCACTCGATCTACGCCTTCCCGCCGACCACGCAGGCCTATTACGAGAAGGGCTTCCAGGATTTCGCAAAGCGCTTCCTGCCGATCCTCGACACCTTCGAGCAGAACGACGTGAACTTCGCCCTCGAGGTGCACCCGACCGAGATCGCCTTCGACATCGTCTCCGCCCAGCGCGCGATCGAGGCCGTGGGCGGCCACAAGCGTTTCGGCTTCAACTTCGACCCGTCCCACCTCGGCTACCAGGGCGTGGACTACGTGAAGTTCATCCGCACCTTCGGCAGCCGCATCTTCCACTGCCACGTGAAGGACGCGTGGTGGGGCCATGGCGACGGCAGCGTGGGTGTCTTCGGCGGCCACACCGATTTCGGCGACGCCCGCCGTTTCTGGGACTTCCGTTCCCCGGGTCGCGGTGACGTGAAATTCGAGGACGTCATTGTCGCCCTCAACGACGTGGGCTACCAAGGCCCGCTCTCCGTCGAGTGGGAGGACATCCGCATGGATCGCGTCCACGGTGGCACGGAGGCCGCGGCCTTCGTCCGTAAGATCGATTTCGCGCCGAGCAATGTCGCGTTCGACGCGGCCTTCGACAAGGCGAAGCAGTAAATCGCGGGACGTTATGGGTTAGAGGTTATTGGGGAAGAAATCCCCATGCGCGCCTCTGACCCAATAACCTCTAACAAATAACTTATAACTTCATTTCATGAGCCGTAAAATTCGCATGGGCATGGTCGGCGGTGGCCGCGGTGCCTTCATCGGCGCCGTGCATCGCATGGCTGCCAATCTCGACGGGCAGATCGAACTGGTCTGCGGTGCTTTCTCCTCCGATCCGCAGCGCTCGAAAGACTCCGGCGCGGATTTCTTCCTGCCGGCGAATCGTTGTTATCCGGACTGGAAGACGATGATCGAGTCCGAGGCCAAGCTGCCGGAAGGCGAGCGCATGGACTTCGTGGCGATCGTCACCCCGAACCACGTCCATTTCCCGCCGGCGAAATACGCGCTGGAGAACGGTTTCCACGTCCTGTCCGACAAGCCCGCGACCTTCGACCTCGCCGAGGCCAAGGAACTCCAGGGCATCGTCGAGAAGTCCGGCCAGCTCTACGGCCTGACCCACAACTACACCGGCTATCCGCTGGTGAAGGAAGCGCGCGACATGATCGCCGCGGGCAAGCTCGGCAAGATCCGCAAGGTGGTGGTCGAGTATCCCCAGGGTTGGCTGTCCAGCCGCGTCGAGGAGAGCGGCCAGAAGCAGGCCGCGTGGCGCACCGATCCGAGCAAGAGCGGCGCCGCCGGTTGCATCGGTGACATCGGCACGCACGCCGAGAACCTCGCCGAATACATCACCGGCCTGGAGATCGAGGAACTCGCTGCCGACATCACCGCCTTCGTGCCGGGCCGCCAGCTTGATGACGATGGCAACGTGCTGCTCCGTTTCAAGGGCGGCGCGAAGGGCGTGCTCCACGCGTCCCAGATCTCCGCGGGCGAGGAGAACAACCTCAACATCCGCGTCTACGGCGAACTCGGCGGCCTTGAATGGCGCCAGATGGAGCCGAACACGATGATCGTGAAGTGGCTCGACAAGCCGACCGAGATCTACCGCACCGGCCTCGGCTACCTTGGCAAGAACGCCGCCGCCGCCGCCCGCATCCCGGCCGGTCACCCCGAGGGCTATCTCGAGGCCTTCGCGAACATCTACCGCAATTTCGCCGGCCACATCCGCGCCACGCTGGAAGGCCGTGAAATCGCCAAGGATGAGCCCATCCTCGATTACCCGAAGATCGCCGACGGTGTCCGCGGCATGGCGTTCATCAACGCCGTGGTCGCGTCCTCCCAGGCGAACGCCACCTGGACGCCGCTCGACTGAGCCGGTAAACCCTCTCGAAAAGGCGGAGTTGGACGGCTCCGCCTTTTCTTTTCCCCTCCGTCGCGGTTTTCCGGGATGGAGGGATCCAGTCCAAACCATCGCATGCCATCCATGAAAACCGCCCTGACCCTCCTGTCCGTTCTCGCGGGCTTTTCGCTGTCCGCCGCGCACGCCGCGCCGCCAGCGGATGCCGCGCAGAAGATCGCCGCCGCCCTTCCCGAGAAGGCCTACGCCAAGCCCGCCAAGGCGCGGAAGCTGCTGGTCTTCTCCGTGACCAACGGCTTCCACCACGACTCGATCGAAACCGGCCACATGGCCTTCACCGAGCTCGGCAAGAAGACCGGCGCCTTCGAAGCGGTGGTCAGTGACGACTTGGAGAACTTCGAAGTCGAGAAGCTGAAGGGCTTCGACGGTGTGTGCTTCCTGAGCACCACGCTGGAGGTCTTCATGCCGCATCCGGACAAGCTCAAGACAATGAGCCCGGACGAGGTGAAGCAGGCCGAGGAACGCTGCGCCCGCCTGCAGAAGAACCTGCTCGATTTCATCAAGTCCGGCCGGGCCTTCGTGGGCATCCACGCCGCGACCGACACCTTCTACAAGTGGCCGGAATACGGTGACATGATCGGCGGCCAGTTCGACGGGCACCCGTGGACCGCTGGCACGCTGGTGAGCATCAAGGTGGAGCCGGGCCAGGAGAAGAACCCGCTGGTGGCGATGTTCGAGGGCAAGAACATCGAGTTCAAGGAGGAGATCTACCAGATGAAGTCGCCGCCGTATGACTCGAAGAAGCAGGACGTGGTGCTGCGCCTCGACACGGACAAGTCCCCGATGGACCTCAAAGGCATCAAGCGCACCGACAAGGACTTCGGCATCTCGTGGGCGAAGCACTTCGGCAAGGGCCGGGTGTTCTATTCCTCGCTGGGCCACAACCACGACATCTACTTCAATCCGCTCGTGCTGAAGCATTACCTCGCCGGCATCCAGTGGGCGCTGGGTGACTACCAGGTGGATGTGAAGAATTGATCGATCGAGAAATCCGGCGATCAGCGCACGTTTTCGACAAGGCAAAGCTCTGGAAGGGGCTTTGCTTTTTCGTTTGTTGCAGGATCGCCGTAGCCGTTGGCCGGAAATCGTCGTTTGGCCGGTCGGCACCGCCAACTGGAGCTGGCGGATACCATCCGAAAGCGGGAGCTTCCGGCTACAATGCTACGGCTTCACCTCGGACTTGAGGCGATAGAAGCCTTTGCCGCTGCCGGAGGGGCTCACGGTCCGTGAGCCGTCACCGGCGATGGTGATGCGGTTGCCGGGCACCGCGGTCCAGGTGCTCAGGTTCGCGGATTCCATCACCGTGAGGCTGGCGTAGCGCAGGCCGGTGGCGGAGGGCGTGAACTTCATCGTGCCATTGGCGGGCAGGGTGAAGGTCCATGGATTGGAGCGCGATTGCGGCGAGGTCCCGAGCGTGTATTCCACGAGGTTGGGGAGGCCGTCCTTGTCATCGTCCGCGGTTGCCGCGCCGAGCCCGGGATAGGTCGCTTGCCACGTGTTGTAGGGAGCGTCCGGGTTGAAACCGAGATCGGTGAGGATCTCGCGGTTGGGGAACGAACTCAGTGGCTGTCCGGTGGCGGTGGTGCAGGCGGCCAGCACCTCGTTCAGGATCAGGAATTGCCCGACGGTGGCGGGGTGGAAATTGTCCTGGCTGAAGACGCGGCCCGCCGGGTTTCCGGAGGCTCCGGCGAGGGTGAAGACGGTGCCGTTGAGATTGAACGGGATCTCGTCGTAGGCGCGGTCGGTGAGGCGGTCGATGCGGGCTACGGTCGCGCCCTTGCCCTGGGTCATCGTGATGATGGACTGGTTGAAGGCGGCGATCTTCGCGCGGGTGGTGAGGCGTTTCGCCGGATCGCTGTAGGTCGCTGCCTTGCTCGGCGTCGCGCCGATGTCCGCCACCGTGCAGATCACGATCGGGATCGCGGCTTTGTTCGTGCGGATGAAATCGTGGATCGTCGCGAGGCGGGTCACGATGTCACTGAGGGCAGTGGCGGACTCGGTGTTGTTGAAGACGCTGCCGTAGACATCGCTGAGGTCGTTCGCGCCGAGGAAGATCACCGCCACGTTCGAGGTGGCCAGCTCGGTGAGCATCGCCTTGCGGGTTTTGCCATCGTAACTGGTGGTCGACGTGGTGTTGATGATCCGCAGCCAGTCGGTGGTGGTGAAACCGGGGAAGGCGAAATTGGCGGAGGCTCCCTTGGTGCGCCAGTCGAGGTAGCTGCTGGTCTTGAAGGTGCCGAGATTCGCTTGGGTGGAGCGGTAGGTGCGGATCAGCTCGGTCCAGTTGTGGATATTGGTGCCGATGCCCGCGATGGTGGCTTCGTCGGTGTATTCCTCCGTGAGACTGTCGCCGATGGCGAAGATCTTGACCGCGGCCTGCACCGGCGCGGTCACCAGCAGGAGCGGGATCAGCCATCGCACGGGTCGCATGAGGCGGACGGTAGCGGAAATCCCGCGGCTGTCACGGGTGGAGAGGCGTTGAGCCTTTAGGCGAGGAGGGTCTTCCGGGAGGCGGAGGCCTGAAGAGTTTGCTGGTTTTCAGTGTTCAGGAAGAGAAGATGGGTTTCGCCGTGTGTATCCCGGGGCTCAAACTCTTCCTTTTTGCGCCTCTTTGCGGCTAAAATCTCCAGAGACTCCGCCTCCCGGAAGACCCTCCTCGGCTGAAGCCTCAACTCCTTATGGGAGGGGCGAGGCGGTCAGGCGGTAGAACGTTTTCGAGGCGCCGGAGGGGGCGATGGTCCAAGTGCCGTCGACGCCTACGGTGATGCGGTTGGTGGGGACGGGGGACCATGCGGTGAGATTGGTGGATTCCGTGACCGTGAGCGAGGCGTAGCGCAGCGCGGGGCTGGAGGTGCCGAAGCGCAGGGTGGTGGGGGTGGGAAATTGGAACGGGGACGAGGTCAGGCGCGGCGAGGTGCCGAGGGTGTATTCCACGAGGTTCGGGATGCCATCGCGGTCGTCGTCGGCGGTTTGCGCGCCGAGGCCCGGCCAGGTGGCGGCCCAGGTGTTGTAGGGGGCGTCCGGGTTCAGTCCGAGGATCTGGAGGATCTCGCGGTTCGGAAACGGGGTGGTGGCCCGGCCGGTGATCGTCGAACAGGCTCCCAGGATCTTGTTTGTGATCAGGGCTTGCGCGACGGTGGCGGCGTGGAAGTTGTCCTTGCAGAACACGCGGTCCGGCGGGTTCTCGGGGTTTCCGGCGAGGGTGAACACCGTGCCGTTGAGCTGGAAGGGGATCTCGTCGAAGACTCGGTCCGAGAGCTGGTCCAGCCGGGCGACGGTGGTCAGGGTCTTGGTGCCGGCGAGGTTGATGATGTTCTGGTTGAGGGTGGCGATCTTGGCGCGGGCCGAGGCGCGGCGGACGGGATCGCTGTAGGTGTTCGCGATCACCGGGGTGGCACCCACGTCCGGGATGGTGGCGATCACCATCGGCACGGTGGGGCGGCGCTGGCGGACCCAGGTGTGGATCGCGGAGAGGCGGTTGGTGATGTTGGTGTAGAAATTGGCGGGCTCGGTGCCATTGAAGATGTCATTGTAGTCCTGTTTCAGGTCGTTCGATCCGAGAACGATCACCACCACCTCGGCGGAGGGAAGTTGGTCGATCAGCGCGCTACGGGTGGCGTAGTAGCCGTAGCCGAGTGCTTCGCCGGAGGGGGGATTGAAGGGATCATCGGTGCCCAGCAGGATGACCCAGTTCCGGATGGTCATGCCGGGGATGCCGAAGTTCCACTCGTGCCCGGCATTGCGGAGGTCGGCGTAGGAGAAGCCGGTGGGCTCGTAGGGACCGAGGCTGGCCTCGGTGGGGCGGTAGATCCGGAGTAGCTCGGGCCAGTTGCGGACGTTCGCGTTCGTTTGGTTCGAATCCGGCGCGCTGAAGGTGAGTTCGAAGGCGTATTCCTCGGTGAGGCTGTCGCCGATCGAGAGGATGCGCAGCGGCAAGCCCTCTGCGGGGAGGGCGACCATCGCGGTTGCGGCGAGCATGGAGATCCATTTGCCGGACATGAGGGAAACCTACGTGGGTGTGGCGGGAAATCCACCGTGGCGCGGCGGGAGAAATGCACGGTGGAACCGCGCAAGTCGCATCGCGGGGAGCGGATGATTGTCTGGACACTTCGACGTTGCCCCGCGGATTTTCTTCAATCCGCCGCTCCATCCCCATGATGGAACATTTTTCTTGTTTGTCGGAATTTTCAGTAAATAGTGAAAACAAGATGAGTGCCGAAGCCGAAACCCTGAAGCAAGCCCGCGAGGACTTCGTGACGCAGTGGGGCGCGCTCGGCACCCAGTGGGGGATCAACCGCACGATGGCGCAGATCCACGCGCTGCTCATGACGGCGATGGATCCGCTCACCACCGACGAGGTGATGGAGGAGCTGCGCATCAGCCGCGGCAATGCCCACACCAACCTCAAGGAACTGGTGGCCTGGGGGCTGGTCCGCATCGTGGCGAAAAAGGGGGAGCGGAAGGAGTTTTTCGAAGCGGAGAAGGATGTGTGGCAGATTTTCAGCATCGTGACGAGGGAGCGGAAGCGCCGCGAAATCGATCCCGCGATGGCCCTGCTCGCGAAGTGCTCGGAAAGCACGGTCGACATGAAGTCGGCCGAGGGAAAGGCGTTCCACGACCAGATCCGCCAACTCGAGGAATTCATCGGCTTCGCCTCCAAGGTGGCCGACAAGGTTTCCCGCATGAAGCATGGCTTCGCGGTGCAGATAGCCGCCAAGCTGCTGGGATGAGCTTTTTATTTGAAGTAAAGTTTCAGAAAATACTGAAAACACAAAAACAAATGAATCCGACAATCGCCACCTACGCCACTTACCTCGTCATCGCGGTGCCCTTGACGATCTGGGTCGCGCGCACGCTGTTCCACAATGGCCGGGTGTTCCTGGTCGAATGCTTCAAGGGCAACGAGCACCTCGCCGACAGCGTCAACCGCCTGCTGGTGGTGGGCTTCTACCTGGTGAACCTCGGTTTCGTTTCGCTCTACCTGCGTGTCACCGGCGACGTGAACGACACCCGCGGGATTTTTGAAACGGTCAGCTCGAAGATCGGCATCGTGATGCTGGCCCTCGGGGTGATGCACTTCTTCAACCTGCTGGTCTTCACTCGCATGCGGAAGCGCGCGGCCTGGGAGCAGGCTCCGCCGCCGGTGCCGCATGTGGGTGTGGTGCAGCAGCCTCCGGTGATGCCGCAACGCTGATAACCACACAACCTGATGTGAGCCATGAATCTCCGAGCCGCCATGACCCCTGATCCTCAACTGATCGCATGCCTGCGCGAAACCGGCAGGGGAAGGCGGGTGAGGCATTCATTCCTCGGAATGGTTGTCGCCTGGTTCACGGGTTTTTGCGTGGTGGCGGCCTTCAACCTCGGCGACCTGGATCGGGCGATAAAATTCCTGCCGGCGTGGGCGGCCATCACTGCGCTGGTTTGCGGAGTTGCCTGGGTGTTGCTGGCTCTTCCCGTCTATTGGTTCTGGCCCCGTAACCGTCGCTGCTGGGGCTGGAGGCGTGTGGGCTTGATCGGTTTGGTCATGGGGACCTTTCCCGCGTGGGTGATGGTTCACGGGTCGTTGGGGTGGCAGATGCTGATGGTGATGATGGTGCCCGGCCTCCATGGGATCATCACGGCGCTGGTGGCTTGGATGCTGGAGGAGAGTCAGTTGCGCCACATGGCGGAGAACCGGACCGATCTGTTGAACCCTGCTTGAACCTATGAACACGCTCACTGTCTTCTTCGATGCCCGCTGCGGGCTGTGCTGTCGGTTCCGCCGGTGGCTCATGACCCAGCCCGCGCGGGTGTCGATCCGCTTCGTGCCCTACAACTCGGAGGAGGCCCTGCAGCTCTTTCCCCGCATCCGCGAGGTGCGGGCGGACCGGGAGGTGGTGGTGCTCGCCGACGATGGCCGCTGGTGGCAGGGGCCGGGGGCCTGGCTGACCTGCCTGTGGGCCACCCGCGACTACATCGCTTGGTCTTACCGGCTGGCGGCTCCGGTGTTCCAGCCGTTGGTGGTCAAGGCCGTCGGCCTGATTTCGGAGAACCGCCTGCGACTCTCCACCTTTCTGAACCTCTCCACGGATGACGAACTGGAGGATTTCATTCGCCAAACCGTCACTCCGGATTGCGATCAAGGCGGATGCGGCTTGCCGCCCGCGCTGCCACGCGTTTCCTTTCCCGAACCCCTCACTCCCGTCGATCGATGAAACCTGCTGTCGTGATTTTTGGTGCCAATGGCTTCCTGGGCCGCTATCTGGCCCGCCATTACACCCGCCAAGGCTACGAAGTGGTGGCGATCGCGCGCCACAAGCGGGGCTGGAGCGGCGATGGGGTGTTCTTGGAATGGGACGGCCGCACGCTGGGGCCGTGGGCGCTGGCGCTGGAGGGCGCGGAGATGGTGATCAACCTCGCCGGGCGCAGCGTGAACTGCCGCTACGATGAGGCGCACCGCCGCGACATCCTCGAATCGCGCCTCGCCTCGACGCGGATCATCGGCCAGGCGATCCGCGGGTGCCGGGTGCCGCCGAAGTTGTGGATGAACTCGTCGACGGCGACCTACTACCGCCATGCCGAGGACGCCCCGCAGGATGAATGGCGCGGCGAACCGGGCGAGGGGTTCTCGGTGGACGTGGCGCGGCGCTGGGAGCTGGCGTTTTTCGATGAGATGGTCCCGGGCGAGACGCGGAAGATCGCGCTGCGCACGGGCATGGTGCTGGCGAACGAGCCCGAGACCGTGTTCGAGGTTCTGCGCGGTCTCGTCCGTGCCGGGCTCGGCGGCACGATGGGGAAGGGGACGCAGCGCGTCTCGTGGATCCACATCGGGGATTTCCTGCGGGCGATCGATTTCCTACGTCACGAGCAGTTCATGGACGGGGTGGTGAACCTGACGGCTCCGGAGTTCCCGACCAACGCGGAGCTGATGCGCCATTTCCGCGAGGCCGCCGGCATGCCGGTGGGTCTGCCCGCGGCGCGTTGGATGCTGGAAATCGGCGCGAAAGTGCTGCGGACGGAGACCGAACTGGTGTTGAAAAGCCGCTGGGCCGACCCGCGGCGCTTGCGCGAGGCCGGGTTCCGCTGGCAGCACGGGCACATCGCCGAGGCGATCGCGGACCTGCGGGCGCACGAGGGCATGGAGGAGTTTTTCCGTCCCATCGGCTCGCGGGCGATCGGTTCGCGGGCGTGGTTGCCGGGGCGGATTTGAGCGGGGGCTTCGAGCCACCTTGTCCTTGCCTCGCGCCGGGCTCTTCCCGACTCTCCGCGCATGCCTCTGGCACGTTTTCAAAAAGTGGCCGTCGCGGCGCTGTGTTCCCTGGTGCTGCTGATTGTCGCGGGAGCGGTGGTTCGGGTCAGCGGGGCGGGAATGGGCTGCCCGGATTGGCCGACGTGCTGGGGCTGCCTGGTGCCGCCGACCAAGGTCGAGGACGTCGATTTTTCGAAGCTCAAGATCGAGAAGTTCAAGGACAAGGCGGCGCGGGAGGGGCGCGATCCGGCCACCATTACGCCGGCAACGCTGCGGGCGGAGTTCAATCCGCGTCTGGCCTGGACGGAGTATCTCAACCGGCTGTGCACCACGCCGCTGTCGGTGTTCACGCTGGCGACGTTCATCCTGTCGTTCTGGCAACGGGAGAAGCGCCCGCTGGTTTTTTGGGCGGCCTTCGGCAGCCTGGTGCTCATCGGCGTGAACGCGTGGATGGGTGCGCGGATTGTTTACAGCGGCTTGAAGCCCGGGATCATCACGACGCATCTGGCGCTGGCGATGGCGATGTTTGGACTGCTGGCGTATTGCGCGTGGCGTGGCACGGACCAACCGTGGCGGGTCGCCATCGCACCTGCGGCCCTGGGGAAACTCCGTTGGGCGCTGCTGCTGCTGCTGGCGGTGGTGGTGGGGGAGGGGATCATGGGCGCGCAGATCCGCGAGATCACGGATGAGATGGCGAAGGCCCATCACGCGGCGCCGAAGGAGGAGTGGATCGGGGAGCTGGAACACGCGTGGATTTACCTGATCCACCGCAGTTTCTCGTGGGTGGTGCTGGTGGTGACGCTGTGGGTGTTCACGCTGGCGAAACGCCACGGTGATCCGGGTCGCGTGGGGCGTGCGGTGCTTGGCATTGTGCTCGCCCAGATGGTGCTGGGCGTCATCATGTCGCAGGTCCATCTCTATGCATGGGTGCAGGTGGTACACGTCGTGTTGGCTGCGGTGCTGCTTGTCTTTATTTGGCTCTGGCTCTTTGGTGCGTGGAGCAAGCGGGTGGAAGAACCACCTGCCGAGAGCTGATCCGCATCAGCGGCGGGGGCGTTGAAAGCGAGAGGCCGGATCGGCCAATGAACGGGGTCCCATGGACTGGGACGCCCTCATTGCCATGCGCCCCCAGATCTCCTCCCGACCGTTTCCCGTCCGGATTTTCCTTTCCGCCATCGCATTCGCGGGAATCTCGACCCAGCACGCCGGGGCTGCCGCCCAGACGTGGGTGGGCGACACCAGCACGGATTGGAATGATCCTCTCAATTGGACGACGGACGCGTTTCCAAGCGCCGGGAATGCCGTCATCAACACCAATACCGGTAACATCGCCACGATCACCGCGGACTCGGCTTTCACCCCGGTGGATATCGTTCTCGGAAGTGTCACCGGCACCAACGGCCGCGTGGACCATCGGGCGGGCACGTTGACGACCGGGCTCGGCAACTGGATGTATCTCGGCAATGCCGGGACCGCGACCGGCACCTACAACCTGGCGGACACTTCCACGACCGGAGCCGGCATCACTGGTTTCGGAACGGGCAGCGGCAGCCTGACGATCGGCGGAACGTCCACCACCAGCGGCCGCTTGCTCCTCGGCAACGGCGGGACGACGAACGGCGTGTTCAACATGAACACGACCGGCACCCTGACCACGAAGGACACCACCATCGGCATGCTGATCGGCACCAACGGCGGCGATGGCACGTTCAATCTCGAGAACGGCACGGTCAACACCGGCATCGTCTGGCTCGGCGACAACAACGTGGGCAGCGATGGTCTCATCCGCGTGTCGGGCGGCACATTCAATGGTACGAATCTTTATGCGGGCCGCAACGGCGGCAACGGTACGTTCACGATCACCGGCGGCTCCGCCAGCTTCACCGGCACCCAGTATTGGGTGGGCTACAAGACCGGCACCGGCGTGGTGAACGTGAACGGCGGCACGTTCACTGCCGCGGGTGAAATGCGTCTGGGCGGTTCCGATGCCAACGGCGCGATCACGGCCAGCGGCACGCTCAACGTCACCGCCGGCACCGCCACCATCAATGGCATCACGCTCGGCCGGACGAACAACAGCGTCGCCTCCACGCCCTCCGGCTTCGTCAATGTCAGTGGGGGCACCCTCAATTCCCAGAGCTTCGTGCTGGTGGGGTGGCAGGGCAACGGGGCCACCGGCACGGTCACGGTGAACGGCGGCACGTTCAATGTCGGCACGGTGACCGCCGCGTCGAACATGGACATCGGCACCTTCGGGACGGCCGCGGGCACGGTGAACGTGAGCAGCGGCGCGCTGAACCTCTACAACAACTCGAAGGTCCGCTTCGGCGCGGGCGCGGGGAACACCGGTATCAACACCTTCACCCAGAGCGGCGGCAACGTCTCGTTCTTCAGCGACGCGGGCACGACCTCCGGCGGCACCGGCTACCTCGACATGCAGGTGGCGGGCTCCGGCACCTACACCTACAATCTGGATGGTGGCACCTTGACCACGCCCAAGGTCCAGTCGACGGCGAACGGGGGCACGCGTGTGTTCAACTTCAACGGCGGCACGCTGAAAGCCACCACCGCGACCACGACCTTCTTCGATCTGAACCAGACCGGCAGCCATCGGGCGAACGTCCGCAACGGCGGTGCGATCATCGACACCAACGGCGTGAACGTCACGGTGGCGGAAGCCCTCGTCCACAGCAACGTCAGCGGCGACAATGCCACCGACGGCGGTCTCACCAAGAAGGGCACGGGCACGCTCACACTCACCGGTGTGAACAGCTACACCGGCACCACCACCGTGCAGGGCGGCACGCTCGCGCTCGGGGTGAGTTCGACCATCAGTAATTCCCTGGTGCTGGGCACGAGCGGCGGTGCCACCGGCGTGCTGGATGTCACGTCGAAATCCGCGTTCACCCAGAGCAATATTTCCGGTCGGGGAACGATCAATATCGGCGCAGGGAAGACCCTCACCGCGGATGGCAACGTCGGTCCGGGATTCAGCCCCGGCACCCTCAACGTCACGGGCAACCTGGCCTATGCTAGTACGACGATCACCACGCTGGAGCTGGCGGGGAACGGTGGAGTCGCGGGGACGGACTCGGACTACATCAATGTCACCGGCACCTTTTCGCTGACGGGGGCTCTCAACATCGTCAGCTACAACGGCTACGACATCACCCAGACGGGCGTTTACAACCTGCTCGACGCAGGCACGTTCACGGGCGACTTCACCTCGGTGAGCGTGGGTGGCAACAGCCTGACCTACAACCTGCCGACGGACGACTGGACCGGCACGTTCGGCGGGACGAGCTACACCTTCACCGAAGGGACCGGCGTGCTGAGTGTGGTGCCCGAGCCTGCCAGCCTGCTGCTCGGCGCGCTGGGTTCGTTGACGCTGCTGGCCCGCCGACGCCGGGCTTGAACGGGCCCGGTGCGGGGGTGAAATTTCTCTTTCCCCCCGTGCTCCGATAGGGATACTCCCCGCGTCGCCGCAAGGAGGCATGCCGGTTTAGCTCAGTGGTAGAGCAGTTGATTTGTAATCATCAGGTCATCGGTTCAAGTCCGATAACCGGCTCCAGTTTCCCGTGTATCCATGAGTCCGGATTTCGAAACCGAGTTGGAACGATTGGAGAAGGAAGGGTGGAGACGGGTCTCGAACGAAACAAAGCGTCCAGTTCCCGCAAGTCTTCTCGCCCGGTATCCGTGGCTACCTGCGGAAATACTCGAGGTGTTGGAAGAGGTTGATGAAATGATCTCTGGCGATGCCACATGCTGGTTGCTCACCTCGAAGGACTATGCAGGAGAGGGGGATTCCGCTTTCGCGTGGAATGAGTGGGAACTCCAATCGCTGGAAGGTGCCGGAAGTGATGAGAGCTGGGCTGAAGAAATCCGTGCCTTTTGGGACCGCCATTTGCCTGTCGGGTTGTCGTTGGATGGTGGCTACGGATTTCATGCCATAAGGGATGACGGAGTGATTGTTTGGGGGAATGAGCCGGAATTCGAGGAAACCACGGAGGTTCCCGGGGGCTACCTAGGCCTTTTGAGGGCGATGGGGGCGGGGCGTTCCGGTTGTGCTTAATGTGTTTTCCATTCTGCTAGTGCGTGCCGGAGCAGGAGCAACTCGCCGATGTTTTCCGCGCTGAGCAGGCCCACCACGGCGTGCTCGCGGGAGTCCCGGACCGGTAGCACCTCCGACGGGATCGAGCGGAGCACTTCGAAAGCCTGCTTCAACGGGGTGGCGGGGAAGACCTTGGGGATGTCCGTCAGGATCAGGTCCGCCAGCGGATGGTCCGGACCGTGGTGGGTGAGCCCCTCGACCAAACGCCCACGGGTGAGAATGCCCGCCAGCGATCCATCCGCCGCGAGGATCGGGAAATCGTGCTGGGACCCCGCGATCAGGGCGTCGGCGGCATCTTGCAGCCGACCTTCGAGCGGCAGGGTGTGGAAATCGGTGATCATCGCGTCGGCGAGCGTGAGGTCGCGCATCGCCTCGCTGGTCTGGACCGACTCGTTTTCGCCCCGCGCCGCGAAGAAGATGAAGACCGCGATCAGGAAAAACATCGGGTGCAGCCACATCAGGGCGAGGATGACTCCGAGGCCCGCCAGCATCTGCCCGATGGCGGCGGCGATCGCCGTGGCCTTCGCGTAGGGCAGGAACATCGCCAGCAGGGCGCGCAGCACCCGGCCACCGTCCATGGGAAAGGCCGGGATCATGTTGAAGACCACCAGCCAGACATTGATCACCATCAGCCGCTGACCGAGGCTCGCGGCGGACGAGAAATCCATCGTTTGGGGCATGTTCGGGTCCGGCATGCCGAGGATGGCGATCAGGATGGCGGCGATCACCACGTTCACCATGGGCCCGGCGAGGGCCACGATGAGTTCCTGGACGGGGCGCTCCGGGATGCGCTCCAAGCGAGCCAGACCGCCGATGGGGAGCAGGGTGACATCCGGGGTGCGAATGCCGAAGGCCCGGGCCGCGAAGATGTGGCCGAACTCATGAAGCAGCACGCACAGGAACAACGCCCCGGTGAACACCAGTGCTCCGGCGGCCACGGCGGGCCCTCCATTGGCGAAGAACATCATGCCGACCGCCGCGAGCAGCAGCAGGAAGGTCACGTGGACCTTCACCACCGTGCCGGCGATCCTCGCGATGGGAATCGACCATTTCACACCTCATTCTAACACAGATGGGCGGGGAGGACACGCGGCTTTTGGTGACAGTGGGGGGATCGGGGATTTCGCCGATGGCGGCCCCGGGAGTGGGGGATTTTACGCAGGGGATGCCTTGGTTTTAGATCGATTGCGCGCGAATGGCGGTCATTTCGGTCAAATCCATCGAAATTACTTTCTAACCCGGCTTTGCGGGAGTAATGCCCGCATTGTTCTAGGGTGGGAAACCGTCCGTGAACCACTCGTTCGTCTGCATTAAACCCAGAAACCCAAGAACCCAGGGCCGGTGATCGCACCGGCCATTCGACAGGGCCGCCGCGTCCGCGAGATTCTCCGTTTTTTTGTCCGATTCGCTGTTTGATTCGACAGGTGTCTTCGAGCCGTGGGGGACCTTTGCCATGACGCAGGGGGCTCAATTTCGGCCGTAGACCGCTGTTTTTGTTTGTTTTCTCTCAGGCTTTCCAAACCCATGTCCCGTCGTTCCCGGCTTGTTCCAATGCTCGCCGCCTGTGGCGCGTGCGCCCTCGGCTTTTTGATTTTCGAGCACTCGAGATCTTCCTCAGATCGTTTGGAACGTCATGCCGCGGCAGAGCGGAAGGCGCTGGCGAAGGAGCCGGTGGCGCTGGCCGCCGAGGGTCCGGTGGATTTCTCGAAGATCGAGGCATTCGCGGCGTGGTCGCGGGGTTACAGGATGGCGTCTGCCGATGAGCGGTCGGCCAAGGTGGACGAGGGGCTTGCCCTGGCGAAGGCCCGCCGGCCCGAGTTTCTGAAGCTGATCAAGGCCGATCCGGAGCGGGCGTTGAAGGAAGCCGTGCCGATGGTGGTGCGGCAGGACCTTCCGGCGAGGCTGGTTGCGCAGCTCGAGGAGCGGGTGCGCGGGGTGGGGGCCCTCCGGACCTATGCGAACACCGTGCTGCCGGGTTCGCCGGTGGTGCCCTCGGTGCATTACCTGGAGCTGAACGACGGCGTGACCTACCAGGCCTACACCTCGGGCCGCGAACAGTTCCTGATGGATTACAAGCCGAACCGCTCGGTGAACGGCGTGGCGATCCGGCCGGAGGGAGGCATGGCCCAGCTCGCGCTGGATCCGAGTCCGGTGCGTCCATTGGAGGTCGGCGAGCGTCCCGACCCGGCCTTGCCGAAGGTGGAGGTCTGCCCGGTTTCGGGAAACTCGACCGCCCTGCCCGCGGATCAGGCGAATGCCGCGGTGAAGGAGAATGAGCCGGTGGTGGAGGCGCAGGGCCAGGTCGTCTACCTCTGCAACGGTTCCCACACGACGATCTACGAGAACCAGCTCATCGCCGGGGAAGGCGTGGGTGGCGGTGGGGTGGGCTACAACGGCCCGCTGCCCTACGTTTCGACCAAGGCGCTCGGGGTGATGCGGGTGCTCTACATTCCCGCGACCTTCCCGGATGAGAACGTGGCCCCGACCACGGAGGCGAACGCCTACAACACGATGAAGGACATCAGCGACTACTACAACAAGTCGTCCTTCGGAAAGCTGATGATCGCCACCACCGTCACGCCCTGCGTGATGATGCCGCACGACGGCAAGTGGTACCAGGCGAACGATTCGGCGAACGGCGGCAGCATCGACTGCCTCGGTCTCACCCACAGTGACGCCCGCGCGGCGGCGAAGGCGCTCGGCTACGATCCGGCGAACTACGATTGCATCATCGTGCTCCAGTCCTACGCCTACGGTGTTTCCCGCGGAGCGGGCGGCTGGGGCTCGGTCGGCGGCAACAGCGTGTGGATCTATAGCTCCACCTGGCGCGAGGTGGTGGCCCACGAGATGGGGCACACTTTCGGTCTGGCGCACGCGAACTTCTGGGATTCCACCGATGGCTCGAACGGCACCGGCAATGGCGCGAACCAGGAGTACGGCGATGACTTCGACATCATGGGCGGCGGCAGCATTTCCACCGGCCACTACAATATTGCCGCGAAGGAGCAGATCAAGTGGTTCACCGCGGACAACCTGACCAGCGTGGCCGCGAGTGGGACCTACCGGGTGGCAGCGCAGGATTCAAATGTGCTCGACCCTGCCCGCAGCTACGGGCTGAAGATCGTGAAGGACCCGCTGCGGACCTACTACGCCGAGGTGCGGCAGCTTTCCGACGCCGATGCCAACCAGCCGTGGCAGGCCAATGGCATCCGTCTGGAATGGAAGTATCCCTCGGGGGGCGGCAGCAACAACCAGCTCATCGACACCACTCCCGGGTCGATCAATGGCAAGGCCGACGGCAACATCATCGTGGGCCGCACGTTTTCCGATTTCGAGTCCGGCATCCACCTGACCCCGGTGGCGGTGCAGCCCGCCGCGAACGGCAATCCGAAGACCGTGGACGTGGTGGTGAATCTCGGCCAGTTCCCGGCGAATCAGGCACCGACTTTGGCTCTCAATGCCTCGGCGACCAATGTGCCGGTCGGCGCGAGCGTCACGTTCAACGCCACCGCCAGCGATCCCGATGGCGATGCGCTGTCTTACTATTGGAGCTACGGCAACGGCGACAAGACGGCCCTGCCGAATGCGTCCTCGATCACCCGCACTTTCAGCTCCGCCGGCCAGTATCAGGTGACCTGCACGGTGTCCGACATGAAGGGAAAGACGACGGTGCGCAGTGTCGTGATCAATGTTGGCACCAACACCACCTTCAGCATCGGTGGCCGGGTGACGAAAGGCGGCCAGCCGGTGGCGAACATCCCGGTGGCGACCACGGGTAAGGAAACCATGACCGATTCGGACGGCTACTACACCTTGGTGGGGCTCGCGGCGGGCAACTACACGATCACTCCGCGCCTGGACGGCTACACGTTCAATGGCAGCCTCGGTTCCACGATCACGGTGGGACCGAACACGGCCGATGCCAATTTCGAGACGGTGGCGGGCACGGTGGTGACCCTCACCGCCTCGGTGCCGACCTGCACCGAGGATCTGGCCGGATCGACCGGGAAATTCACTCTGACCCGCACCGGCCCGACGGGGAGCGCGCTGGCGGTGACCATGCAATCCGTCACCGGCACCGCGACGAGTGCGGACTACACGCTGGCACCGGCAATCTCGTCGAACACGCTGACCATTCCCGCCGGAGCTTCCTCGCTGGATGTGACCGTGACGCCGAAGACCGACACCTCGGCCGAGGGTCCGGAGACGGTGCGGCTGCTGATGGCGCAGAATGCCTCCTATGTCATCGGAGGCTCTCAGGAGGCCACGGTCACCATTCTGGACAATGACACGACGGTGCCGAAGGTCAGCATCGTGGCGGCCGTCCCGACCACGGTGGAAAACTCCGGATCTCCCGCGCTGCTCACCGTGAGCCGCACCGGCAGCACCGCTGCGGCTTTGACGGTCAATTACAGCGTCACTGGCACGGCCACCAGCGGCAGCGACTTCACCGCTCTGCCGGGTTCCGTGACCATTCCGGCCGGTGCGTCTTCCGTGGACATCCCGGTGGCCACGGTGAACGACAACGCCTCGGAGACGAATGAGACCGTGGTGGTCACGCTGGCGTCGAACGCGGCGTATCTCATCGAGGCTTCTCCGCTCAACGCGGCGACCGCAACCCTCGTGGACGACGATCTCCAGATCATCACTGTTTCCGCATCCGATTCGATCGCTACGGAAGGGGCGAGTCCCGCTGACAACGGCACTTTCCTGGTGACTCGCACGGGTGACACCTCGCAGGACCTCACGCTTTATTACAGCGTGGCCGGCTCCGCGTTGCAGGGTGTCGACTACGTCATCCTGCCCGGCTCCGTGACGATCCCGGCGGGACAAAACTCTGCGGCGGTGACGATCGTGCCAATCGATGACGGCATCCTGGAGGATGACCAGACCGTCACGCTGCTGCTCGGATCGCTTGGCAGCAACTATAAGCTCGGCAGCAATGCCACCAGCACGCTCACCATCAAGAGCAACACCACCAACAAGCCCTTCGTCTCGGTGGCCGCGGCGGAGGATGGTTTCAGCGAGTCCGGTACCGCGGGGATTTTCCGTTTTGCGGTCAGCGGGGTGGTGACCACGCCGTTCACGGTGAACTACACGCTGGGTGGCAGCGCCACGTCGGGCGTCGACTACGTTACGCCCAGCGGTTCAGTGACGATCACGGCGGGCAGCGGCAACCGGACCTTCGACGTGACCCTCACTCCGACCAACGATGGCACCGCGGAGGATCTGGAGGATGTCACTGTTTCGATCACGCCTTCCGCGTCCTACGTGACTTGGCCGTCCAGCGACCGCGCGGCGATGTGGCTCTACGATGGAAGCCTGCCGACCGTGTTCGTGGATGCTTCCAGTGCCACTCCGGCCGAGCCTTCGACCGGTAGCAAGTTCACGCTGCTCCGCACCGGTGCGACCACCGATCCGCTGGTGGTGAACTACACGATGGGCGGCACGGCCACCAATGGCACCGATTACACCACGCTCAGCGGCACGGCGACGATTCCGGCGGGAGCCTCGTTCGTCGATGTGGCCATCACGCCGATCAATGACACCACCGCGGAAGGCACTGAAACGATCATCATGTCGCTGGCTCCGGGGACGTATTCCCGGTCGCCCTTGCCCGCCACGCTTTACCTTGGGGACAACGACACCTCCACGGTGACGGTGGGCTTCAACGTGGCGGCCAGCACCACGTCGGAAGGCGCGGGCACGGTGAGCATCCCGGTGAGCCTCTCCGCGGCGTCCGCGAATCCGGTGACAGTCGGCTACGTGGTGGGAAGCGGTTCGTTGAGCGCTTCCAACAACGACAGCTCCGGGCTCACCGCACCGTATTGGGTGCGGATGGTCCGCGCCGGCAGCACGGTGGCCGCTTATCGTTCGCCCGATGGCACGACCTGGACGCAGCAGGGTTCCACCCAGACGGTGGGGATGGGGAACACGGCCTTCGTCGGGCTGTGCCTGGGCACGAACAACAGCAGCGCCTCGCAGGTGACCGCCACCTTTGACAACGTCACGGTGACCCCGGCGGGCGGATCCTTCACCGGCACCGACGTGGGCTACACGCCGAAGCCGGGCACGTGGTCGGTGGCCTCCGGGACCTACACGCTCAAGGCGCAGACCAACAACATTTCCGGAAGCGCGGATTCCTGCTACCTGGTGTCCCAGCCGGTCACCGGCGATTGCACGATCACGGCACGCGTCACCGGTATCACTGGCGGCGCGTCCTCGACCAAGGCCGGCGTGATGATCCGTGAGAGTCTGTTCGATGACGCGCGCCACGGCACCTGCGCGCTGACCTCGTCGAGCGGCACCACGTTCATCTGGCGCTCGGGATCGGTGACCAATGCCGCGGGCAGCGGGGTGGATTTCACCCTGGCGAGCGGCACGCTGACTTTCCCGGCGGGAACGACCACGCTGAACATTCCTGTTTCGATCACCGATGACGCGATCGTGGAGACCACCGAGGCCGTGGTGGTGTCGCTGGTGAACGCGGGCAATGCCGGACTCGGCTCGATCTCGCAGCACATCCTTTCGATCTCTGACAACGATGTGCCGCCTTCCCAACCGACGCTGGGCTTCGCCGCCACGGCATCGTCGGGTCCGGAGGCTTCCAGCCCGGTGAACATCCCGGTGGCGCTTAGTTTCGCGCCCACGGCTCCGGTCACGGTGGATTATGCGGTCACGGGAGGCACGGCTGCCGACGGGGCGGATTACACGCTCGCCAGCGGCACGCTGACCTTCAATGCCGGGGAAACGGTGAAGTCCATCGCTCTCGCCGTGGTGGATGATGTGGTGATCGAGGCGAACAAGACGGTGGTCATCGGGCTTTCGAACGCCACCGGCGCGGTGATGGGTGGAAATTCGTCGCACACCTACACGATCCTCAACGACGACACGCCCACGGTCACGGTGGTGGCCACCGATGCCACGGCTACCGAAGGTCCCTCGTCGGTGGATACGGGCACCTTCACGGTGAGCCGCACCGGGCCTGCGACCGATCCGCTCACGGTGAACTTCACCGTTTCCGGCACGGCGACCTCGGGCAGCGACTACACGGCGGTCGGGACCTCGGTGACGATTCCCGCGGGGGCCTCCAGCGCGCCGCTCACGGTGACTCCGCTGGACAATGCCACCGCCGAGTCCTCGGAAACCGTGATCGTCACGCTCGCGGCGAACGCAGCCTATACCGTGGGTTCTCCTTCCGCGGCCACGGTGACGATTGTCGACGACGACATGCCGGTGGTGACGCTGGTGGCGACCGACGACACCGCGACCGAGACCGGGACGACGACAGGAACGTTCACCGTGACCCGCACCGGCGCGACCACCAGCGCACTCACCGTGAACTTCACGGTGGCGGGGAGTGCCACCAGTGGCACGGATTACACCTCGATCGGCACCTCGGTCACGATCCCGGCGGGCTCCGCCAGCAAGACGATCACGCTCACGCCGGTCAACGACCTGGCCAGCGAGGGGGATGAATACGTGCTGGTCACGCTTTCGACGAGTTCCAGCTACGCGCTGGGCGCGTCCTATTTCGCCTCGGTGACCATCGAGGACGACGACTTCGCGCCGTTCGTCCAGATCACCAGTCCGGTGAATCCCGGGGTGGTGTTGCCCACGGGTGCCGGGTTGCTGCTGGAGGCTACTGCCACCGATGATGGCCTGCCATCGCCGATGACCTACTCGTGGACGAAAGTGAGCGGGCCGGGCACGGTGACCTTCGGAACCGCGGCGGCTCTCAATACGACCGCAACCTTCTCCGCGACAGGCACCTATGTGCTGCGCTTCTCGGCTTACGATGGAAACCAGACCTCGACCGCGGACCAGACGGTCAATGTCGGCGGAACGGACACGCTGGTGGCGAAGGACATTGGCAGCAGCGTGAGCGCGGGGACCTATGCCCTGAACGAGGGCACCGGCGTGCACACGCTGGCGTGCCGGAGCGGCGATCTTTGGAACAGCGCGGACTCGTTCCGGTTTGCGTTCGAACGTGCGCACGGCGATGTGGCGGTGACGGCGCGGGTGCTTTCGGTGACGAACACCTCGGGGTGGGCGAAGCCGGGCGTGATGATCCGTGAATCGCTGGCCGCGGGGTCGAAGCACGCGTTCATGTCGGTGACACCGGGAAACGGCACCGCGATGCAATGGCGCTCGTCCACCGACGGTAGCAGCAGCAACAGCAACACCGCCGGACCGGTGGCACCGTATTGGGTGCGGATCTCGCGGGTGGGGAACGTGCTCACCGGTGCGTCCTCGGCCGATGGCGTGACGTGGAGCGACCAGTCCACCGCCACCATCACCATGGGCACGGACACCTACATCGGTCTCAGCCTATGTGCGAACAACACCAGCAGCACCTGTACGGCGACCTTCGACAGCTTCTCGGTGACGCCGCTGGCGAACAAGGGCGCGCTGGTGTCCGCCGGTTCCGATCAGACCGTGGCTACCTCGTCGGTGAATCTCGCGGGCACCGTCAGCGATGACGGACAGCCGCTTTCTACCCCGCTGCTGGCGTGGTCGCAGATTTCCGGCACCGGCACGACGACCTTCGGGAATGCGGCGATCGCCGCCACCTCGGCCACCTTCTCCGCCTCCGGCACCTACGTTCTCCGCCTGACCGCGGACGATGGCTGGGTGAAGACCTTCGATGATGTCACGGTGAACACGGCGATCACCACGGTGAGCCTCGCGACCACCGATGCGAACGCGGCCGAGGCGGGGCTGAATACCGGCGCGTTCACGGTGACGCGGGCCGGTGGCTCCACTGCGTCCGCCCTCACCGTGTTCTATACGATTTCCGGCACGGCGACCAATGGCACCGACTATCAGACGCTGTCCGGGTCCGTGACCATTCCGGCAGGCCAAACCAGCGCCACCATCACGGTGACTCCGATCGATGACTATCTCCAGGAGACCGGCGGTGAAACGTCGATTGTCACCCTCACGGCTGATCCGACCTACGGCCTCAACGGAACCGTGACGGGAACGGTTACCATCGCGGACAACGATGTGAACCCGGTGGTGACGATCACGTCGCCGACGGTCGCTAGCACGAGTATTCCCGCGGGCGTGGGAATGCTGCTGGAAGCCTCCGCCAGCGACGACGGCCAGCCATCCGCGCTGGTGACGACATGGAGCATGGTGAGTGGTCCTGGCACCGTGACCTTCGGTGACACGCACGCCTTGAACACCACGGCGGTGTTTTCCGCAAACGGAGCTTACGTCCTGCGGCTCTCCGCCTACGACGGCGGCGTCACGACCACGGCGGACGTGACGGTGAATGTCGGCGTGGTGGCGGGCGGCAGTTTCACGAATGCCGGGATCGGCTCGCCGCCGCTGGCGGGATCCGGATCGGTGTCGAACGGCACCTACACCGTTTCGGGCAGCGGTGCGGACATCTATGGCACCAGCGACCAGTGCAATTTTTACTACCAGAGCCTGACGGGGGACTTCGACGTGAAGGCCCGGTTGGTGAGCAAATCGCAGTCCTCCAGCTCCGATCACACCGCGCTCATGGCCCGCGCCAGCACCGCCGCTGGTAACGTGCAGGCGACGATGACGAACGAGAGCGCGACGTCGTCGAGCTTCTCCACCTATCTGATGTCCCGTTCGTCCTCCGGGGCCAGCATCGTGACCGGTTCGTCCGTCAAGAAGGCGGCTCCGGTGTGGTTGCGTCTCCAGCGCGTGGGCAATGTGTTCTACGGCTATTACTCGGACGATGGTCTGACGTGGACGGGCAGCGGGTCCTACACGCTGGCATCGATGCCGGCCACGGCGCTGGTGGGTTTCGCGGTGTGCAATGGCAGCAGCAATTCGAATACGGCGCTGAACACGGCGACCTTCGACAGTGTCAGCGGCTTCGGCTACGCCGGGAACATCGGACCGCTGGTGAACGCGGGAGCCGATCAGCCGGTCTTGCTGCCAGCCAATGCCACGCTGGCCGGCACCGCGGCCGATGACGGCAAGCCGGTGTCGCCGGGCGCGCTCACCACCACCTGGAGCCAAGTGTCCGGGCCGGGCACGACGAACTTTGGCAATGCTTCCTCGCCAAGTACCACCGCATCCTTCAGTCAGGCGGGTATTTACACGCTCCGCCTCATCGGTTCCGATGGCGAGGTGAAGACCTTCGACGACATGGTGGCCACGGTGACCTCGCCACTGCCGGTGGTGACCGTTTCCACGCCGCTGCCGAATGCGGCGGAGAAGGGACCGGTGGCTGGGAAGTTTACGGTTTCACGCAGTGGCTCGACCTTGTCCGCGCTGACGGTGAAGTGCTCGTTGTCCGGCACCGCCGGCAATAGCACCGACTACAGCTCCATTGGCTCGTCGGTCACGATTCCCGCCGGGGCTTCCTCGGTGGACGTGATGGTGACACCGGTGGTGGACGCCACGGCGGAAGGGGATGAAACCGCGATCTTCACCGCGACTTCCGATGCCGCCTACACGTTGGGAGCCACGGTTTCCGGAACGGTGACCATCGCCGATCTGCCGGTGGATGCGTGGAAGAAGACGAAGTTCGGGGCCTCGGCCAACGATCCGCTGGTGGCTGGGGACGCGGCTGATCCGGACCACGACGGGGTTTCGAACCTGATGGAGTATGGCCTGGGGACCGACCCGCTCGATGGCAAGACGGCGATGCCCGCCTTGAAGCCGGGGGCGACTCCGATGGCGCTGCACCTCGACTTGCCCGATCCCACGCCCGCCGATCTCACCTACACGGTGGAGGGCACGGGGTTGCTGGGTGGTTCGTGGTATGCCTTGGCAGGGAAGGCGGGCACGGCGGCATGGACCTGGCAGGCGTCCGGAACGCCGCGGCTGACGGTCGGGACTCCGTCCGGTGGCCGGGTCGGAGTGGATGTGGGTTGCCCGGATTCCGCGGCAGGCAGTGCGAGTTATTTCCTCCACCTCAAGGTACAGAGGAATTGAGGACCAGCCCTTCGGAATGATGCCGCGCCGATGGCGCGGCGGTACCTTTGGAGGGTTGTGGATTCGCTAAAAGCGAATTTGTGAAATCATGATAAATTGAATGAAATTTTCTTGGCCGATGCGCGTCTTGAAATCGTGGAAAGGATGCATGATTGCGACTTCTCGAGTGGAGGAGTCTACCAGGTGGGGCCAAGGTGGTTTGAAGGATTTTTGGGGTCGGAACTTTGGAAATCCGTAGGTGTAATGCCAATTTTTGTAGCGGTAATGCCTGGTCGGTTACGGTTGCATATGGAGAGATGAGCTGGCGTGGATGATGCGGAATCATTGAATGGATATAGGATTGGGTCGCTTGATCGGTTGGGGGTTTGACTCGAGCGCAACCAAGGTTGGCTAAATCGCAAATGGGGAATCGGGTTCGGGATATTTTTTTACCCGACAAACTCAACAACCACGCTGATCGGGCGCGAACGGACCAGTTCTCTAACGTTTTGCCATTGACCCTTTGCGACAAAACCGCCATTTGCTTCCCTGAATTGGAAATCGTTTTGGTTTCCATTTTGGGGAATGGAAATTCCCCGTTTGCGTAGGTGCTCAAAACCCAATTTTGGACGCCGCACTATTGCATTTGGAAACCCAAGCTGTCCCGTTCCCGTGCGAAACCTGATCCGTCCCCACTCGATCCCTATACGGGTGTCGTTTGACAAATGGCGGATTTGTGTGGGGGCTGGTGGTCCGATCCTCTCCGTGACCCTGGTGGTCCCGGATCGGGTCGCCCTGGGGCAGGTTGGAGGAACAGGTGCTCGCCTGCATCAGTGAGTCGCAAGCCGCGGACGGGATCACCTGTTTCGCGGCTTTTTCGTTCATTCCATACCTCGCATCTAAACCCATGAAACCCCGCCGATCCTCCGTGATCTGCCTTGGCGCGTTGCTTGCCGCCGGAACGGCTGTTGTCTTCCGGCCGCATTCACCCGGCAACGCCACCCCGACCACTCCCGCTGCTTCAGCCCGCGCGAAGGCGCAGGCGGAGCAGGTCAATCCCGCCGCCGATCCGGTTTCCGGAGCCGTCGCCGCCGTTCAAGAGGTGGCCGCCGACGTGGCGAATGTCGAACCCGCCCGCGATTTCGGCGCGTGGGCTACCGAGAAACCCCGTGAGCCGGACTTCGCGAAACTCGATGCGTTCGACGCATGGAAGGTGAAGTGGAAGAACGCCACGCCGGAAGAGCGGCAGGCGCTGGTGGAGGAGGGGAGCCGGCTGGCCGGTGAGCGCCGTCCGGAATACCGCGCGCTGATCTCCTTCGATCCACGCCAGGCGGTGGACCGCGCGGTGACCCGCGTGGAGCGGCAGGATCTTCCCAAGGAGATCGTGAGCCAGCTCGAGACCCCGGTTTCCACCGTGGGCAGTTTCGAAGTTTACAAGGGCCGTCCGCAACCGGGAGTCGAGATTCCCGCGGAGGCGCTGACGATGCGCTATTTCGAAGCCAATGGCGTGAGCTACAAGGCGCACGTTCCGGAGGAGCTGAAGGATCTGTCCTCGCTGCCGAACACCCCGCTGCAGGGCTACGCGGATGGCCGTGAGTTCGCGGTGGCATCGAACGCGGTGCGCGCGCTGGATGTCGGCGAGAAGATTCCCGCGGGAGCCACGGTGCAGGAGACCTGCCCGGTGTCCGGGAAGACCACCGAGTCCGTCTCGACCGGCGCGGCGGTGACCCAGGACACGCCGACTGTGCAGATCGGCGAGACGATCATCACGCTTTGCAACGGCTCGCACGTGGCCGTGCTGGAGGACAACTACCGCACTTACGTCCAGGCCAGCGGCTCGGGTGGCGGCGGCTTCTTCATGGACAATTACCCCGGCACCTCGTCGCGCTCGATCGGCGCGTTCAAGTGCCTCTACATCCGGGTGATCTACCAGGAGCAGACGAGCCCTCCGAACACCGAGGAGGGCGCGTACAACGACATGCGCAACAACGCGCGTTACTACATCGAGAGCTCCTACGGGAAGATGACCCAGACCACGACGTTCACGCCGCTGGTCACGCTGCCGCACACGCAGAAGTGGTACATCGACAAGGACAGTGAGGTGAACGGCCTGGGCCTTGTTCACAATGATTCCCGGGCCGCGGCGAAGGCGCTCGGATATGATCCGGGGCAGTTCGACTGCATCATCGTCCGCGTCAACGGCGGCCCGCGTCTCGGCGGTGCCTCGTGGGGTGGCGGCAGCAGCGTGTGGGTGAGCTGGGACGGCATGGACGTGCTGAACCACGAGTGCGGCCACTCGCTCGGACTGAGTCACGCGAACTACTGGAGCACCACCGACGGCACGGCCTACGGCACCGGCGCGAACCAGGAATACGGTAACCCGTATGACGTGATGGGCGGCAGCGGTGGTTTCTCCGCGCACTACAACACGATCAGCAAGCGCCAGCTCGGCTGGCTCCCATCGAACTATTTCCACTCGCCGAAGACCAGCGGCCTGTACCGCATCTACGCCTACGACCAGCCGCAGCTGGAGGAAGGGAAGCGCTACGCGATCAACGTCGCGAAGGACAGCATCCGCGGCTACAACATCGAGTACCATCCGGCCCGCGGCGGTTTGCTCGCGGACCAGGCGCTGGTGCTCTACAACGGCATGGGTAGCAACGCCGGCCATTTGGTCGACACCACGCCCGGCACGCCGAGCGGCAAGAGCGACGCCGGCATCGCGGAGGGGCGCACCTATTCCGACTGGGAATCCGACCAGCACTTCACCGTGGTGGCCGAAAACGCGACCACGCCGCCGTCCCTGGATGTCGTTTACAACCGTGGTCCATTTCCGGGCAATGTGGCGCCGACCGCCACGCTCGGTGCATCCGCCACGACGATCTCGGCGGGTGGCAGCGTGACCTTCACGGCCACCGCCTCGGATGCCAATGGCGACCCGCTCGCCTACTTCTGGCAGTTCGATGACGGCGTCTACGGCACGAACACTTCCACCTTCACCCGTACCTTCAGCACCGCCGCGCAAGTCAACGCGATGCTGACCGTTTCCGACATGAAGGGCGGCTCGGTGCGGCGCTCGGTGGTGATCAACGTTGGCTCGCACGGCAAGCAGGCGATCACCGGCACGGTGACCGACGGCACCAACCCGCTGGCGGGCGTGATGATCGGCAACGGCAGCAAGTATGCCTTCACCAATGCCGACGGCACCTACTCGCTGCCGGGGCTGGCCACCGGCTCCACCACGCTCACGGCTTCGCTGCCTGGCTACACCTTCACCCCGTCCACCGCGAATCCCTACACGGTGGTCGCGGGCACGAACACGGTGAACTGGACCAGCGCCGTGCCGACCTTGGTGACGCTGACGAAGACCGCGGACCCGACCGAGGGTGGCTCGAACGGAAACTTCCGCCTGACCCGCACCGGTGACACTTCCGCGGATCTGGTGGTGCTCGTTTCGCCCGTGGGCGGCACGGCCACCATGACCACGGACTACACCTTCACGCCGGCCTACGTGGCGTCGGGTTCCTACAAGTCGTTCACAATTCCGGCCGGTTCCGCCACGCTCGATGTGGCGGTGGCCGCGGTCAACGACACCGCCGCCGAAGGCCCGGAAACCATCACCCTCCAGCTCGCCTCGTCCGCCGGTTATGTTTCCGGCAGTTCGAACTCGGTGGTGATGACGCTCAATGACAACGACACCACGCTGCCGCTGGTGGCCGTGACCGCGCCCGATCCTTACGCGACGGAAGCGCCGTCCAGCACCGACACCGGCAAGTTCACCTTCACCCGCACCGGTTCGACGGCGGCGGCGCTGAATGTGACTGTCGCCTGGAGCGGTGCCGCCACCAATGGCACCGATTGCACCACGCTGCCGACCACGGTGACGATTCCCACGGGCCAGAGCTCGGTGGATGTGGTGGTGACTCCGACCAACGACAGCCTCATCGAGGTGCCGGAGGACGTGGTGGCCACCATCAGCACGAACGCCGCCTACCTCCGCGATGCCAGCGCCACCACGGCCAGCGTCATCATCACCGATGACGACACACCGGTGGTGACCGTGAGCGTTCCGGATCCGGATGCGTCGGAAGGGAGCCAGGATACCGGCACCTTCCTTCTCACCCGCACCGGCGACACCTCGGCTCCGCTGACCGTTTACTACGGCCTCACCGGCACCGCTTCCTACGGCACCGACTACATGGCCCTCACCGGCCAGGTGACGATCCCGGCCGGGGCCACCAGCGCTCCGGTGGTGATCACGCCGTATGACGATGACATCGGCGAGCCGGCGGAAACCGTCGTGCTTTCGCTGAGCACCTTCAACAACGCCTACAGCATCGGTTCCGCCTATCAGGGAACGGTTACGATCACGGACAACAACGATCCGGTGCTCGTCACCGTTCGCGCGGGATCGATCGGCACGGAAGGTGGCTCGAACGCGACGCTGATCTTCCACACCATCGGCACGGGAAGCGGCAACGTCACGGTGAACTACACCGTCGGCGGCACCGCCACCGCGGGCAGCGACTACACCGCGCTTTCCGGCAGTGTCAGTGTTCCGGTGAATGGATCGAACGACACCACCGTCACGATCCCGATCACCAACGACACCACCGCCGAGCCGACTGAAACCGTGGTGGCGACGATCACCCCGGGAACCGGCTACAAGGTCTACAACGACCCGTCCGCCACCGCGCTGATCCGCGACAACGACAGCGGCAGCGAACGCGTGATGGTCTCGACCTACAACCAGACCCCGTCCGAATCCGGGCCGACCACGGCGAACTTCTACTTCTCCCGCGCGGTCGGCACCACCGGTGCGCTGACGGTGAACTACACCATGTCCGGCACCGCCACGAACGGCACCGACTACGCCACCATGAGCGGCACCTGCGTGATTGCGGATGGCGATTCAGGCGTGCTCGTCCCGGTCACCCCGGTGGATGACGCGCTGGTGGAGGGAACGGAAACCGTCACCGCGACGGTGGCCGCCGGCACCGGTTACAGCGTGGACTTCCCGGCCTCGGCCACCTTCGAGATCACGGACAACGATGCCGCCACGGTCACCGTGGGCTTCCAACAGACGGCGATTTCCACCAGCGAGCAACCCGGCGCGCTCGGTGAATACCGCGACCTGCCGGTGGTGCTCTCCGCGTCTTCCGCGAACACGATCACGGTCCGGGTCATCGCGAACGGTGGCGATGCCATGGGCGACGACGTCGACTGGGGCTTCGTGGATGCCGCCAATGGCAATGCTCCGATTCCCTACGCCACGCTGACGTTCGCCCCGGGCACAACCTCGAAGAACGTCCGCATCCGCGTGAAGAACGACGGTTATGTGGAAGGTGGCGAGACCGCGGTCCTGCAACTGACGGCGGCCACGAATGCCAGCATCACGGCGAACAAGGGCACGGAGAGCGTTTTGATCTTCGATGATCAGATTCCGGCCCTTGTCACCGAGGAACGCTGGAATACCGGTTCCGTTTACACCAACAACACCTGGAACTCGGTGACGCCGGATTACACCGGCCTGTTGGAATCGTTCACTCCGGCCCAGGATGTCGCGGACAGTTATTCGCGCCGTCTCACCGGTCTGATCACCGCTCCCACCACCGGCACCTACACCTTCTGGGTTGCTTCCGATGATGCCTCCCGTCTCTACCTGAGCACGGACGCCACCGCTGCGAACAAGGTGCAGATTGCCACCGTCAGCGGCTGGACGAATTTCCAGGACTGGGATGCGAACACCTCGCAGAAGTCTGCGAACATCACGCTGACTGCGGGCCAGAGCTACTACATGGAGGTCCAGCACCAGGAAGGTGGAGGGGGCGACCACGTCTCCGTCGCCTGGCAGGGTCCGGGCTTCAGCCGCACGCCGATCGTTTCGCCGATCGCCGATACCGCGCCGCGCACCGTCCGCATGCTCACCGCCTCGACCACGCGTGTGGAGGGCGATGGCTCCGAGCCGATGCTCCAGGTGCTGCTCGATCGCCCGGCCGGCTCCACGCCGATCACGGTGAACTACAGCTCCACCGGCACGGCGACCAATGGCAGCGACTACTCGCTGACAAACGGCACGCTGACCTTCAACAGCGGCGAGCAGATGAAGGCCCTGCCGCTGAGCATTCTCACCGATGCGATCGGTGAAGCGCCGGAAGGCATCGTGGTGTCGCTGTCGAGCCCGTCCGGTGCCTCGCTCACCGCGCCGTCCTCGACGACCATCACCCTGCTCGACGCGAACGCGCCGGTCGTGGGTGCCACCCAGGTGAACGCCACCTCCGCCATGAGTGTGGGCACGGTGCTGGGAACGGCGACCGCCACCCCGGCGTCCGGCCGCAGCATCACCGGTTGGACGATCGTTGCGGGCAATGAAAGCAACCTGTTCGCGATCAACTCCAGCGGCCAGGTGACCCTCCAGGTTCCCGGCTCGCTGCCGAATCCGGGCGTCCGCCATCTCATCGTCCGCGCGATCGACAACGCGGGCTCGACCGGTGACGGTTCGTTCAAGGTGGTGTGCAATCCGCCCGCAGTGGCGGGTGTGAGCGAGAAGCGCTTCGCGGGTGCCACGGCCTACAACACCAACACCTGGACTGGAACGACCAACTACACCGGTTCGCTGACGACGTTCACCACGCCTCAGAACGTGGCGGACAGCTACTCGCGCCAGCTCACGGGCTACATCCAGGTGCCGACCACCGGCGACTACACGTTCTGGATCGCCTCGGACGATGATTCCCGCCTCTACCTGAGCACGGATGAAACCGCGGCGAACAAGGCGCAGATCGCGAACGTCAGCGGCTACACCGGATTCCAGTCGTGGGATTCGCAGTCGTCGCAGAAGTCCGCGACCTTCACGCTCACCGCGGGCAAGGTGTATTACATGGAGGTCCAGCACTACGAGGGCGGTGGCGGTGACCATGCTTCGGTGGCCTGGCAGGGTCCCGGCATCAGCCGTGCGGCCATCCCGACCACGGCGATCTTCCCGCAGTTCCTGGCAGCTCCAGTGGTGCCGAGCGTCAATGTCGGGGCTCCGGCGGATGGCAGCAGCCTGACCTCCGGCACCAGCGTGACCGTTTCGGCGAACGTGGTGGCTGTGGGCTTGCCGGTGACGTCGGTGGAGTTCTACGTGGATGGCTCGCTTGTCGGTTCCGACGGCAGCTCCCCGTATTCCATCAACTGGACGAACAATGCCACCGTGGGCAGCCATAGCTTCACCGCGAAGGCGGTCTACAGCGGCGGCTCGGTGACATCCATCGCCTCCTCGTTCACGGTGCCGAACGCGGCTCCGACCTTCACGGCGAATCCGATCAGCGGCAGCAATGCTACTGAAGATAGCGCCTACTCCGGTTCCATCGCCTCCTACGGTGCCGACATCAACCCGGGCGACACGCTCACCTTCTCGAAGGTGTCCGGTCCGGCCTGGCTGAGCGTTGCTTCCAATGGCGGACTTTCCGGCACGCCGGGTAACAGCGACGTCGGTGCGAACGCCTTCACTGTGAAGGTGACGGATGCCGCCGGTGCGAACGTCAATGCCGCGCTGAACATCACGGTGATCAACGTGAACGATGCCCCGACCTTCACCGCGAACCCGATCACGGGTGCCGGTGCCACGGAAGACAGCGCGTATTCCGGATCGATCGCCAGCTACGGCTCCGACATCGATGCGGGCGACACGCTCACCTTCTCGAAGGTGTCCGGTCCGTCTTGGCTCAGCGTGGCCTCGAATGGCGCGCTCTCCGGCACGCCGCTCAACGGTGACGTGGGTGCGAACGCCTTCACCGTGAAGGTGACCGATGCCGCCGGTGCCAATGTCAACGCGACGCTCAACATCGCGGTGGCCAATGTGAACGATGCTCCGGTCTTCACCGCGAACCCGATCACCGGCGGCAATGCCACCGAGGACAGCGCGTATTCCGGATCGATCGCCAGCTATGGCACCGATGTGGATGCGGGCGACAGCCTCACCTTCTCGAAGGTGAGCGGTCCGGCCTGGTTGTCCGTTGCCTCGAATGGAGCGCTCTCCGGCACGCCCGGAAACTCCGATGTGGGGGCAAACGGCTTCACCGTGAAGGTGACCGATGCCGCGGGTGCCAACGTCAACGCGACGCTCAACATCACGGTGGTGAACGTGAACGATGCCCCGACCTTCGCCTCCGCCCTCACGGCTCCGGATGCGACTTCGGGCATGCCTTACACCGGCAACACGATCGCGGGCAGCGCCAGCGACATCGATGCCGGTGACACGCTCACTTACACCAAGGTGTCCGGTCCAGCGTGGCTCACGGTGGCTTCGAATGGTGCGCTCTCCGGTACTCCGGGGCTCGCCGACGGCGGCAGCGCCAACGTCTTCACGGTGCGCGCCACCGATGGAACGGGGGCCTATGCCGAGACCACGCTGACGATCAACGTGATCATCCCCGACCTCGCCGCCGATCCGGATGGCGATGGCTCGCCGACCGGCTTGGAGTTCACCGTTGGCACAGCGCCGTTCGACAACGCTTCGGTTCCGGGTTCGATCTACACCAACCTCCGCGGCTGGTGGAAACTCGACGAAACCTCCGGCACCAATGCCGATGACGCCACCGGCCGCGTGCAGGATGGCACCCTCGCCGGCAGCCCGGCATCCACCGCCGGCATCGTGGGCAATGCCCTGAACCTCGACGGCACCGATGACGGCATCACGCTCGGCAACGCCCCGTCGCTGTCCGGCACCGGTGACTTCACGGTCGGTGCCTGGGTGAAGATCGCTTCGGGCTCCGGCACGGGCGTGATCATCCAGCAGCGCGATGCGACCGGCTCCGGCTACAACGGGGAGTATGGACTCCAGGTGCTGTCCAACGGCACCGTCGAGTTCTACATCTACAACGGCGGCTACCAGTTCGACATCACCACCCCGACGACCTACGGCCTGGTGAACGACAACCAGTGGCACTACGTCGCCGCCACCCGCAGCGGCACCACCGGCACCGTCTATGTGGATGGCAACCCGCTGGCCACCGCCTCCGGCACGGCCAAGAGCCTGGTGTCCACGCTCACCATGTCGATCGGCTGGGACCAGCGTGACAACAACAAGCGATTCAAGGGCCTGCTCGATGAAGTGCGTCTCTACACCCGTGCGCTCAGCGCCAGCGAGCTCAACGGGATCCATGACGGTCTGATCGCCAACCGCGCGCCGGCCTTCACCGCTGGCTCGTATACCCTCACCAATGCCACCGTGGGTTCCACCTACGCCGGCACCCTGGTGGGCAAGGCGACCGACGCCGACACCGACGTGCTGACCTTCGCCAAGGTCTCCGGCCCGTCGTGGCTCACGGTCGCCTCGAATGGCACGCTGTCCGGCACACCGGCGGCGGGCGACGCGGGCACCGGCAGCTACTCGGTGAGCGTCACCGATCCGGATGGCCAGAGCGCCACCGCCTCGCTGAGTGTCACGGTCTACGGCGCCTTGCCCTCCGGCTGGACCGCCGGGGACATCGGCAGCACCGGTGTCGTGGGTTCCAGCGGCTACACCTCGGGCACCGGCCTCTACACGATCAGTGGAGCAGGCGCGGACATCTGGGGCACGGCCGATGCGTTCCAATACGCCTCCACCTCGATGACGGGTGACGGCGAGATCCGCGCCCGCGTGACCTCGCAGACGAATACCGGTGGCTGGGCGAAGGCCGGTGTCATGATGCGTGACACCACCGCCGCCGGATCGGCCCACGCGATGATGGTGGTGACGCCGTCCAACGGCTTCGCCAACCAGTATCGAGCGACCACGGGTGCAAGCAGCAGCCACATCGCCGGACCGGCGCTCAACGCCTACCCGAACAACTGGGTGCGCGTGACGCGCTGCGGTTCCCTGTTCACCACCTACGTGTCGTCCAACGGCACGACGTGGACGCAGGTCGGCCAGGAAACGGTGACGATGGGCAGCACGATCCGCGTGGGTCTGGCGGTGGACTCCACCTCCACCACCACGGCCAGCACGGCGACCTTCGACAACGTGACGGTCACGCCGTATCCCTCGCCATGGGTGACCGGTGACATCGGCACCACCGGTGTGGCGGGCCGCTCGGAGTTCTTCAACAACGTCCATACCTTGAACGGCGCGGGCGTGGTGGGAGGGACCGCGGACGGACTGCGCTACACCTACCAGGCGCTGACCGCGGATGGCGACATCACGGTGCGCATCCCGAGCTTCGCCAACACCGGCACCAGCTCGCGGATCGGGGTGATGATCCGCGACACGCTGTCGGCGAATTCGGCGCACGTGTTCCTCGGCACGGATGGCTCGGGTGCCTTCACCTGGACCTACCGCACCACGGCGGGCGGCAGCACGACCACCGCGAACAGCGGCACGGCGACGGCTCCGAACGTGTGGGTGCGCCTGACCCGCGTGGGCAATGTCATCACGGCCTACAGCAGCACGAATGGGACGAGCTGGACGACGGTGGGCAGCCAGACGGTGACGATGGCGAGCAACTGCTACATCGGCGTGGCCGTGGGCAGCGGCAACACGACCGGGCTGAACGCCTCGACCTTCGACAATATCACGGTGACTCCGTGACGGCCGGGTTGAGTTGAGTGAATCCAAGCGGGCGGCGGTATCGGTCGGGGAACGACTGGTCCGCCGCCCGCCCCTTTTTCGGGAAATCGATGCTGGCGGAATGCCGCGATCCGCGCTTGGATGGATCGATGCGTCCGCTCCGGTTTGTCCTGTTCGCCGCGCCCCTGCTGCTCCTCGCCGCTTGCGACGGGAAGAAGGGGAATGATGGAATCGATCCGGGCAAGCCATCGCATGCCGCCTCGGCCAGTGTGTCCGGCAGCGGCCGTCCGGACCGCCGTGCGCGCCCTGCCGCGGTGGCGACCGAAGTGGTCACGACCGCCGGCGACGATGCCGCGGCGAAACGGGCGGAAGAGGTGGCTCGTTACGCGGAGAAGGATCCGGCGGCGGGTTTGGCCTGGGCGAAGGGCCTCGAGGATGAGCGCGAACGTCTCGCCGTTTTGGAACAGCTTTCCTGGAACTGTGTCGCCACCGACCTAGCCACCGCGCTCGATGCGGCGGAGGAGTTGCCTCCCGGCGACAAGCGGAAGCAATTGATGTCCCACCTGGTGGCCGAGTGGTCCGTGCAGGATCAGGCCTCCGCCCTGGCGTGGGCGAAGGGCAGGAGCGATCCCGATGAACGGGACGAGGCGATCACCGGCTGGGTCACCGCGACCGGTGAGAAATCCCCGGCCAATGCCGCCACCCTGGCGGCCGACGAGATCCGTCCCGGTGCCGTGCAGAACCGCGCGGTGGTGTCCGTGATCCAGCGCTGGGCGCGGGCCGATTACGAGGAAGCTAGTAGATGGGTGGAGGATTTCCCGGATGGCTCGCTGAAGAACGACGCCCTCCGGGAATTACAGGCGGTGAAGTAGCGTAAGTTTGCAACTTGCGCATGGGCGAGCGGAATCCCGGGGCAGCTTGCGGGTATTTCTCCACGCTCCGCCGCCCACGCTCACAAGTTGAAAACTTGTGATACCTAGGCGAACGCCTTCCTCAGCATTTCAAGGCTCTTCGGGATCGCGGTGAGCGGGTCTTCCTTGCCCTCGAACTCCAGAGACACGTAGCCGGTGTATCCGGCGTCCTTCATGATTTTCGCGATGCGCGGGTAATCGAGTTCGAGCGTGTACCACACGCCTCCGCCGTAATACGTCTTCGCCTGCATGAGCACCGTATCCTTCGCCAGCATGGCGAGGCGGTCGTAGGGATCCTCCAGGAAATTGCCCGTATCGAGCGTGACCTTCAGCCAGGGCGAATTGACAGCATCCACCACGCGCTTCACGCCCTGCGGCGTGCGGCCGAGGCCCCAGTGGTTTTCAAGGCCCATCACCACGCCGCGTTTGCCGGCTTCCCCGGCGAGCTTGCCATAGGCCTCGATCACCCAAGGGTAGGCATCGTCTTCGGTGAAGCCTGGGAGCGGATCATCCGCGCCGCGCTTCTGCATGAGTTCGTCGAAGTCCTTGGTGGTGCCCCAGGTGCCGGAGTTCACCCGCATCGTCGGGATGCCGAGGTTGTAGGCTTGTTCCAAGCAGGCGAGGGTGTGGTCGTGGTTCTTCTGCCGCTTTTCCTTGTCCGGGGACAGGAACCCCTGGTGGGTGGAGTAGCCCATCAGGTCGAGCCCGAGCAGGAACGCGCGGCGCTTGATCTTCATCAGCTCCGCCGGTTCCCACGAAGTGAGCTGCTTCTGGAGGATCTCGAAGCCATCGAAGCCCATCCGCGCCGCGTGCTCGATGCAGACATCGATCGGGCGCAGGTCCTCGCGGTTGAATCCCCAGAACGAGTAGGACGAGATGCCGATCCGGTTCGGGCGAGATGCCGGAGCGGGGGCCGGTGTCTCATCGGCGTGGAGAACGGAAGGCAGGGCGGCGAGGGCCCCGGTGGCGAGGAAATGGCGGCGGTTCATGACAGACGTACAAAAGTGCGGTGTCGATACAGCGCGATCGTGCACCGGCTTTCAAGGAGGGAAGTCTGTTCCCATGCCGATCCACATCCGGAGCCTCCGCCTCCCGGAAGACCTTCCTCGGCTGAAGCCTCAACTCCCTCAATCCATCTCGACGCGGTAGCGCGGCAGCGATTTGTCGACCTCGCGGCTCCAGGCATCGATGCCACCGGTCACGCCGTAGGTCTCTTTCAGCCCGTGGCCGCGGAACCAGGCGACCATGTCGAGGACGTTGCGGCCGCTGTGGTCGAGCAACAGGACGACGGTGGCCGGATCGCTGGCGAAAAGCTGCTGTTGGAGTTCTTGGGTGAAGAATTCGGAGCCGGGCACGGCGACGGCTTCGAATTCCTCGCGGGTGCGGATGTCGACCAGCCGCGGCGGGGCGGGGGAGTCGAGCTTCGCTTTGGCACCGGCGGGGGACACGAGCATTTCCAGGTCGTGGGAGTGGCTGTCCAGCAGATGGGCGATTACTTCGTCCACCGGCAGGTTTTCCGCGCGGAGGCAGAGCTCGGCCAGGGTTTCGTCGTTGGAAAAGGCGCAGCTCGAGCAGCCACCGAGATGGTAGCGGGCGAAGAGGGCGCGGCGCGCTCCGGGGAGAGCGTCCATGATGTCTCCCATCTTCGTGTCGGGGGTGATCGGCGGCTGCGGCATGGACGCAGGCTAATACCCTACCGGCGAAATTGAACCGTGAATGTGAGGAAATCGGCCATATCCCGGTTACCGGGATTTCCCGGCACCGGTCCTGATTTTTCTGTCTCCCCGGGCGGTCCTGTGGGAGAAAGGCCGCACGATGCCCCGCGAGAGAGACCCGGACGAACCGAAGATCTACTTCCTGCCGAACCTGATGACGGCGGGCAATCTGGCGTGCGGGTTTTTCGCCGTGCTGATGATTTTCAAGGGCTTGCTGGAAGTCCAGCGGGCGGCGGGCGACGGGGCGCTGGTGGCGAAGGAGTACTACGAGGTCTCCCGGCAATACTATGAGTATGCCATACTGCTGATCTTCGGCTCGTGCCTGTTCGACCTGCTCGATGGTCGCCTGGCGCGGCTGGGCGGGCAGGATTCCCCCTTTGGCCGTGAGTTCGACTCGCTGGCGGACATCGTGTCCTTCGGCATGGCGCCGGCGATGCTGGTGTCGAAGGCGGTGCTGTTCCCGCTTCCAGCCAATGTCGGCTGGATCCTGGCCTTCGTGTATCTGCTCTGCGGCGCGATGCGCCTCGCGCGGTTCAACTGCCTCGCGCTGCTGCCGAAGAAACCGGGCGACAAGGCCGAGTTCCGCGGGATTCCGATCCCGATGGCCGCGGGCTTCATCGCCTCGCTGACCTTCCTGATCATCGACCTTTACCGCACCGACCGTGAACTGGGTTTCTGGAAATACGGCTTGGCCGGGGCGATGCTGGGCCTCTCCGCCCTGATGATCAGCGACGTGCGCTATCCGAGCTTCAAGAAGGTGGACTTCCGCACGCGGGGCACCCTGTGGGCCATCGTCCTCGCCGCGGTACTGATCGTGGTCACGGTGAAGTTCCGCTACGTGATGCCGGTGGTGCTGTTCAGCATGTACCTGCTGTATGGGCTGATCCGTCCGCTCATTTCGAAGCGCCTGCGCCGCGAGATCGAATCCTCGGTGGATGAGGATATCGACGACGATGACAATCCGGAGGACACGACGCCGCTGAGCCCGAGCTAGCTTTCCGTGGCGGCTTGGGTGACAACGCAGTTGCGGAAAGCGGCCTCGCTCAGAACGTCGAGGCGTTGTTCAGCGCGCCGGTGATGTCGATCCGGCTGGAGCGGTCTTCCACGAAGCGGTAGCCGGTGCCGCCGTTGCCATCCCGGACGAGCTTGTAGAGGCGCGGCTGGATGAAGACGGGCTCCTTCTGGCCCTGCCAGGAGGCTTCCTTGGCGCTGGTGAAGGTAACCTTGTAGTCCTTGCCCGCCACGCTCACCACGAGTCCGTTGTCCTTGCCCTCCGGGGTGCCGGAGGAGATGTGCACCTCGTCTGCCTTGGTGGCTCCGGCGATGAACAGGAAACGGACGCCCGGAGCGCCGGCATATTGCTGGCCCAACTCGGTGCGGTGGGTGGCGTAGTCAGCCTCGTTGAGTATGAATTCCGGATCCGAGAAGCGCGAGGACACGAACTGCTTCAGCGTCACGGAGGTCTGCTTGGCGATATTCGCCTGCACCTCGGCGGGCACTCCACCGGCGGGCACGGCGCCGCTGATGGCGAGGCCGGAGGAGGCGCTGGAGATGAGTTCCGTGCCGCCGGGGCCGGAGACCAGCGAATTGTTCGCGATGTCCGGGGACGGCAGCAGGGTGAGCTTCTTGTCATCGGCTGCCGCGGGATCGACCAGCAGCAGCGTGCCGGGGCTGATGAGCTTGGAATTCAGGTAGCCGTTCTGGAAGCGGGCGTTGTCCAGGCCCACGGTGATCGTGGAGGTGGAGCAGGAAGCGAGCGCCAGGGACAGCAGGGCGAGGGCCGCGGGACCGGAGGATTTCATCGGGACGGGATGGCAAGGGTGGAGCCGGATGACATGTCATCCGCTGTTAGGCTAGCCTCCGCTGTCATCGAAAGGCAAGACGCCAGACAGTCCTCATTCGTCACCGAGGTGATGGTGCCGGGAACAGGACTCGAACCTGCACGCCTTGCGGCTCCTGATCCTAAGTCAGGCGCGTCTACCAATTTCGCCATCCCGGCATCGCGGTGGGCAAGGTATGACAGAATCCCGCCGCGGGTCAACCGGACCGGTGCCCGCCGATGGTTTTGATGGAATCCGGATCCGCGCTGCGCTACCCAGTGGGATCGCGGGAGGCGTGACTCCCGCCCTTCATTTCCCGAACCACCCGAATCCATGAAAGAACTCGAAGACAAGCTCGCGTCCCTCGGTCTCAGCCCCGAGCAATCCCACCAGGCCATCCAGGCGGTGGTGGATTTCATCAAGTCCAAGGTGCCTTCCGAATACCAGGGCATGGTGGACGAGGTGATGGCTGGCAACATGCCGGACCTCGGTGCGCTCGGCGGCCTCATGGGCGGCCTGAAGGGGCTTTTCGGCGGCAAGGAGTAACCTTTGTTTCTCCAGCGCGGGCATCCTACCGGCGGTGCCCGCGGTTTTCCGAAATGAACGGAAGGGAAGGGTGGTGGAGCATAGCGGGTTCGAACCGCTGACCTCCTGCATGCCATGCAGGCGCTCTACCAACTGAGCTAATGCCCCATAAGATATCGGGGCCCTTCTTTCACGGGATCCACCCTGACTTCCAAAACGATCGGAAGGAAAGGATGGTGGAGCATAGCGGGTTCGAACCGCTGACCTCCTGCATGCCATGCAGGCGCTCTACCAACTGAGCTAATGCCCCGTGAGGTGCGGGCGCGTTGTAAGGCTCCCCGACCCGGCTACGCAAGACGTTTTTATGGAAATGTTACTTTTTCGACGCGAGGCGGCGGATCAGCTCCACGAGCTGGCCGCAGATCGGGGTGAGCGGATCTTCATCGGCTTCCTCCGCGGCGCTTGAAGACACACGGACGGCTGGCAGACCCGCCTGGTACAGGGCATTGACGGGCATTTCGTCGTCGTGATCGGACGACAAGGTGCCGAAGGACGAGGGCACGATGGAAAGTACGTGATTCGTCGTATCTGGCGTCGAAATGCTCACGAACTGGCCGGCGGAGAAATTCCGGAGGACGAGGATGGAAGAGGTCGGCCCGGCCTCGCGGACCAAGGTCGTGAGTTTGTCGAGGCAGGCTTTTTCGCGGTCGGAAGCGGCCTTTCGGGAAGCTTCGTCGCCTTTTGGTCGATCAAAGGGAGCACTCCCGGACCGGGTTTCATTGCCGTGGGGCAGGAAGACGAAGTGGACGGTGGCGGGAAAGGACTGGCCTGCGATGGCCTGCGTGGCGGCAATCTGGGCGACCACGGCGGTGGCATCGCGGATCTCGCCGGGGGAGGCGTCGGCCGGGGTATCGTAGGCGCACACCACCCACAGCGCGGGGGCGTTCTCGTCGGTGCCGCGCAGGTCCGCGTGGAGGATCGGCCACTGGGAGGGGCCGGGAATTTGTTTCACGGTGTAGCCGGTGTTCGAGGGGCCGATGTTGCCCTCGATCCACGAGACCGCGCGGGTGAGGCCGATGCCCTCGTTCACGGCGGGGTTCCGGGGGCCGATGACCTTGGCGAGCTTGTTGAGGTCGTCGGCGATGGACTTCGCGGACACGGCCTTGGCGAATTTCACGCTCTGCTTCCGCTCCTGATCCTTCTTCGCTTGGAAATACATCCAGATGCCGGCTCCGGCCGAAATCAACAGCCACGCCGGAACCAGCCACAGCAACACCACCACCCAACGGCTCTTCTTCACCGGTTCCTGAACGTCCTCCATGCGCGTTTCTCGCCCCGGGCCCGCGACCCGGCAAGAGTGGAGGAGTGGGCGAATAATTTACCCGGATAAAAATGCTTGCGATCGGTAAATTATCCGGGTAAAAATCCGTGCAAGATGATTGCGGAGAGTTTCACGGCGTTTTCAGGGACCCGGCGCATCGCCTCGGGGGATTTGCGGACGGTGGCCCTTGCGTTGAAGGGGCTGGACGAGCTGGCGGCACCACTGGTGTTCAACGACCGCACCGCGCGGCGGGTCGAATTGGATCTACGTGGCAGCGCGGAGGAAGTGCTGGAGCGGCTCGGGCCCATTGAACCTGTCCGCACCGGACCGGGTCGACCGAAGCTGGGAGTGGTGGCGCGGGAGGTGACCTTGCTGCCGCGTCATTGGGAATGGTTGGCGGCGCAGCCGGGCGGAGCCTCGGTGGCCCTGCGGAAACTGGTCGAGGTGGCTCGCCGGGCCAGCGCCGGTGCCGATGAACTCCGGGTCGCACGGGAGGCGGCCTACCGTTTCATGCATGAAGTGGCCGGGAACCTGCCGGGATATGAGGAGGCGACCCGGGCCTTGTTTGCCGGGGATCGGGACGCCTTTTCGGCTCACGTCTCGACCTGGCCGGAAGATGTGAGGGACTATGTCGGGAAGCTCGCGGAGGAGGGCTTTTCTCCATCGACGTCACCCATGGCTTCCTGATATGTAGCATCATGCAAAAGATCGCATTGGAGGCGGTGCGCAGGTGGACGGTGTTTGAGGAGTATCATGTGCCGCAGGTGATCCGGCAGCGGTGCTCGCATTGCCCGGAGCGCACCTCCTTCGATTGTTCTTCCTGGGCGAAGGCGGGAGACCACTCCTGTCTCGTTGGCGTGATGGCCTGCAATGCCTGCGGTCATCACGCGAAGGTATTCGTGATGGATCCCCACGACAAGGAGGCGGCTTATGCCGGGGCGGGGGAGATCCATTGCACGATGGTGCTGTCGTCGAAGGATGATCCGAAGGAGTATCCGAACGCGCCGGCGCCAGTCCAGCGGGCCTATCATGACGGTGTGGATTGCCTGAACAGCGGGCTTTATTCCCCGGGCTCGGCCTCGTTCCGGCGCTTGCTGGAAGGGATTTGCCGGATGCCTTCGAAGTCATCGGATTCCGTGCGTCATCTCGCGGCTCAGATCGAGCACCTAGCGGAGCTCGACGAGTTCCGCCAGCCTTTGAAGAACCTGGCTCATTCGTTGCGGTTCGCCGGCAGCCTGGGGCCGCATTTCGATTCGGATGGCGAGCCCACCGGGGAGGCTTGCGGGTTGATCCGCCAGCTCTCGGAGCACCTGCTCGATTACTTCTACCGCATTCCCGCGTTGTCCGCGGCGCTGCTGGAGCTCGGAAAGAAAGAGGCGGAGGAAGTGCGGACTCCGATCCGAGCGTGAGAGAGGTGGATTCCTCTATCTGCCGTGATCGTTGGTGTTTGTTCTAATGAACAGTATTTTGCTTGCCCGGAAGGAGGGGAATGGATACTTCCTCTCTTCACAAACTACACGGTTCTAAAGTATCCATCGGCCATGTCAGGGTTCTCACGGGTCTCTCTCTACATTTCGAATGATGAAAAACGCATCCTGGATGCGACGGCGTCGCGGCTGGGGATTTCGCGTTCCGAGGTGATCCGGCATCTGGCGCTGTATCACGGTCTGTGCGGGGGAGACTTTCCGCTCACTGCTCGCATCTTGGCCCTGCCGGTGAAGGATCGGGAGCGGGTCATCCAGGAGATCCGCGAGCGCGCCGAATCCGGGGACCCCGCCAAGCCGCAGTCTTTCCGCCAGTGGGTGAAGGAGACGGTCGGCAACGACGATTCCGAATCGATCGAAAAGGGCGCGGAATCGCTGCTGCGGAAGCTGCTGAATGGGGCGTGAGGGCCGGATGGGAAGAGTGGTAATCGAGGAGTGGCGGATTTCGATCCGCCATGCTGGGGAGGAGTTGCATCGCCTCGCGGCTACCGGACGCTGGAAGGCTCCGTGTGTGAGGAAGCGAAGAGGGACTTTAGGGACATGGCTCCTCGAAAGGAGCCACTCCTTGAGGCGGGAGCCCCGCGTTACTCTCCAAGGGCCAGTCTGGCGGCGGCGCGGGCACGGGCCGCTTCGTCGGCCACCTCGTTCACCGAAAGCTCCAGCACATGGAACCGCGCGCCGAGGTGGGCGGGGTGGACAAGGGTCTGGAATTGGCGGATCGCTGCCGGGTCCGGGTGTTGCTCAAGATGGCGGAGCCAGGTGCCCGCCTGCCGGGTCAGCCAGCTTCCCTGGTCACGGAAATCGGTCGGGACGATCCCAAGGGAAAGGGCGGCCTCGGCCACGGCGGTGAAGTCGACATGGGCGGTGATGTCGCGCTCGCCGGGCGAATCCAGCGGATCATCACCGGCGCGATGCCGGGTGAAGGTCCGCAGCGTGCCGGCGGTGCGCTCCGGAAGCAGATATTCCGGGCGGGCGAATCCGTAGTCGATCCACAGCATCAGGCCGCGTTCCAAGGTGGGAGCAAGGGAGGCGAGCAGGTCCCGGTAGCCGGTGCGGGTTTCGGTACGATACCCAGAGGGTAGCGGCACCGACGGCTGAGGAGATGGTCCGTCCCAGCGGATGTTGAAATTCCATTGGAAATGACCGTTTGATGCATCAATCCGGCCCTCCCACCAAAAGGCTTCCCGCCATTCCAAGACGTGGCAGGGCAGGGCATCGAGGAGTTCGTTTCCGAAAATGATGCCGGGCAGGGGGGCGAGCTCCGCGGGAGAGGCGACGGATTGAAAGCGGTCTCCGTAATCGGAAAGGCGCTCGGTCTGTGCAGCGGCGAGCGACGGCAGTTGCTCCAGAATGGCGTAGGTCAGTCCCGCGAAGGCGGTCGGGGAGGAGGCGGCGAGGGTTTCGAGGATGTCCCGTGCCAGCGTGCCATCATGAGCCCCCATTTCCAGGATCCGCCAGCGGGCGGGTTCCCCGGCTCCGGTCCACCAATCGGCGAAACGCCGGGCAAGGAGCTGGCCGAAGGCCGGGCCGACGCTCACGCTGGTGAAGAAATCCCCCTTTCGCCCCACTTGGCGGGTTCCGCGGGCGTAGTAGCCGCGGGTGGGGTCGTAGAGGGCGGCGGCCATGAAGCGGTCGAACGGCATCGGGCCGTGGCGGGCAATCTCCGCCGCGAGGTCATCCGCCAAAGTGGGGGTTGCCGAGCTTCCGGGGGCCGGGTATGGATTGGGGACGGTCACTGGCGACAGGCCCCGTTCTCACTTTCCGGAACCCGCATGGCAACACGAGACACGAATATCCGCAAGACCGGGCGCAAACGCCGTTTCTACAAGAAGAAGCGGTTTTGGTTCGGTCTGCTGCTGTTCGGGCTCTTGCTTGCCGTCGGCGGGGCCGCGGTGTTTTGGGAGTATTCCCGTCCTTACCGCGAGCACGCCGAGACGTACGATCTTTCGAAGATCAACTACATCGAGGTGCCGAGCGTGATTCTGGACCGGAATGACAAGGAGATCGGGCGCATCTTCGTCCAGAACCGCAGTGTCATCCCGTATGCGAAGATCCCGCCGAAGCTGATCAACACGCTGATCGCCGGGGAGGACTCCCGCTATTGGACCCACGATGGGGTCGACTACATCGGCATCTGCCGCGCCGCGTTTTTCAATAAAGTGACCGGCCGCGAGAGCCAGGGGGCCAGCACCCTGACCCAGCAGCTTGCGCGCAATGCCTATGATCTCAAGGACGAGGCGCTCCGGAACAAGCAGACGAAATACGAGCGCAAGCTGATCGAGGTCTTCCTCGCCCGGCGCATCAACAAGGTCTACAAGAAGGAAGAGGTGCTCGAGTTTTACCTCAACCGCATCTACTTCGGCAGCGGCTTCCACGGCATCCGCTCGGCCTCGCTCGGGTATTTCGGCAAGGAGCCCGAGGATCTCACCACGGAGGAATGCGCCTCGATCGTGGGCCTGATCAAGAACCCCACCGGCCTGTCCCCGCTGAACAACCTGGCGGAGAACACCCGTTCCCGGAACAACGTCCTGGAGCGGATGAAGGTGGAAGGCTTCATCGACGCCAACGAGCTGGCGCGCCTGAAACTCCAGCCGGTGAAGCTTAATCCGAAGCCTCTGCAGCGCGGCACCTCCCACCTCTACGAGCGGGTGGCGGACGAGATCCGCGAGGAGCTGGGGGACGATGCCCTGGCGGCGGGCGGCTACCGTATCCACACCACCATTCTCTCGGAAGCCCAGAACGCGGCCCAGGAAGCGCTGGGCAAGACGCTGGCTGCGGCCGAGGCGCGGCCGGGGTATGCGAATCCAAAGTACGTGGACTACCGTAAATCCTCCGGAAAGCCCGCGGAGTATCTCCAGGGGGCGGTGTTGATGATTGATCACCGCACCGGCGGGGTGCTCGCCCACGTGGGGGGGCGCGATTACGCGCAGGTGCCGTTCGACTTCATCGAAATGGGCCGCCGGCCGCTGGGTACGGCATTCTTCCCGTTCATCTACGCCGCCGGATTGTCGGGCGGACTGACTCCGGCGACCACCGTGGCGGACGAGGCGATGGACAATCGCTCGGTGATGGTGGGCGGTCGCGAGGGCATCCTCGGCGAGTGGGGCATGGAGATTGCCTCCCCCACCTACGAGGGTATGATCCCGGCCCGCCGCGCGTTGGAGCAGTCGAAGATCGCGGCGACGGTGCGGTTCGGCCAGCAGGCCGGCCTCCAGCGGGTGATCGACACCGCCGCGGCCATGGGCTTGCCCGCCAAGGGTGTGGAGGCCCTGCCGCGCCTGTGCGTGGGATGGGACAGCTTTTCGATGAAGGAAGCGCTCCGCGCGATCGCCACCTTTGGCCGTGGTGGCGTGCCGGGGCCGGCGTCCGTGCACTACGTGGAGAGCGTGGAATCGCTGAAGGGAGAGACCGTTTACCGCCGCTCCTCCGGGACGAAGGAAAGCGCCCCGGCGATTGACTCGGCCACGGCCTTCCAGGTGCACTCGATGCTCGCCGGATCGCTCGCCCGCGGCAGTTCGAAGGGCGCGCTCGACGGCCTGATCGAGCGTCCGTTCCTCGGTGGCGGCAAGGGCGGCACGACCGCGGATTTCCAGGACACCTGGTTCCTCGGCTACAACAGCCGGATCTCCTGCGGGGTGTGGACGGGCTTCCTTCAGAACAACGGTCGGCCGATCTATGACGGTGCCTTCAGCCGCGATCTCGCGATGCCGGTGTGGCAGGCGGTGATGAACGCGGCCGCTCCCTCCTTCGGCGGGGAAGAACTCAAGGCTCCGTCCAATGTGGTGGAGGTGCCGGTGTGCCGTGTCTCCGGCCAGCGCGCCACCGACTTCTGCTATGAAATGGCGGAGGATCCGGCCACGAAGCAGGTGCGCTCCCGCAGCGCCACCTTCTACGAGTATTTCCGAAAGGGTACCGAGAACCTGCCGTTCTGCCACGTGCATTCCGGCGCCGATGGAGCCACCTCCGGCGGCGGACTGGCGCTGAACAGCGTGCAGGCCATGGACGTGATCCCGATCCGGCCGAAGGCTCCCTCGCTGCTGGGGGATGATCCCTACCACTCCGAGCAGCCGGACACCACGCCGGTGAGTGGGGACGGGGCGTTCTTCCGCCGCCGCACCAACGTGCTCGACAGCCTGGATCTCAAGGACAACGAGGAGAAGATCAAACTCCAGCGCCCCGGCAAGCTGCCGATCCAGGGAGATTGAACGCAAATGACCTTGTGACACCGTGTATTTGGCGGTGCCGGGGCTTGCGTGGGCGGGACGCGGCGGCCATCGTTCGCGCGTGGCGGAGATTCCGGAAAGCAGCACGCGGCGGTGGAGCGGATATGTATGTCCGGACTGCCGGTTTGTGTTCCGGGTGCCTCGCGGCCACGATGGTATTGGCTTGGTGTGTCCATCCTGCCGGAGGATGTTGAAGCTTCCGGTGGCGGGTGAGGTGCTGCCTCCGCTGGTGGCGGAAACGCCGGTGATTCAGCCCTCGCCGGAGGGAGATGCTGTTCCCGTGGAAGGTGCTCCTCGCCACCACGGGCGACGCCGTCATCGTGGAGGGCATGATTCATCCCGGCCCTCTTGGGAAAAGGAACAGGGCCGTCGTTCGGCTGGCTCCGACAGACTGCTGGTCGGCGGCATCGTTGCTCTCCTGCTGGTTGTGAGCGCGGGATCCTTGTTGTTCCTGCGGACGAAACCCCAGGCAGCTCCTGTCGCTTATCTACCATCGGTGGTGCCTGGCACGGAGGCCACCCCACCGGAGGTGAAAAAAACGCCCGTGCCCCCCCAGGACCTTCCCCGGCGGGATGACCCGAAGAGCGTGCTGGAGGTCGTCGAGCCGATGGCGAAGTCATTTCTGACTGCCGTGCGGGTGGAGGACATCCTTCCGCTCATTGATCACCGTTCGGTGAGCGAGCCTCGCCTGAAACAGCGGTGGCCCTCCGGAAGGGTTGTGCCGCAGGGACTGTCGTCGTTCGCGGAGGACGGCAATGTCAACCTGACAGACAGCCAGGCGGTGATCCTCGCGGTGACCTCGGACTTCAAACCGAGGCCCATGTATTTCGTGAGGGTGGCCGGGAGCTGGAAGATCGATTGGGAAGCCTGGACGGGATGGTCCGAGATGCCATGGGGCGATTTCACGGCCCGCAAGCCGGTGGAGTCGGCCCGCTTCCGGGTGATGGCCACGGAGAGCAACTACTATAACTTTGGTTTCACCGACGAGAAGAAGTGGCGGGTGATCCGCCTGGAGTCTCCCGACGAACAATATCACCTCTACGGCTACCTCGAGCGTGGTTCCGAACTGGACCACGCCCTCGACTTCACCGACAAGCCGCGCGGCCTCCAATTGATCCTCGATCTGAGTTTCCCGCCCGGAGCGGCGGCGGACCAGGTCCTGGTCCGGAAGGTCGTCTCCACCGGCTGGGTGGACCCGGACACCAAGGGCAAACCATGAACGAATCCAACTCCGTCTCCACCTACGACAAGGTCCTCGCGCTGAACCTCGATCCCACGATCTATGGCACCTTCGCCGAGATCGGCGCGGGCCAGGAAACCGCCAACCGCTTCTTCAGCGCGTCCGGTGCCGCGGGCATGGTGGCGAAGTCGATCTCAGCGTATGACATGACGATGAGCGACGCGATCTACGGGCGCACGGACCGCTACGTGTCGCGCCAGCGTCTGACGGCGATGCTCGAACATGAATACGCCATCCTCACCGAGCGCCTCGGTCCGAAGCGCGGGGAGGAAACGACGTTCTTCTCATTTTGCAACACGGTGCGCGCCCGCGGCTGGCAGGATACCGCCGAGTGCCACGGCTGGATGGGCATCCGCTTCCAGCGCAAGCCCGGCGATCCGCCGTCCGACATCATCCTGCACATCCGCCTGCTGGATGCCGCGGCCACCGAGCAGCGCGAGGCGCTGGGTATCGTGGGCGTGAACCTGATCCACGCCACCTTCCGCGAGCGCGGTCACCTCCGGCATTTCGTCGAGTCGCTGGTGGACGATCTCGCGCCGGGGCGAGTGGAGGTGGACATGCTTTCTTTCAGCGGTCACGGCTACGGCTACTTCGACAACCGCCTGTGCGCGCTCCAGCTCGTGGAAAGCGGCCTGACGGAGGCGACCCTGTTCCTGCCGGATGGCGAGGTGGTGCAGCCCGCGGAGACCCTCTACAAGCGCCCGGTGCTGCTGCTGCGCGGCAGCTTCGATCCGGTGATGAATCTGCACCTGGAGATGATCGAGCAAGCGCGCGGCGTCTTTCACAAGGTCGTCGATCCCGCGGACCGCGGCAACGAGCTGGAGATCTGCGAGATCTCGATGTCCAACCTGCTGCGCGGTGCCGCCCTCGATCCGGTGGATTTCATCGACCGCGCGGACGCGCTCCAGGCGCTCGGCAAGACGGTGCTGGTGTCGAAGTTCGCGGAGTTTCACCGTCTTGCGGCGTTCCTGAACCGCTGCACCAACAAGCCGCTCGGCATCGTGCTGAGCATCGGCCTGCTCAACGAGCTGTTCAAGGCGAAGTGGTCGGAGAACCTCGCGGGTGGTCTGCTCGAATCGTTCGGCCGCCTCTTCAAGTCCGGCCTTTCGCTGTATGTCTTCCCATGGAGCAACCTGCGGAATGGCGAGCTGGTCACCGCGGAGACGTTCATCGCGCCGGAGGGCGAGAAGCATCTCTACCGTCACTTCCTGGAGAACGGCATGATCCGCAGCGTGCCCTGCAAGGATGAGAAGCTGCTCCAATACACCGGCCGGGATATCCAGCAGATGATCGAGACGGGCGATGAGACCTGGATCGATTACGTGCCGGAGGAGGCCCGCGCCATTGCCGCACGGCGCGGAAACATCTCCCGCTGACCGGTTTCCGGCGCGGGGCGTATGAATCGCTTGGCGGGATTCGTATCGGGTGCTTGTTTAGGGCTTTCCGTTATCGACTTTATGAAACTCCGCGCCTTCCTGTCCGCCTGTGTGGCCCTCACGGCCCTGCCTCTTTTCACCCCGCTGGCGAATGCCCAGGACGCGCAGCGCCGCGCGGAGCACGTTTTCATCATCAGCTTCGACCAGGCCTCGCCGGACGGGATCGAGCGCGCGGAGATGCCGTTGTTCAAGGAGATGGCGGGCCAGGGCGCCCACACCTGGGAGGCCTACACCATCGTGCCGAGCCTGACCCTGCCGTCCCACACCTCCATGTTGACGGGCGTGGGCATCCAGAAGCACCAGATCCTGTGGAATGACTACCAGCCCGCGAAGGGGGTGGTGAAAGTGCCGACCATTTTCAGCCTAGCGAAGGAGAAGGGGATGAAGACCGCGATGTTCGTGGCGAAGGAGAAGTTCCATCACCTCGAGCTGCCCGGCAGCGTGGACAAGTTCGTGTGCCCGCAGGACGTCACGGCGGCGGGCGTGTCGCAGGCCTTCGCGGAGAACGTGGGCGTCCTGAAGCCGGACCTGTGCTTCATCCACTTCGGTGATCCCGATGTGAAGGGGCATGAATTCGGCATCCATTCCCCGGAGAAAATGAAGGCCTTCGCCGACACCGACGTGGCCTTGAAGACCGTGCGCGATGCGATCAAGGCGGCGGGCCTGGAGGACAGCAGCGTGATCATCCTCACCGCGGACCACGGCTGCCATGACATCAAGGACAAGAACGGCATTACCCGCGGCACGCATGGCGACGCCACTCCGGACGATGTGACCATTCCATGGATCGCGTGGGGCAAGGGCGTGAAACCGAAGTTCACGATCACCGCGCCGGTGGTGCAGTACGACACCGCGGCCACCGCACTGTGGCTGCTGGGTGTGCCGGTGCCGGAAGGCTTCTGGGGTCGCCCGGTGACGAGCGCTTTCCAGCCGTGAGCCGTCTATTGATCCGCGAATGGATCGGAGGACGGGGCTGGGGAACTCTTCTCCCTGTCCAGAATCTGTAACAACGAGGCGCGCTGTTCGTTCGAGATGTCGGCCTTTTCGGCGGCGGCGCGGGCGGCGGACGGATCGGTGCTGTTCCAATTCTGGATCACATTGCTGATCGAGGCTTCTCGTTGCCGGTCATCGGCGATGCTTTCGGCCCATTGGTAGGCGGTGGCGGGATCGCGCTGGAGTTTCGTGCCCACCATGGCCCCCACGGCGTTGTCCCGCGTTTTGCCATCGGGCATGCTGTTGATCCATTTCGAGGCACCGTCGGGATCGCTGTTGCACCAGGAGTAGACCAGGGATTGAACGGTGTTGTCGCGGGTCGAGCCTTCCGGCAGTGCCGTCGCCCACTGCGCGGCGGCGTCCGGGTCCTGTTCGAACCATTGGGACGCGATTTGGCTGGCAGTGCTGGACAGGCGACCATCGGTATCCTTCTGCGCCGGGTTGGAGAGCAGGGGCATGAGAGCCTCCGCGGCGGCCGGGCTATCCGAACGGGCCATGGCGGGAAGTACGCTGAGCATCGTTTTTGAACGCTCCTCCGCCGGCAGCGACTGCACCCATGCGAGTGCGGCGGTCGGATCGGAGGCTCCCCAGCCCTGTGCGAGTGAGGTGAGGCCGGCGTCGCGAACGGGGCCGGCCGGCAGCTTGGAGAGCTCGCTGCGTGCGGCCTCGGGATCGTTCTTGGCCATCTGGCCCAGCACCCGGCCGATGGCCTTGCCCTGCTCGGCGGGGTTGGTCAGGCCCTTGGCGGCTTTCATCGCGGCCTCGGGATCGATGGGCGCGAGATGTTCGAGGATATTCTCGAAGGTATAGGAGCCCGAGGAGCCCTGCTTGCTTGTGGGGAGGGATTGATAGATCTCCAGGGCCCGGGCGGGATCGTTGTAGCTCAGATTCGAAAGCATTTGGGTCTGCATCCGCTGCCGCTCCCCCTCCGGGAACGATTGGAGGATGCGTTCGGCTTCCTCGCGGGATGCGTAACCGAGGCGGCTGCCGAGTTGGGTGATCGCCTGGTCCCGCAGGGTACCTTCGGGCAGCTTGCCGATGATGGAATGGAGTTCGGTTGCGGTCCGGCTGGAGGACTCGCTGGAGTAGGGATCGTTGTTATCGGCCCCCATCAGCACCTGGAAGGCGGCGCGCTGGTCGGTGGGGTCGGAGAGGGCGGTGGCCCGGGCGAGCGCCGAATCGAAATCCCGGTCGGCCAGGGTGCCGAAGATCGAGTTGACCCCGGAGCGCCGCGCGGTCGAGGACAAAGAGGAAAGGGACGCGAGCGCGGCATCCGGATCGGAGGCGGCGATACCGGCGGCGACCGCGACGAGGGCCTTGGTGCGCTGCGCGCCCTCGGGCAGTGAATTCGCCCACGCGGTGGCGGCGGCCCGGTCTTTCGCTCCCCAGACCTTTCCCAGCGTGGAAAGGGCGCCGAACTGCTGGCCCGCGGGGAGCTTCGCCAGCCGTGCAGCGGCCGCCGCCGGATCATCGACCGCCCATTCACCGACATATCCGGCGACGGACCATCTTTGGCCCGCGGTGGGGTCTTCCGCCATCATCGCGATCCAGGCATCCGGTTGGGAAACCGCGAGCGCGGACATCAGTTGGGAACGCGCGGCGGACTTGAGGCTCGAATCCTGGATCGCCTCCAGCTTTTGCCGGGCGAGGGCCGGATCCGTCTGCGCGATGCTGGCGAGCACGCCGCCGATGGCGGCGCTGCGGAAGGAGCTTTGTTTCGCAGACAGCACGAAACGCAGGGCTGCCTCTGGATCGATGGCGGCCCATCGCGAGCACGCGGTGCCGATTTCAAGACTGTAGCCGTAGCCAGGTGTGGAGGCCTGGGCATCGGCGAGATCCGCGACGAGTTGCGAGAGTTCGTTGGCGTTCATCTTCGACAAGGCGGCTTCCGCCATCGCCTTGCCGTTCTCATAGTTGCCGCCGCTGTGCTTGAAGAAATCGCGGAGCTGGAGCGCGGTGGTGATGGCCTCGCCGCCCGCTCCCGGCAGCACGATTTTCTGGAGACGTGTGCTGGTGGTCGAGCGGGAGGCGGAACGGGTGGCGCGCTTCTCCGGCTCCGTTTTGCCGGAGTGGAGGTCCGGCGTGCTGGCGCGTCCGGCCCAGAACGCGAGCGCCAATGCGGTGCACAGAATTCCGATCCGACCACCCGAGCTCAACTTATTCATCGCTCTCACGCTGACAGGTCGCGTGGAGAGGAAAAGAATTGTTGTGTCAAAGTTGTGTCAAAGCGGGGCGCCCGCCCATCGGTATCCGTCGTCCACTCCGGCGGAGCCCGCGCGCCTCAGGCGAGGATGTCGCGCACCACCTTGCAGGGCTCGACGCCGGTGAGCTTCATGTCCAGCCCCTGGAACCGGCTGGTGAGCCGTGTGTGGTCGATCCCCAGGCAATGGAGCATCGTCGCATGGAGGTCGTGGGCGGTCACGGGGTTGGCTTGCACGTTGTAGGAGAAGTCGTCGGTCTCCCCGTAGGTGATGCCCGGCTTGATACCGCCGCCCGCCAGCCACATGGTGAAACAGCGCGGGTGATGATCGCGTCCGTATTGGGTGGGGGTGAGCTTTCCCTGGCAATAGACGGTGCGACCGAACTCGCCGCCCCACACCACGAGCGTGTCCTCGAGCAATCCCCGCTGCTTCAAATCCTGGAGCAATCCCGCCTGGGCCTGGTCGACATCCTGGCATTGCAGCGGGAGGTCCCGCACCACGCTGCCGTGGTGGTCCCAGCCGCGGTGGTAGAGCTGGATGAAGCGCACGCCGCGTTCGGCCATCCGGCGGGCCATGAGGCAATTGTAGGCGTAGGTGCCGGGCTTCCTGACGTCCGGGCCGTAGAGGGCGAGGGTGGATTCGCGTTCGCCGCGGAGATCGCTCAGCTCCGGCACGCTGGCCTGCATGCGGTAGGCCATTTCGTATTGGGCGATGCGGGCCAGCACCTGGCTGTCGCCGTTCCTCTCCGCTTCGCGGCGGTTCATCTCGGAGAGCATGTCGAGCATCTTCCTGCGGTCCGAACGCTGCATCCCCTTGGGATCGTTCAGATAAAGCACCGGATCCGCCGAGGCTCGGAACTGCACGCCCTGGTGCTCGCCGGGCAGGAAGCCGGCGCCCCACAGGTGGGAGAACAGCGCCTGCATCTGGCCCTTTCCCTGGCTGATCATCACCACGAAGGCGGGCAGGTTCTGGTTCGCGCTGCCGAGGCCGTAGGAAAGCCACGCGCCGATCGACGGGCGGCCGGGAATCTGGTGCCCGGTCTGCATGAAGGTGACGCCCGGGCCGTGGTTGATTTGCTCGGTGGTCATCGACTTCACCACGCACATCTCGCCCGCCATCCGGCCGGTGTGCCGGAGGAGCTCGGACACCCATAGCCCGTCCTGGTGGTTCGGATACTTCTCGAACTTGAAGATCGAGGGCGCGATGGGCAGGCGGGATTGCCCGGAGGTCATGCCGGTGAGGCGCTGGCCGCCACGTATGGAATCGGGCAGTTCCTTGTCGAAGAAATCCTTCAGTCCCGGCTTGTGGTCGAAGGTGTCGAGCTGCGACGGCGCGCCTTCCTGATAGAGATAGATGACGCGTTTGGCCTTCGGCGCGAAGTTCGGAAACAGAGGTGCCGCCGCGGTCGCCCCGCGCTCGTCCGCGGCGAACAGTTGGGAAAGGGCGGTGCTGCCGAGGAAGGCGAGCCCGCCGGCCGTCATGCCCTTGAGGATCTGGCGGCGGTTGATGTTGAGGAGGTGGTCGTCGTGCGGGTTCATGGCATGGGGTGCGGTCAATCCCGCACGAGGGTTTGGTCGAGGTTGAGGATGGTCGAAGCCACTAGCATCCAGGCCGCGAGCTCCGGCTGGTCGAGGGACGCATCGGCAGGCGTGGCTCCCTGGCCCAGCAACTCCGCGGCATCGGCGGGAGCTCCGCGGTAGCGGGCCAAAAGAGTATCGAATCCCCGCGCGAGGATTTCCTGGTCCTCGGGGGAGATGGGCCGCGAAGTCACCCGTCGGTGGAGAAAATCGATTCGTCCGCGGGTGTCGCCCGGCTGCTTGAGTGCGAGCGCCGCGAGATGCTTCGCGCACTCCAGCATCTGCTCGTCATTGAGGGTGGCGAGGGCTTGCAGCGGCGTGTTCGTGGGGAGGCGCTTCACCGAACAGGACATGCGGTCGGGCGCGTCGAAGACGCTCATGAAAGGCGGCGGCGCGGTGCGTTTCCAAAAGGTGTAGAGGCTGCGGCGATACAGGTCCTTTCCCCGGCTCCGGTGATAGGCCTTGGTGTTGCTGCCTTCGTTGGACCGTTCCTCCCACAGGCCGTCGGGTTGGTAGGGGAACACCGGCGGGCCACCCATTTCATCCGTCATCAGGCCGGAGACGAACAAGGCCTGGTCCCGGATTTCCTCGGCGGTCAGCCGCCGCCGCGGGAAACTGGCAAGCAGGCGGTTCTCCGGGTCCCGGGCCGTTGCTTCCGGGCTGGTGGCCGAAGATTGGCGATAGGTGGCGCTGGTCACGATCAAGCGGATGACGTGCCGGAGACTCCAGGGCGGCGCACCATTGCTCCCGTCCCTCAGTTCCACGGCCAGCCAGTCGAGGAGCTCGGGGTGGACCGGGTATTCTCCCTGGAACCCGAAGTCGTCCACCGTCTTGACGATGCCGGTGCCGAAGAGCTGCTGCCAGAGCCGGTTGGCGGTCACGCGCGCGAGCAGCGGATCGCCAGGTGACACGAGCCAGCGCGCGAACCCGAGGCGGTTCGCGGGCTCACCCGGGAGCGCATTTCCCAGCACCAGAGGTGGACGCCGCGATACGGGGCGCGAGGTGTCCGGCTGGTCATATTGGCCCCGGCCGAGCACGTAGGTGGCCACCGGAGCCGCGGCTTCCTGCATCACCATGACCTTGGCCTTCGCCCCGTCCGGTGCGAGTGGCGACGCGATCTCGATGAGCGGTGGATAGGCGGCTGACTTGTCGTTCTCGACGTGTTTCTCGGTGATGGAATTGAAATAAGCCTCCAGGCTGTAGAAGTCCTCCTGCGTGAGCGGATCGAACTTGTGATCGTGGCAGCGGCAGCAGTTGAAGGTGAGGCCGAGGAAAGCGGTGCCGACGGTTTGGACGCGGTCCGCCGCATACTCGTTGAGATACTCCGCCGCCAGCGAGCCGCCCTCCGCCGTGATCGGATGATTCCGGCAGAACGCGGTGGCCAGCACCTGATCAGGCGTCGCACCGGGAAGGAGATCGCCTGCCACCTGTTCGGTTACGAAACGATCGAAGGGCATGTCCTCGTTGAACGCGCGGATCAGCCAGTCCCGCCACGGCCATCCGGTGCGCAGGATGTCGTGGAGGTAGCCGTTCGTGTCGCCGTAGCGCGAGAGATCCAGCCAGAACGACGTCATCCGTTCGCCATACCGCGGTGATGCCAGCAGGCGATCCACTACCCGCTCGTAAGCACCGGGCCGGTTATCGGCCAGGAAGTCATCGAGTTCCTGCTCCGTGGGCGGCAGCCCGGTGAGATCGAAGGTGACGCGCCGGATCAAGGTCTCCTTATCCGCTTCCGCCGATCGCCGGAGACCCGCCGCGGCCAGTTTCGTGGAGAGGAACGCGTCCACGGGATTCCCGGCTTCGGGAACCATCGGACGCTCCGGCGGAACGAAGGCCCAGTGCTTTTCATAACGGGCTCCGGCCCCGATCCATTTCCGGATGAGATCCTTTTCATCCTTGGTGAGTTCCTTGTGGGATTCGGGCGGAGGCATGACTTCGTCGCGGTCCGTGGAGACGATGCGCCGCCATGCCTCGCTCTCCGCGGAAGAGCCGGGCTTGATGCCGGCGAGCCCGCTGTCGGTCCGTGCGGCGGAGCCCTCCGCGGTGTCGAGGCGGAAGTCCGCCTTGCGGTGCTTCGCGTCGAAGCCGTGGCAGAAGAAGCACTTTTCCGAAAGGATCGGGCGGATGTCCCGGTTGTATGCCGGAGCCTGTTCCTCGCCTGCCGCCGTTCCATGCAGGACTCCTCCTGCCAACACGATCGCAACCCGGAAACTCATATCCGTGCATCGTGGCCGATGGGGCTTCTGATGTCTTGGAAGCGGCCCGCGAATGATTGTAAAAAAGCAGCATGAATCCTTTCGTCTCCCAGCAGGACTTTCTCGCGGCGCTGGCGCCCGGTGAACTACTGCGTCTCTACGATCTGATGCCGGACGTGTCGTTTTTCATGAAGGACACGGAAGGCCGGTTCGTGGCCCTCAACCGGTTGGGCTGCCAGTTCTGCGGCGTGCGATCAGAACAAGATGCATTCGGTTGCACCGACCGGGATTTCTTTCCCAGCCGCCGTGCCGAGGAATACATGGCGGATGACCGGGCGGTGATCGCCACGGGACATCCGATCGTCAACCGGATGGAACCGGCCCCCGAGATGGAAGGATCGCCTCATCTGGTGGTCACCCACAAGGTTCCCGTGCGGAACCGGGACGGGGCGGTCATTGGCGTGGCGGGCTTTTCCCGGAGAGTCGAGGAGATCCGCTGTGCCAGCAGCGTGATCCGGAAGCTGGCCGAGGTGGTGGACCGCCTCCACGAGCGGTTCGCGGAAACGGTCAGCACCGCGGAGCTGGCGAAGCAAGCCGGCCTTTCAGAGAGCCAGTTCGAACGGATTTTCAAGAAGGCCCTCGGCACCAGCCCGCGGCAGTATCTCCAGCGCATCCGGATCGAGCACGCTTCGCGGCTCCTGCTGGAGACCGAGGAAACGATCGCCTCGATCGCGCAACGGTGCGGCTATTACGATCACTCCCACTTTTGCAAAACCTTCGCCGCCCAGCTCGGGAGCGCTCCTTCCGAATACCGCAAGGAGCGCCAGACTTCGCCGGTGAGCGGTGGCTTGCCGGAATCCGCCGGGGATGCCCCGGCGGCCGGTTCACGCGAATAGATCTTTCACCACCTTCGCCGGTTCGGTGCCGGTGAGCTTCTGGTCGAGGCCTTGGAATTTGTAGGTCAGGCGCTCGTGGTCGAGGCCCAGCGCGTGGAGAATGGTGGCGTGGAGGTCGCGGATGTGCACCGGATCCTTGGTGATGTTGTAGGACATCTCGTCGGTGTCGCCGTAGACCTGGCCGCCCTTGATGCCGCCGCCAGCCATCCAGATGCTGAAGCAGCGCGGGTGGTGGTCCCGGCCGTAGTCGGTCTCCGTCAGGTTTCCCTGGCAGTAGATGGTGCGGCCGAACTCGCCGCCGAAGATCACCAGCGTGTCCTCCAGCATGCCGCGCTGCTTGAGATCCTGGATCAGGCCGTAGCAGCCCTGGTCCACGTCCTTGCACTGGGAGGCCAGGTCGCGCGGCAGATTGCCGTGCTGGTCCCAGCCGCGGTGGAAGATCTGCACGAAGCGCACGCCGCGCTCCATCAGACGGCGGGCCATGAGAGCCGAGTTCGCGAAGGTGCCACGCTTTTTGCTGTCCTCGCCGTAGAGCGCGTGGACCTTCTCGGATTCGCCGGAGAAGTCGGTGAGCTCCGGCACGGAGGCCTGCATGCGGAAGGCCATCTCGTATTGCTGGATGCGGGTCTGCGTTTCCGGATCGCCGACGGCCTCGTAGGATTTCCGGTTCAGGTCGTTGAGTCCGTCCAGCATCTGGCGGCGCACGTCGCGGGAAACGCCGGGCGTGTCCTCGAGGAACAGCACTGGATCCCCCAGCGAACGCAGCGCCACCCCGGCGTATTTCCCGGGGAGGTAGCCGGAACCCCACAAGCGCGAGGAAATGGCCTGCACGTTCGAGTAGGGCGAGGAATGGGTGGCGTGGAGGACGACGAAGGACGGCAGGTCCTGGTTCATCGAGCCGAGGCCGTAGGACATCCACGAGCCCATCGAGGCCTTGCCGGATTGCATCGAGCCGGTACACACGAGCTGGTTGGCCGGCTCGTGGTTGATGGCGTCGGTGTGCATCGATTTGATGATGCAGAGGTCGTCCACCATCTTGCCGGTCCACGGCAGCAACTCGCTCACCCAGGTCCCGGACTGGCCGTGCTGGTTGAACTTGAACATGGTGGGCGCGAGTGGGAATGCCTTCTGGCCGGAGGTCATGCCGGTGAGGCGCTGGCCCTGCGACTTCAGCCAGTCGTTGAGGTCCTCCTTGAAGCGCTTCCGCAGCTCCGGCTTGTAGTCGAAGGTGTCGAGCTGGGACGGCGCGCCGATCAGCGAGATGTAGATCACGCGCTTCGCCTTCGGGGCGATCTGCGGCAGGCCGGCGAGGAAACCGGCGGCATCGGCCACGCCACCCGAGGCGGTGCGGCCCATCAGCGCGGCGAGCGCCGCCACGCCGAGACCGGTGCCGGACTTCCGGAAAAACTGACGGCGTGTCAGCGCGCCGTTGTAGGTTTCGATCGGGTTCATCGGGTCACGGTTTCGTCGAGGTTCAGGATCTGGCTCGAAACGACCGTCCAGGCCGCGAGCTCGGGGGCATCAAGTTGAGTGGGCGCGGCGGTCGCGCCGGTAGCGAGGAGCTTTTTCGCTTCCTCCGGCTTGGCCTTGTAGGTGGCCAGCAGACGGTCAAGCGAGCGTTTGACGATCTGGCGTTCGTCATCCTTCAGTGTCCGGTCGAGCAGGCGGCCGGTGATGAAATCGAGGCGGGTGTCGAACGACGGCCCGGTTTCGATGGCGTGGGCGGCGAGCATCTTGGCAGCCTCCACGAACTGTGGATCGTTCAGCATCACCAGCGCCTGGAGCGGCGTGTTGGTGCGCTCGCGGCGGACGCAGAACACCTCGCGGCTCGGGGCGTTGAAGAGCTCCATGGACGGCGGGGCCGCGCTGCGTTTCCAGAAGGTGTAGAGGGAGCGCCGGTAGAGGGCGGTTCCGCTGTCCTGGCGGTAGTTCCGCGTGTTCGATTCCTTCATCGCCACCGCTTCCCAGATGCCTTCCGGCTGGTAGGGCTTCACGGATGGGCCGCCCACCTTGTCCGCGAGCAGGTCGGACGCGGAAAGGGCGAGGTCCCGAAGTTGCTCGGCCTCGAGCCGCACGCGCGGGCCGCGGGAGAGCAGGCGGTTGAGCGGATCCTTTTCCAGCTTCTCCGGAGTGATGGCGCCGGACTGGCGGTAGGTGGCGGAGGTGACGAAGAGCTTCACCATGTGGCGGTAGTTCCACTTCGACGCCACGAACTCGGTGGCCAGCCAATCGAGGAGCTGCGGGTGGCTCGGGCGGGCGCCCATGATGCCGAAGTCCTCGGTGGTCTCCACGATGCCGGTGCCGAAGAAATAGTACCACGCGCGGTTCATGGTCACGCGGGCGGGCAGGGGATTGGCGGGATCGACCAACCACCGGGCGAGGCCGAGGCGGTTGTGGGGCGCATCCGCGGGCATCGGCGGCAGGGCGGCGGGCACATTGGCGTCCACCTTCTCACCCTTGTCCGAATACACGCCGCGGGCGAGCACGTGGGCAAAGGGCATGACGTTTTTCTTCTCCTCCATCACCAGGCTGGCGGACCCGCGGGCACGCAGTGTGGCCTGCTCGGTCTTGAGCGTGTCGAGCGTGGTCCGCAGTTCGCGCGAGCGGACGTCGACATTGTTGATGAAGTGGCGGAAGAGCTGGTCGTTCTGCACCTTCGTGCGCTGGGTGGCGGGGATGGTGGCCAGACTTCGCAGCATGCTGTTGTCCGCGATGTCCTTGATCTCCTCCGGGCCGAGCAGGCGGCGGTAGAAGCGGAAGTCCTGGAGGGCGACCTTGCCATTGAGCTTCGAGTCGTTGTTGGCCCGGGAACCAAGGCGCAGCGGAACTTCGGTCTCGATCGTGCCTCCGACGGAACTCGGGCTCAGCGAGCCATTCTGCTTCTTCCCGTCCACGTAGATCGTGCAGGTCTGGTGGCTGGGGCGGCTGCCGTCATAGGTCATCATGACATGATGCCACACTCCGGGGGAGAGGGGATCGTTCGCTGTGAGCTTGTTCGCCGCCTTGTCCCACGAGTCGATCACATGGGTGGCGGGCTTCCCGCTCTGGAGGTAGATGTCCCAGCCGCGGAAGGACTGGGCGGGATTCATCCGCGCCACGATCGCGCCGGTGGGCGTGCCCTCGATGCGGACGAAACCGCCGTAGGTCACACGGTCACCGCGCGAGAACGAGCCGAGGTCGCCGAGTTCGACGGGCTTGTCGCTGACCACCACGGCTTTGCCGAGCGGGCCATCGATGCGGGCGGGCTGGTCAAGCCACACGCGTTCCTTGCCCTCCACGGAGCCCTTGATGGCGCCCTCGCTCTCATTGAGCGGAAGGTGCAGGACCAGGGTGGAATCGATGTCCTTCGAAGCGGTGATGACCGGATTGGAAACCCACTTCTGGAAATCGGGCTGGGCGGTCTTGTCCCGCTCCGCGATGTCCTTGTTGGTGCCGTCGATGGCGGAAGCCAGTTCGTCCCAGCGCGTGCGGTCATTCATCAGCGGCACGAACACGTTCGGCGGATGCTCGGCGTTGTTGCCGTCCAGCGCGGACATGGTGGTGTTCCGGAAGAACGCGGACAACGCGTAGAACTCCTTCGTCGAGACCGGGTCGAACTTGTGGTCGTGGCAGGCCGCGCAGCCGGTGGTCAGGCCGAGCCACACGGCGGAGGTGGTTTCAGTACGATCCTTGGCGTAGATCGCGTCGTATTCCTCCGCGATCGCTCCGCCCTCGCCGGTGGTGGCCAGGCAACGGTTGAAGCCGGTGGCCACCTTCTGGTCGAGCGTCGCCTCCGGCAGCAGGTCGCCGGCGATCTGCTCGGTGGTGAACTGGTCCCACGGCATGTTCGCCTGGAAGGCGCGGATCACCCAATCGCGGTACGGCCAGATGGCGCGGTAGTTGTCGATGTGGATGCCGTGGGTGTCGGCATAGCGCGCGGCGTCCAGCCACTGGCGGGTGAAATGCTCCGCGCTGGAGGACGTGGCCAGCAGCTTGTCGGCGGCCTCGTCCACCGCCTTGACCGGATCTTCCGCGGAACGCTTCACGAACGCATCCGTGTCCGCCACCGAGGGCGGCAGGCCGGTGAGATCGAACACGAGACGGCGGTAAAAGCGGCGTGGCTCCTCCGGCGGACTCGGCTTGAGGCCGTTGTCGGAAAGTTTTTGCGCGATGAAGCGGTCGATCGGGTTCGTGGCGAAACCCTCGCCGGCCTGCGGCGGTTCCGGGTGCTTCACCGGGGCGAACGACCAGTGGGGCTCGTACTTCGCGCCCTGCTTCACCCACTCCTCGATCATGGCGATGTCATGCGGCTTGAGCTCCTTGTGGCTCTCCCGCGGCGGCATGATTTCCTTCTCGTCGTGGGTCTTGAGCAGCTTCACCAGCAGCGAGGCGTCCGGATCGCCCTTCACGATCACCGGCTGGCCGTTCTCGCGTTTCACGAAGGCATCGGCCTCGCGATCAAGTCGCAGCGGCGCGTCCTTCGGCTTGCGGGTGCCGGAGTCCGGCCCGTGGCAGTGGTAGCAGTTCTCCGAGAGGATCGGCTGGATGTGCTCGTTGAAGGTGATCTCCTTCGGCAGGGCGGCTTCTGCCGCGGCGGGCGCTTCAGGCCGGGGCGCGGTGGACGCTTCCGGAGGCGCGGCCTTGCGGTCGCACGAAACCAGCGCAACGGAGATCGCGAGAAGGCTGGCGAACGGCAGCGCGTGCATTCTCAGACATCGGGATCTGAATCGGGTGAAGTCGGGCATAATCGGACAAAAACAAGCAATGATGGGGAGTAATACGAATAGGGTAGGCGGAGCTTTCAAATTCCGCCAATGGCGGTGCCGCCCTTCACTTCGAACACCGGACCTTGGAGCGCGGCGGCAGGCCACTGGTCCTTGAAGAAATTCTGCTCTTCGGCGGAGAAGTCGGAGGTGCGGAAGATCGGCAGATTGGGCAGGCCGCTGGCTCCCTTCGTAAGGTCCTGGTCCTTGGCCTGGAGCAGGACTCCGGCGGCGAAAATGCCACCCTCGTCCCCGATCAGGATGTCCACGGTGACCGTCTGTCCGGCGCGGATCTGGAACCAATCGCCGGCGAAGACGGCGGCTCCCGGTTTGCCCTTCAGGTTCGCACTGCCGAGGCTTTCCCGCTTCTCGCCGGTATAGCCGTGGTCGGAGGCGTCGAGCCGGACATTCCCGTTCACACCGACGACCAGGCAGTTGTCGCCCCAGCCGACGAAGCGGAACATGCCGCTCTGGCTCGGCGTGACATTCGCGGTGTAATGGGCGATCCACAGGCCCGGCGCGGTGTCCGGGGCTTTGAAGGCCTTTCCAGCTTCGGTGTCCGGCACCCCGGGGAAAAACGCGGCGCGGGTGCTCAGGCGGACGGGCGAGGTGTAGTGGGGAATGGTCCTTGGTTCGCGCCACGAGCGCCCTTTCGTGAACTCCTTCACGATCTTCGCGGCGGTGGCGGCATCCAGCGCTTTCACCCCGGTCGGCTTGCCGTCCTTGTCGCGCTTGAAATCATAAAACGTCCCGGTGAGCCCGGCTTTCTTCGGATCCGGCAGCATGCCGAAGGGATTGAATTTTCCGGCTCCTCCGCCGAGGCCCGGTCCCATGCCGTTGCCAAATCCCGTGCCTTGCCCGTCGCCGCGGCCCCCACCGGAGCCACTGCCGCCGAGACCGCCCGAAAGCCCACCGGAGGTGAGGGTGCCCACCGAGGACATGGAGGATGCCGCATCCGGCTCCGGAAGCGTGAAGGTGCTCGCCGTGCCCTTCGCCGCCAGTCGCGGGGCATTCGGCATCGCGATCGTGGCGCGTTGCTTCCGGTTGCTGACGTCCTTCACGCCCGGCGACCCACCACCACCGCCGCTCGGCATGAAGTCCACGTCCTGCTTCTTCTCCGGGATGATCTGGAAGATCCACACCACGCCGATGAGCAGCAGGATGGCGTGGACGATGATCGAGATCGAGAGCGAGCCGCCGCCCATCTTTTTCCATATGGAGGGGGTGGCGGATCGCTGGGAAACCGGCTCTTGCGGAGGTTGGGAAAGGGGCTGGGTCATGACGGGACAAAAGAGAATGAGCCCCTATAATCTGCGGGATTTTGCCCGACCCATCAAACCGCTTGAGTCCTTGGATTGCGCCGATCCGGCGACCATGTGATCGCCCGCATTTCCGATGGCCATGGGAGTCGACGCTACCGGAACGAGTCGCCGCAATTCGCAGGGACACCGAAGGGGGTAACCACGGAGCATGAGAAAGGTCGGAAGCATAGATGCTTGGAAACGGGAGATCCGTGGTTCGGACCGATTTTGCAAACGGGGTGAAGCGAACGGTATTCCTCTCCCTCCGCTCTCCATGAAGGCGTTCCCGGTCACAAACCAACGACTTTATAGGTACGCTCCAAAATCCGATTTATCCCATACTCGCTGCACAAATTAGCGATACTCGCTTCACGTCCCGGACTGAGCCCGCCGAACGCTGGATTCATTCGAGGGCGACCGGCAACGGCGAGGGTATCGTCAACATCGCAATGCCGAGCACGCCCGGCTCTTATGCCTTTCAATCTCCCTTGGGGGCCATGAAGGCAATTTTTCATTACCTTTCGATCATACCGGTATCGTTCCGGATGATTGCCTCGGTCCGGTGGTGGCGCTACCATCATTCTCTCCCATTCTTTGTGAAAAGATGCCGTTCCCTCGCCGGTATGGCGCAATCCTCATGAGCCTACACGAACCATTCCACCATGTGCTGCCGGTCCGCGAGGACCTGTTCAACGGTGGTCTCTACGTCACCCACGTCGGCTGGGAAAAGGTGCTGCCGGGCGAGCCGTATCCGAAACAGCGGCATCATCCGGAGTTCTATTGGCACTCCTGGGAGGAGGGCCGCGTGCTGCCGGAATTCTGTCTCGCCCACGTGATCGAAGGCCGTGGCGAATCGCAGACTCGGCAGGGACAGCGGAGGCTCGAAGCCGGGAGCACCTTCTTCATCTGCCCCGGCGAATGGCATCGGCATCGCCCGGATCCGGAGATCGGATGGTCGCTGGTGTGGATCCATTTCAATGGCGGGGTGCCGTGCCGCTGGGTCGCCGATGGTGCCTTCGGTGCGAACCACAACTTTCCCGTCATCGAGAATCCGCGATTGTTCCGTGAAGAGTTCGAGCGGCTGCTGCTCAAGGCCCACGCCGAGCCCACCCGGAACTCGATCCATCTCTCGTGGATGGCCGTCGGCCTGTTGTCCCACTTTTGCGAATCGAAACCGGAAGATCCGAAGGAACCCGAGACCACCACCGGTGACGCGCTGGTGGATGCCGCGGTCCAGCACATCTGGAATTTCAGCCACGGCATGCTCGATGTGCCGGGCGTCGTCGCCGCGGTGGGAGCGGGACGCCGCACGCTGGAGCGGCGCTTCCTCGCGGCGAAAGGCCACAGCTTGCTGGAAGAAATCCAGCACTGCCGCTTCACCCGCGCCGCGTGGCTACTGGTGGAAACGGACCTGCCGGTGAAGGTGATCGTGGGCCGCGCCGGCTTCGGCAGCCACGAGCAGATGCGCCTGGTGTTCCGGAAGCGCACCGGTGTTTCTCCCGAGGCCTACCGGGAGGCCGAGGGCAGCGCGCGGGCATGAAAAAGGCGGCCCGGACTTTCGTCCGGACCGCCTCATCTCATCGGGCTAGCAAAATCGGCTCGCGCTTACTTGCGGAGTTCCCCGGCCGTCCACATCGTCGTGCGCTTGTTGGCGGCACGGGCCTTGGTGACGGTGGCGACATCAACGGCGGCGGCGTCGTTGTCCCAGCTCTGGCGGACGTAGGTCAGCACATCGGAGATCTGCTGGTCGTTCAGGTTCGAGAGCGGGGCCATGATGTTGTTGAACTTGTGCTCGCCGACCTGGATCGGTCCCTGGAGACCGTTCAGGACGATGTTGATCGGGATGCCCGGATCGCCGGTCAGCCAATCGGAGCCATCGAGCGGCGGGAAGGTTTCCGGCACACCCTTGCCGTCCGGACCGTGGCAGGCGATGCAGATCATGCTGAACACCTCGGCGCCACGCTTGTGGACCTCGGCATCCGGCTTGAACTTCTTCACCTTCGCGACCTCGGCGACCGGAGCGGTGCCGATGGCGGCCACCAGGGCCTTGCCGGTTTCATCGCCGCGGCGGTTGAGCGCGTCCACCGCGGCCTGCTTCTGGGCGGGAGTGCCCTTCGCGGCTAGGAAGGTGGCGACCGGGGTCACCCAGCCGGTGAGATCATCCTTGGTGCCGGCGGAACCGGTTTCCACCAGGGAGACGTCATCCCAGTAGGCGGTGCCGGTGGAGCCACCGTAGCCGCCGAAGAGGCAGTGGATGAGGATCTGGCTCTGGTCGCCGGTGTCGAACTCGGACTGGACCTGGGTCCAGTCCTTGGTGCCGGTTACCGCCTGGGTGGAGGCATCCATGCCGTGGACGTTCATCATCGCGCCGCGGCCGCCCTTGTTCTCCAGGTTCTGGGTCTTGATCCAGCCGGAGAGGCGGTAGTGGGTGTTCGGCTTCACGTTGACCTCGATGCCGGCACCCACGTCGGCGCGGGCGCTGCTTTCAATCTTCAGGCAGGTGCCACCGCTGCGGCCACCATCGCTGACGGTCATCTTCACCGAATCCGGACGGTCGGTGACGTAGGAGCGGAGCGTCCAGCCGGTCGGCTGGTCACCGGCCTTCTGGGAGAAGTCGGCGTTCGAGATCAGGTTTGGAGCTGGAGCGGCTTCCTGCTTCTTCTCGCCGACCGGGAGTTCCGTGGCGGCAGCCACCAGCACACCGGAGGCCTGCAAGCGGGCACCGATCTGCCAGGCATCGCGCAGCACCGAGTCCTTGGAGAACTGATCCTGCTGGGCCTTCAGCGTGGCGAGGATCGCCTTGCCGGTTTTCTCGGACTGGGCGGAATTGCCGAGCGCGACGAGCGTTTCGGCAAGCTCGCGGCCATCCGAGGCCTTCACGAGGCCGTCCTGGATCACCACGTCGGCGACGGTGCTGTCACCGGCCGGAGCGGCTTGGAGGGCGGCACGGCGCAGGCCGCGGTCTTTCGAGGAGAGGGCGGTCTTGATCAGCTCGGCATCGACCAAGCCGAGGCCGGCGAGGGAGTTGAACGCCTGGACGGCACCGGGTTGGCCGGAGGACACGAATTCCTTCAACGAGGCAGCCATCGAGGTGAGCTTGTTCTCCACGATCAGGCGCTGAGATTGGAGACGCCAGAACAGGTTCGGGTGCTTCAGGCCGGCGGCGAGGGAGGCCGGGTTCTTGATGTCCAGCTTCGGATTCGCCTCGTTGGCGGAGCCCTTCGGGTAGACGCGGTAGATGCGGCCGGCGTGGCGGTCGCGGATCGGGGATTCGTAGGCGTTGCCGCGGCCGGTCTTCGCTTCCAGACCCGCGGACTTCACGCTCGGGGTCGGGTTGTGCTGGATGATGAGGTTGTACCAGTCGCACACCCACACGGCACCGTCCGGACCTTCCTCGGCGCAGACCGGGGAGGACCAGGCATCGGCGCTGGAGAACAGGTTGTTCGGAAGCTGCTTCGAGATGAACTTCGCGCCGTTGCGGGTCACATCGAACTCACCCACCAGCTTGCCGGTCGGCTCGCACACGAAGGCGATGCGGTCCTTGTAGGATTCCGGCATGCGGGTGGAGGTCACGAAACCGTGGCCGGCACCGGCGGTGTAACGGTCGAACTGGTCCACCTGGCGGATGTCCAGCGAGCTTGGGAAGAACATCGGGTTGTTGTCGCCCGCCGGGGTCTTCGACTGCGGCAGGTTCACGGCGGCGTACTGGGCCTTCGAGAAGGTGTAGAACCAGGAGGGGTTGCCGTTGGCGGTGGAACCGAGCACGTCGAAGTCCGAGGTGAAACCAAGACCCCAGGTGTTATTGGTGGTGCTCTGGAGCACTTCCAGCTTGGAGGCATCCGGCTTGAAGCGGAAGACCACTTGGTTGAACGAGTGGTGCTCGCCGCCCACGGTGCCGTCGAAGCCCGCGTAGCCGATGGTGGCGTAGATCCAGTTGTCCGAGCCGTAGCGGAGGTTCGAGACACCGGCGTGGGTGTCATGGACCTTGAAGCCGGAGAAGAGCACCTTGCGGACATCGGCCTTGCCGTCGCCGTTGGTGTCCTGGAGGAACAGCATCTCCGTGCCGTTGGTGCAGATCACACCGCCGTTCGCGCAGACCAGTGAGGTCGGCAGGGAGAGCTTGTCGGCGAAGACGGTGAACTTGTCCGCCTTGCCGTCGCCGTTGGTGTCCTCGCAGATCTTGATGCTGTCGTGGCCGAGGTCATTGGTCTGGATGTTGTTCGGGTAGTCCACGGTCTGGACGACGTAGGCGCGGCCCTTTTCATCCCAGGCGACATTGATTGGATTGACGATGTCCGGTTCGCTGGCGAAGAGCGAGATCTCGAAACCCTGCGGCACCTGGGCGAGCTTGATGGACTCGGCCGGCGGCAGCGGTTTCTGCGCGCGGGTGATCATCTGGTGGTTGCGGTAGCCGGGAAGCTGCACTTCCTCGGTCTCCAGGGCCGGCAGTTTCAGAGCGAGCACCTTGGCGCGCACCGAATCACCCACCGCCCACATGATGCCGCGGCGGAGCAGGTCCTCGAACGCGGGCTGGGACCAGCAGCGCATGTCGTGGCCGTAAGCGGTGTAGAACACGCGGCCCTTGCCCTGGTTGCGGGTCCAGCTCCACGGCTCTTCCTCGCGCTTCTGGAGCAGGGTGCGGTCGTTGGTGAGCTTGTCGTGGACGTAGGTTTCATCCCAGGTCTCGAAGCCCTCGAAGCCTCGCATCACCGGATGGTTCGCGTCGACGATGGTGGTCTTGAAGACCCCGGTGCCGTGGGACTTGAAGTGGCCGCCCACCAGGCCGAGGTAGGCGTCCGAGTTTTCGAAACAGGCGGAAGCGCAGTGGATCGGCAGGAAGCCGTGGCCGGCCTCGACGTATTCGACGAGCGAGGTGATGGCCTTCTGCTGATCGCCGGTGACCTTCGGCCAGTTGCCGTAGAGCAGCACTGCGTCGTAGCGGTTCAGCTCGGACGGATTCAGGTCGGCGAGGCTTTCGCTGTAGCTGAGGTTGATGCCGGAAACCCCGAGGTGCTTCTTGGCTTCACGATAGCGCTCGATCGGATCGTGGTGGGGACCATTGGCGGTGGGTGCTCCGAAGAAGAGCACCTCCAGACGGCGGGCGTTTTCCTGGGGCATGACAACACCGGCGGGGGCCGCGGAGGCCATGCGGGCGATCAGCAGGAATGAGGTGAATATGAAAGCAGCTTTCATGAATGGAATGGGGCAACGCCATGTGGCGCGATGGTTCTTTCATGCTGTACGAGGAACGCCAAAACAGCTTGTAGGAATCCGTTAATGGTGTGTATTTTTACGCCATTAGGTGAATTGAGGTGGCTGCCTGGGTTCACGGCTAATCCCTAGGATAGCCTTGGTTGAACGGATGTTCTAGCCCATTCTTGGAATGTCGTTTTTCGCCAAGGCGGGCAGGCAAAACTACCTCGTCCGGACTAGTGCCGGGGTCGTTTTTCAAGGGCGGACTTGCCCTTCCCGGGATTCGCGCAAGAGTGCGGTCCTGATGAAATTCCTTTATACCCTCGCATCCTTGGCGGTGGTGTCCGGTGCCTCCGCCGCCACCCATTCCGGGCATGCCTCGGCGGAGCTGGTCGCCGCGTCTTCTTCTTATCAGGGCGCGAAGCCGGTGGAGGCTGCGATCCGGCTGGTGGTCGATCCGGAGTGGCACACCTATTGGACGAATCCCGGCGAGGGCGGGATGAAACTCGGGATCGAGTGGAACCTTCCGGAAGGCTGGAAAGCGGGGGAGGTGGGGTGGCCCGTGCCCGGCCGCTTCATGACCGGGGAGCTGCCGGGTTTCGGCTACTTCGGCGAGATCATCCTGCCGGTGACGCTCACCCCTCCGGCGGACGCGAAAGGGGAGGTGAAGATCGGCCTGAAAGTCGATTGGCTGACCTGCAATGACTCGGCCTGCATCCCCGGGGATGCAGCGCTGGATCTCTCGCTCACCGCCGCCGATCCGGCTCCGACTCCTTCTGCGGCGCTGATCGCAAAGGCGAAGGAAAAGGTGCCGCGCCCGGTGGAGGGACTGGTGCTCGACGTGAAAGAGGACGGCAAGAATCTGGTGCTGACGCTTACGGCTCCCGCGGCCAGTGATCCGGCGGCGTTCCAAGCATTCCCCGCAACGCCCCAGGTGGTCGATGCGGCGGCGAAGATCCAGTTTGCCAAGACCGGGGACGGCTGGACCGCCACGGTGGCGAAGAGCGAGTATCTCAGCGGCGCTCCCAAAGCCCTGGAGCTGGTGTTGGACGGCGGCAAGCTGCCTCACCCGGCGAGGGTGGTGTGGGAGAAGAAATGAAATCTTCCGCGAAAGTCATTGGACAAAACCGACGTCCTTTCCACGTTACGGACGGATATTCCCATCCACCAACCTCAATGAAAACGCTCATTACCTCCGCCATCGCGGGCATCGTTGCCCTCGCCGCCGCCCATGCCGCCGACGTCGGCAAGCCCGCTCCGGACTTCTCCGCGAAGGACGCCAAGGGTGCCACCGTTTCCCTCGCCGACCTCAAGGGCAAGGTCGTCGTGCTCGAGTGGAACAACTTCGGCTGCCCCTTCGTGAAGAAGCACTACGGCAGCGGCAACATGCAGAAGCTCCAGGAAACCTACACCGGCAAGGGCGTGGTCTGGCTCACCGTGAACTCCTCCGCCACCGGCAAGGAAGGCTCCCTCGACGCCGCCGCGGCGCTGAGCAAGACCTCCGAGGAAAAGTGGAAGGGCTCCCACTACCTCATCGATGGCGATGGCAAGGTCGGCAAGGCCTACGGTGCCAAGACCACCCCGCACATGTTCGTGATCGGCAAGGACGGCACGCTGGTCTACAACGGCGCGATCGACTCCAAGCCCACCCCGAAGCCGGACGACATCGCGTCCTCCGAGAACTATGTGGCCGCCGCCGCGGATGCCGCGCTCGCCGGCAAGCCCGTCACCACTTCCAAGACCGAGCCCTACGGCTGCGGCGTGAAGTACTAATCGGATCGTAGATCATCCGGATTTTCCCAAGGGACGGCGCGAGCCGTCCCTTTTTGTAGCTGGCAGCGCCGCTAGGGCTACCCCAGCATCAGCGCCGCTTTCTTCACCGCGGAGACGAGTGCGGCCACGTCCTCCTCCGTGTTGTAGAGCGCGAACGAGGCGCGGGTGGTGCCGGTGATACCGAAGCGTGCCATCAGCGGCTGGCAGCAATGGTGGCCGGTGCGGACGGCCACGCCCATCTGGTCCAGCAGGGTGCCGAGATCGTAGTGGTGCACGCCCTTGATGGCGAAGGAGAGCGCGCCCGCGCGGTCGTCCGGGCCGTAGAAGCGGATGCCCTCGATATCCGAAAGGGCAGCGGCAGCGGCGCGGATGAGCTTCGTTTCGTGAGCCCGGATTGCATCGAGGCCGATGCCATTCACATAGTCCAGCGCGGCCGCGAGCGTGATGCCTCCCTCGATGTTCGGGGTGCCGGCCTCGAACTTGAACGGCAGGTCGTTGTAGGTGGTTTTCTCGAAGGTGACCTCCTTGATCATTTCGCCACCGCCGCGGAAGGGCGGGATCGCTTCCAGCACGGAGCGCCGTCCCCACAGCACGCCGGTGCCGGTGGGCGCGTAAACCTTGTGGCCGGAGAAGGCGAGGAAGTCGCTGCCGAGCGCCTGCACATCCATCTTCAGATGCGGTGCGGCCTGGGCGGCATCGATCAGCACCAGCGCGCCCGCGGCTTTCGCCTTGGCGGTCATCTCGACCACCGGATTGACGGTGCCGAAGGCGTTCGAGATCCAGTTGAAAGCCACGAGCTTCGGCTGTTCTTCCAGCAGCTTCGCGTAGGCGTCCTGGTCGAGCGAGCCGTCGTCGTGGCAGGGAATCACCCGCAGCGTCGCGCCGGTCTGCTCGCACAGCATCTGCCACGGCACGATGTTGGAATGGTGCTCCAGGGTGGAAATCAGCACCTTGTCGCCGGGGCCGATCAGTCCGGAGCGGGAGAGAGAGACGGAGACCAGATTGATGCCATCGGTGCAGCCGGAGGTGAAGATCACCTCGTCCGGGGATTCGGCGTTGAGGTGGGCGGCGACGGTATTCCGGGCGGCCTCGAAGCCCTCGGTGGCCAGGCGGGCCAGGAAATGAGCCCCGCGGTGGATGTTCGAATTGGTCTCCTCGTAGTAGCGCCGGGAGGCCTCCAGCACGGCCAGCGGTTTCTGGGTGGTGGCCGCGTTGTCCAGATACACGAGCGGGCGACCGTTCACGGTTTGGCTCAGAATCGGGAAATCACGGCGAAGGGAGGCGGCATCCAGCATGGCGTGCGGGGACCATGGCATGGGAGATTCCACCCGCCAAGGCTTAGGGGCGGATTTGAAAGGTATGGCGGTTTGGCCACCTGTTCACTTGGCGCTCCACCGAACCGGTCCCTAAAATCCGTCCGTTCATCCGTGAACCCGGGCACGGCGTTCCCGGATGAACGGACGGATTTTAGGTCGGTGGCCGGGGGAGGTGGGTTGGAGGAATTCCGCCCGGAGATTGTAGCGGACTCCTTCGATGGGACGCGCTATCCCTTTCCCATGGAGGGCGGGAAGAAAATCTGGTTTCCGGCGAAGCGCTACGGTTGGGGATGGGGGCCGCCGGTGTGCTGGCAGGGCTGGCTCGTGCTCGGCCTTTGGACCGCAATGGTGGCGGTCGGCGCGATCTGGCTGCGGGAAAACCTTTCTGCCTACTTTCTTTTCATGGCGATTGAAATAATCGCTTTAATCGCCATTTGCTGGTGGAAAGGCGAGACTCCGAAGTGGCGCTGGGGTGGAAAATAGATTCATAGGAGGGGTCGCTGATTGACCCGGGGGGAGGGCATCGGGCATGCTCCCGCCCCGCTGATGCCGCCCGAGATTCTGAGTTCCCCGTCCGCCGCTCCCTCCCTCCAACAGTCCTCGACCGCGGTGGAAGACGTGATGCGGTCGCTGCCTCATGCGCTGGGGCCGGAGAAGAGCATCCTCAGCTCCATGCTTCAGGACGGGCAGGAGTACATCGGCGCGGCGATCGAGGAAAAGCTCACCAAGGACCACTTCTACCTTCCGGCGCACGCCACCCTCTACGGGTTCCTCGTGGATCTCTACGAGGCCGGACAGGAGGTCGAACTCGTCTCGCTGGTCCAGAAGCTGCACGACAAGGCGCTGATCGACCACGTCGGCGGCCCGTCCTCGATCTACGATCTTTTCACCTACGCGCCGTCCGCGGGGCATTTCCGCCACCACCTCCAACTGGTGAAGGACAAGCACGTCCTGCGCGCCATCATCCAGACCGCGAACTCCGCCATCGCCCGCGCCCACGAATCCCCGGACGAGGTGAACGAGCTGCTGGATTCCGTGGAGGCCAGCGTGCTGGGCATCCGCGAGGGCTCGGAAACGAACAAGGCTCCGAGCACCAAGCAATCGGTGACGGAGGTCATCGAGCAGTTCGAGGCGCTCCTTTCCGGCGACCGCGGCGCGCAGGGCATTCCGACCGGCTACGAGATGCTGGACAAGATGTGCAGCGGCCTGAAACCCGGTGAAATGTTCGTCGTCGCGGCCCGTCCCTCGATGGGTAAGACCTCGTTCATGATGAACATCGTGGAGCACATCTGCATCGACCAGGGGAAGCCCGCGATGGTGTTCTCCTGCGAAATGAGCACGTTCCAGATCGTGCAGCGTCTGCTGTTCTCGCGTGCCCGTTTCGCCATGAGCCAGCTCAACCGCGGCTACACCCCGAGCAAGGGCGACCTGCAGCGGATCCAGCGCGCGGCCTTGGAAATTTCCGCCGCGAAGCTGTTCGTGGACGATACCGCCGGCATCACGATCAACGAGATGCGCGCCAAGGCCCGCCGCAAGAAGCGCGACGAGGACATCCAGCTCATCGCGATCGACTACCTCCAGCTCATGAAGTCCCGCACCAAGCAGGCGGAAAACTCCCGTGAGCGTGAAATCGCGGAAATCTCCGCCGGCATCAAGGGCCTGGCCAAGGAACTCGGCATCCCAATCGTCATCCTCGCCCAGCTCAACCGTGGTCCGGAAGGCCGAACCGGCAAGAACGTCGGTGTGCCCCGCATGTCCGACCTCCGTGAATCCGGCTCCATCGAGCAGGACGCCGACATGGTGGGCCTGCTCTACCGAACCGCCTACTACGCCGAGGACGCCGAGGCAAAGGCTGCCGAGGAAGGCCGTGCCGAGCTGGTGCTGGCGAAGAACCGTAACGGTGAAACCGGCCACATTCCGCTCACCTTCATCGCGGACCTGATGCGCTTCGAAACCGGTCGCCCGGCGGATGAGCCGCAGTCCTGACGTCGTTCTTGAGACAAAAAGGGGCTGTCATCCGGCACGCCATCCGCTAGAAGGGCCCTGTGTTTCAAACGCGATCCATGGTTCTGGCGGCGGTCTGCCTGATGCAGGCGAGCTGCGCCACGCACTACTACAACGTCCGGGAAGAGCGGGAGGCTCCGGTGCTGGCGAAGCGTCTGGAAAGCCCGATCAACCGCGCCCCCGCCGATCCAGCCGGTCGTGTGCTGGTCCATTCGGGCATCGCCACCTTCCGCGGCTACAGCCGCCCACCGGCGAAGGCTCATGATCTCGGGGAAACCACGCCCGCGAAACGTCCGCGGCTCGCGCTCTACACCGCCGGCCTGTGGCCCGCCAAGACACCTGCGAGCCGCACCCTGCGCCTGGTGGAGAAAACGCCCGCGCGGGACAAGGTCACCGACTATCAACTCCAGTATGTGAAGCGCGTTTCCATCTGGGAACGCTTCCGGTTCCTGCACGATGACGAGCGCGTGCTCGGCCGAGCCCTCGCCTGGTCCTACGCCAAGGACCGCCGTGCCCACACCCCGGCCCGGGATCGCGAGTAGGCAAGTTTCCGCACTTCTGCGTTTCCAGTGGCGGAGCCGGACTCCAACATCCGGGCGTGCCGCAGATCCATCCCTCCGCCCTCGTTTCCCCGGAAGCCGTGATTGCCGATGACGTGGTCGTCGGTCCCTTCACCGTCATCGAGGCCGGGGTGAAACTGGCCGCCGGTGTCCAGATCGCCGGCCATGTCTGCATCTCCGGGGACACCGAGATTGGCGAGGGCAGCGCCATCGGCTGGGGCTCCGTGGTCGGGGCCGATCCGCAGGACCTTTCATTCGATCCCGCCACGCCCTCCGGGGTCCGCATCGGCCCGCGCAACACGCTGCGCGAATACGTGACGATCCACCGCGGTTCGAAGCCCGGCGCCTACACCATCATCGGCACCGGGAATTTCCTGATGACCGGCGTGCACCTCGCCCATGACGTCCAGATGGGGGACAACAATGTGCTCGCGAACAATGTCCTGCTCGCCGGGCACATCCGCATGGGAAACCGCGTGTTTCTCGGCGGCGGGGCGGGCCTCCACCAGTTCATCCGCGTCGGGGATTTCGCGATGGTGCAGGGGAACTCCGCCATCAGCCAGGACGTGCCGCCCTATTGTGTCGGATATGGTTCGAACCAGATCGCCGGCCTGAACGTGGTGGGACTCCGCCGCGCGGGCTTCGATGCGGAAACCCGCGCTGAGATCAAGGCCGCCGCCAAGTTGCTGCTGCTCTCCCGTCTTCCGATTTCCGAGGCGCTGGCGGAAGCGGGACAGCGCGAGTGGAGCCCGGCCGCGAGGCTGTTGATCGATGCGGTGGCCTCGCCTTCGAAAAAAGGCGTGATTGTCCGCTGATCCGGTGGAAGGTGCCGCTGTTAGCCAGACGCTTCTTCATGTCAGCCCTCCATCTTCCCGAGACCTGCGGCGTGATCCTGCTGCCGGATTGCACCCTGTTCCCGCACGGCGGCCTGCCGCTCCGCATCTTCGAACCGCGCTACCGGAAGATGCTGGAGGACGCCATCGAAGGGTCCGCTTTTTTCGCCGTCGCCCGCCTCACCGGCGAGGAAACACGGAATCCCGCCGAATGCACCGACAAGATCGGCACCATCGGTCTGGTCCGTGCCTCCCACGAACTCGAGGACGGAACCTCGCAGCTCCTGCTCCACGGCGTGATCCGCGTGAAGTTCACGCACTGGCACCTGGACAAGCCCTATCCCTATGCGACGATCGAACCGCAGATCACCTTCTTCGAGCCCGAGTCCCAGGCCGAGGCGGCGGTCAAGACCCTGCGGGGCGCGGTGGAGGACGCCATCCGCGAGCTGCCGGACGATGTGAAGCAGCAGGTGATGACCCTGCTTTACCGCGCCGATGAGCCGCCGCTGCTCACCGACATCGTGGCCCAGCAGTTCATCCACGATCCGGAACTGCGCCAACGTATCTTGGAAACGGATTCCGCCGGCAAGCGCATCGGGATGATTTGCGAATACCTCCGGAAGGCGACGGCGCGGGAGTAAGTGCCGTTTTCCGGAGGACATATGTGAAAATTTGGTGAAATCGGTGAAGCGGGAGGGAATTTTCTGGAGGTGGGGATTTCCGATCTCTAACTCGCTCCATGCTTGACCGCACCGCTCTTGTTGTAGCCGCGCTCACTCTCCCCGCAGCAGCCGTCACAGCCCCCTGGAACTCGCTTTCAGGTTCGGCCGTTCGTCCGTTCTGGGATTACGCGACGTTCGCCGGCACCCCTCTGTTCACCCTCGATACCTCCGCGGGACGGTCCACCGTGGTCCAGTCCGGAAGCTCCTGGTACACCATCGCGTGGGATGCCTCGACGTCCAGTTTCCAGCAGACCCACGTGGCCCCGCCGGTGGCGGCTTCCAAGTCGATCACAAAGATCCTGGCCGCCCAAATGTCGGGAGATGCCACCCCCGAAATCGTGGTGATCTATCAGGACGGGGATGTCCTGATTTATGACGCCGTGAGCTATGAGCTCGTGAAATCCTTCGATACTTCCTCGTCGCTCGTGCGTGCGGCGACTGCCGCGGACTTGGATGGCGATGGTTTCGCGGAGATCATGGTCGGCACCTTGTCCGCCCTCTATGTTCATGATCGCAATGGAGCCTTCCTTTGGTCCGTTCCTGCGACCGGTAGCTTTACGGCGGTCGAGGTGGGCCAGCTCGATTCCGATCCAGCGAAGGAGATTGTTCTGGGCAACGGCAAGGTGATCGACAGCGCCACCCGCACCGTCCAGTGGACCCGGCCTGCGGAATGGCCTTCTTGGGGGCTTCTGGCGCTGCGGGACGTGAATGGAGATGGCCGGGACGAAATCTACGCGTCGGCCGGCACAACCGGAGGTGCCGGTTTTTCTATTGTGGACGTGCAGGAAAACAAACTGGTTCTCAATCAGCCGCGAACCTCCCAGATCAACAACCTCGTGGTGGCCGATATCGACTCCACTCCGGGATATGAACTGCTGATCTCGGATGCACGGGGGGTGACGGGTTACACCTTGGACGGCAATACCGCCACCTTCTCCTTTGGGCTGGATATGTCCGACTTCGGCGGTGGTGCCGGTATCTCCGCGGGCACCGATCTCAATGGTGACGGGGTGAAGGATCTCCTGCTCAGCCCGTACGACACGACCGCTGACATTCCGTTTCTTTTCGTTCGTTCGGACACCCTTGCTTCCCAATACCTCGCGAACGTGCGGCTCGCAGGACCTTATTTGACTCCAGTAACGGGTGATATCACCGGCGACGGGGTTCCGGAACTGGTGGGTGCTTCGGCGGATCGGTCGACCAACCGCGTGTTGGTGTTCGATACCCAGACCCTCGGAGTGCTCGGCATCTCGGACAACCTTTATCCCGGAGGCACCGTGTCGGGATTGTCCGACCTGAAACTCCGCGATGTGGATGGAGATGGCACCAAAGAAATCCTCATCGCCGGGGACAACGACGGCAGTGCCGATGTCACGGTGTTGCGTTACCAGCCTGCGACCCACACCTTCGCGACCGTCTGGTCGAACCCGGACAAGCCGGAGGGCTCGCGTTTCACCAAGGTCGAGATCCTGGATCTCAATGGCGATGGCAAATTGGAGATCATCGCCGCGAATATCGGTGGAGACGGTTGCCACCTCAACGTGATCGACTACGCGACCGGCGCCCTGCAATGGCGTTCTCCTGTGCTCGGAACGGACACGAGAGGTTTCACCTGCATGGAGATCGGTGACATCGATGGCGACGGTAACCTGGAGGCCGTGTTGAGCGGTTCGGGCAATGGCATCGTGGTGGTCGATCTCATTGGGCACGCGGTTGAATACTCCACCGCCGGTGGTTTTACCGCTGTCACACTTCGGACCGATGGTTTCACAGCGGGCAAGATCGACGGCAGCGTTCTGCGTTACACCGCGACTGGCGCGGGCACCTATACCTTGGATTCCACGGTGGCGATGTCGGACCAGAAGGTTTCCGGGCTGATGGCCGGGCCGGGGCAGGGGCTGTGGATTTCCTCCGGCAGCCGGATGCAGTACTGGCCGGATTCCTCGGCACCGGTGTGGTCGACCGAGATCCGCCTCACCGAGTCGGACGGTGCGCCCGCGTTCCTATGGACCCTTGGCGGCTATGAGCTCTTCGGCGGCTACGATTACGGCTTCTCGGCCTTCGAAACCGCTCCGGCGGAACTCGGCGTCCTGCCGTCCGTGAGCCTCGGGGTGGGAGGGACGTCGGTTTCGGAAGGTTCCGCGGCGGCGGCTTCCTTCGCGGTTTATCGCACCGGTCCGACCTCTTCGCCGCTCGACGTTCACTTCACCCTCGCGGGTTCGGCGTCCTCCGGTGATGTGGCCATCACGGGAGCGACCGATGCGGGTGACGGCACTTGGGTTGCCACCATCCCCGCGGGTTCCGCCAGCACTGCGGGCACGATCGCAGCCATCGACGACACCGAGGCGGAAGGGCCTGAGCAGCTCGTCGTGGCGCTCGCCTCCGGCAGTGGCTACAAGGTCGACCTGCCAGGCGTTTCCACCCTGGGAGTGGTGGACAACGAGACCGCGCTTTCGATCTCGCTGCTCAATGGCCTCTCCCAGTGCCCGGAAACCGCCACCGCTGGAGCCTACGGCTTCGTGATCACCCGCAGCGGTGACCTCTCGAAATCGCTGCGCGTGAACCTGGTGGCCTCAGGTTCCGCCACCGCCGCCAAGGACTACCGCAAGCTCGCCACCACGGCCACCATCGCCGCAGGGCAGGCATCCGTGACCGTGCCGTTCGTTCCCATGGCGGACAAGATCGTCGAGGGAACCGAGACGGTCATCCTCACGGTGGCTCCGGGCACGGGCTACGGTGCCATTTCGGGCCGCTCCGCCGCCACGATCAACCTGCTGGATGTCAGCTCGGTGGTTAGCCTGGCGGCGCACGCGCCGTCGGTTTCCGGAATCGATGTTCCCGTGGTCCGCTCCGGTGGTATCGAGCAGCCGCTGACCCTGACGATCGTCGAGGAAAAGGTGCCGGTGTCCGGTCGTCCGTCGTCCTCGCGGAAGCGGATCACGTTCCCGGCGCATTCCTCCTCCGCGATCTACCACGTCAAACCGGGCAAGATCGCCTTCGGTGATACCGTCTCGTTGCTCCCGGATGCCTCGTTCGTGATCGGGGGCGCGGCCTCCGCGACCTTCACGGTGCACCCGTAACGGAAAGTTTCCAGTAGGGACGCGGTGGCATTCCATCGCGTCCCTTTTTCGTGTCACGCCGCGCCTTCCATTCCGGGAGAGGGGGCCTTGAACGGCACCGGCAGGCGGTCCTTCAGGCGGCGGATGAACTCGTGGACCAGCGGCGAGGCATCCTCGCTCTTCCACACCGCCCACATGCTGAAATCGAGATCCGCCTTCGAGGTCACCAGTGGTTTCAGGACGATGCCGTGGATGCGGTTGAGATCGAGGATCCGCGGCATCAGTGCCATGCCGTGGTCCGCGGCGACCATCGTCAGCAGCGAGTCAAAGCCTTGGATGTAGCGCGTCGGGCCGTGGGTCACGCCCTCCGCCGCAAAGAAGGTCCGCACATCCTTGCAGTGTTTCGACTCCGATTCGCGGCCGAGGCACAGCAGCGTCTCGCGGGAAATGTCGCCGAGCGTGAGCGATTTCCGCTCGGCCAGGGGGTGCCCGTGGTAGAGTGCCACCGCGAACTTCGTCTGGAGAATGCGCAGGCTCTTCATCCCGCGGGGCAGGGTGGCCTTCTTGCCGTAGGCGAAGCCGATGTGGATCTGGCCCTTCGCCAGTGCTTCGAGTTGCTCCGGCGGTGTCATTTCGACGAAACCGACGTCCACGTCCGGGAACTCGTCGCCGAAGGATTTCAGTGCTTCCGGCATGAATCCGGCCGCGATTGGACCGACGCTCGCGATCAGCAGATGACCGCGGCGGCCTTCCTGCACCTCGCGCGCCAAGACCTTGGCGCGTTCCACATGCGCGAGGATGGCCCGTGCATCCACGAGATACGTATTTCCCGCATCGGTGAGTGTCACACGGACGGTGTTGCGATCCAGCAAAGTCACGCCAAGTTCCTCCTCGAGGTCCTTGACCTGCTTGCTCAAGGCGGGGCGCGTCACATTCAAGCGCTCCGCTGCACGCCGGAAGTTCAGTTCCTCCGCCACGGTGACGAAATAACGCAGGTGCCTCAGTTCCATCCGCGGCACTGGTAACCTGAAGTTTCCACCATGGAAACAACAAAGTCATTCCGAACGAGCGTTTGAGAGGTTACATAGTCTCCTGTCCGCGAGGTGTCTTCATGCCTCCGGAACGTTTCCGACCTACCCTGCTTATGAGACCGTCCTTTTATCTGATGTTGCCCCTCATCGCTGCCGGTCTCGGTAGCTGTGAGAAAAAAGTGGCCCCGCCCATGCAGATGCCACCCGCCGCGGTCTCGTTCGTCCCCGTCGCCTCGGAGAAGGTCGAGCTCACCCGTGACCTCCCCGGCCGTGTCGATGCCGTCCGCGTCGCCGAGGTCCGCGCCCGTGTCGCGGGCATCATGCTCCAGCGCACCTTCGATGAAGGCGCGAACGTGAAGGCCGGCCAGACCCTCTTCAAGATCGATCCCGCCCCGCTTGAAGCCGCGAAGGCCAGCGCCACCGCGTCCCTCGCCAAGGCGAATGCCAACCTCAAGCAGGCCCAGACGACCGCCAACCGCTACGCCGAACTGGTGAACGTGAAGGCCATCAGCCGCCAGGATTACGACGTCGCCCAGGCGGCGGTGCAGACGGCGCAGGCGGAGGTTCAGACCGCCGATGCCGCGATCAAGACCGCCGACCTCAACCTCGGCTACGCCACCGTGACCGCGCCGATCGATGGCCGCATTGGCAAGGCGCTCGTCACCGAGGGCGCGCTCGTCGGCCAGACCGATGCCACCAAGATGGCGGTGATCCAGCAGCTCGATCCGATCTACGTCGACTTCACCCAGTCCAGCACCGACCTGCTCGCGCTCCGCCGCGCGCTGAAGGAAGGCAAGCTCGACAAGGACGGAGCCTCGCCGGTGAAACTGTTGCTCGAAGACGGCACCGAGTATCCGCAGGCTGGCAAGCTGCTGTTCTCGGAAGTGTCCGTGGACGAAACCACCGGGATGGTCAGCCTCCGCGCCCAGTTCCCGAACCCCGAGCACACATTGCTGCCGGGCATGTTCGCCCGAGTCCGCCTGACCCAGGCCTTGAAGGACAATTCGATCACCGTGCCGCAGCAGGCCGTGACCCGCGGCCAGGGCGGTGCAGGCAGCGTGCTCGTCATCGATGACTCGAACCACGTCCAGGTCCGCATGATTCGCACCGATGCAGCGGTGGGCAACAAGTGGGTGGTCACCGAAGGTCTCAAGGCCGGCGAGCGGGTGGTCATGGAAGGCCACCTCAAGGCCCGCCCCGGAGCCGAGGTCAAGCCGGAGCCGTTCGTTCCCAAGACGGCCTCCAGCGACAACGGCAAGAAGGCCTCGGACAAGGGCTGAGCGCAGCCCCCAGTTCCGGTCTAACGGTACCGCGTCTTCCGAGCCGCGTTTAGGACTTCTTTATTCATTTGGATTCAGTCATTAGTCATTACTTTTTATGGCCCGTTTCTTCATCGACCGCCCCGTGTTCGCCTGGGTGGTCTCACTCCTGATCTGCCTCCTCGGGGTGCTCGCGATCACCGGCCTGCCGGTGGCCCAGTATCCGAACGTGGCGCCACCCGCCATCTCCGTGAAGGCGGTCTATTCCGGTGCTTCCTCGGAGACCCTCACCGACACGGTGACCTCGGTGATCGAGCAGCAGCTCAACGGCATCGACAACCTCCTCTACATGTCCTCCACGGCGGACGCCTCGGGGGTGACGATCATCACGCTCTACTTCAAGCCCGGCACCAACGCGGACACCGCGCAGGTGCAGGTGCAGAACAAGGTGCAGCTCGCCACGCCCAGCCTGCCGCAGGTGGTGCAGCAGACGGGGATCACGGTGGCGAAGGCGACCCGCAACTTCATGATGTTCTTCACGCTCTCGTCCGAGGACGGCAGCATGGATGAAATCGCGCTGGGCAATTACCTCGCCGCCAACGTGCTCGACCCGATCCGGCGCGTGGAAGGGGTGGGGGAGGTAAGCCAGTTCGGCACCCAGTATGCGATGCGCGTCTGGTTGAACCCGGACAAGCTGATGAGCTACAATCTCACGCCTGCCGATATTTCCGCGGCCATTCAGGCCCAGAACACGCAGGTGCCCATCGGCCAGATCGGCATGCTGCCGTCCGTCGACCAGCAGCAGCTCAACATCATCATGCAGGGCCGCGCCACGCTGCGCGACGTGCAGGAGTTCAACGGCATCGCCCTGCGCGTGAACACGGATGGCTCCCGCGTCTATCTCCGCGATGTCGCCCGGGTGGAACTCGCCGGTGAGGATTACTCCAGCCGCGCCCGCGTGAACGGCCGCCCGTCGTCCGCCGCCGCCATCAAGCTGGCCCCCGCCGCGAACGCGCTGAATACCGCCGAGGCCATCCGCTCGAAGCTCGACGAGCTTTCGAAGTTCTTCCCCGCCGGCGTGCGCGTGGACTACCCGCTGGATACCTCCGCCTTCGTGAAGATCTCCGTCGAGGAGGTGGTGAAGACCCTCATCGAGGCCATCATCCTGGTGTTCCTGGTGATGTATCTGTTCCTGCAGAACCTCCGTGCCACCCTGATTCCGACGATCGTGGTGCCGGTGGCGTTGTTGGGAACGTTCGGCTGCATGGCGGCCTTCGGCTTCTCGATCAACGTGCTCACCATGTTCGGCATGGTGCTGGCGATCGGCATCCTCGTGGACGACGCCATCGTGGTGGTGGAGAACGTGGAACGCATCATGTCCGAGGAGGGGCTGTCGCCGAAGGAAGCCACGCGGAAGGCGATGGGCCAGATCACCAGCGCACTCATCGGCATCACGCTGGTGCTCACCGCGGTGTTCATCCCGATGGCCTTCTTCGGGGGATCGGTGGGCACCATTTATCGCCAGTTCTCGATGTCGCTGGTGGCGTCGATGATCTTCTCGGTGTTCCTCGCCCTCTCGCTGACCCCGGCCCTCTGCGCCACCCTGCTCAAGCCGGTGGAAGCCGGTCACCATCATGAGAAGCGCGGCTTCTTCGGCTGGTTCAACCGGACCTTCAATGCCTTCACCAGCCACTACGCCGGTTGGGTGCGGAGCCTCGTGAAGCGCACCGTCTTCGGCATGCTGGCGCTCCTCGTCATCCTGGTCGGAGTGGGCTTCCTCTACGTGAAGCTGCCCTCCGCGTTCCTTCCGGACGAGGACCAGGGCTACTTCCTCACCAACGTGAACCTGCCCGTGGGCGCGGCGGACACCCGCACCCGCGACGTGATCCTCCAGATGGAGGACTACCTCGGCAAGCAGCCCGAGATCGAGAGCTACATCACCGTGGCCGGTTTCAGCTTCAACGGCCGCGGCCAGAACTCGGCGCTCGCCTTCGTCCGCCTCAAGCCGTGGGAGGAGCGCAAGGGCGCCGACCACAAGGTCCAGGCCGTGATCAAGCGCGCCATGATGGGCTTCGGCGGGATCAAGGACGCCATGGTGTTCCCGCTCAATCCGCCCGCCATCGCCGAGCTCGGCACCTCGACCGGTTTCGACTTCTGGTTGAAGGACGAGGCCAACGTGGGCCACGAGAAGATGATGGCTGCGCGCGACCAGCTCATGGCCGAGGCCTCGAAGAGCCACGTGCTCGCCGGTGTCCGCGTGCAGGGCCTGGAAGACGCGGCCGTGCTCAAGGTGGAGCTCGACCAGGACAAGGCGGTCGCCCTCGGCGTTTCGCTGGCGGACATCAACACCACGATGCAGACCTCCTTCGGTTCCTTCTACGTGAACAACTTCGTGAACGGCCCGCGCATCCAGCGCGTGATCGTGCAGCTCGACGCGCAGTTCCGCATGAGCCCGGACGACCTGAAGAACGTGCACGTCCGCAACAAGAACGGCCAGATGGTGCCGCTCGGAGCCTTCCTCACCACCACCTGGAGCTTCGGTTCGCCCCAGCTCCAGCGCTACAACGGCGTGCCCGCGGTGAACATCGCGGGGGCCGCCGCTCCGGGCCGCAGTTCGGGTGAAGCGATGGTGGAGATGGAACGTCTCGCCAAGGACCTGCCCGCGGGCATCGGCTACGAATGGAGCGGCCAGTCCTATGAGGAACGCCTCTCCGGTTCGCAGGCACCGATGCTCTACGGCCTGTCCCTGCTCGTCGTGTTCCTCTGCCTCGCGGCTCTCTACGAGAGCTGGTCGATCCCGTTCGCGGTGATCATGGTGGTGCCGCTGGGCATCATCGGGGCGCTGCTCGCGGTGACCATGCGGGATTTCCCGAACGACGTGTTCTTCAAGGTGGGCCTGCTCACCACCGTGGGTCTGGCGACGAAGAACGCCATCCTCATCATCGAGTATGCCGTCGAGCTGCGGAATGGAGGCAAGCGCCTGGTCGATGCCATCGTCGAGGCCGTCCACCTCCGTCTCCGCCCGATCCTGATGACGTCCATGGCCTTCATCCTCGGGGTGATGCCGCTCGCCATCAGCACCGGCGCGGGCTCCGCCAGCCAGAACGCCATCGGCACCGGCGTGGCGGGCGGGATGTTCGCCGCCACCGTCCTCGCCATTTTCCTCGTGCCGGTCTTCTATGTATTCGTCAGCCGTCTGGTTGGCGGAAAGAATGCCGACGCCGCGTCTGTTTCCGATTCACCCGCCGCACCCGCTTCTGAAACTCCCGAGAAAGGAGACACACAACATGCATAAGACACTCGCACCCCTGGTCATCGCCCCGCTCCTGTTCAGCGGCTGCTCGTTGATCCCCGACTACCAGCGCCCCGGCGCTCCGGTCGCGGACCATTGGCCGAACGGTGCCGGCTCGTCCAAGGACGGCATCGACTCCCGCGGCTTCTTCGGCGATCCGCGACTCCGCAAGCTCATCGCCGTCTCGCTGGAAAACAACCGCGATGTCCGCATCGCCGCGCTCAACGTCGAGCAGATCCGCGCCCAGTACCGCATCTCCCGCTCCGAGTTGTTCCCGACCGTCGGCGTCGGCGGTGAGGCCACCAGCGGCCGCTCCAATGGCACCACCACCCATCTCTACGGGGCTTCCGTGGGCGTGACCTCTTACGAGCTCGATCTCTTCGGCCGCGTCCGCAGCCTGAACCAGGCCGCGCTCCAGCAGTATCTCGCGTCGGATGAAGCCCGCCGCGGTGTCCAGCTCGCGCTGGCTTCCGAGGTGGCCACCCAGTACCTCACCGAGCGCGCCTTGCTCGAGCAGATCGCCCTTTCCGAGCGCACGCTCGGTGCGGTCAGCAAGACCTACGACCTCATCAACCAGCGCTTCACCGCCGGGGATGCCTCGGACCTCGATGTCCAGTCGGTCAATACCCAGGTGCAGACGGCCAAGGTTAACCTGGCGACCTACCGCCAGCAGCTCGCCCAGACCCAGAACGCGCTCCAGTTGCTCTCCGGCAATTCGCTTCCGACGAACCTGCCTGGCGGTCGCGGTCTTGGCTCCGGCATCGTCCATGACGTTTCGCCGGGCATGCCTTCACAGTTGCTCACGCGCCGCCCGGACATCCGCGAGGCCGAGCACAACCTGATCGCGGCCAATGCCAATATCGGGGCCGCCCGCGCCGCGTTCTTTCCGTCGATCACCCTGACGGCGAGCGGGGGCACGGCCAGCAGCTCGTTCTCGAACCTGTTCAAGGGCGGCACCGGCACGTGGCTGTTCTCGCCGCAGATCAACCTGCCGATCTTCACCGGCGGTCGCAACCAGGCGAACCTCGATGCCGCGGTGGTCCGCAAGAACATCCAGGTGGCGACTTATGAGAAAGCGATTCAGACCGCCTTCCGCGAAGTGGCCGACGGCCTCGCCGCGCGCAGCGGTCTGGCCAACCGGATCGCGGCCACCGAAGCCCTCGTGGCCGCGCAGGAGAAGCGTTTCTCGCTCGCCGATGCCCGCTACCAGCGCGGCGTCGACAGCTACTTCGAGGTGCTCAGCGCCCAGCAGGATCTCTACGCCGCGCAGCAGAACCTAATCCAGCTCCGCCTCTCCCGCGAGGCAAACTTGGTCTCGCTCTACAAGGCGCTCGGCGGCGGATGGTAACTGGGAGTAGGGACATTCGTCCCGTTCTTCCAATGACGATAGCTCAAAAGGCCGGTGGCATCCCCACCGGCTTTTTCGCGTCATGGGCTTTCCGTTTCCGCGTCTGTTAGTCTTTCCATTATTTTGTTGCCTAAAGTACTAAAGTTGGTAAAGATTCGCCTCGGCTAGGGCAGGTGCGGTGTAAGCCGGATCCCCCAGCCGCGACTGAGACCTCTGAAGAGGATCGTCGATTTCGCCCACCGTGCAGTCCCCACGGCGGCGGTTCCGGCCCATTCCGGCCGATCAAGCAACCGAACCGAGAAATCCTCCGCGCCCCAGGCCACGTGGTTCCTGGCGTTGGAAATCCCTTGTCTCCAACATGAATCATCCTTTGACCGGACGGCGTGGCGTCGTCCTCGTGTCCCTGTTGTCCGTCGGCCTCACGGCCAGTGCGGTTGCCGCCCCGAAATACCAGTCCGGGTCTTTGACCCTCTCCCAGCCGAACACCGGCACGTGGAAATCCGTGACTTTCACCACGGCCTTTTCCGCAGCCCCAGTGGTGGTGCTCGGCACGCCGACGAACGCGGATGCCGCGGGTTTCGCCGCCCGCGTCCGCAATGTCACCGCGACCGGTTTCGAATACCAGATCGATGAATGGGACTATCTCGATGGAGTCCACGGTCAGGAGACCCTGAACTATTTGGCAATCGAGCCGGGCACCCACACGATTGATGGCAAGACCTGGCAGGCGGGACGCACCACCGGTGTGACCCGCACCGCGCAGACGGTGACGTTGGCCAGTGGCTTCAGCGCGTCGCCCGTGGTGCTGGCCCAGGTGGAGTCCACCGCGAATGCCAAGGCGGTGACCAGCCGCGTGCAAGCGGTGACCACTTCGAACTTCCAGCTCAAGGCGATCACCCAGGAGTCCGACACCGCGGCGCTTTCGAGCGAATCGGTTGGCTGGATCGCCATCGCGGCTTCCACTGGCACGTTGGATGGCGCGGCGTTCCAAGCGGCCAAGACCGGCGCGAATGTTACGGATGCGTGGAAGGCGATCACCTTTGGCAGCACGGTGCGTCAGCCGCTGATCTTCGCCCAGGCGCAGACGGCGAACGGGGCCGATCCCTTCGTGATTCGCCAGCGGAACCTCAGCGGCACGGGCGTCGAGATCTTCCTACAGGAAGAACAGTCCGCTGGAACCGAAACCACCCACGGCAACGCGGAGGACGTCGGCTATCTGGTGCTCGGCGAAACGCAGGGCGAGCTGCGTTCGAAGTTGGAACTCGGCGAGGTCGTCCAGGACCAGGCTTCGGCGGGCACCTGGCAGACGGTGACCTTCACCGGTGGGCCTTACACGAATCCGGTGGTCGTCTTCGGCCCATCGACGCAGAACGACAGCGAGCCGGTGGGCATCCGGGTGCGGAACGTGACCGCCACCGGATTCGAGTGGCAGTTCGATGAATGGGATTACCAGGACGGTGTCCACGCCCAGGAGCAGGCCCATTACCTCGTCGCGGAGGAGGGGAGCTATGTCATCGGCGGATTGCTCTGGCAGTTCGGTCGTGCGGCAGCCGTGAACCAGGCGGCGTCCGCGCTGACCTTTCCGCAGGCATTCGCCGCGGCGCCGGTGGTGCTTACCCAGACCGCCACGCGGAATGGCGCCAGCGCGGTGAAGTCCCGCGTCAGCGGAGTCTCCGCCACGGGTTTCTCCGTGCGATTGGAGGAAGAGGCCGCGCAGGACCAGACCCACGTCAATGAGGCGGTGCACTACCTCGCCGTGCAGCAGGGCAATGGCCGTCTGGTGACGCCGCCCTTCCTCTCGGTGAACTCACTGCTCACTCCAGCGGAGGTCACGGAGTTTTTCAAGACGGAGGCCTTCACCCGCAAGGTCGCGGAGCCGTTCCTCTTCGCCGACGCCCAGACGCGCAATGACACCGATCCGGTGACACTGCGCTTCCAGGGCCTCAATGCGGCGGGTGCGGACCTGCGCTTGCAGGAGGAAACCTCGGTCGATGTGAACATCGCGCACACCGCGGAGAAGATCGGCATCCTTTCGATCGCCGGGGCTTTGGACACGGATGAGGACGGGTTGCCCGATGCCTGGGAAACCGCCAACGGCCTGAATCCGAACAATCCGGCCGATGCAACGCTTGATCCCGATGGCGATGGCCTGAACAACCTCGCCGAGCACACTTACGGCACCAATCCGAACGCGGCCAATGGCACGGGCACTTTCACGGTGGTCACCTTGGCTCCGGATGCGTTCGAGAAGGATGGGGGACGTGCCTCGTTCCAGATCACCCGCAGCGGCGGCGTGGCTCCGGCGACGGTGGCCTATGCCCTGAGCGGCACGGCGTCGGCCGGCGAATACGTGGTGAAGGACGATCGCGGGACCACGCTCAGTGGCACCGTGTCCTTTGCCGCAGGTGAAACCTCGCGCACGGTGTTCATCGTGCCGGTGCTCGATGCGCTGGACGAGTATCCGGAGACCGTCTTGCTTACGATCTCCAATGGCTCCGGCTACACCGTCGGCTTGCCGAAGGTGGCGACCGTGAAGATCAAGGACGCGACCGATATTCCGCAGAACGAGCAGCTCTTCGTGGCTTACCTGACCCGCCAGGGCACGGCCCAGACCTATGGCTCGGGTGTCGCGACGCTGTTCCTGAACGGATCGAAGACCGCAGCCCGGGTGAACCTCAGCTTCAGCGGCCTGACCTCGAACCAGGTGAACGCTTACCTCCGCTACGGGGTGACCTCGGGCGTGGGACCGGAGTTGCGCCCGACCCTGCCGATCGGCCAAGTGACGAATGAAACCTGGACCATCAATCCCGTCGGCGCGTTGGCGGGGCAGGACCTCATCGACGGGCTCTTCCAGAACTCCGGGAAATGGGTTTACGTGAACATCGGCACCGGCACCTATCCCGCCGGGGAAATCGCGGGCACCTTCACGCGGCAGACCGGCTCCAGCACCTTCACGCCGCCCGCCGATCCCTCGGCACCCGCCACGCTCACCGGCGAGGCGTTGACCCGCGATGTGTCGCGGTTCCTGACCCAGGCGACCTTCGGCCCGACCAAGGCCGAGATCGATGCCCTCGTGACCTCGATCCAGACCACCTACGGTGGCGATCGTATCGCGGCCTACGGCGCGTGGATTGACACCCAGTTCGGCTACGATCAGACGAAGCTGCTCGATTACACCGAAGCCGCGGACGCCCACGAGTGGAACCTGCGCGGTGCCTCGCCCTCGAACTTCACCAACAACGACGAGCCGGCTTATCACAACCGCCGCCGGGGCTGGTGGCTGATTTCGACCAAGGCCCGTGACCAGCTCCGCCAGCGGACCGCCTTTGCCCTTAGCGAACTGCTCGTGGTGTCGGAAGACCTCGCGCTGCTGCGGAACAAGCACTACGGCCTGGCGAACTACTACGACCAGCTCGGAGCCCGCGCCGATGGGAACTACCGCACGCTGCTCGAAGATGTGAGCAAGAGCCCGGTGATGGGGAAATACCTCAGCCACCTGCAGAACCAGAAGGAGGTGACCGATGGCAGCGGCAACGTGCTGATCAGCCCGGATGAGAACTACGCCCGCGAGATCCTCCAGTTGTTCTCGATCGGCCTCGTCCAGCTCCATCCGGATGGCTCGCTGAAGCTCGGCGGCGATGGCTTGCCCATCCCGACCTACAACAACGACGACATCACCAACCTCGCCCGCGTCTTCACCGGCTGGAGCTTCAGCAAGAAGAACGGGGCGGCGGGAACGGGTTACGCCGTGCAGGACAACACGAACTTCTTCCAGGGGAACGGCCCTGCCTACTACCAGGCGTCGTGGACCAATCCGCTGAAGAATTTCGCGGCCTACCACGACACCGGTGCGAAGACCGTGCTCGGCAGCAACATCGCGAGCGGGTTGGCCGGTCAGGCGGATCTGGATGCGGCGCTGGACATCATCTTCGCCCATCCGAATGTCGCCCCCTTCATCAGCAAGCAACTGATCCAGCGCCTGGTCACGTCGAACCCGAGCCGCGGTTACGTCTACCGCGTCGCCCAGAAGTTCGAGAACAACGGCTCCGGCACCCGCGGCAACCTGAAGGCGGTGGTCAAAGCGATTCTCCTCGATCCCGAGGCCCGCGATCTCCAACTCGTGCAGCAGGTCGGCTATGGCAAGCAGAAGGAACCCATCGTCCGCTACGTGCAGCTCCTGCGCGCGTTCGATGGCAAGTCGTCGCTGCCACTGTCGGCGCTGAGTTCCTTCGGTTACCCGGCGGGCCAGCTCGACAACTTCCCGTCCGGCACCACGCTGTATCGCTATCCGAACACGGACGACGCGCTCGGCCAGACCCCGCAGGACGCGCCCACGGTCTTCAACTGGTTCCTGCCCGGCTTCAATCCCGGCGGCCAGCTCGCCGCGGCCGGACTGGTGGCTCCCGAACTCCAGCTCAGCACGGAGACGGCGGTGATCAGCACCACCAACTACGCCAACACCGTCATCCAGAACAACGATGGCCAGAGCGTGAATCGGTTGGTCGGCTCGACCGATCCACTGGAGGAGAACGTGGCGCTCGACCGCACCGTCCACGAGCAGCTCTACGACGCGCGCATCACCGCGGGCGATACCGTGGCGCAGGCGTCCACCGCCGTGCTCGACCAGCTCGATCTGCTGCTCACGGCCGGGAACTTCAAGGCGGACTTCGCCACCGCTGCCACACCGAACCCACGCAGCATCGTGATCGATAGCGCGGCCTCGCTCGATGCCGCCACCACCACCCCGGCGCGGGTGAAGCACCTGCTCTACCTGCTCGCCACCTCTCCGGAATACGTGAACCAGAAGTAATCCCCCACCCCTCATCCATTCCTTACCATGAAATCCCAGGACAAAGATTCGCTCCAGAACCGTCGCTCGTTCCTGCGTCAGACGGCCTGCGCTTCGCTCGGATTGACGGGCGTGATCAACACGCTGGCCCATCTCCGGTTGGTGAACTCCGCGCTCGCCCAGGGGCTTCCCGGTGGTGACTACAAGGCGTTGGTCGTGCTTTTCCTCTTCGGCGGAAACGATTCGAACAACCTGCTCATCCCGCGCCAGAGCCACGGTTCCTACAACCAGTATAAGACCGCCCGCGGCGTGTTGAAGATCCTCGATGCGAACGACCCGGCCTACGTCGCGGGCGATCCAGCCTCGATTCCCTTGACCGGGGCGGGTTCGGATTACGGCGTGCATCCCGCCGCCGGTGGCATCGCGGATCTTTTCAACAGCGGCGAGCTCGCCTTCGTCGCGAACGTCGGCACGCTCGTCTATCCGACGACGCGGGCGGACTACAACGCGGGCACGGTGCCGCTGCCGCCGCAGCTCTTCTCCCATTCCGACCAACAGGTCCAGTGGCAGAGCTCGGTGCCGGACCAGCCGTTCAGCCGCGGCTGGGGTGGGCGTATCGCGGACCTCCTCGCATCGCAAGGTCATGCCCAGGGGCAGGTCTCGCTTTCCGTGAGCCTGTCGGGGATCAACAGCCTGCAAGTCGCCGACCAGGAGGTGCAGTATGCGGTCACGCCCGCGGGAGCGATTCCGCTGGCGGGCTACAGCGCCTCCGGAGCGCCCTATGGCAACGCATTGAACGGCGACGGTTCTTACAAGACCAACGTCGCCGGCAAGCGTCTCAAGGCCTTCGATGACATCACCAACTACACCTACCAGCACCTGCTCGACGACGATCACGCGAAGGTGGTGAAGCGGGCGCGGGCGAATGAGGGGCTGATCGGCGCGGCACTCACCGCCGCGGCGGCCACCGGGGTCGATTTCGACAATTACTTCGTCAATGCCCAGTCGAGTCTCGGCGACCAGTTGAAATCGATCGCCAAGCTCATCGCGGGCCGCGCCAGCCTGGGCAACAGCCGCCAGATCTTCTTCGCGAGCATCGGCGGCTTCGATACCCATCAGGACCAGCTCGATGCGCAGAACAACCTGCTCGGGGAATTGGGGAACAGCCTGAAGGCCTTCAGCGACACCCTGAAGGCCCTCGGGGTGAACGACAACGTGACGACCATCACGCACTCGGACTTCACCCGCACGCTCACGCCGAATGGCCAGGATGCCGCCACCGCGGGATCCGACCACGGCTGGGGCGGTCACCAGATCGTGCTGGGAGGCGCGGTGAACGGGGGCCAGATCTACGGTTCCTTCCCGTCGCTCGCCCTAGGCGCGGGATTGGATGCCGGGTCGAGCAACCGCGGGCGCTGGATTCCCACGACCTCCGTCGACCAATTCGCCGCCGTCTCCGCGAAGTGGCTCGGCGTTTCGCCCACCTACCTTGCGGACATCTTCCCGAATCTCTCGCGCTTCGACGATCCCTTCGGCGGCAGCGCGAACCTCGGGTTCCTCTAATTGGAGCGATGCAAACGCGAACGATCATTCTGTCAGGCATCGTCCTGACGTTGATCGCGGTCTCGATCGAATGGAGGAAGGTCCTCGGGCCTTCCTCCATTCCCGGTGGGACGACCGCGACGGTGCCCCCGTTGGAGCCGGGCAAGCGCACCCGGCAACTTCCACCTGCGGTGGCCCGGAAGGAGCCCGCGGAGATCGTGTTGCTGCCGGAGGCCGTGGAAATCGCGGCGCGGCTGAACACTTCGGAAACGACTCCAGCGGATGACTTGGAAACGGTTGAACTGTTGGTCTCGATTTTCCGCAGATCCAATGGCGGTGCGAATCCCGCGGGTGGCGAGAACGACGAAATCGTCCGCCAGCTCACCGGTCACAACGACAAGGGCTTTGCTGTTCTGCCACTCAAGCATCCGGCGATCTCACCCGGAGGCCGGTTGCTCGATCGCTGGGGCCGACCCTACTACTTCCATCCCATCTCCCGGGATGTCCTCGGCCTCCGTTCCGGCGGTCCGGACGGCAGGCTGTTTACCGCGGACGATGTCATTCTCGAACCCGCCACGTGATCCCATGATTGGACGGATCACTTCCCGGTCAGCCCCTCGACAATCGCCGTCACGTTGTGCCGGACCATCGACTCGTAGGTGGGGGAATTGGTGCCGTCCGCGATCAGGGGCTTGCCGAGGCGGATGCCGGTGTCCCGGGTGAGAACGGACAAGAGCTTCGGGTTGGTCTCCACTTCCGGGAACAAGGCGGCCACCCGGTGTTCCTTCAGCTCGCTCACCAACTTTGCCAGAGACGCCGGGCTCGGGTCCTGTTCCTGGTTCAGCCCTTGGACGGAAAACGGGGTGAAGCCATAGTCCGCGCAGAAGTAATTGAAGGCGGAATGGGTGGTCGCCAGTTGGCGGCGATCCCGCGGCACGGTCGCCACTTGGAGCCGCACCCATTGTTCAAGGGAATCAAGTTTTCCCCGGTAAGCCGCCGCATTTGCCCGATAGGTGGCTGCTCCCTGGGGATCGGCGGCCGCTAGGGCCTCCGCCACGACCGTCGTGGCCCGCCGGAAGCGGTCGATCGAATGCCACCAGTGGGGATCGGTTTCGTGATGGGAATGATCGTGACCGGGCTCATCACAGCTCCCGTGGAGGGCGGGCAGGGAGGAGCCTACCTCGATCAAATGGCTGCCGGCGGGAACGATCGTTTCAAGTGAGTGCAGGTAGGCCTCCAAGCCCATTCCTGCGACCAGATAGAGTTTCGCACCGGTGGCCTTCCGCAGGTCTTCGGGGGTGGGCTCGAAATGGTGCGGATCCCCGGAGGTGCTGATTAGATCCACCACCTCCACTCGGTCTCCGCCGACTTGCCGGACCAGATCCGAAAGCAGGGGATGAAAGGTGGCAACCTTGGTTCCCGCCATCGCCACACCGGTCCAGACGAGACTGAGCAGAACAAGCAAAAGGCGGGACATGGTCAGGGGCGGGAAGTCTGCGAGGGGTCGGAATTTTTGCAAGTATTTTGCGATTTCAGGCAAGCCCTTCGTCTTCAAGGAGAGGCCAGAAGGCTTGAAGCATCTGAATGAAATAAGAAGCGCGAATAACCCTGTGGATAATGCTCAAACGATCGTTTCTCGGAATGGAGCAGAGCTGTCTATCCGGTATTGAAACAGATGCTCTAAAATAAGGATCTCTTACGAGGCGATAAGGATATGGTTGCAAGAGATTGATTGAATCTTTTGTTTGGATGCGGTGTAATGGTCGGTTTTTTGTCCGTGCAATTGTTTCGTAGACAGAGAGTTGTGTTTCATGGGGTCGCCCTGAGATGGCTCGGGTGGATGGCGATTCGGAACCAGTTCCAGACTGGTCAAGACCGAGTTAGGCCCGTGACGGAATCGTCACTGAAACAAACGTTCGCAGGTCGAGGGAGCCTTGAAACGACGGGAAAGCCGTTGTGAATAACTTGTGGAAAGCCTGTTTTCAGACGCGATTCCCAACGACCGTTATGGCCGAAATAATGCCCTTTGGAACTTCAGCGCTTCAGCCTTTTGCCTGTCCGGCTTCCGCCTTCGAAACCTTCCGGCACTCCGCGACGAAGTGATTGCAGGCTTCGCGGCAGAGCAGGGGAAACGTCTCGCTTCGATCCAGATCGCCAGGGACGCCGTCGTAGCGGCTGGCGTCGCTGTCTTCCAGTGGAGTGCGGGCGTCCAACTGCCACAGGATGCGCTTGGCGCATTGGTGGGCGGGGCCGCAGACTTCCCGGATCAGCTGTTGGGCACCGGCATCGCTGATGTTGCGGGCGAAGCGGTACATGCCGGTCTGGCGGTTCAGTTTGTCCCGCAGGTTTTCGATCTCCAAGGTGCCTGCCTTTTCCGCCGCGAGTAGTCCGAGGGCGGCGGGGTAAAACAGATCGAGGGCCCGGCGGAGTTCTTCCAAGGAGGGAAGGATCAGCAGCCAGCCTCGGCGGAGATTCGTCTGTCCTTTGGTGAAGCGATATTCGCCGTCTTCGGCATAGGTGGAAAGATCGCGCGCCGCGTCGGCATCCCGATGGATCTCAAGGCCCCCATGGCCGGGTTGATTGGCCAGTTCCTGATCCTCGGCGTGGAAGAGGGAGAAGTTTGAATCAAGCGCTTGAATCTCGATCTGGCCGATGCGGTGAACGCCCGCGGCGAGGGATTCGGAGAGAAACTGGAGGATCGACATGGGAAGGGAAGATCAGGCGGTCGCGGGAGTGCGGCGGGCGTCAAAGTCCGCCACTTGGTCGAGGATGACGTCGGCCAGATGGCGCTCGGTGCCGATGGCGGAGGAGTAGTAGAGCGTCTTGCCTCGGAGGTGATGGGGGTTGTGGCGGAAGATTTCCCGTTGGGAAGCCGCCAGACCCACCTCGGGCTCGATGCCGAGGAGCACCGGGATGTCCTGATAGGAATGGGCTCCGTCCGCGATGAAGAAGGGGACGACCACGACGTTCTCCGTGGGGGCCAGTTCATCCCAGCGGGCGATGAACGGCTGCTCCTCCATGTAAGCATCCGACACCCGGGCGTAGCCGGCGCCGGAGGCGGCGATGAGGTCGACCTGATCGCGGATCGCCTTGGTGGAGTTCTGGTTCAATCCCGTGCCGTGGCCGGTGATGATGAGGGTGGTGGCGGCCGGGTCCACTCCCGGCGCGACTTCTTGTGCGCGCTTCAGCAGAAGGGTGGTCATGGAGGCATGCACGCCCACTGGTAGGCAGTAGTGGATGGTTTTTCCGCGGATCACCGTGGTCGGACCTGTGAGACCGAATTCCCGGGGGATGACGTCCTGGGTGAAGTAGCCCTCACTGATGAAGTCCGGCACCACGTAGATCTCCTCGCAATCCGTGAGGTACCAGGCCTCCCGGAACGAAGGTTCCTCCTTCCAGAAGCAGCAGTGGACCTCCTTGAAGAGGCCGCGACGGCGGACCTCGTCGGCGTGGTCGAAGTAGGGGGTGGAGGAATCCGGGTTTTCCGTCGAGCCATGGCCCACGATGAAGAGGGCGCTGTCGGGCTTCGGGGTGAAAGGCATGGCGGAGTGAAGCGCGAAATCCGGCCCCGGGGAAACCGGAATTGGAAATTTGCGTTTTTCTCCGCGCGGAAACGGGATAGCGGCAGGGCGTGTCCCGTGTGTTCGATGTCCTAGGCTGCTGGTGTGATCCGATCGAAAGGTCCGGTCCGGACAACATGGCGGTGGATGAGTGGCTGTTGGAAACCGCCACGGTGCCGGTGCTGCGGGTCTATCGCTGGCAACCGGGATGGGGCAGCATCGGGTATTTTGGCAATCTGGCCGATGCGGGTAGGAGCCATCCGGAGCTGAAGTGGGTCCGCCGCTGGACCGGTGGAGGCACCGTCGATCATCGCGATGACTGGACCTACACCCTGGTGATTCCCTCGGACCTGCCATTGGCCCGGGCTCGGGGAGCGGAGAGCTATCATGTGCTGCACGCGGCCCTTGCTGCAATTCTTCCGCTCGAGGGGATTGACGCGCGCCTCAGCGATGGAACGGAAGAGACCGGGGCCGCGTCATGCTTTGAGAACCCGGTCTGCCATGATCTGGTCGATCCAACCGGACGGAAGCTCGCGGGGGCCGGGCAGCGCCGGTCCCGCCAAGGGCTGCTTCACCAGGGTTCGATCGCTGGCGGGTTGGAATGGAGTCACGCAATGAGCCGGGCGAGCCGTCTGGCGGAGGAGTTGGCAGGAGAAGTGCGGCCATGGATCGAGCGGCCGGAGGAGGGGGATATTGCCCGCCGTGCCAGCCGTTACGCCGACGCCAAATGGACCGAGCGCCGATGATTCGATTTTCTGAACCGTAATTCCTTGCTTCCGGTGAAGGATTGGGAAACGTTCGCGCCCGCGTCGCGGGACGTAGCTCAGCCTGGTAGAGCGCCTGCTTTGGGAGCAGGATGTCGTCAGTTCGAATCTGGCCGTCCCGACCACTTTCCTTCCAGCAAGTTGCTGGAGTTTAGGGGTCTACACCAAAGATTGGGGAGGGGCGTGTTGTGGAGGTTGGTAGGAGGGATGGAGAAGCGGTTTTCCTGTTCCCTGGCCTCGGCGAGTTCCTCGAGCCCTTGGATCGCCCATTCGTGGATCGTGAGGGGGCCTTCTTCGGCCCCGATGGCGGCGCGGTTCCAGCGTTCGAACTGTTCCTTGGTGGGAGTGAGAACGAGCGGCTGGCGGATGTCGGTGATGGAGGGCTCGTCGCGCCAGTTGTCCATGAGTTCCTGGAGCTGCCCGACGGTGATTTCGCCGTCCTTCGCGACGGTGTCGTCGTCGGGAGCCTCCTCCTGGGTGCGCTGTTTAACGGGTTTGGCGAACTCGTGGCTGTCGAAAGCCTCCTGCCAGCCGCCGCTGAGGAGGGAGCGGTAGAACGACGAAGCCCGGCGGGCGGCCTCGGTCTTGTTGGGTGGCCGGAGTGCCACTCGCTCGCGGCGGCCACTGGATTGGATCCGGGGCTGTAGTCGGAGTCCTGCCACTTTCCCCGTTACGGGGACGGGTGCGGAGCTCGCACGGTCCAGCCAATAGTGTTGGTCGGTCTTGCCCGGACGACCGTGACGGGGGCCTTTTTCCGGGTGGCAGGGGGCGTTACGGGGCGGAGTTGGTCCTCACTTTGTCCCCACTTTTCGGGCCCGCCTTTTATCGGTTCCGGCGCGTTTCGGATGTTCGACGGGATGCGATGTGGCGTGAAATCCTGGCGGAGTTTCCGGCGGTTGTGCGCTTCTTCCCATGAAGGGCGTCTCCCCGGAGGTTTCCGTGGGGTTGACGCATCGTGTGCCGGGATCGTCCGGTGCTCCGGCGGTCGGAGACCGCGCGGGATTTCCTGGGTAACGATGCAATAGCTGGGCCGGTATCCGTTTCGTGGAGGAAACGGGTGCCGGCCGAGGCAGCGTTCAGCGGTCCTTCATGGCGTCCGCTTCCTTGAGCAGGATGCGGGCGATCATCCAGTCGAACCACCAACCCTCCTTCGGACCACCCATGCTGAACGGTTTGGTGAAGAATGAGGTGATCGCAGGCCGTGCCTCCGCCAGTTGCGCGCGTGCTTCCTCATCCTGCCCGCTTCGGCCGGCTGCCATCGCGAGCATGACATGAGCGGTTGCGGTGCACGCCGGATTGCGATTCGGGTGCGATAGGCAACGCCGGGCCCAATTCCGAGCCTGCTGGAAGTCATCCATGCGGTATTTGGCCAGCGAGAGGCTGAGCATTTGCCAGGACTCCATGGCTTCTCCGGGGGCGTTTGGTTTGTCCCAGGGGAGGACGCGCTCCAACAACTTTACCATGGGGTCGAGCCTGGCCAATAACTCGGACGGTGGCGGTTTCATGAAGCAGCACCTCACCACCTCGCTGGCGATCGTGGCGCTGACCGTCGAGGCGAATCGTTCCGACGCCATCACGCGGAGCCGTTCGTAGAGAGCCGGATCTCCGGAGTAACAAGTCGCGGCCGCTGCGGCCATAGTTCGCAACGAGATCCACTCCATGTCAGCTTGGTCGGCCTTGGTCATGGCTTGCGCCATGGCGGCGTAGCGCTGGGCGGCGTCTTCCCACCGGCCCTCCCAGAGGAGCCAATCGCCCGCTGCCCGGAACGCTTCCGCGGATTCGAGCGAGACGGGCACATCGTCCAGCGGAACCGCGGCCAAGAGCTGGTCTGCCTGCTGGACTCCGCCGTGGCTGATGAGAACCGCGGCGTGGGCGACGGCTTCCCTCGTCTGGGCTTTCTCGCGGAGCCCCACCTCGTTGGCGCGCGCGATTTCCGCGGCGTACCGGAGGCGGACCTGTTCCTCGCGGGCGCGGGCCTCGCGGATGAACAGCCAGGTCGAGGTGCCGAGGCCGGCGCAGAGGGCCAGGGCGACGAGCCCGCCCGCGGCGAAGACGAGGCGGTTCCGTCGGACGAGTTTCCCCAGCCGGTAGCGACGCCCGCCCGCGGCGACGGCCTCGACGGGTTCGTGCGCGAGGTGGCGGGACACATCGGCGGCGAGTCCGTTGGCGGTGACGTAGCGGTCCTGCCGGTCGGGTTTCATCGCCTTCATCACGATCGCGTCGAGGTCGCCGCGCAGCAGCCGGGGAAGGCGTGGCATTTCGGTGTGCCTCGCGGTGGCGATGGCTTCCTGTTCGGCGGGCGGGCACGCTTGGAGGCGTTCGGAGGGCGGCGGGACCGGCAGGGTTCGGAGCCTCTCGCGGATCTGCTCCGGGGTGGCGTGGCGGAAGGTTTCCGGATCGCGCGGCGGCTTGCCGGCCAGCAGTTCATGGAGGAGCGCGCCGAGGCTGTAGATGTCACTGCGGGAGTCGATGTCGAGGCCGTGGCCATCGACCTGCTCCGGGCTCATGTAGGCGGGCGTGCCGATGAGGAGGGGAGAGGCGGCGTGGGAGAAGAGGGTGGGATCGGCCTCGGTGGCCTTGGCGATGCCGAAGTCGATGACCTTGGGCACCGCGACGCCATCGTGCAGTGTGACCATGACGTTGGAGGGCTTGATGTCGCAGTGGATGATGCCCTTGAGATGTGCGTGCTGGATGGCGAGGCAAACGGGGATGAAGAGTCTCAGCCGCGCGGGGAGATCGAGCCGGTGCTGGTCGCAGAAGTCGGTGATGCGCTGGCCCTCCACCAGCTCCATGACGAAGAACGGCCTGCCCGAGGCGGTGGAACCCGCGTCGAGCACGCGGGCGATGTTCGGGTGATCCATCACGGCCAGGGTCTGGCGTTCCAGCTCGAAGCGCTCGATGATCTGGGCGGTGCCCATGCCCACGCGGATGATCTTCAAGGCCACGCGGCGGCGCACGGGCTCGAGCTGCTCCGCGAGGTAAACGGCACCGCAGCCGCCTTCCCCGAGACGCTCCACCAGCCGGTAGCGTCCGATGCGGGTGCCCAGGCCTTCATCGGGTTCCGCGGCGGTGGGCGCGGGATCGGCGGCGGGTGGTTGAAGCGGGGTGTCGTGCCGGGTGTTGAAGAATTTCTCCGCGTCGTCGCGCAGCGAGATGAGTTCCTCCAGGCGGGCGCGCAGCGCGGGATTGCCGCGGCAGGTTTGGTCGAGGAATTCATCCCGGGCCCGGGCATCGTCGATGCCGGTCAGCGCGTCGAAAAGGATCTCCTCGATCCGCGTGGAGTTGTCGCGGGTGCCGTTCATGGTTCCTCCCATGGAGACAAGCGGATTCGGCCGTCAGGCTGCGCCACGGGTGATCAGAGTTCGTCGCGGATGATCCGGAACAGCCGGGCTTTCGCGTGGTTCCAACGGCGGTCGATGGAACGCGGCGAGGTGCCGAGGGCTTCCGCCACTTCCTGGTTCGTGAGGCCGCCGAAGTACTTCATCGTGATGATCTGCGCGGTTTCGGGGTCTTCGGTTTCAAGGCGGCCGAGCACCTCGTTGACGAGGAGGATACGGTCGTCCGGCGAGGCATCGGCGACCTCGATGTCACCGATGTCGACGCGTTCCTCGCGGCCGCCGCGCTTGAGACTGGATTTCGCACGCGCGCGATCGACGAGGATGCGGCGCATCACCTGGGCGGCACAGCGGAAGAAGTGCGAGCGGTCGTTCCAGCGGCGGTCGTCGTTGCCGGAGAGGCGGATCCACGCCTCGTGGACGAGGGCGGTGGCCTGGAGCGTTTGGCCGGGGCCTTCGCGGATCATGTCGATGGAGGCGAGGCGGCGCAGCTCGTCGTAGACCAGCGGCAGCAGGTCCTCGGAAGGCAGGTGTCCTTCGGTGCTGGCGGACTGGAGGATTCGGGTGATGTCGCCGTCCATGGAGGTGTCGGTTGTTCCACTATGCCGCTTGGCGCGAGAGTGGCGCAAGGCCCGTCTCAGCGAAATGCGACGCGGTTTTCAAGCGGTTCCGGGTGTTTCGATTTTTTTGGCGAGGTCCGCGGAGGAATCGCGCTGGTGGTGAATGGAGGGCTGTTCCGGACGCGGTCCGGGTGGTGCCTCCGATGACCTTCCCGCCCCCGAATCCGTTTCCAACCCCACCGGTGCCCCATGGATCTCACCAAAGCCACCCTGCTGTCCGCCACGCTCGCCAGCCTGCTGCAACCGGCCTCCGCCGCGCTCGTCTTCATGGACGATTTCTCGACCACCGGACAGAGCGATGACGTGAACTTCCAATACACCGCCGGTCGCCAGACCGGTGATGTGGGCAACCTCCAGTATCGCCAGGGCAACGGCGCCTTGGCCGGCACGATCACGGGCACGATCGCCAATGAAGCGGCGAACGGGTTCAAGACCCAGATCGGCAACGCGGGTGGCCCGGGCACGCTGTGGGTGGTCGGTGGCAATCCGGCGCAGGCCGTGGGCAGCGTTTCGCCCGAGCACAATTTCACCGAGTCCGGCGGCGTGGGTGGCTACCTGTCGATCTCGTTCACGCTCGATCCGGTGACCGGGTCCGCGGGCACGTCCGGCGATTGGGGCGCGATCACGCTCGGGGCCGGGGACAATGCCAGCTTCGGCGCATCCGGTTCCGGCGCGAGAGGGCAGGGGATCATTTCGTCCGCGGCCCACTTCGGTATCCTGTTCCGGGACAACGGGCAGTTCCAGGCCTTCGATGGCAGCGCCCAGGTGGGAGGCGCGGTGTATGACGCGACGCCCGCGACGCCGACGAGCCACACCATCGAGCTGCGCATCACGGGCGTGGGCGATGGGAACCCGTGGGACGGCAGCGGCGATGCCTTGATCGATGTCTACGCGGACGGCGGCGCGAGCCCGTTCTACAGCTTCACCAAGACCGGCGGCTACACCAGCAACTACCTCACCCTGCAAGGCTTCGGCGGAGGCAGCGGCAACACCATCAGCCAGTTCGACAACCTGCGGGTGGAAACCGTGCCGGAGCCGTCCGCCGGTCTGCTGGCCGGTGTGGTCCTCGCCGGGGCGCTGGTCCGCCGCCGCCGGTAAACGGTCGTGAATCCTGCCCCCAAACGCACCATGAAATCCAAGAGACCTTTCCTCCTCGCCGCGCTCTCTCCCTGCCTCGTCGTGACCGCGCGCGCGGCCACGGAGACCTGGGTGGGAGGCACCGCCACCTGGAGCACTCCGGCCAACTGGTCCGGCACACACCAGCCGCCGATCACCGCGGACGCCCTCGTGTTCGGCGCGGCGGGAGCCGGTGGCACGACGTTGAACAACGATCTCACTTCGACCTCGTTCACGGTCGCGGGCATCACCTTCAGCTCGGGTGCAGCGGCCTACACCATCGGTGGAAATGCCTTCACCCTCAGCGGCGGCCTGACGAACAGCAGCACCTCGGCGCAGGTTCTCAACACCGCGCTGACCCTGAGTGGCAACCAGGCCGTCAGCGTGGGATCGGCCACGGGCAGCGTGACCTTCGGCGGCGCCATCTCGGGAACGGGCGTGACCTTGACCACCAATGGCGGCGCGGTGGTGGCGTCGGGCACGGTGTTCAAGAGCCCGGTGTCGCTGGCCTCGCTGGTGGCGCAGGGGAATGCCGCGGCCGGACAGGCCTATGCGAGCAACCAGACGACCAGCTTCGACAGCGGTGCCAGCCTGACGACGACCGGCAACGTGGTGGTTGGTCGTTCCAACCTCGTGTTCAAGGGCAATGCCACGGCGACGGTGGCGGGAACGATCACCAACGTCGGCGCGACGAGCCGCGACTGGGCGCGGGTGGTGATCCAGGACACCGCCAATCTCACGGCGGCGGGACTCGATCTCTTCGGCCCTGTGAACTCGGCCACCGGCCAGTTCAACCTGAACGGCGGGACGCTGCGGGTCGGCAGCATCGCCGCGTGTGACTCCACCGATGCGACCTACGCGGTGCGCAATGTTTTCAACGGCACGCAGGTCGTCGCCACGCAGGACAACACCGCCTTCCTCACCATCACCAAGAGCCAGTTCTTTGCGGGGTCCAACAAGGCCTACGTCGGGAACGGCGGGGCGTTGTTCGATTCGAACGGTCACAACATCGCCAGCGCCACCGCGCTGCAGAACGACACCGGCGCGACCGGGCCGCTGGTGAAGTCGGGCGCGGGCACGCTCACGCTCTCCGGCGCCTGCACCTACACCGGCACCACCACGGTCAATGGCGGCACGCTCAAGATCACCGGCAGCCTGGCGGCGGGCAGCGCGGTGACTGTCAATGGCGGCGCGGCCCTGGGCGGCACGGGCACCGTGAACGGAATCGTGAGCCTGGCAGCGGGCGGCACTCCGGAAACCCAGGGAGCCATCGGGCTGGCCGATGGCAGCGTGGGCACCCTTACGCTCGCCCATGCCAGCGGCCTCGCACTCGGCGGCACGGCGGGCAATGCGGCGCGGCTCACGTTCGACACCAGCTCGCTCGCATCTGACAAGATCAGCCTGGGGAGCAATCCCCTGACGGTGAGCGCGGGTGGGGCTTCCATTTATGTGTCGCCCGTCAACGTCACGGCGGGACAGACCTTCGATCTCGTCACCTTCGGCAGCGCGTCCGGCGCGGGTTTCGCCACGGGGAGTGGCACCACGGTGGGCGCACTCACGCTGGCGAATCCCAATGTGAGCTTCGGCGTGACCGGTTACCTGATGGTGTCGTCCACGGCGATCCAACTGGTGACCGATGGCACTCCCGCTCCGGCGTTCGCGTTCTGGTCTGGGGTGAAGGGCTCGTCATGGACGAGCACGAGCGATGTGCAGGGTAATTTCACGTACGACTACGGTGGCGTCAGCTTCGTGGCATCGTATCCTTCCTCCGGCACGGATGTGATCTTCGCCGCGAACGGCAATGGCGCTCCGGCCAACCTGAGCAACACGCTCGGCCAGGACTTCACGGTCAAGAGCTTGTCCTTCTTCTCCGGCACCGGCCCGGTGACGATCGCGGGGAGCAACACGCTATCGATCGGAGCCGGCGGCATTCATCTCGATGATGGCAGCGGCGGGGCCACCTTGGCGATGGCCAGCCTGGTGCCGACGGCGGCGCAGACGTGGTCGAACTCCAGCACCAGCGGCCTGACGGTGGGCGCCGTGATCGGTGGCACCAATGGCATCGTGTTCGACAGTGTCGGCACGGGGCCGATCATCCTCAGTGGCGCGAACACCTGCACGGGCGGCCTGACCGTGAACGCGGGCACGCTGCAACTCAGCGGCGCCGGCACGCTTGGGGCCACCGGTGGCATGGTGACCACCAATGGCGGCACGCTCGATTTGAACGGAACCTCGCAAGCGGTGGGCGTGCTGACCGGCAGCGGCGGCACCATCGTGAACAACAGCTCCGGCACCACCGCCACCCTCACGATCGGCAGCGGCAATGCGACCGGCAACACCTACGCGGGCGTGATCGCGGACCACAGCGCGGGATCCGGCATCGTCGCGCTGACCAAGACCGGCACCGGCATCGCGATCCTCGCTGGAGCGAACACCTACACCGGCAAGACCATGGTGAACGGCGGCACGTTGCGGATCGGCGCGAACGAGAGCATTCCCGATGCCTCGGTGGTGGAGATCGATGGCGGCGGCAAACTCGACGTCCAGGGATCGACCGAGACCATCGGTGGACTGTCGAGCACCACCGGGGACACCAATGTGGTCCAGAACAAGGAGACCGGCGGCGCGGGCGCGGGCGTGCTCGCCATCGACACGGCGGGGGCGAGCTACACCTTCACCGGCATCCTGCGGGACAATTTCCTGAGCACCGGCACGCTGGCGCTCGTCAAGAATGGCGCGGGCACCCAGACGGTGAAATGCACCAATGCGCTCGCGGCCGGAACCTCCATCGAGTTCACGGGCGGCCTCACCATCAATGGCGGGACGTTCCTGCTGAGTGACAGCGGCAATGGCAAGGTGATCGGCAGTTTCGCCAGCGCGGTGATTCTCACCGGCGGCACGGCCACGCTGGCATTCGAGAACACGCTGGCGGCGAACAGCAGGACCTTCGGCAAGGTCATCAGTGGTGCCGGTCATGTCGTCGTTACTTCGGCCAACCTCGGTACCGTGGTGCTGGGCCAAGCGAACACCTACTCCGGAAATACCACCGTCCACAAGGGCACGCTCTCCATCGCGGCGAACTCGGCGACGACCTTCGCGGACTCCTCGACGGTGACGATCGACAGCGGCGCGGTGTTGAACCTTCCGAACGCGGCGACCGATGTGGTGGCCGCGCTGGTGGTGAACGGTGTGAGCCTTCCGAGCGGCGTGTATGACGCGTCGACCGCGGCCACGTCCGGTTACCTCACCGGCTCGGGCAAGCTCCAGGTGGGAGCCACGGTCGTTGGTGGCTACTCCGCGTGGGCGACGGCGAATGCAGGCGGCCAGGGCGCGGACCAGGACTACGATCTCGATGGCGTGAAGAACGGCGTCGAGTATTTCCTCGGTGCCACGGGCTCATCGTTCACCGCGAACCCACCGGTGGTGAACGGCACGGTGACCTGGCCGAATGGCGGAAACATTCCGTCGTCCGGCTACGGCACGCAGTTTGTCGTCGAGACTTCCCCGGATCTCTCGGTGTGGACGGCGGTGGCGGACTCCGATCCCCATCTGTCGAACACCGCCAGCGGGGTGAGCTACACGTTGACCGGTCCGGCCAAGCTGTTCGTGCGTTTGCGGGTGACCCCGAACTGATCCCACCCGCCATGCTCCGCACTTTTGCCAGCTCCCTTGTCCGCGGAGGTTCGATCGTCTGGTTGGCGGGGGTGTTGGTGGTGGGAAGGGCGGGGGCCATCGAGGTGGCAAACCTCCGCTGCGAGATGCGAAGCGAGCCGCTGGGCGTGGATGTCGCGGCTCCCCGCCTGAGCTGGGAACCGGCATCCACGGTGCGGGGCGATGTCCAGTCGGCGTATCGCATCCTGGTGGCCTCCTCGGGCGAACTGCTGGCCCAGGATGCCGGTGACCTGTGGGACAGCGGGAAGGTGGCCTCTTCGCAGCAACATCTCGTTCCCTACGCGGGACAACCGCTGGCCTCCAGCCGCCGGGTGTTCTGGAAGGTGAAGGTCTGGGATGCGGGCGGCGCGGCCTCGGCGTGGAGCGCCGGAGCCACGTGGACGATGGGGCAGGTGTCCTCCGGCGATTGGCAGGCGCAGTGGATCATGGGCCTCCAGCGCAAGAGCCTCGGCTATCATGCGCAGACCACCAGCGGCCAGAACGTCACGAAGTGGGTGCAGGTGGACCTCGGTGCGGCGGTGCCGGTTTCCGGTGTCACGCTGCATCCGAAGTGGCACCAGGGCACGCCGGGGTATGGCTTTCCGCTGCGTTTCAAAATCCAGGCTTCGAACGATCCGACCTTCGCCACCGCGACGACGGTCACCGATCAGACGGCGGCCGACTACGCGAATCCCGGCTACTTGCCGGTGGCGTTTGCCGCGTCCGGGGCGGGCTTCCGCTACGTGCGCGTCACCGCCACCAAGCACTACTACAACACGCCGGACAACAACTACGCCTTCGCTCTCGGCCAACTGGAGGTGACGGGTGGCGGCAACAACGTCGCCTTGAATGCCGCGGTGTCATCTCTCGACACCATCGAAGCCTACGGATGGGGCGCGGCGGGACTCACCGATGGCGCGGGGTTCGTCGGCTGCGACTATGGCCGCCGGATGCGGCGGGAGTTCACGGTGAAGCCGGGATTGAAACGGGCCGTGGCCCACGTCTGCGGACTCGGTCAATACGAGTTGTTCGTGAACGGAAGCAAGAACGGCGACGACGTGCTCGCGCCGGGATGGTCCGCCTACACGAAGACCTGCCTTTATGAAACGCGCGATCTCACGGCGCAACTGCGGGAGGGCGCGAACGCCGTCGGGCTGATCCTCGGCAACGGGATGTACAACATCGGCGACGGCTACGGGCGGTACGTGAAGTTCAAGCAGAGCTTCGGCCCGCTGCGCGCGATCGCCCAGCTCCGCCTGGAATACGCGGATGGGTCGACCGAGGTGATCGGCAGCGACACGAATTGGAAGACCGGCCCCGGGGCGATCACCTTCGAGAATGTCTACGCGGGCGAGGACTACGATGCGCGGCTCGAGCCCGCGGGCTGGAGCGAGCCGGGGTTCGCCAGTCCACGCTGGACCGCGGCGGTGGCCACCACCGGACCGGGTGGCACGCTGAAGGGGCTTTCGTGTTCGGCTCCGGCGATCGGGAAAATCGAGACGCTGGTGCCGGTTTCGTCCCGCGTGATTTCATCCACCACCACCGTGTATGACCTGGGGCAGAATGCCTCGGTGATGCCCTCGCTGAAGGTCAGCGGCCCCGCGGGAGCGGCGGTGAGGATCATTCCCACCGAGCTGTTGAATGGCAGCGGGACGGTGGACCGCACGAGCTGTACCCAGGACGGCGTGCGCCCGGCGTGGTGGCAGTACACGCTGAAGGGCGCGGGCACGGAGACCTGGATGCCGCGGTTCTTCTACCACGGCAGCCGATACTTCCAGGTCGAGTTGATCGCGGGGGCGGGCGGCGGGTTGCCGGTGGTGCAGGAATTGAATGGCGTGGTGGTGCATTCCACTTCCCCGGCGATCGGGTCGTTCACCTGCTCCAGCGCGCTGTTCAACCGCATCCACGATCTGGTGCGGTGGTCGCAGCGGAGCAACCTGATGAGCATCACCACCGATTGCCCGCACCGCGAGCGCCAGGGGTGGCTGGAGCAGAACCAACTCAACGGGGCGGGGCTGCGCTACTGCTTCGATTTCGCGCCGCTGTTCGCCAAGATCACCAATGACATCTCGGACAGCCAGTGGTCCTCGAACGGCTTCGTGCCGAACCTGGCTCCCGAGTATTTCAGGACCAGCAACAGCCTCACCGACCCCTACTACAATTCGCCGGAATGGGGGAGCACGTTCATCCTCGGCGCGTGGCAGCAGTACCTTTACAGCGGCGATCGCTCGTTGTTCGAGCGGTTTTATCCCGCGATGAAGGCCTATGTCGGCTATCTCGGCAGCACGGCCAATGGCAACTCGATCATCCCGACGGGGCTGGGCGATTGGTACGACGTGGCGCAGATCACCGCCGGGCCGTTCTCGGGCGTGAGCTCGACCTCGAAACCGCTCACGGCCACGGCGACCTATTACGATGACGCGCGGGTGCTGGCCCAGGTGGCGGCGCTGCTGGGAAACACGGCGGACGCCGGTTATTTCACGCAGTTGGCGGCGACGATCCGGGGCGGCTTCAACACGACCTATTTCAAAGCCGCGAACACCAGCTACGACACCGGCAGCCAGACCGCCAACGCGATGCCGCTCGCGCTCGGGATGGTGGAGGCGGCGAACGTGGCCGGGGTGCGGAATGCCCTGGTCGCCGATGTCCAGTCGCGGAATGGCGCGCTGACCTGCGGCGAGGTTGGCCTCGGCCCCGTGTTCCGGGCCCTCAACGAGGCCGGGCGTGGCGATCTGGTGTATGCCATGAATGCGAAGGCGGACACGCCCGGTTATGCTTACCAACTCGCCCGCGGCGCGACCAGCCTGACGGAACGCTGGGATGCCGCGAACACGACCTTCAGCTCGCAGAACCACTTCATGCTCGGGCAGGTCATGGAATGGTTTTACCACGATGTGGCGGGCATCCAGCCCGATCCCTCCGCGCCGGGGTTCAGGAAGATCGTCATCCAGCCGGTGATCGGCGGCGACCTGACGTGGGCGGATGCCAGTTACCAGTCTGTCAGCGGGATGATCGCCAGCCACTGGACGCGCAGTGGCAATGACCTGACCTTGGACGTGACGATTCCGGTGGGTTCCGCGGCGAGGGTGCATGTGCCGGTGATGGGCGGAAAGTTCTCTGGCATCCGGATCCAGGAAAGCGGCACCACGATCTGGGAGAATGGCAGCCCCGCCGGTAACTCACCCCAAGTGACGTTCGTGGCCAACCAGACGAGCGGCGCGAACTCGACGGTGGCGTGGAACGTCGGCTCGGGAAGCTACCATTTTTCATGGAACGTGCGTCCTGCACCGGCGGGCCTCACCGCCGCGGCGTCGAACCGGAAGGTGGATCTCGCGTGGAATGCGGTGGCTGGTGGTGGCACCTACACGGTCAAGCGCGCGACCGTTTCCGGAGGTCCCTACGTGGCCATCGCCAGCAACCTCGCGGGGACGACCTTCCAGGACCAGAATGTGGTCAATGACACGGGCTACTACTATGTGGTGTCGGTTTCGACGGCGGGCTTTGAAAGCGATGACTCGCTGGAAGCGGTGGCCACCCCGCGGTTCGTGTTCAACGCGGGCTTCGAATCCCCGGCGATCACCACCTTCGCTTACAACCCCGCCGGTGCGTCGTGGACCTTCACGCCCAGCTCCGCCACCGGAGGCTCGGGTATCAGCGCCAATGGCAGCGGCTTCACGGCTGGCAATCCCGCGGCTCCGCAGGGATCGCAGGTGGCGTTCATTCAAAAAGCGGGCAGCGTTTCGCAGACGCTGGCCGGCCTGGTGCCGGGGACCGTTTACACCGTCTCCTTCGCCGCCGCGAACCGGGGCACTTCCAGCTACAATGGACCGCAATCGTGGAAGGTCACCATCGATGGCACGACGGTCGCCGACTATCCCGCGGGCTCGGTCGGGACCAGCTACGCGGATTTCTCCGCCACCTTCACCGCCACCGCGGCCAGCCAGGTGCTGGCATTCACCGGCACCCAGTCCGCCAATGACCGGACGGTGTTCATCGACCGGGTGGCGGTCACGTCCTCCACGCCGGTGGTGGGAAAAGTGGCCGATCAGACGCTGGGGACCGGCGAAACGTCGGCGAGCCTGCCCTTTTCGATCACGGATGACGACACCCCCGCCGCCGCACTGACGGTGGCGGCATCGTCTTCGAATCCATCGGTGGTGGCGGGGGGGAACCTCGCGCTGGGAGGCAGCGGGGTCGATCGGACGGTGACGTTCACCGCCGGTGGGGCCGGGACGGCCACCATCACCCTGTCGGTCAGCGATGGCACACGCACCTCGGTGTCGACGTTCGAGGTGGCAGTGCTGACTCCCGCCCAGGTGTGGCGGTGGCGGAATTTCGGTTCGCCATTGAACACCGGGATCGCGGCGGACGATGCGGATCCCGATCAGGATGGTGTCAGCAACCTTTTCGAGCGGGCCTTCGCGGGGAACCCTTACGTGAGGGAATCGGGTTTGCTGCCCGTTCTCGGTCAATCCGCTGGGCCTGCGGCGATCACCTATCGCAAGGCGAAGGCGGCGGCCGATCTGGTGTTCGCGGTTCAGGAAAGCGCCGATCTGGCGGCGGGCAATTGGATTCCGGCGAAGGGATCGAGCACCGTTCTCAGCGAGGACGGCGCGGTGCAGGTGATCCGCTTCGAGGGGTTTCCGGACGGAGCGATGAGGAGGTTCCTCCGGGTGATGGTGAAATCGTCCGAGTGAAATTCGTGGCGAAGCGAGGAACGGGAATCCGCTGTTATGGATGACACTAGGATTTCATGAGCTGTTTCCCGCGATTCGTTGCCGCGCTTTTTTCGTTTCCGACGTTCCTGTTCGGTGCCTGTTTGTTCGTCGGGGGCGTCTCCGGTGCGTCCGCCTCGCCCTTGTCCGTCGAGCGGATGACGACGAACGGCCGGACCAATCCGCTCGGGATCTCCGGCGAAAACGTTTCCTTCTCCTGGGCGAGCGCCACCGAGGAGCGCGACATGATCCAGCAGGGCTACCGATTGCGGGTGGGCACCACGGAAGGCGGTGCCGAGGTGTGGGACTCGGGGCAGGTGGTGTCGGAGCGGCAGATCGACGTGGTCCTGCCGACCTCGATCCGGATCCAGCCATCAACCCGCTATCACTGGCAGGTGAAAATCCGTGACCAACGCGGAAACGAAAGCGGGTGGAGCGCCCCGGCGTGGTTCGAGACCGGATTGTTGTCGGAGGCGGATTGGGCGGGCGCGGAGTGGATCGGCCAGGGAAAGGCGGGCGATGCGGGCTGGGGCGACTGCACCGTGGTGACCGAGTTCACCCTCCGCCGCGATGCCTTCGGCGTGTTCCTGCATGTCAGCCCCGATGGGCGGAATGGCTACATGTACCAGGTCAATGTGGCCGGGGAGCTGCCGCTGCTGAAGTCGCACAAGAGGGTGAACGGGACCTACGAGGAAATGGCGCGGATCGATCTCTCGCGGCTCGGGTTTACCAAGGCCCGGCTGCTGCAGGGGAAGCACACGCTGGTGTGCGAGGTGAGGGGAGCGGCGATGATCACGACCTTGGATGGCACGAGGATCGACACGCGCGAAGACGGAACCTTCCGCGATGGGGGATTCGGCTACCGGACCTTTGGCGTTGAAAGCGCCACGGTGCACCGGGCGATGGTGATCGATCCCGCGAACCGTCGGCGGCCTCTGGTGGTGGCCTTCGATCAAGGGCGCGCGGGATTCAGCGGTGGCACGGTTTCCGGCGGAGCCTATCACATCTCGGGAAGCACCGAGGCGGTTTACACCGGTGAGGAGGCGTCGTTGCCGATGCTGAGGGGCGGGTTCCGCGCGCGCGGCGAGGTGAAATGCGCGCGGGTCTATGCGTCCGCCCAGGGGCTCTATGAGCTGTCCCTGAATGGCAGGAAAGTGGGGGATCAATTCCTTGCCCCGGGGTGGACCGATTACCAGCGCCGCATCCAATCGCAGACCTACGACATCACCGCGCTGGTGAAACCGGGTGCCAATGTCCTCGGCGCGGTGTTGGCCGATGGCTGGTACCGGGGAAAGGTCGGGCTTGGCTGGAACCAGGTCTATGGCGGGCCGCTGGCGTTGGTGGCGAGGATCAAGCTGACCTATGCGGATGGGTCCGCCGAATGGTTCTCGACCGACGCGGGATGGAGGTGCGGTCGCGGCCCATTCGTGCGTGCGGATCTCCAGGACGGGGAAACCTACGATGCCTCGCGGGAGCAGGCCGGTTGGAATGCCCCCGGGTTCGATGACTCCGCATGGTCGCCGGTCGAGGTGCTGCCCAACGCGTCGCGGAAACTGGTCCCGCAGCCGGACGAGCCCGTGCGCGCGCTGGCGGTGTTGACGGCGAAAAGCCGGACCATGCCCGCGCCGGGACGATACGTGTACGATCTCGGGCAGAACATGGTCGGAGTCGCCCGAATCACGATGAAGGGCCGGAAGGGCCAGACCATCATCCTCCGCCATGCGGAGGAGTTGTATCGGAAGGGGAACCGAAAGGGCGAACTCTACACCGACAATTTCCGCGGCGCGCGGGTGACGGATACCTACACTTTCGCTGGGGATGGCACCGTCACCTATCAGCCGGTTTTCACCCAGCACGGGTTCCGTTACATCGAACTCAGCGGCCTGGATGCCCCGCCCGCGCCGGAGGAGGTGAAAGGGGTCGTGCTGGGATCGGATCTGCCCGACACCGGCGATCTCCAGACGTCCCATCCGATGCTCAACCAGCTCGTGAAAAACATTCGCTGGGGACAGCGCGGCAATTTCTTGTCCATCCCCACCGACACGCCCGCGCGCGACGAACGCCTCGGGTGGACCGGCGACATCAGCGTGTTCGCGCCCACGGCCGCGCGCTTCCAGGACACCCGCGCGTTCCTGTCAAAGTGGATGGCGGATCTGCGGGACGCCCAGAGGTCCGACGGCAACATCCCCGCCGTGGTGCCGCAACCGCGGCGCGAGTTCGATGCCACCGGAGTGGGCTGGTCGGACGCGTTCATCACCGTGCCCCATGCCGTGTGGCGGGCGACTGGCGACACCCGGATCGTGCGGGAGAACTGGGACGCGATGAACCGGTTTTACGGATTCGTGCGGGACAGCGCGATGAGGAACGGGAACCTGCTGGAGGAGGGCCGCAGCTCCTGGTTCTCCGGGGATTGGCTGAACCTGGAAAAGGTGGACCGGCTGGAGGAGCATCGCGTCATCGCCACCGCGTACTTCGCCGAGGACACCCGGATGATGGCGGAGATGGCGGCGGCGATCGGGGACGTGGAGAAGGCCCGTGAATGGGCGGCCGTGGTGCCGCGAATCCGTGCGGCTTTCACCGAGGCCTACCGCGGTCCCGATGGCTCGATCCGGATGGGAACGCAGACCGTCTATGCGATGGCGCTGGGGATGGACATGATCGCCGATCCGCGGCAGCGCGCGGCGACGGCGACCCGCTTCGTTGAAAAGCTGGCGCGCGACGACCACCACCTGAAGACGGGGTTCCTCGGGACACCCTGGCTGCTGCCCGCGCTCGGCGGGATCGATCGCGATGACCTGGCGATGCGGGTGCTGCTCAATGAGGATTATCCGTCGTGGGGATTCGAGGTGCGCATGGGAGCGACGACGATGTGGGAGCGGTGGAATTCGATCCGGGCCGATGGCGACTTCGGACCGGTGGGCATGAACTCCTTCAACCACTACGCCTATGGAGCGGTGGCGGATTGGATGTTCCAGCGGCTGGGCGGACTGCAAATCGTGGAGCCGGGATACAAGAAGTCCCGCATCGCACCGCTGGTCGGTGGTGGCGGTCTAACAAGCGCCCGGGCCGCCATCCGCACGCCCTATGGCCCGCTGGCCTCGGAATGGAAAATTGTGGACGGGGAGTTGACGCTCGCGGCGACCGTGCCTCCGAACACGACCGCGGAGCTGGTGTTTCCGGCCTCGGGCATCGGGGCGGTGAGAGGGGATTCCGGCGAGACCGGGAAATGGACCGGAGGAGCGTCGTTCCAGGACGGGCGGGTCTTGGTGCGGTTGGGATCCGGGAGACACGTGTTTGTCACGCGGGCTCCGGGGCTGAGGCCCGGTTGAAAGTCAGGCTCTGGAGGCTCAAGGGAAGCTTACAGTGGCAAGATGCTAGCTTTGTACCCTATCTCAGGGTCGTTTGTTTTAGAAGCCGTCTGAAAAATTACTGTGGTTGTTGAATTGGGCTGTACTGGGCAGCGTGAGGGTCGGACAACTCTCCGATGCCAGCGTATCCGGGCAGCCTGACCGACGTCGAGTGGGAGATCATCCGCCCGATCCTCCCCGATGCACCAATGGGGCTGCGTGGCAGACCGCGGGAACACTCCCGGCGCGATCTGCTCAACGGCATCTTCTACATCCTGCGCACCGGCGGAGCCTGGCGCTTCATGCCCAATGATCTTCCTCACTGGAAGACCTGCTACCACTATTTCAGGCTGTGGGCTAAGCAGGCCACTGGGAGCGTATCCACGATGCTCTCCGTGACCTCGTTCGCCTCAAGCACGGTAAAGAAAGCCCCGACCGCTGCAATCTTCGATAGTCAGAGTGTTCGCTCAGCTAGCCAATCCGGACTACGTGGCTATGATGCGGGTAAGAGAATTACAGGCCGAAAGAGACGCATCCTGGTAGACACCTTGGGCAATCCGCTGTCGGTGGAAATCACCCCTGCCAACGTGCGGGATCGGGATGGAGCACGATTGCTGCTCAAACCGCTGGCGACACGGTTTGGCTGGTTGATGAAGATCTGGGCCGATGGCGGCTATGCGGGAGCATTGGAAGGAGAGGTCGCCCGGCTGCCCCGTCACCGGCAGATCGATCAGGCGATCGCCGCGCAGCCGACCCGCGCTTCCGCGCACGTTCGAAAAGCCATCATGCTTTTCCGCCGGAACCTCATGAAGGAAGCGATTGCCCCCGTGGCTCCCGTGTCGGATGGGGACTTGTCACCTTGGACCGGTGGTATCTGGGAGACGCTTGCTGGCTGACAGGGGACAAGGAGAAGGCGGTTCGCCGCTGGACTTTGGCGGGCGGGGACGAGGGTGCCCGCGCGAGATTGGTTGGCGTGCTCGGGCTGTCGGGGAAACGCGAGCAGGCACATGTCCAGACGGCGGGAAATTTCTCCGATCAGGTTCCCGATGATCTACCCCCGGATTTACGGAATGTGTGGAAACACTAAGCGGCGGGAGCCAGTATGAATGAATAAACCGGGCAAGGGGGCTTCTGCATCATTTGAGTCCTGGTAGGTTTACTGATAGGCAATCGTATCGTGGCTGGGATAGCCGGTGAGACGTTCGATATGGGCGACGAGGCGCTTTTCAAGTGAACCCCACGCGCCAACCAATGGCATGGCGTGTGCCACCCATTTGGAAAGCGAAGCAGGAATGGCTTCTTGGGAAATGCACGGTCTCTGGCAGTGCCCCCTTTTGGGACGGATTCCGGCTTGCCGTGGCTCTTGTCGACCCTCTTCCCGGTTCGTTCCCGATCTCACCACGCCTTTGGGGACGAGCCAAGGTTCCCTATCGTCCGAACACCTCAACGCCTTGTTGCCCTCGTTCCGCTCGGACCATGCAGTCACCTCCTCCCCCGGCGGAGAATTTTAGAGGGCTTCTACAGCAGCCGGTCATTCACCTTGGAGCGCTGTCCCGGTCAACCGCGGGGAGCCCATGGTGCCTTTGGCGGCTCCCGGCTGGAACTCAGCAAGAGATGAGACATATTGTCTGCGATGTCGTTTCCATCCCGAGGCTCCTCGGCCGCGGTTCGTCCGCGCCACCGCACGACGGTCTTCGGGGCGATGTCATGGAGTGGGGTGATGTTAGGATATCTTGATTGTGTTGGGTCGCGAGGCGTGTCCGTGTGAGGTGTTGGTTTCATGATTTCCAATGGATTGAGTGATTTGTTTGTGTGTGAGTCGTCCTTGTGGGGTTGAATGATAAATATAATTCTTGAAGAGTCTTGGTATGATGTGGCATGGATTTTGGTCTATTGTTGGAGTCGTGGTATTCGTTTTGCTGGGAATGACGATGGGCCAGCGATTTCACGTCGGATTCAAGAACGGAAAGGACGGAAAGATTATGAAGAACGTAACGAAGATGTTCCATCGGGCGGCCGCCGGATTCACGGCGGGACGGGTGTCGCTATCGGTTGCCGTGGCGGCGGTCGTGTGCGGAATCACGGTCTGTCACGCCGATGAGGTGAAGCTCGATGTCAATGACGTATCGTTCCTGTGGCCGGTGGCAAAGACCGCGGCCGAGGTCGACCAGCTCATCTCGATGGATGACCCCGGCGGTGCGGCCGATGGCCCGATCTGGCCGGAGGACTTGTTTCGTGACGTGATCGACAATCAATCCGCGAAGGCAAAGGTCGGCGGGTTTCAGATCGGGTTCGCGAGCGAGCTGCGCAACGCGCACAACTGGAAAGTGGTGGGCATCCGGGTCAATCCGTGCTCGCTGGGCGGGGATGATGCGCATCTCGCCCGGGTGGGCCAGGTTCCCGGGATCCGGTTGATCGTGCAGCCGGTCACGGTGAAGGACGGAGTGGTGACGGTGCATGACTACGCCGCTCACCTCGCGTTCAACTATGTGGTGATCCCCGGAGATCTTGGGAAGCTGGTTCCGTTCGTTCCGGACAACGAGGCCTTCGGCCCGATCGTGGAGGACCTCAAGGAGATCAAGGCCCTGGCGTCGGAGACCGTTCCGACGAATGGCAAGCTGGGGGTCCATCCCGGATTCGCGATCAAAGGCCCGCGGTTCCGGGAGCGCTTGAAGACCTTCCTCCACACGCGGCTGAGCCGGGAGCGGCTCCAGGTCATTTCATTCATGGGGCTTCCGGAGGGGGATCCCGAGCCGTGGATCTTTTTCTCGGTGTTCAGGCTGCCGAAGACGCCGTTCATGCTTCGTCAGATCGGTGGATTTCCACCGGTCCCGTTTGGCGCTCCTCCGGCCGTCGGAGCCCAGATGCTGGTGTTCAAGCCGGGGGTGAAGCCTCACGTCCAGCCCGCGTTCAAGGCGGATGCCGGGCAGGGCACGGGAGTCAGCACGGCGGTTTTGTTCGAGGATGATATCGGGAAGCGTCTGAATGATCCGGCCTTCGTGGGCACCCCCGGCACCGGGCTGGCGGACATGAAGATCAAGGACATTCCCGATTTCGTGGCGAACCCCGCGAGGAGCAACACGATGTCGATGGACTGCGTGAGCTGCCATACCGACACCACCCGTAAGACGGATCTCGACATCGATCCGGAGAACAAGCCCACCGCGTTCACCTTCCGGGCCGCGGAAGGGATCTCCGGAGTGGATGAGAGCGGGGTGCCGAAGCGTGCGGAGATATTCCCGGTCTCCTGGAACGTACGGAATTTCGGATGGTTCCCCGACTTCTTCAAAGGTGGAGCCGTGTCCGCGACTGTCTCCCGGCGTGCTGCCAACGAGGCCGCGGAGTCGGCGGATTTTATCAATCGCCATCCCATTCCAATCAAGCCGGTGTCACCCGCGTCGGGCGGCTCCGGGGGCATTCCCGCGGTGGCTCCGCCGGGCAACTGACAGGGTGCCCCTCCTCCGCTTCGCCTTGCCCCATTCCTTCCCTTACCCCATGCACGATTCCCGCTATTCCAGAAAACACGGTCTGATCGAGCGGCTGTTGGACGGCCTGCTGGTCCGAACCTACCGGGCTGTCAATCGCCGCACCCCGTGGCACAAGCTGCCGTCATGGCTCGGCCTGGGAAATCTGATTGCCTTCCGGGTGGAGCTGCGGAAGCACAATCTCCACGATACCGATGGCGACCTGACCCAACCGAAGCCGGGATGTCCCTTTCATCCGGGGCCTTATCCGACATTGATGCGGACTCCTGGGGGCACCCAGAATGATCTGAACCAGCCGGCGATGGGCTGCCGGTATTCCCGGCTGGGGCGAAACATGATCCCGCTGGATCCCGTGAAGGTGGAATCCGATCTGTACAAGCCGAATCCGCTCAAGATCAGCAAGGAACTCCTCGCCCGCGACTCGGCCCTGCCGGACGGTGGCTTCCAGCCCGCCACCTCGCTGAACCTGTTGGCCGCCGCGTGGATCCAGTTCCAGGTGCACGATTGGTTCAACCACGAGAACGAACCAGCGGGCCAGGAGGGGTCGCTGACGGTGCCGAGGGACGGGGATTGGCCGGATGAAGGTGGCATGAAGATTCGCGCCACGTTGCCGGATCCGACGAATTCCGATCCGCTCAATGCGCGCTATCCGGCCTTCCGCAATGCCGATCCGCAGTGGTGGGATGGTTCCCAGATCTATGGAGAATCGGAGGACGAAACCCTGGGGCTCAGGACCGATCCCAATCCCGGCGGTAAATTGTGTCCGTCCGGAAAACTCTATCTGGACCCCTCCAACCTGCTGCCGTCCGATCCGGTGACCGGCCAGACCGTGAGTGGGTTCACCAACAACTGGTGGCTTGGCTTGGAGATCCTGCACACCCTGTTCGTGAAGGAGCACAATGCGATCTGCTCCGCGCTGGCGGCGGGTGAGCCGCAGCTCAACGACCAGCAGATCTTCGAACGCGCGCGCCTCGTCAACTGCGCGTTGATGGCGAAGATTCACACCATCGAATGGACGCCGGGCATCCTCGCGCATCCCGCGATCAAGCCCGCGCTCGATGCGAACTGGATGGGCCTCGTCGGCCACTGGTTCGGGGAAGAGCTGGCCCGGCGGATCGCGGTGTTCCTGCCGGATGGCGTGATCAAGGACATCTTCACCGGAGTCCCCGGATCGGAACCGGACCACCATGGCGCGCCGTACTGCCTCACCGAGGAGTTCGCGTCGGTCTACCGCCTGCACCCGCTGATCCCGGAGACGGTGACGGTCCGGTTGTGCGTGGATGACCACCAGGTGAAGACCTATCCGATGGAAGCGATCGCCTTCAACCGGGCCCGCGCGCCATTGGGCGAGGGGGCCACCATGACGGATGCGATCTACACTTTCGGTACCAGCCACCCGGGGGCCATCACCATCGGGAACTACCCGTCGTTCCTGCGGAACTTGAAGCTGCCGGCGGTGAAGTCCCTCGTCGCGGGCGCCCCCGACATCGAGGAGGTATTGGATCTCGCCGCGGTTGACATCCTGCGTGACCGCGAGCGTGGCGTGCCCCGCTACAATGAGTTCCGCAAGCAACTCCGGATGCCGGAGGTCACCTCCTGGCTGGAGCTTTCCGGCGGGAGGCAGGAGCTGGCGGACAAGCTGGAGCGGATCTATGGCACGCTCGACCAGGTGGACACCATGGTCGGCATGTTCTGCGAGCCGCTGCCGGAGGGTTTCGGGTTCAGTGACACCGCCTTTCGCATCTTCATCCTGATGGCCTCGCGCCGGTTGAAAAGCGACCGCTTCTTCACCACCGACTATCATGAGGAGGTTTACACCCGCACCGGGATGGAGTGGATCCGCAAGACCGGGATGAAGGAGATCATCTGCCGCCACCACCCGGAGTTGGAGCCTGCATTTGCAAATGTGAAGAACCCCTTCGCGCCATGGACGAAGGCCGCGGGTGGTGCCGCATGACCCGAACCCGGACCTCTCGACCATGAAAATCTTGGAGAGTCTCGTCAGGATGCAGGAGCGGGTGGTCGCCTGGATCGACCGAAATGGCGTGGTGGTGAAATGGATCTTCCTCCTGCGGGTGCCGGTCATGGCCTCGCTGGTGGTGTTCGGGCTGCCCTATGCCGTGTTGATGCAGTCCGGGCCGTCGGCGTTGATCGAGGGGGCCTACGAAGCCCAGGGGGCGATCGGTTTCGGGCTCCTGGTGATGGCGCTCTCGTTCCTGGTCGGGTGTTTTTTCGCGACGACGGAGGTGATCTGCGAGTGCGCGCCGGTGCGTTTCGAAATGGGGCAGGCGGACAAGGGGCCTCCGGGCTGGTTGATCCTGCTGGTCCGGATCCTTTATCTTGCCGGGCCGTGTTGCACGCTGCTGGTGTGCCTGAAGATGGCGTTTTCCGGAGGCTTGAAGGAAGTGGCCTCGACGAAGTGGGTGGGCTATGTCGCGGCGGCGGCGGTCGGGGTGGGGGTGCCGGCGTTCCTTCACCTCTGGAGCTACCGCTGGACCGCGACCGGCGGGAGCAGCCGTCCGGTGAAGTTCCTGCTCAAGGTGTTCGCCGCGATGGGAAAGGGATACCAAGGGCCGGCCAGGGTCGCGCCCCAGAGGAGGTCCATGCCGTCGAATCCGGACTTCCTCGGTCTCATGCACGTGCGCCTGATGGGGTTCGCGTTGCTGAGCATGCTGGCGTTCCTGGGACTGGCCGTCCCCGATTGCGCGAAGTGCCCCGCGGCCTTGTATGTGCTGCTCACGGTGCTGGCCGGATCGTGGATTCTCACCGGCCTTGCGTTTTTCTGGGACCGTTTCCGCATGCCCTTGTTCACCATCACGCTGGTGTGGGTGATGTGGGTTTCCAAGCTGTGGAGGAGTGACTACACGTTTCCCACCCAGTTGGTCCCGAATCAGAAGGAGGTGCCGGAAGCCTTGCCGGACGCGGGCCAGGTGCTGGGATTGCCGTCTCCCATCTTGAAGGCGGGCGATCCTCCCTATCTCGGGCTGAGGCGGGGTCCCGGCACCGCGCCGTCCCATTCACTGGGGCCGGTGGGGGTGGCGGCGGTCGGAGGAGGCATCCATTCCGGGGCGTGGGCGGTGGAGGTGCTGACCCGTATCCAGGAGCTGGACGGCTGCGCCTCGTTTCCGGATCGGATCAGCGCGCTCAGCGGCACATCCGGTGGGTCCTATGGGACGATGTTCTACGCCCATGCGATGTATCCCTACCGGCGGGACCGGGAGCTCGATCGCGAGAAGATCGGAAAGCTGCGGGAGGTGGTGCGTTCCTCCAGCCTGTCCGCCGTGGTCAGGAAACTGACCTACCATGATCTGGCGGGCTACTGGCTGCCGGTTCCCGGAACGGGTGACCGCGGCACCGAGATGGAAAACGCGTGGGTCAGGAACGCCGAACAGGTGTGGGGGCGCTTTGATTCCAACACCAATCCCGGCGGGGGGACCGACCTCGACCGGGAGATCCAAAAGCCTTTTGCCGAACAGAATCTCTGGGACTGGACGGGTGAACTGCGGGCGGGGAAGATGCCTGCGGTCTTCTTCACCTCCGGGACGGAGGAATCCGGGCGTCCGATCGTTTTTGGCACGTCCCGGGTGTTCGACTGGAATTTCAACGCGAAGCAAACGGGGGTGATGGAACGCGCCGCAAGCCCCGCTCCGGCGGGGGGATATGATTTCCACACGGTGAGGGTCGCGACCGGTGCCCGCCTTTCCGCCACCTTTCCGTGGGTCAGTCCGGCGGCCCGGCCGGAAATGACCGATGGTTCCCCGCTGCGCCGCTACGAGCACCAGCTCGATGGTGGCTATTACGACAATTTCGGGCTACTGGCGCTCAACCGCTGGATGGACGAGGGCCTGAACGCGGCGCTGCCGCCGCGGAAGCGCCCGGAGGGCTCCTCCGCCACCGTGCCGAGCGATTGCGAGCTGGCCTGGGTGGAGGATGGTGCCGTGCGCCACGTCCTGTTCATCCAGATCCGGTACCTGACACCGTTCGAGGAACCCGTGTCCTCTCCGAAAGGGTTTGCATCCCAGCTGACCGCGCCGCTCGTCGGTCTCTACCACGCCCGTGTGGCGGGCCAGCGTTTGCGCGCCGACGAGCAGTTCCAGTTGTTCGCCAACTACTGGAAGCTTCGTAACGTGATCGTGGACAATGTCGTCTTCGAATACGGCGCGGGAGCCCCGGCCCACACGCGCAAGATCAGGGAGGCGGGACCGGAGGACTATGTCGGAAAGCTCGTGGATCTGGGCCGTGATGACGGGGGCAAGGCGGTGCCGGAAGGCGATGCGAAGGCCCTGAGGAACCAGGAGGCGAAGCAGGAGGAAAAACAGGACACCAAGGTGGAGGCGAAACAGGAGCCACAGGCGGACATGCGGCAAAAGAAGGAGCCGAAGAAGCCGGAAGCGGGGGTGGAGGAGGATCCCGTTTCATCCCCGCTGTCCTGGCACCTCACCACCGGGAACAAGTTGGATATCACGTCCCAGGGGGACGAGATCCAGGCCCAGCATGATCTCTACCTGGTGCTGGAAAAGGCCATCGGCGACGACCGCCGCTTTTCCCCCGCCGGCCGTGATGCCGCCCTAGCGCGGTTGGTGGTCGACCTGCCGCTCGGGGCCGCCGCGGTCCGCGTCCAGCGTTTCATCTCAGGTCATCCGTGACCGCATTCGAACCGAACAACGACATGAAAACCGGTTTTCAATCCTCCCTGACGAAAGACGGCTTCACCCTCAAGCTGTGGCGCGGGGAAGGGGTGTGCATGCTTGCCATGAGCGTGGAGGAGCCCGAGGACGACTTCGTGGGCTTCGCCATCGAACGGAAGCCTCCCGGGTCCAAGCACTGGACGATCCTGAAAAACCGGATCGCCTTCGATTATCCCAAGGACGACAAGCAGCCGGTCGATGGGTTCCGGAACTACAGCACCTTTGAGGCACCCATCCAGAAATTCCGCTGGATGGATTTTCCCCACCTGGTGAAGCCGGGAGACTACACCTACCGGGTCACGAAGATGCACATGCCGGCGGACGGGCAACTGGTGAACGGCACCTTGATCGAACTGGCGATCGAACTGGATCCGGTGACCCACGCCGGCTTCCTCGACATCGGGTTCACGCGCAATTTCGCTTCGTCGCAGGCGTTCATCGAGAAGATGGGGAATCCAGAAGACATCGACCAGGTGGGGAAACAGGTCATCCCCGGCGATGCGAAGGACGGGCTGGATTTCGAGAAGCTGGCGAATCCCAAAGGGCTGTATTCGTGGATGGCGTTCCAGGCCTACGACCTGCTCTTCGGCTTTCTGGACGAGGCGGTGAAGGACGAGGACGTGACGGTGGACATGCTGGCCTACGATTTCAACGAACCGGACATGCTGGCGAAGCTCAAGCAGCTCGGTGGCCGCCTGCGCGCGGTGATCGACGATTCCACGGAGGACACGGATTCGGGCGAAGACAGCGGTCACGGCAGCAAGGGCAGTGCTGAATCCCGCGCCGCCCGCGAGCTGGAGGAAACCGCTGGCGACGGCAAGGTGAAACGCACTCACTTCACGAACCTCCAGCACCACAAGGTGCTGATCCAGCGGCGCGGCGGCGTTCCCTGCAAGGTGCTCTGCGGCTCCACCAATTTCAGCTTCCGCGGTCTCTACATCCAGTCGAACAACGTGCTCGTGTTCGATGATCCGGACATCGCGGGGCTCTACGGGCGGATGTTCGATTCGGTGTTCGAGGATCCCTCCGGGTTCAAGAAGACGGACCTGGCCAAGCAGTGGCACCTGGTGGCGAAGGAGGGAAAGCCTGTGGTCCGGATCTGTTTCTCCCCGCATGCCCATCACGAATTGTCGCTGGAGCCGGTGAAGGGCGCGATCGAGGGGGCCACCTCGTCGGTGTTCTATGCCGTCGCGTTCCTGAGCCTGATCCGGAAGGGCGGCCTCACCCGGGACGCGTTCGACCGGCTGATGGACCGCCCTGTGTTCAGCTATGGCATCGCGGACAAGGGCGCGAAAACCGGGAAGGGCAAGGGCACCCTGGAGATCCACAAACCGGATGGTTCGGTGGGGTTCGTCGATTTCAAGTATCTGGCGAAGAACGCGCCCGAGCCCTTCCGGAGGGAATGGAGCGGAGGGAAGGGGATCAACGTCCATCACAAGTTCGTGGTCACCGATTTCACCCTTCCGACGGCGAAAGTGATCACCGGCTCCTCGAACCTCGCGCCGTCCGGTGAGAAGAACAACGGCGACCACCTGATCGTGATCGAGGACCAGCGGGTGGCCACCGCCTACGTGATCGAGGCCCTGCGTGTGTTCGACCACCTGCATTTCCGCTCCGTGATGCAGGAGGCGGAGGAAAATGCCCCGAAGGGGGAAAAGAAATCCGCCGCCCGCAACCGCGTCCTCAAGCTCCAGAAACCGAAGGCCATCAGCGGCAAGTCCGCGAATTGGTTCGAAAGCCACTACCAGCCGGACTCCCAAAAGGAGAAGGACCGCCGCTTGTTCTCGGGTACCTGACGGTTTCCATCGCCCGACCCCCATCGATATGAAACGCCCCCGCAAATGGAGCCGGAAGCACACCGGCAGGAATTCCCTCGTAACTCCGGCGCTGCTCTCCCTTGCCCTCGCTGGCACGTCATGCAGCGCCTACAGGATGGCCGATGAGGTCCTTTCGGTCCAACACCGGATGTTCGTTCGCGTGCCGGGGCCGCTGCCGCCCGTGGGCCGGGATTTGCGGGCGGAAAATGGATGGTGCTTCCGGCATGTCATCCAGGTGCCCGCCGTGAAGAAGAAGGACCGCCACGGGGACTACAGCACCCCGGAAGCCCAGTGGTACCTCGCGTATCAGCCGGGGAAGCCGGAGACCTACCAGCGCCACTGGATCACCCCTTGGCGGAACGCCCGCAAGTATGCTCCCGAAATCGCGGAAGCCGTCTTCGAGCGTTTCCGGGTCTGGCCCCAGCTTGTGGAGCCCTCGCCGGTGTTCGTGGATAAGTCCGATTCCACGCAATGGATCGAGGAAAGGCTCACTCCGGATTCCGGGCGCCTTCCGGTCGTCACCGTTGGGAACCACCCGTCCATGAAATGGCCTGCGGGTTCACGCAAGGCGGGCTTCTACGATCCCGTCTGGTATCAGGACGACCAGCACACGCAGCTCATCGCCGCGCGGAAGGAGATGCGGGAGCGCCTGCGCGGCGAGGGCCGGGAGGGCATCACCATCGGCGTGCTGGACACCGGTTTCGACATCCGTCATGCCGCGATGCCGACCCACCTCAGGATGACGCCTGGCTCGGACAGCCTCCGGGTGCTGAGCCCGTATGGAGATGACCCGCGGCACTCCAGCAGCGGCGAGCTTTCCGCCGGGCAAAAGCCGGACTTCGGCCACGGCAGCGGCACCATCGGCATTCTCGCGGGCAGGCGGGTGAGGATGGTGGACGGGGTGGACAAACAGGGTCGCCCGAAGCCGCCCTTCGTCGGAGACCAGACCATCGAGCTCGGTGGAGCGCCGGATGCGACCATCGTGCCCGTGCGGGTCGCCACCACCCCCGCCTCCCTCTCTACCGCGAACCTCGCTTACGCCATCGACTATGCCAGCCGTGTGCAGGGCTGCGATGTGCTCTCCATCAGCCACGGCGGCAGTCCCTCGATGATGTGGACGGACGCGGTCAACGCCGCCTACAGCCGAGGCACCGCGATGTTCGCCGCCACCGGGGATTTCCTTCCGCTGCCGCTGGTGCCCGGTCGTATCAACCGGCTCGGCCTGCTGGTGCCTTCCTCCACGGTGTATCCCGCGGCCTTCCGGCGGGTTATGTCGGTGGGCGGCATCACCGCGGGCGAGAAGACCTACGCGATGAACGACCTGCGGTATCCGCTGGGTTTCCTGATTCCTGGCATCCACGGCAGTTATGGTGCGGATGGGGTGCGGCGTTCGATTCTGACACTGCCGTTCCGGGATGAATCGAAGCAAACCGATCCCGTGCAGGTCGCGCGGAACAATGCCCTGAAGGCCAATCCGATCATGGCCTACACGCCATCGACACCATGGCTGCTGGCGAAGGGCGGCCGGGAGCAGCAGCGAAACATTGTGGATCTCGATGGGGGCGGCACCTCGTCCGCCGCACCCCAGGCCGCCGCGGCCGCCGCCCATTGGCTGGCGTGCAATCGGAGGGCGATCCAAGCGGACGGTGGTTGGAATGACTGGCGTAAGGCCGAGTCCGTCTACCTCGCCATGGCCTTGACCGCCCGCAGGCCGTGGGCGACCGGCGGCCGAAGGGAGGACCAGCTCCCGGATCCGAAAGGATTCCTAGGCTCCGGCATCCTCCGGGCCAGGGACATGCTGGATGTCTCCTACAAGCAGGCGCTCGACCTGGAGGGGAAAACCCTCCGCTCGCCGTACCACGTGAAGGGCCATCCGGTGCTCAATCCGGACATCTACCCCGGCACCGGCGGAGCCCCGCGGGACTTCTTCGATTCCCGTCACAGTTTCTTTGACGCCGTCTTCGCTACGAACCGGAGCAACGCTTCCAGGGAGGCGATCTCAAGACAGGCCGACTTCCGCAATCACCAGAGCGAAGTCCGCACGCTGGACACCCAGCGTCAGGAGGCCCTTCAGATCCTCTATTTCAACATGATGCTCGTGGAGCAGTTCCAATGGGGGCACCAACCGATCGGCGCGGGGAACGAGGATGACATGGCCCGCAACATGAGGACCGCCGGTGTCAGCCAGACGCTCCTGGGGCCAAACGAAAGCGCGCTCGATCGCCGTGCCGGAGTCCTCTCCACCGGTGGCAGTTGGGCCGCCGGGGCGATGACGAAACCGAAAACCTCCCACGCCCGATGAGCCTTCCTTTCCATAAACTGGATGTGATCGGGTGGCTGGGCGCGGGTGCCTGTTTCTCCCTGGCGTCCTGCTGCTTCCGGGCTCCCGATGTCGTGAGGCCGCCGGTGACGAAGAGCGGCGGCGTCTACCGCACCCGCATCGAAGCGAAGGCGAGGTGGAACGACACCGGCATCACTCTCGAGAAAGGCCGGACCTATCACTTTCACGTCGAAGGCACCTGGACGGACTGGATCGTGAAGTGTGATGCCAACGGGGCGGTTTCACCCTTCATCCGTTGGCTCTACCGGCCGCTCCGGCCAGGATTGCGCCTGCCACCACGCAAGGATCCCGACGCCGGATTCTTCATGCCGATCGCCACCCTCGGGCGCGGCAGCGGCGATGAACTGCCCGAGCATGCGATTGTCATCCGGGATGGCATGCGGTGGACGGTGCCCGAGAGCGGCATCCTGCACACCTTTGCCAATGATTGGCCCAGGGCGTATGGAAACAACCACGGAAGTCTCCTTCTGGAAGTCCGGGAGGAACCGCATGCGGAGTGAGGGCGGAGCATCGGAAAGCGACCATTTTGTCATGAGTGCGAAAGAAAAGCCCCCGGCCAAAAAGACGCCTTCACGTCCTCTCCCCGACCTCCCGCCCGGCATGAGCAGGGCGGGATCGGACAACCCCATCCCCGTCGCGCCCTGGCAGGTCGCGGCTCCACCGAAGGCGGTGGCCTCGGAGGATATGCTGCTGGTCTGCCTGCAGGACCCCTTCGAGGGCATCGGCGCATCCTCCTCGAAGATCGTGGACGCCACCGTGCCGGCCTCGGATCACGATCCCCGGCACCTTTGGCGGCTGGAGTCGGTGCTCGAGATGAACCTTCCACGCTTCTTCGAAAGCTGGGCCACCCGCGGCAGTTTCACGCTCGATCTTACCGTGGCCGCCAGCGTGAGGGAATCCGCCGGCCATTGGGGCGGCAACGCCCGGACCACTTCCGCCACGGGCAACTGTCGTGTCATGGTCATGCGGGACGGGGACAACAAGATCCGCTTCTCTCTCGGGTCCGGTGCCCGGCAGGCGACCGAGACATCCATGCCGCGGCCCGATGTCCAGCGTTTCCTCAATGCCGACGTGGCCTTCGAGGCGAACGGCGCGAACGGCCTGACCGCCGCCGCGGTCGCGGTGATCTCAAACAAAAGCTGGTCACGGTTGATCGCTGGTTCCGCGGTCCTTACCAAGGGGTTGGCATTCGACGGTAAGTGGCGCACGAACCTGGAATCCGGCGACGGGGATTCCGCCGCGCAGGGCACCTGGGCGTTCGCTGTCATGTCTTCTGCGGACTATTCCGCCCTCTGTTTGAACCACGGTTGGCCGGAGCACGTGGACGGGTAATGGCACCTCCGTGTCGCCCCGTGGTGAGCTCCACCTGCGTGGGGATGTTCCGGTGGTAGATCCGATGTTTTGGGTGGGGTGGTCCGACGAATCCGCGCTTTTATTTGGAGCGTTGTGATGCCAAGTGGATCTTCTCCTTGAGGCAATGCTTTCTCGGCGACATGGGAAACTCCCAGCTCAGCGCCGATTTTGCGAAGCGAGGTGGACTGCACCCACTTGGCGAGTACAGCATTGCTTGGCCATTCGAGCGTGGATGACTTGGAAAGTTCAACCGATGTTCTGACCTGTGAAACGATTGAGGGTACTAAGATGTTCAGTCCCGGAGAGAGGTGGAGCGGGTTTGGGTGGAAATGAGGCGGGAGTGGAGTGGGATTCCGAAGGGGATCGCGAACCCCCGTTTTGCGATGGTACCTTGGTTTCGGAAACCAGGGATCGTGATTTGGTGGGCGGTGCCCACCGTCCCGAGTGGGAGAATTTTTCAATTTGAAATGCAAAATAGTGCAATGTCCCAAGTCGATTTTTGGGATTAGGTATCGGGTGGCCAGTGTCGACGGATTGATTCTTTTGGGGAGCCGCGGACGATCTGGTTGAAGATCCATTGCCAAGCTGAACATGAAACGTCTGGTCCAGGTCCATCCCGATGACAACGTGGCCGTCGCGCCGGAGGCCATTCCCGCGGGGACGGTGGAGGGCACGCTGGTGCTTGAGGAGATCCCCGCCGGTCACAAGGCCGCGCTGCGCGATCTCGCTACGGGCGAGCGCGTGATCAAGTATGGCTTTCCCATCGGCATCGTGACCGAGCCGGTGAAGGCGGGCGGCCATGTCCATTCGCAGAACCTGAAGACCGGGCTCGGCGAGGACACCGCGCTGGAGTGGCAGCCCGGGGTTTCCGCGCCCTCCGCGAAGGTCGGCGAGGTGCCGGTGTTCATGGGTTACCGCCGTCCCGATGGCCGTGCGGCCACCCGCAACGAGATCTGGATCATCAACACGGTGGCGTGCGTGAACGTGCCGAGCCAGCGCATCGCCGAGGCCGCGGCCCGCGAGCTGGTGGTGCCCGGCGGCGCGATCGATGGCATCCACGCCTTCACCCATCCCTACGGTTGCTCGCAGCTTGGCGACGACCTCGGGTTCACGCGGAAGATTTTATCGGGCCTGGTGCGCCACCCGAACGCCGCGGCGGTGTTGATCCTCGGCCTCGGCTGCGAGAACAACACGCTGAAGAGTTTCCTCGGTGAGGTCGGCACGCTCGATCCCGAGCGAATCCGTTGGTTCAACGCCCAGGAGGTGCTCGATGAGGTCGAGGCCGGTGTCGAGGCGGTGCGCGAGCTGGCGGCGATCGTTTCAAAGGCGAAGCGCGAACCGCTCCCGGCCTCCGAGCTGGTGCTGGCGATGAAGTGCGGCGGCAGCGATGGCTTCAGCGGGATCACCGCGAACCCGCTGGTGGGCCGCATCGCCGACCGGCTCACCGGCTGGGGCGGCACGGCGGTGCTCACCGAGGTGCCGGAGATGTTCGGCGCGGAGGCACCGTTGTTCTCGCGCTGCGACACCGGCGAGACCTTCGACCAGGCGGTGGCGATGGTGAACGAGTTCAAGGACTACTTCCGCCGCCACGATGAGCCGATCTACGAGAACCCGTCGCCCGGCAACAAGGACGGCGGCATCACCACGCTGGAGGAGAAGTCGCTGGGCTGCATCCAGAAGGGCGGTCGCGCGCCGGTGAAGCAGGTGGTCGGCTACGGCGAGCAGGCGCGGCAGGGCCTTGGCGGGTTGTGCCTGGTGCAGGCGCCGGGCAACGACGGGGTCTCGGCCACGGCGCTGTCGGCGTCGGGCGCGCACTGCGTGTTGTTCACCACCGGCCGAGGTACGCCACTCGGCGTACCGGTGCCGACGTTGAAGATCGCGTCGAACCACGCGCTGGCGGAGCGCAAGCCGGGATGGATCGATTTCGACGCCGGCCAGCTCCTCGATCCGGGCGCGGATCCGGATGAAGTCACCGGTGAACTAATGAAGGTGATCCTCGATGTGGCCAGCGGGAGACGCCAGGCGCGGAACGAGGTGAACGGCTTCCGCGAGATCACGATCTGGAAACAGGGTGTGACGTTGTGATGGGTCTCTTCGTACGTAGTTCCTCCTTGCCTCCGGGCCATGCCAGTAAGCGGCTTCGCCGGGATTGGCAGGGCGCTATCGCTTCCGCCGCATTCAGGAGGGTGGGGTGGAGATCGTTGTCATCGTAAAAGCCGCCAGACCTTGAGGGCTTCGTTCCCACGTTCCACATCGCTGCACCAGTTTTGCCGCTTGAAGAAAAAACCGACGTTTACCCCACCCTCCTGAAGGAGGAACTACATACGAAGAACCCGCGAACCACGCTCTTCCCTTTTGCGCTTTCTGCGCCTCTTTGCGGCTAAAAACTCCCTAGCCTCCGCCTCCCTCTGAAGACCCTCCTCGGCTAAAGCCTCAACTCCTTTCGCATGTCACTTCCTGAAACCATCCTTCAATTCGGCGCGGGGAATTTCCTGCGCGCCTTCGCCGACCTGTTCATCGCGGAGGCGAACCGTGGTGATGATCCTCCAGGCAAGATCGTCGTCGTACAGTCCACCGGCATCGAACGCGCCGAGGCGATCAATCGCGCGGGCGGGCGCTACCACGTGGCCGTGCGCGGCGTGCAGGATGGTGAGGTGGTCGATGAAACGGTGGTGGTCGATTCCATCTCACGTGCCCTCCACGCGGGCACGCAGTGGGACGAGGTGCTGGCCTTTGCCTCGACCTTGGAACTGAGGTGGATCCTTTCGAATACCACCGAGGCGGGTTTCACGCTCGACGACGCGGATGCGGTGCGCGGCGACGATGCGCCGGTGTCGTTTCCGGCGAAGCTGCTGGCGGTGCTGCTGGCGCGCTACGAGGCCGGGCAGGCGGGTGTGATCGTGCTGCCGTGCGAGCTGATCGAGAACAACGCCGCACGCTTGCTGGAGCTGGTGAAGCAGCAGGCGGCGCGGTGGTCGGTGGAGGACGCCGCGCTGGCATGGATCACGGACGAGTGCCGCTGGCTGAACAACCTGGTGGACCGCATCGTGCCGGGGACACCGCGGTTGCACTACTTGTTGGCCGAGGATCCGCTTCTGATCGCGGCGGAGCCGTTCGCGTTCTGGGCGATCGAGGACCCGCGCGGTTGCGGGTTCGAGCATCCGGCGATCACCGCCACCGATGACATCTCGTCCTATTACCTGCGGAAGGTGCGCATCCTGAATGGAGCGCACAGCGCGCTGGTGTGCCGTGCCTTGCCGCTGGGCATCGAAACGGTGCGCGAGGCGGTGGAGCACCCCGAGGTCGGACCCTGGCTGGAGAAGCTCCTGTTCACCGAGATCGTGCCGGTGCTGGAAGGCCGCTGCGAGGACCCCGCGGGTTTCGCTCGGGCGACGCTGGACCGTTTCCGCAATCCGTTTTTCGAGCACCGCCTGTCGGCGATCGCTCTCAACCACGACGCGAAGGTGGCGGTGCGGCTGCAGCCGACGCTGGCCGATTACCGCGAACGCTTCGGCCGCGAACCTGAACTCCTTTCCGATGTGCTGTCGGGTGTTGCCGTGGTGGCGGGCGGGTCTTGATACTGGATTTTTGGTAGAAAAATCCGGAGCAGGAAATTCAACATCTTCTGCAGGAAGGCCGGATTTACGGAGGTCGGGGAGGGGGTAGGGTTCGTGACAGTCGACCGTGTGGCGGTCGTCCTCCGCCGGTGCGCGCGAGGTGCCATCCATGGCCAACCGTTCCGAACCCCAGTTCCTCATGACTCCCGATACCGATGCCATTCCCAGCCAGCCGATCGATCGGGAAACACAAACCAACCGGGCGAGTCTTTCGGTGTGGCGGAAGATCGGCGGCGGCTCGTTGTCCATTTCGCTGCTGGTGCACGCGGTGCTGCTGGCGATCGGCGTGGTGTGGATTTTCCAGATCATCCCGGACAAGAAACGCGACGATGTGAATTTCATGCCGAAGGGCGGAGGCGGAGGAAGTCCCGCGGCGAATCAAGTCAGCCAGCAGAAGAAGCGCGCGACCATGACCTCGCCGAATGCCCCGCGGCTCGCGGCGAAGGGTTCCACCAGCAGCTTCACGCTTCCTGATCCGGAACCGGCTTCGGCGATGAGTTCGGTGGGGTCGCTCGGCGCCGGTGGTCTGTCGGGCGGTCTGGGTGGCTCGGGATCGGGCGGGGGGCGCGGCGATGGCAAGGGCCCCGGCTTTGGTTCCGGCATGGGACCGGGCCTCGGCGGCGGGACCGGCACGATGAGCCCTTTCGGCATGATCGCTCCGGGAGCGGCGGGATTGGTCGGCACCTTCTACGATCTCAAGCAGGACCCGAAGCGGAACCCCACCGCGTTGGGCAAGATGACCGAGTGGGGCGAACTCATTCCGGCCACCCGGGACATCATCCATGGCTTTGTCTCGCGGGGTTGGAACGAGCGGTCCTTCGAGTCGAGCTACTACAGATCCCCGCAGAAGCTCTATCAGACCAAGATCTACATGCCGCACATGAGCGCGGACGACGCGCCGAAGGCCTTCCAGTGCGAGAAGGAAGTGAGCGGCTCGCGGTGGGTGGCGATCTACCGCGGCACCGTGCGGCCGCCGCATTCCGGGAAGTTCCGGTTCGTCGGCGCGGGCGACGACGTCGTGGTGGTGCGCTTCAACAACCGCAATGTCTTCGACTACGGCTACGAGTCCGCCACCGCGAACGTGCGGCTGGCCTGGCACATCGACCAGTTGACCGGCAAGGTCGAGGACCGGGAGTTCGAGAAGGCCCGCCGCGATCTCGCGATGCCGAAACCGGTGACGATCTATTCATATGATGCCATGCCCGGTGGCGGGAAAAACGCGCTTGGCGGACTGGGCGTGGGCATCGAGTTCGAGGCGCGGGATTCCACGGACTATCCGATCGAGATCCTGGTCAGCGAGGTGCCGGGCGGATCGTTCTTCGCCTACCTCATGATCGAGGAGATCGGGGTGAAGTATGCCAAGGATGCCACGGGCTCGCCGATTTTGCCGGTGTTCCGGATCGATGCCGGCGCTCCGGCCGCGGGGGCGGGGCCGCCGTATGACGTGACCTCGCCGGCATCCGCGCCGTGGAAGCTGGTCCAGGGGACCCGCCCGGGCATCTGACGGCCACGTCTCCCCACCGCACTTCCCGCGATGAAGCTTTCCGAGGTCGCCCAGGCGCGCGGTCTGTTCCGCGATGGCGACGAGACTTTCCAGGGTAATGCAATAGAACGTGGTGGCCGGGAGTGCCTGCTCCCGGTCACCAGGTCCGGGGAGAACCTGATGGCGGAAGGCGCGGCGTTTCCTGCCTTGCGCGGGGCGCTCGAGTTCCTGCTCGAACACCATCGGCAGCCCCTCGATGTGTCATCGTTGGCAATCCGCTGCGGTGTCCCGGTGCGGTGCCTGCGGAGCCAGTTCAAGCGGGTGCTGGGCATCACCCCGATGGAATGCCTGATCCGCATCCGCGTGGAGCGGGCGATGCGGTTGCTGGTGGAGTCCGACCGGCAGATCCAGGACATCGCCGTGGAGGTCGGCTTCTACGATCACAGCAGCCTGAACCGTCATTTCGTGCGGATGGTCGGGGTCGCTCCCTCCTTGTGCCGGATCCGGAAGCACGCCCGGATTTTCTCCCGCCTGTTGCGGCCCTGACGCGCGGCCCGCGTTCACAAATATCAACCACGTTTGCAGAAACGACCCGTAGAAGTGAACGCCGTTCATTCCTAATGTCGAAAGCATGTGGGGCCTCTCCACTCATTGCCAAAACCCCTCGAATCGAACTCACCATGAAGCCACGAGTCCTGAGCTTTCTTTCCTCCCCCCAACGTCGCGACGGCCGTCGTCTGACCGCGCATCTCACTCTCGCCTTGGGTGGAATCCTCACCTTGCTCGCCGCATCGGAAGTCGCTGCGGCCACCGCCACCTGGAGCGGGATCTCCAGCGCGAACTGGAGCGATGCCGGGAACTGGGACGTCCTGCCGAACGCCACCGGTGACACGCTGGTGTTCGCGGGCAGCAGCAACCTTTCGACCTCGAACGACCTTGTCACCGGCGTGGCCGGGCTGACCTTCGATGCGAGCGCCGGTGCCTTCACGCTGGCGGGCAACGCGCTGAGCGTTTCCTCCGGCGGGAGCATCGTGAACAACTCGAGCGCCGCGCAGTCCATCGGCCTCGCGATCACCAATGCGGGTGTCACCAGCGTGAACGCGGCCAGCGGCGCGATTGGGTTCACCGGTTCGGTTTCGGGAAATTCCCTGGCCGTCAGCGGCGGTTCGGTGGTGACGCTCGGCGGCGCGACGGACAACGTGGGCCTCGGCGCGAACGTCACCAACGGCACGCTGGTGCTGGCCAAGACCAGCAGCGGGACGGTGCATGCGCTGGGCGCGGACCTCACGATCGGAGCGGGCGGCACCCTGCGCCTCGCGGGCACCGGCGGTGACCAGATCTTCTACAACCAGACCGTGAACCTGACGGATGCCAGCGCCGTGTTCGACCTGAACGGTGTGAGCGAGGCGGTCGGCAAATTGCAGGGCGCTGGCGGCACGGTGCTCAACAACGCCGCGAGCACCACCGGCACCCTGACCATTGGCACCGGCACAAACGCCAGCAACCTGAGCAACATCTTGCTCGCGAATGGCGCGGGCACCACCGCCCTCACCACCAACGCGGGCGGAACCTTCACCCTCGGCAGCGCGAACACCTACACCGGCATCACCACCATCGGCGGGGTCGTCACCGCGCCGGTGCTCGCGAGCGGCGGCGTGGCCAGCTCGATCGGGGCCTCCACCAGCGCCGCGGCGAACCTGGTGATCTCCGGCGGCGGCACGCTGAAATACACCGGTGCCTCGGTGACCATCGACCGCAGCGTGACGATTGGCAGCAGCGGCGGCCTCATCGAGGTGACCTCGGGTGCCACGGCGCTGGTCATGGCGGGAGTGACCACCGGCGGCAACACGCTCACCAAATCCGGCGCGGGTTCGCTCGAGTTCACCGCCCTGGTGGGTGGGGCCGGTGGCGCGAAGGTCGCGGTCACCGGTGGCAGCGCGACCTTGTCCGGTTCGACGGACAACTCGTTCCTGGGAGCGAATGTCACCGGCGGCACGCTGGTGCTCAACAAGGCCAGCACCGGCAGCATCCACGCGCTGGGAAGCGATGCCACCATCGCCAGCGGCGGCACGCTGAAGCTTTCGGGATCCGGCAACGACCAGATCTACTTCAACTCGGCGGTGAACATGACCGGCGCGGGCGCGGTGTTCGATCTCAATGGCAAGAACGAGGAAATCGGCAAGCTCCAGGGAGCGGGCGGCACGGTGCTCAACAACGCCACCAGCACCACCTCCGTCCTGACGATCGGTGGCGGCACGAACGCCTGCGACTTCAGTAACATCGTGCTCGCCAATGGCACCGGCACCCTGGCGGTCACGGCGCGCAACGTCTCCGGAGTGAGCTACGTCTTCGGCAGCGCGAACACCTACACCGGTGTCACCACCATCGGCGGCATCTCCACCGTGCCGGTGCTGGCGAACGGCGGGGTGGCGAGTTCGATCGGGGCCTCCGGCAGCGCCGCGGCGAACCTCGTGGTCACCGGAGGCGGCACGCTGAAATACACCGGCGGCTCGGCGACCATCGACCGCAGCATGACCATCGGCAGCAGCGGCGGCATCCTTGAAGTGACCTCCGGCACCACGGCGCTGGTCGTGGGCGGAGCGAGCGTGGGAGGCAACACGCTGACGAAGTCGGGAGCGGGCTCGCTTGAGTTCACCGCCGCCGTCGGCGGCACGGCCGGGGCCAAGCTCACGGTGACCGGCGGCACCGCCACCTTGTCGGGAGCCGCGGATGATTCCTTTCTCGCCGCGGATGTCTCGAATGGAACCCTTGTGCTCAACAAGGCCAGCACCGGCAGCATCCATGCCCTGGGCGGCAGTGTCACCGTGGGCACCGGTGGTTTGCTGAAGCTGGCCGGCACCGGCGGCGACCAGATGTTCTACCAGTCGTCGGTCACCTTGAGCGCCACGGGCGCGACCTTCGACCTCAACGGCCGCTCGGAAGGGCTCAACGGCCTGACCGGCGTGGCGGGCGCGATCGTGACGAACAACGGCACCGGTGCGAGCACGCTGAACCTCGGCAACAACGGTCCGACCACCACCTTCGCGGGCACCATCCAGAACGGGGCCACCGGTTCCATCGCGGTGTCCATCAGTGGCCTCGGCAGCCCGAACATCACCTTCTCCGGCGCGAACACCTACAGCGGCGACACCACCCTCGGCGGATCGTCCGTCACCTTCAACCTGACCTCCACCGGCAGCCTGACGTTCTACCCCGGCGCGAGCAACGTTACCAACTCGCTGAAGGGAACCGGCACGGCCTCGCTGGACGGCACCTTCAACTTCAACCTCACGGGCGCGGCGATCGCGGATGGAAACGCCTGGCAGATCATCGCGCCGGGCCTTCTGTCCACCACCACCATCGGCGCCAACTTCCAGGTGCCGGGATTCACCAAGACCGGTTCGGATTGGATCAAGGTGGATGGCTCGAAGACCTGGACCTTCACGCCCTCCACCGGCGTGCTGTGGGTGGCGGTGACGACCGCCGCGGGGTATGACACGTGGGCCAGCACCCACGGCATCGCGGGCGAACCGGCCACCGGCGACTTCGATCACGACGGGGTCAGCAACCTGATGGAATACGCGCTGGGCACCAGCCCCACCGCCTCCACCACCGCCGGGTCCTTCAGCGGGGGCACGGTGTCCTTCAGCAAGGGCAGCGAGGCGGTGGCCGCTGGCGATGTGACCTGGACGCTCCAGAAGTCCACCGACCTCGGAGCGACCGATCCCTGGACCACCGTGACGCCGACGGTCAACAACTCGACCACGATCTCCTACGCATTGCCCACCGGCCTGCCGAAGGTCTTCGTGCGGTTGATCGTGACCAAATGATCCCCCTTGGCCTCCGCCGAGTGCGGAGGCGGGCCGGACCGCGGGTGCACCCATCTCAATCCAGATTGCAGAAAGTCGCCCTAGGCGCGCTCCGGCGAGTGACCTTATAGTGTTTCCTCATGAAACCTCGGCCCGCCTTCCATCGGTCTCCGGTGGAAGGCGGTGTCTGACCCGGGTTTCGATCCCTTTGAATGATTGCCGTGACCACCGCGTTTTCACCCAACCCAGCCCCAGATCATGCCACCCGGGAGATCTCCCCGGTGGAACCCGGAACATCGAATGCCCGTGGCTGGATCGGCTGGCGGATTTTTTCCAAAGGCCTCCTCGCGCTCGCGGTGGTGGCGGGCAGCGTGACCAGCGGCTTCGCGGACACGGCGCTCTCTTCCGATCCCGAGGCGGCGAAGGCTTGGGCGGAGGTGCCGAAGATCCTGGCGCGGATCGTGCCGCCGGTGTTCCCGAAACGGGACTTTGTCATCACGACCTATGGCGCGGAGGAAGGCGGCAAGGCGGATTGCACCAAGGCCTTCGCGGCCGCGATCGCCGAGTGCCATGGTGCGGGCGGGGGACGGGTGGTGGTGCCGAAGGGACAATTCCTGAGCGGGCCGATCCATCTCCGGAGCAAGGTCGAGCTGCACCTGAGCGAAGGTTCGGAAGTGATCTTCAGCGACCGCTTCGAGGACTACCTGCCGGTGGTGCCGGTGCGCGTGGGCGGCATCGATCTTCTGAACTACTCGCCGCTGGTCTATGCGCGGGATTGCCAGGATGTGGCGGTCACCGGCAAGGGGCGGCTGAATGGCAACGCCGGCAAGTGGTGGGCCTGGAAGGGAAAGGAGGGCTCGGGCCACATCAAGATGTCGGCGGACGGGGTGCCGGTCGAGAAGCGCGTGTTCGGCACGCCCGAGGCCGGGATCCGGCCGAACTTCCTGGTGCTGCTGAATTGCCGGAACGTGTTGCTGGAGGACTTCACCATCGGCAGCGGGCCGAACTGGACGATCCATCCGGTGTATAGCGAGAACATCACCATCCGCCGCGTGACCGTGGACACGGATGGGCCGAACAACGACGGCGTCGATCCTGATTCGTGCCGGGACGTGCTGATCGAGCACTGCGTTTTCGGCACCGGTGACGACTGCGTGGTGCTGAAGTCCGGCTACAACGAGGACGGCTGGCGGGTGGCCAGGCCGACGGAGAACGTGATCATGCGCCATTGCTCCAGCAAGCATGGCCACGGCGGGCTGGTCATCGGCAGCGAGATGTCCGGCGACGTCCGCAATGTGTTCATGCACGATTGCGAGTTCGAGGGCACCGACCGCGCCATCCGCATCAAGTCCCGCTCCGGCCGCGGCGGGGTGGTCGAGAAGATCTACGCCCGCGACATCAAGGTGAAGGATATGAAGGAGGAGTTCATCATCCTCAACATGGACTACTCCGCCGACAAGAACGCGGCGGCGTCCGACAAACTGCCGGTGTTCCGGGACATGTGCTTCGAGCGCATCACCGGCGAGGGCGCTCCCGTCGCCATCCGCTTGAGCGGTGAAGCGGGTTCGCCCCTTCGCAACATCCGCTTCCGGGACCTGCGGTTGTCCGCGACCGAGGGCGTGGTCGGCAAGAACGCCACCGGCCTATTGTTCGAGAACGTCGGAATCACCGCCGCCAAGGGACCGCTTTTCAACCTGACCGACGCCTCCGACATCCACCTGAAGGGCATCGCCACCGAGGGCACGCCCGAGATCTTCCTCGATCTGAAGGGCGCGGGTTCCACGGGGATCCGGATCGAAGCGAGTCCCGCGGCGGTCGGACCGATCAAGCTGGCGGACGAGGTGCAGGGCACTCCGGTCAGCGTCGAATGAAACACCTTTCAATGATGATGCACGCGAATCGCATGAAATGGATGGCCGGCATGGCGGCTGTCGTGGTGCTCGGTGGGACGCCGGGCTTGAGGGCGGAGGGGATCAAGGTCCCGGACGCCGCGGTCATTGGCACGAAGGTGGTGGATGTCACCCGCCATGGGGCGGTGGCGGATGGCCTCACGAACTGCGCGGCCGCGATCCAGAAGGCGATCGACGAGACCGCCGCGGCCGGTGGTGGCCGGGTGGTGGTGCCGAAGGGCCGCTTCCTTTCCGGGCCGCTGGTGTTGAAGAGCGGCATCGAGCTGCATCTCGCGGAAGGCGCGGTGCTGCTGATGGGCAGCGATCCCGCGCTCTTTCCGGTGACGGACAACAACCGCGCGCCGTTCCTCTACGCGGAGAACGGCCATGACATCCGCCTGAGCGGAAAGGGCGTGGTCGATGGCCAGGGTGCGCCGTGGTGGAAGGCCTTCCGGGCGGAAAAGGAAGGCGGCGTGAAGGGCCCGAGGCGGCCGCAGTTGATCGCGATCAAGAACTGCGAGCGGGTGGAGGTGCAGGGCATCACCACGCTCAATCCGCCGAACACCCACTACTCGTTCCGCCAGTGCCGGGAACTTTCGATCCGCGGGATCAAGGCGGTGGCCCCGGATGAATCGCCGAACACCGACGCGCTCAACCTTTCCAGCGTGCGGAACGTCCTCATCGAGGGCAGCGAGATCAGCACCGGCGATGACAACATCGTGCTGCTGTGCGGGGCCGCGCGGCAGAAGGGCGTGCCCGAGGTGGAGAACGTGGCGATCCGCGATTGCAAACTGGGCTGCGGCCACGGCCTGTCCATCGGCAGCTACACCTCCGGCGGCGTCCGCAATGTCACGGTGGAGCGCGTGGCCTTCGAGGGCACCACCTCCGGCATCCGCCTGAAGGCGGACCGCGACCGCGGCGGCGTGGTCGAGGGCATCCGCTACAAGGACATCACGATGACGAAGGTGCGCCATCCGATCTTCATCACCAGCTACTATCCCAAGCCACCGCCCACTCCGGAAACGGCGGCTCCTGCCGGAGCCAAGGGCCTGCTGCCGGTGTGGCGGAACATTTCGCTGGAGAATATCCAGGTCACCGATGCGGCGAACGCGATCACCCTGTGGGGGCTCCCCGAACAGAAGATCGAGAACGTCTCGCTGCGCCACGTGGCGATCTCCGCCAAGGCGGGCGCACTGGTGATCCAGGCGAAGGGCGTGGAGTTCTCCGATGTGAAGATTACTTCACAAGGGCCCCCGCTCCGGACCTTCGACGCGGAGGTCCAGGGGCTTCCCGCGGTTCCGCTCACCTCCGAACCGGTGAAATTCCAATGAGCCGCGACACCACGACCTCCCCGGACCAGGCCAAGCCAGGCAACATGCGCTGGGTCATCTGCGCGCTGTTGTTCTTCTCGGTGGCGGTCAACTACATCGACCGCCTCGTCATCGGCATCCTCAAGAAGCCGTTGAGCGCCGAGCTCGGTTGGAGCGATGCGGACTACGGCCACATCGCCGCGGCGTTCTCCTTCGCCTATGCCTTCGGCTACCTGCTAGGCGGCCGCATGATCGACCGCTTCGGTGTGAAGCGCGGGCTGCCGGTGTTCGTGTTGCTGTGGAGCCTGTCCGCTGGAGCGCACGGCCTGTGCGGGCTGATCGATGTGAAGGAGCAGTTCCGCATGAGCTACCCGTGGTTCTCGGTGACGGAGGGCGGATTCGCGATGGCCACGCTGGTGATCCCGATGACCGCCGCGGGCTTCATGCTCGCCCGCATCGCGCTGGGCCTCACCGAGGGCGGGAACTTTCCCGGCGCGGTCAAGACGGTGGCCGAGTGGTTTCCGGTGAAGGAGCGCGCGCTCGCGACCGGGCTTTTCAACGCGGGCACGAACGTCGGCGCGATCCTGTGCCCGGTGCTGGTGCCGTGGATGTACTCGCACATCGGCTGGGAATCGACCTTCTACGCCACCGGCGGCACCGGCTTCCTCTGGCTGGTCCTGTGGAAATTCTTCTACGACGAGCCGGAGGACCACCGGCGCTTGTCGAAGGCGGAGCTCGCCTACATCCGTGGCGGCCAGCCGGCGGTCACGGCGGCGGCGGCGGCGGTGAAGGTGCCGTGGCTTTCGCTGTGCCGCTACCGCGCGGTGTGGGCCTACGTGCTGGCGAGCATCTTCGCCGGGCCGGCATGGGGTTTCTACCAGTTCTTCCTGCCCGATTTCCTCGACAAGAAGTTCCACCTCAGTCTCCAGGAAACGGGCTGGTGGACCGGGGCCTTCTTCGCGATCGCCGCCGTGGGCGGGGTCGCCGGCGGTTGGCTGGTCGCCCGCTTCCTCGGCCGCGGGTGGTCGCTCAACCGCGCGCGGAAGGTCACCCTGCTGGTGTGCGCGCTGGCGGTGGTGCCGGTCTTCCTCGCGCCCTTCGCGGACAGCACCTGGCTGGCGGTCGTCATCGTCGGCCTGGCGGGGTCCGCGCACCAGGGTTGGTCCGCGAACTTGTTCAGCGTGGTGTCCGACACAATGCCGAAGAGCGCGATCAGCTCGGTCATCGGGCTCGGCGGGTTCCTGGCCTATTTCACCGGCGGTTTCGTCAACGAGTTCACCGGCATCATCATCCAGAAGACCGGCAGCTACCTGTGGGTGTTCGCCTACTTCTCGACGATGTACCTGCTCTCGCTGCTCCTGATCCAATTGCTCGTCCCGAAGATCCCGGACACCGCCTCGCATGGCAGCTAATCGACATTTTCCCATGAACGCACATCGCCACGACTTTCCATGGATTTCCGACCAAGGGGATGGCACCTACCGGAATCCGGTCCTGCACGCGGACTACTCCGATCCGGATGTGATCCGGGTGGGCGAGGACTTCTACCTCACGTCGTCCAGTTTCAACTGTGTGCCGGGGCTGCCGATCCTGCATTCCCGGGACCTGGTGAATTGGACGCTGGTGAACCACGCGCTGCGGGAGCTGCCGCATCCGCGCTACGCCGAGGTGCAGCCCGGGCAGGGCGTGTGGGCGCCCTCGATCCGCCACCACGACGGGCGTTTCTGGATCTTCTTCCCGACTCCCGATGAGGGGATCTACGTCACCACCGCGGTCGACCCGGCGGGCGAATGGAGCAAGCCGCACCTCCTGCTGCGCGGGAAGGGGCTGATCGATCCGTGCCCGCTGTGGGACGATGATGGCAAGGCCTATGTGATCTACGCCTACGCGGGCTCGCGCTCGGGCATCCGCAACAAGCTGCACCTTCGGCCGATGAGTCCCTGTGGAACGAAGATCCTGGGCGAAGGCAAGATCGTCGCGGAAATCCATCCGGGCCTGCCCGCGCTGGAGGGGCCGAAGCTGCACAAGCTCGATGGATGGTACTACATCTCCGCGCCGTCCGGCGGCGTGGCCAGTGGTTGGCAGGTCATCTTCCGGTCGAGGGACATCCAGGGTCCCTACGAGGAGAAGATCGTGCTGAGCCAGCGCGGCAGCGAGGTGAATGGACCGCACCAGGGCGCGCTGGTCGATACGCCGAAGGGCGAGTGGTGGTTCCTGCATTTCCAAGACAAGGGGCTCTATGGCCGCATCGTCCATCTCCAGCCGGTGCGGTGGGTGGATGGTTGGCCGTTGATCGGCGAAGCTCAGGATCGCGACGGGGTCGGCCGTCCCGTGATGCGGCATGCCAAGCCCGACGTCGGCGACGCGGGACTGGTGGCGGTGCCGCAGACGAGCGATGACTTCAAGCGGCGGGCGTTGGGATTGCAATGGCAGTGGCAGGGCAATCCGGAGTCCGACTGGTACTCGCTGGCCGAACGCCCCGATCACCTGACGCTGAAGCCACGCTTCGTGCTGGGGGGTGATTTGCGGTTGGCTCCGAATCTCCTGCTTCAGAAATTCCCGGCGGAGGAGTTCACCGTCGAGACCTGCGTGGATCTCTCTCCGGCCTCGCGTTGCCTGCATGCGGGCCTGCTGGTGGCGGGGGTGGAGTACGCGGCGCTGGATGTGGTGCGCGGCGCGGAGGGCTACGAGGTAAGGCAGATGAATGCCTGTGAGGGCGGGGAGGTGGTCCGGGTGAACGGGCCCACCGTCACCTTGCAGGTGAAGGTTGGCGTGGGTGGCGTTTGCCGTTTCGGCATCGTCCAGGCGGGCGGGGACTTCTATCAGATCGGGCCCGCGTTCCACGCGAAGGCGGGCAAGTGGATCGGCGCGAAGGTGGGGCTCTATTGCATCACCACCGATGTGCTGGATGCATCCGGCTCGGCGGCTTTCCCGTATTTCCGCTTCCTTTCCTCCACCGTGAAGAACGGCCACGAGACTCCGGCGATCCTCGCCACGATGAACGGCAACGGCGCGGGTCGTCCTGCTTCACGCGAGGTCGAAAAATCGAAGCCGGAGTGGATTCCCAGTTGAGACTGACGTGGTTCACCGGGCATGATACGAATGGATTCCGTGATCCGATCCTTGCTGCTCCTCGTCGGTTTCCTGTCGCTGGCCAGTGGCGAGCCCGCGGTTTCCCCGGGTCTCCACGCCGACATCGAGTATCGAAACGTGGACGGTGAGAGCCTGTGCCTCGATGCCTCGGTGCCGCTCGGTGACGGGCCTTTCCCCGCGGCCATCCTGATCCACGGCGGCGGGTGGGGGAGCGGCGACAAGGCGCAGGATTTCGGCGCGCTGGCGAAGCCGCTCAACGAAGCGGGCATCGCCTGGTTCTCGATCAACTATCGCCTCGCGCCGCGGCATCCGTGGCCCGCGGGATTCGAGGACGTGCAGGCCGCCATCCGCTGGGTGAAGGCGAACGCCGCGGCCTACCGGATCGATCCGAGGCGCCTCGCGTTGGTCGGATACTCGGCCGGTGGCCAGCTTGCCACGCTCGCGGCGATCCGGGCGGATGAGTCCCTGCGCGTGCAGGCGGTGGTCGGCCTGGCTCCCGCGGTCGATCTGGTGGCGGATTCCCGGCGACGGGGCGAGGTCAGCGTGGCACTGCGGAATCTGCTTGGGTTGCCTCCGGAGCTGGATGACGCGGCGCTCGCGAAGATCGCGGCGATTTCCCCGGCCGAGGAGGTCAAGGCGGGCATGCCTCCGTTCCTGATCGTCCAGGGCACGGCGGACAAATCCGTGCGCCATGAGGACGCCGTGGCCTTCGTCAAGCGATTGGAGGGCGTGAAGGTGCCGTGTGTCTTCTCGGAGATGAGAGGAGCGCCGCACCGGATCGCGGACTGGGAGAAATTCGCGCCGGATTACCCGGCGACGGTGGCCGGGTGGTTGAAGGCGACCTTGAAGGAAACGCCCGCGGCGAAGTGAGAGGTCGTAGCGCGAAGCTGGGACCCTCTCTACTAGGTTGAATCGACATGCATTTTGCTTTGCATGGAAAGCATCCCGAAGGGGCTCTGGATTTGGAGTGCGGCGAGCCATCGCCGCTTTGGGTGCCGGAGAGAATCGACGGGATTTGCAGCGGAGCGGTGGAAAAGGAGTGCGAACCAGAGGGGGGTGATTCTGGAACGTGGGAGCGGGTTGGCGAATGCAGGTGTTGCCCCCGGCGATATCTCGCCTCCGCTCAAAGCGGCGATGCCTCGCCGCACTCCAAAACAGAGGCACCCGGCCTCCTCTTTGAATGTCGATTCACCCTACCGGTTCACGGTATCGGGGGCCGGTTGCTCGACCTGGTCCTGGTAGGTGCTGATCTTCGGGCGGCCCGAGACCGGATCGACGTAGGCGAAGATCAGGTAGCGGGTGCCCGGCAGGAAACGCAGCGCGCTTTCGTTGGCGGTCCGCCACTTCTCGCCGTTGGCGAACTGGAAGATCACCGGCGACATGTTGAAGTCATCGCGCTCCTTCGGCATCGGGTAACCGCCGGAGGCCGCGGAATGCAGCATCACCTTGTGCTCGCCGATGATGAAACGGATGTCGTTGCCGTAGAAGTTCGCCACGTAGGCACCGCCATCGGGAAAGTTCTTCGGCGAGTCCTCGATGACAAAGATCCGCCACTGCGGCGTATCGGCCTGGCCGGGCATCCGCACGAACACCAGCAGCGCGGACCGGACTCCGGCGGGGATCGCGGCGACGGCCAGCGGCTTGCGGTCGCTGGAAAGGAACGGGATCTTGTCGCCCTTCGCGTAGCAGGTAACCTTCGGGGACAACTGCGTGGTCGGCAGCGGACAGGTGATGTCCGCGCCATTGTCCGCGACGGTGAGGGCGGAGGTGGTGCTTTCGTTCGTCCCGAAGCCGAGGAAGCGGCACTCCACGGTGCGCGCCTCCTGGGAGAAGCCGGCGGAATGGAGGGCGAACAGGACGAGTGGCAGTACGAAGCGCATGGGTTCGAGGGGATGGGTTGAGGATCAGATTTCCGACGCGATCAGCCAGCGGAACGACACCATCGCGAAGGCGCGGCCGAAGGTCTTGTTGACCGGCGATTTCAAGGAGGCGGGCACCGTGTCGGCACGGTCGGTGGGATCGAGGTAATCGGGAACGCGCTGGACCACGGTCTCGCACACGGCGGTGGCGGTGGTCTTGCCCGTGGCATCGCGGGCCTCGCCGTAGCCGCGGATCGTGAAGGTGTCCGAGCGCGGCGTGGCCGCGTTGCCGAGGACATTCAGGACGTCCGCCTGGCTGAGATAACCGGGAGCCCCCTGGTAGCTGCTGCCCGCTCCGGCCGGTGGGTTCGCGTATTTGTAACCCGCCAGCTTGGTCTCGGCGATGTCGTAGCCCGCGCTCGAGGTCGTTGCCAGCGCGTCGTTGATCTTGGTGTTGTCGATCGCCTGCTGGAGCGCGCCGCGCTGGGCCGTTTCATTGGCCCCGAGGCGGCGGTTCACGAACTCCGCCATCGACAGGAACGGGCCGCGGGCGCGCACCTGTTTCACGATCTCGCGGGCCAGCGCGTCGAGCTGGGCATCGCTGTATTCGCGGGCACCGAGCCAGTAGGACTCCATTGGATCGCCGCCGTCTTCCTCGGACAAGGAAGCGGGAAGTCGGAAGCGGCTGATGCGGGACTGGCCCTTCGCGGAATCGACCGGCGGCAATGAGGTGAGCGCGGAGGTCTTCGCGGTCTTGTTGAGGCTGTTGTAGAGCGCCTTGCCATCGTGGATCGAACCGAGCATCGCCTTCCACGCGGTCACGGAGGTGGAGTTGATGTTGAAGGGACCGTTGATCACCTGCCAGCCGGCGATTTTCGCGTAGGCATCGGCGAGCTGGGCGTCCTTGGTGAACTCGGTCCGTGGGCGGCCGTCCGGCGCGCGCAGTTCCAGGCGCGGGTCGGACAGCGGCTTGCCGTTCGCGAATTGTTCGGCGAGGCGCGGCGCGGCGGTGTTGCTGCCGTAGGGACCGGTCTGATCGGCGAGGCCGGAGAAGTAGAAGTGATCGTAGAGCGCGAGGTTGAGCAGGAACGAATGGTCGAGGCGGTCGCCGTTGCCGTCCTTGGTGACGATGCGGGAGGGATCGAGCATCGGGTGCGCCCACGAGTTGCCGATCGGCTGGGCGAAGCGCGGCAGGTAGCCGGAGGAGCCGCCGGGGTTCGCGGCGTTCAGTTGGGCGAGGTTCTGCAGCGGCGCGACGGGAATGTCATAGAGCGCGCCGAACTTGATGCCGGTGTTGCCGGTTTGGCCGGTGATGGCGTTGCCGCGCCCGGTGGCGGGATCGAACTGCAGGAGGTTGTTGGTGCCGGCGTCCAGGCGCTGAAGGCTGATCTCGTGGGACAGGTTCGCGGGATGCTCGCTGACGACCTTGCCGGACGACGCGGCGACGACCTCGTGGCCGAAGGCCCAGGGCTTCGCGGCGAGCTTGCCGTCCTCGCCATCCGGGTTGAAACCGCCCATGGTGGTCTTGGCCTGGGCGCTGATGATCGCGAACGGCTTGGCGTTGCTGATGTCCTTGATCGGAGTCACGGAGTGCGAGTGCATCGCCATCGTGTTGATGGTGCCCTGCTTCGGATAGGTGATGGTGCCGCCCGCGCCGAGGAGGTAGTCCTGCAGGCCGGTGGGCTTCTCGTAGTCCATCTCGATCACGCTGGCGGCCACCTGGCTGGAGGCACCGACCGGCTTGGCGAAAAGGGTGATCGTGAATTTGTTCTGGCTGAGGGTATCCACGCTCAACGGAGCGAACTTCAGCGAGAACTCGTCGGTGGACTTCGCCGCGATGCAGCCACCGCGGTCCATGTTGGTCCCGTTCTCGGTTTCATTGGAGGTGATCCGGTAACTCTTGTAGCTGGGGCAGAACCAATCGAGGTCGAAGCCGATGCCGTCGCCGCGCCAGCCGGGAAGTCCGTCGATGGTCAGCGTGCGGTTGGAACCGCTGCCGCTGTCCCAGTCGGAGAAGGTCCGGCTGGTGTACTCGTCCTTCCAGGTGCGGTTGGGATCGATGTAGGGGGAGAACATCATGACCTCACCCGGCAGGAGGCGGAACGTCGAGGAGCCGGCCGAAGGCGAGGTGGAGGAACCGCCATTGGTCTTCAGGGTCATGCCGAAGCGCTTCGGACGGCTGCCGGTTTCCCCGGCGCTGTAGTACATCGTGTCGAGCGGGGCCGGAGCGGTGGTCTGGGCGACGCCGTTCCGGAACACCTGGAGGGCGAAGGGGACGTTGCCGAACATCACCTTCAACTCGCTGAACTCGAGCGCGACGTTGTAGGGGTTATGAAGCGTCACGACGGGCGTGTAGAGCAGGTGTAGCAGGTAGTCGTAGGAGGAGCCCGCCAGGTTTTTGCCCCAAGGGCCATGAAGCTGTGCGGCGGTTTCCTCATCCTTGGTGCCGGGCTGCTTCGGACGGGTGTCGCTGATCTTCGGGTAATTGTAGATGTCGCGGGTGAGCAGGCTGAAGACGACCTGGACCTTGGCGATCGAGGGCATGAGCACCAGGCCCGCGGGCGCGGCGCGCTGGGTGGTGCCGACATCGCCGGTGGCGGGATCCGAACCGGTCGACGCCAGCCAGCCCTGCGGGGTGGAGGCCTTCACCAGCGGAACGCCACCGGAATCGGAAAAGCGGCTGCTGTCCTTGTAGAGTCCGGCGAGCTGCTGGAGCGATTCCCAGCGCGGATCGGACACGGCGGTGAGGCCCAGACGGGAGGCATACACGCCCTTGCCGGCATAGTTGGCGGGAAGGGTGGTGGCATTGGCCAGCAGGTTGAAGTCTTCCTTGAGACCACCCGCCGCGGTGTCCGTGAACATGCCGACCGACTGCGTGGTGATGTCGTGGGCGAGCGGCTTCAGGGCTGCCCCGGCGCCTTTCGAAACGGTGTCGGCGGCGTAGCCGAAGTTCGACCGCGTGATGCCCTTTTCCATCGTGGCGAACTGGCTGGTGCCGTATTGGAAATTCGAGCGGTCGATGGCGCTCATGGCGCTGATGGAGGCCGTGTTCGGGCGGACTCCCGATCCCAGTTGGGCGATCTGGCTCCCCTTGGCGGTGGCGTTGTCGACGTAGGGGGTGTTGACGCGGGCTTTCACGCCCTCGTCCATCACGGCCCAGGCGAAGGCCCCGTGTTGGGAAGTCACCTCGACCTTGGTGGCGGTGACCAGATCGCGCGGATCGGCGTTCTGGCCGAGCGTGCCCTTGCCCCAGAGGGTTGCCGGGGTTTGGGGCGCGGCGCTGGCGAAGGCCACTTGGTTCTGGGCGATACCGTCGGCGCTCGAAGTGAGCCAGCCGAGGAATTTCTTGTCCCGTTCGTTACGGTCGTATTCGGCGGGAGCAGGCGGCTGGGCGGCCTTGATCTCCCAGGATTTCCAAACGCCGGTGAGCCGGGGATTGGAAATTTTCTCGTCGAGGATGTCGGCGCGCGCGGTGACGCGCTGGTCGGGCCCGGCATTTTTCTGAAGCTCACCCAGGGCGAGTATCAGCGCCATCCGAGCATTGGAGCGTGCGATCGCGGCGGCGGTCCCGCGCTCGGAGGCACGCAGCGTGATGCTGGACATGGACAGCAGGCCGAGCGCGAGGGTGGCCAGCAACACCATGATCGACAAGACCACGACGAGGGCGAATCCTCGTTGCGGATGACGCCGCATGGCGCGTGCCGTGAGACTGGAAAATGGGGCTTTCATGGGAGTGGTGAGTGTTCAATCCGGCGGCCAGCGGATGGGTTTTGGCTGCAATGCCGTTTGTAACTCTAAGGACCATACATTGTGATCGTGGCTCGGGAATTGCGTGATTCTGCAATTCGAATTGAAACGCGTGATTCGCATGAAACGGGATCATGGAGGATGCCACAGGCCGCCCCGGTGCTTCCAGCGCAAACCATTTGGATCTGCGTGGATTGCGGGGCACGGGGCTGCAGCCGGGGTGGATGCGTGGAGAGCCCGCTCCTATGAATGGGATTGGGCTGTTAGGCTGAATCGACATTCAAAGAGGAGGCCGGGTGCCTCTGATTTGGAGTGCGGCGAGGCATCCTGCCCTTTACCCACATCGACGATGCGGAACGTAGCCGCGCTCGGGAGAGCGTGGGCAGGGAGGATTCACCCGCCTCGTTGCACCCGCCGCGCTTCTCAAGGCTCCTTCCTCTGAGCCCGGCAGGGCGACGCTCTGCTAGCCGGGGTGCGCAAGCCCCCGGGGAATCGGCCGCGAAGCATGTCCAAGTCCCGCTAGGGACGACGCTGCCTGCGCTCTTTCAGCGGATCCACCATTCAGATCTTACTGGATGATTCGGCGCTCTTTGAACATCGGGCGCGGGATTCCATCTGGAGGGTCATTCGGCCTGCGTTGCGTCGCCCCTTGCCGGGGCTTGGAACTCCACCACCGCCCGTCACCGGTGGCTTGCGCCACCGGCTAGCAGAGCGTCGCCCTGCCGGGCTTGGAAAATAGGCGTCGATCGGGTGAGAACTGGACCTGCGAGGGAGATCGTGAACCCTCCCCACCCACGCTCTCCCGAGCGCGGCTACGATTCTACGATTCGGAGCCCCCGCCGCGGCGGAGGATTTTCAATCCGGAATGCAAATTCCGATCGTATCCAAGGTGCGGGCCTTGGCCTACACGTGGAAGCTTGCGGGGTGAGGAAACCCGCTTCTCTTTTTCCAACCACCATGATCGACCGCATTCTCGCCAAGCGCATCGTCCCCGTCATCGTGCTCGATGACGCCGCCTCCGCCGAACCACTCGCCGAAGCCCTGCTCGCGGGCGGGCTGGACATCATGGAGATCACGTTCCGCACCGCCGCCGCGGAGGAAAGCATCCGCCGCATCGCGAACCGTTTCCCGGAAATCCTGGTGGGCGCGGGCACGCTGCTCGATGCCGACCAGGTGAAGCGAGCGAAGGACGCGGGCGCCCAGTTCGGTCTCGCGCCGGGCCTCAACCCGAAAACCATCGAGGTGGCCCGCGAAGTGGGGCTCCCGTTTTCGCCGGGCGTGATGACGCCGAGCGACGTCGAGCGCGCGCTTTCCGAAGGCTGCAAGCTTCTCAAATTTTTCCCCGCGGAAACGGCGGGTGGGGTGCCGATGTTGAAAGCCTTGGCCGGTCCGTATGGCCACACCGGCGTGAAGTTCATTCCCACCGGCGGAATCACCTCCGCCAATCTCGCAAGTTACCTGAAGGTGCCGGTGGTGGCCGCGATCGGTGGTTCGTGGTTCGTCGACAAAGCCTTGGTGGCTGCCGGAAACTGGAGCGAGATCACCCGGCTCACCCGGGAGGCGCTTGCCGCCGCGCAGGACGCCTGAGCGAAATCCTTGTCGATGGTGTAGTCGATGAGGCGAAGAACAGCCGCTGTCGTTTTACGGCAGCGGCTGTTTATACGGTCGGCTTGTGCCGGTTTTGGGATAGCGAATGCAGAAAGTGGCATTGAGGGCTGAATCGCGGGTCGGCACGGTGGAGGGAACGCCTGATTCCGCCGCCACCATGTCGAGCCGCCCATTCATCCACGAAGACTTTCTCCTCAACACCGCGGCCGCACGCCGCCTCTACCACGGGTTCGCGAAACCGGAGCCGATCCTGGACTACCATTGCCATCTCTCGCCGAAGGACATCGCGGAGAACCGGCAGTTCAAGAACCTGTTCGAGATCTGGTTGGAAGGGGACCACTACAAGTGGCGGGCGATGCGTTCCAACGGGGTCTCCGAACGTTTCTGCACCGGGGATGCGACGCCGCGGGAAAAGTTCAAGGCCTGGGCCTCCACGGTGCCGCACACGGTGCGGAATCCGCTCTACCACTGGACCCATCTCGAGCTCTCGCGCTACTTAGGCATCACCGAGCTGCTCGATGAGACCACCGCGGACCGCATCTGGGATCAGGCGAATGAGCGGCTCGCTTCGCCGGAATTCTCGACCCAGGGCATCCTGAAGCAATTCCGCGTGACCACGCTCTGCACCACCGATGATCCGGCGGATGACCTGGCGCACCATGAGGCGATCGCGGCGGGTGGATCGGACACACGGGTGTTGCCGACCTTCCGGCCGGATGCCGCGCTGGCAGTGAACCGAGCGGGGCTTTTCAAGGCGTGGATCGGCCGTCTGGAGGAGGCCAGCGGGCTTGCAATCGAGTCGCTGGCGGGACTGCAGGAAGCCCTGCGGAAACGTGGTGAATTTTTCCACGAGCGGGGTTGCCGCCTTTCCGACCATGGGCTGGAGCGCTGTTACGCGGACGCGTGCAGCGAGTCCGAGGTCGAAGCGATCTTCCGCGCGGCTTTGTCCGGGAAGGACGCGTCGCCGGAGGAGCATGCCAAGTATGCCTCGCATGTGATGGCGTTCCTCGGCCGCCTGTATGCGGAGAAGGGCTGGACGATGCAGCTCCACCTCGGCGCGCTGCGGAACAACAACACGCGCCTGATGCGCCAGCTCGGACCGGACACCGGCTTCGACTCCATCGGCGACTTTCCCCAGACCCGGGCGCTGGCCGCTTTCCTCGACCGTCTCGATTCCGAAAACGCGCTGCCGAAGACGATCCTCTACAACCTCAATCCGGCGGACAACTACGCCTTCGCCACGATGCTGGGGAACTTCCAGGACGGCAGCATCGCGGGAAAACTCCAGCTCGGCAGCGGCTGGTGGTTCCTGGACCAGAAGGAGGCGATGGAGTGGCAGTTCAACGCGCTGTCCAACCTCGGGTTGCTGTCGCGGTTCGTGGGCATGGTGACGGATTCGCGTTCGTTCATGAGCTATCCCCGCCACGAGTATTTCCGCCGCACGCTGTGCAACCTGATCGGCCGTGAGGTGGAAAGCGGCGAGGTGCCCGACGACGACGCGCTGCTCGGTCCGCTGGTCCGCAACATCTGCCACGAGAACGCGCGGACGTATTTCGGCTTCGCGGGGAAGTGACCTTGGATTTGGATACCTGACAAAACCCCGATGATCGACATCTGCCGCGCATCCCTTCTGACGCTGGCGCTGCTGGCTTTCCAGCCTTGCCTTTCCCAGACAGCGTCTTCCGGGCATTTCGATGGAACCACGCCGGGCTTCGAAACCCGCACCGGTCCGCTCTTCATCTCCCGGGCCTGCACGGTCGACGTGCGGTTGAAACCCGCCATCGATTGTCCGGAGGGCTCCGTGATCCTCGACGCGACCGGCCCGGGCAGCCAATTGGGCATTCAGCTCCGGATCGGCAAGGGGGGCGTCCTTGAGTTCATCACCACGGCCCCTGACGTGGTGGCCAGCCCCCAAGCCCTTTCCACCGACCGCAGTTCCCATGTGACGGCGGTCTTCGATGCCTCGACCAAAACCGCCGACCTTTACCTCGATGGAGCCAAGGTGGCCGCGATCACCGCTCCGGCCCGGGACCGCTGGATGAATCCAGCCGAGGGTCTCCCGGTTAAAATCGGGACGGATGTCCGTGATGCGCACCCCTTCCACGGCGACATCGAATCGCTGGCCATGTACCGCCGGGCCCTCACTCCGGATGAGGTCGCCGGTCTGCAGGCGAGCAATCAGAGGGCGGGTGGGCTCTCCGGCGAGTGGTCGTTCTCGAAGGTGGAGGGGCGCACCATCCAGCCGACGGCGGGCAATGTCCCGCTGATCGCGTCCATCAAGATCGCCGGAAGCGCCAAAGGCCCGGAGACTCCGCTCCACCTGTGGTACCGGCAGCCGGCCCGTGAGTGGGTGGAGGCCCTGCCCTTTGGCAACGGACGCCTGGGAGGCATGTACTTCGGTGGAGTCGAGCGCGACCGCATCCAGCTCAACGAGGACACCATCTGGTCAGGAGGCCCCTACGATCCGGCCAATCCCAAAGCCCCCGATGCCATCCGCAAGTCGCGGGAGCTGATCTTCGCCGGCAAGCGGGCAGAGGCCGAGGCGCTCCTTGCCGGGAACGCGCTCGGTGTGCCGCCCCGCATGGTGCAATACCAAACGCTGGGCAGCGTGGTTCTGGACTTTGGCACCCGGAGTTCGGAGCCCGTCACGGAATACCGCCGCTCGCTGGATCTCGACACCGCGGTGGCGACGACCACCTTCAAGCGGGGCGGCGTGACCTACACCCGCGAGGTCTTCTCCAGTGCCCCGGACCAGGTCGTGGCGATCCGCCTCAGCGCGGACAAGCCAGGTGCGCTGGACTTCCGGGCATCGTGGGAAACTCCTTTCACGGACGCGACCTCCTCGTTCGAAAACGGTGTCCTCACGCTCAGCGGAAAAGGCAGCGACGAGGCCGACACGCCGGGCGCGATCCGATTCAAGGGCATGCTCAAGGCCAAGACGGACGGTGGTCAGGTGACCGCGGAAGGCAACGCGATCCACGTTTCCCAATCGGACTCTGTCACGCTGGTCGCCAGTTGCGGCACGAACTTCGTCAACTACCAGAACCTCGGGGCCGATCCCGCCGCCCGCGCGATCAAGGATCTCACCGAGGCGTCCGGCAAATCCTACCAGGATCTCCGGGATCGCCATGTGAAGGAGCACCAATCGTGGTTCCGCAGGGTGTCCCTCGATCTCCCCCGGACCCCCGACTCCGATCTCCCCACGGACGAGCGGATCGCGAGGTTCACCGGAGGAAATGATCCGGCGTTGCCCGCGCTCCATTTCCAATACGGCCGCTATCTCCTGATCGCCTGCTCCCGTCCCGGCAGCCAGCCCGCCAACCTGCAGGGCATGTGGAACGATGCCCGCAGCGCGGCGTGGGGCGGCAAGTACACCATCAACATCAACACCGAGATGAACTACTGGCCGGCCGAAACCGCCAACCTCTCGGAATGCGCCCAGCCGCTGTTCGACCTCGTCCGCGACATCTCCCGGACCGGCAGCCGCACCGCCAAGGTGATGTACGGTGCGCGGGGCTGGGTCTGCCATCACAACACCGACCTCTGGCGTGCGACGGCTCCGGTCGATTCCGCCGGTACCGGCATGTGGCCCACGGGGGGCGCATGGCTCACCACCCATCTCTGGGAGCATTACCTTTTCACCGGTGACAGGAAGTTTCTTGAGGAGGTTTACCCCATCTTGAAAGGCTCGGCCGAGTTCTTCCTCGACACCCTGGTCCCGGAACCCACGCACGGATGGCTGGTCACCTGTCCATCCCACTCCCCCGAGCACGAGGGAAGCGTGGCGGGCCCGACCATGGATCTCGGGATCGTCCGCGATGTCTTCAACCAAGTCTCCAAGGCATCCGAAATCCTGGGCAGGGACGAGGCTTTCCGAAGCCAGGTCATGGCGGCCAGTGGAAAACTGGCCCCGTTCCAGATCGGCAGGTTTGGACAACTCCAGGAATGGCTCGAGGACCGGGACCGGGAGAAGGATTTCCACCGCCATGCCTCCCACCTCTATCCGCTGTTTCCCAGCGCTCTCATCACGCCCGAGGACCCGGAACTTTTCGCCGCCGCCATCAAATCGCTCGAAGGCCGCGGCATGCAGACCACGGGCTGGGGAATGGCTTGGAAGGTCAACTTGTGGGCCCGCGCGTTGAATGGCGACAACGCCCACCAGCTTCTCGTGCTTCTCCTCACGCCGCCCAAGGGGGGATCGCAGGGCGGGGGAGCCTATCCGAACCTGTTCGATGCCCATCCGCCGTTCCAGATCGATGGCAACTTCGGGGCGACCTCCGGCATCGCCGAGATGCTGCTCCAGTCCCACCGCGGTTCCATCGATCTTCTTCCCGCCCTGCCCAAGGCTTGGCCCGATGGCAGGGTCAGCGGCCTCCGCGCCCGCGGTGGCTTCGAGATTGATGAGGTCTGGAAGAACGGAGCGCTGGTGTCCGCCACCATCCACTCCATTTCCGGAGCCGCGGCCAAGATTCGCTATCGCGACCGGATCATCGAACCGAAGCTCGCGAAGGGAGCCTCGATCACCCTGACGCCCGCCTCCTGGCAAGGCCAAGGCACCTCGAAGTAAGAACGCGGGATACTGGCGGGTGCGCGCAAGATCGCCTGGCTTTCTTCCGTTTCACTGCGACTCCCACCCACCACCCGCCACCGCATGTTCATCCACAGCGCCATTTTCTGGCTCCGCAAGGACCTCACTCCCTCCGAGATTGCCACGTTCGACGAGGAGATCCGACGCCTTGCCAGCCTTCCTTATCTGGAACGGGGCCATGTGGGAACCCCGGCGGCCACCGAGGTGCGCGCCGTCACCGATCATTCCTTCAGCTACGCGACCTCGCTGCATTTCAAATCCCTCGAGGATCACGATTTCTATCAGAAGGAATGTCCGGATCACGCCCGCTTCGTGGCCACCTGCCGGACATTCTGGGAGCGCGTCGTCATTTACGATCTCGCTCCTTTGGCGTGAGAAGATCGTTCACCGGCCGCGCCGGGCGAGCTTCCGGTATTCCGCGGGGGTGGTGCCGGCGGCCTGGCGGAAGGCGATGAAGAAACTGTTCACGCTGGGGTAGCCGCTGCCGGCGGCGACGGATTCCACTTTCTGGTCGGTTTCACAAAGCAGCCGCTTCGCGTTCTCGATGCGGGTCGAGCGCAGGTGTTCGCCGGGCGTCATGCCGAGGTGGTCGACGAAGGCCTGGTGTAGCCCGCGGCGTGACATGCCCGAGTGCCGCGCCACCTGGTCGATGTCGATGGAGTCGTGGAACTGTCCGGCGATGAAACGCAGGGCCTTGGCCAGGCCTTCGTGGCTCACGGCGGTGATGTCCGTGCTCTGCCGGGAGATGATCCGGGAGGGGGCCACTCTCACCGGGGCGGCGGGCAGTGCTCCGCCACGCATCAGGCGGTCCAGCCAGGCCGAGCCTTGGTAGCCCAGTTCCTCGAAGTTCGGTTCGACGGAGGTGATCGGGCGCTGGGTGGACTGGGGGAGGAGCAGATCGTCCTCGATGCCGATCAGGGCCACATCCCGGGGGATCTGGATCTCGGCGTGCTCGCAGACCTCCAGTACCTCGACCGCGAGGGTGCCATTGGCGGTGAACACGGCCAGCGGCTTCTCCGCCTTGCGGAGCTGGGTGGTGAGCCACGCCCGGCGGCTGCTCCATTCGCCGCGGCCCTGGCGGTAGTGCTTGTGGCGGTGCCACTTCAGCCATTCGCAGCCGTAGCCCTCGGCGGCGAGCGCCTTCACGAAACCGGTGCCGCGTTCCTCGAACGTCCAGTTGTCCGAGTCGCTGTAGAACATGAAATTCCGGAAGCCGCGGCGAAGGAAATGTTCGGCGGCCATGGTGGCACAGGCGAGGTGGTCCTGGGCCACGTGGGCGAAGGGGAGATTGGCGCGGCGGAGGCTGAAATCGACGGTGGGCTTCTTCAGGGACCGCACGAACTCGCAGAGTTCGTCGCTGCCGGCCAGCCAGGCCAGGACGCCATCGCCTTCCCAGCCCCAGGGAATGGTCAGCTCCTTGGTGATGCTCGCGGCGGAGATGTGCCAGTTGTGCTCGGTGGCGTAGGAGGCGATGCCGTTGAGCAGCCGGTGATCGTGCCAGCCCAGGGCAAGGAGCACGTTCTTCTGTTTCGGCTTCCCGTGGTCCGACGCTTTTCCTCGCATGGTCTGGTTTTTCTAGAGGAATCGGGAATGCCTGTAAATGCAGGATTCGGAATGTCGTATTGGGTTTTATGCAAGGATGCGCCGGGTGACGATGCCACCCGGCGCTGTGCATTGGTACCCGGTGAAAGGGGAGGGTGACAGGAAGACGGCCAGACGGGTTATCCGTCCGGCCGTGCAATCGCATCGTACCCTACAAAAGGGATGGCCCCCGCAGGCGCCAGGTTGAATCGGCATTCAATTTGCTTTGGCTGGAAAGCATCCTGAGGCGGCTCTGAATTTGGAGTGCGGCGAGGCATCGCCGCTTTGGGTGCCGGAGAGAATCGACGGGAGTTGCAGCGGGGCTGTGGAAGACGAGCTGGAACCAGAGAGGAGGTGATTCTGGAACGAGGGGGCGGGTTGGCGAATGCAGGTGTGGCCCCCGGCGATGTCTCGCCTCCGCTCAAAGCGGCGATGCCTCGCCGCACTCCAAATCAGAGGCACCCGGCCTCCTCTTTGATTGTTGATTCAGCCTAGCGGAGGCTGCCGCCCGCGCTGTCCTGCGGAGCCCAGGCATCGGTACCAGCCAGGATCTTGGCCACGGTCAGGTTGGCGATCTCGGAATCGGTGAGCTTCTTGACCCAGGCGACCCGGGCGGCGGTGCTGGCCCCCGGGCCGGTGCAGTCGACCTCCGAGTAGCGGGCGGTGGCCTCGTTGGCGGCGTTGCCCCAGTTGTTCCAGCCCTCCGGCTGGATGTGGTCGCCCATCTCGCAGCGGACGTAGATCACGCTGGCATTGGGGCGCCACGGGCGGCCCAGCGCCGCATTGGGCTTTTTCATGGAGCGCGGCGTTTCACCCGGGTTGCCGGAGTTCCACGGAATGTCATCGCCGGTCAGCTTGCAATCGAAGAAGACGAAGCCGTAGGCCTGCTGGGCGGGCGTGCTCGCCGCGGTGACGTAGCCGCCGTTCTTGCTGTGGATCGTGCAGTGGTCGAAGACGGCGGTGGCATCGCCATAGATGAAATCGACGCGGCCCTCGATGGTGCAGTTCTGGTAATACTGGCGGCCCTTGTTCGCCATCAGGGTGTCCTGCCAGCCGAGCATGCGGCAGTTGCGGAAGGTGGCGCGGTCGGCATCCACGCGGAGGGCGAGTGCCTGGCCGTGGTCTCCCGAGGTGTTTTCGAAGGTGATGCGCTCGGCGGTGAAATCGGGGGCCTGGATGACCACGCCGATGCCGGCGAACATCGGGGTGCCACCGGGTTCCGGTTCCTTCACGTTCTTCGCGTAGGTGAGCACGGTGTTCTCCAGCTCCTCGCCGATGAACTGGAGGGAACGCTTGGCCGATGGGATCAGCAGCGGGCCTTCATAGCGGCCGGGCTTGATCAGGATGCGGAAGGGCTTGGAGCCATTGTCCGGCGCGGAGTTCACGGCATCCCGCACCGTGGTGTGGGTGCCGGAGCCATCGGCGGACACCACCGCATCGTAGGTGGACTCCGCCGTCTTCGGCAGGTCGTTCACCGGGGTGGCCCGCAGGAGCGGCGTGAGCGCGGGGACGGTCTTGCGGAGTTCCTCGGCGACGAGGCGGCCGAACAGCACGTGACCCTTTTCATTCAGATGGGTGCCATCGTAGGCGGGGGCACCGTCGGTGCCTGATTTCGTCGGGCTGAACTCCAGGCACTTGTCCGGCCCGAGGGATTCGCACAACGCCAGGCTGCGGGCATGGAGGTCGACCAGTGGTACGCGCTTGTCCCTCGCGATTTTGCGCACCTCGGCGGCGTAGGGTTCCAGGCTCGACTTGATCTTCCCCGGATGCTCGCGATCCCACTGGCGGCGGACGAGGGGAGTGACGAGCACGGGGATCGCCCCGGCGGCCCGCGCTTCATCGACGTAGGCGGCCATGTCGCTGACGAAGGTCGGCATGTCCGTGGAGCGTCCCGGCTTCCCGGGCTCGTTGTTGTGTCCGAACTGGATGAGGTAGTAGTTTCCCTTCAGTTCGAGCGCCTTGGTCCAGCGGCCTTCGTCGCGGAAGCTCTTCGAACTGCGGCCGCCCTGGGCCGTGTTCGCGCACCCGGCCTTGTCGGTGAGGAATTGCTTGAAGCCGAGACCCCAGCCGGCGTTGTCGGTGACGGTGGAGTCCCCGACGAGGACGATCCGGACCGGCTTTGCCACCGGCTCCGGTGCGGCTTGGGAACTGGGAAGCATGCCCAGAATGGATGCGAGGAGAATACAGGGTTTCAGGAGTTTCATAAATGGGGCATGCGGGAATTATCCGGGGATGGCGGATGAAAGGGTTGTCCACTCTAGGATGCTCTCCGCGATCGGTAAACGTCGTCCCGTTGCAATAGATATTGAAAATTGGGTGGGCGTGGGAATGACCCGCACATTTTTCAACGCATCTTGCAGAAGATGCCGATGACGCGGTGGGGAATCTTTCTAACATAAGCTACCAAACCCGGCCTGTTGTTCCACCCGGTCCATTCACGAAAGACCGGGGCATGCCCCGCCGCCCGGACGGCGGGAGTTCCGCGCGCGTCCGATTCCGCCGCCGCGTTTGTGAAAATTTCCCCACGCCGCCCGTGGGCCGCCCCGTCGCGCCCGGGTCCGGCGTTTCTCCAAAACCCAAGCCCAAATCCATCCATGATTCGTTCATTCCTTCACCGCTGTCTTGCAGCGATCGCGGTGCTCGTGCCCACCCTAGGCCAGGCGGCCGTCCTTCAGGCGGTCAATTCCGGAGGCGGCGCGGTCGCCCCGTTTTCGGCGGACGCCTCCTTTTCCGGAGGCGGCACCTACAGCAGCGCGTCCACGATCGCCACCAGCGGCGTGGTGAACCCCGCTCCGCAGTCGGTCTACCAATCGGAGCGAAATGGCAATTTTACTTACACCTTCGGCAGCCTCGCTCCGGGCGTGCTTCACACGGTGCGGCTGCATTTCGCGGAGCTGTACCACTCCGCGGCGGGTAGCCGTCGGTTCCATGTCTCGATCAATGGCGCACAGGTGCTGACGAACTTCGACATCTTCGCCGAGGCCGGCGGCAAGAACATCGCCATCGTCCGGGAGTTCGCCGCGGTGGCGAACGCGTCCGGGCAGATCGTGGTCCAGTTCGCGAACGGCGCGGCTGACCTGGCGAAATCGAGCGGGATCGAGATCCTCGAGGGGGTTCTCTACCAGGTCAATTCCGGTGGCACGGCAGTGGCTCCGTTCACGGCGGATGCATCCTTCTCCGGAGGATCGACCTACAGCACCGCGGCCGCGATCAACACCGGCGGTGTGGCGGGAGCCGCACCGCAGGCGGTTTACCAGACCGAACGTTTCGGCAATTTCACCTACACCCTTGGGAGCCTGGGCGCGGGCACCACCTGTACGGTGCGGTTGCACTTCGCGGAGATCTACCACTCCGCCGTCGGCAGTCGCCGTTTCAACGTCTCGATCAACGGCACACAGGTGCTGGCAAATTTCGACATCTTCGCGGCCGCGGGCGGCAAGAACATTGCCATTGTCCGGGAGTTCGCCGCGGTGGCGAACGCGTCCGGGCAGATCGTCATCCAGTTCGCGAATGGAGCGGCGGACCAGGCGAAATCGAGTGCGTTCGAGGTCCTCTCCACGCCCATCGGCACGGCACCGGTGATCCTTGCGCAACCGCAGTCGGTCATCGCCAATGCGGGCGCTTCCGCCACCCTGGCCGCCACCTTCGGATCGACGTCCTCCGCGCCGACCTACCAGTGGAGCCGTAGCGCGGATGGCCTCACCTTCACCGATGTGGCGGGGGCCACCGGTCCCTCGCTGACGCTGACGGCTTCGGCCGCGAACTCGGGGTTCTACCGCGTGACCGCAACCAATGCTGGCGGCAGCGTGGTCAGCCGTGCGGCGCATTTTGGCATCCCCACCACGCAGGGGGTCACCTTCGCCCCGGCGAACAACGCCACCAACCTCAGTATCGACCAGCCGCTGCGCCTGACGTTTCCCTCGCCGCCGAAGCTGGGGCCCTCCGGCGTGCTCAGGATCCACGATGCGGCGACCGGCGCGGTCGTGGTATCCATCGATCGTTCGCAGTTCATCGGCTACACGCTCTTCGGCGGCACGCTGGTGAATGCCGCGCGGCAGACGGTGCAGGGCAAGCAGATGTATTACCTGCCGATGGCGGTCTATGGCAACGAGGTGTGGGTCAACCTCGGCGTTACCCAGCGGCTGGCCTACGGGAAGAGCTACTATGTGACCATGGACCCCGGCCTGCTGGTCGATTCCTCCAATGCCGCCTATCCCGGCATCACCGACACCACGGCGTGGCGGTTCTCGACCCGGTCGGCGGGTCCGGCGGCGGCCACCGCCACCACTGGACCGGCCGAGATCACCGTGGGGACGGACGGCGCCGGGGACTTCGCCACGCTCCAGGGCGCGGTGGATTGGATTCCGCAGAACAACGCGTTGCAGCGCACCATCCGCGTGAAGCCTGGTGTCTACCGGGAGCCCGTCTACATCGGCCAGAACCGCGGCTTCGTCTCGCTGGCGGGGGATGGGGTGGACCGCCAGGCGGTGCAGCTCATCCAGCACTATGCGGCGGAAGTGTATGGCGATGGCGCGCGCGGAGCGGGCACGCTGAACATCGGCTGCGATGATGTGACGGTGCGGGACATGACCATCGACAACCTCGCCTACATCGCCCAGCCCAACCTGGCCGGGGCCTTCGCTCCGCCCGCGGCGGCCTTCGCCGGGCCCATCAACACGCTGCTCACCACCGGCAAGCGCCTGGTGTTCGACAACGTGCTCATCAAGGGCGGACAGGACACGCTCTACTCCGTCTCCGGCGTCGCCTATTTCAGCCGCTGTGAGATCTGGGGCAGCGTGGACTTCATCTATGGGGACGCACTGGCCGTGTTCGACAACTGCGACATCGTGCAGATCCGGAGCACCGGCGGCCCCATCACCGCGCCGAGCACCCCCTACGCGCAGCCTTATGGCATGGTGTTCCTGAACAGCCGCTTCCCGCGCGCGCTCATCGCCAATGGCTATCCCTACGATGTCGGCGTGAATACGACGAACTTCATGCGGCCATGGCGCCAGGACGGGGCCACCGCGATCGTCAACTGTCAGCTCGGCACGCACCTCACCACGAAGGGGTGGTCGGAATGGGGTGGCCGCGAGGTTACCTGCCGAGCCCGTGAATACGGCAACACGCTGATCGGCGGCGGTGCCGCGCCGACTCCCGCCCAGCGCCAAGCCGCGGGTGCTTACTGGACCAACACCCTGGATCCCGACTACACCGGACCGCCGATGACGGAAACCGCCGCGCTGGTTTCGTCCGGCAGTGGCACCGCCAACCGCCAGGCCGTGATAGTGGACCCCGCCGCCTACACACTCGATGCAATTTTCGGCAACGCCTACTTCAACCTCGGCGGCTGGCTGCCCGAAGCCGCGCCCTCGAAACTATCGGACGGCTACGGTTCGGCGGCCACCGGCGGCCAGGGAGGCACGGCCGTGACGGTCACCACTACGGCCCAGCTGCTGTCCTACGCGACCTCCGCGCTGCCCTACATCATCAATGTCTCCGGCACCATCCAGGTGACCGGCGGCGCGGGCAGCGGTGGCAACCGCGTGGACATCAAATCGAACAAGACGATCCAGGGTGTGGACGGAGCCTCGACGGTGATCGGCACCCTCAACATCTCGACCAACAACGTCATCATCCGCAACCTCAACATCACGAACCCCGGCACCACGGTCGGCAGCGATGGCAAATACACCGATGGCGGCGATGGCATCCAGATCTGGGGTGGGACGAATGTCCACGTTTCCCACTGCACGCTCTACGACTGCGCCGACGGCTGCTGTGACATCACCCAGGGCGCGGACTACATCACCGTGGCCTGGTGCAAGTTCCACTACACCGCGGCGGCGTTGGTGCACCGGTTCCCGATGATCTCGGGGAATACCAGCACCTCCCGCTACCGCATCACGCTCCACCACAACTGGTTCGCGGAGGGTTGCCACGAGCGTATGCCGTCCGGAAGCCACAATACCGTCCACCTCTACAATAATTACTTCTCCTGCGCGGGGAACTACTATGCCTCCGATGTCCGCCTGGACGGGCGGATGGTGGTGCAGAACAACCACTACCAGGGCGTCAACAACCCGTGCACCAGGAATGGCGGCAAGGCCTTCCTGTCCGGGAACCTTTTCGCCTCCTGCACCGGGAATCCCGGTGGCTACGACACCACGGCGGGCACGGTCACGCCGAACGATCCGGTATTCATGCCGCCGTATTTCCACCTGCTCGATGACACCGCCAACATCGCGGCGCTGGTGACGGCGGGCGCGGGAAATCCCCAGGCGGCCGCAGTGATCCCGCCCGCCGATTCCCTCACGGCGTGGCGGTCCGCGAACTTCACTTCGGGACAGATCTCCGCCGGGCTGGCAAACCTCGTGGCCGATCCGGATGGCGATGGCCTGTCCAATCTCGCCGAATACGCGCTGGGCGCGGACCCGGGACAGAAGACACCGCTCCCCGCGGCAGTACGTGATGGCTCCGGCCTCACGCTGACCTTCACCCGTCCGAAGGGGCTGCCAGGCGTGACTTATATCGGTGAGTCGACGGAGGACTTCACGGCCTGGACCACGCTGCCGTTGGAGATTCTCCAGTCCGGTGATCCGGAAACCATCCGGGTGCGAGATCCATTGGCGGGCGGCAATCCCAAGCGGCGCTTCCTGCGGCTCCGTTTCCAGTTCACGGCGCCTTAGTGGATCCGGTCGGTTCTGGGGTTCCATCGCCTTTACCAGAGCTTTTCCGCGCCGCCGGCGTCGGCTGTTGCCAATCAGGGTTTTCGACTCTGGTTGGCGATCGTCGCGAACGCGGCCAATGTGGCCAAGCCGACGTGTGGGTTCCAAAGGACTCACAATCGTTCGCTTCTTGTCGAGGATGGAGGGAAGGCGGAGTTGGTCGGGGGATACGCCAGTTTGTGCGTATTGTGGGTAAAGTGGAAGAGGGGACATAGTGCACGGCAGCCTTCAAGGCGTTCCACTTGATGACGCATCCCCTCATCGCCGGGTTCTGGTTTAGCCCGGCTACCGGCCGCATGCGCGGTACGGGCCGATTCGGTCCAGGTCTTGATGCGTTGTCGTTTTGGAGCCGCTTGGGAGCGCCATCCCGACAACCCACCTCATCCATGAAACCCAGATTCGCCTCCGCTTCCTGCTGTTCCGCTCGTCATCGCGGATGTCCGCGCCTGATTGTTGTTTCCCTTGCTTGTCTCCTTGCTTCCACGTCGGTCCATGCCGCGGACAGCGCGTGGATCCTCAACAACAACGGCAACTGGAGCACCGCTGGCAACTGGCTGGGCAGCACTGTGGCCGATGGCGCGGGCTCCACCGCCACGTTCAACATCGACATCTCCGCGGACCGCACCATCTCGCTCGATTCCGCCCGCACGATTGGCAACCTGTCCTTCCGCGACACCGCCGCGGGCTCGAACTGCTACATTATCGGTGGCAACAGCACGCTGACCCTGGACAACGGGGCGAACAAACCGACGATCAGCATCTACCCGCGCACGGGAGCGATCGTGGCTCGCATCGACCGTCCCATCGCCGGCACCAATGGCTTCCAGGTGCTGGCCCCCGGCGGGGCCGCCTCGATGGGGCTTGGCACCGCGAACACGTTTTCGGGCAAGGTGATCATTGGGGCCGGCGCCTCGCTGCGCACGGACAACGGTAGCTCGCTGGGGGTGAGGGATCCGCTGACGACACTGACCAGCGGCACCGGGGACCCCACCGTGGTGAACTACACCGAGGTAATTTCCGGAGGCACTCTCAACATCAGCAGTCTCAACCATGGCACTGAATACATCAAGGCGGCGGGCACGGGATGGGATGGCAATGGCGCGGTGGTGAATCTCAATGCCACCCAGACCAACTCGCTGCAGCAGATGGAGCTGACCGGTGACGCGACCTTCGGGGGGAGCAGCCGCTGGGACATCCGCCATGCCACCGCGGCCTCCGCGCGCCTGTTCCAGAACGGATACACCCTCACCAAGACCGGCAGCAACCAGATCAGCCTGGTGAATGTCCGCGTGATCGGGGGGGGCAACATCATCGTGAACCAGGGCACGCTGGGAGTGGAGTCCGGCACCATCCTCGATGGGGCAGGGACGGTGACGGTGAACACGGGCGGCAGTTTCAACCTGTACGAGAACACCGGCGTCACCACGCGGGCGGTCCTCATGAACGGTGGATCGATGAACCACACCAGCGGCAACGCGAACGCGACCTACGGTGGAAACATCACCCTCAACGCCGCCACGACCATGAGCCAGTCCGGGGCCACCGGCAGCATGACCCTCGCCGGAGCGATCGACGGCACCGGGGCGCTGCTCAAGACCGGGCCGGGCACGCTTCATCTCAACGGGGCGAACACCTTCACCGGTTCCACCACGGTCTCCACCGGCACCCTCCAGCTCGCGACCTCTTCGCTGGCATCCGCGGACATCGCCATCACCGGCGGCGCGGTGCTCGACAACGCGGCGACCGGCGTGGCGCAGACCATCACGGGCAAGCTGACGGTGGGCCGAAGCGGCGCGGCGGCGACGGACATCACCGGCGCGGTGACCTTCGGCGCGGGGGGCAACCTGGAGATCGGACCTTCTGCACGGAACGGCGGCACCTCCGCCGAATGCACCGCCACGATCGCGAAGGATCTGGAGTTCACCGGCGGCGGCAGCGTGTTTTTCGACCTCGGCTCCACGACCGCCGATCTTTCCGACAAGGTCGTGGTGGGAGAGGATCTGACGCTGAACGGCACCACCGACATCCACGTGTCGGCGCTGGATGGCGCGCTGGGCGAGGGCAGCTATGTCCTGGCCTCCTACGTGGGAACGCTCACCGGTTCCGCGGCCAATCTTTCGTTGTCCGGCTTGCCGCCGTCCACCCGCCAGACGTTCACCCTCAGCACCACCAGCGTGGCCAACGCGGTGACGCTGGATGTGGCCGGAACCGCCGCCAATCTCGTATGGATCGGCGATGGCGCGGCCAACGCCTGGGACCTCAATGCCACGGCGAATTTCAACAACGGCGGTCAACTCGGGAAGTTCCTCAACTTCGACACCGTGGTGTTCGACGACACGGGAATCTCCAGCCCGCCGGTCCAGCTCTCCGGCACGTTGGTTCCTGGCTCGCTCATCGTGAACGCCAGCGCGGACTACACCTTCACCGGCGGCGGGGTGATCAGCGGCATCACCTCTCTGCGGAAGCAGGGCTCGGGCACGCTCACTGTAACGGGGGGGAGCCACGACTTCAGCGGCGGCGCGATCGTCGCCGGCGGCACCTTGTCCGTGGCCTCCCTCGGGAATTCCGGCGCGGTCTCGCCGATCGGATCCTCGGCCACCATCACGCTGCAAGGCGGCGCGATCGCGTTCACCGGCGGCAGCGCGTCTTCCAACAAGACCCTCGACCTGGGCGCCGTGGGCGGTGGCATCGCGGTGCCGGGAGCCGGATCGGTGCTGACCCTTTCCGGCGCCACACCGGTCACCGGCACCGGCACGCTCACCGTGAGCGGCGCGGGCGCGCTGCGTTTCGCGCAGGACAACGCGGCATTCACGCTGGCGACGAAGGTGGCCGGTGGCGGCAACGTGCGGCTGAACCCGCGGGTGGTGGCGGGTGCCACGACTTCCCTGGAGGTCGGGTTGACGGGGGCGAACAGCGGCTTCAGCGGAAACTGGATCCTGGAGGGGCCGGCGTCCGGGAGCTGGCGCTTGTCCTCGGCGAGCGTGACCGCCGCGAATCTGGGTGCGGTTGGGATTGCGGTGGGGGCGGGCGCGCAACTCTTTGCCAGCGGCGTGACGATCACGAACCCGCTGACGCTCACCGGAAAGGGCTACGTGGAAACCGATGGTACCAACAGCGGGGCCCTGCGCCTGGATAACTCAACCTATAGCGGTAGCTCGATCATCATCGCCGGATCCGCGAAGGTCGGCTGCCTGTCCACCGGCAATGGCATCATTTCCGGCGCGGTGCTCCGCGGAGCCACCATCGGCGGAAACGATGACATCCTCACCATCGGTGGCTCAAACGGGAGTTCGACCGGAGTGATCGTTTTCACCGGGACGGTGGAGGACACCACGCTGGACAAGATCATCGTGGGCGGAGGCGGCTCCTCGACCAGCCCGCAGGTGCTTCAGGTTGGAAGCGGGACGGTGTCCGGCAGCCTGGGCAATGTTCCGATCCAGCTCGGCAGCGATGCCCAGCCGGTCCAACTGCGTTTCCACCAGGCGGACGATGCGGTGGCGCCGGCGACGATTACCTCCACCGGCACCAACACCGAAGTGCACGCCAATACCCCGGGGGGGGAACCAATGGCAAGGGGCTCACGCTCATCGGTTCATTGGCTGCCGGGTACCTCGGCGTGGGCACCGGTGCCGCGGCGACTCCCAGCACGTCGAATTTGACCATTGAAAGTGGGGCGAACGTGGCCGTCACCACCTTCTATGTGGGGGATGCGAGCGGGCGCTCAGGCATGGTGATCCAGACGGGAGGTTCCGTCGCCGTGGCCGGCGGTTGCCGCATTGGCCACTACGCCACCGAGAGCAGCGCTTACACGATGACGGGAGGATCGCTCACCCTGACCGGGAATCCGACCGCGAATCCCTCGACCTCCGGCGTGGGGGAACAGGTGGGAGGCATCTACCTCGGCGTCGATGGCACCGGCTCGCTGGTCCAGACCGGAGGCTCGATCTCGACCCGCTTCGTGGTTCTGGACAATCGCGGCGACAGCGCGGGTACCGATACGCTGACCTTGAGCGGCGGAACGCTCACCCTCACCTCGATCTGGGGACTCACCCAGCGCAATGCCTCCACGTTGGTGAACTTCGGAGGTGGCACGATCGTCGCGGGCGCGAACCTGCCAATCGATGCCACACCCGTGCTTGCCGATGGCACCACCACCACCATCAACACCGGTGGATTCACCGTGACGGCACCGAAGGCCTTCAGTGGAACCGGTGGCCTCGCGATCACCGGCGGCGGCACGTTCCAGGTCACCGGGACTTCGACGGCGATCGGCACGGCCACCGTGAGCGGCAGCGGCACCACCTTGACGGGAACCGCGACGATGGCGGGATCCGACGTGACGATCCAGGCCGGGGCCAAGGTGAAGCCGACCTCCACGCTCCAGTTCCTCGGCAACCTGAACGTGAATGCCGGTGCATCGCTGGAAGCGGCCATCACGTCCCCCACCGCCGTGACCAAGGTGGTGTCAGCGGGGCAATTGACCGCGAACGGCACCGTGAAAGTGACCCTCTCCGGGTTCACGCCCACGCTTGGCCAGGTGTTCGACATCGCGGACTTCACCTCCTTCTCCGGGACGCCTTCCTTCGATTTCTCCGGAGCGGTTTTGCCCGGCGGTCTGACGTGGAGCACCACCTCCTTCAGCACCGATGGGAGGATCTCCATCGTGGCGGGCAATGCCTATCAGGCCTTCGAGGCGAGCCATGGCATCTCCGGCGCCGGAGCCACGGTGGACTCGGACGGGGATGGCATCGTCAATGGAATCGAGTTCGTGCTCGGCGGGAATCCGTCCGGCCCGGGATCCGATTCCTCCGCATTGAGTCCCACGTTCACGGTGGACGAATCCTACTTCCGTTTCATGTTCCGGCGTGCCGATGCGTCGGTGTCGTTCAATCCGCATGTGAAATACGGGAGTGACCTGGCGGGATGGACGGACGCGGTGGACGGGCTGCCGGTGGAGAATCCGGTGATCGTGGCGGTGGAGGGAAGCTTCTACGGGCCCGGCGTGGCCCGCGTTTCGGTGCTGATCCCGCGTTCGCTGGCCGCTCCGGGAGGCAAGTTGTTCGGACGCCTCGCGGTGCAGATTCCCTGAAGCCGACAAGGCGCCTGGGTTGCTGGCACCCGGTCCATCGCATGGGCCGGGTGTTCCGCGTTCGGGATGGAAAATCCGGACGGCTTCATGCCGGGACACGCAACTTTGTGCGTATTGTCTCTTTGGAAAGAGTGCTGCGAGGATGGTGGCCCATGGAGTGGAGAGGCGCCTTGTTGGCCGTCGCTTTCCCTCCCAATGGAACCCCCAAACGACCCCAATGAAATCCACCTTGCCCTTCCTCCTCGGCACCTCGCTCCTGGCCTCCCAGGCGCAGGCCGCGGTCATAGTGAACTACATTCCTCCCGGTTCTTCGGGATCGAGTCCCAGCAACGCCCCGATCAACGCGTCGACGGTCGATCCCCTCGTTACGGCGAGCGCGATCGGTGACATCGGGACCGGTAGCGCGCAGCTCCTTTCCGGGTCGGCTGGACCGATCCGCACGACCCTCGGCACGTGGACCTTCGGCACCGATGGCTGGCTGTTCGCGAACGCCTCCAACGACGGCACCAATGGCACGGCTTCATCCACGGCGGACTACTTCAGCTTTTCGCTGGCCACTCCGGGTACCGAGACCTTGACGCTGGCCAACCTGACCTTCGATTACGGCGTGGGCACCAACTCCACTGCCCAGAGCGGGACCTTCTACTATGCCGTTTTCGCGAGCGTGAATGGAGGCGCTTACAGCCAGGTCGGCTCGACCTTCAGCACGGGGAACCTGAATCTCACGCAGAACACGACGAACTCGATCGGCAACCAGTCGGTGAACCTCTCGTCGATCAGCGGCGCGGACAGTGTCGACTTCCGGATATGGGTCGGCAGCACCAATGCCAGTTCCGCCACCGGATCGATTTTCCGGAACATTGTGGTGAACGGCACCGTGGTGCCGGAGCCCTCCGCCGCTCTGCTCGGCTGCCTGGGATCCCTCGCGGTCCTGCTCCGCCGCCGGACCTCCTGATTTCCTAGCCCCACATGCACCCGGCCACCCGGCGCGCGAGAGCGTGTCCGGGTGGCTTTTGTACGGCGTTGGTCGTGATGGAACCTGCCACGCCCGTTTGTGCGTATTGTCCGGAGCGGAGGAGGAGCGATAGGTTCAAAAATCCGGTGATGCTTCTCAGAGTCATCGGAAACCCAAACCCATGAACCTTCCGAAAACCCTCGCTGGCGTGCTCGCCGGCCTGCCTTGGCTCGTGGCCACGGCCGAACCCGTCGTCTCCGTCTATCCCTACGATCACCGGCATGTCTATGAAACCGGAGCCACCGGCTTCACCTGGTATGCGGGGCATTTGTCCGCCGCGGACAATCGCGACGAGGTGTTGCGATGGCTCTTCCAAGATCTGAACATCGACTACATCCGCAACGGCTTCGACGAGGCGGAAGCGGCGAATGACAACGGCAATCCGCTCTCCATCGATTGGAGCAAATTCAATTTTGCCGAGCGCAACACCGGAAACGATTGGGTCTATGCCAAGGCCAAGCCGCTGAACCCGCGCCTCAAGACGATGACCTACGCCCACCAGTTCCCGGACTGGCTGAGGAAGTCCGATGGCACGCCGAATTTTTCCGTTCCGAATTTCTACGCTGAATACGCGGAGTGGTTGTTTGCCCAACTTGTCGAAAAGAAGGCGGCTGGAGTCCCCTGCGACGTGATCGACATGACCAACGAGCCGGACTACCACAAGCTCGGCGAGGACAACATCGCGAAGATCATCAAGGGCGCAGTCCCCTTGTTGCGGGAATGGGTGAACGATCCCGTGCGCAACACCTACGGCGTCACCATGCCGAGGATCATGGCCCCGAGCTGCCTCTCGACCTCGCAGTCGAAGGATTGGATCACGGACTGGGCGGCCAACGATGCGGACGCGTGGGACCAGATCGACATCGTCGCGACCCACCAGTACAGCAATGGCTTCGATCCCACCGCCTATTCGGCGGTGAACGACGTGCGGGGCGGCCGGCCCTTTTTCCAAAGCGAGATGAACTGCGGCCACAGCAGCGTCCTCAACAAGTCCACCCAACTGCCGGAGGACTGGGTGGAGGATGAACTGGAAGCCGCGCTGCTGCTCGGGAGGCTGTATTCGAAATCGGTCAACAATGGCGTCAGCGTGTACGACTACTACATGGGGAACTCGCCGCAGGATTCGCCGACCTCGCTGGTTTACAGCCCCTATGGTGCCACCGCCACCCGCCGGAAGGTGTACTTCTCCTTCAAGCAGCTCTCCTCGATGCAGACGCGCGGCTCGAACGTGGTGAGGACCCAGATCGCCGGTGGCGTGGCCGGCTATGACGCCATCGCCTACCATAGCTGGGGCGAGCAGAAGACCTGGCTGACGGTCACCTGCTCGGAGAACACCAGCCAGGACATCCTGCTGGAGGTGTTTGACCAGACCGGTACCCGCCTTCCGATCCGCAGGGTGAAGACCTACGAGACCAGCGCGACGCGGGACGCGGAGATGGTGACCGATGACGTGCTGGCGACCTCCGTCACCCAGTACCGGGTGGCCTTGCCGAAGCACTGCGTGCGCACGTTCGAGATCTCCTGGACCGGTGCGAACCGGCTGGTGGCGGCGGACGATTGGGAAGATCCCGCCTTTATGGCCGGGGGCACGGGGTGGAGCGGCGGCTGGGGACGGTCCGGCACGCCGCTGCCGATCGCCCGCAGCTACAACAAGAACCTGACGCCGCGGTTCCAAGGGAACGGCAGCGGCGAGGCCAGCATGCGCCGCACCCTGGCGTCCCCGCTAGTGGGTTCCGGCATCCTGCGGTTCAAGCGCGACGTGGACAGCCTGGAGGCCGGGGATTCGGCCGTGGCGGAGGTCTATGACGGCACGTGGCACCAGGTGTGGCAGGCGACGGATTACAGCAACGGCACGGATGCCACCGGTGATCCGGACAAGCTGGATCAGATCAACGTGAGCCTGGCGGGCTTCGCGCCCATCACCCAGATCCGGTTCCGGCTGCTGGGCGATGGCGCGGGCGACTACTTCCACTTGGACGACCTCGAGGTCATTGAAACCTCGGAGATCCCGGACCTCGCGTGGAAGGGCGATGATGCCGCGAACGGCTGGGCGGCCGATGGCACGCTCAACTGGTTGGCGGGCACGACCGCTTCGGCATTCACCAATGGCAAGGCGGTCCTGTTCACAGACTCCGGGAGCAACGCCCCGGCCATCGCCTTGAACGGCACGCTAACGCCCACCTCCGTGAATGTCGATGCCTCGGAGGACTACACCATCGGGGGCAGCGGCTCGATCGGCGGGACCGGTACTCTGGACAAGCGCGGCACCGGAAAGCTCACGCTGACCTCGGCCAACACGTTCACCGGCGGCACCGCCGTGCGGCAGGGCGTGCTCCAGGTCAATGCGGGCGGAGCCCTCGGTAGCGGACCGCTTTCGATCAGTGCGGTCGATCCGCAACTGGGGCTCACCACCCGCGTGCTGCTCAATGGCGGTGTGACGCTGCCGAACCCGGTGATCGTGAACACCGCGGGCCCGGGCACCGGCCAGGGCGTGCTCGGGCTCGTCAGCGGCAGCGCGACGTACTCCGGGGCCGTGACCATCGCGGGTGACACCACCAGCGGTGGCCACATCCGCGGGCCCGGCTCGGGTGGCGTGCTGTCCTTCACCGGTCCGCTCACGCTGGGGGACGCCGCTTCCTCGATCGTGATCCGGGATGGCCTCGTCCGGCTTTCGGGCGGTGGCAGCTACGCGGTGCTGGCCGTGGGCGCGGGCACCACCAGCCTCGGCGCGGTCAACGGGGTGGCCACTGTGGCCACGCTGCGTCTCGGAGGTTCGGGCAACGCCACCTTTGATCTGAACGGGTGGAACCAGACGCTCGCCGGATTGGAGCGGACGTCCAACGTGGCCACCGTCACCAACTCCTCGGCCACGGTGGCCACGCTGACCTTGAACGCCGGGTCCACGACCCAGACCTTCACCGGATCGATCAACGGCAACCTCAAGCTCGCGGTGTCCAGCGGCACCGTGGTGCTGGGCGGCACGAATGGTTTCACCGGCGGCGTGGACGTGAACGGCGGCACGCTGCGGGTGGACGGCCAGCTTTCCAGCAGCGGCGTGAACGCGAAGAGCGGGACCTGGCTGGGCGGCACCGGCACGATCACCGGTGGCACCAGCCTGGCGTCCGGGGCTTCATTGTCGATCGGCCAGACCTCGACCGGCACCCTCCGGTTCGGTGGCGCGCTGACCTTGTCCGGGGCGACCTACAAGGCGGGGATCCGCAGCGGCAACCATGCCTGCGACCTCGCCATCGTGAATGGCGCGGTGACCCTTTCCGGGGGCGCGTCGCTTTCGGTGGCGGATCTGGATTCGACTCCGGCGGCCCTCGCAGCGGGCACGAAGCTCGCGATCCTCGATTACACGAACGGCTCGCTCACGGGCACGTTCAACGGCTTGCCGGCGGGATCGATCCTCACCGTCGGTTCGAACCAGTTCTACCTCGATTATGCGGACACCACCAACGGACTCGGGGCCACGGGACGTTTCGTGACGCTCACCGCGTTTTCCCAAAACGTGGGATATGGCGGCTGGAGCGTGGCCAAGGGGATCAGCGGACAATCCTTCGGCGATGATCCGGATCGCGACGGTTTGGCCAATGGGCTCGAATGGCTCTTGGGTGGATCGCCGTCGTCAGCGGATGCGGGTGGCCGGATCAGCGCCATGGCGTCATCCGCGGATGGATTGACCTTCTCCTTTGATCGTGATGCCTCCGCCGCGGGCCAGGGCGCGTTGATCCTGGAATGGACTTTGGATCTCTCCACCGGCTGGCCGCATGGCGTGGCCATTGGCACCGCCTCGTCCACCACGGCGGAAGGGGTGGTGGTGACGATCTCGGGCAACCATGTCAGTGTGAGGATTCCGGCGAACCAGACCACAGGGGGCAAGGTCTTCGCGAGGCTGCGCGCCACCTCGCCATGAGGTGACCGTCGCGCGAAGCCACGCTTCGCGCGACCGTCCGCCGGGGGTGGTTTTACCAGGTCACCTCGTAGGTCCGCAGGCACTGGGCGGGCAGGTCCGTCTTGTAATCGGCGGACCGCGGCGGGGCCTCGGTGGCCACGCGCTCGGCATTGCGGGAAGCGCTGGTCTCGTAGATGTTCACCGTCTGGATGGGCAGTGCGGAGCCGTTCTTGTCGAGCAGACGCAGGGTCATGCCCTGGCCGCTGTTGTCGGAACTGGTCACGGTGATCCACGCCTTCCGTTCGATACCGGAATGATAGGCGATCACGTCGCAGCCGGGGGAGGCGTCGGTGATCCGGGTGGCGACCACGTTCGAGCCGCGCGTTTGCATCGAGGAGAGCTGTTTGAAGGCGAAGTAGACCTTCCGCCGGGTGGCGGGTTTTCCGTGGGGCGAATGGACCAGCGATGTCGGAGACTCCTGTGGCGAGACGCCCATGTAGTAGTCGTAGACGCTGACCCCGTTGCCCACGGCCACCGAGAACAGGCGGCCCAGCGTGAGGGCGGCTTCCAACTGGTCCTCGACCTTGTCATCGGGGAGCTGGTGGGGATTGTTCAGCACGGTCGAATGGCCGCAGTGCATCTCGCTCTGGAAGAAGGGCCGGTCGCCGCGCAGGGCGTTCACCTCCGCGTAGTTCCGGGCCTCGAATCCGCCGCCGTATTGATGGGTGGAGACGATGTCGATGTTGCTCCAGATGGAACGCTTGCCCTTCCAATCGGAGAGCCACTCGCGTGTGACGGTGGCGGAGAGGCAGCTCGGGGCCATGATCTTCGGCATGGTGACGCCCCAGGGATTGCGGGTCCGGTCGTTCACCCAGGCGCGGAGCAACGGCACCACGTTTTCGAAGATCCCGGCGGCCTGGTCCTTTCCAATGCCCTTGTAGTCGGGTTCGTTGCAGAGGTCGAGGATGTCGCAGTTCATGCCCTCGGCCCGCTTGAGGTTGACCAGGTTGGCGAAGATCCACTCGGCGTACTCCGCGTGGAAGTTCCGGTTGGAGAAATCCGGTTCCTTGCCGTTCACGCGCAGCCATGTGGGAAACGCGTGGCCGTAGGCGATGACCTTCAGGCGCGGGTTGAGCGGCTTCGCCTGGTGGCAGACCCACTCGTTGGATTCGTTCGGTGGGTTGAACTTCAGCTTGCTCCAATCGATCGAGCGCGGATCGTCATTGTCGTTCGCTGGTTCGCAGGGTTCAAGACCGATCCGAACGTAGTCGATATTGAGGTCCTGGAACAGCCAGTGCAGCACTTCGTCCCGGTTTGGCGCGCTTCTCAAGTGTCCCCAGTACCAGGTGAAGCCGGTGGCACCGGACTCATAGACTTGGAGATGCTTGTAGGGACTGATCGTGACAACGGGATCGGCCGCGGCGACGAGTGGAAGGAATGCGGGGAGAAAAGGGGCGAGCCGGAAAGTGTCCTGGATGGGCATGGCGTTCCGGACAGGGTAAGGCCACCGGTCATGCCGACAATACACACATCGGGGTGGGCCGGGTCACGGAGCTTCCGAGGATGGGGTGTCTTCGCAGGATTCGCTCACCACGGTGTTGTCGGGCGGATAGACGGGTTCGATATCGGGCGAGGAGTCGTCGGTTGCCGCGATGGTCCGGCTCGGACCGGCGCGGATGAGGTCCTCCACGTTCGGCAGGTCGGGATGGGCGGAAAGCCAGGTGTCGGACTCCGCCGGGCTTCGATGGTTCCATATCGCCATGAGCGCTGAGGCGGCATTGGCCCGCAGGGAAGGCTCCTCGATGGAGGTGACCCAAACGGCCGCCGCCGCGGGATCTTGCTGGGCCCAGCGCTGCACGGTGGTGGCCACGAAAGCGGGGAAATGATCGGCATGATCCATGGTGCCGGTGGCGAGCCATTGCACGGCGTCCTCGGCAAGGGTCTCCGCGAGCGCGGGGAGGAGACGTCTTTCCATGGCATCCCGGACCGCGGGATCGGCTTCCGATGCCAAACGATCCAGGGCGGCGCGGGGATCCCGGGCATGAAGATAGGCGATGGCGAGCCCTGCGCATTCCGCGCGCAGGGTGGAGGAGTGGATTCGCAGCGCGTGGTCGAGCGCGCGCCAGGGATTGGCTTGTCCGCTTTCCGCCACGAGGATGGAAAGCGCCTTGTCCTGCTCGGCGGCACTCAAGGTGCCAAGCCAGGCGTTGGTTTCGCGAGTGGAGAGGGAGGTCATCCGCCGAGCGGTGTCGGCGAGGGAGGGGATAGGCTGTCTTGGTTCCTGTCGGCCGACTGGCGGCTGCGCGTGATCAATGCCGGTCCGGTCATGCATGGCGGCGACCACCAAAGCGATCGCCAGGGCGGAGAGCGCGGGGGCCAGCGGATGGATCTTCATGGGCGTGGAAGGGTGATGGGAAAGAAGCTCCGGCCCCGCGTGGCGGGGCAGGGCCGGAGCAGTTGGTGTGGTGTCAGGGCAACATCATGGCGTCACCGTTACATCGGTGATGGTGGCGGCGCAGCCTTGGGTGTTGTCATGCGAGGTCACCGCCAGGCCCACATAGATCCCGGAGGCCATGCTGATGGTGGCGGTTCCGACCTGGGTCCAGGTCACGCCGTCATCGGAGATGGATCCGGTCAGGACGTCACCGGTGCGGTTCAATTTCACCCAGCCGGGCACCTCGTGGTCCAGACCCGTGCTCGAGCTGGTGCCGTTGGTGGAGCCGCGGTATTGGAACGCCGCGCCGGAGCCGGAAGACATGATCATCATCGCGTGCTTCGAGCCCGGAGCGAGGCTCTCGCGGATCATCACACCGGCCTTGGCCCAGCCGTTGGTGTCGGCGATGTCATCGACCTGCGAGATGACTTCCCCATCGCCGCTCAGCGGCTGGTAGACATAGCGGAAGGCATCGGCGGTGCCCCAGATGTCCGCGCCCGAGCCGGTGATCGAGAACGTGTTGTCCGACCAGGCGGACGAGCCCGCCACGCCCACACTGCCGACATCCGCGCTGGTCCATGGGGGCGGAGGCGTGAGCGAGACGTTGTCGAACTTCGCGGTGCAGAGCGTGCTCCCGGCATGCGAGCACACGGCAAGACCGACGTAGGTGTTCGCTCCCATGGTGATCGTCTGGGTGCCGACCTGGGTCCAAGTGGTGCCATCGGAGGAGGTCAGGGCCGTGATGGTGCCACCGGCCCGGACGAGCCGTACCCAGCGCGGAGCGGAGCCGGAGGTCGTGGTGCTTACATCGGCGGGCTGGCCTGCGGTGGTGCGTCCCTGGAGAGCGATTCCCGATCCCGGCGTGACACACAGCAGCGAGAACGCGGAGTCAGCCGACAGCGTTTCCCGTATCATCACTCCGGCTTTCGCCCAGGCGTTGGTGTTCTGCACGCTGGCGATGCGGGCGGTGATGGCACCGTCCCCATTCATCGGCAGGTATAGGAAACGGAATGCATCCGCAGTGCCCCAGATATCCGCGCCTGCTCCCTTGATGGAATAGGTGCCGGCTCCGGAGTAAACCACGCTGCCGGTTGCTCCGGTGCTGCCGATGTCCGAGGTGACCCATGGGGCCGGAGCGGGGAGGCTTTCCACCTGGAGGGCGACCAAGCCGACGGCCTGCTGGCCCGAAGAATCCTGGATGCGGTACTTGAACCAATCCAGCGTGTCGACCAGCGAGGCGGGCGGCGTGTAGATCAGCCGGTCACGGCCTCCCGGGCCGGTGCCGACCGAGCGGGTGATCGTGCCGCCCCGTTTCGAGGTGCCATCGAAGGACGCGATCGTGAGTGCCTGGCCGTTTACGTCCGAGTCGTTCGCCAGCACGTCGAGCGTGAGGGGATCGCGGGCGGCATTGATGGTGCCGCGGTCGCCGTTGGCCCGCGGCGGGATCGGGATGGTGTAGGGGCCGAGGTTGGTGAAGGTGCTGATGATCGAGTTCCGCCGGCCGACGATCCGGTTCACCTCCGGGCTGGAGTAGCGCTGGAGCTGGTTGCCGGACATCGGCGTGGGGCCTTCAGGGCCATCGCCCGGGTAGTGGGGGGAGCTCAGCGCGTGGCCGAGTTCATGGCGCCACGGCTGGGTGAAGATGCCGGGGCCGGCCTGGGTCAGGGAACGGCAGGCGGCGTACTTCCCCGGGATGTAGGCGACACCGCCGCCGAGGTTCGGCTTCACGCACACGGCGTGGTCGTTGTTCGCGGCGGGAAGGACCTTCCACAGTTCGTTGTCCCAGAGGTCCCTCAAGGTTGCCAGCGGCGTCGAGCCATAGGGGTCGTTCGATGCGTTGAGTCGGGCGATGACCCGGGAGGTCCGCAGCTTGATGCCGGTATCGCGGAGCAGGAACGCGCCGGTTTCATTGATGGTGAACTCGACGGTTTCCGCCATGTTCGCGACATTGCCGCTGAACTGGGAGCAGAATTCGTGGGTGAGGTCGACTCCTACATCCATGGCGTAGGCGTTGGAACCGGTCTCACCGGCGCTGACCACCTCGGTGGGATACTTGGGCGTCCAGCTCGCGGCGGATGGCATGGACATCGAGAGTCCGTTGCCTTTCCAAACGGTGCCGTCCTCGAACATGAGGCTCGAGCGAATGTTGCCGTCGTCATAAAGCTGGGCGGCGGCGATGGCTCCCGGGCGCTCGGTGATGCGGCCGAGATAGGTGCGGCTCGGGCGGGTGATGGCCACTTCGGTGAAGGAGCCGTCGGCATTGTACGCGAAGACGCGGTAGTTCGGACCGCGGACGTCGTGAAGCGTGTAGTCCACGGTGAGACTGCCGCCAGAGTAGGTGTAGACCTTCGTCATGGTGGCCGGAGGTGCCTGCGCCCGGGCTGCGTGGATGGAGGCGAGCAAAACCGCCGCAAAGGCGGAAAAGACGAGTCGTGTGGGATGTTTCATCATGGGTTGGTTTGCGGATTCAAACCGGAGGATATTCCGTTTCAGGAACCTCCCAGCCGGTTGCCATCGGCCGTGAGCAATGCACGAAAATGGCCGTGATCTGATGGCGCAACCCGTGGCGGTGGTAACGGTGAATCCAGAGAAGGGTCTATGCCGGGCCCGACATAGATGAGCGTGGGATCATGGCCATGAGCCACTGTCGGCGGGTGGCCGGAGAAGGACGCCGCTGGGATGACAATCCGTTGCAGGCCAGCGGCGCGCCCTCTCCGGCCGTTTTTTTTCAGGCGGGGCCCGCGTCCATCGTTTCCGGTGGCCGCCGCGAGCTTTCCCTACCGGCTGGCGTCGCGGCGGTAACGGCAATTTCTTGTGGCATCCTATGCCGGGGGAAACACAGATGAGGCATGGAGACATTCAGATTCCTGTCCCCTTCGGAGCAACTGGCGAACGAGATGCGGCGGCGGATCGGAAGGCGGGAATGGACGGGCAGGCTGCCCGGAGTCGCGCGGCTGATGTCGGAGTTCGGCGCCACCCGCAAGACCGTCGAGGCCGCGGTGGGCATGCTTCTGGATGAACAATGGGTTTCCGGTCGTGGCCGGCGGTCGGCCCTGCGAATCCACGGCCCGCGGGCCGACCTGGCCCCGCATGGCTCGGTGCTGATCTACGACACGCCTCCCACGGAACGCTCCAGTGATCATCTTGCGCTGTTCCTGGCGCTGGAGCGCCGTCTTCCCGGACCGGTGCAGCGTCTTCATCTCCCGCGTGGCATGAAGCCTTCGCAGCAGCTCAAGCTGATCGGGGCGCTCGAGGTTTCATGCGCCGTGGTGCTTGATGTGGAAGGCCCGCTGGCGGATGCCGTCAAGGCCCGCGGCATCCGCACCGTGGCGTTGGGAGTGGCATCATTGCCGGAAACCGTGGCCTCCTTCGGGGTGAGCTACCGGGAGCTGGTGGTCTCGTCGCTGGAGCGGCTGTTTGAACACGGGCACACCCGCATCACGATGCCGATGTTCCAACGGAAGCCCGAGGTGATGGTGAAGGTGCGGGAGGCCGTGCGCGGGGAATTCGAGGCCAGAGGCATTCCCTATTCCGATCTCTTCAATGTTCCGGATGTCACGGGGGATAGCCCGCGTGATCTTCACGGGCTGATCCGCCGCTTGTGGAAATTCACTCCACCCACGGCGGTCATCGTGAACAACCTGCGGCCGTATCTCACCGTGTTCTCGACCTGCGCGGCGCTGGGGCTGCGGGTGCCGGACCACGTGTCGCTGCTCTGCCTTTCCCACTCCGCTGAGATGGACGCGCTGGAACCAACCCCGGCGCACTTCTGCTATCCGGTGGAAAGCCTGGCCCGGGCCGTCCTTCGCGCCTTGGAGAATGCATCGGCCCATGCTGCGGACTCGCATCTCTTTCCGCCGGCGTGGTGTCCCGGGGGCTCGATCGGGCCGCCTCCATCCGGTTTCCGCGCGACGTTGGCGAGGCCATGAGGAGCGGGGATGCCCTTTTGTGTGTATTGTTCCCGCCGGTGAACCGGGTGAGGGTACCCACGCCTGCCCGGAAAAACCGAGGCCTGCGATGATCCCGGTCCGTCCGGAATCATCCGGGCGGCTTTTTGTCGTGCGAACCCCCGCTCTTGTCCGCGATAATGAACGACCGCTGCTCCTGTTCGTGAGCTTCGTGGGAACCCCGCTCCCGATGACGATCCTTTCGCGCCTCCGTGATTCGTTGCTCCGCCACGCCGTGGTTCTGGTCGGCTGCCTGGCATCCGCTGCGGGACAGGAACGTGCCAGGGACGAGGCTGCAGGGGTGCGCGGGCTGCTCAAGGAGAACGGGGGAGTGTCCCGGGGGATCGATCTCAGGGGGGATCTGACCTGGGTGTCTCCGGCCGGGGATGCGGTGGTCCTGCAGGACGATTCCGGCGCGGTCCGTTTGGAACTGGACAGGGCCCAGCCCGGGCTGGTCGCGGGGGGGCGGGTATCGATCGCGGGGATCGTGCGGGTAGCGCAGGGTGCCTTGCGTTGCGGGCCAGTGCCCCTGGTGGATGTGGACGGTGCCCATGGCTTGCTGGAGCGGGCCGGGGCGATCCACCTCGATGCGGGCCGGCATCCACTACGGGTGGAGTACTTCCAGCGGGACCGCGGCAAGCAGCTGGCCGTGGGCTACGAGGGGCCGGACCTGCCGCGCCAGCCGGTCCCGGCTGGAGCATTGTCCCATCCAGGGGCCCCGGGCCGGGAGGAGGGGCTCCGCTATGCCATCTACGAGGGTTCTTGGGACAGGTTGCCCGTGTTCGGTGGACTTGTGCCGAAGGCTGGAGGGGTGGTGAGGGATTTCGACCTATCGGTGGCGGGAAGGGACGAGAACTTCGGCATTGTGTTCACCGGCGAACTGGAGATACCGCGCACCGGGGACTACCGTTTCCATCTCGCCTCGAACGATGGTGGCCGGCTTTTCGTCGGCGAAGCCCCACCGGTGGTCACGGCCCTCGGGTCGGGGGGGGGGCCGGGTTCCGCTGCCGGTGGTCGCAGGCCAGGCATGGACGGGTGAGGATGATTTCCGCCTCGCGGTGGCGTCTGGCACAGTGGGGGTGGTGGGGCGGGACGCAGGCCTCATGCGGTTCGAACTCGTTTCCAGCAGCGGCAGCCTTGTTGTGGAGGTGCCGGAAAACGGATTGTCCCCGCTGCTGCAACCGGGCTGCAAGGTGCAGGTGCGCGGGGCCTGCTTCGGCGCGCGGGGCACGGGCGGGATGAGGATCGCCTCCGGATTGCTGGCGTCCGGTCCATCGTCCGTGGAGGTGGAGGATTTGCCTGCCGTCCTGTGGAGGCAGATGCCGGTGGTGCCGCTCGCATCGCTGAACCCTGCGACGAACCCCGAGGGATGCTTGGTCCATCTTCGTGGTGTCGCGGCCTCGGGAGCGGAGGTGGGTTCGTTCCGGTTGTTGGAGGATTCCAAGGAAATTGCCGTGAGTGATCGTAGGAGTCCGGCCCCGGGAACGGCCGTGGAGGTACTCGGGCTGGTGGTCTGGCTGGACGGGCGGCCCAGGGTGACGGAGGCGGCGCATCGCGTGTGGCAACCGGGAGAGAGCGGCCGGCAGGCGCGCCCGCTGGTTTCCACCATTCGTGAGGTGCGGGCCTTGCCGGACGACGATCTGCCGATGAAGGTTCGAATCCGAGGCGTGGTCACCTGTGACCAGGACAGCCATTCGGTGACGGTGCAGGAGGCGGGTGCGGGCGTTACCTGTTGGTTGGCTTCCGATCAATCGCCAGCGCTGAAAATGGGAGATGAAGTGGAGCTGGAGGGGCGGGTGATCCGTGGGGCTTTCGCGCCAAACTTGATGGACGCATCGGTACGGTGGCTGGGGAAGGGAACGTTGCCGGAGCCGGCGCGGCCACCCTATGACCGCCTGTGGAATGGCAGTCTCAATGCCCAGTGGGTGGAAGTGGAAGGCGTGGTCCGGAAGGTGGAGGACGGGCTGCTCACGCTCGGCCTTCCGGAGGGCACGATGGGCGTGTGGGTGCTGCACGGGGATTTGCCCGCGATGGCGTCGTTGCACGGAGCCGTGGTGCGGGCGCGGGGGATTGTCGCGCCCTTCGCGAACGAGGCCCGCCAAATCCGCGGCACCTACCTTCGGGTCAGTTCACCGCTTTTCATCACCGTGGTTTCGGCCGCCGGTGCCGATCCCTTTGCCGTGCCCGCGAAACGCTTGCCGGAGCTGCGCAAGTTCGATCCCGCGGGAGCCTCGGCCTTCCACCGCGTGAGGGTCTCAGGCCTGGTCATCCATACGTCCGCCCGCGAGTGCTTCCTGTGGGATGGAGACCAGGGTGCGGTGTTCACGACCCGCGAACCAGTGGCGTTGGTGCCGGGCACGACGGTGGAAGTGTCCGGCATGCCGGAACTGGAAGGACCCGCGCCGGTGCTGCTGGATGCCGTGGTGCGAGCCACCGGAAGCGCGCCGCTGCCCGAGCCGGTGGCCATTACTCCGGCGGAGCTGCTCGATCGTTCGCGCGAGGCGAGCCGCGTCCGCATCCGCGCCACGCTGGTGGAGATCGTGTCCCGCGATTTTGGACAACTGCTGGAGTTGCAGGGCGATCATTGGAAGTTCTCCGCTCGTCTTCCGACCGGAGTCATCTGGAACCGTCCGCCCGCGCCAGGCAGCGTGCTGGAGCTCACCGGCATCTGCTCCTCCCACAGAAACAACGACGATGGCGGCACGAGGACCAGTGCGATCCTGCTTCTCAACCAGCCTTCCGATGTCGTGATCCTGTCCAGCCCGCCGTGGTGGACCGTGAGGCGGATACTGGGACTCGCCGCCACCCTGTCCCTCGTGCTGGTGATGGCCGCGGCGTGGATCGTCCAACTGCGGCGCAAGGTCGAGGAACGCACCGCCCAGTTGGTGGTGGAGATCCACCAGCGTGAGATCGCCGAGCAGCGCCGGTTGATCGAGGAGGAACGCTCCCGCATCGCCCGCGATCTGCACGACGATCTTGGCGCGCGGGTTACGAAGATCGCCATGCTCGCCGAACGGGAGGGCCAGGGACCCCACGGCATGGAGCCCGGGGTGCGCCACATCCTCGATACCTCGCACGAACTGACCCGGGCGATGGACGAGGTGGTGTGGACAGTCAATCCTCGCAACGACGCCCTGCCAATGCTGGGCGATTACCTGCTCCACTACGCCGAGAAATATTTTGAAGGCACCGGAGTCCGCGTGCGCTTGAGGTCCCACGGTGGCCTGCCGGACCTCACCGTGACCGCCAGCATGCGCCACCACCTGTTCCTCGCCGTAAAGGAGGCGCTCCGCAACGTGATGAAACATTCCGCGGCCACCGAGTGCCGGGTGGAGGTGGACACCGTCGACGGGATGTTTCATATTCAGGTTGCGGACAACGGGCGCGGCTTCTCCGGCGATCCGACCGCCGGTCCTCGCAACGGCCTGCGTAACATGGTCCATCGTCTGGAACAGCTCGGAGGCAGGTGCTCCTTCATCAGCGCGGAAGGGCAGGGGACCATCGTGATCTTTGAGATCGCACTCGATCGACTCGTCTCGCCGAAGGACGCCGCCCGGGTCCCCACCCATTGATGTGTATTGCAGCGATGCTTCTCGTGGAGTACGATTCCCCCCTATGCAGCGCAGTGCCGTCCCGCCGGAAAACGGCCAGGATACCATCCGGGTGGCGATCGTCGAGGACAACGATTGGATCAGGGAGAACCTCGCGGACCAGATCGGCGGTGCCCGTGGATTCGAATGCAGCGGCGTGTTCCGATCCGCCGAAGATGCCTTGAAAGCGTTGTCGCACGATGCTCCGGACGTGGTGCTCATGGACATCAATCTTCCCGGCATGACCGGCATCGAGTGCGTCCGGCTGCTGAAAGCCCAGCTTCCGGAGATCGATGTTCTCATGCTGACGGTGTGCGATGACCACGAACGGATCTTCGAGTCACTCAAGGCCGGGGCCAGCGGCTATCTTTTGAAACGAACGGCCTCCTCCGCGCTTCTGCAGTCGATCTCGGACGTCCACCGCGGCGGGGGTCCGATGAGCGGCTCCATCGCGCGCAAGGTCATCGAATTCTTCAACAAGAAGGGCATACCCTCCCCGGAGATTGCGAGACTCTCGCCGCGTGAACGCGAGATCCTAGACCATCTGGCCGATGGCGCCGCCTACAAGGAGATTGCGGACCTCGTTGGTCTGGCCTTCGACACCGTGCGAATGCACGTGAAGAGCATCTACCGGAAGCTCCACGTCCATTCGCGCGGAGAAGCCGTGGCGAAGTATCTCAAATGAGCCACCAGGCCCGGACAGACTTCTTCGTGGGACTGAACAGGCTACCGGGATGATCGCCTACCGGACCTCGATGGCGGGCCCGCGGGAGGGATCGCTGGACCTCGCCGGGGTGAAGGACCGGGTGTATGTGCTCCTCGATGGCCGCCTGCAGGGCGTGTCCGGACGCTCGAGGTCCCCGGCCGGAGCGCTGCCGCTGAATGTACCGGCCGGAAAGCACGCGCTGGACCTGGTGGTGGAAAACATGGGACGGATCAACTACGGCCCGTGGGTGAACGACGAGCGCAAGGGGGGGGCCGCGCCGGTGACCTTCGGCGAGAAGGAATTGTCCGGATTCTCGATGGTGAACCTGCCACTGCAGGCCCCCTGGGCCACGAAGTTCGAGGAGATCCAGGATGGCAAGGCTCGCGGGGCCGGAACGCTTTACCGCGGTGTGATCCACGTCGGCGCGCCCGCCGATACCTGGCTGGACATGCGAGGGTTCGGCCGCGGCATGGTCTGGCTCAACGGCCACAACCTCGGGCGCTACTGGAAGGTTGGTCCCGTGCAATCCATCTTCGTGCCCGGCTGCTGGCTGAACGCGGAGAAGGACAACGAGGTGATCGTGCTCGAACTGGAATCCGAGAATCCGCCGCTGCAGGTGGCCACCAGCAAGGACGCGATCTGGGGGAATTGATCTGTTACGGGCCAACCGATGGTTGGGCGCTGGATGGGTTTCATCTGCCTGTCCAATCTCAAAGGGCGCACTACATTCTTCCTCTGGCGGGCTTGCTGGCTATGGTCCGCCCATGGCCCGCCCGAAGCCCGCGATCATTTTCATCTTCATCACCCTGTTCCTCGATATCTTCGGGATCGGGGTGATCGTGCCCGTGCTGCCGAAACTGGTGGAGCAGCTCCAGGGAGGGGACTTGCAGGCGGCCTCTCATTCGGTCGGCTGGCTGGGAGCGCTCTATGCACTGATGCAATTCCTGTTTTCGCCGGTGCTGGGAAGCCTTTCGGACCGGTTCGGTCGGCGGCCGGTGATCTTGTTCTCGCTGCTGGGGTCCGGCATCGACTATCTGGTGCTGGCGTGGGCGCCGACCATCGGCTGGCTCTATCTGGCGCGGGTGGTATCCGGGATCACGGCGGCGAATTTCTCGGCGGCCAGTGCCTACATCGCGGATGTGACGCCACCGGAGAAACGGGCGGCCGGGTTTGGCATGATCGGCGCGGCGTTCGGGCTGGGATTCATCGCCGGTCCGGCGATCGGTGGACTGCTGGGTGCGCATGGACTGCGCACGCCATTTTTGGTGGCGGCCGGGATCACGCTGCTCAACTGGCTCTATGGGGCGCTGGTGCTGCCGGAGTCGCTGGCACCGGAAAACCGCCGCCCGTTTCACTGGGAGAGCGCCCACCCGCTCAAGGCGCTCAAGGCATTGGGCCGGTGGCCGCTGGTGTCGGCGTTGGCGGGCACGCATTTCCTCACGATGCTGGCAGGCAACATTTACCCCTCCCTGTGGGTGCTCTACACCGGCCATCGCTACGGGTGGCAAAGCCGTCAGGTGGGGATCTCACTGGCGCTGGTGGGGGTGTTGGCGGCGATCGTGCAGGGCGGGCTGGCGTCGCGGATTCTGAAGGTGATCGGCGAGCGCCGTGGGGTGTTCGTCGGTCTCGTGGCGATGGCGGTGGCGATGACCTGCTACGGCGCGGCTCCGGTGGGCTGGATGGTTTACGGGATCATCTTCATCGGGTCGCTGGCCGGGGTGGGATCACCCGCTACGCAATCGATCATTTCCCAAGCCGTGCCCGCCGATGAGCAGGGCGCGGTGCAAGGCGCACTCAACAGCATCACCAGTGTTTCAGGCATCCTCGCGCCGCTGGTGTGGACCTCGTTGTTCTCCGTGGCGATCGATTGGAAGCGCCCGTTTGATCTGTCCGGTCTGCCGTTTTTCGTGGCAGGGGTCGTTTCGCTGGCTGCGGCATTTCTGGCTTGGCGGGCCTTCCGGCGCTCGCCGGAGGTGGTCGCGGGGTGAAAGGGCGGGGGACGAAAGACCGTATCGGGCGGTCGTAAGCATGAGGGGATTTGGGTTCATGGGCTTCGCGTGTATCGCGGCAGGCGGGGCGCTGGCCCAGGACGCGTGGGAGCAGCCACCGATTGGGTATTCGAAGGCGGTGGCGAAAGACCCGGCGGGGATGCTCGTGGACGGATCCCTGAAACTTACCGCTACCACGCCGCTGGAGAGGCTGAAGGAGGTGCTCGCGCGGCTGAATGTTCCGGTAGAATCGCAGGTGCTGGTGTTTTCAAAGACCAGCAAGCAGAACCCGCTGATCGATCCGGGAAATCCGCGGGCGCTCTATTTCTCCGAGAGCACCTACGTCGGCTACGTTCCGGGCGGACAGATCGAGATCATTTCCCACGATCCGGTGCTGGGACCGGTGTTCCGGACCCTGGATGCGGGCGGGCCCGCGGCACCGGTGGCGCAGCGTCAGACGGCGGATTGCCTGTCCTGCCACGGCACCGCGCGGACGCTGGATGTGCCGGGCGTGCTGGTGCGTTCGGTGTTCGCGGATGCGGACGGGCGGCCCTTGCTGGAATTTGGCAGCGTGGATGTGAATGCCACCACGCCTCTGGAACAACGTTGGGGTGGGTATTACGTGACGGGACGGAGTTCGCTGCCGCATTTGGGCAACCGGTTTTTCCGCAACGGCGAACAGCCGGACACCTCTACCGCGGCGGTGCAGCTGGATCAGGTGGGCGACCGCGTCGACCCCGCGAAATACCCGCGTGCGACCAGCGACATCGTGGCGCTGCTGGTGCTGGAGCACCAATGCCAAGTCTACAACCTGATGACGTCCGCCTCCTACCGCTACCGACGGATGAGCTGGATGTCCCGAGCGTTCGATGCCAAGGCTGACCCGGACCACGGCACGGCGGGCAAGCTGGCGGATGACGACGCCCTGAAGATCGTGGACGCCCTGCTTTTCAAGGATGCCGCGCCGATGGGCGATGGTGTGGAGGGGGATGAGGCGTTCCAAACTGCCTTCGCGAAACGGTTTCCGGTCACCGGCGAGGGCGACTCGCTGACGGAGTTTCACCTTGGCGCGAAGCTCTTCAAGAACCGCTGTTCCTACATGGTCTACTCCGAGGTCTTCCAGTCCCTGCCCATGCGGGTGAAGACCGCGGTGGTGAAGCGGCTGGGAGCGATCCTGGAGGCTCCGGAGGAAATGGAGGGCTACGGTTACCTGAAAAAGCCCGAGCGGGAGCGCATCGTTGATATTTTAAGAGAAACGCTTCCCATTTACTCTCAATAGGATGTGCGGCGGATGGGGCGGGAAAACGGTTCGGCTTGTTCAAAGCTTGCACACCGTCCAAGGTTCCGGTTCACGATTTGCCCAGCCGGACGGCAGCGGGGTTCCCGCGTCCGGTTTCCGAACACACGACCCACCACCATGATTATCTCTCCCAAGGTCCGCGGTTTCATCTGCACCACCGCCCATCCAGAAGGCTGCGCCAAGCACGTGGCCGACCAGATCGCCGTGGTCAAATCCCGCGGCCCGATCGCCAACGGCCCGAAGAAGGTGCTCGTGATCGGTTCTTCCACCGGCTACGGCCTGTCTTCCCGCATCGCTGCCGCCTTCGGCTCCGATGCCGCCACCATCGGCGTGTTCTTCGAACGTCCGGGTGAGGAAAGCCGCCCCGCCACCGCCGGTTGGTACAATTCCGCCGCCTTCGAAAAGGAAGCCGCCGCCGCTGGTCTCTACGCCCGCTCGTTCAATGGCGACGCCTTCTCCGATGCGATGAAGGCCGAGGTGATCGCCGCCATCAAGGCCGACCTCGGCCAGGTCGATTGCGTGGTCTACAGCCTCGCCTCCCCGCGCCGCACCGATCCGAAGACCGGTGAAGTCTACTCCTCCGTCCTCAAGCCGATCGGCCAGAGCTACTCCGCCAAGAACCTCAACACCAACAGCGGCGTGGTCAACGAGGTGTCCATCGAACCGGCCCAGGGTGACGACATTCCCCAGACCGTGGCCGTGATGGGCGGCGAGGACTGGATGTTCTGGATGGACGCCCTGCTCGAAGCCGGCGTGCTGGCCGAAGGCGTGCAGACCGTCGCCTACTCATACATCGGGCCGGAAGTCACCTGGCCGATCTACAAGCAGGGCACCATCGGCAAGGCCAAGGAAGACCTCGAGCGCGTTCAGCGCGAACTCGACGCCAAGCTCGCTCCGCTTCAGGGTAAGGCTTGGGTGTCCGTGAACAAGGCGCTGGTCACTCAGGCCAGCTCCGCCATCCCGGTGGTGCCGCTCTACATCTCCCTCCTCTACAAGGTGATGAAGGACGAAGGCACCCACGAGGACACCATCGAGCAGATGGACCGCCTCTTCCGCGAGCGGATGTACAACGGCAACCCGCAGCCCGACGAAGCCGGCCGCATCCGTGTGGACGACTGGGAAATGGCCCCGGCCGTTCAGGCCCTCGTCGGCGAGCGCTGGAAGGAAGTGAACACCGAGAACCTCTCCGAGCTCGGTGACTTCGCCGGTTACCAGTCGAGCTTCCTGCGCCTCTTCGGCTTCGGCCTTGAAGGCGTGGATTACGCCGCTGACACCGATCCGTCCATCGGCGTGCCGTCGATCAAGTAAGCGGCATCTGATACTGGTTTTTCAAAAAGCGCCCCGGTTCACGCCGGGGCGCTTTTTGTTTCCTGATGTAGTCGAAAGCTCCGCTTTCGAATCGTCTCCGCCAGCTCCAGTTGGCGGGGGCTCACCGGCCAAACGACCTCCACCCCGAAGAGGGAAAGCGGAGCCTCCCCCTACATTCTGAAAGCAGAGCTTTCAGCTACATCGTGGAGAGGCCGTGCGACCTTTCCACTCGCGGAGGAGGTGAAACCTGATATGTCTGAGTCTATCGGATTCTTCCGCCATGAGCGTTCCTCTCGTTCCCCCGCGTGTTCAGGAACTCCTCGTTCCCGGGGAGGAGGTGCTGTGGGTGGGGAAGCCGGCGATCCGGCCCATTGTTGGGAAAGCATTGTTCGTCCCGATTGTGTTGGCCGGAACTCTGATCCTGCAAGGGATTGGTCGTCCCGATGGATCGCCGCTCAACTCTACGCTCTGGATTTTCGCTGTCGCGGTGGCGTTGGCGATCGCGAAGCTTGGGTTCGACCTCTTCCGTCGCGGAAACGCATGGCAGGCATTCACCAATATGCGGGTGTTGCTTCCCTCGGGCTGGGATCATGCCGGGATCAAGCCGGTGAACTACGGTGACATCCGGGAGATCAAGGAGGAGGCAATCGGATTCGGACAAGGAAACCAGGGGATTGGAATCTGGACCCACGGTCATGATCTGCGCCGCATTTTCCCCCGCATCGTCATTCCGGGACGTGATGAACACCAAACCGTCTTCCGCGTCCTCCGCCGCACCTGGCTGATCGCAACGGGCGAGCTTCCTCCGTCGGCGATGGAGTGGGAGCCGCGGTTGTGATCCAAGGAGCAAGGACATTCCTGTCCTTGTTGGGAAGAGTCATTGCGCTGAACGACTCCAACCATCGGAGTCTCTTCAGGCAAGGACAGGAATGTCCTTGCGCCCTGATGGTCATTTCACCAGACAGGCTCTCAGACGGTCGGTTAGAAACAGCTGCTCGGCTTTTACAGCAGTAAGCTGGAGGGCTCGGGTGAAGGAGGCGGCGGCGGCCTCGGAGTCGCCGAGGCGTTCCTGAAGATCACCGAGCACGGCGTGCAGCAGGTAGTAACGCTCGAGTTGCCCGCTCTTCCAGATCGGTTCCAGTGCCGTGATTCCCGCCTCCGGACCGTGAACCTCGGCACACGCGACGGCGCGGTTCAGCGCCACCACCGGGGAATCGCTGATCGTGAGCCAGCGGTCGTAGTGGGCGAGGATGCCGGGCCAATGGGTGGAGACGGCATCGGGTGCGGTGCTGTGGTGGGCGGCGATTCCGGCCTGGAGATGATACTCGGTGAGGTCATCGCCACGGGCGGAGAGCGCGAGGTGGCGCAGCCCGCGGCCGATCATGGCGTGATCCCACAAGCCGCGGTCCTGATCTTTGAGAAGCAGGATATTGCCCTGCAAATCCTCGCGTGCGGGGAGCCGGGAGGCATTGAGCAGCATCAACGCCAGCAAGGCATGCATGCGCGGATGGTTCGCGGCGGGATGCTGGACCAGGGCATCCGCCAGGCGGATCGCCTCATGGCAAAGCTCGGCGCGGATCACGCTGTCGCCGCTGGAAGCGCTGTAGCCCTCGTTGAAGAGCAGGTAGAGAATGCGGAGCACGCCATCGAGACGCGGGGCGAGTTCTTCTCCGGCGGGGATTTCAAACGGAATGCCCGCCTCGGCGATGCGCTGGCGGGCGCGGGTGAGACGCTTGGCGATGGCGGCCTCGGTGGTGAGGAAGGCGCTGGCGATCTCCGCCGGGCTGAAGGCGCAGAGTGTTTTCAAGGCGAGCGCCGTCTGGGCATCCTGGGGGATGTCCGGGTGGCAGCACGCGAACATCAGCCGCAGGCGACCGTCCTTGATCTCGTCCTCGAACCGCGGCGCGTGTTCATCGCTTTCCGGCCACTGCTCCAGCGAGGCGGTGATCTCGGGCAGCTTGTCGTGGAAGACCTTCTCGCGGCGGATCAAATCGAGCGCGCGGCGTTTCGCCGTCTGCATGAGCCAAGCGGCGGGGTTGTCGGGGATGCCGTGGTAGGGCCACGTTTGCAGCGCCCGCACCATGGCTTCCTGGACAACGTCCTCCGCGAGCTGGAGCCGGTGGATGCCGAAGATCCCCGTCAATGCGGACACCAGTTTTCCCGCCTCATGACGGAAGAGATGGTCGGTGAGGCGCGGGATCTCAGTACTCATGCTGCGGGTAGGATGACTCGCTGAGGCGTCGGGCCGGGTTTGGACAGAATTAACAGAATTTTTCAGAATTTACAAAATAGAGGAAGGAGACCTCTACAAGTGAAGGCGATTTCCCATGGTTCCTGTTAATTCTGTCTGAATTGGCCCGATCTACCGGGAGCGAGGCCCGGCACTCTCGGTGGGAACGTCCTACCTTGTTAGCCCTGCGCGGCTGCGGCGGCCTCCAGGTTCATGCGCTCGATCGGGCACGATGGCGCGACCGGGCGGACCTCGACGATGATGCCGTGGGGCAGGCCGGGGCACTGCTTCGCGATTTCCACGGCTTCGTCAATGCTCTCGACGTTCACGTAGAAATAGCCGCCGACGGCTTCCTTCGATTCGGCGAAGGGACCGTCCGCCACGTTGGCGTTCTTGCCGGTGATGACGCGGCCTTCGTTCTCGAGCGGGCTGGCGGCGATGAGACGGCCATCGCTCTTGAGGCCTTCGACCCAATCGTTCCAGCGGGACATGACGTTCTGGATCTCGTCCATCGAGAGCTCCTTGCACCAATCGGTGCCGCGGAAGAGGATCAGGTGGCCGGTGCTGTGGGTGGGGATGATCATGGTTTCGTGGTGGTGGGAGTTTGGAAAATCAGGAGACGAGGGTAGTGAAGCCGCCGTAGATCATGCGGTTGCAATCGAAAGGCATGGTGGTCGAGGTCATCATGGGTGCCATCCGGGGATCGTTCATCACGGCCGTATTGATGGCGTCACGGCGTTCGCGGGATTCATAGGTGATCCAGGCGAAGACCACGGTTTCGTCAGGATTGGCCCCGGCGGCTTTCTGGAAGGTCACGGTCTTTTCCTGGTCGAGATCGTCGCCGACGCACTCGCGGTAATCCAGTGCTCCGTGGTCCAGCCAGATCTGGCGGGCCAATTCGGCAAGCTTGCGGTAGTCCTCGATATTGGCCTTCGGGACGGGGATGACAAATCCATCGACGTATTGGCTCATGGCGGTGGGCGGTTCAGGTGGTTTCGAGATAGGTTTGGAGCCGGTCGAGCGATTGCGACCAGCCGGTTTGCATGCCGGCGAGGTAGGGCAGGGATTCCGGGGTGGGACCACCGTTCAGGCGGGCATGGAGTTTGAGCCGGGTTTTGCCTTCCTCCGGTGTGAAGGTGACGGTGTTGTGGACTTCGAAGAGCGGCTTTTCGTCGGGGCCGAGCGCGGCACTGAGAAACTCCAGCCGCTCCGGCGGAGCCACGTCCTGCACCACGCCAGACATCGGATAAACGGTGCCATCCGGCGCGCGCATGTGGATGTGGATGAGGCCGCCCGGCCGGGGCTCGAATTGGCAAAGTGGATTGGTGAAGCCCTCCGGTCCCCACCATTCAGCGAGGCGGCCGGCATCGATCCAGGCATCGAAGGCGTCCTCCACGTGGGTGTCGAGCAGGCGGGATTGGACGACCTCGCGCAGCTTCGCATCCTCCAGATAGGATGCGAGCCGGTCGAAGCATTCGCTCCAGCCGCCGCGGTGGCCTTCCAGCGATTGCTGGGTGGCGAAGACTCCGTGGGTGAACTCCATCCGTGTGCCGCCATCGGCATCATCGGAAAGCAGGACCGTTACCAGCGTTTCGGGGCCGGGGCCGTAGTCCTCCTCCCACACGTGGGTGAAGACGATCTTCCGGTCCTCGATCAGCTCCTGATAGACGCCGCCGAGCCGGAACTGGGTGCCCTCACCGGAGAGCATGCAGGTTCGCCACGCGCCGCCGACGCGGAGATCGCCCTCCGAGAACGGGATGGTGAATCCATGCGGCGCGCACCAGTGGTCGAGGTGGGCCTTCTCCGTCCACGCCCGATAGACCAGCGGCCGCGGGGCATCGAAGACGCGGGTGACGACCAGGATCGGATCGGACGGGGCGGAGGTGACGTTCATGGCGCGGTGGGGTCAGGCTTTCTGGACGGCGGCCGGGTCCATCCACATGTATTCCCAGACGTGGCCATCCGGGTCCTGGAATCCATGGCCATACATGAAACCGTGGTCCTGAGGTTCCTTGTAGGTGCTGCCCCCGGCGGCGACGGCCTTGGCGATGGTGGCGTCCACTTCCTCGCGGCTTTCACAGGAAAGGCAGACGAGAACTTCGGCGGTTTGTTTCGCGTCGCTCACCGGCTTCGGCGAGTACAGGGCGAAATGGCGGTGCGTGAGCAGCATCACGTGGATGGTGTCGCTCACGATCATGCAGGCGGCGTTGTCGTCGGTGAACTGGGCGTTGAAGCTGTAACCGAGCGCGGAGAAGAATTCCTTGGAGCGTGGCAGGTCGGCCACGGGCAGGTTGATGAAGACGAGTTTGTTCATGGGTAGGGTGGGTGGATCAATCACGGCACGGGCCGGTGACGGCGGGACGGACTTCGATGATGGCTCCGGCGTCGAGCGCGGGGAAACGCTTCGCGATGGCGATGGCCTCCTCCTTGCTGGCGCAGTCGATGATTTCGAAGCCACCGATGACTTCCTTCGATTCGGAGAAGGGGCCGTCGGTCACGAAAACCGAGCCGTCTTTCCGCCGGACCACGGCGGTGGTGTCCGGCGGCTGGAGGCCGACGGCGTGCACGGCCACGCCCTTGTCGACGAGTTCCTGGTGCCAGACGCCGCAGGCCTCGTGGACCGCGTTGCGCTGGTCGGTGGTCAGACTGTTCCAACGCTCGGGATCGGCGTGGATGATGAGAAGGACGAATTGCATGATGGCGGGAGGTAGTGGATCAGCGGAGAAGCCCGGCGAAGGCCTTGCGGGCATCCCACAGCAGGTAGAGGGCGGCCACGCAGATAAGGATCAGCATGGGATTGTAGAGCCCTTCGCCATTCGCGATGAAGACGGTGAAGGCGAGGATGTTGACGATGATCGGACCGAGCACGAGCAGGCCGATATTGCGGGTCTTCGGAATCATCACGAGGACGGCGCCGACGAGCTCGAACACCTTCACGAAGGCGAGGTAGCCGGTCGGGCCGAAGGCACCGGTGAACATCGCCTTGGGCGTGCCTGGCTCCAGCGTCTCCGCGGGCATCATCCCGAGGAAGAACGTAACGCTGGCCATCAGGAACAACAGGCCGAGCAGGACGCTGGCGACGGTGGGAATGTATTTCATAAAATGGATGGTATGATTGAACGGTAGGTCACTTCTTCTCCACGATCTCCTTGAGATTGCTCAGCCCCTTTTCGAAGTCCTTGCCCACGAGCTTGTCCATGTTCATGACCAGCCCGAAGGCCTTTGCCATGAAGTTGTTCTTGCCGGTCATGGTCCACGTCACCGTGGTGCCGCTGCCTTCGGGGGCGAGGGTGAACTCGGCGGTGTTCGTGGCGGCGAAGGGCTTGAGGAATTCGAGCTTCATCGTCACGCGCTTGGCGGGGTCGCTGTCGGTGATGGACATGCGGCCTTCGCCGACCTTGCTGTTGCCAACCCAGGCGTAGGACGCCCCCTTGCCGGAAGCGGGGCCTTCGTAGGTGACCTTCATGGCTGGATCCATTTTCGCCCACGGCGACCAGTCCTGCCACTTGTGGTAATCGTTGACGTGCTCGAACACCGCGGCGGGCGGCGCGGCGACGGTGGCGCTGCGGGTGATCTTGAAGTCCGCCGGTTGCAGGGCTGCGACAACGAGGAAGACGATCACGGCGAGGCCGAGGGCGAGGAGGATCTTTTTCAACATGGGGAAAGTTCGCTAGGGATGGACTAACAGGAAAGCGGGCGAAGGGGCGGGGTTCAAGCTCACAGCGGCCTCCTCGCGCGCAAGCGACGGAACCGTTGCACGGCGAGGAAGAGCAGCGAGAGCACGCACAGGCCGAGCAGCGCGTGGCGGAGGAAGGCCGCCGCCGGGATCGAGAGACCGATGCCGCTGGCCAGCGCGACATAAGCCGCGAGGCAGGCCGGGCATTTCGGCATCAAGACCAGCACCGAGCCGGGGAGCGCCCACCGGATGAACCCGAGGACGCCCCGGCCGCGGCACGCGCAGCCCGCCTTCATGCGATGGCCTCCGTTTCCTTCTTCGAGCCGCAGCAGCACGAGGAGCTTTCCGCGGACTCGTATTTGTCGTGGTGGCGCAGCCAGTTCGGGGCCGGCGGCGGGGCGGTTTCGCAACGGCCCTTCGGCGTGAGGTCCAGGAAATGGTGGGTGCCGAGCAGCGCGTCCAGCCCGCGGGCGTAGGCGGAGTAGGTGTGGAAGACGTTCCCGTCCTCATCCTTGTAGAAGACGCTGATGCCCGGCAACTCGTCGAAGGGGTAGGGGGAGGTGCCGTAGTTGTATTCCTTGCAGCCCTCTGCGACTTGCTCCGGCGTGAAGGACACCTTGTAGTCGTAGTTGAAGTCCGAGCCGTTGGAGGAAACCCACTTGAATTTCCAGCCCATGCGGGCGCGGTATTTCTCGATCTCCGCCAGCGGCGCGCGGGAGACGCAGAGGAAATTGACGTCCGCCTGCTCGAAGTGCTGCTGGGGTCCCTCCACCTGGTCGGCGAAATGGGAGCAGCCCACGCAGCCTTCTTCCCAGCCCGGGGCGAGCATGAAGTGGTAGAGGATGATCTGGCGCTTCGACCCGAAGAGATCGGCGAGCGTCTGTTTCCCGTCCAAGGTGTCGAAGGCGTAGTCCTTCTCGACCTTCTCCCATGGCAGGGCGCGGCGGGCGGCGTTCACTTCATCGCTCAGGGCGGTGAGTTCCTTTTCCTTCCGCAGCAGTTCCTTGCGGGCGGTGATCCATTGGTCGTGCGGGAGCACCGGATGGCCGGTGATGGCGTCTTCCACGCCGAGAGTTCCTTGGTGTTTCATGACGGTGGGTGGCTGGGGTTCGGAAATCACTTCACGCGGTGGGCGTGGACGGTGACGCAGGTGCGCCACTCGCCATCATCGTTCTGGATCGCGCTGGTGAAGAGCTTGTGGTCCGGCGTGAGGAGTTGGATGCGTTCGCGGAAGCGCATCAGCTTGCCCGGCTCCAGCGGGCAGGAGCCCTCGGTATGGAAGGTCAGCACGGTGCCGTTGTCCGTGACCTCGCCCTCGTAGGTCCAGAGGCGGCTGGTCATGGTGTCCACCCAGGTGGCGAGGTACTTCTGTTTCTCCGGCGAGTAGCCGATGGTGAAAATCGCGCCGAAGGGCATCTCGGGCGATTCGCTCTTCGTCTCGCTGATGAGCCAGAAACCGCCGAGCATGCGGCTGCTGTCGTGGCCCACGGTTTTCATCGGCGGCTGGTCCGGCATGCACTGGAGTTCGGCGGAAGTCTTCCATTCGCCGGCGAGGCGCTCGAGCCAGGCGTGTTCGGCGACGGGAGACGGCATCTGAGGCATGCCGGTGGCGGGGGCTTCGGGAGTTTGGGTGGTGCTCATGGTGATGGTGGTTTTGGAGTTCGATGAGGTGGTGAAGTTTCGATCTTCACCCTATCGACGAACGGCGGACGCGGTTCTGGACAGGCGCGGACATTTTTTCGGAAAAAATTCCCGCGGGTTGAAACGGTCGTTCGAATTATATCTCCGCATTCGGACACTCCTTCCACAGGAACGGCGGACGTGCTAGGGCTTTTGGGATGCGCGTGTCCAATGTCCTCGCGGTGGTGTTGGTGGCCGATTTCGAAACCTCCCGGGCGTGGTATGCGCGGCTGCTGGGGAGGGCGCCGGACCGCGTGCCGATGGACGGCTGCGCGGAATGGCAGCTCACGCGCGATGGCGGGCTGCAGGTGGTGCGGGATGGCGCGAAGGCCGGTTCATGCCACGCCACCTTCGGCGTGGAGGACCTGGAGCTCCAGGTGGCGTTCCTCGAAAAGGCCGGCCTCGTGGCGGGTCCCATCGAGACCGGCCACATGAGCACCGGGGAAACCATCCGCATCGCCCGCCTCCGCGATCCTGATGGCAATACGATCATCTTCGGCGAGGAGCCGGAGACGCGGCCGGGGTGAAAACCGGAGATCCGGTGTTCTGCTCACCCGTCGTGGGCTCTCACGTGGCCTCCTGCATCAGCGAACCGGTTTCGGCGAGCCGATCCGCGCGGGCCTTCTCCAGATCGCCGCGCAGCCCGATGATGAACTTGCCCATGTCCCGCCAGATCGTTTCGTAGAACGCGCGGTCGGTGGCTCCGAGCGCGCGCAGGGCCCCTCGGTGGTTCACCCACAGCACCGTGCCCGCCGCCAGCCCGCGCAGCAGGAACAATCCCTCCCACAACTTGCCGTAGTTCCGCCCATGTTGCAGCGCCTCGCTGGTGAGTCGGGCGCGGTGGAAGGCGATGTGGCCCGCCTCGTCACGGATGATCAGGCGGCACATCCCGCGCAACGCTTCATCGCCGCCGTGGCGATGCAGCATCTTGTAGTAAACATGGCTGACGATCTCGGTGAGCAGCAGCGCGTAGAGCTCGAAACTCACACCGAGCCACCGCCGCAGGCCGCAGAAGAGCCCGAAGCTCCAGTGCGATTCGATCGGCTTGCCGCCGAGGCGGGCCAGCATCACACCGAGCAGCCGGGAATGCTCGACCTCCTCCTTGAACCACAGGTCGACCAGCGTGCGGATGCCGGGATCGGAAGCCAGCAGGCTCTCCCGGTTCCACGCGATCAGATAGGCCGGGCCGCCGCCGTCACCGAGTTGGAATTGTTGGATCGAGCGCGTGAGTTTCGCGAGGCGCTTCCCTTGGAGATCGAGCGGCGCTTCCCAGTCGGGTTCCGGGCGCTCAATTCCATTGCGGCGGAAGTGGGAGATCCAGTGGTCGATGTTCATGACGGCCGGACGTTCCCATGGAATTGGGAAGATCCGGCGCGCGGGTCATGAAAAGCGGATGAAGATTGGGGGAACGATGGTGGCCGAAAGCTCTGCTTTCGGATGGTCCTGGATGGCTCCAGTCATCCAGACGGGGCGGCTTGTCAGGCCTCCCCGCCTGCCGCCACCTGGAGCTGGAGGATACATTCTGAAAGCGGAGCTTTCAGCTACACTGAGGCTCACTTGCTCCACAGATATACCCAGCGCTCGGACACGACCTTGCCGGTCTCGTCCTGGAGCTCGCAGGTCATGTCGATGTCCTTTTCCTCGCCGGGCTGGAAGACGAAGAAGGCGCGCAGCACCTGCGGCATGTGCATCGCGGGATTGCGACCGTCGGCCACGGCGATGTCATCGACGTTCGGCATGCTGAGGTCGGTGAGGCCCACGTGGACGAGCTTCACGCCTTCCTTGTTGAGGGTCACCACCGGCTTGATCTTGGTGGCATCGTCCCACTTCGGATCGCCCACCTTTTTCTCGGGATACAGCGGCTTGGCGAAGTCGACGGACACCAGCATCTGGCCCGGCTGCTTCACCGGCACGCCCGGGCGGGTGGCCTTCACCTGGAACAGACCGGACGGCGCGGGATCGCGCATCCAGCGCAGGCGGTAGTGGAAGCGGTAGGACTTCCCGACCTCCAGCGTCGGCTCCGGTTCCCACAGCAGGATGACGTTGTCGTCGGTCTCGTCGTGGGTCGGCATCTCGATGAGGTGGAGCTTGCCGAGGTCGAAGCCTTCCACCGGCTCGACCTTCACGCTCGGGCGGTTGTGGTAGCCGGCCTCCGGATCCTGGTAGGACGAGAACGAGCGGTCGCGCTGGAGCAGCGACCACGAGCGCGGCTTTTCCAAGCGGAAGACACAGTGGCGGAAGCGGTCGCTGGCGTGCTCCAGCGGGCGGTAGTGAAGGTTGCCGCTGCCGAGTTCCATCAGCACGCCATCGCTGTCATGCACTTCCGGACGGTGATCGTAGGGCCGCGGCTGGGTGCCTTCGCCGAACCAGAACATGCTGGAGAACGGGGCGAGCCCGATTTGTTGGACCGGCTTGCGGAAGGTCAGCTCGGCTTCCACGTCCATCACGGTTTCCGTTCCCGGGGTGACGGTGAATTGATACGCGCCCGCCACGCTCGGGCCGTTGAGCAGGGCCCAGGCCTTGAGCGATTTGTCTTCCTTCGTGGGGCGCTGGAGGTGGAACTCGGTGAAGTCCGGGAACTCCTCCGGCACGCCGGGCAGGCCGCTGTTCAGCGAAAGGCCGCGGGCGGAAAGGCCATAGACCGTCTTCTGCGGGATCGCGCGGAAGTAGCTCGCGCCCTGGAACACGAGGAATTCGTCCATGTAGTCCTCGGAGTTGAGGTGCGTGCGGGCGCGCCAGCCGGAGTATCCCTGCGGGGCAGGGGTGCCCTTCGGGATCACATTCTTGCCGTAGTTGAAAAGGCTCTGATTGAAATCGAGGTGCGTCGATTTTCCGCCCACCACCTCGGAGACGGAGACGGTGCGCTTCGTCGTCCAGCCGGGGTGGAAGAAGTCCACGGAGAAGTTCGTCTTCTGGTCCCACCACAGGCCGGACTCCATCTTGAAGCGGATGTCGCGGTGCTGGTCGTAGGTCAGGTTCTTCCAGTAGTCGGCCAGCGTATCCTTCGGGGCCTCGTAGGGCGCGGCGGCCAGCGTGCGGGCCTCGGCGCGGAGGGTGTCGTAGGAGAACTCCTCCGCCATGCCGGTGGCGGAAAGCGCGAGCAGGAGGAAGGCGGGGAGGGGCTTCGGAGCGTGGGTCACGGGACCGCGATTTTCTCCACGGCCCGCGCGAAATGCAAGGACGGGAGAGGGACGTCCCCGGTTTCCGCGGATGCGGCTGGAACCTTTGTGCCGCCTTGGTTCCAGCGCCTTCTTGACGTTCCGTCGATGTACGGCGAATATGACAGTATGGCCCAGCAAAGAGGAACCGAACCGTGGCATCACTACAAGGTTTTCACCCACCTGTGGCAACCGCCGCACATGGAGGAGGCGCGTTTGATCGTCATTTCCCGCACGGAAATGACCCCGCCGGAATTGCGGGACGTGCTGGTCCGCTCCGGGCGCGCCGTGGCCGGTGCCACCTGGGTGGAGGCGGTCGAGCCGGGTAGCTATGAGGCACCGGTGGAGTTGGAGACCCCGGAGGACTACATCCTCGTCGGCGAGCTTCCGTCTTCCACTCCGGGCACCATGCCGGCCCGTCCCACCGAGCGTGATCCCACGCTGGACTACCCGTTCGAGCAACGGGCTTGAGAGATTTTTGGGGGCGGATTCTGGCCAATCCGTCACGCGACAGAGCCGTGAATCGGGTGTATGAAGGGGTATGACCGGAATATCTTACCACGGGTGGTCGGAAACCCCTCCGCTGGACATGCCGCCGCCGGAGTTCATCGAAAGCGGGGAATGGCCGGAGGTCGTGGGAGCGGGACATTCCCCTCCATGGTCCAACGACGTCCAGCCCGCCACCGATGAAAGTGACGGGCTGGAGCCTGATCCGCGGAGAGACGAGCGCCTGATGCGAGCGCTGCTCTAGGATTCCGAATCAATACTTGTAGGTCAGCTGGAGGTAGGCGGTCTTCGCCGTGTCATCCGTGCCGGTGTTGTCCAGGTATTCCCCGGCGAAGAGCGCGCCGACACCGGCGAGCAGCTCGAGGTTCTTGGTCAGGTTCGACTGCACGTAGAGGTCCAGTTCGGTGCCCACGAAGGTGTCGCCATTGTAGCCGGCGGGCATGCGGATCGGCGTGGAGCCGTTCGCACGGTAGACGAAGTCACCCGTTTCGGCGCGGAAGAAGGCGTGCGCCTGGACACCCACCTTCCAGTCCTTCACCGGCACCACGGTCAGCTCCAGATAGGGATCATGGATGTTCGCCCAGCCGACGGAGTCGAGCAGGCCGTTCATGGTGTGGGTGGACGGATAGACCGGCTGCAGGCGGTGTTGGTCACCGTCGGTGCGGTCGTCGTCACCGCTGGCGTAGCTGTAGTTCGCGCTGATGCGCGGGGTCCACGGCGTGTGCTGGAAGGTGTAGCCGAGGGTGGCCTGGCCACCGAAGGCGAGCAGGTCGAGGTCCTTCTTGCCCGAGTAGACATTGCCGGTCTGGACCATGGCTTCCAGTTCCCAATCCCACGGCGAGTCCTTGCCGGCCTTCTTGAAGAGGCGGGAACCGATGGTCCAGAAGTCACCCTTCACCGCGGCCATCTTCGATTCCTCGCTGTCCAGGTGGACGGCGTAGAAATCGAGGGTCTGGCCACAGGGGATCTTGCCGGAGGCATAGAGGCCGACCAGATCGGCACCGTGGTCGCCGTCGTTGAAAGCGTCTTCCTCGATGGTCACGACGTTTCCGGCGAAGGCGTCGACGGTCCAGTCCTTGTTCACCTGCCAGGTGAGCTTCGCGGCATCGAAGGTGCGGCCGTAGTTGCCCCAGACCGGATCGGCGAGGACGCGCTTGGAACCGTAGTCTAGCGGTTGGCGGCCCAGCGTGAGCTGGAGCGGGAATTGCTTGAGGTCGCCGAGCTGGAGGTAGGCCTGGCGGAGGTCGAAGGAGTCATCGCCGTTCGCCCCACCGAGCGTATCGTGCGGGCGGCCCGAGAAGAACTCGCGGCTGTCCTGGCCCTGGACATACACCTTCAGCCATTTCTCCGGCGTCCAGCCGAGGCCGAGGCGGGCACGGGTGGCGAGCCAGCCGTCGTCGTCGCTGGCGTTCTTGTCATCGTTGAAATCGCGGAGGTTGTCGGTCCACTCGGCACGGGTGCGGATCTCGGCGTCGATCTTGAAGTCATCGAGCCAGCTTCCCGAGGAAGCGGGGGCATCGATCTGGGGGGCGGGGGCGCCTGCAAAGACAGGAGCCGCGGTGAGCATCAGCAGTGTGGTTGCTTTCATGATGTGGTGGTCGCTTTCAACTAAGCGCGACGTTTGCCAACCTGCCCTCCCGGGGCCACTCCGGCGGTGAATCATCATCCCGGCCGAAATGCGCTACCCTCATTGCAAACGGGGCGGTTTCCGGGCGGAAATGAAAACCAGTGAGGGTAAAATGTCTGTTAGGATGAGGTTTCCTCATGAGTGCCTCCGTAGGCACCTTTCCGGCCGGAAAAACGGTTCCGGGCATTTTGCATTTCGATTTCCGGTTGGCACGGGCTTTGGCACGGATTTTTCCGTGGCAATCCACCGATAAATCTTCAGAGATGTGGCGTTTCCTACGTGCACGGCGGGATTCAGGTTCCCGCCCATCCAGATTTTCGATCCCATGAAATCCATCACCCTCGTGACCGCCGGGCTGCTTGGCGCGGCTTCCCTTTCTTCCGCCGCGGACGAGCCCACCGTGAAGGTCGGCGTGCGCACGCCTGTGGCCCTCCAAGCAGCGGTCAACGAAGATGCCAAGGCGGTGTCCCGTTTCACCAATAAGGAGATTCTGATCGCAATGAACGAGGACGGCCTTCTGGACGGTTCCGTACAGGGTTGGTCGCTGTCCCGCTTCACTGATGACGCGGATGCCGGTGACCTCTATGCCTTCAAGCCGGGCAAGCCCGCCATTTCCGTGCCGGATGACCTCCTGACCCAACCTGCGGTCCAAGGCCGCGCTACCAAACCCGCCACCACGACTAGCACTGGTTCTGGAGGGACTGGCGGCACCGGCGGCACCGGCGGCACCGGCGGGACAGGGGGCACCACCACGACGACCAGCAACGTGGTGAACAGCTTCACCTATGGAACGATTTCCGTGAAGGATGGGGATGGCACGTTCTCCGGCACCGAGTCGAAAAAGACCACCGGCACCAAGATCGCGAACACCCCCTATCCGATCGTCACCCGAGCGGAGACCTACAACATCATCGGCGTCATCGGCTACGTCGCTCCGGTGGCGGCCATTCCTGCGAAACCAGCGAACGCCGGGCCGACCAACGCGACCACTGACGATGTGGCGGCGGTTCCTGAAGTTCCCGCAGTTCCAGCCACCTTGGGCAAAACCACCTACACCGGTACCTATAAGACCACCGGTGGCGTGGGGCTGCGTTTGGAAACCTACTTCCCGGATACCAATGCCACTCCGGCCGCGCCGGGAACGAAAAACCAGGACGCCTCTCCTGCTCCATGAAGCGCGCGGGTGCCGCCATCGCCGCAGTGGCGGTTTTGGGCATCGGCTTCGGGATTCTCGCCTTGCGGCATGAGCCCGATATGGTCGAGCCAATGGCGGGTCTCGCTCCGCCATCCAGGACGGGGCGCGCCAAGGACACGGCACCGGCGTCCGATGCGATGATCGGTGCGAAGGCGGCTCCGGTTGCCTCTTCGGAGCAACGCGCCGCCATGCGGCAGAGCATCGAGGAAGCCGTCACCACTTACGAACCGGCGGCGGTGAAAACCATCGCGGTCTTTCTAACCGATCCAGACCGCGAGATCCGGGAGGCCGCCCGGGACGGCCTGATCCAGCTCGGCGAGCAGGATGCGATCCCTGTCCTGCGCATGGCCGCCACGCGGATGGCAGATCCGGCCGAGGCCACCGCTTGCCGGGAGGCCGCGGACTATCTGGAACTGCCCTCGTGGACGGAGACCCCGCAGGGGAAGGAAACGCTGGAGCGGCTCCGCTCCCGGCATGGGAAGTGAGCGGGAAGGACGGCAAGGAACGCGCGTGAAACAAGCTTGGCTTGCCGGGCTTTCACCAACAGACTGCCGCCGCCTGAATGAAGATTCTCCGCCATAGCGATCCCGGATATCCGTCCTTCGTCAAACGTCTCAACCGCCGTGCGATTCCCGATCCGGGCGTGCGGGATCTGGTGGGGGAAATCATTTCCGAGGTCGCCGCGAAGGGCGACGCCGCGCTGCTGGCCTTCACGAAGCGTTTCGATGGCGCCACACTGACCGCGAAGCAGCTTTTCGTGAGCGAGGAGGAGTTCGCCGCGGCTGAGAAGGCCGTGACGCCCGCCACCCGCCGCGCCGTGGCCCGCACGTTGAAGAACATCAAGGCCTTCGCCAAACACAGCCTGCGCAAGGACTGGTCTTTCAAGAACGCCGAGGGCGCGACCGTGGGTGAGCGTTTCACCCCCTTCGACCGCGTGGGCGTCTACGTTCCCGGCGGAAAGGCTCCGCTCGTTTCCACCGCGCTGATGACCGCGGGCTTCGCGCTCGCCGCCGGTGTGCCGGAAATCGTGGGAGCCACCCCGTGCGGTCCCGATGGCACGGTGAACCCGGCGGTGCTCTACGCGCTGCGGAAGGCCGGTGCCACCGAGGTGATCAAGGTTGGCGGGGCCCAGGCCATCGCCGGGCTCGCGCTCGGCACCAAGTCGATCCGTCCGGTCGACATGATCGTCGGCCCCGGCAACCGGTTCGTCGTCGAGGCCAAGCGCCAGCTCGTCGGCGCGGTTGCGATCGACCTGCTGCCCGGCCCGAGCGAGGTGCTCATCCTCGCGGACAAGACCGGCAATCCCGATTTCATCGCCGCCGATTTGCTCGCGCAGGCGGAGCACGCGGGCGACAGCGTGGTCGGTTTCCTCACCGATTCGAAGAGCCTGCTCGACAAGGTCCTCAAGGCGGTCGACCGCCAGATCCTCACGCTTTCCCGCAGCAAGTACATCCGGGACGTGCTGAAGGGCGGCACCTTCGTGTTGCACGTGAAGTCGATCGACGAGGGTATCGACATCGTCAATGACTTCGCCCCCGAGCACCTTTCGCTGATCTGCGCCGATGAGAAGAAGCGCCTCGCCCAGGTGAAAACCGCGGGCGCGATCTACGTCGGCAACGACTCGCCGGTGGCGGTGGGCGACTTCCTCGCCGGCCCGAGCCACACGCTGCCGACAGGCGGTGCGGGGCGCTCGTTCTCCGGCCTGCGCGCGGATCATTTCCAGCGCCGCACCAGCATCGTGAAGCTCGACAAGGCCGCCGTGCGCAAGTCGCTGGACGTGGTCAACGAGTTCTCCCGGATCGAAGGTCTGGACGCCCACGGCCGGTCGACGGCCATCCGGGTGGAGAACGTCGGCTGATAGCCATGAGCGCGCCCCCGGACGAACGCCGACGCTATTCCGCCCAACGGCTCACGGCGGGCGTGGCGGTGTGTCCGGCCTGTCTGGTGCACCTGCCGGTGCAGAGCGCGTTCTGCCCGTCTTGCCGGTTCACCGGTGAGGACTCGATGCGGATGTTCCCGCATGGCCTGCCGCCGCTCCAGCCGATGCTGGACGCGGCGAACCTGTGGACCCCGGCGGATCAGGCGGCCATCGCACGCCGGGTGCGGAAGACGACCCACCGCTTCCCGCAGATCCGCTGGAGCCTGTGTTCGGTGGACGCGGCCGCCATCGACAACCTGCGGGTGTTCGGCTTCTGGATGCTCAATGCCAGCCCGCTCGCGGAAGGGGAGACCGCCGAGCAGCGGGCGTGGACGGCGCTGCTGGTGTTCAATGGTGCGACCGGCAAAGCGGCGTTGGTTCCAGGCTACGGCGTGGAGCCGTGGCTCGGGGACGATGCTTGGGAACGGATTCTGTTGGAGATGGCCGTGGCCTGGGGCCGTGGGAAGCGCCGGGTGGCGGTGACGAGGTTTTTCGACGCGGCGGAGAAGTCGCTGCGCAAAGCCTGCCGCAAGGTGTGGAAGCAACTCCGCCGCCAGGAAAGCGAATGATGAGACGCGCCGTCATCCTCTTGCTGCTCTTGTTTGCCGCCTGGCTCCCGGCGCGGGCGGACCTGACTTTCGAATACGGGCCGCGCCCGGAAAACTCGATCTACGATCCGGAGGCGACCTTGTCCCCGGAACTGGCGAAGCGCCTTTCCGCCGAGCTTTCGACGATCCGCAACCGGGACCATGCGGACGTGATGCTGGTGCTGCTACCTGGCATTGGAGAGCTGCCGCCGGAGCACGTCGCCCGTCGCTTCGGGGAAGCCTGGGGGGCCGATCTCCTCTATGCCGTGGTGTTGGACGTGGCCGGGCGCAATGACGGGCCGTGGATCTACGTCGGTGGTGACATCACCCACAGCGACCGCAAGGAGGTGATCCCGCGCATGACCAAGGATGCCCTGCGGCTGGCCCGCCAGGAGCCGGACCGCGAGTCCTGCCTGCGGTCCGCGGCGAACCAGACCTCCGACATTCTCCGCTACCTGCTCGGCAAGGTGAAGAGCCAGGCGCAGACCTATCAGACCGAGCGTGTGCGCATCCGCCTGGAGGTGGAGCAGCAGGCGGAGCGGAAGCGCATCATTCTCATCGCGGTGGCCGCGGGGCTGCTGCCGGCCGCCGGCGTGCTGTTCTTGATTGGATCGTTCTTCTGGCGCCGCCACTCACGGCGGTTCCCGGATGTCATCTGGACCCGCCGTCTCGGTGCTCCGCATGCCGGAGGAAACAACGCCACAGCGGATCTGGGCCGCCCCACGTGATCGCCATGAAAATCTCGTCCAGCCTCGCCCTTTCGTCGGTCCTGCTCGGTTGCCTGCTGGTGTCCTGCAAGAAGGAGGAACAGCCCGGCGTGCAGGTGGTGTCCGCCCCGTCCGCGCTGGACATTCCCATTCTCAAGGTCGAGCCGGGTGACTTCTGGACCTATCAGGTCCGGATTGAGATCCCGGCCGGGGTGACCGGCGAGCAGGCGGCCGCCGTCGACACCACGCACGAGCGGACCCGGACCTATTTGGGAAAGGTTCCCTTCGTGAAGGGTGCTCCGGAGGTGGAGTGCTTCGAGGTGGTGGCTCCCAATTCTCCGCCGACCCGCGAGTATGTGAACATCCTGGACGACCGGATCGAATTGCGGGGCGAACTCCTGTTGAAGGACGCGGACAGCCGCCCGATCGTGTTTCCTTCGCCGGTGGTCTTTGTGAAAGCGGGTTTGCAAGCGGGGGACTCGATCCAACTGCCCTCCATCGCCGTGCCCGGCACCGGAGCCATGGCCCCGCGCTCCTGCGCCATCATCGGCCGCGAGGACTGCGTGGTGCCTGCGGGAAGCTTCCCCTCCGTCCGCATGCTCATGCATGGCGTGGACGGGAAGATCGAAAGCCGCCGCACGATCTGGTTTTCGCCGGGCAACGGCATTGTGAAGGAAGAGCGCGTCCGCTACGCCGAGGGCAAGGTGATCGTGAAGGAATCCCACGAGCTGGCGAAGAAGGGGCATCGTGCGCTCACCGAGCGCCCGGCTGTTCCGGAGCCGAAGTGAAGTAACGCGAGTTTCCAACTTGCGAGTGGGAGGATTCACCCTCACCAGATGGTGAACAACAATGGGGCGGCTTTCTGAAATGGCGAGCCGTGGGGGACTCCGTGGCCGTTCTCGGCCGCAAGTTGAAAACTTGTGCTACACCGAAAAAACAAAGGGCGCGGCCCGTGCGCACAGGCCACGCCCCGTTTGGGGGGAGAAATTGTCGTTGCCGGTCAGCGGCGGCGGCGCAGGACGAGCACCATGGAGCCGATCACGCCGAGCATGGCGGAGGTCGGTTCTGGCACCTGGGTCCAACTGATCGCGTAGAGACCGGCTCCATCACCGCTGCCTTGCAGGTTGATGATATAGGATTGGCTGACGAAAAGGTCCGGCTGGACGGTGAAACTCTCACCGGAAGAAACACCAACGAAGTCGAAGTCCACGTTCAGCGGCTGGGCACCGAGGAAGGTGACCTGGAGTGCTTCGCCCTGGTCGAAACTCAGGGACGGAGCGGCCGAGCCGTTGTCGTTCTGATAAGCGTTGTTCACGACCAGCGACGATCCGTTGGCCGCATCGAAGCGAACATCGCCGTAACCCGGGACATTGATCACCAGGGGATTCGGGGGGAGCGTGCTACCTTCATACCCGACGAAGTCGAGCGTGAAAGCCTGTGACACGGCCATGGAGCCGCACAGGCACGCGATCGCATACGCAATCGTGGTTTTCATTGGGTGGGGGGAATTTGGGGGGAACGGTCCGGGGGGGGCTGGACCGCCGTTAGACAAACGTATTCCGTCAAAGAAATCAATGAAAATGTGTTATCTTTCTGTTGGAGTGAAAGATGTGTAAATATAACATAAAAAATGGTAATCAACTTTTGACGAATTTCGGTTTTTGCTGAAATACCGGCTGATCGCGGGCAATTGGAGCCCGCCGGGCGTACATGAAACTGCCCGTCGCGCTGCAACTCGACGGGCAGTTCACTCCGAGGGGCATGCTCAGCCCTCGAAAGCAGGAAATGGAAATCAGCGCGCCTTCTTCAGGTCGTCCACGGTCCAGGGAACCATCTTGCGGGCGTCGATGGCGGGGCGCTGGGCGGCGATGGCTTCCGGCTTCACCGGATCCTCGCGGAGGCCGCCGAACTGGTAGCGCACGTAGTTCACCACGGAGGCGAGTTCGGCATCGGTGTGCGGGAAGTGTCCGGGCATCACGCTGTCATAGCTGGTGCCGGCCACGCTGACCTTGCCGGTGAGTCCGCCGAGAACGATACGGAGCATGGTGTCGCGGTCACCCTTCACCCATTCCGATCCGGCGAGCGGCGGGAAGGTGGCGGGCACGCCCTGGCCTTCCGGCTGGTGGCACTCCACGCAGATCTTCATGTAGAGCGCCTGGCCGGCCTCGAGGTGGGCGGGAAGCTTCACAGTTTCCTTCGGTCCCGCGGCGGGGCGGCTCAGGGCGGTGGCGAGCAGGCGTTTTGCGGCCGGGGCGTTCGAGCTTTCCAGCAAGGTGCGCAGACGCTCGCGTTCCGGGCTGTTTGCGGCGGAGGCGGCGATGTCGGTGGCTTCCTGGGCGAGGTCGTAACCCGCCTTGCCCTGGCGCTCGATCCGCACTTCGTCGAACCACACGCTGCCGCTGGCTTTGCCAAAGGCACCGATGGTGCAGTTGATCTGGCAGTTGCCATCCTTCGGCGAGGTGAACTCGAAGGACACCGGCGTCCAGTCGCGGGTGCCATCGACCGGCTTGGTGCTCGATTGGCTGCCATGGAGATTGATGATGGCTCCCTGGCCGCCTTCGCTCTTGAGCTCGGTCTTGATGAAGGCGGTTAGGCGGTAGCGGCGTTCCGGCTCCAGTTTCACCACGATGCCGACGGACGAATCGGTGGGTTCGGTGGACGTCAGCTTGAGAGCCTTGCCGGTCTTGCCTTCCGCGACGATGGCGCTGGAGAAACGCGGCGCGCCACCGGGAGACCATTGGAACGGCTTCCAGCCACCGGCAGGAAGATCGCCCGCGGCGTCCTCGAAGGAGCCGTTCGGCAGCAGCGAGGTGGTGACGGGTTCATCCTTGAATTCAATCTGCGGCAGCACCGCGGCCAGGAACGGCACGGCATGGCGGCGCGAGGCGAAGCGCCAGGCATCGAGCAGCGAGGGATCCGCCTTCGGGGCCTCCACCGGCATGGCCTTGGCGATGGCCGTGCCGGTGGCGTCGTCCGGCGTGGCATCGGCCGCGGCGAGCAGGGTGAAAAGGCGTTCGCGCGGGGACTGCGGGGAGGAGATCAAACGCGGCAGCTCCTTGGCGACGGCGGCATCCTTCGCGCCGAGGGCGAGCAGGGCATGGCGGACGATGATCGGGTCAGCGTCGGCGAGGCACTTGCGGGCGGTTTCCAGCGCGGGGCCATCCTTCTTCAGCAGGCCGAGACCCTCCAGCGTGTGGAGGATGGCGATCTTCGCGGCGGTGGGCTGGGATGCCAGACCGGCGACGAGGGCCGCGGCGACGTCCGGATTGCCGCGCTCCACCAGCAGGCGCTGGGCGGTCAGGCGGTCGGCTCGGGACGGGGAGGCGAGGGTGCGGAGGAGATCATCCGGCTTGGTGGGATCGAGGGTGACGATCTTGCGCGCGCCGCCATCCGGCACCACGCGCCAGATGCGGCCGTGCTGGCGGTCGCGCAGCGGGGTCACGTAGGCATTGCCCTTGCCCGGACCGGGAGCACCGGTTTGGAACGGGCTGTGCGGCTGGTCGTAGCCGCGGCCGGGATTGTAGAAGCGGAAAACGACGTTGTGCTGGATGATCGGGTTGTACCAATCGGCGATCCACACCGCGCCATCCGGACCGGGACGGGCCTCGACGGGCGCGGACCAAGCGTCGGCGTTGGCATAGAGGTTGTTGCCGCGGAAATCGGTGGAGAAGATCGAACCCTCCGGCTTGATGCGGCCGAGGCCCACCACGTGGCCGGTCGGCTCGCAGACCATCGCGTCGCGCCCGTCGATCGGGAAACCGGGCAGGCGGTCGGTGTAGAAATCGTGGCCGGCCCCGGCGGTGTAGCGATCGATTTGATCGACCTGGGTGTAGTCCGCGGTGATCGGGAAGATGGTGGTGGAGGTGTCCGCGCGCGGGGTCTGCGGCGGCTTGATACCATGGGCCTCGTAGTAACGGTTCGGAATGGCGAGGTTCCAGCTCGGGTTGTTGTTCGCGGTGGAACCCATCACGTCGCCATCGCCGGTGAAACCGAGACCCCAGGTGTTGTTGGTGGTGCCTTGAAGGACTTCGAGGTCGGAGAGATCCGGCTTGAAGCGGAAGACGCAGGAGCCGTTCTTGTGGACCTTGCCATCCGTGGTCTTCACGTTGATGCCGCTGTATCCGACGGTGGCGTAGATCCAATTGTCATCGCCGTAGCGGAAGTGGGAGGTGCAGGCGTGGGTGTCCGAGATGCCGAGGCCGGTGGCCAGCGTCTTGCGGGTGTCCGCCACGTCGTCGCCATTGTCATCCTTGAGGAACACGACCTCCTCGCCATCGGTGGCGATCACCCCGCCATTGGCGAAGGTGAAGGCGGTGCCGAGCTTGAGGCCATCGGCGAAGACGGTGCGCTTGTCCGCCTTGCCGTCGCCGTTGGTGTCCGTGAGAATCACCAGTCGGTCCTGGCCCTTGCCGTCCTTGGGCGCGTCGTTCGGGTAATCCATCGCCTCCATCACCCAGCAGCGGCCCCGGGTGTCCCAATCGAGCGCGATCGGGTTGATGACGAGCGGTTCGGCGGCGAAAAGCTCCAGGTGGGTGCCCACGGGAACCTGCGCGTGCTTCGCGCTGTCGGAGGGCGAGAGCGGCTTCTGGAGCTCCATCATCGGGATCTCCGGATGGGCGCGGTTCTGGATGTCCGGGGTGTAGGAGGTCAGCGGCGGGAGTTTCAGTTTCCGCCAGGCATCGGCGCGGTCATTCGCGGCCCACAGGATGCCGCGGTAAACGAGTTCCTGCCACTCCGGCTGGCTCCAGCAGCGCATGTCGTGGCCGCTGGCGGTGTAGAACACGCGGCCCTTGCCCTGGGTACGGGTCCACGTCCACGGTTCGGGCTGGGTCTCGCCCTTGTTCATCGGCTCGCGGACCTGGAGGATGTGGCGGTCGTTGGTGGTGTTCTTGTGGACGTAGGTTTCGTCCCAGCACTTCAAGGCCGGCAGTCCTTTCACGATCGGGTCGTTCGGTTCGATCGTCTTCGGCGAGAACACGCCGGTCTCGTGGCTGGCGAATTGGCCGCCGACGAGCGAGAACCAGTCCTGCGAGGGATGGAAGCAACCCACCGCCGAGTGCAGGGCGACGAGCGCGCCACCGTTCTCGACCCACGGACGGATCGCGGGCGGCACCGGGACCTCCTCGTGGTTCGCGTAGACGATGAGGACGTCGTACTGGTTGAGCTTCTCGGTGGTGATCTGTTTTAGGTCCTCCACGAAGGTCAGGTCGATGCCTTTCGGTCCATAGACCTGCTTCAGGACGCGGTAGCAGCCGATCGGCTTGTGGTGCCCGTCGTCACCCAGAAAGAGGATTTCCATCCGCCGGCCTTCCTGCGGCGCGGCGTGGGCAGGGGAAGCACCGGCGGCGAGCACGATCACGAGCACGGCGGCGGATTTCCTGAACAAGGATCTGAGATTCATGGGATGTCGGGTAGGGCGGTACGTTGCGATGTCCTCCATAAGCGCTCCCGGTGGCCGATCCTACATCAGGCAGCACTCCCGATAGTCCTTTGTGGCTTTTGACTATCGAGGGTGTGTCCGGGATCACCGCCGGTGCTCGGAAGGCCGCCAGCCGACCCATTTCTTGAACGTGTTCGAGAACGTGTTCGGATTCTGGTAGCCCACCTCGCGGGTGATGGATTCGACCTTGAGGTCGGTGGTGGAAAGCAGGTCGCGGGCACGCTGCATGCGCAGGAAAGTAACGTGCTGCATCGGGCTGCGGCCGAGTTCCTCCTGGCACAGGCGGCGCAGGTGTTCGCGGCAGACGCAGGCGCGGGCGGCGAGCTCGTCCACCGTCCAGTTGTGGGCCAGCGAATCCTCGACCTGCCGCCACAGTTTCCAAAGGCGGGGGTCGGCTTGGTGAGGCTGGGCGAAACGCAGCACGTGCGAATGGATCAACTCGGTCCAGAGATGGAGGTGGGCGGGCAGGCCCTCGCCGGTGCACTCGGCATGCAGGCCTTGGATCGCGCGGTATACCGGCCAGGGATCGTAGGCGCCGAGGACGGGGGAGGCCGATGACACGATCGGATTCGACTCCCGGGATTCATGGTAACGCACCCAGCAGATCCGCCACGGCTCGTTGCCGGAAAACTTCATCGCGTTGGTGACGAAGGGCGGTAGCAGACAGGCCTGCGAGGCCTCGATTTTCCGCCACTGTCCGTCCGCCTTCACGAAGCCGCTGCCGGAGAGGCAGGCCATCAGGAAGGTGCCGGATTGGTCGGGGCGGGACAGCTCGAAGGGGCCGCGCGATTCCCAAACCCCCACGTGGGCGATGTGGTGTTTTTCCAAGGCGGGGCAGACCGGCGCTTCCCGCAGCCAATCGCGGTGGTCGGCCTGGTCGGCACGGACCACGTGGGTGCGGATCGGGACGTGTCCGGTGAGGGGGTAGGGGTTTGCGGCGGGCATGGGTTGATTGAATAGACGAACGTGTCAGGCCTGTTCTTGCAGGACACCATAACCGGAGGCAAAGGTGCTTTCCAGATAGAAACACCTGAATTTTATGCCCAACCCCTGGACCGGAATCGGAAACCCCTACACGCGCCAAGAAGTGCGCGACCGTCTCACCCGCACCCTCGACTCCGGCAAGGCGATCATCGCCGCCGGTGCCGGCACCGGGATCAGCGCCAAGTTCATCGAAAAAGGCGGCGCCGACCTGATCATCGTCTACAACAGCGGCCGCTTCCGCATGATGGGCCATGGCTCGACCGCCGGCCTGATGGCCTACGGAGATGCCAACGCGATAGCCATGGAGATCGGCGAGTATGAGGTGCTGCCGGTGGTCGATGAAATTCCCGTGATCTGCGGCGTGCACGCCACCGACCCGCGCCGCCGGATGTGGCACTGGCTCGGCAAGGTGAAGGACGTCGGCTTCAGCGGCGTGAACAATTTCCCGACCCACTGCATCGTGGACGGCCACTTCCGCCGCGTGCTGGAGGAGACCGGCATGAGCGCGAAGAAGGAGGTCGAAATGGTGGCCCTGGCCCACCGCATGGATCTCTTCACCATCGTCTACGTGGACTCGCCGGAGGAAGCCGCGGCGATGGCCCGGGCCGGGGCGGATTCGATCATCGCCCACGTCGGCACCACGGTCGGTGGTTCGATCGGCGTGACCGGCGCGGTGGTGTCGTGGGACGATACCCTGAAGCGCACCCAGGCGATCATCGAGGCCGCGCGCGCGGAGCGGGACGACATCTTCTTCCTGTGCCACGGCGGCCCGATCAACACGCCAGACGACGCCGCGAGGGTGCTGGAAGCCACCGATTGCGTCGGCTTCGTCGGTGCCAGCTCGCTGGAGCGCATGGGCGTGGAGGAATCCCTCACGAACCTGACCCGCACCTTCAAATCCATCCCGGTGCCTGCCGCCGCGAGATTCAATGGCTGAGCCGCGTATCGTTGGGACACCCATGGACCCGAGCCAACGACGATTCGTTCAGGACGCCGACGCCCAGCGCGAGACCAATGCCTGGACCCACAATGCCTGGTTGTGCCGCCCTGGCCTGGTGGCGGCGGAGAAGCTGTTGATGGTGCGGGCGTCCATGCCGCCGCACCATTGCCATCCGTTTCACGTCCACCCGCACCGCGAGGAGATCATCCACGTGGTATCCGGGCGCGCGGAGCAGTGGGTGGGAAATGAGTTCCGCATCCTCGGTCCCGGCGAGATCGCGCACATCCCGCCTGGGATTCCGCACGGCACCTTCAATCCCTTCGACGAAACGCTCGTCTTCAACGCCATTCTCTCCCCAGCGGTGTTGCCGGATGACCGGGCCGCGGACGAGGACCCGCGGGAAGTGGCCGCGGAGGAGCCGTGGATGTCGATGCGCGAGGGCCGCCCGGAATGCCGGGTGCTGTGAGGGTGCGCCTTGTGTCGGGCATCCTCAAGGAGTGGCGGATTTCGATCCGCCATGCTGGGTAAGCGCGTGCAATCGCTCCGCGACCATCGGTTCCTAACAACAACCGGAGGTGGCGGAGCCATGGGCATCCCTGGGGAAATGGCGGATCGAAATCCGCCACTCCCAGTGGAAAAGGCACATCGGGATCACCCCGCGATCTTCAGCCACAGCCACATCATTCCATAAGCGACGCCGCCGGCCGCGGGCAGGGTGAGCACCCAGGCACCGAGGATCTTCTTCACGATGCCGCCATCGATGGCGCTGAAGCGTTTGGTCGCGCCGACGCCCATGATGGCGGTGGTGATGGCGTGGGTGGTGGAAACGGTCATGCCCATCTGGCCGGTCACGGCGAGCAGGGTGGCGGCGGTGGTTTCCGCGGCGAAGCCGTGGACCGGCTGGAGCTTCACCATCTTGTGGCCCATCGTCTTGATGATGCGCCAGCCGCCGGAGGCGGTGCCGGCGGCCATCACCAGCGCGCAGACCACCTTGATCCAGGCGGGGACGTCCGGGGAAAGGTCGCGGACCTTGCCTGCGGCCGCGGCGAGAGGATCCTTGCCGTCCTTGGTGGCCTTCGCCATTTCACCGTCGAGGGTCTTCAGCCAGTCGGTCGGCTTGCCCGCCACCATCGGGCCGAGGATCGGGACCTTCGGCATGAAACGCGCCGCTTCCTTGTCGAGCGCCTGCTGGTGGGCGGTCTTCGCGCTCGCCCGCTCGCGTTCAGCGGAGGCGGCATCGCCATCCGCCTGGTAGGCGATCGCGGCCAGCGCGTGGAAGGATTCCTTGAATTCGCCGGTCTGGAGCTTGTCCGCCTCGGTCGCTAGGATGGCGGCCACCTGGGGATCCTTCGAGCCCTTCAGGATCGCCTGGATCTGGTGCTCGGCCACGGGGGACTTGTCCATTTTCAAGAAGCCCAACCACGACGGCAGTTGGTCGAACGACCCGGCGGTGGTGGCGGTCACCAGCGCCAGCGTGATGATGCCCATCGTCTTCTGGGCGTCCGCCAAGCCGTGGGCGAAGCCCATGTAGCTGGCGCTGAAAATCTGGGCGCGTCCGAAGAAGCGGTTCACCCACATCGGCTTCGCGTTCCGGAGGAGCGCGTAGAGGATCGTCATGATGATGAAGCCGCCGACGAGGCCGACCACCGGCGAGGTCAGCATCGGCCAGATCACCTTGTGGAGCACACCTTCGTAAACGACCTTGCCGTCCTTGATCTTCTCGGCGGTCCAGATGATCGCCTTCCAGTTGCCGTGGGAATTGGCCAGCGTGGCGCCGCAGAGACCGCCCACCAGCGCGTGGGTGGAGCTGGAGGGGAGACCCAGCCACCAGGTCAGGAGGTTCCACGTGATACCGCCGATCAGCGCGCAGATGATGGTGCTGGTGGTCACGAACTTCGCGTCCACGAGGCCGGACGACACCGTTTTGGCGACGGCGTGGCCGATGAGCGCGCCCACCAGGTTGGTGATGGCGGCGAGCATGATGGCCTGGCGCGGGGTCAGGACCTTGGTCGAGACGACGGTCGCGATCGAGTTCGCGGTGTCGTGGAAACCATTGATGAACTCGAAGGCCAGGGCCACGAGGATCACGACGATGATCAGCGTCATGGCGGGCGCGTCAGGAGTTCTTGTAAGCGATTTGCTTGGCGATGTTGCCGACGTCGCGGCAGCGGTCGAAAACCTTTTCCAACAGATCGTAGAGGTTGGAAACGATCACGACCACCAGGGTGTCGTATTTGCCGCTGTAGAGGTCCTTCAGGCACTCCAGCATCAGCTTGTCGGCGTCGCCCTCGATGGTCTGCATGCGGTCGTTGAGCTCCTTCATGCGGACGATGTCCATGCCCTTGCGGAGGGCGTGGATCATGTCGACCACCAGGCCGGTGGCCTCGTCCAGCATCTCGGCGTGGCGGGTGAAATCGACCGCGGCGGCCTTGTCCGGGCAGATCATGGCGCGTTCCACGAACTTTTCGACCGTCTTTGGGATCTTGTAGAGGGCCGTGGAAAGGGCCTCGATGTCCTCCCGCTCCAGGGCGGTGACGAAGGTTTTCACCAGCAACTCGCTGATTTCCTGGGTGATGGCCTTGTCCTTCTTCCGCATGCCGGCGAACTCGTCGAGCGACGGCGCAGGCTGCTGGCGCAGGATGCGGGTGAGGCCGCCGATGCTTTGCCGCGCTTGCTCGGCGCTGGCGATGAGCAGGTCGAAAAAGCGGTCTTCTTTGCCGAAGAGGCGTTGGATCGAGATCATGGGCGGGCGTGATTGTGTCGAAATGGTCACACGTGGCAAGCCGCACAACGGGGAAAGTCTGTCACATTCCCGCAGCCCACCGCCGGAAGGCCGCCGCGGGCCTCCCTTTACAAGGGAAAGCCGCGCTGCTAACCGGAGGCCGGTCCGGGTGGTTTCAAACGCTCATCCCCGATCGCCCATGATTCTCGCCATGCCAGAAGCCTCGAAAAAGACGCCGGTTGCCTCCCCAGCGCCAGCTCCCGCCGTGCCGACCGCCCAGCCGGTGGCCGCCGTGCCGGCCGCGAAACCGGAAACGGTGCCCTCGGTCCCCGCCATCCAGGTCCAGGGAGTGGATTTCTGCTACGGTTCCAACAAGGTGCTCAAGGACGTCTCGCTCGATATCCCGACCAACGAGGTGATCGCCTTCATCGGGCCGTCCGGTTGCGGCAAGACCACGCTGCTGCGCTGTTTCAACCGCATGAACGACCTGGTCCCGGGGGCCCGCGTCACCAAGGGCTCGATCATCATCGAGGGCGCGAACATCGCGGACTCCGCGATCGATCCGGTCCAGCTCCGCCGCCATGTCGGCATGGTGTTCCAGAAATCGAACCCGTTTCCCCGCAGCATCTACGACAATATCGCCTACGGTCCGCGGACGCTCGGCGAGAAGAACAAGAAGGTGCTCGACGATCTCGTGGAGAAGTCCCTGCGCCGCGCCGCGCTGTGGGACGAGGTGAAGGATCGCCTCGACGACATCGCCACCGGCCTCTCCGGCGGCCAGCAGCAGCGCCTGTGCATCGCCCGCACGATGGCGGTGGACCCGGAAATCATTCTCATGGACGAGCCCTGCTCCGCGCTCGACCCCATCGCCACGGCCCACGTCGAGGACCTGATCCTCGACCTCAAGGAGCACTACACGATCGTCATCGTGACCCACAACATGCAGCAGGCGACCCGCGTTTCCGACCGCACCGCCTTCTTCTACCTAGGTGAACTCATCGAATACGGCAATACCCGCCAGATGTTCGAGAACCCTTCCCAAAAGCGCACGGAGGACTATATTTCCGGTCGCTTCGGTTGATACTTCCCCAAAAAATGCAACAGCACATCCTCAAGGACTTCGATCACGCCATGACCACCCTCCGCGGCGAGGTGCTGACCATGGCCGGACTTGCCCGCCTGAATCTGGAACGCGCCATCCAGGCCCTGCTCGAACGCAACCAGGACCTCGCCAACGCGGTTATCGCCGATGACAACGAGGTCGACGAGCTCGAGCGCAAGGTCGATCAGCTCGGCATGGATGTGCTGGTCCGTTTCCACCCGGTGGCCAGCGACCTGCGGCTGGTGGTGACCGCGATGAAGATCTCGATGAACCTCGAGCGCATTTCCGACCACGCGGTGAGCATCTCCAAACGCGCCCGCAAGCTCGCGGTCGGCCCGGAACTGCCGGACATCAACCTGATCGAGCCGCTCTACACGCTGGCCGACCACCTGTTGCGCGACGCGATCTCCGCCTTCAGCGATCGCAACGCCAAGCTCGGGGAATCCCTCCACGCGCGCGACAAGGAGCTGGACCGCCTGCACCGCGATGCCACCGCGACCTTCGGTTCCCGCATCGAGGAAACCGGCCGCAGCGAGGAATACCTGCACTTGATCCTGATCGTCCGCTCGCTGGAGCGGGTGGGGGACATGGCCGCGAACATCGGCGAGAACGCCGTGTTCCTCGATGTCGCGAAGGACATCCGCCATGAAGCCGGCCGCAAGGTCGCCGACATGGGTTGAGGGTTCTTCAAGGAGTGGCGGATTTCGATCCGCCACTCCTCGTCAGCGGCACAGGCGGCGCATCGCGAGGCTGTTCCAGACCGAGCCTCCGACGATCAGCAAGATGCCGCTGTTGAGCGCCCAAGTCAGCGACGGGGCGTAACGGCGGACCAGAAACAGTGTGGCGGCACCCGTCACGCTGAGCAGAACCGGACCGTAGCCGACTTTGCCGATCTGCTTGCCGAGGGAAACGAGGTGCAGGACCAGCATGGCCACCAGCACCGGCAGCAGGGCCTCCATGTAGGGTGATCCCGAGATGCCCGCCAGACCCAGCGCGCTGCAATAGGCGGCCCAGCACATCGGGCACTTCGGGAAGAACGCGACCAGCACGCTCAGGGCGAAAGCCCCGGCGGTGCGTGCGGACGGGCGGCCGTGGGTCGGAGCGCCCGCCGGTTCACCAGCCACGGGGGATTTGCACGAACAGGCGGGCATGGGGTGCCGTCAGGCGGAGTGCTTTTCCCCCGCCAGGAAGGCGGTGACGGTCTTCTCCAACGAGGTCGCCCCTTCTCCGAAGTGTTGGAAGAACGAGGCCAGCACATCCGGCGGAGCCGTCAGCGGGGTTCCGGCATTGTAGGGCGGATCGGGCGCATACTGGTTGAGAAGCTGCGCTTGCATCGCGCTGGTGCTGTCCGAGATCGCCGCGATGACCGCCAGCGAGGCATCCAGGCCCGAACTGATGCCGCCGCCGGTGATCCGGTTCCGGTCCATCCAGTAGCGCGGGTAGCCGGAGGCCAGGAGGACGTTCGGGAAAAGGGTGAGCGATTGCTGGAACTGCCAGTGGGTGGTGGCGGTGTATCCGTCCAGCAGCCCGGCGGCCGCGAGAAGGATCGCCCCGGTGCAGACGGAGCACACATAGCCGGCCTTCGGGCCCTCGCGTTTCAGCCACGCGAGCGTGTCCGATGACGCGGAGATCTGTGCATCGTAGCCGGAACCGAAGCCGCCCGGCACCCAGATGGCATCGGTTTCGGATAGTTCGGGCAGCGCGTGCTGCGCCTGGAGGCCCACGCCTTGCAGGCTTTTCACGAGTCCGGGTTCGGCCGCGGCGACCACGGAGACGATGCTGGTGGTGCCGGCGATGCTGCTGAACATCGCGAGCGGGCCGCAGACATCGAGGATGTCGAAGTCCGGATACAGCGGGATGACAATGCGGGTGATCTTGGCCATGGGAGGGGTCGGTTTGGAAAAAGGGCGCTCCGCGGAGTGAAGGTGGAGCGCCCGGTGGGATCATTCGTTGCTCAGCAGCAGGCGCACCTCGACGGTTGGGTTGCCCATCAGCTTGTTCGGGAACCGGTCGCCGACGAAGCTCTTGTCGATCGGTTCGACCCAGACTCCCAGCTTGCCGCCGGTGACTTCCGCGAGCGGCAGTTCGAAGTCGAAATGGACCACGGCGTTCTCGACGCAGTTCTCGCACTTCTCGGCCTCGTTCGGCTGGAAGAACGCCTTCGAGGCGATTGTCTGTCCGTCCTTCTGGAGGTGGACGGAGAAGCTGCCCGGGATCTTGAGCCGGTTGAGCCCCTGCACCCGGACGTTGACGAGATCCGGCTGCACCTCGAATTTCTGGGAAGTGAGGCTGCTCCGGAGGGTCTTGGTCTGGAAGGCCATGAGGGTCGGGGTACGGGGTTCCTCGTAGTCGACGTCGAGGCTCGTCACCGAGTTGATGATCGAGAGCGTGTTGAGGTTCAGCGGGGCCGTGGAGAAGGGGTCCAGCTTCTGCAGGATCGGCAGGGTGAAGATCTGGTAGCTGAGCGGATCCTTGGTCTTGTTGATGGTGCTGAGCAGGCCGTTGAGGTCGGTGGCCTGCATGCTCTTCTGCCACTTCCAGAACAGGCGGTCCCAGTTGCAGTGGAAGAAGAAGAACACCGGATCGAACGCGGCGACGTTCTGGTCGGCCATGGTGTTGCCGATGGAGACATGGCCGCCGTCGTGGGCGGCGATGATGGTGTTGTAGGGCGCGCCGGCGAAGTAGCCGTGGAAGTCTTCCCAGTCGGTCTTGGTGAGGGCGCGCTGGATGTCGGCGGTGACGTCGTACTGCACCAGCTTGGCGGCGATGGTGGCATCGTCGAAGCGCTCGGTGACGTAGCCCTTGTTGTAGCCGCCGCCGATGTCGCGGGGCAGGGTGTATTGGTCGAACGGCGGCAGTTTGAGCACCTCCGGCAGCGGGGTGGTGATGTCCCAGTAGGGCAGGGTTACCTTGTCGCAACCGGGCACCGAGCGCATGGCGTTCTCGAAGCCCACCAGGTAGGCGCGGTGCCACGGGTTGTAGCCCGGCGCGTGGTGCTGGCAGAAGAAGCGCGGCGGGGTGCCGGTGCCGGGGAGCCAGTGGATGCCGGCCTGTTTGAAGAAGCTGTTCGGATCATCGGGATCCTTCGCGATCATGCCTTCGAAGGCCTTCTTCACGAGCGCCAGTTCACCGTCGGAAAGCGTGGTGATGTCCCTGCGGATGCGGGAGGCCACCGGTGCGGCGGCGGCCTTGAAGAGGCGGGCTTGCTGGAGGGACGGAGCGTTGGTGCCCTTGGGGCAATCGTTCGTCATCCAGTTCAGGAAGGTCTCGACCCAGTCGGAGGGCCAGGGATTGCCGGGTGGCATGCTGCCGCTGGCGACTTGGCCGTAGATGATGCTCGAGTTGTCCTTGACCACGTCATAGATCGAGAGGTCGAGGCCTTGGCTGCGCATGTGGTCGATATCGTCCTGGGTGAACAGGTGGCGGATATCGGAGTACCAGGTGGGATTGGCGACTGGGGTGCTGGGATTCGAAGGCATGTGGGTTGCGGAAAAGCGGATATGAAAATCCCGCCGCCACGGAGGAACCGGGTCTCCGTGGCGGGGGAAAGGAGTGGTGTCCGGCGCGGATCAGTTGCCGGTGGCGGCCAGCGGCTTGACGGCGGTGTCCACGGCGGCGGTGGACTTCGCGGGTATCTGGTCGAGCAGCCCGGCGATGTTCATGTAGGGATTGGAACCGGTGGTGCCCCACACGACGTTGCCCTTCTCATCGATCACGAACGTCCCGTGGGCGAGGTCGTTGCCGCGGGAGCAGCCGTAGGCGCTGAAGGCCTTGCCATCCGGATCGGCGAGGATCGGGAACGGGCTGGGCGTGCCAGCCAGCGCGGTCTTCAGGGAGGCGGTGTCATCCGACGAGATGCCGACCACGCGGATGCCCTTTTCCTTGAAGCGGTCGTAGAGGGCGGTGAATTCCGCGACCTGGCGGGAGCAGTGCGAGCAGCCGTGGCCCTTGAACAGGAACACCACGTGGCGCTGGCCCGCGAAGTCCTTCTCGCTGACGAGGCGACCCTCGCCATCCGGGCGGCTGAACGCCGGAGCCGCCGTGCCGGGCTGCGGCACCGGAGTGGAGTTGCTGGCGGTGGTGGGGGCCTTCGGGTCCTTGATGTCCACGAGCTGCATCATGCCCTGGTCCTCATGGTCGAGGATGTGGCAGTGCTGCACGAAGGTGCCGACGAAGTCGGTGTATTTGGTGCGGAACTTCACGGTGCCGTTGTTCGGCACCCAGATGGTGTCCCGCCAAATCGGGCCACCGGTGAGCTGTTCGACCTGCGGGCTCTTCGGATCGTTCGGGTCCTTCGGTCCCATGATCGAGAAGACCTCGAAGGGGTTCACATGGATGTGGAACGGATGGCCGGTGTTGATGGTGCCGCCATTCTTGACGCTCACGGTCCACTCGTCGGTGTTGCCGAGCGAGAGTTCCTTGGCCTGGTCCATGTCGAAGGCCTTGCCATCGATGGTGAAGATCACGCCGCCGGTGGTCGGCAGGATGCCGTAGACGGCGCTCTGCGGCGAATCGATCTTCGCGTCCTTGAGCGTGGGCAGGCGGAACTGCGCCAGTTGGTTGTCCACGGGCAGCTTCATGGAGGCCGGGGTGCCTTCCACCACGATGCGGGCGATGTATTTCAGCGGCTCGCCCTGGCCGTCGATGCCGCTGGCGGTGGCCTGGTCCACGAGCACGTATTCGCCGGGTTTTTCCGGGGCCTTCACCAGCACGTCGGAACGGTAGCCGGGGAGCAGGTTGATGACGTCCTTCTGGACCGACTTGCCGAGAGCGAGGCCGTCCACGGCGATCTCATGGAAGGGGATGCCCGGGGTGGTGCCGTCGGGAGTGGTGATCTGGAGGTCGATTTGCTCGCGCTGGCCGCTGTCCACGATGCGCCAGCGCTCGACCTGGCCGGGAGCCATGCGGATCACCGGGAGCTGGACGCCATTGACGGTGGTGTAGCGGCCGAGGGTTTCCCAATCGCCGGGGCCGAAGATGTATCCGGCGAGCTTTTCCTCGATGATGCCCTCGGGGAAATCGAAGGTGATGGTGCCGCCATTGCCATCATCCAGCGTGTTCTTGTAGATATAGGGGATCTGGTTGAGCACCATCACGCGCTCCTTCGCCGCCTTGACTTCCGGGACCTCGTCGAGGTCGCCCTCGATGATAAGGGCACCGGACATGCCGCTCGCCACGTTGCCGGCCGTCGAGCCATGGCGGTGGGCGTGGTACCAGTAGGTGCCGCAGGTGTGGTCCTTCGGGATCTTGATCTCGTATTCCTGGGTGGCACCCGGGTCGATTTCGAGCAGCACGTTGTCACTGACGCCGTTCGGTGAAACGTGCAGGCCGTGGGTGTGGAGGTTGGTGGTGTTGAAGTCGTGGAGCGTGTTCATCGAGTCCTTCTGCCACGGCTGCGGCGGAAGGTTGTTCTTCACGGTGATCCGCAGGGTGTCGCCGGGCTTGGCGCGGAGGGTGGGGCCCACGAGGTGGCCGTTATAGGAACGGAGGTAGACCGGATCGTTGCCGATGAAATTGCGGGCGTAGGTGGCCACCAGTTCGGCGGTGAGCACGCCGTGGTGCGAGCGGATTTCTTCGGGATCCGTGTATCCGTTGAGCGTCTGGCGTGCGAGCGAGCCGCGCTGTGGAGCGGGGAGCTTGGCGTCCAGTTCCAGCTTCTCAAGCTGGGGCAGGCTCATTTCATTGGTGAACTTCGGGCTGCCCTTGAGGGTGGGTTTCGGGGCCACGGGTGCCTCGGCGAGCTTCTGCCACTTGTTGGCGAGGAGCTTCCAGGCGTTGTCGACCTCGGCGCGTTCCTTCACGAAGTTCGGCCTGCCGTTCGGATCGTCCTTCGGCGGATTGTCGGACTGGGCGCTGGCGGAGAAAACCGGCAGCAGCGCGGCTGCCATCAGCAGGTGCCCGCGGTGGCGGGGAAGGGAGGTGGGATTCATGGATTTCGATGGGTCGGGGTGAGGGAATCAGCGGTGGATGGAGAGCGTCGATGACTGGACCGGGTTGTGGCCGGTTTTGGGTCGGCGTTATGCGTGTTGGCCGATTTTGATGATATGAAAAAGATTGATGAAGGTGATGATGGATCGCTTGTGGCGCGAATAGTAACGCCTGATAGATTTGTCGAATCAAATTGAGTCGATGGATTAAACTTATGTTTTATGGGATTTATTGTGGCCGGTTTTGTTTCTGTTAGAGTGTCTGGGAAGTTGTGTGCATCGAGAGTGCGCGAGGGGACGCAGGGTGGGGCGATGTGTCCTGCGCGCCGTCAACGGGGCGCGCCTCCTCACATCGAGGAGATCCGGCTTGGTGGAAGATCGGGAGGGTTTGTCCCGATCCGTTCCTCCGGGATCAGGCCGAAAGGCGGATCGAACCGGAATCCGGGTCGATGAAATGAGCCCACTTGGCGTCCGCGAGGCCGTTTTCCCGCAGGCCGAACAGCGGCTTCCAGCGGGGGGCCACCGGCTTTTTCAGCGGGTGCATATCCGCTTCCGCCGGTAATTTGTTCGCTTTCCGCGTGTTGCAGCGGATGCAGGAGGTCACGATGTTCTCCCAGGTGGTCCGGCCGCCTTTCTGGCGGGGAATCACGTGGTCGAGGTTCAATTGCACCTCCGGTAGCGCGCGGGCGCAATACTGGCAGGTGAACTGGTCCCGCAGGAAGACGTTCCGGCGGGTGAACTTCACCTCCAGTCGGGGGATTTTCTCGTAGAGGCCCAGCACCATGATGGACGGGACGAGCATCGCAAGGCGCACGGTGTGAATGAATTCCGGGCCATCGGAGCGGCCGGAGTGCTCGATCCAGGACTCCAGGTCGTGGGTCTGGAACTTCTCGTCCCCTTCGGTTTGGACGACGCGGGCGTGCCCCACGCAGAGCAGGTGCAGGGCCCGGCGGACGCTACAGGTCTGGACCGGTTGCCAGAACCGGTTCAGGACCAACACAGGATGATCGAGCAAGGCATTCATGCATCCTTTCCGAACAATCGCCCGGAAGCTAACAAAGTCATCAGGCTCGGCAACTGAAAAGGTTGCGAATCACCGTAACCCCGGTTTGAGCCCTTTGCAGCGATTGTTGGTTGAAATAGATCCGGGGAAATCCCGTAATCCCCCGCCAATATGCATCAGTCCGTGAAGCGTTCGTTGGCGTTGCTGGCCCTTTTGACCCCCGTGGCGGTGGCGCAGGAGGAAAAGGATTCGTTGGCCCCGGTCCAGGGGGATTCCGCGCTGACGGCTCCGGCCGGGGTGTCCTACCACCTGGCGGGGGATGCGAAGACGAACAAGATCGTCTCTCCGACCGCGATCACCTTCGACGAGGCGGGGGCGCTGTACGTGGCGGAGACCCACCGTTTCCGCTTCGGCGTGGAGGACAACCGCGAGCACCTCTACTGGTATCTGGACGACATCGCTTCCCAGACGAACGCCGACCGTCTGGCGATGCACGAGAAGTGGAAGGGCAAGAAGTCGATCGAGAAAATGACCGAGAAGTCCGAGGAAATCCGGAAGCTGGAGGACCTGGACCACGATGGCGTTTACGAAAAGGCGGGGACCTACGCCGATAAGTTCAATGACGTGCTTGATGGCACCGCCGCAGGCGTGATGGCGCTGGATGGCACGGTTTACTTCGCCTGCATCCCGAAGGTATGGGCTCTGCGCGATACGAAGGGCACGGGCCAGGCGGATGTGCGGGATGTGATCCAGGACGGGTTCGGCGTCCGCGTGTCCTTTTCCGGGCACGACCTGAACGGCTTTGCATTGGGGCCGGATGGTCGCATCTACGGCACCGTGGGCGACCGTGGATTCCACGTCGAGACGAAGGAAGGGAAGAAGTATCCGTCCCCGGACCGGGGCGCTATCTTCCGGTTCGATCCGGATGGCACCAATTTCGAGGTCATCCACACCGGCTTGCGGAATCCGAAGGAGATCGCCTTCGATGACCACGGCAATGCCATCTCGGTGGACAACAACTCCGACCAAGGCGACAAGGCCCGTGTGGTCTACGTCGTGGAGGGCGCGGACTCCGGGTGGACGATGGAGCACCAGGCGCTGCACTCCTTCCACCGCCAGATCGGACTGAAGGATCATCCGGACAACCGCTGGATGGTGGAGAAAATGTGGCAGCCGCAGAACGATGCCCAGCCGGCCTACATTCTCCCGCCGGTGGCGAACCTGACCTCCGGCCCCAGCGGTTTGGCCTACTATCCGGGCACCGGGTATCTGGAGAGCGAGGCGGGGCGTTTCGTGGTGTGCGATTACAAGGCGGCGCCGCCAACTTCCGGCGTCTGGTCGTTCAAGGTTGAGCCCTCCGGTGCGGGGATGACGATGACGGGCGCGCGCAAGGCGGTGTGGGGGGTGACCGCCACCGACGTCGAGTATTCCTGGGACGGGAAGCTCTACGTGGCTGACTTCAAGGGCGGCTGGGAAGCCCACGACGATGGCCGGGTGCTGTATCTCGATGCGGGCCCGAACACCGCCAAGGCCAAGGAGGCCGCGGAGGTGGCGAAGCTGGTCAAGGAGGGCTTTGACCAGCGTTCGTCCGCGGAGCTGGCGGCGCTGCTGCGTCATCCGGACATGCGGGTGCGCTTGCGGGCGGAGCTGGCGCTTTCCCGGAAGCCGGACGCGCTTGCCCAGTTCAAGAAGGCGGCTGTGTCCGCGGAAACCCTCGAGCGCCTGCACGGGGTGTGGGGGCTGGGGATTCTCGCCCGTCGCGGTGGACCTGCCGTGCACCCGGTCAGTGCACCCGCCACTCCGAACGCGGAGCTGCGGAAGGCGGCCTCGGCCGAGCTGGTGGCGCTGCTGAAGCACGCCGATCCCGAGACGCGGGCGCAGGCGGTGAAGGCGCTGGAGGAAGGTTCGCTCGATGGCAAGAGTCTGCCGCTTGCGGCGTTGGTGCTCGATGCCTCGCCGCGGGTGCGGATGTTCGCGGCCATCGCGGCCGGCAAGCTGGGAGCCACGCAAGTGATGCCGCAGGTTTTGAAGCTGATCGAGGAGAATGCGGACAAGGATCCCTATCTGCGTCACGCCGGTGCGTATGCGCTGCAATTGCTGGCGAAGGACGGGGCCGAGGTGGCCGCGCTGAAGGCGAATGGCAACCCGCACGTGCGCCTTGCCGCGGTGGTGACCCTGCGCCGGATGAAGGATGCCGGGGTGGCTTCGTTCGTGAAGGATTCCGAGCCGGTGGTGGCGATCGAGGCGATCCGGGCGATCCATGACGAGGGGATTGAAGCGGCCCGCCCCGCCGTAGCGGCGCTGCTCGATGAGGCTTCCTCAGCGAAGCTTGCGCCCTTCATGCAGCGCCGTCTGATCCACAGCGCCTTCCGGGTGGGTGGAGTGGAGAATGCGAAGCGTCTGCTCACGGTGGCTTGCACCCCGTCCTTGCCGGAGGCGACCCGACGCGAGGCGCTGCGCTTGCTTTCCCTTTGGCCGGAGCCGCCGTTGGTCGATCAATCGCTGGGGCGGATCGCTCCCTTGCCGAAGCGGGACGCCGGGGAAATCAAGCCGCTGCTGGCGGCCGGCATGCCCGTGTTGATGAAGGTGGGCGACACGCTTGATGACGCGCTGGATCTCGTGGCCCGGTTCAAGTTGTCCGTTGAGGGGCTCGATGATGCCACGCTCCGCGGGATCACCGAGCAGGAATCGGTGTCCGGCTCCGCCCGTGCGGGTGCCCTCGCACTTTATGCGGCGCGCAAGCCCGCGGACCTCTCCGCTCAGCTCGCGAAGCTGATGGGTCAGAAGAACGATGATCTCGCGCTGGAGGCGATGAAGCTGCTGGTGACCCAGTTCCCGAAGGAGGCGCTGGAGCCGCTGCTCAAGGCTACCGAGTCCACGAGCGGTGCCCGTTCCCAGGCGGCTTGGAAGGACTTGGCCAACGTGGGGGATCCTGCGGTCGCAAAGGGCATCGTGACCCAGCTTGGTGTGCTGCGCGAGAAGGGAGGGGCTTCTCCCTGCGCGCTGGAGTTGCTCGCCGCGGCCCGTGGCCGATCGGAGCCGGAGGTGAAGCAGGCGCTGGAGGCCTACGAGGCGGATCTCAAGGTGAAGTCCGCCAGCGATCCGCTCGCGGCATGGATGACTTCCTTGGAGGGGGGCGATGCCGACCGCGGAGCTTCGATCTTCCAGAGCCATCCCGCGTCCGAGTGCCTGCGTTGCCATCGCGCGGAAGTGGGCGGGGACCATGGTGGTGAGGCCGGACCGAACCTCGCCGGGGTGGCCTCGCGCGGCGACCGGAAGTATCTCCTTCAATCGCTGGTCGAGCCGTCCGCGAAAGTGGTGGCCGGCTACGGTGTGGTCAGCATGACCTTCGCCAATGGCGAAAGCCTTGGTGGCATCCTGCTGGCGGAGGCTCCCGATTATGTCGAGGTCAACGCGAACGGCAAACGCTGGCGGGTGAACCGCAAGGACATCACCAGTCTGACTCCCGCCGTTTCGGCCATGCCGCCGATGGGGCTGCTGCTGAAACCGGAGGAGGTCCGCGACCTCGTGGCCTGGCTGGCGACCCTGCAAAAGGGTGAGAAGCCCGGGAAACCGCTGCCGACTCCGCCGGTCCTCGATCCGGCGACCTTGAAACATTGATCGACTTTTCTCGATCTTCCGCTTGCACCGGGCCGGGTGTCTCCCCAACATCCGGCCCGTAACGGCGGCTTGGCGGAATTGGTAGACGCGCTCGACTCAAAATCGAGTTCTTCGGAGTGTGGGTTCGAGTCCCACAGCCGCTACGTTCATTGACCGCCGGGATCGCGGGACGCCGGACGGTGCCTTGTGCGACTGGCACGAGACCTTTCCTCCTGGCATGTCCACCTCCCGCACCATTGGCATCATCGCTGGCAACGGCGTGTATCCGGCCACCTTCATCGAAGCCGCGCGCCGCAAGAGCCCGGGGGTGAAACTGGTGGTGGCGGCGTTCGAGAACGAGACGAATCCGGAGCTCCAAAAGACGGTCGATGCCTGGGAATGGCTGCGCGTCGGCCAGCTCGGCAAGCTGATCAAGCACTTCAAGCGCGAGGGGGCCACCGAGGCGATCATGGTCGGCCAGATCGCGCCGAAGAACCTCTTCGACCTGCGTCCCGACCTGCGGACGCTGATGTTGCTGGCGCGGGTGAAGGAGCGGAACGCCGAGACCTTGTTCGGGGCGATCGGCGATGAACTGGCGAAGGATGGTATCACGCTGCTGCCGGCCACCACCTTCCTGGAGGATCTTTTGCCGGAGCCTGGACCGGTCTGCGGACCGGTGCTGAAGAAGCGCCAGCTCGAGGACGCGGCCTTCGGTTTCCGGATGGCGAAGGAAAGCAGCCGCCTGGACATCGGTCAGACGGTGGTGGTGCGTCATGGCACGGTGCTGGCGGTGGAGGCCTTCGAAGGGACGAACGCGTGCATCCGCCGCGGTGGTGAACTGGGGCGGGGGAGGGAAGTGCTGCTGGCGAAGGTTTCGAAGCCGAACCAGGATTTCCGCTTCGATGTGCCGGTCGTCGGGCCGCACACCATCGAGACCTGCGTGGAAGCCGGGGTGAAGGCGATTGTGATCGAGGCGCGCCGGACCCTGCTGCTTGAGCGCGCGACCGTCGAGCGCCTGTGCAAGGAGCGCGAGGTTTCGATTCACGCGATGGAATGAGCGCGTCAATTCCTTGACGTTCCTTGACATTTCACGGTTTTTCGGGACTAGTGGGGCTCTACCCGATGGCCCGGAAACGCAAACCGATCTCCCCGAAGGTCACGCGCTTGGAAGCGCGGACGCGGGCGATTGGCGTGGTGAACCGGTTTTTGTTTTTTACCCTGTGCCTCTCCGTGGGCTTCGTGGTGGTCGCTGCCGCGGTGCCGCAGAAGCACAAGCTGGACGAGATGGAATCCCATGTGGCGGAGGCCCGGCAGCGTCAGGCGGCCGTGGTGGCCGAGCGGGATGACAGCCTTGCCCTGTATCGGGCGTTGCGGGAAGATCCGGCCTGCCTCGAGCAGTACGCGCGGGATCGTCTCGACTACTATCGCGAAGGCGAGCGGGTGCTGCGCATCAAGCGCGGGCAGTGAGGTTGGTGGGCTGTTGCATGCGTCGTGCTTGGCCGCAATTTAATGTGGCATCGCCCCTTTCGTGGGACACCCGTTTGTGGTATGGATGATCTTGCAAAAATCCATATGGGTTGTTTTGCCGACTTGCCATGGGCAGGAAGGTTGCACAACCTCCGGAAACCCTCCGTTCCTCAACCCTAAGACGGGATTCTCTTCCGCTTGACAATACGGAACGTCATGGAAGAACCCTCGTGCCGATTTCCAGTATGGCTTCAATGAAACCCAGCCGCCTTCAAATTTCCGCCCTGTGTGCAGCGTTTGCCGTGATGGCACCGTGCGCGACGACGTTCGCCCAGACGCCGGCAGCGGCTCCCGCCATGGACCCTGCCGTTCTGAACAAGCTGTGGGACGAGGCGGCGAAGGCGCTTTCGGACAAGAACTTCGACGAGGGTGCGAAGAAGATCGAGGAGATCCTCGCCACGCCGGTCGGCAAGAACCCGGGTGCGGCCGCGGCCGCGATCGAACAGCTTCGCTTCAACCTCGGTCTGGCCTATCTCAGCCTCGGCAAATACCCCGAGGCGGAAAAGGCGTTCAAGGATTGCTACGCCCAGTTTCCCCGCGGCGAATACGCCAGCCGTTGCCAGCTCGGCATCGGCCGTGCCCGCATCGCGGTCGGCACCAACGAGAGCAAGACCGCGGCGATCGAGCCGCTCAAGATCGCGGCTTCCGATCCGAAGTTCCGCTCGGAAGCCGGCCAGAGCCTCGCGCAGGTTTACGTCGATCTCGGCAAGCAGGATGAGGCGCTGAAGGTGTTCCGCAGCCTGATGGGATCGGACATCCGCACCCCGCAGCAGACCATCGCGGCCGTGGAGGTGATCGGCCTGCTGGCTGAATCCAAGAAGCTGGACGATCTCACCGCCTACCTCGACCGTCTGATCCGCCAGCCGGGTGTCCGTGATGCGATCGCGTGGTACACCAACCAGGTGATCGTGGCCGCCGACGAGCAGGTGGCGAAGGGCAACTACGATGCGGCGCTGATCATTTACCGCTCGGTGCTGCCGCGCGCCCAGATCCTCCAGATCCAGCGCGACGCGCTCGAAACGCTGCGCAAGGACGTGACCCGCCTTACGGGGATCGCCGCCGCGGATGAAAAGCGTCCGCCGACCCAGCGTTCCAATGCCAACGAGGTGCTCGCCAGTCTCAAGACCGCGGTGGAGACCACCGACAAGGCGTTGACCGCCGTCGAGGAGAAGAAGGATCTCGATGCCGCGCTGCTGATGCGCCGTGGCCGCTGCCTCTACTATCTGGATCGTAACGAGGAGGCGCTGGTGTGCTTCCGCACGATCCGCCTGAAGTATACCACCGCCGGTGACGTGAAGGCCGCGGCCTATGCGGAGATCGCCCTCCTCCAGCGCCTCAAGCGCACCAACGACATCGTGAAGCTGGTGAAGGAGTACATGGCGAAGTACCCGGATGCCGACAACATCGAGCCGATGATCGGGATCGCGGGCGAATCGCTCATCGAGCAGGCGGATTGGAAGGTCGTTCACGAATGGTTCCGCGACGCCGAGGAAAAGTTCCCGAACTCGAAGGATCTCGAGCGCTACCAGTTCTTCCAGGGCATGGCCTTGATGAACGACGGACAGTTCTCCGATGCCTCGCAGAAGTTCGCCCAGCAGCTTCAGAAGTTCCCGACCGGCGAGCTGATGGAAGACGCGCAGTATCGCATCGCGATGTGCTACTTCCTCACCAACGACTACAAGAACACGTTGGCCGCCTGTAAGGCATACCTCGACAAGTATGCGGGGAAGCCGGATGCCAAATACACCGGTGACATCCTGTATCGCCTGTGCTTCATCGACTTCCAGGACACGAAGAACGACAATTCGGACAAGATCCTCGAAACGCTGGGTGGCTACGCCGAGAACCACAAGGACGACGCGGCGGCCGGTTCGATGTTCAGCCTGATCGGAGACGTCTGGTATCAGAAGAAGACCAAGGTGGACGGTTACCAAGACCGCGCCCTAGAGTATTACCTCAAGGCGGTCGAGTATGAGAAGTACTCCAATGAAGTGATCGGATACGCGCTGGATCAGGCGACTCAGATCCTCCGGGACAAGAAGGATTTCAAGCGGGTGGCTGAGATCCATGCCGATTTCATCCAGAAGCATCCGGACAGCCCGCTCGCCATGAAGTCCGCCAGCGTCGTGGCGGAAATGATGATTCGTGACAAGAATCCGGAGAAGGCGGCCGAATACATCGGTGCCGTGCTCAAGTCCCGGATCTCCGATCCCGCCAACGAGCAAGCCGAACTTCTGATCGAAACCCTTCTCAAGGCGATCGTTCCCCGCCTGAAGCAGCCGAAGCCGGAAGAGATCGACGCCGTCGAGCAGAAGGTGGTCGATGCCCTGAAGAGCATCATCGGCGAGCACGAGAATCCGACGACCAACGCCCGCGTGTATTACGCCCGCGCCAAGGTCCGTGTGCAGTTCAAGGACTACGCGAAGGCCGATCTCTACATCAGCGGCATCGCGACCGGCAGCAAGCCGGAGGATCTCAGCCCGCAGTTGCTGGCCGTCTGCGCCGGGGTGCTGATGAAGACCGGTGAACTGGACAAGGCTGAGGAGATGTTCAAGCGCCTCCGCGACCGTTACCAGAATTCCTACTTCTCCGATTCCGGCCCGGTTGGCCTCGGTGAGGTGGCCCTGGCCCGCAAACAGTGGGACGAGGCATCGAAGTTGTTTGACGTCGCCTTGGAGAACAAGGGCAGCTCCCGCGTCTATGACGCGATGGGCGGCAAGGCCCAGGCGCTGATGAACCTCGACAAGCTGGACGATGCCGAGAAGCTCGGCCTGGACATCATCAAGGACAAGGCGGCCGGCAAGGAACGCATCGCCTACACCTACCTCGATCTCGCCCAGATCGCCCGCAAGCGTGCCGCCAAGGCGGCGACGGCCGATGCGAAGACGGACGCGCTTGTCTCGGCGAACAGCCGCTACCAGCGGGTAATGACCGCCTACAAGTCGGTGCCCGAAGCCTGCGCTCTGGCCTACATCGGTTCCTATGAAGTGGTGAAGGAGAAGGACGATATCACGACGGCGAACCAGATCCTCGACCAGTTGCTTGAGCAGCCCAAGTTCGAGAAAACCGAAGGCTTCAAGAAGGCCAAGCAGCTCCGCGGCAAATGAAGCCCATGATGCCATTCCATCCGACTTCCCGTTCCATGAAACGCTTTACCGCCGTCCTCGCGACCGCCGCCCTCGCTTCCGCCGCGACCGTCCGCGCCGATGAACCCCTCAAGGTCGTCTTCCAAGGCGGTCGCACCGTGCCGATCGAGGCGCTTGAATTCAAAGGTGGCCAGTTCGTGGTGACCGTGGCCCAGGAAGGCCTGACCGTGGGTCAGGCGGTTCCCGCCGCGAGCGCCGACCACATTTTCGGCGACAAGCCGGAAGCCGTGAACAAGGGCGTGGGCCTGATGTTGCTGGACGATCCGGTGAAGGCGCTCGGTGCGCTGGAGCCGCAGCTCGTTTCGCAGAAGGTGACGGCCGCCGTCCCAGGCAATTTCTGGGTGGAGACCGCCCGCGCGGCGATCCTCGCCTACGCCAACATGGGCAACTCCTCGAAGGTGGAGGCTCTCGGCAAGGAGCTGTCCGACGCCACCCCGGAAGCCGGTCAGGATCCGGTGGTGGGACTGGCCAAGGTACTGTTGATGCCGGCGGCCACCAAGGTGGATGCCAAGGTGGCGGCGTTCAACGAGTTCATCAATGACTCCACTCCGACGGATGTGGCGGCCTACGCTTCCTACTTCAAGGGCGCCGCGCTCCTGAAAGGGAAGAAGGATGCGGAAGCGCTCGAGGCCTACTCGGTGGTGACCTGCCTTTATCCTACCGGAAACAGCATCCTCAATGGTGCCGCCGAAATGGCTTCGGCCCAATTCCTCTCGAATCAGAAGCGCCGGGACGAGGCGGTCACGCTGTTGAACGCGGCGATCCGCGACGCGCACAACTCCCCGGTGGCCGACGAGGCCAAGAAGCGTTTGGAAAGTCTCAAATAAGCCGGATTGATTCCCACTCCGCATTTTTGTATCACACGAACCCACGAAATGAAAAAGACCATCAAGGTTGTGGCTCTCGCCACGCTCCTCCTCAGCCCGTTCACGGCCTTTGCGGCTGAAGACGCCAAAGCCACCACCCACGCACAGAACAAGAGCTTCATCGATGTGCTCAAGGACGGCGGCTGGTGCATGTATCCGATCGGCCTCTGCTCGGTTGCCACGGTCTGGCTCATCATCGACGTCTGGATGCGCACGAACAAGACGAAGCTCGTCCCCGAGCAGGATCTGGCCGTGGCGCAGCAGAGCTTCCGCGCCGGTGACTACGTGGGTGCCTATCAGGCGATGAAGGCGAGCAACAGCTCGTTCGCAGCGGTGGTCCGCGCTGGTCTGTCCTCGATCGGCTACGGCAAGGATGCCACCGAAGAGGCGATCGTTGCCGCGGTGGACAAGGTCAACTCCACCCTTCAGACCCGCATCAACTATCTCTCCGTGATCGGTGTCTGCACCCCGATGATTGGTCTGCTCGGCACGGTGTCCGGTATGCGTGGTGCCTTCGCCACCCTCGGTTCCTCCGGTATCGGTGACCCGAGCGCTCTCTCCGCCCACATCGGTGAGGTGCTTATCGCCACGGCATCCGGCCTGTTCATCGCCATTCCGGCGTTCATGGGCTTCTACTTCCTGAAGAACAAGCTCCAGTCCGGTGTCCACGGCCTCGAAGAGGAAGCCGAACGCCTGTTCCGCAACGCTCCTTACGAATACCTCCAGAGCGCCGACGTGGGTCAGGAAGAGACCTTCGCCGCGCTGCCTAACTGGATTGAAGCCCCCGCCGGTTGATCCGGACGGGATTTCCCGAAAACCCCTTAACGACCTAATACCATGGGCGGCGGCGGTGGAGGTGGAGATGGCGAACCGGAGTTCCAGATTGCTCCGATGATCGACGTGTTGCTGGTGTTGCTCATTTTCTTCATGAGCATCACCTCGGCCCAGGTGTTGAAGGTGGACAAGAAGCTCACGCTTCCGGTCTCCCCGCATGCCAAAGCCTTGGATCCGGAGATGTCCAAGCACGACCTTCCGGTCAACGTGCGCTGGATCAGCAACAAAGCGACGATCGTAGTCGACGAGAAGGAATACGACGACAACGCCGCGTTGGTGGAATACATCCAGAAGAAGAAGGAGGTGGACCCCAAGCTCCGCGTCCTGATCCGTGGCGACCACGGCCTTCCGGCCAGCGAGGTCCAGAAGGCCATGGGCATTCTGGGTGAAGCGGGAATTTCCGATATCGCCTTCGCGGCGTCCAACAAGTAACGACCGATGAAGAGGCGCAAACACAAGGCATCCGGCGAGACGAACCTGGGTTTCCAGATCGCTCCGATGATCGACGTCGTGTTCGTCATCATGCTTTACTTCATGGTGATGGCGGGCGCGGTGCAGAAGGAGAATTCCCACAACACCAAGCTTCCGGGTACGGAAACCCGGGACGACGTGGCGGAGGAGACTCCGGATGAGATCGCGGTCCGCATCGAGGAGGACGGTCAGGTTTACCTGAACGACGACCCGCTGGATGCCCCGGGCAATGCCCCGCTCAAGGAGTTGCTCTTCAACCTAGCGCAGCTCAAGTCGAGCAGCGACGCCGCCAAGTCGAAGGTGCTCGTCACCATCTACGCGGCGGACTCGGCACAGTACCAGCGCGTGATCGACGTGCTGGACGTGCTTGGCCAGGTCAGCATTGAGAACGTGACGTTCCAGGCGGGCGCGGAATAAGCATCCAGCCAACCAGTTCAAACAAAGGTCCTTCCGGAAACGGAAGGACCTTTTTTATTTCCGCGGCCGGAGGGGAATGATAAGGTGGCGGTTGCTTGGTTTTCCTTTTCATTCCGCTATGAAAGCTTCCCTCCGACGTGTTGCGGCCGCCCAATCCGGTCCGGGTTTCCAGATCGCCCCGATGATCGATGTGGTGTTCGTCATCATGCTTTACTTCATGGTGATGGCGGGGGCTGTTCCCAAGGAGGGGGCGCACCGGACGCTGCTTCCAGCACTCGGTGAGCCATCGGATGATCCTCCGTTGGAACTCACGGTTCGGATCGACGAGGATGGACAGGTGGCCTTGAATGACGATCTTCTGGATTCCCCGGAGTCCACGTCGTTGCCGGAGTTGGCGGGCCAGTTGCAGGACGCCAAGGCGGTAGGTGGCGAGGTGCTGGTGACGATCAACGCCGCGGAGGACGCCCGCTATCAACGGATCATCGACGTGCTGGATGCCGTCGGCTTGGCGGAAATCCGGAACGTGACTTTCACGAGTGGAGGGGAATGATGGCATGGTGAAGCGACGAGTTCGATTGAAACGGAGCGGCGGCATGTCGATGTGGCCTCACGCGATGTTCGGTGGAGGCTTGATCGGGCTGGTGGCTTGGGCGCAAGCGATGTCGTTCGTCGCGGAGACAATGCCGGTGCTGCCCCAAGAGTATGCCCTGACCGTGCGTTTGCCTTGTGCTTGTTGTCCCGGGCATGAGGAGCCGGATGTTGAGTTCGATATCAGGGTCGAGGAGGATGGCTCCATCTGCGTCGCGGATGAACCCGTCGAGCGGGAGGGATCCGAGTTGCTCGATACCTTGCGGGGGATCGGAGAGACCTTCGAACGGCCTGCGTGCTTGGTAATGATGTCTGACAGTGTCAGCTACCAGCGGATGATCGATGTTCTCGATGCGCTCAAGGCGGCGGGGATCACGGATGTAGCCCTGATTTCGCTGGATGCTGCGGAAGTGGTTTCCCGCAGGCGGTTTGAGCCGCCGGTGGCGCTGCTGCCGATGGCTCCATTCCCGAGGTGAAAGGCTTGGCATCGGGGGCGGGGCGTCGTTCCATGATCCCATGCGCGGAGACATCGAACGGATTCTGATCGACGAGGAGATCATCGAGAAACGGCTCGATGTGATGGCGGCGGAGATCGAGCGGGATTTTCCGCAGGGGAACCTGCTGGTGATCATCCTGCTGAAGGGCGCGCTGGTGTTCGCGGCGGATCTGCTGCGGCGGGTGCCGCGCCAGCTTGAGCTTGAGTGCCTCAATGTCTCCAGCTACCACGGGGGCACGGAGAGTTCCGGCGTGGTGAACTTCCTAGACCGTTCGTTTCCGGAGGTCAGGGGGCGGCACGTGTTGCTGCTGGATGACATCCTGGACACGGGCCGCACGCTTCATGCGGTGGCGGAACGTCTTAGGACTGAAGGTGCGGAGGCGGTTCACACCTGTGTGCTGCTGGCGAAGGAGCGCCCGCGTGAAGAGGAGGTGAACGCCGATTACACGGGCTTCGTGATCGGGGACGAGTTCGTGGTCGGCTACGGGCTGGATTACCAGGGACGCTACCGGAACCTCCCGTTCGTGGGGGTCCTCACGCTTGACGCTATCGAGCGGGGTGGTGCGTGATTGGGTTATTGAGTGGGTGAAACTGGTGGTGATGGTTGCTGGTGAGGAAGTTGGCTGTATTCCAAAAAGATTGGGTCATTCGCCGATTTGCGCTGGGTTTTTTGGCGGATATTTCCCGTGCTTATTGGGTTTTAGGGCTGTGTCCGAAAATGTGCATTCAACTTTTTTGTTGCATGAATCCGGAGGTTTCTGTTAGGCGACGTATTGATCGTTTGTCTCTGATTTTTGCATAATCCGGATCGCCATTTTTCGGTCGAACAACCCAACCGGGCTCTGAGAAGTCCGGGTTCGAGTGAGGATCGCTGCTTCGGTGTTGTGGACGGAAGGGGCCCGGTCGTTGTCCGCGTCCCGGGTTTCCGGGGCGCGAGCTGCCTCGCTCAAAACCCATCAAATACCCAATGAAAGCCAGTCGCTCCCTTGCGGTGTGCTTGTGCCTTGCGTCCGCCGCTGTGACAGCGGTGCTGTGGTGGCCTTCCAGCCATCCGGACGCATCTTTCCGTTCCGCGGCGACGCGGAGCGGTAGTCGGGAACCCTCCAATGGGGTTCGTTCCAATGGAGTCATTGCCGAAGCCTCGCCGGACAGCGGCAAGGTGACACCGGCGATGGCCGAGGAGTTCGGAGCCTGGGCGCTGGCGAAGGCGCGCCAGCCGGACATGCAGCCGATCGCGGCCTTCGGTGGCTGGATCGAGCGTTGGCAGGCGGCCTCGCCTGATGAGCGAAAGGCGCTCGTGGCGGAAGGTGCCCGGCTTGCTGCGGAACGCCGCGAGGAGTTCAAGGCGCTGATCGCCACCGACCCGCGGCGCGCGCTGGAGGAAGCCGTGCCGCGTGTGGTGCGGCAGGAGTTGCCGAAGGCGATCGTGGATTCGCTGGAGACGCCGGTTTCCGCGAAGGGGGACTACAACGTTTACATGGGGACTCCGGCACCGGGCCTGGAGGCTCCGGCGGAGCCGCTGACGCTGCGGTATTTCGAGTCGGATGGCGTGAGCTACAAGGCGCGCGTGTTCGGCCAGATGGACACGGTGATGTCGAAGCCGAAGATCCCGCTGCACGGGGTGGCGGTGGACCGGGAGTTCGCGGTGGCGGAAAGCCCGCTGCGCCAGCTCGAGGTCGGCGAGATCGTGCCCGCGGGGACAACGGTGCAATCGACCTGCCCGGTGTCCGGAAAGACCACGACCGCCGTATCCAGCGGCGAGAAGGTGGACTCGGACACGCCGACGGTGGAAGTCGGCGGGGACTACATCACGTTGTGCAACGGTTCGCACGTCACGGTGCTGGACGACGCCTACCGCACGGCGGTGCAGGCGAGCGGTCCGGGCGGTGCGTCGTCGTTTGTGGCGGCGTATCCGGGTGCGTCCGCGAAATCGATCGGTGACTTTCACTGCCTCTACATCCGGGTGACCTATCCGGACCAGATGGTGGCGCCGAACACGGAGGACACCGCGTATGCGGACATGGCGAACAACGCCCGCTATTATCTGGAGAGCTCGTATGGGAAAATGACCCAGACCAGCGTGTTCACACCGGTGATCGTGATGCCGCACACCATGCGCTGGTATCTCGACAAGGACGGCGAGGTGGACGGGCTGGGGCTGGTGCACAGCGACGCGCGGGCGGAGGCGAAGAAACTCGGCTACGACTCGGCGCAGTTCACCTGCACGATCGTGCGAGTGAACGGCGGGCCGAAGCTTTCCGGCACCTCCTGGGGTGGCGGCAACAGCGTGTGGATCACCTGGAACGGCATGGATGTGCTGAACCACGAGTGCGGCCACTCGCTCGGTCGCAACCACGCGAACTTCTGGAGCACCAGCGATGGCACGGCCTACGGCAATGGCAGCAACTCGGAGTATGGCAACAGCTTCGACGTGATGGGCGGTGCCTATGGTTTCAGCGCGCACTACAACGCCTATAGCAAGCGGGCTCTCTCCTGGCTGCCGGACAGCTACGTGAACCTGCCGAAGGGCAACGGGGTTTACCGCATTTACGCCTACGACCAACCGCAGCTTGAGGAAGGGAAACGCTACGGGCTTGCCGTGGCGAAGGACAGCATCCGCGGCTACAATCTCGAGTTTCACCCCGCGCGTGGCGGCCTGCTGGCGGAGAGCGCGCTGGTGCTCTACAATGGCATGGGCAGCAACGCCGGCCACCTGCTCGACACCACGCCGGGTTCGCCGGGTGGAAAGGGCGATGGCGGCATTGCCGTGGGACGCACCTATTCGGATTTCGAGTCCGACCAGCACTTCACCGTGCTCTCGAAGAACGCGACCACGCCGGTCTCGCTCGACATCGCCTACAACCGCGGACCGTTCCCGGGCAACGTGGCCCCGACCGCGACGCTGGCCACCTCCGGCACCACGATCTCGGTGGGCGGCAGCGTGACCTTCACCGCGACGGCTTCCGATGCGAACGGCGACGCGCTGGCCTACCAGTGGGACTTCAGCGATGGCGTGGGCGGCACGAACAGCGCCAGCTTCACCCGCACCTTCAGCGCGGCGGCACAGATCACCGCGCAGCTCACGGTTTCCGATATGAAGGGCGGCACCGTCCGCCGTTCGGTGGTGGTGAATGTCGGCTCGCACGGCAAGCAAGCCATCACCGGCACGGTCACCGCCGGTGGCAGCCCGTTGGCGGGGGTGCTCATCACTGGCAATGGCAAGTACTGCTACACGGATGCGGACGGCACCTATACCCTCGCGGGCGTGGCGACCGGATCGCAGACGCTCGCGGCGAGCCTGCCGGGCTACACCTTCACGCCTTCCACCGCGAATCCCTACACGGTGGTCGCGGGCACCAATACGGTTGATTGGACGGCCGCGGCCTCGGCGTTCGTGACGCTCGCGAAGGTGGCGGATGCCACCGAGGGCGGATCGAGCGGGACCTTCCGCTTCACCCGCACGGGGGATACCTCGGCGGACATGGTGGTGCGCGTGTCGCCGGTCGGTGGCACGGCGGTGAAGACCACCGACTACACGTTTTCGCCGGATTACGTGGCGGACGGTTCCTACAAGTCCTTCACGATCCCCGCGGGATCGGCCACGCTGGATGTCACGGTGGCCGCGGTGAACGACACCGCTGCGGAAGGCCCGGAAACGATCACGCTGCAGCTGGCCTCGAACGGCAACTATATCTCGAACACCGGCAACGCGGTGGTGATGACGGTGGTGGACAACGATACCTCGCTGCCGCAGGTGGCGGTGACCGCACCGGATCCGTTTGCCACGGAGGACTCCGGCGGCACGGACACCGGCTCCTTCACATTCACCCGCACGGGCGCCACGACCTCGGCGCTGAACCTCACGGTCGCATGGAGCGGCGGAGCCACCAATGGCACCGACTACAGCACGCTGTCGACGACGGTGACGATTCCCTCGGGCCAGAGCTCGGTGAATGTTACGGTGACCCCCACCAATGACAGCGCGATCGAGGGGCCGGAGGATGTGATCGCGACGATCAGCGCGAACGCGGCCTACGTGCTCGATGCTTCGGCGACCACTTCGACGGTGACGATCACGGACGACGACACGCCGGTGGTCACGGTGACCGTGCCGGATGCGAACGCGTCGGAGAGCGGTCCGGATTCCGGGATGTTCCTGATTACCCGCACCGGCAGTACGGCCGCGGATCTGAAGGTGTACTACGGCCTTTCCGGAGGCGCGCTGCAGGGCGTGGATTACGCGCCGCTTTCCGGCGAGGTGGTCATTCCGGCCGGCTCGTCCACGGCGGCGGTGGTGGTGACGCCGTACAACGATGCCAATGGCGAGCAGTCGGAAACCGTCACGCTGGCGGTGACCACGTTCGACAATGACTACAGCGTGGGATCGCCCTTCCAGGGAACCGTGACGATCACCGACAACAACGATCCGCCGCTGGTGACGGTGCGCTCCACTTCCGCGGGCACCGAGGGCGGTTCGGATACCTCGGTGGTGTTCCGTGCGATCGGCAGTGGCACGGGCAACATCACGGTGAACTACACCGTTTCGGGCACCGCCACCGCGGGAAGCGATTACACCGCGCTTTCCGGTTCGGTGTCCGTTCCCGCGAACGGCGCGAACGAGGTGAGCGTGCCGATCGACATCATCGACGATGGCAGCGCTGAGCCCACGGAAACGGTGGTGGTGACCATCACGCCGAACACGGCCTACACCGTTTACAACGAAAGCACCGCCACGGCGCTGATCCGCGACAACGACAGCGGCGGCGAACGGGTGATGGTTTCGAACTACAACACCTCCGCGGCGGAGGGCGGCAGCACCGGGACGTTCTACTTCTCGCGGGCCGGCACCACCGGCGCGCTGACGGTGAACTACACGCTGTCCGGATCGGCGACCAACGGCACGGACTACACCAGCCTGTCCGGCAGTGTCGTGATTCCGGATGGCGAGCAGGGCGTGAACGTGGTGGTGACTCCCACCGATGACGCGACCGCGGAGGGCACGGAGACGGTGATCGCCACCGTGGCCTCCGGCACCGGTTACAGCGTCGACGTTCCGGCTTCGGCGACGATCGAGATCGCGGACAACGACACGTCGGCTGTGACGGTTGGTTTCCAGACCGCGACGATGCAGACGAGCGAGCAACCGGGCGGCCTCGGCGAATACCGGGACATTCCGGTGACGCTCTCGGCCTCTTCGGCCGGCACCATCACGGTCAACTACATTGCGTCCGGCGGAACGGCTTCCGGGGATGATGTGGACTGGTCCTTCGCCGATGCGGCGAATGGCAACGCGTTCCTGCCCACGGGCACGCTGACGTTTGCTCCCGGCGTCACCAGCCAGAATATCCGTATCCGCGTGAAGAACGACGGCGTGACGGAAGTTCCGGAAACGGCGGTCATCGAACTGCGTGCACCGAACGGTGCCTCGCTCACTACGAACCTCAACAAGATAGCCGTGCTCATCTACGACGACACGGCTCCTCCGGTCGTGCTGGAAGAACGCTGGTCCGGCAGCACTGCCTACAACACGAACACGTGGACCGCGGCTCCCTCCTACAGCGGATTCCTTTACGGATTTACGCCCGCACAGGGAGTCGGTGATAGCTACTCGCGGCGTCTGGTTGGTCAGATCGTGGCTCCGGCGACGGGCACCTACAATTTCTGGATCGCGTCGGACGATGGCAGCCGTCTCTACCTGAGCACGGATTCCACGGCGGCGAACAAGAGCCAGATCGCGTCGCTTTCCACCTACACCTCGTTCCAGAACTGGGATGCGAACACCTCGCAGAAGTCGGCGAACATCACGCTGACGGCGGGGCAGTCCTACTACATGGAGGTGCAGCACCTGGAAGGCAGCGGCGGCGACCACGTCTCGGTGGCGTGGCAGGGGCCGGGTTTCAGCCGGGTCCCGATCGCGTTCACGCTGCCGGACACCGCGCCGCCCACGGTGCGCCTCGCGCTGGCGTCCAGCACCCGCCTGGAAACCGATGGCTCGGAGCCGATGCTCTTCGCCTCGCTCGACCGGCCCGCCGGATCGACGGCGGTGACGGTGAACTACGCGGCCTCCGGCACGGCGACGAATGGCAGCGACTACTTGCTCACCTCGGGCACGCTGACGTTCAACGCGGGCGAGCAGACGAAGGCGATCCCGCTGACGTTGCTCACCGACGCGGTGAATGAAGCGCCGGAAACGATCGTGGTCACGCTGTCGAGCCCGTCGGGCGCGTCGCTGGCCACGCCGTCCTCGCACACGATCACGCTGCTCGATGCGAACGCACCGGTGGTGACGGCGGCCTCGTTCAATGCGAACGCTTCGCAACCGGCCGCGACGGTGATCGGCACGGTGACCGCGACTCCGGCCTCGGGCCGTAGCATTGCGAGCTGGTCGATCCAATCCGGCAACACGAGCAGCGTGTTCGCGATCAACTCGAGCGGCCAGATGAGCCTGGCGGCACCGGGATCGCTGACGGTTCCGGGTACGGCCTACACCCTGGTGGTCCGTGCGACGGACAACCTCGGAGCGGCGTCCGATGGCACGGTGACGGTGACCGTGCAGCCGGGCAATGGCACGTGGACGAACCTCTCCGGCGGCTCGTGGTCGACCACGGGGAACTGGAGCGGCGGCCTCGTCGCGACGGGTGTGGGCGGCACGGCGGACTTCAGTACGCTGAACATCACCGCCGATGCGACCGTGACCCTTGATGGCGCACGCACGATCGGAAACCTGGTGTTCAACGACACGACGGCGAGCCACAACTGGGTGCTAAACACCGGATCGGGCGGGCCTCTCACGCTCGATGTGACCAGCGGCACTCCGACGATCACGGTGACCAACCAGACGGCCACCCTGGGCGTGGCGCTGGCGGGCTCGGAAGGATGGGCGAAGGTGGGAGCGGGCAAGCTCACGCTCACCGGCACCAACACGGTGACCGGCGGCGTGAACCTGAACGGCTCCGGCCTGGTTACGCTCGGCGGCACCAACGCGGCGAACACCTGGACCGTGACGAACGGGCAGTACACCGCGGGCGTGCTGCTCAACAGCAACAGCACCCTCGCTTCGGGATCGACACTCAACACCTCCTCCAACACCAGTTTCCCCGTGGGACTCGGCGTGGCGAACGGGGTGACGGCGGGTGGTGGTTCGACCATCAACTTCAACGGCGCGAGCGGCCGGGCGGTGTATAACCTCGGCACCAGTTCGGTGCTGGCGGCGAACACGGTCAACACCGGCACCAACCCGTTGCAGATCGTGGTTGGAAGCGGATCGCAGATCACCGGGAACATCGATCTCGGTGGGGGGCAGTTGAACATCCGCAACGACTTCACGCCCATCACCGGAGTGACGAAGAACAACACCGGGGTGTTCACCATCTCCGGGAACATCAGCGGCACCAACGCGTCCGGCATCAACACGCCGAACACGTTCACCGGCACCTACGTGCTGAGCGGTGCCAATGACTTCACCGGCACCACCGCGGTCTCGGGTTACACGCTGTCGTTCAACTCCGTGAAGAACGTCGGCGGCGGCGCGAGCGCGCTCGGCGCCCCCACCACGGTGGCGGCGGGTACGATCGCGATCGGCAGCTCCACGACGGGTGGCACGATCGTTTACACCGGAACGGGCCACACCTCGGACCGGGTGATCAATCTCGCGGGCACCACCGGTGGGGCGATTGTCGATCAATCCGGCACCGGCCTGCTGAAGTTCAGCGGCGGCGTGACGGCCACCGGCGCGGGCGTGAAGACGCTCACGCTGCGTGGTTCGACCGCGGGGACGGGTGAGATCGGCGGCACGATCGCGGACAGCACCAGTGCGACGGCCGTGACGAAGAGCGGCACCGGCGCATGGACGCTTTCCGGGGCGAACACCTACACGGGTGCGACCACCGTTTCGGCGGGCACCTTGTTCGTGACGGGCAGCGTGGCGGGCAGCACCTCGGTAGCCAGCGGGGCAACCCTCGGTGGCACGGGCACACTGAACGGCGCGGTTTCGGTGGCTTCCGGTGGTACGCTTGCACCGGGTGTCGGAACCACGGGCACGCTGACCGTGAACAACACGCTGTCGCTCGCGGGCGGCACCCTGATGGAAGTCTCGAAATCGGGCGCGACGCTGGCCAACGACAAAGTGACGGGCGTGAGCACGCTCACCTGCGGCGGCACGCTGACGGTGACGAACGTGGGGCCGGACGCGCTGGCGGCGGGCAACACGTTCCAGCTCTTCAGCGCCACCACGTATTCGGGAACGTTCACCACGGTGACGCTGCCGACCTTGACCGGTGGCCTGCTGTGGAACACCTCGAAGCTGTATGTCACCGGCACGATCTCGGTGAACACACCGCCGACCTTCACCAGCGATCCGATCAATGGTGGCAGCGTCGCGCAATCGGACGCCTACACCGGCACGCTCGCCACGGTGGCGAACGATCCGGACGCGGGCGACACGCTGACATTCACGAAAGTCAGCGGTCCGGGCTGGCTCAGCGTGGCGTCGAACGGCGCGCTCAGCGGCACGCCCGCGAGCGGGGACGTGGGCTCCAACGCCTTCTCGGTGAAGGTCTCGGACGCGCTCGGAACCTATGCGACGGCGACGTTGAACATCACGGTGACTTCGCTGCTGCCGGGCTACACCGCGGCGGACATTGGAACCACCGGCATCACCGGTAGCAGCAGTTACTCCGGCGGCGTCCACACCATCTCGGGTGGCGGCGCGGACATCTGGGGCACGGCGGATGCCTTCCAGTTCGCCTACCAGTCCTACACCGGGGACTTCGACATCCGCGCGCGGGTGGCCTCGCAGACCGCGACACACACGTCGTGCAAGGCGGGGGTGATGATCCGTGACAGCCTCGCGGCGAATGCGGTCAACGCGATGATGGAGATCACGCCGTCCAACGACGCGATCTTCCAATACCGCTCGTCGACCGGGGGCAGCAGTTCGTCGGTGCATGGACCGGCCACGAACACGGCACCGAACAACTGGGTGCGCCTGGTGCGAATCGGCTCGTCGTTCACGGCCTTCTATTCCACGGATGGCACGGCCTGGACGCCGGTTGGAACGACGACGTTGACGATGGGCAGCACGGTTTACACCGGGCTGGCGGTGAGCAGCCATGTGAGTGGCACGCTCAGCACCGCGACCTTCGACAACTACGCGACGACGGCGGTGGATCTGCCGAGCCCGTGGGTGACCGCGGACATCGGGACGACGGGCCTGACCGGCAGCGCGTTCCGGTTGAACGGCGTGTTCCAGAACACCGGCGCGGGTGTGACCGGCGGCACGGCGGACGGGCTGCGCTTCACCTATCAAGCGCTCACCGCGGACGGCGACATCACGGTGCGGATGCCGGCGTTCACGAACAGCGGCAGTTCCTCGCGCCTCGGCGTGATGATCCGCGATACGCTGTCCGCGAACTCGCCGCACATGTTCCTGGGAACGGATGCCTCGGGCGCGTTCACGTGGAGCTACCGGACGACCTCCGGCGGATCGACCACGACGGCGAACAGCGGCACGGCGACGGCCCCGAACGTGTGGGTGCGGTTGTCGCGGAGCGGCAGCACCATCACCGCGCATTCGAGCACGGATGGCAGCACGTGGACCAATGTCGGCTCGGTGAGCATCACCATGTCCACCAATTGCTACATCGGCCTCGCCACCGGTAGCGGCACGACCACCACGTTGACGACGTCCTCGTTCGACAACGTGACGGTGAATCCGTGATCCGGTGATCGTTTGAATTCCAGCGCCCCTTCCTTCACTGGGAGGGGCGCTTTTTGGTGGAGGCTCAATGACCGCTGGCCAGCAATTGGAGCTGGAGGATGATGCCCGGTATGAGAAAGGCCGTGGCGAAGAGAACGGGCAATAGCAGGATGAATGAGAGAGCCGCGGAGAAGGGATGAGGGACGCGTATGCGGCGGGCGGTGAGGAAGAGCGCGACGAGACAGAGGAGGAGTGCGGCGACCGTCGGAATCCACAGATCCGGATCGGGACGGAGCGGCACGATGTGGTGCTGAAGGAAGGACCACCAGCCGGTGAGCAGCCGCACGATCACTTCCATGGCGGTGCTATTCATGGGCACGGGCCTCGCGAAGGATTTGGTCGGTCTTCTCCACGGGAAGAATCTGGGTCTCGCCCGACTCCCGGAGCACGAGAAGTTGATTGCCCTTTTCGTCGGAGATCGCGGCGATCACGAGCGGCCGATTGGACGATTCGCCTGGTTCCTGGCCCGGCAGCAGAAGCACGAACGAATCGGTCGGACCACTCCGGGATCGAGTGGCCTGGAGGATCGAGGCCGGGAGCTTTTGCTCCCGCACGAGGTCCTTCAGGGTTTCCGGGTAGCGATTGTGTTCCTCCGCATACTCCACGAGCGGAAACCAGAGCTGGCGGGCGTTGAAGCTGGCCCTCGAGGCCTCGGAGGCTCTGCTGCGATCGACGATCATGGGGGCACTGCGAAGCCAGGCGAGCTGGTGGGCCACTCCGCTGAGGCTGATCGCCGCCGCCGCTCCGAGCAGGAGGAGGGTGGTGGCGATCACGGTGTGAACGGGCTTCCAGTGGCTTTCGATGCCACGGGCTCGACGGAACCAGTTCGTCAACCGGTGTCCGAGCAGGATCGCGACCAAGAGGCAGCCGATGGACAGCAAGGGTGTGCTGCCATGCGGTGCGATTTCGGAAAGGAGCTTCATCGCGTGGACGGCCCAACCGATCAGGATGCGAAAGGGTATTTCGTAAAGGTAGGGGGAGACAATCGCTGGCAGGAGCACGACGACGGCGATCGCCCAACCGAGGGCGAGATAGGGGTTTCGCTTCTCGTCGTCTTCGCTCATCGCTTGTCGCGTTGGTCGAGCTCGTCCTTCAGCTTGCCTTCGGTCCAGTCCTCGATGGTGCCATCGAGCATCAGGACGAAACGGCGGGGGCCTGCCAAGGAGGGCTCGTAGGCGAGGATGCCGCGTCCGTTGCCGAGGGTTTCGGCAGGCAGGTAGGCATAGAAGCCGCCGCCGGGGTATTTCCACGCGCTATCCGGGATGCCGGGTTGGAAGAGTCCGGTGGGGGGCTTGCCGCCGTGGGCTGCGGCGTATTTCCAGATCTCGGTCTGGAGATCGCGGAGGGCGGCGCGGCGTTGCTCCGGATCGATCTCGACGCCTCCCTTTTCGCGCAAGCGGTAGCCGGTGCCTTGCTTTTCCCATGCGCCGGGCGTGAGCAACTCGCGGGCCCCGGAGATCATGGTGAGCACGACGTAGAAGAGCAGGCCGGTGACCATCAGCAGGCACAGCGCGCGGAGGTAAGTGAGGCGCGGGAGGGATGGGAAGCTGCGGGCGAGGTTGTTCCAGAGGAGCTTCACGAACCAGCCGATCAGGAGGTAGCCGGCGAGGAAGAACGAGAGGGCGTCGATGCGCGCGCGCGCGACATCGGTGAGGGTGTAGACTGTCATGCCCGCGTGGGCGGGCAGCAGGCCCCCGAGCCAGAGGAAAGGAAGCAGGCGGGCGCAGGAGCGGGATGGATGCACCCGACCAGCATGGGCCGGGATGGGGCATGGAGACAATCTCGGAATGATCAGGGCGAGGGCTTGCGGAATTCCCTGAGGATGTTCGCCAGTTCGGTGGCGGGAAGTTGCTGGGTGGTGTGGTCCGCGCGCAGCACTTGGATTTTCAATTGGTCCTGCCAGTAGTAAACGGGAGACACCGCCACCGGTTGTGATTGATCCTTGCCCGGAGTTTTTCCCGGACACAGCAGAACGAAAGGCTCGGCCAGACTTTTGTAGCGGCTGGGAAGGAGCTTCTGGAAATCGGGGAGATCGTCCAGGGTGGTGGGGTATGATCCGTGTTTGGCGAGGTAGTCGGTGAGCGCGTCGTCCAGGTAATGGCAGACGATCATCGTCCGGGTGACATCGGGGAGGCCGCGAGGATCTCGGATGACGGTGACCTTGCTCAGTTGCGAGAAATGGCGGCCGACTCCGGTGACGGCAATGCTCCCGGCTGTCATGAGCACCGCCAACAAGCCGAAGGCGGCAGAGTCACGGAGGCGCAGCGAGGGCTGCCGAGGTTTCGCGATCAGGTGGCCGATGAGGATGACGGCGGCCAGCGCGGCCACGGTCCAGAGGAGAGTCTCAAGGCTGGGACTCCGAGGCAGGGGTGGAAGATCGGGGAGTTCGAAGAGCCAGCCGATCAGGAGACGGACCGGGGCTTCGATGAGGAAGGGTTTCGGCGGAAAGATGAGAAGCGCGAACGCCACGTACAAGACCGCTCCGATGACGATGCGACGCCATTTTTGGAACCGTCTCCGGGGGAGGCGTTCCATCCGGGCGGTGACCGGGTCCTCGCTCATGGGCGGTGCTTGCGGAGAGGATACACCCGGACGTCGACGGTGTCCGCCCCGAGGATGGAGGCGGGCGGGGTGTCGGGAAGAGGGAGGCCGTCGAGGCGGGCGGGTTCGGTGGACCAGAGGTCGCAAGCGACGGGGGCGAGGCGGTAGGGTGAATGGTGGACCTGGCCGGTGAAGAGGGTGCCATCGGCGGTGGCGGAGAAGAGGAGGTAACGCAACGCTCCGCGAGGAAGAACTCCAGGCTGCCGGGTTCGGCGGGGGAGCCATTACGGCAGATGCCGTAGGAATACTCCGCGATGGAACCGGCGTGCTCGCGTTCGCAGCGGTAGCGGACGTGGGTTTCATCCTCCTCCGCGGACATCAGGGCGTGCTGGTAGGGGAGGTGGAAGAAGCGGCGGGCGACCTCGACGGCGAGCGGCTGGTTGCAATCGAGCGAATGGAACCAGATGCCGGGCGTGCCGTGGTCGTCGTGGACGTAGGTGCGGACGTTCAGCTCCAGGAACCACGAGACGCCGGGCATGGGCGGGAGGCCGGAGGGGCGGATGCGCTCCATGTAGAAGGGCACGATGCCAAGCCAAGCGGTGCCCGCGTGGGTATCGACGTGCAGGCCGGGCGGGAGCTTTGCCTGGAGCATGGCCACCGGCACGGGCCAATGGAGGAAGAGGAGGCGGGACCACCGCTGCCGCATCGCGGGGAGGCCGGGCGGCCGTTCACGGACGGCCAGGCGGTCGGATAAAAGCGGGGTACGCACGGAAGCCACGGTAGCGGGTACCGTGGCTCCTTGGGAAGATGGAAGAACGGGACAAGAATGTCCCTGCTCCTTGGTTCAGACCGCGGCGCCGTAGCCGACGGATTCGAGGAGGGCCTCGAACTTGTGGCCGTATTCGACGTAGGAGTCGTAGCACTGCTGCCAATCGACCTGCGATTGGTCCTTCACGTGGAAGACGGTGGCGACGTGGGGTTCGATGGCGATGTAGCCGTCGTAGCCGCGTGCCTTCGCATCGAGGAGGATCTCGCGGATCTTCGCATCGCCTTCACCGGGCATGGTGTAAACCGGCTCCACGCCATCGGCCACCGGGTTGCGGCAGTCCTTGATGTGGATGTGCACGACGTGGTCGCGGACGGCCTTCCAGAAGGCGAGGGGATCTTGCCATGGGAAGGGCTCGGCCTTGGAGCGGTCGCGCTGGAAGACGGGGTTGCCGGTGTCGAAGACGAGCTTGAGGCCCGGGACTTCCTCGACGAGGCGGAGGGTGTGCTTCGCGGAGAAGCCGCCCCAGTTCATGCAGTTCTCGTGGGCGGCGATGAGGCCGACATCGGAGAAGCGTGCGACGATTTCGCGGAGGCGGCGGAAGCGCTCGGCCTCGTGCTGGTCCTCGCCCCAGGGTTCCTGGGCGTAGGACATGACGCGCACGATCTCGGTGCCGAGACGCTTCATGCGGGGAATGGCGCGCTCCACCTCGGCGAGGGTGATGTCGAAATCACCGCCGATCTTCTTCGACCAGTTTCCGATCAGCGAGCCGAACTCCGGCACGCGGATGCCCACCTCATCGAGGCGGTCGGCCACGCGGTTGAACTCGTCATCGGAGAGTTCGTGGATGTTCGCCCCACCAATCATGCGCGCCGAGATGCAGGACCAGCCAAGTGCCTTGGTGGCCTGGATCTGCTTTTCGAGGTCGCGCGAGGCTTCGTCGGAGAATCCGGTCAGTTGCATAGAGGTGTGGGTTTTCAGATCAAAGGGTGACGCGCTTGCCGCCTTCGCGGGCGGACTGGTAGATGGCGCAGATCACGGCGACGGCCTTGCGGGCTTCCGCGGCGCTCACGGTCGGCACGCGGCCTTCCTGGATGGCGTTCACGGTTTCCTCGAAATTGCGGATGTGGCCGGTGACGTTGATGGCGCTCGGGTCGTTCGCACCCAGGCCGGCGGCGGAGGTGGTCATGAGGTTGGCGCGGACGAAGTCGTCCTCGGCGGTGGCGTCGGCGAAGTCCCAGATCTTGAAGGATTCGTCGGCCAGGAAGACGGAGCCCTTGGTGCCGCAGACCTGCACCTCGGCCGGGTGGCCGGTGGAGGACCAGCAGGCGGTGGAGCCTTCGATCACGCCGAGGGCACCGCTTTCAAATTCGACGAGGGCCACGGCGGCGTCCTCGACCTCGATGCGCTCGTGGGCGATGAGCTCGGCGCGGGCAGTGACGGCCTTGATCGGACCGGCGACGTGGATGAGGGTGTCGATGGTGTGGATCGACTGGTTCATCAGCGCGCCGCCGCCATCGAGGGCCCAGGTGCCGCGCCAACCGGCGGAGTCGTAGTACTCCTGGCTGCGCCACCATTTCACATAGCAGGAGGCGGAGGTGATTTTACCGAAACGGCCAGCTTCGGCAGCGGCCTTGAAGTGTTCCAGGGCGGGGTGGAAGCGGCGGTTGAGGACGGCGGCGAGCGTGACGCCGTTCTTTTCGGCGGCGGCCATCATCAGGTCGATGCGCTCGGGGGTGACTTCGAGAGGCTTCTCGCAGATCACGTGCTTGCCGGCATTGAGCGAGGCGAGGGCGGGATCGAGGTGGGCGCCGGACGGGGTGCCGATGGTGACGATCTCCAGTTCGGGATCGGCGAGGAAGGCATCGATGTCGCTGTAGGGCTTCGCACCGAACTCGGAGGCCAGTTTCTCGGCGCCTTCCGCGCGGAGGTCGAACACCGAGTGGAGTTCGCCACCGGTCATTTGTTGGATGGCCGTGGCGTGGAAGCGGCCGATCATACCGGCACCGATGATTCCGAATTTCATGTAAGATTAAGGCAGTAGGGAGGTAGGGAAACTAAGGAATTGCGTGCGAATCGCAATTCAGAACGAAGCGGCCGACCGAAAGTTTACAGATTGGCGGCGGGCAAACCTTGTGTTTGCTTGGGGTGATCCTACCTCGGTTTCTTGCTTGCAACAAATGAAATCGTTCGGTGGAGTCCGAACGTTAAGAAAATCACTCATGACGAACTCGCCTTCTCATTCCCCGGACTCATCGCGCTCTTGGTGGTCGCAACTATCTGGTTACCATTGGTTTGTGTTTGTGGTGGCCTCCCTCGCCTGGTTCTTCGACTGCCTCGATCAGCGGCTGTTTTCGCTGGCGCGAATTCCGGCCCTGACCGGGTTGATGAAGGGATCGACCCCCGACGAGGTGGGGGTGATGGGCAAGGAAGTGACCGCCCTGTTCCTGGTCGGCTGGGGCATCGGGGGCCTGATTTTCGGTGCGCTGGGTGACCGTTACGGCCGTGCGCGCATGCTGACCCTGACGGTGCTCATCTACTCGATGTTCACGGGCCTGAGCTTTTTCAGCCACTACTACTGGGACTTCGCGCTGTTCCGTTTTCTGACCGGCGTGGGTGTCGGCGGGGTGTTCGGCCTAGCGGTGTCGCTGATCGCGGAAACGGTCCCGGCGGGCGCGCGCGTGGGCGCGCTGGGCACGCTGCAGGTGCTTTCGACGATCGGCAACATCTCCGCGAGCTTCATCAAGATGGGCGTGGATTCGCTGGAAAAGGGCGGCACGATCGCGGCGGGTGAAGGCTGGCGCTGGCTGTTCCTGGTGGGCGCGATTCCGGCGTTCCTGGTGTTCTTCATCCGCGGGTATCTCCGCGAGCCTGAGTCCTGGCTGAAGCTGAAGGAGGAGGGCCGCTTGCCCGCGGGTGGGATTTTCGGTCCGTACCTCGGGCTGCTGAAGGAGGCTCGGTGGCGGAAGAATCTGATCGTGGGCGCGGTGATCGCCTCCACGGGCGTGGTGGGGCTGTGGGCGATCGGCGAGTATGCGGTCGACCTCCAGAACGTGGTGTTCAAGAACCATTACAAGGCCCAGGGGCTGGGAGACGCGGAGGTGACCGCGGCGATGAAGTCGGCGATCAACCGCGTGTACCTGATGAACATGATCGGTGCGGCGCTGGGGATGTCCGGGTTCACGTGGCTGTGTGGCAGGCTCGGCCGCCGCACGTCGTTCGTGATCGGTTTCGCCTCGGCGCTGGTGGTGACCGCGCTGGTGTATTGGAAGCTGGAGACGCCGGAGCAGGCGATGTGGATGATGCCGCTGATGGGCGCGGTGCAACTCGGCACCTTCGCGGGCTTCTCGATCTATCTGCCGGAGCTGTTCCCGAGCCGCCTGCGCAGCACGGGGGTTTCGTTCTGCTACAATCTCGGTCGCTTCGCGGCGGCGGGTGGCAGTTTCTTCTCCGCGGCGCTGGCCAAGAGCGTGTTCGGGCATTTCGGCTCGCCGCTCATGCAGCGCTATTCGGCGATGGCGATGTGCGCGATCTTCCTGATCGGAATTATCGCGGTGATCTGGGCGCCGGAGACGAAGAACAAGCCACTGCCGGAAGAGTAATCGCGGCCGGACCGGCCGGCCCTTCTCCGGAGCGAGCGGAGAAGGAGCTGGTGGTCTGTCGCAAGGAGTGGCTGCTTTTGAGCAACCATGATGGAAAGGATGGCCATTTGCTTCGCCACAACCGGAACCATGAAAGGACCGGACGTCGGTGAGCGATGGTCATCACCCGGGAAATGGCGGATCGAAATCCGCCACTCCTTGAGGCGAGGGCGGTGATTGTTAGGTTGGGCGAGGGATGGTTTGGATGAGTTCACTACATATGTAGTTGACGATTCACTACGTTTGTGGTGGATTCGGTTCCATCTGATGAACCCATCCAAAATCAGCGAATCGGAGTGGAGCGTGATGGAGGCCCTGTGGGAGCGTGCGCCGCTCACGGCCTCCGAGGTGGCGAAGGCCCTGCACGAGCGCACCGGCTGGGCGGAGAACACCGTCCGCACCCTGCTGACGCGCCTGGTGGAGAAGAACGTCATCCACGCCAGCGATGGCTCCCCGCGCCTGTTTTCCCCCGCCGTGTCCCGCGCCGAGTGTGTGCAGGCGGAGGGCTCCTCGTTCATGGCCCGCTTCTTCCAAGGGGCGGCCCAGCCTTTGTTGGTCCACTTCGCCCGCAACGCCCACCTCACTCCGGAAGAGGTGCAGGAGCTGAAGCGGGTGCTGGACGAATCCATCGAATCCCAATCCCACTGAAACCCATCCCATGAATGCTCTCGATACGTTGTTTCAATGGCTCCTCGCCGCCAGCCTCCGGGCCTCGGTGGTGGCGGCCGGTGTCCTGGCGCTTCAAGTGGTGCTCCGCGCCTGGTTGCCCCCGCGGTGGCGGCACGCGCTGTGGTTGCCGGTCGTGCTGGTGATGGTGTTGCCGGTGCTTCCAGTGATCCCGTGGAGCCCGCTGCCTGCCACGAAGGCTCCGGTTCCCGTGGCGATGGAACCCTCTGCCATGCCACCGATGGATGCCGCGCAGGTGCCGGTGGCCACGGCTCCCGTGGCTCCGCCTGCTTCGAAGTTCACGCTCATGAACGCGCTCGCGGTGACCTGGCTGCTGGGGGCCTGTGCGTTCGCGGTGGTGGGCGTGGCGGGCTATCGGAAGAGCCTGGCTGGCATGGAACGGAGTGCCATTGCGCCGGAGCCGGAACTCATGGCGATGATCGACGGGGTCGCGGCGGAGGTCGGATTGAAATGGCGGCCGTGGGTATTGATGTCGCCCCAGGTGGAGAGTCCGGCGGTGACGGGATTGCTGCGTCCGTTGCTGTTGCTTCCGGCGGGATTTCCCGCGGGCCTCACCGGCAGTGAAGCGCGTTTGGTGGTGGTCCACGAACTGACGCATCTGAAGCGCGGCGACCTGCCCGCCAACTGGCTGTTGTGCCTGCTCCAGGTGGCGCATTGGTTCAATCCGGTCATCTGGTTCGCCTTCGCCCGTTTGCGCGCCGACCGCGAGACGGTTTGCGACGCGCAGGTTCTCTCCTCGGCAGAGACCGACCACCGCGCCGACTACGGCCATGCGCTGCTGAAGCTCCAGAGCGCCGCGCCGCCGTTCAGCCATGGGCTGGCCTTCGTGGGATTGTTCAAGCGCGGGGCCGGTCTCCATTCCCGCATCCGCGAGATCTCCCGCTATCGCCGCACCGGTGTGGCGTGGAACGTGGCCGCCGTGGGCTTGGTGGGGATCTGCACCTTGCTGGGAATCACCCGTGCGGAACCTCCCGCCGCGGGGGCAGGCGATTCCGCGAAGCCCTCCGCTGCCAGCACGACGCCCGCCTCTCCGGCCCAGCAGGCGATCTCCAACAAACTGCGGGAGATCATCGTGCCCGTGATCTCGTTCGAGGATACGAGCGTGCAGGAGGCGGTGGAGTTCTTCCGCCTGCGCAGCGTCGATCTCGACACCAAGGAGCCGGACGTCACCAGAAGGGGGCTCAACCTGATCGTGAAGACGAAGGACGGCCAGCAACAGCCCGTCATCAAGAGCTTGAAGTTGAGGAACGTTCCGCTCTCGACCGCGTTCGATTACGTGGCGGACCTCACCGGGATGACCTACCGGATCGATGACGCGGGCATCGTGATCTTTTCGCCGGTGACGGCAGGGGATGCCGCAGCCAAGCCGATGGCGGTCGCGGCTCCTACCGCTGCCGCCGCGGGAAAGGCTGCTCTCGATGAGAAGCTGAACCGGATCGTGGTGCCGATCATCCACATCGAGGACGCCAAACTGGATGAAGCCATCGAGTACCTGCGCCAGCGCAGCGCCCAGCTCGATCCGGAAACCGATCCCGCGAAGAAGGGCGTGAACTTCGTGATCCGCTCCGCACCCGGGGAGGAATCACCGCAGGTGAAACCGCTGCAACTCCGGAACGTCTCGCTGGCGGTCATTCTCAAGCACCTTGCCGAAGCCACCGGCATGGAGGTGAGGACGGACGAGCACGCCGTCTACCTGGTGCCGAAGGCGGCCGGGAAGTAACGCGGGCAGGTAAAGCCGCTCCGCCCGTCACTGGTCACACGGTCGACGGGCGTTTTTTCAGGGCCCGCACCTGGAAGAACGCGCCGATGAGGAAGAGCAGGAACCAGACGCCGATGGCGGCCTGGAGCTCGGGGCCCTCGCGGTCCGCGACGAGGGGCTTGCCCACCGGCAGGCGGGTGGTGGTTTCGACGGTGCCGGGGATGAGGTGGAAGAGGAAGGTGAGGGTGTAGCCAAGCGTCTCGACGTAGGGCGAGAGCTTGCCGAAGAGGCGCTTCCTGCCCGCCAGCGCGGCCGCGGCGAGCGCCAGCAGGGTGAGGATGCCGAGCACGTGCGGCTTGCCGAAGCCGCCGTGCTCGAAGATGCCGAAGCCGGTGGCGGCGGTCACGAAGGTGGTCCAGATGTACACCTTCCCCAGCGGGTTGCCGGGGTCGATGCGCTGGTCCCGGATGAAGGCGGCGATGCCCGCGATGAGCGCGACGACGCCGATGGCGGTGTGGGCGATGCCGAGTGGTGTGAGCGCGAGCATGGCGGGTGGAATCGGGTCAGGCTTGGATGAAGGTGAGCAGGTCGGCGTTGAGCTGCTGCTTGTGGGTATCGGTGATGCCGTGCGGGGCTCCGGGATAAACGATGAGTTTCGCACCGGGGACGAGCGCGGCGGAGGCGCGGCCGGCGGCATCGATGGGCACGACCTGGTCATCATCGCCGTGGATGACGAGGGTGGGGACGTCGAACTTCTTCAGGTCTCCGGTGAAGTCGGTTTCGGAGAAGGCCTTGATGCAATCGTGGGTGCCCTTGTGGCCGCCCATCATGCCCTGCATCCAGAAGGAATCGATCATGCCCTGGGAGGGCGTGGCACCGGGGCGGTTGAAGCCGAAGAAGGGACCGGCGGCGAGGTCCTTGTAGAGCTGCGAGCGGTCCTTGATCTGTCCGGCGCGGATGCCATCGAAGACCTCGATGGGCAGGCCGCCGGGGTTGGCGTCGGTCTTGAGCATCAGCGGCGGCACGGCGGAAACGAGGATGGCCTTCGCGACGCGGGCGGTGCCGTGGCGGCCGATGTAGCGGGTGACCTCGCCGCCGCCGGTGGAGAAACCGATGAGGATGGCGTCCTTCAGGTCGAGCGCCTCGATCAGTTCGGCGAGGTCGTCGGCGTAGGTGTCCATCTCATTGCCATGCCATGGCTGGCTGGAGCGCCCGTGGCCGCGGCGGTCGTGGGCGATGCAGCGGTAGCCGTGATCGGCGAGGAAGAGCATCTGGGATTCCCAACTGTCCGCGGTGAGCGGCCAGCCGTGGCTGAAGACGATGGGCTGCCCGCTGCCCCAGTCCTTGTAGTAGATCGAGGTGCCGTCCTTGATGGTGATCGTGCTCATGATGATGGGGTGCGGAACCATCCGTGGATCGCATGAAGCAGCATGAGATGTGCCGGAGACAAGGTTTCTGTTAGATGGCGCGTGCGGGGAATTACTTAGGGGCGTTTGGGGTGATGGTGGCCGGTCTCTCGGGCAGCGGGTGGAGGGCTCCATGGTGGGATGACGGGATCCGGTCCGGCGAGGGGATGGGGCGCGGCTTCGATTTCGGGCTTTCCGACGCGGGCGTCTCCCGGAAGGATGCCGCCTCCCATGGCTCCGCTTTCCGATTCCTCCCCGTCGTCGCCGTCCCTGCAACAGTGGCAGGAGGAACGCGCCCGCTTGGAAGAGGAGCTGGGAGAACGGATCACGCTGGACGCGCTGGCGGGGCCGAACGGGCCGTGCGCGGTGGGGGGCCTGCAGGACGATGGCGGCCATGCGGCGGGGTGGTTGATCGCCCAGCGTCTCAAGGGGCACCGGCATTCGGCGGATGACGTGCTCACGGCGTGGTATGCGGTGCAGTGTTCGCCGCGGGTGACGGAGCACCTCGACCTGGGCACCGGCATCGGGACGGTGGGGCTGCTGACGCTGTGGGGCATGGGCCCGGAGGCGCGGCTGACGTGCGTGGAGGCGCAGGAGATCAGCTACCGGCTGCTGCAATCGAACCTCGACCGGAACGGCCTGCGCGCGCGGGTGGAGTGTTCGCACGGCGACCTGCGGGAGCTGGCGCTGGAGAAGAAATTTCCGCTGGTGACGGGCAGCCCGCCGTATTTCCCGGTGACGGCGGGTGTGGTGCCGCAGGACTCTCAGAAGGCGCACGCGCGGTTCGAGCTGCGCGGCGATGTGTCCGATTACGCGCGGGCGGCGGTGAAGCATCTCACGGCCGATGGATGGTTCGTGCTGTGTTTTCCCTCACGCCAGAAACAGCGGGCGGTGGAGGGGATCACGGCGGCGGGATTCAAGATCGTGCGGATGCGTGACGTGGTGCCGCGCGAGACGCTGCCGGCGTTGTTCACGCTGTTCGCATGCCGGTTTCCGGAGGCGGCGACGACGGAGACGATCGAAGAGGAACCGCTGATCGTGCGACACGAGAATGGTCGGCTCAGCGCGGAGATGGCTGCGGTGCGGCGCGGATTCGGTTTTGAGGACGGCGAGGCCCACGGCGGGCATGGGGTGGTTCCGGCTGCTTGAACGACGACCGGTCAATTCCTACGCGCTGCCCTGAGTTCGGCGAGGTTCCGGCTGATTTCGACTTCGATCTCGCCGAGCGTGACTCCGGGATTCGTGCCGGGATCAGAGGAGACGTTCGCCCAGCCGGCCAGAGCCACGAGTGCCTGCTCTTCATCGGGAGACCGGGCGTGGTTGATCCTGGCGCGGGTGCTCTCCATTTCGGCAAGGATCGTCTGGATGGCGTCGAAAGCCTTGAGCACGCTCTCGCGTTGCCTTGGGTTTTCCCGGGAGATTCTGCTGAGATCGGCAATGAGGTCGATGCTCTCGATGTTCCCGCACAGGGAAGCGTAGGTGGAGTCCCCCGGAGCCCGGTGGCGGATCGCGTGGATGGATTGCCGGATCTGCTCCCTCCGGAATGGCGATGCCAGCGTGTCGCGCGCTGAGATCACCCGTGTGAGTTTCGTGTGGAAGGCCATCGGCATCAAGATGGCCATGGAGCCAAGGTGGCCCCATGTTTCGAGGATTGCCCATGTGTCGGGCTCCCTGGGTTGAGGATGGATGTCCAGACGGGTGGACTGAAGGTCTGAACGACTGGCCGTGGTCCAAAGCTCAAGAGCTTCACGCTTTTCCAATCTGAAGCGGGTGATGCCGTTCCGGTCGCTGGTTTGTTCCAGACGACCTGCGACGAGTCCATCACGGGAACGAAGGCCCTCGATCTCGATACCGGGCAGCGGGCGGCCTTCGGCGTCGACCCATTGGATATCGAAGTTCGTGCCCCTCTGCAGATGGACGAAGAAAAGCAGCGTGGCCCCGAGGGGTAGGGATGCAAGGACGGGCTTCCATTTCCAAGCCGGTGCCGCGGGCCGGGCCAGCAGGTAAAGCACCACGCCCACGAGGAATAGGAGCAGCCGGGCGAGCTTGAGGGGCCAGGCCATCTGGCTCCAGCCGCTGTCCGGGCCAGTGAGATGATGGGGCGAGCTGAGTTCCTGATACGTCTGGACGGCGGAGACGAAGACGGCGAGGACGAGTGGAAGCCACAGGAACATCGCCCAAGGTTTTCTACGGAACACGCAACATGCGGCTAGGCCGATCGCACCGAGGACGAACATCCAGCCGGAGCTGAGGTGAGGAAAGGCGGACATGGTGGAAAAGATGGCGGGGTATGCCTGTCATCGTTCCAGCAGTCTAACAGGGAGGTGCTTTTTGACGAATCGATACCCTTGTTGCCATCATCGATATGATCGATGATGGTCGCGGAGCGGATTCGGTTTTGAAGATGGCAAGGCCCACGGTGGGCATGGGATCCAGGAGGGTTTCCGGTGGAGGCGGCATCTTTGTGTGGTCTCCCCGAATGGCGGAAGCATCGACCGGAAAATCCAATCCCCTGGACGTGGGACGGCCCCGGAGTAACCACTCTCCGGGGCCGCCATTATCCGGCTATCTATTGCAATGAGATCATTTCTTCTTCGTCACCGAGCGGATGTAATCCACTTCGGGCTGACGATACGGGGTGCCGTCGGTGCGGAAGATGTCGTGGAACCAGAGCGGCGGCTCGCCGTTGTAATCCTTCTCCCAGGAATCCCACGGGTAGATGGTCTGTGACTTCCCGGAGACGAAGCCCCAGCAGTAGGCACCGACATCCTCCTTCTTCAGCACACCGAGGTTCGGATCGAAGGTGCTGCCTTCCGGGCGGGCCATGAATTCCGTGCAGAGCATCGGGCGGTTGTAGCGGCGGAGCTGGCCGATGAGTTTCGCGAGGTGATCGGGCTTGCCGTAGCAGTGGAACGAGATGACGTCGCTCTGCTCCAACTGGATGCGCTGGATGAGATACATCTTGTTGGGGTCGCTCCAGTCGCCGAGCCAGATGCCGGAGGTCAGCGGCTGGGTCGGATTGCCCTCGCGGGCCCATGCGAAGACCTGGGGCAGCAGCTTCTCCACATATTGCGACTTGATCTTCTGGTCCGGTTCCAGGCCGGGGCGCTTCGATTTGCCGCCGTCGTTGTTGTCCGGTTCGTTCCAGACGTCCCAGCCGTGGATGCGGCGGTCGTTGGCGAACTGCTTCACCACGCCGGTGACATACTCGTGAAGGCGCGGGATCTGGCTCTCATCCATCAGCGCGTCGATGCCCGGGCTCTGGACCCAGCCGGAATTGTGGCGGTGGGGCAGCGGCTCGGGCTGCTTGCCGAGCTTCGGCTTCGGATACCAGCAACTGTCGAAGAGCACGAACAGCACGCCAATGTGGTGCTTTTCCGCGAGGCCGAGGAAGGTATCGATGCGCTTCGAGAAGCCCTTGCTGTCCTGCTGCCACAACAGGTCGTGGAGGAACACGCGCACGCTGGTGAACCCGAGCGATTCGGCGAGGCCCAGTTCACGGTCGATGGTAGCGGTGTCGAAGGTATCGGCCTGCCACATCTCGAGCTGGTTGATCGCCGTGCTCGGGATGAAGTTGCAGCCGACGAACCAGCCGGACTTCTCGTGCCAGGCCTTGGCCTGCTCCGGGGTCCATTGCTTCGCGGCTTCCGCATGCACGGCGGAGGAGCCGAGCGCGCATGCCACAAAAAGGTGAAGGAGGTTTTTCAACATGGTGAATGCGATGGCGTGTTTGTCATACGTCCGTGGATCACGGCTTTCCACCCTTCAGGCTGAACCGATAGACGGTCGTGCTTTTCATCGTCTTGCCCGGCTTGAGGATGATGCTGGGGAAGGACGGCTGGTTCGGGGAATCCGGGTAGTGCTGGGTTTCGAAGACGAGGGCGTTGCGGTAGTTGTAGGGCTTGCCGCTCTTGCCGGTGAGTTTGCCATCGAGGAAATTGCCGCAGTAGAACTGGAGGCCCGGCTCGGTGGTGAGGATCTCCATGGTGCGTCCGGTGGTGGGCTCGTGGATGGTGGCGGCGAGCGCGAGCTTGCCGCCCTGGTTGTCGAGCACCCAGTTGTGGTCGTAGCCGCCGCCGAACTTGAGCTGCTCGTTGTCCGCGTTGACGCGCTCGCCGACCTTGTGCGGGGTGGTGAAATCGAGCGGCGTGCCCTTCACATCCTGGAGCTTGCCGGTCGGAATGAGGCCCGCGTCCACCGGAGTGAACTTCGCGGCCTTGAAGGTGAGCTCGTGGTCGAGGATGTCGCCGTTGCCCTCGCCCTTCAGGTTGAAATAGCTGTGCTGGGTGACGTTGACCGGCGTCGCCTTGTCGGTGGTGGCGCTGTAGTCGATCTTCCACTCGTTGTCATCGGTGAGCCAGTAGGTGACGGTGAGATCGAGCGTGCCGGGGTAGCCTTCCTCTCCGTCCTTGCTGACGTAGTGGAACTTTACTCCCTGGACGCCATCCTTCTCGATGCCTTCGCCTTGCCACACGACCTTGTCGAAGCCTTTCAGGCCACCGTGCAGCGAGCACTTGATACCGCCCGGGTCGTTGTTGAGGGCGAGCGTGTAGGTCTTGCCGTCGAGGGTGAACTTGCCATTGGCGATGCGGTTGCCCACGCGGCCGACCACGGCGCCGAAGTACGGCGTGTCCTTGATGTATTCCTCGAGCGTCTTGTAGCCCAGCACCACGTCGGCGGTCTTGCCATCGCGGTCCGGGGTTTCGAGGCTCTGGACGATCGCGCCATAGGTCATGGCGCGGAGCTTCATGCCCTTGCGGTTGGTCAGGGTGAAGATCTCCACCGTCTTGCCATCGGCGGTGCCGAAGGGCTCGCCTTTGGGAGCGGCGGCGGAGGAGGGGAGGGCGAACGCGGCGGCGATCGCGAGAATGGCCAGCCGGGTGGCCGGGGCCGGATTGGGTTTTCGGGTCATGACGGAAGGATGGACGACTGGGTCGTCTATCCCTCCTAGACCCGGCGGGCGGGATTTTCCACCGTCCGAGCCGAACCGATAGGTGATCGTGCTTTTGCCCGAAGGCTCCGATCACACGATGTGGTGGATCGGACGGCCGTCCAGGAACGCCCGGATGTCCGCGATGACCCCGGCGAGAAGTCGCTGACGGGCCTCTTGGCTGGTCCACGCGGTGTGCGGGGTGATCAGCAGGTTTGGGATGTCGGTGGCGAGCAGCGGGTGGTTCTTCGGCGGCGGTTCCACGCTGAGCACGTCGAGGGCCGCGCCGCCGATTTCGCCGTGGCGCAGGGCATCGGCCAGCGCGTGATCGTCGATGAGAGGGCCGCGGCCGGTATTGATGAGAAGGGAGTCCGGCTTCATCAGCGCCAGGCTGACGCGGTTGATGAAGCGCTCGGTCTGAGGGGTGAGCGGACAGTGCAACGAGATCACGTCGCAGGTGGAGAAGAAGGCGTCTCCGGCGACACGCGGCACGGCGGCATCCGGTGCGGATTCATTCCGCGCGTAGGCGACCACCTTCATGCCGAAGGCGGTGCCGATCCGGGCCACCGCTTGGCCGATGGAGCCGAAGCCGACAATGCCGAGTGTTTTTCCCGCGAGTTCGGTCACCGGGTGATCGAGACGGGTGAAGATCGGGGAAGCGGGCCAATCCTGGGCGATGGATGCCGAGTAACGGTCCACCGCGGTGACGAGATTCAGCAGCAGCGCGAAGGTGTGCTGGGCGACTCCCTCGGTCGAATAGCCGGCGACATTGCACACCGTGACGCCGCGGTCCTTGCAGGCTTCCAGGTCGATCTGGTTGACCCCGGTGGCGGCGGACACCACGAGGCGGACCTTGGTGGCGTTTGCCAGCGCGTCGCGGGTGACGAGCGCCTTGTTGGTGATCACGATGTCGGCATCCGCGATGCGCTCTCCCACCTTGTCCGGTGGCGTCACCTGATGGAGAGTCAGGGAGCCGAAGGCGCGCAGCGGGGTGAAATCCAGGTCCGCGCGGTCGATCGTGGAGGCATCGAGGAAAACGACTTTCATGGAAGCAGGAGCAAGTCCGGCGATTCAACATCGGATGCCCCGGTCTTGCCAGCAGCTTCTTACCCCGCGTGGGCGCGGAACCGGTAACCCACGCCGCGCACGGTCTCGATGATCACGGGCTGGGACGGCTCCGCCTCGACCTTTTTCCGCAGCATCAGGATGTGCTGGTCCAGTGTCCGGGAGTCCGGATAGTACTCCAGCCCCCAGCAGGCATCGAGGAAGGCGTCCCGGGAAACCGCCTGGCCCTCGTGGCGGTGGAGAAGCTCCAGCATCGAAACCTCGCGTGGGGTGAGATCGATCGTGGTGCCGCGGCGTTCGGCGAGGAGGGCTTTCGGCTGAACCGTCAGGTCCCCCATGCGAAAGCTCCGCTCCTGTGGCGACGCCGGATGCGCGCGGCGGAGGGCGGCGCGGACACGGGCGATGACCTCGGCCCGGGTGAAGGGCTTGCGGATGAAATCGTCGGCTCCCAATCCTAGGCCCACGACGATGTCCGCCTCCTCGTTCTTCGCGGAGAGGAACAGGATGGGAACGGTGGTGTCGCTGGTGCGGACGCGCCGACAGACCTCGAAGCCATCGATCTCCGGCATCATGATGTCCAGGCACAGCAGGTCCGGTTGATGGCGCGTCCACAGATCGAGCGCCAGCCGGCCGTTGGGGGCGGTGAGCGTTTCGAATCCCTCCGCCTGCAGGCAGGTGGCGAGGGCTTCCAGGGTCAGGGGATCGTCTTCTGCCAGCAGGATGGTCATGCCGCGGAGGGGGTGGGGTTCACGATGGAAAAGCGCTGTGCGAGCGGGAGGCGGCATTCGAAGACCGCACCTTCCTCCGAGGGGATCAGGATCAGATCGCCGCCCATGCGGGTGGCGAGATCACGGGCGATGGACAGGCCGAGACCGGTGCCGCTGGAGCCCTCGTTGACGTCCTCTTTCACGCGCTCGAAGGCCTCGAAGATGCGTGCCCGGTGTTTGACGGGAATGCCCGGTCCGTGATCGGACACGCGGATCTTTACCTGGCTGCCTTCGATGCGGCTGTCCAATCCCAGCCAGCCGCCGGTGGCCGCGTATTTTTCAACGTTCGAGATGAGATTGCCCACGATCTGCGCGAGCGCGTCCCGATCGAGGGTGCCGGTTTCACCCGCGCCACGCTGCCATTCGACGCGGATGCCGCGGCGGTCGAGCGAGGGTTGGAATTGCGCGAGCATGCCGGAGATCACATCGTCCGGGACACAGGGGCTCGGCTTGAGATCGAGGGTCTTGCGTTCGCTGCGGGAGAACGTCAGCACGTTCGAGACGAGGCGGGCAAGGCGCTGGACTTCTTCGCCGACGAGCTTGAGGCGGTCCTCCGCCTGCTTCGGCCGCGTGTGGATGGCCTCGGTGGCGAGATCGAGATTGAGGAGGATGTTCGTCAGCGGCGAGCCGAGTTCGTGCGAGACACGGTTGACGAAGGAGACGCGTTCCTCGGAGAGGCGGAGCGCGCGGTTCTGCTGCACGCAGAGGAAGATGCCGAGTATGGCGAGGATGCCCGCGGTGGCGATGGCGGACGCCACGGTGGTGGCATCGTGGGTGAGCACGACGTGCTGCTTGTCCCAGGACTGGATCTGCCATTCTCCGAGACGGTTGCGATAGGGGATCACCAGGGCGGCCGGTCCGCGGTCGGTGGTATTGGGTGGGCCGGTGAGTTCATGGTGATCGGGACCGGTCACCGAGACGAACTCGCTGGAGTCACGCAGCGGCGAGAAGGGTACCTTCATCCATTCGGAAAGGTGGCGGTTGAGGCGATCGTGGATTTCAGTGAAATCGATCACCATGGCGATCAAGTGATCCGGCTGGGTGCGCTGCCAGTAGATCCGATGGATGACGTCCGGGGCGGTGATCCAGCCCCACCGGTCGCCGTTCTCCAGGGTGCCGAGGTCCTTGGGCAGGATCACGGCTTGCTCCGGATTGAAGGGGCGCTTGCCGCCTTCCATCAAGACTTCGGGAAGTTTCTCGTCTTTTCGGAGGGAGGTGCCTGCGATCTGGACAGGTGTCTTTTTGTCTTCGAAAACATGACACTGGCGGATGGCCGCCACTTCCTGGATTCGCTTGGAGAGCGCATCCGGGGAATCCACGAAACTGCGTGCGGCCACGGTTTCCAAATTTCTGGCATAGAGTCGGTCGATGCGGTTCAGCTCTTCCTGAAACGCCGCGGAGAAATCGAGCAGCCTCACCCGGTCGGCCGGGATACGGTGGATCACCTCACGGCGGGCCAGCCGCTCGCCACCCCAGATCACCAGGGCGGCGGCGGCCAGCATGGGCAGCAGGGTGATGGAAATCCCGCGCATCAGGGTTTGGCGATATTTGCCGTCACGAAAGCAAACCAGATCCGGTTGGCCGAGTCAGCATCCACTTTCGAGACCGGCGGACGATTGACGGTGCCGAGCAGGAAGGGTTTGCCGATTTCGAGGGTGGCCGAGGTATTGACCCGCTGGCTTTCGAAGATCGGCATTTCGCAGCGGGAAAGGCCTTGGCCGGAAGAGCTGTCTCCGGTCCGTGTGACCCGGTCGGGCACGATCCGCAGATCGATGGTGTGGTTGTCTTCACCCAAGGTGGGTTCGATCTCCAGCGTGTCGCCCACATTGCGCGTTTCGAACGAGGTGGGGGTGGACGGGGTGGCCAGCCCGGCGAGCTCGGAAATGGAGGGGGCATCAATCAGGGCGGCCGCATTCGGCATTTGGACCGGCTGCTTGGCGGTGGTGCCGTCGGCATTTTTGACGTCCGGGCCCTTCCGTGCGATGAAGCTGGCTCCCAGGGCTTCCGGCAGGTTCGGGGGCTCGAATTCGGTGGGGTAGATCTGCTCGGAGATGCTTTCCGCGGTCGCCTTCTGGCCACTCTTGGTTCTCAGCAGCACGAGTGCTTCCTGCTTGGCTTCCTTCTTGGCGACCATCGCAACGAGTTTCGCATAAAGCTCGTTGTCGCGGGGATTCTCGCGGGTAAGGGTTGCGGCCTCCGCGATGCTCAACGAAAACGTTTCATAGCGGATGGCCAGATTGGGGTTGGGATTGCCGGTTGCCGCGGAGGAACTCTCCTGTTCTCCGTTCTTGAGTGGATCCGTCTGGGGGCTTTGACCGTGAACGGCGGCGCACGTGAGCAGCGCGGCGAGGCCGGTGGTGATGAGTTTGTTCTTCATGACCCCCGCATCATGCCATCCGGCCGGGGGGGCTTTGGTCAAATCCATGTCAAAAGAACCGGCGTGCCCGGGTTTTTCAGTTCTCCCGGATGATCACGCGGAAGAAATGGCGGTCACCGGGATCGATGGGGCCGCTGAGAGTGGCGGTGCCGGCCTTGGTGGGCAGGCCGCCGTTGCCGGGGATATTCCAAGGGTGCCACGTTTTCAAATCGGGCGAGGTTTGAATCTGGAACGAACGGTTCGAGGGCAGATCGAAACTCAGCGCGGCCTGGTTGCCTGTGATCTTCAGGGTGGGCGCGGGCTGGGCGTTGGGGTGCGTTGGAGAGGTGCCGGTGAGATACTCGTCCCGGTTGCTTTGTCCATCGCTGTCCGGATCGGCGGTCGCTTCGCCGCGTGCGGAAGTGGCGGACCCGAAGCTCGCGAGGCGCCAACTCGCGTAGTTCTGTCGGCTGGGGAGATCCTGGTTGATCCATTCGCTGACCAGATCGATGGAGGCCTGGTTCAGCTCGCTGGTGGCGAGGGGAGGCATGCGGCTGAATCCATCGGTGGCGAGGAGGTGCTTGAAGAGCACGGAGCGCCCGGTGTCGCCGGGGACGATCAGGCGGTTCAGCGGATCGCTGCCGGGATTGAACGGCTGGCCGCCGATGAGTCCGGTTTCATCGAGAGTCAGGGACGCGCGCCCGTCCCAGTTCGCGGTGGGAATGGCGTTGTTACGATGGCAATAGGAGCAATTCACCGCGAGGTAGGAGCGGACCCGGCCCTCCAGCGGGAATTGGGTTTCGTCGGGCCTCAGGTGGCGCGGCAGCATGTTCGGGGACGGCAGCGTTTCGGTGAAGTAGCCGGCGTTGGCGAGCAGCGTGAGCTGGTTGCCGATGTGGTCGTGGATGGCTCCGTCCAGATTCAATTGGCGGGTATCGAACCCGAGCGCGAAGCCGCCGTTCACGCTGTGGCAGTTCATGCACTCCGAGCGGCCCGGGATATGCCAGCGTTGGACGATCGGGGTGCCGTTCTCGGTGATGTTCAGGTCGAAATCGACGCCTTCATCGGGAACGAGCGTGGCCTCGGTACCCGCGTCGTTCCAGCGGTAGCTCACCCCGTAGATGCCGGTGCCGTTCCGGACCAGCACGCGGGTTTCCAGGCGCTTGCGTGTGGCCGCGTTTCCGCGGGCCATTTCCATCTCGAAATGCTTCACCCAGAAGGTCCCGGCGGGAATGCTCCACGGATTGTCCTGGGACCAGCCGATGGTGGTGCCCTTCGGGATGGTGAACCAGCGCCGTTTCACCGCGTGATCGCTCCAGAAGGGAAGGTTCACGTCGTAGGGCAGCAGGCCGGGGGCCGGGGAAAGCGTGGCGAGATCGGCGAAGAGGCCGGTGGCGGAGAGGGTTTGGGGAAAGGTGCCGGTGCCGGTGGTCGCGGTCAGACGGTGGAGTCGGCCGGTGGCGAGGTTCGCGAGCAGCACGTCGCCATTCGAGGGATCGGTGCCGAAGGCGGAAAGCAGGTATTCACCGGCGATGCGCTTCACGATTGGCGGTTCTCCGCCATTGCGTTCAAGCGCCCAGATGCTGCCGGTGCTGTAATCGCCGAAGATGTATTTCCCGTAGAGCGAGGAGACCTTCGTGCCGCGGTAGACGACTCCGCCGACGATCGCGCTCGCCGAGTTGTTGTGGGAATAGCTGTAAAGCGGAGGGATCGAGCTGAACCCCGCCGGGGCTTGGGCGATCTTGGGGCCATCGAGCGTGGCCTCGCGGAACGCCCAGCCGTAGTTGCCGCCCTTGGTGATGACATTGACCTCCTCCATCAGTGCGCCACCGACATCGCCGCACCAGATTTCACCGGTCACGCGGTCGATCGAAAATCGCCATGGGTTCCGCAGGCCGATCGCCCAAAACTCGGTGCGCACGGTGGAAAGGTCCGGGATACTGGCTCCGGCAAACATGCCGTCCCAGGTGCCACCCAGCGAGGTATGAACCCACGGGTTGTCCACCGGCACGGCGAAGCGGGCGGCCCCGTTGTCCAGCGGCAGCGCGGCGTGCGGGCTGGGAGCGAGGTTGCCGGGCTTCTTGTCGACGTCGATGCGCAGGATGCCGGAGAAGAACGAGCCGGTGATCTTCTGCGAGTTGTTGTAGAAATCGCCCTGGTTGCCCTCGTCACCGGCGGAGAAATAGAGATAGCCGTCGGCCCCGAAGTGGAGGCACCCACCATTGTGCTCGTTGGCGTGATCGAGCTGGTTGATGAGGATGAACTGGGACGCGGGATCGGCCACATTCGGATCGGTGGCCTTCGCGGTGAAGCGGGCGAGACGCTCGTAAAACACCTCACCGACTTTCACCGAATAGAAGATGTAGAAGTAACGGTTCGTGGCGTGCTTCGGGTGGAAGGCGAGGCCGAGAAGGCCCATCTCGTTGGTGGTCTCGATCTTCTCCCCGGGGGCCAGGGCCGCATTGAGGTCGAGGAATACCTTGCTGGTGGGGGCCCTCGCGGTGACGTCCGGGATCACCTTGATCACTCCGGCCTTTTCGCAGACGAAGAGGCGCTTCTTGTCCGCGGGTGGCGATGCCATGCACACCGGATTCTTGAAGACCAGAGAGCCGAAGGCATTGGTCAGGGAATAGGCGGTCGGGGGAGGCTCCACAGGCATGCCCAGCGCCGGATTTTCGATCCGCAGCCCGCCGCTCAGGGTGATCGTGACGTTCGCCTGGTAGGTGAGGGTACCGGAGCGCTTGACCGCATAGCGGAAGGTGTCCTTGGTCGGGGTGCCGGTGACGTGGGAGTAGAGGATCCGGCCCGAGGCATCGACGGTGGCGGTCCCATAGGCGGGGGCATTGACGATCGAAACGGCGGCGGGCTTCCGGTAACCGGTGTCGTTGGCGAGCACCGGGATCAGCACTTTCTGGCCGTATTGAACCACGGCGGTGTCATCCACCGCCGCGGATTTCGCGAGGGGGGAGCAAAGCAGGCCGAAGAAACCGATTAGGATGGCACGGGCAAAAGGCATCCGCGCGGCACCGTACAACAACCGGCCCGGGGGTCAATTTCCACGACGGAAACTTCCCGCCATCCCCGTTGGATGCAAATGCCCGTCAATCCTCCTTGAGGACCACCCGGAAGAAATGGCGCTGCGGTGGCGTGATCGGCCCGGTGAGGGTGACCATGCCGCCGGGATGGGCAATGCCCGCGTTTCCGGGGATGTCCCATGGCGTCCAAGTGCTCAAATCCGGGGATGTCTGGATTTGAAACGATCGATTGGCTGGCAGTGGGAAGGTCACCGTGGCGTTGTTTCCGGAGCGCTGGACCGAAGGGGCGAGGAACCCATTCCCGGTCAGTGGTGGGGTTCCCGCGAGATACTCGTCGTGGTTGCTGCGACCGTCGCCATCGGGGTCGGCGGCCGGGTCGCCGCTGGGGGAGTTGCCGAAGTTTGCCTGTCGCCATTGGGAGTAGGTCTGGCGGCCCGGCAGGTCGTTGGCGATCCAGTCTGCCAACAGCGCGATCGAGGTCTGGTCCAGTTCGCTGGTGGCCAGCGGGGGCATGCGGGTGAAGCCATTGGTGACGGCGACGCGGTTGTAGACCACCGAATGAGCGATGCTGCCGGGGACGACGAGCTTGTTGAGCGTGTCGCCGCCGTTGTTGGTCGCTGAGCCGTTGATGAGGCCGGTGTTTTCCAAGGTGACCTGGGGCCGACCGTCCCACGAGGCGCTGGTGCTGCCGCCGGGCTGGTGGCAGTAGGAGCAATTCACCGCGAGGTAGGAACGCACGCGGGCCTCCAGCGACTGGGTGGTTTCATCCGGTCTGAGGTGGCGCGGCAGGAGGTTCGGGGAAGGAATCGCGTTTCCGAAAAAGCCGTCGGTCTGGAGGACGGTGAGCTGGTTGCCCGTGACGCCGTTGATCGTGCCCGTCAGGTTGAGCTGGCGGGTATTGAACGACAGGGAATAGCCCGCCTGGGCATTGTGGCAGCTCATGCATTCCGAGCGGCTGGGGATGTGCCAGCGCTGGACTTTCGGAACGCCGCCATCGGTGACGTTAAGGTCGAATTCAACGCCTTCGTCCGGAGCGAGCGTCGCTTCCGTCCCGGCATCGTTCCATCGGTAACTCACGCCGTATGCACCGTCGGCGGTCTTCACGAACAAACGGGTTTCGATCCGCTTGGCGCTGGCGGGAACTCCGCGCTGCATTTCGAGGTCGAAGTGCTTCACCCAGAACGTGCCGGCCGGAAAGGTCCATGGATCGTCCTGCGACCAGGTGAGCGTGGAGGGCGGGGGAACGTAGAACCAGCGGCGCTTCTTCGCGTGATCGCTCCAGAACGGGACGTTCACCGTGTAGTCGTAGAGGCCGCTGGACGGGGAAAGATCGCTGACGTCCGAGAAGACGTTCGTTTCCGTCAAGGTCTGCGGAAAGGTGCCGGTGCCCGCGGTCGCGACCAGGCGCTGGATGCTGCCATTGAGATCCGCCATCAGGATGTCGCCATTGGAGGGATCGGTGCCGAAGGCGGAGATACTGCCTTCCCCGGCCACGCGGGTAACGGTGGGCGTGCCGGTGCCGTTCGGGCGCAGCGTCCAGATATTGCCGGAGCTGTAATCGGCGAAGACGTAGGCCCCGGTGAAGGCGCTGAAGCGGGTGCCGCGGTAGACCACGCCGCCGGTCACGGAGTTCCCCTGCATGGTGCCGCTGCCGTGGGCGTATTCCCAGATCGGGTCGATGGGAGAGGCTCCGGTCACGGGGCGAGGACCGGCGTGTTTGCCCTCGCGGGAGGACCAGCCGTAATTGCCGCCCTTCGTGACCACGTCGATCTCTTCCCACGAATCCTGACCCACGTCACCCAGCCACAGGTCGCCGGTGGCGGAGTCGAACGAGAACCGCCACGGATTGCGGAAACCGATGGCCCAGAACTCGCTGCGGACCTTCGAGAGGTCGGCGATGGCCGCGCCATTGAACGAACCATTCCACGTGCCGCCCTCCGCGGTGTGGACATAGGGGTTGTCGAGGGGGATCGAGTAGTTCGGCGTACCTGCCGGGATCGAGGCATGGGTGTGGGGCACGAGGTTGCCGGGCTTCTTGTCGACATCGATCCGCATCACGGCGGAGAAGAAGTCCTTGTCGATCCTCTGGCCGTTCTGGAACGAGTCGTTCTGGTTCCCCTCGTCGCCCACGGAGATGTAGAGGTAGCCGTCCGGCCCGAACTGGATGCAGCCGCCGTTGTGGTTGGAGGCTTCGTCGAGCTGCTCGATGAGGATCGTTTCCGAGGCGGTGTCCGCGGCGTCGGGATTCCCGGCCTGGGTAGTGAAACGGGACACGCGCTCGTATTGCGAGCCGCCCTTGTTCACCGAGTAGAACAGGAAGAACGTACGATTGGTGGCGTAGTTCGGGTGGAACGCCAGCCCGAGCAGGCCCATCTCGCTGCCGGTGGCGATGCTTTCGCCGCGGGAGGTCAGGAGGGCGGGCAGGTTGAGGAAGGTGTTCGCCACCGGCGAGGCCGCGGTGACGTTTGGGATCAAGCGCAGCAGGCCGCCCTTCTGGCAGACGAACAGGCGCTGGGTTTCGCCGGGAGGCGAGGCCAGGCACACCGGCTCGCTGAAGGCCAACGAGCCGAAGGCCGGGGTCACGGAAACCGCCAGTGGCGGGGGCGAGGAGGGGACGTTGAAGGAACCCGTCGGCCGCAGGGCGTTGGTGAAATTCACGCTAACCGTCGCTTTCGAGAGCAGATTGTTGGTCCGCCTCATCGAGTATTCGAAGCTGTCGGTGGTCGCGGTTCCGCTGGTGTTGGTGTAGAGGATGCGCCCCGCGGAATCCACGGTGGCGGTACCCTTGGTCGGGGCCTTGGTGATCGCCACCACCGGCGGAGTCTTGTAGCCGGTGTCGTTCGCCAGCACCGCGATCCGCGCCTTGCGGTTGCTCCACATGGTCACGGCATCGGCCACCGCGAGGGCGCGGGCGGAGTGCGCGGCCAGCAGGGATAGGGCGAAGACAGCGAATTTCATGAAGTCCGAAACATGATGCAGCTCCGCGGGACGCGCAATCTCGGGTTTGGGCACCCGTCCGTGGGCGCTTCAATCGTCCGTTCGTTCAGCGAACATCGCCGTTGCGCTCCGGGATTCCTGCCGTTAGCGGTTTGACCATGCCCAAGACCCCGCGCAGCGCCTTCGATTTGACCGGCGGACTCGTGTATTTCGCCCGGATGTGCGACAAGATCCGGCTCCACCACGCCGGGAAATTGCCCGAGGATTACCACCCGTTTCTCGGCGCGGGCTTCGATGGCCGGATTTGCGGCTATCTGAAGGTCGATTACGCCGCGGTCCGGGACAAGGTGCTCGCCGGGGCCAGCGACGAGGAAACGCTCGAATGGTGCCAGGAAAACGGCCGTCGCTTGGCCGAGATCGACGTGATTGTCTGGAACGGTTTCGCCCGCAAGCGCGGCTGGCGGGACACCGACGGCGGTACCGAGAAGCTGGCGGAAATGAAGCAGGCCGCCGGTTTCGGGGACCGGGACGACATCGTGACGTTCTACGATTTCTACGACTTCGACGAAGGTCGCCGGGCGTGAACCGGTGTTCTTCGCGCTTGGCAGGCGGGGCGCGCCTCCGCACGTTTCCGCCGCCGTGGCCGTCGTCACCAATATCGCCGCTTACCTTTTCGCCTCGCTGTCGGATCTGAAACCGCTCCGCGAGCGGCTGCTGGCGTTCTGCAAGGCCCGTCACCTGAAGGGCACCATCCTGCTCGCGCCCGAGGGCATCAACCTGTTCGTGGCGGGCGGGGAAGGGGAGATCGGCGAACTGCTGGTGGAACTCCGCGCGATCCCCGGGCTGGAGGCGCTGGAACCGAAGGTGAGCCACAGCGATCACCAGCCGTTCTCGCGGATGCTGGTGCGACTGAAGAAGGAGATCATCGCCTTCGGGGTCGAGGGTATCGAACCGGCCAAATACACCTCGCCGCGGCTGGAGGCGCGCACGCTCAAGCAGTGGCTGGACGAGGGCAAGCCGGTGCTGCTCTACGACACCCGCAACGACTACGAGGTGAAGCTCGGCACCTTCAAGGGGGCCATCGCCGCGGGCATCGATCATTTCCGCGATTTCCCGGAGGCCGTCGCGAAACTGCCGGAGGACATGAAGGATGCGCCGGTGGTGACGTTCTGCACCGGCGGCATTCGCTGTGAGAAAGCCGCGCCATTCATGGAGCGCGCGGGGTTCAAGAACGTGTATCAACTCGAGGGTGGCATCCTGAAGTACTTCGAGGAAGTCGGCGGGGATCACTACGACGGTGAGTGCTTCGTGTTCGACCAGCGCGTCGGTGTTGATCCGGCGTTGCGGGAAACCACTTCGGACGTGTGCTTCGCTTGCCAGACGCCGTTGGAGCCGGCCGAGCAGGAGGACCCGCGCTATGTCGCCGGGGTTTCCTGCCCGCATTGCTACCAGCCGGACGAGGAACGCCAGGCCGAGCAGATCAAGCTGCGCCAGGCGGCTCTCCATCAGGTGAGCCACCCGCTGCCGGGCAGCGTGCCCTATGACAACCACTGTCCGGTGCGGATCTCCACCGAGTGCGATGGCATGACCTTGCTGGACGCGCTGTGCCATCTTTTCGCCCACGTCGAGCGATCCTTTTGGGAAGGACTGTTTGTCCAAGGGCGGCTGTTGACCCGCGAGGGCGATCCGGTGTCCCCGGACATCCGTGTGCGTTCCGGTGAAAATTACCTGCGCCTGCTGCCGGCCACCGTGGAGCCCGTGGTGTCCACCGACATCCGTGTGCTACACGAGGACGAGTGCATCGTGGTGCTGCACAAACCCGCGCCGCTGCCGATGCACCCGAGCGGGCGTTATCACCGGCATTCGCTCCAGTGGCTGGTGAACGCCGCCTGGGATCCCGAGCGGCCGCGCGCCGTGCACCGCCTTGATGCGAACACCACCGGCATCGTCGTTTTCGGCCGCACCCGCCGTCATGCCGGGAAGATGCAGGAAGGCTTCAAGAAGGGCGCGGTGGAAAAGGTTTATCTTGTCCGCGTGCAGGGTCATCCGGAGTGGGAGACTTTCACCTGCGATGCCCCGATCAGCCGTGAGTCGTCGCGCCTCGGTGCCCGCACAATCGATGAGGAGGATGGCCACGAGGCGCGCACGGAGTTCAAGGTGTTGTCCCGCGATGCCGATGGCTCCGCATTGCTGGAGGCACGTCCGCTGACCGGTCGCACCAACCAAATCCGCGTCCACCTGTGGCAGCTCGGCCACCCGGTGCAGGGGGATCCGGCGTATCTCGCCGATGGCAGCCACGGCGACAAGCAGACGCTCGATGTCGGCGATGCGCCGCTGTGCCTGCATGCCTGGAAGCTGGCCTTTGATCATCCACGTGATGGCCAGCGGATGGAGTTTGTGGACGAGCCTCCGGCGTGGGCCGGAGTGTAGCCGCGTTCGGGAGAATGTGGGTGGGGTAGAGTTGCTTAGTCCATTGCGCAATTCGCCCGTTCTAGTGTGGCAAGTTGCCGGGGGGACGGCTGTGGTTTCAATGCATGGGTGACGCTTTGGCGACCGTGTGGTTCCTCCCCACCCAGGTTCTCCCGAACGCGGCTACATTTCGTCGCTGACCAAGCCAGAGCCGGAAAGGCACGCGTCGAATTCTCCGTATGCGCACCATTTGGACTATCTTTTTTCAAGGAATCCGCTATTAATAATTGCCTGCAACAAATGGAATTAATCGAACGTTTTCCCGTCCTGAAATCCGCGGCCCGGGTGCTGATGTTGAGCGGTGTGCTGCTGGCGGGGGCGTCGGCGAAACAGGGGCTGTTCTTCGATCCCACCGTACCGGTGTTCGGGACGCCGCTGAAGCTGGCGGATGGCCAGGTGCTCGCGCGCGGCCTATTGGTGCGGGCGGGGAAGGGCGAATGGGTGGCCTACGATCCCGAACTGCTGCGTCCGGCGTATTGGTTCCAAGCAGATGAAACGAAGGAGCCGGTGTCGATGGAAGGCATGGCGCAGGCCTCGTGGTATGAGCCGACGAAGAAGGGCTCCACGAAGTGGCCGCTGCCGCAGGGAACCGGGATGGCCTTGGCTCCGGCTCTGCCTGGAATCGGTGCGGATGCTTCCGCGTTGGCGAGCGATCCGCGACCGACCTTCGCGAAGGATCTAGGACGTGGCGGCTTGCAGGACAGCGGGCGCATTTTCAGCGGCTACCGGATCGCGGGCGAGACCGGTGTGCTGAGCTATGAGGACAAGGGCGTGAAGGTGCAGGAGTGGTTCGAGGCGGACCACGGTGGCGGTGGCGCGCGCTTGTCCCGCCACCTCGTGGTGGCTCCGGGCGAGACCCGTTACTTCCTCGTTGCCGCGGGTGCCTACACCCTGAAGGGCACGCAGGAAGCACGCGGCGGGGCGGACAACCTGACGATTCTCTCCAATCACCCCGGCTTGAAACTGGAGCAATCGGGCGGGCAATTGGTGGCACGCCTGGAGGCCTCGAAGAACGAGCGGCGTGTGAGCCTTTGCTACACCAGCGGAAGTGGGCCGGTGAAGCCCACGCCGGTGTCTCCGGTGGCGAAAAGCGCGAAGTGGGGTGGCGTGATCGAGTCTGCGATGACCACCGCTGCCGAAAAGGGCCCGGGTTGGGAAATCGACCGCCTGGGCCTGCCCGCGAAGAATCCGTGGGAACGCCGGATGCGTCCCGCCGATTTCGCGTTTCTTTCCGATGACCGGGTCGCGGTGGTGACCTTCGAGGGCGATGTCTGGCTGGCCGACCTAGTGGGCAAGTCGTGCAAGTGGCGTCGCATCGCCGGGGGCTTGTGCGAGCCGATGTCCATCGCGCAGGTCAATGGCGTGCTGCAGGTCTTCACCCGCAACGGCGTGATCCGCCTCCGCGATGACAACGGTGACGGCGAGATCGACAGCTACGAGAACTTTTGCAGCCTGATGGTCCAGACCTCCAGCGCGCGCGGCTATCCGCTGGACATGCGCGTGAACGCCGGGGGGGAAACCTTCTGCGCCATCGGCGGGATCGTCACCAACGAGAAATCGATCACCGCCGAGCCATCGCCGATTCCTCACAGCGGGACGATCATGCGGATCTCGGCGGATGGGAAGAAACTCGCGATCGTGGGTAAGGGCGCGCGCGAACCGTTCTTCGATATCGATCCGGCGACGGGGCACATCGCGATGTCGGACCAGCAGGGGAACTACGTGCCTGCCTCGGGGATCTTCCCGGTGGTGGACGGTTCCTACTATGGATTTGGTAACAAGCAGGACACCGGCCTCACGCCGCCGGTGGCGTGGATTCCTCATGAGGATGACACCTCCTCGGCCTCGCCGGTGTGGGTACGGAAGTCCGCTTTCAAGGAGTGGGACGGGGCGGTGATCGATGTTTCCTATGGAACCGGCCGTCTGTTCCTGGTCCGCCCCGGTGACGGCTGGCCCGCCAAGGAGGGCGCGGTGGTGCCGCTCCAGATCGAGACGGGCATCCCGCTGCTGCACATGCACGTCCACCCGGGCGATGGTTCGCTGTGGATGGCGGGCCTCCGCGTTTACGATTCCAAGGTGCAGGACCTGGAAGGCATCGGCCGCCTGCGCCGCACCACCGAACCGCTGGCGACCGCGGTGGACGCCCGGATCGTGAAGGATGGCGTGGTGCTGCGCTATGCCGGTGAACTGGATAACGCCACCGTCATCCCGGACAACGTCCAGGCGAAGGAGTGGCAATACCGGCGCAGCGCGACCTACGGCTCCCCGCGCCTGACCCGCGCGGGCGCGACCGGCTCGGATCCGGTGGCCACCGGTGGCACGTTCCTTTCCAAGGACGGCCGGGCGGTGTTCATCCACATCCCCGGGCTCAAGCCGACGATGCAGATGCAGATCGACACCAGTTTTGCCCTGAAGGGGGCGAAGGCCGTTCCCGGCACCGTGTATCTCACGGTTTCCGGCCCGCCCGTGGCGGACTGGACCGCGCTGGGATTCGAGACTCCGAAGCTGGATGCCAGCGTGGCGAAGGTCCACCAGAAGGCCTCCACCGGTCCGGCCTCCGCCGAGGCCGGGAAGGAACTCGCCACCCGCTACGGCTGCATCGCCTGCCATTCGGTGGATGGGGCCACGGTCGGTCACAGCGGTCCAACTTGGAAGGGTCTGCTGGGGGCCAAGCGCGTCTTCAAGGATGGCTCCTCCGTGACCGCTGACGAAGCCTATATCCGTGAATCCATCCTTGATCCGGGCAAGAAGATCGTGAAGGGCTACGAGCTCGGCATGGGCAGCTACGCCGGGGTGCTGGGCGATTCCGAAATTGAAAGCGTGGTGCTCTACATCAAGTCACTGAAATGACCGGCTGAAGATTCGTCCTTGTGGCTCCGTATCCACGCGAGTTCACATGGGAAGAATGACGCGACGAGGATTCCGGTTGGGTGGTGTGGTGCTGGCCCTGATGGTGCCCGGGTTTCTATCGGCCGCGGGCTTCGCCGATCTTCTCGACGAATACAAGGCGGACCATGGTGATGTCGCCGCGTCGTATGACGTGCCCTATGCCGCCGCCGCGCTGGATCGAAAGGACGCGCTGACGAAGGCGTGGCAGGCGCGGCTGGAAACGGTCGACTACGCCAAGCTCGACGCCTCCGAGCGGATCGATTGGCACCTGCTGCACGCCTACCTGATCGCCCGCCACGGGGACTCCGAACTGGAGCGGGCGCGGTGGAAGGAAATGGAGGCGATGCTGGCGTTTCTCCAGCCGCTGCAGGTGTTGATGGGGGACCGTTCGGCGCGGCAGGGCGTGAACGCGGAGGAGACGGCCGCCACCTTGTCCGCGGCAGCAGAGGCTCTGAAGGAACTCCGGAAGAAACTCGAACAGGGACATTTCAACGCCGACAACCTCAAGCCAAACCCGGTCGCCGCGGTGCGGATCGCGGGCGTGCTCGATGCCATGCGTTCCGAACTCGGACAGTGGTTTTCGTTCTACGATGGATTCCAGGCGGACTTCAGTTGGTGGACCCGCCAGCCAAAGGGAGTGCTCGACAAGGAACTCGAAACCACCGCCGCCTTCTTCCGCAAGGATCTCGCGGGCCTCAAGGGCGAGCCGGACGATCCGCTGATCGGCGACCCGATCGGCAAGGACGCGCTGACCCGCGAGCTGGCCGCCGAGATGATTCCCTATAGCGCGGAAGAACTCCTCGCGATCGCGGAGAAGGAGTTCGCGTGGTGCGAGGCCGAGATGGCGAAAGCCGCCACCGCCATGGGCTGCAAGGATGGCAAGGAAGCGCTGGCGAAGGTGAAGGCCGACCACGCGGCGCCGGGTGGCCAGGCGGCGGTCGCGCAGGTGGAAGCGGAGAAGGCCATCCGTTTCCTCAAGGACAAGGACCTCGTCACCGTGCCGCCGCTGGCCGCGGAAACGTGGGGCGTGGCGATGCTGGGCGTGGATGCTCAGAAGAGCCTGCCGTACGCCGCCTACAGCCGCCCCTCGATCCGGGTGGCGTATGCGCACGAGTCGATGTCCCACGAGGACAAGCTGATGGCGATGCGCGGGAACAACGCGGCCTTCCTCCACATCGTGACGCCCCACGAGTTGATCCCCGGCCACCATCTCCAGTCGTTCATGGCGCGGCGTTACGCCACGGAACGCCAGATGTTCAGCACGCCGTTCCTGGTCGAAGGCTGGGCCCTCCACTGGGAGATGCTGCTGTGGGATCTCGGCTACACCGCCACGCCGCAGGAGAAGGTGGGCGCGCTGTTCTGGCGCATGCACCGGTGCGCGCGGGTCATCGTGAGCCTGAAGTTCCATCTCGGCGAGATGACGCCGGAGCAGATGGTGGATTTCCTGGTGGACCGCGTGGGCCACGAACGCGCCGGGGCGACCTCCGAGGTGCGCCGTTACATCGGCGATGGCTACGGGCCGCTCTATCAGGCCGCCTACATGACCGGCGGGCTGCAATTACGCGCGCTCTATAAGGAACTGGTCGGCTCCGGAAAGATGAGCGTGCGGGACTTCCACGACCGCATCCTGCACGAGGGGCCGGTGCCGATCGAAATGATCCGCGCGGCCCTCAAGGGCGAGAAGCTGCCGAAGGACTGGAAACCCGCGTGGCGGTTCGCGGAGTGATTTTCACAACAGCTGCTGCCCGGAGCTTGGTCTGGCAATTCACCGTCCGGGAGGTTAGTGGTGGGCATGTTCGGGACCGATGGTGGCGCAGGCAAATTGTTGTGGGTCATGGTCGGGCTTTTGGCAGCGATGGTGCTGGCGGGAATCGGACTCCAAGGGGATCCGAAGGGTGGCAAGGCGTCGCATCGGCAAGCCGAACGCAATGAGTCGATCCACCGGGATACGGAAGTAATGGACGGCTACCTCCGGGAAAAGATCCGGCAGGTTTCGGGTGAGCCGGATGGTGGTCGCTTGGATTCAAATCGATCGGCCGATTTGAAATCCGCTTCCGAGGATATGCGGAAACTTCAGACGTTCATCGATGCGGAGATCGCGGGGAGGGTTGCGATCAACACCGGCTACCAAGACGAAATCAATCGCTCGGGCTTCGCTGATTTCCTGAGCGCCGGGCATCTTGGCGACGATGCCAGCTATCAAACGGCCGGGGAGAATATCGCGAAGGGACGCGCGATCATGGAGCGGTGGAAGGAGCGGCAGGAAGTCTATGAAGCCGATTCCTCCCGGCGCTTGGCCGAAGCCGATCTTCCGCCGCACGTCCGGCAGGGCCTTGAGATGGGGGCTGTGGTCTCCGGTGAACGGAAGACCAAGGATGCCGCGGCGTTTTGGGCCCTGGAACAGGAAAAGTTCGCGGGGTTGGAGGAGCTTCTGAAGATGCTCGAAGAGACGCGTGAGGCCTGGGGGACTGTCGATGGCAAGATCGCGTTCGAGCGAAAGGAAGATCTGGAGCGCTTCAACGGGCTGTTCGACGGGCTGACCCAGATCGCTGGTAAGCAGCAGGAACTGCGCAAACAAGCCCTGGAAGCGGTCAAGAAGGTCGTGGACTCGCCTTGACCTCCCGCGCCGCTCACCCGCCGAACTGCGCGGAGAGCTTCTCGATCTCGTCGGAGAGCTCGCCCCAGCGCGAGTAGGCGGTTTCCAACTGGCCGGTCACGTTGGCGACGGCGTTGGTGGCCTGGCGGAACTTGTCGGGGTCGGCGGCGATCTCCGGGTTCGAGAGGTGATCGGTGAGGGTCACCTGAGCGGCTTCCAGTTCGGCGATCTTCTTTTCGAGCGAGGCGAATTCGTCCTCCAGCGGCTTGAGCACCTTGGCGCGCTTCTGGCGCAGCTCGGCGTCCTGGCGGCGCTGGTCCTTGCGGTTGCCCGAGGTTTCCGCCGGAGCGGCGACCGGCTCGGGGGCAACGATCGGCTTGATCACCGGGGTGGCCGGGCGCTTGGAAAGTTTCGCCGGGGAATTCCGCTCGGCCTTCTCCTCCTCGGCGATCTTGTCGAGGTAGTAGGTGATGTTGCCCACGAACACGCGGGGATCCTCGCCGGGGCGGAATTCGAGGGTCTTCGTGACCAGCGGGTCGAGGAAGTAGCGGTTGTGGGACACGATCATCACCGTGCCGGAGTAGTCGATCAGCGCGCGCTGGAGCACGTCCTGCGACTGCATGTCTAGGTGGTTCGTCGGCTCGTCCAGGATCAGGAAGTTCGCCGGCTGGAGCAGCATGCGGACGAGGGCGACGCGGGAGCGCTCGCCGCCGGACAGCACGCCGACCTTCTTGAAGACATCGTCACCGCGGAACAGGAAGCAGCCGAGGAGATTGCGGGCCTGGGCGACGTTCTCGCGGCTGGCGACCTCCTCGACGGTCTGGAGCACCGTCTTGGTGGGATCGAGTTCGTCGGCGTGGTTCTGGGAGAAGAACGAGGTGGCAACCTTGTGGCCGAAGTTGTGGGCGCCATGGTCCGGAGCCTCCTGGCCGGTGATCATCCGGCAGAAGGTCGACTTGCCCGCGCCGTTCGGTCCGACGATGGCGATCTTCTCGCCGCGGGTGGCTTCGAAGTCGAAGTCCTTGAAAATCTGGAGGTGGCCGTAGGCCTTCGAGACGCTGTCCAGCTTCGCCACCGATTGGCCGGAAGCGGGTGGGGATGGGAAGCGGAAGTTCATCACCGCGTCGTCCTGCTCGGGGGCCGGGATGCGCTCGATCTTGTCGAGCATCTTGATGCGGGACTGGACCAGCGTGGCCTTGTTAGCGGAGGCGCGGAAGCGGTCGATGAAGCGCTGGATGTCGGCGATCTCGCGCTGCTGGGCGGTGTATTGCTTCAGCCGGATCTCCTTCCGCAGCACCGACTCGCGTTCGAAGTAGGAGAAGTTCCCCGCGTATTCCTCCGCACGGCCGTGGCTGAAAGCGATGGTGCGGGTGCAGAGCGTGTCGAGCAGTCCGCGGTCGTGGGAAATCAGCAGGATCGCGCCCGGATAGCTCTTCAGGTATTCCTCCACCCAGCGCTGGGTGCCGATGTCGAGGTGGTTCGTCGGTTCGTCCAGCAGCAGGGCGGCGGGTTCCTGGAGGAACAGCTTCGCCATCGCGATGCGCATCTGCCAGCCACCGGAGAACTCGCCGCAATCACGGGTGAAGTCCTTTTTGCTGAACCCGAGGCCCTGCAGCACGCTCTCGATCTTCGGCTTCATGCGGTCCGGATCGACGTCATCGAGCAGCAGCTCCAGCTCGCCGATCTCCTCCAGCAGGTCACCGTAGGGAGAGGAACGCGGATCGAGCTTCTCCAGCTCGTTGGAAAGGCGGTCGATCTTCTCGCGCAGGGCGATCGTCTCGCCGAAGGCGGACTCGGTTTCGTCCCACAGGGTGCGGCCTTTCACGTGGATGCCCTCCTGCGGTAGGTAGCCGATACGGGTGCCCTTCGGCATGTTGATCCGGCCGGCGGACGGTTGGATGATGCCCGCGATGCACTTCATCAACGTCGATTTCCCCGCGCCGTTATGGCCGGCGAAGGCGATGCGCTCTTTCGCCTGCACGGTGAAGGCGAGGTCGGAGAACAGGACGCGGGCGCCGTATTCGACGCGGAGGGACTGGATGGAAAGCATGAGGCGGCGGGAAGTTCTTCACTTCCAACCGCCTGGTCAATCGGGAATGGCGGAATCTCCGCCATCCCCGATCAATAGTCCACCATCGTTGCCTGGACGTTCAGGGTGCGATCCACCGTGATCGTCATGTAAGAGAGGCGCTCGGTGCCGAAGACCGTCTTGGTCAGCAGTTCGAGCGTGTAGACCCCGTCGGTCTTGAAAACGGAATCCCAGTTGGTGAGCGTCAGGGTGCGGGTGTCGGCCTTTTCCTGGTCGAGCACCAGCATCGATCCCGGGACGGTGGTGCCCACGGTGCCGAGCACCGGGTTGCCGGGGTAGACCTGGAGCCAGGTGTCGCTGCGGGGATAGAGGTCCTGGAGCGGCAGGGTGACGGTGGGGGCCTTGAAGCGGATCGTGTCGCCGTTGGCCAGACCGCTGATCGAGCCGGACGGCACCGGCAGGATCTGGATGTAGCCGGAGGCGATCTGGGTTTGGACGATGGTGGAATCCGCCAGCGCATGGACGAGGTACCACTCCTCGCCGCTGACCTTGGTGGCGAGCTGGCCGGCAGCCGGGGTCAGGCCGGTCACCGGATAGGTGGTGGCGGTGAGACCGTTGGTCTGGATGTAGGAGGTGGATTTCGGGGTTCCCGCCGTGGCCTGGGCCATGGTCAGGGTGCCGCCGGCCGGGTAGGACGTGGTGAAACGCTGGACGAGCACCTTTTTCGCGGCGTCCGGGATGACCGTGCCGCCGCTGGTGGTGGTGCCGGAAACCAGGCCGGCCACGTTGATGTTGACCGTGAAGGGCTTGTCGGCGCGGGTCCGGGTGACCTTGGTGTAGGGGTCCTGGGAAGTGATCGTCACCGTGGCGGTGGGCACGTAGGCACCCACCAGCTTCTGGTCGAGCAGGTAGCTGACATTGCCGCTGGTCTTCACGGCGTAGAGCTGGAACAGCGCGCCATTCGTCTCCAGCGCGAGCTGGGAAGCGGACGAGCCGGTGAGGGCGGTGAAGGGCATGTCCCACACCACGCCGGTGCTTTGCTGTGTCTGGCGGATGAAGGTGGTGTAGCCGGTGGTCTGGGCCGCGAGCGGGGAGATCGCGGCGGCGGTGGCGAGGGCGGTGAACAGCAGGGCTTTCATGGCTTCGCGGCGGTGGGGGTTTTGAACGAGATGGCCCCGCCCTGATGGGTGGCGACCACGATCTTGTTCTGGCTGGCCCAGAACTTGGCGGTTTCCGGCTTGATGCCTTCCTGTCCGGCGGCTTGGGCGATGCTGACTTCCTGGCTCGACACCCATTGGCGGTTGGCGGCGAGGAAATCCTGCAGCGGGACGAGCGTGCCTTCCTGCGGGGCGTTCACCCGGCTTTGCAAGGCGGCGGGCACGTAGACCAGCGCGCCTTTCGGAACCAGCGTCCACTGTCCGTTGGCGGACAGGATCTGGGAGGTTTCGAAAATCCCCTCCGGAGCCTTGTGGATCACGCGGGTCTCACCGGTCACCGGTTCTCCCGGCAGCGGACGCGCCGCCTGGCTGGCGCGCATCTTGGCAGCCATTTGTTCGGGAGTGGTGATGTCCGTCATCGCCGGATCGGCGTGCGCCTGGAGGCAGGCGAGCAGCGCGAGTCCGGAGAGAACCGTCGGGTGGGTGAAACCGCGGGCTTTCATGGGGTGGGGTGAATCGGGGATTATTCGAAGGTGACGAGCATCACCAGGTCCTGCAGGTCGAAGCCGGAGGCCTTCGTGTCGGTCTGGCCGAGCTCATACAGGATGATCAGGTCTTTCGGGCCGATGCTGATCTTCTTGGTGGTCGAGTTGATGTAGGGCTTCAGGAAGCTCTCGATCTCGCCTTGTTGGAAGGCCGGGGTGGTGTCCGGAACGGCGTCGCCGTTCTTGAGCATCACCACGTTCGGGGAGGTGGTTCCGGTGTTGTAGAGGGTGAGCCAGCCGGAACGGTAGCCGCGGCCGCCGAAATCGAGCTTGGTGTTCTTGGTGATGGTCTTCTGCACGAGGATCGTGCTCGGGACCACCGTGGTCTGGAGACCGCTGAAGGCCGTGACCCACGCGCTGCCGTTGGTGCGGTAGAACGCCTGGACGGTGAGGTAGGAGGTGAGGGATTCCTGGAAGGAGGCACCGAGCACCCGGATTTTCATCGTCACATCCTGCTTCGGCACCACGGTGTTCGGCGGGATGATGTCGACGACCGTGCTGATTTCGCTCGGGAACTCGACGTTCCAGGTCAGGGTTGGCTTCAGCCCGACCCGGAGCAGGTCGGCGCTGGTGGTCAGGGTGCCGCGGGGGACCGATTCGGTCGTGGCGGCTTTGGAGGCAGGGGCCAGTGCAGCCGCGATCAGAGACAGCGCTGCAAGTACGATGGCCCGCGGGGGGAGCGGGATACGTTTCATGGTTGTGGGGGGAAACAACAGTCTGAAAGTGCATGGGGTGAACTTTCAAACCGCCGTCACCTTATGCCTCACCCCGCTGAAATTCAACGCATTCGTAGGAACCTACGCGATTGCGGGGGAATTTAAATTGAACGCCCGAATACAGAAAATCCCCGCCAGTACAAGGACTGGCGGGGATTTGAAGATGTTAGATGGAGGTGGAAATCAGGGGATATTCCACATATCCGAAATATCAACGATCCAAGATGGAGTTCCAATGCTCGACATGATCCTTCTTGCTTTCGAACAGCGCGGAGGCGTCGTCATGGATGGTGATCGAGGTGATCTTGTCGCCGGTGCCGTTGTATTTGCAGCCGCGCTCGCCGGTGTTGTTCTTGCCGGTGATGGCCTTCACGATGTCCAGGCCTTTGGTGACCTCGCCGAAGACCGAGTGGCGGTCGTCGAGGAACTGGGTCGGGACGTGGGTGACGAAGAACTGCGAGCCGTTGGTGCCTGGACCGGCATTGGCCATCGAGAAGATCCCCGGCTTGTTGTGGCGGAGCTCCGGGTGGAACTCGTCGCCGAACTTGTAGCCCGGACCGCCGCGGCCGGACTCGGTCGGGTCACCGCCCTGGATCATGAAACCGTCCACCACGCGGTGGAAAGCCACGCCGTTGTAGTAACCGCGCTTGGCGAGGTTCAGGAAGTTGGCGGAAGTCAGCGGCGCCTTGTCGGCGAAAATCGTGGCGTCCACGTCGCCGGCGGTGGTGTGGAGAGTGATGCGGATGTCGGACATGGGGGGAGAATCCAGAGTCCGGAATCCAGAGTCCAGAACCAAGAGAAGAGGAGTGGGATTGGTAGGGAAAGGGGGAAGCTTTGAACAAAAGGGTTCAAAGGACCTCGTTTCCTTGAAGGCTGATCACGCTTTCAAGCGACTCGACCACATCGAGACCCGAGCCCGGTCGAACCCCGGTGTCCGAAGCGGCGTCCGATCAACAGGGGGAGGGTGAATCGAGAGTGTTTGAATCGAAGGCGATGCGCTTAAGAATAATATAATTTATTTGTTTTGGTGGGTGAAAGGGGGCAGGGAGGAATGGTCTGTTCTGAGTAAAATGGAAAATATTACATTAAGTGTTTGTAATTAAGGTGTTGTATTTGATTGGGGTCTTTGTTTTAGGGCGGAATAGCCCTTTAGGTTTGGCGCATGGAATGTTCGGTAGGTTGGGTGGTTTGTTTTGTTCTGCGCAAAAAAGAAAAAAAATAATGTTGTGGCGCAGCGCGCGTGCGGTAGCGTGCCGACGAATCCTCCCGTTTGTCCTCCTGTTCTTCGCGGCGGTCTGCCGGTCGAGATCAGCGGGGGCCGAATGGTTCATTGCTACCCGCACTGCCTGGTTTTGCCCCCGCGGATCGCTTGGGAACCGGGCTGCGCTCTTTGAAAGCCCCACTTCAAAAACCACTCCATGAAACCTGAAACGATCTTTGCCTCGCTCGCTTGGATTTTGGCTCTGGCAGGCACCGCCCGTGCCACCGTGTTCACCTACACCAGTACGACCAATGATGTCTGGTCGGACTCCGCGAACTGGAATGCCTCCGGTGTTGCCCCCACCACGGATTCAAACGTTGCCCGCCTGAATTTCAACGGCTCCGCCACCTTTGCTTTCGGCACCACCGCCACGTACACCGGCACCTCGGGTGGCAATGAAGGTCGCTCGATCGTGATTGGCCTGGCGGACACCGCCGGACTGGCCTCGAAGCTCACCATCACCAGTGGTACGATTGTGGCGAGTGGTCCGGACCCCAGTCTGATCGGTGGCGGCTCTTCCAACAGCTATGCTGGAAACGCCCAATTGATACTCTCGGGGGGCAACTACACCTCGACCAGCGCGCTCGGTGTGCTGGCGCGCGGTTCCAGTGCGGCCTCCGGCACCGTGACGATTAACTCCGGCTCCACTCTGAAGGCGGATACCGTGGGGTTCGGGCTTCTCGCTGGTGGCGCGGGTAGCGCCTATATCAACGTCAACCAAGGCGGCGTGCTCGAAACCCGTGCCGTTTACGAAGCGAACGACGTCACCGGCACGGTGCAGCTCAATCTCGACGGTGGCACGCTGCGGGCCACGGCGAACAACGCCTCCGAGCACTGGGTGCGGAACACCACCACCGGCCCTACGCTCCGGATCCTTTCCCACGGTGCCACCTTTGAATCCACTGGCACCGGTGAAAAGCGTCTCTCGGTGGCGATGACGGATGGCACCGGCAATGGTTCCGATGGCGACATCCGCTTCACCGGTGGTGGCCGCATCGTTCTGGACGCGAACAACACCAATACCGGCGACATCACGGTGGATGCCGGCACCACGCTGGTGCTTGGCAACGCGGGCGCGGCCGGTTCGCTGGGCAGCGGGATTCTGGTGAACAACGGCACCGTGGTTCACAACCGTTCGGGCAATTACTCCCAGAGCGCGGTCGCTGGACTGGCTTCCGGCTTGCAATCGAACTTCGAACAGAAGGGCTCGGGGGTCTTCACGCTCGATGTCGCGAACTCGAACAGCGGCACGACCGCCGTGACCGGTGGCGTGTTGCGGGTGACGAACTCCGGCGGCCTCGGCGCCATCGGCGCTGTGAGCGTGGCGAGCGGCTCTCAGATCGCCCTTTCCGGCGGCGTGACGATCTCGAAGAACATTTCCATCAGTGGTGTCGGGGTTACCGCGGCTATCGCGGGCACCGAGATCGCCGGAGGATCCCGCGGTGCGCTGTCCAGCTCCGCGGGCACCAATACCGTGACCGGCGCGATTTCGGTGGCTACGTATGGCACCCGCATCGGGGTGCAGGACGGTGCAGCCCTGGTTCTCACCGGACCGATCACGGAGGTCTCTCCCTCCACCAATGTGATCTTCCGCGGGGGTGTGTCGGGTACCAGCTCGATCACGCTCTCCAATCCCAACAACGCCTGGACGGGCACCACGGTCATCTATGCCGGCAATGTGATGCTGGGGGTGGACAACGGCATTCCCAAGAACACCTCGCTGCTTATCGGCACAAGCGGCGTGGGCACCAGCGTGCTCGACCTCAACGGTCACAACCAGGAGCTGGCAGGCATCACGTCCGACGCAGTGAACAAGGGGGTCTCCCAGGTGATCAACAACGGCGCTTCCGATTCCGTGCTCACGCTCAACACCGCCGTGGACGGTTCGTGGGACGGTTCGCTGAAGGACGGCACCACCAAGATCTCCTCGCTTGTGAAGAAGGGAACGGGAACCCAGACGCTGGCTTCGGCCCAGACCTACACCGGTTCCACCACCGTGCAGGCAGGCACCTTGTTCGTGAATGGCGCGCTTGCCTCCTCGCAGGTGACGGTCAATGCCGGTGGCACGTTCGGCGGAACCGGCTCCATCGCGGGACCGATCACGGTGGCGGGAACGCTTTCCCCGGGATCGAGCGCCACCTCCTCCGCCACCCTGCCGACCCACGATCTCACGCTGACCGGCACCTACCTTTGCCACCTCAAGGCGAGCTTCACCGACCTCGTGGACATCACTGGAAACCTTACGATCACGGGCTCCGCGCTGAACGTCTCCGTGCTCCAGGCCACCACGCTCACCACCTACACCATCGCCCGCTACACCGGCACCCGCACCGGCACTTTCGCCTCCGTCACGGTGCCGTCCGGATTCATGGTGCAGTACGACGACGCGAATAAAGTGATCAAGCTGGTGCCGGGCACCTCCACCCCGACTTTCAACACCTGGGCGCAGGGTTACGGGCTCGATCCGCTCACCACCGGAGCGCCGAACGCGGACTACGACAAGGATGGCATCCCGAACGCGCTTGAATACGTCCTCGGCACCGATCCGAAGAATGCTTCCGCCTCTGGGTCGACCCTTCTGGTCAACCATGACGATTGGACCTTCAGCTTCCATCGCGCGAAGCAGTCGCTGTCCTCCGATCTGACCGTCATCGTGGAGACGGGCGACGATCTCACCACCTGGCCGGTGACCTTCCAGGTGGGCGCCACCACCGCGGCTTCTTCCACCGGGGTGACGGTGACGAGCCTCGATGCCAACACCGACCAGATCACGGTGACGATTCCCAAGGGTACCTCGAAAGCTTTCGCCCGGATCAAGGCCGCGGTCAATCCGTGAGCCCGGGCGGCCGTGGAAGGCAACCTGGAGCGTGGAATCCGGCCCGCACTCCCCGTGCGAGCGGGTGGACCTCCACGCTCCAACTTCCCTTCCGATCCCTCTTCACGCACTTGCCCTCCTCCTCGATGAAACTTCTGCCGTTATGCTTCCTGCTCGGATGCTCGCTGCCAGCCGGAGCCGCCGTCCTAGCCACGTTCTCGTTCACCAACTCGGGCGGAGTGCCGTCACTGGTGCCCACGTTGGGAGCGGAGGCGATCGCCGCCGGGATCACGGTGGGCAATTTCACGCTGGGCTCCGGCGCGGGCAATCCCACCGACCAGGGAGCGTCCAATACCTTGCTGATCACCGGCATGGACACCGCCGGCTCCACCGCCACGGCGCTGGGATTGAACAACTACTATTCGTTCACGATCAATATCCCGGCCGATAAGGTGGTGACGCTCAGCAGCCTGACGATGAATTTCACCGGCACGAACTTGTTCTATGACGTCAACAACGCCAACGGCCACAATGCCCGCGTCTATTCCAGCATCGGTGGCTTCGATGACGTGACGGGGGACACGCTGGGCCGCGTGGGCTACATTGGCACCGGCAATGCCCCGGTGGAGGCGGTCACGCTCGGGGCGCCCTTCGCCACCCTTTCCGGCACCTCGATCACGTTCTACATGCCCTTTATCGATGACTCGGGGGTAGCCACGCGTTACATCACCTTGGACAACCTCACGATCAATGGCGTGGTCGCGGTGCCCGAGCCGGATCCCGCGATCATCGGCCTGATTGGAATGACCGCGCTGGTGATCCGCAGGCGGAGATGAGGGGGCTGCCTTCAGCCGCGATTGGCGTTCCGGTATTCCTTCGGCGTGATGTCGAATTTTTTCCGGAAGTGGCTCACCAGCGCGCTGGCCGTCCGGAAACCCGAGCGTTCGGCAACCTCCTGGAGGGACAGTGCCGTGGAGGTGAGAAGCCGTTGGGCGAGATCGGTGTGGGCGCGCCAGATCTCGTCATGGAGCGTGTTGCCCACCAGCGCGTTGAAGCGGCCTTCCAAGGAGCGCCGTGAAATGGAAGTCGCGGCGACCACGTCGGTGCCCTTGATGCACTCCGAAGCGTGGTCGCGGATGAAACGCAGAGCCTTCACCACATCGGCGTCCTCGAAGGCGAAGACATCGGTGGATCGGCGCTCGACCACGAAGGCCGGCGCGATGAGCTGTGGCTCGGTCGGCGGCGCCTCGCCCTCCATCACCCGGTCCAACCAGCGGGCGGCCTCGTAGCCGCGGCGCTCCAGATCGATGTCGATGCTGGAGAGGGTGGGGGAGCACAGGTCGCAGAGCTGTGAGTAGTCTCCCACGCCGAGCACCGCGATCTCCTCGGGCACGCGGTGGCCGAGCGTCCAGCATGCCTCCAGCGCCATCGCCGCGATGCGATCGGTGGAGCATAAAACGGCCAGCGGCCGCGGCAGGTTGCCGAGCCATGCGGCCAGTTCATCGTCGCCAGCGCTGGTGATGGAAAGCGTGGCCAGCGAGGTACCTTCGGTGGCGTGGATCACCTCGGCGAAGCCGCGGCCACGGTCGAACGAAAAGCGGGTGTTGTCCTTGCTGCGGACGAAGGCGAAGGATTTGAAACCGCGGGAGAGCAGGAATTCCGCCCCCATGCGGCCGATCCGGTGGTCGTCCGGCACCACGTTGATGAAGGCGGGATCGATCATCCGGGAGGTCACATTGATCACCGGCAGCGCCCGTCCCCTGGCGGCTTCCGCGAAGCGCTGCTCCACCGCGGTGCAGATGATTCCGTCGCCCTGCCAGCTCGCCACGAGTTCCGCTAGTTCCTTGCGCTCGCGGTCAAAAAACGCTATGCGCCAGTTTGTCTTCCGCGAGGCATAGCGACTGATGCCGGTCAGGATCTTATTCCCGTAACCGCTTAGGGATTCCACCATCAATCCAATATGCCGGTAGCCTTGCATGCTGCACCCACGATCAACATATGCGCATTTTTGTAAACAAATAATGGCATGGTGGTTTTATGCTGCTTCGAAAAAATTGCTCGAAAAAATAAGAAAATTAATTGAAAGCGCAGTTTTCAATTGCTCCAGATGTGAATCCGGCTATTCTCTCCTCAATGGCGACTGGCAAAAAGAGGTCAATCCGCGGGCTCAGATGGTGGATCGTGGTGATTGTGTTCCTGGCCGCGGTCTTGAACTACGTGGACCGCCAGACGCTCTCCGCGCTGGCTCCCACCATCCAGCATGACCTCGCGATGGATGACCGCGCGTACGCGGACCTGGTGAACCTCTTCCTCGTCGCCTACACCATTGCCTACCTGATCTCTGGGAAGCTGGTAGACAAGCTGGGCACCCGCCGCGGCGGGGCGATCTTCGTGATCTGGTGGTCGCTGGCGAACATCGCCACCACCTTCGTGCATGGCGTTCGCTCGATGGGGGCGTGCCGTTTCATGCTGGGGCTCGGCGAGGCCGGGGTTTGGCCCGCGGCTTCGAAGGCGGTGTCGGAATGGTTCCCGGCGAAGGAGCGCGCCACCGCGATCGGCCTCTACACGATGGGAGCCACCGTGGGGGCGACGATCGCGCCTTCGATCGTGATCCCGTTGGCGAAGTGGACGTTGCCGGGGCTCGGAGAAGGCTGGCGGACGGCCTTTCTGATCACGGGCATCGCGGGATTCGCGTGGTTGGTGCCGTGGTTGTTCCTCTACCGGAAGCCGCGGGAAAGCCAGTTCATCAGCGCGGAGGAACTTGCCCATATCGAGCAGGATGGCGAGCCAGCGGAAGCCGCTGGCGAAGCGTGGAGTTGGAAACAGGTGCTGACGTTCCGCCCGGTGTGGCTGCTTCTGTTTGGTCGCCTGCTGACCGATCCGATCTGGTACTTCTTCCAGTTCTGGTTCGCCAAATATCTGCACAGCGAGCGTGGCGTGAGTCAGGATGGCCTGACCATGACGTGGATGATCTATGCCGCCGCAGGAGCGGGATCGCTGGTGGGCGGATGGCTTTCCGGTGTTCTGATCAAGCGCTCCGGCAGCGCGCCCGCCGCCCGTATGCGGGTGATGTTCGGCTGCGCCTGTCTGATGGTGCCGGCGGCCTTCCTGATCACCCGTGCCACGAGCACGCCGGAGGTGATGGGTCTCGCTGTGTGCGTTGTATTCCTTTCCCTGGCCTGGCTCACGAATATCACGGCAATCGTGGTGGATGTGGTGCCAAAGCACTCCGTGGCCACCGTCTTCAGCGTGGTCGCCGCGGGCAGCACGCTCGGCGGGATCGTGATGAACCTCATCGTCGCCACCTTGGTGGCGGGTCCGTCCAAGAAGGCGGCTGGATTCATGGACGAGGCTTTGGCCGCCGTCTTTGGACCGTTGCTGAAAGCCATCGAAGGCCGCGGCTACAACCCCTGGTTCCTGGTGATGGCGGTGCTGCCGCTGGTGGCCTTTCTGATCCTCCGCGCCGGTGGCCTGCTCCGCCGACGCAATTCCGACACTTCCCTCTCATGTTGAAAGAACCACCGTCTGGCCAACGCCAGCTCCACACTTCTGAAATCCAGGCCGATCTCGTGGTGATCGGAGGCGGTCTGGCCGGCACATGCTGCGCGATCGCCGCCGCTCGCGAAGGTCTCAAGACCGTGTTGATCCAGGACCGCCCGATGCTCGGCGGAAACGCGTCCAGTGAGGTCCGCCTGTGGATCCTCGGAGCTACCTCCCACCTCGGGAACAACAACCGCTGGTCTCGTGAGGGCGGCGTGACGAACGAGATCCTGGAGGAGAACCTCTACCGCAACCGCCAAGGCAATCCTTACATCCTCGACACTATCCTGCTGGAGAAGGTGCTGGAGGAACCGAATCTGACGCTGCTGTTGGACACCGCGGTGGATGAAGTGGAGATGGTGGGAGATGAAATTTCCTCCGTACGCGCTTTTTGCCCGCAGAACTCGACGGTTTACCGCGTGGCGGCCCCGTTGTTCTGCGATGCCTCGGGCGATGGTGTGGTGGCGTTCCTCGCCGGTGCTGCCTTTCGCATGGGAGCGGAAGCCCGCGAGGAGTTCGACGAGGGGTTCGCGCCGGACGATGCCTTCGGCCAGCTCCTCGGACACTCGATGTATTTCTACACCAAGGACGTGGGAACGCCGGTGAAATACACCGCTCCCTCGTGGGCGCTGAAGGACATCACCGAGATCCCGCGCTACCGCCAGTTCAACACCAACATGCAGGGCTGCAATTTCTGGTGGCTCGAGTATGGAGGTCGCCTCGACACCATCCACCAGTCCCAGGAGATCAAGATGGAGCTCTGGAAGGTGATCTACGGCGTGTGGGACCACATCAAGAACTCGGGCAATTTCCCCGAGGCTGAAACGCTCACGCTGGAATGGGTCGGCCAGATCCCGGGCAAGCGGGAGAGCCGCCGCTTCGAGGGCAATTACATCATCAGCCAAAAGGACGTGGTCGAGCGCCGCGAGTTCCCGGACGTGGTCGCCCACGGTGGCTGGGCGATGGACCTGCATCCGGGTGATGGTGTGTATTCCAAGCTGCCGGGTTGCACCCAGTGGCATTCGAAGGGGGTTTATGGCATTCCCTACCGCTGCTACTATAGCCGTAATATTAAAAATCTCTTCCTCGGCGGCCGTCTCATCAGCGCCAGCCACGTGGCATTCGGCTCCACCCGCGTGATGGCCACCTGCGGCGCGGGCGGCCAGGCGGTGGGCATCGCCGCGGCACTGTGCCATGAAAAGAGCTGCCGCCCCGCGGATCTCGGCGAGGCTGCGGCGATGCGCGAATTGCAAAGGCGTTTGGAGCGCCGCGGTCAGTTCCTTCCGGGCATCACCTCCGAGGATGCGGCGGATCTTGCCAGGAACGCGAAGGCGAGCGCGAGCTCGACCTACCGCCTCAGCGAGTTGAAGACGAACAAGGCCTGGGTGCGTCTGGACCATTCCTGGGCGATGTTGATCCCGCTCTCGAAGGGACCGGTTCCCGCTTTCTCCTTCGAGGTTTCGGCGGAGCACGCCGGGGCCTTGAGAGTGGAGCTTTGGAAAGCGGAGCGCGCGGGCGAGTTCACGCCGGAGGTGCTGGTCGATGCCCTTGAGGTTCCGTTCCCGGAAGGCCGGGCGGACGTGGCGGTGCGTTTCCAAGCGGCGTTGCCGGAGGCCGGTTACCATTTCGTGAAAGTCTGCGAGGATCCGGCGGTTCGCCTGCGCGTGAGCGACCAGCGCGTGACCGGTGTGGTCTCGGTTTCGAACGCCTACAACAAGGCTGTGGCCACGTCGGCGGTGCAGGAGCCGCCCGCGGGGATCGGTATCGATCGTTTCGAGTTCTGGCTGCCGAAGCGCCGTCCGGAAGGGCGGAACCTGGCAATGACCGTCGAGCCGGCGGTGGAGGTATTCGGAGCGGACAACGTGCTCTCCGGTCCCGCCCGGCCGACTGTGTTGCCTAACGCATGGGTGGCCGACCCGGCCGACACCGCGCCGGAGCTGTGGTTGGATTGGGAGGCCCCGGTGGAAATCGGTCGCGTGGTGATCGAATTCGATCCGGACTGGGATCACCCGATGGAGTCCGTGCTGATGACGCATCCGGAGGAAGTGGTGCCGTTCATGGTGCGTGCCTTTGAGTTGGTCGATGGCGATGGCAACGTGCTCCACACATGCGCTGGCCACCACTCGGCACGCTTCGAGTGGAATCCGGCGGCGAGCGTGAAGACGGCTCGCCTGGGTCTTCGTATCAAAGAAACCGCGGGTGCGCCTGCAGCCGTGTTTCGTTTCCGCTGCTTCGCTTGAGCGTCCGTAGATTGTCATGAACGACCAATCCCTCTACCGATTCGCGTTACCCGTGGGAATTCGCTCCCGTGCCGTAGCCATCGCGTTGATTGCGGCTTCCTCCGCATTGCTCCCGGCCAGTGCCGTCAACCTCGCGCTGGACGCCACGGTGAAGGCGAGCAGCGAGATGAAGGACGGTGCCGCCGCCAAGGCCATTGATGGCGTGGAGAGCGACGCCTCGCGCTGGCTGGCTGCTCCCACCGACAAGGTGCCATGGATCGAGATCACGCTGAAGCAGCGCTCGGACCTCACCGCGGTGGATGTCTATTCCGGCTGGAAGGAGGAGTCGGTGCTCGCCGATTTCAACGTGGAGGTTCAGTCCTCCGGCCAATGGAAATCGCCGGAAGGCGGCAAGGTGCGCCAGAACTCCGATCCGGTGCGGCGCGTGCCGATCTCTGCCACCGGTGTGGAAAAAGTGCGCGTCAGTCTTCCATCGGGCGGGCCCGGACGCATCCGCGAGATCGCGCTCTATCGCTCCCGCGACGAGGCGATCCGGAGCGGGGTGAAGTCGACGATGGCCTCGGCGCGGATCGACCGGAAATCCAACCTGATCGCACTGAACCAGGTGGGTTTCCAGACCGCATGGCCGAAGCGCTTCACCGCTCCGCTCACCCCGGATGGAACGCCGTTCTCGGTGCGCTCCGCCAAGGGGGGCGAGCCGTTGTTCCAGGGCACCATCACCGGGAACATCGGCGATTTCTCTGCCTTCCGTCCCGCGGAATCCGATCAGGAATACGTGGTGGAGATCAAGGGCGGCGGGCTCCGTGACGGAGTCAGCGATCCCTTCTGGGTGCGGAACAACCTGATGAAGGGACGCTTTTGGCAACCGGCCGTGGATTTCCTCATCGATGCCCGCAGTGTGGTGGGCACGCATGCCAGCGCCTTCGGCGGCTGCCCGTGGCGTGATGGCACCTATTACGATGCGATCATTCCGGCGCTGGTCCTCATGCAGTTGTCCGATCCGGCTCGGACGGCGGCCATGCCGCGGCAGATCGATTGGGAGGCGGACAAGCGGCGTGTGCTGGCACCGGAATTCAAATACTGGGCCGGTGATCCGGGTGGCAAAGGCGTGCTGGAGATCGCGCGGAAGTATTACCAAGAGATCGAGCCGCCGCGGGCGGACGCTCCGGACGTGGTGAAGCTCATCCACTGGGGCGCGGGCTTCTATCTCGTCAATCCGGCCACCCAGGACCCGATGGGCGATCCGGCGGGCCGCCGCGTGCACGCGCAGACGATGGAGCAGGTGGCCTACGTGGTGTGGGCCTGGCCGGTGCTGAAGCAGTGGCTGCCGGAATCGTTCTACAACCGCTGCAAGGCGCTTTGCTTCGCGAACTGGGGACCGGCCCTCGAGGTCGATCCGCTGTCCGATCCTTCCAAGTATCTGCCGGAAACCAGCCTGGAGAGCGGCAACATCATGGGCGGCGATCTGAATCCGTACAAGGGCCGTCATGCTCCAGGGCATTCGATTGTGCCGAACCTTCTCATGTATGAGGTGGCGAAGCGTGATAACCGGCAGGACGCCTCGAAGTACCTGGATGCCGCCGTGGCCCAGGCCGCGTGGGTCATCAAGACCATCGATTGGAACGATCCACGCAGCACCAAGGGCCAGCGGATGAGCGAACACCGCACCATTCCGAACCTGGTGTGGCTGCTCAAGAACTATCCGGACAAGGCACCGGCCGGGCTGAAGGAGAAGATCAGCGCATGGGCGGACGTGGCGATCCGCCGCTCCGACAACCTCTGGGACTACCGCCGTTACGACGAAGATCGCAATTGGGCGCTGCCCAAGCTGAGTGACATCGGCAACCTCGTTTCCTTCCCGGCCTGCGCCCTGTCCGCCGCCTGGGTGATCGACGATCCGAAGGTGAAGCTCCGCCTCGAGGAAATCGCCGTGGCCCAGGCGGATGCCGCTTTCGGTCGGAATCCGCGCCTCGCAGCCTCTCCGCACAAGCCTGAAATGGGCTTCACGGGCATTGAATACGGCTGGCCGAGGGGCCATCAGGAGAACATCTGCGCTCGCCTGGAGCTCTGCCGTGGATCGATCTCCAGCGGTCCGGGAACGGAGATGTATCCTTTCAATCCGGACGGTGCCTACCGTCACGCGGAAGGATGGGTCTGCTATGGCGCGGCCTGGGGTATCAGCCTCTCTTACATGAGTGCCTATCCATCCGGGAATCTCCCGAAGCCCTGAAGCCGTCCGCGCTTCCTCCGGATCAATGCAAGGCATCACTCCGCCAGCGGGTGGGAGAGATGCCGGTGATGCGGGCGAAGCCGCGGTTGAACTGGGACAGCGACTGGAAGCCGACCTCGAACGCGATCTCGGAGACACGGCGCTGCGGTTTGAGCAGCTCGCGCTTTGCCATCTCCACGCGGTAGCGGGTGACGTAGTCGGTGAGCGTGAGGCCGGTTTCCCCGCGGAAGGTGCGGCAGAAATGGGACTCGCTCATTCCTGCCTCGCGCGCCACGTCGGCCAGGCAGAAGTCCTCGCGGAAATGCTTTTCGACGAACGCGCGGGCCTTGGCGATGGAAACCGACTCGGAACCCTCCTCGATCACCGAAAGGGTGTCGGCCAGTTGCGAGAGATGATCGGCGAAAAGCTGGAGCAGTGTGAGCATGCTGTTGTAGCGTTCCGGCTCGATGGTGCGGGTCAGGAAGTAGGCCTCGCGCAGGTGGTCCGAGAGTTCCTGGCTGATGTCCTTGCGGCCGATGGCGGCGAGCATGCGCTGGAAATCGCGCTCCGTTTGCTGGCGGGTGAAAACCTGTCCCGTCTTCAAGTAGCCCACGATGGCCGAACCGAACCGCACGGGAACGGCTGAGGCGGATAAACCCGCGAAGCAACGGCAACTGCTGGGGCCCTTGACCGTGGCTTCCTGCATCAGCCGGCGGTTGGTGTCGATGCACGCGTCGCAGGCCTTGCCGCAGACGTTGAGCTTCTCGCAAAACGGGCTGCGGTTGCACGATTCCTCATCCAAGCACCACCCATCCGGATCCGCGCCGACGATGCGCAGCGGCAGGCCGGTCGCGTGGCGGAACGCGTCCTGGTAGGTGCGGAACAGCGAGGACTGTTTCAGCCGTTCATGCAGGGACGCGTTGAAGCGTTCCTGGGCCCGGGTTGGTTTGGTCGTGTTCATCCGGTTCGTGATGGGTGGATGGGGTGGTGGAAAGGCGCGTCTTGCGGCCGACGGTTACCACGAGGAGGATCGCAGCCACCGAACTGAGAGGCATGACGATGGCGGCCAGCAGGGGATTCATACGGCACATGGCTGCCAGCGAGATGACGGCGATGTTGTAGGCTAGCGCGAAGGCGAAAGCGGCATGGATGCCGCGGGCCCGGGCATCCGCGGCGGCGAATGCTTCCGGCAGGTGGTGGAGACCGTTGCCGAGCGAGTAGAAGTCCGCCTTGGATTCGAGAAGACTGCGGTCCACCACCGGAGTGCCGGTGACATAGGCGGCATCGAAGGCGAGGGAATCGTTCGCACCGTCTCCGAGGTAGAGCGTGTCACGGTGATCGAGCGCGGCCACGCGGGCGGCTTTTTGTTCGGGATCAAGGCCACCCGTCGCATTCGCCGCGGAAATTCCGAGAGCTTCGGCGACCCGCGAGACCTTCTCGGGAGCATCGCCGGAAAGGATGTGCAGGGTGAGCCCTCGCTTCACCAGCGAGGTGAGCGCTGCCGCGGCGGCGGGACGCAGGGCATCGCGGAAATGGAAGCGGGCGACCGGCACGTCGTTCCGGGTCAGAACGGTGACACCTTCCTCCGCCTTGCCGAGGAACCAGCGGGCATCGCCGCTGGTGCAGGTCACCCCTTTTCCAGGATGCTCCTCCACCGGCACGCTGCCATGCGTTTCGAGCAAGTTCTGGCCACGGCCACCGAGGTGTTCCAGCAGCGTGCGCGAAACCGGGTGCAGGGAAGCACGGGTGAGGCGCGCGAGCGCGAGGGCCACTTCGTCGGGTAAGGTGGCGGGCAGATGGGTATCCAGAAGCTCGGGGCGTTCGGAAGTGAGCGTGCCGGTCTTGTCGAACACAACGTGTTTCACCCGGCGCAGGCGTGGCCACAGGCTGGTGCGGCGCACGAAGGCACCGGCACGGGCCAGTCGAGAGGCGGCGATTTCATCGGCCAGAGGCACCGCCACACCGAGTGCGCACGGGCACGACACGACGAAAATGGAGATCATCGCCTGGAGGGCACCGAGGCCGTCTCCTCCGAACCAGCGCCAGGTGCCGGTGGTGATTCCGACGGCGATGACGACACTGAGATAAACCTTCAGCAGGCGCTGGAACACCGGTGATCCGCGGTCGCCAGCACCTGGCGCGGTGAGTTGTTGGAGCAAGGAATCGTTCCAACTTTCATCGGCGGTCACACGCACCGGCGTGTGGCTGAGCAAGATCGTGCCGGCCGGCAAACGGGCTCCCGGTTGCATCGTCACCGGATCGGACTCGCCGCGGATCCACTCCAGCGAAACCTCCGCCGCCGGTCCGGCCAAAATTGAGCCGACCGGCAACGCCCGGCCGGGTTCCAGTTCGAAAGTCTGTCCGGGTTCGATGGCGGCCAATGGCAGTTCGCCGTCCCGACCGCGCACCACCGGTGGAAGCGGGGACTTGCGGGTCAGGCGCCGACGGTTCTTCTCCACCGCCGCGGTCTGGATCCAGCGCCCCAGAAGCATCAGGAAGGTGAAGGTGGCGACGAAGTCGAAATAGAGGAGTCGCTCTTCGCCTCGAATCCATCCCGCGATCGACCCGGCGTAAGCGGCCACCAGGCCGAGGGCGATCGGCAGATCGATATGCAGCGTGCGGACGCGCAACGCCCGCCAGGCACGGGTGATGAAATAGCCTCCTCCCACCAGCATGGCCAGCGAGGCAGAAGCGAAGGCGATCAGGATGAAGAGACCGGAAAATTCAAAATCGGGCCGCATGCCGAGGTAGCCGGGAAGTGAGAAAGCCATCGCATTCAGCATGAAAGCCCCGCACAGTCCCATGCGACCTGCCAGTCCTCTCATCTCTCCCTGGCCGGGAGTGGTCGTGGGAGGACCGGCCGTGTAGCCGAAGCGTGCCAGCTCCTGGAAGTAGCCGCGCAGGTCACAGGCATCCGCCTGCCATTCGAGATGAAGAGCTCCGGTGGCAGGGTTCGCGGCGGCGCGGATCGCTCCCGGCCGCTCTTCGAACAGCGCGCCGATCAGCCACACGCAGCCGACACAGGAAATGCCCTCGACCGAGCAATCCATGCTCGCCACACCGCCGCGGGCCGCAACCTGGCTGCTGGTCATCCGTGGCTCCAACCAACTGAAGTCATGCTCCTCGAAAGGGCGGCTGCGGACCGGCATCGTGGCCGTTCCTTCCTTCAGCCTGTAATAGCGATCGAGTCCGCGGCCATGGATCAGCGCGGCCACGTGTTCGCACCCCCGGCAGCAGAATCGGGCATCCGGTTCGCTGGGGGCGAAGCCGGTGCCGCAGTGCTCGCAGGAGTGAAGCGTCATCGGGTGTATACTATGCAAATTTTGCTCTGTTTCGCCACGCGGGGTTTGCCGCAAACTGTGCGGAAATTGCTCATTGCAGTCAGCCCTCGTGGCAGCACGACGGCAGTTCCCGTGGAGTCTCTTCCGCGTTCCGCAGCGGCAGGGTGCCGTGGAGACGCCAGGCCAACACCACCGCGGCGGCCAACGCGAGACCGCGTTGCCAGCGGGCCAAGGCCTGCGGTCCCAGCCGCCATTTCAAACGCAGCCACTGGCGCTGGGCCAGCCACAGGAGGGGAATCGTTCCCAAGCTGAAAGCCAGTGCCGTTTCCGCCCCGCGTGCGGCGGATCCCGAGGTCACCAATGCGAGAAACAGCGCATACAGCGGGCCACAGGGCAGGAACGGGGTCAGTAGTCCCATCAAACCTCCACTTGTGATGGCGGGCATCGCCGCCGCTTTGAAGCGCATCCGTGCGGTGAACCGGAGCAGCGCCGCAGGGTAGGGGATTTTCTTGTCGAGGCGGGTGGCGGAAAGCAGCAATGCGAGCACAAGCAGCCACGGCAGCACCACCATCGGCGAGTGGAAGAACCATCCCAGCGGTTCCTTGCCCAAGGCACCGCACACCGCGCCAATGGTGGCGTAGGCGGTCATCCGGCCGGTGTGGTAGGCGCAGATGGCCGCCAGTTGTCCGTGTTCGCTGCGGGCGGATGCACCCACGCCGCAGGCCAGCGGCCCGCACATGCCCGCGCAGTGCACGCTGGTCACGAGGCCCGTGGCGAAGGCTCCGGCGAGGGTGAGGTCCATGGTGAAATCAGCGGCGGGTTTCCACCATCTCGGGCCGGTTCCTGACCGCCACCGCGATCAGGGAGGACCAGGCACCGAGCAGCAGCGCGAAGGCGGCAATGACGAACCACCACGGGTGGCGGTCGATGAAGGAGCTACGGGAAGTGTTGGAGTTCATGGCATCAAGGCGTGGGCGCGGGGCCGAGAAAGCGCAGTCCGTGGCGGATCGTCACGGAACCGGGATCGGCGGTGAGTTCCAGCGTGAGATCGCAGGGCCCGTGGTAGGCGGATTTTGGGGCGAGGATGATGGCCGTGCGGGTGATTTCACCGCGGGTGGGGATTTCCACCGGGGTATCCGCGCCGCTGACCGTGAAGCCGGCGGGGGCATCGACGAGGCGTAGGGTGCAGGTCGCGGGCTGGTTCCGCTTGTTCTGGATCCGGACGACGTAGTGGTTCCGCACCGCCGCGGTATCCGCGTAAAACGGCTGCCCGCGCATACGGGAGAAATCCGCGGTGTAGGGCCGGGCGCGCAGCCACGCGGCGGTGGAGAAGGCGGTGAGGCCGAGGAAACCGAGCACGGTGTAAACCACCACGCGGGGACGCAGCCAACGGCGCTTCTTGCCCGCGAAGCCATTGAGGGAATCGTAACGGATCAGGCCGGGCGGAAGCGCGAGCTTCGTCATCACGGCATCGCAGGCGTCGATGCAGGCCGTGCAGCCGATGCATTCCATCTGGAGTCCGTTGCGGATGTCGATGCCGGTGGGGCAGACGTTCACGCAGCGGCGGCAGTCGATACAATCGCCGCCCGCCTTGCCCCTCGCGCCACGCGGTTCACCGCGGTTGACATCGTATCCCACGGTCACGGTGTGGTCGTCGGTCAAAGCGCTCTGGAGCCGACCGTAGGGACACAGGACGATGCAGAATTGCTCGCGGAACCAGCCGAAGCAGAACCACAGCACCGCGGTGAGCGAGGACACGACCGCGAAGTCCGTCGGATGGGCGAGAGGGCCCTCGTTCATCCGGGTCCACAGCCGTGGGATCGAAACGAAGTAGGAGAGGAAGACGTGGGCGATGGCCGCCGCCGCCAGCGCGTAGAGCGTGTGTTTCACCAGCCGCCTCGCGATCTTGGCACCGCTCCATGGCGCGGCCTGGAGGCGACGGCGGGCCACCGCGTCACCCTCGGTCCAGCGTTCGATACGGCGGAACACGTGATCGAGGAACACGGTGTAAGGGCAGGTCCAGCCGCACCAGATCCGCCCGAACAGCGAGGTGACGAAAAATAGGGTGAAGCCCAGCCCGGAGATGCCGAAGAACATCACCCACAGATCCTGCGGCACCAGAGTAAGCCCCATCACGTGGAACTTCCGTTCCTCCACGTCCAGGAACAACGCGGGCGCCCCGTTCACCGGGATCCACGGCAGAGCCACGTAGAGGGCGATCAGCAGCAGTCCGGAAAGCCGCCGCAGCGTGTTCCATTTTCCGCGTACGTCGGCGGGATGGAGGAAATTGCGCGAGCCATCGCGGTGGATCGTGGTGACGGACACCAGATCCGGTTGGCGTGGGGCGGATGGCGGACGGCTCATCGCAGGCACGGCGTCAGTTCTTGAAATCCTCCGGGTTTTTCGAAATCAGGAACGCGGTGACCTCGGCGACTTGCTTCGGCGAGAGCACCTGGCCCCATGCCTGCATCTTCGCGCCGTTGTAGCCGGGAGCGTTCACGGGCGTGCCCTCGTTGATGAGCTTGAAGACGTCCATGGGCTTGCCCCCGTACTCCCAGTGGTGGTCGTTGAGCGGGCGTCCCGGGAGCGGGATCGGCTGGTTGTTCACCACCATGGTGGCGCTGAGGTCGGCGGAATGGCAGGCCGCGCAACTGGCCAGAAAGGTGGCTTCGCCCGCGGCGGTGATGGCCGGATCGGTCGCCCACTTCGTCACCAGCGTGGTGTCATCGAGGGATGCCAGGGTGGCCGCGAGCTCGCGGTCCTTCTTCTGCTGGATCTCCACCATCGCGCCGCGGATGTTCTCGTCATCAGTGCTGGCACTGGCGGTGTAGTAGTACACGCACCAGTGGACCAGGAACCAGACGATGGCGATATAGAAGGTGAACAGCCACCAGTTTGGCAGCTTTTGGTCGTATTCCTGAATGCCGTCGAATTCGTGCTCACGGAGCACCACCTCGCCCTTCTCGCGGGCGTAGGAACCGCGTTTGGTTTCCTCATTCATGGTCGGGTGTCTGTGGGAGTTGGGTGGTGTCGTTGGCCAGGGCTGCGAGGCGATCCCGTTCCTCCGGTTTCATTCGCAGCGCGCGGAGCGTGGTCAGGAGAAAGACGGTGAAAAGGCAGGCGAAAGAGAGGATGGGAATGATCGCGGCCCAATCCTCGTGGGTGATGCGCTTGAACATGGCGGTGGAAAGGGTGGCGGCCTCAGTGGCCGGTTCCGGCGGTCTTTTCCGTCCGGCGGGGGATGGCGGTTCGATAGGAATCCGGATCGAGCGGGATGGCGTCGCTGTCTTTGCGGTGGACGTCCCGGTAGCTGCCGAGCTTCTGGACGTAGGCAATCACGGCGACGACCTCGCTCTCGGAAAACTTGCGCACCAGTTCCGCGGAGGTGGCTCCCGTCATCGGCGTGTAGCTCACCGGCGCGTTGCCTTCGAAGAGCGAGCGGGCGATCTCAAGGCCCTGGTTGCGGGCTTGTTGGTCGATCTCATCGCGGGACCACGCGGGGTAGGGGACACCGAGTTGGCGCTGGACGGTGATCTTGCGGGTGAGCGAGGAGAAGTCGGTCTTGTTGTCGTAGAGCCAAGGATAGGGCGGCATGTTTGAGTCCTCGTTGGCCCAGCGCGGGTTCTGGAAGTGGAACCAGTGCCACTTGTTGTCGCGCTTGCCGGACCGCATCACGGACGAGCCGGTGACCAGCGGGCCTCCCTCGTGGGCGAGGTCCGGGCCGGTGCGTTTGGAGCCCCATTGGAATGGATGGTCGAAGAGAGATTCGCCGAGGTGTGAGTAATCGTCCGCCACGCCAGCCTTGCCATATCGCATCACATCCGGCACCAGCGTGCGGATCATCTGCGAGTGGCAGTTGTAGCAGCCCTCCCGCACATAGACGTCGCGCCCGGCGAGTTCCAGCGGGGTGTAGAGCTCCTGCAGGCGGCCCTCGACGTTCTTCTCCTTGTTCACCAGCAGGGAGGGAAGGATCTGCGCGGTGCCGCCAATGGCCACCGCCACGAACACCAGCACGGTGAAGGGCAGGTGGTTCGCCAGCAGCCGGTCGTGGATGGCGTCCCACGGGGCGCTGTCCTTCTTGAAAAGATACACCGCGCGTCCCGCGAAGATCAGCACTCCGGCGAGCGCGGCCTTGTCCGCGTGCGGCGGGGCGAAGAACCACACGATGCTCAGGATGATGCAGAACAGACACAACATGACCGGATCGTTGAGAAAGGCCTCGCTGATCCACAGCGGGCGGGTGGGCTTCTCCGCCACGCGGACCTCCACCGATTCATCGGTGGCCGATCCCGTGCGGGCGGTCATCCACAGGTTCACCGCGCACAGGCCGAAGCCGAGGAGATACAAGCCACCGCCGACCGAACGCAGCACGTAGGTGGGCTGGATCGCCTTGAGGGTTTCCACGAATTCATACTTCAACGTGCTGCCGCCCTCGCTCATCTGGCCGAGCATCAGTCCCTGCATGATGCCCGCGGTCCACATCGCGGCCACATAGAGGAGGATGCCGGTCAGGCCGATCCAGAAGTGCATGTTCGCCCAGGCCTTCGACCACAGCGGCGTGCGCCACAGGCGAGGGGCCAGCCAGTAGAACATCCCTGCGGCCATGAAACCGTTCCAGCCGAGTGCACCGGCGTGCACATGGCCGATCGTCCAGTCCGTGTAGTGGGACAGTTCGTTGACCGCGCGGATCGAGAGCAGCGGCCCTTCGAAAGTGGCCATGCCGTAGAAGGTCAGCGCGCCCACGAAGAACTTGATCACCGGATCGGTCCGCAGCTTGTCCCAGGCACCGCGAAGCGTCAGAAGGCCGTTGAGCATGCCGCCCCAGGAGGGTGCCCACAGCATCAGCGAGAACAGCATGCCCAGCATCTGCAACCAGCGCGGCAGGGCCGTGTTCAGGAGATGGTGCGGACCCGCCCAGATGTAGATGAACACGAGCGACCAGAAATGGACGATCGAGAGCCGGTAGCTGTATACCGGTCGCTCCGCCGCCTTCGGCAGGAAATAATACATGATCCCGAGAATCGGAGTGGTCAGGAAGAAGGCCACCGCGTTGTGCCCGTACCACCATTGCACCAGTGCGTCCTGCAGGCCGCCGAAGATGGGATACGAGTGCGTCCACGAGGTCGGAATCGAGAGGTGGTTGACCACGTAGAGCATGGTCACCGTCACGATGGTGGCGATGTAGAACCACAGCGCCACATACAGGCTTGGCTCGTTGCGGCGGGACAGGGTGCGGAAGAAGTTCACGGCGAACACCAGCCAGATCACCGCCACGGCCAGGTTGATCGGCCAGATCAGTTCGGCGTATTCCTTGCCGCGGGTCAGCCCCGCGGGGAGGGTGATCGCCGCCGCCACGATGATCGCCTGCCAGCCCCAGAAGTGAACGCGGGACAGGACGTCGGACGCCATCCGGGTTTTGCACAGCCGCTGGGTGGAATAATAGATACCGGCGAACATCATGTTCCCCACGAAGGCGAAGATCACCGCGTTCGTGTGCAGCGGGCGCAACCGGCCGAAGGTGAGATACGGTGCTCCCTCGCCCTTGAAGAGGCCGAAGGTCACCGCCTCGAGGAATTTCCCGTTCATTTGCCACCACGAGAGTTGGGTGGCGATGAGCACACCCACGAGCATGCCAACCAGGCCCCACACCACGGAAGCGGTCAGGAATTGCCGCACGGAGCGGTCGTCGTAAGTGATCGTCGTTGTTCTAGCCTGGTTCATGATCGGTGCGGGTCAGCGGGGACGGTGATCGTCGAGAGGGAGCAGCGAGTCGCGCTCCGGCGACGAGTGGCGGGACCGGCGGAATTCCAGCGCGCAGCAGGTGATGAAGATCCCGGCCAGGCAGGAGCTGACGAGGATGGTGAGCGCGATGACTTCCATGCGGTGCGTTCCTTTCGCCCCGAGAAAAGCAGGAGATGCGGAATTGATCCCCGCGGCAATTGGCGGAAACTGTGCAAATCCTGCCCGCATTCCAGGCCCGCAACCATCGGCCGCGCCGATGCCGGAAAACAAATTTGCCGGTGCGGCGCGGGATTCGCGCTGCACCGGCAAATGGTAGGGCGGTCATGGACCGCCGCCCGGGCCCACCTCCCCGGTCATGGAGGAGGTGAAAATGGTGACTTCACTTCGTTGCCTTCAATCGGCCGAAGAGCGGGGCGGAACCGGCCACCGCACGGGGCACGGTCACGGTGATGTTTTCGGGAGTGCCGGCGGCGACATTCACGCTCACTCCGTTGGCATCCGGACCGGAGCTGCTGGAGCCCACCGACACGTTGGTCCATCCGGACAGGTTCGTGCCGTATTGGAAGACCAGGGTCACGTCGGTCTTCGAGTCCACGTTGCGGGTGAACGTGAACACGAAGTTCGCCGGATCGATCGCGAGGTGCGGCAGCACCGAGCCAGAGGAAGACAGCGGGTTGCCACCCAGGACGTATTCCAGAACGTTCGAGATCCCGTCGTGATCCGGATCATCGCCGGCGCCGTTTTCGAAGCCTGCGGCTCCGGTCAGGCCGTTGGTGGTGGCCCAGCTGGAGTAACCGCTGATCGTCAGGGACAGCACCCCCGTGGACTCGGTGAAGGTCCAGGTGTTCGAGCCATCGACCTTGGTCCAGACATCGGCGTTCTCGGTGAAGCCGACGACGGTGAAGGTCGAGCCGAAGGTCACGGAGCCAAGCGCGGCGCGGTTGACCAGCGTCCAGCTGTTGCCGTTGGCGATGGTCGCAGCGCTGGTGTCGATGGTGAAGTCACCGTCGAGCTGCAGGGTGCCGGAGGCGGTTCCGCTGATCGCGTTGGTGGTACCGTTGGTGGTTGGCCTGAAGGTTAGCCCGCCGTTGTCCGCGAGGATCAGCGAGCCGGCGTTGACCGAGGTGTTGCCCGTGTAGGTGTTGATGCCGGACAGCGTCCAGGCACCGGTGCCGGATTTGGCGACGGCGACGGTTCCGGAACCATTCTGCAGGACCCCTGCGAAGGTCGCCGTGGTGTTCGCCCCGCCGACATTGTAGGTGGCCACGCGGCCCGCGACCGGTCCGCCACCGAGGTAGCTGCCCGCCGCGCCGCTCAGTTCACCCATGTTGAAGGTGGCGCCGCCCGAACCGAAGTTAAGGATCACATACATGCTCACTCCGCTGGCCAGGCTGACCTTCGAAGTGCCGAAGCCGCTGGTGGTGTTGATCCGGAAGTCGCCGAAGCCCGTTTGGGTTCCGACGTTGATCTGGCCGGTGAACGCGCTCCAGTTGCCGCTGAAGTCATCGCGGACGCCATGGGTGTTGACGTTGAACGTGCCCGCTCCGGTCAGCGTGCCGCTCAGTCCGCCACGGTAGGCAAGATTGAGCGTGCCGGTGTCACCGGACGCGACCACGAAGTTGTTTGCGAAGCCGTAGCCACCACCACCCGGATCGCCCGCACCCGCGGCCTGCGAGCTGAGCGTGCCACCCTGGAAGGTCACCGTTCCGGTGCCGATGCCGGCATTGGCACCGCCGAGTTTCACCGTGCCCGCCTTCAGGATCGACGAGGAGAAGGTGTTGGTGCCGTTCAGGGTCAGGATGCCGGTACCGACCTTGTTCAAGGTGTTGCCGCTGACCACGCCGTTGACCGTGTAGGTCATGCCGTTGTCCACCGAGAAGGTGCTGTTCGCGTTCCCCAGGGTGAAGTTGCGTGTGCCGGTGATGGTCGCGGTTGCCTGGAGCACCGCGTTGTTGATCGTGACCGCTCCCGCGGCGTCACCCAGGCTGGAGGCGGTGTTGATTTGCACGGTGCCCGCGTTGATGACGGTGCCGCCGGTATAGGTGTTCGTGCCCGTCAGAGCCAGTGTGCCGCTGCCCGCCTTGTTGAGGGTGCCAACACCGCTACCGTCCTTGACCACACCGCTGAGGGAGTAGGTCTTGCCGGCATCCACCGAGATGGCGCTGGTGGAGCTGCTGATCTGGATTTCCCGTGAACTGGTGATGTCCTGGGTCGTCAGCAGGGTGCCCGCGTTGATCTTGGTGATGCCTGTCACGTCCCCCATGCTGGCCACGCTGTTGATTACGAGCGTGCCGTTGTTGATGGTGGTGCCATTGGTGTAGGTGTTCGTGCCGCTGAGCACCAGGGTGCCGGCGCCATCTTTGATCAGCGGGGTGCCGCTGCCGTCGATGATGCCGCTCACCGTCAGGGTGTCGGCAGCATTGATGACGGCGAAGGTTGCACCGCTGCTCGTCAGGCTCAGGAGGGAGTCGATCGTGTGGTTGCCCGAGGTGTCGGTGACCAACGCGCCGGTTCCTACGTTGCTGAGGATGATGATCCCGCCGCCATTCGCGAGGGTGTAGCTTTTGCCATTGGCAGCTCCATTGAAGGAGAGGGCCCCCAAGGTGATGGTGCCGTCCACCGAGATGGTGCGGTTCGCGGTGATCTCCGTGCCGCCGCCGCCGAACGAGGCGAGGGCACCCGTGCCGCTGGGGGCGAAGGCGGGGGTCCAGTTGCCGTTGGTGGTCCAGTTTCCGTCGGCATTCACGTTCCAGAAGGTCTCGGCCGCGCCGCTGTCCTCAACCGTCAAGGTCACGTAACCACCGGAAGTGCCGAAGGTGTAGTTCTTGGTCGAGGATTTGTTCAGGCTGTTGAGCGTGAGCGAGCTCACTCCCGCTCCGCCAATGGTGCCGGTGTAGGCGATCAGGTTGTAAACCCCGTTCGTGGTGAACGTGCCGGTTCCTCCATTGAGGTTGACCTGGCCGCCGTTGATGGTCAGGCCGTCGGTTGCGGACACGGTGACCTTGTCCAGCGTCGACGCGTTGGTGACGCCGATGTCGAGTTGCGAGCCGGAGCCAAGGGAGAGCGTGCCGGTGGTCAGGGTGCCGATCGCCGCATCGCCGCCATCGCCCGGGGCGATGTGGACGCCGGTGCCGGCGGTCACGCCGCCCGCGATCGAGCCGCTGCCCGAAAGAGTCGAGCCGCTGGCCGCGGTCACCGCCGTGCTGCCAAGGCTGCCGGTAACGTTCAGGGTGCCGGCGCTTAGGGTGGTCGCACCGGTGTAGTTGCTGGTCCCGGAGAGCGTCAGGCTGCCGGTGCCGGCCTTGGTGAAGGCCAGGGTGCCGGCTCCGTTTTGCAGCTGGCCGAAGGTGTTCGCGCTGGTGTTGGTGAGCGTCACCGTGGCGGTCGTGCTCGCGGTCCCGTTGCTCAGCGTGCCGGCACCGGTGAGGGAGTTCAGGGCGAGGTTGTTGCCCAAGGTCTGCAACTTCGCGCCGCTGCCGACATTCACGACCCCCGAGGTGCCGAGCGAGGTCGAGGTTCCGAGGTTGAGGGTGCCGTTGTCGACCGAGACGGAGCCGACGTAGTTGCTGGCCTGGGAGAGCAGGACGGTGCCGGGGCCGGCGATGTGCACCACGGTGTCGCTGGCACCACCGCTGAAGTCGTTCGCGGCGTTGCCGATCGTGAAGACGTCCGCCGCGTTCACCGTCGAGAGAGTGGAGCTCACTGCGGCTCCGGTGGCGAAGGTGATCTTGGCATTGGTGGTGTTGGTGCCGGCTGAGCGGACCGTCGCACCGCTCGCCACGGTCACCGTCAGGGCGTTCTCAAGGGTGATGCTGCCGTTCGGGCCGCTCGAGTTAAGTTCCAGCGTGCCGCCGTTGACGAATACTTTCGCCCCGGCGGTGTTGCCGAAGGCCAGATTGTTTTCCACCACGAGCGTGCCGGCGTTCACCTGCACGCCGTTCGTGACGATCGGATGCACGTTGTTGCCGCCACTTACGTTGCCGATGAAGATGTTCGTGCCGGACAGGATCCAGGTTCCCGTGCCGTTCTTGATGATCGGGCCAGCGCCACCATTGCCGGTGGTGGTGGTGTTGTTGATGTTTCCGCTGATGATGTTGTTGCCGGTGTTCGTTCCATCGAGAATGAACTGCCAGGTGCGGGTGGTGTTGGTGGCGTCGATGTTGCCCGAGATGATCAGGTTCGCGGCAGTGGTGGAGGAGTTGTTGATGAAACCGTAGTTGTCGCTCTGCCCGCTCGGCTGCGTCATCTTGAGAGGGCCGGCCAGGGTCTGCGAGGTGGTGACCGTGTCGCTCATGGTGACCGAGTTGGTCGAACCGCTTTGGGCCGAAAGATACAGCGTGTTGCCACCTGAGGCTCCAATCACATAAGGACCGACGTTGGCCGTATCGAACAAGATCAAACCGATGCGGCGGGGATTGGCGGCGAGATCCGTGATCTGGACCGGATCGCCAGCGCCGCCACGGGTACCGCCGAACAGCGCGGTGTTGAACGTCGCCCGGTCGTTGGACGTCGTGGTGGTGGAGCCGGGAGCCGCGTTGCCCACCCAGTTGGCACCGGTGGCCCAGGTGGAATCCGTGTCGCCGTCCCACGTTTGGCTGGCGGCGTGGGCGAGGGGCCCGGCGAGGAAGATGGTGGCGGTTCCGAGTAGATGCAGATGCTTGAGTTTCACGAAGTGGGAGCGGGTTTGGAAGTGGTGTTGGCGAAGCGAGGCGGGGTGTTCCTTGGGCGTTGGAGCGTTCTTGGCGGACGCCAGGCTTTCCGGAACGGGAGGGTTGGGCGGGAAATGCCCGGGCAATAGAGGCGGACGTCTTGAGGGGGTGACCGGTCCGGCGGTGAAAACTGGAGGCTTGCCGGAGCCGGGTGGTTTTCTTTGAGTGATGGCGTTTTTGCGGGGTGGGATGAATGAACCGGGGGTCCGGATCACATCGCCTATTCCACCTTTTCATGCAAAAAATGGTCAATAATCCGTAAGGGGTATACGGGTACCCACAGGATGCGACAGAACCGGCGGCGCACCGGGGCACGTCGGGTCATTCGACGAAGCTTCTGTTCCCGCGGAACGAACGCGGGAAGAGCGTGGGGCCGCGGAGAAAACGCAGGCACCCAGACGGGTTTATCCGGCCACGTGGCGGCTCCGGACGTGGGGTGACGTCACGGCCCCGGCGGCTCGGAGAACGGAATGAATCAACCGTCCTGGCCGCGGATCTTGAGATACTTCAGCGCGGCCTCGGTGCGGGAACGCACGTGGAGTTTCTCGTAAATGTTCCGCAGGTGGACGCGCACCGTATCCGGCGCGATGCCGAGGCGGGAGGCGATCTCCTTGTTGGCAAGGCCTTCGCAGAGGGCCTCGAGGATTTCCGTTTCGCGGGGAGAAAGACCGGGGCTTTGGGCGGCGTCGCGCGTCGGCTGCCGGAACGTTTCGACCACGCGTCGGGCGATTTCCGGGCTCATCGGTGCCCCCCCGGTGAGGACTTCCTGGATGGCATCCCGCACCTCGGAGGGGGACGAGCGTTTGAGGAGATAACCGGCCGCTCCAGCCTTGAGCGCGGCGAAGATCTTGTCGTGATCCCCATATACCGTCACCATGACGATCTGGATCTCGGGTAGGTATTCCTTCACCCGTGCCGTGGCCTCGATGCCGGAGATGCCAGGGAGGTTGATGTCCATGAGCACGACATCGGGGCGGAAGGCATCGATTTTCTTGAGAGCTTCCTCGCCACTGGTCCACACGCCCACGCATTGCAGTTGATCGCTGGACTCCACCACTTTCCGGAGGCTCGCGCCCAGGGCGGAGTTGTCTTCGACAATGGCGACAGTGGACTTTCGGTTCCGGTTCATCGGGGTGTTCTGCGGATCAAAGGTATGGTGAGCGTAATGGAGGTTCCCTTGCCGCGCACGCTTTCAATACGGCAATCCCCTCCGCAATCGGTCATTCGTTTTCCCATGTTGGTCAAGCCGTTCCCGGATTCCTCGTATTCGACGGCGAAGCCCTTGCCATCGTCCTGGATACAGACCACCAGCATTCCATCCTCGATGGTGATGCGGAGGGAAATGGCGGTGGGTTTCGCATGTTTGACGGCGTTGTTCAGGGCCTCGCGGGAGGCGAGCACGATGTTATGGCGCCGGCGCGGGCCGATGGTGACGTCCGGGATGTCCCGGGTGATGTCCGTGTGGAGGGGGATATGGACCGCCTTCAAGAAATCCCGCGCGAAAAACGAGAGATACTCGACCACCGAAGCCAGCTTGTCCTGGGAAGGCGTGGTGGCCCAGACGATTTCATCGAGCGCGCCGACGACGTGCTTGGCTTTCAGCGAGAGTTGATCGAGGGCGGGGCGGAGAGACTCGTCGTGATTGTCCTCGGCGGCGAGCTCGGAAAGGATGGAGACCTCGGTGAGACTGGCGCCGAGGTCATCGTGCAGATCCCGGGAGATGCGGGTGCGTTCCGCTTCCAGGGCACCCTGAAGCCGGAGCTCGCGGATCTTGACCTTCATTCGGTGGCGGGCGACGAGCCAACCGAGGAAGAGGGGAAGCAGGATGGCGGCGATCAGGGCGATGACGATGAACCAGGTGCGCTGCCAGAAATGGGGCAGCACCTCGATCTGGATGATGGCCGGGCGCGGCGTGGTGATGCCGTCGCCATTGGTCGCCGAGACCTCGAAGGTGTAGCGGCCGGGCGGGACGAGCTGGTATTCGGCTTCACGGATGCCACCGATGCCGCGCGAGTTTTCGTCGAGGCCGTTCAGCTTGACCCGGTAGGTGACCTTTTCCGGTGCGCTCAGGCTCAGGCCGGTGAAGCGGAAGCCAAGGCGCACCCGGCCCGGTCCGGTGACGATGCGACCGCCGTCCACGGCGTGGGGCACGCCATTGATTTCCACCGGTTGGAAGTGGATGGAGGGGGCGACAGCCGTGGTTTCGATGTCATCCGGCTTCACACCGGTGAGGCCCGCGCTGGTGGGAAACCACAGGCACCCGGTGCTGTCACGGAAGACCCCAGGCTGTGTCCAGCCGATGCATTCACGGGTAGCGAGACCATCGGAGCGATCCAGCCGCAGCCATTTCGGGACCGGGGTCTTGTCCTTGAGTGATTGGAGCAAGTCCTTGCGAGAGACACGCAGGATGCCTCCAAGCGAACCCATCCAGAGGTCGTCCCCCACGAGAGTCAGCGCGGTCAGGCGTTCATCCGGAATCCCCTCACGCGTGCTGAACCGGTGCCAACCGCCATCCTTCCACAGCAGCAATCCGGCGCCGAGGGTGGCTGCCCATATTTCGTCGGGCGCGATGGGCAGGATCTTCGAAACGGAACTGCGGGGAAAGGATTCGACATTCCCCACCAGCGAGAGCTCCGTTCCCTTGAGCGTGAAAATCCTGCCGTTTCCGGTGCCGATGTACAAGGTGCCGTTGTCACCGGGTGCCAAGGTCGAGATCTCCACGTTCTCGAGCGTGGTGACCTCGTTGACCCTTCGAAGGCTGGTGCCATCCCAGCAAAACAGCTTTGCCCGGCCTCCGAACCACATCCGGCCTTCGTGGTCCTCGACCATGACGTTGATCTTCGAGAGAGCCGGGGTGTCGAGAAACTGCGCGTCCACATGCTGGGTCTCCGGGTTGTAAGCGAAAACGGATGCGTCCCGGGAGGAGATCCAGATGCGACCGGTATGGTCCTCGACGATGCTGGACACCACGCGCGCGGTGTTGCTGGTGACGATCGGGATATGAAGGAGTATCCCGTTCTCGATGCGGTCCACGCCTCCATTGCGGCGGGCAATCCACCAGGTGCCATCACGCGATTGGATGCTGGTACGGGTGGGGGAGGTGTAGAAGCCGTCCCGGTAGGGAAGGCGCACGGCGCGGCTGTGACGGATGCGAACCAGACCGCGGATCGGGCTGGCCACCCAGAGGTTTCCTTCGCGGTCCTCCAGCATGTCGAGAGACTCCATGCTGCCGCTGAAGGCGATGGCCAGCTCAGGATCGGCGGACTCGTCCGGGGCGATGTACGAGAGTCCTCGGTCGTCGATTCTCCAGGTGCCGCCGTTGTGATCAAGCAAGCGGTCCGGTGGTCCTGCCTTGTCCTGCCTGCCGCGTTGTCGTTGCGAAGCTTGGTCGGCAGCCATGGCCTGGATGACCGCGGGAGAGGGCGCGTCGACGGCTTCGGCGGTGCTGGCTCCGACGCGCCAGAGCCGGTCGTTGCGGACGAAATACGTGGAGCCGTCGCAAGTGAAGAGCCGCGCGACGACGCCTGGATTCGGGCCCTCGTAATCGCCGATCACGCCATCAAGGCCCGCGGATCCCACGCGGAATAGGCCGCAGCGCGAGGTGGCCGCCCACACGCTGCCATCGGCGGGAGTGAATACGCGGGAGAAATCAAGCGGGCGGCCGAACCACACTCCGGTCGCCGCGATGCTTTCGAATTCATTGCCATCGAAACGGGAGAGTCCTTCGGCGGTGGCGATCCATAGGAAGCCATCCGGTGTTTGACCGACCGACCGGACGACGTTGCCGGGAAGTCCTTCATCCGATTGCCAGGCCCGGATCAGGAAGCCGGGGCGGCCGACGGTTTCGTCTGCCACGGCGGGAGAGACGAGCGCGAGCAGCAGGACGAGGAGCCGGAGCATTTGAGCCATTCAATTGCATGGGGCTTGGAACTGTCGAGCGGATTAGGGAGAAATGCGGCGAGGTGGTCCCGTGGGGCGGGTTAATCTGATCGGGTTATTGTCGAGATTTTCGGGAAGCGGTTACAACGAGGGGTCATGACGATTTCTTTGTTGGCGGAGGGTGGGATGAAAAGCCGCGCGTTCGTTCGGATGTGGCGGCCCAGGCTGGCTTGCTTCGGGGCATCCGGGCTGACTCCGCGGATGGTGGTCATGGCCTTGATAGTCTCCGTCATGCCGGTTCTCGCGGAGCCCGCGCATTCGCTGGCGGTAAACGAGGGATTTGAGAACCCGCTCGGGTTTCATGATCCGGCACCGAGGTTTTCCTGGAAATTGCCGGTGGGAGTGAAGCAGCAAAAGGCCTACCGGATCGAGGCAAATACTCCCGGCAAGGGGTGGGACAGCGGCTGGGTGGAGTCGGGAGATTCCACGCTGGTGCCCTACGGCGGGACGCCGCTGGCATCCCGGGAAGCCATGACATGGCGGGTGAATTTCCGTGATGAAAGCGGGACGGAGTATGGATGGAGCGCTCCGGCTCGGTGCGAGATCGGACTGCTTTCGAACGACGATTGGAAGGCCCGGTGGATCCGTCCGAGCCAGCCATGCGATGCTGCGAAGGAGCCCGTGGGACTGCTGCGGAAGAAATTTCCGGTGGCGAAGGAGGTGTCCTCGGCACGGGTGTATGTGACCGCTCGCGGGCTATTCGAACTCGAACTGAACGGCAACCGGGTGGGGAGCGATCACTTCGCGAATGGATGGACCTCGTATCGCAAACGCCTGGACACGCTCAGCTACGATGTAACCGGGCTGTTGAAGTCCGGCGGCAATACCATCCAAGCCATGTTGGGAACCGGTTGGTATGCGGGACGGGTCGCATGGGGAAAAAACCAGAAGGGCCAGTATGGAAAGCTCGCCGAGCTGCTGTTGCAACTTGAGGTCTCCTACAAGGATGGCAGCAAGGAGATGATCGTTTCCGACGGCGGCTGGGAGGGAACCTTCGACGGCCCGGTGGTGTCTTCCAGCCTTTACGATGGCGAGGACTACGACGCGCGACGGCAGCCCTCCAACTGGGCCCCGGTGGTGGCGGACGCGAATCTGGGATCGGCCCGCCTCACGCCGAAACCTTTCCTGCCGGTTCGGGAGGACCAGACGCTTGGGGTGAAACGCATCACCGAACCGAAAGCAGGTTGCCAGGTTTTCGATCTCGGCCAGAACATGGTGGGCTGGGCGAGGCTGCGCATTCCGGTGGAGAAGGACAAGACGATCACCGTCCGTTTCGCCGAGATGCTGAATGCAGATGGCACGCTTTACACGGAAAACTACCGGTCCGCCCGGTCCACGGACACCTACACCTCGGCGGAAACGGGAACGATCACCTGGGAGCCACGGTTCACGTTCCACGGATTCCGCTACGTGGAACTCTCGGGATTGCCCGCCGGGGTGCAGCCGCGGGAGGATTGGGTGACCGGGGTGGTGCTTCATTCCGATCTCCGCCCGATTGGAGGTTTCACCTCGTCCCACGCGAAGCTCAACCAGCTCCAGAGCAACATTGTGTGGGGCCAGCGGGGGAATTTCCTCGATGTACCCACCGACTGTCCGCAGCGCGACGAGCGCCTCGGCTGGACCGGGGATGCCCAAGCATTCTGCCAGACGGCCATGTTCAACTACGATTGCCTCGCGTTCTTGAAGAGCTGGCTGGGATCAATGCGGGACGACCAGCAGCCGGACGGACGGTTGCCGCATGTCGTGCCCGGCGTGGTGTCGGAGAGTGGCAGTCCCGGCTGGATGGATGCCGCGACCATCGTGCCTTGGGAAGCTTACATCCGCACCGGTGACCGGGAGATGTTGGAGCAGAACTACCCGATGATGGAGAAGCTGGTGGCGTGGTATGGTTCGCAGGCCGTTGACGGGCTCCTTCCGGGGATCAAAGGCTACGGCGACTGGCTCCAGCCCCATGCCAAGGGCTTGAAGGGGGATACCCCGTTCCCGTTGCTGGGGGCCGCGTACTATGCCCATAGTTTGCAGATTCTCGCGAACGCCTCCGTTGTGCTCGGGCGCGGCGACGACGCGGTGCGGTATGCCGCCTTGGCGGATCAGGTCAGGGGGGCGTTCACGAACCAATACTTTGACAACGACGGGAAGCTGAAGAACGCGCCGGAAACCCAGACGGCCTACGTGCTGGCCATCGCCTTCGACCTGATCCCACGGGAGCTGAGATCCGGGGCGGGGGCGAATTTGGATCGCCTCATCCGGGAGGCGGGGGGGCATTTGCGGACCGGCTTCCTGGGTACGCCGCTGATCGCCCGCGCGCTGGATGAAACGGGTCGCTCGGAGACCGCCTGTGAGCTGTTGTTCCAGGAGTCTTATCCATCGTGGTTCTACCCGATCAACCAAGGGGCGACCACAATGTGGGAGCGCTGGAACAGTTACAGCCTCGAAAAGGGCTTTGGGGACGCGAAGATGAATTCCTTCAACCACTATGCCTATGGCGCGATCGGGCAGTGGATGTACGAGCGTGTTGCTGGATTGTCCCCCGATCCCGCGAATCCGGGCTACCGGCACTTCTTCGTCAGGCCGCTGGTCTGCAAGCAGCTCGATTCCGCTCGCGCCGAACTCGAGACACCCTATGGCAAGGCGGTAAGCTCCTGGGTGAAGCGCGATGGCTGGGTGGAGCTGGAAGTCGAGGTGCCACCGAACACCACCGCGACGATCGAGTTTCCGGGCGACCGCAAGCCGCTGACCGTGCCGGCGGGAAGCTACCGCTATGACGCCGGACTCTGAGCCGCAGCCCGGCGGCTACGGCAGGGTGACGGAGGGTTCCTCGAGCAACACGCGGACCTCATCGGTCGAGATGGATGCATTGAAGAGAATGTGGACGGTGCGTCGGTCCGCGGAGAGAGTCACGCGGTCGGGAGCGTCAGCCGGTTGATCGAGATCGATGCCGCGGTACTCCTTCTTCGCGGGCAACTTCCAACTGCCCGTTGCGAAGAGGGGATCGCTGGCGTCCAAGCTCGATCCCAGCGCACAGATCGCGGCGACGGGGCGGTCGAAGGTGACCTCGCCTTCAAAACGTTCCCAGCGGAAATCCTGGTGCTCATTCTGGCTCTTTACCGGATTGTAGCGGATCAGGTAGCTGCCGAAACGCGTGCCCGGAGTGGCCTCCAAGGCACGCGAAGCGGGTGTTGCCGAGGCAGGGAAACTTCCCGGCTCCACGAGATCCACCGTGATCGGGGAGTTGAGGGAGACGTCACGGCGCTCCGGTACCACCATCACGGAGGTGCTGCTTTCCATCAGGGCAAGTTGCTCGGGAGTTCCAGGTGGGGCCGGCTGTACGGAGCCGCGGGTGGAAATGATGCCGGAGGCCAGGGGCCAGGTGCGGGAGAACGAAAGGGGTTGGAAATCCAGCGGACGGAGATTTTTCGCCGTATCGGATTCCAACGCGCTGCCCTTCGAGATACGGCGGGTGTCGTTCGGTGTGCTGACTTCGATCTGGCCATCCAGCACCACGTAATCCGCGGTGCCATCCGGGCGGGCGGTGATGCCAAAGGAGGTGCCGAGATCGGTGGCCTTCGCGGTGCCGGTGAGGACCTGGAAACCGTGAGCGGAGGTGGGGCACCAGGCGTTGAGCTTGCCGGAGTGGATGCGAAGCGAGTTCGCGGAGAGGATCTCGAATGAGGCGGGGGCCTCGATGGCCACGGTGGCGCCATTGGCGAATTGGAGCCGCCACAGACCGGAATCGAGCGTTTGCTTGTGGCCCTCGGCGATCAGTTCGCCGGTTCCGAGACGGTCATCGTCGACCCGAGCCAGGTTCGCCACGTGGTTGGCTCCGCCGCGTGGCGCGGGCCAAAGCAGGAACGTCGCTGCGGCGAGGAGCGCGATCGACGCGGCCGCGGCGATCCAGCGCGCGCGGTTCATCCGGTTGACCCGCCGTACCACGCCACCGACAAACTGATCCTCGGGTTCGTTCGCGATCGAGACGACATGCTGGACCATGTTTTTCACGAAGGTGTCCTCGTCATGATCCGGACCCATTTGGATCAGCGCCTGGGATAGGGCGAGCTCACGTGATAAACGTGAGCGGAGAGTGGCATCGGTCTTCAGAAGCGCCTCCAGCTCGGCCCGGCCCGCTTCATCGATCTCGTCCTCCAGGAAGGCGATCGAGAGCTCCTCGTATTTCGATGGATCGGGCGGGTTCATCAGCGCGCGTCGTGGATGGATTTCGCCTGCAGGCAGTCCGCGAGGAGCTGCCGGGCGTGGAAGAGGATCTTCCGGACCGCGGTGGCCTTCATATTGAGGTCGTCCCCGATCTGGCTGGAATTTCGGTCGCGGAAATAGCGGGCCTCCACCACGCTGCGGGTGCGCTCCGGGAGCTGTTGGAGGCAATCGCGGAGCGCCTCCTGCCGGATGCCGTGGTCACTGAGCGATTCGGGCTGGGACGGCTCGGACTGGTTCTCCAGCAGAATGGCGGTGATGTTCTCATCGAGGATCCGCTGGCGGCGGCTCGATTTCGAGATCTCGTTCATCACCACGTTGCGGGCGATCACGCGCAGCCACGCGCCCACGTTCGCGGTGTGGTCGAGGTCCTCCCATTTCCGGTAGGCGATCACGAAGGCGTCTTGGGCCACGTCATCGACCCACGCTTGTTGCACGCCCAGGGACCGGATGAAATACCGGAGGCTGGCGTGGTGCTCTCGAACCACATCGGCGAATTCGTTGATCTCGGGCATGGGGGCGGCGGTTGGGGAGTCCCCGGCGTCCATCAATCACAGCATGGATCGCGTGGGACGCCAAGGACGGAGAACACACATTCATGATCAACGCCCCGAAACCTGGCCCGGAAGCACGAGGATCGGCTGGGCGTTCACCTTCGGTCCCGGGGAATCGATGGTGTTGCCGATTTGCTGAACGTCCGTGCTGTCCTTGACCCAGATCACCCGGTCGCGGGGGATCTGGTAGCTTGCCCCGGTGTCGTTGGCGTTTTCCTGCAGCGGGCGGACGAAGCGGTTGTTGCGGATGGTCAGGCCCTTGGTGGAGGTCGCCACGAGGTTGGTCACCGGGCAATCCTCGATGACATTGTCCTCGATCACGACGTCTCGGAAAACACCCGCCGGTTGGAAGCCCGGCGGCTTGATGCCGGAGACGATCGAGATGGCCCCAGCGGCCGCCGACCAGGGAGCGTAGCAGAACCAGCCCGCGGAGCGGATCCTGTTCTTGCGGATCACCAGGTTGTCGATGCCGGCCGCGGCGTTGTCCGGGACCTCGGGGCAGACGCTCAGGGCGTGGGGGGTATCGAGGATGTTTTCCTCGATCCGGCCACCGGCCTTGATCAGCACCCGGCCGGAGCTGTGGATGCGGTTGCGGGTGAACGAGAAGCCATTGCCCATGCGGTCCGGCGAATAGACCGAGGTGCCGGTGTCGAACGGGCAATCGCGGTCAAGCGTGAGCACGAGGCACCACGGCGCGACTTGCCACAGTGACCAGTTCTGCGCCTTGCCGAGCTTCTCCGTGACTTCCGGGGAAAGTCCGGCGTCCTTACGGTCCACCCGGCGGCGGGCGGTGACGACCACTTCGGAGCCTTCGAGGTTCGCCCGCAGCCTGTCTCCGACGAAGACGCCATCCATGAAGGCATCGCGGCTGGCGATCACGATCTCGCGGCCCTCACGCTTCAGCACCATGTAGTCGGAGGACTGCACGCTCCAGGAGTCATCCCCGGCGTGGCTGACCTCACAGCGGTCGACCTCCGGACCACGCTTGATCGTCTTGCTCTGCATCGCATCCCAGGAGCTGGACAGCAGGCGTTCTTCCGTCGCGCCCGCGGGCTTCGGGCCGGGAACCACCCGGCAGCCGAGGAACTTCGATCCGCCTTCGCCATCGCACTCGAGGATGCCCATGCCGGGCGCACTGAGGACGGAGACGTTCTTCAACGTGATCTGGTCACCGTGGCCGATGCTCAGCGCGTGGGGAATGCCGTCGGAGGCTTGCCCGGTATTCAGGCTGACGAGGTCTCCCGGCTGGGCGGCCTTCGCGATTTTCGAGAGGGTGACACGCACCGTGTGTTCATCCACCACCTCGGCCTTGGTGCCCCAGAGGAAGGGCATGCCTTTCTTGCGGAAGCGGGTGGCCGGGTCGACGACGTCGATGCGGGAGAATGGTTTCACCGCATAGCCATCGTGGATGCGCACATCGATGGAGTTGCCATCGTCCGCGGCCTTCACCACCACGCCCTGCGTGAAAGGCAGGGGATCGTAATCGATGGAGAGGCCCTGAAGCGTGACGCGGGTGCAGTTGTCGATGTTCACCGCGCGCGTGAGCTTGGTGGAGACGAGTGTCACGCCATCGGCGATGATGTCGACCTCCTTCAAGCCATTGAGGCCCCACACCACCTTGCCGTTGTTCTCGGGTGCGAGCACGTAACGGCCGGGAGGAATGACGATCCGCTTCTCGCCGCGGGCGAGGGCTTCCCGGACCTGGGGTCGGAAATCGTTGTCTGCAATCGCGAGGCCGGGAGCCAGCGCAAGGAGTGTGAGGAGGATACAATGCATGCGTGGAAGGATACGATGGATGGCGGCGAAAGCTTGCCCCCAAAAGCCAAGAAACGTCCGGAAACACGAGGGCTTCCGGACGTAAGGGATGACGGCAGTTGTCAGAAATGTTTCATGCGGATCTCCTCGTCCGCCGCACGACGAGGAAGGGTATCGTGGCAGCCAATGCAGCGAAGGCCGCGGGCTCGGGAACGGAAGTCACGGACAGAACGACGTTGTCTACCCGCGCGAATTCATTGGTGATGATGCCGCTGCCGGGGGTGAAGGAAAGGAACAGCGTCTTGCCGGCGGCGGACGGATCCACCGCTCCGGTGGTGAGTGTACCGCTCGCATTGTAGGGGCTGGTGTTAGCGTCTCCGGTGGCTCCGGTCAGCGTCTGGGAGCCGGAGTACAAGGTGGTGCGGGTGCCGGACAAGGTGTTGTCGCTGGTGTAGAACAGCGTCCAGGTGACCTGGTCGGTGTTGTCCGCGTTGAAGGCACCGCGTGAATCGAACGACAGGGCGAAGGTGTCGCCGGACACGAGTTGATAGCCGGTGTTGAGCGCCGCATCCACGGACTTGTTGCTCGCATCCACGGCCACCAGCAGGGACCAGCCACCGTTCGAGGCGTAGTTGTTCTGGCGCTGCATCGACCCACCGGTGGTCGAGGCCGCCCAACTGGTGATGGTGTTGTTGCCGGAGCCGTTTTCAAAACTTCCATTCAACGTGGAGGCATTGACCAAGGTGGTGGCACCATCCGCCTGGTAGGCGAGGGCGATGCCGAAGCCGATGAAGGGAAGGAGGCGATTCAGGGGAAACATGCGAATGGGGCTTCTTGGGGGATGGGGAGTCCCCCAATGATTTCGCGGCGGTGCCGGGTGTTCCTGCAGACTCTGGAAATCAATTGCTGGCCGAGGAGGCGTCGGCGGAAGCCATCACCTGTTGCACCCGGTCGGGAATACTGCGCAGGTTCATCCGGCCGGAATCCTCGTCACGATAGATGCACAGCAGCCAGCGGCGGTCCTTGCGAATGGCGCAGCGGGTTTCGGTCAGGAGGTTCCAGCGGTTGCAATCGAAGAATTCAAATCGGGAAGGCACGACGGCCCCCGGCTCACCCTCCAGCTTCAAGTCGCCCGTGGTCGCCGACTTCAAGTCGATGAGCGATCTCCCGATCGCTCCGCGCACGGCGAAGGGGGACAGATTCACGATCCGGTAGGTGCCGAAGGGGAAGGAAGCTTCGGCATGGTCCATGAGCGTGCAGCGGTAGGGCTCCGGGCTGCCTGAGGACCCTGGAAGCAACAGTAGCAGCGCGCGGGACATCGGGGCGGTGACCTTGGCGGAGCCGATGACCGGCCAGGTGACCTTGCCATCCGGAGCCGTGAGTTGGCGATGAAGCGTGATGCGTCCGTCCGTCACCAACGCCTGGACCGGTCCGGTGATGTTCGCGGTGGAGAGCTCCACGTCCTGGTAGGTGGTTTCCCCGGTGCGGATGGCGAGTTGTTTGGTGTCCGGGGCGAACTGGAAGCAATACAGCGAGACATCGACATGCGGCGGAGTGTCCGCATGCGCGAGCAGGGTGGTGGCGAGGAGAGCGAAGAGGAATTTCATGAAGGATGGGTGGTGGAAGTTAGACATCCGAAGGGCGGAGCCAGCGGAACGAAACGATTTCGAAGCGGCGGCCGAAGGCCACGTTCACCGCATTCATGGGAGTGGCAGTGGGGGCTTCCTCGGGATTGACGTAGGCGGGCACGCGCTGGACCACCGTCTCGCACCAGGCCTTCCGAAGATGGCCCTCGTCGTCCGAGGCTTCTCCATACGCGCGGATGCAGAACGTGTCGCCACGCGTCGTGAGGATTGGGCCGAGCGGTGTGAGAATGTCCGCCTGGTTGATTACGCCGGGAGCTCCATCGGCGGTGTTGGCATTGGCCGCGGCGGGGTTGGTCACTCCCGGGAGGCTCAAGTTGTGCGAGGGATCGAGCACCCCGCCGTTCACGCCGGATCGGCTGATCGCCGCATCCACCGCGCCCTTCGCCGCGAGTTCGTCGGAGCCGGGTCGGCGGTTGACAAACTCCGCGAGGGATTGGAACGGGCCGCGTTTGCGGATCTCGGCCACGATCTCCTTCGCGAGGACCTTGATCTGATCGCGGTTCAGGCGGCGGTAGCCGTTCCATTTCGCGAGGTCCGCCTCTGTTGGCGCGGTGGTGTCCTCGTATGCGTCGCCGGTGGGCGCCGAGTGGCGGAGCACGGGGACCCCGTTATTTTGGACTTCGGCGAGCTGACCGCTTTTGAGGGATGGCGAGGCCTCGCCGAAATTGCTGGCGAGCAGCGCTTCCCAGGCGGCGATGCTGGTGGAGTTGACATTGAAGGGGCCATCAACCCGGAGGTAGGCCGCGATCTGCTTGTAGGCCTCGCTGGAGGATGAAAGAGTCTGCGTCAGTGTGGCCGGATTTTCGCCGCCGGGGTTCGGCAGGAAGCGTGGGTTCGGGAGTGGCGTGTTGCTCGTGAAGAACTCGCCCAGCATCTGGCGGGCGCTCCTTGGATTCGAGAAACGCGGGAGCGTGCGGTCCGCGGCGGAGGAGAGAAAGTAGGAGTCGAAGAGCGCGTTGTTCGCCAGGTAGCAATGGTCGAGGTAGGTGCGTGATCCCGCGGTGCTGGTGACCGCGGATGTGTCCATCAGCGGACTGGGATGGGAACCGCCGATGATCTGGCTGGTGAGGGGGAGCTGGCCACCTTGGTTCAGAGGCGCGTTCCGGAGCTGGAAGAGCGAACCTGCCGGCGCCATCGGCAGTGAGTTGAAAGTGGCGAGGGACGTGCCGCTCTGGGCGTAAATACCAGGTCCACCGTAGCCGCGGTTGCGGGTGTTGCTGATCTCGACAGTGGGGCTGCTCATCCAGTCCGTCATGGGCTCCCACTGGAATTCATACTGTTGGTGGTTCCAGCTTTCGGTTTGGTCGAGCCCCTCGGACGCATAGAGGTTCACCGGGCTGTTGGTCAGCCACGAGCGGGTGGGAAAGCGGGAGTTCCGCTCGGTCTTCTGCTGGAAGGTCGTGACGAGGAAGGGCTCCTTGAAGCAGATCGCGACGGGTGGATTTCCGTTCGGTTGGCGATCATCGGCCTTGAAGCTGCGAGGGATGGCTGGATCGACGATGAAGGTCGGGAGTTGTTGCTTGGAATAGCTGGCCAGGATGCTGCTTTCCTGGCTGCCGTAATCCAATTCGATCCCGCCCACCAACACCGGATTGGTGACCCCCGGGGCGGCGGAGTTCACGTAGTATTTGAGGAAGCCCGTGATTTCCTTGCCGCCTGTCTCGGCAAAGCTGTCGACGTTCGCGTGCATGGGGGCGACTTCGACTTGGATCTTGTCATTGGCATTTGCCGTGACCGTGTAGGCACCTGCCGGGCCGGTGCCTGCGCCAGCCGAGTTGACACACAGGTTGAGCGTGGTGACGCCGCCGGCTTCCCTGTTGCTGGCCATCCCCGCGGGAGGAAAGAAACCAGGTCTCACATCCATGCCGGTGTTGGAATAGGCTTGGTTGAAATGTTTTGAGTCCGTGTGGGCGGTCATGACGACGTGTTCGCCCGGAGCCATGATCAATTCGCTTTTGCCGGCTTCAGGCAGCAGGTTCAGTAGGTAGCGCTTGTTTGCCCGACCGCCAAAATCGACGTTCAAAAAGGTATTGGCCAGCGAGGTGTATTGGGAATTTTGCAGGACACCATTTTTGTAGAGGCGGAATCCGAGCGGGACCCGGTATAGTTCGATCCTTCCACCAGTGAAGCGCAGGGGGACGTTGTAGGGGTTCCACAACGTGATCACCGGATCGATGACCAGCCATGTCGTGTAGGCGCTGGCCCCGGCGGTCTGTGCTCCGAAGCTGAGGCTGAAAACGAACTGTGCTTTGCTGATGACCGGGCAGATTTGCTGGCCGTTGAATGCGTTGGGATTCGTGCGCGGCAGAGCCGTGATGTCCAATGGCGTCGTGCCACCAGTGCCCAGGGTGTAGGAGCGGTAGTGTGCCTGGAGTAGGCTCCAGGAAGGATCCGGGCTGGGGAAGGAGGAAGGCAGGGTCGTGTTATTGAAGAGGCGGGTCGGCGGAGGAACGAGCGGACGGGTGAGATTCCCGGGATCCGCGGCATTTCCATAGAGATAACGGGAAGAGTAATCGGAAGGCAGTGTGGCGGTGTCGAAGAGGCGGGAAAGATCCTTCGAAAATCCGCCATTCGCGACGTCAACCACCAAGCCTTCGGTGTGGGAGGCGAGGTCGTGGAACGAGCGGTCTTGGGCGCTCAGGCCGGTGAGCGCACCCTGATCGAGTGACATTAGTTTTTGGCGCTCGGATTCGTGGTTGGCGAGGGAGGTCCAGTCCAGCGAGGAGACTGCTTGATAGCCCGGCTTCGGAGCGGAGGCCATCCGGTCGAGACGGGTATCGATCCCGCTGCCACGGCTAGCAGGCAGGGTCATCGAGATTTTTTCGGACTGGTCGAATACTCCCCAGGCGAGCCCGCCGGTCAGATCTTTGCCGCGGTCCGGGAGGGCGACGATGTTGGCCTGGACCGGAATAGTCTCGTTGCCGACAGGGCTCACCAGTTTCGCCAGGTTTCCAGAGGCCGCGCTGGCGGCGAAATCACTCTGGAGGAGCTGTTGCGGCGTGGGGCCGGAGATCAACCAGCCCTTGAAGTCATCCTTTTTCTGCTGGGTCCAGTTCGGAATCGTGTTCCCCCCGTTCCACTTGTTGCCTTTCCAAACACCGGTGAGGTGGGGGCGGTTCCCCGCTGGGTCCACCAGAGCGGAGGTCCCGGAAACCCGTTGGTCGGGACCCATCGTGCGCTGGAGTTCACCGAGGGCGAGGAGCATGCCGAGGCGGGCGTTCTGCCGGGCCTGTTGCTCAAGTTCGCTGGAGCGGCTGGTCCGCAGGGTGACGGAGGCGAGTGACAACATCCCGAGGGCGACGATCGAAATGAGGATCATCAGGCACAGGACGACGATCAGGGCGAAGCCCCGCTCGGGTTTCTTGGCTGGGCGCGGGGAGTGGTTCGGGTTTTCGGTCATGCGGGGTGGAAATCGCGGTGTGACTACATGGTGATTTCACCAAGGCCCCGAAGTGTTCCTTCCCATCCCGTGCGAGCGGCTCATCCAAAAATTCCGTTCATGGAGAAGTAACACGAAGTTCAGTTGTCACATTTCTCAAGGTATTCCCGCTATGTTCATTCGTGGCAGTGGCCTGGGATGATCATGGAGGGGGTTCACGGCTTGTTCCCTTTCGGGGGAAATAGGCCGTTTTGACTGCTAACCCTTACCCACAACCCATGAAAAAACCGACTTCCCGTTTCCGGGAAATCTCGTGCCTTGCCGCCGTTTGCTTCCCGCTTGCGTCCTTCGGACAGACCAATGGGAATTTCACGACGGAACGTTGGAAAAACCTGCCCGAGGACGCTTCCGTGCTGACCTTGCAGCGCAAGGCGATCGCCGACAGGCCCGCGGATCAGAAAAGTCTCCAGGCGGGATCCGCCTTCACGGTCAGCCCGGAAGGTCATCAAGGTGCCCGCATGCGAGCCGTGGTGATCCCGAAAGTCACCGGCACCTACTCGTTTTATCTAACAGGAGGCGCGAACGCGGAGATCCGTGTGTCTGCGGATGTCTCGCGTTTTCGGAAGAAACTGGTGGCGAGCCACCGGGCCGACCGCGAGGAGGCCGCGCTGGTCAAGCTGGTGGCCGGGAAGCGCTATTTCATGGAGGTGCTGCTCGTGGAGCGCGGCACGCCGGGATCTCCGTTGACGCTGGAATGGTCGTGCACGGCGAATGGCCAGACCACCCGCGAGCGTATCCCGGGTGCGGTCTTCGCCTCGCTGGTGGGCGATCCGCTCGACAAGGATGACGACAATCTGCCGGACGTCTGGGAGAAGGTCCACGGACTGGATGCCACCAACGCCCTGGGGGCAAAGGGCGAATACGGTGATCCGGATGGGGACGGCATGCTCAACGGCGAGGAGTTCCGCCTGGGGACGAATCCCCAGGAGCAGGAGGAGCTGGCCGATGGGGTGACACGCGAGCGCTGGGAAGGAGTGGCGGGGGGCAGCCTTGCGGACTTCACCGGCAGCCAGCGTTCCCACATCCTGCCGGACGAGCGTTGCCACATTCCGAACATCGATGAAGTCCGCAAGGGTGGTCAAGTGGCCACCCGATACCGCGGCACCATCACGCCGGAAGCGAGCGGGCCCTACACCTTCTGGATCGATGGAGGGGGCGAGGCGGAGTTGTGGCTCGCCGATGGCAGCGTGCGGATGCCGGTCAATGGCAAGCTCACGGCGCTGACGATCCGCTATGGCAAGCAGCGCATCGCGAAGGTCGCGGCGGATGCCAATGTGGCTCCGGATTTCGATCGCCAGACCGCCCAGCGCAGCCGGGTGGTCCAGCTTGAAGCGGGCCGGTCTTACTACCTTGAGGTCCTGCACAAGACCGGGGACAGCAACGACCGGGTGTCCGTGGCGTGGCAGCCGCCGGGGAAACAACGCGAGATCCTGCCTGCGAAGGTGCTCACCGGCGATGTGCCGGAGGCCGATGACCCGGACGATGACGGCCTGCCGTCCGCCTGGGAGATCGCGAATGGACTCGATCCGCACGACAATGGCTCGGTCAATCCAAAGGATGGCCAGTATGGCGATTTCGATGGCGATGGTCTGACAAACTTCGAGGAGTTCCAACTTGGGACGAATCCGCTGCAGAAGGACGCGCTCCAGGAAAACGATGCAATCGCTTCCGGCGATGTGTCCGGTGATGGGGAAACCGGCGAGGGTGCGGAAGCTCCGGCCCCGGCGATCACCACCACGGAGATGGCGGATGCTCCCGCGCTCGTCACCGGTGTCGCGAGCGCGAAGGCGGCCGTCGCGGCATACGTGCCCGTGGATTACTCAGGCCAGTATTCCTACATCCTCGGCCCGGTGTCCCGGGTCTATGAGCCGGTCGGTTCCAGCTACAACCTCAAAAACAACTGGTTCCCGGACGCGCACTTCTCCCTCATTTCCGGCGGCGTTTCCGAACCCACCAAGACGCTCAGCTGGTGGATGGACCGGAAGGAAAGTGCTTCTACTCCGAGATTGGATCTGGCGAAGGACACGCCGGGCGCGCAGTGGCCCGCCAAGGGCCCGAAATACAGCGGCGACTCCCGCGGCAACTGGCTCATCACCATCTACCGCCCGGTCGACTACGACGCGTCGCTCAATGGCACCACCGTCTCGCTCACGATTTTCACCGATGACAATTCCAGCTCGTCGGTCCAGACCCACACCATCGACGAGGACTACCTCGTCGGCTACGACCACATCGAGGACTACGATCCGGTGACCGGCAAGGTGGTGAACGGTGCCCGCATCGTCTACTCCTACGACAACGGCATGACCTGGCTGCACGGCCCGTCGGCGCAGGGCTTCGCCAATGTCATCGACAACCGCACCGATCCCGCGCATCCGCGGGCGATCAGCCTGGGCAAGGACCGGCTCGCTTCGACCGCGGACATCGCGACCGGTGCGACGTGGGATCCGGCGCAGACCATCAACTTCCACCCGGGCGGCGACTACGCCTACGTGCAGTCGATGTTCTACAACCGCTACTTCGGCCGGTGGATGTCCTGGAACATGTGGTGGGGGCAGACCGATTTCACCATGGTGCAGCTCTCCGACAACTTCACCGACTGGGACTCAGGCGGACGGCTGAACTACAGCACCGGTGCCCCCGCGAACATCCTGAATGGCAAGGGCAACTACCCGACCATGATGGGCTCGCTGAACGCCACCTCGAACTACGATGCCGAGTGCGGCCAGATGGCGTGGCTCTACAACAACCACGGCGGACTTTCCGGCCAGGCGATCCACTTCATCAACAAGGCCCCCCAGGACATCACCTGGACACCCGCGGGCGGCAGCACTGCCTTGGGCACCACCGGCAACTGGGCGCCGACGAGCACTGGAACCTTCACCAGCTTCACCGATGAGAAGCAGAGCCTCACCTTCGCCAGCTCCTCCGGTGGCGCGCTGAGCAACACCGTCCCGACCACGAACCGGCTGCGTGGCATCACCTTCGCCAGCGGGGCCGGCAGTTACGTCATCAACGGCAACACGCTCCAGATGGAAGCCACCCGTTTCAGCGACAGCGGTGGCTGGATGCTCGGCATCACCAATCGGTCGCCGAACCTCCAGACCATCGGTGCGGACATCGACGTGCGCACCGCCGCCCTGTTCGTGAACGCTTACGCCGGGGACGTCTCTCTGGCCGGTGTGGACATGCGCGGCAGCGGCGGCATTGTGGCCTACGGCGACCATGACACGACGATCAACGGCGTGATCAGCGACACCGGCTACAAGGACTTCACCACGGGCACGGCAGAGACCCTCCCCTCCTCCAATCCCGGCCGCCTGGTCAAACAGGACAACGGCATGCTGGTGCTGGGCGGGGCGAACACCTTCCCGGGCCGCACCGATGTGAACGGTGGTCTGATCCGGCTCGACCACGCGCTGGCGCTGCAAAACAGCATCGTCAGCGTTAACGTCAGCGGCGGCCTCGCGCTCACCACCGATTCGACCGTGGGCGGCCTCAATGGCAGCGGCGGCTTTTCGCTGGGATCGCACAACCTGACGCTGGGCAACTGCAAGCCGGTGGACTGCTACTCGACGGTCCACACCGGCGTCATCAGCGGCAGCGGCGGCCTCGTGAAAACCGGCACCAATGTCCAGCGGCTGGGTGGATCGAACACCTACAGCGGCGGCACGACCCTCAATAACGGGGTGCTGGAAATCGCGGGCGGTGCCAGTGCCATGGGCACGGGAGCCATCACCTTCGGTGGCGGCACGCTCCGTGCCACCGGCGCGGTCAGCCTTTCCAATGCGATCAATACCGGCAGCGGTGGCGTGATCGATACGAACGGCAACAGCGTCGCGCTCAATGGCACCATCACCGGCAGCGGCTCGCTGCGGACGCAAGGGACCGGCTCGCTCGCGCTGTCCGGAACGAACTCGTTCAGCGGCGGCACCGAGATCAACAACGTGGTGAAGATCTCCAGCAGCGGCGCGCTCGGCACCGGTGGCTTCACCTTGAAGGGCGGCACCTTGCAGCTCGGCGCGGACGTGGATCTGGGCTCGCAACCCATCATCGTTTCCGCGGCGAACAGCGCGATCGACACCGGCACCTACACGCTGGCCTCCAGCGGCGCGGTGACCGTGCCCTCGTCTTACAGCCTCACGAAGCGCGGCACGGGTCTCTTCACCTGGAGTGGCGATGGTTCCGCGCTGGACGGCGACCTGGTCATCGAGGCCGGCAAGGTGGAATACACCCGTTCCGGCACGCCCCTGACCTTCACCGATGGCAACGTGGTGCTCAAGGGCTCCATGCTGTCCCTCAAGCCCCCCGGCAGCGGCGGCTACACGGTCGTGAACCTCGCCCAGACCACCGGCAAGAGCGTCCAGGTCCAAGGTGCGGGCAACCTCGCGCTCAACCGGGGATCGAACAACCTGCTGACCGTGAACATCGGCAGCGCGACGAACACGAACGCGCTGGTTCGCGGGACCAACACCACGTTCATCATGACTCCGGCGGGCTCGACGTCGAATCTCGGCGCGAACCCTGGTGTCCAGGTGATCGTTCCCGGCACCACGGCCACCGCTTCCGGCTCGATCTTCTCGCCGAGCGTGCTGGTGACGGCCGGAGACACCGGCCAGGGCGACTTCGTGAAATACGGTGCCACCGGCTTCGCCGCATTCACCGGTTACACGGCCACCTCCGGCAGTTTCGTGGACGCCACCACCGGCTCCGCGGCGGTGATGAACTTCACCGCGGCCACCACCTTGACCGGAAACAGTTGGTCGCAGGGCATCCGCCTGGCGGGCACCACCGGATTGAATCTGGGAACCTATACCTACACGATGAATGGCACGGGTGGTGAAGCCGGGGTGATCCTCAACGGCGGCACCATCAGCAGCGGCACGCTCGCCTTCGGCAGCACCCGCGCGTTTGTCCAGACCGGCAGCACCACGGGCTCCATCACGTCGAAGCTCACCGGCACTGGCGGCGTGACGTTCTTCGGCACCCCGGGAACCCAGGTGACTCTGAACAACAGCAACAATACCTTCAGCGGAAATATTTCCGTGAACGGCACGGTGTTGGTGGCGGGCACCCAGGCAAGCCTCGGCGACGCGTCCAATACCATCACCCTCGATGGCCAGGGCACCCTGCGAGTCAACCCGGCTGGCACCTACGCCCGCTCCATCACCGTCGGCTCCGGCGGTGGCGGCGTGGACGTGGCCAGCGGTTCCATCGCGAACATCAACAACGCGGTGAGCGGTCCGGGCACCTTCACGAAGACCGGTGCCGGTTCGATCCAGTTGAACGGTGCCAACACCACCAGCGGCCGCATCCAGGTGAAGCAAGGCACGCTGATCTTCAACGGCACCGGCACGCTCAACAGCTCGTCGTCCTCGATCCAGGTCGATCCGGGAGCCACCGTGCTCTTGTACACCTGGGCTTGGGGCCCGACGTCCTCGATCCCGAGCAACTTCATCATCAGCGGCACCGGCGTTTCCAACGCTGGCGCGCTGGCGATCCAGGGCGGGAACAGCGCAAACGGCATGATCACGCTGGCGGGTAACTCGTCGATCAAGGTCTCGGCCTCGAATGGAGGCAAGATCGGCGGCGTGATCGCCGGACCCAGCTATGACCTGACGCTGGATTCCTCGGTCGGCTGGCTCCAGGTGAACGGTCAGCTCGCGCTCGGTGGGGGCAACCTCACGGTGTCCGGCAGCGCGGGAACCACGTTCAACGACGTCGCGGCCTTCACCGGAACCACGACGATCACCAGCGGCACCCGGGTTACGATGAACAGCCAGTTCCAAGGCACCTCCGCGGTGACGGTGAATGGCACCCTCAACGGCAAGGGCGGCGTCATCACGCCCGGCACCGTGACGGTGGCCAGCACCGGCACCCTGCAACCGGGTGTCACGGGCACGCCGAACATGTTCACCGTGAACGGCGACTTCGCGCTGAACAGCGGCGGCAAGGTCCAATCGCAGGTGCTAAACGCCGGTGCCACCACCGCCACCAGCACGATCACCGGCTACGGCCAACTGGTGGTGCTGGGCAGCGGCACGCTGGCCGGCTCCCTGCAATTGGATGTCGACGCGGGTTACACCCCGGCCACGGAAGATGAACTGTACATCGTGCTGCGGAATGGCGGCAGCGGCCAGTTCAGCAGCGTGGTCGTGAACGGCACCACCTACAGTGGCGCGCCCGGCACCCTGATCTCGGTGAATGGCGTGGTGGGCACCCTGCAATACAACGCCAGCTCGTCCCAGGCGCTGACCAACGGCGGCTATGACGTGGTGATCCGGTTCTAACCGGCCTTCCTGGGTACGATAGCGAGGCGCGGTCGCGGGGTGATCCCGTGGCCGCGCCTTCATGTTGGAGCGGAGCTTTCAGCGACTATCCCTCCTTCACGATCACGCGGATGTCATCGGTGGACAGGCCGGCGTTGAAGAGGATGTGCACCGTCCGGCTGTCTTCGGACAGACGCACGCGGTCCGGCTGGGTCCAGGGTTGGTCGAGATCGATGCCGCGGAACCTGCTGCTGGCCTTTTCGCTATCCGCCCACTCCGGTTCGGCGAAGGTCGCGTCCGTGTCATCGAGGAAGCTCTTCTGGGCGCAAATCGCGAGCACCGGCCGGTCGAAGGTGACGGAGCCTTGGAACATGCCGTTGAAGACCCCCGGTGCTCCCACCGGATTGAAGCGGATGAGGTAGCTGCGGAGTCTCGCACCGGGAATTGGCTGGAGGGTGTAGCCGGCATCCGGGTCGTCGTCCGGGAAAGTCCCCGGTGCGATCATCTCGGCGCGGAAGGGCTTGTCGAAGGGCACATAGCGTTTCTCGGGGATCACCATCACGGCTTCGTTGCTCTCCAGCACCGCCAATTGCGCGGAGGTCGAGGGTGGGGCGGGCAGCACCTTCCCCTCGGTGGCGAGAATCCCGTAGGAAAGCGGCCAGGTGCGGGTGAAGATGGCGGGGTTGAATTCGGTTTCGCTGAGACCCGCCTTGCCGCTGGAGGTGAGCGCGCCGCCTTCCGGCAGACGTCTCACGTCCTTTCCGGCGCTCACCTCGACGAGGCCGTCCATCACCATGTAATCCGCGCTGCCGTCCGGGCGGGCGGAAACCCCGAAAGCCGTGCCCAGATCGGTGACCTTGCCGCTGGCGGTCACCACTTCGAACCCGTGGGCGGGTTCCGGGCACCAGGCATTCAACTGGCCACCGTTCAAGCGCATGGCAGTGGGGGAGAGCACTTCGAAGTTCGCGGGGCCTTCGATCGCGACAATCGCACCGTTCTTGAAATCGAGCCGGTAAAGTCCCGCGCCGAGCGTGCCTTTGAATCCCTGCCCGACCTCGCTGGTGGTCACGATGTGCCCCCCGGCATCCAGCTCCATGAATTCCGCCACCATCGGTTGTTCACGGAGCCCGGCCATCCGCAGGGCGAAAATCCCCGCGGCGAAGAAGGTCACGGCGGCGGCGGCAGTGAGCAGCCGTTTCCGAAAGGAGACCCGCTGGATCACCTGGGACACGAAGAGTTGGTCGCTGCCACCGGCCACATGGATCACGTGCTCGGTGATGGCCCGGACGATCGCCTCCGGATCGCGGCCGGGCGCGAGCCCGGAAAGCGCCTCGGAGAGGGCGAGGTGGTCGAGAGCCGCTCTGCGTAAATTCGAGTTTGCCTGCAATAATTCTGAAAGCGAAACAAGCTCTTTGGGGCTGAGGCTGCCATCGATCAATCCTTCCAAGAGTGCTTGGAAGTCCGGGGCGGGGGCGGGTTTCATGACGACTGGGAGGAAGGGTGATCCGGTGGTCCGGTGGGTGGGGGGAATCCAAGTGGATTCATCAGGGTGATTTCGCGAATGGAGTTTGGTGTTACAAATGTTCCCTCCGAAAACACTTTTAGTGGGTGCTATGCTCCCGGTTTCGGCGGCAAAATCGTCCGATTTTCGGGAACACCCGTCCTGATCACGAAATTACCCCACTCACATGATCCGCCATTTCATCGCCTTATTGGGCTCCCTCGCCGTCCTGCATGCCGGGCCGGAACGGGAGCCGGACTTTTCCAGAGCCGGGTTCTACACCGTTCCGGACAGCGGTCGGTCCGCCGCTGACTTCAATGTCGGCTGGCGTTTCCATCGGGGAAACGTGGAGGAGGCTGAAGCCCGGGATTTCAATGACCGCGCGTGGCAGCAGGTGTGCACGCCGCACGGCGTGGACGGTGCCCTGCCGGAGGAAACCAGTGGCAGCTCGAATTACCAGGGCCCGGCGTGGTATCGGAAAACCTTCACGCCCCCGACCGATCTGACGGGCAAGCGGGTGTCGCTGCATTTCGAGGGCATCCTCGGGAAATCGAAAATCTGGGTGAACGGCAAGCTGATGCGCGAGCACTTCTCCGGCTTCCTGCCCGCCATCGTGGACATCACGGAGGTAGCCGAGCTGGGCAAGCCGAACGTCGTGGCCGTGCTGGCCGACAACAGCGACGATCCCAGCTATCCGCCGGGCAAGCCGCAGAAGCAGCTCGATTACAGCTATCTGGGCGGCATCTACCGCGACGTCTGGCTGGTTTCCACCAACCCGGTGCACATCACCGACCCGAACGCGGTCGACGTGGTGGCGGGGGGCGGGGTGTTTTTCCACACCGACGAGCTCGATGCGGCGCACGCCAAGTCCGGCGTGCAGGTGCACGTGGTGAATGAATCCGACCGCGAGGGCGCCTACACCGTGGAATGCGATCTGACGGATGCCACTGGCAAGGCGGTGGCCAGCGCGAAAGCTCCGCTGAAGCTGGCTGCCAAGGCTAGCGGCACCACCAGCTTCACGCTCGGGGTGAAGAATCCCGCCATGTGGACGCCGGATTCCCCGGTGCTCCACAACCTGGTCGTCCGTGTGAAGGATCGCGAAGGCAAGGTCATCGATGCCCGCCGCAACCGTGTGGGCCTGCGCACGATCGCGTTCACCCACGAGAAGGGCTTTATCCTGAACGGCCAGCCGTTTCCGGAAAAGCTCATCGGCGGCAACCGCCATCAGGATCATGCCGTGATCGGCTTCGCCCTGAGCAACAACCTCCACTGGCGGGACGCGCTGAAGCTCCGCGAGGCGGGATTCCGCGTGGTCCGCAACGCGCACTACCCGCAGGACCCGGCCTTCATGGATGCCTGCGATGAGCTCGGCCTCTTCGTCATCGTCAACACGCCCGGCTGGCAGTTCTGGAACAAGGATCCGATCTTCGGCGAGCGTGTGTATTCCGACATCCGCAACATGGTGCGCCGCGACCGCAACCACGCCTCGGTGCTGCTGTGGGAGCCGATCCTCAACGAGACCAGCTATCCGGCGGAGTTCGCGAAGAACGCCCACGACATCAACCACGCCGAGTATCCCTGGCCCGGTTGCTACACCGCCGCGGATTCCGAGGCGCTCGGCCACGAGCACTTCGAGGTGCTCTATGCCCATCCCAGGTCCGGCGACGGTCTCGACATCGCGACGAACTACGACAAGAGCAAGGTTTACTTCACCCGCGAGTGGGGCGACAACGTGGACGACTGGGGCGCGCAGAACTCTCCGAGCCGGGTTTCCCTCGGCTGGGGCGAGGTGCCGCAATTGGTGCAGGCCAAGCATTACGCGAAGCCCTCGTATCCCTACAGCTGCCTCGATTCGCTGTTCCGCGCCGGTCCGGAGCATTTCGGCGGCACGATGTGGCACAGCTTCGACCACCAGCGTGGCTATCACCTCGATCCCTTCCTCGGCGGCATCATGGATGCCTTCCGTCGTCCGAAGTTCTCCTACGAGCTGTTCAAGGCGCAGCGTCCAGTGAAGCCGACGGTGCCGGGCATCGAGAGCGGCCCGACTGTGTTCGTTGCGAACGCGATGACGCCATTCTCCCAGGAGGATGTGACCGTTTACTCGAATTGCGACTCCGTCCGCCTGAGCGTGAACGGCAAGGTCTTCGGTGAGAAGAAGGTGCCGTTCGCCGAGGGCACCAAGTCGCACATCCCAATGGTCACCTTCGAGAACGCCTTCCACTTCATGGAGGCGAAGAAGCTGAGCCGCGCCTTCAAGCCGAACGACGTCCAGCTCGTCGCCGAGGGGATCGTGGACGGCAAGGTCGTCTGCACCCACGTTTCACGTCCCGCGCAGGTGGCGGTGCGGATCGATCTCTCCATCGACAACGCGGGCCAGAAGATCCTGGCGGACGGTTCGACGGTAGTGCCGGTGATGGCCACGTTGGTGGACAAGAATGGCACGCCGAAGCGCCTGAACAACGGTTCGGTGGCCTTCGAAGTCACGGGCGCGGGTGAACTGATCGGGGATGTCTCGGTGGGCGCGAATCCGCGGGCGCTGAAGTGGGGCGATGCTCCGGCGCTGGTGCGCGTGGGCGCGAAGCCCGGCAAGGTCCGGATCGTGGCGCGGTTCGTGCCGGCGGGAGCCCAGATGCCACAGACCGGCGTGCTGGAATTTGAAACCGCCCCGGCACCGGGAGCTTTCGTGCAGGACGAAATCCCCGAGCCCGGCCACGGCGTGGCGGTGGTGGCCCAAGGGGGGGAAGACACCGTGGATTCGCTCCGTTTGAAACTGGAGACCTCCGAGAAGGAGCTCAACCGCCTGCGCAACCGTGAGGTGGAGCGCCAGCAGACGGAGTTTGAGAACACCAAGTAAGCTTAGGTGGTAAAAGGATAAGGCCGGGGAAGGTGGACGCGGCGTCCGCTTTTCCCGGCCTTTTTTAGGCCTTATGCAGGACCTCTGAGAACTTCTCTATCACCGGCGGGCACGCGGCCGGGGGTGGACACATTCGCGTGAACACACCGGATACATGCAATGAACGGGACGGCCGCGCGCCGCCGGAGAGGAGTCGAGCCCGGGGTTGGCGCCGGGCTGCTGGAAAGGGATCTAGCATCATCGATACCAGATCGGGACCGATGATGCATTTTCGCGATTTGCAACGGAGGCTTACTCTTCCGAGACCGGTTGGGCGGGCTTCGGCTTGCCAGCGATCTTTTCCAGACGCTCGGCCATTTCCTTCAGCTTGGCCGGTTCGGATTGGGCCAGGTTGCTTTTTTCCTGGAGGTCCTTGGAGAGGTCGAAGAGCGCGCCGGGCTTCTTGTCGCTGGCGGGAGAGATGTATTTCCAATCGCCCACCCGCAGCGTGATGCGGTCGCCGAGCCCGACGATGTGGTCGCGGCCGGTCTTCGATTCGCCGAGCAGGGCGGGCACGACATCCTGGCTGTCCTGGAAGGCGTCGTCGGCCACCGGCTTGCCCGCGAGGTGGGCGAGGCTGCGCGGCAGGTCGACCTGGCTCACCATCGCCTCGGTGGTGCCGCCGGGTTTCACCTTGGCGGGCCAGCGGACGATGAAGGGCATGCGGATGCCTCCCTCGCTGCACGAATACTTGCCGCCGCTGAAGGGACCGGCGGGCTTGTGGCTGCCGAGCTTCATGGCGGACATATCCTTGTAGCCGTCGTTCACCACCGGGCCGTTGTCGCTGGAGAGGATGACCAGCGTGTTGTCGGCGAGCTTGAGCTCATCGAGCGTGCGGAGAATTTCGCCGACCTGCCAGTCTGCCTCCACGATCGAGTCGCCGCGGGGCCCCATCGGGGTCTTGCCTGCGAACTTCGGGTTCGGCAGGCGCGGCACGTGGATGTTGTGCATCGCGTAGTAGAGGAAGAATGGCTTGCCGCCGGAAGAGCGGATGAACTGGGTGGCTTGGTGGCAGAAGGTGGAGGACATTTCCTGGTCGTTCCACAGCGCCTTGGCACCGCCGGTCATGTGGCCGATGCGGCCCACTCCGTTGAGGAAGCCCATGCTGTGCTGCGGATTAGATTCCATCGCCTGCTTTTCCTTCGGCAGCGGCGGGGCCTCGCCCTCCAGTCGGTGGACGTAGGAGACCTTGATGGGGTCCTTCGGATCGAGGTTCACCACCTTGCCGTTTTCCATGTAAACGCACGGCATCCGGTCGGCGGTGGCGGGCATGATGAAGGTGTAGTCGAAGCCGACCTGGTTCGGTCCGGGGGTGACGGTCTGGTTCCAATCGATGCCGCCCCTGCCGCCGAGGCCGAGGTGCCATTTCCCGATCGCCGCGGTGCGGTAGCCGGCCGCCTTCATGACCGAGGGCAGAGTGGGGGCGTCGGTGGGAATGATCATCGCCGCGTCGCCGGGGAGAATGCCGGTGCCTTCCTGGCGGAACGGATACTTCCCGGTCATCAGCGAATAGCGGGACGGGGTGCAGGTGGAGGCGGTGCTGTAGGCGGAGTGGAAATTGAGGCCCTCCTTCGCCAGCCGGTCGATGTTCGGGGTCTGCACCGCGGTGGCGCCATTGCAGGAAATGTCGCCGTAGCCGAGGTCATCGGCGTAGAGGATCACGACGTTCGGCTGGGCGGCGGAAAGGAGGGGAGCCGCCAGGAGCGGGAGGAGGACTTGGAGTTTCATTCGAAAGACGTACAAGTGGAAGTTTCGCGACCGCTTCCGGTGTGACCTTTGCATTTTGCGATTTTTTCCGGAACACCCTCCGGGGCCATCAAATCTTATAGCACACAGACGGTGCCGCCGCGGGTGATTCAGACATGATGAAGTGCATTTTTGATTCCGGTCTTTGTTCCCGCGTCGTGTCCGTCCTGTTCCTCGCGGCCGGCTCGCCGGTCCTCGCGGAGGACGCCATGACATTTTCAGGTTCCGACCTCGCGATCGCGGGTCGACCTTACGTTTTGGCCGTTCCTTCCGGCGGTTGTTTGGTGAATTGGGGGGATCTAATCACTGAGACCGTCACGGAAGGAACGGCCATCCATGTTTACAAGCAGAGCGAGCCGGTCTCGATCACGGTGACCAAGGATGGCAAGCCGGTGCCGCGGGATGCCACCGCGCTGTTCCGCGAGGCCAAGCCCGCGTGGGCGCGGAAGGCTCCGCTGGCGGAGGATGTGGACAACGTTTCCCGCCCGCTCGGCGCGTTGCTGAGGGCTCCGGCGGATTCGTTCTCGGTGGAGTTCCGCGTGAAATCCGAGGCGGTCTCCGGAAACCGGACGTTCTTTTCCTCGGGTGGGCCGGGGAGCGCCCAGGTGGGGCTGAAGGACGGCGCGCTGGTGTTCCAATTGAACGGCCGGCAGGTGATGTCCGGGGTGCTGGGGGATCGCTGGACGGACGGGGCGTGGCACCATGTCGCGGTCACCTACGACCGCGTGCCGTTGTTCCCGCACGGGAACCAGGTGCGGTTCTATCTCGACGGGCTGCCCGCGGGCGTGGCCGCGTTCGATGCACTGGATTCGGGGGCGGTGACCGGCACCGCGGCGACGCTGGGGGGCTCGGGATTCAAGGGGAACATGGAATGGCTGGCGGTCTACGACTCGCTGCTGTTTCCGCTGGCGATCTCCGATCATGCGGCCGTTCTGGCGGGAGACGCCCAGCTTCCGGTGACGGTGGCGAATGAAACGGTGAAGGCTTTCCAAGTGGACGAGCCGAAGATTTCCAAGGTCGTCAAACTCGCGCTGGACTCCAATCCGTCCGCGGACAACGGGCCCGCGCTCCGCAAGGCCTTGGTGGCCTTGGAAAACGGCAGCCGTCTCCAACTGACGGACGCGAACGGCCGCGGTGGCGTGAAGTTCTACATCCGGTCGTTGCAAGGCGCTCCGGCGTGGGCGGGTATGGTCATCCACGACAAGACCGATGTGGAGGTCGATGGCAACGGCTGCACGCTGGTGTTCTCCGACAACATGGCCCGCTACGTCTGGATGAAGGGCTGCACCCGCACGGCGATGCGGAACCTGGCTTTCGACATCGATCCGCTCTACGCGCGGGTCGGGATGTGGGCGAAGCTCCTCAAGGTCGATCCCGCCACCGGCGAGATGATGGCCCAGGTGATCAATCCCCGCGATGGCAAGCCGGTGAAGGACCTGCCGAAGCGTGCGAGCTATTGGCGCTGGCGTCCGCACGATCCGGTGACCCTGCGCCAGACCGCGGACAACCAGTTTAAGTCCGACCTCTACGCGGTGAAACCCTATGCCGATCCCTCGGCGGGTCCGGGCGTGATCCGTTACAAGCTGAAGGTGCCGCCCACCGACAAGCTGTGGAAGGTGATCACCGCCTACCAGAAGGGCGCGAACTTCTACATGATCAACAACGCGGACTTCTCCTCGAACGCGGTGAGTCTCGACGACAGCAGCCACATCACCTTCGAGCGGGTGGACTACCACGCGGTGCTGGGCATGGTGTTTCTCTCCTCCGGCATCGATCACGTCCGCGTGGTGCGTTGCAAGATCGGCCTGCCCGAGGGCCTGACCGCCGCGGACCGTCCCCTGACCGCCGGGGCCGATGGCTACCATTTCCACCTGACCCGTGGATCGATCCTGTTCGAGGAAAACGAGATCGCCTTGACCGACGACGATCCGATCAGCCTGAAGGACGACTTGTGGACCGACGTGAAGACGGCGGGTCCGCGCAAGGTCAATCTCGGTGGCAAGGGGCCGCGCGCGGGCAGCCCGATCGAAATTCTCGGCCCGGATTATGTCACCACCGGGTTCACCGCGAAGGTGGTGGCCTCCGAGGAAGGCGTGCTGACGCTGGACCGGGACCTGCCCGCGAATTTTCCTGCGAAAGCGGTGCTGGTGAACCGCAGCCACCACACCCGCGACTGGGTGATCCGGAACAACTACTTCCATGACTACTATGGCCGCGTGATGATCTATACCGGTCACGGTCTGGTCACCGGCAACCGGGTTCACGACAGCCTGTATCACCTTGGCATCAGCGATGCCTACTACGAGCGCGCCGGGATCGCGTCCGACATCATCACCCACCGCAACCTGTTCGAGGGCACGGTGGCCGACACCGCCAAGTGGGGCGGCGACCAGAGCCTTGCCGGCTTCCACGGCATCACCTACTCGGCGAACAGCTTCCTCGATGGCAAGCTGAACATCAACTGTGCCGCGGACGCCCTGCTGACCCGGAACTGGTTCTGGCGGAAGAGCGGGGAGAGCGCATACCCGGTGGAAGTGAAGAACAGCAAGGGTACGAAGCTGTTCGGAAACTTCGACGCCGTATCACCCGCGACCGGCTTCCGCGCGAAGCAGGAGAAGTGCACCGGCACCCAGGAGAAGGACAACCTCCCGGCGGTTTTGACGGGAGGTTGAGGACGGGTCAGCCGGGTTTCCCTGCGGAGGGGAGGCCCCGCCGTTGCCAGATGGTGGCGGCAAAGGAGGCGACACCGAGGGCGGCGAGCCACCATCCGGCGTGGGCCACGAAGCCCTCGATAACCCCATTCAGCGGATTCGGCCACGAGAGCGCGCGTTCTCCCATCCAGGCGAGCGCGGCGAGTCCGGCGAAGACGGAACCGACCAAGCGGAAGGGCGTGTATACGCGGGTGCGGCTGAGCAGGATCAACCACGGGACGACCATCAACACCACGGCGAGCTGCATCAATTCGATACCGATGTTGAAGCCCAGCACGCTCAGGGCGAGATGCCATGGCGAGAAGCCGTATTCCGCGATCGTGCCCGCGAAGGCGAGCCCGTGGATCAGTCCGAAGCCGGATGCAATCCAGGTTTCCCGCCCCGGAAACCAGGGCCGGATCGCATGGATGGCGGAGACGAGTATGGAGAAGGCGATGAGGACCTCGACAGGCTGCGAGGGCAACCTCAACCAGCCGATCGCGCCCGCGAGCAAGGTCAGGGAATGGCCGATGGTGAAGGCGGTCACGATTTTGAGCAACTTGGTGGCACCGCGTTTCAAGCCGCCGAATCCGCCCCAGCGTTTTCCCGCGGGAATCAGCGGGGCTGGCAGCAACAACACCAGCAGGAACAGCAGGTGGTCCGTGCCCTCCGCGATGTGATGGATGCCGAGCATCAGCACGGAGTGGAAGCCCTGCCACCAACTGCCACGTGTGCGATCGACCTGCACCGAGGTGATGGTGAACTGGATCGTGCCGATCATCTCGGGGCTGCTGGAGAACACCGCGCTGTTCCAGTCATTGCGGACCGAAACCACCGTCGAGTGGTTCATGACCTCGTGGTGGATCACGGAGAAATCGAAGGTGAACTCGCGCAGGGGAGCGCCTTCGGGTGGAGTCATCCAAAGATGCACGACGAGATCGGGTTGGACCTGACCCATGACGACGGCTTGATCCCTGAACTCGATCTTCCATTCCCGGCCATCCGGAGCCTTTGGATGGGTGTGTTCGAGCACGTAGGTCTGCAAGGCGGCACCGTGGCGGGCGAGCACCTGATCCGGCTCCGCCATCAGCGGTTGCTTGAATGCCAGCTCCAGCTCGTTGAGGGGGAGCACCAGTTCGGTGAGCACCCCGTCGCGATGGAAATCCAGGAACACCGCGCTGTTCGGCATGTTGTGGGCCGGGGCGGGTTGCAGCGACAGCGCCACGAACAGGGAGATCGCGCGCAGGAGAAGGCGGAGCCGGTTCATGGGGATCAGGGATTGTAGGTGGCCTTCAACCGCGCGAACCGTTTTGAAGGCGTGGCCGGGAGGACCGCTTTCACGTGGTTCACGGTGCTGGTCGTGGCGGTGGTGGTGATCGTCACGCCGTCGGTACCGGACACCGCCGTGGTCCAGGTGGTGAGATCGGCGGAGTATTGGACGTAGCAGTTGACCGACCCGAGCGGGTTGACGGTGTTGAAATCGAGCACCATCGATTTGACGCCGCTGACCGTGGCATAGCTCACCACTGGCAGGATGGAGGTGTTGTAGGTGGTGGGGACTCCACCCAGGACGAACTCCAGCAGTGTGGGCGCGCCGTCCTGGTCGGCATCGAGGTTGGCGCTGGCCGAGGTGAGGCTGTAGGTGGCGAGGAAGGTATTGAACGGTTCGACGATGGTGACCGAGATGCTCTTGGTGGCGGCGCCGCTCGCGGCGTCCGTGACCTTGGCGGTGAACGTGAAGGTGCCCGCGGCGGTGGGGGTGCCGCTGAGTGTTCCGGCCGAACTTAGTGTAGTGCCGGTGGGGACGCTTCCCGAGGCGAGGCTCCAGGTGTAGGGGCTGGTGCCGCTGCTGGCCGCCAGAGTCTGGGAATAGGCCGCGCCCACCGTGCCATCGGCCAGCGGGGAGGTGGTGGTGATGGTCGGATTCGAGACGATGGTCACCACGGCCGCGGCACTGGTGACGAGGCCGCCGGTGCTGATCACCTGCACGGTGTAGGAACCGGCATTCGCCGCGGCGGCGGAGGTGATGGCGAAGGAGGACGCGGTGGCCCCGGAGATGGCGGTGCCGTCCTTGAACCATTGATAGGTCAGGGTGGAGGTTCCCGTGCCAGCGGAAGCGGCGACCACGCTGAGGGTGGTCGAGCCACCGGTGGCGATCGATTGGCTGGTGGGCTGGGTGGTGATCGTGGGTGGGCGGACCGTGGTGCCGATGGTGGTCGATCCGTAGGCCGCACCATAGTCGGCCAGTTTGTCCCGCACCACTCCGTGGTCGTGGTAGCCGCTGGAATCGTAGACACCGCCTTGCACGCTGAACTCGATCCATAGGCGCGGGCCGTCCACGCGGAAATAGTTCGAGCTGGCCCGCATCAGCGTGTTGCTCCCCGCGTAGCCGACATAGGTCTCCGCGAGGGCGGCATCGCTTTCATAGACCGGCAGGAGTTCGGCGGCGATCGATGGGGCCATGAAATTGACCCACGATTCGATGTAGCTTTTCACCAGGGCCTGCTGGCTGCTGGTGAGCGACGAGTAAAGCTGGCCGCGGCCGGTGGTGGGATAGGCCTTCGGTTGGACGGTGTCGTGGTTGCTGGTAGTGCTGGGGCCGGAGCCGTTCGGGCCGAAGACCACGTCGCTGTATGTGCCGGAAAGAAGGGCGGAGGTGGTGAGGGTGGGGCGGAGGCTTTCCAGGATGGTGCGCTGGCTGCCGAGCGGGGCGTAGCTGCCGGTGGAGTCCGTCCACGAGTTCGGCTCGGTGCCCACGAACAGCGGGGTGCAACTGGTGTAGGTGCCGTTGTAGGTGAGATTGTAGGCCAGATGGTGGCCGCCGAACTGGAAGGTCCACGGCGAGGAGGTGGAAGGCGTGCCGACGAAGGCGATGAAGTACTTGTTGTAGCCCCACATGCTGCTGGTGGTGCCCTTCGCGTTGGTGACCTCGCCGCTGATGTAGCGGTCCCCGGCGCGGACATCGTCGATCAACTTCCGGCCGCTGGTGCTCAGGGCGGCGGTCGCCACGGCGAGCGCGTTGGTCTTGTTGGTGTCCGAGAGCGACGAGAAAATCAGGCCGTTGCGGGTCGCGCCGCTCAACGTGGTGGAGATGGGAACGTTCGACCAGACCTCGACGTTGGTGAGGGAGGCGTTGTAGATCGCCGAGGTATTGAGGGCGGACGATGAGCTGGAATCGATCGCGGTCTTTTGGGCGGTGGTCAGCGGGGCGAGGAAGGTGTTGGCGGCGGTGACCACCGCCTGGGTGTTCGCGGTGTCGGCCGCGGCGATGCCGGTGGCAGCGGCGGCGAGGAGGGTGAATCGGAGAGGGTGGATGGGGTTCATGGCAACGAGCTTTTCTCTGTTGCTATGAAGCATCCGGGGCGGCCCAATGTCGTGTTAAGGAGTGTTAAGAACAGGGGCTTCCGTTTGCATTGTGTGATGCAATTCGGCTACGCTCCGTGCATGACCAGCCCCCTGCGACCCTCGACCCGCGAATGGGGATTCGTGGTCGTGATGGTGGTGGTCTGCTCGGTGCTGGCGGTGTTGCAATTCCGCTGGACCGGTGAAATCGCGGCGGCGGAGCGTGCCAGGTTGGGGGCCGGACTCGAGGAGCAGGCGACGCGGTTGAGCCAGGCGTTCGACGCGGAGCTGGCGACCGGGTGCGCGCGGCTGCTGCCCAAGGGAGCCGAGATTTCGAATGGCCGGCTGGAAGAGGCCTTCATCCGCCATCTCAAGGCCTGGAAGTCATCCGGCGCGGCTCCGATCTTCAGTCGGATCGCGGTGGCGGTGCCGGGGACGAAAGAGGTCGCGCTGTCCGAGCTCAACCAGCAACCTGAGGCGCTCGTGCCGATGGCCTGGCCCGCGGCATGGGAGGGCTTGCGGGGCAATCTCGCGAGGAAGTCGGCGGGCGGATCTCCTCCCTATCAGGATAGCACCGGACTGATCATCGAGTTTCCGATCCGTGGTGCGGGGATCGGTCCGGGTCCGCGGGGAGGGCCGCCGCCCGACGATGATTTCGGCATCGGGCTGGACCCGGAGCCGGGACCGCCGGTGGAGCTCGCGTGGATGATCTTCGAGATCGACCAGGACTACTTGAAGAACACCTGGCTGCCAGAGCTGGTCCGGACCTACCTGAATCCCGGGGAACAAGTCCTTCGGAACGCGAGGGTGGAGAATGGCGACCTCACGCTTTTCAGCAATGGTGGATCTTCCGGGAAAACGCATGGCGAGATCAGGGTGCCCATGAATCTCCAAGGGCGTGCCGCCGGGGTGCGGGCGGATCATCCGGTGAGCGGGGCTTGGTCGCTGGTGGTGGCCGAGCGCCCAGGCGAACTGGACCGGGTGGTGAGCGCCTCGCGGGCGCGGAATCTCGCGCTCGCCGTGGTGCTGAACCTCCTGATCCTGGTGGCGGGTGGATTGTTGGTCAGACAGACCCAGCGCTCGAGGCTGTTGGCGGAGGAACGGATGCGGTTCGTCGCGACGGTGTCCCACGAACTGCGCACGCCGCTGACGGTGATCCGCGGTGCCGCCCACAACTTGAAACGGGGCGTGGTGACGGAGCCGGAGAAGGTGAAGCAGTACTCCACGCTGATCGCGAAGCATGCCGATGACCTAGGCGAGATGATCGGGCAGGTGCTGGATTTCTCGTCCGCGGGCAAGGCGGGTTCGATTTCACGGAAGCCGGTGAGCATGGCCGAAGTGCTGCGCGACGCGCGCCTAGCCACCGAGGCAGATACCCGCGATTGTGTCGTGGAAGTGGATGGCCTCGAAACGCTGCCTCCGGTGAGCGGTGATCCGTCCGCGCTGCGGCGGGTGTTCCAGAACCTCCTCTCCAATGCGGCGAAGCATGGGGGTAGCGGAGGATGGATCGGTGTTTCGGCACGGGAGGTTGTTGGAAAAAGGGAGATCGAGGTGCGGGTCGCGGATCGCGGACCGGGCATTCATCCATCCGAATTGGCCGGGCTCTTCACGCCCTTTTTCCGCGGCGAGCGGGCACGTGCCACCCAGACGCGCGGCAGCGGTCTCGGGCTGAGCCTCGCGAAGGAAATCGTGGAAGCGCATGGCGGCCGGGTGGCCGCGGAGGCTTCGCCCGGGGGCGGGGCTTGTTTCATCGTGTGGCTTCCCGTCGACACCCGCTCCTCATGAACGCGCGCATCCTGCTGGTGGAGGACGAGCCCGGCATCGCCGAGGTGGTCTCGGATCTGTTGCAATCGGAGGGCCATGCCGTCGAGGTCGCGGCGGATGGCCGCGAGGGCCTGCGGATGGCGGGAGAGCGGGCGTATGATCTCCTGCTGTTGGACGTGATGTTGCCGGGGATCTCTGGATTCGAACTCTGTGATGCGGTGCGGGACCGGGGATTCGGTGGCGGCATCCTGATGCTCACCGCGCGCGGCGAGGTAGCGGATCGGGTGCAGGGCTTGAAGACCGGGGCGGATGACTACCTGGTGAAGCCGTTTGATCCCGATGAGCTGCTCGCGCGCATCGAGGCCCTGATGCGCCGTGTCGCGAAACCCGCCGCTGCCGGACCGGTAATGCGGTTTGGCTCTGTCACCGCGGACTTCGTCACCGGTGCGCTGTCGAAGAACGGCACGGTGGTCAATCTGGCGGCGAAGGAGCTGGAGCTGCTGCGCGTCCTCGCGAGCCACCCCGGGCGGGTGTTCTCGCGGGACGAGATCCTGCAGCGCGTTTGGCCGGAGCAGCCCTTCATCACCTCACGGACGGTGGATGTTCACATCGTGTGGCTGAGGCAGAAGATCGAGGAGGTTCCCCAGATGCCCCGCCACATCGTGACGGTGCGGGGCACGGGATACCGGTTCGACGGATAGATCAGGGCAACTGCCTCACCCGGTAGAATGCCTTGGGGTTCGATGCCGCGGAGGCTGTGGCATCGGTTACCGTGCGGGTGGTGGACAGCGGCCCGGTGAAGGTGGCTCCGAGAGACGTCCAAGTGCTTTCCAGCGAGGTGTTCTGGTACTCGGCCTGGTAGGTCTTGCCGGGCACCAGGTTGATCGCGGTGAAGCTGAAACCGGTTCCGGAGAGTTTCGGTGCGGTGGCTTGCAGCGCGCCGAGGGTGGTGACGGGCAGCGAGGCGGTCTCCGTGGCGGTGGGAGTGGTCACCGTTAAAGTGTAGGTGGTGGTGCCAGGGTCGACCGGCGTGGTGGTCACGCTGGTTTGACCGGTGACGATTCCGATCCCGTGGTCGATGGACAGTTCCGTGGCCCCGATCGTTTGCCAGCTCAGGGAGGAGGTCATGCCCGGTCCGATGATCTCGGGATCGGCATCGAAGGCGGCGATGGCCGAGGCGTTGGTGACGCCGCTGTTGTAAAGGTCGAGGGTTTCCTGGGCGGTGAGGCCGATGTCGTAGATCCGCAGGTCATCGAGGTAGCCGGTGAAATTCCGGGTGGCGTCCCAGTAGCTGTCTCCGATGCGTAGGTTGCTCGTGGCGGTGTTGATGGCGGCGTCGGAGCCCTGGTTGGAATGCGGCACGGGCACGCCGTCGATGTAGAAGACCGTGTTGCGGACAGTGGTGGCGAGGTTCGGCACCACCACGGCGACATGGTGCCACTTGTCGTCCCGCAGGGTGGTGAAGGACAATCCGGCGGTGGTGAAATCCGCGGCCGTGGTGGCGACGTAGCCGCCTTGGATCTCCAGGCGCAGGTTGCCATCGGCACCAGTTCCCAGGTCCAGGCGAATATCGAATCGCGCACCGGTTCCGGTTCCCGAGCCCATGCTGATCATGGTGGGAAAGGCGTGGGACTGGACCGGTTTCGCGCGCATCCAGAAGGCCACCGTGCGGATGTCGCTGGAGGTCCAGTTGTAGGTGTTGGAGGTCAGCGCGGAGTCATTGGTGCCCGCGGTGGTCCCGGCCTTGTCGGCGCGCAGTCTGAGGGAGGCGGAACCGAGTCGGCGGCTGTTGGAGGCGATCGATCCGCCGGAGCCGAGGGTGGCGAAGTTCGTGCCGTCACTCACGCTTTCCGGCGTGGTGGTGGAGCCAAGGGCCGACTCGAATCCGTAAAGCGTGGTCGGATCGAGCGCGGAGGCGGAGGAACAACAGAGGGCCAGGGCAGCAAGGCCGCCTGACAGGATGCGGGTTTTCATGGGTCGTTGGGTATTTTTGCAAGCGACGACCGGTGAGGCGCGACGGAACTGCCGCGCCGGGTCGCCGATATACCCATGACCGGGGAGGCGGACGTATTACGGAACGTTCGCCGTTTTTCCCAGGAGCCTTACTTGACCGGGGAATAATCGGTCGGGATCAACAGCACCGACTTCACACCATCCGGCACCACGGTGAGTGATCCTCCACCGGCCTTCTCCGATTCCGCCTTCACTTGCACCCACTCCGGATCGGCGCGGAAGGCGGTGAAGGATTTCTCCTGCGCCTCGGCGGATGCGTGCTGGAGGAGATAGACGAGGGTGTTGTCCGCGCCGGGTTCACCAGCCGCCGGGGTGGTGTAGAGGAAATTCGTCATGCCATGGCGCACGAAGAGATCCCGGGTATGGTCACGAAAGCGCTTCAGGAGCAGCGGCAGGTTGCCCGGGGTGGCGGTGTAGGTGCGGAGTTCGAAGACATGCGGTGTGCCCTTGGTCGTGCCCTTCGGCTCCGGCGAGAAATCGGTGGGCGTGAGGAAGCGGCTCTCGATCTTGCCCACCAGCTTGCCATTCACCTCGGAGGCTTCCTGGGCTGCCTTCCACTCCGGATCGGCCCCGAATTCCTTCCACGCCTTGTCGCGGGCGGTACGGTCGGGGAAGGAGAGGAGGTAGATGAGCAGGTTGTCCGGATTGTCCTTCGGCACCCAGTAGCCGACGTTGGTCATGCCGTGCTTGGTGAAAAGGGCCACGGTGTGCTCGCGGAAACGGGCGTTGAGGGCGTCGAGCTTGCCGGGTTCCGCGTGGTAGGTGCGGAGCTCGTAGAGGGGCGGGGCGGTCTTGGCGGGTTCCTCGGCGGAAGCGAGGCTGTTGGTGAGGACTCCGATCGCGAGGGCGGCCATGGATTTGAGGAGCGAAGGGCGGGGCATGGTGAGGGTTTACGGGCGTAAATGGGATCATCTCGCATGCCATGGTGACGAGCTTGTTCGCCCGGCCACCTTGACTTTCCCGACACCCGCCCCGACGGTGCCATGATGAAGCGATTCGTGGTCATGCTCGTGCCCCTGCTCCTGCTGGCGTCCTGCCAGCGCGAGTCGACGAAGGGGACGCCGGAGCCCGCTCCATCCTCGAAGCCCCTTCCGGACATCGGGGTGCCTGCGACCCTGATCGGCCTGACGCTCAAAGAAGCCGAAGAGCTGGCGGACAAGGCCAAGGTGCCCCACCGGGTGGTCTCGATCGACGGCCAGTCGCGGCCGGTGACGATGGATTACCGGCAGGACCGGCTGAACTTCACGGTGGTGAAGGGCATCGTGACCGGGGTGAAGAAGGGATGATCAGGCCTGCCCTTGTGCCATCGCCGTGCGGGATCCCGGCGGCGGGGGCGTGGGTTCATCGTCCGGGAGCAGGGAAACGATCTCCTCGCTCAGGCCGATGGTCTCCAACAGCAGGGAGCGGCGGCTTTCCGGCGTGGTCGGGACACGGGTGACCGAGCCATCCGCGTGGAGGGTGATGAGTTGACCGAAGGCGATGCCCACCACTTCGTCTCCGATGTTGAGACGCAGGGTGAGCTCGTGGTTGAAGGGGCTCCACGGACGGGTGCGCTCGTGGAGTTCTTGAAAATCGGCGTCGGTGGCGTCGAAGCGTTCGAGCCGGCATTCGAAGCCGTCCGTCTTGTGAAGGGGACGCCAGGCGATGTGATAGCGTCCGTCCCTCATGGCCACCTTGAGTCCCCAGGCGGGATGGACCACGGCGGTTTCCCGGTCCGGGACCAGCAGCAGGGGCTCGCCATACAGCATCGCGGAATCCACCAGATAGCGGTCGTTTCCGAAGACCACGGTCACGGTGCCATGGTTCGGCGGGATGTCCGGCGCGGCCATCATCGTGCCGATGCCGCGGACGGCGTCGAAGCCCAGGGCGGCGAGAAAGGTCTGGAGCGGTCCCGCACCCGCCCAGCAGGTGCCGCCGGTGCCGTGGGCCAGCCAGGCCAGGAAGTAGTCGACCGGATCACTGCCGGGAAGCGGCGCGGGATTGGCGGCCCGCATGTGGATCATTTTCCGCACGTTGTCGAAAGGCACGTGGCGGCCCCAAGCATCGTAGAGAGCGGTCAATCCGGCAAGGGTTAGGTCCGGCCGGGTTGTGAAGCCGAGTTGCTCCAACACGCGCTCGACGAGGGATTCGGGAAGGGGACCGGACATGGTGGCATTCCCGGAGATTCCGCCGGATCGTGCAATCTTGATTTTTTGGGAAACTGGTTTGTTAGGGGCTGAAAACGGCTTCGATCCTCCTCTGGGCGTTAAGTCTTTCCCGGATGTGTCATCCCAGCCTGTTGATTCTTCCTTGTTGGGGATAGTGTGATTCTGAAATGTTCGGAGGGTGAACTCTCCTTTCGCGGATTCAGCGGTCAATCTCGCGCTGACCCGTGAGGAGAAGGTCGATATCTACCGGTTGATGGTGCGGACCCGTCGGCTCGAACAAGCCGCGATCCTGGAATACTCCGCCGGCCAGATGGGCGGGTGGCTCAGTGTGCAGATCGGCCAGGAATCGATCGCAGCGGGCGTGCGCTCGCTGTTGGGGCCGGGGGATCATGTGATTGCCGGATATCGCGCCATCGGGCATGCGGTGGCGTCCGGGATGAGTATGGAGGCCTGTCTGGCGGAGCTTTTTGGAAAAGCCAGCGGTTGCGCGAAAGGAAAAGGGGGAATGATGGGCATGTTCCATCCGGCCGGACGATTCTGGGGCGGATATAGCGTGGCGGCGGCCCAGACCCCCTTGGCCGCCGGGCTGGCGTTCGCCCTGAAACTCCGGGACGAGAAAGGAGCCGTTTGTTGCTTCCTTGGAGATGGCGCGGTCAACCAAGGCTGTTTTCATGAAGCCTTGAACCTCGCCGGTCTTTTCGACCTGCCAGTGATCTACATCATCGAGAACAACGGGTTTGGCATGTGGACTTCGGTGAAACGGGCCTCCGCCTACCGCGATTGCCTGGCCAAGCGGGCGGAGGGTTATGCCATCGATTGGGATCTCATTCATGGCGACGATCTATATGAGATCCGCGCGAAGACCCATGTCGCGTTGCAGAGGGTCTATCGGGACGGGCGTCCGACCGTTCTGGAAATCGCCACCTACCGGTTCTATGGGCAATCGATTGCCGATGCGAACCAGCGGCTTTACCGCACTGTGGAGGAGATTGAGGAGAGGAAACTCCATCATGACCCCGTGGTGATCTGGCGCGACCAGTTGATCTCAGAAGGCGTTTTGGACGAAGAGTTGGCTCAGCGGATTTCAGACGAGGCCAAGGCTGAGTCGGTCGCCGCGCGAGCGTTTGCAAGGGAGGCGGACGCACCGCGGCTGGAGGACATCACCCGGGACGTCTACTGGGAGTCCGACCACGATACTCCCGCCAGCCGCGTGGGCTGGCATTTCTTCGACGCCTGACTGGAAGTCACACCACCGTGTGGGCCCAGAAGGTGACCGCTTCGCCCACGCTGGCGATCATGCGGACGTGGCTGTCCTGGGAAATGACGAATCCGATCACGGAAGGTTCCACCGAACACAGGCGGTAGACCGCGCGGTGGCGGGTGCCGTCGTTCTGGACGTTCCAGTTGCTGACATGGGTGCCATCGAGGTCGTGGGCCTGGCCGACCTGGAAGACGTTCCGGTCGACGCGGATTTCGCCGCCGAATCCGATCACGCACAGGCGCTGGTCGAGCACGAGAGCGCCATCCACCTGCATCATGTCCGAGAAGAAACGGGCCAGTTCGAAGAAGGCCTCCTCCAGCCGGTCGAGCTCCGGATCGCGGCTGTTCCGGAAGACCTGCCAGGCGTCCTCCACGGAGGCGTTTTCGGGGCAGAGCTGGCCCACGCGGCGGATGATCGCCTGGAGCAGCCGCCGGAAGCGCATGCCCGCCACATCCGGGGTGGCGGAGTATTTGCAATCGATCCAGCGGGTGGAGGCTTCGAGCCCCTCCTCGCCTGCGGGCAGGAACACCAAACTGCCACCGTGACCGCTGGTGCGGACGAGGTTGATGATCCGCTTCACGAACTGGAGCGAGATCAGGTGGGCGAGCTCGGCGTAGGATTCGCTGTCCAGCGTGGGGACCAGGCAGCCGGGATCGAACTCGGAGACGAGGCCGCGCCGCAGGTGGGCGAAGCGGTCGCTGAGCAGTCGGGACTGGAACACGTCCATCCGCGGGCCGTGGAACTCCCGGCCACGCCACTCGGCCAGCAGGTTGTAGCCCTCATAAAAAAGCAGCCAGCCGGGATCGCGGACGTGGATCACGGGGTAGGGGACGTCATTTCCCATGGGCTTCCGCCCGCCCGCGACGAGGTTCATCCAGCGCGGTCCGGTATTGAGGATGCCCCAGATTCTCAATCCCTTGTCGCGATCCGGCCACACCGCGACCACCGAGTGGAAGAAGCTGGCGGCGGGGCTCAGGCGTTTCACCTCGTTGGCGGTGAGCTTCGCGGGAACGGTGAAGCGGACGGCGTGGATGCCATCCGGGGGGCCATCGGCATCGGCGAAGGCATCGGGCGGGGCCAGCATCACCCGCGCGCGGACGGATCTGCCCTCCTCTTTCAGCAGGCTGGCGGCGTAGAGGGTGTCGCAGATGTCGTGGATTTCCCGCTCGGTGGGGCATTCCGGGTGGCTTTCCAACAGGCCGTGGAGCTGGAGAATCAAGCCCTGGAGGGTTGGTTCGGGAAGCGGCGCGGCGGGCATGGGACCACGCTGCTGCGTCCCGGCCGGAAATCAAGGCGGCTTCACGGGAGTTGGCGAATTGGATTGGACACCGGCGGGCGGGTGATGAGGATGATGGCCCGTGAAGCACCCCTCGGACGAGACCTTGGACAGCACTGAAGAACAGAAGGGGAAACCGCGCCGCGGTTGCCTGGCCCGGCTGGGTCGTGTGGCGCTGTATGGAATCGGCCTGCTGGCCCTCATCGTGGCGGTGAGCGTGAAGCCCGTGGACCGCGAACCCTATTTCACGACCGGCTATTACAATGGCACGAAGAAGGGCTTCGATGACACGTCGAAAGCCTATCAGCCGGTCTCCGGCGCGCTGAAGGCGGGCTTTGGGAAGGCCAAGCTCTCGCCGGAGCTGGGAGCGGCCCAGGACGATCCGGTGCATGGCAAGTTCAAGTGGCTGCCGATGGCGGGCTACAACCCGCGCGGCGGGAAACCGGCGGAAGGCGTGCACGACGACCTGTGGGCAAAGGCCATCGCCTTCGAGGTGAACGGGCACAGGCTAGTCATGCTGCGCCTGGATGCCCTGATCATCCCGCGGGAAGTGTCCGAGGAGGTGGTGAAGGCGCTGGGGGAGAAGCACGGGCTGAAGCGCGAGGAGATCTATTTTTCCGCCACCCACACCCACAGCGGCATCGGCGGCTGGGGCCCGGATCCGATTTCGAAAGCCTTCGGCGGCGGCTTCAACGCGGGCATTCCCAAGTGGTTCGCCACCCAACTGGTGGCCGCGGCCGGGGATGCGCTGGGCAACCTGCAACCGGCGTCGCTGGGAAGCGGCCGCTTCCACGAGCCGGACTACGTCCGCAACCGCTTGGCGAAGGATCGCGGCCGCATCGATGACGAGTTCAGCTACCTGATGGTGAAGCAACAGGGTGGCACCACCGGCGTGATCGGGGTCTACAACGCCCATGCCACCTGCCTGCCGGGGGAAAACATGCAGCTCAGCGCGGATTATCCCGGCTACTGGGAGCGCCGTATCGAGGAAAAGACCGGCGGTTTCGCGATGTATCTGGCGGGTGCCGTGGGCAGCCACGGTCCCGAATACGGGTTCCGCGGCTTCGAGGGCGCGCAGAAGATGGGCGAGGCCCTGGCGGAGGATGTCTTGAAGCGATTGCCAGAGACGAAGCTTTCGCCGGAAACGACGCTGGGCACCTTCGGCCTCGACCTGGAACTCCCGGAATCCCAGGTCCGCGTGACCGATACCTGGCGGCTGCGGCCGATGGTCACCCGCAGGCTCATCCCGGTGGAGCAGAAGACCTACCTGCAGGTGGCGCGCCTCGGCGATGGCCTGTGGTTCTCCACGCCCTGCGATTTCAGCGGCGAACTCGCGCTCGACCTGAAGGCCCCGCTGGAACTGCGCGGCTATCATGCCACGGTGACCAGCTTCAACGGCGACTACATCGGCTACGTGGTGCCGCAGCACTACTTCGACTACACGAAGTACGAGTCCCGTGCGATGTCCTTCTACGGCCCCTATGTCTCGCCCCACTTCATGGACTGGATGCGCCGGATGTCCGACGTGGTGGCGAAGTAAAGGAGTTGAGCCTTCAGGCGAGGAGGGTCTTTAGAGGGAGGCGGAGGCTCTGGAGTTCCCGTGGCCGCCGGCAACGGCCCTCACCCGATCGGCGACAGCCCATGGAGTGGGTGGACCTTGGGTTGGAGCGTTCGGCATGGTAAGACCGCAAGCCGTCACAAGCCGCTGCGTAAGTCTTTTCAATGGGCCCGCCGGACATGGCGGTCAAAGTTGTCGGTGCTCACGGGCTGTTTGCAGAGGGGACAGAGGACTTGCTTCCCGAGCCTGCCGTCAGCGCGCCAGAGGCGGAATTGTGCGAGCAGCCGCTCCTTTTTCATCACGACCGACGGTCCCGGACCGCCGCCATCGGCCATTCTTGCACTGCCTGCGCTGATATCCCTGTGATCCATTGGTTGGCGCGTGGGTTCATTTTAAGTTGTATGTTCGAAGGAAATATTTGCCACCATTTTGTCGCATTCTTCCGGTTCCTCCCCCTGATCACCCCAGTTCGAGAGGTATGTAATCAGATAAATGCTTGATCCATTGCTGTAATACCAAATTCTGATGTAGTCGCTGCCGACGTGATAGCTTTTTTCTGATATCATTATTTTTCCGATTTGTGAAAAATTATTAAATCCTTCAACGGAAAATTTTTGGCAAGCGAATGATTCTCTCATTTCTATCAGGTCGACTAAAGTGATTTCTGGTTTTTTGCCGGATTTGTAATCTGCTCCGGAGAACTGAAACGCTCCCATGCCTGATTCTTTTGCTAAGGTGAAAGGCATTTGTGTGTTGGAGTAATCGGTAATGTCTGACCATCCGTTCGATGCTGCTACGCGCAGATTGCCAATTTAGTGTATATTGTTCATTTCAATTTTCCGGTTCGCGGATCATACGGCAGCATTTGAGTCGGCTCTTCCCACTTTCTTGCCTGATCGCTCTTGAATGTCTTTCGCCCTCCGGCCGTATCGGGTTTGAAATCGCCATGGTTGGCTTCCGGACTCCAGTTGGAACCCGTAAATCGTTTTTTCAATGCGTCCGCCGGACATGGCGGTCGAAGTTGTCGGTGCTCACGGGGTGTTTGCAGATGGGACAGCGAACTTGCTTGCCGAGCTTGCCGTCAGCACGCCAGAGGCGGAATTGTGCGAGCGGCCGCTCCTTTTTCATCACGACCGACGGTCCCGGGCCGCCGCCATCGGCCATCCTTGCACTGCCCGCGCTGACATCGCTGCGATTCGGTTTCGAGGTGGAACCTTTCCGCGCGCTACCGCCCGGGCGACAGGTCCAGCCGCTGGATTGCTCGAAGCGATTGGCTTTTTTTGACATGGGGTGAATGGCGTGCTGGAAATTCGGCGACATCGTTCGAGCGGGCGCATCCATACCGGATTCTTTACTTCAAATGGGTTTTACAGGGACAAGCGCCGTGAGGCGGGCAAGGCGTTTGGGTATTGCGTCAGAGTAGGTGGGTTGATCCGGTCCATGAAGACCGGGTGGCACGTTCACTGCGGTTGGTTGCCACTATTTTCAAGCCACGCGCGTGCCTCCTTCCGAATTAGACCACTGCTTAATGCTCCTTCTCTATATTTTTGGCGAAAGCATTCCACAGAATCGGACAAATTTACAAGCGCAGGGATACATTCCTTTTCGATGATGGCACCCAACAGCCTTGCAGGGGTCGGTTGTTCGGGTAGCGACAACGTGCCGCCATCAATTACTACCTCTCGCCACTGAGGGAATAATCTCTCCAGCCTGTAATACATATGGGTTCTCTCCACTCTCTGAGGCGCATCGCCAGCAATCTCTTTTAGCCAAAATCCGACATTTATGAAATATTGATCACTGTGTTCCAGTTTCTGAGTCTCGACTAAAATGATGGCTGCGCATCCATCGAATCGCAGCTTCTTGGTCGCTTTCTTGAAGCCGTTCGAAACAAATGCGTTTTCAACAATGGATTTGAATTCATGATTGTTCAGCTTTTCTTTGACTGGTAGTTATCTACCTTGCTAGAGGTGGTTTCAAAAGTCTGAATCGGGGCTTGTACGGCCCGGCCTTGTGTCTATGAACAGAGAGCGTGCTCTACGAGTTCATGATCGATGGGGTGTGGGGACGCGTCTCTCCGCTTCTGCCAGACACCAACTCTTTCGGCCGCCCACGTTGCGCCGACCGCGATGTTCTCGAAGGAATCCTCTGGGTGCTCAAAACAGGGTAAGCGCTCCATGCGGCCTCTCTTGACCGAGGATGCATGAAGCCGCTTTTCAGGACGCAGCTTGGATCGGCACGAGCACCTCGTTCGTAGGCTGCCAGTTCTTCGGGAGCAAGGCGTCGATTTCCGAGGCCTTCATCCCGGGCAGGCGTTCGAGAACGTCCCGCAGGTAGGCATACGGTTCGTGGCCGTGTCGCTTCGCGCTCTCGATGAGCGTGTAGAGGATGGCGCTGCGGTCCCCGGTGTCCTCGCCTCCGACGAACATCCAGTTCTTCTTGCCCACCGCCGTCGGACGGATCGCGTTCTCGGTGAGGTTGGTGTCGATTTCCGCTTTTCCGTGGCGGACGAAGGTTTCGAGCTTCTGCCACAGCGCGAGGGTGTAATCGATGGCTCGTCCCAGCGGACTCTTCGGCAACACGGACACGTTGGCACGCAGCCGCTGCAGGTCGAGGCGGAAGCCTTCGAGGATCGGGATGCTTTGCTCCCGACGTATGGCAGCCCGTTCCTCTGGCCCTGCCCGGGTTTGGCGTAGTTCCTTTTCGATGGCGTAGAGGCCGCCGATGGCTTTGAGCGGTCCGGCCGCGAGGGTCTGCCCGCTTTGATACGCTTCGTGGAACTTGCGCCGGGCGTGGGCCCAACAGGCGGCCTGCGTGATCTCCGGATGCCGGGCGGCGTAGGTGTCGTAGGCGCGATACCCGTCGCTCTGGAGGATGCCGCTGAACCCGACGAGCAGATCATTCAGGCAAGCGCTGCCGCGGCTGGTGCGCCACTGGTAGAGGACATCGCCGCCAGGGCGGTGCAGGGTCCAAAGATAGCCGAGACCGGTTTTGCCGGTGCCGGGGGCGAGGTATTTGACCGGTGTCTCGTCGGCCTGGAGGTAATCGCCCGCGAGCAGGTCTTCATGGATGTGCCGGTAGAGCGGCTTGAGCCAGAAGGCGGCGAGTTCCGCCCAGCGACACAGCGTGTTGCGCCCGATGGCGACGCCATGTCGACGGGCGAGGATCTGTTCCTGACGGTAGAACGGCAAGTGGTCGCAGTATTTCGAGACGAGGGCGTGGGCGATGAGCGCCGGCGTGGCCGTGAGGCCGTCCTGAAGCCGCGGCGGGAGTTTGGCGGTGACGGGGGCCGCATCGCGGTCGGCGACACGGACGTAGGTGGGCCGGATCAGGCGGCGGATGAAGATCCGGCCGGGCTGGTAGTCGAGTTGGTCGCTGCGTTCCTCTCCAATCCTGCGCCAAGCTTCCGGGCAGGCTTTGACCGGCTCGGGCAGCAGCACTTCCTCGACAACGGGCAGATGGTCGGGGATGCGCTCGCGGCGCGGCTTGCGATCAGGACGGGCGACGCTTGCTGCGCTGGCCTCCACCACCGGTGCGTCGCCGAAGGTCGGGGAGGCCGGGGCTTTTCCCGGCGGTTCACCCAGCAGGAGTTCGAGCTGGGCCGGGTCGAGCGCCTCGCTGCTCTTGCCGAAGAGTTTGCGCAACACCAGGTCAAGCTTCTGGCGCAAAAGGCCGATGAGTTCCTCCTGGTTGCGGAGCTGCTCGCGCTGGCTGTCGATCAGCTCGGCCTGGAGCTGATTCTGCTCGCGCAACAGCCCGAGGGTCTCCCGCAGGGAGGAGTTTTCCTCAAGTGGCTGTTGTTCGCGCTCGGGTGTCATCGGACGCGCACATGCTACGATGGATGGAGTAGTCCCCGGCAAGCCGGATGTTCACTCCCGCTCATACCACGGACGCATCCGCGCTCCCTTCAGGTCGATACCGTCGGTGAGCATGGCAAGGGCCTCCGGGGCGAGCTTGAGCTTGCCTCCGCGGCCATCCGACGGCTTCGGCCACGAGAAGGTACCCTTTTCAAGCCGTTTGGCGTGAACCCACAGGCCGGTGCCATCCCAATGGAGGAGCTTGATGCGATTGCGCGAGCGGTTCGAGAAGACGAAGACCGCTCCGCTGCGCGGGTCCTCGCCGAGCTGGCCTGTGACCAGCGCGTGGAGGCTGTCGAAGGACTTCCTCATGTCGCACGGCTCCAGCGCCAGGAAGACGCGCAGGCTGCCGGAGAGAGTCAGCACGGGCGGGTGGAGGTAAGATGGCGGAGCAGCTCCGCCACCCAGGCGAGGTGCTTGCGGTTGGCCACCTCGATGCGGGTGCCGTCGGCAAGCGTGACGCGCAGGGGCTCGGCGACGGCTGCCTGGACCGAAGGCTCCATGGGCGCGTCCACCACAACTTCGGCAAAGGAGTGTTGAACGGGTTCCGGTTCCTGCTGATCCCGGCGACGCTTCTGCACCCAGGTGGCGAAGGTCGGATACTTCAAGCCGTGTTGGCGGCAGAAGGCCATCGCCGACTGTCCGCCGCGCTCGAAGGCATCGAGCAGGGCCTCGCGTTGGGAGGGCTCGATCAGCACGCGGCCGCGGGAATCCGATCGGATCAAACCCGGCCCGCCACCGGGATCTACGATAGAGGTCATTCATGCCTATGTATCACCTCTATCGTAGGTCCGGGAACGGGGGGCGTGTGGAGCGCTTACAAAACAGGTGCCCGTTGGCGAGATCTTCCCAAGCACCTGCCCAGTGCCTCCACCTGCTGTAAGCGCTCCATGCGGCCTCTCTTGACCGAGGATGCATGAAGCCGCTTTTCAGGACGCAGGTTGGATCGGCACGAGCACCTCGTTCGTAGGCTGCCAGTTCTTCGGGAGCAAGGCGTCGATTTCCGAGGCCTTCATCCCGGGCAGGCGTTCGAGAACGTCCCGCAGGTAGGCATACGGTTCGTGGCCGTGTCGCTTCGCGCTCTCGATGAGCGTGTAGAGGATGGCGCTGCGGTCCCCGGTGTCCTCGCCTCCGACGAACATCCAGTTCTTCTTGCCCACCGCCGTCGGACGGATCGCGTTCTCGGTGAGGTTGGTGTCGATTTCCGCTTTTCCGTGGCGGACGAAGGTTTCGAGCTTCTGCCACAGCGCGAGGGTGTAATCGATGGCTCGTCCCAGCGGACTCTTCGGCAACACGGACACGTTGGCACGCAGCCGCTGCAGGTCGAGGCGGAAGCCTTCGAGGATCGGGATGCTTTGCTCCCGACGTATGGCAGCCCGTTCCTCTGGCCCTGCCCGGGTTTGGCGTAGTTCCTTTTCGATGGCGTAGAGGCCGCCGATGGCTTTGAGCGGTCCGGCCGCGAGGGTCTGCCCGCTTTGATACGCTTCGTGGAACTTGCGCCGGGCGTGGGCCCAACAGGCGGCCTGCGTGATCTCCGGATGCCGGGCGGCGTAGGTGTCGTAGGCGCGATACCCGTCGCTCTGGAGGATGCCGCTGAACCCGACGAGCAGATCATTCAGGCAAGCGCTGCCGCGGCTGGTGCGCCACTGGTAGAGGACATCGCCGCCAGGGCGGTGCAGGGTCCAAAGATAGCCGAGACCGGTTTTGCCGGTGCCGGGGGCGAGGTATTTGACCGGTGTCTCGTCGGCCTGGAGGTAATCGCCCGCGAGCAGGTCTTCATGGATGTGCCGGTAGAGCGGCTTGAGCCAGAAGGCGGCGAGTTCCGCCCAGCGACACAGCGTGTTGCGCCCGATGGCGACGCCATGTCGACGGGCGAGGATCTGTTCCTGACGGTAGAACGGCAAGTGGTCGCAGTATTTCGAGACGAGGGCGTGGGCGATGAGCGCCGGCGTGGCCGTGAGGCCGTCCTGAAGCCGCGGCGGGAGTTTGGCGGTGACGGGGGCCGCATCGCGGTCGGCGACACGGACGTAGGTGGGCCGGATCAGGCGGCGGATGAAGATCCGGCCGGGCTGGTAGTCGAGTTGGTCGCTGCGTTCCTCTCCAATCCTGCGCCAAGCTTCCGGGCAGGCTTTGACCGGCTCGGGCAGCAGCACTTCCTCGACAACGGGCAGATGGTCGGGGATGCGCTCGCGGCGCGGCTTGCGATCAGGACGGGCGACGCTTGCTGCGCTGGCCTCCACCACCGGTGCGTCGCCGAAGGTCGGGGAGGCCGGGGCTTTTCCCGGCGGTTCACCCAGCAGGAGTTCGAGCTGGGCCGGGTCGAGCGCCTCGCTGCTCTTGCCGAAGAGTTTGCGCAACACCAGGTCAAGCTTCTGGCGCAAAAGGCCGATGAGTTCCTCCTGGTTGCGGAGCTGCTCGCGCTGGCTGTCGATCAGCTCGGCCTGGAGCTGATTCTGCTCGCGCAACAGCCCGAGGGTCTCCCGCAGGGAGGAGTTTTCCTCAAGTGGCTGTTGTTCGCGCTCGGGTGTCATCGGACGCGCACATGCTACGATGGATGGAGTAGTCCCCGGCAAGCCGGATGTTCACTCCCGCTCATACCACGGACGCATCCGCGCTCCCTTCAGGTCGATACCGTCGGTGAGCATGGCAAGGGCCTCCGGGGCGAGCTTGAGCTTGCCTCCGCGGCCATCCGACGGCTTCGGCCACGAGAAGGTACCCTTTTCAAGCCGTTTGGCGTGAACCCACAGGCCGGTGCCATCCCAATGGAGGAGCTTGATGCGATTGCGCGAGCGGTTCGAGAAGACGAAGACCGCTCCGCTGCGCGGGTCCTCGCCGAGCTGGCCTGTGACCAGCGCGTGGAGGCTGTCGAAGGACTTCCTCATGTCGCACGGCTCCAGCGCCAGGAAGACGCGCAGGCTGCCGGAGAGAGTCAGCACGGGCGGGTGGAGGTAAGATGGCGGAGCAGCTCCGCCACCCAGGCGAGGTGCTTGCGGTTGGCCACCTCGATGCGGGTGCCGTCGGCAAGCGTGACGCGCAGGGGCTCGGCGACGGCTGCCTGGACCGAAGGCTCCATGGGCGCGTCCACCACAACTTCGGCAAAGGAGTGTTGAACGGGTTCCGGTTCCTGCTGATCCCGGCGACGCTTCTGCACCCAGGTGGCGAAGGTCGAATACTTCAAGCCGTGTTGGCGGCAGAAGGCCATCGCCGACTGTCCGCCGCGCTCGAAGGCATCGAGCAGGGCCTCGCGTTGGGAGGGCTCGATCAGCACGCGGCCGCGGGAATCCGATCGGATCAAACCCGGCCCGCCACCGGGATCTACGATAGAGGTCATTCATGCCTATGTATCACCTATATCGTAGGTCCGGGAACGGGGGGCGTGTGGAGCGCTTACCCGCAACCGCATCGAACGCTTTTTCAACAAGCTCAAGCAGTTCAGGCGCATTGCCACACGCTACGACAAGCTTCACTCGACCTTCTGCGCGGCGGTGATGCTGGTTGCCGCCTATCTCATCGCCAAGAATTCGTAGACACTACCTAGTCCATTTCTGTTGGGTCATGTTTCCGCGCGCCACCGCCCGGGCGACAGTTCCAGCCGCTGGATTGCTCGAAGCGATTTGCTTTCTTCGACATGGGGCGGATGGCGTGCTGGAAATTCAGCGACATCGTTCGAGCGGTCGCATCGATACCGGATTCTTTACTTCAAATGGGTTCCACAGGGACAAGCGCCACGAGGCGGGCAAGGCGTTTGGGTGTTGCGTCAGAGTAGGTGGGGTTGATCCGGTCCAACGGCGAAATCAGAAAGCGGGAGACGGGGGCCGGAACGGCGAAATCGGAAGTAGCCGGGCCACCAGAACTTGACAGAAGAGATTTGCCGAAATTCCCGGGGGTGCGACACCGAGAAGCCGCTTGAATTTCATTTTCCGAAATGGGTTGGCATGGCCAATGCCATTGGTTGGCGCGTGGGGTCATTTTCCATAGTCGAAAGAGACTCCTAGCACCATTCGATTGCATTCATCTGGCTCGTCGCCCTGAGCCCCCCAGTCCGAAAGGTAAGTGATCAAAAAGACGCTAAGGCCATCACTGCAATACCAAATTCTTACGTAGTCATTTCCGTGATGATAACTTTTTGCGAATATTATTATATTTTCTTCTAATGAAAATTCATCAAATCCGTCATCGAAGGATCTCTTGGATGCAAATGATTCATGCATCTCAATTAGATCGAACAATGTGATATTTGGGTTGTTTCCTGATTTATAATTAGCTCCAGAAAACTGAAAAGCTCCCGTGCCGGATTTTTTTGCCAAAGTAAATGGCATTTCGTTGTTGGAGTAATCCGTGATGTCCATCCATTCATCTAATGCCGATACGTGTAAATTTCCAAATTTATATATTTTATTCATTTTAATTGTCCTGTTTTTGGGTCGTAAGGTAGCATGTGGGTGGGATCCTCCCACTTTTTAGCTTGATCGCTCTTAAATGTTTTTCGACCTCCGGGTGTATCGGGTTTAAAGTCGCCATACTTTACCTTTGGGCTCCATTGGGAACCGTCATATTCAGAAGGATGGACCCCACCTTTAACCTCTACATCTTGCCCTGCCTGTCCAGGTTTTTTGAAATCAAATTCAGTGTCAGGATATTTGTCTCGAAGCTGGTCTGGGAGATTGCCAGGCTTGTCCGAATGCAAGGACGATCCCCTTGTAGCGGCTTCTCGCGTGTTCTCGTTCTGAGATCCTTTCGCGGCCTTGCCCGATTCCTCTGTGGTGGTCTTAGCTGAAGTTCCTTCCGGATTTCCCGAGGAACTCGAACCAGTAGGCGGAGGCGACGGATCTCCAGTCTCAAAACCTAATTTAATAAAATTCGATATGGACCATGTACCATGAGCAGCTTCAAGCACTCCGACTACGGCCACTGGGATAGCAACAGGACTGGCCACCCCAACCGTATAAACCTCTCCAGCGCCAGCCCCCAATACCATGCCTCCTCCTTGAATTACTTCGTAAGCTCCAAGAGCAGCACCGGCCAAACGTCCCGTATTTCTTCCGAGAGTCCCGGCATCCGTGTGGGTAGAACCACGCATTTCCTTGCCGGTTAGAGTGACTTCTCCCAGTCCGATCAAACCTTCGAGGCCGAAATTACCAGCAGGAGCCAACACATGATTCCAAACGCCATCGACAACCGGGCCATTGCTTTCACCTCGCCCCCACAGCCCCTCCGGATCAAACTTCGTCCACGGATTCTGCCTGACGTAGGTGTAGACATTCGGACCGTCCACGAACCCTGCCGGGTCCCGCGTCAGGAAGATTCCGAACTCCAGGTCGCGGTAGCGGAAGCCTTCGTTCAGGAGGCCGGTCGGGTCTTCGTCCTTGGTGTTGGTTTTCTGGCGGTCTTGCGTCGTGCCTTGTTCCTGGGTGCGGGTGCCGAAGGCTTCGTAGCTGGATTGCCAAGTGATGGTGCCCGAGGTGTCCGTCTGGCTGACGACGTCGCCGCGCGAGTTGTAGGCGTTGTAGCTGCGCACGCCGCCATCGCGGATGGTGTAGAGCACGCCGCCGATGCCGCCGCCCCAGTCGCTGCCGCGGATGAGTTCCACCACCGGCGTGCCGGTGCCGCTGGTGTATTCCTGCACCGACAGGCCGCCGGAGAAGGAGAGCTCGGTGCTGGCTCCGCCGGCCGAGCTTTCATCGCGGCCGACGCGGCGGCTACGGTGGTCGTAGGCATAGGCGAATCCGCCCTTGGCGCTGTCCGTCAGTGAAACGAGGCGGTTGTCGTAATCGTAACCGTAGCTCTGGACGGTGGAGGTCCCGACCTTTTTCTCCGAGCGGTTGCCGTTGGCGTCGTAGAGGAAGGTGGTGACCGCCGAGCCCTTGGTGACGCTCTTGAGCTGGTTGCTGTTGTAGCCGTCCGACGTGGTGCCGTAGACGGAGGTCCAGGTGCCGGGATCGGTGCCACCGGTGACGACCTTTTGCGTGCGGTTGTTCGCGGCATCGTAGGCGTAACCGGTGGTGACGGTGCCACCGCCGGTGGTGGCCGCGACCTCGCTGGTGAGGCGGTAGGCGCGGTCGTAGCTGTTGGTGACGGTGCGACCGCTGATCGAGCCGTAGAACTCGACGATCTTGAGCACGTTGCCGACCCCGTCATGGCTGGTCGTCCAACCGCCCGCGGGCTGCGAGTAATCGAAGCGTGAGACCAACCCACCGGCGGCGGTGCGGGTGTCCTCGCCAAGCTTGCGGTTGAGCGCGTCGTAGGTGGACCGGTTCTCGGTGCCGTTGGGCAGGACCTTGCGGGTGACGTTCCCGGCGAGGTCGTAGAAATAGCCGGTGACGCTGCCGGAGGTGGCGGCGGCGTTCGCCTTCTCGGTGCAGGTCAGCAGGCGGTTGAGCTTGTCATAGGTGCTGGCGAGGAAGCGTCCGCTGGAGGCGTAGGTGGTGGTGCGGCGGTTGCCGGACTTGTCGTAGGTGTGGACGTGGGTCGCACCGGCGGAGGTTTCCTCGGTCAGGCGGTTGAGCTTGTCGAACTCCTGCGAAACGCCCCGCAGGGCCTTGCGGGCGGTGGTCTCATTCGGATAGGACACCTCCAAGAGATTCCCCGCCAGGTCATAGCCGAGGTGGCGGTTGTCCGTGGAGGCCCCGCTGTAGAGCACGTTCTCCAGGCGGTGGAGCGCGTCGTATTGGAAGGTGACGGTCTGATTCTTCGGATCGGTGCGGGTGAGCTGCACCAAGCCATCGAAGGTGGCCTGCTCGATCTTCTGCACGCCGGTGCCCTCGTCCCACAGGGTGCGGGTCTTCCGGCCCAGGCCATCGAAGCGGAAGCCGGTGGAATGGCCCACACCGTCCGTGACCTTCACCAGATGGCCGGCGTCGTCATAGGCATTGCGGATGGTGATGTCGCCGGTGGCGGGGTTCGCGGGATCGGCGGAAGGAGCGCCGGTGTCCGGATTGGTGGCGGTGGTGGCGAGACGGTTGAGCGTGTCGTAGGTGTTCCGCGTGTGGTTGCCATTGCCATCGGTCACGTCCAGCGCGTTGCCCGCGGCATCATAGGTGGTGCGGGTGGCGATGTCGTTCGTACCGGGGCTGGCGGGATTGGTGGAGGGATTGCCGCTGACCGGATTGACGAGCACGGTGGTGACGCGGTTCGCGCGGTCACGGAAAGTGCGGGTGACGTGGCTCCGCGCATCCGTGGAGGCGGTGACATTGCCGACGCCGTCGTAGGCCGTCTTGATCTCGGGCGTCTGGAACGGAGTGGCGACCGGTTGTCCGCCGACAATCTCGGTGGCGGTGACGGAGGGCAGGCGCTCCAGCGTCTTGCGGTTGCGGGCGTCGTACTCGAACTCGTGGCGATAGCCGAGCGGATCGAGCGACACCGTCACGTTGCCGCTCTTGTCATATGCGGTCTGACTTCGCGGCGAGCCCACGAGCGGATCGGTGGGGTTCGAGCGGTTCACCACCCCGGTGACGGGATCCGGCTGCCAGGCGGCGACAGCGCGACCGGCTCCATCGTAATCGGTTTCCGATTCCCGGTTCAGCGGATCGATGGTCTTCCACGTCAGGCCGGTGCTGGAATAGACCGTTTGTTTGGTCGTGGCGAGAGCGGTGCCATAGGCATCCGTGACACTGGTGACGCGTTGGAGCCCGTCCTTCACGGTGAGGGTCACCTTGCCACGGTCATCGGTGGTGGTAGAATTGAGCGCTTCCTTGCCTCCGCTGAGCGCCCCATAGGCGGTGACGCCGACGGCCACCGAGCCCGTTTCATAGACGGTTTCCGTGCGCAGCGGGCGGTAGAGGGCGTCGTAGCTGGCGTAGGTCCACAGGTCCACGGTGCCTGCCGCGGTGAGTACCGCGCCGTGCTGGATGGCCACGGTGGGCTTGAAGCCGGAGGAATTGAAGGCGCTGCCGCCGGGGTTTCCCTTCACGGTGCCGCCTTCCGGCATTGCGAGGCCGGTGTCCGTGTAGCGGAATTCGGTGTGGGTCTTGCTGGTCGAGGCGGCGGCCTGCGAGGTGTAGGTGGCCAGTGGATTGCCGGCTGAGTCCGCCGCATCGGCCTCCGCGGTGGTGAAACCGGCGAAGACATGCACCGGCCGCTGGATGGCATCGTAGAACGTGCGGGTCACGATCCCGCGCGGATCGGTCTTCCGGATGGGATTGCCCACGGCATCGTAGGCGACCCGCGAGACAAGATCGCTGCCGGTGGCGCTGCCCTTCGTTTCCTCAGTGACCAGACCCCGGTAATCCAAAGTGGGCAGGCCCGCGCCATCCATGTCCCGGATGGTGGTGATGCGGCGGTTGAGCGCATCGTAGTGGTGGATGAGATGGCGTCCCTCCTCGTCGATCTCCGCGGCCTTGCTGCCGTTTTCGTTGTACCAGATTCGCTTGATCGCGGCGGCCGTGCCGGTGCTGGTGCCCGCCTCCGGATAGGTGACGTCGGTGAGGCGGTTGAGCTTGTCGTAGGTGAAGCGGGTGCGCTTGCCGCGGGGGTCGAGCGACCAGGTCTTGTTGTTGTTGAAATCGTAGCCGTTTTCCGTGACGAGGGAGAGTCCGCGCGGATCGGTGATTTCCTTCCAGATGCGGCCGTTCGCATCCGGGAGCGTGGCGGTTTCCAAGGCCGTCTCCCAGGCCTGTCCGGTCACATTGGAAAATGCCAACCGCGACGAACCGGTCTGGAATCCCTGGAAGCGCGCGTTGCCGTAGTCGTAACGCTCCTGCTGGAGCAACTGGCTGCCGTTCTGCTGGACCGCCTTCGTGCGCCTGCGGCCGAGACCGTCCACGGTGAACGCGCTCGTCGTGTGATACGGATCATCGGTGCCGTCCATGATCCGGTGGGAATTGCTATACGTGTAGGTCTCGCGGCGGCCGAGGGCATCGACCTTCGCGGTCGGATCGGCCCATTTCGTCATCGTGGCCGAGGTAGCGGCGAGACCCACGGGCATTCCGCCGTAGCCGTTGTCGAACTCCCAGGTGGTGACATTGCCGGAGAAGTCCGTTGCCTTCTTCAGGGCTAGGCCCGCGGCGGGTTCGTATTCATAGGTCTCCGTGCCGAGGAAACCGCTGGAACCCGGCGCGCCGCCGTGGTGGATCTTCGAGGTGAGGTAGTAGATCATCCACTGGGCGCTCACGGATTTCTCCGAGGCATCCACGTTCACCACCTCCGCGAGCAGGTTGGTGAATTCGTAAACGGTCTTGTTGCCGAGAGCATCGGTCACAGTGGTGACCGGAAGCTGCGGGAAGGTCACCGTGGAGCCGAAACGGGTCTGCCCTTGTGACGCGAAGGTCGTGGTGCCTGCACCTCCCGGCCGCACCACGGAGGTGATGCGGCGTGGCTGGCCGTACATGGTTTTCCACTCCCCAAGGTCCGGGTCGTTCCCCTTGCCAAGCTCCCCGAGCACGTAATTTTTGACATTGGTCGGCAGACGGTCCAGATCGACCGCCGCACGGGTGCCGTTCAGGCTGGAATCCCAGTATTGCTTCGATTGATCGACGGCGTAGTTGAAGGTGTGGGTGTTGCTCCGCTTGTCGGTGACCGACTTGAGATTGGTGTGGAAGTGCCGGGTCAACCGCGGATTCGCGGGGTCGCTGTTGTCCTCCTCCAGTTCGTAGACTGTGTCGTAGGTGTAGTGGACGTCCGTCCCGTCCGCGTACCACACGCTCGTCAGTTTCGAGGCGGGGGCGATGCTGCTTCCGCTCAAGACATACTCGCTGATGTTGGTCGTGTAGCCGAATTCGGTTTTGTTGCCGCGGCTGTCGGTGATCGAGGTGACGCGACGGGAGTCGGAACTGCGGCCGATGACCAGGAATTGTCCCTCGCGGTCCGGCGAACTGATCTGGCGCGGGATGAGCGCAACTTCATTCGGCACGCCGGGCCCGTTGTCGTAATCGTAGCGGAGGCGCACACCGAAGCGGTCCCGCGCTTCGGAAAGCCGCCAGTAGGTGTGGCGGCGAATCGTGGTCGATCCGTCCCGGCGATCGGAGGAATACATGAACCACGCCTTGCTCGGCGTGAACGTCAGGGTGCTGCCGAACTTTTTCTGAAGCGTGAAGTTGTTCCCGGCCCGGGTCAGGGTGTTCAGATAGGTCTTCTTGTCCACGCGGGCGGAGGGCCACGGGAAGAAGCTGCCGAAATCGATGGTCCCGAAGCGCTGGGAGCGGCCCGATTCATCCACCACGTTCACGGTGACCGGTTCATGTGAATCCTCACCGATGGTCTCCACCACCTCGACGTAGGAGCAGAGGTTTGAAGACCAACCAACCCCAAACGGCAGATCAAGGCGCTCGTGTGGCCTCAGGCCGGAACGGCTGGAAAAGCCGGTCTCTTCCGTGCTGGCCGTGACCTGGAGGGCCAGATCTGAAGCCCCGAGGGGCGTGTAGTGGTAGCTGGTGTCGTGATGCAGCCCGAGGTTGAACGCATCCACGTAGGTTTCCTCCTCGGGCTGGTCGCTCTCCTCCTCCTGTTGGGGTTTTTCGTCAGGAATCGGGCGGCCGTTCAAGGCCACCTTGCGATACTTCGGTCCAACCGCGTCTCCGCCGCCGTAGCTGGTGGCATAGGAATAGCTTTCAATGGGGACCAACCAGGCCGAATTGGAGGCGAGCTCGTCGGGGTCCACGTCGTTCACGAAATTCCCCACCGGATTGTCCCCGCTTTGGAGGATGTGCTCGAGATCGCACAGCAGGAAGGAGGAGTTCTTTTCAGGAATGACAGACGCCCAGTAGTCGTAGTCGGGGGCTTCGCCCGCTCCCGTCCACGCGGGATCGGTCCCGAGATGTTGGACTTTGATTTCGTAGAGCTTGCCAGGATTGAGCGTCAGTTGTTCACGGTTCGACACCGTCCCGAACGATGGGGCCACCACGCCCTTATCCCCGATCTTGAGCTTCCATCGCTCGGAATGGCTGTCGGAAGGATCGCCCACCCGCGCCGAGACCGTGGAAGAGTTGGTGCTCGTTGCCTTCACCGTCACTCCGAGATCCCCGATGGGACCATAGAAGCCCAGCGTGGAATCCCCATAAAAGTCGGCTGGATTCAAGGGGCGGTCAGAGGCATCGCCCGGGTCCGATCCGTGGGAAACCTCCGCGTTGTCGTTGATTCCATCCCCGTCCGTGTCCGAGCTGTTCGGATTGGTGCCATGGAGCATTTCCTGGTAGTTGGAAAGCCCGTCGCCGTCCGGATCCGCACTTTGCGCGCCCGGCTTGGAGGCGTTGTTGGGATCGGTGAACGGGAAATATTTAGCCTCCCACCAGTCGTCGTAGATGTCGCCGTCGGAATCGAAGTTGTAGCGGTTCGTCGCACCGAAGGTCTTCGTGACGCCGTTGATTACGGCCTGGCCTGCCACCTCCTCGGCATCAGTCAACCCGTCGTTGTCTTGGTCGACATCGTAGTGGAGGGGATTGGAGCCGGCCGCCACTTCGTAACGGTCCGGGATTCCGTCGCCGTCGGTGTCGCGGTTGGTCACGGCGATAAAATCTGCTGCGGTGAACGCCACTCCGTTGGCGATAAAAAATCGGTCGACCGAGAAGTTATGGGTCGACGGGGTGATCGTTCCGCCGGTGCGGACAGCACCGATCCGTCCGCCAAAGGCCGTCATGGAGCCGCTAGCTGGATTCGGAAGAGCTGTGTAAGGGCCACTGGAGAGCGTCAGCGCCAGACCATTGACGTAGCAGGTGCGAATGCCCGATGAAGGGGAAGTGTCCGTGACCCGCACGGCAAATTCATTCCAGGACTGAAGGTTGACGGTGGATGGAATCGGCCAAACGGCGCACACGTGGTCAGCACTATCCCGGATCCGAAGCTGATTTTGGGTTTGCGCGGGGCTGCCAACGGAAACGGCCAGTAACTCGATCCGGAATTGGTCGGAGGGCTGGGCTGCTGTATTCGCATAGCCACTGAATACAGGTAAAGCCGATTCGCTCGTCGTCAGAGGACTATCGAGCTTGAGTGTGAACCCTACGATCCAGGTGGAGTTGAAGATGGAAAGAAAGGACTGTGTGCCGGGGTATTGCAGTTCGACCTGCTTGTGCGGCCCGAGATCGATAGCCTTGTTCAAACAGCCTCCCGAAGCTTTCCAGATGCCGGTAGAAGAATCCGACCATGCGCCCGTGGTGGGATTTTGAACCTGCGGCATCAGTTTCCAATTCCACAGACGACAGGGAAATCCCGCGCTGTAGTTCTCAAAATCCCAATAGCCGCCATAACGGCCAGGCGTTATGGCTGTTGTATAGATCTTCGCCCGCAACGCGGAATTCAATCCCACCAAGTCAGGGTCAGCCTTGAGCTGGTTGACGAGTGGATTCGTTCCGGCCGCGATCTCAACGCTATCGGGGATACCATCGCCGTCCGAATCCGCCTTGTGGGGATTGGTGCCGTAGATGGCCTCGTCCGCGTCGGACAAGCCGTCGCGATCCGAATCGATGACGACCGTCACGGTGCTGCTGGCCGCGGCCGTGCCCGCGTGCCCTTGGATGGTGGCGGTTTCCGCGAACAGCGGTTGGACGAGGGCGAGGAGGAGAAGGAAATGATGTTTCGACATCGGGGGAGAAATCAGTCGGCTTTGAAATGGACGGAGACCTTGCCTTGGGCATCGGTCTTGAGCGTGAGCGAGGTGGCGGAGACGTTCCCATCGGGAGACTCAATCCCGCCGATCAATTCGAGATGGCTGAGATTGACCGGCGCGTTCGCCAGCGGGGTGCCGCCACGGGTGATGACGAAGACGAGCGGATTGCGCGTCCTTTCCCCGTTGTAGATGGTCTGGCCGCCACCGGACACGAGGGTAATGACCGGAGGCTGGCCGTTGTACCAATCGTTCGGATTGGTGGCATTTTCGAACTCCTGGCGATTGCTAAGCCCGTCGCCGTCGAGGTCGTCGGCTCCGCCCGCCAGCGTGGTGAGATTGCCGAACAGGGCCTGCTCGTAGCTGTCGGGCAGGCCGTCGCGATCGAGATCGCCGGGGCCGAAAAGCTCCGTGAGGGATGGAGAGGGGAGAACCACCGAATACACCCGCACCTCGTCGAGTGAACCGCTGAAAGCCTGGGTCGCATCGTAGGTCGAGATCGACTGGTGGCGCTGGCCGAGAACCAGGGACTCGACTGTGAGGGTCCCCAAAGACGCCGTCTTTGGCGAACCCAAAGGCGCTCCATCGAGGAGCAACCCCACCTGCCCGGCCGCCACGTTCCGGGTGAGCACCAGATGGTGCCACAAGCCGTTGGCCAGATTGCGGCCGACCGGCCAGTTCACGGAACTTCCTCCTCCGGAATAAAAGCGGATGGTCGAACCGTTCTCAAGGGTGGCAGCCAGCTCCGAAGCCTGTGAGGTCCGGGCGGCGCTCAACAATGCCTGGCTGGCAGGAGCTGCACTTGTTTTGAACCAGAGACTGATGGTTAGGTCGCCCGTCCCATTCAAAACGGACGACGGCAGCACCACGGCATCGCTTCCGCCGTGCAGTTGGACCGCTCCGCTCGCTATTCCTCCGGCCGCCTGCCATGCGGCTGAGGCGGCAAGGGTGGCGTGCTTGTTCTCGCCGCTGCTGTCCTTCGCCTGTGTTCCAGAGGTCTCGTCGAATTTCAACCACACCTTCTGATCCAGCGACAACCGGTCGCCGTAACCGTCGCCATCGGTATCCGTCTGCCAGCCGTTCAAACCGTGCTGGTATTCCACGAGATTGGACACCCCGTCTCCATCGTAATCATCGCCGGGAAGGATAGCCTCCAAGGTGAGGGCACCGGAGTCGGAGCTTTGCTCGATGAGCATTCGCTCCCACTGGTCGGAGATTCCATCACCGTCGGTATCCTCGTAGCCATCCGGATGACCGCCACCCGAGGAGCTGAATTTGAGCGGGTCGGTTCCATACAAGGTGAGCTCGTCCCAGTTGCTGATGCCATCGTTGTCGAAATCGGCATTCCGCGGGTCGATGGTCGGATGCTCCCGGATCTTGAGCCTCACGAAGTATTTCGACAGTGGCAGGTTACTGCCATCCAGCGGAGTCATGTCCAGTGGATCGTGGATCATTCCCTGATCCACTTCGGGGAAGTAAAACCAATCGATGAGGTTGGTGGAATACTGGGCAAAATAGGTTTTGCCTTCCTCTCCCTCCCAATCGAAACGGTAGCTGCTCTGGCCGAGTGGAGTGAAGGTTGTCTTTGGGGGCTCCGCCCCATGCAACGGGGTGAACGGTAGCACCGCGAAGATCATCCAGCGGGACTTCATTGCTCACCTCCCTCGACGGAATGGGTGTCCGGGCGCTGGCCGCGCCAGTAGTGAATCATCACGTCCTTTGGTTTAGGTGGATGTGCCCGCAGATAGGCCTCCCTGTCCTTGTTCGCCTGTTCTCGAGCGACATAGGCTTCTTCCATGCGGGGGCCTTCTGTCGCCGCGAGAGAGTGGAGGTCACGGAGCAACTGCATTTTTTGCACATCACTGGCATTGCCCTTGGTGACGATGAAATCCTCGCCTTCGGGGATCGCAGGCAGGTCGGGAGGTACGAACGCCCGTCCTTTCGACTGGGCAAGTTGCGCCAGCCTGTTGGTATCTTCCGATCCCAGCCCCATCACTAGGGCATACCGGCGTTCGCCGACCTTGAACTCTCCGAATCCTCCAAAATGCAGCATGTTGAGACGGCTCATGCAGGACATCTGCTCCCCATCCACCCACCAGCTGATTCGGCTGACTTTCTCCCTCACATACCAGGTTGCCGAGATCAGCGCGATCACGGGCTTTTCCTGTCCTTGGAACCGCTCACGAAGTTCGGCCATCCGTGCCTGCACGGCAGGATCATTCACATCAACCGGCGGTAAAGGCGGCGGCAAGTCCGGCAGCCGGGGATTCTCGACCTTCCGGGTGGTGACCGAAATCCTCCCCTCCACCGGTGGCAAGCCTGGCATGGGTGGAGCTTCCACCACATCAACCTGGCGGCTGACCGTGCTCTTCACCACGAAGTCCAGTGTTTCGGGCGGTGGAGCGGGTGGCGGCGGAGTTCCGTCCGCAATCGGCGTGATGATCTCCGCGGGTTGCTCCGCCGGGGCGGCGGTCTCTTCGGCGAACAGGAATTGAGCGGAGGAGATCAGAGCCGCTGCGGGGAGGATGAGATGTCTTGCGGACATGGGAGGAGAAAAACTGGCGACTAGCAATCCGTTTGGATTGGGCGGCACAAGTCGAATCCCATGATTCACAAGAAATTCACCGACTAGTTACAAATTCATCACCGTTGGTTAGATTGGGGAATACGGATCGATCTCAATGGGGGACGACGGGTTGTGATATAATCCACCGGGCAGATGAAGGCTTGGAGCGTGGGCCGCAAGACTTCCCGGAGCGGTATGGCAACAAGGTATTGGGGGCCGGGAAAGGCCGGCTCAGGGCGAACGCGGGGAAGCTTGTGAAGGTCGAAATCAATCCGTGAACCTATGTTTCTCCGGGCCGCTGTCCTTGGCCGTGGACAATCGGATTCATTCGTCGTGGTGGAACCACAGCAGGGTGCAGAGGCCGATGCCGATGGCCCAGACGGCGTAGACGTTGTAAACGAAATAGGGGTAACCCATCAGCAGCAGGCCGATGATCTTGGGTTTCCACAGTTCCAGCTTCTTGCCGTAACCGAAGGCGCCGAGGCCGATCATGCTGAAAACGACGCCTCCCAGAATCACCCAGAACCAGCGGTGGGCATCTCCGGAATCAAATGCGAGGATGGGTGACACGACGGCACGATGGGGAGGTCCCCCTTTATAATCAATCCGCGAGTCGCAGCATGACGCCTTCAGCGGAAATCCCGTCTCCCCGCAGCGAGCGGATCGACAACGAATCGTGGCGCTTGGCGAGGCGCTTGCCGTGTTCGTCCACCAGCACGCGGTGGTGGAGATAGACGGGTTCGGGGAAACCGAGCAGCGTTTGCAGCAGGCGGTGGACATGGGTGGAGGCCAGCAGGTCCTCGCCGCGGGTCACGTGGGTGATGGACTGGAAGGCGTCGTCCACGGTAACGGCGAGGTGGTAGCTGGTGCCGATGTCCTTGCGGGCCAGGATGACATCACCGAGCAAATCCGGATCGACCGTGAGGGTGCCGTGGCGGAGATCGGTGAAGGTGAGGGGGCCGGTGGTGGTTGCTGCCGCCGTGGCGTCGAGCCGCCAACTGAACGGCAGGCCGCCCGCGAGCTTCGCCGTACGTTCCGCCGCCGGGAGTCGCTTGCAGGTGCCGGGATAGAGCGGGCCTTCCGGGCCGTGCGGCGCGCCGGCCATGCGGGCGATTTCGCCCTCGATCTCCTTGCGGGTGCAGAAGCAGGGGTAGATCACACCTTGGACTTCGAGGGCACGGAGCGTGCCTTCATAGGCAACCAGCCGCTGGGTCTGGCGCAGCGGGACGCCGTCCCAATCGAGTCCGAGCCAGCGCAGGTCTTCCTCGATACCCTGATAGAATTCCTCGCGGACGCGGGTGGTGTCGATGTCCTCGAACCGCAGCAAAAATTCGCCGCCCTCCGCTTTGGCGACATCGCGGGCGACTTTCGCCGCGTAGGCGTGGCCGAGATGGAGCCGCCCGGTCGGGCTGGGGGCGAAGCGGGTGCGGATCATTCCTCCGGCCGGATCTCCGCGATGCAGGGTTCGACTCCCTCGAAGAGCGCTTTCGCCGCCGCGTGGATGTCTTGTTCGGTGACTGCGGAAACGTCGGCCCGCCAATCGGCTGGGGTGGGGATGCGGTTGAAATCGAGCAGGCATTCACCGGCCCAGGATGCCTGCGCGCCGGTACTTTCGAACGCCATCTTGCTCTGGCCGATGGCGAGGCGCTTGGCGCGATCGAGTTCGCCCGCGCGCGGACCACGTGCGACAAGGTCGGCGATTTCGGCTCGGATGCAATCGAGGGCCTCGTCCTTCGATTCCGGATCGAGCCCGGCCACGATCTCGAAGGCTCCGGTGTCATCGAACAGGGTGACGTCCGAGCCGATCTGATAGCACAGGCCTCGCTCCTCGCGCAGCCCAAGGAACAGCCGCGAACTGGCGGTTTCGCCGAGCATCAGGCTGAGTAGGCGCATCGCGTGGCGCGAGGCATCGTGGCGGCCCGCCGAGTGCCAGGCCAGCGCGAGCTGGAGTTGCTCGGTGTCGCGGGTCTCGACGAGCTGCCGTGGCTGCGCCAACGCGCGATCGAATTTCAAGGCGGGCATTGGCGCGCCGAACGCCGTCGGTAAATGCGGAACAATGGCGTCGAGTGCCTCTTGGCTGGAAAACGGTCCCGCCACCGAGATGACGATGTCGTTCCGGAAATAGTGGCGGTCACGGAATTTCGCCAGCGTCTTGCGGTCGATCCCGGCGATGGATTCCAGGCTGCCGGAAATCGGATGGCCCAGCGGATGCGGCGACCACAGTGCCTGCGAGAGCAGGTCGCCGATGTGGTCGGACGGGCTCTCGCGGTACATCGTGATTTCCTCACCGATCACGTCCCGCTCCAGATCGATCTCGCCCGCGGGAAAGGTCGGGTGCCAGACCATGTCGGCCAACACGTCGGCGAGCACCGGCAGCAGCGAGGCCTCGCCGCGGCCTTCGTAAACCGTGTTGTCCTCGCTGGTGCAGGCGTTGATTTGTCCGCCCGCGCTTTCGATCTCCAGGCTCAGCTCGCGTGCGGTCCGGCGGTGGGTGCCCTTGAACACCATGTGCTCCACGAAGTGGGCCAGACCGGCGGGCAGGTCGCTTTCATCGCGGCTGCCTGCGGGCACGTAGATGGAAACGGCGGCGCATTCGGATTGGGGTAGCGTGGCCACCGCCAGGCGCGGGCCGCCGGGAAGCGTTTGCCAAGAGTAACGGGCGTCGGTCATGCGTTGAGGAGGGCCGCCGCGAGGGCGAGGTCGGAGGGGTGGGTGATCTTCAGGTTCGGAGCCCTGGCGTCGACCAGCAGGGTGGGGATGCCGATGGCTTCCATGGCGGAAACCTCATCGGTCACCGTGAGTTGGCACAGGTTCACCTCGGCGTAGGCGCGCTGGATCAGCGGTAGTTGGAAGCACTGTGGTGTTTCCATGAACCACAGCAGCTCGCGGTCCACGGACTCGCGGGCGAGCCCGTCTGCATCGGCGCGCTTGAGCGTTTCGGTCACCGGGCGGGCGAGCGCGGCGGCCCCGTGCTCAGCGGCGGCGGCCAGACAGCGGTCGATCGCCTCCGGTGTGACCAGCGGGCGGGCTCCATCGTGGATGGCCACCAGGGTGGTGCCCTCGGGCACGGCGGCGAGGCCGTTCTGGACCGAGTCCTGACGGTTCGCGCCGCCATCGACCCGGGTCACCGGCTTGGAGAAATCCCCGCCCAGCAGTTCATCGAAACGATCCTGAGGGGCCACCACCACCACCGAGGAAACGGAGGAGGCGGCGATGAACTTTTCGACGCTGCGGCGTAGCACCGGCACCCCCGCCAGCGGAGCGGCCAGTTTGTCGAATCCCATCCGCCGGCTGGAACCGGCGGCGACCACGATCGCGCAACTGGACATGGCTCAGGAGAGGCGTTTCATCACGGCACCGGACAGGACCTTGCCGTCGGCGCGGCCATCGGCCAGTTCCTGGGCCCGTTTCATCACCTTGCCCATGTCGGCCTTGCCGGTGGCACCGGTATGGGCCACCGCCTGCTCGACGATTTCGAGGATCTGCTCCTCGGTCAGGGCGGCGGGAAGATACTTGGAAAGCACGGCGATCTCGGCCTTTTCGATCTCGGCCAACTCCGGGCGACCGTGCTGTTCGAACTGGGCGATCGAGTCCTGGCGCTGCTTGAGCTGCTTGCGGATCACGGCCAGCACTTCCGGTTCGTCGAGCTGGGTGCCGAGGCCGCCCTTTTCGATCGCGGCATTGGTCAGAGCGGTTTTGAGGGCACGCAGGGCGTTGAGGGCCACGGTGTCCTTGGCCTTCATGGCGGTTTTCAGGTCTTCAGGGATGCGTGCGGCGGTGTCGCTCATGGCTCCTTGGTATCAGGGCGAGCCCGGCGGCCAAGCAAAACCCCGGGGAGGAACAGGGATAACCGTCAACTTCCACACAGCATCAGTTCCGGGTATCGCTTGGATTTTTGCTCCAAACTCATGCCGGTAGCCCTTCCGTCCTTCAGGGTGATCCGGGCCCTCCACAGGTAACCATCCGGTCCCACGGTATCCATCTCCACTCGATCCCGGCCCAGACGGAAACGGTTTCCATCCGGACAGGCGTTGTTGATGCCTCCGAAGGCGAGATCCATCACCGCCCGCGTCATGGCCTCGGTGGGCCGATAGTTGCTGTCCGCCAATAGACGGGACATCATCGGGTTTTCCGCGGGAAACGGACCGATCTGGAGAGGCGCGTCGTCCCTGCGATAGGTGAGATAACGTTCGCGGTTCGGGAACGGCGCCTTCGTCAAGCGTTGCTCCACCTTGCCGTGGTAGCGGAAAGGAACGGGGGCCGATTCTGAAACTGGTGGGGCGGAAGATGTGCAACTGACGAGGATGGCCGCGCAGGCCGCACGGAGCGTCCGGAAGGAGATTGAGAGAATGAACGGATGGCGTTTCATCGGGGTGCCGGGACCGAGGGTGGCACCTCATTTGAACGCTGGCCATCGGTAACTCGGGTTGCAGCCGTGGCGCGACCGGTCTATGCACCCGGCATGGCAAGCGGTTCTGTGGCCGGTCGGCTCTACCTCGCGATGATCGGCATGGCGCTCGCGCTCGCGGGCTCGTTCTTCTGTTGGTTGATGTGGCGGTCCTACGACCGGGCGCACCACATGCGGGCGTGGCCGGAGGTGCCGTGCACGATCCTTTCCTCGGGCATTGAGGAGCGCCGGATCGATCCCAACTCCGCGCCCGAGTTCCGGTTCGCGGTGCTCTATGGCTACGAGTGGCAGGGGACGCGTTACACTTCGACGCACTGGACCTGGCGGGAAAGCCCGTGGTCCTCGCGCCGGGGGGCAGCCGAGGAGGATGTGAAGGCCTATCCGGTGGAAGGGCAGTTCGTCTGCCGGGTCAATCCGGACGAGCCGGGGTTCGCGATCCTGAAGACCGATTCACAGGCCCCCTTGTATTCGATCTGGTTCCCGGCCCTGTTCGTGGTGGGCGGCCTCGGCATCGCGGCGAGCGCGCTGTTCCGGAAACGGCGGCCCGCATGATATGAAAAACGCCGCGATCCATGGGGACCGCGGCGTTTTGCAAGAATGGCCGGAAGCGGTGAACTATTCCGCCGGCTTGATGCCGACGCTCAACGCCTTGTCCGCGCCGAGGTATTTCTTCGCCAGAGCGTTGACCTCCTCGAGCGTGATCGAGCGGTAGTCGTTGTCGCGCTCGCGGGCGGCTTCGAGTTTCGCCGGGTCCTCCTGGGCCTGGGACAGCACGGTGCCGAGCCAGTAGCCGTTGGTGCGGTTGGTCTTGTCCAGCGAGGCCAGCACCGGCTTTTTGGCGCGATCCAGCTCATCGGCGGTAGCGCCTTCCTTGGCCAGTTTGTCGGCCAGATCGCGCATGACGCCGTTGAGGCGATCCACGTCCTCGGGCTTGGCGGTGGCGTTTCCGGAGAGGAAGCCGAAGCCGATCAGGGCATCGGAACCATCGACCTTGCCACGCGGGCTGTAGGACGCGCCGAGCTTCTCGCGGATCTCCTCACGGAGGCGGTCGCCGTAGATGTCGGCCAGGATATTGAGACGGCGCATCTCCTTGGTGTTTCCGCGCGCGCCATCGGTCGGCCACAGCGAGATCGAGATCGCGGTTGGAATCTTGCTGTCGAAGGTGAAGGTCTTGGTGATCGGGGCGTCCGGCACGTCCACCTTGCGGAGGTCGTCGAGCGGGGCCTTGGTGGCGGCATGTTCCGGCAGCGCGCCGAAGGTCTTCAGCAGCAACGGCACGATGGTGGCCTCGTCGAAGTCACCCACCACGCTGAGTTCCAGATAGCCCTTCGCGAGGTCCGGGGTGATCCACGCTTTCACGTCGTCGATCGAGTAACCCGCGAGCTTGTCGATGGAGGGCATGGTGAAGCGGGAGTCGCCACCGTGCAGCCACGACTGCATCTCGGTCTGCGGACCCGCGGTGGAGTGCTTGAGCTGCTGGTCGATGGTCGGCAGCGCCTTGCGGAACTGCCACAGGGCTTCCTCGCGATAACCTGGATCGGTGAGCGTGGCGCAGGCGAGCTGGAGCTCCAGCTCCAGGTCCTCCGGGGTGGCTCCGCCGGAGAGGATGAAGGCGTCTTCGCCGACCCCGATGGTCGCGCCCACGTTCTTTCCGGCGAGGATCTGCTCGAGGTCATCCGCCGAGTGCTTGCCGAGGCCGCCGCCGCCGAGCAGGGCCTTGGCCAGCATGCCGAGGCCGGGTTTGTCCTTCGGCTGGGTGAGCTGGCCGGACCCGATGCGGGCGACGAGCTGGATCTGGTCCTTGTCGAAGGCGGTCTTCTTCAGGTTTACCCGCACATTGTTGGAAAGCACGAGCTGGGTGATGCCGAGGTCCTCGACCTTTTTCTCGGTCACGACCTTTCCGGCCGGACCGAAATCAGTGTAGCCGAAGGGCACGGCCTTGGTCGCCTCCGAGGCGGTCACCGGTTTGGCGTGGGATTCCTTGTAAATCGCGGCGAGGTCGTCCTTCGCGCTCTCCGGAGCTTCCTTGGCGGTGAGGATGAGGTGCAGACCGGCATCCTTCCAGTAGTCCTTCAAGGCCGCGTGGCAGGCGGTGATGTTCAGGGCATCGAGCCCCTTCTGCGCGATCGCAAGGTCGGTCTCCGGATCGGAGAACACGCCTTCCTCCGGAATGGAGCGCGCGATGGCGGAGGCCAGCGTGTCGGACTTGCGGGTGGCCTTGGTCTTCACCGCCTGCTGGTAGGCGTTGAGGAGGTTGGCCTTCGCTTCGGCCAGTTCGGATTCGTTGAACCCGAATTCCATCGCGCGGCGGAATTCCTGCTCCAGCACCGGCAGGGCTTCCTTCCAGCGGGTATCGGTCACGGTGACTTCCACGCTGCCGAGTTCGGCGTGGTTGAAGAGATCGTCCTTGTCCGCACCACCGCCGAGGATCGGGGAGTTTTCCTTTTTCGCGAGGCGGTCGAAGCGGCGGCCGATCATCGCGTGGGCCATCGCCAGCGGCATGTCCTGGATGCGGTTCGCGGTGGTGTCCGGCTTCTTCTCAAACGGGCGCACCGAGACCAGCGAGAGCTCGGTGGAGGCGACTTCCTTGTCGGTGAACACCGCGGCCACCAGGCCCTCCGGCGATTTCACCGGACCGAGGTCCGGATTCTTGCCGGGGTTCTCCGGGTTCTTCATCGAGCCGAACGACTGCACGATGCGCTCCTTCATCACCGCCGGGTCCACGTCACCCACCACGACGAAGGTCATGCGGGAGGGGGTGTAGTAGCGGTTGTAGTAATCGGTGAAGCGCTCGCGGGGGGCTTTCGAAATCACGTCCTCCTTCCCGATCGGGAAGCGGTTGGCGATCAGCGAGCCGGGCAGCAGTTCCGCGAATTGTTTCTCCTGCAGGCGCATCCGCACGCTGTCACGGCTGACCTTTTCGGAAAGGATCACGCCGCGCTCGTTGTCGATCTCTTTGTCGAGAAGCAGGGCACCATCGCCGAAGTCCCGCATCACGTTGAAGCCGAGATCAAGCACGCCTTCGGAAAGCTCCGGCAGGTCGAGCATGTAGACAGTCTGGTCGAAGGAGGTGAAGGCATTGACATGCGCGCCAAAGCCGACGCCCAGGCGCTGCATCACCGGCACCAGTTCGTCCGGCTTGTAGTGCTTCGAGCCGTTGAAGACCATGTGCTCCAGGAAATGGGCGACGCCTTGCTGGTCATCCGCCTCCATCAGCGAACCGGTGGCGATGTGCATGCGCAGCGACACCCGTTTCGGCGGCTCGCTGTTCGGGTAGATCAGGTAGCGGAAGCCGTTCGGCAGGGTGCCGAAGACCGCCTTGGAATCGGCCGGGATGTCCGATCCATCCTGCGGCCACGGCCGCGGCTTCACCGCCGGGGCGGCTTCCGGCTTGGCGGGCGTTTGGGTGTCGGCGTGGACGTTCGGGACGAAATAGGCGGCGGAAGCGCCGAGGATCGCGGCCATGGCGATCGGGTGGATGCGTTGCATGTCTAGGTCTTTTGGGATCGGAGGATTACAGCCCCCTCAGCGAAGCTGTGCAGAGCTTCTGTCTAACGTCCGCAATTCCTTGAAGTCCATGCCTTAATCAAGGCGAAGGCGGCCATTTGAACCCGTAGTGAACAAGGCGGGATGGTCATCAAAACGACACCCCGGTTGGCAGGAAATCAGAAGGCCAACCACCTCGGCAATAATCCAAACGGGTTAATTCACAAAAACGCTCTAAAAACAACAAAATGCCACATATTGCCTGCTAACCATTGAAGCGGTTCCGGACTTTATCCCGTAAACCCAATGTCCGACGCCGACGAACAACGCAAAGCGCTCGTCCAGCAGCACTTCGTGAAGCACATCGTGCCTTTGCGCGGGTATCTGCTTGGGCTGACGGCGGACTTCCACCGCGTCGATGACCTGGTGCAGGAAACGTTCCTGGCGGTGGTGGAAAAGGCGAATGGGTTCCAGGAGGGAACGAACTTCCGCGCCTGGGTGTTCGCGATCGCGCGCTTCAAGCTGCTGTCGTCGATCCGGGATGCGGGCCGGGAGCCGCTGACGTTCCAGTCGGACGTGGTCGAGCTGCTGGCGGAGGAGGCTCCCGATTTCATGGCAAACGAACCGCGGGCGCGGTTCATCCAGCCGTGCATGAAGAAGCTCGGGCCGCAGGCCCGGCGGTGCCTGGAGCTGTTTTATCAACACGGGCATCCGCCGCGTGAGATCGCCCCGCTGATGGGATGGTCGGTCAATGCGGTGAAGGTCGCGCTTTCCCGTGCCCGCGCCGCGGTGCGCGAGTGCATCGAGCGGAATCTCGCCCGGGAGGAGGTGGCACCATGAGCGAGCCCCGTTTGAGCACCTTGGTGCAACGCTACCTGGCGGGTGAAGGATCGCCTGAGGAAATCGCGGAGCTGGAAGGATGGCTGCGTGTCGATGCCGAGGCACGGAAAGCGTTTTGGCAAGAGGTGGAGTGGCACTCGCTGTTCCGCCAATGGGGCGAGGAAGAGTGGGGGAAGGAAGCGGCCAGGGCCCATGCCCGCGTGACTCCCATCGCGATGCCGCAGCCGCGTCGTCCCGTCGCGCGCCGGGTTTATCAGATTCCGCGGAAGACGAAATCCGCGTGCGCCCCCCTCGTTCAAGCGGCGGCGGTGCTGGCGATCATGGCGACGCTCGCGTTCGGGTATTGGAAGACTCGCCCGAGAGTGGCCATCGCGGTGGCAGACGTGGAGGAAATCGCGACCCTTGAGCTGGCCGTCGACGTGGCCTGGCAGTCGCCGGGGTTTACGCCCGGCACGCGCCTGAAACCCGGACGTCTTCAGATCGAGCGAGGGGCGATCGTGGTGGCGCTGGACCGCGGGGCCCGCGTGGTGGTGGAAGGGCCCGCGGATTTTGAAGTGACGGGTGACAATGCCGGGGTGCTGCGTCTCGGTCGCGCCCGTGCCCATGTCCCTGAACCGGCCCATGGCTTCAAGCTGGAGACGCCGCAGTTTTCCGCCGTGGACGTTGGCACCGAGTTTGGCTGCGAGGTGGCGGGCAACGGCACCGGCGAGCTGCATGTGATCGAAGGCCGGGTGGAATTGGAAGCTGCCGCGCATCGTGGAGAAATCGAATCCCTCGTGCAGAACCAGGCGCGGAGGATCGAGCGGGGTGTGGCGACCGCGGTCCCGGCGCAGCCGCTCGCGTTTCTCAGCGAGGATGAACTGGCGTGCCGCGAACTGCGCGCGAAGGGGGACTTGCTCGGCGCGTGGCGGAGGCAGGCGAAGTGGATCGATCAACATCCGGCCACCGTGTTGCATTTGGATTTCGAAGGGGCGACGGGCTCGGTGATGCCGAACCGCGCGCGTCCGGCGCTGGAAGGATCGGATGTCCGGATGTTCGGCGGCCAGGCGGCCACGGGGCGTTGGCCGGGGAAGGGCGCGCTCGGGTTTCCGAACGACGAGGCGCGGTTGGAGTTCGGGCTGCCCGGGCAGTTCGAGTCGATGACCTTCTTTGCCTGGGTGAAGGTGGAGAAGATCCACGAGGGCATCAACCCGCTGGTCATCGGTCGCAGCCGCCGTGCCGGAGAGGTGCATTGGTACCTTTATGGAAACGGCGCGCTCGGGTTCTGCGTGCAATCCACGGACAACCCGGAGGGGGATTGGGCCATCTCCCGGTCCGAGCGGGTGGTGCGGCGCGAGAACCTCGGCAAGTGGATGTTCGTGGCGACCGTGTTCGATGGCGTGAGCGGCACCGTGATGCATTACGTGAACGGCGAACCGGTGGCCACCAGCGCGCGAACGTCTCGGGTTCCGCTCCAACTTGGCGTGGCTGACATCGGTGGCCGCTATGCGAAGAACGCGGAAGTTCCCCCGCCGGGGCTCGATGGTTGTCTTGATGAACTCGCGATCCTCTCGACCGCGCTCGGGGCCGACGACATCGCGCGTCTTTACGAGCAGGGAAAACCCGAAGCCCGCTGATCCTTTCCGACGATGCCTGCCACGATCTCCATCCCGAAACGATTCCACGGTATCCTTGCCACCTTCATGATGGCGGGAATCGCGCAGGCGCACCAGCCGTATGAAAGCAGCGCCCACGCCCGGTTCGATGGCGAAACGTTGGAGCTGACGGTTGTAGCGTCGCTGGAGATCGCCGGGCGGATGGTCGGGGATCCATCGGGCAGCATCGCCGCACTGGAAGAGCTCCGTCCGCAACTGGTGACGGAGGGAGCTGGCCTTTACGAAGTGACGGCCGATGGCAAGCGGCTGGAAGCGGAGCGGGTCTTCTTTTCCATCCGGGAAGGGGAGGCGGTATTCTCGATGATCTTCCCGGTGGGGAACGCCGCGAAGCTGGGCTTCCGCGCGGCCTATCTGGACAAGCTGCCGATCGGCTACGGTGGCTCGATCGAGGTGATCGATGAATCGGGCAAAGTCCTCGGTTTGAACCCGCTTCTGAAGAAGGGCGCGGACAAGGACACCTTCGGTCTGCCTTTGACGGCTCTCATCTCCACGTCTGTTCCATCCGCGACCCCGGTCACTCCCGCCTCTCCGTCCGCGGTGGTTCTCCCGGTCGCCGTTGAACCGCAGGTCGATGTGCGCTGGTCGCTGCTGGTCGCCATTCTCGCTGTCTATTTCCTCGCCGTGTGGATCGCGCGGCGGGTCCAAAAATCCCGAAACTGAAAAACCCAACTCTCATGTTTCACCGACGTTCCCTTGCATGCCTCCTATGTAGTTTTCTCCTCTCCCTGATTCCCGCCCACGGCCAGCGCCAGATGGAGCGGCTGGGCCGCGGCGTGGTGGCCATCCGCACCAGCAGCACGCAGGTATACGTGGGCTGGCGGTTGCTGGGAAATGACCCCGAGGACATCTCCTTCAACCTCTACCGCTCTGCCAACGGCGCGACCGCGGTGAAGGTGAATGCCTCGCCGATCACCACCACCACGAACTACGTCGACACTCCCGGCAGCCTCAGCACCACCGCCTACACCTATTCGGTGAAAACCGTGCTCAATGGCGTGGAGGTGGCGGATGCCTGGGCAAACCTCGCCAGCGGTCCCTACACCCTGGCATTGAACGCGCCCACCCGGCAATATCTCTCGGTGCCGATGCAGCCGACGCCGGATGACGCGGCGGCCGGGGTTTCCTTCGACGTGAAGTTCTGCTGGGTCGGCGATGTCGATGGCGATGGTGAATACGATTTCGTGGTCGATCGCAGCAATCCCAGCGTCGAGGCCCGCCAGTGGCTCCAGGCCTACAAGCGCGATGGCACGCTGCTGTGGCAGATGAACATGGGGCCGAACAGCGTGGACCATTACAACATCACGCCGGGTTCGTCCTCGATCGGCATCGGCCACGGCGACAACGTGACAGTCTACGACCTCGATGGCGACGGCAAGGCGGAGGTGATCGTGCGCACCGCTAATGGCGTTGTGTTTCCGAATGGCACCACGCTCACCGCGCCGGATGACGAGGTGCAGTATATCTCGATCCTCGATGGCCAGACCGGCGCGGAAAAGGCGCGCGCGGTAGTCCCGGTACCGTCCACCTGGGTCGCGAAAACCCACATGAACGGCCACATGGGCATCGTCTATGCAGACGGGATGCGCCCATCGCTGTTCTTCCACACCTCGAACCGCAACCCGGACCAAAGCTTCAACAATGTCGCCACCACGTGGGACTATCGCAACGGCGTGCTTTCGCAGCGCTGGACCTGGCCCTTCAGCGGCCATTATGCCACCGCCCACCAGATCCGCCTCGCGGACGTGGACAACGACGGCAAGGACGAATATTGCGACATCGGCCACGTGCTGAAGTCCGATGGCTCCGGCCAGATGAACGGCAGCGTCCTCAACGAGGTGGTGCACGGCGACCGTTTCCACGTCACCGACATCGACCCGGATCGCCCGGGACTGGAAACCTTCCTGATCCAGCAGAACAACGGCACCGGACTGGCGACCGTGTATCAGGCGGCGGACAAGAGCGCGGTCCTCAAGAAGTGGTATGCGAGCGGCGTGGTCGACGTCGGCCGCGGGACGGTGGGCGATTTCATCCCGACCACCAAGGGCTGCGAGTTCTTCTCCACCCAGACGGGGATGTTCGATAGCAAGGGGAACATGCTGGTCAACCGGCAGCCGTTCCCTCCGGAAACCATCTGGTGGGGAGTGGACGCGAATACCGTCAACACCGCCATTCCCGGGTTGAACAAGCCCTACCTGTGCCGACAGTTTGTCGCCACGGTGGGTAGCGGTGCCACGGCTCCGGCGGTTTCCTGGTATGATCCGAGGTACCCGGACACCCAGTACCGCACCTACACGATCTACAACGAAACCTCGCCAGGGGTGTATCAGGCCGATGGCGGCCGACCGGCGTTCTGGGGAGACATCCTCGGCGATTGGCGCGAGGAGATGGTGCTGGTGGCGAACGACAACTCCGAGCTGCGCATCTACACGACCAAGATTCCGGACGTCGTGAAAACCAGCAACGGACAGCCGTTCCGCATCTACACCCTGATGCAGAACCCGCAATATCGCATTCAGGCGACCACCAAAGGCTACGTGCAGTCGAGCTACGTGGACTATTATCTCGGCACCGACATGACCCCGCCTCCGCCACCACCGATGGTGGACGCGAAGCTGGTGTGGAACGGCGGCACCGGCGCGATGACGTGGGATGCCGGCACGACCCAAGCGTGGCTGAACAACGGCACGGCTGGTAATTTCGCGAATGGCGATACCGTGCGCTTCGATATCGCCGGATCGAATACCACCGCCGTCATGCTTAATGGCACCCTGCAACCCGGTGCTCTGACCGTTTACAGCCCGAAGGATTACACCTTCAGCGGCTCTGGTGTCCTCGGTGGCTCGATGACCTTGATGAAGGCGGGGAAGGGCGCGCTCACCCTGTCCGGTACCCATTCCTTCACCGGCAAGACCACCGTCTGGGACGGCGCGCTGGTGGTGAATGGTGGCCTCCAGGGCAGCCCGGTCACCGTGTGGGGCGGCACGTGGGGCGGGGCCGGAGCCGCGGGCAATACCGGTGGACGACTTGCGGGCACCGGCCAGTTCGGCCAGGCGGTCACGGTGAAATACCGCGGCGCAGTCACGCCGGGCGCGGGGATGGGAAGCGCGGGCGCGCTGGCGTTTGCCAATGGCCTCTCCGCCGAGGATGGCGCGACCTTTGCCCTCGATCTCTCCGATGATCCAACCGGCACCGCCAAGGCCAACGACCGCATCGCCGTCACCGGAAACCTTTCGCTCGCGGGCACCGTTTCGCTCGTGATCAATCCGCTGAACACCGCGCTTGCGCCGGGCTCTTACACGCTCGCCACCTACACCGGCACGCTCACCGGTGGAACACCCAACCTCTCCGTGATCGTGCCCGCGGGAACGCCCTACACGCTGGCGGCGGACAGCGGTTCGATCCGTCTCACCGTGCCAACCACCCGAGCCGCGGCCTCGGTCACGTGGCGTGGCACCGGCGGCAATTGGGATCTCGCGGCCAGCCAGAACTGGCTCCGCGCGGGATCGCCGGATGTCTTCGTTTCGGGAGACACCGTGACCTTCGATGCCACCGGCGCTGCCAGCCCCACCGTCACGCTCACCACCGCATTGCCAGTTGGCGGCGTGACCGTGAACTCGGCCACCAGTTACACCTTCAGCGGTGCGGGCGGCCTCACCGGCAGCGGCGGCCTGACGAAGTCCGGCACCGGCACGCTCACGCTCACCACGGACAATACCTACACCGGTCCCACCGTGATCAATGGCGGGGTGCTCGCCGTGGCGGAACTCGGCGACGCGGGCGGGCCGAGCGCCATCGGAGCCTCCAGCTCCGCCGCGAGCAATCTGGTCATCAACGGCGGCACGCTCCAGCTCATCGACTCGCAGACCAATACCAACCGCAACATTACGCTCGGCGCGTCCGGCGGCACCATCGACATCGTGCTGGCCAACAGCTCGATCCAGGTGAGCGGTGCACTCAGCGGCAGCGGCGGCTTGGTGAAGAGCGGCCCCGGCACGCTCTTGCTCGCCAGCGCGAACACCTACACCGGCGGCACCGTCATCACCGGCGGCAAGATCTACCTTGCCGGATCGACCCCGAACTCCAGCGGCCTCGGCACCGGCACCGTGACCATCAACAACGGCACGCTCGCGATGGCGGACGTGCAGGCCAGCGAGACCGCCGCTTGGAACGTGGTGGTGCCCGCGGGCGGTGTGGCCCGCCTTGATGCGGACGGACGTTGCAGCCTCACCGGCAGCCTGACCGGTGGTGGCGATTTCACGATCTACTCGCCCTATGTCCGGACCGATCTGAAGGGCAACTGGTCCGCCTTCACCGGCAACATCAACGTGCTCGGGGATTTCCGCATCACGAACTCGAACGGCTACGCCAATGCCGCGATGAACTTCGGCGATGGAGCGTATGCCTACTACAACCTCACGATGAGCGGCACGGTCACGCTGGGCGTCGGCGAACTGTCCGGCACTGCCACCTCGAACCTCCGCGGCGGCCCGACCTCCGGGCGCACCCTCGTCTGGCAGGCGGGCAGCAGGAACACCGACTCCACCTTCGCGGGAGTGATCGGAAACGGCACCGGTCCCACCGCTCTGACGAAGGTCGGCACCGGCGCGCTGACTCTCACCGGTGCGAACACCTACACCGGCGCGACCACCGTCCAAGGCGGCGCGCTGGTGGTGAATGGATCGCTCACCGGCAGCGCCGTGACCGTGCAGAGCAGCGCGACGCTGGGCGGCAGCGGCTCGATCACCGGAGACGTGACCATCCAGAGCGGCGGCAAGCTCGCCTTCACCGTCGCCAATGGCGTGGTCAATGGGCTCAATATCACCGGCAACCTCACGCTCAACGGCTCCATCGTCATCACTCCGGTGCCGGGCGCGGGAGTCTTCCCCCAGGGCACCTACACCATCGCCACCTACTCCGGCACGCTTGGAGGCACGCCCACGCTGGTGTGGAATCCCGCGCCGGGTTCGAACCAGACGGCCACCTTCGACACCAGCACCGCGGGGGTCATCAAGATCACCGTGAAGCGCGGTGCGGCCACGCTCAGCTGGACCGGGGCTGCGAGCGGTACCTGGGATTCCGTTTCTGGCAACTGGTTGCTCAATGGTGGCACGGAGGTGTTCAGCGCGCCCGACAGCGTGGTGTTCGATGATTCCTCCGCGGTGAACACGGTCTCCATTTCCGGCCCGCTCAGCCCGGGCGCGGTCAGCGTCGCGAACAGCACGAAGAACTACACCCTCACCGCGACCAACGGCGGCATCGATGGCGCTGCCGTTCTCACCAAGAGCGGCACCGGCACGCTCACCCTCACTGCGGCCAATGTCTTCACCGGTGGTTCGGTGATCACCGCGGGTTCGATCGTCCTCAGCGATGCGGCGACCAATTCGGGTGGCCTAGGCACCGGACTGGTGAAGCTGAACGGCGGCACCTTGAAGCTCTTCAGCCTCGGCTCCAGCAGCACCAGCGCGGGCACCATTCCCAATGCCATCCAGGTGGATGCGGGCAATGCCGGCACGTTGATCGGGTTCGGGCGTGGCGTCATCTCCGGTCCGGTCACCGGCAGCGGCACGCTCAATTTCCAGACCGACTACGTCCGCTGCGACATCATCGGAAACTGGAGCGCCTTCAACGGTCTGGTCAACGTGACCAAGGGGCCGAACGGTGGCGACTTCCGCATCAACAACACCAACGGCTTCGGCACCGCGCGGATCAATCTGGGCACCGGGACGTATATGTACATGCAGGTGAACTTCGGGCCGAGCGGCCTGACCAACACCATCGGCGAGGTCACCGGCACCGGCGAATTGAAGGGCGGTCCCACGGCGGGGCGCACCATGACCTGGAACGTCGGCGGCGCGAACACCGATGCCACCTTCGATGGTCCCATCAAGAACGCCACCGGCATCACTGCGATCACCAAGAGCGGCACCGGCGCATGGACACTCACCGGGGCCAGCACCTACACCGGCGCGACCAGTGTTTCCGCGGGCTCGCTGCTGGTCACCGGCTCGCTCGGCACCACGGCGGTGTCCGTGGCTTCCGGTGCGACCGTCGGCGGCTCTGGCACCCTCGGGGGCAATCTCACGCTCGCCTCGGGATCTCGGTTGGCTCTCGGCGTCGGCGCTTCCGCGACGAAAGGGCTCACCGTTGCCGGCACCTCCACGCTCACCGGAGCCATCACCGTGGTGCCCGCCATGCTCGGCGGCACGCTCGCCTCCGGCACCTACACGTTGCTGACCTACACCGGCACGCTCGCAGGTTCACCGACCTTCACGTGGAACGACACCACCGGCTCCGGCTATTCCGCCGTCTTCGATACCTCCACCTCCGGTGTGGTGAAGGTCACGCTCGCCGCGCCCTCGTTCATTCCCGCGCCGTCCGGTCTCACGGCCACCTCTGGCAATGGTGAGGTGGCGCTGGCCTGGACTCCCGTCAGCGGTGCCACGAGCTACAAGGTGATGCGTTCCACCAGCAGCGGCATTGGCTACTCGGAGACCGCCACCGGCTTGACCTCGACCTCGTTCACCGATCCCGGCCTGTCCAATGGCATGGACTACTACTACGTCGTGACGGCGGTGAAACCCGACGCAACCAGTGCGAATTCGAACGAGGCCAGCGCGCGCCCGGTGCAGAGTTTCAGCCAGTGGACGGCCTCCGTCTTCCCGGGGCAAACTGACTCCCTCGTCACCGGCCCGAACGCGGATCCGGACAAGGACGGCTGCCAGAACCTGTTGGAGTATTTCTTCGGCCAGGCTCCTGGCACCGCCAACCCGAGCAACCCGATGGCCTGCAAGCCCGATGGCCAGGGTAACATCGAGCTGACCTTCCCGATGTCGAAGAACCTTTCCAACGTCAGCTACGTAGTGAGGCAATCGGCTGACATGAAGACGTGGACCTCCACCAATGTCACGCCCGTGGTCGTCAGCGACAACGGCACCATCCGCCAGATGAAAGCGGTCGTCCCGCGCAACGGCAAGGCGGTCCTGTTCCTCCAGATCTCGGTGACCGGAAACTGAACGGAAGGGAAGAGGGGCTGCCCCCAAACGAAAGACGGAGCCCATCGGGCTCCGTTTGGACCGCTTCGAAGTAGGAGGGGACATCGGCGCTGTGGACAGCCGGGCGGGTCCTCTTCCCAACACCGGAGAATGTCTGTTTTTCGGCCCCCGGGAATTGCTACTTTGTCCGTTCGACTGGGCCCACGGCGACCTCCTTGACGCGGGCGGGAATCTTCTTGGTGAAGGGAATTTCCTTGCGGAGCATTTTCCCGCCTTGGCCGGTCAGCCAAAGATAGTGGTCGGAGGCCATGCCTTCGTAGTCGGTCAGGGCGGCACCCACCGGAGGATGGCTGGTGCATTTGAAAATGGCGGTGGCCTCGTCCATTTCGTCGAACATCGCCACGTAGAGCATCTTCGCCTGCGAGTCGATCGCGGTGCTGATGAGATCCCAATAGAATTTGCCTTTCTGACGGGGAATCTGATTGAGCGGATGGGCTCCGCCGAATTCAAGCTTGCTCAGGTTATACCAACTGAAACCTGGATAGATGCAGGGAACGTAGTCCACCTTCCGCTCGGCGCACCAAGCGACATCTCCTTTCACCAGGGTTCCGAAACGCTCCATTTCATTGTGGAGGAGCGGGCTGAAACGCTGGGGAGTCCAAGGCAGGACGATGTCCGCCTTGGCGATGATCTCGTGAAGGTATGGGTCCGGCAGGCAATCAATGTTCAATTCGCGGAAATAGGTTGGAACACCCAGCATCACCGAGCAGCCGCCGTATTCGGGGTCGTTCTTGAGGAAGTCGATCAGACGTTCAATGCCGATGGTGCGGATGTTATAGGGCCGGTCGGGAAATCCGAGGCCCCAGATCGCGACGAGTGGTTTTCCCCGATGATACAGATAGGTCTGATCATTGCCGAGGGAGGTGATCTTCATTTGATCGACGAGTTCCTTCCAGTCCTCGATCACCGAGGAGCAGTCATCCCCTGTGGCACCGAGACCGGAAAGATCGTACATCACAGCGATCGCGCGTTCCTTCCTTCGGGACGCGTTCAGCGCGTGGTTCAGTATCACCCGGGATTCCGTCCTTTGCTCCGGACTGCGGGTGGCACCGATGAAACGCTGCATGAAGGCACCGTCGATGCCGTAGTCCCTCATCCACTTGAAGTGAAGATCCACCGTGCTTTCATCCCACGAGCTGAAGACCCGCGCGGGGGAACCATCGGTGTTCTTGAAGGCGGTTTCGTAGGTTTTCCCGTATTCCGAAACATCCGGCCAAAGATCGACGTGGAGATGGTTGATGTCGAATTTCCCTCGGACCCCATAATGTCCCCAGCCGCTGCCTGAACCATCCTCGGGAGCGCGGAACCATCCTTGATATCCGGCCATCACCCGTCCTTCGTATGAGGGAAACTTGCTGGTGGCGCTGTGTTTGGAACCGGCATGGGCGGTGGACAGGACAGAGGCGGCAGCAATCAGGAATTGGATCAATTTTTTCATGGCGGTTTGAGAGGGCGCTCCGACCTTTGAGATACACGGCGGCAATTCGATGGCCGGTGTAAGCTAAGAAATGAATCCGGTGCCGACGGTTTCACCGCGGCACCGGATTCCTCAGTCTCAAGAAGCGGCTGTTCCCAGGCGCACAGGATCGTTGTAAGGGGATGTTTTTACAGGCCGCTCGAAGGCGGCCTGTAAAGATCGCGGATCAGGGCACCACTTGAGTGACCTTGAGGCGGACGAACACCTTGGGCAGGCCGGTGGGCAGCACGTAGGAGATCGTCGGGGTGTCGTCGGCCGTGCCTTCGGTCACCACGGTGGTCCAGGGATCGGACATTCCGAGGTCCGTCGACTTCTCAATTTCGAAGATCACGTCGTTGTTCGCAATGGCGTCGCTGCCCTTGGTGAACGTGACCACACCGGAGGCGAAAGTGCCGGCTGGCTGGGTGGATACGGTCGGGTTTGTGCCCAAGGCGTATTCGACGAGATTGGAGATTCCGTCGTGGTCGAAGTCGCCGGAAGCAGGCTGGCCGGGAATGCCATTGGCGGTAGCCCATGAGGCGTAATTGCCGCTCGTCTGAGTCAGCGTTGCCTGGGTGGCGGAGTAAGTCACGCTGTAGCCGGCGGGAACGCTGGCGAAGGTGCCGGTGAGGCTGCTGCCTTCGGCGATGACATAGGAGGGTTGGGTGAAGCCTCCGGCCAGCAGCGACACGGTGAGCTGCGCGCCGCTGATGTTCAACGCTCCGTTGGAATGGAGTTTGTCGCCGGTCGCGCCGTCGATTTCCACGGCGAGAGTGCCGGTGAGAGTGGCGGCTCCGGTGGTGAGGGTGCCGGCGCTGTTGCCGGGAGCGATCGTGCCCGAGGCATTGACCGTGCCATTCACGGTGCCGCTGCCGCCGAGAGAGCCGGAGGCACCCACCGTCACGGCACTGCCGGCGGCGAGGCTGCCGTTCACGGCCAGTGTGCCACCGTTGATGTTGGTTGCGCCGGTGTAGGTGTTCGCGCCGGTGAGTGTCTGCGTGCCGGTGCCGGTCTTCGTGAGACCGCCGGTGCCGGAGAGAATGCCGGAATAGCTCGTGGACGTATTGCCGCTGCCGGTATTCAGGGTGGCGGCGCCAAGGGTGACATTGCCGCCCGAAGCTCCGCCGCCGGACAGGGAGGCGATGGCGACGGGAGTGGAACCGCTGAGGTTCAGGATCGCTCCTGCCGTGTTGGCCAGCACCACAGCGCCGCCGCCCAGGCCTTGGGTCGCGGCGAAAGTGCCGGTGCCTGTTCCCGCGCCCAGTGCCGTGGTGGCGTTGGCGCTGATGGTGAACTGGGTGCCATTGACGTTGATGGCGGTGATATAGGTGTTCGCGGGAATCCCCGGTCCGGAAACCGCCTGTCCGATCGCCAGCCCCGCGGTCGTGGCGGTGGTGACGGCGGAACTGTTGTTCGCCGTGGTGATGGTCGCGGATGAAGAGGCGGCGCTGCCGGCGGTGAGGGTGCCGGCATTGACCGTGGTGGTGCCGGTGTAGGTGGAAACCCCGCCGAGAACCAGGGTGCCGGCACCGTTCTTGGTCACACCGCCATCGGCCGTCGCACCCAGGGCCGCGTCATGGGTCAAGGGAAGCGCCGGTGTCACGGTGGTGGTGAAACCATTGGTGTTGAAGATGGCGCCACCGGTCTTGACCACCACGCTGCCGATGGAGGTGCCGCTCGCCGCAAACAGTGAACCATTGCCGGTGGCCCGTGAGGTGCCGCCATTGAGATTCAAGACTCCGCCGGCCCCGAGTTGGACCCCGGTCGACGTGTTGAGGGTGCCGCCATTCAGATTGTAGATATTGCTCGTGCCGGTTTTTACATCGGAGTTCAGAGCCAGAATGCCGGTGGTCAGGGTGGAGTTGCCCGACTGGTTGCCGATTGCGACGATGTAGTCCGCCTTGCCTATGAACAGCCGGCTGCCCACGGTCATCTGGGCGTTGTCCTTAAGATTCAGGGTGATGGCCGTGGGCGTTCCCGCGACGCCATTGGTGTTCCCGAAATTCCAGTCGCCGGTTCCTCCGCCGACGGCGGTATTGCTCATCACACCGGAGCCGCTGACGGTGAAGGTGATGCCGGCGGTGGACGAGGCGTTGCCCAGATTGCCCTGGGTGTTGTAGGAGCCGGTGATCTCGATTTCACCGCCGGTGAGCGACAGCGCGACCGGAGAGGTGAAGGTGCTGTTGCCGCTCAGGGTTAGCTTGCCCAGACCGGTTTTGGTGAAGTTGGAGGTGCCGGTGGTGGCGACGTTGTTGGAAATCGATCCCGAGAGGGTGACGTCGTTGCCGTTGGTGGCGATGGTGGCGGTCTGGCCGGTGTAAACCACGATGTTGCGGGCAATGCTGATGCCGCTGGTGTTGGCCTGAAGCGTGGTGCCGCCGACAAAATTGATCGCCGCGGTGCCCGCGCCCAAGGCGGAGGTGGAGTTCATGCCGAGGAAGCCGCCGCTGAGCCAGATCTGCCCGGCAAAGGTGTTGGCTCCGGACAGATTCACCGTGTTGGTGCCGTACTTTTCGAAACCGGAAGTTCCGTTGTCGGCAATGATGGAGGAAATATTCAGGTTGTTGCCGGTGTTCCCGTAGATCCAGAGATTCTTGCCGCTGGCGGCTTGGATCGAGCCGCCGGTGATGACAGACGTGCCGGAGACGGCCTGGAGAATGCCGCCGGACTCGATCGTGCTGAGGCCGCTCAAGGTGAGGGTCTGGCCGCCGGTGGTCCCGAAGCGGAGGCTCTGGGTGTCCCCGGACAGGGTGGAGCTGGTGGTGATGTTGGTGTTCACCCCGGTGCCCATTGTATTCGCGGTGTAGGCGGTGGTCGCCGCGATGGTTCCTGCGGCGGCGCTGACGAAATCCGTGGTTCCGAAGGAGGCTCCGATCAGGATGTCATTGGTCGGCGTGCCGCTGTTGGTGACGCTGCTGCCGCCTGCCGCGGTGGGTGCATTGGTGAAATTCGCGGTAGCGGCGGTAAAGCTGAAGAAGCCGCCGGCATTGCGGACATAAGCACCGCCCGTGGCTCCGGTGAAACTCAGGGCCGCCGCGCCGTTGGTGTTGTTGATGGTGCTGACTCCGGGACTGAGCGTCAGAGAGGAAAAGGTCTGGGTGGACACCCCGGTCGTTGGCTTGGTCAGGGTGAATGTGCCGCCCAGGTTCAACACCGCAGCCGGATTGATTTTGTTCGTCGTGGCGACGGTGTCTCCGACCACCAGCGTTGCACCGCTGACGGTCACTCCCGAAGTACCGTCCAAGGTGCCCGCGCCCGTCAGATTGAGTGTTCCCTGGTTGACGGTGGTTGCGCCGGTGTGGCTGTTCGCGCCGGTCAGAGACCAAACGCCCGCGCCGGTTTTGATGAGGGCCAGATTGGTTGCGGTGCCATTGGAGATGGCACCGCTGACGGTGTTGAGATTGGTATTGCTGCCGGACAGCGTCAGCGTGGTGGTGCCAGCCACCGCACCGGAAATGGCACCGCCGAGGTTAAGCGTGCCCGCACCGGAACCGGTGCCGTTGTTGCTGTTGTTGGAAACGGTGTAGCTGCCTCCCGCGGCTTGAATGGAAAGCGGTGCGTTGATCGTGCCGATGACGTTCGTCCCCGAAAGCCCGGTCATGGAAATCGTCCCGCCGTTGGTCAGATTCAGGGCGTTGCCAGCAGTCGTGCCGATGAAGTAGTTGCCCGACGCTCCGGAGAACGTGATGCCGCCGAGGTTCTGGGTCGCCGAATTGATGATGATCGGATTGCCGGTGGTGCCGAACGTGCCCACCGCGGAACTGAAGGTGGCCACGTCCGCTGACGTGGTGAGGGAGGTCGATCCCGGCACGACCGATCCCACCCAGTTGGAGGCGGTGCTCCAGTTCCCATCGGTGGCACCGGTGTTGAGCCAGGTGGAATTGGCGGCCTGCGCCGACCGGCTGGCGAACAGCGCATAGATGGCCAGGGTAAGGACGGAATGGAGGCGGAGTGAGTGGAGGAAGGAAGGGGGGCTCATGGATTTCAGCGTGGTGGGTTTGACGGATGGGCTCGGACGAACGCAGGAACGGAGTGTTCCACGACCCAAGCCAGTCTAGGGCATACGCCATTCACCAAATACCGAGTAGTCCCCAAAGCGGGGACAGGTCCGCTCCATGGCTTCACCAGACGATCATCAAGAGTGAGGATTTCGCTGGCCCAAACCGTGAGTCCATAGGTGATGCAGCCTCATGGTTCACTCATCTCGAACCAATGAATAAGGATGGCGAAACTTTGTTCAGGTCTGACGGTTTGTAACCTAACAGACCGTCCGGCTGTTCCTCGCGTCGTGTCTGACAACCATCCTTCGACACCGCTCGCGGAAGTCTTCCAGCGACGCGATTCACTCTGGCAGCCCGATGGCGAAGCGGCTCCTCGGTTCAATCAAGGTGCTTGCGACAGCTCGTGATCCATCGCATCAGGCGGGACATTGACCCCGGCCCTTGCCGGAGATCTTTAGAGGAACCATCAGGTCATTCTTGGTGAATCACCAGTCGTCCGTCCGGAACGGCGAGGCGGGCAGACCTTCCGGGTTGTAGAGGTTGCCCGATGGATTTGTCGCCCAGTTGTAGCGGACGGCCACCGGAAGTTTCACCTCCGGCGACGACAAGATGATCGAGTCGCCCTGGATCCTGGCATCGGCGGCAACAAACTTCCGGTCCTCACCCGCGATGGCAAATCCCATCAACGAGGTCGTTGGAAGCGGCTTGCTTCCCCCGGCGATCCAGGGAGGGACCCCGATCGTGGGCTGGTTGCCAGGCTGTTTTTTGAAGGAAATCCGAATCTGGTCCCCCGTCCGTTCCATAGCCTCGTACATCGGCCCGGCAGCGACGGTTTGCTCGCCATAGGCGATTTGTCGGGCGGCCATCGCCAACCTCTCACCGACGCTGCGCTTGTGCACTGGATGGATGTCGTTGGCGTCGCCGACATCGACGGCGGAGGCCATTCCGGTTTTCGGCAGTCTCAGTGTTTTCAGTTGGGCTTCACGCAGGACCGGCCACGGAGCCTCCTCCACCGCTGTAGGAGGATGCGGTTTGAAACTGGCAAGCTGGACATAGAGGAAAGGAAAATCGCCCTGCGCCCAGTGCTCCCGCCAGTCCGTGATCAGGCGCGGAAACAACCTCACGTATTCTTTCGCCTCTTCCATGTTGTCCGCGTTGGATTCTCCCTGATACCAGATCACTCCCTTGATGGCATACGGGATCAGCGGAGAAATCATCGCGTTGAAATTGTTTCCTGGTCCGCTGAATCCTCCGTTCGGTTCCGGGGGATTGGGAATCTGGGGTCGCTTGGGCTCTGGCATTCCACCAGCCTTGGCTTGTTCCACCGCTTGTTTCCATTCTGACTCCGCAGCCTTTCGTTGCCGGTCGGCTTCCGCCTTCAGGGCGGGAAAAGCGGCGTTCTTCGCGGGATACTCGGCCACCAGTTTCTCGTGCTCCTCCACGTGGTGGGCGAGAGTAGGATCCTGCTTCAATCCCCCGACACTGGTCCAGGCTTCGGCAGGCGTGCCTCCCTTGTAGCTAGCGATCATTCCCACGGGAAGTCCCGTTGCTTTGCGGAGGTCGCGTGCGAAATAATAGCCCACGGCCGAAAAGCCGTTCCACGCCCACTGCGCACTCATCACTTGCGGGCTGCAAATCTGCCACTTGCCATTCAACGAGTCAGGTGGTGTTGCTGCCAGGTTGGACTGCGGTTCCAGTGCCGTGGCCCACGGGACGAAGAACATCCGGATCTGCGGATCGGTCGCAGAGCGGATGTTTTCAGGCCCGTCCGCATCCTTTTGGATTCCGAACTCCATGTTGGATTGGCCGGATGCGAGCCATACTTCGCCGATCAGAACATCGGTGAATTCGACTGTGTTGTCACCCTTCACGGTGAGTGTCACCGGCTCCCGCGTGATCTTCATCGGTGAAAACCGGACCTGCCAATTGCCTGCGGTGTCGGCGGTCGCGGCCTTCTGGTTCCCGGCTAGCGAAACCCAAACCTTCTCACCGGGAGCTGCCCAACCCCACACCGGTATGTCGGCACCCTGCTGCAAGACCATGTGGTCTCCGAAAATGGCCGGGAGTTTTACGGATCCCAACGCCGAAGGTAGAGGGAGCAACAGCAGCGCTGTGCACAGGCGGTGGATAGGGGACATGATTCGACAATAGGGTGATGAGGTGAAAGGGGGCAAACGTCCTGCTATTTCGAGACCGACGCTGGTGGTTGCACTTGGGAAAAGAGCCAATCCCAGAGCTCGGGGTTGGAATAGGCCGGGTCCCATGCGCCATGTCCGACGCCCGGGTATTCGGTATATTTCGGGGTGCCTCCCGCCGCCTTGATTGCAGCGACCATGTCGCGGGAACGTTGTGGGAGGACCGTGGTGTCGTCACTCCCGTGGAATACCCACAGTGGCAGATGGGCGAGCTTACCGGCAAGCGCCACGTCGCCTCCGCCACAGACCGGAATCGCGGCGGCGAATTTCTGGCAATCCCGCTGGAGAATGTCCCACGTGGCGAATCCACCCATGGACAGGCCGGTGACATAGATGCGGCTGCGGTCGACAGGATGGCCCTCGATGGTCTTCTCCAGCAACTCCATCGCCATCCTCATCTGCCAGGTGGGGTCACTGTCCATGGTGTGGGACGGTGACCCGAACCCGGTGTTCACCCACTTCTGATCACCTTCCTGGTTTCCAGGGGGGCATTGGGGGGCGATGACGAAACAAGGATACTTTTCCCAAAAGCGGACGCCGCGCAACCGCTGGAACTGTCCCCGGTTGTCAGAACCTCTCTCGCCGGCGCCATGGAAGAACAGGACAAGCGGATAGGTGGCGCCCGGCTTCAGATCGGCGGGTTGGTGGAACCGATAGGGCAACACGCGACCGTCCTTCTCGAGAAGCTCGAATTGGAAATCAGCGAAGGGCTTCTCCCAGTCCCTGAGCGGGTTCGAGACGTAGTCCGGCACCAGTGGATTCACAGCCGCCGGCGGGGTCTGTGCGACGAGGACTTCGGTTCCGATCCATAAAACGGATGCCGCCAGCGTGAGGAGCTTCAGGGACTTCATTGGTTTTCTCGTGGATGATTGGGATCAACGCTGCCGGCTTTCCATCGGTGGATTCCGGGTAACGGTTTGGAAAGGATCGGCACGACGAACCTCATGCAGATCATGGCATGGTCGAGTCGGCCGAGGTTCCGCCCGTCAGCGACAATTGAATAGTCCTTAAAGCGGGGACAGCATTTGGCCCCCGATCTTGAAGGCGACACTGGAGACGGATCGGGAGCGTAAGCTGAAAGCCACCCGCGGAGTGGATGTCGAGTAGCACATTCTGCTTAACGCACTTTCGAGATGGTTTCCAGTGTCCGGTAAAAGGTTCGCGCACGGTGTTTGTCCCGATAAGTGGAAGGGGACAAGCCCACGGCCTTGGTAAATTGGTGGGTGAGGTTGCTATGGTCGTAAAACCCGACGGTCTCGGCGATCGTCTTGATCGGGGTGTCCGTTTCGGCAAGCATCCGCATCGCGTGGTGAACCCGGATGCGGATGAGGCATTCGTTCGGCGTGACGCCGAGGATTCGCTTGAACGAGCTCCGGAGCGATTTTTCGGTCATCCCACAGCGGGCGGCCAGCGCCGGTAGTTCCAATGATTCCGTATAGTTCTCGTTCAAGTGATCGAACGCGATCTTCAGCGCGGGGCTTTTTCCCGGGACGGGAACCTCATCGGGATCATAAAATTCCAATGGGCCTTTCAGCCTGTATCTTCCCGCAATAGGAAGATCTGTCGAGAATGGTTCCAACACGGTGAGGCCGGGGTTGGAGATTTCAACGGGTGCCGCGGGGAGTGAACAAGATCCCGAGGGTGGCCAGTGGAGCAACCGTGGCAGCCGTAAGGTTGAAGAAGGTGCTGCCGTGGCAGGAAACCAGACGGGCGTGGAAGTTCATGGATTGAAATAAAACGGGGGGAATCTTGTTGAATCGGTGCATGGCCGCAAAATGGATCGGACACTTCACCGAGGTTCCCTGACGTGGAGAGAAGATTCATGAGGATGCTCGAAATCGCCTAGTCCCCAAATCGGTGACGCTTCGCCCGTGATGTTGCGCTCCTGCCAAGTGTTTTGTCCCCGCTTTGGGGACTGGTTCGTTGTTCCGATGAATCATAGTAACCTGATTTAGAGGAACAACGAGCCGGAGCAGATCAAACCTGACTTCTTTTCCGGGGTGCGAAAAGGCACCGCCGCTCATGCCGGGAAACTTGACACGGCGATCGAACTGCAACGTGCCCGCCAGTCCATTCCATCCGAATCCATGCGCATTTCTTACAAAACCTCCGCGTTCACGTTGCTGACATCGTTCGCTTTCCTGGCCGCCACCTTTGCCGAACCGGGCTACGACATCCGGGATGACAAGAAGCTGAAGCAGCTCGATGTCATGAAAGGGGGCAAGCTCGTGGGCCGCTATTTCTACGACTACGACAACTCCAGCGGGCAGCGCCGCGACGACACCTTCAAGACCTTCCTCCAACTCTACAATCCGGCGGGCGATCTTGCGATCTCGAAGGCGTTGGGTGGCGAATTCAGCCACCACCGTGGGATCTTCATCGGCTGGAACAAGGTCACGATCGACGGCGAGAGCTTCGACTGCTGGCATGGTCACGGCGGCGCGCAAGTCCACCAGGAGTTTTCCAAGGTCCGCGCTGACAAGGGGGCGACCAGCTTCACCTCCAGGTTGCTGTGGGAAAAGGGCAAGAACGGTCCCCCGGCAATCGAGGAGACGCGTACGATGACTTTCGTTCCCGCTCCATCACCGGCGTATGTGATGTTGGACTTCACCAGCACCCTGAAGACGCTCAATGGCAAGACGGTGATATTGGACGGAGATCCGGAACATGCGGGCATCCAGTTCCGAGCGGCCAAAGAGCTGGATCGCACCAAGACGCGCTACCTATACCCGCGGAAGAATGCCGACGCCCACCGGGACCAAGACTATCCGTGGGTCGCGTGTTCCTACGTGCTGGGGGAGAAGACCTACAGCGTCGTCTATCTGAATCATCCTGAAAACCCGAAGGACACAAAGTACTCGGCCTACCGCGACTACGCGCGGTTTGGTGCCTTTTTCAAGGCCACGCTGGAGAAGGATCAGGAACGCACGCTGAAGGTCCGGTTCATTGTCATGGAGTCCGCCCTGCCACCGGCCGAGTGGATTCAGAAGCAGTACAACGCTTATACCGGCAAGAAGGACGCGGCTCCGGAGACGACGGAGAAGGGGCCTAGCTGAGGCTTTGTCCTGACATGGGAGACCGCGGTTCGGGAACTCGTGCGGAGTTGTTGCGTTGCTTTGGGATTTGCCCGCCCCAGGCTCGCGCCACTCGATGAGAGCTGGGCCGCAGGGCTCCCGTTCCCCGGAGGCATCGCCGCGTTGTGCCTACGCTGCTTCCCCGATCCCGTCCCCTCTTTGGGGACTATTCTTTTGCCCGAGTTGGCCTGAGTCTCGATGTGATGAATTTGGTGCAGAGCAACAGCGTTCTCTCAAATGATTTGAAGCCCGACCTCAGTCACTGAAAAGCGACCATGAACCGAAACCTGCACATTCTAAGTAAAATATTCCTGTCCATGCTGGTCGGCAATTCACTGGCTGCTGCTGCCCCGGTCGTTCTCCAGGCAAAGTCGGGTAGTGGTCAAGTGCTGGAGCAAGTGCCGGTTCAGGTGAATGGCCGGGAGACCAGGGTATGGAGCTGTGAGGAGAAGTCCGGAGCCGTGAGCTTCAGGTCAGCCAATGAGATCGCAATTCCAGCCAGCGGCGTTCTTTACCTGAAGGTTGCGTATCTGGATGAAGGCTATGGCAAATTGAACGTGCAACTCATTCCGGATGGCGGCAAGGCGATCAAGCCGGACCGGCTTCTAGGCTGTCAGCGGACGAACTCCGGCAAGGTCGTTTCCGCCATGATGCGGATGAGCGGGATACCGGTTTCAGGAAAGGGCGGGATCTCGGTCAGGGTCGGGATCGAACGATCGGCCGGGGTGAAGCTCGCCATCGGGAGTGTCAGCCTGCAGGAGGGTCCGTTTGAAGAGGCGGCCTTCAAATACGTCATTTCCGATCCGTGGAATGGTCCATACCGGGGACCGCGGGTGAAGCCGGCGGACAACAGCACGCTGAAAGGGAAGGTGATGGCGGGCTATCAAGGATGGTTCCGCACGCCGAACGATCCGGAGGGCAGGGGATGGGTGCATTGGGGGAATATCCAGGATGGCTTGTTCACCACCGACATGTGGCCTGACACCTCGCAGTATCCGCCTTCGGCGCTTGAGAAGGCGGCCGACGTGAAGTTGAAGAGCGGCAAGCAGGCGTATTTGTTTTCCTCGGCCTGGCCCGGAGTGGTGGACACGCATTTCCGTTGGATGCGGGAGCACGACATTGATGGCGCCTTCCTGCAGCGATTTGTATCGGATGATTTCAATTCGATCAAAGGCGGTCCCGAGTGGGTGCTTGCGAACGTTCGCGCCGCGGCCAACCGCGAGGGGCGCATCTGGGCGGTGGAATACGACGTGAGCGGCTATCCCGACGCCAAGCTTCTGGAGACACTCAAGACCGACTGGAAGTGGTTCGTGGATCGATTCCATGTCCTCGACGATCCCAGCTATGCCCGTGAAGGCGGCAAGCCGGTGGTCTTCATCTGGGGGATGCCATTTACCAACAGGAATATCTCGCCGGAAACCGCCAATGCCGTGGCTGACTTCTTCAAGAACGATCCGAAGTACGGTGGGAACCACCTCATCGGAGGGATTCCGGGAAATTGGCGGAAAATGGACGCGCCGTGGCAGGAGCATTTCAAGAAGTATGACAGCGTTCTCTCATGGATGTCGCAGTCTTATGCCGAGGACGTGGCGGATTTCGGGAAACTGGGTCTTTCCTATCATGCGCATGTGAAGCCCGGGTTCTCCTGGGCCAATCTCAAGCATTTGCCGTCCGGTGATATGACCACGCAGTATACGCCGCGCGATGGTGGCCGATTTTACTGGAACCAGATTTCCAAAGCGGCCAAGGCCGGATCGGACCGGATGTTTGTCGGGATGTTCGACGAGTATGACGAAGCCACGGCCATCATGCCGATGAGTGACGATTCCCCGCCAACGCCAACGCGACCCGGGGTCGGCGCGACTTTTTATGACGGGCTCAACGCGCAGGAGCACGGTGAATTCGTCCGGCTGCCGCAGGTGGAAGTTGAACTGGGAGCGTCGAGGCCCACCAAGGGTGTTGCCGTGGACAATTTCTTTGTCCGCATGGGTGGCCGGATCGCTTTCCCCGTCACGGGTGAATACACGTTCTCGATCGAAGGGGTTCCAGGAGATGACGTGGAGTTGTTTTCCAATGGATCGAAAATCCTAGCGGCAAAAAATCTGAATGACGTGGCGACGACCTCGAAGCCTCTGACGTTCACTGCCGGATCGACCATGGATTACCGTTTGGACTACCGCCATCGAACGGGTAGGGGAACCCTCCGTCTGCTGTGGGAGTGTCAAGGCGTGCCGCGGCAGCCCGTGCCACCGAATGCCCTGCAGGACGCCTGGGGGCGCTTCATCACCAACGAAGGCAAGCCTCCCAAGCATTGGCTGAATCTGACCAAAATGGGCAAGGAAATGATCATCGGAAAGCGCCCGTGGGATTCTCCAATGCCATGAACCGAGTCCGGTCCGTAGCCCGGAAGGATTTCCAGCTTATCGCGGCGACTGCGTTGGCGCCGTGTCCAACCCATCGGAATCAAGCCCATCAGAAGGATGCCGTCCGCTCGTTGCCGGGGGCGATTGTTCAATCATTGATATTATGAAATACCATATCCTGTTTTCGTGCATCGCCACGATTGCTGTCTGTCAGGGGCAATCCGCGGAATTTCCCAAAATGCCACCCGTTCAGGCGAGGACTCCGGAGGAGGCGGCCAAGAGCTTCCTGTTGCCGGAAGGCTACCGTCTGCAACTCGTCCTGAGTGAACCCGAGATCACGGATCCGGTCGTGACCGTTTTCGACGGGGACGGACGGATGTTCGTCGCGGAAATGCGGACCTACATGAATGACATCGACGGAAACGACCAACGGAAGGCGACGAGCCGCATTTCGATGCACACTGACACGGACGGAGATGGCACTTATGACAAGCATTCCGTCTTCGTGGACAATCTGGTTTTGCCTCGCATGATCCTGCCACTGGGCAAGGGGCAGATCGTGGTCAATGAGACCGACTCGCTGGATCTCTACCTCTACACCGATACAAACGGCGACGGTGTGGCGGACAAGAAGGAGCTTTGGTGGCAAGGCGGGCCGCGCGGCGGCAATTTGGAACACCAGCCCAGCGGTTTGATCTGGGCGATCGATAACGCCATCTACACGACCTACAACAACTTCCGCCTGCGTTGGACGCCCACGGGTGTCAAAAAAGAGGCAACGGCTCCAAATGAAGGGCAATGGGGCCTCGGTCAGGATAATCACGGCAGCCTCTATTACGTGAACGCCGGTGGCGAAAAGGGGCCCATCAGTTTCCAGGCTCCCGTGGTTTACGGCATGTTCAATCCGCCGGACCAATTCGCAAATGGCTTCAAGGAGCTCTTCCCGGCGGCCGGGGTGCGGGATTTCCAGGGTGGATTGAGCCGGGTGCGCGAGCCGGAAGGCACGCTCAAGGGATTCACCTCGGGAGCCGGCATCGAGGTGTTCCGAGGCGACCAGCTTCCCAGTGAACTGCTGGGGGACGTGTTCTTCGGCGAACCGGTGGGACGCATGGTCCGCCGTTCGAAAGTCACGCTGGACGGCGGACTGAAGGTGCTGAGCAACCCCTATCAGGATCAGAAATCCGAGTTCCTCCGGTCCACGGATCTTTGCTTTCGGCCGGTCAACATGACGACCTCCCCGGATGGCACGATGTGCATCACCGATATGTATCGCGGTATCATCCAGGAATCCGCCTGGGTCAATCCAGGGAGCTATCTGCGGAAGGTCGTCGAACAATACAGCTTCGACAAAGTCACCGGTCGGGGGCGCATCTGGCGTCTCGTCCATACCTCGACAAAGCCCGTGAAACAGCCGCGGATGTATGAGGAAACGACCGCCCAATTGGTGGAACACTTGGCCCACCCCAACGGCTGGTGGCGTGATACGGCGCAACGCCTGATCGTTCTGAGGCAGGACATGTCGGTGGTTCCCGCGCTTGAAAAGATGGCTCGCAGCCATCCGCAGTATCTGGCGCGCCTCCACGCGCTCTGGACCTTGCAGGGTCTCGATGCCGCAACGCCCGCGCTCGTGCGCGAGAAAATGGCGGACTCCGATCCACATGTCCGCGCCGGGGCCATCCGCGTGAGCGAAACGTTGTTCCGGCAGGGTGATGCGTCGTTCCAGTCCGACATCGAGAAACTCGCACAGGACTCCGATCCGAACGTGGTGCTTCAGGCGTGCATGACCGCCAAGTATCTGGCCTGGCCCAACCACATGAAACTCGTGTCCGGCACGGTGCTGAAATCGACAGCCAAGGGTATCAAGGAGATCGGGGCCTATCTCACGCTGCCCCCAGGCCAAAAGCTGACCGAATATTCGGAAAAGGAGCGCGCGGTGATGAAGCGAGGCGAGGAAATCTATTCGACCATCTGTGCCAGTTGCCACGGTCAGAACGGTCTCGGGATCGAGGTTGCTGGCTCGAAGGGGGCCATGCTGGCTCCGCCTTTTGCAGGTTCCAAGACCATCACCAACAATCCGAAAGGGGGGGTCTACGTGCTCCTGAAGGGACTTGAAGGCGAGATCGCGGGCAAGAAGTACGAGGGCCTCATGATACCGATGGCCAGCAACGATGACGAATGGATCGCCGCGGTTGTCAGCTATGTCCGCAACAGCTTTGGGAATCGGGGTTCCTTCGTGACGCCGTCCGATGTGGCCCAGGCGCGCAAAGATACATCCAATCGCAGTGGGCCGTGGACCTATCAGGAACTTCAAGACAGTCTTCCCCAGATCGTCCCGTTGCAACGAATGAAGCTCAGTGCGAGCGTCAATGGTGCTGATGCGAGGAAGGCGGCTGATGGCAGCCCGGATACCCGTTACTCCACAGGCAAGGGCATGGAGCCTGGCATGTGGTTCCAGATCGAACTGGACAAGGAAACGCCCGTCCTTGGGGTCACCCTTGATTTCCGAAACTCGCCCAACGACTATCCACGCGGCTATGAAGTCGCCGTTTCAAAAGACGGCAAGCAGTGGGATCCGCCCATCGTCAGGGGTGACGGGAAGAAGGGGCCGATCATTGAAATCCCATTGAACTCGACGCCCGCGAAATTCATCAGGATCACCCAGTTGGGATCCGCCGGCAACCATTGGTCGATCCATGAGTTGCAGGTGATGGAAGATTCGAAAAAATAAGAATCCGAAAATTACCACCATCCATCCGCATGATTTCGTTCAGATCCTTCATCACGACCTCCATCGCCTCACTTCTCTGGTGTGGCACGGTTTTCTCCGCGCCTGCGGAGAAGGTCCGGGTCCTGCTCATCACCGGCCAGAACAACCACGACTGGATTCACAGCACGCCGGTGATCGAGGGGCTTCTGGAAGAAACCGGCCGCTTCGACGTCACCGTCAGCACCACCCCGTCCAAGGAAGCCCCGGAAGACGCGTGGAATGACTGGAATCCCAAGTTCAAGAACTACGACGTCGTGCTCAGCGACTACAACGGCAAGATGTGGCCGGAAACGGTGAAGGCCAATTTTGTCAGCTATGTGAACGACGGCGGTCGCGTGACCCTCGTCCACGCCGCAAACAACGCTTTCACCGGATGGACGGAATTCGAAACCATGGCCGGTCTGCTCTGGCGCAATGCCAGTTATGGAGACCGCCTCTATCTGGATGAGAACCTGAAGCTCGTTCGCCAGACTAAAGGCGAGGGCGTGAGCGGCGGTCATGGAGCGGGCCACGCTTATCAGATCACCACCCGCGACGATCAGAACCCGATCTTCAAGGGCTTGCCGAAGGTGTGGATGCATGTGAGCGACGAACTCTATCACGGTCAACGTGGCCCAGCGGAGAATGTCCACATCCTTGCGACGGCGTTTTCATCGACGGAAAGCAAGGGCACGGGTGTCCACGAGCCGATGGTTTGGTGGATTCCTTACGGCAAGGGCAAGGTGATCACATTGGTTCCCGGTCATCTCGGCGAGAACAGCAAGTATCCCACCACCTACGATTGCGTTGGCCTCCGAACCGTCCTGCAGCGGTCCGTTGAATGGGTCGCGACGGACAAGGTGACGATCCCGGTGCCGGAGAACTTTCCAACCGCCGACACGATCGGAGTGGTCGCCCAACCAGTACACTAAGCGGGCAACTACCTATCCCACATTCATCCGATGATTCTTCGTACTCCAGTCATTTTGTTAGCAACGGCCTCCTTGTCGTGGGGAGACGGGCCTGCCGATTTCACTACCTATTGTTCAGCCTGTCACGGTGCCGACGGAATGGGGGCGTCCAATGGAACATTCCCTCCGCTGGCAGGAAGCCCGTGGGTCGCGGGGGATCCGGATCGCGCGATCAAGGTGGTGTTGAACGGTCTGGAAGGTCCGGTGACGGTGGGAGAAAAGACCTACAATCTCGAAATGCCTCCACACGGTGGGATGCTCAAGGACGACCAGATCGCCGGTATTCTCACCTACGTCCGGTCGAGCTGGGGTAACAAGCATCAGCCCGTCACTGCGGCGCAGGTTTCCGCCATCCGCTCGGCGACCGCCAAACGCTCCGGTCACTGGACCTCTGACGAATTGGCAAAGCTGCATCCGTTGGAGGCGACCAAGCCGCCCATCAAGAATCTCATTTCCAAGGTCTATCACGGCGATTGGACGAAACTCCCTGACTATTCCACGCTCGAGGCAAAGTCCGTCGAGGAGGAACGCGAGGGGGTGATCAGCGTCTATCAATCCGACAGGAAGAACCACTATGGCATCGTCTGGGACGGTGAGATCGAGATTGCCGAGGAAGGCCGCTACACGGTGCAATTGAGTGTGGACGATGCCGCCGCTGTTTCCATCGATGGCAACCAATTGCTGAAAATAGACGGCACTGGACCGATGGGCCCGGGGCGAACCAGGGAAGCCGTCGTAGCCCTGACAAAGGGCGACCACAAGATCCACATCGATTATCTGGAGGTCACGGGAGGCAAAGGCATTTTCCTGGGTTTGAAAAGAGAAGGGGACAAAAGCTGGAAGGTGCTTTCAGCCAAGGTGGGCACTTCGGATGGCAAGCAGATTCCACCGATCCCAGTGGCTCCAGGAGCTGGGGAAGCGGTGATGTATCGCAATTTCATCGAGGATGTTTCTCCCCGCGCCATCGGTGTGGGTTACGACGGCGGGGTGAATCTGGCATTCAGCGCGGACAACCTTGCCGTTTCCCTTCTCTGGACCGGTGCATTCATCGATGCTGGTCGCCACTGGACCGACCGCGGCCAGGGCAACCAGCAGCCGTCCGGTGAAAACGTCATCCACCTCGGCAATCTCCCGGGCTTCGCTCAACTCGCGTCCCCAGATGCCCCATGGCCGAAGCTACCGGAGGATTCGCTGCCGTTCCGATTCAGGGGATACAAGCTGAACGCGGCCCAGCAACCCACTTTCATCTACGATCTGGGAGATGTGCGGGTGACCGATTCGCCGATGCCGGAGTTCAGCGCCGACGGCAGGAAACTTTCACTCCATCGCGTGTTGGGATTCAACAATCGGAGTTCCTCACCCTTGAAGGTATCCATGCTGCTGGCGCAGAACGAGGAGCTGGCAGAGCGATCGGACCGCGCCTTCGTTCTCGAAGGGAGTTCCGTCCTGCTTCTCGGCGAGGGGGTTAAATCCCGGCCGTCGATCCGCGGTAACGGGAAATCCAAACAACTCATCCTGCCGCTGGAGATCCCGCAGGGCGAGAGCCAGGTCTCGCTGAAATACCAATGGTGAATCTCACATCGTCTTCTGTCTTCATGAAATCCATTCTTGCCGTTCTTGCGGGCATTCCGGCGGCCATCGCCCAACCTGTTCAGTCCGATTACTATCTTCGTGAGGAAATCCCTCTTCCCAAGGATGAGGTGATGGAAGTCAGCTCCATCGCGCTGATGCCTGGCCGGAAGGTCGCCGTCGCCACGCGTCGCGGAGACGTCTGGATCTGCGAGGGGGCCTACGAAGCGGATCTTTCGAAAGTGAAATGGTCGCGTTTTGCCCGCAACCTGCACGAGCCGCTCGGCATGTTTTACAAGGACGGCTCCCTCACTCTGACACAGCGCCCCGAGGTAACCCGCCTGCGTGATACGAATAACGACGGCAGAGCGGATGCTTTTGAAACGCTCGGCTCCGGTTGGGGAATCAGCGGCGATTACCACGAATACGCCTTCGGCTCCGAGCCGGACAAGAACGGCGACATCTGGGTCGCCCTGTGTCTCACCGGATCCATGGGTGCGAAATCGCAGTGGCGAGGCTGGGCAATGCGCGTCACCGCCAAGGGGGAGGTGATCCCTGCCGTATCCGGTCTCCGCTCGCCGGGCGGAATCGGAAGCAACGCGGAGGGTGACCTGTTTTTCACGGACAACCAGGGACCTTGGAACGGGTCTTCCTCTCTCAAATGGCTCAAGCCCGGTTCGTTCCAGGGCAATCCCAGCGGCAATATCTACTATACCCAGACCGACGAGATCGGTCCGCGCCCGCCGGATCCGACGAACGAGAGCCGCATCGTCAGCGAGCGGCGGAGAATTCCGGCATTCGTCCCGCCGGCGGTGGTCTTCCCGCATGCCAAGGTTGGCAACTCGCCAACGGGCATCGCGGTTGATCTATCGAAAGGGAAATTCGGTCCGTGGGAAAAACAACTCTACGTGGGCGAGCAGACCCAATCGCAGGTGCAGCGCGTTTGTCTGGAAAAAGTCAACGGGCTCTACCAAGGCGCGGTGTTTCATTTTCTTGAGGGATTCGAAGCCGGGATCATTCCGGTGCGTTTCGATCCGCAGGACGGCACGATATTCGTGGGTGGCAGCAACCGGGGATGGGGCAGCCGCGGCAGCAAGCCGTTCACCTTTGAGCGTGTTCGCTGGAATGGAAAAGTTCCCTTTGAAATCAAGGAGATGAAAGCCAGACCCGACGGGTTCGAGTTGACGTTTACCGAGCCGATCGACCCGAAAACCGGATCAGACATCGCGAGCTATCCCATGAAGTCGTGGACCTACATTTATCAAGCCGCCTACGGAAGTCCCGAAGTCGATTTGAGCGAACCAAAGGTGGTGGAGGCCAAGGTCTCTGGTGACGGGCTGTCTGTCAGGTTGAAAGTGAAGGGCCTGGTGCAAGGCAATGTCCACTACCTCGATGGAAAGGCGCTGCGTTCGGCCAAGAATGGAGCCCTGCTCCATCCCGAAGCCTGGTATACGCTGAACGAGATCCCGAAGTAACAGGGGAGTCGGTCATCCTCCTGTTGGTTGCAGAGGCCGTCCGTGACCCGGGAGCACGTTTGCCCGGGTGTCCCCGCTTTGGGGACTATCTATATTCCGTCATCTGGCGGAATACTCGGTATGAAAGAAGGAATACGCGTCCATGGCGAAGTAGTCCCTGCAATCCCTGAAATTTCGTGCGCGAAACAGACCCTGCGCAATGGGTCATCATCGCCTGCTGCTGTCGCAAATCTCACCATGAATTATCCCCGTTCCATCACTCGTGTGTTCCTCGTCACCGCCGTCGGCATGCTCGCGGCCTCGGCGGATGTCGTGCTCAATCCGATATTCGGAGATCATATGGTCCTGCAACGGGAAAAGCCGCTTCCGGTGTGGGGCACCGCATCCCCGAACGAAAGGATCACGGTGACTTTCAACGGTTTTGTCGAGCGGGCTACCGCGGATGCTGCTGGCAAGTGGATGGTCAGGCTGCCCGCCCAAAAACTTTCGAAGGTGCCTGCGGTCCTTTCCGTGAAGGGCAACAACGAGATCACCCTTTCGGATATCCTCGTGGGGGATGTCTGGCTGGGCACCGGCCAGTCGAACATGGACTGGGTCGTCAGCGGGACGGACGGAAAAGAGGCTGTCCAGAAATCCATGCCGGGCCAATATGACGGTATCCGTCTTTTCAAAGTGGGTGAGGCCGTGGCGGACGAGCCGCTTCGCGAGGTCAAGGGCGCTTGGACCGAAGCGCGAAAGGAAACGGTCATGGGTTTCAGCGCGACATTGTTTTTCTTCGGCGAGTCCCTGAAGCTGCGCCAGCCGGATGTCCCGCTCGGCCTGATCCGCTCCTCCCTCGGAGCCACCAACGCCTTTTCCTGGATCCCCAATGAGGTGCGGGATACGGATGGTTCGACCGCTTATTTGCGGGAGTGGTGGGGAAACGCCACCAAGGGCTGGACACCTGAAAAGCAGGAGGAGCGCGACAAACAGAGCGCTGCCTACGAGGAACAGGTAGCGGCCTACCGCGCCCGGAAGGAGAGCACGGATTCCTTGAAGAAGCCCGGCGAGTTGATGGGCCCGAGATATTCGCGCCGTCCGTCCGGCCTCTACAATGGCATGATCGCCCCCCTCCATCCCGTCGCACTGCGAGGAGTGATTTGGTATCAGGGCGAGTGGGACTCCAAGAAGGACTGGGTCAAGGTCTACCGCGGCACCCTCGCGGCTCTCGCGAAAAGCTGGCGCAGCAACTGGGCGAAGGCTGCTGGCGACCCGGCCCTCGGCGATTTCCCATTTTATCTGGTCCAGCTTCCTTCCCGCATCTCCGGCGATGGTGACTACTGGCCCTTCATGCGTGAAATCCAGCAACAGCTTGCCACCGACATTCCGAACAGCGGTTTTGTCACCACCTTCGACCTCAATGATGGCAAGGAATTACATCCCGTGGAGAAGGTCCAGATCGGCAAGCGTCTCGCGAACCTCGCTCTGGCGAGGGAGTATGGGCAAAAGGTTGCCTATCACGGACCGCTCTATCGGGAACTCAGAGTCGTCGGCGACCACCTCGTTCTTCGGTTTGACATCGGCGCGGACACTCTCAAAAGCACCGATGGTGAACCCTTGAGGAACTTCGAGATTGCGGGTGCGGACGGCGTTTATCACCCCGCAACTGTGAAGCTCAATGGCGACTTGGTTGAGGTCTCATCGGCAGCCGTGCCGAAGCCTGCCACCGTCAGATACGGGTGGATGCCGACCCCGGAGAGGCCGAACTTCGTCAATTCCGCCGACCTGCCAGCCAGCCCTTTCCGTACTGACCCGGTTCCCTAAACCCACGACTTTTCCGATGTCCGACGAATTCATTCGAGACCACGCTTCGCGAAAGCCCCACCCGTTGTCCTTCTGGCGGAAGCTCGGCGGTGGTTCCCTTTCCGTTTCCATCATTGTCCATGCCATCCTGCTGTCCTTGGGCGTGGTATGGGTGTTCCAGGTTATCCCCGCCAAGAAGGCGGAGGTCGATTTCATGCCGAAGGGCGGGGGCGGCGGTTCGCCTGGCGTGAACGAGGTGAGTCAGAAGAAGAAGCGGGCCACCATGAACACGGCGAACGCGCCGCGCATGTCCGCGAAGGGGGCGACGTCGTCGTTCACGTTGCCGGAGGTCGATCCCGCGGCGTCGATGTCGTCGTTGGGCTCGCTCGGTTCGGGTGCGCTGTCCGGTGGTCTCGGAGGCAGTGGCACGGGAGGGGGTCGTGGCAATGGCACCGGCCCGGGGTTCGGCGCCGGGACTGGTCCGGGCCTCGGGGGAAATGCCAGCGGCGCCAACCTCTTCGGTCTCATCGATCCGAACGCGGGCGCGATGATCGGCACCTTCTATGACATGAAGCAGACGGACAAGCGCGAGTCGACGGACGTCACACCGGGCGACATGCCGAAGATCGTGCGTGAGTTCGTGAACGACGGCTGGCACGACAGCAAGCTGAAGAAATACTATCAGGCTCCGCAGAAGCTTTACCAGACCCGCGTTTTCATCCCGAGGATATCCGCCGATGCCGCGCCCGCCGCCTTCAAGTGCGAGAAGGAGGTGCAGCCGAGCCGCTGGGTGGTGGTCTATCGCGGCAGCGTGATCCCGCCCAAGACCGCGCGCTACCGCTTCGTCGGCGCGGCGGATGACATCCTGGTGGTCCGCTTCAACCGCAAGGAGGTGTTCGATCATGGCTATGCGTCCGGAACCGCGCCAATATCACCGGCCAGCAAGGAAACCCGCGCCGTTTTGCGTGGCGAGGTGCAGAACCGGGAACTCGAAAAGACGATCCGTCACGACTATCCGATGAAGATCCCGGTGACCTACTATCAGTATGACGCTCTCGGTGGCTGGAATAACTCGATCGGCGGCTTGGCCGTCGGAGCCGAGTTCGAGGCGAATGCCGGAACGGAATACGAAATGGAGATCCTCATCAGCGAGGTGCCGGGCGGCTCGTTCGGGGCGCTGCTTTACATCGAGGAAATTGGAGCGACCTATCAGAAGACCTCGACGGGCGCCCCGATCTTGCCTCTGTTCCGCTTGGATTCCTCGTTGCCGGCGGTGAAGCCGAGCGATCAGGCGGCACCCTTCGATCCCGGTGGTCCGGTGTGGAAGCTGGGCCGCAAGACCGCCAAGGGGATTTGAAGAGTATCTAGCCGGAAGCCCTGCTTTCAGGAGGTAGGGAAACGCCCCTGCTAGCGATGGTGCTCGCCAAGGAAGAGGGCCTGGGCAGGACATTTCCTGCCCAGGCCTTGTGCATTTCAAGGACTCGTCACGGCATGACGTCACGGTGGCGAAGGTGCTCCCTAAAACTTGTCCCCGTTTTGGTGACTATCCGCGGTTTCCACTGACTGCGAATCTGGTGTCCGGCGGTGAACCTTGCGTCGCGGTCCGATTCGAAAATCCCATTCACCTTCCCGGCGCCCGGGAAGGTCCGAAATTCCATCTACATGAAAAAAGTCCTCTCGGCCGCTGTGCTTTGCGGCTTCTCCGTCACAAGCCATTTGTCCGCTCAGCTCGAATATGTCGATCCCACCATCGGAGGTGTCGGTATCCTGCTGGAACCGACCAAACCCACGGTGCATCTTCCCAATAGCATGGTGCGGGTCTATCCGGTGCGAAAGGATGTCCTCGACGACCGCATCCAGTCCTTTCCGCTCACCATCATCTCGCACCGGTTGGGTGAATTGTTCTCCATCATGCCGCATGCCGGCGCTCCGACGGATGCATCGTGGAAGCAAGCGGCCGCCAACGATCTGGAGCAGACCACGCCCTACTACTATTCCACCCGGCTGGATGATTCGCTCATCGGCATCGAGTTCACTCCCACCGAGCGCTGCGGCCATTTCCGCTTCAGGTTTCCCGAAGGGAAGCCGGTGGTGCTGCTGGCCAACCGCAAGGAAGGGGATCTTGAGATGGGCGGGAACAACTCCATCTCGGGGGTGGAGAAGTTCAATGGTATGCAGGCCTTCGTTTACGGCGAGTTCAGCGCACCGGTGACCGGCGTCCGCAGCGGGGAGGGCAAGCTGGCTCGTCTCGCCGTTACCGCGGGGGACGGCGAACAGGTGCTGGAATTCCGCTACGGCATCTCCTTCATCAGTGTCGAGCAGGCGAAGAGAAACCTCGCCAAGGAAATCGGTGGTTCGGATTTCGAGAAGAACAAGACCCGCGCCCATGACGTTTGGCTCAAGACGCTGGGGCAGATCAAGGTGGAGGGCGGGACGCCGGATCAGAAGCGCGTTTTCTACACCAGCCTCTACCGCTGCTATGAACGGATGATCAACATCACCGAGGACGGGCAATATTACAGCGGCTACGATCACAAGGTCCATCAGGACGAGCGCCCGTTCTATGTGGACAACTGGCTTTGGGATACCTACCGGGCCCTGGAGCCGCTTCAAACCCTGCTCAATCCCGAACAGCAAGCGGACAAGATCCATTCCTACGTGCGCATGTATGAGCAAAGCGGGGTGATGCCGTCGTTTGCCGTTCTCTGGGGCGACTACGCCTGCATGACGGGAAATCACGCGGCACCCTGGATCGCCGATTCCTGGTTCAAAGGCATCCGTGGTTTCGACCTCGCAACCGCCTACGAGGGCCTGCGCAAGAACTCGTTGGAATCCACCATCCTGCCGTGGCGCAACGGAGCGAAAAGCTCGCTCGACGACTTTTATAACGAAAACGGCTACCTGCCGGCACTGCGTCCAGGCGAGAAGGAAACCGTGCCCGAGGTGCACCCGTTCGAACGCCGTCAGAGTGTCTCGGTCACGCTGGAGCAAAGCTACGACGACTGGTGCATTGCTCAACTGGCGAAGACCCTGGGCAAGAAAGACGATGCCGGGCTTTTTCTGAAACGCTCGGGCAATTACAAGAACCTCTATCGCGCCGACAAGGGCTTCATGTGGCCCAAGGACGACAAGGGGGAGTGGATCGAGCCATTCGATCCGAAGTTCTCCGGCGGAATGGGCGGGCGTGATTACACCACGGAAAACAACACTTATACCTATAACTGGGACGTTCAGCACGACATCAAGGGGCTCGCCGAACTGATGGGCGGCAGGAAGGCCGCCGAAGCCAAGCTCGACGAGTTGTTCCGCGAGGATCTCGGCAAATCGAGCGTCGCGGATCGCGAGCGTTCCAAATATGAATTGTTCGCGACCTTCCCGGACTCCACGTCGATGGTCGGGCAGTTCTCGATGGGCAATGAACCGAGCCTGGCCATTCCCTACATTTACAATCATCTCGGAGCTCCGTGGAAAACCCAGAAACGGGTGAGGCAATTGTTGGATTTCGCCTTCACGGACACCGTTCACGGCATCCCGGGAGACGAGGACGGTGGCGGCATGACGGCGTTTGTCGTGCTGTCCATGATGGGCTTTTATCCGGAGGTGCCTGGCGTCCCCGTTTATGAAATGGGCAGTCCGGTCTTTGAAAAGGTCACCATCGACCTGCACAACGGCAAGCGGCTCGAGATCAACGCCAAGGGCAGTTCGCGCGATCGCAAGTATATCAAGGGAATCCAATTCAACGGAAAGCCGAGCAATGCGCTTTGGTTCACCCACGACGCCGTGCTGGCCGGACTGAAGATCGATGTCGAGATGTCGGACACCCCGAACAAGCAGCTCGGCACCTCCGAAGCCGACCTGCCGCCTTCCAGCGAGGCCGTTGATCCAGGTTCCTTTGAATCCGGGAAATCCCGTTAACACGGCTTCCTGCTCACCGATTCGTCACCGTCATTCTCCCGTCACGCTTCGCTGCGGTGACAGCAATCGTGCGCCGGCCTTGTCGACGGGGGCGGAGGGCCGGCGCACGAGCGTTCACCAACCCCTTCTCCTGTCATGTATTCGGAAATCCTGGAACTTGCCCAAGGCGCGGAGCCGCAGGCCATCGTGATGGCCGTGAGCCTTCCCGCGACGGACGGGACGGCTGGGCAGCAGCCCGCTCGCCTCGTCATGCTTCCCATCCCCCTCGACCTTGATGCCCTCACCAGGGCGCTCGCGACGGAAGGAAAGGGCCGTGTGCTTCGCGCTTGTGCGGCCGAGGCGCTGGCTTCCGCCGTGCAGGAGGCCTGGGAAGGTGCCATTCCCATCGGGCCTCTTCCTGTCTCCCGCACGATCGACACCCCTAAACCCAAGGTCTGTCCCTCTCCAGCACTGGATACTCTGAGTCAGCGCCAGCTCGAGGTCTTGGAGCTCCTCGCCAAAGGCCTTACTTATAAGGAGGTGGCCCAGGTTCTTTTCCTCAGCGTCTCTACCGTCCACCGCCACGTGGAATGCCTCTACACGAAACTCGGCGTCCACAGCCGCACCCAGGCCGTTATCAAGTTCATGGAAGCGAGGAGCTCGTCTTGATCGACGACCACCTTGGCTCACCATGAACCTTCCGCCTGACTCCTGGCTCTGGAGGACGGCACAGCGCACAAGATCTGCGCGAAGCGCGCCAAAAGAGGTCTGGCAGAAGGGAGCTGGGGATGCCGAACGATTCCGGAGAATCTTATGGAGCTACGCCCAACTCCTTCGGAAACTGAGTGATCGCCTGAATTCGGATTCGGCGATATTCCACTTCAGCTCCCTCCGACTGAAGTTGAATCTGCCCCGAAACGAGCGGGAGGTCTTTGTTGGTTCGGGTGTTTTCGATGACGTTGACCACGTGGCCATTGACGACAAACACCGATTTCCGGCCGAGCGTGTAGACATCGATCAGGTTCCATTCGCCGTTGGCTTTTTCAAAGTTCCCCTGCAAATGGGCCACCTTCTGTTTGGCCGGCAACAGTTCGCCGCTCGGGCTATAAACCCCGACATTATTGACGATGACTTGCCGGACATCGGCCCTTGGTCCAGCCAGAGGAAACAAGTCCCCGATGTCGCCTTCCTGCACCTGGAGTTCGACGCTCTTTTTCCAGTTCTTCCCAAAAGCGCCATGTTCGCCCTGGCAGTGAATAAGCAGGCCGCTGTCCCGTTTTTCGTTTTCCCTGGGCGGCCATTTTTTCGTTCCCCAACGCGTTTCCAATTGCAGGTGATAATTGCCAAATGATTCGAGAGTCGAAATGCCGCCAAATATTTCTCCAGTGATGTGCAGAACCGATTCACCATCGATCCGCATAACGGAAAACACCTGTTTGAGATCGTTATTCAGTCCCAACGGAATGTCTTTTCGGTCATCGGGACCGGGCGGCAAACCAGCAACGCTTTGATGGGGGACGCCCATCCAGGTTTCCCAACCGCCCAGCGTTTCGCCCAGCAATGAACGCCAGTGGGATTGCAACGCCGTGACGGGTTGCTCCTCCGATTGGGGCGGCGGCTGATTGGGTGCCTGCGCCAAACTGGAACCCAGGGTAAGCGAGAGGCAGGTGAGTGTAACGAGGCTTCGACGCAAGGTCCGCACCTCGTGGATCGAAGATTTGAGAAAAGGTGGGATTCTCATTTGTGGGGAAAGGCGCTGATGAGGCAACTGGAAGATTGGGCGTCTCACTCTTTCAACAAAACCATGACGTCAATCTGGAACTTCGCGACGGCCTCTTTCTTCACCTGGTCGGCATTGAGTACCTTTTCCCGCTGATGAAGTCCAACCGTATCCGTCAGGGCGCGGAGCCACAGCGAACGGACCAGTGTCCCCAAATCCGTGCCCTGCTTTCCCGCCACCATGCTCATTCCCCGGTATTGGCGGAGGGAGATATTGAAGTCCGGACGCGGATCGAACGGTTGGACGCTGAGAGCCGCGGTGTTCGGTTGATCGATCCATTGGTTCTCGATGCTTTTGATCTTTTCAACGGAAACTCCAACTGCGTGGAGGCATTCCTTGGCCATGGTGACATTGCCCTCCGGATTCATGTGCACGCCATCGACGGTCAGAATCCGCGAAGAATTATTCGGAGCCAGCGGCTTGAGGATTCCCTGAAAGATCGCGTTGAGGTCGGCAAGGGGCAGCTTGCGTTGGCTCGCAAGTTCGCGGAGAAAATCGTTGTAAGCCGCCAGCTTGCGGTTGTTGTCATTGTCATCCTCACCGATCGGAGTGGCGGTTAGAATGATGACGTTCACCGACTGCGCCTTGGCGCGGTCGACGATGCTTGTGATGTTGGCTTTATAGGCATCGAGAAGCACGCCGTTGGCTCCATGCCAGACATCGTTGACGCCGCAACTGAGAAACAGCCAGTCCGGTTGTTTGGAGAGGACGTCCTTGTCCAGCCGGGCCAGCATGTCGTTTGACTTGTTTCCACTCACGCCGGCGGGGATGGGCGTGGCGGCGATGCCTTCCTTGGCAAGGCCGTCGATCACCAACCGGACGTAGCCACCGGGAGAACTCCAGCCGCCGGCGGTGATGGAGTCGCCGAGAAACGCGACTTTCTGGCCGCTTTGAATGAGGATCCGGCTGTCATCTGCCCGCGCGGTGTCGGCATGGGCAAGGAAGGCAAGGGAAAGCACAAAGGCCCAGGTGCGGGCGATGGGGCGGACGGCAGACAGGTTGGTCGGGATCATGTTGCGGGATGAGTTCTGCGAGTTCGGATTTTTTCAGATTAAGATGATCGTTTCAGTGCCGGGCCTGCGGTTCATGCGGAATTGATCCGGCTACGGCCATGCGTGCAGATAAATTCCCGGGCTTGTCCTCGCAACGGGAGAGGAGGCGTTTTTCGCGGTCGCGACAGTGCTCAGGGAGCCGAGCCGCCCGGCTTGCGGCGATTCGGCGAGCATCTGGAAAGGGATGCTTTCGTCGGGGGGGCTTCCCATCGTGGGGAGTGCCATCACAAGCACGCCAAGCGAGTGGCGGGAATTATTTGCGAGGGGATCATGGTGCCGGGTGGGATTGAATCCTGGACGTATCCAATCCCGCGGTCGCTCCCGAAAACGTCTCGCTGAATGTTTGGTAGCCGAATCGACCGGTGTTTTTGATCTGATAGATAAAGACGTAGTTTCGGCCGTCGTTGCGATGCAGCCATCGCGAACTGGCGAACAGCTTGAATTTCTCGTTATCCCGGTGGTAGAGCTCGGTCTGGTAGTATGGGACGTCGTCTTTCACCGGCGGCGCGGAAACGATCTCCACGCGACGGGGACGGATCAGGGTCTTCTGGGTTCCGAGAACCGCCCCGATTTCGGAGCTGCACGCATTGAAGAACAGCGTGGAGTCGGCGCCGAACCCCTGCAAACTGTCGGGGATCACGTGGGGGATGAACGATTTGTCTTCCTGCGGTTCGAGAAGAAGGAGGAAATTGGATCCCGTCTCGGGCAGAACCACCAAGGCAACTTTCTTGAAGCCGGATTCCGCGGAGGGCACCTTGATGGCCAGGTTGAATGTGCGGGTTCCCGGAAAGATGTTTCCGCTTAGGCCCGATGTCCCGATCGAAAACGGAGGGGAAACCTTTTCCCCTGCGATGGTGACCAGTTCGATATTCGGACTTCCGGGGACGAGGAGCAGCGCCCTCACCGTCGGGCCCCGCTCCTTGGCGGGCATTTCGGGGGAATCCGTCGATTGAGCATCTGCGCCCGCGCCGATGCCGATGAACAGCAGCCCTAGGACGACATTGATGATTGTTCGATGAAGTGACATGATGGGTATGGTGGAATCCCTCGGCGGAAGGGGCTAGATCTCTCCCTGGTTCAGGTAGCGGAAGGAGATGATCTGGAATTTCCGGCCAAAGGTCTTATTGATGAGGGAAACCGGGCTAACGATCTGGGGGCCGTTGGCGGGATCGACGTAGTCGGGGAACCGCTGCACCACGGCTTCGCAGTAGGCTTTCGCGACGATTTCGTTGTTTTTGTCGCGGGCCTCGCCATAGGTCCGGATGGTAAAGGTGTCGCTGCGGACCGTGATGAGCGGAGCGAGGGGCGTCAGCAGGTCACCCTGTTTGACATAGCCGGGCGCTCCGGCCGACTTCGCTCCGGCTTCCGCCTCGGGGAATTCGAACCCTTGGGCACGGGCCTCGGAAACGTCGAGGGTGCGACTGCCGCTGCGATAGGGTGCGTTGATGCTGACGTCATTGTCGTCCAGCGCGCTTTGAAGTGCGCCCGAGAGTGCCAGTTCCTTGTTGCTGCCGGGACGCCGGTTGATGAAGTCGGCGAGCGAGGTGAAAGGGCCCCGGAGTCTCACTTGCTTGACGATGGCTTTGGCAAGCTCGTCGATTTGTGTGTCCGTCACTGTTCGGAATCCGAGCCATTGCTGTGGATCAGAGCAGCTGATGATATCGGAATCACCAATCGCACCTCCACCGGCGATGAGTGCTCCTGTGACCGGCGTTCCGGGGGCTGCTGTAAGGGTCGGATTGCTCGATGAGGCGGTGGGTTCCGATACGGGCACCATGGAACCTTTGAGCGCGGTGAGCATGGACTTCCACGCATTCACCGAGGTCGAGTTCACATTGAATGCTCCGTCCACCACGAGATGCGCGGCAGTTCGTTCGGCTGCCTCCGGCTTGGGGGTGGCACCTTGGAAAATCTCGTCCAAGGTGCTCTGCGGATCGGACGACCATGGCTTGAAACGTGGGTTGGGGAGTGGAACGGATGTCGTGCTGCCTAGACCCAAGAATTGCGATAGGCGGCTTTTTTGCTCTCCATATGCTGTCGTCGGATTCTTATGCGCCGTAGAGGATTTGGGTGAGATCGAGGAAAAGAAGTAATCGTCCCATAATGCCCGGTTTGCCAAGAATGAGTGGTCCGCGAGGTCACGCGTGTATTTTCCGCTGCCTTTGGTCACGGCCGTGCTGCCTGGGGCCATCACGGATGGTGCGAACGAATTTGCGATCGCGTGGGAGATCGATGGACGGAGATACCAGACCCGGGACAGGTTGGAGTCGTTGGCGGCGATCGTGGCATTGTCAGGCAGGCCGTCCGCCAAGGAGTTCTGGAGGGTTCCGAGGGAGAAGATCGGAGCCTTGGGCACGGACTGGGTGATCACGTAGGAGCTGCCCGTGCCTGCCGTGTAAGATGCGCCGAAATAGCCGAGGCCTGCCCCCGCGGTGTCGATCACATTGTTCAGGCTGGTGAGCTTGCGAAGTCCGACCTGGATGGCTGTCTCGCGGGTCCATTCGGGTGATAGATCACCCAGATCGTAGGTAAACGATTTGGGATTCACATGCAGAATCGACTTGCCGGAATATCGTGGCGGCGCTTGGGACGGCTGGAGACTGGCGATATCGGGATAGTAGCTGTCCTCTTCCGTTCGAAAGCCCATGGTGAAAACGAAGAGCGGCCATTTTTTCGTGGTTCCATCCGTTCCGGCGGCTACCGCCATTTCCGCCACCCCCTTCGAATAGCTCGGATCCCGCGGGATCTGCCGGAAGACATGGGGGAATCCATCGGCGGGCAGCTCTCCATTCCGTGTGCCGGTCTCGACTGTCGTCCAATCGATCGAGAAGTTACCGGCGGCGTATGGGCCCTCATCACCGATATACTGGCGGGCATGGGTGATTCCCAGACCATGGCTTTGTCCCTTTGGTGCAGGAGTCAGCGAGAATGTAAGCCGGTCGTCGCCCTTGATGACGGGGAGCATGAGGGAATTGGGATCCGTCACCACGCCCGAGCTGTCCTTTTTCGGGACCGTTAGGCTGAATTCGAAGCCCGAACCGAAGTTCCAACCGAGTTTCGCTTCAATGGAGCCACCGGGTATCAGCTTGTTTTGGTAGGACTGGGAGAGCACCTGCACTTCGCCCGGGCGAAGCACGAGATTTTGCGCTTGCCCGACCCTTGCCTTGTTGAAGCTTGTGCCCGAGATCTGGGGGACTGTGGCCGACCAAGTGGTGCTGGCTCCGGTGGATTTTTGAATCTGCAGGGTCAGGCGATAGGGAACCGCCCAGGTCTGGAACGAGGAGTAGGCGCTGGCTGGAAGATAGACGGGGACATTGAAGGGATTCCAGATCGTGAAGATCGGGTCCACCACGAGCAGGAGATCATACTCATTGGTGGTGCTGCCGGGTTTAGGACGGCTGATCAATGAATAGACGATGGTGTGTTGGATCCGGGTAAGTTGATGATACTTGCGGAATGGATCGTTGAAAGCAGCGGCGAGGGTCCCGGGGCCACTTAAGTAGGATGTATTGGCCGCCAGATTGCTGCCGTCCGCATGGGCTGGCAGACCCGCGGTCTTGAGTTCTCCCCAGATGTTGTGATCCGCCCACAACTCCCCGAAGTGCATGCCATTCGTGGAGCCGGCTTTGTAGAGCGGATCCTTGATTGCTTCTGAGTAAGGCTTCTCCAGCAGGAAGCTGAGATCCTTGCGGAACCCTCCCGCACGGACATTGGTCACGAGTCCATTCGCGATGGTCGTGGCGTCGTGGAAAATGGACTCAGGTGGTTTGGCCAGAATGTCCACGGTGCTCAGGGAAATCAGGCGGTTGAGGCTCGGGTCTGTGATCGGAATGGATGTCCCGAGCAAAAACTCATGGGCCGCCCGTGGTGCCGCCTGCAGCCGCGCGACCGCTTCGGTGGCGTTGGTTGGCGGTACCACGGTGTTTCCGAGCTTCGCCTTCATGTTGTTGTCCGAAACCCACCAGCTATAGCCACCATCCGGCACCTTGAGCACTCCGGCTTCGACCGGACCGCTGGAGGACGTGGCTTTCGCCAGTGATACCGTGGAGGACGCGAGCGCGGCCCCCGTCTTGGGAGCATCCACGGTGGAGGTCACTCCAGCTTCGCCCGAAATCAGCCATTTCCGGAAGGTCGGGGTGGGTCGCTGGTCGGCCGTGGCCGGCCACGAATCGTAAACCCCCACCCAATTGTTTCGGCCGGAACTATTGGATGCCTCGAGTTGCTGGCCGCCCCCCGCACTGATCCGCTGGTCGGGACCAAGCTCCTTCTGTAGCTCGCCGATGGCAATGAGAAGGGCCATCCGGGCATTTGCCTTGGCCTGCAACATCGGCATCTGGCGGGTGGTGGTTCGGAGCGAGATCGCAGAAACTTGGAGAAGACCCATCACAAGGATCGTGAGCAGGATCATGAACGAAAGCGTCACCACGAGCGTGAATCCACGCTTCTTCCGGTGACCGGCAGGGATTCCCGCGCTGGACTGGGGACGAAGTCGAAGTGGATTAAGGCGAGTGGGCATATCGACAGGATGGTTGATGGCAAGTGGAGCGTCCGCCGGGTTATCGTCGCGGTCTGCTGGCACGGGGAGCGGTTCGCGCGTCAAAACCGGCGATCCTTTCACCCCTTGGGTAGAACTTACAATCACCCAATGCCGGGAGAAGAACCAGTCCCCAAAGCGGGGACAGGGGGGCGCGTCAAAGTCGGGCTCGCGCATTCAACTGGAATGCATGTGGAAATCCATCCGGCACGGTGCCGCCCACATGCTGCGAGGCCCGTTCAGGCCCGGTATTTGATGATGGCCTCGACTTTACTGCGTACGTGCAGTTTGAGGCAGATCCGCTTTACGTAGGTCCGGACCGTTTCCAACGAGATCTCCAGTTGATCAGCCACCTCCTTGTAGATGTAACCGGAAGCCAGGAGCCTGAGGACCTCCTTCTCGCGAGCAGTTAGCTTTTCATTCTCGTCCTCGATGGTCCTTTCCACCCGGAAGTACTGCGCCACCTTCCTTGCGATGTGGCTGGAAAAAGGAGCGCCTCCTGAGTAGACGTCACGGATCGCGTTGTAAATGTCCTCCGGCGTGCTCGACTTGAGAAGGTACCCGCTGGCGCCTTCTTTCAGCGCCCGGAAGATATTGTCCTCCTCTTCGTAGGCGGTGAGCATGACGACCTCCAGGCGGGGCATCTTTTTTTTCAGTTCACGGATGCAATCAATTCCGGAGATTCCCGGCAAATTGATGTCCATCAGGACGACGTCCGGCCGGTAAGCCGGGATCTTTTCCAATGCCTCTTCGGCCGAGGAAACCGCGCACAGGCAGGTGATGTCCTCCGGACCGTCAAGGAGCTTGATCAAATGGTGTCGCAGACGGATGTCATCCTCCACCACCACCACGTTTTTTTTGGAGGGAATCATAGGGTGAATCTAGAGGTTTCCAGGGCGATTTACAGGCCCTATTTTGTTGTTGCTCGATGATGGCTGCCCGGGGGCATCGCTCCGTTCGGGACATTGCGAGGTCTTCCGGCAATCAGGGACGGCGCTCCGGTCGTTGTTCGATGGGCTCGTGCCTGTTTTTTTGAGAAGTATTGGGGAAAACTGCGAAAATGAGTAGTCCCCAAACCGGGGACGGCGGCGCATTTCGACCCGTGGGGAAGGTCTCCGTGTTGCACCCTCTGGTGGTCATTCGGGATATTCCCCAACCGCGGAGGATGCCGCGCGTAAATGCAGGGGCGGTGCTCCGGTCATCGAGGATCCTGATTCAATGCCCTGTGGTCGATTTCAGGAAATGGGCGCTTCCAGAGTGATTTCCAGCCCCTCTTGCTCATGCTGGTTAATGACGCATTTTCCCCGGATGGAAGCCATTCGCTGGGTGAGGTTTTCCAGCCCTAGACTGGCTTTGTTCGGCTCCCGGGTGATGCCGACACCGTTGTCGGTGACGGTGATTTTCAAATGCTTGTTCTCAAACTGGATCGACATCTTGATCTCAGTGGCAAACGAGTGCTTCAGCGCATTGTTAACGATCTCCTTCACCGCCAGGCTGACATTGTGGCGGAACTCATGGCTGATCGTGACGTTTTCCGTCACCGACATGGCGTCGATCCGGCAGCGGATGGCAGAAAGCCGGCATAGCTCGCTGACCAACCGGCAGAGGAAATCCACGAGGGCTTCGAGCTGATTGTTTTTCGGATTGAGCATCCACACCGTTTCGGAAAGCGCACTGATGAGCTCGCGGGACATGGCGGTGATCTGGCCGAAAGCGACCCGTGCCTCCCCGTCGGCGATGTTGCTTTCCGCGTATGCGCCCAGGAGGGAGATGTGGGAGAGCCGGGTGCCGAGATCGTCGTGAAGGTCCCGGGCGATCCGGAGCCGTTCGTCAGCGATCAATTGGGAGTGTCGCAGATGGCGGTTGATTCGTCTTCTGATCAGGCGCCGCCCGTATAGCGCCGAGAGGATGGCGAGGACGACCGCCGAGGCTGCCCAGAACCAGAAGTTTTTCCAGAAGGGGAGGGGGACCACCACGGTCATCATCGCGCCGGAATTCAACGGCGCTCCCGCGATCGACAGGTCTTCGGCGACGAAGCGGTAGGATCCCGGGGGGAGGCGATCATAGGTCGCGGAAAAGGGACCGCCTACCCCCGTGCAATAGACTTCGTTCCATCGCAGTTCCAAGGAGTCCCCCGGTACGATCTTGGGCGGGTTGGGGAGAGTGGTGACCCAGTCGGCGTGAGCCTTGATATCGTCGTCCACGATGACCAGTGCGGCCGATCCGGTGCCGCGATTTTCCATCGCAAGGGTGGAAGCCATCGAAGGATGGGTCCCGGATTTACTCCAAATGAAGGAATCCGAATCGGGGATGCGGCTGTCCCTCAGATACGTGACGGGCATTTCAGCGCCCATGGGGATCGACGAAATCGTGATTCCCGAAATCGCGAAGATCCCCACCGTGGTCGCAGGGCCGGCAGACGACATCACCACGGACATGGACTCCGCGCCTTCGGGGACCTTGACGATTTCCCGTCTCAGGGTGAATTCGGATCGCTCGACGGTGCCTTTCCAGCCACGGCTCGTGCCCTTTGCCAAAAATGCCTCCTGGGAGATCGGGTCGCCTTCCTTGGTGAGGAAACGAACGATGAAGAACATTTCGTCGGATCCTTGCCGCCAGTCCGCATCCAACCCCTCCAGTTTGTATCGGACGCAAAGCGATTGCGGCTTCACGAAAAACCGGAGGGTCGCGGTATCATGAGGTACCGTGACATGAGATCCCTGACGCGCCGTCGCCGAGTGATCGGCGAACAACTCGATGGAAGTCGATTTCTCAACCCCATGAGCCAGAGGCAAGCCTCCCATGAAACACGCGAAGGTGGGTGGCAATAGTTTCACGGAATTGGAAGGAAGGTGGGATCGGACTCGGGTTTGATGGAATTGTGTGCCAATATCGCTATCTTGGGATTTGCCCTCAAGCGCCAACTGTCGTTTGCCGTTGGATTTCAATGGGCCGTTTCCAGCAAGTGGACGGATGAAGTTGGTCGCCGATGGGAGGTCTGTCGGACCTCGCCTCCCGGGTGTTCTTTCTCGACTTAAGCTTCATTCTTTCAACCCGGCATCTCCACCTGGAGGGCGACCGTTTCACACTCCGCCACGAGGGGACTCGCCCCCTTGGGTTGGAGAAGGTAATCGCCCTTCACGAAACGGCGGTTGTCGGTGCTGACGAGCGCGCCTTCCACCACGCCGACGATGGTGAAGCGGCCGGGGTCCGGATTGGCCAGCAGCGCGCCATCGGCCAGCTCGTGGCGGGAGGTGCGGAAATACGGACACTCGGCCAGCACGTCGCCATTCGGCACGTCCATGCCAGGCTCGAAGTCCTCGAAGTCGATGCTCGCCAGCGATTGCTCCACGTGCAGGGCACGCGGTTTGCCATCGAGACCCATGCGGTTCCAATCGAACACGCGGTAGGTGGTGTCGGAGTTCTGTTGGATCTCGTGGATCAGCAGGCCCGCGCCGATGGCGTGGAGGCGTCCGGAGGGGATGAAGATCGATTCGCCGGGCTGAGGGGCGATGGCATGGACGGCTTTCTCGACGGTGCCATCGGCGATGGCGGCTTCGAAATCGGAGCGGGCGACGCCGTTTTTCAGGCCGACGTAGAGTCTCGCGCCGGGATCGGCGGCGGCGATCACCCACATCTCGGTCTTCGGCTCGCCGCCGAGTTCGTCCGCCTTGTCGACCGGCGGATGAACCTGGATCGAGAGATCGTCGCGGGAATCCAGGATCTTGATCAGGATCGGAAAGCGCTCGGAGTCCGGCAGGCCTTCGCCGAAAATCTCCCCGCGGTGGTGGCTCCAGAGCTCGTGCAGTGATTTGCCGGCGAAGGGACCGGAGTTCACCACGGATTGTTCCGGATCGCGGTCGACGATTTCCCATGCTTCCCCGATGGGCGTGGTGGCGTCCGGCAGGGTGCGGCCGTAGACGCGTTCCAGTTCACGACCGCCCCAGACGCGATCCATGTAAAGAGGGGTGAAAGTGATCGGTGCCACGGGAATCGGGGTGTTACGGGGGTGGAATTGAAAAGAGGTAGTCTTCGACGGATGGATGAGAGCGGTCTTTCTATCTCAGCCTGCCGCGTGCACGGGATCAACTCAGTTGCGACAGCGCATAAGCATACGCCCCAATCGCCACCGCCTCGCTGGTGCCGAGGCGCGACATGCCGACCCCCACCCGCGGCATCGAATCGTATGCCAGCTTGCGGGGGCTGCCGGGAACGGTGATTTCCCGCTTGTTGCCCTGCAGGAACGTTTCGAGCTGCGCCGGGTCTTCGAGATTGAAGGCGGATTGAGCGAGCCGGCGGAATTTCTCGCCAGTGGGACTGGTGTAGCTGCCGTTCAATTCATCGACGATCGCTGGAAGGAATAACGGCCAAGCTCCGGAAACGCCGCCGCCCACCACGGCCAATCCATCCAGCAGGGTCAGTGCGATGGCCATCGAATCTCCCACGGACTCGCCCAAGAGGCGGAATGCTTCAACCGCCGCGGTTTGGTTTCCATCCACCTTGCCGTTTCCGATGTCGAAGATGGTTTTCGGGTCAGGGGTTAGATCGAAGGGAATTCCCGCGATTTCGCCGTAGGCCCGGCGCACTGCACGGATGCAGGCCCCTTCTTCCGCATTGGTTTTCGGATGCAGTTTGCTGCGCATCAGCCAGACTTCGCCCGCACAGATGTTGTCGCCGCGGAAGAGCTCTCCGTCGCGCACGATCCCTCCGCCGAATCCGGTGCCGAGTGTGACGCCGAAGAGATTCTTGTAGCGTTTCGGGCTACCGGCCTTTTCGAGCAGGGAATTGACCTGTGGCAGGAATCCGGCGATGGCTTCACCGTAAACGAAGAGATCCCCGTCGTTGTTGATGAAGGTGGGGATGCCGAACTTGGCCTCCAGCATCGGCCCGAGCGCAATGCCTCCACGGAAGCACGGGAGGTTCCCCAGATTCCCGATGATTCCGCGGGGGTAGTCCGCCGGACCGGGAAATGCGAAACTGATGGCGACGGGGGCTTCCGGTATCGATTCGCGGACGCGTTCGAATCCACCCACCAGGGTCGCGAGGCAGGCATCGAGGCGGTCGCCGTTTGATGGGACGGCAAACGGTTGGGTGATCGCCTTGTTTCCACGGATCGCGGAAAATTTGAAGCTCGTGCCGCCCGCATCGAGCGTCATCACGATGCGTGAATCGTCCTCGGGATTCGTGGTCATGGTGATGGTCTTGGGAACGGTCAATGGCCGCCGCTGACCTGGGCTTCGGCGACGGGAGCCTGCTCGTCCGCGCGAGCGCCGAAGAATCCGAAGTACGCGAGATAGAGATAGCCGATAAGCACGACGCCCAGCGAGGTTCGGACACCGAAGTTATCCATCAACGCGCCCTGGATCAGCGGCATGATGGCTCCGCCGACAATCATCATGACGAGCAGCGAGCTGCCTTGGCTGGTGTCCTTGCCCAGGCCGCGGATCGAAAGGCTGAAGATGTTGGACCACATGATCGAGTTGAAGAGGCCGATGCCGATGATGGACCACAGGGCGAGTTCACCCTTGGTGCTCATCGAGAAGCAGGTTAGCCCCACCGCCACGAGCGCGAAAAGCCCCACCATTTTCCCGGGATTGGAACGGCCCAGCACGAAGAACAGGAAGCTCATCACCACCACGCCGATGTACGGCAGGATCGTCTTCGGATCGATGTAATGCCCGTGGGTGAGGTTTTCCTTGAAGGTGGCATTCGCGAAAATCACGGCCGTCGCGCCGATCGCTGCCAACGCCATGAAGGGGTATTTGCGGGACTGCTGGATGTTGCTGAGGGAGATCGCGCCCATCAGGCGGCCGATCATGGTGCCGCCCCAGTAGAAGGAGAGGAACTTCGCGGAGGTGTCCTCGGACATGCCCATCACACCAGGGTCCTTGAGATAATTGATCAGGATGCTGCCGACGGTGACTTCGCTGCCGACATAGAAGAAAATCGCAAGGCAGCCCCATACGAAATGCTTGTGGCGGAAGACTTTCACACCGGTCTCGACTTTGCCTTCCTGTTTGAAGACCGGCAGCGAGATGACTTTGAAAATACCGGCGAGCAGCAGGAATGCTCCGCCCAGGCCTACGTAAGGAACCTTCACCGCGTCCACACCGCCGCTGCTGGTATAAATTTCCTTGGAGCCGAATAGCAGGATACCGCCGATCAGCGGTGTGATCACGTAGCCGAGGGAGTTGAGGCCCTGGGAGAGATTCAGGCGCGACGGGCCGGTTTCCTCGGGGCCAAGGATGGTCACGTAGGGATTCGCGGCGATTTGAATGAGCGTGATGCCCGAGCCGAGGACGATCAACGCGCCGAGGAACAGCGGATACAATTTGGTTTCCGCGGCAGGGTAGAACAACAAGCAGCCGATGCCTGAGATCACCAAGCCGAGGACCAAGCCGTTTTTGTAGCCAATTTTGTTGATCGGGTCGCCTTTCGACGCGGAGATCAGAAAGTAGGCGAGCGAAACCAGGAAGTAGGCTCCGAAGAACGCGAATTGAACGAGGTTCGCTTGGAACTGGGTGAGATTGAAGTCCGCCTTGAACTTGGGAATCAGCAGGTCGTTCATGCAGGAAATGAAGCCCCACATGAAGAACAGGGCGGAGACGGCCATGAAGGCGAAGTGATTGTTGGATCGGGCGGGAGCAGGGGTCATGGCTTGCCGGGGTGCGACTCGAGGAAACGAGTGTCGTGAGGAAGGCGTGATTGAAGGATGCGAATCCTATTTCCGTAGTGGCGAAAGCATAGTCCCCAAAGGGGGGACAGCCCGGCGTCGGGAAATCGGCGTGGAGGGGGATGAGATCTGCGGAGGCCCGGACCCAAAAGACGGGTGGTCGCCAAAGCCGTGCAGGTCATCGGGTGAATGGCTCCCCCTGTATCCGCCACGCTGTCCCCCCTTTGGGGACTATTTATTTGCCCAGGTTGGACTGAATCTCGTCGGGATGACTTTGGTGCAGAGCAACAGCCTTCTCCACTCCTACGTCCCTGAGTCGGACCGAGGTGCGGTGATGTTTCTCGGATACCACGTTGATCGCTTACGAAAATGCCATCCTACACACAGCATCCCCCGGGATCAAATGCCCGGATTTTCAGCAGGATGTTAGGAGGAACCGACGAATTTCCTGGGTAATGCAATAGACAATTGTGGTCGGGAACAGACGTTCCCGGCCACATTTGCAAAGATCGAACTTAGAAGCGGTCTGAAAATCACTCACGCGGAGCTTCTCGTGAGCATGCGTCTTGCCATCGAGAGGTGGATGCGCGTCTTGGAGTGGTCCATCCGCACTTCATGATCCCTGATCAAACGCCTGGATTGGATGAGCCCAATGAACGCGCGCTCCACGATCCAGCGCTTCGGCAGAATTTCGAAGCCTTTGGGTTTGGGTATCACTGCGGTTGATCATCTCCAAACGAATCTGCCGGTGGCGGGGCTGCCTGGTGACATCGCCTTCCATGGCTTCGGAGTAGAGTGATGCCCATAACGAAAAACGGAGCCCTTTGGGCTCCGTAATTCATTGACTAACAAGATGGTGCGCGCGAGAGGACTCGAACCTCCACAGGGTTGCCCCTACTAGAACCTGAATCTAGCGCGTCTACCAATTCCGCCACGCGCGCATCTTGTTGTTGTGACCGGCGAACCGGCGGGCGAAAAGCACCATGTCGGCGGAGAATTTGCAACATCGATTTGCAAGAATTTCGTCACAAAGACAGAAGTGGCTGATTCAGGCGCTTTCCGCGTTGCAATCCACGCCTTCGGGCCACCACGCTTCCAACATGCAAAGTATCACGCCGATCGCCATGGTCGCGGTCCTCGGAGCCTCGGCCGTCTATTTCCAGGCCAGCTCGAAAAACGCCCCGCCGCCTGCTCCGGCACCGGCCAAGGAGGCCGCGCCCGCCGCTCCGGCGGACAAGATTCCGGCCGCCCCGGTGAAGCCCGAGGCGGCTCCCGAGGCCCCGAAAGCGGAAACCTCCAAGGCCAAACCGTGGCCGCAGGAGGGCTCCGATATCGCGGCCGATCCCAAGGCGGTTTTCGGCTCCCTGCCGAACGGCTTCCGCTACCTGATCTATCCGAATGCCGAGCCGCCGGGCCGCGTCTCGCTGCGCCTGCACATCGCCACCGGCTCGCTGATGGAGGCGGATGACCAGCAGGGGCTCGCCCATTTCCTGGAGCACATGGTCTTCAACGGCTCGACGCACTACAAGCCGGACGAACTGGTGCCGGTGATGCAGCGCCTCGGCATCGGCTTCGGCGCGCATGTCAACGCCTACACGTCGTTCGACCAGACCGTCTACATGCTGGACCTCCCGGAGTTGTCCAAGGACGTGCTGGACCTTGGTTTCAACGTGCTCCGTGACTTCAGCGATGGCGCGTTGCTGTCCACCGAGGAGATCGACAAGGAGCGCGGCGTGATCCTCTCCGAGAAGGTCAGCCGGGATTCGGTGGAAACCCGCCTCCAGGAGAAACAGTTCGCGGAACTGCTGCCCGGTTCGCTGATCGCCAACCGTTTCCCGATCGGCAAGGAGGACGTCATCTCGAAAGCCCCGCGCGAGCGCTTCACCGATTACTACAGCCGCTACTACGTCCCGTCCCGGATGACGTTCATCGTGGTGGGGGATGTCGATCCGGCCGCGATGAAGCAGCGCATCGAGGAGTCGTTCGGCTCGATGAAGGACCCGGAGAAGCCGGGCAAGGACCCCGACCTCGGTCCGGTGAAGTCGCCGGAGGGTCTGGAAACCGCGGTGTTCACGGACAAGGAGGTGGCCTCCACCGAGGTCTCGATCCTGTCGGTGCGCCCCTTCGCCGAGGAGAAGGACACCGTGGCCAACCGCCTCAAGCACCTGCCGCTCGACGTCGCCCATTCAATGATCGCCCGTCGTTTCGAGCGACTCGCGAAGAAGGAGAACTCTCCGATCGTGGATGGCTCCGCGTCCCGGGAAGAGGTCTTCAACCACGTTGAACTCGGCAGCGTCGGGGTTACCGTCGCGGATTCCCGGTGGGAAGAAGCGGTGCCGGTGTTGGAGCAGGAGTTCCGCCGCGCGATGGAGCACGGGTTCACCGAGGCGGAACTTGCCGAAGCCAAGGCCAACCTCCTCAATGCCTACCAGCAGGCGGTGAAGAGCAAGGTCTCCCGCAAGTCCGAGGACATCGCCAGTGAGATCGCGAAGGTGATGCCGGAGGACGAGATTTTCACCACGCCGGAAACGGATCTGGAGATCGCGAAGAAGGGTCTTGATGCCCTGAGCCTGGAAGCCTGCCACAAGGCGCTGAAGGCATTCTGGGGAGACGCGGGCCTGCATCTGACGCTGACCACCAAGGAGGCTCCGGAGGGCGCGAAGACCGACCTCGCCGCGGCCTACGAGGAATCCCGTGGCAAGCCGGTGGCGCCGCCTGTCGGCTCGAAGGTCGCCGCCTTCGGCTACACCAGCTTCGGCCCGGCTGGAAAGGTCGTGACCACCAAGCAGGTGGCCGATCTCGGCATCACCCAGCTGGTGTTGTCGAACAACATCCGGGTGAATCTCAAGAAGACCGATTTCGAGAAAAACAGCATCCGCATGCTCGCCCGCATCGGCTCCGGCCAGCTCAGCCAGCCGGTGGACAAGCCGGGGCTCGGTCTGCTCGCCAGCGCGCTTTTCGGCGGCGGCGGTCTCGGAAAACATTCGGTGGATGACCTCGAACAGATTCTCGCGGGCCGCAATGTCGGGGCCGCGATCTCGATGGGCGAGGACGCGTTCCAGCTCTCCGGCCGCACCACGCCGGAAGACCTCGCCCTCCAGCTCCAGCTCGCCTGTGCCACGCTGACCGATCCGGGGTTCCGTCCGGAGGCTCTGCGCCAGTTCCAGAAGATGTTGCCGATGGTCGAGCAGCAGCTCGCCCACACCTCGGCCGGCCCGCAGACCCAGCTCGAAGCGTGGCTCCACGGTGGCGACCAGCGGTTCGTGATGCCGCCGGTGGCGAAGCTGGGCAGCTACACGATCGATGACGTGAAGAAGTGGGTCACCCCCGATCTGGAGAAGGGCTATCTCGAATTGAGCATCGTCGGCGATTTCGACGAGGACGCCATCGTGCCCGCCGTGCTGAACACCTTCGGCGCGCTGCCGAAGCGTGCCGCGGCCAAGCCCGCGATCGACAACCTGCGCAAGGTGAAGTTCCCGAATGCCCCGGCGGCCAAGAACTTCACCTTCAACAGCAAGATCCCGAGCGCGGTCGCCCAGGCCATCTGGCGCACCGATGGCATGCGCGGGAACATTCCGGAGGTCCGCCGCCTGAACATCCTGGCGGACATCTACGGCGACCGCCTCCGCCAGGAGATCCGTGAGAAACTCGGGGCGTCCTATAGCCCGGAAGCGGGTGCCGGTGGTTCCGATGCTCTCGACAAATACGGTTACATCATTGGCGAAGCCACCGCGAAGCCGGAGGATGTGGACCGCCTCGGCACCGTGATGCGGGAACTGGCGGACAAGCTCGCTCAGGCCGGTGCGAACGAGGATGAACTCGCGCGCGCCAAGAAGCCGGTGCTGGCCAGCTTGGACAAGTCCTCCCGCGACAACAGCTACTGGCTCGCCACCGTGCTGGCCCAATCGCAGGAAGATCCGAAGCGCCTCGACCTGGCCCGTCAGCGTGACAGCGACTACCGCTCGATCACGCTCAAGGAAATCAACACGCTGGCGAAGAAGTACCTCGGGTCCGCCAACGCGATCAACGTCGGCATCAAGTCGGTGGAGTAATTGCAGCCTCCACCGTGGGAATCCCTCCCCGATCGGGGGGAGGGAGGGTTTTTGCATGCATTGACGGGGCGGGGGCTTTAGCGTGGCCGGAGAGGCCCGGCGCGTCCGCGGGGCTCGTCAGCTTTCGTTCCCGCCATGTTCCCACGCCCTCTCTTGTTCTCCGTCCTCCTGACGTCCATCGCCGCCGCCGCCGACCGCAGTCCGGTGGTGGAGGTGACCGACAAGCCCGCGAAGGTGGAGAACCTCGGCGGCGGGCGCTTTTTCGTGGATTTCGGCGAGGAGACCTTCGGTAACATCCGCATCACCTCAAAGGATGTGCCGTCCGGCACCAAGGTCCGGGTGCACATGGGCGAAAAATTGTCCGCGCCGCAGACGATCGACCGCAAGCCGGGACCGTCCATCCGTTACCAGACCCAGGAGCTGGCCCTGTCCCCGGGCGTGGCCGCCTCTCCGGCGCTGAAGTGGGCGCCGCCGGATTGGATGAAGGAAGGCTGGCTGGAGCTTCAGAAGGGAGCGGGGCAGGTGATGCCATTCCGTTACGTCGAACTGGAAAACATGCCCGCCTCCTTCACCGCGGAGCAGATCCAGCGGGTGTCGTTGCAGGTGCCGTTCGATGAAAACGCCGCCGCGTTCACCTCCTCGAGCCCCGAGCTCAACGCGGTCTGGAACCTGTGCAAGCACAGCGTGAAGGCCACCAGTTTCATGGGCCTCTATGTGGATGGCGACCGCGAGCGGAAACCCTACGAGGCGGACGCGCTGATCAACCAGCTCTCCCACTACTGTCTCGATGCCCGCTACGACACCGGTCGCCTGACCCACGAGTATCTCTTGGAAAAGCCGACCTGGCCCACCGAGTGGCGGCTGCAATCGGTGATCCTCGCGTGGCACGATTACCTGTGGTCCGGCGACGATACCTCGCTCAAAAAGCACTACAACGAGCTGGTGGGCCGCGCGATGGTCCAGCAACGTACGCCCGAGGGACTGTTCCAAGGATGGAACAAGGGAGACATCCGCGACATCGTGGATTGGCCCGCCGTTGAGCGCGATGGCTACGACATGAATCCGCCGGTTAAGACGGTGGTGACCGCTTTCCACTACCGCGCCGTGGTGCTGCTGGCGGAGATCGCCGGGCAGCTCGGGAAGCGTGAGGACGCGGCGAAGTTCAAAGCGATGGCCGAGGCCAGCTACAAGGCGGTGAACGACACGCTATGGGACGAAACGAAGGGCTGCTACGTCGATGGCTTCGACCCCGCGACCAAGAACCGCAGCGGCCATGCCTCCTCACACGCGAACTTCTTCCCGCTCGCGCTCGGCCTGGTGCCCGCCGAGCGGATGCCGCGGGTGGCGGCGTTTTTGAAATCCCGCGGCATGGTGTGCAGCGTTTACGGCGCGCAGTTTCTCCTGGAGGCACTTTACGATTCAGGCGAGGCGGAAACGGCGCTGTCCCTGCTCACTTCGAACGGCCTGCGTTCGTGGCGGAACATGTCCGAGAAGGTCGGAGCGACGATCACGCTGGAAGCCTGGGACCCCTCGCTGAAGCCGAATCTCGATTGGAACCACGCCTGGGCCACCGCGCCGTCCAATGTCATCCCGCGCAAGCTGATGGGCATCGATCCGCTCGAGCCCGGCTTCAAACGCTTCCAGGTGAAGCCGCAGACGGCGGGGCTGAAGGAGGCGAAGGTGAAGCTGCCGACGCCGAAGGGCGCGATCGTCTTGGACATCACCGGCACCAGCGCCGCGGATTGGAAGGCGAAGATCGTGGTGCCCGCGGGCACGGCCGCGGAGTTCGAGTGCCCGTTCGCCGGACAACCGGTGGTGACCGGCAGCGCGAACAAAACCCCGTCCCGGGTGCTGCGTCAGGAGAAGGGGCGTTCGGTGGTCGGGCTGCCGCCGGGAACCTGGGTGCTCGCCCTGAAGTAAGGACGCGCGCGTTCTACCTCGAATGGATTAACCGCCAAAGGGTAACGCCGGGTTGGCGGATGGTGTGAGTTTGTCGTGATCCGGGTCTTGTCGGTCGCAGGGCAATCATGACACTATCTCCCGGATGGACCGGAAAACTCCAGTCAGCGCCTACAGCCACCACTATCTGCCGATCCCGGACGACCTGCTGCACAGCGGCATGTACGTGACCAGCGTGGGGCGTTCCGTGGTGGCGCCTGGAGCTCCGTATCCCGCGCACCAGCATCCCTCGTTGTATCACTTCTCTTGGGAGCAGGGCCGCACCCTGCCCGAGTTCTCGCTGTTGCTGGTGGCGAAGGGCAGCGGTTTGCTGGAGACCCGCGAGATTGGCCGGACCCGGTTGAAGGAAGGGAACGTGGTGCTGGTCTTCCCGGGTGTGTGGCACCGCTACCGGCCGGATCCGGAGACGGGCTGGATGGAGAAGTGGGTGCATTTCAATGGCAAGTTCGCCCACACGCTCATGGAGCAGAACCTGATCACGCCGCTACGCCCGGTGCTGGAGCCCGCCGATCCGGAGGAGGTTGGCCGCAGCCTGGACCGCTTGCTGGGGCTGGTGGACGAGGCGCCGACGTCGAATTCATTGAAACTCTCGCTGCTCGCGATGGGCGCGCTCGGGCTGGCACTTGGTTCGGTGCCGGTGTCCGCACCGCGCTCGCCACGCCGCCAGAAGGGGACCGCGGGAGATCCCGTAGTGGAGGCTGCCATCGATTACATCTGGACGCGCAGCCACAAGGTGTTGTCGGTGCCGGACGTGGCCGCCGCGCTCGGTATCACCCGCCGGACCTTGGAACGGCGCATGATGGCCACCACCGGCCATAGCGTGCTGGATGAGATCATCGGCTGCCGTTTCTCGCGCGCGGAGCGCCTGCTGCGGGAGACGGACCTGCCGGTACGGACCATCGTGGATCTGGCGGGATTCGGTAGCACCGAGAACTTCCGGCAGGTGTTCGTGAAACGGGTCGGCATGTCTCCGGCGGCTTACCGGGCGCAGTACCGCCATTTCCCGAATGGGGAGGGCGAGTCGCCGGCTTGAGCAAAAGAACGACTGGAACCCGGCCGGGTGATGTCGTAATCTGTGCGATGGTGGATCTAGACCAATCCCGCTGTTGCATGGTGAAATCCTTGAATGCCCGTTTGTCCACTGAACGGAGCACCATCCACTTGTCACGACACCCATGAATCCCCTGATCGGCGTTTTCTACCACTGGCTCGGCGGCCTGGCGTCCGCGAGTTTCTACATTCCCTACCGCGGGGTGAAGAAATGGTCCTGGGAGACCTACTGGCTGGTGGGCGGCTTCTTCAGCTGGATCATCGCGCCGATGGGCTTCGCCTACGCGCTGGTGCCGGACCTGTGGTCGGTGATCGCCTCCGCGGAGGGCAAGACGCTCGGGTTGGCGTATTTCTTCGGGATGCTGTGGGGCATCGGCGGCCTGACCTTCGGTCTCACGATGCGCTATCTCGGCATCGCCCTCGGCATGGCCGTGGCGCTCGGATTCTGTGCCGCATTCGGCACGCTCGTTCCGCCGATCTTCGAAGGCAAGTTCGGCGCGCTGCTGGCGAATACGTCCGGCCAGACCATCCTCTTCGGCGTGCTCGCCTGCCTCGCAGGCATCGGCGTGAGCGGCATGGCCGGCATGTCGAAGGAGAACGAGCTTTCTCCCGAGCAAAAGGCCGCGACGGTGAAGGAGTTCAATTTCGGCAAGGGCATGATGGTCGCGACCCTGTCCGGCATCATGAGCTCCTGCTTCGCCTTCGGCTTGGCCGCGGGCAAGCCGCTCGGTGAAATCACCAAGGCCGCCTTGCTGAAATCCGGCGGCAGCGACCTGTGGCAGAACCTGCCGGTGCTGGTGGTCGTGCTGTGGGGTGGCTTCACCACCAACTTCGTGTGGTGTGTGATTTTGAATGTGCGTAACCGTTCGAGCCACGAATACTTGAACCTGCGCCGCAGCGCGGTGGCCGAGGTGAGCGCGGCTGAAGGAATGATGCTTTCCAGCGCGGCAGAGGAGAAAGGTGTGCAGGATCCTTATGCTTCTCCAGCCACAAGCGCTGAGGAAGAGACGCGGCACGATGCCGGTCCGGCTCCCTTGCTTCGGAACTACGTCTTGTCCGCCATCGCCGGGGTGACGTGGTATCTCCAGTTCTTCTTCTACAGCATGGGCGAGACGAAGATGGGGGAATACGGCTTCTCCAGTTGGACGCTGCACATGGCGAGCATCATCATCTTCAGCACCCTGTGGGGCATCGCGCTGAAGGAGTGGAAGGGTACCAGCAAGCGCACCCACGTGCTCATCGGCATCGGCCTGGCCGTGCTGATCGGCTCCACGGTGATCGTGGGCTACGGCACCCACCTCGCGGCCACACCCGCCGCCCACTGAACGGATTTCCTGGGTAATGCGATAAGCCGGCCGTGTCGCGATCCATGCGACACGGCCGGCATTGCTTTGAGGTGCTTTCGATTAAATCCGGCTCAGCGGCCCGCCTGGCAATCGCGGACCCAGCCCGCGAGCAGCTTGTCGTCGTCGTGGGCGGCCCAGACGTGGCGGAGAAAATCGGGGGCCGGGATGTTGCCGTGGTCGCGGAGGAACTTCCGGTCGCCGCCGCAGCCGAACATGATGTCCGGATCGAGCTCGCCGCGCAGCTTCGCACGGGCCTTGGCCAGGATGCGGGGCAGGTAGGCCATGCCCTCCAGCACGTCGCCGAAGGTCGGCAGCTCGTCGCGGGTCAGCACCTCGTTGCTGGTGATGTTTTCCTGCATCACGATGAAGTAATCGCGGCGGACGGCGGCCACCAGCAGCGCGGAGGACGCGGAGGGCTCGCCCTCCTCGCAGAAGTCTTCCACGAAATCGAAGAACTCGCGGGTCTTGTAGCCGATCGAGGCCAGGAAGGCGACGTCGCCGCCGTCGAAGTAGCTGGTGAAATCGGTGTTGCCGCCGCGGTAGAGGGCCACGCAGCGGTCGAAAAGCTCGAGGAAACGGTCGTTCCAAGTCATGCGGACAGGATGGGGGACCACCCGGGGAGTGCAAGCGTTTGTCTAACGGGATTCCGACACGAAAAAGCCCGCTTCCGGGAGCGGAAGCGGGCTTTTCACACGCGAAAATCAGCCCTCGGCCTCTTTCTGCGGCACGCCGGGCGAAACGGCGTCGATCGCGGCCAGCAAGTCGCCGTCCAACGGCGGGGCTTCCAGGCAGGCCAGCGTGTCGTCCAGCTGCTTCACGGTGCGCGCGCCGATGATGGCGGAGGTCACCGCCGGATCGCGCAGCACCCACTGCATCGCCAGGTGGTGGAGTGGCATGCCCGCGGCGGCGGCCAGATCGCCCAGCGCGCGGATCTTTTCCTGCTGCGCCTCAAGCTGGGCCGGTTGCAGGAAGCCCTCGCTGCGGGCGGCACGGGAGCCTTCCGGAATGATGCCACCGAGATATTTCGGAGTGAGCATGCCCTGGGCGAGCGGGCTGAAGACCACGCAGCCGATGCCTTCGTCGAGCAGCCAATCGAGGATACCCTCGGTGTCCGGCCAGCGGTTCAGGATGGAGTAGGGGGGCTGGTACACCAGGCAGCGGATGCCCATGTCCTTGAGGATCTTCACCGCTTTCTTGAGACGTTTGAGCGGATATTTCGAAAGACCGGCGTAGAGCGCCTTACCGGAGTGCACGGCGGTGGCGAGCGCCGACATGGTTTCCTCCAGCCGCGTTTCCGGATCGGGGCGGTGGGAGTAGAAAACATCGACGTAATCGAGGCGCAGGCGCTTCAGCGATTGGTCCAGCGAGGACAGCAAATGCTTCCGCGAGCCGCAGTCGCCATAGGGGCCGTCCCACATCAGGTGGCCCGCTTTGGTCGAGATCACCAGCTCATCGCGGTGGCAGACGAAATCCTCGATCAGGATGCGGCCGACGTTCTCTTCCGCGGAGCCGGCGGGCGGGCCGTAATTGTTGGCGAGATCGAAGTGGGTGATGCCGCGGTCGAAGGCGCGGTGCATGATCCGGCGGCCTTCCTGAAGGTCGTCGACGTGACCGAAATTGTGCCAAAATCCGAGCGAAATGGCCGGGAACATCAGACCGGAATCCCCGCACCGCCGGTAGGGCATGCGGCCGTCATATCGCTTGGGATCGAACATGGCCGGAAGGGTGGGGGAAGGCCGCCCGGCTGCCAAGTTCCATCGGCCTTCCGTGGCGCTTTGTCACAGGTCCGGGCATGAGGCTGGCGCATATTGGGAGGTATTTCGATAGCTGCCGGTGCATTTCCCGGGCAGGGGGACGGGTGGGGGTAAATCCACGTAAATGTTAGTGCCACAAGGCTTGGCGCTAATCGGGCGTGGATGGGGCACTTTAAGGGAATGAGCCCCGTTCATCGGGGAATAAATCTTTCAAATGTCGCATTCATACACCGCTCGTGCCCTTCGATACAAGCGGGATGCATTTTCCACCCTATTGTGGGGGAAGCATCGAACCCAAGTATCCGACCCCCACATGAAAAAAACCTTCGCTTTCGCCTGGTTTCTCGCCGTAACCGCTTCGACGATCGTTGCCTCCTCCACCGCGGGTGGGGCGACTTTGACGTGGGACGGTGGCGGCGTCGGCGGCACCGATTTCGGTACGGCCGCCAACTGGACCACCGACACACTGCCCAGCCCGGCCACCCCGGACACGGCCCAATGGGACAACACCGTCACGGGCAACCTGAGCCTGATTTACAGCAACACCGCGTTCTCGGGAGCAGCCGGCAACGCTGGTATCAATCTGAGCCTGCTCGCGGCCCAGGTCAGCAACCTCAGCATCGACAGCGGCAGCAATACCGGTTCCGCGCGTTTCAACAACGTGACCGTCGCGACCGGAGCCGGTGCGTTCACGCTCGGCGACAGCGCGAACACCTTCAATATCACGCTCGGCGGCGCGGGTGGCCAGACCCATACCTGGACCAATGATTCCGCCAACGCCCTCACGGTGAACAGCGATGTGCTCTTCGGCCTTGGCGGCGGCGGTGCCCACACCCTGGCGCTGGCAGGTGCGGGCAACCTTACCTTCAACAACGCCATCAACCTGAGCACCCTCACGGTGACCAAGGCCGGTGCTGGCACGGCCACCCTGAACGGTTCGGCCACTTTGGCCGGCATCACCGCCACCGCTGGCACGCTCGTCATCAACGGGACGACCAACACCGCGCCTGTCCTCACGATGAACGGCGGCACGGTGGATCTGAAAAAGGACATCAGCCTGACCGCGGCGGCGATCGTTACGGGAACTACTGGCGGCACGATCAGCGCGAGCGGCGGCGGCAAGATCCTCCTGAACGTGGCGGGTGGCGACCTCGGTGTGAACAACGGCGGCACGCTTAACGTCAACGCGGTCATTGCCAACGGCACCCAGTCCTCGATCGATTTCTGGAACACCGCCGGTGGCACGGGCGTGGTCAACCTGAATGCCGACAATACCTTCGACGGTACCACCAACCTCCAGTCCGGCATTACGGCAGGGGGCAAGATCGGGGACGCGGGCGTGGCCGGCTCCTTCGGCAAGAATGGCACCCTCAACATCGGCAGTGCTACCAACGGGGCGCCCACTCTCCGCTACACCGGCACGGGTGAAACCAACAACCGCGTGCTGAACCTCGCTGGCACCACCGGTGGCGCGATCCTCGAGCAGGCGGGCACCGGACTGCTCAAGTTCACCTCCGCCCTCACCGCGACAGGCGCGGGTTCGAAGCAGTTCATCGTGCAGGGCTCGACGGCCGGCACGGGTGAGCTTGCCGGGGCGATCGTCAACAACAGCGCGACGAACGTCACCAACTTCAAGAAGGACGGCACCGGCATCTGGACCGTGTCCGGAGCGAACACCTACACGGGCCAGACCCGCGTCACCAACGGCATCCTCAATTATTCCGGTACGCTCGCGGCCGGTGGGCTGATGTATGTCGCGGATACCGCGAACATCAACTCGATGTTGAAGGTCTCGAACAACATCACCGCATTCCAGATGTTCGTGGGGGACAACAACCCGGCCTATGGTTCGGTGGTCCAGACCGCGGGTAACGTGGTCTTCACCCAGGCGGCGGGCATCGACAACCTCCGCATCGGTTCCGCCACCAACGGCCGCGGTTCCTACAAGATTACCGGCGGAACGCTTACAGCCAATGAAATGGCCGTCGGCGCCAGCCTTGCCGGCACCGTCGGGGTGCTCGATGTGTTCGGGGGCTCCGTCACCTCGAACGGCTGGATCACGATCGGCCGTGGGGGTACGACCAGCTCCGGTGTCATGACCGTGGACAACGGCTCGGTGGAATACAGCAAAACGGCCGGTGCGGCCGATGCCAACAACAGCCGCTTGGCTTTGAACTGGGCTGGCACCGCTGGCGCACAGTCGATCGTCAACGTCCGGAACAACGGAACGATCACCGGTGACGATTATATCGATCTTGCGGCGGCAAACACGGCAGGCACCCTGGGAGAAATCAACCTTCTTACCGGCGGCACGCTGACTGGTTCCCGCGTGATGGCGACCAACGGCAACCCCACCGCGCTGCTCAACTTCAATGGCGGCACCTTGAAGGCGAACTCCGTCAACGGTGGCGCGAACTTCCTGGCCAACGCCAACATCGACGCCGTCAACGTCTACCCAGGCGGTGGCACGATCGACAACAACGGCACCAACATCACGGTGTCCAATGCCCTCATCGTTCCCAGCGGGCTCGGTGTGAGCACCATCGCCGTGACCGACGGTGGCAGCGGCTACCTCGGTGCGCCGATGCTCACGATTTCCGGTGGCACCGGCTCCGGCGCGAGCGCCGTGGCGAACATGATCGATGACGGCACGGGCCGCGGCACCTTCAAGATCGGCTCCATCACCGTGACCAGCCCCGGCAGCTACACCGTGGCACCGACCACCGTGACGCCTTCCGGCGCGGGTGCCACCACCGTGGCCACCATCGGCGCGATCAGCACCGCCACCAACACCAGCGGTGGCATGGCCTTCAATGGCAGCGGCACCACCACCGTCTCCGGGGTGAATACCTATTCCGGTGCCACCTCCATCGGCGCCACCGGCGGCATCAGCCTCACCGGCACGCTCGGTTCGGCGGGCGGCACCGCCATCACCGCGGCGGGCAGCCTCAACCAGTCCGCGGCCGGTTTGATCGTCGGAACCTCCTCGCTCAACGTGACGGGCGGCACCACCACCCTGGCCGGTACCAATACCTACACCGGCTCCACCGCCGTGGGCGCGGCCGGCACCTTGTCCCTCACCGGTACCATCGGTTCGGCCGGTGGCACGGCGGTCAGCACGGTCGGCACCTTCACCGAAAGCTCGGCGGGTGTGATCACCGGAACTTCCTCGCTCGCGGTCAGCGGGGGCACGACCACCCTGGCCGGCACGAACACCTACACCGGCGGCACTTCGGTTACCGGTGGTAAGCTGCTGTTGAACGGCACTGCGGCCATCAACTCAAGCAGCGGCATTCTTGTCAACGGGGCCACGGCCAAGCTGGTCGAAAACAGCTCCATCATGCTCAACGTTCCGGTGAGCCTGACGACCGGCACGGTTGACGGCACCGGAGGGATCGATTCGGTCACGGTCGGTGCCGGCACCGGCGGCGTGATCGCCAATGGCGACGGCACCTCCGCCCCGCTGTTCGTGAACAACTTGACCTACCTCGGCGCCGGCGCGATGAGCCTGAACGCCAGCAACCTGAGCCCCTCTCTGACGGTGGGGAACCTCACGGTCAACGGCGCTGTCACCGTCAACGCCACGAACTCGAGCTGGGCCACGGGTTCCGATTACACCCTGGTGAGTTTCACGAACTTGCTGGGCACGGGTGGCTCCTTCACGCTCGGCACCGTGGGAGGGCTTGGCGCTCGCCAGATCGCCACGCTCAATACCCTTGGCTCCGCTCTCAGCCTGCACATCGCCGGTGATGTTCCGGTGTGGACCGGCGGACTCAGCAACGAGTGGTCGACCAACACGCTGTCTTCTCCGAAGAACTGGAAACTGCAGAACGCCGGCACCAACACCGACTTCCTCACCAACGACGGAGTGGTCTTCGGCGACAGCGCCACCGGTTCCACCTCGATCAACATCGTCGGTGCGAACGTCAGCGTGACGAGCATGCAGTTCACGAACTCGTCGCTGCCCTACTCGATCTCCAGCACCGGCGGCTTCGGCATCGTCGGCACCGGCGGCCTGCAGAAGAGCGGTTTTGGTTCGCTCACCCTCAACACGGCCAACACTTTCTCCGGCGGAGTCACGCTGCAGGATGGCCAACTCAACATCAACAACGCCTCCGCGCTGGGCGGCGGCCTCGTCACGATCGCGGGTGGTTCGTTCGACAACACGAGCGGTTCCGCGATCACGCTGAGCACGAACAACGCGCAGCACTGGGATGGTAACCTGCTGTTCCTCGGCTCCAACTCGCTGAGCCTCGGCACCGGCGCTGTGACGCTCTCGGGCGACCGCATGGTGATCACGAACGGCTCGACCCTCACGGCTGGCGGCTCGATCAGTGGTGCCTACGGTCTGACGAAGGCCGGTGCGGGCACCCTCGTTCTCGGCGGCGCGGCGAGCAACTTCACCGGTGGCGTCAATGCGACCGATGGCGGCCTGGTGGTGAACTCGGCCACCGCGCTCGGCACCGGCACGTTGCACATGAGCGGCGCCACCGTGCTGAACAACACCAGCGGTTCGGCGATCACGCTCACCAGCAACAACCCGATCCTCTGGGACAATGACTTCACCTTCGCCGGTGGTCAAAGCCTGAGCTTCGGCACCGGCCCGATCACCATGGGTGGATCCGGCACGGACCGCACCCTCACGGTGACCGCGAACACGCTGACGGCGGGCTCCTTGAACGGCACCTTCGGCCTGATCAAGGAAGGCGCGGGCAATCTCGCGCTCGGCAGCGCCGGCACCAGCACCATCGGCGGCACCCTCGCGGTGAACGCCGGCAAGCTCCAGATCGGCATCAACGATTTCACCGCCACCGGCTTGACCGGTGCCGGCACGATCGAAAACGGAGGCGCGATCGGACGTTGGCTGTATATCAACAACAACGCCGACAACACCTTCACCGGGGTCATCCAGAGCGGCACTGGCGGTGCCGGCGTGGGTCTGCGCAAGGCGGGGACTGGCAAGCTGACGCTGACGAACAACAACACCTTCAGCGAGCAGGTCACCTCGGCCGGTGGCCTCCTGAACATCAACGGCACCGCGACGGTCACCCGCGCGATCGCCCCCAGCGTGCTGGCTTCCGGCGGCAGCATCCACGTGCCGTCCGGCGCGACGATCACCGCGACCAGTGAGCTCTGGCTCGCCAGCGTGGAGGGCCAGTATGGCTCGCTCACGATCGATGGTGGCACGGTGTCGGTGGGTAGCTGGCTGCCCTTCGGCCGCGGCGGTGGCAATGGTTTGCTCAACCACAACGGCGGCACCCTGACCGTCTCGTCGAACAACATCTCGATCGGATCCTTCGGTGGTTCCACGGTGGCCACCGATCTCCACGGCGTGGCTACCCTGCGCGGGAACAGTATCACGAACGTGACCGCCACCGCGGCCAACCAGGGCAACGTCTACGTCGGCGAGAACACCACCGGGGTTCTCACCATCCAGGACAACGCCCAGTTGACCGTGAGCGGCACCCTCGGTGTCCAGATTGGCAAGCAGAACACGACGCTCTCCAACGGCATCGTGAACCTGAACGGCGGTCTCATCCTGACCCCGATCGTTTCGCCCGGCACCGGCACCAGCCGCTTCAACTTCAATGGCGGCATCCTCCAGGCGAAGGCCGCGAACGCCGCCTTCATGACTGGTCTCGGCCGGGCCAACGTTCGCGAGAACGGCGCGATCATCGACACCAACGGTTTCGCCATCACGGTGGGCCAGGCGCTGGTGGCTCCGAGCGGCTCCGGTGTTTCGGCCACCGGCCTCTCGGTGAGCGGCAGCGGTTACTATGACACGCCGATCGTCCAGATCTCGGGCGGTGGCGGCACCGGTGCCACGGCCGTGGCCACCATCGACTCCGCCGGCAACCTGACGGGCATCGTGATGACCAACGCGGGCATCGACTACACCAGCCCGCCGACCTTCACCCTCGTCGGTGGCGGCGGCACCGGTTCGGTTCTCGGCACCGCGACGTTGGTGACGAATACCAGCGGCGGCCTGAACGTCCTCGGCGCGGGCACGCTCACCTTGTCTGGCGTGAACACCTATGACGGCGTGACGAACATCGGCAGCAGCCTGACCACGAACGTGACCACGGTGGTGGCGAACAACGCCGCCGCGCTCGGCTCCACGGCCGCGGGCACCGTCCTGAACGGCGTGGCCAATGGCACGGGCACCGGCACGCTGCTCCAGCTCGGCTCGGGTATCGTCGTTCCCGCCGGTGAATCGCTCACGATCGCCACGGGCGATGCCACGCAGCGGGCGTCGATGTCCGTCGCCGGCACCACCGATGTCGCCACCTGGAACGGCCCGATCACCCTCTCGGGACTCGGCCGCGCCCAACTCTACTCGAGCGGCAGCACCAGCAGCACCCTCACGATCAATGGCAACATCACCGGCTCCGCCGGCAGCGGATTCGCCGTGCGCGGTGGCACCGTCGCCGCGGCCACCGGGGTGCTGAACGGCACTATCTCGATCGGCTCCACGACGTTCCTGAAGACTGACGTGAGCACCTGGACCATCAACTCCACCGGCAACACCTGGGGCGCGACCACGGTGGCCCAAGGCACCCTGAAGCTCGGCGCGAATGACGCCCTGCCGGTGACCACCGGCGTGACGATCGGCCAGGCGGGAGCCACCGCGGTGCTCGACTTGAACGGCAAGAACCAGACGATCACCGGTATCGCCGGTGTGGCCGGTTCCACCGCGATCAGCGTCACCAGTGCCTCGGCTGCCACCTTCACGGTGAACAACGCCCTGGCCCAGGCCTACGGGGTCAACGGCGGTGTCATCACCGGCGCGATCACCCTGGCGAAGACCGGGGCCGGCACGCTGACCCTCAGCGCCGCCAATGCCTACACCGGCGACACGCTGGTGAACGGTGGCACGCTCAGCATCACGCCGAACGTCGGGGTGACCCCGAACTTCGCGGATGGGGCGGATGTCAAGCTGGCCACGGGTGGTGTGCTCGACCTGAACTACACCGGCACCGACGTGGTGGATGAGTTCTACATCGATGGTGTGGCGCAGGCCCAGGGCACCTGGGGCTCGCTGGCCTCGACGGCGACCAACAAGACCAGCCGCATCACGGGTAACGGTATCCTCAGTGTCACGACCGGCCCGGTGGGTGGAGTCTTCGACACTTGGGCGTCCTCCAAGGGCCTCACCTCGGGTAACAACGGCAAGTCCGATAACCCGGACAACGACGGCCTGAACAACCTCGGTGAATTCGGTTTCGATGGCAATCCGCTCTCGGGCGACTCCAGCGGCAGCAACGCCAAGGTGGTCGTCAAGGTGGCTCCGGTCGGTGGTGTGAACTATCTCACGCTTTCGATTCCGGTTCGTGGCAACAGCACGACCTTCTCGGGCACCACCGAGCAGATCTCCACGCTGGTCGATGGCATCTACTACCACGTGCAGGGTTCCAACGACCTCGGACCGTTCACCGCCACGGTGGTGGAGGTGACGGGAGCGGATGCAACCAGCATCCAGTCCACGCTGCCCTCGTTGTCCACGGGTTGGTTCTACCACACCTTCCGCTCGCAGAATCCGGTGAGCGGCCTCTCGAAGACCTTCCTCCGCGCGAAGGTCACCGAGTGATCTGATTCCCTAGCCGTCTGAAACCTCGGCATGACGTCGCCCCGACCGGTTCACCCCGGTCGGGGCGATTGGTTTTGGTTCCGAGCATCGGAGGCCGGGAATCCTCGTGGGCGAGGATGAGGGGTGACGAAACGTGGCCGCGCTCGTGAGAGCGTGGGTGGGATGAATTCGCCCTCTACCTTGCGGCTCAAGTCGTGGATCCGCCTCCAATTTAGCTAAGCCCGGAGGGCGACGTATCCTAGCCGGTGGCGCGAGCTGCCGGTATGGGACGCCATGAGTCCCAAGCCCCGGTAGGGGCGACGTAAACGGAGGCCAAATGACATTCCCAATGGAAGCCCGCGTCCGATGTTTGATGAGTTCCGAATTGTTTCAAAGCGCTGGAATGATTGATTCGCTGGAAGAGCGTAGGCAGCGCCGTCCCTTGACGGGACTTGAATGGATTTCTCGACCTGATCCGGTGGCTTGCGCCACCGGCTAGGATACGTCGCCCTCCGGGCTCAGGGAGGTTGGTCGTGAATTGGCGACTGGGACTGCAATGGGAAGGGCGAGGTTGCCCAGCCCACGCTCTCCCGAGCGCGGCTACACAGAAACACCCGCCGCTGCTTATTTCCCGCGCTCGAGGGCCGCCAGCCGCTCGATCAGCGGAGGATGCGAGTAGTCCAGCCACACCCGCAGCGGGTGGGGGGAGGGATGGGAGAGTTGGTCGGCGGAGAGTTTCTTCAGGGCATCCGCCAGCGGCATTGGATCACCGGTGACTTCCGCGGCGTAGGCATCCGCTTCGAACTCGTGGCGGCGTGACCACGCGTTGGCGAAGACCCCGAGCAAGCGGCTCACTGGATCGAAGAGCAAGGTGAACAGGACGATACCCATCTGGGGAGAGATGGTCTTCACGCCGAAGGCATCGAAGAGCTGGCGGGCGAATGCCCCGTGTGGATCGGTGGCCAGGCCGAGGAGGAAGAACAGGGCTGCGGATTGGACAATGCCGACGAGCAGCCGCTGGCGGATATGGCCGCGGCGGAAGTGGCCGATCTCATGCGCCAGCACACCGAGCAATTCATCGTCGCTGTGTTTTTCCATCAGCGTGTCGAAGAGGGCGATCTTCTTGCGCTTGCCGAAGCCGGTGAAGAAGGCATTCGCCTTGGTCGAGCGCTTTGAGCCATCCATCACGAACACGCCATCGAGTGGGAATCCGCAGCGGGTGCCGAGTTCCTCGATCCGTCGTTTGAGATCGCCATCCGGCATCGGCGTGAACTTGTTGAACAACGGCAGGATCAGAGATGGGGCCAGCCAGGTGAGCAGGAGCTGGAAGAGGGTGAACGCCGCCCACGCCCACAGCCACGCATGCGGGACGTGCTGGAAGATCCACAGGACCGCCGCGCCGATCGGCAGCCCGAGCACGGCCATCATCAGCAGTCCCTTGATCTGATCACCCCAGAAGGTGCCGGGAGTGGAGCGGTTGAAGCCGAATTTCTCCTCGATCACGAAAGTGTGATACCAGGAGAAGGGCAGGCCGAGCAGCGTGATACCCAGCATACAGAGCGCGAAGAACACCAGCCCGCTGGTCACCGGGCCACCGTGGGCCAGGGCGCGGCTGGTTTCATCGAGCTGCTGGAAGCCGCCCAGCATCCAGAAGGCGATCAGAAGCGCGAGGCTGACACTGGCGCGGATGACGTTGAAGACCGAGTTTGTCCGCAGGTAAGCGCGGCCCCGGTCGAGGCTTTCCGCGGTGATCACTCCAGCCAGGGGCGTGGGCACCGTTTCGGGAAACACCTTCAGGTTCAGCAGGGCGGCCGCAAAGTCGAGATTCCAGAGGGCGAACATCGATACCAGGATTACAACCGCCAGGGCATTCCATTCCGTCATCGCCGCGCAGCATGCACCCGGATGCCGGTGGAGCAAGCGCGGCCTATGAAGGGAAACGCATGGAATGCAGTGGTGGGTTTGTATGTGGCGTATGATGAATGGATTATCGTGTTTTGGATTGGCGTTGCGGCGACCCGGTCCCGCCGCTACATTCCGGCGATGCGTTTCCGCCGCCTGTCGTCCCAACTCCGCGCTCTTGCCGCCTTGTGCGTGGTCGCGACATCGTCCGCCGCACCGGAAGCGCCCGCGGTGGCTTCGAATGGAACGCCTGCCGCTGGCCGCGGTGCCAACGATGCCTCGATCAGCACCCGCAAGGATGCCCGCACGATCACGCTGCGGATTCCCGCGCCGCGCGGCCAGATCGTGGACCGCGAGGGTGAGCCGATGGCGCAGAACGTGGTGGCCTACCAGGTGGCCCTTCAGTTCAAGCAATTCGAGAACCCGGATCGCGATTTCATTGTGAACTGGGGCCGCACCCGAATCGATCTCGCGCGGGCGCTGGTGAAGAACCTCACCGTTCCCTCGGACGATGAGGTCTATGATCACTACCGTAATCGCCGCTGGCTGCCGTTGATCCTTTCCGAGCAATTGTCCGCGAAAGAGGCGAAGGCGCTGGAGTCGAAGATCGGCGCGGATCTGGTGCTGCATCCGGTCTACCGCCGCTTTTATCCGGAGGACGGTCTGGCGGCCCACGTGCTCGGGTTCACCGGCAGCGTTGGCAAGTTGCCGACCGGTCCCATCAATTTCAACGAGCCCTATTGGGAGGAGATCGAAGGCCGCGCGGGACTGGAGAAGATCTACGACAAGCGCCTCATCGGCGAGCCCGGCACACAGAAGCTGCTTTTCGACGAAAGCGGTAACAAACTGCTGAGCGAGGAGACGAAGCGCCCGCGCACCGGTGGCACCGTGGTGAGCACTCTCAATGTCCGTTGGCAGCGTTTGGCGGAGAAGGTCCTGAAGTCCGGCTGCAAGCGCGGGGCCTTCGTGGTGATCGATGCCGTGACCGGTGATGTACTGGTGATGGCGTCGAAACCGACCTTCAGTCTCAACACGATCGACACCGAGTATAAGAATCTGGACGCCGATCCGACCCACCCGATGGTCGGTCTGGCCTACCAAGGCACGTATCCACCGGCTTCCACCTTCAAGCCGATCGTGGCGCTCGCAGCCTTGAACAACGGCACCGTCGGCGAGGACACCCAGATCTACTGTCCGGCCGCGATCGAGATCGGGAACCACGTTTTCAACAACTGGAACAAGAATCCGGAAGGGGAGATCGATGTCAAACGCGCCATCGCCCGCTCGTGCAACCCGTGGTTCTACCAAGTGGGCATCAAGGTCGGTCCGAACGCGTTTCTCAGTCTCGCCCGGCGCCTCGGCTACGGCGAGAAGACCGGGCTGCCGTTGCTCGGTGAGAACTCCGGTCTGGTCCCGAATAACGAGTGGTTCCTCCAGCACGAGAAACGCCGCATCCTCGATGGCGACACCGCGAACCTCTCCATCGGCCAGGGCGTGCTGCTGGCCTCGCCGCTTCAGGTCGCCCAGGCCATGGCGGGAATCGCCAATGGCGGGGCCGTGCCGAAGCTCCAGCTCGTCCGTCAGGTGCAGGATGACCGCGGCCGAGTTGTTGAGGCGAACCGGCCCGAGCGCCGCGTTTGGCTGGGAGTCGATCCGGTGGCCGTCGATGTGGTCCGGAAGGGCATGCGGGACGTGGTCAATGCCGGCTACGGCACCGGCAAGGCGGCCCAGCTGAGTTTCACCGAAATGTGCGGCAAGACCGGCACCGCCCAGTGGGGACCGGCCTCCAAGGAGCAGCGCCTCGCGTGGTTCGCGGGCTTCTTCCCGTTCGACAACCCGCGTTACTCGTTCGCGGTCCTCTACGAAGGCCGCCCGGGGGAAACCGTGTCCGGTGGCCGGATGGCCGCGCCGATGGTGAAGGCTTTCTTCGAACCGCTGAAGGACGAGATCAAGGAGACGATCGCGCCACCGCCGAAGGCCGTGTTGATTGTCGACGACGAAGCCGAGGCTAAAACCGACGGCAAGCATCAGGAAGGCATTCTCAAGGCCATCCCCGTGGAGCCGTTGTCGGGTGAAGGAGTCACTCCTTCACCGAATGCTCCCACGCCTCCGGACGACGAAGCCCCGCCGCTCAAGGCGGTGCCGGTGGATCCGAAGGACCTGCCGGTGGAGACCGATGACGGACCCTGAGCCGGCTCATTTCGTGACCGGAAGCCCGTCTTGGGTTTCCGGTGCCTTGCCCCGGAACAGCAGGCCTGCCTGTCCGGCGATTCGCAGGTAGCGGTCGTTCGGAACATCGGGCTCGCTGACGAAGAGGCTGACTCCGGTCGGGGGATCGTTGCGGGTTTTGAAAATCGCCGTGCCTTCGTCGAGTTCGTCGAACATGGCGATGTAGAGCGCCTTCGCCCCGGCGTCGTGGTATTGGGTGGCCTGGGACCAGAGGAAGCGTCCTCCATCGCGCGCGATCTGGTTGACGGGCAGGTCCCTGCCGCGCCCTGCCATCAGGTTGTGCCAACTGAAGCCGGGAAAGGCCACCGGCAGGTAGTCGAGCCGGTGATCGCGGCACCACGCCAGATCGTCCTTCACGGTACCGGTGGCATGGCGGGTGACTTCCGGGATTTTGCCATAGCGTCCGACCGTCCACGGGCTCACGACATCCGCCATGGCGATGATTTGGAGCAGTGCTGGATCGGCGATGGCATCGCGGTCGAGCGTCCGCCAGCAGGCGGGCACGCCGAGCATCACCGAGCACTTGGCGTCATCCTTGAAGAACCGCACCAGCTCGCGCCACTCGTCGAGCATCGGCGGGCGGTCGTTGAAGCCGAGCCCCCACAGGGCGACCAGCGGCTTGTCCCGGTGCCTGAGGTAGGCGGTGTCGCTGGCATCCGCCACTTTCAGCGTGTTGGCGAGGCGTTTCCAGTCCTCGATCAGCAGCTTGGTTTCGCCGGGCTTCAGGCCGCTGAGGTCGTACATCAGCACCCACTGGCGGCCGGTGGCGGCGGCGGACTTCCGGCAGTTCACCAGCACATCGTCCAAGGCTCGGCGGTAATACGGGTCCTTCATCGTGGTGGCGAAGCGCTGGAGGAAAATCCCGTCGATGCCGTAATCCCGCATCCACTCGAAGTGCTTCGAGATGGCCGCGGGATTCGTGCTGGAATAGACCTCCGCCACGCTGCCGTCGGGGTGCCGGAAATCGGTCTTCACGCGGGCGCTTTCCGGTAGCTCGCGGACGTCCGGCCACAGGTCGATGCCGCAGGAACCGGGGGCGAATGCCCTACCGCCGTAGTGGCTCCAGCCGGTTCTATAGCCGTCCTCCGGGGTGCGGAACCATCCCTGATAGCCGCACATTACCTTGCCTTCGAGGCCCTCGCCATGGAGGAACGACGTCAGGAGGCCTATCAGTGAAAGCGGCAGCAGGGCGATCTTCATGGCGTTCCGCGCGCTACGGTGGCCCCGGGAGCGATTGTGTCAATGGAGAGCGGGGGCAGCCGGGCATTTTGCCACCGAATGGCCGGGGGTGGCGAAAGCGGGAAAACCGCGCTGGAATCGCAAATTTCCTCTTTCCTCGACGCCAATTTCGCGCCAGAGAAGGGACGCCACGGCGTTACCGCCATGGCTATTCCGAACATCCCAATACCCAATCATGGATATCCAGATCGCCACTCTCGCCGACTTCGCCGCCGACTACAACGGCAAGCTCGTGATTTCCGGCACCTTTGACACCCTCGTGGCGCGCGCCGTACCGGTGGTTCACCCGCAGTGCTCGCTCGCCCTGCGCTTCTGCTTCACCCCGGAAGACATCGGCCGTCACAAGCTTTCCATCAACATCATCAACGAGGACGGCGAGTCCCTCGACCCGAACAACATGCCGATCGAGCCGGAATTCGAAGTCCAGCTTCCGAAGGGCACCCCGTTCCTGACCCGCAACATCATCATGAACCTGCAGGGTCTCAAGTTCGACGCCGCCGGCATCTACTCCATCGATCTTGGCATCGACGGCGAGATCCTGATGCGCGTGCCGCTCCGCATCCTCCAGGTCGACCAGGCTGGTCAACCGGTGGTGGCATAATCGCCCGCATGGCGCTAACATCCGCGCCATGCCCTTATCCAAACGCTTTGCGTGTGCCCTCGTCACCGGCGCTTCCGCCGGACTGGGCGAGGAATTTGTTCTCCAGCTCGCGCCACGGGTCGATTCGTTCGTGCTCGTGGCGCGGCGCGAGGACCGCTTGAACGAGCTGTCCGCCGTCATCCGCGCCCGCCATCCCGGGAAGCTCGTGGAGGTCATCGCGGCGGACCTCAGCCGGCCGCAGGACGTGGCCCGCGTGCTCGATCATCTGCCCCAGCGCGGGCTGGTGCCGGACCTGCTGGTGAACAATGCCGGTCTGGGCGACTACGGTGAATTCGCTGATGCCGAATGGCCGCGTGTCGAGGCGATGCTGCGGGTCAACATCGAGGCGCTCACCCGCCTGACCCACGGGGTGATCCCGGGCATGATCCGCCAGAAGCGGGGGGCGATCATCAACATCAGCTCGCTGGCGAGCACGCTGCCGATCCCGGACATCGCGGTGTATTCGGCCACCAAAGCCTATGTGACGAGCTTTTCGGAGGCGATCCGGGTGGAACTGCGCGATCACGACATTCCCGTGCTCGCCGTGTGCCCTGGCCCGGTGAAAACCGAGTTCGGCGAGGTGGCCCGCCGTTCCGAGGAGGATTCGATCCCGATGAACGCCGCGTTTTACGTGAGCAAGGAGCAGGTGGTGGCGGAATCGCTGGCCGCGTTGGATGCCGACAAGCCGCGGGTGTATCCGGGCCTGAAGGTGGCGATCGCCGCCGCCGTGATCACCGCGCTGCCGCTTTTCGCGATCCGGATGATCATCAGCCGCCGCCCGCGGAGGTGAAGATTCCGGTGGAAATTTGCCGGAGCGGTGGGAGGGTGATCAGGTATCATCCACTTTCCGGTTCCGGCCCAGCCGTCGCCCGGAACCCTCGCATCGACGCGGCGGCCATTCCAACCACCCAAAGCCATGGGCGACAAGAATCCAAAAGCCAAACGCAAGATGATGTCCCAGAAGCAGCACAAGGCCGATGAGGCCAAGCGCGAGCACGAGCGGATCGCCGAAGAACGGCGGCACGCCTGGGAACACCGGCATGAGCATGAGCTCGGCCCGGACATCGGCCACGCCTGACCGGGCGTGAATGCCGGTTGATGCCATCAACTTGCTGCACTGCCGCCCATCCCGTCGTCCACCGGACGCGGGAGCGGGCGGTTTTTTAGGGCTGAGGCACTCCCTTTGGTACATCCGGATTCCGGCATTCCTGGCGGTTCCAAGTGCGGAATGCCCATGGGAAGAACAACAGCGCCGCGATGATGAGCATTGGAACCTGCCAGGTCAGCAGGAAGGGCAGGGGTTGCTCCGGATGGGTGATCCGGGCGTGGGAGAGGGCGGTCGAGAAGGCGAGGCTGCACGCTCCATAGCCGAGATTGAACACCAGCCCCTTCACCGAGAGAACGGTGGCGCGGCGCGAGGAGTCCGCCACGGCATGCAGGGAGCGGCTCACCGTGAAGCCAAGGTAGCTGATGCAGGGAATGAGCAGCATCGCCGGAATCAGGCCACCGAGCCCGCTCCAGGCCGGGGCCAATCCGGCGAGCATGAGGATGGCGAAGGCGGCCACCAGTGCGAGGCTGCCGGGGGTATCGAGGTGGCGGTTCACGCGGCGGGCGATTCCCGGGACGAGCAGGGTCAGGGCTCCCGTCAGGGCTCCGATGATGCCGAATGACCACTCGGGGATGTGGATCAGACGGAAGTATTCGCTCTGGATGGTGGTCATGTTCCGCACCACGGCGTCGATCAGCACGCCGCCGGTGACGATCACCAGCGGACGCGGTGTGGTGAAAACCCAGCGCGCGGCATCGAGGGTCACGTGAAACGCGCGTTTCAAGGTGGTGCCGGTTTCGCCGTGCGGATGAGGTGGTTCCACCATCCGCAGGGTGATCGCCACGCACACCAGCGCTTGGATGAGGACCAGCAGCACCGGCAGGCGGTGCGCGACCGCGGTGGGGATCTGAAGGGCCTCTGGCAGCAGCCGGTTCAGGAACGAGGGGTCGTAAAGAAGTCCACCGGCGATCATGGCGACGATGATGCCGGCGGAACGCCACCGCATCGCCGCGGCTAGAACCCGGTCCCAAGCCTCGGCCCGGTTTTCGGCGGGCAACGAGTCGTAGGCCAGAGCCTCGTCCGCGCCACTTGCGGCGGCTTCAGAGGTGCCGGAAAGCACTCGATTCGCCAGGCACAGGCCGAACAACAACATGCCCCCGTCCCGCGGGGCGAACAGCAGGCAAAGCATCTCCGCCACCATCAGCAGCGAGGAAAACACCAGCAGGCGCTTCCGTCCGAGCGTGTCCGCCAGTGCACCGGAGGGCACCTCGAACAGGAAGATGGCGGCGGCCCACACCAGGTTCAGCAACACGAATCGCTCCAGCGTGAGGCCGAGGTCGGTGAAGAGAACAGCGAGCACCGGGTAGTAGGCCCGTGAGTTGTAACAGACCGTGAACAGTATGAAGCGGCGCGGATTTCCGCTCAAGCGGGCCTGGGTGCGTTCGTCCATGGCGTGACCATCGCGGCGGTGTGAGAAAATCTCGACTGTTTTCGAGATATGGGGGTATTGCGGTTCGCCCCGGCCTGTGCGCAGGCTCGTCCGTGGACCGGGAGTTCGAAGACCAGAAGCGGGTGATGAACCTTTCGCTGTGGGTGGCGGTGCTGCTGCTTGGCACCAAGGTCACGGCCGCGGCGATCACGGGTTCCTCCGCGATCTATTCGGACGCCGCGGAGTCGGTGGTGCACCTGCTCGCGGTGGCCTTCGCGGTGTGGGCCCTGCGCTTGTCCCACAAGCCCGCTGACGAAACCCACCACTTCGGCCACGACAAGGTGGCGTTCCTTTCGGCTGGCTTCGAGGGCGCGATGATTTCCGCCGCCGCCCTGCTCATCATTTACGAAGCCGTGCGGCAGTTCGTGTTCGGCTTCGAGATCCACGATATCGCCGTGGGTGCCACGCTCACCGGTGTCGCCGCGGTGATCAACCTCATCCTCGGGCTGATGCTGGTGCGGGTGGGGAAGAGGCGGGGCTCCCCGCTGATCCGCGCGAACGGCATCCATGTGCTCACCGACGTGTGGTCGAGCGTGGCCGTGCTGATCGCGCTGCTGTTGATTGTGCTGACGAAGTGGAAATGGTGGGACCCGATCGCCGCCTCCCTCGCCGCCCTGAACATTCTGCGCGCGGGCATCAAGCTCATCCGGGAAAGCCTCGGCGGCCTTCTCGACGAGGCGGATCCCAAGGTGGAGCGCGAGATCCGCGAGCTGCTGACCCGCGAGACGGTGGCACGTGGCATGACCTTCCACAACCTGCGCCACCGCCACTCCGGTCGTACCCATTGGGTGGAGTTCCACCTTCTTACGGACGATGACCTCACGGTCGGCAAGGCCCACGATCTCGCCACCGAGATCGAGGCCGCGGTGGCCGCGCTGCTGCATCCGGATGGCCGGGTGATCTCGCATCTCGAACCCCGCTCGGTGGGGCATCACGACGAAGCTTGGGAAGGCCGCTGAGGCACGAAAAAGGGCGGGGGAACCTGGTTCCACCGCCCTTTGAAAAAGAACCGTCGTGCAATCAACGCCGCGCGAACAGGTGGCGCGAGGGCACCGCAGGCATCGCCATCACCAGAAACGCGCACAGGGCGGCCACCAGCATCGGAAGCAGGGACACCGGATTGTCGTTCAGGTACTGGCCGAAATAGAAGTAAGCCTGATGCTGTGGCGTGCAGAAAAGGAACGCGGGCACCGTCAGGAACAGCGCGCACAGGATCGCGGGAGCCGCGCCGACGATCATGAACGCCGCCGTGCGTTTCGGCAGCTTGCCGGTGAAAAGCATCCGGGGGCCGGTCCAGAAGGTGGCTTTCAGGGCGCAGAGCAATTTCCGCAGGCGCCGCTTCATCGGGCCTGGACGATGAATGTTGGGATGATCAAGGGACATTGAAGGTCGGGAACGACCATTCATTACGCGCGATCGCGTAGGTTGCCAAGCATCTTCGAAAGTTCAGGTGCCCGAATGTTCAAAAAAAGATAGGAATTTTGGTTTTAGTGCATTTGGGGTGCAAATTGCACCGAGCTGAACCCTTGAGTGATCGTCAAACGAGGGCACGCGAAACCCCGGTGGTGGAATGGATTTTGATCGGTTCGGTATTGGCGACCGCGTGTGGCTGGATTACAAAAAGGTTCAATGCAAGCGCCGCGGATCGAAGGGCTGAGAGTGACGGACCTGACCGGTGCCGGCCCCTGCGGAAATGTTTATGCCGCTCATGATGAAGCGGGTGTGAAACTGGCGGTGAAGGTTTTCCACGGCATGGCGATCAACCGGTCGCTGCTGCAGAAGACGACCGCCAAGCTTGAGGCCGCCGGATGGCCGGCGGGGGTGATGCAGGTGGTGTCCGCCGATTTCGAATCCCGTCCGGCGCTGTTGGTCATGCCGTGGATGGCGGACCCGGCGGAGGGCGGTCATGGCGTTCCCCGGGCTCTGCAAAACAGGCTCGCGGATTACCCCGGCGACCGATCGTGGCCGGTGGTGCTGGAAATGGCCCGCGCCTTGGCGGCTTTCCATAACCTTCAGGTTGCCCACGGTAATCTGAAGCCGAGCAACGTGTTTTTCGACGACGAAGAGAAGCTGGCGATCGGTGATTGGGCGCTCGGCAACATGCCGGGGGTCACCCACGCGGACTACTCCGATGCCTACCTTTACCAGCCGCCGGAGCAACTCCGTGAGCCGGAGGGCTATTTCGACGAAAAGGGTTACAAGTGGGATATCTTCGCCTTCGGCGTGCTATCGTTCCGGTTGCTGACGGGAATGTTTCCACGCTGCAATGAAACCTTCCTGCAGGTGGCACCGCCGCCGGGAGAGATCCGGCGGGATGCCAGCATTCACGCGGATCTCCACAAGATCGCCAAAAAGCTGGAAGCCCAGCCCGACATGGCCTGGCCGGACGAGGCTGCCAACCCAGTGGAAGCGGGATACCGGGAGTGGATCACGCGCTGTCTCGCTCTCGATCCGGCGGATCGTCCCGCGACCATGGCCGAGGTCGTGCGCGGCTTCGAGCGGGTGGAGGAGCTGGTCGCCGCGGAAACGCAGCGGGACCAGTTGCTCGATCAGCGGCGCCGTTCCGACCACGGCAAGTGGCGGGCCGTGTTCGCGATGATCGCTGCCATGGCGGTCGCGCTGGTGCTTGGGATGTTATGGCAGATTTATTTCGGCCTCCTGCGGAACGAAAAGACCGCCCGCGCTGAAGATGTGCGCGAGTTGAAGACCCGGGCGGATGCCGCGATTCAGGCCCGCGACCTAGCGGTGAAGGGTGAAGCGGAGGCCAAGCGTGCGCTCGATTACGAGAAGGACGTGGCGCTTTCCCGGATCGAGGCCTCCCGGGCCATTGGTGACCACTTGTTCGAATGGGCGATGGAGAAGGGCCATCGCAGCCTTCCTCCGCTGGATGGGCGCGAGCTGCGCTTGCTACGACTGGAGCGTTACTTCGATGATTTCCTGCGGCGCACGGCGGACATTCCGTCGCTGGATGACGAGCGGGCGCGGGTGAAGCTGGAGCTGGCGGAGGTCTCGCTGGCGGCTGGGGATGCGAAGGCAGCCCAAACCCGTCTCGGGGACGCTCTCGAAGCGTGGAAGAACCGCCCGACCGACGCGGCGTGGAAAATGCGGATCGGGACCGACCGCCTGTTGCTCGCGCTGCTGCGCCAATCGAAGGAAGATCCGGCGACTGCGGGGGCGTTCGTCGAGGCGCGCCAGTCATTGACGGCGGTGCCGCAGGGAGAAGTGGATGCCGACCGCCTCCAGCAATTGATCGCGGTGCTGGATTTCCACGAGGCCCAGTTGCTGGCGCAGAAGGGGCAGGACGCGAAGGCGCTGGAGCAGCTCATGCGCGCCACCCAGACCTTGAACCGGCTGGTGGACCAGCGTCCGGATGTGGCGGTGCTGCGGTCCGAACTGGCCAATTGCTATCTCTCTTCTTCGACAATCCTCGATGGCATGGGCAGCTTGGGGGACGCGCGCGAGGTCCGGAACCTGGCGGCAGCGGAATTGATCAAGCTGCTCAAGGTGAAGCCGGGCGATCCCACGCTGCGGCTGGAGCTTGCCGGTTGCTACGGCGCGATGGCGGAGGCCGCGGTGTTGTCCGGCGACGTGGCTTCGGCGGAGGCGCTTTCCAATCAAGCCACTGGATTGCTGGAAGCGTTGCTTCGAGAGCAACCGGACAACTCCGAGGCTCTGTCGCGTCTCGGTGCTCAGCGGTGGATCCGGGCCGGATTGCTGCGTGACCGCGGCAAGACGGAGGAGGCGATGAAACTCGTCGACGATGGCATCCGCATGCTGGAGGGCGCGCGCGCCTCGGATGCAAACAATGGCACCGTGGCCTACCGTCTGGCGTTGCTGTGGTGGCAGAAGGGACGCATGGTCGGTGGCGCGGGACAGACGGACCAGGAGCTGGTGCTCATCATGAAGGCGCGCGACGCGCTGGCCGCTCTGATGGAGCGCTCCGAGTATGGCTTGGTCCGCGGGGACCAGTTGAAGAAGTCGGTCGCGTATCTGTTAGGTGACCTCGGCCACGCGCAGCAGTTGGTCGGGAAGAACGACGACGCGAAGAAGACCTTCGCCCAGGCGGTTGCCGCGTGGGAAGCGCTGGTGAAAGCGCAGCCGCGCAGCGAGGAGGCCGAGGAGGCCTTGTCGTGGTGCCGCCAGCGGCTCAAGGAGATGCCGTGATGGCTCAGTGCGTCGCACCGCCGGTCTCACGTTTGTCGCACTTGATCCGGATCGCGGTTTCGATGGCAATGCGGATCGCCGCCACCAGTTGATCGAGGGTGAAGGAGGAATTCCATGGTGCGGGAACATGGATGAAGCCGCCGCGGATGGAGGTGTCCGCCAGTTCGTGCATCAGTCCATAGAAGACGTGGTTGCAGACGAAGGTGCCGGCGGTTTGGGAAACCTGGGCGGCGATGCCTTGTTCCGACAGGGCTGCCACGATCGCCTTGATCGGCAGGGTGGACCAGTAGGCGGCGGGGCCGTTGCGAACGACCGGTTTGTCCACCGGCTGTCTGCCCGCGTTGTCCGGGATGCGGGCGTCGTCGATGTTGATTGCCACCCGCTCCGGCGTGATGGCGGGGCGTCCGCTGGCGAGGCCGAGGCAGATCACCAGCGAGGGTTCCGTGCGCGTGATATGAGCGCGGAGCTGGCGCAGCGACTTGCCGAATTCGCAAGCCAGCTCGAGGCCGGTGATGCGGTGGTTCGCGATCACGGTTCCATCGAGCAGGCGCGCGATTTCGCCGGAGGGATTCGAGTCGTCGCCGCCGAAGGGTTCGAAGCCGGTGAGGAGGACGGTTTTCATCAGAAACGGAACACGCAGGCGTAGAGGATGAGGATGTTCGCGGCGAGCACGACGAGACCGATAGGGACCTGGGCCTTGATGACCGCGTGCGGATCCCGCAGCTCCAGCAGCATCGCGGGCACCAGGTTGAAGTTCGCGGCCATCGGAGTCATGAGGGTTCCGCAATAGCCGCTGAGCATGCCCAGCGAGGCCATGATCGCCGGGTTGCCGTGGTGCTGGTGGACGATGATGGGCAGGCCGATTCCAAGGGTGACCACCGGAAACGCGGCGAAGGCATTGCCAAGGCAGATGGTGAAGAGCGCCATGCCGATACAATAGACGGCCACCGCGACGAAGGGGTATTGGGTGGGAAACGCGCCGGCCACGAGGTCCGCCACCACTTGGCCGACTCCGGCCTTGGTGAAGATGCCGCCGAGGGCCGCGAGCAACTGTGGCAATAGTAACGCCCAGCCGACGGCGTGAAGAAGCCGGCCTCCTTCCCGCAGCGGGTCGCAAGGCCGCGCGCGGGTGAGGCGTAGGCCGATGACGAGCGCGAGCAGGGAACCGAGCCCAAGTGCGGCGAGGGTGGGTTGTTTCGGGTCAAACAGGTGGACCTGGCCGGTAGGGAGCTTCGAAAGCACGACCGTGGCCACCACTGCGGTCGCGGGAATGGCCAGCGCGGGGATGAAGATCCGGTTGCCGAGTCGTCCGGCCTCCGCCGCGCGTTGCTCCGGGGTGGCGGTTTCGGCGGCGGGGGTGGTGATCCGTTTCAAGGCGGCGAGCACCGTGAGCCCGAGCATGATCCATCCCACGACCAACGGCGGCAAGGAGCCACCGAACAGATAGATGGTGGCCAGCGCGCCCCAGAACAGGGCGGTGCCGAAGCGTTGGGCGTGCCCGCGGTTGCGAACGGACGTCACGGCTACGAAGACCAGGATGAGACCAGCGACGATGTAGAGGGCCTCCAGCGAAACGATCGTCATGGCTGTTCCTTTCCGGTTTCGGTGGATGCCGAATCTTCGGTTTCACGGGCGATGCGTTTGTCGAGCAGCCGCGTCCGCCAAGCCATGGCCCCGCAGGCGACGAAGGCGGTCGGGATGCCCCACAGCGCGAGCGACCACACACTCACTTGAATCTGCTGGGCATCGAAGAAGCCCTTCATGAGCAGGACCGCGCCCACGGCGATGAAGACGTCCTCGCCGAAAAAGTTGCCGACGTTTTCCGCGGCGGCGGCATGGGCGCGGATGGTGTCGCGGGTGGACTCCGGCAGGTCGCCATGCTTCGCATGGGCGGCACCTTCCGCCATGGGGGCGACGATCGGCCGGACCGCGCCTGCGTGGCCGCCGATGTTCACGCCGAGCGCGATGCTGATTTGGCGCACGGCGCAATAGAGGAAGATGACCCGGCCCGCGGTGGCACCCCGCGCACGGCGGATCAGGATTTCGGCGCGTTCGCGGAGACCGTGGCGCTCCAACAGGCCGATCACCGGAGCGATCAGCAGCACCGGCAGGGTCATGTAGCGGTTTTCCACGAAAAGCTTGCCGAAGAGTTCCAGGACTTCCTGGAGCGACATCTTCGCGGCCATGCCGGTGGCGATGCCTGCCGCCATGACTACCAGCAGCGTGTTCAGACGAAGGGCGAAACCCACCGCCACGACGAGAATGCCGACGAGCTTGATCACGGGGTGAAGCGTTTGATTTCGATGCCTGCGTCCGACAGCGCTTGCCGGAGGGCGAGCGCGAACTCCACCGCGTGCGGTCCATCGCCATGAAGGCAGACGGTGTCCGCGATGCCGGATCGGATGAGCCGTAGGGTTTGGGCGCAGGCTTCGGCAGGATCCTCGATCAGGGCGTCTGGTTGTGAACGCGGCACCAACGAGCCATCCGGCCGGTAGCGGCGGTCGGCGAAGATCTCGCGCGCGGTGGCGAGACCGCGGGCCTTCCCGGCGGTGATCAGTTCGCTGTCCGCGAGGCCGTAGAGCGCCAGTGCGGGATTGGTTTTGTAGACGGCGCCCGCGATGGCCGCGGCGATTACAGGATCACGCGCTGCCTGGTTGTAGAGGGCGCCATGCGGCTTGATGTGATGGAGTTCCATTTGCTGGAGTCCGGCCAATTCACGGAGAATGAAGATCTGTCCGGCAACCTCCTCGCCGATCTCGTAAGCGGAGAGCCGAAGTTCTTTCCGGCCGAAGTTTTCCGGGTCCGGATAGCCGGGATGGGCTCCCACCGCGGTGCCATGGAGGCGGGCGAGCTCCAAGGTGCGCGTCATGGTTTCGAGATTTCCGGCGTGAGCTCCGCAGGCGATGTTCGCGGAGGTGATGAGCGGCATCAGCTCGGCATCGTGGAGCGCGCCCTCGCCGAGGTCACAGTTGAGATCGATGTGCATGGAAACCGGAATGCCGCGGACCTTAACACCTGCGGCTCCTGATCAGAAAGCAATCTCGCGGCTCAGAGGCGTGGTGTGGCGAGATGTCCGGCGGCCACCGCGAGATCGCGCTCGCGTTCGATCAGCAGCGCGTGGGCCACGGCGGGAAGAATCTCGCGGAAACGGACCGGCTCGCCCGGACGAAGCTGGGCCAGTCGACCCGCATCGGCGGTGGCCACCACTCCGATCCGCGGATAGCCGCCGAGCGTCTGGCGATCGACGCCTAATGCGATCGGTTGGCCTGAGGGTGGAACCTGGACCACGCCGTGCTGGATGGCGCTGGAGACCATCTCGCGGGGGCTGGCGAGCGCGAGCGGCGCGCCTTCCAAGCGGGTGCCCATGCGGTTGCTGTCCTTGGTCACGGCGTAGATGGTGCCGGTGAAACTTTCCTGGGCCTTTGGTGTGAACCAGTCCCATTCCGGGCCGCGGATGACACGCAGCACGCCTTGGCCGTTGGTTTTGCCCAGCCGCTCGGGAACCAAGGACCAGGAGGCTTGCCTGCCGCCATCTAACAGGCGAGTCATCGAGGCGGCCCACTCGGACGGCGAGCCGGTTTGCAAGATGTCGCCGGTTTCCAACTTCCGGCCTTCATGTCCCCCGAAGGTGGCGGACAGATCGGTGGCGCGGCTGCCCATGACTTCCGGTTCCTGAATGCCGCCGGCGATTGCCAACCAAGCCATGGCTCCGCGGCGGGCTCCCGGAAAGTCGACGATGCCTCCCTCCGGGATCAGCACCGGTCGGTTCTTCGGCAACGGGGCGTCGCCGAGTTTCGCTTCGAAATCGGCACCGCACCACGCGACCAGGGTTGCCCGGTCGAATTGGAGCCGTGGACCGGAAAAAGCCATCTCCAGCACCGCGGCGCCATCGGAGTTTCCCACCAGGAGATTGGCCACACGGGCGGCGAAGGGATCGGCGGCGCCACCCACCACCACGCCGAGGTGCTGGTAGCCGGAGCGTCCGTTGTCCTGAACGGTGGTCAGCAGGCCGGGGCGCAGGACGTGGATCATCGCGAGGCCTCCCATCGTTGGAACTCTTTGGCAGGGATCGCTCGGAAGCGGACCCGGTCCCCGGGTTGCAGGAGGGAGGGCGAGTCCGCGTGGGGTTGGAACAATTTCAAGGGCGTGCGTCCGATGAGATTCCAGCCGCCGGGAATTTCATGGGGGTAGATGCAGGATTGCCCGTTCGCGATGCCGATCGAGCCGGCGGCCACCCTGATGCGTGGGGTTTCGCGCCGCGGCAGCGAGAGGCTTGCAGGCAGGCCGTGCAGATAGGGGAAACCGGGTGCGAAGCCGAGCTGGAGCACGAGGTATTCCGCGGCGCTGTGTCGGCTGACGACATCGATCACCGACATGCCGGTGCGGCGCGCGACATCCTCCAGATCCGGTCCATGGTTGCCACCGTAACACACGGGGATCTCTACGAGACGGGAGGGTGCCATCTTGCCGTTATCTGGCAGCGTGGCGAGTCGGGCCAGGATCCGCTCCGCCAGCCACCCGGCGAGGTTGTCCGACGGGGCCCCGGCTTCCAACAGATCGAGAGGGGAATGAAAGACCGTCAGTGAAGTGGAGGCCGGAACGATTTCCATCACGCCGGGCAGGGCGGGGGAGGAAAGCCACGCACGGGCCGCATGGATGCGCCGCGGCGGCACCGCGCCGATGCGGTCCGCCAGTTCGACGATCAGGGCGCTATCGCCCAAGGGTATGACACGTGGCTCCATGAAGGAGCGGTACTGGTAACGTAAATCGCGGTGGGAACAAGCGGGTTCGAACCCGTCGTGTCAGTTGAACCTGGATCGAAGGCCGCGAATGCTTCGAGAGCTCACACCTTGCGGGTGAAAGCCGCCTCGTAGCGGACATGATCCGTGTAGCGACCCACGGGAGTGAGGAACAGTTCCATTTCGCCCAGCTCCTGATGGCGGATGTGGTAGGTGCCGTCCTCCGAAGGACTGCCCTGCGGGGCACGGAAAAGAATCGAGAACGCGGTGTATTTGTCCGCGCCATTGACGAGGGTGCTTTCGGCGCCGACCTCGACCAGGGTCATGTCCACGGTGCTGTTGCCCGTGAGGGACATCGAGAAGCGGCTCTTCAAGTGCGGGAGGAACCACGCGCGGCTGAGTTGGTCCGGCACGCGAATCGGATCGGCTTGCGCGGTGGCCTCATCGGCAGGTTCCGTGGGGACGTCCGCGGGGCGAGCCGGGCGGGAAGGTTTCGCGGAGGGAGTGGCCGCGACGGACGCCTTCTCTGAAGAACCGACCCGGGTGATCCCGACCGCGGCGGCACACGCGCCAACCGCCAGACCTGCAAGAAGGGCCCGGCGTTTTGGGGAGGGGGCGGGGGACTCAGGACTCATCGGCGTTTTCATGGAGGGGTGCCTTGCATCGGCCACACGAGTCCTCGGAGGGGATGCGGGTGGCGAGGGATCGCAAACAGCGTGATCGCGATCTTGCGGATCGACAATGAAATTCCATCATGCGGCCGTGCGCGCGGGAGTGTTGGAATATGTCCAATTCGTCACGTGGTTGGCGTGCAAAATGCCTCGACTTCGAAGGATAAGAAAATTGTAGATTGAATTTATTGACCGGGCTGCCGATGGCGATCTAACAGATAACAAGTTCCATTTCATCCTCCCATGGCTGAACCATTCCTCTCCGAAATCCGTATCATGAGCTTCAGCTTTGCTCCTAAAGGCTGGACTCTTTGCAACGGCCAACTCCTGCCGATCAATCAGAACCAGGGGTTGTTCTCCCTGCTTGGAACGACCTACGGCGGTGATGGCCGGGTGACCTTCGGTCTACCGGACCTGCGTGGTCGCGTGCCGATCCACATGGGTGGTTCCCACACGCTCGGCGAGCGTGGCGGGGAGCAGGCCCACACCCTCAGCATCGCCGAGATCCCGACCCACACGCACACGCTGAACGCCTCCAGCAACCTGGCGACCACCAACTCGCCCTCGAACACGATGGTGCTGGGTCAGTCGACGGCAGCGAACCTTTACGCTCCGGCCAATTCCTTCGCCGCGATGGCACCGACGGCGTTGTCCAATATCGGTGGCTCCCAGGCCCACCTTAACATGCAGCCCTTCCTGACGCTGAGCTTCTGCATCGCGCTCCAGGGCATCTTCCCGTCTCAAAACTAACTCCCCAAAACCATGGCACAACCTTACGTCGGAGAGATCCGCATGTTCGCCGGCAATTTCGCCCCCGCTGGCTGGATGTTTTGTGAAGGGCAGCTTCTCCCGATCTCGGAGAACGAGACGCTCTTCCAGCTCATCGGCACCACCTACGGTGGCGACGGGGAGTCGACCTTCGCCCTGCCGGACCTGCGCGGCCGCCTCCCGATCCACCAGGGGAATAGTTTCATCCTCGCGGAAACCGGTGGCGTCGAAGAAGTGACGCTGACGGTGAACCAGATCCCGGTTCACACCCATCCGATGCTGGCGACCGGAAACCCGGCCACCGCGACGGCTCCGGGCCCGAACGTGGTTCTCGGTGTTTCCTCCGCCTCCACGATCACTCCCTACGGAACGGATGCCCCGAACACCACGCTGTCCACCCAATCGGTGGGGTCGGTGGGGGGGAGCCAGCCGCACACGAATTTCCAGCCGTATCTGTGCGTGGATTTCATCATCTCGCTGTTCGGTATCTTCCCGTCTCCCACCTGATTTTCCTCCGCCCTTTTCCTCAACCCCCAAAACATTTCCATCGTTATGGCTGATCCATTCGTGGCGGAAATCCGCATCTTCCCGTTCAACTTCGCGCCCAAGGGTTGGGCGTTCTGTGACGGCCAACTTCTGCCGCTCTCGCAGAACACCGCCTTGTTCTCCCTGCTTGGAACCACCTACGGCGGCAACGGCAAGTCGAACTTCGCCCTCCCGGACATGCAGGGGAATGCCCCGATGCACCCGGGCCAGGGTCCGGGTCTGTCGCTCCATGACCTCGGTGAGACCGGCGGCTCGGAAACCGTGACCCTCCTGGAGTCGGAGATTCCGGCTCACAACCACATCGTCAGCGTCAGCGTGGCGGACGGCACCGAGCAGACGCCGGTGAACCAGCGTCTCGCGACGGGTGTCGGAATCGGCCAATACACGGCAGTGGCTTCCCTTTCGCCGCTGAATTTCAACGCTTTGGCTCCGGCTGGTGGCGATCAGCCGCACAACAACCTGATGCCGTATCTCACGCTGAATTTCTGCATCGCATTGCAGGGCGTGTTCCCGCCGCGTGGTTGAAATGACCGCTGAGGTAACTTTGCGAAACATTGAGGCGGAGGATATGGATTTCCTCCGCCTCGTTTACGCCAGCACCCGTGAAGAGGAGTTGGCGCTCACCGACTGGGCAGACGAGCAGAAGGGCGAGTTCTGCCGGATGCAGTTCGAGGCCCAGCACGCCCACTACCGCGAGCACTACGCGGCGGCCGATTACCAGGTGATCGATTGCGGAGACGAGCCGGTTGGACGTTTGTACGTCAATCGTGGTACCAAGGAGATCCGGATCATGGATCTGGCGCTGCTTCCGGCTTGGCGGCGGCAGGGAATCGGGACCCGGTTGCTGACGGCGTTGCGGGATGAGGCCACTGCCGTTGGAAAGCGACTGTCAATCCACGTGGAGAAGTTCAACCCGGCCTTGAACTTGTATCAGCGGATGGGATTCGTGGCCGAGGAAGATAGGGGGATGTATCTCCTGCTTGTCTTTTCCGAGGGCTGAAAATTGAGCCGGAAAAGATGTGCCAATTGCTCGGATGCGCGAGGGCGATCTTCAGGTGAAAACCGCCTCGAATTCAGAGCCTTGCGGGCTGCCGCTCACCTGGGTGATGAAGAGGTGCAGTGTGCCGAGTTCGGCGTGCTCGAAGTGGTGGATGCCTTGGGCGATCCGGATGTTGCCGGGGTGCGCGAAGACGAGTGCGAACGCATCGCGCGTGGCTCCCGGATGATGGTGTCCGAGCAGTCGTGCACTTTGCAGTATAAGGGAAAAATCGTTGCCCGCCTGGGGAAGCGCGAAGGCGGTTCCCTCGTGTTTGGCGAAGTCGGCGTGCTGCAGGCTCTCGAGTGCGGTCACAAGTGCAGTGTGTTCATGGGGTCCCGTATGAGGCAAAGAAAAAGCGATTCGCGGGATCGGTTTTTTGGTGGGGATTCCTATGGCCGATTTTGAGGTCATAAAGACGTGTGACAAGACCGTCACTCACGTGATTTTTTATCTTAAAGAGATTGATCCTAACTGACCTGTAGATAGCATGCGCCGCGATGAACGGAAAATGCTTCCGCTTGTCATTCCCTTGCTTGTCCGCTATTGGCCGCGCCCCCTCCTGCGAACCTTTCCTTTTCACGATTCCCCTTCATCGTCATGAGCGTCACGAACCATCCCCACCGTGCAGCGTTACTTTTACTGGCGGCCTTGGGTCTCCAGAGCACGTTGCTCGCCGCTCCAGCCATTACGGCGACCAAGGACGACGGTGTAGCGGCCGGCACGCGCAAGCTGCCGGGTTCGACGGTGACCTACACGAACACGATCACCAACACGAGCGGGACGGACGCGGCGACGGGGGTGACCTACACCGACCCGGATGATGCGAACGCTCCGACGGATACTTCGACCGTTTCGGCGACGGCGGTGGCTGTGGATGACGTTTATCCCGACACGGTCCTGCCGAACATCGGCGTGAACACGGCGACCAGCAGCCAGTTCAGCGTGGTGACGAACGATTTCACCGGCATTACCGCCGGAAATCCCGTGGCGGCGTCCTCGCTGACGCTCACCTACGATGCGGCCAGCTTGAACGGCGGCCAGGTGGTGATGACGACCACCGGCGCGAACGTCGGCAAATTCACCTACACGCCGCCGGCGGGTTTCACTGGAACGGATTCCTTCAATTACGTGCTGTCCACGGCGAACGGCACCGTTCCGAACAAGACCGCGAAGGTGACGCTCACGGTGGGCGGGCCGGTGATCTGGTTCGTGAATGTCGGCGCTGGTGCGGGTGACGGACGTTTAAACACCCCGTTCAATACCCTGGGTGCCCTCAACGCGATCAACGATGGCACGGGGCTCCATCCGAAGATCAACCACACCATTTTCCTCTACCAGAATGCGACGGCCTACACCGGCCCGATCACTCTTCTGAACGGCCAAAAGTTGATCGGTCAGGATGCCACCGCGACGCTGGCCAGTCTCTCGGGGGTGACGCTGCCGCAGGACAGTTTCGCGCTGCCCGCGATGGACACCGCCAATGCCGTGGCGAAGATCACCAACGGTTCAGGCAACGCGGTGGTCTTGAACAGCACGGGTGCGGCGGGCACCAATACGGTGCGCGGCCTCACCATTGGTTCGACCACCTCCGGCAGCGGTATTTCCGGCAGCGGCTTCGGCACGCTGACGGTGGACGATCTCCGGTTCACCGATTCAGCGAGCCGCGCGGGTCAGGCACTCAATCTCTCCACGGGCACGGTGAACGGCACCATCGCCACCCTCGAGTCCACCAGCGGGACCAACGGCATCAGCCTCACCACCATCGGTGGTTCGCTGACCATCACCACGGGAAGCATCAACGGTCCGACCGGTGCCGACATCCTGATTTCGGGTGGTGCCGGTAGCCTGAGCTACGGCGGCACGATCACGAACAGCGCCGGCCGATCGGTCGACATCTCCTCGCACACCGGCGGAGCGATCACCTTGAGCGGGGCCATCACCGATACCGGCACCGGCATTCTCCTCAACAGCAACGGCGGCACGACATTCGCGTTCAGCGGCGGCATCACTGCGAACACCGGGTCCAATACCGCCTTCGCCGCGACCGGCGGCGGCACGGTGACGGTGACCGGCACCAACACGATTGGAGCGACCACGGCACTGACCACCACCGGCGTGAACATCGCGAACACCACGATCGGTGCCAGCGGCGTGACTTTCCGCAGCGTGTCGGTGAACGGCGGCACCAACGGCATCGTGCTCAACACGACCGGCTCGACCGGTGGCTTCACGATCACCGGCACCGGGGACACCTCGGTGGGCGGAAACAACTCGGGCGGCACGATCCAGAACACCTCCGGTCACGGCATTTCGCTGACCAGCACGAAGGGCGTTTCGCTGACCAACCTGAACCTCCAGAGCAACCTCGGCAGCGGCATCAATGGCACCGGGGTGACCGACTTCACCTTCGCCAACGGCAAGATCAATAATTCCGGTGACGTTGTCACGGAATCGAACATCTCGTTCAACGGCGGGGCTCCGGTGGGAACCAACATCAGTGGCGTGGTTTCGATCACGAACAGCAACCTCACCAACGCCTTCAACTCGGGCATCGATTTCGTCAACGACGGCGGGACGATCTCGAACCTGACCATCACCGGCAACACCATCACCAGCACGACCTCCAGCACCACCTCGAAGGGTTACGGCATCAGCTTGGTGGGCGCGGGTACGGCAAGCAGCTCGCCGACCCTGACCAAGGCACTGGTCGATTCCAACACGATCCGGAATTTCCCGGGCGGCGGCGGCATCCAGGTGGTCTATGGCAACGCCACCGCCGGTGGCACCGGCGCGGTCTGCGGCACGCCCGGAAACGCGACCAACATTGTCACGATCACCAACAACGTGGCCCGCGGTGAAACCGCGGCGAACCGCATGAACACCAGCGCGGTGATCGTGTCCCTTTCGGGTGCCACCTCCGGTTCCCGGACCCAGGCGAACTTCAATATTTCCAACAACGGCTCCGCGGGCAGCCCCCTCGGCCATTGCTCCGGCACGGCGATCCTGATCGGTTGCAACGGGTTCTCGACGGCGACCGGCACGGTCAACAGCAACTACATCGTGGCGAACAACACCGTGGCCTCGAACGGCATCGGCGGCGGCAACGGCATCACGGTGAACAACGCGGACACCCCGGACCTGACCCTCACGGTCAACAGCAACAACATCAGCCAGGTGGACGGCAACGGCATCCTGCTGGTGGGCCGTGGCGTGACCGGCACCGCCCGCTACAAGATCCAGAGCAACACGGTGGCGGCTCCGTTGACCGGCACCCGCCCGGGCATCCGCGTGGATGCCGGCAATGCCTCATCCGCGGATGACGCGGTGTTCGTCAACATCAGCGGCAACACCTCCGGCGGCAGCGGTGGCAGCGCCGGTATCGGCCTGCGCAAACAGGGCACCAATGCGAGCGTTAACGATCTGGGTATCCAGGGCCTCTCCCCAAGCCCGGCCAACGGCGTGCAGATGGAAGATTATGTGTCGGGACAGAACCCCGGCAGCGTGGTGGGCCTTGCATCCACGGGCGTGAACAAAGGAGCGATTGCGATTTCGGGAGACAACTTCGTGGCGACCTCCTTGGTGCCGCTGATGTTCGCCGAGGGCGGCGTGGAAGCCGTGGCCCCGGTGGTGGCCAAGGCTCCGGCTGCGGTGATCGACGAGCTGCCAGTGGCGCCGGTGGTCGATGCCGAACCGGCGGTGGCCGTGGTGCCCGAGGTGGCGGCGAAGCGTGCTCCGTTCCAAGGTGATCTGACCGAATCCCAGCTTCAGGCGACGGTGGAGGCCGCGATCGAACGCTGGGCGGCCACCGGCTTGAATGCCGACCAGGTGGCGTTGCTGCGCGGCATGCGCTTCGAGCCTGCCGACCTCCCGGGCCTGCGCCTGGGTGAAGAAGGCGGCGGCCTGATCCGGGTCGACCGCAAGGCCGGTGGCAATGGCTGGTATGTCGACAGCAGTCCGATGGAAGACAGCGGTTTCGCCGGTGCCTCCACCCGCCTCTACACCAGCCCGACCGGTGAAGCCGCCGGCCGGATGGACCTCCTCACCGCAATGCTTCACGAGATGGGCCACGCGCTTGGTCTCGATGACAGCTATCGTTCCGAGGACCGGGACAACCTGATGTATGGTTACCTGACCAAGGGCGAGCGCCGTCTCCCGGTCAGTGGCCAGGCCCGCGGAGCGGTGCCGCACGATCATGACGGAGGCCACTTCCTGACCGCGCCGATCACCATCGGCACGCTGCCTCCGGGCAAGTCGGTGGTCATTACCGCCACGGTCACGATCAGCAACAGCATCAACGTTGGCCAGATCAGCAGCCAGGGCACCGTGGCCGGAACCATGACCGCCACTCCGTTCAGCGTATTGACCGACGATCCGAACGTGGGTGGCACGGCCGACCCGACCGTCACCCTGATCGGCATCCCACCGGCGTTCACGAGCGGCAATGCCACCACCTTCAAGGTCGGCACCGCGGGCACGTTCAATTTCGCGGCTTCCGGCATTCCGGCTCCGACCTTCTCGACCGTCAGCCCGCTCCCGGGCGGGGTGACCCTCGCTTCCAACGGCTTGTTGAGCGGCACCCCGGCCGCCGGCACGGGTGGAACGTTCACGCTGTCGGTCAAGGCGGCCAACACGGTGGCCCCGGATGCCACGCAGTCGTTCACGCTCACGGTGAACGAAGCCCCGACCATCACCAGTGCGACGACGACGACGTTCGAGACGGGGGCCCCGGGCACCTTCACGGTGCAGACCGGCCACAGCTTCCCGGCCAATGCGGCGCTCAGCGTGACCGGCACCCTTCCGAGCGGCGTGATCTTCACGGACAATGGCGATGGCACCGCGACCCTGTCGGGCACGCCCGCCGCGAATGCCGGTGGCAGCTACCCGCTGACTTTCACCGCGAACAACGGCATCCTGCCGAATGGTTCCCAGAGCTTCACATTGGTGGTCAATCAAGCCGCTGTATTCACGAGCACGAATGCCACGACCTTCACCGTGGGTTCCGCGGGCTCCTTCTCGGTGACCACGACCGGTTATCCGATCTCCGCGATCACCAAGACCGGTGCGCTGCCCAGCGGCGTCAGCCTGGTGGACAACGGCAACGGCAGCGCCACGCTGGCCGGCACCCCGGCCGCCCTTACCGGCGGGACCTACCCGATCACGCTCATCGCCACCAACGGCGCGGGTTTACCGGTCAACCAGTCCTTCACCCTGACGGTCAACCAAGCCGCGGCGATCACCTCGGCCAATGGCACCACGTTCACGGTGGGATCCGCAGGCAGCTTCACGATCACCACGACCGGTTTCCCGACGGGAGCCGGAATGACCCTCGGTGAAAGCGGCACACTGCCTTCCGGGGTGTCCTTCACGGACAACGGCAACGGCACGGCCACGCTGGCTGGCACGCCGGCCGCCGCGACCGGTGGAACCTACCCGATCACGATCAACGCCTCCAATGGCATTGGGTCGCCGGCGAGCCAGAGCTTCACCCTCACGGTGAACCAGGCCCCGGCCATCACCTCGGCGAACACGACGAGCTTCACGGCCACCCAGGCGGGCACGTTCACCGTGACCACGACGGGTTTCCCGACCAACGCGTCGATGACGATTTCGTCCTCGGGCTCACTGCCTTCCGGTGTGACCTTCACGGACAACGGCAACGGTACGGCCACCCTGGCGGGCACCCCGGCCAGCGGCACCGATGGCAGCTATCCGCTCACGATCACCGCCTCCAACGGCGTGAGCCCGCAGGCATCCCAAAGCTTCACGCTGGTCGTGAAGCCGCCGGTCGACCACTTCACCGTGACCGCCCCGGCGAACGCGACGGCAGGCACCGCGGTGAATGTCACCGTGACCGCTTTGGACGCGGCCAATGCCGTGGTCGCCAACTACCAGGGCACCGTTCACTTCACCAGCAGCGACGTCCAGGCGGGTCTCCCGTCCAACTACACCTTCACGGCCGGTGACAATGGCAGCCACACCTTCAGCGTGACGCTCAAGACGGCAGGCAACCAGACGGTATCGGTCAATGACACCCTCACGGTGACGGCGGCTGGCACCAGCGGTTCGATCGCGGTGGTGGCGGGTGCCGACGCGAAGCTCGCCTTCCTCCAGCAGCCGTCAAACGCGGTGGCCGGTGTGGCGATCGCCCCGGCGGTCACCGTCCAGGTGCAGGACGCCTTCGGCAACCCGACGACGAGCACGGCGAACGTGACCGTGGCGATCGGGACGAACCCGGGCAGCGGCACGCTTTCCGGCACCACGACGGTGGCGGCGGTGGCGGGTGTCGCGACGTTCAATGATCTCTCCATCAACAAGACCGGCACGGGCTATACGCTGGCGGGTTCCTCCTCCGGCCTGACCGGTGCGACTTCCGGCACGTTCAACATCACCCCGGCGGCGGCCAACAAGCTGGCGTTCGCGCAGCAGCCGTCGAACACGGTGGCGGGTGTGGCGATCGCTCCGGCGGTGACGGTGCAGGTCCAGGACACCTTCGGCAACCTGACGACGAGTACGGCGAGCGTGACAGTGGCGATCGGGACCAATCCGGGCAGCGGCACGCTTTCCGGCACCACCACGGTCGCGGCGGTGGCGGGTGTCGCGACGTTCAGTGACCTTTCGATCAACAAGATTGGGACGGGCTACACGCTGACTGGTGCTTCCTCCGGCTTGACCGGTGCGACCAGCGGCACCTTCAACATCACTCCGGCGGCGCCGAACAAGCTCGCGTTCCTCCAGCAGCCGTCGAATGCGGTGGCGGGTGTGGCGATCGCTCCGGCGGTGACCGTCCAGATCCAGGACACCTTCGGCAACCTGACGACCAGCACGGCGAACGTGACGGTGGCGATTGGCACGAACCCGGGCAGTGGCACGCTTTCCGGCACGGCGACGGTGGCAGCGGTTGCGGGGACGGCGACGTTCTCGACCGTCTCGATCGACAAGATGGGCACGGGCTACACGTTGACCGGTGCTTCCTCCGGTTTGACCGGTGCGACCTCCGGCACGTTCAACATCACCCCGGCGGCGGCCAACAAGCTGGCGTTCGCGCAGCAACCGTCGAATGCGGTGGCGGGTGTGGCGATCGCTCCGGCGGTGACGGTGCAGATCCAGGACACCTTCGGCAACCTGACGACCAGCACGGCGAACGTGACGGTGGCGATTGGGACCAACCCGGGCAGCGGCACGCTTTCCGGCACGGCGACGGTGGCCGCGGTTTCGGGCACGGCGACGTTCTCGAACCTTTCGATCGACAAGACCGGTACGGGCTACACGTTGACCGGTGCTTCGTCCGGCTTGACCGGTGCGACCTCCGGCACGTTCAACATCACCCCGGCGGCCCCGAACAAGCTGGCGTTCGCCCAGCAGCCATCGAACACGGTGGCGGGGGTGTCGATCGCTCCGGCGGTGACGGTGCAGATCCAGGACACCTTCGGTAACCTGACGACGAGCACGGCGAACGTGACGGTGGCGATCGGGACGAACCCGGGCAGCGGCACGCTTTCCGGTACGGCGACGGTGGCCGCGGTCTCGGGTGTTGCGACGTTCTCGAACCTGTCGATCGACAAGATCGGCACGGGTTACACGCTGACGGGCGCCTCCTCCGGCCTCACCGGTGCGACGTCCGGCACGTTCAACATCACTCCGGCGGCTCCCAATAAACTGGCCTTCCTTCAGCAGCCGTCGAACGCGGTGGCGGGTGTGGCGATCGCTCCGGCGGTGACCGTCCAGATCCAGGACACCTTCGGCAACCTGACGACCAGCACGGCGAACGTGACGGTGGCGATTGGCACCAATCCGGGCAGCGGCACGCTTTCCGGCACGGCGACGGTGGCGGCGGTTGCGGGCACGGCGACGTTCTCGAATCTGTCGATCGATAAGGCGGGCACGGGTTACACGCTGACCGGGGCTTCGGCCGGTCTGACCGGTGCCACTTCCGGCACCTTCAACATCACGGCGGCGGCTCCCAATAAACTGGCCTTCCTTCAGCAGCCGTCGAACACGGTGGCGGGTGTCTCCATCACTCCGGCGGTGACGGTGCAGATCCAGGACACCTTCGGCAACCTGACGACGAGCACGGCGAACGTGACGGTGGCGATCGGGACGAATCCGGGCAGCGGCACGCTTTCCGGCACCACGACGGTGGCGGCGGTGGCGGGCACGGCCACGTTCAGCAACCTGTCGATCAACAAGACCGGCACGGGCTACACGTTGACCGGTGCTTCGTCTGGCCTGACGGGGGCGACCTCCGGCACGTTCAACATCACCCCGGCGGCCCCGAACAAGCTGGCCTTCCTGCAGCAGCCGTCGAATGCGGTGGCGGGTGTGGCGATCGCTCCGGCGGTCACGATTCAGATCCAGGATACCTTCGGCAACCTGACGACGAGCACGGCGAACGTGACGGTGGCCATCGGTACGAACCCAGGCAGCGGCACGCTTTCCGGCACGGCGACGGTGGCAGCGGTTTCGGGCACCGCGACGTTCAGTAACCTTTCGATCAACAAGGTCGGCACGGGCTACACCCTGACGGGCGCTTCCTCCGGTCTGACCGGTGCCACTTCCGGCACCTTCAACATCACTCCCGCGGCCGCCACCCACTACACGGTTTCGGCTCCGGCGAATGCGACCGCGGGCACGGCGTTCAACGTCACGGTGACGGCGCTCGACCAGTTCGACAACACGGCCACCGGCTACGCGGGCACCGTCCACTTCACCAGCAGCGATGCTCCGGCCACCCTTCCGGCCAATAGCACGCTGACCAACGGTGTCGGAACGTTCAGCGCCACACTGAAGACCGGTGGCAACCAGACGATCACCGCCACCGATACGGTCGCCGGTTCCATCACCGGCACCAGCGGCAATATCTTGGTCGATCCGCGCTCCGATCTGGCCGTGACGGTCACGGATTCCCCCGATCCGGTGGTGGCTGGAACCAATCTCACCTACACGATCACGGTGGTGAACAACGGGCCGAGCGCCGCGGCGTCCGTGTCGCTGGGTGACACCCTCCCGGCTGGAACGACCTTCGTCTCGCTGTCGTCCGTTGGTGGCTGGTCCCCGACGACCCCGGCGGTCGGTGCCTCTGGTTCCATCACCGTCACCAAGGCCTCCGTGGCTCCGGCGGAAAGCGCCAGCTTCACGCTGGTGGTGCAGGTGGCTGCCTCGGTGGTGAATGGCACCGTGATCAGCAACACCGCGACCGTTTCGACCACCACGACCGAGCTCAATTCGGGCAATAATTCCTCCACGGCCACGACCACGGTCTCGACCAGTGCGGATCTCTCGGTCACGATGACCGATTCCCCGGATCCGGTGACGGCGGGCCAGAACATCACCTACACGGTGAATTACTCCAATGCCGGTCCGAGCGACGCGGCGGGTGTATCGGTCAGCGACACGCTTCCGGCGGGCACGACCTTCGTTTCATCCTCGGCTCCTGGTGGCTGGTCCACCTCGGCTCCGGCGGTGGGTTCTTCGGGAACCGTGACGTTCACGTCCCCGAGCGTGGCCAATGGTGGCTCGGGTTCGTTCACGATCGTTGCCAAGGTGGCGTCCAGCGTGACCGCCGGCACGGTGATTTCGAACACCGCGACGATTGCCGCGACCACGACCGATCCATCGGGCGGCAACAACAGCGCCACGGCCACGACCACGGTCAACCGCTCGTCCGATCTGGCCATCACCATGTCCGATTCCCCGGATCCGGTGAATGCCACCCAGAACGTCACCTACACCATTGACCTGACCAACAATGGTCCGAGCGATGCGTCCTCGGTGTCGATTTCCGACACGCTCCCGCTCAACACGACCTTCTCCTCGGCCTCGGCCCCGGCGGGTTGGAGCACGAGCGCGCCGGCGGTCGGTGCGGCTGGCACCGTGACCTTCACGAAGTCGTCCTTCGCCGCGGCGGCCACCGGCCAGTTCACCATCGTCGCAACGGTGGACCTGCTGGCCCCGAACAACTCGACCCTCACGAACACCGCGACGGTGACGGCGACGGAGAGCGATCCGAATTCTAGCAACAACTCGGCCACTACTACTACTCTGGTGAAGAGCGGCGCGGATCTGGCGATCAGCGGCAGTGCTTCCAGCCCGGCGATCGCGGGCACGGATGTGACCTACACCTTCACCGCCACCAACAACGGCCCGCTCGATGCGGACAATGCGGTGGTGACGGATGTGTTGCCGGTTGGCACGACCTTCGTGTCCGCCGTGGCTCCTTCCGGTTGGACGCTGTCGTCGGCCCCGGCGGTGGGCACCAACGGCACGGTGACCTTCACGAAGGCCTCGTTCGCCAATGCCGCGACGGCTGACTTCACGGTGGTGGCCCACATCTCTCCGAGTGTGGGTTCCGGCACGGTGCTCCACAATGGCATCGCCGCCAGCTCGTCGACGCTCGACATTTTCTCGCAGAATAGCAGCGCGAGTCTGGACTCCACCGTCATTACCCGTGCGGATCTCGCCGTGACGCTCACGGCGACGCCGAACCCGGTGCTGGCGGCTGGCAACATCACCTACACCATCGGCGTGTCGAACATCGGCCCGAGCGATGCCACGGGCGCCAGTGTCAGCCTGCCGCTGCCCGCGGCCACGACCTTTGTCTCGGCCTCCGGTGCCGGCTGGTCGATCAGCTCTCCGGCGGTCAACAGCGGGGGAACGGTGACGTTCTCCGGCGGCTCGCTGGCCCTGGGCGGCTCCACCTCGCTCACCGTGGTGGCCAAGGTGAACACGGGGACAGCCAATGGCACGGCCATCCCGGCCACGGCGACCGTGTCCGGCGGCAGCGATCTTGACCCGGCTGGCGGCAACAACAGCGCCTCCGCCTCGGTGGACGTCGGCACCGTTGACCCGACCCCGCTGCAGCTCGCCACCACCGGTACCCTCAATCGTCAGACCGGCATGTTCGAACTGAACGTGAAGGTCACGAACACCACTCCGTATCCGATCAACGGCTTCCGCCTGCATGTGGATTACAGCGCCTATGTCGGTGCCTACCCAAGCCTGCGTCTCTACAACGCGACCAGCCTCAATCCGGATCCGCATGTGGACTACCCGTTCCCGGTGCCGGTCGATGGCTTCGTGAATGTGAAGCTGGTCTTCTACACCAGCACCCGCACCTTCCCGGCCCAGTTCAACCCGGTGCTGACGGTCGAGAAACTGGGTTCGTCCCAGGTCACGGACACCAATGGCGGCGGTGTGGCGGCCACGGCGAAGAAGTTGACGGATGGCACGGTGCTCATCGAGTTCCCGTCGATCATCGGTCACTGGTATCGCGTCCGCTACAGCTCCGACATGGTGCACTGGCAGGATTGCCCGGTGCCGCTCCAGGCCGGTGGCACGAAGGTCCAGTGGATCGATAGCGGTGCTCCGTTCACCAACATCTCCCCGGCCGATCCGAGCGTGACCAGCCGCTTCTACATCGTGAACGAAATCGCCGCTCCCTGAGCGTGAGCCGTCTGACTCCGAACGTCGAAACCGACCCCCGATCCGATCCATGAATTCCCGTTCTTCCCTGATGATGCTCGCCGCTCTGGTTGCCGTGCCGGTCATGGCACGCGGTGGTGATTTGCGTGATCCCGCCCCGGACGATTCGAAGGCGGCCGCGAACATCTCCGTGCCGTCCGCCCCGTCGCCGTGGCGGGTGGGGGCCAGCTACGCGCCGTTCCTAGGCCTGAAAACCACGTTCTCAGGCCTGGGCCGGTTCAACAGCCCCTTCACTCCGCAGCCGCTGGGGGGCGGACAGAACCGCGACTACGATGATGGCTTTGTCCACGTCGATTCGAGCGGTCCGAACAGCGGGGGAACGTGGAACTGGGGGTATCAGAACAACAGCCAGTACAACCCGGCCGGAGACGGTTCGATCAGTTTCTCGATCACCAACAGCCAGTCCAACGCGAGCGCGGAGGAACGGAACGGTGCCCAGGGCTTCGAGCTCATGGCCTACCGGGATCTCGGCCCGATCGAGTGGGCCACGGTGTCGGCTCGGAAATCCACTTGGGGTCTCCGCGGGGGCTTTCAGTATGGTCGCGTGGAAGTCGGCAACCACGACTTCCTTTCCGCCAGCGCGGTGACGACCACGGATACGTTCGGCCTCGGCGGTTCGTCGCCGGCGGGAGCGCCGTATTCCGGTTCCTTCAGCGGGTGGGGAGTGGTGCTCGATGACAATCCGACCCGCACCACCACGTCCAACGGCCAAGCGATCGTGAGTGGCACCCGCGATCTGGAATCGGATCTCTTCATCGCGAACTTCGGTCCGTATTTCCAGATCCCGGTGACGGATCATTTCGACGTCACCTTGGAAGCGGGAGTGAGCCTCGCGGTGGCCTCCGGTTCCTACGACTACCTTTCGTCCACCTCGCTCGGTGTGCTGGGCACCCAGGTCAGCCGCGGCAGCGGTTCGGACACCAGCTTCCTGCCGGGCCTCTATGTCGGGCTCAGCGGGATTTACCAGCTGAACGAGAAGTGGGCGCTCCAAGGTTCCGGTCGTTACCAGTACATGGAGTCCTTCGAGATCAGTGCCGGTGGCTCGCAGGCCGAATTGTCGTTTGATTCCGCCTTCGTGGTGTCGTTCGGCGTTCTCTATTCGTTCTAAGAACGACGGCTTTCCTCCAAGCGGGACGGGTAAACACCGGTCCCGCTTTTTTGGTTTTGAGGAAGCGACCGGGAGGAAAAATCCGATCGCAGTTCCCGGAGACCGGGAAGAAGAAAAAATAACCGCTGTGCCGTCCAGGCGAGGTGAGCCACGTTCCAGGAGCCCACTAGGTGGGGACGTCCGGTGTTGGTTGGTCGTCCTGTAAAGGCGTGACCTGATTGACCGGAGTAATGTCCCCGTGTTTATAGCATCGGTTCGGGCACGCTTGCCAGAGCGGACGCACACAGCAGTTGGTGGAATGCTACCGCTCGTCGTGCCGCTGGCAACCGAATTCAGTCGGTCTTTCCACCGTTTTTCGACGGACAGATTGCAACGTGAAAAGTTTGATGAATATGCGCACCCATGTCATTCGTCAAAGAAGGCACACCGCCCAAATCCCATGAAACCAAAACGTTTGTTTTCCCTCGCCACCCTGGCAGTCCTGACGGTCACCGGGTGCGACAAATCGTCCACGGGTGACCAGTCCCGTGCGGATCTCGACCGGCAGCTCCAGGAATCCCGCGACCGCGAAGCGGACCTGAAGAGCCAGCTTGAATTGCAGAAGCTGGATGCCGAGCGCGCCGCCCTCGATGCGGAGCGTCAGAAGATCGAGGAAGCGAAGGCCGACCTCGAACGCCGCAATCTTGACGCCCAATCCGCGGAAGCACAGCGGCTGCAGCAGCGCGAGGCCGATCTCGCCAAGAAGGAAGCCAACCTCGACGAGCGCGAGTCGGGCCTGGGGTCCCGCGAACAGCTTCTCAACGACCGCGAAATGGATCTGGCCGGCCGCGAGCCGATCCCCGAGCTCGACCCTACGCCGGATCTGCCGAACGAGGCGCCGGTGTCCGATTACAACGTCTTTTACGACCAGCTCGGCTCCAATGGCGACGGATCGTGGTTTGAAACGCCCGATTACGGCTATGTGTATCAGCCGACTGTGGTGATCCAGGATTCCTCCTGGCGTCCCTACACCCGCGGCCGCTGGGCGTGCAGCAATCGTGGCTGGACTTGGATGTCCGATGAGCCCTTCGGTTGGGCAACCTACCACTATGGTCGCTGGGCGCTGTGCCGTGGCCGCGGCTGGGTGTGGGTGCCGGGTGACGAGTGGGCTCCGTCGTGGGTGACCTGGCGTTCCGGTGACGATTGCATGGGCTGGGCCCCGCTGCCGCCGGAAAGCATGGGCTATCGCCGCCATGGCTGGGGCACCTCGGTGGAGGTGGACCTGAGCATCGGGGTGGGCTGGTTCACCTTCTGTGCGATCCGGGATTTCGGCAGGCCGCTGCGCTCGTATTGCTATCCCCTGAGCCAGAACCAGATGTGGTGGGGGCGCAGCCGGAACTGCACGAACATCACCTACGTCAACAACCAGTTCAACATCGGTGGCCCGAGCTGGCGCGATATCAATCGACGCCTCGACCGCCCGATTCCGTTCTATGAGCTGAATCTCGATCGCTACGATCCGAATCGGCGCAGCGGCAACTTCAATGCCCGGGCCGATGGCAACCGCCTCAATTTCTTCGCGCCGACCGTCAACGCGAATTGGAACGACGGCCTGCGGCCGAACCGCATCAAGGAACGCTGGAACGACGTCCAGATCGATCGTCCGGTGGCGCTGAAACAGGATGTGGCAGAGCGTTTCCGCGAAGCCCGTGAGGACCGCCAGCGCAAGGCGCAGGAAGCTATCCAGAAACTCGGTGGCCAGCAGGAGCTTCAGAAACAGCGCCTCGCCGTGCTTGAGCAGAACCGCAAGGAGGCCCAGGAGAAGTCCAAGGTGGTGTTCCAGGAGCGCCAGAAGGAGATCCAGGACCGCCAACAGCAGGCGCGGGAGGAGATGCTCAAGCGTCAGCAGGACCTCCGCGACAAGCAGGGGCAGGCCAAGGACGATCTCGCCAAGCGTCAGCAGGAGATGCGCGACAAGCAGGGGCAGGGCCGCGAGGACCTGAACCAGCGCCAGCAGGATCTGCGTGACCGCCAGCAGCAGGCAAAAGACGACGCCGAGAAGCGTCGCCAGGAAGCCTCCGACCGCCTGAAGGAAGCGCAACAGCAGCGTCAGCAGGGACAGCCGGATCGTAACGACGGCGGCAACCAGGCGGGCAACATGCAGGAGCGCCTCAAGCAGCAGCAGGAGGAGCGTCAGGCTGACCTTGCCAAGCGTCAGCAGGATCTCCGCGATAAACAAGAGCAGGCGAAGGACGACGCCGAGAAACGTCGTCAGGAAGCCGCCGACCGTCTGAAGGAAGCTCAACAGCAACGCCAGCAGGGGCAGCAAGGACAGCCGGGTCGCAACGACGGCGGCAACCAGGCGGGCAACATGCAGGAGCGCCTCAAACAGCAGCAGGAGGAGCGTCAGGCCGATCTTGCCAAGCGCCAGGAAGAACTCCGCCAGAAGCAGGAGCAGGCGAAGGACGAGGCTGAGAAGCGTCGTCAGGAAGCCGCCGACCGCATGAAGGAGCAGCAACAGCAGCGCCAGAAGGAGCAGGAACAGAACGCCCGCCAGCAGCAGATGGAGCAGGCCCGCCAGCAACAGCAGGAAAAACTGCGCCAGCAGCAGGAAGACCGGCAGAAGCAGCTTGAAGAGCAGCGCCAGCAGCAACAGGAACGCCTGAAGCAGCAGCAGGACGATCGCCAGCGCCAGATGCAGGAGCGGGCCCAGCAGCAACAACAGCAGGCTCAGGAGCAGGCTCGCCAAGCCGCTCAGGAACGGGCTCAACAGCAACAGCAGGATCGTCTCCGTCAGCAGCAGGAGCAAGCCCGCCAGGCAGCTCAGGAACGCGCCCAGCAACAGCAGGAGCAGGCCCGCCAGGCGGCCCAGGAACGCGCTCAACAGCAGCAGGAGCAGATGCGTCAGCAACAGCAGGAACGCCAGCGCCAGATGGAGGAAGCCCGCCAAGCCGCCCAAGAGCGCGCCCAGCAACAGCAGGAGCAGCTCAAGAAGCAGATGGAGGAGCGCCAGAAGCAGCGCAACGGCGGTCAGTGACGCCCCGTTTTCCGCCTGAAACCGTTTGATTCAAAGACCCCGCTCGAAAAGGGCGGGGTCTTTTTGCGTCCGGAATGGTGGCCCTCCGATTTGGCTGGGTGAGGGTGGGGGAGGCCTATGTTCTTGTCGGGAAAAGAAAAGCGCCGGTTTCTTGCGAAACCGGCGCTTCCATGATGTTCAACTAACCGAATTGAAAACCGAAATCAAAAGAAGGTGCGGAACCCGAAGAGGTAGGTGACCGCGTCGGCATTGCCGTCGCCGGCGTTGGTGTTCAGCGTTTCATACTGCACACCGGCCTGGATCTTGAGGTTGTCACCGCAGATGAGCCAGTTCAGGCCGCCGTAGACGGACTGGAGCTCGTCGCCGCGGCCGCTGTTGACCGAGCCACCGTCGGAGGCGCGGAAATAGCGGCTGTTGCTGCGGATGCCTTGGGCGTCCTCGGAGGCGGCATACATGTACTGACCGACGAGCTGGAGCTTGGCCGGGACGATCCAGTAGTAGGGGGTCACGACCACGCCGCCGAAGGTGCCGCGGCGGTCATACTGGCCGGCGGTCTTGTGCTGGTCGATGTTGCCGTTGTCGCCGTAGAAGCCTTCCACGTTGACGCCGGCGTTGCTGGCGAAGGTGTATTCGGCGGAGAGGGTGGTGGCCCACTTGTAGGGAAGCAGGTTGTCGTCCATGCCCGCGATCGAGTTGGTGGACTTGTTGGCACCGTTGTAGAGGAACTCGAAGCCGAAACGGAGGTCTTCCGTGGCGGAGTAGATCACCTCGGTATTGTACATCAGCGCGTCGCCCCAGCCACCGATGAACTCGTTGTTGAAGCGGTTGCCGATGGAGTCACCGACGTCGGCTTCGACCTCGCGGCCGTCCGAGCTGTAGATGCCGACGGTGGCGTTCCACGGGCCCTTCACGGCATTGACGGCGAAACCGGTCGGACGGGCGCTGTCATACAGCTTGTTGGAGAGGGCGGAGCGCTCGACGGTGAGGATCTCGTTGGAGGAAGTGCGGGCTTCCAGGCCACCGTGCCACTTGAAGCGGCCATAGATGAGGTCGAGCTTGTCGAGTTCGTCGATCGCGAACGCCTTCTTGGCGTCGAAGGTGAGGGTGGCTTCGTCGAAGTCCTGGTAGCCCCAGTTCAGTTCGCGGGAGCCAGCGAGGGCGCTGCCGTTGACGCGCTGGTCATCCACGAAGTTGGCGACGGCCTTGAGAGTGAAATAGTTGAGGAAGCCGATCTTGGTGCCGAAGCGGAAGCGGCGGACGTCGGTGTAAGCCTCGTTCCAGTCCTTGCCGTTGGTGCCGGAGCCATCCACGTAGGCCGCGTTGTAGTGGAAGCGGCCGAAGAAGTTCACCTCGCTGAGGTAGGGGTTGCCAGCGTCCTTGTAGACCGTTCCGGGCTTGTTGGCGAGCCAGGAGCAGAAGTTGAAGTCGGAGAACATCGAGTCTCCGCTGGAGGCGGGAGCCGTCTGGGCGGGCGGTTCACCGGCGAGGGCGACGGAGGAGAGGCCGCAGAGGAGGGCGGCGGTCTTCAGGGTCTTGGATTGCTGTTTCATGGATGGTCGGTTGGCCGTCGGCGGGATGAGTCGCTGGCGACGGCGGGAGTTCACGCGACGAACCCGTCACATGGGTAGCTCCCAATTGTGACGATGGTGTCACAATTGGAAATTACCCCTGGAAGGCGCTCCAATCCTTACAGGGGAAAGGAAAGCGAATTCGGCGCGGAAGCATGTCGTGTGACGGGGTGGTTCCAAAAGTGACGACTTTGTCACACGGCATCCATCGACGTTCCGGTCCGGGAACGGGCATCCATCCGTCGTGCGCCAACCGCGGCGCCAATCCACACATTCGATTCATGAGAACCACCATCCGCACCACCATCGGCCTCCTCGCCGGAGCCATCCTCTCCGCCACCGCTGGCGCGCAGACCATCAGCTTGAAGGGCTCCGACACCCTCGGCGCCAAGCTGGTCCCGCAGTGGGCCGAAAGCTTCAAGTCGAAGCATTCCGGCGTGAAGTTCGAAATCGCCGCCGAAGGTTCCTCGACCGCGTTCCCGGCGCTTGCCAATGGCACCGCCCACATCGGCATGTCTTCCCGCAAGGCCAAGCCGGATGAAATCACCGCCGCCCGCGCCAAGGGCATCAAGCTCAATGAAGTGGAAGCCTGCCACGACATGATCGTGGTGATCACCAACAAGGCCAACCCGATCAAGGCCCTCACCAAGGACCAGGTCGCCAAGATCTTCACCGGCCAGGTGAAGGACTGGAGCGAAGTCGGCGGCACCCCGGGCCCGATCTCGATCTACACCCGCAACACCTCCTCCGGTACCTACAAGGACTGGCAGACCCTCGCCATGGGTGGCCGTAACTACCCGTCCAGCTCCCAGAAGATGGCCGGTAACGAGCAGATCGCCCAGGAAGTGGCCAAGAACAAGAACGGTGTCGGCTACGTCGGCCTCGCCTACTCGAAGACCGCCGGTGTGACGGACATCGCCATCGACGGCGTGCAGCCGGTGGCCGCCAACGCGACCAAGTATGCCTACTCCCGCTCCTGCTACCTCTACGTGCCGGAGAACGCCGACGCCCTCACCAAGGAGTTCGTCGAGTTCGCCACCAGCAAGGAAGGCCAGGGCATCGCGACCCGCGTTGGCTTCGTGCCGGTGAAGTAATCCGGGCGCTTCCGCGCTCACCCATCTCCAATCCCGGCGGAACGTTTCCGCCGGGATTGCCTTTTCCGCTCCCGTTAGCCACGTTTGCCTGCCCAGCCCGAGCATGTCGGAATCCACCAAGCCCAGCCCAGTCCCCGCCGGTCATCCCTTCCGATTCAAGGGCCGCAGCACCGAAGGCCTGATCAAGGCGTTCTTCGGCGGCAACGCGGCACTGACGATCATCATCCTGATCCTCATCATTGTTTTCCTCCTGCGCGAGGGTGTCGGGTTCTTCCCGAAATACCGCCAGGAACTCCAGGTCTACCGCCGTTCGGGGCTCGAATTCGTCGATATCGCCCGCAAGGACCTGACCGCCCAGGAGCAGATGGTTTCGCTGCTCAACCGGGCCTACTACGCGCAGGTCAATTCCGCCTGCCGCAAGGAAATGCTCCGCTCGCAGGAGGCCACCGCGCTGGTGAACTACATCGGCGAATCGGTGACCCCGGCCCGTGACGCCCTGCTCCGCATTTCCGCCCCCGCCGATGGTGAACCGGTGGAAGGCGAGGAGCCGAAGCCGAAGCCCGCTCCGCCGCCGGAACTGCTCGCCAAGCTCACCGCGAAATACCAGTCGCAGCTTGAAAACGCCCTCGCCGGAAAGGCAGGCGAAGGCCTTCCGAAGGCACCGCATCTCTCCGCAGCCGAGCAGAAGACGCTGCTCGACCAATTGAAGGCCCGTGATCCGCTTTCCAAGGACGATCCCGCCTTCGCCGTGGAACTCCAAGGCGCGCTGGCCACCAAGCAGGCCGAGGCTGCGGCTCCCTACGCGGCGTTCCGCGAAACGATCAATGGCTACCAGGATTCCTCCTCCGCGCTGGACGGGTTGGTGTCCGAGATTTCCGACACCGTGAAGGCAACCCGCGAGGCGGCGACCCTCAACGAGATCGAGACCGAAAAGCGGGCGACCCTGCTGGAGGCTGCCGCCAAGGCGAAGACTCCGGAGGCCCGGGCGCAGCTCGAAAGCGAGGCCGCCGCGGCGGTGACGACCCCGACCGTGGATTTCAAGGTGTCGCTGGAGCCGGTGCTGGCCCGCCTGCCGGAGTTCAAGGATGCGAATGCCGCGATGTCCAATGGACTCAACCAGGTGCTCCAGCAGTTGCCCGCGCAGTTGAGCGATGAAAAGGCGTCGCACTACCTTTCCGCCTTCCGCAAGGCCGCCCCGGAGATGGCCAAGGAAGCCGCCGACACCGTGCCGAAGCTGGAAGCCTGGAGCGGCGATGCTCCAGTGAGCCTCGGCACGACGATCTGGGGTTTCATCAGCGGTCGGGAATGGATCACCGGTGGTGGCTGGCAGGATTTCTACGGCATCGTGCCCCTGTTCGTGGGCTCGCTGATGATCTCGCTCATCGCCCTCACGCTCGCCATCCCGCTTGGGGTGGGTGCCGCGATCTACACCAACCAGCTCGCGGGTCCGCGCCAGCAGAAGTTCGTGAAACCTACGATCGAGTTCCTGCAGGCGATTCCCTCGGTGGTGCTCGGCTTCGTCGGCATCGCGGTGCTCGGCACGTGGCTCCAGGAAACCTCGATGCACGATTCGTTCTCGTGGATCCCGGGATTCCCGATCCAGCAGCGCCTGAACATGTTCACCGCCGGCTGCCTGCTCGGCCTGATGGCCATCCCGACGATCTTCACGCTGTCCGAGGACGCGATCAACAACGTGCCGTCCGCGTTCTCCGAGGCGTCCGACGCGCTCGGAGCTTCAAAACTGCAAACGATCTTCCGCGTGACGGTGCCCGCGGCCATTTCCGGCATCCTGGCGGCCGTGCTGCTCGGCCTCGGCCGCGTGATCGGCGAGACCATGGTGGTGTTGCTGGTGGCGGGCAACCGCATCCAGGTGCCCGATTTCACCGACGGCTTGGGGGCGTTCTTCCAGCCGGCCCACACGCTCACCGGCATCATCGCCCAGGAGCTGGGCGAAGTGCCCTTCGGCAGCGTCCACTACCGCGCGCTGTTCGTGGTGGGCATCCTGCTTTTCGTGATCGTCCTCCTGATCAACTGGAGCGCCCAGCGCCTCCTGAAGCGTTTCCGTATCGGCCACCACTGAAGCATCGATGAAGAATCCCGAACAACTCATCCGTCGCGGCATCCATCGCAACGGCATCGCCGAAGGAGCGGTGAAGGCCTTCCTCGGTGGCATCACCTGGGCGATCATCGCCATCGCGCTGCTGATCTTCGGCCGCATGATCGTGGACGGCGCGCCGGTCTTCTTCAAGAAGGAGGCTCCCTTCGTGGACATCGCCTTCCTCACCCAGAAGACGGAAACGCTCCACATCTTCGACGATGCCGAGGGCAACCGCCACCAGCTTCCCGCGTCCGAGTTCCACCGCTGGACTGGCGAGCATGGGGAAGGGGCCGTCTTCAATGAACAGACGTTCGCCTACTCCGGCGGCGGCATCGCCGGTCCGATCGTCGGCACCGCGTTGCTCACGCTGCTGAGCGTGGCGATGGCGCTGTTCTTCGGCGTTTGCGCGGCGATCTACCTGAGCGAATACGCGAAGCAGGGCCGCTTCATCGGCTGGGTCCGCCTCGCTATCCTCAACCTCGCGGGCGTGCCGTCGATCGTCTTCGGCCTGTTCGGTTTCGCGGTGTTCGTGTTGGCCGCGCCGGTGTTCACGGACACGCCGTCCGACCGTACGCTGCTGGCGATCCCGCTGGGTTTCACCCACCTGAGCTTCGAAGGCTGGGGCTCCTCGCTGATCGCGGGTGCGGCCACTCTGGCCTGCATGATCCTGCCGGTGATCATCACCGCCTCCGAGGAATCGCTGAAGGCGGTGCCGCAGGGTTTCCGCGAGGCCTCGCTGGCGCTCGGGGCCACCCGCTGGCACACGATCCGCAAGTGCGTGCTGCCCTTCGCCCTGCCGGGCATCCTGACCTCCTCGGTGCTGTCGCTGGCGCGTGCCGCCGGTGAGACCGCGCCGATCATGTTCACCGCGGCGGTGGCCGCGAAGGACGACCTGCCCTGGGAAGGTATCAAGAGCCCCCTCGCCCTGTTTTCCGGGCAGGTGCAGGCGCTGCCGTATCACATCTACACGCTGGCCGCGCGCATCCCGACCTCCGAATACACGGAACGGGCGCAGTTCGGCTCGGTGTTCGTGTTCCTGCTCATGATCTTCCTGTTCTCGGCGGCTTCCGTCGTTCTTCGCAACCGCGTGCGCTCGAAACTCAAATGGTAAGCGACCTTTCCCCAACCGAGGCTGCGGCCGTGCCCGCCATCGAGATCGAGAACTTGCGCTTCAACTACGGCGCGAAGCAGGTTCTCCACGACATCAGCCTCACCATTCCGGCCGGCCAGATCACGGCCTTCATCGGGCCCTCCGGCTGCGGCAAGTCGACCCTCCTGCGCTGCCTGAACCGGATCAACGACCGCATTCCGATCGCGAACATCACCGGTGGCACGATCCGCATCGGCGGGATCGACATTTCCCGCCCGGATCTCGATCTCCAGATGCTGCGCCGCAAGGTCGGCATGGTGTTCCAGAAGTGGAACCCGTTCCCGAAATCGATCTACGACAACATCGCCTACGGTCTTCGGATCCACGGCGAAAAGAGCCGCAGCACGATCGACGATACCGTGGAGCACTGCCTGAAGGTGGTGGCGCTGTGGGACGATGTGAAAGACCGTCTCAAGCAGAGCGCCTTCGGTCTTTCCGGTGGCCAGCAGCAGCGCCTGTGCATCGCCCGCACGATCGCGGTGAAGCCGGACATCATCCTGATGGACGAGCCGTGCTCGGCACTCGACCCGCTTTCCACGCTGAAGGTGGAGGAGCTGCTGATGCAGATGAAGCAGGACTACACGATCGTCATCGTGACCCACAACCTGGCCCAGGCCAGCCGTTGCTCCGACAAGACAGCGTTCTTCTACCTCGGCGAGCTGATCGAATACGGCGAAACCCGCCAGATTTTCCAGGCACCGAAGGTCCCGCGCACCGAGACCTACATCAGCGGTGGTTTCGGTTGATCAGGGGCGCTGAGAGACGCGGTATTCGGACGGTCGCCAGCCGATCCATTTCTTGAAGGTGTTCGAGAAGCTGAACGCGCTCTCGAACCCCACCGCGTGCGCGATTGTTTCGACCTTGTCGTCGGTCGCACACAGCAGCAGCCGGGCGCGCTGGAGCCGTAGGAAAGTGAGGTGCTGCATCGGGCTGCGGCCGATCTCCTTGCGGCAGATCCGGCGGAGGTGCTCCTCGCTGACACAGGTGATGGCGGCGAGTTGACCGAGTGTCCATGGCCGCGAAAGATCGGCCTCGACCCGTTGCCACAGGCGCCACAGGCGGCTGTCCGGCTGATGGGGCTGGGCGAAGCGCAGGACATGGTGGTGGATCAGTTCGCACCAGTGGTGCAGGGCGGCGAGGCTGCGGTCGCCCGAGGATTCGGCATGGAGGCCCTCGACCGCCGCCCGCAGCGGGATGGGGTCTTGTGCGCCGGTGAGCGGGGACAGGGCGGAGACGATCGGGGCGGCTTCGCGGGATTCGCGGTAGCGGACCCAGGCGAAGTGCCAGTGTTTTCCCGGCACGCAGCGCAGCGAGTTCAATACGAACGGGGGCTGGAGGCAGGTTTGCCCGGCCTTGATGCGCTTCCATCCGCCATCGGCCAGTACCTCGCCCTCACCCTCGAAACAGGACAGCAGGAAGGTGCCGGAGAGGTCCACACGGGTGATCTTGAACGGCGGCTCGGCCAGCATGATGCCGGCGTGGGAGATGTGGTGCTGGGACAGTAGATCACACACGGATCCCGGCTGGAGCCAGCCGCGGGTATCGGCGGCCTCCGCCCGGACCACCACGTAGCGCGTTTTTTCTCCCAGGATCTGGATGTCCTGCGGTTTTCCCGGTTGGGGCGCGCGGTCGTTCATGGGCATCAGGGGAAAAGCCGGGTTCGGTCAGCCTAGTAGCAGGGCGGGCCTGCTTCGAGGTGAAAAAGTTGATTCCCGATATTCAAATGTGGGGAGCCAACGGCGATTTCATGTTAAAACGCGGGTGCGGTGGGCGATCTGTCCACCCCAGCCTCCCACGATCATGCCCAATCCCTGGACCGGAACCGGAAATCCCTACACCCGCACCGAGGTGCTCGAACGCCTGCACGACACGCTGTCGAAAGGCCAACCCATCATCGCCGCCGGTGCCGGAACCGGGATCAGCGCGAAGTTCATCGAGAAGGGCGGGGCCGACCTCATCATCGTTTACAACAGCGGCCGTTTCCGTATGGCCGGCCATGGTTCCACCGCCGGCCTGATGGCCTATGGCGACGCCAATGCCGTGGCGATGGAGATCGGTGAATACGAGGTGCTGCCGGTGGTCGACGAGATCCCGGTGATCTGTGGCGTGCACGCCACCGACCCACGCCGCCGGATGTGGCACTGGCTCGGCAAGGTGAAGGACATGGGCTTCAGCGGCGTGAACAATTTCCCGACCCACTGCATCGTCGATGGCAAGTTCCGCCAGATCCTCGAGGAAACCGGGATGAGCGTGAAGAAGGAGTTCGAAATGGTGGCGCTGGCCCGCCGGATGGACCTTTTCAGCATCGTCTACGTGGATTCCCCCGAGGAGGCGAAGGCTATGGCGGAGGCGGGTGCCGACGCGATCATCGCCCATGTCGGCACCACCGTGGGTGGTTCGATCGGCGTGGTGGACGCGACCATTTCGCTGGACGACGCCGCGCGCCGCACGCAGGGGATCATCGACGCCGCCCGTACGGTGCGGAACGACATTCTCTTCCTCAGCCACGGCGGTCCCATCAACACGCCGTCCGATGCCGCGTATATCAACGAGCACACCGATTGCGTGGGCTTCGTGGGGGCATCGAGCCTCGAACGCATGGCGGTGGAGAGTTCGCTCACCAACCTGACCCGCGAGTTCAAGTCGATCCCGGTCAAGCGCCTCCACTGATTTTCCCACCATGGCCACCATTGCGGTTCTCGGGACACTGGACTCGAAAGGGCTGGAACACGCCCATGTCGCGGATCTGATCCGCCAGCGCGGTCATGAGGCCGTGTTGATCGATGTGGGGACCGGCGAGGCGCCGGTGGTGGTGCCGGACATCACGCGTGACGAGGTCGCGGCGGCGGCCGGTGTGGATCTGTCCGAGGTTCTCGCGCGGCATGACCGCGGCGAATGCGTGGTGGCGATGTCGAAGGCCGCGCCGGTGCTGTTGGAGAAGCTGGCCCGCGAGGGCCGCATCCAAGGCGTGGTCTCGCTGGGCGGGGGAGGTGGCACCGCGCTCGCCACCGCCGCGATGCGGGCGTTGCCGCTTGGTTTCCCGAAGCTGATGGTGTCGACACTCGCGAGCGGGAACACGGCGCACTATCTCGGCACGAAGGACATCGCGATGATGCCGGCGATCGTGGACGTGGCGGGCCTGAACCGTGTTTCGCGGATGGTGTTCGCGCGGGCCGCGGGCGCGATTTGCGGGATGGTCGAGGCCAAGGTGGACGACGAGGTTTCGAAGCCAATCGTGGTCGCCAGCATGTTCGGAAACAGCACCGCCTGCGTGAACGAGGCGAAGCGGATCATCGAGGAGGCGGGCTACGAGGTGCTCGTGTTCCATGCCACCGGCACCGGCGGCCGGGCGATGGAATCGCTCATCGCCAGCGGCATGGTCTCGGGTGCGCTGGACATCACCACCACCGAGTGGGCGGATGAAGTCACGGGCGCGACCCTGAGCGCGGGGCCGGAGCGCCTGGATGCGGCGGGACTCGCGAAGGTGCCCGCGGTGGTGGTGCCGGGCTGCGTGGACATGGCGAACTTCGGCGAGCCCGCGACGGTGCCGGAGCGCTACAGGTCCCGAAACCTGTATATCCACAATCCACAGGTCACCCTGATGCGGACCTCGCCCGCGGAATGTGCGGAGATCGGCCGCATTCTCGCGGAAAAGGTCAACCGCTACACCGCCCCGGCCGCGATCCTGCTGCCGAAAGAAGGGGTGAGCGTGATCAGCGAGAAAGGCGGTCCTTTCCACGATCCGGTGGCGGATGAGGCGCTGTTCTCGGCGATCGCCGCGCATGCGGAAAAACCGGTGCTGGCCTATGAGGAAACTCTCAATAGCCCGGTTTTCGCCCGTGCCTGCGCGGAGAAACTTTTGGAGTTGATGGGGCGGCGTTGAGGTGGATTCTGGATATGCGGTGGATGATCGATCCCATGGGATCGGGCGTAGTGTTCCGCGTATCCTTTCGAAACCACGACGTTTCCCATGGTCAGACACTACGGCATGTTCCAGTTCCGCCCGGAGGTCACTCCCGGCCAGATCGATGAGTGCTTCTCCGAAATCAGAGGCATGGTCGGAAAGATCCCCGGCCTTTTGGAAATGGAGCACGGCTCCTACGAAAGCGCGGAGGGCCTGAACGACGGCTTCACCCACGGCTTCATCATGACGTTTGAAACCGCTTCGGCCCGCGATGCCTATCTGCCGCATGACGAACACGAGCGGGTGAAGCTGGTGGTCGTGCCGCGGCTGGCCCGGGTGGTGGTGTTCGATTTCGAAACCCAAGCCCAACTGGCACTGCGATGAAACGACACACGATTGCCGCCCTTTGTCTGGTGACCATGGGAAGCGCGTGGGCCGCTCCGGTTCCGATCTTCGATGGCAAGACCCTCGGTGGCTGGGAGATGCCGAAGGGCGAGGAGAAATGGTGGCGTGTCCAGGACGGTGCCATCACCGGCGGATCGCTGGAAGAGAAGACGACCACCAACCTCTTCCTCTCCACCTCGAAGGACTACCGGAACTTCGAGCTGAAATTCAAAATCCTCCTGGTCAAGGGAGAGGGCTTCATGAACTCCGGCATGCAGGTGCGCAGCATCCGCGAGCCGGGGAAGTCCGCGATGAAGGGCTATCAGGTGGACGCGGGCACCGGCTATTGGGGCGACCTTTACGATGAGGCCCGCCGCGATGCGAAACTGGCGTCGGCCATCGATCCGGTGGCGCTGAAGGCCGCGGTGAAGGATTGGGAGTGGAACGACTACCGCATCGTTTGCGAAGGCCGTCGCATCCGTTCGTGGATCAATGGCGTGCCCGCGCTGGACTACACCGAGCGGGACGGGAAGATCCCGCTCGATGGTGTGATCGGCCTCCAGGTGCACTCGGGCGGAAAGTGCCTTGTGCAGTGCAAGGACGTCATCGTCGATGAACTGCCGGATACTCCCGGCGCACCATCGTGGAAGCCCGCTGCGGTCGATCCGCCTGCTCCGGTGGCGGCGGGATCTTCCTTGCTCTCCCCGGAGGAGGAGCGGAAGAAGTTCCATTTGCCGGAAGGTTTCACCGCCGAACTGGTGGCATCCGAGGAGCAAGGGGTGGGCAAGCCCATCACGGTGGCGTGGGATGGGCATGGCCGGATGTGGACGATGACGGCGCTCGAATACCCGGTCGATGGGAACGAGAACAAGGCGGCTGCCGAGGCGCTCTACGCGCGGGCGGGCAAGGACCGGGTGCTGGTGTTCGATGATCCGTCGGCCCCGTTGCCGCAGACGCCGCGGATCTTCGCGGATGGTCTCGCGATTCCGTTGGGACTGATGCCCGATTTGGAAGGGAAGGGGGCCTTCGTTCATCACGGCAGCCAGATCCGCCATTACGTGGACAGTGATGGCGATGGGAAGGCGGATAAGTTCGACGTGGTGCTGGAGGGTTTCGGCATCCAGGACTCGCATTTGATGCCTCACCAGTTCGAGCGCGCGCCGGGCGGCTGGATCTACGTGGCGCAGGGACTTTTCAACGCGTCGAAGGTACGCCGTCCCGAGGGGAAGCCGTTCGCCGATGGGTCGCTGGAAAAGAGTTTCAACGCCTGCAAGCTGGGGCGCTTCCGTGCCGATGGCTCGGACTTCGAGGCGGTGACGGCCGGGCCCAACAACATCTGGGGCCTGGTCCAGACACGCTCCGGGGAGACCTTCGTTCAGGAGGCGAATGACATGGGCATGCCCGTGGCGGAGCTTGAGCCGGGTGCGCATTACAAGGGCGGCTCACGTGAGAAACTGAAGGCCTATGCACCCTACATCCCGGAATCCACGCCCGGTGTTCAGATGGGAGGAACGGGCCTGAGCGGGCTGGCGGTGGCGGGCGACGAAGGCAGCCGGTTCGCGTCGCACTACGGTGGGGAGGACGTGGTGTATGTCGCCAATCCGATCACCAACCGCATCCAGGTGGTGTCGTTGAGCCGGGATGGAGACGACCGGCACCCGGAATACTACAAACGTCGTGATTTCCTTGTCTCCGACGATCCATGCTTCCGGCCGGTGTCGGTGAAGTTCGGTCCCGATGGATTCCTCTACATCACGGACTGGTATAACAAGATCATCTCCCACAACGAGGTGCCGCGAAGCCATCCCGACCGCGACAAGACCCACGGCCGCATCTGGCGCATCCGCCCGACCGATGCGAAGCCGGTGAAGCCGATCGATGTCGCGGCGATGTCGACGGAACAGCTCGTGGGCCAATTGGGTGGTCCGGGCGCGTTGAACGCCGCGATGGCCTGGCAGCGGTTGGCGGAAACCAAACCGGCGGCAGCGAAGGACAAACTCGTCGCCTTGGCGGTGGATGCCCGCGAGGCATTGCCCCGTCGTCTCGACGCCCTGCATGCGCTGGAGGCCTACGGCCTGCCGGAGGTGGCGGTGTTCCGGACGCTCGCCGTTGATGATCAGCCATCGATCCGCCATGAGGCGCTGCGGATCGCCGGAGAGAAAGGGCTGCCGGCCTCGGACTTCGTGGCGGTTTTCGGCAAGGCCGCGGACGATCCAAACTACCGGGTGCGGGCCGCGCTTGCGAATGCCGTGCGCCATCACCCGTCGGTGACGGTGCCGATGGTGGCCCTGATGGCGCGATTGGGGCGTGAACCGATCGAGTCGCCGATGTGGGCCGCTTATGACCGCCATTTCGAGCGCTATCTCGCGCGTTGGTCGATGGAGCTGCATCCGGAGGAAACCCGGAAGATGCTGTCGGCCACGAACGATCTTGCGCCCGAGGCCCGGCTGTTGGCGATCCTTTCACTGCCGCCCGAGCAGGCGGCGCCGCTGCTGGTGGCGGAGCTTTCGAATATCAAGCGTCCGCTGGACGCCGAGGAACTCGCGTTGCTCGGCGGCCAGATCGACCGTCCGGAGGTGCTCTCGGCCCTCGATCGCCTGCTCGCCGATTCGGTGAAGCGTGGTCCGCTCCTGCTGGGTCTGACCCGGCTGGAGCCGGCGATGCTGACAAAACCCGCGCTCGCCACGGTAGTGACGAAGGCGTGTCGGGCGATCCTGTTGGAGCAGCCGAAGCCCGGGGATCACTCGCTGGTGCTCCAGCTCGCACGCCTTCTGCGCCTCAAGGATCTCGAGCCGGAGATCGCCACGTGGCTCGGTCCCGACAAATCCGTTCCTGAGCTTCTGGCCATCCTTTCCGCGTTGCGCGAAATGGGTTCAACCCGGATCGAGGCATTCGTGGGATACCTCGATCACGCGGATGAAGCGGTCCGGCGGGCGGCGGTAGGGGCGATCGCAGGGGGCGACGATCCAAAGGCGGTGGCGCTGCTGGCGGAGAAATGGAGCGGCCTGCCAGGGGCCCTGCGGACAATCGCCATCGACGGCTTGACCGCGACGAAGGGGAAGGCTTCCGCATTCGCCGAAGCGGCGGCGGCTGGCAAGTTCGGCGAGCTGGATGGCAGCGCGTTCGAGCGTCTGATCCTGGTGCTTGGCGATCAGGAACCCTCGGTGGCCAAGCTGCTCGCCAAGTCTGGCACCCAGCTCGCCCGGGTGATCCATCTCGCCGGGGCGGGTCAAATCGACCGCACGGTGGATCTCGATGGCCCCTTTACGGTTGAAACGTGGATCCGGCTCGCACCGGGTATCGACAACAAGGACGGCCTGCTCGGTGCGATCAACGGCCCGGGGATGAACTTCCACGACTCGCGCCTGCGGGTGTTCGCGGGCAGCGACCACATCATCGCGAACCGCAAGGTGGAGCCGAACCTGTGGACGCACTGCGCGGTCACCCGCGATGCGGAGGGCCGCCTGAAGATCTATCTCGATGGTGAGCTCGACCAGGACAAGGGCAAGCCGCTCAAGGACGCGCTGAAGGGGCTGCGCATCGGTGGCACCACCCTCACGTCCGCCAGTGGTGCCGACTATTACGAGTTCCGTGTTTGGGACACCGCCCGTTCCGCCGATGAGATCCGCGCGAGCTACCAGACCAATATGACCGGGCTTCAGCCGCCCGGACTGGTTTGCCGCTTGTCGGGGGATGATCCGGGCAAACTGGTTCCTCCGGCGGCCACCGCACTGACACGGGATTTTCCCTCTCTCCTGACCTCGGAACAAGCGGCGGCCAAGGCGGCGAAGTTCGAACGCTTCAAGGCCATCGTGTCCCGCAAGGGAGATGTGGCGGCTGGCCGGAGCACCTTCCAGAACACCTGCATGATCTGCCATCAGGCACGCGGGGAGGGGACCCAGATCGGGCCGGACCTCAGCGGTGTCGGTGCCATGGGGCTGGAGGGCGTGCTGCGGAACGTCCTTGATCCGAACGCCCAGCTCGAGAGCGGCTACTACCGCCACGATTTGACGCTGATGGACGGCACGGTGGCGAGCGGGTTTCTCGTTCAAGAGACCACGGATGCCGTCACCCTCCGCCCGATCGGTGGCGAGCCGCGGGTGATCGAACGCAAGAAGATCGCGTCGCACGTGGTCTCGAAGCGCTCGCTGATGCCGGAGGGCCTGCTCGATGGCATGGACGAGCAGCAAGCGGCGGATCTGTTCAACTATCTCATGACGTTGAAATGACGCGAAGAGTGGCGGTTCGAAAGCCGCCAGTCCTTGAAATCCTATTCCTCGCCGCTCTTCTCGTCCTCGTCAGCCTTGGGGCCGTCCTTGCCGAGAGGAGTGGGGAGCTTGGCATCCGTCTTCTTCCACCAAGCGAGGATGTCCGTCATCAACTCGTCGCGCTTGGCATGGTTCTCAGCGGCGAGGTCGTGGTGCTCGCCGGGATCGTCCTTCAGGTTGTAGAGTTCGACGGCGTGGTTGGTGTCGAGCTTGTCCTTGCCGCCATCAAGCAACCACTCCTCATGATAGCAGAGCAGCTTCCAATCTCCCTTGCGGATGGTGGTGACCGGGCGGGTGCGGAAGACCTTGTCGCGGCCGCGCGGCACCGGGTTGTCAAGGTAACCGGGGAAATGCCAGAAGATCGATTCGCGGGGCAAAGTGGACGCTCCCTTGAACAGCGGCAGCAGGCTCAGGCCATCGAGGTTCGCGGCGGGCGTGCCACCGGCGGCGCTGACGAAAGTGGGATAGAGATCCTCGTTGATGACGGGCACCTCGCACTTGGATCCGGGTTGCACGGTGCCGGGCCAGCGCACCACGAAGGGCTCGCGGATGCCGCCTTCGTAGTAGGCTCCCTTCGCGCCGCGCAGCGGTTCGTTCGGCGACTGCGGTGTGCCGCCGTTGTCGCTGGTGAAAATCACGATCGTGTTCTTGTCCAGGCCGAGGTCGGAAAGCTTCTTGAGCAGGATGCCGACGGTGTCGTCGAGATCGTAGGTGCAGGCGGCATAGAGCGGCTTGGCGTCCGCCTTCGCGGTCTTCGCCTTGTCCTGGAACTTCGCCAGGGTCTCCGGCCGGGCTTGCAGCGCGGCATGGATGGCGTGGTGGGCGACGTAGGCGAAGAACGGTCGCTCCTTGTTCTTCTCGATGAACTCGCAGGCTCCGCGGGTGATCGAATAGGCGCGCTTCGGATCGTTCGCGTCACCCTTGCCATCCGGCGGCGGAATCAGCGCTGGATCGCTGGTGTCGAAGCCCTGTTGGAGCGGGCCGGTGCCATTTTTCGCGGAGCCCAGGTGCCACTTGCCGAAATGCCCGGTGGCGTAGCCTTGGGCCTTCAGTGCCTCGGCCATCGTGACGATGGCTGGGCGAAGGTCGGAGGTGTTCGGCACCGGCTCCATCCGGAACTGGGCTTTCGGTCCGCGCGAGGTGCTGCCCACCGCGTAGATGCCGTGGCGCGGTGTGTATTGGCCGGACATCAGGCAGCCGCGGCTCGGCGCGCAATTGGCGGCTCCCGCGTAGGCGGCGGTGAAGGTCATGCCGTCCTTCGCCAGCTTGTCGAGGTTCGGGGTTTCGAAGTAGCCGTTGGTGTTGCTGAAACCGGTGTCGTGCCAGCCCATGTCGTCAGCGAAGATCAGCACGATGTTGGGCGGCCTCTCGGCGGCGAGCGCGGAGACGGCCAGGGACAGCAGGGCGACGAGGGATCTCATGGGGTGGACGCAAAAAGGCGGTGGGAGTGAATGTCGGAAACGGGGAACGTATGACGTTTTTTCTCCCCCGTTTCACCGTCCCGCCTCCGGCTTGTAGCGGTAGTGCGGTTCGAATGGCTTCGCCGTGGCCGCGGATTTCCGCAGCGTGTCTGTTAGAACCTCGATCGCCTTGGAAAGTTGCGGATCTTTCCCAGCCGCTTGGTCCGCCGGGGTTTCCTCCACCGGATAATCCGGGGCCGCGCCATTCAACTCCATGTCCTGGTCGCCATCCGGGATGAACCAGCCGCGGAACGGCAGGCGCAGGCTGCCCGCGTCCAGAACCGGCACGGTGCCGGTGGAGATCACACCGCCCGCGGTGGCCGTGCCGACCAGCGGGCCGCGCTTCAGTGTTTTGATCGCATGGGAAAAGACCTCCGCGTTCGAGAACGATTGCTGGTTGCACAGCACCACGATGGGCTTGTTCCAGGACGCATAGACCATGCGGTCCTGCGGGTAACCCGGTGCCCCGTCCCGGCCAATCGTGGTGGCATGGCGCGGTTGGCAGAGGATGGTGAGCAGGTGGTCGGTGGTGAAGCCGCCGGGGTTGTCGCGCACGTCGATCACCAGCCCGTCCTTGCCATGGCCCGCGGCGTGGATCTGGCGTTCGAACTCCTCGAACTGGTCCCACTGCATCTTCGAGATGTGGATGTAGCCGAGCTTGTTGCCGGAGCCTTCCTCCACACGGCGGCGGCGCTCCTTCACGATCGCATCGCCCGCCAGTTCGCGGACACGGGTCCACGGGATTGCCCGCAGGGTGACATCGCGGTTCTTTCCATCCGCTCCCAGGAGCGTGAACGTTATATCCCGGTCCATGCGGCCATTCAGGAAACGCGTGTCCGGGGTGTTGGCGTCGACCGGTTGGCCGTCCACGGAAACAACCGTCTCCCCGGCCTTCACCGGCGGCTCGCACAGGGCGGCGGGGGATTCCGGAATCACCGAGCCGACCTTCAGCGGACCGCTGCCCGTGCCGTGATCGAACCGGATGCCGACGTGGCGGGTGGTGTGGAACTCGGCGGCGTCATCCGTCCACGGCTTCGGCCACGGGTTCGAGAGGAACGACAGATGGGACGCGTTCAGTTCACCCAGCAGCATCGCCACCACGCGGTCGAACGCTCGCGAGTCGGTCGCGGTGGCGGCCGCCTCCTCATACTTCACGCGCATCGCCTCCCAATCACGGCCGTTCATCCGGCCGTCGTAAAACCAATCCCGCAGCGTGCGCCAGATCTGGCGGAAATAGACGCGCTGGCGGTCGCTGCGTTTCGACTCGAAACGCGTGTCGATCGCATAGGTCGTCAGCTTGCCCTTCCGCAGCACGGCGGGCGTGTTGTCCACGATCCAGAACAAACCCTCCTTGTCATCGGTGCGGATCGGGGTGCCGCGGTTCGAATCGAACAGCTCGGGTTTCGAAGTCTCACCGACCTCGATGCGGTGCAGTCCCTTGATCTTGGTGTCCGCGTTCAAGTAGAGCACGGCCTTCGAATCCTGCGTCCACAGGATCTGCGTCGGCTCCACCGTGCCGGTGTCCAGCTTGTGGATGCGCTCGCTGAGTTCGTCGAAATCGATGCGGACGGGCTCGATGGTTTTCGCGGCGGGCTTCTTCGGCGTGGCCTCTTTCTTCGCGGGCTCGGCGGCGGGTTCCGGTTCGCCCGGTGCCTCGGCGGGCTGGGAAACCTTGTAGAGCGGATCGTCCTTCATCGCGGACTCCGCCTCCTTGGTCTTCTTGTCGCGCGGCGACTTCGCCTCGTCGTCCAAGCGCAGATGCACGTAGAAGAGCCCGGTCTTGTTCGCCAGGCGGCGGCCGGTGAAGGCGATCATGCGGCCATCCGGCGACCACTTCGGCGAGCCCTCGGTGTCGGGATGGCGGGAGAGGTCGTAGGCGGGTTTCGAGCCATCCACCGGCGCGATGAAGATGTCGCGGTTGAAGTTCTCATCCTCCGCATCGAACACCAGCCAGCGGCTGTCCGGAGACCAATCGAACAGGCCGGTGTTGCCATCCTTGTAGATCACCTTCTCGCCGCCGCCATCGGCATTGGCCGTGCAGAGCAAACCGCGGCCGGAGATGTAGGCGAGCATCTTCCCGTCCGGGGAAATGGAGAGCTTCGTCTTCGGCTCCTTGCCTTTGGTGACCTTCTGCTCTTCAAGACCGGAGGCGCGCCACCAGAAGTCCGCGGTCTTGTTGCGGCGCATGCGGAAGTAGTTCGAATCGATCCCGTCGTCCTTGCGGAAATACAGCCACGCGCCGTCTTTCGAGAAATTCGGGTCGCCCTCCCACGCGGGCGTGTCGGTGAGGCGGTGCGGTTCCTTCAGCACCGTGTCCATCGCCCACAGTTCGCCTTCGGCGGAAAACGCGATTTCCAATCCGCTGGGGGAAAAGTCCGCGTCGGTGGTGCCGGCGACCTTCCGCGTTTCATGCTCGAGATCGGGCATGTCCTCGACCGCGTAGACCGTGAGCGCCCGCGGCTCATTGCCCGGCGACCAACGCCACAGGTCGAAGCCGCGGCGGAACACGAAGGTCTTCCCATCGGCGGAAACGGTCGGGAACATCAGCCCGTCATCCTTGAAGCGCGTGAGCTGCTCGTCCTTGCCCGTGGCGGTGTCGCGCGACCACAGGTTGAACGTGCCATCGCGTTCGGAAACGTGAAAGAAGCCCGAGCCATCTGGCTTCCACAGCGGATAGCGGTCCTCGATCTCCGACTTGCCATGGGACTGGAATTTCCCGCTGCCGAACTCATAGCTCCAAACCGAGGTGGCGCGTGAACCGTGGTAGCCTTTCCGGTAGGGCGAATCGCCATCCACGGTGAACAACAGCTTGCCGCCATCCGGGGACACGCGGGCCCATTGCGCGGGCACGTCGAAGAGCAGCCGCTCCGGGGCATCCTTAGTCAGATCGATGGCGATCAGCCGCTCCGGTTTCACGTCGTCCAGGTCGCGTGGGCCGCGGACGATGGCGGTTTTCCCGTCCGGTGTGATGGACTCCAGGATCGCGCCCTCGGAGTGGAAGGTGAGCTGGGTGGCGGTGCCGCCCTCCGCGGGCATCGAGAACAGCTTCAGGCCTCCGGCCCGGCCGCTGGAGAAGTAGAGCGTCTTCCCATCCGGCGAGAAACAGGGATAGGCATCGCGCGCGGGATGGCGCGTCAGGCGTTTCGCGAGGCCGCCGTTCGAGGACGTCGCCCAAAGGTCGTCCTGCCATTCGAACACCAAGGTGGCACCGTCCGGCGACAGCGCGGGGGAGCTGGTCATCGTGATGGCGACCGCGCCTGGAGGCAGCGGATCGGCACCGGCCAGAGGGGCTGCAACCGCGGAAAGCCCCCACACCATCGAAGAAAACCTGAGACTCATAAAACGCGGTGCATACTGGCCAAATCGCCCCGGGTTTTCAACGGGGAAGGCATTCAGCCGCGATCCAGTCAGAGACGGGTAAAAAAATCCGGCCGGGGGAGGATGTCCCCTCGGCCGGAATTCGTTCGGTCACCGTGGCTCAGCTATGGAGCCTTGCCGTGGAGCGAACGGCTGAGCGCCGAAACGATCAGCAGGACCAGGAAGACCACGAACAGGATCTTCGCAATGGTGGCGGCTAGCCCCGCCAGCGCGCCGAATCCGAGGAAAGCGGCGATCAGGGCAAGGACCAGGAATGTGAGGGCCCAACTTAACATAACGTCTCTTTTCTACCGCCGGAAGACTGGGGGATCGGACGGCCTCCGGCGGAACCGTCCGACCGTGGGTGATCAAGCGTCGTCAACCATGAGTTCGAACGCGCGGATCGCGAGATCGACCTCGGAAATGGCTTCCGCGACGAGCGGAGCATGGGCAGGGGTGAGGTTGCCGCTTTCGGCCACCGAGTGGAGCGTGCGGGAGAGTTCCTTTTCCCCGCGAAGGCACTCCTCGACAACCGCACTGGGTTCGTGCTCGGAGAGCTTGTCGCGCATGCGGATCCACCAGCGGTGGACGCCCGCTTCCGTGCTGCCGGTGGTGTCGGGGCGCTGGCCGTCGGAGTGCAGCAATTCTGCGATGCGACCGGCGATGCGTTCCCGTCGGTCAGCGATGTGATGGAAGGTGCGGGTCAGGCCTTCGTCGGCCACGATCTCGGAGGCTTGGAGGTAGCCGTCACGGGAATCGACATACCGCGTGAGGACTTCCTGCAGCGCTTCCGCGTCCTGGAGAATGGTGGAAGGGTCCATGCCATTCTATTTGCAAGGCTGGTGCCATGCTTGATGTGTTGTGCGTAAGTTGCAGATCTTGAATGGAATGAGTGTATTGATCCGGGTTTCGTGAAGCCGTGAATCTCATGCATATTGCATCCCTGATTCGACGGTCTGGCGCATTCGGCGCGACCGGGTGAAACAAAAAACGGCAGCCCCGGAAGGAGCTGCCGTTTGGTGAAATCCATCGATTGAATCCGCTCAGCGGGTCTTGGAATCCTCCTCGATCCACTTCCACAGCGAATCGAGAACGGCCGCGACCTTGGCCTTGGCTTCGGCGAGATCGCCGCCCGGGGCGGCCTTGCCGAAGAGGTAGAACTTGATCTTCGGCTCGGTACCGGAGGGACGCACCGCGAAGCTGCGACCGTCTTCCAGATCCACGAAGATCATCTTCTCCTTGGGCAGCGCGTCGCCTTCCTGGTCGAAGAGGTCGTGGGTGGCGAAGTCGCGGACCTTGTCGACCTTCACGCCGTCCGCGGTCTGCGGCGGGTTGGTCGAGTAGGAGGTGGCCAGCGCCTGGATCTTCGCCGCACCATCGGCACCTTCCATGACGAGCGACTTGCCGCGCTCGAGGTGGTAGCCGTACTGGGTGTAGATCTCATCAAGCAGCGCGACGATCGACTTGCCGACGGACTTCGCGTAGGCGGCGACTTCCGCGAACATCACCGCCGCGCCGTTGGCGTCCTTGTCGCGGACCGAGTCGGAGCCGAGGTAGCCGTAGCTCTCCTCGCCGCCGAAGACGAAGAAGCGCGAGTATTCCAAGCGCAGTGCGCGGGTTTCCGCTTCGGAAAGGGAACGGTAGTCGCCGCCCTTCTTGTCCGCCGGGATGGCGTTCTCGTACTTGCGGAGCTTCTCGGCGATGTATTTGAAACCGGTGAGGGTGTCGACCAAGCCGATGCCGAAGCCGGTGGCGATTTCCGCTTGGAGCTCGGTGGTGACGTAGGTCTTGATGAGCACCGCGCGATTGCGGGTGGTGTCGTTCAGCCAGCCGAGATCGAAGGCGGTCTTCACGCGGTACCAGGCCATCAGCGAGCCGATCTGGTTGCCGGTGAGGAGCTGCATCTTGCCGGCGTCATCGCGCACGGCCACGCCCATGCGGTCGCAGTCCGGGTCGGTGGCGATCACGATCGAGGCGTTCTCCTTCTCCGCGAGGTCGATGCCCATCTTCAGCGCCGAGGCGTTCTCCGGGTTCGGGGAATCGACGGTCGGGAAGCGGCCGTCCTGGATGTCCTGCTCCGGCACGGTGAGGAGGTCGAAGCCAAGGTCCTTGAGCATCGGCTCGATGATGTGGCCGCCGGTGCCATGGAGGTTCGAGTAAACGACCTTGGTGGCGGCACCTTGCAGGAGTTGAGGCTGCATCAGCAGCGTCTTCAGGCGGGCGTGATAGAGGGCGTCGAACGCCGCGCCGAGGACGGTGAGCTTGCCGCGCTCGGATTCCGGCAGGGCGTCATAACGCTCGCTGGCGATAGCGTTCACCTCGTTGATGATCGCGGTGGCGTGCGGCTCCACGATCTGGGCACCGTCGTTGAAGTAGGCCTTGAAGCCGTTGTCGGTGGAGGGATTGTGGCTGGCGGTCAGCACCACACCGGCGTCGGCACGCAGCTCGCGGATCGCGAAAGACAGCTCCGGGGTGGAGCGGGGGCCTTCGAAAAGGTAGGCGTCACAGCCGAAGTCGGTGGAGACCTTCGCGCAGAACTCGGCGAAATCGCGGGAGAAATGGCGGGTGTCGTGGGCGAAGACCAGCACCGCCTTGCGGTCCGGGCCGGCGAATTGCTTCGCATAGGTGATCAGCCCGCGCACCGCGCGGCCGACGTTGAAGAAGTTCATCGTGGCGGTGCCGGCGCAGGGATGCTCCGGGCGGTCGTTCGGGCCGCCCTGGCCCTGTTCGGCGGTGGTCACTACCTTGCCGATCGTCCGGCCGCGCAGGCCGCCGGTGCCGAAGGCGAGGGTCTTGAAGAAACGGTCGTTCAGTTCGGTCCACTCGCCCTTTTCGACGAGTTCGGTCACGGAGCGCAGGGCCACGTCCCCGGTCGCGCCGGCGAGAAGGGCTTCGATGTTGGTTTTCGCGGCGGCGAGGAGTTGGCCACCGGCCACGGCCGATTCGAGTTGTGCGGTGAGAGCGCTCATTCGCGGTTAGGATAGGACGGCGGAAATGATTCTGGCAATCGTCGGGACGTTTTGAACCACGGATGAACACGGATTGGCACGGATGATGAGAAGTCAGGAGAGTGAGGAAATCCGGGCCACGAATCTTTATCCGTGTCCATCGGTGTTCATCCGTGGTTGGATTTCTGGCTGGATACCCGGCTTCCGGCGGTTCATGGCAATGCCGCCCATGCGAGACCTCCTCCACGCCGCCCTGAAACGCCGCGCGCCGCTGCTCACCCCGGACACCGACGCGGTCCGGCTGGTGGACGCGGAGGGGGACGGCTTCCCGGACGTCTATCTGGAGACCTTCGCCGACCGCTGGCTGGTCTCGACCGCCCACGGCGGGTTCCCGCGTGGATTCGAGCGCCCGGACAAGCCGGTGTATTGGAAACGGCTCGACCAGCACCAGAAGGAGGCACCGGTCCACATTTCCGGTCCCTCGGTGGAGGAGCCGTTCCTGATCCGCGAAAACGGCGCGGCCTTTGAGATCTCGTTCCAGTCCGGCTATTCGCAGGGGATCTTCCTCGACCAGCGCGACAACCGCGCCGAGGTCCGCCGCCGCATGCAGCCGGGTTTGCGACTGCTGAATACCTTCGCCTATACCGGCGCGTTCTCGGTGGCTGCGGCGCTGGGTGGTGCGGAAACGACCACGCTGGACCTGTCCCAGCCGTATCTCGACTGGGCGAAGCGGAACTTCACCCACAATGGCCTCGATCCGGCCGCGCACTATTTCTGCAAGGGGGACACTTTCCATTGGCTGAAGCGCTTCGCGAAACAGGGCCGCCAGTTCGATGCCATCGTGCTCGATCCGCCGACCTTCTCCCGCGATGAGAAGGGCAAGGTCTTCCGCGTGGAGACTGACTATGGCGAACTCGCGGGCCTTGCGATGGCCTGCCTGGCACCGGGCGGCTGGTTGCTGTGCTGCACCAACTGCCGGAAGCTCGATGACTTCGGCTTCGACCGCCAGATCCTCGCCGCTTCCCCGAAGCGCTTGAAACTCCGCCATTCGCCGATGCCCGCGGACTTCACCGGTGATCCGTATTTGAAGTCGGTGTGGGTGGAGGGATGAGAGCCCGGAATTGAAAAGTGGAATGGCTGATGAACGATCTGATCGCTGCCGCTGACTCCGTATATTCCTTCATCAATCGCACGGCTGAGAAGGTGCCGGAGGGATATCGTTGGAAGACGGTCGATTACACCGACCACCCTCAGTATCACTTCAATGTCTTCAACGGTGTGGGTGGAATCCCTCTTTTTTTACGGGACTATCATCTTCTCACCGGCAACACGCGGGCACTGGAACTAGCCGAAGGAGCGGTGGCATGGTGCATTTCGGATAACCCCGAAGTCTGCAATCACCAGCGTGGAGTCCAGTTGGGTAAAACAGGCATCGCCTCCGTGTGCCTTTACCTTGATGGCCTGTCGGGATCAGGGACGCTGCATCCGTTCTGCCAATCCAACGCGGCCCACCTCCTCAGCGAGCCGGTGGGGCCCATCACGGATCTGCTCAGCGGTGAAGCGTCCAATGGCTGGTTTTTTCTCAAACTGTGGGAAAGGACCGGCGCTGACTTGTATCTCCAAGGAGCGATCCGTTGTGCGCGCTGGATCTCGGAGCAATTGATTCGCGATGAGCTGGGGACGTATTGCCTGGTGAATCCGGACGGATCGTGGGGGCGCGTTCCCTATGCAGGCTTGAGCCACGGCACCGCGGGTGTGGCTCATTTCTTCGCGTTGCTTTTTCAAGCAACCGGCGACGCCACGTGGAAAGCGGTCGCTCACGAACTGTTGGAGACCTTGGTCCGCCATGCGATTCCCGATCACGGGGGATTGAACTGGAGTATCAAGCTGGGGGAAAAGGCATTGCTCCGATGTCAGCACAGCCACGGGGCTTCCGGGATTGGGGGTGTGTTCGCCAAGGCTTCGGCAGCTCTGGGGGAATCCGACTTATTGAAAGTCGCCGCCATGGCAGGAGAGGCGGCCTATCAATACGGGGACTTTCGCAACAATCCCACCTTATGCACGGGATTGGCCGGCAGTGGGGAATTGTTCGTGGAGCTCTTCAAGTTTACGGGGAATGAAATGTGGTGGGATCGTGCCAAGGAATTCGCGCGGCTGGCCATGGGCTACAAAGCTTCGTTGCCGGAGGGCGATTGCTGGCCCACCGATACCGCGGGTCTTTATTCCGCGGACTACGCCTATGGCGCTTCCGGAACCGGGCATTTCTTCCTGCGAACGCTGCGTCCGCTGGAGTTCGAGATGCCGCTGCTTTGACATCGGCGTAAGTGGGGGAGGCGTCGCATCGTTACTCCGCTTTCGCTTCCGGCTGGAGCTTGAAGGAATGTGTGCCGGGACGAAGGAATGCATCGTTTTCGTTCTCTTCCGTCTGCGCCTCGTATCCTTCTGCTTCCGCTCGGATGAAACGTATGAAGGGAGTGGTGTGACGGAAGGAATAGCGGCCCTTTTCATCCGATACGACCGGTGTGAAGTGATGATCGTCTCCCCAATTCATCTTTTCCCTTTTGTGCATGGAAGGAGCGAGGGTGACCGTGGCTCCGGAGATCGGATGTCCGTCAGGGTCTGAAATGGCGCCCTGATAGAGATAGGGCGCGTTCGTCGCGAAAGTGCAGGTGATCGAGATCTCCTTTTCGTCCGGAAGGGGAGTGATTTCGTCCAGCGGCAGATCCGACGATTTTCCGCGCACGCTGGTCTTCACCCAATAGCGGTCGTGGTCATCGGCCGGAGCGATGATGAAGGTGTTCGGGTAAATGCCTTTGATCGTGAAATTGCCCTTTGCGTCCGTGACGGTACCTTTCTTGAGGATGTCAGCACCGTAGCCGGTGTGGGTTCCCGCGCCGAGATTCTGCCAGATCTGGATGGAGCCTTGGGTGGGATTGCCCTTGGCATCGAGGAGACGGCCTTTGAGTTCGATGCCAGGTTTCAGCCGCAGGGTCAGCGGAGTGATTACATCCTTCAGAACGAGGGGATTGGCGTTCCATTCCTTGCGGTAGCTTTCCAGATAATACGGAACCGCATCCGGTTGCATGTGGACGATCCGGGGACTGACGGCAGTGCTCTTCTCTCCGTCCTGAGCTATGAGATGATAGGGACCCCAGCCCGGAGCTTGATCGTTGTCATATTGGGAGACGCAAGCCAGTTGGAAGCGGGCTTTTCCTCCGGCGTCCGTCTTGACGCGCCATGGGGACGAGGCGGGTTCCGGTTTGTTCTCGTTGTCCGGGTCGAATGCGTTGTGGAGATTGGAACGGTCGGTGCCGATCAGGTCGATGACGATGCCCGGTGCGGGCTTGCCGTCGGGCCGCAGCAAGGTCACGTCGAGGGTGCGTGATTCCGGATCTGCCGCAGCGAAGGAAAACAGCGATGCCCACACGGCGGCGGGCATGAGGAGGTGTCTCATGACGGGTTCATACATCGCAGAATCGCACGCGTTGTCGAGTGGTCTGCATGGAGTTGAGCCTTTAGGCGAGGCGGAGTCTGGGAATGGAGTTTTAGCCGCAAAAAGGCGCAGAAGGCGCAAAAAGAAAACGGCCGGGAGTCCGTGAGGAGTCCCGGCCGTTGCAAAGGATCCGTGTTACGCGAAGTAAGTCACGCCTGCCTTGAACAGCGGCTGGTGCTTGTCGCCCGGGATGTTGCGGGCGACTTCGATGCCGCGGCGCTCGGTGTGGCCCATCTTGCCGAAGACCCGGCCGCAGGGGCTGGTGATGCCTTCGATGGCATACATGGAGCCGTTCGGAGTGACGGTGATGTCCATCGATGGATTGCCGTGCTCGTCGCAGTACTGCGTGGCGATCTGGCCGTTTTTCGCCAGTGCGGCGATCACTTCCGGAGTGGCGAGGAACTTGCCCTCGCCGTGCGAGACCGGGATGGTGTGGAGATCGCCCACCTGCGTGTTGGCCAGCCACGGTGACAGCGTGCTGCTGATGCGGGTGTGGACGTAGCAGGAGATGTGGCGGCCGATGTCGTTGAAGGTGAGCGTCGGTGCGTCGGCTTCCGAATCGCGGATCTCGCCGTAGGGGACGAGGCCGGTCTTGATGATCGCCTGGAAGCCGTTGCAGATGCCGAGGATCAGGCCATCGCGGTTCTTGATGAGATCCATCACCGCGTCCGCCACGCGCGGGTTACGCAGCACGGTGGCGATGAACTTGCCGGAGCCATCGGGCTCGTCACCGGCGCTGAAACCACCGGGGAACATGAGGATGTTCGACTCGCGGATCTTGTCGGCGAAGGCTTTGAGCGACTCCTCGACGTGGCGGGAGGTGAGGTTGCGGAACACCAGGATCTCGGCGTCGCCACCGGCCTGGTTGAAGGCGCGGGCGGAATCGTATTCGCTGTTGGTGCCGGGGAAGGCGGGGATGAGCACCTTCGGCTTTGCAGCGGAATGCACCGAATGGACGGCGGCCGGACGCGCGGCGGAGAAGAAGGTTTCCACCTCCGGGTGGGCCGGTTCGCAGGCGGTGGTGTAGATCGGCTCCAGCGTGCCGGTCCAGGCCGACAGCAGCTCGTCGAGCGGGTAGGATTCACCCGGCAGCGCGAGCACCGCTTCCTCGACCGTGCGACCGATTTCCTGGGCTTCCAGCTCGGCGGGCAGCGGCTCGCGGTGCTCGATGACGAAGGACACGAAGCGCTCGCGTAGCACATCCTCCACGGTGCCTTCGAAACCGATGCGGTTGCCGAAGGCCATCTTCGCCAGCGCCACCGCCAGACCGGCGTGGCCCGGGGCGTGCAGCGAGAGGATCTTGCCCTCCGCGTTCAGCGTGTGGAGAAGCTCGGCCACGGCCTTGAGCTTTTCGAACTCGGGCAGATTCTCGGCATCGCGCGGGATTTCCACCAGCGACACCGTGGTTCCGATCTCCTTGAACTCCGGCGACAGCGCGCGGCTGGCCTTGCCCGGCGCGAGCGCGAAGGATACCAGCGTCGGCGGAACGTCGAGCTCGTTGAACGAACCGGACATCGAGTCCTTTCCGCCGATTGCGGCGAGGCGCAGCTTGTTCTGCGCGTGGAAGGCACCGAGCAGCGCGGCGAAGGGGAGGCCCCAGCGGGCGGCGTCGTTGCCGAGTTTCGGGAAGTATTCCTGAAGCGTCAGGCGGATGTCGGACAGGCGCGCGCCCGCGGCCACCGCCTTGCAGACGGATTCGGTCACCGCATAGACCGCGCCGTGGAAGGGCGACCACGAGGAGAGGTGGGGATTGAAGCCCCAGCTCATGAAGGTGGCGGTGTCGCTTTCGCCATGGATCAGCGGCAGCTTCGCGGCCATCGCGTCGGGCGGGGTGAGCTGGTGCTTGCCGCCGAACGGCCACAGCACGGTGGCCGCGCCGACGGACGAGTCGAAGCGTTCGCCGAGGCCCTTCTGCGAGCAAGCGTTGAGATCGGCCAGCGCGTCCTGAATGGTGGTGAAACGCGGCACTGCATCATCGAACTCACCTTCCGGCGCATTGACGTGCACCTTCGCGCTCTGTTGGACGCCATTGGTGTCGAGGAACGCGCGGGACAGATCGACGATGGTCTTGCCGCGCCAGCTCATCCGCAGGCGGCCGTGGTCACCGACGATGGCGACCTGCACGCACTCGAGGTTCTCCTTGTCGGCTTCGGCGATGAAGTAGGCGACTTCGGACGGGTCGACGCAAACGGCCATGCGCTCCTGCGATTCGGAAATCGCGAGCTCGGTGCCATCGAGGCCGTCGTATTTCTTCGGCACGGCATCGAGATTGATGTCGAGGGACGGTGCGATCTCACCGATCGCCACCGACACGCCACCGGCGCCGAAGTCGTTGCAGATCTTGATCTTCTTCGTCAGCTCCGCGTTGCGGAACAGACGCTGGATCTTGCGCTCGGTCGGGGCATCGCCCTTCTGGACCTCCGCGGAATTTTCCAGTGCGGTGTCGGTGTGCTCTTTCGAGGAACCGGTGGCACCGCCCACGCCATCGCGTCCGGTGCGGCCACCGATGAGCAAGATCGCATCGCCCGGGGCCGGGGAGCCACGGAACACCTGCGAGCGCGGGGCGGCGGAAACGACCGCGCCGATTTCCATGCGCTTCGCCACGTAACCGGGGTGGTAAACCTCCGCCACCTGGCCGGTCGCGAGACCGATCTGGTTGCCGTAGGACGAGTAACCGTGGGCGGCCACCTGGCAGATCTTCTTCTGCGGCAGCTTGCCCGGCAGAGTATCGGCGAAAGGGGTGAGTGGATCGGCCGCGCCGGTCACGCGCATGGCCTGATAGACGAACGAGCGGCCGGAAAGCGGATCGCGGATCGCGCCGCCGAGGCAGGTCGCGGCACCGCCGAAGGGCTCGATCTCGGTCGGGTGGTTGTGGGTCTCGTTCTTGAACATCACCAGCCACTCCTCTTCCTGGCCGTCGATCTCGACCGGCACGACGATGGAGGCGGCGTTGACTTCCTCGGAGACTTCCAGGTTGTCCAGTTCACCGGATTTCCGTAGCTCCTTCATCCCCATCAGCGCGATGTCCATCAGCGTGACCGGGCGGGTGGAGGCGGGGCCGTAGACCTTCTCGCGGGTGGCGAAGTAGCTCTGCCACGCGCGCTCGACCACGGACGCGCCTTCCTCGAAGGTCGCCTCGTCGATGCGGGTCAGGAAAGTGGTGTGACGGCAGTGGTCGGACCAGTAAGTGTCCAACATTTTGATCTCCGTCAGGCTCGGATCGCGCTTCTCCTCGTCGCGGAAATAGGTCTGGCAGAAGGCGATGTCCGCCTCGGACATGGCGAGGCCCAGTTCCTTGCGGAACGCGGCCAGCTCCTCGGTGCTCTTCGCGGTGAAACCGGCCAGCACGGCCACGTCGGCGGGCACGTTGATCTTTGGCTGGAGCGTTTCCGGCGTTTCCAGCGTGGCCTCGTGGGAATCGACGGCGTTGATGACGAAGCTCTTGATCCGCGCCAGGTCGTCGCCGGAGAGGCTGCCTTGCAGCACGATCACCTTCGCGGAGGCCACCAGCGGGCGCTCGCCGCCGGTCAGGATTTGCACGCACTGGGCGGCCGAATCGGCACGCTGGTCGAACTGCCCTGGCAGGAATTCCACCGCGAAGGCGACCTCGTCTTCCGCCAGCGCGAGGGCGGGGGAGACCACGTCCACCTGCGGCTCGGACAAGATCTGGCGGGTGGCCGCGGCGAACTCGGCGTCCGTCAGTCCATCGATGTCGTAACGCTGGATGACCCGGAGGTTCTCGATCTCATCCAGGGAGAGCGATTCACGCAGGTCGTGCAACAGGGTGCGGGCCTCGGCGTTGAATTCGGTCTTCTTTTCGACAAAAATGCGGTTCATGGGGCGTGGAAAGGCCGCACGGCCTTTGGAGGCGTCGTATGCTAGAAACCTGAGCCCGGAGGGCAAGGGGAATGAGCCGGGAGCCGGTTTTCCGATTCCGGGGCGCGAAAAACTCGCGGCAGCGTGTAATTCCCGGCAGGTTTTCCGTCAGGAAAGAATGTGAACCCGGAATCCTGCCCGTCCTGCCACCAACCGTTGCCCGAAAACGCCCCTGCGGGCCTTTGCCCCGCCTGCGTCATGCGGGCGGCCTTCGCCTCCGTCCCGGTTCCCAGCGGGCCCTCGGTGGAGGAGCTCCAGGCCGCTTTCCCGCAGCTTGAGATTCTGGACTATATCGGCCAGGGAGGCATGGGGATCGTTTACAAAGCCCGCCAGCCGCACCTCGACCGCCTCGTGGCGCTCAAGATCCTGGCCCCCGGGCTGGCGGAGGATCCGGGGTTCGCCGAGCGCTTCATCCGCGAGGCCCGCACCCTCGCCAAGCTGACCCATCCCAATCTCGTCGCGGTCCACGACTTTGGGGACAGCGGGGGCTACTACTACCTGCTGATGGAGTATGTGGACGGGGTGAACCTCCGTCAGGCGATGTCGGCGGCCCGTTTCACCCCGGAGCGGGCCTTGGATCTGATTCCTGACCTCTGCGCCGCTCTCCAGTTCGCCCATGACCACGGAGTCCACCACCGCGACATCAAGCCGGAGAACATCCTGCTCGATGCGAAAGGGCGGGTGAAGATCGCGGACTTCGGCATCGCCCGCCTCGCCGGGGACGATCCGCGCGAGGTCTCGCTCACTCTCACCGGGGCGGCGCTCGGCTCCACGGCCTACATGGCTCCCGAGCAGATCGAACACCCGGACGATGTGGATCATCGGGCGGACATCTACAGCCTGGGCGTGGTGTTTTACGAAATGCTCACCGGCGGCCTCCCGCTCGGCCGCTTTCCGGCACCGAGCGAGAAGTCGAACTCCGATCCGAGGCTCGACGAGGTGGTGTTCCGTGCCTTGGAAAAGGAGCGCGATCGCCGTTACCAAAGCGCCGGAGAGGTGAAGAGCGGCGTCGAGGGATACAGTGCGTCCCCAGCGCGCCCGGTGATCGCCACTGCCGCAACGACGGCGAGCGGGCTTCCCAAGCTACCTCCCGCGGTCGCCTGGCCGCTGGGATTGGTAGTAGGAGGGATCGCCTCGTCCTTGTTGGTGCTGATGGCATTGCCGGACGGTTATCCGCGGGTGATCGGGCTGAAGCTGCTCGGGCTCTTCGGCGAGGATTACTCCCTGTTGGCAGATCATCCGGTGCTCAGGTTTCTGTTCATCTTGTCGGGCTTCGCCCTTGGTTCCGGCTGTGTGTGGGGGATTTGGAATCTGAATCTGATGAAGCGGTGTAAACTGCCCTCGGAGGGCCGAAACTGGCTGAATGTCGCGGTGGTCTGGCTGCCGATCGTCGTTTTCAGCATCGTGGTGTTCAGCCGGGCTACGGGATGGGCGTTTTGGACCGGACCTCAAGGGGATGTCAGGCTGGGGAATGCGCCTCGTGAGTTGTATCTGTGGATTCCATTTTTCTGCGTGTATGGAATGACACGGATACTCTCCGCGGTGACCGCCGTGAGGGGGCGGGTTTCCCGCCTCGGGTGGGTGAGTGCGCTCCTGACGACGGTGCTGCTGTTGGCGGCACAACTCCTGACCAGGCACCTCCGGAGCCACTGGAGTGAACGTGGCTTCCAGCCCTGCGATTATTCGGTGGTGGTTGGAAAAACCGAACTTCCCCCTGAGCAGGTTCGGCAGGAGATCGAAGAGGCGGCGCGGACGGCTGCCGGGCCTTATTTCGATAAAATCAAGCCGACCTTCGACGGGATGGTGCTAAGGGCCGGTTTCGTGGATGATCCGTCTCTTTTGGAACTGGCTCCTCTTTTAGGAGCATCATCCGGGACCAACCAAATGCGGTCGTCTTTCAGTATCGCCCAGATCTTTGATCAACGCCTGCGTGCCACTCTGCCTTTCGCGATCTCAAGTCGGCTGCATGCCTCGAATTTGGATCGGGACGAATGGTTTCAAGACCGGAGGGAGATGGCGGCACCTTATCTGGCGATGGGGGCTCTGGCCGTGGTATCGTCTGCTTTGGCGGGACGCAGCCGGTTTTCCATCGGCCTGATTCCGGTAGTCTGTGGCCTGGGTGCTTTGGGGCTTTGCCGCTGGATCCCGCTTCCGGCGCTTCCGGCGGATTTGATCGGACGGATGATTTCGGGTCCCCAGTTGGAAGAGATAGCCGAGGGTTTCTCTTTCCCGCGCGAAACCCTGAAGACCTTGGTCAAAGCGGCAAAGGAAAAGGACGTGAAGACTTTCAGGGAGGGGTTCACGCAAACCTCCGAGACTGCAAAGAAGACGGACGCGGAATTGGCGGCAGGGATGGATCCTCCACCTTACGATTATTCCTCGCCGTCCGCCTCCATCGCTTCGCTCTACCGGGCTGTGGGCAATGGCGATGTGAGCGCATTCGAAAGGGCCTTCTCCAAAGCCACGATGGCGAAAGCCCGCGAACAACAACCGGATCCGGTGGCGAGAATGAAACAGGTGGATCGCGGGCAAATCTTGCTCGCGGAAGTCCCAGAGGGTGCAACCACGGTCCGCGTCGCCATGAAGCGGGAGTCGGATGGCCAGTCCGTCTACGTCCGAATGATTCTGGAGGACGGGGACTGGAGAATTGACCGTTGAGCAGGAGGTCTTTGAAACGCATGACCACTGGTTCCTTTCATCCCACCCGTTGGACGTTGATCCAGCGCGTCCACGGTCGCGGGGATGATGCGAGAGCGGCGTTGTCGGAGCTGTGTTCGATTTACTATGAACCGGTGCGCGTCTTTGTCGCGCAGTGGACCGCCGGCAGGGAAGGTGCGGACGATCTCGTGCACGCGTTCTTTGAGGATGTCTTGCGGCGTGAGAGCTTTGGCCCGGCGGCCGATCCCGCACGGGGCCGTTTCCGCAGCTACTTGCTGGGAGCCGTGAAGCATTTCCTGCTGAAACAACGTGGCCGTGAACAGGCCGCGAAGCGGGGCGGGGGAATCGAGCCGGGGACTCTCGATGAAGCCGCAGCTGGCGAATGGAGGGAATCCGCCGCGGAACTGGCATTCGATCGGGACTGGGCGCTGGCTTTGATCCGGCGGGCGGTGGAGAACTTGGCACAGGAGTCCTCCGCCGCGAACAAGCTGCGGCAGTTCGAGAGCCTCAAGCCGTGGTTGGACGGCGGTTCACCGGGGTCGGTGGAGGAGGTGGCCAAAGAGCTCGGGATGACCGCCAATGCGGTGCACGTGGCGATCCATCGGTTGAGGCAGCGGTTTCTCAAACTGGTTCGTTTCGAGGTGGAGTCCACCACGGCCAGCCCGGCGGACGCAGCGGAGGAGTTCCGGCATTTGGTGAATGTGCTGGTGGTTGCCGGGTAGCGACTACTTCTCCTTGGAATCGGAGTAGGCATGATCCCCGGGAACGTCTTGCCCGGCCCAGATCCGCTTCTGCGTCCAAGGCTCGGCGGGCGCGGTCCAGAACGGATCATTCGCCGGCAGGCCGAGGTGCAGCAGCCCGGCGGTACACATGTAAAGGCTGCCGGTGGAAACGTAGCCGTCCCGAATCGCGGGCTGGTAGCCGACCGCTCCGACCCGCAGCCAGCCCTTGTCATCGAAGGTGCCCGGGGTTTCCAGCGTTTTCCGGATTACCGCGGTGAGGGCACAGCGGGCAGCGGCGGGAGAGACTTCCTTCGGCAGTTCATGCCGCAGGGCCATCAGCGAAAGCACTTGGAACGCCCCGAACCGGTAGGCGCTCGACCGCCCGATCACCGGGAAGGTGCCCTCCGGGGAAATCATCCGCTCCTGCACCTCCGCGTAGCGCCGGGCCCGGCCCACGGTATCCGGCAGCAGCCGGGCGTTCGGATCGCCCTTTTCCTTGCAGACCTCCAGCACAGCGATCAGCGCGGGCTGGATGACATAGCTGTTGTAATAGTCCCAGTGGAGCTGGGGGCCGTCGCCGTAGGTGCCATCGCCCAGATACCACTGCTGGTGCTTTTCCAGCGCGTAGGTGATAGGGCGCATTTCGCATTCACCGGTGAAATGCCAGATCGCGGCCTCCACCAGCGCGGAGAACAGCAGCCAGTTGCTCTCGCCCGGCTTGATCTTCCGGGTTTCCTTCAGCGCGGCGATCACGTTGGTCTGCTGCTGGGGCGTCAGCGGCTTCCAGAGCTGGTCGGGAGCACGCAGCAGCGCCAGCGACAGGAACGCCGTGTCCACCAGGGGCTGGTTTGGCGTGGAGAAATCGAGGCGATCCGGCGAAGCTGGGTCGGTGGCGTTGACCAGCGCTTTTCGGGAAAGCGTGATGTATTCGGAGCGCAGCCGACCTTCCGGCGAGGAATCCGGTCCCAGGGCCAGCCACGGCGCAATCCCGACCATCGTGCGGCCAAAGGCCTCCAGATGGGTGAACTTGCGGCGGCCCTCCTCGCCGGGGCCGAGCGGCATGTTCTTTTTCAGCTCTCCTGCTGCCAGCGCGGACAACACCGGTCGGGCGATGCGGTCGAGCGCCTTCACCGTGTAGATCCGGTCCTGCGCCCCGGTTTGCTGGGCCCGGACGGGGACGACGAATGCCAGGACAACGGCAAAAAGGATCGAAGGGCGCATCTCAATAGGTTCTACCACAGGGAAGGCATTTATTACGACGAAATGGCCATTTTGGCGGGAAATGCTTCAGAAAAACTAAGTAATTCTGCATTTCCATAGCATTCTCCTTGACCAGAGACGCTGCGCTGGCTAATTCCGCGCCCCCACGAACGACCCACGTCCTTCATTATGGCCAACGCTCAAGTCATTCTCCGCGAAAAAATCGAAGGCCTCGGCAGCGAAGCCGATGTCGTCAAGGTGCGTGCCGGTTACGCCCGCAACTTCCTCGTTCCTCAAGGCAAGGCCTACGAAGCGAACAAGTCGAACCTCCGCCACGTCGAGAACCTGAAGGCCGCCCGCGCGCAGCGTGAAGCCGCCGAGCTGGTCGAAGCCCAGGAACTCGCCAACAAGATTTCCAAGATCAAGCCGAAGTTCACCCTTTCCACCGGTCAGGGCGGCAAGGCGTTCGGTTCCGTCACGAACATCGACATCCACAAGGAACTCGAAGCCGCTGGCATCGTGATCGACCGCCACGCGATCGAGCTCGAGAAGCCGGTCAAGAAGTCCGGCAAGACCGAGGTGTCCGTCCGCGTCCACCCGCAGGTCACCGCGACCCTCACCATCACCGTCGAAGCCGGTGAGGAAGAGGAAACCGAGGCCCAGGCCTAAGTTTTCCGGGAAACCATTTCGAAGACCCCGCTTGCTCCGGCAGGCGGGGTTTTTGTTTGTCTGGATATGGAGTGCAGTCGGCCCTCCGATTCCGCCTAGGCATTTCCTGCTTCCTCGCCCATGGTGGCGGAATGAAACGGACTCTTTCCGTGATCGGCGCCCTGCTGGTGGCCACCCCGGCCTTCGCCACCACCATCAACATGGTGCCGATCTTCCAGCCGCTCAGTCTCCATGGCACGGATGGTGACAAGGTGATCACGGACATCGGCGAGGCGCTCCAGGCGACCGTGATGCCCACGCCGATGGTCTTGACCGGTTCGTTTCCGGAAACACTGGTGGACGCGATCAACCAGCCCCACAAGGTTCCGACCAACAACCCGAACTACAAGGTCCCCGAGGCGAACCTGGTGGTGCTCTGCCGCCTCGGAATCGCGGCGGAACTCTCCGAGGGCGGGGCGGGCCTGCGGGTCCGGCTGGATGTTTCGGGGCTGACGATTCCCGCGGAAATCGATCTCACCGCCCGGCAGGTGCTGAAGCTGACCATCGTCGCGATCCGGAAGACGCTGGAGGACTACCAAAAACTCCAAACCTCACCGCTCGAGGTCGCCATCCAGATCGAGGGCGCGGAGGGCGGCAAGGCGCCGCTGCGCGACCTGACGGCGAAGTTCCAGCTGCCCGGTGGCGAGGAGGACTGAATTTCCGTCATTTCACTTTTCAAAGGGTGGGGCGATTGGGTTTGATCGGCGAGAGCCTAACCGCATGAGCGACACCACCCCAACCCCCGCCAAGTTCAAACGTGCCATCCTGAAACTGAGCGGCGAGGCACTGCGCGAACCGGGCTCCACGGACAACATCTCGCCCGAGATCGTCGACCGCATCGCGCTTGAGATCCGGGACGCCGTGAAGAGCGGTCTCCAGCTCGGCGTCGTGGTGGGTGGTGGCAACTTCTGGCGCGGTGCTTCGGCTTCCGCCCGCGGCATGGACCGCGCCACCGCCGACTACGTGGGCATGCTCGCCACCGTGATGAACGCGCTGGCCGTCCAGAGCTCTCTGGAGCACCACGGAGTGAAGTGCATCGTGCAGTCCGCCATTGAGATGCAGAATGTCGCCGAGCCGTTCATCCGCCGCAAGGCCGAGCGTCATCTTGAGGACGGCTTCGTCGTCATCTTCGCCGCCGGCACCGGCAGCCCGTTCTTCTCCACCGACACCACCGCCGCCCTGCGCGCCAGCGAGATGCGTGCCGACGTGATCTTCAAGGCGACCATGGTGGACGGCGTCTATGACTCCGATCCGAAGAAGAACCCGAACGCCAAGCGTTACGAAACCGTCTCCTTCCAGGAGTGCCTTTCCCAGCAGTTGAAGGTCATGGATGCCACCGCCTTCAGTCTCTGCATGGACAACCACATTCCGATCATCGTGTTCGACATGGCGCCTTCCGGCAATGTCACCCGAGCCCTGCTCGGCGACCCGATCGGCACGGTGGTCAACGGCGGCTGAACCGCCGCTCCGCCCCTTTTTCTCCCAACCACACTTCCTTATTCCCATGAGCGCTGAAGACACCCTGCTCGAAACCGACGATGCCATGCAGAAGGCCGTCGAGTATCTCCTCCACGAATTTTCCGCCGTCCGCACCGGCAAGGCCACCCCGGCCCTGATCGAGAACATCGACGTGTTCGTGCGCGCCTACAATAGCGTGATGAAGCTCAAGGGCCTCGCCATCATCACCACTCCGGACGCCCGCATGCTGGAGGTGAAGGCCTTCGACCCCACCACCACCCAGGACATCGAGCGCGCCATCCGCGAGTCGAAACTGGGTCTCAACCCTGCCGCCGCCGGCACCTCGCTCCGCATCCCGATCCCGGAACTGTCCGAGGAACGCCGCCGCGACATGGTGAAGCTGGTCAAGCAGCTCGCGGAGGAATCCAAGGTCCGCATCCGTGCCGCCCGCAAGGAAGGCATCGACGCCGGCAAGAAGCTCAAGGCCAGCAACCTCCTCACCGAGGATGGTCAAAAGGACCTCGAAGCCGAGATCCAGGAATACACCAACAAGTATGTGAAGGAGATCGACTCCCACACCGCCCACAAGGAAGCGGAGTTGATGAAGGTGTAATCCGTATAGATCGGTAGCGACAAAGCCACCGGGACAGGGCATGTTCCGGTGGAGAGATGAATACCAAGCTCCGCTACCTGCTCGCTTTCCTATCCGGCGGAATCGCGGTCTTCGCGTTTCCGCCGTTTTCGTGGAAGGTGCTGGTGCTGGTGGTTTGGCCCCTGCTGTTCGTTGCGCTCCGAGGCGCGGGCTTCAAGACTGGCACGCGGCTGGGAGTGGTCCACGGACTGGTGCTTTACGCCATCGGCCTCTCGTGGTTCTGGCATATCTTTTCCGCCATCTCGATCGCCCTGTGGCTGATGCTCGCCTTGTTCACGGGGTTGGCGGGCGGGTTGATCGGGTGGGTCAGCCTGCGCCACCGTGGTGCCCGGTGGTTGCCGCTCTACGCCGCGGCGGTGTGGACCGGCATCGAGTATTTCCGCAGCGAGTGGTTCTACCTGCGCTTTCCATGGATGACTCCGGGCTTGGCGCTCGGTCCCTCGTGGCTTTCGCCGTGGATCGGCGTGTATGGCGCAGGCTTCGTCGTGGTGCTGGTGGCGGCGTGGTGGGCGTTGGGGAAGGCTCCGTGGCGGTGCCTGGGGTTCGCGGTGCTGGGGCTTCTCATGAGCCCGTTTCCGACCACTGTCTATGAGGCGGGGAAGGAGGTGCCGGTGCTCACCGTCCAGAACGAGAACAACGACTTCGTGTCCTATCACGATGCTTCCCGCACGTCCGGATTCCAGGATGGCGTGATCCTGTGGCCGGAATACTCCACGCCTTACGAGGTCCGCCCGGAGCAGGCGGAATGGGCGAAGTTGAAGTCCCTCGCCGCCGATGCCCGTTCGGTGGTGGTCTTCGGCACGGTCAAGCCGCTGGCGGCTGCCAAGCATTACAACGTGGCCCGCACCATGGATGAGTCCGGCGAGCTCGGCTGGCACGCCAAGAACCGGCCGGTGCACCTCATGGACGACGGCGAGCCGGGGAAAACCGCCGTGCCGGTGAAGACCCGCTTCGGCCATCTCGGGACTCCGATCTGTTTCGATTGCGACTACACCGAGGTGGTACGTCGAATGACGGTCGCAGGCGCGGAGGGTTTCGTGGTGCCCAGCATGGACGCCGCCTCTTGGTCGGCCCGCGAGCATCTCCAGCACGCGGAGTTGTTCCGCCACCGCGCTGCGGAAAACGCCCGCTGGTTCGCCATCGCCTCCACTTCCGGCATGACCCAGTTCATCGATCCCCGCGGCAGGCGGGTGAAGTCGCTGCCGCTGATGGAGCCGGGGATCCTGCGCGGGAGCATCTGGCTGCGCGATGACCGGACCTTTTTCAATCGCGCGGGCTGGGTGTTCCCGTGGATCGTCAGCGGAGCGGCGGTCATCGGGACGGCGGCACTCATCTTCATGGGGAGGAAGCGGAGAGTGGTTTCGTCAGTGGAGGTATTCCCCCCTGATGCGGTTCTTGAAGGGGATGCCAAGCGGTAGTCCTCTCGCGTGGGAGATCGCAAGGGCCTTGCGGGCTCTGGATTTGGAGTGCGGCGAGCAATCGCCGTTTTGGGTGCAGGAGAGAATCGACGGGATTTGAAGCAGGCTGCCGGGCCGGGAATGAACCAGAGATGAGATGGTTCTGGAACGAGGGAGAGGGTTGGCGAACGCAGGTGTTGTACCCGGCGATGTCTCGCCTCCGCTCAAAGCGGCGATTGCTCGCCGCACTCCAAATCGGCTCACGCCAACTGCGTTTCCGCCAGCAGCTTGTAGGTGCCGCCGTGGGCGATCAACTCGTCGTGGGTGCCGCTTTCCACGATCTTGCCGTGGTTGACCACCAGAATGCGGTCGGCGTGGCGGACGGTGGAAAGGCGGTGGGCGATCACCAGGCTGGTGCGACCGGTCATCAGGCGCTCCAAGGCCTCGTTGACGAGGCGTTCGCTCTCGGCATCGAGGGCCGAGGTGGCTTCATCCAACAGTAGGATCTTCGGATCGGCGAGGATGGCACGGGCAATTGCGAGGCGCTGGCGCTGGCCGCCGGAGAGCTTGGTGCCGCGCGGGCCCACCAAAGTGTCGTAACCTTCCGGAAGGGCGGCGATGAAGTCGTGGGCGTTCGCTTGCTTGGCCGCGGCCTGGATCTGTTCCAGCGTCGCGCCCGGGCGGCCGTATTCGATGTTCTCGCGGATCGAGCCGCCGAACAGCAGCACTTCCTGCGGCACGATCGCCAGGTTCGAGCGCAGCGATTCCAGCGAGATCCCGGCGGCATCGCGGCCGTCGAACAGCACTTGGCCGGACTCCGGCTCGTTGAGACTCAGCAACAGTGAGAAGATGGTCGATTTGCCAGCTCCGGAGGGCCCTACGAAGGCCACGCGCTGGCCCGGTTCCACCGAGAAGCTCAGATCGTTCAGCACCTGAACGTCCGGGCGGGATGGGTAGCGGTAGGCCACATGGTGGAAGGCCACCGCCCCCTCCATGCTGGCGGTGGTCTCGCCACCGGCACGTTCCGGCGGCGTGCCGGTGAGTTCGCGGAGGCGGTCGGTGGCACCGGCGGTGAGCTGGAGCTGGGAAATGATTTCCGGGAACGAACCCAGCGAGGCCCCCACGAAGACCGAGAACAGAATGAAGGCCGCGAACTCCTGCGAATTGATCTGGCCCTGCGCGAGCATCCGCGCGCCGAACCACGCGACGCCCGCGATGGTGCCGAACAGCACGAACACGATGAACGACAGGAACGCCGCGCGCACCTTGGCACCACGTAGCGTGACATCGAGGAAATGATCGAGCGCGCGATCGTAGCGACGGGATTCGAACTCCTCGTTGGTGAAGGCCTTCACGTCGGCGATGCCCTGCACCGTTTCCTCGATCACCGTGCCGGCCTCGGCCAGCGAGTCCTGGGCATCGCGGGAATACTTCCGTACCTTCCGCCCGAAGATGGCCACCGCCAGCACCACCACCGGCACGCTGGCGAGCATCACCAGCGAGAGCTTCCACGAGGAGTAGAACACGACCACCAGGCCGCCGATGAGAATGACGCTCTGTCGGGCGAACTGGGGCACGGTGTTGAGGAGCGTGTCCCGCACCACGCCGAGGTCGGCGGAGACTCGGTTGCTCAGGGCACCTGCACGTTGCTCTTGGAAGTAGGAAAGGGGAAGGCGCACCAGATGGCGGAAGATGTCGCGGCGCAGGTCATTGAGCGCGGATTCACCGGAGCGGATGAACCCCTGCACACGGAAGAATCCGATGAAGGCTTGGAGCGCCAGCGCGGCGATCAGCCATTTCAGCGTGTGGTTGATCTTGTCGACGATGGTCGTGGGATCGACGCCTTGGCGCAGCGCGTCCACGGGATTGCCGATCAGGTCTTTCAGGAACCAGGGAAAGGCCAGCGAAAGCGCGGCGGTGACCAGCAGCGCCACCACGGAGGGCAGGAACACCGCCTTGTGACGCATCAGATAGCCGGAGATCCAGCGGAACGAGGAGGAAAGGGAAGACCCGGAGCGCGGCTTCGGCATGCGCGGATGGGAGCGGAAGGGGGCTTTTCCGTCAACCGTTGGAAAGGTCTTGAGGCACCTCCTTTGATTCTTTATGGGAAACGGTGCTGATCCCCATCATGAAACACCCTTTTCACTGGTCATCCCTTGCCGGTGTTCTGTCGTTTTTGGCTCCGCTGGGGGCCTCCGCGGTCGTGATCGCCAGCGGCGACGGTTCAGGAAACACATCCGCGCCGCCCGACGATCCGGGTTTCGCGAATGTTGGCGCCGTCAACGGGGCCTCCGCGGTCTATCTTGGCAATGGTTGGGTGATGACCGCCGCCCACGTCGCCGGTTCGCTGCCCGCGACCGTGAACTTCGGAGGCACCAACTACGCCACCCAGGCCGGAACGTTCCAACAACTCACCAACCACGGCACCGGCGGCATGACGGTGAGCACGGACATTGTCCTGTTCCGGCTCTCCACCGATCCGGGGCTGGCGACCTTGGACATTGGTTCCAGCTCCCCGACGGTGGGCAATCCGCTGATCCTGATCGGGGATGGGCGGGATCGCGCGACCGGAGTGACCTATTGGGACGTGGACACCGGCCCGGACCCGTGGGTTTGGACCGAACTGCCGGACTCCACCGGCGCGAACGCGGCCGGATTCAAGGAACTCGGCACCCAGACGATCCGCTGGGGGGAGAACCAGGTGGAGGCCGTTGGCGTCGATGCGGACGCGGGCTTCGGCACGGTGCGTTCGTTCGTCACCACCTTCGATGACCCGGGGCTCACCCACGAGGCGCAGGCGGCCGTCGGTGATTCCGGTGGAGCGGTGTTCTACAAGGACGGTTCCACCTGGAAACTGGTGGGGATGTTCAACGCGGTAGGGACCTACAGCGGCCAACCGGCAAACACGGCGGTCATCGGCGATGCCACCTACATCGCCGATCTCTCGTTCTATCGGAACGACATCCTCACGATCACCGGCATTCCGGAGCCTGGAACGGCCTGTCTCGCGCTGGCGGGTGTCGGCCTCATGCTGCGCCGACGGCGCTGATCGCGTCCGAGGCAGCGGTGCGGGCCCAGCGGTCGGCGGCGATCACGGCGTCGAGCGTTGCCTCGTGGTCCACCACGTGCTCGTCCATCACCCGGCGCACGGTTTCCCAGATGCCGGGGAAGGGGAGCTTGCCCGCGCGGAAGGCATCCACGGCCACCTCGTTGGCGGCATTGTAAACGGCGGGCAGGGTGCCACCGGTTAGACCGGCGCGGCGCGCGAGTTCCAAAGCTGGGAAGTCGTCGTTGCGCGGGGCCTCGAATTCGAGCTTCGCCAGCGCCGGGAAATCCAGCGGCTTCAATCCACCACGCACACGGTCCGGCCAGGTGAGGGCGTATTGGATCGGGAAGCACATGTCGGTGCGGCTGAGCTGTGCCAGCACCGAGCCATCCACGAATTCGACCATCGAATGGATGATGCTCTGCGGGTGCACCACCACGTCGATGCGCTCCATGCCGATGCCGAAGAGCCAGCGGGCCTCGATCATCTCCAGGCCCTTGTTGAAGAGCGTGGCGGAATCGATGGTGATTTTCGGGCCCATGTCCCATGTCGGGTGCTTGAGGGCCTGCGCCGGGGTGACCGAGGCGAGCTGGTTGGACGGCCAGGTGCGGAAAGGGCCGCCGGAAGCGGTTAGAATGAGGCGCGAGACTTCCTTTTCGCCGCCGCGGTGGCCATCGAGGCACTGGAAGATGGCGTTGTGCTCGCTATCGACCGGCAGCAGGTGGACACCGGCCTTGGTGGCGGCGTGGGTGATCGTTTCACCGGCCATCACCAGGATCTCCTTGCTGGCCACCGCGAGGTCCTTGCCCGCCTCGATCGCGGCGAGCGCGGGATGAAGGCCGGCGGTGCCGACGATGGCGATGAGGACGACATCGGCGCCGGAGAGGGTGGCAAGCGTGATCAGGCCTTCATCGCCGGTGTGGATGCGGACATCGGCGGGCAGCAGCGCGCGCAGCTCGGCTTCTTTCGTGGCATCGTGCAGGGCCACGTCCTTCACGCCGGTCTCGCGGACCTGCTCGGCGAGCTTCACCACGTTGGTGGCGGCGGCGAGGGCGACGATTTCAATGCGCTCCGGCAGCTCGCGGGCGACCTTCAAGGTGGAGGTGCCGATGGAGCCGGTGGAACCGAGGAGGACGACGCGTTTGCGGGAGGTGGACATGCAGGTCAGTGGAGCACCCATTTCAGGTAGAAGAACAAGGCGGGCGCGGTGAAGCAGATGCTGTCGATCAGGTCGAGCGCGCCGCCGATGCCCGGCAGCATGTGGCCGGAGTCCTTGGCATTGAGGCTGCGCTTCAGCACGCTTTCGGCGAGGTCGCCCACCACCGCGAGCAGGGCCAGGATGAAGCCGAGCGCGACCACGTGCGGCCAGCCGCCGAGGATGGCGAGGTCGTGCGGGCACAGGGCGTGGAGGCCGCATCCCGCGAGCTGGGCGAAGAACAACGCGCCGACGAAGCCTTCCCACGTTTTGCCCGGGCTCACATGGGGGATCATCTTGTGGCGACCGATCATCGTGCCGGTGAGATAGGCCCCCATGTCGGTGAACTTGGTGACCGCGATCACCCATAGCAACAGCACCGCGCCCGGCACCTGGCCGTCGCCCGGGACCACGAACACGAGGCGGGCGGCGAAGTGGAACAGCACCGCGACGTAAACGAAGCCCAGCACGTTCAAGGCGACCGCCTGCAGGGCCTCGATGCCCTTGATCGAATAGCGGAGCTGGAGGGTGAAGGCACCTGCGGTGGCGATGAAAATGGCCAGCGTGTCGAGGCCGTCCGGCAGTTCGCGGCCCCCGAAGGAGCCGGGGGGCTGCGGGAAGATGAAATACCAGCCCAGCGCCAGGGTGTAGACGATGGAAAGGAGGATGCCGAAACGTGGGAAACACTTCACCCCGGCGGCCCGGACCATGTTGAAATACTCGATGGTCGAGAGGATCGCGAGCACCGCGATCAGGGCGAAATAGGCCCAGGCCCACCGGCTGGCGAAGGCCGCGCCGACCACGGCCCAGAGCCCGATGGTGCTGGCGGCGCGCCGCACGAAGGTGCGGCCTTTGGATGGAGCGGGTGGTGGCGTGGAGTCGGCCATTTGCCGGGGCATCCAAACCGCCAATGGGGGTGGGTGGCAACTTATTACGATTTTCCGGTGCAACCTTTCACGGAGGGCAGGGTTCCAGAAGATGAACGGCCCCGCCCGCCGCTTCGAGAATCCAAAAAACGAAACCACGATGAAAACGAAGACCACTCTGTTCGCGATGGCCGCCCTGCTCGGCGCCGGCGCGGTTGCCATGGCCCAGGACGCTCCCGCCCCCGGCGGTGACAAGGGACCCCGCCCGGAGCGCGGTGCCCAGCGCCCGCTGCCCCCGGAACTTCTGAAGAAGTATGACAAGGACGGCGACGGCAAGCTGAGCGACGACGAGCGCAAGGCCATGCAGGAAGACATGAAGGCCAAGCGCGAGGCCCACGAAAAGGCCCTGCTTGAGAAGTACGATGCCGACAAGGACGGCAAGCTCAGCGACGAGGAGCGCAAGACCGCCCGCGAGGAAGAGCAGAAGCGCATCCTTGCCACCTACGACAAGGACAAGGACGGCAAGCTCAGCGAGGAAGAGCGCAAGGCCGCCATCGAAGCCGGTGAAATGCTCGGCATGGGCGGTCGTGGCCAAGGCGGCCCCGGCGGCCAAGGTGGTCGCGGTGGCCGTGGCCCCGGCGGCTCGGGTGGCGAAGGCGGTCGTCCGGACGGCCCGCCGCCGGCTCCCCCGGAAGGCAACTGATTTATCGGATACCATTCGATGCTCAAACCGTGGTCCGCTCGCGCGGGCCACGGTTTTTCGTGTCTTGCCCCCTGACCAGTAACGGGTCCACGCATCGTTTGGCCCTGTCGGATAGGTGGATCTGAATCCGCTGGCAGGGTCTCCCGGCGGGCGCTTGTGAGAGTCATATGAAATTCAGGTGAACAGCGGGTTCTGACTTGCCGTCTCAGGGGCGAAAGAGTTGCTAGGCGCGACTTTTTTGTCCCCCAGTGTCGCTACGACTCCTCTTCCTCCCTACCGCTATCGCGGCGTGCCTCGGTTTATCCCACGCCGAAAATACCCCTGTTCCTGTCCTAGGGTCGGATGACCGGTGGCCATGATTGAAAATTTTCCCAAGATTTACAGCATCAAGGATGCGAACCAAAAGGGTTTCGCATGGGCATTTGGTTACGGGCCTTTCGAAGGCATGGATTTCCTTTCCCGCCTGCATCCTTATGTTCATCAACGAAGGATGGATTTTTGGGAGATCAATCCCACCCCGGCAGGTATCTCCTTGGGTGAGACGGGAAGCAAATGGCCGGATGTCATGTTTTGTGGTCATCCGCCTCCTTTTGCATTTTTCAGCGACAGGATTGTCAAGGACCTGCTCGATTTCGGAGTGGAGTTCGAAGGCGTGACGCCCATTCCGCTCGGTCCGATTAAGAGTAAAAAGCTCCGGTCCGTTCCTGCTCCTGCCTATCACGTGCTCGAAGCGAAGCCCGGCATCAGCATTGATTACGAGGCCAGCGGGATCGCCATGGACGACAACGGGCAGCCGATGTTGCCGGTTGGTCAAGCGGTGGTGGTGCATTTGGATCCCGAGACATGGTCGGGCGCGGACGTGTTCAAGTGTTCCAACTGGCCGCGTGGTGGAATGGATCTGTTATGCACGGAGCGCGTGAAACAACTGGCTCTGGCCCAAGGCTGGACCAACGTCGATTTCGTGCGTCAGCGGGTCAAGGGTGTGAATCCCTTCGCTTGATTGCGGGGGAACTTTTGTAAGCGCCATTCGTCGCTGGGTCCATAAGGTGGATCACGATGCGTGGCACAAGGGAGCCAGAGGAGGACTCTATAACACTTGGTGGCTAGCCCTGGAAAAAGCAGAATCTGATATAGGAAGGAGCTTTACCCGGGCCGAGCTCATCGAAAAGATTGTCGAGTGCCGGGCAGTATTTCCCATCACGATGCCGCCGTGAACAATGTATCAAAATGATGAACTTTTATAGAATCGGTTGTTGGGAAGCTGCTCCCCGTAAATACCCTTGGGTTGCTGGTTTTGGCCCCCTTTCCAACATGCCGTTTTTTGAGGCGGCACCAGTCTTTTGGGAGAGTAAAAAGAGATTTTGGCAAGTGAACCCGAGGCCTCCGGGATTGTTTTTTGATTCCGGAGGCCGGGAGTGGTCCGATGTCGTTGGATGCGGCGGAGGACCTCCGGGGTACTTTGTCAGTGAACGTTTGCTGCGGGATATCGAGGAGGCGGGGGTCCCCATTCTCAGAGCGACCGAGATGCCGATTGTTGAAATCAAAGGCAAGCGCTTGCAAAAATTGCCGCCGCCCCGTTATTTCGTGCTTGAAGCGGCTCCCGGCATTGCGACGGCTTATGAAGCGATGGGGATTCGAATTGGCGAGGATGGAAAACCGATATGGACCTCCGAGGATGTGAAAAGGAGGCCGCCCCTGTTGTTCAAAAGAGCCTCTTGGGACGGGTCCCATCTTTTCAGTTTCTACGGCAACATGCCGATGAATGTCTATTGCAGCCAATACGTGGTCGACCTGGCGGAGCGGAAGGGATGGACGAATGTCGACTTCGAACCGGTTGAATGCACGTGAGATAGCGAATGAGCGAGATACAGTCAGGGCGTTCCAAGAGGGAGTTGGGGAACTTGGGATTGCAGGCGAGCGGATTTCTGATGCGCTCGTGACAGAAAGAGCGTCATTGCCTGCTCGATGGGCCATGATTGAAAATTTCCCCAAGATTTACAGCATCAGTGAAGCGAGCCAAAAAGGTTTCGCTTGGGCGTCTGGCTACGGTCCCTTTGAAGGCATGGATTTTTTTCCCCGACTCCATTTGGTAACCCAACGTAGTTTCATGGATTTTTGGGAGGTCAACCACAAGCCGCCGGGCATCTCCTTGGGTGAGACGGGGACCAAGTGGCCGGATATTATGTTTTGCGGGAATCCGCCTCCTTTTGCATTTTTCAGCGACAGGATTGTCGAGGACCTGCTCGATTTCGGAGTGGAGTTCGAAGGCGTGACGCCCATTCCGCTCGGTCCCATCAAGAGCAAAAAGCTCCGCTCCGTTCCTGCTCCCGCCTACCACGTGCTCGAAGCGAAGGTCGGCATCAGCATTGATTACGAGGCCAGCGGGATCGCCATGGACGACAACGGGCAGCCGATGTTGCCGGTTGGTCAAGCGGTGGTGGTGCATTTGGATCCCGAGACATGGTCGGGCGCGGACGTGTTCAAGTGTTCCAACTGGCCGCGCGGCGGAATGGATCTGTTATGCACGGATCGCGTGAAACAACTGGCTTTGGCCCAAGGCTGGACCAACGTCGATTTCGTGCGTCAGCGGGTCAAGGGTGTGAATCCCTTCGCTTGATTGCGGGGGAACTTTTGTAAGCTCCCATTGAGCAGAGACGCGAAAAGGAGAAGTCCCAAGCGGGTTGTAGGAGATCACAGATCCTGCTCGATCGCCTTGAGGGAAAGGAAGAGTTCGTTCCAGCGTTGTAGCCTCGGCTCAAGGGCGAGCTTGTCGTTCGCGACGTGGCGGCGGATTTCCTCGAGGCAGCCGGCGTAGTCTTGGAAGAAGACACGCAGCGCTTCCTCGTAGTCGCCGCGGAGGGCGTTCGCGAAGGTGCCGCAGGCATCCAACAGGCGTTCGCGGAAGGCCTTCACGATATCCTGCTGGCTGGTGCGGGCATAGATCAGGAAGATCGCCGAGCTGGCCGCGGCGAGCAGCAGGCATCCCCATGGGGCCCAAGGGATTTTGAAGATCCCGCACACACCCGCGCCGGTGAGCGAGAGCAGGGTGAGCGCGGTGAAGATCTTCAGCGAGGTGAGGCGTTCACGGGCCGATTGGTCGAGGCCGTGCCGTACCTTGAGGTTGCCGATGCCGAGACGCGCGGCGCGGCCGAGGCGGCGCACGAACTTGGACGAGGCTTTTTCCAAGGGCGCTTGGATGGTGGAGTCGTCCTTCAGCATGATGCCCATTTCGGCGTGGACGCGTTCCTTGAGGCTTTCCCAGTGGCGTTCGCAGGCCTTCACGGTTTCGGCGGCGTCCTCGGTGGCGACGTGTTCGACCGCGGTTTGGAGGCGCTCGGCGAAAAGGCCTTCGGTTTCGGTGCCGGAGCGTTCGCCGGTGAACAGACGGATCAGCGTGTTCCAAGGGCTGAGGCGGCTGCCGAGGCGCTTGGCCACCCAGACGGCCTCGCTTTGGAAGACTTCGGCCACGCCGGAAAGGTGGCGTGGCAGGCGGATGACGAATTGCTCGCGCAGCGAGTCGATCTCGCGCTCTATCTCGGCGAGGAAGCGTGCGCAGCGTTCGACATTGCGGGTGGTTTCCTCGATCCGGTCCTCGATTTTCACGAGGGCGTCCGAGGAATGGCGGCGCCAGGTTTCCAACAGCTTTCGCCGCTGGGACGATTGGCAGACGTTGCGGGAGATGAAGTCCTCGAGCTCCGCGAACCCGCAGGCCAGCCAGGCTTGGCGGCCGAAGGGTTCGGTCTTCTTGGCCTCGATCGCGAGCTTGCCGGAGACGGCGAACATCGGCGGGATGTGGCCAATGCGCTTCATCGAGAGATCGCGCATGTGGCCGAGGATCACCGGGATGTCCGAGGCATCGCGCTGGTCGATCTGTTGGATCACGAACGCCACCCGGTCGAGGGCCTCGGGACCCAGCTTCGAGAGGAAATCCCAGGTCGCGGCCCCCCAGGGGTTGGAAACCGGGAAGACGAAGAGCAGCAGATCCGCGACCGGCAGGAAGCGCTCGGTGATGCTCTGGTGGCCCCGCATCACGGAATTCGTGCCGGGGGTGTCGACGAGGTTGAAGTCCTTCAGGAACTCGATCGGCCGGTAGCGTTCCTCGAGGGTCGGTGTGACCTCGACATCCCGGGCCAAAACCCCGTGGCGGTACCACAGCACCTTATCGGTCTCGGGCAGGATGTTGACCTTGCACAGGTCACTGCCGAAGAGGCCGTTGATCAGGGTCGACTTGCCCGCGTTGACCTCGCCGCAGACGACGAACAGGAACGGGGCGGCGAGTCCGGTCTGGACGGAATCGGACGCCAGTTCCGGTCCGATTTCCGCCTGCGTGTCCGCGGCCAGATCCACGATCCCCCGCATCACTTCCACCAGACGTTCGCGCGTCGCGAAGTAACGCTCGCCGAACATCGTGGGGCAGCTCGTGGGGGAGGGGTGGAACAGCGGATGGAGCCCTCAGGGGGCCGGTGCGACCGGAGCCGGAGCGGCGGGGGCCTGGGCCGGTGCGGGAGCGGGAGCGGCCTGTTGCATGGCCAGAAGCTGGGAAACGGTCACGAACTTGTAGCCGCGGGACAGCAGGGTATCGAGCGTGGCGGGCATCGCGTCGATGGTCTGGGCGTGGATGTCGTGGGCCAGGATGATGCCGCCCGGCGTGGTGCCGGAAAGGATGCGGGAGGTCACCGCGGCGGCGCCGGGGCGCTTCCAGTCGAACGGGTCGACGGACCAGAGGACGGTCGGATAACCGTATTCCGAGTAGGCCCACTCGCGCTGGCGTTGGGTCAGCGCGCCATAGGGCGGACGGAGGAGGTGCGGGGTGACGCCGGTGGCGCGGATGATCGCCTCGTGGGTCTTGGTGATCTGGTCGTGATACTGGGCGTCGCTGAGCTTGGTGAGCAGCGGGTGGTTCCAACTGTGGTTGGCGATCTCATGGCCTTCCGCGACGATCTGGCGGCAGATCTGCGGATACTCGGCCACGTTCTGGCCGACGCAGAAGAAAGTGGCCTTGATGTTGCGCGCGCGGAGCATGTCCAGCAGGCGCGGGGTGTTGGAGGCGTGCGGGCCGTCGTCGAAGGTGATGGCGATGTACTTGCCCGCCACGTTGACGCGCGAGTAGCTGATCGAGGTGCCCTTCGGGAAGTTCGAGGACAGGTTCATGTCCGGATTGCGGCGGACGGGACCCTGCACCGGCGGGGTCTGGTAGGCGGTGTTGCGCGTGGTCTTCACCGGAGCGGCCGGGCCGTTCGGGAAGCGGCCGGCGTCGGCAGCCTTGTCCACGGTGCAGCTTCCGAGGCCGGCACTGAGGAGAACGAGGGTCAGGGAAAGGGAGAGCCGTTTCATGTGGCGGTTGAACTCGGAGCGCATGTTCTAGAGCCGGACTATCCCCGCTGGGGAGATCAATGTCACGCCCGGTTTTGTGACTGGATTTCAGAGGAAGCGGCTGAGAAGCGGGGCCAGATCGGCGGCGGTTTTCTCCGGCCACAGGTGGCGGGCGGTCATGATCGAGCCTTCCAGGGCGGTGTGTTCCGGCCAGTCCGGCACGGTCGGGATCCGCGGGATGGCGGCGGCGAGGATCCGCTTGGCGGCGGCCACGTTGGCGTGGAGGTGGGAGAGCACGCTTTCGGCGGTCACGGCGTCCTCGTCGGTCTTCCAGCAATCGTAGTCGGTCACCATGCAGAGGGTGGCGAGGGCGATCTCGGCCTCGCGGGCGAGCTTGGCCTCCGGGAGGTTGGTCATGCCGATGACGTGGAAGCCAAGCTTCCGGTTCACCTCGCTTTCGGCGCGGGTGGAGAAGGCGGGGCCGTCCATGTTGACGTAGGTGCCGCGATCGTGGACGCGGCAGCCGGTTCCGGCGGCGGTTTCCCGGAGGATGGCGCGCAGGCCGTGGCTGACGGGATCGGCGAAGGCGATGTGGGCGGCGATGCCATTGCCGAAGAAGGTGTGGTGCTCGCGGCGGCTGGTGCGGTCGAAATACTGGTCGGGGAGGACCACGTCGCGGGGGCGGTATTCCTCTTTCAGGCTGCCGACGGCGGTGACGCAGATCAGCCAACGGACATTGAGGCTACGGAGGGCCCAGAGGTTGGCGCGGTGGTTGATTTCGTGGGGCAGGAGGCGGTGGCCACGGCCGTGGCGGGGGAGGAACCAGACGTGGCGGCCGGCGAAGGTGCCGCCGACGAGGGCATCGGACGGGGGGCCGAAGGGGGTGTCGATTTGGCGTTCCTCGGCCTTGTCGAAGCCTTCGAGTTCGTAGAGGCCGCTGCCTCCGATGATGCCGATCGCGGGTTCCATGCGGCGGGCCTAACATGGGGTGGGGCGGAGGTCCAAAAAAACCGCTTTTTACCTCATATGAGGGGGATGAAAGGGGGATAGATGGCCGGGGGGGAGGTGGTATAGGATTACCCAACCGCTGAATTATTGCATGAAACACAAAACCTTCCCTTTGTTGTCCGTTGCCGGTGCTTTGCTTGCCGGGTGCGGGTTGCTCCAAGCCGCCGATTGGTATGTGGCTCCGGCGGGCAGTGACGCGGGGGCGGGGTCGCTGGAGAAGCCGTTCGCGACGGTGCAGCGGGCGCAGCAGGCGGCGAATCCGGGCGATACGGTGCAGATCCGGGGCGGGACGTACCGGATGAAGAACTCGGACATTTCCAAGAGCAAGGGGCCCTATGCCTCGCTGACCTTCCTGGACAAGAGCGGGACCAAGGACAAGCCGATCACCTACCGCGCCTACCGGGATGAAAAGCCGGTGTTCGACTGCACCGACGTGAAGCCGCCGGGCAAGCGGGTGAGCGTGTTTTCGGTGACCGGGTCGTGGCTGCGGTTGGTGGGCCTGGAGGTGACCGGGGTGCAGGTGACGATCACCGATCACACCCAATCGATCTGTTTCCACAACAATGGCAGCAACAATATCTACGAGCGCCTGCTGATGCATGACACCCAGGCGATCGGGATCTACAGCGTGGAAGGGTCCAACAACCTGTTCCTGAACTGCGATGCCTGGAACAACTGGGACTCCACCTCCGAGGGCGGCAGGGGCGGAAACTCGGATGGTTTCGGCTGCCATCCGCCGAAGGGCAGCACCGGCAATGTCTTCCGCGGCTGCCGGGCGTGGTTCAACAGCGACGACGGTTTCGACTGCATCAACGCCCGCGAGTCGGTGACGTTCGAGAACTGCTGGGCGTTCTACAACGGCTTCACGCCGGACATGAAGAAGCGCGCCGATGGCAACGGGTTCAAGGCGGGCGGGTTCGGCAAGACGCCGGCCAGTGAATTGCCCAGCACGATCCCGCGGCACACCGTCCGCAACTGCGTGGCGGTCGGGAACAAGGCAGCCGGTTTCTATGCGAACCACCAACCGGGCGGAGGCGATTGGTTGAACAACTCGGCTTACCGGAACAGCGTGAACTACAATATGCTGTGCCGGCTCATCGACGAGGTGACGGACGTGGACGGTTACGGCCACAAGCTGGTGAACAACCTCAGCTACGGCTCGCGCTGGGACATCCTCAAATACGACGCGTCGAAGTGCCAGGCCAGCGGCAACTCGTTCACGACGGGGCTGAAGCTCACCGACAAGGATTTCGTGAGTCTCGATGACAAGGAGCTGCTGCGGCCGCGCAAGCCGAACGGCGACCTGCCGGACATGGGCTTCCTGCGTCCGGCGCCGCGCAGCGCGATCGTCACGCAGGGGATCGGCGCGTTCGGCAAGTGATGCTTCCAAACAAGGGGCGGCTTTCCACACGGATTCTTGCAGACAAAGCGGGGGGATCGGCTACGTAATGTTCCCTGGTCGCCCTCGTGTGGCCGTTCCCATGCACCCTCACCCCGAAGCGGAGCACCAGGCTCCCAGCCGCGTCGAGTCCGCCCTGTTCTTTTTGAAATCCCGCGTCTTCATCGCCCGGCGTTTGTGGGCGGAGCGCGGGAACCCGGTGGCGAGGCACGGGACTGGCAGCCTATGGCGCGGGGCTCCGCAGATCGGGCACGCCAAGGCCGCGCTGTGGACCCAGCTCACGGCGGAGGAATTTCCGCTGACGGCGGGTAAGGTGCAGAACCTACGGGCGGCCTGCCGTCGACTGCACGGGATCGAGGTTCCGGCAGGGGAGGTGTTCAGCTTTTGGAAACAGCTTGGCCGGACCACCCGGGCGCGCGGGTTCACGCACGGGCGCGAACTGCGGTCGGGGTGCCTGGTGCCGAACCTGGGGGGCGGATTGTGCCAGCTCTCCGGGCTGCTGCATGCGGCGGCGCTCGAGGCGGGCCTGGAGGTGGTGGAGCGGCATGAGCATTCCCGCACGCTGCCCGGGACTCCGGTGCCACCGGAGCGGGATGCGACGGTGTTCTGGAACTACGTCGACCTTCGTTTCAAAGCCCCGTTTGCCTGGCGGCTGGAGGTGCGGTTGACGGCGACCGACCTGGTGGTGGGCATCCGGGCGGTGACCGGAGCGGGTTTCCGCGAGGAGGTTTCGAAGGTGGCGCCGGTGGGATCGCCGGTGCGTGCGGCGGCGGACGGCGATTGCCTGACGTGCGGGGTGACGACCTGTTTCCGGCATCCCTCCGCGACCAAGGCGCACACGCCCGCGGCGGGGCATTCGGCGTGGGTGCTGGATGGCGTGTGGCCGGAGTTCAACGACTGGTGCCAGCGGCATTCGAAGCCCGGCGACCGCTGGCTGACGCCGCTCAACGGGCATCGCTGGAAGAAGGCGAACTACACTTGGAAACCACCGGCGGGCACGGCGATCGAGCATGCGACGATCGAGACGCTGCGGCGATCCTGGCAGCAGCGTCGACTCCCGGCGCAGGGGGCGGTGCGGCAGAAATTTTTACTGGAGGCCCAGCGGCGGTTGGCCGAGACGCTGGGACGGAGAATCGATCCGCAGGCGCGGCATCTGGTGGTCTCGCAAACGCTGCTGCCGCACCTGTGGCGGGCGGGGTATCTCGGTGGCCGGACGTTCGACGTGCTGGTGAACCGTTGGCCGCTGGCGGAGCTCCAATTCCGGCTGGATGAAGCGGCGGAGCGCCATCCGGAGTCCGACACACTGGCGGATTTCCGCGCCGACCCGGAGCTGATCCACGCGGAGAGCGAGGCGCTCGCGGCGGCGGCGCGGCTTGTCACGCCGCACCGGGCGATCGCGGCGCGGTTCGGTTCGCGGGCGCTGCTGCTGGATTGGAAGATGCCGGAGCTGGTGAACCGGGGTGGTGTCGAGGACGGGGAACCGCGATGGTTTTTCCCGGCGTCCGCGCTGGGCCGGAAAGGCATCCATGAAGTTGCCGCGGCGATGAAGGAGATCGAGGGCGAGCTGCTGGTGCTGGGCCGGGCTCGCGAGGGCAGTCATGATCCGCTGGCGGATGTCCGTTTTCGGGCGGGAACGGTGGCGGAGATTCCATCGTGCACCGCGCTGGTGCTGCCGGCGTGGATCGAGCATGAGCCGCGGTTGGCATTGCGGGCCCTGGTGGCCGGAGTGCCGGTGATCGCGAGCCGGGCCTGTGGGTTGCCGAAGCATCCACTGCTGGTGGAAATCGAGGCGGGCGACGCGGAGGCATTGCGCGAGGCGATGGAAGGGTGCATGGGTTCCCGGAGAGCATGCGCCGTGGCCTGATACTGCTGGCTTTGTTCGGGATCGTGGGTTGTCGTCCGAAGGACGCCCGCGCCGAAGGAGCGTCGACAGAAACCCGCCAGTCCGAAATGTCCGTCCAGAACTCCAATCCGTCCCCGATGCCCGGGGTTCCGAAGAGCGCCACTGTGGCTGAAGCGGCGGTGCCCGATCTACCGGGGCCCGAACGGGCGGCCGCGGCGTCGGCGCGGGTGAAGCCGGCGCTGAAGCTGGAGCTGGCGGCGAAAGGGCTGCGGGCGGGCGATCCGGTGTTCATCCGGATCTTCAAGGAGGAGCGGCTGCTGGAGCTATGGATCCGGAAGCGGGAGACGCGGAAGTACGAGTTCTTTCGTAGTTGGCCGGTGGCGGCGATGTCCGGCGAGCTCGGGCCGAAGCTGAAGGAGGGCGACGGGCAGGCCCCGGAGGGATTCTACGTGGTGACGCCGGAGCGGATGAAGCCGGACTCGCAGTTCCACCTCGCCTTCAACATCGGGTTTCCGAATGCCTACGACGAGGCCCATGGGCGGACGGGCACGTTCCTGATGGTGCACGGGAACGCGGTATCGATCGGGTGCTTCGCGATGACGGACCCGAAGATCGAGGAGATCTACACGCTGTGCGCGGACGCGCTGGCGCACGGGCAGCCGTTCATCCGGGTGCATTCGTTTCCGTTCCGGATGACGACGGAGCGGATGGCTGCGGCGGCGGGGGAGCCGTGGGAGGAGTTCTGGAAGAACCTGAAGGAGGGCTATGACCGGTTTGAAACGGACCGGGTGCCACCGAACGTGCGGGTCGAGGGGAAGCGGTATGCGTTCGATCCGTGAGCGGGAGAGGGGAGCGGAATTTGAAATTTGAGAATTAAAATTTCAAAGGCCGATCCGTGGCCGGGCGTTCACGAGGGGGCGAGGAGGCCCTGTTCGCCGTCGAAGAGACGGGCGACGGTTTCGCGGGAGAGCACCATGATGGTGAAGATGCCGAGGACGGTACCGAGGGGCATGGCCAGGCAGCTCAGGCCGGCGACGACCATGCAGAAGGTGCGGTTGCGGCGGGCGGAGAGGTTACGGGCACCGAAGAAGTAGCAGACGGCGGCGGCCAGGCAGACGAAGCCGATGACCGCGCCGTAGGCGACGAAGATCCACATGAATTCCTGGGGCGGGGGGCCGGAGTGGGTCGAGCCCGGGGCGGCGGGGGGCATTTTCGCGAACGCGCGGCCCATGAACAATCCCATCGCGGCATACAGCCCGCCGAAGAGGATGCCGATGACGGAGAGGCCGGACATCACGTAGTGGAAGATGGTCAGCAGCTTGAGATGCTCGGCGTCCCGCATCATGTAGGGGTGCGGCGGCATCGGTGGCGGCGGCGGGTTCATGGCGGGGTTCTAACCGGGGGTGGGGGATGAATCGAGATCGAAATCCCTTGGTTTGACTTGGGGCGGGCGGGTTGGGTAGCCTGCGGCATCGGGCGCCCGTAGCTCAGTTGGATAGAGCATCCGCCTTCTAAGCGGAGGGTCACTGGTTCGAATCCAGTCGGGCGTGCTTTGTTTATTGGCGGCTCTCGGAATTGGTGGTTTGCCTCGGTGCCTAGATGGTGCTCAAATGTGGAGAAGACGTCTCCTCTGCGGATCAGACAGGCAAATAACTGCGAACTGGGGAGGATGTTAAAATACAAGGACCTCCCTCTTTTAATAGAAAATCACAAGTAGATAACCTTGTTCCGGTTTCGGACCGAATTTGTGTGCCATGAATCTTAGAGCCACCAAGTTGGTTTTCATTCTTCTGCTTCCTTTTTTCAGTTGCAACCTGCATGCTGAAGAGCAGCGGAATATTAAATTTGCTCAAGACCTAGTTATTGAGAATCTAGCAACAAAAAATGGGCTGCCTCAAATATTGAAGGTCGGTTCCCTGCAAGAAATGTCCGTCAAAAATCGTATAGTTTTAGAAAAAACTACGTTCAAATCTTTTGATGGGGTCTTATCAATTATTGGCATCAAGAGCGGCGATACGAAAATTCTTGAAGGATCTGGGATGAATGGGTGGCACATTCAGCGGCTTCAGGTGTCAGTACTGTATGATATTTTCATTGAGAGTAATATTGAAAGCGCTAACGGTGCTATGACGTCCCTGAGGCTGCGCTCTATTTTTATCGCGCCTCATCAAAATGGATTGTATGGAACCAATCTAATGACTCCGCAAGGCTGGAGTGCAATTAGGATAATTGATAAAATGGATCATGAAAAGCAGGGTCGGTGATCCCAGTTGTTCCTAAGTAGGCATGGACGATGTTGGCCGGGATTCTAGGTTAGGTATGCGTTACGCCAAGTGCCTTCCGGTTGTCATTGCTGCGTCCCGGTTGTCGTCGTCATCGCCTTGGATTTTGATCGTAATGTCGTCCGCAGAAGAATCGGTCCCTTTTTGGACACGTCGCCATTTCGCGGACGTGTGTATCGATGCTTTCCGATGAACAGGGTTGGCAAGATAGGGAAGAGTGCCTTAAAGGTGTTCTCGTGGTGGTCTGTGCTCATCTGCGGGTGAAATTATTTTTCAGACGGCTTCTTGGCGTGACCTATGACATCTCGAAAATCAATGGCTCTGAATTCGTCGAATATGGTATTATCTCGAGCAATTCTCAGTGTTGCGCCCTCGCGATATCCTTGGTCCTTCCATACCAACAGCAGATCAAGGCCTCCTTTGAAGCTCAGGGCTTCCACCGGCAGACCCTCTCCGATCGCCGCGGATTGCAACATCCCCCGGATCAGGTTGTGGGCGATCATCACCATGAGCAGCGTTTTGCGGGCCATTCCGGGGGGCCGCACTTCGAAGCGTTCCAGCCGCAGAGTGGTTTTCAGATCCCGGAGCTTCAACTCGATGTCCCAACGCCGGGCGTAAAGATCGGCCAGTTCCACCCAGTCGTGCGTGGCGGGATCGGTCAGCGTGGTGACCAGGACCATGCGGGCTTTTTCACCGGCCCGGTTCTCATAGTGGAAGCGGATGAGACGGAGCGTCAGGATGTCGGGGAGGGCCTGCCATTGCGCGTCGTCCAGGGGGCTGCCGGTGGGGCGGGCAGCGGGCTTTCGCCATTCCACGAGGCGTTCGTTGGGGCCAATCTTCCTGCCCTTGCGCCAATCCAGCGTGCGATGGCGGGCGGCGTGCAGGCGCATCAGGCTGTGGGCTCCGCGCTGCCCGAGGGAGGCAACCAGTTCGTAGGAGTTGAAGGCGCGGTCGGCGAGCGCCAGATCGCCTTGTCCGAAATGCTGGAGCAGCCTGGCGGCCAGCCGGGTGTCATGGGTGTGCGCGGGCGCGCTGGCCATGCCAAGCCAGCAGCCCGAGGAGAGATCCAGCACGCCGGCGATGGCCATGATAGGGAAGCCGCACCCGGGTTTCTGGCCGGAGGATTGGGGGAAGGATGCCTGGTTGTCAGAGGTGTCCATGAGTTGCACGGAGCTGCCGTCGATACTTTTGACGGCCATGCCGTGCCAGAGGTCCGCCGTGCGGTGGCGGCGGGTCACAGTGCGGGTGATACGCTCATGGAGCGAGTGGAGGAAGCCGTCATCAAGACGCTGCCTGGCCATGCAGTAGGCTCCTGTGGCACCGGACGGGACGGGTCGGCGCTTCTCCACGCACCAGGCCTGCACACGGGAGACGGCTTTGGAGCAGGAGGCGTTGCCATCGAGGATTTGGTCGGTCCATGCCCAGAAGGTGGCGGAAGGATCGAAGTGGCGGTGGCGGATGTTTCCGTGGAGCGGCTGCATCCACGCGGGCGGCAGGAGAGGGGCGAAGATGCGGGCGTTGTCGGCGATGGGACGGGAGGCGACGAGCACGGCCTCGCGCTTGAGCAGGGCTTGCCCGGATGCCCTGGATCTGCCACACAGACGGGCGGAAAACCCTGTCAGGAAAGGTTGGTTTCTGTTCACACCAAAACACGCCTCCCGGCAGGGTTTTCTAACAGAATTCCAGAATCTTCGGACGGGTCGATCCGCATCGAAGAACCCTCCTAACTAAGCGCCATTCAGGACTGACCCCGTTACGAATCATACGACTCATCCGACAAGAGCGAGGCTCGGAACTGCAAAACGCCTTTGACGTCGGTGAGTGCAAGTGTAGGAAACTCGCTAGTAAATTTCGGAATGGGACATTTACACCGAGTAATTGGCAGGCTTGGTATAATAAACCGGATGGTGTCCTCTACTAGTTGTATGAAAAAAATATCACCTAAATGTTTGGGTTTGGTAACCATGGGTTCACTTGTTTTCGCCATTGTGATATTCATTTTTACGGTGAAAAGGAGCGGTGAGTTCGTTGATTTCAATGATGATCCGGCGATGCTGGTTGAAGTTTCGCCGACGGGACTAGTGAGACTGGATACCTATCAGGGGCAAATCATCGCTGGGTTAGCCGACGTGGACTGGGATGCCGATCAAATTTATTCTCAGGGAGTGCAACGATTAGTGAGAACAGCTCAAAGAGACAAGGTGGCTTTTTCAAAGTCAATGGATGGAAGGCTTAAGATATGGCATGAGACGGAATCGGGAGCGACGAGCCTTAATGAGGAGTTAAATCTGCTTTTTAAGGAAAAAAGGCGAGAAAAGAGCGGGGTTAGATAGTGGGTTTTGAAAGGGGCCAGTGAAAGAGGTGAAAGAAAGTGAAAGGGGGCAGAGTGAAAGGGGGGCTGTCCTCGCAAGTTAATATTCTTCTTGGAAAGAACCGGTCGCCCTGTCTAGGTGGATGCGTGGCTCGTCCGTTGAGATTCCATTACCCGGGGGGCTGCTGCCACCTCATGGCGCGCGGTGACGGAGGGAAGTCCGTGCTCGAAACCGACGAGGACCGACTGGCCTTCCTTTCCCGTCTTGTTCACGTCTGCAAGAGTCACGGTTGGGCATCCATGCGAGTGTGGGGAATCTCCGAAGTCGAACGCGATGGGTTACCCCGGGTCGCTCAGTCGGCTGATTTCCGGCTATCCGGAAGTCAACGAAACACACTGAAGAAGTTGGGTGAAATTTTGGAATTGAATGATTCATCAATTTTGTCATGCTTGTTTTGTTGGGTGTGATGATTGGAAATTGCAATTGAATCCAATGAGGCGGTTTTTGTTGATCATGAGTCTGTTCGTATCCGTGCTTATCTTTAGCAGCTGCGCGGGGAAGAGTGAAAGAGAACTGTGGAACACACTGCCCGGCAAGAACCCAGTTCCAGTGCTGATCAAGACCAGTGGAAAGCTCACGTTTCAGAAGTCGAAAGACTCCGTGGTGGCCACGATCGTGTGTCCCAATTGGCCGTGGTTCGAGATGACGGTCATCTGGCCTGCTGGCAATCCCCGCATTGGACAAGCAGACATGGTAGTCATGGAAGAGAAATGGCTGGGTGGAGGGAGGGAGGTCGTCCGTGTGTTTTCGAGCGGGAAGACCATCTATGATGCGTCAATCTGCGAAAAGCATCAGATTCCGATGGCTCGCGTCGAGGTGGAGAATTTCGACGTCGGCTCGAATCCTGCCCGATACCAAGTTGCGTCTCAAAAAGCATTCCCCAACGACGGCAAGGACTACTATCTGAGTGGATACGGATGTGGATCGGGGCTCACCAAGAGGGTGTGGCGCTGTCCCTCCTGTTACGAGGCGTCCAAGCGCTGGATGGAGTGAAAGGAGGCGGTCGTTGCATTTCAACATTCCTCTTGGAAGGAGCGGGCGGCTTGGCGTGGCGAGTGGGTGGCTCATCCGTTGGGATTCCCGCGGGTGCCTGCTACCACCTCATGGCCCGCGTACAGGGTTATGCTTCCCCCTTCCGATTACTGCGAACGGGGTATTGGCGGAATGGAGGGATTCATCGGATCATCGTGCCTTGATGCCTTCGGGGCCTGATCGGCCATCGGGGAAATCGCTCCGAGTCCATTTGTCACCGTGATCCGCCAATTGCCCACCGTTTATTCCATGATGAAGTTTCCGCTCTCCCTTCTCGCGTTGGTCCTCGCGGTGACCGCCCCGCTCCATGCCCAGGACATGGCGGGCCCGGGGCCGAGGACGAAATACAATTTCAATCCCGGGTGGATGGTGAATGCCGGCGATGCCGCGGGTGCGGAATCCCCCTCGTTCGCGGACGCGGGCTGGAAGAAGGTCACCTTGCCCTACGCGTGGAATGAAGACAGCGCGTTCAAGGTGGACATCGACCAGCTGCCGACCGGGATCGCGTGGTATCGGAAACATTTCAAGGTGCCCGCGGACGCCGCGGGGAAGAAGATCTTCCTGGAGTTCGAAGGGATCCGGCAGAAGGGGCAGTTCTTTCTGAATGGCGAGCTCATCGGGAAGAACGACAACGGTGTCATGGCGTTCGGGTTCGACATCACCGACAAGGTGAAACCCGCGCCGGCGGAGAACGTCCTGGCGGCCCGCTTCGACAACGCTTGGGGCGGCAGGCAATGGAACGACCGGAATTTCTACGCCAACTACGGCGGCATTCCCAAGAACGTCTTCCTGCATGTCACCGACAAGCTCCATCAGACCCTGCCGCTGTACTCGAACCTGGGCACCACCGGCACCTACATCCATGCCGGGAATTTCGACATCGCCGGTCGGGCGGCCACCGTCACCGCCGAGTCCCAGGTGAAGAACGACCATGCGGAGCCGACGAAGTTCAGTTACCAAGTGACCGTCGCCGGGATGGACGGGAAGGTCGTCCAGACGATCCAAGGCGGCGAGCAGACCCTCGCGGCGGGTGAAACCAAGCTGGTGACCGCGAGCGGGCGGGTTTCGAACCTGAATTTCTGGAGCTGGGGGTATGGTTATCTCTACCGTGTCACCACCACGCTCTCGGTGGGAGGAAAGCCGGTGGACTCGGTGACGACCACCACTGGATTCCGCAAGACGGAGTTCGGCCACGGGATGCTGAAGCTCAATGACCGGGCGATCCAGCTCAAGGGCTATGGCCAGCGGACCACGAATGAATGGCCGGCGGTGGGCTCCGCGGTCCCGGCCTGGATGAGCGATTTCAGCAACGGCCTGATGGTGGAGAGCGGTGCCAACCTCGTGCGTTGGATGCATGTCACGCCTTGGAAGCAGGACGTGGAATCGTGCGACCGGGTGGGCTTGATCCAGGCGATGCCGGCCGGGGATTCGGAGAAGGACGTCGGCGGCCAGCGCTGGACGGAGCGGGTGGAGGTGATGCGCGACGCGATCATCTACAACCGCAACAATCCGAGCATCGTCTTCTACGAGTGCGGGAACGCCGGAATCAGCGAGGAGCACATGGCGGAGATGAAGGCCCTCCGCAACCAATACGATCCGTATGGCGGGCGCGCGATCGGAGCGCGTGACATGCACGACAGCAAGGAAGCCGAATACGGCGGGCACATGCTCTACATCAACAAGAGCTCCACCAAGCCGATGTGGATGATGGAGTATTCCCGCGACGAGGGGCTGCGGAAATACTGGGACGACTGGACGGCGCCTTTCCACAAGGATGGCGATGGCCCCATGCACCAGAACAAGCCGGCCTCCGACTACAACCGCAACCAGGACAGCCATGCCGTGGAGAACGTGCGGCGGTGGTTCGAATACTGGCAGGAGCGTCCGGGTACCGGGGAGCGGGTGAATGCCGGGGGCGTGAACATCATTTTCTCGGACTCCAACACCCACCACCGCGGCGCGGAGAACTACCGCCGCAGCGGCGAGGTGGACGCCATGCGGCTCCCGAAGGATGGCTTCTTCGCGCACCAGGTGATGTGGGATGGCTGGGTGGAGGTGGAGAAACCGCGCATCCACCTCATCGGGCACTGGAACTATGCGCCGGGAGTGACCAAGCCGGTGTATGTCGTCTCCTCGGCGGACCGGGTCGAGCTTTTCGTGAACGGACAATCGCTCGGATTCGGCGAGCAGAGCTCGCGCTTCCTCTACACGTGGAAGAGCGTTGCGTTCCGTCCCGGTTCGATCAAGGCGGTGGGCTATGACAAGGGCGGGAAGAAGCTGTGCGAGACGGCGATTCAAACCGCCGGGGCTCCCGCCGCGATCAAGCTCACGCCGCGCACCGGGCCGGGCGGCCTGAAAGCGGATGGTGCCGACCTCGCGCTGGTGGACGTGGAGGTCGTGGATGCCCAGGGCAACCGCTGTCCCACGGCCATGAACTTGATCCAGTTCGATCTCCAAGGACCGGGCGAATGGCGGGGTGGCATCGCCCAGTCACCCGATCGGCCGGACAATTTCATCCTCTCCCGGGAGTTGCCGGTGGAGTGCGGGATCAACCGCGTGATGCTCCGGTCCCAGCCGCAGGCCGGGGAGATCACGCTGCGCGCGAATGCGGCGGGATTGAAACCCGCGACGATCAAGATCCCGTCCGTCGCCTTTCCGGTGCTCGATGGCATGGCGAAGACCCTGCCGGATGCCGGGTTGGCAGCGCCGCTGCTCCGCGGGCCGACCCCTGCCGGAAATTCCCTGGCCCCGGCACGGAAGGCCGTGCACATCGCGGCCGCCACGGCGGGCTCGAACGCGGACCAAGCTGGCATGGCGTTCGACGACAGCGAGAAGACCAATTGGAAGAGTGACGGCAAGCCGGGCACGGGATGGATCGAATTCACGATGGACCACCCGGCGGTGATCAGCGAGATCACGCTGAAGCTCGGGCAGTTCAAGAAATCCTATCCGCTGACCATCACCGTGGATGGAAAGGGCGTCTATTCTGGCGAGACGCCGCCGAGCCTCGGCTATTGCACACTGAAGCTCGAACCCGCGCTGGGCAAGACGGTCCGCATCACCCTGGCGGGCGCCATCAAGGATGGCGGGGCATTCGACATGACGGAGATCACGGGCAAGAAGCTCGACGATGCCGGTGGGAAACCGGTGAAGGGTGCCTTGGAGATTTCCGAGGTGGAGATCTATGAGCCGGTGAAGACCGGTCGATGATTGGAGGCGAGGTCGCGGCACCCTTGCGGGCGGTGCCGCGGTTCCATCCAGCCCGGGTCGTTCCGGGTTTTGAAACTGGTTCCTGAAGCGGACCGGTGGCATTCCGAAACCGGTTGCAGAGGTTTTCGGAAGGCGGTAGGGGCGAGATGGAATGATCAGTTCACGTGGTAATCTACTCATGGAATCGGCGACGGCGACGCTCCGCGACGGGATCCGGGAGGGACGTTGGCATGGGTTCCTGCCAGGAATCCATCAACTGAGGTTGGAGATGGATTTCGGGAGGGCGACGCTGGAGCGGGCCTTGGCGGTGTTAACCCACGAGGGCGTGCTCGCGGAGGCGCGACATGGCCGGCGGCGGGCGATCCTGCGTCTGCCGGCTCGTGAACGAAGGCCGCGGATGCTGAGGCTGGGATTGGTCCTGCCAGTGCACTGGCGTGATGCGGACCGGGAGGATGTGGAGTTCGTGACGAGCCTGCAACTGGCGATCGAGCGGGAGGGATGCGGATTCACGATCTATCCGGGTCACCGGGCCGTGAACTCGGGATTCGAGCCAGTGAGGAAGATGGCGGGAAGGGAGCCTCCTGATGCATGGGCGATTTACCAAGGTGGCCGGAGATTGATCGAGGAGTGCCGGCTGGCGCATCCACGGACGCTTGCGTTGGGGGGAGCGGTGGCCGACCTCGACATGGACGTGGTGGCGTGGGATGGCGGGGTCTTGGTGAAGCGGTCGCTGGAGATCCTGTTGAAGGCCGGTCACCGGCGGATCGTGCTTCCCCTGGTGAAAACGTGGAAGGATGGCGAGCACCGGGGCGTGGCGGCTTTTTACCGGGAGATGCGAGAGGCGGGGATCGCGGTCCAACCATCCTTTCATCTGCCGGTGGTGCCCGGGGGAGCGAGCGGCTTCCGGGAAATGCTCGAGCGGTTGTGGCGCTGGACGCCACCTACTGCGTTTATCGTACAAACGGCGAGCCAGGCGGTGGAGATGCTGTGTTTCGCGGGCAGCCGCGGGCTTTCGGTGCCGGAGGATTTATCGGTGATCGCGTTGTGCTCGAATCCGCTGCTGCGGGAGCTGCGCCCCTCCATCCTGGGATTGGCGGTCGAGAGTTCGAAACTGGTGCCGCACGTGGTGAACTGGTTCGTGCAGCCGCCGGCACCCGCGCGGAAGGTATTGCTGTATCCGAGTCTGGGTAGCGGGGACAGCGTGGGTCCGCCGCCGAGGGGGAACTGATGGCCTATGAACGGAAAGGCGTGCGGGCGCGTTTCCGCACCCGCACGCCGCATGGTCCCGGGAAGGGAGTTCTTCAGGGAGCGACCGTGATGTTGTCGAAGGTCGCCACCGAAGGGGTGGTGGTGTTGTTTGAACAGACGGCGAGCCCGATGTAGATGTTCGCGGCCATCGGTAGCGAGAGATCGGAGCCGCGCTGGGTCCAGGTGGTGCCGTTCGTGGAGGTGAAGGCCTTGATGGTGTCACCGGTGCGGGTGAGGCGCACCCACATCGGGGCGCTGCCGGAGACACTGCCTCCCTGGGTGCTGGAGCCGCTGGTGGTGGCACGGTATTGGAAGGCCGCGCCGCTGCCGGCGGAAACGATCATCATGGCGTGCTTCGATCCGGCGGTCAGCGACTCGCGGATCATCACGCCCGCCTTCGCCCAGGTGTGGGTGTTCTGGACCCCGGTGACGCGTGCGGTGATGGAGCCATCGGCGCTTAGAGGCTGGTAGACGTAGCGGAAGTCGTCCGCGGCGTTCCAGATGTCCGCGCCGCCACCGGCGACGGTGTAGACGCCATCGCTGCGCAGCGAGCTGCCGGTGACACCGAGGGTGCCGATGTCGGTGGCCTGCCAGATGCTGTCGAGCGGGGTGTTCGCGAGCGCCTGCATCTCGGTGGCGGAAAGCGCCCGGGTGTAGAGCCGGGCATCATCGAGGGTGCCATTGAGACGACGGGTGGCCTGGTTGGTGTCCCAGCCGAGATACAGCGGGGCGGTGAAGGTGCCGGGCGAATGGGCGGTGGTGTTGACGGCCGTTTGCATCGCGCCGCCTTCCGGCTGCATGTAGAAGGTGGCCTTGGTTTCCTCGATCACCACGCCGCAGAACGTCCAGGTGTTGTCCGGCACGACCAGGCCGCTGGAGTAGCCCCAGTTGCCGCCGTTCCAGGTGTAGCGCAGGTCGTTTGAGGGACCGAACATCATGCCCGAGGCCGCGCTGCTGCGGGAGAACACGATGCCGGTGTAGGCGACCTGGCTGCCATTCCGTTTCACCCACGCCGAGAGGGTCGTGCGCGGGGTGCTGACACCGGGAGCGGTGATGAGCACGGATTGGGTGGTGCCGTTCATGCCGATGCCGCCGTCGATCTTGCCGGTGGCCCAGGGAGCGGCGTTCTGGACGGTGCCGTTCTGGGAGGTGCGGCCGGTGGCCTCGGCGGCGGTGGTGCCGGTTTTTTCATCGAGACGCCACCAGGCGTGGAGACCGCTGTAGAGGGCCGCGGGTCTGGAGGTGGCCGACGAGGTGCTGGAGCCGAGCGCTGTTTCCAATGCGTCGGAGAAACCATCGGCATCGGTGTCCACCGGGGCGCCGGGATCGGAGTTCGCGACGGAAACCGTGACCGTGGCGGTGGAGCTGCCGCTGGTGTAGGTGAAGGTGTCCGTGCCGTAGAATCCGGCGATGGATTGATAGACCAGCGCGCCGCCGGAACCGGTGACGACGGTGCCGCTGCCCGGCTGGGTGTAGGACGTCACCGCGATGGTCTTGCCATCGAGGCGGTAGTCGTTCGCGAGCACGTTGATGCTCACGGCGGTGCCGGTGGTGGTGGACGCGGTGTCGGCGGCGAGCACGCCGACCGAGCAATCGACATCGGTCACGACGCCGTCCGCATTCAGCGTGAGGAGGTAGGTGGAGCCATCGACGGCGATTTTCGTGATGCGGCCGTTGTCATCGCGGGTGAGATCGGCGTAGTGGTTGATCCAGTTCACCTGTTCCGGGGAGGCCTGATACTTCGTCTCGACCAGGTTCACGCGGTTGAGTCCGGCGGAGAGGAAGTCGATGTAGGTGACGACCTCGTTGATGTTCGCCCTCATCGGCCCGGCACCGGTGGCGCTGGAGCGGCGGAAGCGGTCGACGGCACCGATGAGGCGGCCGGGGCCGTTGGCGAAGTGGTGGTTGGCCTGGGTCGAAAGGGATTCCTGCGAGTTGTCGAGGAACCAATCGATGCTACCGCGCATGAACGAGGTGTTCCGGAACACGGATCCGGGACCGGTCGCCCAGTAATTGGACCAGGCGGTGGCCCAGTTCGCCTCCACGCCATCCCACAGGCCCTTGCTGAGGAAGTTGGCCTTGGTGGCGGCGACGTCGCGCCAGCCATTCGATCCGGCGATCACGTCCGGACCGGCGGCGGTGGTGAGGATGAGCCCCCAGCGCTTGCGGAGGTTCTGGTTGGCTCGGGAGTTCACGTAGCCATCCAGTGAGTGGGCGACCTCGTGGCCGGTGACGAAGCTGAAATAGTCGCCGCTGGCGGCACCGGCTCCGAGCACGGTGTTGATGGCGGTGGTCAGGTCGCCGGCCCATTCATTGGCGGAGCCGAGTGCCCAATCGCCGAAGGTGTTCTTTGTGCTGTTTGGCGTCCAAATGAAGCCGCCGCGGGCATCGCCGTAGAGCTGATCCATGGACAACATGGCGTCCGGGAACAACTCGCGGGGATGGCGGCGCATGAAGTCGCGAATGGTGCCATAGGCGGCCGGGACGGATTTCGCGTTGTCCCCGAGGGCGAGCCCGCATTCCAGGTAGATCGTGCGCGCCGTGCCGGTGAGGTTCATGATGTCCGCGATGGCGGTGCGGTTCGCGGGCGTGTCCTCCTTCGCGTAGGTGAGGATCACCCAGTTCTGCAGGGCGATGCTGGGGACGTGGTGGTAGACCGCGGTGTCCAGCGTCTGGTATTTCAGGAACGAGTATTTCGCCACGTGCGCGGCGAGCGCGTTGTAAACGGCATCGCGCACGCCGAGGGTGCCGGTCTCGAGGTGGGCGATGAGGTTGCGGTTGGCGTTGTTGACCAGGTTGAGCAGCTCATTGCTGTTCGCGGACAGGGCGGTGCCGAGGTCGGTGGGGTGCGCGTCGTAGATCGCCTCGATGGCGGCTATGCTCTGGGCGATGGTCTGCGGCGCGCCGTAGGCGATGAACATCTGGGTGCCGCTGTGGCCGCCGATGACCATGTCCGGATAGCCATCGGCATTGAGGTCCGCGAAATCGACGATCGCCCCGTTGGTGAGCGCGTGGAAATCGGGAGTGGTGCCGGCGCTGGTGGTGATGGAGAAAGTTTTGGTGGCCGTCATGGTGGCGGTATCACGGCGGTAGGTGATGTCGCCCCAGTTGATGCCCCAGATCAGGTCCATCGCGCCGTTTCCGTTCAGGTCATGGAGCCTCGGATAGAGGTTGTAGGAGCTGTTGAAGAGCACCGTCGGGGTGCCGAACTTCGGAGCGCTGGCGGTGCCGACGTTCTGGTAGCGCTGGAGGTTTCCCGAGCCGGTGCCGGTGACGATGTCGACGAGGCCGTCGCCCTCCCAATCGCCGATGTCGAAACGGCGGTCGGAGAGGACGAGATCGGTGTTCGAGGCATCCTTCGCGATCGTGTAGGCGGCGAAGACCGGCGCTGCTCCCGCGGCGGCGGTGTTCGGGTAGATGCGGAGCTTGTTCGCGGAATCCGCCATCACGAGATCGCGGACGCCATCGCCGGTCATGTCGACGAAGGCGATGGGCGAGCTGCTGGTGCCGGCGTAGATGTCGACGCCCGCGGCTTGGACCTTGGTGCCGGAGTCGAAGGAAGGCGCGGTGGTGGTGCCGGTGTTCAGGTAGCGCCAGACGTAGCCGCCAGCGCCGATGAGGAGGTCTTTTTTTCCGTCGCCATTCCAATCCAGCACCCGGGGAACGCGGAGACCGCTCTGGGAGATGTCCACACCGCCGGACTGGAGGGTGGTGAGGCCGCCGTAGGTGAGGAGGGGAACGCCTCCGCCCGCGGGTTCGGTGACCACTTTCACGTTCATGGTCGCGCGGTGGTAGCCGCCCGCGCCGTCCTCGACGACGACGGCGAAGCTGTCAGTACCGAGATAGCCGGAGGAGGCGGTGTAGGTGAACGAGCCGTCGCCATTGTGGGTCACCGTGCCGTGGGACGGCTGGGTGAACGAGAGCACGGAGAGTGGATGGTTCTCCACGTCATAGGCGCGGGCGAAGACGCTCCTGGTGGTGAAGGGATGGGTGTTCACACCATCAGTGGTGGTGTCCCACACCTTCGGCGCGTGGTTGGTGTAGAGGGTGGTGACAGTGGCGGGCGAGATCACCTGGTTGAAGGCCGTGACCTGGTCGAGTCGTCCTTGGTAATAAACCGCGGCGGAGCCGTTTTCGAGGCGGCCGAGGCTGGTGAACGAGGTGGCCTTCGTGCCGGCGGGTCCGGTGGCGGATGCGGAGAGTACGCCATCCACGAAGATCTGGGCGGCGCCGGTGGTGGCGTTGCGGGTCATCACGATGTGATGCCAGGTGTCGTCGTTCACCGGATTCGCGGAGCGGGCGACGAAGGTGTTGCCGACCGAGAGGGCGATGCGGCCGGTGTTGTCGATCCAGCCGAACTGGACGCCGCCGGTTGTGGCGGAGCCGGTGATACCTGGAGCGGTGGTGACGGTGGAGGTCCCGACCTGGGTGGTGCGGATCCAGAACGACAGCGAGGTGGTGCCGCCTAGGCCGGTGGCGAGGTTGGTTCCGGCGTTCACGTATTGGTTCGTGCCGTCGAACGACAGCGCGGTGAACTGGCGACCGGAGACCCAGTTTGCCGCGCCCATGTTCTGGAGTGTGGCGTTGGGCGAGCTGCCGTAATTGTAGGCCGTGGTGCCGGTGTAGGCGGTCTGATAGGGGCTGTCGTGCCAGTCCGGGCCTTCGTCGAAGTTCCAGTGGTGGATGAGGCCAGGCAAGGGGGTGGCGTGGAGGCCGAGCGGCGCGAGCGCCGTCAGAAGTCCACCGACGAGCGGAAGCTTCCGCTGCAAAGAATGGGTGTTTTTCATGGGTTTGTGAACGAGTGCAGAGACCGGGGCAAGGGCCCACGGGTAGCTGGGTCAGCTAGACCGGGCGCGGCGGCAGGTCCAACAAGTCCGTGGTTCTCCACTGTGCCACGAACGGCACAGTGGAGCGCGGATTGCACGATCCGGGGATATGGACTGGCTCGATTGGTGAACCAGATGGGCCCCTAGGGGAGCCGGGAGCCCGGGGCGGGTGGCACGGGCGTTGCTGCGGTGAAGGTGGATTTTTCCCACAGCGGGATTTCCTCACTAACCTGCCCGAAAGTGTTGTCATTCGTAGTACGGTTTTCCGCTTGCTTCCCCGCTTGACCCGGGAGGTTTGGAATCATTAGTCGGCTGGATACCCACTGTTCGAACTCGATCAAAAGCCCCTTGCATGACCCCGGAAGCCACCTTGTCCCCCGCCGCCGCCGGTGAGAAACTGGCGCAATTCATGTTGGACCGCGCCGCGGCGCTGAGGTCCGAGCTTTCCAAGGCCATCGTGGGCCAGACGGAGGTGGTGGACGATGTGCTGCTGACGCTTTTCTGCGGCGAGCACGCCCTGCTGACCGGGGTACCGGGGCTGGCGAAAACGCTGCTGATCCGCTCGCTGGCGGAATCGGTGCACCTGGGTTTCAACCGCATCCAGTTCACGCCGGACCTGATGCCGACGGACATCACCGGCACGGATATCATCCAGGAGGATCTCTCCACCGGGCACCGTGAGAAGCTTTTCCTGAAGGGGCCGGTGTTCACGAACCTGCTGCTGGCGGATGAAATCAACCGCACTCCTCCGCGCACGCAGGCGGCGATGTTGCAGACGATGCAGGAGCGGCAGGTGACGGTGGGCGGCGTGACCTACACGCTGCCGAAGCCGTTCCATGTGTTCGCGACGCAGAACCCGATCGAGCAGGAAGGAACTTATCCGCTGCCGGAGGCGGCGGCGGACCGCTTCATGCTTTCGATCGAGATCGGCTATCCGACGGTGGAGGACGAGGTGCGGATCGTGACGGAGACCACGGGCACGCGGCAGGCGGCGATCCAGCCGGTGATCACAGGCGAGGAGCTTTTGAAAATCCAGCAGGGCGTGCGCGCGATGCCGGTCTCGCAGGACGTGGTGCACTACGCGGTGCGGTTGGCAACGGCGACTCGGCCGGGCAGCCCGCATTGCCCGAAGGAGCTGGCGGAGCTGCTGCGCTGGGGCGCGGGCCCGCGTGCCTCGCAGTATCTCATTCTCGCGGCGAAGGGACGGGCGGCGATGCTCGGCCGGCCATGCGCGGATTTCGAAGGCGTGCGCTCGGTGGCGCGTCAGGTGCTGGGACACCGCATCCTGCCGGGCTTCAAGGCGCGGACGCAGGGGATCGGCTCGGCGGAGCTGGTGACGAAGGTCCTGTCCGTGGTGGGCGAAAAAGCCTGACCGCCGCCGCCATGCCGGAACCTGTCATCCAGCTCGACGAGGAGCTGCTGGAAGCGATCCAGGATCTTTCCCTGGCCGCGCGGCACCTTGTGAACGGATTCCTGCAAGGCCAGCACCGCAGCGCGCAGCGCGGGTTGAGCCAGGAGTTCGTGGCTTACCGTCCGTATCTGCCGGGCGATCCATTGAAAAACGTGGATTGGAACGTGTGGGCGCGGAGCGATCATCTTTTCGTGCGGCAGTTCCGGCATGAATCGAACTTCCGCGGCTATCTCGTGCTGGACGCGAGCCGGTCGATGGACTTCGGGGACGGGGCGACGAACAAGTTCACCTACGGCAGGCTGCTGGCGGCGTGCCTGGCCTCGCTGATGCTTGCGCAGATGGACGCGCCGGGGTTGGCGATCACGGGCCTTTCCGAACGGATGCCGTGGATCCCGCCGAGCACGCGGCAGGACCAGATCGACCGGCTTTTCCACGAATTGGAAACGACGCGGGCGGATGGAAGGATTCCCGGGCTGGGGGACATCGGCCCGCTGACGTCCGAGTGCCGGCGGCATTCGCTGGCGGTGTGGATCACGGATGGATTTTTCGATCCGGAGGAGGGCATCAATTTGCTCCGGCAGTTCCGGCTTCAGGAGACGGACGTGCTGGTGTTTCACCTGCTGCATCCGGACGAAATGAACCCGCCCTACCAGGGCGAGGTGCTGCTGACGGATAGCGAGACCGGCGAGGAGATGCTGGTGGATGGCGCGCAGCTCCGGCGGGACTACGCGCCGCGGCTGGCGGAGTTCCTTTCCGGGATCGAAAACCTGTGCGTGGGGCACGAGGCGCATTACTGCCGGATCATCACCAACGAACCGCTCGATGTGGCCCTGCATCGCTACCTGGCGGCACGTGAACAGCTCTGAACGATGACCTTGGCGAACGTCCTGCTTTTTTCCCTGGGAGTGGCGGCCATCGCGGCGCCGCTGTGGGTGCACCTGCGGTTGGGGAAGGTGAAGAAGCGCGCGGTGGTGAGCACGCTGCGGCTGATGAAGGCCACGCCGCAGACCTCGAAATCGCCGCGGCGGTTGGTGGATGTGCCACTGTTCCTGCTGCGGGCATTGATGGTGCTGCTGGTGGCGCTGGGGTTCGGGCGGCTGTTGATCCCCGGGCTGCGGAGCGCGGACGCGCAGGAGTATGCGGTGTTCGTGCTGGATGTTTCCGGCAGCATGCAGGCGCGGAATGGCAAGGTGTGGGAGGAGGCGCGGCGGGAAACGCTGGAGGCGCTGGGACGGCTCAACCAGAGCTCGCGGGTGGCGGTGGTGCTTTCGCCTGCCGGACTGGACAAGACGGAGTGGCAGACGCCATCGCAAGCGGTGTCCAAGGTGAAAGCACTTTCGGCGGGCTACGGCGCGAATCGTATTTCAACCTCGGTGCGGGAGGCGGTGACGCTGTTGGCGGAGATGCCGGAGGATCATGCGAAGGTGCTGCACGTGGTCAGCGATTGCCAGCACGCGGCATTCGCGGACATCGACCGGGCTACGATCCCTTCGGATGTGGAACTCCGGGTTTCGAAGGTGGGGGAAGAGCGGCTTTCGAACCGGGGCGTATCGGTCTCGGTGGTGGCGGCGGGCATGACCGACCTCGGGCTGTATGCGCTGTCGGATGGTTCGGGCGGGTCGTTGAAGCTGGAGGAAAACGGCAAGGCCAGCCAACTCCCGGTGGGTAGCGGCCAGGACGCGGCACGGATGACCCACGCGGGAAAGAAGGATGAATGGGTGGTGCGGAAACTGGAACTGGAGGACGCGGACGCCTTGATGGCGGACAACACGGCCTACGATGTCTACCAGGCGCAGGACGAGATTCCGGTGTGGCTGTGGGAGCCGGCGGGCGAGCCCTCGCAGGCCGAACCGGCGACCCGGTCGGCGGGGCGGATTCCGGGGCAGACGACCGGGCCTCGTGAACGGCATGTCTATGAACAGGCGTCCTACTACGTGGGTCGTGGATTGCAACCGGCGGTGGAGGAAGGCGGTGCGACGGCTTCGCGCTATCGCCCGATGACGCTCACGGACAAGAACGTGGCGGAAGCAGCGGCGAAGGCGGGGGAGAAATCCGCGCCGCGGTTGTTGATCGTGCCCGCGGGCAAGGTGGTGCCGGACGCGTTGAAGGACCTCGTGAAGGCCGTGGTGGAAGCGGGTGGATCGGTGGTCTTTTTCGGCGGACCGGAGTTGGATAGGAACGCATTCGACGCGGCCTTCGGAGAGCTGTCCGGGGTGAAACCGGGTGCGATGGAGGACTGCAAGGGGTCGCCGGTGCTGGCGGAGATCACGGAGGGAAATCCGCTGTGGGGCGGGCTGGATGCGGCCTCGCGGCGGCAGTTGACGAAGGCCCCGCTGAAGTTCCGTCATGCGCTGGAGACGCGGTTGAATGCACGGACACTGGTTTCGTATGCGGACGGGGTGCCGTTCGTGGTGGAGCACGCGAGCGGACGCGGGCAGGTGTTTTTCGTGAATACTTCGGCGGACCGCGCGTGGGGTGATTGGTCGGCCTCCGCGCCGTTGTTTGTGCCAGCCCTGCATTTGCTGGCGGCGCGGGCGCTGGGCGACGATTCGTTTTTGCCTGCGCACGAGCCGGTGTTGGCGGGAGAGCCGGTGACGCTGCGGCTTTCTCCAACATTCGCGGGGCGTTTCCTGAAGGTCGGATCGGGCAAGTGGCCGGTGGGATCGGACGGGCGCGTGGCCGGAGTGGTGTTCGAAAAACCGGGCGTGATGGACCTGACGCTCGAGGACGGGACAAAGGCGGGGAAACTCGCGGTGAATTTCCCGCCGGTGGAATCGGCGCTGGAGTTTTATTCGGGGCCGGTCGTGCGGCAGCGGTTGGAATCGCTGCGGCAGAAAGGCGGCGGGTCGTCGATCCGTTGGGAGGGAGAAGCGCAGGGCGGACTGGCATGGCGGTTGTGCCTGCTGGGTGCCGCGCTGCTGATGTTGATTGAACCGGTGATCGCCAACCAGAGGGCCAGAGCATGAATGCCGAGTTGAAACCGATCCTTGCCGGGCAGCGGAAGCTGCGCCGCTCCGCCTCGATCTCGCGCTGGGGCATCCTCGGCGTGATGGCGGTGGCGTTGCCGCTGGGCGCGTTCGCGTGGTGGGATCGCGGGATGGTGCTGTCGCCGCAGTGGCGGTGGACGGGATTCGTGCTGTGGCTCGCGGGTGTGATCTGGATGATCGCGCGGGCGGGCAAGGCTTTCCGGATACCGGCGCAGCGCGAGATCACGTCGCTGTTGGACGGACATGCGGCCTTGAAGCATGGCTATGTGATTTCGACGGCGGTGGAGATCGATGCTCCGCGCACGGACAAGCCGGAGGAGGCCGCACTGCTGGCGCGGTTGCACAGCGAGGCAGGACGTCTTGCCTCCGAAACAGTGACGGCGCATCCGCGGCCACGGCTCTGGCAGGTGACGCTGGCGTGCCTGGGAGTTGTCCTCGTGGGATCGGCCGGACCGTTTCCGGTGGCACGGCTGCTTCAACCCTGGAAGGAGCTTCCTTACACCACGATCACTTTGGTGGGGCCGGAGCGGAAGCCGATCGAGCGCGAGCCTTTCACCGTGATTGGTCAGGTGAATGGCCGGGTGCCGAAGAACGCGGTGCTTCAGGTGAGTGGCGGCGTGGAGATCCCCGTGATCGTGGAGGCGAGCGGAGCCTTCCGCCACACGTTCACGAATGGCGTGCTGGCACCGGTGACGTTTGTGGCGCGTGGTGCGGAAGACGGGATTTCGGCTCCGCTGGCGATCACGTTCCGCGACCTGCCGCATCCGGAGGTTTACGATCATCGGATCACGCCGCCGTCCTACACCCGTCGGCCGGAGTTCGCGGAGAACCAGGCGGCGTTCTCGGTGCTGCGCGGCAGCAAGATCCACTACGGCGTGGTGTTCAATCGCGAGACCACGGGGGTGAAGCTGGTGTTCGATGACAACGAAGCTCCGGTGGAACTCACGCGCGATGCGTCCCGTCCGCTGGCGTGGGGAGCCGACTTGCCGGTGCTGAAGCGCACCGTGGGCTACCACCTGGAAGCGATCGATGGCGAGGGCGTGTGGCGTCAGGCGGTGGAACTGGCCCAGATCGTGGTGATGCCGGACAAACCGCCGGTGGTCGATCTCGGCGCGCACAACGAGACCAAGCTCAAGTCGCCGCATGACACCTTCGCGATGGATTTCAAGGCCAGTGACGACATCGGTTTGATGGATGTGCGGGTGCGTTACCAGCGGGTGGGGGACAAGGAGTGGAAGGAGAAGGTCATCCGATTGTCCGAGCCCGGCACGCGCCAGCAATCGGCCGAATGGAAGCTGCCTCTGGATGAACTCGGCGTGGTGCCGCACGACATGGTGGCGGTGGTGATCCAGGCGCGGGATGGCAACACGGTGGACGGCCCCGGCAAGGGCAGCCCGGAGCCGATCCTGATCGAGGTGCCGGAGGAACCCAAAGACAAGGACGAGCACGCGGGTGGTGGCGGTGGTGGTGGCGGGGAAAGCCAGCAGGTGAACCCGCTCGATATCCAGCGCCAGATCTATCGCGACACGCTGCGGCTGTCGGTGGGGCGGCAGGCCCCGAGTGCTGCGGAGCTGGTGCGCCGCCAGGAGGAGAACGTGAAGAATCTCCAGGAGATGGCGGACAAGATGGCCGGGCAGGCTCCGCCGATTTTCGCAGGCTTGCTGGAGAATGCCCGCAAGAGCGCGGTGCAGGCGACGGAGGAGCTTCAGATGCTGTCCTACCGGCACGGGAATTTCCAACCGGCGATGGAGAAGCAATCGGCGGTGATCGACGCGCTGGTGAAGGCCGCACGCATCCAGGCCGAGCAACAGCAGCAGGGTGGTGGCGGCGAAGGGGGGCAACCCGCGACCGGGAAGCAGTTCACGTTGAACAGCCCGAATTCGAAATCCGCGCCTTCGCCGGAAGAGCAAAAGGAGCGGTTGGAACAAGCGCTCGCCGATTTGCGGAAGCTGTTGAAGGAGCAGGAGGACCTCAACAAGCAAATGGGCCAGCAGCCGAACAAGGGGCAGCAGCCCGGTCAGCAAGGCCAGCAAGGATCCTCGCCGGGTGGCCAATCGCAGGGCAGCGGGGCACCGGATCTCGCGGCCCGCCAGCAGGACGCGCGCGCACAGTCGGAGCGGATTCGCGGGCAGCTCGAATCGCTGCAGAAGAGTGAGAACGGCGGCGATCCCGCTTTGGCCGCGGAGCAGATGAAACAGGCGGAGCGCCAGCAGCAGGCGGCGGCCGCGGCGATCGCGCGGGGTTCGGCAATGGCCAGTCGCAATGGCGAGGCCTCGTCCGCGGCCTTGGAAAAGGCGCGCCAACTCGCGGAGTCGCTGCAAGGGCAGACGCCGGGTGAGAGCACCGAGGCGGAGACGCGCGCGCCCGGGTACCAACACCTGATCCAGGAATATTCGAGACGGCTTTCGTATGACCAATAGGCATTGCATCCGCTTCAGGCAGGGAGGTGCGGCATGATCGCGCTCACCTATGTGGTCCCCGGCTGGTGGCCATGGGCAACCGCGGTCTTCGCGGTGGTGGCGGTTGTTTCCGGATGGTTGCTGATCCGTGGAACGCATCCGCATTTGCCGCGGCGGATGCGCGTTTCGCTGTGGGCATTGCGGGTGATCGCGGGGGCGTTGCTTCTGCTGTGCACGCTCGATTGGCGGAGCGAGAGCACGCGCGAGGACTCGGACAAACCGATGCTGCGGGTGCTGGTGGACAAGTCCGCGAGCATGGCGGTGAAGGACGCCGCGGGTGGTCGTTCGCGATACGAGGACGCGGTGGATCAGGTGGCGACTGTGGTGCGTCCGAAGTGGAACGACCCGGCGCGCCTCGAAACGTTCTTCGCCGGAGACGGCCTGTCGACGGGCGATCCTGTCACCGTGGTTCCGGATGCGCCGCGCAGCGCGCTCGGTCGATCGCTGCGCGAGGCGCTGGAGCAGACCGGCGTGCAGTCGTTGGGAGGGGTGCTGTTGCTCACCGATGGCGCGGCGAGCGATCCGGAAGACCTGCGGGCGTCGGCGCGGCTGTATCGCACGGCCCGTGTGCCGGTGTTTCCGTGGATAATGGGGACCACGTCGCAACCCGCCGACGTGCGAATCGTTTCCGCGCGCCTGCGGCAACCGAGTCCGGCCCAGGCGAGCGTGCACCTGGAGATGACGATTGAAAGTCCCGGGAACGAGGGCAAGGAGACCTCGCTCACGGTCAAATTCAGCGGCCAGACCCTGCTTCAGCAGACCGTGCGTTTGGACGGCAAGCGGCAGGAGGTGAGCGCGGATTTCGTGTCGCCGTATCTCGGTTGTCATTTCTACGACATCGAGCTGACGCCGCTGGAGGGCGAGAGCGTGGTGGAGAACAACCGCACGCGGGCGGCGTGCGACCTTCATCGCGATCCGATCCGCGTGCTCTACATGGAAGGAAGCGAGCCGCATGAATCGTCGTATCTGCGCGACGGCCTGGAAGCCGATCCCGAGATGTCGGTGACGTGCCTGCATTTCCCGGGGCAGGGCTCGGTGGAATCGCTGGCGGCGCAGGCGATCGCGATCCGCGGCAAGGACGAACGCGTGTTCTACGACGGCCAGGGGCGCGAGGTGCCGAGCGTGTGCCACAAGACCCGCGGTTTTCCGGCGACGCTGGAGCAATTGCTGAAGTATGACGTGGTGATCGACAGCGACATCATCAAGGAGGCGTTCTCGCCGCAGCAACTCGCGGACACCGTGGCCTTCGTCGAGCAATTCGGCGGCGGCTTCGTGATGGTCGGCGGCCAGACCTCGTTCGGGGCCGGTGGTTATGAGACCACGGTGATCGACAAGCTGATGCCGGTGGAGATCGCCAATAAGAGCGACCCGATGTGGTTCCCGTTCCAGGTGAAAGTCACCGAGGCGGGATTGACCCATCCGGTGATGAAGGTGGGCGCGAATCCGGCGGAGACGACGGCGGCGTGGTCGGCGCGGTTCCCGGGTTTCCAAGGGGCGAATTACGCCCGCCGTGCCAAGCCGGGCGCGCATGTGCTGGCGCGGGTGGAGGCACCGGGCACGGCGATGAACGAACTGGTGTTGTTCGCGGTGCAGAACATCGGGCACGGGCGCACGATGGCGTTCATGTCGGACACGACGAGCAGTTGGGGATCCAGTTTTGAAACGGTATGGGGTGAATCGCGGACCGACGCGAAGTATTACCGGAAGTTCTGGAACAACGCCATCCGCTGGCTGGCCGCGGACCGCATCGCGCGGAAGGGCGGCCAGGCGGTGATCGAAACGCCATCGGCCGAGGTGACGGTTGGCGACACGGTGGCAGTCCGGGTGGCCGCGCTTTCCGCGGCGGACTTGCCGGGATTGGAACTCAACGTGCGCGAGGGCGAGGAAGCGCCGCGCGTGGTGCCGCTGCAATGGGATGGCGCGCGCCGGAGCTGGGAGGGATTCTTCACTCCGAAGGGCGCGGGCGATGTGTTGATCGAGGCGGCCTACAAGAACACCGAGGGAACGCCGGTGGTCACCCGCTCCGGTGTGGTGGTCCGGGCGAAGGGCGATGAAACCATCGCCGTGGCGGCACGTCCCGACCTCATGGCGGAACTCGCGCAGGAGACCGGCGGCACGGTGATGGATGCGGCGAACATCGACAAGGTGCTCGGTGACTTGGCATCGCGCTCGGTGCCGGTGGTGTGGAAGCGGTCTCTGCCGGTGTGGGACCGGTGGTGGGTGTTGCTGCCGCTGTTGTTGGTGGTGGTGGCGGAGTGGTTGGTTAGAAGAAAGCTGGAGCCGGTGGGGAGAAGGTGAGTTGGTAGAGGGGGCGACGTTCCTCGCCCGGTCATTTCGGCGAAATGACCCTACCTTCGCGCTTGAGATGCCGCCCGTGCAACCAGAGGAAGATCACGGGCGTCACGATGAGGATGTGGAGGAGGCTGGAGATCATGCCGCCGATGACCGGGGTGGCGAGAGGCTGCATGATTTCCGTGCCCTGGCGGTGGCTCCACATGATCGGCAGCAGGCTGGCGACGATGGTGGCCACGGTCATCACCTTCGGGCGGAGCCGGAGCCGCGCACCGTCGATCACGGCCTGGACCAGATCGGCGTGGGTGAAGGCGTCGCCGAGTTCGGCCATCCGCTTCCGCACCGCTTCCTCCAGATAGACCACCATCACGACGCCGGTTTGCACGGCGGTGCCGAAGAGGGCGATATAGCCAACCCACACCGCGCCGTTGAAATTGTATCCCAGCAGCTTCTGCAGGAACACGCCGCCGCTCAGGGCGAAGGGCACGGCAAGCATCACGTGGGCGGCCTCGGCGAAGCTGCGGTAGACGATGAAGAGCAGGATGAAGATCACGCCCAGCACGGCGGGCACCACGAGCAACATGGTGTCGGCGAAGCGTCGCTGGTTCTCGTATTCACCGGTGAGGGCGGGGATCATGCCTTCCCACTCGACCTGCTTCAGCCGCTGCTCCACTTCCGCGACGAAACCGCCGAGGTCGCGGCCCTCGACGTTCGCCTGGACGTAGGAACGTAGCTTGCCGTTCTCGCTGGCGATCTCATTCGCTCCGGTCTCGCGGGTGATCCTCGCAACCATGGCGAGCGGGATGGTGCCGGTGGCGGGAGCTTCGGGTGCCGGGGCGGTCGCTGCGGGAGCGGTGGTGCCTCCCATGGATGACATGCCGCCGCCACCGGAGGCTGCCGGGGCAGGGGCGGCATTCATGCCCGCGGGCAGGGCGACGGGGATGCGGCCGACTTTTTCGATGTCATCGCGCTCGCCGCGCTCCAACCGGACCTGCACGGGATAGCGTTCGCGGCCTTCGATGGTGACGGTGACGTTCTTGCCGCCGAGCCCGACTTCCACGGCATCGAGCACGTCCTTCGCGCTGAGCCCGTAGCGGGCCATCGCGCGGCGATCGACCTCGATGTTGAGGTAGGGCTTGCCCTGCACGCGGGACGGCGAGACGCCGGTCGCGCCGGGGATCTCGCGGATGATCTTCTCGACCTCGAAGGCCTTGCGCTGCACCGCCGAAAGGTCGTCGCCGAGGATCTTCACGCCGACCTGGGCGCGGATGCCGGTGTAGAGCATCAGGATGCGGTTCTCGATTGGCTGGAGAAACGCGGGCACGTAGCCGGGCACCTGTTTCATCGCCTCGGTGAGCTCGGCCTTGAGTTTGGCCACGGTCATGCCCTCGCGCCACGCCGGATTGCGCTTCACGCCCCATCGCCCGTCCGGGATGTATTCGGGTTTCAGCGTGATGGTGGTTTCCAGCATCTCGATGGGCGCGGGATCGGTGGCGGTTTCGAAGCGGCCCATCTTGCCCGCGACGGTTTCAATCTCGGGCACGGAGGCGAGCACCTTGTCCTGCCACGCCATCACGCGCTGGATCTCGGTGGCACCGGTCTTCGGCAGCAGCACCGGCATGTAGAGAAGGCTGCCTTCATTGAGCGGCGGCATGAACTCGCGACCGAAGCCCGAGAACCATCCGGCCACCCGCGGATAGCCGCGGTCGTCGAGCGACTTCAGCCACGGGCGCGGCAAACCGAAGGCGGTGAGGATCGCCGCGGCGAGCAGCAGGAAGGCTCCGGTGATCACGGTGCGGCGGTGGTTCAAGGCCCAGCGCAACGCGGGATCGTAGAGGGCGAGCAGGAACCGCATCAGCAGGTTCCGGTCCTCGCCGTGGAAGGGCCCGCGCACGAAGATGCTGCACAGCACCGGCACGAGTGTGACGGCGAGCAGCGTGGAGCCGATCATCGCGAAGGTTTTCGTCCAGGCGAGCGGGTGGAACAGTTTGCCCTCCTGGCCCGCGAGCGCGAAGACCGGCACGAAGGCGAGGATGATGATCGCCATCGCGAAGAAGATCGGTCGACCGACCTGGTGGCAGGCATCGAGCGTGACCTGCCAGCGTTCACCGGCATCGAGCGGCGAGCCTTTTTCCCGCTCCGCGATCTCGGCGTGGCGCAGAACGTTCTCCGTGACCACGATGGCGGCATCCACCAGCACGCCGATGGCGATGGCGATGCCGGTGAGCGACATGATGTTGCTGGTGATGCCGGTCTCCTTCATCAGCAGGAAGGAAACGAGGATCGAAACCGGCAGTGGCAGGGTGACGATGAGGATGCTGCGGAAGTGCCAGAGGAAGATGATGTGGGCCAGGGTGACGAGGATGATCTCCTCGATGAGCGCGTGCTTGAGCGTGTCGATGGTGCGGTCGATCAACGTGCTGCGGTCATAGAACGGCTTGATGGTGACGCCGGGGGGCAGGGTCTTCTGGAGGTCGGCGACCTTGTCTTTCACGCGGGCGATCACATCGCGGGCGTTCTCGCCGGTGCGCATGACCACGGTGCCGCCGACGGATTCGTGGCCGGCGATGTCGAGCGCGCCGCGGCGGAAATCGCCGCCGGTCTGGATGGAGGCGAGGTCCTTCAGGTAGACGGGCGTGCCCTTCTCCTGCTTCACGGCGATGAGGCCGATGTCCTCGGTGTTCCGCAGCAGGCCCACGCCGCGCAGCACGAACTCCGCGCCGTTTTCCTCCATCACCTTGCCGCCCACGTTCAGGTTCGCGTTTTGGACGGCCATCATCACGTCATTGAGGGCCACTCCGGCGGAGCGCATGCGGGCGGGGGAAAGCTCGATCTGGTACTGCTTCACGTAGCCGCCGATGGAGGCCACCTCCGCGACGCCCTGCACGGACGCGAGCTGGTAGCGGATCCGCCAGTCCTGAAGCGAACGCAGTTCCGCGAGATCGTAGCCGCCGGACGGGGCCTTGGAGGCATCGACATCGAGGTAGTATTGATAGACCCAGCCGAGGCCGGTGGCATCCGGGCCGAGCTGCGCGGTGACGCCGGAGGGCAGGGTGCTCTGGAGGAAGTTCAGGCGCTCCAGGACGCGGCTGCGGGCGAAGTAGGTGTCCGTGTCGTCTTTGAAGATCACGGACACCAGCGAGAAGCCGAACATGGAGGTGGCGCGCACTTCCTTCACCCCGGCGAGTCCCTGCAGGCCGGTGGAAAGCGGATAGGTCACCTGGTCCTCGACCTCCTCCGGGCTGCGGCCCGCCCAATCGGCGTAGACGAGCACCTGGTTCTCGGTGAGGTCCGGGATGGCGTCGACCGGTGTGGTGACCAGCGCGCGGATGCCGAAGGCGATCAGCACGAGGGTGCCGCAGAGGACGAGGAACCGGTTGCGAAGGCTCCACTCGATGATGCGATGGATCATGGCGGTGGCTCAGGGTTGGATCTCCTCGCCGCAGTCCGGCATGGTGCTGCCGAAGAACGGGTTGTTGCCGGGTCGGTCTCCGGTCTGGATCCAGCGGCCTTTCGCGGCGCTGCCCGGGATGGCCTCATGGACCATCGGGCACTCCCAGACGTGGAACGAGGGCGAGCCCGCGGTGTGGCGCAGCGGTTGCAGGATCACCTCGGCGGCGGTGATGAACGCGTGGAAGCGCAGGCGCGCGTCCTTCAGCGTGGTGATGTTGTGGAAGTGCTGGTTCTGCTCCAAGTCGACGAGGGCAGAGGACGGCTCCGGGCGGGCCTTCATCGCCGCGATGAAACGCGCGGTGGTGTCCATGGCGGTGGCGGCCTCCTTGTTGAAGGATACGAGGTCGTCCTTGCCGAGGGCGGCGGCGAGGGCGTCCGAGAGCGCGAGGAAGTCCTTCACGGCGGTGGCTTCCTCATGGGTGAGGGCTTGTCCGGCGGGGGTGGTTTCGGGCTCGATGCCGCGGTTGATCTCGGCCTGGCCATCGAGCAGGAGATTGCCCTGGGTCACGACCTTGTCGCCGGGCTTGAGGCCGCCGAGCACCTCGATGAGATGATCGCCGGAGCGGCCGATCTGGATCACGCGCTGCTGGTAGGCACCGCCGCCTTGATCGACATAGACGATGGCGCGTGGTCCGGTGCGGAGCACGGCCGAGCGGGGAATGGCGAGCACATCAGGCACCGCCACCCGGACCTCGCCATCGGCGGAGACACGGTGGGAAAGCTGGCGTTTGCCCTCGACGAGCGGGTTCGCCAGCTCCACGCGGATCTTGGTGGCGCGGGTGATTTCATCGAAGTTCGGATCGATGAACGCGATCTTGCCGGTGATGGATTGGCCCGGCAGGGACTTGGCGTGGACGTCGACAGTCTGGCCTTGCTTGAGCCACGGCAGGTCCGATTCGTAGGCGTCGAACATGAACCACATGGTCGAGAAATCGGCGATCTCGAAGAGCGGGTCGCCTTGCTTCACGTATTGGCCCTCGTAGACCTTTTGGGCGACCACGCTGCCGGACATCGGGGCATGGAGGTCGGAGGTCAGGACGGAGGCGGGCTTGGAGAGCAGGGCCGGGATTTGCTCCGGGCTCAGGCCCATTTGCCGGAGGCGGATCGAGGCGGACTCGCGGCGCTGGGGTTCCAGCAGGCGATACTCGCCCTCGGCGACGAGCAGCATCTGGCTGTAGAAGGAGATCATCGGCTGGCCCGCGGTGATTTCGGCACCGACGTGGTTCACATGGAGCTTTTCGATGCGGCCATCGACGTAGGCGGAGACGATGCGGTGGCGGGTGGCGTCGTCATCGATCGTGCCGGCCACGGTGAGGGTGCGTTCGAGCGGCTGCTTTTTCGCGACAGCGGTTTCCACCCGCAGGACGCGCACATTGGTGGGATCGAGCATGACCATGTCCGGCCGTGCCTCGGTACCCTGCTGCCCCTCGTATACGGGCGTCAGTTCCATGCCGCAGATGGTGCAGCGGCCGGGTTTGTCCGACTTGATCCACGGATGCATGGTGCTCTGGTAATAGAGCACCTTGCGCTCGGAGGCGGCGGCAACGGGAGTGGCGGTGGCGGTGGCGGTGGCGGGTTCGTGGCGGGTGAGCCACCAGGTGGCGGGAATGGCGATGGCCGCAGTGAGAAGGATGGCGGGGAAAGTTTTCATGGTGCATTCGAGTCGGTGGATGGAAGGTCCAACCACGCCCTTTCCGGACCCAGACAGTGGGTCAACGGGATATCCGGGCGCAGTACGCCTGGGCAGGCATCCGGCTCAAATGAGGAAACTGCAGAACGCGACGGGCAGGGAGACACCGGCGTAACCGGCGGCGCGTTCACAGAAGAGAGGGGGAAGGTGGCGCGAAGCGGTGGTGCCGATGGTGATGCCAACGGTGGCCACGGGATCGAGCGCGGGCAGGGCGAGCTGGGCTTTCAGCTCCGGTGCCGGGGGTGCGATCGGGGTGGAGCGATCGTGCTCCTTCTGGTTCGTCGCGCAGGGGCAGGCGTCCGGTTTGTCGCAGCAGCCGCAGGTTTCCGACCGCGTGGCCGTTGACGGGGTGCAGGTGGCGGCGAGGCACGGGGCGATCTGCGCGAGCTGGAAGACCAGCGCGAGAAACAGACCGATGACCGCTTTTGGAAACACCAACCGGAAGATAACGAACCAACCGGGTTTATTCCAAGGAATTTCCCGATGGGGCTCAGGGCACCCAACGGAAGCGCTTCTTGCGCCGGGAACCGCCACGGTACTGGGGATCGTGCGGGGGCACGGGGATCTCCTCCAGGAAGACGCCACCGAGTTTCTCGATGGTGCGGATCGAGGCGGTGTTGTCCGGATCGGTGGTGATGATCACCGAGGGGTAAACGGTCCGGATGAAGGGGGCGGCGGCGAGGCAGCCCTGGCGCGCGTAGCCGAAGCCCCGGTAGAGCTCATGAACCGCGTAGCCGATGTGGCCGGCGTAGAGGTTGATGTGCTCGGTATCGCCGACCCGTAGGTTCACGTGGCCCGCGTCCCAGCCATCCGGCGTGAGGATGCGGAAGTGGTAGTAGGGCGCGAAACCCTGGACCAAGTCCGCGGGGACGAGTCGGTCGAAATACAAGCTGACATCCCCGAACGCGAGTCCGTCCGGGGGCAGGGGAAGGGGCGGTTCGTGGGACATCACGGGATGAGGGAACCGCCCGGGTGGCTCAGGCGGTGGCTTCCTTCACGCGCTCGAGGACTTCGGCGTAGGCCTCCATCACGTTGCCGAGGTCGCGGCGGAAACGGTCCTTGTCCATTTTCTCGCCGGTCTTGAGGTCCCAGAGGCGGCAGCCGTCCGGGCTGATCTCGTCGGCGAGGACGATGGTGGCTGGATCGGCGGCGAGGCGGCCGAACTCGAGCTTGAAGTCCACGAGCTTCAGGCCGCACTTGGCGAAGAAATCGATGAGGATCTGGTTCACCTTGAGGGCGGACTGGCGCAGGAAGGCGAGCTCGTCGGCGGTGGCGAGGGCCAGCTCGCGGATGTAGTCGTCGTTGACCAGCGGGTCGCCGAGTTCGTCGCTCTTGATGCAGAATTCGATGATCGGCTGGGAGAACTGGCGGCCCTCCTCGATGCCGGTGCGCTTGCAGAAGCTGCCAGCGGAGAAATTGCGGATGATCACCTCGACCATCAGGATGTCGACCTTCTTGACCTCGACATTGGTTTCGTCGATTTGGCGGACGAAGTGCGTCGGAACTCCTTCTTTTTCAAGGAATCCGTAGATCAGGGTGCTGATCGCGTTGTTGAGGCGGCCCTTGTTTTCGAACTGGGCCTTCTTCTCGCCGTTGAAGGCGGTGGCGTCGTTTTTGAATTCCATGCGGAGGACATTCGGGTCCTCGGTGGCCCAGAGACGCTTCGCCTTGCCTTCGTAGAGCGGATTCATGGGATTTACGTACGGGCGGGCCGTGCCGGGGTCAAGCCAGACGGGGAAAGGGAAGCGAAATCCCGGGGCGTTTCTGCCCTTTCCATTCCCCGGTTCCGGCCCTACTTTCCGCGCCGGAATGCTCCGCCGCCTTTTCATTTCCCTGTTTTCCGCCGCCGCGCTGCTTCACGCGCAGGACGAGCCCCCCGCACCGGTGCCCCAGTCCACGGCTCCGGAGGCCCCGCCCGCGATCCAGGATGACGCCACCCGGATCTCGGTGCTGGGCTACCACGAGCTGTCCGAGACCCAGCCGGAGACGGCGATGCGGATCCGCACTTCGAAGTTCCGCAAGCAGATGGAAACCATCCGCCAGCTCGGGATCACGGTGATCTCGCTGGACGATTACCTGGCTTGGAAACGTGGCCAGAAGACGCTGCCGGAGCGCTGCATCCTGATCACCCTGGATGACGGCTGGAAATCGGTCTACACCGACGCCTATCCGATCCTGAAGGAGTACAACTACCCCTTCGTGCTCTATTTGTACAAGGAATACGTGGACATCGGCGGCAAGTCGATGAGCACCGCGATGATTGAGGAGATGCAGAAGAATGGCGCGGCCATCGGCAGCCACTCGGTCAGCCACCCGTTCCCGGCGGTGGTGAAGTCCCACGCCAAGAAGGGTCCGGACGATTACGACGCCTTCCTCCGCAACCAGCTGGGGGAATCGAAGCGGTTCCTCGAAGGGAAGTTCAACTGCAAGGTCACGACCTACGCCTATCCCGGCGGCTACCACACCGACGAGATGTTCAAGCTGGCCGACGAGTTCGGCTACGACAACCTCTTCACCGTGATCCCGGGGAAGGTGAAACGCTCGACGCCGGGCATGACGGTGCCGCGCTACATGATTTTCGGGAACAACGACAAGATCTTCGACCTGGCCGTGTCCTTCCGCGAGGGCGGGGCCGTGGCCGGTGCGCCGGGAACCGCTCCGGGACTGGTGCAGACCACACCGGTGCCGGTGTCCCCCGAGGCCGGCGCGATGATCAACAGCCGCCTGCCGCTGATTACGGTGGATCTTTCCACCATCGCCGACCTCGATCCGGCCTCGCTGGTGATGAAGGTGGCGGGCTTCGGCGATGTGCCGGCCCAGTTCGATCCCAAGGCGAAGCGCCTGTCCTGGCGCGTGAACCGCAAGCTGCGCCAGCCATCGTGCATGGTCACGGTGAACTGGAAGGACACCAAGGGCAAGGCACCCGACATGCCGCTGCGCTGGTCGTTCCAGGTCGACCGCGACGCCGCCTACCTGCCCGAGGATTCCCAACAGTAATCCGCTCCTCGCGGCCTCTAGATTTTCCACCGACCGATTTTCGATCCCATGTTCTCTTCCCTCTCCGACAATCTCGACAAGACCTTCCGCAAGCTCCGCGGCGTCGGCCACATCTCCGAGAAAAACATCGCCGACGCGCTCAGCGAGATCCGCATCGCCCTGCTCGAGGCCGATGTGGAATTCAGCGTGGCGAAGAACTTCATCGCAAGCGTGAAGGACAAGGCGATGGGCGTGGAAGTGCTCAAGTCGATCAAACCCGGCGAGCAGATCGTCAAGATCTTCCACGACGAACTGGAAGCGCTGCTCGGCGGCGACCAGATCCCGCTCGATCTCAACCCACCCGCCCGCATCCTGATCTGCGGCCTGAACGGTGCTGGCAAGACGACGACCTCCGCGAAGCTCGCGGCCCGTTTGAAAAAGGAAGGCCGCCGCCCGCTGCTGGTGGCGTGCGACCTTTACCGCCCGGCGGCGATCGACCAGCTTGCGACGCTGGCGAAGCAGGTCGACGTGCCGGTTTACACGCCGGACGCCTCCGAAAAGGACGTGGTGAAGGTGGCGAAGGACGCGCTGGCCTGGGCCGAGCGCGAGCATGGCACCGTGATCCTGTTCGACACCGCCGGCCGACAGGAAATCGACGAGCGCCTCGTCGAGGAGCTCAAGCGCCTGCACGCCTTCCTCCAGCCGAAGGAAACCCTGCTCGTGGCGGATGCCGCCACCGGCCAGCAGGCCGTGTCCGTGGCGAAGCATTTCGATGATGCGGTGGGCATCACCGGCATCATCTTGACGAAGCTCGATGGCGACGCCCGCGGTGGTGCCGCGCTTTCGATGCGCGCCGTGACCGGCAAGCCGATCAAGTTCGCCGGTGAGGGCGAGAAGCTCGACCAGCTCTTCGAATTCCACCCGAGCCGCATGGCGGACCGCATCCTCGGCATGGGCGACATCGTCGGCATGGTGGAGCAGGTCGCGGGCAAGCTCAACGAGGAGGACGCGATGCGCTCGATGCAGCGCATGCAGGAGGGCAAGTTCGACTTCACCGACTTCCTCGACCAGATGAAGATGATCCAGAAGCTCGGACCACTGGAAGGCCTGCTCGGCCTGATGCCCGGCTTCAACAAGATCAAGAAGCAGCTTCCCTCCAACGCCTTCGACACCCGCAAGCTGAAGCGCACCGAGGCGATCGTGCTGTCCATGACGCCGGACGAGCGCCGCCGCCCGGAGATCATCAAGGGCACCCGCCGTGCCCGCATCGCCGCCGGTTCCGGCACCACGCTGCCGGAGGTGAACACGCTGCTCAAGCAGTTCGGCGAAATGCGGAAGATGATGAAATCCCCGAACAAGATGAAGGGGATGATGAAGCAGATGGGTGGCATGGGCGGAGGCGGCATGGGCGGCCTCGGCGACATGCTGAAGGGCCTCGGCGGGAAGTTCCCGTTCTGATCCCACAGGGCATATGACCCGCTCGACTCGTCCCGAGTTGAGCGGGATGGAAAGGGCGTGACTCCCGAGTTGGGATGAGTGTATCGCTCTATCATGAGCGATGACGCTTCCAATCCCTACGCCGCCCCCGCCAGCGTCGAGAGTCCCGCCGTGCCGGTGACGGATGCGGGCTTGGAGTATGTCAGCGCCTCGGCGGGTCTTCGTTTTGCGAACCTGATCGTGGACCAGATCACGGCCATCGCCCTGATATTTGTCGCGGGGTTCGTGTATGCCATCGTGTCCGATGGTGTGGAAGAGAACGCGATCTTTTTCAGGCTCGTCGGCTATGGCGTGTTCTTTGGCTATTACGTTCTCATGGAGAGCGTGTTCGGGAGGACGGTGGGCAAGTTCGTCACCGGAACCAAGGTGGTGGATTGGAACGATGAGAAACCCTCGTTCGGACGGATTTGCATCCGTTCGCTGTGCCGCTTCATTCCGTTTGAAGCATTCTCATTCCTGGGGCAATCCGCCTCCGGATGGCACGACTCGATCTCGAAAACCCATGTCGTGAAAGTCACGCCGGTGCAGCGCGTGCAACCGGTCATCGCGCCGGTGGTGCCGGGCAAGCCGCCGGTCTATCGACAGCCGCTGCCGCCGGTGAAAACTCCGTCCCCGCCTTCGCCGCCGTCCTGGGAATGATCAGGCGTGGATCGAAGCCCCGATCTCGTCCGACAGTTCCTGGCCGCAGAGCTCCGCGACCAAGACCAGGCCGAAGTCCAGCGCCGTGCCCGCGCCGCGCGAGGTGATGAGATTGCCCTCGATGACCACGCGTTCGCCGGGGATTGCGTCAGGCAGTTCGCGGAGCGCGCTGGCATGGGCGGTGAACCGCTTGCCGCTGAGAATCCCCGCGTCCTTCAACACCAGCGGTGCCGCGCAAATGGCGGCCACGCGTTTGCCGGACTCGGTGAAGATGCGGGCGATGGCGGCGGGGCGGCCGTCCTCACGCAGCTTCGCCACGCCGGGGCCACCAGGGAGGAACAGCAGGTCGTAGGCGTCCGGCAGCTCATCGGCGAGCCGCGTGTCCGCGAGGATCTGAATCCCATTGCGGCCGGTCACGGTCAGCTCACCCAAGGCGGCTGTCGTGACCTCCACGCCCGCGCGACGCAGCAGATCGATCGGCGTGACGGCCTCGATCTCCTCGAAACCATCCACCAGCAGGCAAAGGACACGCGCGCTCATGCGGTCTAACATGCCATGGCGCCGGACACGGGCAAGGGAGGATTGTCCTGTGCTGCCTCGCCTACGGCCGCAGCAGCCCGGCGATGCTTTCCGGGCTCTCCGGCTTTTCGTCCTTCAACTGGAAATTCATCCTCAGCCGCAGCCGGGTGGTCTTGTTCTCGGTGTCGCCACCGGTTTGCAGGAAGAAGCCGCCCGCCAGCGGGCCGGCGTCGATGTTGCCGGAAGGGGTGGTGTCGCCGGTGAATTTCGCCTCCAGGATCGGCACCCACTTGCCGGTCAGATCCATGACCCAGCCGTTCGTGTAGGACGCGCGGTGGATCACCCGGGCGGAGTCGTAGTTGCGGCGGAAGTCCTCGATGAACGAGTAGAGCCCCTCGAAACCCGGCGCGGTGGTCCGGGTGCGGAAGGTGGCGATCAGTTTCCACTTCAACAGGACGGGATCGAAGATCCGGGCGGTGAAGTCGGTGAAGCCGCCGATGGGCTTGGCTTCGAGGAAGAAGCGCACCGGTTTGCCGGTTTCCCACCGGAAGGGCAGGCGGGATTGGCCGGTGGCGTCCTCGCCGCCCCAGAAGCCGTCGAAGACATTCTCACCCTTTTCCACGAGCACCACCTGAGTGCCGGGTTCCTTCGGGCCTTGAAGGAGCGTTTCTCCCGTGTAGCCGGGTTCCCATACCGTGAAAATGGCCAGCCGCTTGCGGTCGCCCAGATCCTGGATGCCGAGGTAGCCGGTCTTGAATCCCAAGGCGCAGAAATAGGTGCCCGCGCAGGTCTTTTCCGGAGTGACCTCGATGTAGGCGGCCTTCGCCGTGGGAACGGTGTAAACCAGATGCACGCCACGGCATTGGCGTTTCGTCAGGTCCACGTCCTTCCGGGCTGCCTCCTCGGGTTTGTTCTTCCCCGCGGAGCCCTCGTCCGAGGGTTCCTCCGGAGTGGCGCAGGCCAGCGGCAGCGCCAGAAACAGCCCCAAGGAAATCGCCTTCATGGCGACCCTCAGAGTCGCCTACTTTTGGGCCCAGCGCAACTTGGCCGGAATGCTCCGTGGATTGTCCCGTCGCTCCTGGGGCCCGGCGGTGACGATCTCTTCGCAGATCCCGGTGTAAAGGCCGTCCCGAAGGCCCGCTTGAAACGCCTTTTTGACCCTCCGGTCCTCGCCTGAATGGAACGTGAGGATCGCGGTGCGGCCACCCGGTTTCAAGCAGCCGGGCAGGGCGCGGAGGAAGGCATCGAGGGCGGTGAACTCCTCGTTCACGGCAATGCGGACGGCTTGGAACACGCGGCGGATGGTGAGATCCACCACTTCCTCGTTGAGCCCCGGAAGGCGGGCGCGGATCGCCTCGGCGAAGGCCCTGGTGCCGCTGAAACGCTTGCCCGCGAGCGCCTCGGCCAGGCGTTCGGCGCGGGGTTCGTCGGAATGATCGGCCAGGGCGAAGGCCAGTTTGTCTGGTTTCACCCGCTCGAGCCATTCGGCGGCGGAAAGCCCGCGCTCCGGGTTCATTCGCATGTCCAGCGGGCCATCGGTCTTGAAGGAGAAACCGCGGGTCGGATCGTCGAACTGCATCGAGGAGCAGCCGAGGTCGGCGTAGATGAAATCGACCTGTTCGACGCCGCGGGTGGCCAGCACCTTGGCGATGCCGGCATAGTTCGAGCGGACGGCTTCGAAGGCCTCCGCATCGTAACCCGCCGCCCGGATCCGGGCCTCGGTTTTCGGCTGCTCGATGGGATCGACGTCGAAGCCGAGAAGCTTCCCGCCCGGCGTGATCTGTCCGAGGATGGCGAGCGAGTGCCCGCCGTGGCCGAGCGTGGCATCGATGCCGGCCATGCCCGGCGCGAGTTGGAGCGCCTCCAGTGATTCCGCGACCATGATTGGCACGTGCGAACCCGCCGGGGTCTTTCCAGAAGCGAGCACCTTGGCGACGGTGTCCGGATACTTCTCCGGATGGTGCTCCTTGTACTTGTCCTCGAAACGGCGCGGGTTCTTGCCCGAGTAGCGCTTGCGGCGGGGCGGGCGGGGTGTTTCGCCGGAAGGCGGCAGGTCGCTCACAGTTCGGAATACTTCAGGTTGTTGCCGCGCGCCTTTTCCACCGGATAGCGCGACTCGTTGTAGGCGATCTTCCGCTCCATGACCTCGCCCAGCGACAGACCGAGGTTGTCGGCCAGCTCAAACAGCAGGATCGCCACGTCCGCGATCTCCGAGGCGATCTCCTCGCGCCGCGCCTCCACGCGGGCCTCGATCTGCTCGTCCTGCTGCCACACGAAGTGCTGGAGCAGTTCCCCGGCCTCCGCGGTGATCGCCACCGTGAGGTCCTTGGGGTTGTGGTAGCGGCGCCATTCCCGCGCGTCCACGAAGGACTGGATGCGGGCGGTGAGGCCGGAGATGGAGTCAGACATGGCGGAGGGGTAGCAGATCAGGGCAGGGCGGGGGAGGGAAAATCCCGCGGGTTACGTGGTCGCCGGTTCAGGTGGTGGCGTCGGCCGTCACGCATCCTTCGATCTCCAGATCCGGGTGGGCCGTGCGCAGGAACTCCAGAAGCGCCGGACGGCTTTGGTAGGAAAGCACTGTTTCGAGCACGTAAAGCGGGATCCGCTCGCCCTGCTTGGTGATGATGCAGAAATTGAAACCATCGCTGTCATTCCAATGGAACCTCCGGACTTGTTCGATGGGCAGGGTGCGTTCCTTTCCGAACTGGCCCCAGGTGATCTCATGTTCGTCGATGGAAAAGACGAAGCGGTTCGGCTGGGTCGCCGTCATCCAGACCCCGCGGACGAAGATGATGAAAAGGGGAAGGCCCAGCAACAACATGGGCGGGTGAACGAATCCCAGGAGCATGGCTCCGGACGACAACACGCCCAGGATGGCCAGGCCGAAGATCAACAGGATGCGTGATTCACTTCCAGATCGCTGGAAGCGGGTGGCGGGGAGGATGTCGGGCGGGGTGTCATGGCCTGTTCGAGAAATCAGGCTTCCTTGTTTGGGTAGCCCGGTTTGGACAGGATTTACAGAATTCTCAGAATTCACAAAATGAAGAGGGGGGCTGAATTCCTCGTTTGAAGGTGCCGCTGCGGATCTCCTGTTAATTCTGAGAATTTTGTCAATTCTGTCCGAATCGGCCCGAGATCACTCATTCTCCACAAACACATGCGGGAACACTGGCCGCTCGTCCCGGCAGGTAGCGACGTAGGCGTCCCAAGCCGCGAGTTTCGGTAGGTCGCGGGTTTCACCGCGGGCGACGATCCGCTCCCGGCGCAGCGCGGGCGGGCACCACACGAAATGGACGGTGGTTTCCGCACCGAGGCGTTCCCTCAACTGTTCCGGCCAACGGGGATTGCTCCCCTCGGAGGTGAAGGGGCCTGCGATCACCACCGGCACCCGTGGCAGGTTCGAGCTCGCGAGGTCGAAGAGCGTCTCATACACGGCGTCGCGGTAGGCCTGCTTGTAGGCCGGGGAATCGCGGTCGTTCGGATCGAGCCCGGCCAAGGCCATGCCCGCGCGGACCAGGCGCTCCGCGACCTCGTCGCTATCGAGCAGGCAGGCTCCGAGTCGGTCCGCGAGCTGGCGCGCGTAGGTGGTTTTTCCAGCCGCGGGTGGTCCGCAGACGAGGTGGGCGCGGGTGGTTTCCGGCATCGCGGGCAAGGTGGGCGGTGAAGGCGGGGACGGGCAAGCCGAAGATCCGTGGCGACCCATGACGAAAGCGATATCGCAGTTTGCTTGCATGAACAAGTTTCCTGCGCCATGCTCCGCGCGTGCGCGGCTCACCCCTCTTCCGGACCCTGATGCTGGCCGGTGGACTCCTGCTGGTCGGATGGGCGATGCTGCGTTTCGGCGGTGCCTCGGTGGAGCGGCCGCCGGAGGATCACGCGCATCCGGTCGCTCAAACGACCACCGCGGTCACCGGCTTCGCGATGAAGCTGTCCACGCCCGCGGAGTCCGTGGAGCTGAAGGATCGCGCGGGCCGGGTGCTGTTTCGCGCCGGGGCGGCCGACCCGCTGACCGGCATGCTGTCGCTCGATGCCGCCGATCCGGTGGTGTTCGTGTCGCTGCGCTGGAAAGCCCCGATGGCGGAGGGCCTGAACCATTTCGCGAAACTGACGCTGGAACCGGCCGGGAAACCGACCCTCGTGCATTACTTCGAAGCCCCTGGCGATCTCGACGACGTCTGGGAACTCCCCACCGAATGAGCGAATCCCACCACGACCATCACGATTGCTGCGCCCACCACGCGCATCACCACGAGCTGGTGATCGCGGATCTCACCGTGCACTACCGTCGCGTGCTGGCCCTGGACCAGGTGTCGTTCGCGACCTCCTGCGGCAACCGCGTGGCCCTGATCGGGCCGAACGGCGCGGGCAAGAGCACGCTGCTCAAGGCGATTGCCGGGCTGGTGCCCCGCACCTCCGGCACCATCCGCTGGCGCGGCACCGAGGTCCGGAAGTGGTCGCGCGAGTTCGCCTATCTGCCGCAACGCGAGGAGGTGGACTGGTCGTTTCCCATCACCGTGCGAGGGCTGGTGGAAATGGGCCGCTACGCCCAGACCGGCTGGTGGCGGAAATTCAGCGCGGCGGACAACGCGGCAGTGGACGAGGCGCTCGAGTCCCTCGCGCTGGCCGATCTCCAGCACCGCCAGATCCGCGAGCTTTCCGGTGGCCAGCAGCAGCGGGCCTTCCTCGCCCGCGCCATCGCCCAGGAGGCGCATGTGCTGCTGCTCGATGAACCGTTCACCGGTCTCGACCGCAATGCCTCGCGGCTGCTCGCGGACCTGCTGGGCAAGTTGTCCCATGAGGGTCGTCTGGTGATCGCGTCCCACCATGACATCGACACCGCGGGCAAGCTCTTCGACGAGGTGCTGGTCCTGAACACCCGCGAACTCGCCTTCGGTCCGGCCGTGGAAACGCTGACCGTGGATCTCATCACCCGCACCTTCGCGGCCCAGAAGGCCGCCGTCTGACCCCGCCGTGGAACTCCTCGCCAATCCCTTCTTCCAGCGCGCGCTCGCCGCGGCGGCCTTCATCGGCTTCGCCAACGGGTTCTTCAGCGGCTTCGTGATCCTGCGCCGCAGCGCCCTCTCCGTGAGCGCGCTGTCCCACACCATGCTGCCGGGCATCGCGCTGGCGATCCTGGCCACAGGCGCGCTGACGCAGTGGAACGCCTTCGCGGGCGCCATGTTCGCGGCGCTGCTGGTGGGGCTCGGCTCGGTGGCGGTCGCGCGCGGCAACCGCATCGAGCAAGGTACGGCGCTCGCCGTACTTTACACCGCGTCCTTCGCCGCCGGAGTGGCGGTGCTGCCGCTGCTGAACACCCGCCGCCAACTGGAGGACTGGCTCTTCGGCAACATCCTCGCGGTGGGGAACCACGATCTCGTCGTGTCCTTCGCCACCGGCGCGGTGGTGCTGCTTTCGACCAGCCTGCTGATGCGGCCGATCCTGCTGACCTTGTTCGAACCGAACGTGGCCGCGGCCCAGGGCGTGCCGGTCCGCTTCGTCCATTACCTGCTTTCCGGCCTGCTCGTCCTGTCCCTCGTCTCCTCCCTCCAGGCGGTTGGCTGCGTGTTGTCGGTGGGCCTGCTGGTGGCTCCGGCCGCCACGGTGTCCCTGCTGACCGACCGCACCTCGGCGTTGTTCTGGGGGGGAGGGTTGATCGGTGCGGTCGGCTCCGCGGGGGCCGTGGTGGTTTCCTCGGTGCTGGGGATCTCGCCGGGTCCGGCGATCGTGATGTTGCTGGGGCTGCTCTTCGTGGCGGCCTACCTGTTCAGCCCGCGTTACGGACTGCTGTGGCGCAAGCGCCATTGAGACCGCCGCCGAAGCCCGGGGGGACATGGCCGGCGCGGCCGTTCAGCCAGCGTTCCGCTTCCTCGCGGTTGTGGAAGATCCGGGTGCGGTCGGTGGCGCGCGTCCAGTGGCCGAGCATCCGCACCAGCCCGAAGGCCGCGGAATTCCCGACAATGAAGGCGAGCCAGCCATTCGAGCGGTAGCCGTCGCGGCGCAGCAGCAGGGCCAGCCGCAGGACATCGTTCGAGGACAGGTCCAGATAGGCTCCGCTGAAGTCGATCAGTCCGTGGAGTTCCGGTGACCAGGCCGGGTCGCAAACCGCGGCTTCGGCCGTGGCGCGCAAATCGTCCAACCCGACCGATCCCTGGTACTCCTCGATACGCAGCCGACGTGCCGGGTCTATCCGGTACCGGCACGTCGGCGCTGGGGGGGGAAAGTAAAAGTTAGAGAGATTCATGATATTCTTAAATATCTGACCCGCGCATCAGTCGTTCGTTCAAAAAATCTTCAAATTCCGTCGCTCTAACCGCACCTATTTTGGAGGTGTTATTGAAAAATGAATGATAAGGATTTCTTAATTAAATCGGCAGGCCGTTCTGCATGAATGGAAAGTGTTGGATTACCGGTCCAAAAAGAGGTGCGTCCGGCGGTGTCGCAAAGTAGGGTGCCGGGGGATGTCGATGTTCGAAAAAATCGCCGAGGCGCGGATCGATGAGGCGATTGCTTCCGGAGAGCTGAAACCGCCGTCCGGACCGGCCGGTCCGTTGGACCTCGACGCGTACTTCGCCACTCCCGCGGAATGGCGGTCCACCCATGCGATGCTGAAGGGCCACGGCTTCGTGCCCCCGGAGGTGGATCTGATGAAGCGGGTGGACGAGCTGAAGGAGGCGCTGGAGGGCGAGAGTGATCCGCGCGAGCGGGCGCGGCTGTCCCTGGAGCTCCAGACCTGCCGGACCGCCTTCGCGATGGCGATGGAGCGGATGCGCGGGAAGTGAGGCCAATCCAAGGATTCCGGAAACTTTCCGCTGGCACCCGGCGTCCGCGCCCGTATCACTCCCTTGAGCAATGATCACATTGACCGAACGCGCGGCCGCGGAGCTGCGGAGCATGCTGGAGAACAGGGGCGCGTCTCCGGAGACCGGGCTGCGTCTCGGGGTCAGCCGCGGCGGCTGCGCCGGCTGGCAGTATGAAATGGGCTTCGGCGTGGCCGAGGAAGGCGATGTGACCGTGGAGGCCCATGGAGCCCGGGTGATCGTGGCGGCGGACAGCCTCGACCGCCTGCGCGGCTGCGAGATCGACTACTCGGACGCCCTTTCCGACGCCGGATTCAAAATCCACAATCCGAATGCCGCCCGCTCCTGCGGCTGCGGCACTTCCTTTGAGACGGCGGACGAAGCGCCGGGAGCCAACGCCGTGGCGGACGGCGAAGCCTGCGGGTCCTGATCGCCGTGCCACGCGTCGTCGAAGAACCGGCACCCCGCCGCCCGGCCTATTTCTGGTGGCTGCTCGCGAACATCCTCGCGGCCTGCTTCGCGCTCACGAGCTGGGTGGTGTGCCTGAACATCTTCCGTCATCCGGAAAACCCGCGGAACTATGAGATCCTGCGCAAGCTGAAGCGGCTGCCGGAGTTGAAACGCTACAAGGCGCTGGATGCGCCGACGGCGAACTCGCTCTCGCCGCGAGACCTCTACAAGAAGTTCAACGGCTTCGACGATGCCAAGCTGGCCCGGCTCAATCCCGCGCTGCTGCGGAACTACCTCACCAACTTCGAGCGCCCGCTGCTGCTCACCTACGTGGAGGGCAACTACAAGGTCCAGAGCGTCCGCCCGCTGCATGACGATACCTCGAAGGATGCGGACTTCTTCGCACCCGGATTCGTGGTGCGGGGCCGCGCGATGGTGAAGCCGGACGAGTTCACGCCGGTGCAGCCGTATCCGGTCATCATCGAGTATCTGTTCCCGACCGCCGATCGTGCCGCGTTCTCGTGGTTCAAGCCGGATGACATGCTCACCGTGACCAAGGCGCAGAACTGCGCCGCGGTGCTTCACGTCTCGAAGGTCGAGGAAAAGGACGACCAGGGGAAACCCGAGCAGATCCTGTGCGTGACGGTGGTGCCGATCGTCTATGGCGATTATCAGGTCGGCGACGACCGGGTGCTGAGCCTCGATCCGCCGGACCACTTCAAGCCCGGCGCGAAGTTCCCGCTCTTCAAGTGAGCCAGCGTGAAAACGGTGTGAAGCCCCGGGGCGTTCTTGTCCGCGGGTGCATCCATGGCACGATGGGAGGATGAAAGCCTTCCTGCTGTTCTGTGCGATGCTCGTCTCCGCCGCGGATCTCCATGCCGTGGAGGTCAAGGAAGAGGCCATCGTGCATGCAGGCACCCGCTTTCGTGTCGTCAAGCTGGAGCCCGCGGCCCTGCAGGTGGTGTGGAAGGATGAGAAGGGCGTTCCCTATCGGACCTTCGACAAGGTCCAAGCCCGCTTCGCCCGCGAGAAGAAGACGGTGAAGTTCATCGCGAACGCCGGGATTTTCGAGATGGGCGGCACGCCCTGCGGCCTGCATGTCGAGAATGGCAAGCTGCTCCATCCGCTGAACACCCGGGAAGCGGCTGGCAATTTCTATCTCAAGCCCACCGCGGTGTTCTCGGCTGGATCGGTGTTCACTCACGAAAAGCAATCCGCCTCGATCACCGAAACCGGCATCAAGGCGGCCCGCGAAAAGCGGATGGAATTCCAAGGCGGTTGGATGCGCACGGCGAGGCTGGAAGTACAATCGGGCCCGGCATTGCTGTTAGAGGGCAGGCGCCATCCGGCATTCAAGGAGGGCTCGGAAAACAAGCTCGTCCGCAACGGCGTGGGCATCGATGACAAGGGCCGCGTGGTGTTCGCGATCACCGCTCCGGGGCAGGTGGTGAACTTCTGGGACTTCGCTGGGCTCTTCTTGAAACTCGGCTGCAAGGACGCGCTCTTTCTCGATGGCGACATCTCCCAGATGGCGGTGAATCCCACCGCCCCGATCGAGAGCAACTCGTTCGGGGCGATGTTCGTGGTGGCGGAGTGAGCGGATCAGTTCGCGTCGTAGCGGAAGGGATCGGAGAACTTCGCATCACTCGTCACCGCGGTGTCGGTGAGCGTCTTGAGGAAGGCGACCAACGCGGCCTTCTGTCCGGCGTTCAGGTTCAACCGGCGGGGATTGCCCGCGCCGGGGTTGCCCGGTGGCACGCGGAGCTGGGGCGAAAGGTTGGGGTGGTTGACGACGCCGGAGTTGTAGAACTCGACCACCTCCTCGAGCGTGGCGAAGCGTCCGTCGTGCATGTAGGGCGCGGTGAGCTCGATGTTGCGGAGCGAACCGACCTTGAAGAAGCCCTCGTCCGCAGTGAGTCCGGTAATGCCGCCGAGGCCCTTGTCGACATACGGGTTTTCGAGCCCGTTGTTGAAGATGGCGTTGCCGGGTACGAAGTTGTCGCTGCCGTGGCAGGCGGCGCATCCGCCCTGGCCGGTGAAGATCGCGCGGCCCTGGTTCTCCTGGGCGGTGAAGTTGGCGAAGTTCTGTGGCACGCCGAGGTCATACTTGCTCGCACCGGACGCGATCGACCGGACGAACTGCGCCAGCGCCTTCGAAATGCGGTCGCTGGTCACCGTGGAGCTCCCGAAGGCCGAGGTGAAGAGGGTGGCGTAGTAGGGTTCGGCGGAAACCTTGCTCACCAGCTCGGTCAGCGTCAGACCCATCTCGGTGCTGTTCTGGATCGGCATCAGTACCTGGTCTTCCAGCGTGGCGGCGCGTTCGTCCCAGAAATAATGGCCGCGGAGATAGTAGCGGTTGCTGGTGAGGCCCATGGAATTCCGTGAGGTCTTGCCGCCGGCGAAGCCGGTGCTGAAGCGCTCGGGATCCGAGTAACCGTGGGCCGCCTGGTGGCAGGACGAGCACGAGACCGTGTTGTTCGCCGAGAGCCGCTTGTCGTAGAACAGCACGCGGCCCAGCGTGGCCCCGGCATTGGTCACCGCGTTGTCGAAGGGCGTGTTGTCCTGGCCGCGGATCTGCGGGGTGAGCAGGTGCGCGGGCAGCGTTGGGTTCGCGTAGTTCGCGGCGGTGGCGGGGAGAAGCAGGGCATCGGCCACGTCATTGGCGGCGGTCTGCGCGTCCGAGTTGTAGCGGAGGCGGTAGAACAGTTGGGTGCCGTTGGTCTTCGGCAGTTGGATGCGGAGCAGGCTGTTGCGGACCTTCAGGGTGCCGGTGTCCGACCAGGTCGAAAGGTTCGAGGAAGCTTGCAGCGTCCAGACGCGGTTGCCGGTGTCGGTGAGATCGAGCCGGGCGAACGACGTGGTGCCGTTTCCAGGTTGGGTGGCGACCGATGATCCGGCCGGGAGCGGATCGGCGGTGGCGGCTACGGGTGAAAGAAGCAGGGCGGCGAATGTGAGGGTTTTCACACCATACTTCCGCCACGATCCGTGCTGCGAAACTAGGAAGTTTACCTCTGCTTAACCTGTGCCCGGCAGGTTTTACCATCCGCTAACACAGGAGCCTTGCAGGCATCGAGGTAGAAGCGGCAGAGGTCGGCGTAAAGCTCGTTCGACCCGGTGGCCAGTACGTTGCCATGACCGGCGGTGTGGACCACGCGGAAGGCTTTCCGAGGGCCGGGGAGGGCATCGTAGATCGCCTTTCCGGAGGACACGGGAATGAACTCGTCCTGATCGCCGTGGACGATGAGGGCGGGGATTTCGATGTGCTTCGCGGCATCGATCGGCCGGACGTCCGACGGGGTGAAACCCTCGCGGCAGAACACGCCGGTGGCACACGCGCCCGAGGCGAAGGGCGCGATGCAGGCAAGCTGGTGGATGGCGCCCGCCGCTCGACCGACCGGTTGATCGAGGGACGCGAACGACGCCACGCTCACGATGGAGGACCAGCGGTGATCGTCCCGTCCGGCGGCTTGCAGGGCGATCGCTCCGCCTTGGGAAATGCCGAACAAGGCGGCCGGGGCCGGGGCAAAGGAGAAGCGCTTCGCGGCATCGTCGAGCAGGTCCGCGGGCAGTGAATTCTCGCGATGGCCGAAGGTGGCGCTGGCGGCCGGATTCTCCCCGTGGCCCGGCAGGTCCGGAAGAATGCAGCGGAAACCCACGGCGCAGAGTCGCTCGGCGATCGGCAGGTTGTCCTCCTTGCGTCCGCAGAAGCCGTGGAGCAGCACGATGGTGCCGCGGATCTCCCCCCAGGGGCCGATCTTCACTCCACGCTTCGCGAGCGCATCGCGGACCATCCGGCCCTTGTTGGCGGGGCCGGGACGGGGCGAGGGGGTCACCAGCAGGCAGGGCGTGCCCTCCGCGCCGGTGTAGGATTGGATCCGCAGGCCGAAGTCGGAAGGAGCCCGCAAGATCTCGCGGTGGTAGTCCTGCAGCGAGCGGCGGTTGGGATGGAGCAATTGATCCGAGCCCCAGCACGCCAGACCGGCGAACGCGGTCAGCGTCAGCACCAGGGTGGCAAGGGTAAGGCGGCGGAGGAACTTCTTCATTCCTAAGGACGGTGGCAGGATAGCGGTGAAATCCCCGTGGAGGGGAGAAGAATTCGAGATGAAAAGCGCCTTTGGGCGGGAAAACGGTGGGAAAATGTTCCGGGAAAATCACTCGCCCGGCTCCGGATGGGGGTTGCCAGCGGGGGCGAGCGGGGGTAGAGGGGGCGCATGTCGATCTTAGCCGAAGAATCCACCGTGATCAGCAAGACCAAGGAACTGTGCGCCCAAATCGTGGCCGAGCCGCGCTTCAAGGAGCTCCAGGGCCAGGTCGAGCGCTTCCTCGATGACGATGCCGCCCGTCTCCAGTACCAGAGCGTGCACGAGCGCGGCGAAGAGCTTCATCAGAAGCGCCACGCCGGTGTGGAACTCGGTGCCGCGGAAATCCGCGAGTTCGAGGCCGCTCGCGATGCCCTGTTCGCCAACGAAATCGCCCGCGGCTTCCTCGAAGCCCAGCGCGAACTCGAGTCCATCCAGCAGACCATCGGCAAGTACGTGGGCATGACCCTCGAACTGGGCCGCGTGCCGGAAGCCGAGGACTTCGCCGAAGCCGAGGACGGCTGCTGCGGTGGCGGCGGCTGCGGCTGCCACTAAGCGATCCTGATTTTACCACTGCCGCCACAGCAGGGCTGTGGCGGCGGTCAGCGTCAACCCGACTAGGAAGGTCCGGTAGGCGTAGCGGAGGTAGCGGTATTTGTAGCGGTGGAGGACGCAGCCGAGCTGGTAGATGTCCTCGGCCATGGCGTGGGTGATGCTGCTGTCCGAGGACAGGATGGCATCGAGCTCGCGGTGGAAGTCCTCGCGCGGATGTTGCGCGAAGGAGCCGAAGAACAGGGGATTCGGTGTGCGGTCCTTTTCCTTTTTCGCCCGCGGGAAGATCGCCAGCGCGGCGAAGAAACAGGCCGTGAAACAGGTGCCCGAAAGCATGCCCAGGGTGGGCGTGAGACCGTGCTGGCTCACCTCATGGAAGAGGATGGAGAGCACCACGAAGGAGGCTCCGATCAGCACATTCGCCTTTTGATCCGCCATCTGGCTGAGCGCCACGTGGTGGTTCTGGACGGTGCGGAGGAAGGTGGCGACGGCATTGTCGAAGCCGCGCGGGGTGGGTGTGCCGGAATCCATCGTGGGACTCCAATTTGGCACGGCCCGGGAGGGGAAGGGAAGCCCGAAGGGGCTTCTGCCGGACGTCCACCGCAAGGGCACGGTGGACGTCCGAAAGAACGATCAAGGCTTGATGCGGGCGAGCTCGAGGAACTTGTCGAGGCTCATCGCCACTTGGATCTGCGGCGTGGTCTGGATGACATGGAGGCCTTCGGCACGGGCCGGAAGGGCGCTGAACTGGAGGTTCAGTTCGGAAATTTCGCGGGGCACCTCCTCGCGGATTTCACCGGTGAGGAGGTCCTTGGTGATCTTGACGTCGAAGCCCTTGCCGTGGAGGACACGGTAGAAGGTCTCCTGGCTCGGCGTGGCGGAGGGAGCGCTGGTGCTGGATTCGGATTTCGCGGCGGGGCGCTTGATGCCGCTGCCCGCGTCCTTCTCACCCGTGGCGGGGCAAATGCCGGCCTGGGTCAGGTACTTCCCGGAGATGTAGATCGGGGCATCACCAGCGCGGCGGTAGCGCGGCGTGTCCTCCAGCGTCCACTTGCACTTGGCGGCTTCCAGCGACGCTTCCAGGGCTTCCGGGGTTGCATCGAGGCCGTTCTTCGCACGCAACTCGAGGATCTTCTCGAGGGTGTTGTTAGGGATGTTCAGCATGGGGCGGCAGGGTTCTCCGGGACCTGCTGGCTGGCAAGGAGTTTCACACTCCCAAAGTGTATTTCGGTCTATTTTCAGGCACGGAAATGCCTGAAAACAGGGGAAAAGCGATCCTCCCGCCCTCAAACACGGGAGGATCGTGCCAAAAAGGCGGCTTTACTGCTCGTCGCGGGCGGCGAGGACCTGGGTCCGGCGCAGCGTGCGGTTGCGGAGCTGGTGGCGGAACGGATGGTCCGGCAGAGTCTTCGCGATGCGGAGAACCAGCGGGTTCAGCTTCAGCTTGCGGCGCTCGACGCCGGTACGCTTCTTCGGCTTCCGCTTCTTCGGCTTGCGCTTGCGCTTCTTCTTCGCGGGCGCTTCGCCGGTGGCGGAAGCGGCGGCTGGAGCTGGTGCCGGGGACGGCTGGCGGCGCTCCGGCATGACCATGCGGTCGTTCGCGTAGAGCAGCACGTGGCCCTGGGTGAGCAGCCAGAAGAGATCGGAGAGCCACTCCTGGGGAGCTTCCTCGGTGCCTTCCGGCAGCACGCTCTTCCAGAGATCGGCGAGCTTGGGATCCTTCTTGCCCTGGAGCCAGTTGACGATTGCGGACGGGCGCTCGGCGAGCACCGCATCGGTCGCCAGCGGATGCGGACGGGCCGGGCCGGTGAAGAGCTTGCCCTCGCGCTTGAAGACCGGCAGGTGCTCGGCTTCCAGCATGCGGCACACGGCCGGGATCAGCACCGCGGGGTGCTTGCGGGCGTGGGAGCCGGCGACCTTCAGCGAGGCCAGAAGGGACGGCGAGAGGTGCTTGGCGGGAATGCCGGCGGAGATGTCGGCCTTGCGGGTTTCACTGAAGGCTTCCTCGAAATACTTGGTCGCGAAGAGACGCTCGGCCTCGGCGGAGTCCTCGATCCAGGCCGCTTCCTCGTCGCCCTTCGGACGCCAGCGGACGCGCTTCTTCGTGGTCTCCAGCCATGCGTTCACGGCTTCCTCGCCGCGCTCGGTGCGGACCTTGGAGGAATAGACCTCGAAGGGAAGGTGGGAGAAACGTTCGCGATGGAGGCGGCGCAGGTTCGTCTGGTAGGAGTGGAAATTGGGCGGGCCGAGCCATTCGCCGCTCATGCCACAGCGGGCGACGCTCTGGAAATTGCCGCTCGGAGGATCGACCTCCACGGTTTCTTCCTCGAACACGGAGCCCTTCGCGTCGGATTGCCAGAAGTGGCGGATCGCCTCCTCCTTGGTCTGCCACAGAGAGCCGTCGTGCTTGCCGAGGAACAGGGCGTTCTTGCCTTCGGAAACCTCGAAGATCGCGCGGCAGCGGTCGCGCTGGGCCAGCAGGATCTGGGCGATGTCGTAGAGCGAATAGACGCGGGCGACGTGGTGGACTTCCTTTGCAACCAGATGCACCGCCTGGGTGTCCGGGTGGAGCTGCACGCGCACGCCGGCGGCGGGCACGGCTTCCTCGAAACGCGGCGGCCCGCTACGACGATCCTCGTAGTTCCCGCGCTGGCCACCGCCTCCGCGGCGGTCGTCACGGCGGCCATCGAAGCGGCGTCCGCCACCGCCTCCGCGGCGGTCGTCATCCCTGCCTTCGCGCGGTTCGCGGTCGCGGTTTTCACGCCGGGGCGCGTCGGAACCCGCGCGCTCGCGCGGCTGTTTAGAAGGCGCGTCGCCGCGTGCCCAGGCCGGCCCCAGATCGATGCCGGACAGGAGATTGCGGAGAGGATTGGATTCAGAGTCGCTCACAGGCGGTTGACGTTATCGGTTTCTTTGGAAATGACAAACCCGGCGTACAGCCAAAGCACGGGGTCTTTCGAGGATAAAATCCACGCGGAATCAGGCTTTGAGAAGGTCGACGGTGCGGGCGGTGGCTCCTTCGTGGCGGATCAGCACGCCGGTGGCGGCGGCGATGCCCTCGCGGAGAGTGGAATCAGGGCGCAAACACGCACGGATGGACGTCACCAGAGCGCCGGTGTCCACCACCCGGATGCACCCGCCGGATTCAACCAAAGCCGACGCAAGCGGCTCGAAATTCTCCATATGGGGGCCGAACACCACGGGTTTACCGGCGAGAACGGCCTCGCAGGGATTCTGGCCGCCTGTGCCGAGGAAACTCTTTCCGATCACCACCACATCCGCGTGGGCGGTCCAATCGCGCAGCTCGCCCGTGGAATCAATCACCAGACAGGCCCGGGCGGGATCGACCGGGGCGCTGTAGACGGACCGCAGGACGACTTCGAATCCCTCCGCCAGCAACGCAGTCTTCACTTCCGCGCGTCGTTCGGCATGGCGTGGCACGATGACCGGCAAGGCTTCCGGATCGGCCTCGCGGATCGCTGTGGCAATGAGACTTTCTTCCCCGGTGTGGGTGCTGGCGGCCATTGCGATCCGGCGTCCCGGGCCGAAGGCTTCGAGCATGGTGGTAAATTCCGCGCGCGGCTCGGGACGGGCCCCGGTGCCGGGATCGAATTTCAAACTGCCGGTGACAGCGATCTTGTCTGCAGGAAGTCCGAGATCCTGCCAGATCGCGGCATCCGCGGGTTCCTGCACGCCCACGCGGTCGAACCGCGAGAAGACCGGGCGGATCCACGGCGCGAACTTGCGGTAGCGGCGTTGCGAGCGTGGGGACATGCGCGCGTTCACCAATCGCACCGGAATGCTCCGGCGCTGCGCCAGCACCATCAGGTTCGGCCAGGCCTCGCCTTCCACCAGCACGATCTGGGATGGTTCGAAGCGGCTGAGATAACGGCGCACCATCCAGCGGAAATCGAGCGGGGCGTAGACCACCCGCACGCCTTCTGGAGCATGCTCGCGAGCCACGGCCTGGCCGGTGGCGGTGCCCACCGCGAGAACGAACTTTTGATCGGGCACGGATTTCCGCCACTCGCGGAGGAGTTTCAGGGCGAGCAGGGATTCACCAACGCTGACCGCATGCAGGTGGACTGCGCCGCAGGGCTCCTGTTCGAGCGGGCAGCGGTAGATGGAGAGGCGTTCGCGCAGGCCGCTGCCGAAGCCGCCGCGGCGCACCATTTTCACCACCCAGGCCGGGAACGCGGCGACAAACAGGACCGGCAACAACAGCCGGTAGAGCGCCATTCCAAGAAATCCATGCATCGGGCGGGACGCTAGGCGGCGGCCACGGGGGCGTAAAGCAGGATGGCACAGCCGCCATACTCGCGGCGGTCCAGTAGTGACCAGCCTTCGGCCAACGGTGATTTCTGGGAGGACGAGATTTCCGCAATGAACCACCCACCCGGCGCGAGACGCAGCGACAGGTGGGGATTGGCCAACAGCTCCTTCACGTGGTCGCGGTCACCGTAGTTTTTGAAATAAGGCGGATCGGCGAAGATCAGGTCGTAGCTGCCGGGGTCTGTCCGCAGGTATGATGAAACCTCCGAGCGCACCACGCGTCCGCCTTCCAGCCGGGACTTGGCGAGATTCTCGCCAATCACGGACACCGCCTGGCGGTGCTCATCCACGAACACGCACGAGGCGGCCCCGCGGCTGAGGGCTTCCAAGCCGATGGCGCCGGATCCGGCGAAGAGATCGAGCGTGCGGGCATCGTCCACCTTTTCCCCGAGGATCGAGAACAGGGCCTGCCTGACGAAATCCGTGGTGGGCCGGGCGACGGCTCCCGGCACCTTGATGGCCAAACGGCCTGCTTTACCCGCGATGATGCGCACGCGGGATTCGTGGCATCCCGGAGCGTCCCTGACAATCACGGGGATGATGGGGAGTGGTCTTTGAGCAAACGGAACACTTCTCCCGGAGGAACCGTGTCACCCTGGGCTCCCAGTTGGATGGCGGAGCCGCTGGTATTGGCGATCCACTGCACGTCCGCTGCCAGGCGGTCGGGGGTGCCAAGTTGGGCGAAGGCCATTCGCCTGCCGCCGTGTTGGAACCGTGCCGTGATGCCCGACGCGATCGAAGGCTCCGCCACGATCCGCAGCACCCCGGCGAAGCGTCCATCGGGAATCGCGGTGGCATTGCCGAGAAACGAAAGGGTGTCCCCCACCAGGCGGGCGTCCGGGCAGGTGACCACACCGCCACGTTGGAAGGCGGTGAGAGCGGCGCGGTCGAATCCGATGACCGGCTGGGCGGGAGTGGATAGCCGGATGTCCGCGGCTTCCGCCTGGAGGTCGCCCTGCCAACTCGAAGCCGTGGCGAGATAGCCGGTGAACCGCCCGGCGGCCCGCAGGTGGTGGACTTCCATTTGTCCAAGCCCGGGGGCGTTCCATTTGAGATCGGATTGAGCGGGGATCTCACCCTCCGCCAGGATCGGGAGTCCCGGAACCAGTCCGATTTTCCCTCCGAAGCGGGCCGAAATCCCGGCGATCGAATGGCCGGGTGTGGGCCCCCAATAAAGAACCGGAGCCTGCCAGCGGAGGGGAATCTGGATCGGGGCATTGCAGATGGTGCCCAGCGAGCCCAGGGTACTGACCTGCAAGCTGGAGTCCGCTGGCCCGCCCGCGGCTGGAACGGACGTTTGAATCCCCGCTGCCTCCAGCAAAGGGATGGGATTGCCTGCCGAGACGATCGCCACGGAGCCGCCGCGGATGCTGATCCAGCAGGTGGGAACGAAGCAGGATGGGGCTACTGGATCGGGAGGTGGTGCCAAGGTGACCTTGAGCACGGGCGGCGTCGTGGACGGTGCTGCCAGCGGCGACGGGACCGGAATGGTGAAGAGCGGAATGACCGGAGTCTGTCCGAGCGGCAGGGAAACCACGGGGCTGGTGGGTTCCATGGGCTTGTTCACCGCGACCACCGGAGGCGGAGGGGGAGCGAGCCTTGAGAAGTGGAGGGCCAATTGCAGGGGAATCACCGCGCGCGGGGATTCCAGTTCGACGGAGGACACTTCCCATCGGCGGTGAAGCCATGCCTTCCAGACCGGCCAAGCCCGTGCGGACGCGATCGAAAGAAGGGGCTCGGCCACTTCGGCCTTCAGGGGGGGCGGTTGCTCCAAGGTCAGCCCTTTGACATGCAGGCCACCCCAGGGAGTGAGGCTCACGCCTCCGAGGCGCGTTTCCAAGCCAAGGCGGCTGGAGATTTTTCCAGCGACCCAGGAGCGGCCCCAGGGGGTGGCGAGCCAAAGGCTGGTCGCCAACCAAACCCCCAAGGGCGCGGCAAGCGGGAGCGCCGCCGCGAGAAACCGTCGACGGCGGAACCACGGGCGCTTTCTTCCCGGACGATCCGCCGTGTCCATGGGGTTACTTCTTCTTCGGAGCCGGAGTCGGAGTGGCCGGCGCCGGTTTTCCGGGAGCAGGAGCCGCGCCAGGGCGCTGGGCGTTCTCCGAAATCTGGCCGGCCTTGCCCAGCGGGAAGCGGATCACCATGCTCTTGTCCTGCAGGCGGGAACCTTCGGTCGAGATCTCCTGCACTCGGTAAACGACGATGCCGTATTTCTTGTCGGCGAACTGGCCGAACGCGAAGTTCTCCTTGGTGCGGGCGAGGGTGGTGGTTTCCTCGAACTTCCACTCGTGGCCGCTCCAGGCACCGAGAATGCTTTCGGCGTCCGCGTTGATGTCCTCAAGGCGCTTCATCTCGCCGTTCGGGGAGGTGAAGATGTCATCCTTCGGGGAATAGCGGAGGGTTGAGATGACCTGTGCGCCGCCTTCGCCACCGCCCATGCCGATGATCGTCCACTTGTCCGTGCCGGACTGGCGGAGGGTCAGGATGACATCGGCCATCGGTTTGAATTCACGCTTCGCCCACAGCTCCAGATACTTGTCGTATTGCTCCTTGGTCAGGCCGAGTTTTTCGTCGTAGGGCAGGGGAGCGCCGGACTTCGCGGTGGCGCTGTGCTTGCGGAACCAGTCGGGATCCTTCTTCGCGGCCTGCTCGACCATGGCCACGTACTTGTTGATCTCCTCGGGCGGCTGGACGACGCCGATCTGGCCGCGCACCGGGACATCTTTTTCAAAGAGTCCGGCGAACACCTTCGGCACATCGGCGGCGGAGACGTGTGCGAACAGGGCGGCTGCCAAAGGTAGGAGGAGACGTTTCATGGATGGGGAAAACGGCGGGAGGCTGCCCCCGGCGGAGGTGAAAGACAAGCGGCAATCGATCCAGTCCGGGGTGGATCAACCGGGCTCGCCGTCCGGGAAGATTTCATGGATGGTCGATTGCTGGTGGTCGTCGATCCAGCGTTCGAGCGCGGCCTTCATCGGCACCAGGATCTCCGGGTGCTTGTCCGCGCGATCGATGCCGCCGGATTCATCGGTGGCGAGCCGGTAGAGCGCGAAGTGGCGGGTGCCCTGTTTGGTGGGGGTGCAAACGAGCTTCCAGTTTTTTGTGATCAGGCAGCGCTGCTTCGCCGCCACCAGGCGCTCGCGATACTCTTCCTTCAGGACGAACTGGTAATTGTAGTCCTCGTCGATGGTGGTGAGCTCGTCCATGGTCGGCAGCTTGGGTCGCTCGATGCCCGGCACGGTGAACTGGATGAACGGGAAGCCGGTTTCGCCGAAGAAGGGGATCGTCTCCGGGGTTTCGGTGCCCTTGATCCAATTCGCCACACTGCGGCCCTCCCAGCGGTCCGGTTTTTCCGCCCCGACGAGGTCCGCCAGCGTGGGCATCACATCGACGGTGCGGATGGTTTCCGGGATGACCTTGCCCTCGAGTCCCGGGACATGGACGATCATCGGGATGTGATTGGCTTGGCCGCCGCCATTGAACGTGAGGCCGTGACCGAGGGTCACGCCGGGTTCGTAAAGATCGTCGCCGTGGTCCGCGGTGATGACGACGATGGTGTGGTCGTCCAGGCCGTTGCGTTTCAAGGCGTCGAGGATACGGTCAACGCAGTGGTCGAATTGGCGGGTGCAGCCGTCGTAAAGCGAGCGGATCTGGTTGACCTCGGTGGCGGGCAGGGCCTTCCACTTGGATTCGAGGTCGGTGCCGCCGATGAACTTGTTGATGTCGAAGGCCACGCCATGGGAGTTTTCACCGCGGTAGTCCGGATTGGTGAACATCCGGTTGTAGGGCTCGGAGGAGCGGTAGGGCAGGTGATTGCAGGAATAGAAGACGTGCCAGAAGAACGGGCGTCCGCTCGCCGCCTGTTGCTCGATCCTGTTTTCGACGCGGTCGGTCACGACGTCCGGTGTCACGAACTGGGCGAAGGACGCGATCTGGGGGAAGAGCCGGTAGCCGAGCGCGTTGTCGAAGTAGAGCGGGATGACGAAGTGGGCCATCACCACGGCCTGGCTCATGTAGATCTTGAAGCTGTCGAAGTTCGAAACCGAGATGTCCTGGAATCCCAGCGGCACCACCTGGTAGTAGCCCGCGCACCAGTCGCCGATCGCGGCGGTATCGTAGCCCTTCGCCTTCATCACGGAGGCCATCGGCAGCACGGTTTCCTCCATCCGCTTCACGGTGTCCTGGTCCGGATACATCTGCCGGATCCCGTGGGTGTGCGGGAACTGGGAGGACATGAAGGTGACAGAGGACTCCATCGTGGAGGCGATGGGGGTGTAGCAGCGGCTGAAGCGGATCGAGCGGGCGGCGAGTGCGTCGATGGCGGGCGAAACCCCGGCCGCGGCCGGGCCATCGCTGCGGGCGGGACGGTAGCCATCGCAGCCGAGGCGATCGCCGCGCAGCGAATCGGATGCAATGATGAGGACGTTCCAAGGCCGTTTGTCATCCTTGGCGACCGGTGCCGCTGTCTTCGCGGGCAGGGCGGAAATGGCGAGCGGCACAAGGGTGACCACCAGCACCCCAATGCCGATCAGGCGGGAGATCCGGTTGCTGCGGCGGATGTACCACCATGCCACCCAAGCGACGAAAAGGAGCGGCAGGATGACGAAGAGGATCAGACGCAGGGCCGGCTGGACCGAGGCCGGCCAGTCGAGCACGCGGTAGTACCAGGCTCCGAATTCGGCGTCGTTGAGGAAATAGGGCCGGGTCTTGGTCAGCCGCAGCATGAAATAGCCGTGGATGAAGCCGACCAGGAAGAACGCAATCGCGATGGCCTTGGTGCGGCTGGGTTTCCTGAGCCGCTTGCACCAGGTGGAGACGAGCGGGAGCACCAGGGTGACGGCGGCGATGCCGAGCAGGACGTAGGCGATGAGGACCTCGAGGTTCTGGCCGATCAGGAACTTCAGGTAATGGGTGCGGGCCAGCGCGCTGAACTTGTTGTCCATCTCCTTCGAGCTGTGGGCGAGCCGCCAGATCGCGCTGGCATACTGCACGAAGAGGAACAGGGCCGTGCCGGCGACGGTCGGCCACAGGAGTTTCCGGGGAGCGGCGGAAGGCCGTGCAAGCGCTGGATCGGAGGTCCGGGACATCGGGGGCGGAACGCTTGCAGCATCCTGCCCCGGCATCAAGTGCCGGGTGGCTCCAGATAGAGCCAATGCGGGGACAAGACCTTTTCAATCACCACTCCACGGGGGGATTTGAGGTCCGGAGGAGTGGAGAGTTTCAGGACCAGCGCTACCGGGGCGTTGGCGTTTTTCTCAATGAGTAGCTGGATCTCCCGGGCGGTTTCCGACTGCCGGTCGACATAGCCGTAGAGGGTTTCCTCGGCGCGCACGGTGGTCAGGCGGAAGCTGAGCCAGTGGTTGGAATCGGAAAATTCATGGCTGTAGAGGAAGCCGGGTTCCACCCGTGCCCGGAATTCGAACGATCCCTGGGGTCTTTCCTTCGCGTAGGTGTCCCAGTCCATCGGCTGGTAGGCGACGTCCGTTTCCCAGTCGATGGCGACCTTTCCATCCGGCATTTCCTCGACCAGGAACTGGCGGGTGGTGCCGGTGTCCACTTTGCAGGCGATCCTCCAGAACGAGGCTCTGGCGGCCAGGGTGAGGGGCTGGAACGTCTCCAATTGGACAAAACGACCGGGGACAAGCGGATGCCGGGAATACCAGGACTCCATCAAGGGGCGTACGCGTTCGGGCTGCCGGATCAAGGGGACGAGCTTGTCCACGTTGTCCGCTGCCAAATAGGCTTTCACCGCGGAAATGATCCGGTTCACCCGGACCTCGGCGGCGGCGTTCTCCTCCTGGTCCTTTTCCAAGATTGCGAGGGACTCGTCGCGGACGAGGGTGGCCTTTTCTTCGTTGCTCTTGGTGTTGTAGATCGACCAGCCGACGGCTCCGGCGCAAAGAAGCCCGACCAGCACGAACCAGCCCCAAGGGAGCGGGTGGCGGGCGCGGGTCTCGTCGCTCCACGTTTCTTCAAGGGGTTTGGCGAGCGGATCGATCTCCTCGATCAGCGCCTCGATGCCGGGTTCGTGGGAACGCCGCTCGGTCATCTTTCGATCGATTTCCAAGCGTTCGGCTGGTGCCACAGGAGACGGGGGATTTTTCGTGGTCCGTTGAACCTGTGGCGGTTCGAGAACAGGGGTGGAGTCTCCAGACGGCTTCAGGCGCACGACTTCGTCGGACGGGGCGGCGACATCGTCCACCACCTTCAACCGAACCTGTTCCGGGTCACGCGCCATTTGCAAAAAGACAAAAGCCTGAAATGCCCATCGACGCAACGTCCGGATGCTTCTAAAAACCCGGGCCAAGAGCCTCCGAATGCCGCCCAGACTGCTCATCATCACCGCCGCCTTCGGGGAAGGCCACAACAGCGCCGCCCGCAATCTCGGTCTCGCGCTGGATGCCCAGGGCGCGATCACGAAGGTCGCCGATCCCTGCAAGCTGGGGGCACCGTTTTCGACAGATCTCCTGAGCCGGGGCTACCGCTTGGTGACGACCTACAGCCCGCGGCTGTGGGCGCGGATCTACCGCTCGACCGATCGCCAGGATTTCCGCCGCCAGCGGATGCCGCTGATGCGGAAGCCGGAGAACTGCCTCGGCCGGATGGTGGAGGAATTCCAGGCGGACGCGGTGATCTGCACCTATCCGCTGTATCCCTATTTCCTGGAGCGCATTTTCGAGAAGAGCGGGAAGAAAGTCCCGGTGTTCACGGTGGTGACGGACTCCATCGAGATCAATGCCGCCTGGTTGAACGCGCCGACGGACTATTGGCTGGTGACCGATCCGGCGACGCGGGAGTCGATGATCCGGAGCGGCCTGCCCGCGCATCGCGTGATCGACACCGGCTTCCCGGTGAACCCGGCGTTTTCGACGCTGGAGCCGGTGGAATGCTCCGATGCGTGCGACGCGTTCCGCATTCTTTATTTCCCGACGGCGAAGCTGCCTCACGTGCGCCGGATCAGCCGGGCGCTGCTGGAGGCCTCCCCGAAGGTCCATGTGACCATCGTGCTCGGTCGCAACGTGCGGCTGCTGTGGAGCCGGGCGAAGGAAATCCGGGACACGTTCAAGGGCCGGGTGAAGGTGATCGGCTGGACCCGCCGTGTGCCGCAGTTGCTGAACCGCCACCACCTGATCGTGGGCAAAGCGGGCGGAGCGACCGTGCATGAGGCGATCGCGGCCCGCTGCCCGATGCTGATCCACCACCTGGTGCCCGGCCAGGAGGAGGGAAACCTGCGGCTGCTGGAATCCATCGGCGGCGGCAATCTGGCCTCCACGCCCGCGGAACTCGGCGCGGCCACCGCGGACCTGCTCACGGACGGCGGCTCGCGCTGGCGGAAGATGAAACAGGCGCTGGCCCGGCACGGTCGGAACGCGGGGGCGCTGCACGCCGCGCGCTTCATTCTCGATACCCTCGCGGGGCGGAAAGAGACGCCCGGGTCATGAATTTCCTCTACGACATCGGGCGGGTGCTGCTCGACTTCGATTTCGAGAGCTCGCTGGCGCGGTTGCTGCCGGAAGGCATCGATGATCCGCACGGCCGGCTCGAGCGGCTGCTGGAACGGAAGGACGATTTCGAAGCGGGGCGGATTCCCGAGGACGAGTTCATCGCGTGGGCGATCGAGCGGCTGGAGACGAGGGCCACGCCGGACGATTTCCGCCATGCGTGGCGGAACATCTTCACGCCGAACGAACCGATGTGGTCGGTGGTGGACCGCCTGGCCGACGCCGGCCACCGGCTGATTTTGTTTTCGAACATCAACTCGATCCACTGCCCGTGGATCTTCGAGACGTATCCGCGGTTCAGCCGTTTCCACGGCGCGGTGCTGTCGTTCGAAGTGGGGGCGATCAAACCCGAACCTGCCATCTACGAGCATGCCATCCAGACCTATGGCCTCGTTCCGGAGGAGGTCATTTATATCGACGACATGGAGGCGAACGTGACCGCAGGTCGGGCGCTGGGCATGCGGACCTGGCAGTATGATCTCAGGAACCACGAGGCCTTCGAGAGCTGGTTAAACCTGTGACGACGGTGGGGCATCCAGCTTCCAGCCGCGGTGACCTCTGACGGCCAACGACCGATTCGTTGGCCCTCTGCCTGGCCGTCCGTGGGGGGAGCAGACGGCCAGGTGGGCGATGTCGCTTTCGGTTGGTATGGAAACCTCGGCGACGAAGGTTGAAGATTGCGATGCCTCCAGTAGGGAGGGGTTGGTCTCTTTGGAGGAACAGACCTCATGGGATGACCGGACTATGGTCTCGATCTCCAAGGGTTCATTGTGGGGGGATCGTCCGGATAGGTGGTGATGAGGTTCGTGACGCCCTTGACGCCAGGGAGATCGTGTACCGCGTAGGCGGCCGCATTTTTCTGAAACCACCACTCGTGCTCTCCCTCCAGTGTGATCCATCCATCCTGAACCGAGACTCTCACCGTGCCTTTGGGAAAGATCGGAGAGGCGTCGAGGATGATAGCAGCGGCGGAGGCGATTTCATCGTCCGCACGCGTCGGGAAAATGGTCGGGCATGTTTGCATGAGGTGCCCATTTCGGGCATGTCATTCTCACCCCTGCGCCCTGGAAGTGCCATGGGGCATTTACCTACTTCGGTAATCCGAGGGAAACGGAGGCTGCGGGATGAACTTCGCGTATGGCGGCGACGGATTTGCGAAGGGCTGATGGTAGGGTTAAACCCCATGGCATTGGGTGGAGCCATGCCCTATCGTTGAGTTGCCCCAACTGCCGTTCACCCGCGTCAACCAACGGAATCAGAAGGATGATTATATGCTACGCAACCTTGAGGAACTGGATGGCAACAAGCTTATTGCCACGGACGGCCCCATCGGGCATGTGAGAGACTTTTACTTCGACGATGAAACATGGATCATCCGCTACCTCGTCGCGGATGCCGGAGATTGGCTCCCCGGCCGCGAGGTGTTGCTGAGTCCCCATGCGTTGGGCGATCACGACCGGGACGGGAGAGTCCTCCATGTGAATCTGAGCCGACGTCAGATCGAGGAAAGTCCTCCGATCGAACTGCATCAGCCGGTGACACGAGAATTCGAGAAGGACTACTACGACTATTACGGGTGGCCTCCTTATTGGAAGGGCGGAGCGATGTGGGGTGAGATCGGCTTTCCCCTCCCGTATTTGCCGCGATCCGTCGCGGTTTCGCTTCGTCATTCCCGGCGGGAGGACCCTGTTCACCTGCGCGGCACCGAAGCCATCACAGGTTACAACATTCATGCGACTAACGGACCGATTGGCGCGGTTTCCAGTTTCGTGGTGGACGACCAAAGCTGGGCGATCGGAGCGCTTGTTCTCGAGGCTGGATACTGGTTTTCGAGCAAGGAAATCCTGATTCCCATCTGCAACCTGGATCGGATCAACGACGACGAGTCCACCGTCTACCTGAACCTGCCCAAAGAGAAAATCCAGGTCACCAGCCGGAACGGGGGAGTCAGAACCGCCACCTGATCCTCCTTTGTAGAATGAATGCCATGTTCCCAAGAACATCCATGAGCAGCTTCTCTCCAAACAAAGTGCCCGAAGCCGGTCCTGTCACACGGGAGATGGTTTATTCCAGGACCAGGGAGTTGGCAGCTTTGGCGGGGCGCCCGCCCCTTCGCGTCACCCAGGCGGATTATGAGAGGGCCAAAAGCGAGTTGACCGGCGAATCGGATCCGGAACGTCAGGACGCGGTCCTGGATGTGGTGATCCGTCGGTAAGCATGCGCCGGTCGCGGGAGCCGCGTCGCCGTTTTTGAAAAAGTGATCGCTTGTGAGGTGCCCCTGAGGGATGGTGAAGAGTGATTCGCTGCACGGGCAGAGGTGATCGGAATGTCTTTATGAAAATCCCTCCTTCATCATTGTCTCCAGCCTACCTCAGGGAACTCCGCCGATCCTTGAAACGAGGGGCGGCTGCGGAGTGGGAGGGAGCACGAAGGTTGGGACTGCGGGCTGTAAAAATGGGGCTCGGGGCGACGGAGATGGTGAAGGTTCACGAGGATGCCTTGACTGCCCTGAAACTACAGCGCCATCGGGAGCCGGACAGCGATGGAGCCCTTCGTCAAGCCGGAGAGTTTTTCGCACGGGCCCTCGCTCCATTCGAAGAGGCGCACCGGGGAGCACGCGAGACCAATGCCCGTTTGGAGTCGGTGGTCGGCAAGCTCAGCCAACGCACCGTGGAACTCGCGGCATCGAACGCGGAGCTGAACCGGGAGATCGTCCGGAGAAAGCGGGTCGAGAAGTCTCTCCGGACCAGTGAGACGACCTCCAGCCAGTTGCTCGCCAAGTCGCGTCGAATGCAGGAGGAACTGAGGCTTTTATCGAGGCGCTTGCTCTCGGCACAGGAAGAGGAGCGGAAGAGGATCAGCCGGGAACTCCACGATGTGATCGCACAGGCCCTGACGGGGATCAATGTCCGGTTGGCCACCTTGACCCTGCAGAACACGGCGAACGCCCAGGAGCTGCACGAGAAAATTTCGGTCGCCCAGAGGTTGGTGGAGAAGTCGGTGGAAATTGTCCACGCGTTCGCCCGGGATCTCCGGCCGACGGTGCTGGACGACCTGGGATTGGTTCCCGCGCTCAAATCCCACTTGAAGTCGTTCACGGAGCAGACCGGGCTGCCGGTGAGGCTCACCACGTTCACGGGGGTCGAAGACCTGCCCGGCTCCTCCCGCACGGTGCTTTATCGCGTCGCCCAGGAAGCCCTGACCAACATCTCCCGCCACGCGAAAGCCAGCCGGGCGAAAGTACGGATCCTAAGGATGGACCAGGGCGTCCGCATGGAAATCTCCGACGATGGAAGGGGCTTTCCGGCGAATGGGATCGCATCCTCTAGACGAAAGAAAGGTCTCGGCATCCTTGGCATGCGGGAACGAGCTGAAATGGTCGGCGGGGTTTTTACCCTGGAATCCACACCCGGCAAGGGAACCACCGTCCGGCTGGATCTTCCCGATGGATATCCTGCCGAGGGAAAGAAGCCTGCTCCTTGGAGGGGCAAAGTCTCCTTGCTCGCATGAACCCGATCACGGTACTGCTGGTTGAGGATCACCTGATTGTCCGGGAAGGCCTGCGGGCGTTGCTCAAGATGGAAGCCGACATACTTGTGATCGGCGAGGCGGAAAACGGTAGGGAAGCCGTGGACATGGTGCGGAAACAGACACCCGACGTCGTGGTGATGGACATGGCCATGCCGCTGCTCAATGGCATGGAAGCTACCCGCCAGATACTCCGCTTCATCCCATCCACCAAGGTGCTGATCCTCTCCGCCCACAGCGATGATGCCTACGTGGAAAAGGCGGCGGAGCTCGGCGCACACGGTTATCTCACCAAGCAGACGGCGGCGCACGTGCTGCCGGAGGCGATCCGGAATCTCCACAGGGGCAAAACCTTCTTCAGCCCCGCGATCTCGAAACGCTTCAGCCAGCCTTTGAAACGGCTGCGCGATCAGGGGGAATCGCCCGCGAAACCGGAGATAGTCCGCTTGAGTCCACGGGAGATGGAGGTTCTGCAACTCATCGCCGAAGGGAAGGCGAACAAGGAGACCGCTGGTGAACTCCACATCAGTGTCAAGACCGTGGAAAAGCACCGGCAGAGTCTCATGGATAAGTTGGGTATACACGACACGGCGGGGTTGACGCGCTATGCCATTGCAACCGGAATCATTGAGAACGGTATCCGGCCATTCTAAATGAGATTCCGAATGTTGGGGGCTTTCAGATCGCAGCCTCCATGCAGGGGTGGCCGGTGTAGGGAAATCCACCGATTGAAAACCGGACCTTTTTGGGAGGACTGAACACCTAGGTGTCTTCCGGGAGCTGGCCGATCTCGCGGGAGAGTTCGGCGGCGTGTTCGGCCAGCAGGCGGCGCTCGCGTTTCGAAAAACGGCGCGGCTTGGTGTCCATCAGGCACAGCGAACCGATCGGCTGGCCATCGCTGGCGTGGATCGGGGCCCCGGCGTAGAAGCGCAGGCCGTGTTGTTTCAGGAACAGGTTGTTCGCGAAACGGCGGTCGCGCAGCAAATCCTCCACCACCATCAGTTCGTCGTGGAAGACGACATGGCCGCACACGGAAAGGTCGCGGGGCGTTTCGCGGAGGCTCGCGGGCAGGCCGCTGGAGGACTTGAAGAATTGCCGGTGGCGGTCGACAAGGGTGACGGAGGCGACGGGGATTTCGAAGACGCGGGCGAGTTTCGCGGTGAGCCGGTCGAGGGCGGGGGAGGGTTCGGACGATAGCAGGTGGAGCTCCTCCAAGCTGTGCTGGCGCTCGTCCTCGTTGTCCGGTCGCGGGGCCTCCATCACGTCATCGGCCCATTGCAGCGCGAAGCCCTCGCAGAAGGCCACCGCCTCCGCGATGGTGGCGAAGACCTCGTCGGCCCCGGACATTTTCAGATCCTCCGAAACCTCATCGAGGTCACCCTCGCGCCCCCACAGGCCGACCACGATTTTCTGGTCCGGCACGCTGGCTCGGATGCGTTCGCACAGCGACCGGGCATGGTTGGCCGTGGACGGTTCCACCGCGGAGATGAACACGATGTCGGTGGGATCCTCGCTGAACTGGGAGACCATTTCCTTCGCCATCCGGCGGCCCACGGAATGGCGGGCGTCGAAGCCCTCGTGATGGAGCGCGTTGGCGAGCATCGCGCCCACCAGTTCATCGCGCTCGGCGCGGGCGGGGATGCAGTAAACGCGGCACACCGGTTGCGAGGAGGATTCTCCGGAGGATGCGGGCTCGTTGTGGTCGAGGTCCTCCACGATCGAGCGCAGCGCGCGGATCACCCATTCGCGTTGTTCTTCATCGACCATGCCACGGGCGTAGTCTTCCTCCGCGGCGATCATCACCGGGATGAGCACGGTGTCGTAGAGGTCGTTGAGCGGGCTTTCCTTCAGGTAGGCTTCGATTTGGTCGCTCTCGTCGTGTTCGCCACGCCGCAGCAGCCGGTGGTAAAGATCCTCCGCAGGCGTGAGCGCGTCCTCCTCGCTGAGCAGCACGCTGAGGAAGGAAAGCTGCGGAATGTGGCGGCCCATCACCACCAGACAGACGGTGAGCGGGGTGGAGAGCACCAGCCCCACGGGGCCCCACAGCCAGGTCCAGAACACGGCGGCAACGATCAGGGCGATGGAGGAAACGCCGGTGCTGGAACCGTAGAGCCACGGTTCCAGGACGTTGTTCGTGACCAGTTCGATGGCGATGAACAGGGCCAGAGTAAACGCCGGGGTCCACCACGAGGGAGAGACCACCAGTGACAAAAGCATCGGAAACGACGCCGCGATCCAAGGACCGATGTAAGGGATGAAACGGAGGCCGGCGGCCAGGGCTCCCCACAGTAAGGCGTTCGGGACCCCAATGAAATACAGGCCGACGAAGAGCGCGAAGCCGTAACTGAGATTCACTACCAACTGCATCAGCAGATAGCGGCGGATGCGCATGCCCGCGTCATCCAGGGCGCGGGTGGTGGAGCTGATGCGCCCCTGGCCCATCAGGCGGATGAAGCGGGAGCGCAGGTCCTCGTGCTTCAGCAGCATGAAGGTCACGAGCAGCAGGACCAGCGAGGCGGTGCCCAAGGGGCCGAGCACGGGGGAGGCGAGCGATTGCACCAACTGCAGTGGATGCGCGCTCTGGTCCTCGATCACTTTCACCCGTAGCGGTTGGGATGCGCCGTCGGCGGGCTTGGCCTTTTCCTCCGGCTTCGCGCCCAATCCCGCGGGCAGGTCCTTCTTCAGATCCTCGAACGTTTCCGACAGGCGTTTGAACCCCGCGCCGCTGGGAAGCTGGATCGACTGGAGCTTCGCGCGGAGGTTCTCCTTGTATTCGGGGAGGCGGCTCGCCAGATCGACGGCCTGGTGGGTCAGCGACCAACCCGCTCCGATGGTGCCGCCGAGAATCATCAGCATGGTGAGGATCACGGCGGCCACCCGGCCGATCCAGCGTTCCAGCCAGTCGACGAGCGGGATGAGCAGGAAGGTCAGCAGGGCGGCGAGCGCCAGCGGCACGATGATTTCCCGTCCGAACCACGCGATGCCGATCACGAACGCGCTCAGCGCCAGCGCCCAGATTCCGGACAGGGCATCGGCCGCGGATTTCCGTTTCTGGGGCGGGCGCGATCTAACAGCGCGGAGGGTGGGCTCGTTCATCCGGGATGTCCGTTATCCTGTCACATTCCGCAGCGGATGCGCGAAAAATTTGCGGCGGTCTGGAGCGGTGTTAGTGCCGACGCAAAATGCACTCCGGCATTTTGGAATGCACCGGGGAAAGGGCATGGATGCAATGGGGAAGGAGTGGTGAGAAACAATATAATGAATTTGATTTAAAGTGGTTGTGACTTGAATGGGTGAGGCTGGCATGAGCGGAGCTAGAAAGAAATTGAACCACCTTTCCGCGATGAAAACTCCCATCATCTTCATCCACGGCATGTTCCTCAACGGGAAGAGCTGGGCCAACTGGATCCGCTTCTTCGAACAACGTGGCTACCCTTGCAGTGCGCCTTCCTGGCCTTTCCATGAAGGCGAACCGAGCGAACTCCGCGACGGTCCTCCGGCCTCCCTGGGCGGGCTTTCGATGGAAGAGGTGATCCGCCATTACTCGGCGATCATCGCGCGGATGCCGGACAAGCCGATCCTGATCGGTCACTCGCTGGGCGGTCTGATCGCGCAAGAGCTGATGGGTCGACATCGGGCTGCGGCGGCGGTGGCGATCTGCTCGGTGGCCCCGAACGCGATGGCGAGTTGCGACTGGGGTTTCCTCCGGAATGTGGCGTCGATCGCCAATCCATTCGCGGGAGATTCCCTCAGCCGGATGACGGCGGAGAAATTCCATGCCGCCTTTGCGAACACGCTGGAGCGGGAAGAGAGCGATCGTTTGTTCGAACAGTTCGCGGTGCACGAAAGCCGCAATGTCCTGCGGGACGCCTTCGGGGACGACGGCCAGCTCGATGTGGAATTGCCGCACGCCCCGCTGCTGATCGTCGCCGCTCAGGAAGACGAGATCGTTCCGGACTCGCTGGGACGCCGCAACGCCGAGGCTTACGAAGACGGCCAGAGCGTGACCGCCTTCCTGGAGTTTCCGAAACGCGGCCATTTGATCTGCGGCCAACCCGGCTGGGAAGAGGTCGCCTCGGCCATCGCCGATTGGCTGCATGCCTACGTCCCGGAAAAAACGGCTGCCGCCTGAACCACTGTCCCATACCACCAGCCATGAAAACACGTTCCTACACTCATGATGATCCGGTGTTCGAAACCTCTCCGCGTGGTCATAGCGGCTACGGCATGGTCCACGTCGCCGGCCTCGCCACCGTGGCCGCGGTCTTGGCCTCGGCGATGATGATGAGCTGAGAACGGGCCGGGATTCGGATCGTGCATTCGGCGGGAGGATCGTCTAACATCCCACGATCCATGTCCCACGTGATGTCACTCGATGCCGGCACGACCAGCGTGCGGGCGATTGTGTTCAACGAACACGGCAGTCCGGTCGCGGTGGCCCAGAAGGAAATCCGGCAGATCTATCCCCGGCCCGGCTGGGTGGAGCACGATCCGCAGGAGATCTGGTTCTCGCAGATGGCCGTCGCCGTGGAGGCGCTGGGGCGGGCGAGGCTGCGTCCCAGCGATTTGAAGGCGATCGGCATCACCAACCAGCGGGAGACCACCGTGGTGTGGGATCGGAAGACCGGCGAGGCGATCCACAACGCTATCGTCTGGCAAGACCGCCGCACCGCGGGTCGCTGTGACGAATTGCGGGCCGCGGGGCATGGACGGATGATCCAGCAACGTACCGGTCTGGTGCTGGATGCCTATTTCTCCGCGACGAAGATCGAATGGATTCTCGATCACGTTCCGGGCGCCCGGGCGCGTGCCGAGCGCGGCGAGCTGGCCTTTGGCACGATCGATTCGTGGCTGGTGTGGAAGCTCACCAGCGGCGCGAACCTGCACATCACCGATCCGGGCAATGCCTCGCGCACGCTGCTCTACAACCTCCGCACCGGGGCGTGGGACCGGAAGTTGCTCGACCTTTTCCGCGTGCCCGCGGCGATGCTGCCGGAGGTCCGTGCTTCCAGCGAGGTGTATGGAGAGGTGAGCACGTCGCTAGGCCTCCAGGGCGTGCCGGTGGCGGGAATCGCGGGCGATCAGCAGGCGGCACTCTTCGGGCAGATGGGCGTGAAACCCGGTCGCACGAAATGCACCTACGGCACCGGTTGTTTCATGCTCCAGAATGTCGGCACGGAACCGGTGGCCTCGAAGAACCGGCTGCTCTCGACGGTCGGCTGGCGTGTCGGGAAGAAGACCGAATACGCGCTGGAAGGCAGCGTGTTCATGGGCGGCGCGGTGGTGCAGTGGCTGAGGGATGGTCTTCAGCTCGTGCGGTCCGCCGCGGAGGTGGACTTGCTCGCGGCCTCGGTGCCGGATGCAGGCGGGGTGTTTCTGGTGCCAGCCTTCGCGGGCCTCGGCGCGCCGCATTGGGACCCCTATGCGCGCGGCACGCTGGTCGGGATGACCCGCGATACCACCGCGGCCCACATCGCCCGCGCCGCGCTGGAGGGGATTGCATTTCAAGTGGCGGACCTGCTCGATGCGATGCACGCCGACACCGGCCGGAAGATCCGTGAGCTGCGGGTGGATGGCGGCGCGGCGCGCAGCGAGCCGCTGATGCAATTCCAAGCGGACGTCCTGGGGGTGCCGGTGGTGCGTCCCGCGTGCGTGGAAACCACCGCGCTCGGAGCGGCGTATCTCGCCGGGCTCGCGACCGGCTATTGGAAGAACGTCTCCGCCATCGCCAGCCAATGGCAGGCGGAGAAGGTCTTCGAACCCCGGATGCCGCGAGCCCGGGTGGCGGAGCTTCGCGAACGCTGGGCCGAGGCGTTGGGGCGGTCCAAGGGCTGGGTGAAATCGGACAAACCATGAACCGCGAACGCATGCTGGAGCAGGCCCGTGTGCGGGCGGAATGGGACCTGCTGGTGATCGGCGGCGGCGCGACCGGCATGGGCATCGCCGTGGACGCGGCCACCCGTGGCTACGAGGTGTTGTTGCTGGAGCAGCACGATTTCGGAAAGGGCACCTCGAGCCGCAGCACCAAGCTTGTTCACGGTGGCGTGCGCTACCTGGAGCAAGGGAACGTCGCACTCGTCATGGAGGCACTCAAGGAGCGAGGCCTGCTGCGGAAGAACGCGCCGCATCTGGTGCACGAGCTGCCGTTCGTGGTGCCGAGTTACACGTGGTGGGAAGGGCCGTTTTACGGGATCGGGCTGAAGGTATACCAAATGCTCTCCGGCAAGCTGGGCTTTGGGACCTCGCGGTTCATCTCGAAGGAGGAGACGCTGGAACGGTTGCCGAACGTGAACCCCGATGGCCTCCGCGGCGGGGTGATCTATTACGATGGCCAGTTCGACGACACGCGGTTGCTGATCCATCTGGCGATGACGGCGGCGGAGCAGGGGGCCGTGCTTTTGAACTACGCCAAGGTGACGGCCTTGGAGAAAGGCGACGACGACCTGGTGCATGGCGTGCGTTGGCTGGATCAGGAGACGGGGGAATCGCACGTGGCCCGTGCCAAGGTGGTGGTGAACGCCACCGGCCCTTTCACCGATGGCGTTCGCGGGCTCGCGGGAGAAACCGCGGAGCCGATGATTTCACCCAGCCAGGGTGCCCATCTGGTGCTGGATCGTTCGTTCCTGCCGGGGGCCACCGCGATCATGGTGCCGCACACCAGCGATGGGCGGGTGATGTTCGCGATTCCGTGGCATGGCCGCACCTTGCTGGGGACCACCGATGTGGCAGTGGAGGAAGCCGCGTTGGAGCCGGTGGCGATGGAGGAGGAGATCGGGTTCATGCTCACCACCGCGGCGCTTTACCTGCACAAGAAGCCCACGCGGGACGATGTGCTCAGCGTCTTCGCGGGCATCCGGCCACTGGTGAAGGGCGGGGTGGGGAAGAACACGGCGGCGCTTTCGCGCGATCACACGCTCCACCTTGATGCGAATGGATTGCTCTCGGTGACGGGAGGCAAGTGGACCACTTACCGCCACATGGCGGAGGATGCGGTCAACCACGCGGCGACCCTCGGTGACCTTCCCGAGCGGCCGTGTGTGACGAAGACCACGAACCTTCACGGCTACCATCCGCACGCGCACGATCTCGGCGATCTGGCGGTGTATGGCACCGATGCGGCGGCGATCCAGCGGTTGATTGACGAGGAGCCGGAGCTCGGCCGGAGACTCGATGACGCGTTGCCGTATCTGGCGGCGGAGGTGGTGTGGGCGGCTCGCTCGGAAATGGCGCGCACGGTGGAGGATGTGCTGGCGCGGCGGACGCGGGCGCTGTTCCTCGATGCCCGGGCGGCCTTGAGGATGGCGCGGCCGGTGGCGGCCTTGCTGGCCCGCGAGCTGGGGCGGGATGCAGCTTGGCAGGTGGCGCAGGTGGACGCGTTTGGAGAGGTCGCGGCCGGGTATTTGCCAGCGGGCGCGTGTCGCAATCCGGGAGGGGTCGAAAAGTAGCACAAGTTTTCAACTTGTGAGTGGGTCGGTTTCCGCCGTTCCCTCACGGCTCCAGTCCGCCTATAAAAAAACCCCGATGATGGGTTCTTCAATGCCGGACTGGCGTTGCAACGGCCTTCGGGGATTCTCCCACCCACAAGTTGAAAACTTGCGCTACTTCTCATGTCGCAATCCAGCGGTCCGGGATCATTGATCCGGCGGCCGGGCGGGTGCATGATGGCACTTCGAAAACCATGCGCGATTCCCTCTATCCCATCGCCCGCGAGCTGTATGCCGAACACGGCGTCGATACCGAAGCGGTCCTTTCCCAACTCGCCTCCGTGGCCGTGTCCCTCCATTGTTGGCAGGGCGACGATGTCGGCGGCTTCGAAGGCGACGGCCTCACCGGCGGCGGCATCCAGGCGACCGGAAACTATCCCGGCAAAGCCCGCACCCCCGGCGAACTCCGCCAGGACTTGGAGAAAGCCCTGTCCCTGATTCCCGGCAAGCACCGCCTCAACCTGCATGCCTGCTACGCGGATTTCTCCGGCGGCAAGGTTGACCGCGATGCCCTCGAGGTGAAGCATTTCCAGAGCTGGATCGACTGGTGCAAGACCCAGGGCCTGGGCATGGATTTCAATCCGACCTATTTCTCCCACCCGCTGGCGAACGATGGAGCCACGCTGACCCACGCCGACGAAGGCGTGCGCGCGTTCTGGATCCGCCACGGCATCGCCTGCCGCGAGATCGGCGCGGAAATGGGCCGCCAGCTCGGTTCCGCGACCGTCACCAACGTTTGGATTCCGGACGGCTCGAAGGATCTGCCGGTCGACCGCAAGGGGCCGCGCCAGCGCCTGGAGGCTTCGCTCGATGAAATCTTCCGCAAGGAGCTGCCGACCGAGCATCACCTCGACGCCGTCGAGTCAAAGTTGTTCGGCATCGGTTCCGAGTCCTACGTCGTCGGCTCGAATGAATTCTACCTCGGCTACGCGGTCTCGCGTTCGAAGCTGGTCTGCCTCGATGCCGGTCACTTCCACCCGACCGAGAGCGTGGCGGACAAGATCTCGTCCGTGCTCCAGTTCGTGCCGGAAATCCTGCTGCACGTGAGCCGCGGCGTCCGCTGGGACAGCGACCACGTCGTCATCCTCGATGATCCCACCAAGGCGATCATGGAGGAACTGGTGCGCGGCGGCTTCCTCGGCCGCACCCACATCGGTCTCGATTTCTTCGACGCCAGCATCAACCGCGTGGCCGCCTGGGTCATCGGCACCCGCTCGACGCTCAAGGCGCTGCTGCTCGCGCTGCTCGAACCCGCCGCCAAGCTGCGCGGGCTGGAAGCCGAGGGCGACTTCACCTCCCGCCTCGCGATCCTCGAGGAGATCAAGTCGCTGCCGTTCGGCGCGGTGTGGGACGAGTACTGCCGCCGCCAGGACACGCCGGTGGGCGAGGACTGGCTGCGCGAGGTGAAGCGCTACGAGAGCGACGTGCTTTCGAAGCGCTGATCGGAGTTTTCCAACGCAAAAGGCCCTCTCGCTTGAGAGGGCCTTTTTTGTGGAACTAAGGTGGATCGACATTCATCAGCCCCAACGGGGCGTGATGTGACAGCCCAGGGCATCGCCCTGGGATTGGACGTGGACCTCAGCGAGCCCTGAAAGGGCGGAATGATTGGGCAAACGGCTCCATTGCCGACATCCCGCCCTTTCAGGGCTCGGCTCTCTTGCGATTCGTCCCCCGGGGCGATGCCCCGGGCTATCTCATAGCGCCCCTTTGGGGCTCCGTATCCCCGTCATGAATACTCGCAAGAAACAGCGGCCAAGGGATGGTCGATGAATGTCGATTTAGCTTTGATGGAAGGTGGTTCAGGCCTTCACCCGTTCCAGCTTGATCGGGTAGGTGCGGCCGGAGTTCCACTGGGCGATGTAGATGCTCTGCTCGTCATCGATGAGGATGCCGTGCGGGTAGGTGAAGACCTTGGTGTCGCTGCCGAGGCGGGCGAGCTTGCCATCGTCGGCGTAGGCCGGGGCGGGAGCCGCGAGGTTGGAGATGAGCTTCCGCTGCGGATCGAGGATGCTGAGGAATCCGTTGATCGGAAGCGCCTTGTCCGGCTGGTTCTGGTTGCCGCGGAGATGCGGGATCACGGTGTGGTCGCCGAAGGGCACGATGAAGTTCGGGGCGCCGCCGGGCAAGTCGAGCACGTCCACCAGCGCGCCATCCAGGGTGTAGCGCTTCAGCTTGCCCTCGGAGCGGGAGGTGATCCAGAGGAGGTTCTTTGAATCGCGGGTGTCCACCCACGCGCCGTGCGCGCAGACGAGCTTGGCGTCGCCGGGCTCGTTGCCGCCGAAGCACTTCACCCACTCGCCCTTGGCATCGTAGCGGTGGCACCAGCTCTTGCCGTAGCCGTCCACCACGAAGAATCCGCCATCGGGGGCGAGGGCCACGTGGGTCGGCTTGAACTCGCCCGCCGACTTGTATTTGCCGCTCTGCTCCGGGTAGTCCCAGGTGCGCAGGACCTTGCCGTCGAGCGTGGTCTTGTAGAATTGGTGGCGGTCGTGGTCGGTGACGTAGAAATACTCCTCGCCGTTCTCGACGAGCAGGGTGAAGCCGTGCGCGCCGGGCCATTCGGTGCCCCACTTGCCGAGCAGCTTGCCGGCCTTGTCATAGATGATGACGTTGTTCTTCGTCTCGTTCGTGAGGAGGAAGATGCGACCGTCCTTGGTCTGGATCATGCCGTGGCAATCCTTCACCGGGGTGCTGCCATCGAGCACGCCCCAGCCCGGCACCACGCGCCATTGGTATTTCCCCTGGCCGAGCACGGCGGCTCCGGTGGAGGGATCCTGGGATTGGCCGAAACCGGTGGTGGTCAGGGCGGCCATGGCGGCGGACATCGATAGCAAGAACTCGCGGCGATCAAAATTCATCTTGGCAAGCACAGCGGAACCATTTTTCCGCTCAAGGAAATATCCTCCAAGAAATGCGACAGGCGGAGGAGGGGATTTCGAAGCGCCAAACCACGATTCCACCCGGATGGCATTCAAGGACGGGATGGGAGGATGTCAATCCTGTGTGGAGTTCGTCGCACTCCTCCTCTTGTCCGGGAGATGGGGAATCCCTTTGGTCGCGAGTCATGGCATTCACACTCATCAAGGGAACGTTCCAGGTCCTCAACTACTCGCCGGACGGCGATTCGATCCGCTTCGAGCCGGAGGACCGCTCGTTGGTCGAAGGTCTCCAGAACGGCGGCCGGGCCAAGTTCAACGCCCGCGGCCACGTCCAGCTCCGCATCGAGGCGATCGACACGCTCGAAACCCACTTCACCCCGCCCAGCGGCGGCGCGATCCTGCACCAGCCGCGGGAACTGGCGAAGGCCGCGGCCGAGGGCCTGCTCGAGTTCACCGGCATCTCGGACGTGGTGTGGGATGATCGCCGCAACACGGTGATCAGCGCCAGCGATGGCACGCCCGGTTACATCCTGGCCCGCGCCGTGGAGAAGAACGGCCGCCCGATCGCCTTCGTGTTCACCGGAGAGCCGGAGCAGGCCGATGGCACCGATGTCTTCCTCGACGTCGAGCTGCTGAAGACCAGCTACAACTGGCAGGCGATCTCCAACGGCATGGCCTATCCAACCTTCTACAAGGGCCTCTTCAGCCAGCTCCGCAACGCGCTCTCTGTCGAGGCCGCCGCCGCCCGTGCCGCGGGACTCGGCGTTTACGCGAACGACGGCACGCTCGATGGCTTCGATGCCTCCACCTTGAAGGCGATCACCGACGAGGTGCCGATCCTCCCGAAACTGTTCCGCCGCCTTTCGGACTATATCGTCAACCATTCGAGCGCCTTGGGCTTCAAGGAAGCGCTCGAGGAATCCCGCGAGCCGGTGCTGGATCTCCGCGAGACCAACTTCACCCACTTCGGCAACCTGGTCGAACAGGAGCCCGGCTCGACCTTCATCCGCCTGAACCGCCTGCCGGAGGAAATGGTCTTCGACGAAACCATCCCGCAGCCCGGTCCGAAGTTCGCCCGGATGGTCGCGGGAGAACTGGAAGAGCTGGCGCTCGCCTGAGCCGCTGCCTGAAAAAACGCGTGCCGCAGCCCCTCGCGGGATTGCGGCACGGTCTTCATGGAGGCAGGAAAGGGGAGTCGATCAGCGGAGGAAGGCCTCGTGCAGGCCGCCATCCACGGTGATGATCTGTCCGGTGGTCTTGCTCAGGCGGTTCGTCACGAGCAGGAAGTAAGCCTCGGCCTGGTCGGCCGGGGTGATCGGCGCCTTGGTCAGGGTGCGGTCGGCATAGAACTGCGCGAGCTTCGAGACCAGCGATTCGGTCGCCTCATCCTCGGTGTAGGGGATGTTGTACTTCGCGAGGCTGCCGATCACGCGGTCGCGCGGGAACATGGCGGAACCCTGCACCACGGTGGCCGGGGCCACGCCGTTCACGCGCACCAGCGGGGCGAGTTCCATGGCGAGCTCACGGACGAGGTGGTTGGCGGCGGCCTTGCTGGTATCGTAGGCGAGGCTGCCCTTCTTCGCCACGGCGGCATTGGCGCTGGTGGTGAGGACGAGTGCGCCGCGCAGGCCCTGTTCCTTCCAGGTCTTGTAGGCCTCGTCGGCCACGTAGTAACTGCCGGTGACGTTGATGTTGAAGGTGAGCGCCCACTTGTCGTCCGGGATGTGGCCGGTGGTGTCGCTCGGCACGAAGATGCCGGCGGTGACCTCGATGGCATCGAAGCCGCCGTAGGCGAGCGCCACCTGGTCGAGCATCTCGCGGATGCTGGCGCGGTCGGTGATGTTCGCGCGCAGGCCGATGGCCGGACCACAGCCGGAAATGCCGCTGCCCGCCACGCCGATGCCGACGCCATACTTGTCGGTGATTTCCTTCGCGGTGGCTTCCGCGGCCTCGTGGTTGAGGTCGACGCAGACGATGTGCGCGCCTTCCTTCACCAGGCGGTGGGCGGTTTCCTTGCCGATGCCGCTGCCGGCGCCGATGACGATGTGGATCTGGCGGGCCAGTTCCTTCTCGGCGGGCATGCGCTGGAGCTTCGCTTCCTCGAGCAACCAGTATTCGATGTCGAAGGCTTCCTGCTGCGGCAGGGCGATGTATTCGTCGATCGCCTCGGCGCCGCGCATCACTTCCACGGCGCAGTTGTAGAACTCGGCGGTCACGCGGGACTCGGACTTGTCCTTGCCCCAGGCTATCATGCCGATGCCCGGGATCAGGATCACGGTCGGGTTCGGGTCGCGCATCGCCGGGGAGTTGGCGTGCTTGCAGGCCGCGTAATAGGCGGCGTAGTCCTTGCGATACTGCTCCAGGCCGGTTTCAAGCAGCGCCTTGAGCTGCGCGACGTCCTGGGTCTGCGGGTTCCACGCGACGTAGAGCGGCTTGATCTTGGTGCGGAGGAAATGGTCCGGGCAGGAGGTGCCGAGCTCGGCGAGGCGCGGGGCATCGGCGGAGTTCACGAAGCGCAGGATCTTCTCGTCGTGCTGGACGGTGCCGACGAAACGCTTCTGCGCGGACACCTTGCCGCGCAGCCACGGCAGGATGGCGGCGAGGGTGGCATCGCGCTCGATCGCCGGGAGCGGCTGGCAGGTCGCGCCGCCAAAGGCCGTGGCGTCGCCGCCGTTGGCCTGGTATTTCGTTTCGATGTAATCGGCGGCCTTCTCGATGAAATCGAGCGTGCGGATGTAGCACGCCTTGTCGTCGTCATCCCACGAGATGAAGCCGTGCTGGCCCATCATGATCGCCCGGGTGCCGGGGTTCTGCTTCTCGATCTCCTGCATTGCGAGGCCGAGCTCGAAGCCGGGGCGCATCCACGGCACATACTCCATTTCACCACCGAAGATCTCGCCGGTGAGCTCCTGGCAACGGCGGCTGGCGGCGATCGCGATGATCGCGTTCGGGTGCATGTGGTCGACATGCTTGCCGGTGAGGAAGCTGTGCAGCGGGGTGTCGATCGAGGACGCGCGCGGGTTCAGGTTGAAGGTCGTGTGCGTGAACATGCCGACCATCGAGTCCTCCGCCGGGGTCTTCAGGCCGTTGTCCGGCAGCGCGGCGTAGATGCGCTGGAGGCCGATCAGCTTGTCCTGATAGAGGGACGAGAAATTCTCACGCGTGCTGGTGCGCAGGTCGCCGCCGGAGCCCTTCACCCACAGGACTTCCACGTCCTTGCCGGTGAGCGGATCCTTCTCGATCACCTTCGAGGAGGTGTTGCCACCGCCGGTGTTGGTGATGCGCTGGTCGCTGCCGAGGAGATTCGAGCGATACACCAGGCGGCCGACCGGATCGAGGTTGGCCGCGGTGGAATCGTCCCATTTGTAGCTCACGTGTTGATAGGCTTCTGGTTTGACCATGGTATGCAGGTTTGAGAAGGATGGCTGGAGGTGAATTGACCGATTAAATCCAATTAATCAACACAAATTCCCACCATTTCCCACAAATTCCCACATGTTGCCCGTCGAACGCCAAAATCGCATTCTGAAACTTGCCCGCCGTGACGGCACCGTCCGGACCATCGACCTCGCCAAGGACTTCGATGTGGCGGAGGAAACGATCCGCCGGGATCTCGACTTCCTGAGCCGCCGCGGCCACCTGAAGCGGACGCACGGCGGAGCGATGGACAACTCCGGGCCCCTCGCCGAGCTGCCGTATTCCGAGCGTGAGGCGCGTCAGCTCAACGAGAAGGTCTCGATGGCCAAGGAAGCCGCCCGGGTGCTGTGCGCCGGGGAAACGATCCTGCTCGATGCCAGTTCCACCTCGCTCCAGCTCGCCTCCCACCTGCCCGCGGGGCTGCCCCTGCGCGTGGTGAGCCACTCGCTGGCGGTGATGGAACGCCTCGCCAGCAATGACAGCGTGGAGCTGATCCAGCTCGGCGGGACCTATGAGCCGCGTGGCCGGCGCTACAACGGGCTCATCACCGAGCTCGCGGTGCGGGCGCTGCGGATCGACCGCTTCTTTTTCTCCGGCGGCGGCCTCGATCCGGTCCGCGGCCTGAGCGAACCGAATTCCGAGCAGGCCCGCCTGAAGCGGGTGATGCTCGATCATTCGGCGTGGAAATGCGCGCTGATCGACCACACCAAGATGGGCGTTCAGACGGACTTCTTCTTCGCCCAACCCCAGGAAGTGGACCTGGTGATCACGGACAACGAGTCTCGTGAATACGCCAAGGAACACCTGAAAAACCCGCCGTTCACGCTGAAATACGGTCGTTGAAGCCGGTCTGATCACTGCATTCAACTATTGGGAAAAAGTGCGATTTTGCCCGAAAATGTGAATTTTCTTCCGTTTTTGAGCGTTTGGTTATGAATCGCCCTCAACATGACTGAAATGCAATCGATCCACGGTGAACCCTCTTGGATTCTCTCCAATGATTCGGTGGAACTCGCCGTGAGCCGACGGGCGGGCCATATGGCTCCGGTGGTTTTCCGGACGGGAGGTCGTGAATTCTCGCCGTATTCGCTCTCGCCGTGGACGCGGGAGGAATCGAATCCGGAGCTGCCGGAATTGCTGCGCGTCCTGCGGGGAGACTTCTTTTGCATGCCATTCGGGGTCTCCAAGGAGTTCCCGCCACATGGCCATCCGGCGAACAGCGATTGGGACCTGATCTCGCAATCCGCCGATGAGTTGCGCCTTTCGATTTCCGGCGGAGTGGATGGAGCCACGATCGAGAAGGTCGTTTCCGTTCGCCGAGGCGAGACGGCGGTGTATCAGGATCATATCATCCGCGGCTGGGAAGGGCGCTACAACTACGGCAACCATCCCATCTTGGACTTTTCTGGGATTCCCGAAGGGCAGGGGCGTTTGAGCGTTTCGCCCTTCCGCTGGGGCTCGGTCTACCGCGGCGTCTTCGCGGACCCGTCCATCGGCGAACACGGCGTGATGGAATCCGGCGCGCTGTTCACCGATCTCAAAGCCGTGCCGCTGGCGGCCGGCGGCACCACCGATGTGACCCGCTACCCGGTGCGCTCCGGTTGCGAGGACCTGGTGATGATGGTCAGCGAGCCCGCCACCGAGGCCCAGCCTTTCGCATGGTCCGCCGCGGTGATGGATGGCTACGTGTGGTTCTCGCTGAAGAACCCCGCCGACTTCCCGACCACGCTGTTCTGGCTCTCGAACGGTGGTCGCCAGGCCGAGCCGTGGAGCAGCCGTCACTTCGGCCGCGTCGGCATCGAGGAGGTCTACTCCCATTTCTTCGACGGCCTGGAAATTTCCCGCGAGGACCGTCTCGCGCCCGAAGGCATTCCCACCACCCGTGAGTTCCACAAGGACGAGGCGGTGTCGGTGCGGATCGTCCAGGGCATCGTGCCCGTTCCCGCGGGCTTCCAAACGGTGGCTTCGATCGTTCCGGACGGCCCTGGCCGTGTCACCCTCCAGGATGAGAACGGGCAGACCGTCACCGCCAAGGTCGACTGGTCCTACGTCCTCTGAATTTCCCATTTGTTTTGATCCTTATCGCACTTCCATACCCATGACCCAACCCCGCACCACGAAAGACCTGACCACCCGGACAGGCAATGTCCGCGCCGCTGTTGAAGCCCACCTCGAGGAAACCGGCGGCCTGCTGCGCCTGGCCCCTTGCTGGGTGCCGCGCTCGTTCCTCCAGCCCGGCAAGCGCTTGAAGCTGCATCCGGACGACCTCTACGCCTTCGGCCTGAACCGCGGCGGCATCGACGAGCGCTGGTTCGCCTCCACCACCGAGGCCGCGAACGACAACCGCACCGAGGACGAGGGCCTGTCCTACGTCGTCGTCGGCAACGAGCGCTTCACGCTGAAGGATGCCGTGGCCGAGTGCGGCGCGGAGCTGATCGGCGAGGCGATCTGGAACAAGTATGGCAAGTGGCCGGTGTATTCGAAGTTCTTCGACAACATGGGGCCGATCCCGCACCACATGCACCAGGACGCCGCGCAGGCCGCGCTGGTGGGCCAGGAAGGCAAGCCGGAATCCTACTACTTCCCGCCGCAGCACAACAACGTCGGCAACAATTTCCCCTACACCTTCATGGGCTTCGAGCCCGGCACCACCAAGGAGCAGGTGCGCGAGTGCCTCGCGAACTGGAACAAGGGTGACAACGGTATCCTCGACCTCTCCAAGGCCTACCGCCTGAAGCCGGGCACCGGCTGGCTGATCGACCCGTGCATCCTCCACGCGCCGGGCTCGCTCTGCACCTATGAGCCGCAGTGGGGCTCCGATGTCTTCGGGATGTACCAGTCGCTCGTGGAAGGCCGCGAGGTGCCGTGGGACCTCCTCGTGAAGGACATGCCGGCGGACAAGCACCAGGACCTCGACTTCATCGTCGACCAGCTCCACTGGGAGAAGAACGTCGACCCTAACTTCAAGGACAACCACTACCTCGAACCGGTGGTGGCCGAGGAGAGCGAAGGCCACGTCGACAAGTGGATCGTCTACGGCAAGGTCGACAACTTCCAGTACTTCACCGCCAAGGAGCTCACCGTGAAGCCCGGCGCGAAGGTCACCGTGAAGGACAACGGTGCCTACGGCCTGATCGTGGTGGCTGGTGAAGGCCACGCCAACAAGCTGCGCCTGAACTGCCCGAAGCTGATCCGTTTCCACGACCTCACGCAGGACGAGTTCTTCGCCACCGAAGCGGCCGCCAAGGCGGGCGTGGTGTTTGAGAACACCTCGGAAACCGAGGACCTCGTCTGCCTGCGCTACTTCGGCCCGGAGGTGAATCCGGACGCCCCGGCACTCGGCGCTTACAAGAAGTAACCCACCATCGCGAACGGACACGAATTCCAGCTAGGAAGAGTGGAGTCGCAATTTCACGGGATGGCGAAAATTGACTTTTGAATTTCCGGAATATGACTCTTTATCTGCGAAATCAGCGACATTCGCGGTCACTTCTTCTCTTCCTTCCTGTGAGTTTGTGTCCATTCTTGGCCCATCCCCTTTGATTTATCGCACCCCATGAAACTCCATAACGCCATGTGGCCTGGTCTGGTCGGCAAAGAGCCCGGCACCGACCATCCGCCCATCTCCCTCGATCACATGCTCGATCTCACGGCCGCCGCCACGGTGGGCGGTCGCAAGTTCGATGGCATCGACCTGTTCCTCTTCCACCCGCACATCGATCCGGACGCGTCCGAGTTCGAGCTCCGCGCCATGGCGGATCGCATCGCCTCGCGCGGGCTGTCCGTCGGTTCGCTGGTGGCTCCGGTCTGGCCGGGCACCGTCGGTGGCTGCGCCTTCGGCAGCGATGACGACCGGAAGAACTTCGTCCTCGCGGTTGAGAAGGCCTGCCGGATCGCGAAGATCCTCAACGAACACGGTGTCCGGAAGTCCGGCATCATCCGCATCGATTCCGCGGGCGGTCCCGAGTCCTTCCTCCAGGATCCGGCGGGCAATACCAAGAAGCTCGCCGAAACTTTCCGCGAAGCCGGCAAGGTGGCCGAGCAGCACGGTGAGCGCCTCGCTGCCGAAGGCGAAATCTGCTGGGGCGGCATGCACTCGTGGAAGGCGATGGTGGATACCCTCGAAGCCACCAACCTGCCCGGCATCGTCGGCTTCCAGGCGGACCTCGCCCACACCTACCTCTACCTGCTCGGTTACAACGCACCCGAGGCGGCGCTGCTGGCCGCCGATTACACCGAGGAGGAATTCTGGGCCGCCTACGCCAAGATGACCGACGTGCTGCGCCCGTGGACGATCGATTTCCACGTCGCCCAGAACGACGGCTCGGTGCACGGCACCGGTTCCCACGACAAGACCGGCCGCCATTGCCCGGCGGACGATCCGAACGGCAAACTCGATATCCCCCGCGCCTCCGCCTATTGGCTCAAGGGGGCCGCCGACCGCGGCATCGACCACATCTGTTGGGACGGGTGCATGTTCCCGAACGAGACGCTCGAAACGCCCGCCACCTGGGAAACCATCCTCGCCACCATGATCCAGGTGGACCAAGCCCTCTAACACCCCTTCATTCATGTCCAAAAAGGAAATCCGCATCGGCCTCATCGGTTACGGCTTCATGGGCCGTACCCACTCCAACGCCTACTCCCAGCTCACCCATTTCTTCGACACCGAGCACGTGCCCGTCCGCCAGGCCGTCTGTGGCCGCGACGAGGAGAAGGTGAAGGCCTTCGCTGAAAAGTGGGGTTACGCCTCCTACGAAACCGACTGGCGCGAGCTGGTGAAGCGCGAGGACATCGACGCCGTCGACATCTGCACGCCGAACGATTCCCACGCCGAGATCGCGCTGGAGTGCATCAAGCACGGCAAGATGATCCTCTGCGAAAAGCCGCTCGCGCTGAACGGCCCGCAGGGCGAGAAGATGGTCGAGGCGGTGGAAGCCTCCGGCCTGCCGAACCTCGTCTGGTACAACTACCGCTTCCTGCCCGCCGTCACGCTGGCGAAGAACATCGTCGCCGCCGGTGAACTCGGCCGTGTCTTCCACTACCGCGCGAACTTCCTGCAGGACTGGACGATTTCCCAGGATCTCCCGCAGGGCGGCGCCGGCCTGTGGCGTCTCGATGCCGCGGCGGCGGGTTCCGGCGTGACCGGCGACCTCCTGGCCCACTGCATCGACACCGCGCGCTGGATCAACGGCGAGATCGTGCAGGTTTCCGCGATGACCGAGACCTTCATCAAGGAGCGCGTCCACACCGCCACCGGTGAGAAGCAGGCCGTGACCATCGACGACGCGTGCGCCTTCCTGGCCCGCTTCGAGAACGGCTCGCTGGCGATCTTCGAATCCACCCGCTACGCCCGCGGCCACAAGGCGCTCTACACCTTCGAGATCAACGGCGAGAAGAAGTCGCTGGCGTGGGATCTCCACGACCTCAACCGCCTGTCGTACTTCGACCACGGCGTTCCCGGCGACCGCCGGAGCTGGGGCAGCATCCATTGCTCGGATGGCGATCACCCATACGCGGGCAACTGGTGGGTGCCGGGCCTGTGCCTCGGCTACGAGCACTCGTTCACCCACGCGCTCTATGAGTTCTTCAAGTCGCTGGACAACCCGTCCGCCGAGAAGGCCTATCCGGACTTCCGCCACGCGCTCGGCACGCAGTATGTCTGCGATGCCGTGCTGGAATCGGCGAAGACCGGCCAGTGGGTCGAGGTGAAGCGGGCGTGAGTTAGATCACATCGCCCGGACACCTCACCGGGGCGTCCTTTCAGAACCGGCGCGGGCCATGCGGCCTGGCGCCGGTTTTTGTTTGGGCGGCGGGCTGTTTCACCGCGTAGGGCTCGTCGGCGGTGCCTGCGGCGAACATCACCAGCACCACGGGGCGCTTGCTGTTGTTGCGGCCGTTGTGCATCACGTTGACGGTTTCCGCGAAGGCCTGCCCGCCTTTGAGATGCTTCGTCTCGCCGGTTTCCAGTTTCACATCGAGTTCGCCCTCCAGGATGTAGGCGAAGCACGGCACGGGATGACGGTGCCAGCCGGTCTCGGCTCCGGGCGGGATCACCACCCGCACCGCCGAGACTTCCGCCGGATAGGCCGGCCAAGTGATCGGCTGGCCGGCGGCATCGACGCGGGTCTTCATCAGCGGCGTGACCGCGATGGTCTTCGAGTAGGCCTTCTCGGCATCAGGACCGGCGGCGAAGAGCGGGCTGGCGAGAGTGAACGCGGCGAGGGAAACAAGGGCGGTTTTCATGGGTGAGGGTGCCGGTAGTTAGAACACCGGCACCGACCGGGACAAGGCAGGAGAATGTCCGGGTTCCGGAAGGAGATCGGACAGCTCACTTGATCGAAAACAGGTGGCCGTAGCGATCCAGCTTGGGATCGCCGGGACTCAGGTCGGTCCATTCCCTCACGCTGATTTCATCCAGAGGAAGGTCCAGTTTGCCTTTGGATGCCGCCTCCGCGTCATAGAGCTTGTCCGACTCGATGACCATGACGCTGGGAAGAGGGGATTTGCTGTCCGCGGCTACGGAGAAGGTCACGTAACGGTAGGTGGAATCGTAGTTGAAGAACTCTTCCATCTCCTTCCTGAGGTTGGAAGACAGGCCGGTCTTCTCCACGAAATCCCGGTCTTCCGGGGACAGGGATTGGAGGTATTGATCGAACATCGTGTCGAGTTCCTCCGCGTCCGGCTTCTTCAGCAGCGAGCAGCAGGTGGAGTTCCCTGCGTCATCCACATATTGGGAAAAGGGTTTGGCTCTCTTGCCCTCGAGATCCTTCAGGTGCTGGCGGGATTGATCGTGGATGGCGAATGCCCGGGGCGCGTCGCTGCCCGAGAGATTGAGCACGGGCGGCTCCTTGGCGTTCCGGGGATCGGAGATCCGTCGCGAACTGTCCTCCGTGGCGATCTCTGTCTGCCCGGCGTGGTCTTTCGAACGATCGGGATGGCCCTCATGGCCCGCCTGCGGCTTCCGGCTGCCCGTTCGTGAAATGAAGAGCGCGGCGAGGAGGAGCGCTGCCGCGATTCCCACCATGCCGTTTCGAATGCCGTTCCGAGAGAGTTTCAACGCGGGTGTCGACTCCTGTTGGGGAGACATGGGAGGGATAGCGTTTCCGGCCGCAAATGGATATTCCAAAATCCGACGTGGAATCCACGCGCGGAGGGTGCGCGTGGCACCCTCCTTTGGGTGGATTCCGGCTCAGTGACCCGCGCGCCGTTGCTCACTCTCAAGGATCATTTCCGAGAGATCGGCGGCGGGACGGATTTCGAACGGACCGGCCTTCACGCCCGGATGCTTCGACATGATCTGGATGGCGTGGTTCAGGTCGCGGGCTTCCAGGATGAGGATGCCGCCGATCTGCTCCTTGGTCTCGGCGTAGGGGCCGTCGGTGATGGCCACCTTGCCGTTTTCCCAGCGCAGGGTGGCGGCGGTTTGCGGTGGTTGCAGTGCCTCGCCACCCGCGAAGTGGCCGTTCTTCCGCAGCTCGTCGTCGTAGGAGAAGCACTCGTCGACCATGGCGTTGCGTTCGCTTTCGGTCAGGTTCTCGAATTTGTTCGGCTCGATGTAACCAAGGCAGATGTATTTCATGGGATGGATCGGGTTGGTGGTAGTGGCGGTTCAGGATGACCGCCTCATCAGGTGGTCGATTGGCCGGAGCGCGATTCGACAGCGGGCGTCACTTTTTTTCGTCGAGTTCCCGCAGGCGATTTTCGAGGAACCGCCGCTCGGGCTCCAGTCGGGTGAGGGACAGGGCGCGCTCGTAGGAACTCCGGGCTTCAGTCGTCCGGTCCAGCCGCCGGCAGAGATCGGCCCGGACGGAGTGGGCGAGATGGTAGTCGGTCAGCTCGCCGCGCGCGAGGATGGCATCGATCAACGCGAGGCCGGCCGCGGGACCATCCCGCATCGCCACCGCCACGGCGCGGTTCAGCTCGATGACGGGGGAGGGCTCGGTCCGGGCCAGCAGGGTGTAGAGGGCGACGATCTGCGGCCAATCGGTCTCCGCGGCCGCGGGGGCTTCCGCATGCACCGCGGCGATGGCCGCTTGGAGCGTGTAGGGGCCGAACCGTTTCGACCGCAGCGCGCGCTCCACCAGTGCCACCCCCTCGGCGATCAGGTTCCGGTCCCACTGCGAACGATCCTGATCCTGCAACAGGATCAGTTCACCGCTTGCTGAGGTTCTCGCCGTGCGTCGCGACTCCTGCAGCAGCATCAGCGCGAGCAGCCCCATGGCCTCCGGTTCTGGCAGAAGCTCGATGACGAGCCGTGCCAGCCGGATCGCCTCGGACGTGAGATCCGCCCGGGTGAGCGAGGTGCCGGAGGACGCGGCATAGCCTTCGTTGAACACGAGGTGGATCACCTGGAGCACCGTCGCGAGGCGGTCGGGCAGCTCCTCCGCGGACGGCACCTCATAGGGAAGCTGGAGGTCACGGATCTTCGCTTTCGCCCGCACGATCCGCTGGGCCAGGGTGGGCGCGGAGGTGAGAAACGCCCGCGCGATTTCCTCGGTGGTGAGGCCGCAGACCTCGCGCAGGGTCAGCGCCACACGGGCCTCGGGATTCAGCGAGGGATGACAACAGGTGAAGACCAATCGCAGACGGTCGTCTTCGAGGGTATCGTCGGTTTCGTGCGCGGTGGAGGCGGGTGGCGTGAGTTCGTCGGCGATCTTGTCCTGCGAGGCATCGAAGCGGGCCCGGCGGCGCAGGGCATCGATGGCCTTGAAGCGACCGGTGGAAACCAGCCACGCCCGGGGATTGTCCGGGATGCCGGATTCCGGCCAATGCCTCAGCGCGGCGGCGAAGGCATCGTGCATCGCGTCCTCCGCCAGATCGAAGTCCCGCAGCAACCGGATCAACGTCGCCAGAATGCGCCCGGACTCCGCGCGATAGAGGGCATCGAGATGAGCCCGGATGGAGTCGTTGGCGGGGTCCGGCATTGGGAAGAAGCTAGCCGGAGGAGTGGGCGGGGAGCAAGGAGGCGGTATGGGGTTGCCATCCGCTCCGGGTGGGATTGCCTCCGGCTTTGCTAGCCAGTTGGCTTCGCCAAGGATTGGCTCGTCGCTTAACGCTCCTGCCGCAGTCGAACCCAAGAGGCCTTGCTGCGCGGCGGCTGGGTTCTCATCCCACCCGTCGGCTTGGTGGGTGGATCAACCCTAATGGGGTGAGTGAACCTGTTATTGATAAGCGCTGGCGGAGAGGGTGGGATTCGAACCCACGGACAGTTTCCCGTCTTCGGTTTTCAAGACCGACGCGATAGACCACTCTGCCACCTCTCCCGGTTGCGCGTAGCGGTGTTCGTATGCGGCTCCGGGCGCTGGCTTTCAAGGGAAAACCACCGTTGGTCCGGCCCGGACAAATGGCTCCATCGGCTTTTTGTCCGGGCGGGCCCTTTCCTTCACCCGGATGCCGGTTAGGTTCCGGCATGTTTCAACGGCTCCTGCGATCCTTGCGGTGGATCATTCTCGTCGCGTGCCTGCCCCTGGCGTCGTGCGTGACGCATGAGGGTCGGGTGGGAGCTCCGGTGCCGGCGGTGAAGACGGCTTACACGGTGCGGCGGGACATCACCTACACGCCGAAAGGATGGACGGAGGCGTTGCAGGGGGATTTGTATCGTCCGGTGTTGGGGGAACCGGCTCCGGCGGTGCTGCTGCTCCATTACGGTGGTTGGACGGGGCCGGACCACCGGCAGCGGATGGCACCGATCGCGCGGCGGCTCGCGGAGCGGGGGTATGTGGTGTTCAACGTGACCTACCGGAAGGCCCCGAAGTGGATCCATCCGGCGCAGGTGGAGGATCTCCACCAGGCGCTGGGTTGGATGCGGCGGCATGCGAAGGAGAACGGCATCGATGCCACGCGTCTCGCCACCTATGGCTATTCGGCGGGCGGACATCTGGCGGCGCTGATGGGCCTGATGAAGCATCCCCACGACGAGCACCTGCAGGCGATCGTTTCCGGGGGCAATCCGGCCGATCTGACGATGTCCGAGGGCGGGGGATTGGTGGCGGATTTCCTGGGCGGGAGGAAATCGCAGATGCCGAAACGCTATGTCGAGGCCTCGCCGGTGTATCACGTGACGCCGGACAGCCCGCCGGTGTTCATCTATCACGGCGCGGCGGATTGGTTCGTGCCCACCGAGCATGCCAGGCGGTTCGCCGCGGCGCTGGAGAAGAACCATGTGCCGCACGAGCTCTATTGGCTGGAGGGCCGAGATCACTTCACGGCCTTCCTGATCCCGGGCCGGGTGCACGAGGAGGCGATCGATTTCCTCGACCGGGTGCTGAGGAAGAAGCGGTGACCAATGTCTCAGCCCAACGCCGCCTCGATCTTCCCGTCGGCGATCGCCTTGGTGAACGTGGTGTGGTCCTTTTCGACCTGGTCCGCGTAGGCGAGCGCGAAGGCGGTGAGGGCCCGGGCGAATTTCCCGGACTTGCCGAGGTAGCCTGCGAGCAGGGCCGGTTCGCCGGTGCGGGCGTGGGCTTTCGCGAGGACCTCGCCGCAGACGAGCGCGTATTGCAGCAGGGCCTTGCCCTTGAGGTCTTCCGGCTCGATGGCGGCCTTCCGATCCGCGATCTGGCGGACGAGGAAATGCCGGTCCTCGATGGTGGTCCAGCCGAGGAAGGGATCGCTCACCGTCTGCATCCGCTGCTGGCCCTGGGCGACGCGCTGGCCGTGGTGGGCGGGAATCTTCACGTCCGGCAGGTAGGGGGCATGGCAGGAAGGAAAGGCTTCCTTCACCTGGAGGAACAGGGGATCGCCGGTGCCGTTTCCGAACAGCAGCACCACGTAGTCGCGCGACCCGACGCTGCCGGTGCCGGCGATCTTGAAGGCGACATCGGACGGGTGATAGGCGTCGAAAATCGATTGGCGGTTCGCCGAGAGGGTTTCGCGGTAGTGCTTCAGGGAGGAAATCACGCGGCTGGCCACGGCTTCCGGAACGGGCGTTTGCAGCGGCAGTTCACGGAAACGGGGCAGGCCGTGTTCGTCCGGCGCGGTGCGTTTTTCCATTTCCTGGGCGGGTGTCTTGCGCTCGGCCTTGCGCAGGATCCGCTGCACCGGGCCATGGCCCACCGAGCGGGCGATGGCGTGGCGTGTGAGATCGAGCACAGGCATGCGGGCAAAGGCGCGCACGGATTTCCGGTAATGGTCGGCCATCTCGTGGACGGCATCGGCGCAGGCGTCGTCGTTCTGCCCGGCTTCCCGGCCCACCACGATGATCGAAGCGGCGAGGCGTTTCAGGTCCAGTTCCCACGGGCCGGGCGTGGTCTCGTCGAAATCATTTACATCGAAGAGGAACACGTCGTCCTGCGTGGCATAGGCTCCGAGGTTCCGCACGTGGGCATCGCCGCAGATCTGGGTGTGGAGGCCGGTCGTGCCATAGGGCGCGAGATCGTCCGCCATGAGGAAGGCGGTGCCGCGGTAGAAGGAAAACGGCGAGGCCGCCATCCGCGCCATTTTCAGCGGGATGAGCTTGTGGACGCGGTGGTCGTTGGAACGCCGGATCAGCTCGACCACATCCCGATCTCCCGGTGCCCACAGGCCAAGCTCGCGCCGCGGGAGCTTCAGGCGCAGCGTGCGGCCGGCGGCGAGCCGTTCGCGGTGGTCGGCGAGGTGGGGCGGTTTCATGGGATCAACCGCGACCCTAACAGCGGATGCGAGCGGACGCGAATCCGAAAGGGGTTTCCCGCGGAAATGTCACCTTGCGCCGGGCTATTTCGCCCGCATCGCCTGGTCGAGGCCCTTGGCCAGGGCCGCGCCGAGGCGCAACTGGCCCTGGGCGACGTAATGGACCGTGTCGGTGCCCATGGGGAAACCATCGGTGGAGACCATCCGGCAGCGGGGAATGGCGAGCGGGCTGCCGGAATCCATGTCGCAGGCGACCATCTGGCGGCGGATCAGATCGCGGGCCACGAAAACGGGTTTGGCGGGCGAATGGGGCAGCACTTGGCCGAAGGCCATCGGCAGATCGGCCACACGCAGGTCCTCGGAGAGCCGGTGACGGAGCAGTCTGAGATTGGCGGGATAATGTTCCGCGGCGGTGGTGTTCTTCGCGTCCTGCTCGCCCTGCATCCAGAGGAAACCACGGACCACCGGGGTATGGCCGTGCTTGTAGAGAAAGCCGAGCGCATCGCCGTAGGTGGTGAGCATCTCGGTGTAGAGCTTGCCGCGGTTCGGGTCGGTCCGGGTGTCACCGGGGAAGAAGTTCACGCGTCCGGGTTTCCTCCCGCCGAGCCAGGTGTCCTCATTCCATCCCGGATCGAGCGGCATGCCGCTGGCGGAGTATTTGACCAGGAAGACCGGGCGACCCGCCGTCGGGATGGAGCGGGCAAAGGAGAGTTCCGGTCCGAAATCGCCCTTGTGGCGGGAGGATCGGGTCTTGCCAGGGACCAGCGGCTCGAACTCCGTGCCGTTCCAGAACAGCACGCCCGGGGCCGGAGTGAGCTCGCGCGGCGGAAGGTCGGCCAGCTTCGCGATCCCCTGCATGTTCGATTGGCCGCCGAACAAATAGACGTCCACTTCCCGGGCGAAACCGGGGAGGATCAGGCAGAGCAGGACCAGCAGCGGACGGATCATGGATTCCGGAAGACGAGGAGATGTTGCCACGGCAGGGTGGTGGAGTTCGAGACGAAGCGGAAGCCCGCCGCTTCGAATTCCAGCCGGGCCTGCGCTTCGGTCATCTTGTGGAGCACCTTGATCGGAACCTCCGGATCCTCGCCGCGGAACTCCAGGAGATAGATGGTGCCGCCGGGTTTCAGGGCGTGGCGGAGCGAGGCCAGCATTTCCGCGGGGTGGGAGAACTCATGGTAGGCGTCCACCATCAGGGCCGCATCGAGGGAGGCGGCGGGCAGGTTGACGCCATCGACCGCGCCGAGGTGCGGTTCGACGTTGGCGATGCCGAGCTCACGCGATTTGGCCCGAAGGAAGTCGAGCATCTCCGGTTGGATGTCCACCGCCACCACCTTGCCGCGGGGAACGTGCGGTGAAATACGAAAACTATAGTAGCCAGACCCGGCACCGATGTCCGCGATCACCGCGTCCGGAGCGAGATTGAGCGCGGCGATGGCCTTCGATGGGGCTTCCTCCTTTTCGCGGTCGTCGCGCTCCAGCCAGCCGATCGCCGGATGGCCCATCACCTTCGCGATCTCGCGGCCGTGGTGAAACTTGCCGATGCCGTCGGGAGAGGCGTTGGAATAGGTGTAAGGTTCTGGAACGGAAGGGGATGCCGGAAGCGGTGTGGCGACGACCGGCTCCTCCTTCCGGCAGGCCGGAGACAGAGCGGCCACGATCGCCAGGAGGCCTATTGCATGCATTCGGAATGGACAAAGCCTCATGGGATGAATGGATGGTAGCATGCTACGCGGTCTCATTGCCTGCCTTTTCGCCGGAACCGTCACCGGATTCGGCGCTCCGCAGCCCCTCGTCGTGAACCCTGCGGACGGCAAGGCGTTTCCGACCATCAAGCAGGCGATCGATGCCGCGGTGGCGCGGGCCGCGAAGCACAAGGGCGAAACCCGGATCGTGATCAAGCCGGGCACCTACCGCGAGAAACTCATCGTCCCGAAGGAAGCGGGCGAGATCAGCCTGGAGGGCGAGGATGAAACCAAGACCGTGATCGTCTTCGGCGACGGGGCCGACACCCCGCGTCCGGACGGCGGCACGGTGGGCACCTTCGACAGCGCCACGGTGACCTTCCGCTGCCCGGTGATCCGCGCCAGCCGCCTGACCTTCGAAAACTCCCGCGGCAAGGGCAGCCAGGCGGTGGCCGTGTCGCTGGTCTCGGAGCGCGGCGAGTTCCGGAACTGCCGCCTGCTCGGTTGCCAGGACACGCTGCTCATCCAATCCGGCGCGCATTGGTTCGACCGTTGCCGGATCGAGGGCGATGTCGACTTCATCTTCGGCGCGGGCATCGGTTGGTTCCGCGGCTGCGAAATCCATGCGAAGGACAGCGGCTACCTCACCGCCGCGTCCACACCCGAGAATCAGCCCTATGGCTTCGTGTTCGACCATTGCCAAGTGACGGTCGCGCCGACGGCGAAGCGGATGTTCCTCGGCCGTCCGTGGCGCCCGCACGCCGCGGTGGCCTACCTGCAATGTGCGCTGGGGAAGGGGATCGATCCGGCGGGTTGGGACAACTGGCGGAACCCGGAAAACGAAAAAACCGCCCGCTACCTGGAATTCCAGAACACCGGCGAAGGAGCCGCCGAGCCCGGGAAACGGGTGGCCTGGGCCCGCCAGATCGATACCAAGGAGGCCGCAGCAATCACTCCGAAGGCCGTCCTCGGCTGGGAGCCGAAGCCGTGAGAGCGGGCCTTGCCAAATCCGTAATCCGCCACTCGCTGAACCTGAACGGGCGGCGCGGGCCGGGACGGGGCAGCGTCGATTTTTGATTTTCAAACCCCGGGATCCGCCTAGGTTCCGCCTCCCGTCGCCATGGCCAAGATCCGCTTCACTTCCGCCTCCGCCACCCGTCTCGTCCTCGCCAAAGTGGGCCACCCCCAGCGCGACGAGCCGCTCCAAACTTCCAAGCAGGTGTTTCAAGTGGACGAGGCCGACCAGGAAACGCTGACGGCGATTTTCCTGAAGCCGTTCAAGAACCTCTCCGGCCACCGCTTCAGCCACCACTCGTCGCTCGACCAGCACGAGATGAACGCGCTCTCCGCGGCGATCTTCAATTCCGAGGACGGCCTGCTCGAGCGCGGTTGCGACATCGCCAAGCGCCTCTACTCGAAGACGAACCACCCGAACATCAAGTCCGGCGATCTCTGCATCTCGTTCATCAAGGACATCGAGATGAACGGCGAGCTCACCCAGGGCATCTGCATCCTGAAGTCCGAGAGCGTGGTGCCCTTCCTCAGCATCTCGACGAAGGACGGCGATCTCCAGCTCCACACCGAGCAGGGCATCAACCCGGAGAAAATCGACAAGGGTTGCCTGATCCTCAACCACCACGCGCAGAAGGGCTACTACGTGCTGACCTTCGACCGCTCCGGCGCGGATTCCCGTTTCTGGGTCCGCGACTTCCTCGGGGTGGTGCCGATGTCCGACCCGTCCTTCCTCACCAACAAGTACGCCGACATGGCGGTGGCCTTCGTGAAGAAGGAGGAGAAGGCGAAGAAGGAAGCCCGCAAGGAGCAGGTTTCCGAGTCCTCCGATGTCGCCGTGGCCGAGGATGACACCCCGCCGTGGGGTACCCACAGCGCCGCCCGCGACGCGATTTCCTACTTCGAGGAGAAGGAGAATTTCAGCATCCAGGAGTTCGAGGAGGAAGTGCTCAAGACCCCGGAAGCGGTCGAGAAATTCAAGCGTCACCGTGCGGAGATCGAGCGCGAGCAGGGTCACCGTTTCGACGACTCCTTCCAGATTTCCAAGAAGGACGTGAACAAGGCGAAGAAGAAGATCGCCGCGGTGGTGAAGCTGGATACCGGCGTGGAGATCCACCTCAAGCCGAGCCTTCAGGCCGAGACCGAATCCGTGCTGGAGCGCGGCTTCGACGAGGAGAAGAAGATGAAGTTCATCAAGGTGTACTTCAACGAGGACGTGTCCTGAGCCAGGAGTTGAGCCTTTAGGCGAGGAAGGTCTTCAGAGGGAGGCGGAGTCTGGTGGGCCGTTTTCGTGACGGCACCCGACGCCGATAGGTTCACGGCGACCCCGGCGTAGGACGGAGGTTCCATGGGCTTTCCTCGCGCGCTTTCCTGTCTTCTGGTTTTCGGTCCGCTTCTTCCGTTCGCGGTGGACGCGGAGCCGGCTCCCGTCGCACGGCAACAGGCGGGGGAGGATTTCAACTTCGAGGTGCGGCAGGCGGAGACGGCGATCCGGGTATTCGGCTACCGCCCGTCCGGCTGGAAGGACGGCCCGCTGCTGGTGCTGTTCCATGGCGCGAACCGGGATGCGGCGGGCTATCGGGATTTCTCCAGAAAGCTCGCGGACATGCTGGGCGTGTTGCTGGTGGTGCCGGAGTTCGACCGGGCGAGGTTCGATCCGCAAGCGTATCAGGAAGGCGGGGTGTTTTTGAAGGAGGTGGAGCGACCGGAGGCCGAGCGCACGTTCGCGTTCCTGCCGCCTTTGCTCGCGGAGATGAACCGCCGGGAAGGACGGACGCTGCCGTATTATCTGGTGGGGCATTCCGCGGGGGCGCAGTTCCTTTGTCGACTGGCCGCGCTTTACCCCAACGAGGCCAAACGGATGGTGGTGGTGAATCCAGGCTCGCTGCTCTTTCCGGATCGAAGCCAGGACTATCCTCACGGTTTCGGAAATCTGTCGGACCGGGAGGCATCGGACGAGTCTCTCAAGCGTTATCTCGCCGCGCCGCTGACGCTTTACCTCGGCACCGGCGATGTCGGTTCGAAGTATCTCGATATCGGAGCCGCAGCGATGAAACAGGGGGCCACCCGCATTGAACGCGGTCGACATGCGTATGCGGCGGCGAAGAAGCTGGCGGTCGAAAAAGGCTGGCCGTTCGAATGGAAGCTGGTCGAAGCCGAAGGGCTCGGACACGGCTGCGGGCCGATATGGGAGCACGCGCGGTGCCGTGAGGCGATCCTGGGCCGGTGATCAAGGCTGGCTCACGCGGAGGCGAATGAAGGTCTTGTCCGTCGCATCCACCGGAGCGGCGACCTTGGCGACCACCGTTTCGGTGAGGCCGTTGCCATCGTTCACTGGACTGCCCACCACCGTGTAACCGCCGCCTTCGTTCCAGTGGACGAGATCGGTGGTGGTCTCGACGTGGCAGGTGGAGTCCACCATGCCGAGGTGGCGGTGGAAGGTGAGGTTGAGATACTTTTTGCCGTCATTCGGATCCACCGTGTTGGCCCCGGTGATGCCGGGACGTGAGGCCGAATCGGAAGGGTTCGAGCCGAGTGCGTATTCGGCGAGGTTCGGAATGCCATCGCCATCCGGGTCGGCGTTCGGGCCGGAAAGGGTGTCGTCGCTGGCCGCGGCGGGGGCGAAGTTCTGCGAGCGCCAGGTCAGGAACGGATGGTTGTTCCGCCAATACTGGAGCAGCGTGCGGAGGGCCTCGGGCTTGTTCTGGGGGGCGGTGTTGCCGGCCTGGTCCTTGTCATTGAGGCCGTGGCAACTGGTGCAGGTGCGAACCTCGCCGGGCTGGAACGTGACCCAGTAGCGTTCCTTCACCACGCTGGTCTTCGCGGCGTCGTTGTCGAGCAGATGCCAGGTCAGCGCGCGGCGGGCGGGCACCACGGCGGCCATCGAGCCGTCATTGCCCACCTTCACGCTGCCCGCGGGCTGGCCGGCTTCCGACGGTGGGTTTTCGGAAACGGTGTCGTGGAGCTGGGTGGCGAGCACGCGGCGACCGGGGAATGGCTGCGCGCCGCCATTGGTGAAGCTGCGGCGCAGGTCGGCCTGGAGGATCTGGAGCCAGCCGATGGTGTAGATCTTGCCCGGGTTGGCACTGGGAATGATCGTCTGGGTGTTCGACCACGCGACCTTCAGGTTGAACGGCTGCTGTTTGTCCGCGTCATCGCGGGTGGTCATGTTCCGGCTCACGATCAGCGCCTCGTTCTTCTGGGTGAGATCGCGTTGGAAGAGCGAGAGGTTTACGCCCTCCTCGGTGAAGACCTGCGATTCGATCGCAGCCACCGAATTGGTGTGGGATGCCGGCAGGGTGCGCGATACCAGTTCGACGGGATACAGCTCCCACAGCGGGCCGTTGTAGTGAACCGAAATGCCATTGGCATACTGGGTGACGTTCGCGGTGAAGCCGTTCGTCAACAGCGTGCCCGGAGCCATCGACGGTGCGCTGCCGGTGACGGTGGTGAGGCGGTAGGCGTAGAGCGCGGTGGGGGCTGCGGCGGAACCGGTGTTGGCATCCTGCGCCACCAGACCGCTGTTGATGGTGGCCGTGGTGTGGGCGGCCACGAGGTTGCCGTCGGTGAGGGCGATCGGATTCCGGTAAAGGTGGGCGGTGCCACCGGAGGGCAGCGGCGTGAGGTAGCTCACGTGCATGCTCTCCGGGTTGACGGGAGCGCCCTGTGCGGTCAGTCCGCCGTTGAAGCTGATGATGTTTCCCGATCCGTGGTAGCCGACATCGGGGCCGTTGACGGCGACATAGGTGCCGCCTGAAAGAGGGTTTTCGCTGAGCCAGAACATGTTGTCTGCAAAAGTGCGGACATTCGGTGCCACGTTCGGGTTGTTCGTCACCAGATTCGGATCATCGTTGAAGCTCGGTCCGATCGTACCGCCGAGTTCGTGGCGGCCGGCATGATTGATGAACTCCTCGTCGGTGCCGTTCTCATTGATGACCCAGGGCGAGAACTGGTTGAACGATTGCCCATTCAGGTTGGTGCCGGCGCGGCCGGAAATGTCGAAGTTGCGGGGCTCCGGGAAGAAGTCGTCGAGCACTCCGGCCTGGAAGGTGATCGAGGCCTCGGTGGGATAGGTGCCGCAGCCGTTGGTCGTCTGAACGTAGGTGTCACCGGTGCCGGGAGGGCGATCGGTCACGGCCTGGGGATCGCGGGAGAGGTGGTCCCAGCGATCGAAGACCACCCGGCCGAAGCTATCGATGAACGGGCCGAATGAGCCGGACGGGGAATGTTCGAGAAGGAACAGGTCGGAGCTCGCCGGATCGAGGCTCCACAGGCCGGTGACGGTCGGGCGGAGCAGATACTCCTCGCGCTGCGGGTAGAGGTTCGCCTGGCCGTTGTGTGGTCGATCGCTGGCGAAGATGATCCGGCCATTGGTGCCGTAGCACGGGCAGATATTGTTGTAGGCGAGCGGCTGGTTCGCGACCTTGGTGATCACCGGTGTCTGGCCGGTGGCGAGGTTCGTGACCTCGTAAAGCTGCCAGACGAACACGGTGGTGTCGCTGGCGCTGGAGGGCACGCCGATGACCATGCTGAACAGGACGATGCCGCCGTTCCAATGCACGCTGGGATCGCGGACCGCCACGGTGGCGAGGTTCGGTTTCCCGCCGGGGATGTTCCAGGTGGCGGTGTTCAGGAGATCGACGAACTGGTTCGCGCCGCTGGCGCTGCGGCGCAACCAGAGCGAGCCACCGCGAGGAGCGGAGTAGGTGTCGCCGAGATGGTTGCCGAATACCGAAACCGAGGTGGTCACGGAACTGACGGCGGTGCGCGAGTTTACCTCGACCGGGCAGGGGACCTGGGTGACGAAGACCAGATCATGTGCGGGCGTGGCCGGTGGGGTGGCGAGGGCCAGCGAGCCCGGCAGCAAGATTCCCGCGGCAATGCCAAGGCCACCGTGCAAACGTCCTTTTCGGAATCCGAGCATGGAGGACTATATTTCGCATTTCGCAACGAATCGCACGGAGAATCCCATTGCATTTTTGTCATCCGGATTATCAGGAAGCAAAAAAGGACGCACCCACGCCGGGCGCGTCCTTTCGGTAACGATGGAGCCGAAACTCAGGGCGTGGTCACCTTCATGCGCATCATGCGCTTCGGGTGGTCGCCATCCGCCGGGACGCTGTCACCGACGATGAAGGTGATGGAACCGGAGCCATTGGCCGCGCTGATCCGGGACTCGCCGCCGCCGAGCCAGTTCCAAGAACCGGTGCCGGTCTTGGTGGCGATGTTCGTCCAGGTCACGAGGTCCTCGGTGCCCTGCACGAGGTAGGTGACGTCGGCCGGATTGGGCGAGGGCAGCGTGAACTGGAGGGCGAGGCGGTCCTCGAACGAAGGATCGTTGTAGCCTTTCAGCAGTGTCGGCAGGGCGGCGAGGCCATTCGCGCCGGTGGCGGAAGCCGGGTCGATGCCAAGGCCGTATTCCACCAGGTTCTGCACGCCGTCGTGGTCGTAGTCGGCGTTGTTGGCGAGCAGGCCGTCCTCGCTGGTGACATTGAAGTGCGTCTCGCGCCAGGTGGTGACAGGGGCGTTCGGCTGAGTGATGCGGACACGGTAGGCGAGCACCAGGGTGTCGTTTTCCAAACCGCCGTTGTAGCTCTGGATCGCGCCGTTGGCGTCCATGTATTTGCCGCCGGAGGTGAGGAAGTCGTTGTCGTTGCCGACGAACAGGAAGAAGTCGTTCGGATAGGCCGGGTCGTTCACGGACACCAGGCCGAGCGCTTCCCACTTCTCGCAGATGCTGTTGATGTCGCCCGGGGCGGCATTGAGATTGAGCCCGAACTTGGCGACTTCCGCGATGCCGAGGTCGAGCTTGCCGATCAGGTTCAGCGCCTCGGTCCACGACACCGGAGTGACGCCCGCGGTGAGCACGCCGCCCGGGGCGACCGCCGCGGCTTCGTTGTCATAGGTGCCGTTGATGTTGGTGGCACCGTTGAGCTCGGCGAGCAGGATCGACTTGAACACCGGGGAACCCGACGCGCCGCGACCGTTGCCATCGCGGGACAGGATCAGAAGCTGGTGGTTGTTGAGCGCCACGATCGAACTCTGGGCACCGGTGCGGTCGACGCTGCCGCCGGTGGTGGCGATACGCGGAAGCTGCACGACATACTGGGCGACCGGGGTGGTCGGCGTGGCGGACGACGACACGTCGTAAACCAACAGGCGGGCGTTGGAACGGCCCTGGTTGCCGCTGCCGGAGTCCTGGATGGTGGCGCTCTGCATCAGGCCGAAAAGGCGGCTGCCGTCCGGGCTCTGAGCGATGCCTTCCATGCCCTGGTTGTCGCGGCGGCCGTTGTTCGGCGTGCCGTTGAAGTTGATCGTGCCGACCGGTGTGTGCGGCACGAGGACGGCCGGAAGCTGGACCTGACCATCGATCTGCTTCGCGGCGTTGAAGTGGTAGATGTAGGCACCGTATTCGTCGCCAACCCAGCCGGAGCCGGTCTTGTCCGGACGGCGGTCGAGGATCAGGCCCTCGGAATCGAGCGTCAGGCGGTTGCTCACCGATCCATCGCTCTGGGTGCTGGTGCCGGAAACGGAGGGGACCGTGGTGCCGAAGAGCGTGGTCTTGCTGTCCGCGTTCAGACCGGTGGTGAAGACCGGCGCGGTGCCCGCGTTGCCATCGTGGTCGTAGGTGAAGCGGGTGGAACCGGCGAAGCTCAGCGCGATCTGGTTCTGCGCGGTGGTGGTGGCCGTCGCGGTGTAGGGCGTGAACGTGAAGTCGAAGGCGTTGATGCGCGCCGCGTAGTTCGAGAAGATCGAGCCGCTGTTGTAACCACGGTCCGGGAGGAAGTTGAAACGCCCGCTCCAGGTACCGTTGTGGTTGTTCACGAAATTCGTGACCTGCATGTCCGAGATCGAACCGAGCGATTCGCCGGTGGCGGGATCGATGGAGTTGGCCGCGAAACGCCCCACGCCCTGGAGCCCGAGGTTCACGAACTGGGTGCTGCCAACGGTCACGCCGCCGGACGGCCAGACGCCGGTGTTCGGCGTGAGAATGTCACGGCTCACACTGCTGTAGGGCACGCTCGGCGCGGCATCGTCATTGACGATCGTGCCGTTGCCTTGCGCATCGGAGATCGAGGCGGTGCCGGTGGTGTTGACGAGGTTGGTCAGGTTGACCACCAGCGTTTCATCGGTCTCCACGGTGGTGTCGCCGGTGATGGTGACATTCACGGTCTGTGTCAGCGCGCCGCCCGCGGTGAACGTGAGCGTGCCGGAGGCGGCGGTGTAGTCGCTGCCCGCGGTGGCCGTGCCATTGGCGGTGGCGTAATCGACCGTGAACGCGCCGGTGTTGTCCGAGCGGGAAACCGTAAAGGCCAGTGTGGCGGTGCCGCTGTTGCCCTCGGTCACGGACGCGTCGGAAATGGTCACGCTGGCCGGACCGGCACCGGTGGTGAAGGCGGTGGTGGAGAAGGGGAGGTAGCTGGTGCCATCGCCACCGCCGACGTCTTCCCAGTTCGCCGCGACATTGCCGATCAGGGACAGGTAGGCGGCGAAGCTGGACTGGCCGGAGCGGGCACCCTTGTAGCGGGCACCGTCCGCGCTGGACGGCAGCACCACCGCGGTGGCCCCGGCGGTGAGGCCGGTGCCGCCGATCTCGGCATCCGCGCCGGTGGCATTGGTGATGGAGGCGAGGAACACGGTCGGCGTGCCGGAGGTGCCCTGGAAGGCATAAACCGTGTCGGCACCGTTGCTCATGCCGGGGTTGGTCGAGTCGGTGTAAACCACGCTGCCGGTGGAGGCGGTGATCGTGCCCGAGATGGAATTCAGCGTCACGATGGTGCCCGCGGTCACGCCACCGGCGGGAGCGGTCCAGCGGTATTCGCTTTCACCGGTGTTGAAGGCTCCGCCCGAGCCGATGGCCGAGCCGTTCCATTCGTTGTCGTTGAAATAGATCTGGGTGCCCGCCGGAATGTCGGCGAGGGCGACGAAGGCGAGGTCGTCGGTGCCATCGGCGTTGAAACCGGTGAAGGCGATCGCGCCGGTGGCCAGCGTCGGGCCATTGCGGGTGACCGTCACCGTGTAGGTCTTGGTGGTGGTGCCGTTCGGCGCGGTCACCACGACCGTGATGGCGTTGTCACCGACGTTGAGCGGGATATTGCCGCTGGCCGGGCCGGAGGTCACCGCGGTGCCATTGACGGTGATCGTGGCGTTCACGTCCGACTTGGTGGGCGTGACGGTGATGCCGGTGGTGGCGTTGGAAACGCCCGCGGTGTAGGCGAGGGTGCCGGTGGCGAAGGACGGCGAGAGCGTGCCGGTGGAAAGCGTGAGCCCGGCGAGATCCGCATTGGTCAGGCTGGAAACCGTGATGGTGGCGGCGCTGCTGTCCGCGGAGCCCTGGCTGTTGGTGGCGCGGACCCAGTAGGACGTGGTCGCGTTCAAGGCCGGGGTCGTAAGGCTGGCGGAGGTCGCCCCGGACACCGGATTGGAAGTGTCACCGGCGTTCCCCTGATACCACTGGTAGGTGGGGGCGGGATTGCCGCTGGCGGAGGCGGTCAGGGTGGCCGTGGCACCGGTGGAGATCGTCTGGCCGGTGGGCTGAGTGGAGAACGACGGGGCGCTCAGGGTGATCGCCACCGGGGCGAAGGCCACGCCCTTAACCGTGGCACCGGAGGGCGCGGTGTAAAGGGTGACGTTGTTCGCGGTGGTGATGTTGATGGTGGCGTTGTAGCCCGCGGTGTCGGTGAGCTTCAGCACGCTGTTCGCGGCGGTGCCCCCGGTGCCGGTGCTCACGTAGAGGAGAGCACCGCTGCCATTGTCCACGGCGGCCAGGCCGAAACCGCCGCCACTGAGGGTGTAGCTGCCGTTCGCGGTCCACGAGCCGCTGACGAGCGAATACTTCGCGATGCCGGTGGAGCTCAGGACATAGAGCACGTCGAAGGCCGCGCCATTGTCGCCGGAGGAAACGAGGTAGAAGTCCTGCTTGTTGCTGTCGCCGATCGGCAGGCCGGGGAGGCCCACGAGGGTCGAACCGCTGGGGGCGGAAAGGGTGCTGACCGGGGCGGCCGAGGCGCTGGCCTGGAAGATGTAGGCCGCGCCGCCGAAGCTCTTCACGCTGCGGAAGTTTCCGGACGGGCTGGCCGAGGTGGAGCCGTTCGTGTAAACGCCGCCTTGGTCGCCGATGAACCACGCGGTGTTGTTCAAGCTGATGGCGCTGCGGGTCTGGTTGCCACTGCCACCGGTGTAGGTGGCCTGCAGGGCATAGGTGCCGGAGGGATCGAAGCTCCCCACGCCGCGGGCGAGGATGGTGTTGGCGTTGCCGCTGGTGGTCGTGGAATTGTGGCCGGTGAAGCAGACCAGGGTGCCATCGTTCGAGTTTGCCAGGTAGCCCGTGCTGGTGGCGGAACCGCTGATGCGCAGGGCGCTGGAACCCGTCGAGGGGATCGCGAGCGTGTTGGCGGGCGTCTGGTTGGCGGTCGCGGGATTCAATTCCACGATCGTGGCCGTGGTGTTGTTCGCGCTGGCGTTGTCCGCCTGGAGGACGGCAATGTTGCCCGCGGTGAACGCCGCGGCGTGGGCCAGCGGGGCGAGGGGCATGGCCGCCAGACCGGCGGTGCCAATCAGGACGGCGGCCTTGCGGCCGGGGGAGGATGGGGAGGCGTGCATGAGCTCGGGAGGCGCTGTTAGGAAAGCAGCGCATCCTTGCCCTCCTCCCGGAGCCCTCAAACCCGCCGTGGTGACACCTTGGACACAATGGAGCGTCTCCCACCCGGAAGCCTTGCGGCCCGGCCCGGATGGGGATACAACAGCGGACCATGTCCTTGCTGCTCGGCGTCAATATCGACCACGTGGCCACCCTTCGCCAGGCCCGCTACGCGCTTCTCCCGGATTCCCCGAATGCCGAGCCTTCGCCAGTGGATGCCGCCCACGACTCCATCGAAGGGGGCGCGGACTCGATCACCATCCACGTCCGCGGCGACCGCCGCCACATGCAGGACCGGGATGCCAAGCTGATCCGCGCCGAGATCGGCGTGCCGATCAATTTCGAAATGGGCATCACCGAGGAGATGATCGCGCTCGCCCTGGAGCTCCGCCCGCAGTTCGCCTGCCTGGTGCCGGAGACCCGCGAGGAGGTCACCACCGAGGGCGGGCTGGACGTCGTCGGCCGCCGCCGGGAAACCGGTGACTGTATCCGCCGCCTCCAGGCGGCGGGCATCCGCGTGAGCCTGTTCATCGATCCGGATCTCGATCAGGTGAAGGCCTCCGCCGAGTTGGGCGCGGAAATGGTCGAGCTCCACACCGGCTGTTTCGCGAACGCGGAAGGCGACGCGGTCGAGACCGAGGTCCAGCGACTGGCGGACGCCGCGCGGCTGGGCCACTCGCTCGGCCTCCAGATCAACGCCGGCCACGGCATCAACTATGGCAACCTGTTCCGCCTCTTCGCGGTGCCGCACCTCACCGAGCTGAACATCGGCCACAGCATCGTGTCCCGCGCCATGCGGGTCGGCATGATGGAGGCCGTGCGCCAGATGAAGCAGCTCATGGCCACCTATCCGACCGGCGCATGCGACTGATCGGCATTGGCATCGACGTGGTGGAGGTCCAGCGGATCGCCGAGGCGCTGGAGCGTCACGGCGAGGCCTTTGGCGAACGGATCTTCACGCCCGGCGAGCGCGCCTACTGTTCCTCCCAAAAACGACCGGCGCTGCACTACGCGGCGCGTTTCGCGGCGAAGGAAGCGGTGGCGAAGGCCTTCGGCACCGGCATCGGAAAGGACCTCGGCTGGCTGGACATGGAAATCATCCGCCGCGAATCCGGTGAGCCCGCCGTTGTCCTCACCGGCACCGGCAAGGTCTACGCGGAGTCGGTTGGCATCACCGAGGTGAAGATCAGCCTGACCCACGCCCGCGACTACGCCGCCGCGAATGCGGTCGCGCTGGGGTGAGGAGTTGAGGCTTCAGCCGAGGAGGGTCTTCAGGGGGCGGAGGCTGGAGAGATTTCAGCCGCAAAGAGGCGCAAGAAGAGACGCAAAAAGGGAAGACCTTCGTTACAGCATTTTGTGTTAAAGCGTAGCCGCGCGCGCTGCTCTGAAAAATGGCGGCACCAAATCAAATGTCGCTCTTTAGGCCGTGGAGCGAAGGAACCACAGATGAACTGATTACGCTGATTAGAGGTGGTTTCAAAAGTGTCTAACGAGGATCATGATGCAGGCGAGCTTGAAGAATCCGCTATATAGCTCGATGCGCCGTTCGTGGCGTACGATCAGTCGCCGCCAATTTCCTATCCAGGCAAAAAGCCGTTCGATTTTCCATCGATGCCGATAACGGCGCAACGCCCTCCCATCCTGCATCGAGGCTCGCTTGCGGTTGCGGCGGTGCGGGCAGATCAACTCTCCATCGAGGTGGCGCATGAAGCGACGGAGATGGTCGGCATCATAGGCTCGATCAACGATCAATCGCCTCGGAAAACGACCGGTCTTCTCCTTGCAATCCGCCAATGTTGGCAACACCAAGGTCACCTCTGCGGGCGATGCCGAGGCAAGGGTGCTTCCCAGAGGAAGACCCTGGCCGTCCGCCACCACCATCCACTTCGTTCCCTTTCCCTTCTTGGTTTTTCCGACGCAGAGCCCCCTTTTTTGGCCGGAGCGAAACTGCCGTCCATGAAGCATTGCTCCCAATCGAGCAGATCCTGAGCATCGAGTTGGGCGATGAAAGCTCTCCAGAGTCCATCCCACACGCCGTCCTCCTCCCAATCCCGGAGCCGTCTCCAGCAGGTGGAGGCACTGGGCAGGTGCTTGGGAAGATCTCGCCAACGGGCACCTGTTTTGAGCACCCAGAGGATTCCTTCGAGCACATCGCGGTCGGCGCAACGTGGGCGGCCGAAAGAGTTGGTGTCTGGCAGAAGCGGAGAGACGCGTCCCCACACCCCATCGATCATGAACTCGTAGAGCACGCTCTCTGTTCATAGACACAAGGCCGGGCCGTACAAGCCCCGATTCAGACTTTTGAAACCACCTCTACACAGATTGAAGAGTTTTTAAATCACTCTTAATCAGTAAATCAGTGTAATCAGTAGTTCTCCTTCCGAAGGCGAAGAGAGTAGGATTCATCTTCCATGCGGAGACGTGGAGCCTCGGCAGATGCCCAGAATCACCTCTGGGAATGGGTGGAGCGAGACGCGATTTCGATGAACCTCCGGCTACGGTATTTTGAAAAATGCTGTAGCGGATTTGGCGGAAGCCCGTCTTCTCTTCCTTAAAACTGAACACCAGCAAACTTCTCGATAGCCTCCCCCCCCCCCCTGAAGACCCTCCTCGGCTAAAGCCTCAACTCCTCAGAGCTCCTCAAGCCGGGCCTTCACGAGGTCCGTGATCAGCGCCCCATCCACCTCCCAATCCACCGGGATCTGGAAGCAGTTCTTGAAGACGACGAACTTCTCCAAACGCTCTTTGAACGCCGCCATGACTTCCGCGCTCCACGGCGCGAATGTGAGGTGGCGCTTGTAGGCGGCGAGGCCCGCAATGTATTGGCCCTGCCGGTGGATCATCGGCAGGTTCCACGCGATTTTCGCCTCCAGTTCCGGAAACTCCGTGAGAATGAGCCCAATGATCCGGCGGAGAGTCTTCTCCTTCACCGGGTCCTGGGAGGTCACGTAGTCCTCGATGGATTGGAAGCGCGGCGTGCCCATGAGGTGGTCAGCTTCTCAATCTCCGGACTTCATCGCGCAGCCGCTCGAGTTCGCTCACGAGGTTCAGGATCAGCGGCAGGGTCTTGAGGTTCACGCCGTGGTGGTGGCGGTAGTGCTCGATCCGGCGGATGGCATACACCGCCTCGTCATCGAACACCGGCTCGGGATTTTCCACGACCCGTGCCGCGCCGAGCAATCCCGCGCGGCAGTAGTAACGCAGCACCTCCGGATGGATCGTCGCGCGACCGGCGGCTTCGTCCAGCGAGTAGTGCTGCCGTTCCTCCGGTTCCACCTCGATGGTCACGGAGGATTGGATGAGGACGAAATTGATCATGACGGGTTCCTCGGGTTGAAGTTCGATATCCCGGCGAGTTTCTGCCACAGTTCCTGCTGGTCCGGGGTGACGGAGGCGGGCACTTGGATGCGGACGGTGGCGTAGAGATGGCCGCGCTGCTTGTCCCGCCCCATCAGCCCGCGGTGTTTCAAGCGCAGCCGCGTGCCGGCCTCGGTGGCGGGCGGCACTTTCAAGGTCGAAGGGCCATCGAGCGTCGGAATCCGCACCTCCACGCCGAGCACCGCTTCCCATGGAGCGAGGTCGAGATCGTATTCCAGATCGATGCCGTCGACGTGGAAATCGGGATGTCGCGCGAAGCGCACGTGGAGGTAAACATCGCCCGCCGGAGCACCGCCGTGGCCGGGCGCGCCCTTGCCCGCGAGCCGGATCTTCTGTCCCTCCCGCAGCCCGGCGGGGATGCGGATGTCGAAGGTGTCTGCCTCGCCGGTGGGACGGCGCAGAGTGATCGACCGCTGGGTGCCATGGAGCGCGTCCTCCAGTGAAACGAGGATATCGGCCTCGACGTCGTGGCCGCGCTGCTGGAATCCGCCGCGCCCGCCAGCCCCGCGCGGCGAACGGCCGAAGCCCTCGTGGGTGCCGCCGAAGTAGCGCTCGAAAAAGTCGCTGAAGCCAGTGCCGCCGAATTCGAAGGCGGCCTCGCCGTCCTCCGGTTGCCACGACCACCCGCCGGGGCCCGCGTCGGGCGGCGGCGGACCGCCCGGCTGGTTCCAGTGTTCGCCGAGCTGGTCATAGCGTTTCCGTTTCTCCGGATCGCTGAGCACCTCGTAGGCCTCGTTGATCTGTTTGAACTTCTCCTCGGCCCCGGTCTTGTCCTTTGCCACGTCCGGGTGGTGGATGCGGGCCAGCTTGCGGAAGGCCTTCTTGATCTCGTCCTGGCCGGCATCGCGGGCGACACCGAGCGTTTCGTAGTAATCCTGGAACTTCACCGACATGCAGGGATAAGAACGATTCCGGTCCTAACATGGCATGCCCGGCCTCCCGGGCAAATGGATTCCATCTTCTTTGGAGTGCGGCGATTGCTCCTGCCCTTTACCCACATCGCGCGACGTGATGTGGCCGCGCTGGTGACAGCGTGGGCGGGGTGGGGCCACCCACACCCTTGTGGCTCCAGTCCCCATCCAGCGACCGCCAGTTCCAAGCCCGGAGGGCGACGTAACTTAGCCGGGGCGCGCAAGCCCCCGGATCGCATCGCGGCGGAATCTTCAAGTCCCGGAAGGGACGACGCGGCCTGCGCTCTCCAGGCGGATCCGCCCGTCCTGTTTCTTCGGGTGATCCGGCACCCTTTGAACGGCGGATGCGGATGTTCATTTGGATTGTCGCTTGGCCTCCGGTTGCGTCGCCCTACCGGGCTTCTTGCTCCTACCCCTCAACTACCGGGGGCTTGCGCGCCCCGGCTGGATTGCGTCGCCCCTCGCCGGGGCTCAGGAGGGTTGGCGCGAATCCAAAGCGAGAAACCGGATGCACAGGCTCGGGTGAATCCTCCCTGCCCACGTTGTCACCAACGCGGCCACGGTTTGCTCCGGAGATGTGGGTAAAGGGCAGGATTGCTCGCAGCACGCCAAAGTAAGAACCTACAACCCCGGTCCGGCGTGGTGCCCGGCCTCGGGCAGCTCGATGTCGCAGACCTTCCGGATCTCCCAGGTGGCGTCCTTCCCGATCTTCATTACCCAGTCGTGATGCTTCAGCAGGGTCGAGCGGTGGCCCACGCTGACGTAGGTGTAGCGGTGTTCCTTGAGATAGGCGTAGGCCAGTTCCTCATTCGGCTCGTCGAGCGCGCTGGTGGACTCGTCGAGGAAGGCGATGGCGGGTTTCTTCAACAACAGCCGGGCGAAGGAAACGCGCTGTTGCTCACCGAGCGAAAGCATGTTCGCCCAGTCCGCCTCGCGGTCGAAGTCGTTGTCGACGCGTCCGGCGAGGTTGCGGAGGTTCACGGTCTTGAGGACGGCGCGCAGCTTCTCGTCGTCCGGCTTCTGCCTCGCGCCCGGATACTCCAGCAGGTTCCGCAGGCTGCCGGGGATCATGTAGGGCCGCTGCGGCAGGAACATCATGTTCCGGTAGGGCGGCCGGCCGATGAAGCCCTCGCCGCAGCTCCAGAGACCGGCGATGGTGCGCAGCAGCGAACTCTTGCCCGAGCCGCTTTCGCCCATGATCAGGAGGCTGCCGCCAGGAGGCAGCTTGAAGGTGAGGTCCTTGAGCAGCACCCGCTCGCCCTGTGGGGTTTTCACCGTGAGGTTCTCCAGGATCACGGTGCGCTCTTCCTCGCTGATGTCGATGTTCTCGCCCTCGGTGTCGAGGTCGTCTTCGGCGTCCCGTTCGTCGAGATAGTCCCACAGGTCGCCGAGACGGGTCACGCCCGCGGCGAAAGCACTGAGTCTCTCGAACTGCGTGATGACCATCGACACCGCGGCCAATACCACCGCGAAGGCCCCGGTGGCCTTGGTGATGTCCCCGAACGATACCTCGCCCCGGAGATAGAGCGGCGCGACGAAGAGCACCGGCAGGATCAGCGCCAGCGAGTTGTAGCCGGTGGTGAAGAACGCCAGGTTCCGGTTCCACTTGATGAGGACCAGCATGTTCCCAACCACAGCCCCGAGGCGGCCGCGAAGGTCGTTGAGCTCGCGGCGCTCGCCGCGGTAGAAGGCGATCGATTCGGCATTGTCCCGGACGCGCACGAGGCCGTAGCGGAAGTTCGCCTCGCGCTGGTACTGCATGTAATTCAGCCCGATCAGCCGCTTCCCGATGAAGTAGGCCCCGGCGGTGCCGAACAACGCGTAGGCGAACAGGACGCCCACCAGACGCGGGGAAATCGCCATCAGCACCCCGGTGTAGCCCACGATCTGGATCACCGAGTTCATGATGATGAGCAGGAACGAGAGCGTGGTCACCGTGAAGTTCTTCGCGTCCTCCGAGATACGCTGGTCCGGGTTGTCGATCGTGTCGCTGGAGCCGAGGTGAAAGTAGGCGCGGTTGTGGAAGTACCGCTGCATCAGCGTGCGGGCGAGCACGTCGCGCCAGCTCAGGCCGAGCCGTTCCTCGCAGTAGCGGTAGAACGCGGCCAGCGGGATCGAGAGCGCGAAGGTGGCCAGATAGACTCCGAGCCAGTAGGTGTAGCCCGGGGTGTCCCGGCCCTGCAGGGCGTTGACGAACTCGCCGTTCGCCCGGTTCGCCCGGATGCCCACGTAGGTCACCAGCAGGGAGAGGGTGAGCAGCCCGCCCAGGAGGAACCACGCCCGTTTCCATGTCTTGCCGAAGAAAAACGGCCTCGCGAGCCGCCAGAGCTGCGACCAGACATGGCGGGTGAACTTGGGAGGGGTCTCCATCCGAGGTTCTGTTATTTCAGCCGGATCCGGGTGGAATGCCAATGAAATCGACCGTTTGCGACCCGAATGCATGATTCCCCGGTCTGTTCCGAGAATCAGGCTGGCGGTTCCCCGAAGCTCCGTTAGAGTGCAGGCGAGGATGAGCGACGACGCGGCCAGACGGGGAGAGCGGAAGATCGAGCCGGTATTGGGAACGGTCGGGCTGCTCCTGCTCCTGCTGGGCTGCTTCTTCGTGCTGCGGCCGTTTCTTTCCGCCCTGATGTGGGCGATCGTGCTGGCCTACTCGTTGTGGCCGCTCCAGCAGCGGTTCACGAAGTGGTTCCGCGGCTCCCGCACCTTCGCCGCCATCCTGGTGACGCTTACACTCACGCTGGTGACCGTCGGCCCGTTCGTGTTGATCGGTTTCAGCATCGCGGACGACGCCAAGGCGCTCGGCACCGCGACCCGCAAGTGGTTCGAATCCGCGCCGGACGAGCCGCCGGAGTGGATGAAGAAGACCCCGGTGGTGGGGGATGAGATGACGGCCTACTGGCGGGATTTCGCCGAGGACCGGAAACGCTGGATCCACAGCTTCGACGAAGCCGCGAAGGAGCGCCCGCCGCGCCCCAAGATCGCGGAGCCGAATGGCGATGAAATGACGCTCCACGAGCCGCCGCCCGTGGTGCCGAACGCACCGGCCACGGAGACTGGCGTCCTCTCCGATGAAGCGACGGCCGGCAAGAAAGAGGCCGAATCGTCCCGTTTGGTCGAGCGCATGGCCGGTCAACTCGGCCAGGCCACTGTATGGCTGCAACGCGCGCTCTTTACCGCCGGCCGGGTGCTTGGCACCGGTGCGATCGAGATCCTGCTCAGCGTCTTCCTCGCCTTCTTCCTGCTGCGGGATGGTCGCGCCCTGGCGGAACGCCTTTCCACCGGCATGCACCGCATCGCCGGAAAGCGCGGCCAGCACCTGCTCCACGTCGCGGGCGGCACCGTGCGCGGGGTCGTTTACGGCATCCTGGGCACGGCCTTGGTCCAGGGAGTGGTGGCCGGAATCGGCTTCGCCATCGCGGGGGTTCCCGGAGCGGTGCTGCTGTCGGTCCTAACGTTCTTTTTCTCCGCTTTGCCAATCGGCCCGCCGCTGATCTGGATTCCGGCGACCATCTGGCTATTCGCGCAAGGGCGGCCGGGGTGGGGGATCTTCATGGCGCTGTGGGGCACGCTCGGCATCAGCGGGGTGGACAACATCGTGAAGCCTTACCTCATCAGCCACGAGAGCAAGACGCCCTTCGTGCTGATCTTCTGCGGCGTCATCGGTGGTGCCTTCGCCTTTGGATTGGTGGGGGTGTTCCTCGGTCCGACCCTTCTGGCGGTGACCTTCCGCCTCATCGAGGAATGGTCCGCCACCCGGGCCGTGCCAGCGGGCGCGAGTGGTATCGAGGACGAGGAGTCCTCGATTTGAGCGACGGCAACACCGTCCTACGGTTCACATGGGGCAGCGCACAAGAAAACGACACATCTTGAATTGGCGGAACGCGAAGTGGTGGCAGGTGCTGCCAATCTTGTTCCTGTGTTCCGTCGCCGTGCTGATCGATCCGCTGCTGAACCGGGATTGCGGTTGTTCTTGGGATCTAAAGGAGCAGGGACTGACGATCATCATCTTCTCCCTACCACTTCTGGTCATGGTTGCGCGGCGTCTGGCGATCCGGGTGGCGGTGGAGATCCGGGGTGACGAATGCCGAATTTCGGAGGGATGGATTTCCCCGAGGACCGTGGAGTTCACCAGAGGTGAAGTGGTGGTCCGTCACGTGAGCACGATCCGGCCCGGTAGCCCGACGTCCGAATATCTGGAGGTCCATGTGGATGGAAAAATCCGGAAGTTCGGAAAGCTCCTCTGTTCCAACAAGCTGGACTTCCTCGAGGCGCTGTTGAGGCCGGAAACCGGCGTGGTCGTCGCGCAAACCGCGCACGCCTGAAGCCTCACAACGCGCCGAAGCGGCGGTGGCGGCGGCGGTATTCGTTCACCGCCTCGAAGAGGTCGCCTTGGCGGAACTCCGGCCAGAATTTCTTCACGATTACGATCTCCGCGTAGCTGATCTGCCACAGCAGGAAATTGGAAACCCGCAGCTCGCCGGAGGTGCGGACGAGCAGATCGGGATCGGGGATGTCGCCGGTCCAGAGACGGGAGGCGAAGAGACTGTTGTCGATCTGCTCCGGCGTGATCTTGCCTGCGGCGGCATCGGTCGCGAGCGAGCGGGCCGCTTCGACGATTTCCTCGCGGGAACCATAGGACAGCGCGAGCACCAAGGTGATCGAGCGGTTGTTCGCGGTCTTCTCCTTGAGCCGGTCGAGACGCTTGCGGGTGGAGGCGGGGAGACGCTCGATCTGGCCGATGGCCAGCAGGCGCACGTCCTGCCGCATCAGGTCCTTCTCGCGTTCGTCCAGGAAGCGATCGAGGAGCGCCATCAGCGCCTTCACTTCTGCCGCCGGGCGGTTCCAGTTCTCCGAGGAGAACGCGTAGAGTGTTAGATACTCCACACCGAGTTCCTTGCAGGCGTCGATCGCCTCGCGCACCGATTCCGCGCCGGCGCGGTGGCCTTCACGGCGCGGCAGTCCGCGTTCCTTGGCCCAGCGGCCGTTGCCATCCATGATGATGGCGATGTGTCGGGGTGTGTCCTGGTCGGAAGGCATCGGCGGGCGGCCCGGTTGAACCATGGATGCGGAGGATTGCACAGCGGAAGTTTCAGCGGAAGGCACGAAGGACAGCATATCCGAACGCAGGGGGCGCATGGGTGAAATTCGCGTGAATTCCCCGCCATGTCCCGGAACGGAAAAGGGGGAGATTCCATTGGAACCTCCCCCTTGGAGAACGGTAAAACGAGCTCAGACCACCAGCGTCTGGGCGCGGTCCGGGCCGACGCCGACGAAGCTCACGGGCGCGCCGCAAAGCTCGGCGAAACGGGTGAGGTAGGCCTTGGCGTTTTCCGGAAGCTGGCTGTATTCCGTGCAGCCGGTGGTGTCGCTCTTCCAGCCGGGCAGCGTTTCGTAAACCGGCACCGCCTTGTCCCACGCGGCGCGGCAAGCCGGCGGCAGGTCGTGGCGCTCACCGTCCACCTCGTAGTGGGTGCAGATTTGGAGGGTGTCGTAGGCGTCGAGGCCGTCGACGTTGGTCACGGCGAGATCGGTCACGCCGTTCACCATGCAGGCGAAGCGGAGCAGCACCGTGTCGAGCCAGCCGCAGCCGCGCGGGCGGCCGGTGGTGGCACCGAACTCGCGGCCAAGGCCGTGGAGATACTCGGACAGGCCCTCGTCGCCGGTCGGGAAAGGACCGGAACCCACGCGGGTGGTGTAAGCCTTGCAGACCCCGATCACGCGCTGCACCGATGTCGGCGGCAGACCGGAGCCGGTGCAGGAACCACCGGCGGTGGTGTTCGAGGACGTGACGAAGGGATAGGTGCCGAAGTCGATGTCCAGCAGCGTGCCCTGCGCGCCTTCGAACAGGAGCACCTTGCCTTCCTTCCACGCCTTGTGGAGTGGGGGGATGGTGTTGGTGACATGCGGGCGGAGGCGCTCGAACGCGGCGTAGACTTCCGCGATCACCTGCTCGGCGGTGAAGGTCGGCAGGTCATACTTCACGAGGATCTCGTTGGCGTCCACCACGCGGCGGGCGATCTGCTCGTGGGCGAAGGACTCGTTGAGGAGGTCCGCCATGCGCAGGCCGCAGCGGTTGATCTTGTCCGCGTAGGTCGGGCCGATGCCACGCTTGGTGGTGCCAATCTTCTGGTCGCCGAGCGAGGCCTCGCGGGCGGCGTCGAGTTCCTTGTGGAAAGGGAGCACCACATGGGCGCGGTCCGAAATGAGGAGCTTCTCCGGGGTGATGGACACGCCCTGGGCTTCGACCTTGGCGATCTCCGCGACGAGGCCGACGGGGTCGACGACGACACCGTTGCCGATGACGTTCAGCTTGTCGTCCCACAGGATGCCGGACGGGAGAAGGTGCAGCACGTATTTGGTGCCGCGGGCGATCACCGTATGACCGGCGTTGTTACCGCCTTGGCCGCGGATGACCACATCGGCCTCCTCGGTGAGATAGTCGACGACCTTGCCCTTGCCTTCGTCTCCCCATTGGAGACCTGTGACGATGGTATTCATGGAAGAAAATTCAAAATTCTAAGCACTAAATTCTAAACGAAAGAGGAGCATGCATTCCCTGTTGGATCCCGGAGGCCAACTCTTCGTTTTGGATCTTATGCTTAGTGCTTGGTTTGATCGATCATCGCCGCGAACTCCTCGAAGAAGTAGGTCGCGTCGTTCGGGCCGGGGGCGGCTTCCGGGTGATACTGGACGGAGAACACCGGGTGCTCCTTGTGACGCATGCCCTCGACGGTGCCGTCGTTGAGATTGATGTGGGTCACCTCGACATTGTCCGGCAGCGAGTCCGGATCGACGGCGAAACCGTGGTTCTGGGAGGTGATGGTCACCTTGCCGGTGCGCAGGTCCTTGACCGGCTGGTTGCCGCCGCGGTGGCCGAACTTCAGCTTGAAGGTGGTGCCGCCGAAGGCGTGGGCGAGGAGCTGGTTGCCGAGGCAGATGCCGAAGATCGGCTTCTTGCCGATGAGCTTCTTGAGCTCCTCGTGGATGTAATCCAGAGCTGCCGGATCCCCGGGGCCGTTGGAGAGGAAAATGCCGTCCGGGTTCTTGGCGAGGACTTCCTCGGCGGTGGCGCGGGAGTTCACCACGTCCACCTCGAAGCCAGCCTGGCGGAGGCGGCGGAGGATGTTGAACTTGATGCCGAAGTCATAGGCCACGATGCGGTGGCGGGCCGGCGGCAGCTCCTGGTAGGGGCCCGGTTCGCCGGTGGAGGCGTTCGGGATGATCCAGTTGCGGGATTCCTGGTCCCAAGCGTAGTCCTTCTCGGTGGAGACTTCCTTCACGAAGTCGGAGCCTTCCATCGAGGGCGAGTTCTTCGCGGCCTCGATCGCGGCCTCGGCATTCAGCTCGGTGGTGAGGCAGGCGCGCATCGCGCCCAGCGAGCGGAGGTGCTTGGTCAGGGCGCGGGTGTCGATGTCCTCGATGCCGAGGATGCCGTGCTGTTTGAAATAGCTGTCCAGATTCTGGGTCGAGCGCCAGTTGGACGGGACGTTGCAGAGCTCGCCGATGACGAAACCGCGGACGTGCGGCTGGGCGGACTCATTGTCCTCCACGGTGATGCCGTAGTTCCCGATCTGAGGGTAGGTCATCGCGACGATCTGGCCGCGGTAGGAAGGATCCGTCACAACTTCCTGATAACCCGTCATCGAGGTGTTGAAACAAATCTCCCCGGTGGTGGTGCCGGTGGCTCCGAAGGCTTTTCCTTCGAAGGTCCGGCCGTCTTCAAGAGCAAGAATGGCTTTCATGTCGTGCGCGGCGCGCGGAAAGTAGGGAGCACGCCCGGTCGATGCAAGAGAATGCTGGTCCTGGAAGGCGAACCGGCTGGAAAAGCGCCATTTCGTGACGACTCCGCCAGCCGGTCCAGGCCGTCAGATGTCCGTTTTGGCCTTGCTGGTCACCTTCCATGGCATGCCGGTCGGGTCCAGTGGCACGGCGCTGGTGTCCGCGGGCACGCTGTTGTCGGTGCGGAACAGGGGCAGGATGGGGGAGCCATTGGCGGTTTTCTTGTAGGTCGCCCCGACCTCCTCGATGAGCAGCATCGCGCCGAACGAGCCCCCCGGAATCTCGCTGATGAGGATCTCAATGGGATAGGAGGTGCCGACCTTCGCTTCGAATTCCGCTCCCACGGCCAGGCCGCAGATCAGGTCGTTCCACTTCGGGATGCCCGGATATTGGTAGAAGGTCATGGGAAGGGGCATCGGGTAATCCTTCTTGAGCTTGCTCTGGATCTCCGGGTTTTCCTTGGTGCCCTTCAGCACGGAGAGGTTTTTGGAAAGCTGGATGCCGGTGGTGCCGGACGTCCAGCCGTAGTCGAACACGTGCTGGTTGTTGAAACGGATGACCATGCAATCGTCCCCGAGTCCCACGAACCGGTATTTGCCGGATTTCGGCGGGGTCACCACGCCACGGTAGACCACCATCCAGCGGCTGGGCTTCACCTCGTTCTCGCAGTTGAAAGCCTTCGGGCCTTCTCCCGCGGGCATGGTCGGGATGTAGAGCTTCGTCTGGTAGAGCTTCTGGGGAGCCCGGTAGTACTTCGAGAGCGAGCTTTCGCGCCATTTGTCATCCGTGAATTCCTTGATGATGGCCGGCAATTGGTCGGGATAGATCTCCGTGCTCTTGTGGGACCGGGTCTGTTTGAAATCGTAAAAGGTGCCGATGAGCGCGCTGCCGGTCAGGTCCTGGGGGAGACCGAAGGGGCTGTTGGCGCCGGTGCCATTGCTGAGGCCGGGAGCGGTGCCGCTGCCAAAGCCGATCCCGTTTCCGGTGCCGCGGCCGCCGCCACTTCCGCTGCCTCCGAGCCCGCCGGATAGGGCTCCGGAACTGAGCGATCCCACCGAGGCCATCGAGGCACCCGCATCCACGTCGGGAAGGGTGAAGGTCGAGCTGCTACCCTTGGCCGCCAAGCGCGGCGCGTTGGGCATGGTGGTCATCGTCGCCCGCTTCTTCTGGGTGGTTTGGCTGGCCGCCGAGGCTCCGCCGCCACCGCTTTTCGGCATGAAATCGACCTCTTCCTTCCTCTGGGCCGGGATGATCTGGAAGATCCAGACCACGCCGATGGCCAGCAGGATGGCGTGGACGATGATGGAAATGGAGAGGGAGCCGCCGCCCAGCTTTCGCCAGAAGGAGGTTTTCGCGGTCTGCCGCTGGGGCGGGTAATAAGGGGGGTAACTTGGGTCTTCGTACATGCGTGAACGGGCGGGTGGCCCAAACGCATGATGTTGCAACTCGCCCGGCTGTTCCCCGGGGACCCGCTATTTGCTGGTGGAAATGATCGCCCCGCCGGTGGGATTCACGATCAGGTCCCGCACCGCGGAGAAGTATTTTCCCTCCACTGAGGCGTGGGCGTAGAGCTTCTGTTTCTTCGCCTTCAGCTTCCGCATGATGTCCCCGGCTTCCTCCGGATCGACGTTGTCCTGGAAATCCGCGAACCAGTAAACGGCCTCCACATCGCGCAGTTCCTTGGCCATCAGGGCGGTCCAGGCGAACTCGTCGCCCTCGTAGTCGATGTAGAAGGTGTTCTTGCGGGCCGCCAGCAGACGGAACAACGGTTCGGCGGGCAGGGGCGTGCTGAAGTCGACCTTCTCACGACCGCTGCCTTGGGCAACGGTCATGTATTTGCCATTGTGGTTCAGCCGCCAGAACCGTTCGAAGCGCTTTTGGTCCATGTCGGTGGTGGAATAGGACCGCTTTTCCGGTCGACCCGGGCCGATGCCGCAACCGACGTAGAGGATCAGCGGGCTGCCCTCCGCCACGCGGTCGAGTTCCTTGATGACCTTCGCCAAGTGCGGGGTCATGGAGCCGGAAACATCGAGCACCACGCCAATGGTGCGGGCCTTCACTTCATTCCCGAACATCATGCCGGTGAACGGTTTGATCCCGCTGGCACTTCCGCCCAATCCCGGGCCGCTGCCACTTCCGAAGCCTCTGCCGGAACCATCGCCCCGGCCTCCTCCGGAGCCGCTGCCGCCCAGCCCGCCGGAGATCGCGCCGGAGGACAGGGCTCCGACGGATGACATGGCAGAGGCAGCCTCCGGCTCGGGCAGGGTGAAACTGCTGGCCACACCCTTTGCCGCCATCCGCGGCATGTTCGCCGTGGTCATGGTGGCCCGCTGCTTCTTATTGCTCACTTCCTTCACGCCCGGGGATCCGCCGCCACCGCCCTTGGGCATGAAATCAACGTCGTCCTTCTTCTGGGCCGGCATCACCTGGAAGATCCAGACCACGCCGATCGCCAGCAGGAGGGCGTGAACGATCAGGGAAATCGAGAGCGAGCCGCCGCCCAGTTTCTTCCAGACGGACGGACGTGCGGCAGGGGACGGAGGGGGTGTTTCAGAAACGGGAATTGCGGGCGGCTGCATGGAGAGGGGCTTTCTCCCAACCATGGCCCGTGCCCGGTGGCTTGTGATGAGCAAAAGAACCAATCATGATGGCAATTTCGCCGAACGGGGGATGCCGTTATTTCGCCGAAATCACCGTTCCACCGGTGGGATTCACCAGCAGGTCGCGCACCGAGGAGAAGGACTTCCCTTCCACCGAGGCATGCATGAAAAGCTTCTGCTTCTTCGCCTTCAGTCGACGTGCCACGTCCTCGGCTTCCTTCTCGTCGACCTTGTCCTGGAAGTCGGCGAACCAATAGACCGCCTCGGCGTCCTTCAGCTCCTTCGAAAGCAGGGCATTGCCCGCATATTGCACGCCATCGAACTCGATGAAGTAGGTGTTCTTGCGGGCGGCGAGGATGCGGTAGAGCGATTCGGCGGGCATGGGCTCGTTGAGGTCGACCTTCTCCCGGCCGCTGCCCTTGGAGACCGTGATGTTCTTGCCATTGTGGTTCAGCCGCCAGAATCGCTCGAAGCGGTCCTTGTCCATGTCCACGGTGGAGTAGGTGCGGCCCTCCGGGCGACCCGGGCCGATGCCGCAGCCGACGTGGAGGATCAGCGGGCTGCCTTCCGCCACGCGGTCGAGTTCCTTGATGACCTTCGCCAGGTGCGGGGTCATGGAGCCGGAAACGTCGAGCACCACTCCGATGGTGCGAGCCTTCACCGGATTGCCGAACATCACTCCGGCAAACGGTTTCATGCCGCCGCCACCGCCGAGACCTGGGCCCATGCCGGAGCCGAATCCCGTGCCGCTGCCATCGCCACGGCCGCCACCGGAACCACTGCCACCGAGGCCGCCCGACAGACCACCCGAGGAAAGAGAACCCACCGACGACATCGCCGCCGCGGCGTCCGGCTCAGGGAGAGTGAAGCTGCTGGCCACGCCCTTCGCCGCCATCCGCGGCATGTTCGGGTTGGTCATGGTGGCGCGCTGCTTCTTGTTGCTGACTTCCTTCACGCCCGGCGAGCCGCCGCCGCCGCCCTTTGGCATGAAATCGATCTCCTGCTTCTTCTGGGCCGGGATGATCTGGAAGATCCAGACCACGCCGATGGCCAGCAGGATGGCGTGGACGAGGATCGAGATGGAGAGCGAGCCGCCGCCGAGCTTTTTCCAGATGGAAGGGCGTGCGGCGGCAACGGGACGGGGGCTTTGCTCCGGATCGGAGTCGGAAACGGGATGCATGATGAAATGGGGCTTTCAATCAGCATTACCCGATTTCGCCCATTTGTTACATGCAAATGCGGCAAATATTGCGACAGCTCGAAAGGTTTGCGGCGATCCAGCCGTGGGGGCGTCAGGGCTCCTCCCGAACCTGGCCGCTTTCCTCGACGATGGTGAACTTCCCGCCGGTGCCGTGGGCGAGCTTCTTCATGTCCTCTCCAGCCTTGGGTTCCATCATCGCGATGGTGTTGATCACGGTGCCTTTCACCTTCGCCTTGGCGATGATGGCGCGCATTTCGGTGGTCTCTGCCACGCCATCGGTCATGAAGAAAATCACGTTCGGCGCGGGGTCCATCGCCAAGGCCATTTCCAGCGAAGGCGTCCAGCAGGTGCCGATGCTGAGCGGGGTTTCCTGGATGCGGCGGGCGGCGATGCCCTTGAGCTCGGAATTGGCGTTCATCCACTCCGGCTTCTGCCGTTTTCCGACGGTTTTCCAGTCGCCGCCCCAGCCCTTGGGCTTCACGGTTTCCCACTTGTAGCCTTCACCGCCGGCGGATTTCACCTCGACCTTGCCGCTCTGATTGTCGCCCTCGATGGTGTCGCCCGCGACCCAGGCGGGGCCGGAGAAGAAGATGAGCTGGAACTTCGACAGCGGCGAAAGTCCGGCCACGGAGGCGGCGAGTTCCTTGCGCATCAGCTTCTCGCGCTTGCCGGCCATAGACTGGGAGTAGTCGATGACGTAGGCGACGCGTTGGGCGTCCATCTTCTGGTTGAAGAACATCACGCCTGGACCTTGGCCGCCGAGGCCGGGCCCCATGCCGGAACCGATCCCGGTGCCGCGGCCATCGCCGCGTCCGCCACCCGAACCGCTGCCGCCGAGACCGCCGGACAGACCACCGGATGAAAGCGCGCCGACCGAGGACATCGACGAGGAGGGATCGATCTCCGGCAGTGAGAAGCTGGAGGTCGCTCCTTTTGCCGATAGACGCGGGGCGTTGGCCGTGGTCATGGACGCGCGCTTCTTCTGGGCTGCCTCGCTTTTCGCGCCGCTGCCACCGCCGCCGCTGCTCGGCAGGAAGCTCACATCCTCCTTCTTCTGGGCCGGGATGATCTGGAAGATCCAGACCACGCCGATCGCCAGTAGGAGGGCGTGGACCAGGATCGAAATGGAGAGCGAACCTCCGCCAAGTTTCCGCCACACTGAGGATCGGGGCGGGGAGTAGGCAGGTGCGAACGATGGCGGGGTGGTGTCGGGTAAATGCATGGCTGGAATGAACGTTCCGCTGGGGAGTGTGCTGGGGGAGGTGAACCACCACGTCAAAGTGAAATTCGATTCATTATTCAGTCATTAAAAAGTATGCAAATGCAACCCTCCGGAAACCCAAAAGTTGTGTTTTGGCACTTGGATGGGGCGGGGCCGGGGGTAGCATCCGGCCGATGCGCGCCCGCCTGACCAAGCTGTTCCGTTTCGAAGCCGCCCACACGCTGCCGAGCCTGCCGGAAGGCCACAAGTGCCGCCGCATGCACGGCCACAGCTTCAAGGTCGAGATCTCGATCGAGGGCGAGGTGGATGAAACGGTGGGCTGGGTCTACGACCACAAGCTCATCTCAAACGCCATGAAGCCGCTGCTCGAGCTGCTCGACCATGGCTACCTCAACGACATCGAAGGGCTGGAGAGCCCGACCATCGAGCGGCTGGCGGGCTGGTTCTGGAAGAAGCTGGCACCGGATCTCCCCGGTCTGGCGGAGATTGTGATCTACGAGACTCCGACCGCGCGTTGCTCGTTCAAGGGCGAGTTCTGATTCTATATGGTGCCCTGATGGGCTTGAGGAATAGGGGAACCTCCATTGGGGGGCTGGATCTGCATGGGCATGCGGGAATGGGCGCTGCCCACGTTCTCACGAACGCGGCTACGAAGATGGACGCATGCGATCCTTCATCGGAGTGAAAGAACCGGCAGGCCGCGTGCTTACCCACGGCTGACCGGAGAATGTTGCGTGCGTATTGCATCGTGGCGGTGGCTTTGACCGCGGACATCGCGAGGGCGGATGAGTTCGCCGACCGCGCGCGTCCCTTGCTGTCCAAATATTGCTACGAGTGCCATGGCGAGAAACGCCAGAAGGGCGGCATCGAGGTGAACCAGCTCACCTCCACCGAAGAGGCGTTCAAGTATCACCGGTTCCTCAAGACCATCGCCGACCAGGTGGAGGCCGGGAAGATGCCGCCGGAAGACGATGCCGACGACATCCCGACCGACGCCGAGCGCAAGGCGCTGGTGGCCGAGATCCGCGGCACGCTGGCGCGGCTGGAGGAGGGGAAGTTTCCCCGCAATCCGGGGCGGCCCACGGTGCGGCGGCTGAACCGGAATGAATACAGCCGCACGGTGCGCGATTGGCTCGACGTGGATTTCGACGCGGGCAGCGAGTTTCCCGCGGATGGCGCGGGCGGAGAGGGATTCGACAACGTGGGCGACGCGCTCTTCATCCAGCCCTCGCTGATGGAGAAGTATCTCGCGGCCTCGCGGCGGGTGATCGACGCGGTGTATGCGAAGCCGGAGCGGCTGGATCGGGTGGTGGCGGTGAAGCCCGCCGCGGACCGCGCGCCGGAGCTGGCGGCGAAGACCGTGCTGCAAGCGCAGGCCGCGCTGGCGTTCCGTCGTCCGCCGTCGGATGCGGAGCTGGCACCGCTGCTGGCGTTGTTCGGAAAGCGGCTCGCCGGCGGGATGCCGTATGAGGAGGCGCTGAAGGCTCCGCTGCAATCGCTGCTACTGCATCCATCGTTTTTATTCCGCGCCGAGCACGACGAGGCCGGGAAGAAGGAGTGGGCGGTGGATGGCCACGAACTGGCGACGCGGCTTTCGTATTTCCTGTGGGCCTCGATGCCGGACGCGGAGTTGTTCCGGCTGGCGGGCGAGGGGAAGCTGGCGGAGCCCGTGGTGCTCGCCGCGCAGGTGAAGCGGATGCTCCAGGATCCGCGGGCGGAATCGCTGTCGAGGTTCTTCGGTGGCGAGTGGTTGGGTTACGATGAGTTGCTGGAGTTTTCCGAGCCGGATTTGAAACGTTTCCCGGAGTTCACCCAATCGCTGCGGAAGGCGATGTACCGGGAGTCGGTGGAGTTCTTCGCCAACGTGGTGCGGGAGAACCGCCCGGCCACCGACCTGCTTTCCGCGGACTACACCTTCCTCAATGAGGAGCTGGCGAAGCACTACGGCATCCCGGATGTGAAGGGCGGCGAGATGCGGAAGGTGGCGCTCACCGACAAGAACCGCGGCGGCGTGATCGGACAGGCCTCGGTGATGACGGTGACCTCGCTGCCGCTGCGCACCAGTCCGGTGAAGCGCGGAAAATGGATTCTCGACACGCTGCTCGGCACCCCGCCGCCCCCTCCGCCACCGGACGCGGGTGTGTTGCCGCCGGACGACCGCGCGGGCGGCAGCAGCTCGATGCGTGAACGATTGGAGAATCACCGCTCGCGGGCGTCGTGCGCGGCCTGCCACGCGAAGATCGATCCGCTCGGGTTCGGGCTGGAAAACTTCGATCCGCTGGGACGCTGGCGCACGACGGATGTGAAGGGCAACGCGATCGATTCGAAGGCCACGCTGCCCGGCGGCTTCACCTTCGATTCACCGGAAGGACTGAAGCGCTACCTGCTGTCAGACGACGAGCTGTTCCTGCGCAACCTCGCCCGCAAGATGCTGGCCTACGGCCTCGGTCGCCCGCTCGAGTATTACGACGAGCCGGTGGTGATCGACCTGGTCCGGCAGCTCCGCGGCGATGGCTTGAAAATCCAGTCGCTGATCACCGGTATCGTTCAATCGCCGCCATTCCTCCGCCGCTCCTCCACGCGCTGAAAAACCCGAAACCCCGCGAACCCATGGCCCACTTCCAATCCCAACGCTGGCTGATGCCGCGCCGCAGTTTCCTCCGCGGTGCCGGTGCCACCCTGGCGCTGCCGTTCCTCGACGCGATGCGGCCGTTGATGGCGGCGGGCACGGCGGCCTCCTTTCCGGTGCGGATGGCGCTGCTCTACATGCCGAATGGCGTGCGCGCGGACCGCTGGACGCCGCAGGGCGAGGGAGCGGGATTCGAGCTTTCGCCGATTCTTTCGCCGCTCCAGCGCCACCGCGAGGACCTGCTGGTGCTCACCGGGCTCCAGAACAAGGCGTCCTTCACCGGTGACGGCCATTACGTGAAGACCGGCGGCTGGCTCACCGGCACCACCATCACCAAGACCACCGGCTCCGACATCAACGCCAACGGGATCTCGATGGACCAGCTCGCCGCCAACCGCATCGGGCGCGGCACGCGGCTGCCCTCGCTGGAGCTCGGCACCGAGCCCGTCGCCCATGGCATCGACACCAACGTCAACTACACCCGCCTCTACGCCTCCCACATCTCGTGGAAAACCTCGAACGTGCCGCTGCCCTGCGAGATCAATCCGCGGGTGGCGTTCGACCGCTTGTTCCGCGAGCGTTCGTCCACCGCGGAAAAGCAGGCGTCCGACGACCGCTCGGTGCTCGATCTGGTGAACGCCGACGCGAAGCGGTTGCAAGGGCAGCTCGGCAGCGAGGACAAGCAGAAGCTCGACCAGTATCTGGAATCCGTCCGTGAGGTGGAGCGCCGTATCGAGCAGGAAGCCCGCGTGCTCGCCGCGCGCGAGAACCTGTCGCCCGATTTCTTCTCGAACCTCGACGCCCTCGACAAACGCATCACCGCCGCGATGGGCAAGGCCTCGCGCGAGGAGGAACTGAACTCGCGCCCGCGCTTCGATCACACCGAGCACTGCCGGATCATGATGGAGCTGATGGTGCTCGCGCTGTGGTCGGACACCACCCGCGTTTCCACCTTCATGTTCGGCAACGACGTGACCAACCGGAACTTCTCGTTCCTCGATGGCGTCCACGGCGGCCACCACGAGATCTCCCATCACAGCGGCGATGCAGCGAAGCTCGACGAATACGAGCGGATCAACCGCTGGCACGTCGACCAATACGCCGGCATGCTGGACCGCATGAAGTCGATCAAGGAAGGCGACGGCACCTTGCTCGACCACTCGATGGTCGCCTTCGGCTCCCCGATCCGCGATGGCAACGCCCACGATCCGAAGAACGTTCCGATCGTGGTCGCGGGGAAAGCGAATGGAGGGCTGAAGACCGGCCGTCATGTCGTCAGTCCACAGGGCACGCCGCTGTGCTCGCTGTGGATGGGGATGCTTGAAAAGGCCGGCGCGAAGGTGGACGGCTTCGGCGATGCCTCCGCGCCGTTGGCGGGATTGGGGTGAACGACTTGTCTCGCCAAGGTGGTGATCGAAGTTTCTGAGCCCGGAGGGCGACGTATCCTAGCCGGTGGCGCAAGCCATCGGTATGGCACAACATGAGTTCCAAGCCCCGGCAGAGGCGACGCAAACGGAGGCCGAATGACATTCCAAATGGAAGTCCGCATCCGACGTTTGAAGAGTTCCGGATGCTTCCAAATCGCTGGTATGACGGATTCGCTGGAAGAGCGCAGGCAGCGCCGTCCCTAACGGGACTTGCATCCATTCCCGGGCCTGGTCCGGTGGCTTGCGCCACCGGCTAGGATACGTCGCCCTCCGGGCTCAGAGAGGTCGGGAGCAAACCCGGGATCGGCAATGCATGGGGTCGGGCGAGTTTGCCCCGCCCACGCTCTTCCGAGTGCGGCCACGGCGCGTGTCGGAATTACACGAAGCGCTGGACTCCGTCTCTTGGATAGCAAGCTTGATGCGTTGGGGAGAACGATGGTCCTCCCACTCACAAGTTGAAAACTTGTGCTACCGCTTAGCGGCGGCGTTTCTTGCCACCACCGCCGCTCATCTTGCGGCGCACCGGCTTCGGCGGGGAATCGTCGAGGAGCGCGGTGTAGATGTAGTCGAAGCCTTCCAGCTTCTTGCGGTCGATCTTGCGGTCGATGAAGACCTCCACGGACTTGGCGTAGTCCAGTTCATCCGCGGTGAGCAGGGTGAAGGCATCGCCTTCCGCTTCCGCGCGGCCGGTGCGTCCGATGCGGTGGACGTAGTCCTCGGCGTTTTCCGGGACGCGGTAGTTGATGACGTGGGAGACGCCGGAGATGTCGATACCACGGGCGGCGACGTCGGTGGCGACGAGGACCTCGTATTTGCCTTCCTTGAAGCCCTGGAGCGCCTTCATGCGATCGGCCTGGGCGATGTCGGAGTGCATCGCGGCGACCTTGTCGTGGCCCTGGGTCTTCAGCAGCGAGGTGAGCTGGTCCGCTTCCTTGCGGGTGCGGGTGAAGATCATCACCGAGTGGTAGTCGGTCTTGTCGAGCAGGGCGATGAGCAGTTCATCGCGCTGGTCCATGGCCACCGGGTAGAAGGCGTGGGTCACGGTGGAGGCCACGGCGCGGCGGGCGATTTCCACTTCGACGGGGTCCTTCAGGCACCACTGGGCGAAGGTCTGGATCGCCGCCGGCATGGTGGCGGAGAAGAACAGCGTCTGGCGCTCGTCCCACGGGCAGAGGTTCACGATCTTGCGGACCTGGGGCAGGAAGCCCATGTCCAGCATGCGGTCGACCTCGTCGAGGATCAGGACCTTGAGTTCGCCGAAGCGCATGGTGGCGCGGTAGAAATGGTCCATCAGGCGGCCCGGGGTGGCCACCACGATGTCGGCGCCCTTCGCCAGTTCCTCGGTCTGCTGGCCGTAGCCGACGCCGCCATAGAGTAGGGCGACCTTGAGGCCGGTGTGCTTGCCGTATTTGATGAACTGTTCGGCGACCTGGTGGGCGAGCTCGCGGGTCGGCTCCAGCACGAGGATCTGCGGCTTGCCGAGCGGCGTGAGCTTGCTGAGGGACGGCAGCGCGAAGGCGGCGGTCTTGCCGGTGCCGGTCTGGGATGCTCCGATCACGTCCTTGCCGTCCAGCACCAGCGGGATCGCCTGCGCCTGGATCGGGGTGGGGGTGGTGTATCCGGATTCCTCAATGGCTTTCTGGACGGCTTCCGAGAGCCCGAGTGTGTCAAATCCCATGCGCGGCGTTCCTAGTGGGGTGGGGCAATGCGGTCAAGGCGAGACCTGATTAATTCCGTTTCTGGAAGGAGTTGGAGCGGAAACCGGCGGAAATGGGTCCGTTAGGCCGCGTGCGCGGGGGCTTGGATCAGCAGGCAGTCCTCGAGGAAGGGCTGGAGATCCTTCATCAAGGGCGGGCCGCCGGGGGCGAAACGTTCGCGGAAGTGGTCCTCCAGTCGTTTCAGTGAAAATTCGAGATCGGCGGTCACCAGTTCATTGCTGCGGCCGCGGACGATGGCCACCAGCACGGCGAAACGGCCCTCGCGGGAGACGGCGAAGCGGTGCTCGGGGAGCTCGAATTCCGAGCGGATGTGGCCATCGGCGTCCCGGAGCTGGAGCGCGAGCCGCTGGACCGTGCCCTCGACGCGCTTCGCCGAGGCGTGGCGACCGGGTTGGTTCGAGGCAAAGGAAACGAGAGCCAGCGAGTGGACATCGAGCAGGAAGACCTCCTCGACCTGGAAGCGGTGGGTCTTTTCGAAAACGATGTCCTCGTAGGTGCGGCTGGTGAAGAGGGCCTGGAGCCGCCACAGCATGCGGTCGAGCGTGCCGGGTTCCTGAAACGGGCGCTGGGTGGGCGTGTATTCCGCCAGGGCGCGGCGGATGGTGGCGCGGAGCATCGGCTCCAGGTAGGTGTCGATGCCATTTTCCCGGGCATAGACGGCGCTGCGTACGGCCTGCTCGACGATCGGGCCGAAGGCCTCGCGGAGGTCATCGTCGTTGAAATCGGCTGCGGGAGCGGCGTTTCCCTCCTTTGCCAGCGGCTCCAACCGGGTGACCAGCGTTTCGTGCGGCTGCGGCACGTGGGGGAAGTCCACGGGTGCGGGCCGGAAGACGCGCGGCTGCGGTGTTTCCACCGGCGCGGTCGCGGGCGCGTCCGGCAGCACTGCGAGCGGCACCGGCCAGGAGGGCGGAAACTCGTGTTCTCCCTCCGCCGGTAGACCGGGCAGCGGTACCCGGGCGAAGGGCGTGGGCACGAAGGCGGACGCCGGGGTGGCGGTGGGATCGGCCGGGTCAAAGGGCTCGAACGGCGCGGGCGGGCTGGACCACAGCGGGGAAGGGTTGCCGTGGGAACTCGGGACGGGCGTGGGAGCGGGGAGGGGACGGAGGGCAGCGGACATCAAGGCAGTGGGGGGAGGTTGCCAGGAAGGGAGCCGGGTTCTGCCGCTTCCGCGAGCGCGCGGGCGGCCTTGGCGATTTGGGCGAAGCGTTGTTCCAGCCCGGCGCGCTCACCGTGCTGCTGTTGAAGGGAGGAAAGCTGGGTGGTGACCCACTCGCGCAGGCGGATGAGCTCGTCCTGAAGCAAGGCGGTCAATTGCCGGTCGCGCGCCTCCGCCTGCTGGTGGGCGGACTGCTGCCAATCGGTGAGCCATTGGCCGAGCTTCGATTCGAGCTGGGCGCCGCGGTCCGGAACGATGCGCGCGGCCAGGGTTTGCTGGATGTGCTCGGACAGCCGCTGGACGTCCTCTTCATGGCGGGTCTCGCGGGTTTCCGCCTCCAAGCGCAGGCCTTCGGACAATCGTTGAAAATGGTGCTGGAGCGCCTCGACTCGGGCTTCGATGCCGCCGATCCGGGTTTCCGAATGGCCCACGACGGCCTGCGGCTGCTTTTCGAGAAGCGCCACGCGTTGCTCCAGCCGGTCCAACTGGCGGCCCACGATGATTTCGCGGATCCGCTCGACCGTCTGCGAGGGATTGGGTGTTTGGGTGTTTGAGAGCATGTCGACTCGCCGTGGGGGAGGCCCCGGGGTGAACCGGAGCACGGGAGGAGAGGATGGACCGGGAAATCTAACCCCACCGGACTGTCGATGTAAACAACATCGCTTAAAGTTCGCTCCTCCGGATCTTACGGATTTCCAAACAGTTGCCCCGAAAATCCCCGATCTTCCGCTTGCGCCGCCGGAATGAGTGAAAGACTTTTGTCACGGAACCTGTTATTGGAGGCCGGATGTCCGACGACGACGATGACAAGCAGCGCGACGAAATGCTCGCGCAGGCGTACGCCAAGACGCGGAAGAGCCTGATCGCCCGCCTGGACAACTGGGAGGACCAGAAGACCTGGGACGAGTTTTACCAGACCTACTGGCGGCTCATTTACGCGGTGGCGATCAAGTCCGGCCTGCGGGCGGACGAGGCCTCCGACTGCGTCCAGGAAACGATCCTTTCCATCGCGAAGCAGAGCAAACGGAACCTCTACGATCCCGAGCAGGGCTCGTTCAAGACCTGGCTCATGAACATGACCCGCTGGCGCATCAACGACCAGTTCCGCAAGCGCAAGAAGGACACGGCGATGAGCGGCGGGGATTGGGAGGACGACCGCAAGACCGCGGTGATCGATCGTTTCGAGGACCCGAAGGGCGACCTGCTGGCGCGCCTGTGGGACGTGGAGTGGAAGAAAAACGTCGCGGACGCGGCGTTGGCGCGGGTGAAGGCCCAGGTTTCGCCAAAGCAGTACCAGATCTTCCACTATTACGTGGTGAAGCAATGGGACGCGAAGAAGGTGCAGGACCACCTGAATGTGAGCATGGCGCAAGTCTATCTCGCCAAGCACCGGGTGGGTTCTGTATTGAAAAAGGAGCTGTCCCGTCTGGAAGAAGATGCCGAGTAAAACACGTCCCGATCCGATCATTCCCGACCATGAGGTCCTGCGGAAAATCGGTGGCGGAGCGTACGGTGAGGTTTGGCTGGCCCGCGGGGTGACCGGGGCGTTGCGCGCGGTGAAGATCGTGTGGCGGGAAGACTTCGAGGACGCTCGCGGTTTCGAGCGCGAGTTCGAGGGCATCCTCAAGTTCGAGCCGATTTCCCGCGACCACCCGGGGCTGGTGAACATCCTGCACGTGGGCCGCAGTCCGGACGGCACCTCGTTTTATTACTACGTGATGGAGCTGGGCGACGATGTCCGCTCCGGCTCCGACATCAACCCGGTGGAATACGAGCCGCGCACGCTGCGCGCGGACACCAAACAGGCCGCCGGGGTGCGGATGGAGACGAACCTGTGCATCGACGTGGGCCTGCGTCTCGCCGAGGCACTGGACCACCTGCACGAGCGCGGGCTGGCGCACCGCGACGTGAAGCCGGCGAACGTCATTTTCGTCAACGGCAAGGCGAAGCTCGCGGACATCGGCCTGGTGGCCACGCGCGACCAGCGGACGTTCGTGGGCACGGAGGGCTTCGTGCCGCCGGAGGGCCCGGGTTCGGCGCAGGCGGATGTCTACAGCCTGGGCAAGGTGCTCTACGAGATCGCCACCGGAAAGGACCGCCTCGATTTCCCGGAGCTGCCGGACGAGTTGCCACCGACGGAGGAGCGGAAGCGCTGGCTCGATCTCAACAAGATCATCTGTGACACCTGCGATCCCCACCTTTCGCGACGAAAGATCAGTAGTGCCTCGGAGTTGGCGGACGCCCTGCGGCGGCTCCAGCGTGGCAAGCGCCGCCGCCGGTCCGGGATGGGGGCGTGGGTAACCTCGCTGATCCTGGGCTCCTTCGTGGTGCTTGGCGGCTGGGAGGCATTCAAAGACACGCCGTGGGTCCAGCAACTGGTGGCCGACGCACCGCCCGACGTTCCCCCGGAGCCCGTGCCGGTGCGCATGGGCCAGATCCGGATCGTCAGCTATCCGGAGGGCGCGGACGTGATCGGCATCGGCGGGCAGCGGCTCGGCGTGACGCCGCTGAACCAGTCCGAGCCGGTGGGCACGGAGGTGGAGTACACGGTGGTGAAGGACCACTACACCAGCCTCAAGCTGAGGGAGACGGTGCCGGCATCGGCGGTGAACGAACCGTTGCGGCTCGGTGGCGAGATGCAGAGTTTCACCCCGCCGGAGATCGGCCAGACGTGGAAGAACCGGAACGAGAATTTCCTGCCGGTGGGCGAGGGTCACCTTTCGACCGGTTTTGTCAGCGAGAAGAACTGGAAGGAGTTTACCAGCAAGTCGAACCAGCCGAACTTGGTCTTCAAGATCCTGACGGCCTCCGAGAACGGCCAGCCGGTGAAGGTGGTGCTGGCCGACCAGAAGAGCTCGGACTCGTATTGCGACTGGCTCCGCAGCGATGCCATCCAAGGCGGGCGCCTCACCGACCAGCATGAGATGCAGGTGCGCCCCGAGGAGAACTTCAACGACCCGGCCGATGTCGCGGGCAGCGAGCAGGCGAAGGCGGCGGGGCTGAGGCCGTTCCACGTCCTCGTGCGATTGATCCCCTACGGACGGATCGTGATCACCACCAATCCCTCTGGAGCCTATGTACTGCTGAACAACAAGCCGATCGGCGACACCACCGTTCCGCTGGAGTATTCGAGGGTCAAGCCGGGCAAATTCTCCCTGAACGTGGCGTTGGAAGGCTACAAGCCGTGGACACAGGAGCCGGTGATGGAGGAAAATGGCAGCCTGACCTTCAATCTGGTGATGGAGGAGAACAAGGGCGTGCGCCTCGACCGGCCATGGAAGAACAGCCTGGGCATGCAGTTCGTGCCGGTCGGCGCGGAGCGCGAGCTGATGGTGTCGATCTGGGAGACGCGGATCGCGGACTACGAGGAATACAAGCCGGAGCTGAAGCGGAACCAGCGGAACAACAAGGACAAGGACGCCAAGAACCACCCGATCGCGGGGGTGAGCCGTGAGGCCGCGAAGGATTTCTGCGTGTGGCTCACCAAGAAGGAACGGAAGGAGGAGCGCATCACCTACTCCCACGAATACCGGCTGCCGACCGACCTGGAATGGAGCCAGATCGCGGGGCTGAACGAGCTGGCCAACCATACGCCGGAATGGCGGGATGTCCACGCCGCGCACGTTTTCCCATGGGGGCCGAACTGGCCGCCGCCGGATGGCTTCGCGAACCTCGCCGATGTTTCCGCTGCAGGAGGGCGTGGCATGCAGCCGGACCGGGTGATCCCCGGTTACAAGGATGGCTTCGAGCGCACCGCTCCGGTGGGGTCGTTCCCGCCGTCCCACGTTTACGCCGGGGACAAGCAATACGACATCTTCGATCTGTGCGGAAACGTTTACGAGTGGGTATCGGACGATCTCAAGCCGGTCGTGCCGCCGCATACCCACTACGGCGTGCTGCGCGGGGGCTCGTGGAGCAGCTTCCAACCGAGCAATCTCTACACCGGCTACCGCAACGCGGTGCCGCCCACGATCGCGGATGATATTTACGGATTCCGGGTGGTGCTTGCCAAAATCCCGATGAAGACGGAGAACGACGAGGAATCCACGACCGATCCCGACAATGGTTGAAATCCGCATCGATTACGAAGGAGACCTGCACTGCAACGCGCTCCATGTGCCCTCCGGCAACCGCATCGCCACCGACGCGCCGGTGGACAACAACGGCCGCGGCGAGGCCTTCTCGCCGACCGACCTCGTCGCCACCGCTCTGGGTGCCTGCATGGCCACCGTGATCGGCATCGTGGCACGCCGGAAGGAGATCCCGGTGGAGGGGATGAAGGTGGTGGCCCGCAAGCACATGTCGGAAGACCAGCCGCGACGGATCTCCAAGATCGAACTCGATATCGACGTGCCGCTTTCCGCCGATCATCCGGAGCGCAAGGTGCTGGAAAGCGCCGCCCGCGGCTGCCCGGTGCACCATTCGATCCACCCGGACATCGAGGTGGTGATGAACTGGCGCTGGAATGGCTGATCGAAAAGGTAGGGTCGCACCGCCGGGGCGACCGGGGTGCGCGGCCCGCTTGGAGTTTAGATCCGATCCGTTCCTGTTGGGGCGGAGACGTTTCTGTGAATGACGTCTTCCGCCCGGTCATCTCGGCGAGATGACCCTACCTCACCTCACAAAATCTCCTGCACGAACTTGTCCTTCTCGAACACCGAGAAGGCGTCGGGCTCTTCGCCGGTGCCGATGAAGCGCGGCGGGATGCCGAGCTGGTCGTGGATGGTTACGGCGATGCCGCCCTTGCCGGAGCCGTCGAGCTTGGTGACCACCAGTCCATCGAGCGGGCTGGCCTTGTGGAATTCCTTCGCCTGCTGGAGCGCGTTCGAGCCGGTGGTGGCGTCGACCACGAGCAACGTGAGGTGCGGCGCGGTTTCGTCCTGCTTGGCGATGGTGCGGCGGATTTTCGTCAGCTCCTCCATCAGGTTGTGGCGCGTGTGGATGCGGCCCGCGGTGTCGCAGAGCAGGAAGTGCGCGCCATCGGAAATCGCCTTCTGGTGGGCGTTGTAGCATACCGAGGAGGGATCGGCGTTCGGCGCGCCCTTCACCACCGGCAGGCCGAGGCGGTCGCCCCAGCGCTGGAGCTGCTCGACGGCGGCGGCGCGGAAGGTATCGGCGGCGGCGAGCACCACCGGGTGGCCCTTTTTCTTCAGCCAGTTTCCGAGCTTCGCGGTGGAGGTGGTCTTGCCGGTGCCATTGACGCCCACGACGAGGATCACGAACGGCTTGCCATCCGGACGCGGCGCAAGGGCCGGGGCATCGGCGGGAAGTTTCGCCGAAAGGTGCCGGCGGGCGGTTTCGACGACATCCTCGGCGGAAATCTTGCGGCCGAGATCCTTCAGCTCGTCGATGATCGCGCCAGCCGGACGCACGCCCAGGTCCGCGCCGATCAGATCGGCCTCGAGTTCATCCCAATCGATTTCGGCGCGATTGGTGATCTTGTTGAAGAGGGATTTGAAGAAGCCAGCCATGGTGCGGGTGCGCGGGAGAGTATCCCGGAGCGGGCCGCGGTCAATGGCCGGTTGCACGACAGGATTCTTGCCCGCCGGACGTTAGGCGGGGTAATGGATGGCGTGGGCAAGGACGGACTGGTGGCGCGATGGCAGCGGAAGCTCGATGACTCGGCGTTCTGGCTGGCCGTCCATGCCGCCTTGGCGGCCTTCACCGCGTATTTCTGCACCTACGCCTTTCGTCGCCCGTTCAGCGCGGCGGGTTACGCGGATGTGGAGTTTGGCTGGAGCTGGCTGAGCCCGCACCTCACTCCGAAAACGGTGTTCGTGATCGCCCAGCTCATCGGCTACGGCGTGGCGAAGTTCTGGGGCATGAAGTTCTGCTCGGAGATCCGCCGCGACCAGCTCGGGCGGGCGACGCTCGGGATGATCGGGCTCGCGTGGCTGGCGCTGCTGGGGTTCGCGGTGCTGCCGCTGCCGCTGAAAATCGTGGCGATCTTCCTGAACGGCATCCCGCTGGGAACGGTGTGGGGATTGATTGTGCGGCAACTGGAGGGGCGGAAGGTGTCCGAGCTGCTGCTGGCTGCGCTCTCCTGCTCCTACATCCTTGCCAGCGGCGAGGTGAAGCGCGTGGGCCAGTGGTTGATGGCGCACGGCGTGACGGAATTCTGGATGCCCTTCGTGACTGGCGGGCTGTTCGTGCCGCTCCTGTTCGTGGCGGTGTGGATGCTCGGCCTGCTGCGGCCACCGGGTCAGGAGGACATCCTGGAACGGTCGGCACGTGGGCAGCTCGATCACGAGGGGCGGCACGCGTTCCTGAAGCGCTTTCTGCCGGGGCTGGTGCTGCTGTGCCTCGTGTATCTCTTCCTCACCGCCTACCGCGATTTCCGGGACAACTACCAGAGCGACCTGTTCGCCGAGATGGGCATCCATGATCCGGCGGCGTTCTCGCGCACCGAGCGGCCGGTGGCCTTCGGCGTGATGGCGGCGCTGGCGTTGATCTTCCTGGTGAAGGACAACCGCGCCGCGCTGCGCTGGGTTTACGGGCTGATGATCGGAGGCCTGGTGCTGCTCGGCGGCTCGACGTGGCTTTACGCGCAGGGACGGCTCGGCGGGGAAATGTGGATGATCGCCACCGGCCTCGGCGCGTATCTGGCCTACGTGCCCTTCGGCAGCGTGTTGTTCGACCGCACCATTGCCGCGACCCGGTTCCAGGGCACGGCGGTGTTCGCGATCTACGTGGCGGACGCGCTCGGCTACACCGGCTCGGTGGTGGTGCAGCTCTACCGCGATTTCTTCGCGCCGAAGGAAACGTGGCTCGGGTTCTTCCAAGGCTTCAGCACCGCGATGGCGATCGGCGGAGTGCCGCTGATGGCCATCGCGATGGTGTATTTCCTGAGGTGGAAGCCGCGGGGGGAATGTAGCTGAAAGCTCCGGCTTTCAGAATGTAGGGGGAAGCTCCAGCTTTCCCTCTTCGGGGGTGGCGGTCGTTTGGCCTAACCAGCCGCCGCCAACGGAGCTGGCGGCGACAATCCGAAAGCGGAGCTTCCGGCTACATGTCACTCCTGCAGCAGGATGCGGAAGAAGCAGTTCGGATTCACCGAGCGATCGAAGTCCACGAACTCCTCGTGCGAGGCTCCGGAGGGCACGACGGTGCGCACCGGCACCCAGGTGTTCATGTCGTGGCTGCGCTGGACGGTGTAGTTCTTGCCGGGCTGGGAGCTCCAGCGCAGGCGCATCTGGTTGCCCTCGATGCTGGACTGCTCCATTTTCAGCGGCGCGGGCGCGGTGACGGTGAAATTGAAGCGGTTCGACACCTCGGTGTAGGAATCGTTCGTATACATCGCCACGAAGTAGTCCCCCGGCGAGAGGTTCGGCAGGTGGAAGGTGGCGCTGCCGTTGGTCTTGCCGTCGAAGTAGAGGTAGGCGGTGAGCACGTCCACGCCGGGTGTCTGGCCCTGTTTGAAGATGCCGAGGTAGTCCTTCGGGATGCCGGGACCGTTGGTGAAGTTCACGGTGAAGTCCTGTCCGGCGGGCACCTGGTTCGAGGCCATCGAGACGCCGGAGATCTGGCTGCCCACGGAGAAGGCCACGCGCTGGCTGATTTCGAAATAGCCGTCGTTCACCAGATAGACCGCGTAGTAGTAGCCCTTCGCCAGGTTCGCGAAGGCCTTCGTGCCGGAGGCCGCGGGCGTGTATTGGTAGGCGGTGGAGAGCACCCCGCTGGTGCCGGGCGTCTGGCCGACCTTGTAGATGCCGATCCAGTCCTTGGTGCTGCCGGGCGCGTTGGTGAAGCTGACGTTCACCGTCTCGCCTTGGGCGTAGGCGGCCTTGTCGGTGGTGAGCACCGGCGTGCTGCCGACGTAGAAGGGAACGCGCGGCGCGATCTCGGTGTAGCTGTCGTTGCTGAAGAACGCGGCATACCATTCCTGGCCCGCGGCGAGGTCGGTGGTGAAGTTCAGCGTGCCGCTTTTGCCGGTGACATACTTCCAGGTCGTGGATGGCGTGGATGAGCCGGCGGTCTGGCCTTTCTTGTAGATGCCCACCCAATCCTTCGCGTTGCCCGGACCGTTCTCATACACCACGGAGAAATCCTCGGCGAAGGGATAGACCTTCTTCGCGAGCGTGAGCTTCGGATCCGCCACCACGCTGCCGGTGACCTCGAAGGTCTTTGCCGCCGACCAGGCCGACCACGCGGCGTTGCTGTCGCGGTGGCGCACGCGGGTGTAGTAGGAGCCATTCGGCAGCGAGTTCGCGGCGATCGGGAACTGGAGGAGATTGAGGCCCGCGTTGATGTTCACCGGCTCGTAGAGCGGCGCGCCGGTGTCGCCATACATGTTCTCGAAGTCGCGGATCTTGTCGACTTTCAGACTGGTGAAAGCGGCATCGGTGGCGACCTGGAACCAGGTGCTGTTCAGCGTCTCCGCGGTGCTGGTGGCGAAGGCCGTGCTTTGCAGGGAAAGCGGCAGCGTGACGGTGCCCGCGAAGGTGTTGGTGAGCGAGGGCTGCGACGGCAAGGCCAGGCCGAGCTGGCGGTGGAAGGAATCGATGACGCGGCTGTTGTAGTCCCAGCGGGTGGCGGCGGGCAGCTTCACGTTCGCCTCGGCGTAGCAGGTCACATCCATGCGGCGGGCGGCCAGATCGAAATCCATAAGCTGCCAGGCCCAGTGGGCGATGGTCTTCTGGACGTCGTCGAAATCACTCTCGGTCGATTGGCCCCAGTACTGGTCCCAGGCGGTGCCGCCGGAGATGATGTGGTAAACCGGCCACTCGCGGGTCTGGCCGCGGGCGTAGAGGTGGTGGTGCGCGCCGATGTTCAGCACGTGTTTCTCGGTCTCCGCCAGCATCGGCATGATGTCGGTGCGGAACCATCCGGAGATGTCGCCCACGTATTGCTCGGCCTGGTAGGGGCGGTGGCAGACGCTGATGCAGAGGTCGGCGGTGGTGTCGGTCTTGAGCGTGTCCACCAGCGAGCGCACCCAGCCCTTCTGCTCCGTGCCGGTGTGTTCGCTGCTGGTGTGGATGAAGGCGATGTTCGCGAGCTGGTAGGAGTAGTATTTCTCGCCGCCCGGGCTGGTGACTCCGCCGTAGTTGATGTCCTCGTAGCGGAAGATCCGGCTGTAGAGGTTCATGCCGGTGTCGTAGTAGGTCTCGTGGTTCCCGATGGTGGTCATGATCGGGATGTTCGGCGAGATCAGCCCGCACTGCTTGAAGTGCAGGTTCCGGTAGTGGTCGAGCGTGCCGACGTCCACCTGGTCGCCCGGCATCAGGATGAAGTCGACGACTTCCTCGATCGGCTTGTTGTAGGTCGACTCGATCTTCGCCTTCGCGCAGGCGATCAGTTTCTCGTAGCGGTTTTCGGCGATGATCTGGTTGTCACCCATTACCAACACGCGCATGCGGCCGGTCTTCGTGCCCACCGGCGGCGGGGTGCGGAAGCGGAAGACCTCGGAAACGGTCGCGCCGTTGCTGACGCGGTAGTAGTAATAGCTGTTCGGCGACAACCCGGTGATACGGCCCGCGTGGTAGTTGTAGCCGGTGCCGAGGATGTCGAGATCCGCGGCGATGGAATTGACCAGCGTTTCCGGTGAGGTGCCCCATTCGATCAGACCGGCGGGGGCATTGTCGCTGAACCACGAGACCCAGATGGAATCGGGGCGGGGGACCTGGAGATACGGGCGGATGCCGGCAGGAATGCCGGTGTAGCCGGCGGGCAATGCGAAGCCCCGCGTGGCGAGACCGAGGGTGCCGAGGGCGGACAGACGGAGGAATTGGGCGCGATTCATGGGCGGTGGGAACTTGGAGAAACGAACGGCGAAACCGGATGGGGGAATCCGCCGGACAAGCGGGCATTTTCGTCCGCGCGGAGGCACGGATCGTCACCGAGTGTCACTGGACGGGGCGGTCACTCCGGCGTGACGGCGAGGCGGAAGAACTGCACGGGCGAACTGGAGGGCGGGGTGACCTTCACGGACATCTCCTCGCTCTCCGCACCCGCGCTGGTGACGGCGGCATCGCTGCACCAATCGGCGGCGGGGAACCAGGAGGAGAGATCCTCCGAACGCAGCACCCGGTAACGCAGGCCACCGGCGCGGTAATCGCAACCGCCACCGGTACCGCCCTTGCGGCGGAGGTAGCTGACGTGCAGGCCATCGACTTCGGTGGTCGTGCGGCAGAGTCGGGAACCATCGCCGAAGCCCGCCGGCATGCCGGAGGCGTAGTCGAGGAAGTTGCTGATGCCGTTGCCATCGTCATCACCGGTCGCGCCCTGCGGGGCACTGCCGCCGAAGCGCTGGTTCTCCCAGTGATCGGGCAGGCCGTTGGCATTGGCATCCACGGCCTTCACGCTGAACTCGGTGAGCACCGCCGCGTGGTCGGACGGCCAGGTGTTGCCCGCGATCGCGGTGATGTCGCTGTTGTAGTTGTTGAAGGTGTTTTCCACGGCGGTGTGGTAAACGGCGGAGGTCAACGCGGTGAGGCGGTTGCCCTTCGCGAACACGAAGTCGATGCGGTCCTGGGGCTCATCGCCGGTGTAGATCGGGGCCCAGGTGTTGCCGGGCATCGCCACCGGATCGGGGTGGAGCTGGCGGTAGGTGTCCACGAGCCCGGCGCTGGTGAGCGTGACGGTGGCGGGCCACGCGACCGTCTTGCCGGAGTGCAGCGAGGCTGCGGCGGGCGTCCAGTCCTGGTGGGACGGGCAGTTGAAATCGCCGCACACCAGCACCGGTGTTTGATCGGCGGCATCGAGCTGGGCTTGCATCGCGGCCATCAACGCGGTCGCCTGCTCATCGCGGTTCGAGGCGGTCTCCTCGGCCAGCGTGCTTTCGTTGGTCGATCCCGCTCGGGCCGCCTCATAGGGACCGTAGTGGAGGTAGTCGAGATGCGCCGAGTAAACGATCACCTCCTGGAGTGGATTGGCACAGAGGGTGACACGCGCGCCCACCGCCACCGAGGCGGAATAGGTGTCACTGATCGGATAACGGCTGAGCACGCCGACATCGCCGCCGCCGGGAATGCGGGTGTAATACCAGCCGATTTCGGCGGCCACGGCCTGCGGTTGGAATTGGTTCGAACCAGTGACATTGTCCGTGCTTTCCACGGTGCACACCACATCCGCACCGGAGAGCAGGATGCTGTCGATGCCCTTGCGGACGCCATTGGTCACCTTGCCCCAGCCATGGAAGAGGTTGTAGGAAAGCACCTTCAGGCGGTCTACATGCGCGGAGCCGGGAGCGAAGACCTCCACCGTGCAGGTGGCGCTGGCGTTGTTGCCCTGGAGGTCGGTGGCTTTCACCGTGAAGGTGTTCACGCCCGTGTCACCGGCGCCCGGGGTTCCACCGAGCGTGCCGTTCGCGGCGACCGTCAGCCACGCCGGGCCGGAGACCTTCGTGAACGCCAGCGTGTCGTTTGCATCCGCATCCTTCGCGTAACCGCGCACACAGCCGGTGTAGGCGGTGCCGGTGAGGGCGTAGCGCAGCGGGAATCCATTCACCACCCACTGCGGCACGGCGGGGCCGCCGCTCGCGACGATGGTGAAGGGCACGGCGGCGGCGAGGTCGGTGTAGCCATCGTTCGCCATGAAGTGGGCGACGTAGGAACCCGCGGGCAAGGTGGGCGAGGTGAAGGTGACGGTGCCGTTCTGCACCGCCGTGGCGGGCGCGGTGTGGCTGCCGTTGAGATAGTTCCAGATCAGCGAGTAATCGGTGCCGACGGTCTGGTTCGAGCGGTAAATGCCGATCCAGTCCTTCACCGTGAGCGTGTTTCCGGTGGCGCGGCCGAAGGTGGCGACGATGTTCTCGCCGGTGTTGTAGCTGGCCTTGTTCAGGCTGAAGGTCGGCGGCGCGGGCAGCACCGTGAAGGCCACGGAGGGCGCGAGCTCGGTGTAGGTGTCGTTCGAGAAGAAGCGCGCGACGTAGTTGCCCGCGGCGAGGCCGGGATTGGTGAAGGTGATGCTGCCGTTCTGCACCGCCGCGCCGGGGGCGGTCTTGGTGTTGTTGAGGTAAAACCACCGCTGCGACGGGCTGCTACCGCTGGGTACCTGGCTCGGGGTGTAGATGCCGATCCAATCCTTTGCCGCCTGGGTGTCCCCGGCCACGCGGGTCCAGGTGGCGGTGATGTTGTCACTGGAGGCGTAGGTGGTCTTGTTCACGCCGAAGGTGACGGCATGGGACCAACCGGGGATCAGCCAGGCGATGAACGCGAGGCAGCGGAGCAGGCAGGGCAATGAGACGGATTTCATCCCTGGCAGGATGCGCCAGTCCGTTCATCCTGCGGAGGGGGCGAAACCGCCGGAAGGCAGGGCAATTTCCGCAGGGGGGAGGTAGGGTCATCTCGCCGAGATGACCGGGCAGTGGAGGGCGTTCGCGGATGATGTGCCGTCCCAAAAAGACAAAGGGATGGGCCGAGCCACGGGCAGCGGACGGGGCCTTTCGACCCGGTCGCCCCGGCGGTGCGACCCTACCGCTACATCTCGTAACCGAACGCCTCGATGAACGGCTCGAGGTGGTGCATGTGGCGGGCGAGCCACGGTTCATAACGCTTCCACCGGCCGATCGAGCCGGAGTTGAACTCCTGCCCGGCGATCAAGTCCGGCGACCAGTCCAGACCGAGGAAGGTGGTGAGGCCGCGCACGGTCTGCTCCGGTTCCGCGATGAGGTCCTCATAGCGCACCCGGTGGGTCGGATGCGGCAGGATTTCCTCGAGATGCAGCCAGTGGCGCATCGTGTCCGCGTAAAAGCGGCAGGTTTCACCGAGATCGATCGCGGCCGCGCTGTCCGGGGCCATCGGCACCAGCGTGGTGTAGTAGGACATCACCGCATCGCGCGGATCACGCAGCGGCATCAGCACGCGGGACTCCGGGAACAGGCGCAGCGGCAACGGCAGGTCCGCGGTGTGGAAGGGCTCGCGGTCGAGCAAGACACGGCCTTGCAACGATTCGCCGAGCAGGGCTTCGGTGCAGCGGATGTAGCGCTCGCGGTCCGCCACCAGCAGGGCGGGGGAAAGGTTGTCCAGATTCGCGAAGGCATCGTCCATGGTCGCGGGCTGGTGGACCATCGGCCGGGTGAACTGGGAGAACAGGATGCCGGACTCGTCCGTGCCGAGGCAGCGCGGATGCTGGGTCAGGATGTGCTCCACCACCGTCGCCCCACTGCGCGGGAAACCACCCATCAGTGCCACCGGATGACGACGTGCGTCTTCAGGCAGGCTGCCGCGCCAGCGCATCCAGTCCTCGCGGGTAATGCGGCAGGTGAGTTCCCATTGGCGGCGGCGGATACGCTTCGATTGATGGAGGACGGGCAGCGACCGCGGATACAGGCCGGTCTTCGCCTTGCTAAGCTCCCGCATCGCCGCCTCGGGCTCGCCCATGCGGTCGAAGATGGTGGCGAGTTCGTAGCGCAACCGCCAGTCCTCCGGGCCGGGATGTTGCTGGAGCTGGGTGACGAGGCGGATGCGCGCGGCATCGAGATCCCCGGCGTCCATGTCGAGGTGGGCGATCAGGCGCGCGGCTTGGGCATGGGTGGGATCCAACTCCAGGGCACGCAGGGCGATGTCACGGGCCTCCGCGCCGTGGTGGGCGCGTTCGTGGACGCTCGCGAGCATGCCGAGGAGGTTGGCATTGTCCGGGTGTTTCACGAGCGCGGCATCAAGCAAACGCGCGGCGCGGTCGAAGTGGCCGATCGAGAATTCGGATTGTGCGGCCAGCAGCAACGGCGCCGGGTCGTCCATCGGCAAACCGGCGAGACGTTCGTGCAAGCGGCCCGCGGCGGTGAAATCGTAGGTGGCCCACAGCAGGGTGGCGAAGTCGGAGAGCAACGCGGGGTCGTTCGGGTTGGCCGCGAGCGCCGCCTGATAGAGCACCCTCGCGTGGTCGACGTCGCCATCGGCGGTGGCTTGCTTCGCCCGCTTGTGGAGGTCCTGGTCCTGTGCGCCCGAAATCGCTGCCATTGCATTTAGCATGACATGGCGGAGAGTGGTTCGAAAAGGTGAAATGTTAGATGGGGCTATGTTTTTTGTTAGATTGGGGCTTTGGCAACCAACGGGAACCGGCGACGAAACGGGCAAAACCGCCGGTTCGGGTGTCAATAACGTCGCGACGCGTTTTCGGATTCATCCCGGGGCACCGACGGGGCATGATCCGGCTTTGTCCGATGAATCCCTCCCACCACGTACGCCGCAGCGTCGGCTTCCGCCATCCGGTGTGGTCGTCCTACGCGCCACAGATCCTCGCGGGGATCGTGGACTTCATGCGCGAGCACGAGCTGTGGCGGCTGGCCACGGAAAACGATCTCTACGGCGAGATGGAGGCGGTGAAGCTCGATCAGGATTGGCACGGTGACGGCCTGATCCTGTTCCGCGCCACGGAGGAGGAGCTGGCGGTGTTCCGTCAACGCGGCCAGGCGGTGGTGCTCACCAGCACCGAGGGCCCGGATCTGGGATTCCCGCGGGTGGTGACGGACAATGCGATGATCGGCGCGCGCGCGGCGGAGCATTTGATCGAGTGCTCGGTGCCGCGCTTCGCGTTCCTGGCGCGGGGCGAAACGTATTACCGCGAGGAACAGTTCGCTCCCGGTCACCGGCGCTATTCCCGCGAACGGCTTGGTGGCTTCCGCGCGAAGCTGGCTGAATACGGCCGCGAGCCGGTGGTGCACTATCTCAAGGGGCGGCCGTTGTGGAAGGCGCAGACCTGGCGGGAGATCGAGACGGAGGTGATGGCGTTCCTCGACACGCTGCCTTCACCGTGCGGACTCTTCGTGGCGGATGATCCGCTCGGGGCGGTCGCGCTACGGGCGGCGGACCGGCTGGGTCGACGGGTGCCGGGCGATCTGGCGGTGGTGGGTTTCGGCGATGACGCGGTGTGCTGCTACGCCACCTACCCGGCCCTGAGCAGCATTGCCTATCCCGGCCGCGAGGTCGGCAAGCGCGCGGCGGAGCTGCTGTGGCGGCAGATGAATGGCGAAACCGGGCTGACCGGGCGCACCGAAATCCCGGTAGGCAACGTCATCGCGCGCGAGTCCAGCGATACCCTCGCCATCGCCGATCCGGAAATCCGCGAGCTGGTGCGCCACATCCGGCTGACCGCGCCGCACGACCCGCTGCGGGTATCCGAACTGGCCGAACGCAGCCCGCTCTCCATGACCACGATCAAGGCCCGCTTCTCCACGCTGCTGGGCCATGGACCGAAGCAGGAAATCCAGCGGGTGCGCCTCCAGCACCTGCGCCACCTACTGGCCCACACCGACCTCAGCCTGGCCACCATCGCCCGCGACATGAACTTCGTCTCCGCCCACGAACTGAGCCGCTTTTTCCTCTCCGAAACCGGACAGCGGCCCACCGAGTTCCGCGAGTCGCTGGAAAAGAGCGATGGAAACCGGGGCGGTGTGGGGATCCAGGCGGTGGTGTTCGACATGGATGGCACGCTGTTCGACACCGAGCCGCTTTACTACGAGGCCTATCGTAGAGGTGTGGCCTCCCAGGGCGGAGTCCTGGAAAAGGACGAGTATTTCCAACACCACGCGGGCACCACCAACGCCGCGATCGAGGAACGGTTCGCGGTTCGCTTCGGACCCGGGTTTTCCATCGAACGCTTCCGGGCCGATTGGCATGCCGCATGGAAATCCCTGGCCACGCCGAAGGCCCTGCGGGCGCTGCCGGGCATCCGGGAGGCGCTGGAGGTTCTGTCCGAAGCCGGGCTACCGCTTGCCATCGCCAGCGGCAGCGACCGGGTCGACATCGATCTCTGCCTGCAATCATCCGGGCTCGCGCCATGGTTCCGCTCGATCAGCTCGGGGGACGAGGTGGTCCAGGGCAAGCCCGCGCCCGACATCTATGAACTCGCGTGCCGACGCCTCGGGATCGAGCCCCGCCATTGTCTCGCCATCGAGGACACCGGCCACGGCGTGAATGCCGCGCTCGCCGCCGGGCTGCGGGTGATCAAGGTCGGAGAACCGCTGGACGAACCGCGTGCGGGACTGATCCACGCCGGGTCCCTGGACCGGATCGACCGCGCCGGATGGGCCGCTCTTCTCACCGGCGCGGGCTTCGGATCCTGACACGAAAAAGGGTGACCCGCCGCGAGACAGGCCACCCTGGGTGAGAAAGGGAATGATCAGAGTTCCTTGATGCGGATGTCACGCCAGCGAACGTGGGTGGCCTTGCCGGCGTGGACCTGGAACGCGAAGAAGCCTTCGGGGATCGCCTCGGCGGCGGTGTCGGTGTAGTCCACGGTCTTCTCGCCGTTCAGCCAGATCTGGATGTGGTTGCCCTCGCAGAGCACGCGGATGCTGTTCCACTCACCGGCCTTGTAGCGCTTGGTGTTCGCGGCGGTGAAGGCGGCGGCCTCCTCCTTGTTCTCCTTGTTCGGGACGAGCCAGCCGCGCGGCATGGCCTCGCAGTAGAGACCGGCGGTCCAGCAGCGCGGGCTGGGGTCGTGCTCGCACTGGTAGCCGTAGACGCGGCCGTCTTCCTTGTCGGTCTTTTGGAGACCACGGATCATCACGCCGGAGTTACCCTCGGCGGTGTCGAACTTCATGTCGAAGCGCAGGTCGAAGTTCTTGTAGGTCTTCTCGGTGCGGAGGAACGTGTTGTTCTTCACGTTCTCGCCGATGCCGACCAGTTCGGGACCTTCGGCCTTGTATTCGCCGAGGCCGTTGACCCGTTTCCAACCGGAGAGGTCCTTGCCGTTGTAGAGAGCCGTGAAGCCTGGCTCGATGGCCGCCACTGGCAGCACCAGCGCGAGGAGGGGTAGAAGGAATTTCATAGCGATGAGATAGCCGATGGTCGGATACTATACCGCAGGTGGCGAGCTGAAGTTGCACGCCACTTGTAAATTTCTTTGGAAATTGGGAAAAGCCTTTTCAGCTCCGCTTACAGGCCGGTCTTTCGGTCGGAAGACTCCTTGTCGATGATTTTGCCATCCTCGGCACCGGTGACGGAGTAATCGTTGAGCGCCTTGTAGCTGAAGGTGAGCTCGGTTCCTGCTTCAACCGCTTTGGTGAAATGACCATCGTTGGGATGGGTGTGGTAGGCGTTCACGATCAGTTTTTTCGGGCCAGCCTTGGCCGTGACCTGGACTTCCTTCCACCCCTTGCCGCTGGCGATTACCCGGGCGGTGATATGCTTGAATGGTCTCGCCCATTTCTGGACATAATCTTGATCTGCTTTGGAGAGCTTCGAGCACTCCAGCCAAATGGTCTTTCCGTCCTTGATGGAAAGCTGGACCGAAGAACTGTCCAACTTCTTGTCGAGGATCTTGGCGGTGATTTCGCGATCGCCTGCCACTTCCTTCCATTGACGGAAGTCTTCGGCAACGGCGGGCAGGGAGGTCAGGAACAGCAGAATGAGAAATCGGGGGATCATGACGGGAGGTATCCCATCATGATCAGATAATCTGCTCCGAGTCAATATGAGCGAGGCTGAATGCAAATCATTCTCGCCATCAAATCACATCACTAGACAGGTAACAGTGACCGCAATTTTTCGATGCTGGATGATTCATGCGCCGCGGAGACGCTCACCCGCAATCTCGCCGAACCGCGCGGCACCGTGGGATAACGGATCGCGGGCACCATGAAACCTTCCGCCTCTAAACGCCGCGAGCCCTCAAGGGCGGCTTCGTTCGTGCCGAGCACCACCGGCAGGATCGCCGAGCTGGCATCCGCTGACAACAGCCGCACATTCTCCTTCAGACGTTCCCGTAACTGGCTGCCATCCTCCGATTGGATCAGCCGCAGCGATTCGCGGGTCGCGTGGGCCAGGGCGGGTGGGGGAGCGGTGGAATAGATGAAGGCGCGGGCGCGGTTCACCAGCAGGTCGATCCACACCCGCGAGGCAGCGACATAGCCTCCGGACAAACCGGCGGCCTTGCTGAATGTGCCCATCTGGAAAGCCACCCGGTGTTGGCACCCAAGGGCCTCCGCCAGGCCCATGCCGCGATCCCCGAGCACGCCGAAGGCATGCGCCTCATCGAGCCACAGCAGGGCATCGTGCTCCTCCACCGCGTCGAGTAGCTCAAGCAGCGGGCACAGGTCGCCATCCATGCTGAAAACGGATTCCGTGACCACCAGGATGCGCCCGGAGGCATCCTTCGCGCGGAGCGTCCCGAGCAGTTTCCGCAGCTTCGCGGTGTCGTTGTGCGGAAACACCCGCAGGGTCGCGCCGGACAGCTTCGCGGCATCGATCAGCGAGGCGTGGCACAGCTTGTCCAGCACCACGGTATCGCCCGCACCGACGATGGCGGGCAGGCAACCGATGGCGGTGGCGAAGCCGGAGGAAAACACCAGAGCGGCCCCGGTGCCCTTGGCGGCGGCGAGATCCTCCTCCAGCGCGGCGTGCGGCGGGAGGGTGCCCGACACCAACCGCGCGGCGGCCGCACCGGCACCGTAGCGTTTGACTCCCTCGATGAAGGCCTCCGCCAGTGCCTGGTGGCAAGCGAGCCCGAGGTAATCGTTCGAGGCGAAATTGTGCAGTTCGCGCCCGTCACGGGTCACCACCGGACCGGCGGGCGACTGGAGCGGACGCAGGACACGCCGCAGCCCGGCCGCGGCCAGGCTTTCGAGTTCAGCGGCGGGATCGGCAGCCATCGGCCGGATCAGTGCTCCAGCGACCAGCGCAGGAGCTTCTCGGAATCCTTCCAGATGTTCGGCGTGTTCGACTTCAGGACGACCACGATGGTGGAGCGGCCGTTGAGCGACCCGGTGCAGACCAGGCAGCGGCCGGCCGCATCGGTGGTGCCGGTCTTCATGCCGTTGCAGTAGGGCACGCTCTTGAGCACGCGGTTGGTGTTCTCGAGCAGCTTGGTGTGGCCGTCCGCGAACTGGAAGTCGTAGGCCTTGGTGGCCACGAACGAGCGCAGCAGCGGGCTGCGGTAGGCATAGCGCGCGGCGATCGCCATGTCGCGGGCTGTCGAGTATTGGGCGGCGTTCGGGAGGCCGTTCGGGTTGAGGAAATGGGAGTTCCGCATGCCCAGAGAGGCGGCCTTCTGGTTCATCAGGTCCGAGAAACCCTCCTGGCTGCCGCCCACGTCACGGGCCAGCGCGCGGGCCACGTCGTTGCAGCTCTTCACCATCAGGGATTTCAGCAGGTTGCGGCGGGTGTAGGTATCGCCGGCCTTGAGATCGAGGCGGGTCGGTTCGCAGGCGGTGTCCGACTTGTCAATGGTCACCGGGCTGTCGATGTTGCCGCCATCGATCACGCAGAGCGCGGTGATGATCTTCTGGGTGCTGGCCACCTGGCGCCGCACGTCGGCGTTCTTCGCGTAGAGCACGCGACCGCTGTCGGCATCCACCACGATCGCGCTTTCCGCGGCGATCGCCGGCGGGGCGGACGGGGGAATCGTGCCGAAACGGACCGGCGAAGCGGCCACCGGAGCCTGCGGGCCATTGTAGTTTCCGGAGGAAACCGGGCGGGGCGGCGGATTGACGGCGCAGGCCGTCGAAAGAGCGGCGGAAAGGAAAATCGCGGCGAAGCGGGCGATATGCGGACGCGGCATGCGGGGGATGTGCACAATACCGGCCACCGCTTCAAGGTTCAATCGGCGGACTCTTTCCGCTTGCCGAATGATTTTTGCCGTGGTTTGTTCCGTTGAACACTGTTCACAACGCCATGTCGCAGGGACTTACCTCACGCCAAAAGGAGATCGTCGAGTATCTGAAGGAGAGACAGCGCAGCACCGGCTTCATGCCGTCGACCCGCGAGATCCAGCACTACTTTGGATTCGCCAGCCAGACGGCCGCGATGAGCCACCTCCGCGCCCTGGAGAAAAAGGGCGTGATCCAGCGCCTCGCCGGCAAGGCCCGCGCCGTGGTGTTTCCGGAGGATCTCGACCGCGAGGAGATCGTGGACATCCCGATCTACGGGGAAATCGCCGCGGGTATGTCCCAGGACGCCGAACCGGAGCGCCGGGGCTGCCTGTCGATCGACATCACCTCCCTCGGCATCCCGCGCAATGCCCGCACTTTCGCCCTCAAGGTCCGCGGGGATTCGATGATCGACGCGCACATCTGCAGTGGGGACACCGTGATCCTGGAATTCCGCGAACCGCGGAACAACGACATCGTCGCCGCGCTGATCGACGGCGAAACCACGCTGAAGCGCTACATCACCGACAAGGGCCGTCCGTTCCTGCGCGCGGAGAACATCGATTTCCCGGACCTGATTCCGGCTCGCGAGCTCATCATCCAGGGCGTGCTCGTCGCCCTGCTGCGCCAGGCGGCGTAAAGGCAGGGTGGCGGCGGTTGGAAACCGCCGCCGCGGTTTGAAAAACCTTCGCTCTCAATCCACCATCCCGCGGTAGCGCCAGGGCGCGTAGCCGTTGGTGACGAGCTTGTCCTTCCGCATCGCGGCGGCATTGACGCGCCAGACGGGATACGGGCCGGCCTCGTAGGCGAGGATCATGGTGCCCGGCTCCTGCCAGCCGGCGAAGAGGATGACATGGCGGTAATTGAGAAGGATGTCACCGGGCTTCAGTTCCTCCCAGGAATCCAGCTTTCGGCAGATGTAAGGCAGCTCCTTGGTGGAAAAAGGGCGGGGGAGATTCCAACAGCGGGAGACGAGTCCGGAGCAATCGATGCCAGCGGCCTGTCGGCTCACCGCGTGATCGCCCTTCTTCTGTTTCTCGTCGGTGGAAATGTCTCCGGCGTAGTGGCCTTTCGCGAGCGCGGCCTTGAACGATTCAGGGGTATCGAAGCCGCCCCACTTGTAGGGCATGCCGGTGGCGGGTTCGCCGGGTTTCCACCAGCCGTTCTTGAGCCCGGCCTTGGCGAGATCGACATCCGGGGTGTGCACCGTGATGCCTTTCTTGTCCGGGCCGTGGTAGGCCTGCGCGGCCTGCGGGGTCCAGGAAACGGTGGAGTAGCGCCAGGCGGTGTCGATCGCTTCCTTGCGGGTGGCGATGCCGGAGGAGCAGGAGGACAGCAGGGCCGCGGGAATCAGCAGCGCGGCGGCGAGGGAAATGCGGGTCATGTGGCGTCTAACGGCTACGAGAGGGAGCGTAGGAGACCGCGGGATGCGTCTTCAACCAGATCCGCGACATGTTCGAAACCCGCCTGGCCGCCATAATAAGGATCGGGGACTTCGGTGGCGGCGTGGCGCTTCCCGTATTCCATGAACAGGCGGATCTTGTCGTGGCGGGTGCCCGCGGGATCGAGCGCCCGGACGTTCCGTAGGTTCTCCTGGTCCATGACCAGCACCAGATCGAAGGCATCGAGATCCGCGGCGGTGATCTGGCGGGAGGCCCCGAAAATCGTGTAACCGCGCTCCTTCAGCGTGGCGGCCATCCGCGGGTCCGGTCCCTTGCCAGCGTGGAAGCCGATGGTTCCGGCGGAATCGGTGGCGATGGCGTCGGAAAGGCCGGCCTGGGTGACCTGGTGGCGGAAGACGATTTCCGCGGCGGGCGAGCGACAAATGTTCCCCATGCACACAAAGAGCACGCGGAAGGGCTTGCGGGTGGCGTTCATGAAGGGCAGATGACCGTCATGCTCTCCGTCCGCCGCTTTCTCGCAATCGCAAATGCCATCCTGCTGGGAGTGGCCGCGGCGGCGGATTCCCCGAACGTGCTGGTTTTGTCGACGCCGGGCTCATCCGCCCCGGAGCTCAAGCCGCTGCAGGAGCAGGGTACTTCGTTTGCCGCCTGTTATGCCTCGCCCTCGCCGGTGAAAACGCTGGCGGCATGGCTGACCGGTTGCCACGAACTCCGTGCCGGGGTGGTGGACGAACGGGGTGGGCGGAACTTCATCCGGCCGGACGTGCCGCTGGTGTCGGACGCGTTCAAGGCCGCGGGCTACCGCACCGGCTTGTTCGGCTCCTGGGGATTGGGCGACGCCCTGCCGTTCCGGCCCGAGGATCGGGGCTTCGTCGACGTGCTCGTTGATGGCGGTGGCCTGCCTGGCGACCACTGGGGAAACACACATGATTCTCCGTGGCTCCGGACCACCACCGGCTGGAAACACCACGAAGGCCGCTTGGAAACCGTGCTGTCCACCGAGAGCGTGGCGTGGATCGAGGCCCGGAAGATCGCCAAAGAGCGCTTCTTCCTACAGGTGAACCTGCCCGCTGGCTGTGAATCCTCCGCCACCACGATCCTCGCCGGGCTTGATCGCCTTGGGCTGACCAAGGATACGATCGTCGTTGGCTTGGGGCTTGGCGGCAAACCATCTGCAAACAGCCCGGAAGCCCAGTCCTCGCTGGTGATCCGCTGGCCCGACCATGTGGCTGCCGGAAAGACGGTGCAGACCCCGGTGGCGGTGTATGATGGTTTCCCGACGCTTGCCGGCCTGTGCGGTGCCCCCTTGTTTCGGGATGCGAAGCCAGACGGGGTGGATCTCAAGGATGCTCTCACGGAGCCGGAAAAGCCACAGCCCGAGCGGACGTTTTATTTCCATCCGGGAGGCTGGCCGGCCGATCAGGTGGCGGACCGGTTCAAGTCGGAAGGGTTCGTGGTGCGGCGGGGCAAGTGGCGGCTCTCCGGGCTCGAACTCCAGGATCTCAGCCAACCTGCTGACAAGCGTGGCAATGAGTTCGAAAAACAGGCGGATCTGGCGATGGAGCTGATGACCGGTTACGGAGCTTGGTGGCAGAGCGTCCGCCCCACGCTGGCGGACCGGACCCGTATCATCGTGGGCGATACCCGCCAGCCGGTGGTGCCGCTGACCTGGGGCGATTGGTGGCCCAGCCGGGAGTCAACGAAGGCCAACGGCCCCCACCAGATCCCGGACCACGCCGCACTGAAGCGACTGCTGGCGGATCTCGCAGACCCGGAGAAGGCAAAATTGGTGCCCGCCACCTCTGGAGTCTGGAAGATTCACGCGAATCAAACGGGCCACTACAAGCTGACCCTGTGGAAGGTGCCCGCCGAGGCCGATGCCGCGGAGCGAGACCGCCTCGGCAAGCTCAAGGCGGGGCCCGTGCATGCCCGGTCCGGCAAATACGAGGTGAAGTCCCAGCTCCTGGAAGGGGCGACTTCCATTTCGCTGGGAGTGGATTTGAACGAAGGTGATTCGGATCTGGAGGCGTGGTTTGAAAGCCAAGCCGGACCGGATGCCTTGATCGGGGCCTTTTTCGCCACCATCGAACGCGTGGGTGAGCGCAAAATGCCCGATCCTGACTTCAAAGCGCGTCCGAAAGAGGACGCGAAGTGAAAAATTGACAGAAACTTTCCCCGAATGGCGGGGTTTGATTGGCGTCGAAACCGATACTTCCTCCTCTCCTCATGAAAAATCCCTGGATCCTTCCTGCTGCCGCTCTCCTCGTCGGAGGTGCCGGTGGCTTCCTCGCCGGTAAGAATGGCGGTAGCTCCCAAGCCTCCTCGGCCCCGGATTCGCTTTCCCTTTCCGCCTCCCGCTCGAACCGCAGCGGCAGTGCCTCCACCGACAACCGCGCGAACCGGGCCAAGTCGCTGGCGGACATCCGCAAGACCCCGGGCCAGAATGGCCGCATCCAGGCGCTGCTCGACTATTACCAGAACCTCACTCCGGACCAGATGGAGGCGGAGGCCGCCAAGCTCGAGAATATGCCGATGAACGAGCGGATCATGGCCTCGATCCTCCTCTTCGGCCGCTGGGCTGAAACCGATCCGAAGGCGGCGCTGGCCTTCTCGGACAAGATGGGCATGGCCGGGATGTTTGCGAAGCCGACGATTCTCCAGAGCTGGGCCAGTGTCGATCCGGAGAACGCCGCCAAGTATTTCGCGGAGAATCCGCGTGAGTTCCAGATGATGGGCATGGGTGGCCCGGGTGGCCGCGGCGGCAACAGCGGTGCTTCCGTGATCGCCGGTGAGTGGGCCAAGAGCGACCCGCAGGCTGCGCTGGCCTGGGCCGAATCCCTGCAAGGCCGCGACAAGACCCAGGCGATGACCGCCGTGGTCCGTGAACTGGCCACCTCCGATCCGCAGAAGGCCGTGACCATGGCTGCCGCGATGGAAGGTGACGCCCAGAAGGACGCGTATGCCTCGATCGCCAGCCAGTGGGGTGCCAAGGATTTCACCGCTGCCGAAGCGTGGATCAAGTCCCTGCCAGCCGACCAGCAGGCGTCCGCGATGGCGGAAGCCATCGGCAGCCTCGCCAACACCGATCCCCAGCTCGCCTCGCAGAAGATCGCCTCGATGGCCGATGGCCGTGAGAAGCAGGACGCGATCAACTCCGTGGTCAACTCCTGGTCCCGCGAAGATCCGAAGGCCGCCGCCACCTGGCTGCTGGCGCAAGGAGGCGAGGATGTCTCCCGCAATGCGATGCGCGATCTGATGCGCAACTGGTCCAGCCAGGATGACGCGTCCGCCGTGGCATTCATCAGCCAGCAACCGAGCGGCACGGTCCGCGATGAAGCGGCCACGTCCTACATCTGGTCGAACCGCTCCGACAACCCGCAGGCGGTCGTGAGTCTGGCGGAATCCATCACCGACGAGCGCAGTCGCGAGCGTGCGATCGCCGTGTCCGCCGAGCGCTGGATGCAGAGCGATCCGGAGGCCGCGAAGGCCTATATCCAACAGTCCACGCTTCTCAGCGATGAAGCCAAGCAGCGCATCCAGGAAGGCAACCGCGGTGGGTTCGGCAACCGTTTCGGCGGTGGCGGACAAGCGGGCGGCAACAACAACGGCGCCGGTCGCCGCCGGGGTAACTGAGTCACGCTCGCCGGTTGACACGGCGGGATACTGACCCAAGGGTTCCATGGACATTCCGACATGGAACCCGGACGGGACAGCCGCGGCATCATCCGCCTCGATCAGCCGAAGACCGGCACCTACGGGTGGCAGGTCCGGTTGCAACGGGGCGGGGTGAAGTTCGCCCGCTATTTCGCGGATCGGGGCGCAGGTGGGCCGGAGGCTTCGTGGGAGCAGGCGCGCGCCTGGAGGGATGAGTTGTTGGAGCGTTTCGCCCGAGAGGCGGCGCAGGCACGGGTGTGCCGGACCTCGGCCCGGAATTCATCCGGCGTGGTGGGGGTGTCCCGGATCACGGTGCAGGTGGCCGGCGGGGTGAGTTATCATTTCTGGCAGGCCTCGTGGAGCCCGGCTCCGGGCGAGCGCCGCAGCATCCGGTTCTCGGTGAAACGCCACGGCGACAAGCAGGCGTTCCGGCTGGCGGTGGAGGCACGCCGGGAGGCCACGGGTTTCTGAGGTGGCAAGTCGCTTGGTGCTTGGACAAAGCCGTGGCAACGGTCAAAACCACGGCATCATGTTCAGCGCGAGCAAACTGACTGGCGAACAAAAGGCGGCCCTCATCCAGTGGGCCGCGGAGGGAGCGACGATGGCGGATTTGCAGCGCCGCTTGAAGGAGGAGTTCGAACTCGGGATCACCTACATGGACACCCGCTTTCTGGTGCTCGATCTCGGGCTGGAACTGAAGGAAGAGGAGAAGGCTCCGGAAAAGAAGCCGGAAGACGAAACCTCGGCCAAGGTGCCCACCGGTACGGTCTCGGTCACGGCCGACGAACTGGTGCTGCCCGGCGCGCTGGTCAGCGGCCGCGTGACGTTCAGCGATGGCGAAGGCGGCACGTGGTTGATCGATCAATCCGGCCGCCCCGGTCTGGACCCGGATTCCGCGAACTATCGCCCTTCGCCGGAGGATATCGCGGAGTTCCAGGTGCAACTGCGCGCCCTGCTGCAGAAGCGCGGGTATTGAGGTGGACGGGACGCGCGGGGAGCTTCGCGAGTCCTCCCAATCGCAAGTTGGAAACCTGCGCGACGTCTCACAGCCCGATCGTCTCGCCGATGGCGGGCAGCAGCAGTTCCACGCCATTCGCGGCAAAGGTGGCCTTGGCGGCGTCCTTGTCGATGACGATGGGCGGGAAGGTGTCATAGTGGACGCCCACCACGCGCTTCGCGCCGCACCATTCCGCGGCGATGGCGGCGTCGTCCGGTCCCATGGTGAAGTTGTCGCCGATCGGCAGGACGGCGAACTCCAGTTGGTAGCGGTCCGCGATGAGCTTCATGTCGTAGGTCAGCGCGGTGTCGCCGGAAACGTAGAAGGTGCCTTCCGGGGTCTCGATGACGAAGCCGCCGGCGTTGCCGCCATAGGAGCCGTCCGGAAAGGACGAGGAGTGCACGGCATTGACGTATTTCACGCGGCCGAAGGGGAAATTGAACGCTCCGCCGTGGTTCAGCGGGTGGCCGTGGGTGAGCCCCTTTGCTCCGTACCAGGTTACGATCTCGTAGTTCGAGATCAGGGTGGCCCCCGAGTATTTCAGGATGGTCTCGGCATCCGCCACGTGATCGCCGTGGGCATGGGTCAGCAGCACGAAGTCCGGCCGCAGCGAGGTGATCTCCACCTTCGAGGCGAGCGGGTTCGGCGTGATGAAGGGATCGAAGAGCAGGCGATGGCCGGAGACTTCGATCAGGATGGAGGAATGGCCGAGGAAGGTGAGTTTCATCAAACGAAAAAGGGTGTCGGAATGTCCGACACCCTTTCGCAAAATCAGGAAAAAGACAAGATCACTCGCCCTGGCCGTGGCCCTTGAGGAGATCGCCGAGGCCGCCACCTTCCGGAGCCGGAGGCGCGTCCTTGATGTCGACGAGCTCGAGTTCGAAAATGAGGAGCTGGTTCGGAGCGATCTCCACGCTGCGGCGCTGGTCGCCGTAGGCGAGCGCGCCCGGGATGAAGAGCTTCCACTTCGAGCCGATCGGCATGGTGGTGAGGGCTTCCTTGAAGCCATCGATCACCTGCAGGGTCATCGGAACGGTCTCGCCTTCCGGGGATGCGTCGAACTGGGTGCCGTCGATGAGGGTGCCCTTGTAGTTGACGAGGAACTCCTTGTTGTCTTCCTTGCCGTCCTTGGGAGCCTGGTACTTCTTGTCGCCGCCCTTGGTGAGGACCTCATACTGGAGGCCGCTCTTGGTGGTGATCACGCCCTGGCGCTTGCCGTTCTCCTCGAGGAACTTCTTGCCGTCCTCCAGGTTCTTGGTGGCGACGTCCTGCTCGCGCTTCTGGAGCAGATCGCCCAAGGCCTTCATGGCGGCCTGGAGCTTCTCCTCGCTGAGCTCGGGCTTGCCGCCCTTGAGCGCGGCGCTGAAGCCCTTCACGAAGGCTTCGGTGTCGATATCGGCGGCACCGATACCGAATCGGCCGTATTCCTGTGCGAAGCTGCCGCCGGTGCGGAAACCGAGGGCGTAGGAGGAATCCGGTTTCACCGTGGCCGGGTCGGCAGGGGCGGGAGCGGCCTTGTCGGCAGCCTTGCCAGCGGCGGGCTTGGCAGGGGCATCCGCGGCAGCCGGAGCTTCAGCGAAAACGGCGGTGGCGAGGCCGAGAGCCAGTGCGCCAGGGATCAGGGTGCGGATCATGGAATCAGGATTGGGAATGGCGCGGACCCTAGGCGCGGGCCGCGGCGGTGTCGAGGGCGGGTTTTGATCCGGGACCGGTTGAAGGGCATTGCGTCAGGTCGCATCCCCCGCTTGGTTCCTGGCTGTGGATTTGGACGAGATGACGATGCTGGCGGATTGGATTCATTTCCGTCCGATGAGTTATGTGGTGCGCGGTCTGATGGGGATCGGCGCTTTTGTCGCGGCGATGAATGTGGACCACACGTGGTCCCGGGTGACGGGGTTCGTATTCCTGCTCCTGGTGGGAGTGGGTCTGCTGTTGGCCGGTATCTCGCACGGTACCTGGATCGATATCCTAGTCGGCGTCGTGGCGCTTTCCGCGGCCGGTTATTCGTGGTGGTATACCCGGCATTGAACCCTGCGATGAAACGCCGCCGCTGGTTTCGATTCCTGCTGTTCTTGCTCTTGTCTGGAGTGGCTGCCGTGCTGATCGGCACGGGAATCCTCGTGATCGCCGGGCTGCGTGATGTACCGGGAAAGGCGGATGTGGCTCTGGTGCTCGGGAGCAAGGTGGAATTGGACGGAACACCCTCGCGACGGCTCCAGGCGCGCCTGGACAAGACGGTGGAGCTTTACCGGGCGGGCAGTTTTCCTGAGATCATCGTCAGCGGTGGCTTTGGCAAGGAGGGGTATGACGAGTCCGTGGTGATGCGGGATTACCTGGTGGCGCAAGGAATCCCGGCCGGATGCATCCTCCTGGATGGCGATGGGGTGACGACCTACGCGAGCGCGAAAAACACCCGTCAGATCGCCGACCAGCATCATTTCCAGAGCGTGCACGTGGTGACGCAGTATTTCCATATCCCCCGGTCGCGGCTGGTGCTGGAACGCTTCGGATTCAAGGAGGTGTATTCCTCCCACGCGGAGTTGTTCGAGGCGCGGGACGTGTATTCCTCGCTGCGGGAGTTTTTCGGCTACCTCAGCTATCGATTCCGAAACATGGAGTCGTGACGGGAGATGAGCCGGGGATAGTCTCCAGAGGACTGGAGGTGTGGAGAGCTTCGTAAATTCCCACACACACGCCGGGCCAAGCTTGGCTCAGAGAAGGCCCGAGTAGCCCTGTCCGGGCCAATCGCCATCGCCGGGCGGGCCTTCGAAGTGGGAAGAAATGAAGTCCTGCCAGGACGCAAGATCCGCGGGAGCCAACCGGCTCACCAGGTCACGGGTGCACTTGTCGCAGATCAGCAGGGGCAGGGGGCCTTCGATGAGATCGCCGGTGGGGTCGAACAAGGCCGAGATGCCGTAGCCCGCCATGTGTTCGCGCGGGGTCCGGCAGCCGATGCAGCAGGCGAAGCGGCTCTCCAGGGTGGAGTCCATCATGAAGTCCTCGACGCGCGCGTCCCAGTCGATGCGGGTGGCGAGGAACTCGCGGACCGCCGCCTTCGATTGCTCCGAAAACCCGGCGGAAGTCTGATTCCGGCACGGCTCGCAGATGGCGTATTCCATCATGCATTCCTCGTGCTTGTAGTCCTTGATGACCAGCCACCGGGCATCGATCTCCAGCAAGGGCAGCCGACAGCGGATACAATGGTGGAACGGTTCGCCCGTTTCCTCCGACATCAGCCAAGGGGACAATCCATGCATCGGTCGATTCCACCACGTTCTTTTGGATTCGTGAAGAAAGTAAATGGCCGATTTTGAGGCGGCTTTTGAGGTGGCATCCGCAGGTCGGTCCGCTTTGCTTCGGGACATGATCGAAGTGCGGCGAGTGACGGGGCTGGGCATTGAACCTTACTTGAAGGATCTCGCATCCCTCAGAATCAGCGTGTTCCGTGAGTTTCCCTACCTTTACGATGGCTCGGAACACTACGAATCCGACTACTTGCGCTCTTACGCCACCTCGTCCGGCGGGGTGATCGTGCTGGCCTTGGACGGAGAGAAGGTGGTGGGGGTATCCACCGGGCTGCCACTGGCGGAGGCGGACGAGGCGTTCCAAACGCCCTTCCGGGAGGCAGGCATTCCGGTGGAGGAGGTGTTCTACCTCGGGGAATCGGTGCTGGCGAAGGAGTATCGCGGCCGCGGGATCGGACACCGGTTTTTCGACGAGCGGGAGGCCCACGCCGAGGAGCTCGGATACAAGGTCACGTCGTTCTGCGCGGTGGAACGTCCGGCGAACCATCCGCTGTGCCCGGCGGCCTACCATTCGAACGACGTGTTCTGGACGAAGCGCGGCTACGTGAAACGCCCGGAGCTGCAATGCCGCCTGTCGTGGAAACAGGTCGACGCGGAGGATGAGGTCGAGAACGTGCTGACGTTCCGGACGCGAGGATGAAGTGGCGAGAAGCCCGCTCTCTGCCTGTGGGGTGCCCTTGGGGGGGCGGCTTTAGTTCAGGCCGAGTTTCTTTTCGAGGGAAACATCCGGCAGGGCACCGAACTCGAGGGACTTCATATACATCCGCTTGCCTTCCTCCTTGCGATTGCTCTTCGAGCAAAAGAGCGCGAGGTTGTAGTAGGGCTCCGGAGAGGTGGGATCCGCCATCATCGCCGCGCGGGTCGAGGATTCGGCTTCAGCGGTGCGGCCTTGGCGGAGGTAGAGCGACCCGAGGAAGAGGTGGCCGCGGGCATCGTCCGGAGCGAGCTGCACGGCACGAGTGAGGGCCTGCTCGGCACCGGAGGCATCGCCCAGTTTGAGCAGCGAGACCCCCAGCATGAGATGGGCGTAGGGGTTCGAACCGTCGATCTCGGTGGCGCGCTGGAAGACCTCGGCGGAGGAGGGATAGTCCTCCAGCTTCATTTGGATGAAGCCCAGCTTGCAGAGCGCGCTGGTGTTGCCGGGATTGTCATCCACGGACTGGACGTAAACCTCCTTCGCCGCGAGCAGGCGGCCGGCCTCGAAGGCCTTGGTGGCGATGCTGTCGCTGGCGCTCCAACCGTCTCCGAGTTGCGTGAGGTTTGCGGAAACCTTGCCGCGGCTCTGGGCATGGGGGGAACTGAGCGCGATGTCCGCCTTGGAATCGGCGATGAGCTTCTGCTCCTCCGGGGTGAGGGTGACGTCGATGCCGCCGAGGAGATCCGCCGCGTCCTTGACGGCTCCGCCGCCTTCGCCGAGCTGCTTCACGGCGGTCATCAGTTCCTCGCGCGCTTGCTGGCGGCGGTTCTGGGCCTGGAGCTGCCGTTTGATGACCTCGCGGAGGGTCTTGACCTCCTCACTGTTCGCAGCACCGGAGGCGAGGGCGTCTTGTTCGGATTTGAGACGGGTTTCGAGTTCCTTGAGACGTTTGTCCTGTTCAGCGCGTTCACCTTGGAGGCGGCCGATCTGGTGCTTGGCGATGGCGAGGTCGCGCAGGGCCTCGACGTAGAGGTCCTTGTCCTCGTTGCCAGCTTCGGAGAGCTTCTTGACCCGCTCCTCGGCCTCGCGGAGCTGCTTGGCAAGCGTCATGTTCTGCTCGATGAGATCCTGAATGCGTCCGGATTCATTGAGTTTCAGCAGCGCGGACATCTGCTCCTTCTCACGCAGCAGGCCATCGCGCTCGGTCTGGAGCTGGGCGTAGGCCGCCTGGCTTTCGCCGAGTTGCTTGGCAAGGGTGTCGATCTTCTTGTTGGCGACGACGATTTCGGCATCGCGCTGTTTGAGGAGTGTCTCAAGATCCTTCTTTTGATCCATCAGCCCCTTGACCACATCATTGGCGGTCTTTTGCTGTCGGTCGGTGTCCCGTTTGAGGTCGGCATGCTTCTGCTGGAGGACGGCGAGATCGGCCTGCAGGGTGGCTGTCTTCACCTTTTCACCCGCGAGCTGGTCACGGCTCTGGGTGAGGGCGCGGTTGAGAGTATCGCGCTCGAGGTCGAGCTTGCCGATCTGGGTTTCGAGCGATTTGTAATCGCTTTCCACCGGTGCCGCGGCGAGGCGGGCGCGCATGGCATTGAGTTCGCCTTGGGCGCGGCTGAGTTCCAATTGGGCCTGATCACGCTGGATCTCCATGTCCCGCATCCGCGACATGGCGCGGGAGAAGTCGATCTGATCTTTGGGAGCTTGGTTCTGGAGTTGCTGCGTCTGCGCCTGAGCCTCCCGGAGTTGCTTCTGGAGGCGGGCGACGTCCGCTTCCAGGCGGGCGACCTGCTTGGATTCCTCCGGATCCACCTGCTGGATGGGCCGGATCGGGGCCGTGGGCAGCGGCTTGAGAGGGGCGGGAGCGGAATTGGGGACCGGCGCGGGCTTGTCCTTGTCCTTCGGCTTGCCGCTGTCGAGCGGCTTCGGCAGATCGGCGGTGGCCTGCGGTTTCGCGCCCTTGGAGGGATCGATGAGCTGCCCGGAAACCTTCGTGCCGCCTTCAAGTTCGGCGACGATCTGCTGCTTCTTCAGGCGCAGTTCGTTCGCCTTCGGCTCGATCTTGGCGATGGACTCATTGGTCATCGCGCCGCGGTCCTTGACCATGTCCGGCTTCCAGTCCGGATAGTAGAGGCGCACGGCATCGAACATTTCCTTCGCGCGCTTCAGCTTGTCGTGTGCCCCGATGATGTCGCCTTCCTTCTCCAGGGTCTCGGCGTCGCGGGCCGTCAGGTAGCCTTGGAAATAAACGTCGGAGGGGTCGAAAGTGCGGCGAGGCGTCGGCTGCGGTGGGTCCACCGTGACCTGAGCGATGGCTCCACCCGACAGCGCGAGCACATAGAGTGCGGCTGCCAATACGGGGGGGAGGCGCAAAAAGGAAGCTGCCCGGCGGATCATGAGTCGCGGACACTAGGAAACCCGGAGGGCTACCGCAAGTGGGAAGTCGCCGGGCGGATCTAACGCTTCACGGGGCCTCCCGGGCGGTTTCCAGTGCCTTTTCGAGGGTTTCCGGAGCGAGTTCGGAGAGATCGTTGTGATGGCCGCCGGGGATTTCGACGAACTGGGCGGTGTTCGGGGCTGCCGTGGCAAGGGTGCGGCCCATGCTCACGGGGATCACTTCATCCTCCGCCCCATGGAGGATGACCACTTTGCCGGAGCCGGCGGCCTCGATCTCGCGGAGGCGCGCCAAATTGTCATAGCGGTGCCAGAGCAGGAAGCCGAGGGGGACGCCGGTGACCACGCGGGTCATGTCCATGGTGCTGGTGAAGGGAGACATCAGCACGCCGCGGCGGATGCCGTATTCCTTCGCGGCCATCAGGCAAACGGCATTGCCAAGGCTGTGGCCGAAGAAGCGGAGCTTCCCCTGGTCCGCGGGGAGCGACCACCCGAGCGAGTTCATTGCGGTCGGAACCACCGCCCGCAGGCTGCGGCGGATCGATCGCGGGCTGGGCGACCCGGCGCAGGCCCCGTAGCCGGGCATGTCCACCAGCAGCCAGGCGTCGTCACGCGGGCCGTGTTCGCGGAGCCAGTCCGACCAATCGAGCGCCACGGTGCCATTGCCGCCGCAGACGATCCACAGGTGCTGCGGGCGAGGTGTGCGCTGGATGAGGTAGGCCTGCTGGGGGCCGTCGCTGGTCTGGTAATCGAGGATCTTGTTTCCGGATTCCTTCGACCAGTGGCTGACGCGGGTGGGTGGGTAGGGGCGGGGGAAGTAAATGAAGCTGCTCTGGCAGCCGGTCAGACCGAGGAGCAGCAACAGAACGCCGCAGGATATGAGCTTCAGGAGTTTGAGCAGGAAGCGGCGCATGGCGGTTGGGGAGGATGGGACCGTTCGGAATGAACTGAACATGCATGGGTCCGCGAGGATTTTCCCACTCACAAGTTGGAAACTTGTGCTACTTGCGGACTGAAGTCCGCGGTCCAATTGAGGCTCGTGTCCGGTGTTCAGAGCAGGCTCTTCACGAGCTTGCTGAACATGGCCGCGCCTTCCTCGAGGGCGGCGATGTCGATGAACTCGTCGATGGTGTGGGCCTGGTCGATCGAGCCGGGTCCGATGCAGACGCTCGGAACACCGCCGTGGGAGAGGTGGGCGGCATCGGAGAACCACGGGGCACCGGCGAGGCCGACCTTCGGATCGACCGCGAGCATGGCCTGGATCATGCGATGGTCCGGCGCGGTGTCCATCGGCGTGTTCTCGTGGGGTTTCACGATCTCCAGCGGCAGGTTCAGCGCGGAAATCGAGTCCTTCAACAACTGGAGGGCTCCACCGGACGACGCGAGCGATGGGGTGATGCGGATGTCGATCTCGGCCTCGGCGAGGTCCGGCACGATGTTCGGCCGCGAGCCGCCGCGGATGACGCCGACGTTCATCGTGCTGTGGCCGAGCACGGGATGGGTGAAGGTGGCGAGCTTCGTCGGCAGGTTGCGGTCGAGGACGTCGAGCGAGCGCGCGAGCGTCATGACGGCATTGCTGCCACGCTCCGGCTGCGAACTGTGGGCGGCCTTGCCGGTGGCGCGGAGGGTGGCCCACAGCGAGCCCTTGGTGACGTTCACGATCTGCATCGAGGTCGGCTCGCCCACGAACGCGAACTCATAGTCGCTGCCGTGCTTTTTCACGAAATCCTTGGAACCCCATTGGCCGGATTCCTCGCCCATGAAGGCGACGAAATCCATCGCCACCGGAGCTTCCGCAAGCTGGTCGCGGGATTCATAGAGCGCCCACAGCATCGCCGCCATCGGGCCTTTGGTGTCGGAGGCGCCGCGACCCCAGATGCGGCCATCGCGGATCTCGCCGCCGAAGGGATCGACGATCATGCCGGCGACGCCGACGGTATCGAGGTGCGGGCCGAAGAGGATGCGCGGGCGGCCATCGAGCGGGGCGAAGCGCGCGATCAGGTTCGGGCGGCCGGGCTGGATCGTTTCAAGGGTGACGTGCGCGCCGATGCCCTTGAGCCAATCGGCCAGGAAATTCGCCATGTCCGCCTCGCCGGTGAGGTCGGTGCCCGGCGAGTTGTCCGGGTTCACGGACGAAATCCGGACCAGTTCCTGAAGCAAGCTGACGACGTCCACGGGCATGCCCGCTTTGTTAGCCGCGGACCCGGTGCGGGGAAAGGCCCAAAGTCAGTGAAACGCCATCGTCACTTCAAGGCATTGGCCGCGGCCTGGCGCACGCTTTCATCGAGATCGCCGGTGGCCATCACGCGCAGCAGGACGAGGTCCTCATCGGTGCGGGAGCGGGAAAGCGCGCGCACCACGATCAGGCGGATGCGCGGATTGGCATCGGTGCGGAAACGGGCGAGCACCTCGCGGGCCTTCGGATGGCGGTTGGTGAGCAGGACGCGGGCGGCGTCCTCGCGGAATTCCTCGGCGAGGCGCTCGCCTTCCTCGGCTGGACCGTAGGCCGGGGTTTCATGCGGATTGACCGCGAGCTTCTTCGCCAGCGCGTCCACGGCGGCTTCCGCCGGGCGGCGGCCGAGCGCCTGCATGGCGGTCCATTGCAGCCAGCCTTCCTTGGTCTCCATCGCCTGGATCATCGGGGCCACGATGCGGTCGTCATCGTAGGCGGCCAGCGTCTGGGCGGCGGGCATGGCATCGTCGTCCTTGCCGGTGAGCATCTTGTTCGCGAGCAGGTCGATGTTCGCGGCGAGGCGTTTCGGGTCCGCGGCCACGACCCGGACGCGGGCCTCCACGCTGATGACGCCCTCGGATGCGGAAGAATGGCGGGTGCCTTCCACCCAATCCGTCTCCTTCTCATTGAGGCTGGCGATGCGCTTGGCAGTGACGACGTAGGTGCCCGGGGTGGTGATTGCACCCCATTCGGAAAGCAGCAGGCGGGCGGTGTATTTGTCCCGCGGCAGGAACGACTGCTCCATGAACTCCGGCGGCGCGGTGACCAGCACGGGGCCCTCCGGCTGGGGCACGGGCTGGCCGGTGGCATCGGCGATGGAAAGCGATATCATCCGCGGGCGATCACCGAAGAAGGTGGGCTCGGCATACGTGCGGAGGGTGAGGGGGACGCGACCGGCGTTCTGGAGCTGGTAGGTGAGGAACAGCGGCTCGCCGACCATGACCTCGGCCTTGTCCGGGACGAGCGCGGCTTTCACCGGCCACCCATTGATGGCGAAGGTGGTGCCTTGGATCGCAGCGGGTTCCTGCGGTTGCTTCCGGGCCGGGGCGGGCGCGGGTGCCGGGGCCTTCTTGGGGCGGGTGGTCTTGCCAACGGCGGCGGACAATCCAAGGGCGAGGCAGGCGACCGTGACGACGGGAAGTTTCATGGAACGGAAAAGCAGCGGGACGGAACAGGCGCGCGGGGCGCGGCCAGACGTTAACGGTCGCGCACGGGAGGGCAAGAAGCGAGCATGGCCCGTGCTTGCGCGGTCCGGAAAACGGCTCTTTAGTCGCGCGGATGCCGCCGAACCGCCCCCTGCCGATCCTTGCCCTGGTGCTGCGTGTGTTGCTGGGCGTGTGGTTCGTTTATTCCGGCGGGGAGAAGGTGTTCGGCACCGGACTCACCGAGTTCACGCGGGCGGTGGCGAACTACCGGATCGTGCACGCGCCGTGGGATGCCGTGGTGGCCTACACGCTGCCGTGGTTCGAGATCGTGGCCGGTCTGTGCCTGGTGCTGGGTGTGCTGCGGCAGGGCGCGCTGCTGCTGGTGGCCGGGATGACGGCGGTGTTCGCCTTCGGGGTGGGCCACGCCTGGCGGGAGGGCCTGAACATCGCGTGCGGCTGCCGGGGATCGGACGCGCCGATGAACTACGGCGCGAAGTTCGCGGAGTTCGGGGCCTATTTCGCGGTGATCGGGCTCGTGTGGTGGCAGGAGCGGAAGGGGCGGGTTTCCTTGTAGCCGCGTTCGGGAGAACGTGGCCACGTCATGAAGACTTGTCGCCGCGCGCCGCTCCGCCCACGGTCCGGACATGCGCTACACCGAACGCCTCCAAGCCCGCATCGCCGCCACCGGTTCCCGTCTCTGCGTCGGACTCGATCCACGCCCGGGTGATGGTGGAGCCGCGGAGGCGAAGGAGTTCCTGCGCCGCGTGATCGGGGAAACCTGGCAGCACGCCGCCGCCTTCAAGCCGAACATGGCCTACTTCGAAGCCCTCGGCATCGCCGGCGTGCAGGTGTTGGAGGAACTCCTCGCCGAGATGCCGAAGGAGGTGCCGGTGATCCTCGATGCCAAGCGCAGCGACATCGGCGAGACCCAGAAGTATTACGCGCAGGGGTATTTCAGCCGTTGGAATGTCGACGCCGTGACGCTCAATCCCTTCCTCGGCTATGACTCCATCGAGCCGTTCCTGGATTGGGAAGGCAAGGGGATCTACCTGCTGGCGGTGACCTCGAATCCGGGTTCCGCCGATTTCCAGCGCCAGACGCTGGCGGACGGCCGCTCGGTGTTCGAACTGGTGACCGCGCTCGGCGACCGCTCGGTGGCGGAGGGCCGGAAGACCGACGTCGGCTACGTGGTGGGCCTCACCAATGCGGCCGGGGTGCTGGAGCGGGTGCCGGACGCACCGCTGCTGGTGCCCGGTCTGGGTGCACAGGGCGGCGACCTGGCCTCGCTGGCGGGTGCTGGGCGCACCGCTCCGGACACGATCAACGTGTCCCGCGGTATCCTGTATGCCGGTGATGATCAATCGTTTGAGGCGCGGGCCAAGGCGTGGGCGGAGAAGATCGCCGCGGCTTATGCCGGATGAGGTGATTTTTCCCGCGAAATTGGCACGAACCGGGCGTAGGATCGGAGCGCTTTGAAGGAACCCGGACCCAGCTCGAAGAAACGCTCCGCCTATTCCGGACTGCTGCCGCAGAAGGGCTGGCCGCAGCGGAACTACCAGTTCTTCCGACATCGCGTCGTCCCCGGCATGTTCAAGAAGGCCGGGGGCGAAATGCTCCAGCCGGTGGCGGCCCCGCCGGAGGACGGCCGGGTCCGCATCACCTGGATCGGCCACGCCTCGTTCTTCCTCCAGTTCGCCGGGCACTCGGTGATGGTCGATCCGAACTGGGCGGGCTGGCACGGGCCGGTGAAGCGCCAAATCAAGCCGGGACTGAAGATCGGCGACGTGCCGGAGGTGGACCTGGTGCTGGTGACCCACGCGCATTTCGACCACCTCCACAAGCCGAGCCTCAAGACGCTCCAGGCGCGCAATGGCATCGTGGTGCCGCGCGGCAGCGGCTCGCTGGTGAAGAAGCTCGGCTTCCCCGCGGTGCACGAGGTGAAGGTGTGGGACGAGCTGTGTTTCGACACGCTGGAGATCATCCACACGCCCAGCCACCACTGGGGCGCGCGGTTCCTGCACGACACCCACCGCGATTACGGCGGCTACATCGTGCGGACCGGCGGCAAGAGCGTGTTCCACTGTGGCGACAGCGCGTATTTCGAGGGCTTCGAGGAGATCGGGCGGCGGCACTCCATCGACGTGGCGCTGATGCCGATCGGCGCCTACGACGCACCCAGCGGCCGCGACGTGCATCTCAATCCGGAGGAGGCCGTGCGGGCCTTCGCCGACCTCGGGGCGAAGGTGATCATCCCGATGCACTACGGGACCTTCCCGCTCGGCAACGAGCCGCTGCACGAACCGGTGGAACGCCTGCTCGCGGAGGCGGACCGGCTGGGCATCAGCGACAAGGTGCTGATCCCAGAAGCGGGCGTGGGGATCGAGTGGTGAGCGTTCGCGGAGCGGGTCTCACAGTTTCACCGCGGCCTCCAGCTCCTTGGCGTCGATCTTGATCGAGGTCGCGGGGCCGCTGTCCTCGATGACCTTCTTCGCCAGCAGGCGGGTGACCGGGGAGAGGATGCTGAAATGGTTCACTCCGGAGACCGGTTCGAAGCGGATCTCGGGATTGCGGCTGGCCTTCGCGAGGATGCGGAGGGACGCGATGTTGCTGGTCTTCTCGGTGCCCTCGAAGACGTAGGTCGGATTGTGGATGGCCTCCAGCCACTGGACCGGCGCGCGGAAATTGGCTTCCTTCTCGTCCTTGATGTCGAAGGGCAGCAGGTCCTTGCCATAGCCGACGACCTCATCGGCGGGGCCGAAGGAGAACACGGCGCGGAAGCGGTCGCTGGAGGCGGCAACCAGCAGCGCCAGGGTGCCGCCGGTGCTGTGGCCGCCGAGGTAGATGCGGTCGGGGTCGACATTCGGCTGGCGGGACAGGTAGTCGCGGGCGGCGAGCACGTCGTTGACCTCGCCGTAGAAGCCTTCCTGGAAGCCGGGGTTCTTGTTTCCGCCGCGCAGCGAGGGATACATCATCACGATTCCGGCCTCGCGGAAGGCGCGGGCGGATTGGTCGTTTGCCGCCGGGGCGGGTTGCCACGCGGTGTCGCCGATGCCGTTGGAAAAGCCACCGAACAGCCAGATGATCGCCGGATGCTTCGCGCCATCGCCGGTCGGCGGGGTGAGGTAGGCGGCCAGTTCGCCGGCGGGTGAGGTGTAGTGAACCAGCTTGAACACCCCCTCGGGCGGATGCTCCACGGCCTCGCCGTCGCTGGTGCGGCGGGTGAGGTGGGTCACGAAGTCCCCGCGGGCCTCGAGCAGCGATTCCTTCGCGGCGGGCCGGGACGGCTTGCAAGCGGTCAAGAGCGACAGCAGGAGCAGGACGACGGGGAGTCTCATGGAGGCCCGGAGTGTGGCCCGGAAAACGGTCCGCTGACAAGACCAACGGCATGCGCGGCGTCTTGCTTCCCGCATCATTCCGTGCCACGTGTGAGGCATGCACTTCCCGGATTGTCCACTATGCCATCGCCGGAATTTCCTCAAAACGGCGCTGGCCGGGTCCGCTGCGTTTTTCACCGTGCCCGGGGCCTTCGCCGAGGCGCTGATGCCGACCGCGCCGCAGACCGAGGGGCCGTTCTACCCGGACAAGCTGCCGCTCGACACCGACAACGACCTGCTCATCCTCAATGCGGGCCTCACTCCAGCGGTGGGCGAGGTCACCCACCTCACCGGCGTGGTGATGGACCTGAAGGGGCAACCGGTGCGCAACGCGCTGGTGGAAATCTGGTCCGCGGACAACAGCGGCATCTATCTCCACACCCAGGCCGACCACCCGGAGAAGCGCGACAAGAACTTCCAGGGCTACGGCCGCTTCCTCACCGGCTCGAAGGGCGAATACTACTTCCGCACCATCAAGCCGGGCCAGTATCCCGGCCGCACCCGCCACATCCACGTGGCCGTTTCCCTCAAGGGCAAGCGGGTGCTGACGACCCAGTGCTATCCGGCGGGTGAACCTGATCAGGACAAGGACGGCGTGATCCGGGCGATCCGCGATCCGAAGGCGCTCAAGACGGTGATCGTGCCGTTCACGCCCATGGAGGGATCGAAAACGGGCGAGCTGGCGGCCCGTTTCGACATTGTGCTGGGTCTTACCCCCGATGACGGGCATTCATAGATCGCGGAATACGCGCAGGGTTAAGCAAAGGATGCGGAGCAAGTTTTCGCGGGGTCGTTCATGATTACCCACCCCCAAGGTGTCTCATGCTTGCCCGATCCCTCCACGACTTCCATGTTGCCGCTCCGAGAGCGGACGTGACAAACGACTTCGGAAACCGGAGCATGAACCTGTTTTACCCCCGGGAGGATTTGTGTTCCCGCTTTTCCGCGGAATGAGCCCGGTGCCCGCCATGAACCCTGCCAATCCACCCTTTGAATCCCTCCTTCAGCAGCGGCTGAAGGCCTCGGAGACATTCAAGGTCTACCAAGAGGCCTTCCGGACGGCCACCGGCCTGCCGTTGCAATTCTCCGGCATCGATTTCGAGGACCGCTGCGTGGAGCTCGGCACCATCGGAACGGCGGAGCTGTGCGAGGCGCTCAACCTCTGCAAGAGCTCCTGTTACGCCTGTGTCGACACGAACCGGCGCCTGCTCGAGGAAGCCGAGGTGAAAGGGCCCGCGTCCTGCCACTGCTTCGCGGGTCTGGTGTCGTCCGCGATTCCGGTGCGGTTCCGCGATTCGATCATCGGTTATCTCAAGACCGGCCAGGTGTTCACCAGCCAGCCGACCGAGGAAGCGTTCGCCATGCTGCTGGAGAAGATCGGCCGCAACGGCATGGATCCACCGACCATCGATCTACTACGTTCCACGTTTTTCCAAACCCGCGCGGTGGAGCCGATCCGCTACGCCAGCATGATCTTCCTGCTCCAGAGCTTCGCGCTCCAGCTCGGGCAACAGGCCGAGACGCTGGCGGTGCAGGGGCGGAAGGAGGAGCCGGCGTCGGTGGGCAAGGCCCGGGTGTTCATCGAGCAGCATCTCGCCGAGCCGCTCGGACTCACCACGGTGGCACGGGTGGCGGGCCTCAGCGAATCGCATTTCTGCCGGATCTTCCGCGAGGTGACCGGCCAGACGATGACGGACTACATCAGCCGCCGCCGGATCGAACTGGCGAAGAAGGCGTTGATGAACGCGGACGCACGGGTGTCGTGCGTGGCGTTCGACGTGGGGTTCCAATCGATCTCGCAGTTCAACCGGGCGTTCACGAAGGTGACGGGGATGTCGCCGACCCGCTGGCGGGCGCAGCAGTGTAGCTGAAAGCTCCGCTTTCCCTCTGCCGGGTGGGAGTCACCCGGCCTGAACTCCCTCCGCCAACGGAGCTGGCGGATACAATCCGAAAGCGGAGCTTCCGGCCACTATGGCCGCTCCTCGGCGTCCATCAGATCGAAGAAGGTCTGGATGTCCTCGCGGTCCTCGAAGCCGGCTGCCTGTTTCGCTTCGACGAGACCGGCCTCGTCGTTCCAGCCGCGCTTGCGCATGAAGGCGTTCCAGACGTCGATCTGCTCCTGGTCCGGCTTGCGGCCGTGGTCGAAGCACCAGTCGAGGATTTCCTCGTAGGTGCCGCCCTCAAGCGTGCGCTTCTGGAGATCCTCGAATTCGATGCCGAGCAGGCGGCAAACGCGGTCGTCGAAGGTGCGTTTGCCGGGGATCACGCCGATGTGGTAGCCTTCCGGGAGCTTGCCTTCGGCATTGAGACGGATCTTGTCGAGGATGCGGCCGAACACGGAGATACCGCCGATCATGTCGCGCGGGCTGCGGATGGGGAATGCCATGGCCGCAGTGTCGTTCCTGCCCGCCGGACGTCAACCGCCGGAGTTGTAACGTAGGCCGGTTTTCCGGTTACCAATCCGTCGCCAGTTCCGCCGCGATCACGTCCGCCACTTCCTTCACGGTGACGGGTTTCCCGGCTTCCTGTTCGATGCTGGTCATCGACACGCCATCGAGGCCGCAGGGGGTGATGGCGAAGAAGGGTGGCAGGCTCTGGTTGGTGACGTTCAGGGCGAAGCCGTGCAGGGAGATCCATTTCCGAACCCCCACGCCGATGGACGCTAGCTTGCGGTTCTCCACCCACACGCCGGTGAGGCCCTCGCGGCGATCGGCGGGCACGCCGAACCGGTGGCAGGTGCGGATGATCGCATCCTCCAGGCGGCGCAAGTGGGCGTGCAGGTCGCGATCGCGGGTGCGGAGGTCGAGCACCGGGTAGCCGACGAGCTGGCCGGGGCCATGATAGGTCGCCTGGCCGCCACGGCTGATCTCGAAAACCGGGTGGGGAAGGTGCTCCCGGGAACGCAGCGACGATTGGTCGCGCAACCGTCCGATGGTGTAGACGGGCGCGTGCTCCAGCAGGAACAGGGTTTCCTCCGTGGTGCCGTCCAGCACACCCGCCACGGCCTCGCCCTGAAGGCGCAGGCCTTCCTCGTAGTCCACGTTGTTTCCGAGATCGACGACCTTCATGTCCGCGGGGAGGGAAGCGCGGTTCCGCGGCGCTGGCAAGGGGCTATCGCTTGGCGATCAGGTCGCGGACCAGCTTCGGGACGGTTTCGGTGGCCGGGCCAAAGAGGCGTTCATCGAATTCGTTCGAGCGGGCGGTGGGGGCGAGATTGATCTCGATGGTGGTCGCGCCGTGCATGGCGGCCATGGCGAAGAACTGGGCGGCGGGATAGACCACGGCGGAGGTGCCGATGGCGATGAAGACATCGGCGTCGCGCAGGGCGATCTCGATCTCATCGAGGTGATAGGGCATCTCGCCGAACCAGACGATATCCGGGCGCATGCCGCGGGTGGAGCCGCATTGGCCGCAGCGATCCGCCGTATCGAGCACGGCCGCGGGTTCGCAAGGGGTCACCTCGCTGCACCATTGGCAGCGCTTTTTCAAAAGCTCGCCGTGCATGTGCAGCACGCGCTCGCTGCCCGCGCGCTCGTGGAGGTCGTCGACGTTCTGGGTGATGAGTAGGAAGTCATTGCCGAAAGCCGCTTCCAGCTCGACCAGCGCCACGTGGGCGGCGTTGGGGTGGACCTCGGCGAGCTGGTGGCGGCGCTTGTTGTAGAAGTCATGGACCAGCGCGGGATCGCGATCGAAGGCCTCGGGCGTGGCGACGTCCTCGATGCGATGACCTTCCCACAGGCCGTTGTGGTCGCGGAAGGTCTTCACGCCGGACTCCGCGGAGATGCCAGCGCCGGTGAGGATGACGATTTTCATGGAAACGTGCTCACGGAACGCGAGGGAGGATGGATTGGCGAGGACAAGTTGGTGTGGCTCACGGGACTCTTGCAAACGCATCCACGTATCGGCGAACAGGCCCTTCTTTTTGGAGTGCGGCGAGCAATCGCCGCTTTGGGCACAGGAGAGAATCGACGGAGGTGGTGCGGAGGTGGAAAGGGAGAAGTTGGAGCCAGAGATGAAGTGGTTTTGGAAGGTGGGAGCGACTTTGCGAAAGCAAGAGTTCTTCCCGGCGATGACTCGCCTCCGCTCAAAGCGGCGATTGCTCGCCGCACTCCATATTCAGATTGTCGAGCCGGTCTTGTCCTGCACCTCGATGGCCATCAGGAGGACTGGAGATGCCAAGGTGGTTCGCGGGTCTTCCCCGCCCACGCTCTCACGAGCGCGGCTACGACGGAAAGGCGTTCAAACCAGCCGCCGCTCCAGCAGCTTCGCCTTCAGCGGATCGGACGACTGCAAGTGGGCGAACGCGATGGCCAGGGCGTCCGCGGCGTCGTGCGGCGGGGTTTCGCTGAGGCCGAGCAGGGCGCGCACCATGAAGGCGACCTGCTGCTTGTCCGCGGTTCCATTTCCAACGATGGCCTTCTTCACCTTCTTTGGCGCGTATTCGTAAACCGGCAGGCCACGGTCCGCGGCGGCGATGAGCGCGGCTGCACGGGCGGCCCCCATGCTGATGGCGGTCTGGTGGGATTGGACGTAGATGATGCCCTCGACCGCCACCTCGTCAGGCACGAACTGCTCGATGAGGTGGCTCAGGTGGGTCCGCACCGCGGCCAGCGCGGCGGACTGGGCCAGCCGGGCGGGAATATGGATCACGTCGTAGGCCAGCACCGTGGGCCTGCGCGGATCTCCATCAAGCACGGCATAGCCGGTATTGCGGATGGCGGGGTCGATGGCGAGGACACGCATGAACGGCCAAGTGAATCAGGAACCTGTTCATTCGTCCACTGGTAGTACATCGACCCCGACGAACAATTTCTGATCCCCGGCCCCCAGCGTCACACCGCGCAAGGGGCTGACATCGGCGAAGTCGCGGCCCCAGGCCACGGTGATGTGGCGTTCCTCCGGGAAAATGCCATTGGTGGGATCGGCATCGATCCAGCCATGGTCGTCGCCGCAGAACACGGACACCCAGGCGTGCGAGGCATCGGCTCCCACGAGGCGTTCCTTGCCTGGCGGCGGATCGGTTTCCAAATAGCCGCTGACGTAGCGGGCCGGCAGCCCGAGCGATCGCAGGCAGGCGAGCATGAGGTGGGCGAAGTCCTGGCAGACCCCGGCCTTCCGCTCCAGCACCTGGTGGACGGGCGTGGCGACATCGGTGGCGCGGGTGTCGAACTTGAACTCGCGGTGGATGCGGTTGGTCAGATCGCGGACGGCGGCGAGGATCGGGCGTTTCGACGTGAAATCGGTGCGCGCGTAGTCGGCGAAATCGCGGGCCACGGGGACCATCGGCGAGCTGAAACGGAACTCGCCGGCGGCGGAAGCGGGTGTCAGCGACTGCGCCTGGCAGGCATCGCGGATGGTTTCCCACGGCGGGGTCTTCTCCGGGCGCGGCAGCTTGGAGGGCTTCACGTCCACCAGGCTGCGGGCCACCACTTCCAGCACGGTGTGGCTGCCCTCCATCTCGAAATAGGTGGTGATGTTTCCGAAGGCATCCGAATGCACCGCGCGGCCCACCGGTTGGGGCGTGATCTGGATCTCGTGCCACGGGCAGTGCTGGGTGGGCAGCGGGCGCGGTGCGAGGTGGGCCAGGTGATGGGACACCGTGACAGCTCCCTCGTAGACGTAGCGCGTGCGATGGATGATCCGGTAGTGCATCGGCTCAATAAACCCGGCGGACCGAGTGGCTGAAGTAATGTTGCGTGAGCAGGTCCGAAAGCTCCTCGAAGGACGAGGCGCGTTTCACGAAGCCGGCGCTGTCCGGCACCTCCGCGGAAGGACCGGAGGCCTGCACCAGGGAGGCGACGTGCTCGCGGATGCGCGGCAGCAGACCCGCATCCCGATCACCGGGCAGGGGTTGGCACTGCACCGCGAGGATCGCCGCCTGGGCCGCCGCGCTGCGCGGGTTGGTGGGATCGGCGAGCAGCAGCTCCGCCACCGACGACCAACGGGGGCGCGAGAAATGGCGGCGGCGGTAGGTCATGGTGCTGTCGCAGGTTTCCAGAAGGGGCTCGAGCGCCGGGCAATCGGCGAGCTGGGTACCGGGAGCGGAAGCGAGCAATGAGAGCACCCCGAGCGCGCGTTCGATGCGGCGGCCGATTTCCAGGAACCGCCAGCCGTGGCCGCGGGTCATGTTTTCCGCCTGCATCCCGGCGAAGGCCGCGAGGTGGAGCACCAGTGCATCGAGCGTCTGCACCAGCGCGCTCGCGGTGGGGTGCGACGCGTCCGATTGCAGCAGGTCCTCGAGGCGGTTGAACAAGCGCCAGGTGTCGTCTGAAAGGCGGTCGCGGGCCGAGGCCGCGTTCCACAGCAGCGAGCGGATCAGCGACGGCAACCCGTGCGGCGCGGAGGGGTTGTGAACGAGGCGCGCGAGCACCGGCAGCGGTTGCGGTGGCAGCGAGGTGGCCTCGGTCGGGAGGATTTCCAGGCCGCGCAGCAGGGCGAAGCAGGCATCGCGCTGGGCGCGGCGGGCGGGCGTGAGTTCGCCGCCGAGGCGCTTCACGGTCGTGCGCAGCAGGCGGGTGGCCAGCTCCAGGCGCTCGGCGTAGCGGCCGACCCAGAACAACTGCTCGGCCATGCGGCTGGGGACCTCGGCCCCGGTGGGATCGCGGGCGATCTGGTGGCCATCGAGACGGATCGTCGGCTCGTCGAGCGCGGCGGTGGTTTCGTCCGGGATCCACACGTCCTTCGCGGTTTGCTCGGTGCTGGAGTAGCCATCGAGCAGGATGCCGTTTTTCGCGACGATTCCGAGGCCGCCACGGAGACAGACCGGGCCATCGGCCGATTGCAGGCAGAACGAGCGCCAGATCACCGGGCGGGAGTGGAACTCGCCATCCTCCATCACCGGCGCGAGGCTGGGAGAAACATCGCGCTGCACCACGAAATCGTGCGGCTGCGATTCCAGCACCGAGTGCCACAGGCGGCGCGCGCTTGGAGTCAGTTCCGAGCAGCGCACCGGTTCGCCGGGACCGAAGGCGGGGAAGATGATGTAGCGCTGGAGATCGGCGAACACCTGCTGGCGGACCGGGGCCTGGCCGAGCCACCACGTTTCCACGAACGGCAGCTTCAGGTCCTCGCCGAGCCATTTCCGGCAGATGCCGGGCAGGAACGGCATCAACGCCATGGTGCCCGCGAAGGCCGTGCCGGGCGCGTTCGCCAAGGCCACGTTGCCGGAGCGCCAGACCTCGGCGAGGCCGGGCACCCCGCCACCGCCGTGTGTCCAGAACTCGAGCGGATCGACCGAATCGTCGTCGAGGCGGCAGACCAGGACGTCGACGCGGCGGAGGCCGGAGAGGGTCTTCAGGAACAGTCTCCGCTCGCGCACGGTGAGGTCCGCGGTTTCCACCAGCGGAATGCCCAGCACGCGCGCCTTGTAGGCGTGTTCGAAGTACGAGGGATGTCGGAATCCGGGCGTGAGCAGGACCACGTGCGGCGAGTCCGCACGACCGGAGGCCAGCGAGCGAAGGGTGTCGCGTTCCAACTCGAAAAACGGGGCGATGCCCGCCACGCGGCAGTCCTCGAACTCCGCCTGCAGCACGCTGGCGGTGACGCTGCGGTTCTCCAGCGTCTGGCCGAGGCCGCCGGGAATGCGGGTATGGTCCCGCAGCACCCGCCAAGCCCCCTCCGCGTTCCGGATCAGATCGAAGCCGGCCGAGGAAAGGTAGTGGCCGCCGGTCGGCACGATGCCCCGCAGGTTGGTGAGGAAATGGGGATTGGCGTGGACGAGGTCCGGCGGGATCAAGCCTTCCTCCAGCAGCCGCTGCGGGCCGTAGAGGTCGGTGAGGACCATTTCCAACAGCCGCATGCGCTGGCCGAGACCGGTGGAGACTTTCTTCCACTCCACGGGATCGACCAACAAGGGCAGGGGATCGATGCGCCACGGGCGACCGCTGCCGCCGGCATCGCTGTAGATGTTGTAGGTGGCTCCGAGGTCCTCCAGCAGGCGATCGGACGAGGCGGAGAGGCGGACACGTTCGTCCGGAGACCAGTGCTCCATCGAGCGCGCGAGCCGCTGCCAGAGCGGGCGCACCTTGCCGGTGGAGCCGGTCATTTCGTCCCACGCGCCGCCTTGACCGTGACCGGAGAGCGACGCGACGGGGAATAGATATGGGCCGGAATGCGACATGCTGGGGAAACCCGCCTCAGGGGCTCGGCGGGATCATCCGCAAATCGAGCGTGAAGGGGAAGTCCGGGCTTGCCGGGATCGGTTGGGGCCGGACCCGCCCGCCGGTGTGGCCCTCGCGGAAGAAGCGCGCCTTGCGGCGGGCCTCGGCCTCGTAAGAGTTCACCGGGAAGGTGGTGTAGTTCCGGCCGCCGGGGTGGGCGACGTGGAAGGTGCAGCCGCCCAACGAGAGCTCGTTCCAGCCATCGATCAGGTCGAACACCAGCGGCGTGTGGACGCGGATGGTGGGGTGGAGGCAGTGCGGCGGCTGCCAGGCGCGGTAGCGGATGCCGCCGACGAATTCGCCGCGGGTGCCGGTGGGATGGAGCGGGACGGCGAACCCATTGCACGCCAGTCGATGGCGTTCCCCGGTGAGGCCGCGGACCTTCACCTGGAGACGCTCCAGCGAGCTATCGACATGGCGGGCGGTGCCCCCGGCGCCACCTTCCTCGCCGAGCACGTGCCACGGTTCCATGGCCCCGCGCAGTTCCACCTCCACGCCGCCGGCCACGAAGTCGCCGATCTGCGGGAACCGGAACGCGACGTGCGGCTTGAACCAATCGCGCTCGACCGGATACCCGGCGCGCTGGAGATCCGAGATCACGTCGTGGAAATCCGTCTCGATGAAATGCGGCAGCATCCAGCGGTCGTGGAGCGTGCTGCCCCAGCGCACCAGCGGCTTCTCGTAGGGGTGTTTCCAGAACCAGGCGGTGAGCGCGCGCAGCACCAGGTGCTGGGCCATGCTCATCTCGTGGTGCGGCGGCATCTCGAAGGCCCGCATTTCCAACAAGCCGAGGCGGCCGGTGGCGGTGTCCGGGCTGAAGAGCTTGTCGATGCAGAACTCGGTGCGGTGCGTGTTCCCGGTGAGGTCGGTCAACAGGTTCCGGAACACGCGGTCCACCAGCCATGGCGGCGCGGTGTCGTGGGACTTCAGCGTGGCGAAGGCGATCTCCAGCTCGTGGATGATGTCGTGCCGCGCCTCGTCCAAGCGCGGGGCCTGCGAGGTGGGGCCGACGAACAGGCCGGAGAACAGATAGGAGAGGGACGGGTGGTGGTTCCAGTAGGTGATGAAACTGCGGAGCAGGTCCGGCCGGCGCAGGATCGGGCTGTCCGCGGGCGTGTCCCCGCCGAGGATGATGTGGTTGCCGCCGCCGGTGCCGGTGTGGCGGCCATCGAGCATGAACTTCTCGGTGACGAGGCGGGTTGCGCGGGCCTCCTCGTGGAGGATCTCGGAGTTCGAAACCAGCTCCTCCCAACTCGCGGCGGGGTGGAGGTTCACCTCGATCACGCCCGGGTCCGGGGTGACCTTGAAGTTTTGAATGCGGTGGTCGTGGGGCGGCGGCGTGCCCTCCAGCACCACCGGCATGTTCAGCCCGGCGGCGGTTTGCTCGATCACCTCGACCAGCGCGAGGAAGTCCTCGGCGTGTTTCACCGGCGGCAGGAAGATGTGCAGGCGGCCGTGGCGGGGCTCGACGCAGATGGCGGTGCGGACGATGCCCGAGGCGGATTCCTGCGGCGCGGGCTTCTTCTCCGGCTCCTCCTCGGCCACCCCAGGCACCTGCATCACGAGGTCGCGGCCGGGCAGGGGACCCTGTGGGGCCATCGGGTCCTGGGGAATGATCCAAGGGTAATCCTCCTTCTTCACCCACGGCTGCGAATCGAGCGGAAGGCGGAAACCCATCGGCGAATCGCCGGGCAGCAGGTAGAGCGTTTCATCGGGCAGGAACCACGAGCCGCTGCGCCAGCGCGAGGCTCCGTTCTCCTGGATGCGCTGGAGCGGCAGCACGTAGCCGACCACCGAGGTGGGGCCCTGCGAGAAGATGCGGGCCAGCCGCGCGCGCTCCTCGGGATCCTCGAGCCGGGATTCCAGCGGATCGACGTTCACCGGCAACCGCCGCTCCCGCCACAGCAGGTGGAAAATGTCCTCGTGCGCGGCCATCAGCATCTTCGGGTTCACGCCGAGCGCGCCCGCGAGCGCGGTGCCGAAACGTTTCGCCTCCGGACTACGATGACCATAGTCGACCCGCTCATCCGCGATCCAGCGGTCATCCTCCCAGGCGGGGACGCCGTCCTTCCGCCAGTAGCAGGCCAGCGCCCAGCGTGGCAGGGACTCGCCGGGATACCATTTCCCCTGGCCGTAGAAGAGCACGCCGCCGGGGGCGAAACGCTTGCGCAGGCGCTTGATCAGGTCGCCAGCCAACGCGCGCTTGGTGGGGCCCATCGCGGCGGTGTTCCATTCCTCGGCCTCCGGATCGTCCATCGAGACGAAGGTCGGCTCGCCGCCCATGGTCAGGCGCACGTCCATGTCCCGCAGGTCGCGGTCGACGTCGTGGCCAAGGCGCACGATGTCATCCCACTGCTCGCCGGTGTAGGGCTTGGTAGTACGGGGAGTCTCGTAGATCCGGCGCACCTCCATGACGTGCTCCATGTCCGCCTCGCACTCGTCGAGCACGCCGGTGACGGGGGCCGCGCTGGTGGGATCGGGCGAGCAGGCGAGGGGCAGGTGGCCCTCGCCCGCGAGCAGGCCGGAGGTGGGATCGAGCCCGATCCAGCCCGCGCCGGGCAGGTAGACCTCGGTCCACGCGTGGAGATCGGTGAAATCCTCGTCCGCGCCGGCGGGGCCGTCGAGCGATCGGATGTCCGGCTTGAGCTGGATCAGGTAGCCGGACACGAACCGGGCCGCGAAGCCGAGATGGCGCAGCACCTGGACCAGCACCCAGGCCGAGTCCCGGCACGATCCGGAGCCCTTCCGCAGCGTTTCCTCCGGCGCCTGCACGCCCGGCTCAAGGCGGATGGTGTAAGCGATGTCTTCCTGGAGCTCGCGGTTGATCTCGACAAGGAGGTCGATGGTCCGGCGCTCCGACCCACGGTAGCGGGCGATCCGTTTCGCGAGCAGCGGCTCCGGCTTCTCCAACAGCAGGAACGGCGCGAGCTCGTGGTTCAGCGACTTGTCATAGGCGAACGGGTGCGTTTCCGCGGCCGGTTCGAGGAAAAAGTCGAAGGGGTTCGACACCGCCATCTCCACGACCAGGTTCACCTCGATGTCGAGGCGGTCGGTTGGGTCCGGAAACACGATCCGGGCGAGGTGGTTCGATTGCGGGTCCTGCTGCCAATTGGTGAAGACCTCGCACGGCCCCACCTTGAGGCTGTAGGAAAGAACCCGCGTCCGGCAATGCGGCGCGGGCTTCAGACGGATGACATGGGGACCATGCCCGACCCACCGGTCGTAGCGATAGCTGGTGCGATGGTGGAGGGCGACGTGGATGGACATGGCGGGTGACTTCTGTTTGAGCAACCGTCATGCCAGAGCCTTCTCAATGACCGTCTCCGCGTGCCATCATCTCCGCTTCCTCTTCATGGGAGTGGATCTGAAGGCTGGCGTGGACGCCCTCGCGGTCTGCGGCGGCTTTCATCACGCTGCGGATGGCGGAGGCGGTGAAACCATTCCGGCCGATCAACAGGGCCACGTCAGTCTGGGTCAGCACCAGCTTGAAGCGCAGCTTCTTCGGTGCCAGTTCCGTGACCTTGAGCTGGGCTTGCGCCGGGTGCTCGATGAACTGCACGGCCACGTACTGGAGAAAGCCGCGCAATTTTTCCGTGATGACCTGCATGGCATCATGATGCAGGCGGAGCCCTGATCCTGCAAGGCGAAGGTGAAAGATTGGCGTGGCGACAAACCGCGCCACGCCAATCCCCCAGCCAACCCACTCTCTATCAGGAAATCGGGATCGAACGCGGAAGCGCCTCCTCGCGGAGCGGGATGAGCGCCTCCAACACGCCGTTCTCATGCCTCGCCTCGATCCGGTCGCCATCGAGCCTGCGCTCGAGGGGACTGGTCAGGCGATAGAGGGTGTCGGTACCCGCGCGTGGGGCCTCCAGGTCCAGCACGCCCTCGCGGACGGTGAGCTTCAGGTCCTCGCGGCGGACGCCGGGGAGGGCGACGCTGAGGTGGACCCCGCGCTCGTCCTCCCGCACCTGGAAGGCGGGGCGGATGTTGCGGGTGCGGGTGGCTTCGGCGGTGGAAACTTCGGTGCTCATTGGATGTCGATGGTGCGGGGTTCGTCCGAGGCGGCCTGGCGCTTCGGTAGGGTGAGTTCGAAAAGGCCGTTTTCGAGGCGGGCGGAGAGCTTCTCCGCATCGATGTCCGGCCCGACCCGCCAGGAGCGGGTGGCCTCGCTGACAAAGGCGCGGGGTTCCGCCGGGGTGACGGTGAGGGTCAGGACGCGGTCCTTGAATTCGAGCTTCAGCTCCTCCTTGCGGAGGCCGGGGAGATCGATGGAAAGGACGAAGGACTCGGGCGTTTCGGCGATGGATTCACGGAACCCGGAGGTGCGGGAACCATCGGCACGGCTGCGCCGGTCCGAGACGCGATAGCTGCAATAGGAGGGTCGGTTCATGAGGTTTCAGATGTTCGAAACCTGGTATTGCAGGAGGCATGCTAGACCCGGAGATCCGATTGTATTACATTCAAAATCAATGAAATACATCAATGTTGCTCCGGCTTCCCCACCTGAAATCACCCGCCAATTGATACAACTTGTCGCACGGGATACCGGAACGACGCGGCCATTTTGACCGAGCGAGGTAGCTGAAAGCTCCGCTTTCAGAATGTAGGGGGAAGCTCCAGCTTTCCCTCTTCGGGGGAGGACGTCGTTCGGCTCAACCCGGCCACCGCCAACGGAGCAGGCGGAGACGATTCGAAAGCGGAGCTTTCGACCACAACGCGAAAACGCCCGCGGGAATCTCTCCCCGCGGGCGTTGGCTGAAGGTGTTGGAACCGGTGCTCAGTTCTGTTCGATCGCGCGGTCCGTGGCCGCGTCGATGATCGCGAAGCGCTCGCGGTGGAGCGACGGATCGGAGCGGAAGATCAGGCGGCCGGAGTGCTGGCGCTCGATGTCCACCAGCAGGTGGCTGTCCTCGGTCTTGAAGCGGTTCAGCACGTCGGCGTTCACCACCACCACGATGTCGCCGAGCGACTCACGGTGCTTCTGGATCACCGAGTTCAGCTTGCGCTGGATCTCCACCGACATGGTCATGGTGGTCTTCACGCGGCCGCGGCCCTGGCAATACGGGCAGGGTTCGAACATGGTCTCGCGCAGCGACTCGTTGAGGCGCTGGCGGGTCATTTCCATGAGGCCGATCGGGGAAATCTGGAGGACCTGGGTCTTCGCCTTGTCCTTCTTCAGGCGGTCCTTCATCGCCTTGTAAACCGCCTGCTGGTCCTTGCGGTGGCGCATGTCGATGAAGTCGACCACCACCAGGCCGCCGATGTTGCGGAGGCGGAGCTGGCGGGCCACCTCGACGGCGGCCTCGACGTTGGTCTCGAGGATCATCTTGTCCACGTCCTTCGAGCCGCGGTTGCGGCCGGTGTTGACGTCGATCGAGATGAGGGCCTCGGTTTCATCGATCACAATGTAGCCGCCGCAGGGCAGCCAGACCTGGCGCGAGAAGGCCTCGTCGATCTGCTTCTGGATGCCGACCTTTTCGAAGATCGGGGTGGGGGCGGCGGCCAGGTGATGGATGCGGCGCTTGGCGCGGCGGGAAATCTTGCCGGCAATCTCGCGGATCTTCTCGGTGGTGGCGAGGTCGTCGCAGAGCACCTGCTCCACCTCGTCGGTGAGGAAGTCGCGGGCCGTGCTCTCGATCAAGCCGGGCTCCTGGTAGGTGCAGACCGGGGCCGGGTGGCTGTCCCGCTTCTCCTCGACTTCCTGCCACTGCTCCAGGAGCATGGCGAGGTCACGGACGAAATGGCGGGCGCGGGTGCCCTGGGCGACCGTTCGCATGATGATGCCCATGCCTTCCGGCACGGACAGCTTCTGCACGATCTTGCGCAGGCGCTGGCGCTCCTTCGGGTCCTCAATCTTGCGGGAGATACCGAATTGCTCGGTGTAGGGCATGAGCACCAGGTAGCGGCCGGCCAACGAGATGTTGGTGGTCACGCGCGGGCCCTTGGTGCCGATCGGCCCCTTGGACACCTGGATCATGATCTCGGAGCCCACCGGATAGATGTCCGGGATGTCCTTCGAGGTGATCTTTTTCTGCTGCTTCTTCGGGCGGCCTTCGCGCTCGATCTCCTCAAGACCGGCGTCGAGGGCGGCGGGAATGGCATCCCAGAAGTGAAGGAAGGCGTTCTTGTCCTGGCCGATGTCGACGAACATGGCCTTGAGGCCCGGTTCGATGTTTTTGACGCGGCCTTTGAAGATGCTGCCAACGATGTTCTGGTCGCCTTCGCGCTCGACGGTATATTCCTCGAGGATACCGTTTTCAAGGAGCGCAACCCGGCGCTCAAGGCGCTCGATGTTGATGATCAGGCTGTTTCCCTGCGTCGGATCGGGCTTGCCGATGCCTAGCATTCGTTTGATACGTTGAATCATTTGGGTGTGGATGGAAAGTAGTTTCATGGTGTCCGCGGGGTCGGGTCAGCGGACCGGGATGGCCTTCGGGATGGTGCCCTCCTCGTCGACGCCGGGGTCGATGGTCGGAATCGGGGTCGGAATGGTTTTCTCGGGCTCGACCGGGACCGGGGCGGTGGCGTCGTCGCCCATCACCTCGTCACCGGTGTCGTCCCCGGCGGTGTCGTTCGGATCGGCCGGCGGCACGTCCTCGAGCGCGGCGATGCTCTCGATCGCCTTCATGTGGCCGCCGTATTCCTTTTGGACGGCGAGCGGGAGCTTGGTGCCGCGGTCCTTGCCGATGATGCCGCGGATGATGTGCTGCACGAGCGGGCCGGCGGTGTGGCCGCCGGAGCCACCGTCCTGGACCATGACGACCACGGCGTACTTCGGCTTCTCGAAGGGGGCGAAGGCGACGGTCCAGCAGTCGTGGGTCTTGAGCAGCAGGTTGACCTGGGCCGTGCCGGTTTTGGCGCCGATCTGGATATCCGGGAGCTTCACGGCGGAAGCGGTGCCACCTTCGTTCACGGCCATCCACATGCCCTTGCGGATCGTCACCAGGTCGGAGTCCTTGATGCCTTCCCGCAGGAGGTCCACCTCGAGCTTCGGTTTGTCCGGGATGACGGTGGAGCCGTCCATGGCGACCACCTTCTTGATGATACGGGGTTGATAGTACTTCCCGCCATTGGCGATGGCGGTGACCATCGAGCAAAGCTGGAGCGGGGTGGCGAGCACGCTCTGGCCGATCGAGAACAGGGCCACATCGTGCGGGGTGGGGGTGGCGCCGGGGTGGGAGGCGCGCCACTGGCGGTTGCCAAGCACCACGCCGCCGGCCTCGCTGGGCAGGTCGATGCCGGTCGGTTTGCCGAAGCCGAGCATCGTGAAGCCGTCGGTCATCGCCTTCGGGCCGATGGTGTTGGCGAGCTTGTTGAAATACGGGTTGCAGGAGTTCTTGATCGCCACCGGCAGCGTTTCAGAGCCGTGGGAGCCGCGGCTCTTGTTCCAGATCCAGCAGCCGACCGAGGCATTGCCGTATTGAACCACGCCATCGCAGGAAAACACGCGGTTCGACTGGCCCTTGAGCGCGCCGCTGAGCGCGGTGCCGAGCTTGAAAGTCGATCCCGGCACGAAGTTCGAGATGCACCGGTTCATCAGCGGTTTGGCCGTGTTCTTGTTGTAAGCCAGCCACTTCGCGCCATCGATCTTCGGGATGAACTCGTTCGGATCGTAGTCCGGCACCGAGGCCATCGCCAGCACCTCGCCGGTTTCCACGTCCATCACCACCGCGGCCGCGCGGCCGGCATGGCGCAGGGTGTCCTCCGCCAGGTATTGGATGCGGGCATCGAGCGTGAGTTCCACCTTGGCTCCCGTACCGGGGCGGACGTAGCCGACCATGCCGCGGATCGCACCCTTCTCGTCCTTCAGCATCTCGCGGGTGCCCTCGGGACCGCGCAGGTACTGGTCCATCGTCGACTCCACGCCCGCGATGCCCTTGGCCTCACCGATATAGTGGTCGTATTTCCGGTCCGCGCCCTCCGGGATATCGCCCTTTTCCCAGCCCTTCAGGTAGCCCAGCACGTGGGAACCGAGGCTGCCGTAGGGATACTGGCGCTGGGAGTTGAGGCTCAGGGAGACCCCCGGCAGCTCGAGGTTGTGCTCGGCGAACTTCGCGAACTCCTCGTAGGTGAGGTCGGCGCGGTAGGTGAAGGGCACCAGCCCGTGGTGGGTCAGGTAGTGGGCCCGCAGCGCCTTGGCGCTGAAATTCTTCGCCAGCCCGAGGTTCTGGAGCGGCGGGATCACCGTTTCCATCACGATGCCCACGATGTCGCGCTCGGTGCGCTTGCGGAGCATGCCGTGCTCCATGGTCACGCGCTCCAGTTCGGGGCGGTCGGTGTGCTGGCGGCGGTAGGCGGCGTCGATCTCGGCGAGGTTGAAGGTGACCTCGTAGTCGCGGACGTTTTTCGCCAGCGTGATGCCGTTGCGGTCGGTGATCTCGCCGCGGGTGCCGGGTTCGCGGATGGTCACCTTGGTGTCGCCGGGGACCAGTCCCAGGAACTTGTCGCGGCGCACGATCTGGAAGTCATGGAGACGCATCAACAACGCCCCGAAGCCCACCAGGACGGCGGCGGTCAGGAGATAAAGCCGGAAACGATAGCGGGGTTCCATGACGGGTCAGGAATAGCGTTTGCGGTTGCGACGCTTGATGCCATCGAAGCGGATCGTGTGCTGGCACCAGTTCGCGATGTGGAACAACAGCCAGAATACCAGCGGGGAGAGGAGCATCGTCAACAGCGCGTTGAACGCCATGTTCATCAGCGTGGCGTGGGTGAGCACGGGACCGCCGCGGACGAAGGTGATCAGGGAATACTCCGCCGCCAGGTAGAGGAAGATAGCGATGCCGGAAAGCAGGGCGGAGAACTGCCACTTGCCCTGGCGGAACAGCGGCTGGATGCCCTGCATCAGGTAACCCATCGCCCCGAACAGCAGGATCGAGTAGCCGAAATGCAGCGCCTCCACCGGCTGATTGTAGATCTCCGGGTCTCCACCCGCAGGTCCCAGCGTGTTCTGGGCGTCCCACAGGAAACCGCCGAGGAAGGCCAGCACCAGCATGGTGGGCGTGCCGACGGTGACCGCGGCGCAGAGGAACACGAGCTGGACCAGCAGGATACGCGCGTTGTGCAGGCCGGTGAAGGCCGGCAGGAACTGCTGCAGCACGAAGGCGGCCAGAACCAGGAGAATGGTGATGAGGGTGTAGCGGATCACGGTTTCTTGTCGGCTTTGAGCAGCACGACAAAGACTGTTTCCAGATCCGCGAAGTTCACCGAGGGACGGACGAGAGCTTCGGAATCCAGAGAGCCTTTTTCGACGGACTCGACGGTTCCCAAAAGGATATTGGCCGGGAACAAGCCGCCCCGGCCGGTGGTGAAGACGCGCTGACCCTTCTTGATCGTCGCATCCTTGGATAAAAAGCGTAGCCGCAGCAAGGGTGTGCCTTCGAATTGTCCGCGCTGGCCGCTCAAGATCCCCACCTCCGGGGTTCCCTCGACCTTCGCGGACACCTGGCACTTCTCATCGGTCAGCAGCACCACGCTGGCGCGGTCCTGGCGGACGAGGTCCACCTTGCCGACGAGTCCTTCGTTGGAAAGCACCGGGAGCTGGGGCCCGATCTTGGAATCCTCCCCGCGGTCGATCTCCACCGTCTGCCACCAGGTGGTGGGCTGACGGCGGGTGATACGGGCGGCCACCACGTCGAACTTCGTGGCGGCGGTGAATTTCACGGCGTCCCGCAGGTTGGCGTTTTCCTTCTCCAGGTCGCGGAACCGGCCCTCGATGATTTCCAGCCGCCCGACCTTCTTTTCCGCTTCCTGCAGCCGGATCTCCAGTTCCTTCGAGTGCTGGGTCTCCTGCGTCATGGCGCGCGCCTTCGTCTCCAGCGTGGAGCCGGATTTCAAGAACGGCGAGATCGCGGAGTAATACCCCGTCTGGATCTCGCGCACGGCGTTTTCATTCCGGGTGAGAGCCCACACGGCCCCTCCCAGGAACAGCAACAACGCGATCAGGTTTTGCGGCTTCATGGCCAGTCAGCCTGCCGGCTCGGTTCAGCGGTCGGTGTTGGTCACCCGCTTCAGGAACGAGAGCTCCTGAAGGGCCTTGCCCGTGCCTTCGGCCACGGCGCTGAGCGGATCCTCCGCGATGTGAACCGGAAGGCCGGTCTCCTCGCGCAGCAGGCGGTCCAGGCCCTTGAGCAGGGCTCCGCCACCGGCCAGCACGATGCCGCGGTCCACGAGGTCCGCCGCGAGTTCCGGGGGACAACGCTCCAGGGTGGTGCGGACAGCGTCCACGATCGTGTTGAGAGGATCGGACATGGCCTCGCGGATTTCCTGCGAGGTGATGGTGATGGTTTTCGGTAGACCGGCGACGAGGTCGCGGCCCTTGACCTCCATGGTCATTTCCTTCGGCAGCGGCGCGGCCGAGCCGAGGCGGATCTTGATCTCCTCCGCGGTGCGCTCACCGATCATGAGGTTGTAGGCCCGCTTCATGTAGTTGATGATCGCCTCGTCCAGCTCATCGCCGGCGGTGCGGACGGAGCGGGCGTAAACGATGCCGGAAAGTGAAATGAGCGCCACCTCCGTGGTGCCGCCGCCGATGTCCACGATCATGTTGCCGGAGGCATCCTGCACCGGCAGGCCCACGCCGATCGCGGCCGCCATCGGTTCTTCGATCAGGTAGACCTCACGGGCACCCGCCTGCTCGGCGGACTCGCGCACCGCGCGGCGCTCCACCTCCGTGATGCCGGAGGGAATGGCGATCAGCACCCGCGGGTTCGACCGGCGGCGCGGATTCACCTTGCGGATGAAGTGGCGGAGCATGGCCTCCGTCACCTCGAAGTCGGCGATCACGCCATCCTTCAGCGGGCGGATCGCCACGATGTTGCCCGGCGTGCGCCCGAGCATGCGCTTGGCATCGTCGCCGACGGCGAGCACCTCGTTGGTGCCGGCCTTCACCGCGACCACCGACGGCTCGCGCAGCACGATGCCGTGGTCCTTGACATTGACGAGAGTGTTCGCGGTGCCGAGATCGATGCCGATGTCGTTGGAAAACCAGTTTCCGAAAAACTTTTTGAACATGGATGAGATGGGAAAATCAACGTGGTGCCTGATCGAACGGGTCCGAGGGGCGCTTGGGCAGCCGGATTGCGTGAGCCGGTGACAACCAAGGAGTTGGACGGAACCCCGCCGAAAGAGGCGGAAGTGTTGACAGCCCCCTGTGACAGGTCAAGCGGGAACGGTGTTCCACGCTTGTATTCTCAATGTTCCACGCGTTAGGGCCTCAGGACGCGGCGACCGCCGCCGCCTTGCCCGCGCGCCGGGCCAGGAACTCGTCCGCCAGCGCGCCATAGGCATTCGAGCCCGGGCCCACCGGATCGTGCTCGAAAATCGACTTCCCGTGGCTCGGTGCCTCCCCGATGCGGATGGTCCGCGGGATCACCGATTGATAGATTTGATCAGGGAAAAACTTCGAGACTTCCTCCACCACCTGGCGGGACAGCAGCGTGCGGCCATCGTACATCGTCATGACGATGCCTTCCAGGGTCAGCTCGTCATTCGCACCCGAGCCGCGGATCTGCTCCAGCACGTGCACGATCTTCGCAAGCCCTTCCAGACCAAACCATTCGCACTGCAGCGGGATGACGATTTCATCCGAGGCTGCGAGCGCGGAAGTCATCAGCACGCCTAGTGATGGGGGAGTGTCGAGGATGCAGTATTCAAACAGATCGTTCGGCTTCAGTCCCTGCAGGATGTTTCGCAGGCGGGTGAGGTGGTCCTCGGCGCGGGCGAGCTCGATTTCGACCCCCGCGAGGTCCATTTCCGACGGCACGATCGAGAGATTCTCGCGACCGGTCGGCAGCAACTGCTCAAACACCGTGCGCTCGCCGATCAACACCGGATACATGCTGCCGCCTTCCGGAACCTCGATGCCAAGACCGCTGGTGCAGTTCGCCTGCGGATCGAGGTCCACCAGCAGCACGCGCTGGCCACGCAGCGCGAGCGCGGCGGAGAGGTTCAGGGCGGTGGTCGTTTTACCGACGCCACCTTTTTGGTTGGCAATGGCGATGACTTTCATGCGGCAAGCTGGACCGACGGAACAAGCAGTGTTCCCGCCAAGCCCTCCGCTGGCAACCAAAACCAACCGGAGCCCCTCAACTCCCGCTCCACACGACCCCAAAGGTGCGATGGGAAACATTGCCCATGGTGAACCGCCCGTGTTCCCCGTATCAAGGAGGCGCGGCGGTTTCCCCTGAAATCCGACATCCGGCTACAACCGTCTCGCTCCGGCAGGGTTTCCTGTGGGAACCTTTGTCTTCTGTTTGTCCTATGCGCCTGATCTTCCATCTCCTCGCCCTGTTGTCCCTGGCCGTCCCCGGCGTCCGCGCCGCCGATGCTCCGGAGGCCAGGAAGCCCAACATCGTGTTCTTTCTCATCGATGACCTCGGTTATGCCGACTGCGGGTTCAATGGCGGCAAGGACATCAAGACCCCGAACATCGACAAACTGGCCCAAGGAGGGACGATCCTCGATTCACTCTACGTCCAGCCCGTGTGTTCTCCCACCCGCGCCGCACTGATGACCGGCCGCTACCCGACCCGCACGGGCGTTTACACCATCGTCAAACCGCACGCCGCCTGGGGGCTGCCGCTCGGCGAGCGCACGCTCGCGAACGCCCTGCGCGACGCTGGCTACGAAACCGCCATCACCGGCAAGTGGCACCTCGGCGAGTTCGATCCGAAATATGTGCCCACCGCCCGCGGCTTCGACCACCAGTATGGCCACTATTTCGGCGCTATCGATTACTTCACCCACACGCGTGGCAAGTCGGAGGACTGGTACCGCGATGGCAAGCCGCTGAAGGAGGAGGGTTACAGCACAAAGCTCGTTTCGAACGAGGCCTGCCGCCTCATCGCGGAAAAGGACAAGGCGAAGCCGCTGTTCCTCTACGTGCCCTTCAATGGCGTCCACTCGCCGATGCAGGCGCCGGAGGAGTATTTGAAACCCTATGCCGATCTGAAGGGCGGCCGCCAGAAGCTCGCGGGCATGCTTTCCGCGGTGGATGACGGGATCGGCCGGATCGTGGCGGCGCTGGAGAAAGCCGGGCTGCGCGACAACACGCTCATCGTCTTCTCCACCGACAACGGCGGCCCGCGTCCCGGGCTCAATACCCCGCTGCGCGCGGGGAAGGGCACGATCTACGAAGGTGGCGTGCGCGGCTGCGGTTTCGTGAACTGGCCCGGCCATGTGGCCGTGAACGCACACCTGAAGGAGCCAATGCATACGGTCGACTGGTATCCCACGCTGGTCACCCTTGCGGGTGGTTCGCTCGAGCAGAAGACGCCGCTCGATGGACGAGACGTGTGGCTGATGCTCACGAAGGGGGCGCCCTCGCCGCACGATGCGATTCTTTCCGTCGGTCGCCCCGGCCGTGCCGCGGTGCGGATGGGGGATTGGAAGCTGTTGATGAATGCCAGCGAGGTCGATGATGAGGAGGCCGGTGCCGCCGCCAAGCCGGAGGGGAAGGCAAAGGGGAAGAAGGGGCTCGTGGAGAGCCAGGCGATCGAACTCTACAACCTCGCCAACGACATCGGGGAAAAGACCAATCTCGCCGACAAGGAGCCCGAGCGTGTGGCGAAGATGCGTGCGAAGCTCGCCGAACTGCTCAAAGGAGCCGTGCCTCCCGGCAACCTGAACCACGAAGGCTCCGGTGCGGCCGGGAAGGAGGATTGAGGATGGCTCTCCACATCCCTGAGCCACTCCACCTCCGGTCGATTCCGTAACCATCTCCGCCACGCTCCATGCCGGGCACCGGCTTTCCCATGAGCTCTCTGATCCACCTCGCCGCCCTGGAAACCGTGCTTTCCCCGTCGCGCTGCGGCCACTAGACCTCGCTCGACGCATGAGCGAGTGGAATGAACCGGCCCTGAAGGCCGCGGCAAGCTGGAAGGCCTTCAAGGAGGGCAAGTCCATGCTTGATGCCGGATTGGTGGTGCAGGCGAAGTCATCGCCCGATGGTTGGACCGGCAGTGTCCGGCAAGGGGCGAAGGTCGTGCGTCTCGGCGTGAAGGTGCCGAAGCCCGGTGATTTCCAGGTGAAGTGCTCGTGCCCGGAGAACCAGGCGTCCGGAGTCGTGTGCGCCCACGCCGTGGCCACCGGTCTCGCGCTTTTGGGTGGGGTGAAGTCGGCGGCGTCCGCTGCTCCGGCTGCATTGGTTGCGACGAAAGCCGCTCCGCCTTCCGCGAGGGCGTCGAAGCCGCTCGTCCCGCTGGTGATCCGTTTCGCGCCGAATTGGCAGGAGACGCTGACCCGCGGGCGACTGACGGTGACTCTGGCTCCGGACAAAACCGCGGCGGTCGATCCGGCGGATGCCTTTGTCACCGCGTGGGCGACCCATCAGGGGATCGCGTCGATCGCATCGCCGGTGCCGCTTTCGCTGGATGTGGCCCGGCTCGCCACTTTCCTTGAGGCCGCTCTCGATCACCCTCGGGTCTTTGTTGGCAAGGAGCGCTTCAGCATCACCGCCGATGCTGTCCTGCCGCTCGCTGCGCCGGTGAGGGAAGGGGATCAGGTGCTATTGAAGTCCACCGCCATCCCGCTGGTGTTGAGCGGTCATGCTTGGTTGATGACGGAGCAATCGCTCGGCCGCATCGGCCCGCAAGCCCCACCCGCCGACCTGGCTCCCGCGTTCGCTGCCTGGGCGGAGGGGCGGCCCGCGAAGATCCCGCTCAAGCAATTGCTGCGCCGCGCCCCGGTGTGGGAGGATTGGCTCGCGCTGCCGGAGCAATCGTGGCTCGGCGACCTGCGGATGGTGCCAGCCGAGCCCGTGTTTCATCTCGCGTTGGAAGGCTCGCTCGCCAGCCTCACGGCGGCCTTTACGGTTCGCTATCCCGGTGTGTCGCCCTTGGTGCCGGGCGGCGACGATGACGCTCATTTCCCGCGTCCAGGGGCAGGGGGGCAGTGGGAGGTGCGCCACGCCCGCGCTGAACTGGAGGCGCTGGATCGCCTCCGCGGTCTCGGTTTCTCCGGTGGGGAAGGCGGGCGCTGGTTGCTGGTCGGGGAGGCTGCCATTCTCAGCTTCTTCGCCCATGGTCTGCCGGAGCTTGCCGATTGGACCATCGAGCAAACCCCGCGCCTGCGCTCGGCTTCGAGCGCGATCGAGGTGGTTCGCCCGCGATTCGAGGTGCTCGGCTCCGGTGAGGACTGGCTGGCCTTCGACTACGGTTTCGAAACCTCCGGCGGGGATCTGGTGTCGCGCTCCGAAGTCCTTCAATGGCTCCGCTCCGGCCGCACCACCCGTCAGGCTGGTGGTAAGAAGCAGATCCTGGATGCGGAGTCCGCCTTGATTCTGGAGCCGCTCCTGTCCGAGTTGGAAGTCCGCCAGGAACACGGCCATTTCGTCGGCCCGAGGGCCATCGGTGAGCTGGTATCGGAATTTCGTAAAAATAGGAGCAAGTCGAAAATATCAAGCGACTTTGATATTTCAGAAAGCCCGCTTGCCGCGACCCTCGATCCCGCCGTTCCGGCGATGCTGCGGCCTTACCAGCGGCAGGGTATTGCCTGGCTCGTCGACCGCGTCCAGCGCTTCGGCGGGGCCCTGCTGGCGGACGACATGGGCCTCGGCAAGACCCTCCAGACCATCGCCACCATCGAGCAATTGTTCGCCAGTGAAGCCGCCGGCACCGGGCCCGCGCTGGTGATCGCGCCGACCTCCTTGCTGGGCAATTGGCGGGCCGAGTTCCAGCGTTTCGCCCCGGGTCGCACCATCCGTATCCTGCATGGCGGCAACCGTGATGCCGAGCGCGACCGGGTCACGCCGGACGATGTGGTGGTCACCAGTTATGGTACGCTCGCACGCGACCTGGCTTGGCACCTCCGTGGGGAATACCGGGTCGTCGCCGTGGACGAGGCCAGCCTGATGCGGAATCCGGACACCGATCACGCCAAGGCCATCGCCAAGCTCCGCGCCCGCCACCGGATCGCCCTCAGCGGCACCCCGGTCGAAAACGGCGTGCGCGACCTGTGGTCGATCTTCCGGTTCATCCAGCCCGGCTGGCTCGGTGGTCGTGAGCAGTTCAAGGAGCACTACGAAGCTCCGTTGCAGACCGCACCCGTGCCGAAGGCTCCGATGGAGCGGCTGCGTCTGAAAACCGCGCCCTTCATCCTGCGCCGCACCAAGGAACAGGTGGCGTCCGATCTGCCCTCGAAGCTGATCATCGACGACTACTGCGAGCTCTCCGCCGACCAGCGCCAGATCTACCGCGACCTCGTTGGCGAGGGCGGCAAGCGGGTCGACGAAATCCGCCAGAAGGCCGGCACCGGGGCGGCGCGCCTTCAAATGCTCACCGCCTTGCTGCGCCTCCGCCAGACCTGCTGCGACCTCGCGCTGCTCAAAAACGAGCGCCTCGACAAGCTCCCGCTCGATCGCCGCTCCACCAAACTCGATCGCCTCATGGAGCGGGTGCATGAGGCGATTTCGGGCAATCATCGAATACTGGTGTTCAGTCAGTTCCAGACACAGTTACAAAAAATCCGCGAACAACTCCAAGGCGCTGGAATCGAGTCCTTTTTGCTCGATGGCCAGACCCGGAACCGCCAGGAACTGGTCGATCGCTTCCAGAAACCGGACGGCCCGCCGGTCTTCCTGATCAGCCTGAAGGCCGGGGGCTACGGCCTCAATCTCACCGCGGCCGACACCGTGATCCATTTCGATCCGTGGTGGAATCCCGCCGCCGAAGCCCAGGCCACCGACCGCGCCCATCGCATCGGCCAGACCCGCCCGGTGACCGTCTACCGGTTGCTCACGCGCGGCACCGTCGAGGAGAAGGTTGTTCGCCTCCAGGCCACCAAGCGCGAGCTTGCGCAAGCCGCCTTCGATGAGTCCGGTCTCGGCGACGCCGCCGGCTGGTCCGATGGCGATCTCGCCGATTTGCTTCGTGGGTGAGGGGCCTGGCGACAGACGAAATCGGCCGCGCCTTGGGCACATTTCCACCCTCCGCCAAAATCACGCTTGATATCGGGGGGGCTCCTCTATTGACTCCGCCATGGCGGAGATTTCTCTCGGACTTTCCTTTGATGATGTGCTTTTGGTTCCGGCGTTGAGCGAAGTGCTCCCCGGTGAGGCGGACCTTTCCACGCACGTGACGGCGGGCATCCCGCTGCACATTCCGGTCGTTTCGGCCGCGATGGACACGGTGTCCGAATCCGAACTGGCGATCGCCCTGGCCCGTGAGGGTGGCATCGGCGTGATCCACCGCGCCTGCCCGATCGACGAGCAGGCCACGATGGTGTCCCGCGTGAAGCGTTCCGAAAACGCCGTCATCCTGAAGCCCTACACCGTCCGCAAGGAGCAGAGCGTGGAGGAAGTCCGCGCGATCATGGCGGAACACGGTTTCTCCGGTTTCCCGGTGGTCGATTCCGAGGGTCGTCTGGAAGGCATGGTCACCGGCCGTGACGTGCGTTACTTGGACAGCGCGGACACCCGCGTGGCCGACGTGATGACGAAGCACGACAAGCTGATCACCGCGCCGCCGACCACCAGCCTCGAGGAGGCCCGCCGCATTCTCTACCAGAACCGCATCGAGAAGCTCCCGCTCATCGATGGCAGCGGCAAGCTCGTGGGCCTCATCACCGGCTCCGACATCGAGAAGCGCATCACCTTCACCAATGCCGCCAAGGATCCGGCCGGCCGCCTCCGCTGCGGTGCCGCCGTGGGCGTGGGCCCGGATTGCACGGACCGCGGCCAGGCGCTCATCGACGCGGGCGCGGACGCGCTCTTCATCGATGCGGCCACCGGCCACACCTCCCGCGTGATGGACGTAATCGGCAAACTCCGCTCGTTGTCCGATCGCCCTGTCGTGGCGGGCAACGTGGTGACCCTCCAGGGCGCGAAGGATCTCGTCGCCGCCGGTGCCAGCGCCATCAAGGTGGGCGTGGGTCCGGGTTCGATCTGCACCACCCGCGTGATCGCCGGGGTGGGCATGCCGCAGTTCACCGCCATCCGCAACGTGGCCGACTACTGCCGCGAGCACGGCGTGAAGGTCATCGCCGACGGCGGTATCCGCTACTCCGGTGACGTGGTGAAGGCGCTCGCCGCCGGTGCCGACCTGGTGATGCTCGGTTCGCTGCTCGCGGGCACCCGCGAGAGCCCCGGCCAGAGCGTTTACTACCAGGGCCGCCGGTTCAAAACCTACCGCGGCATGGGTTCGCTCGGCGCGATGAAGAAGGGCTCCGGCGACCGCTACGCGCAGAACAGCTCCGGCAAGCTCGTCGCCGAGGGCGTCGAGGGCCGTGTCCCCTACAAGGGCCCGCTATCCGACGTGGTGTTCCAGCTCATGGGCGGCCTGAAGTCCGGCATGGGCTACGTGGGTGCCTCCTCGCTGCAGGAGCTCCGCGACCGCGCCGAGTTCGTCCAGATCACCAGCGGCGGCCTCCGCGAAAGCCACGTCCATGACATCGTCATGACCGAGGAGCCGACCAACTACCAGCCGCTGAGCTGAGCCGGCCCCATGACCCCCGGCCTGATCTTGGTAAAAGCCCTGCGATTCATCATTTGCGTGACGGTCGCGGCGGCTTTTGCGGGGTTGTGCGCCCTTTCCTTCAAGGAGCGCTGGCTGGGGGCTCGCATTCTGGGTGTGGCTTATTTTGCTGTCGCCATCCTCTCCGCAACCGGAGCGGTCCGCACCTTTATTCCTGAGCGTCGACATCCTTCATTGGGAGAGCTGGAGGCACAGGGCAGGATCACGACGGAGGAGCATGAAGGTACCCGGGCCATCGCCATCGAGGAGTTCGAGGACGAAGGCTCTTGCTATTTGATTGAGCTTCGCGATGGCTCCACCCTCTGTCTCCGCGGCCAATATCTATACGATTACGAAGGCGGGGAGGATGCCGATGGTTCTCCGCAACCACGTCGGTTCCCGAACACTCGTTTCCAAGTGAAGGGGGACCGGGATACCGGCATGATTTGGGATCTCATCTGCTTGGGGGAGGCTTTCGAACCTGTTTTGACGATTCCCGCCGAATGGGATCCCGCGCTTGGCGAGGACATCCCCGATGGAGAGATCGTCACCGCCTACACCTTCGACCAACTCATCGAGTCCAAAGGCCGCTTGCCAAAATCCGCCACCGAGGTCTAATCCGCCCTTTCCCATTCCGCTTTCCACCGTCCTCCGCTCATGCAGGAAATCAACCACGTCGCCGTTCTCGATTTCGGCTCGCAATACACCCAGCTCATCGTCCGCCGCGTGCGGGAACTCGGCTATTTCGCCAAGCTCTACGCCATCGAGGACTTCCCGAACATCGGCAAGCCCGGCGCGATCATCCTTTCCGGCGGTCCCCGCAGCACCAGTGAGCCGGATGCTCCGGATCTCGATTTCGAGGCGCTGAAGGGCTTCGGCGTGCCGGTGCTCGGCGTGTGCTACGGCATGCAGCTTCTCAACATCAAGTTCGGGGGCACCGTGGCCTCCAGCAACCGCCGCGAATACGGTCCGGCCGCGCTGACCACCGTGGCGGGCGAGGAACTCTACGAGGGCGTGTCCCAGGATTCGCAGGTGTGGATGAGCCACTCGGACACGGTGAAGAACCTGCCGGAGTGCGCCAAGGTGATCGCCACCAACCAGCACGGCACCCCGGTGTCGCTGAAATGGGGCGACAGTTTCTACGGCATCCAGTTCCATCCGGAGGTGACCCACAGCCACCAGGGCATCCGCATCCTCCACAACTTCCTCCTCCAGTGCGGCGAGCTCGCTCCGTTCCACATCGAGGACTTCAAGCGCGAGCTGATCGAGAACATCCGCACCACCGTGGGCCAGAAGCAGGTCGTCTGCGGCGTTTCCGGCGGCGTGGACAGCACCGTGCTCGCCGTGCTGCTGAACGAGGCCGGCGTGAATGTCCGCGCGATCTTCGTGGACCAGGGCCTGATGCGGAAGGACGAGGGCGACGAGGTGCGCAACAACTTCCACCGCATGGGCGTGGCGATCGAGACCGTCGATGCCTCGGAGCGTTTCCTCACCGCGCTGGCCGGAGTCGATGACCCGGAGAAAAAGCGCAAGATCATCGGCGAGCTGTTCGTCGACGTGTTCTGGGACGCCGTCGGCAATGCCGAGATGCTCGCGCAGGGCACGCTCTATCCGGACGTGATCGAAAGCGCCTCGAACGCCAAGTCGAAGGCCTCCAAGATCAAGACCCACCACAACCGCGTGGACCGCATCCTGGAACTCCAGGAGCAGGGCAAGGTGCTGGAGCCGCTGGCGGAACTCTTCAAGGACGAGGTCCGCGCGCTGGGCACCTCGCTCGGCATCCCGCAGGACATCCTGATGCGCCACCCGTTCCCGGGCCCCGGCCTCGCGGTGCGCTGCCCGGGCATCATCACCGAGGACCGCCTGGAGATCATCCGCGAGTGCGACGCCATCTTCATCTCCCGCCTCAAGGAATACGGCTGGTATGACAAGGTGTGGCAGGCCTACGCCGGTCTGGTGCCGGTGAAGACCGTGGGCGTGAAGGGCGACGAGCGTTCCTACGAGTGGGCGATCACCCTGCGTGCCGTGGTGTCCGAGGACGCCATGACCGCCGATTGGGTGGAGCTCCCCAGCGCGCTGCTGCGTGAAACCAGCAACCGCATCCTCAACGAGGTGAAGGGCGTCAACCGCGTCCTCTACGACATCTCGACCAAGCCCCCGGCATCGATCGAGTGGGAATAAGGCAGCACAAGCATTCCTGCTTGTGAGTGTGTGAAGCGGACCGTGATGGGAGGATCAAATCTTCCCGGCGGTCCGTTTTTCGTTCTCTGCCGAGGCCCGGAGGACACTGAGCATTCCGCTATCGCACGCACGGAACGCCTCTGCTATGGTGAAGCATGGCCGGGTCTCCCGTTCGCGTGCTCACCGCCGTCCCGTTGTGCGACGGCCATGACAGCGCGATCACCGCGGTCAATCTGGAGCTGATCCGCCACGGCGTGGAGGTGGTTTATCTCGGCTTCCACCGCTCGGTGGCGGACATCGTCCGCGCGGCGGTGCAGGAGGATGTGGCAGCGGTGGGGATCTCCAGCTACAACGGCGGACACATCGAATTTTTTCGCGAGGTCGCCGCGGGATTGAAAGCGTCCGGACGTCCGGAGATCGGGTTGTTCGGCGGCGGGGGCGGCACGATCACGCCCGAGGACGCGGAGCGGATGCACGCCGAGGGCACCGACCGGATCTTCCTCGCCGGGGCTTCGTTCGATGACATGACAACCTACGTCCGCGAGCGCTACCAACGGACCCTGGCGCTGCCGGAGCGGATCGAGGTTCGGGAACCGGCGGGTCTTGCTCGGCTCATCAGTTGCCTGGAGTCCGGGGCGGACATCCCGCCTCCATCCCGGGGTCCGGCGAAAGTCGTCGGGATCACCGGTCCCGGCGGAGCGGGGAAGACCACGCTGATCGATGAACTGACCCGCCAGTATCTCGCCAGCCATCCCGGCCACCGGGTGGCGATCCTTTCGCACGATCCGAGCACGCTCCACCAGGGGGCGTTGCTGGGCGATCGCGCGACGATGGTTTACGCGCAGGACGACCGAGTGTTCCTGCGCAGCATGGCGACGCGCGGTCGTCAGGGCGGGCTCTCTCCCGCCACCGAGCCGGTCCTGGCGTGGCTGTCCTCGGCGGAGGCGGGCTTCGACCTGGTGCTGGTGGAAACCGTGGGCATCGGCCAGGAGGCGCTGCCGTTTCCGGATGTCATGGTCGACCGGCGGATTCTGGTGATGAACACCGACTACGGCGCGCGTCTCCAGCTCCAGAAGATCGCGATGCTGGAAGCCGCGGATGTGGTGGCGGCGAACAAGCAGGACCGCCCGGGCAGCGAGGCCGCGGCCATGGAGATCCGCCGTCATCTTGATGCTCTCGCCGCCGGTAAGCCGCTCATCCGCACGGTTGCCAGCAGGCACGAGGATGCCGGAGTCGCGGCGTTGTTGGACTACCTCGAACGCTCATGAGCACGCTCAAGGACATCACGGAAGCCGTCCGCCGGTTCAATGATTCGGTGGAGGAACGGGTGGCCGCGGTGAGGGTGGATCGTATCAAAGGCGACGAGGTGATGGCGCAATGGCAGGCAATCCGGAAGACCGTGGAGGTGGTTGAAACTCCCACCGGCTTGAAGCTGCCGCGCCTGGCCCTGCCGGAGCTGGACGAGGCGGGCGCGGTGGTCCGGTTCCTTCATGGCGAGGGGCTTCCGGGAGTATTCCCATATGTGTCGTCGGCATACCCGGAGCTGTATCTCGATCCATTGGCGGGTCCCCGCAGCGAGGAGCCGACCCGTTTGTTCGCCGGACTTGGACTGGCGGAGGACACCAACGAGCGCTTTCACCTGCTGACGAAGAACCAGCGCTCGCATCGCATGAGCACGGCCTTCGATGGCCCGACGCTCTACGGCATGGACAGCGATGAACCGGGCGTGTTCGGCAAGATCGGCGAAGGCGGGGTGGCGATCGACACGGTGGAGGACATGGAAAAGCTCTACGCCGGATTCGATCTCACCGCGGCCTCGACCTCGGTCTCGATGACCATCAACGGACCCGCGCCCACCATTCTCGCGATGTTCGTGGCGGCGGCGAAACGGCGCTTTGGAACGGACGCCCAGGCGAAGCTGCGCGGTACCGTGCAGGCGGATATTCTCAAGGAGGTGCAGGCTCAGAACGAGGTGCTGTTTCCGGTGGAGGACTCGCTGCGGTTCCTTTTGGACATGTGTGTCCATTGTGTCGAGCGGATGCCGCGCTGGTATCCGGTTTCCATCAGTGGCTACCATATCTCCCAGGCCGGGGCCACGCCGGTGCAGCAGGCGGCGTTCACCTTGTCGAATGGCTTCGCCTACGTGGAGATGCTGCGGGCGCGAGGTCTGGAGGTGGACACGTTCGCGCCGCGGCTGTCGTTCTTCCTCGATTGCTCGCTGGACGTCGAGTTCGTGGCGCTGGCCCGTGTTTGCCGGAAGCTGTGGGCGATCGGCATGCGGGATGTGTTCGGAGCGACGGAGCGCGGGCAATCGTTCAAGCTCCACACCCAGACCAGCGGTCGCTCGCTGGTGTCCGCCGAATTCAAAAACAACCTGACGCGCACCGCGCTGGAGCTGCTGCTGGCCTGCCTCAACGGCACAAACTCCTGCCACAGCAACAGCGCCGATGAACCCTTCACCACGCCCACCGAGGAATACGCGCGGCTGGCCTCGCACGCGCAATCGATCCTCCTGGAGGAAAGCGGTTTGTTCCGCCACACGATGAACCTGCTCGCGGGATCACCGGGAATGAAACAGGTGGAGCGTGCGGTGGAGCAGGCGATCCTCGCCGAGTTTGAAACCATCGACCGCCTCGGTGGCGTGCTGGAGGCGATGGAGCAGCGTTACCAGCGATCCTCGATCCAGGCGGCGGGTCATCGTTACGAGCGCCAGATACTCGAGGGTGCCCGGCCCGTGATCGGGGTGAACCGCTATTGGAACGACGATCCTCCGCCGGCACCGGTGCTGGTCCGCATCTCGGACGAACGGAAGCGGCAGCAGGTGGAGCGGCTGGGGGATTTCAAGCGCAGGAATGCCGCGGTCGCTCCCGCCGCATTGGAGCGTCTCACTCGGGTGGTCCGCGAGGGCGGCAACGTGTTCGCAGAATTGATCGAAACCGTGGAATGCTGCTCGCTCGGCCAGGTCACCGAGGCCCTGCAGGACACGGTGGGGCGTTTCAGGCCGCTGGTGTGAGGCTCAGCGTGGTGCGACAATCGATTTCCAGTGGCGGGGATCGGAATGGAGATGGGCTTCCGGGAAAATCAGAATGCCTGCCATGGCCTCCCGAATTTCGGCTGTGAGCTTGAGCCCGAGCCCTTCCGATTACCGTTCGTAGTAGTCGAATGCCTCGGAGACATCCGCTTCCGCGGCATCAAGAACCAACCACTTCATCACTTGTGGGATCGGGCCTCGATGCGCGAGAGGAATTCAAATCCCTCGGTGGTTTTCATTTCACCACTTTGATAGGCCGTCCATCTGGAATCCAATTCCCCGCTCACCTTTTCAGCCCAGAGACGGTCGCGCTCCGGTTCCAAACTGGCGTATAGCAGCTCCGCCAATTGGATCTTTTCCAAGGGCGGCAGTTTCAGCGCCTCTTCTTCCAGAACTTGGAGATCCATGGCCATCGCGGACGACCCTAGCATTCGAAGTCGGGGACGTAAAGACTCGGAAGCGCTCCAAACGTCAGCATTACCCCACCAAACTCACCCGCCCGCGCAATCCATCCACCCGCACCCGGGTGCCTGCGGGCAGTTTCGCCAGGCAACGGTGGACCGACATCACGGCGGGAATGCCCAGCTCGCGGGCGGTGACGGCACCGTGTGACAAGGGGCCGCCGCTTTCCGTGATCACCGCCGCGGCGACGTGGAAGAGCGGCGTCCAGGCCGGGTTGGTGGTGCGGCTGACGAGGATGGCTCCCTCCGGAAACCCGGCAAAATCCTCGGGGCCGCGCACGTGGTGGATGATGCCCTCCGCCGTGCCGGGACTGCCGGGCAGACCTTGCAGGACCTCGGCAGCCGTTTCGATGGCGGAGACCTCCTCGCCGAGATTCCAGGTGGGCTCACGGCGGCATGCCGCTTCATACGAGAGCTTCCGGCTCCGGAGGATGCCAGGGATTCGCTCGTCGCCATCCGTCACGAGCGCGGTGATTTCGCCGACCTGCGCGAAGAACAGATCCATCGGATCATCGATCAGGCCGCACTGATGGAAACGTTCACCGAGGTGGGCGATCGCGCGCCGCAGCGGCAGGTTCAAGCGCGTGGTTTGGTAATGCTCCAGATCATCGATCTGGGTGTAGAGCCGGGCGAGACGGAGGATTTCCGAATAGAAGAACGACCACCGATCCGGCACGAGGGCGAGCAACCGCTGTTCGGCCTGGTGGGCCGCGATCTTGGCGGCACGCTCGGCCTCGTGACCATCGACCTCGCCGCGCAACATGCCGCGCAGGTTGTCGATCACCACCCACGGGGCATCTCCCCATGGCGGTTGATACATGTCGAAGTCGGTTTCGCGATGGCCGTGATCCACGATGAAACGTTCAAAGCGGCGGTTGAAATCCGGGTGAATGTGGATGTCGTTCCGGAGAAACTCCTTCGACTCACTTCCGCGGATCGCTTCGGCCAATGTCGGCTCTTTCCGGATGAGCACCGCGAGTTCGGACAACTCGCGGTTGATTTGCGAGGTCTTGGTGTTTCCCCACGCCAGCAGCGATTGGAACATCGCAGGCACCTCGGGCTCCGGCACCACCAAAGAAACGAGCCGATGCAGAAGACGGCAGAGCATGCCGTGGGTGATCGAGATGGCGATGTTCGGGCGGAAATACTCCGAGCCATGCCGGACCAGGGATTGGATGTGCTCCCAGAGCTCCCGGTCATCGAACGACGCGATGTCGGTGGCCGTGGCCTGGCCGATGCCGATCAGATACGAATCGAGATCGCGCATCCAATCGACCGGCAATTGCTGCACCCAGCGGAACTCCTCGCGCAGCCGGGGCACCAGCGATTCGAGATCGTCGAGCCCGCCGAGATCGAAGGGCATGCGGCGGCAATACATCTCGACCAGGTTCTGGTTGCCGTAGATGTAGTGATCGAAGTCGGCGAACCATTTGCCGGTGCAGGGTGGCAGCCCCATGAGTTTCAACGACCACTCCAGCGACTGGTGGAAACCCACGCTCACGAATTCCCAAGTGAGGGGAGTCATCGGGTTCGGGAATCGTTCCGCGGATTCATCCCGGGTCCAGCGTGGCGGCAGGGTCGTGATCGCGCGCGCCTGTAGCAGCCACAGTTTGCCATTGGCGAATCCCCATTCGATGTCCTGCGGGAAACGGGCCTTGCGCTCGACATTCATCACCAATCGGGCGATTTGCTCCAATGCGCCTTGGTCCAGACAGGGCAAGCTGGCGGCATCATTCTCAAGGGCTTCGTTGCGGACGCCTTGCGCGGTCGCAACCGTCTTGTGCTGTTTCAGCGCGATCACGCATTCGGTGGCCTTCAATGTTTCGCGGTCGAGCACCCAATGGTCCACGGGCGTTTCTCCTCCAACGACGGATTCGCCCAGGCCGTGGTTGGCATCGATGAGGATCCGCTTGGGATCACCCGTGACCGGATCGAGGCTGAAAGCCACCCCCGCGGTATCGCAGGGGATCAGGCGCTGGATCACCACCGCCATCGTGGCCCGGCGATGATCGAACCCGCGTTGGCTCCTGTAGCTGGTGGCGCGTTCGTTCCACAGGGAGAGGAAACATTGACGGACCTTTTCGACAATCGCGTCGATCCCGCGGACATTGAGGTAGGTCTCGTGCTGTCCGGCGAAGGCGGCCTCGGCGAGGTCCTCCAGGGTGGAGGACGAACGGACGGCCACGGCGTCGTAGCCGAAGATCGCCAGCGCCTCGCGCAGCAGGGCGGCCAGTCCGTCCGGCAGGGGCTGGCGGGACAGCTCCCCGACGAGCTGTTCGCGTCCGCCCGGGAGATCGAGGTTTCCGATGAGCCCGCCGAGGTCGGGCACGGATCGCACGAACGCCTCGTAGGCGGCCGCGGTGACCAGCAGGGCGTTTGGAACGGGGAAGCCTTGTTGGTGAAGGGAGGCGAGGCGTGAGCCTTTGCCGCCGGTGAGGGCGGACTGGGAGGCGAGGTCATCGCCGAGAGTGAGAATCCAGGGTGGGTTCATGGTGGAGAATGGGTTGGTATGCGAAGTGGCCGTACGAGCCACCACCAGACGACAACACTGAGAACCGCTCCGGCCGCGACGTCGGCGGCGTAGTGGTATTGCAGGCCGATGGTGGCGGCCACGATCAGGCAGGCGGGGACCAGCAGCACCGCGAACAGGCGGCGCGAAAGGGTCAACGCGCTGAGCAGCACGAAAAGGGTGGCGGCAGTGTGGAGGCTGGGGAAGACGTCGACGCCATTGCAGCCGGTTCGCACGATGGAATCGTTCAGGCGGGAAATGAATCCGTGCGGATGCAGCGCATGCATCTCCCCGGCGAGGGCGTCATAGCGGAACGGGCCGGCCGCCGGGCAGAGCGCGTAGCCCGCGAACCCGATCGCGTAGATCAGGAAGAAGCCGCTGAAGAACGCGATGCGGGCGCGGCCGCCGCGTCGGGCGGCGACGATGAAGCCGGTGATGAAGAGCGGGAAGAACAGCAGGTAGGCACCCGATAGCAGTTCGTAAACGCCGCCGTTGATCCAAGGTGCGACCTTGAACGAAAGGCAGTCGCCGAACAGCGCTCGATCCATGGAAAGCAACCATGCATCGCCCCGCCAGGTGGTGAGGCGCGGGATCGCGCTGCCCAGCCAGTTGTAAGTGAGATTGAATCCGAGGAAGGGGAACCACAGGCGCGCATGGAACCATCCGCCGGTCTTTCCCTTCGCCATCGTCCAGAGCAATCCGGCGATGAGGCAGACGCCGGTCAGGTCGATCGGGGCCACGACGCCCTTGATGCCAAGCGTCGCCAATATCCCGCACCAGAGCAGGAGGAAGGGGAGCTCGTGGGGAAGTGTTCCGCGTGGTTGGGTTGGAGAGTTCTCAGACATCGTGAAGGGGCAGGCGTGAGAGCTGGAGTATCGCCTGCCGGGCGGTAGCGGGAGCGAGAAGATAACGGAGATTCCGCCACGCGGTCCGCACCGGATTCCATAGTGCCAGCAGCAGAACCGTGGCGGCCGTCACGGTGAAGATGCCGGGTAGCCCCGTGAACACCCCGGCGGCAATCAAAAGGAGCGGGCAGCAAACGAGTGCGACCATCGTGCCGCCGAGAATCTTCCACAGCGCGACGACATTCGGGCCGTCTGCCATGCAGCGCGAGGCGAGGGCGGCGGTCATCAGCACCGGCAGGTGCAGGATCATGCCGGGCAGGAGCAATGGAGTCAGGCACAGCGGCAGCAGGTCCGGTCGCGCCGGAGTGGCCCGCAGCGCCAGGTTGCGGATCTTCTGGGGAATCGCGGACCATTCCGTGCGGCACTGGAACCAAACGGCGCGCTCCGCCCGCTTCAGGCCGTGATAGACGGAAGGCTCCTGACGCGCGCGCAACCATGCGAGTTCATGATGACCCGCATCGGCGAAATTCGCGCCCACCTCCAGCAGGCCGTTTTCGATCGCGCGGCGGCACGTTCCGAGAGTGGGAGTGGAAATGTGCAGCGGCTCTCCGATCACCACCTCCACCGAGGAGCGGAAACTCCCCGGATCGTGGTAGTGCAGCCCCACCGGGACGATGACGGGACAGATCCCCGATCGCTCCCAACACTCCAGCGCGATCCGAGCCGCGCCGGAATGGTAGGGGAGATGCCGCGGGCCGAGCGTGCTGGTGCCTTCCGGAAAGATGCAGAGCTGGCCGGCTGCCAGCAGGTGGTCCACACAGTCGCGGAGAGCCCCGCTGTTGTCGCCACCCCCATCCTTCTGGCGCGCCACCCCGATACCTCCAAAGAAGAACCGCTGGAAGCGCGTTCGGGTGAGCCGGGCGGACAGCATGAACTCCAGCCGCGGCATCAGCGCGTGGAGCAGGAAGCCATCGACCGCGCCATTGCGGTGGGTGGCCACGATCAGCACCGGCGCATCGGCGGGTAGTTCGCCATTCATGCGAACCTTGGAGAACCACGTCGCCGTGATCAGCGTGTGCAAGGCTTTCCTCCAGAGATCAGGGAGATGGGATGAAGCATGTGGTTGGTCCACGCCTTTTCATAGCGCGGGATGAACCGTTTTCAAAATTGATAGAAATCGCCAAATCATCGTCAAAAACGATGATATTCACGTGGAGACCGTAAACGAAAAAGCCAGGACCGGCGGACCGCGGAACGGGTTTGACGCGCGTTCATCCGGGAGGCAATGCTGCCATTTGTCATGAAAGCAAGGAAGGGGAGACTGCTGGCAGTTGGGATTACAGCAGGGCTTGTCGTGACCGGGCTCCTTTCCTTCCGGCTCTGGCTAGAGTGTTTTTGCCACGGCGAGATTTCGGAGTCCTTGTGGAAAAGTGGAGTGTCGCTCGCTGGCATGGAAGATTTGGAAGGATACCGGAAGAACCGAGTCTCCATCGAAATCTACTCCACCGATTTCCAGACGATGGTGTCGTTCACCTACGATATGAGCCGCCTGGAGGCCCGGCAATTCATCCCGGAATTGATCGCTGCCTTGACCAGTGCGGGACTCCGCAGGGCCGATGGCGATGGACTCTACCGGGAATCGTATAACGGCGGAGAGCCTCGGGATTTTGTCACTTGGCGGCTGGAAGATCGGGACAGGAGGGTTTTGATTCATGTGGACAAGCCGGTGGATCTATCGCTGCCCGCATTGAATGAATAGGCGAAGGCGGCTCGTGTGGCAGCATTCCATGGCCACCACGGTCAAAGAAAAAGCCAGGACCGGCGGACCGGTCCTGGCTTTTGAGAACAAACGCAGTGATCAAACCAACGCTTCGGCGGCCGAGGCCTTCGCGAAGTCGCGGTTCATACGGGCGATGTGGTCGGCACTGATCTCCTTCGGGCAGACGGCCTCGCACTCATACTGGTTGGTGCAGTTGCCGAAGCCTTCGGAGTCCATCTGGCGGACCATCGCGAGCACGCGCTTGTCGCGCTCCGGTTGGCCCTGCGGCAGGTGGCCGAGGTGGCTGACCTTCGCGGACACGAAGAGCATCGCCGAGGCGTTCTTGCAGGAGGCGACGCAGGCACCGCAGCCGATGCAGGCGGCGGCGTCGAAGGCCGTGTCGGCATCCGCCTTCGAGATCGGCAGCGCGTTCGCGTCCACGGCGGAGCCGGTGCGGACGTCGATGTAGCCACCGGCCGCGATGATGCGGTCGAAGGACGAGCGATCGGTGATCAGGTCGCGGATGACCGGGAAGGCCTTGGCGCGGAAGGGCTCGATCCAGATGGTGTCGCCATCGGAGAACTTGCGCATGTGGAGCTGGCAGGTCGTCACGCCGCGGTCCTTGCCGTGCGGGATGCCATTGATGGTCAGCGAGCACATGCCGCAGATACCCTCGCGGCAATCGTGGTCGAAATGGATCGGCTCGTCACCGGAGTTCACGAGCTCCTCGTTGACGATGTCGAGCATCTCGAGGAAGGAGGCTTCCTCGGGAATGTCCTTCGCCGCGTAGGTTTCGATCTTGCCAGCGGAATCGGCGTTCTTTTGACGCCAGACCTTGAGAGTGAGATTGAGCTTCTTGGACATGGTCGGCGGAAGGTTTATTGATAGCTGCGGACGGAAGGCTTGAGGGTCTCGAACACGAGCGGCTCCTTGTGGAGCGAGGGGCGGTTGCCGGCGCCGGTGAATTCCCAGGCGGCCACGTAGGCGAAGTTCTCGTCGTCGCGCTTGGCCTCGCCGGGCTGGGTCTTGCCGGACTGCACTTCGGGGTCGGCTTGTGTGTACTGGTGCTCGCCGCGGAAGTGGCCGCCGCAGGATTCCTCGCGGTTCAGGGCGTCGTAGCACATCAGCTCGCCGAACTCGAGGAAGTCGGCCACGCGGCCGGCCTTTTCGAGTTCCATGTTCGCGCCTTCGCCGGAGCCGGGGATGCGGACGTTGTTCCAGAACTCCTCGCGGATCGCGGGGATCTCCTTGAGCGCTTCCTGCAGGCCGGCGGCGGTGCGTTCCATGCCGCACTTGTCCCACATCACCTTGCCGAGGTCGCGGTGGAAGGAATCCACCGTGCGCTTGCCGTTGATGTTCACCAGGCGGTTGGTCTTCTCGTTGATGTCGGCCTCTGCCTTCTTGAATTCCGGGTGGTCGGTGGTGACGGAGCCGGGCTTCTGGGTGGCCAGGTAGTTCGCCACGGTGGTCGGGGCCACGAAGTAGCCGTCGGCCAGACCCTGCATCAGCGCGGAGGCTCCGAGGCGGTTCGCGCCGTGGTCGGAGAAGTTCGCCTCGCCCAGCACGTGCAGGCCGGGGATGTTCGACATCAGGTTGTAGTCCACCCACAGGCCGCCCATGGTGTAGTGCACGGCGGGGTAGATCATCATCGGACGGCTGTAGGGGTCCTCGCCGGCGATCTTCTCATACATCTGGAAGAGGTTGCCGTAGCGGGCGCGGATCGTGTCCTCGCCGAGGCGCTGGATGGCGTCGCGGAAATCGAGATACACGCCGAGGCCGGTGGACGCCACGCCGCGGCCGTCGTCGCAGGCTTCCTTGGCGGCGCGGGAGGAAATGTCGCGCGGCGACAGGTTGCCGAAGGACGGATACTTGCGCTCCAGATAGTAGTCGCGCTGGTCATCGGGGACCTCGGCGGGATTGAGCTGCTTGCGGCGGATCTTCTCGGCGATGTCCTGCGACTTCGGCACCCAGATGCGGCCGTCGTTGCGGAGCGACTCGGACATCAGGGTGAGCTTCGACTGGTAGTCGCCGCTGACCGGGATGCAGGTCGGGTGGATCTGGGTGTAGCACGGGTTCGCGAAGAGCGCGCCCTTCTTGGCCGCGCGCCACGCGCCGGTCACGTTGCAACCCATCGCGTTGGTGGAAAGGAAGAACACGTTGCCGTAGCCGCCGGTGGCGAGCAGGACGGCGTCGCCCGCGTAGGACGAGATCTTGCCGGTCTTCAGGTCGCGGACCACGATGCCCTTGGCCTGGCCGTCCACCAGCACCAGATCGAGCATCTCGGTGCGCGGGAACATCTTCACGCCGCCCTTGTGGATCTCCTTTTCAAGCGCCTGGTAGCAGCCGATGAGGAGCTGCTGCCCGGTCTGACCGCGGGCGTAGAAGGTGCGGGACACCTGGGCGCCGCCGAAGGAGCGGTTGTCGAGCAGGCCACCGTATTCGCGGGCGAAGGGCACGCCCTGGGCCACGCACTGGTCGATGATGTTGGAGGAAACCTCGGCCAGACGGTAGACGTTCGCCTCGCGGGAGCGGAAGTCACCGCCCTTGAGGGTGTCGTAGAACAGGCGGAAGGTGGAGTCGCCGTCGTTGCGGTAGTTCTTCGCGGCATTGATGCCACCCTGGGCGGCGATCGAGTGGGCGCGGCGCGGGCTGTCCTGGTAGCAGAAGCACTTCACCTGGTAGCCCAGCTCGGCGAGCGTGGCGGCAGCGGCACCACCGGCCAGGCCGGAGCCCACCACGAGGATGGTGTATTTCCGCTTGTTGGCCGGGTTGATCAGCTTCGAGTCGATCTTGTGCTTGGACCACTTCTGGTCGAGCGGGCCGGACGGGATCTTGGCGTCGAGAATCATGGCGGTGGAAAGTTGGAAGGGTGGGGATGATTCAGCGACCGAAGCGGAAGATCAGGATCGCGAGCGGGATGGAGATGAAGCCGAGCCAGATCAGCGCCGCGTAGCCCTTGCTGATCGCGCAGATGAGGCCCTTCGACTTGCGGGAGCGCAGGCCCAGCGTCTGGAACATCGAGGCCACGCCGTGGGAAAGGTGCGAGCAGAGCATCGTCATGGCGACGACGTAGAAGAGCACCACATACCAGACCGAGAAACCGTCGATCACCATTTTCCAGGCGTCCATGCGGGTCTCGCCGTGCTTGGCGAGATAGGCCTGGTCGACATACGTGCCGTAGGTGTTGCCGACGTGGGCGGTGAAGTGGAGGAGGTGATAGACCACGAACGCGAGGATCGTGAGGCCGGTCCAGATCATGATCCGCGAGGACTTCGAGGCCTGCACGGTGGCCTCGTAGGCGTAGGGTTCGCGGGCGGCCTTGTTCTCCTTCGTCAGCAGGATCGTGGCCCAGACGTGGAGAACCACCGCGGTGAGCAGGCTCAGGCGGGCGACCCAGACACCCGCGCCATGGAGGAAGTGGTGGAGGAACTGCGCGTAGTCGTTGAACGGCTCACGGCCGAGGAAGACCACCAGGTTGCCCGCCAGGTGTCCCGCGAGGAAAAGCACCAGAACCAGTCCGGTGAGGGCGACGATGAGCTTCTTGCCGATCGAGGAGCTCCAGAAGGAACACAGGCTGCGTGAGAGGACGTTCATGGGTGGACGGAAAACGTAATGGCGGACGACAGGTTTGATAGGTTCCCGCGTATGAGCTGACAAGGGGAGACTCGACAGTTTGAAAATTGTCGTGGACACCGGCGGCTTTAAGGCGGGGACACGCATGGATGCACCCGCGGCAGCATCGGATGAAGCCCAAAAATTGCAAATTTCGGATTTGCGAATGAGTCGCAATAATTCGCGAAAAAAGCGCCGTTCATGTCCGCCGCGCATGGGGTTCCGGAGGAGTCATGCGGCCCGTTGATCGACCGATGTTGAAACTTGGCCCGGCGGCTGCTATTTGGACGATGAAACCCCTATCATCATGTTTGAGGGCTACGCTCCGGAAAAATTCTACGACGAAATGTTCTCCGCCACCGGCACCGTCCGGGACCACTGCGGACCGCTCTACGAGCGATTCAACGGCCTATCCGAACGTGACTTTTTGTCCCGCAAGGCGACCTGTGAACTCTACTTCTTGCGGCAGGGCATCACCTTCAATGTCTATCATGACAACCGCGGGACCGAGCGGATCTTCCCGTTCGACCCCGTGCCGCGGGTGATCCCGGCCGACGAGTGGGAGCACCTGGAGGCGGGCCTGACCCAGCGGCTGCTGGCGCTGAACCTCTTCCTCCACGACATCTATCACGACCAGAATATCCTCCGGGACGGCGTGATTCCCCGCCACTACATCGAGAACGCGAAGCACTACCGCCCGGAATTCCGCGGCGTGAACGTGCCCGGGGACATCTACATCCACATCTGCGGCAGCGACCTGATCCGCGGTGGCGACGGGGTCTATTACGTCCTCGAGGACAACGGCCGCTGCCCGTCGGGGGCCTCCTACCTGTTGGAGAACCGCAATGCCCTGAAGCGGGCGTTCCCCGGGCTCTTCGATAGCCTCGGCGTCCGCTCGGTGAGTTCCTATCCGCGCGACCTGCTGGACATGCTCCACCACATCGCGCCGCGCCGCACCGATGACCCGGTCTGCGTGCTGCTCACCCCCGGCTGCCACAACAGCGCCTACTTCGAACACTGCTACCTGGCCCGCGAGATGGGCATCGAGATCGTGGAAGGCCGCGACCTGGTGGTGATCGACAACGTGGTCTACATGCGGACCACCCACGGTCTGGTCCGGGTGGACACGATCTACCGCCGCATCGACGACGATTTCCTCGACCCCACCGTGTTCCGGAAGGACTCCGTGCTCGGCGTGCCGGGCCTGATGAACGCCTACCGGGCGGGCAACGTCTCGCTCGCCAACGCGATCGGCACCGGGGTGGCGGATGACAAGGTGATCTACTACTTTGTCCCGAAGATCATCGAATACTATCTCGGCCAGGAGCCGATCCTCCCGAACGTGCCGACCTATCTGGCATCCGAGGAGGAGGATCTGAAATACATCCTCGACCACCTCCCGGAGCTGGTGGTGAAGGCGGCGAACGAGTCCGGCGGCTACGGCATGCTGATGGGACCGCAGGCCACCAAGGAGGAAATCGCGGCCTTCCGCGAGCGGATCATCGCCGATCCGCGCAACTACATCGCCCAGCCGGTGGTTTCCCTGTCCCGCAGCCCCACGTGGTGCGAGGGCGCGATGGAAGGGCGCCACCTGGACCTGCGCCCGTACATCATCTACGGTCGCGACATCAAGATCGTCCCCGGCGGGCTGACCCGTGTGGCCTTGACCAAGGGCTCGCTGGTCGTCAATTCCTCGCAAGGCGGAGGCAGCAAAGACACCTGGGTACTCCGTCACTGATTTCCCGCCATGCTCTCCCGAGTCGCAAACACGCTCTACTGGATGGTTCGCAACGTCGAACGCGCCGATAACCTCGCCCGCCTCATCGATGTCAACCAGCAGCTCCTCCTCGATTTCGAAAGTCTCGACAGCGAACGCCTCCGCGCGTTCTGGCGGCCGATCATCCTCAGCACCGGGGATGAGGAGACCTTCGACAAGCTCTACGAAAAGGCCGGCAGCGCCGAGGTGATCCGGTTCCTGACCGATGACCGCCGGAACCCGAACAGCATCGTCTCCTGCATCGCGCTCGCCCGCGAGAACGCCCGCACCATCCGTGACCAGCTCGCGGACGAGCTGTGGGAGGAGATCAATGCCCTGCACCTCTACCTGCAATCGGACGAGGCCTCGTTCGTGGCGCAGAACGATCCCACGAAGTTCTACGCGTTGATCCGTCGCGCGGCGCTCGCCTTCCACGGCATCGCCGCGTCCACCACCGCCCGCAACGAGGCGTGGGAATTCATGGACCTGGGCCGCTACCTGGAGCGCGCGGACAAGACCACCCGTTTCCTGGACATCGCGAACTACCTGCCCGCCGGCGTGGATGCCGGCGAGACCGGTTCGCCGGGCGTCCTCCACTGGAGCGCCATCCTCCGCTCGTGCGGCGCGATGGGGGCCTTTCGCGCGGAATACCAGGGCGATCTCACGCCGGAGAACGTGGTGAAGTTCCTGATCTTCTCCCACGACTTCCCGCGCTCGGTGCGGTTCTGCCTGAACCGGATCGACCAGAGCCTGCACCGCATCTCCAACACCCCGCGCGGTACCTTCTCCTGCGAGGCGGAGCGTGAGGCCGGCCGCTTGTTCTCCCACCTCAGCTTCGCCTCCGCCGGCGAGGTGTTCGACATGGGCCTGCATGAATACCTCGACAGCCTCCAGGAGCGGTTCAACGCCATCGGCGGGGAGATCTTCGAAACCTACGTGCTGATGCCGGAGCGGGTACAGTCCCGGCCGTCGGACTCCTTCACGCCGACCTCCACCGCGCTGGCATGGCAAATGGAACAACAGCAACAGCAGTGAGCACGGAGGAACCGGCCGAGGCCCCCGAACCGGCGTCCTTGGCCTGCGGGATGAAACTCGCGGTGGTGCACCGCACGGTGTTCTATTACGGATCACCGGTGATCGACAGCGTGAACACGCTGCACCTGGAGCCGCGCACGTTTCCGTTCCAACAAACGCTCGGTGCCCTGGTGAAAGTGCTGCCCGCCACCCGCGTGCGGCGCTTCACCGACCTGTTCCAGAACATCACCCACCACTTCGAACTGCCGCAGCCACACGCGAAGCTGGAGATCGAGAGCCGCATCAAGGTCCGCAACCTGCCGCTGGAGATTTCCTCCGACGCCAAGGTTTCGACCCTCGACGATTGCAAGGACTGCTCGATCCGCGAGCGCATCTGGCCGTTCCTGCAGGAAAGCCACCTGATCTCGAAAACCCCGGACGTGTGGCGGCAGGCGGTCGATCTGACCCGCGGCCACGTCTCCGTGTATGAGCAGGCGCTGGCGATCCTCCACTGGATCCACGCCACCTTCTCCTACGAATCCGGCAGCACCCATGTGCACACCCACATGGAGGAGGCCTTCGAGCTGCGCCGCGGCGTGTGCCAGGATTACACCCACGTCATGATCGGGCTGTGCCGAGCGGTTGGCATCGGCGCTCGTTACGCCTCGGGTTACCTTTACAACGGTCCGCGCGACCGGCTGGTGGGCGCGCAGGCGTCCCACGCTTGGTGCGAGGTCTATCTGCCCGGCGCGGGTTGGATCGGCTTCGACCCCACCAATGGCACGCTTGCGGACGCGCGTTACGTGAAGATCGCCGTGGGCCGCGACTACGACGATGTCGCGCCGGTCAAAGGCAGCTACCACGGCCACGGCCATTGCCACATGGAAGTGACGGTGGAGGTGTCGCGGATCGAGTCGTGAGCGTCCGCCTGAGAGAACGGCTCCTTGAGGAGTCCGGGCCATCTCAGACAGAATTAACAGAATTATACAAAATTAACAGGAGGCGAGGGAACGGAGTGGATTCTTAGGAGCGCTATTCTCACCTCCATTTTGTAAATTCTGAAAATTCTGTTAATCCTGTCGAAATCGGCCGACGTGAAAGCAAATGCCCCCAGCTTGCGACAATGGCACGTCCGGAGGCACCCGCGCCTTGCCAGACCCACGGGGATTTTCGATAGGATCGTGATCCATCCCGTTGCCCCGATGAAAACCTCCCGCCGCCTGCTGCCCCTGACTTGGATCGCCGCTCTCTCCCTGTCCGCAAGCGCCGGAGCCCAGGTTCCGAAGAGCGTTTCGCCAACGCTTCAGATCAAGGACATCCCGGTCCAGACTCAGCGCGGGGAGGGGAAGGGGCGTTACGTCCCGCCCGTGCCCACGAAGGCCGATCTGCCCACGCTGTGGCTCATTGGCGATTCCACGGTGCGCAATGGATCGGGCGGCGACAACGGCCCGGAAGGCCAGTGGGGTTGGGGCGGACCGATCGCCGCCTTCATCGATCTCACCCGGGTCAATCTCGTCAACCGCGCCCTGGGCGGCACCAGCAGCCGCAGCTTCTACAACGCGAACTGGAAGGAGATGAAGCCCTCGATCAAGAAGGGGGACTTCGTCATGATCCAGTTCGGCCACAACGACGGTGGCCGCCCCGAGGGTGTCTATCCGCAGGGTCGAGGCTCTCTCAATGGCAGCGGCGAGGAAACCCGCGAGGTGGAAACCACTCCCGGCACGAAAGAGGTCGTGCACACCTTCGGCTGGTATCTGAAGCAATACGTCGACGAGGCGAAGGCCCAGGGAGCGACCTCGGTCATCTGCTCCTTCACCGCACGTGAAGCGTGGAACCCCGATGGCACTTTCAAGAGTGGCGGTTCCTACGCCACCTGGGCCGCGGAGGTCGCGAAGAACACCAACACGCTCTACCTGCCGCTCAACGAGACCATTTCCGCTCGGTATCAGGTACTGGGAAAAGCGAAGGTCGAAACGTTCTTCGTGCCCGCACCGAAGGAGAGCCTGCACACCGGTTGGGACGGCGCGGTGGTGAACGCCGAGTGCGTCATCGCCGGTCTCAAGGCCCTCCCCGGCGATCCGCTCGGAAAGTTTCTCAACGACCGCGCCCGGCCCATCGCCCCGTGGACCGCGAAACCCGCGGACGTGCTGCCGGCGCGTTGAGAAGAATCGATCTGTTCTTCATATGGAGTGCGGCGAGCAATCGCCGCTTTGAGCGGAGGCGAGTCATCGCCGGAATGAAAACCTGCACTTGAGGGTGCAACTCCCACGTCCCAAGGCAACCTCAACGCCGGCTCATGTTTTGTCGGCAGGATGCAATCGTATTCCCGTCGATTCTCTCCTGCACCAAAAGCGGCGATTGCTCGCCGCACTCCACATAAGAAGGCCCGCCCGGCCGTCATCCACTACCTTCTTGTGATCATTCCCATTTGCTGATAATCCCATCCGGCAAATGAGATACCGTCCGTCCCGCGCGTTTCTGATTTGCATGGTGCCGATGTTGGCGACCGGTGCCGCTGGCGCCTGGGCATGGAACAAGGCCACCTCGGTTCCGAACGAGATAAGAGCCAAGCAGGATTTCTTTAAAGCGGTGGCTTACAAAAAGCCATGGACCTACGACATGCCGGACGAGGTGGTCCGCGAGCAAACCCGGCAGGCCACCGAGGAGATGCTCGCGAAACTCTATGCCGAGTTTCCGGCGATGAAGGGGGAATCGCATCCCGTGCCGGATGACGAGAACGGCTTCCTGCTTCTCCACCAATTGTCCGGCGCGCCCCACCGCACCGGACCGCCGGTCAGTCCGGAGCTTCGGAAGCTCCTGAACGACCCCTCGATTCCTTGGGACGCCGCCCAGGCCAAGCGCCTATTGGAGGAAAACGCCGAAGTGGTGGCGCGGATCGAGCGCATCGCAGCGTTGAAAACCCGTTCGTCCGATCGGATGCCGCGGGACTACGGCGGTTTCATCGGGGCGCGTGCGGCGAAGACCTCGGCGGACATTTTGCTAATGAAGGCTCGCCTGGCCGCCGAGGCGAAGGACGAGCCCGAGGTGCTCCGGCTCATTAACGCCACGCAGAACCTGGGCTCCCATTTCCGCGAGGTCGAAACGCCCAATTTGCTCGGGGAAACCGTCACCATCCTGATCGACCTCAGCGTCCGGCATGCGGTGTTCGATTCCCTGCTGCCCGCATTCGGACGGGACGCCGATTTGCCGAAATGGAAAACAGCGCTGGTGCATCGCTCCTACGGTCCCGCTCCCTTTGCCAAGGTGATGCGCGGCGAATGGGAAACGACGGCCCGCTACTACTTGTTGCCCGGCATTCTCCGCCCGAAACATCCTGACAATCCGCCCGATGCCGAGGCGCTCGCCCGCTACCAAACCTCCTGTTTCAATACCATGATCACCCGCATGTCCGGATTGGGCATGGCGGAATTCCTGACGGATCCTGGTTTGGGCGAACCACGCGGCGAACACCTTTCCAAGCGCAGCCGCGAGATCCTGAACATGCTGTGGATCGGCAGCCGCGCGTGGGCGAAGGGCTACGTGCGCGCCGCTTCGACGCTCGATCAATATCAAGCCGCCCTGGAGTTGTTGGAGTCGGAGAAGCAGGGCGCCACATTGGCCTCCGGCCCGCTCGCGGGCGCGACCCGTGATCCGCTCGGTGGCGAGCCGTATCTGTTCGATGCGGCCACCCGCACGGTCAGCGGCCCGCCCGCCGCATTGAAAGCGGAGGTGAAGCCGATCCGGCTGCCGTGGTGAAACCTCACTCCGCGTCCATCACATCGCCCACGACTTCCTCGGGGATGATGTCGGCGCGCAGGTAGGAGCTCATCGCCGAGCGCACCATCGCGATCGCGCTCTCGCGTTCGTCGTGGATCACGATCACCTCGCGCTCGCGCAGGCGTTCGACTTCCTCCGGGAACTTCGCGCGGCCGAAGATGACCACGCCGGGATTGCGCTCGCGGACCAAGGGCACGGCCACGCAGGTGGCGGCGGTGTTCGGGAAGGTGAATGCCACCAGACGGGCCCGGCCGATCCCCGCGAGGTCGAGCGCTTCCGGATGGGTGGCATCGGCGAAGAGCACGAGCTGGCCCTGCTTCTTCAGGTCTCGAACGGTGTCGGAATTCAGTTCCACCACCAGCGTGTCCACGCCGCAGCGTTTGAGCGCCTCGTTCAAGGCCCGGCCCACCGGTCCGTAGCCGATGATTACCGCGTGGTCGCCGATTTCCTTGAGCGCCTTCGAAGGGGCGAGCGACTCCGGCAGCGGCTTCTTCGACTTGAACCACCCGAGCAGTTCCATCTTCCGGCCGACCGGCCCGCTGAGGCGCATCAGGCCCGGGACGAGACCCATCGTCACCGCCGAGCAGATCAGCAGAAGCTGCACCGTGGCGGGATCGAAGGCGCGCAGGTAGGATGCCTTCTGCATCAGCACCAGCGAGAATTCCCCCGTGCTCGCCAGCGAGGCGGCGGCCAGCAGGGCCGGGCGGGGCGGAAGTTTCAGCACCCGCGCCGCCACGAAGGCGACCCCGCCCTTCAGCGTCAGGATCGCGAGGCAGCCGCCAAGCACCTGCGGCCAATGCGCCGCGATGGCCTGGAGGTCGATCTGGAGACCCACCGAAATGAAGAACAGCGCGAGGAAGAGATCCTTGAACGGCAGGATGTCCGCCATGATGCGGTGGCTGTAGATCGACTCGCTCACCACCAGACCCGCGGCGAAGGCACCCAGCGCCAGCGAAAGGTCGAGTGCGCCGCCGGCCATCGCGACCCCGCAGCACAGCGCCACCACCGTCAGAGTAAACAGCTCGCGGCTGCGCGTGCGCGCCACGGCGTGGAGGAGGGGAGTGATGCCGTAGCGGCCCAGCAGCAGCGCACCGCCGAGGAACAACACGCCCTTGCCAATGGCGAGCATGACCCCGCCGAATACCGAGCCGCCGCCTTTGCCGTAGATGGAAGGCAGGATCAGGATGAAGAGGATCACCAGCAGGTCCTGGAACAGCGCGATCGCCAGTGCCACGCGCGCGCCTGGGTTGTTCGGTTGGCCGAGGTCTTGGAAGGATTTCATCGCCACCGCGGTGGAACTCAGCGAAACCGCCACCGCCAGCACCGCGGCCTCCGCCGCCGGGAACCCGAGGAAATACGCCGCTCCGCCCGCCACCACGCCGGTCAGGCCGACCTGGATGCCGCCGCCCGCCAGCGCCTTCCGCCACAGGTGGCCGAGCTCGCCCAGCGAGAACTCGATCCCCAGCGTGAACATCAGCAGGATCACCCCGATCTCCGCGAGGTGGGAAATGACCGCGTCGCTCTCCTCGCCACCCACGAAGGGCAGCAGCCCACAGTTTGCGATCACCACCCCGCACAGCAGGTAGCCGACCAGCAGGCTCTGGCGGAACTTCACCAGCACCAGCGACACCAGCACGGCCAGGATCAACACCAGGCTCAGCAGCGCGAACAACGGCGACACGTTCGTCGCCCCGCTCGCCAGTAACCACACGCACGTCATCGTCGCATTTCTCACCACCTCGCGGCGATCCAGCAAAGAACAAAATCCCGCAATCGACCGCGAATCCATCACAAGCCGCCGTCAGACGATTCCGCGCCTCCGTGGCACGCTCGGGACATGGTCGTCATTCCTTCTTTCCGGCTGCCCTTCCTCATGGTGCCGCGCCCGCCGCGCATCGGGTTCCAACTCGCCTTCTGGCTCGGGTTGCTCTGGGTCGAGGTGATTGTCATCGCCCTCGTCCGCTCGTCGTGATGCGGATGGCGATGATTTGCTCTTGCATGTTTATTGCATCAATGGGCAGGCTCGCGGCGTGGAAATGCTCCGCGTTCGCAAGCTGCTGAAGGGTGCCGTCGCCGGCATCCTGCTGGTGCAGTTCGCGTTGATGCTGGTGATGTCCGTCTCGGGCGGGCTGCACCACGATCTGCACGTCGATGCGGATCACGCGGACCACCATTGCGAGGTCACGCTTTTCAACAGTGGCGCGCTCGATGGAGTGCCGCCGCCGTTGTCGGCCCCGCTCCCGGCCCCGGCCCTGGCTTTGCCTGAGGTCCTGCCGCCCGCTGGATTGGCGGCGGTGACGGCCACCCATCTGCTGGGGGGCGTCCTGGCCCAGTCTCCGCCACGGGCACCTTAGGCACGGGCGAATCCCGTCCGACGTTCCCAAGCGACAGCACGACGCCACGGCGGCGCGTGTCCACCTGTCCGCGTTTTCGCGTTTCCCGCGATTCCTTTCTCAAGGCGCCGCCGTGCCCACATACCAACATGAAACCATTTTCCCGTTCCATTATCACCAGTCTCACCTTCCTCGCCTCCCTCACGCCGGTCGTGCGGGCGGAGGACGCCGCGGCTCCCAAGAAGCCCGAGGCCACCACCAATCTCGACGACATGGTCGTCACTGGCAACCGCTCCGGCCAGACGCTGTTCGACCAGCTCCAGCCCGCGACCGTGCTCAAGGACCAGGACCTGCAAATGAAGCTCCAGCCGACGCTCGGTGAAACGCTCAACAACGAGCCAGGCGTGAGCTCCACCTACTTTGGCCCGGGAGCGAGCCGCCCGATCATCCGCGGCCTCGGCGACGACCGCGTGCGCGTCCTGCAGAACGGCACCTCGGTGCTCGATGTCTCGAACGTGAGCCCGGACCACGCCGTGGCTTCCGATCCGCTCACCATCAAGTCCGTGGAGGTGCTACGCGGCCCGGCCTCGCTGCTCTATGGTCCGAACACCGTGGGCGGCGTGGTCAATGTGATCGACGACCGCATTCCCACCGAGAAGTTCACCGGCACCTGGCCGCAGGGGAAATTCGACCTCGGCGCGGGTTCCGCGGATGAGCTGCTGTCTTCCTCCGGAGCCATCACCTGGGGCGCGGGGCCGATCGTGTTCCATCTCGATGGCTTCGACCGCCAGACCGATGACATCCACATCCCCGGCTTCGCCCGCTCGGAGCGCGAGCGCCTGCTCAATCCGCTGCCTCCCGGCACGCCGGAGCCCTACGGCATCCTGCCGAACAGCGCCACCGATTCGAAGGGCGCGGGCCTCGGCAGCTCCTACATCTGGGACGATGGCTACGTCGGCCTGTCCTACTCCGGCATCGATTCCACCTACGGCACCGTCGCCGAGCCGGACGTCACCATCGGCCTGCGCCAGCGCCGCTGGGATTTCCGTGGGGCCTTCTATCACCCGGCGGAGTGGATCCGGGAGATCAACTACAAGTTCGGCTACTCGGACTACAACCACACCGAGTTCGAGGGCTCCGCACCCGGCACCCAGTTCACCATCGAGGGCTTCGACGCCCGCGCCGAACTGCTGCACGAGAAGTTCCATGGCTTCGAAGGCGCGTTCGGTTTCGAAAGCCAGCGCAGCAATTTCTCCGCGCTCGGCGACGAGGCGTTCCTGCCACACGTCGAGAACCTCACGAACTCCGGCTTCGTCTTCGAGGAAACCCCGCTGACCGACAAGGTGCGGCTTCAGCTCGCGGCCCGCTACGACCACCAATCGAACGATACCGAGGCCGATCCGAAGTTCGGGCCCGGCCTGAGCCGTGACTTCGATGCCTTCAGCGCCTCGGCGGGGATCGTTTACAATCCGGTCGACGATTACGCGCTCACCTTCTCCGTGGCCTACACCCAGCGCCCGCCGACCTACGTCGAGTTGTTCGCGAACGGCCCGCACGTCGCCACCGGCACGGTGGAAGTGGGGGACCCGAACCTCGGCACCGAGAACTCGCTGGCCTTCGATGCCTCCGTGCGGAAGAACGCGGGCTTCGTCACCGGCAGCGTCAGCGGGTTCTACTACCGCTTCAACGACTACATCAGCCTCCAGCCCACCGGCGCGATCGATCCCGTCGAACTCCTGCCGATCTTCAATTACCAGGCGATCAATGCCGACATCTACGGCGCGGAGGCCGAGGCGGTGTTCCACCTGCTCGCTCCGGCGGAAGCGGGCGACACCAAGGTGATGGCCGATCCGAAGGCGACGATCCCGGCGGCCATGAACCGCGACACCCAGAAGCTGGACCTGATCCTGCGGGCCGACTTCGTCCACGCCCAGGACCGCCGCACGGGCGAGGATCTGCCGCAAATGCCGCCGGTGCGGGGCACGGCCGCGCTCGATTACCACATCGGGAAATTCAGCGCCCGCCTGGAAGGCACCGCCGCCGCGGAGCAGAACCGCACCGCGAACTACGAGCTACCCACCGACGGCTACTTCCTCGTCAACGCGAGCGTCGGTTACGACCTCGCCCTCGGCGGGGTGAAAACCACGCTCTACGTGAAGGGCACGAACCTCACCGACGCGGAAGTCCGCCAGAGCACCTCGGTGCTCAAGGACATCGCGCCGATGGCCGGCCGTGGCGTGATGGTCGGCCTGCGAGGGGAGTTCTGAGGCCTGTGTAGCCGCGCTCGGGAGAGCCCCAACGGGGCGTCATGCGATAGCCCGGGGCTATCACATGCCGCCCTTTCAGGGCTGTATGGAATTCCCTCCCGGGCGCGGCTACCCCTTCCCACGCCGGGAAATGATTTCCTGTGTCAGCTTTTGCCCGATTCGGGTATGAGTTTCCATGATGGAGCCCGTTCCGCAGCCCGAGATTGATCCGACCCTCGATGAGGTCGCGTTCACGCGGGCTCTGGAGGCGATGCGTCCGGCCCTGCGCGGCTACGTGCTCTCGATTTTCCCGCACCCCCACCTGTGCGAGGACATCGTGCAGGAAACGATGCTCTTCGCCTGGGAGCGGCGGGCGGAGTTCAAAGAGGGCTCCAACCTCAAAGCCTGGGTGTTCAAGGCCGCCTATTTCAAGACCCTGGCCCAGCGCCGGGATGCCCAGCGCGACCGCCTCGTGACCTTTTCCGAGGACGTCCTCCAGAAAATCGCCGGTGCCGCCGAGGAGCGGATGGTGGATTCGGACCGCCGCCTCCACGCCCTCCAGGGCTGCCTGTCGAAGCTGAAGCCGGACGACTTCGCGCTGCTGAAACTCAAATACCTCGATCGCGGTTCCCTCACCGCGCGGGCCCACGAACAGAACCTGGCCCCGAACCGCCTCCAGAAGGCGCTCTCCCGGCTGCGGCTCGCGCTGCGCCACTGCATCGAGGAAAAACTCTCCGCTTTCCAATGACCCTGCCTTCACCCAACCCCGAACTCCGCCAGCTCGTCGACCGGCTCATGGACGGCGAGACTCTCGCCCGCACCGAAATGGCGCGGCTGGAGGAGCTGTTGGAGTCGCCCGATGCCCTGGCCTACTATCTTTCCGTGACGTCGCAGGAAGGCCTCATGCCCGAGGCCATCGCCGGGGCCGAACCACCGCAGGCCGTGTCCCGGCCGGTCCGCCGCTTCCCGTTCGGCATCGTTCTCCAGGCGGCCGCGGCCTGCGCGATCTTTGCGATCGGTTGGAGGCTGGGCCACCACCAGCCGGAGACCAAGGCGGTGGATCCCGCGGCACCGGCCGCGCGCATCACCGGCCTGATGGGCGTCGAGTGGAAGTCCGGCCAGGAACCGGATCTGCTGGGCCGAGGAGGTTCCGCCAAACGCCTTTCGTTCCAATCCGGTCTGGTCGAGGTCACCTACGGCAGCGGCGTGCGGGTCACGCTGGAAGGTCCCGCCGATTTCACCGTCAATGACGCTACCTCGGGCAAGCTCGATGCCGGGAAGCTGGTGGCATCGGTGCCGAAAGGCGCGGAGGGCTTCCGAGTGGATTATGCCAAGGGGAACGTCGTGGACCTCGGCACCGAGTTCGCGATGGATGCCCGTAACGATGGCTCGCTGGAACTCGGCGTGCTGGATGGCAAGGTGGACCTCAATGTCCCCGGCGATGCCCCGCGCCGCCTGATGGTGAACCAGGCGGTGCTCCACGGGAGCGACTCCGCGGAGCCGGTGCAGGCGATTCCCCTGGACCGCGAGAAATTCGTGCGCCGCCTGCCCGCCCGGGATTTCCGCTGGAGCATGGACTCCTTCGACCCGAAGCAACTGGAGATCGACGTCACCCACCTGATCTGGAAGGGATCGAGCTACCGGGCCATCTTCAAGTGGATCAACGGCAAGGACGCCATCGTGGTGCGGAATGTCGGGCTGTTCTGCGATGGCGAGCTGGTGGCGAAGGATTTCCACACCGGCAGCACGGGCGAACTCAGGAACGTGAACGACAATGTCTATCGCCTCGACCTGAAGCCCGCCGATTTCCGCCGCGGCCGCTGGACGATCCGCGCCTCCATCGATCCCTACGCCCGCGGGGCGGGAATCACCGGGCCGGTTCACAGCGAAGGCATTCTCCAGTTCGAGGAAGGCATGGCGACCTCCGCGGGTCCGTCGAATTTCATCGGCAGTTGGTCCTACTACCACGCGGGCAGGCACTACGTCCGCAGCTTCATGCCGGATGGCACGATCCAGCTCGCCTCGGACAACGTGGTGACCCCCGAGTCGTTCAAAGGCTCCCATTGGACCGTGACGGATGGAGTGCTGGAGGTCGATGTGCCGGGGCTGCCCGGGGTCGTCGAGCAGCACGTGCTGCGGGATGCGAAGACGCTGATCTTCATCACCAATCCGTATGACAACGCGGTGAGGGTGGAGGACAAGACGACCGCCTCACCGGAGAAAAAGTGAGACCCGGATGAACCGGTGGAAATCCGGTCAGCATCGGAGCGGGGCGGGTATCAGGGGGAGGAACGGGGAACGAGGTTCTCCGCTTTCCCTCCCATCGGCATGAACCAGCCACAGCTCGTTATCCTTTCCCGCCGGGCCGCGGATCCCTCCGGGGAACGTGCGCCCCATCGCCTGGATTTCCCGGGTACATGCAATGAACCTGGCCGTCCGGGAGCCATCCCGGGCGGCCTTTGTGCAAAAAACAGTGGCATTCCGTGCTCCGGTCGTTTGGCATCCCCGGCGTGATTCATCCCACCGCGGTCATTTCCCCGGATGCCAAGCTCGGCGCGAACGTTCGTGTCGGCCCGTATTGTGTCATCGGCGCGCATGTCGAGCTCGGTGACGATTGCGTGCTCCACTCGCATGTGGTCATCCACGGCACCTCGAAGATCGGCAAAGGCAACGAGTTCTTCCCGTTCGCGGCCGTGGGCGGCAAGTCCCAGGACCTGAAGTACGAGGGCGAGCCGACCTACCTGATCGTCGGCGACCGCAACGTGTTCCGCGAGAACTGCACCGTCCACCGCGGCACCCACGCCCACACGCCGACCCGGATCGGGAACGACAACCTGTTCCTGAGCTACTCGCACGTGGCGCACGATTGCCAGCTCGGCAGCAACATCATCCTTTCCAACAACGGCACGCTCGGCGGCCACGTGACCGTGGACGACCACGCGATCGTCTCGGGTGTCACCGCCGTCCACCAGTTCTGCCGCATCGGCCGCCACTCGATCACCGGAGGCTGCTCGAAGATCGTGCAGGACATCCCGCCGTTCATGATCGTGGACGGAAACCCGGCGACCACCCGCGGGCTGAACCTGGTGGGCCTGCAACGCCGTGGGTTTTCCGAGGACTCCATCCGGGCGCTGAAGACCGCTTACAAGAAGCTGTTCCTGAAGCGCGACGCGAACTTCTCGATCGCGCTCAGCTCGCTGAAGGCCACCCACTCCGCCTCCGATCCGCAGGTGGCCCACCTGATCGAGTTCATCGAAAGCTCCCAGCGCGGCATCAGCCGCTGAGGCCATGGAGGCTCCGGAACGTCTCGCCCGCCAGCTCCGCTTCATCATCGAGGCGGACAAGCTCAAGGAGGTCTTCCGCCAGAGCCTGTGCTCGCAGAGCCGCCGGCAGGAGAACGACGCCGAGCATTCCTGGCATCTCGCGCTGCTGGTCATCACGCTGGCGGAGCATTCGAATGTGCCGGACATCGATGTCGCGCGCGTGCTGAAGATGGTGATCCTGCATGACCTGGTGGAGATCGATGCGGGCGACACCTTCGCCTACGATACCGCCGGTGCCGCGGATCAAAAGGAGCGCGAGGCCCGCGCCGCCGACCGGATCTTCGGTCTGCTACCGGAGGACCAAGGAGCGGAGTTCCGGGCGATTTGGGAGGAGTTCGAAGCCCGGGAAACGCCGGAAGCGAAGTTCGCCTCCGCGGTGGACCGGTTCCAACCGATGCTGCTGAACCTTCTCACTGAAGGGACTTCGTGGCAAAAACACGGGATCACGCACGACCGCGTGGTGGCCCGCAACCGCAACATCGAGGAGGGCTCGGAAGAGCTGTGGCGATGCATGTCCGCGATGTTGGACGAGGCCGTGGCGAACGGTCATCTGCCGAGGTAGCACAGGTTTTCAACTTGTGGGTGGGACCATACGCCATGGCCTGTGCATCGCCAGTCGTCTGTGGTGTCGCCTCACGCCCGTTTTTCGCCCTGTAGGGGCGGCCCATAAAAGCCTGGGGTCGCAGACCCCAGGTGGGCACATGTCATGGAGGCGCGTCCTGTAGGGACGCATTATGTGGTGGAATCGTCGGAAGATCCCAAGGCGTTCGTGATCCAACCCGCGTCGCTCCATGGGGCGCTCCTACAGCGGGCGAAGAACCCCGTGTGAATGCGTTAGGATGACTCGATGGTTTGTTGGAAGACTCCGCTCCACCCGCTCACAAGTTGAAAACTTGTGCTACTAAACTACGCGGGCACGCGGTTGAGGAAATCCACCACCGCGGCGCGGCAGGCGTCTGGATTCATGAAGAGCAGCAGGTGCGGCGATTCGATCCACACCGCTTCCGCCTCGGGGAAATGCCGCTCCAACCGCGATTGCACGTCCCAGGCCAGCAGCGCGTCGTGGTGCGCCTGGATGAGCAGGATCGGCAGCGTTTCGAAGGACGGGCAATCATCCTCCTTCAGGGTGAGGATCACCTGTGCCCGTTCGCTCAGAGTCGCGGCCGGTATGCCATGGATCGCCTCCGTCAGCGCATGCACCTTCTCGTCGCTGGCGTCCTCGCCCACCAGATACTTCCGCAGCAGCATCGCCGGTGGCGGCAGCATGAACAGGGGCCGCAGCGGCAACAGCGCCAACCCCGACGGCGCGGGCGAGGCACAGAAACCGCCGACGATCACCAGCGCCTCGATCCGACCTCGCTCGCGCAGCGCGAGCTTCATCGCGATCGGGCCGGAAAACGATTCGCCGACCAGCACCAGCGGCCCTTCCGGCAATTGCGAGCCGAGGATCGCCACCAAGGTGTCATAGTCCTGCGGCCCTTCTTTCGGAAGGGACAGCACCGTCACCGGATGGCCGTGCCAATCGCCCGCCGCGAAGCCATGGCTGAGCACGCCCGTGCCATCCAGCCCGGGAAAAACGACGATGTGTGGAAGAGCGGGGTTCAACGTCCTACCGGACTATAAACTTCCAGCTCGGAGAGGAAAGCGAAGTTTGGATCGTATCCATCCTGCTGCGGATGGTGGTCGATGAAAGTCGCGCGGACGTAGCGCGCATCGGCGATGGTGAAGCGGGCGGTGGAGGTCGACGCGGTCTTCGGCACGAAGCTGTTCCGCCCCACCTCCGTGAAGTTCTTGCCATCGGTGCTGATCGAAACCGTCACCGTGTTCGTCGCCCCGATGTTCGGCACGCCGTAGCGGATCGCCTGCACCGGCTGCGTGGAACCGAGGTCGATGGTTACGGTCTTGGGGAACTTCGGCGACTCGTTGGTCGCGTAGCAGGTGCCCGCGGAGTTGCCCCAGGTGCCATCGGTCAGGCCGGAGTTCCAGCCCTTGTTGTTGGCATCGCTGGACTGATAGGGGCGGCCTGAGGAAACCAGCAGCCCGAGCGTGGGATCGACCGGCCAATGACTGTGGAAGCCGCCCGCGGGGAGCTTCTCCTTGTTCATCAGGTTCGGCTCGGCGACCTGCGACCACGCGAAGCGGACCTGGACCGGATTCGGAATCTGGCCGGCCTTCACCAGCACCGACTTGCCATCCGGCGCGATCTTCGCCGTGGCCTGCACGAAATTGCCATCCTCGCCCGCGATCTCGAACCAACCCGGGTCCTTGCCATCGCGGGTGGTGAGGCCGGAGCCGGTTTCGCTGAAGTTGACCCGGATGGAGTCGCCTTCGACTTTCGCGCTGGCATAGAGCGGACCGGAGCGGACCACATCCTTCTTGCCATACACATCCGCCAGCGCCCACTGGAGCAGGCGGTGGGCGACGTCGGACTTGTTGGTGGGGTGGATGTCCTTGGCGTTGCCCACGTCATTGGTCACCGCCATGCCGGTGTGCGGGATCTTGGACAGCACCGCCTGCTGCGCCACCCAGAGCTGGGGCAGGGAGTTCACGCGGTCGGGGCCGTAGCCATAGGGAGCGATCTGGACGAAGAGGAAGGGGGCGTCCGGATTGGCGAACTGTTTCCGCCAACCCTCGATCAGTGCCTGCATCTTGGTGGTGTAGGCCATGCCGTCGCCGCTGTTGGACTCGCCCTGGTACCACAGGAAGCCGCGCAGGGCGTAGGGGACCAGCGGGTGGATCATCGCCTGATAGGTGCCGGTTTCACCGCCGGAGCCGACATTGAGCAGGGCGGGGGGCTTCGGCGCGTCCGGCAGCGGCTTCCCGGCGTCCATGGCCTGTTCGGTGGTGGTCGTCCAATCGCGCAGGACCTTCAGGTAACCGCGAAATGCCCGGTCATACTCCGGGTAGCCGGGCAGCGAGGCGTGGCGGCGTTTCACCAGATCGGCGTATTCCGGGATGGTTTCGAGGCCTTCCTCGGCCCACCACGGCTCGATCCGCGAACCACCCCAGTTGCTCTCGATCAGGCCCACGGGCACCTTGAGGTCCTCGGAAACCCCGCGGCCGAAGAAGTAGGCGACGGCGGAAAAGCCCCTCACGAGTTCCGGGGTGGCCGGGGTCCACTTGGCATTCACCGTTTCCTGGCGGGCCGGGGAGACGACGTGCGGGACCTGGAACAGCCGCAGCGTGGCGGTGGTCGGGGAGGCGGCGAGTTGCTGGTCCTCCGGTCGGGTTTGGCCGACCCGGAACTCCATGTTCGACTGGCCGCTCGCCAGCCAAACCTCACCGACCAGCACATCTTTCACTTCCACCGGGGCGGCCCCGGTTTCGGTCACCGTGAGCGTCCGGCCCTCGGCACTGGCGGCCTGGGCGGGGAGGGTGAGTTTCCAACGGCCGTTCGGATCAGCGGTTGCCGTGGCCTTTTGCCCGGCGAACTCGGCGGTCACCGTGGAGCCGGGAGTCGCCCGGCCCCACACCGGCACCGGCCGGTCGCGCTGGAGGACGGCTCCGTGTTGAAACAGCGGGGGCAATTCCACGGCCGCCCCTACGGGCAGGGCCATCAGCAGCAGGGCGGTCGGGCCAAAAAATCGAGGGATCATCCACGATACTACGCAACGGGACTCGACGAACCATTCGTGAAAATCAACCCTTCGCGCGCAATAAAAAGGTTTGCATCGCGCCCGATGCGGACCCAGAGTCCCGTCGAAAAATTATAATCTAAGGCAACAAACTAAGGATTATGCTCCCCGAGCACGCCCCATTCACTCCCGACCAACGACGCGCCCTTGAGGCGGTTCTCTCCGGCCTCGACCCCGTCCAGCGTGGTTGGCTCAGCGGCTTTCTGGCTGCCACCGGTTCCTCCGCCGCTCCTGCCGCGGCCGCCCCGGCTGCCGCCACGAAGCTGACGGTGCTCTACGGCACCGAGTCCGGTAACTCCGAAGTGCTCGCGGACCGCACCGCCAAGGAAGCCAAGAAGCGCGGCTTCCAGGCCACGGTGAAGAACATGTCCGACATCTCCGCCGCGGATGTGGCGAAGGCCGGCAACCTGCTGGTGATCGTCAGCACCTGGGGCGACGGCGAACCGCCGGAAAGCGCCTCCACGTTCTACAAGGAGTTCATGGGCGGAACGCTCGCGCTAAAGGACGTTTCCTACTCTGTATGCGCGCTGGGCGACACCAGCTACGACAAGTTCTGCCAGACCGGCAAGGACTTCGACGCCAAGCTCGAAAGCTTCGGCGCGAAGCGCGTGGCCCCGCGCACCGATTGCGATGTCGACTACGAGGAGAACTACTCCGCGTGGCTGAACACCGCCCTTTCCGCCTTCGCTCCGTCCGCCCCGGCTCCGGTGACGGCCGCCGCGCCTGTCGCTCCCGGCGCGCTGGTGGAATACGGCAAGAAGAACCCGTTCCCGTCCGAAGTGGCCGACAGCCTCATCCTGAACGGCGAGGGTTCTTCGAAGGAAACGCTGCACATCGAACTTTCGCTCGATGGCTCCGGCCTCGTCTATGAGCCCGGCGACGCGCTCGCCGTCCAGCCGCTCAACGCGCCGGACGTGGTGCAGGCCGTGCTCCAGGCCGCCAAGCTCACCGGCACCGAGTCGGTGGAAGTGAAGGGCGAGGGCAGCAAGCTGCTGGCCGATGCCCTCCGCGAGGACTACGACATCACCGCCGTGTCCCGCGCCGTGCTGACGAAGCTCCAGGCCGCCACCGGTTCCGAGGAACTGGCCGCCCTGCTCGCCGAGGACGCCAAGGACAAGCTCAAGGATTGGAACTACGGCCGCGAGATCGTGGACGCCATCGAATCCTTCGCGCCGAACGGGCTCTCCGCCGCCGCGCTGACGGGCATCCTCCGCAAGCTGCCGCCGCGCCTCTACTCGATCGCCTCCAGCCCGCTCGCCCATCCGGGTGAGGTCCACCTCACGGTGGCCGCGGTGCGCTACCAGGCCCACGGCAAGGCCCGCAAGGGCGTGTGTTCCACCTACCTCACGGACCTCGTGAAAAAGGGCGACAACGTCCGCGTCTTCGTCCAGCCGAACAAGCACTTCCGCCTCCCGGTCTCCGGCGAGACTCCGGTGATCATGGTCGGCCCGGGCACCGGCGTCGCCCCGTTCCGCGCCTTCGTCGAACACCGCTCCGCGCTCGGCCATCCGGGCAAGAACTGGCTGTTCTTCGGCGACCAGCGCTACACCTACGACTTCCTCTACCAGCTCGAGTGGCAGGATCACCTCAAGTCCGGGGTGCTCTCGAAGCTCGACGTCGCCTTCTCCCGCGACCAGCCCGAGAAGATCTACGTCCAGCAGAAGATGCTGGAGCACGCCAAGGAGCTCTACGCCTGGCTCGAGGAAGGTGCCCACTTCTACGTCTGCGGCGATGCCTCCCGCATGGCCCACGACGTCCACGAAGCCCTGCTCACCATCATTGAGAAACAGGGTCACAAGTCCCGCGAGGATGCCGAAGCCTACCTCGAAGACCTCAAGAAATCGAAGCGCTACCAGCGCGACGTTTACTGAAAAGTGCCGAGTGATCGGTGATCCGTGATCAGGAAAGAGTTTCCATCACGGGTCCCGGTCCTTCCCCGACTCCAACGCCCCCTTTCCCGGATCCCATTCCTCAACCAGCACTGATCACTGATCACTGCTCACTGATGACTCGCATATGAGCGACAAGAAACTCTCCGCCAACGAAGGCATCAAGACCCGCAGCAACTACCTCCGCGGCACCATCGCCGAGGGCATCGCCGATCTTTCGACCGGCTCGCTCTCCGAGGATGACCAGCAGTTGCTCAAGTTCCACGGTTCCTACCAGCAGGACGACCGCGACCTGCGTCCGAACCGCCGCAAGCACCGTCTTGAGAAGGCCTACTCCTTCATGATCCGCATCCGCCTGCCCGGAGGTGTCGCCACCCCGGCCCAGTGGCTGGCCACGGACGACATGGCGGAGCACTACGCGAACGGCACCATCAAGCTCACCACCCGCCAGGCCTTCCAGCTCCACGGGATCATCAAGAGCAACCTGAAGCGCACCATCCAGGCGATGGACAAGGCGGCCATGGACTCGATCGCGGCCTGCGGCGACGTGAACCGCAACGTGATGGTGAACCCGAACCCCTACCTGTCCTTCGTCCACGCCGAGGCGCTGAAGAAGGCCCATGAGGTTTCGAACCACCTCACGCCGAAGACCCGCGCCTATCACGAGATCTGGCTCGATGGTGAGAAGGTCCAGTCCACGGAAGAAGAAATCGAGCCGATCTACGGCAAGACCTACCTGCCGCGCAAATTCAAGATCACCTTCGCGGTGCCGCCGTCCAACGATGTCGACATCTACGCGAACGACCTCTCGTTCATCGCCATCGTCGAGAACGACAAGCTCGTCGGCTACAACGTCGCCGTCGGCGGCGGCATGGGCATGACCCACGGCAACGAGGAAACCTTCCCGCGTCTCGCCGATGTCATCGGTTTCTGCACACCGGACCAGGTCGTGGATGTGGCCGAGAAGGTCGTGCTGGTGCAGCGCGATTACGGCGACCGCACGGACCGCAAGCACTCCCGCCTGAAGTACACCATCCAGACCCACGGCGTGGAATGGTTCAAGGCGCAGGTCGACAAGTACCTCGGCTACCACCTGGCCCCGGCGCGCTCGTTCGTGTTCGAGGACAACGGCGACCGCTACGGCTGGGTCGAGGATGCCAACGGCAACTTCCACCTCACGCTCTACATCTCCGGCGGCCGCGTGCTCGACACCCCCGCGTATCCGATGCGCACGGGCCTCCGCGAGATCGCGAAGATCCATGACGGCGACTTCCGCCTGACCGCGAACCAGAACCTGATCATCGCCAACATTTCGCCCGCGAACCGCCCGGCGATCGAGAAACTGCTGGAGCAGTATGGCATCAAGGACAGCCACCTGAAGAGCGCGCTGCGCCTCAACTCGCTGGCCTGCGTCGCCCTGCCGACCTGCGGCCTCTCGCTCGCGGAAGCGGAACGCTACCTGCCCGACGTCATCACCCAGCTTGAGGAAAGCCTCGAGGAAAACGGCCTGCGCCATGATGCGATCACCATCCGCATGACCGGCTGTCCAAACGGCTGTGCCCGGCCCTACATCGCCGAGATCGGCTTTGTCGGCCGCTCCCCCGGGAAATACAACGTGTATCTCGGGGGCGGCCACGCCGGCCAGCGCCTGTCGAAGCTCTACCGTCCGGAGTTCCCGGGCACGGAGATTCCGCAGCTCCTGGCTCCCATCTTCAAGCACTACGCGCAGGAACGTCTGGAAGGCGAACGCTTCGGCGACTTCGTCATCCGCGCCGGCTACGTGGCGGAAACAAAACAAGGTGCCGATTTCCACGCGAACATCGGCGTCACCGCATGACCGAACTTTCCACATCCATCTCTGAAGCGGACGCGCTCTCCGCTGAACTGGCAGCCTTGAAGGCGGGCGACCGCCTCAAGCTGCTGCACGAGCGCTTTGGCTCCCGGCTCGTCGCCACCACCAGCTTCGGCATCCAGGCGGTGGTGATGCTCCACCTGATCCACGAGAACGCCCCGGAAATCCCGGTGGTCTTCATCGACACCGGCTACCTGTTTCCGGAGACCTATCAGTACATCGACGAGGTCACGAAACGGTTCCCGAAGCTCGACCTCCGCGTCTATCAGCCCACCCTCACCGCCGCCCGCATGGAGGCGCTGTATGGCAAGCTGTGGGAGCAGGGGAAGGAAGGCAACGACCGCTACGGCATCATCACCAAGGTGGAGCCGATGGACCGCGCCCTGAAGGAAATCGGCGGCGATGTCTGGATCAGCGGCGTCCGCCGCAGCCAGTCCAGCTCCCGCGCGAACCGCTCCTTCGCCGAGCAGCAGAAGAAGACCCTGAAGGTCTACCCGATCCTCGATTGGGCGGACGCGCAGGTGAACATCTACATGAACCAGCACGCCCTGCCGCCGCACCCGCTGGCCGAGCAGGGGTATGTCACCATGGGCGACTGGCACTCCACCAGCCCCGTCGTGGAAGGGCAGGACGCCGAGTCCACCCGGTTCAACGGCGAGAAGTACGAGTGCGGATTGCATCTCGACTCCGGCGTCTCCGACTTCCAGATTTGATCCAACGGTTCATTTCCTTCCGGTCCGGATACGGAACGCGGAAACCGGGCCCCAGGATCCGACTATATATCATAGAAACCGAAACCTGATTCATCCCATGCCCATCGCAGACAACCTCGTCGCCACCGTCGGCAATACTCCTCTCATCCGTCTCAACCACCTCACCAAGGGCCTCGACGCCGAGGTGCTGGTGAAGGCCGAGTTCTTCAACCCGCTCTTCAGCGTGAAGGACCGCATCGGCAAGGCGATGATCGAAGCCGCCGAGCGTGACGGCCAGCTCAAGCCGGGCGGCCTGATCATCGAGCCGACCTCCGGCAACACCGGCATCGCCCTCGCCTTCGTCGCCCGCGCCAAGGGCTACCGCGTGATCCTGACCATGCCAGAAAGCATGTCGATCGAGCGCCGCGTGCTGCTCCGCCTGCTCGGCGCGGAGATCGTCCTCACCCCGCGTGCCCGCGGCATGGCCGGTGCCATCGCCATGGCGAAGAAGCTCATCGAAGAGACCCCGGGTGCCTTTGGCCCGGGTCAGTTCGACAACCCGGCCAACGTCCAGGTTCACCGCGAGACCACCGCCGAGGAAATCTGGCGTGACACCGAAGGCAACATCGACGTCTTCGTCGCGGGTGTCGGCACCGGCGGCACCTTCACCGGTGTCTCCGAGGTCATCAAATCCCGCCGCGAGCTGAAGACCTTCGCCGTCGAGCCCGTCGGCAGCCCGGTCATCACCCAGTTCCGCAAGGGTGAGGAACTCAAGCCCGGCCCGCACATGATCCAGGGTCTCGCCGCCGGTTTCATCCCGAAGAACCTCAATGTCGATCTCGTGGACGACACCATCCTCGTCACCAACGAGGATGCCATCGCGACCGCCCAGGCGCTCGCGCAGACCGAAGGCATCCCGGCCGGCATCTCGACCGGTGCCAACGTCTGGGCCGCCCTGCAGATCGCCAAGCGTCCGGAATACGCTGGCAAGCGCATCGTCACCGTCGCCCCGTCCTCCACCGAGCGCTACCTCTCCACCCCGCTGGCCGAAAAGGTCCGCGAGGAGGTGACGAACCTCCCGGTCCAGGAAATCTGACCGCGGCGGCGGAGCCCATCCGCCAATGCCACTGTTTTACCAAAAGGCGCGGGTCCCACGACCCGCGCCTTTTTCGTTTGAGCCATCGTAGCTGAAAGCTCCGCTTTCAGAGTGTAGGGGGAAGCTCCCGCTTTCCCTCTTCGCGGGGTGGAGGTCGCTCGGCCTAACAGCCCCCCGCCAACTGGAGCTGGCGGAGACGATTCGAAAGCGGAGCTTCCGACTACATTGAACAGACTCGCCGTGCTTTCCGGCACCCGTTGCAACGCTTCAACCTTCACCTGAAGTCCTCGGTCTCCTCGAGGATGTATTCGAAGAGATTGGCGGCCTTGACCGCGACGATCTCCCGCTGGGCGGTGTCCCAGACCTTGATCTCGTCCGTCTCCAGATCCACACAGTGGAACTCGTCGCCTTCGTTATTGAAGATCACGAAGAGGTTCGCGGGCAGATCCAGTTCTCTCCTTTTTCTGGCGGTGAACCACACGCCATCGGGCACACGGCTGTCGATGAAGTCGCTCGAAACGACCCCGTAATACTCCAAGGGGCCGAATGCCAGCGTTCCCCAGATGCTGGCGTATTGCTTCAAGGACTCCGTGAACGAGACGCCCAGATGCGCTTCCGCACGAGCCACTAGTTCGGGGGACACGCCGATGCCGCGGTCGACCGCATCCGGATCACTTTCGATCACGGCTTGGAGCCGTGCGAATGCACTGGTGTGAGAGTGGTTGTGGCTCATGGGTTTTTCGGGAATCCCCCCCCTGCCTGCGGAATAGTCCGATCGCTTCCCGAGGGGCTGGGATTTAGCATCCATCACGGCCGGATTTCGGATGGCAAGGTGAACTCGCAAAGTCTGGAACCAGCGAACAGATCCTTCACGCACTCCGAGACAAGCAGAAATGACCTGAAGTCGTCCAGTCGCGCAAGATGGATGCCCTCCATTGACTCCGGCAAGAGTTGCAACTTTTGCAACTTCATCACCTGCTTGGTTCCCGGGATGTGAAGAGCCTTTGATGCGCTCCAGTCGACGGCGGGAATAGCCTTCAGTGGATTGATGAGGGTCGCCTCCATTTCACCGTCGTCACAAGCCACCACCGCGGGCACCCCTTGGACGCTGGTTCCAGCCAGATTCAGCAAGCAGGCACCCGTTTCGTTTGACACCAAGGGGAGCATGGCGGAGTTGGGAAAATAGCACTCTCGACGGATCGTGGACAGCAATCCTCGAAAGACAAACCGGACGGGTTTCGCGGAATCGAAAGGAACCGCCTTCCGGAACAAGACCGGGTCAACCGTGTCTTTGTCGTGGATAGCGATAAGATTGTCGGGGCAGTCGGAGGCGATTCGCCAGAGGTAAGTCATGGAAACAGCGATCGTGCCCTCTTATCTGGATTCCCGTGACTTCAGGAAAGGCCGCATGAGGCCATCAGACGATGGAGGACCTCACACCCAGCGGCCGATTTGACGACCGAATCGACCGTGATTTCGCACCTTCCCGGACCGATGGCAATGTGGCTCGAAACCGGGAGCGCCAGGAAGGGAACGATCTCGGGTTTCTGGACACCCAATTGATACAGGGAGCAAAACTCCGCTTCGGGACCCGGGTATCCGGTTTCGGCAAACAACCATCCGGAATCCGGATCCTCAGCGTTGTCTCGGCTCATGGTATAGTCCCGGCTTTCGGTAAACCGCGGCGATACAATACCGGCCTGCAAAAGTGACGGGAACATGGGATCGCAATTGAAGAGATCACAGACCGATCGTTGCAGGTGCAGGTGCCGGATCGTATGGTTCACGCCCGGGCACCACTGGATCGGCATCGACTTGAAATCCGGTTCAAAAACCTCCAGCACGTCGCCATTCTGACGCAGCAGAAGCAGCCCCCATCCCAGTTGAACGGTCTCGTTGTTGTGGAACCGCGTGCCATCACGAACCCGGGCCTCGAAGTAGTCGATGACCCAACGCGCCAGATCGGCTCCTTCCGCCTCGATCTGGAATACGATGTCCGGCTGATCAGGAGGTGAATTCCGGGTGGAGAGTTTCATTTCATTCACGCGTCATCGAATGACACAGGCACTCCAAGTTCATTTGATAGGGCCATTTCCGCAAGGTGGATGATCCTTTCTATCTGCGATTTTGTTCCCGTGTGGGCTGTGAGCAACACCCCGTCCTCCAGAAGCCTGAGGGCGACATCTTCTGGCCATTCCACCCTTCGGGGCGTGCCATTCCATCGCAGCAACACTTCATTCGCTTGCTCCCGCTCAATCACGCACAGGCCGTCGTCTACTAGAACAGACGCAATGGAATCCAATGCCGATATCTCGACCGGATGTGTTTGTGCGATAAATTCGTCAGCCATCTTCAAGAACCGCTGGGACGACTGCGTGGGAAAGCCCGCAGGAAGCCGTCAGCCCAGCTTGGCCTTGAGCAGGTCGGTGACCTGTTTCGGGTTGGGCTTGGTGGAGGAGGCTTTCATGACCTGGCCGGTGAGCCAGTTCAGCAGCTTGTCGTTGCCGCCCTTGATCTCGGCGACCTTCTCCGGGTTCGCGGCGATGACCTGGTCGCAGAGCGTGTCGAGTTCACCGGCGTCGGTCGGCTCGAAGCCGAGCTCCTTCGCGATCGCGGCCGGGGCCTCGTCCGGGCTGTCGAAGAGCACGGTGAAGACCTCTTTGGCCTGGCTGGAGGCCAGCGTGCCGTCCTCGACCAGCGCGAGCAGGTCGTGGATCTTCGCGGTGGAAACGGGGCATTCGGCGATGGCGATGCTGCGCTCGTTGAGCAGGCCGAGGAGGTTGTTGATGATGAAGTTCGCGACCTTCTTGCCGGCGATGGCGCCGGCACCATGGCCGCTGACTTCCTCGAAGAACACGGCGAGATCCTTGTCCGAGGACAGCACCGAGGCATCGTAGGCCGTCACGCCATACTCGCTTTCGAAACGCGCGGCCTTCTGGTGCGGCAGCTCCGGCACCAGCGGAAGGACCTTCTCCAACAGCGGCGCGGTGCGGACCGGCAGCAGGTCGGGGCAGGGGAAGTAGCGGTAATCGTCGGCGTTCTCCTTGGTGCGGAGGATGGTGGTTTCGCCGCGGTCATCGTCCCAGCGGCGGGTCGACTGGATCTGCGGGATGCCCATGTCGAGCTCCTCGCTCTGGCGCTCGACCTCGAAATGGATCGCACGGCGGATGGCCGAGACGGAGTTGAGGTTCTTCAGCTCGACCTTGGTGCCGAGCGGGTCGGATTCCTTCTCGCGCAGGGAGATGTTCACGTCGCAGCGCATCTGGCCCTTCTCCATGTCGGCATCGGACACGCCGCCCTGGACGAGGATCATCTGCAGCGAGCGCAGGTAGGAGCAGACCTCCTCCGCGGACTCGAGATCGGCCTCGCTGACGATCTCCATCAGCGGGGTGCCGGCGCGGTTGAAATCGATCACCGAGGTGGTGCCGAGGTGGGTGGACTTCGCCACGTCTTCCTCAAGGTGGATGCGGTTCAGGCGCACCACCTTGCCGGGGTTCTTGATGTTCTTCCGGACGTCCGTCGGGTAGCAGTGGTCGTAGAGGGGCACGCCGCCGCCGAGGCAGAGCGGCTTGTCCATCTGCGTCGTCTGGTAGTTCTTCGGCATGTCCGGATAGAAGTAGTTCTTCCGGTCCCAGAACGAGATTTCCGGGGAGCCGCAGCCGAGCAGCAGGCCGGTGAGCAGCGTCTTCTCGATCGCCTCGCGGTTCAGCACCGGCAGCGCGCCGGGCAGGCCGAGGCACACCGGGCAGGTGTTCGTGTTCGGGTCTTCCGCGAACGAGGTGCGGCAGGCGCAGAACATCTTGGTCTGCGTTTTGACCTGGCAGTGGACTTCGAGGCCGATGGTGACGAGGTAGGGCATTGCGGGGAATGGAAAAGGAAAGGGGAGGGACGGATCGCCTGTTAGAGTTGGAGGTCCTTCAGTGCCTGGCGCACCTTCGGATCGTTCAACGCCTTGTTGACGTCCGGGTGGTTGAGGAGCGCGCCGTAGTGCTGCTCGCGGGCGAGGTTCTTGAGGCGGGGCTCGTCCACCGGGATGGCCTTCAGCACCGGGCCTTCGACCACCGGGATGGCCTTCGGCGGCACCTTGTCCCCGGCCTTCGCGGTGATGAGTTTCGCGATGGTCAGGCGGAGCCGGTCCTGGGTGAGTTCATCGAGTTTCGCCAGCCAATCGGCGGGGACGTTGGCCTCGATGGTCTTCTTGAGGTCCTCGGCGGTCTTCGCCCATTCCGGGCGTTTCGTGGACGTCTCGCGGTCGGCGAAGGACCGGAGTTCGCCGAGGGTGCCGACGTGGTTCACCAGCAGGATGCCCGCGGCGGAAATCAGCGAGGTGGGGACCAGCGCCAGCGGGATGGCGAGCAGTCGGCCGAGGAACGACGGCTTCCGTCCCTCGGTGTTGCCGAAGGGCTTGGTCACGAAATTGATGATCAGCCGCAGGACGATGAAGGTGATCAAACCCGCCGCCACCGGCCAGGCGACGTCGAGCCACGGCAGCGGCTTGCCGGTGTAGCGGATCGCGATGGCGGGGGATTCCCGCCACGCCCACAGGCCCGCGTAAACCGCGGCGGCGATCGCCATCGAGCCGAGCAGGATCCGGAAAATGCCACGGATCATCGCCATCACCGCACAGAACAGGAAGATCACCAGCACGGCGGTGCCGAGGCTGAGCTGCGGCACTCCGCTGTTCCGGATGCTGTCGATGAAGGATTGGATGTCCATGGCGTCGGGTGGTCAGGGAACCACGCGGATCAGGTGGGGTCGATCGGCGAGGGAGACTCGGTCGGGTCGAAATCGTCTTCGTGGCTGATCTCGGGAAGAACCGGCAGGCCGTTCTGGGCGCGCTGGCGCAGGAGGTGGTCCATCAGCACCAGCGTGGCCATGGCCTCGACCATCGGCACGGCGCGCGGCAGCACGCAGGCATCGTGGCGACCGCGGCCCTGCAGCTCGGTGTTCTCGCCGCTGGAGGTCACGGTTTCCTGGGAGGTCATGATCGTGGCGGTCGGCTTGAAGGCCACGCGGAAGATAATGTTCTCGCCATTGGAAATGCCGCCCTGGATGCCGCCGGAGCGGTTCGAGGTGGTGCGGACCCGGCCATCGATCATCCGGAAGGGATCGTTGTGCTCGCGACCGGTGAGCAGGGTGCCGCCGAAACCGGAACCGACCTCAAAGCCCTTGGTGGCGGGCAGGGACAGCATCGCCTTCGCCAGATCGGCCTCCAGCTTGTCGAAGACCGGCTCGCCGAGCCCCGGCGGGCAGCCGCGGATCACGCATTCGACCACGCCGCCGACGGAGTTGCCCTCGCCGCGGACTTCCTTGATGCGCTCGATCATCGGCTCGGCCATGGCCGGATCGCCGGTGCGCACGATGTTTCCTTCGATCGTTTCAAAGGTGACCGTCTCCGGGTCGACGTTGGCGTTGAGGTTGTGGATCGACTTGACCCACGCCAGCACCTCGATGCCGGGGTGGAGGGCCTGCAGGACCTGGGTGGCCACGGCGGCGGCGGCCACGCGGCCGATGGTTTCGCGGGCGGAGGCGCGGCCACCGCCGGAGGGCGCGCGCAGGCCGTATTTCGCATCGTAGGTGTAGTCGGCGTGGGACGGGCGGTACTTCACCGCCATCTCGTCGTAGGCGGACGGGCGCTGGTCGGTGTTGCGCACGACGATGGCGATGGGGGTGCCGAGTGTGACACCGTCGTGGGTGCCGGAAAGAATCTCCGCGGTGTCCGCCTCCTTGCGCGGGGTGACGATCTCGCTCTGGCCGGGACGGCGGCGGTCGAGTTCGCGCTGGATATGGGCTTCGGTGAGCGGAACGCGCGGCGGGCAGCCGTCGATGATGACCCCGACGCCGCCGCCGTGCGACTCGCCGAAGGTGTGGATGCGGAAACTGTGGCCGAAGCTGGACGACATGCCGGGGAGGTTAGGAGCGGGAATTCGAACCGCCAAGAGCGAATGGAGATTGGAGCGTGAGGCTTTCGGTGGCTCCTGTGACGGAACCGACACCGGAAAGGGAGTGAGAATGTGACGACGGGTCTGGTTTCCTGTCACCCGACGGAACGAGTTCGTGCCCGTCGATTGCGCATGAAAATCGATTTCGTGACCGATACCTTCCCGCCGGACGTGAATGGCGTTTCGATGACGCTGGGGAGGCTCACCGATGGACTCCGGCGGCGCGGCCACCGGGTGCATGTGATCCGCACCGGCGAGGGCAAGGCGGGGGAAACCATCGCCGCCTCCGTGGCCCTGCCGGGCTACAAGGAGGTCCGGGTGGGACTGCCGGGTCCGTTCAAGCTGCGCAAGCGCTGGCTGAAGAAGCGTCCGGACGCGATCTACGTGGCCACCGAGAGCCCGCTGGGCGATTCCGCGGTGAAGGCGGCGAAAACGCTCGGGATCCCGGTGATCACGGGCTTCCACACCAATTTCCACGAATACATGGAGCAGTACCGCCTCGGCGGGCTCCAGCCGGCGGCGAAGTTCTACTTGAAGCGCTTCCACAGCCGCGCCGATTGCACCCTGGCACCGTCCCCGGAGGTGGTGGAAACGCTGCGTGCCGAGGGCTTCCCGGAGGTCCATTTGCTGGGCCGCGGGGTGGATACGGTGCTGTTTCACCCGGAGAAGCGCCGCGCCGCGCTTCGTGAGACCTGGGGGGCGAACGATGGCTCGCCGGTGGTGCTGATCGTCGGGCGGGTCGCGCCCGAGAAGAATCTCGATCTCGGAATGGAGGTCTTCCGCAAGATGGAGGAGGCCTTTTCCGGAGCCCGCTGCGTGGTGGTGGGGGATGGTCCGATCCGGGCCCGCCTCCAGGAAGCCCATCCGCGGGTCCATTTCGCGGGCGTGCAAACCGGCGAGGAACTCGCGGCCCATTATGCCTCGGCGGACATCCTGCTGTTCCCGAGCGAGACCGAGACTTTTGGAAACGTGGTGCTGGAAGGCCTGGCCAGCGGTTTAGTCACCGTGAGCTACGATTACGCCGCCCCGGCCCGTCACGTGAGCCACGGCGAGAATGGCCTGAAGGCCGTGAAGGGGGATGCCGGCCAGTTCACCCGGCTGGCGCTGGAAGCGCTCGATCTGGCGGCCCATCAAAATCTCCGGCGTTCCGCCCGCCAGACGGCGGAAACCCTGGGCTGGGATCAGGTGATCGCCTCCTTCGAGGAGCGTTTGTCTATTTTGGCGGGGCAATCGCGGGACATCCTGCGCCATCACCTGACGCCGAAGAAGCGTCCCAAACTCGGCTGCCGAACCGTGTTCCTGTCCGACATCCATCTCGGCACGCCCGACAGCAAGGCCGCCGAGGTCGTCCATTTCCTCAAACACCTGCGCTGCGAGAAACTGGTGCTCAATGGTGACATCATCGACGGCTGGGCCCTGCGCCGCGGCGCGCGCTGGCGCGGACGGCACAGCCGGTTCATCCGCAAGGTGCTCAAGATGATGGAAAAGGAGAAGACCGAGGTCATCTACATCCGCGGCAACCACGACGACATCCTTGAGCGCTTCCTGCCGCTCGCCTTCGGCCGCCTCAAGGTGATGAAGGAGCACATCCACCATGCCCTCAATGGCCAGCGTTACCTGGTGGTCCATGGCGATGGCTTCGACAGCGTTTCCACCAACCACAAGTGGCTGGCGGTGCTGGGGTCGGTGGGCTACGACGCGCTGCTGAACCTGAACCGGCTCTACAACCGCTGGCGGGCGTGGCGCGGGAAGGAATACTTCTCCCTGAGCAAGAAGATCAAAGCCAAGGTGAAGAGCGCCGTGAGCTTCGTGGACCGCTACGAGCAGCAGCTCCAGGAGCTGGCCCGCCACAAGAAATGCGATGGCATCATCTGTGGCCACATCCACACGCCCGAGGACAAGCAGGTGGGGGAGATCCATTATCTGAACTCCGGCGACTGGGTGGAAAGCCTCACCGCGATCCTTGAACACGTGGATGGCAAGATGGAGCTGGTGGAGTACAGCTCGTTCCTCGCGAAGCTCGGGAGCCGCCCGGAGATCGAGGAGGAAGTGGAAGAGATCGAGGCGGCGTGAGCTTGGGCTGGATCACGAGGTAGCGCGAAGCTTGGCTTCGCGTGTGGAATGCGGACGTTTGTTGGTGAGGATGCCCCTAATCCCAATGGGGCTCTCCTCCACACGCGAAGCCAAGCTTCGCGCTACTTAGCGATCGCTTTCGACCTTCAACCGCAGGCGGCGGTCGTAGTCCTTCTGGTCGCGGTCGCAGGCGCGGAGGAAGCCGAGGATCTCCTCCTCGAGCTGGGCGCAGTGCTTGTCCCACTTTTCCGCGCCGCGGATGACGCGGGCGCTTTCCTTGATGTCGGTGAAGCGGATTTCCTCCGCGCCGACGACGCGCAGCTCATCGAGTTCCGCGCGGATGCGCTCGAAGAAAGCGAGTTCGAACCCATTGCCTGCCTCCTTCGCCGCGGGCAGCAGGGACACCGTGAGCGGCGGAGCCAACGGCTCCAGCTTCTCGGCGATCACCTCGCACCCGATCGTTTCCAGCATCTTCCGCACCTTGCAGAACAACTCCGACAACGGCAGCAACCGCAGCGGGCACTTCGTCTCCAAGTACTGCGCGATCCCCGAGCGGATGTCTTCCACGAAGGGAAAATCCTCCCGCTCCGCCGCCAACGCCGCACGGCGAAGGGCGTCACCAAGCCACGCGGTATCGTAGTCGATCACCTGGTAGCGGCCGACTTGCAACGCGGGGCGGTTGCCGATGAGTGAGATCACAGGGGACGGGATCTAGCGGGGTGGCGGGACAGCGGGGTTAGGGTTGGGTGGAAACAGCAGGGGTGGGTGAGAGGGTCAGTCCTTGAAGAGGCGCCGCTGGAGTGGATCGCGGGCGGCGCGCATCGAGAGCGATTGGATTTCCTGGATGAACTCGTTGACGTTCTCGAACTGGCGGTAGACCGAGACGTAGCGGACGTAGGCCACGGGATCGATCTGGTGGAGCTTGTCCATGACCTTCGCGCCGATGGCGGAGGAGGGGACTTCGGAAAGGTGGTCCTTGTGCAGCTCGGCGAGGATCTCCTCCACCGCGCGGTCGAGGCGGTCCATCGGCACGGGGCGTTTCTCGCAGGCCTTCACGAGGCCGCTGAGGATCTTCTCGCGGTTCAGGGATTCGCGGGCCCCGTCGCGCTTCACCACGCGCAGATCGGTGCGTTCGATCTGTTCGTAGGTGGTATAGCGGTAGCTGCAATTGAGGCATTCGCGGCGGCGGCGGATGGTCGTGCCGTCCTTGGATGCGCGGGAATCGAGCACCTTGTCTTTGAGTGAGCCACATTGGATGCACCGCATAAGCCAGAGGGGACAGCAACGAATGTCCGAGAGTGTGTTTACGATATATGGTGGCGTCAACGCGAAAACGGTAGCTTATTTTGTGTTATGGTCGTGATGATCGGGTATTCCGTAGGGAAGTTTTTGGAAAAGCGGGCGTAGGCCCCGGGAGGAAGCCGAAGCTGACAAAAAGACTCCAGGGGGCGGAGGGTGGCGCATGGAAGCCTTGGCATGACGCACCTCTTGAACTCTGCATCCCGAATGGGATGACAGCCCCGGTAGCCAGAGGTTGAGGAGCCTTGGCGACGACACCTCCGGTAGGGGCGGGAAGGTCATTCGATCCCGGAGGGGATCGCAGCCGGGCTCGAAGGCCTGCGGAATTCCATTTATCATTCCACCCGCGGAGCCGGGGCTCGTGTCTCGCGCTCCCTCCGGGGCGCAAGAATGACATGCCGCTCTGGTCCGGTGGTTTCACCACCGGCTAATCTCTCATGCCCCTACCGGGGCGACAGAGCCCTCTTGGAGGAAACTTGTGCGACCTTAGCGGCGGCACTTTTCGAGCAGGACCTGGAGGAACCAGGTGATCTGCACGAGCGCGTCCTTGAAATCGGACGGGGCCAGGATCTGGAGATCGTCGCGGCAGGAGGCGAGCAGGCCGACGGCGGTGTCGATGGCGCTCTCGATCGCACCTTCATACTCGGCGATGCCGACGAGCACGGGGAGATCGAGCGGTTCCTGGTCGATGATGCGCTTGTTGAGCTTGCTGCGCTGGGCCTCGCTGGCGGTTTCCAGCAGGTTGAGGATCGGCAGGGTCAGCTTGCCCTTGGCGAGGTCGGTGCGGAGGGTCTTGCCGACCTCTTCCTCGGAACCCACGAGATCCAGGCAGTCATCGTAGATCTGGTAGGCGGTGCCGAGCTTCATCCCGTAGTCGTAGAAACGGGCTTCGGTTTCGGCATCGGCTCCCGAGAGATTGGCGGCCAGGCCGGCCGAGGACGCGAACAGCGCGCCGGTCTTCATCTCGATGATGCGGAAGTAGTCGGCCTTGGTGAGAGTCAGGTCGAAACGGCGCTGGGTCTGGATGATTTCACCCTGGCAGACCTCGCGCGAGGACTGGCCGACCTTGCGGCAGATGTCGATGCTGTTGAAATCGGTGGCGAGGCTGAGGGCGTGCGAGAAGAGCGCGTCGCCGAGCAGCACGGAGAGGCCGGCACCCCATTTCGCGTTCGCGGTGGGGACCATGCGGCGGGTGGTGGCACCGTCGATGATGTCATCATGGACCAAGGTGGCCATGTGGATCAGCTCCATGATCACGCCCAGCTTCAGATGGCCTTCATTGGCACCGCCGAGGGCGCCGCCGATCAGCACGGCAAGGGCGGGACGGATGCGCTTTCCCGAGGTATTGCAGACATAGGCCACGTAGGGCTCCACCGCCGGATCGAAGGCCCGCACCTGGTCACGGATCGCGGATTCCACGCGCTCGAGTTCCGGTTTGACGAGTTCGAACGGGAAACGGTCGCTGCGACCGGTCTGGAGGGGTTGGGCTGGCATGGCAGGAAAGGCGCGGGAACCATCCACGATCCGGGGGCCTCCCGCAACACTTGTTATGAATCCGGCTTGAAAGATCGGTGGGTTCCAGGCGTTCCTGTTGCCTCATGAAATCCACCGGATGGATCCTGGCGGGCACCCTCATTGCGGCGTGCGAAATGGCGACGGGCGAAGGCTTCGGCGAAAAACCCAACACCCCTCAACTCCCCGGGGTGCCCTACGTGGTGCACGACGGCACCCGTCCGCAGCCGCCGGTGGTGGCCCCGGCCGGGCTGGTGAACTCGAAGCCGCCGGGCGATGCCAAGGTGCTCTTCGACGGCACCTCGACGGACGCCTGGACCAGCAATGGCGGCCCGGCCCAGTGGCAGATCAAGGACGGCGCGCTGATCGCCGGGAAGCCGGGCGACCTCCAGACCAAGGACTCGTTCGGCCCGATCCAGCTCCACCTCGAGTGGCGGCAGCCGAAGGACCGCCCGGTGAACGGCCAGGGCGGCGGCAACAGCGGCGTGTTCCTGATGGGCCAGTTCGAGATCCAGGTGCTCCAGAGCAACAACAACAAGACCTACCCGGACGGCCAGGCGACCGCCCTCTACGGCCAGCTCCCGCCGCTGGTGAACGCCTGCCCGCCGCAGGGCGAGTGGCAGAGCTACGACATCGCCTTCGAGCCGCCGGTTTCCGAAAACGGCAAGGTGGTGAAGCCCGCCAAGGTCACGGTGATGCACGACGGCGTCTTCACTCAGAACGGCGAGCTCTTCCTCGGCCCGACCCAGTACCGCAAGCTGGCGTCCTACCCGGAAAACTTCCCGACCACCGGCCCGATCAAGCTCCAGTTCCACGGCGACCCGGTCGAGTACCGCAATATCTGGGTGCGCCCGCTCGGCGTCCGCGATGCCGGTGCGAAACCGTAATCCGGCAATCCTGCCAAGGAGACAGAATTGACAGAATTTTCAGAATTAACGAACCAAGGCGCATATCGCTCTGATTCTGTTAATTCTGCCAATTTTGTTAATTCTGTCCAAACATGCCCATTGCCTCGCGACTTAGTTCAGGAACGGATCCGGCGGGGCCTCCGCAAGGATGCGGTGGTAGGGTGAGAGGTGGCGCAGAATCTCGCTCCACAGCTCGCGGTCATGGCTTTGGCCGAGCAGGGCGTTGTCCGGCTTGGTGGTGATCCACGAGTTCCGGCGCAGTTCATTTTCAAGCTGGCCGGGATTCCAGCCGGAGTAGCCGATGAAGGCCCGGACCAGCGTGCCCGGGCGGTGGCTGTGGGCGATGGCGTCCTCGGCGGAGATCCGGATCGCCCAGCGGAGCTGCTTCTTTTCCTGGCTCCACCAGAAGGCGGAAAACGTCAGGTGCTCGCAGGAAACCGGCCCGCCCTGGTGGACGGCCACCTTTTTCAAGGGCGCGAAGGCCTCGTCCTTCAGCAGGTCCCCGACGACGTGGCCGGTGGGGTGGTTTAGAACCAATCCGAAGGCCCCCTCCTTGGCGGAGTGCTCCGCCAGCAGGACCACGGAATGGTCGAAAATCCCATCGCGCAGCGAGGGGTCGGCGAGCAGGAGTTGACCCTGCAGGGCAATCGGGTGATCGGATGAAGAGGACTTCGACTCCACGGGCACATGATAGTCCATGAGCCAGCCCTCGCCAATGACGGATTCCACGCAATCGCGTGTGTTTTTTGTTGGAATGCGTCGTCCGGGAACGTCTAGCTCCCTGCACGCGCATGGCAAAACCCGGAATGACCCTCGAAGCCGCCAGTCGGGCCACGGGGGAGGTGGAACTCGTTGGAAAACTGGGAGGTCTGACGCTCACGCAGCAGGTGATCACCCTTGCGATGTGGCCGCTATTGGAGAACGTCCTCGCGTTTTTCGTCGGCCTGACCGACCTGCTGATTTCCGGACGGATGGCGGAGGGCGCCGAACGGGTGGCGATCCTCGATGCGATGGGGCTGGGCGGCTACGTTGGCTGGTTCTTCAACATCCTCCAGGGGGCGGTGGCCACCGGGGTGATGGCGCTGGTTTCCCGGGCCACCGGGGCGCGGGATGAACCGCTGGCAAACCGCGGGCTGGGGCAGGGCCTGTGGCTGGGGGTGGCGGCCGGCATCGGCTCGCTGGTGATCCTGCAGGTGGGCATCCCGCTGCTGATCCGCCAGATCGGCCTGAGCCCGGAGGCCGGTGTGCAGGCGGAGAAATTCCTGCGGGTGCTGGCGTGGTCCGGCCCGATCAGCGGGGCGATGTTCGCGATCAATGCCGCGCTGCGCGCCGCGGGCGACACCCGCACGCCGTTCCTGGCGATGGTGATCGTGAACGTGGTGAACATGGGCGTGAGCTGGATGCTGGTGTTTGGCCCGGCTCCTTTCGGTGGCCATGGCATTGCGGGCATTGCCACCGGCACGGTAACCGGCTGGGTGTGCGGCTTCCTGACCTCCTTCCTGATGCTCGGCCATGGCCGCAGCGCGGCGCTGAAGTGGACGCGTTTCGGGCTGACGCCGCACTGGGACACGATGAAGCGCATCCTGCGCGTGGGGGCGCCGCAATCGCTGGAGATCCTGGTGATGTGGCTGATCCACGCCTACGGCATCCACGTCATCGCGAAGTCGGCGATCGAGGGCTCGCTCGGGGCGCACATGCTGGCGATCCGGGTGGAGTCGATGAGTTTCCTGCCGGGCTTCGCCATCGCCACCGCGGCCGCCGCCTTGACCGGGCAATACCTCGGCGCGGGCTCGAAACCGATGGCGGTGAAGGCGGTGCGGCTGTGCTGGAAGATGGCCGTGGGGCTGATGAGCCTGATCGGCTTGTGTTTCGTGTTCTTCCGCTACCAGTTGATCGGGATCATGGCGCCGGGCAGCGAATTCCACGCGCACATGGGCGCGCCGCTGCTGATCGTGTCCGCGATCACCCAGCCGTTCTTCGCCACGTGCATCATCCTGAAAACCTCGATGCGCGGCGCGGGGGCGACGGTGGCGGTGATGCGGTGGTCCTTCGGCAGCATGATCTTCTACCGCGTGGGCGTGCTGTGGTGGTTCTTCCACCACGGCGGCATCTCGCTGACAGCGGTGTGGATCGTGCTCGGGATGGACCTGTTCACCCAGGCGATCGCGTTCACGTGGCTGCACTTCCGCGGCACCTGGCTGGACGCGCGGGTGTGAAGGGGGGCAACCTCCTGGCGTCTGTATCCCCGAAGGGGATGACAGCCCGAGTAGCCGGAGGTTAAGGAGCCTTGGCGACGACACCTCCGGTTGGGGCGGGTAGAGCATTCGATCCCGAAGGCGATCGCAGCAGGGTTCACAGGTCTGTGGAATTCCCATTGCCCATTTTTCGACCGGAGCCAGGGCGCGCCTCTCGCACGCCCTCCGGGGTGCCTGACTGATCCGCGGATCATCCGGTGGCAGCGTCGCTACGCTCCTTGCCGACCGGCTAATTTCTCCTGCCCCTGCCGGGGCGAAAGAGTGCCCGACCGCTCAGGTCTCGCCGCGGTCGACGAGCTTCGAGATGTCGTTTTCCAAGCTGTGGAGGATCGCCATGTCGTGGACCTGGTGGCCGTCCGCGGTGGTGAGGTAGAGGGTGTCCATCGCCACGCCCTTCTCGGTGAGAATGCGGGCGTGGGCGGTATTCAGGCCGTGGGAGTTGATCGCCTGGAAGAGGTCGTGCAGCAGGCCGATGCGGTCGAGCGCCTGGATTTCCACGGTGGTGCAGGACGGGTGCAGGTCATTGCTGACGTAGGCGCGCACGGGCACCTGGATGCCGCTGTCGGTGCGCGGCTTCAGGAAGTTCATCTTCCGCTTGAGATACTGCTCCGGCTTGTAGGACTCGGCACGGAGGATCTCCTCGAAGACACCGAGGATGCGCTTGCGGACGCTGAGATCGGAAACGGGCTCGAAGTTGGTGGTGCAAACGCGCAGCAGGTTCACCACCACTCCATCGCCGCGGGTGAAGAAGTCGGCGGAGAGGATGTTGATCTGCTCGGAGGCGAGGGCGCAGCAGACCTTTTCCAGCAGCAGCGGCTTGTCGCGGCTGGCGAGGACGAGTTCGGTGTAGCCCTTGTCGGTGTGGTCGATCCACTTGATGCAGGTCGAGAACGGATCGCCGGTCTCCTCCTCGCGCTGGAGGAAATGGCGCACGGTGCGGACCTGGGTCACGATTTCCGCGGGCTGGCGGAAGCGGAACACGGCCGGCGGCATCAGCTCGAAGTGGCGGTAGATGTCCGGGTAGTAATCCTCGCGCATGAGCGCCACCACGCCATCGCGCAGCTCAAGGCGCTCGCGATCGAGCGCTTCCTCATACTTCTCGCGGCCCTCGGTGAGGAAGCGGCGGGTGGTGGAGTGGAGCTGGCGCATCAGCGTTTCCTTCCACCCGGTCCAGGCATCCGGCGAGGTACCGTTCGAGTCGGCGTAGGTGAACAGGAAGAGCGCGTCGAGGTAGGCCGGCGTCTTCATGATCGAGGCGAACTCGGCGATCACGTCCGGGTCCTCGATATTGCGGGTGGTGGCGGTGCGCCAGAAGGTGAGGTGGTTGTCCACCAGGAACATGATCAGGGCGCGGCGGCTGCCGTGGATCTGCAGGCGGTTGCAGAGGCGGGAGGCGAGCATGGCCGAGCCGTCGATGTGCTCGCGGACGTTCTCGGCGCGGCCGGTGTCGTGCAGGATCACGGCGAGGTAGAGACCGTAGGGGTCCTCGATCTCGTGGAAGAGGCGGCGGTAAAGGGCGAGCTTCGGGTTTTCCTCCGCGCCGATGAGGGCGTCGAGCTGCTCCACGCAGCGCAGCGTGTGCTCGTCCGCGGTGTAGCGGTGGAAGAACTCGTGCTGCACCAGGCAATCGAGCGCGCCGAACTCCGGCAGGTAGCGGCCGAGGAAACCGACGCGGTGCATCTGGCGCAGCGCGCGGGCCACGTCGCCCTTCCGCTCCAGGATCGCCTGGAAGGTCTCGCGGTTCGCCTTCGAGTAGCGGAACGGGCGGTCGATGTCGCCCCAGTGTTCCTTCACCAGCTTGCGCAGCGGCGGCCCGAGGCGCAGGCCGCGCACCTGGGTGTGCTGGAACATGCGCATCAGCCGGTTCGGATCGTCCTTGAAGATGTCCGGGCCGGAGGCGTAGGCGCGGCCATCGCGGGCGATGAAGCCATCGAACTCCTCGCGCTGCTTTTTCCGGAAGGTGAGGAACGAGCGCAGGCCGCCGGGCTCCGACTGGTGCTCGGCCTCGATCTGGAAGATCTCCATCAGCGAGGTGGAGTGCTGGTAGAGGTTTCTCGTATGGCGATAGTAGTCCCGCATGAACTCCTCGGTGCGGCGGAGGATGCTGCGCTGCGGGTAGTTGAAATTCGTGGAGACCACGCCCTGGAGCTGGAGCGTGAGCTGGTCGGTGCCCTTGCCGGTGGCGTAGTGGAGCTCGTTGCGGACGCGGTGGAGGAAGTCGTAGGCGGCCTCGACCTCCTCGAAGGCGGTGGCGGTGAGCAGGCGGTCCTCGACGAGTTTCTTCAGGTCGAAGGTGCCGCGCTTCACCCGCGCCACCCAGTGGATGTTTTGGTAATCGCGGAGGCCGCCGCAGCTTTCCTTCACATTCGGCTCCTGGAGGAAAACGGTGCGCCAGTAGCGCTCGTGGCGGGAGCGGAGGTCCTGGCGGCGCAGCTCGAAGAAGGCGTCCTGGCCCTTCTTGATGCAGTCCTTGTCGAAGCGCTTCTCGAACTCCTTGAAGAGCTTCACGTCCCCGGCGATGAAGCGGGCGTCCATCAGCGCGGTCTTGTTCTCCTGGTCCGCCTTCGCCTCCTCCACACACTCGGCGATGGAGCGGCAGGCGTGGCCGACCTTGAAACCGACATCCCAGAGCAAATAGAGGATCTTTTGAACCGCCTCCTCGAGCGGCTTCGGCAGCCGGTTCGAGGCGCGGGGAACGAGGAACAGCAGGTCGATGTCCGAGCGCGGATTGAGCGTGCCGCGGCCATAGCCACCGGTGGCCACCAGCGCCAGCGGGTGCTTGTCATCCGCCTCCTCCAGCGTCATCCGCAGCACGGCGGAAAGCACCACGTCGATCAACTCCGCGCGGTTGCGGGCGATCTCCAGGCCACCGGCCCCGGAGCGGTGTTTGAGGAAGATCCGGTGCTCCTCGATCTTCATGAAGCGCTTGTAGAGCGCGATCCGCTCGGCGGGCGAAAGCTGCTTCTGGAGCGATGGCTTCAGCGCCTCCTTGGCGTGTTCATGAAGCGTCTTGAGGTGGTTCATCTGGTGGGTAAGCACTAAATTCTAAATCTGAAATTCTAAACGGCGGAACCAGGGCAGGGGTTCGTTCGGATGGGTGGCGTGTGGATGGGCGAAGCTCTTCGTTTAGAATTTAGTGCTTAAGATTTAGTGCTTCGTGGCCATCACGCAGCCCATTCGCGCATACGTCTCCACCTGTTTCAACGAGTTCTCCAACAGATCCGGCGCCAAGGCCACTCTTCCCGGTTCGAAAATGGTGATGGTGGAGGAGCCGCCGAAGGCGAAGTAGCCCTTCTCCGCGCCTTTCGCGACCGGCTGGCCGGGCGTGAAAGTCTGGAGGATGGAGCCCACGCAGGTGGCGCCGATTTCCAACAGCAGCACGGTGCCGAGGTCCGGCGTTTCGAGGCGGGTGATGGTGCGCTTGTTTTCCCAGAGATAGGCGAGGTTCTGGCGCAGGGCGAGGGGAGAGACGGAGAACAGCGGGCCGTTGATCGTCTCGGTGGCGGAGGGCGTGCCGGAGCAGGGGAAGTGGAACCGGTGGTAATCGACCGGGCACAGGCGGGACAACACCAGCGGACCATCGGCGTAGCGGGCGGCCAGCTCGCGGGAGCCGAGCAGCTTTTCGAGGTCGAAGCGCTGGCCTTTCACGAACACGCCGTCCATCGATGCGGCGCGCTCGAACCCGAGGTGGCGGCCATCGGCGGGGAACACCACCGGCGCGGCCTCGATCGGGCGCGCGGCGGGCTTCAGTTTCCGATAGAAGAACTCATTGAAGCTGCGGAAGGAGGCCGGATCATCGGCGAAGTCCTCCACCTTCATGCCGTAGTCCACGATGAACGGCGCGACCTTTGCCGCGGAGGCGGGCCGGTCCATCCGCCAGCCGTAGAATTTCGAGAAAAACGGCCGCTTCACGAAGGCCTCCAGCGACAACCGGCCGAGCGGCGTGCCGTAGGCCCAGCGCAGGAATCCCTCGCCATAGACCTGCTCGGTCTCCATCGCCCCGGTGTGTCGGTTGTAGTATCGGATCGGCTCCACGCGGGCTTTTACGGGTGAATGGCCCTTCGGGCAAGGGCCTTGGGCCAGAATCCAGAGTCCAGAAACCAGAAAAGAGACTCCGAGGTCGGGCTCTTACTCGATCATTGTCACTCTCCCGACCCACCCCGACGAGCGTCAATCGGTGCCCCATCTCTTCCTCTTCTCTGGATTCTGGTTTCTGGACTCTGGATTCTGGCTTTCAGCCTTCGGCTGAAAGCCATTTCCCCTTGCACGGCATGACGGGCGCGACTATTCCCCCCGGCGATGAAAATCCCGGCGTTTCTCGGACTCGTGGCCGTGCTTTCCCTTTCCGCCTGCCGCAAGCCGCCGGCGGAGGTCACGGTGACCGAAACCCGCGCCGAGACTTCGAACGACACCACGCCGAAGCTCTTCGCGACCAGCGACGAGCGGTTCCGCGACAAGCGGACGAGCCCGGTGACCGGCACCACGCCACAGGGCTGGTTGCAACTGCCGTCCACCCAGTTCCGACTGCTGAACTACCGTTTCGGCGAAAGCGGGCTCGGCGAGGTGTCGGTGGGCATTTCCACCGGCTCGGTGCTGGACAACGTGAACCGCTGGCTGGGCCAGTTCAACGCGCCGAAGCTCACCGCCGAGACGCTCGATGAACGCCGCCGCGTGGCCATCGTGGACACCGCGGGCGTGTGGGTGGAGGCGGATGGCACCTATTCCGGCGGCATGGCCGGAGCCGAGTCCCGCCCGGGCTTCGCGCTGGCCGGGGTGGTGGCGGACGTGAACGGCCGCATCCTCACCGTGAAAATGACCGGCCCGAAGGACGAGGTGACCGAGGCGAAGGCCGCGCTGGAAGCCTTCTGCAAGTCGCTGGCGCTCGCCGGTGAATGATCAGCCTCCCGTGAACCGTAGGCACGTCCGCTGATTTTCCCATGGAAGCCGCTTCCACCACCACCAAACGCCCGGCCTCGCTGCCGGTGCGGATCTTCAATGTCCTGTCCGGCTTCGGTCTGGCCACCGTGCTGCTGCTCCTGCTGGGGCTGCTGACCTGGCTGGCCACGCTGGAGCAGGTGGAGCGCGGCCTGTTGCCGACGTTGAAGAAGTACTTCGACTCGTCCTCGTTCTTCTTCACGCCCGAGCTGAAGGTGATGAACGTGGGCGGCACCCAGCTCAAGTTTCCGCTGCCCGGCGGCTACTGGGTGTGTTTGCTGCTGTTCGTGAACCTGTTCCTCGGCGGCGTGATCCGCGCGCGGAAGGGCTGGCGGCACTGGGGAAACCTGATCTCCCACTCCGGCATCCTGTTCCTGATCGTGGCCGGCGGCGTGGCGCAGTGGAAGGAAGTGCGCGGCAACATGGTGCTCCAGCAGGGGCAGACCAGCAACGTGGCGCAGGATTACACCGAGTTCGTGGTCGAGGTGTCCGAGATCAAGGACGGCAAGCCGACGAACATCCACGTGATCCGCGGCGAGCACCTCGACGACCTCCAGCCGCAGGCGATCGGGTCATGGAAATGGTTCGCCCGGAAGACCAGCGGCATGGACACCACCGGCTCCACGCCGCGTGATTTCAAGCTGCCGGATTTCCCCTTCGACCTCCAGGTCAACGGGTGGATGTCGAACAGCCAGCCGGTCGCCGCCGTCGAGCGCGCGCCGGAGAACCAGGAGCTCATCGCCGATGGCTACTACCTGGTGCGGAAGGAAGACGAGAAGCAGGCCGAGGCGAACCTCGCGGGTTGCTATGCCCGCGTGATGAACCGCGATGGCACCGCCGGCGAGCCCTTCATTCTCGCCGCCGCCAGTTTCCACGGCAAGACGGTGAAGGTGGGTGAGCGCGTGTTCCTGGTGGACATCCACAAGCGCTACTGGCCGATGCCCTACCAGGTGCGCCTGAACAAGTTCACCGCCACCTTCGCGCCGAACACGATGAAGCCGGAGAGCTTCGTGAGCGAGGTGACCCGCATCGACGATGGCCACGAGGTGAACGCCACCATCCAGATGAACGAGCCGATGCGCAACAAGGGGCTCACCTTCTTCCAGGCCAGCTACGGCCCGCAGGGCGAGCGCGATCCCGCGAAAATGTATTCCGTGCTGGAGGTGGTGCAGAATCCCTCCGACCAGTGGCCGAAGATCAGCATCGCGATCGTCGCCTTCGGCCTCGCCCTCCAGTTCCTCCTGAAACTGGTGACCTATATCCACGCCCGCCTGAAATCGGCATGAACAAGACTCCCGCCAAACGCAACGTGGCCGTCCGCTGGGTGGCCCTCGGCTTCCTGCTCGCGGGGGCCGCGCTCTTCGGAGGCATCGCCCTGGTCCAGAAGCTCCAGGAGCCGAAGCCCCGCCACATCGAGGCCTACACGCCCTGGTCCGAGGAGACCCTGAAGATCGCCGAGTCCATCCCGGTGCAGGATGGCGGCCGCGTGAAGCCGCTCTCCACCTTCGCGGGCTTCGCGCTCTATCAGATCCACGGCGACCGCTCGATGAAGATCGACGTGCCGGACACCAGCCCGACGGCGAAATCGGACAAGGACGGCAAACCCGCGCACAAGGTGATCACGCTGAAGCCGACCGCGTGGCTGCTCGATTGCCTGTTCCGCCCGGAGGTGGCGGTGGACCTGCCGATGTTCCGCATCGACAACTCGGCGGTGGTGAAAGGCCTCGGCCTGGAAACCGGGGCCAAGCGCGACCGCTACAGCTTCCGCGAGCTCCAGCCCGGCCGTGCCAAGCTCGACGAGCTGGCGAAGACCTACGAGGCGATCGAATCCACCAAGCGCGAGCCCGAGCAGCAGCAGACAGTGGACCTCGCCACCAACGTGCGGAAGCTGGAGGGCCTGCTGACCTACTTCGCCTTCACCCGCGGTATCCAGATGGACGCCACCAAGCCCGGCGCCCCGCGCGGTGCGGCGATGAGCGTAGTGATGGCCGCCGCCCCGGCCGTGCGCCAGGCGCTCACCGACGCCCAGGCCCAGCACCGCGAGATCCCGGACCACGTGAAATCGCTGCTCGAACAGGTGGTGGACATGGCGAACTACGCGAAGAGCACGCTGCTGCTGTTCCCGCCGGATACCGCCGACGACCGCGCCTGGACCGGCGTGGGCAACGAGATCATGCCGGTGATGCTCCAGCAGGCCGCCGATCCGAAGCGCTCGATCGAGCGCGTGCAGCAGCTTGAGAAGATCGCCGCCGCCGCAGGGCAGGGGGATGACGCCTTCCGCACCGAGCTGGTGAAGTTCCGCGACATGACCCAGGCCCTGGCCGAGAAGCGCGGCGAGTACCGTGCGATCAAGACCGAGGTGTCCTACTACCGCGCCGATTGGTTCCTGAACGCCTTCGTTTACTTCCTCCTCGCCACCTTGCTGGCTTTCGGCATGTGGGCGGCGGGCTGGAACCTCACCGGGCGCATCTTCGCCTGGGCCACCGGCCTGCTTACCGCAACCGGCGCGGTCTACTGCGTGATCGCCATCGCCCAGCGCTGCTACATCATGCAGCGCCCGCCGATCGGAAATCTCTACGACACCACGATCTGCATCGGAGCCGCGATCGTGATCCTGTCGCTGATCGTGGAGCTCCTCACGCGGAAACGCTTCGCGCTCGGCCTGGCTCCGGCGCTCGGTGCCGCACTCGTCCTGGTGTCCCGCCTCTACGAGGTGGGCGACGCGAAGGACCACATGGACCCGCTGGTGGCCGTGCTGCGCTCGAACTACTGGCTCACCATCCACGTGATCACCATCACCATGGGCTACTGCGCCGGCCTGCTCACCGCGCTGCTGTCCCACATCTACGTCTTCATGCGCGGCACCGGCCTGGACGATGGCGACCGCGCGCTGCGCCGCACCTTGACCCGCGCCGCCTACGGCTGCGTGTGCTTCACGCTGTTCCTCTCGCTGGTGGGCACCGTGCTCGGCGGCGTGTGGGCGAACGATTCCTGGGGCCGCTTCTGGGGCTGGGACCCGAAGGAGAACGGTGCGCTGCTGATCGTGCTGTGGAACCTCGCCATCCTCCACGCCCGCCTCGGCGGCTACCTGAAGGAGTGGGCCTTCCACCTCGCCTGCATGTTCGGCTCGAACGTGGTGATGTTCTCGTGGTGGCACGTGAACTTCTTCAACACCGGCCTGCACAACTACGGCTTCACCTCCGGCCGCGGCCTGATCTGGATGTGGTACGGCGTGGAAACCGCCCTCATTGTGCTCGGCGCGATCGCCTGCGCGATCCAGAGCGGCACCGAACAGGGCCGCCGCGGGACTCGCGCGGAAGAGTTGCCTAGCGGCACGCCGGTGACGGAGGGGTGAGAGGTAGCGCGAAGCTTGGCTTCGCGTGCGGGTTGCAGCCCTTTGCAGGGAAAGGGCGCCCCTCATCCCATCGCGGCTCCTCCATGCGAAATGCACTTGTTAGAGTGGGGAATGCATATTGCAGCGCGAAAACACCCATTACAGCCCGGCGCCAACCAGCTCGCCGCCTATCATTGGTCAACAACGCGTTGCGATTAATTTTCCCGACCCGATCGAACTAGGTCGAGCCTGTTGGAACACCTCATGCGAAAAGGATCGTTGGATTCCTTCCATCCATCCATTCCCATGAAACCCACCCTCATCGCCCTCGTTTCGACCGTGCTGGTGATCGCCACCACCGCGGTGGCGAAACCGGTTCCGGCATTCGTCCCCACGCCGTCGCCAGTCACGCGCCTCTCGCCCGGTGACCGCCTCCTCAAGGTGAGCGATCGCATGGTGGTGATCCGCCACGGCGTGGCCCGTCCGCTGACCGCTCCGGCCACTCTCGCCAATGGCAGCCAGGTCACCGTGGACGGAGTCGTGGTTTCGAAAACCGGCAGCCGCGTGAAACTCCCGGACTGTGGAGTGATCGGCTACGAGGGCAAGCGCCTCCACGACACCACCGCCCGCGTGCTGATGATCGATGGCCAGCTCATGGTCCTGCGGGACGGCGTCACCCGTCGCATCGAGATGCGCACCTCCCTCGGCGGCGGCCGCACCGTCACCCAGGAGGGCTACCTCATCGAACGCAATGGCACCCGCCGCGAACTCCCGGAAGGCACCCTGCTGGCCTTCGAAAAGTAGCACGAGTTTTCAACTTGTGAGTGGGAGGACCTCCCCAAACCCGTGCAGGTCCAGTTTTTCATCCGGTTGCCCCTGAACCCCAAAAGTGCCGCCGGGATCATCTCCGCCGCCCCATTCGCAAGTTGGAAACCTGCACTACTTCACGGTCACACGGATCTCGCCCTTCGGCTCGATCTTCACACCATCGATGCCCTTCAGCTTTTCCGCCGCGGCGGAGAGATTCATATACAAGGTGCCTTCCTCATCCTCCACCTTCTTGGTCTTCGCCGGATCGGCGCTGAAGCGTCCGTGATCGATCTCTAGAAGCGTGATGACGTTTTCCTGCACGAACGCGGCATCCGTCGACGCGATGCCGTCCTCCAGCACCACCTTCAGTCCCTTCCTGTCCTTCGCGGCGTTGGTCCTCCAAGCTTCTGCAAACTGCTCTTGCTTGAGCATGTCGCGGGAGGGTGTGGTTGGCTCGGCCGCGTCTTCCTTTCCTTCCTTCTTTTGGGTGACGAGCTTTTCGATCTCCGCGGGATCGTTCTTGGGCGAGTGGATGGTCAGGGTGCCGTCGCGATAAGTGAACGTGATCGGTTTCGCCAAGCCCTTGCCTTTGGGTTCGCGGTCCGGCTCGTCCAGCCCTGGCGCAAATGGATCCTCGGGTTCGATTTCCAGGGTGTTGATATCCTCGAAGTGATAGGTGATCCGGCAGCCATTCCGGTTGCCCTTTTTCAGCTTCTCGTAACCGCCGAACGTGACACCCTTGCCCATGGTCGCGGCAACCTTGCGTTCGAATTCGGCGTAGAATTCCCGCGGCAGGGTGCCCAGGTCGGGATTTCCTTCTGGGCCGCCAATTGTGATTTTCCGGCGCTTTTCCGGCGGCGGATCCAGGGTGACCTCGATGCCCTCGTCGAAATAGATCTCCCGGACCACTGCCCCGCTGCCGTCTTTCTTCAGATGGATCGATGTTTCCACATCGAAACAGCCGGTGAGGCACAACGCCATCACTCCAAGCAGCCATGAGGAAAGGGCTTTCATGAGAATCCAAGGGAATGGCATCCATGTCTCCGGGGCAAGATCAAACGGGAGGGGGTAGGTAGCACAAGTTTTCAACTTGTGAGTGGGTGCACACACCACGTCGCGTGCAGATCCAGTCCGCCTATGAGTGACCAGTTGTCAGTGGGCCTGGGGTCAGTGAAAAGAAACAAGAGCCAGAGGAGAGCATTCTCTTTTCTGGCCACTGACCTCCAGCCACCGGCCACTCATGAGCCAACCGCACCTGCCCCCGTCATGGCGAGTCCACCCCACCCACGTTCTCCCGAACGCGGCTACGGCGGAAAGGCCACTGCCTCCGCTTTTGACACCGGCGGTCCCGTGGCTATCATCCGCGCCCCGGATTCCCCGGGAACCATCCCGAACCGCCATTCCCATCATGAGCGAGGCCACTCTCGAAAAGCACGTCTTCCAGGCTGAGATCAAGCAACTGCTCGATCTCGTCGTCCACTCCCTCTACACCGACCGCGAGATCTTCCTGCGCGAGCTGGTCTCGAACGCGTCCGACTCGATGGAGAAGCTCCGCCACCTCCAGGGCATCGAGAAGGACATTCAGGACGGCGAACTGCCGCTGGAAATCACCATCACCGCGGATGCCGAGGGCAAGACGCTGACCATCGAGGACCGCGGCATCGGCATGACCCGCGAGGAACTCGTCGAGAACCTCGGCACGATCGCGCACTCCGGCACGAAGGCTTTCCTCCAGGCGATGAAGGAAAGCGGCGGCTCGCCGGGCAACATGATCGGCCAGTTCGGCGTCGGCTTCTACTCCGCCTTCATGGTGGCGAATGAGGTGAAGGTTTACACCCGCAGCTGGAAGAAGGACGGCGAGGGCCTCGTCTGGACCAGCGATGGCACCAGCGGCTACACCATCGAGGAGGCCCCCGAGCAGGCCCGCGGCGTGAAGATCGTGCTGCACCTCAAGGACGACCAGTCCGAGTACGCGGAGCAGGCCCGCATCAAGCGCCTGATCGAAACCTACAGCAATTTCGTCGGCTTCCCGATCCTGCTCGAAGGCGAGCGCGTGAACCACGTCGAGGCGCTGTGGCTGAAGAACAAGGCCGACATCACCGAGGAGGAATACAAGGCCTTCTACCAGTTCACCGCGAAGGCCTTCGACGAGCCCGCCTACCGCCTGCACTTCAGCGCGGACGCGCCGATCGCGATCAACGCGCTGCTGTTCGTGCCTTCGGAAAACCCGGAGCGCTGGGGCATGAGCAAGATGGAGCCCGCCGTGGCGCTGTATTGCCGCAAGGTGCTCATCGATCCCGCGCCGAAGGGCCTGTTGCCGGAGTGGATGCGCTTCGTGAAGGGCGTAATCGACAGCGCGGACATCCCGCTGAACATCTCCCGCGAGACCATGCAGGACAGCGCGCTGGTAAAGAAGCTGGGCAGCGTGATCAGCAAGCGCGTGATCAAGATGTTCGAGAAGGAGGCCGCCGCCGATTCGGAGAAATACAACGGCTTCTACAAGAAGTTCGAACGCTTCCTCAAGGAAGGCGTCGCCACCGACCACGCGAACAAGGAGGCACTCGCCAAGTTGCTCCGTTTCGAGTCCTCGATGACCGACGCGGGCAAACTCTCCAGCTTCACCGACTACCTAACCCGCGCGAAGGACGGCCAGGAAAAGATCTACTACCTCATCGGCCCGAACCGCGAGCAACTCGAAAGCAGCCCGTATCTGGAGGCCTTCAAGGCACGCGGCCTGGAAGTGGTCTATTTCACCGACGCGATCGATGAATACGTCCTCGACACCCTCGGCGAGGTCGAGGGCAAGCAGCTCGTCGCGATCACCAGCGCCGGGGTCGAGCTGGAGGATTCCAGCGCCGAAGGGGAGTCGCTGAGCGCCGCCGAAACCGAATCGCTGTGTTCTTTCCTCAAGGACGAGTTCGGCGACCGCGTCAATTCGGTGGCCGCCGGCCAGCGCCTGGTCGACAGCCCGATCATCGCCCTCGTCCCTCAGGATGGCATGACGCCGCAGATGCGCCGCATGATGAAGGCGATGGACGAGAACTTCAGCGAGGCGGTGAAGGTGGAGATCGAGATCAACCCGCGCCACCCACTGGTCAAGAAACTGGCCGCGGCCCGCAACGGGAATCCGGATGTCGCCAAGCTGGTGGCGCTCCAGCTCCTCGACAACGCCCTCATCTCCGCCGGTCTCCTCGAAGACGCCCGCGACACCATCAGCCGCATGAACGCGCTGATGGAAAAGGCGATGGGGTGAGCGGGAACACGCCGGGACGGCGGTGCAGATTTACAGTCTGCCCGTCGGACGGGCGGGCTGCGTAGCCGCGCTCGTGAGAGCGTGGGTAGGGTGGATTCACCCACAGCCTTGCGAGCTCCAGTCCCGGGTCAGCCTCCGGCCTCTCCAAGCCCGGAGGGCGACGCATCCCAGCCGGTGGCGCAAGCCACCGGACCACGCCCGGGAGTGCATTCAAGTCCCGTCAGGGACGACGCTGCCTGCGCTCTTGCAACGAATTCGTCATTCCCGCGATTTGGAGGAATCCGGAATTCTTCAAACGTCGGGCGCGGGCTTCCATGTGGAATGTCATTGGGCCTCCGCTTGCGTCGCCCCTAACGGGGCTTGGAACTCATGCCGTGCCATACCGGTGGCTTGCGCCACCGGCTGGGATGCGTCGCCCTCCGGGCTCAGAAACACTCTCCAGGGCGGCTACTTTTGGAAAGCGCCGCGAGGAACGTTTGAGCATCTCCCATCCGCAAGTTGGAAACTTGCGCTACGACCTCACATCACCCGGCTCCACAGCACCTTCAGGTACCGCGATTCCGGGTAGTTCGAAAGCTCCGGGTGATCCGGGCCCGCGCCGGTGCGGCCGATGAATTGCAGGCGCTTGCTCTGGCGGTGGGAAACGCCGACGACGATCTTCTCGAACGCGTCCGCGTGGAGCTGGCCGGAGCACGAGCAGGTCACGAAGATGCCGCCCGGTTTCACGAGCTGCACGGCGAGCTTGTTGAGGTCGTTGTATTTCCCGAAGCCCGCCTCGTCCTCCTGGCCGAAGATGAACTTCGGCGGGTCGGCGATGACGAGGTCCCACTGGCGGCCGTTCTCGATCATCGTGCGGATCCAGGTGAAGGCATCGGCATGGGTGAACTTCACGCGCGCGCCATTGAGGTTGGCGTTGCGCTTGGCCATCGCGATCGCGGTTTCATCGAGGTCCACGGCGGTGACCTCGTTCGCGCCGGCGAGCGCGGCATTCACCGAGAATCCGCCGGTGTAGCAGCAGAGGTCGAGCACGTCGCGACCCTTGGCGAGCTCGCCGAAGCGCTTGCGGTTGTCGCGCTGGTCGCAGAAGAAGCCGGTCTTGTGGCCCTCCTGGAAATCGACTTCGAAGGTCACGCCGTGCTCCTTGATCTTCACCGTACGGATGTTTTCCGAAGCGGGGTGGGTGAGGGACGGGATGCCCTCGATCTTCGCGAGCTGGGCGTCCACGCGGATCACCGTGCGCTTCGTGCCGAAGCTCTCGTGGATCACCGGCAGCCAGGAATCGAGGCGCTGCCACGCGGCCAGGGTGGTGACCTCCAGCGACATCACGTCGGCGAACTTGTCCGCCACCAGACCGGGGAGGAAGTCGGCATCGGCGTGGATGCAGCGGTAGGAATCCGTCTCGTCATCGAGGTGGAAAATCTCCTTCCGCAGCTTCGCGGCATTCCGGATGGCATCGAGGAAGAACGATTCATCGACCGGTTCCGGGCGGTGGCTGACCATCCGCAGCGGCATGCGCGCCATCGGATTCCACAGGCCCCAGCCGAAGGTGGTGCCCTGGGTGCCGAAGACCTCCACCAGCGATCCGGGCATGGCATCGCGGGAAACCTCGCCGATCATGCGGGGCCAGATGGACGGGTGGAAGGACAGGTATTTGAGAGTGACGGTCGGCACGCCGCGAGGATGGGCGGAAACTTCGTCATTGAATAGTCAAGAGTGGAAAGGGGAGGCTGCGCGCGTGAAGTTGCACCGGGTATTGGCGGAAGGATGCGTGGCGGTGCTCGATGCCGTGCTCGGGGAAGGGCTGGTCCTGGACCGGGTGCTGGACACCACCTTCCACGCGAACCCCCGCTGGGGAAAACGCGATCGCGCCTTCGTGGCGGAGACCGTGTTCGAGGTGACGCGCTGGAAGCGCGCGCTCGAATTCGTGGCGGACGGCACCGGCCTGCCCGCCTTGTGCGCGGCCCAGTGGCGTCGCATGGAGCTCGTGATCCCCGATTGGTGGCGGTGGGACGGCGTTTCCCTTGAGGAAATGGCCACCCGCGAGGCCGCGCTGCCGGACCAACCGCGGCCGGTGCGGGAATCGATCCCGGATTGGCTGGACGAACTCGGGATGACCGAACTCGGCCGCCATTGGGACGCCGAACTCACCGCTCTCAATCAACGCGCACCGGTCTACCTGCGGGTGAACACGCTGCTCGGTTCCCGCGAGGATGTCTCCCGCTGGCTGGCCGGGGAGGGGATCGAAACCGCCCCGGTGTTCGAGGTGCCGGACGCGCTGAAGGTGACCAAGGGCCGTATTTCCAAGCCACTGCTCGCCTCCGGCCGCATCGAGATCCAGGACGCCGGTTCCCAGCGCATCACGCCGGTGCTCGACCTGGAGCCCGGCATGCGGGTGATCGACGCCTGTGCCGGCGCGGGTGGAAAGACCCTCCACGCCGCCGCCCTGATGCAGAACCGCGGTGAGTTGCTCGCGCTCGACGTCAACGGCCGCAAGCTCCACGAACTCACCCGCCGCGCCGACCGCGCCGGGGTCACCATCGTGGACACCCGCGTGTGGGAGCCGGAAACCCTGCGGGATCTCACCGGCTGGGCCGACCGCGTCCTGATCGATGCACCGTGCTCGGGCTTCGGTACCTTGCGGCGTCAACCGGACCTGAAGTGGCGGCTTTCCGGCCCTTCTTTGGAAAAAACGCGCCGTCTTCAGCGCCGTTTGCTCGATCACTACCCGGAAATGGTCCGTTCCGGCGGGAAATTCGTCTACGCCACCTGCTCGCTGCTCCAGTCCGAGAACCAAGGCCAGATCGCCAACCTGCTGGAACGCGACCCGCGCTGGCAGGTGGAGGAGTCCTTCACCGCCTCACCCGCCACCGATGGCTCGGATGGCCTGTTTGCCGCACGTTTGTCAGCGGCCCGCTGAGGCGTCCCGCACATCGATCACGCCCTGCATGGCGAAATGCGACCGCCGCATTTCAAATTGCACGCCGCGGCGCGCTCCTAGAACAGGTTGTTGAACAGGAACGAACCCCTTCCGAAGTAGATCACGCATCCGATCAGAGCCAGCAGCACCAAGGCGATGAGCCATGTGACGATCCACTTGCCGGACTTCATGCGCTGGATGCTACGGAGGGCCGTTATCTCCGCCAGCATCAATTTGTAATACTGGTTTCAAACGGCTTATGGGGTAATTCATCTCCCGGAACCACTATCCGTAGGGGGCGTGGAACGCCAAGACCCCCACAGAAGGATCACCATCAGCACGATGCTGATCAACGCCACGCCATATCCAATCTGGAACGGCATCCCCTGAGACCACCCTTGAACCACCACCGAGTGGAACAGGCCCCAGAGGAAGAAGGCCGCCGCGACCGCAAAGAACACCCCGGTCGAGATTCTCAGGAACAAGCGCACGGAGGATGACTTAGCGAATTGCAGGCCAATCGGGTGGAATTCGAGGCTAGCAGGACAGGGGAATCGCGTGGGTTGACAACGTGCAAACGGAAAAAGACCACTCATTTTTCCTCATAATTAGCTTACGGCCAGCATGATACAAATGCACCACCAACAAGAAAAGACCACTGAAAGACCACCCGGAGGTCCGGTTCGCGAATCAAGGGCCCAGCCTTCATCATCACAACCAACTAACCACCAATTCATTACAAATCACCTCACCATAAAAAGGGCCCAGCCGGGGCCCAGGGAGGGCCCACCCCTGGGTACGTACGAGCTGCACTCGTCCGAAGAGGAAGAAAGAAGGGAAGAAGAAGAGGGGCACCCTGTCGGCTTTGCCTCGATCGAGGGTAGGGGAATGAGGATTCCTGCGGAGGTGAATCCTCGGAACCGGAACACGGTTGTCCCGTCACAGGATCAACCGTGCCGATGAAAGGAGCTTCCCGCGTGTGGAGCCACCCCGTCACCCTCGCACCCCGCGTGAACGCGGCCTTGGAGCCTGGCCGGGGGACTTGTCTCGGTGTGGGTCCGGCTTGATCCAGCGGAAAGCGCCGGATCGCTCCAAGGGCTGCCCGGGCCACTCCGCCCGCGACTGATTACCCGCGCCTGGACAACAAGCGTGACGCGGAACCCTCATCCCTCTCCTCCGTTCGGTCGTGTGATCGAATCCATGGAAGGAGCGTTTGGCGGCTATGGATGCGGATCCCGCCCGATCACGGCATCCCGCGGGAAAGGGGAGATGCCGTCCTCGCGGAGGAGCGCTCCGGGAGACAGCGGAAGCATCGCCATGTCTCCATGCCACGCCTACGTTGGCGGATTGTGGATTCACGGTGATAAGCCGAAGGATCATCGACAGCGGCGACGCTTCGGTGCCATATTCCAAGCATGTGGATTCGCCTATGGCTGATGGCGGTGATGCTGATGATGGGGCTCGCGTCCGCAGAGGAAAGTCCGTCGTGGGCGGTGCGGGCGGCCGTCGACAAGCTGTTGTCTCCGCACGTGCTGATGCTGCCGGGTGGAGACTGGTTTGCCACCAGTGACGCCAGGAAGAGCACCGATCACTTCAGCCTGCCGAAGAAGCAGTTCTCGCGTGCCGGCGATGGCTGGCTCGTCGAGATCACCTCACCCTGCTTCCGCACGTTTGAAACCGGGCAGTGGGGGGAGTGGAAATCGCCTCCAAAGAGCGGTCAACAGGGCTGGCGGCTGGCCACCATCCGCGTGACGCAGCAAGCGGGTGGGGGAGTTGCCGCCGCATGGGTGAGCGGTGACCGGATCTTCGAGCCCCGTCGCGCGCCCTCCGTGATCGATGCCCGCCGCCTGCTGGCCTCCGGGGCCTACACCACTCCGCCGGAACCACCGGGTGCGGTGCCAGCCCCCAAAACCACGCCGCCATTGACCCCGGAGAAACCAAGCGCGGGACCCGCGCCCAGCGCCTTTCCCGCCGCGGACCGTGGCATCTTCAAGAAGGACAAGGACGGCAAACTGGTGAAGGTGCAGTGACGTGGTGGCTGTAGCTGCACTGGTGACAGTGCAGGCGGGGTGGATTCAGCCCTGATCTTTATACACATTTCGCGCTCGTCCGCGGAGTAGCGGAACTGGTGACAGTTCCGGCTGGGCAATCGGGCCATTGCCTTCCGACTTTGTCGCTATGTAGCATCCGGGGAGATTCTGGATCCCGAGGGGATCGCAGCATCAGTAGCCGGTGGTTGAGGAGCCTAGGCGACGACACCACCGGACAGCCCGGATCATGAGCTGCACCCCGAAGCGGGTGCCAGCCACGCGCCCCGGCTCCGCGGGTGGAATGAGAAATGGAACTCCGCAGGCCTTCGAACCCGGCTGCGATACCCTTCAGGATCGAATGATCTTTCCGCCTGAACCGGAGGTGTCGTCGCCAAGGCTCCTCAACCTCCGGCTACCGGGGCTGCCATCCCCTTCGGGGATACAGAGTTCACGATGTGTATAAAGATCAGGGCTTGCGCCACCGGCTAGGATACGTCGCCCTTCGGGCTCAGAAACATTGGTGACACCCCACCCGGTCACAGCGGACCGCGCAACCCCGTTGGATCGGGCTGATGCTCCGGCGCATTCTCCGGGCGCAGGGAGAGGCTGTCCGCCTCATCCAACTGGGGGGAGATCCGTTTGCGGGTCTCCGCATCCATGCGCGCGGCCTCACCCGGAAGCTCCTCTTCCACGGAGCGGGTGACCACCGGGCCGTCCACCGGCTCGGCGGCTTCCTGCGGCTGGCTCGCCTCCGCGAAATGGCGGCCGACGAAGAACAGGCAGCAGGTGGCGATGACCACCAGGCAAAGGGTGCTGATGATGGCCAGCGGCTTGTAAAATTGGTGGGACATGGGAAAGCGGGCAGGGGACATTCCGGAGCCTGAATGGCTGGAACGGGTCCATAACTAAAAGCGCGCGGCTACTTATCTCACCGCCACCGTGTGTCAAGCAATGTTCGATTCAAAACGATTCGGGCGAGGGATTGACCGCCAGGAAGCCCATCCGCCCAACGCCTTGAAAATCGGTGACATTCGCGACACTCAAGCTCCAGGCTGGAGCACCGGTCATGACAACTTCCAGCCTTCCGAATGGGTCTCGGAAAGATATAAACTCGACGCGCGGACCCGATTTTCGGCGAACGGCCGCCGGCGGCATGACGATGATTGAAGGAGACGACGGCTCGGGCACAGCGCAGCAGCCCGCGCGCCAACCCCGGGACCAAACGCGTGCCCCGGCCGGTCCGGATGCGGGAGTCCGCTCCTTTCAGACCTTGTGGGCCACTGCGTTTTCCGTAAACTAAGCCGGAATCACGCCGTTCCGCCCACGATGAAGCCACTGCTTTGCCTCTGCCTGCTTGTCGGTTCGCTGGCCGTGTGCCGCGGCGGGAATGCGGATCAAGGAGGCATCACCGGGGAGGTCAAGTTTCTCAAGAAGGTCAATGGCAGCTCTTGCTATGAGCTGATTGCCACCAACAAGGGTCCACAGCCCCTTCGGTTCTGCACGGCAACGGGGTTCTGGAGGATGAACGGAGCCATCGTGCTGCCTGTGGGACTCTATAAAACCCACCCGCCTTCGGATGAGGAGGTGCTGGCTTCCGTGAAAACCCTGAAGCCGGGGGAATCAGCATCGATTCCGTTCTCGTTCAGCTTAGGAGCGGAGAGGACCGTCTTCTATGGCATAAGTGAAGAAAACGCGAAGAAGCTCAACATCTGGGGTGGATCCTTAACCTGCCAATTGCCTCCAGCCACCGAGTAATCGAAGCTCTCCGAATCGGAACGATCCCAAGGAGTTGCCAGCGTGGACCATGGCGCTGGCACCAGTTGGGGCCGGGCGACGATTCGCCAGGTTCTATCGACATTCGACGGGATTTGCAGCGGAGCGGTGGAAAAGGAGCAGGAGGCCAGGGAAGAGGTGAATCTGGAACGAGGGAGCGGGTTGGCGAATGCAGGTATTGCCCCCGGCGATGCCTCGCCGCGCTCCAAATCAGAGGCATCCGGCCTCCTCTTTGAATGTCCAAATCGCGGAAACTAGGCTGCCCACCGAAAGCGGTGGCGATCGGGGGGGGCCACTCACTCACAAACCCCGCATTACATACAACGGCAAAAGACCCAACTAGTTAGGGACACACCTCCCCCCTCGATTTTATTTGTAATAGACGGGCGTATCGAGCCCCTGAGCGCGGGCCAAAGCGCGGCCTTTCGCGGAATCCGGGTCGAACTCATACCTCGCGTTGCCCGGCGGATGGGGAGGTCTTACCCTGGTATCGGCGAATTTACGACTACAATTCCACCGGTAGGCCACAAGGTCCTTCCGGGAATACAGCCGATTCCGACCGTGCTGGAAGTAGGCGAGCCAGCCGCGTTCCGCAGCTTGAAACACACCTTGAGGGGTCATGTCCAGATACTGCGCCGCGAGCCATGCCGGAACCGCGCCCCGATGCTCTTCCAAAAACCTCTCGTAGGCGGCCCACAACACGCATGCCTTCTGCCGCTCCGCTTGATTCGCTCTCACCCCACCTGTTGCCATTTCCCTAACTCCGCTTGATGTTCCGGAGGAGCGGGACTCTAGCAAGACCAAGGCTTTATGCAATTGGGAAAAATACCCCCGTGTTCGCGTAATGACTCTCGGGAGCATTTCGCGAGCCGTCAAGGGGATATGGTGAAGGGCTAAGGCCCGGTCGCTCCGCTCCACTGTGACGGCTCCGCCCCTTGACACTCCCCGGGAAGACCCACCGCCTCGACGTCCGGCCCTATGCCGTCAACGGTTGTCCTCCGCGCTCTTCCGGGAACGGCGCACTATGCCTAACTACGTAAGGCATAGTAGATGCGCCGTTGTCCTCATCGCTTGTGCGGGAACCGTTTCCCGCCTGCGGCGGTGACGGCGGTCCGTGACGCCTCGCGGGCTGACGCCCTTATGGAATTTGCGCGCCCCCACTTGGCCGCAAGCGGCCCAGCAGGGCCACCCAAATCCCATAGAGCACCTCAGTATGAAGACCGCATCGAGCCTGAAGAAAGAAGCCGCCAGCCGTGCGGCCGTCCTGGTATCGGAACGCTACGAAGCCACCACCGTCACCGAAGGCCTGCGCCGGGTGATCGTCGTGGGGGCCGAGCAGATCGGGGAGGGGGGGGAAGCCTTCGTCCGCTATGAGGTGCAGCTCCCGGGGTGGGCCGTCCCGCGGGTGGGCATGGTCCAGTTCCTCTGGAAGGGGGATGGGTCGGTTTCCTCGGCAATCTGGTGGACGCACGACAGCCAGCAGTGAAACGAAGAGGGGCCGGGGTTGTGAATAACCCCGGCCCCTTCAAAAATGCGCCGAACAAGCTCCGCGCCGCGCCACACCGGGCAAGCCGGTGCGGAAGTGTTTGGTGGCCATGAAACGCGCCCTCCGGGCCGCCGCGAAAGCCAAGCAGACGAAGGATACTAGGAAGGGGCATCCCAAGGCATCGGAATGCGAGAAGCAGGATTAGACACAGACTCTGGGACATTCTGAACTTCTCCGCCAAAACATCCGTTGATAGAAAACGCCAGTTTATAGGACTTAACACCGGCTTTCGTCATGGCCTCATTTACGTGCCGCTTCAACTCCTCGGCGCTCGAAACCGTGCCATCCCAAGTAGTGTTAGTAAGGCGAACTTCATACTTGGACAGAGAAAGCGCCTGATTGACAGCCGAGTATTGAGAGGGAGTTGCCTCTTCGATGTCGTAGGTAAAAAATACGTAAGTCATGGGCATTCAGGGGGTTGAGAATCATTCAGATTCAAATCCACCTTACCGGGAGCGGCCACCAACCTCAATTGATTTACTTCGAAAAACATGCTTTTTTAATCCCTTCACAACTATATGCAATTTAGTGAATTGTGTGGCAAATGTAGGGGGTGTGTAGGTGTTTTTGATAGAAATAGCCCAAAAGTGATGGCTCCATGTAGGTACTATTTCGAGCGTCGGCCGGGGTTATTCACAACCCCGGCTCCTTAAAAAATGCGCGGATCAAGCTCCGCACCACGCAGGACCGGGCAAGCCGGTCCTGATGGAGGTATTCATGCTGTTGATCTGGTTCTTAAGGAATTCCAGACCCTCAACGGCTAACAAGTTTTGTGGGATCATCATCTATTGGGGTTCACTTTGAACGGGGACCTTTGTCCATCGCAGGCAGGGGAAGGCCCTTCGGCTCAACCCCATCGGGGAATGCAGAACGCTTCCAGTCCTTGGGCGGAAGCAACGGGGAACCTTCGGTGGCGAGCGGATCGGGGCCGAAGGGTGCAAGATGTGTCAAAGCGTCTGGCGCAGCGTCAGATATCATGGCGCGAGGAACCGGAGCAAGCTGGAAGCGGGGCCGGGCAAAAACGAGGAGCAGTTCCTGCGTCTCTTTGTCGGTCTTGCCGAAAAACCCTTTCTCCTGCTCAACGCGCCACGACCGGACGCCACCAATGCAGGACCAACGGCCCGGCTCCAAGACAGCGGAGGTCTTGAGGACCTGTTCCCGGAGCTGTGGAGGGGTGCTAGCGTCCTTGGGCGCGAGATCGACGGTGCCGTTACGCTGCTCGATGTGAGCCCGGTATTTCCCGCCGGGGGCCTTATTGAGGGTGCCCGAAAGACCGAGGCCGACTTTCCGATATTCGAACGCGGTTGAAACGACACCCTCGGAACGCTGGAGGGTCGGAACCGGCACCTGGGTGTCGGCGGAGAACTCCCATTTTTCCCCGGTCACAGCACGCACCACGGGGGCGGAAACGACACGAACAGAACCGGTAGAGTCCTCAGCCGAGAAGGTAAGGGAAAACGCGTCATGAGAGAGTGTGAGGGACAATCCGCTAGGCTCCAGTTGGAAAGCGGAGAGGTAGCTGGCACCGTCCCTCATGAGCACAGAAAGGCCCCAAGAACGCACGTAGTCCTCTGAAAGGGCGATCAGGAGGAAATCTACGTCAAGCTGATCCTGCACGATATCCAGCCCCTTGGCGATCGACATGACCTGCTCAACGTAGATGACCGGACCGCGGATCAACCAACTGTTGGAGCCATGGTCAACCGAGATTTCCACGCCGCGGTCATCGGGCCTAGCACCAATGGTATTGGCGCGGTCGAAAGGTGCCGGCGGAACGTCTCGGTTCTGAAACACGTAAAGCCGGTGGCAACCGTTCTCGACGGATGATGGAGGAGGGGTTCCAAAGATGCTCAGTGGAGGGGCAGCAGGGCGCAGCAACGGGGGAACCTCGGCTGCAGGAGGTGCAGGCAGGGTCGGGAGCTTGGGAAGCTGCTCTTGCTGAACAGGAGCAGGGGCCTTTGGGTGAAGAACCTTGTCGAAGGAACGGAGTCCGAAAAACAGGGCAGCGGCAAGGCCGCCGATGATGAGGATGAGTCTCATTGTTCGATGATTGCGGGCTTGCGGAACATGCGTTCGAGAAATCCGACCTTGGAAAAAACCGGCTCGTACTGAGGCATGCGCTCAAGAAGGGCTTTCATCATCGGGTCGTAGACCTGCGATGTTGAATAACAGTCGGTAACATAACGGGTTATCGGGGTTTTCCCGGTGGACATCACCATATCGGTCGCGGCATCGCACCGGGCCCAATTGAGCGCGAAACCGGCCCACGCGGGGAGGGTGCCGAAAATACCGAACGAGACGTTGCGGTAGTCGCGGCACTTGTAAACGAACTCGGCGTGCCGACGCATCTGGCCCCAGAGGTTTTCCCATGCCTGGGTGATGAGGTAGAGATCCACATGGACCTTGCGGGACTGAGAGACGAACGCTTTGACGTCGTTGAACTCCTTATCCATGTTCTTGAAGTCCTCTGCCGAGTAGAACAGGTGCGCTTCGTCGATGTAGACGCTGAAAACGTGGCCCTTGCAACCGCGCTTGATCTGGTCATGGAAACGCCGGTTTTCCATGTCGAGGAGCGAAAATTGCGATGGGCAAAAGCGGTGACCCTTCCGCCAGCAGTATCGAGCAACGGCGTTAAGATCTAACTCCAGATTGGAGGCGCAACCACGGCCCGCGCAGAAATGGTCAAGCATCTGCGTAAGGGCCATGAGGCTCTTGCCGCCCCCAACCTTCCCGGTGATTCCTTGGATCATATCGAGGCGATGAGAGATTTCTTGACCCAGCGGAAAAGCATCATGCCCGCCCACACCAAGCCGTATTTTGCCGCGTATTGAAGCCCTTCCGAGGCTGGTACCCACTGGTTGATGCGAGACCAGTCCAGACCGACCGAGGCGAAATCAATCGTCTCGTGTCCCACCATCCCTTGCAGCCATTGCATGGCCTGCTCACCACGGGCAGGGGCCCATTCCTGAATGAGCCACTTGAAAAACATCATAATCCCGGCGACCGGGACAAACATCCACGCGGTCTTAACCGTGGAAAACGCAATACTCTTGAGCCATTCCCACATATTACTATCCGTTTAGTAGAAGTTTCGCGACACCATAAGCCCAACAGGCTTTGACCAGAAGAAGGAGAATCGCCCGAATGAACGGCGCGTGTTCCGTGGGGATGCGCATCGGAAAAGTTCCAACTGGAGTCGGAAAATTAACGACCCACTCACTAGAGACACCGGCGTTCAGGGGCGAGATGGACAGCATCCCCGAAAAGCCTTGCGCGCTGGACTGGAGCTTGTTGACGCTGGACGAAAACCCACGCGCCATGTCATCGGCGTATTTGGTGGCATCGCCATCCCCGGGCTGATTGAGGAACTCCCCCTTGGGGTTGGTGTCGCCCTCGGGAGGTTTGGGACCGGGAGCGCCGGGGCCGGGTGGGGTGGGGGTAACCTGACCGGGGGACTTCACCTTGGGAGGGGGCATGGTGGAGCCGGAGCCTCCACCGTTATTTCCCCAGCCTCCACCGGGAAACCCATTGTTGGGGGGACCGGGAAGCTCGGGAGGAGTCATATCCGGACGGGTGCCCGGAGGATCCACGACAAGAGGAGGCTGGTTCGGATCGGTGGGCCCGGGAGTGGGAGGGGTGTAACCCTGATCGGTCGCGCCAGTGGCAAAGCAAGGATCGACGTTTTCCGGTGCCGTGGGGTTCTTCGGCATGCCATTGACCTTGTTCGAAGTCGAAGCGTCGAAGGATACATTGTTGCCCCACTCGGGCTTGCCCGGGGGGTAGATGAACGCGCGTCCGTAGCCGCTGCCGGGGTTGACGGAAACAGAACCACCACCAATCCCGCCGGAGTAACCGGGCGAGCCGGAGTGGATATACCAGGTATTGCCATCCTGATCTTGAATCGAGCCGGTGCCGGGGGGCATCCACGGCGGAATACCCGGGACATCGGGAGCGTGAACCGTGTTGTTCTTGGTGCCCGGGGGCCACTGGCCCGAATTGCCGTTGATGTTGTAAGACGGCGGGGGCTGATCGATGACGCGCCCCTGATCGTCAATTTTGTATCCCGGCTCGTCCGTGATCAGCTTGTAATCCTTCTCGCCGGGCTTGGGTGGAAGGGCGCCCGGGGGCAAACGTCCCTTTCCCTGAGCAGGTCCACCGGGCTTGAGAGAGATAACCAGCGGGCAATCCCGCGTGAACTGAATAGGCGCACTCGCCTTGTAGGTGACGACCGCCTTGACACGGATGATGATCGTTTGCGTATCTACGATGTTCACCGTAGATGGGTAGCCGCGGAAAAGGGCGAAAGTAAGAGAGTGGTCAATCTGAACCTGCTTGGGCGTGGAAGAAAAAGGACCCGTGGAATACTTGGCGAAAGAGCCGGAGCTTCCTGCGGCCTCCCCCCGAAAGCTCTTCTGTCGCGGGTCGGTTCCAGCACTGGGAACCGCGGTGACGTAATCAGGATTGGTGCCCCAATAGTAGTATTGGCCGGGATCGGTGCAGCCCGCGTAGCAGGTTTTTTGGGGGTAGATATTGAACTGAGCGGAGCCGGTGCTACCGCAGTCGATTTGGCCGAAATCAACCTCAACGACATCCTGAGCCATCAAGGCCGCATAGCAACCCAGAGCAAGCCAACAACAGGCAAGGCGAGCAAGACACCATTGAGGAAGGAAACGCATCGCAGGATCTCCGTTAGAAGTTGAATGTCGGTCATGGCCGGAGAAGGGGAGGGAGCCGAAGCCCCCTCCCCGTGGGGTTCAGGCACCCATGAGGCGCTTGCCGATGCGGACGGCGATCACGGCACCGATGGCGATCAACGCCACCGTGATCGCGGAGGTCACGATGCCACCCAGCGGGGTGGAAAGACCGTCGATGGCGGTCTTGACGTTGCTGATGCCTTCATTGTCCGCACGGGCGGCACCCGGAGCGAACGCAACGGCGGTGGCGACACCCGCGAGGGCGGCGACCTGAGCCTTGCGGCCGAAGTTGCGGACGGAACTGACGACACGGAGGTACGTGGTTTTCATGTGTTTCTTTGTGTGTTGTTGGTTGATCCGGTCTAACAGATGCCCACGGCACGACCGGGTAAGCCGTGGGAAATTTTTCAACCGCGAGCCAGACGAACGGCCCAACGGAAAACGACGACCACAACCAGAACCCCGGACCAAAGGCCGAGGGCAGCAGTGAAGCCAGCAAGCATGTATTCAACGTCCATCCAGCGTGGTCTTTCGATCGACAAACTTTCGGACCAGACGGACGGCGATCACCACCAGGACCAGCCACCAGTTCTCAAGGGCAACGATCTTAAATGCGTTCCAGAGCGGTTCCATGGCAGGTCAAAGAGGCGGTTGGGACTTGGCACCTCTGATGGCCAGCCAATGGCTGGCAGCCCAAGAAACGAGAAGGGCAACGAGGAACCCGGCGAAGAACCCGAAAATCAAACCTCCGGTCATACCGCAGGTGTAGTAGCTGGTTCCAACGTCGAGGCAGACGGACAAAGCCTGCTCACTGGTGATTGCTTCGGCTCCAACCATGGGAAAAGGACAGTTATGTTTTTATTAAACAAGGAAAGGAAAGGGGGCTTGCCGTGCTCGCTCCGCTCGCATCGGCAATGCCCCCTTCGGCTTCACCCCAATGAAAAAGCACTCCCGTTCACCCACGGAATTTCCTCGCACACGAACCCGCTGCGGCCCTGTGGCTCGCCGTCGGGATACTTCTCCACGAAACCCTCGATGGCTTCGCGGCGGTCATCGGCAAGGACTACGACACGCCCCGTAGGACGGCCGGAGATCCGGAGTTCAAACAGAAATGCTTTCATGGGAGAGAGGTGTTAACTTTCGATGTCGAACGAGACTTGCCCGTCGTTGATGCGGGCATTGACGACCTTGAAGGTCACTTTCGCGGCGATCGGGACCGGACCGAAGTCGGCCACCTTGTCCTTGCGTTCAGCGCACTGGACGGCCTTGTTGCCGGTCCAAAGCTGGATGCGACGTTGGGCGAACGAGTAGTCCTTGCCCTTGGCCGACTTACCCGAGAACTCCCGGGGCTCGTCGGCGGACAGGATCACGCCGCAGATGCGGACGCCAAGGTCAGCGCCGGTCAGCAGGTCCGCAGCGTCTCCCCGGCCCGCTGCAATATCGCGGCTCGAACGAGTGTCAGACGGTTTTGGTTGAGCAGGTGTTGCAGTTTCCATGTGTCAGTAGTGGTGTGTCGTTGGATCGTGTAGGCCGGGGCTACATAGGAATTCACCCCGAGCCCGACCGCCCCGGAGTGCAAAGCATCGAAACAAACGCGGTCGAAGAACTGACCGCTGATGCAGGAAAGGAGGATCACCGCCGAAGCGACGTAACGGCCCGTCTTCTTGCGTGCTACTACCTGCACAGTAGAAGCGATGCGTTCGGCCACCTTGCGGGCCGGACGGGGAAGGATGCAGGACGACGGATTGCCAGAAGCGGGAGAGGGGGCAGGTTGGGCCTTGGTGTAGAAGCCCGAGGACGTTTGCCAGAACCGAGCCCGCGAAAAGGATTGCGGCTTTTCAGCCGGGGAATCCGCGGCCTTGAAGTAGTCGAGGAACCACGCCGGAGCGGCCCACGACATCGAGTCCTCAAAAAGGTCCTGCTCGCCATCATCGCCCGAACGCACCGGCTTGAAGGCATACTTGAACGAGTAAAGGAAATCGTCCCCCCGGACCCGCTCGACATTGGCGCGGCCCAATTGCCAGAGGACGCCAACGGCTTTCATCTCGTCCTCTCTCATCTTGGTCTTGCGCTCGACCAACAGATGCCAGTGCGGCCAGCCGTTTTTCTGGAACTCCAGTTTCCAACACCAGCGGGCCGAATCGGACCACAAACCGGCATCCCGGCAGGCGGCGAGGAACTTCCGCATGCGCTTGCGGGCGACGATATACGCCGAGCACGGATCGTCCTGGAAGAGATCGGGATTCACCGTGAGCGTGATGAAGCGCCAGTTGGTGAAATCCGGCAGGCCCTTCGCCTCGATCATCCGGCGTTTGCGGAGAACGCCCCCGGTGGTGAACCAGTTGGGAGCGGAGTAGGCGCGAACGTGGATCACGTCAGAGGGACGCGGCGACGATGCTTCCTTACCTGTCCCACTTGCGCTTTCAGCACGTCGCCGCGCCGTGGGGGAAATCTTCAGTTCATACTGAATCGGGCCAGCCGGACGGTCGCCGGTTTCGGCAGGGAGATTCGACGGATTAGGGGCGTATTCCACTTGGTGCTTCGGATCTGCACATCGCCAATGCGACCGCAGACCGGACCAAGGGGCACGCCCCTCCTGTCATGGAATCAGGTTCAATCACCATCCCCTTGATCCGGTTGCGGCCCGGGCAGGGAAGTGTAGCCACGGAGGTACAGTCCTCCGCCCAAGTTGCCGATGTTATGTTTCATTCGTTGTGATTGCGCTCTTACACGCACCGGCCTCTTACCTCCGGATCACCACCACAAGGCAGCGATGAACGACCAAAACCACAACTCACCGGAAAAGGTCAAACCTTTTTTCGGATTTCTTTACCTAACACCCGCTGGCCCTACGGGCACAAAATCGGACATCAGATATCGAGGTCATCCCAGCCCTCGATTTCCACCGAATCGCGGTCGGCGGACGAGGTCATTTTGAAGACTGCAATAGGCGGAACTCCCGCAATTTCTGGATACATGCTTTGAAACTCGCAAACGTAATAGCGCTCCGAGGACAGCAGGTATTCGGCCCGGGGCAGGACGGAGGCAAGCCACTGGTATTCGGCGGAGTCCGTGACGGGCGGAAATACTACGGTTCCAGTAGAACTAAAAAAACCACAGTCGAGGGACAGGCGACCCTTGGCGAGAGCCTCGCGCTTTCCGGATCGGCCACAGCAAACCACCACATCGGCTGATTCTGGTTGCGACATTCTCTCTGTAATCGAGCTGAAATCTGGAAGTCCGCTCATGGTTCAAAAAAGAACGCCCCGGGGAGGTAGTAGGCTCCCCGGGGCAAATTTTTGCCGGGGAGGTAAGAGGCTCCGTCGGCTCGAATGAAACACAACAAGCACCGGATCAGGGTGGCTTGAAGCTGACGGGAGAATGCCAGATCCTTCGGTTTGGTCAACAAGAAGAATCTTGTCAATTAAAACCCCGCATTACATACATTGTAACAAGTTGTTTCTTGCCCCCGGATCGGCTGATTCCGGGGCTTGGATGGGCGGAGGCGGCTTCCGTGGGGTGCTGGAAGTGGCTGGGAATCAATGTTACCTGGATGGCTCGGCTCGGGGTTTCGGCTTCCGTGTCACTCGCTCCGGTGGCGCTGGGAACTGACCAATTGTAGCTGCTGCGGTGCGTTTTCACAGCGGCGCCGGATGCGTGGTTTGGATGACAAGGCTGGCTCTCCGAGGAGCGCAATCAGGAGCGAGGAGCGGCGGCGCGGGCTCCGCGTGCGAGTTGGGTCGCGGCAGTTGGGAGTTTGGCGATCACCGACGAGGCGCGCGGAAGCGCGGTGCCTCTCTTGCAGCCCTGGAGCCTTGGTTCGGCACGGAGCCCCACCCCTTCCCCCTTTCCTGGCAGCTCCCGGTGGAAGAAACAAAAGCGGCGGGAAGCCGAAGCTGCCCGCCGTTTTCGAAATCGGTTTGTCGGAAGGCTTAGCTCCGTGCGAAGTCCATCGGCGATGGCACTGCGACGACGGCCATGCCGGCGCACTGGGCGGCCATGATGCCGGCCGGGGCGTCTTCCAGCGCGAGGCACTTCAGCGGCGAGACGCCGAGCAGCTTGGCGGCGTGGAGGTAGATGTCCGGAGCGGGCTTGCCGATCTTCACTTCATCGGCGGTGACCACTTCATCGAACCAATCGGAAACGCCGACAGCCTGGAGGGTCTTTTCGATCACCATGCGGGTGCCACCGGTCGCGATCGCCATCGGGATGTGGCGGGCCAGCAAGCTGCGGGCGAAATCGGCGACTTCCTCGATGAGGGTCAGGGTCGGCAGCTTCTTCAGGAAGGCCTCGCGCTTCGCGAGTGCCACGGACACGGGATCCAGTTTCAGGCCGTATTCGTTGTTCAGCTCCACGACGATGTCCTTCGTAGGACGGCCGCCCATGGCGTAGAATACGTCTTCCTTCAGGACGCCCTTCGCATTGTGGAGGGACATGGCTTCACACCAGGCCTCGAAATGCGCCGGCATCGAATCGACGAGGGTTCCATCGCAGTCAAAAATGACGGCATCGTAGCCGTTTTCCGGTATGTCAAGGGGGCCCACTTGCGCCATGCGGGGCCGGAGATACCCGGCCCCACGGGAAAAACAAGACCTGATAGAAGAATTTTGCGTAATTCTCCGTAATATCTTGATTACAGAACTAAACTTGTATCCGCGTAACGTCCTGCATTCAAGACTTTTGGAGCATCCGAACCACCTTGGAGGGAAACCCCGCCGGCAAATGCCACGCCGGGCTCGAAGGTGACCCGGCCCTCGATGGAAAGCGCCTTGGATTCCAGGAGCCCCGGCACCGCGCCGAGTTCATCGAGTTGGTCCACCAATTTGTAGGAATCACCCAGCGACACCACCGGCGGCACGCCCTGACGCTCCGGCGCGAGGCGCACCTGGCCGTCCTCCAGCACCTCGTAGGCGTCGGAGCGGAGCGAGAACAAATCGCCCGTGGTCTTCACCGGGGCGAAGCGGCTGCGCGGCACTTCAATGGCCGCGGAGCCTTCGAAGCACTCGATCGCCGCGCCCATGGCCACTTCGAGCTGGAGCACCGCCGGCGAGTTCTTGTCGCGCGGGTCCACCGTCTTGCGGTTGCGGATCATCGGCAGCGGCAGCACGCCGTCATCGGCGGCGAGCTGTTCCTTGAGCAGGTCGAGGCGCAGCCACAGGCTGTTGGTGTTGAAATACTGGTGGCGGTCGATGTTCTGGAAGGCATCGAGATCCGCGTCCGGGCACTGGGCCACCTCGCGCAGCAGCAGGCGGCCGTCGCTCTTGCGGCGGGCCAGGTGGCCGCCCTTGCGGTCCGCGGCGGTGCGGCGGGTGACTTCCATGAGGAAGGGGGCGCCGCTCTCGGCGAAGTAGCGCAGCAGCGAGGGATCGAGCACCGCGCCGAGGTTGTCGGAGTTCGAAACGAAGGCGTATTTCACCCCTTCCGCGAGCAGGCGGTCGAGCCAGCCGCTTCCAACAAGGGCCGGAAACAAATCGCCATGGCCCGGCGGGCACCATTCGAGGTCCGGACTGGCGGCCCATTCCACCGGTTGGAGGCTGGTGGCATCGATTTTCGGGATCTGGTTCTGGAGCAGCTCGACTTCCGAGGCTTCGGAAAACCCATCTCCTTGATAACGCTGGAGATGGGACAAGGTGCCCTCGCTGGTGCTGAAGCTGTTCATCAGCAGCAGGCGCACCGGCGCGCCCGTGCTTTCACGCAGCGACTGGACCTGGCGGACCATTAGATCGAGGAAGGTCACGCCATCGCGGACCGGCAGCAGGCTCTTCGGCCCCTGCAGGCCCATGCTGGTGCCGAGGCCACCGTTGAGCTTGATCACCACTGCTTGCGCGAGCAGCGCGGCATCGGCCGGGGCACCGGCGGCGACCACCGAGAAGTCCGGGAGGCCCTCGGCCGGGGCGATGTCGTCCTCGGCGATGAGGCCGGTTTCATTGCGGCACAGCGCGTCGTAGTTGCGGCGGAATGCACGGATCGCGGCATCGCCCATTCCGGCGGCGCGCATTTTCTGGTCGAAAGCTTCGAAAGAGGCCATGGTGGTTGGGGTTCGGCGGCCCCACGCTGGCGCGGCATCCTAGCAGCGTCACGCCCTAAAATCAGGGCGTTACAAAATCTTCCAGCCCTACGGATACCAGTGAAATCACGCAGATGGCACGAAATTTGCTGCACTTTTTCTAACTAGTGCTTCAATGGTCCTGACGCCAGAGCGCAGACCATGTCCCACGCCTCCCTCAACCAGTCCCTCTCCCAGCAGCAGACGCTTGCGCCGCAGATGCGCAAGAGCCTGGAGATCCTGCAGGCGAGCACGCTGGAGCTGACCCAACTGGTGAGGCAGTCGCTCGAGACCAACCCGGTGCTCGAGGACATCACGGAGATCGACTCGCTCGATGCCGAGGGGCCCGATCCCGAGGAGGCGGATTCGCTCGATTACCTGAACGAGACCGACGACGACTGGCGCGACCGCTCGATCATGGAGGGCCGCACGTCGCCGTGGACCTCTGAGGACGAGGAGCGCCGCCAGCGCCTCTACGACTCGATCGTGGCGCCGGAGACCCTCCAGCAGCACCTTTCCCACCAGCTCGATCTTTCGATGGTGGAGCCGTCCGTCCGCGAGGCCGGTCGCGCCCTGATCGCGAACCTCGACGAACGCGGCTTCCTTGACATGCCCGCGAAGGAGCTGGCGGTGCGGATGAACCTGAAGAACTCCGATCTCCGCGAGGCGCTGGTATTGATCCAGTCCTTCGATCCGCCCGGCGTGGGCGCGGAGAGCATCCAGGAATCGCTGCTCATCCAGCTCGACCGCGCCGGTGAGGCCGCCTCGATCGAATACAAGATCGTCCGTGACCACCTGGAGGACCTCGCCCGCAAGCGCTACCCGCAGATCGCCCGCGCGCTCGGCACCAATGTGGAGCGCATCACCGAGGCCGCGTCCCGCATCGGCCGCCTGACGCCAAATCCAGGCGGTGATTTCGACCCGACCGGCAATCCCTACATCCTGCCCGATGTGGTGATCGAACGCGATGACGACGGCGAATGGTCGGCGCGGCTGACGAACGAGTATCTGCCGAACCTGCGGATCAACGACTTCTACAAGGACATGATCGGCCGCAGCAAGACGGACGGGAAGACCCGCCAGTTCCTGCGCGATCAGATCCGGGATGGCCGCAGCCTGATCCGCTCGATCTCGCTGCGCCAGGAAACCATCCTCGCGATCGCCTACAAGCTCATCGAGCATCAGCCCGCCTTCCTCGCGAAGGGCCACCGCCACCTGCGGCCGCTGACGATGAACGACATCGCCGACCAGCTCTCGCTGCACGCCACCACCGTCTCGCGCGCCGTGGCCGGGAAATACATCCTCACGCCCCACGGGCTGATGGAAATGCGCGCCTTCTTCGCCACCGGTTATCAAACCGAAGGCGGCGAGGAGGTTTCCAATGCCGGCGTGCGCGAGGCGATCCAACAGATCATCGCCCAGGAGAACCCGTCCAAGCCGCTCTCCGACGACGCCCTGGCGAAGCAGCTCAAGGCACAGGGCATCAACGTCGCCCGCCGCACCGTGGCGAAGTACCGCGAGCAGCTCAACATCCTGCCCTCGCACCTGCGGAAGTCGTTCTGAGTTCCTGTCCAAGGAGGGAACGAGCTTCAATACGGAGTTCGGGCAGGTCCTGACAGAATGAACAAAATTATCAGAATTGACGGTGGTGCGCCGCCGCTCCATTCTCTCTTCATTTTGTTAATTCTGCAAATTCTGTTAATTCCGTCCGAGCGGGCCGTCAAAGCTCAGGGACGTAATTTCCCAACACACATTCTTCCCCTCCCCCTCGCTAAAACCGTTGCGCCCGCGCGCGCTTGGAAGAGAATCGCGGCGCGCCATGACTCCCGACTTCATCCGCGAGGCCCTCAAGCAGGTCCGCTACCCCGGCTTCTCCCGTGACATCGTTTCCTTCGGCCTCGTCAAGGACGTCCAAGTCCTGGCCGATGGCGTGCACGTCAAAATCGAGGTCCAAACCCGCGACCCCGACGTGCCGGAGAAGATCTTCAAGGACGCGCACGCCATCCTCGATGAGCTGCCGGACGTCGGCGCGGTGAAGATCGAAATCGAAATCAAGGACCCGCCCGGCCAGAACTCCGCCAGCGCCACCGGCAAGTCCTCGGTGCCCGGCGTGAAGCGCATCATCGCCGTGGCCTCCGGCAAGGGCGGCGTGGGCAAGTCCACCGTCGCCGCCAACCTCGCGGTGGCCCTTTCCAAGACCGGTGCCCGCGTCGGCCTGTGCGATTGCGACCTCTACGGTCCGTCCGTGGCCATGATGTTCGGCACCACCGAGCGCCCGATGGCGAACGAGCAGGAGGAGATCATCCCGATCGAGGCCCACGGCATCCAGCTCATGTCGATGGGCTTCCTGCTGGAAGACCGCTCGCCGGTGATCGTTCGCGGCCCGATGGCCACGCGCTACACCCAGCAGTTCCTGCGTCAGGTGGCGTGGGATCATCTCGACTACCTCATTCTCGACCTCCCGCCCGGCACCGGCGACATCCAGCTCACCATCGTCCAGACCGTGACGGTGGATGGCGCGGTGATCGTGACCACGCCACAGGAGGTCGCGCTGACCGATGCCCGCAAGGCGGTGTCGATGTTCGCCAAGGTGAACGTGCCGATCCTCGGCCTGGTGGAGAACATGGCGTGGTTCGATTGCGACCACGGCCAGCGTTACTTCCTCTTCGGCGAAGGCGGCGGCGTGCGCGAGGCGGCGAAACTCAACGTGCCGCTGCTCGGCCAGATCCCGATCAATCCCGAAACCGGCAGGCGCGGCGACCAGGGCGCGCCCGTGGCGCTGGTCCCGGCGGAGGAGCACCCGGTGTCCGCCGCCTTCCACCAGATCGCCGCGACCCTGCGCGAGCGGGTGAAGGTGTAGCCATGAGCGCCCCGTCCCTTGATCCGTCGTTCGAAAAGGCCGTTCGGCGGATCATGCGATGCTTCGGCATCGCCGTTCTCTGCGCGCCGGGCATCTGGCTCGCGCGCACGCAGTGGTTCATTTCCCACGCGGAACCGACCGTTGCTACCATTGTGGCCTTGGAGAAAGGCGGTAAAGGCAACTCACTTTATCCGGTGTTTGAATTCGATTCACCATCCGGCACGGTTCATCGCAAACGATCGTCCACCGCCTGTGGTTCAAGGGAATTTCAAGTAGGCGATCCGGTCGGGGTGCTCTATGATCCTCGGGATCCGACCAGAAGCGCGATCCAATCCCCGGCTCAGATCTGGAGCGTTCCCATTATCACGGCGATCTGGTTTATTGGAGTCGGGACGTTCATTTTGAGGGCCGCAGGCAAAAGGCGGGCACCATCAAGCCCAACACCGAAGGAGACCACGGCCTGAATCGCTATTCAATCAAGGTCTCTTCCGCATCTTGCCCCCTGCCCGCGTGCTGGATCTGGGCGCCTGTCCGATGACAGTTGGGGCTGCCCCCCGCTTGGAAACTCCCCCGCCCTTCCCAATGGACGGAATCCGGTGCCCTTGCTAACCACGGGCACCCCCGAATGGATACCGAAGCCAACGTGCGCCGCTACTGGGCGTTCATCAGCTACAGCCACGCCGACAAGGCATGGGCCGATTGGCTCCACAAGTCGCTCGAGCGCTACCCGATGCCCCGCGACCTGGTCGGCAAGCCGACCCCGGCCGACGATCCGGTGCCGAAGCGATTCACTCCCGTTTTCCGCGACCGCGAGGAGCTGCCCACCGCCACCGATCTCGGTGCGGTGATCGCCAGGGCCCTGCAGGCCGCCCGGTTCCTGGTGGTGATCTGTTCCCCGCGCAGCGCGAAGTCGCAGTGGGTCGAGCAGGAGATCATCGCCTACAAGCGGCTCCACGGGGAAAGCCGCGTGCTGTGCCTGATCGTCGATGGCGAGCCGTGGGCCAGCGAGGGCAAACCCGGAGTCGATCCCGACGACGAATGCTTTCCCCGCGCCGTGCGTTACCGCCTCGGCGCGGATGGCGAACTCTCCGACGTTCGCACCGAACCGATCGCCGCCGACGCGCGCGAGGGCAAGGACGGCAAACAGAACGCGGTCATCAAGCTGATGGCCGGATTGCTCGGCGTCGGCTTCGATGACCTGCGCCGCCGTGAACAGGAATACCAGCGGCGGCGGGTGCGGATCTTCCGCGCGCTCACCTCGCTGTTCGCGCTGCTGTTCGTCGCCGCCGTGTCGGCCGCGGCCTATGCGGTGATCCAGAAGCAGAAGGTCCAGCAGACCCTCAGCCAGGCCGATCTCCAGCTCGCCCTGATCGCACGCGACAATGACGAGGTTTCGCAAAGCGCCGCCTATCTCGCGCGCTCGCTGCGTTCCGATCCTGCCAACCGCGAGGCGGCGGTGGCGGCGTATTCCCTCCTCGCCCATCGCAAGCACCACGCTCCGGTGGGCCCGGCCCTGCGCCACGCCGATGCGGTGTGGGCCGCGGTGGCATCCGCGGACGGACAATCGCTCGCCACCGCCGCCGGTCGAGAAGTCTACCTGTGGTCGCGCAAGGACCATCATCTGGTCACGAAAATCACGCCAGACGGCAGCACCGTGGGATCCCTGGCGCTCAACCCGGATGGCAAGGGGTTCCTGGCGGGCACCCACGCGGGCAAGATCCACCGGTTTTCGTTCGATGGCGCCACCACCGATCCCATCGTCACCGGCACCGATCCGGTGGTGCAGGTGGTGTGGAGCCCGAAGGGCGATCAACTCGCGGTCTCCGTGACCGGCGACAATCCCGGTGCGAATGGCGGCACCGTCTTGCGGCTATCCGCGGAGGGAAAGGAACTCGAACGCATCCCGGCCCCGAAGCTCATCCCGCAACTCCTCGCGTGGTCGCCCGATGGTTCCCGCATCGCCGCCGCCGGGCCGTCGCCGTTCGTGCTGCTGGCCACGCTGGAGGGCAACAGCACCGCCATCCGTTACCTGAAATCGAAGCTCGCGGTGGGCGGGCTGCGGTTCACCGCGCCGGACAAGCTCCTGACCGTGGATGTGTTCACCGGCGTGCAGGCGTGGGACTTGGCGAAGGCCCCCCCGGAGGAACCGCGCTCGCTCGCTCCGAGCGTTTCCGCCGCGGTGTTCTCTCCGGACGGCCGGTCGTTCGTGGGAACCCGCCGCGGGCTGGCTGCCTACGTCTACGATAGTAGCTCCGGAAAAATCGCCACCGAGGCGATCTCGCCGGGCTTCACGATTTCCAAGGCCACCTGGCTGGACGATTCCCACGTGCTGGTGGCCGGAGAGAACGGTCTTGCCCAGGTCCGCCGCATCCGGGACGCCACCCCGCCGCTGGCCAGTCTCTGCGTGCCGGACGCCTATCCCGAGGTCACCGCCCTCCATCCGGACGGCGTCATCGTCGCCGCGGCCTACACCGAGGACTCGCTGGTGCGGTTCTTCGACACCCGCACGCTGGAACCGGTGGGGCGTCCCGTGCGCTTTCCCTCGAAGGTGTTGTCGCTCGGGTTCTCCGACGATGGCAAGACGCTCAGTGCCCTCGGTTGGGACGGCCACCTGCACCGGACCGACTGGCAACACGCGGTGAAGATCGAGTCCGGCACCGATGCCATCCTTCCGGCCACCACCTCGTCGTATTCGAAGGCCACCACCAGCCAGCTAGCGCCGAAGGGTAACTTGCTCGCGGTTCCCAGCGAACGCACGGTCGTGCTCGCGGATCTCACCACTGGAAACATCAAGACCACCCTCACCTTTGACCGCAAGGTGGCCTGCCTCGCGTGGTCCGCGGATGGCACCCTGTTGGTCGCCCGCGAGGACCAATTGCTGTCCTTCCACCGTGCCGATGGCTCCGCCGCTCCGCAACGCCCGACCATCCGCCTCAATGCCCCGGCGCTCGAACTCGCGGATGCCGGGGATCGGGTGGCGGTGCTTTCGAACGCGGACCGGATCGATTTCTTCGACACCCGCAGCGGCACACCCATCGGCACCGGCTTCCAGGCCGGACCGAGCACTGGCAACATCCAGTGGAGCGAGGGCAACGAGTGGCTCGTCACCGGCGACATGGATGGCGTCGTGAAATTGTGGGACCCCGTCTCCGGCCAAGCCATCGGTCGCCTGCCCCAGCACGGCCAGATCTGGCACGGCTGCCTCCGCTTGCCGGGGCGCTCCGCCCTGCTGCTGAAGCAAACCGAGTTCCTCTCGGTCGTGCCAATGCTCCCCGCGGGCCGGGTGCCGGACTGGGTGCCTTCGTTCCTGGAAGCCTTCTGCGGTGGCCGTCTCGCTTCGAAGGACGACCACGCCCTGCTCGATGTCGATGCCTGGCGTTCCTCCAAGGCCATGCCGGAAGCCGGTGAGACCGGACCATGGGCGGACCTCCACGCCTGGCTCATCGCTGGTGCCGCGGAGCGCTCCGTGGCTCCGGGCATCGCCTTTTCCGAGGCACGGAACCGCGAGCACCTCGAACAACTGGAGACCTCCGAAAGCCTGCTTCATCTCCAGAAGCTCATCCAGGAGGAATGGAACACCAACAACCTCCCGCGCATGCAGCGGGCCGCAGATCTGCTGGAGGACGCCATCAAGCTCGCCCCCGCGAACGTTCCAAACCGCAAGGTGAAGGTCGCCATGGCCCAGGCCACGGACAAGCCTCAGCTCGTGCTTGACGCCTGGCTCGGTCTCGCCGCCGCGGGCGATGCCACGCTGATCGACCTCCTCGATGCCAAGGTGGAGGCCGCGAAGGCCTGCCTGCAATTGAAGCCGCCGCATCTCGATCAAGCCAAGGCGTTGATCGCGGAAGTTTTGAAGGAAAATCCCGATCACTCCGGAGCCAAGGCATGGCACGCGGAGTGATGGGCAAGGAGTTGAGGCTTCAGCCGAGGAGGGTCTTCAGAGGGAGGCGGAGGCTGGAGAGATATTAGCCGCAAAAAGGCGCAAGAATGGCGCAAAAGGGAGAAGCTCCGTCCGCCCTGAAGACCCTCCTCGGCGAAAGCCTCAACTCCTCCAAACGAGCCTCCCCTTTCCAACTGCACCCGTCCCCTGCCCTGCTATCCTGCAGGCAAATGAAAACGCGCATGGCGGGATTGCGGACCGAGCAATCCAGCACCGTGATGAAACTGGCGCTGCTGAAGCGGAAGCTGGCGCGCCTCGACCGCGAGTGGATCCGCTTCCGCGAGGCGGCCCTTGTCCGGGACTCGAACGGCGGTCGTGAACCGTCCGCCTTCAAATGCGTGCTCGCCGCCGGGGCGATGACCCTGCTCGGCCTGCTCGTCGCCGGAGTCCCGTGGCTGGCCGCCGCGTTCGTCGCGAGGACCGCCCTGTTGGTCATCACGGCCATCGGCATGGCCATCCTTTGCATCGGCTGGCACCGGCTCACCGAGGGGCTGTCGAAGACTTCCCGCTTCAACCGCCAGCGCCGCCGATACCAGACCCGCCGCCGCGAGATCGTGGCCCTGATCCGGCACGAGCAATCGCGGTGAAAAAAGCGAACGGGTTTGCCGCATTCCGCGCATGTTTCGCGGCAAACGGTCAAGACACGGGTGCGATCTTATAGATGATGAGCATCCAATCCGTTCGTGACCGGCTGAGCCGGGTGAAGAAGCAGAAGATCGACGACCAGGCCCTGGCCACCGAGGCCGTGGAGCTCGCCGCCGATCTTCTGGATTCGGCCAAAAACGAACAACGGATCTCCGAACGCCGCCAGGCCGCCCAGATGGCCCGCATGATGGTCGATCCGGCCGGAAAGGCGTTCACGCTGGCAATGGCCGACCAGGTGTTCCGCCCGCCGACGCATTCGCGCTCCGCGGCGCAGTTCCGCTACCTCGTCGAGGGCTATGGCGTGCCGCACTACCTCTCCATGCCGGAGCGCGTGGCGATGAAGGCCGGGGCCACCTTTTCGGCGGTCGCGCCGGACATCGTGATGCCCGCCGTGACCGGCGCCATGCGCGCCCAGAGCGCCTCGGTGATCCTTCCCGCCGAGGATGACAAGCTGAAGCCGCTGCTCGCCCGCCGCAAGCAGGCCGGCATGCGCATGAACCTTAACCAGCTCGGAGAGGCCATCCTCGGCGAAGGCGAGGCCGCCCACCGCATCCAGGCCGTCATCGACCGCCTGAAGTCGCCGGACTGCGACTACCTCTCCGTGAAGATCTCCGCGATCTTCTCCCAGATCCACCTTGTCGGCGAACAGGAAACGCTGGCCCGCATCACCGAGCGCCTGCGCGAACTCTATCGCGTGGCGATCCAGAATCCGATCAACGGCAGGCCGAAGTTCGTGAACCTGGACATGGAGGAATACCGCGACCTCCACCTCACCTGCGATGCCTTCCGCACCGTGCTCGATGAGCCGGAGTTCATGAAACTGGAGGCCGGCATCGTGCTCCAGGCCTACCTGCCGGATTCCTGGCCGGTGCAGAAGGACCTCATCGCTTGGGCGAAGGACCGCGTGGCTCGCGGCGGCGCGGGCATCAAGATCCGCATCGTGAAGGGCGCGAACCTCGCCATGGAAAGCGTGGAGGCCGAGCTGCACGATTGGCCGCTGGCCCCCTACGATTCGAAGGAGGAGGTGGACGCGAACTTCAAGCGCATGGTCCACGAGGCCTGCAAGCCGGAGACCGCGAAGTACGTCCGCCACGGCGTGGCCAGCCACAACCTTTTCGACATCGCCTACACCCTGCTGCTGCGCGCCCGTGAGGGCACCGAGGACAAGGTCGAGTTCGAGATGCTGGAAGGCATGGCGAACCACCAGGCCCGTGCCGTGCACGAGGTCGCGGGTGGCCTGCTGCTCTACGCCCCGGTGGTGAACCGCGAGGACTTCCACAGCGCCATCGCCTACCTCGTCCGCCGCCTCGATGAGAACACCTCCGAGGAAAACTTCCTCCACGACCTCTTCGACATCGCGCCGGGCAATGCCGCCTGGAAGCGCCAGGAACAGCGCTTCCTCCGCGCCTGCGCCCGCAAGGACACCGTGCTCGCCGGGCCGAAACGCCACCAGAACCGCGCCACCGAGCACACCGATCCGCTGCCGGTGGATGCGCCCTTCCACAACGCCGACGACACCGACTATTCGCTGCCGCAGAACCGCAAGTGGATCCGCGAGACCATCGATGCCGCGCGTGGTGCCGCCATCGCGGACATCCCGCTGGTGATCGCGGGCAAGGAGGAAGCCGGTGCTTCCCTGGCCATCGGCCGCGATCCATCGCGCCCCGGCGTCGACGCCTACCGCCACGCGCTGGCGGGCCCGGAGCAGGTCGAACGGGCGTTGCAAGCCGCCGTTGCCTCCCGCGCCTCCTGGCAGGCGCTCGGCTACGAAGGCCGCGCCGCGCTGCTGCGCCAGGTCGCCGCGGAAGTGGCGAACGCCCGCGGTCTGGCGACCTCGACCATGATGCTCGATGGCGGCAAGGCGGTGACCGAGTCCGACGGCGAGATCTCGGAAGCGATCGATTTCGCGAACTACTATGCGCGTGGTTTTTCCACCGCCGGTTTCGACGATGGCTCGGAGTTCGAGCCCTTCGGCACCGTGCTGGTCACACCGCCGTGGAACTTCCCCTTCGCCATCCCGCTCGGCAGCGTGCTGGCCGCGCTGATCGGCGGTAACACCGTCATCTTCAAGCCCGCCCCGGAAACCGTCCTCACCGGCTGGGTGATGATCAACTGCCTGTGGCGCGCCGGCATCCCGAAGGACGTGCTCCAGTTCGTCCCCTGCCCGGACAACGAGATCGGCAAGTCGCTCGTGACCGACGACCGCATCGGCGCGGTCATCCTCACCGGTGCGTATGAAACGGCGCGCATGTTCCTCGATTGGAAGCCGTCGCTCCGCCTCTTCGCGGAGACCAGCGGCAAGAACTCGCTGGTGGTCACCGCCGCCGCCGATCCGGACCAGGCCGTGAAGGACCTCGTGAAGAGCGCCTTCGGCCACGCCGGCCAGAAATGTTCCGCCGCCTCGCTCGGGATCATCGAGGCAGAAGTCTACGACAACCCCGGCTTCCGCAAGCAGCTCAAGGATGCCGCCAGTTCATTGCGCGTCGCAGGCTCCTGGCATCTCGATTCCATCGTTACCCCGGTGATCCGCGAGCCGGGCGCGGAATTGCAGCGCGCCCTCACCACGCTGGAGCCCGGCGAGGAGTGGCTGCTGGAACCGGAGATGATCGATGGCAACCCGTGCCTGTGGTCGCCCGGCATCAAGCTCGGCGTGGATCCGCACGGCTGGTTCCGCCGCACCGAGTGCTTCGGCCCGGTGCTCGGCCTGATCCGCGCCAATGACGTGAAGCACGCCATCCGCATCCAGAACGATTCCAACTTCGCGCTCACCGGCGGCATCAGCTCGCTGGACGACCGCGAGATCGACCTGTGGCGCGAGAACGTGGAGGTGGGCAATGCCTACATCAACCGCCCGATCACCGGGGCCATCGTCCAGCGCCAACCCTTCGGCGGCTGGAAGCGCTCGTGCTTCGGCCCGGGCTCGAAGGCCGGTGGCCCGAACTACTGCCAGCTCTTCGGCACCTGGACCAATGCCAGCCTGCCCCAGCAGGTCGCCGCGCCCGCCAGCGCCGCCGCCGGGCTGTTGGAGAAACTCGTCGAGCTGCTGCCTGCCAGCGCCGCCGAGCTCACCGCCGCCTCCGGCAGCGATGCCTTCTGGAACGCTGCGGAGTTCTCGAAGAGCCACGATCCCAGCGGCTTGCGTTTCGAGTCGAACATCTTCCGCTACCGGAAGTTCAAGCGGGCGCTGATCCGCATCAGTGAAAAGACCACCGATGCCGAGCTGGCGCGCCTGCTGCTCGTCACCGCCGCGATGGGCATCCCGGCCAGCATTTCGATGGCGGACCCGCGGGGCTGGGTTGGAGGTCTCGGCTACGAAACCATCGTGGAATCCGAAGCAGCCCTGGCCGCCCGGCTGGGTGGAATCGCCGGTGAATTCGGGGTCCTGCGCGCTCCAAGTGCCTCAGCCTCCTTGAAATCCGCAGCCATCGCCGCGGGCCTCCGCTGGGCCGATGGACACGTTCTCTACAACGCCCGGCTCGAGTGGCCGGCATGGCTCCGCGAGCAGGCGGTTTCCGAAACGCGTCATCGCTACGGAAACCTCTTGCCGAAGCCGTCGGAATTGTAGAATTGAACTCCGCTCCTGCCGCGCATCGCCATCGGGAAATCCGGGGGGAGAACTCGATGGTCGCGCGGTGGGGGCACTGGTCATCCTTCCCTCCCTGAGGGGGAAGCCGATGCCCGTGGCAGAAGTGGTGCCGCGGAAAACAACTTTCGACGGTCAGGTTTTCGACCGGGACGGAATTGGAAGCAAGCGGCCTCCGGCATCCGGGGGCTGCGTTATTGCAACGTCCCAAGAACCGCATGAAACCCCGTCGCTTCCTCCTCCCTCTCATCGTATCCCTCTCCGTCACCGGCATCGCCGCGGCCGCCAGCTTCACCTGGTCGAGCGGTGTGAACGCCGATTGGAACACCAACAACTGGGGAGGTGGCTTCCCGAACACCCCCGGTGATGTGGCGCAATACACCAGCACCACCACCAATGCGACCACCGCGCTGCCCACCAATGTCACCGTGGGCCAGCTCCAGGGCAATGACCCCGGCAAGCTCTGGATCATCAACCCCGCCGGCGGCGCGCTGACCCTCGACAATACCGGCGGCACCGCCAACGTCTTCACCAACAACAATGCGGCCATCAGCTCGACCGGAGCCGCCGCCGATGGCGAAACCATCCGCGTCGTGGCCGCCGTCAACCTGGCCAACACCGACCTCGATGTTGGCACGACCAATGGTGGCATGACCGTGAGCGGCCCGATCACCGCCAGCGCCAATCAAACCCTCACGTTCCGGAACAACTCCAGCGTCGCCAGCCGCCACATCGTCGTCAGCGGTTCCATCGGTCTCACCGGCACTGGCAACATCGCGCTGGTGAACTCCAGCACCCGCGCCACCGACGCGCCGTCCGGCGCGAATCCCTCCGGCGTGCTGCTTTCGGGAATCCTCGGCACCCGTGTCACCGGCATCACCCACAACAGCCCTGGCGGCCTTTTCCTCACCGGCGTCAATAGCTTCACCGGCGCGGTGTCCATCGCCAGCGCCAGCACCTCAGGCCTGCTCGGTATCGCCACCGACTCCGCCCTCGGTGCCTCCACGAACACCGTCACACTGAACAACGGGATTCTCTCCAACATCCTCATCAACTCGACCTCCAGCGCCTTCAGCGGCGGCACCAACCTCGACCTGCCCGCCTCGCGCTCCATCACGCTCGGCAGCAATGGCGGAGGAATCCGCAACGCCTTCAGCAAGGTGATCACGATCAACGGCGTGATCGACGGCACCGGCAAGCTCGACCGCACCGATGGCGGCACCGTCGTCCTGAACGGACTGAACACCTACACCGGTGTCACCACCCTGTTGGCGGGCACCACCCGCGTTTCCGCCCTCAACAACGGCGGCACGCCCGGCAACCTCGGGGCCGCCTCGAATGCCGCGGCGAACCTGGTCTTCGGAGCGGCCAGCACCCTCCAATACACCGGCACCACCGCCTCGACCGACCGCGGGTTCACCCTCGCCACCGGGGTGGCCGGGACCTTCGACATCCTCCGCAGCGAAACCAACCTCACCCTCAGCGGCGGCATCCCCGCCGGCACCGGCGCGCTCAACAAGAATGGCGGCGGCACGCTGACACTCTCCGGAGCCAGCGCCTACACCGGCACCACCACGGTGAACCTGGGCACGCTCGCGCTCACCGGTACGCTGACGTCCAACCTGCTCATTGGCGGTGCCACCCTCACCGGCACCGGCACCACCACCGGCACCATCACGTTCAACAACGTCGCCGGTGCAGGTATCCTCGCGAGCACCACCGGCAACAACGCCGTGCAGGGCTCCAACCTCGTGCTCAATGGCACCACCGACATCTACACCAGCCAGCTCGGCGATTTCACCACCGCCACCGGCAGCGGCCCCGTCAAGGTGCTGCGCTACACCGGCACCCAATCCGGCGCGGGAGCCTTCATCGCGCAGACCAATTTCCGCAGCGGCTTGCTGACGAACTCCGCCGGCCTCGTTTCGCTCGAATACAAGGCCGAGGCGAAAGCCTGGAGCGCCACCACCGGCGGCGTATGGGACGTCAACACCACCACGCCGTGGACCGGCACCGCGGACTCCCTCTTCTTCTGGGGTGACTCCGTGGCCTTCGGCGACACCGCCGTCGATCAGACGGTGACCTTGACCGGCAATCTCGCGCCTTCCGCGATCACCGTTTCCAACTCCGCGAACACCTACACCTTTTCCGGGACCGGCGGCATCCGCGGCGCCACCTCGCTGGTCAAATCCGGCGCGGGCACCCTGGCGCTGAACAACACCGCCAGCACCTTCACCGGTGGGGTGATCATCTCCTCCGGCACCGTCACCACCACCGTGGCCTCGGGAGCAGCCTTCGGAAACGGTTCGATCACCCTCGGCGACGCCAACACCCTGGCGAACGCGACCTCGCTGCTCTACACCGGCACCGCCACCGGCCAGAGCATGGCGAAATCGATCGTGGTCAGTTCGCTCGGCACCGGCACCGTGACCATCGGCAGCGGTCCCACCGCGGGCGACAGCCTCACCTACAACGGCATTTTCCTGAACCGCGCGACCACCCTGAGGAACGGCGCGACCGCCAGCAACCGCGTCAACTTCCGCGGCCTCACCGGCAATGTCGGCACGCTGACGATCGCAGCCCCGACCACCGCGGGCAACCGCGTCGTCTTCGAACTCGCGGACAACACCTTCACCGGTGACCTCGTCATCGCCTCCGCGGCCACCCTGCAACTCGGAGCCGCGGGAGCCGTGGCGGACACCATCCCGGATGCGTCCAACGTGACCGTCAACGGCACCTTGAACCTGTCCTTCAGCAGCGTCGGCGAAACCATCAACGCCCTCAGCGGCTCCGGTGCCATCGGCACCAACAGCTCGACCAACAACACCCTCACCATCGGCTCGGCCAACGGTGGCGGAAACTTCTCCGGCCAGCTCACCCAGGGCGGCACCGGCAGTCCCGCGCTCGCCATCCGCAAGGTCGGCACCGGCAACCAGACCTTCTCCGGCACCGGTGCGGCCAACAACTACAGCGGCGGCACCACCGTCGATGGCGGCACGCTCACGCTGTCGAAGAACGCGGGCTTCGGCAACTCCACCGGCGCGGTGGGCAACGGCACGCTGACGATCAATCCCGGAGCCACTGTCACCACCACGGTGCCCTTCGCGATCGATGGCCGGGCCACCGCCAGCACCCGAGTGGTCAATGTGAATGGCGGCACGCTCAACCTGTCAGGCTCCGAATACGTCCAGACTTGGAACCTCACCGGCGGAACGATCAACGCGCCCACGAACACCAACGACTACCTGCGTGCTTCCAGCGGCGGTCTGGTCATCAACGCCCTGGCTTCTCCCGTCACGTCGAAGATCAACAACCGCATGGACCTAACCTTCGCCAACCTCACGGTGGACACCGCCAACGGCGCGGCCGCGGTCGATCTGGAGTTCACCGGTTTACTCGCCCAGAACAGCGGCGCGGGATCGGGCGCACGGACCCTGACCAAGACCGGCACCGGCACGCTCAAGATCTCCGGCTCCTATAGCTACACCGGTGACACCACCGTGAACGCCGGCACCCTGAGCCTCACCACCGCCACCCTCTCCAACACCGCGAACGTGAACCTCGGCAGCGCCGCCGTCCTCGATCTCCCGCACGGGGCCGAGGACACGGTGAACCAGCTTTACATCAACGGTGTCCTGCAGATCGCTGGCACCTGGGGAGCCACCGGCTCCGGCGCGACCCACATCGACGACGCCCACTTCACCGGCACCGGCCGCATCAAGGCCACCACCGGAGCCACCGGTTACCAGGCCTGGGCGTTCGACAAGGGCCTGACCGCGGGCAACAACGCCACCTCCGCCGATCCCGATGGCGACGGCCTGAACAACCTCGGCGAGTTCGCCTTCAATGAAGGCCCGCTCAGCGGTTCCACCGGTGGCCGGATCGTCACGAGAATCGCCACCGTCAACACGGTTCCCGCCCTGACCATCACCCTCCCAGTGCGGAACGGCGCCACCTTCAGCGGCGGCACGGAACTCGTGTCCGGCACGGTGGACGGCGCGATCTATCACATCCAGGGCAGCCTCGATCTCGCCACCTGGGACCTCGTCGTCAGCGAAGTGCCCGCCGGGGATCTGCCAGGCGTGCAGCTCAATATCGACCCGCCCGAAACCGGATGGACCAACCGCTCGTTCTACCTCCGCGATGTCGAGCCGCCGTTTCCGGCCCGCGCCTTCATCCGGGCGAAGGTCAGCGAACCCTAATTTCCGGCCCCGGTTGCCACCCGCCACCAAAAGCACCTCGGAGCAATCCGGGGTGCTTTTTCCGTTTGAACTCCGCTCGCCACCCGCAGCCCCCTACGTAGGAATCCCCCGTGCCGTCCGGAATTTCCACTTGAGACCGGGCCGCATCGGGCGCACGAATGCAAGCAACCACTTGCATACATCATGCCTGCCCGCACCCCAGCCCCGGACCGCCGCAAGGCCACCGCGTCGGAACGACTCGTGGAGGCCGCCGCCACCGTGTTCGCCCGCGATGGACTGAGCAGCGCCACCACCCGCGAGATCGCCCGCACCGCCGGGGTCAACGAGGTGACCTTGTTCCGGAACTTCCAGACCAAGCAGAACCTGCTCGCCGCGGTTCTCGAAAAGGCCTTCGAGCGGAAGTCCAATCCCCTCGCCGAGAAGTTCGACACCCTGCCGGAAGGCACGCCGTTGCGCGAACTCATCACCGCTTTCGCCGAGGCGGACCATGCCAGCCTGAAGCAGAACGTCTCGCTGATGCGCGTGCTCGTCGGTGAAATCCAGAAGTTCGAGGAGCACGAGATGAAGGTGCTCCGCGCGATTTTCCGTCCGCGCCGTGACGAACTCACCAAGCGCCTCCGCGACGCGCAGGCCCGTGGCGAGGTGCTCGCGGACGTCGATCCGATGATCGTGGTCGACCAGCTCGTCGGCATGATTTTCACCCACGTCCTGAGGTCCGATTGTCCCTTCAAGCTGGAGTACAAGCAGGACCATTACATCCGCGCCTGCGTCGATCTCATCGTGCGCGGCATTTCCGCTTCCCCGAAATGAGCGCGGCCGCCGCCACCCTCTATGGCTCCGATCCGGAGCAGCTCAGCCCGCTCGCGGTGCGCCTTTTGAACAAGGGCCTGCTGAAATGGGTGATCGCGCTCGCCGCCTCGCTCGGCGCGATCCTCGAGGTGATCGACACCGTGATCACCAACGTCGCCCTGCCCGACATCCGCGGCAACCTCGGCGCGACCCTCTCCGAGGCCGGCTGGATCTCCACCAGCTACGCCTGCGCGAACGTGGTCATCATTCCCCTCTCCGCCTGGCTCGGCCATCGCTTCGGCCGCCGCAATTATTTCGTCTTCTCGTTGATCGGCTTCACCTTGGCCTCGCTGCTGTGCGGCGTTTCGAACAGCCTCGGCATGCTGATCTTCGCCCGTGTGTTGCAGGGCATCGCCGGTGGCGGCCTGCTCGCGAAGGCGCAGTCGATCGTCTTTGAAACCTTCTCGCCGAAGGAGCGCCCGCTGGCCCAAGCGATCTTCGGGCTCGGCGTGATCGTCGGTCCCGCCATTGGTCCGGTGCTCGGTGGATGGCTCACCGACAACATGGGCTGGCGCTGGATCTTCTTCATCAACCTGCCGCTCGGCGTGCTCGCGGTGCTGATGTGCACCACCTTCATGCCCGCCGACCGACCGGAGGAAATCAACCGCACCGGCAAGGTGGACTGGACCGGCATCGGCCTGCTCGCCATCGGCCTCGCGTGCTTCCAGTTGTTCTTGGAAGAGGGCCAGCAGGACGATTGGTTCGAGTCCCGCTTCATCCTCACCGTCGCCATCGCCAGCGTGATCGGCATCGCCCTCTTCATCTGGCGGGAACTCACCACCGAGCACCCCGCGGTGGACCTGCGCGTGCTGCGCTACCGCTCGATGATCGGCGGCAGCCTCTACTCCGCCGTGCTCGGCATGGGCCTCTACGGCATCATGTTCGCCGTGCCGATCTTCGTGCAGGACTACCTCCACTACACTGCGCTCCAGAGCGGTCTCATCCTGGTGCCCGGCGCGATCGCTTCCGCCACCATGATGATGATGTATGGCAAGATCGGCAACAAGGTCTCGCCGCGCGTGATGATCTTCTTCGGCGCGATCCTCACCAGCCTCACCGGTGTCCTACTGATGGACATCAATCCGGATACCGGCACCAAGCAGTTGTTCTGGCCGCTGATTGCCCGTGGTTTCGGCAGCGTGATGATGTTCATGCCGCTGAGCATCGCGACGTTGGGGCCGCTCGACAAGAAGGACATCGCCGCCGGGTCCGGCTTCTACAGCCTCACTCGCCAGCTCGGCAGCAGCATCGGCATCGCGCTGATCACCACCCTGCTCGCCCGCCGCGAGGCCTTGCACCGATCGGTGTTGGTCGAACGCATTTCCGACTTCCGCCCGCAGGTCGGCGAACGTGTCGATCTCCTCACCAATGCCTTCGCCGCGCACTCCGGCAGCAAGCAGGTCGCCCACGACCAGGCGATGGGCCTGCTCGACCGCATCGTCTCCGGCCAGGCCCTGCTCCAGTCCTACGAGGACATCTTCACCTACGTCGCGGCGCTCTTCATCTTCACGCTTCCCCTCCTGTTCTTCCTCGGCGGCAAGCCGAACAAGAACGCGGGCGATGCCGCCGCGGCTGCCCACTGAACCCCTTTCCCATTTGTCCCGTCATGTCCGATCAATCGTCCCCTCCATCCGAAGAAACCTGCGGGGAATCCGGCATCCTGCCCGACGACCTCGCGAACGGCACCGCCGGTCCCGCCCCTGCTCCCGTGAAAAAGAAACGCAGCCTGCTTTCCCGCCTCGTCACCCTCGGCATCCTCACCGGTGGCGTAGCCTGGCTTGTCCATTTCGTGCACGAGTCGATCTCCTTCGAGAAAACCGAGGACGCCTACATCACCGGCCACATCCACCGCATCAGCCCCGGCGTCGGTGGCCCCGTGACCAAGGTCCTCGTCGATGAAAACGAACCGGTGAAGGCCGGACAGGTGCTCGCCGAGATCGATCCGCTCGAGTTCGACATCCTGCGCCAGAAGATCGAGGCCGCGAAGGCCCAGTCGATCGCCCGCGAAGCCCAGGCGAAGGCCGCGCTCGACCAGGCCAAGGCCGAGTCCCTCCAGGCCGGTGCCCAGATCGCCAGCGCCGACGCGCAGGTGAAGCAGATCGAAGCCCAGCTCGATCTCGCGAACATCAACTACAACCGCAACCGCAACCTCTCCCGCGGTGACACCCGCGCCGTGTCGGAGGCGGAACTCGACACCACCCGCGGCATCGTCGCCTCCACCACCGCCACCCTCGATGGAGCGAAGGCCGCGCTCGTCGCCTCCGAGGCAAAGAAGAAGACCAGCGAGGCCGCCATCGAAGCCGCCGCCGCCGAGATCCAGGCCGCCAAAGCCAACACCGACGCCCAGGTCGCCGCGCTCCGCGATGCCCAGCGCCAATACGATTACACGAAGATCGTCGCGCCCGCCGATGGCTACGTAGGCAACAAGAACATCGAAACCGGCAACCGCATCCAGGCCGGGCAACCGGTGTTCGCGCTCGTCGAAAACGACGTGTGGGTGGTCGCCAACTTCAAGGAAACGCAGCTCAAGTCGATGAAGCCCGGCCAGGAGGTCGAGGTCAGCGTTGACGCGCTGGATGGCAGGACGTTCAAAGGCAAGATCGACAGCATCTCCCCGTCCACCGGTGCCCAGTTCGCGCTGCTGCCGCCGGACAACGCCACCGGCAACTTCACCAAGGTCGTCCAGCGCGTGCCGGTGAAGATCGTCTTCGATGCCGACTCCATCAAGGGCTTCGAGGACACACTTCGCCCCGGCCTCTCCACCGTCATCAAGGTGAAGGTGAAGTGATCGGTTTCTGCGTAGCTGCACTGGTGACAGTGCAGGTTGGGTAAAGTTACCCTCGCCCATGCAACCCCGATTTCGATTGGCGCTGCAACCGGAGGCCTGACGACGTTTCAAATGAAGTTTCGTTTCGGATGTCCGGATCTCAGCTGGAGAACGTCACGCCTTGCCCGGAACCAGCATTGCCACTAGGCAGGAGCATGGCTCCCAATGATAAATCGAGCACGATACAAATCCGGGTCCTCTACGGTGCGGCAGTGCTCGCGATGGTCTTCGGCATGCTCGTTCTGTTGACCAACTTGAAGTGGAGCGGCCCACGCCCGGCACCCGACTACGGAGTTCCGGTCGGCATGGGGCTCATCCTCGTATTCGCCATCGCCATCAATACGGCCCGGGCGTTGGGCGACCAACAAAAGCGCATCGAGGAACTGGAGAGACGGCTGTCAAAACCCACCGAGGAGAGGAAGGACTGAACGCGCATCAATGGTTTTTCCCGATTTCCTTCGACAAAGGCACGCTCCTCGCTTCGTTCCTCCGGCATGAGTTCACCCGGTCTCAGCAGCCCCATCGGTCGCCTGCGCCTCCTCGGCATGGCGGAAGGAGCCTCGTTCCTCTTCCTCCTCGGCGTCGCCATGCCGCTCAAGTATGTCGCCCACCGGCCGGAGTTCGTGAAATACGGCGGCTGGTGCCACGGTCTGCTGTTCATCCTCTTCCTGCTGGCCATCTTCCAGGCGTGGGCGGACAAGCAGATCTCGTTCCGCCAGTCGGTGCTCGCCTTCATCGCCGCGATCGTGCCCTTCGGCCCCTTCTTCCTCGACCGCAAGCTCCAACAGATCGAGCCGTCCGGCACGCCGGACGCCGAGGAAGCTTGAACGGGCACCGGGAATGCCTGGATTGCTCGGAAAATCATTTGCCCGCGGGCGCTGGCGGGCTAAATCCCCCGCGTGACTTTCGATTTCGACACGCCGATCGCCCGCCAGGGCACGGGCTGCATCAAGTTCGACCGCCGCCCGGAACTCGATCCCTACTGGGTCGCGGACATGGACTTCGCCTCCCCTCCCGCCATCCTGGAGGGCATCCACCGGCGTGTGGACCACGGCATTTTCGGCTACGCCCAGGCCCACGAAGGCCTCAATGAAGCCGTGCTGGAGTATCTGGAGCGCCGGATCGGCGTGAAGGTGCCACTCGCCCAGGTCGTCCACCTCGGCGGCCTCGTCCCGGCCCTCTCGCTGGCCGCCCGCGCCTTCTGCCAGCGCGGCGAGGCGGTCATGACCTGCACGCCGGTCTACCCGCCGTTCCTTGGCGTCCACAAGGACGCGGGCGCGGAGTTGATCACCGTCGACCACGTCTTTCAGGACGGCCGCTGGACCTTCGACTGGGCCGCCATGGAGCGCGCCGTCACCCCGCAGACCAAGGTCTTCCTGCTCTGCAACCCGCAGAACCCGCTCGGCCGGGTCTTCAGCCGCTACGAGCTCGAAAAACTCGCCACTTTCTGCGAGGAAAACGACCTGATCCTGGTCTCGGATGAGATCCACTGCGATCTGGTGCTCGATGAGGCCGCCACCCCGCACGTTTCCGCCCTCAAGCTGCCCGAGGAGCTTCAGAAGCGCACCATCACCCTGCTCGCCCCGAGCAAGACCTGGAATATCGCCGGCCTCGGCTACGCCTTCGCCGTGATCCCGGACGACTCCGTGCGCCGCCGTTTCAATGCCGCCAAGGGCCACACCCTCACCGAGATCAGCGCCCTTTCCTACCACGCCGCCGAGGCCGCCTACCGCCACGGCGAGCCCTGGCGCCAGCAGCTCGTCGCCTACCTGCGCCAGAACCGCGACACCCTCGTCGAGTTCATCCGCGACCGCTGCCCCGGCCTGATCATCCACCCCGGCGAGGCCACCTATCTGGCGTGGATCGACGCCCGCCCGCTCGGCCACGACAATCCGGCGCTCCATTTCGAGAAAAATGCCGGCCTGTTCCTTTCCGACGGCGCGTTTTTCCAATGGCCGGGCTGGTTCCGCTTCAATTTCGGCTGCCCGCGCGCCCGGATGCTGGAGGGACTGGAGAAAATCGCCGCCGCGCTCTAACGAGCGATTTCTTGCTTCGATTTTCCGAAACACCATCCCATCCTTCCGCCATGGCACGCCTTCCGCGCTTCCTCGCCGCCGCGTTTCTCACCCTGACGGCCCTCACCTCCGTCGCCTCCGCCGATCACGTCATCCTCACCGGCGGGCCGACCCTGCGCCGTTGGGAAAACTACCGCGTCCCGGAAGACCAGCACGACCGCTGGTGGGCGAACTTCGTGCGCGCCTCCACGCTGCGCATGGCGGAAATCCGCACCGCCTACGGCAAGGACGCGCCGCTCGTCTGGATCGTCTACCAACCCGCCTACGCCGCCCGCGGCCGCGAGGATGGCAAGCCCTACACCACCTGGCTCACCGAGCTGGCCGCCGCCCGCCGCGCCACCCTGATCTGGGTCAGCAGCGGTGGCGACGCCATCCGCGCCATCAACAACCGCCCGGGCGGCTCGATCCAGACCTTCGACTACTTCGGCCACTCGAACCGCTATTGCTTCATGCTGGACTACGGCAATGACGTGATGGCCGCCAGCACCGCCTGGATCCACCAGAACGACCTCGGCCGCCTGCGCGCCTCCGTGTTCGCGAAAAACGCCTACTGCAAGAGCTGGGGCTGCCACACCGCGGAGAGCATGAGCGACAAGTGGAAGGCCGCCACCGGCGTCGCCATGGAAGGTGCCCGCGGCCCGACCAATTACGACCAGGTCGGCCAAGGCACCCTGCCCGTCGCCTCCGGCGGTTGGACCCGCTGATTTTCCGTTGTCCGCTCCTGCCATGAACCGCCGCCACTTCCTGACCGCCGCCGCCACGGCAGCAGCTCCCGTTGCCATGGGAGCGCAGGCCGGGAAAGAGGAGGAAGGTCCGGCGCTCGATTGGCAGCAAGTCCAGAGCCACCTCCACTACACGGCGTTCTGCGAGCGCGCCCCCAACGGCGAGTATCCCGATATCCGGCTGGAAATCGGCTTGAAGCGAAGTGATCCCGAAGCGCCGTCGTCCACCCGCCTTGAGCTCTTCAAATTCACCTGGGAGGGCCGCTCCATTCCCATCCCGGAGCGCTTTTGGAAGGACCTGACCGGCCTCGCCGTCGAAACCTACCCCGGAGTGGATTTCAAAAACCTGTCCGCAAAGCAGGCATGGCGACTGCAACAGCAGCTCAATGCCTTGAAAAAGCCCCGGCTCCACCTCTCCGCAGAGAGCGGAACCGTTTTGGTGGAATGGATGCGTTCGGAGGAATGCGACTCCTGCTCCACCATCCGCTGGATCATTTCCAAAAACGGAACCGTGCTTCGCCACCGCCACGAACCGCATCACGAATGCTGATCACCCTTTTCATCCGCCCTCCCATTTCTCTCTGCCCATGACACTTGCCGAGCTTCAACGCCTCCATTCCCTTCCGTTTTTCGAACTGCTCAAGCAGGCCCGCGCCGTCCATGAGGCGAACTGGCCGGAGGCGGAAATCCAGCTTTGCACGCTGCTCTCGATCAAGACCGGCGGTTGCTCGGAGGACTGCTCCTACTGCGCCCAGTCCGCCCGCTACAACTCGGGCATCGAGATCGAGCGGCTGATGAGCAAGGACGCCATCATGGAGCGCGCCCGCGCCGCCCGTGAAACCGGCTCCACCCGCTTCTGCATGGGCGCCGCCTGGCGCGGTGTCCGCGGTGGCACCCAGCGTTTCGAGCAGGTCCTCGACATCGTCCGCGATGTCTCCTCGCTCGGCATGGAAGTCTGCGTGACCCTCGGCGAACTCGGCCCGGATGAAGCCGTGGCCCTGAAGGACGCCGGTGTCACCGCCTACAACCACAACCTCGACACCTCACCGGAGCACTACCCGAACATCGTCACCACCCACACCTACGAGGACCGCCTGCGCACGATCTCGAACGTGCAGAAGGCCGGCATGTCGGTGTGTTGCGGCGGCATCCTCGGCCTCGGCGAAACGATCGATGACCGCCTGAAGATGCTGGAGGTCATTTCCAACTTCAATCCGCAGCCGGAAAGCGTGCCGATCAACTCGCTGATGCCGATGCCCGGCACCCCGCTGGAAGGCACCGCCGTGGTCGATCCCTTCGACCTCGTCCGCATGATCGCCGTGACCCGCCTCGCCATCCCGAAGGCGAAGGTCCGCCTTTCCGCCGGCCGCACCCGCCTCTCCGACGAGACCCAGGCTCTGTGCTACTTCGCCGGGGCGAACTCGATCTTCTACGGCGACAAGCTCCTCACCGCGAAGAACCCCGCCGTCGAAAAGGACCGCGAGCTGCTGGCCAAACTCGGCCTCGGCACCCTCGCCCCGAATCCGGCGATGAACGCCCCGGAAGCCGATCCCGACCAGCCTCTTTCCCCGGCCTGCGAGACCGGCAGCCACTGCGGCTGCTGCTAGGCTGCTGGATTTGGAGTGCGGCGAGCGATCGCCGCTTTGAGTGGAGGCGAGTCATCGCCGGGAGGGATGTTTGCATTCGCGGACCCGCTCCCACGTTCCAGAACATCCTCAGGCGCCGCCTTTATGTAGCCGCGCCTTGCAGGATGTGGTTAAAGGGCAGGATGCCCCGCCCCACTCCAAACCCACATTCCGGATCGCATCGGAAAAGCCCGGAAGATAATGTTCCAGCATGAGGAGCATTCCGATCCTGACGGCGGTGGCGGTGATGGTCTTGTCCCCGCTGGCACACGGCATCTCGGAGGAGATGAAACGCTTGATCGCCGAGCGGGTGGACTCCACCGGCAGCTTCAATCCCCAAGGCCTGCCGGAGCAAAAGACCGACCTCTGGTCAAAAGCCTCCACCGAACGGTTTGAAGTCTACAACGTGCCGGTGCCGCCCGGCACTCAGGATGCCTTCGAGACCCGTGTGATCCTGGAGCGCGGAACCCACCAGTTCTGGATCGTGTGCAAGGGCGGCTACGCCCAGACGACACGCATTTACGGCCCAGGAAAGATCGGAGACCTTCAAAGCGGCAAGAACAAGGAACCGGAGAAGAAATAGGAGCGCCGGAAGACGTCTGCTGCGGAGCGATCCCACACCGCGGTCCAATTGACACGATGCCGCCCAGCGGTTACGCCGGGCGCATCGAACGACCGCTTTCCATCACCGGACTCGGGATGCTTTCCACGCTGGGCACCAGCCCCGCGGACCATGTCGATGCCATTTCGCGGAAGGGCCCGGCCTTCCGCCCCCTCGCCCACCTGCTAGGGAACGACAGCCCCCACGCGGCCACGCCCGCGGGCTGGATCGAGCCGCGTGAACTCCTGACCCACCGCAAGTGGAGCCCGGCCTCGATGGCGGCCCTCCACGCCGCCCGCCAGGCCGTCGCCGACGCCGGATGGACACCTGAGGAATGCCGCGGTGCCGCCGTGATCCTCGGCACCAGCCGGGGCAACGCCGCCGGTTGGCTCGCTCCATGGCCAGGCCGCCGCCCGTTCAAGCTGATGGCGGCCAGCAACACCATCCACAGCGAGCCCGCCGCCGCGATCACCATCGAACTCGGCATCCACGGCCCCTACCACGTGCTCGCCAGCGGCTGCTCCGCCGGCCTGGACGCGCTGGGCATCGCCACCCTGATGGTGCAGTCCGGAGTCGTCCCGCGCGCCCTGGCGGTCGCCGTGGACCTCCCCTTGGTCCCTCTTCTGCTCGATAGCTACGCGTCCTCCGGCCTCCTGGCCTCCGCCGCACAGGCCGATCCCTATCACCCCACCACCGCAGGCTTCATTCCCGGGGAAGGCGCAGCCGCCATTGCCATCGAGCCCCCGGTTTCCGGAACACCTCGCATTCTCGGCTACACCGCGAACTCCGACGCCTGCGACCCCATCGGCATCCCGAAGGACGGCGGTGGCAGCTGCGATCTCCTCATCGCCGCCATCGAGCGCCACGGACGCCCCGCGGCCGTCTGCCCCCACGCCACCGGCACGCCGGTCCACGCCATCGCCGAACCTGCCGCCTTGATACGTGCCTTCGGAAGCACTCATCTTCCGACCTTGCATTTCCTGAAGCCATTCACCGGCCACACCATCGGTGCCAGCGGTCTCCTGGAAACCGCCATCTTGGCCGCTTTCCTGCGGCTGGGACACCTCCCTCCCAACCCGCTGGACCTCGCCACGCCCCCCGGTTTCCTCGCGCCAGATGCCAGGCTGGACGCCGCCGGACCTGTCTTCAAGATCTCCCATAGCATGGGCGGCCACAACGCCCTCCTCGTCCTTTCCCCACCATGAGCACCGATCTCCGACTCGAAGTTTCCGTCGACGACCAACAACTCCGTGTCTTCCGGGACACCGAACTCGTCCGGACCTATGTCATCTCGACCGCCACCAAGGGTGTGGGCTTCCAGCCCGGCAGTTATCGCACCCCGACCGGCAACTTCCGCATCGCCGACAAGATCGGCGCCGATGCCCCCGCCGGCACCATCTTCAAGGCCCGCGAGCCCCAGGGCGTCTGGACGCCGGACAGCCCGCCGACCTGCGATGATCTCATCCTCACCCGCATCCTGCGCCTCTCCGGCCAGGATCCGGAAAACGCGAACACCTACGACCGCTACGTCTACATCCACGGCACCAACCGCGAGGACCTCCTCGGCCAGCCCAACAGCCACGGCTGCATCCGCATGAGCAATGCCGACGTGATTGAACTCTTCGACCTCGTGGCAAGCGGCACCCCGCTCGTCATCCACCCGCCGACCGCCAGCCGCGGCAAGTTGTTCTTCTTCGATTGCGACTCCACCCTCTCCACCATCGAGGGTATCGACGAACTCGCACGCGTCCGCGGCGAGAAGGTTTTCCAAGACGTGGTGGCCCTCACCGACGCCGCCATGAACGGCGAAATCCCGCTCGGGGAGGTCTTCCCGCGCCGCATGGAAATCATCCGCCCGGACCGCGCCGACTGCGAGGCGGTGGCCCGCCTTTATATCGAAACCGTAACTCCCGGGACACGCAAGTTGGTAGAAAACCTCAAGTCCGACGGCTGGACCCTGGTGATCCTCTCCGGTGGTTTTGCGCCATTGATCGAGCCTTTGGCCCGGGAATTGGGCATCGAACACGTTGAGGCCGTGCCGCTCCACCTCGATGCCGAAGGCCGCTACGCGGGATACGGCAGTGATTATCCAACGACACGGAACGGCGGCAAGAACGAGATTATCCGTGAATGGAAGGCCGCGCTCCTTCCTAACAAAATCGTCATGATGGGCGACGGTGTGTCCGATTTGGAGACCAAACCGGATGTGGATCTTTTCGTCGGATTCGGCGGCGTGGCCCGTAGACCATTGGTTATGAATGGCGCTGACGTTTGGGTGGAAAAAATGGCCGATTTTGGGACTGATAGAATCTGACGTAAGGGTTTCAATTTCGCTCGTAATTTCACTGATAACATTTTCAAGGAAAAAACGAGATTTGACTTGTCATACAGCCCCGCGAGGTGTGTGCTCGAAGGGTCATGAGCACCAACACCAACGTCAACGCTGCCAAAGGCAAGCGTTACACCGACAAGGAGAAGAGCGAGATCCTCGCGTTCGTCGACAAGGTCAACGCCGAGAAGGGCCGCGGCGGCCAGAGCGCTGCCGCCAAGAAGTATAAAATCTCCCAGCTGACGATCTCGAGCTGGATCAAGTCCGGCGGCGGTTCCGCCCCGGTTGCCAAGGGCAACGGCGCTACCAAGGGCGGCATCAGCTCGAAGCTCGCCAAGCTCGCCTCCCTCGCCGCTCAGATCGAGAAGGCCGAGAAGGAACTCGGCAAGCTCCAGTCGCAATTCGAGGCGCTCAAGAAGTCCCTCTAACACGCGAAATCCCCCCTGATTTCAAGATTCGAAGCCGCCTTCCCTCCCGGGTTGGCGGCTTTGCTTTTCCCTTATCCCGGACCTGCGGCGGCTTGGTTCTCCCGGGCTCACTGATATCCCTCGGGTCATCACTCCACCTTGTCCCTGGCATGGGCATCTTCCACATCCAGGGCAGGGCCCAGCGCTCATTTCGTGGCGCTACGGAAATTCTCCAAAAGCCCGCTCGATATCGCCGGGATCGTCCGGAAATGGAGATGTCCATTCGGTGTCTCGTGAGACACCGGAAGCGGCGTTAGATTCACGGCCATCCACGGCTCTTCTCTTTTGAGAACCGTTCGCAATCCCCCCGCTGGGACCCGGCCGGACGCTTCAACTCATCCACCGGGCCAGCCTCACCACGCAACCCCGGTTTCGACATGGCTCCACTTCATGGAATCCCCTTCGAACACAAACTTCCCCAAGAATGTCCTGTCTTCGAAAAGAAGAGGCAACCAGTGAATATCATCTTCCCACATCCGTTGATACGGAACGTCTTGCAACGAAAACCAGCACGGAACCGCCTCGTCCGTTTCGGTGGGAATTCCACTGAAATCGTCCGCCCGATAGACATGACATAGGATATCGGGGATGTCGCCCATCGAGAACCAGAGCTCGCCGAGTTTACGTGGAGCTATGGGCAAAATGCACAGCTCCTCCTCGGTCTCCCGCATCACCGATTCGAGCGGCGTCTCGCCCGGATCGATCTTTCCGCCCGGGCCGTTGATCTTCCCGGCCCCGAGGCCGCGCTTCTTCTCGATCAGGAGCACCTGTCCATCGCGGACGATGAACATGATGGTGGCCGGGATCACCGGGGTCCAGGTGGTCCAATCGACGGGTGACGGCGGGCACAGCATGCTCAAGACGGCCGAGGGAATCCGCTTTCCCCCGGCGAGGGAACAAAAAAGGACCGGAAATCCTACGCAATCGCGGATTGTCACGCCGTGAACCCAACAAAAAAGCCCCCGTTTCCGGAGGCTTCGTTGGGGAATGAGCTGCCGTCCCGGGCACGCGGCCCGGGACGGAGACTGGACGGCGTCAGGCCTGCGCCGCGGCGTAGGCTTCCACCGTGTCACAGGTGCAGACCAGGTTGCGGTCGCCATGGACGTTGTCCACGCGGCCGACATACGGCCAGAACTTGTGGGTCCGCAGCACCGGCAGCGGGTAGGCCGCCTGCTCGCGGGTGTAGGGATGCTCCCACTCGTCGCCGCAGACCATGTCCGCGGTGTGCGGGGCGTTCTTGAGCGGATTGTCGGTGGCATCGGACTCGCCGTTCACCACCGCCATGATCTCGCCGTGGATGGCGATCATGGAGTCGCAGAAGCGGTCGATCTCCACCTTGGACTCGGATTCGGTCGGCTCGATCATGAGCGTGCCGCCGACCGGCCAGCTCATGGTGGGGGCGTGGAATCCGTAGTCCATCAGGCGCTTCGCCACATCCTCCACCGTGATCCCGCTCTTCTCGCTGAGCGGGCGCACGTCGATGATGCACTCGTGGGCCACCAGGCCGTTCGGCGCGGTGTAGAGGATCGGGAAGAACGGCGCGAGGCGCTTGGCGGTGTAGTTCGCGTTGAGGATCGCGGTGCCGGTGGCCTGGGTCAGGCCGGCGGCGCCCATCATGGCGATGTACATCCACGAGATGGTGTTGATCGAGGCGCTGCCCCACGGCGCGGAGCACACGGTGCCGGTGGTGCCCGGCAGCTCGCGGTGACCCGGCAGATACGGGACGAGCTGCGGTGCCACGCCGATCGGGCCGACACCCGGGCCGCCGCCGCCGTGCGGGATGCAGAAGGTCTTGTGGAGGTTCAGGTGGCACACGTCCGCGCCGATCCGGCCCGGGCTGGTGAGGCCCACCTGGGCGTTCATGTTCGCGCCGTCCATGTAAACCTGGCCCCCGGCCGCGTGGATCTGCTCGCAGATCGAAACGATCGTCTCCTCGAACACGCCATGGGTGGACGGGTAGGTCACCATCAGCGCGGCGAGGTTGTCCTGGTGCTCCTCGATGCGGGCGGCGAGGTCGGGCATGTCGATGTTGCCCTTCTCGTCGCACTTCACGCCCACCACCTTCATGCCGACCATCACCGCGGAGGCCGGGTTGGTGCCGTGGGCGGAAACCGGGATGAGGCAGACATTGCGGTGGGCGTCCCCATTGGCGAGGTGGTAGCGGCGGATCGCCAGCAAGCCGGCGTATTCGCCCTGCGAGCCGGCGTTCGGCTGCAGCGACACGGCGGCGAAGCCGGTGATGTTCGCCAGCCAGCCTTCCAGCAGCTCCAGCATCTCGCGGTAACCGGTGCTCTGGTCGAAGGGCACGAACGGATGGATCGAGGAAACCTCCGGCCAGCTCAGCGGCATCATTTCCGCGGTGGCGTTCAGCTTCATCGTGCAGGAACCCAGCGCGATCATCGACTCGTTCAGGGCGAGGTCGCGGGACTCCAGGCGCTTCATGTAGCGCAGCATCTCGGTTTCCGAGTGGAAGCGGTTGAACGCCGCCTGGGTGAGGAATTCCGAGGTCCGGGAGAATGCGTCGTTCCAAGTCGGTCCGGTCACGATCGGCAGCTCGCCGGCGCCGCCGAAGGCGGAGAGCACCAGCAGTACATCGCCCTCGGTGGTGGTTTCATCGAACGAGACACCGACGTGGTCGGCATCGATCTCGCGGAGGTTCACCCCGGCGCGGCGCGCGGCCTCGTGGACCTCGGCGGCCTTGCCCGGCACCTTCGCCACCAGCGTGTCGAAGAACGAGCCGCCTTCCACCTCGATGCCGGTGTCGGCCAGCAGCTTCTTGAGCTGCACCGCGCGGGCATGCACCGTGCGGGCGATGTGCTTGAGGCCTTCCGGACCGTGGTAGACGGCATACATCGAGGCCATCACGGCCAGCAGCACCTGGGCGGTGCAGATGTTCGAGGTCGCCTTGTCGCGGCGGATGTGCTGCTCGCGGGTCTGGAGGGACAGGCGGTAGCCCGGCTTGCCGCGGGAGTCGATGGAGACCCCGATCAGGCGGCCCGGCATCTTGCGCTTGAGCTCGTCCTTGCAGGCCATGAAGCCCGCGTGCGGACCGCCGAAGCCCATCGGCACCCCGAAGCGCTGGCTGGAACCCACGCAGATGTCCGCGCCGAACTCGCCCGGAGCCTTCAGCACCGTCAGCGCGAGAATGTCCGCCGCGGCGATGGTCACCGCACCGGCGGCCTTCGCGGTTTCGAAGAAGCCGGAGAAATCGTCGATGCGGCCGCGGGTGTCCGGATACTGGACCAGCACGGCGAACAGGTTCGGCACCGAGGCCGGGTCGAACTTCTGCCAATCGCCCACGATGATCTCGATGCCCAGCGGCTCGGCGCGGGTCTGCACCACGTCGATCGTCTGCGGATGGCAGCGGTCGGACACGAACATCGCCTTGCCCTTCGGCTTGGCGGAAAGCGCCAGACTCATCGCCTCGGCGGCAGCCGTGCCTTCGTCCAGCAGCGAGGCATTGGAGACATCCAGGCCGGTCAGATCGGTGATCATCGTCTGGAAGTTCAGCAGCGCCTCCAGGCGGCCCTGTGCGATCTCCGCCTGATACGGCGTGTAGGCGGTGTACCAACCCGGATTCTCCAGGATGTTGCGGCCGATCACGTTCGGCACCTGGGTGCCGTAGTAGCCCTGGCCGATGAAGGACTTCAGGACCTTGTTTTTCGAGAAGATCGATTTCAGCCAACCGAGGGCCTCCTGTTCGGAGCGGGCGGCGGGCAGATCGAGCGGGGCAGTCAGGCGGATCCCGGCCGGAACCGCGGCATCGGTGAGGGCTTCCAGCGAATCGAAGCCCACGGTGTTCAGCATTTCATCGCGTTCGGTGCCAACGGGTCCGAGGTGGCGGCTGAGGAAATCAAGACGAGCGGACATGTGCAAAGTAAGGAAAAAATGAAAGGGCGAAGGCGCACTGTTGGAAGCGCGCCTTCGCAAAGACTGGAGATTGGACAAACGGGAACGATGACGGACAAATGACGCCTTGGATCCTTACAGGAAACCCGCCGCGCGATCTTGTCCGGAATCGCCGTTCGTTCAGCTGATTTGAGCAACGTAGGCTTCCGGAGTCAGGAGGGACTCGACGTCGGCGGCATTCTTCACGCGGAGCTTGAAGATCCAGCCCGCGCCATACGGATCGGTGTTCACGAGGGCCGGGTTGGCCTCGACTTCCGGATTCACCTCGACCACCTCGCCGCCGATCGGGGCGTAGATGTCACTGGCGGCTTTCACGGATTCCACCACGGCGGTCGGATCACCGGCGTCGACGGCGCGGCCCACGGCCGGCAGTTCGACAAACACCACGTCGGTAAGCTCTTCCTGGGCGTGGTCGGAAATGCCCACGGTGGCGATGTCGCCCTCGAGGCGCACCCATTCGTGGGACGTATTGAAACGGAGGTCAGCTGGAACGTTCATATGCAAGACAGAAGGAACGGGGTGGATGTCAGGCTTTCGGGGCGGGCTTGTAAAACGGTTTCTTCACGACTTTCGCGGGGAATTGGCGTCCCCGCACGTCGATACGGACTTCGGTCCCGATCTTAGTCCATGCGGCGGGCAAATAGGCAAGCCCGATGCCGGTTCCGAGGCTCGGAGAATGCACTCCGCTGGAGAGCTCGCCCAGCGTCTCGCCCTCCGGCGACAGCACCGCGTAGTGCGCGCGCGGTGGCGCGCCCTTGTCGGTGTATTGCAGCGCCACCAGCTTCACCGCCGGGCCTTCCGCCTTCTGCTTCGCGAGGGTCTCGCGGCCGATGAAATCGCCCTTCTCCAGGTCCACGAAGAAGCCGAGGCCCGCCTCGATCGGCGTGCGATCCGGCGCAAGGTCGTTGCCATTGAGCGGATAGCACATCTCCAGGCGCAGGCTGTCGCGGCAGCCCAGGCCACAGGGCTTCGCGCCGGCGGCCACGAACTTCTTCAGCCACTCGCCGCCTTCCTCCGCCGGGGAGAAAAACTCGAAACCATCCTCACCGGTGTAGCCGGTGCGGCACACGATCGCGCCGGTCGAGGTCTTGGAAATGCCATTGCGCGGCGGCAGCGTCTCGCCCGGGCACACCGCGGCGAAAAGCGCGGCGGATTCCGGTCCCTGGATCGCCATTCCGGCCCACAGCTCGCTTTCGTTGCGCAGCTCGATGGACTCCGGCTGGTGCTTGGCGAACCAAGCGAAGTCCTCGTCGATCATCGAGGCGTTCACCACCAGGAAGAAATCGCTTTCGCCCGTGCGGTAGATGATCAGGTCGTCGATCACGCCGCCGTGCCCGTTGAGCAGGAAGGTGTATTGGCCTTCGCCCTCGCCGAGTTTCGCCACGTTGTTGGCGAGCATCTTGTTCAGCCACTCCAGCGCACCCTCGCCCGAGACCAGAAACTGGCCCATGTGGGAGATGTCGAACACCCCGGCCTTCGTGCGGACGGCGGAATGCTCATCAAGGATGGCGGTGTACTGCACCGGCATGTTCCAGCCGGCAAAGGGAACAAGCTTCGCACCCAGCTCCACGTGGGCGGCTTCCAACGGACTACGTTTCAACAAATCGGACACGCGCGAAGCGTGGTGCCCCACCCCGCTCTTGTCAACCGGTCGGCACGCCAAATCCCTTTCCCACGCGGGTTTCCCGCCCCTCCTGGCCGGGACGCGAAAACGGCGGCAGGTCACCCTGCCGCCGTTTGGAAATCCACCGGGATCAACCTCCGGTGCGCGGAGAGCGCTTCTTTTTCGGAGTCACGTCGCGGGTGTTCGGATCGATGCCCTGCTGGCGCAGGCGCTGCATCTTCTCCATCTCCTGCTGTTTCTCGACCATGCGCTCCATGAAGGTCTTCTTGCCCGGAACTGCCTTCTTCTCCTTCAGCTCCGGCTCCGGCAGCTTGTTGGTGATCCAAGTCTGGAGGATCGAGAACAGGTTCGTCGTCGTCCAGTAAAGGGCTAGCGCCGAGGCGAAGTTGTAGCAGAAGAAGAAGAACAGGAACGGCATCATCATCATCATCCGCTGCTGGGTCTTGTCCCCCGTCTTCGGGGTCATCGCCATCTGGATGAAGCTGGTGATCGCCATCACGATCGGCAGCGGGTTGATCGGGACACCGCCGATCTCCCACCGGGTGTCCGGCTGGGAAAGGTCATGCACCCAGAGGAAGCCCTGGCCGCGCAGCTCCACCGCGTATTGCAGCACGCGGAAGAAGCCGTAGAAGATCGGGATCTGGATCAGCATCGGCAGGCAGCCGCCCAAGGGATTCACGCCATACGTGCGGTACAGCTTCATCATCTCCTGGTTCATGCGGTTCGGATCGTCCGCATACTTCTCCTTCATCTTCGCCATCTCCGGCTGGAGCTTGCTCATGCGCTTCATCGACCGCGTGGACTTCGCGTAGAGCGGCCAGATCGCGGTGCGCACGGAAAGGGTCAGCGCGATGATCGCCAGGCCCCAGGACCACTGGGTGCCGGTGCCGCGGAAGGCGTAGTGGAACCAGTTGAGCAGGCGGTTCAGTGGGTTCGCCACCCAGCCGAAGACGCTGTAGGGCATGATGTCGCTCCAATCCCCGCCCATCTGGCGGAGCATCGCGTTGTGGCGAGGACCGGCGAAGATCGTGTAGTTGAACGCCTTGGTTTCATTCGCGGCGAGCGTGGCCTGCGGCAGACCGAGGCCACCGTGGATCGACTTGAGCTTGTGGTCGCCCAGCGTCAGATCGCCGCTGCGCACCCAGAGTTTCGAAATCTGCTGCTCGGACGGGCGGATCAGGGTCGTGAAGAACTGGTCGGCCACGCCCGCATATTCCATCTTGTCCGACTGCTCGGTGATGAGCGACTTCGCGGACTTGAACCATCCGCCGCTGAACTTGCCCGTATCGCCGGTGTGGATGTCACCGTCCGTGTGCCAGTAGTAGGACGGCGGGAACGCCTCCTTGGCATGGATGGGAGCGGCTTCACCGAGGAAGAGGCTGTAATTCTTGAGCGGCACCGGTTGACCGGAGCCATTCTGGACCTGGAGGTTCAGATCGATCAGATAGGGCGAGCCCGGCTTGCCGTTCGACACGATCGAGAAGACCTTCTTCACCGTCACGCCGCCGGGATAAGCACCGCTGAAGACCACCTTTTTGCCTTCCACCGATTCGCTCTCGACGAAGGTGTAGGATACATTGGAAAGCACGTCCTCATCGCCCGCGAGCGCCGCGATCGGAGCGGCACCGGTCTGGTTGAGACGGATTCGGTCCTCCTTGCTACCCACCTTGAACTGATCCTTCAGGTCGACGAACTTGATGCCGCCACCGGTGGTGCTGAAGGTGAACACGGCCTTGTCCGTCTCGATGGTCACCGTCTTTTCGGCGGCGTCGATCACCGCCGGACGCTCCACGGTCATGTCCTGGGCGGCTTTTGGGGCCTCCTGGACGGCGGGCGGCGGGTTCTGCTCCGCGATTTTTTGCTGGTTCTGCCGGCTGAAATACAGGTTTACGGCCAACAGTGAGCCGCAAAGCGCGACGATGATCCAAGTCTTGCGATCGTACATGGGGAAAAGGGTGTGGGGGCGTGTGCCTCAGGGCGCCGGATCGGGGTGGTTGGGAGTCCGTGGCGGCGGGACGGGGTCATAACCGCAGCCACCCCATGGATGACAGCGGAAAATCCTGCGGATTCCGAGCCAGCTGCCGCGCCACGGTCCGTGGGCCTCGACGGCTTGCAAGAAGTAATTCGAGCAGGTCGGCGTGTAGCGGCATCCGGACATCGGGCCGGCCAGCGCCTTGAGCACCGGATTGAGGAATTTCTGATAGAAGCGGACCCCTTTCCGCAGCACCCAACTGGCAGTGCGGCTGATCACGAATGCGGAGGTTTGGGCCCGAAAAGACCAAGCCGCTTTGCCTGGCGGACCCAATCCGCCTCCAGCTCGGCGTAGGTCGCACCCGCCGCACCGGGGCGGGCGATGGTGACGAGGTATCTCTTACCCTCGACGAAGGATGGCGCATACAGCCGCACCATGGCCCGGAAACGACGGCGCAACAGGTTGCGGTCGTGGGCCTTGCCGGACTTGCGCGTCGTGATGAAGCCCGTCCGGATCCCCTCTAGCGAGGAATCCTCCAAGGTGCTTAAAACGACAAACCGGCCGGCTTTCGCCTGACCGGTGGTCCGGACCCGCGCGAACTCGTCGCGGCGGGTCATGCTGTGCTTGCGCGGTAGTCGCATGGCGGGTTCACGGGAAATTCCCGATCCCGGCCCGCGGCGCGGGGCACTCAGGAACCGTGCTGCACCGTGTGGCGCTTGTACGGAATCTCGACACCCTTCGGAAGAAGGCGCTTGCGGCCCTTCTGGCGGCGGCGGCGGAGAATGTCACGACCGGCCTTGGTGGCCATACGGGCACGGAAACCGAATTGGCGGCGGCGGGTACGCTTGGAGGGCTGATAGGTGCGGAAGCTCATGGCGGGTCGCGTTAAAAGGAAATCCTTCCTGCAGGCAGGGCGGGCGCGCACTCTATGCCCCGCGGAACGGATGTCAATCCACCAATTATCACGGAAATGTGAATTTTTTCGCCGGAGCGCCGGAAATTTGCGCGTGTCCCGGGGGGCGGACTGTGCCACCGTCCGCCGCATGGACCCCGTGATGCAGGAACCCGCCGCCCGCTCGTCGAACGCCGATCAGCCGCGTGTCGAACCTGCCACCATCGACGACCTGCCTGCCCTGACCGAGCTGGTCATGGAGCTCTTCGCCCATTCGGGTGATTTCTCCCCGGACCGCACCACCCAGGAGCGCGGTCTTCAATTGATTTTGGAGCAGCCGAACCGCGGCCGCATCTTCGTGCTGCGCACCGATCACCGCATCATCGGCATGGTGAACCTCCTCTTCACGATCTCCACCGCCCGCGGCGGTTTCGTGATCCTGATGGAGGACGTCATCGTCCATCCCGACCACCGCGGCCTCGGCTACGGCGCGTTGCTGGTGGAATACGTCATCGAGTTCGCCCGCCAGAAGGACTTCAAGCGGATCACGCTGCTGACCGACCGTATCAGCGCGGAGTCCCAGCACTTCTTCCAGAAGCACGGCTTCGAGTATTCGAACATGATCCCGATGCGCCGGATCATCGACTGACGGCCTCCCATGGCTTGGGACCACACCACCGCCTCGGATGGATTCGCCATCGCCATGCTGGCGGTGATCGCTGCCAGCTTCGGCGTGCTGTTGCTCCTTTTTCTCGCCATGCGCCGGCAGGCACGCCGCCGCGACCGCCAGGTGGACGATCTGCTCCAGGAGCTGGAACAATCCGAGAAGGAAGCCGAGGCCGCGAAGCGGGAAACCCCTCCCTCTCCTCCACCGTGGGAGAAACCACCGGATTGGTGGAAGGACCGCAAATAGCGCCCCTACCTCAGCGACTCCATCCCTCGTGATGGAAACGCACCAGCTCGATCCGCGCTCCATTGAACCGGAACTCCGCCGTGATCGGCACCTGCTGGCGGCGGGTGAACTCGACCGGAAACCCCACCCCTGGAGGCACCCTCACCACCACTGGTGACAATCCATCCGGATGCTCGGCCACCATCTCCCGCCAGCCATCTTCCCGCTCCACGGAGGTGAGCCCGTCCAACGTGGCGCGACTCAGATACACGCGCATCAATTGGGCCTCCACGGGCCTGGTTTCCACCCACTCGATCCAATCCATCGAGCCATACACCACCGAGCTCTCCCAATCGAACCCGAAGCGGTCCCCCTCCCAAATCAAGGCCACCGGCTTCCTGCCGCCGGGCTGGAACTCCGCCTCGAAAAACGCCAGCGTCTTCCCACCCAATGTCGCTAGGCGCCCAGGCCCCACCTTGACCAACATCGGCACCGGTTTGCCCCGCCGTTCATGGTAGTCCTTCCAGAGCGGGATCACCCGCGCCCGGTCATGCAGGAACTCGAAACGATCCGCGCCCACGGCTTGAAAGTATCCCATCAGCACTTCGCGGGCGCGTTCAAGAGCAGGCTCCCGGGTCCGGGTGGGAACCGCCCCTCCGGCCGCCCTCCCATGCGGCACCCGCGCTCTGTGCTCTCTTACGATCCACAGCAGAATCGTCATCGCGACGACGAGACAGAACCGCACGAGCCATCGTGCCGTATTGGACATCTGGATCATTCCGATGCCGCACGGCGACGGCGCCACATCAGGCAACCCGCGACTCCCATCAGGATACCTGCCGCCGGTTCCGGCACTCCGGCCAATGAAGCGATATCGTAGCCGATCAAATCGAGCGCACGGAGATCGGGTTCGCTCAACCCCCATGCCTGTTGGTAACCGATCGTGGGATCCATCGCCCCGATCCGCTCGCCGGTCAGCCCATCGTCCTTCCAATGGCTCGCCTGCCGGCCATCCCCCCACGCCACTCCGGTGGAGAGGTCGTATTCATGGTCTCCATCGAAAAACACCGCCTCCCCCCCCGGAGTGAGTTCCCTCACCGCATCCGCGAATTCCGATGCCGTGCCGTGCTGCGATCCCGCGGCCAGACGGAACAGATCCAGGGTGGTCAGATCGAGCTGGGTCAGCGGGACGTTGCCTTCCGAAGTCGTGAGATACGGAATCCCGCCATTGAATCCCGCCACTTGGTCCGCCAAGTCGGTTTGAGAAATGAAGCCGAGCGCGTGACCGATCTCATGAAGCGCCACGCTCTCGAAATCGATCGTTCCGGCCGCGATGCCGTCGGCGCGGTTGTAATCGAAAGCGAAGTCACTGTTGAAATCGATCACCGCGTCCGTGGTTGTGCCCACGATGCCATCCAACATCGACGAGGAAAACCCGAGGGCTTTCGCGTTGGCTTTCGTCAGCAGGACATTGCCGCTGAAGTTGACCCCGGACATCGACTGCACATTGAGATTGTAGGACATCGTCGGCAGCGCGGCCACGATCGAGTCGTTCCCGTCCCCGGCGGCATCCGCCACCATGGCATCCCGCAGGCCGGAATATCCCCCGACGAGCAGGTAGGAGGATGTACCACCGATCACGTTTTCCTGCCCCGTGCCGAAGGAGCGAACGTCGGCATCGATCACGACCGTGATCGGATCGGAGATATAAGCCGCCCAGGAATTGGCCGCGCGCTGGAACGCGGCCATCGCCTCGCTGTTCCCCGCCAAGGACGATCCCGGCTGGATCACGATGTTGAAAGTGCTCAACGCCGAGACCGGAGACGCACCTCCGGATGACAACCCACCGGAAGAATCCGCCCCCAGACTCACAGCCGCGTAATCCCCCGCTTCACCACCCGACGCCAGTGGCGTGGACAGTAGGACGATGGCGAGGATCGGGCGAGACAGCATCAGCAGGACAGGCATTCCAATGCCTTGAATTGCAAATCGCAAGCATGAAGAAAGTGGGCCGGAAATGCGGCCATTTGGCCGAAAACGAAACCCGAACATTCTTTCATCCGGCCCCATTTCGCTCCACATTGCATACACGGCCACAGGGGCAAGCACCCAAATCTTCCCCTTGAAGCCGTCATTCCAAAAGCGAACCGTGTGCGCGTTCAAGTGATCCGGGGGGAGCATCTTGAACCAACCACCGGTTCCAACTTTGGGGGGAATGAACTCTGTGAGGGCGCGAAACCGGAGGCTGGTCCCGAGTTTCGCGCCCTTGCTTTTTCCCAAAGGCATCCGCCAAAGAAAAAGGGCATCCGACAGAACGACGGATGCCCTGGAAAAACAGATGAACCGGTGCCTTATTTTTTCCCTTCGGCCGCCGCGGCGTCATCGCCGTAGAAGCTCTTGATATAACCGTATTCGACCATCGTGTCCTGCCACGGCGCCAAGGCACCCGGTGTCTGGAACACGCGGCTTGCCATTCCCAACCATTCTTCGGCCTTCAATTCGTCTTTCTTCTCATACGCGATCGCCGCATGGGCGAAGTAGTAGTAGGGCGAATCGTCCAGGAAATCGTATTTCTCCGCCAGCACCTCAGCCTCCTCCTTCTTGCCCAGCTTGATCTTGCAGAGGAGCACCTTGAACTCTATCAACCGGGTGAGCGAAAGGTCGAGCTTCAGGTTTTTTTCCGCCACCTGCTTCAGAAGCTTGTCGAAGGTTTCCGCGCATTCCTTCCATTTTTTCGTCACGAAATACACCTCGCCGACGTTGAAGCGAATGTTCGGGTTGTCCGGCGACAGCTTATCGGCTTCGTCGAAAGCAGCCATCGCCTTGTCGAAGGCCCGGAACTCAACTTGGCAGGATCCCCAGAGATTCAAGGCATCCGGATCATCCTTGAAGATGACGCGGGCCTTGGAGAGTTCGTCGAGGCATTCGAACACCCGTTTCTCCCCGAACACGCGATAGGCCTCCTGAATATGTTTGGCATACTCCCGCCGCTTTTCCTCAGGAAGGTTCAGGAATGCCTGCTGGTTCGGCGAGTACTGCTGGGTGCCCTTGTCGGCCGCCGGCTTTTCTTCAGCAAAGCCAACAACCGCGGTACCGAGCAAAAGCCACAATGGCAGGAAATGGTTTTTCATCTGGGGAAGTCTGCCGGGAACCCTAGCCAGTTGTTCACACTGGCGCAAGCGGAGGTTCAGTGACGATACAGGCCGTGCTTGCGGATGTAGGCAGCCACGGGAGGAGAGAGCCACCCTTCCACCGATAGTTCCTTTCCCGCCCGGATCGCGGTCGAGGACGCGGGATGCTCGCCCGCCACCACCTGCATCCGCCACCCCGGACGTGGCTGCGGTTTCTCATGACCGCGTGCCAGCACCAGAAACTGCATCACCGCTGCAAGACGATCGGGATGCCTCCACCTCGGCAGGGCCTCCCACTGGTCGCCCCCCATCAGCCAGAACCATTCGGCCTCCGGTTCGTGGTCGGCCATGTATTCCGCCGTGAGGTAGGAGTAGGAGGGTTCCGGGCCGTTCAATTCGTAGTCGTCCACGGTCGCCCACGGAATCCCGGCGGTGGCCAGGCGCAGCATTTCCAGGCGGTCGTCGCCCGAGGCAGCCGCCGAACCCAGCTTGTGCGGGGAAATCCGGCACGGCAGAAACCGCACCTCGTCGAGCCGGGCCTCCTCCCTCGCCCGCTCCGCCATGTGGAGGTGGCCGAGGTGGACCGGATCGAAAGTGCCTCCGAAAATGGCGATTCTCCTGGGCTCAGACATGGCGGCGCGCGTGTTCGCGGTAGGTCGCCGGGGGCATGCCCACCGTCGCGCGGAACTGGCGGGTGAACGCCGTCTGGTCGCCGTAGCCGCAGGCCAGCGCGATCTCCGCCACCGGTGTGGAGGTCGTGGTCAGCATTTCAGCGGCGGCTCCGATGCGGGCCTTCCGGATGAACTGGGCGGTGGTGAGTTGGAAGACCTTCCGCATCCGCCGGTCGAGCTGGTCCGGGGACAGCTTCGCCTTCGCCGCGAGGTCGTCCGGGCGCAAGGTTTCATCGAGGTTCGCCTGGATGAAGGCGACTGTCCTCGCGACCCCGGCATACTCGGTATCCGCCTCGCTAGGCGCGCCGAGATCCCGGGAAATGGAGGCCAGGCCGATCACGTTGCCCTGCGCGTCATGCAGCGGCACCTTGGTGGCCAGATACCAGCCGAGCGATCCGTCGCGGTTGGTGACCAGCTCCAGGCGGTCGCACACTTCCCGGCCGGTTTCCAGCACCTCCATGTCCTGCTCGCGATAGGCCGCCGCGAGGTGAGGCGCGAAGAACTCGTCCGCCACCCGGCCCAACAGCTTGCGGGGATTGTCGATCCCCAGCCGCTGTGCGAAGGCCAGGTTCGCCGCGCGGTAACGCCGCTGCCGGTCCTTGAGACAAAAGACGACGTCCGGCAGGTGCGCGAACAACCGCTCGCAGAACCGCGGCGAGGCAAGTTGATCCAGGAAGTCGTCGTCAACGGACATCGTTCGAGAGTGCGCCCGATCCCCTTGTTGGGCAAGACGGGAGACGTTTTCCCTGAAACTGCCAGCCGCGGTCCTCAGTATGCCGTGGCGATCGCGACCGCCTCATTGCCATCCACATCAGCCGTCACCTGGGAGAGTTTCGCCCGCATGCCGGCGATCGCGTCCTCGCCAAGTGGCAGGCGCAGGGATGGACAGCCCGCCTCCACCGCATCGACGATCGCCTTGGCCGCCTTGACCGGGTCACCTGCCTGTGCGCCCGCGGAGTGGGCGGCGTAATTCCGCGTCGCTCCCACGGTCGAGGCGTAGGCGCCCGAATCCGGCATGCTGCGGAAAGCCGAACCGAAGAGTCCGGTGCGGAAGGCGCCCGGTTCCACGATCAGCACACGCATTCCGAAGGGCCGCACCTCGGCCGCCATGGCCTCGGAGAGCGCCTCCAATGCATGCTTCGCTGCACAATAGGGGCCGAAGCCGGGAGCGGTGATAAACCCACCCACGCTGGTGATCTGCACGAGGGTGCCCGTGCCCCGCGCGCGCATCCCCGGCAAAACCGCCTGGGTCATCGCCACCGCGCCGAAAAACATGGTTTCGAAGATATGCCGGAGTTCCTCCTCACTGGTTTCCTCCACGGCCCCCACCACGCTGTAGCCGGCATTGTTGACCAGCACGTCGATTCTCCCGAACCGATCCATCGCGGCGGCAACCGCACCATGGATTTCCTCCGGCTTGGTGACATCCAGCGGCAACGCCTGCACGCGCTCCGGGGCAAGAGCCACGAGATCCTCCACGGTGCGGGGATCCCGGGCGGTCGCGACGACCCATTCGCCGCGCGCGATGAGCTCCTCAACGATCCGCCGCCCGAAGCCCGACGACGTTCCCGTGACCAACCAAACCTTGCCCTTGGAGTTCATAGTTGCCTTTGGTCCTTCTTCGGTGACCCGGACATGGGATTCCGATCCGGATGTTAGAAAAAGACCCTCCCGGGTCATCGGGGGCAAGACCGAAAAATGAGGGGCGCGGCTTCGGGCTCACTCGAGCCCGGGCCGCGCCCCCCTCCCTCTCCTGTCGGAAAACAATCAGGCGTCCAGACGGAGCGCCGCCTTCTGCGCCGCGGTCTTCGCCTCGTTCTTGCCCATGTTGTCGGCACTGGTGAGACGCATGCCCACCGGCTTCGAGACGCCGAACTCCTCCATCGTCACGCCATACATCACGTCGGCGCGGGCCATGGTGCGCTTCGAGTGGGTCACGATGATGAACTGGCTGTTGTCGATGAAGCGGTCCAGCACCTTGACGAAGCGGTTGATGTTCGATTCGTCCAGCGGGGCGTCGAGTTCGTCGAGCACGCAGAACGGGCTCGGCTTGATCATGTAGATCGAGAACAGCAGCGCCACGGCGGTCATCGAGCGCTCGCCACCGGACAGCAGCGAGATCGACTGGAGCTTCTTGCCCGGCGGCTTGGCGATGACCTCGATGCCGGATTCGAGCGGATCGTTCTCGTCGATGAGCATCAGGTCGGCCTTGCCCTGCTCGCCGAAGAGCTCCTTGAACATGTCGCGGAAATTGATCTTCACTTGGGCGAAGGTCTCGGTGAAGCGGCGCTTGGTCTCCTCGTTGATGCGCTCGATCACCTCCATGAGCTCGTTCTTCGAGCGCATCAGGTCCTCGTGCTGGTTGCGGAGGAAAGTGTTCCGCTCCTCGAGTTCCTCATACTCCTCGATGGCGTCGAGGTTGACCGGGCCCATCGAATCGAGACGGCGCTTGAGATCGCCCACCGTGGATTCCACGAAACTCCAATCCGGCTCGCCGGTCATTTCGCCGGGCAGCTCGATCTTCTCCTCGGCGGTGGCGTTCACCACCACGGTCTCCATCTCGTCCTCGTCGCCCTCCTCGGAGCCGACCACCACTTGGCGACCACCGCGGGCTTGCTGGGATTTCTGGGAGGCGATGCAGGCGAGCAGCGCGTGGGCGTCCGGTTCGAAGGATTCGAGTTCGATCTGGTGGCGTTCCAGGATCGTCTGGACGAGGCTTTCGAGGCGCAGTTCGAGCTTGGTCGAGGCGACTTCCTCGCGGCCTTTCTGCTCGGTGATGCGGGAGTGCTGGCGGCGCAGGTCGCCGAGCACGGACTCGGCCTGCTCGATGGCTTCCAGCAAACCGGTGCGGCTGGCGGCGCGGGAATCGATTTCCACCTGGAGATCCTCCGCCTCGTAGCGGTGGGTTTCGCATTGCTCGGCGAGCGAGGCGCTTTCCGCGGTGGCGGCTTCGATACGCTGTTCGAACGAGGCGATTTCCGACTCACGGCGCATGCTTACCTCGCGCAGCTCGGCGAGGCGGGCTTCCATCGGACGCTGCTGCTCCTCGGCTGCCTGCTTGGCGCGGCGTTCGACGGCGAGCGAGGTACGGAGTTCATTGAGGCCCTCGGCGAACTCGGCTTCGCGGCGGGCGGCGGAATCGGCTTCGGTCTGGAGGCGGCGCTGGTCGCTATCGAGCCCTTCCAGGCGCTCGCGGGCGGAGGCCAGTTCGTTCTCCAGCGATTCGCGGGCCTCGGCGGCGGCGCGCTCGCGCTGGTCGAGTTCACCGCGTTCCCAGCGGACGTTTTCGAGCTTCGTCTCGTAGTTCTCCACCTCGCGAGTGGCGAGGGAAAGCTGGCCTTGCAACGTGGAAACCTCGACCTTCTGGCGCTGCAGTCGCTCGCGGGAAACCTCCACCTCTTCCTGCGTTTCGGTCAGGCGGTGTTCGAGTTCCTCCACGCGGGAGCGGGCCTCTTCCTCGGCTCGGGTCAGTTCGGCGACTTCGGTTTCAAGCGAGCGCACCTCGTTCTGACGCTCCAGCACCGAGGCCGAACCATCGCCGGCGACACCACCGCGGATCACGCCTTCGGCGCCGAGCAACTCGCCATTCAGCGTGGCGAAGGTCGTGCCCGGCAAGGAGGCGCGCAGCTTCATGGCGGTCGCCAGATCCGGCACCACCAGCACGTGTTCGAGCAGGCGCTCCAGCACCGCGGTCACGCGGCTGTCCGACTTCACACGGTCCAGCGCCCAGGCCACCGCGCCTTCCGGCAGGGCCTGCATCTGGGTACCGGCGGCATGGCCGATGAACTCGGTCGGCAGCACGGCGGCCACGCCGAGCTTCTTCTCGGCCAGGCGGCCGATGATTTCCTCGGCGAGCTTCGACTCGGTGACGAGCACCGCCTGGAGATGACCACCGAGCGCGGCTTCGATCGCACGGGCGCAGGTGTTGTCCGCCTCGATCAGACCGGCGAGCACACCGAGCAGACCCGGCTTGAAATGATCCGGCTGATCAAGACCGCCGAGCACGCTGCGGGTACCCTTCTCGAAGCCTTCACCGCTGGCCACCAACTGGCGGACGACATCGAGACGGGAGGACCGCTGGGCCAGCACCTTGTGCGCCTCGGCGGCGGCGGTGCGGGCGGCATCGAGATCACCGCGGGTGTGCTGGAAAGCACGCTCGGCCTTCTGGAAAACCTCCTCGAACTCGGTGATGCGCGCGGCGTTCTCCGAAACCTCGTCCTGGAACCGCATCTGCTCGGCGCGGAATTCCTCCAGTTCCAGCATCAAGCGCTCCTCTTCCTCGCCGAGCTGGCGGGCGCGCTCGCGGGTGCCTTCGAGCTGCGACAGCGCGGCCTCGATGCGGGCCTGGTGGGAGGCCACCAGCGTCTGTGTGCGGTTCGCTTCGCCACGGGCTTCGCGCAGGTTGTTCTCGATCGACTCGCGCTCGGCCTTGGAAAACCGGCTGCGCTCCTCGTGCTCGGCGAGCTGGTTTTCCTGCTCGATGATGCGGCGGGTCAGCGACTCCAGCTCCTCGTTGGCGGAGATGAATTCGAACTCCTGGCGGGCCAGCTTCTCGCGGGTGTCCTCGATGTCCTCGTGGTTCTGGCGGATGCGGCTTTCCAGCTCGGCCTTGCGCTCCTCGTTGAAGGCGATGCGGCCCTCGGCGGCGGACAGCGCGTTGCGGTGCTCGTTGAGTTGCTGACGGAGTTCGGCGAGCTCGCCTTCGAACGCGCGGGCGGCGGCGCGAGCCTCGCTCACGGCTTCCTCCTTCGCCGGAAGCTGCTGCTCGATCTCCGCCTCGCGGATGTCGAGCCCGCGCACGGAAGTCTTCAGCTCGCCGAGTTCGGCGGTGATTTCCACGAACTTCTTGTGACCGAGGTGGGTGTCCAGGATGCGGACGTCACCGGCCAGAGACTGGTAGCGGCGGGCCTTCGCGACCTGGCGCTTGAGCGAGTTCATGCGGCGGTCCTGCTCGGCGAGCACGTCGGACACGCGCAGCAGGTTCGCCTCGGTGTATTCCAGCTTGCGCAGGGCCTCCTTCTTCTCGCGCTTGTACTTGGTGATGCCCGCGGCCTCTTCGAACACCATGCGGCGCTCTTCCGGCTTCGAGGAAAGGATCTGGTCGATCTGTCCCTGCGCCATGATCGAGTAGGCGGTGCGGCCGATACCGGTGTCCATGAGCATGTCATGGATGTCCTTCAAGCGGCACAGCGTGTTGTTGATGCGGTACTCCGAGCGGCCGTCCCGGTAGACGCGGCGGGTGATCGAGACCTCGTTGTAATCCACCTTCAGCGCGGCCTCGCAATCGGCCATCGTCAGCGTCACCTCGGCCATGCCCAGCGGCTTGCGACGCTCGGTACCGTTGAAGATGACGTCCGCCATTTCACCGCCGCGCAGCGCCTTGGCGGAGGTTTCCCCCAGCACCCAGCGGATGGCGTCCACGACGTTCGACTTGCCGCAGCCGTTGGGGCCGACGATGCCGGTCACGCCGCGGTCGAACTCGATCAGGGTCTTGTCGGCGAACGACTTGAAGCCGTGGATTTCGAGAGTCTTTAAATACATCCGGACAGGAGGGTTGGAGGTTGCCCCGAGAGGGATGGGGTGAGGTGAGAGTAACCGGTTTTCGCCCCCCTGCAATCCAACAACGAAAAACCACACTACATCTTGTGTTGTTTTCCGATCCAAATACCTACCTGTTGAGAATTGTGAAATTAAGGTTTTCCGTAATAATTCGCAGGCATGGCCCCGACTAACGCTTTCCCGTGCGCTCCATACCCGGAGGTAGCTGGGGTGCGCCGCCGGGAGCTGGTCTGATCGCCGGTATAGGGGGAGGAGTGGCAGAGATCGTCCCCACCTCCAGCCCGGGAACGAGTTCAGCCACCAACTTCCGGAATTCATCCACTGACGCGGCCTTTCCTCGGGCAAGCTCGATGAGCTGGATCTTCCGAGCCAGTTCGGCGTCATCCGTTCGCCAGTTGACGGAGTTCCGGTCGAGCATGGCGCGCCGGGATTGCAATTCGCCCGTGAGCTTGGCGGCGAGTTCCGGAATGGACGCCACCAAGTCGGCCGCCAGCTTGGCGGTAGCCTCGCGGTTTTCCTCACGCCATAGGTACCACTTGCCGGAATGGTTGCTGGTTCCCATCTGGACGTAGTGCTTTCCTGCCACGGGGACTTTCAGCGTGTCCTCATAAGGGGCATTGTCGGTGCCATAAGGCGGGATACGGGTAGTGACGATGGTTTTACCGCTCTCAGCATCGACCACCCGGATGTCGACAAAGGCGGACATTTGCCGCGGCGGCTGGATTTGGACCCCGTTCTTCATTCTCACCGGTGGCAGATAGCTCCAACTCGAAAGCCGGAAATGAAGGATGTAGGGCGTCTTGGATTCATAGGTGGCGCTCGGAACCTTACCCCCATCCCCCCCACCGATGACGTGACTTTCCGGCTTCGGACCGGAAGGGGAAGGTGCCGGGGCCTCGGAAGGAGGGACGGTATCCGGATTGGTGGGTTTGGGATACAGCACCCCGCCCAACACTCCCGGCATCAGTTCATCGAGAAGCGCTGCATACTCGGCGCGCTTGCTCGGATCCGCCTCGGCGAGACGTTTCTGTTTCCTTTCGATCGCTGCCAGCTTGGCACCATAGTGGGTGGGATCCGGCCGCTGGAGCTCCAACGTCTTCAAATCCTCGCGCTGATACACAAGCGACATGCGGACCCGATTCCCATAGATCCGGAGGTCCACGTTTGGATCGGGCTCAGGAAGATTGGCAGCCGGCGAACGCTCCGGTTCCGCTCCATACCAAAGTTGCCAGATCATGCCCTTTCCGACGTTCGTAAGCAGGACCCGGTGCCGTCCCTTGACCGACACCTCAAGCTGCCCGCGAGAAGCAATCGATGTTTTTTCCAGGATGACCTTGCCGGTGTCGGCATCAAGGACCTTGAGCGTGCAATCCGTGGTCGGTCCCGGCGGCACGCTCCGTGTCGGATTAATGGAATCGTCCACGGTGCTCCAAGCGAGGGTATAGGAGCCAGAGGAAACGTAATCGGGAGATGGAAGCGCCGCGTCCTGCCTATAGATGAGACATCCCCATGTCCTCTGCGCCTGGTCCATGGCCCGCACGGACAAGGACAAGATCACCGCTAAACCGGCAAAGCCAACCGTTCGGAACATACCCGCGGGTCTAGACAGATCCTCGGCACTTCACAACTCCGGAAGATCTACAACTCCGGCACAAAAATAAAAGCCCCCGGAACCGAGTTCCGGAGGCTTGATGAGCGGCTTGGTCGATGAACCGGATCAGACCAGCTCGGGCACGTCGATCCAGCGGCCTTCGTGGTGGGACTTCCAACTCAGCTCCGCGAGCTGGACGCCCTTCGCGCCATCAAGCAGCGACCAGCGGAACGGCTCGTCGGCGACGACATGCTTCAGGAACAGCTCCCACTGGATCTTGAAGGCGTTCTCGAAATTGAGCTGGTCCGGCACTTCGGTCCAGCGGTCGTAGTAGTTGATCGGGCTGTCGATGTCGGGGTTCCACACCGGGCGCGGGGTGACGCTCTGGTGCTGCACCCAGCACTTGCGGAGGCCGACGATGGCGGAGCCTTCGGTGCCATCGACCTGCATGGTGAAGAGGTCGTCGCGGCGGACGCGGACGTTCCAGGAGGAATTGAACTGGCAGGTGATGCCGGTGTCGGTCTCGAAGATCGCGTAGGCGGAGTCATCGGCGGTGCAATCGAAGGCCTTGCCGTTCTCATCGTAGCGCACCGGGATGTGGGTGGCGGCCTTGCAGAACACGCGGTTGACGTTGCCGAAGAGGTTGTCGATCACGTAGCGCCAGTGGCAGTGCATGTCGATGATCATGCCGCCGCCGTCTTCCTCGCGGTAGTTCCAGCTCGGACGCTGGATCGGCTGGCCCTCGTGCTCGCCGGTGAAGACCCAGTAGCCGAACTCGCCGCGCACGGAGAGAATCTTGCCGAAGAAGCCCTGCTCCTTGAGAAGCTGGAATTTCCGCAGGCCCGGGAGCCACAGCTTGTCCTGGACCACGCCATTCTTCACTCCGGCGGCCTCGGCCACGCGGGCGATGCGCACGGCTTCATCGAGCGACACGGCGGTCGGCTTCTCGCAGTAGATGTGCTTGCCGGCGGCGATGGCCTTTTCCAGGAAGCCAACACGGTAAGGAGTGCCGGAGGCATCGAAGAAGATCTCGTTGTAGGAATCCGCGAGGGCGGCATCGAGGTCGGTGGACCAGCGCTCGACATTGTACTTCTTCGCGAGGGCCTGGAGCTTGTCGGCGCTACGGCCGGTGAGGATCGGGTCCGGAATCACGCGGGTGTCGCCGCAGACCACGCCGCCCTGGTCACGGATGGCGAGGATGGAGCGCACGAGGTGCTGGTTGGTGCCCATGCGTCCGGTGACGCCGTTCAGGATGATGCCGATGGTGCGGGTGTTCATGAGTGGTTTTGGGATGGGGTCCGCCTTTTGGAGACAGAATTTACAAAATTGGCAGAATTGACGAAGAGATCTTGGAATCGGGAGCTCGAGAATTAATTGGCGGCAATTTTCATAGAACTAAAATGATACCGTTTGGAGCGCCCCTACTCTTCCCGTGAATTCTGAAAATTCTGTCAATTCTGTCCGAAAAGAGCCGTGGAATTTCACAGGTTCGCGCAGGAGGCGGAGATCTTGTCGAGGAAGACGTGCTGGTTCTCGGCCCAGTATTTGCGGGAGAAAATCTCGACCTCGGTGAGGGCGTTGAAACCGGCGGCCTTCACCATCTTCGCGATGCGGGCGGAGGCGTTGACTCCCTCGCCGGGCAGGCCGCGATCGAGGAGGATGTGGTCGAAGTCCGGCTTGAACTCGCAGACATGGAAGGCGAAGAGGCGGTTCTTCGCGGCGCAGTAGCGGATCTCCTGCTCCAGCTCGCGCTCCCACCAGATGTGGAAGACATCGGCGGCGACGCCGACGAGCGGATGCTCGAGCTGGTCGCACAGCCAGTTCGCATCCCGCATGGAAGCCACGGCACAGCGGTCGCCGGCATACATCGGATGGAGCGGCTCGATGGCGAGCTTGATCCCGGCGGCCTCGGCGGCCGGGAGGATGGCGGCGAGGCCATCGATGATCTGTTCGAAATTCTCCTTCGGCCCCTGCCCCACCGTGCCGCCGCAGACGAGCACGATCATCGGCAGGCCGAGGGCCTCGCACTCGCGGATCACCGCGAGGTTGTCATCAATGCCGCGCTGACGCGCCGCGGCATCGAGACCGGTGAAGAAGCCACCGCGGACATAGGACACGCCTTGCAGCCCGCTGTCCGCGATCTTCCTGCGGACGCGGCCGAGATCCTCGCCCGCGACCGTTTCCCGCCACACGGACAGCCCGCCGAATCCATGCCGTGCGTAGTTCTCGATGCATTCATCGATGGACCACGGCTTGTTGGTGAAGGTATGGATCGCGAGCTGGTCTGGAGTCATCAGGGTGTGGGGAAAGTCGACTGCCCCGGCAGCAGCAATCCGGTGATGCGGATGCACTGCGGCATGGGCGTGGATTCAATGATGCGGTTCGCGAGCTCGCGTCCCGCCTGAAACGCGAATTCGTGCACCGGCATCTTCACGGTGGTGAGAAGCGGGCGGGCGAGGCCACGGACCGGCGAGTCATCGAAGCCGGTGACCTGGCACTGCTCCGGCACGGCGATGCCGGCGCGGGCCAGCTCCGCAAGCACGGCGGTGGCGACGAGATCGTTCACGCAGAAGAGCGCGTTGAAGGACGACGCCAGCTTCTTCACCGAGGCGGTGTCGATCGACTTGAAGTTCTCGTAGTAGACGACCTGCTTCTCGTGGTCGGGGGAGAGACCTCGGGCAGTGAGCGCCTTGGTCCAGCCTTCGAGGCGTTCGCGGAAGACGACGTTGGCGCTCTCGATGCCGATGAAGACAGGCTTCACTTCCTTGTCCTTCGCACCGGTGATCACGTGCTCGACGAGGTCACCCATGCCGCTGGCATAGTCCGAGGTGACACACGGCACGCCGGAAAGGTTGCGGTTCAGCACCACGACCGGGATCGAGCGCTTCTTCAGGGTGGCCAGGGTGGCGGCGTCCGGCTCGTGGAAGGCGAAGATGAAGGCATCGGTGTCGCCGCCCTTCTTGTGCGGGAAGGGATCGTAGTTCTCGCCACCGGTGTCGCAGATCAGATTGCAGCTCGACGGGGCGAGGCCCTCGCGCAGGCCGATGATGAGCTGCTCGAAATCGTAGAACAGCGCGCGCTCCGGATTGTCGTGGTGCGGAAGGACCAGGCGCACGCTGAGGATCGCCCGGCCACGGTGGCGGCGGACGGTACGACGCTCGAAGCCGAGATCGCGCGCGACCTTCTCCACCCGCTCCCGGACGTCGTCACTGACGAGACGTGACCCCTTCAGGGCGCGGGAGACGGTGGAGGCGGAAACGCCGGCTTCGGCAGCGATGTCGTAAATGGTGGCCATGGTTTAGAACGAGTATCCGAGACGCGCGGCACAGTCCATGATGATCCCTGCCTCCCACTCGGGACGGCGCGGGCACTGCGGGTGCGGCTCGGAAGACGGGATTCGGCCTATCAGATGCTGGAATACCGCGCAACTGTGCTTGTAGGCCGGGACGGGCGCCCGGAAGCCCACATTGCCAAGATATTGCAGCGCGTCATTGAGCTCGAAATAGCGGTCGTCACCCGCTTCCCAGTAGGCGTCCCGCTCGGCGAACTTCTCCGGGCAGAAGGCGGCCAGGCCCAGCAGGTAGTCCGAGCCATATTCGACCATGTCGATCCCGAGGTCGTTGCCGGTGAAAATCATGAACTCCGGCCGGATTTCGTCGCGGATCTCCAGGCGGCGCAGCTCCATGCCGCGGTCCAGCGAGGAGTGCTTCATGCCTTTCAGCTCCCGGATCTGGATCAGGCCGCGGACCGTCTCCTCGTCATAAATCATGCCGTTCGGAGCGAACATCTTGCCGAGTTCGAAGCCGAAGACGGCGTCGTAGCCCTTGCAGACCTTCGCGTAGAGATCGACGATCTCGGCCGGGGACCAGTTGTGGAAACGGGTGGTCTGGAATAGGATCGGGGTGCCGCCGAAGGACACGATCTCGTCCATCTGGCGGCGGTAGAGTTCAACGAGATCCCCTTCCAGGCCCTCCACGAACACCCCGGCGACGAAATCGCGGCGGCCTTGGATGACGCCTTTTGTCCACCCCAGCACCTGGGTGCGCTCCGCGGCGGTGAGGTAGTTGGCGTAGCCGGTGTCCATGTTCACCGCGCAGCCGAGACCGGCATCGGTGGTGCGGGCCACGGCCTGTTCGAAAGCCTCACGGGCGATGGTGCCATCGGCATTGAACGGAAGCAGGCAGGCGGCGTAGCCGGTGATCTTGCGGCGGAGCCGACGGGCCTCATGGCGGGATTCGATGGACATGGGATGAACTTGTCGTGAAAGTTATTTTATTGCGTGCAATTATTACGCGTGCTTGAGAGGAGTAACGGGGAAACCGATGGCGGGTGTCAAGGAGGAATCAACGAAGAAGCGGGCCATGTCAGGCTAATGGAGCGATCAATGGCAGCTTTTCCCATCCGTGTTCCGCCGTCCTCGCATTTCTCCGCAAAATAATTTGTCCGTATCTACCGACCACCGGGTGTATTTTGTTAAACCGGATGAAGACCACGGACACCGCCCTCCTGAAGTTGTTCGCACGGGAGCAAGAGGAAGCAGCGTTCACCGAACTGGCGCGGCGCTACAGCAGCCTCATCTTCCACACGGCGCTACGCCGAACCGGCAGCCATGCTCTCGCTGAAGAGGTTTCGCAAAAAGTGCTCTGCGCACTCGCACGCAAGGCAGCCGAACTGGCCCTCACCACCGACGACCGCGGCCTCGGCCCCTGGCTCCACCGGGCCACCAGCCTGGAGGCCTCCAAGGCTATCCGAACGGAATCCTCCCAGCAACGCCGAAGGCACCTCCAGCACCCCGACGACATGCCCGCCACCACTTCCGGAACCTCCCTTTGGGACGACGCACTGCCGCATCTCGATCTCGCTCTCGACCGGCTCGGCGAAAGCGACCGCAGCGTGCTGATTCTCCACTATTTCCGTCGGATGACCTTCCGCGAGATCGCTGCCTCCACCGGGCGGTCAGTCGACGCCGTCCAAAAACAATCCGTCCGCGCGCTCGACAAGCTGTCCGGCCTCCTCCGCGCCCGCGGTGTTGTCCTCTCCGTCGCCGGCCTCACCGCCGGCCTCGCCGCGGAATCCGCGAAGGCCGTACCCACGGCCTTCATCTCCACCTTCGCCTCTCAGGCCTCCACCATACTTCCAGCCAACCCCATCCTCGTCATGCTCTCCACCAAGACCAAAATCCTCGTGACCGCCGTCGTGATTCTCTGTGCGATCCCATTGGTCTCTCAGCAGCTCGCCATCTCCCGTGCCACCCGGCATTCCACCGCTCTGCCGAGCATGCAGGTCACCTTCGGAGATCCGCTTGCCACTCTCGCCACAGGCTCCTCCCGCCAGCGATCCTCCCGCCCCGCGGCTTCCCCATCCACCTCTTCGGCCATCTCCGACCAATGCGATTGGAAGACCCTGATGGACGAGACCTTCAATGACAAACTGAGCCCCACCGACCGAGCTGCTCTCCGCGCGAAACTCGAAGCCATGTCACCCACCGACCGCGCCCGGGTGATGCGGGAAGCCGCCGGGGCGGAGCTGACCCTCTCGCAGAAATCCGGGTTCCTGGCTGGGATCAGCCATTCCCTGATAGAAACCGATCCCGGGCTCGTCTGCCCTATCGTCATGGACGCGTTCAAAGGGGAGCCCTCCTTCGACCACCTGTTCGATAACGCACTCGGCAATGAGGCTTACAAAGAATGGCTCAAGCAGAACCCCGCCGCCGCCCAAGCTTGGTATGAACGCCTGAAACAAGAAAGGGACCAAGGTGGATGGGGCCCCAAAGAGCTGGTCGACTCCATCCAAATCCCGCTATTTGAGACGCTGGTCCGAACCAATCCCGATGCCGCGCGGGCCATGCTCGCCGCGGAGGCCTCCGCCGAGTCGAAGGACCATCTCATGCACGGTGCCTTCCTTTCCTACATAGGCGAAGGCGAAAAGGCAAACGAAGAGCGTGCGGGTTCCGGAAGCGCCGCCGCAGCCGCCATCTATCTTCAATACCTGCGGGAGCAGCCGGTCGATTCCGGCGATCAGCAGAGCATGTTCAACAAGATGATCACCAATTTCGCGGACGAGGGCAACCACGATGCCCTCCAGGCTTGGTTATCCCTTCCAAACCTCACACCGGAAGAGAAGCAGACCATCGGCACCCTGGTCGCGCTCAACAGCATTCACTATCCGGACAAAGCGCCCGCCATGGAAGCCTTGCTGAAGAAAGCCATGCCTCAGGACGCCGACCACCTCCTCCAGCAGGCACGTGAGTCCGGGAAATAAGTCGATCCTCTTGTTCTCCATGAAACCCAGAGTTTTCATTCCCGCCACGATCGCCATTGCCACGGTCGTCTGGCTCATCCAACGATCCCATCTTCATCAGCTCCGCGAGGAACGGGTGCGCGTGGAGCCGCGCATCACCGCGGAAGCGGTTGCCTCCGCCTCGGCTTCGGCCTCATCCCAACCTCCGACCGGCACCGAGATCGTGCCGGAGTTCAAGAGACTCATGCTGGCGACCTATGGTGACCAACACAACGGAAGCCCGCGGCAGAGGGAACGCATGATCTCCCTCCTGCAACAGATCAGTCCCGAAACCCTTGCGGAGGTGATCAAGGAGCTCGGGCAGGACCCGCGTTTCAAGGATGACGCGGAGTATGCGATTCTGGGGCACTACGTTGAAATCCAGCCCCGCGCCGCCATCGAGATCGCGCTGGGCATGCCATCCCGGTTCGACCAAAACAGATTTATCTACCAGAACTTCCTCAACGCCATCAGCGAGCTCCATGACGTGTGGGCAAGCAAGGATCCCGTGGCCTCGCTCCAGTGGCTGCAATCCGAGAATTCCGGGATCCCGGAGGAACTCCACAACCGCATGTTCGGCAACGCCTGCCGCAGTCTTGCGTATGCAGATCCGCAAGCCACCATCGCCGGCATCCTTGGCGATGACCACGTGGACGACGGAGCGATAGGCCAAGACATTGGTCGGGGAATGAACAGTCCGGATCCAATCAAGGCTTTCTTCAAGGCCGCGGACGAACTCGCCACGGATCCCTCTCTGGATGCCGATCGTATCGCCTCCATCCGCCGGGGGGTCGCCGACGGCATGTCCATACTGTTCTTTGACCAGCCTTTTTCAACCGTCACCGATCTCGTCAACGAATGCCTTACCGCGGATGAAAAAATCGCCTTCGTCAATCGCTGCAACGAACAAGGCACGATCGTCGACTCTGCGAAATGGGCGAGCTGGCTGACGACCTTCGAACCCTCGCAAATGGATTCCGCCACCGCTCCGCCGCATCCGCTTGTCACCCGCATGGAGTCGTGGGCCTACGAAGATCCAAACGGAGCCGGAGCCTGGCTCGACGGCATGCCGGACGGCCCGCTCAAGGATCAGGCCAGCGCCGCCTACAATGAAGGCCTGAATCACCGCACCGCGGGCACCGCGCCATAAGGATCGGCTGCCTCCGCGCCCGGGACGTCGTCCTTCCCGCCGGCCCACCGCGGAATCCGCCAAGGCCGGACCTCCTGCTTTCCTTTCAACCTTCACCGCTCCGGTTTTCACCACAGCCCACCTATTCTCATCGTGCTCTCCACCAAGACCAAGACCCTCGGCTCCCTCGCCATCATGCTCTGTGCCATTCCGCTGATTGCCCAGCGGATTTCCATCTCGCGCAGCGAACAAAGGCTCTCTGCCCTCCAATCGCCCCGTGGCACTCCGGTTCCCACCATCGCCCGGCAAAGAGTTGCTCCGTCATCCGGCCCCGTCGGCACCAAGCTCTCCAACAAGCGCGACTTCGAAACGCTGCTGGCGGAATGGAAAGGCGTGCGTGGCTCGGATTCCGCCGACCACGAAGCATTCGTCGCGAAGCTCTCAACCCTGTCACACGACGAACTCGTCCGCATCATGCAGCAGGCCGCACACGCCGATCTCCCGGGAATGGAAAAGGCCCTGTTCCTCGGCAGCATTGGGCGAGCCCTCAGGGACACTGATCCAGGTGCCGTTTTTGCCGCGCTTATGGAGGCCTTCAAGGGCGCTCCCACTTTCGACCGCCTTTTCAACCACGCTGGCGGCGAGGTGACTTTCGCCACATGGGCCAAGCAGGATCCAACCGCCGCCTTCTCATGGTATCGGGATACCCTTCAAGCCGGGAAGACGGGGGAATGGATGCCTGCGGAGATGTACAGTTTCCAGACATCACTCTTCCGCTGGCTGGTGCAGGAACATCCGGATGCCGTGCAGGACCTTGCCGGAGATCAGGCTGGCACGAAAGTACACCTCATGCTCGGGTCCCTCGCGTCCTGGTGGATCTGGGAAAAAGACAGTAATCCTGGCGAGGCCGACGCCTATCTCCGGTTCACGAGGGACATGGACACCCAGTCCCATCAGGAAGGAGCCTTGAGGGGATTGGCGAATGTCCTCGCTGGCAAGGGACGCTTCAGTGACATCCAGTACTGGTTCGAGCGCGATCGGCTCCAGCCCGCCGAAAAGGAGATCGTGGCCACCGAGGTTGCCCGCCTTTCCTCACAAGACTCCGAACAGGCCGCCGCCATGAGGACTTGGTTGAGGAAAGCCATGCCGGATGATGCGGACCGGCTGATTCAGAAAGCCGATGCTCTCTCGAAGGGCAATTGAATCCCAACCTTTCTCACAAACCGAAGAGGACACATGAAAAAATATCTTCCCGTCTCCGGGATCGCCGCCGTCTCCATCATGATCGGCTTGGTTCAGTGGTTCAGCCTTCATCATCTGCATGGGGAAATCGCGCGATTGGAACAGGATGCTTCCACTCCGGGTGGAATCTCCGACAGGGCGCGTTCCCGCAGCATTGGAGCAACATCCGTCGCAACCGCCAGTGCGGATCCTGAGGGGGATTTCAGGAAGTTCGTGCTGACGGGACTGACAGGCCCTTCCAAGAATATCATTGCCGGAAAGGAGGATCGCTTCAGGACCCTGCTGAAACAACTCGATCCCGATACGCTGTATCAGGCGTTGGTGAAGCTTGGAAAAGATCCACGCTTCACCGGCATGGAATATATGGTGCTCCGCTACTATCAGGAGATCCAGCCCCGCGGTGCCGTCGAGGTGGCCCTGAAACTGCCCGATCAGCTTCCCCAGAACAGCAACCGCCAGGGTATGGGCTACCTTTTCTACCTCTGGAGCGCCAAGGAGCCCACGGCGGCGCTCGAATGGGTGCGCGCTCATGAATCCCAGCTTCACCCTGAAGCCCGGGACGGCATGTTCCGGGATGCCTATCTCCGGCAGATGCAGAACGATTCACGACAGGCATTCGCCAACATTCTCGCCGACGAACGTCTGGTAAACAACGAGACCGGCAAGGAGATCGGTGCGACAATGGGGAATCCCCAGCAGGTAAGAGCCTGCTTCCAAACGATGGATTGTCTGTCCGCGGACCCGGGGAAAGTCTCCGCGATCGCGCAAATCCGCGCGGGAGTGGTTGATATGCTCGTGCCCCTTTTCGAACACCAATCGTTCACCGTAGCATCCGGCGTGATCGATGAATGCCTCACCGCGGAAGAAAAGATGGCGTTTTACGCCTCCTGTAATCATTTCAAGAGCATTCCCGACCCTGTCAAATGGGCCGATTGGCTGGTGAAATTCGAGCCGCCGCCCGCGGCCGATCCCACCACCGCCACGCAGCATCCTCTCGTCACACGCCTCCAGGCGTGGGCCAAGGAAGACCCGAACACGGCCGGAGCCTGGCTCGACCGTATGCCGGGCGGCCCGCTCAAGGACCAAGCCAGCGCCGCCTACAATGAAGGCCTGAGCCGTCGCGCGGCGACCTCGACCGCCGAATGAGGACCGGAAACTTCCATGACCCGGGCACGAAGCCACCTAGGTGCCAACAGCGGTCTCGATGATCAAAATGGCAAAATGCCCCCCCTCTCATGGCCTCTTTTCCAAAGCGAGCGAGTCCTTCTTGAACGGTATTTCAGGCGGATGGCACAAGCTGCTCCACCATCGCGTGGACCATGCGCGGGAGGTCGTAGGGGAAACGGGCGGTGATGAGGTTGCCGTCGATCACGCAGGGTTCGTCGGAGACGATGGCACCGGCGTTCTCAAGGTCGGTGTGGATGTTCCAGACGGCGGTGGCTTTCCTGCCCTTGAGGATGCCGGCGCTGACCATGACCCATTGGCCGTGGCAGATGGCGCAGGTCGGCTTGCCCGCGGCGTGCATCCCGCGGACGAAGGCGCGGGCGTGCTCGTCGGTGCGCAGGGCATCCGGGTTCCAACAGCCGCCGGGGAGAATGACGGCGTCGTAATCCCCCACCCTGGCCTCGTCCATGTAGCGGTCGATCGCGATCCAGCCGGCGTTCTCCATCAGGCGGATGGCCAACACGTGGGTGGCGGCGAGCGGCGGGAAACGCAGGCCGAGCGTGGGATGGAATTCACCGATGCGGGGTGAAACGACGTGAACCTCCGCGCCGTGTTCCTTCAGCCAGACCTGGGCCCCGAGGATCTCGACTTCCTCGACGCCGTTGGTGCAGCAGATGGCGATGCGCTTGCCCGCCAGCAGCCGGGGATCGGAAGGCGGATCGTAGAGGAAGGAGTTCAACTCGCGGTTGAGCTCGCCATCGGCGGTGGTCAGCAGTTCGGTGGAGATGGACGGCACCGGCGAGGGCGTCATGAGCTGCTGCATCCGGGTGACGGGAATCGAGGGCGACGGAGGGGTGGGAGAGGTCATGAGGTGGTGTCTATCAGGGAGACACTACGGAGGAATCGCAAGCGGGTTGTCGGGGAGAAAGATACACCACGCTTGGATCGGAATGCCCCTCGATGGCATGTTCACCTGGGTGCCCTGTAGACGCGGCCGGATGGAGCTGGAAACGGTTCATGCAGTTCGGTTGAATCCGTCCGACCGAACCATCATGCGAACGTCCCACACCTTCCTTTTCCAGACAGAGGGCCCCTGGATCACGATCGGCACAGGGGAAGCGGAGCGGCGTGATTTCATCCCTCCCGTGTTTTATTCCATGCCGGGACAGACCGGCTGCGTGCGTCTGCTCCGGGGGTGGAAGATGAAAACACGCCAAGCCCTGATGGATGAGTTCGCGGCGGCGTTCCAGTTCTTCGAGGGGTTCGGTGAGAACTGGCTCGCACTGGGCGACTGCCTTTCCTACCTCGACGAGTGGCTGCCCGCGGATGGTTACGTGGTGGTCATCGAGCGGACGGAAGATCTGTTAGGCGAGGAGGAGGATGAGCAGTCGGTGGCCTTGTTGAAGACGCTCGATGACGCCGGGAAGTGGTGGTCGCAAGCCATCACGGACAACGGCCGCCACAACCGCCCGGCGATTCCGTTCCACGCGCTGCTGCATGTGACCGATGGGGCAAACAACGGACTGGAGAGAATCGAGGAACTAGCGCAAAAGGCAGGCGTGGCGGTGCGGAGGGAATGAACGAGGAGGGAAACGGGTGGATACCCCCAACAGGCAACATCCCCATTTCCGCTGTGTGAATACGTTGTTATCGGACGTCCGTGGAACAACTGACGCCGTGGGGATGAGGGTGGAGGCTCACACCCACAAGCAGGAATGCTTGTGCTACCTAATCACTCGACGGTGTCGTCGCCCTTGCCGAGGTTTGGCTGGAAATCCTTCGCCATGCGCTCGATCCACGGCACGTATTTCTTCTCGTCGGCCTGGGGATAGGTGATCGACCAGCCCGCGCAGTATTTGGCATCGGCCACGTACTTCTCGTAGAAACCGGAACCGTCCTTGGTGGTGCCGGAGACGACATACCATTCCGCGGTCTTTTTCTTGTAGGTGATGGTGCGGTCCTTCTCGGCGAGTGCGGCCTTCCAACTTTCCTCGACGCTGCCCATGCCATCGACATTGAAGTGTCCTCCAACAACGATCTTCACCTTGCCATCCAGGGAGGCGAAGGCCTGGCCGCCACCATTGTCCGGCGGCCGGAGGGCTTTCATCCCGGGAGGAATGGGCAAGGTGCTGCCGAAGCGGGCGTTTCGGTAAGTCAGCCACCCATCCTTGCCGAGGGTGACGCCCACCTGCCAGTTCTCCGGTTCCTCCTCCGCGGCTCTGGCGGATGGCAGGACCATCGCGAGGATGGCCGCGGCAAGAACGGGATATCGCGGGATGGCTTTCATGGGAACGAGGGATTCCCTGCCAAGTTAGAACAAAGATGGTATCCCGGCGAGATGAATCACGGGTTCCTTGGACACTTGGATCAATGGATCTCGACGGGAGTCTTCCGGTTTTCGGCGAGATCGGAACCTTCGCTGCACGTCACGAGATCGTTCAGCACCAGCAGGGCCTCGCGCTTCGCGGGCTCGAGGGCACCGGGCCAGGTCGGCGTGGACGATGGGGCCGCGACGCGGACAAACTCCTCGGAGGCCTTCGCAGGATCGTAGGAGCGCAGGCCGGTGCCGCGGGCGAGATCATCAAGGGTCAGCCGCTGGAAGGTCAGCGTGCGTGCATCAACCTCCTGCTGGGCTTTGAAACGAAGGGCGCGCGCGGCATCGCGTTCCTCCTTCCGGAGCGCGGCCTCGGCAAGCTCCTGGCGGCGGGAATCGATCTGCAGCGAGCGGGTCGGCTGGCCACGGCGCGCGGCGGCGAGGGCGATGTCCTCGCGGAGTTCGGCGAAGTCCTTGCTGGGGTCGGTGCGCTGCTTGCTCAGCTCCCGAAGGCGCGGCAGGAACAAACCATCCGCGGACAGCGGGGTGAAACCCGGCGCGGGCCGGACGCGGTCGCGCTGGAAGGCATGCGGCAGGAACCGCTCGCCCACCTCCGCCGCATCGAAGCGCCCGGGCAACGCGATGTCCGAGGCGATGCCATCAAGCTGGCTGGACGCGCCGGAGGGCAGGTAGAAACGTTTCGTGGTGAGCTTCATCACGCCCACCTGGTCACGCTTGACGAAGAAGGGCATCAGCGGCGCGAGCTCGATGGTCTCCTGCACCGTGCCCTTTCCATACGTGCCGCGATCGCCGACGACCACCGCGCGACGGTAGTCCTGGAGCGCTCCGGCGAGGATCTCGGCGGCGGAGGCGCTCTGGCGATCGACGAGGACGACCAACGGCCCCGGGTAGATGGCTTTCTGCCCGGAGGACAAGGTACTAACTTTCCCGTAAGTGTCCTTTTCCTGAAGCACCGGACCGGTGCCGGTGAAGAACCCGGCGATGCGGCGGGCTTCGTCGACCGAGCCACCGCCATTGCCGCGGAGGTCGAGGACCAGGCCGTCGATCTTGCTGGCCACGAGGCGCTGGAGCAGCCTCTGGACGTCGTTGGCGCAGGCGGTGCGTCCGCTCGGGATATCGACGTAGAAACCGGGCAGCTCGATCCAGCCGAGGCGGTGGCCGGGTTGGTTCGGCAAGCTGATGCCCACGACACCCGCGCTGGCTTCCTCGGACTTCAGCTTCACCCGGCCGCGGGCGATGACCATGTCCCGGAGATCCGAGGTTCCGGCGGGATAGACCCGCAAACGCACGCGCGTCCCCTCCCCGCCCGCGAGCAGCGAGGCGACCTCCGAGGAGGTCATGTGCAAGACATCGGTCATGCCATTGTCCCCATCCTCCAGGCCCACGATGCGGTCGCCGGGCTGGAGCACGCCCGATTGATCGGCGGGACCGCCGATGAGGATGCCAGCGACCCGGGTGGAACCGTCGTCGACGGACTCCAGGGTGACGCCAATACCGACCATTTCATTGCGCAGGGTGTTGCCGAAACCATCGGCCTTGCTGGCACTCATGTAGTCGGAATGCGGATCCTGGGCCCGCGCCATGGCGTTGAAGAAGGCGTAGGCGGCCTCGGTGTCATCGGTCTTCGCGACCTTCTCGACGAGGCGGCGGTAACGGAGCGCGACGATCTCCACGGGCGTGGCCCGGTCGGCGGATGGCACCGCGGGCGCGGCCTTGGCCTTCCGTTCCGCGCGCAGCATTTCATCAAGCAAAGCGTCCTTGAGCTTCAGCCGCAGCAACTCATCGGCCTCCCTGGCATCGCGCGGCCATGGGGCCGTGCGGCGGTCGGTCTGGATGGATTCAGCGGTGGTGAAATCGAAACGGTTCTCCGCGAGGAGCTGTTTCGCCCGTTCCCCGCTGGCGGCGACGCGTTGCTGATAGATCCGGTGGATGGCGAGGGCCGTCTTCGGCCCCTTGCAGGTGATCAGCAAGGAAAGGAGGTCGTTTCCACAGCCTGCCCGGAAGCCCTCGACATCGCTCTGGAGGAAGTAGAAGTGGGTCGGATCGAGCTGATCTAGATACTGGGCCAGCATTCGTTGGCTGGTCCCGGCCCCGTAAGGAAGCCGCGAGAAGTGCGAGTTCTGGATCGCGATGGCCTCATGCTTGCCGATCTCCCCGAGGTCGGCCGGGGCCGCGCGGGTGACCAGCGGAATCGAGGAGAAGGCGACGGCGAGCAAAACACGCCGGCAGGCACTCTGGATCTTCATGCAATGGGAACGACGGACCCTGTGGGGCCGCACCCGGGAGAATGCCTACAGCCCGGGCTGACAATCAAGCGATTCCCTCGTGGGGAAGCCGCAGCACCAAATTTGAAATTTATTTGCCTTTTAGGAAACCTTCTCCACCGTGGTGGGGAACCTTCCGCGATTGATGAACGATCCCGCCTCCCCGAACCGCCGTCGTTTCTTGAAGACCTCGCTCGGCATGCTGTCGATGCCCGCGTTGCTCCCGTCCGCGGAAGCCGCGATCAACCCAAAGGGTGCGCCCGTGCCCGAGGAGATCGGGCCGGTGTTGGGGCACATCGATGAACACCGCATCTGCTGTTTCGTGCGTCCGAAACAACCCGGCAAGGTGACGCTGGTGGTGAAGGATGGCAGCGGCAAGACCATCGCCCGGCAGGAAGCCACCGCCGACCCGGCGCGCGACCTGTGCACGCATTTCCGTTTGGAAAACCTGAAACCGGACACGGTCTATACCGGCCAATTTCTCAATGCCGAGGGGCAGCCGCTGTTCGCGGACTCCGATTTCCGCACCCGCACGGCGAAACCGCCAGCGATGGGACAAAAGGCCGTGCTGGCGATGGGCTCGTGCCTCTCCAGTACCTCCTTCGACGGGCTCTGGAAGCAGGTCGGCGAACAACGACCGGATGCCTTCTGCCTTCTCGGGGACACGCCGTACATCGATTCGAACGACCTCGCGAAGAACCGCACGGCACGGCGCGTGATGTGGGGCACCCTGCCTTCGCTGGGACTGCTGGCGAAGCGCATCCCCTTCTGGAACACGTGGGACGACCACGACTTCGGCAAGAACGATTCCGACGGCCTGATGCCGCTCAAGGAAAACATCCGGCAGGCGTTTCTCGAATACAACGCGCTCGCCTCCTATGGCGAGGACGACAAAGGCATTTACACGAGCTTCCGCCGCGGGCCGATGGAGGTGTGGTTGATCGATGACCGGTGGTTCTCGCAGACCGATGTCTCATGGGCGGATCCGGCACAGCGGACGTGCATCGGCCGGAAGCAGTGGGACTGGCTGCAGCGGACGCTGAAGGCCTCCACCGCGCCTTTCAAGATCCTGTGCACCGGCATGACCTGGTATCCGAAGGGCGGCAAGGAGAAGGACCACTGGGAAACCTACTCCTCCGAGCGCGAGGCGATCTACTCCTTCATCAAGGATCAAAAAATCCCCGGCGTGGTGCTGGTCTCCGGCGACATCCACGTGAGCCGCCATCATGATTACGGAAAGGAACGGCTCGGCTATCCGCTGCACGAGTGCGTCGTCTCGCCGATGCATGACTCGGTGATCCCGTCCCTCGACGTGCCCCATGCCGCGCGGGTGTGGAGCAAGCCGGAACCGAACGTTTTCATGACCCTCGCGGCGGATGAAAGGACCCTGGAGGCTACGTGGTTCAACATGGCCGGGACGAAGCTCCACGGTTTCAAGGTGGGCGCGGCGGAGTTGCGGGCTTGAGCCGCGCCCGGGATTTCAAATTTGAGATTTCGGATTCGGAAGACTCCTCACTTCGGAGCCACATCCTCGTAGGTAGCCTTGCCGTCCGCGATCCGGTAGTCCGTGCCGTAGATCGTCTTCGAAGTAGCGTCGGGCTTGTCGGACTCGAACTGTGAGCGCTTGCGGTCGGTGTCGAGGTGCCACTCAGGGTGGTAGATGCCGGTCTTGAGGTACGGGGTGTATTCCACGCCGATGTCTCCATAGACGTTCGGCCCGGTCTTGTCATAGACGACCTTGCCGTCCTTCCAGATCTGGATGAGCCCGTCCTCGCGCGGCGACCACTTGGCGTGGATCACCCACGAAACCCAGGTGCCGGGCTGGATCGGATCGGCGAGCTTGTCATTGGTGCGGGTCGGCTTTTCCAGCGCGGTGCCGTAGCTGCGGCGAACGAACCAGGAGTCCTCGCCGACGGATATTTCCAGATTCGGATAGGTCGCCTTGCCCTTCCCCGGGATGGCGTGCCACTGCAGGACGATGTCATTGCCCTTCGCATGGCGTTCGATGACCCAGTCCTTCGGGACGAGAATGCGGCCCGCATACCAACGCTCCTGAAAGCCCTGCTCATGCGGCAGCGAGAGCTCGGCGCGGAAGGAGTTCGGGGCGCGCGGAACGAAAAAGCGGACGGCCTTCTTGCCCGCCAACCCGGGCGCATCCACGACATCGAGCCGGGCCGGGGTATTCGTCGCCAGATTGTAGCGATCGTCCTCCGAAATGCCCCAGCGGGTGATGGAGCCGGATTGGAAGTCGTCCTGGAAGACGATCTTCTGGTCGAGATTGAAGACGTCCTTGGCCTTTGGCGCGGCGTTCAACGGCAGCGTAAACACCGCGAGAATGAAGGTGAAGATCTTGAGCATGCTACCGCGGATTACGCGCGGCGCGGGCGGGATCTTTTAGAACATCTAGGTCCCATACGTCCCATACGACCTATCTCCCTCACCGACCGCTGAGCTGGATGAGTTGCCGGAGCTTCGCGGATGCCGCCTCCAGAACCGGCGATGCCAGGGCACCGCTGGGATGCCACGGCAGACGCAACCGCCAGTTGTCACCACCCACCGTTCCCGGGCGATTGAAGCGCTCGGTCATCGCCGTGAGGTCCGTGATCATGATTGCGGCATAGCGGGAGGTGGAGCTGAAGAGGCTCTTGATGAGACGCCATTGAATGGCATCCGAATAGGGCGGCCACACTCCGCCAATGCACGGGAGATCCGCGAACTCCGCCATGCGGCTGAGATAGCCAGTGGCGGTCGCGACGTAATCCGGATCGCTGCTGGGCGAGGCCACGTCATGGCGCAGCGATTCCCACATGCCCGCGAGCGTGTCGTGATCGTGCGTGGCGTACGTGGCGAAGCTGCACTCGGGCAGCTCCTCCTTCGGGATGACGTGGCCGTCTTCATCGAAGTCCCAATGCGGGATGCGGAACCCGGCGATGCCGATGGACGAGAGATGCGGCCGGACGTATTCGGGCACGCAGCCGAGGTCCTCGCCGACGACCTCCCCTGCCCCGGCGGCCTCGATCACCATGCGCAGGCGGAGGTCGCCATCGGCGCGGTTCGCAGCTTGGTTTTCCGGCGTGTCATCGGGGCGCGGCGCCCAACCGGGCAGCAGGCCGCCGGTTTTCAACTCCGCCTCTTCCTCGGTGAGATCGAGGAACTCGGCGTTCCGCTGCGGCCGCCATGGGAACGAGTAGATCCGGTAGAAGCCGAGAACGTGATCGATGCGGAAGATGTGGAAAATCGAAGTGAGCTTCGCGACGCGCTGCCGCCACCACGGGAAATCCTCGTCCGTCATCTTGTCCCAACGGTAAAGCGGGATGCCCCAGTTCTGGCCCCACTTCCGGATGAAGCGGTCGTGCTTGAACACACGCTCCGGCGGAGCACCGCCGCACCAGCCGAGGTCGAAGTCGGCCTGGCCAAAAAACACATCGGCGGAATACCAGCTCACGCCGATCGGGATATCCCCCATCAATTTCACGCCACGGGCATCGGCGTGGGCTCGGACGGCCCGCCATTGGCGGAAACACAGCCACTGGATCCACTTGAAAAACGACAGGCGCTCGGTGACGGCCTCGCGATCCAACTCAAAGGCCGTGCCCAAGGTGGCGAGCGCCCGCTTCGGATCATTGAAGGCTTCCGGCCACAGATCCCACGTTTCGGTGCCGTGGTTCTGCTCCATCAGCCATCGGAAATTCGCGTAAGGCAGCAGCCACCCGGCCTCGGCTGCGGAGAAATCGCCGAATTCCTCCCAGTCCTCTTGCTCCTGAAAGCGGGCCCATGCTTTTTCCAACAACGCCCGCTTGGCCTTGCGGACGGCGCGGTAGTCGACCAGCGGAGCCTCGGCCGCCCCACCCATTTCCGCGCGGACCGCGGCCACCTCCTCCGGCGTCACCCACGGCACGTCCTGCGGATCGAAGCTGAGATAGGCGGGTTCCAGCGCCACGGACGAGATGGCGTTGTAGGGGCTGTCATCGGCCCCGGTTTCCTGGATCGGCAGGAGCTGGAGGAAGCCGACCCCGTGGTCCGCCGCCCAATCGATCCACTCGCGGAGCGCGCGGGTGTCGCCGATGCCGAGATCGCCCGGGCGACGCGGGGAAAAGGCTGGCAGCAGGATGCCGGCGGAACGTCGGGGCGCGGTGGTCATGGTTGTCGGGGAGTTTCGGCCAACCTCGGAAAGTGGCAAGCCGTTAGGGAGGGAGAGCAAACGGCAGGCCGGGATGCGGTTTCCTGCATGGAATGCATGGTTGCTCTTGGCGGGCGGCGTTTCGCGCTCCATCTTCCGGGCCGTGTCCCTGTTCCGCGTCATCGGTCGCCTGATTCTCGACTTCCTCGTCTACCTCGGGGAAATCGCGATGCTCGTGAGCGAGACCTTTGTCTCCCTGACCCGCGGCAAGATCCGCCCCCGGCTGGTGCTCGCGCAAATCGCGGAAACCGGCTACCGCTCGCAGCCGGTGGTGATCGTGACCGGCGCCTTCACCGGCGCGGTGCTGGCGGCCCAGGCGATGTTCCAGTTCAAGCCTCTGGGCATGGAAACCGGCGGCGGCGCGCTGGTGAGCGTGGCCATGCTGCGCGAGCTGGGCCCCTCCGTGACCGCGCTGATGCTGGCCGGACGCGTCGGCGCGGCGATGGCCGCCGAGATCGGCACCATGAAGGTCACCGAGCAGATCGACGCGCTACGATCGATGAACGTCCATCCGATCGATTATCTGGTCACTCCCCGCCTGCTGGCGATGGTGCTGGCGATGCCGCTGCTGATCGCGGAATCCGCGGGCTTCGGGATCATCGCCTCGGTCATCGTGGGCATTGGCCCGTTCGGCGTGAACCCGGCCTACTGGCTCACCCAGATGGGTCGCTACACCGACATCACCGACATCATCATCGCTCTGACCAAGGGTTTCGTGTTCGGCATGCTGATCGTGATCATCTCCTGCGACCAGGGACTGAAGGCGAACCAAGGCGCGGTGGGCGTCGGCCGCGGCACCACCCGGGCGATGGTGTATTCCGCGCTGGCGATCCTGATCGTGAACTTCTTCCTGACGCTGCTGATGAACATCATCTTCCCGGCAGGCGCGGCAACGAAGTAGCCGCAGCCGGCATGCGATAGCCCAGGGCATCGCCCTGGGGCCCGACGACGATGGGAACCGAGCCCTGAAGGGGCGGGATGCCGGTGATGACGCCGCTTCTCCTTTCATTCCGCCCCTTCGGGGCTCTTCTCGATTCGTGCCCAGTCCCAGGGCGATGCCCTGGGCTATTCCATGACGCCCCTTCAGGGCTACACTTAGGCTACTAAAAAGCCCGATCCGCGAACGGACCGGGCCTTTGGTAAAGTTCGTCACGCGATCACTGGGATCACATTTCGAGCAGCAGGCGCGTCGGGGTCTCCAGGCACTCCTTGATGCGGATCAGGAAGGTCACCGCCTCCTTGCCGTCCACGATGCGGTGGTCGTAGCTGAGGGCGAGATACATCATCGGGCGGATGACGACCTGGCCATTCACCGCCACGGGGCGCTGCTGGATGGTGTGCATGCCGAGGATGCCGCTCTGCGGCGGGTTGAGGATCGGGGTCGAGAGCAGCGAACCGTAGGTGCCGCCGTTCGAGATCGTGAAGACACCGCCCTGGAGGTCCTCGATGGCGATCTTCCCTTCCTTGCCCTTCTTGGCGTAGTCGAGGATGTCCTGCTCGATCTGGGCGAAGCTCTTCTTGTCCGTGTCGCGGAGGACCGGGACGATCAGGCCCTTCTCGGTGCCGATGGCCACGCCGATGTCGTAGAAGTGGTTCTCGATGATGTCCGTGCCCTCGATGCGCGCATTGATCTGCGGCACATCCTTGAGCGCCTGGGCCACGGCCTTCACGAAGAAGGACATGAAACCGAGCTTCACGCCGTGCTTCTTCATGAACTCGTCCTGCACCTGCTTGCGGAGGTCCATGACGGCGGACATGTCCACCTCGTTGAAGGTGGTGAGGATGGCGGCGGTCTGCTGCGCGTTGACGAGGTGCGTCGCGATCTTGCGGCGCAGCATGCTCATCTTCTTGCGGGTGGTGCGGCCATCCTCGGAGGCGGTCGGCGCGGAGGCCTTCTCGACCGGCGTGCTGACGACGGACAGGTCCGGCTTCAGGCGCGGGGCGGTCACGCCGGTGGCGGCACCGGGAGCCGGGGCCGGAGCGGCGGCGGCAGGAGCCGGGATGGAAACCGGAGCGGGCGCGGGAGCGGCGGCAGGAGCCGGAGCGGCACCGGCGGCACCCACCTCGATGGTGGCGATCACGGCACCGATGGCGACTTCCTCGCCCTCGGGCACGAGGATCTTCAGCTTGCCGGAGGCTTCCGCCTCCAGCTCGTTGGAAACCTTGTCGGTCTCGAGCGTCACGAGCACCTCGCCCTTGGTGACCTGATCACCGTCCTTCTTGCGCCAAGCGGCGACATTGGCGGAGGTGATGGATTCACCGGCCGCGGGAACCTTGATCTCGACGGTGCCACCGGCCGCGGGAGCGGAAACCGGGGCCGCCACCGCGGCGGCAGGAGCCGGAGCAGGAGCCGCGCCATCGGCGGCCGGAGCGGCACCGGCCGTCTCCTCGATGTGGCCGATGATGGTGCCGATGGACACTTCCTCGCCCTCGCCGACGAGGATCTGGAGGATCCCGTCGCCATCGGCTTCGAGTTCATTGGAAACCTTGTCGGTCTCGAGAGTGACGAGCACTTCGCCCTTGCGGACGGACTCGCCGTTTTTCTTGTGCCAGCGCGCCACGTTGGCGGAGGTGATGGATTCGCCAGCGGCGGGAACTTTGATGTCGAGGGACATGGTTGCGGGAAAAGTCGGAGGCCTTCGGGGTCGGGGGATTTGTTAGAGTGTGAAGGCTTCTTCGAGAAGCGCCTTTTGCTCGCGGTAGTGCATGGCCTTCGAACCGGCGGCCGGGCTGGAGGCGCGCTCGCGTCCGGCGTAAACCGGCTTCTTGCCGAGGACATCCTCCAGCAGCGGGGCGATGTAGGTGTAGGCACCCATGTTCTGCGGCTCTTCCTGGCACCACACGAAGCGGGTCGCGTTCGGATACTGGCTGAGCAGGGCCTCGACCATCTCCTGGTGGAACGGATAGAGCTGCTCGACGCGGAGGATGGCGGCGTTGTCGATCGCCTTCTCCTCGCGCTTGGCGGCGAGGTCGTAGTAAACCTTGCCGGAGCAGAAGATCACGCGCTCCACGGCCTGCGGGTTCGCGAATTCCTTCGGATCGGGCAGGATTTCCTGGAAGCAGGAGCCCTCGAGGAAGTCCGCTTCGTTGGAAACGGCTTCGGCGCGGGTGAGGAGGCTCTTCGGCGTCATCAGGATGAGCGGCTTGCGGAACTCGCGGCGCTTCTGGCGGCGCAGCGCGTGGAAGTACTGAGCCGGCGTGGTGAAGTTGCCGACGATCAGGTTGTCCTCCGCGCACAGTTGCAGGAAGCGTTCCAAGCGGGCGCTGGAATGCTCCGGGCCCTGGCCTTCGTAGGCGTGCGGCAGCAGCATCACCAGGTCGCTCGGCGTCTGCCACTTCGACTCGGCGGAGGAAATGAACTGGTCGATGATGACCTGCGCGCCGTTCGAGAAGTCACCGAACTGAGCTTCCCAGAGGGTGAGCATCTGCGGGTAGCTCAGCGAGTAGCCGTAGTCGAAACCGAGCACGGCGAACTCGGACAGGAACGAGTTGTAAACGCAGAACTTCGACTGGTCTTCCGAGAGGTGCTCGAGGGCGATGTGGCGTTCGCGGGTCTCGTAATCGTAGAACACCGCGTGGCGCTGCGAGAACGTGCCGCGGCGGCAGTCCTGGCCGGAGAGGCGCACCGGAGTCTGCTCCATAAGCAGCGAGCCGAAGGCCAGCGACTCGGCGAAGGCCCAGTCGATCGGGCCGCCGTTGTGCAGGGCCTCGATGCGACGCGGGATGAAGCGCTTGGCCAGCGTCGGGTTGAGATGGAAACCCTCCGGGATGGTCGTGAGTACCTTGCCGATGTGCTGGAGGCGGTCCTTGCTAATGCCGGTGGCAACCGGGGTGTGGGAATACGGCGGCTGTTCGACCGCCGTGGAACCACCGAACACGGTGCGGTCACCGGCCTCGGTGGCCGTCACCATCTTCTGGTAGCTCTCCTCGAACTTGTCCCAGATGGCCTGCTCGAGCGCGTCGGCTTCCGGCTGGGTGAGCACGGCGGTTTCGACGAGCTGGGCCTTGTAGATCTGGCCGAAGGTCTTGCGGGCCTCGATCTTCTTCGCGATGTGCGGCTGGGTGAAGGCGGCCTGGTCGTTCTCGTTGTGGCCCTGGCGGCGGTAGCAGTACATGTCGATCACGATGTCGCGACCGAACTTCTGGCGGAACTCGAGGGCGAACTGGGCGGCCCAGTAAAGCTCCATCGGCTCCTCGCCGTTCACGTGGAGGATCGGGGCCTCGATCATCTTCGCCACGTCCGTCGCGTAGGCGGAGGAGCGGGCATCGGCCGGCAGCGTGGTGAAGCCGACCTGGTTGTTGATGATGAGGTGGATGGTGCCGCCGGTGCGGTAGCCCGGGAGCTGGGAAAGGTTCAGCACTTCCGCCACGGAGCCCTGGCCGGCGAAGGCAGCGTCACCGTGCAGCAGCACCGGCAGGACCCGCTTGCGGTCGGTGGCCACGCCGTCGTCGCCGAGCACGCGCTGGCGGGCGCGGGCCTTGCCCTCGACCACCGGGTTCACGGCTTCGAGGTGGGACGGGTTGGCGGCGAGGTTCACGCGCACCTTGCCATCGGCCAGTTCGCGGATGCTCTCGTAACCGAGGTGGTACTTCACGTCGCCATCGCCGGCCACGAGGTCCGGGATGTAGTTCGGCGTGAATTCATAGAGGATCGTGGTGAGCGACTTGCGGACGAAGTTCGCGAGCACGTTCAGGCGGCCGCGGTGGGCCATGCCCATCTCGATCTCCTGCACGCCCGCGCCGGGGCAGCGCTCGAGGATGGCATTGAGCACCACCATCGCGCCTTCGCCGCCTTCCAGCGAGAAGCGCTTCTCGCCGAGGAACTTTTTGCCGAGGAAATTCTCGAACGACTCGGCTTCCAGCAGCCAGCGCAGCGAGTTGACCTTGCGCTCCGCGGGATCCGCCTCGCGGCGCGCGTGCTGCTCGATCCGCTCGCGCACCCAGTGGCGCACGGTCGTGTTGTTGATGTGCATGAACTCGAAGCCGATGGCTCCCGAGTAGATGTTCTCCAGGGCGGCCACCATGTCCCGCAGCTTCATCTTCTCGCCGTGGAGGAGGAACTGGGTGGAGGCCTCGCGGTCGAGATCGGCCTCGGAGAAGCCGAACTGGTCGAGGCGCAAGCGCGGGTTGCGCTCCTGGGTCTCCTCCAGCGGATTGATGCGAGCCTGAGTGTGGCCGAGCGTGCGGTAGTTGTAAACGAGGCTCACCACCTTGCCGTAGAAGGCGAGGTCGGCGCCCGGCTCGGCGATGGTGGCGGTTCCGGCGGCCCCTGCGACTTCAGCCTTCCGCGACTGCGCGGCACCGAGTTCAAATCCTTCGAAGAATGCGGACCAGGTCGGCTCGACGGAGCGCGGGTCTTCGATCCACTGGGCGTACTTTTCCTCGAGCAAATCCGCGTTGAGGCGGGCCGAAACCGATGAGTTCATGGGCTGTATTGGGAATGCCGGTGGGAAAGCGTGATTTTCTCGCTTGGCCCGCCGCGCGCAGCGCTTAGTTAAGGGGCAGGCCGGTGCGCGTCAACCGCACAGGACAGAATTTGAGAAGAGTTTGAAAGGAGTTCCGGAGCCCTCGCCACCGATGATCGAAGTCAACAATCTGACCAAACGGTTCCCCCGCCACGAAGCCGTCCGCGGCATCAGTTTCTCGGTGGCCAAAGGGGAAATCGTGGGTTTCCTAGGGCCCAACGGCGCCGGCAAAACCACCACCCTGCGGATGCTGACCGGCTACCTGCCGCCCACCTCCGGCAGTGCGAAAGTGGCGAATCACGACATTTTCCGCGAATCGATCGAAGCACGTCGCAAAATCGGGTATATGCCCGAAAACGTGCCCCTCTACGACGACATGCGGGTGCGCGAGTATCTCCGTTTCCGCGCCGAGCTGAAGGGCCTCTCCGGCCGCGACGCCCGCCGCCGCGTCTCCGAGGTGATCGAGACCTGCGGCCTGGAGGCGGTGAAGAAGAAAATGATCCGCGTCTGCTCGAAGGGCTACCGCCAGCGCGTGGGCCTCGCCGATGCCCTGGTCCACCAGCCCGAGCTACTGATCCTGGACGAACCCACCAACGGACTGGACCCCAACCAGATCCGCCAGATCCGCGAGCTCATTCGCCAGCTCGCCGAGCGCCACACGGTGCTGGTTTCCACCCACATCCTCCACGAGGTGGAAATGACCTGCAACCGGGTCATCATCATCGACGGCGGCAAGATCAAGGCCCAGGACACGCCGAAGAACCTGGTGGCGGGCATGCGCGCCGCTGGCAAGGTCCACCTGGAGGTCGCCGCGGACCCGCAGGTCGTCTCCGCCGCCCTCTCCCGCTTGGACAACGTCAAGCGCGTGACCACGGAACCCCGGGACGACCGCTGGACGCATTTCGAGGTATTGGTCGATTCCGGCACCGATGCCCGCGAGCGGATCAACAACCTCGTGGCGCAATATGCGTGGCCCATGCGCTCGCTGTTCCGGAAGGAAGCGACGCTGGAGGATGTATTCGTGGAGCTGACGCGCCGGGACTGACCGGTCCCCCGGCAGGCGCGTCCTTGCCTTTCGGCTCCGATTGGGATTGAGTGTCCGATGCCTTGGAGGATTTCCGGGGCACCGGGCCATGAAACCGTCAGCCGTCCTCCTGCTGCCGCTGGTCTCCACGGCGCTGTTCGCCGCCCCGCCGGAGCTTGGAAAGCCCGTAGCCATCGGCCCGGAACTCCATTTCCCCACTGCTCTGGCGGTGGATATGGATGGAACGATCTACGTGGCGGAGAGCTTCCGCTCGGAACACTCGGACCCGGACCTGAGCCGGTTTCCAGACGCATGGGCACTGGATGACCTCGCCGTGGGCACGGTCGAGGGCCGAGAGCTCCTTCTGAAGCGGCGGTTCACGGCCGGGCAGATTCCGGAGACCGCGGGCTGGCGGGATCTCAACCGCGACGGCGTTTCCGATCACCGGGACCTCGGCGTGGTCTCCGAGCGCATCCTGCGGATCGGGCCAGGCAAGGCGGCCACCATCTTCGCCACGGGCTTCAATCGCGAAACCACCGGCACCGCCGGAGGCCTGTTCGTGTCCCGAGGCGAGGTGCTGGCCTCGATGTCCCCCGACATCTGGTCACTCCGCGATCTCGACGGGGACGGCAAGGCGGACCGGCGCGAGGTGTTTCACAGCGGCTTCGGCGTCCACATGGGAATGCCCGGTCACAATCTCCGCGGCATCGTCCGCGGGCCGGACGGCAAACTCTACTGGCCGGTGGGCGACAAGGGCGTGAGCACCGTGGCACGGGAAGGCTATCCGGTGGTGCTGCCGGACGAGGGCTGCGTGTTGCGCTGCGAGCCGGACGGTTCCCGGCTCGAGATTTTCGCACGTGGATTGCGGGACGTGCGCCAACTGGCCGTCAACGATTCCGGCGACCTGTTCGGCATCGACAATGGACCCGGCCCCGGCAACCCGGGACGGTTGCTCCAGATCGTGGACCAGGCGGATTACGGTTGGCGCTGCTACTATGACTATCGTAGCGATGGCTACAATCCCTGGTCCGAGGTGGAGGACGGACAGCCGCCGCCCCACGTGTGTCCCGCCGTGCCGGGCTACCAGGAAGGCGCCGCCGCGGGACTGATCCGCCTTCCCGATGGCGAAGGCTTCCTGATGATTCCTTTGCCCGCCGGACCGCCCCGCTGGCTGAAAACCGCGGCCTTGGGAGCGGGATTCGTTTGCCGCAGCGAAGGCCCGTTGGCCACCTCGATCCAGGCCTCCGCCGCCACCTTCGGGCCGGATGGTGCTCTCTATCTGGTCGGAGTGAACACCACCACCCCGATCACGAAACCACAGCTCTGGAAGCTAGCGCTCCCGCCATCGATGGCGAGCAAGGACGCCGCCCCTCTGCTACGCAAGGGACCGGCCAAGATCGATGCCGCCCAATTGCTGACCCGGCTCGATCACCCGGACGCCCGCGTCCGGCTCGATGCCCAATTTGAATTGGCCTCCCGGAATGACAGCGCGCCCCAGTTGCTGGCCGCGGCCGGTCGCTTCCGGGATCATCCCCGCCCTCTTTCCCACGTGCTGTGGGCGCTCACACGGCTCTCGATCTTCGATCGCGGGGTGCTCCGCGATCTACTCCAGTCCCCGGTGGACGAATCCCGGGCCCAAGCGGCCAGATGGGCTGGCGAGTTGCACGGGACCGGCTGCGCCGACGATCTGATTCCCCTGCTCCGCGATCCTTCGAACCGCGTCCGTTTCCACGCGGCCATGGCCTTTGGGAAACTCCGGTCGCCGCTGGGGCTCGGGTTCCTGCCGACCCTGCTGGCGGAAAACGACAACCGTGATCCATGGCTGCGGCACGCGGGCATCACCGCGATGAAGGGACTGTGGCTGGCCGATGTGGCGCGAGTGGGCCAAGAACACCCTTCGTCCGCCGCCCGCCTCGCCATCGCGCTCTCGGTAGCCGCCCGCAATCCCGCCGCGGCCTTGCCATGGCTCCGCGACCCCGATCCGGCCGTGGCTGACGCCGCGATCTGCGCCATCTATCAGAACGCGGCTCCGGATCCTTGGGATGCCAACGCCGGCGCCCCCCTCACCCAACTGGCGTGGCGGCTGGGAGAAACCAAGCCCAGCCCCGGCCCCATGGCCACCCGCCGACTCATCGCCGCCAATCGGCTCACCCCCGATCCGAAGTCCATGGGGCGGCTGCTCTCCTACGTGGAGGATGTCGGCTATCCAGCCAGCCTGCGGATCGAGGCCATTCGCGCGATCGCCACGTGGAAGGCATTGCTTGCCCGTGACCCGTTCGACGGACGAGTCCGCACGGTCACCCCCGGACCGGAAGTCGACCAACTCCGCCTCTCACGCACCCTCACCAAGCTGGCCAAGGGCAGCCATCCGAAGCTCGCGGAGGCCGCTACGGCAGCATTAAAAGCCCTCGATATCCCACCGACACCCGATCCCACGAGCTTCCTCGCGGACGCCCTCGACCGGGACCTACCCGTCGACCAACGGCTGCTGGCCGTCGACGCACTCTCACGCCACCAACCTGCCTCCTTCAAAAACGCCATCGATCTCCTGTTGCGGGATCCGAATCCCAGGATCGGGCTGGCCGCCGCCAAGATTGCAGGCCGCCAGGGCTCGGAAAAAGCCCTCGATTTTGTCTGCGGCATCCTCGGGAACTCCAACGACCAGTGGGAACTCCAGGAGGCCACCCGCATACTCGGCTCACTTTCCAACGCAAACCGGGAAACGCTGATCCTCCAGTTTCTCGACCAAGTCCAGCACGGGCGCTGGCCCGCCGGTGCGGTGCTTGATCTGTTGGAAATCTCCCGCCCGCTTGCCGGGAATCTCCAAGTCGCCGCCATGTTGGCGAAGGTCGACCAGGCCCTTTTGGACCGCGACGGCAAACTCGGAGCCTTCACTCCCTGCCTGACCGGCGGCAACCCCGCGAACGGCAAGGCGGTTTTCGAAAGGCGTGGTCTCTCCGGCTGTGCGAGCTGTCACAACGCGGAGCGAGAGGCACAGGAACTGGCCCCATCCCTCAACCACATCGGTTCCGCGGGTCGGCGCTTCATCCTGGAGTCCCTTGTGTTTCCCGATGACAAGGTGGACGCCCCCTACCACTTTATCGTGCTCGGACTGCCGGACGCCCGCACCGTCCGGGGCATGCTGAGGGGCGAAACATCGGAGACCGTCACCCTGCGGATCCTGGATGGTTCCGACGTGGTGGTGAAGAAATCGGAGATCGTTTCCCGATCCGCTCCGGCGAGCCTGATGATGCCAGCCCACCAACAGCTTTCGCTGATGGAGGTGCGCGATCTTGTCGAATACCTCTCGAGCCGCCAATAAGGGGGCGTGAACTTTGACCCGCTCCTCGACGCCCTCGCCGATCCCGGCTGGATCGCCGTGCCCGGATTCCTGCCCGCCGACCTCGCGCGCTCGGTGGCGGCGGAGTGCGCCGTGCGCTGGGGCGAAGGCGAATTCCAACGCGCGGGGGTGGGTCGCGGGGCCGCACTCGCCATCCGCGAGGACATCCGCCGCGACCACGTGCTGTGGCTGGACCGCTTGAACGCCGGTCGCGCGCAGACCACCTGGCTGGACACCATCGAGGATCTGCGCGTGGTGATGAACCGCGGGCTGTATCTGGGACTTAACGAGTATGAAGGCCACTTCGCGATCTATCCGGCGGGTGGCTTCTACAAGGCCCACCTCGACCGCCACGAGAACACCCAATCCCGGATCATCACCGCCATCCTGTATCTCAACGACGGCTGGCAGCCCGGCGATGGCGGCGAACTGAAGATCTGGACCACGCCAGGCGACAAGGACGGCGCGTTCGAACTGATCGAGCCCCGGCTGGGAACGCTGGTGCTCTTCCGCGCCGGGGATTTCTGGCACGAGGTACTCCCCGCGAACAAAACGCGGATGAGCATCACGGGCTGGTTCCGAGTGTAGCCTGAATGTAGCTGAAAGCTCCGTTTTCAGATTGTCTCCGCCAGCTCCAGTTGGCGGTGGCTGGTTGGGCCGAACGATCCTCCTTCAAGCCCCCTCCGGCTGCAGGTGTTCCTCGAACATCCTCCGCAGGCGAGGAACATCCGGCACCTCGATGCTCCGGGCCTTCACCTCGATCAGGTCTTCGTCCCGCAGCTTGGCGAAGATGCGGGACAAGGTTTCCTGACGGGTGCCGAGTTCAGAGGCGAGCACACCCTTGCGGATGCCGAGCTCGATCGAGGCGGTGGCACTGCCCCCGCAACGCCGCAGGAGCCAATGGAGCAGGCGCGTCTCGGCATCGCGGAGCTTGTAGTTCTCGATGGTGGAGACGAGGTCATGGAGATGGCGGCTGAGCGAGGCCAGCATCCGCAGCGCGAGATCGGATTGGTCGCGGAGGTGGTCGAGGAATGACTTGCCGTGGATCAGCACCACCTCGCTCTTCTCCAGCGCGCGGGTGTGCGCCGGATAGCCCGGCAAACCGGCCACCGCGGGCTCGGCGAAGGATTCACCGGCGTGGATGAGGTGGATCAATTGCTCCCGCCCGCCATCGCCGATCCGGTAGGCTTTGATGAGTCCTTTCGTGACCACGTAGAACCCTTCCACTGGATCGCCCTCCCGGAACAGGATCTCGTTCTTCTTGAGCGGCACCACCCGTGAATAGCCCGCCACCCGCTGGAGATCGGTTTCCGGAAGGCCGCTGAAGATCGTGGCGCGCTGCAACGACGAGGCCAGCGCGGCGAGACGGATCAATTCGGGGTCGTGCATGAACTGTGGAAAATGATCCCCTTTTTGATCCCCATCAAAAGCCCGGAATCCAGCGAATTGGAAAACACCGGGCGCGGCGGTCTGCTGCGGGCGATGCAAACGACAACCCCATCCGCCCTCAGTGACAAGACCATCGCGGTGGTGAAAAGCACTGCCCCCGTCCTGGAACAACACGGGGAACTCCTCACCCGCCACTTCTACGCGCGCATGTTCCGGGAAAACCCGGAGGTGAAAGCGCTCTTCAACTCCAGCAACCAGGGAGGAACCCAACAGAAGGCGCTGGCCGGGGCGATCTGCGCCTTCGCGGCGAATGTCGACCGCCTGGAAGCGCTCGCATCCGCCGTCGAGCGGATCGCGCAGAAACACGCGGGCCTCGGCATCCAGCCGGAGCATTATCCGGTCGTGGGTGCGAACCTGCTGGCCTCGATCCGCGAGGTGCTGGGCGAGGCCGCCACCGATGACATCATCGATGCGTGGGCGGAGGCCTACGGCTTCCTCGCCAATATCCTGATCGGGCGGGAAGGCGCGATCTACCGTGATCAAGCGGAGGCCGAGCACGGCTGGGCCGGGTTCAAGCCTTTCACCATCGCACGCAAGCAGGTCGAGAGCGAGGTGATCACGTCCTTTTACCTGAAGCCCGTGGATGACTCGAAGGTGCCGTCCTACAAGCCCGGTCAATACCTCACCGTGCGGGTGCCGGATGCAGTGAGCGGGACGACGATGCGGAACTACAGCCTTTCCTCCGCGCACTCACCGGAAGGATTCCGGATCAGCGTGAAGGCCGAACCAAGCGGCAGCGTTTCCGGGTTCCTGCATGCGCAGGAGGAAGGGACAGTGCTGGAGATTGGACCACCGTGCGGAGAGTTCTTCCTCGATCTGAACGGAGATCCCACGCGGCCGCTGGTGCTAATCTCCGGTGGCGTCGGCATCACCCCGACACTGGCGATGCTCGAAACGGCGCTGAAGGCGTGGCCGGAACGTGAGATCGTGTTCATCCATGGCGCGCTCAACGGCCGCACCCACGCCTTCCGCGATGCCCTGCTCGATCTCTCGATCGATCACCCGCTGCTCACGCTCCATACCCGCTACAGCTCACCGACCGAGGAGGACCGCGAGCGCGGTGGCTTCGACAGCGAGGGCTACGTCGATGGCGACCTGATCGCGTCGCTGGTGCCGCGCTTCGATGGCGATTACTACTTCTGCGGCCCGAAGCCGTTCATGATCGGTATCTACCGCCAGCTCGCCGAATGGGGCGTGGCCGCGGAACGGATTCACTTCGAGTTCTTCGGCCCGCGCCAGGAGCTGGAGGCGTAGCCGACATCCGGCAGGATCATCTCGGCGGGATGAACGCCGCCCCATCCGATGAAGGGATGGGGCGCGCTCATGGCAGCCAACGAGGGCGCTAGGCCCGGTCGCCCCGGCGGTGCGCCCCTACCTTTTCCTCAGTGCGCGCCGAGGTTCGAGATCGTCTGGAAGATCGCGGTGATCATCAGGTAGGCCATGGTGCCGATGAGGCCAGCCATGATGATGAGGATCGTCGGCATGATCAGCGCCATGATGCGCTGGAGATCCTTGTTCAGTTCCTTATCGTAGCGCTCCGCGGCGCGGCGCAGGGAGATATCCAGCTTGCCGGTCTGCTCACCGACGGAAATCATGTCCACGAACAAGGCCGGGAAGGCCCCGGTGCGGATCAGGGCGCGGGAGAACGCGCGGCCATCGCCGACTTGGTCGATCACGCGATTCAGTTCACCCCGCAGCGAGAGGTTCTGGGTGGCATCCCGGGTCAGCTCGAGCGCGCGCAGCAACGGCAGGCCGTTGCCCACCAGGTTCGCCATGGTTTCGAGGAACTGGACGTAGAAGCGGCTGGCGATCACCGGCCCCATGAGCGGCATCTTCAGCTTCACCCGGTCCCAGGTCGGCTTGTTCGCGTCGTTGTCCTTCCACGCCTTGAAGAACAGCGCCCCGGCGATCAGCAGGATCACGTAAACATACCAATACTGGCCGAGGTGGTTGCTGACCGCCATCATCCACTTGATCGGCAGCGGCAGTTTGCCCCCCGGGGTGCTCTTGATCAGTTCGGTGAGCTGCGGGATGAGGGTGGTGACGAAGACCACGGACACGCCGATGCCGGCGAGCACGAGGAAGGCCGGATAGATCATCGCGAGGATGAGCTTGCTCTGGAGTTCCTGGAGGGTCTTCAGGTAGTGGGCCTGGCGCTTGAGGATGGTGTCGAGCGCGCCGGAAGCCTCGCCGGCGGCGGCCAGCGAGCAGTAGAGCGGCCCGAAGCTGGGGCTCACCCGCTTCAGCGCGGCGGAGAAGTTCATGCCATCGCGCACCTCCTGGCGGATTTTGTAGGCCACGCTCTTGAGGCTGCCGAGTTCCTGGCGGCTCTCCATCGACTTGAGCGCGGGCTCGAGCTGGAGACCGGCGCCGAGCATGTCGGAAAGCTCCTCGGTGAACATCACCACCTCAGCCCGCTTCATCTTGATCGGACCTTCCGGAATCGCGTCTTCCTTGGCCTTCGCCGCGGGCTTGGCGGCCACGCCCTTGTCGTAGTTCGCCTCCGCCTTGGCCTTGTTCTTGGAGGCGGATGGCACCGTGGCCGCCGCGTTCTCCTTCAGGCTCACCGGCTGGAGGCCACGCTTGTCGAGCAAGCGCAGGGCTTCCGGGCGATCGGTGGCGTCGATTTGCCCGGTGGTGACGGCACCGGAGGAATTCAGGGCTTTGAAGGCGAAGACGGGCACGGGAGGACCAGGAGCTGCGGTTGGAAAGGGACCGGGATCAGACGTCGGTGGCGACGTCCGTGGAGGTGACGGAGATGACTTCCTCGATGGTGGTCTGACCCTGCATCACCTTGAACCAGCCGTAGCCACGCATGGGAACGTAGCCATCCTTGATCGCCTGGGCGCGGATCTGATTGTTCGGCGCGCTGTGGGCCACCAGTTCCTGCATGGCGTGGGTGAGGATGGCCACCTCGTAGATGGCGAGACGTCCGGAGAAGCCCGTGTTGCGGCAGCGGTCGCAGCCCTTGGCCGAGTAGGCCTGGCCCTCGATATCCAGCGGAATGCCAAGATCGAGGCGGTCCTGGGTCGTCACCTCGCGCGGCACCTTGCAGTGCGGGCAGAGGCGGCGCACCAGGCGCTGGGCGAGGAAGGCGCGGACCGCCGCGGACACCAAGAACGGCTCCACGCCCATGTCCACCAGACGGCTGATGCCGCCAAGCGAGTCGTTGGTATGGAGGGTCGAGAACACCAAGTGACCGGTGAGCGAGGCGCGGATCGCGATTTCCGCGGTCTCAAGGTCTCGAATTTCCCCGATCATCACGATGTTCGGGTCGGCACGGAGAATGGAGCGCAGGGCCGAGGCGAAGGTGAGGCCGATTTCCGACTTCACGGCGATCTGCATCACGCCAGGGAGCTTGTTTTCCACCGGATCCTCGACCGTCACGATACGGCGCTCCGGGTGGTTCACCTCGCCGAGGAAGGAATAAAGGCTGGTCGACTTACCCGAACCGGTCGGGCCGGTGATCAGGATGATGCCGTTCGGCAGGTGCAGCAGGGACTCGATCTTCTGCCGCACGAAGGGCTCCATGCCGAGCTTCTCGACATTGAACTTCTGCTGGTTGAGGAGTCGGAGAGACACGCTCTCGCCCTCGACGGTCGGCACGGTGGCGACGCGGACGTCGATGGTCTGGCCTTCGAACTGGAGATTGATACGACCGTCCTGTGGCAAGCGGCGCTCGGCGATGTCCAAGCGGGACATGATCTTCAAGCGGGCGATCACCGAGCTCTGGAGCGCCTTGATGTTCTCCGGCACGGTCACCTCCAGCAGGCGGCCGTCGATGCGGTAGCGGATGCGGAGGTTGTCGCTGAGAGGCTCGACGTGAATATCGGTCGCGTGCTGGTCGAGGGCTTCGCGAATGATCTGGTTCACGAACTTGACGACGCTGGCTTCCTCGTCGTCATCCTTGTCGATGACGTTCGCCTCGTCGGTCGCCTCGAGGCTCTCGAAGTCCATTTCACGGCCTTCGAGGATCTGCTCGAAGGTGTCCGCCCCCACCCCGTAAAGGCGGCGGAGGGATTCATGGATACGGCGGCGGGAGGCCATGCACCACTCCACCCGCATCGGGAGCTCCTGGGCGGTGGCCTGGCGGGCGACGAGATTGAAAGGATCGAAGGTGGCCAGCTTCAGGATGGTCTCGCTCCCCTCGCCCTCGATGGAAATCGGCAGCAGGCGGTGGCGGAGGGCGATCCGCGGGCCGCAGGCCTCGCGCAGCGGCAGCGGGGCCTCGGCGGGCGGAATGCTTTCCAGCCACTCCATGCCCAGGTCGTGGGCCAGCTCGCGGAGATACTTCTCCTCGTCCAGAATCCCGGCATCGAGCAGGTCGTCGATCGGAGAGCGTTGGCGCTGGGATGCCCCTTCGAGGACATCCGAGACGGCCTTGAGGTCGTCACATCCGGTGCGGCGGGCGGGTTCGAGCAGGAGCTGGGTCATTCGGCTGGCGGTCTTCTCCCATTAAAACCGCCGGAGAGGCAACTTTGTCTCTCGAAAATGCAGGGAAATGGCGGATTCGCCGATTTTCCACCCCCAACTCCCCTGACCGCCCCCCATTCCTCACATTTTCCGTGCCACCCGGCACCCGGCGTGCATCATCGCGGGCGTGTCTTATTTGGAAGTCCGCGATCTCTACAAGCAGTTCACCAAGCGTTCCGGGGGCCCGTTCTCGTCCTCCACGGAAACGATCCGCGCGGTGGACGGTGTCAGCCTGTCCCTCGAAAAAGGCGAAATCCTCGGGCTGGTGGGTGAATCCGGCTGCGGGAAATCGACCCTTTCCCGAACCCTCATGCAGCTCACCCCGCCGACCTCCGGCTCGGTGATCCTGAACGGCGAGGACCTTTCCAAGCTCCCGCACCATGAGATCCGGAAGCGCCGGCTCGATTTCCAGATGGTGTTCCAAGACCCCTACGCCTCGCTGAACCCCCGCATGACGGTGTTCTCGACGCTGGCGGAGGCGATCAAGCAGCGCCACCCGAAGCTCGCGAAGCTGGCGCTGGTGGAGCGGGTCGAAACCCTGATGGCCACCTGCGGCCTGGATGCCGGGACGATGCGGAAGTACCCGCACGAATTCTCCGGTGGCCAGCGCCAGCGCATCGCCATCGCCCGCGCACTGGCCCCGGAACCGAAACTCGTGATCGCGGACGAGCCCGTGTCGGCCCTCGACGTATCGATCCAATCGCAGATTCTGAACCTGCTCAAGAAGCTCCAGAAGGACCTGGGCCTGACGCTGATTTTCATCTCCCACGACCTCGGGGTGGTCCACTATCTGGCCGACCGCATCGTGGTGATGTACAAGGGCAAGATCGTGGAATCCGGCACCGCCGCGGAGGTGTTCCACCACCCGCAGAACGACTACACCAAGCGGTTGCTGGCTGCGATTCCGAAGCTGGCGGACGCACCGGCCGCTTGATGGGAATTTTCCGGCGGGTTGCGTCTCCCATCCGCATGAGTATGTTGACGCCGATGTTCCACTCCCGCTGGCTTGCCGCTCTCGCGTTCCCGTTGGTCCTCGGATCGTGCAAGGCCGAGGATGCCAACAAAACCGCCATGGAAACCTCCAAGGATGCCCCCGCCCAACCCACCGGCAAGGTCGAGAAGACCGATGCCGAGTGGAAGAAGATCCTCACCCCGGAACAGTACCGGATCCTGCGCCAGGCCGGAACCGAGCGCCCGAACAGCGAGGTCTACGAGCAGTTCAAGAAGCAGGGCGGCGGCACTTACTACTGCGCAGGTTGCGGCGCGGAGCTTTTCACCTCCAAGGAGAAGTTCGACTCCCACTGCGGCTGGCCGAGCTTCTACGACCCGTCCAAGGCCAAGAACGTGATCGCGCGCGACGACTACTCCGGCGGCATGGTCCGCACCGAGGTGTTGTGCGCGAAATGCGGCGGCCATCTCGGCCACGTGTTCAAGGGCGAGGGCTTCGACACCCCCACCGACCAGCGTTATTGCATCAACGGCATGGCGCTGAAGTTCGTGCCAGCCGAGGCGAAGGCGGAGGAAAAGCCCGCCAAGGACAAGTGACCTCCATCGTGCAAATCCCAATGCCGGAAGTCATGGGATTTGCTTGCTACTGTTAGACCCGAAGTTGAGGGTTCGCGCCGTCATGGTACGTTATCTTCCCTGGCTCTTTCTGCTCCCCCTCGCCCAAGGATCGACCATGCTCGATCCGGCCGATGCGCCCGGAGTGACGGCAGCGGATTACCAGAACCTTGCCGCCGGTTACACCTCGGTGGGCAAGGTGGGAGGTTCCGGCCAAGCGGGTTCAGGCGTGCTGATCTCGGACCGCTGGGTGCTGACCGCCGGCCACGTCAGCATCGGCAAGGCGGGCGGCACCTTCACCATCGGCGGCAATACCTACACGGTTTCCACCGCCACGACCTATCCGGGCTTCTTCTCGACCTCGGTGGGCAACGACCTTGGATTGCTCTATCTCAGCGCGCCCGTCACCGGAGTCGATCCGGCGATCATGCTGAGCACCCAGGGTGGCCTGATGGGGGAAAGCTCGGTGTGGGTGGGGTATGGTTTCACCGGAAATGGCACCACCGGCTACAGCTTCGCGCTGAACGAGAAGCGGGCCTTCACCAACGTCATCGATTTTTACGGTCCGAAATACGGCGTCGCCTCGACCTCGTTCGTCTCCGATTTCGACCGCCCCGGCGATCCGACCAGCAACGCGGAGGATTCCAACCCGAGCGCCACGACTCTAGAGGGCAATGTCGCCCCTGGTGACAGCGGCGGCGGGGTTTTCATCAAACGGGGCGGAAAGGATTATCTGGTCGGCACGATCAGCTATCTCGCCAGTTTCGATGGCACCGGCAATGCCGACTACGGCGACCTCAGCGGCGCGACCAACCTCGATTTGTATTACTCGTGGATCGCCCAGCAAACGGGCATCCAAGCGGTACCGGAGCCATCCGTCGGGCTTCTGGCCGCCATGCCGCTCCTCTTGTGCTGGCACCGCCGCAGGCAGCGCCAGGAAGAAGGTTGATGCCGCTTCAGCGCTGGAAGCCATCGCGGATGATCCGCGTGATTTCGAGCGCCACACCGAGAGCCGCGGTACCTTGCTGGCCGCTGACCTTGGGGGCCGCGCCATCGGCCGCGCTGCGGACGAAGGCGTCGAGCTCCAGCTTCAGGGGCTCGCCCGGCTCCACCTCGACGGCACCGCGCAGGATCTGCATGCCATCCCGCCAGTGGACCTGGCCGGATTGCTCCTGGTAATCGAGCGAGAGATAGCAGTCCTCCTGAAACACACGGATCTTCCGCATCTTGTCCGGGCTGATGCGGCTGGCGGTGACGTTCGCCACGCAGCCATTTTCAAAACGGATGCGGGCGTTGGCGATGTCCTCGTTTGGCGTCAGCACGGAAACCCCGACGGCATCGATGCTGGCGATCGGCGAGTTGACCAGATGGAGGATGATCTCCAAATCGTGGATCATCAGATCCAGCACCACGCCGATGTCGATGCTGCGGTTCGGAAACGGAGACAAACGGTGGGCCTCGATGAAGCGCGGATGGGTCAGCTTCTTTTCCAGTTCCCGCAGCACGGGATTGAAACGCTCGATGTGCCCGATCTGGAGGACCTTCCCCGTACGCTTCGAGGTTTCCACCAGCACCGCGGCGTCCTCCACCGTGGGAGCGATCGGCTTCTCCATCAGCACGTGAACGCCGAGCTCCATCAGGCGGCAGCCCACCTCGCGGTGCGCCACGGTGGGCACCGCCACGCTGGCCACGTCACAAAGACGGGCCAGCTCCTCGAGACTGGAAACCGGAGTGGCGCCGAACTCCCGGGCGATTTCCTCGGCCCGGGCCGCATCCGCATCATACACGACGGTCAGATCGACGTCGGGAAGCTGCGAATAGACCCGGGCGTGGTTGCGCCCCATGGCTCCGGCACCGGCTACTCCGGCTCGAGTGTTCTGCATGCGCTCTTGCTAGACTGACATCCGGCGGGAGGGCAAGCGCGGGAAAGACGATCAGCGGTACGAGATGACATCATCGGAGCCCGCGAGGCCGACCACCTTGGTGGGATCGGAGGCCGGGTTGCCCTTCTTGCCGTCCTTGCCGTAGGTCCACATCACGTAGTCCTGGTCGCGCGGCTTGTAGTCGGTGTATTCGCCGGCCTTGCCGGTATCGAGGAAGCGGTCCTTCACGCCGCCGGCACCTTCCTCGGAGTCGTTCTGGAACGGCGGGGCGTTCACGGCGATGATGATCTCCTTGCCCCACGGGTCATAGAGAATGCCATCGGGGCCGAGGCCGCCCTTCTTGTTCGCGGCAAGGGTGAAGCTGCCGAATTCCTCCTCGTTCTTATTAACCGACTTGATCTTGTCCGCGATGTCCTTGAAGTGGATGGTGTCCTTCGGCATCAGCGCGCCCATCACGAAGTTGTTTTTCTCCTCGGAGGTGGGTAGGCTGTAAACGGTGTCCTTGCCCTCGGTGCGGGCGGATTCCGGAAGCGGCGGGCGGTTGTATTCGCCGATGAAGGCCTGGAGACCCACGGAAAGCTCGCGGAACTGGCTCAACGCCTGGGTTTGCTTGCCCTTCTGAATGGCACGGCTGGCAGCCACCGAGGCCAGGGTGGCAAGGACCGCGATGATCGCGATCACGACCAGCAACTCGACCAAGGTGAATCCCTTGGAGCGGAAATGGGGGTTATTGATGTGGGTTTTTTTACAATCCATTCCGGGAAGCTAGGTGGCGATTGCCGGTTTGTCCATTCCCCGGGCGGGGCGAGGCCGACGTTTCACGCAACTGGCCCTGGAATCTCCGGACGCAATCGGGGAATCCATGCAGGGGACTGCCCGGACCCATGAGAGCAACGAATCACATGACTCCTCTTTTTGCCTCGCCAGACCGGAGGTTTCCCCCTACTTCGGCGCCGCCATGAGCGCTACCCAACTTGATCAACTCAAGGAGTTCACCACCGTCGTCGCCGACACCGGCGATTTCGAATCGATGAAGGCTTACCAGCCGCGCGATGCCACGACGAACCCGTCGCTCATCCTCCAGGCCGCCGCGAAGCCGGAATACCGCCACCTCGTCGAGCAGGCCGTTTCCGAACTCAAGGGTGGTTCGCTCACCGGCGAAGCCCTCACGGAAGCCGTGCTGGACCGCATCCTGATCCTTTTCGGCCTCGAGATCCTCAAGATCGTGCCGGGCCGCGTGTCCACCGAAGTGGACGCCCGCCTGTCCTTCGACACCGAAGCCACCGTTTCGAAGGCCCGCGAGCTGATCGCCGCCTACGCGAAGGAAGGCATCTCCAAGGACCGAGTGCTCATCAAGATCGCCTCCACCTGGGAAGGCATCAAGGCCGCCGAAATCCTCGAGAAGGAAGGCATCCACTGCAACCTGACCTTGCTGTTCTCCTTCGCCCAAGCCGTGGCCTGCGCCGAAGCCGGCGTGCAGCTGATCTCGCCGTTCGTCGGCCGCATCCTCGACTGGTACAAGGCCTCCACCGGCCAGACCTACGAGGGCGACGCGGACCCGGGCGTGATCTCGGTGAAGCAGATCTACACCTACTACAAGAAGTTCGGCTACAAGACCGAGATCATGGGCGCATCCTTCCGCAACAAGGGCGAGATCCTCGCCCTCGCCGGCTGCGACCTCCTCACCATCAGCCCGGGCCTGCTCGGCGAACTCCAGGCTTCGACCGAGCCGGTCGAGCGCCGCCTGACCGCCGAATCCGCCGCTTCCGCCGACCTTGAGAAGGTTTCCTTCGACGAGAAGAGCTTCCGCTACTCCTTCAACGAGGACGCCATGGCCACTGAGAAGACGGCCCAAGGCATCCGCGGTTTCGCCGCCGACATCGTGAAGCTCGAGAAGCTGGTGAACGACATCATCGGCTGATCGCCACAGCGATCCGTTTTTCGAAAAGCCGGAACCTCGCGAGGGGTTCCGGCTTTTTCGTGGATCGGCCGGGGAAGCACCCGCTTGCTTTTTGCTTCCGGCCCGGCGGGTTCCCCGCTCCAATCGCCCGCACACGCCATGAACCGTCGATCGTTCGCTTGTTTGCTCCCGGCCTTGTTCTGCCTCCTCTCCGTCCCGGCCTGGGCCGGCGGCAAGGCGGGCGAAAAGGCATCCGTGACCTTCCACATCGAAGCGGACCGCAACGACAACCCGAAGCTCATCTTTCCGGAGCCGGTGGGAGGCAAGGAGCGGATCTTCCGCCGCCTGCCGGATGTCACCCTGAAGGACGTGAAGGATTTCTCCCCCTTCCAGGCCAGTGACGGCACCACCTATGGCGTGCTCATCACCCTGAAGGACAACGCCGCCACCCGCCTGGCCGCGCTCACCGCCACCAACCCGGACCGCTATCTCCTCGCCATGGTCAACGGCCGGGCCGTCGACGCGGTGTTGATCGACAAGCAGGTCACCGACGGCAAGCTGGTGATCTGGAAGGGCATCACCGCCCTGGAGATCCAGGAGTGCGACAAGCTCGTCCCCCGCCCCGGCGCGAAGGACAAGGACAAGAAGAAGAACTGAGAGCCATGAGGTTCCGCCGCATTCTTGCCCTCCTGGCGCTGTCCGCCTCCCTCCTCCAGGCCGGCCCGGAGGAGATCCGCCTGCCCACCGCGAACGATTTCCTGTTCAAGGGCCAGCCGGACAAGTTCTACATGTACATCGACCGGGATTTCGAGAACCAGCACACCAAGGCCTGGGAAGGCGGCGGTTACGGGTTCGTCCGGAATCCCGCCCGCATCAATGGCGAGGTGGTGATGTGCAAGTTCCACGAGGGCATCGACATCGCCCCGATGGAACGGGACAAGGCGGGCAACCCGCTGGACATCGTCAACAGCATCTCGGACGGCACCGTGGCCTACATCAGCCCGGCCGCCGGTGGCAGCAACTACGGCAAATACGTGGTGGTGGAGCACAACTGGGACCACACCGCCGTCTACTCGATCTACGCCCACCTTTCCGAAATCACCTGCAAGCCGGGCGACCCGGTGAAATGCGGCGCGCCGCTCGGCAAGATGGGCTTCACCGGCGCGGGCATCGACCGCACCCGCGCCCACGTCCACCTCGAGATCGTGCTGAAGATCTCGGACCGCTACGACGACTGGAACAAGGCGATCGGCGGGGCGAAGAACGTCCACGGCAATTTCAACGGCCAGAACTTCACCGGTGTCGACGCCGCCAAGTTCTTCCTCGAACGCCGCAGCAACCCCGCGCTCACGTTCAATGCCTTCGTGGCCTCCACGCCGGTCCACTTCCGGGTGACGGTGCCCTCGAAGGGCATCATCCCGGAGTTCGCGCGGCGCTACAACTGGATGCTCCATGGCGATGCCGACAAGGCGAAGTCGTGGGAGATTTCCTTCAGCGCCACCGGCCAGCCGGTGTCCTTCGCCGCCAGCGAGCGGGTGGTGCCGGGACCGATCATCACCTACCTGACCAACGCCTCGATCCCCCACCAGTATCTCACCCGCGGCCTGGTGAAGGGCGACAACGGCACCGGTTCTCTTTCCGCCAGCGGCAAGCAGCTCGTGGCGCTGGTGAGCGACGATTTCCCGGTGGCCCCGCCGGAGAAGCCGGATGGCAAGCCCGACAAGACGGACGCCAAACCGGACAAGCCGGTGTTGGTGAAACCGCAGAAACCGCGCGCCAACTGATTTCCTTTTTACGACCCCATGACTGACAACACCCTCGCCAAGATCGAGTCCCTCGGTCTCAAGCTGCCTTCCGTTCCCGCCCCGATCGCCGCCTACGTGAACTGCGTGCGCACGGGAAACCTGCTGTTCCTTTCCGGCGGTCTGCCGATCGATGGCGACCGCAAGGTCATCGGCCAGGTGCCGGGCCAGGTCTCGATCGAGGAGGCCTACGAAGGCGCCCGCATCATCATCCTCAACCGCCTCGCCATCATCCGCGATGAGATCGGTTCGCTGGACAAGGTGAAGCGCGTCGTGACGCTCAACGGCTTCGTGAGCTCCGCCCCGGACTTCTACGACCACCCGAAGGTGGTGAATGGCGCGTCCGAACTGCTGGTGGAGATCTTCGGCGAGCGCGGCAAGCACACCCGCACGGCGCTCGGCGTGAGCGCGCTGCCGCTGAACGTGGCGGTGGAAATCAACCTCATCGTCGAGGTCGAGGACTGATCGTCCCCGGTGGTTTTACGGTCATGGTCCGGTGATCGATGGTGTATCGTCCATCCCGGCCATGACCTTGATCGATGCCCACAATCACCTGCACGACCCACGGCTGGGCGATCCCGAACCGGTGATCGCCGCCATGCGGGAAGCCGGGATCACCCGCTGCATGGTGAACGCCACCTGCGAGGCGGATTGGCCCGTGGTCGGGGCGCTGGCGAAGGCCCATCCGGATTTCATTGTCCCGGCCTACGGCATCCATCCGTGGAAGGCCCACCTCGCGGAACCCGGCTGGACCGACCGCCTGCACGCGCTGCTGGATCGGTCACCCGGCGCGGCGATCGGCGAGTGCGGTTTGGACCGCTGGGTGAAGGAGCCGGACATCGCCACGCAGGCTCCCGTGTTCGAGGAGCAGTTGCGGCTGGCCCGCGAGTTCGACCGGCCGGTGGTGATCCATTGCCTGAAGGCATGGCAGCCGTTGTTTGAATCGTTCGAACGGGTGCCGCCGCCGCGACGGTTCCTGATGCACTCGTTCAATGGCTCGATCGAAACGGCGCGGCGGCTGATCCCGCTGGGAGCCTACTTTTCGTTCTCCGGCTACTTCCTCCAGCCGCGGAAGGTGGAGGTGGTGGAGACGTTCCGAAAACTGCCGGTCGACCGCGTGCTGGTGGAAACCGATGCCCCGGATATGTTGCCGCCGCCGGAGTTCATTTCCCATCCAATGGAAAACGGAGTGAACCACCCGGCAAATCTGAAGGAAATCGCGAACGAATTCTCCAAGTTGATGGGCATTTCGTCCAAGGAAATGATCGATCGGACGGCCCGCAACTTTGGCGGTTGTTTTGGTTGAGACGGATGGGTAGGTTACGCTCCCGGTTCAGAATTTGACAAATTTCATGCAACTGGGAAAGGATGGCCCGGAGCAAGCGTAAGCATGCCCGCCCTGTCTGCTATTTTCTCATCGCAAACCCCATGACCACCCGCCTGGCCCTCGCCGCCCTACTGGCCCCTACCCTCGCGTTCGCCCAGCAGGGCAACCGCAAGGGGCACGACAACATGTCCCCCATCATCCCGCTCGACCAGGTGCCGAAGGCCCCGGTCCTGCCGGTGCAGGAGGCGCTGAAATCCTTCCAAATCGCCCCCGGTTTCGTGATCGAACCGTTCGCGAGCGAGCCGATGGTGGTCGAGCCGGTGGCCCTCGATTTCGATCCCGCCGGCCGTGCCTGGGTGTGCGAGATGATCGGCTTCATGCCGGACATCGATGGCAAGGGTGAGGACGTGCCGCAGGGCCGCATCATCGTGCTGGAGGACACCGATCACGATGGCAAGGCGGACAAGCGCACCGTGTTCCTGGAAAAGGTCCTGCTGCCGCGCGCGGTGGCGGTGTTCCCGGATGGCGTCCTGTTCGTGGACAACTACCGCCTGCTGTGGGTGAAGCGTGATGGCCTGAAGGCCGTCGGCGAGCCCGAGGAGGTCGCGAAGGACTGGATCGCCGGCGGCAAGGGCGGCAATCCCGAGCACAAGTCGAACGGCTTGGTCCGTGGCCTCGACAACTGGCTCTACAACGCCAAGTCCGACAAACGCATCCGCCGCATCGACGGCAAGTGGGTGGTGGAATCCACCCAGAACCGCGGTCAGTGGGGCATCTGCCGCGACGACTACGGCCGCCTCTATTACAACGACAACTCGACCTTCCTGTGGGGCAACCTGGTGGCCCCGAACCTGCTCGAAGGCAACCCCGGCGTGAGCTTGAAGGTGAAGGATTTCACCCAGCTCGGGCCGAACTCGACCTGGCCGATCCGCGTGACGCCGGGCGTGAACCGCGGCTACATCTCGAAAACGAACGGTTACAACGAGGACACGCTCGACCCGAAGTCCTTCAAGCTCATCAACGCCACCGCCGCGTCCGGTCCGATGATCTATCGCGGGACGAATTTCCCGGCGGAGTGGTACGGCCGCGGGCTTTCCCCGGAGCCATCGGTGAACCTGGTGAAGGCGATCCAGATCACCGACTCGAACGGCAAGCTCACCGGCAGCCATCCCTTCGGCAAAACCGAGTGGCTGGCCTCCACCGACGAGCGCTTCCGTCCGGTGAACCTCTACAACGCGCCGGATGGCACCGTGCTGCTGCTGGACATGCACCACGGCCTGCTCCAGCACAAAACCTACATGACCACCTATCTGCGCGAGCAATACACCAGCCGCCTGCTGGACAAGCCCGCCGATGGACAGGGACGCATTTTCCGCATCCGCTACAAGACCGGCCCGCTCGAAAACGCCACCGACCTGACCAAGCTGGACGGCGAGACGCTGGTGAAAATGCTGGCGCACAAGAACGGCTGGCAGCGCGACATGGCGCAGCGCCTCCTCATCGAGCGCAACGACGCGTCGGTGGTGCCGCTGCTTGAAAAGCTGGCGGGCGTGGAAGGATTCCCGATCGGCAGCATCAACGCGCTGTGGACGCTGGAAGGCCTCGGCAAGCTCACCGCCGTGCCGGTGACCAGCGGTCTCGGCTCCAAGGACCCGAAGGTGGTGTGCTCCGCGCTGTGGGCCTCGACCAAGCTGTCCGACACCGAGCTCAAGAAGGTGGCCGACCGCATCACGAAGCTGCAACCGGCCAACGACGAGGTGAAGATCTACCTGGCCCGCGCGCTCGGACCGGTGGGCACGCCCGAGGCCTTCGCCAAGCTCTCCGACCTGGTGGCGAAGGATGGCAAGGACCCGCTGGTGAAGGCCGCCGCCTACTCCGGGCTCAAAGGCAAGGTCGCCGATTTCAAGAACGCCACCGCGGGCAAGCTCAACGACCCAGCCTTCTTGGCCTGGCTCGACCAAGGCCTGAAAGGCCCGGTGGTGCAGGTGTCCGGAGCCGGCTTGAGCGGCGAGCATCTCGCCTCGTTCAATCGCGGCAAGGCGATGTTCGTCGGGGAAGCCGCCTGCTTCGGTTGCCACGGCGCCGATGGCCAGGGGCTGCCGAACCTCGGACCGCCGCTCGACAAATCCGAGTATGTCACCGGCAGCCCGGAGCGTCTCGCGCGGATCCTGCTCCATGGCATGAGCGGTCCGGTGACGGTGAATGGCGAGACCTACACCCCCGCCGGCGAAATGCCCGCGCTTTATCCGAATCCGGCGATGACCGATGCCAAACTGGCGGACGTGGCCACCTACGTGCGCCACGAGTGGACGAACACGGCGGAGCAGGTGCAGCCGGAGGTGTTCACCAAGGTGCGCGCCACAACCAAGGACCAGGTCGGCCGCCCCTACACCGCGGAGACGCTGAAGTAACCGCAGGCTGTCTTTTCCAAAGCCCGCTTCCGAATCCGGGGGCGGGCTTTTTCGTGCGCCCCCTTGCCTCCCCGCCCGGGTGATGCAAGACTCCCGGCGATGGCCGACAAGACCCTCTTCGAGAAGATCTGCGACAAGGAGATCCCCGCGAACCTCGTGCATGAGGACGAGCTGTGCGTGTGCTTCCGTGATATCTCGCCCCAGGCGCCCGTGCATCTGCTGCTGGTGCCGCGCAAGCCGATCCCGCGGGTCGGCAAGGCCACGGCGGAGGACCAGGCGCTGCTCGGCCATCTGTTGCTGACCGCCGGGGAGATCGCCCGCCAGGAAGGTTTCGCGGAGGCGGGTTACCGCGTGGTGTTGAACAATGGTCCGGACGCGGGCGAGGCGGTGCCCCACCTGCACGTCCACATCCTCGCGGGTCGCAAGCTCGACTGGCCACCCGGCTGATCCGCCATGCGACGCCTTCTCGCCATTCTCGGCCTCGTTTCAGGACTGCTGCTGACGTCCTGCGTCCCCAGCTTGCCCGCGTCGGAAACCGGCACGCTCAAGAACGGGCGGGCGCGAGTGGTGTTCGTGCACGGGATTTTCCAGAACGGGAACCTGAGCTTCGGTCTGCTGCGGCATCGGCTGGAGGACAAGGGCGTCGCCTGCTACGCGCCGTCGCTGAAGCCCGCCGACGCGCACGAGGGCATGGCGAAACTGGCGGAGCAGTTGAAGGCGGGCATCGACCGGCAATTCGGGCCGAAGGAGCGGATTTCGATCGTGGGCTTCAGCATGGGCGGGCTGGTGGCGCGCTACTACCTGCAGGAACTCGGCGGCGCGAGCCGCTGCGACGCGCTCTACACCGTGGCAACGCCGCACCATGGCACGGAGACCTCGCGTTTCTACGGCGGCCAGGGCGCCCACGAGCTGCTGCCGAACAGTGATTTCATCCAAGCCCTGGCGCGCAGCGAGGACCGTCTCGGCTCGATCCCGGTGGTCTCCTATCGCAGCCCTTACGACCTGGTGATCCTGCCTCACGACAGTGGCGTGTGGGACCGTGCCGAGAACATCGAGGTGCCGGTGCTGGCCCATCCGTGGATGACCCGGGCGGGTCCGGTAGTGGATGACATCGAGCGCCGGATCACGGCGTCGCTGAAGCCGGTGCCGGGGCGGTGAGGCCGGGGTAGATCACCACTGAAGCAAGTTGGAAACTTGCTCTACTTCCCTAGACTTCTCCTTGCCAAGCCGGGGAGCCGGGGCTAACACTTCCGCCCGCACCGCCACCGGTGCGATGGAGATGGTCCCGTAGTCCAACGGATAGGACGATGGCCTCCGAAGCCGTAGGTACAGGTTCGATTCCTGTCGGGACCACCACTTTCGATTCCTCCACCACGTTGGCCGGGATTCTGCATCAAGGACTTCGGACGGTCGTGCCGTGACGAAATGACTGTCCATCCCCGCCCATCTATGATGGGATCGTGCGTTCACGTCCTCCCCCGCGTCGCCGGCCTCCCCCACCGGAACGAACATGAATCTCCCCCGACTGCTGTTCGCCCTATTTCTGGTGATCGCCGGTATCTGCCCCGCGTGGGCGGACCGGATCAAGGTCCTCGTCATCGAGGGCGCGAGCAACCATGACTGGCAACACCGCCAGAAGATCCTCAGCGCGATCCTCTCCCGCGACGGCTCCTTCGAGCTGACCTTCGTCACCACTCCCGGGGCGGCGAACGATCCCGCCTGGGCGACCTGGTCGCCGAATTTCGCGGCCTACAACGTGGTGCTGTCCGGCTACAGCAATGGCGCGGGCGGCCAACCACGCTGGCCCGCGACGGTGGAAACGGCGCTGTTGAACTACGTGAACGGCGGCGGAGGATTCATCGCCTTCCATGAGGCGGCGGATTCGTTCGCGGATTGGTCCGGCTACGGCGACCTGCTCGGATTGCGCTGGAGCACCACCACGGCGGGGAAATCGATCGTGGTGAATGCCAACGAGACGCTGCAAACGCTTCAGGCCGGGCAGGGTTCCTACACCAGCCACGGCGACCGCACGAACGTGCTGGTGAAACGCCTCGGCAACCACCCGATCCACGCCGGGCTGCCTGCGTCGTGGATGGCGGCGAGCCTGGAGGTGTGGCGCTATTGCCGGGGGCCGGCATCGAACACGACGATCCTGTCCTATGCGAAGGATCCCGAGACGCAGATCCAGTTTCCGGTGGAATGGACGGTGAACTATGGAGCGGGGCGCGTTTACGCTTCGAGCTACGGCCACGTTTTCGCCGGGGAAACCGCCCCGGAGGGGATGCGCTGCGCGGCCTTCCAGGAGCTGCTGGTGCGGGCGCTGAAGTGGTGCGCGGGCGTGAATCCGGCGGCCACCGTGCCGGCGGATTTCCCCACGACCACCGCGGTGTCGATCCGCCCGAACATCGAGGGCTTCAGCGGCTTCGGCGGACCGAAGGCGGTGGGCGCGTTTTCGAATGGCGTGCTGCCCACGCTTTCGATCGTCCCGACCGGTGTGGTGGTGGAGAAGGCGTTTCCGGCGCTGTCGTGGGACTCGCCGATCGACGCGCGGGCGTGGCCGGGGACTCCGGGCAACCTGCTGGTCGCGGAAATGGACGGCCGCCTCTACAAAGTGGCGGACAACGACAGCGCCACCACCCGCCAGCTCGTCCTCGATATCACCGACCGCGTCTGGTACCTGAACTGGGACAACGACAACTACGGCGAGAAACACGGCGGCATCTTCTCGACCGTCTTTCACCCGAAGTTCGGACAAGGGCTCGGGAAGGACTACCTCTACGTCTACTACCTCCACAACGACAACGACCAGCCGAACGCGAACCCGCCGTTCTACGACCGGCTGGCGCGCTTCACCTGGAACGGCACGTCGTTCACGCCATCGAGCGAGCTGATCCTGATCCAGCAATACGACACCACCAAGGGCCACGAGGGCGGCGGCATGGCGTTCGGCGCGGATGGTTTCCTCCACATCGCGTTCGGCGACGAGGGCACGGAAAGCGGCGACTCCAGCCCGCACACCCAGAAGATCAACGACCGAGCCCGCTCCGGGATCTGGCGGCTGGATGTGGACATGCAGGGCGGGGCCATCAGCCACCCGATCCGCCGCCAACCGGGCGGCTCCGGTTCCTACACCCAGGGATACTACGTCCCCAGTAGCAATCCGTGGCAGGATGCCACCGGCGGCACCTTGGAGGAATTCTACGCCATCGGCCTGCGCGAGCCGCACCGGATGAGCTTCGACACCACCACCGGCCTGTTCTGGATCGGCGATGTGGGGGCCAGCAACCGCGAGGAGGTCGATGTGGTGGATGCCGCGGGACTCAATTTCCAGTGGAACTACCAGGAAGGCACCGCCGCGGGGTTCCGGGCCGCGCCAAGCCCGCTCATCGGCACCTCGCGCGGGCCGGTGTACGATTACTCCCACAGTGTCGGGAGTTGCATCATCGGCGGCCACGTTTACCGCGGCACGGCGATCCCGACTCTCTCCGGGAAGTATCTGTTCGGCGACAACGGCACGCAGTTGCTCTACGCGCTGGATTACAACACCGCCACGCAAACGGTGGTCTCGGTCGAGCAGTTCGGACAAGGCCGCGCCGGAGCGCTGTGGGACGGGATCTGCTCGTTCGGCGTCGATTCCCACGGCGAGCCACTGCTGCTCCAGATGGGCGCGGGCGTGACGGGCGGCGGCATCATCTCGCGGATCAAGCCGCAGGGCGCGCCCGGTGGTGGCACCTGGACCTATCCCGCGAAGCTGTCGCAGACCGGCGTGTTCTCCAATGTGACCACCCTATCCCCCGCCCCCGGCCTGATTCCCTATGACGTCAACATGCCGCTGTGGAGCGCGGGCATGGAGAAGAAGCGCTGGGTGATGATCCCGAACGACGGCATCCCGAACTCCGCGGCCGAACAGATCACCTACAGCGAGAACGATGCATGGCAGCTCCCCACCGGCACCGTGTTCGTGAAGCACTTCGCCCGGCCCGACACCGGTGCGGCGCTGGAAACGCGGCTGCTGGTCCACGGCACCGATGGCTGGGGCGGCGTGACCTACAAGTGGCGCGCCGATGGCACCGATGCCGACCTGCTTGAAAACGGCGGCACCGAGCAGCTCCACATCGGCGCGAACACCTTTGAGTATCTCTACCCCTCCCGCGTGCAATGCAACCGCTGCCACACCGCCGCCGCGGGTCCGGTGCTCGGGTTCCGCACCCGCCAGTTGAACCGCGATTATGCTTATCCCGGAGGTTTCACCGCCAACCAGATCGAGTCGCTGAGCGTGGCAGGCTACCTGCCGCAGACACTCACGGCGAGCTCGCTGGCCAACGTACTCACCTCCGCCGGAGCGCACGATCCCACCGTGACGGACGAACGCTGGGTGCGCTCGTATTTCGACAGCAATTGCTCGCACTGCCACCACCCGGGCGGGAGTTCGCGCGCCTACTTCGATGCCCGTTTGACCACGCCGCTGGTGAACCAATCGCTGATCTGCGGCCCGGTGATCGATGGCCTCGGCAAGCCCAACGCCGCGGTGGTGAAACCCGGCAACCTCGACAGCTCGATCCTGTTCCAGCGCATGAATACGATCGACGAGTGCTGCTCCATGCCGCCGCTGGCGAAGGGAATCGTCGACCAGGAAGCGGTCACGCGGGTCGCCACCTGGATCCTCGGCATGGACGCGAACTCGTGCACGAAGACGCAGAGCTTCTACGGTGGCGGCACGCTGGGCATGCCCGGCACCACGCCCGCGGGAGCCCATGGGCCGGACGGCTGGCACTCGAACATCGTCATCAACGAGACCTCGACCTACACCAACACCACCGGCCGGGCCATCAGCGTGGTGATCGACCGTTTCAAATTCAACGCCGGCCGCACCGGCGACCCGGTCACGCCGTTCCTCGTGAAGGTCAATGGCGACAACAACTTCACCGTGCTGGCGATCGGCACCACGCGGCTGGTGTATGGCCTCGGCTTCAACGACCTGCCATTCTCCGATGGGGCCACGGTCATCGCGCTGCAACCCGGCGACAAGATCGCGACCGGCTTCCTCGACACCTACCCGAACGGCAGTGGCGGCACGCTGGCGGGTATCATCGACTGGCGCGACGGCGGCGCGGAGATCTGGTATGGCGGCGGAGACTACGACAACAACGCCGGATCAGTCACCCTCGGCCAGGCCCCGCTGCCGGGTGCGAACGTGATGACCAACCTGCACCGCGATTACTTCTACACGATCAGCTACCTCATCACGGAGCTCCAGCTCGGCAATGGTCCCGCCGCTCCGGCCGGAGCCGCCGCCGATGGCGCGAACTCGAACCTCGTCATCAACGAGAGCGACATCTTCACCAACACCACCGCCGTGCCGATGATCGTTAGCGTGGAGAGGTTCCGTTTCCATGCCTCCCGCGTCACCGATCCGCTCACGCCCTTCATCGTGCGGGTCAATGCCGACAACGATTTCACCGTGCTGGCGATCGGCACCAGCCGCAGCGGTTATAGCTTGGGAGCGAACGACCTGCCCTTCTCCAACACCCCGGTGCGGATCTCGATCGGCCCGGGCGAGACGGTGGCCCCCGGGTTCATGGACTCGCTGCCGGACGGCACCGGTGGCACTCAGAACGGCGCGGTGTCCTTCACCTACGGCGGGGACTCGATCTTCTACTGCTACGACGTCACCAATGTCGGAAGCGCCATCACCGTCGGACAGGCACCGGTGTTGCGCGGCTATCCGCTGACCGACCAGGTGCGCAGCTATTGGTTCTCGGTCTCGCTCGGGTTCGGCGGCCAGGAGGACGAGGACAACGACGGGCTGCCGGACAGTTGGGAACTGGCCTTCACCTCCTCGCTCGCCACCTTGTCCGGGACCAAGGACTCCGATGGCGATGGCATGAGCGATGCGATGGAGCGCCAAGCCGGAACCAACCCGCTGGACCGCACCAGCCTGCTGATGCTGCTCGATGTCCGGCCAGAATCGGCCAGCCAGGGCGCGAACGTCGATCTCCGCACCGTGCCGGGGCGCAGCTACAGCGTGAAGCTCTCCACCAATCTCCAGACCTGGACCACGGTGGCCACCTGCAAGGCCGCCAACTGGCCCGCCACCACCACCCGGATCACCCTGCCGCCCGCGCTGCTGCCCGCCGGGGCGGACAAACGCTTGTTCGTGCGGGTCTCTCCGGTCACCGGGAACTGACCCACGCGGGACGCGGGTGGATCTTTCACGAACAAACGTCCCGGCGTGTTTTTGTGATTTGAATTTGCCTCCCGGCGGCCCGGGGGATTGGGATGGTGGCATGACATTGCTGCGCTCCGTCTCCTCCCTCTGGCTGGCCGCCGTGGTGGCCGTTTCCGCCGCCGATGCCCCGAAGGTCCTGCCGATCGGTTCCCCGGCCCCGGATTTCTCGCTGCCCGGCATCGATGGCAAGACCCACACGCTCGCCGAATACTCCTCCTCGAAGGTGCTGGCCGTGATTTTCACGTGCAACCACTGCCCGGATTCCGTCGCCGCCGCCGGCCGCACCGAAACCCTCTACCAGACCTTCAAGGACAAGGGCGTGTCCGTGGTGGCGGTGAACTCGAACAACGAGATCGGCCTGCGTCCGGATGAACTCGGCTATTCGCCCTACGGAGACTCCGAGGCGGAAATGAAGCCCTTCGCCAAGGACCACGGCTGGACCCTGCCCTACCTCTACGACGGCGCGACCCAGGGATTCGCCATCGCCTGCGGCGCGCAATCGACGCCGCACGTGTTCGTGTTCGATGCCGATCGCAAGCTGCGCTACACCGGCCGCATGGACGACGCCGGTCGCTCGAAGGCCCCGGTGGAAAAGAGCTACGTGGTCGACGCGATCAACTCCCTGCTCGCCGGCCAGGAAGTGAAGGAGCCGGTCACCCGCTCGCTCGGTTGCTCGACCAAGTGGCTCACCAAGAAGGACGCCGTGGCCGCCGACCAGGCCGCCTGGGAAGCCCGCCCGGTGACCGTGGCCGACCTCGATGCCGAGATCGCGAAGAAGCTGCGCTCGAACACCTCGAAGAACGTGCGCCTGATCAATTTCTGGTCGACCACCTGCGGCCCGTGCGTGGCGGAATTCCCGACGCTGGTCGACACCGCCCGCCGTTTCGAAACCCGCGGTTTCGAATTCATTTCGGTGAGCTTCGATCCGAAGGAAGACCGCTCGAAGGTCGAGAAGTTCCTCACCAGCCGCCACGCCGCGGTGGTGAAGGAGAACGAGAAGTCGCTCCAGGACGAAGGCCGCACCACCGGCAACTACCACTGGACCGGCGGCAATCCCGACAAGTGCGCGGAAGCCATCGACTCCGAGTGGACCGGTGCCCTGCCGCACTCGATCCTCGTCACCCCCGGCGGCAAGATCGTCTGGCGCCAAAGTGGCGAGGTCGATGCCGTGGAACTGCGCCGCCAGATCCTCAAGGCGCTGGAGTCCTGAGCAACCCAAGGAGCAGGGACATTCCTGTCCCGTTCTTCGCTTTCCGAACCGGGACAGGAATGTCCCGGTTCTTTTGTCTCACCGCCCCCGGACCTGCTGGCGGAAAGCACCGGGCGGCATACCGGTGAAGCGGTGGAAATGCCGGGTGAAGGCGCTCTGGTCGCAGAAGCCGGTGGCCAGCGCGATGTCCGACAAGGGCTCGTCGCTGGTCGCCAGCAGATGCAGGGCCTCGTCGATGCGGGCCTTCATCACGAGCTGCTTCGGCGTGAGGTGGAACAGGCGCTCGGTCCACTGCGCGAACTGGCTCGGCGAAAGGCCGCTGGCCTCGGCGAGTTCCGCCAACGAGGGCGGTTCGGCGATTCGCTGCTGGATGAGCTGGAGCGCCTTGGAAAGCTCCGGGAAGCCGCGGTTTTTCGCACCGCGGGACGAGGTTTCCACATCGCGGGAAACCCCCAGCACCCCGGACGCCTGGACGGCCCCCGGTGCGAAGATCGGATACTTGCTGGTGAGGCACCAACCGCGGCGGCGGCCCGGGTAGAAATGCAGCTCGAGCTGGTCGATGAGCGGCTTGCCAAGGCGGATCACGCGCTCGTCCTGGCGCTCGTAGAACGGAGCCAGCGTTTCCGGGAAAAGGTCGGACGGACGCTTGCCGATCAGCGGGGCTTTTTCAAAAAGCCCGCAGCGGTCGACCAGCGTGCGGTTCACCCACAGGTAGCGTCCTTCCCGGTCCTTGATGAAAAAGACCAGCCCGGAGAGGTCGTCCAACAGTCGTTCGAGAGGAAGCGGCACGCTGCCGCCGGGTCCCGCGAACGAGGCCGCGAGTTCTCCCGCCCACGAGGTGGCGGGATCGGACTTCTGTGGCTTCGAAATCATTTCAAATCAGTCGATTGGAATCATTGAAACCGCAAAACCGTAACGGGTCTTTCAGCCCAGGCGCAAGGCCTTGAGAGCGATGAACATGGGGAATTCCTTCGCGGCACGGTGTTCGCCGCGGCTGCGGGGACCGGGCTGGGAGCGGCGATGGCTGTAAAGCTCTTCGCATGCCACCACGCCGAGTCCGCCCTGGCCGAGCGCGCTCAGAAGCTCCGACAGCGGGCGGTGGTGGAACATCGTCAGCTCGCCCGATTTCCGGCCCGGATGAGTGGTGATCGGGATGTCGAGCTGGGAACCGTAGCGGTCGAGGCGGCGGTACTGGATCTTGTGCTCGGCGTCCCAGCCCCAGTGGGACTGACGCGGGATGCGGAAGCACGGGTGCATGAAGACCATCACGGCGCGGCCGCCGGGTTTCAGCGCCTTGGCCACGTTGCTGAACATCGCCACCGGATCGGGCACGTCGTGGACGGCCATCAGGCAGGTGGCGGCATCGTGGGAGGCATCCGCCCACTTCCCGGGCTGGCAGGCATCGGCGGTGAAGAACTTCACCCGCGGGTTCTGGCCATGGCGCTTCTGGGCGGCCTCGATGAGCTTCGGGCTGGCATCGACCCCGGTGAAACGGGCGATCCCGGTTTCCAGCAGCGGCCGGACCAGCACGCCCTGGCCGCAGCAGACGTCGATCACCGACTCGCCTTCCTTCGGGTCGAGGAGCTTCAGCGTGGCGGGCAGGATGACGTGCTTGTGGTAGTCCGAGCCATCCTCGCCGACGAGTTTGTCATACCAAGCGGCCACCGGGTCCCAGCCCTTGTCCTTGGGAGGCGGCGGCGGTCCGGGGCGCATGGGCTGGCCGGGACGGCGGAACGGGCGACGGGGAGGACCGGGCATGGTGGAAGTTGAGAGCTGAAAGTTGAGAGTTGAGAGACAGAAGGCCTGAGGGCCAACCCACCTTGTGTCAGAACGCGCGGCGGCCTTCGAGCGCGCGCATCAGCGTGAGTTCGTCAGCATGGTCCAGTCCACCGCCCGCGGGCAAGCCCTGCGCGATGCGGGTGATGCGGCAGTCCTTGCCGCGCAGCAGGTCGGCGAGGTAGTTCGAGGTCGCCTCGCCCTCCACATCGGCCCCGAGCGCGAGGATCACCTCGACACCGGGGGTGGCATCGAGACGGGCCACCAGCGCCGGAATCCGCAGGTCCTCGGGCGAGACGCGGTCGAGCGGCGAGAGTTTTCCGCCGAGGCAATGGTAGCGGCCTTTGAAGGCACCGGAACGCTCCAGCGGCAGGACGTCGGTGGCCTGTTCCACCACGCACAGCACGGAGGGATCGCGCTTCGGATCGTCGCAGATCCCGCAGGATTCGCGGGTGGCGAAAAAGCCGCAGACCTCGCAGGAGATCACGGTTTCCTTCGCCGCCTGAAGAGCCTCGGCGAGGGCCAAGGGCTCGGCACGCGGGTGCTGGAGCAGCCAGATGGCGATGCGTTCGGCGCTGCGCGGACCGACACCTGGCAGGCGCTTCAGTTCGCCGACCAGGGCGCTCACCGCCTCGGGATATTCCGCGCGTGCCATGGGATTATCTCACAGGGCCGGGCTTGAGTCGGCGACCGGCGTCGCCCCCCTCGCACGGCATGTGGTGCCGGGAGGCGTAAATCTTCGCACACAGGCCGCTCCACGCCACCGCCACCACGGATGGAGCCATCGGCCACCATTTCGCGGAAAGCGCCAGCACCGGCCAGACGGCCAGCACCACCGCGACCGCCGAAAGCCACAGCACCGTGCGACGCCAGTGGGTCGGGGTTTCCAGGATCGCCATCGGCAGCGCGAAGGCCACCACCAGCGCGATGGCCCAGCCGATCCATGGCGGCTGCGCCACCGGATCACCGCCGAGGCCCGCCTGACGGATCGCGCCGAGCAGGGCTCCATCGAGCCGATTCAGCAAGCCGAGCGCTTGGAAGCCCACCGCCAGCACCAGCGACATCACGCCGATCGACGCCGCCGGCAGGGCGACCGTGCCGCGGGGCAGCTTCTCGGTGGATTCGGGGCGGTGCGACATAAAGGGTGTGGACGGCGAACCTAGGAGAGCCTTCCGGATTCGACAAGCGTTCAGGCGAGCAGTTCCGAAAGCAGGCCGAGGTGGTCCTTCGGAGACACCTTTTCCAGCACGTGCTCGATCCGGCCATCCGCGCCGATCACGAAGGTGGTGCGCTCGGTGCCCATGAAGGTTTTCCCATACATCGACTTCTCCACCCACACGCCATAGGCCTCCACGATGGCCTTCTCCGGATCGGAGATCAGCGGATACGGCAGCGAGAACTTGCGGATGAATTTCCCGTGGCTCTTCACGTCGTCGATGCTGACGCCATAAACGCGGGCGCGGCCCTTCAGATCGAACCAGCCATCGCGGAGTTCGCAGGCCTGGGTGGTGCAGCCGGGAGTGTCGTCCTTCGGATAAAACACGAGGACCACACGGCTGCCGCGCAGGGCGGACAAGGTCACGCTTTCCCCTTCCCCGATCCCCTCGCCCACCACCGGAGCCGTGAAGTCCGGGGCCATCTCTCCCACCTGCGGTTTCATGGGCAACGATCTCGGCGCGGAACCCGCCGATGGCAATGATGAAATCCCGGCGGGAGCCCCGGATTGACATCCGCAGAGGATACCTCTAACGAATCCGGTGTCGCCGATGACGCTTCCCCTCGAAGCGCTCCGGCCACGGGAAAACGCCCGGCCATGTGGCAGGGCACCCGCTCCGGAATCCGGAGAATCACTCCTGACCGGATCCGTCCGCATCACCCATCCCCGTCCGACGCGGACCGGACGTTTCAAGAACATGCGTTTCGAACGCTACACCGACCAAGTCGCCCGGTGGCCACAACAAGGCCGCCATATCCTCGCCCACCACGACACGGAGTCGATCGTCGTCTATCAAGCCTACCGCCCCTCGATCGCCCTGCACGCGGTGCAACACCAGCAGTTCGGAGGCGACTTCAGCTACAACCGCATGAGTTGGATCAAACCCAACTTCCTGTGGATGATGTACCGCGCGGGCTGGGCCACCAAGGAGGGACAGGAACACATCCTCGCCATCACCCTCCGCCGTTCGTTCTTCGACCAAGTGCTGCGGGAAGTCGTTCCCTCCAGGTACGAACCCTCCCGTTTTTCCGACGAAGCCGCATGGAAGAAAGCGGTCGCCAGCTCCGAGGTCCGGCTGCAATGGGACCCGGACCACGATCCGACCGGAGCCCCGGTGGCACGCAAGGCGGTGCAACTCGGGCTGCGTGGCGAAACCCTGCGCCGCTACGGCACCGGGGCCGTCCTCGCCATCGAGGATATCACGCCATTCGTAATCGAGCAGCGGGAACACGCCAGCGGGGATTTCTCCCGACTGCTCATCCCCGAGGAACGTGTTTACGTGCCTGCCGATCCCGACGCAGGCCGGGCCGTGGGCATCGACTACCCATCACACCTATAGGGCCTGTACGAATTATAGGCTCTATAGGTTGAGGACCCGATACACAGAAACGCTTTTCAATTTTCTTTCGGCGCAATCCGCGCTTCAATATCGGAGCATGACCCTCGCCAGCAAGATCACCCTCGGGAGGCTCTGCCTCGTGCCGGTGTTCGCGGTGCTGGCAGTGAAATACGGCCACACGGTGGCCGCCGGGCAGCCGGTGGAGGCGCTGCGCTGGTGGGCGCTCGCCACCTACATCGCGGCCGCCGCCAGCGACGGCATCGACGGCTGGATCGCGCGGCGTTTCAACCAGCGCTCGCGGTTCGGCGAGATCATCGACCCCATCGCGGACAAGTCCCTGCTGCTCACCGGGATCATCACCCTGAGCGTGGTCGACTGGGGCCCGGGAGGGTGGCGCATTCCGTGGTGGTTCTGCGCCCTGGCGATCCTCCGCGACCTGATCATCCTCGGCGGGATCACGATTCTTTTTTTCACCCGCAAGATGCGGCACATCGGACCGCGCTGGATTGGCAAGGTCTGCACGGTGTCGCAAATGTTTGCCTTGGGCTGGGTGATGCTGAAATGGGTGCCCTTCGATCCGCTCTATCCTTGTCTGGTGGCTGCTTTCTTCACCGCTTGGTCCGGCTATGACTACCTGATGAAGGGCATTCGCCAATTGCGGCAGCCCGCCCTGGACAGGGAGTCATTCCGGGAATTGGCGGCGAAGCCGACCCACGTGCGCTGAGAGGCCCCGGTCGTTACGCCCTCGACGCCGGGGTTTTCGGCCAGCAAACTGCTGCCACCTCTCCCATGCCCCGCAAAACGAAGCTTATTTGTACCCTCGGCCCCGCCACGGAGGCGGAGGAAACCATCGGCCAGCTCATCGACCTCGGCACCAACGTCTTCCGGCTCAACATGAGCCACGCGAAACACGAGTGGGCCCGTGAAATGGCCGCCCGCGTCCGCCGCCAGTCCGACAAACGGGGCATCCACGTTCCAGTCCTTTTCGACCTGACCGGTCCCTCGATCCGCACCGGCGACCTGCCACAGCCGCTTGAGCTCGTGGACGGCGACCTCGTCGAATTCCGCGTCGAGGGCACCGAGCCGAGCATCCCCTACAGCACTACCGTCAACTACGGCGGCCTGATGGCGGACGTCAGCGAGGGCAAGACGCTGGTGGTCGACAACGGCACCATGCTGATGCTGATCAAGACCAAGAAGGACGACCGCATCGTCTGCGAGGTGAAGACCCCGGGCAAGCTGGGTTCCCGCCGCCACATCAACCTTCCGGGCACCCGCCTGAACCTCCCCGCCCTGACCGAGAAGGACAAGGTGGACCTGTCGCTGGCCGTCGAATGCGACGCCGACTACATCGCCGGCTCCTTCGTCCGCGATGCCGCCCACGTCCGCGAGCTGCGCGAGGCGATGGAAGCCCTGGAAGGCAACGCCCAGATCGTCGCCAAGGTCGAGGACCAGGAAGCGGTCCGCAACATCGACGCCATCATCCACGCCGCCGACGTCATCATGGTGGCGCGCGGCGACCTCGGGATCGAAGTCGAGTTCGAGGAACTGCCGATCCTCCAGCGCCGCATCGTGCGCCGCTGCCACGAGCTGGGCACCCGCGTGATCGTGGCCACCCAGCTTCTGGAATCCATGATCGTGAACCCGACGCCGACCCGTGCCGAGGTGACCGACGTGATGAACGCCGCCTACGAGGAGGCCGATTCGCTGATGCTGTCTGGTGAAACCTCCGTTGGCCGCTACCCGGACCGCTGCGTGGAAGCCATCGTCCGCATCGCGAACCGCATCGAGCGCTCCGGCGGTCTCGGTTTCGGCTCGCAGGTGTTGCTCCGCGACGAGCGCCAGAAGACCGCCCGCGCGGCGGTGACGCTGGCGGACTCCCTCCCGGACGCCTTGCTGGTGGTGCTCACCCGCCGCGGCGTGCTCGCGAACCAGGTGGCGATGCTGCGCCCGCGCACGACCGGCTTCTTCGCCTTCACCCCGACCGAACGCGTTTGCCGCCAGCTCGGCCTGACCCGCGGCGTGCAGGCCTTCAAGCTGCCGTTCGCGGCCACGATCGAGGAAACCATCCAGCGCGCCACCGACCAACTGCGCGGGATGGAACTGGTGCGCCCGGGCACTCCTTTGGTGATTGTGTCGGACATCCTTTCCGACCACTTTGCAGCGAATTCCATTCTGCTGCACCACGCTTGATCGAATTGCTCCACGGCGACTGCCTCGAAGTCCTGCCCACCCTCCCGGCGGGCGGCTTCGATGCGGTTGTCACCTCCCCGCCCTACAACCTGGGCATCGATTACCGCACTTTCCGGGACACCGCCCCGCGCGCCGAGTTCCTGGAGTGGTGCCTGCGTTGGGCCGCCGGGGTGAAGCGCGCGCTGGCGGATGACGGATCGTTTTTCCTGAACGTCGGCGCCGCCCCGAAGAACCCGCTGATGCCGCACCAGCTCCTGCTGGCGCTCACCGATGGCGCGGAGCCGCTGTTCACGCTCCAGAACACCTTCCACTGGATCAAGTCGATCACGGTGGAAACCCGCGGCGGCGAGCGGATCAGCACCGGCCACTTCAAGCCGATCAATTCGAAGCGGTTCGTGAACGACTGCCACGAGTATGTCTTCCACCTGACGAAGACCGGGAATGTCCCGGTGGACCGCCGCGCCGCGGGCGTGCCCTACCAGGACAAGTCGAACATCGCGCGCTGGGGCCACACCGGCGGCGAGGACCTGCGCTGCCGGGGAAACACCTGGTTCATTCCCTACGACACGATCCAATCCCGCGACAGTGAACGGCCTCATCCGGCGACGTTTCCGGTGGCGCTGGTGGACCAATGCGTGAAGCTCCACGGCAAGGGCAAGGCCACCCGCCTGCTCGATCCCTTCCTCGGCATCGGCACCTCGGCGGTGGCGGCCACGCGGATGGAGCTGGCGCGGTTCACCGGCATCGAGCTGGACGAGGAGTATCTGAAGGTGGCGCGGGAGCGGTGCGCGGAGGAGGCGAAGGAACGGATCTGATCCGCCACGGAGCGGCGGTGGATCCCGGGATTCCGACAAATCACTCCCGGCTCGGCTTTCTCCATTGCAGATGGAGCCCACAAGCGAAAGCCACCGCCCACAGCGGAGTTCAACCCTTGCGATGGTGATTGGGGCAATGGTCGGAGTCTCCCTGCTCGCAGCCTCCTACAACGGGCTGTTTGATCTCAATCCCCACAACAAACAGGTGACGAGGGTTTGCAGGGATCTTGAAGACCTCGACACCGGCATTGCCAAGTTTGTCATGCACGCCGGGCGACCACCCACCGGACTCGAAGGTTTGTCCGCCCTTGTCATCCGACCGACCACTCTCGAACGGCGGCGAGGTTGGGTGCAGGCATTGAAGGCCATTCCATCGGACCCATGGGGAAACGCCTATGTTTACCGTGCGTCCACCACCGGCACCCAAACCACGGTCACCATCGCGTCCCCCGGACCCGACGGCACCCCGAACACCGAGGACGACATCGAAACCGATCCCCGGACTTATTCCATCGGCGACGTTGCTGACGGCCCCGGCGGGCCGAAAGGGTCACCTTGAAACCCGGAGAGCAATCCGCCGCCCACACCCACAAGCAGGAATGCTTGTGCTACTATTTCCCCAGTACCACGTAGGGTTTCACCGGCTGGGAGACGCCCTTCACGTGGACTTCCGGGCGGGGTTCCATCTTGAAGTCGCCGTTCACGGCGTCGTGGATCTCCTTGCTGACGATCACCTCGCCACCGCCGGTGAGGGCCTGGAGGCGGGCAGCGACCACCACCACGTGGCCGAGTGCCGTGAAATTGACCTGACGGTCGGCGTTTCCGACCAGGCCCACGACCGCCTCTCCGGCGTGCAGGGAGATGCCCACGCGCAGGGACTTCTCCCCTTCCGCCCGCAGTTCGCGGGACAGCGCCAGCGCGGCGTCCCGCATCGCGAGGGCGGCGTCGACGGCACCGGCGATCGAGCCGCTGCGTTCCAGGCGGAACATCGCCATCAGGCCGTCGCCGGTGTATTTGTCGAGCAGGCCACCGCGGGCATGGAGGGCATCGGTCATCACGCCGAGGTAGGCATTGACCACCCGCATCACGTCCTCGGGCGGATGGCTTTCGGCGAAGCGTGAGAAGCCACGCACGTCCGCAAAGAGGATCACGACGTTCTCACGGTCTCCTCCAAGGCCAAGGCGCGATTGCTGGGAATCGAACAGCTCCCGCGCGATGCCGGGATCGAGGAAGCGGTGCAGCAGCGAGCGGTTCCGCTCCTTCGCCGCGCGTTCGAGGCTGAAACTCAGTTGCGTGACCAGCAGGAACGACGCCAGCGCGGAGGCCGAGGGTAGCACCGGGTCGAGCCACACGTCCGCCACCGCGAACATCACCAGACTCAGCCCGAAGATGAAGCCCAGCACCATCAGCAGACGCCAGCCGGCCTTGAGCGGTTCACGGCGCATCGCGAGGCGGCCGATCGCCAGCGCGCAGGCGAAGGCCCAGAACAAGGCGGTGCCACGGGGCGCGGGATGGAGGAAATGATGCCCCTTGAGCGTGCGGGTCGCCTGGGCCAGCAGCTCGGTTCGTTCAAGGTCGCCGAGCGGTCCGGCGATCGGGCTGCTGCGGAGCGGCGGCAGGAACACGATCTTGTCCTTGAAATACTTCTCCGGCGGCTCCCAGGAACCGCGGCCTTTTCCACCGGGACGATCCTTGCCGGGCTTGAACTGCCACTCGCCGCGAAGCACGTCGCTGTAGCTCACCTGGGCGAAATCACGGCCCTCGTGGCTGCCCACCAGATCGACCAGCAAGTTGCCCTCGCCGTCGATCAGCGGGAACCGCTTGCCGTCGAAATCTGCCAGATGCTTGTCCGGGAACACCGGCGTGGCCGGCCCTTCGTGATCGCGGCTGGCGGCGAACAGCAGCAGTGGCGCGGGCGTCGGCTCATTGTCCGGCCACGTGAACGCCACCGTGGGCAGCGAGGGGCCCATGAACCAACGCAAGCCCGGCGAGGCGACCTCTCGGGCGACGCCCTTCAAGCGACCGAAGCCGGGAGAACTGGCCGCCTCGTTCGGCGGCGGCGCGATCAGCACCACGTTGTTCGCGGAGCGCATCGCCGTTTCCAGCGAAGAGATGTCGCGCTCGGTGCGGCTCCATTCGCTCTCCATCGGACCGGGCAGCAGATTCTCCATCTCCGGATCCTCATCGAGCGCCCGGTCGGCGGGCATCGGCAGCACCACCCGGCGCGCACCGAGTTCCGCCAGCCGCAGGATCATCTTCGCCTGCACCGAAGCTTCTGACTCGCGGGTGGTGGCGGCCCGGCGGGACGCGGCATCCCATTCCACCAGCACCAGCGGCGAGGGGTCGGGCATGTCGCGCGGATGGGTGCCATTGATGATCTGGATGGCGGATTGCAGAGAGGACGCCTGGAACGGTTGGAAGACCTTCACCGACACCAGTCCCCACGCGATCAGGAAACCAGCGGCGGCGAAAACCTCGGCGCGGAGGTCGAGCACATGGCGTCCGATCTTCCAGCGGAAGTGCTTGGCCAGCCAGAGGTCGAAACGCCCCAGCACCGCACGGCGGGTGCCGTGAGCGAGGAAGGGCAGAAGGCACAGGAAGAACCACGGGATGCCCGCCACCAGCAGGAGCTGCTCCTTCACCTGCGGAATCAACCGCAGCAGCCACACCACCGCGGCCACCAGCCAGATCCAGCGGATCCCGGAGCGCACCGCGGCCGCGCGATCGAGCGCACCACCCCGCGACAAAGCTCCCCCACCCGCGCCCACCACGGCCAGCACCAGGGCCCCGGCCAGATAGGCCGGAAACACGACCAACAGCAGGGCCAGATAGGAACTGCCGGAATAGAGCCATGATACCGGATGGCCGGAACTTTCCAGCGATTCCGAGAACCCGGAGAACGTGAGGATCAGGGCCGCCCAGAACGACCACCTGACCAGCGTGCCGCGGCTCTGGAACACGGTGCGGAGATTCCACACCGCACCGAGCAGCATGCTCACGGTGAGCACGGCATTCAGGAACCACCACGCGAGCACCAGCGTCTGGTTCGCGCGGTTTTCCCAGAGGATGAACCCGGTCACCGCGGTCAAGGGCCACAACCAGCACGCCGGATGGCTCCACCAGCGGGCAGCAGGTGGTTCGGAACCGGAGGACGATCGGCCGGACATGCGGTGGATGAAACAAGGAAGGAAACCCCGGCGGAGACCCACCGGCAAGCTTCCAGCGCCACGACCGGGCCGTTTCGTTTCAAGGAAACGGCCCGTCGGCGGACCTCAATGGCCCGGCATCTCGTGCTCCTGGATGTACTCCTGCTTGAGTCCCAGCGACTCGGGAGCGTGGAGGACGAGCATCTTGCGGCGTGAGTCGGCGGGCACGGTTTTCTTCGTCGCCTTCGAAACCACGATCATCAGCGTGATCGCGAGCGGCACGGCCCAGATCGCCGGTTGCTCGCAGAGGATGCGGAGCAGCGGATTCGCGGCCCAGAACTGGTTGAGCGGCGCGAACCCGGAGAAGATCTTGCCCATCGGCCCCTTGTCGAGCGCCAGCGTGCTGACGTTCACCATGGCGGCGGAAAGGAGCGCGAGCAGGCCGCCGGTGAGCATGCCGGTGGCGGCGCCCTTCATCGTCATGTCACGCCACCACACGCTCACGAACAGCAGCGGGAAGTAGCTCGCCGCGGCGATCGCGAACGCCTGGCCGACCATGAAGTTGATCTCCAGCGGTTCGACGAAGCAGCCCAACAGGACCGCCACGCCACCAACGATCACCGCGCAGAGCTTGAACATCTTCAGGCGCTGCTCGGGAGTGGAGGAGGGCTTGAGAATGCGGCCGTAAACATCGTGGGCCAGCGCGCCGGTCATCGAGACCAACAGGCCGCTGAAGGTGCTCATGAACGCGGCGAAGGCACCCGCGCAGGTAATGCCGCTGAGCACGGAGCCGAGCACGCCATACTTCGCGCGCAGCAGCACGGGCAGCTCGAGCACGATCTTGTCGGTGCCCTTCGCGCCGGCACCGGCATACAGCTCCGGCAGGAGGTTGCGACCGATCACGCCGAAGACCGGCGGGAAGACGTAGAAGACCCCGATGAGGATCATCACCCACATGGTGGTGCGTTTCGCCGCGACGCCATCCGGGTTCGTGTAGAAGCGGACGAGGATGTGCGGCAGGCCGGCGGTGCCGCAGACCAGCGCGATGATGAGAGAGTAGGTGTAGAGCAGCGAGTACGGCTTCTGGTACTTCGCGAGGAAGTCGGCGCGCTGTTCCTGCGGCAGGGCTTCGGACGCGGCCTTTACGGCCTTGGTCGTGAGCGGGCCAAAGGGTGCGATCCACGCCTTGTCGGCCGGGGCCTTTTCGATCAGCGGCTTGCGCTCGACCGATTGCACGATGGGTGCCGGTTCCTTGGCGGTGGCGTTCGCGCCGACATGGCTACCATAGGTGCCATAGACGGCCATCAACACGAAGATCGGCACCGAGATGGCGAACATCTTCATCCAGTACTGCATCGCCTGGATCAGCGTGATGCCCTTCATGCCGCCGAGCGCGACATTGAAGGTGATGACCGCGCCGACCACGACCACGCCCACCCAGTAGGGCAGGCCCGGGAAGATGTAGGCCAGGGTGGTGCCCGCGCCTTTCATCTGCGGCATGGTGTAGAAGAAGCCGATGAAGAGCACGAAGATCACCGCGATCTTCCGGAACAGCGGCGAATCGAAGCGCCCCTCCGCGAAGTCCGGGATGGTGTAGGCCCCGAAGCGGCGCAGCGGCCCGGCGATGAAAAGCAGCAGGAACAGATAGCCGCAGGCGTAACAGACGGGATACCACAGCGCATCGTAGCCGGAGGACATCACCATGCCGGCGATGCCCATGAAGGAGGCGGCGCTGAGGTATTCACCGGAGATCGCGGCGGAGTTCCAGCCGACCGAGACGGAGCGTCCGGCGACGAAGAAGTCCGAGGCGGTTTTCGATTTTCCCGCGGAGCGGAAACCCATCCAGAGGGTCACCAGCACGGTCGCGAGCGAGAAGACAAGGATCCAGGGATCGACGTTCATGGCGGATCAGGCTTCGCGGTTGTGCTTCAGGGCGTCTTCCGCCTCTTGTTTCTCCAGCGCCAGCGAGCGGCGGATGAAGGTGTAGCTGATCACCCACACGAAGGGGAAAAACAGGATGCCGAGGATCAGCCAGCTCAGGGTGAAGCCGCCGACGCGGGTAGCCATCAGGTCCGGGGCAAAATAGTTGACCAGAGGCAGCGCGAGCAGGACACCGCCGAAGGTGACCGCGCAGGCGATGGACAGGCGGAGCTGCCGCCGCATGAGCTGGCGGAGGAACTCCTCGCTATGGATGAAATCTTCGTGGTGAGGCATGATCGACCATGCTCCTAACGGGCGGATTCCGCGGAGGAAAGGAGTTTCCGCTCTTGGCGGCGGACGTTCGCGCGCCCATGGTCGCCGCCCACGCATGACCACGCTATTGGAGACCCTCGACGGCGGCACCCGCTATTTGGAGAAACGCGGGATCGAGGACGCGCGGCGGAACATGCAGATGCTCATCGCCCACCAGCTCGGCTGCACGCGGATGGACCTCTACCTGAAGTTCGACCAGCCGATGGAGGAAAAGGACCTGGTGCCGCTGCGCGAGGCGCTCAAGAAGCGCGGCGAGGGGGTGCCGCTCCAACACCTGTTGGGAACGGTCTGGTTCCACGGCAACGAGTTCAAGACCGATGCCCGCGCGCTGATCCCCCGCCCCGAGACCGAGGAGCTGGCGGAAATGGTGCTGAAGCTCCCCGATCTGCCGGAAGCGGCGCGGGTGCTGGACATGGGCTGCGGCTCGGGGGTGCTCGGGCTATCGCTCGCCTCCGCCCGGCCCGACTGGCAGGTGGTGGTGGCGGACGTTTCCCCGGACGCGCTGGCCTTGACCCGCGAGAATGCCGCCGCGATCGGGCTGGCGAACGTGGATTTCGTGGAAAGCGACCTGTTCGCCGCGGTGGACGGCCCCTTCGATCTGATCGTGGCCAATCTGCCCTACGTGCCGGAAACCGACCGCCCCACCCTGACCCGGGAAGTGATGCACGATCCGGATCTCGCGCTCTTCGGCGGACCGGACGGACTGGACGTGATCCGGCGGTTCACCCCGCAAGCCATTGAAAAACTGTCACCCGGAGGACACATCGCACTTGAAATCGGACATGATCAGGCTTCACACGTCGCCCGTCTTCTCCAAGATGCCGGTTTCACCGCGGTCGAGGTGAAGACCGACCTGTCGGGCATCGCCCGATTCCCCTTCGCCCGCAAATCCTGATTCTCCTCTCTCCTTTCGTTACATGGACAAACTGCTCGTTCACGGCGGCACCACCCTGCGGGGTGCGGTCAACATTTCCGGCTCGAAGAACGCCTCGCTGCCAATCCTGGCCGCCGCCCTGCTGACCGAAGAGGATTGCATCATCCGCCGTGTCCCGGACGTGTCCGACACGAACTACATGGTGCAGATCCTCAATGCATTGGGAGCCGACGTCGAGCGCTCTTCCGGCACCGTCCGCGCGACCTGCGCGGACATTTCCGACACCGCCCCGTATGAACTGGTGCGCCGGATGCGCGCCTCGATCTGCGTGATGGGCCCGCTGCTGGCCCGCAAGCGCCGCGCCGTGGTCTCCCTGCCCGGCGGCTGCGTCATCGGCGACCGCCCGGTGGACCTCCACCTCCGCGGCCTGGAGGCGCTGGGCGCCAAGGTCGAGTTCGAGGGCGGCAACATCATCCTCACCGCTCCGGATGGCCTGAAGGGCGCGGAAATCAATCTCAGCGGCCCCCTCGGCCCGACCGTGCTGGGCACCGACAACGTGATGATGGCCGCCACCCTGGCGGAAGGTATCACCGTGATCGAAGCCGCCGCCGCCGAGCCGGAGGTGCTGGACCTGGCCAATTTCCTCAACGCCATGGGCGCGAAGATCGAGGGTGCTGGCACCAGCCGCATCGTGATCGAGGGCGTCGAAAAGCTCCACGGTGTCGAGCACACCGTGATCCCGGACCGCATCGAAGCCGGCACGTTCATGGCCGCCGCCGCGCTGGCGGGCGATGGCGTGACGCTGCGCCGCGTCTGTCGCGAGCACATGAAGTCGATCACCGCCGCCATCGAGGCGTCCGGCCACTCGGTCGAGTTCAATGCCGCCGGGGACGCCTGCACCATCCGCCGCGGCGAGAACCTCAAGGGCTGCAACCTGGTCACCGCCCCCTACCCCGGCTACCCGACCGACATGCAGGCCCAGATGACCGCGCTGCTGGCCACCACCCCGGGCATCAGCGTGATCAAGGACACGATCTTCCCGCAGCGTTTCATGCACTGCGCCGAGCTGAAGCGCATGGGCGCGGACATCAAGGTCGACAACGGCACCGCCATCGTCCGCGGCGTGGACAAGCTTTCCGCCGCCCCGGTGATGGCCTCCGACCTGCGCGCCTCCGCCGCCCTGGTGCTGGCCGCCCTCACCGCCACCGGCACCACCGCCATCAACCGCCTCTATCACATCGACCGCGGCTACGAGCACATCGACGAGAAGCTGCTCATGCTCGGTGCCGCGGTGGAGCGGGTGAAGGAATAGGCGTTCCTTCATGGCTTGAGCTGGATTTCGGACGGGTTGTGCTTCCCGTCCACGCGTGGTTGATCCTGCATGGGGCGTCAATATGATGTCATGCAAATGGTCGACCGTATCCCATGCAAAACCCTTGGCTGCCCGAACACCATTCTCCCATCCACGGCGGAGAAAACCCAAGGCCTTTGCATGCCTTGCGTCCACGCCGGACTGAGGTTGGAACGCGCGGAGTATATCCGGCAAAACCGCCGGGATCTAAATGAATTCGACGGCATTGAAGATGCCGTCGAAGGCCTGAAGATCATCCACCGGACACGCAGGCACGATCCACTGGTGAATTGGATCCCGCACCCCACTCCCACCGACAAGCTGTATGCCGATCTCAACGAGGAGCAACAAAGCCGTCTTGCAGCCTATGCGGAGTCGTTGATCGGCAGCGAGCGCAACCAGGAAGCCAAAGTGATCGTCGAATGTCTGGCCGCATTCACCAACGCGTCGTTGGAGAAGTGCCTTCGGGCATTCGCAGCACAAGATGAAACGGGGCCGACTTTGGCCTATCGTCAAGCATCGGCGGAGATCCGGGACCACCTCATCTCCAAGGTGGATGGAAAGATAGAAAAATGGGAAATTCAGAAAAGGAACGCCATCCTTCTCTCTCTGGCCTGGATCGGCGATGAGGTCGTCGTTGAACTATTTGCCCACTGGCGAAAGCACCCTCCGGCTTGGCGTGATTCCCTCTATGTCGCCCCCGAGGATTATGCTCGTGAAGCTGGATGGGAATTGGACGAGGCGGGAAAGCGCCGTGATCTTTATTTCCATCGTTGTAATAAGCTCCTCATAGGCCCATCGTCCGACCCGCGACAATTCCACGCCATTAGTGATTCGCAGGACTCCTGCCCATGGTGCCGGAGACAACTCGTTCACCTTTTCAGCATGATTCCAGCCAGCTTCGGCATGGAGAACCTGTTCGACTCCGGCGTGCGCGTGCAAGTGACCACCTGCGAGGTTTGCACCGATTTCGGAGTCGTCCTTGGCGAATATGACGAAACCGGATCCGGCAAATGGAGCACCTCGAATATCCGGCCCGAATACCTGCCCACTGATACCGATCATTGGGGCAAATTGCCCCGCAATCCCTTGCGTGTGGCTGGATCTCGGCCACCACTTGCGGCAGCCTGCGATTTCCTTCCGACGACATTTTCGCAGATCGGCGGGCATCCCACCTGGATTCAGGACGCCGCCTATCCCAACTGTCCGAAGTGTTCAAAGACCATGATGTTCCTGGCACAGGTGGATCATCCCGAGATGGGGAGCGATGCCGAAGGCAGAAGCTATGCGTTTGTTTGCCCACCTTGCCGGACCACCGCCACGAACTACCAGCAGACTTAGCTTGAGTCTCACGACCTCGACTGAGCAGACCTAATCCTGCGGCGAGTCCAATCCGAATGTCCGGAGGAACGAGTCGATCTGTTCGTCGGACGCCTGCCAATCGGCCCCTCTGGCTTCCGCCATGGTAACGAGCCCCAACAACGCGACGGGATCCTCCGCTGACAGCTTGAGAGCATCGTTCTCGGCGTGCCAGATCTCCCCGCCATCTTCCTCCTCCAAGGAGCATCGAACCGAATACCCTTTGGCAACCAGCACGAGGTAGGCTGGCACCAAGGCATTTCCCGCGTTGGCGATGGTGGTTTTGGGGACCATCGGGTTCACGGATTGTTTCACGCCCCCTTCACGCCGAGCGTCGCCACCTCGAAATCGACGCGCGCCGGGGCTCCCCCCTTGGTGCCGGGGATCTCGCGGCGGACGATCTTGGTGCCGAGTACCTGTTCCAGCATCCGCAACTCCATTGCGACCGCGGTGGGGTATTTTTCGAAGATCGGCAGCAGCGGGTGGTGGTACTCCTCGATCCGGAAGCCACGTTCCGGGTCGTACTTGCAGCGGCCGAAGCAGCCTTCCTTTTCCCGCAGTCCGGCGAGAAGGGTGGCTTTTTCCACCAGCGACTTCGCCTTGGAGAGCTTGGGGCGCCATTTCTCAAGCTGCTGCTGGAAATGCTGGAACAGCAGCCGATCCGGCGCCGTCTCGCCGAACAGCGTCCGGATCGCGTCCAACAGGTCGAGGGTGAGGGTCACCCCGGCCTGGGGGAACAGCGCGTCGGCCTTGGCGGTGAGGCGGTAGAAGATTTCCGGGCGGCCGACCTGGGTGCGGGGCACACGCCAGCGTTCGAGGTAGCCGAGCTCCTTGAGGTCGTGGCAGTGCTGCTTGACGGTCATGTAGGCCATCTCCAGCCGTCGAGCCAACTCACTGACAGGCAATCCCCCACCGAGTTTCAATTCCTCGATGACAGCCACCCACTGGGGTTTGACGAGATCGCGGAAGCCGGGCAGAAACATGGTGTCCGGCGACGATTTGTTGGACGGGAAGCGGATGCCAGCGCAAAATGTCCGTTGCGCGCGCCAAAAGTGGGTCCATGGTTTGACAACCTTCGAACTAACACTAGTTTTCGTCCAAGCCGATGGCCAACCGCCCAACCGATTTTGACCCCGCCTTCCGGTCGCATGCACCGGGTTACTGGCCGGAGGATGCGATGGAAAACTGGAGCGACCACAAGTGGCAGCTCCGCAACCGCATCGATTCCCTTTCCGATCTCGAAAGCCGCCTCACGCTCACCGACGAGGAGCGCGCGGGCGTGCTGCTCGCCGGCACCAAGCTGGCGATGGCGATCACACCGCATTTCTTCAACCTGATCGACAAGGACGATCCGGACTGCCCGATCCGCCGCCAGGTGATCCCGCGCATCGACGAGGGCTGGACCGCGCCGGAGGAAATGGCCGACCCGTGCGGCGAGGACAGCCACATGCCGGTGCCGGGGCTGGTCCACCGCTACCCGGACCGCGTCCTGTTCCTCGTGACCGACCGCTGCGCGTCCTACTGCCGCTATTGCACCCGCTCCCGGGTGGTGTCCGGCGTGGGCGAGCAGCATCTGGAGACCCAGATGGAGCAGGCTTTCCAGTATCTGGAGCGCACCCCGCAGGTGCGGGACGTGCTGCTGTCCGGCGGAGACCCCCTGCTCTTCAGCGATGACAAGCTCGACAAGATCCTGACCCGCCTGCGTTCGATCCCGCACATCCAGTTCGTGCGCATCGGCTCCCGCATCCCGATCTTCCTGCCGCAGCGCATCACGCCGGAGCTGTGCGCGATGTTGAAGAAGCATCACCCGCTGTTCATCTCGGTGCACACCAACCACCCGCGCGAGCTGACCACCGAGGTCCGCGACGCGCTCGGTCGCCTGGCCGACGCCGGGATTCCGCTGGGCAACCAGAGCGTGCTGCTGCGCGGCATCAACGACTCGGTGGAGGTCCAGAAGGCGCTCGTCCACAAGCTGCTGATGTGCCGGGTGAGGCCGTATTACCTCTACCAGTGCGACCTCATCACCGGCTCCTCGCACCTGCGCACCAGCGTGACGAAGGGTCTGGACATCATCGAAGGCCTGCGGGGCCACACCACTGGCTACGCCGTGCCGCAGTTCGTAATCGATGGCCCCGGCGGCGGCGGAAAGATCCCGCTCAACCCGGAATACGTGGTCACCCGTGAACCGGGCCGCGTGATCCTGCGGAACTACGAGGGTGGCATCTTCGAATACGCCGAACCAACACCGATGCCCGCGGACGTGCTCACGGCGCTGCACGAGAAGGCGATGGAGACGGCGTGAGCCTCATCTTCCGTAGCTGAAGTGGTGACACTTCAGGCAGAGCGGATTCCCGCATACGGAATCGCGCCCATTTCTCTTCAGGTTGCCTCGCCCCCCTTGGGGGGCAAAGCAGACCGGGAACAGGGGACAATCGGAAGCGAAAGAGAAACGCCATCCGGAGGGATGGCGGGGATTCACCCAACCGGAAGTGTCACCACTTCCGCTACGATCGGAGAGAAATCTCAATCCCCCACGTGCACCGAGGACGGGTCCCAGTTGGGTTGCGGGAACTCCATCTTCAGCGAACGCAGTTTCTCGACCAACAGGTTCGCCACGCAGAGGTTGCGGTACCACTTGCGGTCGGCCGGGATGACGTACCACGGGGCGTGCTCGGTGGAGGTCTTGCCGATCAGGTCCTCGTAGGCGTTCATGAAATCGCCCCAGCGGGCGCGGTCCTGGAGGTCGTCCGGATTGAACTTCCAGTGCTTCACCGGGTTGGCGAGGCGGGCCTCCAGGCGCTTCTTCTGCTCGTCCTTGCTGATGTGGAGGAAGATCTTGATGATGGTGGTCCCCTCCTCGGCGAGCATGCGCTCGAACTCGGCGACGTGGCGGTAGCGGCGCTTCCAGACGTCGTCGCCGAAGAGCTTTTTCACCCGCACGGCGAGGATGTCCTCGTAGTGGCTGCGGTTGAAGATGACGAGCTGGCCGTTGCGTGGCACGTGGGGATGGACCCGCCAGAGGAAATCGTGCGCCAGTTCCTCCTCGCTCGGCTTTTTGAACGAGTGGACGTTGATGCCCTGGGGATCGATGCGGGAGAAGACGTGCTTGATGCAGCCGTCCTTGCCGCCGGTGTCCATGGCCTGGATCACCACCAGCACGCGGTGTCTCTGCTGGGCGTAGAGGACCTTCTGGAGGTGCTGCAGTTCGTCCCGCAGCATGTCATAGGTGGCCTCGTGGTCGTCCTTGGTCAGGTCCTCCCACAACGTCTTCTCGGAGGTATCCACGGAGGCCATCTCGAACTTCGAGCCCGGCTTCACCAGATAACGATCGATCCCTTTGGACGGCATGGCGCATTTATCCCGTTAGGCGCCGCCCCTGACAAGTACGGACTGAAGCACCGGCTTGTCACATATTCCGGATTGAAAGTAGCCCGCTCCGGGGTTCTGCTGGTTCGATGCCGAAAGCACGGAAGCAGCAGCCACCCGCCCATGAACCGGCCGTGATCTCCACGGCACTGCACATCGGGGCGAGTTCGGTTTCCGTGATGGTCTGCGAGCAGGACGGCCAGACGATCCTACCGGTCGACTTCCTCGAGCAGCCCGCGCCGATCGCGCGGGACATTTTCCGCCGCGGCTCGCTGAGCCAGAGCACCATCGAGCGGATCGTCTCGATCATCAAGGGCTACCAGAAGTCCCTGGCCGAGCTGGGCCTCGATCCCCACGGCATCACCCGCACGCTGGCGACGAACATCCTCAGCGAGGCCACCAACCAGGAGGCGGTGCTCAATCGCATCCGGATCGCCTGCGGGCTGGACGTCTCGACGATCGACGACGGGGAGATGACCCGCCTGATCTATCTGAAGACCCGCCGACGGCTGAAGGACATCCCGGCGATGAAGGAGCAGACCACGCTGGTGGTCCACGTCGGACCGGGCAACACCCGCGCGCTGTTGTTCCAGGGCGGGGCGATCGTCCGCTACACCAGCTACCGGCTGGGCACCCACCGCACCCGCGAGGCGGTGGAAGGCTCCCACGCCGAGGGCCCGGCGCTGCTGCGCGTGATCCGCGAGCACGCCTCCGGGAACCTGGCGCAGATCCGCTTCGACTACTCGGACGTGAAAATCGAGGCGCTGGTGGTGATCGGCTACGAGATCCAGTCCATCACCCGCCAGCTCGCGAAACCCGGCCAGCCGTGCCCGGTGAAAACCCTGCGCCAGTTTGTGGCGGAGGCCTCGGTGCTCAGCGACGTGGAACTGGTGAAACGCTTCCAGCTCGATTACCAGACCGCCGAGGCGCTGGTCCCCTCGCTGGAGATCAACCTCGCCATCGCCGAACAGCTCGGGCTCGCCCAGCTCCACATCCCGGCCAGCGAATACGAGCAAGGGCTGCTCCACGACATCCTCATTTCCCGCGAGCTGACCGGCACCTTCGCCGACGAAGTGCTGCGCTCCGCGAAGATCATGGCCGGGCGCTACCAGTCCGACCCCCGCCACGGCGAGCACGTCGGCCGCCTGTGCTCGCGCTTCTTCGCCGAGATGGCGGACCTCCACCAGCTCACCGCCCACGACGCCCTGCTGCTCCAAGTCGCCGCCATCCTCCACGAGGTGGGCACCTACGTCAGCCCGCGCGCCCACCACAAGCACTCCGAGTACATCATCCTGAACTCCGAGATCTTCGGACTGGACCGGCTGGACGTCACCATCGTGGCCCTCGTTTCCCGCTACCACCGCCACTCCGGCCCGAGCCCGACGCACCCGCACTACCAGGCACTTTCGACCGACAACCGCATCCGCGTGGCCAAGCTCGCGGCCCTGCTGCGCGTGGCGGACGCGCTCGAGCGGACCCACGACCAGCGCGTGAGCGAAATCGTGTTCCGCCGCGATGCCGACAAACTCCACCTGCGCCTGCCCGGCCTGGACGACGCCGCCGTCGAGCGGCTCGCGATGCAATCGAAGGGCGACCTTTTCCAACAGGTCTTCGGCCTCGAAATCGTGATCGACGACGACCTCTAACTCTTTCCCCACGATGCCCGCTCCCTATCTCAACCGCGAACTCTCCTGGCTGGAGTTCAACCAGCGCGTGCTCAACGAGGCCCTGCGTTCCGACCTGCCCCTCCTGGAGCGCGTGAAGTTCCTGGCGATCACCGCCTCGAACATGGACGAGTTCTTCCAGGTCCGTGTCGGCGGCCTGATACTGATCCAGCGCAGCGGTCGCAAGACGCCGGACCCGAGCGGCATGACGCCCGCCCAACAGCTCCTCGCGATCCGCCGCCGCGTGACGCGGATGGTGTTCGACCAATACAGCCTGCTGAACAAGGCGCTGCTGCCGGAAATGGCGAAGGCCGGCATCCGCCCGCTGAAGATGGACGACCTGAGCGGCACGCAGTCCGATCAGGTGGCGGCGTTTTTCGAAGACAACGTCTTCCCGCTGCTCACGCCGCTGGCCGTCTCGATGACGCCGGAGGGTGCCGCCGAGCCGCTGCTGGTGCCCGCGCTGCAATTGGTGGTGGCCTGCCGCCTGGTGGAAACCGACACCGGTGCGACCCGCTATGCCGTGATCCCGATCCCGGAAACCATCGCCCGCCGCGTGGCGGTGAAGTCGGCCGAGGACACCCACGCCTTCGTGTGGATCGAGGACGTGGTGGCCTGGCACGTGGACGATCTGTTCCCGGGCGAAAAGGTCGCCGCCACCACCTGCTTCCGCGTCACGCGGAACGGCGACATCGCCGTGCAGGAGGAGGACGCCATCGACCTCGCGGGTGAAATGGAGGAAGTGCTCACCGCCCGCCGTTTCTCCGACACCGTCCGCCTGGAGATCCCGAAGAACGCGCCGCGCGACATCGCCCGGGTGGTGAAGGAACTGACCCGTTCCGGCACACCGGAGTTGGTCCGTGCTCACGGCCCAGTCGGGCTGTCGTCGCTGATGGACCTCGCGTTCCTGCCCGGCTTCGACCAGCTCCGCGATGAGGAATGGCCGCCGCAGACCGCCGCGGCGATCGCGCCCGGCGAATCAATGTTCGAAACCATCGCCGCGGGCGACGTGCTGCTGCACCATCCCTACGAATCCTTCGAGCCGGTGCTGCGCCTCATCGAGGAGGCCGCCGCAGACCCGGACGTGATCGCGATCAAGCAGGTGCTCTACCGCACGGCCCGCCAGTCCCGCATCATCGACGCGCTGATCCGCGCCGCGGAAAACGGCAAGCACGTCACCGCGCTGGTGGAACTCAAGGCCCGCTTCGACGAGGCCCGCAACCTGCACCGCGCCGACGAACTCCAGCGCGCCGGGGCCCAGATCGTCTATGGCGTGAAGGGGCTGAAGACCCACGCCAAGATCTGCCTGATCGTGCGCCGCGAGGGCGGCCACCTCCGCCGCTACGCTCACCTCGGCACCGGCAACTACAACGAATCGACGGCCAAGCTCTACACCGACCTATCTTACCTGACCTGCAAGCCGGAGTTCGGCCACGATGCCTCGCTGTTCTTCAACGCCGTCACCGGCCGTTCGAAGTTGCTGCGTTTCCAGCGCCTCGTCCCCGCCCCCACCGCGATGAAACCGCGGCTGCTGGAGCTCATCGCCGGCGAAACCGAACGCGCCAAGCAGGGCCTGCCCGCCCGCATCCTCGCCAAGGTCAACTCGCTCCAGGACCCGGACATCATCCTCGCCCTCTACCGTGCCTCGCAGGCCGGAGTGGAGGTCAAACTGAACATCCGCGGCATTTGCTGCCTGAAGCCTGGCGACGCCCGCTGGTCGAAGAACATCGAGGTGGTGTCGGTGATCGACCGCTTCCTCGAGCACGCTCGGCTGTTCTACTTCCACCAGGGAGGCACGCCGGAAGTGTTCATCGCCTCCGCCGACTGGATGGGCCGCAACCTCGAGCGCCGCGTCGAGCTGATGATCCCGATCGAGGAGCCCGCCTTGCAACGCCGGTTGGTGCGCATCCTGGAGACCTTCTTCCAGGACAACGTGCAGGCTTCCAAGCTCATGCCGGACGGCACCTCCCAGCGCCTTGCCAAGCAACCGGGCCACCGCGCCTTCCGTGCCCAGGCCCATTTCTTCAATCAGGCCCGCAAGGCCGCGAAGGCCCGCGAGCACGAACGCTCGATGACCTTCGAGCCCCACGTCCCAGCGGAATGACGGTCCTCACCTCCACCGGTGAAGGCATTTCGTGCCGGGTCATGGTCCGGCGCGATTGGGACGAATGGGAGGTCGAGTGGCGCATCGGCCGCACGAACCTTTTCAGCAGCGGATTCGAGGGCAGTTACCACTTCCATTCCCCCGAGGCGCTGTGCCGGACCTTGGAGCGGCTCCACCGCCGCGCGCTCGATCCTGAGGCAGGCCGACCGCTTGAGCAAATGGATTGGGCCCACCGTCCGTTTTCCGACATGAAGGAGAATTGCCGTTTTATCGGCACCCTGCGGGCGCTCCACGGGCATACACGACGGGCCTTGAAGCGGGTCTTCGCATTCGCGGTCGTGCCCGGCAAGCGCGGCCCCGTGTTGGAGGCCTCGCAATGGCCGCAGGGAGAAAGTTTCGTCCACCTTCCGATCGGCTTCCTACTGACCACCCGCGACGCGGTGCGGATGGCGACGGAGGGCAAGGGTGTCCCCGCGTCGATGGACGCCTTGGGGTGATCGTCGTGTAGCTGCACTGGTGACAGTGCAGGCTGGGTGGATTCACCCGGTCCCATCCGCCTTCAGCCCGCCATCTCCCGAGCTCTGTTGATGAACTGAACGTTCCAGAATTTTGGGGGAATCTTCCCCGCCTGCATTGTCACCAATGCAGCTATTCGAAGATGGGCGAACACATCTCCCCCCGCGATGAATTTGACAGGCCCCGGCCCGCTCCATAGACCTCATGGATCATTCCCCCAAAGCCATGACTCCCATTGGACAACTCTCCCTCGCCGCTGCGTTCGCCTCTTCAATCCTCCTCTCGAGCTGCGCCCAGGGCGACGTCGACTATTTCTTCAACGGCCCGCGCGACGGCTCCTACCAGCCTGCCGTCCAGCGCTCCGATGATTCGGCGTGGTACGCCCAGCAGAACGCCGCCCGCGAAGCCAACATGCGCGCGGTCCGCGAGCAGTCCTACAAGAACGAGATGCAGAACTATCAAAACGGCTACCGCAGCACCTTGCCGAACTACTGAAGCGGTTGCCCTCTCGACAAACCCCGCACCGCCTTTAGCGTGGAGGCGGTGATGTTTCCCGCCCGCTTCCTGGCTTCGTGGCTGCTGGTTTCCGCGCTGGCGGGAGCGACGGAGTATCACGTCACCACCACCGGATCGGACAGCCAGCCCGGCACGCTGGCACAACCGTGGCGGACCATCCAGAAGGCCGCGTCCACCGCTATCGCGGGAGACACGGTGAACGTCCACGCCGGTACCTACGCCGAACGCGTCGCCTTCACGAGCCGCTCTGGCACCGCGGCCCAGCAGATCGTTTTCCGCCGGGATCCGGGTGATGCAGCGGCGGTGCTGGTGACCCAGGCCGGGGTGACCCCGCCCAATGGCACCAGCGCCATCATCACGATCACCGATTGCAGCCACCTCGTGCTCCGCGATCTGGAAATCGCCGACTACAAGACGAGCGGCACCAACGCCCAGCAAAAGGCCAAGCTGCCGGTGGGCATCTACATCCACGGCGCGGGTGATGGCATCAAGCTCCGCAACTGCAAGGTGCACGACATTTGGCAGAGCTGCTCCACCCTCAACGATTTCGGAGCGAACGGCTTCGGCATCGCCGTGTATGGCGACGCCGCCCAGCCCATCGACCATCTCGTGATCGACGGCTGCGAGGTCTACAACCTCCGCACCGGCGCGAGCGAATCGGTCACGCTCAACGGCAACGTCACGAACTTCACCGTCACCGGAAACTCCGTCCACGATTGCAACAACATCGGGATCGATTTCATCGGCTTCGAGGGCGGCAATGCCACTCCCGCCCTCGATCAGGCGCGCAACGGCATCTGCTCCGGCAACACCGTCACGCGCATCGATTCGAAGTTCAACCCGGCCTACGGCGGCAACTTCACCACCGGTGGCAACAACGGCACCCGCAGCGCGCCCGGCCTCTACGTCGACGGCGGACGCGACATCATTCTCGAACGCAACCATGTCTCCGACTGCAACTACGCGCTTTCCGCGGGCAGCGAGAACACCGGCAAGGTCGCGTCCGGGATCACCGTCCGGAACAACCTCTTCCACCACTGCCATGTCGGCGGGATCGTCATCGGCGGCTCGGACACGTCCAACGGCGGCCTTAGTACTTCCTCGTTCACGAACAACACCCTCTACGGCAACGACACCACCGGCCAAGGCGGCGGGCAGTTCGCGATCCAGCACTACGTCACATCCACCATCATCCAGCGGAACCTGATGGAAACGACCGCTTCATTCGCCCAGTTCGTGCTGAAGGACAACAGCACCGGCGGCTTCGCGGATGGCGCCATCGACTGGAATCTCTACCGCGCCACGCCCGCGGCTTCGGTGGAGTTCATCTGGCAGACGACGGCGGGAGCGTTCGCCACCTGGCAATCCGCCGCCCGTGATCCGCATTCGACCTTCATCACCGGTTCGACCGGACTGGCGGTGACGGCACCGGTCGTGGGCACTCCGGGCAGCGGCTTCGCCCTCACCGCCACCTCTCCGGCGAGAAATGCGGGAGACAGCTCTGCGTTTCCATTCACCCCGGCCAGCGGAGAAAAGGACTGGGCCGGAAAAAGCCGCGTCGCCGGAGGACGCGTGGACATCGGGGCGGATGAATACATGGACGCGCTCCAGATCTGGCGCGACCAGTGGTTCTCGCTGCCCGATGGCGGCCCGCAGGTCGGAGCCTCAGACGATCCGGACGGAGACGGCGCACCGAATCTCATCGAGTATTCCCAGGGCATGAATCCCCTGTTCTCCGACCGGGCCTCGCTGCCATCGCTGGCGGTGGCCGGAAACACCCTCACCTTCCGCTACCGGAAAGCGGCCTCCGAAGCGACCTACACCGTGGAGCAATCCACGACCTTAGGCGGATGGATCACCGTTTCCCAGACCGAGCAAAACGACGGCGCTGGGCTGTATTGGAGGTCGGTGCCGGTGTCCGGAAACCGGCTTTTCCTGCGCCTGCGGGTGACGTCCGCGCAGGCGTGGTAAAGTGAAAGGGAGAGGCCACCCGGCGGTGGTTTGAACAGCGGACCACCGGTCCCACCCCGCCCAACGCGTTGACAATGCGCGAATAAGTTGGCATTTTGTCTCCGTGACTTCTGTGAATTCTGTTTCTTTTAGGGTATTTGATTCGTCTGAAGATGCGGTGAGAGAACTGGCTGCCGAAGTGGCCGATCTCATCCGCAGCCGGGCCGCGGAAGGCCGCGCCGCCGTTCTGGGCCTGGCCACTGGCAACACGCCGCTGCCGTTTTACCGCGAGCTGATCCGCCTGCACCAGCAGGAGGGCCTGTCCTTCGCGAACGTGATCACCTTCAACCTCGACGAGTATCTCGGCCTCGAGCGTGATCACCCGGAAAGCTACTGGACCTTCATGCACCGGAACCTGTTCGACCACCTCGACATCCTGCCGGACAACGTGAACCTGCCCTCCGGCACCGTGGCCTCCGCTGAAGTGGACGCCCACTGCGCCGCCTACGAGGAAGCCATCCGCGACGCCGGTGGCCTCGATTTCCAGCTCCTCGGCATCGGCCGCACCGGCCACATCGGGTTCAATGAGCCGGGCTCCGAGAAGGACTCCGTGACCCGCCGCGTGCACCTCGATCCGGTCACCCGCGCGGACGCCGCCCCGGCCTTCGGCGGTCTGGACAACGTCCCGACCCACGCCATCACCATGGGCTGCTCCACCATTCTCTCCGCCAAGCGGATCGCGCTGCTGGCCTGGGGCGACAAGAAGGCGTCCATCGTGAAGGAAGCGATCGAGGGCCCGATTACCGACCAGATCAGCGCCTCGTTCCTCCAGGAGCACGGCAACACGACCTATTTCCTCGATCGCGGCGCGGCGTCCCAGCTCGCCTGATCGATCCCCGGTTTCCCAGCCCGCGGCCCGCCGGATCGGTGGCCCGCGGGCTTTTTTCTTCATCGGAAATTCATCGTTTTGAGATTCGCCTCACGTCCGGCTTCGCGTAGTTTGCCCCTCGATATGGCCACCTCCTCGGATGCGAACCAAACGCACTGGCTCGACCTCGCCGGAAAAACCTCCCGGCGCGTCAATCTCGGCTGGTGGATGGACCGCCTCGCCGCCCCGCTGGTGATCCTCTCGATCGCCGGAGCCTGCGTGCTGCTGCTGGTGCGCCGCGAGCACCCGCAGACGCCCGTGTGGTGGCTGGCCGCCGGGATCGCCGGATCGCTGCTGCTGATCGGTCTGGTCGCATGGCTGGTCGCCCGCCGCGGCTTCGAATCGCGGGACCAATCGCTGGTCCGCCTGGAGGCCACGATGCGCCTCCGCAATGCGCTTTCCGCCGCCCAGGCTGGGGTCGCCCCGTGGCCGAACCCGCCGACGCACGTCGATGCGGGCATCCAGTGGAACTGGCCGCGGTTACTCGTGCCCGTTCTCGGCACCTTGCTCCTGCTCGCGGCTGGACTGCTGATCCCGGTTTCGAAACCGGAGGGTGCCAAACATGCCACCGACGAACCGCAAGCCTGGAGCAAGATCGAGTCCGACCTCAACAAGCTGGCCGATGAAAAGGTGGTCGATGAGACCTACCTCGAGGACATGCGGAAGCGGGTCGAGGAACTGCGCGCACAGAAGGAAGAGGATTGGTTCAGCCATTCCTCGCTGGAAGCCACCGACTCGCTCAAGAAGTCCCACCAGTCGGAAATCTCCCGCGTCGAACGCGAACTCGGCCGCGCCCAGAAGGCCATGGAGAATCTCCAGAAGACCGCCGGGGCCAATCCCGCCGAGCAGGCGAAGCTCGCCAACGAGTTCGACCAGGCGCTCCAGGGCCTCAAGAACGGCGCGATGAAGCCGAATCCCGAGCTTCTCAAGCAGCTCCAGAACTTCGACCCGAAGAACCTCGGCGCGTTGACTCCGGAGCAGATGGACCAGTTGAAGGAAAACCTCCAGAAGGCGGGCGAAGGCATGAAGGGGATGGACGGCCAGGGCGGCGAAGGTCAAGGCCAGGGCGACGATTGGGCCGAGCAGTTGCTGGGCGACGACAAGGGCGAAGAAGGCCAGAACGGCAATGGTCAAGGCAACGGCCCCGGCGATCCCCAGGACGGTGAAGGCCCGGGCCAAGGCGGTGTGAACCGCGGCCCCGGCCACGATCCCTCGCTCTTCGGCAAGGAACGCGACAAGCTCAAGACCGGTGACCTCACCGGCATCGATGCCAAGGATCTGTCCCGTGCCACGCCGGGCGACCTGCTGCAACTCCAGGACGGCGAGCACGACGTGGACAAGTCCGCCAGCAAGTCCTCCGCCGGGGGCGAGGCCGGCTCGACCGGTGTCGGTGGCGACCGCGTGTGGAAGGAATCGCTCGATCCCTCCGAGCAGCGCGCGATGAAGAACTTCTTCAACGACGGCAAGAAATGAAGCGGCTCCTGCTGCTGGCCGCCCTCGCCTGCTCCACGGCGTTCGCGGGCGAGAAAATCATCGTCATCGATCCCGGCCACGGCGGACCCGCGGACTCCGGATCTCAGAAGGAGCGCACGCTTTCCTCCAGCAACAACGCGACTTCACCGGGAAAGCTGCTCGAAAAGAACCTCACGCTGGAGCTGTCCCTCGAGGTCGCGAAACAGCTCGCGGCACACCATTCCGGTCTGAAGCCGGTGCTCACCCGCACCCAGGACGAGAACCCGGATTTCGCGAAACGCGCCGCTTTCTGCGCCGCCGCCAAGCCGGTTGCGATCTTCAGCATTCACTTCAACGCCTCCGACAACCATGCCGGACTCGGAACCACCGCGGTGGTCGCGGCAAAGGGCGGCAATCCGAACTACAGTGATGACGAGGCCTTCGCCAAGGGACTGATCGCCGCCGCTCACCGCGTGGTGGTGAAGTTTGTGCCGAATTCCACGGCGCTGGCCGTGATCCCGGACAGCCACCTCCACGGCGGCGCGGGATCGAATTTCTTCCACCAGCTCGCGAAATATCCCGAGCTGCGGGCGGTGCCGAAGTGCTTCCTGGAGGTCGAGTTCATCGACCGCAAGGACGTGGAAACGGAGCTGCTCGCGAAGCGCGGCGAGGCCTTTCCTCAGATCGCCAGGGCGATCGCGGATTACCTCGCCACGCGGTTCGAATGAACCTCAGACGTCGATTTTCGCCGAGATCGGATCGGCCAGGCGGCTGATCAAGCCGGTGTCGAGGCGGTAGATCCAGCTATGGATCTTGATCTCCTGGCCACGTTCCCAGGCATCCTCAAGAATGGTGGTGCGGGCCACGTGCTTGGCCTGGATCAGGACGTTGAGCTCGCAAAGGCGGTCGACGGCCTGTTCGTGCGGCATGGCGTCGAGTTCCTCGCGGTTGAGGCGGGCGATCAGGCGGATCCCAGCGAGCCAGTTGTCGATCATGCCGTGGCGGTAGTTTTCCAGCGCGGCGCGGACACCGCCGCAGCCGTAGTGGCCGCAGACAATGATGTGCTTCACCTTGAGGACGTCGACGGCGTACTGCATCACCGCGAGAACGTTGAAGTCGGTTTCCGCCACCACGTTGGCGACGTTGCGGTGCACGAACACCTCGCCGGGGGCGAGGCCGGTGATCTGGTTGGCAGGCACACGGCTGTCCGAGCAGCCGATCCACAGGTATTCCGGACTCTGCTGGGACGCGAGGCGCTTGAAGAATTCCGGGTCGGCGGACACCTGGGCATCGGCCCAGGCACGGTTGTTGTCGAGGAGTGACTGAAGGTCAGGCATGCAAGAAAAGGGGTGGGGCGCGCCCCCATTTCGGGATTCCAAGCCGGGCTGGCAAGGTGCAAGTTGGGGCATGTTCCGCACGCTGTTGATTCTCGCCCTCTCGGCCACCGCCGTTTTCGGCGCGCCGAAGCGCGTGGCGGTGTTCGTCGCCCTCTGTGACAACGCCAGCCAAGGCATCCAGCCAGTGGCCGCCAAAATCGGCGATGGCAACAAACCGGACGACAACCTCTACTGGGGATGCAGCGAAAGCCTGCCCTCCTGCCTGAAGGCCAGCGGCGCGTGGAAGCGGGTGAAAAAGGAAGCTCCGGACGACCCCCGGATTCTCGAACGGCGGGTGTTCACCGACGCCGCGGGCACCATGACGGTCACGGTCGAGGGTTGGCGAGGCTCCGAGATCGGGGCCTGCCTGACAGCGTTTGAAACCGCGCTGGTTTCCGGCGAGCACGACCTGTGCGCCTTCATCGGTCACAACGTCCTGATGGACAAGGAAATCGCCCCGCCCGCGAAATCCGCCGCGAAGCCGGTGGACGCCGTCGTCCTGTGCTGCCGGAGCGAACCGTATTTCAAAAAACGCCTGACCGACCTCGGCGCGAAACCGGTGTTGCTCACCACCCAGTTGATGTATCCTGGAGGGTTCCTGCTCCGGGATAGCCTGCCACTGTGGGCGAAGGGCAAATCCCCCGCCGACCTGCGCGCGGCCGCCGCCGGTGCCTACGCCCGCAACCAACAGATCTCCGTCAAAGCCGCCCTAGGCGTGTTTTCCGTGCTTCCCTGATCCCGTGTCCGATCTTTTCACCACACCCGCTGCCGCCGCCGACAAGCCCAATCCCGGCGAACCCCTCGCCTCCCGGATGCGGCCCCGCACGCTGGCCGAGATCGCGGGGCAGCAGCACATCCTCGCCGAGGGAAAATTGCTGCGGCGCGCGATCGAATCGGACCGCTTCACCTCGCTGATCTTCTACGGGCCGCCGGGCACCGGGAAAACCACGCTCGCCCACGTCATCGCCCGCAGCACCGGCTCGCGTTTCGAGGCGCTGAACGGCGTCGAGTCGAACGTCGCCGAGATCCGCGCGAAGATCGAGCAGGCCCGCACCTGGCGCGACCTGCGCGGGGAAACGACGATCCTGTTCATCGACGAGATCCACCGTTTCAACAAGGCGCAGCAGGACGTGCTGCTGCCGCACATCGAGCGTGGCACGGTGCGCTTCATCGGTGCCACCACCCACAATCCCTACTTCTACGTCAATTCGCCGCTGGTCTCCCGCTCACAGGTGTTCCAGCTCGAATCCGTGTCCACCGCCGAGGTGGTGACCGTGCTGGAACGGGCTATCAGCGACGAGGAACGCGGCTTCGGCGGACAGAACATCGTCGCCGCCCCGGAAGCGCTGCGGCATTTGTCCGAGAAGTCCGACGGCGACGTCCGCAAGGCACTCACCGCGCTGGAACTCGCCGCACTCACCACTCCGCCCGACGAGGACGGAGTCATCCGCATCACCCTCGCGGTGGCCGAGGAATCGATCCAGAAAAAGGCGATCGTCTATGACGCGGACGGCGATGCCCACTACGACACCGCCTCCGCGTTCATCAAATCGATCCGCGGTTCCGATCCCGATGCCGCGCTCTACTGGCTGGCCAAGATGCTGCACGCCGGCGAGGACCCGCGTTTCATCGCCCGCCGGCTGGTGATCTCCGCCAGCGAGGACATCGGCCTCGCCGATTCCGGGGCCCTGCGGGTGGCCGTGGATGCCCTTCAGGCGTTTGAATTCGTCGGCATGCCTGAGGGCCGCATCCCCCTCGCCCACGCCACCGTCTATCTCGCCACCGCGCCGAAGTCGAACCGCGCCTACGAGGCCCTGGGCAAGGCGATGGCCGATGTCGAGCAGGGCCGCACGCTCGCCGTGCCGCCGCACCTGCGGACGAAGACACGGAAGAAGCTCGCCTCCGCCTCCGGGGAATCCGATGAGGCGTTGAAGTACCTCTACTCCCACGATTACCAGGGAGCCTACATCCCGCAGGCCTACCTGCCCGAGGGCCGCACCTACTACACCCCCGGCGAAGAGGGCCTGGAGAAGCGCATCAAGGAACGCCTCGACCACTGGCGCCAACTACGGGACAAGCAGTAGCACAAGTTTTCAACTTGTGAGCGGGGACGGATCGATGCTCCGAAGACCGCCAAACGATCCGTCGGGACCGCTTGGGAGCGATCCAGGAAACGGACTTGGCACACCCACAAGCAGGAATGCTCGTGCTACCTCTCGTGCTTCAGCACCAGGTCCAGCAATCCCGGGAAGCGTTCCTCGAACTCGTCCTTCCGCACCGAGCTCATGCAGCGGGTGCCTTCCACCCGCGTCGCCACCAGCCCGGCGTCCCGCAGGATCGCGAAGTGGTGCGAGCGCGTCGCCTTGGAAATATCGAGCGGCACGCCGTTGCAGGCCAGCTCGCCGCCACCCAGCAGAGTCCGCACGATGGCGATGCGGCACGGATCGGAGAGCGCTTGCATCACCGTCGGCAGCGTCACTTCGTCGAGTGGCGGATGGCTGTATTCCTTCATGGGACGCGGGAAGCTAGCACCGATCTAAAGTTCGACAATGATCGAATTATCGTTTGACGGACGAAAAATCCGGGGCAATTAGTTCGACGAAAGCCGAACAATCATGACCGCTCGCACCGAATCCGCCTCCGAATTGCTCAGCCCGGTCCGCATCGGGGCCTGGGACCTCGCCAACCGTCTCGTCATGGCCCCCCTCACCCGCTGCCGCGCCAGCGAGGGACGGGTGCCGAACGCGATGATGGCCGAATACTACCGCCAGCGCGCCTCCGCCGGCCTGATCCTCACCGAGGCCACCTCGATCAATCCCCTCGGCGTCGGCTACCCGGACACGCCCGGCATTTGGTCGCAGGAGCAGGTCGAAGGCTGGAAGCTCGTCACCGACGCCGTCCATGAGGCGGGTGGAAAGATCATCCTCCAGCTCTGGCACGTCGGCCGCATTTCCGATCCCGTTTACCTGGACGGCGAACTCCCGGTGGCCCCGAGCGCGATCGCGCCGTCCGGCCACGTCAGCTTGATCCGTCCGATGAAGCCCTTCGTCACGCCGCGAGCGCTAACGATCGAGGAAATCCACGGCATCATCGGCGACTACCGCCGCGCCGCGGAAAACGCCAAGGCCGCCGGTTTCGATGGCGTGGAAATCCACGGCGCGAACGGCTACCTGCCCGATCAGTTCCTCCAGAGCGGCACCAACCACCGCACCGATGAATACGGTGGCTCGGTCGAAAACCGCGCCCGTTTCATGCTGGAGGCCGTCGATGCGGCGATCTCGGTGTGGGGAGCCGACCGCGTGGGCCTCCACCTCGCGCCGCAGGGCGATTCCCACGACATGCACGACGAGGATCCCGCCGCCACCTTCGGCTACGTCGCCCGCGAGGCGTCGAAGCGCGGGCTGGCCTTCCTCTTCATCCGCGAAGGCCTCGATGTCGCCAAGCCCGTCGGCCCCGTGATCCGCGAGGCCTTCACCGGCACCTACATCGCGAACCAGCAGCTCACCCGCGAATCCGCGGAAGAAGCCCTCTCCAGCGGCCTCGCCGATGCCGTCTCCTTCGGCCGCGAGTTCATCGCCAATCCCGACCTGCCGCGCCGCTTCGCCCTCGGAGCGCCGCTCAATGAGCAGCACCCGGAAACGTTCTACGCTCCCGGCCCGCAGGGCTACACCGACTACCCGGCCCTCGCCTGATCCCGCGATCCCCGCGCTCCATGAAACGCCTCGCCGACATTCCCCTGTCCGTGCTCGACCTCGCCCCGATCTGCGAGGACGGAACGATCGCGGACAGCTTCCGGAACTCGCTCGACCTGGCACAGCACGTGGAGCGCTGGGGCTACAAGCGCTTCTGGCTCGCCGAGCACCACGGCATCCCTGGCGTGGCCAGCGCCGCCACTTCCGTGCTCATCGGCCACGTCGCGCAGGGCACCACCACGCTGCGGATCGGTTCCGGCGGCATCATGCTGCCGAACCACCCGCCGCTGGTCATTGCCGAGCAATTCGGCACTCTCGAAACGCTCTACCCCGGCCGCATCGATCTCGGCCTGGGCCGAGCCCCCGGATCGGACCGCGCCACCGCCCATGCGCTCGGCCGCGATCCCACCACCGCCGACTCCTTCCCGGAGCACGTCCACGAACTCCGCACCCTGCTCGGCGATTCCACGTCCGACCACAAGGTGAAAGCCATCCCCGGTACCGGCACCCACGTGCCGATCTGGTTGCTCGGATCCAGCACCTTCAGTGCCCAGCTCGCCGCGGCGATGGGCCTACCCTTCGCCTTTGCCGCCCATTTCGCCCCGCGCCAGATGCAGGAGGCCCTGCACCTCTACCGCACCTATTTCCAACCCTCAAAGGATCTCGCGCAACCCTATGCCATGGTCGGCCTACCGGTGATCGCCGCGGACACCGATGCAGAGGCCGAACGTCTCGCCACCTCGGCCCTCCAAAGCGTGCTCGGCCTCATCCGCCACAAGCCCGTCCGTGTCCAGCCGCCAGTCGACCGCATGGACGGCCTCTGGGACGCATCCGAGAAAGCCGCCGTCGCCTCATTCTTCGGCGCTGCCATCATCGGTGGCCCGGAAACCGTGAAGCAAAAGCTGGAGGAAACCCTGGCCGCCACCCAAGCGGACGAGTTCATCCTGAACTCCCAATTCTACCACCACACCGACCGCCTGCGGTCGTATGAGATCGTGAGCCAGCTCTAACATTACTGCCCGAATAAGCATTGGGCCAACGGTTGCCTGATAACCCCAGGGCGATTTCGTGAATGCATCCGGGAGCCGCAGCCGAAAAAAGAGACGGGGCCGTAGAGAGCCTTGCATCCATCGGAGCAATCAAAGAAATCTTGCCGAATTCAAAATATGATATCGGTTGGAATCCAAGATGCCAATGAGCTGGTCCTGCTTCTGAAGCAAATCCAGTATGCTTGGTGCGCATTCGGGAAGGGGCACTCTTTCGTCGAGAACGATCAGGACAGGGAGTTCAATTGGAAATGCGGACTGAAGGACCTTCAGAAAAAGGTAGGCAGCCGGGATTTTAGCCCCATCCCCTACTTCTGTTTCTTCGAGGGCCGGTTTGATATCGAGGGAATGGGTGAATCGATAGCGCTTCTGGATTTGCATCGTTGGCTCGACCTCTACTACGGAGGCAAGCTCGACCACTACAATTTCAATATGAGCTTGGCATTTGGCCAGGATGGCAACGATGCATCACATGCCGGGATCTGGTTCAGGGGGGCGAAGCATTCCGGACGAAACAATTGGCTGGAATCCCACGTTGGAGCAACGGCTACGTCCGATGCTTCGGCTTCTATTGTCGAAGCTGTCAAAGCGCTTGGTTATGATAAAGAGCTAGAGACTTACCTCGCTCAGAATCGTCGCGCCGCCCTCTTCTTCATAGCGTCGGGGGTGCCCAACGCTGCATTGTTACGCCCCACGCAGGAGCAAAAAGTAAGAGATGCTTTGGAGTTAATTGGGGAGGGCGCGAGAAATTCGGATATAGCATCGTGTAGCGTCTCGCTTTCCGTGCACGGTGTGGGGCATTTCCTGAATATGGAACCATCGGGCGATTTGCTGGAATATGACGCTCAACAGAAAAAGCGTGCAACGTCCTTGGTCAGCTTGATTCTGAAAAACGATTTCAAACAGAAGTGGGATTTCTGGTTCAACACCGCCTCCGAGAAGGCGCTTACGGGCCCGCTTTGGAACAGGAGGGGCTCTGTCTTTGAGAAGGTTGATACCAAGGCGGTGCTCGGACACCTCAAAGCCGGGAAAGCAAAGTACAAGGTGATTCTCAAATGGAAAAACTCCACCTACTACCTCGAGATCCAAGGCTTGGGCCTTGAGTCAAAGGAAGGCCAGATCATCGCCGGGTTTGGAATCGATTTCGAACCATGAACAATTCCCGATCCATTGAAATCATCCGGCCGGGTTTTCGACGAATGAATGGGCCCGGTGGGGTTCGAACCCACGACCAAAGGATTATGAGTCCCCTGCTCTCACCGCTGAGCTACAGGCCCGTCGCGGATCGGAATATCAGCCGGGTTTGAACTTGGCAATGCCCGGAACGCCTTCCTTGAGAAAGACCGCAACTCCAGCGGCGGAGAGAGGGTTCGGGCTACCCCGCCAGTTGCGAAAAGGACGATTTGCCGCTAGATTCCCGCATGATCGCGGTCCGGACGATGGCTCCGGCGGAGGCGCTTCGTGAGCTCGGAAAACACGTCCTCCAGGACGGTTTCGGCATCGTGCTCGATCTGGAGAAAAGCCACGGCTGCCACGCGGTGGACGCCGCGGGCGGTCGCACGTTGCTCGATCTCTACGGCGGCTTTGGGTCGATGCAGATCGGCTTCAACCATCCGCGCTTCGATGAACCGGAGGTGCGTGAATCCCTTCTGGAAGCCGCCCGCACGAAGGCCGCGAACTCGGACGTCGCCACCGAAGCCTTCGCGGAGTTCACCGCCACCTTCACCCGGATCGCCGGGCTGCCACCGCTGGACCGCTACTTCTTCATCGAGGGCGGCGCGCTGGCGGTGGAAAACACCCTCAAGGCAGCCATGGATTGGAAGGTGCGTCGGAACCTCGCCGCGGGCCGAGGTGAACGCGGCACCGGCATCGTCCACTTCGAGCGCGCCTTTCATGGCCGCAGCGGCTACACCCTCAGTCTGACCAACACCGATCCGGTGAAGACAGCCTACTACGCCAAGTTCCCCTGGCCACGACTGCCCTCCCCCGCCCTCGATTTCACCCTCTCCGCGCACGAACGCCTCATCGACGTCGCCGCCCGCGAGGAGGATACCATCGCGCAACTGCAACACCTCTTGGAAACACAGGGCGACGATCTCGCCGCCATCATCATCGAGCCGATCCAAGGCGAGGGCGGCGACCGTCATTTCCGCGGCGAGTGGCTGCGAACCCTCCGCCGGCTCTGCGATGAGCACGGCCTGCTGCTCATCTTCGACGAAGTCCAGTGCGGTGGCGGCACCACGGGCAAGATGTGGTGCTGCGAGCACTTCGGCGTGTTGCCGGACCTGCTCGCCTTCGGGAAGAAGGCCCAGGCCTGCGGGGTAATGGCTGGCCCTCGCCTCGACGAGGTCCCGGAAAACGTCTTCCGCCTGCCGGGCCGCATCAACTCGACCTGGGGCGGCAACCTCGTGGATATGGTCCGCGCCACCCATTCGCTGCGGATCGTGGAGGAGGAATCCCTTCTGGAAAACGCGAACCGCATCGGCCGCATGCTGGTGCGGGATCTGGAGGAGCTGGCCCAGCGCGAACCCCTCCTCAGCGCCGTGCGCGGACGCGGGCTGATGATCGCCTTCGACCTGCCCAACCGCGAGCTGCGCGATGCCTTCCACCGCGGGCTCTTCGAACTCGGCCTGCTCACACTGCGTTCCGGCGAACGCTCGATCCGTTTCCGCCCCGCGCTCGACCTCCCCGAGTCCGCCATCGACGAAGCCATCGGGCTGCTCTCCCACCAATGCCGGCGGATGTGAGTCCGCCCGAGATCATGCTCACCTTCCTCCATTCCCTCGGCATCGAAGGCCACCATGCCGGTGTGTTCGATGGCACGTGGCATGGCAGCGGACCGGAGGTGGCATCCGTCTCTCCCATCGATGGCCGCGTCATCGCTCGCATCCAGCAAGCCACCGCCGGGGATTGCAAGGAAGCCCTCGCCCGCGCCCAGGAGGCCTTCCAAGCCTGGCGCGAGGTGCCCGCCCCGGTCCGCGGCAAAACCGTCCGACGCATCGGCAACGCGCTGCGGGCTGCAAAGGAAGATCTCGCCCGCCTGATCACGCTGGAAACCGGCAAGATCCTCGCGGAAGCGGAGGGCGAAGTGCAGGAGATGATCGACATCTGCGACTTCGCGACCGGCCTTTCCCGGCAACTCCACGGCCTCACCATTGCCTCGGAACGCCCCGCCCATCGCCTCATGGAGCAATGGCATCCGCTCGGCCCCATCGGCGTGATCACCGCGTTCAATTTCCCCACCGCCGTCTGGTCGTGGAACGCCGCGCTGGCCGCCGTATGCGGCGATGCCGTGCTGTGGAAGCCGTCCCACCGGGCTCCGCTTTGCGCGATCGCCACCACACGGTTGGTCGAACGCGTCTGCAAAGGCACGGGCGCGAATCCCGCCATCTTCACCCTGCTCTGCGGCTCCGGGGACATCGCGGGCGATGCCATCGTGAAGGATCCGCGCGTGCCGCTCGTCTCCGCCACCGGCTCGTGCACGATGGGTCGCCGGATCGCCGCCACCGTCCACGCCCGGCTCGGTCGCACGCTTCTCGAACTCGGCGGCAACAATGCCGTGATCGTCACGCCTACCGCGGATCTCGATCTCGCCGTGCGCGCGATCTTCTTCGGCGCGATCGGCACCGCTGGCCAACGCTGCACCACCACCCGCCGCGTGATCGTCCACGAATCCATTGAAACCGCCCTCCGCGAACGCCTGCTGAAGGCTTACTCCTCTCTGCGCATCGGCAATCCCCTCGACCGCTCCACGGTGATGGGCCCGGTCATCCATCCGGATGCCGTGGCAGCGTTAATGCAGGCGAAACGCCGGATCATCGATGAAGGCGGAGAGATTCTCCACGGCGGCGAATCTCTTCCGCTGCTCGGTCCCTGCTATGTGTCCCCCTGCCTCGCCCGTTCCCACCCGGACATGCCGGTGGTGCGCGAGGAGGTCTTCGCTCCCCTGCTCCACCTCCTGTCCTATCGCGATTTCGAAGACGCCATCGCCTGCCAGAACGCGGTTCCCCAGGGATTGAGCTCTGCCATTTTCACCAACGACTTCCGCGAGGCCGAGCGTTTCCTGAGCGCCCGCGGCAGCGATTGCGGCATCGCCAATGTGAACGCCGGCACCAGCGGAGCGGAGATCGGCGGAGCCTTCGGTGGCGAGAAGGACACCGGTGGCGGTCGCGAAAGCGGCAGCGATGCCTGGAAAAACTACATGCGGCGCCAGACCAGCACCCTCAACCACGGAACCACCCTGCCGCTGGCACAGGGCATCCAGTTCGGAGATCCATCATGAATGCGGAACATCGTTTCGATTGGCCGGTCTGCGAGGAAGCGGAGGATTTCCTGCTTTCCCACCTCGGCGGCTTCCTCGCCCGGAACACCTTCGCGCGCACCTTGTCCGAACGCATGCGCGATGAAACCGGCACCCTCCTGATCGATTGGGTGGACCACCTGGTCATGGATGCCGGATGCGAAGGCGATCTCGAGCGGCTCGGTTTCCTCCTCGATCCCTCCGGGGAAACTCCCGATGGAGACCTCACCTGGCAACATCCCGAGGCGATGTTGCCGCGGGTGGTCCTCCGCCGTGGCTGCGGCCAAGCCGAGGAACTGGCCATCCATGTCGAATGCATCGTCGATTTCCTCGCCATCCACGGCATTCCCCACCCGATCGAAGGCGATCCGCTGGGACGCTATCGGCGGGCGCTCGTCTCGGATGAACACGAGGCCCGTTTCCATGTCACCGAGCGGCGGGGTTACCGCGGATTCATCCCCGACACCCGCGCAAACGCCTCCGAACTACTACACGCATCGGAGTTGTGGCGCACACGCCGCCGGAGCTACGAGGACGTGGCAGAAGGTTTCCACGACGCCCTCACCCTCCTCGACCGATTGATTGCCATGGTCGGCCGCGACCTGGCCTGCCACGTCGTGTTCGATGGCGAGCGGAAGTTCTGGCAATCCCGCAACCGCGCCGCCCGCGTCCAGAAAGCCCGCCAGGATTCACTCGGACTCGGCTGGGCAAACCACGACCATCACACCTTCCGCAGCTCCCGCGAGGGATTCATCCACCTCATGGCGGTGATGGAGAGACTGGGCTTCGAGCGCCGCGAGCGCTTCTACGCGGGCGAACAAGCTGGCTGGGGCGCGCAGATCATGGAGCAGCCGGTCGAGGGCATCGTGGTCTTCTGCGATGTCGACCTCACGCCGGAGGAAACACACATCGATTTCTCCCGCCAACCGCTCGCCCCGGCCGATTCCCTGCACACCGTGGGCCTGTGGATCGGCCTCCACGGAGAGAGTTTCCTCGACGCCGGCATGCACCATCTCGAGTGCCGTTTCGACTACGCCATGCTCCGCGAACAACTGGCCGGGGAAGGCGTGAACACCATGAAACCCTTCTCCGACTTCCCCTTCTTGAAACAGGCCTTCACCGAGGGCGAACACTGGCCGGTGGATCCCGGCCGCGCGCGGAAACTCCTCGATCTCGGCCTCATCGATGGCGAACGCTACCGCATCTTCCTCAACGAGGGCGCGATCGGCAGCCACCTGGAAAACCTCCAGCGCAAGGGAGGTTTCAAGGGCTTCAACCAGCAATCGGTGAGCGCCATCCTCGCCGCCACCGATCCGCGACTGGCGAGGTGATCAGGCGTGCGTGAGCGCTTCCTCGAACGCCGCGCGGATCGTTTCGAACGACTCGATGCCGGTCGAGACGCGCAGCAGGTTCGCGGGCACGCCGCAGTCCTCCGTCCACTCCAGCTCGTGGTAGTGCGCGAGCAGCGTGTAGGGGCAGGCCAGCGTGAAGATCGTGCCGAAGCTCGGGCCCTTGCACACCTTGAGGTTGTCGAAGACCTTCGGCGTGCGCTTCTGGTTCTTCAGCACGAAGGAGAGCAGGCCGCCGTAGCCGCCGCCCTTGGCCTTCACCGCGTCGTAGTTCGTCGTGTCGCCCAGCGAGGGGTGCCACACCGTTTCCACGGCGGGATGTGCGGCCAGCCAAGCGGCCAGTTCCGCACCGTTGGCATTCACCGTCGCCATGCGCTCCTCGTAGCCCTTCAGGTTCGAAAGCAGCACCTCGGCATCGCCGATGTAAAGCGGAGCGGTCTCCGTGGACTCGATGGCGAGGAACTCGCGGAACGCATTCGCATGTGGGGAATCCGGACGCACGGTGGCCGCACCGGCCATCACGTCGCCCATGCCGGAAAGCCACTTGGTGAGGCTGCCCGTCACCACATCGGCGAAACGCAGGCCCTGAATGTTCGCAGGCCCGCCCGCGGAATCATCGATGATGAAGGGAGTGCCACCCTCCGCGCAAGCGGCGGCGAGGCGGGCGAGGTCCGCGGTATGCAGCAGCGGGTTGCTCGGAGCCTCCGTGAAAACGCCCGCGAACTCACCTTGGCGGATGCGCTGCAGCGCCTCGTCGAACGACTCGCCGGTGGCATCGTTGAGATACACCACGCCGTTTCCGAAAAGCTCCTGGATCTTCAGGCAATCGACATACGGGAACTCCAGTTGCAGCGTCTTCTTGCCCTCCTTCACCCCCGGCAGCGCTCGCAGCACCGCAGTCACCGCGGCCATGCCGCTGGAGAAGATGAAGGCATCCTCCGGCTCCGCCCCCGCCAGCTTGGCGATGCGGCGCGCGATGAGATGGGACTTCGAGCCCTCGCGGAGATTGTTCTCCAGGAAATCCTGAGCTTGGCGGCTGCTCACCACCTCGCCGGAAAAGCGCCAGTAGAGGTCGGCATCCTGCTTCGCCTTCTGCGGCACCACCAGCGCCTGCAGGCCGCTGAGACTGGCGATGCGGATCGCGGTCTCGGCGCGGCGTTCCACCCAACGCTGGGCGCGCTGCACCGCCCCGCGGGTCGGCAACACCACCACGTGCTCGTCTTCCAGCGCGATCTCGGCCCTCGCCGCGGCGAAGAGACGCTCGACCTGCGGGTGCTTGAAAAAGCGTGGGTATCCGGCACGCATGCGGCGGGTCACCTTGTCGCGACCCTCCTCATAGCCGACGACCGCGTCCCACGTGGGCAGGCATACCGAGCAAGCATGCGCGGAGTCCGGCAACGGCACGCCCAGATCATCCTCGGTCCATGCCGGATCCGCCATCAGGTCGCGCGGCTCCCGGTCGTCATGGCTGGTCCCGGCGCGGTGCGCCAAGCGCACGCGTTCAGTCAGGGTCGAAACCGTGGTGGATACTTCTGAATCTCCGTCACTCATGCAGGGCCTTTGGTCGGTCTGGAATCCGTTGTTGGGATAAGCTGGAAAGGGCGCGTGGTGCGCGGCTCGGGAAGCGGCCCGACCGCTTGCCATCCGCTCGAATCACCTGGGGTTCTCGACCTGATGGTTTTGCCAATTCGGCGGTAGTGGATGGCGAAATCGTCAAGGAGGAGCACCGGGAATGGTTCCCCGATCGGCCTCCTCCGGTGAATCCACCCGGTGGAGGGTGGCCGACGCGCGGACTCTGACACGAGCCACCCCGGACGCAAGCCCCAATCCCTCCCGCCCCGGTGCGGAAATCCCCTAAATCGACTCTCCACGGCATTTGGGTATCCGGCTCGTCACGCATCTTCATTCCGGCGAGTTCCCCCACCCGGCCGGCCACCTGCGGAACCCCTTACCGCCCGACTTGGAAGGCAGTTCAAGGCCGCACTTCAAACCCTGTCCACGGGCGCACCGGGCCCGCAGCACCGCGATCAAACGCGGATCGGTGGCGCTCCCGTATGGCGCACCACAGGAACAGGAAGTGAAACCCTCGACCTTGCGTCGATAGCAAAGCGGGCACTCTTCAATCCGCCGGTCCCGCAGACGGTTGATCGCGGCAAGCGCCGACACCACCGCACGCCCGTCTCCAAACCACATCCACCCGCTGCGCCGGGCACCCAACGACTCCGAAAGATCCTTCCTGAGCCGTATGTCCATCCAGACGAGGACCACCAAATGGGCCAGCAAAATGAGCATGATCCAAAGATCACCCATAGCACCTTTCTATCATCCGGGACGGAGAGGAACCATTACAAACGCGGCTCCGTATTTGAAGAAACCCTTGAAATCAACCTGCCGGAAAGGGAGGGATGGTGCGCGGTGCAGGGTTCGAACCTGCGACCCCATCGGTGTGAACGATGTGCTCTACCACTGAGCTAACCGCGCTTGCGGGTCGGGCGGATGATTAGGGTCCCCGACCCGGATTGGCAACGCTTTTCGCAACATTCTTGTTTCAAAATTCCACCCACTCCCCGAGCCGCGCCACCTCTACACTCCCGGAGTGCTTGGCCGCCAAAGCCTCGCGCAGGGCCGCGGCGTGATCGGGCTCGCCATGTACCAGCCAGGTTTTTTTCTTCGGTCCGCCCGTGCGATCAAACCAATCGAGCAATTCCGAATGATCGGCGTGCCCGGAGAACGAATCGATGATCTCGATCCTCGCCCGCACCCGGTGCAGCTCACCGAAAATCGGCACCTCCTTCTCCCCGTCGCGGATGCGCCGTCCAAGCGTGTGGTCCGCGCAAAATCCCACGAACAGCACCGTCGTGCGCGGGTCCCCGATGTTGTTTTTCAGATGATGGAGAATGCGGCCCGCCTCGCACATGCCGGACGCGGCAATGATGATCGCCCGCCCCTCGATTCCGTTCAGCTCCATCGATCCCTTCACCGATCGGACCAGCGTCAGGTTCTCGAAACCGAACGGATTCTGCTTTTCGAACAAGGTCGCATAAACCTCGTCATTGAAACATTCCGGATGCAGCCGGTAGATCTCCGTGGCGCTCACCGCCAGCGGGCTGTCCACATAAACCGGCATGTCCGGGATCCTCCCGTCCGTGAACAGTTCGTGCAGCATGAAGAGAAGCTGCTGGGTGCGCTCCACCGCGAAGGCGGGGATCAGGATCTTTCCTCCCCGCGCCAGTGCCGCTTGGATGACTCCCGCCAAATGGTCGCCCGCTCCCGGCGGAGCCTCGTGCTCGCGACCGCCGTAGGTGCTCTCCATGAGCACGAAATCGACGTCCGGCACCGGCACCGGATCCCGCAGGATCTCATTCCCTCCCCGCCCCACGTCTCCGGAGAACAGGAACCGCTTCCGCTGGCCATCCGCCTCGTCGTCGATTTCCAGCAGCACCTGCGCGCTACCGAGGATGTGGCCGGCATCGATGAAGGTCACCGTCACCCCATCCGAAACCGGCAAGGGGCGATCGTAGCTCACCGTCACGAACTGCCGCAGGCACCGCTCCGCATCCTGCTGCGTGTAGAGGGGCTCCGCGGGTGCCAGCCCCTCACGCTTCCGATGCTTGTTCAGCCACTCGATGTCCCCCTCCTGGATGTGCGCGGAATCCGCCAGCATGATCTGGCACAGGTCGCGCGTGCCATCGGTGGCGTAGATGTTTCCGGTGAACCCCTTCCGGCACAGGTTCGGAAGGTTGCCCGAATGATCGATATGGGCGTGCGAAAGGATCACGCAATCGATCGACGCCGGATCGAAATACGGGAAGCAGCAGTTCACGTCGTAGGCGTGCTTCCGGCTGCCTTGGTACAAGCCGCAATCCAGAAGGATCCGCTTGCCATTGATTTCGAGAAGATGCTGGGAACCCGTGGTGGTGCCGGCCGCGCCGCAAAATCGGAGTTTCATCGGTTTGTTAGGATACGGTCATCCTTCCAAAAGGCGAACGATTTCGCCGCCCAACCCCTGCTGATGCCATGCTCGCAAACCGCCCATCAGCCGGGTCGCCCGGTTTCAGGAAGGCGATCTCGATGGGACGACCGCCCCGCAGAAGGAAATCCACGACTCCATGAAACGAAACCCGGAAAACACCATTCAGATAACAAATCGGCCAAATCAAAATAACAAAAAACCATTTGATGAACACATCATCCCGCGTAAATCCACCATGCTGACATCAGCAACTATATCATGAAAACAACTGCTATCGCCATTACCGCCCTACTTTCGCTTGCCGCCTCCGCATTCGCGGGTGTCGAGTCAATCTCCATCACCGGCGCCACCAGCGTCACAAGCTCGTTCGGCTCCACGGAATACGTTCAATTGGCCGGATTGGTGGTCAACGGCACCGGCTCCCCCTTCGTCGAACTGAGCTTCGACGGCGGCTCCACCTACGCATCGCCCTCCACCACCGCCTATCAGGGCCTATTCGCAGGCCCGTGTATCGTCCGGCTCCGTAGCACCAATGCGGCCGCTGGCACCAAGATGTATCTTCATCTCATCCGGGGCAGCAAATCGTCCTTCGCCGCCAATGACAGCCACCAGTCCACCCTTGATTCCAGAATGATGGCATCCTCGATCTACCGGACCTTCTCCGGAACTGCTGCGATCGTGGCCCGGAACTAACCGCACGCCGCCCCGTAGCCAATCACTGCTCCGAGCCCGACTAAAACAAAGACCCATGCCCGGAACACCGGACATGGGCCTTTGAAAGGAATCGGAGGAACGATCAGCGGCGGCCGAGGCGCGCGGGCTTCTTCGTTGCCTGGGCGTCGTAGTCCGCCGGGGCGTTGCTCTTCTTCGAAGCCGCCGGAGCGGGAGCCGCAGCCTTGTCGGACACCACCGGCACACCGTCCGGCGGAGCGATCGAGCCGGGGCCATCCCCGAAATTGCGGAGATCCGAAGCGATCTTGTAGCGGCGGTCCATGTCGTCCTGCACGGAGTCGAGCTGCTTGTCGGCGCGGACGATCGAGGGCTGCATGAAGATCAGCAACTCGGACTTCTCCTTGTCCTTGGTCGTGCTCGAGAAGAGTTTGCCGAGGCCCGGGATCTTGCTGAGGATCGGGATACCCGAAACGCTGTCGCGGTCGCGGGAGATGATCAGACCACCGAGCACCACCGTCTGGTTGTTCGGCACCGTCACCGTGGTGGTCATCTCGCGGGTGATGATCGTCGGCACGGTGAGGTCACCCACCGTCTGGTTCGCACCCACTTCATCGCTGATCAGCGCGATCTGGAGGGTGATCTCGTTCTCGGAGTTGATCAGCGGGATGACCTCCAGTTTCAGCACCACATCCTTGTACTCGATGTTGGTCTGCACGCCACCGGTGGTACCCGTGCTGCTGGCATTATTGTAGGTGTTGGTCGGAACGGCGATCTGCTGACCGGAGGAGATGACGCCCTTCTTGTTGTTCGCCGTGTAGATGCTCGGGCGGGAGAGCACGGTGAAGTTGCCGGTCGCCTGCAGGGCGCTGAGATAGAGGCTGTAGGAGCGACCGATCGTGCCGTAGATGTTCAGACCGTTGCTGGCCGGGAAATTGGCCGGCGTCAACAGGGCGGCCGGATTGATCGGCACCGACGGGGTGTCGGTGGTGGGGGTGCTGCCACCGGCGACACCGGTCTTCTTGTTGCCGAAGGTCTTCAGGAAATCGACACCGTAGTCGAGGTTGTCGTTCACGGTGAGCTGGCCGAAGACGGTCGAGATCATCACCTGGTCGGCCTTCACGTCGACCTGGTTGAGGAGCTTCTCGATGACTTCCACGCTGGCCGGCGGGCCCTGGACGATGATCGAGTTGGTGATGTTGTCCGCCACCAGCAGCGTGCGGCCGACGAGGATCGACTGCGGAGCCGTGGAAACGTTCGGATCGGAGAGGCCGGAGGAACCCAGCGAGCTGCCACCGCTGCCGGAGGAGCCCCCGAACCCACCGGAAGAACCGCTGCTGCCGAAGCCACCCGAAGAGCTGCTGGAACCCGTCGCGCTGGTGCGGCTGCCGGTGCTCCCGCTGGTGCGACCACCCGAGGCACCACCGGTCGTGCGGCCACCGCCGCCACCGCCGAAGTTGGCGCCGGTCGAGCCCGCACCGCCGCCGCCACCGCTGCCGGTGCCAGTGCCCGTGAAGGCGCGGTTCAGGGCATTGCCCGCCACTTCGAGGAAATCGTTCGCCGCGAGGAAACGCAGGCGGCGGCGCAGGAAGTTGCGGTCGTCCGTCTTGGTGTCAAACTCATGGATCAAGGACTCCACGAACTTCAGGTCCACCGGACGGCCCATCGCGAAGATGCGGTTGGTGCGGGGATCGGGAACGATCTGGACCGGAGTGTCCTCACCCGCGGCGGTGGCCGTATTGCCACGGTTGCCGCCCTGCTGTCCCGGGACGCCCTGCGGAATGTTGTTCTCCGCACGCTGGATGCCAGCGGTGCGCTGGGCCTGCTGCTGCGTGCTGAGCAGCTCGTTGAGCGTCTGCGCCAACTCGGTCACGTCGGCATACTGGACCTTGATGAACAGCTTGCCGGACTCACCGGAGGGCTTGTCGATCTCTTCCTTGAGCTGGATCAGCTTCCGGATGACGGAGGTGTTCTCCGTGATCACGAGGGCCGAGGCATTCGCCACCGCGGCAATCGAGCCGTAGGCACCGCCCACCTGGCCGATCACCTGGTTGAAGACCTGGAGCGCCTGCTCCGGCTTCAGGTAGCGGAAAGTCATCACATAGGAGATGACGAGGTCGGAATCCGGCAGCACGTCCTCATCGCTGTAGATCCCGGCCAATCCCTTCGGATTGTTCGCCGCGTTGCCGGCGAAAAGCAGGCGATCCACGCCTTCCTCGGCGGGCACGAACACGAAACCTTCCGTCAACGCCGACATCTTGAGAAGATCGGAGGCTTGCTTGTAGGTCAGCGGCTCCTTGACGCTCGCTTCCTGCACGAAGGAGAACTCGGCCTGCGCGGCTGCGGCGGAAACCACCACCCGGCGGCCGGTATACTTGTGATACAGGTCGGCGAGCTCATTGCCGGTGATCTTCTGCGCGTTGATCGTCTCGGTCACCTTGCGCTCGGCCAGCGGGCGGTCGTCCTGATTCGGCAGCACCTGCCCGGGCTGACCGGCCTGAGCGGCGGGACCACGGGGTGGACGGCCGCCTGGTGGAATGACTGGATTGCCCGGAATCGGATTGGCGGGTGCCGGTGCCGGCGTGGGATTGCCGGGATTGGCCGGGATGGCTGGAACAGCGGGAGGCAAGGGCGCCGCCGGGGCGGGCGCGGCCTCGTTGGCTTCCTGACCGAAGGCGCTGGAGAGCGCGATCAAGCCAACGGGGAGAATACGGCGAATGGCGTGCATGAGAAACGAAAAGCGTGCGGGATGAAAAACGGGATGAAATCAGCGGTTGCCACCTTGGCTCGGAATGACCCGGGGGCGTGGAGGACGGACGTTGTTGTTATTGTTGTTTCCGCCGTCCCGTCCACCTCCGTGGTTGTTGTTGAAGCCCGCGGTGTTCGCACCACCGGCATTGCCCCCGTTGCCTCCACCGGCATTGGGCATCGGATTGCCAGCGGCCACCGGAGAGGCCTGGCCCGGCACTGGAACCGCGACAGGCATGTTGGGATTCCCCGGGTTGCCGGGGTTGCCCGGATTTCCGGGATTGCCCGGCATGCCGTTCTGGCCGGGCTGCCCCTTGGCGGGCGCCGCGGTCTTGATCACCAGCAGCTTCTCATCGAAGGCAACCACCCCGGTCTTGGAACCAGTGGAAAGCATAACGGTCATGCTGCGTGGACCAGAATTGCCGGGCCGCACTTCCACCACCTTGTAGTCCGAAGGCTGGCCGGGGATGATCTTGATGCGCTCGTCCGGCTTCTTCTTGTTCTGAAGAACCACCATGTAGCCACCATCCACCGGCATCACCGCGCTCAGGGCGAGGTCGCCGAGGGGATTCTCTTCCGGGGGGCGAATCACTTCCGGCTTGGTCGTGAACGGGGATTGTTGCCACAGGCGGGAGTAGGTCGAATCAGGGACCTTCTTCACCACCTCGACGCCAAACGCGGCGGAGGAAGCGAAAATCGTCAGGATTGTCAGGAGAAATCGCGTCGTTTTCATGACTTCAGGTGGTGGGGCTTTGCGGGACGAACCACTGCTCGATCGTCAACTTGGCGTCGATCTTGGTGTCGTCCTCGTGGTTCGGCTGGAGATGGATGAAGGTGACGGCCCGGAACTCGCTGGGCACCTGGAGACGACCGATCCACTTGTAGAGGGCGTCCTCGTTGCCGGTCACCGAGAATTCCACCTTCGCGCGGTGGTAATTGACCGGGGAAACATCGGTCGGCAGCAGCTTTTGCGTTTTGATCGTCAGGCCGCGGGAAGTCGCTTCCCGCTCGACAAGCTGCTGGAGCGCGGTCTGGGCGTCCTGATCTTCCTGGGGCTTCGGTTCGTGCTCGGCGATCCAGTCCATCTGGTCCGCGACCTGATCCCGCTGGCTGAGGATCATTTTGGCCAGATCATACTCCTGCTGGGCTTTCAACTGCTCCCGCGCCACGTTCGTGCGGAGCTGGGAAAGCTTCATGAACAGGATCAAATTGAGCATGATGAATCCGCCGATGCCGAGCAACGTGAGCAGGCGTTTTTCATTGGAAGACATGGAGTAATGTAGCGGAAAAGGGGGTGGAAAGGAATTCCGGGATCAGCCGGACGAGAGAAAAAAGCCGCCCGGGCGCGGAATTGTCGGTTGACGGAAAACAAATCAGCGCCTTTGGGTCCCGGCTTGGGCCGTGCGGCCGGTGAACACGAAATCCCAACCCTTATTGGTTTGCGCCGGCTCTTGGTTTTCCCAAGTGAAAGCGGAAAGCTGGTCGCTCTTGTGAAGGGCCAGGTCGAATTGCTTGACGGGCCCCGGCTGCGGAGCTTGCCCCACCACCTTGATTTCATTGCCGTCGATGTCCGCGGACTTCAAGCGCACCCCGCCTGCGCCCCCGCCGGACGAAGGAATTGAACTCACCACCCGGTAGAGCAGCTCCACCGGGGATTTGCCGAGATCCACAACAGACTCGAGCTCATCCCACTTTGCAACGTGCTGCTGGTAAGCCATTCGCTGCGGAGCAACCTTCCCAGCCTCGGCTCGCAGTTGGGAAACCTTGCGATCCTTCATCCAGTAATCGTATCCAAACCAACCGAGGGTGCCCAAATACGCGATCCCGACGAGGGCCGCCGCGGCGATCATCTGGCGGCGACGCTGGGCGTGCTTGCGGGCCGCACGGACGTCATCCGGGAGCAGGTGGCTGCGCGGATCCGGGAGAACCGGCGCAGGTTTCGGGAAAATCTGGACCGGGATGCCGAAGGCGGTTTCCAGCGCCCCGACCGGCGGCTGAGCGGAGTCATAGACCACGACCCGCTCGGCGCGACAATCCAATCCCTGGAGGGACATCTGGATCAGGGCGAGACGCATTTCCCGGACCACCGCTCCATCCGGTGCCGGACCTTCGATACCGGTGGCCTGGCAATAGGCGAGCTTTCCACCCACCGAAACCGCGAACACCCAGCGACCGAACTCGCGCCAGAGCACGAGGGAATCCCCTTGGTACGGGACAGCGCGGGCGGAGAGGTCGAATTCCTTCGGCGTGCGGGCAGGCATTTCGCCGTCACCCGGCGTCCTAAGAACCACCGAGAGCAGGGTCGAGTTCTCGCCATCCTTCGCCACCACGAACTGGTCGGTGAGCTGGCCCGCCATCGGGTCGGGACGCAGGCCCTGGCGCTCCGCGTGCATCGCGGCGAGCTCCGGGAACAACGAGGCATCCTCGGTATTGACCTTCAGAGGCAGCGCCGTGAGGGCCCGGACCGGAAACAGCAGAATCACGTCGCCGGACGGCAAACCGGTGATCTCTCCCGCCCGGGCCGTGGGGGCCGTGGACAGCAAAGTAAACCCCGTGGCGGACGATCCCGACCAAATTTCCCACCCGGTCTCACCGGGAACCAGCATCAAATTGTCGGACGGTTTGCTCACGGAATCACTTCTTCGGTTCGTTCTAGGATGGCCGGACGGCCAGTGCGGTTGCGGAGAATCAGGGAAATCTTGCGGGTGGCCCCTTCGGCGTGGCCGACGCTTTCGATGCGCACGGTGGTGTCATTCGCCGCGAAACGCTGGGCGATGTCGGGACGACCGTTCGTGTCAACTCCTAGCAAGGAAAGCGCCTCGTTGACATTCTGGAAAGGAACATCGTCGTCGGTGTAACGGACCCCATCGGAACCCCGAACCTTTTCCACCACCTGATCGGCGGTTTCCACCGGCACCTCGGCGGCGGCGGCGATCAGCTCGGCGGAGGCTTCATTGACGTCCAGGGCCCCGGCGCTCCAGATGGTGAACCAGTTGCGCCAATCCGGCTTCACCGCCTCCACCCGGTCCATGCCGCGCACCAGACGCATTTCGTCGAGGCTGTAAAACGGATGATTGAAAGGCTGATTGATACGCCCTTCCCTCTCATACCAATCCCGCTCCGCGCCATTCATAGCCACCTCGTCGTCGGAATCGATCCAGTCGCCCAGCGCATCGGTCACCTGCTGGGCCTCTTCCATTTCCAAGCCCCAGTCGGAGAACATCTTGCGCAGCAGCGGCTTGTCGTCACGCAGCAGGATCGCGTTGATATTGAAGCGTCCGCCCTCGGAAGCGATCTTGACGTCGTAACTGCCCCCCACTTCCTCATCGGTGTGATGGAGAAGCGGATCGCTCGGCTTCACGGCCGGATTGGAAGCGACCGCCACGCCCATTTCGGCGAGCTGCTTCGCCTCGAAGCCATGGATCTTGGCGGACGCCACCTTGGTGTCGAACGAAACCACCCGCAGCGTCGCCATGCAGGCGATGCCGAGAATGGCGACCAGCCAGATCACGGCCAGAAGGGCCATGCCGCGGCGGCGTTTGGAATGAATTCTGGAGATCATGGCGTCGGTTGCTGCCTCGGCTGCGACTGCCCGAGCTGGCGCATCAGCACCTCCGGATTCTGTTTCGGCGTCAGCCAGAAGATCTGGCGGATTTCCTGCCCCTGGGCACCGAAAGCCATCTTGAGCTCCAGCATCAGCGGGAGACGGCCTTGGATGTCCCAGTCGTATTGCCATTCCATGGTCCGGCCATCCATGACCTGCCATTCGAAATAGTTCACATCCTCCAGCAGCACGATCTCGGCGAACGGCTTGTTATCGATGCTCGAACTGGCCGGCTCATTCGCGGCCTGGGTCGAGCCCTCAAGGATTTCATTCTCGTAGTAGCGCAGGACGATGTTGAGATACCCGTCGCTGCGCCGCACCGTGGAAATCTGCACGGCCTTGGCAATGCGCTCGCCGCCGCCCCAGTTGAAGCTCAGCGGGACGTTCTGGAGCGTGAGATCGGAGAGGATCTGCGTGCCCTCCTGATACTTGAGATCGAAGCGCGTGTTCCCCGGCAGCGAGGAGAACCGGCGGGAAAGAAGCTCGAAGAACGCCTGGTGGAGCATCTCCTCGTTCTGGGTCTTCACGACGGTGTTCCCGAGCGCCAGGGAGGCATGGGAGGTCGTGAACACCATCCCCATGAGCATGGCGAGCAGCATGATGGCCAGCACCAGCTCCAGCATGGTGAAGCCCTTGCGCCTCGGTTTTGGAACGGAAATCTTCACGGTTGATACATGCGCGAGTAGCGCCAGACCCGGGCGCTTTGCTCCTGCTCCTGGTTGTTCTCGGTCCACCGGGCGATGACCGTGATGAGATACATTTCCTGCAGGGCCTGCCCGTCCTCGTTCTGGAGCTGGTCCTGCATGGCCTCCACCTTGGTGACCACCTCCGTGTCCGCTTCCGCCAGCACCGTGGTGGTGGTGCCCTCCTCCATGGTCGGAGCGGCGAGGGCCTCGTCGAGGGCGCTTTCCAAGATCCGGGTGATGCGCAGCTTGCTCTGGGCATACTGCGCGGTGGCGGACATCCGGCTGATGGCCACGACAAACGCCACCGCCGCCGTGCCGAAAATGGCCAAGGCGAGGACCACCTCAAGCATGAGGAAGCCTTTGCGGGCGCGTTTGTGGAGGCTGGAGATCATTTGAATTCGGTCGCGGAATCCCGGATCGAGGCAGTCAGGGGGTGGTATTCGTCTTCAATCCAGCCATCCTTGTAGGTCAGGCGGACGGAGATGGGTTCGCAGAGCCCCTCGGGATCGAAACGCCAGACTTCCGGCCGGCGTTCATCCATCGGGACCCATTTGTCAGCGCCCCAGTGGCGGACCATCATCGAAAACTCCCCATCCAGGGCGATTTCGTCATGGACCGGGGCCTGGGCCGCGGCGGAAGGCGAAACCTCTTCATCCGTGGGCGATTCCGCGGAATGGGAGGAACGCTGGGAACCGAGCGAGCGGGAGACATTCTGTTCCGTGCCGCTCATTTCGGCCAGCGGCATCAGGAGCACCTTTCCGGGCACGAACACGATGGCGTAGGGCTTCTGCTGCAGCAACGCGATCATCCGGGCACGCTTGGCCATGATCTCCACCTCACCGGAAACCCGGCGGAGCTCCCGCTCCGAGGTGTGATAGACCATCAAACCGACCGCCCCTCCGATCACGAGAGCCGCGATGGCCAACACCATGACGATTTCCATCAGGGTGAAGCCAGCGCGCGAAGCCCTGCGGCCCTTAGTCGTCCTGGCTGCTGAGGTCATCTTCCGTTCCTTCGATGCCGTCCGGGCCCTTGCTGATGATTTCGAACTCGGCCGGCTTCTTGCGGCCCGGGAACTTGTAACCATACTGATTCTTCCACGGGTCGGTCGGCACCGCGGTCATGGTCTGGGCCCACTTGCGGGCGCTGGCCGGACGGTGCACCAGGGCATCGAGGCCTTCCTGAGTCGTGGGATAGTTGCCGGCGTTGATCTTGTACATCTCCAGCGAGGAGCCGAGCGACTTCATGTCGGCGGTCGTCTGGGTGATTTTGGCCTGGTTGCCGATGCCCTTCATGGCGAAAATGGCCCCCCCGAGGATCATCGCGATGATCCCGAGAACGATGACCATTTCAAGGAGGGTGAAGCCTTTGCGGCGGATCTGGCGGTTGGGGCGGGTGGTTTTCATTCTTTGAAAATGACTGGCTCTTGGCCGGGCGGCACAAGGCTTACAGGGATGAAAACGCCGGGCGATGGAAAAGTTGCCGGTAAAAGTTACATCCGGGGCAGGAAAGTTCCCGGGAAATCCTTGCCAGCCCGGCCGGATTTTCCCACCCCTGTGGCCCGCAAATCTCATCCCATGAACAAGGTTCTCCTCATCGGCGCCGGGGGCGTCGGCAGCGTCGTCGCCCACAAATGCGCCATGGTTCCCTCCGTTTTCGGGGAAATCACCCTCGCCTCCCGCACCAAATCGAAGTGCGACGCCATCGCCGCCGAGGTCAAGAAGCGCACCGGCCGGGACATCGCCACCGCCCAGGTGGACGCCGATGATCCGAAGCAGACCGCCGAGCTGATCCGCAAGACCGGCGCCACCCTGGTGGTCAACGTCGCCCTGCCCTACCAGGACCTGACCATCATGGAAGCCTGCCTGGACGCCGGGGTGGACTACCTGGACACCGCCAACTACGAGCCGAAGGACGTCGCGAAATTCGAATACTCTTGGCAATGGGCGCTCCAGGACAAGTGGCTCTCCGCCGGTCGCTCCGCTCTGCTCGGCTCCGGTTTCGACCCGGGCGTGACCAACGTTTTCACCGCCTGGGCGCTGAAGCACCACTTCGACGAGATCCACACCCTCGACATCATCGATGTGAACGGCGGCAACCACGGCAAGGCCTTCGCCACCAACTTCAATCCGGAGATCAACATCCGCGAGGTGACCGCCGAGTGCCGCCACTGGGAGAACGGCCAGTTCGTCGAAACCCCGCCGATGTCGAAGCACCAGGCCTTCACCTGCCCGCAGGGCGTCGGCACCTATGAGATCTACCGCATGTACCACGAGGAACTGGAGTCCCTCGTGAAGCACATCCCCACGATCAAGCGCGCGCAGTTCTGGATGTCGTTCTCGCCGAACTACCTGAAGCACCTCGAAGTGCTCCAGAACGTCGGCATGACCCGCATCGACCCCGTCGTTTACCAAGGCGTGGAGATCATCCCGCTCCAGTTCCTCAAGGCGGTCCTGCCGGACCCGGGCGAACTCGGCCAGACCACCAAGGGCAAGACCTGCATCGGCAATGTCATCACCGGCGTGAAGGACGGCCAGCCGAAGGCGATCTACATCTACAACATCTGCGACCACGAGGCGTGCTTCGCCGAAGTCGGCTCCCAGGCGATCTCCTACACCACCGGCGTCCCGGCGATGATCGGCGCGAAGCAGATGCTGGAAGGCAACTGGCGCAAGCCGGGCGTCTGGAACATGGAGCAGTACGATCCGGACGCGTTCATGGCCGACCTGAACGAGCACGGCCTGCCGTGGCAGTTCATCGAGCTGACCCAGGAACAGGCGGCGGCGTTCCAGGTGGCATAACCGACACTTCCCGAAGGCTTCAAAGGCGCGGCTCCCTCACGGGGCCGCGCTTTTCCTTTTACGGGGTGCGGAGCGCGTCTAACGTGCGCGCGTGTCCGCCGCCTACGTCGTCTCCCTCGCCGCGCTCGAGCGCAATGCCCGCATCCTCCGCGAAACCGCCGATGCCGCGGGCTGCAAGCTGGTGCTCGCCCTGAAGGGCTTTTCCTGCTGGAAGGCCTTCGACACGATCCGCCCGTATCTCGACGGCTGCTGCGCCTCGGGCCTGTGGGAGGGCCTGCTGGCCCGCGATTACTTCGGAAAACATGTGGTGACCTATTCCCCCGGCTATACCGAGGAGGACATCCGCGAGTTGTGCGAGTTCACGCACCATCTCGATTTCAATTCGCTCTCCCAGTGGTTCCGGTTCCGCGGGATCGTGATGACCCACCCGCGCTTCAAGAGCGGCGAGCTGCTCTGCGGCCTGCGCGTGAACCCCCAGTGCTCCACCGGCAGCACCCCACTCTACGATCCCTGTGTGGCGGGTTCGCGGCTCGGCATCACCGCGGATCAATTGGAAGGCGTGGACCTCACCGGCTTGTCCGGCCTGCACTTCCACACGCTCTGCGAACAGAATTCCGACGACCTCGAGAAGACGCTCGTCGCGGTGGAAGAAAAGTTCGGCCACCTGCTGCGCTCGGAGCAATTCACCTATCTCAACATGGGCGGTGGCCACTGGATCACCAAGCCATTCTACGACCGCGCCCTGCTGGCGCGACTGGTGCAGGAAACCAAGGCCAAATACGGCGTCGAGGTCTGGCTGGAACCCGGCGAGGCCGCGGCGATCCACACCGGCGTGCTGCGCTCGACCGTGCTCGATGTCTTCGAATCCGCGGGCCACAAGCTCGTCATCCTCGACATCTCCGCCACCGCCCACATGCCGGATGTGCTGGAAATGCCCTACCGCCCGGACGTGTTCCTGGTGGACCGGCATGAGCCGCCGGTGGAGCAGGAATCGCTTCCGGCCGTCACGTTCCCGGGCGAGTTCTATCACCCCGCCGGTGATCCTTCGTCCAATCCCGCGCTGCGCGATCCCGAAGCGGCGTTCATCTACCGGATCGGCGGCCCGACCTGCCTCGCGGGCGACGTCACCGGCGATTTCGCGTTCCACCGTCCGCTGGAGGTAGGCGATGTGATCGTGTTCGACGACATGGCGCACTACACCATGGTGAAGACCACGACCTTCAACGGCGTGAAGCATCCGGCGATCGTGCTGCAGCGGCCCGATGGCACGCTGGAGACGATCCGGGAGTTCGGCTACGCGGACTTCCGGGACCGACTGGCGTAATTGCACAATCATTGCTGCTTGTGGGTGGGGATGGCGGACCGTTGTTAGAACGTCCGGACCTCCGGAAGCAGTCCGCTCCACCCATGCGCAAATTGGAAACTTACGCTACCTAGCCCACATTCCCCGTCGCCAGCACCGGCTGCATGTGGGATTCGGACACGAGCGAGATCATGAGGTTGTTCACCATCGTCGCCTTCTGGGCTTCGTTGAGGTGGACGATGCCATCCTCCTCCAGCTTCTTCAGGGCCACCTCGACCATCCCGACCGCGCCGTCCACAATCAGCTGGCGGGCGGCGATCACGGCGGCGGCCTGCTGGCGGCGGAGCATCGCCTGGGCGATTTCCGGGCTGTAGGCGAGGTGGGAAAGCTGGGCCTCAATGATCTCGATGCCCGCGGCACCCACCCGGTCCTGGAGTTCCCTCTGCATGGTGGTTCCCACCTGCTCCGGAGATCCGCGGAGGGACAGCTCGCCGGTCTGGTGCGGCTCATACGGGTAATGGCTGGCCAGGTGACGCAGCGCGGTTTCGCACTGGATGTTGATGAACGACTGGTAGTTTTCCACGTCGAAGAAAGCCTTGGCCGTGTCCACCACCCGCCAGACGATCACGCAGGCGATCTCGATCGGATTGCCCTGGGCGTCGTTCACCTTGAGCTGCGGGCTCTGGAAATTGCTCACCTTGAGCGAGATGGGGCTCTTGCTGGCGAAGGGATTGGCGAACCAGAAACCGGGTTCGCGGACGGTGCCGGTGTATTTTCCGAAGAAGGTCAGCACCTTCCCCTCGTTCGGGGACACGATGAAAAGCCCCTTCAGCCACAGGATCAGGACGGGCACGATCAGGACCAACAGGAACGGGGCTTCCTGCAGGATCACCAGGTGCTTGCCGGTCGCCACGGTACCTCCAACAGCCGCGATCAGGAGCAGGAAGGGCAGCAAGCCCTGGACGCAAATGGCCTTTCGTTCGGTCATGCCTCCTTTTCAGCGAAAAATCCCTGCTGCGGCAAGCCCTCGGTGAAAATCCCGCCTCATCGCGAGTTCCCCTTTATTTTCCCGGGAAATGACGTTTTCCTCCCGCATGGTTCCTCCGACCGACACCGCCGAGAAAACCGCCAAGCGCAAGGCCCACAAGGACTGGTCCCCCGCCAAGTCCGCCGAGCTCTATGGCATCGACAACTGGGGACACGGATTCTTCGGTGTCAACAAGCACGGCGACGTGACGGTCAACCTGGCCGATGACAACGGCACCGCTGGTGTTTCGCTGCACGAGGTGATCGAAGGCCTGCGCGACCGCGGCACCCATCTGCCCGTCCTTCTCCGTTTCCGTGATCTGCTGCACAACCGCATCGCCGAGATCAACACCTCCTTCCGCAAGGCGATCAAGGACGTGGGCTTCAAGGGCAGCTACCGCGGCGTCTATCCGATCAAGGTCAACCAGCAGCGCCAGGTCATCGAGGAGATCACCGAATTCGGGAAGCAGTTCCACTACGGCCTGGAAGCCGGTTCGAAGCCCGAGCTGATCGCCGCGCTGGCCCACATGCACGACCCGGAAGCCTATCTGGTCTGCAACGGCTACAAGGACGAGGAGTTCATCGACCTCGCGCTCAACGCCCAGAAGATGGGTCTGCGCGTGATGCTGGTGCTCGAGATGCCGTCCGAGCTCGATCTCATCCTCGAACGCTCCCGCAAGCTCGGCATCCTGCCGAACCTCGGCGTGCGCGTGCGCCTCTCCACCCGCGGCTCCGGCCACTGGAGCGAGAGCGCCGGCGACAAGTCCGTGTTCGGCCTCAGCGCCGCTCAGGTCATCGAGGCCGTGGACCGCCTGAAGGATTCCGGCTACCTCGGCTGCCTGAAGATGCTGCACTACCACCAGGGCAGCCAGATCCCGAACATCGCGGCGATCCGCGAAGGCGCCACCGAGGCGACCCGCATGTACTGCGACCTGATCAAGGAGGGCGCTCCGATGGGCGTGCTCGACATCGGCGGCGGCATGGCGGTCGATTACGACGGCTCCCACACCAATTTCCACTCCTCCTGCAACTACTCGGTGCAGGAATACTGCGCGGACGTCGTCGAGACGATCGCCCAGATTTGCGACAAGGCCGGCGTGGCCCACCCGAACCTGATCTCGGAATCCGGCCGCGCGGTGGTGTCCTACTACTCGGTGCTCGTTTTCAACATCCTGGACGTCACCAGCGCCCAGACCACCGACAAGGCTCCCGCCGTGCCGGACAACGCGCCGCAGAACCTCCTGAACATCATCGAGGTCAACAAGGTCATCAGCAAAAAGAATCTCCAGGAGTGCTTCAACGACGCGATCTACTACCGCGACCAAATGCGCGCCCAGTTCTTCTACGGCAGCGCCACCCTGCGTGAGCGCGGCCTGGCCGAGGCCTGGTTCTGGCACATTCTCACCAAGATCTCGAAGCTCCTCAACGACCTCGACGAGGTGCCGGAGGACCTCCGCGAGCTGTCCTCGACGCTGGTCGATTACTACTACGGCAACTTCAGCCTCTTCCAATCGCTGCCGGACTCCTGGGCGATCGAGCAGATCTTCCCGGTGATGCCCATCCACCGCCTCGACGAGCGCCCGCTGCACCGCGCGGTGCTGGCGGACATCACCTGCGACTGCGATGGCAAGATCGACCGCTTCATCGACAAGGAGGACGTCGCCAAGATCCTGCCGCTGCACGACTTCAAGCCGGACGAACCCTACTACGTCGCCGTCTTCCTCGTCGGCGCGTATCAGGAAACCCTCGGTGACCTCCACAACCTGCTCGGCGACACCAACGTGGTCGGCGTGCACCTGGAGAACGGCAAGCCGGTCTACACCCACGAGGTGGAAGGCGACACCGTGGCCGACGTGCTGACCTACGTGGAATACGATCCGAAGGAGCTGGTGACGAAGTTCCGCAACTTCGCCGAGAAGGCGGTCGTCGAAGGCCGCATCTCACCGAAGGAACGCCGCGAGATCCTGGACATCTACCGCACCGGCCTCGGCGGATACACCTACTTCGAGAGCTGATGCGGATCGCCTCGCTCGACCACCTCGTGCTCACCGTGCGCGATATCCCGCGCACGGTGGCGTTTTATGAGCAGGTCATGGGCATGGAACCGCGGACCTTTGGAGCCGGCCGCGTCGCGCTCCATTTCGGCACGCAGAAGGTCAACCTGCATGACGCCGCGGCACCGGTGGAACCCCACGCCGCCGCGCCGACACCCGGCTCCTCGGACCTCTGTTTCCTGACAGAGCGCCCGATCGACGAGGTGGTGTGCCAGCTTCTGGATCACGGGGTGCCGATCCTCGAAGGACCGGTCCCGCGCACCGGAGCGCAGGGGCCCATCCTGTCGGTCTATTTCCGCGATCCGGATGGAAACCTGATCGAGGTGGGCGAGCCGTTGCAGACCGACAGGAGGTGAGCGGAGCGGCCGCCTATTTCTTCGCGTTGGCGGGGTCGAGGTAGTTGGCGCTGTAGGCCTTGCCCATCAACTTCTGGTCCTTGTCGTAGACCTCCACGCCCCAGCCGACGTATTCGTTGCCCGACTTGTCATCGCCGAATTTCTGCGGGGAGGTCGTGACGGTCGCATCTCCGTGGGTAAATTTCGCGGTCAGGGTTTCCTGGGGCCCGGTCGAGACGTTCTTGGTTTTCGAGTTCCGGAGGAAGAAGGTGCAGCGCACCTCCATGTCGCCGGGGACCTGCTGGACGATGCTGGCGATGCGGACTTCCAGTTGCTTGGTCTGGACGTTGCCATCCTTCTTGCTGGCGACGATTCTGCCTTGGACTTTCAAGGGCAGGGATTCCAATCCAGCGGAGGCCACGGACACGAGACCGCAAGCGAGAAGCAGCGGCAATACAATGGAGCGTATGAACATCCCTACTCAGGCGCAAAAACGGCCCGATAGGTCAACAATTGTTTTAAGGTGAGTGGTTTAGGCTACATACCACTCATTGCTTGCTGTTCTCCGGATCGAGGTGGTCGGCGCTGTAAGCCTTGCCGATGAGAACGTGGTTCTGGCCATAGACCCGGATCCCCCACCCCGCGTATTCGTGGCCGCTGGCCTCCACTTTCTTGACGTTGGTCTTCGGCTTGCCGTTGGGCTTGGTGCCGCCGCCCAGATAGTGCTGCTGGTTGGATTTGAACTCCTCCACCGGTGTTTCAAGGCTGGCGCGCCCTCCGGACAGGGTCGCGGCGAGGTTCAGCTCCTTTTCCACGACCACCTTGTCGCTCTTGAGATCGCGGGCGTAAAAGATGCAGGTGACTTGGAGAGGCCCCGGGTCCTTTGAAGAAAGAGTGGTCAGCTCGATCCGGAGCTTCTTTTCCTGCACCTGCTTCTCCTTCTTGCCACCGGTCTCAAGGCCGGTGCCGACGATCTTGCCCTCCACCTTGAGCGGCAGCGGGGCGAGATCGGCCGAGGCAGGCACGACACCGAGCCAGCCCACCGCGGCCATCGAAAGCAGTTTCCGGATCATAGTGATGCAACCTCGCCACCGCGGCAAAGTTGCGATCCCTTCGCGACGGTCACACCGAGGCGGAATCCACCGCGTGGAGGCGCTCCGCCGCGCGGCGGGCGTCCATGTCCTGCGGGATGCACTCCGCGCCGAGCGGAAGCGGCAAGCCGAGCTCGCGGACCACCTTGAAGACCTCGCCGTAGTTCACCTCGCCGGTCGAGGGTTCGTGGCGATCCGGGCTGTCGGCGAACTGGACGTAGCCGATCCATTTCACGCCCTTGCGCAGGTTGTCGATCAGGTTGCCCTCGGTGCGCTGCATGTGGAAAAGGTCCCAGTTCAGCTTCACGTGCTCCGACCCGATCGCCTCGCAGAGTGCGATACCATCGGCGCTGCCGTAGAGGCAGTGGTCGGGGTGGTTGTAGGGGTTCATCGGCTCCAGGATCACGGTCTTGCCATGGCGTTCCAGCACCGGCACGGCGGCCTTGAGCTTGTCCACGACCGAGGCGTGCATCTGCTCCTTGGTGAGACCGGGGACGTTGTCGCCGCAGACCACCGTCATCAGGTCGCAGCCCGGGAGGATCTTCGAGGCCTCGCAGGACGCCTCGATCTCGGCCACGAATTTCTCCACCGGAAACGCGGGGTCGTTGATCTCCTTGCCGAAACCCCAGGCGGTGAACTGGGTGGCGGTCATGCCGTGGCGGCGTAGTGCCTCGGCCCCGGCGGTGAGGTCCTTGTCCTTCCACGTCCAGAGCTCGATGGCCGGAAATCCGAGGGCGGCGGATTGTTCGATGCGGGAAACGAAGTCGCCCTCGAACCACATTTCGATGTTCACGGCGATCGGGGTGTTGGGCGTGCGGCCAGGCAATGGAGCGGACATGCGCGGAGATTGCGCAAGAACCATTGGCGGAGCCAGCGAGAAGGGGCTAGAACGGAAAAGTCGTTCTCAAGAGACGGCCCCCGGTTGACTCGACTTCGAGAGGCTCCATAACTTTCCCAAAACCCCACGCCTCTCCCCGGCGGTCACCCCCAACATGGATCAATACCATCTGTTACCCCGCATCACCTTCCGCCAGTTGGAGGTGCTGAGGGCCGTTTACCGCGAGCGGTCATTCGCGAACGCGGCGCTGGACCTGCACAGCACGCGTGGCAACGTGAAACGGATGTGCGCCGAACTGGAGCAGATCCTCGGCGGGAAGCTGTTCGAGAACGAGGCCACCCACACGCTCCAACCGACTCCATTCGCGGAGGCGATGGTCGCCCAGATGGGACCGCTGGTCCGCAGCGTGCGGAAACTGGAGGAGGCCGTGGCGATGATGCACGAGACCGGCCGGGTGCTGCGCCTGGCGGCCACACCGGAATTGTTCGACAGCGGCTGGTTCACCGGGTTCCTGCGGAGGTTCCGCACCCACTGCCCGTTCCGGGTCTGCTGTGTGATGATGGACGACCGGCGATTCCGCACAGCACTGCTGAACGCCGAGTGCGACGTGTTCCTCGGCTGCGGAATGACCCCGACAGACAAGCTCGACACCGTGGATCTGGGCTCGGTCCCCTGGCGGCTGATCGGCCCCGAAGGCGAGATCCAAATGCCCTTGCCTTCGAACCTAAAGGAGACCTCGTGGAAGTTGGAGGACAACGGCGATCCGGAAGCCATGGAACGCCTGCTGGAGTCCCTGCAACAGGCCGGAGCCGGACGGGGCGAATTGCTCGCACCTTCCGTATCACGGACCTGGCAGGAGAAACCGAAATCCATCCCGGCGGGAAGCGTGCTGCTGGTGCCGGACACCCACAGCGACCACCACGGTTCGCACGTCTGGCCGTCCCACCACTACGCGGCCTTCGTCCGACGGAATCATCCGTATTCCGAACTGAAACCCCTTCTCGAATCCGCCGCGCATGGAATTTGAACTCCGCAGCCTGCTCGTCTTCCGACACCTCGCCGGATGCGGCAGCTTCAGCGAAACCGCCAAGCACTGGGGCATCTCCCAGCCGGCGGTGAGCCTGACCATTTCGAAGCTGGAGAGCGCGGTGGGTCTGGTGCTCTTCGAGCGCTCCCCCACGGGCGCGAAACTCACCACTGACGGCCACGCCTTCATGCCACGGGCCGATGAGGTCTGCCAGTGCTACGCCGGTCTGATCGACGGGCTGCGGACCTGGAACCGGCGGGAAACGCGGGAGGTCCTGTTGGCCTGTGACGGCACCTCGATCGGCCGGACCTTGATCGAGGATCTGGCCGCGAACAAGGTGCCGAATCTGACCACCAAGGTGGTGACCTGCGATCTCCACGACCGCTGGGGCGCGGGACTGGAAACGAACCGCTTCGACCTCGCGCTGTCCGGCCGCTTCCTGCGGGCGGGCCTTGATTCGAACATCCAGGAAGCCGTGCTGCTGCGGGAACGCGGGATCACGGTGGCGTGGAATCCGGTGTTCCATTCGTTCGATACCCAGCAGTTCAGTTTCCCGGAGATCCTGAAGTCCACCGTGCTGCTGCCCACCGTGAAGGTGGTGGCGGGCTTCGACGAGTTCTTCGCCCGCTGGTGCCACGAGGCCTATGGAACCCAGCCCGCGCACGTGATGTCCTTCGACACCGAGGCCGCGGCGGCCGCGGCCTGCAAGGCGGGCCTGGGCGTGATGCTCGCGCCCGGCGATCTGATGCCGCGGCTGGGAACGGAGTCGAAGCACTACGAGAGTGTCCGCACCTTCGAGTTCCTGCTGCCCCAGGCCTTCACCTACGGCATCTACTGCCGGGCCGAGGAAACGTCCAAGGACGTGCTTTCCACGGCTGCCGCGATCTCCAGCCACCTCTCGAAACGCGGCCTGCTGGCCCGCTAGGAGGGCCCGGTTATAGGTGTATAACGGGAATATCTCCGGCGTCTCTCGTCGGGCATATGGCCCTGCGGCATATTGGTTCTGCTGTCCCGCACGTCGTTATTTCACCCCAAAAGGAAGGAATAACACGAACCCAGCCAGCCCTTGCCGGCCGTTCGTGACGACAGAGCCGGCAGCCGCATTTCCCCACGGCTGCCGGCCATGTGCCGGATCACTCGGCGTGATCGCAGGTGCAGGCGTATTCCGGGTGCTTGCACTCGCCGCAGGTGGCGAGGTTCGCGCCGAATTTCTCGGTCACGGTCTTGCCGTCGGCGGTGGCCTTGATCTGGATCACCACGGGCAGGTTGTTTCCTTCCGGCAGCGGCTTGTCCGAGACGTAGGAGTCGCCGTCCTTGGTGAACGTGAGCTTGGTGGGGTTCGCTCGGTCGCCACCGGTCAGGGTGATCTGCGCGTTTTCCTGGGTCATGGGCTTGTCCTCGGCATTGAGGAAGGTGATGCGGACCTTCTTGTCGGGGGTGACGAAGAACTCGGCATGGGGTTCGCCCTTCTTCAGGATACGGCCGCCGTTTGGACCGGCCTTGCCGACGGAACCGTGGGCGTGGACGGGAGAAGCGAGGAACGCGGCCACCAGGCCGGTGAGGATCAGGATGTGTTTCATGTTTGGTTTTGGATTACAGGGTTTGGGATTCTAACGGGCCGCGGGTGCATCGAGCGCGAGGGCACGGCGGGAGGCCTTGCGGCCGAAGAGCAGGAAGACGGCGGGCGTGATGGCCATGTCGAGGAGCGTGGAGGACACCAGGCCACCCGTGATGACGACCGCCACCGGGTGCAGGATCTCCTTGCCCGGTTGATCGGCGGCGAGCACCAGCGGGATCAAGCCGATGCCGGCGGAAAGCGCGGTCATGAAGACCGGCACCATCCGCTCGAGCGTGCCGCGCTCGATCATCTGCCGCGTGAACTCCTCTCCCTCATGGCGCATGAGGTGGAGGTAGTGGGAGATCATCATGATCCCGTTGCGCGCGGCCACGCCGCCCACGGCGATGAAGCCGACCAGCGTGGCGATGCTGATGTTGTCGATCTTGTACCAGGTGAAGACCAGCCCCCCCATCAACGCCAGCGGGATATTCAACATCACCTGGAGCGCCAGCGGGAAGCTGCGGAAGTAGCCGAACAGCAGGAACACGACGACGACCAGCACCACCGCCGAGAGGATGGCGATGCGCTGGGACGCCTCGCGCTGGGCCACGAACTCGCCCTCGATGCTCATGAAGTAGCCCTCCGGCAGCTTCAGCTCCCCGGCGATCTTCTGCTGGAGCGTGCCCACCACCGTGCCGACGTCCCGCACGGTCGGCTTGATCGCGACCACGAAACGGCGCTGGTTCTTCTCCCGCTGGATCACGTTCGGCCCCTTCGCCTCCTGCACGTGGGCGACGAGCCCGAGCGGCACGCGCATCCCGCCCGCGGTTTCCACCGGCAAGGCGGCGAGCTTCTCCGGTTTGTCGCGGAGGCCTTCGGGAAGGCGCACGACGAGATCGACGGCGCGCTGGCCATCTCGGAGCTCCGCCACCTGCTCGCCGCCCAGATAGGTGGCGAGCTGGTCGTTGAGATCGCCAGGGGTGATCGAGTAGGCAAAGGCGCGGTCGCGGTCCGGCTCAATGCGGATCTGCGGGATGGTCGACTGGGCATCCAGCTTCGCATCCTCGAAGCCCGGGATGGTCTTCGCGATGGACTGCACCTGCGTGCCGATGCGGCGCAGCTCATCGAGGTCAGGTCCGTAGATCTTCACGGCCACCGGCGCGGAGACGCCGCTGAGCATATGGCCGATGCGGTCGGCCAGCGGCCCGGTGAGCACGCTGAAGGTGCCCGGCACGGTGCGGATCGTCTTGCGGATATCCTCCAGGATCTCCGCGCGGCTGCGGCCCGTGGTGCCGGAGCGGAAGTCGATGTCGAACTCCGCCGTGGAGACAGGCACCACGTGGTCGCCCCTCTCCGCGCGGCCGACGCGGCGCCCCACCTTGGACACCTCGGGAATGGCGGTGAGCTTCCGCTCGATCACGTCCGCCACCTGGTTCATCTGCTCCAGCGAGGTGCCGGGAGCGGTGGTGGTGGAGACCAGCGCGGTCTCCTCCTTGAAGGAGGGCAGGAAGTCCTTCCCCATCATCGGATAGAGCATGAACGACGCCGCCATCAGCAAGGCGGTGATCGCGATCAGTATCCACGGCTGGTCGAGTGCGAACTTGAGCAGCGTCTTCTTCAGCAGCCACTTCATGCCGCGTGTGACGTGGCCATCCTCGTGGGCCTTGCCTTCCTTCGGTTTCAGCAGGAACGACGCCAGCACCGGAATCACGGTGAGCGAAACCACGAACGACGCGGCCATGCTGACGATGGTGGCAATGGCGATCGGCGAGAACAAGCGGCCCTCCACCCCGCTCAGGCCGAGCAGCGGCAGGAACACCAGCACGATCAGCACGGTGGCGTAGAAGATGCTGTTCCGGACCTCGCCGGAGGCCTTCGCGATCACGCCGATGCGGGGCAGAGGCTCGAAGCGTGCGGCGTTTTCCTTCAGCCGCCGGAAGACGTTTTCCACGTCCACGATGGCATCGTCCACCACCATGCCGATGGCCACGGCGAGACCGCCGAGGGTCATGCTGTTCACACTGACGTCCGCGACCTTGAACACCAGGAAGGTGATCGCGAACGACAGCGGCATCGCCATCAGCGTGATGAAGGTCGTGCGGAAGTTCAGGAGGAACAGGAACAGCACGATGACGACCATGACGGCCCCCTCCATGATGGCGCTCTTCAGGTTATCCATCGCATGGTCGATGAAATTCGCCTGCCGGAACAGCGGCTCCGCCTCCACGCCCTTCGGCATCGCGGGCCTCAGCTCCTCCAGCGCCTTCTCGATTTCCGCGGTCAGCTTGATGGTGTCGAAGCCCGGCGATTTCGTGATGCTCATGATCACGCCGCGGGTGTTGTTGATGCTGGCATCGCCGCGCATCGGCTCGATGTCCCAGGCCACGTCCGCCACGTCACGGATGCTCACGGGGCGGTCGTTGACGCGCTTGATGACGGTCGCGCCGATGGCATCGGGATCGATGGTCATGGCGAGGTTCCGGATCAGGATCTCCCGCGAACCGGAGTTCACGAAGCCGCCGGTGGTGTTGCCCGCGGCTTTTTCAGAGGCGGCTTTCAACTCCTCCAGCGTCACGCCGTGGGCCTGCATCTTCGCCGGGTCCGGCTGGACCTGGAGCTGCTGGATGCCACCGCCCATGTTCAACACCTCGGCCACGCCGGGGATGCCCTGGATGCGCTTCTTGATGGTCCAATCCGCCAGCGTGCGAACGTCACGCGGCGCGAGGTAACCCTCCTTGCCTTCCTCGATGGTCGAGCGGACCCCGACCAGCAGGATCTCCCCCATCAACGAAGCGACAGGAGTGAGGAAGGGTTCGCTGTCCTTCGGCAGGGTCGCGCGGACACCTTGCAACCGCTCCTGCACCAGCGTGCGGGCGCGGTAGATATCGGTTCCCCAGGCGAACTCGGCATACACCAGCGAAAGCGAGACGTCGGAATTCGAGCGCAGGCGGGTGATGCCGCCCACGCCGGAAAGCGCGGACTCGATCGGCTGGGTGACACGGGATTCCACCTCCTCCGGCGCGAGGCCCGGCGACTCGGTGAGGATGACGACGGTGGGCTTCGTGAGGTCCGGCAGGACCTCCACCGGAAGTTGCTGGAAGGTCCGAATACCGAAGACCATCACCAGCAACGCCAGCCCGAGAATGATCGCCCGGTTCGCGAGCGAAAATCGGATCAGTTTGTCGAGCATGGCTCAGGTGGTTTCCGGAGTTTCGGGTTGCGCGGGACGGAGCTTCGCCATCGACACGATCACCAGCAGCACGAACAGGATCGCGGTGGAGGCCATGAAGAAGCGCGTCAGCAGCGGCGATGGCGCGGCATGGTCGTGGTCTTCGCCTTTTCCAGCAGCTTTCGCGGCCTTCTGCGCGGCGGATATTTCCGATCCATCCGCATTGTGCTCGTGGCCGTGGGCGGCATCGAGTGCCTCCTTCAGCGACGGCCCGGAGCCGCCGGCAAACCCGAGGGCGTAGGAGCCGGTGGTTACCACCTCGTCCGCAGGCAGCAGGCCACCGAGGATCTCGACGAAGCGATCGTTCATCTGGCCGATGCGCACGGGCACCTTGCGGAAGGCATTCGGAAGATCGAAGTCCTTCACATACACCACGCGGCTGGCGGGATCGCCCTGCAGGGCGATACGCGGCACGCTCAGCACGTTCTCCCGCTTCGAAAGCACGACGGAGAACTCGGTGCGCATGCCGGGGCGCATGCGGAGACCAGGATTCGGCACCCGGAAAATCGCGTCGATGGTGCCGCTCTCGCGGTCGGCGGAGGTGCCGAACCGCAGCAGCGTGCCATCGAGCGCCTCGCCGCCGAGCGCGGCCACGCGGATGTGGGCCTGCGTGGTGCCGGGCTTGAGCTTGCCCGCGATGTGTTCGGGCACTCGCGCCACGGCCAGCACTTCTGTTAGATCGGAGATGTCGAGCAGCTCCTTCTCGGGCTCGACCGGTTCACCGAGGCGGACGTGCGCGGAGCTGACGAGGCCGCCGATGGGCGACTTCAGCTCCACCGACGGCGGTGGGTCGCCGGGCTGGCGGCTCTCGACTTTGACGAGCGGTTGCCCGGCGGTCACGACGTCGCCTTCGAAGACCTTCATCTCGAGGATGCGGCCGGCGATACGGCTGCTGAGCACGGCGTGGTTGCTGGGGATCTCCTCGATGCGACCGAGCGCGAAGGCGGTCTCCTCGAAGGTGGTTTCGGCGGCCTCGACGGTTTCGATGCCGAGGTTCTTCACGCCCGCCTCGTCGAGGATGACGGGCGGGGCATCCACGGCGAGCGCCGGAAGGGTGAGCAAAAGGGAAAAGAGAAATGGTTTCATGGATCAGCGTTGGTTGATCGCGGCTTCGTAGCGCACGCGCGCGAGGTGGAAGTCACGGAGGGCGTCGAGACGGGACGACGCGAGTTGGAGGCGTTGTTCGCGGGCCTTGAGGACGACCTGGAGTTCGCCCTGGCCATTGCGCCACGTTTGTTCGGCGAGCTCGGCCTGGCGGTCGGCGAGCGGGAGCAGCTCGGCACGGACCTCGCGTTCCAGCTTCGCCCACTGCTCCATTTCCGCGCGCGCGGCCTCGGCCTCGTTGCGGATGTTGCGGTCGAGCGCGGTGATTTCGAGCTGCTTGCGCTTCAGCTTCGCCTGGGCGGCCTCGACGTTGCCGGAATTGTCGTTCCACAGCGGCAGCGGGATGCTGAGCTGGAAGCCGACCATCCCCTCGCTGCTCACGCCATCCGGGGCATCCATGCGGCGTCCGGCGGTGCCGAACACGCCAACCTCGATGTCATCGTACTTCTTGGTCTGCTCGAGGTTCACCTCCATGGCGACAGCCTCCGCTTCCACCCGGGCAACCTGCATGTCGGGGCGGCGCGACGATCCCGCGCCCGCTTCCGGGACGCGGATCGGCGGCAATTCGCCGCTCGGCAGCACGGTGGCCGACGGGCTCATGCCCAGCAGCGGCTTCAATGCGCCGGTGGCGGCGACCTCCGCGGCATCGAGCTGGCGGATCTCGGTGGCCAGCTTCGCGGCCTCCAGTTTCGCCTGCCCGGCATCGAGACGCGAGCCCTCGCCCTTTTCCGCAGCCTTGTCGATGAACTCGGCGAGTTTTTTGGAAACGTCGGCTTGCTCCCGCAACAGCTCGCGCTGGCGGCGGATGGCGAGGATCTTCACCAGCTCCTCGCGGCCTTCGGCGACGAGCTTGCGCTCGACATCGCGGACCTCGGCCTCGGCGGCCTTCAGCTCCTGCACCGAGATCTCCTTTTCGAACCGGAGGCGATCGGTGACCGGAAAACTCTGGGTGAAGCCGATTTTCACGCTGCCCTCGCTGGACTTCGTGTTGTGCTCGACCTCGGTTTCGAGGCGCGGGTTCTCACGGCGACCCGACTGCTTCATGCGGCCGAGCGCCTCGCCGATCCGCAGCCTCGCCGCGGCGAGGTCCGGATTCTGGGTCCGCACGCGGTCCGCCACCGAAGCGAGCGTAACCACCAATCCGCCGGATTCGGCGGCCATCGATCGGACCGGCCACGACAAGGCCAGCGCGATCGCCAACAGGTATTTGAAACTCATGGTTTATAGAAATGGATCTCCAAAACTCCGCCCGATCCGGACGGAAGGATGCCGCTCATGCGGCTTCGGAAACGCGACGGTCCCGGGGACGCATCACGGGGAAAACAAAGCGGCCGGTCAGGACGACGACGGGCCACCGCTCCGGCAGGCGGAGCGTTTCCGGATCAGATCAAAGGGGGCTTGTCGAGGGACAGCACCGGGCCATCCGGCGCGCTCTCGTTGGCACCGCGGAGGCTTGCTGAAAGCACCATCGGCGGGAAAAGGGACGCCGCACCGGCATCGATGGAGAACCACACCGGCGCGTGGCAGCACTCGCCGTGGTGGTGTTCGTGGTCATGGTGATAGGGCGGGCAGTCCTTGGAATGCTCCGTCTCGGCATGCGGACCGTGGTCCGTTTTCTCACCACATCCGGCCTTGTGCTCGACCGGCACGCAATTGTCGAAATGCGCCCCGGACGCACGCAGACCCAGACCGGCGAAAAGGCCGATCAGGAGAATTGCGCGGAGCCAAAGGAACATCGAGCGGAACCAAGCACCCAATGCCACCGCTGACAAGCAAAAGCGCATCCCCGGAATAGCCCCGACTCATGCTTCCCGGGAAAACGATTCATCCCTCCCCCGTTTGTTGGAGTCATTCTAACCTTGGCCAGCCGCCCGCCGCCACCCACACTCCCCGCATGCCATCTCCGGATGCCCTCCGCGCCGCCGTGCGGGACGTCGTCGACTTCCCGAAGCCCGGCATCGTTTTCAAGGACATCACCCCGATCCTCGCCAACGGCTCCCTGTTCCGGGACGCCATCACGCTGCTTTGCGAGCACGCCGCGGATCAGAAGATCGACAAGGTCGTGGGCATCGACGCGCGTGGTTTCATCTTCGCCGCCGCCGTGGCCGACCGCCTGGGCGTGGGCTTCGTGCCAGTCCGGAAAAAGGGCAAGCTGCCGTGGAAAACCCGCCAGACGTCCTATTCCCTGGAATACGGCGAATCGGTGGTGGAGCTCCACGAGGACGCCGTGGCTCCGGGCGAGCGCGTGCTGCTGGTCGATGACCTCCTCGCCACCGGAGGCACGGCCGCCGCGGCCCTCCAGCTCCTCGGCGAACTCGGTGCCGAGGTCGTCTCCGTTTCCTTCCTGATCGAGCTCTCGTTCCTCAACGGCCGCGACAAGCTCGCGCCCCATCCCATCCGCTCCCTCATCTCCTACTAACCACCTTTCCCTCATCCCACCATGTCCTGGACACGCTACTGCCAATCCGTCATCCGCTATCCGCAATTCGGCTTCTCCATCGACCTGTCCCGCATGGACGTCGATGACGCTTTCCTTTCGGCCATGCAGCCGAAGATCGCGAAGGCCTTCACCGACATCGCCGCGCTCGAGGCCGGTGAGATCGTGAACCCGGACGAACAGCGCATGGTGGGCCACTACTGGCTCCGCAACGCCGACCTCGCCCCGACCGACGCGCTCCGCAAGGCGATCACCGAGCCGCTTTCCGACCTCAAGGATTTCGCCGAGAAGGTCCACACCGGCCAGGTCAGCCCTCCCTGCGGCGGCGTCTTCAAGCAGATCCTGCTCATCGGCATCGGCGGCTCCGCCCTGGGCCCGCAGCTCGTGAACGACGCCATCGGTCACGGTGCCAAGGTGCCGATCTTCTTCTTCGACAACACCGATCCGGCTGGCATCGACCGCGTGATCTCCGACCTCAAGGAAGTCGGCCTGAACCGCACGCTGGTGCTCGTCATCTCGAAGTCCGGCGGCACCGCCGAGACCCGCAACGGCATGCTCGAGGCCAAGGCCGCCTATGAGGCCGCCGGCCTGAACTTCGGCCGCCACACCGTGGCCGTGACCGGCCTGGGCTCGAAGCTCGACCAGTACGCGATCGACCAGAAGTTCCTCGCCCGCTTCCCGATGGAAGACTGGGTCGGCGGCCGCACCTCGGTGATGTCCACCGTGGGCCTTGTGCCCGCCGCCCTCCAGGGCATCGACATCGACTCCTTCCTCGCCGGCGCCGCCGCGATGGACGTGGAAACCCGCAAGACCGACGCGAAGACGAACGCCTCGATGCAGCTCGCGCTCGCCTGGTACCACGCCGGCAACGGCAAGGGCGAAAAGGACATGGTCGTGCTCCCCTACAAGGACTCGCTCGTCCTGTTCTCGAAGTATCTCCAGCAGCTCGTCATGGAGTCGCTCGGCAAGGAACTCGACCTCGACGGCAAGAAGGTGAACCAGGGCATCGCCGTCTACGGCAACAAGGGTTCCACCGACCAGCACGCCTACGTCCAGCAGCTCCGCGACGGGGTCCACAATTTCTTCACCACCTTCATCGAGGTCCGCAAGGGCCGCAACGGCGAGGGCATCGAGGTCGAACCGTCCACCAGCTCCGCCGACTACCTGCAGGGCTTCCTGCGCGGCACCCGCAAGGCGCTGTATGAGTCCGGCCGCAAATCCGTGACGATCTCCATCCCGGAGGTCACCCCGTTCCAGCTCGGCATCCTCATCGGCCTCTTCGAGCGCGCGGTGTCGTTCTACGCCTCGCTGGTCAACATCAACGCCTACCACCAGCCTGGCGTGGAAGCCGGCAAGAAGGCCGCCACGACCTTCCTGGAACTGCTCAACACCGTCCGCGGCCGCCTCGTGGCGGACGCCCGCACCGCCGACGAAATTGCCGCCCAGTGCGACGCCGATCCGGAGGACGTTTACCACTGCCTGACGCACCTGTCCGCCAACGGCGAGGTCCAGATCGCGATCGGCAAGGATCCGTCCGGCGACACGTTCTCGCTGTAAGGGATTCCGATTTGATCCAAGGAGGCGTTCCTGCGGGAGCGCCTCCTTTTTTGTTTGGGTATCCAGCGGGGTTTACCAAATCCATTTCCAGCGCTAGGATGACGGCATGGAAGGACAGGAAGCCATCGTCATCGACCCGGAGATCCTGGGCGGCACTCCGGTGTTCGCAGGTACCCGCGTCCCCGTGCAGGCACTCTTCGATTACATCGAGCGGGATTACACTCTCGCGGAATTCATCGAGTGTTTCCCGTCCGTCACCCGAGAAATGGCCTGCCGGGTGCTTGACCAATCGGAGTCAGCTCTGGTGTCCCTCGCGTCATGAGGATCCTGCTGGATGAATGCGTGCCTTGGCCGGTTCGCAAACTTCTCCCGGACCACGATTGCCACACGGCTTGGTATCAGGGCTGGGGCGGAACGAAAAACGGTGAACTGCTATCTCTCGCGGACAAGGAGTTCGACTTATTCATCACCGCGGACCGTAATCTCCGCTACCAGCAAAACCTGGCGGCACGAACCATCGCCATCTTGGAACTCTCCACGAACGATCTTCGGAGAATCCAGGCCGCCGCGGTATCGTTGCAAGCGGTTGTGGAATCCATGACCGCAGGTGAATACCGGATTTTGGAAATCCCTTGAGCCGCGTCCGGCGTATTCGAAAGCTTCAGTTGGCGGTGGCTTGTCAGGCCGAACGACGCCCCCCCACAGAGGGAAAGCAGAGCTTCCCCCTACATCCTGAAAGCGGAGCTTTCAGCTACAGCACCCGCTCCGGCTTCCGGCCGCGGAGGTAGTCGGCAGCGCTCATGCGGCGCGCGCCTTCGGGCTGCACTTCGAGAAGTTTCAGCGCGCCTTGGCCACAGCCGATGACGAGGGATCCGGTGGAAAGGTCGATCTCTCCGGCTCCGGGCCCGTTCTCGATCACCTCGGTTTGCGGGAACACCTTCAAGCGGCGCTCCTTGCCGTCCTCGCTTACCGTGAGGTAGGTGCCGGGCCACGGATCGTAGGCGCGGATGCGGCGCTCCAACTCGATCGCGCTCAGAGCGAAATCCAATCGTCCGTCCTCGCGCTCCAGCTTCGGAATGTAGGACACGAGGGCCTCGTCCTGCGGGACGCGTGGAGCGGTGCCGGACGCGAGCGGCTCCAAGGCCTCCGCCATCGCCTCGGCCGCAACATCGGCGAGACGGTCGTGCAATTGGCCGCCCGTTTCACCGGGCAGGATCGGAATCGATTTCGCGAGGATGATGTCGCCCGCATCGAGCTGCTTCACCACATGCATCACGGTGATGCCGGTTTCGGAGTCCCCGGCATCGATCGCGGCCTGGATGCAGGCGGCACCGCGGTAGCGCGGCAGCAGCGAGGCGTGGAGATTGATGCAGGCGAGCCGCGGCAGCTTGATGAGCTTCAGCGGCAGGATCTGGCCGTAGGCCATCACCACCATCAGGTCGATGTCGTAACCGGCCAGTTCCTCGAGCGCATCGCGCACCTTTTCCGGCTGGAGCACCGGGATGCCCGCCTCCAGCGCCACCGTCTTGATGGCCGGTGGCGTGAGCGTGTGATGGCGACCCACCGGTTTGTCCGGCTGGGTCACGAGCAACACGGGCTTTGGCCCGGCTTCGATCAAACGACGGAAGGCCGGGATGGCGATCTCTCCTGTTCCGAAAAAGGCAACGCGCATGACAAAGGGTCTCAGGCCGGCCGCTTCAGCGATGCCTGATAGATGGGCAGCTTGGTGATGTGGTCCACGATGTCACGCAGAACCTTCACGGGGGCCTGGGTGGCATCGATGTCCAGCACCCGCTCGGCGGAGTAGTATTCGAGGATCGGTTTGGTCTCGGCCTCGTAGGTGGCGATGCGCTGCTGGATCACGCGATCGCTGGCGTCGTCCAGGCGGTTCTCCTTGAGCGCCCGCTTCCGCATGCGGCGGGCGAGTTCCTCACGGTCCGGGCAGGACAGGTGGAAGACCTGGTGGACCTCCACGTGCTCGGCGAGGAACTCGGCCTGGCGGACGTTGCGCGGAATGCCGTCGAGGACGAGGAAGTCGATGTCGGGCTTGTAGATGTGGGTCTCGCTCCAGTTCAGGATCTGGGCGTGCCACAGCTCGATGGTCAACTCGTCCGGCACCAACTCGCCGCGGCTGGAGTAGTGGACGAACTTCTGGCCGAGGGCGGTGCGGGTGTCGAGGGAGCGGAAGACATCGCCACAGGCGCAGTGGAAGAAGCGCGGGACGCTGCCAAGGATCTTGCCCTGGGTGCCCTTGCCGGAACCCGGCGCGCCGAGAAACAGGAAGGCCGGAAGTTTGAAATCGAGTTGCTTCGACATAAGGAAAGCCGCGGACCGTACCGGCCGCATGCCCCTGCCGCAAGCACGGATCAGGCGGTTAGATGCGTCGGCAAGACCACGAAAATGGCCACCGGCACGAGGAATACCGCATCCACCAGCACGCGCAGCACGGAATTGGACATCAGGTGGCGGCAGCGGTTCAGGATGTAGAGGAGGGCCGCGGAAATGAAAACCGAGTAGTAATAGGGCCGGATCAAGCCCTCGGTGTCCGGCCTACTATTTCGCTCCATGACTGCAAAGACGAGACACGCCACGGATAGCGCCAGCAAAAGAAGGGTCAGTGTGAGGTCCGCCGTGGCCCGCTCCTCCTCGTTTCCCTGGTCAACTTTTTCCCAGAGATCAATGGCGCTGATATTCGCGATGCACAAAACACCGAAGCAGATGACCTCCGGAGCGAGCAAAAGGTCGAGGCAGCGGAAGCCGCTCCAGCCGTCCATGGCGGGCAAGTAGACGTGCGCGGCCACCGCCGTGCCGTAAGCGAAGGCCATCCCCGCCATCACGTTCTTGGTGTAGGGAATCTGGCCGAGGCGGTGGTTCGTGAAGATGTTCAGCGCGAAAAACCCGAGCACCAGCACGCCTCCGAACAGCGCGTAGTTCAGGATGTCCACGGGCAACGCGGCCAGGGTGGTGATCAGCGCCCCGAGCCCGGCAAGCACGCCACCGATGGCAAACCACTTCCGGTGCTTCAGATGGAACCGGTGGCGTTCTTCCAGGAGCTCCGGCGTCCCGGTCCGCATCGCGGCATCCAGGAGGCGGTCGAACACGTAGATCGCCCACACGACCAAGCCGAGGACCACATAAGCACTCACCGGCAGGTAGTTCGCCCGCCACGTTTTCCCGAACACCCACAGCCACGCGACCGCCACCAGCGGAGCATCAAGGCTCAGCAGGTTCGGAAGCAACCAGAAGGGTGTGCGGCGATCGGAGACCACGGGCGCCGGAACTTCCCCGACGTCACCGGTCCATGCAAGCGCCCATTTGCACTCGAAGCCTTCCAGATGGCTAGCGGGCGAGCATCGAGGGCGGCAATGGCAGCCCGGTGGCCGCAGCCACGGCCCGCATCACCCCCAGCTCCCGGTCGCCGATCTGACCGTCGCTTTCGACGGCGAGCCGACACAAACGCATCAACTGGGATTTGACCATCGGCGTCGCGCCCCAGAACGCCCTCAGCGCCCCGGCCACACCGTCAGGCGTCAAATCCGCCGCCGGAGCCGCCTCGAAAGGGACGCCGGTGTGCTGGAAATACTCCGGCACGACCGCGCCAAGGGCCATGCCATCGCCGGAGGCCGAATCGAGGGCGGTGAGGATCAATGCGGCTTCACGGTAGAGGGTTTCCAGACCGCGATGGACCGTCTGCGGAGGCGACATCATGCCCGCGTGCATGGCGATCCTCCGTTCGACCAGTTGCTGGGCCAGAAGCAATTCCCAGGACAGATTTCCCTCCGCGAACCTCACCCGGGCGGCCTCGACCAATTGCACCAGTTCCCGCTTCGGGAGCGATTTGAGCGGCAGCACGGTGCCCTCGATCACAGCCAGCCGGGAGCTCTCCTCCAAAGCCCCCAGTGCCTCCGTTACCGGTGCCACCCGCGGATCATTCCCCCCTCCGGCCACGGCCAGCAGCACCAACCGGGCCTCCCTGGGAGTTTGAAGCGAAGGAGCCTTCCGCCAACGCGCGGCCAACCCGTCCGCATCGAGGTCAGCTTCGACCTCCGGCGGCTGAGATCCGCCACGGACCAGAAGGGGCCGCTCGGCATGCAAGTGCACCTTGATGAACTCCCCGTTCCAATTCGGCTCCAGCGCCCGGATGCGTTTCTTGAGATCCGGATGGGTCTTCAGGCCGGTGAGATCGCTCGGCATGAAAAACACATGGCGGGCTTCCATCGCCCGGAGGCTGAGCAACATGCCCTGACGCCACGTGCCGCCGACCTTCTTCAGCGCCCGCGCCATCGCCTCCGGATTGCGGGTGAACTGGATCGAAGCCGCATCCGCCAGCAACTCGCGCTGCCGGGAAACCGAGCATTGCAGCAGCCGGGCGAAGAACACACCAATGGAGCCGACCACCCAGATGATGCCCCCCAGCGCGAACGCGGCGAGCGTCCACCCGCCCGCGCCCCGGATGTGCTCGGCGATACGGATGACGCCCCGGCCGGTGAGCGAAATGACCACCAGACCAAACACCAGGCCCATGAGACGGTGGTTCAGGATGATGTCACCATTGACGATGTGGCTGAACTCGTGCCCCACCACGGCCTGGAGTTCATCGCGGTCGAGGTGATCGAGCGCACCACGAGTCACGACCACCACCGCCTGATGTGCGTCCCGACCAGCGGCGAAGGCATTGATCCCCTTCTCCTCTCCCATCACCCAGGCTTCGGGCACCGGAATGCCAGCGGCCAGGGCCATTTCCTCCACGATATTGAGAAACCTCCGCTCGGCTTCGTTTTCGGTCGATGCCGGAACCGGCCGCGCTCCGAGTCGTGCCGCGACCACCGCACCGCCACCCCGTAGGGAGGCGATCCGCCAGATCGCACCTCCGACAATCAGGGCGACCACCGGCACGGCCACAGCCAACCCCGTTTCCGGATCCCACCACCGGAACAGCGGACCGGGACGATGCTGGTCGAAGAATGGCCGCACCAGGATGGCGATCCCGTAGAGGGCGGCGATCACGCCGAACAAGCACAGCACGAAACCGGGCACCAGCATCCGGGCCCGGGACCGCGCCTGCCTTTGGGCTTCGAAGAAGTCCACGAGCGGGGGGGTCCGGGTTGTTAGAAGCGCACCACCGGAGCTTCCCGCTCCGCGGACTTGTCGATCTCGAACAAGGAGGCCACCGGGAAATGGAAGGTGCCGGCGATGAAGTTCGCCGGGAAGATTTCACGACGGATGTTATAGCCCATCACGGCGTCATTGTAGGCCTGGCGGGCGAAAGACACCTTGTTCTCGGTGCTGGTCAGCTCTTCCATGAGCCGGGCGATGGTCGCGTTCGCCTTGAGATCCGGATAGGCCTCCATCACCGCGAACAGGCGGCCGAGCGAGCCTCCCAGCGCGCCTTCCGCGGCGGCGAGTTTCTGCATCTCCACGCGGGCACCCGGCGTGGCAGCGGCCTCGGTGCGGGCGGTCTCCGCCGCGTGGCGGGCGGCCACCACCGCCTCAAGCGTCCCGCGCTCATGGTTGAGATAGGTCTTGGCGGCCTCGACGAGATTCGGGATGAGGTCGTGGCGGCGTTTCAACTGCACGTCGATCTGGGCGAAGGCATTGCCGAAGACATTCCGCATGCGGACCAGGCCGTTGTAGGTCGCGATGATGTACCAGAGGATGACCACCACCAGCACTGCCACAGCGGTCCCCAGAATCCCAACGGTCGTATACATGTGGCGACCATGACTCCCTGCTGGCCTTCCGGCGACTCCAAAACCCACGGCCGTTTCAACCGGGCTTGAGCCGCCGGTCATCACGCGGCAAGCTCGCGGCGTGCCGCTTATCCGCGACTGCCGTTTCACCGCCATCGACTTCGAATCCGCCGGAGCCGCGCGCGGGCGCACCGACGCGCCGGTGCAGATCGGGCTCGCAGGATGGTCTCATGCCGAGGGCCATGGCGGGACGTTCATGTCCTACTTGAAAACCGACCAACCGGTGACGTGGTCGGCCCGGAAGGTGCATGGCATCGGCCCCGAACACCTCGTGAACGCCCCTTCCCTGCTCTCGCTATGGCCGGAGCTGAAGACCCGGCTCGCCGGAGCGGTGGTGGTGGCCCATGGCAAGGGCACGGAAAAGCGTTTCCTGCGGGCATTCCCCGGCCACGGCTTCGGCCCGTGGATCGACACCCTGCTGCTGGCCCGCGCGGCGTGGCCGGAACTGCCGGACCATTCGCTGGGCGCGCTTTCTGAAAGCCGGGGGCTGACAGCCGCCATCACCGCGCTGGTACCGGACCGCAAGTGGCACGACGCGCTCTACGACGCGGTGGCCTCGCTGGTGCTGCTGGAGGATCTGATCACCTCCTGCGGATTGGAAGATCTGCCGATGGATGGCCTGGTTTCCCCTGACACCTCCACCTGGCACCGCCTGAGGCGTTGAACTCCCCGCGGCTTACAACGCCGCAATGGCGTCCATGATCCGCTTCGAGATTGCCTGGTAACCTTCCTTGCCGTGGGAGGCCTTGATTTCCTCCGCCGTGAGGCGGATCGGATCGCCGACGGTCACCGAGATCCGGGCGAAACGGATGCGACCGGAACCACGCGGCAAAGCCTCACGGGCTCCGCGGATGCGCACCGGCTGGATCACCGCGCCGGATTTGACCGCCACCAGGCCGATGCCGGGCTGGACCTCGCCGAGATTGCCATCAAGCGTGCGCTCGCCTTCCGGGAACACCAGCACGCGCTCGCCTTCCTTGAGGAGTTTGATCACGGTTTTCAGGCTGCCCATGTCCGGACGATCCTGGTCGACCGGGATCGCGTTCCAACGCGGGTACAGCCAAGCGCCAAAACCGCGGAAAAGCGTCTTCCGGGCGAGATACCACATCTCGGTGCGGTAGAGATTCCCGATCAAAGGCGGATCGAGGAAGCTCTCATGGTTCGAGGCCACCAGCACCGCTCCTTCGGTGACGAGCTTCTCCGCGCCGATGACCCGCATGCCAAACAGCGAGCGAAACGCCGCGCCGAGGGTCATCCAGCCGCACCAGTAAATCCAACGCATCATGCGGTTCAGAGCAGTTTGAGTCCTTGCTTCTCGAGGATCTCAATCGCCGCGGCGACGCCGGACTCGATCGTGTGGTCGGAGGTGTCCAGCACGGTCGCACCGTTCGCCACGATCAGCGGCGCGGTCGCCCGGCGGCTGTCGGCGGCATCGCGCTTCGACACCGCGTCGAGTTCGCCCGCATCGCGGCGGCGCGCGGCGCGGACCTCCTCGTCCGCATCGACGTAGATCTTGTAGGGCGTGTCCGGGAAGACGACGGACCCGATGTCCCGGCCTTCCATCACCACGCTGGCGCGCTTGAGATACTCGCGTTGCAAGGCCACCAGGGCATCACGCACCTCCGGCACGGCGGAGACGGCGGAGACGTTGGAGTTCACCGCCTCGCCGCGGAGCTCGTCGCCCGGATCGATGCCATCAACCTTGATCGTCGAATAGCGGCCGTCGTCGCCGCACTCCAGTGTCGTGCGGTGAAGAACCGCGATCACCGCGGCGGCGTCGTGCGGGTCCACGCCCTCGCGCAGCACCTTCCACGTCACGGCGCGGTACATCGCGCCGGAATTGACCATCACCAGCCCGAGTTGCTCCGCGAGGATGCGGGCCAGGGTGCTCTTTCCCGAAGCCGCCGGGCCGTCGATGGCGATGGCGACATTTCCGGAATCCGGTGAGATCGAGGTCATGCTCGGACGAGGGTTTTCTGTTCGTAGTCGGCGGGGTTGGTCCGCTCGTGGCGGACAGCATCGAGATGCTTCGAGAACCCGGGATACGAGGTGTTCACGCACTCGGTGTTCTTCACCACGGTCTCACCCGCGGCGAAGAGGCCGGCGATGGCGAAGGCCATGGCGATACGATGGTCGCCGTAGGAATCGAGGGTGGTGCCGATCAGCGGCTTGCCGCCGTGGATCTCCATGCCGTCCTCGAACTCGGTGATGTCCCCGCCCATCAGGCGCAGGTTCTCGACCACCGTGGCGATGCGGTCGGTTTCCTTCACGCGCAGCTCGCGGGCATTGCGGATGCTGGTGGTGCCTTCCGCCAGGGCGGCGGCCACGGCGATCACCGGGATCTCGTCGATGAGGTTCGGAATTTCCTCCGGCAGCAGCGAGGTGCCCTTCAACTGCGCGCCATGGACCTCGATGTTGCCGATTGCCTCGCCTTCGGTCTGGTGCTCGGCCACGATGATGTGGGCACCCATGCGGACGAGGACGTTGATGATCGCCGTGCGGGTCGGATTGAGGCCCACGTTCTTGATCATCAGGCGGGAGCCGGGCATGGCGGCGGCGGCTACCAGCCAGAAGGCGGCGCTGGAGATATCGCCGGGCACCACGAAATCGCAGGCCTCGGGCATCTGGTCGCCGTAGATGGTGATCGCGTTGCCATCGCGGATCGTGCGGACGCGGAAGGACTCCAGCATGCGCTCGGTGTGGTCGCGGGTTTCCGCGGGCTGGGTGACGGTGGTACGGCCTTCCGTGAAGAGACCGGCGAGCAGCACGGCGCTCTTCACCTGGGCACTGGCCATCGGCATCTCGTAGCGGATCGGCGTGAGCTTGCCGCCGGTGATGCGGAGCGGCGCGCAGCCCGGCTTTTCACCGAGGGTCTCGATCTTCGCGCCCATCTCCTCGAGTGGCTTGGTGATGCGGCCCATCGGACGAGAGGAAAGCGAGGCATCGCCGAAAAGTTCCGACGTGAACGGCTGGGCGGCCAGCAGGCCCGCGAGCAAGCGCATGCCGGTGCCGGAATTGCCACAGTCGATCGGCTCGACGGGGGCCTGGAGCTTCATCGAGCGGCCGGTGATCTTCATCGCGACCGGGCCGTAGCCTTCCAGTTCCTCCAGCACCTCGACCTCGGCGCCGAGCGCCTGCATGGCCTTCAGCGTGTTCAGGCAGTCCTCGCTGGGCAGGAAATTGGTGATGGTGCAGGTGCCGTTGGAAAGACCGGCCAGCATCGCGGCGCGGTGGGACATGCTCTTGTCACCCGGCACGCTGAACTCGGCGTGAAGGGTTTCGATCGATTTGACTCGGAATTCCGACATGATGAAAAACTTAGCGGTTGAGGGGCAGAGCGTCCCGGCGGGTCTTGGCGGTGGCCAGCAGCCGATGGACGGTTTCATGGTCGCCCGCCTCCAGCGAGGCAAGCATTTCACGAAGCCCGGCGATGGTCTCGCGCAGGGGCGCGGCCAGCGCCTCCCGGTTTTCCATGAGGATCTCGGTCCACATGGCGGGGTCGCCGCCGGCCACCCGGGTGGTGTCGCGGAGGCCGCCACCGCCGAAGCGGCCGTCGCCGGGGTCCCGCAGGGCCACCGTCGCCCCCGCCGCGGCGATCACGTGCGGGAGATGGGAAATCCGCGCAACCAGCTCATCATGAACCGCGGAAAGCATCCACGAGGTGCGGCATCCGACGGACTGCCAGAAGCGCTCCAACTTCCCCCGCAGCTCGACCGGCGAACGCTGGTCATCGGTGAGCAAGCAGGCGGCGGACTCGAAAAGGGTGGCCTTCGCGGCCTCGATGCCGCCGTGTTCGGAACCGGCCATCGGGTGGCTGCCAATGAAAGGAATGCCGCTGCCCGCGAGCACCGGCGGCAGAGTGGCGTGCACCACGCCCTTCACGCTGCCGACATCCGTGACCACCGCACCCGCGGCGAGACCGGCAGCCAAGGCCTTCTTCACCAGGTCCGGCATCGCTCCCACCGGTACGGCGAGCACCACCAGATCCGCGCCTGCCACGGCGGCGGGCAATTCCGAGGTGGCTCCAGCGATGCCGAGCGATCGGGCGGTGGCCGCCGTTTCCTCGCGGCGGGCCCACAGGCTCACACCCAGATCGGGAAATTTCTTCGTCAGGGCAAGCGCGAGCGATCCTCCGAGCAATCCGCCCCCGAGCACCGCCACCTTTTGGAAATCCATGGTCATTGGAAATGAAACGGCCGGGTCCGCGGAACGAACCCGGCCGGCTCGAAAAACTCTGGAGAGGAATCAGGGAACGCGGAAGTACTTCTTCTCGCCGCTCTGATAGGTCGGGTCCTGGACCAGGGTGCCGCTCGGGATGTCCCGCACGTCCACCATCTTGTTGTTATACGGGCTGAAGACGAAGCCTTCCTTGCCGGGCACCGGATTGGCGAAAGGATAGTCCTTCTTGTTCTCCTGCTTCGGCTTCGGCTGGGTCGGCTCGGTGGTGCCGCCTTCCGGCTTGCTGAGGTTTTCGGCCGTCTTGTTGGCCTCCTCTTCCTTCTTCTTGAGCTCTTCCTCCTTCTTTTTCAGCTCGTCCCGCTTCTTCTGCAGTTCCTGCTGCTCCGGGCTCAGGACGGTCTGCTGCGGCTGCTGGCCCTTCTTGCCGGGACCGCCGTGCTCCGGGTAAACCGTGCAGGACACGAGCAGCGATCCGCTCAGCGCGGCGACACCAAGGAGAAGACGGGAGGACATGACTGGGAAATAATTGGGGTTATGGGACCGGATATTGCGTCAACCAGGGCGGGCTTGCAACACCGGGATCATTGGACCAACCCGCGCTCGCGTCAAGCCGTCGCGTCATCCGCCACTGATCGCTTCCCATCCGCCCGCCAAGCCTCTAAGGCCATGGGCAGGCCTGATGGAATCCCCGCGCACACCACTGTTGGATTGGATGAACGGACGAGGAACCGTTCCATCCTTCGATGACCTGGCGCTCGCCGTGTTCCGGCACCAGTTCCAGCTCAACGAGCCCTACCGGCGCTATGCCATGGCTCGCGGCCGCACGCCGGAGACGGTGGCGCGCTGGCAGGAGATCCCGGCGGTGCCGACCGATGCCTTCAAGCTGACCCGCCACCCGCTGCGTTGTTTCCCGGCCTCCGAAACGCGGGCCATTTTCCGCACCTCCGGCACCACCCGGGACATCCGCGGCGAACACGCCTTCGACGACCTCACGCTCTACGAAACCTCGATTCTGCAAGGCTGGCGGCATGCCGGACTACCGGTGCCGGAGAATCCGTGGTTCGTCTTCCAAGCCCCCACCAACGCCCCGGATTCCTCGCTCGGCCACATGTTTGGCACGCTCCAACAGGCTCATGCGCCGGACGCCGCCGACCGCTGGCTGATCGACGCCACCGGTCGGCTCAATCCCGCCCCTCTCGCCCGCGCCGCGGCGGAGGGCCGCCCGATCGCCCTTTTCGCGACCGCGCTAGGACTACTGCGAATGATCGAGGCGGACCAGCACGTGACGCTGCCCGCGGGCTCGTGGATGTTCGAAACCGGCGGCTACAAGGGCGTGAAGGTCGAGCTGGAGCCCGCCGCCTTCCGCGCGCTGGTGGCGGAGCGTTTCGCGATCGAACCGTCCCACCTGCTCAACGAGTACGGCATGACCGAGCTCAGCTCGCCCTTCTACGCGTGGAACGGCGAGGCCTCCCACCGCGGCAGTCCCTGGACCCGCATCCGGGTGGTCGATCCCGAAACCGGCGAAACCGCCGCAGAGGGCCAGCCCGGTTACCTGGAAATCCTCGACCTCGCCAACCTCGGCTCGGTCGCCGCGATCCGCACCCAGGACCTCGCCATCGCCACCGGTGACACCACCTTCACCCTGCTCGGACGCGATCCCGCCGCCCTGCCCCGCGGCTGCTCCCGTCGCACCGACGACCTCCTCACTTCACCATGACCGCCACCCGCCAACGCCTCGAGGCCCTGCTGGCCCAGCGCGACGCCCTCACGCCATGGGTCGGGGAGTTCGACGAAGCCGCCCTGACCGGCCTGCTGGAAACCCAGCTCGGCTCCGCGGACGCGCTCGATGCCTGGGTTCCGCGTGGCGATACCCGTGGGAGAGCCGTGCCCTATTCGCCGCTGCTCCATGTGGTGAGCGGCAACACCCCGCACGCCGCCTTTCAATCCGTGTTCCGCGGACTCCTCGTAGGTAGCCACAACCGGGTCAAGCTCCCCTCCTCCGGCCTCCCGGAGTTCGAGGCCTGGGTCCCCACCCTACCGCCGGTGCTGCGTGATCTCATCGAGATCCGCCACGACCTGCCGGACGAGTGGCTCGCCAGTGAAGCCGCCGTGGTCTTCGGCAGCGCCTCCACCCTGGCCACCTTCCGCGAACTGCTGTCGTCCGGCACACCGCTGATCGATCACGGCCCGAAATTGAGCATCGGCGTGGTGTTCGAACCGGACCGGGAAGCCGCCGATCTCGCGGCGCGTGACATCCTCGCTTACGAGCAACGCGGCTGCCTCTCCATCCAAGCCCTCTACGTCGCCGGAGGACCGATCGCGGCGGGACGTTTTGCCGCCGAACTGGCAGGGGCCATGGCGCGCCACCGTGAAGCGCACGGGCGGGAGTCACTCAGCCTCTCGGAAAGCGGAGCCATTTCGAACAGCCGCGAACTGCTGCGTTTCCGCTTCGCCAATGGCGACGACGTGGCGCTGTGGGAAAGCGAGGGCGACACGAGCTGGACGGTGGTCTATCAGGCCGATCCGACGCTCGCGCCCGGTCCGCTCAATGGCTTCGTCACCGTGCACCCCCTGCCTCCGGCCGGACGCTTGCACGAGGCGCTGGGCCCGGAAACCGCCCACCTTTCCACGGTGGCGATCCACCCCTACACCGACGCGCTGGCCGACCGGTTGGAACCGCTCTCGGCCCCACGCGTCTGCCCGCTCGGCCAATCCCAGCAACCGCCCTTCTTCTGGCACCACGACGGCCGCATGCCACTGGCCGATCTGGTCCGCTGGCGCGACCGCGCCTAATCCCCTTTCCCATCATGTTCGACGATCCACCGGTCCGCACCACCGCCACCATCGAGAAACCGCTCGATTCCAACCTCTACCACGCGGCGCTTCCCAACGGGAAGATCGTCATCGCCCACCTTTCGAAGGCGTTGCTTGAAGCCCACGCCGTGTTCGAAGCGGGCCAGCAGGTCCATCTGGAACTGACTCCCTACGATTTCGACACCGCCCGCATCATGGGCCTCGCCTGAGGCTCCGGGCCGCTCCTCGTAAAAATGAAGCGGCCCGACCGATCCTCCCCGGGAAAAACCCAAAAACCCAAGGGATCCTCAGTCGGGCCGCCTGCTTTTGTCGCGACGCGCGCGTCGTAAGCAAAACCCTCGATTTCGGTCAAGACTTTCCGGTGACTTTTTTCATTTTCTGAAGTCAGCCACCTCAGCCCCTCACCTAAGGAACGGTTCCCGGCAGGATTCTTGTCTGAAAAACGCCCGCTTCCCGGGAATCAGTTCCGCTCGCGGATCGCCTTCATGGAGCGCTCCATGATCACCTTCAGCTCGGGATCGGCGGTTTCCGCCAAGGCCGCGATCGGCGCGAGCGACTTGGACGTTCCCACCCGCCCGAGCAAGCGCACGGCGGATTGACGCTGCGAGGGCTTTGCCTCGGGGAGGCGCTTGAGGATCAGGGGCTCGATGTCAGGCCCGAGGTCACCATAGAGCGATTCCCAGGCGGTGGCATCGTTCACCCACAATTCGTCGACCACGGGCGCGATCGACACCACCTTCCGGGACACGAGGAAAGCCACCAGCTCACGTGACGGCTCGACGCGCGCGGCATGCACCCGCTTCAGTCCGGCCTCCATCACCTCGGTCGCCTTCGACTGCCCGGGCGGGGACCAGACCGACAAGGCTCGGGCCAAATTGCCGAGCAACGCGGCGTCCGCGTCCTTGCCATGCTGGACGAGCAAACGGGTGATGTCCTCGCGGTAAACCTTCGGCTCCGCCTCGGCGAGGCGCTTCACCGCCTTGGAAACCCGGTCCGGATCGATGCTCTCCATCTCGCGGCGGTTGAGATCGTAGAACGCGGGATCGTTCTTGTCCTGGAGCTTCTCCAACGGACCGGAAACGAACAGGGCGTTGTCCACGTTCACCTGGACCACATTGAGATCGCTCATGATGCGGGTGGCGTCACCATCGCGGCCCAGCCTGCCCACGACCTCCGCCACCTTCTCGACGGGACCGGTCAGCGGGGACAGCACCATGAGCCATTCGTCGGTGCCACGGGCGTACATCGTGGAACGGGCGATATCGGCGCCGGTTCCACGCACCAGGTAATCACGCACCAGCATCTGGTTGCTTTCGCGCAAGTTCCGCAACCACACGCCGATGGCCCGGGTCCCATTGCCCGCGGCGGCCAGCCTGGCGTTTTCCTCGACAAGCGGCGTGAGTTCGATGCGGGCGGTCGACTCGGGAGTCTTCGGGTCCGCCCCCTTCGCGGAATCGACCTTCGCCACCGGCGAGGACGGATTGCCGCCGAGGGGCGCGGAGGCCTCGTCAAAAACAAACGGCAGAGCCAGCAACCCGGCCAGAAACAGAAGCGACACCCCGATGGCCTTCTTGCGGCCACGGGGATTGGCATACACCAGCAGTGCGCCACCCGCGAGACCGGCGAAGGCGGCGAGTGCGAGGCGGTTGCCGGTCGCGACTCCGTCCAACAACCCGCCATGGCGCGCTCCAAGAGCCAGAACCAAGGCGATCGAGATCATTCCGACGACCGCAACGATGCCGGTCATCGTCCGCAGCGGGGACGGCGGCTCGAAAGAAGCATGGGACGGCTCCGGTGCATAGGCCGCCCGCTGGATCGTGGGCTCGACCGGCGGCGCGTGCGGCACCCGGGCAAACATGTCGAGGCGCGGGTCCCGCTTTTCGCCGGGATAGAACTTCTTCGCACGGAGAATGGTGTCATCATCAATGCGGAAACGGTGCTCGCACGATCCGCACTCCACGGTGCGGTCCCGCAGCTCGGCTCCGACCTTGAACCGCTGGCCACACGAGGGGCATCGGATCTGCAGGCTGTCCGGTTGTTCGTGTGGAGGAAGCATGTGTGTCATCAACATCCCCGCAACTCCGCCACTTGGCAATAGCAAGCATCATTGCTTGCCCGCATGGCGGCGGACCGTTAGGCATCGGGCATGCTCGATGAAATCCGCGACCTGCTGGTGCTCCAGGACCGTGACAAACGCCTCCAGACCATCCAGAAGGACTTGGACAAGCTCCCGCAGGAAGAGACCCGCGCGAAGACCAAGCTTTCCGGCGACCAGGCGGCGGTGGACAAGGCGACCGAGGCGCTCCGCGCCTGCGAACTGGAGGTCAAGAAGGTGGAGCTGGATGCCGAGACACGCCGCACCACCATCAAGCGGCTGAAACTCCAACAGTTCGAAACCCGCAAGAACGACGAATACCAGGCGCTGGGACACGAGGTGATACGCTACGAGAAGGACCTCGATGGACTGGAAACCCGCGAGTTGGAGCTGATGGAGGAAACCGACGGCCTGCGCACGGCGCTGGCCGAGGCAAACGCGGCTCTGGCGAAGACCCGCGGACTGGTCGACGCCGACCTGGCCTCCATCGCGGAACGCAAGGCCAACCTGCTGGCCGCGCGGGACGAGGTGAAGGCCGAGCGCGACCGCCTCGCGGCCGCGGGTCCGGCCAACGTGATGCCCCTCTACGAACGCCTCCTGAAGACCAAGGGCGGAGTCGCGATCGCGCCGATGCACGAGGGCCGCTGCGGCGGCTGCCACATGAAGCTGATCGCCGGCACCGTGATCAAGGTGCAGGCCGCCAAGGAAATCGCCCAGTGCGAGGACTGCGGACGCATCCTCTACGCGGATTGAGCCGCTTTGAAGCAAGGAGCAGGGACATTCCTGTCCCGTTCTACCTGAATCCGCACACCTGATCGCAAAGAACGGGACAGGAATGTCCCTGCTCCTTGTTCCGTTCAATAGAACTCCTTGCGGCGCTCCTCGATCATCACCAGCCAGTTCATCATCGTCACCGGCGGCAGGTTCGCAGGATCGGTGATGGGCTTGAGGTTCACGGTGATCTTGTCCGCGGTCAGCACGGCGCCGCTGCTCGCCTTCATGTCCAGCGGGCGGATCGGGGTGTCCTTGTCATCCGCCGCGAGGCTGCCGACCTGACCGCCGAGCTCGATCTTCCATGGATCGACGTCGGTGCCGTAGCGACGCTCCGGGGCATACATCGAGGCGGCGGGAAAGTCCGTGGAGCCGCTCTTGGCGACGATGTTGAAGTCGTCCCCGATATAGAGACGCATGTTCGTCACGATGGAGAACCCCTTCGTGAAGGTGGTGAGATCGCCGCAGTTGGTGAGCACCACGCCGATGTCGTTGTCGAGACATGGGTAAGCGGGCTTCCGCACCTTCGTGCTCACGGTGTAATCGGCGTTCACCACGATCGAATTGTTCACCGCCAGGCTATCGCCACCGAGCTTGGTGACGACGTAAGCGTTCATGAGCTGGGGCTTGATCTCCACGCAGGGCCGCGAGCCGGCCACGGTGGTGAAGGCGAAGGGAATGGTGAGGTCCGCCGCGAGCTCCGCCGCGGTGAAGGTCTTCACCACGTCGAGCCCGCTCTTCTTGTAGGTGAAGCGGAGGTTGGTGGGCGCCTGGTTGCCACCGGAGCCGGTGACACCGGTGGTGCCGAGCACCTCGGTGACGTCCAGCTTCATGGCGCACTGGAGCGCGCCGACGGAGTACTGGTTCCACGTGGTTTTCGAGATCGTGTTGGCCTCGGTGGCCAGCGCGAAGCGGTCGAAGAACTCGGTACCGCGGTTGATCGGCACGAACACGGCGCGACCGCTCTCGGACGGGAGCGAAACGGGGTAGAACTCGCCGGTGGTGCTGTTGTCCACTTCATACTGCTCGCGCAAGCCGGGGGTGAACGGGCTGTTTCCGCCGAACGACTTGCCACCGATCACCGAGTCCGAGGAAAGGGTCATCGCCCGGCGGCTGGCCAGCGCATCGAGGGTGGTGGAGCCCTCCACCTGCGCCTTGCCGGCGTAAACGCGCCCCAGGATGGACACGTTTTGCCAAGCTTCCCCGGAAGCATACTTGCCGATCGCGGTGAAGGCGTTGGCCGAGATCGAAAGCTGGGACGGGATCTCGTAGATCGAGACCACGAAGTCGCGCTCCTGGTCGATGCGGGTGCCGAAATCGTTCTGATAAAGCGTGAGCGAGAAGCCCCACCAGTTCCGCTTCGCCACGAACCAGTCACCCGGCTTGGCGTAGCCGAAGTTGATGCGCGGGTACTTGAGCTTCACGAACTGGTTGCTGGCCGCGGTGATGGAGACGTCCGCGTAGCCGTTGGCATAGGTGCCGTAGTATTTCTTCGAGGAGATGATCGGATAGAGCATGTCCCCCATCTGGGTGCTGATGTCCGAGGACGTGCCGGTGCCGGTGTCATCGGTGTTCAGCGGGGCCGGGAAACCGGTGCCGAGGCTGTGGTTCATGCCGGAGGCGGCGTAGCGGGTGATGCTCGAGGACATCCCGCTGATGGAGTAATTGTCGTCCGCCTGGATCGGGTCGAACATCGCGCCGATGTTCGTGAGCGTGGAGTCGCCGTTGTTCCCCTTGTAGGTGGTGGTGAGGTTCAGGTTCGTCGCCACGGTGGTGGCGATGGAATTGCGAGCGTTCGCCTGATCGAGCGCGTCGTTGAAAATCGTGCCCCACTGCAAGGGGGTCGAAGTGGCCGTGCTGGCCTCGTTGCCGCTCTGCATGCAGCGGATCGCACGGTTCGGCACGATGGCGACCACCGAGCGCAGGATGGCGTCCTCCTTGCTCTGGAAGTCGGTGCGGACCTGGATGTCCTTCTGGATGTCGAGCGCGCGCCCCGAGTTGCGGTAGGCGGCGGTGAGGAGCAGCGTGAGCAGCAGCCCGAAGGACAACACCACCACGTAGGAGATGTAACCGGCCGGCCGCCGGCGGATGACGGTCGTTTTCATTGCTGCATGGCTCCGGAATAGGTGAGCACCTCATCGGCAGGCCCGGTGATCCTCGTCCGGAGGATGCCGTTTTCGACGGAGAATTTCACGTCCTTGGGCCGCTTCGTGAGCGCCCATTCCGGCGTGCCGAGGATGCCGTTGGCCGGCACCACGTAGTAGTAAAGCGCGTTGCCGCTGCCGAGGTTCTGGAACGCCAGGATGCCGGCGCGGGCCGTGCCATCGGGTTGCTGGTAATTGAGCACCAGCACCGAGGCATTGGTGAGCACGGAGTTGGTGCCCGCCTTGGCGTCGGTGAGATTGTTGTGGAGGCGGTAGCGCTCGGCCTGGCCGATGATCTTGTTCATGTAGGCGCTGAGCACCGGGGCCTCCTCCACGAGGAAGCTCTGCGCGTTGTAGATCCGGAGGAAGGCGAACTGCTGGTTGGCCAGCGACAGCACCATCGCGCCGACCGCCAGGCCGATCATCATCGCCAGCGACAACTCCATGAGCGTGTAGCCCCTTTTCCGGTCTGGACGCGGTGTCTTCATTGGGCGCGGACCACGGTGCGGGATTTCACATAGGTGTGGCCGCCGATGTTGTAGGTGAGAACGCTCTGGAGCTTCCAGACCTTCATCAAGGCCGGGTTGGTGGCCGTGGTGCCGCCTCCACCATCCGTGGAGAAGTTGTTACTATCCGGAACACGCGTGCGGTAGACCGTGCCGGTAACCGACTTGCCACCCGGAGTTTTGCCGATCTCGACGGTGGACGAGGAGAACTGCGGCTGGGCGGGCCAGGGCGAGCTCACCGAGGTGAGCGTCTCGAAGGGCACGCGCTGGGCGTAGGCCTTCTCGTAGGTCATGTAGGCGTCGGAAATCGTCTGCTGCATCGTCCACTGCCGCGGGGTCAGCACATTGAGGCCGAGCTTCAGCAACAGCAGGCCGAGGACGCCGAGCGTTGAAATCGCCATCGTCGCGTCAATCAACGCCAATCCGCGCCTTCCCCGCTTGCGCCGGGCGGCCGGAATGGAGACACTGCGCGGGTGTTCCACCGCGTTCTCACCCTGTTCGCCACCGTCTGGCTGCTTGCCACGGGAACCGTCCGGGCACAGGCCATCCTCGAGCCCCCCTACGGCTTGAAATGGGGAGACTCTCCGGAGAAACTGATTTCCTGGGCTTCCCGACATTCCCTGGACGTTACCATTTCGGTGCCTGGAGATCAACCGGCATTGCGGGTGGTCAAGATCCAGGCGCGAAAGGGCTTCCTGCCCGGCACCAGCGACGCCGCGGTGGAGGGACGCTTCTTCGGCGGCCGGATGTTCGAGCTGACGGTTCATTATATCGACCCGGAGGCCTCGGCGGATCTGATGGAAACGCGGTTCCAGCAATTGAAACAGAAACTGTCGTCGGAGCTCGGCACGCTCGTCGCCGACCAGCAGCAGCGGTCGACGGCGGATCAGTTCACGACTCGGACCCAGGCGTATCATCGGGAGCCGGTGAAGGGATTGTTCCTGATGCTGGCATTCACCGAGATCGAGGATCTACTGAGGAAGACGAAGGATGCCCGCTACTCGGTGATCTATCGGAACGACAATCTCAGGCAGGAGCTGGAGAAACTGATGCGGGCACCGGCCGCCCCGCAGGATGGCCGGTGAGGCGGAATCACTCGATGGTGTTGACGTTGCCATTGACCTGGATCGTGCGGTCCAGGTTGAAGGTGACATAGGCGAGACGCTCGACGCCGAAGGGCGTGGAGGTCACGAGCTCCAAGGTCCACTTGCCGTCCGCGTCGAAGATCTTGTCCCAGTTCGTGAGCGTGAGCACCCGACTCTGGGGGATGGTTTCATTCACCACCAGCGAGGAGCCCGGCACCACGGTCCCAACCTTCCCCAGCACCGCCGCGCCCTCGTAAACTTGGGCGTAGGTGGTGGAGCTGGGATAGAGGTCGTTCAGGGTGAGCGTGACGGTGGGCAGCGCGAAGCGGATGAGCTGGTTGCTGGTGATGCCGGCGATCGAGCCATCCGCCACCGGCCAGATCTGGATGAACTGGGATGCGAGCTGGGCGGCGGGCGCCTGGTAGTCGTCCAGCGAATAGATCGAATAACGCTCCTCGCCGCGCACCTTGGTCTGGGGTGTGGCGGTGAGCGACGTCATCGAGTACGTCAACGTCTGCGAACCGTTCACGGCGATCGAGGAGGTGCTGATCAAGGTCGCCTGGGTACGGTCGATCCCGACGCCTGTTCCCGAGGCGCCGTAGGACTGTTTGTGGCGCAGGAAGTTCACGCTCTTGGAAGCCACCGGATCACTCGCGCCGGACAGCAGGCCGGAAACCGTGATGTCGACATAGAACGGACGGTCGGCACGGGTGCGGGGAATCGTGGTGTAGGGATCCTCCGAGCGGATCGACACCGTGGCCATCGGCACGTAGGAGCCCACATACTTGCTATCGAGCAGGTAGCTGGTCAGCGGCGAGGATTTCACCGTCCACAGTTCGAACCGTGCGCCACCGGGATTGATCGCCAGATCGGATTGCTGGCTACCGGTCGATGAAAGGTTCGCCGATTGCTTGGTGGTGCCGGACGGGAGCTGGTACTGGATGATGTAATTGGTGAAAGAGGAACCGCTTTGCGCGGCGGCCCCCATGATCCCCATGGCGGAAAGAAAGAGAATGGAGCGGAAGGTTTTCATCAGGGTTTCCCGGTGACGGGGGTGGCGGCGGTCGGAGCCGGGGCGGTTTTCAATGGCAACACCGAGATCGGATCGCCATGAAAGGTGGCAACCACGATGTAGGGACTTTTCGCGAGGCTCTTCTGGACGTCATCCGGCAGGGCTTCGCGCCCTTCGGCCTGCGGGCGGCTCACCTCCTGGGTGATAATCCAACCGCGGTTGTCGGACAGGAATTCGGACCAGGATTGGAAGTTCGAACCCTCTTTGAAACCGAGCCGGGAGGCATAGGCCGCGGGTGTATGGAGAATGGCGCGCTTCGGCACGAGAGTAGCCCGGCCAGCGAAACAAAAGATGTCCGAGCGGGTCAGAATATCGCCGGGACGGTTCGCCACGGAAGGATCCACAGCCAACTCGACGGGTTTCATTTCCACCGTGGGGGGCTGGGTCCGCTGCTGCTGCGCACGGCGCGTCAACTCCTCCGCGGTGACCGCGTCACGCATGGTGGGCTTTGCCGCGGTTTCTGCGGCACATGGCAGAACAAGAAGAGCGGCGCTGAACGACAGGAAGGTTTTCATGACTTGCGGAAGGTCACCAGCAGGCAAAGGTCCTGGATGTCGAAACCCGAGTTCGAGGTGTCGGTATGGGTGAGCTCGAAGAGATAAATCACGTCCATCGGCCCGATCTTGATCTTGCCGGTGCTGTCAAGATAGGGCTTCAGGAAGCTCTCGATCGTCGGCTGGTTGTAGTCCGGCAGGGTGCTGGGCGGCGTGTCGCCGTTGACCAGCGCCACCACCTGTTTCGAGCCGGTTTGGGTGGTGTTGTAGAAGGTCGACCAAGCGTTGTTGTAGTAGTAGCGGCCGCCGAAGTTGAGCGGCTTGTTCTTCGCCGCCAGGCGCGTGTAGACGATGTTGGCGGGTTTCACGTTCGTCTGCTTGTCGTAGAAGATACGGGTCCAGGAACCGGTGTCGTACTTCACCTGGGCCTCCACCGGGAAGTAGGCGGTGTTCGTGGCCACGGAGGCTCCGAGCACGCGGACATCGATGTAGATGTCCTGCTTCGGCGTGAGGGTCCCCGGCGGCGTGATGGTCACCACGTCCTGCACAATGCTTGGGTAGGTGATGTTCCAGGTCAGCGTGGGATGGGTGCCGGACTGGACGACGGTGGGATAGGCGGTCAACGAGCCGACCGGGATGGCCGGATCGTTGGTTTGGGCCGCCGCGTGGGCGGCGAGGCAAAGGACGGCGAGAGCACTGGGGACAAGGGCTTTCATGGCGGGCGTAAGGGTGAAAGATGGAACTGAATCCGCCGCCATGGCAGCACGGTGGAACCGTGATGGGAGCGGTGCGCGCGGATCGGACACAGGCACGGATGGACCTCATGCAAGGTCAGGCCATGCCCGCTCGGGACAGATGTCCGTTCGCGGCCACCTCGGGCTGCCGGCAAGGGATTCGGCAAGCCATCGGTCGGATTCGGAAACTCAGGAAGGGAACGATTTCTGGATCGTCGGGATCAGGGTTGGGTGTTGAACAGCAATTGTCGGGTGGGTGAATGAGGTCATCGGACAGGTGCGAGGGGGGCGTCCGACCACGATCTCCAAGGGCCGCGAGGCACATCGCGGTCATGGGTGAAGCGCCATTCGACCTGCTCGCCGCTGCGGAGTCCGAGGAAATCGCGGACGGCGGGGCTCAGGTCGATGCCTGCGCTGGAATTCCGGTTAGGACGGGGATCTTCCTTGCCGAAAACGTACTGCCAGTGGTCGGTCACGAAGGGCCCCACATCCTCCCACTGGGCGTAGCAGACGCGGCCCTTGTGGTGGATGGCGACCCAGCGGTCCTTGCACACGGAAATCCCGTCGCCACGATAATCTTCCCAGAACCATGGGATAACCTCGGGGGCCTCGGGACGATGCCTGCCATCGCGACCGATGTCATTGTAAGGCAGGGCGATGTAAAAGGGATTGAGCGCGGGGGTGAAGTCCGCCGGGAAGTAACCCTTTCGGCGCTCGGGATGATCGTAACCGCCGAAGTTCTCCTGCCAGTTCTGGTCCCAGGCGCTGGCGCGGTTCGGGGTCGGATTGTTCTGCGACGGCTGCTCGCCCACCCAGAAGACGGTCGAGACCACATTGCGGTGCCAGGAATCCGGACCGCGGAAACGCTCGCGCGGATTCTCGATGACGACGCTCGCCGCGGGCGGCACGCCGTAGGGATCGCTGAGCGTCGGGATCACGTCCCGGCGGTTGTCCAACAGGCGCTCATGGGCCGCCTCTAACCGGTCTTCCAAGGCCGCATTCGCCAGAGCCGGAGCAAGAAGCGCCGCGGCAAACAGGGAGAAACGAACTGGAAGCTCTGGGTTACCCATCGTTCGGACCTACGCGATCACGGGTGTTGCCTCGACCCTAAATAATCAGGGGTTTCTTACAAGAATATTCAGATTATTTTTGAACGCTTCGGACGTTCAGGTGTCGTGCACAACTCGCTCAAAGATCACGCTCGCCTATAAGCCAAAAATTTGAACGAGTTACAATAAAATTTTGGAACTACGTAATACACCGATTACGCGATGGTCCGGGATCAGGCGTTGCCGCGGTCCAGCCCGAAGCGCTTTTCGAGTTCGCGGATCGAGAACTCGGTGAGCGTCGGGCGACCGTCCGGGGCGCAGTACGGCAGCTCGCATTCGAACAGCCCATCGAGCAAAGCGCTCGTTTCAATCATCCTCACCGGCAGCCCCGCGGCCATGCGCCGGGCCATCAGCCGGGCCACGCGCTCGAAGGCGAAACGCGGCCCGGGAGTGGATTCGTGGAGCAGTTCCTCCACCAGCAGATCGACGAAGGCGCGGGAATCGGTCACGCCGAGGCAGGCGGGCAAGCCGCGGACCTGGATGGTATTGCCGCCGAAGGAATCGAGCTCGATCCCCGCCGCGGCGAGGGCCGCCCGTTCGCGGACCAGCAGCTCGTGATCGCGCGGCTCCAGCTCGACCAGTTCCGGCACCAGCAGCCCCTGGCTCTCCACTCCCCCTTCCTTCCCGGAGAGGAGCTTTTCGTAAAAAATCCGTTCCCGACCCGCACGGGGATCGAACAGCACCAGACCGTCCTCGCTTTCCAACATCACGAACCGCTGGTGCAGCAGGCCGAGGTGACGGAACGGCGGGGCCTTCGAAACGGGGGCGGCGGGTGTTTCCTCCACCGGCGCGCTGGGGCGATGCGCGGGAGCCACCGGCAAGGCAGGTTGCACGGCGGCGGGAGCGGTCCACGTCCGGGCCGGTGGGATCGGTGACCGGGCGGGCACCGAAGGCCGCGGTGGCGGCGTGTAGCTTGCCCGACCTACTGGGGTGGCGGGAGCATCGAAGATCGCGGCGGAGGGTTTCGGCCGCAGGGCGGTGGTCACCGATTCCAGGATGGTGTCCCGGATGTCGAGCGGGCGGTGGAAGCGCACCTCGCGCTTCGCCGGGTGGACGTTCACATCCACCAGATGCGGCTCCAGGTCGATCCACAGCCAGGCCGCGGGGTGCATGCCCTCGGCGACCGCGCCGCGGAAACCTTCGGCGAGGGCGCGGGAGATCACGGAGTCCTCCACCGGCCGGCCATTGAGAAACACGCACTGGTGGCGGCGGCCCTTCCGCGCGTGGAGGGCGGGCAGGACGAAGCCTTCCACCGAGACGCCATTGCCGCGGGTGGCGGGCAGCGGGATCAGCTCGCTGGACGACTCCGCGCCGAGCAGATGGCGCACGCGGTCGAGCGCCTTTGCCACCGGTGGCAGGTCGAAGATCTCGCGGCCGTCCTTGTCGAAGCGGAACCGCACCCCGGGCGCGGCCAGGGCGTGGAGCCGGAGCTGGTGCTCGACATGGGCAGACTCGGTGGACTCCGCGCGCATGAACTTCCGTCGCGCGGGCATGTTGAAGAACAACGCGCTGGCCTCGATCAGCGTGCCGGGCGCGCATCCGGCCTCCTTCACCTCGCGGACGCGGCCTCCATCAACGAGCACCTCGGTGCCGGACACGGAATCGCGCTCGCGGGTGACGAGGCGGAAGCGCGAGACGCTGGCAATGCTGGGCACCGCCTCGCCGCGGAAGCCGAGCGTGGAAATGGCCGCCAGATCGGCGGAAGTGCGGAGCTTGCTGGTGGCGTGGCGCTCCAGGGACATCAGCGCGTCCTCCTTCGACATCCCGCAGCCGTCATCGACCACGCGGATGCGGGCCGCGCCGCCGCGCTCGATTTCCACGCGGATCTCCCCCGCCCCGGCGTCGAGGCTGTTCTCGACGAGCTCCTTCACCACCGAGGCCGGCCGTTCCACCACCTCCCCCGCCGCCACTTGGCTGGCCAGGATATCGGGCAGGACACGGATCTTCGGCATCGGGAAGAGGTTTTGCGGCATGGCCGCGGCGGGCGGAAGTGTAAAGTAGCGCGAGGCTCCCGCCTTGCGTGTGGGGATTCTGAATTTGGAGTGCGGCGAGCGATCGCCGCTTTGAGCGGAGGCGAGTCATCGCCGAGGGTAAACCTGCGTTCGCAAAGCAACTCCCATGTTCCAAGGCCGCCTCACCGCTGGCTCTGGCATTCCCATTACAGGTCAGCCTGGCTCATCGTCGATTCTCTCCCGCACCCAAAGCGGCGATCGCTCGCCGCACTCCAAATCCAGACTCGCAACCGGCCACTCATAGGTCAACCGGACGCGCGAGGACCTTCGCTCATCTTCCCAGCACGCAAGGCGGGAGCCTCGCGCTACTCCGCCTTCGGGGTCTTCTCGGTGGCGACGGCCTTTTTCACATCGCCTCCGGCAGGGATCGGCGTGGCACCGGGCGGCGGTGCGCCGGATTGCTGCGGCGTTTTCACCGGCGCGACCGGCTTGGCCCCGGGGATGGCGTGGTTCCAATCCGCGTAGATCAGGCCATCCACCTCCACCCCGTAGACCGGGTTGGAGGTGTTCGGGTCGGCGTAGGTGACCATCCGCCACTTGTTGCTGGTGCCGAAGCCCTTGACGTTGCCGGTTTTCGGATCGCAGGCCACCGAGCCGAGCATGGTGTAGATCGGCTCCGCCATCAGGTCCGGGATGGAAACGCGCAGCACGGAGAGCATTTCATCGCCGCCGATGCTGACGAAGGGCGTGAACACCAGCCGCGAGTTGCCCGGGTCATCGCCCTTCAGCGCGGTGTAAACGCCGGCGTATTCCACGAAACCCGCGGCGACCCACGGCTTCACCAAGTGGCGGGGCAACTGCTTGTTGTCCGTCACCGGTTGTTTCGGTTCCGGGGCCGCGGGTTTGTCCTCCGCCGCAAATGCCCCCGCCGCCAACACCACCACCGGAAAGATCCAGCGCATAGGGTGGGAGGATGCACCCGGTCCGGTCCGATTGCAAGTTGCGTCTGGGCGCGTGATTGTAGTCGAAAGCTCCGCTTTCGAATCGTCTCCGCCAGCTCCGTTGGCGGTGGCGGGGAGGCCAAGCGACCTCTTCCCCCCGAAGAGGGAAAGCCGGAGCTTCCCCCTACATCCTAAAAGCGGAGCTTTCAGCTACCATGAAATCCGCGCATCACCCCCATTCTTGACTTCCCGGTCGCCCCGGTCACACTGCCGCCTCACGACAGGAGAGTTCCCACGCTCGGGGAACTGAGAACGGCCGGCGCTCGCGGCGAAAATCCTCCGAACCTGGAAGCGGGTCGCCCCGCCGCGTAGGAAGCTCGTCCCCATCCGATCCTCTCCTCCACGGCCGCGCCTTGTTCCCAAGCGCGGCCTTTTTATTTCCCCGATTTCAAAACCGAACCTCAGCCCCACCATGATCAGCCCCGAAGAAACCAACGGTGCCGCCGAAGCCGCCGCCACGTCCAGCCACGACGAATCCCGCGCCCCGCTGCCCGCCTCCACCCGCATCTACGTCGAGGGCTCGATCCATCCCTCCGTGCGCGTGCCGATGCGCGAGATCGCGCTTTCCGACACCAAGGCCTTCAACGGCCGCATCGAGAAGAACGCCCCGGTCCGCGTCTATGATTGCTCCGGCCCGTGGGGCGACCCGGCCTTCACCGGCACCTCGGAGCAGGGCCTGCCGCCGCTCCGCCGCGAGTGGATCCTGGGCCGCAACGACGTCGAGGAATACGACGGCCGCGAGGTCCAGCCGCAGGACAACGGCTACCTCACCGAGAAGCACGCCGAGTACGCCTCCAAGTCCGAGCGCGCCAACCGCTACGTCGAGTTCCCCGGCCTCACCGCCGACCGCCGCAAGCCGCTGCGCGCCACCGGCAAGCCGGTCACGCAGAAGTGGTACGCCGACCAGGGCATCATCACGCCGGAGATGGAATTCATCGCCATCCGCGAGAACACGCGCCGCGCCCAGATCGCGGACATGAAGGAGGACATCGTCCGCAACAATCTGGAGAAGCAGCACGCGGGTTCCACCCAGCTTCCGGCCAGCCCCTACACGCCGTCCATCTTCGGCCGTTTCCCGCAGCGCATCCCCGCCGAGATCACGCCGGAGTTCGTCCGCAGCGAGGTCGCCGCGGGTCGCGCGATCATCCCGCTCAACGTCAACCACCCGGAGTGCGAACCGATGATCATCGGCCGCAATTTCCTGGTGAAGATCAACGCCAACATCGGCAACTCCGCCGTCGCGTCCTCGATTGAAGAAGAGGTCGAGAAAATGCGCTGGGCCACCAAGTGGGGCGCGGACACGGTGATGGACCTTTCCACCGGCAAGAACATCCACGCCACCCGCGAGTGGATCCTTCGCAATTCCCCCGTGCCCATCGGCACCGTGCCAATCTATCAGGCGCTGGAGAAGGTGAACGGCAAGGCCGAGGACCTCACCTGGGAACTCTACCGCGACACCCTCATCGAGCAGGCCGAGCAGGGCGTCGATTACTTCACCATCCACGCCGGGGTGCTGCTGCGCTTCGTGCCGATGACCGCCAGCCGCATGACCGGCATCGTCTCCCGCGGTGGCTCGATCATGGCGAAGTGGTGCCTGGCCCACCACAAGGAGAACTTCCTCTACACCCACTGGGACGAGATCTGCGACATCTGCGCCGCCTACGACGTTTCCTTCTCCATCGGCGACGGCCTGCGTCCCGGCTCGATCGCGGACGCCAATGACAAGGCCCAGTTCGGCGAGCTGGAAGTCCAGGGCGAGCTGACGAAGCGCGCCTGGGCGAAGGGTTGCCAGGTCATGAACGAAGGCCCCGGCCACGTGCCGATGCACATGATCGAGGAGAACATGGCCAAGCAGCTCGAATGGTGCCACGAGGCCCCGTTCTACACCCTCGGGCCGCTCACCACCGACATCGCCCCCGGCTACGACCACATCACCAGCGGCATCGGTGCCGCCATGATCGGCTGGTATGGCTGCGCCATGCTCTGCTACGTCACGCCGAAGGAACACCTCGGCCTGCCGAACAAGAAGGACGTGAAGGACGGCGTCATCACCTACAAGCTCGCCGCCCACGCCGCCGACCTCGCCAAGGGCCACCCCGGCGCCCAGTACCGCGACAACGCCCTCAGCAAGGCCCGCTTCGAGTTCCGTTGGGAAGACCAGTTCAACCTCGGCCTCGATCCGGTGACCGCCCGCGAGTTCCACGATGAAACGCTGCCGCAGGACGGCGCCAAGACCGCGCACTTCTGCTCCATGTGCGGCCCGCACTTCTGCAGCATGAAGATCACCGAGGACGTCCGCAAATACGCCGCCGAACAAGGCCTCTCCGAAGAACAAGCCCTCCAGGCCGGCATGGACGAAAAGAGCAAGGAGTTCACGGAGGCGGGAGCCGAAGTGTACGTCCCGGCCTGACCTCTGAAGAAATAGGTCCTATACGTCCTATGGGACCTATAGGACCTATAGGACCTATAGGACGTATAGGACCTATTCTTCCAGAGAACAGCCTCGCCCGCCACGGAGATAGGACCTATAGGACTCATAGGACCTATCTCCATGAGCCCGCCTCCCTCCGACCAAGATCCTTCCGGCTTCCTCCCGAAATCCGGAAACTACCGCGGGCTGCTCTCCTACCGGAAATCCGAGGTCCTCTATGACTTCACCTTCCGCTTCTGCGAGCGCTTCCTGAAAAAGGGAGACCGCACCATCGACCAGATGGTCCAGGCCGCCCGCTCCGGGAAACAGAACATCGCCGAAGGCAGCAAGGCCGGTGTCACCTCCACCGAAACCGAGCTCAAGCTCACCAACGTCGCCCGCGCCAGCCTCGAGGAGCTGCTCATCGACTATCAGGACTACCTCCGCGTCCGCGACCACCAGCAATGGGAGAAGGACTCCCGCGAAGCCCTTTACGATCGCCGCCGGAACATCGCCACCCGCCTGATGCACCAAGCGACCTACCAAACAACGTCAGCATATACCATACCTCCTAAGGACATTTAAGTGCTTTTCTAATTTTTCAGGATCCATAGTGGGATCAATACTAATAGATACCTGAAATCCATTCGGACGTCTATTCTCGGGCAAGCGATGCTCAGGAAAATTATCTTTGGCATTATTTCCCATTTTTTCTTCATCACTTTCCTCCATTTCAGAAGAAGTAAGCAGTTCATCACTGTCATCGCCTTGGGACACCGACTGTTTAATCAATCCTATCGTAACCGTATCCCCCTCTTGGACACATAATCCCGCAGTGGTTAGGGATGACAGGAACAAGGAGACACATTGTTCCGCAGATTCGATATGAACTTTATGCTGCATTGCCAACTGCCTAATCCTTGAAACCGATGCGTCGCCATTTTGAAAAGCCTCGTAGAGTTTTTTAAAGATGGAAGGCATCATGCACGCCTCTTGCAAAAGCTCTCCAATATCCTCTGGAGGAGATGATGCGAGATTTTTGGCCAACTTCGACGCCGTGTAAGCCTTACTATCCCCTTCCATCAAACCAAATTGTTTGAGAGCGGATATTTTTATCTTTCCTTTATCACCAAGCCCAAAGACTCCAGCAAGAAGCGCGGTTTCATTTTGAGTTGATGTGTGTGTTTTAGCCACAAGCTTCTTAGATAGCACCACCGCCTGAGAAAGATCAATTCTCGGGAAAATAGTGCCACCCTTCCTTCCACCTTTGGGCATTGGGGATTTTGATTTATCAGTCATAATCTCTTAGATTCAAAAACTTGAAGCAAGTCACTTAATCCATCCTTATACGATTTTGAGAAATCTGCATATTTTTTCCCAACTATCAAAGGAGGCACCTCACATTCATCCAGCCTAATAGGAAGTATGTGGACATCTCGCTTTTCCACCTCCTTAAATAGCGCATTATTTAACTCACGCTTAACCCATTCAGAAACCACCGAATTTTCGCTCAAAACAATTAAAAAGAAATCGGATTCAGCTAGCCCCTGCCCGATTTTCTCAACTATCGAATCGCCGACCAATATTCTACGTTCATCGAGCCAAACAGTAACCCCAGCATTAGTCAAATCCGCTGCCAACTGCCTCACGAACGGTTTATCTTTTGAGCTATGAGACAAAAAGACAACCAACTCCTTATCCTTGGCAGAATGCCTCTCTTCTTTTTGAGCGGTCGCTTCATCCACCAAATCCTCAACTATCAAATCCCGCTCTAGAGCACCCATTTCCTTAGCCCATTTAACTAGAGGGGCAAGAGCAGAAGGAGCATAATTAACCACGCCTACAACCGTGGCTGCTTTTCGAAGGCCATCGTCGATTACGTCTCCTAATTTCATAAATTGCCTCAAATGAATCATTAGCGGCATTTTAACGAGAGCTTCGCGAACAACGGCCTTTTTTTGCCCGGACGAACCCTTATAAGGATAAGGCAAAGTCAATAAGTAACTTTCATCGTTTATTGACTCAAGCAAGCCAATAGTGACGCAATTCTTTAGCAACTTCCCTGCTGTTCTCGGATCAATTCCCGCAAATTGGGAGATTTTGCGAATATCCGGGAGATCTAGCCATGCGACAGCGTCTAAAACTGAAAAAAGAGATTCAACGGCAGCTGCCTCAAACTTCAATGAGCAATCTGAACCCTTCTTCGGAACTTGAGATTTGGGGAGGCGGGGCACTGTCTGCAACTCTAGAAACCAGCAGCACACGTGCAATCAATTTCCTCCTCAACCACACCACCTCCCCCAGCCTTCCCATCTTCGGGTTCCGGTGTCCGGGGAGTTCAGGATGTCCCAGCAGCCCCGTGTCCAGGCCCAGCAGCGGGGCGTGTTGCTTGAGCGAAGCTAAGGCTTCCGGGGACGGGTTTCGATCCAGGCGTGGACGCTTTTGCCGCGGGTATGGACGATAGCTGCCGTCCGTCACACTGAGACTCCGAAAAAGCGCTTGTCGCAGCGCCACACAGGACGCCTATATTCCTTTCAACCTATCCCAACTCCTCCTCCATGAAATCCAGCACGAGGTCGAGGAGTTCGTCCATCCCTTCGAAGAGCTCTTCCTCGATGGTGGAGAGATATTCCTCTTCGGTTTCGCTGTAGTCGAGGCGGTCCTCCGGGCGGGTTTGGCACCAGCGGCTGGCGTTGAGGGGATCGACGAGGGTGGCGGCACCGATGAGCTCGAAGGAGTTGATCACCCGCTGGTGGTTCACGTCGCTCTGCCAGAAGCCGTGCAGGCCGTCTTCCTCCTCCAGCACGGCGACGGTTTCATAGACGTCCATGAGCGCCCGCTCCTCGCGGGTGAGGGACCGTTCGGCCGATTCGTTCTCGAGGCGGTCGACCAGCGCCTCCACCTTGTCCGGCCACTCGATTGGTTCATGGGAAAACATCGCGGGGGGGCTTAGAACAAAGGGGCGATCCTTGCCAAGCGAAACGATGGCCGCCCAGCCCCAAGAAACCCAAAACCGAATGGCCTCGCGGAAAATGCCATGGAACCTTGGGATCGGCTCCGGGAGCAGCCTGGGCCCTGGACCCTCAACGGCATTGATCATTGAGGCGCGATCCTTCTGACTGGTCCCGTGCAAACGTTTTACATGGCAGTCGTGGTCTACCTCGCGATTTCGTTGGGGTTGGTGGCGATGCTCCATTGGATGGGTGTCCAAAGAAGGCGGTTGTTCTTTTCGCTGCATGGGACGCTGGCCTTCGAGGATCTGAATGAAGAACAAGCCACCCAATGGATTGAAATCGACCGGCGGAAATTCGATTCGGGATTTTGGAGAGTCATCGCGGTTGCTTACATGATCTGGCACTATCCCGGATTGATCAGCCACGCGCTCTTCCAGCGCAATAGCCTGCATCCTATTCAGATGGTCATCGTTTCTGCGATCGTGTGGATCGGAATTCTCTTCCTCGTGCTTGCGCCATCCGCTTCCCGTTGAAGGCTGCAACAGGCATCCGACATCCCCGGTCGTCGATGGGATAGGGCTTCCGGTGACTCCGGCTGCTCCAGCCGATCCAGGCTCTTCCCCCCTATGCGTCCCATAGGTCCCATACGACCTATAGCTCCTAGCCTTCCGCCTCCCTCAACCACACCACCTCCCCCACCCTTCCGGTCTTCGGGTGACAGTGCCCGGGGAGGCGGCACGGGTGCTCGGGGTGGCCGAGCAGGCCGGGGTCCAGGCCCAGCAGCGGGGCGTGTGTCTTGAGCGAGGCCAGGGCCTCCGGGGGCGGCGTCTCGATCCAGGCGTGGAGGCTTTTGCCGCCGGTGTGGACGATGGCGGCGAGCCGCATGCCGCATTCGTCCTGGAGCCAGCGCAGCAGCGCGAGGGAATCGCGGAGGTGGCGGTGGTGTTCTTCCTCGGTCACTGGGGCGAGTCCATCGAAGCCATCGAAATCGAGGACGGTGTAGGGGCTGGCGACGACGTTCATCGTACTTCGCGAGACGGTGCCGGGGGCCCACAGGGTCGGGGTGGTCATGGGGCCGATGCGTTCGTCATCGGGGGCGGCGCACCATTCGGCGCGGGTGCGCCAGCGGCGTGCATGCTTATCCCCGCTTTCGTGGACCTCGCCGGTCCAGAGCAGGGCCTCGGGCGGGAACAGGGTGCGCAGGAAATGGCGGGGATCGTGGAGGACGAGCGGATCGTCCGGACGCTGCGGCGAGGTTTCCCAAACGTCATACGGATCCCAGGGATGGGCGGCGATGAGGGCGGCGCGGCGTTGACGGATGGCGGCCGCGGCGCGGGCTTGGTCGGCGGCGCGGAGAGAAGACGCAAGACTGGAAGAAGTAAGACGTAAGATTGAAGAAGAGGAGGCCGGGCGGTCGCGGGGCGGGAGGCTGTCGGGGAGACCGGCGAGGGCGAAGATGCGTTTGCGGTGCTCGGCATCGCCGGGATGGGCGGCGCAGGCGAACTTGCCATCGGCGAAGAGGACGAGGTGGTTGCCGGTGCGGTCGCGGTCCTGCTCGGCGCAGGCGGGGCAGCGGGCGTGGGACTTGTTTCCGCGGTGGCGGAGTTTTTCGAGGCGGGTGGGGTCGAGCATGGGAGAAGACGGAAGACTTGAAGACGCAAGAAGTAAGAGAAGAGGAAGAGAGGGCGGGTGTGGTTGGGTGGGAGTTGTCCAGTCTGTCCAGTAGCCCTAGGGGAACTGGACAGACTGGACTGGATACCGTGGAGGAGGACGCGGAGCGAAGTAGCGCTGGGCTGGGCCCGGCGTGCGGGATGGAGCGGGTGTGATGGGAGGGCGAGGCATGAGGGAAACCGCCACGAGGCGGGCCATTGAAGTGAAGGGAGCGCGTGTCAACGGAAGGGCTCTTCCCAACACGCCGGGCCAAGCCCAGCGCTACCACGCAAGCGGAATTGGAGGCGTGGGAGTAGAGAGAGAGAGATAGCGTTCTCTCTCTTTCTCTCCTCCCCTGTCCTGTCCTGTCCACGCCTTGCCCCTGCATGGTCGCGCACCCGGGAGCGGACGCGGCTGTTAGACCCGGTCGCCCCGGCGGAGCGCCCCCACCTTTCCCGCCGGGTTGTCCAGTCTGTCCAGTTCCCCTAGGGCTACTGGACAGACTGGACAGTGGACTCGCTCACGGCTGCCACCAGAGGCGTCCGTTTTCGTCCTCGACGATGTGGTTGGGATGCTCGTTGAGGATGACGAACGCGCGGGCACGGGCGCATAGTTCGGCTGAGACGAGACGGTTTGCCGCCTGGGTGCGGGTTTCCCCACGCATGCCGCACAGCGCCGTTTCGATCGCCTTGAACGGCACTCCACGTTCCTTCTTCACCTCCTCGCCGGAAAGGAACCCCTCCATGTCGAACTCCGGATAGGCGGTGAAGAAGCCGTCGCGGCGGTGCCAGGCGCTCGGCGGGCCTTCCTTGCCGTCGTTGTTCTTGCAGCAGGTCAGCACCACGGTGTCGTCCTCGGTGCGGTTGCTGGCGGGTTCCAGCGCGAACACGCATCGCGCGGCGCTGCCGATCTGGTAGCTGCCGGCGAGTTCGTGGAGGAGATCGCGACCGCTCTTGCGGGTGCCCTCGCTGGATTTCTTCCGCATGTGGTGGAGGATGAGCAGCGCGGGGCGCTCGGCCATGTCCTCGGGCAGGCAGGAGAAAATGGCATCGAGCGCGCCGCGGTAGTCGGCCTGCTTGTCGCCATCCGCGGCGCGGTTCCAGGGATCGATGATGACCAGCCCGGGCCGCAGCTCGGCGATGCGCTCGCGGAGCAGGGCGCGGAATTCCAGCTCCTGGAACGCGAGGCCGTAGGGCGGTGGTGGGGTGATGCGGACCCATTCATCGAGCACCTCGCGGCTGGCCATGCGGGCCAGCGGCTCCAGCTCGGATTTCAGCCGGTAGGGGCCGTTCTCACACTGGACGACGAGGCTGCGGAAGCGGGCGTGGAGCGGGTGGCCGAACCACGAGCCACCGGTGGCCCCGGCGATGGCCAGCGCCATGGCGGCGCGGCTTTTCCCGACCCCGGGCCAGCCGCCGAGGACGGTGAGGCCGCCGCGGGTGAGGTGGCAATCCCCCATCAGCAGGAAATCCTGCGGCGGCTGGAAATCGAGGAAGTCCGTGGGCTTCCAGATCGGCATCAGCGGCGTCACGCGGTGAACCTCATCGCGCACGTCCTTCAGCGAGGCGCTTTCCAGGATCGGGATCAATGGGCACCTCCCGGCTGCGGCTTCACCACGCGGGCGGTGCTGGCCTCGATGAAGGCCTCGAGATCCGCGGTGCGGAAACGCAGCGCCGCGCCCAGGCGCACCACCGGGATCTCCCCGGCGAGCACGAGATTGGAGAGCTGCCGGGGCGAGAGCCGCAGCCGCGCCGCCGCCTCCCGGCGGGTGCAGAGCGTCTGGGTGGGTGCGGGGCGATCGGGTGTCGGATGGTGTAATAGGATGTCCTTCATCACGGCCGGAGGTTGTCCGTACCGCCGCGGGGGTGGGTAGTGAACAGTTGGCCAAACCGGGGGAGAAGTTTGCTGGTTTTCAGTTTTCAGAGAAGAGGAAGAAGTGCCGAGTGATCAGTCAGCAGTGATCAGAGGAAGGAGTTGAGCCTTCAGGCGAGGAAGGTCTTCAGGGGGAGGCGGAGGCTCTGGAGATTTCAGCCGCAAAGACGCGCAACAATCTCAAAAGGGAAGAGGTCGGTTGGCCTTTGGAAATCGAGAACACGGCGGGCTCTTCCTCTTGCTGAACACTGAAAACTGAACACCAGCAAACTCCTCCAGAGCCTCCGCCGCCCTCTTCTCTGATTTGCCTCCGGCTATGTCCGCGTCGCTCCCATTCTGCTGACTCGGCACTTCTTCCGCTTCCCTGAACACTGAACACCCGCAAACTCATCCCACCCACGCATACACCGCGATGGCCAGCAAGACCGCGGCGACGATGAGCGAACGGCGGCCGTCGAGAACCATCTCCGTGTCCACGTTCAGGCCGGACTGCGCGGGGTTCGCGGGGTTGTAGAAGACGTCCACTTCCGAGCCCGCGGGATGGCGCGCCACCTCGGCATCGGCGCTGGCGCGGGCTCCGGCGATCTTCACGTTGAAGGGCCCCCGGGCGCTGGTGTTGCCGTGGTAGTCCTGGCCATCCGCCTGGTAGCGGTATTCGATCACGGCGCGGTAGTAGGTGCGGGTGCGGGCACTGGAGTCCGCGCTGTCCGTTTCCGTGAACGACTCGGTGGCGCTGGAAACGACTGTCCCCTTCACCCGCGACCATGGCAGGGCCTTGCGCGGATGACGCCGCATCCACAAGCCCACCACGAGGCAGAACAAGCCCGCGCCGCCGCACAGGAACACCACCAGCGGATGTCGCATGCCGGGAATGCCGCGGCTGAACGCGCGCGCGATCTCCGGGGCTTTTCCAAACGCCACCAGCCCGCCGGTGTAGAGCGCCGCGAGCAAGACCGCCCCGCCCCACAGGCAGCCCAGGGAAACCGGTGGCTTCCGTTCCAAGACCGCGTCCTCCGGGTCCGCCGGATCGTAATACACCGGCACCTCCGCGCCCACCGGGTAGCGTTTCACCACCACGTCCACGTTGTCCGCGGAGCCCATGCCGATGCTGACGCGCTCGCCGCGCACCGTCTTCCCACCGGCCTGGAACTCGTAGGTGATCCACGGGACATTCCGTACTTGGGTGGTATCGCCCGCGTGGCGGTGCCGCTCCGCCTTCACCTCGGAGCGCGTGATCCGCGCACGCGTTTCCTCCCAGCGCGAGGCCTGCCGGACCCGCCGCGTGAGATACCCCACCAGCCCGAGCAAGCCGAGCGGCGGACCGAAAAGCAGCAGCGCCATCCAGATTCCAGACGCCTCATCGCCCATCCCCACCAGCACCAGCCCCGCCGCGGAGGCCGCGATGCCCGCCAGCGCCAGCTTGGGCAGGCCGGAGTGTTTCCACTGCCGCGCCAGCAGCACCACGGCCGCCAGCAGGATCGCCACGGCCAGCCCGCGCACCCCGTTCCGCACGCGCAGGTAGCCCTCGTTTCGCACCGGCTCGGCGTGCGGCGCGTGGCTGATGTCGAAGAGCTCCCCCGCCCCCTCGCGGGCAAACGCGGCCTGCATCGCCGTGACCATCGCGGCGCGGGTATCGAGCGCCTCGCGCTCCGTCGGCGCCGTCACCGTCAGCCACCCATCCCGCGTTTCCTGCCGCGGGTCCGGCTCGGTTTCCAGCGCCACCTTCACCTGGACGTTGCGGCGGGCGTCCTCGAACGCACGCAGGACGCGGGCATCATCCCGCTCCTGCGTCGTGCGCAGCCGCGCGCGGGTCGACCGCTCCGCCGCGGCGAACGAGGCCGCGAAGTCCTGCACCTCCCACACCAGGAACGCCACCGCCACCAGGCCGAGGAAGATGAACTTCATCCTCGCGAACACCGCGAGCTGTTCCGGCGATGGCGCTTCCTTCTTCATCGGTCCGCAATCTAGCAGACCGCTCCGTGCGGGGGAAGGACGATGGCCACATCGCCACCGCCATCCAGGCCAATCGGCCCACGCTCACCTCCGGCTGGACCTACCGCACCTTCCACAGCACTGGCACAGTGAACGACATTCCGAAGACCATCCTCCGCGCGAAGGTCAGCGAAACGCCCTCATCGGAACCCGTTCCACCTATCGCGCCGGAACGTCCCCGGGATGCTCCGTCCCCGCTTGCTTTGCGAGCGGCACCTCGTGCGCCTGCAGGCGTTGCAACATCGCGACCAATTCCGCATAAGTGGGACGTCCCCGGTTCTCCTTCAAAATCTCGGCGACGCGGGCGGATTTCCCCGCTTCGATCTGGCGGGCCGACTCTTGCAGCACCATTCCCGTGAACTCAGCGTAGAAGTGCTGCTCCACTGAGCGATTGAAATAGACGATCACCAGACCGATCAGGAGAACGACATTCAACACGATGGAAAGCGTCTTCATTTTCATGGTGGGGACACGATCTCAATTTCAGGCCGCTTGCACCGCGATCGCCAGCCCAGTCACTTCTCCGTCACCTTCTTCACGTAGCACGCCTTCAGGGCGATCGAGACGCCGTTCATCTTGCACGAGATCTCGTGGTCGCCCTCGACCAACCGGATCGGCTTCGACTTCGTGCCGGTCTTCAGCACGTCCGAGGTGCCGCCCAGCTTGATGTCCTTCACCATCGCCACGATGTCGCCGTCCGCCAGCACGTTGCCGTGCGCGTCCTTCACCACCCGCGCCTGCTCCGGCTCGTCGGTCTCCTCCTTCGCCCACTCGTGGCCGCACACCACGCACTCGTAGCGGGATTCATATTCCAGGTGTTCTTTGCTGTCGCAGATCGGGCAGACGGGCTCGCTCATGGCGCCAGCTTCACCGCATCGGCGGGGCTTTGTCCACTGCTTGTGACGGACGGCCCAATTGTCACCAAACAGGCTTTGACGCGCCGGTGGCCCGCGGTCCTTTACTGGAAGCCATCGCCCCATGCACCTCGAACGTTGCCAGGACCAGAACCAGCGGACACTGGATCAATTCTACGGGGAATTCCTCGCGGCGGACAATTCGCCCTCCCGCGAGGCCGCCCACGCCATGCTCGGCCTGATCGGCCGGCTGCGGTCGCTGGACGATCCGCGGCGCGTGCACGGACTCACGTCGCATTTCCGCCTCTGCCTGCTCGCCCAGGACCATCACGCCACCCCCTGGCACGTCACCATCGCCACGCTGGGCCGCGATCTCTATCAGATCGACTACCTCATGCCGGACCACCACGCCCCGTGGCCCGGCGCCCGCGTCAGTGGCGAGGCCCGCGGCGAGGAACACGCCCTGCAAATGGTCCTCCGCGCCATGGACCTCTCCGGCGGCTGGAGTTGAAGTAGAGCAAGTTTCCAACTTGCTCACGGGGCAGGCCCGTAGGCCCTCAAGGCGTCGCAGGAATAAGCGGCATCTCCTCCACATCAAGCGTCCCTTCAGGACGCGGAGCCCATCCTCCCGCCTTCCTAAACGCTCGACTCCCTCCCTGCCACGGAGAGACAACTCACCATCCTCATGAACCACCTCCGCGTCTCCGAAATGGACTGGATCGAGCAGCGCTCGCCGCTGGGAAAGTTCCACGTCTTCCGCCGCCACCTCTCCGAGGCCCTCGGCGCGCCGCGTGACGCGGGCGTCGCGAATGGCGGCCATCCCTTCGACGTGGAAATGGTGAAGCTCCCGCCCGGTGCCACCAATTGCCCCTTCCACGCCCATGCCGCGCAGTGGGAGTTCTACCTCGTCCTCAGCGGCAGCGGCTCCATCCGCCATGGCGACACCGCCACGCCCGTCGCCGCCGGGGATTCCTTCGTCTGCCCGCCCGGCGAGGCCCACCACCTCACCAACACCGGCACCGAGGACCTGCTCTACTACGTCATCGCCGACAACCCGCCCGCCGACGTCATCCACTACCCGGACACCGGCAAATGGCATGTGAAGCCCCTGCGGAAATCCTTCGTCATGCAGGAGGTCGATTACTACCAGGGCGAGGAGTGACCGCCGCCCGCGCGCCGGCATCGCCACACATTCCTCCTTGCGCGCGCTCCGCCCCGTGCCATGGGTGATATCCCTCCGATCGGCTCCCGGAGGTGCCATCGCGTGGAGCCACGAACCATCTACCAATCACCACCATGGGACAACACGGCTACAACCAAGGCGACCTCGGCTGGTCCGAGCTCACCACCACCAGCGCCGCGGACGCGATCTCCTTCTACGGCAGCCTCGTCGGCTGGGAAAAGAAGGGCGAACCCGCCCCCGGCTACCATGTCTTCGGCCGCGGCGAGGAAATGCTCGGCGGCATCACCCAACCCCAGGAAGGCTGCGGCGGACCGCCCCGCTGGATGCCCTACACCACCGTCGAAGACCTCGATGCCACGCTCCAGAAAGCGGAAGGCCTTGGCGCGAAAACCATCCTGCCGCCCATGCCGCTGCCCGAGGACTCCGGCCGCATCGCCATCATCCAGGACCCGCAGGGCGTCATGACCGGCCTCGCGCAATACAACCGGAAGGCCTGCTGAAACCCTCCCGTGATGAAGGGCTGCGATCACTCCCGCCCTTCATCCCCATCTTGCCACCGCCGCTCTGGCGCAGTCACCTCACGCCGTCCGCCTCCGCCACCACAGCAGCAGGCTGGCCACCATCACCGGCAGACACCCGCCCGGCTCCGGCACCGAGAAGTCATTGCCGTCATGGCCGGCCCACAGGTACCAATCGTTCCGCATCGATGAGCCGCCAGAGGCCATCGCGTAGAGGCCCTCACCCGCGGTGCCCTCCAGGCTCTTCGTGTGTGACTCGAACGCCAATGCCGGCTCCTCCATCACGGCCGGTTCCGTGACTTCCCCTGAAACGAAGGACGGGGCCGCCACGCCGAACAAGTCCTTCGCCGCCGCAAGGGCCGCCTCCTTCCATTCGATCACCGGTTCGATGTCATCGGCTGGCTTCACCACGGCCGACACATCCGTCTTGGCCACCGTCGGCACAACCGATTCCGGACTGGCATCCACTCCCGGATCGAACGGAATCGAAAACGCGTCGGTTCGCACCGGCAACGGGTCATGGTGAACGACACCACTCTTTCCCACCTCACGGGAGGACGTCGCGGACGCCATCGTTTCCGAATGTCCGCTTGGTTTGATCCCCGATCCTTGGAGCGCCATCCACAACGCCACTCCGGCCGCCACCGCACCGACTCCTGCTGCAACCCGGCGCATCCCACGCCGGGGAGCTTTCTGCTCAGCAATCGGAAGCGGGCTGGCAGCGGACCGCACCGCCCGGCGCAGGTCGACCAGGAAAGAACGCTGCGACGCGACCGAAGCCAGAAACGCCGGCCGCGTGGCGAGCTTCTCCATCAACGGCAGGTCCGCCGGGCGCTCGCCCATCAGCCAATCAAACGCCGCCTGCTCGTCCGGATCGGCGGGCACGAAAGGCACGACATTCTCCGGCAGCGCCACCGGAGCGCCCGCCGCCGCCAGCAGCTCCGCCCGCATCGCATCCCCGAGATCGAAATCCGGAACCCCGAGCGAGCTTTCCAACAAATCCACGAAGGGGTCGTTCACGAGTCCCCCCCTTCCACGCGCCAACGCTGGCGCAGTTGCTTCACCGCCAGATGGAGGAAGTAGCCGATGTTTCCCTGCGAGATCCCGGTGACCTCCTCGATCTCCCGGTAGCTGAGCCCCACCTGGAATTTCAACCGCACCAGTTCCCGCTCGCGGTCCGGCAGCTCCTCCACCAGCGAGGCGAGTTTCCTTTCCCGCTCACCGCGGTCGAGATGGTCGTGAGGCGACCCGCCCTCGTCATCGGGCAGATCGAAGCGGGCGAAATCGAGCCCGAAACTCACCACCTTCTGCCGTCGCAGGTAGTCGCTGACCACGTTCCGGCACACGGTGAAAAGCCACGCCGCGAGATTCTCCGGCATGCCCTTCTCCCGCAAACGGATCAAACGGAAAAAGGTTTCCTGCACCGCATCGCGTGCGAGCTCGCGGTCCGAGCACAGGGTGTAGGCGTGTTTCAGCAACGGCCGCTCGTAGCGGACGAGGATCTCCGCCAGCCAGTTCCCGGATTCCATGGACGCCGCTTCGCTCACGGCGGCGGAGGCGAGGGTTCGGGATGGGCGATGAGCTCGGCGATCATTTCCCGGGCCGCGGGAGTCTCCGTCCACGGCGGCAGCTCGAGGAAATCCGCCGCCTCGCGGCAGGCCTGGATGTCAGCGGGATCACTCATTCGCGTGGCGGCCAACCGCAGCGCCGCGATCCCATCCGGCTCTCCGAGCTGGATCAAGCCTTCACGGGCCGCGTTACGTAGATCCCGATCCGGCGAGCTGAGATAGGGCGAGATCCGCTTCACCGCGGCGGCCTCATAACTCGCCACCGCCTCCTCGATCACGGCCAATGCCTGATCCCGCTCCTCCGGAGGCACCGGCTCCGGAGTGCGGGACGACACCCGCTTCGGATCGGGCTGCCGGGGGGCTGGCAGCTCCTTTCCAGCGGAAACCCGGTGCGCTTCAACCGCCGGATCCGGCCGGACGCCGACCTCGCGATGACGGGTGGCGAAGCCGAGCGAAATCGCGACGGCGAGCAGCGAGAAAGCGAGATAACGTTTCATGAATCGGAAAAAGGGGCACGCTCCCCGGCCACACCAGACGGACCGGAAAGCGTGCCGGATGCGCTCCACTTCAGGGAACGGCAACGCCCGGGAAGTAGGGCGTGAGGTTGATCGGGTTCGCCCGCTGCACCTTGTAGGTGCCGGTGTAGATGCTGTTGCCGGTGCCGCCCTTGCCGGAGAGGTCGAAGCTCTCCGTCCGGGTGATCACGGTGTTGCTGGAAGTGCCGATCTTGAGGACCGCCGATTTCAGCGTCTGCGTGCCGATGCCGCTGCCAGGGCCCGCCTTGACGGTGAGCGTGGTGTAGGCGCGGCGCGTCAGGGCCGGGAGCTCGGGGCTGTTCGCCGTGTCCTTGGTGGTCGTGCCGCTGTCCGCCTTGCCCTGCACCACCGGCTGGGTGAGCAGCGCGGCGGGAACCGCCACGGCCGCCTTGCCCTGCTTGGCGGCATACAGGTTGCCCACGTCATTGGCATTGGTGAAGCGCGTGAGCACCCAGCCGCTGACGGAGCCGTCCAACAGGTTCGCGGCGCGCATCGCCTCCAGGATCTCACGGTTGGTGAAACGGACGGAGGTGACCGCATAGGTCTTCTTGTTGCCGCCGTTCGGAAGCTGCTGCACGACGGGAGCGCCTTCGGTGACGATGGTGGCCGACACGGCGATCGGGGCGTTCACGCCCGGCTTGATGGTCTGGCCATAGGCGGACGCGGCGCCGAGAAGCCCGGCGGTAACGAGGATGATGGATTTCATGAGGTAATTCGATGTTTCAAAGGTGAGCGCCGCGGACCGCTCGCCATGAACATCGAATGGGCGGAGGAATTCTTGGCGGAATTCGGAAAAATCCCGCGTGACGGTTCCGTCCCACATTCTTGGTAGCCGCGTTCGTGAGAACGTGGGCGGGGAAAATTCACCTCATCCCTGCGACACCGCTGCAAAACTTCCTGCCGCTCCGGGCGCGCAAAAGCATACTGGATCTGCACGAATCATCGCAAATCCTCACCACCCACGTTCTCACGAACGCGGCTACTTTGGGATCTCCCCGCTATGCCTCCCAAAGAAAGATGGGAGCAGTGATCACAACCACCAACAAAATCGCCCGACACGCTCGGAGAAGCCAAGGCGTCTTCATGGCCGCTGTTTATTTCAAGTACACCTCGCGCGGCTTCGCGCCATCGCCCGGTCCCACCACACCGCGGGACTCCAGGATATCCACCATGCGCGCGGCACGGGTGTAGCCGAGACGCAGGCGGCGCTGCAGCAGCGAGGTGCTGCATTTCTGCTCCTGGCGGGCCACCTCGATGCACTTGATGATGAGTTCCTCATCGGCATCCGAGATCTCCTCCTCGTCGTCATCGCCACCGCCATCGATGGACGCCTGGATGTCGGTGGCGAAATTCGGCGAGGCCTGCGCGGCACAGTGATCGACCAACCGCTCGACCTCGTGGTCGGACACGAAGGCCCCCTGGGCGCGCTCCAGTTTCGCGGAACCGGGCGGCAGGTAGAGCATGTCGCCCTTGCCCACCAGCTTGTCCGCGCCCTTGGTGTCGAGAATGACGCGGGAATCGAGCGCGGAGGAAACCTGGAACGCGATGCGCGAGGGAATGTTCGCCTTGATGATGCCGGTGACCACGTCCGCGCGCGGCGTCTGGGTGGCGATGATGAGGTGGATGCCCGCGGCACGCGCCTTCTGCGCGATGCGCGCGATGCACATCTCGACGTCCGCCGGCGCGGTCTGCATCAGGTCCGCCAGCTCGTCGATCAGCACGACGATGTACGGATAGCGGTCCGGCATTTCATCCTCTTCCGGAATGAGATCCTCCTCATCGGCCTCCGGGCCGAGTTCGCCGGACTCCAACGCCGAAGCGATGGATTCGATGGCTTCCAGATCGACCTCCTCGTCCTCGGGTTCCGGTTCGGGCTCGGGAGCCGCCGGTTTCTCCGGGCGCACCCGCTGGTTGTAGGCGTCGAAATTGCGCACGCCGACCTTGGCGAAGACGCGGTAGCGCTTCTCCATCTCGTTGACGACCCACTTGAGCGCGGCCACCACCTTCTTCGGATCGGTGACCACCGGGACCACGAGGTGCGGCAGCTTGTTGTACATCTGCATCTCGACCACCTTCGGGTCCACCATGATGAACCGCAGTTCATCCGGGCCGAACTTGAAGAGCATCGAGGCGATGATCGAATTGATGCACACCGATTTACCCGAACCGGTGGCACCCGCGACGAGCAAGTGCGGCATCGCGGCAAGGTCGGCGATCACGGTCTTGCCGTAGACGTCCTTGCCCAGCGCCAGCGGAATCTTCTTCTTCGCGGACTTGAACTCCGGATCGTCGATCAGCTCGCGCAGCGGCACCGCCACCTTCTTCGAGTTCGCGATCTCGATGCCCACCGTGTCCTTGCCGGGAATCGGCGCGAGGATGTTGATGCGTTCCGCCTTGGTGGCGCGGGCGATGTCCGCCTCGAGCTGTGAGATGCGGGACACGCGCAGGCCGGTGCTTGGATAGATCTCGTAGCGCGTGATCGTCGGGCCGCGGGTGATGTCGCCGGGAGTCACCTCGATGCCGAAGGCCTTCAGCGTCTCGATGATGATCTGCTGGTTCGAGAACAGCTCCTCACGGTTCGCCGCCTCCGGCACGTCGTCCTCCTCGATCTTGTCGAGCAGGTCGTAGCCGGGCGTTTCGTAGTCCTCGTAGCCGGTCTGGCTGAGCGATTGGTGGGACGGCTTCTTGCGCTCGAACGGCTTCGCGCCGATCGGAGCATCGACCATCCGCCGCTGGGACGCATCGATGATTTTCGGCACCGGCGTTTCCTTGAGCGTGAACTGGGTCTGGCCATCGTCCTCCGCCTCTGGAGCAGCCTGTGCTCCCGCCGCCTTCGCGGCCTCGCGTTCGCGGCGGCGCTGGTCCCGCTGGCGCTCACGCTCGGTGTCCAGCTCGGACTGGCGGGCGGCCGCCAGCCCGGCGGCCTCACGGCGCTCCAGATACTCATGGTAGCGCATGCGGCCGAGCCGGTAGCACGCCTTCAGAAACCGCACCGGTGGCTGGCCGGTGAAAAGGATGAGTGCCACCAGGTAACCGGTACCGAACAGCAACAGCGTGCCGATCCGCCCGATCAGGCGCTCGAACACATAGCCGCCCACGCCATAGCCGACCACCCCGCCCGGGCTGATGATCCGGCAGCGAGCGGCCCAGTCCTTGAAAAAGTAATCCGCCGAGTGCAGCCACACCGCGCCCGCCACCAGCAGGATCACGAAACCGAGGATCTTCCGCGGCCACAGAGCCCCCTCCTTCCATAGCTTCACCCCCCCGAACCACATCAACGTCACCGGAATCAACCAGGCGGTGGCTCCGAACAGGACGATCTGGATGAATGCCAGGATGCCGCCCACCGGACCGATCAGGTTGCCGCCCTTGGCATCCGACTTGTCCGCGAAGGGCTCCAGGAACCCGACATGCGGCAGATCCGAGGGCGAGTAGGACACCAGCGAAAGCGCCAGCAGCAGCCCGGTCGCGAGCAGGATGATCCCGGTGATCTCGTTGGACCACTTGGACGGTTCCGGCTCCTCGCCGCGCTTCTTGTTCTCAGGCCGCGCCATATCGGGGGTCGGGGGAGCATCCCCCGCCGGACCTCAACCGGCAAGATTGTTTTCGCAACCGGAATATTCGGAATTCCGTAGGATCACCCCGAAAGCCCCGGCCACGTTCGGGGGAAACGCCCACCTCATCGGTGAATTCGACTGGCAGAACCAGCAATCCGCCGATAGCTTGGGCGAGCAAGCTTCGGCGCTCATGGACAAGACGGTGACCCGGCGAACACTCAAGGACTTCAGGGATCGCGGCAATCCTTGGAAGGACCGCACCTATCAGGAGCGCTTCACCGCCGTGGCCGTCATCAGCGGAACCTGCCGGAACCATGGATCACCTGAACCAGGATTTTCTCGAGTTTATCGGATTACTCGAAGAGGAGAACGTTGAATACCTGATCGTCGGTGGCTATGCCGTCGGCGTCCATGGCTTTCCCCGCTACACGGGCGACATCGATTTCTTCGTGGCCATCCGGCCGGAAAACGCGGCAAAGCTGATCCGGGTGTTCGACCGCTTCGGATTCGGCGATATCGGACTTACCGACGCGGATTTCCTCCAAGAAGATTTCGTCATCGAGATCGGCCGGGAACCTCGGAAGATCCAAGTGCTGACAGGAATCGACGGCGTGACATTCGAGGAGTGCCTCGAAAACCGGATCGAAGTGGACTATGACGGACTGCCGTTGAAGTTCATCGGCAAAGCGGATCTCATCCGCAATAAAGCCGCTTCAGGGCGGTCGAAGGATCAGATCGATTTGGCCGAGCTGGAGAAAAATTGAAACCCTCGTCGGGCCATCAAGGGATCATTGGTACTGTCTCCAACAGCACGGGAGCTACCTCAACGGCGTGTTGACCCAGATCACTGGAACGAACGATAGCCGATTCCCGAATCCCCCGGACCCATGCCGTAGTAGCCTCCCGCCATGCCGGTTTTCATCACCTTGGCTCCGACCGCCCGGCCATTGACGATGCGGAAGTCCACTTCACTGGCTTCCGCGCGGTAATGCCAAATCTCGCCACCGTCACCGGAGGAGCGTTTGGAATTCGGCTCGCCCCAGCGCGCGAGGATCTCTCCAACAGAAGGCGTCCGCCCCGCCGGATCTTCCGCCACTTGCCCCTTCCTTCCGATCCGGAAGGCCGAGTAATCCCGGTCATTGAAACGGACCACACCCGCTCCAATGCAGCCCGGGAGGACCAACACGGAAATGGCGAACAACAATCGGGAGAACGCTTTCATGGGTGAATGGCAAGTTCGATGGTCCCTTACCGCTCTCATACGTTCGTAGAAGATCAATGATCTTTTCAATCGCCGGTCCCGTGGCAGCCTGACGGGCGTGGCTCCCATTACCTTCACCCCTCTCTACATGGATCGCGTCTGGGGCGGTCGTGAACTGGAACGCGTCTACGGCCGCACCCTGCCGGACGCCACCACGCCCATCGGGGAAGCCTGGGAAATCGTCGACCGCGATCCGGAACAATCCGTGGTGAACTCCGGTCCCTTCGCCGGCAAATCCCTGCACGAGCTCTGGAGCCATCACCGCGGGGAGATCTTCGGCGAAGGCCTGCCGGACTCCGAGCGCTTTCCGATCCTGATCAAGATCCTGGATTCCCGCGACGATCTCTCGATCCAGGTTCATCCGCCGGTCGACAAGGCGGACGAACTCGGCGGCGAGCCGAAGACCGAGATGTGGGTGATCGCCGCCGCCGATCCCGGCGCGAGACTCTACGTCGGCCTGAAAAACGGCGTCGCCCGCTCCGATTTCGAGGCCGCCATCGCCGATGGCACCGTCGAGAAAGCCGTCCATGCCATCGCCCCTCAGCCCGGCGAATCGATCTTCATCCCCTCCGGACGCCTCCACGCCATCGGCGCGGGCCTGCTGATCCACGAGATCCAACAGAACTCCGACACCACCTACCGCGTGTTCGATTGGAACCGCATGGGTCTCGATGGCAAACCGCGTGCCCTGCACGTGGAGCAATCGCTGGCGAGCATCGACTTCGAGGACTTCGAGCCTGGCATGGACGTGCCGAATGGCGACGTGCTGGCCGAGTGTCCGTATTTCCGCACCTCCCGCCACGAGCTGGCCGATGGCGCGCTGCTGGCCAATCCGGACCCCGGCCGCTTCACCATCGTCGGCGTGGTGGAAGGCGCGCTCGTCAGCACCGACAACCGCCGTTTCGTGAAGGGCGATTACATTCTCCAACCGAAAGGCGCGTCACCGTTGGTTGCGGACGGCAACACGGTCGCCCTGCAAGTGGAGCTGCCGTGAGGAAGGAGTTGAGGCTTCAGCCGAGGAAGGTCTTCAAAGGGGGCGGAGGCTGGTGAGCAGGAATTCGGAACGAAGCGGACGATCGGGATGAAAAGCGGGTCCATTGGACTCGCCCTCCCTCTGAAGACCTTCCTCGCCTATAGGCTCAACTCCTCAGAAGAGCCACCTCGAACTCCCCCGGATCAAACCCATCATCCAGCGGATAGAACGGCCGCCGGATGCGCTTGAACGCCAGCCTCGGGATATCCTGGTTCACCGCGCCATCCGTCAGCGCCAGAAAGGCGTGGCTCGCCGCGGCATGAAGCTCCGGCTCCAGATAGCCAATCTTCACCACTGTCAACTCGTGCTCCGCCGGATCAAGGCCCAGGCGGGTGAACTCGCGGATCACGTGGAACGGCTTGCGGCGGCTGGTGAGGATGACGTTCACGCCGCCCACCCTCAGCACCGCGAGATCGCCACCCACGACATCATCGGGAGAAAGAAACGCCACCTCCCCCTCCAACGCCAGTGGCACCGCGTGGACTGGATCGAGCTTGCCGCCGAGCGAAACCCTCACCCGGGCACCTACACCCGCATCGTAGCAAACCCGCACCGCCTCCGCGTCCGGCACGCTCGCGTAAATCGCGGTGGCCTTGCCTGAGGCGAAATCCGGATGCGCGAGCAACCGTCCGATGAAGGTCGGAATGTCCCCCGCCCCACCCGCCGTGGGGTTGTCGCCCGAATCGCTGATGAACACCGATTTTCGCCCGAGCGCCGCCGCCTTGGCGATGCACGTGTCGGCATCGTGCGCCTCCACGCAGAAGTTGAAATCGTGCCGCGCTTCCCAATACACCCGCGCGATCCGCACCGCCTCCTCGCGGCATGCCGTTTCGTCCGTGCCGGTCACCACCACCGTGGCCGAGGTGCGCGGTTCATCCGCCCACACGTAACCAACCCACAGCGAGGCATCGAGAATCCCCGGGCGGACATCGGACAGCTTCAGCGTCTGATAGACACTGCGGCCCGGTTCCACGAACGTGCTCGTCCTTTCTCCCGGCAAGCCCACCGGAATCCGCGCCCACGCCCGCACCGGCCGGATGCCATGATCCAGACACTCCAACAGCAGGCGGCACGCCTTCTCCCGAGTCTCCAGGTAATCGATGTGCGGGGCCTCGCGGTAGGCGGTGAAAAGATCCACCCGCTCCACCAGCTCCGGAGTGACATTGCCATGCAGGTCCATGCCCGTGGTGATGAGGCACTGGTCCCCCACCACCTCGCGGATCGCGCGTGCCAGATCGGCCTCCGCGTCGTCCCTGCCGACCACGTTCATCGCGCCGTGGATGTCGAAGTAGAATCCATCCAAGGGCAACACCGCGCGGATGCCTTCAAGCAGTTCGTCCTTCAACGCCTGATAGACCTCCGCCCGCACTGGTCCGCCGGGGATGGCCTTTGCCTGGAGAATCGGAAACCACTCGATGTCCCCGCGGCCTTGGAACTTCCATTCCGGCATGAACGGATAGCGGGCCTGCATCTCCTCCCCGCGGAGCACCAGGAAATCCTCCATGCCGCTGGTCAGCGGCGAGAACGTGCAGCTTTCAATGGCGATGCCGCCGATGGCGATACGGTACATCTCGGCAAGGGGATCAGGAGTTCCCGGAAAGAATGCCACGGATCGCGGCTTCATCGGCGACCTTGCGGGAGAACTCGGGCGGATAGAGCGCCGCGCCCATCGCGGGGCGGTGGTTCCGCCACGTCATGCCGCTGTCCACGGTGCGGCGGCAGCTCAGATGGAACTCGGACGCTTCCGTGAGAGCGGCGATTTTCGCGATGTTCCGCGGCGTGATCCCACCACCGGGCAAAATGACAAGGCGCTCACCGGCGGCCTTCACCAGCCCCCGGATCAAGTCCGCGCCTTCCAGCACGCTGGCTTCCTGACCGGAGGTAAGAATGCGGTGGACGCCGAGCGATGCCAGGGCATCGAGCGATTCGAATGGATCGCGGGAGACATCGAAGGCGCGGTGGAAAGTCACCTGCAGCGGACCCGCCGCCTCGATCAAGGTCCGGATCTTCTCCTCATCCACGCGTCCGTCCGCCAGCAGAGCCCCGATCACGATCCCGTCCACACCGAGTTTCCGGGCCACCGCGATGTCCTCCAGCATCACCTCCATCTCGGTATCGTCGTAGAGGAAATCCCCGCCCCGCGGACGGATGATCACCATCAGCCCCAGCGACACCCGCTGGCGTACCGCGCGGATCATGCCCGCGCTCGGCGTGATGCCCCCCTCCATCAATCCGGCACAAAGTTCCACCCGGATCGCCCCGGCCCGCTCCGCGGCCACGGCACTCTCCACCGAATCGATGCAAATTTCCAACTTCACCCTGCCGAGTGAATCTCATTGCCCCGCGGATGCCAGCGGGAATCGCGGCGTCCGCCTCAATCGCAGAACTCCAGCGAGAACCGCGGCTCCTCCCGCAGCGACCACCAGGGCGAAACCTCGCTGCACGCGCAATGGAGCTCCACATGGCCGTGTCCGGCCTTCTCCAGCGAGCCACGGATCGCGGAAATGGCCACATCCGGATGATTGCAGTCCTGGCTCAGGTGGCCCAGTACGATCCGGCGCAGGCCGGGATGAGCCAGTTCCTCCACCAGCGCGGCGGCCTGGGCGTTCGAAAGATGGCCGTGGCGCGAGCTGATCCGCTGTTTCGTGGACCACGGGCGTTTTGTATCCATTTCCAACAGGTGATCGTCGTAATTCGCCTCCACGAACAGCCCGTGCACGCCGCGCAGGCGGTCGACCATGCCGCGGGTCACGAACCCCGCATCGCTGAGCAGACCGAAGCGGTGCTCCTCATGATGGAACACGAACCCCACCGGGTCGACGGCGTCGTGCTGGATCGCAAAAGCCTCAATATCAAAGGATCCAACCCGGAACGGCTGGCCGGCATCGAACACCCGCCAGGTCGCGCCCTCGATACCCGTGTCCTTCACCACCCGCGCCGTGGCGGCGGTGGCGTAGATCGGCACTGGCATCTGCTTGAGCAGCACCCGCAGGCCGCGGATATGGTCGCCATGCTCGTGGGTCAACAGGATGCCGTGGAAGGAACCGGGATCGAGACCGATCGATTTCAGGCGGGTCACCAACTGCTTCGCGCTCAGACCGGCATCCACCAGCAGGCGCGTGCCTCCCGCCTCGATCACCGTCGAGTTTCCCGAACTTCCGCTCCCCAGCACCGCGAACCGCATCGGGCGGATGCTACGGACCCCGCCAGCCTTCCGCAACGCCGATCGCCGCGATGATTGCAATCAGGCCGCGCGGCCGTACCATGGGCGCGCGTTTCACGGCATGACCCGGCTCCATTTCTTCCGCAACCTCCGCACGGCGATCCTGCTGCTGATGGTCTGCACCGTCGTGGCCGCGGTCGGCGGCCTATGGTGGGCGAATGCCACCGGGCTGCCGGAGGAATGGCGCCAGCGGATCGAACACGAACTGGCGAAACAGGGGCTGAATGTCAGCGTCGCCAGCCTCAGCTATCAACCCTTCCACGGTGGCCTGGTCGCCACCGAAATCCGCATTTTCTCGGATGAAAGCTGCACCCGCCAGATTTCCCGGGTCGAACGGGTGGCCATCGACTTTGACAAAAGCCGCCTCGCCCGCGGCGAACTGAAGCTAACCAAGTTCGAGATCAAGGACGGCCGCCTCGATCTCCCGGTCGACCCCGCGAACCCCAATGGCGAGATGCTGGAGGCCAGCCACGTCAATGCCACCATCGCCATGCCCGGCGGCCGCGTCCTGGAACTCCGGGATGCCAACGGGCAGGTCGAGGGCATCGACGTCGCCGTCACCGCCCGCATCCTGGGCTACCGGCCCGCGCTCAGCTCGCAAGCCGACGACGACCCGAACCGGAAAGCCCGGCTGGAAATCCTCAAGCGCTGTCTGGACGAGGCCCGGAACTGGAAGTTCGACGACAAGGAGCGCCCGAAAATCAGCATCGCCATCGACGGCGACTTCGCGGACCGCTCGACCCTCCACGGCCGGGTCAAGTTCAACGCCACCAACGTCGAACGCGGCGGCCACACGCTGCAAAAGGTTTCCGCGGACGCGGAATGGACCGGCACCTTGTTGACGGTCACCTCGCTGAAAGCCTCCGACCGCCGTGGCGAACTGGAAGGCCGGGTCGACTACGACCTCGTCGGCCGGGAGGGCCGCTTCGGCCTCAGCTCCGGCCTGGACGTACCACGGCTCCTGCGGTCGTGGTTTGGCGTGAGCTCGATCCGCGACGTGACCTTCGCGGGCGAGCAGCGGGTAGAGGGCAACGGCACTTTCAAACTCGTGGACGACGGTCCTCCGGAAGTGAAAGTCACCGGCTCCACCGCTTGCAAGGCGCTGATGATCCGCGGCGTCGCCTTCGATTCGTTCGCCAGCGACTTCTCATGGAGCAAGGGCAACCTCTTCATGCGCGACATCAAGGTGATGCGGCGCGACGGCCAACTCACCGGCAAGATGTTGCTCCAGGACAAATACATCCGCGTGGCGATGCGGACCAATTTCCCCTTCGCGGTGGCGAGGCCGTTCTTCGTGGGCCAGCCCTTCGGCCGGGTGCTCAATGACTTCGCCGAGAACGATCACACCAAGCTGGATGCGAACCTGGAATTCGGCTGGGACCTCGAAAACCCCATGTCGTGGGTCGTTTCCGGACACGGCAAGGTCGAGAATTGCACCTATCGCGGAACCCCTTTCCTATTGGCGGAAACCGACCTGGATCTAAGCCACAGCCAATTGGATTTCCAGAATGGATCGGTCATTTTCGACTACCGGAACTACGCTCTCCAACATGCCCATGATGGAGCGCGCACCGGGGCACTGAAGGTGAGGCAGGTCCGCTACGACAGCGACGCGGACACCGTGGCGATCTCGAACGTCGATGGCAATTTCTGGCCCGCCCCATTGGTCCGCATGTTCGCCCGCGGCATCGCCGAGGACCTGGAGCAATACCGCTTCCACCAGCCGCCCAACCTCCAGTGCTCGGGGCTGGTCGACACCGTCGGCAAGGGCCGCACCGACCTGAAGATCGCTTTCAAAACCAACGCCCCCGCGAACTACGAGTTCATCGGCAAGGACCTGCTGCTGGAGTCCCCCTCGGCCAATGTTCGTATCCAGAACGAGAAGGTGGTGGTGGACAATCTCGCCTTCCGCACCTTCGGCGGACCGGTGGCCGGCACCATCACCCGGATGCCCGGCCGGGAAGCGGGACTGAGCGGCGAATTCAGTTGGACGAAGCTCTCCTTCAACGACGTCGGCGCCCTCTACGGCTTCGATCCAAAGGGAGGCGGGCTGCTCACGGGACGCCTCGAGTTCACCTGCGGCACGAACGGCGTCGAGCATCTCAACGGGCGGGGCTTGATTGGCCTGGAAAAAGGCGAACTCTTCTCGGTGCCGATCTTCGGCCCGCTCTCCCCGCTCATCTCCGGCATTTTAGGTGGCCGGGTTGGCTTCCAAAAGGCCACGGGGGCCTTCTGCACCTTCACCATCCGCGATGGTGTCATGCGCACCAATGACTTCCGGACCGGCACCTCCTCGCTGGCTTTCAGCGGGGATGCCCGGATCGACCTGGACAAGGTCACCCTCGACATGACCATGCGCATGAACGCGCGCGGTCTGCTGGGCGTGCTCACCCTGCCGCTCCGGCCATTTTACGGCCTGTTCCAATTCCACGGCAGCGGCCCGCTCAAGAACCCCGAGTGGCGGAATGTAATGTTCACGTCACCTCCAGAGGATCAAAAGGACGCGCTGATGAATCCACCCAAAGCCACCATCATCCAGGAGCCAGAACGGTTGGAAAAGCGGTGAGATTCCGTAACGCCGCGGGCGAAACGATACCTTGCGCCATCGCCATCGCGATGTCACCCTAACGCCAACGCGGTCGCTTCGATCGGCCGCCCTGAAATTCAACCCCGTCCAACCATGTCTGACGCATTTTCCGCCACCAACGCCCTGGATCCCGAAGCCGGTTTCACCCGCGGGCCGTCGGTCGGCCAAGCCGCCAACGACCTCCGCGCCGCCGCGGGCGAAAAGGCCCGTGACCTCGCCAACACCGCCACGGAGCAGGCCCACGCGCTGAAGGACAAGGCCGTCGAAACCGCCCAGCATCTCCGCGATGTCGCCACCGAAAAGGCCAGCCAGTTCAAACAGGTAGCCAGCGAGAAAGCCGAAGCCTTCAAGTCCGCCGCGACTGAAAAAGCCCAGCAACTCCGCTCCGCCGCCAGCGACCAGTGGCACGACACCCGTGACAAGGCGAAGGAGATCCATGTGACCACCGAGGACTACATCCGACAGCACCCGACCAAGGCGGTGCTCGGTGCCCTCGGCGTCGGTTTCCTGATCGGTCTGATCGTCCGCCGATGAACGACGACTCACCGGAACCGTCCAGCGGTGCCCCGGGCGAAGCGCCTCCTGCCAATTGGCGGGAGGCGGTCGCTGATCTCGTATCCGCACGGGTCGCCCTGATCGAACTGGAAGCACGCGAGGCCGCGCGCGGCGCGGGGCGGAAGGGCGTGCTCGCCGCCATCCTCGGAGGCGCGGCCTTTTTCACTTGGGCGCTCGTTCTCGCCGGGGTGATTCCGCTGCTGGCCGCGGCCTTTGGGGTCGCCTGGGGCTGGATTGCCCTCGGACTGGCGCTGCTCCACGCCATCGTCGCTGGCATCGCGCTGACAATGCTCCGCAAGCCGGAACCACCCGCGTTCTCGCTCACCCGCTCCGAATTCCAACGCGACCGCGAATGGTTCAAAAACCTGTGATCAATCCCGAGATCGAGGCCCTGCTGCGCCGCAGCGAAACCGCCCGCCGGCGGCTGGCCTACGATCTGGCCGCGCTCAAGCACCGTGTGGACGTTCCCGCGCGGATGAAGGAGTCCCTCCAGACCAATCCCACCGGCTGGATTGGCGGATCGCTGGTGACCGGACTGCTCGCCAGCTTCGCCCTTCGCCGCAAGAAACCGAAGCGAGTCGAGGAAAAGGTCCGCCGGGCGGGCCTGACCGGGCTGCTGCTGACGGCGGGAGGAGCCCTGATCAAACCTGCCCTGAAGTCGTTGGCCACCAACTACCTCCAGCGGACATTGGCCTCCCGGCTCGGCTCGCGGCACGACCATTGATTCCGTCCCGTCCCGACCGGAGGCTCCCGTATGAATCCGGGTCCTGCGATCCACCGGTTTCCGTGTGGATTTTCCCGTCGCCTACCCCAACTGTTCCCTTGTGGAATTCCATGGAACATTGATTCTCCCGCCTTCCAAGTTTCCGCGCCCCACCGTGTAACCTTGGCACAGGCAAATCAGGCCGTCCGCGGCTTTAGTGCTACTCAAACCCGACCTCACACGTTTCCAAACCCTTCGCCATGTCCGCCCATCAGGTGCTCGACCACGTCGACCAGTATCTTCAACTCGGTCGTGAATACGACTGCTCGGATATCCATCTGCCCACCGCCTATCCGCCGGCATGGCGCCGCTTCGGCCAGCTTTCCCCGATCTGGGAGGACCATCAGCCGCTGACGGCGGAGGACACCGAGCGCCTCGCCCGTTCCTTCCTCGGCGACCGCGAGTGGAACCGCCTCCAGGACAAGGGTGACGTCGACTTCGCCTACGCCAACAGCCACGGCCGCTACCGCGCCTCCGTGGTAAAGCAGCGCCTCGGCTACGACATGGTGTTCCGCATCATCAACACCAAGATCCGCGCCATCGAGGAAATCGGCCTGCCGCTGGACCACTTGATTCCCCTCACCCGCTATCAGAACGGCCTGATCCTCGTGACCGGTTCCGTGGGTTCCGGCAAGTCCACCACCCTCGCCGCGCTGGTCGATTTCATCAACCGCGACCGCGACGACCACATCCTCACGCTGGAAGACCCGATCGAATACGTCTTCGAATCGAAGGGCTGCCACATCAACCAGCGCGAGGTCCATCTCCACACCGACTCCTTCGCCAAGGCCCTGCGCGGCGCTCTCCGTGAGGATCCGGACGTGATCATGGTCGGTGAAATGCGCGACCTTGAAACCATCCAGCTCGCGCTGACCGCCGCGGAAACCGGCCACTTGGTGCTCGGCACCCTGCACACCGGCAACGCTCCGCGAACCCTGGACCGCGTGCTCGACGTGTTCCCCACCGACCAGCGCGACCAGATCCGCATCATGGTGTCGGAATCCCTGCGCGGCATCCTTTCCCAGCAGCTCGTCCCGCGCGCCGATGGCACCGGCCGCTGCCTGGCGCTGGAGCTCCTCGTCAATACCCCGGCCGTTTCGAACTGCATCCGCGAGGGCAAGACCTTCATGCTCCCCGGCGTCATGCAGACCGGCAAGAACGTCGGCATGATCACCATGGATGAATCGCTCCGGAAACTCTACATCCAGGGCCTGATCTCCCGTGAGGAACTCCTCTACCGCAGCGAGGACAAGAACCAGATGAAGGCCTTCCTCCAGTCCTGATCCCGGTGCCCGCGAAACCCTTGTTAGACCTTTCCGAAAACCCGATTTCCCATGGCTCAGATTGACGCCCTTTTCCGCTATCTCGTCGAGAACCGCGGCTCCGACCTCCACCTTACCGAAGGCCAGCCGCCGAAAACCCGCGTCCACGGCGCGGTGGTGGCCATCCCGGACCAACCCGTCCTCCAAGGCGAGTCGTTCAAGAACCTCCTCGCCGAGATCTGCGATCCCAAGGCTTTCGAACGCTACCTCGAAACCGGTGACCTCGACTTCGCCTACGCGATGGACGAGCAGTCCCGCTTCCGCTGCAACTACCTGAAGCAGAGCCACGGCCTCGCCGCCGTGTTCCGTCTCATCCCCACCGAGATCGCCTCGCTGGAATCCCTCGGCGTGCCGGAGGTGGTGAAGGAGTTCGGTCACATGCGCTCCGGCCTGGTGCTGGTGACCGGCCCGACCGGCTCCGGCAAGTCCACCACCCTCGCGGCCTTGCTGGACTACATCAACAGCAACTTCAACCGCCACATCATCACGGTCGAGGAGCCGATCGAGTTTGTGCACCGCAACAAGAAGTCGATCATCACCCAGCGCGAGGTGCCGATCCAGACCCCTTCGTTCGCGGACGGCCTGCGTGCCGCCCTGCGCGAGGACTCGGACATCGTGCTCGTCGGTGAGATGCGCGACCTCGAGACCATTTCGCTGGCCCTCACCGCCGCCGAAACCGGCCTGCTCGTCTTCGGCACCCTGCACACCAACAACGCCCGCAAGACCGTCGACCGTATCATCGACGTGTTCCCGGCCGACCAGCAGTCTCAGGTCCGCACCATGCTCGCGGCCTCGCTGCGCGGCGTGCTCGCCCAGCTCCTGTGCAAGCGGGTCGACAAACCAGGCCGCACCGCGGTGCACGAGATCCTCTTCGCCACCCCGGCGGTGTCCGCGATCATCCGCGAAGGCCAGACCCAGAAGCTCTACGACGTCATCACTGGCGGCAAGGGCGAGGGCATGCAGTTCATGGACGAATCGATCTGGAGCAAGCTCCGCGAAGGCATGATCTCGCCGGAAGAGGCCTACATGAAGGCGATCGACAAGACCCGCTTCAAGAAGTTCCTCCCGGCCGAACTCGCCAACCTCGGCGAGGCCTCGGGCGAGAGCCCGATGGGCCACTGAGAGGCTCTCTCTTTTCCCGCAAAGGCCCGTGGCATCCCGCCACGGGCCTTTTTCATGCAGGAAGGGACACTACGGGATAACGTAATTCTAATAGGATTGCGCCAGGGCGGGGAAATTACGAAGAATAGCGGTGTTCTTCTATTGAGAACATTCCCCCATCCCCCTCCGATATTGTTTGGAATAGTGTATTATTGACTATTCCTAGACAATTTCGTAAACCTTACGAAGCGCGGAAAAGCCATGTCCCCGGAAACCCTCACCTTCGCCTGTCCTGTCTGCAATAGCCGGCTGACCGTGCCCATCGCGCTGGCGGGAGTGATCGGCCCCTGTCCCACCTGCCAGACGCGGATTCAGGCCCCCGCTCTTCCGGCTGGCTATGGCATTCCGCCGGTGACCGCTCCGGCCCCCGCACCCCAGCCTCCGGCACAGACGGCTCCTCCCGCACCCGCTCCAACACCGGTGCCCGTGGAAATCCCGGTGACCTTGCCGGTGCTCCAACCGGTGGCCGCGGTGGAGCCCAAGCCGGTTTACAAGCCGGAACCCCGCCAGCTTCCGAACCGACCGGAAGGCATGGAGCCGATCGGCAAAAGAATGTCGGATTCCATGAAAGCAGCCCAACCGGATGCGGGAGAACCGCGCCGGGGCTCCGGTGTGATCCGGCTGATGGTGCCCGTCCTTTTTCTGATGCTCGCCGCCGGACTCGTCTTCGGCATCCTCACTTTCCTGAATCACCAGAACGTCCAGCCGGAGGTGAAATCCCTGGTGCAACCGGGAGCGCTCGGGAGCATGGACAAGGCGGTCGTCACCCCCTCCGCCGATTTGCCGCCGGCACCCGCGGAGCCCGATGAATCGGCCCCGGTGGCACCGCCCGCGCCCGAGGCATTGGCTCCGCCAGATCCCTCCTCCGCTCCCGCGGCCAAGCCGACCTCATCGGTCTCCGCCTCGCAGATCCTGGAAAAATTCCTCGCCATGAAGACCCTGGCCGATCGTCGGCCGCTCATGGAAACGACCACGGTCCCGGCCGAGCTGGAGGCCAGTTGCCTCGCCGCCTCGCTGCCGCCGCCCGTCCGCATGGTGCCCACCATCCAGACCACGAACGCCATCGAGAACTCCACCGACTACTATTTCAAAGTCACCTTCAACCGCCCGGTCGGCGGCACCGAGAGCTACGACATGCTCGTGCGCCGGAGGGGAGACCAGGATCCCAAGGTGGTGGTCGATTCGTTCCTCGACCTCTATGGCGAGAACAGCCGCCTCCGCCGCTTCGCCCGGGTGGCGGTGGAAAAGCCGGCCATCTTCCAGGTTTATGTGGAACCGGCCCGCCGTTGCTTCGATCCGAAGGTTCCCAACTACGACAAGAAGTTCACCGTGAAGATCAGCGGCGAGCAGGGCGGCGGCACCATCCTGAACGCCTACTCCGGCAACGCCTCGGCGATTGGCGAGATGATCGAGAAGGAACAGATGCTCTGGGGCCGGTCGATGGCCTGTACGATCATCCTCTCATGGAACACCAAGGACGATCCGGCCCATCCCTACATCGAGGCGAACATGATCAAGGCCCTCACTTGGAATCCTTGACCATCCCGGCGGCCTTCAGGGCTCCGATGCCTCCCCGCAATGCGTAAACCTGGTCCGTCATCTGGAGCTTGAGGATCCGCTCGGCGATCTGCGAGCTGACGCCACAGTTTCCCTCGCTGCAATAGACCACCACCGGCGGCCCTTCGACCAGTCTCTCCATCGTGGACGCCTCGAATTGGTTGGCGTCCTCCTTGGCATCGAGATTCCACAAGATCGAGCCTGGCATGCCGTCGAGTTCCCACTCGCGGCGCGGGCGCGCATCCACCCACAGCACCTTGCCCTGCCATCGCTCTATCACGGTGGCCAGGCAGATTTCGTGGGGCTTCAAATCCTCCTGGCGGCAGGGCACGTCGCGGAGTGGGGGACCCGCGATCCGGAAATTCGCGGCCGCAGCCACCAGGGAGATGGCCGCGATCACCGCGGTCTGGCCGATCACGTTCACGGCTTGGAGGCGGCTTTCGCTTCGCCCGGAAGCGGACGCCTCACCACCGCGTACGCCATCACGTCCTGGTATTTCTCCAGCTTGCAATCGGTGGCGAGGTGGAAGACGCCGAGCGCCGGCTCCTTCGTGGCCTGGGGCTTGATCACCAGCTCGTATTTCTTCCCTTCCACGAGCGTCTTCAGCTCGTGGGTGAAGGCCGTGCTGCCCGTGGTGACACCGGTGAAACGAACAGGCTCCCGCCAGTTCACGGTGAAGACGATCGACTGGGCCTTCACCTCCGAACCGGTCTCCCACTTCAGGGTCTTCGGCTCGATCGTGATCACCTCGGGAATGGTCACCTTGAGGTCGAGCTGCACGGACGGCTTGTCCTCGGGATCCCCGTCCAGCCAGATGCCGATCTGCTTCTCCACCGATCCGGTGGCAGCCGCGACATCGAAAGCCGCCTGGATGGTGCCGGATTCCCCCGGGGCATAGCTGAGCTTCTTGCCCTCCGGTCCGGAAGCGAGGCAGGAACAGGACGATTCGATGCGCTTGATCGTGACTTCCTTGTCGCCCTTGTTCGTGAAGGCGAACGAAGCGTTCACGGTTTTCGCATCGGCCTCCGCCTGGAGCACTTTCGAGGTTTCGTTGAACGAAAGCCCGCCCGCGAATGCCAGCGGCATCCCGCCGAGCCAAAGTAAAAGGAACCTGCGCATGACGGGACTAAGAGCCGCCTTTCGGCTTCGGCGCAAGTGCAACCGAGATCAACAAGCGTCCGCCGCGCCAAGCCGGGCCGAGCACGTAGAGCGGCTTTTCCGCCGATACCTCGGCGTCCGTCTTGAGCACCTTTTTCCGGCTCAACCACAGCTCCAATCCCAGGCGGGCGGAGCCACCAGTCGGCTTGCTCTGGGCTTCGAAACGCACCATCACCTCATCCGAGCCCCCGAGCGGCTGCGCCCAGTTCTCGTAGCTGCGGTAAAGCGGCTTGGTATCCACCCCGATGCCGCTGTAGTGCGCGAATTTCAGGTGCTCCTCCTTCTGAAGCTTGTCCACCGCGGCCTGGGCCAACGGCTTGGCCTTGTCTCCCGCTGCCTTCGGGTCGCCATCGGTGACATGGAAGACGCGGACCACCACGTTTCCCACCACCTCCTTGCCCGTATCCTCCTGACCGCGCGCGAAAGACGCGGCGAGGAGCATCAGGGCGGCCATGCAGCGCAGGATCATTGGGTCACGGCGGCTGGCGTTCCATCCGAGTTCGATGCGGTGGAATCGATCTCGCTACCGGGCGAAACCGACGCCGTGTCATGGAAATCGAGCGTGTCCGGAATCGCCGACACACCATCCAGCACGATCACCGTGGAAGAACCGTTGTTCCCCGAGTAATACTTCGCCTGCACCTCGTTATAGGGGGTGTAGATCACCGGCGTAGCCGCAGCCACGGTCATCGGCTCCGGAGCAGCGGCGCGGGTACCCATCCAGAAGGCGAGCGCCATGCCCGCGGCGGCGGTGGCCGGCATGAACCAGGCGGCGCGCCACCACGCGCGCTTCTCGCGCGGCTGGGGCATCACCGTCTGGTTCGCGGTGATCGCGGAGCGGATGCGGCTGTTGAAGAAATCAGCGTAGGGAGGCTCCTCCTCCCGCGGCAGCAGGGCGGACGCCTGCTTGCGCCAGCGGCGGGTTTCCTCGCGGGCGGCCAGTTGATCGGGCTGGGTGGCAGCCCATGCCTCCACGCGGGCGAACTCGTCACCTTCAAGTTCGTCCTCCAGCCACAGGGCCAGTGTCACGTCATCGGGTTTCGTATTCATCCTTGAGGAGGGTTTGGAGTTTCTGGCGGGCGTAGAAGAGACGGCTCATCACCGTGCCGAGCGAGCAGCCCATCGCGTCGGCGATTTCCTTATACGAAAGTCCTTGGGCATCTTTCAAGATAACCGCCTCGCGGTGCTCAGGAGAGAGCTTCGCCAGCGCGGCCTCGATCTTCGCCCGCAGTTCCCCGTGCTGGAGGGAGGCATCCGGGGCCTCGGCCTCGGAGGGGGCGGTCGACGCGGTCGGATCGATCCGGTCGCGCTCGAAAATCTCGTCATTGAGCTCCCCGGCGCTCTCCGGGCGGCGTTTCCGGGTCCAATCGTAGACGGTATTGTGGGCGATTCGGAACAGCCACGTCGAGAAACGCGCCTTGGCCTCGAAGCGAGGCAGGGCGTTCCAAGCCTTGATGAAGACCTCTTGGGAGAGGTCCCAGGCATCGGCTTCGTTATGGATCATGTTTCGGACCATGGCGTAAATCCTCCCACGGTGCCGCGTCACGAGGTCGTCGTAGGCCCGCAGGTCCCCGGCTTGAGCCCGGGCGACCAGCGCGGCGTCCTCATCGGACCCCGCCCCGGCCTGCGGATCGACGGCCTCGAGTGGCCCCGTCACGGGATTTGACGATGGTCCGGGGGATTTATTCATGCCTTTCTGAACCCCCGCTCCATCCGCCATCCAGCGCCGCGACGACCGCCCGGAAGGGGTCGAGAACGTCGGGCTGGCGGATCATGAGGACATGTTGAACATCGCCCGGCCTCCGCGCAACTCCGATCTAGGGCCCGGGAAGCCCGGAATCACCGTGACGATTTGCTTTCCAGAAGCCCAATTGTCTCGCGGAACCCCTGCCGCCCTTCCACATTCGGGTGCCGTGTCACCCGATTCCCTGTCCTCCAGCCATCCGATCCTCGCGGAAATCAGCGCCTACCAAGCCGGGCAGATCTCGGTTTACGTGGTGGTGGCCTTGGTGGTCGTGATCGTTTTCATCCTCTCCCTGGTGCGCCTGATCGTCACCAAAAACGCCCGCTGGGTGATCGGACTGGTTCTCAGCGCCATCGTCGGATTGGGAGGACTGGGAGCAGGCACGGTCCTTCTGGCCAAAAAGGCGAAGGAGGCAAGCGAGACCCCACGGGTCGTCGCCAGCGCCGACCAGAGCGTCCACGCCCGCATCCCGGGTCACTGGAAGGAGATGCCCAACCTCAATGAGGTGGCCACCCTGGAGGTCGGCAACGCGATCCGGGAACAGTATTTCATCGTCATCTCCGAGTCGAAACAAGACGTGGAGCTGGCCCTGGATGACTACGCCGACCTGACCTCCAAGCACATGCTGGGCACGCTCAAGAACGGTGAACGCGGCCCCAAAAGCACGGTGACCATCGATGGCCACCCGGCCATCCAGTATGAAGTGAAAGGCAGCGTCGACAAAACCCCGGTGGTTTACCTCCAAACCACCGTGGAAACCCCCGGCGGGTTTCACCAGCTCCTGATGTGGACCCTGCCCTCGAAGCGGGAGATCGCTTGGCCGGTCTTCAAGGAGGTGCTGGATTCCGTGAAGGTGGAGGACCCGAAGACCGGGGAGTCGTCGTAACCGTCCGCTCAGAGGCCGGTCATTTTCTCCAGCTTTTCCGGGTAGCGCTCTCCCTGCACCTCGATGGCGGACGCAGCGGTGTCGATGTCCCGCAGGTCGTCCGGCGTCAACATGATGTCATCAGCGCCGATGTTCTCCTCCAACCGGTGGAGTTTCGTGGTCCCGGGAATGGGCACGATCCACGGCTTCCGGGCGAGCAACCACGCCAGCGCGATTTGGGCAGTTGTCGCCTGCTTTTCCCGCGCGATGCCGTCGAGCAGGCTGACGAGGGACTGGTTCGCCTCAAGCGCCTCCGGGGTGAACCGTGGCAGGCTGCTACGGAAGTCACCGCCCTCGAAGGTGGTGCTGCCATCCATCTTGCCGGTGAGGAACCCCTTCCCCAGCGGGCTGTAGGGCACGAAGCCGATGCCGAGTTCCTCCAAGGTCGGGACGATCTCCCTCTCCGGTTTGCGGGTCCACAGCGAATACTCGCTCTGGAGCGCGGCCACCGGTTGGACGGCATGCGCCCGGCGGATGGTTTGTGCCCCGGCCTCCGAGAGACCCAAGTGCTTCACCTTCCCCTGCTCGATCAGCTCCTTCACGGCGCCCGCCACATCCTCGATCGGCACGGCGGGATCGACCCGGTGCTGGTAGAGCAGGTCGATGACATCGACCTTGAGACGCTTGAGCGAGCCCTCGACCGCCTGCTTGATGTGCTCCGGGCGGCTGTTCACGCCGGGTGGTCCCTTCATGCCACGGGGATCGAAATTGGCGGAGACATCGAAGCCGAACTTGGTGGCGATGACCACCCGATCCCGAAAAGGCGCGAGCGCCTCGCCGACCAGTTCCTCGTTGATGAAGGGGCCATAGATTTCAGCGGTGTCGAAAAAGGTGACACCGCGTTCGACCGCGGCATGCAGCAGGGCGATCATCTCGCGGACGTCCTTCGCGGGTCCGTAGGAGAAGCTCATGCCCATGCAACCTAGCCCGATGGAAGAGACCTCCAGGCCGCTGTTTCCCAGTGTACGTGTGTTCATGTTCTTAAATGCGGTGATCAGCCTTGGTATTGTTCGTCGGTGACGTGCTCCAGCCAGTCGACGGCCCGGCCATCGAGCTGTTCCTGGATGGCGATGTGGGTCATGGCGGTGTCCGGAGACGCACCATGCCAGTGCTTCTCGCCCGCCGGGAACCAGACCACGTCGCCGGGCCGGATCTCCTCGATCGGTCCGCCCTCACGCTGCGCGCGGCCGAGCCCCGCGGTGACAAGAAGGGTCTGGCCGAGCGGATGGGTGTGCCACGCGGTGCGGGCACCGGGCTCGAAGGTGACACTGGCCCCGGCCACACGGGCGGGAGCGTCCGCTGCGAACAGCGGATCGATGCGGACCGTGCCGGTGAACCAGTCGCTGGGTCCTTTTCCCGATGGTCGGGAACCGTTTCGTTTGATGTCCATGAGGTGTGTAATACGGGTTCAATAACCCATTGCCCCGGTGCGGGACCGCCACTCGCCGGGAGAGGTGCCCTCCCAACCGTGGAAAGCGCGGAAGAAGGAATTTGAGTCTTCGTAGCCGAGCAGGAAGGCCACGCCGTTCAGCTCGACCGCCTCCTGCTGGAGGTAGTGGTGGGCAAGCTCGCGGCGGGTTTCCTCCACGACCTGCTGGAACGTGATGGCCGCTTCGCCAAGCCGCCGTTGCAACGTGCGCGTGCTCATGCCGAGCTCGCGCGCAATGTCCTGGAGAGAAGGTCGACGTCCCGCGAGCGAACGCTTCAAGGTTCGTTTCACCCGCTCTCCCAGGTCCGAGGTCCGGTTCCGCGATTGCAGCTCGGTTTCCAGCTGGGCGCCAATCGCGGCGAGCAGCTCCTCGTTGTGGGTCAGGAACGGGCGGTCGAGGTCGGTGGCACGGAACACCAGCGCGTTGCGTCCCGCCTTGAACCTCACGCGGCAGCCGAAATGATCTTCCAGCAGTTCGCGCTGGCGGGTGGCACGCTTGAGGTCCAGCCGCAGCGGCGTGACCTGGCCGCCGGTGCCCAATCGACCGACGGACACGATCCACGCCAGGGCCATGTCGATAAGCACCTCGGGCTCGTCGTTGTCCGCCTCGTGGTAGATGAACTCCACGGTGGCCTCGCCATTCTCCTCGTGGATACCGATTTCCTCGGGACAGGTGAGCTGCTTGTAGCGGGCCATCCGCTGGATGGCATCGCGGTAGCTGCGGCTACATACGGCGGCGACCGCGGCGGGATGGTACTTTTCCAAGCGGGGGTCCGACCCGAGCTTCAAGCCGATGGCCGGGTCCGGGCTCAGTTCACCGACCGACCGCCACAGGGCGAACAGCTCCGCCGTGGTGGCATGGATCTTCTCCTGCTGGAGAAAGCCCCCGGGAAGCCCCGCGAGCCGGAGCAGGTCCGGCAAGGCCAGCCCGTGCTCGGTCAGCCGCCCGGCAAGCAGGCTTGAGATGCGGAAGCGGTCGTTCATGACTTGAGGGAGGCCATATCGATCACGAAGCGGTAGCGCACGTCCTGCTTCAGCAAGCGGGCCCATGCCTCGTTGATCCCCTGCATCGGGATCAACTCGATGTCGGAAACGATTCCGTGCTGGCCGCAGAAATCCAGCATCTCCTGGGTTTCCGCGATTCCGCCGATGGCGGAGCCCGCGAAGTTCCGCCGTGGCAGCAGCAGGTTGAACGCGGACACCGGCAGCGGCTGCTCCGGAGCCCCCACCAGGGTGAGCGTGCCATCGAGTTTCAACAGGCCGAGGTAGGCATTGATGTCGTGCGGGGCCGACACCGCATCGAGGATGAAATTGAAGCTGCCCTGATGCTTCGCCATCGCGTTCGCATCGGTGGACACCACCACCTCGTGCGCGCCAAGGCGCAGGCCGTCCTCGATCTTGGAGGGCGAGGTGGTGAAGAGCACCACATGGGCTCCGAAGGCGCGGGCGAACTTCACCCCCATGTGGCCGAGGCCACCGAGCCCGACGATGCCGACCTTCTGCCCCGGCCCCACCTTCCAGTGACGCAGCGGCGAGTAGGTGGTGATGCCGGCGCAGAGCAAGGGAGCGGTCGCCGCCAGATCGAGCGTTTCCGGCACCCGCAGCACGAAGCCCTCGTCCACGACGATGGAGGTGGAGTAGCCGCCGAAGGTGTGGCCGCCGAGGTGCTTGTCCTGGCCGTTGTAGGTGAAGGTCGGGAACGACAGGCAGTATTGCTCGTGACCGGCCCGGCAGTTTTCACAGGTACGGCAGGAATCGACCATGCAGCCGACGGCCGAGAGATCGCCGACCTTGAACTTCGTGACCTCCGGGCCCACACGGCTCACCCGGCCGACGATCTCGTGACCGGGCACACAGGGATAGACGGTGTTCTTCCAGTCGTTGTGGGCCTGGTGGAGATCCGAGTGACAGACACCGCAGTAGAGGATGTCCATTTCCACATCGGTGGCGCCGGGCTCGCGGCGGGTGATATCGAGCGGCAGCACGGCCGAGGCGGCGTCTTGGGCGGCGTATGCGTGAACTTTCATGGGAGTGATGCCAGACTACCCCAATTCGGGGTTTCGTCATTAGCAGGACGCGCCAATCGACTTGCAAAACGCGCCAATCGGCTCTGACCACCCGCCCCGGGCACCTTCCGCAAGATCCCCTGACGACCCGGAACCGTTAGAGGTCCAGGCCGCTTCCGTCCTTGCGGAAGCGCCCGGACGGTGCCACTCGTAGGGCCATGCGCCGTCTTTCCTTGATCCTCGCCGCCGCCGGACTGGCTTCCGCCGGTGCCGCGCACGCCCAGTCGCAATCGGTGTCCACCCTCACGGTGTCCGGCACGCTCACCGTGGCCTCCGCGGCGACCAACACCGACAATGGCAAGGTGGCGACGATCAAGCAAAGCCTGACCAGCTACCGCTTCGGCAACCGCGAGCTGCTCCAGCTCATGGTGGACAACAACATCATTCCGTCCCTGGCGGGCTACACGCTGGTCCAGAAGTTCAACAACGACGGCACCAGCGCGGGCTACTTCGCTTGGAACGCCTCCACCCACAACGAGGTCAAGGCCCCCGAGGACGTCTTCGGCTTCACTCCTGCCGGTGAAGTGAAGGCGGTGAACCAGACCACCACCCAGCCGAGCACGCCAGGCGGCGCGGTGACCGTCACCGGCACCACCAATTTGAAAACCTTCGGCACGCTGGCCGTGGATGGCAGCGCCTGCTCGCTCTTCAGCACCGTGGCGAAGAAGACGCCGACCACCGGAAAAATCGGCACCACGACCTACTCCTTCACCGGCGTGACCTCCAGTTCGGTGCTCAACGGTATTTTCGGGGGCGATTCCTCGTCCTCGATCGAAGGCACGCTGAAGGCCGCGACTCCGAAGCCGTTCGTGGCTCCCTGATCCGTGCGTTCAAGCATTCACGTCATCATCGGCATGCTCCTCTTGATAGGGGTGATTGCCGGGGTCAAATGGTTGATGTCATCGCCGGTCTCGCGATTCGACAAACCGTTGCCCGTCCAAAGAACCTCTGCATCATCGGTCAATCCACACACCGCTTCTCCCGTCGCGAAAACGGTTTCCCCGCTGGTGGTGGACGAGATCGTCCGAGAGGACATCGAGAAGGCGGTGGTGACTTACTCACCCGACGCCCTGCCGACCTTCGAACGCTTCCTCGCCAGCAACGAGCCGGATGTGCGCGAGGCGGCACGGGATGGCCTGGTGAGACTTGGCCAGAAAGGCGGAGCCGCGCTCCTGCGCCGCGCCACCGCCCGCATGACCGATCCCGAGGAGATCAAGCGGATGCAGGAAACGGCGGACTGGCTGGACCTTCCCCCGGCCACCGAAGGGCCGATGAAGAGGTAGCACAAGTTTTCAACTTGTGAGTGTGAACGGCGCGCATGTCAGGTGGGTCCGAACGTTCTCACGACTCCGAACCCCACCCATGAGCAAGTTGGAAACTTGCTCTACTTCAGCGCCGCGAGGATCTGATCGGTGAGCTGCTGGACGAGCTTCTCGGCCTCGGGGTCGAGGCGACCGGAGTCCGCCGGAGCGGCGGCATCTGCGATCTGGCAAACGGCTCCCGGCTGGAAGGAGGTGTTGTCGCAGAGCTGGCACTCCTTCCAATCCTCGCGCGGGTCCACCATGCCGAGCTGGCGGCGGATCTTGAAGATGTCCTGCATCTTCTCGAACGGGATCGAGTGCAGCTTGCCGCCGTTGAGCTGGCTGGCCACCCAGATCGTCTGGCAGGCGGTCTCCATGTTCTCCAGCTTCCAGTAGGCGTCCTCGACATCGCTGCCCCAGGTCATCACGCCGTGGTTCTGGAGGAGCACGGCGGGATTGTCCTTCGCCACCTCGCCCACGGACGTGGCGTTCTCCGGGCTGCCGGGGGTCTGATACGGGATCAGCTTGATCGGACCGGTGAAGATCTCGGCCTCGGAGCAAAGGCAGGTCGGCGGCTCGATGCCGGCCACGGCGAAGGCGGTGGAGTACGGAGGATGGCCGTGGATGCAAGACTTCGCGAGCGGCTGGCGCTTCATGATCGCGAGGTGGGTGTTCACCTCGGACGTGCGCTTCCGCCATCCGGCCTTCTGGTTGCCATCGAAATCCACGAGCGCGATGTCATCGACCTGGAGTTCGCCCTTCGAGCGCAGGGTCGGCGTGCACAACACGAGGTTGTCACCGACGCGGACGGTGATGTTGCCACCGTTGCCATCGACCATGTTGCGGCCCCACATCTTGTGCCCCACATGGACCATCTGCGTTTTGATCTCCACGATCGCCGGACTGTAGAAGAAGCGCTGGATCTCCTCCGGCGTGACCGGATCCCCACCGGCGGGCCAGTGGTATTCGAAGGACGGCACGATCGGCACCGGCGGCACCTTCGGCACGCCCGGCGGCAGCGGCGGGAAACGATCCGAGGACTTCCCAGTGGAAACCGGAGCGGCAGCCGCTTTTCCAGCCACCACCTTGCCCGGGCCATCACGCAGGACGTCGCGGGCCGAAGGCGTCAGGACGGCGTCCTTCGGCAGGTCGGCGGCGGTCTTGCCGGATTTCAGGAAGGCCTCGATGTCGGCTCCGGTGAAAACTTTCTTGGTCATGGGAATCAAAACGGATGGTAGGAAAGGCTGTCGAAGATCGCGATGTTGAGCGCGTCGATCGGGATCGGATGGTCGAAGGGCGCGGTGGCCTCGGCTCCCTCCACGAAGCCGATGATGTCCCCTTCCCCGGCGCCGAGGTTGTCATAGACCACGAGGGTCGGCTGGCTGGAGAGCGCGGGACGGTTCGCGCAGGCGTCATTGAACTGCGCGGCATCGAGCGGGTTTACGAGCAGCCAGCGCCCGCCTTTGAAGGAGGGTTGCTGGATGGCCATGGTGGCCTTGCCGATGACGTGTCCGATGCGCATGGGAGAATCGGGCTTCAGTGGAGATCCGGCCTGGGGCCAGAGCCCAGAGTCCAGAACCCAGAATCAAGAGAAGAGGTGGAACCAGCGGCGATCATATCAGTTGTCGATGATGCCCTGGACGAAGTTGCGGATCGGCGAGGAGTCGTCGTGGACGAGGTGGCGCGCGCCGAGCCCGTCGGTGGAGACGAAGACCTTCGAGTGCAGGCCGGCGCCGAAGAGGTCGATGGCGATGCAGGGGGCACCGGTGGGTTTGTCGTCGGAATCGACCGGCTGGCACAGCAGCAACTTGCTGCCCTTCAAGGAAGGGTGGCAATGCGAGCTGACGGCGTGGCCGACGATCCGGGCGACGAACATGGTCAGATGATGCGGAGGTTTTCGACCATCACGCAGCGGCGGATGCGGGTGAAGGTCTTCGGCGTGGTGATGCCCTCGCCGGTGGTGGTGGCGATGGAGTAGGACAAGTAGCCTTCGCCGCCGAGGCCGAGACCGGCGACGGACGGGCCGTTCTTCACGAAGATGGTGGTGTCCATCTCGCGCGCCATGTAGGTCATGTGGTCCACATCCTTCGAGTGGATGATGGCTGAGTGGCGGTAGCCGTGCTCGGCGCGCTTCGCCTCGCGGACGCCGGTGACGAAGTCCGGCACGGCGACGATCGGCAGCACCGGCATCATCTGCTCCTCCTGGACGAAGGCGTGGTCGGCATCCGTCTCGGCGAAAAGCAGCGGGGTGTTCGCGGCTACCGAGGTTCCGGCCACCTGCGCGAGCTTGGTGGGATCCGCCCCGACGAAGGCGCGGTTCACGACCGGGTGCGAGCAACCGCCGTCGGTTTCCTTGTAGGTGAAGGCGGACTTGGTGAGCTGTTCGAGCTGGGCGGAGGTGAGGCGCGCGGCACCGGCTTTCTGGAGTTCCTCGCAGAAGCGGTTGAACACCGAGCCGACGACGAACACGGCCTTCTCGCCGATGCAGAGCAGGTTGTTGTCGTAGGCACCGCCCTGGATCACGTCGCGAGCGGCCTTGGCGAGGTCCGCGGTTTCATCGACGACCACGGTGGGATTGCCCGGACCGGCGCAGATCGCGCGCTTGCCGGACTTCATCGCGGCGCTCACCACGGCCGGGCCGCCGGTAATGGCGAGCAGCGGGATGAGCGGGTTCTTGCAGATGAGCTCGAAGGACTCGAGCGTGGGCTCCTCGATGGTGGTGATGAGGTTGGCGATGCCGAGTTCGCGCTGGATCGCCTCGTTGTAGGCGCGCACCGCGAGCGCGGCGCTGCGGGCACCACCGGGATGCGGATTGAAAACGATCGCGTTGCCGGCGGCCACCATGTTGATGACATTGCCGGTGAGCGTAGGCACCGAGTGGGTGACCGGAAGGATCGCGCCGACGACACCGAAGGGCGCGTATTCCTCCAGCGTGATGCCGCCATCCCCGCTCATCGCGTCCGGACGCAGCCATTCCACGCCGGGAACGTTCTTGGTGATCTGGAGCTTCTCGATCTTGTGGTCGAGGCGGCCGATCTTGGTCTCCTCCATCTCGAACTTGCCCCACGCTTCCGCATTGGAAACCGCGAGGGTCTTCACGATCTCGACCACCTTCGCGCGACCGGCGACACCGAGCTTCTTGAGCTTCAGGTGCGCGTCGTTGGCGGCCTCGGCGGCCTTGTCCACGCAGGTGAAGACGCCGGACTTGCCGGAGTCGCCGGGGCAACCACAGCCGCAGGACGACTTCGCGGCGGCCGGGGCCGGAGCAGCCGGGACGGAGCCTTGGGCCAGCTTCGCGACGACGCTTTCGACGACGCTGCGGAGGGTTTCGGGATCGAGAGTTTTCACAGGAACAAAGAGAGAGGTGAGTCCGTGGATCTCACGGATGGAGCGATCTGGAATTTGAGATTTGAAATTTCAAATCCGGGATCAGCCACCCTTGTAGATGGCTTTGCCGAGGACATCCACGCGGTCGATGATCGCGACGATGGCGGCATCGACGGGGACCTGCTTGAGGCCCTCCGCGGCGCGGGCGGAGCTGCCCTGGCAGAACATCACGACCTCCCCTTCCCCCGCGCCGACCGTGTCGATGGCGACGATGGTGTTCTGGCCGTGCTTGAACTTCGACGGATCCTTGTCGTCGACCAGCAGCGGGCGGAGCAGAAGCAGTTTCCTGCCCGTCATTTGCTCATCCTTCTTGGTGGCGACGACCTGGCCGATGACTTCCGCGAGGAACATGGTGGCGAGGAGTGAGGGGTGGCCCGGGATGCCACGCGGCATCCCGGCGGGAGCTTACTTGCGGGCGCGCTCGGCGGCGGGAGCCTTCGGCAGGACGCCTTCGATGGCTTCGTCCGGGCGGGCGATGACGTGGGCGCTCACCACCTCGCCGGAGGCGGAAGCGGCGGCGGCACCGGCGTCGAGCGCGGCCTTCACGGCGGCGACGTCACCGGTGATGACGGCGTTGCAGAGGGCGGAGCCGACCTGCTTCATCGGGCCGGCGAGTTCGACATTGGCGGACTTCAGCATCGCGTCGACGCCGACGACGAGGCAGGCGAGACCGCGGGTTTCAAGGAGTCCAACTGCTTGTTTGGCCATGGTGGTGTCTGGTTAGGTTGTGAGGGGTTGGGAAAATCAGGAAAGCTTGCGATAAACTTCGCGGGCGAGGACGAGTTCCTCGTTGGCCGGGATGACAATGACCTTCACGCGGGAGTCATCGCGGCTGATGATGGTTTCGTTGGCGCGGCAGGCGGCGTTCTTCTCCGGATCGAGGACGAGGCCGAATTCCTCCAGCCCCTCGCAGACGCGGGCGCGGATACAGGCACCGTTCTCGCCGATCCCGGCGGTGAACACGAGGGCCTCCAGGCCGCCCATGCGAAGCAGGAACGAACCGGCCCAGTGGCGGATGGAATCCACCAGCACGCCGAGTGCGAGCGCGGCATCGGCATTGCCGTTCGCAGCGGCGTCGTTGACGTCGCGGATGTCATTGGAAACGCCGGAGAGGCCGAGCAAGCCGCCCTCCTTCGTGAGCTGGCGCTGCGCCTCCTCCAGCGTGAGGCCGAGCGTCTTCACCGCATAGGGAATCGCCTCGGCATCGAGGTCGCCCACGCGGTTGTTCTGGGGCAGGCCGCTCTGCGGGGAGAAGCCCATGCTGGTGCCGATGGCCACGCCATTGCGGATGCCGGTCACCGAGCTGCTGCCGCCGAGGTGGCAGGAGATGGCGCGGAACGGCGCGCCGGAGATCTCCCTCGGGCCATCGAGATACAGGCGGCGCGCGACCTGCGCCACGTCCTCGCGGCCGCAGAGTTCGGCGGAGCGTTCGGCAATGAACTTGTGGCTGGCGCCGTGGAAACCGTAGCGGCGGATGCCGGCCTCGTGCCAGCTACGAGGAATAGCGTAGCGGGAGGATTCCTCCGGTACCCATTGGTAGAAGGCGGTCTCGAAGAGCGCCACCAGGCGGGCCTTCGGCAGGCTCTTGCGGAACTGGCGGATGCCGTTCGCATACGGCGGATTGTGGGCCGGAGCGACCGCGGCGAAGCCCTCCAAGGCCTCGATCACGCGGTCATCCGCCTCCACGCAGCCGCTCAAGTCGCGGCCCAGCACCGTCTTGAAACCGACCGCCTCGATCTCGTCCGCGGAGGCGATCACGCCGTCCCGCTGCAACGTGGCGAGCGCGTCATCGATCACCGCGGAATAGTCCGTCACGCGCTCGTAGCCACCCTTCGCCAATACCGCCCCGCCCTGCTCTCCCATGCGGAAGAGCTGGTACTTGAACGACGTGGAGCCGAGGTTGGCGACGAGGACGAGCATGGACGCGGACGTGTTCGAACCGGGAGGATCAGGCGATCCAGGAGCCGAGCTTGCTCAGGTCGTCGTGCGGACGCGGGATGACCTGCACGGAGGTCACGGTACCGATGTTCGAGGCGGCGGACGCGGCGGCGTCCAGGCCGGCCTTCACGGCGGCGACATCGCCGGTGAAGAAGGCGGTGACTAGGCCGGAGCCGATCTTGTCCCAGCCGGTGAGCTTGATGTCCGCGGCCTTGAGGGCGGCGTCGGACGCTTCGATGAGGGCGACGAAGCCCTTCGTTTCAATGATACCAATCGCTTGTTTGGCCATGGTGGTGGAGGTGAGGTTATAGGTTGTTTGTTAAGGGTTATTGGCGAGAGCTTGATGGGAATCTTCCCAATAACCTCTAACCTGTAACCTTTAACCAATCGCCATCAGGCGATTCCGAACTGGGTGAGCAGGTCGGGATGCGGGCGGGCGATGACGTGGGAGCTGACCAGCTCGCCGACACGGCCGGCGGCTTCCGCCCCGGCGTCCACGGCGGCCTTCACGCTGCCGACGTCGCCTTTGACGAGGACGGTGAGGAACCCACCGCCGGTCTGCACCTGCTTGATGAGTTCGACGTTGGCGGCTTTGGCCATGGCGTCGGTCGCTTCGACGCTGCCGACGTAGCCTTTGGTTTCGATCAATCCGAGGGCGGTGCTCATGATTTCAGATGTTCGGTGTTGAGAGGATTACTTGAGAAGTTCGCAGAAGGTGTTGCTGCCGAGGCCGCAGGCGTTGCCCTCGTCGGTGTCGATGTGGACCTCCAGCTTGAAGGACGGGTCCACGCGGACGACGAGATTGTCGAAGGTCATGCCGATCGGGCCGTGGACCTTGAGCTTCATCTGGTCGAGGTGCTTCACCCCGTAGAAAGCGGCGTCGGCCGGGTGCATGTGGACGTGCGGCTGGGCGCGGATCACGCCCTGCGGCAGCTCGAAGTAGCCGTTCGGCCCCATCAGCATGCAACCCGGGGTGCCTTCGATATCGCCGGACATACGAACCGGAATGTCGAACCCGAGCGCGATGGCATCTGTGAAAGCCAATTCCACCTGGTTCAGGGTCCGGCAAGGTCCAAGGATACGCAGGTTGGAAATCACCCGGCTGCGCGGCCCGATCAGGGTCACGGACTCCTTCGCGGCGTATTGGCCGTCCTGGTAAAGCCCCTTCATCGGGGTCAATTGGTGGCCTTTTCCGAACAGTGCCTCGACCGCTTCCTGGGTCAGGTGGCAGTGGCGGGCGCTGATATTCACCAGCAAAGCATTCGGGGCGCTGGCAGCACGCGGCAGGGAGAGGCCAAGTTTGGAATAGACTTGCTCCCTCACGAGGTGTTCGATCACTGCTCGTGGCGTGTTGGGTGTCAGCGGCGCTGCCATGCGCAGCCAATTTGCTTCTACCTGATTAAATCGTCAAGGGAAAACAAAGATATTCCCAAGAGAACCAAGATTTCCCAAAAGTCATGTTAGCCGTTGAACGTCATCGCCGTATCCTCGAATTGCTGCAGGTCAATGGCTCGGTCCGGACCGTCGAAATTGCCTCCGGTTTCGGCGTGACCGACGAGACGATCCGCAAGGATTTCGAGTTCCTCGAGCACCGCGGCGACCTGATCCGCATCCACGGCGGGGCCACCCGCCCGGCCCGTGCCCGCGAGGAACTGCCCCTCACCGAGCGCCAGATGATCCGCCGCGAGGAGAAGTCCGCGATCGCGAAACTGGCCGTGGCGCGCATCCAGCCGAACGACACGATCTTCCTGGACGCCAGCTCCACCACGTTGACGCTCACCGAGTTCCTCCCGGACATGCCGCTCACGATCCTCACCAACGCGTTGAATGTTTTCACTGCGCTGGAAAACCGTAGCCAGTGCGACCTGATCTGCACCGGGGGCCTCTACGACCGTCGCTCGCGCTCGTTCATTGGCCTGCCCGCGGAGGCCGCGCTGCGCCGCTACAACATCCACCGCATGTTCTGCTCCGGTAACGGCATCGATCTGGAACGCGGCATCAGCGAGACGAATTCCCGCCAGGCCTCCTTCAAGGAACGCGTGATCGCCAATGCCGAGGAGGTCGTTTACCTCGCCGACCACAGCAAGCTGGGCCAGAAGGCATCTTTCTTTTTCGGGGATATTTCGTCTTTGAATTGCGTTATCACCGACCAGGCCGGTGACCCGGACTTCCTGCAGGCGCTCCGCGAGCGCGGCGTGGAAGTGCTGAAGCCTTGAGCGACACCGCTCTCCGGAAACCCCGAACGACACGAAGGCTCACGAAACGTGAGCCTTCGCCATTTTTACCTCTCCGCGATCTTCGCGCGGATGCGGGTGAGGAGCTTTTCAAGATGGGGCATCGGCACGCCGACAGCCTGACCGCGGCGCAGGGGTTCCGCCCAGATCGGCTCGACCTCCACGTCCCGGCCCTCCACGAAATCGATCATGCTGGACGGCCGATAGGGTCCCATCGGACGGGTGCGCTCGACGTTCAGCTCGATCAGGTCGTCGGAGAGATCCAGCCCCTGGGCACGGGCGGTGTGGACCGTTTCCGCCATCAGGGCGCGGATCTCAGTTTCCACGCCGGGCGTTTGTAGCAGCACATCGGTGGTCACGCCCCCCTCGGCGATGGCGAGGCCGTTGAACGGGATGTTCCAGACAAGCTTCTTCCACTGCGCCTCCTCCAGCGGCTGGCCAGCCTCGGCGGGAATCTTCGCGGCCTTGAAGCGGCGCACGATTTCCGAGGTGCGGCCGCGCTCGTCCGGCAGGAATTCACCCACCGTGATCCGGCCACCTGCCGTGTGGCTGACGAACCCCGGCGCGAGGCGATTCAGACACACGAAACACAGTGCCCCGAGAACGCGCTCCGGACCGGTGATGTCGGCGATGGCCTCGCAGTTCCCCAGTCCATTCTGGAGCGTGAGCACTTGGGTGTCCGCATGAAGGAGCGGCGGTAACACCTCGGCGAGGCGATCATTGGCGGTGGCCTTCCAGGACACGATGACGAGATCCACCGGACCGATGTCCTCCGGCGTGCGGTAGCCCTGCACCTGTGGCAGCGTGAAATCGCCGTGGACGCTTTCGCAGCGAATGCCATCCCGTGCCACGTCGTCGAAATCCGAGCGCAGCAGGAACCGCACGTCCGCACCCGCCTCCGCAAGGCGACCGCCGTAGTACAAGCCGATCGCCCCCGAGCCCACGATCGCCACCGATTCAAACTTCCAACTCACGCCCGGCAGCAAAGCCCATCCCGCCGCGGACGCAAGGCGTGAGTCACTTCATCGCGAGGAAGCGGTAGTAGCGGCGGGCGTCATTGGTGGCCACGCTGGTGTCGGTGACCACCACGCCCACCTCCTGCGCCACCTCCACGGTGCGGAAGGTCTTCCAGGTCTTCATGTCCTCGGAATACTGAGCCTGGTAGCTGGTGCCCTGCTGGCCGTAGAGGGTGATCTGGAATCCGCGGCGCGGGCCCTCGGTCCACTGCGGCTCGGTGGCATGGGCCTGGCCGCTGACGAGCACGTAGTCCCAGCGGCTCACCGCCCCTTGGTTGTCGGTGGCCTGCGCGCTCACCACCAGCGATCCGGCGCGTGGATTGCTCCAGGTCACCTCGTAGGGCGCGCGGGTGGCTTCACCGATCACCACACCGCCGACGGAGAACTGGACCTTGGCGATCGAGCCATCACGGTCGCTGGCGTTCGCGGTGAACTTGCACGGGATACCGGCCTGGATCGTCGCCCCGTCGGCAAGTCCGGTGATGGTCACAACCGGCGCCTCGTTGGCGGCGGCGGTGGCGGTGAGGAACGCTCCGCACGCGGCGGCACGGAGGAGAGCGGCAAGGTTGGCAAGGGCTTGATGTTTCATCCTGCACGAACCCTAACACCGCGATCATTAAGCCATGATGAACGGTGGGATATGCCGATGATCAAATGCTTATCGGGAAGTAGCGCACTCGATCCTTAGACGTCTGGTCGCCACTTGGCGAATAGGTCCTATAGGACGTATAAGACCCATCTTCTCACAGCCCGCGGTACTCCACCGCGAGCTTCTTCGCGGTGGCCACCGTGTTGCGGTGGAGCTTCGCGGTGAACTCGAGCTGGCGGTTGTAGCCGCCACCATAGAGCACGGTGACCGGAATGCGGTTCTTCAGAAACGCGCGCAGCAGCACCTCGTCGCGGCGCTGAAGGTCCTTCACGGAAAGGTGCATCTGGCCGAAGCGGTCGTTGCGGTGGTTGTCAGCGCCGGCCACCCAGATGACGAGGTCCGGTGAGAAAGCATCGAGCGCGTTCGCCAGCGAGGTGAAGAGCTGCTTGAGATACATCTCCCCTTCCACATAGCGGACGGTCTCCACGTCCATCGATCCATCCACTTTTTTCGTCGGGTAATTGCGCCCGACGTGGATCGAGTAGGTGAAGACGCGCGGGTCGTGGCCGAGGATGGCGTTGGTGCCGTTGCCCTGGTGGGCATCGGTGTCCACCACCATGATCCGGATGCCGGGCTGCTTGTCCTGGATATCACGGATCGCGATGGCGACGTCATTGAAGACGCAGTAGCCCTCACCGTGTTCGCTGAAGGCATGGTGGGTGCCGCCCGCCAGGCAGACGCCGATGCCCTCCTCAAGCGCGGCGTGGCAGGCCAAGCGCGTGGCCTCCACCTCAGTGGCGCTGCGCGCGAAAAGTTTCCCGCCCACCGGCAGACCGAGCAGGATCTGCTCCTTCCGGTCCAGCAAGCCGGACTGGATTTTCGAAATATAGTCCGGCTGGTGCGCCAGCTTCAGCAGGTGGGAATCGGCCACCCGCACGTCGATGATCTCCTCCGGGCGCAGGATGCCGCCTTCCAGCAGCATGTCCTTCGACACCCGGAACTTGTCCATCGGAAACGGGTGCCCGGCTGGCAGGGCGAGCTCGAAATCCTGGGAGTAGAAGCAGCGCATGGTGGTCGCCCAACAGGGAACAGAGGAACCCGCGGAAAGCCAATGGGAATTTGAGAAACGATCAGGAGTCCACGCCGGTCGATGGCCTTGCCAGTCTGTCCCTTTTCACTCAGAAAGTTGTCATGAACGCCCCGGACATTTCCGCCCCGACCACCAGCAAGGCCGCGGTCGCCAGTCTCATCTGCGGCATTGGCGGATTCCTCACCGGCCCCCTCACGGGCATCCCCGCCATCATCACCGGCCACATCGCCCATGGTAATATCCGTCGCGCCGGTGGCACGCTTGGCGGCGGCGGCATGGCCCTGGCCGGGCTGATCATGGGCTACATCACCAGTTTTCTGATCGGGGGCATCGCCCTACTCGCCGGCATCGCCACTCCGGCCCTGCTGAGGCAGCAGGAAAAGGCGGCCCTGGTCATGCTCACCTCCGACATGCGCCAGATGCAACTGGCCTTCGTGGACTTCGAATCCGATTACGACAGCTACCCCTCGGACGCCCTGGCAGCCCGGGTCAAGGAGGAGACCGGCCAGGCCGCGAAGAACTCACTCTATCAGCTCGAAGCCGCCGGAACCGTCTCCGACCTGAAATCCCTACTCCACGTGACGCGGAAGATGAAGGGCGGCTGGAACTACTTCCCCGGCGCGAAATCCACGGATGTCCGCCGACTCGTACTCATCAGTCCCTCGGTCAATGGAAAGCACAAAGCGCTGTTTTCCGATGGCACGATCCTGGATTTCAGTTCCGCGCAACAGGAGGAAGCCGTCCTGAAGGCAGGGCCTGGGATGGTCTTGGTTCCCGTCGAGGACGTGCGCTGAGGATTCGTCGCGTGGGAAGACATCGACTGGCCCGATCCGTTCAGCCGCCACGAAATGCGACCAAACGACCTGAAAAACCCACTCAAAATCCCCAAACCGCTCAAACCCAACACCAAATTCACACCAAAAACGCGAACTTTCAGCCTAATCACGCCCCAAGCCCCCTATCCCTCGGGCTCAAAATCGCGCTCATGAGACTAATTCATCGCTTGTGAAATATTTCACAAGCTCTTGCATTTGTCCGAAAAAAAGTCCTGTGCCACCTTCCGCAGCGAAATGAGCGAGCGAGACGCCAGCGCCAAGGGGCCCCGAAAAGTACTGATCATCGGGGCCGGATTTGCAGGATTGGAGTGCGCACAGAAGTTGGCGAATGACTCCCGGTTCGAGGTGACCATCATCGACCGGAACAATCACCATCTCTTCCAGCCCCTCCTTTATCAAGTCGCCACGGCCTCCCTGGCCGCCTCCGACATCGCCCGTTCCATCCGCCAGGTCCTGACCAAGGCGAAGAACGTCACCGTGCTGATGGACGAGATCAGCGCCATCGACAGCGACGGCAAGACCGCCAACGGCAAGTCCGGCACGGTTTACCACTACGACACCCTGCTGCTGGCCGCGGGTGCCCGCACCGGTTACTTCGGCCGCGACGAGTGGGCCGAGCACACGCTGGGCCTTAAAACCTTGGCGGAAGCCCAGACCGTCCGCCGCACCGTGCTTTCCAACCTGGAGAAGGCCGAGCTGACCACCGATCCGGAAGAGCGCAAGCGCCTCATGACGGTGGTGATCATCGGAGGCGGCCCGACCGGCGTGGAGCTGGCGGGGGCCTTCGCCGACCTGATCCACCGCTCGCTGAAGGAAGACTTCCGCCGCATCGATACCTCGAAGCTGCGCGTGCTGTTGCTGGAAGGTGCGGACCGCATCCTGGCCGTCTACGATCCGGACCAGAGTGCCTACACCAAGGACCGTCTGACGAAGGACGGCGTGGAAGTGCTGACCTCCACGAAGGTGGTGAACATTTCGAAGGGCCGCGCGGAGCTGGAAGACGGCACCGTGCTGGAGTCCGAGGCCATCATCTGGGCCGCCGGTGTGGCCGCGAACCCGCTGACCACCATGCTCGGCGTTCCGACGGACCGCGGTGGCCGCATCACCCCGAATCCCGACCTCTCCCTGCCGGGCAAGCCGGACATCTTCGTGGCCGGTGACCTCGTCGCCATCCTCGATGAAAAGGGCAAGCCGGTCCCCGGCGTGGCCCCAGCCGCCTCCCAGATGGGCCGCCACGTGGCGAAGGTCCTCAAGGAGGACGCCCGCCTGGAGAAGACCCAGTTCTCGGGAGACAAGGCCTCGCTGCGTCCGAAGTTCAGCTACTGGGACAAGGGCTTCATGGCCATCATCGGCAAGAACCACGCGGTGGTGAAGGCCGGGAACATGCGCGTGAAGGGCTTCATCGCCTGGGTGATGTGGCTGTTCATCCACATCCTCTTCCTCATCGGCTTCCGCAACAAGCTCTCGGTCCTCCTCGGCTGGGCATTCTCCTACATCCGGGACAATCCGGAAGCCCGTGTGATCGTGAACCGCCCCGGTTCCGTCGCCAAGCAGGCCTGATCGGAGAAACCACCATTCCCTATCCGCGAACGGGCACCCCACTGGGTGCCCGTTTTGCGTTGAACACACGTTAGTTGCAAGAAACATCGCCGAAGCGACGTTATGGGACGAAATCCGCCGTCATTGGCAGACAAGACCCACCACCTCGTTCGCTATCCACCCGTCACCGCCCATGAAACCCAAGTTCGTCACCTCCGCCGCCGTCGTCGTCATCGGAGCCGGCGCATTCCTCGCCGGTCGCTCCAGCGTCTCCAACAGCGCCAAGGAAGGCACCGCCTCCGCCGATGAGGTCAAACCGCTGGTGACGTCTTCCCGCGGTTCTGGCTCCGGATCGGCTGATGGTTCCCGTTCCTCCAGCCGCACCGGGGGAAAATCGGACAGCCGCACCGCGGGTGACTCCACCCGCCCGGCCACCAAGGAGGCCCGCCTGGCGAAATTGGAAAACATCATGCGCGGCGAGGACCCGCTGGCCCGCAACCGCGCCCTGATCGATTACCTCGACCAGCTCGACCCCGCGGAGCTGAAGGACGCCGTGGACCGCTTCCGCGCCATGGGCATCACCCAGGAGCGCTTCGGTGAATACTCAATGATGCTCACCGCTTGGGCCAAGGCCGATCCGACCGGCGCGCTGGCCTACGCCAAGGAGAACACCAACGGCGGATTCGCCACCAATGCCATTCTCAGCGCCTGGGCCACCAACGACCCCGAGGCCGCCATCGCCTGGGCCAAGGCCAACCACACCGGCGACGAGGCCAATCCTTATCTGGCCGGGATCATCCGCGGCATCGCCGCCAGCGATCCCACCCGCGCCACCAGCCTCATGACCGAGATGCCCTACGGCAAGGAACGCGGCGAGGCCCTCAATGGCGTGCTCCCGCACATCCTCACCCAAGGCAACGAAGCCACCCGCGAATGGATCGCCTCGCTTCAGGACGAGCGCCTCCGCAATGGCGCGATGGAGCACGTGGCCGACCAGATGGCGAAGACCGATCCGAAGGGCACCGCCGATTGGCTGCTGGCCAATCCGGGCGACGCCGCCACCCGCAACATGGACAACGTGCTCGGCACCTGGGCGGAAAAGGACCAGGCCGGTGCCACCGCCTACTACCAAGCGCTGCCCGCGGGCGAGGCCCGCAGCAATGCCCTCCGCGGCATCGTCAACACCATCGCCGACAACGATCCGCAGGCCGCGATCGCGTTCATGGACAGCCACCCGGCCGATGTCACCGACCGCACGGTCCAGCAGCTCGTCTGGCACACCATGGAGGATTCCCCGGAACTGGCCCTCAGCCAGGTTTCCAAGATCGGCGACCAAGGCGCGCAGGAAGGCATGTATCGCCGCGCGATCGACACCTGGATGCGCAACGACCCGGCCGCCGCCAAGGGCTACCTCCAGACCCACGCCCTGCCGCCGAACCTCCGCGGCTACGTGCAGAACAAACTGAGCAAGTGAGCGCAAAGTAGCACAAGCATTCCTGCTTGTGAGTGGGTGGACTCGCGAAGTTTCGCGCACTTCCAGTCCGCCCTCGTGTGGCCGGTGAAAAGAAAGAGCGCGCCTCTGGTTCGTTCTCTTCTCTGATCACTGATGACTGATCACTAGCCCCTCAACGAGGACCAGCTCTTGCGTCTGGACTCCCGGTTCGCGATCCGGGAATGTCGAGGCCGTGTCCGATTCTTTGTCCATCGCTGTTCTGGGCTGCGGTTCCCGTGGCCGCACCTATGCCAAAATCGCCGCGTCATTCGGCGACCGTTACCGTTTGACCGCCGCCGCCGATCCGGTGGCCGTCCGCCGCGAAGCCGTCTCCTCCCTCGCCCCGGCCGGGCAGGTGCAGGAATTCCAATCCGCGGAATCGCTCTTCGCCACCGGGAAGCTGGCGGATGTACTGATCATCGCCACTCAGGACGCCCAGCACTTCAGCCACGTGATGGAGGCACTGGAGGCGGGCTACGACGTGCTGCTGGAAAAGCCCGCCGCGGAATCGCTGGAACGCTGCGAGGAAATCGACCGCCGTGCCCGCGAGCTGGGCCGCCGCATCGCGCTGTGCTTCGTGCTGCGCTACACCCCCTTCTACTCCACCGTGAAGAAGGTGATCGAAAGCGGTCGCCTCGGCCGCATCATCTCGATCCGCACCCACGAGGGCGTGGAGCCCTACCACCAGGCCCACTCGTTCGTGCGCGGCCACTGGAGCCGCACCGACCGTTCCACGCCGATGATCGTGGCGAAATGCTCGCACGACGCCGACCTGATCTGCTGGCTCGGCGACTCCCCCGTGTCCTCGGTTTCCAGCTACGGTGATCGTAGTTGGTTCCGCGCGGAGAACGCCCCGGCCGGGGCTCCCGCCCGCTGCACCGATGGCTGCCCCGCGGCGAAGGACTGCATCTACGACTCCCACCGCTACCTGAAGGACAAGCGCCGCTGGCTGGGTATGGTGATGGACGGCTGGGAACAGGCGGACGATGGCGCGGTGATCGAATTCCTCCGCACCTCGCCCTGGGGCCGCTGCGTCTACCACTGCGACAACGACGTGGTGGATCACCAGGTGCTCGCCTGCGAGCTGGAGAACGGCATCACCGTGACCCACACCATGACCGCCTTCGACTACGCCCGCGCGATCGAGATCTACGGCACCAAGGCCGCGCTCAAGGGCGGCCATCCCTATCATGAAGCGGGAGCCCCCGAACTCTGGCTGCGCCACCATGAGCACGGCTCCATCGAGCCGGTGGAAATCGTCAAACCGGCCGATGACGGCTATGCCGGCCACGGCGGCGGCGACTACGGCATCGTCGATGCGCTGGACCACCTTTTCAAAGGCCCGCACGCACTGCCGCCGGGTCTCGATGGCCTTGCGGGACACCGCCTCGCCTTCCAAGCCGAAGCTTCCCGCGTGGCCAAGGGCGTGCCGATGCATTAGGTCGCGATCGTCTCGACCAATTTTTCAGAATGTCCCGTCCGTCGGCATCGCTGTAAGACGATCTCTCATCGCACCGTCTCCCATCCGTCCCTTTTCCCGCCCATGAAACCCGCCCGCTTCGTCCCCATCGCCCTCGCTGCTCTTTCCGCCACCGCCCTGGCCGCGGACGCCGTGAAGGACGCGCCGAAAAACGACAAGGCCGAGAAGGCGGAGGCCAAGGGTGAGGGACCTAACAAGGACATCCCGAAACCGGAGAAGGAGCCCAAGGACACCCCGCCGGTCACCCGCCCTTCCGCCGTGACCATCGCCGGCAAGACCGTCCCCTACGAGGTCACCGCCGCGAAACTGGTGCTGAAGGAGGAGGACGGCAAACCGCGCGCCTCGATCTTCCACGTGGCCTACACCCGCACCGGCCTGACCGATGCGGAGAAGGCGAAGCGCCCGGTCCTGTTCGCCTTCAATGGCGGCCCGGGTTCCTCCGCGGTGTGGCTGCACCTCGGCATCCTCGGACCGAAGCGCGTGGACATCCCCGGCGATGGCACCACTGCCCCGCCGCCACCCGCCCGCCTGATCGACAATCCGGAGAGCATCCTCGACGTTTGCGACCTGGTCTTCATCGACCCCGTTTCCACCGGCTACAGCCGCGCCGAAAAGGACACCAAGCCGAGCGACTTCCACGGCGTGGAGGAGGACATCAGCTCGGTGGGCGACTTCGTGCGCCGCTGGGTCAGCGAGCACGACCGCTGGGGTTCGCCGAAGTTCCTGCTCGGCGAGTCCTACGGCGGCGTCCGCGTGGCCGGTCTGGCGAACCATCTGCAATCCCGCTACGGGATGAGCCTCAATGGCGTGGTGATGCTCTCCTCGCTCGTCGACTTCCGCACGCTCACCGGCGACCAGGGCGATGACCTCGTCTATCAGGTCTACCTGCCGGTCTACGCCGCGGTGGCCCATTTCCACGGCAAGCTCAAGGGCGACCGCGACGCCCTCATCGAGGAGGCCCGCAAGTTCTCCTTCGGAGACTACGGCGTGGCCCTGCTCCGCGGCACCCACATTCCCGCCGAGGAACGCGCGAAGCTCGCCGAGAAGCTCGCGGCCTTCAGCGGCATCGAGGCCGCGGTGTGGCTGAGCCATGACCTGCGCATCGACCCCACCTTCTTCCGCGCCGAACTGCTGCGAAAGGAGCACAAGGTGGTGGGCCGCTTCGATGCCCGCGTCGCGTGGGGCGCCACCAGCGAGTCCGATCAATCGCCCGACTACGATCCTTCGTACGCGCTGGCGCAGGGGGCCTTCTCCACCGCCATGTTGAACTACCTGGTCCACGACCTGCAGTGGAAGGAAGACCAGCCCTACGAGATCCTCACCGGCAAGGTGAACCCGTGGCGCTGGAACGCGAGCAACGGCTACGTGAACCTCAGCGACCGGATCTCGAATGCCATGCGGGACAACCCTCACCTCAAGGTGATGGTGATGTGCGGCCACGCCGACCTCGCCACCCCGCCGGACGGCATCGGCTACTCGTTCAGCCACCTCTTCCAATTGCCGGAAGCGCAGCGTGGAAACGTGAGCTTCACCCACTACGATGGTGGTCACATGTTCTACCTGAACCCACCGGACCGGGTGAAGGCCCGCGAGGACCTGGTGAAGTTCCTCAACGGGGCGAAGTGAGGCGGCGCACGCGCCGCGCTACGTTCTCGACTCTCCCGCCCATCCTCCTATCGTCCGTGGACATGGAGTTCGATCCCACCGTGCCCCAGGGGCCGCCACCCTTGCAGCAACCGCCCCAGCCTCCGCCGATGATGCTGGCGCAGCCGCCGCCGGGCCTACCTCCAGGCATGATGGTGCCCGCGCCCGGCTACCCGCTCTCCACCCCGGACGAACGGACGATGGGATTGCTCTGCCACCTGCTCCCGATCTTCACCGGCTTCCTCGGCCCGCTCATCCTGTGGCTGGTGAAAAAGGAGGGCTCGCCGTTCGTGGATCACCACGGCCGGGAAGCGCTCAATTTCCAGATCTCGAAATTGATCTACTTCTTCGGCGGCGGCGCCTTGACCATGGTGCTCGTGTTCGCTGGCGGCATCGGCATCTTCCTGATCCCGCTGCTCATGATCATGGGCGTGCTGATGCTGGTGGCGGAAATCATGGCCGCCCTCGCCGCCAACCGCGGCGAATGGCACCGCTATCCCTGCTGCATCCGGGTGATTTGAAGGTAGGGTCATCTCGCCGAGATGACCGGGCGGAGGATGTTGTTCGCGGGACGAACGCCGCCCGATCAAACGAAGGGATGGGACATGCCGTTGGCAGCGGACGCACCCGTTAGACCCGGTCGCCCCGGCGGTGCGCCCCTACCTTCAGAGAGGCACCTTCCTTCCGAAACAACACTCCGCGCTCACCCGTAATACGGCCGCAGCATCAGGTAGCAGATCGGCCCCGTGACGGCCACGTAGAGCCACAGCGGGAACACCCATTTCGCCAAGCGGCGGTGCGCTGCGAAACGGTTCGTCCAACCGGCGGTGAACGTGAAGAGGATGAACGGCAAGCTGACACCCGCCAACGTGATGTGAGTGATCAGCAGGAACAGGTAGACCGCTTTCATCCAGCCGGTGCCGCCATAACGCGTTTCATCGGTGGTGAAGTGATAGGCCACGTAGCACAGCAGGAACACGACCGAGAGCCCCATCGCCGCGAAAATGAACGAGCGGTGGCGCGCGATCTTCCCCTGCTTCACCGCCACCAGCGCGCCGACGAGGCACACCGCCACCAGCGAATTCAGAATCGCGTGGACCGGCGGCAGGAAGGTGAACGACCAGCCCTCCGGCAGCGGGATCCGCAGTTCCGGACGCCGCATCAGACCAACCAGGATCAGCACCACGGCGGTGAGCACCCAGGTCACGATCCCGAGCTTCTTCGAAAGCGCCTCGTCCGGCGTGCGGGACAGCCACTCCTTGCGTTCGTCGCTCATCGTTCGACCGTCTCGTTCTTCTTCTCCAGCTCGGTGCGGATGCGTCCGTAGAGCTGCGTCTTGAGTTCCTCGTAAAGCCCCGGCTGGCGTTTCACCGCCTCCTCGGAGCGGGCATCGGCCAGCGGCCATTTCCCGACGATCTGCCAGTTCTTGTCCACCAGCAGGAAGGAGAGGTCGTGCGCGAAGCGGCCGTTCGACTCGATGTCGACCGGATCGCGACGCTCGCGGACGCCCATGAACTTCAGCTCGTGCTCCAGGTACTGGTGGGTCGCCTTCTCGTCACCGGCATTGAAGAACCACCAGTTTTTCGCGTCCGCGCCGAGGGCTCCGGCATACTCCTTCAAGCGTTCCGGGGAATCGCTGGTGGGATCCACCGAGATGCACACGATCTGGAAATCCGGGTTATTACGGAAAGTATCGTACAAGGCGCGCAGCTCGACGCCGTTGCGCTGCGCGCAGTGCGGGCAGACCGCGAAGAACTCGGCGACGAGGACGACCTTCCCTTTCAGGTCGGACAGCTTCACCTTCTCGCCCGCCTGGTTGGTGCCCTCGAGGTCCTTCTCGATCGGCACCCATTGGTCCTCGGTGCCCTTGCCCGCGTTCACCACCAGCGCATTTGCCGGCAGCGCGGGCTTCAGTCCCGTCCGCAGCCACATGGCGGTGCCGATGATGGCGGCGCAGACCACTGCGACCACTCCGTAAATGACAGCCAGTTTTCCTTTCGAGTGCATCAGTCTTTCAGTGGCTCCTCACGGAGCTGTTCGATGGTTTTGACCAGCACGCCCTCCAGCGTCTGGGCGTTGGTTTGATCGGTACCAGTCTTCACGCCGCGGGCGTCCCACTCGGCGGCCTGGTCGAAATCGAACCGGGCGACATAGGCCTCGCCGCCGCGCTTCTGCGGGATCACGGCGTTGCGCACGTGGCGGTTGCGGTCCACCACGACGATGGAGGTGTCATACTTCCACTTGCCATCCTCCTGGTGGGGAAAGAGCGAGGTCTTGAACTCGTTCTTGATGAACTTGTAGAGCGTCTGCGGTTCGGTCGAAGCCACCCACCATTGCGGCAGCGTCGCGCCAAGCTTCCCGCTCTCCGTCACGAGCAATCCGTGGAGGTCTTCCGCCGGACCGGGATCGATCACCAGCGTCACGAACGCCACATCCTCGGTCGCCTTGTAGCGTTCTGCGAGGCGCTTCATCACCTCCACCGAGCGGGCGGAAATGGCCGGATCGGACGAGCTGACCGCGCAGGCCAGCCACACCTTGCCACCGAGATCGAGGAGACCGGCCTGGTGGTTGTCCTGGCGCAGCACGCGCAGGTCGCGGCCCTTGTCGATGCGGGAGATGATCGCCGGCCGCGAATGATCCTCGGAAAGTGCCTTTTTCTGGTCCGCCTTGTTCTTCAGGACGTAGGCCGAGAGCACCATGATCCCGCCCAGGATCATGATCGCGACAAGGATCCACGCCGTGCGGCGCAGCTTCTTCGGATCACGGACGGCGGGCTCGAGAGTCTGAATGTCCACAGGCATCGGGCGGCGGACCGTAGCCTAGCGCCAACCGATGGCAAGCAAACCCAGCGCCGCGGGCAGGTAGATCAACGTGAAAAAGAACAATTTCCGCGCCGAGGCCCGGTCACCGGCCGATCGGAACCGCCACGCCAGCCCGGCCATCAGGACCGCCAGCAGCGGGCCGAAAATCCCCCAGGTCCAGCCGGTGAAGCCCATCGGCCACGGGGCGATCGAAATCACGGCCAGCGCCAGGGCGAACACCGCGGACAGCATCGCGCTCTTTTTGCCGCTGACGTCGCCGTTCGACCACATCTTGTAACCGGCGTCCTCGTATTCCTCGCGGCAGATCCAGTTGATCGCCACGAAATGGGGAAGCTGCCAGAAGAACAGCAGCGCGAACAGGAACGCCGCCCGCCAATCGAGCGCGCCGCCCGCCCCCACCCAGCCGATCACCGGCGGAATCGCTCCCGGGATGGCCCCCACCAGGGTATTGGTGGAGCTGAGGCGCTTCAGCGGCGTGTAAACGAAGACGTAGATGGCGATGGTCGCCGCCGTGAGCGTGGCAGCCAGGCCATTGATCATGGTGGCGAGATGGAGGATGCCGAAGGCGGAAAGCACCCAGCCGACCCCGAAGGCCACCATCGGATCCATCCGGCGGGATGGCAGCGGACGGTTCGCGGTACGGCGCATCCGCTTGTCCAGGTCGATCTCCATCAACTGGTTGAACGCCGCCGAACCGAACGCCGCCGCGGCCGTGCCGAGGAGCGTGTTGAACAGACGCCACCAGTCGAAGCCGTGGCCGCGCGAGGCCAGCAGGAAGCCGAAGAAGGCCGTGATGAGCACGAACAGGTTCAGCCGCACCTTCATCAGGACGGCCAGATCCTGCCGCAGTCCGGGAACCGGCAGCAGGGGCTCGTTTTCAGCAGGGGGCACCGGAGTTTCGTCGGCCATCGTGTCGGGGGCGGATCATGGGGACCGGCGGGCGCATGCCAAGCGCCAAGCTGCCGGATTCCCAATTGCGAGCGTCGCGAGTGTCAAACGAGGCCCACCGCCTTGCGGACGCGGTCGAGCACCTTGGAGGCCTCCTCGCGGGCCCGCTCGGCACCGCGTTTCAGCACGGCATCCACGAAGCCGGGATCCGCCAGGATCTCCTCGCGGCGGGCGCGCATCGGGGCGAAGAACTCCCAGTAGGCGTCGGCGAGGCGCGTCTTGAAATGGCCGTAGCCGAAGCCGCCGCTGAGATGGTCCGCCACCATCTGGTTGTAGTCCGCCTCACTGGCGAAAAGTTTGTAAAGCGCGAGAATGGTCGAGTCCGCCACCGGCTTCGGCTCCTCCAGCGGAGTCGAGTCGGTGATGATGTTCTTCATGATGATCTTCTTCGAAGGCTTCTCGTCGCCGAAGATCGGGAGCGTGTTGTGATAGCTCTTGCTCATTTTCCGGCCATCGGTGCCGATGACCAACGCCGTGTCCTCGCGGATGATCGGCTCCGGAACGATCACCGTGCCCTCGCCGTAGGTCTCGTTGATCTTGCCCGCGAGATCGCGGGTCATTTCCAGATGCTGCTTCTGGTCCTTGCCGACCGGCACTTGGTTCGAATCGTAAAGCAGGATGTCCGCGGCCATCAGCACCGGGTAGGCGAAAAGCGCGTGGTTCGGCGCGATCCCGTTGGCGACCTTGTCCTTGTACGAATGGCCCTTTTCCAGCAAGCTGAACGGGCAGACGGTGGAAAGAATCCACGCCAGCTCATTGACCTCCGGCACCGCGCTCTGGCGGAAGAACACCGCGCGCTCCGGATCCAGGCCGCAGGCGAGGAAATCGATGGCCAGCTCCCGGACGTTTTCGCGAAGCGCCGCCGGGTCCTGCGAGGACGTCATCGCGTGGTAGTCCGCGATGAAATAGAAGGCCTCGCCCTTGTCCTGCAATTGTACCGCCGGCTGCATCGCGCCGAAGTAATTGCCGACATGGAGTTTTCCGCTCGGTTGGAGCCCGGTCAGGATTCGCATGGCGCGGAACATGGACGCGCCCGGATGGAGCGGTCAAGCCGTCGTGGCAGTTGATCAGCACCGATGGCCTTTACTCCACCGAGGATCGCCACCTCCGTCGGCGATTCAAACACCCGCCCAAGGAGAGGGCCAAGACCTCCAATCAGCAGCCTCGCAGAGGCATCGAAACGCTCCCTTCCAGAGGCAGCTTGAAACCCTTGATCGTTAACAAATATTAAATTCTTCTTGAATCGTGGCATTTTTTTGAAAAACTTCAAACTCATGAAGGCGACCACGCTGTATGCCACTCTCGCCCTGGTGCTCGGAGCCCCGGTGGCATTTTCAAAATCTGAAGTCGAAACCCTGCGCGACCGTTGCGCGGAGCAAGAGCGCCAGATCCGCCAGCTTGAGCAGGAAAACAGCCGTTTGAAAGGCACTAAGGAGACCCCGAAGCCGGTGGTCGCTGAAAAGGCTGCTGCAGAGAAGCCCGTCGCTGAAAAACCCGCTCCGACCAAGTCCGGCACCTACACGGTTCGCTCCGGCGACACCTTGGAAAAGATCGCCCGCAAGACCGGCGTCTCCGCCCTCGCCCTCGGCAAGGCCAACGGCATCAAGAGCGAAACCATCATCCGCCCCGGCCAGGTCCTGAAACTCCCCGGCTCCTCCACCGCGACGGCCGCCCGCACCACCGAGGACTCCAAGCCGGAGCCGAAGGAAGCCAAGGAGCCGAAGACCGCGAAAAAGGACACCAAGGAGCCCGCCAAAGAAGCGAAGACCGAGACCGCGAAGACCGAGACCGCCAAGACCGAGAGCAAGTCGGCCAAGGAAAAGGAAACTCCCGCCCTCGCCTCCACGGAATCCAAGACGATCTCCAATCCCGCTCCGAAGCCCGCTCCCCAGCCAAAAGCTGAAGCGACGGCCGAAGCAGCGAAGGCTCCCACCACCGGCGGTGCCGCGAAACCTCCCACGATCCGCTCGATCATCATTCAGGACGAAACCAGCTACGGCAGCTTCGCCTCGCTGCACGGCACCACGCCGGAGCGCCTGAACGATCTGAACGGTCTCTCTCTCAGTACCAGCACGGTCCTCGCCAAGGGTTCGGAACTTTATATTCCCGCCCAGCCTTAGCACCCGAGTCCTTGGAAGGATTAAGAAAACCCGTCCGGGGTCGCTCCCCGGGCGGGTTTTATTGTTTCACCCAAGCGAGGTGGGTGACGTTTTCCAGAAGGGAAAGCCCCAGCCCAAAAAGGCCCGGTCCCGCACGCGAAGCCAAACTTCGCGCTACCTCAGAAATCGAACGTCGCCTGCGGCCCCTTCGCCACCACGGCGTCGCCATTCTCCAGACCATTGCGCAGGCCGGCGGCGGCAAAGCGGGTGAACCGCGCCAAGGTCGTTTCCACCGAAGGATTTCCGGAGACGCCCTGCGAGATCGTTTGAAGCGTGTCCTCCTGGCACATCGCGAAGCACATGGCTCCGATCACGAAATGCAGGCGCCAGATGATTTCATCGGGAGGCAGCCCGGGCAGCGATTTCGACAGGGTCTTCACGAACCGGGCGACGATCACCTTGAACTGCTCGACCATCACCGGTGGCATCGCCCCGCCCTGCTCGCCAAACATCCGGCCGACCAGCTTCAAAAACAGCCGTTCGGAAAGCTCCGAGCGACGGATCTGGGTCACCATCGGTCGAACGAACGCTTCCAACACCTCCTCGATCGGCACCGATTTCCCCGACCAGCGGCGCTCGAGCGCGTCCAGCCGGACGATGCGCTCCTCGTTGATCGGCGTGATGTAGCGGGTCATCACCGCCGCCACCAAGCCGTCACGGCTGCCGAAGTGGTAGTTCACCGAAGCGATGTTCATCGCCGCCTTCTTGGTGATGTCGCGAACCGACACCGACTCGAAGCCACGCTCGGCAAACAGCGCCTCCGCGGCCTCGACCAATTTGAGCTTGGCACCACTTTCGGGAACACTCGTGCGATCCATGGGATTGACTCCTTAGGGCCATGAAGCCCCGGTGTCAAACGTTCGATTTATCGCCGAATACAAATCGCTGCTTCGTCGGCGCAAACGATGGAATCATCTGGTTGTCAATCCCTCTTGCCAACAAACACCGATTCAATCGATCGCTTCCATCGATCGCGTGAACCTATTCACTGAAACGCGGCGGTTGTTCACGATTGTCCACAGGTTATTCACAATGGACGAGGAGGTTCACCCGGGAAAATCCCCCTCCGAAGTGTAAACGATGTCTCCGAACACCTGGGCATGCGTTTCGGAGGGTGTCACATGCTTGATTTCGCGGAGCGGGCGCGGCTAACTCCCCTCCCCGATGTCCACGAAGTCCGAGTTGATCGACCGCCTCCGCGCCGAGTTGCGCGCCCGGCTGGAGCGCCTTTCCCAAGCCGCCCGGGAAGCCCATGCCGCCGCCACCGATGCGGGCAGCAAGGCGGAGAGCAAGTACGACACCCGGAGCCTCGAGGAATCCTACCTCGCGAAGGGTCAGGCGAAGAACGTCGAGGAAACCGCGGACCAACTGCGGATCTTCGAATCGTGGGCTCCGCCGGAGTTCGAGATCACCGCGCCAATCGACGCCGGGGCCCTGGTGGAGGTCGACCTCAATGGGGAAACGGGCTTCTATCTCCTCGCCCCCACCGCGGGCGGCATGACGGCGGAGCACCTCGGCTGCGAGCTGACCGTGCTCACTCCGGAAAGCCCGCTTTACCGGAAACTCCGCGGGCTCAGCACCGGAGACACCCTGGAGAGCCCGGCGCTGATGGTCACGGAAGTCAGTTGACGGCCGCCCCGCTCAATCCCCGGACCGGTAGCAAAGCGCAACGATGAACGCGATCAACGCGGCTCCTCCCAACCCTCCAAGAATAAACAGTGGCCCGAAATCCGGACCGCCGTCGCCGGCGGAATGCCCGCTGGAGAGCGACAGGAAATAAATTCCGGCGATCGCCAGCAATAGGAGACCGATCCCAGCGGATAAGGAGGACGGCTTCATCGTGCGCCGGAAAAAAGAGAAGACGCCCATCGCGGACGTCTTCCCTGAAAACTGAACACTGAAAACGAGCAAACTCCTCTTACTTGCCGAGGTAATTGGACACTCCCTCGTGGTCCGGGGTCATGGCGTCATCGCCTTTTTCCCAGTCCATCGGGCAGACTTCACCGTGCTGCTCAAAGTGCTGGAGGGCGTCGATCACGCGCAGGGCCTCGCGGATGGAGCGGCCGAGCGGCATGTCGTTGACAACCTGGTGGCGGACGATGCCGGCCTTGTCGATGAGGAACAGGCCGCGGTAGGCGACGAGTTCACCGGTGATCTCGATGTCGCCGTCCTCGGTTTCCTCGTAGTCGCCGGCGAGGACGTCGTAGTCGGAGGAGATGGTCTTGTTGATGTCGGCCACCAGCGGGTAGGTCACGCCCTGGATGCCGCCCTTGCTGCGGGGAGTCTGGAGCCAGGCCCAGTGGGAGAACTCGGAGTCGGTCGAGCAACCGATGACCTTCACGCCGCGGGATTCGAACTGCTCCAGTTCCTCCTGGAAGCGGTGGAGTTCGGTCGGGCAGACGAAGGTGAAATCCTTCGGGTAGAAGAACAGCAGGACGTAGTTCTTCCCGAGGAACTGGGAGAGGGTGAAGTTTTCGATGATGGTTTCCCCTTTCACCGCCTTGGCGGTGAAGGCCGGAGCTTTCTTTCCAACGAGAACGGACATGGTATCGATCCCGGAGCTGCCCCGGGCGGGCGCGGGGTAATGGCTGGAAGGCCGGGAGTCAACCAAAGGCCGCAAAGGGACGGGCTCTACTCCTCCGCCGCTTCGACGTGGCCGCTGACGTCGGCGCCGTCGTTGCGCCTCAGGGTCAGGAAAGTGGCGGCACTGACGATGCTCACCGCGCCGAGCAGCCGGTAGGCCCCGTGCAGCGCCGGGATCAGGGACGCCGGATCGGAACGCTCGATGCCGCCGAGGAACCACGCCGTCACCAGCGAGGCGAAGGCGATGCCGAAGCTGATCGAGAGCTGCTGGCCGGTGCTGGCGATCGTGCTGGCATCGCTGGCCTGTTCGTCGGTGGTGTCGGCGTAGGCCAGCGAGTTCATGGCAGTGAACTGGAGGGCGGAGACGCTGCCTTGCGCGAAACTGAACAGCAGGATCACCCAGATCGGCGTGCCGGGGCCGACTTGGGAGAAGGCCGAGATCATCAGGCCGATGACGAGCGTGTTCGCCACCAGCACCTTCTTGTGGCCGAAGCGCGCGAGGATGCGCTCGACCAGCAGCTTCATCCCGATGGCCGCCAGCGCCTGTGGCATCACCAGCAGACCCGCCTGCCACGGCTGGTATCCCATCCCGAGCTGGTAGAGCAGCGGCAGCAGGAAGGGCATGCCACTGATGCCCAGCCGGGTTACGAACCCGCCCGCCACCGAGACGCGGAAGGTGCGGATCTTTAACAGGGCCACCGCCAGCAGCGGATCGCTCACCCGGCGGGCGTGCCAAGCATAGGCCCCCAGCAACGCGAACGACAACAGGGCGAACCCCACCACCCACAGCGTGTCCATCCGGTGCTCGCCGAAAATTTCCAAGACCCACGACAGCAGGGCAATACCCGCACCGAAGAGGATGAAGCCCCAGGTATCGAGCGGATCGGACACCTTGCCGCGGTGGTCTGGCATGTAGCGTTTCATCAACCACAGCCCGAGGATGCCGAAGGGCAAATTGATCAGGAAAATCCACCGCCACGGCAGCACGTGGACGATCACCCCGCCCATCAGCGGCCCCAGCAACGGGCCGAGCAGCGCCGGGATAATCACGAAATTCATCGCCCGCAGGATGCCGGACTTCGGAAAGGTCCGGAGCAGCGCGATCCGGCCCACCGGCATCATGAAAGCCGCGCCGATCCCCTGCATCACCCGGGAAGCCACCAGCATCGGCAGGTTCAGCGAGATCCCGCAGGCCAGCGAACCGAGCGTGAACATCGCCACCGCGAACCCGAACACGCGCTTGGTGCCGTAGCGGTCGGCCAGCCAACCGCTCAACGGAATGAACACCGCGATCGCGATGGTGTAGCTGGTGAGCACCGATTTCAGGCTCAGCGGCGTGACCTTCAGCGAGGTGGCGATGGTCGGCACGGCCGTGTTCACGATCGTGCCGTCGAGCTGCTGCATGAACAAGGCCACCGCCACCACCCACGGCAGGTAGCGGCGGGTGGTTTCCAGCGCCGGATCCGCGGGAGCGGGAATGACCGCGGTATCGCTCACGATTGGAACGTCCGGTAGAAGGTGATCGCCGAGATGGTGAAGCCGATCGCGAGCACCAGCCGCCGCACCCAGATCTGCGGGATCTTCTGCGACCAATGCGCGCCGATGAAGTAGCCAGCGATCGCGCCGACGGTCATCACGCCCGCCTTGTTCCAATCCACCATGCCGCGCGCGATGAACATCACCGCGGCCACCACGTTGATGAGCGAGCCGAGGATGTTCTTCAGCGCGTTCATGCGGTGGATGTCGGTCAGACCGATGAAGCCCAGCGTCGCCAGCATGAGAATGCCGATGCCCGCGCCGAAATAGCCGCCGTAGATGGCCACGCCGAATTGAAACAACACCGCGGGCCAGATCCTGTGACGATGCACCGGTTCCTCGGCGGACCGTTTCACCATCTTCGCCACCACGCCCTGCACCAGGAACAAGAGCGTGGCGAACAGGATCAGGAACGGCACCAGGTGCTTGAAGGTCTCGTTGCTGGTGACGGTGAGCAGCCAACTCCCGATCAAGCCGCCGAGCAGGCTCACCGGCACGAAGCGCCACAGCCACTCGCGGATCGCGGGAATGTGGCGGCGGAATCCGTAGACCGATCCGCCGGTCCCAATCACCAGCGCCACGGTGCTGGTGGCATTCGCGATCACGGGTGGGGTGCCCACCGCCAGCAGGGTGGGAAAGGTCAGAATCGTGCCGCCCCCCGCCACCGCATTGATCGCCCCGGCGGCCATCGCCGCCCCCAGCAGGGAAAGAATCTCAGTCACCGTCATCGCCGCGCACCCACCCTAGCCGCGCACCCGCGTCCGGCAACCGTCGAGTTCCGTACTGAATACCGGAACGGCAAGGGATTCTACGCAGCTCCCATCGGGACCGGACCGGATTCGCCACAAAAATGTGTGATCCGGGCGACCACGCCACACCCCATGAATACGGTGGCACGTTCATCTCCCCTCGAAAGGCCACCGGGCTCTGAAAACCCCCAGCTCCGTGAAACCCGCCTCCATTGCCCCCTTTCTCTCCACCGCGCCCGCTTGGAGCGCGCAATTGCTCACCAACACCGGCTTTGAAACCACGCCGTTTCCCAGCGGCTGGACCGCCACCGGCGTGACCAGCACCACCGGCCTCGGCAGCTCGCTGGGGGCCAAACTGCCCTACAACACCAGCGCGGTGCTGAGCCAGAATGCCAGCGCCAGCGCCGCGAACTTCACCGCAGACGTCTCATTCCAGATTGCCGGGACGAACGAGGCGCAATCGTTCCGCCTCACCCTGCCCGGCGGTATCTACGATGCCGTCGAGGTTCGCACGGCCACCGGCGGCATTCTCCAGGTGAAATACGGCACGGACTTCTACCCGCTGACGAAGATCTCCGGCGGCACCACCTTCGCCGTCCCGGTCAACAGCACGGTGAAACTGCGGATCATCGGCCGGAACTTCGGCACGGCGAATGCCGAATACGACCTGGTGTGGTCGGACGCAGGTTCATCCACGCTCAGCCACGCCGCCACTGGCTTGAAAACACTGACGCCGCTAATGTCCACGCGTTCGCCGGTAACCGGCGTGCGATTCGCGCGCAATGTCGCCGCCGCGAACTCGTTCACCGTCGATGACGTCTCACTGCAGGACAGCGCCGCCACGCCTCCGGCCGCGGACTACAAGATCTCCACGCCCGAGCCGGACAAGCTGGTGAACATTTCCGGCATCTATCCGCACCTAGCGATGAGCAATACCAGCGGCGAGTGTGGCACCGGCGCGGTGGTGCCCTGGGCCGGGAAACTGTGGACCATGACCTACGGCCCGCACCTGCCGAACGGTTCCGACGACGGCCTCTACGAGATCGCACTGGATCTCACCCGCATCATCCGCCCGGAAGGCATCGGCGGCACCCCGGCGAACCGGTTCATCCACACCGCGTCGAACCAGCTCATCATGGGCCCGTATTTCATCGATGCGAACCGGAACGTACGGTCCCTCTCCTACTCCACCGCACCGGGACGCTACACCGCCACCGCCGCCCATCTCAGCGATCCGAACCGCGTCTACATGTTCACGATGGAGGACGGGCTCTATGACATCAACGTCAACGACCTCTCCTTCATCACCCGCTACCCGGACGTGCAGGGCACCAGCGACCGCTTCCTCTTCGGCTACCACGGGAAGGGCGCCTACACCGGCCAAGGCCGACTGGTGGTCACCAACAACGGCGAGCCGGACCAGAAATCGCCCTCCGGTGTGCTGGCCATCTGGGACGGCACCACCGTGCAACAGAACGGCGGAAGCTACCTGGCCACCAACGATCCGAACACCGCTGAAAGCCGCCCCAGTCCCGTGGCCGCCCAGACCAACTACATGGCCGGCTGGAACCAGGTGGTGAAGATGCAGCACTGCGAAGCCACCGGCCCCGGCGACATCCGCGGCAACCAGAACCCCAGCGATCCGGTGTGGGTCAATGGCTTCGATGCGAAGTCGGTGGTGCTGCGCACCTACGAGAACGGCCAGTGGAACCTGTGGCGGCTGCCAAAGGGCTCCTACACCCACGACGGCACGCACGGCTGGCACACCGAATGGCCTCGCATCCGCGAGATCTCCCCGGGCAAGCGGCTGATGCACATGCACGGCATCTTCTACGACTTCCCCGCCACTTTCTCGGCCGCCGATTTCTCCGGCCTCACGCCGATCTGCGATTACGAGAAGATGCCCGTGGACTACTGCTCCTTCAACGGCCAACTCGTGATCGGCAAGAACGACACCTCGAAGTTCGACAACGCGCTGGTCCCACGCGCGCAATCGAACCTGTGGTTCGGTCAACCGGACGACCTGAAGAAATGGGGCGCACCACACGGCCATGGCGGCGTGTGGTTGAACGAATCCGTCGCCGCCAACACCACCTCGGAACCCTTCCTCGTGAAAGGTTTCAGCCGGGCCACGCTGCACCTTCGCAAGACCACCGGATCCGCCGCCTCTATCGAGATCCAGACCAGCAGCGGGACCGGCGCCTGGACTACGCTCCGCACCGTGCAGGTTCCGTCCTCCGGCTCGTCCTATGAGCTGCTCAACGATCTGAACACCGGCTGGGTCCGCCTGCGCGCCCTCGATGCCGCCACCAACCTCACCGCCTACTTCATCCTCGGCAATCCATATCCCCACGTCACCCCGGCCTCGACGGCCAGCGACGAATTCGCCGCGCTGGCGGACATCCGGGACACCGCCGGCACCACCGAGGGCGTGATCCGCACGATGAACAGTGGCAGTCTGCCGCTGGAATTCGCCGCCACCCACACCAACGGCACCGGCAGCTCCACCGCCTCTGGCTACTTCCGGATCGGCGGCGCGATGAAGCTCGATGCCGTCACCGACAGCACCGCGGAGTCCACCCTGCGCACCGCCGCCGCCGCGACCAAGGACTTCGGCAGCGATGCCGCCAGCGCGTGGGTGATGCAGGGCACGGCCAAGCTGCGGCTGCCGATGTTGGATGCCGCGTATGACAACGCGTTCGCCAGCGGTTGGGCGCGGGGTTTCCGCGAGGTGGTCACGGAACGCCAGATGCTCAATTGCCACGGCTCCCTCTACGAGGTGCCCCGCGACATTTCCGGCGACAAGCGCCGCATGAAGCCGATCGCCACCCACGGTAAACGCCTCGCGGACTTCGCCTCGTGGCGCGGTCTCTTTGTCGCCACCGGCGTGCTCGATTCCGCACCCGCATCGGACAAGGTCGTGCGCTCGACCAATGGCGAAGGAGCCCTGTGGCTCGGCGAAGTGGACGACCTCTGGCGGATGGGAGAACCGCGCGGCTTCGGTGGCCCATGGAAAAACACCGCGGTGACCGCGAACACCGCCTCCGACCCCTACCTGATGTATGGCTACGATCGGAAGGAACTGCGGCTCTCCCACACCAGCGGCGGCAGCGTGGCGTTCACCGTGGAGGTCGATTTCCTCGGCGACAACACCTGGGTCCCCTACTCCACCTTCAATGTCGCCGCAGGCGAGACCTTCACCCACGTCTTCCCGGAAGGTTACAGCGCCCATTGGGTGCGCGTCACCTCGAACACCGCCACCACGGCAACCGCCACCTTCTTCTATGGCCCGGTGGACAAGCGCGACGCGCTGCTCGATTGGGCGCGCGACCACGGTCTCGCCACCGGTGGCGGCCGCGGCGCGCTACAAACCACCGACACCGACCACGATGGGATCGCGGACCTCTTCGAATACTTCTTCGCCCTCGATCCGCAGGTCACCAGCCCAGACATCGGCGTGAAACTGAAGAAGGATGCCGGAGTCCACACCGCCTCCATCGACCTCCGGACGGACATCCAAAACGTGGCCCTCGTTTGGGAAATCTCGGACGACCTCGAGCATTGGTCTCCCGCTCCCTCGGAAGAGGTCAAGCCCGCGGATCAAACCGGTATTCCCTCCGGCATGGTTCGCCGCACCTTCAAGATCCCAGCGGGCGAGACGCACAAGTTCGGGCGATTGAAATACGGAGTCACACCCTGACGATGGAGATGGTTTACTTGTTCACCATGCCGCCGATAGCGTGGACCACTGCCAAAGTTCTAGATGATGGGGAACCCAAAGCCCCTTCTTCATGGAACCATCCCATCAGGATCACACCACCGCTTCCCCGCCCTCGAGAAAGAAGAACCTCTCGGTTTGGAGGAAGCTCGGCGGCGGATCGCTCTCCATCTCGATCATCGTCCACGCCATCCTGCTGGCCATCGGCGTGGTGTGGATTTTCCAGGTGATCCCGCAGAAAGACAAGCAGGCCGTCGATTTCATGCCGAAGGGCGGCGGCGGTGGTTCAGCGGGCGTGAAGGAGGTGAGCCACAAGAAGCAACGCGCCACCATGTCGAACCCGAACATGCCGCGGATGGCAGCGAAGGGCGTGGCCAGTTCGTTTACTCTTCCCGAGCCGGATGCGTCCGCCTCCATGTCGTCGGTCGGTTCTCTCAGCGCGGGTGGCCTCTCCGGAGGCCTTGGCGGCAGCGGTGCGGGTGGAGGCCGTGGCGACGGGCGCGGCACCGGTTTCGGCTCCGGCATGGGCCCGGGTCTCGGCGGCGGAGCCAGCGGTAGCACGACCAGCCCGTTCGGATTGAGCAACCCGAACGCGAACGCCTTGGTCGGCACCTTCTACGATCTCAAGCAGGATCCGAAAGGCCGCGTGACGCCGCTTGGCGAGCTGTCGAACTGGGGACAGATCATGGGCGCCACCCGTGACATCCTCCATGAGTTCGTGAGCCATGGCTGGAACGACCGCGCGCTCGCCCGCTCCTACTTCCAAGCTCCCCAAAAGCTCTTCCAGACCAAGATCTACATGCCGGTCTTGGCCGCCGACGGCGCGCCGAAGGCCTTCAACTGCGACGTGCCCGGTTCCCGCTGGGTCGTCATCTACCGCGGCGTGGTCCGTCCGCCGAAGACCGCCAAGTACCGCTTCGTGGGAGCGGGCGACGACGTGGTGGTGGTGCGTTTCAACAACAAGAACGTCTTCGACTACGGCTACGAGTCGCCCACCGCGAACATCAAGCTGGCCACCAAGGCACCGCAGTTGAGAGGCGAGACCAAGGACCGCGAGTTCGATCGCTCCCGCCGCGATCTGGCGATGCCCGAGCCGATGACCATTTATCCCTACCGCTCCCTGTCCTCCCGCGCGAAGTCCGATCTCACCGGTCTCGGCGTCGGTCTGGAATTCGAGGCTCGCGAGAACACCGACTACCCGATCGAGATCCTCGTCAGCGAGGTGCCCGGCGGCTTCTTCTTCGCCTACCTCCTCATTGAGGAAATCGGCGCCACCTATGAGAAGGACTCCACCGGTTCACCGATCCTGCCGCTGTTCCGCTTGGACAGCGGCCCCGCCACCTCGGGGGAAGGCCCGCCCTACGACAAGGCGGGTCCGGTCTGGAAACTCAACGGCAAGAGCAAAGCGGACATCTGATCCCGACCGGGTGGTTTCCATGGTGACTATGAGCCCGTTGGCCTTCGGAAACGGAACGGGCTAAGTGAAGGGGAGCTAAAACCCCCGCTTCCATGGACCCTGACCAGCAAGACGATTTCACCTCCACGCCCTTCCACGCCAGCCATGCGGTGGAGAACAAACCGTCCATCTGGAAAAAGCTCGGCGGCGGATCGCTCTCCATTTCGATCATCGTGCACGCCATCCTGCTGGCCATCGGCGTGGTGTGGATTTTCCAAATCATCCCCGCACAGGAGCCGAAGGTCGATTTCATGCCGAAGGGCGGTGGTGGAGGCTCCGCGGGCGTGAAGGAAGTGAGCAACAAGAAGCAGCGCGCCACGATGACCACCCCGAACATGCCGCGCATGGCGGCGAAGGGCGTGGCGAGTTCATTCACTCTTCCCGAACCGGATGCGGCATCGTCCATGTCGTCGGTGGGTTCGCTCTCCTCGGGCGGGTTATCCGGTGGTCTCGGCGGCAGTGGTTCCGGCGGCGGTCGCGGCGATGGCCACGGCACCGGTTTCGGCTCCGGCATGGGACCGGGTCTCGGCGGCGGCGCGGCAGGCTCCGTCAGCCCGTTCGGCCTGGTGAATCCCAATGCCAATGCCTTGGTCGGGGAATTCTACGACACCAAGCAGGACACCAAGCGGAAGCCCACCGACATCACGCCGGAGAAACTCGGCGACCTGATCCAGGATTTCACCCGCAGTTGGAACGACCGCATCCTGGAGAAATACTACAAGGCCCCGCAGAAGCTCTACCTCACCAAGCTCTTCATTCCGACCATGTCAGCCAACGAGGCCCCGAAGGCCTACAAGTGTGAGAACGAGGTCGAACCCAGCCGCTGGATGGCGATCTACCGCGGCAACGTGATCGCGCCGAAAACCGGCAAGTTCCGTTTCGTCGGCGCGGGCGACGACATCCTGATGGTCCGCTTCAACCGCAAGACGGTCTTCGACTGGGGCTACACCTTCGGCTCGATGGGCGGCTACTCGCGCCGCGACCGCAGCAAGATCTACGAGGTCCTTTCCACCGGCAAGGGCGACAAGGAAGCGGAGCGCAACGTCCGCTCGCAATTCCCGACCCGCCCCGGCTCGAACCCGATCTCCTACGAGTATCCGTCGACCGGCATCTGGAACAAAGCGCTCCACGGCCTGGGGGTCGGGCCCGAGTTCGACGTGACCGCAGGCACGACCTACCCGATCGAAATTCTCATCAGCGAGTTGCCCGGTGGACTGTTCGGCGCGGCCTTGATGATCGAGGAAGTTGGGGCCACCTACCAGAAGGCTCCGAACGGCTCGCCGATCCTGCCCATTTTCCGGACCGATGGCAGCCAACCTGCGCCCGCGAAGGGCGAATGTCCGCCCTATGACCCGCAGGGTCCGATTTGGAAGGCGGCGGGAGGCAGCACCAAGGACATCTGACGACCGGCGAACTGGTCTCCCACCAAGACCAGTTCCGCAAAATCGCCACTCGCCGGGATGAGCGTAGCTTTGGGGAAACCCGAAGCCCATGTCGACGTCAGCCCATCCCGCACCATCCCCCACCCCGCCAGCGGAGGATCGCAAGCCCACCTTCTGGAAGAAACTCGGCGGCGGCTCCCTGTCGATCTCGATCATCGTCCATGCCGTCCTGCTGGTGATTGGCATCTTCTGGATCTTCCAGATCATCCCGGAAAAGAAACAGGAGGTCGATTTCATGCCGAAGGGCGGCGGTGGTGGTTCACCGGGCGTGAAGGAGGTCAGCAACAAGAAGCAGCGTGCCACAATGACCACGCCGAACACGCCGCGTATGGCGGCGAAGGGCGTGGCGAGCAACTTCGTGCTGCCGGAACCGGACGCCGCATCCTCGATGTCGTCGGTAGGTTCGCTTTCCTCGGGCGGCCTGTCCGGTGGTCTCGGCGGCAGTGGTTCCGGCGGTGGCCGGGGAGATGGCCATGGCACCGGATTCGGCTCCGGCATGGGCCCGGGACTCGGAGGAACCGGCTCCGGCATGAGCCCGTTCGGGATGCTCAATCCGAACTCGAACGCGATGGTCGGCGTCTTCTACGACACCAAGCAGGACGAAAAGCACCATAGCACCGACATGACGCCGGAAAAGCTGGTGGAGCTGATCCGCGATTTCAGCCGCGGCTGGAACGAGCGGCTGCTGGACGGCCACTACTTCAAAGCCCCGCAGAAGCTTTACCAAACCAAGCTCTTCATCCCGGTGATGTCCGCCGATGGCGCGCCGAAGGCCTTCAACTGCGAAAAGGAAGTGCAGCCCAGCCGCTGGGTGGTGATCTACCGGGGCAATGTCACCCCGCCGAAATCCGGCAAGTACCGCTTCGTCGGCGCAGGCGATGACGTGCTGATGGTGCGTTTCAACCGCAAGACCGTGCTCGACTGGGGCTACACCTCCGGCACCACCGGCCTCCACCGCACCAAGATCTCGCCGATCCTGGCTGGCACCAGCACCGACAAGGAAGCCGAGCGCCGCGTGCGCGCCGACTTCCCGACCAAGACCAACGCCACCTTCTACAAGTATGAGAACACCGGCATCTGGAACCGCGAACTCAACGGCCTGGCCTGCGGTGCGGAGTTCGATGCCGTCGCCGGCAGCAGCTACCCGATTGAAATTCTCATCAGCGAGGTGCCGGGCGGGAAGTTCGGAGCCGCGCTGCTGATCGAGGAAATCGGCGCGACTTATCGCAAGGATTCCACCGGCTCGCCGATCCTGCCGCTGTTCCGTCTCGACAACGTCCTTCCCGCCGCGAACTCGCCGGAGATTCCGCCCTTCGATCCCCAGGGCGCGCCGTGGAAGCTGATGTCGAATGGCGTGCGGGATATTTGATGGAGGCTTCCTAGCCCCACCAATTCATCCAGGCAGGACCGCGTCGGAGAGGTTCCGTCGCAAAGGGAGCGTCGTTTTGCCACCAGCCCGAGGGGGAAAACAACCCGTCCTGAGTTGGCCAGGTTGCGGATTATTTCGAGGCCGACCGACGCCCCCGGAATGCGGCGTGATCGCTCAATCAATTGGCCAGCCCTCTCGAATCCTTAGTTCTCCAAGGCGGTTTCTCCAGTTTGAGATCCGCCATTTTTTTCGGGAAATTTCGATAAATCCGCGGCCCTCGCGACGCTATGGGGCCTGAATTCCGATTTGTCACTTCGTTCATTGTCATGAAAAAGTCCCGTCCCACCGCGTTCCCGTCGAGCCGTGCCGGCCTCGTCGCCGCCGCCCTTCTCTTCAGCTTGCCCACGGCGCAAGCCGCCCGCGACCTGGCCACGCTTGAGGGCGTGGAAAGGAAACTCCAGGCCATTCCCCCCCGCACCCGCGCCAGCGTGGTCGCGCTCCTGCATTCGATGAAAGTCGGGACGAACAGCGGAATGGCCAGCGGCTCGGGGACGATCGTTTCCGAGGACGGGCTGATCCTCACCGCGGCCCATGTGGTGGACGGAGCTGATACGGTGGACGTCGTATTTCCAGATGGCAAAAAGGTCACGGCGAAGATCCTCGGTTGCGACTTCGATCACGATCTCGCCCTGGCGAAAATCACCGAACCCGGCCGCTATCCCTTCGTGGAACTGGGCGAATCCGAGACGCTCAAGGTCGGGGATGACGTGGCCGCCCTCGGTCACTCCGGCGGCTTCGATCCGAATCGCCCCGCGCCGGTACGCTACGGCCGAATTTTCAAAGTCGATCCGGGCAAGCTCCTCCGCTCCGACTGCATTCTTGTCGGCGGAGACTCCGGCGGCCCCTTGTTCGACCTCGATGGCAAGCTCATCGGCGTGCATACCTCGGTCAGTGATGATCCGTCCGTGAACAACGATGTTCCCGTGGACGTCGCCAAAGCCGGCTGGGAGCGCCTGCTCAAGGGCGAGCGCTGGGGAGTGAACCGGGAAAGCGCCACCGATCTCACCGACGATGAGCTCGCCGGTCTGGATATGCGGGCCTTCCGCCGCACCCTGACGGAAGAAGCCGTGAATGCGGGTGGAAAACCCGTCACCGATCCCGAAAAACTCCGGAAGTGGATGCTCGAAGCGGGCATGAACAAGGACCGGGTGGAGGCCATGTCGGCCGATGAGATGAAGACGTTCGCGTTCCGCAGCCTGATGATCCATGGTCAGGACAGCGAACTCCCCGATATCCCGAAAGAAGAACTCGCAGGCCTGGATCTCGCGAAGTTCCGCGATCAGGTGATGGATGGCGCCAGAAAGTCGGGCGGCCAGTTGCAAGCCACCCCAGACACGATCGCGGGCTGGCTGCGCGCGGCAGGAATGCAGGAGGAGAAGGTCAAGACCATGGACCCCGGAGATCTGATCGGTTTCCTTGGCAAGGTTCTCGGTGAATCCGCCGAACTGAAGGCCGAGACCACGCCGCTGGAGGAAGCCGGTGAGGTGAATGTGCCCGAGGGCCTGGATCTGGAAAAACTCCGCGCCGTCCTGATGGAGGAGGCGAAGCGGACCCAAGGCAAACTTGAGGCCACCCCCGAGGCCATCACCGGCTGGCTGCAGAAGGCTGGCATGGACGAATCGAAGGCCAAGGCTCTCCCGGAGACCTCCCTCCCCGGTTTGATCAGCAAGGCGATGGGTGGCGCTGCCAAAGTCGAAACGCAGCAGGTTCCTCACCACGGGATCGACAACCCTCAGGACCTCGAAGGCGTGGACACCGGAAAATTCAAAAAGCTCATCACGGATGCAGCCATGAAGAACCAAGGCAAGCTCGCCTTGGAGCCCGCCACGATCAGCACCTGGCTCCGCGAATGCGGCATGCCGGAGGAGAAAGCCACCTCTCTCAGCCCCGGTCGCTTGTCCGCCGCGGTGAAGGCGATAATGGGAAAGAGCGTTTCCTATGGAACGGCTCCGGTGCTCACTCCAGACCAGAAGATCATCGCCGGGCTCGACCTGGAAGTTCTCAAGGCCATCCGGCCCGGCGCATCGAAGATCGCCCCCAGCGTGGTCACCTTCACCGATGGCACCAAAACGCTGGCGATGGGCACGATCGTGAAGGCCGATGGATTCATCCTCACCAAGCACTCCGAGATCGCCCGTGCCGGCGAAGGAAAGCTCAAGGTGCGACTCGCCGATGGCCGCATTTTCCCCGCCACCGAAGTCAGCACCTTCTCCGACCATGATCTGGCGCTGGTGAAGATCGATGCCACCTCGCTGCCCGCCGTGGAAATTTCCTCAAGCGACCCGACTCCCGTTCCTGGCAGTTTCCTGTTCAGCCCGGGCTCCGGAGTGAATGCTCCTCTTCTCGGCAGCGGTGTCATGAGCGTGGTGGACCGTTCACTGAAGGAATCCGGCGCCTTCCTCGGCATCCTGATGAAGGAAACCCCGGAAGGCGTGGAAATCGAAAAGACCGTCGCCGACAGCCCGGCTACCAAGGCCGGCCTGCAAGGGAAGGACCGCCTGGTCAGTTTCAACGGCACCGCATTTAAGACGCCCGCCGAGGTGTCCGCCTTCGTCCGAACCCTCAAGCCGCAGGACAAAATGCAGATCGCTTACCAGCGCGATGGCGAGGAACACGCCGCCGAAGTGGTACTGGCCGAACGTCCGCGCCCCACGAAGGAGGAGAACCCCGCCAAAGCCATGACCTCGATCGGCACCAAAACCAGCGAGGTCAGCGAGGGTTTCCCGCTCATCTTCCAGGACGACCTGCAGCTCACGCCCCAGGATTGCGGCAGCGCGGTCATGGATCTCCATGGCAATTTCGTAGGCATCAACATCGCCCGTGCGGGCCGTGTGGACTCCTACGCCATTCCCGCGAGGACCATCGGCGAACTGCTCGCCACCGTGGATTTCGGGCAGTTGAAGAATACTACTGCCGCCGGGGGCAAGTAAGCCTCACCACGGAGCCATCATCGGAACGCCCCACCCGGACGTCCCGATCGTTGGGAAAAAGAAAGCCCGCGGGGACTTCCGGGTGTTTCACCGGTTGTCCGCCGCGGGTGATTTCAAGAACGGGACAGGAATGTCACTACTCCTTGGTTAAGCTTGCTCCTCGTCCTCGCCGCCGTGGTTGAGGATGAACTGGAGGTCTTCCAGTCCCAGGTTCGAGGCGAAGCCTTCGTCGCCGAGCACGTTGGTGACGAGCTGGGTCTTCTGGTGCTGGAGAATACGGATCTTCTCTTCCACCGTGTCGCGGGTGAGGAGACGATACGCGATGACCTTGTTCTTCTGGCCGATACGGTGCGTACGGTCGATGGCCTGGTTTTCCACCGCCGGGTTCCACCACGGATCGTAGAGGATGACGTAGGAGGCCGAGGTCAGGTTCAGACCGGCGCCACCGGCCTTCAGCGAGAGCATGAAGACGGACGGATCCTTGGTCGTCTGGAAGCGCTCGATCTCGCCCTTGCGGTCCTTGGTCTGGCCGGTGAGGTAATGGAACGGGCGGGCTTCCAGCTCGAGGCGGGCCTTGATGAGGTCCAGCATCGAGACGAACTGGGAGAACACGAGCACCTTGTGGCCTTCCTCGTGGAGCTGGTCCAGGAGGTAGAACAGGGACTCCATCTTGGCCGACTCTTCCTTGAGATACTTCGGATCGATGAGGCCCGGGTGGCAGCAGATCTGGCGCAGGCGCATCAGACCCTGGAGAATGGCGAAGGAGTTCTTCTTCACCGCTTCGTCCGAGTCCAGGCCGAGCAGCGCCTTCTGGATGCGCTTGAGCTCCGCCTTGTAGAGCTCCTGCTGGATGTTCTCCATCTTCGAGTAAACCTCCTCTTCGGTTCGCGGCGGCAGGTCCTGGGCCACCTGCAGCTTGGTGCGGCGGAGCAGGAACGGACGCAGGCGGGAGGCCAGGCGGTTCTGGGAGAGCGGGTCCTTGCGCTTGTCGAAGCGCTTCTTGAAGTAGGCGCGGCTGCCGAGCACGCCGGGCATGGCGAAGGCCATGAGCGACCACATGTCGAGCAGGCGGTTTTCGATCGGCGTACCGGTGAGGACCAGGCGGTTCTCGGACTCCAGCTCGCGGGCGCACTTGGCGGCCTTCGAGTCCGGGTTCTTGATCTGCTGGCCTTCGTCGAGGATGACCGTCAGCCACTTGATCTGGTTCAACAGGTCGCCGCAGACGCGGAGCTGGGCGTAGTTGAGGATCAGGACGTCGACGTTGTTCTGGATGTACTCCACGTCGAGGTCCTCGCGGTTGCGGAGGATCTTCGCGTGCAGCTCGGGTGCGAACTTGCCGGCTTCGCTCTGCCAGACGTCGAGCACCGACTTCGGACAGACGACGAGCACCGGCATCTTGATCTTCTTCGCGGCCTTCGCCTCATCGCGGAGCCACAGGATGTAGGTGATCGATTGGATCGTCTTACCGAGACCCATGTCGTCCGCGAGGATGCCGCCGAAGCCGTTGGTGGCGAGGTAGGCGAGGAACCGGTAACCATCCACCTGGTAGGGGCGGAGGGTGGCGTTCAGGTTCGTCGGCACTTCCGGCATCACTTCGAGCTGGATGTCGCCCGCGCGATCCTTGATGCGCTTCCACGCCTTCGGATCGAAGACCTCGGCCGCCTTGGGATCGGCGAGCTGGAGAGCGTGCATGCGGTGGGTCTCACCGGAAAGGTCGAACGGATCGAGCCCGAGACGGGTGACGGCCTCGCGCTGGTCGGCGTCGAGCTTGATTTCGAGGCGCATCCACGAGCCATCGTCCATGCGGACGTAGCCACCGCGGGCGGCGACGAGCTGACGGATCTGGGCCTTGGAGAGGTTGACGCCCTGGACGTCGATGACGATGCGGAGGTCGAACCAGTCGATCTCCTGGTTCACCACCTCGAAGCGGACCGCGGCGGTGACCGGGTCGTTCAGGATCGACTTCAGGCGCAGGTCGATGTCGAGGTCGACCGCCTCCGGCATCGCCTTGATCCATTCCGCGAATTTCTCCGGGAACTGCTTGGTGATGCGGGTCTTGAAGGACAGGAGCTTCTCGTCGTAGGTGAGGCCCATCTCCTCGAGGAGGCCCGGCACCGGATAGAGGTCCTCACGGGCGAAGCGCAGGAGCTGCTTGCCCTTGACCGGCTGCTGCTCGACGAGCTCCCAGCCTTCCTTGGTCATGCGTTCGACGCGGCGGCCCTTCGTCTCGATGGCCGTCACGTCGATGACGAGGTGCTCGGTCTCGGCGGCGGTGAGGCCGGCCACGAGCTTCATCTCGAACTTCGGCTTCAGCTCCAGATCGAGCACTCGCTTCTTCAGCGACTCGGGAAGCGAAGCCCCGATCTTGCGGAGGAATTCCACGCCTTCCAGCGAGTCGATCACGCGCCGGGGAATGAGGTAGCGCGGCATCACGTCCGTCTCCTCCAGCCAACGCGGCGGGCCGGGGAACACGGTTTCGTCGGATTGATAGAGCTCCTTGCGACCCGGCAGCAGGCGCACCGAGTGGGAGACGTTCTCCCCGGCGGCGGTCACGAGCTGCAGCGCGAAGCTATTGGAATCGTATGGATCGTCCTCGCACACCCAGCTCAGGGCGTCGGTGACGACCTTGAAATCCTTGTCGTCCAGGTTCACCAGGTAGCCCTTCAGGGCCGGCTGGCGGAACAGGCGGTTCATGAAGCGGCAGGACTCCTCGGCGTCGAAATCGAGGGTCGTATCACCGTTCTGGCGGTAGAAGGACAGGAAGTGCTCCCACAGGATCTGGCTGGAGGCATCCATGCGCAGCGCGGCTTCCTGATAGAGGGAGACGTAGGCTTCGATGTCGTTTTTCTCGCGGAGCTGGATCCAGACACCGGCCTTCTCCTCCTTCACTTCGAGGCGGCCTTCATTGATGGTGGCCACCAGGCGGAAGGCCACATTGAGCGGAGCGTCCTGCGGCGGACGCTCGTTGACCTGCTCGATGCGGTCGTACCAGGCCGCGACCTCGCGCTCCTGCTCCCAATCCGCCATCTTCTTCTGAACGGCGGACAGGTCCGTGATCACGTTCATGAACTCCGGATACGGCAGCTTCCGCTTGTAGAAGGCGTAGGCGATGTAGTTCCAGAATTCCAGGATGTCACCCGGCGGCATCGGCCACAGTTCGAGCGGCTCGTAGGTGGTGATTTCCCAGCGCGGCGTGATGCGGACCATGTCGTGGTCATGCAGCTCGCCTTCGATCACGTAGCGGCGGTAGCGCTTCTCGATTTTGGTGACGAAGTCCGCCTCCTTGTCGTCCAGCTCGCGGCCGAGCTTGTCCTCGATGATGTCGAGAACGGGCGTGTCATCGAATTCGTTCGGCGATTCCGGCAGGTCCTCGCCGCGGTGCATGCGCTCCATCATCGTCGCGTACTGGCACGCGCCGGCGATGATCTCGTCTTCCGCCGTACAGGAGCCGAACCAGCGGTTGCCCTGAAGACGGAGGCTGGTGCGGAACACACCGGTCTCATCCTCCACACGGCCTTGGATGAAGAGATGGTTACCGAAAATCTGAGTGACAGCGCCCTCCCGTTGAAGGAGTTCACCACGCTTCCGGGCCTCTTCAGGAAAGCTGTTCAGGAAATTTAAGGTCGCTCTGTCTGGATTCATCGCTGGAATGTTCGAAACCGGGGTGGAGACGCAATTCCACCGGGACGACCTGACGCGGTCGTCCCGGCGGAATTGCGGGGGCGCAACCGGAATTGCGGGGCGCAACGATAGGCACCTGTTCTGAAATCCCGCAACAAAAAGTCTATGCGCTTCTCGTGCGGGAAATCCCCTACTCCCTCTCCACTCGTCACCGCGTGCGCCGCCAGCCGGAGAGGGGATGAAAAACACCGCTGTTCTAACGAACCGCCTTCTTCCGCCATTTCTTCGGGCGGATCAGGCCATCCATCGGCCCGAACAGCCAAGCCATGCAAAACAGGAAGGCCCCCGCCAGCACGATCGCCGCCGCCACGTTGCAATTCAACGCCATGGCCAGATAGAGGCCGCCCACGCTCGACGCCAATGCATGCAATCCGGAGACCAGCAGCACGCCGGGCACCCGTTTCGCGCACAACAGGGCCGTCGCCCCCGGAAGGATCAGCAGGGCCACCGCCAGCACCGCGCCGACCGCTTGGAACGAGACCACCACCACGACCGACACCGCGGCCATCAGCAGCACATTGCTCCACCCGGGCCGGAATCCGGTGGTCCGGGCATGGGCGGGGTCGAACGATCCCAACAGCAGCGGCCGATAGGCGATCAGAAGGAAGGCTCCCATCACGACGGAAGTCACCATGGCGGTGATCGTCACCCGCGGAACCTCCAGACGGCCAATTGCCACCGACGCCCCATGGACCGCGGTTTCCAGGCTGCCGAAAAGCACGCAATCCGGGTCCAGATCGACCTTCGCCGCATAGGTCCGCAGCAGCAGCACGCCACCGGCGAAGAATGCGGTAAAGGCGATGCCCGTGGCGGCGTCCTCCCGGATGCCCGCCCCGCGCCGGAGCGCCTCAATCGTCAGCATCACCAGCAAACCCGCCCCGGCGGCCCCCACCACCAGCAGCGGCGAGTCCAGCGAGCCGGTGAACAGGAAGGCGATCACGATCCCAGGCAACACGCTATGGCTGATGGCGTCCCCCGCCAGCGCCATCCGGCGCAGCACCAGGAACACCCCAGGCAGGGCCGAGGCCAGCGCCACGAAAAAGGAGGTGGCCACCAACCAGCAGGTCGATTCCGAGCGCCAGGGCAGCGCCCACCATTCCGGATCGAAAATGTCCGCGGTCATGAGTGCCCTCCTTTCCCGTCCTGGCCCACCGTGGGAATCGGGCGGCCGTGGGGGTCGCATTCGGGGAAATCGAGGACCTCCTCCAAGCGGCGCACCTCGTCCTCGCCAATGAAATGCTCCACCCGCTCGGCATCCTCGTGGACGTGGTCCGCGGCATAGGAAGCCCGGTCCGTGAGGTAGCGTTCCCACAGGCGGTGGTTGCGCACGATCTCCTCGGCCCGGCGGCGGCCGGTCGGCGTGAGCAGCAGCCCGGTGCGGTCGTCAGTCCAGATCGCATCGCGGCCCGCCACCAAACGCCCCACCCCGCGGGCAAGCGCCGTCACCGGACGGCCGTCGCGTTTCGAAAGCTCCAGCAGGGTCACACCATCGTGGCGGAAGCCCCCCTCCTCCATCACCCGGAAGATCGATTTCAGGAGATTCTCACGGGCGATCCGGCGGCGCATTTTCCAATGCCGCCAGGCATGCGCCAGCACCCCATCCCGCGGCGCGAACAGGGACACCACGGCGAAGGCCACGCAAACGGAAAGCGCCATCACCGGACCGGTGGGCAGCCCCGTGCGCACCCCGGAGATCCACACGCCGGTGGAGGCCGAAGCCGCTCCGATCAGGCAGGAAGCGGTGACCACCCGTCCGAAACGGTGGCTCAGCTTCAAGGCGGCGGCCGCCGGAGCGATCAACATCGCGCTGATCAGCACCACGCCCACCGCCTGCATCGCCACCACGATGGAGGCGGACAGGAGGAAATAGAACAGGCGGTCCAACCACTGGACCGGATAGCCGAGGAGCCGCGAGAAACCGGCGTCGAAGGCGGTGACATGCAGCAACCGGAACAGCAACCCGACCACCGACAGCGTCAGCGCCGTGACCACTGCCAGCAAACGCAGATCCCGCTGGTCGATCGCGGCGGCCTGCCCATAAAGATAAGCCTGCACGCCGGATGGCTGGTGGATCGAGATCATCGCGATGCCCGCGGCGAAGAACACGGACAGGACGATCCCGAGCGCCGCATCCGGTTTCAGCCGGGTGGTGCGCTGGATCGCATGCATCACCGCGCTGCCCGCCATCCCGGCGAGCAAGGCCGCGGCCAGCACCACCAGCGGGTCACGCTGGGTGTTCCACACCAGTCCCGCCACGATGCCGGGCAGCACGGCGTGGGACAGCATGTCTCCGGTGAGGGCCATGCGCCGCACGACCACGAAGGCCCCGAGCGTGCCGCAGCACAGCCCGAGCAGGAGCGCCGCGGCCAGCGCGGTGCCAAAGGCGGTATGGAGCCACTCCGTCATGACCGGGGTCCACGCGCCGCGCGATCCGCGACCTGGCTGAGAAGGGTGAGGCGACCGCCGTAGGTCTTGTCCAGCAACTCCGGCGTGAACACGTCCGCCGTGTCCCCGAAGGCCACCAGGTTCAGGTTCAGGAGCATCATCATGTCGAAATAACGCTCCGCGGTGTGCAGGTCGTGGTGGACGACGAGCACCGTCTTGCCGCGATCCCGCATTTCACGCAGCAACTCGACGATCGCGCGCTCGGTGGCGGCATCGACCCCGGCGAAGGGCTCGTCCATCAGGTAAAGATCCGCCTCCTGCGCCAAAGCGCGGGCGAGGAACACCCGCTGCTGCTGGCCACCGCTGAGCTCGCCGATCTGGCGGTCCGCGAAGGGCGTCATCCCCACCTTGTCCAGCGCCGCCCGGGCTCGCTCGTGCTCCGCCTTGCCGGGCCGCTTGAACCACCCGAGCGAACCGTAGGTGCCCATCAGCGCCACATCCGCCACGGTGACCGGGAAGTCCCAGTCCACGCTCTCGCGCTGCGGCACGTAGCCGACGCGCCGCAGCGATTGCTCCAGCGGCTTACCGAAGATCTCGACACGGCCGCCGGAGGGTTTCACCACCCCCATCACCGCCTTCAGCATGGTGGACTTGCCGGCACCGTTCGGGCCGATGATGCCGACCAGCCGGCCGGGCGGAACGACCACATCCACCCCGTAAAGCACCGGCTGGTGCCGGTAGCTAACGGAGAGATCGTGGGTCTCGAGAGCGGGTTCGTTCATGGACGGAGATTCAAACGCGATATTAGAAACGGAAGGTGACGCCCTGGAACAGGCCGAAGTCCTCCGCCGCGTCGTTGAGGCCCACGGTAAAACCGACGTCCCATTGCAGGTTCTCGGTCTGGCCCCAGGTCAGGCCCGCGCTGGCGGTGGCCTCGTAGCTGCCGTGGCCGGTGTTTCCGATGTATTCGACGTAAAGGCCGAGCGAATCCGTGAGATCGAAACCGAGCACCGCCGTATGGACGAAATCCCACTCGTGGCGGCCCTTGTCGGAGTCCCACACGCGATCCACTTCCGCCATCAGGCCGAGGCCCATGCCGTCGCACAGTTCGATCGAAAGCGGAGCGATGAGCCCCCCTTCCCACTCGCCGGTGCTGACCTCGGTTTGGGTCGGGATCGAAACGAAGGGCATCAGGCCGAACGCGGTCTTGCCGCCGTCATTGCCCCACAGGTTCTGCTTCCAGCGCACCTCGATGTCGCCGAAGCCCTCGGCGCGGTCGGTCATGCCGAAACCCTTGGCACGCTCGGTGACCCACGGACGCAGCACCAGTTGAAGGTCGCTGCACTCGGTGATGCCGAACTTCACGTTGGTTTCACCAAGCGTCCACGTCTCGGTGGTGATGCCCGCGTCCTTGTCACGGGTGAAGCTCCAGAAACTGGATTCGAGCTGGATCGCGCCGGGCTCGACAGTCACCGGGCTCTCGGTGGTGTCCGGGCGGTCGGGCGAAAGCTCGCGCTTGAACTCGGCGGCGGTGGCGAAGGCGGCGGTGGCCGCGAAGGCGAGGATGGTTTGGCGGATCATTACTTCAGGCCTTCCACGATGGCGTTGATGTTGTGCTTCTGCATGCCGATGTAGGTGCCCTGGTCGTAGGTCTCACCGTTCATCGTCTCGGTGTCGCCGGGCTTGCCCATGGCGTCGGAGAAGAGCTGGAACTTCGAGATCTGCGCGCCCGCCTCGGCGGCGACGGCGGAGATACCCTTGGCGTTCACCGAGGACTCGGAGAACAATGTGCGGATGCCGCGGCCACGGATGAAGGACACGAGCTGCTCGCGGTCCTTGATGCCGGCTTCCGCCACGGTGGAAACGCCCTGCAGGCCGCGCACGTCGAAACCGAAACCCTTGCCGAAGTAGAAGAACGCGTCGTGGCTGGTCACCAGCACCCGCTTGTCCGCCGGGATTTCCGCGATCCGCGTCTTGGACCAGGCGTTAAGCGCCTCCAGTTCCTTCTTGTAGGTCTCGCCGCGCTCACGGTAGCCCGCGGCCCCCTCCGGGTCCGCCTTCGAAAGCGTTTCGATCACCGGATCGACGGTCTTCACCCACAGCGAGGAATCCCCCCACACGTGCGGGTCCTTGGTGCCCTCGAAACCTTCCTGCGGGGCGAGCAGGCTGCCCTCGGGAATGCCGCTGGTCACCGGCACCACCACCCGGCCGCGCTTGGCCATGGCTTCCAGGGTTTCCTGCATCTTTCCTTCCAGATGGAGGCCGCCGTAAAAGACGACATCGGCCTTCTCCAGCGAGGTGGAGTCTTCCAGCTTCGGCACGTAGTTGTGCGGGTCGACGCCCGGCCCCATCAGGCCCTTCACCTTCACGCGGTCACCGCCCACGCGGCTCACTAGGTCCGTCACCATCGTCACCGTGGTGGTGACCTGCAGTTGCTTCCCTTCCGAGCGGGATTTCTCCGGCGAGCAGCCGGTCAAGCCCAGCGCGACCGCCAGCGCGGCCAACCATCCAGTCGTTCGTGTCATGGGCGGCAACCTAGGCACGAACCGACCCGCCTCAAGCCAAATTTTAGCCTCAGCTAATTTTAATTCCAATCAGCATGATTCATTTCCACCCGGAATTTTATTACCCAAAGGAATATTGCCCGGTAGATTCGGCAAAATGCCAGAGATCGCGGTCGTCCATCCATCGCCAATCCAGCCGGAATCGCGCTACCTTGGAGCATGCATCTCTCCCGTCGTTCCCTGCTGAAGCAAGCCGGCCTGCTGGCCACCGTCCTCCCGCTGAGCCGCGCCTTGGGAGCCGATGGCCCCGCCCCGGAACCGCTACCGGACGTGCTGCTCCCCTACCTCCAGAACCCGGGACCGGACGCGATGAGCGTGTGCTTCCTCGCCCAGAAAGCCACCGCTGTGAAGGTGGCGGTGGTGAAGGACGGCCAATCGAAGCTGGTGGAGTTCGACGCCACCGGCACCCCGATCCCCGGCACGCCCTGGACCTTCTGGAAATCCCGCCTCACCAAACTCCAGCCCGGCACCGCCTATCGCTACCAAGTGCGCCATACCACTGGCGAAGCGAAGGCAACGACCCCGACCTACACCTTCCGGACCTTCGACCCGAAGGCACCCGAGGTCCGCGTGGCAGTCTTCAATGACATCCACAACCACCTCGACACCTTCGAGGCCGCCCTCGCGAACCTGAAACCGGACGACTTCCAGTTCAGCATCTTCAACGGCGACATGATCAACGACCCGAGCGCAGCCGACGGGGCCTCGGTCGTGTTCCGCCTCTGGAACGACTACGTCCGCATCCTCGATGGCTCGCAGAAGCCGATCGTCTTCATCCGCGGCAACCACGAACTGCGCGGCAGCTTCAGCAAGAAACTCGCCTACATGTTCGACCTGCCGCATCTCGACGCCGCCGCCCCGGAGGAAGACCAGCAGTGGCAGTTCGCCTTCAATGCCGGGCCGGTCCATTTCACCTTCATGGACACCGGCGAGGACGACTCCCCCACCACCGATCCCACCAGCTACAAACGCCCGCGCTTCTGGGAGGCCTTCCGCCGCAAGCAAACGGCGTGGCTCGACCAGCACCTCGCCACGCCCGCGGTGAAGGACTCGCGGCACCGCGTGTTCGTCGCCCACATCCCGCTCCACGATCCCACCGGCGATTACTCGATCGTCTCCCGCGACGAGTGGAGCCAGCGGATTGCCACCGCGAAGTTCGACCTCATGCTCGCCGGCCACGACCACGCGTGGAAATACCTGCCGGAGAAAAAGCCCTTCACCATCGCCAAGGGCCCGGAAACCGACACCCCGCCGATCCCGGTCCTCATCGGCGGCGGCCCGGCGATGAAACAGGGCACGGTGATCCTGCTCACCGCGGATTCCAAGGGCCTGCGCACCAAGATGTTCGCCTCCGACGGCGGCAAGGTGCTGCACGAGGGCAGCTACAAGGCGTAATAGCCCCCGCTATTTCACCATCAGCGGCTGCATCCAATCGGGAGAGGCGGGTGGATTCGCGCCATCGAGCATCACCTTCCACTCTCCATCGGTGAGATGACGGTCCGAGCGGAACTCATGGAAAGGCAAGATCGCGCCCGTGCATTCGATCTCTTCGTTTTTCCACGGATATAGCACCCGGATCTCACGCGGACGTCCCACCGCTCCCATCAGCATCCCCTGCCCCGGTTGGTTGAATACGGGAGCCACCTCCGGTGCGTCGTCGCGGGGGAACTTCCAGCCCTCCGCATCGTAGGACATGATCGAGCCGAGCCGCTCGCCGAACTTCGCGATGACCTCCTCATCCCTGGCATCCAGTTCGATTCCGCGCAGCTCCTTCTGCGAGATGTCTCCGAGGTCGCCACAAAGGACGATCAGATCCAGCCACCGGGCCAACAAGGTGGGAAGGTGGTTGCCTTGCAGCAGTTCGGAGACCCCTTCGAGATCCTTCCCCGCCGCGATTTTTTCCAACACCCCGACGTAGCTGTCCGTGTCCGAAATGTCCACGCCTTCCGCCTTGAGCACCGGCCAGAAGTCCACGAGCATCGAAAACCCCTGCATGCTCTTTTCCTTCAATTCAGGAGAGAGGTTGCCATCGGGCCCGCTCTCCTCTTGATTCTCCCTCATTTTCGAAAGCTCCCGGCACAAGGCGACAGCCTCACGGGCCCTAGCCTGCACATCTTGCTGAGGGGCCAGCGAACCCGCCCTCTCGAAAACCTTGCCCGCATCCGCGGCGAGCCTGCCCACGTGCCGATAGAACTTGGGATTCGGCTCCACGAAACCGTTCGGATGACTGCTGCTGATTCCCAAGGTGATCGCAGCTTCCTGTCGTTGCAGGACAAAGTCGTGGCACAGTTTCACCCATCCGGCCAACTGCGTGTTCGTGCTCTTGGCCACCCAGACATCGGACTTCATGAAAGCCGGAGCCATGGGATCCGGAGCCGCAGTCAGATCCCTCAGACACTCCAGATAACGCGTGTGGAGGTCCTCGGCGGACTCCGACCGCCGGACTTCGCTTGCCTCTTCCGGGAATCGTCTGACACCCAAGGGAGATCCCAGAAACGCCGCCATTTCCAGGGACTCCGGAAACGGTCGCGATTCCGGATCGGTCTCCGACCTGAACAACCGGACATCGATGGTGCATGCCGCCCCGAAGATCACCCTTTTCGGATCGGTCTCCGTCGGTGACGCCAGAATCCTGCGGTAATTCTCCAAATCGAACTCCATCGGATCGACGATTTCAGACACCAGATCCATCGCATCCTTACCACTACTTCCCACCAGCGCCTGAAACACCTCCGACATCTTTTCAAACTCGGGAGCCTTTTGGAATCCCGGCACCATCAACGCCATGGCGGCCACGCTTTCATCTCTCTTCACCGCGAATGGCACCGTCTGCAGCCACCGGAGCGCTCGGAAGTAGCGGCGCAAGGACTCCTGCTCCGCATGGAATCCCGCTGGTTTGAAAACCGCATAGTCCAATCCCACCGCACCCGTCAGGTCGTCCTTCAACCACGCGGGCATGTAGACGCCTTCCGCCTTCTCCACCCGCTTCGCTTCCGCCTCGATCCTTTTGCCAAGCTCGCCCTCCGCCCGCCACTTCCCACCGGCCAATCGTGACGCCACTCCCAGCACGATCTTCGCCCGTTCCAGCCCGGCGACATACTGGGGCTTGGTCATCCCTTCGGGTGCCTTGCGTGGCAGCGATTCCAAGACCCGATCCAAAGCGGAAGGCATCCTGGCGGCGAAGCCTTCTTCCATCTGCCTGAGCGACTGCTGCAGCAACGAATGCCACCCGGCGATCACGCAATCGGTCGTGATGAAGAACGGGCTGTTCTCCGGCTCATACGCTGAAAACACCTGCCGGTAGGTCTTCGGAGTGATGACCACCTTGTCCCGCTGGAACTGCTGCTGTGCCGCCTCCGACAGGGGACGCGGCTCATCCTTGGCAATGGCCACCGCCACCCCAGATAGCATCAGCCATCCCAACCGTCCGACGCATCTTGGCGTTTTCATCATGCTGGAAAAACAGCAATTCACAACACAAGTCAACCAAAAAGCTGGATTTCCAGCACTTCAATTCCAGATCAAGCTGACGGGACATGCCTCCACCTCCATGGAAATAGCCGCTCTCCGGAAGGCTCCCCACATTCGGCGGTTGTCCCGAGGCTAATCCGGGTCTAGATCTCCTCCGTGTCCGAGACCGCATTGGAATTCAGCCCGATTGAAGAAATCATCGCCGAAGTGGCCGCCGGACGGTTGGTCATCGTGGCCGATGATCCGTCCCGCGAGAACGAGGCCGACCTGATCGGGGCTGCCTCGCTCTGCACACCGGAGATGGTCAACTTCATGGCCGTGAACGCCCGCGGCCTGGTCTGCGCGCCGATCACCGCCGAGCGCGTGGAGGCCCTTGAGCTCCCGCCGATGGCCCGCCGCAACAAGGAAGGACACAAGACCGCCTTTACCGTGGCCGTGGATGCCGCCAAAGGCATCAGCACCGGCATTTCCGCTGCCGACCGCGCGCTGGCGATCCGCCTGCTTTCCGATCACACCGCCGGCCCGGATGATTTCGTCCAGCCCGGCCACGTTTTCCCGCTCCAGGCGATGGATGGCGGCGTGCTGCGCCGCGCCGGCCACACTGAAGCCGCTGTGGACCTCGCCCGCCTCGCCGGTCTTCCACCCGCGGGCGTGATCTGCGAGATCATGAACGACGATGGCACCATGGCCCGCGTCGGCCAGCTCGGGGATTATCAGAAGAAGCACGGCTTGAAGGCCTGCACCATCAGCCAGCTCATCGAGTGGCGTCGGAAGTCCGAAAAACTCGTCGAGCGCGAGCAAACGATCCTCCTGCCCACCGACTACGGTGATTTCGACTGCCACCTCTACAAGGTCCACACCGATGGCTCGCACCACCTCGCCCTTTCGAAGGGGCCGATCGATCCGGAAAAGCCGGTGATGGTCCGCGTCCACTCGGAATGCCTGACCGGTGACGTGTTCCTCTCGAAGCGCTGCGATTGCGGCGGCCAGCTCGCGAAGGCGCTGGAGCGCATCTCGGAGGAAGGCGGCGTGCTGCTCTACCTCCGCCAGGAAGGCCGCGGCATCGGCCTGGCCGCGAAAATCCACGCCTACAAGCTCCAGGAGCTCGGCCTCGACACCATCGAGGCCAACGAAAAGCTCGGCTTCGCCTCCGACCTGCGCGACTACGGCATGGGTGCCCAGATCCTCTGTGACCTCGGCGTGCGCCGCATCCGCCTGCTCACGAACAACCCGAAGAAGGTCGTCGGCCTCGGCGGCTACGGGCTGGAAATCGTGGAGCAACTGCCGATCAGCCTGCCCTCCAACCCGCACAACGAGAAGTATCTCGAAACCAAGAAGCTGCGGATGGGCCACACGCTCTGAGCCTTTCTCTTTCCAAGAAACCACGAAAGGCACCAAATTCCACGAAACGGAGGATCCTCCGGAGCCGAGTTCTGATTTCGTGAACCTTCGTGTATTTCGTGGTTCAATGGCCTCGAAGATCATCGCGGTGAAGCTGGTGTAACGTTTTTCTTCCCTCCGGCCTGGACCGCCGGTAGGCTCTCCGCCCCTTCGCCCGGTTGACTTTTCCGTCACCCGCCTTCATATCCCGCCCATGTCGTCGGCTTTGCCACCCAGACCCCGGATCATCGGACCGAAAGTCCGGATCTGCATCGTTGCGTCGAAATACAACGAGCAATTCACCGACGCCCTCGTCGACAACACCGTGGAGGAACTCGGCGTGCTCGTGCCCCAGGCCCGCGTCGACCTGATCCGCGTGCCGGGTGCCTTCGAGATCCCGGTGACCATCGCCAACGTGCTCGACCGCGAACCGCCGGCCTGCGTGATCGCGCTGGGCCTCATCATCCGCGGCGGCACCGACCACGCCGACCAGATCGCGACCTCGATCACCAACTCTCTCCAGCAGCTCGCCCTCGAGTCCAAGCGCCCCGTGATCCACGAGGTGCTGCTCGTGAACGACGAGAAGCAGGCCTACGCCCGCTGCATCGGCGCGAACCTCAACCGCGGCCGTGAAGCCGCCCGCGCCGCCGCCAGCATGATCGATATTTTCATGGAGCTCGACCGTTCCATGCCGAAGCCCACCCCCGTCCGCGCCAACAACCGCAATGCCTAGCCGCCGTCAGATCCGCGAAGCGGTCGTTCAGTTCCTGTATTGCGCCGACCTGGAAGGCGGAGCCGATCCGATCGCGCTGCGCGAGCCGTTCTGGGAATTCATCACCGAGTCCGACCGCCGCAATCTCCAGATCGCGACCTTCCGCACCGTGCACCACTTGGCGCTCGGCCGTGAAACGCGCCTCGAGGAGTTCGTGAGCCGCAAGACCTTGGCGGATGCATTCCTTTCCGCCCGCTTGGAAGCCGAGCGCCTGAAGCTCGAGCTGGCCCGCATCGACGAGCTGGAAGCGAAATGGAGCGCCGCCTTCGACCAGCTCAACCGCATCCCGCGCGATGGCGACGATGACGCGGTGGCGAGCAAGATCGAGGTGGCCCTGCAAGCCCTCTTCAAAATCGACCGCGACCTGGCCACCAGCCGCAAGCGCTTCCTGCTCGGCCTCGAGGACTTCCCCGTGCTGCGCGGCCAATTGGAGGCCGTCGCCGCCACCGTCCGCCGCCTGCAGCGCATCTCCGACCGCCTCCGCATGGTCGAGGCCCCGGAACAATTCCCCGACCAGGCCGATCTCGCGAAACTCCGTGAGTCCCGCTCCGAAATCGCGGCCCTGCGCCACGATTCCGATGCCATGGTCGATGGCATCCTGCGGACCAAGGAGGAGCTCGACGAGCGCCTCGCCAACGTGGTCGACAACTACGTGCCGGAACGTATCGACCCCGTGGACCGCGCGGTGCTGCGCCTCGCGGCCTATGAGATTTTCCACGCCGGCGTGCCGCACAAGGTGGTGATCAACGAGGCCATCGAACTGGCCAAGCGTTTCGGCACCACCGACTCCGGCCGCTTCGTCAATGGCGTGCTCGACCGCTTGGCGAAGGACGCGAGCCCGAGTGCTTGATCCGGAAACGGCGATGCCCGCGCCGGATCGCGCGGGCATCGGAAAGACCGGCTCAGTCCGGCTTGGTCACGGGGTGACCACCAGGCGGCAGAATTTCTTCTGAGCGCCGGAAGGCATGGTGAATTTCACCTGGTTCGGATTGCCCAGGTCGATGCTCGCGTTGGGCGGCACGATGTCCGTCCAGCTACCGGCCGCGAGTGTGTCGGAAACCTGGATCTTGAACGAGGTCACGGTGGCGGAAGGATCGCGCGGCCAGGTGACCACTCCGTTCACGGGAGCCGGCTGGGCCGTGAAGCCCGCGCCATTCGCCCCCATGAAATACTCCACGCCGTTGGAGACGCCATCGCCATCGAAGTCCAGGTTCGCCGCCTGACCACCCGCGTGGGCCGTAGCCCATGCCCCGTAGCCGCCGGAAGCCTGCTGGGAGAGCGTGATCTGGTTTCCTCCGGGACCTTGGTAATACTGCACCACATAGCCCGCGGGCACGCTGGTAAAGGTGCCGGTCAGGCTGCCGGAATATTGAGCGATCACGTACGACGAAGCGGTGAAGCCTCCGGGAAGCACCGAGACCGAAAGGCTCGCGCCGGTGAGATCGAGATCACCGGAAACCAACAAAAGGTCCGATGCGGAGCCGGCAACCTCACAGGCATAGGTGCCGGAGAGAGCCACCGCGGAGGTGCCGAGCGTGCCAGCGCCGTTGCTGCCGGGAGCAATCGTGCCCGCCACCGTCATCACCCCGCCGATCGTGCCGGAGCCGCCGATAGTCCCACCCGACTGCACCGAAACAGTCCCGGGGCCGGTGCCCGAACCGGACGTGTTGTTCACGAGCAACGTGCCCTCGGAGACGGTGGTGCCACCGGTGTAGTTGTTTTCGTAGCCGATCGCGAGGGTCCCGGAACCCGCCTTCACCAGCGAGCCCCCGCCGTCATCGTTGTCCTCGATCTCGACGTTCACCGTCAGGTCCGCAGCCGGACTGGTGGTGACGTCGTTGACGACGAAGGAACGGGCACCGGCGAGCGCAATGCCGGAGTTCCCGGAGGTGCAGGTGGCGGCATTGAGCTCGATCAAGGAGGGACTGTCCCCCACGGTGGCCAAATCCCCATTCAACTGGAAGCTCTCGCCATCGTAGGCATCGCCAGCTCCCGAGTAGTCGAGGTGGATGGTACCTCCATTCAGCGTGATGTTTCCGATGTGGTTGTGGCTTTCCCCGTCAACTCCCGTCGCGGTGCTGCCACCGGACACAACGTTGAGCCTGCCGCCACCCAAGGTGAGGTTGATCGAATTGGCCGCGCTCGGCAGCGAGTTCACGCCATGGAGCTCCAGGATCCCCCCGCTGTTCACGATCACCGTCTGGTTCGCCTTCATGCGGTTGAACTGCTGGGCACCGTCCAGCAACACGGTGCCGGCATTGATGGTGACGATCCCGCCGGGAGTGTTCCGAGCGGCGATGGTGATGGTGCCTGCTCGGTCGAAGAGCTCACTGCCCGCCGCGCCGTTGATGATGCCGGTGGTGGTGACATCTCCGGTGCCCTTGAAGGAGAGCATGCCGGAGGCGAGGGTCGTCGGGGAGGCATAGGTGAAACCCGCGGCGGGATTGAGCCGGAGTTCCCCGCCGGTGATCGTCACGGCATTGGTGCCGGGAATGGAACCGGTGGTGCCATCTCCGATCTGGAGCACGCCGCTCTGCACGTCCGTGAGGCCGGTATAGGTGTTGTCGGTGGCCAGCACGGTGCGGCCATTGCCCTGCATGACCACGCCGGTGTTCCCTGTGATCGGGCTTCCCGTGAGGGTGTAGGTCAGGGTGTTGTTCTTGAAGGTCGTCGCCACCGGGGAGATGGCTCCGGACAACGCGATATTCCCGGACGAGGCGGTGTCATCGAACCGCACGAAGCCGTAGTTCCCGTAGGTGGTCGGCGTGCCGGTGGTGAGGGTCTTCCAACTGGTGGTGATCCCCTCGTCCCATGTGCCGCCGCCTGCCGCGGTCCACACGAATCCCGGCACAATCTGGATGCTCGAGGAAACGGTCAGCGTGTTCACCTCGTTGGTGATGCTGACCGAATAGACGGAGGGCTGCTGGGGATTGGCCGGGTTCACCGTGGCACTCGCCACCGACAAGGTGGTGCCGGTGGCTCCCGGGATATCCACCCCGTCCCGCTTCCACTGGTAGGTGAACGGCGGAGTGCCGGAGGGATCCACGGACAGGGAGAACGCCTGGCCCTCCATGACCTGGCCACTGGGGGTCAACACAGGGTCCGCGGAACTGGGCGGCACCGCTCCCTGCGCCGCCGCGTAGAGCTGCATCACGCGACCGGGAGTGACCGCCTTGTCGAAGACCGCCACCTCGTCGATCACGCCGTGGAAGAAGTCTCCCGCGGTGTTGAAGATTCCGCCACCGCCGATGTTGAACTTGAAGGCATTGTTGCCGTAGGTGGACACGGTGGCATTGCGTGTCCCCACAAGCGTGCCGTTCACGTAGAGCGAATTGTTGGTGCCATTACCGGTCAGCACGATGAAGCCCCAGGTCGAGTCGTCGGCAGGCACGTTGGCCGCCTTGACGTTGCCGCCGGTCGCGTTGATCCAGGCCTCGATGTTCGCCCCGGCATCGGCCTCGCCGAATTCGAGGAGATCGTTCTGCCCGAAGTAACCACCGCGCGTGGAGGGCGAGACGCTGGGGCGTTTCACCCACCCCATCACGGTGAAGGCGGAACGGTCGTTGAGCAGGCTCAGGGCGCTGCCCACGTAGCCATCGATCCCATCGCAGGACACGGCGGTGTTGCCCGATCCCATGCCGGAGAATCCGGAGGAAGAATCCGGGCCGGCCACGTTCACCGTCCCGCCATGGTAGCCCCCGTTCGCCGCGGCACCGAGTGTACCCAGATTGGTGGCCACCGGGATCGTGGGATTGAACACCGGCTCATCGAGACGCCAGTAGCCAAGCGGAGAGTCCGCCGCCACCACCGCGTTGTAGGCCGTGGGCGGCGAGGCGTTCACCCCGTTGTTGTAGTGGGCCAGGACCTGGGCGTCGCTCAAGGCGGCGGTGTAGTAGGCTGGTTCATCAATGCTTCCCTGCCAGACGAAGGCGTCGTCGGACCGGGCTCCCAGCGTGAAGGGCTTGTCGAAATTCGGGGCGAAGGTGGTGGCCGCGCTCGTCGCCTTCAGGGCGCCGTTCACATACAGCTTGCCCACGCCAGCCGCGCTGTCCCACGTGGCCACAACATGGTGCCAACTGCCCGCGGTGACTCCCGCGCCGCTGGTGATGTTCACCGCCGGGGTGGAGCCGTTCAGGTTGTAGGTCCGGAAATTGAATCCGGTGGCGGCGTCGCCTTGGTAAATGAGCCATCCGGCACGGCCGGTGCCGGTGTTCTCGTGGAAACTCGCCGTGGGGCAAACCAGCCCACCCGTGGCCGGAACCGCCGAGGGCTGGATCCACATTTCCACCGAGAACGAGCCCGCGCTGTTGAACTCGGCGTTGTAGGGCAACGCGAAGCCGCGGCCGTTGAAGGTCGCCGCCTTGTTGGCGTTCCCCGGCATGGCGCCGCCTGTGGCGTGGGTAACCGTGGCGCTGTAGAGGGCGTTGCCCGGCGTGCCGAAGCTGCCGATATTCACCGCCGTGTCCTTCGGAGCCGGCGCGGTCACGCCGTCACTGAACTTGTAGTAGGCGATGGGATGTTCGCTGAGGATTTCAGCGGTGTAGTCCGCCCGGGAGGGCAGGATCTGGCAGGCCGCGAGGACCGGGACGAGCAGCGAGGCCCGGATACCGGTACACACGGATCGGGATGGGTTCATGGGTCTTGGGGTTTTCATGCAAATGAACGGAGAGATTCACATGTCCCATGTGAACGAGCCGACGCCCCGCTGCTTCCCCCCGCTTGCCAGGAAACAACCGCCGACCATCATGAAAGCGGTGTTCCAACCCGACGCTCCGGTCCCCCACCCCGTGGGCACGATGAACCGGAAAAATAGACGAAACGCGCTTCATAAGTTACCAATTCACGCACTACAAAGACGCGCCGCGTTTTGCAAGGTGTTGCTGAAGCGAAGCTCTGGAACCCCGATAGATGCTGGAAAATTATTTTATTCCATGCATCTAACATCGTCATCCGGACCCCCTCCGGAACGATTTTTCCGCACCGCGAATCACTCCGCGGGAGAGTCCCAATAATTCCCGCTCATCGCCAGCAGGCACAGCAGGTTCACGGTGTCCTCGTAGTAGGATTGGCGCGTGCTACGGGCTTTGCCGTAGATGGAATCCAGCATCGCCTGCCCTTCCGGATCCAGCATCGCCGCCACGCCGAAGGGCGAGGAGAAGAAGCTGCTGAAGTAGTCACTGCCGGGCAAGGGTGTGCCGTCCAGCTTATACCCCGCCTTGATCTTGCCCGAATCCCCGCCCGTGGAGCGGCGCAGCCACACGGCCATTTTCCGTGCCTGTGCGGTGGACCTGGCGTTGCCATTGAGCAGGCCATCGAGCGCCAGGCGCCATGGGTCGCGGCCGGCATTGTAGAAATACGCGCCATCATGCTCCCCTTCCAGGAACTTCGGTCCCGCGGGTTTCGCGGCGGAGGGCGGATCGGCGTTGATGATGAAATCGGGCAGCAACCCGGTGTCCGGGCTGTGGTTCTTCTGCAACGCGTCCACCACCGCCGAGCAGTTTTCCGCCACCGTATTCCAGACCGGATCGCCGGAAACCTTCGCCCAGACCCGGAAGTGGGACGGCAGAAAGTCCGAGCTGCGCGGGGTGGACTGGTTGGATTTCTTGCCATCGGACGCCACCCAGTTTCCGAGCAGCGGGAGGCGGCTTTGCGGTCCAATACAGCCCTTCAACTGGGCCGCGATCACCCTCTTGGCCTCCTCCAGATACGCAATCGCCCCTCCCTTCCCCCACTGCGCGTGGGCCAGGATCAAGCCCTGCGCGATGTCCGCGTCGCCATCGAAGGCGCTGGTACCCCCGCCGCCATCCGGTGACTCCAAGGGCACCCGCCACTGCATCAGCCCCGGAGTCCGCTTGTCGGGATGGCCCTTTGCGAAAAGAAACAACCCATCGAAAAGCCCCCGCGCCTCCGGATCGTGACCGGCCATGAGCGCCGCGATCACCATCCCGTAGCCCTGCCCTTCGGACACCGTGACCTCCACCTTCGGCGCGGTCTTCCCCATGGCGATCCGATAGAGGGTCTTGCCGGTGGCGGCGTCCTTGCCCGCCTCCTTCACGTAGTCTTTTTTCCAGGCATCGTAGGCAGCCCGGACATCGGTGTCCTGTTGCTCCTGGGTGAATGCGGACGGGCGGATCACCGCGCCCGGATAGCGAGCGTGCGCGGGAAAAGGCCGGGTTTGCGCACCCAGCGGTGCCGTCAACGCCACCGGAAGCAGAAGGGAAAACAGGAAGCGGGTCATGCACTGCGGCTTACGCGTGTTGGGTACGAGCCCTTACACGCCACGAAGTTGTCCGTCCGTCCGCGGAGCCTAGGGGAAACGGACGGACGGACACGGAAGGAGTAGAGCCTTTAGGCGAGGAAGGTCTTCAGTGGGGGCGGAGTCTCGCGACTCTCAATCGCCGGAAACTCCGCGCGAGGAGGGGGAAGATGGATGGACGAACGTGAACGAAGGGAAAGGGAGAGAAGAAGAGAGAGAACGCTATCTCTCTCTATCCCTACGTTCTCCTCCACCTCGCATGCGCCTCCTAACTGACCGCCGCTGGCTCGAAGCGGAATGCCCCCCCGCGTGCCAACCGGGCTTCCACCATCGTCTCTTCCACCGGGACCGCGGACTTCAGTCCGGCCTTTGGCGATGGAGTGGAAACGCTCACCAGCCTCCGCCCCCACTGAAGACCTTCCTCGCCTAAAGGCTCTACTCCTTCAGAATCCGCCGCGATTCGCCCCGCTCCCGAGGCGTCCGTCCGTCCGTTTCCCCTAGGCTCCGCGGACGGACGGACAACCTCTTCCAAGCAAAGCCACCCACCAGCCTCCGCCTCCCGGAAGACCCTCCTCGCCTAAAGGCTCTACTCCTTCGAATCCCCGCCGGTTTTTCCAATTCCTCCCCGGGCCCTGGATCTGCTAGACCATGCCGCGAAATGTCCCGCTTCCCCACCCGCTTCCAGCAAAAAACCCTCTGGAACGCCGCCACCGGCCTCGGGCTGCTCGTGCTCGGTGCGTTGTTGGTGGGCTTCACCTGGCTGGTGGGACAGATGTTCGGCTTCCTGCAGCCGGTTCTCATCCCGCTGCTCATCGCCGGCGTGATCGCCTACCTGCTCGATCCGGTCGTGGTGTGGCTGGAGAAGCGCGGGATGAAGCGCCTGTGGGCGGTGATGATCGTCTTCTTCGCCCTGCTGCTCACCTTCGGCGGCATGGCCGCGGCCTTGGTGCCCGGCATCAAAAGCGGCAAGCAGGCGCTCCAGAAGGTTTTCCAGCCGAACAAGCAAGCCCCACAGGACAGCCCCGACGACGACAAGCATCTGATCCCGCAGCTCGTCAGCTCCCTCCGGAAACTCCGCTCCGAGCACCCTTCCGACCCCATCGGCTGGGCGCTCACCGAGGTGGACGATCACGACGACCCCGTCGCCAAGCCGTCCGAAGCGGAAACCCTCGAATTCCTCGCCACCACCCGCGTCGGCCGGATGTTCTTCGAAAACAAGGACACCATTCTTTCCACCGGCCGCTCGTGGCTGAGCACCGGCACCAGCAAGGTGCTCGCCTTCCTCGGCCTCGTCCTCGGCATGATCATGGTGCCGGTTTACCTCTTCTTCTTCCTGAAGGAATCCGCCGCCATCCGCGACCACTGGCACGACTACGTCCCGCTGAAGGCCTCCCGTTTCAAGACCGAGCTGGTCGATTGCCTGAAGGAGATCAACGGCTACCTCATCTCGTTCTTCCGCGGCCAGGTGCTGGTGGCGCTCATCGACGGCGTGCTGGTCGGCATCGGCCTGACCATTTACGGCCTGCCCTACGGCCTGCTGGTGGGTGCCTTCATGGCCATCCTCGGCGTGATCCCCTACATCGGCAACATCCTGTGCCTGGTGCCCGCCTGCATCATCGGCTACCTCCACGCCCAGGGCGTGGCCCCGTGGGGCCTCGGACCCACCGGCTACGTGATCGGGGTGGTGGCCATCTTCGTGGGTGTACAGCAGATCAACTCGCTGGTGACCGCGCCCAAGATCGTGGGCGACTCGGTGGGCCTCCATCCGCTGACGGTGATCTTCTCGATGCTGTTCTGGTCGCTGGTGCTCGGCGGCTTCGTCGGTGCCCTGCTGGCCGTGCCCCTCACCGCCGCCGTGAAGGTGCTCTTCCGCCGCTACATCTGGGAACGCCAGCTCAAGGAGGACGCCGAAACCGCCGGAGTTCCGAGGATGTTCGACGATTGACCTGCCGTTTCCGCGATGGACAAACGGGGCGTCCGGGGCCACAAGCCGCCCGTGAAGAAGACGTTCCCGCTCCAGGTCGAAGGATTGAAGCCCCCGCGCGTGGTGGAGGCCATCAAGCACGACATCCGGAAATACGTGAAGCGGGAGCGCCGCAAGGCCCTGCCGGAAGGCGTCGATTTCTGGGATTTCCACTGCCGGGTGGGTGCCGAGGCAGCCAACACCAAGGCCATTCACGTGGACGACATCCCGCGTGAGATCGACGAGGCGGCCAAGGCCGAGCAAGCCGGAATCTACATCGAGATCCTCGCCGCCCCGGGCACCCGCTCGAAGAAGCCGCAGAGCTGAGGTCCACTCAGCCCTTCTCCGCCTGACGGGAGGTACCCGCGTCGATGATGTCGCGGTAAACCCGCACCTCGTCGGTCTCCACGCGACGAAGAGACGGATCCTTGTCGAGATCCACGAAGTAGAGCCCGAAATCGGTATTCGGATCGAAGGGGTGCCCCCATTCGCGGTTCGAGGTGATGGACCAGCAATTGTAGCCGCGCACCGGCACGCCCTTGTCGAGCGCGCGCTCCACCTGCGCGAGGTGGAGCCGCAGGTACTCGCCACGGGGGATGCCATTTGCCTCCGGCACGCTGCCGTTTTCCACGATGAACAATTCCTGGTCCGGGAACCAACGGTGGAACCGCTGCAACGCGTGGAAAAGCCCCTGTGGCCACACCGGCGCTTGGATGAACTTGCCGTGCGCCGCATCCTCCAGCGAGCGGAAGCGGTGGAGTTTCCGGGTGGGCAGGCCCCAATAGTAGTCCAGCCCCACGAAATCCTGCGCGCCGACCGCCTCGTCCGGGCACAACTCGACCGGCAGCCGGCCCGAGGTTCCGAGATACCACCAGTTCGCATTCGCGATCAGACTGGTGGTGCCCCAGAACCGCCACGCCCAGTTCAGCCAGCTCGTTTTCGAAGCCAATGCCTTCGCCCGGCGGGAGGGCTCAAGTGGCACGATCTCCAACAGATTCTCGTCCCCCATCACCTGGTGGGCGATGCGCCGCGCCAGCAGAAGCTCGAGCCCCTCCCCGCGGCACGCGGGTGAAAGCCCCGGCGTGTCCTTGCGCAGGCCGATGCGGATGCGCCCGCGGCGGCGGATGCGCTTCATCGAGCGTCCCCGCCCCTGCCCCGGTGCTTCGTTCTCCGCCGGCCCCCACAACACCTCCGCCAACGAAACCGGCGGCAGCTTGTCCTCTCCCAATGGCGCCGCGGGGTGAATCCACGGCTCCTCCCGGGCCGCCGTGACCTCGCGCTGGAACGTGGCCACCACCCGGTTCACCCGCTCCAACAGGTCGCCGTGGCCGTTCGGAGCAAGCACCACGTAGGACTCGTCGCTCAACCCGCTGACAAGAAACCGGAACGAAGCGCTCTCCTCCAACCCGTGCGGTATGAGGTAAGGAGCATCCCCATACACGGCCTCCACCGCTCCGGAGGCCAGGGCACCACGGGCTTCATCATAGTTGGCAAAGATCCGCTTTTTCGCAGAAGGCGGCAGGTCCCGTTTCCATCCGTCCGGCTGGTTGCCAATGCCGAGCACCCCCACGCGCCGCTCCACGAGTGAATCGATTCCCTCACCCGGCCAATCCGTCCGCACCAGCACCGCCTTGCCGGTGCGCAGATACGGGTCGCTGGACTCGAAGCGATCGTGCCGCCCGGCAGTGATACCGCCGATCACGAGATCCACCTTCGCACGCTCGCCCACCAGGGCGCCACGGGTGGTGAATTTGAAAAGCGCCTCGGACAACCGCCGGTGGCAGGCCGCCCAATCCATGAGCATCTGGAGCCACGTCGGAAAGCCGGTCACCAGGGGATTCACGCCCACCTTCGCTTCGGACCGCCGCGCTTGGATCGCCACCCGGGCCCGGGCATGCGCCCGGAAAAGGGAAGGCACCAGCCGCCCCACCGCCGCCGCCTCCTCGTCCACTTCCTCACCACGCGGCAATCCCGGCGGCATGTAGTAGCGGTTCCGCCACCACGGCTTGATGTAGCCGAAGGTGAGCTGGCTCGGCTCATTGAAGGTGATCCAGTAGTCGACCAAATCCCCCAGCGCCTCCGCCACCCGGTCGGCATAACGGGCGAAGAGATCCGGGAACCGCTTCCCGATCATCCCGCCGTGGTCCCGCTCCAACCACACCGGCCAGACGAAGTGGTGCAGCGTGAGCATCACCTGCATGCCATGGCCGCGGATGCACTCCGCCAGCCGCCGGTAGTGGGCCAGCGCCTCCGGATCGAACCGCCCCTCCGCCGTTTCCACCCGTGCCCACGCGGTCGAGAAGCGGAACAACTTGCAGCCCATCGCCGCGGCCGCCGCGATATCCTCCTCGTAGCGGTTCCAGAAATCCGTGGCCCGTCCACGGGGCGAAAGCCCCTGGGTGCGCTCCCACAGATCCCACACATCCTCCCGCGCCGGATCGTGCGCCTCCACCTGGTGGTCCGCGTTCGCGGTGCCGAAAAGGAAGTTCAGGGGAAAGGGCATCGGATGCCTCACTTGTGGCCCTCGAACGCCCGCCGGACAAGCGGGAACCTGCGTCGCTTCCGTCGCCTGTTTCCCTTCTATCAGGCGGAAACTACGTAGATTCTGCCAAACCGGGATCGGCAGTTTTTGGGAGTTCCGGCCGTTTGATCCGCCCCCTGATGGCGTGCAACTTCCGCACGCTTCGCACTCCCGGCATCATGAAATCCAAACTCCTCCCTCTCTTCGTCGTCGTTTGCCTTTCGCCCACGACATTCGCCGACACCATTTCGTGGGTCGGCACGACCACCGGTGACTGGACCACTTCCTCCAACTGGAGCAACAACGCCGCCCCTGCCGCAGGCAACGCCTACGTGGTGAGCGGCACAGGCAAGGCCATCCTCTCGCCATCGGGCGGTGGTGCCCTCACCTTCGCAGGCGACTCCCTCACCGTGAGCAATGGTGCCATCCTGCGGCTGTACTCGACCTCCAGCGGCACCACCACGTCCACCGACACCATCCCCAATCTGACCGTCAATGGCGCGACCATCAGCCCGGCCAGCAACAACGGCTCCGTCACCGGAGTACTCGCCAACCAGGCCGCCCTCGCCAACGCGGTGACGGTGGAGATGAACGACACCGGCAGCTTCACCAACACGCTGACGTTCAACAACGGCTTCACCGGCACCGGCAGCCTGACCATCCAGCGGAGCGGCGGCAACGGCACCAGCCGCAACGTCAACATCAGCGGCACCAACTCCACATCCGCCTACAACGGCGCAGTCACCACCAGCGGCAATAGCTCGTCGAAAACCACGGCTGTGACGATCGGCACCGGCAGCGGCTGGGGCGGTGGCAGCCTGACCGTGGGCCAATGGTCCTCCGTCACGCTCACCGCCGACACCACCGGCACCGGCGGAGCCACCGTGAATGCGAACGGCTCGCTGGCCATCGGCAACGGGTCCACGGCGGGATCGCTCCCCGTGGATATCGTCAACAACGGCACGGTGAGCTTCAACCGCACCAATGCCCTCATCCGGAACAACGCCATCTCCGGCACCGGCAGTGTCACTCAGAACGGCACCGGCACGCTGACCTTGGCCGGAAACAGCAGCTACACCGGTGGCACCACGGTTGCCGCGGGCACCCTTTCGCTCGCCCATGCAAACGCGGTCGGCACCACCGGCACCATCACCATGAACGGCGGCGGGCTCCAGTTCACCCCTGCGAACAAGAGCGATCTCAGCGCCCGCCTCACGCTGGCCGATGGTAAAACCGCCACCTTCGACACCAACGGCCGCTCGGTCAGCTTTGCCACCCCGCTCACCACCGGAGCCGCCGCCACCGCCGCCCTCACCAAAACCGGCTCAGGCACCCTCACCCTTTCCGGTGCCAACACCTACACCGGCGCGACCACCGTCAGCACGGGCACGCTCAATCTCTCCGGCTCGTTGACCTCTCCGGTGACCGTTGCCTCGGGTGCTGTTCTCGCCGGATCCGGCACCACCACCGGTGCCATCACTCTCGCCACCGGCTCGACCGTGATCGCGGGAGCCGCCTACGTGTCCGGCAATGGAGTAACCGCCACCGGCGTCAGCGTCCTGCCTGATTCCGCCAGCGTGGTGATCGGCACCAATTTCCTCAACGTCATCGGCTATGGCTCCAGTGCCCCGGCGGCCGGCGAGTTCTCCACCGCGGGCTACCGCAACGGGCTTGCCTCCGATGACACCGCCAACGCGAGAATCATCCTTCAATTCGACGCCGCCGCCCGCACCTGGGCCGGAACCACCGGAAACTGGGACCTTGGAACCAGCACCGCCTGGACGGAGGGCGATCAGAAGTTCTACACCGGTGACACCGCCACCTTCGGTGACATCGCCGCGGACAATGTCGTGACCCTCACCGGCACGCTCGCTCCCTCCGGCCTCTCGGTGACGAACAACACCACCTTCAGCTACACCTTCTCGGGCACCGGCTCGATCACCGGCACCACCTCCCTGTTCAAGTCCGGCACCGGTAATCTGGTCATCGGCACCACCAACTCCTACACCGGTGGCACCATCCTCAATGGAGGCACCATCACCGCCACCGCCGCCGGAGCCCTCGGCACCGGAGCGGTCAGCATCGCCACCGGCACCATCGCCCTCAACGGCGGCACCCTGACCAACACCATCACCGGCACCGGTGACATCCTGGCCACCGGCACCACCCAAGGCACCCTCTCCGGAAACCTGGGCGGCCTCATCGGCACCGCCACCGTCTCCACCACCGCGGGCGGCAAGCTCGCGGTGACCAACGCCGCGGTCCTTCCCGCCACCCTTCCCATCAGCGTCGCCTCCGGTGCCACCCTCTATGGTGCGAATGCCACCACCATCGACAGCACGGTCACCCTCAATGGCGCCGGCAATACCGAAAACCTCGGAGCCCTGCGCCTCGACAGCGGTGCCACGGTGAGCGGGGGCGTGGTGCTGGCCGCGAACTCCTTCATCGGCAGCAACAGCGGAACCGGCATCATCAGCGGTGTGATCAGCGAGACAGGCGGAGTCCGCACCCTCACCAAACAAGGTGGCGGCACGGTCATGCTATCCGGTGCAAATACCTACACCGGCTCCACGATTCTCGCGGGAGGAACCCTGCTGGTCGGTTCGGCAAACTCCCTGTCCACCACCTCGGGCATCTCGTTCGGAGCCACCGCCTCGACCTTCGACGTCGGCGCGTTCTCGGCCACGGTGAATGCCCTCACCTTCAACACCGCCGTCACCACCAGCCTGACCCACAACGTCCGCGGCTCCGGCACTCTGACCCTCAACGGGGCAGCCGACCTGCTGCTCCAGAACTCCGGCAGCAGTACCCTCGGCGTGACCCCGACGGTGGACATGAGCAGCCTCTCCTACCTGGTCTACAACCGCTCCTCCAACAACGTTTCCATCGGCGGCACCGGCAACCAGCGCGCGATCACCGTCCATCTGGCCAACACCAGCACCTTCACTGCCGCCAACTTCAACATCCAGGATTCCACATTCAGCGCCGGCAACACCACCAAGACCACCACGGTCTCCCTAGGCACCGCCACCACCATCAACGCCAACACGGTCAACACCCAGACCAACACCTGTGACAGCGCGATCCTGCGCTTCCGCAGCGTGTCCCAGCCCCGCCTGACCGTCCGTGCCACGAACGGCACCGACCGGGCGGCCTGGAACGTGGGCAACCGCACCGCCACCACCAACAGCGCGAACACCGCCACCGTCGATCTCACCTCGAATGCCAGCGGCGGCACCACACTGGACGCTCTGGTGAGCACCCTCACCCTCGGGTCCCAATCGGTCAGCGGCACCCTCGGGTCCACTTTCCAGATGGGCGGAGGCACCCTCGATGCCACCACCATCCTGGTCGGCTCCATCACCGGCAGCGGCACCCTCACCTCGACCTTCTCGGTCACCGGTGGCATCGCCAAGGTCGGCACGCTGACCCTCGGCAACCGCACATCGGGGACGCTGAACTCCACCGTCAACCTGAACGGTGGTGGCACCATCGCCGCACAGACCATCCAGAACGGCAGCGGCACAACCACCAGCACCCGCACCTTCAACTGGAACAGCGGCACCATCACCACGCTGGATGCCAGCACCGACCTCACCGTCAGCAGCGCGCTCAAGCTCGCCGCCACCGGCACCCACGGCTTCGACATCGGCACGAGCCGCACCGGCACCGTGAGCGGGGTCATCAGCGAAGCCGCGGCAGGCGCCTCTCTCACCAAGACCGGCGCGGGCACCCTGGTCCTTTCCGGCGCGAACACCTACACCGGTGACACCCTGGTGAACGGCGGCAAGCTCTCCATTGGCAGTGCGGTCCTCGCCGACACCGCGGACGTGAAGCTGGCCAACAGCGCGGTCCTCGATCTCACCCACGCCGCCACCGACACCATCGACGAACTCTACATCGACGGCGTCCAGCAGGCTCCGGGCACCTGGGGCTCCCTCACCTCCTCCGCCACCCACAAGACCGCCCGCATCACCGGCACCGGCCTCCTGCAGGTGACCACCGGCGCGGCTGGCGGCTACACCACCTGGGCCACCGCCAATGCCGGTGGGCAGGCCGCCGATGGCGACTACGACAACGACGGCGTGAAGAACGGCGTGGAATACTTCTACGGTCCCTACGGATCGGGCCCGACGGTGAGCGGCAACACCATCACCTGGCCGAAGGACACCACCGCGACCGCCACCCCGGTCGTGGAAACCTCCACCGACCTGATCACTTGGACACCGGTGACCTTCGTGGACAACACCCCCACCACCCCGTCCATCCAATACACGCTTTCGACCGGCAGCGCGAAGCTCTTCGTCCGCCTCCGCGTGACCGTCCCGTAACGGATCCCGTTTCCCTCCAATCCCGCCAGGCACCCCGCCTGGCGGGATTTTTTTTCGCCACGCTGGACGCCGCGAATACCCCGTGCATCGTAGCTCCGTGCGCGAGCCCGTCCTTGAAATCGACCACGTCGTGAAACGCTTCGACGGCTTCACCGCCGTGGATGGCGTGTGTCTGGATGTCCATGCCGGCGAGGTCGTGGGCCTGCTCGGCGTCAATGGCGCGGGCAAGACCACGCTGATGAACATGATCCTGGGCCTGATCACGCCCACCGCGGGCAGCATCCGCGCCTTCGGCATGGATCTGGCGAAGCATCGCATGGAAATCCTGCGCCGCTCCAATTTCTGCACCACCTACGCCGCCCTCCCCGGAAACGTCAGCGTCCGCAACAATCTGACCATCTTCGCCGGCCTCTACGGGGTGAAGAAGCCGAAGGTCAAAGTCGCGGAGCTATTGGAGCTTCTGGAAATCACCAAGCTGGCGGACAAGCCCACCGGCCAGCTCTCCGCCGGAGAATCCACCCGCGTGAACCTCGCCAAGGCCCTCCTCAACGACCCCGAACTGCTGCTGCTCGACGAGCCCACCGCCTCGCTGGACCCGGACATCGCCGACAAGGTCCGCAAGCTCGTCCGCCACGTGCAGAAGGAACGCGCCCCGGCCATCCTCTACACCTCCCACAACATGCGGGACATCGAGGAGGTCTGCGACCGCATCCTCTTCCTCCACCAGGGCAAGATCCTCGCCAGCGGCACCGCGGACGATCTCACCCGCCACTTCCAGGAGGACGACCTTGAGAACGTGTTCATCAAGATCGCCCGTTCCGGAGAAGTGGAGACAGCCGCGGCCTCTTGACCAAGGCCGCGGCCTCTCAGGGCGAGACCACGCGAGTCCGAATGAAGACCGCCGGCGCGCTGTCCGGTCCACCGGTGGTACGGAAGGTGTGGTATTCCCATCCCGCGTTCGGAGCAGGCAACCCCGCCGTGATCGCGGGCACGATCTCGGACACCGGCTCGGAGTTATCCCAATCCATCACATCCACCGTGGCCTCCACGGTGTAGTCAATCCCATCCACTGACGCCACCTGGCGGTTCTCCTGTTCCAGGAATGCCGCACCGGCGCGCACCGCGATGGTGTAGGTGTAAACGCTCTCTCCACCCACGGTGTTCATGCCCGTGAAGATCTTCGCCTGCGATCCATTGGACGACGGATCGCCATCAAGGGCGAACTCCAGCAGGTTGGGCTGGCCATCGCCATCCGGGTCGGCGGTTTTACCGGCATCCAACCCGGTCAAGCCATGGTTCGCCGCCCACGCGTCGTACGGCGGAGCGCCCGTGGTGGCCAGCAGCTTGCCCGTGCCGGTGATGAGGGAGGTTTCATGATCTGCCCCCGAGCCAAGGGCACCCCAGGTCCCCGCAGCCTGCAGGACTCCATTGAGCGTCAGGCTGGCGATGGTGTCGGTCGCCGAGTGAGACAGGTTCAGCGTTGCCCCTCCCGCGATTCCCACCGCCGCCCCGTCCGCGAGGAAGGGCGAGGAAAGCGACAAGGTGCCCGCGGAGACCGTAGTGCCACCCGCATACGTGTTCGCACCGGTCAGCGTGGTGGCCCCGGTGCCCGCATGGGTCACCGACCCGGTGCCCGAAATCACCGCCGCGACCGTGAGCGATCCCGTGCGATTGAAGACCACCGCGCCGTTGTCAACGATGGTAGTGGAAGCCACGCTCCCGGTGGCACCACCATTGCCTAGCTGTAGGACACCTTCGGAAACCGTGGTGGCCCCGCTGTAGCTATGGGTGCCCGTCAGGACCAAGGTGCCCGCGCCCGCCTTCACCAAGGCCAAGGAGCCCGCCGTATTCTTGATCATGCCGGTGAAGGTGGTGCTCGCGTCATTGCCGCCGACCGACAAGGTCGAGATGCCCGCGCCGGTCTTGTCCACCGTGCCACTTCCGGAGAGCCCGTCGATGGCCTCGTCATAGGTGTTCAGGTCGAGCGTGCCGTTCACCGTCACGCTGCTGCCCGCCGGGATGGCATTCGCCACGCCGAGCTGGAGAAGCCCCTTCGTGTTCACCGTGGTGCCGCCGATCCAGGCATTCCCGGCATTCGAAAGGACGACTTTCTGGACGCCCGTGGTGGCGCTGGTGCTGTTGTTGACCGTGACATTGCCGACGTTCCCACCGATCGCGCCGCTGACCACGATGGTCCCGTTGTCCACTCCGCTCGCGTCCTCTCCGGTGCCGCTGTTGGAGAAAGTGACATTGCCGGACGGATTCACCGATCCGGCCAAGGTCATCGTGTAACTGGAGATCCCGGCAGTGGTGCTGATGGTGCCGTTGAACGTTACGTTGTTGGTCCCGGTGATCGCCGAGTTGATCGTCGGCGACTGGAATCCGAAGTTACCGATCACCAGCGTGCCGGTGGTGGTGCCGAGCGCAACCGGCTTGGTGATGGTCGCGGTGGAGAAATTGAGGATCGCTCCCATGCTGCCACCGGTGGCCCCCAGCTTGATCGTGCCGGTGGCACCAAGAGCGCTGGCATTGCGGGCGAAAATCGTGCCGCCATTGATGAACACGTTGCCGATGGTGTTGGCGTTGTTCTGGAGATCGAGCGTGCCGCTGTTGTGCGTGAGCGTGCCGGTGCCGAGGTTCAACACCGCACCAGCGCGGAAGGTGACGCTGCCGGTGTTCGACCAATTCAGCCCGCTGCCGGTGACGTTGTTGTTGATCGTCATCGCCGCACCGGAATTCGACCATGCCTGGCTGCCCGCCAGCGTGATGGCCACGTTCTGGCCGCTGACAGCCGATCCGATGGTGAGCGCACCGCCCCCCGAATTGACGGTGATGCCGCCGACATCGAGCGTCAGCGTGCGGTTGGTCCCACCACCCGTCAGCGAGGTCGTGCCGCTGGTGGCCACGGTGATGCCGCCGACACTCTGGTTCGCGTCCAGCGTGATGGCCTGTACCGTGGTCAGGCCCGTCATGTTGAACACCGCCAGGTTCGTCGTCCCCGGAACCACCGCGGGATCCGGCGTGGTGGCCCCGCTGGCCGTGGACCAATTCGCCGCCGAGTTCCAACTGGTGGACGTTCCATCCCAATACAGGTTGGTGAGGGCTCCCGCCACGTTGACCGCCACGGTGGTTTCGGCGTAAGCCCCGACCGTGTCGGTGGCCCGCACCACGAAGCTGTTCACTCCGGTGTCGCCCGCCGCCGGAGTACCGGTGAGCGCGCCATTCGCCGCCACTGTGAGCCAAGCGGGGCCACTGGTCTTCGAGAACGTCAACGTATCACCCGGATTCGCGTCGCTGGCGTCCGAGGAAACACTCGAGGAGAACGCGTTGCCCACGAACACCGAGGGCTTCACCAGCGGATTCCCGCTGAACACCGGCGCGAAGTTGTGGGTGTAATCCAGCTTCACATTGTCCACCCGCAGGTCCGCGTTGATACCGCCATTGCGGATGAAGATCGTCGTGAAGGTGGTGATCACCGGCGTGGTGTCGGTGGCGGAAATAGTGGCTCCGTCCACCGTGCCCGTGACCATCATCCCGGTGGCGGTCTTCAGCAGAGTGAACGTCGCCGTGTGCTTGAGCTGATCATTGAGCGAGGTGTGGCTGCCTGCGGTCAAGGTGCCCACCGTCCCCCCGGAATTGAATCCGCCATCCGCCCCGGTGTCCTCGGTCACGCTGTAGTTGGTCGCCCCGCCGGTGCCGTGCTGGATGCCGAAGCCGTCGCCATCGTCATTGAACAGGCCGAACCGGAAACCGCCCGAATTATTCGCCACGGTCTGGGTGTAGCGGAAATCGAAGCTCAATTTCAGGCTGTCCCCGGTATTGACCAGCGAGCGCGGATCGAACGGCGCGGAGATGCCGCTGAAGGTCCCGGTGGCGTCCATGTTAAGCGCGTTGCCGGTGCCGAACGTCGTGTCCGCTGCCAGTGTCAACGTCGCCCCGCCGCCGGTCCAGCCAAGGTCGAGCGCGTCGCCGGAATCGTTTCCGATCGTGGGCGAGGCCGTATCGAAGCCATCGTTCGCCAGCGTGGCGAGGGAACCCGCCGAGTCGCTGACGCTTACGTTGTCGAAGGCCGCCACGCCGAGGTCACCGGCGATGTGGCTGCACACCGCGAGGCCACCGCTGATCGTCGCCGACATGGAAAGGGTCGCCGTCGCCACCTGCGTCCAGCTCGTGCCATTCGCGGAAACGTAGCCGGTGAGCACGTTGCCCACGCGGGTCATGCGCACCCAGTTGTTCGGAGCGGCATTCAAGGCCGGACCGTTCACGTTGGTCGTCGCCCCGCTGGCGGCGGAGCGGTATTGGAACGAGAACCCGTTCGAGGGAGTGACATACATCGAGGCATGCGCCGCCCCCGCCCCGGTGCCATCGCGAAGCATCACGCCGGCCTTCGCGTAGCCATTGGAATTCGCCTGCTGGGTCACCCTCGCCCGCACGTCGCAATCGCCGCTGAGCGACTGCCTCACGAAGTGGAAGGCATCCGCGGTGCTCCAGATGTCCGCGCCCGCGCCATAGATGAGATGGGTGCTGTCCGCGAAGGTGGCGATGCCGGTGGCTCCCGTCGTTCCGATGTCCCCGAAGGTCCATGGCGGCGGCGGTGGCGCGGTGTTGAGATTCACCAGCACATCCATAGAATCGAACGACGCGCCGGTGACCTTCGCGAGCGTGGTGAGATACACCTTGTTCGGAGCATCCACGAAGGTCCGCCCCACCGCCAGAGGCGCATCGGTCAATCCGTTCGCGGAGCCCGAGGTCATGTCGAGGATCTGGGTCTTACCGTTGCCGGTCCCCGTCGGCCCCCACCGCACCTGCACGCCGTTGTCGTTGTAAGTCGCCTGCGTGCCGCTGCGCTCGGTCATGTAATCCAGGCAATAGTCCTGGCTCGCGGTGCGGGCCACCTTCAGCCCGCGGATGCCGGTGGCGGTGGACTTGTCGTGCGCGGCGACGCGATAGATGCCGCTGGTGGTCACGGTGGTGATGTCGGAGCCGGTCAGCCAGTTCAGGTAAAGTTTGTAGCGGGCATTGTAGGGCGAATAGACGTCGCCATTGCCCATCGTATTGTAGGGATCGCCGTATTCCGAGGTCGTGCCACCGCTGGCGATCGGATTGCTGCCGCTCACCACGTAGCTCTGGGCATGGTTCAGCCCGAGATTGTGCCCAAGCTCATGCGTGGCAACCTGGGCCGCGTAGGTGGTGCCCTCCGCACGCAGCCATGTCTTGTTTCCGCCCACCGTGCCGAGGCCGGCGAAGGTGAAACCCGGCGTGCCGTTGTCCATGCATACCATCACGAACGAATAGTTGCCGGGCGTGTAGCCCGCCGTGGTGGCCGCGGCCAAAGCATCGCTGTAGAGCGTGCTGGACGATCCATTGTATCCGGTCGAGCCCGCCACCTTCGGCATCCGCAGGATCGGTGTGGTGGCGCTCGCCGTCGTGTTCACCGTGCAGCGGCCGTAGCTCCACGCCGACCACGCGTTCGCGATGTAGGGCAGGATCACCGCGCCATCCACCGGCGGCGAGGTGTGGTCGGAGAAATCGACACGGATGAAGAGGATCGTCTTCGAACCCTCGGTGTGGGACGATTCCGCCAGAACCTCGGCTCCGCCGCCATCACCACCCGCGGCCGCCACCGGCTCGGCCTGCGCCCGTGTGGCCTGTTCCGCCGCGGTCTGTTGTTCCAACTCCAACGCCGCATGTGCCGAGGAACAGAACAGATCGGTCGTGGTTCCCACCGCCAATCCCGCCTCGTCGCCTTGACTACGGGTGTCCTCCTCGGACACCGGGCAAACCGCTCCGCCCGCCGCGGCATGGACATCCGCCACTTCCACCGGCTCCAGCAAACGCCCGGCGGTGGGCCGCACCACGATCCCGCCATCGAGCTGGTAACCGTGGATCGGCACGCGGTAGCGCGACGGTTGCTCGGAACGCTCCGCCGTCACATAAGCCTCCAGCAGCTTGCCATTCACACGAGCCTCGTAATGGTCCGCCGGAGCGGTCTGCCCTTCCTCCGCGACTCCGGCGAAGTGCTCGAGATCGCCGCGGGCATCCACCGGCTTCTCCAACAGAACAAGCACCTCACGCGGCAACATCCGCCGCACCGTTTCAGGCACCGCCAGTTCCAGCGCCCGCGCCGGATCACTCCGCATCAGCACCCCGAACTCCGCCCGGCGTTTGGTGGCCAATTCCACACCTTCGCCCACGAGAGCGGTTCTCCCCTCTCTTACCGCACCAGCATAACGTTCCGTCCAATCCCGGAACGCTTGGAACGCTGGCTCGGCCACCGACTCCCGCCACACCAGGTCTTGACGGCGGGCTTTTCCAGCCGCCCGGATCGTCACCGCCGCGGCTTGCCGGGGTGACTCGGTTTCCGGAACCAGGACGCGGGGCACCACCCGGTCCGCCCCCTTCAATGGAAGGTCGGAGTGGTGTCCACGATGCAGGCAAAGGCTAACACCCGCGACCGCCAAAGCAGACGCGAGCAGGATGAGACGGGATCGTCTGGTGAAATGAGACATGGGTTTTCGAATGGGTTTTCTTCGGTCGATGGCCCACACCGCGTGGAGACGCGGCCATACCGATCCCTGCCGCCGCCCGGAAGCCGGACGAAGACAGGTCGCTGGATCGGAAAGGAGCCATCATGGGACCCTCACCCTACGCTTCCCCCTGATTTTCAAATAGTCGGCAATTCCACCGACACGCGCGCTAGGCCATCATCCCGCAATTCCGCGCTGGATTCGCGCGTGGCCGGTGCAATGGTCGGGGCGCGCTCCCGCCCCGAACCGTCACGCGCCGCCCCGCTTGAACCCTCGCACCATTTACGCCCTTCTCAGCCGCTACATCCTCCTCTACGCGCGCAATCCCGTGCGTCTGTTCGAGCTGTTCTTCTGGCCCATCGTCCAGCTCTTGATGTGGGGCTTCGTGTCCGTCTCGCTCCAGAACCAAGGCGGGCTCGGCACCCACGGCTTCGTGCCCTCGCTAATCGCCTCCACCATCCTGTGGGACGCCCTTTTCCGCTCGCAGCAGGGCGTTTCCATCTCGTTCCTCGAGGACGTGTGGACGCGCAACCTGCTCAACATCTTCGCCGCGCCGGTGCGCATGACGGAATACGTCGCCGCGGCCTGCGGAGTGGGCGTGCTGCGCGTGGCCATCACCGCCGGGGTGCTCGCGGGCATCGCCGCCATCGCCTACCGCTTCAATATGTTCCAGTTCAACCTGGCGCTCTTCGCCTGGTATGCGAACCTGATGCTCTTCGGCTGGGCGCTGGGCATCATCTCGATCGCGCTGATCGTGAAGTGGGGCCACGGCGCCGAATCGCTGGCGTGGGCGATCCCGTTCATGGTCCAACCGTTCTCCGCGGTCTTCTACCGGGTTCAGGATCTCCCCGGCTGGATGCAGCATGTGGCGATGGCCATGCCCACCGCCCACGTCTTCGAAGGCATGCGCAACGTGATGTCCGGCAAACCACTGGACTGGTCCCACCTCGGCATCGCCCTGGCGCTCAATGCCGCCTACCTCGCCTTCGCGGGGTTCCTCTTCGCCCGCACCCTCGCCTCCGCCCGCGAAAAGGGCAAGCTGGTGAAGGTGGCTTCGTCCTGAACGGAAAAGAGCGGCTTCCCGAAAGAAGCCGCTCCCATATCCACCGGATGCCACCGGACATTTCACGCCACGGCCGCTAGATCCGCCGTGGGGCTTTTCTCCAGCTCACCCGCGATGCGCGCCGCCAGCGCCGCTGTGTGCAGTCGCAGTTCCGGCACAGCCGTCGCCTCGAAATAACGCGCGCGTAGCATCGGCCCCACCACATGCAGCCACGGCGTCGGACGCCCGTCCCGCTGCACCGCGCGGTAGTCGGCCAGCGTTTCCACACCGAGGCGGTGCTCATCCGTGGTGATGAAGCCGCGGCGCAGAAGGTTCACGAGCAGCGGATGACGCAGCGTGTGGATGTCCCGCGCCGGACCGGTGGCATCGATGATGCGGGCCGCCTCCAGCGTGCGGTTCGGCAGGTGGCGCGTGCGCGTGGCGAACTCCAGCGACCAGTGCTCCCCTTTCCGCTCGACCGACACCAGCGCGCCGCGGTGCACCGTCAGGCGTCCGCTGAGGATCAGGCGGTCGATCAATGCGCGGGTCTCGGGCGCGCTCTGGTGACGGTGGATTTCCCAGAACGGGCTGATGAAGCGCAGGAAGCGCTTGCGGTCCCGCTTCGACAACTCCTGCCACAGCCCCGGTGTGTAGGGACGGATCGCGGCGAAAAGATCGCGCCAGTTGCCCCCCGCGGCCTCATGCGCGGCGATCGCCTGGCGGAACAAACGCACGCTCTTCCGCAGGTTCGAATCCGGCAGGTGATCGAGCTCCGGCACCGGTACATTCGACGGCGGCGCGTAGGCGTGCGGCAGCAACCCATGGCGCGAGGTGATGTGGATCGGACCGCGGTGACCGCGGCGTTCCAGCTCGCCCACCGCATCGATCATCGAAAGCGCCGTGCCGATGACGACCACCGGCGCATCCGGATGCAGGCCATCGTAGGCATCCGCATCCCGCGCCGCGCGGGTATGGGACGACCACAGCGAGGCGCGGAACGCCGAACCGCGGTTGCCCGTGGCCAGCACCACCCGCGACACCTGCTGCGTGCTTCCATCCTTCAGCACCAGGCTGGCGCGGTCCGGATGCTGCGAGTCCGCCACCAGATCCACCACCGAGGAGTGGCGCACCTCCAGCCGCGGATGACGCTCCAGCGCCTGGCGCAACAGCGACCTCAAGTAAGTCCCGTAGATCGAGCGCGGCAGGAACTCGCCTGCCTCGACCTCGCGCCCGAGGGTCTGGCTGGCAAAGATCCGGAAATGATCCGGCCGCTCCGGAAAGGCGCTCATGCCTCCTGCCCGGACATTGAGCAGGTGATCGGAGGAACCGGTGCCATAGGCAAGGCCGGGCCCCACTTCGGGGCTCTCTTCGAACAGGATGATCGAGGTGTCGGGCAGGCGCTTGGCCAGGTGGATGGCGGTCAGGGTACCGCTGAAGCCACCTCCGACGATGGCGATGGGAAGACGGGTGGAACTCATGATGGTGGATCGTTGGTGAAATGGACGGGCAATGGACGGACACGAAAAGCGGCCGCACCGGAGAGGTGCGGCCGCTGGGAATCATTCAGGAGAGACGGCGGGCCTTCACCCGGCAGGCTCCAAGCAGGTGCGAGTAGGTTTCCAGGACGCGCCCGATGAAGCGGCTCACCGCGAGCACATCACCGGCCTGCGTCCACGTTTCGGGAACCTCCACCTCCAGGTGCCAGCGGGTGGTGTTGAACGCCGGCACGAACGAGGACAGCAGCGGCGGCGATGGCAGCCCGCGCGCCTTGCCGACGTTCGACGCCAGCACCTGGAACAACCGTACGTCCGAGGTGCCGCCGATCACCAGCGAGTTGCCGGAGGTCGGACGGATCTCGATCAGGCCATCCGGCACGGATTCGCGGAACTGGTCGAGCACGTAGCCGAGCACCGGCCATCCGGATAGATCCGGCGCTTCCTCGCCGAGCTCCAACGTCACCGGATCACTCACCGGCAGCACGCGGAAGATCTGGTCGACCGCGATCTCCGGCCGCAGCGTCGCGACCTCGATCAACTGGAGCAGGATGTCGGACGCCACCGTGCTGGTCGGCGTGTTGTGCGCCAGCAAGCCGATCGTCCGCGGCGGTGAACCATCGGAAGATGGCCCTTGGAAGGTGAACACCGGCGAGCCGAACTTGAATCCGTGGAAATAGATCGGGTGCTCGATGCGGCCTGCCAGGCGTTCGGAAATTTCGCAGTGCTCGGCAAACCCTTGGAGCAACTGTTTCAGATTGGTCCGGAATTCCGGAGCAAGGGGTCGTGTCTTCATGGAGTGCTTTGGTTTGGATGAGCAGCGGCTCAATGCCGCGTTCCTTTTCCCACTAATCGATATAGTTTTATATGTCCAGCTTGATTTGGAGATTGAAAGGAAGGGCATCCAAAAAGATTTCGGCTGCTAGAATCAATCGTAACCATTTGATTTTCATTTTAAATCCAAAACCCAACCGGGATACCGCCTCGACAAAATGCATCTTTCCGGTACTTTTTTCTTGAGCCCACCCGCTTAATCCACCACTAGTCCATCCAGATTTCCGAATGCATCTTTCCAAGAAAGCAGAGTACGCCCTACGTGCCACCATCCACCTGGGTATTGCCGCCGAACTTGGCCTGTCCACCGTCGCGGGAGCTGATCTCGCGGAGGCAAACCGGCTCCCGCTCAAATTCGTCGAACGTATCCTCCAGGAACTCCGGGAGGCTGGCATCGTCGAAACCCGCCGCGGGAAGTTCGGGGGATATGCCCTCGCGAAATCGCCGGACTCGATCCGCATCGGGGACCTGGTCCGTCTCATGGACGGCCGCCTGGCTCCGATCTGCTGCGCCAGCGAAAACGCCTACCAGCGCTGCTCGTGTCCGGACGAGGCCCACTGCGGCCTCCGCATGCTGATGATCGATGTCCGCAACGCCATCGCCAACATCCTCGACCGATACACCATCGCCCAGGTCGTCGAAGTCACTCTGCGCAAGATGCGCCGTGACGGAGTCGAACCACCCTTCGCCGCCCAGCTCGGAAGCCAAGCCGGGAAACCCGCCGCCAACAAGCGCCGCGCGGATCCCGAGGATGGCTTCCTGGCGGGTCTCTCACAACTCGCCCTCCAAGCCTCAGCTCCTGATGAACCCGAAGACCACTGACCGCATCGTCCCCATCAACGGATCCAACTCCGATTGGTTGGAGGTGGTGCGCACCAAAGTGGAAGCGCTCCGCTTCGGCTCCGTCCAGATCATCGTCCACGATGGACGCGTGACCCAGATCGAAGCCCTCGAGAAGACGCGCTTCAATTCCCCAAGGGAAGAAAACGGCCAGTCGATCTGACCCGGCCCGGTCCCCCTAGGACCACCCTCGCTCGCAAGAGACCGACCGGAACACCGGAGGAATCGGAGAGCGGTACGATATCCGCCGTAGCACGGCGCCCGTCCGCCTTTCCGATTCTCCGTCTTCCGGTCTCTTTTTGCCCAAAAACAACCCTCGGAGCCCATCCGGCACGAGTTTCGCACCACCCGGTTCCCCGAAAGGGAACAATTCTCCACCATGAAGACCCCTGATCGACACGCCGCACCCCGGCGCTCCATCGAGGCCCGCGGCACCAGCCGCCAGCCGTCCCGCCTGACCATCACCACCCTGCGGATCCCGCGTCACCTGGCCTCCGCGGCCATGTTGACCGCGCTCGCCGGTGTCGCCCATGCCGGCACCGCCCCCGCTCCCCAGGCCGGACCATCCGATTGTCTTCTCAACGATTTCAAATTCGACGCCGAAATCCGCGTCCGCGACGAATGGACGGACAACGTTCGCGACTTCAACGACAACGTGAATGCCGCCGATGACGACGGTTGGCTCATCACGCGCACCCGCCTCGGCCTCGCCTACCAGCCGGTCGAGTGGCTGAAGCTGTATGCCCAGGGCCAGGACTCCCGCGAGTTCTTTTCCGGTCGTCCTCATGACACGCTGAACGGCGCGAACGGCGACGACACCTTCGACCTCCGCCAGGGATACATCTCCATCGGCGACCCGAAGGACTGGCCCGTCACCTTCACGCTCGGCCGCCAGCCGCTCGACTTCGGATCGCGCCGCGTCCTCGCCGACAGTAACTGGAGCAACTACGGCCGCACCTTCGATGCCGCCCGCGCCACCTGGAAGGTGAACAAGGACTGGCAGATCGATGCCTTCGCCGGCAATGTCGTCACGATCGAGGAAGACCGCTTCAACGATTCCGACCACAACGCCGACCTCATCGGCATCTACGCCTCCGGCAAGATCTGCCACGGCCAGACGCTCGATTTCTACGCCGTCCACCTCGACAGCGAGCACAGCACCGTGGCCTCCGTGAAGGGGGACTTCTGGACGCTCGGCTCGCGCTTGTTCCGGAAGGCGGCGAAGGACTCGCCCTGGGACTGGGAACTCGAGGCCGTCGTCCAGACCGGCGACGTTCTCTCCGGTGCCAAGGAGCTCGATCTCCTTGCCTTCGGCGGTCAGGCCACGCTCGGCTACACGTTCCAGCATGCCACCTGGAGCCCGCGTGTCAGCGTGAACTACAGCTACGCCAGCGGCGACGACGACCGCACCGATGGCGACCAGCACCGTTTCCTGCCGGTCTATCCGTCCACGCACAACATGAACGGCCTGCTCGACTCCGTCGGCTGGGCGAACATCCACGATCCCTACCTCGAACTCACCGTCACTCCGGCGAAGGAGTGGAAGGTCGGCCTCCAGGCCCACGCCTTCTTCCGCGCCGAAACCGGCGACTTCGTCTACCGCGCCAACGGCTCCTCCACGCTCCGCACTCCCGCGGGCTACAATGGCGACCGTTTCATCGGCACCGAAGTCGACCTCTACGTCCAAACCAATCTGACCAAGGAACTCGAACTCCTGGCCGGCACCGGCGCCCTGTTCGCGGGTGACTACCTCGAGAGCTCCGGCACCTCCGACACGGCGAAGACCGCCTACGTCCAACTCACCTACAAATACTGACCCCCTCATGAAACCGCTCCGCATCCCTGCCCTGCTCGCCCTCGCCGCCGCGACCCTGCTGTCGTCCGCGTGCAAGAAGAGCCACGACACCGCCGCCTCCGGCGGTGCCGTCTCCCTACTGAACGTCTCCTACGACCCAACCCGCGAGCTCTACGTGGAGTTCAACAACGCCTTCGCCAAGCACTGGAAAGAGAAGACCGGCGCCGATGTGAAGATCGAGCAATCCCACGGTGGCTCCGGCAAGCAGGCCCGCTCCGTCATCGACGGTCTCTCCGCCGACGTCGTCACACTCGCCCTCGCCGGTGACATCGACGCCATCGCGAAGTCCGGTGCCCTTCCCGCCGATTGGGAAGCCAAACTCCCCGAGCACAGCGCCCCCTACACCTCGACCATCGTCTTCGTCGTCCGCAAGGGCAACCCGAAGGGGATCAAGAACTGGGACGACCTCGTGAAGTCCGGCATCGGCGTGATCACCCCGAACCCTAAGACCTCTGGCGGTGCCCGCTGGAACTACCTGGCCGCCTGGGCCTGGGCGAACAAGGAGTTCGGCGGCGACGAGGCGAAGGTGAAGGACTACATCACCAAGCTATTCAAGAACGTGCCGGTGCTGGACAGCGGTGCCCGTGGCTCCACCACCAGCTTCGCGCAGCGTGGCCTCGGCGACGTGCTCCTTTCCTGGGAAAACGAGATCGCCCTGCTGGAGAAGGAATTCCCCGGCCAGACCGAGGTCGTCTATCCGAGCCTGAGCATCCTTGCCGAGCCGCCGGTGGCCGTGGTGGAAAAGAACGCCACCAGCCACGGCACCACCGAGGTCGCCACGGAATACCTGAAGTACCTCTACACGGCTGAAGGCCAGGAGATCGCGGCGAAAAACCGCTACCGCCCGCGTGATCCGAAGGTCGCCGCGAAATACGCGAAGGACTTCCCCACCCTTACCCTGGTGAACATCCGCGACGATTTCGGCGGCTGGGAAAAGGCCCAGAAGACCCATTTCGCCGATGGCGGCACGTTTGACCAGTTGACTGCCAAATAAGTCATCATTGCCGCTTTGCCGCGCATGCCCGGTTGGACATAGTCCGCCCGGGCATGCGTCGTGCTCCGCCCGACACTTCCGATCCCGCATTCCGACCACCACCACCACGCAATGTCGCGTCGCCGCATCATCCCGGGCTTTGGCCTCTCGCTCGGCTATACCATCACCTACCTGAGCGTGATCATCCTGATCCCGCTGGCCGCCCTGTTCCTGAAGGCGAGCCAGATGGACATGGCGGATGCCATCAAACTGCTGAAATCCCCGGCCATCGTGGCCGCCGCGAAGCTCAGCTTCGGAGCCTCCGCCCTGGCCGCGGTGTTCAGCTCCGTCCTCGGGCTGCTGGTCGCCTGGGTGCTGGTCCGCTACCGCTTTCCCGGCCGCAAGTTGTTCGACGCGATGGTGGACCTGCCCTTCGCCCTCCCCACCGCGGTGGCCGGCATCACCCTGACCCAGATCTATTCCAACAAGGGCTGGGTCGGCCAATATCTCGCCAACGGTGCCAAATGGTTGAAGGAAAACCATCATCCCGGCGGCTGGCTCGGCGAGTGGGTCGACACCGTGGCGCAGCGCGGTGCAGCCTACAGCTCGATCGGCGTCTTCATCGCCCTGTTCTTCATCGGTCTGCCCTTCGTGGTCCGCACCGTGCAGCCCGTGATGGAAGACCTTTCCCGCGATACCGAGGAAGCCGCCGCCACGCTCGGAGCCGGACGTTGGACCGTCTTCTGGCGCGTCATCTTCCCCTCGATCCTGCCGGCCCTCATCACCGGCTTCACGCTCGCCTTCGCGCGCGCCGTCGGGGAATACGGTTCGGTCATTTTCATCTCGGGCAACCTGCCGCTGAAAACGGAAATCCTGCCCTCGCTGATCATCTCGCAGCTCGAGCAGTTCAAATATGAATCCGCCGCCGTGATCGCTGCCGCGATGCTGCTCGTCTCCTTCGCGCTCCTCTTCATCATCAATCTCCTCCAGCGCCGTCTCAACTGGCGCACCCGCTGATCATGCCCGCCCACAAAAACGTCACGACCGAATCCCTCGGAGTGAAAATCGTGCTGATCGGCGCGGCTTGCTCCGTGCTGGTCTTCTTCCTGTTGATGCCGTTGGCCGCGGTGTTCCTCGAGGCATTCCGCAAGGGAGCCGAGGTCTTCGCCAAGGCGCTCGTCGAGCCCGCGGCGATGTCCGCCATCAAGCTCACGCTCATCACCGCCGCCGTCACCGTCCCCTTCAACGCCCTGTTTGGCGTCGCCGCCGCCTGGCTGGTGACGAAGTTCCGCTTCCCCGGTCGTTCGCTGCTCCTCTCGCTCATCGACCTGCCATTCGCCGTGTCCCCGGTCATCGCCGGTCTGGTGTGGATGCTGATCTTCGGCTCGAAGGGCTGGTTCGGCCCGTGGCTGGACAAGCACGATCTCCAGATCGTGTTCGATACCCCCGGCATCATCATCGCCACCATCTTCGTCACCTTCCCCTTCGTCGCCCGCGAGCTCATCCCGCTGATGGAAACGCAGGGCACGGACGAGGAGGAAGCCGCCGTCACCCTCGGCGCGCACGGTTGGCAAATCTTCCGCCGCGTGACCCTGCCGAACATCAAGTGGGGCCTGCTCTACGGCGTGCTGCTCTGCAACGCCCGCGCCATGGGCGAGTTCGGCGCCGTCTCGGTCGTCTCCGGCCACATCCGCGGCAAGACCAACACCCTGCCGTTGCAGGTCGAGGTGCTCTACAACGAGTACCAGTCCAGCGCCGCCTTCGCCTGCGCCTCGCTCCTCGCCCTGCTCGCCCTCGTCACCCTCATCGTGAAGGACGTCATCGAACGCTACGCCGGCCACGCCGGTTCCAAGGGCCACTGAAACTTCTCACCCACGCCACCAAGTCTCCAGCCTCTTCGTTTAGTGCTTTGGATTTAGTGCTTAGAATTTCTCTTCCATGTCCATTTCCATCCGCTCCATCAACAAAACCTTCGGTGCCTACAAGGCCCTCGACAACGTGTCGCTCGAAGTGCCGAACGGTTCACTGACCGCTCTCCTCGGCCCGTCCGGCTCCGGCAAGACGACGCTCCTGCGCATCGTCGCCGGCCTCGAGTTCGCCGATGAGAACAGCGGCGCGATCCACTTCCACGGTGAGGACGTCACCACCCTGCACGCGGGCAAGCGCGGCGTTGGCTTCGTGTTCCAGCACTACGCGCTGTTCCGCCACATGACCATCGCGGAGAACATCGCCTTCGGCCTCACCGTTCTTCCTTCCAAGCAGCGGCCGTCCTCGACCGAGATCAAGAAGCGCGTCAGCGAGCTGCTCTCGCTGGTCCAGCTCGAAGGCCTTGAAAACCGCCGCCCGGACCAGCTTTCCGGCGGCCAGCGCCAGCGCGTCGCCCTCGCCCGCGCCCTCGCCATCCGCCCGAAGGTGCTGCTGCTGGACGAACCCTTCGGCGCGCTCGATGCCAAGGTCCGCAAGGACCTCCGCCGCTGGCTCCGCAGCTTCCACGATGAGATCGGTCTCACCACCCTGTTCGTGACCCACGACCAGGAGGAAGCCCTCGAACTGGCCGACCAGGTGGTCGTCATGGCGAACTCCCGCATCGAGCAGGTCGGTGCGCCGCAGGAGATCTACGATCACCCGGAATCCCAGTTCGTCATCCGCTTCCTCGGCAACGTCAACGCCATCCGTGACTCCCGCGATCCGGACTCCCCGGTCTACGTGCGCCCACACGATGTCGGCGTCCTGTTCGCCGCCGAGGCCGACCCCGCCACCGACCGTCTCGCGCGCGTCCATCACCTCTTCTCCGCCGGTCCGATCGCCCGCCTCAGCCTCCGTCTGGAAGACGGCCAGTTCGTCGATGCCGAGCTGTCTCGCCAGCAACTCGAGGAACTCGGCCTCGGCGTGGGCGACCCCGTCGCCGTCCGCATGCAGGGTGCCAGCCGTTTCGAGTAGGGCCCCGATCATTCGCACGCCTAGTTTGGACAGGATTTACAGAATTTGCAGAATTTACAGAACAGAGAAGAGAGTGGAGATGGATCGAATCCAAAGCCGCTCCTCTGAATCCTGTGAATTCTGCAAATTCTGTAAATCCTGTCCGAACAGGCTGATTTTTTAAGTGGAGCCGCCTCTCTCACGGATTTCGAAAAAGGAGATCTCCCCACCGCCCCGCTCTTGCAGCCCGGCTCATCCTACGGCATCCCTGAGCCACATGAGTGACGAAAGCGGCAACTTCGAGACCCCGGAGGAATTCACGAAAATCGAGTCGATCTACGTGCGCCATCGCAATGCCTTGATGGTTCGCGGCCAGTTCACCCCGGTCTACACCGACTACTACCTGCACCTGATGCAGCACGGGATCCGCCACAATGGCGATCTCGATTTGATGCTGAAGGACTTCATGGCCCTCATCACCCTCCACGCGGTCGCCCGCCCGTGGGCCGAGACCATCGCGTGGACCGTGAACCTCCGCGCGCCGCGCATCAATCTCTTCGCCACCGCCAGCTCGCTGCAGGAATCCGTGACCGGCCGCCTCTTCACCGAGGACGTCCGCGAGCCGGACCGCAACCTGTTCTATTCCCAAGTCCTGGCCCCGAACCAACACGAGCCGCGCATCTCCACCCTGGAGGTGGATGGCAAGGATCCCGTGTACTGGGTGGAGCAGTACTACCGCCAGTCCGAGCAACGGCCCGGCAAGGCCTTCCGCCTCCCCGACGAGGAGTTCGTCCTGATGGTCGCCCAGCCGGATTGCGACATGGAGTGGTTCAACTCGCTCGACGAGGCCACCGTGGCCGTCATCGAGACCGCGGAGGAAACCAAGCTGCTGGAAACCCGCCGCCTGCGTTTCCACTGCGGCTGCACGCTGGACAAGATCCTGCCGGTGCTGGGCAACTGGCGCGAGCGCCCCGAGGAACTGTTCGAAGGCGAGGACTCCATCACGATCCAGTGCCCGCGCTGCGCGGCCCGCTATGTCATCACCCGTGACATGCTCTGAGAGCCGTTTGCCTTGAAGGTTTTCCATCATTCGCGTTTCGCCGATGTCACCCGGCTGGCCGCCCTCAAACGCGGCCAGCGGGTCTCCGTGTGTATCCCCACGCTGGACGAGGCGGACACCATCGGCCGGATCGTGACCACCGTCCGCCGCGAGTTGATGGAGCGCGTGCCGCTGGTCGATGAGCTGCTGGTGATCGATTCCGGTTCCACCGATGCCACCCGCGAGCTCGCCCGCGAAGCCGGTGCCACCATTCACCTCTCGGCCGACATCGCGCCGGAACAGGGTACATTCCGCGGCAAGGGCGAGAACCTCTGGAAGGCCCTCCACGTCGCCACCGGCGACATCATCTGCTTTGTCGATGGCGACATCTGCAACTTCCACGAGCGCTTCGTGACCGGCCTCGTCGGCCCGCTGTTGGAGGACGCCTCGCTCGACTACGTGAAGGCCTTCTACGAGCGCCCGCTAGCCCACCCACACGGCTTCCGCCCCACCGGTGGCGGCCGTGTCACCGAGATCCTCGTCCGCCCCCTGCTCTCGATGTTCTATCCGGCGCTGACCACCTTCCTCCAGCCGCTATCCGGAGAATACGCGGCCCGCCGCGAAACCTTCCGCGCCCTCCCCTTCCCCTGCGGCTACGGTGTCGAGCTGGCCCACCTCATCGACCTCTCCGCCACCATCGGGCTCGGCCGCATCGCCCAGACCGATCTCGACGAGCGCCATCACCGCAACCGAAGCGATGAAGATCTCGGCCGCACCGCCTTCGGCATCCTCCAGGTGCTGTTCCGCAGGCTGGAACGCGATGGCAAGCTCACTCTAACCGGTCCACTCCCGGAAATTCTCAAATCCTGGCAATTCGACGGCGAAACCCTCGCCGTGGAGTCCCTTTCCGTGCCGGAACCCGAGCGCCCAGCGCTCGAACCGCGCGTTTCCTGAGATTCTTGTTCATACCTCGCGGTTTCCCTAGCGGAACCGCCGCGCATCGGCCAAAGTGCAGCGCCCGATGAGCTTGGAAACCCGCATGCTCGGTCCCGAGGACAGCCTGGCCGCCACCGGCCTGCTGGCGCACCTCAATCCGGACCTGCCCACCGCCACCCTCCGCGAGAGATTCGAAACCATTCTCCGCGAGCATCCGCACTACCACCCCTTCGGCGCGTTCAAGGAGGGCAAGCTCGTCGGCCTCGCCGGTGTCTGGATCGCCACCAAAGTGTGGTGCGGCCGATACCTCGAACTGGACAACATCGTCGTCCACCCGCTCCACCGCTCGGAGGGCATCGGCTCCGTCCTGATCAAGGAAATCGAGGCCCTCGGACGGGAAAGAAACTGTAATCTTCTCGTGCTTGACAGTTATACTTCCAATTATTCATCCCATCGACTGTATCATCGCCTGGGATTCGAGATCTGGGGCTTCCATTTCGTGAAGCCGCTTGCCGAGCACGGCCATTGATCCACCTCCGCCTACAACTTTCCCCATGTCCGTCGTCCTCGTCCACTATCATCTCTCGCCGGGTGGCGTCACCCGCGTGATCGAAAGCGCCTCGCGCTGCCTCACCGCCGCCGGCGTCCCGCACGTGATCCTCACCGGCGCGCCGCCGCCGACCGTCACCGACCTCCCCGTCCACGTCATCGAGGGCCTCGGCTATCTCAATGACGTCGCCAGCCACACGCCGCTGCGCCTCGTCCACGCGATGCGCGCCACCGTTCAGGACGCCATCGGACTGGGCCCCCACGTCTGGCATTTCCACAACCACTCGCTGGGCCTGAACCTGCTGATGGACGAGGTGGTCAGCACCCTCGCCGAGGCCGGCGAAAAACTGGTGCTCCAGATCCACGACCTGGCCGAGGACGGCCGCCCGAAGAACTACCCGGTGATCGCGGAGTCCGAGACCCTCTACCCGCTGGCCCCGCAGATCCGCTACGCCTTCCTCAATTCCCGCGACCGCACGTGGTTCCACCACGCCGGGCTGCCGCTGGAGCGCTCGATGGTGCTGCCGAACCCGATCAGCGCCCCGGCCACCCCGGATGGAGCCCCCGCCGCCGGCACCCCGGCCCGCGTGCTCTATCCGGTGCGCGGCATCCGCCGGAAAAACCTCGGTGAAGTCTTCCTGCTCGCCGCGATCTCGCCGCCGGACACCCGTTACGCCGTCACGCTCGCCCCGGTCCACGCGCGCTGGAAACCCTACTTCGACGATTGGTTCGCCTTCGCCTCCGATTCCGGCCTGCCCGTGGATCTGGCGGTGGTCGACCGCATCGCACCCCACCCCGGGGCCAGCAGCTCCTTCGAATCCTGGCTCGGCCAGGCCACCCACCTCGTCACGACCTCCGTGGCGGAGGGCTTCGGCCTCGGGTTCCTGGAATCCGCCGCGCTCGGCAAGCCGCTGCTCGGCCGCAACCTGCCGATGGTCACCCAGGACTACGCCGCCGCGGGCATCACCGCCGGTCGCCTCTACGACCGCATCCTCGTCCCGATCCCGTGGGTGGGCCTCGAAACCCTGCGCCAGCACCTCACCCGCTACCTCCAGGACGTGCTCGATGCCTACGGCAAGCCACTCCACAATTCCTGCGTCGATCGCGTGTTCGATGCCATCCGGTTCCGCGGCTACCTCGATTTCGGCAACCTGCCGGAGGACCTCCAGCGCCAGGTGATCCACCGCCTGATGGCCGGCGGCGACCGCGACGCCCTGCAGGTCGAGATCGGCGGCACGGTCAAACCGCTCGCCCCGTGGCTGGAGGAAACCCTCTCCCACCGCGAACCCACCGCCACCCCGGACCAGCTCGCGCAATACTCGCCCGATGCCTACCGGGAGCGCCTGGTCGCCCTCTATTCGGAATTGGAAGCCACCCAGCCCGGTGCTCCCACCTTCCTGCCGAAGCACCTGGTACTCGATGAGTATCTGAGACCGGAGAACTTCAATTTCCTGCTCACCTGAGATGCGGCGGACACCCGCCTTCATCCCGTCCGGAATACCACCGCGCTTGAACGCCCTGCCGGGCATCAAGGCGGTGGTGTTCGACGTTTACGGCACCCTGTTGCTGGGCGGTGGGCCGGTGCACCCCGATCCGGAAGCCGATGAAGCGCTGGCCGTGTTCCTCTCCACACACGGACTCCCCTTCACCGGCTCCATCACCACGGCCCTGGCGGATGCGGTCAAACGATCGCACGCGGCCTCGGCCGCCACGTTTCCCGAGGTCGATCTCCACGCCCTCTGGTCCGAAGTGCTCCAGCGGGACATCGACTCCCCAGTGTTCATCGCCCTGGAGGACATCCGCCAGCCGGTAGCGCTGATGCCTCATGCCAGCGAGACCTTGTCGGCACTCTCCCACCTGCCGCTTGGCCTGATTTCGAACGCGCAGGCCAATACCCTTCCCGTGCTGGAACGGCTAACCGGTCTCCAGCCGTTCGAGGACGACCTCTGCATACTCTCCCACCGCCACGGTGAGGCGAAGCCCTCGCCCGCTCTCTTCGATTCCCTCGCTGCAGCTCTCGCCCTACGGGGCATCGCCCCATCGGAAACCGTCATCGTCGGAAACGATCCCCGCCACGACATCGTTCCCGCCCGAGCGCGTGGCTTCCGAACCGCGCTGACCGTGGCGGACCGGGATTCCCTTCGAGACGGCGGCACCGATGCAGCGGATGCCGTCATCGCCGACCTGCGGCAGCTCATCTCCCTAATGTAATCGAAAGCTCTGCTTTCGAATCGTCTCCGCCAGCTCCAGTTGGCGGTGGAGGTCAGGCCAAACGATCTCGCCCCTCAAAGAGGGAAAGCCGGAGCTTCCCCCTACATTCTGAAAGCGGAGCTTTCAGCCACATCCGAATCCCCGAAACGCAAAAAGCCCGCCTTTCGGCGGGCTTGTTTGTTCGATCGGAATGGCGGAGCGGACGGGGCTCGAACCCGCGACCTCCAACGTGACAGGCTGGCGCTCTAACCAACTGAGCTACCGCTCCAAGGCCTTCCGTTCGGACGGGCGGAAACTAGTACGCCGCCACGCCGTGTGCAACCCATAAAATCACGAAGTACGAGATTTATCGTAGAAACAAGAAGGCCCGCCGTGATGGCGGGCCTTGCTTTACTCGAACGGACTGGCGGAGCGGACGGGGCTCGAACCCGCGACCTCCAACGTGACAGGCTGGCGCTCTAACCAACTGAGCTACCGCTCCAGAGCCGCCCGTTCGGGGTGCGCGGAAGCTATTGGGACCGGCCCCGCCGCGCAACCTGAAAATGACGGTTTTGTGATTTTTTTTCGCGGGTCAGGAGAGCGCTTCCACGGCAGCTTCCAAAGACGCCAGATCCTCAACGGAATACACCTTCGCGTCCTTGTCGATCTTCGCCACCAGGCCGGCGAGCACCTTGCCGGGCCCGATTTCCACGAAGGTGGTGTGGCCCTGGGAACGCAGGAGCTGGATCGATTCCGTCCAGCGGACCGAGCCCGTCACCTGCTTCTCCAGGTTCCCGCGGATCTCGTCCGGGCTGGAAACCACCGAGGCTCCGAAGTTGCAAACCACCGGCACGGCGGGCGACTGGATCGCCGCCCCGGCAAGCTCCGCGGCCAGCTTGTCCTGCGCGCTCTGCATCAGGCGGGAGTGGTAGGCACCGGCCACGTTCAGCTTGATCGCGCGGCGGATGCCGAAATCCTTCGCCTTCGCCACCACGGCGTCGATCCCAGCCACCGAGCCGGACAGCACGATCTGGCCCGGCGCGTTCAGGTTCGCCACGTCGACATCGCACTCGGCCGCGAGCGCGCGGATCTGCTCCTCCTCACCGCCGATCAGGGCAGCCATCGAGCCTTCCGTGGCCTGGCAGGCTTCCTCCATGAACAGGCCGCGGCGCGCGACCAGCTTCAGGCCGTCCTCGAACGAGAACGTGCCCGCCGCCGCATGGGCGGTGAATTCACCGAGCGAGAGGCCCGCGGCCGCCACGATTTCCAGGTTCGGCACGCGATCCTTCAGCAGCGCCAGGCCGATCAGGCCGTGCAAATACAGCGCCGGCTGGCAGCGCGAGGTCTTGGTCAGTTCCTCCTCCGGCCCCTCGAACATCACTTCGGACAGCGGGAATCCCAGCGCGGCATCCGCCTTCACGACCAGCGACCGGGCCGTGGCGGAGTTCTCGAACCAATCCTTGGCCATGCCCACTTTCTGGGCTCCCTGGCCGGAAAACAGCAGAACGATCTTGCTCATGTGGAGGGGGTTCTAAGCCCCAACCAACCCGCGAAGCAAGTGCGCAGCCTCCCGTGACCGGGACTCGAGCAGCTCCCCACCCCGCCGCATCGATTCCTCCACCGGCAGGCCGTAGCCCGCCAGATCGTACATCCCATCGAAGAACGGAGCCGCCACCGGCAGCGCCCGTCCCGCGAACGCCACCACCGGCTTGCCCAGCTCCCGGGCCATTTTCGCGACCCCCGCCGGGCCCTTACCGCCCAAGGTTTGCTCGTCCAGCGAGCCCTCGCCGGTGATCACCAGGTCGGTCCCGGCCAGCCGCTCCTTCAGACCAAGCGCGTCCGCCACCAGATCGAAGCCCGAAACCAGCCGCGCCCCGGCGAACCTCAGCAGGCCGAATCCCAGGCCACCCGCGGCCCCAGCCCCCGGCGTGACCGACTCCGCCTGTCCCCCGCTCACCGCGACCAACCGGGCCAGCACGCCATCGAGAAACGCCACGTCTTCCGGCGAAGCCCCCTTCTGGGGGCCAAACACCGCCGAAGCCCCCCGCTCTCCAAGCAGCGGATGATCCACATCACAGGCCACCAGAATCTCCGGCAGCACGATCCGCCCAGCCCCGTCGACCGCGGCCAGACGTTCCAAATTCGCCGGAACCGGCACCAATTCGGCACCCTCCGCATCGAGAAAACGAACGCCCAGCGCCGCCGCCATGCCCGCGCCGCCGTCATTGGTTGCACTCCCGCCGAGCCCCACGAGCAGACGTGTCGCGCCGGAAACCTCCACCGCGTGCCGCATCAGCTCACCGGTGCCGAAGGTCGAGGTGATCCGCGGATTCCGCTCGGCAGGCGTGATCCGCCACATCCCGCTGGCCTCCGCCATTTCGATCACCGCGGTCGGCACGCCCTGCACCTGGATCATCCCGTAGCTGCCGGTGATTTCTCGGCCCAGAGGGTCATGCACGAATGCCTCCACCTTCACGCCACCGAGCGCCGTCACCATGGCGTCCACGAAACCCTCGCCGCCATCCGCGATCGGACAAAGTTCCGCCTCCACTCCGGCACCCAATCCGCGCTGGATCGCCTGGCACGCCTCGAGCGCGCTCAACGACCCCTTGAACTTGTCACAGGCGATCACCACATGCATGCCACAAACCTGTCGGCCTGCCCGGGTGGCGTGAAGCGCCAAGTTTTCCCGCGGCGCTGAAAATCAGTGCCGCTTCACCGTCACCGGCTGGCTGCCACGCTCGTGCCCGCAGCTGAGCACGGTGTAGACCCGGAACGACGCCACCGTGGAAAGCTCCTCGAGATCCGATGCAACCTCGAACCGACATTCGCCACCCGCCGTCACCCGGCCCAGCGAACGTTCGTCCTCATTCTCATACTCCGCGCCCGCCATGCAGCGCACGTCGTAGTGGGAGAGCGCAGGATCGTGACTGGGCTCCCATTCGATCCGGACATGGTTTCCCACCCAACCGGCCCGGGCTTCCACCGGCTCCGGATTCTGGCCGCGCGGCAGGTTCAGGACCGGCATCGTCTTCACCAGTTCGTGGTTCGCGGGAAGCACCTCCGGCAATTTCTCCCGGTAGATCTCGGCGAACGCATGCACCTGGTCGAGGTACTCGTCGCGATGCCCGCGCGCCGTGGTCAGCGCCCGGTCCGCCGCGGTGTGCGCCAGATGCATCAGCCGCCTCGCCGAAATATCCGTCACGAAATCCAAGCGGGTGTATTCCGTCGGCAGCAGAAAAGGCTCGCCCTTCAGATCGATCTCCTGCCACAGCGCCCGCGCATCCTCCGCATTACCGCAGATCTTCGCCATCGGCACCCGCTGGTTGAATTGCTCCAGACGCCGCGCCAGCACCGCGTCCTGGGCATGCAGGTCCTCGCTCTCCGCCGCACGGGTCACTCGCGCCTTCGCCACCGCAGCTTGCGCCAGCTCCAGGCGCGCGCGCAGGTCAACCAAGGCCGCCCGGTCGATCCGCCCCTGCAGCAGCAAGGGCCCGTTCACCCCCAGCGCCGCGTCCACGGCCGCCCAGTGGACGAGAAACTCGTCCGCAAGCGGCAGGAAGGAAACGGGACCGGTGAATGGCATGGCCGAAATTAACCCGATCGCGGCCACCGAGTCAGAACAAAAAGCATGCCTAGTCCGCGATCGCGTGGGAACAGCCCCCGCCGCGCGGCAAAATCCGCACGGCGCGCTGTCGTTAGATTGAGGTCACCAGATCCGCACCCGGTCCTCAGGCTTCACGTAGAGCTTGTCACCGGGCTGGATGTCGAAGGCCTCGTACCAGGCATCGACGTTCCGCATCACCAGGTTCACCCGCGCCACCGCCGGCGAATGGGGATCGGTGTGGAGCTGCTTCACCAGCGCCTCCTTGCGGATCTTCTGACGCCATACCTGCGCCCAGCCGAGGAACACCCGCTGGTCGCCGGTCAGCCCGTCGAGCACCGGCGCGGGCTTGCCGCCGAGCGACGCCCGGTAAGCGGCCAGCGCAAGGTTGATCCCGCCCATGTCGCCGATGTTCTCGCCCATCGTCAGCTTGCCGTTGATCTTCTCCCCCGGCAGCACCTCCATCGATTCATACTGAGCGCCCAACTGTCGGGCCCGCTCATCGAACTTCGCGGCATCCTCCGCGGTCCACCAGTCCTTGAGCACGCCATCGCCATTCGACTTCCGCCCCTGGTCGTCAAAGCCGTGGCTGATCTCATGCCCGATCACGCCACCGATCCCGCCGTAGTTCACCGCCGGATCTGCATCTGGATCGAAGAACGGCGGTTGCAGGATCGCTGCGGGGAACACGATTTCGTTCATGGTCGCGTTGTAGTAAGCGTTCACCCGTTGCGGCGGCATCCCCCATTCCTTCCGGTCCACCGTCTTGTCGAGCCGGTCGAGATCCCGCTTCCACTCGAAAAGTCCGGCGCGCCGGATGTTCCCGCACAGGTCATCTGGTTTCACCTCGTAGGCCGAATAGTCACGGAACTGATCCGGATAGCCGATCTTCACGCTCAGCTTCGCCAGCTTGTCCTGCGCCGCCTTCTTCGTCTCGTCGCCCATCCAATCGAGCTTGTCGATGCGAACTGCGAGCACCTTCCGCACGTTGGCCACCAGCTCCAGCATCTTCGCCTTGGATTCCGCCGGGAAATAGCGCGCCACGTAAACCTTCCCCACCTCCTCGCCGAGAGCCTCGTTTGTCGCCGCCACCGCCCGCTTCCACCGCGCCTGCTGCTCGGGCTGCCCCGCCAGCGTCTTCGCCCGGAACCCGAACTGGGCATCCACGAAGGGCTTCGAAAGATAAGCCGCCGCGGTATCCGCCACCCCGAATGCCGCCCACGCCTTGAGGACATCCAGCGGCGTCTCCGCGAACACCTTCGCCTTCTTCGGGAAGACCGGCTTGTCGCTGACCACCACCCGCTTCACTCCGGACAAACCGCATGTTTCCAGCACACCGCGGAAATCGTAACCCTCCGCCAATGCCGCCAACTCCTCGGGCGTCACCGGGTTGTAGGTCTTGTCGCGGTCCCGGAGTTCCGCCCGCTCCCAACTCACTTCCGCCAGCCGGGTTTCAAACGCCACCACCTCCTTCGCGCGCGCCTCCGCCTCCGGCCAGTCGATGAGCTTCAGCATCGTCACGACGTAGGCCTCGTACTTCGCTTTAATCTCCGCGAAGTTCTCCTTGAGATAGTAATCCTTGTCCGGGAGCCCGAGTCCTCCGGAACCGGCGGACACCCGATAATGCTCAGGGTCTTTCGAATCGGGACCGATCCCCACGCCGAACAGGCCGCGATGGAAACCACCCGGCTTGGCCAGCACCGCGGCCAGCGCCTCGCGGGTCGCCACCGCCTTGACCTCGGCGAGGTCCACCTCGATCGGCTTCGCGCCCAGGCTATTCGCCTTCTCCTCGTCCAGGTAGGCCGCGTAAAAAGCCGCGATCTTCGCGGTGGCGGGCTCCGGCTTCTTCGCCGAACCCTCCAGGATATCCTTCACCCGCGCTTCCGACAGGATGCTCAACGCGTCGAAATTCCCGAACCGCACCCGGTCCGGCGGAATCTCCGTGCGCTCCACGAACTTCCCATTCGCATACTCGTAAAAGTCATCGCCCGGTTTCACCTCGGCATTACGGCCGGAGAGATCGAAGCCCCACGTCCCGAACCGCTGCGCGGCCGAAACCTCAGGCTCCGCCCACAACACCCCCGAGGCCAAGCAGGCCACGGACACCAAGCCAGAATACCGGAAGAAACCATTCATATCGACAGAGCCACCCCAACACGCCCGCCGGACGGTGTCCAGAGAGCACACGACTGGATAAAGAAGACGCGCTCCGGCGCGATCCAGACACCGCGCCGAAGTGAACGAAAACAGGCAGACCTCACACCGCACCCGAGGTGCGGCGGGCGATCTCGAGCCACTTGCTGACAATCGGAGCGAAGTCGCCGGTGGACGTTTCCCCCGCGCTGAAGTGGCGGGACTCGATCTCCACGATCTGGTCCCGCAAGGCCACCTTCTCCGTGTCGGACAAGGCATGACCGTGCGTCACGCCGATGCGGCGCAGGAACGCCACCGTCGAGAACGGAGTGGGATTCGCCGGTGCCGAAAGCTCCTTCGCCACCACCGCGGTCTGCTGCTGCTTCCGCTTCAGGAAGGCGATCAGCGCGCCGAGGGCCGCGAGGATCACGACCACCACGATGGACTTGCCGAGCACTCCGCCCGTCTGGCCCGCCAGCTTCACACCGGCCGCAGCCGTCGCCGCATCCACCTCCACGAGGTCCGCGTCCTGATAGTGCTTGTAGTCGATCGACGCCGGTTTCACGCCCGCCTTGAGCGCCGGGAAGGGAAACACCACGTCGCCCTTCAGTCCGGCCTGACGACGGTAGGTGAGCTGCCAGTTGCGGTCGGCCTGCGGCAGGCGCTTCTTGCCGTCGCTCACGAACTGCGACACCGAGAGCTTGCCGTCCACGTTTTCCAGATCGAAGCCCTCGCGCTTGGTGTCGAAGAGCCCGTCGAGATCCGGGATCACCCCCTGGCCACGGGCCTGGATTTCCACCACGACCTTGCCGTCCTTCCACTCGCGTTCGTCCATGGTCAGGGACAAGCCCAGATCGCCGCACGGGCGGTTCTCCACGCTGGCGTCATGCGAATCCAGCGGCTCCACCTGGGACATCACCGGCAGCACCACCTGGCCCGGCTGGTCGACGAAATCGACATCAAGCTGGACCGACGGGATGCGGTCGACGGCCGGGGTTTTCGCGCGCAGCACCATGTAAGCCATCGGCGTTTCCACCCAGCCCTCGCGTGGCAGGTCGATGGTCTTGACCGCGGCATCGTGGAAGGTGATCGACACGACCTCGAAGGTCTCATCGAGCGCGGCGTGGAGGTTCTTGGTGAAATCGTCGCGGAGGTTCTTCGCCCCCTGTCCACCACCACCGCCGTACATCCCACGCTGCTGGTCGGACTGGTTCTGGAGATACTTGCTGAAGCCGCCGCTTTCCCGCAGCAACTGGCGGGTGGTTTCGAGCGTGACGACCGCGCCGAACGGCTGGCCGTGGCCCACACGGTTCGGACCGTCCACCTTCACCCGCAGTTGGATCTCGTTCAGCAGCTCCTTGTAATAGTCCAGCGACTTGGTGGCTGCGGCCGCCGCCGGATTGTCCGCGCCGACGATCGCCAGACCGGAGCCAAGGAACAACTGGCGGACATTCGCCGGCACCCGCGGGAACAACTCGCCGAGCATCTTCGCGAACAACTCCAGGTGACGAGCGCCCGCATCTCCCGGCAGGCCGCGCATCGCGTCGCCGATCGACTTCAGCCCCGGATCGGTACGCGCCGTGTTGGTGGTGAGCTGGCCGAGATCGCTCGCACCGAGCATGACGATGAACCACGCTTGGTAGGGCTCGATCGTCCACTGGCCGCGCGGCAGCGTCGGCAGCTTCGCCGCGTAAATTTCCGTCGCCTTGCGGAAGCTCGCGAAAGCCTCGTCGCGCAGGCTCACGTAGTCGGTGAGTTTCACCTGCCGCTCCAGTTCATACTGCGAGGCATCGTAGAACAACTGCCCGCGCGTGATGAACGCGGACCAGTCCCCGCTCTCCGGGCGGATGCCGCGCTTCGCCAGCTCCAGGGCCGTGCGATAGCCACGGGAAACCTCGTCCTTCGCCTCCTGCTCGGTGCGATTCGTGCCCGCCTGCTGCTGCGCCTTCGGATCGCGCCACTCCTGGTTGAGGCGCTCGCGCATGCCGCCCAGCAGGTCCAGCAACTCCTTCGGCACCATCTTCTCCGGCGGCCCGAAGATCGCCTCGATGTCCTCCATCCGGTAAACCTCCGCTCCGCTGTGCAGGGTCATGAAAGCCTGCACGATCAGCTTGGGATCGAGCGAATCCCGGGAAAGCCCGCGCAGCTCGGTGAGCAACGCCTTGAAATGCTGGATGTTCTGGTTCTGGCGCAGGCGCGTGAGCGGGATGCCAGAACCCTGCTGCTGCATCTGCGGCGGGACATACATGCCATAGGCGCGCATCTGCTTCACCTGCTCGCTTTCGGAAGGCTTCGTCCGCTTCGACACCCAACCGGCCAGCACGTCCTGGCAAACCTCGCGCTCGAGGCCCGGATGCTTCTTCACGTAGTCCTTGAGCAGCGTGAGATCCGCCTCGTCCGGACGCAGGATGCCCACCTTCACCAGCGTGAGCTCGACCCGCTGGGCCAGCCCCGCGTTGAGCCGCCCGATCAGCGCCTTCGGCGGAGCCGTGGAGAGCACTTGGTCGGTGGAAAGCGTCGGTGCCTTTTCCTGCCCGTTTCCATAGCCGTAGCGGCGCAGCATCATCCGCTCCGCCTGGGACATCTCGGTGACCACCACGCCACCGGCGCGGTAGCAACCCTCCGCCTCATTGAGCCAATTCATCACCAGCACCGTGGCATTGGGTGGCAGCGCTCCCTCCTTGTCCGCCAGCGCCTCGAGGATGAGATGCTGCGTGCCGAGGCTGGACGCGCGCGCCTGCACGTCGGTGCCCTGCGCGGTCTTCTGGCCCAGCTCGCCGATGATGCCAATGAGCTCCGAAAGCGTGGCGGTCTGGTTGAACAGCTGCTCCTTGATGAGCTTCTGCGCCTGCGCGGGGTCGAGCGCGGGCAGCAACTGCACCAGCCGCTCCATCGCGGGGCGGAACTGCGGGCGCGTGTAGTTCCCGAAGCGCGCGCTCTTCATCAGCCGCGCCGCGATGTCAGCGGCCGACTGGAGCTGCCGCTCGTCCTTCTCCTCCACCCCCATGCGGGTGAAATACTCCATCGCGAAGATGAGCTGGGTGGTGTCCGCCTCCTCCCACGCTTCCTTCTGGAGCGGCAGGAAAGGACCGGCATCGCGGATCCAGCCGAGCGTGGACAGCAGCTTCGCGGCCAGCTTCTTCCCCTCGGGAGTTGAGCCACCGAGCCCCTTCCAGCCCTTCTCCATCCGGGCGACGAGCGTGACCCGGCCACCTTCGCCCAGCGCGGTCTTCACCAGCTTCGCGAGCGCGGGCACGTTCTCCTCCTTCAGGTCACCCGGGCAGGCGTCCACCAGCGCGTGGAAATCCTCACTGAGGATCGGCGCGGGCTTCTTCTTCAGCTCCTCGCGCTCCTTCTGCAGGCGCTGCGAGCGTTCCCGCGGATCCTCGTCGTCATCGACCGCATTCTCCGGAGTCTTCAACACCGCACCCACCGAAATCGACTGGTCCGCCAGCGAATCCAACAGCCTCGTGTACCCCGCGCTGGCGTCCTGCGGCGGCAGGGCAGCCAGCATCTTGCCGACTTCCGCCCAATCGCCGTACATCACCGCCATGCCGAAGGTCTCCGCGGGAGTCGGCGGTGTGTCCTTCTTCTGCGACTTGGTCGCTGCGATCAAAGCTTCCCCCGACCGATCGAACTTCATCGTCCGCAGCGCCTTGCCGAGGTCCTGGTCCGCGGTGGCCTCCTTGGCAGGCTCCGCGGCCGCCGGTTGGCCCGCAGGGGCCTGCTGGGCGGGTTGCGGGGCTGCCGGTTGGAGTGGCACGATCTGGATCACCTGGGCGGAGGCCGCCGATGCCGCGAGCAACAGGGCGAGTCGCACCGATCCATGGAAAAGCGGGTTGCTGAACGAAGGCTTCATGAGAGTCTGGATGTTTTTGAAATCGGTTAGGAGCCGGAACCCGGCTGGAAACGTTGGGTGCCACTGCCGGACGACGGCGGGCCCTCCTCACCCGGCCCCTTGCCGGGTTTGTTGCCACGCTGGCCGCGGCGCTTGCCCATCTGCTCGCTGAGGCCCTGGCCGCTCGCCGAGCGTCCTTCCTCGGGCAGCGGACGGGCCATCAGTTCGGTGAGGCTCAGCCTCTGGAGCTGCACGGCGGATTCGAGATCCTCCTTCTGGCGGCGCTTCTGATCATCGCTGGCGCCCTCCGAGTGGTGTTCGGAAAGTAGGCGGAAATTCTGGCGGGCCAGCTCGGCCTCCTCCATCCACAGCTCACGCTTCGCCCCTTCCAGCCGCATCACCCAGCCCGCGTAGTAGTGCAGGCGGGCCGCCAGTTCGTGCGCCTCGCGCTGGAAATCCGCGGGCATCGCCGCCACCGCCGTGTCGCTCAACAGCTTGTCCACCCCATCGATCGCGGCGACCACCTCACCCGTGCGGAAGCCGGTGCGTGCCCGCGCGAGATCGAGCCGCAGTTTCAGTTCACGGTCCTGCGCGCCGACGGCCTGGTCGGCATCGCGATAGAGTTCATCGGCGCGTTTCCAATCCCCGGCCTTCTCCGCGGCCTCGGCCTGGGTGATGAACGAATGCGCCTTGTCGCGGGCGAGCCACTGCTGGCCGCGACCGAAATGCACCACCACCACGGGCAGTGGCAGCAGCAACCAGACGAGAACGAGATACTTCCTCATGGGGCCGTGCGGGGCTGGAGTGAACGGAGCGGTGCCGGACGCGGGCGCCACGCGCTGCCGAGGTATTCGAGTGCCAGAGGCAGCAGGCACAGCACGACGGAGCCACCCGCGAGGATCGCCAGCGCGATGAAACGCCGGTCCGTGCGCCAGCGGGCGGAACCGGTGTCCTCCGCATTGAGCTTCTTCAGCGCCTCGCTGGGCACCTGGCGGACGTTGCAGTCGTAGAAGTTCCCGTGCAGCCGCCGCGCGAGCTGCGAGAGGTTCGCCGTGTCCTGGCGGGACAGGTGGCCATCGATGAACGTGCCGCGGCTGGAATCCCCCACCCCGGCGAAGATGACTTCGGAAACCGAGGACGGCATCGGGTTGAGTCCCGTTGGCGGGACGCTGTCGCCATCCGAGATCACCAGCAGCGTCGTCGATTTCCGCTCCCAATCCTTCATGATCACCCCGGCCTGGTTGAGCGATTTCAGCAGGTCGGTCTTCCCCGGCTTGTAGGTGATGTGGAACGGCGTGCCACCCGCGAGATGCAGGATCAATTCGCGGTCCTGGCATTCCTTCACCAACATCCGCGTCTCGGTGTAGAACCCGGCGGCGGTGAAGCGCACCCGATCGCCGGGCACACGGTCCAGCACCGACTTGAGCACGGCGGAGGCACGGGCATTGCGGGTGTCACTCCGGCTTTCACCGGCGTCCTTGAGCAACATCGAGGGCGACACGTCGAGCAACACCATGAGGTTCCTGTCCGGTGCCTTGCGCCCATCGCGCTCGCGCGTCAGGCGGTCGAAGGAAAGCAGCGTGACCAGCGACCAAGCGAGCCCGGTCAGCCCGATCACCCGCAGGGTGGGAGCCACCACGGTCCAGCGCCGCGGACGACCGCCCGGGCCGAAGGCCAGCGCCTGCACCCGCGCGATGCGGCGGGCGTGCAGCCATTCGCCGGCACCAGCGATCACGGCGACGGCGAGGGCGGCCCAGATGGCCTGAAGATGAAGGGTTTCAGGATTCATGGGCATCACCACGGGTTGTATCGGAGCCCCAGCAAGGAGAGGACATAAAGCGCGGCTGCCGCGAGGCCGGCGATGGACAGCGGGGTGTAGTCGTCCACCCAATCCGCGGTCACCTGCTTGAAGCGCGCCTTCTGCATCCGGTCGATCTCGCGGAACACGTTGTCGAGGGCCGAGCGGTCGGAAACATTGAAGACCTTGCCACCGGTCGTCCCCGCGATGGTCTCCATGCCACCGGTTCCCATGCCATCCTCGCCGCCACCGATAAGGATGCCGAAGACGCGGATGTTCGCCGCCGCCAGTTCCTCCGCCGCGCGACGGTCGCCGCCATCAGCGAAGTCGCTGCTGCCGCCGTCCGTGATCAGGATCACCGCGCGGTCGCCCTGCTCGGTGCGGAGTAGCTGCTCGCGGCAGCCATGCAGCGCGTTGGCGATCATCGTGCCCCCCATCCACGGCGGCATGTTGTCCGGGCGGATGTACTTCATCGCGTTGGTCAGCGCGGACATCTCCTTCGTCGGCGGCACCCAGTGGATGTACTCGGAACCGAAGATCGTGAGCCCGAAGGCGTCGCCCTTGCGGTAGGTGCAGAAATCGCGCGCGGCCTCCACGGCGGCCTCGAAGCGCGTGCCTTTGCCGAAGCGCATGCCCATCGAGCCGGACACGTCGATGCACAGGATGATGTTGTTCATCACCCGCTCGTCCTGCGGCGGCGCGGACTTGCGCGGTCCGGCCAGCATCAGCACGGCGATCGCGAGCAGCACCGCGGGCAGTGTTCCCGCCAGGTTGGTGAGGAAGCGCAGCGCCTTGCCCCCGCCCTGCTGGCCATGGTCGAACGGCAGCACCACCGGATGGCCGCGGCGCACCCATTGCCAGAAGCCCCACAGGACCGGCAGCGCCAGCAGCCACAACACCTCGGGATGATGGAAACTCACGCGCCCACCCCGCTTTCCACGGCCAGGTGCCGGTAGGGCTCCAACAAGGAATCGATCTCGCCGCGGCTCGCGCCGCCGGGATGGTGCAGCCAGCGCTCCAGGGCCCGCAGCAGCGGCCCCGCCTCGGCGTGCTGTTTGAGGGATGCCAGCGCGACGGTCATGCGCTGGTCCGCGCCCACGAGCTTCTCACGCCAGTATCCGGACATCAGCCGCTCCAACTCCGCCTGCCCGGAGGCAGTGAGATTACCAGCCGCTGCGGCCTCCACCAGCGGACGCATCCGCTCGGCATAGGACGGCACCGGCGGCGCGGCTTCCTCCGCGTTCTCCACCGGCTTCTTCCGGCCCAGCCAGATCAAGGCCGGAAGCCCGCACAGCCACAACACCGCCAGACCACCGAGCGCCATCCGGTAGCCCCCGAACCAGGGAAACGGCTGCGGCGTGAACTTGTTGAGCTCGCCCTGGTAGTCGGCAGGTAGCAACGAGCCCACCTCGATCTTGAGATCACCGATCTCCACCGCGGGCGTGCCATCCGGATGCACCAGGTAATCCGCCAACCGGTGATTGCCCGGCTCGAAACCGATCGGATGGAACACGTAAGTGAAGCGCCCGTCCTTCTCCTGCTGCACCCTTTCAAGGCGCAGAATCAGCGGCGTCCGATCGTCCATCGGCCGCGGCTGGTAATCGCCGCGGTCGAGCGTGACCGCGTAGTCCCGCTCCAAGCCAATGTCGCCCGGCTTCGGAACCGCTGCCGCAAACTGGGCCGACGCCATGGCGCAGGCCGCCACGCGAATGAATCCAAGGGAGCGCGATCTCATCCGTTCCTCCTCGAGTTCGTGCGGTTCTTCAGGAAATGCCGCAGCCGCGCCACGATCGGTTCGTCAGTCGGCAGCTTCAGATAATCCACTCCGGCGCGGGCCAACGGACCGGCCGTGTCCTCCGTGAGGAATCGCGTGCCACCCCGGGCCACGAATTCCTTCCCGGACTCCGCCTCCAGGCCCCGCAGGATTCCGGCGCGAAGCGCCCCGCGTTCCGCCGGGTCCTCCAGATGCAGCACCGCGCAATCGTGGTCCTGCGCCATCAGCTTGATCGCGGGCAGCGCGTCCGGATCGTGAAGGTCGCTGATCACCACGAACAGGCAGCGCTGTTCCACCCGCGGGATGAGTTCCCGAACCCGCTTGCCGAGCGTCGTGCCCTCGCTGAAATGCAGGTGCCGGAGTTGGTGCAGCCATTGCAGGATGATGCCGCGGGAAAGCGCCGGTGTGTGGTGCAGCGCGCGCTCCCCCACTCCCATCAGGCCCACCGGGTTCATGTGCTCCACCGCCGCCAGCGCCAGCCCGCCGGCGATCTGCACCGCCCACGCGTACTTGCTCATCTTCAGCGAGCTGATCGACATCGAGGCCGAGGTGTCCACCAGCAGATACACGGGCATCTGCTTCGGGGCCTCGTATTCCTTCACGTGAAAACGCCCGGTGCGGCCGGTCGTCCGCCAGTCGATGAACTTCACCGGATCTCCCGGCTGATAGAGGCGCGATTGCACGTACTCGATGCCCGAGCCGAGGAAAGGCGAGCTTTCCTGGCCATAGGCGAGCGCGTTGGCGAGCCGCTTCACGGCCACCTCGAACTGCCGCGCGTCGAGATGGTCGGAGGGCAGGGTCCCGGAGGGTTTCATCGGGCGCGGGATCAGCCGAGTTGGTGAAGCAGCTCCTCGAGCACCTGTCCCGGCTTCCGGCCTTCCGCCAGCGCCTCGTAGCTGAGGCGAATGCGGTGGAGAATGACGTCCTCCGCCAGTTCGAAAAGATCCTCCGGCACCACGTAGTCACGCTGGTTCACGAACGCCCGGGCCCGCGCGGCCTGCACGATGGAAAGACTGGCGCGCGTCGAGCATCCCATCTCGATCGAGGGATGCGTGCGGGTCAGGCGGATGAGCTCCACGCAGTGCTTCATGAACACCTCGCTGACATGCACCGCCTGCACATCGGACATCGCGGAAATCAGATCCTCCAGGCGGCACACCGGCTCGGCGTTGATCATGTCGAACGCACTCTTCGGCATCGCGCCGCCGTCGACCTTCTTCAGGCCCATCTTCAACTGGCGGCGCAGCACTTCCTCCTCCTGCTCGGCGGTGGGATAGTCGATGCGGTGGCACAACATGAAGCGGTCGAGCTGCGCTTCCGGAAGCTCGAACGTGCCCGCCTGCTCGATCGGGTTCTGGGTGGCGATCACCAGGAACGGCATCGGCAGCGGATGGGTCGCGTTGCCGATCGTGACCTTGCGCTCCTGCATCGCCTCCAGCAGCGCGCTCTGCACCTTCGGCGCCGCGCGGTTGATTTCATCCGCCAGCAGCAGGTTCGTGAACACCGGACCCTGGTGGGTGCGGAAACGGCCGGTCGCCTGGTCAAGCAACTCCGAACCGATGATGTCGGACGGCAGCATGTCGATCGTGAACTGCACGCGGCTGAACTGGAGGTCGATCGCCTTCGCCACCGAGTTGACCAGCAGGGTCTTCGCCGTGCCGGGAACGCCCAGCAACAGCAGGTGGCCGCCGGTGAGCAACGCGATCATCATGCGTTCGACGACGACGTCCTGGCCGACGACGACTTCACTGACGCGCTCGCGCACGGCCTGGACGAAATGGGTTCGGGTATCAATCATGGAGGATGCTGGAACGAATGGGAAAAGAAAATGGTGAGGTTCTGGAGGGAGGACCTCAGGGCTTGAGGTTCGGAGCGGTCGGGGCGGCTTGCTTGGCCTTGGCCTGAAGTTCCGCCGCGCGGTCCTTGTCGCCATTGAGCTCCGCGATGCGCGCCAGCGTCGTCAACGCGACAGCCTGCGCAGGACCCGCGGCCGCTGTCAGCGGGGTCGCGATCTTTTCCGCCGCGCTCCGCAACGGTGCACCCGCGTCCGGCTGCGCCACCAAGTGGGCCGCGATGGACACCAGCACCTCGGGTTGCTTCGCGTAGTCCTCGCAGAGGATCTTGCCGAGTTCGAGCGCGTCGCCCGGCTGCTTCTTCGCCAGCAGCAGGTCCAGCTCCGCCAGGCCACCGATGTAACCGAATTTCCCGGTGAGCGATTCCTGGAGCTGCGCGATGGTCGCCTCGGCCTCGTCCAGCTTGCCCGCGCGGATCTCGGTCTGGGCGCGCGCCGCCAGTTCAGCGGCCTTCGCGCTCGGTGCCGTCGCTTCCGCCGTCGGCTGGTCGCCGGAGGAGGACTTGATGGAGGCCTCCGCCAGCAGTCCCTCGATCAACGATTCCTTCAGCTCCATCGGATGGCCGATGTAGGCGAGCGCGCCCTTCTTGTTCACCACGAACGCGCAGGGGATGCCGTTCTGGCCCGCCGCGGTGAGCCAGTGCTTCGCCATCCAGCCACCTTCGCTCTTGTTGTCGTCCACCGTCACGCGGTAGCTCATTTTCCCGGCCATCTTTTTGACGAACTCGGAAACCTTCGCCGAGTCCTCGCCGAGGTTCTGCCCGATGACCACCAGGCCCTTGTCCTTGTATTTCTTCTGCAGCTCGTCGACGTGCGGGATCGAGGCAATGCACGGCCCGCACCAGGTGGCCCAGAACTCGACGATGTAGACCTTGTCCCCCTCGAACTCCTTCACTTCCTCGCCTTGTGCCCACGCGCTCACCTGGATCTTCGGCGCCGGATCTCCGGTTTTCAGGACAGCGTGGGCCGCAGGCGCGGACCAGACGTACGCAGCCACCGCGGGCAAGCAGAAGAGCCAGGACTTCATCGGGTTTGGGATCGGGTTTCAGTGTTCGGAAACGTTCCTGCCAGCGGGCGCGTTTCGAGAATGTGCGATCCAAAACGCCGCAAAACCCGGAATCCATCTCTAAATTGTTGGAATATAGAACCACTCAACTCACTAGGGATTCCTTACTCCTCATGACGGGATCGGAGCAGATGCGGACAATCATTGGGACGTCCCCACCGTTCTGATCGACCAGCCCCAATCCCTCGATGTCATCGGAGCGAACCAGTGGCTCCTCCACCCGAAAATAATCGTGCCAGGATCGGGCTGCTCAAACCCACCTTCCCCTCATCAGCCCATCCAACTCGCCACAAAAAAGCCGACCTTAAATAGGTCGGCCTGAATGGCGGAGCGGGAGGGATTGCCGCCGCTTCGCTCCGGCCCTGTCACCTTGCATGCTTCGCATGAGCCTTGGCACGCCGTTGCCAACGGCTACCGCGGTCGAACCCTCAAGAAGCCTCGCGGCGCTCGGCAAGGGTTCTCGCCCCTCCCTCCGCCAACAGGTCACGCGGATCACAGACACAAAAAAGCCGACCTTGATGAGGTCGGCCTGAATGGCGGAGCGGGAGGGATTCGAACCCTCGGTAAGGTTTCCCCTACGCCTCTTTAGCAAAGAGGTACTTTCGACCGCTCAGCCACCGCTCCGTGTTGCTTGCGCGGGAGCGTTGAACCACAGGTGACGGAGATCGTCAACATCCTCGCGCAGAAAATTCATCGGCTTGCAGGAAAGTCCAGCCGCGAGCACCTTCAAGGCCATGAACCGGGCCACTGGAATCCTTCTCACCGTCCTCGTCACCGCCTCGCTGCCCGCCTGCTCCTTGTTCCATTCTGAAAAGCCCAAAAAGGAGGAGAAGCCGAAGGAGCCCGCCACCAAATTGGTCGGCCGGATATCTTCCATCTCCGGCGACAAGAAGTTCGTGCTGATCCAAAGCTACGGCCAATGGGAGGTCCCCACCGGAGCGATCCTGACCACCCGGGCCGGCGAAAACCGGGTCTCGAACCTCCGCTGCAGCGGCGAGAAGCTCGGACAATTCGCCGCCGCTGACATTCAAGCAGGCCTGCCGGAGGTCGGGGATGGCGTCCTCTACACCCTTCCCATCGAGGAAGAGACGTCCAAACCGATCCCGGAACCGCCTTCGGATAAAAAGAAACCGGCGGAAAACATTCCCCCTCCCCCCTCCGCCCCCTGATTCCCCCCTTGCAGGACGAACCAAGCGGCGTAATTTCAAAAACTTGGACTCCCGATAATCAGGAAGTCTTAAATTTTCGCAGTTTGGAGTTGAATACTATTTGGCATTCCTGCTAGTTTTCCTCTCGCAAAGGCTGTGCTCCCTTACTTGTCCCGAAGCATGAACACTAAAACCAGCCATGAAACTGAGCACATCGAGCGCGTCGAGCGCGTCGGTTCAAGCCGATGCGGATCGTCTCGCTGACTTCGTCTTGTTTACGCAGCGTAGCTGCATTCTGAACCTGTCGTCCGAACTCAACAAAGGAAACGTGTCATTCCCCCAGTTCTTCCTTTTGACGTATCTTTCGAGCGAGGAATATCTGACCATGTCGGATATCGCGAAGAAGATGGGCCATTCGACCGCCGCGGCCACTGGCCTCGTCGATCGGCTGGAGAAGCTGGCCTATGTGGAACGTGTCCACGCTGCCGAAGATCGTCGTAAGATCATGGTGCGTATCACCGCCAAGGGCGCCGAGCTTGTCTCGAAAATGCGCAAGGAGATCGCCAGTGACCTCGCGGGAATCCTCGCCGGCATGGATGAGGACGAGGCGGAAGCCGTCGAACACACGAAGCGCGCCATCAAGGGCCGCGCCATCGCGTGAGCGTCGGACTCCGCTAACGAAACCCGCTTGGCGGATCCCTCGCGCCTCCGTTACGGTCGCTCCGTGACGGAGGCGCCCCCCTTTCTAGACCCTATCAATTCCCTGCCCGGTTTCCGGGCCACCTGGATCCCACGCATTCCCGGCGTGGTGGTGGAAGATGCGGACCGCGATGAAGCGATGCGTCGTCTGCGGCCACATCATGAAAACGCGGTGGCCGCCTTCGGTGGCACGGCGGAAAGCTGGTGGCGCGCCGAACAGGTGCACGGCACCGGCGTGGCCGTGGTGCCCGGAGCGGAAACGATTTCCGCGCCGGACGGTTTACCGGTGGTGCCCGGTGTCGATGGCCTGGTAACGAACACTCCCGGCACGGTCCTGGCCATTTACGTGGCGGACTGCGGGGCCATCTGGCTGGCGGACCAGCAGACCGGAGCCATCGGGATGCTGCATTCCGGCAAGAAGGGCACGGAGGGAAATATCTTCCAGACCGCCTTGGAGACCATGGCCCGCGAATTCGGCACCCGGCCGGAGGACGTCACCGCCGTGCTCGGCCCGTGCATCCGCCCGCCGCACTACGAAATCGATTTCGCCACCGAGATCGGACGCCAGGCGGAGCAGGCCGGGCTTGCCTCGTTCACCGACTGCCGCGAGAACACGGCCACCGATTTGGCCCGTCACTACAGCTACCGCATCGAGATGGGCAAGACGGGTCGCATGATGGCCCTCATCACCCGCGATTTCCCCGCATGATCCAAGTCTCCGCTCCCGCCAAACTCAACCTCTCGCTGCGCGTGGTGCGTCGGCGTGAGGACGGTTTCCACGAACTCGACACGCTCATGATCCGCCTGCCGGGATTGGCGGACACCCTGGAGTTCCGCGAGGCGGAGGCGTTCGCGTTCTCCTGCTCCGATCCCACGGTGCCGGGCGATGAATCGAACCTGGTGGTGAAGGCGATCCGTGCTTGGGAAGCCGCCGCCGGACGGAAGGCGGAATGCCACGCCCACCTTGAAAAGCACGTGCCGCACGGCGCGGGCCTCGGCGGTGGCAGCAGCGATGCCGCCAGCGCGCTGGCGGCGGTGAACGAGATGCACGGCACGCCATTGTCTTTGGAGCGCCTGATCGAGATCGCCGGCAGCTTCGGCTCCGACATTCCTTTCTTCCTGATGCCGGGCGCGGTGCGCTGCACCGGCCGCGGCGAGGTTCTGGAACCAGCCCCCTGCCCGCCCGCATTGCCGGTGCTGCTTTTGAAACCGGGTTTCGGGGTGGCCACGCCGGATGCGTACAAGCGATGGAAGGATTCGCAGCCGCTGCCGGGCGTCCGCTATGACGCTCAGGTCTTCTCGTGGGGCGAACTCGTGAATGATCTGGAACGACCGGTCTTCGAGAAGCACCGCTTCCTCGCCGAGGTGAAGGAATGGCTGCTCGATCGGCCGGAGGTGGCCGGGGCGCTGATGAGCGGTTCCGGCTCGACCATGCTTGCCGTGCTCCACGATCTGGCGTCAGCCGATACCGTGGCAGAAGCCGCGCGAGCCGAGCTCGACCCGGGATTGTGGTCGTGGGCGGGACTCACGGATGGCGGGGTTCCCGCGTAACGCGCACAGCGGCCTGCCAGACGATTCGTTTCCATATCCCGGAAAGGAATCTTGAAAATTGCATGGAATTTAAGACGTTGATAGCGACGAATCATGCCGAAATCCCACCTCCACCTCTTTCTAGCCTTGCTGGTCGCGATCATGACCCTGCCATTGTCCGCGGAAGAACCGTCCGCCGCGTGGTCGCCGGACTACTGGCAGAAGATGCCGAGCGACGAAATGCCCCTCTGGCCGAAGGGCGCTCCCGGAGCCAAGGGCAAAGAGCCACAGGACATCCCCACCCTCACCCCCTTCTTCGCGCCCCCCACGAACGCCACCGGGGCGGCGATGATCATTTGTCCGGGAGGCGCTTACGCGAAACTCACCCCGCATGAAGGGCTCTATTACGCGTTTTGGCTGAACGAGATGGGCATTTCGGCATTCGTCCTGAAATACCGCCTCGGCACCAATGGCTACCATCACCCGGCGATGATGAACGACGTCCAGCGCGCGATCCGCTACGTCCGGGCGAAGGCCCCGGAATGGAAACTCGATCCGAAGCGCATCGGAATCATCGGCTCTTCGGCGGGCGGGCATCTGGCCTCGACCGCGCTCACGCATTTCGATCCCGGTCAGGCGGGTGCCTCCGATCCCATCGAGCGGGTGAGCTCCCGACCCGACCTCGGCATCCTCTGCTATCCGGTGATCACGCTCGGACCGGCCACCCATGAGGACAGCCGGAAGAACCTGCTCGGTGAGCAACCGGACCCGGCGCTGGTCGATTCGCTCTCGAATGAAAAGCAGGTAACCAAGGACACCCCTCCCACGTTCATCTTCCACACCGAGGACGACACTATCGTGAAGGTCGAGAACTCGCGGCTCTTCGCCGCGGCCTTGAAGCAAAATGGCGTCCCCTTCGCCCTGCACCTCTACCCTTCCGGCCCCCACGGCATCGGACTCGGCAGCCGGCAGTGGGACCCGCAGCACCGCCATCCGTGGACCGGCGAGTGCGCGCTGTGGCTGAAGCAAATGGGTTTTGCCCGATGAGCGCGGCAACGCCAGCATCCTCCAATCGAACCATTCCATGCGTTCCCTGATTCCGTCCATCTCCCGGTCGATCCGAGCACTGGCTTTGCCGGTGCTTTTCCTGGGACTCCTGTCCGCGACCCATGCCGCCGAGGAACCGGTCCAGTCCCCCTTGCCCGTGAACTTTTTCAAAAACCTCCAGACGGCCAAGCGGGAGACCGTGGTGGTCTATGGCACCAGCCTGTCCCACACCGCCGCCTGGCCGCAGGCGTTGAAGGGCTACTTCGACCAGCGGTTTCCCGGCAAGGTCGAGGTGATCAACAGCGCGCAATCCGGACAGCAGTCGAACTGGGGCCTCGCCAACCTCCAGGAGCGGGTGCTTTCGAAGAAGCCCGACCTCGTCTTCATCGAGTTCTCGATGAACGACTCCGCCACCAAGCACCAGATCCCGGTCGAGCAGGCGGTGAAGAACCTCGACGCCATGGTGAAAGCCCTGCGCGAGCAGAACCCGCAGGTGGACATCGTGCTCCAGACCATGAACCCGGCGTGGGACTCACCCGCCGAGCCGCCGGAACGCGCGTCCGCCAAGGCCCGGCCGCATCTCGCGGATTACTACGAGAGTTATCGTGGCTACGCCCGGGAACACGGGCTGCCGCTGGTGGACCACTACCCGAACTGGCTGAAGCTCCAGCAGGAGCATGAAGAGCAATTCAAGAAGTGGATTCCCGATGGCACCCACCCAATCCCGGAAGCCAGCCTGGCGGTAACTTGGACGGCGATCGAGGCCCTTCTTGAGAAGGCGAGGAATGCGGCAGCGAAGTAGCACAAGTTTCCAACTTGCGGTAGGGAAGATCCACGAACACCTCCGCACATCCAGTCGCCCTGGTCGACGGAACCTCATAGTCCGATTGTTCCTGTACGAGAACGCGCGAGCGCTCCCACCCACAAGCAGGAATGCTTGTGCTACATTTGCTGCGCCGGAGCGGAAGAACCGCCCCGACTGCAAATGGGAAACCCGCGCTATTTCACATCTGATCCGGAATCTCCGGCTCGGTGAGCTTCGCAAGGAGTTCCAGCGATTCCTGCCAGCCCATGTAGCAGGCCTCCACCGGGATCATGCCGGGGATGCCTTCCTGGGTGATGTTCACCTCGGTCCCGCAGAACACCTCCCGCAGCTCGACGGTGGTGATCATCGTGCCGGGAAGATTGGGGTCCTCGAACTGGTCGTCGTAGCGGAGGCGTTCGTTCGGGACGAGCTCCAGGAACTTCCCGCCGAAGGCGTGGCTGCTGCCGGTATTGAAGTTCGTGAAGGACATCCGGTAGGTGCCGCCCACGGTGGCGTCCATGTGGTGGACCTTGCCGGTGAAGCCGTGCGGCGGCAGCCACTTGGCCATCGCATCGGGATCGAGGAAAGCGCGGTAGATGCGCTCGGGCTTGGAACGGAGGACGCGGTGGAGGCGGACGGTATTGGTGGTGGCACTCATGGTTGTTTCAAATGGGGTCGTTTCATCTAGACGACGAACGGCCCCGGCGCAGCAGGACATTTTCCGTCACATTTTTTTCCGGCCGAATTGCGTGCGGTTCCGCAGGTTGAATTCAAATTCATGGGGCCCATTTGAGAGTAGGAATCCATCCGCACTACAACTCTCAACCGTCACCTCACCGAGGAACTCCAGTCGAATGCCGCGAGTTTCAAAACGAACCTCCTCTCCTGAGATTTTGTCCACCAATAAGGGATGTCGCCCGCCGGTCATTCCTCCTTGTTCGATTACAACGATTGCCTTGAGCGCCGGCAGCTCAAGATAAGACTGTGAATCGAGAAGCGGAAACACCTTCCCACGGACATGCAGTAGGCGGGTGGATCCCGAGTGCACATTGAGATTCTTGAAAAATGCATCGTGGAGATTTTCCACCCAAGGTTCGTGATCACCGAAGTGACGCAGTCTGGGAAAATAGAGCACCCCGAAGAAAATCGCGGGAAGCGCCAGCCCCCACCCAACACCGCGAAGGCCCTTCACAAATTTCGATGCCATCGCTCCAATGCTCCGCAATTTTCCCGCCAAAGGAAGGCCTTAGTTCAGCTCCCGATCACAACGGAACAGTATCGAATGGCAGGACGCCTCTCAACCAACCGAACTGAGCGAGCCCGGCGATCAGGTGACAAACTCCGTTCAGATGGAGGGGTAACGGTCTTCACGCTCCTGGCCCTCTCTCTTTCGAGCTGCTGAATCATCAACTTCCGTTGACTAAGACGTTACCGTCCCGGTTTTGCCCCGGGAATCCTTGGATTCCGCCCCGCCGGGCTCCCAATCCCCACCGAATCGGGGCGGAATGGCGAATACCCGGTTTGACAAGCGGGCCGGAGCGGCCCTAGCTTCCCGCCCCCGGCCGTACCGTGCCGGTCCCGCCACCATGAACATTGTTGTCGAAAAGCAGCCCAAGTGCGTCGCCACCCTCCGCGTCGAGATTCCCGCCGAGCAGGTTTCCGGCGAGCGCGAGCGCATTGTCGCGGGTTACACCAAACAGGCCAAGCTGCCCGGTTTCCGCCCCGGCAAGGCCCCCCGCAAGGTCATCGAAAAGCGCTACGAGAAGGAAATCAGCGAGGAACTCCGCGACCGCCTGATGCAGGAAGGCTGCGATGAGGCGCTCCGCAAGGAGTCCCTGAAGGTGCTCGACTTCGGCGTGCCGGAGTCCACCGAATTCACCGCCGACGGCGGTTTCTCCTTCTCCACCCGCATTCTCCTCGCCCCGGAAATCACCCTTCCGGAGTACAAAGGCATCCCGGTGAAGGTCCCGGCCGTCGCCGTGCCGGATGAAGAACTCAACAAGCAGCTCGACGGCCTCCGCGAGCGTTTCGCCGATTTCAACACGCTGGAAGGCCGCGCCCTCCAGACCGGTGACTTCGCCGTGATCGACTACACCTCGACCACCGAAGGCAAGCCGCTCGAGGAATTCCTCGGCAAGCCGGCCGGTTACATCGGCGGCCGCGAGGGCTTCTGGGTCCGCATCAACGACGACTCCTTCCTCCCGGGCTTCGCCGCCCAGCTCGTCGGCCTGAACGCCGGCGACAGCAAGGAAGTGACCGTGACCATCCCGGCCGATTTCCCGCTCTCCGACCTGCGCGAGAAGGAAGTGGTCTTCGCGGTGACCGTGAAGGAGCTCAAGGAAGCCGTGCTTCCGGAGCTGGATGACGAACTCGCCGCCAAGCTCGCCCCGGGCAAGACGCTGGAAGAGATCAAGACGATCATCCGCGACAACATGGAGCGCGAGCGCCGCCGCCAGATCGACGACCTCAAGGTCAACCAGATCGTGGAGCACTTCAACACGCAGGTCGAATTCGACGTGCCGGAAGAACTCCTCGCCCAGGAGACCCAGAACCAGGCCGACGCCATGGTCCGCCAGGGCATCCAGTCCGGTCTCTCCCAGGAAGAAGTCGAAGCCCAGCAGACCGAGATCTTCGCGAACGCCGGCAGCCAGGCGAAGTCGAACATCAAGACCAACTTCATCCTCCAGGAAATCGCCCGCGCCGAGAACATCAGCGTGAGCGACCAGGAGCTGGTGAACCACCTGGTGGCGATCGCCAACTCCCGCAAGCAGGCTCCGAAGAAGTTCATCCGCGACCTGCAGCGCTCCGGCCGCCTCCCGGGCGTGCGCAACTCGATGCTCGTCGGCAAGGCGATCGACTTCGTGGTCGAAAACGCCAAGGTCGAGGAAACCAGCGAGCCGCTCGGCGAAGCCTGATTTTCCGGCCGCGGTGAACACCGCGATCGAGATTCCTTTTAAAAAAGCGCCGGGTGCATCCACCCGGCGCTTTTGTTTTGAAGAAGCCACCAAACTAGCCGCAAGGGGCCATTGACATTACAGACGGGCGCGCCAAGGTCGGGGAGAACGATGAACATTTCGCAGACGCCGAATTTTCCAAACGTCTCCCGCGCCATGGGTCCTCAAAACAGCTACTATGTCCCAGTCGTCGTCGAAAACGACGGCCGCGGTGAACGCTCCTTCGACATCTATTCCCGTCTTCTCAAGGACCGGATCATCTTCATCGGCACGCCGATCGACGATTTCGTGGCGAACTCCGTGATCGCCCAGCTCCTCTTCCTCCAAATGCAGGATCCGAAGAAGGACATCCACATCTACATCAACTCGCCGGGTGGCTCGGTGACCGCCGGTCTGGCGATGTACGACACGATGCAGTTCCTGACCTGCGACGTGAACACCTACTGCATCGGCATCGCCGCCTCGATGGGCTCGGTGCTGCTCACCGCGGGCACCAAGGGCAAGCGCTACTGCCTGCCGAACTCCCACGTGATGATCCACCAGGTCTCCGGCGGTGCCCAGGGCACGGCCTCCGACGTGGAGCGCACCATCGGCTTCATGTTCAACCTGAAGAAGCGCCTCAACGGCATTCTCGCCAAGCACACCGGCAAGTCGGTGGAGCAGATCGAGCGCGATTCCGACCGCGACAACTACATGAGCGCGGAAGAGTCCATGGCCTACGGTCTGGTCGACAAGGTGCTGGAAAGCCGCAAGCAACTCCCGGACGCGGTGCTTTCCGCGATCGACGAGAAGAAGGAAGGCTGAGCCTCTTTCGACAACAGTTCAAAGGAAGCGCCGGGTGGAAACATCCGGCGCTTTTTGTTTTCTCTTCGTAAGTAGTTCCTCCTTCAAGAGGGCGTCTCCAACTCCGCCTTTGCATCAAAGCCACCAGACCCATGCCGCTTTGACGATCCATGCCCACGCTGCATCGGTCTGGTTGGAAAGCACGGCACCCACCCCACCCTCCTGAAGGACGGCCGGAACGTGCGATTTCCACGAGATCACCCTTGCGCTTCTTCCTCCGGGACGGCGTCTTTTCCGCGTCCCGACCCATTTCTCCCGTGTCCGATTCCGCTGCTCCCCGTCATCACCGCGCCCTCGATGGGTTCCGCGGAGTGGCAATCGTGCTGGTGATGTGGAGCCACTTCATCACCGCGGGCGGACTGATCGACAAGGGCAACGCGTTCTTCCGGTTCCTCCACGGCGGGTTCACGGGCGTCGACATGTTCTTCGTGCTGTCCGGCTTCTTGATCACCGGCATCCTGCTGGATGCGCCGAAAACGGGCGGACGCTACTTTTCCGTCTTCTACCTGCGGCGGGCGGTGCGGATTTTCCCGCTCTACTACGCGGTGTTGATCGGGGTCTTCCTGACCCGGCCCGCGGGTCCGGATTCGCCATGGTGGTACTGGCTCTTCGCCTCGAACCTCGGGGCGACGTGGAAGCACGATTGGCTGGTATCGCCCTCTGGCGTGAACCTGAGCCACCTGTGGTCGCTGGCGGTGGAGGAACAGTTCTACCTCGTCTGGCCGCTGCTGGTGCGGTGCCTTCCGCGGCGGGGGATCGAGCGGATCTGCCTGGCGTGCCTCGTAATCGCGCCGGTGGTTCATTTCGCGCTGCACTTTTCCGGGAACCCGGTGGGAGCGTACCTATTCACGGCCACGCGGTTGAACACGCTCGCCGTCGGAGCCTGGCTGGCGATCGTGTTCCGCGATCCGGCTCGGTGGGAGCACTGGATGGGACGGGCCCCGGCGGCGGCCGCGGTCAGTGGCGTGGCGATGCTGGCCGGAATCCTGTTTCCAGAGCAGGTGTCGCTGGTGCCGTTCTCGCCGTTTTTCTGGGGAGCGCTGCTAATGCTGGCACTACGGCAGGCTTCGCCCGTGTGGCGGATACTTTCCGGCAGCGGCTGGGTGGTGTTCGGAAAATTCAGCTACGGGCTGTATCTCCTTCATTACCTGTTCGATCCGTGGCTGAAGGACGTGGTGTTCGGGCGCTGGATCGTCGGGCTCACGGGCGGAGTCTCGATCGGCGCGGTGCTGATGTTCGTGGTGGTGGCGTTCGGACTGACGTTCGCCGGGGCGTGGGTGAGCTGGCAGGTGCTGGAGCGTCCGATGCTGTCGCTGAAGCGGTTCTTCCGCTACTGAGACGCCCGAAAAAACGAAGTCGCTTACGTGCATTCCCGCAGATCCGCTTCGAAAATCCCCCTTCCCGTTCCATTCCCGAATTTTCTCGTTTCTCGCGGCGTTTACTGGGGTAAGATCGCCTGCACCGAAGGAACCTCCTTCCCCCTTTCACCATGGCCCGCGCTTCCAATCTCACGATGTGCTCGTTCTGCGGCAAGAGCCACTCCGAGGTCAAAAAACTGATCGCCGGTCCGGGCGTTTACATCTGCAACGAATGCATCGAGGTCTGCTCGAACATCCTTGAAAAGGAACTCGCCGGCACTCCCGGGAAGGGCAAAGGCACCGGCGACAAAGCCGGCAACCGCGTCCCCTCGCCCGCCGAGATCCGCGCCCGCCTAGACGAGCACGTGATCGGCCAGGAGCACGCGAAGAAGGTGCTCTCCGTCGCCGTCTACAACCACTACCAGCGCCTGCGCCAGGACGTGGCGAAGCTCGATGACGAGTTCAAGGACGTGGAGATCGAGAAATCGAACATCCTACTGCTCGGTCCGACCGGTTCCGGCAAGACCCTGCTCGCCCGCACGCTGGCCCGAGTGCTGGACGTTCCGTTCTGCATCGTGGACGCCACCACTCTCACGGAAGCGGGCTACGTCGGCGAGGACGTGGAGAACATCATCCTGCGCCTGCTCCAGGCTTCCGATTTCGACGTTTCCCGCGCCGAGCGCGGCATCATCTACGTGGACGAGATCGACAAGATCGGTCGCAAGACCGAAAACGTCTCGATCACCCGCGATGTGTCCGGCGAGGGCGTGCAGCAGGCGCTGCTGAAGATCCTCGAAGGCACCGTCTGCAACGTGCCGCCGCAGGGCGGCCGCAAGCACCCGCAGCAGGAATACATCCAGGTGAACACGGAGAAGATCCTGTTCATCTGCGGTGGCGCCTTCGTGGGCTTGGAGGATATGGTGCGTCGCCGCCTCGGCCGGAACACCCTCGGTTTCCATGCCGAGAAGGACGGCGAGGACCTCGACAATCCGAACGTGAACGTCCTTGAGAAGGTGCAGCCGGAAGACCTGCTGCACTTCGGGATGATCCCGGAATTCATCGGCCGCCTGCCGGTGATCTCCTCGCTGCGGAAGCTGACCGAGGACGAACTGATCTCCATCCTCACCGAGCCGAAGAACGCGCTGGTGAAGCAGTACGGCAAGCAGCTCGCCATGAACGGCGTGAAACTCCGCGTGACTCGCGATGCCCTGCGCGCGCTGGCCGAGGAGGCCGTGCGCCGCGGCACCGGCGCCCGCGCGCTGCGCTCGATCTTCGAACGCCTGATGCTGGACGTGATGTTCGATGTGCCCTCCCGCGGCGACATCGAGGCCGTCACGATCAACCGTCCGGTGGTTCAGGGCGAGCGCCCGCCGCTCATCCGCCGCCGCAGGGCGGACCAGGACGCGGCGTGAGGAAGTAGCAATGGTCACACGCACGGCCTCCGCGCCTCCGTTCTGTTAGAACGTGCCTTCTTTCATGGCTGATCCAGTCATTCCCGACATGAACCCACGCCCACCGATGGGCGTGGTGGTGGCAGCGATCATCCTGATGGTGGCGGGTTTCGCGGCCATGTTCTCGATGATTGTCGCGTGCTGGAGCAAAGGCGGGCCCTTCTTCAGCGCCCAACCCTTTGCGATCGCGGCGGGATACTTCCTGCTGCTGCGTGTGGGATTCGCATGGAAAGTCACGCGGTGGTTTGCAGTCATGACTACCGTGGGGGGACTTGCCGCCACGGCTTGGCTGCTTTGGACTCCATCCAGCAGCCCCATTTCCGCGTCCGATTGGGTCCAGCTTGCCGCCACCTGTGGCGCGGGGGCACTTGTCTCCTGGAGCCTTTTCACACGAGAGGCCAGAGGATGGTTCACTGAGCACAACGACGCTCCCGTCAATCGGCGCTTGGCCTGGCCCCTGCTGGCATTGTCGGGACTGATCGCGGCGGCCTATGTCGGACAGACCGAAAGTTGGCGGAGTGACCTCACACGGATGTTCGCGGTCAACACCACGTTTATCCTCAAGCGAGCCTCGGACGGCACCCGGCTCACCAACTTCCAAGTTCCGCCCCCTCCCTACCTGAAAAGCCCTTGGGGACAGTCCCTCACCCCAACGGTGAGCTATGACGTGAGGTATCCGGGAGACACAACCCAGGTTCAAGTGCATGGTCTCTCCAGCAATCCCGTTCCGGTGTTCTTTCAGGCCGACGGGATGACGTCCATCAACTACACCATCACTCCAGAAACCCCTGTCGAGGTGGAGATCCGCTTCGAAACACTGGATCGCGGAAAGTGATCCCCGACCAAAGCTCAAGGGGACAGAGAGTTAGGGGCTTCATAAACGATCTCCCTCTTCCCATCTTCCGGACCTCCTGCTAGGAATCGTGGCGATGCGCGCGATCGCCTTTGCCCTCTGCCTTTCCTGTGGAATCTCCGCCGCGGAGACGAATGTCCCGCCGGACGCGGAGGAGACGGCTTATCCAGCGATCGAGCGCTTCGTGCAGGTGCTGGAGGCGGTGCGGAAGCGCCATCCGGACGTGGACAAGGTGACCTACGACCGCCTGGTGAACCACGCGTTGGAAGGCATGCTCGCCAGCCTCGATCCGCACTCCTCGTTCATCTATCCGGAAATGGCGGGAGCCCTTCAGAAGGGCGACGTCGATCCGCATCTGCCATCGCTGGGAATCACGCTCGGGCTGCGCGATGGCGGCCCGTATGTGGCCGGTGTGGACACGCGGGGACCCGGAGCGGATGCCGGGTTGCTGCCGGAGAGCGGCATTCTCAAGATCGACGACCAGGACGTGCGTGATCTGCCGCTGCCGGACCTGATGGCGCGCTTGACCCGACCACCGGGGGAAATCTCGCGCTTGAGCGTGAAGTCGATGGACGCGCCGAAGCCGAAGGACGTGAAGCTCACCCACATCGTGGTCGAGACGAAGTCGCTGCCCGAAAGCCATCTCCTCGACCAAGCGAAGACCACCGGCTACGTGCGCCTCGCCCAGTTCGGCAACGGTTGTGCGAAGGAAATGGAGGCCGCACTCGATGACTTGGAAGACCAGGGCATGAAGTCGCTGGTGCTTGATCTGCGTCAAAATGGAGGCGGCAACCTCGATGAGACCGTGAGAATTCTCGGCCTGTTCCTGCCGCCATCGACCGCCGTGGTCACCACCATCGGCCGCGATGGCCAGATCGGCGAGGCCATGAAGACGCCCGACCGCCAGCGCCGTCGCCGCGATTACCCGATCGTGGTGCTGGTGGACCGCATGTCCGCCTCGGCCTCCGAGCTCACCTCCGGCGCGCTGCAGGACTTGAAGCGCGCAAAGGTCATCGGCGAGCAAAGCTACGGCAAGGGCTCGGTGCAGAACATCATCCCGATGGGCGGCGGCACGGCGCTGCGGCTCACGATCGCGCATTACCACACCCCATCCGGCCGCACGCCGCACGGGATCGGGATCACGCCGGATGTGGTCATCCCCTTCAGCGATGAAGATCGCGTGTGCTTTGATCTCTACCGCCACAAAGACTCGCTGAAGCCGGAGGAAGCCGCACGGCTGGCGAAATGGAAGGATCCAGTGATGGAGGCGGCGTTGAAGGCGCTGGCTCCATGAACTCCGCCCATTTCCCATGAGCACTCCAAATCCCGAGTTTTGCAGAATCCCGCGCCCGCTGAAAATCGAGAACCTTCTCGCGGAAGTGGAGGACCCCAGGCCGCTTTCGCTCTGGCGGCGAGGGCTCCCCTATTTCCTGGGTGTGGCTTACGGGGCCATCGCCTGGATCGATGGCACACCGTTTTTCATGCTCTTCTGCGGCGTTCTGGCTGTCGTGTTTGCATTCCAGGACGTGGCCGCGGACCGGGCCAAGAAGCGCAACGCCGCGCTGGTGAAGCTGCTGCGGGAAATGGTGGAGATCGACGACACCCCGAAGTGATCCGAACTCAAAAATTCGTGTTCATTCGCGTTCATTCGTGGTTTTGGATTCCGCCCGACTCCGCCCCCCCTGAAGACCCTCCTCGGCTGAAGCCTCCACTCCTTTGAAGACCCTCCTCGCCATCGAATCGTCCTGTGATGAAACCGCCGTCTCCATCGTGCGTGGCGAGGATGGCGTGCCCACGGAGATCCTGGCTTCGGAGATTTCCTCACAAATCGAGCTGCACCGCGTGCACGGCGGGGTGGTGCCGGAGCTGGCCTCGCGAAACCACTCGCTGAGATTGAGACCGCTGGTCGAGCAGGCCCTCGACCACGCAAAGCTGACCGTCGCGGACATCGACGCCTTCGCCGCCACCACCGGCCCCGGGCTGGCGTCCTCGCTTCTCATCGGCAGCACGGCGGCCAAGGCGCTCTCCTGCGCGACCGGCAAGCCGTTCCTCTCCATCAACCACCTCGAGGGCCATCTGCTCTCTCCCTTCGTGGCCGAAACGCGGGTGCCGGAGCACCTCGCGCTGATCGTCTCCGGCGGCCACACCCTGCTGCTGGAGGTGAAGGGGCCGGGCCATTACAGCAAACTCGGCGGCACCCGCGACGATGCCGCGGGCGAGGCCTACGACAAGGTCGGGAAGATGCTCGGCCTCCCCTACCCCGGCGGGCCGGAAATCGAGAAAATCGCGCGCGAGGGCAATCCCGCCGCCTTCGATTTCCCGCGCTCGATGCTGCACGATCCGCACCACGACTTCTCGTTCTCCGGCCTCAAAACCGCCGTCCTCTACACCCTGCAGGGCCTCGGCGAGCCGCTGGAGGTCATCCAGAACCGCCAGACGGTGGCCGACCTCGCCGCCTCCTTCCAACAGGCGGTCATCGAGATCCTCGTCGGCAAAACGATCAAGGCGGCGCGCAAGCACCGGCTGAAGATCATCGCCCTCTCCGGCGGAGTCAGCATGAACCGCACGCTCCGCGAAGCCTTCCAGGCCGCCTGCACCAAGCACGGCTTCCGGCTCGCGGTGGCCGCGCCCGCGCTGTGCACCGACAACGCCGCGATGATCGCCTTCGCAGCACTGCTGAGGCATCTCGGAGGGGAATCGAGCCCGCTCGATGCGGACATCGATCCGAACCTGCGGCTGGCATGATGTCACAGGTTCCACGTTGACCATCTCCCCTAGGTGGGATTTCCTGTTGGGACGTCATGGCCTACCGCACTTTCATCTTCGACTTCGACGGCACGCTCGCCGACACGCTCGAGGAATCCCGGTTGATCTACAACCGCATGGCCCCGGATTACGGACTGCGGGAGGTGACCCAGGATGAAATCCACCACCTGCGCCATCTTTCGCTGAAGGAGCTGCTGGACCACCTGGACATCCCGAAGCGCCGCGTCCCCTCGCTGCTGGCACGGGGCACCACCTTGATGCGGGCGAATATTTCCAAACTGCCGCTCATTCCCGGCATGGCCGAGGTGCTGCCCCAGCTCCGCACCCAGGCCCGCAGCTTCGGCATCCTGACCTCGAACGCGACCGCGAACGTGGACCTCTTCCTACGCGCCCACGGCCTGCGCGACCTGTTCGATTTCATCTCGTCCACCTCGAAGCTGACCGGCAAGGCCAAGCACCTCCGCGCGATCCGCAAGACCTTCTCGCTGGACGCCGGTGAGATGGTTTACGTCGGCGATGAAATCCGTGACATCAAGGCCTCGAAAAAGGCTGGCATCCCGGTGGCAGCGGTCACCTGGGGCTTCAACTCCGCCGAATCGCTCGCGGGCGAAAATCCGGAACATATTCTCTCCCGGCCGGACGAGTTCCTGCTTCTGACCGCAGACTCCTGAAACACAAACGGCCGGGAAATCCCCGGCCGTTCGCTTTTCCCGGTGTGCCATCCCTTACAGGAACGGACTGCGCACGATCACATAGCCGTCGCCGCGGGACTGGTAGTAGACGTTGTCGTGGACCCAATAGCGGGTGCGGTTGTGGGTCACGATGCGCGCTCCATTCGGCAGCGTGGTCACCGTGGTGCCGAACCCCATGTGTCCGGGAGGCGGCATCATCGGGCCATGCATGCGCGGCGATTCGACCACGACGTAGCCACGGCCCTGCGGGCGGTAGTAGATGTTGTCGTGGTGGTAGTACTGAACGCCTCCGACCACCTCCGTCTGGTAGCCACCCGGCAGGGTTTCCACCACGTAACCCGGGCGGTAATCCCGGTAAACCACCCGCTGCGGCGGAGCGGGATCGACGATACAACTCGTGAGCATCAAGCCCCCGAAGCCGGTGAGTGCGGCAAGTGATACGATCTTGTTCATGTGCTGGGTTGGTTGGTTTCGGAAGGCATGAGCCATCCGTTTGAAATGATTTCGCAGTGGCTGTGCCAGCCCCCTCGCCCTCCTTTCAACCCATTCATGGAATGCGACTTGCGATTTGGAATCGCAGGCACCGGCCCGGGAATCCTCTGCACCGTGCATGAAGAGTCCATGCATTATGCAAAGCCTCTCCATGGCGGTGGCTTCCCGCACGGTTGACACATCCGCCCGCCTCCTCCAAAACCTGCGGCCATGACGGAACCTTCTGCCACGCCGCCCGCCCCGACTTCTCCGGTGCAACCCGCCACGCCTCCCGCGGCGGCTCCGGTGCCCGCGGCAGAACCGTCCGTCGCCGCCGCGAAAACCGCGCCTCCCTCGAACGCCGTGCTGGCGCTCGGGTTCATCATCATGGTTCTGCTCGGAGCGATCCTCGCGGTGAATCTGAAACCTCGTCCAGCCGCTCCCGAAACCTCGGCGGATCTCGCCAGCCGGATCAAGAAGGACAGCGAGGCTCTCATCTCGATGAACAGCCAGGCCCAAGGCCAGCTCACCGAGCGGGATTCCCAGATCCTCGCCAAGACCAAGGCGCTGGTGGACGCCGAACGGATCAACCAGGCCCTCGTTTCCCAGAACGCCACGCTCCGCAACGATCTCGACCGCGCCTTGGCCAATGCCGGTTCCTCCGATCTCTTCAAGCGCCAGCTCAGCGATACCCTCAAGCAGGTCGATGGCCTGACCGCAGATCTCGCCAAAGCCCGCACCCAGCTCGCCGCCTACGCGAGCCGCCCGGATCCCGGCGACCTTTCCGATCTCCAGCGCCGCCTGGAGGAAACCACCCGCGCGAAGAGCTTCCTCGAAACCCGCGTGCGGGAACTGGAAGCGAAACTGGCCCAGGCAGGCAGCGCCCCGGCTCCGGCACCCCGCCTTTTCGCCGCCAGCGAGAACGAACTGCTACCGGTGGCCACCGCCCTGTTCCGCGGCCTGCGTGAACTTGAAAACCACTCGGACAGCGAGATCCTTGCCGCCTACACCGGCTTCGCGAACCTGCTCGGGGCCAGCGTGGTGTCGAACGTGAATTTCCCGACCGGCTCCAGCGCCCCCTCCCCAACCGACGACGCCGCCCTGCGCGCGAAGGTCCAGACCCTGCCAGACGAAGGCCTGCTGCTCGTCGTGGGCTACGCCTCCGAAACGGGCAACCCGGACGACAACCGCACCCTCTCCTCCGACCGCGCCACCGCCGTGGCGAAGTCCCTTGATGAGGTGAAACTGCCCGGCCAGAAGGTCCAGGCCGTCTACCTCGGCCAGACCGACCGCTTCGGCAGCACCAAGCCGGAACGCAACCAGATGTGCGAAATCTGGCAAATCCGCTCGAAGAACTGAGGTCGGGCCCGCTCGGGCTTGATATTTGACTATCCCGGCTGATTCAGGCATCTGAATCAGTGTGCGGGGAGTCTCCGACCATGACCTGAGGCGGATCCTGGACGCGAGGGATCGCGAGCTGGAGGCCAAACGCCGCCGTCAGGGCAAGCACGGCGGCACCATCCTGCTCGCCTTGATCGCCATCGTGGCGGTTTGGTTCTGGATCGTAGTGCAGCGGAACGACGGCATGGTAATGCCACCCACCCCAAAGGAGACAGCGGCAGCGCCGGAGCTGCCCGCCATCCTCCAGCCCTCGGACTCCGCGAAAGCCGGGCAAATGCCGGGGGTGTTCGCCGAGGACCCGGCGAAGGCCAAGAAACCCGGCTCTCTGCCGGACCTCAATGTGGACCAGCAGGACGTGAAGTTCGCAACCGAGCTGATGAATTTCCTCCAGCCGCCAGCGGCCTCGAAACCCGCCGAGCCGGAGAAGCACTAATCGGCCACTTCTTTTGCCGTAGCCGCGCTCGTGAGAGCGTGGGCGGGGCGATTTACCATTGCCCTCGCGCGCCCAGTGCTCCATCGGGCTACCTCTCTTCAAGCCCGGAGGGCGAGCAGGATGATGGTGGATCCCCCTTCCCACCCTCTCACGAGGGCGGCTACGAAGAGAAGAACTCTCCCATCAACGTCCAAAGTCCATCGGACCGAGGAGGGTCATGTACCACTCCCAAAGCTTCCACCCGCCGAACATCCACGTCACAGCCCCCAGTGCGAGGAACGGTCCGAAGGGCAGCGGTCGACCGAACCCGATGCGGGCGATAAGCGCCAGCACGGTGGCGAAAATGGAGGCACTGAAGATGGTGAAGAACACGCCGGTCCAGCCGAAGAAGGCCCCGATCATGCCCAGCAACGGCGGATCGCCCATGCCCATCGCCTCGCGCGGAATCACGGCGCGGGTGGCGGTGCCTTCCATCGATCGGATGTCGAGGAAGGGCTTCACGGTGCCATCGGGAAGCTCGAACTCCAGTTCACGGACCACCAGTTGCCCCCCGCCCCGGTCCTCGCCATCGATCACGATGGCTTTCGCCTCGAGGATGAGGCGGTCGGTCTTGCGGGAGAAGATGTCCCACCACTGGGTGGTCTCGCCATCGATGATGAACTCCATCGGCGCGTCATCGCCCTCTCCTTCCTGAACTTTCCACGCGACCGCGGAGGCGAATTTCTTGTCCAGCCGTCCGAACGCCAGCTTGCCCAGTTCCACCACGGCGCGCAGGCCCACGTAGCCCGCGAGCAGGCCGATGACCGCCTGTTTGAGACCATCCTGCCAAGTTCCCACGCCGGTCCCGGAAAGGGCGGCCAGTTTCGGCCACAGGGCGCAGGCCACCAGACCGAACGCGGTCCCCGCCCAAGTCAGGCCGGTGGGGATGATCATGTGCTCCACGTCGATGAAGGTGATCGAGACCAGCAGCGCCAGCAGGATCCACAGGAAGGGCACGACAATCGCTCCTTCGACACCGGGCCGCGTGTATACCCACCAGGCGGCGGTGAAGAGCAGGGCCGTGAGAAGCTCCACCGCGAAGTAGCGGACGGGGATCTTGCATTTGCAGTCGGCACAACGCCCGCGGAGCAGCAGCCAACTGAAGAGCGGGATGTTCCGCTTCAGCGGGATCGGGCTCTTGCACTTCGGGCAGAACGAGCGCTTCGGCTCGTTGACGGAAAGCCCGAGCGGCACCCGGTAAATGACGACATTGAGGAAGGAGCCGATGCAGGCCCCGATCAGGAACGCCGGAATCAGCCAGAGCCAGTGGTCGAAAGGAGGATAGAAAGGCAAGGTGGTGCTATTCAACGGGCTGGCGGAAATGTGCCAAGCGCGAAGTTCAGTCGATCCACCGGCTTGGCGGTTGAAATGTGAAGCCTCGGACGAAACACTGCCGCCATGTCCGCCCGCACCGCCGCCACCGAAGTCGCCCGCCGTCTCGCCGAAGCCGGCCACACCGCGCTCTTCGCGGGCGGTTGCGTGCGCGATGGTTTGTTAGGCAAGGAGCCGAAGGATTACGACGTGGCCACCTCCGCCACACCCGCTCAGGTGCTGCGGTTGTTCCCCGGCTCGAACGAGGTCGGCGCGCACTTCGGCGTGGTGATCGTGAAACAGGACGGTGTCCACATCGAGGTGGCCACCTTCCGCACCGATGGCAGCTACAAGGACGGCCGTCGTCCCGAAACCGTGGAGTTCTCGACGCCCCCGGAAGACGCGCAACGCCGCGACTTCACGGTGAACGGGCTGTTCCAGAATCCGGTCAGCGGCGAGATCATCGATTACGTCGGCGGCCTCGCCGACCTGAAGGCCCGCACGCTGCGGGCGATCGGTACACCGGGCGACCGCTTCGGCGAGGACGCGCTGCGGCTGCTGCGCGCGGTCCGTTTCGCCACCGTGCTGGGATTCGAAATCGAACCGATTACCTGGCAGGCGATCCGCGACCACGCGGACGATCTCGCGAAGATCTCTCCGGAGCGCATCCGGGACGAGTTCTCGAAACTGATCACCGCGCCGAACCGTCGCCGCGGTCTGGAACTGCTGGTGGATTCCGGTTTGATCCGTCACATCGTACCCGAGGTGTTGGCTTTGATCGGTTGCGACCAGCCGCCTCAATGGCACCCCGAGGGCGATGTCTACATCCACACCTCCATCATGCTGGAAATGCTCGGCACGGATGCCTCGCTGGAGCTGTGCTTGGCGGTGCTGCTGCACGACATCGCGAAGCCACCGACCCGCACCTACGATGAAGCCGAGGATCGCATCCGGTTCAACGGCCACGACGCGATGGGCGCGGTGATGGCGGAGGAAATCCTGCGCCGCCTGAAGTATCCGAACCACGTGATCGAAGCGGTGGTCCCGATGGTGGCCCGTCACATGCAGTTCATGAACGTCCAGAAAATGCGCACCGCGAAGCTGAAGCGCTTCATGGCCAGCGCGGAGTTCGAGGACGAGCTGGAACTGCATCGCGTGGACTGCGGTTCTTCGAACGGCTTCACGGACAACTACGAGTATCTGCTGGCGAAGCGCGAGGAGTTCTCCAGCCAGCCCTTGATCCCCGCCCCGCTCGTCGGCGGCCGGGACCTCATCGCCATGGGGTTCACTCCGGGACCGCAGTTCCGGGAATGGCTGGAAGCGGTGGAAACCGAGCAACTCGAAGGCCGGATCACCGACCGGGAGGCGGCTCTGGGCTTGCTGCGTGAATTGACGTCAAAGGCCAAAAATTGACAGGAACACCAAGACCCGGCGTAGAGTGCCGTGTGTTTAGGTTGGATGTCATGCCCCTGATACGGGTGGCGGCTTGCTGCGCCCTCGTGTCTCCTGTGAATGCCGGAGCAGAAGCGCTCGATTTAGCGAAGGCCTATCCGTCCCAATCCCCTCTCCCGGCGGAGATGGATGATGCCAAGCAGGCGGCCATCGCGAAAATGGCGGCCGCATATCCGGTGCGGCCGGTGAAACCGAATGGCAAGGGCCTGAAGGAAGAAGATCTGCTGAAGGCACTCGATGACATCCGCGACACCTTCGGTTTGCCCGGCGAAGGACGTCGCATCGAGGTGGACGATGAATCCGCCAAGCCGCAACCCGCGTCGGCCGCGGCGGGCTTGAACAGCGATCTCATCCCCGCGGTGTCGAACCTCTCCAAGCTCTACGCGGGCTGCAATCCCGACCAAGCCACGCGCGTCGAAGCCCTCTACAAGGAGCTCATCGGGCTGTGGCTCAAGTCCGCGCCGAAGCCCGGCGACCAGGTGCGCTGGATGGGCAATGGCTATGCCTGGCGTTCGCGCGGACCGGCCTTACTCGGCATGCTGCACACCTTGCCAGCGGAGTTGCACGACCGCGCCGCGGCGGCGATCGCGCTCACCTCGGGTGGCGAGTGGTTGTTCCGGGAAACGCCGAGCACCTCGACCGACATCCAGCTCAACTACTATCCCACGATGTTCGCCGCGATTGGCGCGATGAACGACGCCTCGTTGAAATGGCAGTATCTCGTGGGTGTCCGCCGCGGGCTCGATCTCACGCTGCTGGGAAATGAACCCGTCTCCCCGGATGGCGGTATCATCCATCACGAGGGCCACCACATCTCCTACGCCTCCTATAGTTTCGGGCCGATCGTTTCCCATGCCACGAACCTCGCCCGCGCCGGCATCAGCAGTCCCTACAGTGCCCGGGCGCTCGACCGCCTCAAGCTGGCGGTGGACGCGTGGGCGTGGACCAGCCTCGCCGGGCAGATTCCGACGGTCTTCCAACTGCGTCCCGGCCCGGTCTGGAACACCTCGAAGAGCCCGGGGGACGATCCCGGCCTGACCATCGACTTTGCCAAACGCGTGGCGGAACTGGAAGCCGCGGATCGCGGCGAACCGGATCTGTCCAAGATCACCGACCTCGCCCGCATCGCCGGATCGAAAACCTATGGCCACGTCGATCGGGTTCCGGCCTCGTGGCAGGCACTGATGTCGCCGGAAACCACCCGTCCGCTCACCGGTCACCGCCCCTTCCCCGTCATGGGCGCGGCGATCCACCGCCGCGACGATTGGACGGTGGTCGTGCGCGGCGCGAACACCTCATGGCGCGGGGCCGAGGTCTATGCCGGCCCGGAATGGCCGGGTGCCTACATGGACGAGATCATGCAGGGCGCGCTGTTCATCTTCTCCAAAGGCGCGAACGGCGCACCGCCGAACGTGGTTGACAGCGGCTATGGCACGGACGGCTACGATCCGAACAAGGTGCCGAACGCCTCGTCCGTGCAAATGGACAACGTTGCCCGCGCTGGCCGAGGCAATCCGGACTACATGGGTTCCAACGCGAAGCAGGGCGGCGGTGTGGATCTCGATGACAACGGGATGTGGGCCTGGACGCCCGCGCACTGCCACAAGAGCGCGTTCTTCTTCGGCAACCGCATCACACTGGTGACCCGCGATCTGACGATGAAAGGCGAGGTCGATACCGGGCTGATCCAAACCCGCCTCGCCGATCCCACCGTTTGCCCGCTGGTCATCGACGGCACGGCGCGCACCGCCGATGGCAATTGGACGCTGTCCGGCAAAACCGCCCACACGTTCCTCGACGACAAGGGCACCGGCTACTTCGTGCCAGCCGGCAACCCGGACATCCGGGTCCACCGCGGACTCCAGGAATACACCTACGCCATCCCGGCGAATCTCAAACCGGGGCTCGATCCGAAAGCCCAGCCGCCGATCAAGACCCGCACGGACCTGGCGACGGCGCTACCCAACTACACCCCCACCCGGGCGGCGTTCTCCACCGCGTGGTTCGACCACGGCAAGGACCCGCAGGGAGCCGCCTGCACCTTCACCGTGCTGGTGAAAACCACGGCGGAGGAACTGGAAAAATTCGCGGCCACCATGACCGGGAAGACGCCACCCTTCACGCTGGTCACGAGCAACAGCCTGCACGACTTCCGGGACACGGCGACCGGCACCCGCTGCGTGGCCACCTTCGTGAACGACGCCGCGTTCGAACCAGATGGCATCGTTTCCGTCAACCGTCCTTCAACCCTGATGTGGACGCACAGGGATAAGAAACTGAGCGTCTCCCTGGGCTCCACCGATCTCAAGGACACGCGCCCGTTCGTCATCATGCTGGAAGGCAAATGGCAGCCGAATGGGGCCTCGCCAGAAGGAGCCACCCTCACCCCGGAAGGCGCGAAAACCCGCCTCGAAATCCCCTATAGGAATCAAAATCCGGTGAAACTCGCGCTGAGGCGGCCAATGTAACCGAGTACTCCGCCAATTCCCGTTGGTGCCTTGCCAATCAGCGACGCTCTCACTTTTTCGCACTGGCATGTCCATTTTCCGGATGCTCGTTCGTCGCTGTAGTGAAACCGATGCGGATGCACGGTAGAAATCCCAGACACCATGAGCACCCACACCGCCGCCACTCCGGCCAGCCCGATCACCGCTTCACAGATGTGCGTGAGCCTACCTGTGAAGGACCTTCAGGCCTCGATCGCCTTCTTCAAGGCACTCGGCTTCGCTTTCAATCCGGATTTCAGCAGCGAAAACGCTGCCTGCGTGGCTCTCGGCACGAATTTCCAGGCGATGCTGCTGGATCATCAGATGTTCCGCAGTTTCGCCCCCCGGGACATCGCGGACACCAGCAAGGTTTGCGAAATGCTGGTCGCTCTTCATCTGGAGTCCCGCGCGGCGGTCGATGAAATCGTGCGCCGCGCCGTGGCCCCCGGTGGGGCCAGCCACGATGAGCCGCAGGACCACGGGTTCATGTATGACCACGGCTTCACCGACCTGGACGGGCACGGGTGGGGCGTCTTCCACATGGTTGGCGCGCCGTGCCAGCAGACTTCACCGGGCTGAAAACAAGGCTCCGGGGCCCCTCCGGATCCCCAAAAGAACGGTTCACCGCCAAAAATCCCCGGATTTTGCTGCGAAACGCTGAGATTTTCGGGAGATCCGGCCGTTACATTTCCCACGAAAATCGCCGTAGCCAGTCCGGCTTTCGGCGTTTAGCCTCCCGTCCCGCCCATGAGCCACATTGTCCCCGTCGAGCACAGCGATCCCGTCAACGCGCAGATTCTTTCCATTTCCGAAGACCTGATCGCGGGCTTCCACCGCCACCCGTTCCATGTGATCGCGGAGAAATCCGGCGTCGCCCTGCCGGTGGTGCTGGAGCGCATCCGCGCGATGCTGGAGGGCGGGGTGATCCGCCGGGTGCGCCAGACGCTGCTTTCCACCAAACTGGCCCACGGCGCGTTGGTCGCCTGGCGCGTGCCCGAAGAGAAGCTGAACGCGGCTTTCGACTTCATGGCGAAGGAAGATCCCTTCTCCGGCCACGTGGTGATCCGCTCCACCGACACCGAGGTGTCCGGTTCCGGCTACCGCCTGTGGACGACCCTGAAGGTGCCGGTCGGCGAATCGCTCGACGAACACGCCCAGGTGCTGATGCGCCTTACCGGGGCCGAGGAATACCTTCTCATGCCCGCCAACGGCGTGTTCGCGCTGGGCGTGGGCCATGTCCGCCGCCGCACCCTGGAACCGGGTGACCGCGCGGATGAACCGGGCGTGATGATGACGACCGTTCCCGTCGATTTGACGGAGGAGGAGTGGAACGTGTTGCTCGCCCTCAAGGAAGAGCTGACGCCGGACGAAATCACCGCCAGCCCATGGGATGCCCGCGCGGAGATCGCAGGCGTGAGCTTGGAGCGCTTCTGCGAGGTGGCAGAGACGCTGAACGCCAAGAAGGTGATCGGCCGTTTCTCGACCTTCCTAGAGCACGTGAAACCTTCTTCTACCGGTGAGCGCGTGACCCGATTCAACGGCCTGTTCCACTGGGCGGTGCCGAAGGGCCGCGAGATCGAGGCCGGCGGCGAAGTGGGCCGCCACTACTGCATGACCCACTGCTACTGGCGTGAGGGCGGCCCGCAATTCGGCGACGTCAACATCATGGGAGTGGTCCACGGCACCGAGAAGACCCGCGTGCTGGAGCACAAGGCGGCGATCGACCGCTATCTGGAAAGCGTCGGTATCCCGGTTTCCTACACCAACGTCTTCTGGGGTGGCCGCTCCGAGATCAAGCCGTCCGAGATCTCCCCGAAGGTCTACCACGAGTGGCACGCCAAGCACGCGGAGTGATCACCGCCTGATCTTGAACTTTCGTTCCGGATCCGTCATGGAGAGAGGGTGAAAATCCTCTCTCTTTTCGTCGGCATGCCGCTCGTGTTCGCAGCGGTTTCCTGCGCGCCTTCGCCCGAGGTCCAGGCGACTCGCGCCCTCACCGGAGATCCACACTGGCCGCTGGTGCTGGCGAACACCCAGCGGACGATCCGTCACCGCGAACAACAGGACTTCTGGGCCGCCAATGCTCGCTACACACCGCATTCCTACGATGGTCGCGTGTGGGTGATCCGCGCCTCGGGAGCGTATCCGATCGACCTGCCGGGCGACTTCATCGACCTCGCCGTGCGCAACGACGGCACCGTTCTCGATTACTCGCCTTCACCGAGGCATGAGTCGATCGTGCAGGGACATTGACCCGCAGCCCGATTCTCATGCGGATCGGCCTCCCAACCGCCGGGCCCTCCTGATTGTGCGGCGTAGGCGACAGCCCGAGGTGCAGCCCACCATGAATCCCAGCCACAGGCCCCCGACCACATCGGAGGGATGATGATACACCCCCACCATCCGGCTGCCACCAATGACGATCGCCCCCGCCGTCAACGGAATGCCTGCCCACGGAAGGGCCACCAGCAGGGGCCCGCTTCCCGCGGCGGCGAGCGATGAGTGGCCGGACGGGTAGCTGTTGTAGTCCCCGTGCAAGGTCGGGCCGTTCAGATACCAGGGCTCCACCCCTCTGCGGATCATCTCCCGAGGTCGGACCCTTCCGACCAGCACCTTCAGCCCCCGGCTCACCACGGTGGTGATGCACGCGGCACACACGACCGCCGCCGTCATGCGCAGCAGGACTGCGGACTTCCTGAACCGCTGGACCGCGAGCAGGCCTAGGAGAATGACCAGGGTGAAATAGAAGTCCCCGGCTCGGTTGAAGAACCGGCACGAGGCGATCACCTCGCCAGCCTGAGGTTTGGGGCAATCGCGCAGCGTCCGCGTGATCCAATCCATCCATGGCCGATCCACGGTCCACGCCATCACGATGGAGATTACCAATCCCGACACCGCCAGCCACCGCAGATGGCCCCTGCACCAGCAACGTTTCATCCACCGGAACTCGGAACGGAGCGCCCGGCGGAACCTTTTCAAAAACGTCGTGTGTTCAAGCATCGGCGGTTTCAAAGCGGCCGAACTTCAAGGCCAGGGCCGGAAGCAAGAGCAGGTTCAGAGCGGTGGAAGAAATGAGGCCACCGAGGATCACGACAGCCATCGGCCCCTCAATCTCGCGGCCCGCATCTCCGGAGCCGAGCGCCAGGGGCAGAAGCCCCAGCGCGGTGACCAGTGCCGTCATCAGGATCGGAACCAAGCGTTCACCCGCACCATTCAGGGCGGTTTCCAGATTCCATGGCAGCCCTTCGGACTGGACCAGATGCTGGTAGTGGGAAAGCAGCATGATCGAATTCCGGGTCGTGATGCCGAAGAGGGTCACGAAGCCGACCATCGATCCGATCGACAACGTGCCACCATGCACCCACACCGCCAGCACTCCGCCAATCAGGGCGAAGGGCACGTTCACCAGCACCAGAATGACGTGCCTCGACCGGCGGAAGACCAGCGCGAGGAGGACCACGATTCCGATCGCGGCCACGGCGGAATGCGCCAGCAGCTCACGGGTTCCCTTGGATTCCTCCTCGGCCGCGCCACTAAGCTCGACGTAAGCCCCGGCGGGAAGTTTCTCGGCCGCGAGCTTTTTCCGCGCGGCAGCCACGAAGCCGGACACGTCGTTCCCCGTGGGATTGCAGGTCACGGTCTGGCGGCGGCGAGCCCCCTCGTGCTGGATCAACTCCCGGCCATAAGTAAGCGAGACATCAGCCAGTTGCTTGAGTGGCAGGCGGGTGCCCGCGGAGTTCGCCAGCATCAAATCCCCCAGCGCCTCCGGATCTTTTCTGGCTTCCTCCGCCACCAGCACGGCAACCTCCATCACCCGTCCACCGCGCACGACCTGGGCCACATCGGCTCCTTGGCAAGCTACCTGCACCGCCTCCAACACGTCCAAGGGCCTGAAGCCGAAGCGGGTCAAACGTTCCGGCTTCAGCTTGATCGACAGCACCGGTGCCCCGACGGAGGCCTTCACCTGCACATCCGCCGCTCCCGGCACGGAGCCAAGCACGCCCGCCACGCGATGGGCCGCGGAATCAAGCGCGTCCAGATCGTCGCCAAACACATTGACCACCACGCTGGCCGTCTCCCCCGAAATCGTTTCGCTGATGCGGTCGCCGAGGAAGGTCAGCACTTCGGACTGGATACCCGGCACGTTCTTGAGAAGGGCGCGGAGTTCCTCCTGCACGGCCTCTTCCTCGCCGGGCGAGCCGGGTTTGAGCTCGACGTGGAACTCACAGCGGTTGGTGCCCCAGGTGTCTTCCCCTTGCTCGGCCCGCCCGACCTGGAGCTCCACGGTGGCAACCTTGGGGATCTTGAGGATCTCATCCGAAATCACCGAACCCAGCCGGTTCATCTCAGCGAGAGAGGTACCGGGCGCGGCGGATACCTGGACCACGAAGTGCCCTTCCCGGAACTCCGGCAGCAATTCGCCCCCCAGCAATGGCACCAGGGCAAGGGAGCCCCCGAGGATGAGCAGCGTGGTGCCCATGGCGAGCCAGGGATGCTGGCTGATTGCTCCCAGCAACCGGAGGTGAAGCGCCTTCAGCCAGCCGATGTAGCGAGGCTCCGCATGTGGCTTGGTGCGGGCGAGCATCACCATGCAAAGCGCCGGGGTGACTGTGAGGGCGACCAGCAGCGACATCAGCACGGAAAGAATGAAGGCCACTCCCAGCGGTCCGAAGAAGCGCCCCTGCAGCCCGCTCATGGTGAGCACGGGCAAGAACACCACCGCCACGATGAAGGTGGCGTATACCACCGCTCCGCGCACCTCGATGGAGGCATCGAACACCACCTCCAGCAAGGGCCGTGGCGCGGCAGCCACCGCGTTTTCCCGCAGCCGCCGGAGGATGTTCTCCACGTCGATGATCGCATCGTCCACCACCACCCCGATCGCCACCGCGAAACCACCGAGGGTCATCGTGTTGATCGAAACCCCGAAGGCATCGAGCACGCCCATGGCTCCCAGCAACGACAGAGGGATGGTGACAAAGGAGATGAACGCGGTGCGGAGGTCCAACAGAAACAGCAGCAGCACGAGCGCGACCAGAGCACCGCCGACGAGAAGGGAGTGCTGCACGTTGCCAAGCGCCGTCTCGATGAATGTCGCCGGCCGGTGGAGACGCGGAAAGACCTCGATCCCCTGCTCGGCGAAAAGCGGCTTGAGCTCGTCAAGGGCCGCCTCGACCTTCCGGGTCGTCTCCAGGGTGTTCGCTCCATACTGACCGGAGAGAGACAGCAGGACGCCCGGCTTCCCCTGCACGAGTGAGTCACCGAATTTCGGCTCCGCACCATCCACCACGCGGGCGACGTCACGGAGCCGGACGCTCACGCCATTGCTCTGGATGATCTCCACCTCGCCGAGCGCTTCCGGTGTCAGCGATTGCCCGTCCGTCTGGAGCACCACGCGCTGGGTGGGGGTATCGATGAATCCCGCGCCGCGGATGCCGGTGGCGGCACGCGCGGTGGCCACGACCTCGCTGAACGGGATGTCATAGGCCACCAGTTTCTCCGGAATGACCTGCACCTGGAGTTGGTGGACACTGCCGCCGAACACCGTGCTCCGCGCGACGCCGGGCACCGCCAACAGCCGCGGGCGCAGCGTCCAGTCCGCGAACGTCCGGAGTTCCATCGGGGTGAGTTTTTCCGACCGCAGCCCGATCTTGAGCAGGTCCATCGTGGACGAGGTGAGCGGAGACATCTTCGGAGCCTTCACGCCCTCGGGAAATTGCCCCGCCAGCTCGGCCAGCTTCTCGGCCAGGAGCTGGCGGGCGGTGAACGGATTCGTCCCCTCCTTGAACACCACGTTCACCACCGACAAACCTTGGATCGATTCCGAGCGGATCGTCTCAATGTCCCCCGCGCCATTGATCGCCGACTCCACCGGCCGGGTGACGAGCGCCTCGACCTGCTCCGGAGCCAAACCCGGTGCCTCGGTCTGCACCGCCACCTGCGGAGGAACGAACTCGGGGAACACGTCCAGCGATACCTGCGACGACACGTAGGCCCCATAGGCGATCGCCAGCAGGGCGAGGATCAGAACCACCCCGCGATAGCGGAGTGAAAACATGACAATACGGTTGAGCATGAGTCAATCGGGTGCGCCTTCGGCCGCGGGAAGGATCTCCCTGGAAAGCAAGGCCTGGGCACCGGCCACCACGACCGTCTCCCCCGCTTCCACGCCCTCTTTGACGAACCAGCCATCCTGCACGGGCGAGTCGAGGGCGACCTCCCGGCGGGTGAATTCCTCATCCTCCGTCCGGACATACACCCAGCCCTTGCCCTCATGGCGCACCACCGCCTCCCGCGGAATCACGATGCCCTTGAGAACTTCACCCGGCACCTGGAAAACAATGTCCAAAGCCATTCCGGGGCGCAGCGGAAACTGGCCATCCTCCACCCTCAGCATATATGCCTGCGCGAGCGTTTTGGGATCCACCGCGGTGGCGGGTTTGATCCTGGCCGTGGCGAACGGCTTGTCCTCACGCCCCAAAACGGTCATGCGAGCGGAGACGGGTTCTCCCTCAAAGGATTCACCCGCCGGCAGATCCGCCCGGACAAAGGCCGTCTTCCCGGACACCAGCGAGGCCACCAGTTTCGCCCGTTCGTCGCCATCCAGCGCCGCCAGCTCCTCGCCCCATTCGAACGCCAGACGCCGCGTGAGCGAATGCAGGGCGATGGTATCTGCACGGAACTGGGCGGACGCCGCTTCGACATTTTTGCGCGCGATGTTCTCGCCATTCCGGAACAAGGTTCCGGCTCGTTCGTTCTCGGCCCGTGAGACCTCCAATGCCGCGGCCGCGGTGGCCAGTTCGCCATCCAAGGCGACGAAGGGCGCGGGATCGATCACCCTGCCGTAGGCCTTCCGCTCGGGAGGCATGGTTCCTTTCTTGGCCGCGGAAAATGCCAACCGGAGCAACTCCTGCCGCTCGGTGTCGAGATGTAGCGTGCCTTCATGCGTTGCCGGGGATTCCGTCCCCTCGGCAGCGGAATCCGCCTCGGCATGACGGTGGTCGAATCCCCGCATCACCAGCCAGGCAAAACCGCCGAGCAGCGCGAGACACATCAGGATCGCAAAAAAGCGTTTCATCATCGGGAAAGCGGGGTTTGAAGGGCATCCTCCAGGCTGCCGAGCGCGGCCTGCAGCTCCGCCTGGGCATCCAGCCGGGCGAGATCGGTCGTGGCCTGTTCGAGGCTGGCCGAGGCCACCGCCAAGCGGTCGGTTTCCCCGCCTTGGGCAAGCGCTTCCGCGGATTGCACCTGCTTCTCCTGGGAAGCCACGAGCTCACCCGCGGTCGAGTATTTCGCGCGGGCTCCACGCCACGACGCGAGAGCCTTGTCCACTTCCGCGGAAGCGGCCGCCTGGACGGCAGTGAATTTCACCGCGGCCTCCCACCGTTTCGCCTCGGCTTCCCCGATCGACCCTTGGTTCTGATTGAATACCGGCAGGTTGAACGTCGAACCGAGCGACCACTTGTGCGTCCCCGCGTCCCATTGGTAGCCAGGCCCGAGATGGATGTCCGGATACTGCTTTGCCACCTCGCCCCTCAGGGCGGCTTCCGAAGCGGCGTAGTCCGCAAGCGCCGCCAGGACATCGGAACGGTGCTGGAGTGCCTGGTGGCGAGCCGCCTCGATATCCCCCACCTCGGGAACTTTCTCGAATTCGGACAAGGACCACACCGCCCCATCCATCGCCCGCGCGCTGAGCCCCACGGCCTCCGCCACCGCGGCCTGGGCCTCGCCCTTCTGGCGGACGGCATCCGCCTGCTGCATCTTGAGCTGGGTGAGCAGCAACCGGGATTGAACGAAGTCCGGCCGGGAAGCTTCACCCGCCGCCACCCGCTGGTTCATCATCTCGATCACCTGGGCCTGGCTGTCGATCGCCCGCTGGGTCATGGCCTCGCGGCGCCCGGCAACGGAGAGTTCAAGCAAGGCCTTCCGCAGCTTGCCGCGCATCTGCCAGGAAACCTCCGCCACATGGAATCCCGCGGAAGCCGCTTGCTCGCGGGCCAGGTCGATGCGGGTCCGTCGCTTTCCCGCGGTTTCGATCGGAATGTCAAAATCAATGCCGTAGGTTCCGAGCATCCACTTGAAAGGTGCCGTGAACTGCGGGGACAAGGTCACGCCGGGATTCGGCCGTTCCGCCGCGGTGGCGATCGCCGCCTTCGCGGACTCCAATTGGGCCCTTGCCACCGCCACCTCCGGATTCAACCGCCGTCCCACGGCGGTGAGATTCTTCAGGTTCCACGAGGACACCGGCCATCGTTGACCGGTCGCCACCACCGCGTCCCTCACCTCCCTGTCCTCCAATGTCCGCCGGGTGAAACGATATGCCGAAGTCCCGGGCGACAAGGGCAGCGCGCTGTATCCGGCACAGCCGGACAGCGCCACGGCCACCACCAAGGGAAGCGGGAAACGGACAAAACGCATCCGGGCATGCAAACCACGTCCTGCCCGCGTGGCAATCCGGCGCGGGTCCGATTACGCGATTGTCATCTGGTTCAATGACCAAGGCAGAAGCGATTCACGCCCTCTCGAGAAGCTTGGGCAACCGTTCGACATTCCGGGCCGACAAACACGCCTGCCTACAGGAAGCGTGGAAACCATGATCACCCCGACTCATCTGACACCCTATCCGCTGGATGATGAAAATCGCTCATTTCCATGGCCGACGGGCGATTTGATGAAACACCGGGAATGGTGAATCGACGCGAAAAATAGATTTATTCGGAAAACAAAAAAGACGTGATCTTCCCGGCGTTTCGTGATGCATTGTAAATGCGATGCAAGCGTGTCTTTTACCCCCACGTCACCCCGCCCTGTGCACCCCACTGACCGCGAATCGCCAGCTCGGCGATTGTCCGATCGCCAATGTGCCGCTGCGGGAATTGATCACCACGGACCTGATTCGTTCCGGGTTCCAGCTCGTGCAGCCCTCCGAGGCCACGGAGCGAACCATCCGCATGCCGATCGACAATTGGATCGAAATCGGCGCCCTGCTCCTGCTCGGGCGGGTTGCCAAGCCCGCCTGCCTGTATGACAGCGAGGGCAATCCGCTGGCATGGAAGGGGGATCCGGATCCGGAAAAATGTCCGGAGCGGCTGGTGACGGACGCGAACTGTTTCACGATCCGCTACCCGTGGGATCTGCTGCGCATGCACGAGGAAGTGCTGGCGATGATGGATGAATCCGTGAACCACGGGGAGATCAGCAAGCTCGCCACCATCACCGGCATCGTCCGCATCGGCAATGGCTCGAAAATCCTTCCCGGCACGGTGATCGAGGGCCCGGTCCTGATCGGCCCGAACTGCCACATCGGCCCGAACGCCTACATCCGCGGCGCCACCTCGATCGGCGCGAATTGCTACGTCGGCAACGGCGCGGAGGTGAAGAACTCGATTCTCTACAACAACACCTACATTTCCCGGCAGTGCTACGTGGGGGACTCGATCATCGGCACTCATGTGACACTCGGGGCCGGGACCTGCACCGAAAACCACCGTCACGACGGCCGCCACCACGTTTCCACGATCCAGGGCAAGGCGATCAACACCGGACGGGTGAAATTCGGCGCGATCATCGGCGACGGCGTGAAAACCGGGGTGAACACCTCCATCGAGGCCGGGATCAAGATCGGCATTGCCCGGACCACGAAGCCGGGTTCTTATGTCGGCAAGGACCTCCTGTGACGCATTTGTCACGATCCCTCGTTTCGTGTGTGACGGGGTTCCGCGCTACACCACGGCCCGATGCATAAGATTCTGATCGTCGAAGACGAGCGAGACATCGCCGATCTCATCGGTTTCAACCTTGAACGCCAGGGCTACCAAGTCATCAAGGCCTATGACGGCCTTACCGGCACGGACATGGCCCTGCGCGAGCGCCCCGATCTGATCGTCCTCGATCTCATGCTGCCCGGCCGCGACGGTTACGGGGTGTTCAAGGAACTGCGCCGCGACGCCCGCACGGCGCAGATTCCGGTGATCATGCTGACCGCCCGTGCCCAGACGGAGGACCGCATCCAGGGTCTGGAGGCCGGTGCCGACGACTATCTGACGAAACCTTTCAGCCCGAAGGAGCTGCTGCTGCGCATCAGTGCCGTGCTGAAGCGGGTGGACGGCCCGCCGGGCACCGTGGACTTCAGCTTCGGTCCGTTCCGTTTCGACAAGAACTCGCTGAAATTCTACCTTGAGGGCGAGCCGGTGGACCTGACGGCCACCGAGTTCAAGCTGCTCCTTTACCTCTGCGAGCGCGGCGGCAAGCCGCAGGACCGCAACGAACTGCTGCGCACCGTGTGGGGTTACAGCGATGAGGTCCACAGCCGCACGCTGGACACGCACATGAAACGCCTGCGGCAGAAACTCGGAAGCCACGGTGGTTTGGTTGAAACCGTCCGGGGTGTCGGTTATCTGGTGGCCCTGCCGACCGCCGGATGAGTCCCACCCTTACCATCACCACGTCCCTCCTCGCCGGTATTGCCGTCGGAGTTCCCTTCGTCCTCTGGCTTCGCACCCGCTCCGCGCGGGCCAAAGAAGCCACCGCGTGGAAAGAACGACTCGAGAGTGACCTCCAGCAAGCCCGCAACGAACGTGACCGACTGCTCGACGCCCTCAGCGACGCCTTCCTGCTGGTGGACGCGGAAACGGACATCCGTTTCGTCAACGCCGCCGCTCGAGAACTTTTCGAGGGCCGACAGATCGTCGGCCGCCCGGTCCGGGAAGCTTTTCTCGACGGCCGCCTGGCGGACGCCGTGCTGCAATCTCTCGAAACGGGCGAACCGGTCCGCTCCCGCGTGGTGCTGCCCCAGCAGGCATCTCCGCGCGGCGACCATGAAACCCGCGGCGTCAATGCTTGGATCATTGATGCCGCCCGCCTGCCGGACACCCCGGCAGACCATCCTCTCACCCGTGTCGTCATCCGCGACGTGACCTCCGAACACCAGCTCGAACAAATCCGCAAGGACTTCGTGGCGAACGCCTCCCACGAACTCCGGACGCCGCTTGCCATCATCAACGGCTACCTGGAAAACCTTCTCGACGAGGGCATGCTCGATGATCGCGAGATGACCCGGCGTTTCCTCACCGTGATGCGGAAGCACTCCGACCGGATCTCCCGCATCGTGGAGGACATGCTGGTCATTTCCCGGCTGGAGTCCGGGGAAGCCGCCGCCCTGAAGCTGGAGCCCTTCCGCTTCCGCGCCTGCATCCATGATATTCTGGAGCGCCTGGAATCGATGATCCGCCAGCAAACCGCCGAGGTGACGGTGACGATGCCGGACGACACGCTGAAGCTGAATGCCGACCGCTTTTACTGGACCCAGGTGCTATTCAATCTGGTGGAGAACGCGCTGAAGCAGAACCCGCACAAGGGGCTGCGGATCGAGATCGGCTGCATCGGCCTTCCGGAAGGCGGCATCCGGATCTGGATCGCGGACAATGGCGTGGGCATCCCCAGCGCCGACCTGCCGCACATTTTCCGTCGCTTCTACCGCGTGGAGAAACACCACTCGCAGCAGGAGATCAAGGGGACCGGCCTGGGGCTTTCGATCGTGAAGCGCGCGGTGGAGGCCCATGGCGGCTCGATCGGCGTGACCTCCACGCCGGGCCAGGACACCCGGTTCACCATCGACCTGCCGGCCTCGGTGCGGGCGGTGGAGTGAGCGGATTCGCGAGGGAATCCCACCCTACCCATCGCGCCGATCCATTGCGGCGCAATGATTTTCCGTTCGACGGCACCTTGCGGAACGGGAGGAGCGGCTATACCCTGTTGGGTTATCCAAACCAACCGAACTCATGAAAGCCACGTATCTCGCCGCGCCGGCCCTTGCCGCCGCCAGTTTGCTCCTGAGCAACTGCGCCCATGAACCGGTGACGCAATCCAACGCCTCCTCCGCCAGCGGCAGCAAGATCGCCGCGGACTCCCGGGCGGCGCTGCACCATCTCTATGCCGAGAATCCCTCCGCGCGCCGCATGGGCAACCACGCCGCCGGGGTACTGGTATTCCCCCATATCTGGAAGGGGGCTTTTGTCTATGGTGCCGAGGGCGGCAATGGCACGCTCTTCATCCACGACCGCGTCAACGGCTTCTATCAGACCGCCGGTGGCTCGTGGGGACTTCAGGCCGGACTCCAGAAATCCGGCTACGCGCTGTTCCTCTTCGACCGCAGCGCGATCGCCCACCTCAACGATGCCGCCGGGTGGGATGTCGGCAGCCATCCCGGCCTGACCATCGTCGACCGCGGTGCCTCCGCCGCGCTCACCGCGAAGACCCTCGACCGGGGCGTCTATGCCTACACCTTCGGCCAAAAAGGCCTGATGGCGGACGTGAGCCTCCGGGGATCGAAGATCACCCGTATCCATCCGGGACGTTGATCATCCCGGCACACTGCCCGAATCGGAAACCGGCGGCGCGAGCCGCCGGTTTTGTTTCAGGGCGGCAGTTCAAGGTTTCACGAGAAACCCAACCCGGGTGGCGATCCCCTTGCCCTTTTCCGAGCAGGCGAACCGGACAAAGGCGCGGATGTTTTCCGGAGCGTCCTTGCGGACGAAAAGGTAACAGGGACGCACGTATGGATAGGTGGCGAGATCGGCGGCAACGGCCTGCTTGCCATCAATGGGAAGCGCCTTGATGCCGGAGGCTCCGGCGTAGGCGATTCCGACACAGGCGATCCCCCCCTGCTCCTTCGCGATGATCTGGGTGGGATGCTCGCTTCCCGCCATGCGGTTCGCGGTATGGCCATAGGGTCGCCCGCTCATGGCGAGGGTTTGGAAATCCTTGTAGGTGCCCGAGGACGTATTGCGGGTGGTCACCTTGACCGGCATGTCCGCCCCACCGATATCCTTCCAGTTCGCGATGTCGCCGGTGAAAAGGCCCTCCACCTGTTTGCGGGTCAGCCCTGTGACCGGGTTGGAGGCGTTCACCACGATGACCAATACGTCGTAGGCTACGATGTGGCGTTCGATTGCGATGCCCTTTTCCTCGAAGCGTTTCGCCTCCTCCGGCTTGATGTCACGGCTGGACATGCCGATGTCCGCGGTGCCGTCGAGGAGGGCCGGAAAGGCGGTGCTGGAGCCCTCGGCGGCGATCTCAAACTTCGTTCCCGGATGGTCGGCCTTGTACGATTCCGCCCATTGCGGGACGAGTTTCGCGCCGAGAGTGTCGGAGCCCTTGAGGCGGAGCACTTCATCGGCCTCGCAACGGAGGCCAACAAAGACCAGCAGACACATCAGGATTTTCATGGCGATGTTTTATCCCGTGTCGATGACGTGATCCATGTTTGTCGGGTGACAATTGGGAGGTGATCGAACATCCCGCTTTGGAAATGTCTCCACCGGTTCCCGTTGGACCACCTGGCCTGACAAGCCGCACCTACCGGATGACTGGAGCCATCCGGGACGATCCAAAAGCGGAGCTTTCGGCCACATCACCCGTTCAGCCACTGCACGATCGTCTCGGCGCTTTTCACCGAGATGCCCGGCAGGGCGGCGATCTCCTCGACGCTCGCCTTCTTGATGCGAGCGACACTGCCGAACTTTTCCAAAAGCGCTTCCTTGCGGCGCGGGGTGACGCCCGGGCATTCGTCGAGGAGGCTCTCCTTCATGCGGCGGCGGAGCAGGAGGGAATTGTAGCCGTTGGCGAAACGGTGGGCTTCGTCGCGGATGCGCTGGAGCAGCTTGAGCGCGCCGCGGTCGTGGGGAATGAGGATCGGCTCGCTGCGACCGGGTACGAACACCTCCTCGCGCTGCTTCGCCAAACCGATGACCGGCAGATCGTGGAGGCCGAGGTTGTGAAGCTCCCTGACCGCCATACCGAGCTGGCCCTTGCCACCGTCCACGATCACGAGATCCGGCAGCACGATGCGGGCGCGGCCTTCGCGTGCGAGCCGGCGCTGGGCCTCGACCACATCCTCCTGCGACACCCCGGCATCGGGATCGACGGACGAGTTTTCCAGAAGGATGCGCGCGTAGCGGCGGCGGATCACCTCCGCCATCGAGGCGAAGTCGTCCTGCCCCTGCACCGTTCGGATGCGGTAGCGGCGGTAGTTCTGATTGTCCGGTCGGCCATCGGTGAAACGCACCATTGAGGCAACGATGTGGTTCGAGGACACGTTCGAGATATCGAAGCACTCCATCACCTTCGGCGGACCGTCGAGGTGGAGCGCCTCGCCTAGCTCAGCCAGATCCTCCAGCGGCTTCACGGTGGTGGGCACACCGCGGCCGCGGGTGAACTGGCGGGTGGGCTCGAGGGTTTTCTGGAGATTGTCCATCACGTCCCGGAGCAGGGCGGCGCGCTCGAAATCGAGGCGTCCGGCGGCCTTTTCCATGTCCGCCCGCAGGTCATCGAAAATCTCGCGCTTCCCTTTCCCTTCCAGGATGCGGCAGGCGTCCTCGACGCGATCGAGGTAGGCGGTGCGCTCGATGCGGCCGATGCAGGGCGCGGAGCAATTCCGGATCACGTCGGCATTGCAGTGCTTGTAATCGCTCTCGCCGGGTTCGCGGGGGCGGCAGACGCGCAGGCCGAAGTGGCGGTTCAGCCAATCGACCGTGGCCCGCAGCGCACCGGAATGGGCGAAGGGGCCGAAGTAACGGGCACCGTCCTCCTTTTTCAGCCGGGTCATCTGAAACCGCGGCCATGGCTCGTTCGGGTTGATCTTGAGGAGCAGGAAGCGCTTGTCGTCGCGGAACGAGACATTATAGCGCGGCCGGTAGTCCTTGATGAGCTTGCCCTCCAGGAGCAGGGATTCGGCCTCGTTGCGGACGATGTGGAACTCGAAATCGCAGATCGAGTCGATCAGGGCGCGGGTTTTCAGGTCGGCGCGGGTCTTCCGGGACGCGAGGAAGTAGGACGACATGCGCTTCCGCAGGTCGCGGGCCTTGCCCACGTAGATGATGGACCCGAGCCGGTCCTTCATCAAATACACCCCCGGCTGGTGGGGCACCTCCCGGAGCTTCGCCTTCAAATCGACCACGCCGGAATAAAGGGCAGGATGGGCAAAGTGCCAAGTGAAGAGGGCATTTCCCCGCCTACCGCTTTGGATTTCTGAAAGAAACCGTCCTCTGGCACCCGTAGGGCCGGGCGGCGGACCCGGGCTTGCTTCGCGGGGTTCGCTCGCTAGAATCCCGCGCAAGTTTCATGAAGTGCCGCCTCTTGACCGCCGCGCTGGCCGTATTGCCCGCGTTTTCCGCCTTTGCCCAGAACGCCGCCGGTGCCGCGGCCGCCCCCGTGGCGAAGCAAGGCCGGTTCGCCGAGCTGCTGGCGGCAGGCGGCACGGTGATGTATATCCTGCTGCTGATCTCGGTGGTGATGGTGGCGGTGGCGTTCACGCTGTTCCTGACGATCCGCCATCGCGCGGTGGTGACGGACCGGTTCATGTCCGACATGGAATCCGCCCTGCGCGCCGGTGACCTGAAGGGGCTGGGTGAAATTTCCCGCCGCAATTCGCAGCGGATGGCGGTGATCGTGCAGCAAACCGTCGATTTCATCCTCCAGAATCCGAACGCCGGGATGGACGAGATCCGCGAGGTGACCCAAACCGAAGGCACCCGCCAAGCATCCCAGCTCACCTCGCGCGTGAGCTATCTGGCGGACATCGGCTCGATCGCCCCGCTGGTCGGTCTGCTCGGCACCGTGATCGGCCTGACCGAATCCTTCTACGACCTCGCTGCCGGCAAGGAGGGTGTGCAGCAGCTCGAACTGACCTCCGGCATTTCCCACGCACTGGTGAACACCGCCGGTGGTCTGGTGGTGGCGGTGCCCGCGCTGATGCTCTACGCCTACTTCCGCGGCAAGGCCCAGCGGCTGGTGAACGAACTGGAAGCCGCGGCCACCCATTTCATCGTCCACCTGCAGATGCTGGCCAACCAGTCCCGCCCGGCTCCGGCCAAGGCAGCGGCCCGCCAGCAGCAGCCGCCGCAGCGCCCGGAGGCCGCCGGCCAGATGACCCCGCTGGCGCTGAATCCGCGCGATCTCCACGGGATTTGAGCCATGAAGCTTTCCACCCAGCAACCGCTCGGGCCGGCCCCGCTCCAGCTCGCCTCCATGATCGACATCATGTTGGTGCTGCTGATGTTCTTCATCCTGAGCTACCAGTTCGCGGCGGAGGAACGGTCGCTTGAAATCGCCGTTCCCACGGTGGCGGACGGAGCCCAGCACAACCAGCAGCGCGGTGAGATCCTGATCAACGTGAAGGCGGACGGCACGGTGATCGTGGAGAAGAAGAACCTCACCCGCCCGGAATTGACCGAACGCCTTTCCGCGATTGCCAAGGTTTACAAGAACCAGCCGGTGCGCCTGCGGGGCGACGCGAGCTGTCCGTACCAGACCATCGTGGAAATTATCGATCTTTGCCAAAAGGCCGGAATCTGGAACATTTCCTTCGCCACGCAGAAGCCGCAGCCTCAGAACTGACGGTCGCGCCTGCATCCGGCATCTATCCGACCGTACATGAAACGTTCCCTCGCCTTCCTGCTGCTGGCCGCCGCGCCGCTCACGGCCCAGGTCCCACAGGCCCAGCCCGTCGATCCCGCGCTCCAGGCGGACCCGGGCAACGACATGTTCCAACGGGGGAAAAACCTCTACGACCAAGGACGCGCCGGGACCACACCGGAAGCCCGCGCCGAAATGCTCCAGCGCGCGGCGGCGGTCTTCAATGACTACCTGACCCAGTTCCCGAACCACGCGAACTCCGAGCCGGCGTGGCTCTACATGGGGCAGAGCCTTTACCTCTCCGGCAAGGTGGATGAGGGCAAGCGCTGCTTCCAGACGCTGATCAACCGCTTCGGCAAGGGACCGTGGGTGGGCGCCGCCGCCTACACGCTGGCGATCGACTATTACAACAAGAAGGACTACCAGACCGCGGCTCCCCTGTTCCAGAAATACGGGGACAACGCCAACCGCCCGGAGGACAGCACGCGCGGCTACTTCTACGCCGCGGAGAGCTACCGCTACCAGAACCAGGACCGGCTGGCGGCCGACCTTTACCGCAAGGTGATCAACGACGCGGCCTCCGGCGTGCACGCGCCGATGGCCAAGATGGGCCTCGGTTACCTGCTGCTGAAGGGCAACAAGCACGAGGAAGCGCTGCCGCTGTTCGAAAGCGTGGTGACCTCGTCCGCGACTCCGGATACCCGTGGCGATGCGGCGCTGAAGGCCGCCCTTTCCGCCTCGAAGCTCAAGAAGCAGGAACTCGCGGACAAGTATCTGAAACTCATCGCCGTGACGCCCGGGATGGAGAAGTTCCGCCCGGACGCGCTGTCCCTGCTGATGGAGAGCGCGATGGCGGAGAAAGACTACGAGGGCGTGCTGGATGCCTACCGCAAGAGCGGCCTCGAGGCGTCGGACGCCGTGGAAGGGCCACCGGACGAGAAAGCTCCGAAGGACGAGAAAAAGGCGACACGCCTGATGCTCGCGGGCCGGGCCAATTTCCAGCTCAAGAAGACCTCGGAAGCGCTGCGTCTGTTCCGTCAGGTGGAGCGCAGCATTCCGCCGCAGAACGAGCTGGCCTATCAGGCGGCGTATTACCGGATCCTGTGCTTCTACGCGATCGACGGGGAGCACCTGCCCGATCAGGTCGACGCCTTCGTGCAGATCTACCGGAAGTCCCGCGGCAACGACAAGAACCTGCACACGGCGCTGCTGATGAAGGCGGAAACGCTCTTCAACCGCAGCGACTACGCCAACGCGGCGACCACCTACGCGGAGATCGACGTCACCTTGATCAACGAGGCGAACCGCGCCGGGCTGCTGTTCAACCGCGGCTGGTGCCTGGCGGAAGCCGGTGATCCGCAGGGCGCGATCAAATCGCTCACCAAGTTCCTCGCCGATTATCCGAAGGATCCGCGCCTGATGAAAGCCCTGGCGAAGCGCGCCACTTCCTACGTCCAGGCCGGAGAACCGGCGAAGGCGATCGAGGACTTCGACAAGCTCGGCACCAGCGATGATCCGGAGTTCGCCCGCATCGCGTGGGCGGAGTCCGCGCGCCTGCGTCGCGACGAAAACAATCTGCCGGACATGATCGTGCGCTACCGCGGGCTGCTGGCAAAGGGCGGCACGCTGAGCCCGAAGCTGGAAGCGGAGGCGAATTTCTACATCGGCTGGGGTCTGGTGAAAACCAACTCGCCGAAGGATTCGATCCCTTATCTGGAAAAGGCCCGCTCGTTGCAGCCGACCACGTTCCAAAAGCACGCCGGTCTCCTGCTGGCGCTCGGCTATTTCGCCAGCCAGAACCTGGAGAAACTCTCCGAGGAAATCGACATGGCCGTGGAGAAGCACTACGCGGACGAACTGCCGGACCAGGCGCTGCAGTGGGCCGGGATGCAGGCCTACTACGCCAACAAGTTCGCGGCCTCCGCCCGCTACCTCGAACGGGTTTCGAATCCGGACGAACCTCGTGAAACTTCCAAGGAGATCTGGCGCTACCTCGGCAAGGCCCGGCTGGAGTCCGGCAAATACGAGGATGCCCTCAAGGCCACGCTCAACGTGCTGGCGGTCGAGGAAAACGCGGGACTGAAAGCCGACGCGCTGCTCGACAAAGGCCGCGAGCTTTTCGGCCTCAAGCGGGACGCCGAGGCACAGAAGGCCGTGGATGAAGCCACCGACATGCATCCGGAAGGACGCACGGGCGCGGGCCTGCGCCTGCTCTCCGGGGACTTGAAGATGCGCGCCGGGGATGCCGCGGGAGCCGCCGGTCCTTACATGAACGTGGTCCAGTTCATCGACGACCGCGACCTGAAGCCGCTGGCGCTGTGGAAGCTCGCCAAGGCGCTCGAGAAGAAAGGCGACACCGCGGATGCGGAGAAATACCGCGAGCAGCTCAAAAAGGAGTTCCCGAACTGGGAGGCCCCGAAAGAGAGCTAAGGCGCCGATTTCGCGGGATAGCTCACGGTGAAGGTGGAGCCCATGCCCACGCGGCTGGTGACGCCGATGGTGCCGCCATCCGCCTCGACGACGGCGCGGCAGATCGCCAAGCCTAGGCCGAAGCGTCCATCCGCCCGCGAACGGGCACGGTCGGCGCGGTAGAAGCGGTCGAAGACGCGCGGCAGATCGCCTTCCGCGATGCCCACCCCGGTGTCCTCGACGATCAGTTCCGAAACGTCTCCGGCCTGCCGGGTTCTGACGCGGATCACGCCGCCCGGGCGGTTGTAGTGGACGGCGTTCGACAGGAGATTGCCCACCACCAGCCCGAAACGTTCCGGGCTGCCGTGGATCGCTGCGGTGGCGAGATCCAATTCAAGGACGAGCTGCCGCTCCGCGACAAGGGGACGGAGACGGTCCGCCACCTCATGGGCACACACCGCCATGTCGAAGGTGGCGAGCGAAGAGGCAGGCCCGCCATCGGAACGGGCAAGGTCCAGCAAGGCCTCAGTGAGGCGGCGCATCTGCTGGGCGGCATCGAGGCATCCGGCAAGCGCTTCCTGATAGTCTTCGGGTGAGCGTTCGCGAGCCAAGGTCGTCTGAGCCTCGGAGATCATCAGGGTGAGCGGCGTCCGCAGTTCGTGCGAGGCATCCGCAGTGAACTGGCGCTGGCGTTCAAAGGCCTCCTCCAGACGGCCGAAGGTGGAGTTGAGCACCGTGGCCAGTTCGCTGAGTTCATTGTCGCCGATCACGGGGATACGGTTCGAGAGATTGCCCGCCGAGATGCGGCGCGCCGCCTCATTGATCTCCGCGATCGGCCGGATCGCCTGGCCGGTGAGCCACCAGCCTCCGGCGATGCCGACGACGAGAACCCCGAGACCGGCGAGGGAAATCATGAGGGCGAAGCGGCTCATCGCGGCGTTTTCGGAAGCCAGCGATCGCCCGACCAACACGCAATCGCCACGCTCGGTGAAATGGAACGCCTCGCGCATGCCCGCGCGCTCGCGGAAGCGGACGGTGGTTTCCCGCGAGGTGTTTTCGGGACGAGGAATTTCACCGGACGCGGTGACCGAGAGGTTCGCTTTCCTGCCCGCCCTCCAGATCTGATAGTAATAGGACTCCGCACCGTTGTCCGCGAAGAGAGCTTCGGTGACCGCCGGAATGCGGATGACCCGCGGGCCCGGCGGCTCCGGCGGAGTCAGGTCGCCCGACTCCGGCGGAGGAACCAGTGAATCCAAATCGGCGGGCCCCAGGGGCGAATCCCCCGGACGAACCGGCGGTTGCCCCAGGCGATCCCGCGGGCCACCCGGACCATTGGGGCCACCACGCACGGAGACACTCAGCAGCGAAACGCGGTTTTCCAATTCGGCATCGAACCGGCGCAGGCGGTTGCCGCGTTCCAGATGATACACGCTGAAGCCGAAACCGGTGAGCAGGAGGATTAGGAAGAACGCGAGCCACGCCTGCAGGCGCCAGCGGATGGAGTGGGACGCCATGGGTTTCAGGATTCGACCAGATAGCCGTGGCCGCGGCGGGTGGTGATGATGTCGGAGCGGAGTTTCTTCCGGATGCTGAAGATGTGGACGTCGATCAGGTTCGAGAGCGAGTCGTCGTTCTCGTCGAACAGGTGCTCGTGGATCTCGGTGCGGCTCACCAGGCGTCCGCGGTGGAGCGCCAGATACTCGAGGATCGAGTATTCACGGGCTGTTAGACCCGCCACCTTGCCCGCATGGCTGACCACCTTGGTGCGGGTGTCGATCGAGACATCACCGAGGTCGATGGTGGAACCGGTCTGGCCGGCGTGGCGGCGGACGATGGCGCGGACGCGGGCGAACAGTTCCGGAAGGTCGAAGGGTTTGACGAGGTAGTCATCGGCGCCGCCATCCAGTCCACGGACCCGGTCGGGCGGCGTGTCGCGTGCGGTGAGCATGAGCACGGGCGTGGGTTTCACCGCGCGCAGGCGGCGGAGGATTTCCCAGCCATCGAGGCCGGGCAGCATCACATCGAGCACCACGGCGTCATAGTCGTAGTTCTCCGCCTTGAACCATCCCTCCTCGCCATCCGCCGCGGTGTCCACCGCATAGCCTTGCTCGCGGAAGGCCTTTTCCAAGGTCCGCAGCAAGCGGGGTTCGTCCTCCACGAGCAACACGCGCATGCGCGAGTCTGACAGATCGAAGATGAAGGAACGATGAAATCCAGAGTCACGATCCGAAAAAAATGGAACCGCGAATGAACACCGATGAACGCCAATTTTTGGAATCGATGGATTGGGCTTCGCCGAAGGGGGCGGTCATTCCCCTTCCCTGTGATTCGTGCCCATTGGCGTCCATTCTCGGTTCTTTTTCCTCCCTATGGATCATTTTTCCCAAGCTTAACCGGAACTTAATCGGCTGCGTGCGAAGGTCACGCCATCACGAAAGAACCGATGACCGTTCCGACCCACCACCTTTCCTCCCGCCGGGGATTCCTCGGCAGCCTCGGCCTGGGTGCCGCGCTTTTCTCCACCCGCGGGCTGATGGCGGAGGAGCTTGAGAAGAGCCCGGGGCTGATCATCACCCCGCGCATGACGGAGGGGCCCTACTACCCCGACAAGATGCCGCTGGATACGGACAACGATCTTCTCATCATCAACGATTCCATCAACCCGGCGGTGGGAGAGATCACCTATCTCACCGGACGGGTGCTGACCGCCACCGGCCAGCCGCTGCGCAACGCGGTGGTGGAGATCTGGCAGTGCGACTCGAAGCAGTCCTACATCCACACCAAGGGCCGCAACTCCGCCGGAGACGATGGCAATTTCCAAGGCTACGGCCGCTACCTCACCGACTCCACCGGCCGCTACTTCTTCCGCACCATCAAGCCGGTGGCCTACACGCTGAATGGGATGTGGCGCGCGCCGCACATCCACTTCGCGATCAGCAAGGGCGGCCAGCGGATCTACACCACGCAGATGATGGTGAAGGGCTTCGCCGACAACGCGAAGGACGGCGTGCTCTCGGGCGTCCGCGATGCGAAGGCCCGCGAGTCGGTGCTGGTGGATTTCAAGCCGGTGGAGGGCTCCAAGATCGGGGAACTCACGGCGACGTTCGACATCATCATGGGCCTCACGGCCGAAGAGGTCGAACACGGCAAACTTGTAGGCGGAATCGGCAAGTCCGAGTCCAGCCGCGGATTTGGTGGCCCTCCCGGCCGTCGCCCCGGAGACCAGGGCGGCCCGGGCTTCGGATCGGGCGGGCCACCCCAGCTTCCACCCGGCGGCAAGCCTCCCGAAGGCGCTCCGCAACCACCACCGGCATCACCGACACCGCCCGACGCGGCTCGGTGAACCTTACCTGGTTTTCTGTCAATGGCACGACCACGGGAGAAATCCACGCGAACTGGGATTTCGTCAGCGGCTTCACTCCCGTGGAACCCACCTACCCGGCCTCCGGCGGCTTCATCGCATCGGGAGCACTCGTCGCGGGGCCGGGTAGCAGCCTTCGCCACCGCATCCGGATTCCCGCCTACACGGGATACACCTACGAGATTTACAGTAATCCCACCATGGAGACACTGGAATGGAAGGCGGTGCCTTTCTCGCTGACCCAGACCGGGACGATCGACCGGAACAATGACACCTCCTCTGCCGCGGTGAAGGGTTTCTACAAGGTCACCTTCCGTGTGCCGAGCGCGAACACCGGCACTCCGTGAGCCGAGCGTAGCGACAGGGGAACTCCATACTTGTCAACATTCCCGAAATAAATGAGCCTTGCAGAGCCCCACTGCAATGAGCTCCCCCGGCCAGGACGGACACAGGCACCGGACGCGCGCGCGCGCTCCGGCCGCCCGGGCACGCTCGCTTCCTTTCAAAGTGCCGTTCGTTTCGGCGATGTTCTGGGCCGCCATGCACTATCTATGCGTGGTCGCTTGGATCACCAGCGCGGTGATGTTCGCCATCCGCCGCGACCAGCTCACCTCGGAACTCCTGATCGGTTCGATGGTTCTCAGCGTGCTGTCCTGGATCTGGGCGTTTTTCAAACGGCGGGCGGCGCGTTGCCCGCTTTGCAAGGGCACCCCGCTGTTGAACAGCGGCGCGCTGCCCCATGGCAGGGCCGTGCGTCTCGCTCCTCTCAACCACGGCGTTTCCGCCACGCTCAGCCTGCTGTTCACCCAGGAGTTCCGCTGCATGTATTGCGGCAACCTCTACGACCTGTTGAAGCCCTGCCAGAGCTCACGTCCTCCGGTGGAGAGCGAGGGTGATGCGCAGTGAAATCGTGACGCGCACGGCCCGCCGAAAATGGTTAGGAACGGTGTAGGATACCCGTGATCATGGGGGAGCACTGATTTTCCGTTGTAGGAGAAGGTTAGGGAAACCATTCTGTTGGCACTTCGCCACGGCACCCACCGGCCGAAGTGTTCCCCCACCCTCCCCCCGACATGAAAACCGTTGCAGCCTTCGTGGCTGGCCTCATGGCCGTCGCGTGCTCACTCGCCTCCGGGCAGTCCCTGAACTGGAATCTCACCGGTTCGGCGGGCATCCTCGATTCGGGCGACAAGCTGTTCTTCACGCAGAACAACATCACCGTGACCGCCAGCGCCTGGGGCTACACCTACGGCAGCAGCGACAATGCTTTGGAACAGGCGGCGCTCGGTCAGTGGAACGTGGGCATGGGCGTGGTCAGCGGCACCGAGGATCCCTCCGGCGTGGACCACCAGCTCGACAACGCCGGCCCGGACGAATGGGTGCTGTTCGTGTTCAGCGAGAAGGTCCAGATCACGGGCGTGACAGTGGACCCCTACGGCGTCTACGACCGCGATGTCACCTACTGGACGGGCAACGTCTCCACCAACATCGATCTCACCGGCAAGACCTACGCCGATCTCGCCTCGCTCGGCTTCAACGGGGAAACCTCGGACAGCTCGACCGCCAGCGAAAGCGCGCGCACCGTCCCGGTCACCAACCCGGCGGGTGGCGTGAACGCCATTCTCTTCGGAGCGAAGCGCGGCGAGTACAGCGGCTCGGACATCGACCGCTTCAAGATCACGGCCATGTCCACCTCCAGCATCGCCGCCGTGCCCGAGCCCACCGGCCTGCTGCTCGGCTCGCTGGGCCTGCTGACCCTTTTCAAGCGCCGCCGCTGACGACGCGGGGGCGGAGAACCATCTCCCCCCAAAACATGAGCCTCCGTCCCCCAACCGGGGCGGGGGCTTCGTTTTGTTGGAGAGGGCGACGGCCGCCGCTCAATCCCCGAGCAAGCCCTTGAGGCCGCCGAAGAAATTCCCCAGTTCCTCCTCGCTCGCCTCGGCACCCAGGATGTCGTCGTAGGTGGTGTGGAGCATATGGGTGTCGTCGATCTCCGCGATGAAGCTGCTGGACTGGCAGTGGGTTCGCTCTCCGTATTTCGTACGGTAGGCGCAGTAGGTCATGGTCAGCATCTCGCGGGCGCGGGTGATGCCCACGTAAAGCAGGCGCCGCTCCTCGTCGCGGGTGCCTTCCACGATGCTGCGCTTGTGGGGCAGTATCCCCTCCTCCAGGCCCACCAGATACACGATCGGGAACTCCAGGCCCTTCGAGGCATGGAGGGTGATCAGGGTCGCACCCTGTTTCTTTTCAAGATCGTCGTCATCGCGATCGGACGCCAGTGCGCTGGCATCGAGGAAGGACTGGATGTCCTTGCCCTTGCCTTTCATCGAGTGCTTCCGGAGCTGGTCGATCACGTCGGCGATGCCCTCGCCGCGCTGCTGCCGCTCGTTGTCGGTCTTGCAACCGCGGCCCACCCACGGGATGTAATCCATTTCATCGAGCATCGCCTTGAGGGCGTCGCCGGGGTTCTCACGCGCGATCTCAATGCGGGCCTTGGTCCCGGCGATGCGGACGACGAAGTCCTCGATCGCCCCGCGGGCCTTTGGGCCGAGCCCGGCGGTGAAGGCCGGATCGCAGAGCGCCTGCCAGACGCTCTGGTTGTTCATGCGGCTCCAGTCCGTGGCCATCACCGCGGTGGTCTGGCCGATGCCGCGGTTCGGCGTGTTCAGGATGCGTAGCAGCGAGACGTCGGCATCCGGCGAGGCCAGCACCTGGCAATACGCGAGCACGTCGCGGACCTCCTTGCGGTCGTAGAAACTCTGAGCGCCGACCATGCGGTACGGGATCTTCCTTTCGCGCAGGGCTTCCTCTATTTTCCGGCTCTGCCCGTTGGTGCGGAAGAGGATGGCGTAGTCCTCCCACGCCCGCTTGCAGGTGCCCTTGTCCGCCAGGATCTCCTCGGCAATGAATTCTGCCTCCTCGGCATCTCCCGGCATCGCCACCAGACGGACCGGTTCTCCGCCGGCACGGGTGGAGCGCAGGATCTTCTCGCGGCGGCCGACGTTGTGCTTGATCAGGCTGTTCGCGGTATGGAGGACCGCGTGGGTGGAACGGTAGTTCTCCTCCAGACGGATGACGCGCGGGTTCGGGAAGAATTTCTCAAACTGGAGGATGTTCGCCACCTCCGCACCGCGAAAGCCGTAGATCGACTGGTCGTCGTCTCCCACCACGCAGACGTGGTATGGCGGGCCGACGAGCTGCTGGAGCAGTTGCATCTGGAGGGCGTTGGTGTCCTGGAACTCGTCCACGGTCACGCGCTTGAACTGCTGGCGGAAGGAGTCCCGCACGTCGTGGTGCTCGCGCAGGAGCTGCTCGGCGAGAACCAGCAGATCGTCGAAATCGACCGCGTTCTGGGCCCGGATCTCGTTCTGGTAGGCTCGGCCGAGGGTGGCGAAGAAATCGTTCTCGTGCTCGCCGGGGTCGATCCCCCTGTTCTTGAGCTTCGAGATTTCCGAAAGCACCGCCTCGGGCTTGATCTTCTCCTCGGCCCCCGCCTTCCGGACAATGATCTGCTTGAGCAGGCCGATCTGGTCGCTGCCGCTGACAATGGAGAAGTTCCGCTTGTAACCGAGCTTCTCGATTCCGCCGCGCAGCAGCTTCACGCACAGCGAGTGGAAGGTGCTGACGGTCATCGCGTCCGCCGCCTTCTTCGACACCATGCCCGCGATGCGCTCGCGCATTTCCGCGGCGGCCTTGTTGGTGAAGGTCACCGCCAGGATATGCTCCGGGCGCACGCCCTTCTCCAGCATGTGGGCGACACGGCAGGTCACCGTGCGCGTCTTTCCAGTGCCCGCACCCGCGAGAATCAGGACCGGGCCATCGAGGGCACCGACGGCTTCACGCTGGGCGTGGTTGAGGGAATCGAAGGAGAAAGCGGAGGCCATCGGCGAAAGCGAGCAAACGCGAGGTAGGGGCCGCGATCAAGTCCGCGCTGCCAATCCAAGACACGGCAAGGCCGAGAGCTTGATGCCCCCGGCGTTGCCTGCCTTTTGTCACTCCTCGTTCTGGCGGCGATTCCCGAACAGAAGCATCACCCAGTAAAGGAGTTGCGCCAGCGAACCGAGCGCGGCGACCACGTAGGTCATCGCAGCCCAGAACAGGGCGCTTTTCGCCTGGCGGTGCTCCATGCTGGAGCCGATCCCGCTGCGGTCGATCCACGCCAGTGCCCGGCGGCTGGCATCGAACTCCACCGGCAGGGTCACGAAGGCGAACAACGTCGTCACGGAGAACAACAGCACGCCGATCAGGAACACCGAGGTATTGTGCCACTGGGACACCGCCGCCATACCGAGCCCGATCATCAGCACGATGCTCGATAGATTGCTCGAAATGTTCACCAGCGGGACCAGCTTCGACCGCAGGCCGAGCCAGGCATACGCCTGCTGGTGCTGGACCGCGTGGCCGCACTCGTGCGCGGCCACCGCCGCGGCGGCCACCGAGTAGCCGCCATAGACATAGTCGCTCAGGTTCACCGTCTTGTTGGTGGGATCGTAGTGGTCCGTGAGGTGTCCCTGCACGCTCACCACCCGCACGTCCGTAATGCCGTTCTGGCGCAGCATCATTTCCGCCACCTCGGCGCCACTCACCGGCATGGGCACCTGGGCATACTCGTTGAACTTGCGCTTCAACATGGCGCTCGCCGCGAAGCTGAGGAGCGCCGTCAGCCCGATGACCACGTAGTAGCCGAGGCCACCCATGGGCGCATACTGAGCAAGGACATGCATTTCAGAAATCATGATGTTAGGATAGGACGCATCCCGGGCCGTGCAACCCGCCACCGGGTCGAAAACCCGAGCCTTTTTCCAATACCATGCCCCGCCTCGTTGTGATTACCGGCTGCACCCGCGGCCTCGGCCTCGCCATGGCACGCGCCTTTGCCCGCCGCGATTGGACGGTGGCGGGCTGCGGTACCCGCCCCGAGGCCTGCGCGAAGCTCCAGGCCGAGTTCGGCCCCGACCACACCATTCTGCCCTGCGATGTCACCGATCCGCAGGCTGTCGCCCGGTTCGCCTCGGACGTCCTCAACGAGCACGGCGCGCCGGACCTGCTGCTCAACAACGCCGCCATCATCAACGACAACGCCCCGCTGTGGGAGGTTTCCACGGAGGATTTCGGCCGGGTGGTCGACGTGAACCTCAAGGGCGTGCACGCCATCTGCAGGGAATTCCTGCCCGCCATGATCGCCCGCGGAACCGGCGTGGTGGTGAACTTCTCCTCCGGCTGGGGGCGCTCGACCTCGCCGGACGTCGCTCCTTATTGCTGCACAAAATGGGGCATCGAGGGTCTCACCCTGGCCCTCGCCCAAGATTTACCACCCGGACTGGCGGCGATCCCCCTGAATCCGGGGATCATCGACACCGACATGCTCCGCAGCACCTTCGGGGCCGGGGCGGCGGATTTCCCCGATCCCGAGGAATGGGCCGGAAAGGCGGTGCCGTTCTTGGAAAAACTGAGCCCCCGGGACAACGGGCGGCCGCTGACGGTTCCGGGCCAGTGAGTTTGCCGTCGCAAACCGTTGCCCCCGACTACCAAACGTTTATAATCGACCCGACTTGATCGACGTCCGATTCAACCGCGGCCTGTATCTCCCGGAAGCCGACCTATGGCTCGACCCGTGGGATGCGAAGCCCCGTGCCTTCGTTTCGCACGCCCACGCCGATCATTTTGCCCGCCACGAGATCTCGATTTGCAGCGAGGCGACGGCCATGCTGGTGCGGAAACGCTACGGCATGTCGGAAAGCCGTCTGGAAGCCCTGCCCTTCCATGTCCCGCTGGTGAAGGACGGCTTCCGCCTGCGGTTGCTGCCGGCAGGCCACATCGCGGGCTCCGCGATGCTCCACATCACCCGCACCCGGGACAATTCCACCCTGCTCTACACCGGGGATTTCAAGACCCGCCGCGGTCGCACCGCGGAGCCGGTGTGCTTCCAGAACGCGGACACCCTGATCATCGAGACCACCTTCGGGCTGCCGCAGTTCACGTTTCCGCCCGCTCTCGAGATCGAGTCTGCGATCCTGCGGTTCGTGGGCGATGCCTTCACCGATGGTGAAACGCCCGTTTTATTCGGTTATTCGCTCGGCAAGGCCCAGGAAGCGCTGGCCCTGCTCCACGAACACGGCATCCCCACCCTGCTCCACCCGAACGTCGCGGAAATGACCGCCGCCTGTCGTGAAGCAGGCGTGGAACTGCCGGAGCCGGTCCTATTCGAGGGGTTCGCCCTGCCCGGGCATGTCATCATTGCCCCGCCGAACGCCATCCGCTCGCGCGCGCTGCGGGGGCTGAAAAGCAAGCGCACCGCCATGCTCACCGGCTGGGCGCTGCAACCCGGAGCGAAATACCGCTACCGGGTCGACGAAGTCTTTCCCCTCTCCGATCACGCCGATCATCCCGGGCTACTGGAATGCGTCCAGCGCGTCCGCCCGAAGCGGGTGCTCACGGTGCATGGCTACGCCCACGAATTCGCCGCGGAGCTCCGGGGCAAGCGCGTGGACGCGTGGTGCGCCATGGGCGGCGACCAGCTTGAACTCGCGATGGGGGGCGTCCCACAGCGCCCCATGGGCACGATCCAGGCCCGCCACAACCGGCCGATCTGCCTGCTGGCGGACTTCTCGGACGCCTGCCGCCTGGTGGGAGAAACCAGCAGCCGGATCGCGAAGATCGAGTTCCTGGCCAATTACCTGCGGAGTTTGGAGAGCGACCATGACCTGCGCTTGGCCGCGGGTTGGCTGACCGGCGAGGCCCTGCCCAAGGCAGGCGGACGCCGCACGCTCCAAACCGGTTCCGCCGCCCTGCGCCGGGCATTGCTGGCCCTGCCGAATGCCCGCGAGGAACGCTACCGCGAGATTTCGCTGGCCCAGAATGATGCCGCCCGGACGGCCCGTCTCTTCCTGCAGGAACTGTCGTTGAAGCCCGAACCGCTGGATCTCGCGGGCCTTGAAGGCTTTTTCAAGGAGCTCGCCGCCGCCTGCGGATCGATCGCCCGCATCGAGTTGCTCTCGCCCCGCCTGCGGACCCTGCATCCGGCGGAGGGCGAGACCCTGGTGAAGCTACTGACCGGCGACCTGCGGATCGGCCTCAAGGAAGGCTTGGTCGAGGACGCGATCGCCGCGGCCTTCGCCGCCGATCCGGCGGACGTCCGCCATGCCCACATGCTGACCGGCGATCCCGGGGAAACCGCGGTGTTGGCGCGCTATCAACGGCTGGAGGAAGCAGTCCTGCGTCCCTTCGTGCCGGTGAAGTCGATGCTCGCATCCCCCACCGCCGACGCGGCGGAAATCTGGGACTGGCACACGGCCGACAACAGCGGGCCGCTGTGGGTGGAGCCAAAATACGATGGCATCCGCCTCCAGCTCCACAAGGTGGGCAACCGCGTCTCCCTGTTCTCACGGGACCTGCTGCCGCTCGATGACGCATTTCCGGACCTCATCGCGGCGGCCACGAAGTTGCCGTGCGACTGCGTGCTCGACGGAGAACTCGTTGCTTTCGCGGAGGGACGGCGTCTTGGCTTCAATGACCTGCAGCAGCGTCTCGGACGCCAGGTCGACCAGAACGAGCTCTTCCTCACCGAAGATGCTCCCGATCTCCAGGTGCCGCTGCGTTTCGTCATCTTCGACATCCTTTGGCACGCCGGGGAATCCCTCCTCGATCTCTCGCTACTGGAACGCCGGATGCGACTCGACTCATTCGAGCTCCCCGAACCCTTCCGCCGGGTCGCGGTAGCGCAGATCGACAGCCCCGAGCTTCTCGATGCCGCCTTCAAGGAGTCCCTCGGCGCAGGCCATGAAGGCCTCATCGCCAAGGACCAGCGCAGCCTTTACCAACCCGGCCGCCGCGGCCGCTCGTGGCTGAAGCTGAAAGGCGTGATGCCCACGCTCGACTGTGTGGTGGTCGCCGCCGAGCAAGGGCATGGCAAGCGCTCCGATGTGCTCAGCGACTACACCTTCGCCGTCCGGGACACCGACACCGGCCTGCTCAAAATCATCGGCAAGGCCTACAGCGGACTGACCGACGAGGAGATCGAAGACCTGACCGAGCACTTCCAGCGTCACACCTTGGCCAAGGAACGGCGGAAGCACCTCGTGGAGCCGAACGTGGTACTGGAGATCGCCTTCGATTCGATCCGCGCCTCGGAACGCCACGATTCCGGCCTGGCCCTGCGCTTCCCGCGTATCAAGGCGATCCGTAAGGACAAGACGCCGGAGGAAATCGACACGGTGCAGTACGCGCGCAGCTTGGTGAAGTGATGTCGGCCCTTACCGGCATCCTAGCTTCCGGCCAAATGGATCTGCCCCAGTCGTGCCTCGCGCAACGCGACGGAGTGGATCTTCCCTGCGAACAGCCGCGCCTTCGCTGGATCAACCGCCGTGTAGTGCTCCGCGATGCGGTCCATCGCCCCATCGCGGGTCGGGCCAACCGGTAGATCATTCACCCAGCCGATGGCTTGGTCCGCATCACGGTCCAACCAATAGGTGGTCACCGTGCGGGCCTCGTCGATGCGAGCCGGGCTTTCCGGCTGGGCGGCCACCCACTCCGCAGCCTCCTGCGGCCGGTTGTCAGCCCAACGGTTCACGATGCTATCGAGCACGATGTCCCGGAAGTCGGCATTGGCCAAACCATCCGCCCACGCAAGCGCCGCGCCCACGTCGTTCTGCACCCACAGCGGGATGACGCCGAGAACGGCGGCAGGTTGTTCGGTTTCCGGCAGGGAGAGGACGAAGGTGCTGGCCGCCGCGGGATCCGCCAGGGCCCAGAATGACAACGCGCTGTGGATCGTTTCCACCCGCACCGACTGCTCCTCCGGAAACGACGCGGCCCAACGGGTAGCCGCTTCCGGATTCGTGCGGGCCCATGCCGAAGCGAGTGCCAAGTAGGCGGCATTCCGTGCGCTGTCGCTCGGCAGCGCATCAATCCAAGTGTAGCTAGCGACCGGATCGGAGGCGGCCAGCACGGTGGCCAATTGCGCGGCCGCGGCGTCGTGCATCCGTCCCGGTTTCATCGCCATGACATGGGCTCGCGCCAGCTCCGGGCTCTCGAGGCTCCAGACATCGAGAAGGTTCCGGATCGCCGACGCCTTCAGTCCCTCTTCGGAAATCGCCTCGATCCACGAAAGCGCGGCCTCCGCATCACTCGCTGCCAACGCACGGATCAATCCCAGCGTCGCCTCGCTGCGGATCTCGCCGGCGGGCAAACGATCCACCGCGCCGCGGGCGGCCAGTGGATCGAGCTCGATCAAACGGCGGAGGGCTCGTGCCAGCACCCGGTCATGTGTTTCACCGGTCAACCACGTGTCCGCCAAGGTGATTGCCTTGGCCGGATCACCGGAGGAAAGGGCTGCCAGCACCGTTTCGATGGCCACCTCGCGTCCGTTACCCGGAGAAAGCGCCATCGCCCACTCCAGCGCGGCTCCGGCATCCACCGCGGCCCAACCGGACAGCAAGGCGCGCAGGGCCTTGGCCTTCGGGTCGCCTTCCGGCACCTGATCGAGCATCGCCGCGGCTCCGGCGGGATCCTGTCGCGCGAAGCGTGCGAACAAGGCATTGTAGAGAATCCAATCCTCCGAAGTGGTCGCCATTTCCCGGGCAAGATCCAGCGCCCGCCGCGGCTCTTTCTCCGCGATGCCGCCGATGACGATCAGCAGGCCGTTCGTGTATTCCGCCCCTCGCGGCACGGTACGGAGAAACGCGAGCGCCGCCTCCGGATCGCGCTGGAACCACTCGCCCAACACCCGCCCGAACTCCTCGGAGCGCGCCGCCGGGTCGGTTCCCGCGAGGATGGCCCGGAGTTCGTCCGTGCGATCCTTCGCCACCGGCCGAACGGATGAGGCCGACGCCCTGCGCGAAACCTCCGGATCGCCTTGGGGAGCGGCGTGGCTTGCCCCATCGGACGACGCACGCGAATGCCACACGGCTGTCCCCCCGAGCATCAGGATGACAGCCACCAACAGGAGCAAGCAGACGAAAAGACGACGGTTCATGAACCAGCGGAAAAGCGGCGTCCTCTCCGGCAAGGGATCCGGAGAGGACGCCGCGGAATGAATCAGTTGTTACGGGGAGTCACGCTGCCAGCGGTGAAGTCGGCGGCGTTGTTATTGGTGTCCGTGGCACCGGCACCCGCGCGCAGGTCGGAGGTGGTGGCGCTGGGAGTCGGAGCCGCACCGGAGCCTTCATAGGCATTCGCGGTGCCGTAGCCGACGAAATCCACCACGGCGGACGAGCCTACCGGATTGCTCATGGTGAGCAGCGTCTGGGTGTTGGTCAGGGCGACCTTGCCAGCAGAAGCGGACATGCTGATGGAACCGGTGGCCTGCGGGGTCGGCAGGTTGGTGGTGCCGCCGGTGCCGGCGGCTTCCTGGATCAGGTAGTAGTGGCCCGGCTGCAAAGTGCCGCTGAGGTTCGTGGCGGACCACGAGCTGCCGGTGGAGCTGGCATATTGGACCGCGTAGGCAGCGAGGTTCACCGCGGTGGAGCCGCCGTTGTAGAGCTCGATGAAGTCGTTCTTGTAGGTCGCGCCGCTGTTGCCGCCACCGCCATAGACCTGGCTGATACGGACGCCGCCGCTGCCACTGCCACCGCTGGTGACTGTGAAGCTGGAGCCGCTGGTCGCCACGCCGCCGGGAGCGGTCACACTGACCGTGCCGCTGGTCGCGCCCGCGGGCACGGTGGCGGTGATTTGCGAGGACGAATTCACCGTGAACGAGGCGGCGGTGCCATTGAACGACACCGCCGAGGCGGAGGTGAATCCCGCGCCGGTAATGGTCAAGCTGGTCCCCACAGGACCGCTGGACGGGCTGAAGGCGCTGATCGAGGTGGTGACGGCGCCGTCCACCTTCGCACGCAGCACGGAGGCCACGCTGGCGGGCAGCGCGGTGAAAAAGGTGAAGCCGGTGTCGGCCTGGAGCAGGTTGACGGACGTGACATAGTTCGTCCACGGGTCGTTGCGGACGCCCGCGATGTTCGGAATCTTCAGCGCGATCACGCGGGTGGCCGTGGTGATGCGGCTCAGCGCGGTACCGCTGCCCGGCGGGACGATCACCGCGATCTTCCAGGTGTAGCCGGGAATGGAGGCCTTGCCGCTCGGCTGGATGCGGGCACCGGTGAAAAGGCTGGGGCCGGAGGTGATCAGCAGCTCGTTGCCGGACTGGGCCTGGCTCTGGCAATACGCCTCGAAGTTCTGCCACACGCCCTGGTTGTTGTCCGGCGTCTGCGGGATGATGTTCGACATGTAGAACACCAGCAGGTTGTTCGCGCTGGTGTCCGTGCGGTCGTAGGACGGGCACATGTGGCCGCGGTCGTAGCCGGAGTTCGTGTAGTCGCCGGTGACCAGGCGGTAGAAGGTCGTCGGCAGCGCGGTGTCCTGGTAGAAGGAACTGGAGCGGCCGGAGGTGCCGATGTCCGGCCCGGTCAGGTCCCAGCTCACCCAGTTCGGCTCGCCGTAGGTATCGCTGTAGTCGACGGCATCCACCGTGCGCTGGAGCAGGTAGTTGCTGTGGTTGTTCGGGTCCACCGTGGCTCCAGTGGGGTTGCCGAGTTGCATTTGCAGGGCGGTGCTGATCGTCGCCTGCGCGCCGGCGGGCGCGAGCACGATGGTCGCCAGGAGGCCCAGGGATCGGGTCAATCGGGATGAACGCTTCATGTCTTCGGGGATGGCCCGGACCATGGATAGGTCCGGCTCCATCCTACCTGCCTAACAGAAGCGCCGCCGTGAAGGTGGCGGAGGAAACGGATTCGTGACAGGCCGGGTCAATGCGCCGCCAGCCAGTTGTCGCCGGTGCCCGCTTCCACCTCCACCGGCACGCCGTCGGGCAGAGGCAGGGCATTTCGCATCGCATCGAGGATCTTCGGAACCAGCTCGTCCTTCTCGTCGAGCGCGAGGTCGAACACGAGTTCGTCGTGCACCTGGAGCAGCATCCGCGTCTTGTACGATCCTTCCCGTAACAGGGCGTCGATCCGGATCATGGCCAGCTTGATCATGTCCGCGGACGTGCCCTGGATGGGGGTATTGATCGCGGCGCGCTCGGCATTGCCGCGGATGCTCTGGTTTCCGGAGGCAAGGTCCGGCAGTGAACGGCGGCGACCGGTGAGCGTCTGCACCTGGCAGGTTTCACGGGCCTCGGTGACGGTGCGGTCCATGAACTCGCGGATCGCCGGATACTCGCGGAAATAGGCGTCGATGATCGAGGCAGCCTCGGCACGGGGAATCGAAAGCCGCTGGCTGAGGCCGAAGGCGGAGATGCCGTAGATGATGCCGAAGTTCACCATCTTCGCGGTGCTGCGCATGTCACGGGTCACGGCGCTTTCCTCCACGCCGAACACCTTGGCGGCGGTGGCAGTGTGGATGTCCAGGTTGCGGCGGAACGCATCCGCCATCGAGGCATCACCGGAAAGCCCGGCCATCACCCGCAGTTCGATCTGCGAGTAGTCGCACGACAGCAGCGTGAAGCCCGCGCGCGGCACGAAGGCCTTGCGGATGCTGCGGCCCGCTTCCGAACGGATCGGAATGTTCTGGAGATTCGGATCGGTGGAAGCGAGGCGGCCGGTGGCGGCCACGAGCTGGTGGAAGGTGGTGTGGATGCGACCGGTCTCGGCGACGATGTATTTCGGCAGCGCGTCGAGGTAGGTCGACTTCAGCTTGCTGGCCTCGCGCCAGGCGAGGATGTCCGCGATGATCGGGTGCTTGCCCTCCAGCGAGAGCAGCGTGGCCTCATCGGTCTTGTATTGGCCGGTCTTGGTCTTCTTCGCCTTGTCGGCCAGGCCGAGGCGGTCGAAGAGCACCTCGCCGAGCTGCTTGGGCGAACCGAGATTGAAATCGCTGCCCGCGTGGTTGCGGATCGAAACGGCCAGCTCGTCGATGCGGGTCTGGAGTTCCGCGCCGATGGTGCCCAGCGCGCCGGAATTCACGGCGATGCCTTCCATTTCCATGGCCACCAGCACCGGCAGGAGCTTGCCCTCGATGTCGTGATAGACCGCTTCCTGGCCGGAAGCCGCCAGCAGCGGACGCAATTTCTCCGCGAGCTGGAAGGTCACATCCGCGTCCTCCGCGGCGTATTCCGCCAGCACCGCCAGCGGGATCGCGGTCATGTCGAGTTCCTTGGACACCTTCTTCTCCGCGGCAAAGGCGAAGAGATCCCCTGCCCCCTCGTCCGCGGGCGCGGGCAAGGCGGTGGCGATGTCCTTCAGCTTCACGGGCGTGTAGCCGAGCAGCGTTTCCGAAAGGTAGTCCATGCCATGGCGGCGCTCCGGGGCGACGAGCGAATCCACCAGCATGGTGTCGAAGAACGGCCCTTCCACACGGATGCCGTGATGCAGCAGCACGGAGAGATCATACTTCAGGTTGTGCCCGATCTTCTCCGCCGATGACGTCAGCACCTCCTTCAACGGCTCATAAAGGGCATCGACATACGGCAGATACCAGCCCTCGTGCGCCTTCCAGGAAAACGCCACGCCGAGCAGCTTCGCCTCGAAGCGGTCGAGCGCGGTCGTCTCGATGTCGAAACAGAACGACGACAGCCCTTTGAGCGCCGCGAACAACTCCGCCTGTTTCTCCGGCGTGTCCGCGAGGTGATAGGTGTGATCGACCTCGCAGATCGTTTTGAAGGTGTCGAACAAGGTCGACTCCGCGGCTTCCATCGCCACCGCTTCGACTGACTCCGCCTTCGCGCCATTCTCGCCGAACAGGCGTTTCGTCAGCGTGCGGAATTCGAACTCGGTGAACAACGCCTTCACTGCTTCATCGTCGCGGGACGAAAGCTCCAGCGCGTCCCACGTCACCTCGATCGGCACCGCGCGGTCGATGGTGGCCAGCTCCTTGGAAAGCAGCGCCTGGTCGGCGTAGGCCTCCAGATTTTCCTTCTGCTTGCCCTTCAGCTTCGCGGTGTTCTTCAGCAGCTCCTCCACCGAATGAAAATCGGCAATGAGCTTCTGGGCGGTCTTCGGACCGATGCCCGGGACGCCGGGAATGTTGTCGACCGTGTCCCCCATCAGCCCCAGCAGGTCAATGATCTGCGTGGCCTGGTTCACGCCCCAGATTTCCGGGAGCTTCGCCAGATCGATGATCTCGTGCTCCGATCCCTTCTTGCCGGGCTTCCACATGAAAGTGGTCGGGCTGAGGAGCTGGGCGAAATCCTTGTCCGGGGTGACCATGTAGGTCTCGAAGCCCTCCGGCTCCGCGCGCAGCGCTAGCGTGCCGATGATGTCGTCCGCCTCGTAGCCATCGAGTTCCAGCACCGGGATGTGAAAGGCGGCGCACAGGCGCTTCACCTCCGGGATCGCGGCAGCCAGCTCCTCCGGCATTTCATCTCGCTGCGCCTTGTAGGCCGGGAACCGGACGTGGCGGGCGGTCGGCGCGGAGGTATCGAAGGCCACGCCGAGGTGAGTCGGCTTTTCCTTTTCCAGAATCGTCAGCAGGGTGTTGATGAACCCGTAGAGCGCGGACGTGTTGATCCCCTTCGAGTTGCGGATGGGATTCTGGATGAAGGCAAAGTGGGCCCGGTAGACGAGCGCCATGCCATCGAGCAGGAAAAGACGGGGCATGCCGGGAGGAGAATGGGGCGGACCGGAACTTCCAAGTTCCAAGTTGCAACCATCCCGCTCCGGGGCGTTCATGGAGGAGGGAAACCGGCATGCACCTGCCCCCGGCCCACCCGAAAAATCTTCCCAAGATTCGCCGCTCCGCTACGTATCTCCCGACCATGAACTTAACCAACACGATTCTTGCCGTCGCCATCGCAGGAGCCGCCGGGTATTTCGCGGAGCCGACCCTGCGCCCGACCCTCACCGGGGAGAAGCCGGCGGCGAAGAAGCGTGTGGTGAAGGAGGAAACGCCTTCCGCCACCGACGTAATCCCAGCTCTCACCCCGAAGGTGGAGCCGAAACCGGAGCCCATTCCCGAGCCGCCCGCTCCCGTGGTGGAACCAAAGCCGGAGCCGGTGACGCCACCGGTGGAACCCGAGCCCAAGCCGGAACCCGCTCCGGAACCGAAACCCGAGCCGGCCCCAGTGCAGCCCGCCACCCCGGTCGAGCCGAAAATGGAGGAACCCAAGCAGGAAGCTCCGAAGGAAGAAGCCAAGGAAGAGCCGAAGGCCGCTTCCTCCGCTCTGATGCTGAACGAGGAGCAAATCGTGAAAGCAATGCAGCGCAGCGTTCAGACCGGCAATTTCAAGGAACTCTCCGCCGGCAAGCCGATCTCCTGGAAAGCCACCGAACCGGAAACCATCGGCGGTGAGAAATACCAGACCGGCATCCTCGAATACAGCGGCGAGACGATCTTCGGCGTGCGTCCGATCCAAGCCAAGGCCCTCCTTCAGGACGGCGTGGTGGTGAAATGGATCTCCCCGAAGAGCGGCATGGAGATCAAGTGAAGCGCAAGTTTCCCACTTGCGAGCCCTCACGACCCCTTTTCATCAAAAAGGCCGGACCCATCCCAGGTCCGGCCTTTGTCGTGTTCTTCAATCAGCGGTAATCCAACTGCGCCGTCGCCACGTTGTCCGTGTCGCTGGTGAAGCGGATCCAGTAGGCTTGGAACGCGTCCGGGAACTGGTGCTGGAAAGTGCCGTCCACCTTGAAGGTGGCGTAGTCCACCCATTCGCCCGATCCGGTGAGATCGATCTGCGCTCGGACGGTCGCCGGAGACTTCGTGGTGATCACGAGCGTCTTCTGGTCGAAGCCGGTCAGGAGGTAGGGATCGGACGGAACACCGGCCTTGACCGTTGTTTCCTTCCACGGGCCGCCCTTGCCGCGCGGCTTGCCGAGCTTCCAGACATCGTCGATCGCACCCGCCCAGAGGGCGGCCTTGCCATCGTCGGAGCGGATGATGTGCGGGTTGTCGGCACCCTGGCCATTGGCCACGCCGGTCATGACGAACATGCCGCGGTAGGAGCAGTAGTCCTGGATGCGCAGGTTGTGGGTCGCCACGGCGCGGGCCTTGGCAAAGCCGCCGGCGTTGTTCGCGGGCTGCTCGTAGAAGATGCCACCGGCGTTGAAGAGATTCCGCTCCGTGGAAACCTCGCGGCACACGCGGGCTTCTCCCAGCGGCCCCACCTGATCGAAGGACGGATCGCCCTTCGGCAGACGCCAGCGGCTGCCCTTTTCATCCACATAGACCACCGAAGCCGCATCGACGGAAACCGCTCCCGAAGGAATGGCCGTCTCCTTCTTGGTGTCTTCCAGAAGCGCGGGGTCATCGACGCGCTTCAGCTTGAGATCGCCATCGAGTTCGTAATAGCCGATGTCCCCCTGCGGCGAGCTGGCGGCGAGCGCCAGGGTCCGCGCATTCTTCGCCCGCGCCCGGATCACACCGCCGGTGAGATTGGTCTCGGAGGCCTTCGCCAAGCCGCTGAACATCTCATCGGCGAGGTCGCCGCGGGTGTCCTTGTTGGAGTATTGGAAGAACGCGGTCGCCTTGGTGAGATCGCTGTCCGAGGTCAGGCGGATCCACGCCCCTTCCATCGCCGAGAGATCGATCCACTGCGCGGGCTTGTCGACCTTGATCTTGGTCAGCGTCTTCCACTGGCCGTCGCCCTTCGCGTCCACCTCCACCGTGACCACCGGCACCAGTCCGGAACGACCGACATCCGCGGAGAGATGCAGTCCCTTCTTCTCATAGCCGGAGAAGAGGTAGGGATCGGAGGGCACGTTGCGCTTCACCGCTTCCGACTGCCACACCGCTCCGCGACCGATGACCGGCCCGAAGTCGGCGAGCTTGCCGGGATCGACAAACCAGAGGTTCGACTGGGACTGCGGGGCGGCGATTTCGCCCTTCGCCTTGTTCTTGTTGAGGAACTCGGCCTTCGCCGTGTCGTCGCATCCGAACACGACCTTGTCCTTCCAGCGCGAGAAGTCGCCGATGACCTTGAGGTAATTCGAAAGCGGGGTGATTCCGGCCGAGTGCGTGGAGTCGAAGGTGGCCGGGAATTTCCAGAACGTCCCGTGCATCGTCATGAGATAGTCCTTCTGGCCGATGTCCCGGATGCGCGGCCATTCCGTGTTCCAACCGTGGGCTCCATCGTAGGAATGCGAGCCCTTCGGCAGGCGGTAGGCCGTCCACTTCCCATGATTCAGGCACATGAAAATCAGCGAGCGGTAGTCCCAACCGATGGTCCATACCGGATCGGTGCCCGCCGACGGATTGCCGGTGATGCCCCCGGGACCGGTGACATCGGTAAACTGGTTGCGGCGGATGACGGTCCACTTGTCCGCCTTGCCGTCCCACTCGGCCAGCACACCCGAAGGTGCGGCCGGATTGGTGGTCGCCTCAGCGGCGTGGTCGCCGTTGTTCGCGTAAATCAAGCGGCCCTGGCCTGAGTAAAGGCCCTTGCCGTGGTAGCCGGGCAGGTCGGAATGGCGACCGTCTTTTTTCTGCTCATCGCGCCAGAGTTCCGTCACGGCGAGACTGTGGACGTCCACCTCGTAGATCCCCTCCTCCATGGTGGCGTAGTAGATCTTGTTCGCCGGGTCGGTGAGGTGCCGGGCATTACCGGTCATGCGGCCGTACATCGCCTTCACCGGGATGACGCGGACGTTCCGCTGGGCGTCGATCGCGTAGGGCCCGATGAAAAGCTGGTTGCTCTCTTTGTGGATCATCCGGTTCGCGGGCGTGCCGCCGATGCTCTCCGGGTGGGTGATCGATTTCAGGTCCGGGGTGATCTCATAGAGCTTGTCGCTGGATCCGGTCGGCGCGTGGGGGGCGTAGGTGATCACCCACAGGCGGTCGGCCCAGGGCACAACCGCACCGGTGCCGCATTCCCCCTCGTTGTTGAAATAGGCCAGTCCGGGATAAATGCCCGAGACGCTCACGGGCTCCGCGTGGATCAACCCGGCGAGGGCGAGGCCAAGAACTGGGTGGCGTAGGTTTCGCAAGAACATGATTTGGATGCCGTTTCGATCCGGCACTGAGGGGGTGTCGCCGGTCGCACACCATGCCACAGGAAAAATGCAGCCGTGATCAAAAATCGCATTTCCGGCCGCTCCCTTCCCGGAAACGCCTGTGGCCGGGCGTTGCCGCCCGGCCACACTCATTGCATTGCATGTACCCAAAGAAAACCGTGACTTGGCGGCCCGGTCCGATCGCCAGGCAGGTGCCGTATGTCCCGGACAACATGAGGAGAACGGGCGTGAGCGTGTATGCCAAAAGCGCCGTGATTGTTGGCATTTTCGGCACTCCCCGTCACGGCAGACGAAATAAGGGATTCCGCCCACGGGCCGGACCCTGCTTTTTCACACCGGACCATTACTCGCATGGTTCCCCAATCGGGATTTTTTTGTGATAGTTTCGACAGCCTGGCACACCCCCGGAAGGAATCATGTCGGACGCACCACCCCCAACCGCTCTCGACCGCAGCCGCGAAGGCGATCTCGACGCCTTCGGGGAACTCGTGCGCCAACACGAGGGCTGGATCCGCGGCTATCTCCGCGCCCGGATCCGGAACTGGTCCGCCGCGGACGATCTGGCCCAGGATGTGTTCGTCACCGCCTTCCGCCGGATCCGCGATTTCCGCGGCGAAGCCCCGTTCGAATCGTGGCTACGCGGCATCGCCCTGAACCACCTCCGGAATTTCATCCGGAAACGACGCGAGGACTGCATCGGCGGCAGTGAGGAACTCCAGGCCCTCATGGACACGGAGCCCCACCACGCCGACCAGGGAGGGGCCGCGCTGGACGCGCTGCGGGAGTGCCTGCACCGGATCGACGGCCCGGCCCGCGAATTGCTCGACGGCCGCTACGTGCAGGGAAAAAGCGTCCGCGAACTGGCCGATGAGGTCGGGCGCGGTTACTCCGCACTGACGATGCAGCTCCACCGGATGCGGGAAGCACTGGCCGACTGCGTGAAAAAGAAGCTGGAATCCCCAGGCACATGAACGCCCACGACGACACCATCTCCCGCATGATCGAGGGCGACGCGACACCGGAGGAAATCGCCCGCCTCCACGAGGCCGCGAAAGCCGACCCGGCCCTGCGCGCGCGGCTTTCGGAACTCACCGCCTTGCACGGCCTGCTCGGCGTCGCGATGGAAGACGAATTCTCCCGCGAACGCCGCCTCCAAGGCATTCTGAAGGCGGTGAAGGCCGCCGAGCAGGAGGATTTCGTCGACGCCGTGAAGGGTAAGGTCCGCCGCGGCCGCCGCTTCCAATACCGGCTCGCCGCGGCCGCCGCCGTGGCGCTGTGCCTCACCGGCTGGATGTTTCTCGCGGGCAAACACCGCGCCGTGGCCACCGTCGCACGCGTGGAAACCGTCACCTGGGGCCAAGGCGTGGAGTTCGATGCCGGCAGCCACCTCAAGTCCGGCCAGCACCTTTCCTTCGAATCCGGCTTGGTCGAGCTCCAGGTGGGCAAACGCGGCAAGATGGTCGTGGAAGGCCCCGCCGATCTGGAATTCGCCGCGGCGGACAAGTCGATCCTCCATCGGGGCCGCGTGGTGATGCGCGTGACGCCCGCCGGCCACGGCTACCGCATGGAAACCCCGGGTGGCGCGGTGGTCGACCTCGGCACCGAGTTCGCCGTCTCCGTGGGCGACAAGGGCGACACCGAAACGCACGTGCTGGAGGGCGAGGTGGAAGCCTTCCCGAATGGTGGAGGCAAGGTCAAGCTCACCCGCGACAAGGCCCTGCGCTTTGCCAATGGCGGCGAAAGCATCCCGGCAGACCTTGGCGAGTTCTACACCGCCATGCCGCCCACGCATGCCAAGACCGTGAACCAGGTCCATTGGCCGCTCGACACGATCGCCAATGCCACCACACCAGCCGTCAGCGACGGCATGCTTCCCGGGCCGAAGGAGTTCCGGCTGCTCTCCCGGGGTACCTTTCCCCCGCCGTATGCCAGTGAGGGCGTGTATGGCCACGCGCTGCGCTTCGATGGCAACCAGGCCTACGCGGAGAGCGATTTCCGCGGCATCGGCGGCGCGGCCCCGCGCACCGTCTCGTTCTGGGTCAAGGTGCCGAAGGATTTCCAGACCGAGGAAGGCTTCGCCATCGTTTCGTGGGGAAATTTCGTGTCCGAACACCCGGGCGGTGTCTGGCAGATCGCGGTCAATCCGCTGCCCGTGGATGGCCCGATCGGACGCATCCGGGTGGGCACCCACCAGGGCCAGATCGTCGGCAGCACCGATCTCCGCGATGACCAGTGGCATCACGTGGCCGCCGTGCTCTACGGAGGCTCCCAGCCCAACGTGGGCACGCACGTGATGATCTACCTTGATGGGAAGCTGGAACCGATCTCCCGCCGCGCCCTCCGCGAGATCAGCACCGAGATCGAGAATGCCCCCCACGGCGTGTGGCTGGGCCGGGACATCACGAACAACACCAAACCGGGCTCCACGGACAAGCGCCGCTTCTTCCGCGGCGATATCGACGAGGTCTACATCTTCGACGCCGCCCTTTCCCACTCCGATGTCCTCAAGCTGCGGGACGAAAACCAAGCGCCGCAGTGAGGGCGCTCCCTTCACCTCTTCACCGGTGCATTCCACGCTTCCCGCCGGTGCTTCGCGGGTGATCTCCCGAACTGGTCGTGGAAGCGCCTCGAGAAGTGCTGGATCGTCTTGAACCCGCAGCGTTCCGCGATCTCCCCCACCGAAAGCCCGCTGTGGAGCAGGAAATCGGACGCGCGTTCCAGCCGCAGCCGCCACAACCACTCGGAGGGCGGCAGGCCGATTTCCGCCTGGAACCGCCGCGCCAGATGCTGCGGCGTCACCGAGGCCGCCATCGCCGCCGTCGCCAGGCATTCCGGATCGGCCAGATGCTGCTCCATGTGGCGGATCGCCACCTCCACCACCGATTGCTGGCGCAGCCCGGACGAGGATTCCGTGACGCACAGGTAGGATAAAAGCGCCGCCAGCCCCATGTGGTCCACCCAGCGGGTATTGAGCGGCCCCTCGTAGCGCGGCTGGGCCATCACCATGTCCATGATCTTCGAGAGCGAATCGGACACCTGGATCACCTTCGGAGCGGCCACCAGCGCCTCCGCCAGCTCCGGCGGGACCGCCTCCGGTTTCACCGCCACCCAGGTGTGGTGGGTCGGGCTTTCCGGCGCGTAAACCACCGTTTCATGCTGACCGGGCACCTGCAGCGTGGCTTGGCCGGGCTCGAACGGGCGCTTCTCCTCGCCGACACAGGAAATCCCGGAGCCGCTGAGCAGGATGACGATCTGCCAGTCCTGCTGGATGCGCGGGCCACAGATGCCGCCGGGAGTGTAGAAGGCCTCGCCGAACACCGTGTCGGTGCCGTGGCGGCCGTGGTTCACGCGGGTGAGGTTGATGAGGCGATCGGACATTGGATGTTCGCTGTGGATAAATTTATGACACGAGCGGGACGTTGCGAACAAGTCCGATTCATAGTTCAATGCTGGAACGATGAATGACACCGCCGAGAGCATCGGGCGGGGGTCAAAAGTTCGTTAACGGCAATCCCATCACCTATCCACATGACCTGGAAACCGAATCCCAAGTACAAGTTCACCTTCGGCCTCTGGACCGTCGGCAACGTCGGCCGCGACCCCTTCGGCCTTCCCACCCGCCCGGAGCTCTCCCCCGCCCAGATCTGTGACCTGGTGGGTGAAGCCGGTGCCTACGGTGTGAACTTCCACGACAACGACCTGATCCCGATCGACGCCACCGCCGGTGAAGTCGCCGAGATCAAGCGCGACTTCTCCGCCGCCCTGAAGCGCAACAAGCTGAAGGTGCCGATGGCGACCGTGAACCTGTTCACCGAAGCGGTGTTCAAGGACGGTGCGTTCACCAGCCATGATCCGGCCGTGCGCGCCTACGCCGTGCAGAAGACCTTCCGCGCCATGGACCTCGGTGCCGAGTTCGGCGCCAAGATCTTCGTGCTCTGGGGCGGCCGTGAAGGCGCCGAATCCGATGCCCACAAGGACCCCTACCAGGCCATCCTGCACACCCGCCAGGCCTTCAACCTCCTCGCCGCCTACAACATCGAGAAGGGCTACGGCTACAAGTTCGCGCTCGAAGCCAAGCCGAACGAGCCCCGCGGCCACATCTACAACGCCGTCACCGGTTCCTACCTCGCCTTCATCCAGACGCTGGATCACCCGGACATGTTCGGCGTGAACCCGGAAGTGGCGCACGAGCACATGGCCGGCCTCAACTTCGTCCACCAGATCGCCGCCGCCCTCGACGCGAAGAAGCTCTTCCACATCGACCTCAACGACCAGGAGTTCGGCCGCTACGACCAGGACTTCCGCTTCGGCTCCGCGAACCTGAAGCACTGCTTCCACCTCGTGAAGATCCTCGAGGACCACAACTACAGCGCCCCGCGTTCCTTCGACTGCCACGCCTACCGCGCCAGCGATTTCGAGGACCTGAAGTGGTTCGCCTCCGGCAACATGCGCACCTACGAAATCCTCGCCGACAAGGCGAAGCGCTGGAACACCGACAAGGACATCCAGGCGCTGGTGAAGAACATCACCGCCGGTGACGAGAAGATCGCCAAGCTCCTCAAGAGCACCTCGAAGGCCAGCGTCAAGTCGATCTCCGAGGCGTCCTTCGACCGCCACGAGCTCGCCACCAAGCGCCTGCCATACGAGCAGCTCGACCAGCTCACCATGGAGCTGCTGATGGGCGTCCGCTGATCCGGACCACCATCCCTACAAGCCCTGCCTCCCCGCCTGCTCCCCAGCCTGCCTCCCTCATCGGAGCAGGCCGGGGAGGCCCTTTTTCTTTCCAAGCCCTACGACTCCCTTCCCATGCCCCACGCCCTCGGTTTCGACAGTTCCACCCAAAGCCTGTCCGCGGTCCTGCTGGACCTCGACACCCTCCGCATCACCCACGAGCTGAGCCTCCCCTTCGGTGAATTGACGGACTACGCCTCGCCGCGCGGCTTTTTGGAAAACCTGTCGGACGGCCAGGTCCACGCCGACCCGCGCCTGTGGGTGGCCGCGCTGGATGTGCTGGTGCAGCGCATGAAGGACGCCGGCTGGCCGCTTTCCGGCGTGACCGCCATTTCCGGCTCCGGCCAGCAGCACGGCAGCGTGTATCTCAAGGAAGGATTCGCCGCCCGCCTCGCGACGCTTGATCCCGCGCGGCCGCTGGGCCCGCAATTGGAGGGCATCTATTCCCGCGCCACCTCCCCGATCTGGATGGATGGCACCACCTCCGCGGAGTGCGCGGAGATCGCCGCCACGCTCGGCGGCGCCGAAGTCGTCTGCGCCCGCAGCGGCTCGGTGGCGGTGGAACGCTTCACCGGCCCGCAGATCCGCGCGTTCTACAAACGCGATCCGCAGGGCTACGCGGACACCGCCCGCATCCATCTCGTCAGCTCTTTCCTCTGCAGCCTGCTCATCGGCGCGGACGCCCCCATCGATACCGGTGATGGCGCGGGCATGAACCTCATGAACCTCGCCGCCGAGGATTGGGACGCCGGCCTCCTCGCCGCCACCGCCCCGGATCTGGCCGCGAAATTGCCGCCGGTGAGCCCGGCCTCGAAGCCCTGCGGCACCGTGTCCGCCTGGCTCGTGCAGCGCTTCGGATTCGATCCGTCCTGCATCGTGCTGCCGTTCTCCGGCGACAATCCGAGCTCGCTGGTCGGCATGGGTGCCGCCACGCCGGGCCGCGTGGTCGTGAGCCTCGGCACCAGCGACACGCTCTTCGCGGCCATGACCGAGCCCCGCACCGATCCGGAGGGCTGCGGCCACGTGTTCGGCAATCCGCTCGGCGGCTACATGACCCTCGCCTGCATCCGCAATGGCTCGCTGGCCCGCGAGGCTTTCCGCGACCAGCTCGGCGCGGATTGGTCCGCCTTCGAAGCCGCAGGCGACGCCGATCTGCCGGAAACCGCGACCACCATCCCCTTCGTGGCGGATGAGATCACCCCGAAGCGACCGGGAGGACTCTCTGAAGCCGACACATCCCTCGCCACGCCGCAGCGCGTGCGAGCCTTCCTCGAAGGCCAGGCGTTCAACCTCCTGCGCCAGCTCGAGTGGATGCACCTGAAGCCCACCGAGCTCTGCCTCACCGGCGGAGCCTCGAAGAACAACGGCATCGCCCGGGTTTTCGCCGATGTGTTCGGCGTGCCGGTCAGCCGCCTTTCCGTGAGCAACTCCGCCGCGCTCGGTGCCGCCATGCGCGCCGCCATCGCCGCGGGCGCACCTACTGAAGATCTAGTAAAATCGCTCTGCGCCTCGGATTCCACGATCCAGCCGACAGATCGCGGCACGCCGGCCCGTTACGGGAATTGGCTGCTGGCCCTGCGGGCGGGCGCTTGATGCCCCGCCTTCCCATCTCCCATCGCAACCCATGAAGCCCACCGCCCGTACCGTGCCTCCGGCACTGAGTATTGCCTCCGTGGCCGCCTGTCTGATCGCCTCCGCGGAGGCCCAGGACGGCGGCCAATTGTTCACCACCTACTGTGCCGCCTGCCATGGAACCAATGGCGAAGGCGCGCAGGAAGGCCAATTCCCGCCGCTCGCCGGTTCCCCGTGGCCCATGGGAAACCCGGACCGCGCCATCAAGATCCTCCTCTCCGGTATCCACGGCGAGGTGGAAGTCAACGGCAAGACCTGGAACCTCGAGATGCCACCGCAGGGCGCCATGCTCCCGGACGACCAGATCGCCGCCATCCTCACCTACGTGCGTTCCTCCTGGGGGAACAAGGCCGAGGCCGTCGAGGCGTCCCGCGTGAAAACCGTTCGCGCCGCGACCGCGAACCGTGCCGAACCGTGGACCGCCGCCGAACTGCTCAAGCAGCACCCGCTGGACATCAAGCCACCGGTTTCCGATCTCATTTCCTACGTCTATGACGGCGCGTGGAAGAACCTCCCGGACTTCAGCAAGCTGAAGGCCGCCGCCACCGAGGAAGAACACAACGGCATCGTCTCGATCGCCAAGGCCGGACGGAAAGACCACTTCGGCATGGTGTGGGAAGGCGGACTCGAACTTCCCGCCGACGCCGAGTATGAATTCCACCTCGGCGCGGACGATGGCATGCGCCTTGTCCTCGATGGCTCCGTCGTCGGAGTGATCGATGGCATCGGACCGCTCGAAGGCCGCGAGAAGGTCGCCACGGTGAAGCTCGCCAAGGGCGCGCACAAACTGCACGTGGAGTACTACGAGTTCGAGGGCCAGGAGGAAATCCAGCTCGCCTGGCGCAAGAAGGGCGACAAGGCCTGGACCTGGCTGAGCCCCAAGAAAGGATCCGCCAAGCCGAAGTGGCCCGAGATCCCGATCGAAGCCACCGCCGAGAAAGCCGCTATCTACCGCAACTTTATCAAGGGCACCACGCCCCGCGCGATCGGCATCGGCCTGCCCGGCGGCGTCAACTTCGCCTGGAGCGCGGACAACCTCGCACCCGAACTGATCTGGCACGGCAAGTTCATGGACGGTGGCCACCACTGGACCGAACGCGGCCAAGGCGCGGAGCCCCCCGCGGGCGAGGACGTGGTCAACCTGTCCAAGAACGCCGCGCTTCCCAAGGGCGCGCGCTTCCTCGGCTACAAGCTCGATCCCGCGGGCAACCCGACCTTCGCCGTGGAAATCGGCAAGGGCCGCTTGCTCGATTCCTACAAGGCGGGCGGCTCCCAAAGCGCCCCCGCGCTGGTGCGCACCCTCACTTTCACCGGCGATAGCCCGGTCGACCTCGTGATCACGGACACGCTGCCGGTCCAGAAGGTGTCCCCCGCCGAGCTCGCGCTTGGCAAGGACGCCCTCGTTGCCTTCAGCGGCCCTCTTCCGCCACCTCGCGCGGACAAACTCGTCATCACCCTCACCCCCGGTCAGACCACCACCCTCACCTATCGCTGGAAATGAAATCCGTTCTTCTCTCACTCGCCCTTCTTTCCAGCGGCGTCCACGCCGGCCAGGAGGAATACTACATCCGCGAACGCATCCCGACTCCCACCGACGAGGTGCTGGAGCTCGGCTCCATCGCGTTGCTCCCGGACAAACAGATCGCCGTGAGCGACCGCCGCGGCGACGTGTGGATCTGCACCGGCGCCTACGACCAGGACCTGACCAAGGTCACCTGGAAGAAGTTCGCCAGCGGCCTGCACGAGCCTTTCGGCATGTTCTGGAAGGACGGCTGGCTCTACCTCACCCAGCGCCCCGAAGTCACCCGCATCAAGGACAGCGATGGCGACGGCACCGCCGACACCTTCGAGACGATCTGCGACAAGTGGGGCATCAATGGCGATTACCACGAATACGCCTTCGGCAGCCCGCCGGACAAGGATGGCAACATCTGGGTCCTGCTCTGCCTCACCGGCTCCTTCACCTCGGAGTCGCCGTGGCGCGGCTGGGCCCTGCGGGTCACGCCGAAGGGTGAAATGATCCCCACCTGCTCCGGCGTCCGCTCCCCCGGCGGCATCGGGTTCAACGCGGATGGCGACGCCTTCTACTGCGACAACCAGGGACCGTGGAACGGCTCCTCCGGCTTGAAGTGGCTGAAGCCCGGCTCGTTCCAAGGCAATCCCTCCGGCAACAACTGGCACGGCGACAAGTTCCCTGCCCCGCCCCAGCCCACCGACGGCTCCCGCATCCTCACCGAGCGGAAGAAGTTCCCCGAGTTCATCCCGCCCGCGGTCATCCTGCCCCACGGCAAGGTCGGCCAATCGCCCAGCGGCATCGCCTGCGATCTCAGCGGCGGCAAGTTCGGCCCATGGCAGAAGCAGATGCTCATCGGCGAGCAAACGCACTCCCAGGTGCAGCGCGTGAACCTCGAGAAAGTCAACGGCCTCTACCAAGGTGCCGTGTTCCACTTCCTCGAAGGCTTCGAGGCCGGCATCGTCCCGCTGCGCCAGGCCGAGGACGGCACGCTCTTCGTCGGCGGCACCAACCGCGGCTGGGCCTCGCGTGGCAGCAAGCCGTTCACCTTCGAGCGCGTCCGCTGGACCGGCAAGACGCCCTTCGAGATCCATGACATGAGCGCCCGCCCGGACGGCTTCGAACTGACCTTCACCGGTCCCGTCGATCCCGCCACCGCCGGCAACCCGGCCTCCTACGCGATGGACACGTTCACCTACATCTACCAGGCGAAATACGGCAGCCCCGAGGTCGATCAATCCACCCCCACGATCACCTCCGCCACCGTCTCCCCTGACAAGACCAAGGTCCGCCTGAAAATCGACGGCCTCGTCCAAGGCAACGTCCACCACCTCACCGCCAAAGGCGTGAAATCCGCCGAAGGCAACTCCCTCTGGCACCCGGAGGGCTGGTACACGCTCAACGAGATTCCGAAATAAGCGGAGTCTTGCTCAACACTCCACTCAAACAAAATGGCGGCCACCCGGCCGCCATTTTTGTTTTTATACCAATCGCAACCATTGCACGTATAGCAGCCCTACTTGGCTCCGCGCCCTTCTCTACGCTACACCTCAGACGAAAGCCGCATCATACAGCATGATGTAAGAGAGACGTAATCCCCTCCACAAAATGCCGGAAACTCTTCGATGTGTTTCTCGATGCATCAAGACACGCTGCCATTTTTCTAGCGACTTCCATCTTCGCCAATCCGCCTGGATAGTAGCCTGCCTTTTGAAGCAAACGTTCAAGCGCTTCCCAAGTCCCGCCTGCAATGGCATCGGGATCTCGATAACCAGCTTTGCTGCCAAAGTAAGGAGAAACACCCTTAAACATTGACGAAACTGCCATGGGATCACCCAGAAACCATGCTTCGATCTCCTCAACTGCGATTCGATTCAACACCGTGAAACGTCCGCGCTTCGGAGCGCTTTTGGTAGAAAGACCAGCAGCACGAGCAGCAGCTTCCAGTTTTTCTTTCAGCTGCCCACAATCTTCGCGGTCTTCGTCCACTAAAACAACAATCTTCCAATCCTCTGGAATCCACGCACTGTAGCCCTTGAGCCGCTTCTCAAGCTGCAGAAGCAAGTCGGCCTTACCTTGGAACACAATAGGATTCCACGTTGTTCCTGCAGGCAAGATTCGCGGAAAAAACCCTTGAAAAAAGGCCTCCGCAGACGGCTCCTCCAAAATCAACTCAATGTGCATGATTCAGCGGATTCGAATTCGCTTACGGATAGCTGGGCGCCGCTCGCCACCGGAATTAATCAACGGATCTCCCGCTTCAAAGTGACCTTCCATCCAAAGATTTCCAAGCAGCGCTCCTTGCGCCATAAACTCCTTGATCCCAAGCATATCAGACGCCCGACGCGCTTGAGTAAAACCATCTTCCGTTCGGTAGAGAACCCATGCCTCTTCCGCCCTTAGAGCGTTGACGAAAAATGGGGAGTGTGTGGTAACCATCAATTGGGCTGAGCCTGAAGCATTTCGGCATTCTTCGGCCAACTCTGGAAGCAAACGAGGATGAAGCTGATTCTCTGGTTCCTCAATTCCAATTAATTGAGCAGGGTCCGGATCATGAAGCAAAGTGAGATAGGCCAACATCTTAAGCGTCCCATCCGAAGCAAACTTCGCCATAACAGGTCGCTCAAAAGGAGCGTCCTTCACCTGAAGCAACAATCGGCCATCCGGCATAACCTCGGCGTCCACCTTCTCCAACCTCGGCACCCGTTCGGTTAGCTTGCGAAGAACTAAATTCAGTCTGTCTTCGTGCCCCTCTTTGAGAAATTGAATCACATTCGGGAGGTTATCACCACTGGAACTAAGCCTCTCCTGGGGACCAGCCTCTGGAACACCCCTCGTGTTATCGGCGGAAAGGTAGGATAAATACCATCCCGTGATGAAACGGCGCAATGCCCCCACCCGCGGATGCTTTGCAAGCTGCCCGAGTGTATTCACCGCTAGCAACTCACGAGAATCCAAACGCTCCGAGGTACGGGTATCCCGATCATCAGGCATGTCTCCCGTCACAACCTCTCCGGAACCAGGAATCTCTTTCCCGAAATCAAGAAATTTAAATGGAGCCCCTGGGTGCATTCGCTTCCAGCTCAAAAACTCGCGGGCCACGTATGGCCCCTTAATATCCTCTCCAATTTCCAAATGATAGGTGATGAGGGGACTCCGTCGTTTTTCTCGATATTTTACCTCGAAAACAATCGGACCATCCTCACCTCGAGTCCGTAGCTCCTTAAATCGCCCGCGCTTATCCCATGCCTTACGAAGACCGGAACCAAAGCTCTCGGCAAGAAATGCAAACACGTCAAATATTGTCGATTTGCCGCTACCATTCGGACCCAAAAAAACTGTCAGCGGCGTCAGGTCTTTCAACTCGATGTCGCGCAACGCTCGGTAATTCTGGACGCGCAGGTATTCGATTCTAGGGCGGTCAACGTGCCGTGAACTCATAGTCGGAATGGGGATGATCTTTGGTGGAATCTTTTCCAGCGAGCAGGAGCGGATGGCACGCTAACAAACGCCCCGCACCGGGGAAGAAGAAAGGATGCCGTGCTGGCGCGAAATCCCCGAACCCCTCCCGCAGCCGGCCCACCCGCGCTCTAACAAAGCTGGCAGCCCTATCCTCATCCGCCATTTCCGCCCGACCCTCTCCCCATTTCCCCCGCGAATCCGCCAATTTCCTTGGCTCCCAATGGGTTTCCACCCGCCCCGACCAGCCACCTTCCCCTCCCCCTTTCGGACGGGTCGTCCGTTTTTGCGTGTCATCTCCGACACGCCTGCTTCACTCCCCGGCGAACGATGGCCGATAGCCCCACGGAGGAAACCCTTCTGCTTGTCGATCCCGACCACGATTTCCTGGATTGGGCGACGAAGCATTTGTCCGCACGCGACCTGCGCATCCTGCGCTGCGACAACGCCCAGAACGCCGCCAAGGTGGTCGAAAAGACCCAGGTGGACGTGGTGATCGCGGCGATTTCGCTGGAACCGTTCGATGGCCTGGAGCTGCTGACGCAGATCCGCCAGCAGAGCCCGCAGACGCTGGTGATCCTGACCGCCGGGTTCCCGACCACCGGCCAGGTGATCGAGGCGACCCAGCGCGGGGCGCACGACGTGCTGCGCAAGGAGGCCCTGCCCTTCGAGCTGCGCCCGGTGGTGGAATCCGCGCTCCAGACGCTGGAGGACCGCCGCAGCGCCGAGGAACCGGTGGCGGACGTGCCGACGGTGGACGGCCGCGTGAAGATCATCGGCGTGTCCCGCGCCCTGCAGGACGTGTTCAAGATGGTGGGCCGCGTCGCCCGCTCGGACGCGCCCGTATTGATTTCCGGCGAAAGCGGCACCGGCAAGGAGCTGGTCGCGAAAGCGATCCACGAATACAGTCCTCGCCGCCAGAAGGAGCTGATCACGATCAATTGCGGCGCGATCCCGGAGAACCTGCTGGAGAGCGAGCTTTTCGGCCACGAAAAGGGCTCGTTCACTGGCGCGATCGCGAAGCGCGAGGGCCGGTTCGAACAGGCCGATGGCGGCACCCTTTTCCTCGATGAAATCGGCGACATGCCGCTTTCCATCCAGGTGAAGCTGCTGCGCGTGCTCCAGGACGGGACGTTCTCCCGCGTGGGCTCGAACGAGACGCTCAAGAGCGACGTCCGCGTGGTGGCCGCCACGCACAAGGACCTCGTCGCCGAAGTGGCGGCGGGCCGTTTCCGCGAGGACCTTTACTACCGCCTGAACGTGGTCGAGCTGCGCATCCCGCCGCTGCGGGACCGCCGCGAGGACATCCCGCTGCTGGCGGAGTTCTTCCTCCAGAAGATCACCCGCAAGAACGGCATGGCCCGCATCCGCCTCACCGGCGAGGCGGTGGCCGCCCTCCAACTCCACAACTGGCCAGGCAACGTCCGCGAGCTGGAAAACACCATCGCCCGCGCCTGCGCCCTCGCTTCCTCCACGATCCTGCTGCCCGCGGACATCCCGCTGGCCGCGGCCCCGTCCGCGATGCGGAACACGGTGTCCGACGCGATGGACCGCCTGCTCAATGCCGCCCCGACCGGGACGAACCTGATCGAGTGGGTCAGCCGCGAGGTGGCCACCCGGGTGCTGGAGCGTTCCAATGGCGACCTCAAGGAGGCCTCCATCGAGCTCGGTGTGACTGCCCAGGAGCTGCGGACCCTGCTCGCGACCAAGGATTGATTTCTGACGATTCTGTCAGCCGCACGGCGGGCATCCCGCTCGACCGCGCGGCCTGTCCGTCTAACGTTTCGCCATGCGGCGGAGCGGATTCCAGCGGACCCGGTGGCTGCTAGCGGGCGGGCTTTTCACCGTGGCTGGCATTGCGCTGTGGCATGTCGCCTCCGACACCCCCTCGGGTTCGAAGACCGCCGTCGCGTCATTGAGCCGGGCCTCGGAGCCGGGCAATCGTCGCCCTGTGGGCCCATCCGCATCGGAAAAGATCGCGGAGATCCGCGGCCAATTGGACGCCGCCGCCCCCGTCGCCCGCGGCCAAATCCGCAACGACTCGGTCATCGACCTGCTGCGCCGCCTGGCGGAACTCGATCCGGAAGCCGCCATCGCCTTCACCCGGGACCACCCGGAGTTGCACGGCGACCCGGGATTGGCCGCGGAGCTTTTCGCCGGTTGGCTGGACCGCAGGGAGACCGAAGCCCGCGGTTGGCTGGACAATGTTCCGACCGGGGCACTGCGGACGCAACTGGTGCCGCTCGTGGTTTCGAGCCTGGCCTCCGAGCATCCCGAGGACGCCCTCGCGCTGGCCGGAGAGCTGCCGGGCTACGATGGGGATCTCGGCATTTTGGCGGCATTCGGCCCTTGGACGGCGAGCGACGAACTCGATGCCCAACCGCGGGAGCGCGCCTACGCCGCCGTGTTTCGGGAGTGGGCGGCCAGCAACCCGACCGCCGCCGCAGCGCGCGCCCAAGGCTTGGAAGACCCGCTCTGCCGGAATCTCGCGCTGCAGGAGGTGGCAGGAAAATGGATGCTCAAGGACGCCCCGGCGGCGATCCAGTGGGCCCGGGCCCAACCCGTCGGGCCGGACCGGAATTCCGCCCTCCAGGGCCTCCTCGGCGAGTGGATCCGGCAGTCCCCCCACGAAGCCAAGGCTTACCTTCTCTCGCTGGAGGACAGCCAAGAGCGCACCCACTGGCTGACGATGCTGCCCGTGGATTGAGCGCGGGTGTCCGGCAGCATCGGCACGATCCAATGCTCCACCGGCTCCCCGGCGAGATTCACCGCCGGATCGATGATCGGCTGGCTCGGCCGGCCATTGAGCGAGGCATAGGCCTCGGCATGAACCTCCACCTCGCGTCCATGCAGTCGGCGCAGTTCGCCGCCAAGGAACCGGGCGAAGTCCCGAACCAGGTGCGGGTCCTGCGCCATCAGCGTGACCTGCCGCGGCGTGAGATAGTCCCTCACGTCGATCTGCCACCGGCGGCCGTCGAAAGGATCACGGGCGATGAAGGACACACTGCCCGCTTTCTCCACGATCATCACCTTCCATGCCCAGTTGAAGCCATTGCCACTCCAAGCGCTGGGCCCATCCATGAAAAGCCCCCTCATCGGCACCGCGATCTGCCAGGCTAGGTAAACGCCGATCAGCCATCGTCCCCACCGTGGCATAGGCGGAACCACCGCCTGCACCACCGGCCCGCTCCTTTTCCAAACCCGCATCGGCCAGTCCGGCGGAAAGAACAACGTGCTTCCTGCGATCATGATCCAGGGGAACATCCCGATCGAGGGAAACAGAACACCGGTGGCGACATGGAACGCGATCACCGCGCCGAAGGCGCAAGACCGCGTGCGTCGCATCATCAGCAGGAACGGAATCGTTAGATCGTAAACCGCCCCGGTCCACGCCGCGGCCATCGCCACCCACGGCTTCTCCAGCCATGGGCCCACCAGCGGCAGGTCCGAGCGCGCCGCCAGCCAGATCCGCAGCGGCTGCGCGGCCAGCAACCAATCGCCATTCAGTTTCGCGATGCCGGCGAAGACATACACGATGGCGAATTGGAACCGCAGCAGCCCCACCGTCCACGCCGGGATCGTCTCCACCCGCAGCCCCGAACGCCGCCGGGCATCCACCGACCATGCCCAGTGGGCTGGCATGAACACCAGCAGGCCCGACACCAGGCTGACGAGATAGTAGTGGTTCAGATACGCCGTGCGGTCGATCAGCTCGAGGTAGGTGAAGCCCGCGAAGAACAGCACCGCGCACAGCCGATATCGGAAGCCAAGCGCCATACCCACCGCGCACACGGCCACCAGCATGACATGGACGTGCATCCAGACGGCGGGCCACGGCCGGATCCATTCCAGGCCGGGATACGGAAAATGATAGCCGGGTTTTAGGAACAACTCGTCGACCCAGCCATGCGCCAGGAAGCGCACCATCGCCGCCGCCATCAGCATGCCGAACAGGATGCGGAAGACCGCAAGCGAATGAATCGCGATCCCCGGCACAGTCGCCGGTCGCTCAATCGCCATCGGTGGAAATGAAGGTGAGCGTCACGCCCAGCGAGCTCGCGAGATCGACCTTGAGCAGCACCGCGAGCTGGTTGCACTGGCGGGTGCTTTCCATCAGTGCGGATGTGTCCGGCCCCTGCGATTCCAGCGGCTTCTCCAGCTTCGAAAGCGCGGCGATCGTCTCTTGGAAGCGTTGGTCCAGCCGCGCGGCCAGCTCCGGATTGAACTTCTTCACATGGGCTCCCATTCCCGCTTCATGAACACGGCGCAGCCCTCGCACCACCGCTTGCAACAGAACATGGGAATGCCCGCTGGCGGCTCCCGGCACCTTGTCACGCGTCGCCCGCTCCGGCGGATTGAGCATGGTGGACAAGCGAGTCACCGAAGCGGCCTCCGCTGTCATCACCATCCGGTTCACCAGCGCGTTGAGGCTATCCTGGCCACCGTTGAGAAAGGCCGTCGCCGCCGGACTGTAAGATTCCTGCCAGCTCCGGGCCAATCGCCCCGAACGCTCCGCCGCCTCCGCGGCGATGGCGTGAAGGTAGTGCCGCCGCTTGCTCTCCTCGAAAAGAGCCAAGGTCGCCGCCGCATCCACATCCTTGGGAAAAAGCAGATACTCGATCGCATACAAACCCTTCGCCGCCGCCCCGAACGATGACAGATCGACGTCGTCCTGCTTCATCGCGAGGATCGCCTTTTCCACGCTGCCGGGCCGGGTCGGGAGGAAGAAGAAAGTCGCGGCCAGGTCCCCTTCGAGGATCGGGCCCACGCGGCAGCAGTCGATTTCCTGGGCCGCCTCGGCCGCCTTCCGCCAGCAATCCCGCGCGCGTTCCAAGCCCGGCAGGTCCGGCTGCTCCTCGAACCGGCGGGTCTCCTTTTCCAGAAGCCCGCAAGCCTCCGCGAGTTTCGCGTAGCCCGGCGCGATCGCCGTCTCGACGAGGGTGTGGAGCATCTGGTCCTTCGCGGTCTTGGGTGCGTGGACGGCGGTCTCGGCGGCATCCGCTTCACGCGGCAAAACGATGGCGCACAGAACGGTTAGAAAAACGAATGGGAGTTTCATGGCAACTCAGAGGGATTCAATGAAGCGCACCAGAGCCTCGCGGTCGGCTTTGGGCAGGGAGCGGAATTGGTCACGGGACGGCCCGGCCTCGCCACCGTGCCAGAGGATCGCCTCGGCCACGCCACGGGCCCGGCCATCGTGCAGCAGCGTGTTGTGCCCGTTCACCTTCGGCACCAGCCCGAGGCCCCACAGCGGCGGCGTCCGCCACTCGCGGCCGGAGGCGTCGAACACCGGACGACCATCGTCCAGTTCCTCGCCGAGATCGTGGAGCAGCAGGTCGGTGTAGGGATGGATCGTTTGGCCGGACAGCTCGGGAAACTCGCGCCACTCGCCGGTCGTCAACTCGGGCACATGGCAGGCGGCACACCGGAGTTCATTAAACACCTCCCTGCCCCGCCGCACCTCCGCATCGCCGGAACCACGCGCGGCGGGCACGGCCAGCGTGCGGCTGTAATAGACCACGCTGTCGAACACCTTCCCCCCAACCTCGGGCGAACCGCCGTTCGGCAACGACGCGCAGGGTTCCTGCCCCGGTGTGAAGTTCTCATCGGGAAACAAGGCGGTGGTCAAACTCATGTCCCCTTGGAACGCGGCCGCGACCTGCTGGGAGATCGATGGTTGCTCCGATTTCCACCCGAAGCGCCCGACCGCCATCGCCTTCGCACCCACGTCCCACACGCGGTTGACCCGGCCGGAGATCCCATCGTGATCGCGGTCGTCGGGATCCACCCGATCGAGCAGCGCTTTCTCCGGCACCGCCTCCAACAGCCCGAGCCCGATCATCGCGGGAGCCACCCGCGCCGACATCAACAGTCGCGGCGAAGGCGCGCCGTAGCCGGGATGTTCCATTCGATACACCGGCTTTCTCAACGTGTAGGCTTCTCCATCCGAGTAAGTCCCGGAGATCGTTTCATAGCTCACCTTCACCTCCGCTTCCGCCGGCACGCCGGGCAAGGCCTGGCCTTGGATCTGGCCGCCGTAGATCGGATCGGGCAACGGCCCGCCGTGCGGATCGCTGCCCGGAATGCTGATCCGCAACAAGGCGGTGGTGAATGGCCGGCCCTCTTCCGGCGACGCGCCGCGGCCATCCTTGAAATGGCAGGTCGAGCACGAGCGGGTGTTGAACAACGGGCCGAGACCATCGCGCGCCGTGGTGGACGCGGGTGCCGCCACCCAGTTCTGATTGAAGAACGAATTGCCGACAAAGAACGCGGAGCGGCGCTCCCCTTCCAGGTTTGCCAGCGGCTTGGTGAAGGCATCGCGGCTGACATCCTCCACCGTGGTGGCCCCGCCCGCCGGACTGGCGGACATCTTTCCCGTCAACGCGAGGACGAGGCACACAGCCATCAGCCCATGCATGCCCCGATGTGTTTCCCGGCGCATCATCTCATTGGGTTTCATCCCGCACGCCGAGCAGCGAGGCGACCTTCGCCATCGTTTCGGTTTGCGATTGCAGCGAGCGGATCGTGCGATGGATCGCGATGCGGCCGGGAGCCGTGTCCGCGCCGAGAAACGCTTGGTCAAATGGCGAGGGAATGGAGCGGGCGTTTTCCACCGAAGCGTCGATTTGTTTGCCGAGCTCATCGGCCAGCGCGGGATCGGTCTCCTTCAAAAGATCCGCGATGCCAGGCCCTTGGAGCCGGGTGCCATCAAGGCAGGTGTAGTCGCCGGTGTAGGCATTGCGGATGCCGAGCGCGTCCTCGACCACGTCCGTGCAGGTGTTGTCGCTGAAACAGGAATGCTCGTCCTCCTGCTCCTTGGTTTCGTAGGCGACGGTGAGCCGTTCACCGGCCAATTCGGTTCCGCCGAGAGCCGCGATGCCGTGCAGGATCTTGCGGAGCGATTGGTGGGTGGCGGAGGCCTCGAACCACGCGCGGTAGTTGTCCGGGCGATGGTCCGCCCACTGGTTCTCCACCGTTTTCAAGTCCTCCACCAGCATCCCGGTGATCAGGCGGAGATACTCCCGGCGGCGTTCGGGATGCGGTGCTGTCGCCCCGGGCCCCGTCAGGTAATCCTGGAACGAGCGCTTGCCCGGCCCTTTCGGATCGAGGTCCTGCCCCCACAGCAGGAACTCGATGGCGTGGTAGCCGGTGCTGATGCTTTTCTCGCCGTCCTTCTCATTGAGGTCGGCGATCGTTTCCTTCGAAAGTTCCGGATAAAGCTCCGGATGATTGATGATGCCGGCATGGGCATCCCCTTCCACGTAGTCGATGTAGTTCTCATCAACCGGCCAGCCGTTGATCCGCCCTTCGAGCTGGTCGATCGGGCCCTCGTAGAAGCGGAAAGCTTCGGAGTGTAGATACGGCTTGCGCGCGTCGAGCCACGCGGCCCGCGCCTTCGAGAGCGTGGCGTCCGAGGGCGCATCGAGGAACGCGTCGATGGCAGATTGAAGGGCCTCGGCGGCCTGGAGCGCGTCGCGGCAGGTCGCCCCCGCGAGCGCGGCGTAGTGCCGCACGACCTCGGTCTTCAACCTCGCGGACTTCGTGGCGGCAGGCTGACCTTCGTCGAGGGCCTGGACGGAAACCGGGAAAAGACAGAGCAGCGGAAGGATGAATCGGAAGGGATGCATGCGAAAACAAAGCCGGGTTTGGAACGATGGAGCGGGCGGACGCTTTCCTGAAGCATCCGCCCGCCGTTCAATCACCTGGGGTCAGGGGAAAACCCGCGGGTCTTTCCCACCGGGTTTCACTGGTAGGTCACCGTGATTTTCGGACGGCTGGCCACCGTGCCGATCTCGCGGGTGTTCAGGTCGAGGCCGTCCGTGTTCGCGTAATCGAGGATCACGAAACCGTAGTTACTGGACGGGGTGTTGATCCACGACTGGACCTTGGCGATGCCGCTCGCGTTGAGCGTGATCGTCTTCAGGCCGTTGGCGGTTCCGGCGAGGCTGCCGAGCACCGTGGTCTCACGGTCGTTGGCACCGTTGGCACCGGCGGTCTGCCAGTTCACGCCGGTGCTCGCAATGTTCCAGGTGGCGGTGGTCTCGGACCAGGCGCGCTTCAGGGCATACAGCTCGTAGGCGCTGGCACCCGGGTCGGTCACGTTGAAGGTGACGGTCACGGCCGTCACCGTCTTGCCAGCCGGGATCGAGGTGAGATCCCACGACACCAGGCCGGCGTAGTCCGGGCTGCCATCGATCTCGAGCGTGGTGTTGGTCCCGAAGTTGGTCGTGGCCGCGTCGCTCTTGATCTTCGTGTCACGGGTGCCGGTGTAGCTGCTCACGCCGTCCTGGAAGGACACGGTGGTGGGGCCGCCGGTGCCGGTCACCGTCACGGAAACAGCGGTGGAGGTCTTGGTGCCATTGGCGTTGTCGGTCGCCACGGCGGTGAGGCTGTGGGTGCCGACCGGAGCGCTGCTCCAGGTCACGCTGTAAGGGCTGGTGGTGTCGGTGCCGATCAGGCTGCCGTTGGCGTAGAAATCCACCTTGCTCACCGTGCCATCGCTGTCGGACGCGGTGGCGTCGACGGTGATGTTGGCGGGCTGGGTGAAGGACGCGCCGTTCGCCGGGCTGGTGATGCTCACCGTCGGCAACTGGTTGCCCGGAGCACCGCCCTTGACGATCGAGAAGGTGTCACGCACCGCACCCGCGCTGTCGAGGTAGGTGGCGTCGAGGCGACCGCCATCGACATCCAGCACCATCGAGCCCGCCACGTTCAGCGAGATGAACATCGCCGCGTGGTTGAGCGTGCCGCCGCTGGTCTGGCCGGAGGCACCCGGCACCGCGTACACCGCGCCGGAGTGCGGGATCGGACCCACCGCGGTCTTCGTGTAGGCACCGGCGCCCTGGCCGCCACCCGCCTGCACCTTCATGCTGCTGGTGAAGGTGCTGGAGGTGCCGTAGTGGCCGTCGATGAAGAACGAGCGCTCGTAGCTGTGGCTGTGGCCGCCGAGAACGAGGTCCACGCCATACTGCTCGAGGATCGGCAGGATGTTCTGGCGCATCTCGACCAGATTCGACTCGGTGTCCGAATCATGCGAACCCTTGGTGTAGGGCGGGTGGTGCCAGAAGGCCACGACCCAGTCCTTGGTGGTGGAGCCGAGGTCGCTGCGCAGCCAGTTGGCCATCGCACCGGTGGAGGAGCGGCTGGTTTCGGCGGAATCCAGGCAGATGAAGTGGATGTTGCCGTAGTCGTAGGAATAGTAGGCTTCCGTGCCGGACGCGACACCACCGGCCTCACCGGCCTTCGGCATCGTGAAGTTGTCGTAGTACGGACCGCTCTGGGTGGCGGAGTCCGCGCCCACGGCGTCGTGGTTGCCGATCGTCGGCCACATCACCGACTTGCGGAGCATGGTCGGGTAGATGGCGAACAACTTGCTCTGGTATTCGGCATCGGTGCCGGAGCTGTAGGCATTGTCCCCGAGCATCATCCACAGGTCGGTGTGGCGGGTGCCGGTGAAGGTGTAGTAGGCATCGCGCACCGAGGTCTGGACGCTGCTGCCGGTGCAGGCATCGCCCAGCACCCACACGCGGGTCGGCTTGGCCCCGGTGGGAGCCGTGACGACGAAGTAATCGGAACCGCTGGCAAGCGTGGCGCTGCTGCTGCCCACCGAGTAATAATAGGTGGTGTTCGGGGTCAGGCCGGTGAGACGGATCTCATGCTCCGTGGAGCTGGTGGCATTGGAGGCGGTCTGGGTCAGCGAACCGGCCGAAAGGCCGTAGCGGACCACGCTGTCCGTCGCCGTGCTGGTGCGCCAGCGGACGGAGGTGGCGGTAGTGCTGCCGTTCTGGAGGTACGGCCCGCGGGTCACCGTCTGCGCCTGCGCTGCCGTTGTCAGCGCAACCGCCGTCGTGAACACGAAGGCTGTTTTCAGTTTGGGATTCATGGATGGTTTGTTTTCTTTGGTTGCTGTGGGTCAGGGGGAGATCGTTTCAGCCGGATCACCTGGCGGTCACCCCTGTGCGGGCTTTGGTCTCAAGCTCCACGGTGGCTGGGAGAGTGCGGAGGCGCGGCGGCAGCGCCTCGATGGCGGACAGGGCGTCCTGATAGGAACGGCGGGCGTCGTCCGGTCGCCCCGCCTTGGCGAGCACCTCGGCGCGCAGGATCAGCCATGATTCCTTCCGCTCCGCCGCAGCCACGAGCCGGTCGATCCTCGCCAGCGCGGCATCGAAGCGCGCCAGTTGCACCTCGATCCCGATCGTGGCGGACTGAAGCGTCGGGACGGCTCCGAGGCTGGCCATGCCCTCGTCCAGCCCCCGGACGGCGGAGTCGAGTTCCCCCGCATTGACCAACACCTCCGCCCGCTCGAGGAAATGATCCGGACGCGGGTCCTTGGTGCAGCCGATGGAGCGAGTGTAGTCCTCGGCGGCCGCCTTATAATCCTTCAGGGCGGCGAGCACTCGCGCCCGGGTCAGGTACCCCTCGGAGGAGGCCGCCTTCCGTTCCAGAAACCGGTCGAGCGACTGCCGGGCCTGCTCCGGTTTTCCGGACTCGAAAAGAGCCCGGCCGCGACAATACAGGACCAGATCGAGCTTGGAATCGAGCGCCGTGGCCTCCGTGTAATCCTCCATCGCGGCCTCGAATTCCCCGTGCTCCCGCCGCAGTTCCCCGCGCTTCAGGAAACGCTCCGCCGTCGGCTCCGCGTCGATCTCCCGCGTCAGCGCCGCGATCTCCACATCCAGATCCCCGTGGCCGTGGAGGGGAAATATCGAGCCGCCCAGAACCAGCAGGAGCGGCAAAAGAATTTTGGATCGGGTGATGTTACGGGGTGCCATGAGAAGTCCTGAGATGGCACCAGCGTATCCGCCCAAAAGTTTGGTAAGGCTAATTTTACTCTGTTAGAGAATCGTCACCTGATCCCCCTTCCCTAGCCCCCAGGCCATCCCCCGCCTTGCGACAACGGGGGGTTCCGATGGGCAGATCGCCGCTTTTCGACTTCCGTGGGGTCCAAACCGGGCCTAGTTTCGCGCCGTCTTCATGACCGTCCGCACGTCCGTCCTCGCCCTCCTGCTGACCTTGCCACTGGCGGGGGCACCGGCCCTGCGTGACCTCCAGCCGTGGCGACAGGGCTTGGAGGCGCTCGATGCCGAGCTCTGGGAGGTGGCCGACACCCGCTTCGAAGAAGCGCTGCAAACCCGCGACCTCACTCCCGCGGACCGCCACCAGATCGAGTTCAAGCGCCTCGAAGCCTGGATCCGCGGCGACCGCCCGGCCCAAGCGCTGACGAAATTGTCCGACCCGGCATTCGCGAGCGACGCGGAAACCTATTTCTGGAAGGCCCAGGCCTTGGCCGGTCTCGGTCGTTACCGCGAAGCCGTGGAGACCCTCGCCCCGGCGGAAGCCAATCCAAAGGCCGCCTTCCGCAACCAAGCGCTCCTCACCCGCGCCAATCTCCAGCTTTCCCTGGGCGACCAGGACGGAGCCTCCGCCACCCTCGATCTCCTGGCCAAGGCCGGGGATGCGAAGCTGACGCGGATGGTGAAACTCCGCCAGGCCGCCATCCTCATCGACCGCGGCAAGTTCGCGGAAGCCCGCAAGCTGCTGCCCCCGGCCAAAACGCTGGAGGGCGCGGATTTGGCCGAGCAGGCCTTCCTCGATGCCACCCTGCTGCTGGCCGAGGGCCGGACCGACGAGGCGACTGCCGCGTTCACTGCGCTCAAGGAACAGGCCGAAACCCGTTCCCGCTCCCGCTATTATGCCGCGGTCATTGGCTTGGCGGACGCCACCGCAGCCTCCGATGGGCCGGAAGCCGGTGCCCTGCTGTTGCTGGACGAGATCCAGAAACAGAAGGACGCGCCGATGCTGGACGTCATTTTCAAGCGGATCCTGCAATGGCTGCCGGAGCATCCGATTCCCGCCGACCCGGTGCTGGAACGTCTGAAGCTCTGGATTCCCCCGAAACCGGCGGCGTTTCAGGGCGTGATCGCGGCCAGCGTCGAGAAAGACCCGGCCAAGGACACCTCGGGAGCGGCGGACGCTTGGCCGGTCGCCCCGGAAAAAACCACCCAGACGGCCACGAACGACCTCGCCGCGTTTTCGCTGTTCACCCGCGCCATCGGCCTCCGCCGCCAAGGCACGGTGGATAGCGCCCACGAAGCCGATTTCCTGATGTCGCGGCTCCGCTACGAGTATCCGCGGCATTTCCTGGTGCCGAAGGCGCTGCTGGAGATCGGTCGCTGGCGCTTGGAGGACAAGCAGCCGGAAGCCGCCTTCGCCGCGCTCAATGCCGTGCTTCAAACGGCCAATTCCCCCCTGCTCAAGGGCGAGGCTGCCTTCACAGCCGCGCGGGCCGAATACGATCAAGACCACCCGGAAGCCGCGACCGCCCTTTTCGACCAAGCCGCCGCCCTGCTGCCGAACCGTGCGGGCGACACCGCCGCGCTGAACTCCGCGCTGACCCGGCTCCAGAACGGCTCGCTGGCCGCGTTTCCGCGCAGCGACAGTCCCGAGCGCGATGCCCGCATCCGCGCGGATCTCGACCTGGAGCGCGCGCTCTCCGATCCCTCCCCGGAAAAGAGCTGCGAGGCTCTCCAGCAATTCCTGTCCGCCCACCCGGACCACCCGCGCGCGGGGGAAGCCCGGCTCTCCGCGGCGATCGCGGCGCTGCGCATGCATCCGCCGGATTCCGCGTTTTCCAAGGCCCAGGTCGGCATGATCGAAGCCGATCCCGCGCTCTCGAAGAGCGTGCCCCCGGAACGCCTTGCATGGCTGCGTCTGGAAATCGCCGATCAGGCGGAATCCCCGGCGGATGCCATCCACGTGGCCCGCCAGTATCTGAATTCCTTCTCCGACAGCGGCAAGGGCCCGGAGGCCACGCTCATCCTCGGCCGTAACCTGTTCCGCAACGAGGATTACCACAACGCGCGGCTGACGCTGGAGAAGATGGCGGCCTCGGCCCCGAATTCGCCGATCGCTCCCGCCGCCCTGATGCTCGCCGCCCGCTCCGCCGCCCTCGGCGCGACCGACCAATCCCGCGAGGAGAGCCTGGCCCTGTATGCGAAGCTGATCGCCCGCAACGACGCGCTGACACCTCTCGCCCGCCTCGAACGCGCCAGCCTGCTCAACGACCTGTCCCGCCTGGATGTCGCGATCGCGGAACTCCAGCCGTGGTTCAACTCGATGAAGCCCGGCGATCCGCTGCGGATTCCCGCCGGGCTGCTGCTGGGCGACGCCCTCTACGCCCAAGGCGTGGAGAAACCCGCCTCGCTCGCCACCGCGCTGACCGTCTACGACCAGCTCCTCGCCGAGGCCAAGAACCAGCCCGCGCTAATCAACCGCCTGCAATACCAGCGCGGCATGACCCTCGAACGTCTCCCCGGCCCGGAAGGCACCACCCGCGCCGGCAGCGCGCTGGAGTGCTACGTGGCCGTGTTGCAGGCCGCTGACGACCACGCCCCCGCCGAGTGGAAGTGGTTCGAGAACTGCGGCTTCCGCGCCCTGAAGCTCCTGGAGGATGCCGGCAAGTGGCGCTCCGCGATGAAGATCGCCAGCAAGATCGCTTCCTTCAATGGTCCCCGCTCCGCCGAAGCCGCCGAGCGGGCGAAAACCATCCGGATGGAACAAATGATCTACGAAGACTGATTTCCCCTTCCTCACCGTATAACCAAGCCTCATCCATGCCAAAATTGTTCATCCCCGGACCGATCGACGTTTCCCCGGAAACCTACGCCGCCATGAGCCAGCCGATGATCGGCCACCGCGGCTCCGAGTTCGAAGCGCTCTACGCGTCGCTGCAGCCCGGCCTGCAGGAGATCATGGGCACGAAGCGCCCGGTGTTCCTTTCCACCTCCTCCGCCTGGGGCGTGATGGAGGCCTCGCTACGCAACCTGGTCCGCAAGAAGGTCCTCACCCTTTGCTGCGGTGCGTTCTCGGACAAGTGGTTCGACGTGGCGAAGAAGTGCGGTTTCGAAGCCGACAAGATCCAGGTCGAGTGGGGTGAAGCCATCGACCCGGAGACCGTCCGCGCCAAGCTCGCCGAAGGCGGCTTCGACACCGTGACCCTCATCCACAACGAGACCTCCACCGGCGTGATGAACGATCTCCCGGCGATCGCGAAGGTGGTGAAGTCCTTCGAGGACGTTCTTCTGATCGTGGACACCGTGTCCTCGCTCTCCGGCACCCCGATCAATGCGGATGAACTGGGCCTCGACGTCACCCTCGCCGGTGTCCAGAAGGCGCTGGCGCTGCCGCCGGGTCTCGCCGTGTTCGCCGTTTCCGAAGCCGCCATGGCCCGCGCCAAGGCCCAGCCGAACCGCGGTTACTACTTCGACTTCCTCGAGTTCGCGAAGAACGCCGAGGCGAACAACACCCCGTCCACCCCGGCCATTTCCCTGCTTTTCGGCCTCCAGCAGATCCTCGCCAACATCAAGGCCGAAGGTTTCGCCAACCGCATCGCCCGCCACGAGGCGAACAACAAGCTGATCGCTGACTGGGCCGAACGCCACGGCTTCAAGAACTTCGCCCCCGAGGGCAACCGCTCCGTGACGCTCTCCTGCTTCCACACGCCTGAGGGCTTCGACCAGTCCGCCTTCATCAAGAACCTGAAGTCGAAGCACGGTTTCGTGATCAACGGCGGCTACGGCAAGATCAAGGGCCTCACCTTCCGCATCTCCAACATGGGCAACGAGACCAAGGAGACCATGCAGGAGCTGATCGACGCCATGGACGACGTTCTCGGCTGATCCCGGGTAACAGTTGAAAGATTGCATGCGCGCGGAACCGTTTGGTTCCGCGCGTTTGTTTTACCCAACAAACCCACCTCATCGCAGACCATGAAAAACATCACTCTGTTCCTTGCCCTCGCCCTGCCCGCGTTCGCCGGAGAACCCAACCAGCTCACCCCCGCGGAAAAGGCGGACGGCTTCAAGCTGCTCTTCGACGGCAAGACCACCGAAGGCTGGCGCAACTACAAGCAGGACAAGCCCTCCGACAAGACCACCGTCACCGACGGCGCCATCTCCCTGGTCAAGGGCAGCGGCAACCTGATCAGCAAGGACCAGTTCGAGAACTTCGAGTTCCGCTTCCAGTTCAAGATCGCCGCCAACGGCAACTCCGGCATCATGTGGCACGTCTCGGAAGCCAAGGGCCAACCCTACGAGACCGGCCCGGAATACCAGATCCTCGATTCCCTCGGCACCGGTTACGAGCATGAGCTCAAGAAGGGCAACATCGCCGGCAACTTCTACGACATTATCCCCGGCAAGAAGGAGTGGGCCAAGCCCGCCGGGGAATGGAACGACGGCTCGATCAAAATCGTCGGCACCAAGGTCACCCTCACCATCAACGGCAATACCAGCGCGGACATCGACATGGCCACCGACGAGGGCAAGGCGCTGCTCGCAAAATCGAAGTTCGCCACCTGGCCCGCCTTCAACAAGGAAACCAAGGGCCACCTCTGCCTCCAGGAGCACGGCGATTCCGTTTCCTTCCGCAGCCTGCGGATCAAGGAGCTGAAGTAAGCGTTCCCCACCCCGCCTCATCGATCTCAAGGCCCCCGCTCCGCAAGGATCGGGGGCTTTTGTTTTCACCAAGCTGAGACCTTGCCATACCCCATCGAGGTCTGAAGGCCCATGCCCGCATGGCAGCCTATTTCGAGATAACCTCGAACATCGGCACGCCACCGGCGCTATGGGATGAAGTCGCCGAAATGGCGTGGAAACTCGGTCGCAAGGGAACCATTATTCCGCTCACCGATCTCATCATCGCCTGCTGCGCGAAACGGGCCGGTGCGGCGGTGATGACCCGGGACAAGCATTTCGATTGCATCCCCGGCCTCACCATCGTGACGCCACCCTGGTGACTGCGCGTATTTCACTCGAAAAACGTGTCCTCGTGCGCGTAGGGCGGCGCACAGCAGCAGAGGAAGCGGAGCGGCTCAATGGCGGTGATCTGGTGCCAGGCCCCGGCCGGGATCAGGATCGCGTCCCCGGGGACCACCTCGCGGGATTCGCCATCGATCTCCATGGTTCCCCGCCCTTCCAGCAGGTAGTAGAACTCCTCGCTGGCGCGGTGGTAGTGGCGCTCGGTCGCTCCGCCCGCCGGAATGGTGGCTTCCGCCAGGCTCTGGTTCGCCACCGGGGCATTGGCCCGGTCCAGCAGGCTGCGGATGGTGGAGCCATCCTTGGTGGTGAAAGGAACCTGGCTGGCGTGGGATCGGACTTCCATGGGGCCGGATTCCAGCCCACGATCCGAGCCTGCGGAAGCAAGTTATTCACAAAAACGTCAGATACCGGCAGTTTCTGCTTGGCAAGCCGGGGGTGAGGGTGCAATTTCCGCGCCCGCCCGTCACCGGGCATTCTTCCGAACGACCCACTGACATGGCCGTAGCTCTCCGACTCAATCGCCAAGGCACCAAAGACCGCCCGTATTACAAGATCGTCGCTGTGGACAGCCGCAAGCGCCGTGACGGTCGTTACATCGAGCAGGTCGGCACCTACGACCCGCTCAAGGAAGGTGCCAACTACGAAATCGACCTGGAGAAGGTCGACAAGTGGCTCTCCGTGGGTGCGCAGGCTTCCGAAACCGTGGCCAGCATCATCCGCAAGTCCCGCACCGCTGCTTCCAAGTAAGCCGGACATTTTTTCCGAATCGACCGCGCTCCTCAGGGACCGCGGTCGTTTTGTTTCCACGAGCTTGCATTGTGCATTTCCGCCGATCTAACATCGGGATGCATGAAAAAGCTTCTGGTTGAATTCATCGGTACGTTTTTTCTGACTCTCACGGTCGCCACCGCGGCCGTCCTCGGGACCGGCACGCCCCACGCGGCCTTCGCCATCGGCGCGGTGCTGATGGTGATGATCTATGCCGGCGGGCACGTTTCAGGGGCTCACTACAATCCCGCGGTATCGCTCGCGGTTTACCTGCGGGGCCGCAGTTCCCTGCAGGATCTGATCTCCTACGTGGGCATCCAACTGGTGGCGGCGGTGGTCGCCGTGTTTGTCGCCAAGGCCTTGGTGCCGGGACAGGCAGTGGAGCCGAAGGTCTTCCCGCATGTCGCCCCGGTGCTGATCGCGGAACTGCTGTTCACTTTCGCCCTCGCATGGGTGGTCCTGAATACCGCCACCGCCAAGGCCACCTCCGGCAATTCGAACTACGGCCTCGCGATCGGTTTCACGGTGCTCGCCGGAGCGATCACGGTCGGCGGCATTTCCCTCGGCGCGTTCAACCCCGCGGTCAGCACCCTGCTTCTGGTGATCGGGAAACTGAAGGTCGCCGATTGCTGGCTGCACTTCCTGCCTCAGGTGCTCGGAGCGGTGGGGGCGGCGTATGCGTTCAAGACGACGCATCCGGAGGATCGGTAGCGCGAAACAGGGCTTCGCGCTCCTCACAACGCCGCCCGGCTCCTGGCAACCAGCGGGCTGTCCGCGACGCTGGAACCTTTCAGCCAATGCGTGCTGGCGGCGAGGAAGCGGTTCCGGAATGCCGGCGAAAGGGTGCTGAAGTCCTCGATGATGGCGCTGCTGTATTTGTAATCGTGGGAATCGGTTCCCTTCAAATAGATCAGGCGCTGGGCCGCGTTCGTGAAGAGCTTCGGATCGCCACCCGCATTGAGGAAACCCAAGGTCCGACGGGCGGCGGTCAGGCGATCCTCCGCCAGCCCGGCGAAGATTTCCGCCACGGCTTCCTCCCCTTTCGATTTCGCCGGCAGCGCCTCGAAGGTGTCGATCTCCACCCCGCCCTTCACCTCCGCGTCGTCGCGGAACAGAGTGAGGAACGACGCGTTCTGGAGCATCAGGAAACGCCGCGTGGCGTCGTCCTGCGCGTGCTGGAAGGCGTAGTGCAGCGCGTTGGTGGTGGTGGAGGCATGCAGGGTGATGATCCCAGGCGAGCGCATCAGCAGTTCGCCCGCGAATTGGAACATGCCATCCCACACCGGCTGCGGACTGCATCCGCCATTGATCAAGGCCACCACTTTGGCAGAGGCATCGTCCCACGTCCCGGCACGCAACACCTTCATCATCTCCCCCACGGCATCGGCGCGGTTCTCGCCGCTGTTCCAGGTCGCGCGCAGCTCTTTCAGCCGCTCTTCGTTCTTCCTCCCCGGTCGATCCGCCAACGCGTCCTTGGTCGACGGATTCGCACCATTGAACTCCAGCATCGCATACGCCAGCGAACGCAGCACCGGCTCGGCGTGTTGCCAGCCGATCGTTTCCAGCAGCCGCCAACTGTTCGAGACGTAGATCGCCTTGTGGCCGATGTCCCGGTAATCTCGCGCGCCGTAGCGGCAGAACAGATCGAAGGCCGCCTGGGTCCCCACGTTCCGTGCCACCCCGGCCGCCGCGCCATCCGCGATCGATCCATCCCACGCGTCCATCCCCTTCCGGAACAAGTCCACGGCCCGTTCGGCGGAGGGCACCTCGGCCTCTTTCACCGCTTCCATCGTCCAGTCACCCTCCTGCCGGTCCTTTTCCTGGGACGACTTGAATTGATCCAGCGCCCAGAAAAGCGGCAGCCAACGGTCTTCCGGCGGCGAATTCTGGCTGGCCAGATGGGCGGAGTTCACCACCAGCACGGCGTGGAATTTGAAGCCCACCGGCCGCGGCTGGATGTTCCGAATGCCCGCCAATAGCAGGGCGGCGAGGATTTCCCGGTGCGTGGTGCCACCCTTGATCTTTCCTCCCACCTCCTCCAGCAACCGCTCCCGCGGGGTGTCTTCCAGCAGCCGGACCAGCGGCTCGATTTCCGGCAGGAAACGCACCATGCCCGGATCCACCCTCGCCTCCGCCGCGGACACCAGCGGCAGCTTGGACAGGAATCCGAGACTCCCCGCGCCGAGCAGGGCTCCTTGCGTGGTCGTCGATAGAAACCCGCGTCGTGTCCAATCCGGTTCCGCCATATCATGGAAGATGCTGGGGGGCGTAAGATCTTCCATGAAAATCGATGAAGGCGCGATGGGGCTGTAATTTTTCGCGTTCCCGGCTTCCATTGGCGTGGATTCGCGTCCATTCGCGGTTCATCCTCCGCCCGCCACCGGGTCCGCTTTTCATGGATTACTCCGCTCTCATCGCCAAACGCCGCCTGCGCTTCGAGGAAGTCGATGCCGCCGTGGGCAATCCCGATCTTTTCTCGAATCCAAAGCTCGCCACCGAACTCCTGCGCGAGCACCGCAAGCTGTGCCAGACGCTGGACCTGTGGGAACGCCACGAGGATGTGAAGCGCCAGCTCGCCGACAACGAGGAGCTGGCGAAAACCGATGACCCGGATCTCTCCGCCATGGCCGCGGAGGAAATTCCCGCGCTTCAGAAGGAAAGCGCCCGTCTCGCCGAGGATCTGCAATACGCCCTGCTACCCGCCGATCCGAACGAGGACCGCGACGCGATGCTCGAAATCCGCGCCGGGGCCGGTGGCGACGAGGCCTCGCTGTTCGCAGCCGAACTGATGCGCATGTACCAGCGCCACGCCGAACTGCGCGGCTGGAAGGCGGAGCACCTGGAAAGCAGCCCGTCGGAAGTCGGCGGCTTCAAGGAAGTGATCCTCAAGATCACCGGCGAAGAGGTCTTCCGCTTCCTCAAGTACGAGTCCGGCGTCCACCGCGTGCAGCGCGTGCCCGCCACCGAAGCACAAGGCCGCATCCACACCTCCACCGTCACCGTGGCCGTGATGCCGGAGGCGGAGGAAGTCGACGTCGAAATCAAGCAGGACGACCTCCGCATCGAGGTCTGCCGAGCAGGCGGCGCGGGCGGCCAGCACGTGAACCGCACCGAGTCCGCGGTGCAAATTTTCCACCTTCCGACCGGCCTCATGGTGCGCTGCGAGGACGGCCGCTCCCAGATCCAGAACAAGGAAAAGGGGCTCCAGATCCTGCGCACCAAGCTTTATGAAATGAAGCTGCGGGAGCAACAGGACGCCCACTCCGCGCACCGCCGTTCGCTGATCGGCTCCGGCGACCGCTCGGAGAAAATCCGCACCTACAACTTCCCGCAGTCACGCGTGACCGATCACCGCATCGGCTACACCTCGCACAACCTGACCGGCATCCTCGACGGCGACTTCTTCGAGTTCACCCACGAACTCCAGAAGACCGAGATGGCGGAAAAGCTCGCGGAGGCCGGATTGTAAGCCAGGTCGCCCATAAACGGGTGGTTTTCCCGAAAGGCTGGTTCAGCGACCGAACCAGCGGCGTCCGTCCGCGTCCGCCCATTTTGACCGGAATTGCCCATGGCACCAAGGCTCCCGGCCTTGCCAAAATGGTCGGCAGCATCGTGTCGGATTTCCGGCGCTCATGTTTTTCCTTCCCCACAAGCCCTTCATTTTGAGAAAAGGACACTGATCGTTTTGTTCATTGCTCACTTGTTGCTGCCTCATGATTGGCGTTTTCCGCGTTGCTGACAGACCGTCCCAGCCATCACGAAAGATCCTCCACCGGGAGGAATCCATCGCGTTGTGGTGCGCCTTTGCGTTGGCCCTGACCGGCGCCAGCGGTGCTCAAACGCCACCGGCCCCGGACCAAGGAGCGATCCAATCATCCGGCAAGTTCGTGCCAGCCCAGCCAGGGCAACACGCCAAGCAAGCCCAGCCTCCCGCGGACAAGGAAGCCGCCGACCGCCAGATCGAAAAGACCGGCGAGACCACGTTCAAGATCGGTCTGGTCCAGGGCGATCGCGCCACCCGCACGCTCACCGTACCCGCGAAGATCAAGATGCGGGAGGGATTGATCGAGTACGTGCTTGTGACGACCAAGGGCAAGGTGCACGAAACCTTGTTCACCACCGAAGCCTCACCGCTCCACATCCAGACGGCGGCGTTGTTGCTGGGGCTCTCCCCTCAACCAGGGAAAGGCCAGCCGGTGCCGGTCATGATCGAAGTGGAATGGGAAAGCAACGGCCCCAAGCGACGGGTGCCGCTGGAGGACATGGTGGAACTGACCAAGGACAGCCCGCAGGCCAAATCGGGCACCACGCTTCCGAAGGGAGCCTGGTCGTTCCAAGGCTCCACCTTGGATGAGGATGGATTCGGCGCGGAGCGGGATGGCTCGCTCATCGCCTTGATTTCGGACCCCGCGGCCCTGGTCGGGAACCCCCGCACCGACCGCGAGGATGATGACCTTCACGTCCCGCATGCGGCCGCCCTGCCGCCCGCGGGCCTGCCGGTCACGATCCGCATTTCCCCCGCCCCGGCCAAGGCCGAGTGAGGCTCCCTTTCCCCTGTTTGTCCCCAAACCCATCGTTCGCATGCGCTTCGTCCCTGCCCTGCTCGGGCTGCTGTCCATCGCTCTGCTTCCTGCCGCCCATGGCCAGGAGGAAACCCGGAATTACCCGCTCGGCCCCATCGGCGGCCAATACCGGGTCACGCCGAACCTCAGCTTCATCCGCGTGGTGTCGGTGGACGCCGCCGCGCCGGGAGCCACTGCAGGCCTTCAAGCCGGCGATTACATTTACGGGGCATTCGGCAAAACGTTCACCCCCACCGGCAGCTACCACTACGGGGCGAGCCAGGATCTCGGCTTCGCGGTGGACCGCGCCGAGGGTGCTGACGGCACGCTGCCCTTGAAGGTGCTACGGCCCGGCACCGGCGCGATCGACCTCAACGTGACGCTGCCCGTCGCCGGACGTTTCGGCCCGTCCTATCCCCGCGGCAGCAGCAAACATCAGGCGATGTTCGAGAGCGCCTGCGCCTACCTCCACCAGCGGGCGATGAATGCCAACGGCAGCCTCGGTTACTTCACCGGCTGGACCGGACTGGCGCTGCTGGGCCATCCGAACTGGAACGACACCACCGGGGCCAAACCCTACCGGCTTTCGATCAACAAGATCCGTGACTTCTGCGTGGGCCAGATCACCAACGGCACCTACGCCCCGGTGGAGGACAAGCTCCTCGATGGCTCCACGAATCCGAACTTCGCGGGCAGCAACAACCTGAGCAACTGGCAGCTCGGCCAGATGGTCGCCTTCCTTTCCGAGTATTACGCGAAGACCGCGGACGCCTCCGTGGCCCCCACCATCCAGCGCGGGGCCGAGATGTGCGCGAACACGATCCAGTGGTGGAAACAGCCCGCGCTGAATGCCAACGGTTACTCGCCCGGCTATACCCAGATCGCCGGCATGTGCAGCCACGGCGGGGTGACCGGTGACTACATCCACCTCGGCTGGGGCGGCGGCATCAACATCTGCGGTGTCTACAGCTTCAATGGCATGGCCTTCGCCAAGCGGGCGGGCATGAACATGACCGTGCGCCCCAAGGACGGCCACTACTTCGGCTATGCCACTGCCCCCGCGGGCGCGGTGCCCGCGGGCATGGAGAACTACGACCACACGCTGGACGAGAAGTTCCTCATGCAATGGAACTGGATGGGCAAGCGCTGCGCCTACTACTCCGCGGGCAGCAACGACGACGGCCACGTGGCCTACACGCTCAACGCGCCCAGCTCCTACGACGCCGCCGGACGCACGCCGGGCACCATTCTCGGCCTGTCCCAGTTCAAGGCCAGCGGCGGCACTCTGACCGCGGACGACGAGGACAAGCTCTCCCGCCTCAAGGCCTACATCTCCCGCAACTACATGCGCCAGCAGGAATCCCACGCCTATTGCGTGGGCGCGCAGACCTACCAGGCGATGGCCACCTCCTTCCTCACCGACCGGCAGCAGCGTTTCGCCCTGGACAACTGGCGGTTCTTCTACGCCCTGTCCCGTACTTCCACCGGGGGCTTCCAGTATTTCCGCGCCCGCACCGTCAATGACAACTACCTGGATGAAACCCACTGCGCCGCGCTCGATGCCGCCATCCCCTACGCCGTGGCCAGCGGCGGCCTGAACCTGGTCCCGCGCTACAACAACACCACCGACCAGGTCATCGCCGATTTCCAATCCCCGGACGTCACCTGGCCCGCCATCGACGCGCGCAAGGCCAGCGTCACCGGCTCCAGCCTGGCGATGCCAGTGCAGATCACGGACGGAACCGGCACCGTGCTTTCCGCCGGCAGCTACACCGCCGCGTGGAGCACCATTTCCGGCCCGGGCAGCGTGACCTTCAGCGCGCCCTCCGCCGCGACCACGAACATGACCTTCGGTTCATCCGGCACCTACCGCGTGCAGCTCACCGTGACCCGCGGCACCTACACGCTGGTCGAGCCCGTCGACATCGCCGTGCGGCTCCAGCCCGTGCCCGCCGGTTACATCGGCGGCGTGGCGAACTACCAGGTCTACACCGGTATTTCCGGAACCACCGTGGCGAACCTCACCGGCGCGGCAAAGTTCCCGAACTCGCCCGACGTGGTTCGCACCGTGACCCAGCTCACCGGCAACTATTCCGGAGACAACTACGGCGCGCGCCTCAGCGGTGTGATCATCCCGCCCGTCACCGGTTCCTACCGCTTCTACATCGCCGCGGACGATGCCGCGCAGCTCAAGCTGAACTCCAGCGGCCCCGGCTCGGCGGGAGCCGCGGTCATCGCCTCGGTGGCCACCTACACCAATGCAAACGAGTGGACGAAGTACGCCAGCCAGCAATCCGCGGCCATCAATCTCACCGCCGGACAGCCGGTGTATTTCGAAGCGCTGCAAAAGGAGGGAACCGGCGGCGACCACCTTTCCGTGGGCTGGTCGATCGCGGGCGGAGCCATCGCCGTGATCGATGGCACCTCGCTCGCCGTGCCGGACACCACGCCCTCCACCATGGCAATCTCGGCCCACCCGGCCTCCACCAACGTCGCGCTGGGCGGCACCGCCACCCTCACCGTGGGCACCACTGGTCCGGCCCCGGGATTCTATCAATGGCGGCGCAATGGCTCACCGGTCGGCGCACCTTCCACCAGCGCCACCCTCACCCTTGCCAATGTTTCCGGCGGCGTGGAGGGCGACTACGATTGCGTCTACACGACCGTCCTCGGCACGGCCACCAGCAACACCGCGCATGTGACGGTGACCGACGCGGGCACGATCGTCGGCGGTGGATTGTGGCGTGAGGTTTACAGCGACATTGATGGTTCCAACGTCTCCGACCTCACCTCCAATGCCGCTTATCCGGGCTTCGCCAGCACCAGCGGCCCCATCGCCAGCGCGGCCTCTCCATCCGACTACGCCGACACTTACGGCCAGCGCATCACCGGCTGGGTCAAGCCCGCCATCTCCGGCAACTACCGCTTCTATCTCACCTCCGACGATAACTCCGAGGTGTGGCTGAGCACGAACGAGCTGGCCGCGAACAAGACCCGCATTCTCCAGCTCTCCGGATACACCGATCCCATGGCGTGGAGCGCCCGCTCCCCCAGTGCCTACATTCCACTGGAGGCCGGAAAGCGTTACTACATCCAGATCCTGCACAAGGAAGGCGGTGGAGGAGACCATTGCGCCGTCGCGTGGCAGCGACAGGGCGATGCCGCCCCCGCCAATGGTTCCGGAGAGATTCCGGGACAGTATCTCGAATACCGCATAGGCGGTGCCTACGACGACATTCCAGTGGGCAACCAGACTCCGCTGTTCACCTCCGATCCGATGGTCCGCGGCAGCGTGCCGGAAACGATCGCCTATGCGGGTGAAACGCTGGCGGGCAGTGCCACCGATTTCAACTCGGCGGACACCCTGACCTATTCGAAGGTCTCCGGCCCGGCATGGCTCACAGTGGCCGCGAACGGTGCATTGTCCGGCACACCCGGCACCGGCACGATGGGGCTCAATCCATTCGTCGTCCGCGTGACGGACCAGAACGGCTCGTCCAGCCAGGCCGCGCTCCGGATCACGGTGAACGCCCCCACCCGTCCTCCCGTGTTCACCGGCAACCCGATCGCCACCGCCAATGCCATCGAAGCTGCCGTCTACTCGGACACGCTGGTTCCCTTCGCGTCCGATCCGGATGGCGACGCCCTCACGTTCTCGAAAGTCTCCGGCCCGGCATGGTTGACCGTCGCTGCAAATGGCGGGCTCGCCGGTGCTCCCGGCAGCTCCGACGGCGGGGTGAACGCCTTCACCGTGAAGGTCACCGACTCCGCGGGAGCCAGTGTCACCACCACGCTGAACATCACCGTGACCACCTTCACGCATGGTGATGGTGTCTGGACGAAGCTCACCGGCGGCTCCTGGCCGACCACCGGCAACTGGAGCGGCGGCACCTCCGCCTTCGGTGCGGATCAGACCGCCGATTTCAGCACGCTCAACATCACCGCGAACACCATCGTCACCCTGGATGGTCCCCGCGTGATCGGGAATCTGAAATTCGGAGACACCACCGCGTCGAACGATTGGCAGCTCAATACCGGCAGCGGCGGCCCGCTCCTGCTCGATGTTTCCTCCGGCACCCCGCTGGTGACGATCAACAATCGCACGGCCACCCTTGCCACCGCGATCGCGGGCAACGAGGGCTTCACCAAGGCCGGATCGGGAACGCTCGCGCTCACCGGCACGAACACCCTCACGGGGCCGGTCACGATCACCGGCGGCACCCTGTCCATCGGCGGCAGCACTCCCGGCCTCGCTTCGGTGACCCTGAACGGGGGCGTGGGACTAACGATCACCACCGGCGGTTCGCTGACCGCGAGCGGGGCCCTTTCCACCAGCAATTCGACCGGAGCCACCATCACCCTCCAGAGCGGTGCCACCGCGAACGTGGGCTCGATCAGCATTCCGTGGAACCCGGCCACCTTCTCGGTGAGCGGCACGCTGAATTCCACCGGCAACCTCAACATCTCCACTGCCGCCACCACCAACCTCACCGGCACCAACGGTGCGATCAACGCCGCCTCGATGACCATCGGCAACGCGGGCACGGTGGTGAACCACAATACCAGCGGCCAGCTCACCGTCACCGGCAACGTTGTCCTAGGCAACTCGGGCGGGGGTAACAGCAACACGTTCACCGTCACCCAGGGAACCGTCAACGCGGGCGGCATCCAACTCGGCATCAGCGGCAGCACCGCCACCCAGACGCTGAATGTGAATGGCGGCCGCCTGAACGTTGGTGCGTCCGGCATCACTGCCATCGGCACGGGCACCCGCGCCATCAACCTCGGGGCGGGCACCCTCGGAGCACGCGCCGATTGGACGAGCTCGCTGGCAATGGCCCTGACCAGCGCCACTACCGGCACCACGGTCAACACCCTCGATCCAGCGGACAACACCACCGGCCGCACCATCACCCTCTCCGGCGTGCTTTCCGGCACCGGCAACCTGACCAAGTCCGGCACGGGGACATTGATCCTTTCCGCCACGAACACCTACACCGGCACCACCGCCGTGAATGGCGGCACCCTCGCGGTGAATGGAGCCCTTTCCACCGGTGCGGTCGCCATCCAGAACGGCGGCACGCTTTCCGGCACGGGCACGGTGGGCGGCGGCACGACGATCCAGAACGGTGGAGCGCTCGCCCCAGGCTCGAACGGCATCGGCACACTCGGCACCGCGGCGGTGACGCTCCAATCCGGAGCCTCGCTGAAGTGGGATCTGGCGGCGGGTTCATCCGATCTCGTCAACGCCACCAGTCTGACCTTCTCCGGCTCCCCGACCATCACCGTGCGACTGAGCGGGGCAAACCCGGTGGCGAACGGTGGTTCACTGGTCGTTCCGCTGATCGCCACCACCGGCGGCATCACCGGCTTCTCCTCCGCGGTGTTCAGCGTGGATACCAGCGCGATCCCGGGCGCGGTGGGCACCTGGAAGGTGATCCAGCAGGGCAACACCCTGGCTCTCTCCATCCAGACCGGCTACGATACCACATGGCGCGATCAGAAGTTCGGCGCGCAATCGACGAATGCCGCGATGGCCGGACCGGCCGCCGATCCCGATGGCGATGGCATCGTGAACCTGGTGGAGCAGCACCTCGGTCTCGACCCGCTGTCCGCCACCTCCCGTCTCAAGCTCGATCTCATGTCGATCGCAGCCGGAGGCAACCGCCATTTCCGCCTCTCTCCGGCGGTCACCAGCGGCAGCTACCTGTTGGAAATGGCCGATACCCCGGCGGGCCCCTGGTCCTCCACCGCCGTGCCGGTGGCCAATGGCGCGGCCACTTACGAGTTCGACCTGCCCTCGTCCTACGGCCGCCGGTTCTTCCGCCTGCGCTACACCGCGCCCTCGCCGCCCTGATCTCCCGGCAAGCAAACACGGGGCGGAGGACTGACCTCCGCCCCGTGTCACCGGATCAGCTCCGGACGGTGTTCTTCTGCAGCGAGGCGATCGTCATCGCGCGGGTCCCGGCCTGGGTCTCCCACTCGGCGCGCTCGCCCGTCTTCCGGCCGAGCACGGCCAAGCTGACGGCGGAGGTCACCGGGATGCGGTCCTGATCGATATCGGCCTCGGACGGCAGGACGATTTCCAACTGGAACCAGTCCGCCGGGTCCACCGGCGAAACGAGCGTGACCCGGTCGTGAAGCTCCACGCGGTCCGCCAGCTCCGAATCATCGAAGGTAACGAGTCCGCGGTCGGTCCACTGGGTCAAAGCCCGGCGTTGATCGCCGGTGAGGAGCGGCGGGATATCCTGGTTCTGCAACAAGTCTTGAAGGCGCAAAAAGGCCTCCTGATCCAACATGGGAAGTGAGTTCATTTTTCAACAAAGGGGTGGGTCCGCACCCATCGTTCGGGGGCGGAGAAAGGTTTCCAAATCGTGTGGAAAATCCGGACAGCCCCGGGACGTGATCCCATTTCAAGGAGGCTGCCCGCTCACACCCGGAAAGCGGCCATGCGGTGCACGCACCAGCCACGGAAGCACCGCGCCATGGGGCGGGTGTCCTCGGAGCGGCCGGTGATGTTGGCAAGGCGCATGTGAGTCCACCATGGCGAGGGTTCCCGGGTGCGCAACGAAAAAGGTGGATTGGGGGCCGTTCCCCTTCCCGCCCGGGCAAATCCCGCCATTTACTGGAAAAAAGTCCGTGCGAGCTTCGTCAATAGGCTTTCTATAATTTGCCCGACGACGGACGCATGCCGCGACCGCGTCCTTTCCCTTTGTCATGAGCGCCGCCTCGATCCAATTTCTTCATAAGGAACGCCTTCCGTCCACGGGAGCCCTCTACGTCCCTGGCCGTCTGGACATCCACCAACTCCACGGTCTCGAAAAGCTCCTCGCCGGGCGGAAGATCACCTGGCTGATCGAGGAACACTCGAAGCTCGATCCGCAGATCCGCGGCCACTTGGAGAAGTCCGGGTCCGGCGCGATGTTCGCCGCGGACGACACCGCTCTCGCCGAGGTCGGAGCCCAACTCAAGGGCTCGATCGAGGGGAACGGGGCGCTCGTTTACGTCCCGGGGCTGACCGCCAGCCGCCATTCGGAAACCTGTCTGGTCCCCTCCGCCCACCTGAAGGCGCTCTGCGCGCTAGGCCTGCCGGTGGTGCCGGTGGCCGTGGAATCGCCCCGCGAAACCAGCCTGTCGGTCGAGCGGAAGTCGTCCCTGCCCGCGGGCATTCTCACCGTCGGCCGCCCCATGGCCGCCGGCGAGGCTACGGTCGCCGGGTTCCGCGAAAGCCTGTTGGAAGCCGCGGAGATCGGTTTCTCCAGCCGTACGTTCCTGAAGGGCTCTCTCGCGGTGGCACTGTTGGAAGGTCTCAAGAAGCACGGCTCGAAGCACAAGGTGGTCGACGGTTCCGACGACACCTCGCTGGAGTTCGACAAGGTGCTGCCCGCCGCGATCGCGCTTTCAAAGGTCATCGCCGAATCCACCTCGCAGCCGCGGGTGGGCATCGTGCTGCCGCCGGGCAAGGGCGGCCTGATCGCGAACCTCGCCGTGATCTTCGCCGGCAAGGTGCCGGTGAACCTGAACTTCACCGCGGGCACCGAGGCCGTGAAATCGGCGATCCGCCAGGCCGGCCTCGATCGCTACATCACCGCCGATCCCTTCGTGCGGAAACTTTCGTCCTTCCCGTGGCCGCCGAACCGCGACCTCATTTTCATCGAGCGCGTGCTGCCGACGCTCAAGAAGCAGATGGTGCGCTGGGGCGTCCTCGCAAAGATCCTGCCCGCGGGCGTGCTGGCGACGATGCTCGGCCTGAACAAGCGTTCCGGTGACGACGAGGCGGTGCTGCTCTTCACCTCCGGCTCCTCCGGCGAACCGAAGGGCGTGGCCCTCAGCCACCGCAACGTGCTCGCGAACGTCTGCCAGTTCGCCAGCCGCATCAACCTCCCCGGCGGCTCCAGCATCCTCGGCAGCCTGCCGCTGTTCCACTCCTTCGGCTCCACGGTCACGCTGTGGTTCCCGTGCATCGAGGGTCTCGACCTGATCACCTATCCGAATCCGGTGGAAACCAAGCGCCTCGCCGAGCTGGTGTCCCTGCACCAGGCCAGCCTGCTGCTGTCCACGCCGACCTTCCTGCGCGGCTACATGAAGCGCATCGAGCCGGCCCAGTTGAAATCGCTGAAGCTAGTGGTCACCGGCGCGGAAAAGCTCCCGCAGAACCTTGCCTCCGCCTTCGAGGAGAAATTCGGCATCCGCCCGCAGGAAGGCTACGGCCTCACCGAAACTTCCCCGGCCACCAACGTGAACCTGCCTGACGCGGCGGCGGAAGGCGGCGCGGCCCTCATCCCGAGCGCGCGCCCCGGTTCGGTCGGCGTGCCGCTGCCGGGCATCGCAGTGAGGCTCACCGATCCCGCCACCGAGAAGGCGGTGCCGCTCGACAAACAGGGCATCATCTGGTTCCGCGGCGCGAACATTTTCCCCGGCTACCTCAACGATCCGAAGAAGACCGCCGCGGTGCTGCACGACGGCTGGTTCCGCACCGGCGATGTCGGCCGCATGGACGACGACGGCTTCCTCTACATCGAGGGTCGCATCTCGCGTTTCTCGAAGATCGCGGGGGAAATGGTGCCGCACGAAACCGTGGAGGCCGCCATCAACAAGGTGCTACACCTCGATTCCGAAGCCGAGCGCCGCATCGCCGTGGTCGGCGTGCCGGACGAGCAGAAGGGCGAGGCCATCATCCTGCTCTCCACCATCTCCGGCCCCGCGCTGGAGCAGGAGTGCATCGACCTGCGCTACAAGCTCCTCGACGAAGGCCTGCCCTCGCTGTGGACCCCGAAGCAGATCGTGCCCGTGCAGGAAATCCCGGTGCTGGCCTCCGGCAAGCTCGACATCAAGAGCTGCGAGACGCTCGCGACAAGCAACCGCTGAAGTCGCACAAGCTTTCAACTTGTGAGTGGGAGCACTCGCGGAGGGCCGTGCATACCCTGTCCGCCTGCGAGCGCCCGTTCAGGGACGGACTGGAAGCGGAAACAACTTCGCCAGTCCCCCCCCACAAGCAGGAATGCTTGTGCTACTATTAAGGCAGTATATCCCCATACACCCCGGGATCGCTTCCCGGGATCTCGATGGCACCACAGGCCTTGAAATAAAACTCCTTCGGTCCCACGCCGCCGATGATGCCGTAGGCGTAACCGTTGTCGCGGAGCGCTTCGAGCGATTTCAACAGCAGCGCCTTGCCCAGCCCCAGGCCACGCGCGTCCTCCGACACCCCGGTCGGGCCGAAGAACGCCTTCATCGTGGTGTCATAGCACGCGAAGCCGAGGATCTTCTTGTCCCGCGTCGCGATGAAGCACGCGATCGGCTGCCGCGACAGGGCCACCGCCACCTCGCTGACCCATTTCGGGGAGAAGTGATGCTTCACGAACTCCTGCACGGTGTGGAGCTCGAAAGCCCGCGCCCGCCGCAGGATCACCCCCTTCCCTTCCACCTCCTTGTAGAGGTCCGTGGAATCGGGGAGGTCGTAGAGGCGCACCAGCAGGTCGATCATGGAGAAGTGTTAGCGGGATTGACCAAAGCACGCAAGATCGCCGCCTTCCTGCAGCCGCACGGGCCCTAGATCGGATGGGACGGCACCGCCTCGCCCCAGGCCAACCCCTACCCCACCACCATGGAAGCTCAGCGGGAGTTGAGCTTGCCGAGCAATTCGGAGACCTCTTGCTCGGCGGCTGTGCGCCAAGTGGCGGCCTGGACGGCGGGATCGTGGTGGAAGCCGACGAAGTTGGCCGGGTTGAAGTTGGCCGACTGGCGCTTGGCCCCGGCGAGGATGCTTCCGTAGTAGCCGGCGTATTTCTTGAGCAGGTCGGAGTCGGACTGCTTGAGGCTGTTGGCGGCGAGCCTGTTGTTCATGTCCAGCAAATCCTTCACGGCGGCCATGTCCTGGCATTCCTGGAGGATCGCGAGGGCATTGGCACCGCCCGGGAGCTGGCGGTCCGTGCGCATTCCGCGGGTGGTGGGGGTGAGATAGCTCAGCGCGAAGAGAAGGCGCGTGCAGCGGTTGATTTCATCGATCTGGCGCGGCTCGGCGAGGAAGGTGCCGATGGGCATGCGCCGCCAGCGGATGTTGGCATCGAGGCGGGCGGCGAAACGGCGGACCTCGCTGAAGGGGGTTTCAGCAGCCCAGATATCCTTGCGGGCGGCGAGGAGGTGGGTGACGACGCCGAGCGCCTTGCCATCGGCGGTGAAGACGGGGCCGCCGCTGTTGCCCTGGATGACGGCGGCATCGAGCTCGACCTCGCCGGGGCCGAGGGCTTTAACGGAACCGGGCAAGACGGTGAGGACGCCGCCACCGCCGCTGTTGCCGATGGCGAAGACGGAATCGCCGATAACGCAGGAGCCATTGCCGAGGAGGGGCACGGAGGCGGGAACCACATCGGCCATGGCGAGGCGGGCCAGGTCGCCCTTTTCGGCAAGTTCGAAAGTGCCAAACTTGTTGTGGACCTTGCCATCGCTGGTGCGGACTTCGAGCTTGGTGTTGCCGCTGAGAACGTGGGCGGCGGTATAGAGGTAGACATTGTCACCCTCGCGGGCGAAGAAGCCGCTGCCTTCGGATTTGTCGCCCTTGATGATGACAACGGCGGGCATGACACGGTTGGCGACGTTGGCGATCTCGGCGGGGACCGAGGCGGTGGACGGCTGGGCAAATCCGGAGAAGGGATCCGTGACCGGGGTCGGCGTGGCGGCGGGCGTGGCTGGCGCGGGCGTGGCGGAGGCCACTGCGGTGTCGGGTGCGGCGGCCGCCGGGGCAGCGGGAACCTCCTCGGGGACGAGGCCGAAGCGTTTCACCCAGGCATCCGGAGCGGAGCCGACGTGGAGCGTGGCGGTGCCGGAATCGTGCCGGATATTGACGGAGGTGTCGTTGATGGAGCGGATGACGACGTTCTGGTAGGAGCGACCGCCGGGACAATCGAGGCTGGCAATGGTTTCGCCGATGGCTTTTTCGCGGACGGAGGCGAGAGCGCGGAGGCGTTCGGCGAAGGCGGCCTTCCCCTCGGTGGTGAGCTGAGCGCGGAGCGCGTCGTTCTCGCGCTCGGCTTTTTCGGCACGTTCGCCGAGGGGCCCGAGCTGCGCGGTGCCGGCCTTGAGAGCCTGGTTTTCGGCGGCAAGGCCGTCCTTTTCGGCCTGGGCGGACTTTTTCAGAGCCGTAAGATCGGCCTGAAGGGCGGCGTTTTCCTCACGGAGGCGCTTTAGCTCGGCAGTGACGGACTTCGGGGTCTTCTCGCAGGCCGAAAGGAGCAAGGACACGCCGAGAATGCCGGCGAGGGGGAGTTCGGTGGTGAACCGCTGGGACATGCCGGGATCATGGGGAAGATGATAGCGGCGGGCAATGCGAGATATGGGGCAGAACCAAGAACCAAGAGAAGAGGTGCTCCACTGGTTCGTGCCTTCTCTTCCTAGCCCCCAGCCCCTGAATTCTGGCCCCTCAACTTCGGGGGGCTTCCCGGCACGCAAGGGCCGGAGCCTCGCGCGACCTTAGCGCGCCGGGGTGGCGAAGGAGAGGATCTCGCTGGGCTGCGGCACGGGGTTTTCGGCGTTCGAGGTGACGACGCGGAAGTAGTAGGTGCGGTTGGCCTGGAGGCGGGAAAGCACGGTGGAGACAGGCACGGGATCGCCGGCGGGGATGGTGCCGAGTTTCACCGTGGTGGAGCGCTTCAGCGCGGGATCGATCCCGTATTGGAAGGACACGGTGGTGGCATCATCGCCCGGGTCGACGGTGCCATGAAGGGTAGCGCCATTCCAGGTGATGCCAGTGGCGGCATCCGCCTCGGCCAGCGCTCCGAGCCAGATGCGGTAGAACTCGCCGCCGCCGGCCGCAAGGCCCGCGGTGGTGGTGCCACCGGCACGGGTGGTGCCGTAAAGGTGGCCATCCGTGGCCTGGAGCAGCGCGCCATCCGGATCCTCGCCATCGGTGCCGGAGAAGGCGTGGAGGGTGGTGATCTGGCCACCGGGGCTGACGCGGAACACGGTGCCGAAGCCGGAGCTGGTGGTACCGTAGAAATTCCCATCCGCCGCGAGGAGGAGGCGGACGTTCGGATTCGACCCGGTGCCGGAACCGAAGGAGGCCAGGGTGGTGATGACGCCCTGCGGGGTCATGCGGTAGAAGGTTCCCTGGTCGTAGTCGCCGCCGAAGAGCGTGGTACCGTAGTAGTTCCCGTCCGCGCCGCGGGTGAGACCGGCGGCAGGCCAGTAACCGCCGTCCACGGAGAACGAGGCGACCGACGAGCGGGTCTGGCCGGTGGTGGTGCGGAAGACATTCCCCACCTGCCAGCCATCGGCGGCGGTGTAGGTGGCGGTGCCGAGGAAGGAGCCGCGGGATTCCTCGATGAGCTCGCCGGTGCTGCCGGTGGCCACCGGGCTGAGATCGCCAAGGTTGGTGATCCGGCCGCCCGGAGCGGCGCGGAAGAAATGGTCCGCAACCAGATCTCCGCCGGTGGTGCCGTAGAAATTCCCGTCCATGCCGCGGATCAGGCCACTGGGGCGGTCGAGTCCATAGGCGTGGAAATCCGCCAACGAGGCGAAGGCTCCACGGGTGGAGTAGCGGAAAAAGGTTCCCATATCCGCATCCCCGCCGCTACGGGTGATGCCGTAGAAGTTCCCGTCCCGGCCGACCACCAGGCCGGTGCGCGGGGAGGCGCCGTTGGTTTCACCCCGGAAATCCTGCAGCACGGTGATGCCGCCGCTGAGATCGAGGCGGACGAGCGTCCCCAGCCCGGCGGCCCCGCCATGGAGCGCGGTGGTGAGGAAATTCCCGCTGCGGTCCTGGACCAGCGCGCCATTGGGGCTGTAGCCGGAGTGGGAGATGCCGAGCGTTTCGAGCAGGGTGTAGCGGCCGCTGGCGGTGATCTTGAAGCAGGTGCCGTAGAGGTTTCCCGCGTCATCCGCCACCATCTCGGCGCGCGGGGCATCACCCGGGGCGGGAGCCGCCTGGGACTGCTGGAGCACCGAGAATGCGCCGCCGGTGGTCAGGCGGTAAATGATGCCGGTGGCCCCGGCGGTGAGGCTGCCGGCGAAGCCGCCATCCGGGGTGAGCACGGGCCGGGTGAGACGCGCGCCGCTGTCGATGCTGGTGTTGATCGGAACCTCGCTGGACTGGCCGGAGGTGGTCACGCGGACCAGCGCGGGCACGCCGGGCAGTCCGACATTGCTACGGACGTAGTAGAGCGCGCCATCCTGGCCGGTGACCAGCGGCGAATAGGCGACGTATGGCAGGTAGGCCACCGTCTGGATACCGCCGCCGGGGATGTAGCGGAAGATGACGGGCGGGCCGGGCTGGGGGGAGCCCACGGGCACGCCATCGGTCATCGCGCCGTAGAAATTCCCGTCGCTGCCGAGCGTGAGGCCATCGTGCGGATAGCTGCCGGTCACGCCATTGAAATCGAACACGGTCGTGACCACCCCGGCCGGGGTGTAGCGGACGATCGAGCCGATCGAGAGCGCGCCGCCATGGGAATTGATGGCGTAGAAATTCCCGTCCAGGCCTCGCACCAGCGGGCCGTCCGACTCCGTGGCGATGCCGTGGAGGTGGGCCAGGATGGTGAATTGCCCGGCGGTGGAGATCTTGAAGAAGGTGCCGTTTCCGAACATCCCGTCGGTGGCGGTGGTGCCGTAGAGGTCGCCATCCAGACCGAGGGTCAGGCCGCGGACCGGCGCGGTGCCATCGACGTAGCGGAGGCTGTGGATCGCGGTGACCTCGCCCGCCGGGGTCATACGGAAGATGGTGCCGAGCCCCTCGCTGCCGCCGCTGGTGCTGGTGCCGTAGAAATTCCCGTCGCCGGCGAGCACGAGCGCGCCGCGGGAATCCTGTGGGGCGATCGGGAAGGCCTGGATCGGCTGGAAAACCGGCGCGGCATGGAGCGCGGGGACAAGGGCGGTGGCGAGCAGCAGCGGGCGGATCATCGGGGTGAACGGGGAACGCCGCCGGATATGGAGGTTGCCAGTACGAATGGCGAGGAAGATGTGAAAGCGGGGGCTGGTAGATGAGGCTCCTGGAGTGGCGAATTGCAATGCACACTGAAGGAGGTGCGAGATATTTCGAAAACAGAGCTTTCGACCACGATGTGTGGCTCCGCCACGCCCCCGCGGGGCTACTTGCCCGCCAAGCGACTGCGGATGGGAGTGTCCAGGAACCGCATGACCACATAACCCGCCAGCAGGGAGGCGAGGTAAACGCCGATGGCCACCGGGGCCTTGAGGGACCAATCAGGCTGGCGGTGGTTCAACCAGGCGTAGAAGACGTAGTGGATCGGGTAGTGGGTGAGATAGAGCGGATAGGACAGCTCGCCGAGGAAATCACAGACCTTTTCACCGAAACGGGTGAGCGGCTGGCTGCCCGCACCGATCAGCACGATCGCGGGCAGGAGGAGGAGAATAATGCAACACTCGTAAAGGCCGTTGACCCATGGCGCGGCGGCCGGGCCGACGCGGGGCATGGGCAGAGCGATGAGAAGGAGCAACGAAGTGAGGAGCAGCGCGTGCTTCATCTGGAACGTCCGGCCGAGCCGGAAGAGGAACAAGCCGGTGACGAACGGGAACAGCATCCGGACCATGCCCTTCCAGACGTGTTCGCCATTGAACATCCAGCCGTAGGAGATGGTCCCGGCGGGGTTGGTGAGGATCACGTAACCCAGGAGGACGGCGAGCATGACGGACAGGATACCAAGCGCGCGGCAGCTGAATTTCCGAAGCCCGAACGCGTAAGCGACGTTCGCGAGGTATTCGAAGAACAGCGACCACGCGGGGCCATTGAGCGGGTAGGCCTCCCCCACCCCGCGCACGTCCACCGATTTCACCGAGGGGATCAGCAACGCGCCCATCAGGGTGGAAAGCAGCAGCATGCCGAACGAGGTGCCATCGACGAGCGGGAACAGGCCGCAGGCACCGAAGTAGAAGAACACCGCGCCGAGGATCGAGCCCATCACCACCATCGGGTGCAGGCGGATGAGGCGGCGCTTGAAAAACGATCCGAGGGACATCGTGCTCCAGCGGTCGTCATAGGCGTAGCCCATCACGTAGCCGGAGAGCATGAAGAAAAAGTCCACGGCGAGGTAGCCGTGGTTGACCAGGTTCACGGGATCCGAGTCGAAGATGTGGTAGGCCACCACGATCAGGGCGGCCACGCCGCGCAGGCCATCGAGGATCGGCAGCCGGGATTTGGAGGATTTCCCGGAGATCGGCGGGCTGGAGGCGGCGGAGGTCATAGAAGGATCAGCGGGACAAGCGGGAGGACGGATGGCAACAGGAAAAGGGCGGTTTCCTTTCCATACCAGCGGTGCCGCCGGAAGCTCCGAACCCCGGTCAGGAACGTTTGCCCCTCCAGACACTTGTCATCAAATGGTTCCCATACCGCCCGAACTGGAACCATTCCGGATCTCCCCAGGCTTTGACCGGCTGGGGAGGGCGGGGAGAGGCTTCGCCCAGGAGTCCGTGAATCACCGGGGCGGCCCGGTCACGGAACTTCCGGTAGGTGGAATTCACCACGTCGGGACCGGTCGAATACAAGATGTCGTTGTCCTGCAAATCCTGCATGTCCACCAAGGCGGTCCGTCGGATCATCTCCTCCAGGATTTCCCGGAAGAACCAGTGCCCCGGCTCCGCCCCGAACGCGTAGTTCCCATACTGGTACAAATCGGTGTCCTCCACCGGTTCCTCGCGATGGCGCTCCACATAGAGGGAATGGGGCATCTGCCATTCCACCGGAAACACCAGCGAGTGGGAAAGGAGGTCCTCGACGGAGTCATGGAAGAACACATCCATGTCCGCGTAAAACCCGCCCAGCTCGTAGATCGCCAGGATACGGAAGAAATCCGAACGTTGGACCCCCTTGGGATAGTAGTCCCACAGTGGCAGGAACCCGGGATTCCGTTGCTCGATGAACTTCCGGCAGGCGGCATCGGAAAAGAACAGGTATTCAAACCCGGGGTGATGGGAGCGAAGGGATTCCTGGCAATCGCGGTGCAGCGGCGTCAGGGCGAGTTCGGAGGAATGGGTCTGGATAAACCGTCTGGGGATCATGGATGGGTATCGTTTGGAAAACCGGGGGGCGATTACTTGGACCAACCCATCTTCTTGAAATTGAACACCGAGGCCGGGATCCCGTGCCGGGAAAGCCACTTCGGCAAATATTCGTCCATGGGCGTGCCGGCTTTTTCGGACCAGGCCGAAAGCAGGTTCTCCGAGACATCCTTCCCCATCATCATCATGGGCGACCCGATCCAGTAGGCATTCTCCAGGACGGGCCACTCACCGCGTCCGCCCCCGTCTCCGGGCCTGGGTGCGCTGTTCCGCAGATAATGCCCGGCGAAGGCCGCCACGCAGGAATCCCACTCTTCACCGGGGAAAAGGCCTGCCTCCACTTCCGAGGAAGCTTGGAAACAATCCGGATCCAGCCAGACCCAGCGGCCGGTGCGGCTGAGCCGGTGGCCGACGGCGATCGTCCATGCACACGGATCGGACTCGTAGGCGTCCAAGCCACCGGTCGCGAGATCGTGCAATCCCAGGTTGGCGGGAAGACCTTCCCCACCGGAACCGAGAGCCTCGCGGAACTCGGTGAGATCCAAGTCGAGACAGCCGATCTCGATCCGCACCGTCTCCGGCATCTTCCAGGTTTTCCAGGAATTCAGGAAATCCCCCGCGGTTTCCGGATCGACCACGGTCACGACCGACAAATCCCTGCCGCACGCGACCTCCCTGGCCATCAGCCGGACAAAGGAGCTTTCCAGATCCGCTTCATGCCCGGCTGCCGCCCGCGTGGCCTCGGTCCACCACTCCACGGCCCCGGGGTCATCGGTTTCCGCAGCTGCGGAAAACCCTCCGGGAATGAACGGAAGGTCGCACCATTCCCTCCACACCACCTCGCCCGGAAATGCCTTCACTAAATCCCGCCATCCGCTTTCGGAACAGACGGGAGCCAGCCAATCCATGGCATCCGGAAAGAAGCCCTGCCACGCCGCGCCCACGATCAGGCAGGCGGGATACTCCCTGGCCACCCAGAACGGATGGCGCACGGCCACGATCGAGTCGTGGGAAACGAGCGGGAGGAATGCCCCGGGATCGGAAGGCAGACGCTTGAGCGACAGGCCGCTCACGATGAGGGGAACCTCCGGATCTTCCTCGAATGAGATCCTGGCCTGATACCTGGCCACCAGCGCGGAGAGCTCCTCCGGAAGCATCGCCTCCGGAATCTGGAAAACCTCCGCGAAGGACAGCAAGGCCAGCCAATCCGCCCGCTCCCAGGGCGGACAGAGCAGACGGCCGGTGTCCGCGATGGAGCGCTGTTTTTTCTCCGGTGCCCGCGGCTTCGAGCGATCCCCGGGAAGATGGAGGATCTTCCGCATTTCATCGGCGGCGGACCCGACACCGCAGCAGTGGACCGCCCAGGGAGAGTTGTGGTTTCCAGGCCATACCGGAGTGCTCGGATAGCCCACCTTGTCCTTTGGAAAGAGACCGAGATCGACCGCACCCTCATACCACAGCTTGTTGAGGATCGACTGGTCATTGAGCGTCGGAGCCACCGGCCAGAGATCGGCATCCAATCGGAATGACATGTCTTCGTGCCAGCGGGCGAGGGACGCCTCCGCGTGTTCCCGATGCACGCTCCAGATCCCGGCATTCAATCCCGGCTCACCCTGATCGGGCGCCGAGGGATACCAGGCCCGCAGCATGCAGGGATGGAACAAGGAGAAGACATCCTCGCTGACCATCATCCGGTCGTGGGAGAATGCCCATTCCGAGGGGTCCCGGACGATGGCCACATCGAGATCGGTGAAAAGAATCTCCTCATAGTCCAGCAGGGCCAGGCGCGCCGCCACCGTCTTCTGCCGGAAGAGGTCTCCATATGCCCCCGGAGCCCCCATGCGCCGCACCTCCGCGCCATGGCTGGTGACGCTTTCCAAGGCGGAGAGTTCCTCGATGCGATTGGTGAAGATCAAAACATCGCCGTCCCAACCGGAACGCCGGACGCCCTCCAGCCAGAGATTGGCCAGCTCCAGGTATTTCGCGTTTTTCCAGATCGTGCAAACCGTGATCACGGCCTTCCCGCGCGATTTCCCCTTCACCAGCTCCTCGTAGCCGGTGGTGAATCTCACGGCGGCTTCCTGCGCCCTCTTTTTCCCCGTAGGCCATTCCGTGCTGGTGGCCACCGGATTGTCCCGAGCCGCGTTCGAGAACACCGTGAGCAGCTTTCCCTTCGCGTCATTGGACTCCCCCGCGGCATGTATGATGAAGTCCCCGGGCCGGTGATCGAACCAGTAGCTGTTCATCGTCCGGCGCGGCACCACCTTGACCTTGATCTCCGGCATTTCCGCCATGATCTGGATCATGGCGCTCTGCTCGAAATGGTAGTCCGCGATGTTCCGGTCCCAGACCCGCGCCAGGAATTCCGCGCCGATCGCGCTGTTGCGGATCAGGAAGATGCCCGCGTTGAAGCCGCTGTGATCGTGGGTGACGATCAAATCGAAGTGATCGTCGCAGAGATCCCTGACATCCAGATGCGGGTTCGTGATGGCGGCATCCGCATCGATCCAGAACAACCAGTCATAGTCCGCCAGATGACGCCTCAAGGCCGGAACCTTCGACCACGTGGGCTCGCGGGATTCATCGATCCTGTCGCCGTAAGCATGATAACCCAGATCCCACCGCCGGCAGTACGCCGCCTTCTCGTCGGAAAACCGCTTGCACCAACCTTCGATCTTCGGTGTCCAAAGAGTTACCAATGCAGCCCTGATTCGTCCCATGTGTGCCATCCGATTATCCACCGCATCCTGATCCGTAAACCAAAATCAATCATAACACATTCTCCACGCCACCATGACATTTCACCTTGACCCGCCATGACTAACAAATAGTTATCCGGTCCATCCAAAACTTATGAACCCTGAAGAAAACCCTGATATCCAGTCTGCGAGTGATTCCAAAGGCTCGAATCCCCTCAACCGCCGGTCTTTCATCAAGAGGTCGGCGGCGACCTCCGCCGGAGTCGTCCTGGCCATGAACGGCCTCACCCAGGCCGGATGGGGTGCCGACTATCAGATCACCGGCACCCAGACGATCACGATCAGCAAGGGCCCGGGCGACCGGGTCACGGTCGACTTCAGCCTGGACATCAAATCCAAAACCTCGAATCAGTTGAACATCGGAATCCGGGCCTTCAGCCAAACGGGCAAATTCGGTGCCAAAACGAATATTTTCGACAATCCCACCTGGAAACAGACCACCTACAAGGGCACTGGAACCATCACCATCGGACCCCTGAGTCCGGTGCCGACGGCCGGGCAGATTGTCACCGTGGAAGTTTATTGTGACGGCGACGTGATCGCCATGCATACGTTGACGTGGTAGCGTGACGCGACCTTGGAACATCCTCCTGCTGTCCAGCCTGTCGGCCAACCTGTGCCTGGCAGGCGGACTTTGGTACGCATCCCGCTCCCACGGCCCCTCCGCCCCTCCCCCGCCAACCACACCGGGAACCCGGAGTGGACTCGGCGGGCAAGCGGACGCGGGGAACGCCGCGGGCGGGGCTCCCGGCGCGGATGGTTCTTCCACCGGAGGCAGGGCGGCCAAGGAGGAGGCCGCGGCCAGGATCGCGCTTCCGGCTTCGGATTTGGCCCGGCTGCTCGATTACGATTTCAACCGGATCAGTTGCAGCGGCAATTTCGCCGATTGCTTCGATCTTTCCGAGGCCTCGGCCCGGGAGCTCGACCAACGCCTGCAAAGGTGGCTGGGCGAGGCCAACGAGCTCGAATCGAAGGGGCTGCGGCTGGTCGAAGAGAATGGCGAGTCCTACTACAAGGTCGAAATCCCCGAACAGGACCGGAACCGTTTGTACGCGGAGATCACCTCGGAGACCTCCCGGATGGGATTGAAGAACCCGGACACCATCGCGGCCGTCATCTTGTCCCATCCCCGGTTCGCGGTCCTGGCGGAGAGCCAGGAGTTCGGCTTCAACACCGATGAGGCGGGCAACCTGTATTTCGATTCGAAGGAGATCACGACGACGGTCTCCCCCTCTTCATCGGAGATGTTGGAGCGGGCCAAGGCGCGCTATGGCCACCTCTATGACTTCAACCACCTGAAGTAGAGCCATGACCTTCCGCGCCACCACTTCATCAGGTGTCCTGCGAAACTGGAAACCGGTTCTGCTGGGACTCAGCGTCGCCGGGAATCTCTGCTTGCTCGCACTGTTCCTTTTCCGCCCCGGTTCGCCGCTGTCGCGGGAAGCCGAGATCAAGAGCCTGGTTCCGAAGATTTCTCCCGCCGGCTCCCCCTCCGGCAGCCAGAGACGGAATCAGCAAAGGGAGGAATTCCGGGCCAAGCTGGCCGCCAAGCGCATCCCCGTTCCGCTCTATGTGGCGAAAAAAGCGATGCCCGGCAGCCTGCTCAAGGATTCCCGGGTCTCGGACAAGCTGGCGGCGGCCCTGGCGATGACCAAGGCCGAACGGAAGAAGGTGGATCAGATCCTCTCCGATCACGAAAAGAGCCTGAGCGATTTCTTCGTCCGCGGCAGCAAGGAGGAGGTGGACGCCGAAGGGCGGCCATGGATCGTGGTCCCGGATCCTTCCGCGTGGGCGGAGGAGGAAAAGAAAAAGACATTCACCAAACTGGCCGAAGCCCTGGGGCCGGCACGGGGCGGCAATTGCGCCGAACTGATCAAGAACTACCGGCCGCTGAACGTCTCCCCCACCCGGACAAAATTCTCGATCACCCAGGAAGGCGGGGAGGACGTGGTCGATATCCAGAGCTTCGAAGGCGACCAGGTGGTCGGCAGGGAACGCACGGTGGGCACGGACAACATCAAGCGCGATTTCGGGAAGGTTATCGAGCGGTTCGCGAAATGAAGCCCAACCTGATCTACACCACCGCGCTGGACGCGCCGGGATCGTCGATCTACCGGAATTACGCGAAATTGCTGGTCTCCAGCCTGCTGCGGACCGGGTTCTCAGGCCACATCATCGTGCTCCGGAACCATTCCAGGCCGTTGTTCCTCATCGGCCGGGAGGGGGTGGAAGAGATCGAGGTGGAGACCGAGGAGATCACCGGCATGGAGGGAATCGAGCATGCCTGGAGCTGGAAGTATCGGGCGCGGCACACCTTTGATGCGGGTCTTTATGACAAGATCATGTTCATCGACGCGGATTGCCTGGCCCTCCACAACGTCGATCCCCTCTTCGAGGGGGAGTGGGACATCCGGTATCATCCGGAGCCTGGAAGCCGCATCCAGGAGGACGTGTTCTGCGGCCACCTGAGCGACGCGGAAATGCAGACCCTTTCCACTGAGGGAGTGAACTCGGGCGTCCTGATGGTGAAATCCGAGCACTATCCCGCGGTGATGGAGCAGTGGGAGGCGATCGACGGGAGCCCACCCGTGCAAAACGATATGTGCAGTGACCAGGCTTCCTGGAACCGCCTGCTGCTGGACAGCCGCCTGCGCAAGCAGCCGCTGGCCCGGACGGAGGTGGCGCTGCCGCTCCATCGCGATCCCGTCTACCAGTCGTATTCCCGGGCGAACCTGGTTCACCTGATCGGCGGGAGTGCCCGGACCAAGACCGAGTTCGCCTTCGGCCTATTCATGGGCAAATTTTACACCGACCCCCAGAGTATTTTCTTCAACTTCCTGGAGATCTGACTGTCGGCGCGACGCCGTTGAGCACGCGGCCTCCCCTTCGCGCGAGTTCAGGAACTGGATTCAGCCTTGTGTCGCTGGTGCGCAACCTGCTACCCCGTGCGGCGTCATGCCAGTCGCCACTCCCGCCCAGTACCGGGCCATGCTCGACGCCGCCCAGAAGGGTGGCTACGCCTACCCCGCGATCAACGTCACCTCGATCACGACGATCAACGGTGCCCTGCGCGCCTTCGCCGAGGCGAAGTCCGACGGTATCATCCAGGTTTCCACCGGTGGCGGCCAGTTCGCCTCCGGCACGAAGGTGAACGACGCCGCCTTCGGCGCGATCGTGCTGGCCGAGGCGGCCCACCGCCTGGCCGCGAAGTACGATGTGCTCGTGGCCCTCCACACCGACCACTGCCACCCGAACAAGGTGGACGGCTTCTTGCGCCCGCTGCTGGATGCCTCCCGCGAGCGCGTGGCCGCCGGCCAGGGCCCGCTGTTCCAGAGCCACATGTTCGACGGCTCCGAGCTGCCGCTCGAAGAGAACATGAAGATTTCCAAGGAGCTCCTGAAGGAGTGCGTGGACCTCGGCATCATCCTCGAGATCGAAGCCGGCGTCGTCGGCGGCGAGGAAGACGGCCACGACACCTCCGGCCACCCGGCCGACAAGCTCTACACCACTCCCGAGGACATGCTCACGGTCTATGAAGACCTGCAGCCGATCGGCCGCTTCCTCTTCGCCGCCACCTTCGGCAACGTCCACGGTGCCTATAAGCCGGGCGCGGTGCAGCTGAAGCCGACCATCCTCCGCGATGGCCAGAAGGCGGTGACGGACAAGCACGGCGCGGCCGCCGAGATGGACCTCGTGTTCCACGGCGGTTCCGGCTCGGAGCTCTCCGACATCCGCGAGACCCTCGGCTACGGCGTGGTGAAGATGAACATCGACACCGACACCCAGTACGCCTTCACCCGCCCGATCGTGACCCACGTCTGCCAGAACCTGGAAGGCGTGCTGAAGATCGACGGCGAAGTGGGCGACAAGAAGCAGTACGACCCGCGCACCTATCTCAAGAAGGCCGAAGTGGCCCTCGCCGACCGCCTGAAGCAAGCGTGCGACGACCTGCTGTCCACCGGCAAGACGGTGTTCGGCACGGTGTAATGCCCCCTTTCCAAAAGGCCCGGCCGGGGAAGATCTTCTCCGGTCCGGGCCTTTTGAGTTTGCTAGAGTTCAGTTTTCAGTTTTCAGGAAGAAGCGTGAACCGGTGTCGCTTCTCCGCGGAGTGCTTCTCTTGCTGAAAACTGAACACTGAAAACTGAAAAACTTCATGTCCGCGACGCCCCACAAGCCCGAGAACCCGCTCGTCAACATCATGGTGAACGTGCTGGTGCCGGTGCTGGCGCTGGGGACGCTGAGCAAGGACCCGGCGATCCAGGAGAAGCTGGGCAAGGCGGCGCATTGGTGGCAGTTGGGGCCGGTGTACGGGCTGGCGATCGCGCTGGCGCTGCCGCTGGGCTACGGGATCTGGTTCTTCGTGCGGAACCGGAAGGCGAATTTCTTCTCGCTGATCGGGCTGGTGTCGGTGCTTCTCACGGGCTGCATCACGATCTACCTGTGGAACAAGGACGGCACGGTGAAACCGGGCGCGGCGGCGCTCTACGGGCTGAAGGAGGCGGCGATACCGCTGGCGCTGGCGTTCGCGATCCTGCTGTCCCACCGCACGCCGAACCCGCTGCTGCGGGTGTTCCTCTACAATGACGCGCTGTTCGACATCCCGAAGATCGAGGGCAAGATCGGCGCGGACGAGCAACCGGGCTACGCCGCGCTGCTGTGGCGGTCGACGCGGTTGTTCGCGACGTCGTTTTTCGTGAGCTCGGTGCTGAACCTGGGGCTGTCGCTGTTCCTGTTCCGCGGTTTCGACCACACGGCGGGGGACGCGCTGGAGACCTACAACGCGATCATCGGCAGGATCACCTGGATGAGCATGCTGGTGGTGCTGGTGCCGGCATTCGGGTTCCTGTTCATGACGCTGCACAAGCTGGTGGCGGGCTTGAAGGAACTCACCGGATTGACGGACGAGGAGATCATGCTGCCGCGGTGAGCGGGATGGACGTGACGCTGGAACCATGAGCGAACCGCTCCGTCTCCCGTATCGCCCGGGCTGGAGGGCACCACAGACCACTGACCTGCTCGCAAAGGTCACGCGGGACCGCCATCTGGTCCTGGAGCTTCCAAAGGGTAGCAGGAAAGAGAAAATTGCCGCGTTGGTGGCACGCATCAGGAGGGAGGCTCCCGAGCATTACTTGGTGTTCGAGTCCGGATTTTCGTGGGTCACTATCAAGGAGGTGGTGACCCGCGCCGAGGTGCTGGAGATTGAGGACTACCTCGTGAAGGTGGCGCGGAATTTCCGCCGCCGGGCCACCCGGTTGATGAGGTTAATGGCCGCCCGTCACCAGGCGCCTTTGGAAGACTTGTTTGACCGGCGATACGAATTGCAGTCCCCCAGCGCGGCATGGACGCTGCATGTCCATGGATTCCATTGCGGCTTCCGGCACCGGGAAACCGGCCAGATGATGGAAATCGATTTGTCCTATGGCACGGAGTTCGGGGTGCTGGATCCCATGTTCTTCCACAACTACCTGCGGACGAGCCCCGGGCTGTGGGTCCCCGCCGCGCTCCGGGAGCCCTATCATGACACCGCTCGCGCCATGGAGATCCTGGAGGAGAGGGGGCGACTGGTGCGCGTGATGTCCCTTGGCGGCTACGTCGAGGGGTTGGCGGCAAGGTAGCGCGAGGCTCCCGCCTTGCGTGCGGGGATAACATGCGGAGTCATTCCGACGGGAACCCGCCGGGGCGTAGCTGCGTTGGTGACAACGCAGGCGGGGTGGATGAGCCCCTGGCCTGGCGGGGCGATGCGGGGAGGAGATGAAGCGAGCGCGGGTGAGCAAATGGAAGTCGGAGGGAGGGCGTGAGGTTGCCCAACCGGAAGTGTCACCACTTCCGCTACGTGGAGGAAGAGTGGTAACCGGCCACTCATCGGCGGACCGGATCTGCACGGGTGTTCGCGGGTCTTCCCACGCGCAAGTTTGGAAACTTACGCTACTTCGCCTGCGGCGGAGAATGTATCCGCTTGTGTCCCCTGCCCGGTTCGGGCACGGGTGGGGCATGGAAACGAGCGCGGCGAATTTGAAAATCGCGGGACATCTGGCGGCCGTGTTCGGCGGCCAGCCGGAGGTGACCCGTTACCAGGATGAATCGGGGAAACACCACATCGACCTGCTGCGCTGCCCGGAGGCTCCGGAGCATGGCGTGGATTCGTTCGCGACGGTGGGCTTGTCCGACCACCCGCGCCAAGCGGAGGGAATGGAGCAACCGATCCGGGTGGAGCTGACGGGCGGTTGCGCGTCGGAGCACGCGGAGGCGTTCGCGGCGATCCTGTCGACGGCGGCGTTCTGCTCGATCAAGGAGGGCTGGCCGGTGTATCCGGGCGCGGTGTTCGCGGACCTGGTGACGATGTACGAGGCATCCCGTACGATGCAGCACGTGATGTTCACGGAGCCATTCCCGTGGGATGAACTGGAGCCGGTGAAGCTGCCGGAGAAGGAAGTGCTGTGGCTGATGATGGTTCCGGTCTCGGAATCCGAGGCGGCGTACGCGGAGGAACACGGCTTCGAGGCGCTGGAGACACTTTTTGAAGAGAAGGAAGTGGACGTGTTCGACCTGAACCGAGCGGCGGTGGTGTAAGGCCTACGGCCAGACGCAAGAATCCAGAGTCCAGAACCCAGAGAAGAGGAAGAGAGCTGCACCGGTCGCTTCTTACTCTTCCTAGCCCCCAGCCCCTGAATCCTAGCCCCTCTAGGGCGGACTGGTCGTGCACAGGTCTTCGTGGGTCTTCCCACTCACAAGCAGGAATGCTTGTGCTACTTAAGAACCCCCGCGCCGTGGAACGACGCGGGGGCCTTGCTTCGCGTCCGTTGAAATCCAAATCCGGGGATTTCAAGTTCCGCAATCCGTTCGCGGCGGTCAGGGGAGATCGCCGGTGATCACGAGGCTGCCGCTGCCGCTGAAGGTGCCGCCGTAGCCGAGCGCGGCCAGGCTGGTGGCGGTGTAGGTGCCCGCGGCGACGTTGGTGCCTCCGATGGTCATCGTCCCGATCGTGCTCGTCACGCTGCCGAGGTCGAGCGTGCCGGCGGTCATCGTCAGCACGGCGTTGCTCTTGTTCCAGGCGTTGGTCAGTTGCAGCGTGGAGGTGCTGGTGGCCAGCGTGACACCGTGGAGGCTGTCGAGGCCGGCGGTGGCGCTGTTGCGGAGCTGGGCGCGGGTGCTCAGAGTCACGGCACCGGTGCCGAGCGCGTTGGCGGCCTCTGCGACGAGGTACAAACGGCGGGTGTTGTCGGTGGTGCCATCGGCGGTCACGGTCCAGTTGCCGGTGTAGGCGTTGTTGGCGGCGGCGACGTAGAGCAGGCGGCGTTCACCGGACTGGCCCTGGAGGGTGGCGGTGAGGTTGATGTCAGCGGAGCCGGTGAGCGCGCCATTGATCCGCAGGGTGTTCGAGTAAGCGCTGCTGCTGTCGGACTGGAGGCGGACGGTGACGCTGCCGCCGGTGCCGAGGCTCACGGGGTTGCTCATGTTGCGGGAGACATTGCCCAGCGAGGTGTTGTAGGACTGGAAGGTGGCGCCGCTTTCGAGCAGCAGCTCCTTCAGGTCCACGGTGTGGGTGTTGTTCCCGCCGCCGGAAGTGTGGCGGAGGCGCAGGATGCCGCCATTCGCCACGGTGACCCAGTCGCCCGGGAAGGTGACGGTGCCGCCGCTGGCCACCGAGGCGGACACGGAGTCGACCGTGTTCGCGCTCGCCACGCGGTAGTTCTTGCCGCTGGCGGGGGCGGTGGCATCGGCCCAGACGCTGGTGGTGGTCCAGTCACCGCTGGCCACCGAGGGAATGGTGGCGATGGTGATCGTGCCGGTGCCGCTGAAGGTGCCGCCGTAGCCGAAGGCGCCGAGGGTGGTGGCGTTGTAGGTGCCGGGGGTGATGGTGTTTCCGCCGATCTTCAAGATGCCCACGGTGCTGGCCCCGGTGCCAAGATCGAGAGTGCCGGCCTGGAGGTCCAGGGTGGCGGCGGGATCGACCCACGGATTGGTGAGCTGGAGGGTGGAGGTGGCGGTGGTGAGGGTGACGCCGTAGAGGCTGTCGAGTCCCCCGGCGGCGCTGTTGCGGAGCTGGGCACGGGTGTTGAGCGTCACGGTGCCGGTGCCGAGCGAGTTCGCGGCCTCGGCGACGAGGAAGAGGCGGCGGGTGTTGTCCGTGGTGCCATCGGCGGTGACGTTCCAGTTTCCGCTGTAGGCCACGTTGTTCATGGCCATATAGAGGAAACGGCGCTCGCCCGACTGGCCCTGAAGAGTGCCGGTGAGGTTGATGTTGCCGGTGCCGAAGATGCCGTCGTTCACGCGCAGCGCGTTGGTGTAGGAGCTGCCGCTGTCCGACTGAATGCGGATGGTGGAGGTGCCGGTGCCGATGACGAGCGGGCCGGTCATGGTGCGGGTGACGTTGCCGACGTTCGAGTTATACGACTGCAAGGTCGAGCCACCGCGCAGGATCAGGCCGCCATCGAAGGCGGAGGTGTAGGTGGTGGTGCCGCCCGCGGAGCTGTGGCTGAGGCGCAGCATGCCGCCGGGGTTCACCGCCAGGGTGTCGCCCGCGAAGGTCACCGTGCCGCCGCTGGAGACATTGTTCGGGGCGGAGTCGACGGTGTGGCTACTGGATATGCCGTAGTTTTTCCCGGCGGCGGGGACGGCGGCATCGCTCCACACCGAGGTGGTGGACCACGCGCCGCTGGAGACGGAGTTCACGTCTGCGGCGATGTCCGGATCCGGGGCCTGGGTGGGCGGCTGGATCATGACCCAGCCGACGGACTGGTAGCCGGCGGAGTCCTGGATGCGGTAGGAGAAGTAATCCAAGCCGGTGATCGAGGACGACGGGTGGTAGATCAATTGATCGCGCCCGCCCGGACCGGTGCCGACGGAGCGGGTGATGCTGGCGCCACCGTTCGAAGTGGACGGGAACGAGGTGATGGTGATCGTCTGCCCGTTCGAATCCGAGTCGTTCGCCAACACGTCGAGCGTGAGATCCGTCAGCGAGAAGTGAACCTTGGCTCGGTCCGCGTTCGCGCGCGGCGGCAGCGGGAAGCCGTAGGAGCCCACGTTGTCCAGCACGCTGGTGCGGGTGTTCCGGTAAGGGATCATCTTCGCCAGCTCGGAGGAGGCGAACCGGCTGAGGCCGTTGCCATTCATGATGGTGTTGCCTTCCGTATGGTCGTCCTGGTTGTCGTTCGAGCCCCAGTTGTGGCCGAACTCGTGGCGCCAGACGGTGCAGAAGTTCGAATTGGCCACGCTGCTGCTGATGCTGACCCAGGCGTAGGAGGCGCTGGTGTGGATGTTGCTCACGTAGGCGAGGCCACCGCTGCCGGTGACGACCACGGTGGTGGCCTCATCGAAGTCCGCGGCCGGGAGCACGCCGGGCAGCACGGTGTTCCACTGGCTCTGCACGTTTGAGAGCGAGGACGACGGATCGTCCGCGGAATTCGTGCGCAGGACAATGCGGCCGATGCGCGGCTGCACGGCGAAATCGCGGAGGTAGATCGCGTTCGTCTCGATCATGGAGAACTCCGCGCGCTCCAGCGCCTCGTCCGTGCTGAGACCCGCGCTGTTGTAGTAGGAGTAGCTGAGGTCCAGGCCCACATCCGCGGCATACACCGAGGAACCCGCGCCGCCGGAGGTAACCACGTTCGTGGGATACTTCGGCGTCCAGCTCGCGGCGGACGGCATGGTGAAGGAGGTGGTGGAGCCACGCCAGGTGGTGCCATCCTCGAAGATCAGCGAGGTGCGCACGCTGCCATCGCTGAGTAGCTGGCCCGCGGCGATCGCGCCGGGGAATCCGGACAGCGTGCCGATGTAGGTGCGCACCGGGCGGGTGGGCGTGTAGGAGGTGAACGAGGTGCCGCCGGTGTGGACGTAGACCTCGTAGTTCGGTCCGCGCACGGACTGCTTGTTGAACGTCACCGTAGTGCTGCCCCCGCTGTAGGTGTAGGTGCGGGTGAAGGACGCGGGCGGGTTGTTCGGATCCTGGGCCTTCGCGGTGGCGGTGAGCGCCGCGAGGATCAGCAGGGCACTGAGGCATCCACGCCGCCACACAGGCACGGCACGGGATGGGATATGGTCATGCGATGTCATACTATTCTGGGTTTTAGGGAGAGGACACGGCGCGACCTTGGGAGCCGCCGGAAAGGGGGCGGTCGCGAGGGGACCGGGCCGCGGTTTGGGTTCCGCGCCCGGTGGGTTTTCGTCTCATGCCGGCATGAGGACTCCCCGGCAAACGGGGAGGATCGATCTAATCTGGACGTCTAACAGGTCACCCCAGGTTCCGCATGCAACAACGATTCGGAAAATCTGACCAAGCGTATTGGGCAGCAATGAGCGCAAGGCCCAACCGGAAGTATCTCCTCCCCTATCTCACGGAGCGCCTCACTCCACGCTCTCGAACACTCCCCCGCCCATCAGCCTGCCACCGTCGTAAAACGCGCAGATCTGCCCGGGTGAAAGCGCGCGCTGGGGCTTGAGGAACACCACCTCCACCTTGCCATCATCGCGCGGGGTGACGTCCACCGGCTCGGCCTTGGCGCGGTAGCGCGGCTGGGCCTCGCAGCGACGTGGGCGGTCGAAAGGCTCATTGAGCGTGCTGAGGTTCCCCACCACGCAGCGGCTGGCATAGAGGCCCGCGCTTTCCGGACTGTCCCAGCCGACGATCAGGCGGTTCGCGGAGACATCCTTGCCGACGACCACGTAGGCCATGCCCTCGCGGGGCGAGGCGACACCATGGCCCTTGCGCTGGCCGAGGGTGTAAAGGTGCAGCCCGCGGTGGCGGCCCAGCACCTTGCCGATGGTGTCGACGATTTCGCCGGGGTTCTCGGGGATGTAGTGGCCGAGGAAATCGCTCATCTTCACCTGGCCGAGGAAGCAGATGCCCTGGCTGTCCTTCTTCGCGGCGGTGGGCAGGTTGAAACGGTCGGCCACCTCGCGGACCTGCGGCTTGAGCATTTCCCCGGCGGGAAATAGCGCGCGCGCGGCCTGGGCCTGGGTCATCAGGGAGAGGAAGTAGCTCTGATCCTTGTTCGGATCGGCACCGCGCAGGATGGCCGCGGATCCATCGCCCAGCGTGCGGCGGCGGGCGTAGTGGCCGGTGGCCACGGATTCGAAGCCCTGGCTGAGCGCGTAATCCAGGAACACGCCGAATTTCATCTCGCGGTTGCACCACACGTCCGGATTCGGGGTGATGCCGTTGCGATAGCCCTCCACGAGGTAGTCCACGATGCGGTCGCGGTAGGCGTCGATCAGGTCGATGACGCGGAATTCGATGCCGAGGGTTTTGGCGACAGCGCGGGCGTCCTCGATGTCCTGTTCCCACGGGCAATCGCCCGGGATGCCCTCGGCATTGATCCAGTTCTTCATGTAGCCGCCGGTCACCTCGTGACCCTGCTCCACCAGCAATGCCGCCGCCACGGAGCTATCCACCCCGCCGGACAGTCCGACCAGCACCTTCGCCATGCGGGGAAGGAAAGGGGCGGACCGGGAACTTGCAAGCGCCAAGGGGTGGTGGTTGGCGCTTGAATCCGGACGTCCCCGCCCTTTTCCTCCCGCCATGTCCGCCGCCGCGCCCGATTCCCAGCAAGTCACCGCCCGCTCCCCGCTCGCCGGATGCACGATCCTGATCGTCTGCGTGCTGGTGCTGGTGTTCCTGGTCGGGTTCTCGACCTGGGCGCTGTTCCGGCAGGCCGACGAGATCGCGAAATTCACCGCCGAAAAGCCGGTGACGATCAAGATTGCCCCGCTGGAGGACCGCGAGGCCGACCTCAATCACCTCTCCGAGCGCCTCGAGGGCTTCCGCCAGTCCCTCGACAATGCCGGCGAAACCAAGCTGGAACTGAGTGCCGACGACCTGAACACGGCGATCGCCGCCTACCCGGCGCTCAGCGAACTGAAGGGGGCTTTCCACGTCCGCGAGATCCGCGAGGACGGGAAACTGGTGCTGGACACATCGCTCAAGCTGAACGGCAAGCCGCGCCGCACCCGCGATGGCGAGTCCGGCTTCGTGACCTCCGATCCGCGCTACCTGAACGCCACCCTGGTCGCCCGCCCGGAGCTGGCGCAGGAGGAAGTCGTGCTGCGGATCGACTCCATCGAGGTGCCCGGCTCGACCGTTCCGGAGCCCTTTTTGAAGCAAATGTCGCCCTACCGCGTGACGGAACGCTACAAGGCCGACACCACGCTCGGCCCGGTGATGAAGAAACTCACCGGCCTGACCGTAAGCGGTGGCAAGGTGGTCCTGCGGAAATCCCCCGGCGAAATCGCGCCCGGCACGATCACCAACGATCAGGTGGACTCGGCGGCTTCGCGCCTGTTCCGCTGGCTGGGTCTGGCGGCCTCCGTGTTCCTCGGTTTGGTCGGACTCATCCTGTTCGTCGGCATGCGGGCGAAACGCCGCAAGGAGCGCGAGGCCGCGGGAAAGTAACCTGACAAGGTTGCTTTCGAGTTGGCAGCAATGGAACGCCCGGTTTCGGATCGGGAGTTCGTGAGCCGGAGCACAACCGCTCCGGCAAGCCATACGGCTGGATGATGGAAATCCACTGCACGAATTCCCATCCCCGCGCCGTTACATTGCTGTCAAAAATATGAAGCTCCGTCTCACATCCCCGCTCCTGTGCCTGCTGATGGCAGGCCTCGCCCACGCCGAGGACGCCCCGAAACCGGCTGAAGTAGCCCCGGCGGCCCAACCAGCCCCCGCTGCTCCAGCTGCCCCGGCCGCGGTCGCCGTGGCCGTCGCCCCGGCTCCGAAGGAAGCCGCTCCCAAGGACCCGGCCACCGAGGCCGCCCGCAAGGAGCAGGACGCCCTCACCCTCCAGAACACGCTGGAGGCCGAGCGACTGAAAAAGGAAACCAACGCCCTGCGCTCGGAAATCACCAAGCTCAAGATGGAGCGCGAGCTCATCTCCGAGCGCAATGCCATGGACGACGCCAAGCGCGACCAGGCGAAGCGCGAGGCGGACGTCAAATTCGTGGAAGAAAAGAGCCGCCTGATGCGCGAGACCGAGATGTCCCGCATCCAATCCGAGAAGCTCGCCAACGAGCTCAAGACCGTCCAGACCCAGGCCGCGCTCGACATCACCCGCCTCCAGAACGACATCGCGAAGTTCGAGACCGAGGACAAGCGCGCCCAGTACGCCGACAGCAAGCCGGAGTACCTCGCCAAGCCGCTGCGTGACGACAACGTGCTGGTCATCTCCGACCGCCGCATCCCGCTCAACGGGCTCATCACCTCGGATACCGCCGACCGCGTGACCGAGCGCATCGATTACTGGAACAACAAGGACAGCAAGCTGCCGATCTTCCTCGTCATCGACGAGTGCCCGGGTGGCTCGGTGATGGCCGGCTACCGCATCGTGAAGTCGATGCAGGCGAGCCAGGCTCCGGTCCACGTGGTGGTGAAATCCTTCGCCGCCTCGATGGCCGCCTGCATCACCACGCTGGCCACGGAATCCTACGCCTATCCGAACGCAATCATCCTGCACCACCAGATCAGCTCCACTCCAGGTGGTAGCCGCCTGAACCTGACCCAGCAGAAGGAGTTCTTCGAGGAGAGCACCCGCTGGTGGCAGCGCCTCGCCACCCCGGTGGCCCAAAAGATGGGCATCACCACCGACGAGCTGATCAAGAAGATGTACGCCCACTCGTCCAGCGGCGACTGGAGCGAGTTCGGCGACAGCGCGAAGGAGCTGAAGTGGGTGAACCACATCATCGGCGGCGTGGAGGAAACCTCGCTGGTGAAGGATCCGGACGCGAAGCCCACCGCGGCCCCCGCCACCCGCATGGCCCTGAAGGAAGAAGTCGATCAGGACGGCCGCCCGGTGATGTGGCTGCCGCGCCTCAATCCGAAGGACTGCTACTTCCTCTACAACGCGGACGGTTACTACCGCACGCGCTGATGCTGGACGCTGGGACCATCCGGTCCTAGGTTCACGGCAAATGCTTGAGGACGATTTCACCTACGTCATCCGCAAGGCTCTCCGTGGCCTCGCCCTGTCACCGGGCGAGGCCGCTTTGCGTGCCGGACTCGTGCCCGCCGAGGTCACCGCGCTGATCGATGGACGCTTTTCCGCCACGGTGGCGAAGAAGCTCGCACCGACCTTGGGACTCGGCCCGGACGCGCTAGAGCGGTACCCCGGCTACGCGCCAAAGCCGCAACTCCTCCACACCCTGCGGCGGGTGGACATCCCTTTCGAAGACGGACAGGTGAATGCCTGGCTGCTGCGCGAGGACGACGTCACGATCCTCTTCGACACCGGCTTTTCCCCGGGCTCCTGCGCGAAGGCACTCGATGCCGTGCAGGCGTTTAAAATCGACGCCACCTTCATCACCCACGGCCATCGCGACCACACCGGCGGCCTGCCGGAGATCCGCAAGCGCTCCCGCGAGGTCTACGGCCCGGCCCATGACCCGATGCCAGGGGTGAAACCGATGGCTCCCGGAGACAGCGTGCGGGTCGGCGCGCTCACCATCGCCGCCTTCGACCTGGCGGGCCATTGCGCGGGCGCGCTGGGGTATCGGATCGAGGGCCTCACCCGCCCCGTCTGCGTCGTGGGCGATGCCCTTTTCGCCGGATCGATCGGCGGCTGCACCGGTCCGGAAACCTACGCCACTGCGTTGAAAAATCTCCGCGAGGGCCTCCTCAAAATGCCCGACCGCACCCTCCTTCTCCCCGGCCACGGCCCCGCCACCACCGTGGGGGAAGAACGGAAGGGGAATCCGTTTCTGGCGTAAGGAAGGCTGAGGTTCTGGTTCGACAACGGAAGGTGTATAACTTAGTTATACAACATGTCCGCCACCTCTTTGGAGTCCATTTCCAGCGAGGCTCTCGTGCTCCCGCCCGAAGAGCGCATGGAACTGGCTCTCCGCCTTCTCTCCAGCGTGGATGCCGGTTCGGAAGCGGAAGCCGACAAGGCATGGTCTTCGGTGATCTCCGAACGTATCGCACGGTACGACGCGGGTGGCGTCCCCACCATCTCCGCGGACGAAGCCTTCACGGAACTGAGCAAGATCGTGCCCGGAGCATGAGTTGGTCGGTGGAATTCCTTTCCGAGGCTCTTCTCGAAGCGTCCGAAGCCGCGGCTTACTACGAGGCAAACGTGCCCGGGTTGGGTGCCCGCTTTATCGAGGAACTCAAAGCCACCACCTCATCAATCGCCAAGCAGCCGTTGCTTTGGCGAAAGCGGGCAGGTGGATTCCGGCGGGTCAATCTACCGGGCTTCCCCTATTACATCGCTTATTTCATTCGCGATGAAACCATCCTAATTGCCGCCATCTGCCACGCCAGCCGTCATCCCGATTATTGGAAAGACCGAACTCCATCATGACTCACCGCATCCTCCTCATGGGCGTTTCCGGCAGTGGCAAGACCACCGTCGGGCTCCAGCTCGCCGGGGCTCTCGGCATTCCCTTCCTCGATGCGGATGACTTCCACCCGCCCGCGAATGTGGCGAAGATGCGTTCTGGTGTACCCCTCACCGACGAGGACCGGGCTCCGTGGCTGGCCATTCTGGCCGGGAAACTGCGCGAGACGCCCGGTTGCGTGCTGGCCTGCTCGGCGCTGAAGGACGCCTACCGGCAGGTGCTGGTGGAGGCGGTGCCGGACCTGAAAGTGTTCTTCCTCGACGGTTCGCCGGATCTGATCCGGCAGCGTCTGGAGGGCCGCGCGGGGCATTTCATGCCCGCCAGCCTGCTCGAAAGCCAATTTTCCACCTTGGAAGCCCCAAAAAATGCCATCCGGCTGGACATCGCCGAACCGGTGGACACAATTGTTGCACGCATTTTATTTCACCTCTGATCCGCCAACCCATGTCCGAATTCGTCGTCATTCCCCGCGAGGCCCACGATACCCTCGTCGTCCGCGCCTATGAATCCCGTGGTTTCGCCTCCGACGAGGCCGCGGAGGGAGCCAAGCTGGCCGCCGAGGCCGCCCGCCATGGCATTCGCACCCACCACGCGCTCAAGGCCTTGCATCTCGACCACCTGTTCGGATCGGCCGTCGGCGGCTGCACGCCAGGTGCCGAAATCGAGGTGAAGCCGACCCGTTTCGCGGCGTCGGAAATCTGGGACTCCCACAAGAAGCTCGGCCAGTCCGTGGCCTACCGCGCCATCGACCGCGCCATCGAGCTGGCGGACCAGTATGGCATCGCCCAGATCGCCGTGGACGACACCTTCCACTACCTGTGGGGGGGCGGTTACGTCATGGAGGCCGCGGAGCGCGGCTACTTCGCCTACACCAACTGCACCTCCACCCTCGCGGAAGTGGTGCCCTTCGGCGGCAAATTCCCGACCCTCGGCACGAACCCGCATTCGTGGGGTATCCCGACCCAGGACCAAGTCGGTTTCCCGATCGTGATCGACTGGGCGACCTCGACCGTGGCGATGGGCCGCGTGCAGGCGCTGAAGCGCGAGGGCAAGCAGCTCCCTCCGGGCGCGGCCGTGGACAAGGACGGCAACCCGACCACCGACCCGCACCAGGTGGCGGCGCTGCTGCCCTTCGGCGCGCACAAGGGCTACGGCATGTCCCTCATCAACGAGATCTTCGGCGGCCTGATCGGCACCTCGCTTCCGACCATCCGCGGCCGGAAGTCCGACATTCCGGGAGAAAAGACCACCTCCGCCTTCTATTTCCAGGTCATCCACCCGGACGCGATCTCCGGCGGCAAGTTCGCCCACGGCCGCAGCCAGAAGGACAACCTCAAGGCGGTGATCGACGACATCCTCGGCCACGGCAACGACGGCGCGATGCTGCCGGGCCAGTTCGAGGCGGATGCCCGCAAGCGTTCCGACGCAGCCGGTGGTTTGCTCTTCACGGAGGCCGAGGTGGCGGAGTTCAATGAGCTCGCCCGCGAGCTCGGATTGCCGGAATGGGACATTGCCTCCCTTCCCCGCGCCTGATTCGCTCTTCATCCTATCCGCACGTCTTCCATGCAACCCGCTTCCTACCTCAAAGATCTCTTCAGTCTCCAAGGCAAAACCGCCGTTGTGATCGGCGGCACCGGTGAACTCTGCGGCACGATGGCCGTCGGCCTGGCCCGCGCCGGAGCCGAGGTCGTCCTCGGCGGCCGGATCCCCGAAAAAGCCGAAAAGCGACTGGCCGAGATCGAGAGCCATGGCGGCAAGGGTTACTTTGTCCCGGTGGACGTGACCTCCCGCGAGTCCCTCCAGCAACTGCTCGACACGGTGCTGGAGCGCTCCGGCCAGGTGGACATCCTGATCAATGGCGCCGGCACCAATTCGCCGACGCCGTTCCTCCAGATCAGCGAGGACGAATACGCCCGGATCATGGACACGAACCTGACGGCCATCTTCCGCGCCTGCCAGGTCTTCGGGAAATACTTCGTGGAAAACAACCAGCCGGCCTCGATCATCAATCTGGGCTCGATTTCCGGCCTGAACCCGCTTTCCCGAGTCTTCACCTACTCCGCCAGCAAGGCGGCGGTGCACAATCTGACCCGCAACCTGGCCCGCGAGTGGGCGGACAAGGACATCCGGGTCAACACGCTGGTGCCGGGCTTCTTCCCGGCGGAGCAGAACCGCAAGGTTCTGGACGAGTCCCGCGTGCTGGACATCCTGCGCCAGACCCCGGCCTCCCGCTTCGGGAACGCCGAGGAGCTCATCGGCGCCACCATCCTGCTGGCCTCCCCGGTGGCCGGCTCCTTCATCACCGGCATGGAGATGATTGTGGACGGTGGATTCCAGGCCATGACCATCTGAGGTCCCTCAGTCGGCGGACTCATCACTCCGGACGCTTCTTTTCATCGTGCGGCTTGCACCTGCGCCGTACGGAGTGTATGCGTCCGCCCCGGCCTGTTTACTTCCGGCCCCATTTCCCGTTTTCCCATGATCAAGTGGATCCTCCAGAAAATCGTCGGCAGCAAGAACCAGCGCGAACTGCGCCGGATCCGGCCGACCGTCGGCCGCGTGAATGAAATCGAGGAAGCCCTCCAGCGCGAGCCGGATGGCAAGCTCCAGGAGATGACGGCCAAGTGGAAGGACTACCTCTCCCGCTACCATCCGCTCGTGATCGCCGCGAAGCCGGAATTGCAGCGCATGGACGCGGATGGCCTGCAGGCCCAAGCCGCCCGGATGGAGGCCCGCTTGGCTCCGCTCCGCGAGGACTACACGTCCCTACCGGCAAAGGTGGAAGCCACCGTGGAATCGATCGAGGAAGCCAAGGCGGCGTTCCACGAAATCGAGGACACCTTCATGCAGGCCCGCGCGAAGTATCTCGAGCAGATCCTTCCCGAGGCCTACGCCGTCGTGAAGAACGGCGCGCGTCGCATGAGCGGCCAGAAGATCACCGTGGTCGAGCAGGAGATGACTTGGCAGATGGTGCACTTCGACGTGCAGATCGTCGGTGGCGTCGCCCTGCACCGCGGCATGATCGCGGAAATGCAGACCGGTGAAGGCAAGACCCTCACCGCCACCCTGCCGGTTTACCTGAACGCCCTCACCGGCCTCGGCGTCCACATCGTCACCGTCAACGACTACCTCGCCCGCCGTGACGCGGAGTGGATGGGTGCCCTTTACAAGTATCTCGGCCTGACCGTCGGCTGCATCCAGAACCAGATGGCTCCGTGGGACCGCCGCGAGGAATACGCGTGCGACATCACCTACGGCACCAACGCCGAGTTCGGTTTCGACTATCTCCGCGACAACGGCATGGCGTCCACCAAGGACGAGCAGGTGCAGCGCGGCCACTACCTTGCGGTGATCGACGAAGTGGACTCCATCCTGATCGACGAAGCGCGCACGCCGCTGATCATTTCGGGCCCGTCCTCGCAATCGAGCCACCAGTTCGAGAAATACAAGCCGCTCGTCGAGCAGCTTGTGAAGCGCCAGACGCAGCTTTGCAACGACCTCGCCGCCGAGGCGAAGAAGTCGCTGGAGGAAGGCGACAAGGAAACCGCCGGCCGCGCCCTCTTCAAGATCAAGCTCGGCCAGCCGCGCAACCGCCAGCTCCTGCGCCTGATGGAGGATCCGGACATCCGCCGCCTCCTTGAGAAGACCGAGCTGTCCTTCTATCAGGACGCCCAGAAGAAGGAACTCTTCGCCGTGAAGGAAGAGCTCTACTTCACCATCGACGAGAAGGGCCACGACTCCGACCTCATGGAAATGGGCCGCGAGTATCTCTCCCCCGGCGATCCGGATTCCTTCACCCTGCCCGACCTCGGCACGCTCTTCGCCGACCTGGAGAACGACAAGTCGCTCACCGACGAGCAGAAGATTGTCAAGAAGGAGGAGTATCAGATCCGCATGGATTCCCAGGCGGAGAAGATCCACAACATCTCCCAGCTCCTGAAGGCCTACTGCCTCTACGAGCGCGACGTCCAGTACGTGGTCACCGACGGCAAGGTCTGCATCGTCGATGAAAACACCGGTCGCGAGATGCCGGGCCGCCGCTGGTCGGACGGCCTGCACCAGGCGGTGGAAGCCAAGGAAGGTGTGGCGATCGAGAAGGAAACCCAGACCTTCGCCACCATCACGATCCAGAACTACTTCCGCCTCTACGAAAAACTGGCGGGCATGACCGGCACCGCCGAAACCGAGGCCGCCGAGTTCCACGACATCTACAAGCTCGACGTGCTGCCGATCCCGACCAACCGGCCGAACTGCCGCAAGGACGAGAACGACCAGGTCTTCAAAACCCGCCGCGAAAAATACAACGCGGTGCTGGCGAAGATCGAGGAAGCCCACACCAAGGGCCAGCCAGTGCTTGTCGGCACGGCCTCGGTGGACGCCTCCGAGACGGTCTCCCGCATGCTGAAGCGCAGCAAGATCCCGCACACGGTCCTCAACGCGAAGTATCACCAGCAGGAAGCCGAGATCGTGATGCGCGCCGGCCAGAAGGGCGCCGTCACCGTGTCCACCAACATGGCGGGCCGCGGCACCGACATCAAACTCGGGCCGGGCGTGGCCGAGGTCGGCGGTCTCTTCGTCGTCGCCACCGAGCGCTACGAATCCCGCCGTGTCGACCGCCAGCTCCGCGGCCGTTGCTCGCGCCAGGGCGACCCGGGCCGCAGCCAGTTCTTCATCTCCTTCGAGGACGACCTGATGCGCAACTTCGCCGCCGCCGACCGCATGACGGCGATGATGGAGCGCTTCGGCATGCAGGAGGGCGAGGCCCTCGAGCACTCCTGGCTCAACAAGTCCGTCGAAACCGCGCAGAAGCGTGTCGAACAGCGCAACTACACCTGGCGCAAGCGGGTGCTGGAGTTCGACGACGTGATGAACAAGCAGCGTGAAGTCGTCTACGGCTATCGCAACGAAGTCCTCACCACCGAGAGCCCGCGCGATCTGGTCAACGAGATCATCGAGAAGGTGATCCCGTCCAAGGTGAACGAGTACCTCGCCGACCGCGACGGTGGTTCTCCGGACTACAACGAGTTGCTCCACTGGGTGAACGCCACCCTGCCGATCCGCGTGGACGCCGAGGACCTCGACCTGACCACCCACACCGCCGAGGAGATTTCCGACGTGCTGGTGAAGCGGGTCAAGGACACCTACGAGCGCCGCATCGAGAACCTCCCGCCGGAAGTGCTCGACCAGGAAGAACGCCGCATGGTCCTCGTCGCCATCGACAAGCAGTGGCAGGCCCACCTTTACAACATGGACGCGCTCCGCGAGGGCGTCCAACTCCGCGCGCAGGGCCAGAAGGACCCGCTCATCGAGTACAAGACCGAGGCCTACGACCTCTTCGTCACGCTGATGGGCAGCATCGACCAGGAAGCGTTGCAGAACCTGTTCCGCTCCGCCTCGAACCTCGAAGCCTTCCTCCGCCAGCTCCAGAGCATGCCGCAGGAGCTCCATGGCCCCGAGGAAGCCGGTCCCGCGATCGGCTACGAGAACATCGCCTCCACCGGCAGCTCCGCCCACATCGATCCCTCCACGCTCCCGTCCCCGGAAGGCACCCAGCTCAAGCTGAACCTGCCGAAGCGCCGCCCGAGCTTCGAGATCGAGACCTCCGGCCGCAACGCGCTCTGCCCGTGCGGCTCCGGCAAGAAGTACAAGCAGTGCTGCGGCCGCGAGGCTTGAAGAAGTTTTCGGTTTTCAGTTTCAAATTTTCAGGAAGAATCCTTGGTGCGGGCTCGTTCCCTGATTCTTGCTGAACACTGAAAACTGAAAACCAGCAAACTCCTCTCTGAAGAAGGTCCTCCAGTTCGCGATCGCGTTGCTCGCCAGCATCCATCTGGCGGGAGGACCTTACGCTTTGGTCCAGGTCTGCGCCTGGGCCAACATGCTGGTTTCCTACTCCCAGCAGGACGGCCTGGCGAAGGCGGCGGTGGACACCTTCAGCGGCGAGAAGCCGTGCGAGATGTGCTGCAAGATCGCCCACGCGAAACAGGACGACGCCAAGAAGCAGGGACCGGGCTCGCCTGAGGTCCCCTTCGGGGCCAAACTCCGGCACGAGCTGCTGCCGACGGACAACGTCGGTTTGAAACCGCTTTCCGCCACCGAGATCATGGTGGCGATTCCCCTGCCCCCCGCCCTGATCGCGGGGATCGGCCACGCCGCTCCGCCCTCACCGCCGCCACAGGTGGCGTGAGCCAAGGTCGGGAGAACCGCGCCCACACTGATCAAGGAGTGGCTGCTTTGAAGCAGCCATGTCACGAACGATAGCCATTCGCCGCAACGCCGGCTGGGTATCCGACAAGTATCCATGCCGAGGCTCTAACAGCCTCCTCGCAGGACATCCTCCCGATCCCACGGCAGCTTCGGTTGTCCCTGAAGACGACGCGCGTTCCACGAACGACCGTCCTCCGTCCGGCCACCTCGGCGAGGTGGCCCACCCTTCGACCCTCCCGCCGCGTACCCGCGGCCCCGCATTCGCACACACAACCTTTCCCACTTTCGTGAAATCCACCCGTTTCCTCGCCGCCTCGCTGTGCGGCATCGCCTCCACCGTTTCCGCTGAAACCGCCTCCGATTCGACCCGCAAAGCCCTGCCGGACATGGTCGTCTCAGCGGCCAAGGAGAAATCCCTTACGTCCCCTTCCGCCCAAGCCAGCCGCGAGGAACTCGCGAAGACCCCGGGCGGCACCGAGGTGGTCGAGGCCGACCGCTACCTGCGCGGGCGCTCCTCCACCCTGGCGGATACCTTCGCACTCTCGCCCGGCGTGTTCGCGCAATCGCGCTTCGGCTCGGACGAGGCCCGCATCTCGATCCGCGGCTCCGGCCTGCAACGCACCTTCCACGGCCGCGGCATCCGCGTGATGCAGGACGGCCTGCCGCTGAACCTCGCCGATGGCAGCTTCGACATGCAGGCCATCGAACCGACCGCCGCTTCCTACATCGACGTCTGGCGCGGTGCGAACGCGCTCGACCAAGGCTCGTCCACCCTCGGCGGTGCGATCGACTACGTTTCCCGCACCGGGTTGAACTCGCCGGGCGGCGACGTCCGACTGGAAGCCGGTTCCTACGGTTACCTGCGCGCGGGCATCGCGGGCGGTTTCACCGCGGGTTCGGCGGACCTCTACGCCTCCTTCACCCACCAGGAGCAGAACGGTTTCCGCAACCACGCCGAGCAGGAGAACGAACGCCTGTTTTCCAACATCGGCTGGCGCTTCAACGACGACGTCGAGACGCGCTTCTACATCACCGCGGTGAACACGAACTCGGAGCTGCCGGGCAGTCTGTTCAAGTCCGGGCTGAACCTTGATCCGCGCCAAGCCGCTCCCGCCAACCTCACCCTGGACCAGCATCGCAATTTCGAGCTGCTGCGGCTGGCAAACAAGACCACCGTGCGGGATGGCGACACCACCTGGGAGTTCACCGCGGGCGCGAGCCACAAGGACCTCGACCACCCGATCTCGCAGGTGATCGACCAGAACACGAACGACTTCTTCGGAGGCGTCACCGGCACGAATGAATCCGAGGTCCACGGCCACGCGAACCGGCTGCGCGGCGGCGTGACCTTTTCCTACGGCACGATCGACGCCGCCACCTACGCCAGCGTCTTCGGACACCGCGGCGCGCTGCTCGCCCACGCCGACCAGACGGCCACCAACGTGGAAGGCTTCCTGGAAGACCAGTTCACCGTCACTCCCGGTTTCACCCTCATCGCGGGTGCCAGCGCCGCCTACAACCGCCGCGAGAACGACCTGACCTTCGGCACCGGCCGCGACTACGCGAACGATTACTCGAACGTCTCGCCGAAGGCCGGTTTCCGCTGGGACGCCAGCCAGGAAGTCCAGGTGTATGGCAACGTGTCCGGCAGCTACGAGCCGCCGTCGTTCAGCGAATCGATCGCCTCGACGCTGACCAACAAGGCTCAGACCGCCGTGACTTATGAACTCGGAACCCGCGGCCACCACGGACCGGTGCGCTGGGACGTCTCTCTGTATCACGCGGACATCGACAACGAGCTGCTCTCGATCGACCACGACAACAATCCCGGCACCCCCGCGATCACCGTGAACGCGGACCGCACCCAGCACTCCGGCATCGAGGCCGGATTCGAGGGCGACCTGCTCGGCACCTCATGGGACGCACAGCCGGACAACCGTCTCGTCGTCCGCTCGGCGTGGACCTACGGCGACTTCCGTTTCGACAACGACAGCCGCTACGGCAACAACAAGCTCGCGGGCCAGCCGCCGCACCTCATCCGCGGCGAGCTGACCTGGGAAAACTCCTGCGGCTACTACGCGGGTCCCACCTTCGAATGGGTGCCGGTGAAGGCCTTCATCGACCAGCGGAACACCTTCGCCGCCGATCCGTATGCGATCTGCGGCTTCAAGTTCGGCCGCAGGCAGGAGAAAGGCCTGTCGTGGTTCATCGAGGCCCGCAATCTCACCGACGAGAAATACGCGGCCACCACCGGCGTGATCGAGAACGCCAACTACGCCGACCAGCGCCAGTTCCTGCCCGGCGACGGACGCAGCCTCTTCGGCGGCGTGGAGTGGAAATGGTAAACCGATTCCTCCCATGAGCCGCAACTGGATCCGCAAGGCCCACCGTTGGCTGGGCCTTGCCTTCAGCCTCACCGCGATGATGTCCGCCGGCAGTGGCGTGCTTCACACGGTAATGACCCGGACCCAGGCTCCCCCGCCTTCCGCCCGTCCTTCGGGTGGTGGGCTGGATGCCGGAGCGGTCCGCATTTCCATCGCCGAAGCCGTGGCGAAGCTACCCTCCGAGCGCAAGCCGGTGGCGGTCAACGTCCGCATGATCGGCGGTGAACCGTGGTATCAGGTCTTCACCGGGCCTGGCGTGCCCGCCTATGTCAGCGCGGTGGACGGACATGTCGATCCGGCACAGGACGAGCGTTACGCAGGTGAAATCGCCGCCGGTTTCCTAGGAGGAAAGGACGTGAAGAAGACGGACTACCTGACCGCCTTCAACAACGAATACATCAACATCTTCCGTATCCTGCCTGTGCACCGGTTCGATGCGGAGGACGGACGGGGCACGCGCGTCTACGTTTCCACGACCACCGGCAGCGTGACCCGCCACACCGACGACCAGCGCCAGTTCGAAGCCAGCGCCTTCACGAACTTCCACAAGCTCGGGTTTATCCCGAACAAGGACGTGCGGGATTGGGTGCAGGTGATCACCACGGGCGGCCTTTTCCTGTTGTCCGTGTTCGGAGTGGTGTTGTTCTTCGTGACCCGGCCGCGGAGGAAGGGCTCGATGTAGTCGAAAGCTCCGCTTTCGAATCGTCCCCGCCAGCTCCAGTTGGCGGGGGCTCATCGGCCAAACGAGCCCGATCTCCCAAAAAACTCATCGCGCTCCGCCGCCCCTACACCGAGACTGCGCGGTGATGAATCCTCCGCGTTTCCTCTCCCGGTGTGTTGCCGTTGCGGGCGCCTTCTGCCTGCCCGCCCTCCACGCGGAGGAAAAGCTCATCGAAGTCGCCTCGTTCGGCGATCACCAGCCCATCGGCATGGCGGTTTCCGGGGAGCCGAACCGCGTCTTCGTTTCCTTCCCCCATCGGGAGCCCTTCGCCAACGCGCTGCTGGAAATCACCGATGGCAAACAGGCCCCCTTTCCCAATGCAGAATGGAATGTCTCCAATCCCACCGACGAGGCACATCACTTCATCAACGCCCAGGACCTCTTCGCCGATGACCGCCACAACCTGTGGCTGCTGGATTCCGCGCCCTCCAGCGGGGCATCGATCTTGAACAAGGACGGCACCTCCACCCGGGCCACCGGGCGCTTCAAGGTCGTGAAGATCGACCTGACCCGCAACGAAGTCGCTGAGATCTACCCCTTCGACGATCTGCCGAAGGACAAAAGCGCCCTCAACGACCTGTGCATCGATCACACCCACGGCCTCGCCTACCTGTCCGATCCGGGCTTGAAGGCGATCGTCGTGCTCGATCTCAAGACGAAGCAATCGCGCGTCGTCCTGCGGGATGATCCGGCGATGCTCGCCACCCCGGGCTTCAAGCTGACGATCGACGGAAAGGAGGTGGTGGACGGCTCCGGCAGGCCGTTCGTTTCGAACGTCAACGGCATCGCGCTCACTCACGACGACCGCTGGTTCTACTTCCGCGCCATCAACCAGACGTGGCTGCGCCAGATCGAAACCCGCTGGCTGGCCGACGCCTCGCTCAGCGACCAGGAGCTCTCCGCTAAAATCGAGAAGGTCGCCGAAACCGGTGTCTGCCACGGCATGGTCGCAGACAAGAAGGGAAACATCTACGTCACCGACTCCCAGGCCAAGGCCATCCGCTACGTCACACCGGAGGGAAAGGTCGAAACGCTGGTTCACGATGAACGCCTGATCTGGCCGGATTCCCTAGGCATCGGTTCGGACGGTTACCTGTATCTCACCGCCTCCCAGATCTGCCGCGATGCGAAATTCAACGGCGGCAAACCCGCCTACTCGCTACCCTTCCGCGCCTACAAGGTGAAGCTGCCCTGAATCCGCTACGGCAGAACGGCCTCCAGCCAATCGCCGCCCGGAATGCGCCGGGATTCATCGACCTCCAGACACCATTCCCAGATCAGGACCCGCGCGGAGCTACCATCGGTGAGAAGCGCTTCGGTTTCCACCCGCCGGTATTCACTGCCCTCGTAGTCATCGAGAGCAGCGAGGCGGGAATCATCCACCTCGTAGATCTCCCCGGAAACTAGCCCCGCTTCTGGATCAAGGACCACGCCCGGATACCAATCGATCCGGTAAAGGCGGCCGGACACCGTGGCTGGAGCGATGAAGGTCGCCCCGGCCATCCGGTGGTGGTTCGAGCCGCCGGTGCGGAGGGTGCCGTAAACGAAAACGCGGTGACGGGATTCGCTCACGGCACGCCCGAGCTCACTTGTTGTATTTGTATGCGATCTCGTTATCGAGATACTGCTTGAGGTTATCCAGACCCTCCTCCAGCTCGGCGGAGATCGGGATCACCTCGACCTTCGGGAAGCGCTGTTTGAAGATCTCGAGGTTCTCCGTGGCTCCTTCGACGTCCATCTTGTTCGCCACCACGATCCACGGGAAGCGGGCGAGCTCGGCGTCGTATTCCTTGATCTCCTTGCGGAGGATCTCGATGTCCGACACCGGGTCGCGGCCCTCGGTGCCGCCCATGTCCACCACGAAGAGGAGGACGCGGCAGCGGGTGATGTGGCGGAGGAACTCGTGGCCGAGGCCGCGGTTCTCATGCGCACCCTCGATCAGGCCGGGGATGTCGGCGATCGTGCAGCGGCGGAAACCGCCGAACTCGGCGACACCCACCATCGGCTGGAGGGTGGTGAAGGGATAAGCCGCCACCTTCGGCTTGGCGGCGGAGAGCTTGCCGAGGAGCGTGGACTTGCCCGCGTTCGGGAAGCCGACGAGGCCGGCATCGGCGATGCGGCGCAGTTCCAGGTAGAACACGGCCTGGTCGCCCGGGGTACCGAGCGTGTGCTCCTGGGGAGCCTGGTTGGTGGAGGTGCGGAAGTTCCAGTTGCCCTTGCCGCCGATACCACCGGCGCAGAGGATGAATTCCTGGCCGTTCTCGGTGAGGTCCGCCACAGGATCGAGGTCGATGCCTTCGTCGCTGCGCTCGGCCTCCACGGCCTCCATCACGGTGGCCGCGGTGCTGCGATAGACGACGGTGCCCGGGGGAACGCGGGCGACGACCTTCTTGCCGCCCTTGCCGGTCTTGCGGACGCCTCCGCCGGGCTTGCCGTCCTGGGCGATCAGTTTCGGATCGTAGAAGAACTGGCGGAGGTTGTCGGTGGACGGGTCGACCACCAGCACGATGTCGCCACCGTTGCCGCCGTCGCCACCGTCCGGGCCCCCACGGGGCACGAATTTCTCACGACGGAAGGAAACGGCACCGTTTCCACCGTCGCCGGCTTTCGCAAAGATGCGGATGTGGTCGACGAACATGGGCGGAGGGTCGCCTCCATCACAACGGCTGGGAAGTGTAAAGTGAGAACTGTTCCTCGCTTCTTTCCTTCCATGTGGGTCGAAATGCTTTGTTCTTCAACGCTTGAGGCGAGAGATCCCCTTTCCGATCCACCACAACAGGCCGCCGACGAGCAGGGCGGCCGCGATATTCACTCCCGCCATGCAGGGGTTCACGTAGTCGACAAGCCTGTCGCCCCCCCGTGGCCGGTCCCACATCACGTGGGCGAGCGGCCAGCCAGTTCCGTGAAATCCGGCGGGATCTCCCCACTCAATGAAGTTCCCCACGACACCGCATCCGAGCCAGAAGAGGAACCACAGGAAGGCCCATGGCTTCCAAGGGGCAACGGGTGGGGCAGGCTGAACCGGGCGGGCCATGGGGTGCAGACAAGGCTCACACCGGCGCACCGCCCCGGATCGCGTTCCGGGCGTTCCTTTGGCGGATCATACAAATGACGGAAACGCTGAGTACAATCACTCCAAGCACGAAGGCCACTCCTCCGATGAACAAGCCATTCAGGCCCACCGAAACGTGAAGGGCCAAGGCAGAAGGATCCCCGATGCCCGACCGTCCGAGCGTGGTGTTGGCCCTCACCATGGAGAACAGGCACACCAGAAGCCCGATGACCGGACCGCACATCAACAGGGCACCCGCGATGACTCCGACAAAGGGACCACGGTTCCGGGATTGGGCTGACAGCGGCGGGGGCGGGTTCATGCGTTGCTGGGCTTAGCGCAATCCGAGGACGGAGGAAAGCGGATAGGGCATTGCCCTGAAGAGAAAATCACCGGGAGCAAAGCGGCGGAAGCACGACATCCGGACGGGGCTCGCGCTCCCACTAACAAGCAAGGAATGCTTGTGCTACTTGGCGATCCCTCGGGCCATAGCCTCGGCCATCGGGATCGGCTTCGCGTGGCAGACCTGCCGCCAGCCGGGGAAGTTCCACTTGTTGGGAAAGCCGCCGCACTGGCCGGGTTTCACGGCGTGGATGCGGCAGGAGTTTCCCTCCAGCATGATGCACTCATGATTCTCCTTTTCGATCAGCGAGAGGCCCTGGCGGTTGGTGCGGAGGCGCGTGTATTGGTCGAGGAAGGCGGCCTCGGTCATGCCGAGATACTCCGCGATCACTGGGATCTCCTCCTCTTCCAATCGCACGTCACCGGGCCACTTGCAGCAGGCGGTGCAGCGGTCGCAGACGTAGAAGGTGTCCGGATCCAGATAGACATCGCGGTTGCCGGGGCTGCCGGCGGACGGGCCGGAGGTCACTGCAGCGAGCGGTAGTAGTAGTTCACCTTGCCTTGGAACCAGCGCCACTTCGCGCCCGGGCGGCCGTTGTCCATGAGGAACCACGGGCAGTTCTTGTGCTCCGGGCTGCAACCGTGGCGCGGCCAGTGGTAGTGCGGGACGACGTTGCGCAGCGGGATGTTGTAGCGCTTCATCAGGTAGGCGGTGAGCATGGCCGCGCGCTCGATGGTGGCGGTGCGGTTGCCGCCGCGGTTCTCGCACATCTCGATGCCGATCGAGTAGTTGTTGCCGGGGCCGTTGAAATCGGCGTGCTCGCCCTGTTCGTTGCAGGGCATGTGTTGGATGGCCACGCGGGAGTCCACGGTGAAGTGCCAGATGAGGAAGCCGATGCGGTTGAAGCCCTTGCGTTTCGGGGCGCGGAGGGCGCCGCGCTTCAGGGCCAGCGCGTGCTTCGAGGCATCCGCGGAGAAGTTCTGGGTGCTGTGGATGGTGATGTAGCGCGGGTTCATCGGGCGCACCACCTTGCGACCGTAGGTGCCCTTCGCGACCATGTCCGGCTTGAGGTTGATCTTGCGGACCAAGGTGGACGTCGAAAGCGAGCCGGGCTGGGCCTGGGGAATCGGGGTCGGACGCCAGTTCAGGACGCGGTCCGGGCCACCGCCCGGCGGGCCGATCTGGGTGCAGTTCGTCGAGAACAGGGCGCAGACGAGAAGGGAGAACAGGATGGCGCACGAACGCATGCGCGAGCCTAGCACGTTCCGGAAAAAGGTGAATGCAAAACCGCGCGCACCTTCTTGCCACGGGGAAAAAGCCGTGTATCCCTGCCTGCGTGACCCGCGCGGCGGATTGTTCCCACGCCTGGCTGCGGCGGGCCGTCACGCAGCCGGACTTTGTCCAACGCCTGGCCCCTCTGGCCACCGGCGATGGGGAGGTATTGTTCGATCACGCCGGGGATGCGTCCCACGCCTGGCTCGCCGCGGTGGTGACGGAGGCGGCACGGGATCGCAAAAAGCAACGCGTGTGGCTGGTGTGCGACCTGCCACGCCAACGCGAACGCCTCGCCACCGAACTGGAGCTGTGGGGCATCGTGGCGCTAGTGCTGCCGGAGTCTCCAACGGAAACCGCCGAGGGCACGATCGCCGATCCCGAGGGCGCGGCGGAGTGGTTCGCGGTGTTGGAGCATCTGGCGCGCGAAAAGTCCTTCGTGGTGATCTGCGGTAGCGATGCCTTCGACTCCCCCGCCCCGTCGCCCGGCGCGCTGCGGGACTCGCGCACGATCCTGAAACCGGGCACGCAGCTCGATCCACGCGAGCTTTCGGAGACGCTGGCGTCGCACGGTTACGAACGCGTGCCGACCGTCGCGGGCCGCGGGCAATTCGCGATCCGCGGTGGCATCGTCGACCTCTTCGCCTGGCAGGCCGCGCGACCGCTGCGGTTGGAGTTCTTTGATACCGAACTGGAGTCTCTGCGCGAGTTCGATCTCGATTCGCAGGCGTCGACCCGGAAGCTGGAGCAATCCGAACTGCTGCTGGCCGAGCCGCCCGCCGCGGCGAAGATTTCCGACTACCGCCACAAGGACGACCTGATCGTCGCCATCGGTGCCACCGAGACCTACCGGCCCGATGTCCGCATCCTGGAGGATACCGCGGACCTGGAGGGCGAGGAGGACTTTTCCACCGCCTGCTACAACAGCCCGCTGGGCGTTTTCGATGCCGGTGATTTCGTGCTGGAGCAATCGCGGCGCGAGGGCTTCTTCAAGCAGCTCAACGAATGGAGCCGCGATGGCTGGGACGTCGGCATCGTGTTCTCCAACGATGGCGAGCAGGAACGTTTCGCCGATCTGGCGGGCAAGGACCTGGAGCGCGATCTCGGGCTCACGCCCCTCCGTGGCGAGCTGCTGGCGGGCTTCACCGTGCCGGCGCTGAAGCTGGCGGTGCTGTCGTCCTCGGAACTGTTCGGCCGCTACCGCACGCCCGGCGTGGCGCGGCGAAGCTCGCTGGACCGCGCGCGGGTGGCGATCGCCCGGGCGACCATCGATGAGATTTCGGAGGGCGACCTCGTCGTCCACTATGAATATGGCATCGGCCGTTTCCGCGGCATCCATCCGGGCGACGATGGCGAGGAACTGGCGATCGAATACGATGGCGGCTCGATCCTGAGCGTGCCGTTGGAACAGGCCCACCTCGTCGGCAAATACGTCGGCCTCGGCGGCAAGACGCCCGATCTCAACAAGCTCGGAAGCGCCTCGTGGAAGAACGCGCGGAAGTCCGCGGAGAAATCGATCCTCGATTACGCCGCGCAATTGCTGAGGGTCCACGCCGAGCGCGATTCCCAGCCCGGCCATCCCCATCCGGCGGATTCGCGCTGGATGTTCGAGTTCGAGAACTCCTTCCACTACACCGAGACCGTCGACCAGCGCCGCGCGATCGAGGAATCGAAGAAGGACATGGAGGCACCCCGGCCGATGGACCGGCTGATCTGCGGCGATGTCGGCTTCGGCAAAACCGAGGTGGCGATCCGCGCGGCCTTCAAGGCGGTGACCGGCGGCAAGCAGGTGGCCATCCTGGTGCCCACCACCGTGCTGGCGGAGCAACACTGGCGAACCTTCCGCGAACGCATGTCGGACTACCCGGTGCGCGTGGATTTGCTCAACCGCTTCCGCACCCCCTCGCAGATACGGGACACGATCCGCGGGCTGGAAGAAGGTGCGGTCGACATCGTGATCGGCACCCACCGGCTCGTCTCCGGTGACGTCCATTTCAAGGACCTCGGCCTGGTGGTGATCGACGAGGAGCAGCGCTTCGGCGTGAAGCACAAGGAGAAGTTCAAGGAGCTCTTCCGCCAGGTGGACGTGATGACGCTCTCCGCCACGCCCATTCCCCGCACGCTCTACATGGCGCTGATGGGAGCGCGCGACATGTCGACCATCGAGACCCCGCCGCCGAACCGCGTGCCGGTGTCCACCACCGTCTGCGCCTATGACGAGCGTGTGATCCGCGATGCGATCCAGCGCGAGATGAAACGCGGCGGCCAGGTGTTCTTCCTGCACAACCGGGTGAAGACCATCGAGCTGATGGCCTCGAAGATCCGCCAGCTCGTGCCCGAGGCCCGCATCCTCATCGGCCACGGCCAGATGGAGAAGGATGACCTCGAGGTGGTGATGCACACCTTTGTCAAAGGAGAGGCGGACGTGCTGCTGGCCACCACCATCATCGAGACCGGCATCGACATCCCAAACGCCAACACCATCCTCATCGACCGCGCCGACCGCTTCGGTCTCGCCGACCTCTATCAGCTCCGCGGCCGTGTGGGCCGCGCCGGTGAAAAGGCCTACGCCATCCTGCTGCTGCCGCGGGAGATGATGACCACCGGCGACGCCCGCAAGCGCATCCACGCCATCAAGCAGTACACGGCGCTCGGTTCCGGCTTCAAGATCGCCATGCGCGACCTGGAGATCCGCGGCGCGGGCAACCTGCTCGGCACCAAGCAAAGCGGCCACATTGCCCAGATCGGCTTCGACCTCTACTGCCAGCTCCTGCGGCAATCGGTGGACCGCCTCAAAGGCCGCGGCCAGACCAGCCATCATGCCGAAACGGCGTTCAAGGCGGACTGTGTGTGTTTCAGTGAAAGCGTCTATGCGCGGGAGGATCACAAGGCGGTCGTGCCGGCGTTCCTACCAGCCTCGTGGCTGCCCGAGACGAAGCTGCGTCTCGCGGCCTACCGCGAACTCGCCGAGGCGGTGACGGAGAAGGCCGTGAAGAAACTGGAAGGCTCGTGGCGGGATCGCTTCGGGCGCTTCCCGGAGGCGGTGTCGAATCTCATCCAAGTGGCGCGGATCAAGGCCCTCGCCGCGGCACGCGATGTCGCCTCGGTGGAACTCCAGGCCCAGCGCCTGATGCTGCACCGGAATGGCGATTACATCCTGCTGGAGGGCAAGCGTTTCCCGCGCCTCACTCATCATCTCCCCAAGCCGAAGCTCGATGAGGCGGAGGGGATGCTGAGGTCGTTGTGATTTTCCCGCCACACGACGTCATGGAAAAGCACCTCACCATCCTTCAATTCATCGAGCAAATCAGCCCGTTGGTTGATTCACTGGCATGCTCTTTCATTGATCATTGGGATGCCGACCTTTGCGCGATCGGTCTGACGGATGGCTGCCACCTGATTTACGTCAACACCTGCCGCCATCTTGAGATTCACCCGGTACGATATGACTACGATATCGAGGTCATCACCGAACCCGAAACCGGAATCGGCAAAGTAATCCGTGAGGGCGAAGGAGTTTCCTTGGAGGATCTGAAAATGGAGATCCGGAATCGCTTCGGTCCGGGTCCCGCAACCGGGTGCCAGACGGCCCCGTAAACGGGAACTACATACGAAGAGCCGAAGCCCGACGGGGCAGTGGGGATGTTGAAGCCACGGTGAGCAATGTAGCCGAAAGCTCCGCTTTCGAATCGTCTCCGCCAGCTCCGTTGGCGGTGGCTCACCGGCCAAACGATCTCCGTCCCGCCGGAAAGCCGGAGCTTTCGGCTACAAGGTGATGAACCGGTGCCCGTAGACGCCGATGACTCCGGTGCCATTCAACTGGCTCTCCGCGTTCACGTGCTGGTGGCCGTGCAGCAGAAGCCGTGGCTTTTTCACCTCGATGTAGCGGTTGAACGCTCGGAATCCGAAATGCACGTCGTCGTCATCGCGATCGTGGATGCCTGCCGGGGAGTTGTGCCCCACGAAGATGTCCACCGCGGGAAAATCGATCAGCGCCAGCTCCACGTCCGATTGATCGAAGAGATGGTACCCACGCGGCTTGTATCTCCATGCGCCGCGGAATCCGCCGAAGGTGAAGCCATCCACCTCCACCACATTCAGGTGCAGGTTCTCTATCGGCGGTGGAAACACGCTCGCGGTGTCGTGGTTCCCCTTCACCGCCAGCACCCGGCGCGCGCCACAGCGCTCCGCCGCCTTCAGGATGATGGAATCGGACACATCCCCGCAGGAAACCAACACGTCCGCGGGCTGCACGGGCAGCTCGTTCAAGAGGCATTCGTCGTCGGCAATCACCAGCACCACCATGCGGGGAATTGGATCGGAGCAGGCCCCGGCAGGCGAGCCTGAACACCGGGCGAATGGCGGCGTCGCGCTCCCCTTCTCGGAATCGCATTGCCAGCACGGGCCGTCCCCTGCTTGTGTTAGGGCAATGCCGCCCCGCTCATGAAGCGTCTTTTGCTCATCTTCCCACTCATCGGCCTCGCCTTCGCGGGGACCGAGATTGAACTGAAAACGCCCACCGGTGTGTTGAAAGGCACGTTGGAGGAACCGGCCCACGCGGACAAGTCGCTGGTGGTGCTCATCCACCCCGGCTCGGGTCCCACCGACCGCAACGGCAACTCGATCGGCCTGCCCGGCAACAACGACAGCCTCAAGATGCTCGCGGAGGGTCTCGCCGCCCGAGGCATCGCCTCGGTGCGCATCGACAAACGCGGCATCGCGGCCAGCAAGCCCGCCGGCCCGAAAAAGGAGGATGACCTGCTCTTCGACTCCTACGTGGACGATACCGTGGCGTGGCTCGGCCACCTGCAGGGCGAGCTCGGATTCAAGAAAACCGTGGTGCTCGGCCACAGCGAGGGCGCGCTGATCGGGCTGGTGGCGGCGGGCAGGCGGCCCGTGGACGGCTACATCTCCGTGGCGGGCACCGCCCGCCGGGCCTCGCCCCTGCTCCGCGAGCAATTGAAAACCAAACTCCCGCCCAATCTACTGGGGGAAGCCACGGTGATCCTGCAACAACTCGACCAGGGCCAGAAGGTGGCGAAGGTGTCACCGGAGTTGAACATCCTCTTCCGTCCCAGCGTGCAGCCCTATCTGATCTCGTGGATCAAATACACGCCCACCACCGAGATCGCCAAGCTCACCGCCCCGGCGCTCATCGTCCAGGGCACCACCGATATCCAGGTGCCCGTGGCCGACGCGGATGCCCTGCACGCGGCCGATCCCGCCTCGGTGTTGCTCAAGATCGAGGGGATGAACCACGTGCTGAAGGCGGTCGGGGCCGATCAAAAGGACCAGATCACCTCGTATTCGAACCCGAAACTGCCCCTCCACCCGGAGCTGCTGGGGCCGGTCGCCACTTTCCTGCAAGGAATCCGAGGCAATCCGGTGCCCTGACTCCGCTGTATGGCCGGATTGGTTTCCCCGCTTGCAATCGGCCCCCGGTAACGGGAGAGTCGGCCGCAACGGCGAATCCATCCGGACAACCTGCCGCCCCTGCGAAACCTCCATGAAGCTCCGCTCCTTCTTCGCCCTCCTGCTTTTCGCGTCCGCCGTCCACGCCGCCCCCGTCGAAGTCAACGGCATCGCCGCCAAGGTGAACGGCCGGGTGGTGACCAAGAACCAGGTGTCCTTCATGCTGGCTCCGTATTTCGCCCAGCTCGCCACCCAGTTCCCGCGCCGTGGCCCGGATTTCGAAAAGAAGCTCAAGGAAGCCCGCGACAAGGTGCTCAACGAGCTGATCGACCGCGAGATCATCCTCGACGAGTTCAAGGTGCTGGGTGCCACGATGAAGCAGCAGGCCGTGGACGATGAGATCAACCGCCAGGTCCGCGAGCTCTACAACGGCAACAAGGAGAAGTTCAACGAGGAGCTCCGCAAGAACCGCCTGACCATGGACGGCTTCCGCGAGATGACCCGTGAGAAGCTGGTGGTGCAGGCCATGCGCGCCCAGCATTTCTCCGATGCGCCGCCGCCGCTCCCGAACGAGATCCAGAAGGAATACAATGAGGCCAAGGCCTCCTTCCGGGACATGACCAAGGATGTCATCACTTTCCAGATGATCTTCATCCCGTCCTCGGACGCCGCCCATCCGGAGTCCACCCCGCAGACCCAGCTCGCGCTCGCCGAGGAAGTGATGACCCAGGTCCAGGCCGGCAAGGATTTCGCGGAGCTGGCGAAGACCCACTCGAAGGACGCTTTCGCTGAAACCGGTGGCACCCGTGAGAACGTGCCGCGCACCGACCTTTCCCCGGCCTTCTCCGCCATCCTGTTCGAAGCCGAGGTCGGCAAGCCGGTCGGTCCGCTGCTGGACCCGCAGGGCTTTTCGATCGTGAAGGTGGTCAAGAAGGAGCTTGGGCCATCCGAGCCGCTTTCCAATCCGAAGGTCCGCCAGATGATCGAGGAGCGCGTCCGCCGCAACAAGACCGCGGGCGAATACGAGCGCTGGATCGAATCGAAGCGCAAGCGCGCGATCATCGACCGCAAGATCTGAGCCGGGCATGCACCTGGGGCACCTCGATATCTGCCTGTCGGTCAAGGATCTGGCCGCCTCGCTGGAGTTCTACGGCGCCCTCGGCTTCTCCCCTGCGGATGGAAGCCTCGACCTTGGTTACGTCATCGTGGCCAAGGACCAGACGCGAATCGGCCTCTACCGCCACGCGGAACCGGACATGCTGAACTTCCGCGGAGCCGATATCGTGGCGCTGGCAGCCCATCTCAAGTCCCGCGACCTGCCGGTGCCCGAGCCCGATCACGAGGCGGATGGCTCGACCGGTTTCAGCCTGACTGATCCGGACGGTCATCTGCTCTACTTCAACACCTTGCCGGGGCACGACCCCGCCCCGGAGGAATCCTAGCATGCCCCGCATCGCCATCACCCTCGGAGACCCGGCGGGCATCGGCCCGGAGGTAGTCCGGAAGGCCCTGCAATCGGGAGCCCTCCCGGCAGGCCACGAATTTCTCCTGATCGGTGACGAGGCCGCCGGCACCCCTAGAAAGCCGGATGCCCGCTCGGCCACCGCTTCGTTCCAGGCACTGAAGGAAGCCGCCGCGATGCTAAACGACGGCCGTGCTGACGCGGTCGTAACGGCCCCGGTTTCCAAGGCCCAGCTCCAGAGCGTGGGCTTCACCTACCCCGGCCAGACCGAGTTTTTCGCCGCCGCCCAGGGCATCACCGACTACGGCATGTGCCTCAGCGGCGACACGCTCACCGTGGCCCTCGCCACCATCCATGAACCGCTGGCTGCGGTGCCATCCCTGCTGACGGTGGAAGGTCTCGTCCGCACCGGCAAGCTGCTGGCTGACTTCCTGAGCCGGAAGGGCGACCGCCGCCCCCGGATCGCAGTGGCCGGACTCAATCCGCACGCGGGTGAAGGCGGAGCCTTCGGCGACGAGGAAATCCGGATCATCTCCCCTGCCATTGAGGCGCTCAACGCACTGGGAATCGCCACCTTCGAGGGCCCCGGCGTGCCGGACGCGATCTTCCGGGACGCCGCCCGCGGCCAGTTCGATGGCGTGCTGGCGATGTATCACGACCAGGGGCTGATCCCACTGAAGCTGCTCGATTTCGACACCGCCGTGAATGTCACGCTGGGCCTGCCGAAACCGCGCACCAGCCCGGACCACGGTACCGCCTTCGGCATCGCCGGGCAGGACATCGCCGACGCCTCCTCGATGATCCGCGCCATCCGCCTCGCGTGCGAGATGGCAGGATAAAAGGAACGGCTCACTTCCCGTTCAGCTTCGCCACCGTCGCGGCATCCACGATGAAGGTGCGGGTGTCCACCGCCTTCGGCACGCCATTGGCCTCGATCTGGTATTCGAACGCCTTGATCGGCTTCACCCCCTGATATTCGGACAACAGGTAAACGCGGATCGTCATCGCCTCCTTGCCGGTGCCGCCATCCAGCTTGCGGGTGGTGAACTGGACCTCGTTGAGGCCATCCAGCGCCCCGCCAATCACCACTTCCGCCTCCTTGGCGTTGGCGAACTTGTGGCGGCTGATCTTGTTCACCTGCACCTGCACCTCGCGACCCGGGCAGAAGACATAGACCTTCGCGATGTATTTCGCCGTCGGAGCGGCCGGCGGCACCGGCGGCACCACCCCGCTGGGCTGCGCATCCGGGGTTTCATCGAGATAGCGGAGGTTGCCAGCCGCCAGCTCGCCGCGGACCGCCGCCAGCGCGGCCAGGTTCACGTAATCCGCACGATCGTATTTCCAAGCAGCCCCCTCCTGAAGGAAGGACAGCACCAGAAGGTTCTCAGTCGGAGCCACGCCCTCGATCCCGAAATCGATCTTGCCGAAGTAGGAAAGCTTGGCGGTCGGGCCCTTTTGTTTGGCCTGGAGGAACTTCAACCCCTTCAGAGCCGGTGGCGGCGCGGGGAGCTCGAACACCCCGGCGGGATAAGCGCGTTTTTCGGAAACCAGTCGGTTACGGATTTCCATCTGGCGGGACTGGGCCGTCGAGGCCTTCCAGGTATCCACATCCTTGCGGACCATGGCATCCTGCCAGCGGATGTAGGTCGTTTCCAACGGCACGCGAAGTGCTTCCTGGGCGCTTGCAATTCCCGGGCAGGCGATACCGGCCAGCACCGCCACGGCGAAAAGAGAGAAAATCGGTCGGCTCACACACGAAACGATTGGACAAAGTCCGCCGGTGGACAACAAAGAATCCCGCGCCGCCCCCCTCCGGAACGGCGGATACCTCCGCATGAGCAGTATTTTGCAAAAAGTGGCCCCGATCGGCGAAGCCCGGGATCGGGAGATGCTGAAAGATGCATCAAGCCACAACTACCGCACGACCCCGCAGGGGGAATTGACGGCCTATGTCTTCTCCCCGCCCGAGGGAGTCGACACCCCACGCTCGCGCCCGGTGATCATTTTCTTCCACGGCGGCTTCTGGGAATCGCCCATGGTGACCCAGTTCGTGCCCCACTGCCTGCACTTCGCCAGCCGGGGTGCCGTCGCCATCGCCGCGGAAACCCGCACCTCCTCGAAACACGGCACCGGCCCGGTGGAGGCCATGGAAGATGCCCGTGAAGTCGTCCGCTGGGTGCGCCGGAACGCCAGCCTGCTCAGCATCGATCCGGACCGTCTCACCATCGGTGGAGCCGCCGGCGGGGCCTGGCAGGCCCTGCTGTGCACGCTGCCGAAGGACAAGGAGATGCCGTCCGAGGATGGCGTGAGCTGCCGTCCGCAGGCGCTGGCCCTTTTTAGCTCGCTGCTGAACACCACGCCGAAGAGCGGCCTGGCCGCGAAGTTCCCGGACGTGCGCACCGCCAAGCGCCTCAGCCCGACCGCGCTGGTCCGCCGCAAGCTACCGCCGATGATCCTCTTCCACGGCAAGAACGACCGCATCACCCCGGTCGACGAAGCCCGCAAGTTCGCCCGCCGCCTGCACTGGCGCGGCAACAAGTGCGAGCTGGTGGACTACGAACGGGCCGAACACAGCTTCTTCAACTTCAACGTGAGTTCGATGCACTTCGAGCTCACCATCGGAGCCATGGACCGTTTCCTCACCGAACGCGGCCTGCTCCAACCCGCCGCCGAGTCCCCGGTGGAGTGAGGCCGCGGCCCTTCGACGGTCCGCGGCGGCGTTTTCACGGTTCCATCCGGGGTATTTCGCCCGATTCAGTGAATTTACCGCCCCTTTGACCGAAAACCGCACGGAGGACCCCGGAAACGGTCAAATGCCCCTCTATTACTGCTTGGCAATCGGCCCGGCTTGAAGTTCATTTCCCGGCCCCGGATCGGGGTACGATTCTCCGTCCGGGGCCCTCATTGAGCTGCAACCGCCGCATGGCGCGGCGTTTGCTGTCCCAGGCCGAAACGATGAATCCGTTCTACCACACGAGCACGCCGCTGGTGCCAGGCTCCCTGCACCAGCTTTCCCAAGAGCACGACAACTGCGGCATGGGCGCCATCGCCCACCTGAAGGGAAAACGTTCGTACCAGGTTCTGGATTACGCGTTGACCTCCGTCTGCTGCATGACCCACCGCGGCGCGGTGGACGCGGACATGAAGACCGGCGACGGCTCCGGCGTCCTCACCCAGATCCCCTTCCCGCTGTTCCGCAAGGCCGCCGCCAAGCTGGGCACCACGCTGGAAAACGACGCCGATCTGGCCGTGGGCGTGTTCTTCTTCCCCTTCGGCAACGCCAAGGCCATCGAGCAGATCAAGTCGATCACCAACGACGTGCTGTCAAAGCGCGGCATCGCCCGCATCGGCTGGCGTGAAGTGCCGGTGGACGTGGATGCCCTCGGCAAGGTCGCCGCCAGCAGCCGCCCTCAGGTCGAGCACCTGCTGATGCTCAAGCCCGCCGGTTGGGATGCCGACCAGTTCGAGCGCCAGCTTTACCTCACCCGCCGCGAGATCGAGCGCCTCACCAAGGAGATAGCGAACTTCTACATGCCGTCGTTCTCCAGCCGCCTGCTGTCCTACAAGGCGCTGGCGATGCCCGCCGCCCTGCGCGGGTTCTACCTGGACCTGCAGGACTCGGACTACGAGGTGGCGATCTCCCTCTACCACCAGCGTTTCTCGACGAACACCTTCCCCGCCTGGCCGCTCGGACAGCCGTTCCGCATGATGTGCCACAACGGCGAGATCAACACCGTGGAGGGCAACCGCCACTGGATGACCTCCCGCGAGGAATTCTTCGCGTCCCCGGTGTGGGGCGACGAAATCGCGGTGGTCCGCGACCTGATCCGCCACGGTGAGTCCGACTCCGCCTCGCTCGACCACGCGCTCGAGCTGCTCGTCCTCTCCGGCCGCTCGCTGGAGCACGCCATGTGCATGCTCGTGCCGCCGGCCTACCGCAATGACGAGGAGATCTCCGACGACCTCCGTGCCTTTTACCAGTACAATCGCTCCTTCTCGGAGCCGTGGGACGGCCCGGCCGGCCTCGTCTACACGGATGGCACCAAGCTCTGCGCCTCCCTCGACCGCAACGGCCTGCGCCCGTCCCGCTACAAGCTCACCGAGGACGGCATCCTCTACATCGGCTCCGAGGCCGGTGCCGTGGTCATCGAGGACTCCACCGTGGTCCGCAAGGGCCGCCTCGGCCCGGGCCAGATGCTTTCCGCGAACACCGTGACCGGCGAGCTGAAGTACGACCGCCAGATCAAGGAGGAACTCGCCCAGCAGAAGCCCTACCGCCGCTGGATCGACGAGCACCGCCTCGAACTGCGCAAGTTCGTCTCCCCGGACGCGCACGCCCCGGACGTGGACTACTCCGCCCAGGAGCTGTCCCGCCAGCAGGTCGCCCACGGCCTCACGCAGGAGGACCTGGACATGGTCTTCCCGCCGATGATGAAGGGCGCGCAGGAAGCCGTCTTCTCGATGGGCGACGACATCCCGCTGGCCGTGCTCTCGCACTACCCGCGCCTGCTCTACACCTACTTCAAGCAGCTCTTCGCCCAGGTCACCAACCCGCCGATCGACCCGATCCGCGAGTGGGCCGTGATGTCGCTCTCCGCCGGCCTCGGACCGGAGCGCAACCTCCTGGATGAAACTCCGGAGCACTGCCGGATCATCAACCTGGAATCCGCCCTTCTCTTCGAGCACGAGCTCGAGAAGGTCCAGCAGCTCGGCATGCACGGCTTCCCCGCCAGCACGCTCGACATGACCTGGGACGCCAAGGAAGGCGCGGCCGGTCTGAAGAAGCGCCTCGACGTCCTCTGCACCGAGGCCGAGAACGCCGTCGACCACGGTTACAACATCCTCGTTCTCTCCGACCGCGGCACGTCCTCGAACCGCGTCGCGATCCCGACCATCCTCGCCATCGGCACCGTCCACCACCACCTCACCCGCGTCCGCAAGCGGATGCGCACCTCGATCGTGGTGGAGACCGGTGAAGCCCGTGACGTGCACCAGATCGCCTGCTGTTTCGGCTTCGGCGCCACCGCCGTCTGCCCGTATCTCGGCTATGCCACCGTCCGCAACCTGGTCCACCAGGAAGCCGCCAAGGGCAAGGCCGAGATCAGCGTCGGCAAGGCGATGACCAACTACCGTAAGGCGCTGGAGAAGGGCCTGCTCAAGATCATGTCCAAGATGGGCATCAGCGTGCTGAACTCCTACCAGGGCGCGCAGATCTTCGAAGCGGTCGGCATCGGCAAGGACGTCATCAATTTCTCGTTCTCCGGCGTTTCATCGAAGATCGGCGGCATCGGCTTCGAGCAGATCGCGGAGGAATCGCTGGTGCGCCACCGCGCCGCCTTCGAGGCCACCGTGGCCGCGGGCGAAACGCTCAACCTCGGCGATCCGGGCTACAACCGCTACCGCAAGTCCGGCGAGCGCCACGCGCTGACCACCGAGGTCATCAAGAACTTCCACACCTTCGTGAAGACCGGGAAGCACGAGGACTACGACGATTACGTCAAGGTCACCCTCGAAAGCTCGCCCGTCGCCATCAAGGACCTCATCGAGTTCGCCCCGGCCGCGTCCGGACCGATCCCGATCGAGGAAGTCGAGTCCATCGAGGAGATCCGCAAGCGCTTCACCACCGCGGCGATGTCGCTGGGCGCGCTGTCCCCGGAAGCCCACGAAACCCTCGCCATCGCGATGAACCGCATCGGCGGCAAGTCGGACTCCGGCGAGGGCGGCGAGGACCCGGTGCGCTTCAAGCCGTATCCGAACGGCGACTTCGCCCGCTCCTACATCAAGCAGATCGCCTCCGGTCGTTTCGGCGTCTCCGCCTACTACCTGGTCAATGCCGACGAGCTGGAGATCAAGATGGCGCAGGGCGCGAAGCCCGGTGAGGGCGGCCAGCTCCCCGGCCACAAGGTCAACGCGCTCATCGCCCGCCTGCGCAACACGCAGCCCGGCGTGCAGCTCATCTCGCCGCCGCCGCACCACGACATCTACTCGATCGAGGACCTCGCGCAGCTCATCCACGACCTGAAGGAAGTGAACCCGGGCGCCCGCATCACCGTGAAGCTCGTCGCCGAGTCCGGCGTGGGCACGGTGGCCGCCGGCGTGGCGAAAGCCTCCGCGGACAACATCCTGATCTCCGGCCATGAAGGCGGCACCGGGGCCTCCCCGCTGTCTTCCACCAAGCACGCCGGTTCCTCGTGGGAACTCGGCCTCGCCGAGGCCCAACAGACGCTGCTCATCAACAACCTCCGCAACCGCGTGACGGTCCGCACCGACGGCGGCCTGCGCACCGGCCGCGATGTCGTGATCGCCGCCGCGCTCGGAGCCGAGCAGTTCAACTTCGGCACCATCGCGATGATCGCCATGGGCTGCGTCTACGTCCGCAAGTGCCACCTGAACAACTGCCCGGTCGGCATCGCCACCACCGATCCGAAGTTCCGCGCCAAGTTCAAGGGCACCCCGGAGATGGTCATCAACTTCTTCAACGGCGTCTCCCAGGAGGTGCGTGAAGTCATGGCCTCCATCGGCGTGCGCAAGCTGGACGACCTCATCGGCCGCCCGGAATACCTCAAGCAGCGCCATGTCCCGGATCACCCGAAGGCGAACTCGCTCGACCTCGCGCCGATCCTCAAGGACGTGATCCCGACCCTCGCGGAGGCCACCGGCGTCCCCGCGGACACGATCGCCCGCATCCGCACCCAGGAGCGCAACGACGGTATTTCCAAGAAGTCCCTCGACATCCAGATCCTCTCCGACTTGGTCAAGGCGATCACCGGCAATGCCCTGCCCGACGCCCCGGAATACGGCGCCACCGCCGTGTCCGACGAAATCGGCAAAGCCCTGCTGGTGCTGCCGGACCGCGCGGGCGTGAAGCTCGATTACGACGTGGTCAACACCGACCGCAACATCGCCACCCGCCTCAGCGGCCGCATCGCGGAAGCCTACGGCGACCGCGGCCTGCCCGCGGGCTCTGTCCACATCACCTGCCGCGGCACCGCCGGCCAGTCCTTCGGCTGCTTCCTCGTCCGCGGGGTGAAGCTGGAGCTCATCGGTGAGGCCAACGACTACGTCGGCAAGGGCATGGCCGACGGCGAGATCCTGATCCGTGTCTCCGAGGACGCCAACTTCGAAGCCGCCACCAACACCATCGCGGGCAACACCTGCTTCTACGGTGCCACCGGTGGCCGCGCGTTCATCAACGGCCGCGTCGGCGAGCGCTTCGGCGTCCGCAACTCCGGTGCCACCACCGTCATCGAAGGCTGTGGCGACCACGGCTGCGAATACATGACCAACGGCACCGTCGTCATCCTCGGCAAGACCGGCAAAAACTTCGGCGCGGGCATGTCCGGCGGCACGGCGTATGTCTATGACATCGACGACCGCTTCTACTCCCGCGTGAACTCCGAGATGGTCGTGGCCCTGCCGATGAAGCGCGAGGCCGACCTGGCCGAGCTGAAGGGCCTCATCGAGCTGCACGCCGAGAAGACCGGCAGCCCGCGCGCCAAAGAACTCCTCGCCGATTGGCAGAAGTCCGCCTCCAAATTCGTCCGCGTGATCGCCAAGGAGCGCGCCGCGCTGGAAGAAGCCGAGGAAAAGCACGAAGCCGCCTCCATCCCGGCGGTGGCGAAGTAAGCCCCCCCGGCCTTCAGATCCTGATTCCCAAAATGGCGGCCCCGATCAGGGCCGCCATTTTTGTTTCTTCGTTCGTAGTCCCGCCTTCAGGCGGCCTCTTGCGGCAGCGACGCGTCAGACGCCCCGGTGAACGGGGAACTACAAACGAAGAGCTCTTCCCGATTGCATTCGGCGTGCTGCTCGTTTTGTTGGGGGCGGGAATGAAACCGTCCTGATCCGCCGTAGAAGCCACCGCCACCCATGTCTCCTCTCCAAGGTCAGACCATCCTCGTCACCGGTGCCTCCAGCGGCATCGGCCGCGCGCTGTGCGAACAGCTCGTCTATCGCGGTGCGAACGTGCTCGGCGTGACCCGCCGCCCCTCCGCACTGCCGGAGGACGTCAGCCCGATCGTGGCCGACCTGTCGCAGCGGGACGAGGTTTCCACCGTGTTCCGCGGCCTCGGCCGGATCGACGCGCTGGTGAACTCCGCCGGCATCGCCCACCTCGCCCCGATCATCAATGGCAACCCGGCCGATTGGGAGGAGATGTGGCGCGTGAACGTGCTGGCCCTCACGCTCTGCTGCCAGCTCTCGCTGCGTCATTTCCCGGCCGATGGCGGACGGATCGTGAATGTGTCCTCCATGAGCGGCCACCGAGTGCCGCCGACCGGTGGCTTTTACTCGCCGACGAAGTTCGCGGTGCGGGCCGTGACCGATTCCCTGCGCCACGAGCTGAAGGCGGCGGGCTCGAAGATCCAGGTCTCCAGCGTGTCCCCGGGCTTCGTCGACACGCCGCTGTTGGAAACCTATTTCCTGGGCCGCGAGGAGACGTTGAAAGGCATCCGCGCGCACATGAAGATGCTCACTCCGGTGGACGTCGCGTATTGCATCCTCACCATCCTGGAAGCCCCCGCCCACGTGGAGATCGGAGACATCCAGCTTCGCAGTTCGGACCAGCCGCAGTAGTACAAGCATTCTTGCTTGTGAGTGGGTGGAGCTGACTTTCCTTACTAGCGGGAATCATCCCAAGAAAGAACCGCGATGAAGTTCGTGGGACATTTGCCGCTCTCCACCGAGGTGCACCTGCCCCACTCACAAGTTGAAAACTTGTTACTACTTTTCCCCGCACCCTAGCGCGCGCCACTCTTCTGTCCGGCACTTTCCTTCACCTTGGTCATCAGGTCCTGGAAAGTCTTCAGGTCCGCATCGGTCCTGAAATACAAATTCCCGTCCTTCTCGATCCAGCGCCCCTTGGACTCCTCCAGAAACTTCACGGCGTTGGTCGCGTGGCCCAAAGTCTGAAGCTCCATTTTGTATGACTCGACCGTCAGGGTGCGGAGCCCGTTACTTTGGTTCAACGTCTCCAAGGCTTTGATTTTATAATCTCCGGTGATGCCCGCCGCATCCAACCTCCGGGGCCATTCGTTGAGCAACTCCTCCTGCTCCGCCTTGCGCTTGATCAGAAGCTCGCGGCTCTTTTTCAACAGGCCGTGGCTTTCAATAAAGCCCTTGTCCGCGAACAGCCTCTTGGCATCGAAAAGTTTCTCAATACCGCTCTTTTCCCTCTCGTCATTGTGTCGGGCTGCAATCGCGGCCAAATCCTTGATGTAAGCCTTCATCATCACACCCAGCCTCTGGGTTTGGACACTCTCTTCCGAAAGCTGGATGCCTTCCGGGGCGGGGCGCTTTTCGGGCCGAACCTGCTGCTGCGGCGGCTCCGCCTGTTGCTGTGGAACGTCGATGTGGGCCACCGGCTCCGGCGCTTCGCTTCCACCCTTGACCGGCTTCAGGGTGCATATCGCTCCCACGCCCATGACGGCGATGACGACGGCGCTAATCGAATAGGTTAGCGCATATCCCCGGATGAATGACCGATCGTATACCTGCATGACCACCGCTCCGACCAGTCCGGCCAACACGGCGAGGATCACTCCGCCTGCCAGCATAACGGTCGAATGTCCGGCGATCTGCGCCGGTGTCGCGCCACTCCGATCCGTCATCACCATGGCAGCGAGAACCATCGCCAAGGCGATCCCCGTGGAAACCAGGACGATCAACACGGAGTTGCCCCATCGCGCCGCACGCTTCACCTCGGGCGACGGCGACCCTGCCATCCCGCCCGGCGCGGAACTCGCCGCGGGCACCACCACCTCTCCGCGGCAATGGGGACATTTCGCCGTCATTCCGGCAACATCGTCGCGGGCATGGATGACCGCATGGCAATGGTTGCACTGAAAATCAATCATATGTGACATTCAGCCTATCGCCCGAAAAGCTGCTTGCCCAGCGATAACACCGTGATCATTCCGCCACGGGCATGACCTATCTCCGTCTTTGCTTTTTACCACCGGGCAGGGACTCCATCGCCTCCGCCACGGCCACGGGCAGGTTGACCCCGCCATTGCCGCCGAGTCGGCGGTCGATCTCCTCGAGCCGCTGGATCAGGTCCCGCACTTCGTTCCGGGCATAGGGACCACCCGCCGCCTCGCAGAAATGGGTGCGGCAGCCGAAGGGGCGGCCGTCGTAGATCTGGCACAGGCCGTTTTTCCCGAGGAAGGGGCACGAACCGTCCGCGGGCGGCACGACCTCCTTCCTGCCCGCCGCGCGCCAAGCCCGCGCGGCCACCAGCGCCTCCCCTTTCGTAAGGAACGGCGTGCGGCCATTGAGCCGGAAGCGACAGCACTGCGATACGCCGGTGCAGTTCCGCGACACTGGCCGGGCGGCCAGCGCGGCGTAAACCTCGCGCACCGCGGCGATGGCCTCATCCGACATGGCGGGACGTTGCCCCCCTCCCCGGCCCGCGGTCAATGCCCGATGCGGCGGCTCATTTCCCCAGCTCCGCGAGCAGCAGGATGATGTCGATCACGAACATCAGCACGATCGCCGCCTCCAGCACCAGCATCACCCGGTGGTTGTGCTCCTGCTTGAGCATCTCGTAGAGGTTATCGAGGGTCTTCAATTTGTCGTCGATCGTGTGGTGCCAGTCGGCGAGGTGGAAGCGCTTCGAAACGGTGTCGTAGAGGCGCGCGAGGTGCCAATCGCCGAAGAACTTGGTGATGTTCGAGATCTCGTCGCTGAAGCGGGCCAGATCGATGCGGACCTCCCGCAGGTGGGGTAGCAGGTCCTTGCGGCGGGATGGGCGCGACGGACTCAGGAGGTCGGTATAGGATTTCTCCAACGCGGCATCGATGATGCGGTCGTAGGCGATCAGCTCCTCGAGCTGGAGATTGGCCAACTCGATCGCATAAAGCGCCTCCTCGAACTCGCCGGGGCGGTCCACCACCAGCGCCGCGTCCCAGTCCGCCACCACCAGGTCGGTCTGGTAGTAGGTGAGGTAGCGCGAGGTCGATTCGCGGGCCTCCTGGTGGGACAGGCGCTGCGGTTCGCTTTCCTGGGTCACCAGCGCGGCGATGGTGCGGCGGTGGGAGCGGAACCAGTCCGCGCTGTTGAATGCCTCGTCCGGCGTCTCCAGACAATAGACCTGGTAGTCCTCGCCTTCCGGCAATTCCGCCGCGGGCCGGACGGCCAGGGGTGCGAGTTCGGCCCGGAGTTGCTCGGCGAGTTCCAAGGCATGGGCCTTGATGACGCCCTCGGCGAACGACGGCTGGTGAAACGGGATCAGGTCTTCCAAGGAGCCGACCGCGAACGGCACGCGCAGGGTGATGCTAACCGCGCCGATCGGCAGCACCTTCACGATGCGCTCGACGGTGGCATCGCCCAGCGGAGTCGGCAGCGTCACCGGATCGAGATGCGCCATGCGCGGCAGGTAGAACAACTGCTGGCGCGGGCTGCCCTTCGAAATGCCCAACTGGTGGGGCACGAGCGGCTTGCCAAGGAGGACATTGAGGTCCACGCGCTTGAGTTCATACGCGACATCGAAGGCGTGGAAGAAGACGACTTCCCCTTTCAGCGCGGTTGGATGGGAAACAAGCACCCGCTACGAAGATAGGCGGACAAGCGGCGGCTGTCAGGTGGTTTCGGGTGACGAAAGGCCGGGCTTCCAGTCACTGGGAGTGGTGGATTTCGATCCGCCATTTCGGGAAGCGATCTCCAATGGCTTCGCGACCATCGGAACCGTGGGGTCACCGGGAATCAAAGAGTCATGCATGTCGCACCAAACATGGCGGATCGAAATCCGCCACTCCTTGAGTCGCTCAGCGCCCTACCACCCGCACCTCGTCCGCCTGGAGGAGGCGTTCGATCTGGCCGTCCACGGAAAGAAGCAGCTCGCCCCCCGCTCCGATGCCTTCGCAGAAGCCCTCACGCGGACCATCCGCGGACACCAGCCGGATCCGCTCGCCGGTAAGCACGCAGCGGGAACGCACCGCATCGAGCAGCAACGGGAAATCCGCGCCGATCTGATGCCGCCGGATATCGAGACGCCGCAGGATCTCCGCGAACACCCCGGCGCGGTCCACCGGCTCGCCTGTTTCCAGACGCAGCGAGGTGGCGCTGTCCGCCAGCTCCGCGGGAAACTCCCCGACGTTCACATTCACCCCGATGCCGATGACCACGTGGTTGCCACCGGATTCCACGAGCACGCCGCACACCTTCCGGCCATCGATCCACACATCGTTCGGCCACTTGATCCCGGCGGTCACGCCATGGAGTTCCAGAGCCTCGGCCACGGCCAGTCCGGCCGCCAGCGCGAGCCGCGGCCACAGGCCGACCGGCTCCACCGGACGCACCAGCACCGAAAACGCCAGCGCTTCCCCGGGCGGACACACCCACGCGGCCCCGCGACGGCCCCGACCGGAGATCTGCCGGTTCGCGATCACCACCGCTCCATCGGCCGCTCCCGCATTGGCGAGGCGGCGGACCTCGTCATTGGTCGAATCGATCTCCTCGCGGATGAACAGCCGTATGCCATCTGGCAACAGCGGACCGACCGCCGCAAACTCCTCCACCGCGTTCATGGCGCGACGAAATCCATGCCCAGGTCGAGCGCGGGCGCGGAGTGGGTCAACGAGCCGATCGAAATGAAATCCACACCGGTTTCAGCGATCACCCGCACGGTCGCGAGGTTCACATTGCCGCTGGCTTCGAGATAGGGTTTGTGGCGGTCGCCGCGCATCGCCACCGCCTTCCGCATCAGCTCGGGCGACATGTTGTCGAGAAGGATGTGGTCGACCCCTTCCAGCTCCAGGAAGGCCTCCACTTGATCCAGGCGGTCGGCTTCCAGCTCCACCTCCACCTCGGGGTGGTCGGCCTTCAGGCGATGGATCGATTTCTGGATCTCGGCGATGCCGCCCTCGGCAACGAGGTGGTTGTCCTTCACCATCGCGCGATCGTAGAGACCCATCCGGTGGTTGATGCCGCCGCCATTGAGCACGGCACGCTTTTCCAGCTTCCGGTAGCCCGGGGTGGTCTTGCGGGTGTCCAGGATGCGGGCTTGGGTGCCCTTCACCAGATCGGCATAGCGGGCAGTCACGGTGGCCACGCCACTGAGCCGCTGGAGGAAATTCAAGGCGGTGCGCTCCGCGGTAAGGATCGAGCGGGCGGGACCGGTGATGCACATGATCACCGCGCCTTCGGACACGCGGCTGCCATTTGGAAGCAGGATCTCCACCTCAAGGGCGACGTCCACTTCCTTGAAGACCATCTGGGCGATGTCGACTCCGGAAATCACGCCCTCCTTCCTCGCCACGATCATGGCGCGCGCCTGCCGGTCGGCGGGCACGAAATACGAAGCAGTCACGTCACCGAGGCCGATGTCTTCGGCCAAGGCGAGTTCGATCAGGACGCGGGCGGAGGCTTCCACGGCGGGAATCTAACGGGGAATCCGCCGGGCGCAAGCGGTTGCTCGTCAATCGCCTCATAAGCATTTGCTCGTTTGCGGCCTTCGGCCCAAGCCACCTCCATCACTTCCGCCCCGGCTCCTTCAACGGAGTTTCCAAGGAAACCGGAACGATGGGTTTGGGAAAACCCTCCGCATCCCACTCGATCTTCTGTACCCGGGTGGAGCGGCCCTTGTAGGTGTACTCCGCCGTGGTCTTGGCGTGGTAGGCGATCCAGTCCTCCTTGCCATCGGCGGACTTGAAGAAGCTGTGATGCCCCGGACCGTAGACATTCGCGGCATCGTTCCTCTGGAGCAGGGGTTCGGGTCGCTGGGTCCACGATGCCACCTTCATCGGATCATCCCCCTTCTTCATCCAGAGATAACCGACCTTGTAGTCCGGCTTCCCGGTATCGCACGCCGAGTAGGTGAGGAAGACACGGTCCTGGTGGATAAGAATGAACGGGCCTTCGCGAACCTCCTCGCAGCCGAAACCGGAGGCGGGAATCAACACCCGCGAGCCCGCGAGGGTGAAGGGGTCCTTCATGGCCGAAATGAAAAGACGATGCCCCGGATGGCCGGCCCACAGGAAGTAGAGCTTGCCGCCGGTTTCGAAGACGCTGCCGTCGATGGCGTAGAACTCATCCTTCGGATCGGTGCGGATCTGCACCGGCTCGGCATACGGGCCCTCGATCCTGCCGGTCTTGCTCTCCATCACGAACATCCGGTGGCGCTGGTCCTCGCCATCGGTCTTGGTGAAATAGCAGTACCATCTCAGGCCCCTCGGCCCCTGCAACCGATGAAACTCCGGGGCCCAGACACCGCTGCCCTTCTCCCAAATCGTGATCGGTTCCGCGTTCTTCAATCCGGCGACGGTGGGAGCCGACCACAGCCTCACCCGCGTCCCCTGCGTGGTGGCCAGACGATACGCGCCATCCGCATACGCCATCCAGGGATCGGCGGCGGGATTGATGGGATTAGAGAACGATTCATCCGCAACGGCTGCAGGAGGAACGGCGAGCAGCATGACAAGAGCGAGGCGACGGAGGGAGAAACGGATCACGGACATCGGAAAGGAGAGCAAAACCTCCCGCCTCGGAACGAAGGACGGGGTGTATCCCTCAAACGAAATCCGGTTCGGCGATTTATCGCCCGTTTCACCAGATGCCTCTCACTCCCCCACCACGCTCACCACGATCTCGCGATGGTGTGGCGCGCGGCGGTGCTCGAAGAGAAAAATCCCCTGCCAAGTCCCCAGCGTCATGCGCCCGCGAACCACCGGCACCACCTCGCTGGTGCGCGTGAGCGCCATGCGGATGTGGCTGGGCATGTCATCCGGCCCCTCCAGCGTGTGGATGAACCACGGGGTATCCTCGGGCACCAGCTTGTCGAAGAACACCTCCAGATCCCGCCGGGCGCTGGGATCGGCGTTCTCCATGATCACCAGGCTGGCACTGGTGTGACGGACGAAGACCGTGACGGTGCCGGTCGAGATCCCGGAGCGGGCGACAATCCCCGCCACCTCCGAGGTGATCTCGTAGGTGCCTTTTCCGCGGGGGTGGAGTTCGAGGGATTCGGCGTGGGCAGGCATGGTCGGCGTTTCAGGACAGAATTAACAAAATTTCCAGAATTCACAAAAAGGAGAACCCGGGCTTTCAGATTCGAAGGCAGGCTTCATGGTTTTGGTAAATTCTGAGAATTCTGTTAATTCTGTCGGAGTCGGCCGCCTTCAATCGAGTCGATCACGCCCACCCTTCAAGCACCCACTTGCCATACACGCTGCCGCCTTCCAGCGCCTCGTGGGCTTCGCGCAGGTGGTCCGGGGTGATCGTGCCGAGGTTTCGCGTCATCAACGGCTTGAGCTGGCCGGCTTCGATCCGGCACGCGATTTCCTCAAGGATCTCCCCCTGGCGGGACATGTCGTGGGTCTGGAACTTCGAGCGGGAGAACATGAACTCCCAGGCGATGCGGACGCACTTCGCCTTGAAGGGATCGCCGATTTTCAGCGCCTCCAGCGGCTCCACGATCATCCCGATCGCCCCCAGCGGCGCGATCAGCTCGCCCATCTGCTGCCAGTAGGCAGAGGGCTCGTGCAGGTTCACGATGAAGGGCACTTCGGAAAAACCGAGGGCGGAGAGCTGCGGGGCCAGCGGCTCGCGGTGGCTCACCACATGGTCCGCGCCCAGGTCGCGGCACCACGTTTCCGTATTCTCGCGGGAGGCGGTGGCGATGACTTCCAGGCCCGCGTGTTTTGCGAGTTGGATCAGCGCCGATCCCACGCCGCCCGCGCCATTGATGACGAGCAGGGCCTTGCCCGCATCGCCGCCGTGCTCGTCCACGCCCATGCGTTCGAACAACAACTCCCAGGCGGTGAGCGACACCAGCGGCCAGGCCGCGGCTTCCGCGAAACCGATCGTCGTCGGCTTGTGCGCCACGATGCGGGAGTCCACGAGTTGGAGCTCCGAGTTCGAGCCCGGCCGGGTCACGTCACCGGCGTAGAACACCTCGTCGTCCACGCGGAAATCGGCCACCTCGGAACCCACCGCCACCACCGTGCCCGCGGCGTCCCAGCCGAGGACGCGGGGCTCGAGGGAGCCACCGAGGGTCTTGCGGATCTTCGTGTCCACCGGGTTCACCGCCACGGCGGCCACTTTCACCAGCAGGTCGTGGGGACCGGGCACCGGCTCGGCGAGGTCGATGAAGGTGAGGCTGGAACGATCCGCGGAAGTGGCGCCGATGGCTTTCATGCGCCCATCGTTCGCCAGGGACCGGGTTCAGTGCAACCCCGGTTTCAATCCCACCCAAGCCGAGCCCCAGGTGATCACCCACGGGATGGTCAGCAGGCTCAGCACGGTGGTGGCCACCACCACCTGCACCGCGATCCCGGCGCGTCCGCCGTAGAGGCGGGCCAGCAGGATCGGCGTCATCGCCGCAGGCATCGCCGCCTGCACCACCAGCACCTGCTTCAACTCGATCGCCACCGGCAGGAACTTCGCCGCGGAAAGGATCACCAGCGGGGATAGGACCAACCGCACCAGCGCGCCACCGACCACCACCTTCCACGACGGACGCTCGTTTTTCGCCAGATCCAGCAAGATCGCGCCGGTCAGCATGATCGCCACCGGAAAGGCCCCGGAACCGAGCATGTGGATCGCTTCGCGGGGAGGACCCACGATCGATTGGTCGATCCCGGTCGCCACCAACAGAAGACCGCCCACCACCGCGAACACCGGACCATTCACCAGTTTCCGCCACTGGAAGGTATTGGAGCCGCTGAGCAGCATGACGCCCACCGACCACACCGCCAGCTCCACGCCGAGATTATGCACCGCCAGCACCGCCACCGCACCCGCCGACCACAGTTTTTCCACCACCGGAATCGCGGTGTAGCCGAAATTCTGGAGGCCCGAGGACAGGGCGAAGGTCCGCCGCCCGGTGCCCTTTTCCAAGCCGATCAGCTTTCCGAACACCCAGCCGATGGCGATCCCAGCCACCGGCAGCAGGAAACCGACCGCGATCGGCCACGTCACCGCGGACAGGTTCCGGACCGCCGACGACCCGAGGATCTTGTCCAACAGGAAGCACGGATACATCACGTGGAAGGCCACGTGCATGGTCGCCTCATCGTGGTCTCGGCGAAGAACTCCGACCCGCCGCAGGATGACGCCGATCAGCAGAAGCAAATACGGCGGCAGGACGGACCAGATGATCTCTTTCGTGGAAAGCACCGGCGGAGCCTTGTCCCCGCGGCCCCGGGACACAACCCCGAACTACCGGTCGGCCGTCCATGCCGCCTCCCTTTGAAACATCCCGGCTCCTGGTCCCGTTCCAATTGCGTGCGCTTTTTGTCCATTCTTCTCGCCTCCACCCTGCCCCTTGCCGCCGCTGTGCCTGCCCACCCGCGGTTGTTCATGCCCGCTGACGCCGTCGGACCGCTGAAATCCCGGCTCGGATCCGATCCCGTGGCGAAGCTGCTGCATGAGAAGGCCATGGGCCGCGCCGACCGCACGCTCACCGAGGAACCCGTGCGCTATGAGATCCCGGACGGCCTGCGCCTGCTGGGAGCCTCCCGCAATGCCATCGCCCACACCCTGCACACCGCCTACGCCTGGCGGATGACCGGGGACCGCCGGTATTTCGATCGCTGCGTGAAGGAACTTGATGCCGTCTGCGCCTTCCAGGACTGGAACCCGAAACACTTCCTCGACGTCGGTGAAATGGCCACCGCGGTCGCCATCGGCTACGATTGGCTCTATCCGGACCTCACCCCGGAGCAGCGGAAGCGCTACGAGGAAGCCCTGTCTGCGAAAGGCATCGCCGCCCTGCCGGAGAAGCCTCCGGGCTGGTGGAACCGCGCCACCAACAACTGGGCGCAGGTTTGCAATGGTGGTCTGATGCTCGCGGCGGATGCCATCCAGGACGTGAAACCCGAGCAGGCCGGACCGATCCTCACCCACACCCGCGATGTCATCAAAGCCTGCGAGAGCTTCTATAAGCCGGATGGAGCCTATCCGGAAGGCCCCGCCTACTGGCACTACGGCAGCTCCTATCACATCCTCGCCATGGCTGTGGAGGAACGCGATGCCCCATTGAAACTGGAGCCGCTGTGGCAACAGACCAGCCGCTTCCTCATCCACTCCACCGGCTCCAGCGGCATGCCATTCAACTACGCCGATGCCGGTCCCGGCCAAGCCGAGGTGTCCCCCGCACAAACCTGGCTCGCCACCCGCACCGGCGATGCCCTCGCCATCAAGAGTGTCCGGGATCTCATCCAGCGCCGCTACAGCGACAAGAAGCCGCCGTCAGACCGCTTCCTGCCGCTCACCCTGCTGTGGCTGCCTCCCGCGAAGGAGGCCGCCGCGCCGGAAACCAAGGCCATCTACCGCGGCGAGCAATCACTGGCCTTCCTCCGCAGCGATTGGTCGCCGGGCGCGCTCTGGCTGGGCATCAAGGGCGGCACGCCCGCCGCCTCCCACGGGCACATGGACAGCGGCTCCTTCGTGCTCGATTGGGCTGGCAGCCGCTGGTTCCACGACCTCGGCTCGGATGACTACAACATGCCCGGCTACTTCGGCAGCCAGCGTTTCACTTACTTCCGCCTCCAGAATCTCTCGCACAACACCCTCGTCATCGGCGGCGGACTGCAGAACCCGAAGGCAGCGTCCTGCCCGGTGAACCCCTTCCAGGAACGCGATGGTGCCACCACCTTCACCATCGACCTCAGCCCCGCCTACACCGACCAGTGCAAGGAAGCCCTGCGCAAGATCGCCTTCAACGGCGGGAAGCATGAGATCGATTTCACCGATGCCCTCAAGGACCCCACCGGCCCCGTCCGCTGGCAGGCCGTGACCGACGCCAAGGTCACACTCGACGGCCGCACCGCCACCTTGGAAAAAGAAGGCCACCAGCTCGTGCTCACCACGCCCAACGAGGGCGTGGCTTGGAAGCTCGCCGACGCCAAACCTCCCACGGAGAAGGAAAAACCGAACACCGGCTTCCGCATTCTTTCCGTGGAAACCCCCAAGGCCACCGAAGTCTCCCTCAAGGTCCACATTTCCGCGAAGTAGAACCCGTGGTCCCGATTGGAATTGCGGGCACGCGGCGCTTGTCCTGTGATGGACCCAGCGATGTTCGCCAAGATCAACTTCCTAACAGCCCTCTCGGCCCTGGTGCTTTTCTTCCTGCCGTGGATGGACATCCGCTGCAGCGGCAAAAGCGTGGCCACCCAAACCGGCTTCCAGACCATCACCGGCAGGTCCACCCCTTCCGAGGAGATGAAGCCGAAGCCCGCCGCGATCCAGATAAACCTCCCGGTGGCCGAGGAACGCCAGAAGGAATCCCTCGGCCATGCGGCGTTGATCGCCGTGGCGCTGGTGGATGTAGCGGCGGCGGTGGTGTTCGCTTTCCTCGCGCTGCGCACGGGCTCACCGCGCCACACCTGGCTCACCGGCGTCCTTTGCGCCATGGCCCTGACCTTGATCTGCATCCAGTGGGGCAATGGCTTCCCGGCCAAACAGAAGCTCACGGAATCCCTCTCGGGCCGGGCCTCGGAGCAAACCCGCCTCGATGGTTCCGCCGGCCTGGACCCGGGATTCGCCTCCGCCGCCATGCTCGACGTCGAGACCAAGCCGCTGCCCGGCCTCTACCTGACGCTCGCGGCCCTCGCCATCCCCACCCTGATCTGGGTCAATGGCCTGCTCGACCGGCTGAAGAAGCAGGAGGGTAAGTAGCGCGAGGCTCCTGCCTTGCGTGCTGGGTGGAGCTTTTCGCCGAAGAACCGGCAATCCATCAGGCGGGACACCATAAGCAGTTCGGATTGCCCTCTGAAAAATTGCACCCAACTTTCGAATGGTCCTTGCACGGAAGTTTCGACCCGCCCATTCTCCGCGCACCATGGCCTATCTGGACGACGATTTTCTTCTCCACTCCCCGACCGCCCGCCGCCTTTACCATGAGGTCGCGAAGGACCAGCCGATCCTCGATTACCACTGCCACCTTTCCCCGCGCGAGATCGCGACCGACCACCGCTGGGAAAACCTCGCCGATCTCTGGCTGGGCGGTGACCACTACAAGTGGCGCCTGCTCCGCGCCAATGGCGTGAACGAGGAGCTCATCACCGGCGACGCCACGCCGCGCGAGAAGTTCCAAGCCTGGGCGGAAACGGTGCCCTACACCCTGCGCAACCCGATCCACCACTGGACCCACCTCGAGCTGCGCCGCTACTTCGGCATCGAGAAGCTCCTGTCCCCGGCCACCGCCGATGAGATCTGGGAAACCGCCAATGCCCGCCTCGCCGACCCGGATTTCTCGGTCCGCGGCATCTTGAAGAAGTTCGACGTCCGGATGGTCGGCACCACCGATGACCCGGCCGATCACCTCGACGACCACGCCACCATCGCGGCTTCCGGTTTCAGCACCAAGGTGCTGCCCACCTTCCGCCCGGACAAGGTGTTCCAGGTCGACCGCCCGGAACTCTTCAACGGCTGGCTCGGGCGCCTCGAAACCACCGCGGACGCCAGCATCGCCACCTTCTCCGACCTGCTGGCCGCCCTGCAGAAGCGCCACGACGACTTCCACGCCGCCGGTGCCCGCCTGTCCGACCACGGCCTGGACCGCTGCCCCGCCCTGGCCTGCACGGACGCCGAAGCATCGCTGATCTTCGACAAGGCCCGCTCCGGCAAGCCAGTAACCGCCGACGAGAAGGAGAAGTTCTCGTTCTACCTGATGGTCTTCTTCGGCCAGCTCGATGCCGCCCGCGGCTGGACCAAGCAGCTCCACCTCGGCCCCTTCCGCAACACCAACTCCGCCATGGCCTCCCGCCTCGGCCCGGACAGCGGCTTCGACACCATCGGCGACACCCGCCAGGGTTCCGCGCTGGTCACCTACCTGGACGCGCTGGCCTCCCAAGGCGCACTGCCGAAGGTGGTGCTCTACAACATCAACCCGTCCGACAACTACCTCTTCGCCGCCCTCACCGGCGCCTTCCAGGACGGCTCCGTGCCCGGCAAGATCCAGTTCGGCTCCGGCTGGTGGTTCGCGGACCAGAAGAACGGCATGGAACTCCAGCTCGACGCCCTGTCCTCCACCGGCCTGCTCTCGCGCTTCGTCGGCATGCTCACGGACTCGCGCTCGTTCCTGTCGTTCCCGCGCCACGAGTACTTCCGCCGCATCCTCTGCAACCTGATCGGCACCGAAGCTGACCGAGGCGAGCTGCCGGACGACTTCGAAGCCCTCTCCGGCCTGATCCGCGACGTCTGCTTCGGCAATGCCAACCGGCATTTCGACCTGAACGTCTGAGGTTCCAGATCCGCCGATTTCACTTACAAGTCCCCTTCTACCGTGCGGTGGTCATGACTGCCGCACGGTTTTTTGCTGGATGCCTCCGCCGGGAAGTCGCTCCACCGGCTTTCCTGACGAAAGATCCTCTCCTCCATTCCCGAATACACCCGGTCATGATCAAACCCTTCGCCCTCACCCTGCTTTTCGCCGCGCCGCTGCTCGCAGCCCCCGTTCCCGTCTATCTCGGCACCCAGACCGGAGGCAAGGGCAACAGCCAAGGCATCTACCGCACCACCTTCGATCCGGACAATGGCAAGTTCGGCGAGGTCACCCTGGCCGCCACCTACCGCCAGCCCGGCTTCCTGACCCTCCATCCCGAAAAGCCGCTGCTCTACTGCACCGGCACCCCGGCCACGCCCTACGAGGACCGCACCGATTCCATCGCCGCCTTCAAGATCGAGACCGACGGCAAGCTGACCCTCCTCAAGGACCACTCCACCGGCGGTCGCGGCGCCTGCCACCTCTCCCTGGACGGCACCGCCCGCACGATGGCCGTGGCCAACTACGGCGACGGCCGTATCTCCACCGTCCGCCTCGATGCCGATGGCCTGCCGGAGAGCGTCGCCTCCGTGATCACCAACACCGGCACCGGTCCGCGACTCCCGCGGCAGGACAAGCCGCACGCCCACGGCGTCTACTTCACCAAGGCCAACAACCGCCTCTACGTCCCGGACCTCGGCCTCGACAAGGTCTGGAACCACGCCTTCGACCCCGCCACCTCCAAGCTCGGCGAGGCCACCTTCACCGCCACCGAACCCGGTGCAGGCCCGCGCCACATGACCTTCACCGCGGACGAACGCCAAGCCTACATCATCGACGAGCTCGACAACACCGTCACCGTCTGTCGCAACGACGGTGGCAAGCTCGAGCCGGTCCAGCGCATCGCCACCCTGCCCGAAGGCTGGAGCGGCGAGAACACCACCGCCGAAATCGAGATCTCGCCTGACGGCAAGTTCGTCTACGGCTCAAACCGCGGCCACGACTCCATCGTCGTCTTCTCGCGTGATGCGGACAGCGGCAAGCTCACGCTCGTCCAGCACGCCTCCTGCGGCGGCAAGGTCCCGCGTCACTTCAAGATCGCCCCGGGTGGCAAGTGGCTGCTCTGCGCCCACCAGGAAACGAACACCGTGACCGCCCTGCCGCTCGATCCCACCACCGGAAAACTCGGAACTCCCGGTGAGCCAACCGCTTGCCCGAATCCGATTTGCATCCTCTTCGTCGTGGGGCGAAAATAATTCCAGAAACGACTTGCATTTTTCCGCGAAACGTTGATTTTTGCGGCGCGCCGCAAGCGGTGCAACTTACCAACGCCTCGTTAGCTCAGTTGGTAGAGCAGTTGACTCTTAATCAATTGGTCCTAGGTTCGAGTCCTAGACGGGGTACCACTTTCCAACCAAAAAGGCTTAGGAGCAATCCTAAGCCTTTTTTGGTTTTACCGATCTGACACGACGGCAAAACACCGGGAGGGCACTCTCCTCGCTCACCTGCTCACTTCCAGCCGCATGAAACGCCGCGGATGAGACGCATCCGGAACGAGATAGATGTCCTCGGCCTGCACGGCCTTGAGCGGCGTGCTCCCCTGCTCCTGCACCGTAGCTCCAACGGCCAGAACAGAGAATGCCGCTCCATTCGTGCTTCTGGCGACGGCGGTCCATGGTCCGGTCGGTGTGTCCGCGGCCACAACCGAGAGAACAAGGTCGGTCGCCGAGGTGTTGCGGTTGAAGAGTATCTTCAATTTGCCTCCGGACACGGTTACCTTCGGAGCCGCGCTTGAATCGGCAGTGTTGGGATCGGCTCCCACGGCGTATTCCAAGAGGTTCGAAAGGCCGTCGCGGTCCACGTCCACCGTATCTCCGGAAATCGCCGAATTGTTCCAGTTGATGCCGAAGTTCGACTGACGCCAGAGTTCGGTCGGCGTGTAGGGGGTAAAAGTGACGTCCAACGAGGTAGCGCTCTGCTGGAGGGAAAGCGTGCCGTAGCTGCTGAGCTGACGGCCACCGGCATCGGTGCTCACGGTGCCCAGAGCGAAGCTGCCGGATTTGCCGGTGCAACTCATCACGTTCCAAGTTCGGGTCTGCGACCAGAAGGAGTCCGTGAAATTGACGTTGCTGCCCGGGGCATTGAAGGCCAAGTCGATGAGAGCGCCGCTGGTGACACTCACCGTGCCCGCACTGACCCGGCTGGCAGCCCCGGTGGCGTTGCTGTTCACGGGTAGGGTCCAGCGCAGACGCGAACCATTGGCATAGACCAACGCTCCACCCACCGTCTGGGTGCCGGCCGGATTGCCCGGCGCGTGGATCGCCGAGGACGTGAAGGACAGGCTGCCACTCACCGTGCCACTGCCGCCGAGCGTGGCACCACCGGCCACGGTCACGGCGCTTCCCGCCGCGGTCGATCCATTCACCCGCAGCGTGCCGGTATTGACCGCGGTGGCACCGGTGTAGGTATTCGTGCCCGCGAGCACGAGCGTCCCGGAGCCGCCACCTTTCGTGAGGTAGCTGATGCCGCCGCTGGTCGTGTCGGTGATGGTGCCGGTGAAGTTGAGGGATTTCCCCGCCGCGACGTCGATCGTGGCGGCGACATTGCCGAACTTCACATTGGTAGCGCTCACGGTGGAGTCCGCGATCACGGAGAGTTTGTCCGTGGCATTGTCAAAGCGCCACGAGCCCCAGTCGGTGGCTCCGGTAGCGAGGGTGGCTAGCGTGCCTCCGTTGAGGATCACCGTGCCAACACCGACATCGCTGGTGAGCCCGCCGTTCGCTGTCAGCGTCCCCCCGGCATTCACGGTGATGGTTTTCTCCTGCGTGCCGTCCCAGCCGAACAGGCCATTGGTTCCCGCACGCAAGGTTCCGCCGCTGTTCACGGTGATGATGCCAGCGTAGCTCAGGGCACGGTCCGTTGCCGCGTTACCCGGATTCGCATAGAGAGTGCCTCCATTGACCGTCACGCTGCCCGTGAAAGGATTCGAGCCGTTCACGTTGAGTGTCGAGGTATTGCCCTTCACGATCACGCCATTCCCCGAGATCGCGCCGCGCAGGGTCTGGTCCTGCGCGCTGTTGTCGGTGAAGGTGCCGTTGATCAGGAATGGCATCCAGTGGTCGCCGTTGTTGAGGCGGCCATTGCCACTGAGCTTCATTTCCCCCCAGGTGATCTGCATCTCCGCGTTGTGGGAGTTGTTCGGGTTGGTCAGTTCAACGGTGCCGCCACCACCCACGAACAGGATGCCCATGATCGGATTGCTGTCCATCGGCGCGGTTTGCAGCGTGTTACCCGCGGCGGGGCTGTTGATGGGGCTGGCGATGGTGAGCGTGGTGCCTTGCCAGGGATTGAGAAAGCCACCGCTCGGCCCGATGCAGATGCCGCGGTTGGCGTCATCGATCGTCATCGTCTGCGTCGTTTCGAGAATGCCACGGTTCAGCTCCAGCCATGCGCCGCCGAACCAGTAGGGATTGCCGCCCAGGTTGGTCTCGCTGCTGATCCTCACGGTGCCGAAACGCCCGTCGCCGACAATGGTAGCACCGTGGTAGTTGGCGTTGTTGCCGGTGAGGGTGACCGCACCCTCGGTATACAACATCCCGTCCCACTGGTCGGTGCCCACGATATTCGCGGAGATGACCATCTCACCCCACTCGCCACGGATCTGGTTGAGGCTCGAATTTTGCACCGTGATCTGGCCCGCCAGGACTTGCTTGCTGCCGCCATCGCCGAGCGAATGGATGGTGCCTCCGTCGAGACGGAGATCGCTCACGGTGACGGTGTTCGCATCCTTCCCCGCCAGATATAAATTGCCTCCGGTGACCGTCAGCGATTTCCCGGGAAAGGTGGAGTCCGTCGTCGTCCACGGCGTAATCAGACGCATGGTGCCGGTCTCGTAATCCCGGACGGGGCTCGGCACATTGCCGAATTCCCACGCGCCGCTGGTGAAGCCGGAATTCCCCCAGCCGTCGTTCGCCCACAAGGTGGCTTTCGCGTTGTTCGGCCCCATGCGATAGTTGGCAGCCACCTTGCCATCCGCGAGCGCGATGTTCTGGATGCGGACGTCGTGGTAGTCGATGTTCGCCATGTCATCGCCGCTCCACAACGAACGTCCCAGCCAATTGTTCACGTCGTGGAGCGAGGCCGAGTGGAAGGTGACGTTCAGCGCTTTCACCAACACACCGTCCCGGAACCACTTGATGGTGCCACCGGTAGTGGTGTCCGTGAAGGTAATGGCGTAGTGGTGCATGGCACCCGCGGTAGTACCCATATTCGAGTCCGCGGTGACCACGCCCGCGCCACCGAGTTTGGCCTCGAAGCGCTGCCAATTGAGATCGGTGCCGATGCAGCCGCTGAGCATGATGTCATCGTAGGAACTCGTGCCCCCCGGCGCCGGGCTGGCAGCGGTAGGGGTGTATTCGCCCGCCGCTCCGGTGCCGTCCCCGGTCTCCGTGGTACGACCGATGTCGAGGATGCGCATCCAGTTCTTCGCGGAGAGCGGGGTGGCCCACACCTCGATGGTGAAGTTCGGCATGGCGGAAAATATTCCGTTCGGCAGGTCCACGTAGGCGGCAATGGAACTTCCCGCCACGTTCCCGGTGGTGCCTCCGGGAAGCCGCAACGCGCTGCCGGTGAAGGTGGCTCCATTGCCGCGGACAACCGCATTGCCACCGGTGCCAGCCACGACCGTGCCCGCGGGCGCCGCTCCCGCCGCTTGGTTGAACTGCCAGCGGTACTGCACGGAGCCGATGTCGCTGCCATAGACCAGCCGCTCGCGGCGGTCCGCCACCCCTTGGGCGCTCGTGCTGAGCGCATAGGTGTTGTCCCCACCTGCTCCCGCCGTTCCGCCAAGGCAACTGCCAACGCCGATCAGCCGGATGCCATTGAGCCAGATGTTGGGATTGGAATAGAAGCCGTTCGACCCTCCCGTGCAATAGTTGTGCAGCATGATGGTCTTCGGGTTCTGGACTCCGTCGCGGTGGTCCAGACCAAAGTTGTGCCCGCCAGACTCGTGCGCCGCCACGTTCATCCACCACCACTGTTGTTCGTAGCAAGAGTAGCGGCCGGGCTGCTCGGCCTGGGCCGCGGCACCGTTGTCATACATGTCTCCGATGTAGGTGACGAGGTCTGCCCCGAGATTGTCGGCCACGGCCAGCACGTCCGTGATACGAGAGTCGTAGTTTTCCATCCAGCCGATCATCGCGCCACAGTCCACCACGTTGGTGGCATCGAACGCCGATTCCTTCGTGGCGACCACGTTCTGGCGGTGGGGCGATCCGCTGTTCGCGGCAATCCCGTTTGCCCCGGCGATCTGGTTGTAGATCGCCGCGTTGGTCTGATCGGTCCCGCCCATGCCGGACCGCCAGGTGGCGCTGTAGCCGACCACGAGATCGGACACCGCTTCGGCGCGGGCCACGCCTCCCGTGCCCGCAAGGACGAGCAGGACGGCGGCAAAGGGTAGACCCAAGGATCGGAGGGACGCGGGCATGGGGCGGGAGGAAGTGGCGGGTGTTTCTTACTTCGAGCGAACAGGACCGGGCTTCGTGCCCGGGGGCCTTTGGGAAGTCAGGATGAAATCCGGAGTGCTGGTCTCCGGGGGTCTGCCATAAACATTGGGATCGATCTCCTTCACGAAGACCTCGCCCGGCTCGCGGGCATCAGCGGTGAGGTACAATCCCTCGTCCGGCGAGAGGACGTTGAACGACTCGCAACCGTTGGCGAATCCGAGCGAGACCAGGGAGTTGAAGCGGCCTTTCACTTTACCATTCACGCTGCCGCCGCTGCCGTCCGGCATCCGATGGATCTCGGTCACCTCGACCTCGACCTCGCGGCCATCGAGCCCCGGAAGGGTGAACGTCCTGAGCGGCTGGCCACGGTCGAGGAGCTGCGGCACCGTATCCTTCCGGTATACGAGCTGACGGTGCTTGATCCGGTCGTTCTCGTCCACCATGCGGAGGAACTCATCCGGATTGTGAACAAGCTTCGCGATGACCTCCGGCACCTTCGCGTCCTCGGTGGTCCACTCATGCTGCGCCGTGCGGAATGAAACCGGCAGCGGACGTAACGGGACCCCTTCCGAGCCCCGGGCTTCCTGCGGCGGATGAGCGGGCATGAAGGAAGCGGTGGATTCCTTCAAAACCACGGCAAGTGGGGATCCCGACCGGCTATGGTCACGCATGACGATCGCGGTGACGACCAGCCCGCCCGCCAGGAAGACCACACGCCAAACACGCGGTGAGAATTTGTTCATGAATTTCATGGGGCCTCTAGGTGAGCCCGTCATCCCGCATGCTGGGTAACAGGCATTGCAGGTGGATCAGCGTAATCTCGCTCTGAAACCCGACAGGACACCTCCATTTTCAGGCCCCAGGAAAGGACCGCATGGAATCGGAAGGCGTTCATTGCAAGTCGCACGCAACCCGCAGGAGAAGGATAGCTGTGCCGGACGGAAAAACCCGAACCGCCCGGACACAGCCCTCGCCAGTCCGCGACGTTTCCGCTCGCGGCTTGGTCAAGATTTGAGACTTGGTCAGCGCGGCACCGCCCCTTACTTGGTCGCCTTGAGTCGGCCGAAAAGCTTGCCGCCCACCGCATTCGATTTCGGAATGAATACCGCCACCGTATCAGGAGCGGCACCATTCTCGACCACGAAGACCGGCGCGGCGTCGACCGGACCGATGGCAACATCGGTCCAACCGGTCAAATTGGAACCGTATTGAAACGTCAGCGCCACCTCGGCTTCGGAATCGTCGGAACGGTTGAAGGTGAAAATGAAGTTGGTGGCATCGGTGGTCACGGTCGGCAGGTTCGCCGCGTCCGATGCCAACGGGTTGCCCCCGAGCACGAACTCCAACGCATTGGAGATTCCATCGTGGTCAGGATCCTCTGCCGCACCGCGGTTCGACACGCTGAGTCCCTTCAGGTCGGCCCAATCCGAATAGGTCAACGCTCCACCGGCTGAAGTCACGCTCACCACTCCAGCGGTCCCAGCGAAGCGGACGTTGTCGATGTGGGTCGCACCCGAACCTGAGGCGCCCCAGGTGCCGGAGGCCTGAGCGACACCGTCGAAGTACAACTTGTCCACGACCTCGGAGCCGCTGGGTTCCACCACGCCGCCACCGTTGATGGAAAGTTTCCCTGTATCGGAGAGGGAAGATCCATTCACACCGAGGGTACCGCCATTGACCGTCGTGTTGCCATTGTAGCCGTTCGCTCCCGTCAGGGTGAGCTTGCCCGCGCCGTTCTTGACGAGGCCTCCATCGGTCGCCGCGTCGCCACCGACATCGCTGTGCAGCAGCGGCTGGGCGATGGTCACATCATAGCCGTTGGTGTCGATGATCGCACCACCGTCCCGGACGTTGGCGCGCTGGCTTGCTCCACCGAGATTGAGGAAATTCGGCTCGTTGGTGTTGGCAGCCTTCAGCGTGCCACCGTTGAAGTTGAACACGGCGGTGCCGTTGTCGCTGCCTGTGACCACCGCGCGGATCGTCAGAACCCCGCCATTGAGATTGAAGGTATTGTTCGCGCTGGCTCCCCCGCCCCAGTTCAGATCGAGATCGCCCGAGGTCAGGGTGCCGGTCTGGTTGCCGCTGTAGGACGTGATGGCCCCCGCATTGAGGTTCACCACGCTGGTGCCGGTGCTCCCGCCGGTGCTGAAGCGCAGGTCGGTGTTGGCATTGAGATTGAGGGTGCCACTGACGTTCAGGGTGCCCGGAATGGTGTCGTATTGGTTGACGATGACCCAGCGTTCGGTGGTGGTGGCCACGTTCACCACGCCGCCCGATGCGATGTTCATGGTGCCGAACGCGCCGTTTGTCCCGCTGCCCGCATAGGCGAGCGTGACATCTCCCTCGGAGTTCACAATGCCGCCGCCGTTCACATTGATGGTGCCCTTCACCACGTCCGTGGCCGCGCCCGCTCCGCAGTTCGCGACTGCCGCGACGTTCGCCGTGGCATTGGCGATGCTCACCGTGCCGGTGCCGACCCAGCGGCAGGTGGTGAGATAGGTGGCGTTCAAGGTGCCGCCGGTCATGTTGAGCGTGCCGGTGCCCCCGAACGATCCCACCCACACCTCGCCCGCCGCATTGATGGTGCCGTTCTGGAGATTGAGCGTGCCGGTGCCGAGGTTCGCCCCGAAGTCACCGACGCCGAGATTGATCGAAGCATAGCCGCTGCCGCCGAAAATATAGCCGTAAGCCGCGGTCGAGGTGGCGGTCAATATGCCACTGGTATTGACGGTGACCGTGCCATTTCCGCCCGGAACGTAGTATCCGCCCCCCACGTGCAATTTGCCCACCGTGATACTCGCATCACCGGTGAGATTGTAGGTACCGGTGCCGCCCCCGCGGCCGACGAACATCCAGTTCCCGGAGGCGTTCACCACGGCAAGGGATAGCGCGCCGCTGGATTGATCAAAGCGACCGGAGTTTCCCGTGCCGTCCCCCAGCACGAGGTCCACCGGCGTGAAAGCGGAGCTCGCCCCCAGGGTTGGAAAGTTACCGGTCGCGGTGTTGATGAAGAAATTTCCGGTCGGATTCGCCGGATCGGAACTCCAATTCGCGGCGTTGTTCCAGTCCTGGCTGGTGTCACCCACCCAGGTGGCATCCGCCCGGGCGGATTGGGTGGACAGTCCGGCCACAGACAGCGCGATCGTGAGCGCGGGCAAGGTGGCCGAGGCGAAGGGCTTTGATTTCAGATTCATGCAATGCAGCAGGTTTTTTGAGGATACATCCCGGACATTCACCAATCCCCCCCGAAGCGGGGTTCATCGATCCGATCCAATCCTGTCCGAGAAGCGGAATTCCTCCCCAAAACCCGACATTTCACTTTCACCCTTCCCCTGCCCGTAAGTGTAGCCGACACCCACCCTATCAAGGAGAATGCCGGCCACTACATTGCATCGTACCCGGGAAAGCCTCGGGGATGCCCTGCGAATGAAGCTCCCCTCACATTAGAAGAGCGGTAAACCATCCGGAAACCCGACAGATTTGAATGGCAGAAATTACGGCACCGAACGGGCGATCAAACTCACGGGCCCAAGGTCCGCCTGGCTTCATCCAGAAACTGGGCCGCATTGAGCCAATCCAGCCACAGGCCATTCGGGCCAATCAGCGGCAGCTCCCCCTCCAGGACAGTCTCGATTGGCTCCTGGGCGAGCCCCACGAGGGCCCGGGCACCAGTCCGGTTCGCCCGGTGGCTCTCAATCATCGCGGTGATGCAGCGCACGGAAGCCACCCGCGCCTCGTTGACGTCCGGGAAGTTCAAACACCGGCTCATCCACACCGAGGCCCGTTCATCATCCCCTTCCCGGAAAGCCTTCAGTCCGATGGCAAAACAAAACCACGCCGAAAGCCGCTGGTCGTGGATCACCCAACCGTTGGGATCGTTCACCGAGATCTCGGCCAACGCGACCATCTCATCGAGTTTCCGCAGCAGCGATGCGGGCGCGGGTTTCAGCAGGGAGGCCTTGAGTACCTGTTCGGCCACCTGGGGATGGCGAGTGCCGGAAAACCGCTGGATCGCGAACTCCCGGATCTTCTCATACCCCGCTTCGTTTCCCGCGTAACAGAGCGCGGAAGTGGCGGGCAGGAGGTCGAAGGAAATGTGGTTGCTGTCCGCGTCATCGACGTTGGCGAAGGCGTGGACCGAGGAGCTATAACGGTCCGCCGCACGATCATACCGCTTCGCCAGGACGTGCCACTCCGCGAGACGCCGGTAGCAATCGGCCGCCTCCAGCGACACCGGCGTGCGGTCCACGGGCACGGAGGCCAGCAGGCGATCCGCTTCCTCCAGGTTGCCGCGCCCGATCTGCACCGCGGCATGGGCCACGCTTTCGCGGTATTCCGCGGCTTCGCGCAGGAACTGCTCGTTGACGCGGGCCTCCTCCGCGATCCGGTGCTGCCGCGAAAGCTCATCCAGCGCACGCTTTTCCCTCAGGAACAAGACCGTGGAAACGCCGAAGCCTGCGAGCAGGCAAATGGCCGCGGCGCACCCCGCGGCGAAAACCATCTTGTTCCTGCGGATCAGCTTGCCGAGCCAGTAGCGGCGCGTTGGAGCGCGGGCCGAGACCGGCTCATCATCGAGATACCGCAGGACGTCGATCGCCAGGCCGTTCGCCGTGTCGTAGCGGCGTGTGCGCTCCTTGGCCATCGCCTTCATGATGACCCAATCGAGATCCCCCAGGCCGCTGTTCTCCACGACCAAGGAAGGCAAGGGTGGTTCCTCGTCCCGCAGGATGCGGCGGGTCTCCTCCATTCCGGCCTCGGTGAGGCGCTTCGCCGCGAAGGGCGGGCGCCCCGTCACCAGTTCGTAGAGCAGCACACCCAGGCTGTAGACATCGCTGCGGGTGTCCACGTCCGTTCCGCCCGCGGCCTGCTCGGGACTCATGTAGGCGGGCGTTCCGATCATCTGGTCCAGCTTGGTGAACGTCGCATCCTCACCGGGGCCGCCGGTGGTTGCTTTCGCAATTCCGAAGTCGATCACCTTCGGCACCATCGCGCCGTCATGTCGGTGGACGAGAACGTTGGACGGCTTGATGTCGCGATGGATCACCCCTTTCTGATGCGCGTGCTGGATGGCCTGGCAAACCTGCACGAACAGACGCAGGCGTTCCGGCAGCTCCAGCCCCGCCCCGCAGAAGTCGGTGATCCTTTCTCCATCCACCAGCTCCATCACGAAGTAGGGACGCCCGGCAGCCGTCGCACCGGCATCGAACACCCGCGCGATGTTCGGATGATCCATCATCGCCAGCGCCTGGCGCTCCGCATTGAAGCGGGCGATGACATGCTCCGTGTCCATGCCCACCCGGATGACCTTTAGCGCCACCTTCCGCCTCACGGGTTCCTGTTGCTCGGCGAGGTAGACCACACCGCAGCCGCCCGCACCGATGCGCTCGATCAAGCGGTAGCGCCCGATGCTGGCACCGAGGCCTTCGTCCTCCGAACGCCCGCCCTCGGCCCTTACCTCCGGCTGGAGATCGAAGAAGGACTCCGCCGCGTCGTTAAGGCGAAGCAGATCCTCCAGATCGCGGCGGCCGCGCGCGTCGTCCTTGCACACGTGGTCCAGGAACAACTTCCGCTCCTCAGGCCGGGAAAATCCGGTCGCGGCAGCGAAGAGCAATTTTTCGACATCCGGATCCATGGTCAGCCCTCGTCGCGGATCAACTGGAGCAGGCGCGCCCGGGCAAAGGCCCACTGGCGCTCGATCGTCCGCTCGGTGACGCCATCCATTTCCGCGATCTCCTTGTTGGTGAGTCCGCCGAAAAACTTGAGCGTGATGACACGCGCGCTCTCGGGATCACGCTGCTCCAGCTTGTCCATCATCTCGTCCACCAGCAGCACCCGCTCGTCGAGCGTCGGCATTTCCACATCGAAATCCTCGATGTCCACCTCCGCCCTCTTCCCCCCGCGCTTCTGGCTCGATTTCGCGCGGGCGCGGTCCACCAGGATACGCCGCATCGCCAATGCCGCGGTGCGGAAAAAATGCGTCCGGTCCTTCCACAGCGCTTCGTCATCCTCGGACACCCGCAACCATGCCTCGTGGACCAATGCGGTCGGTTGCAGCGTTTGCCCGGGGGCTTCCGTGGATAACTTGGAAGCGGCCAAGGCCCTCAGCTCATCGTAGACCAACGGCAGCAATTCGGACGAGACGCCTGCGCCATGCTGGCTCGCGGATTCGAGGATACGCCTGATTTCGTTCACGTTCCGGGCAAGGGTGTACTGTCAAGGATCGCACGCCGCGGGATGCACCACAAGAAGCATCCGGACCACGCCGTGCGGCATGGGGTGGCTATCACGAACGCCGGAAACAAAGGACGATGGCAAACATAAAGTGACAGGAGCCCACTGTCGTCGTTCACATCCATTGATTGCATGAAACATCGGCCTTGCATGCTGGTGCATTTACCGCGGCCGATGACTCCCATGTCCACCCGCGGTGGCGGGTAGCGGCATGCGTGATGTCATACCCAATCTTTTGATCACGCCTGTCGGGTTTCGGGAGGCAGATCCGCTTCTAACGAGAGGGGCTTTTGCATGGGCCCCTCGGAATCCCGCTCCCGCCTCCATCTCCATCCACGCTGGCGATGGAGGCGCGGCCAGCGGGAAGACTGAAACCCAAACCAAACCTACCCGGGCCCCATCCCGTGAACGCCAGGCGCGATCGCGGGAGCGGGAGCCTCATGGGCAGTGATACCCCATGAACAAAACGAAACCGATTGTCTCTGCCGCGATCGTCTCCACTGGAGTGCTGTTGTTCGCGCTGTTTCATCCCACCGCGGAGCGTGCCCCTTCGGGCGACCACGCGGTTGCCAAAATCCAGACCGACCTCGTGCCCGCGAGGGATACCACCATTCCTCCATCCGGCCCGATCGGCGCCAAGAACTCCCCCGCCCGCCATGTACCGGATCGCGAGTTGTTCGGCAGCTCATGGCCGAATCCGGGGCGTGAACCCCTGGCCGCGTTCGCCGCGTGGACACACCGGTATCTCGAAGCCGATCCCATCGTCCGCGCCACGATGATCGACGAGGGCCGCAAGCTCGCGAATGCACGCCGCGTGGAAATGCGTCGCCTCATCACCACCGATCCGCGAGAGGCGATCGCGAGCACCCCGCCGGCAATCGTCCGCCAACAATTGCCCGCCGAGATCCAGAACCTCCTGGAGGACCGCGTTTCGAACCGAGGCGATGTCTTCCGCGTCATGGGACTCGCCCAGCCGGACAGCGACCACGTGGTGCCCACCATCGAGCAGGCGCGCATCGGATCGACCACCTTCGAGGCGTACCGCTATGGTGACCGGGCCCTAACGCCCTCCCTGAAGGACGTCTCCATCCACGGCATCGCGCTCGATGGACAGCTCGCCATCCTCGACAGCCCCGTGCGGAAACTGGAACCCGGCGAAACCGCGGCGGAAACCACCGACACCTGCGTGATCACCGGCGGCACTCCCGTGGTGCCGGATGCGACGGAGAAGAAGGATGTCGAGACCACCACGATGCTCGTGGGCAACCACGGCTACACGATGTGCTGCCCGTTCTGCGCCGAGGATTTCGAGACACGCATGGAACGCCTCGAACGCCAGCAGATGTCCGCCATGCAGGCCGTTTCCGCCATCACCGCGGATGCGAACGCGCCACGGTCGCTATCCTCCAGCGGAGTCAACGGCAGCGCCGACTATCCCGGCAAGCCACCCTACGGCCTCACCCATGGCACCAACACCATGATCATGATGCGGGTCGATTTCCCCGACCACACCGGCAACCGCTTCAGCGAGGCGGAGCTGCGGGGCAACGTGGACGACTGGGGCGGCGTGGACTACATGGTGAACCGGTTCTCCTACGGCACCTCGCGCGTGGCCTCGCCCACCGTCACCCCGGTGCTGCGCATGCCGCATGACACCGCCTACTACAACAACGGCCCCTACTGGGGAGACATCCTCAACGACGCGCGCGCCGCGGCCTTCGCCCAAGGCTACAATCCGGACGCCTTCTCATGCCGGGTCATCATCCATGACGTGGTGCTGAAGGACGCCGGTGCCGCCGGCTGGGGCGGTGGCGGCGCGATCTGGTGCAACAACAACGTGGACAAGCGCCTGCTCATCCATGAGTACGGCCATGTCTTCTGGCTGCCGCACGCGAACTCATGGCAATCCAGCGACGGCAATCCGCTATCCGACAACCGCTGGCACGTGGAATACGGCGATGCCAGCGATCCGATGGGCAACGCCTGGGGCACGAATCCATTCAGCGACTTCAACGCCTACTACAAGAACCTCCTCGGCTGGCTGCCGGACAGCGCCGTGGTGCCCGTGACCCACTCCGGCACCTACCGCATCAACCAGTTCGACGGCTGGGGCGACTGGACCAAGCCCGTGGTGCTGAAGATCACCCGCGACAACGGTCTCGACCTCTGGGTCATGTTCCGCGGCGATGGCGTGCCGCAGGGCAATTTCAACACCGGTGCCTACATCGTGGGTGTCAATGGCGAGCGCTTCGGCGATTCCCACGTGATCGACTTGAACGATCCTTCCGGGGACACGGGCAACGCGCCGCTCGCCCAAGGTCAAACATGGACGGACGCGGTCTCCGGCATCTCCATCACCACCGCGGGCCGGATGATGACCGACTGGCCGCACCACATGTATGTGAAGGTCGATCTCGGCTCCACCTACACGCAGGGCTACCGCGCGCTGGTGAACGGTGGCGTGTATGCCTTCCGGAACAAGAGCTTCAACCAGTATCTCACCGTGCCGGGCAACAGTTCGTCCGACGGAGTGGAACCGGCCATCGCCACCTACACCGGCAACGCCGAACAGCAGTGGGTGGTCCAGCGCAACAGCGACGGCACCTACAGTTTCAACCACAAAGGCACCCCGTGCTTCCTGGATGTGAACAACAACGGCCAGAACAACTACGACGAGATCCTGCAATGGACCTGGCACGGCGCGGACAACCAGCGCTGGGACGTGCTCAACTCCTGGGACGGCTACCTGAAACTGCGCCACCGGGGTACCAACCAGGTGCTCACCGCGGACACCGGCGGAGGCAACTATGGCGACGTCATCCAGTACGATGACTTCTCCGGTGACGAGGAGAAGTGGGAGCCCTACCTGGTCGGGATCAACGACGGCACCTACCGGCTGATCCCCCGCCATGCCCAGACCCGGACGCTGGCCCTGCGCAACCGCAGCACCAACTCCGGCACCCAGGTGGAACAGCAGTTCTGGGCCGGTGGCGACTGGCAACGCTGGACGATGCTGGCCGTGGGCGGCGGACAATTCCGCATCCATCCCAAGGGCCAACCCGGTGTCACCCTCGCCATCGCGGGCGGCAACACCGCCGACGGCGCGAAGGCCGTGCTGGAGCCCTACACCGGCGCGAACTCCCAGAAGTTCTCCTTCACCCCCACCGCCATGGGCTTCGTGCGGCTCACTCCCGCGCACGCCCCGGCGATGTGCCTCGATGTCACGGGCACCGGCAGCGGCGCTGGCGTGGATATCCAGCAATCGACCTACACCGGCGCCAACAACCAGCAGTGGCGCTTCATCGACTCCGACCTCTGAACACCCATGAAAACCCTTTCCATTCTCACCGCCCTCGCGTGCCTCGCGGCCCACACCGCCTCCGCGCAGCAGGCGCTCACGATCGCACCGAAGCACCGCTACCGCTTCGACAACACCTCCGGGACGCTCGCCGATGGCTCACAGCTCACGGATTCCATTGGAACCGCACACGGCTTCATCCGAGGTTCCGGCGCCTCGGCCACCGGCAGCGGCGTCCGTCTCACCGGCGGTTCCGGTGCCAGCGCGGCCTACATCGATCTGCCCAACGGCACCATCTCCGGCTCGGCGGAGATCTTCCCCGGCCTGGCCGAGGCCAGCTATGAAGTATGGGTCACGGTGCAAAGCGCTCAAAACTGGTCCCGCATCCTCGATTTCGGAAACAACTCGAGCGACGAGATCACCGGCCCCGGCGGCAACTTCAATGGCGCGGACTACCTGATGGTCACCGCGAACATCGGCACCGCCAATGACATCCGCTTCGAACGCGGCGGCCAGTATCTCACCGGCGGAGGCACCCAGGACATCGCGGGTGCCACCACCACCGGCACCCGCATGCACCTGGTGGCCACCTACGACACCGCGTCGTCCGCGTGGAAACTCTACAAGAACGGCGCGCTCGTCTCCACCGTTCCCACCTTGCTGGGCCCCTCCACCCTCGACGACCTGAACGTGTGGCTCGGTCGTTCGAATTGGTCCGCGGACTCGAACACCGACGCCACTTACGACGAGTTCCGTACCTACGACTACCCGCTCAGCGCCCAGCAGGTGCTGGGGAACTACCAGGCAGGTCCGGACGTGCTGACCTCGGACAACGTCGCCCCGGTCTTCGCCGGGAACCCGCTCACCAAGGCCGCGGCCACCCTCGGCACGGCCTACTCGGGCAGCCTCGCGGGCGACGCCAGCGATGCGAATCCCGGGGACGCGATCACGTTCAGCAAAACCGGCGGCCCGGCGTGGCTGACGGTGGCGGCGGCTGGTACGCTCGGTGGCACACCGCCACCTGGCAGCGCGGGAGCCAATACCTTCACCGTGCGAGCCACCGACCCCGCCGGGCTGTATGCGGAAACCACACTGAACGTCACCGTCAACTACGCCCTGCCCGCGGGCTGGACGTCGGCGGACATCGGTTCCACGGGCATCGTGGGAAGCGCGGCGGAAAATTCCGGCACCTACACGCTCAGTGGGTCGGGCGCCGACATCTGGAGCACGGCGGACGCCTTCCGCTTCGCCTCCACCACACTGACCGGGGATGGCGAGATCCGAGCCCGTGTGACCTCTCAGGGAAACACCGATCCGTGGGCGAAAGCCGGGGTGATGATCCGGGACGGCAACGGCCCGGGCGCGGTGAACGCATTCGTGGCGGCCACCCCATCGAACGGCTTCACGTTCCAGTGGCGTTCCGCGGTTTCCGGCAATTCCTCGCTGACCGCCGGCCCGGCGACCAACGCCGCGCCGAACAACTGGGTGCGCCTGACCCGCAGCGGTTCACTTGTCACCGCCTACGTGTCCGCCAATGGCAGCACGTGGACGCTGGTGGGCTCCACCACGCTGACGATGGCCAGCGGCGTCTCGGTCGGACTGGCGGTGACCAGCCACAACAATGCGGCGCTGAGCACCGCCACCTTCGACAACGTGGCAATCACGCCCTTCCCCTCCCCATGGGCGACGGTGGACATCGGCAGCCCGGGGCTCACTGGACGCGCCGAGTTCTACAACAACGTCCATACCATGACCGGAGCGGGCCCGCTCGGCGGCACTACCGACAGCTTCCGCTACGTGTATCAAGCGCTTAGCGGGGACGGATCGATCACCGCTCGCGTCAGCACCCTGCAAAACACCGGCACCTCCGCGCGGGTGGGCGTGATGATCCGTGACACGCTGGCGAGCAACTCCCGGATGGTGGCGCTTTCCGTCAATGGCAGCGGGGCCTGGCAATGGCAGCGCCGCACCAGCGCCGGAGGCAGCGCGACCACCACCGCCAGCAGCAGCGGCACCGCGCCGAACCTGTGGGTCCGCATCGTCCGGACCGGCAATCTATTCACCGCATCCCGCAGCACGAACGGCACCACCTGGACCACGATCAGCACCGCCACTGTCAGCATGGCAACCAACTGCTACATCGGCCTGAACGTCGCCAGCGGCACGGCAGGCACGGGCAATACCTCGTCATTCGACAACATCACCGTGGCCCCCTGAGGCTCACCTCACGACACAATCAAGCAGTTGGCGGTGATACGTTCACCGCCAACTGTTCAGTTCCGCGGAGTTATTGATCCCGCGAACGACGGCCAACCCGGCCCCATTCAGCGGGTTCCCAGCATCCCATCGATCGAGAGATCGGGCTCCGGTTTCACCAGAATGCAGGACGACAGGGCGTGGGCCGCGACCAAGAGGGCGGCGATCCGGATCAGGGTGTGCAGCGGCTTTTTCATGGGACGGGACGGGGACTTCCCCAGTTCCAACAGATTCGCCTCGGAGCCACTGGAAATCAACCGGTTTTGTATTCCACCCGGTCAGACGTCAAGCTGTTGGATACGCTGGAGGTGGCGCCCGCCCTCGAAGGGAGTGGAGAGAAACACGTCCACGATCGCCAGCGCCGTGGTCTCATCCATCATCCGCTCGCCGAGCGAGAGGACGTTCGCGTCATTGTGCAGGCGGGTCAGCCGGGCGGATTCCAGATTCCAGCACAGCCCGCAACGGATGCCCCTTACCCGGTTTGCCGCGATCGCCTCGCCATTGCCGGAACCTCCGAGCACGATCCCGCGTTCGAAACGCCCCGCCGCGACGGCTTCCGCCACCGGCCGGATGAACCGCGGGTAATCCACGGGCTCCTCCGAATCCGTGCCGAAATCCGTCACCTCATGTCCAGCCGCACGGAGGTGGGCGATGATGGCCTGCTTGTAGCGGAAGCCGGCGTGATCGGAACCGATGGCAATGTTCATGCGGCCTCTTCGGTAGCGATCGGGAGCAGGATCGTAAAGGTCGACCCTTCCCCTGGCTTGCTTTCCACCGCCAGCGTCCCTTTGTGCGAGTACACGATGCCACGGGTGATTTCGAGACCGAGACCGCGGCTGCCTTCAAACTCCCCGGACGTCCAGTGGGGATCGAAAATGCGACCGAGGTTGTCCGGTTGGATTCCGCAGCCGGTATCCTGCACATGGAACTCGACGGCGTCAGGATGAATCCGCGCCGTCAAGGTGATCTTGCCCCCCTTGGCGGTGTAATTGAGCGCGTTGCCGACCAGATTGCCAAGGGCCTGGGAAAGGCGCTGCGCATCGGCCTTCAAACCGCTTGCGCCATTCGTCGCATCCTCCACCACCAGCGAAACCCCCAGATGCTCCGACGCCAGCTTGAACCGGCGTTGCACGCCTTCCACCACCGCCCCCGGTCGGCAGTCCGCAAACTGCATCGGAAGCGTACCACACTCGCTCATGGAATAGTCGGAAAGGTCGCCGATCAACCGGTGCATGTCCCCCATCGTGTCCTCCAGAACCTCGACCAGATCCTCCAGCAATTCCTTCGGAGGCGTCCGGTCCCGGCCGACTTCCCTCGCGGCCACATGATTGACCAGTTGGATGGCTGCCAGCGGTGCCCGCAGATCGTGGGACACGATACCGAGGATCTCCTTTCGCAGGTTGAGTTCGGCGTTCAGCTTGCGGCTGATCTGCCTGAATTGCTCCGCTTGGCGGCGGATCTCGAGCATCTGTACAATATTCTTCGCCATCAGCCGGAGCGCTTGCCGCTGAAAGTCCTGCAACATCCGCGGCTTCATGTCGGCCACGCACAGCGTCCCGAGCGCGAACCCCTGCGCGTCACGCAGGATCGCACCAGCATAAAAACGCAGCCCGGGATCGGACATCACCAGCGGATTGTCCAGGAAACGGGGATCCCGCCGCGCGTCCGGCACCAGACAGAAGTCGCCATCCTCCAGGATCGCATGGGCGCAGAACGATGTCTCCAGCGGCGTTTCCCCTTCCTTTTGCCCGACCTCCGATTTGAACCACTGCCGGTCACGGTCGATGAAGGTGATAACCGAAACCGGTGTCCCGCAAACGCGCGCGGCCAAGGCCGTGAATTCATCGAAATCCGCCTCCACGGGCGTATCGAGAATTCCATAGCTGGCCAACGCTTCCAAGCGGGCCTCGTTGTTTTCGGGAATCGGCGGTCTCATGGGTTGCGGCGATATTGGACGGCGCCTTTTCCCCATTATTGTTCATCAATCCCTGAATTCAATCCCCCTTTAGCTTATCGGCCACGCCGTGGAATCGCCCGATCTTTCATGGCTGCAACTTTTCCATTCACCTGCTGGCCAGCGGACCAAGAGGTGTTAGGCTTCGTTCCATGCGTACCCTTGCAGCAGCCATGCTCGCGACCACTCTCACCGCCTTCGCCGCGGATCCATTTTCTCCCGTGGTGCATCCGGACCATTCCGTGACCTTCCGGGTCCGGGATGCCGAGGCGAAATCGGCCAGTGTCCAATGCGAGGCCTTCGGCAGCAAACCGCTCGCCAAGGGCGAGGACAACGTCTGGTCCTTCACCAGCACGCCGCTGGAACCGGACCTCTACAGCTACTCGTTCACGCTCGATGACCGCCACGTGACCGATCCGGAGAACCCCGAGCTTAAGGAAGGGCTTTTCGGCAACGAGAGCCTGTTGAGCGTTCCCGGCGGCAAGGACGCCCCGTGGGAAAAGCGCGACGTGCCGCACGGTGAGATCCACCGCCACGCCTACCGCTCGAAAATCGCGTCACACGACCGCGAGTGCTTCGTCTACACCCCGCCAGGCTACGATGCGAAGGCGGAAAAGCCGCTGCCGGTTCTCTACCTCCTCCACGGTTTCAGCGACCAAGCCAACGCTTGGTCCACCATCGGACGCGCCAACGTGATCCTGGACAACTTCATCGCGGACAAGAAGGCCGAGCCGATGGTCATCGTGATGCCGCTCGGCTACGGCGACATGGCGGTGGTGGCAGGCGGCTGGGAAGGACGAAACAAGGACGGCGCGTGGCAGAAGAACCTCACCGCCTTCGACCACACGCTGATCGAGGAAGTCCTCCCGCTCGCCGAATCGAACTACAAGATCCGCAAGGATCGCGATGGCCGTGCCGTGGCCGGCCTTTCCATGGGCGGCGCGGAATCACTCCAGGCCGCCCTCCTCCATCCGGACACCTTCGGCTGGGTGGGAGCCTTCAGCAGCGGCGGCATTCCGGCCGATCTCGACGCCGCCTTCCCCGAAGCGGGCAAGACCCCGTTCAAGACCTTCTGGGTGTCCTGCGGCAAGGACGACGGGCTCATCGGCGCGAACCGCTCGCTCCATGCCTGGCTGGACAAGAAGCAGCTGAAACACTCGTGGACGGAAACCGAAGGTGCCCATCGCTGGGGGGTGTGGAGGCGGAATCTCGCCGCCTTCCTGCCGCTGCTGTTCAAGGAAGGCTGAACGAAAAAGGGCTGGCCACCGGGCCAGCCCTTTCGAAGCAATTCTGGCTTACACCGCTTGCTGGGAAAACGCCTCGCGCATGTTGCGGAGGCTCTGAGCGGCGATTTCATCCGGTCCCATCGAGAGGTCGAACACCTCCACCGAGACCCAGCCCTTGTAACCGCCCTCTTCCAAGGCGCGGGCGATCGGCGGGAAGTCGATTTCCCCCATGCCCGGCCCCAGCAGGTTCGGGTCATTGGCGTGGAAGTGGGCCGTCCACGGCAGCGAGTCCGTCACGATCTGCGGGATCGGTTTGCTATCCGCCGCCATCGCTTTCACATCGAGGTGGAGACGGACGTTCGGCGAGCCAATGCGTTCCAGGAACCCGATGGTTTCCGCGGCGGTGTTGATGAAGTTCGTTTCCTTCGGCCCCAGGAACTCGAAGGCGATGGTCACTCCCGCCGCCTCGAGATGCGACGAAAGCTTCTGGAAGAACGAAACGAAACGATCCTCGGCCTCGGCGCGGTTCCATTCCGGTGCCAGCGAACGCTGGAGCGGACTGCCCCACACCATGATCTTGCCGCCCATGGCCCCGCACAGCTCCGCCAGATGGCGGGCATAGCGGAACGTGCGATCCGCGATCTCCGGATCGGGATCGGTCAGGTGGTAGCCGTTGGTCTTCGCCAGCAACCAGTGGAAGCCGAGCGGATCGAGCCCGTGATCGCGCACGTGCTTGCCCAGCCGCCCCGCATCCGCGAGGGTCATGTCGACGACATTCTCCAAAGTGAACGGCGCGATCTCCAGCCCGGTGTAGCCGTGGCGCGCCGCGGCTTCACACGTGGCGGTAAAATCGCCATCCCAGAAGGTCTCGTTGCAGATCGCGTATTTCATTTCGAGGGGGTCTCCACCTTCACATCGAGATTGCGAAATTCAACCTTCATTTCGACACCCGGATGGACCTGGAACCCGATCGGACCTTCGTCAATGGAGGTCTCCGAGGTGTAATCCAGCACCTGCTTGCCGTTCAACGACACGAGGTAATGGTTGCCCCTCGCCGTGATGACGAATTTGTTCCACTCGCCATCCTTGAAGACGTCCTTCACATCGGCCTCGACCGGATACTTCCCGGTTTTCTTGATGTAGGGAGAGCAGGTCAGATCCCGCTTCAGCGATCCGGAGATCCCCAACTGGATCTGGTCGCCTTCCTGGCGGATGAACACGCCGGAGTCGATCGGGTTCTTGTAGCGGAACTCACCGGCGAGCGTGAAGTCCTTGTATTTGACCTTCGTCCACAAGATGGAGCCCTTCTTCTCAGGAATGTTCTGGCCGAGGATCACGCCGTCCTTGATGGACCAGCATTCCGCCGGCCCCTTGATCTCGAACTTCGAGAGGTCGGAAGTGGGAGTCAGCGGTTCAGCAGTGGCGGAACCCAGGCAGGCGAGCAGCAGCGCTGCGGATCGGATGGTTTTCATGATGTTCATGATGCAATAGAGAGAGTCATTTGAGAGTGGTCAGGAACTCGACGAGATCGCGGAGTTCCTCCGGTTTCAGGATCGAGCCCATCGGCGGCATCGGGCTGATGGCCGGGGTGCGCCCGGCAATGTCCGCAGCGGGAATTTTCACTTCCTTCCCGTCCGGCGTCAGCAGCACCACCACCTCGGCGGTCTCCGACTTCGGCGCGCCCGCGAGCACGGTGCCATCCTTCTTCGTGATGCTCATCGCGCCGTAGCCGGGAGCGATCTTCGCCTGCGGCAGCACCAGCGATTCCAGGATGTAATCCCGGCCCTTCGCGCCGATGTGGGTGAGCGGCGGCCCGACGTTACTGCCCTCCTCCTCGATCCGGTGGCAGGCGTTGCATTGGGCGGCGAGGTGCGCCTCGAAGATCTCCTTACCCTTCGCGACATTCCCACCGGAGAGGGATGGGAGGAAGGGACCAATTTCGCCCTTGGCTGCGAGCTGGGAGCGGAAGGACTCCGCCGCGGCCTTGAGCTCCGGAGATGTCGCCGCGGTGAGGAGATCCAATTGAAGCTCCGGCGTCGTGGCCGCCTTCGCCAGTAGTTCGGAAAGCACCTTGCCCGCTTCCGGAGCCCCGCTTCTTCCGAGCACGGCAAGGGCGTTCTGCCGCTCGGCCACCACCTTCGAATTCCGGGCAGCGGAAAGCGCGTAGGCAGCGAGAGCCGGATGATCCTTCTCCAGCAGGTTCGCCGCGCCCATCCGGAGCTCGGGAGAGGCTTCAGTCAGCAAGGCGGGAGCGATCTTCGCGAACGAATCCGGAGCGCCCGTTTTCAATGCTCCCAGCGCCTGCAAACGCAGTTCGGGCGAAATGGCAGTATCCGTCGCATCTTTGGCGAGTTGGGCCGGATCGGCCGCCACCCCCAGCGCCTTCGCTGCCTCGCCCGCGGCCTTCGCGATAGCCTCATTGGAATCATGCTCCAGCTTGGTCGCCACCGCGGAGAACGCCTTCCGGCCCACGCTCACCTCGGCGGCCAGGAGTGGATGCCAGCGACCGTCCACGGCGTCGAGCTCCTGGGCCTTCGGCCACGAAGTCAGAGCCGTCAGGGCAGCCACGCGCAGCTCGGCGGACAGGGACGTTTGCGCGGCATACGTGGCCAGGCGTCCGGCCGAAGCCGCGTCCGCCTGCACCCGGTTGGCGGCGATCGCACGAAGGATCGCCGGCACGGAAGCGGACGGCTTTTTCTCCAACAAGGCCGCCAAGTCCGGCAGCGCCTTCGCGATGCTCTCGTCATCGTAGATCGCGTGCGCGGCCTCCGCCACCACCGCGGGATCGGAGTCAGTCAGCAGCACCGAAACCTCCGGCAGCGCCAACCTCCGGTAAACCACCGCGGCCGCGAGGCGCACCGCGGGCGATGCGTGTTTCGCCGCCTTGGCCACCGCTTCCGGCTTCATCCCGGACAACGCCATGACACCGGCATGACGCAGGAAATGATCGCGGTTGCCATTCTCCGCCAGCAGCGCGAGCACGCCATCGGCGGCCTCCGTCATGTGAAGTTTGCCCACCGCCACCGCCGCACGGTAGCGGACGACCGGCGAGGAATCCCGCAGCAGCGGAATCAACTCCGGCACCGGTTGGCCCGCGGTCTCACCCGCCCACTTCGCGGCCTGGGCCCGGGTTTGCTCCGGCTTCGCCGCCAGCAAGGTCTTCAGCAGCGCGGGTGAAAACGTCTTCGCCTGGGTCAGTCCCCACAGCGCGTGGGTGCAGGCCAACGGCTCATCCTTCCACTCCGCCGCGGCGGCGCCGAGCAGCTTCACGCCGCTGGCACGCTTCGCCAGCTCGCCCTGGGCATCGCAGCGGATGCGCTGGTCGGTGTGCTTCAGGCGTTTCAACAGATCCGCATCGGAGACCTTCGCCGGCCCTTCTTTCAACCACGCCGCCGTCTCCCGGCGCAGCGGGCTGTCCTTGGCCGCAGGGTCGTCCAGCTTCCACACCGAGCCCTTTTCCTTCAACGGATAGCCACCCGCCCAGTCCGCGAGATACAGCGCGCCATCCGGCCCGAAATTGCAGCCGACGTAGGCCGGGCCCTTGTCGACCTGGTGGCTGTCGGTCATCCGGAAACCGGCTCCCGCAGGCTCGACCTTGAACGAGTAGAGTTTCCCGGCCGGAAAGCTGGTCATGAAGAACGCCCCGCGGTAGCGATCGTTCAACGCCGTTCCCGGATCGCGGGCGAACCCGGACGGACCATCGAGGTAGGGACAGATCGGCGGCGTGATGAAGGCCGGTTGGTTCGGTCCGCTGGGCACCGACATCGACTCAGCCATCCACGGATTGTAGCTGTTACCACGATATTGATAGTAGCAACGCCAGCCGGTGTCCGAGCCCTCCGGGATCGAAACGAAGCGCTCCTTCTCGCCCTTGGCGTCGGAGTCGTTGTCGACGCCGAAGATGTTGCCGTAGTCGTCGAAGGCGATCTGCTGCACGTTGCGGATGCCGCTCGCGAAAATCTCGAAGCCGGAGCCATCCGGATAGCAGCGCAGCACCGATCCCGTGTCCGGAGCGGCGACGCGCTTGCCTTCCTTCGACATCACGTTCACGCCCTTGTCGCCGATGGTCCAGTAAAGGCGGCCGTCCGGCCCCAGGATCAGGCCGTGCATGTCATGGCCCGCGTAGGCCACGTGGACGCCGAAGCCGGTGAGCAGCGCCTCCCGCTTCGTCGCCTTGCCCTTGCCCTCCGTATCGCGGAGTTTCCACAGGTCCGGCACGATCGCCGCGTAGACATCGCCACGCCAGGCCAGCACGCCCGCCGCCACGCCGGTGACCTCGGTGTTGAAACCCTCCGCGAACACGTCCGAATGATCCATCACCCCATCGCCATCGCGGTCCGTGAGGCGGTGGATCTTTTCTGAAATCACGGTAAGGTCGCGGATATCCACCACCCCGTCGTGATTCTGGTCCTTCACCGAGGTCTTCGGAGACACATTGCCGGGCGTCAGCTCGCGGCGATAGAGCGCCAGCCGGTCCTCCACGGAACGCAGCGCCAGCGTCTTCGGCACCCATTGCTTGAACTCCCGGATGTCCAGGTCCGCGGCCAACCGGCGGGCCGTCTCCGCCACATAGACCGAGCCGTCCACATCCACGCTCACGACCACCGGGTTCTTCAGCAGCGGCTCCCGCGCCACGAGGGAGCGGGTCAACCCGTCACCAAGCGGCTGGGTTTCCGGAGCCGCCACGGCCACAGCCGCCAAAAGAACAGTCGGGGCAAATCGGAAGGGATGGATGATCGGGACGATTGTCACGGGCAGGAATCTTAAATGCATGCAAATTTTGAGCACAATACCTCTTACGGCCTAGCCGCTCTTTCAAGCATTCTCCCTTTCCAACATTTGTTCAAGGAACGCCATGACCTCTCCGACTCTACCAGCCACCGAGGGAACCCCAAACCTTTTGCTCTACATCGTGAAGTGCCTCACGGCCACGATCACGGTGTTCCTGCTCTCCCGTTTGCTCGACTACCCGGACATCGGCTGGTGCCTGATCTCGGTCATGCTCGTCCTTTCCCCCGATCACAAGGACTCGGTCCCGTTCGCCCTGAACCGCATCGGCGCGAACCTGGTGGGCGTGGCGTGCAGCCTGATCCCCCTGCTCTTCGGAGGCCCCGGCATCCTCACCTTCTGCGCGGCCTACGCATTGGCGATCCTCCTCTGCGACCGGCTCAAGCTGATGGCAAGCTGCCGCACCGCCCTGGCCGCGGTGACCATCATCATGCTCCAGCACGACGCCCAGGTCCATCTCTGGGACAACGTGACGAAGCGGTTGCTCTCCGTGCTTGCGGGCTGCGTGCTCGCCCTGCTGATCACGCTGGCCTTCCACCGGAACCTCCGCAAAACGGACTCTCCCCGGACGGCCGACACGGAATAAACATCTCCACGCGTCACCGCTCCCCCAGCAAATCCAAAGCAGAGCCGAAATACTGCCGGATCTTGCTCTCCGAGATCATGCCCCGGCGAACCACCTGGCTGGTCTCCGGATAAGTGAAACTGAATTCGGCGGTCGGGTTCGCCCCCGAGCGGTGAACCGTGACGTCCACATCGTACTTCCCGAATCCGCAGACATAGTTGTTCGGGTCAAAGGACCTGAGCAGGATTTCCGCCGCCTGCGCGCCCACCACCTGGCGGATCTGTTCCTCCATCCGCCCTACCGCATTCCCACTCCCGTCGGGCAAGGCAGGGATGCGATACACAAACGTTCCTGCGTCTGGGTTGGACTCATCGGCAATCAGCCGGGCCCGCGCCGCCACCTCGCGTGACGCCTCCTCGATCGCGCGATTCAAAACACCTTGGACCGCGGCGGCTTGGGAATCGGTGATCCCGGCATCCCGCATCGCCTGTTGGGTCAAACGACCGCCCTCGCCGGTCAGCAGGTAGTTTGGCGCTCCCTTTTTCCCCAGCATGCCTGCCTCCCGCATCGCTTCGGTCCGCTCCTGGGCCAGCTTCCCCAAACGGCGCTTGGTTTCCTCGTCCCACGGGCCCTCACGCCTCTCTCCCGCAGTTGGGCTGGCGACGACCTTGGTAGACTCCCGAGGTGGGGGCTTCGATCTGGAGGCCTCTTTTTCCCCTGACTCGCGCCCCATCCACCAACCTCCCACGCCCACCCCAAACAAGATGGCGAGACCGAGCGGAGAGAAAGGAGCGCGCATGGTCCAACGTAGGCTGAACCGGACGTCGGACGCACGCCCAAATCCCCTCTTCAAGCCCGGAGGGCGAACCGGGGACTGGAACTGCATGGAAATGGGTGGATCCACCCCGCCCACGCTCTCACCAGCGCGGCTACACCTTGGCAGACCTCACGCCACCTGGCGGTCCACGTCCTCGCGGAGGTTCTCGATGATGTAATCCTGCCGGTCCGGCGTGTTCTTGCCCATGTAGAAGGCCAGCAGCTCCTTCACGCCCTTGCCTTCCTCGAAGGTCACGGGATCGAGGCGCATGTCCGGGCCGATCATGAACTTGAACTCGTCCGGGGAAATTTCACCGAGACCCTTGAAGCGGGTGATCTCCGAGGACTTGCCGAGCTTCGCCAGCGCCTTCACCTTCGCGTCCTCATCGTAGCAATAGATCGTCTCCTTCTTGTTACGCACGCGGAACAGCGGCGTCTGGAGGATGTAGAGGTGGCCCTCGCGGATCACCTCGGGGAAGAACTGGAGGAAGAACGTCAGCAGCAGCAGGCGGATGTGCATGCCGTCGACGTCGGCATCGGTGGCGATGATGACCTTGTTGTAGCGGAGCTCCGCGATGCCGTCCTCGATGCCGAGCGCGGCCTGGAGCAGGGCGAACTCCTCGTTCTCATAAACGATCTTCTTGGCGAGGCCGAAGGTGTTCAGCGGCTTGCCACGCAGCGAGAACACCGCCTGCGTCTCCACGTTGCGGCTCTTCGTGATCGAGCCGGAGGCGGAGTCACCCTCGGTGATGAAAAGCGTGCTGTGCTCGCGCTCCTTGTGCTTGGAGTCGAGATGGGCGCGGCAATCGCGCAGCTTCTTGTTGTGCACCTTCGCCTGGCGCGCGCGATCGCGGGCCAGCTTTTGAATTCCCTTCAGGTCCTTGCGCTCGCGCTCCGCGGCGAGGATGCGCTTCTGGATCGCCTCCGCCACCTTCGGGTGCTTGTGGAGGTAGTTGTCGAGATGCTCCTTGAGGAAGTTGCCGACAAAAGTGCGCAGCGATTCGCCGTTCGGGGACACCCCGGCGGAACCCAGCTTCGTCTTCGTCTGCGATTCGAACACCGGTTCCTCGATGCGCACCACGATGGCTGCCTCGATGCCCGCGCGGATGTCCGCCGGCTCATACTGCTTCTTGTAGAAGCCACGCACGGCGTTCACCAAGCCCTCGCGGAAGGCCTGCAAGTGCGTGCCACCCTGCGTGGTGTTCTGGCCGTTGACGAAGGTGTAGTATTCCTCGCCGCTCTCCGCCGTATGGGTGAAGGCGATCTCGATGTCCTTGCCGCTGAGGTGGATCGGATCATAGAGCGCCTCGCTCTCCATCTCCTCGCGGAGCAGGTCGAGCAGGCCGTCCTTCGATTTGAACTTCTTCCCGTTGAGCACCAGGGTCAGCCCCGGGTTCAGGTAGGAATAGTAGCGGCACATCTTCTCGACGAAGGCGTCCTTGAACTTCGACTTGGCCGGGAAAATCGTGCGGTCCACCTCGAAGGCGAGGCGGGTGCCGTTCGGCGCCTCCTCGCGGCGGGTATGCTTCATGTCCACCGCCACCTGGCCCTTGGAGAACTCGATGGCCTTGGTTTCGCCATCGCGCCACGCCTGGATTTCGAAAAAGCCGGAAAGCGCGTTCACCGCCTTGATGCCCACGCCGTTGAGACCCACGGTCTTCTTGAACGCCTCGCTGTCGTACTTGGCACCGGTGTTGATCTGGGCGGCGCAGTCGTAGAGCTTGCCCAGCGGGATGCCACGGCCGAAGTCCCGGACCTCCACGCGGCCCTCCTCGTCGATGGTGACTCGGATCTCCTTGCCGTTGCCCATGATGAACTCGTCGATCGAGTTGTCGATGACCTCCTTGAGCAGGATGTAGAGGCCGTCGTCGGGCGAGGAACCGTCCCCGAGTTTTCCGATGTACATGCCCGGGCGGAGGCGGATGTGTTCGCGCCAGTCGAGGGACTTGATGTCGGCTTCGGTGTATTCGGCTGCCATGTCTGGCCGCGAGAAGTACCGGACCCGGGTTACCGGTGCAAGCGCGGGGGCAAAGCCTGCGCAACCAATCCTCCTAACGGACTTATTTTCAACAAACTTCCCTATCAACCCGAACAACCCGGCCTCAGCGCCCTCACTTCAACCCCGCCGTCATCGCGTCCCAGCGCTGCTTGAATGCCGGATTTCCCGCCCCCAGGCGGTCCGCCGCGGCAGTCGCGCGGGCCCGATCCCCCGCCAGCCAGTCGAAAGCGATCGCCGACTCATGGCGGCGCAGCTTTTCCGTGTCCGACTTGGCGTTCAGCACCAGCGCCCGGTGGAGATCGATCACCGAGTCCGGCGAAAGATCCTTCCAGGCGATATCACGCGCCGCACCGGTGGAATCGGTGGCTTTCAATTTCCCGCCCTCGCCCGCCGCCAGCTTGGTGTAGGCCACGGCACCGTCCTTCGATTTGAGATCCAGGGCCGTCTCCCCCTTCGCCAGATCCGTTTCCAGATCCGCCAGCAGCGATCCGGCGGATTCCACCAGCGCCAGGAGGGAATCCCGCACGGCCTTGTCGCCGTTGGTGGGATTGAGAGCCTTCAGTTTCCCTGCCGCTTCGGCGAACTGGTCGTCCTTGCAAAGCTGGTCCACCTGCGGGCGTACCGCCGCCAAGGTCAGCCCTTGGCTGGAAACCGGCACCGGCTTCGGCGCATCGAGATCATGGATGTGGCGTTTCAGCGTGAGCTGCCACTCGCGGAGGTTGAAACGGGCCCGCCCCTGGGTTTCCAGCGAGGCCAACACCGCTTCCAGTTCGTCGATCTTCTTCTGAGACGCCGCCTTATCGCCATTGAAATCCTTCGGCTCCGCGACCGAGAGCTTCTGATAGTCCGAGAGATAACGCTCCGCGACCTTCTGGTAGTGGCTCGCCCACACGTCCGCTCCCGACAGCTTCGCCGCCGCAATCGCCTGGAAATAGCCCGCGGCATCGGCCAAGCGGCCCTGTTCCCAGTTCTTCAGCCCACAGAGCATCCACGCCATCACCAGCGGGGCATCCGCTTTCGAGGCATCCAGCTCCCGCGGCCGGATCGCCGCCAGTTGGCGGATCCGCCCAAGCGCGGGCACCAGTTCACCCGCCACATTGGGGTTCGGCAGACCCGCCGCGGATGCATGCTTCGCCGAAGGCTCGGCCTCCTTCCGCCCGATTTCTGGATGGCCATCCAGATACGCCACGATCACCGCCTCGATGCCCGCCCAAGTCCCGGTGGGCTCCTGCACCTCGGGATCATCCCGCAGGGCTTGGAACTCCTTGCCCGCCTGTTCGAAATTCCCCTTCTCGACCGCCTCGCGCGCGGCCTTGTAGCGTTGCGCGATCCGGGCGGCGGCCGCCGGGTCCTTGATGGAACCGGGATCAACCTGCGGGATCGCCTCCAGCCCGGCCATCGGGTTCTGGACCGCCTTACCCTTCGCGGGCTTCCGGGTCATCAGGTGGATGGCGGTCCCGGTCGCGATCACTAGCAGCACCGCCGCTCCGGCCATGAACAGCCGTTCGCGCTGTTTGGCCGCCTTGCGACGCCGCACCGTGGCGGAATCCACCACCGGCTCCGCGGGGCCCGCCAGCGCCCGCTGCTGGGCATAGCGCAGCGCGGCCAACATCTCGTCATACGAGGTGAAACGGTCGGCCGGATCGTAGGCCATCGCGCGGTCCACCACCGCACAGGTCTCCGGCGTGAGGCCGGGTGCCGCCTGGCCCAGCGGCTGGATGGACTTCTTCGCATCGCGGAGCTTCAGCGTGTCCATCGTCTCCTCCGCGCAGGAGGGGAAACCCGCCAGCGCATGGTAGAGGGTGGCACCGAAGGCGTAGATGTCCGACCGGAAATCCTCCTCCAGCCCCTCGATGGTCTCGGGCGGCACGTAGTAGGGCGTGGCCCACAGTTCGGTGGCCTGGGCCTTGCCGCCCTTCGTCACCAGCGCGAGGCCGAAATCGACGATCTTCGCGTTCCCCGCCGCATCCAGCAGGATGTTGCCCGGCTTGATGTCGCGGTGGATCAGCCCGGCCGCGTGGGCGGCCCGCAGCCCCTCCGCCACCTGGATCGCCAGCGGCAGGACCTCCGTTTCCGGCAGGGCCCCGCGTTCGCGGATCTGGTGCTCGAAATGCCCGCCCGAAACCAGCTCCATGGCCAGATAGAAGCGTCCGAACGCCCGGCCGGTGGTCAGCAGCCGCACCACGTGCGGGTGGCTGATCGAGGCGGTGGTGCGGGCCTCCTCCTCGAAGGCCTCGATCCGGCGTTCGTCCGCCGAGTAGTCCTCGTTGAGAATCTTCAGCGCCACCTCGCGGTCCAGCGTGTTGTCGTGCGCCACGAACACCACGCTCATGCCGCCGATCGCGTGGCGGCGCAGCAGCGTGTAGGGGCCGAATTCCCGCTTCACCCGCGTGTGTTTCCCGCACTGCGGGCACTCGACGTTCGAAAACGGAGCCACATCCGACACGTTCATCGCCCCCCCGCAGGAGTGGCAGTAAGCGATCGTCATGGCATCGTCCGGCATCGGCATGAAGCTAAGTTACGCGGGTTCCTTATGGAAACTTGAAACTTTCTCTAGCAGCCCCCAAATCGCCCGCATGGAACTGCGTGTCGATGACTCCGGCGGCGATCGCCTCGATGCCTGGCTGGCCGCCCGGCTGCCGGACCTCTCGCGCTCCCGCATCCAGGCGCTGATCCGCGAGCAATTCATCCAGGTCAACGGCCAGCCCGCCAAACCCCGCGACGCCGTGAAACCCGGTGCCGTCATTTCCGTGGCCATCCCGGAAGCCGTGCCCGCCGAGGCCGCCCCGCAGGACATCCCGCTCTCGATCCTGTTCGAGGACGAGGACCTGGTGGTGCTCGACAAGGAGTCCGGCATCGTCGTCCACCCCGCCGCGGGCAATCCGGACGGCACCCTGGTCAATGCCCTGCTCCACCATTGCAAAGGGCAACTCTCCGGCATCGGCGGCGTCGAACGCCCCGGCATCGTCCACCGCCTCGACAAGGACACGTCCGGCTGCCTGGTGGTGGCGAAGAACGACGGCGCCCACCAGTCGCTGACCACCCAGTTTTCCGGCCGCACGATGGAGAAGATCTATCTGGCCATCACCCAGGGTATCCCGAAACCGGAAAAGGACACCATCTTCACCCACATCGGCCGCCACCCGGTGAACCGCCAGAAGATGGCGGTCGTCAATCCTCCGGGCGGCAAGCCCGCCATCACCGACTACGAGGTGCGTTACATCGATCCGTCCACGATGACGGCGCTGGTGATGGTGCACCTCCACACCGGCCGCACCCACCAAATCCGCGTCCACATGCTGCACAAGGGCACGCCCTTGCTCGGCGATCCGATCTACGCCAAGCCCGCCAAACAGCACGGCCACACCGGCCGGCTGATGCTGCACGCGTGGAAGCTCACCTTCGACCACCCGCGGACCGGCAAGCGCCTCAGCTTCGAGGCCCCCATCCCCACCGAGTTCACCCCCTGGGTGCAGGGCGTGGACCTCACCGAGTGATCTGCAGCGCCAAAGGCGCGCCCCATACCAGCCCAGGCCGCAAGGCCTGGGTGTGGATCTGCGCGATCTGTGAGGGCTGAAAGCCCGACCCATTCTTCGATCGCCGCGAACGCCTCCGCATTCTCCCTGCATGGCTCGGGCTTTCAGCCCTCCGCCCCCTGCATCGGCCCACCCAGCCCTTGCGGGCTGGGCTGGTATGGAACGGACCCTTGGTCCTGAGATTGCCCCGCGAACAACGACGATCTCGAAAATGAGGATCGAAGGCGGGAGCAATCTCCGCACTCCACATTCCGAAACCTACTCCGCCCCGAGCAACTGCTTCCCGACCTTCAGCGAATCCCCCGTGTCCGTGATCTCCCAGAACTGCACCCGGGTGGCGGGCATGTTGAAATAGCGGTGGAGGCAGTGGACCAGGCGGCCATCGAAGCCCTCGAAGATCATCCCGTGCCCGCGGTCGTCCTGCTGGATCGGCTCATCGCCCACCTGCTTCCACGGCCCCTTCAGCGTGCCGGATTCGGAAACCGCCAGCCCTTCCCCATAGGCCCGCGACTCGGTCCAGCTCGACCACAGCATCAGCAACTTCCCCCCACGCGTGCGGTGGAGCCACACCCCGTCGGACACCGCATTGCCCGTCGCCGTGCCGCGGTAGGAATTGGTCGTGCGCGCCCATGCCGCTTCCTTTGCCGCGAACAAGACAAACGGCTTCCCCGTCGCCTCGGCCAGATCGTCGGAAAGCGGCACCGCCTCGAAGGTGCCACCACCCCGCTGGATCCACTCGTGGCAATACACCATGTAAGGCTTCCCATCCTCGATCCACAACGTGCCATCGAGCGTGAAATCGGAGTCCGGCGTGGTCGGGCGGTTCCGCAGCGGCTTGAACGGTCCCATCGGTGAGTCCGCCACCAGCACCTGCGAACCGCGGCGTTTCACCGCCCGGTCGTTGCCCACCGGTGGCTGGTCGCGGTCCCACTGATGAAAGGTCGTGAAGAGGTAATACTTCCCGCGGTATTCATGCACCTCCGGAGCCCACGGCGAAGCCTCCTTGTCCGCCCAGAAATCCTCCGCCATCTGATAGACGATGGATGGTCCGGTCCAGGTCCGGAGATCCTGGCTGGTGTAGACCTTCACCCCCGCGGCCTTCTGCTTCCCGCCGAGCGCGGGATCGGCGGTGCGGAAGCCACCGTAGAGGTAGTAGGTCTTCGTCCCCTTGTCCGCGAGCACGAAGGGATCGTGCACCGCGAGATCCTCGACCCGGACCTCCCCCGCCCTCGCCCCCGAAACCATCACGATCGAAACGGCGAGCGACAACAGGGCGGCGGAAAGCGGAGGAAGGGGCATGCAAGGGACGGATACGCCATGGGCCCCGGGTTCTCACGACACGACCGGATTTTTCCGAAAGATTGGGAACCCTCGCGAAATCCGTGGCCATTCCGCCGTCTCCACGCCAAGCTGGCCGCTCATGAAACCGCTCGATCCCGCCGAATGGCCGCGTCTGGTTGCCCCCGGCAGCCGCGTGTTCCTGGCGGGCGGGGCCTCGGTGCCCTTTGCGCTGGTCGGATCGATGCTGGCCCACGCTGACCAGCTCAAGGACATCGAACTGGTCCATATCCACGGCCTCGGTGACACCCCGTGGATCGAACCGCGCTACGAGAACATCCTGCGCACCAACTCGTTCTTCCTCACTCCCGCCGTCCGCGCGGCCGTGGAACGCGGTCAGGCCGACTACACCCCGTGCGCGCTCTCCGAGGTAGCCTGGTTGTTCCAGAACGGCCAGATGCCCATCGATGTGGCGCTGATCCAGGTCACCCCGCCCGACGAAGATGGCATGTGCTCGCTCGGGGTCAGCGTGGACGTGGTGAAGGCCGCCGTCGGCTCGGCCCGGATCGTGATCGCCCAGATCAATCCGAAGATGCCACGCACCGGCGGCGACACCCTGGTGCCGGTTTCCCGGATCGCCCGCTACCTGGAGCACACCTCGCCACTCCCCGAGGCCCACCGCGACGAACTCGACCCACGCCATGAAAAGGTCGGCCACTACGCCGCCCAGCTCGTCGAGGATGGCTCCACCATCCAGGTCGGCCTCGGCAACAGTCCGGAGGCGGTCGTCCGCGCCCTGCGGAAACACCGCCACCTCGGCATCCACTCCGGGATGTTCAATGACGCGCTGATGGAGCTGGTCCGCTGCGGCGCGGCCGATCATTCCCGGAAGAACTACAAGCCCGGCAAGATCATCGCCAGCCACGTGCTAGGCAGCCGCAAGCTCTACAAGTTCGTCGACGGCAATCCCGACATCGAGCTCCACCCCAGCGATTGGGTGAACGATCCCCACCGCATCGCGCGGAACCACCGGATGGTGGCGATCAATGGCGCGCGGGAAATCGACCTCACCGGCCAAGTGGTGCGGGATGCCAGCGGCCACCGCTTCTACGGCGGAGTCGGCGCGCTCCAGGACTTCATCCGCGGCGCGGGCCGCAGCAAGGGTGGGCAACCGATCATCGCCCTGACCTCCACTTCGGACGAAGGTCGGCGCTCCCGCATCGTCACCGGTCTGGCCCCCGGCAGCGGCGTGGCCACCGGCCGCGGCGATGTCCACCACGTGGTCACCGAATACGGCGTCGCCAGCATCTACGGATGCAGCATCCGCGAGCGGGTGGCGCGGCTGGTGGAAATCGCCCACCCGGACCACCGCGAGGCCCTGCTGGCCGGCGCCCAGGACCGCGGCTGGCTGCCGAAATTCTTCACCCGCCCGGCCACCTCGTCCGGCGTCGACCGCGGCTGGATCCAGTTTGCCACCGGACGCTTCTTCTACCGTCCGCTCCACCCGAGCGACATGCGGGAGCTCCAGCGATTCTTCTATTCCCACGACGAGGAAACCGTGCGCCTCCGCTACGGATACCACCGCGAGCGCATGACCGGCGAATCCGCCTACAAGCTCGCCGCCGTGGACCAGGCCCGCGACGTCGCGCTCGGCCTCTTCACCCGCCAGGACGGCCCCGAAACGCTTCGCGCGATCGGCCGTTACTACCTCGATGACGATGGCACCAGCGCCGAGGTCGCCTTCGTGGTCCATGAATCCACCCGCCGCTCTGGCATGGCCGGATTCCTGTTGGGCGAGCTGGCGGTGGTCGCGAAGCGCCGTGGCCTCGAAACCCTGTGGGCCTCCGTGCTGCCGAACAACCACGCCATGGCCGGGCTGTTCCTCTCCGCCGGAGCGGTGGAGGACCTCTCGGTTCCCCGCGATGAAGACCGCGTCTTCCGCATGCGCGTGGACCGGCTCGTGAAGGAGCGGAAGAAATACCTCGAACACAAACACATCCATCGCCTCGAACGATGACCGGACCGGCACGCATCGGCGTCCACTGGGATGCCCGCTATGAACGGCACGACACGGGTTTCTGCCACCCGGAGTCGGCGAACCGTTACCGCATCCTCCGCGCCGCTCTGGAGGAACTCCCGGACGACATCGTGCGCCTGCCCGGCCGCCGTGCCACCGTTTCGGAAATCCTGCTCGCCCACGAACACTACTACCACGACCTCGTTTACCGGGATGCCGAGACCTTCGCCGATTGCCTGCGCACCGGCGATACCGCCATCTGCGAGGAAAGCTACGAGGTCGCCCGCGAGGCCACCGGCGCGGTGCTGGAGGCCGTGGATGCGGTGATGCGCGGCGACGTGACCCGCGCCTTCTGCGCCGTCCGTCCGCCGGGCCACCACGCGTCCTCCGCGCGGGGCATGGGCTTCTGCATCTTCAACCACGTGGCGGTGGCCGCCCGCTACCTCCAGTCCCACCACGGCCTGCGCCGCATTGCCATCGTCGATTGGGATGTCCATCACGGGAATGGCACCGAAGCCATCTTCCTGGAAGACCCGGATGTCTTCTACCTCTCGCTCCACGAGCAGGGCATCTATCCCTACACCGGCCCCGCCACCGAACACGGTCAGGGCGAAGGCAAGGGCGCGACGCTCAACCTGCCGCTTCCTTTCGCCTCACCGGGCCCCACGGCCCTCGCCGCCTGGAACGAGTTTGCAGCGCCCGCGCTCGATGCCTTCCAGCCCGAGTTCCTGCTCGTCTCCGCGGGCTTCGATGCCCTCGCTTCCGATCCCATCGGCGGCCTGCGCTGGGACAATGCCACCTTCACCGCCCTCACCCAACGCTGCACCGCCATCGCGCGGAAATGGTGTGGCGGCAGGATGGTGTCTTCCCTCGAAGGCGGCTACGATCCCGAAGGCCTCGCCGCCGCCGCGCTCGCGCATGTGGCGGCGCTTCAGTAGCACAAGCATTCCTGCTTGTGAGTGAGGGCGGCTCGATGCCCCGAACGCGTGGTTATTTCACCACCGTCGCCCCGCCGCGCTCGCTCCAACGGTAGATCGCATCGCCATTCCGCTCGCTGCGGCACTGGCTCATGAACCAGCCGAGGCTGTCGTTCCACGCGAAGTCATACGACACCACGCGCCGGATCTTCGAAACCCCTTCCGGCACCGGATGCAGGGTCGTGACCCGACGGACGTAGGAGCCTTGGAAGCCCTCCTTATCCTTCGAATTGCCATCGAGGATGTAGGCCACCTCGATCTCCCACGGCTGGAGCCCGGTGCGCAGCGCCACCAGTTTCACCGCCGTGGCGGGATCGAGATCATTGCTCGGTGGACCGGCATAGGCGGCGGCCGCCACCAGCCCGAACACCACGACCATGAAGCAAAGGAGTTTCCGCATTCCGATGGAACGAAAACCCCTTGCATCTTATTCAACCGATTTTTTCGGAAAAGAACCGGAGCAGGGTCGCCACGGCCACCCGCGACAACGCCGGGTTGTAGCGCGGTCCCTCGTCGCGCAGGAACGCGTGGGCGGCATTGAATTCGTGCCACTCGAAATCCACGCCGGAATCCTCCAGCGTCTGGTGGATCAAGCGGCGGCCTTCCACCGGCACGTGCGGGTCCTGACGGCCCCAGGCGAAGAGGAACGACGACTTCGCGGACTTCAGCCGCTCCAGGGTGTCATCGCATTTCCCCGCCCCCAGCGTGCTGGAGTGGATGTCCGTCGGATAGAACGCCACCACCGCCTCGACATCCGGGTGGAACCCGGCGCGCACCGCGAGGTGGCCACCGAGGCAAACGCCGTAGCTGCCAATCCGGCCGGTGCAGGCCTCATGGCCCTTCAGGAAGGCCGCCACCACCGCCGTATCCTCGTCGTAGGACGCGATCTCCTTGGTGAACTTCAGCTCGTTGCCACGGTCCGATCCCGCTTGATCGTAGGCCAGCACGGAACCGAGCTCCTCGAACTCATGGTAAACCTCCGGCACCGCCACCACGTAGCCCTCGCCCGCCAGCGCCGCCGCCATCCGCCGGATCGGACCGGTGACCTGGAAGATCTCCGAATAGAAGATCACCGCCGGGCGCGGACCGATCCCGTTAGGGATGAAAAGATGCACCCGCATCGGACCGCGGGTGGTGGTGAGATCGACGTGGGATTCGGAGAGGATCGACATGCCGGAGTCTCGACCGGTTTTCCGCCCTCCGGCCAGCGAAACCCGTCCTCCCGCCACAACGGCCTTTCCTTTCCCGGGGATTCCCTAAACTCGCACCCATGCGACCCGAATGGCCGGCCCCGTCTCCGCTCAAAGACCACTGGCTCCTGTCCAAGGAGCTGATTTTCCTCAACCACGGTTCGTTCGGGGCCTGCCCGAAACCCGTGCTCGCGGCCCAGACCCGCCTCCGCGAGATCATGGAAACCTCGCCGCTCCAGTTCATCCATCGCCATCGCACCGAGCGGATGGACGAGGCCCGCAACGTGGTGGCCCCGTTCGTCGGAGCCGATCCCGCCAATTTCGTGTTCGTGACGAATGCGACCACCGCGGTGAACGCCGTGCTCCGTTCACTGGAGCTGGCACCGGGCGATGAAATCCTCACCACCGACCACGATTACAACGCGTGCCGCAACGTCCTCGTCGAGGTCGCCCGCCGCACCGGGGCCCGCATCGTGGTGGCCCATGTCCCCTTTCCCATCCTCGGTGAGGACCAGATCGTCCAAGCGATTGTCGACGCCGTCACGCCCCGCACCCGGCTGGCGCTCCTCGACCACGTGACCAGCACCACGGCCCTGGTGTTCCCGCTGGAGCGGATCATCCGTGAGCTGGAGGCCCGCGGGGTGGACACCCTGGTCGATGGAGCCCACGCCCCGGGCATGGTGCCGCTCGCTCTCGAAACGCTGCGTCCGACCTACTACACCGGCAACCTCCACAAGTGGGTCTGCGCTCCCAAAGGAGCCGCCTTCCTGTGGGTCCGCCCCGACAAGCAGGACGGCCTGCAACCCGCCGTGATCAGCCACGGCAACAACACTCCGCGGCCCGGCCACTCCCCCTTCCAGGATCGATTCGACTGGCCTGCCACCTACGACTTCACCGCCTGGCTCTGCGCCGCGGAATCCGTCCGCTGGCTCGGTGAGCTGCTGCCGGGCGGCTGGCCGGAACTGATGTCCACCAACCGCCAGCGGGCGATCGAGGCCCGGCGTTTCCTCTGCGAACGCCTCGGCCTCGAGCCCCCTTGCCCGGAATCCATGCTTGGCTCGATGGCCACCCTTCCAATGCCGGGCCGTCTCACCGAGATCGCCGATCCAACCGCACCCGATCCGGTCTATACCCGGCTCCACGATGAGTTCGGCATCGAGCTGCAGATTCCCCGCATCCACGGCCAACGCTGGCTCCGGATCTCCTCGCACGCCCACAATGCCGCGGACGAATACCGCTACCTCGCGGATGTGCTTGGGAGACTAACGACAAAATAACCCTCTCCTCCAAGCGGCTCGATTTTGACAGGATTAACAGAATTCTCAAAATTCACAGATTAAAGAACGCTGTCTGAATGCCCCCAAAAGGGATCCCGTGAATTCTGAAAATTTTGTCAATTCTGTCTGAATCTGCCCAAGCCCCTCTTGGAGCAGTTTCTCAAGGTTCCTCGCCACTGACCCATCACGCGGCCTCGAAGCAGCGCATCGAGATGCTGCCGTTCTGGAAACTCTCGTGAGTGAAACGGATGTTCTCCCCCGGCAGCATCGCGCCCAGCGTGTAGAGCATCGGCAGGTAGTGGTCGTTCGTCGGCACCGCGAGCCGAGCGGTTTCGCCGAGCTTCGCGTAATCGAACAACGCCACGTGGTCGCCCTGTTCCAACCGGTCCTTCACCCACGCATCGAACTCCAGCGCCCACGACGGTACCCGCGGATCACTCTCGTCCCACGAGATCCGCCGCAGGTTGTGCACCACGTTGCCGCTGCCCAGGACGAGAACGCCGCGCTCGCGCAAACGTCGGAGCTGCTGGCCCAGTTCATGGTGCCACCCGGGCGGCTTGTCGTAGTCGATCGACATCTGGAATACCGGCACCGAGGCGTCCGGCCACAGATGGCGCAGGATGCCCCACGCCCCGTGATCGAGCCCCATCTCATGATCCTCATGAACGCGGATCGACGTCACCTCGTCCGCGACCCCGCGTGCAATCAACGGCTGGCCCGGCGCGGGATAGCGCAAGCGATACAGCTCCTCCGGAAATCCGCCGAAGTCATGGATCGTCGGCGGTACCGGATTCACCGAAACCCGCGTCTCCCCGCGCGTCAGCCAATGCGCTGAGATCACCAGCACCGCCGCAGGTCTGCCGTGGCGCTCGCCCAGCTCCCGCAGCGAACGGGTGAAGGCATTGTCCCGGATGATGTTCATCGGGCTGCCATGGCCGATGAAGATCGCCGGCTGCCGCCCCGTCTTGGGAGCCAGCTCCACCGCGTTTTCCAGATCACTAAGGTTCATGCCGCGAGACTACCCCAGCCCTTCCCTCCCGGGAAATGCCCCTTCGTTGGCCTCAGCATGCAAGGCGTTGAGCCTTTAGGCGAGGAGGGTCTTCAGAGGGAGGCGGAGTCTGGCGAGCCGGAATGGACAAGTAGCCCTCCTAAAACCTCGACTCCCTTCCCACCTCCCCCCTACACCCGGGGCGGCACATGGCATTGGAGATCGCAATCATCGGAGGCGGCCCCGCGGGACTGCGCGCGGCGGAAGTCGCGGCGCAAGCGGGCGCGCGCGTCACCGTCTTCGACGCCAAACCCTCCGTTGGCCGCAAGCTCCTCGTCGCCGGACGCGGCGGCCTCAATCTCACCCACGGCGAGGACTTCGAGGGCTTTGTCACCCGCTACTCCGGCCCGGATCAACCTGATGGCTTCTGGCGCGGCGTCCTGGAAGCCTTCACCTCCGCCGACCTCCGAGCGTGGGCCGCCGGTCTCGGCATCGAGACCTTTCAACAACGCACCGGCCGTGTCTATCCGCGTGAAATGAAGGCCGCCCCGCTGCTCCGACGCTGGATCGAGCGCCTGCGCGGACTCGGTGTCACCTTCCACATGAACCATCGCTGGACCGCGCTCCATCACGGCGCGCGCATCCTGCTCGGCTTTGATCAACGCGAACACGCCTGCGACGCCGTCATCCTCGCCATGGGCGGAGCCTCCTGGCCCATCACCGGCTCCGATGGCGGCTGGGTCCCCGTCATGCAAAACCTCGGCATCCGCGTGAATCCCCTCGTCCCCGCCAACTGCGGCTGGGAACACGCCTGGCCCGCCGAAGTGCTCGCCATCGCCGAAGGACAGCCGCTCAAGAACATCGCCGTCCGCGCGGGCAACACCACCGCCACCGGCGAACTGATGGTCACCGCCTACGGTCTGGAAGGAGGCGCGATCTACCAGCTCGGAGCCGCCCTGCGCGCGATGACTGAGCCGGTGATCGAGATCGATTTCAAGCCCACCTTCACCGCGGACGAACTCGCGCGGAAGCTGGAATCCGTGAAGCACGACCGCCCCGCCGCCTGCCGCGAGCGCTGGAAACTCTCCGCCGCCGCCCACGCCATCCTCACCCACGGCCTGCCCGCGGACATCGATGCCACCACGCTCGCCCGGCGCGCCAAGGCCTGTCCCATTCCCCTCACCGCGCCGCGCCCCATCGCCGAGGCCATTTCCTCCGCGGGCGGCGTCTGCTGGAGCGAACTCGATGCCTCGCTCATGCTCAAAAAACTCCCCGGCGTCTACGTCGCCGGGGAAATGATCGACTGGGAAGCCCCCACCGGCGGCTACCTCATGCAAGGCTGCTTCGCCACCGGCACCCACGCCGCCAAAGCAGCTCTGCAAAGGAGTTGAGCCTTCAGGCGAGGAAGGTCTTCAGAGGGAGGCGGAGTCTCCAGAAATTCTTAGCCGCAAAAAGGCACAAAAAACGCAAGAGGAAGAGATCCGTTCGCGATTGGCAGCCCCTCCATCTTCCCCCATCACACCGGCGGAAAGCTAATCCCATGCTCCGCGGCGATCGCCATCAGTGCCGGAAAATCCGGCGGCCCGCCCTTCTCGAACTCCGCCGCACAGCGCCCGAAGAACACCTCGAACCCCGCCGGAGCCGTATGGACGATCTGCTTCAACGGCCCGTCACCGATATTCCGGAACGTGTGGAACGAGTTCTTCGGCATGTAAACCGTGGTCCCCGGTCCGGCCTCCGTCCACACGCCATCCAGGAAAAACTCCGCCCGCCCCTCCAGGACGTGAAACCACTCGTCCTCATTCGCATGCATGTGCGGCGGCGGTCCGCCACCCGGCGGCGTGATCGCCGTGAACATCGCGAACTGCCCGCCGGTGTCCGAGCCATCGAGATGCACATGCAGTTCATCCCCGAACGCGCGGATCACGCGACCTTTTCCCGGAGGCAACAAAACAGGCTGAGGGCTGGGATTCGTGCTCATGAGGAATCCGTCTAACCAAACCAAGTCCACCTGGCAACGAGCCTTTTCTCTCTCCAATTCGTGTCCATTCGCGTTCATTCGTTGTAACCCTCTTCTTTTCGTGCGCCTTCGTGCCTTTCGTGGTTTCTCTTCCGACAAAACCCACATTTCCCGGCACGTAACTCCCCACCCATGAAAACCCTGTTCCCCTTTCTCCTTCTGGCCACCGGGTTGGCCCACGCGGCCCCGCCCCGCCCGCCGATGAAGGACTTCCTCGGCCTCAACGGCCACACCGTCCAGTTCAAGCCGGACCTCTACCGCCCCGTCTGCAGCGTGGTCCGCGACTACCACCCGGTGGAATGGGATCTCGGAAAGGAAACCGCCGTGCTACCGAAACTCCCGATGGCCAAGAACGGCGTCCCCTGGGACAAGGTCTATGGAAGCTGGAAGGACAAGGGCTGGACCATCGACGCCTGCCTGATGTTCGAATCCATTCCGCGCGACCAGTGGAAGGACGTGCCCGCCGATGCCAAGGCCTACGGCCGCGCCATCGCCAAACAATTCGGCCCCTCCTCCACCACCCCGCTGCTGGAGTCCGTGGAGATCGGCAACGAACCGGGCAAGTGGTCCGATGACGACTACGCCACCATGCTCCGCGCCATGGCCGAGGGCATCCGCGAGGGCGACCCGAAATTGAAGATCGCCACCTGCAACCTCACCACCGGCAAGAGCGGCGACTACGAAAAGAGCGTCACCACCATCGAGAAGAACCTGCCGCTGGTGGACGTGCTGAACATCCACTCCTACGCCCAGCTCGAAAACTGGCCGACATGGAAACGCAGCTTTCCCGAGGATCCCGCGCTGAAGAAATACCTCCCGGACATCGAGGCGCTGTGCAAGTGGCGCGATGAAAGGTGCCCCGGCAAACCGGTCTGGCTCACCGAGTTCGGCTACGACAGCACCACCAAGCCATCCCCCGCCTCCGGCACCTTCTCGAAATGGGTCGGCGTCAGCGATCTACGGCAGGCGCAGTGGTTGACGCGCTCCGTCCTCGTCTTCTCCGCCATGCCGCTCGACCGCGCGTATGTGTATTTCTTCGATGACAAGGACGAGCCGCAGCTTCACGGCAGCTCCGGTCTCACACGGAACTTCCAGCCGAAGCCCTCCTTCCACGCGCTCTCGCATTTCCAGAAAGTCCTCGGCGACTACCGTTTCTCCCGCATCGTGAAGAACGAGCCCGGCAAGGTCCGCCTCCAGGAATACATCCACGCCACCGATCCGAAGAAAGTCGTCTGGGTCATCTGGTCGCCCACCGGCGAGGACAAGTCGTTCTGGCAAGCCATTCCGAATCTCCCCGGCAAGCTCACCGCCATCGAGCGCATGCCGCTGGATGGAAAGCTCGTCAGCATCCCGACGAAAACGCCGCTCTCCGTCGAAGTGACCGAATCGCCGCTGTATCTCATGATGGAGAAGTAGGCGAAGCCTGCAATGTAGCCGGAAGCTCCGCTTTCGGGGTGTATCGGACGGCTCCAGTCGTCCGGCTGGGTGGACGTCGTTTGGCCTGACCACCACCGCCAACGGAGCTGGCGGAGACAATTCGAAAGCAGAGCTTTCGACTACATCGCAAAAAAACGCCCGCAGGTCTCCCCGCGGGCGTTCTCCATTCAAGGCGCGATCAAGCCGCTTCCGTCTTCACCTCGGTGACCTCCGCGGCCACCGCAGGCGTCTCTTCCTCGGGCGGCTGTTCCTCCTTCAGCGTTTCCCACGCGGTGAGCAACTGCATCATCGCCTGGAACACACCGGCCTGCGCACCGGGTTGGCCGCCTTCGCCGCCACCACCCAGCATCACCAGTTTCTCCGGCACCAGCGGCTGCTTGCTGTCGGCCAGTTCCGTGGCCACCAGGTTGAGCGCATACAGGCGGTTGTCGCCGAAGGCGGACACCTTCTGGCGGCTGACCTCGGCTTCCGCCTCACCGATCTGGGCGATGCGGGACGCTTCGGCTTCCGCCACCTGGCGGATGCGCAGCGCCTCACCGTGGCCGTTCAGCTCGGCCACGCGGGCCTGGCCTTCGGCGAGCGCGATCTCGCGCTTCGCGATGCGCTCGGCCTCGGCAAGCTGGGCGGAACCGCGGTTCGCGGCCACCTGGATCTCGATCTGCGTTTCCGTGAGGTGGGTTTGGCGCGCGGCCACGGCCTGCGCCTCGTTCAGCTCGCGGAGCTGCGCGGCGGCCTCCTGCTGCTTCGCGAAGGTTTCCTTCTGCTCCTCGGCTAGGCGGCGCTGGCGGAGCTGGTCGAACAGGCTGTCGATCGGGTCCTTGCCATCGTGGGCACGGGCGCTTTCCGGACGACCAATCAGCACGGCCACACAGTTGATGTCATAGCTTTCGAAACGGCGGCCCAGCTCCTCGGTGGCGCGGCGCTGGATCTCCTCGCGATGGGTCAGTAGCTCCAGCATGTTGCTGCTCTGCGCCACGTCACGGAAATAAGCGGTCAGGATCGGATCGAGCGTCTGGCTGATGAGGCGGTTCACGTCACCGAAGCGCTGCACCACGCGCGGGGCCTTCTGGTAGTCGATGTGGAGCACCAGGCTGAGCGGCAGCAGGGGCTCGTAACCGTCGGCGGTGATGAGAGGGATGCTGCTCAGGTGTTCGTCGTACTTGTGGTTCTCCGTCTGGCCGCTGATCCAGCGCAGCACGAAGTTCACCGTCGGCACGAGCTCCACCTTCAGCGCGTACGGGTTCAGGGCGTACTTACCCGGGGTGAGCGCTTGCTTCCAGACACCGCGGCGGCCGGTTTCCACCTGCTCGCCGTAGCGGAAGTTCGAGCCCGTCACGTCGTCACCACTGCCACCGAAGTAGCCGATGACCACGCCCACGTAGCCGATGGGGATGAGCGTCTTCGGCTTCAGCTCCACCGTGGCGAACCAGCGGTTGATGAAGTAAGTGCCGTCCGTGAGCACCTGGAGCTGCTTGCCGCGTCGACCGCCGAGCGCGAGGAACGTCTCCGGGTCCTGGAAGTAATTGTGGCCGGAGCTGCCCTGCGGGTCGCGCACCTCGGGGGCGATCACCTCGCCCGCCTCCAGCGTGGGGCCGTCATGCACGGTGATGACGCCGATGTTGTCGGACTCGGAAAGTCCGCCACCCGGCAGCGGCGGCGTGCCCTTGCTGTTGGTCGGATCACCCACGATCACCGGCACGAAACCATTCTGGCGTTGCAGTTCCTCCAGCCAGTGCTGGGCCATACGGTTCTCCTCCGCGGAGATCGGGCCGGTGTGCACACCCGTTTCCGTGATCACCATGAACACGGCGGTATTGATGGCATACACACCTTCACGCAGGATGCCGCGCTGGCGACCGCGCTGGCCGCCGTTCTCAAGGAACGCCACCGCGTCCTGGAAGCCGTTGCAGTCCGCGATGCGACCAAGCGTCTGCGAAGGCGGCAAGGGGCTGCCGTCACGCGCATACACGTAGCCGATGCGGCCTTCCGCCACGGTCACCAGCGGCACCTTGTGGATGTTGTATTTCCAGAACGGGTAGCCCACGTAGAGGCCACCGCGCAGCACCTTCGCCTGGAAACCGGCCTCGCCCTTCACGGCGATGATGCGGCCCTCGCTGAGTGCACCGCTGGCGGACCACATCTTTTCGATGATGCCCACGCGGCGGTGAGGAATGTAGCGCACCCCGAAGCCGAGGTAGATGATGATGGCGATCGCGAACAAAGTCGCGAACCCGATTCCAATGCTGAACAATAGGCCAGCTATCATGTCTGTCTCTCTTTCTTGTCTCTCTATGGCCGGCCCCGCCTCCCTGCGGAAACGCAGAGGCCGGACCTATGTTGTTGCTGCGAAGCAACGTCTGCCGCGGAGACTCTTGTCAGGAGACACAGCGAACGGACGCGCCCCACGGTGATGCCTACGAGGTTAGCTGTCGGGCTGGAGCCACCATGTGCTCCCGATACCGCAGGTATCGCATGCCCCGAAGACTGCCGGTGGCCCGGAAAACACTTCCGGATCGGCGGTCGGGATTGGTTCCCCCGTTGCTCCGGACCACGCGTCCGGTGCACTCGGCTGACGATGTCGTTCTCAATTCGAACTGGCGTCAGTGTTAGAGAAACCGCCGTTTCCACTCAAGGGGGCTGTTTATAACACACCCTGGATGGTGGGGATTCGGAGCGCGGCCAAGCCGAGAATCCAGACTCCAGAAGCCAGATTCCAGAAAAGAGGAGAGGAAGAGAGACCGATTGGGAGTGAATTCAAAATCCGGAATTCCAGAGCAGAGATCGAATGGAGTCTTCTTCTCTGGATTCTGGCTTCTGGAGTCTGGATTCTCGGCTTGGCCACCACCCCACAAAAAAGCGGGCCGGTGTCACCACCGGCCCGCTTTGGAAAAATCGCTCTTGCAGGAGCCTTACTTGCTCACGCGGCCGTAGCCGGGGACCGGGCGGCCGTTGGCGTCGATCTTGTTCGTCGCCCACAGCACGCCCTTGGCGATCAGGTCGAGGTACTTCGGATCCTGCACCGTGGCGTCGTTGTGGCCGAGGGTGGTGCCGAACACGCGGACCTTCTTGTCGCTGTAGAGGTTCGTCCAGACCACCATCTTCTCGTCATTGCCTTGCTTGCCGGTGGCGAGCTTGGTGGCGGTCGGGAGGACGGTGATGTTGTTGTAGAGTTCTTCGTTGCCGGTGGTCCAATTGGCCATGCCCGCGGTGATCGGGCTCTTCGCGTCCGGCAGGAACGTGATGTCGATCGGCTTCTGCTGGCCGTGACCGGTGGACTGGAGGCCGAGGAAGTCGAACCAGATCGTACGGTCCTCGGAGGTGGTCACCGGCTTCGAGAAATCCTTCTGGCGATAGCTGTGCATCGCGCAGTGCAGCACCACGCCCGGAGTGCCTTCGGTGTGCGGCTTCAGCACGCCCTTGATGGTTTCCAGATCGCTGATGTCGGCGGAGCACTCATCGTGGATGACGAGGTCGAAACCCTTCGCGTAATCCGGGTTGCCGTAGAGCGGAAGCGGCGGCTTGGTGCTCTTGTCGTCCACGTGGATCTGCTCCACGGTGGCGTTGATGCGCTCTTCGATGCCCTTCTTCAGGATGTCCTTCTGGGTGGAGTAGCTGTGGCAGCAGCCGCCGGTGATGAGCAGGATTTTCAGCGGCTTCGCCTGTTCGGCGGCACCGGCCGAGGCGGAGAATGCGAGGGAAGCGCCCAGGAAGGACGCGACGAGATTGCGGGTAATGAGCATGGCTTTAGACGCTAACTAGACAATGAGGTGAGGCAAGCCATACGGAGGCAAAATGCCCGAAATAACAGAAATCCCGGTTTTTTCTCCGGAATCCACTCCGCGCTTCCCGACCGCGGCAAGTCCTTCTAATCAGCGGGCATGTCTCATCTGTTGCTACTCCAGTCCGACGTCCAGTTGGGGGTCGTCCCGACCCAGATCAAGTTCGCCGGCGGCCTCGCCCCGGACGCCTCCGGACGCCTCCCGCGGGAAGCCGACGGCCGCATCATGGTCGTCGCCGAAATGGACCGCGTCTGCGGCCAATCCCCCGTGCGCCCCACCTGCACCCAGGTGACCTACTTCGCCGGCACGGATGCCGGGGACATCGCCGAAATGTTCGGCGGCCTGCGCGCGCTCGGCCTGGAGGTCCACATGATCATGATGGTGGCCGGCGCGAACCCGATGGAGCCCTCCGACGAGGACGCCGTGGTCGCCCAACTCGTCGGCGGACTCGCCATCGCGAAGGAGCACCACATCACCCACGTCTCCTCCACCTCGGTGGAGGAATGGATGCGCGGTGACCGCCGCCGCGATGGCGCGGACTTCGACGCCGCCGTGGCCCAGACCGTGAAGGTCCACGCCCGCGCCGTCCGCGAGGCGGGCTTGGAAGGCTCCTCGATCGTGAACTGGCACCTCGAGTTCCTCCGCCCCGGCGAGTTCAAGACCTTCACCGACATCGGCCGCGTCTGGCAGTTCGTCCAGGGCGTGAACAAGGAGCTCGGCAAAACCTTCTTCAAGATCCTCGCCGATGCCGCCCACTGCGGCGACTCCGGCCTCTCCATCCCGGAAAACCAGGTGCTCATCAAGAAGGTCGCCGCCGCCGGCGAACTCGGCATTTTCCACGCCTCCGCCAAGACCACCCGCGGCTGCCTCTCCACCGACGATGGCTGGATCGCCGCCCTGCTCGGCACCGCCGCCAGCACCGGCGAACTCCGCCACGTCTTCGTGGAAGTCTTCCACCATGAGGATGAAGGTCTCGCCCCGCTCCGCGCCCTCGATCCCGGCCACGGCATCGATACCCGCGACGGCCGCACCTACACCCAGGTCGTCATCGACGGCCTCGTGGACGTCGCCCGCCGCCTGAACAACCTCAAGGCCCGCGGCATCCTGAAATAACGAGCCCACTCCCCGGCGTGGCGCGCGCCGGGGAAAGGCCGTGGAATCCTTCTGAAATTTCCGAGGGATTCCACACGAAGAGGTGGAGACCGTCCGTGTGCGGTCTCCACCACCATGCGACCCCTTCTCCTTGCCATCATCGCGCTGACAGCGCCCGCGGTTTCCACGGGAGCGGAAGCGAATCCATCCGGCTTCGCCCTCCAGGACGGCGATACCGTGGCCTTCCTGGGCGATAGCATCACCGCGGCCCGGAACTACTCGAAGATCGTCGAGGACTACACGCTGATGCGTTTTCCGGAGCGGAAGATCCGGTTCCTCAATGTGGCCAGAGGCGGAGAAACCGCCCAAGCAGCCCTCGAGCGGCTCCAGAACGCCGTGCTCGACCAGCACGTGACCGTCCTCACCGTCGCCTACGGCATCAATGACATCGGATGGGGCACCAAGGCCGATTCTGAACACGAGGCCGCCTATCTCGATGGCCTCGATAAGATCATCACCCGCTGCCAGGAAAAAGGCATCCGCGTCTTCATCTGCTCCGCCGCCATCACCTCCATCCCGCCGGACGAGGCGGAGAAAGGATTTCTCCAGCAAATGTGCGACAAAGGGCTGGCCCTCGCCAAGGAGCGGCACGCCGGGACCATCGATCTCATGCGCCCCATGCGCGAGGTCCAGCGGCGGGTGATCGCGGCGAATGCCAACGAAAAAGACCCCGCCAAACACACGCTGCTCCACACCCCGGACGGCGTGCATCTGAACGACCTCGGCCAAATGGCGATGGCCTGGGCCATGCTCAAGGGCCTCGGAGCACCCGCCGATTCATCATCCGCCATGATGGATGCGCGTCTCGGCATGGTCGTACGCCAAGAGGCTTGCAAGATCGGCAATGTCGCCATGGCTCCGGACAGCTTCAAATTCACCCGCCTCGATGACCGGTTGCCCTTCAATCTCTCTCCGCTCTGGGTGCTGATGGGCTGGCACATCCCGCTCTCCGAGGATCTCAACCGCTACCAGCTCACGATCGCCGGCCTTTCCCCCGGCACTTATGAAATCACCGCCGATGGTCGCGGCATCGGCAAGTGGAACGAGCAGCAATTGGCCAAGGGCATCAATATCGCCAGCGCCAGCGCGGTGCCCGGCGAACCCGGTGGCCCGTGGCAGATCCAGGGCCAGCTCACCGCCGCGCTGACAAACGTGCGTGATGAACTCGAAGCCATTTCAGCCTCCGAATCCTCGCTGCTCCCGAAGGATTCCGGCAAGGAGGAGCTCATCGCCCGGACCCGGGCAATCGAAGGCGAGATCGTGGCGCTCCAGCGGGACATGGCCCGCCCGGTGCCGGTGGCGTTCGAAGTGAAAAAGACGGCGGCCAAAGAGTAACAACAGCGTGGCTGAAAGCTCTGCTTTCAGGATGTAGGGGGAAGCTCCAGCTTTCCCTCTTCGGGGATGAAATTCGCTTCCCCTCTGCCGAATTCCCTCTTGGCAGCCACGCATAACCATGTTCATTCTTGGACATTCATTGCATGAAAAAACACTCCCTCTTTCTCGCCACCAGTCTCTTGGCATGCCTTTCTCCGCTCCACGCCCAGGAACCGGATTCGAAGCAAATCGAAAACCGCATCGGCAAGGCGGAGCTGAAACCCGACGACAAACCCGCCTTCCCCGCTCCGCCCGCAGGCTTCAACAAGCGCCGCGACGGCATCCCGCATGGCAAAACTGAACTCATTTCCTACGAGTCAAAATCCGTCGGCACCACGCGAAAAATGACCGTCTACACGCCACCCGGCTACAGCAAGAACACCCGCTATCCGGTGCTCTACCTGCTCCACGGCATCGGCGGCGATGAAACCGAATGGCCGCGGCTCGCCTCCCCGGACGCGATCCTCGACAATCTGATTGCGGACAAAAAGGCCGTGCCGATGATCCTCGTGATGCCGAATGGCCGCGCGCAGAAGAACGACCGCGCGGAGGGCGACGTCTTCCGCCAGGCCCCCGCCTTCGGCGAGTTCGACAAGGATCTCTTCGGCAGCATCATCCCCCATATCGAGAAGAACTACAGCGTCGCCACGGACCGCGACCACCGCGCGCTGGCGGGTCTTTCGATGGGCGGCGGCCAGACCCTGAACTTCGGCCTTACCCACCCCGAGATCTTCGCTTGGATCGGCGGCTTCTCCTCCGCCCCGAACACCAAGCCTCCCCGCGAACTACTGCCGGACGCGAAGAAGGATGCCGGGAAGTTCTCCCTCATCTTCCTCTCCTGCGGCAACAAGGACGGCCTCATCTCGATCAGCCGCCCCTTCCACGAGTATCTAAAGGAAAGCAACGTGCCCCACATCTGGCACGTGGACGACCACGGCCACGACGGTGCCCACTGGGCCGCCTCCCTGCATCACTTCGCCCAGCTCGTCTTCAAGAGTTGAGCCTTCAGGCGAGGAAGGGCTTCCCGACCAACGCCAGCAACTCCGCCAGCCCGTCCACGTGATGCCGCGCCGTGTCCGTGCGCGGCACGGCGGGCCGCAGCGTCTGCACCGTGGGAATCCCCAGCGCGTTCCCGGCCGCGATTTCGGAATCCGCGTTGTCCCCCACCACCAGCGCCTCCAGCGGCGCGATGCCGTGGCGGCGCAGGATCTCCTCGAACAGCCCCTTCTTCCCGATCCTCCCCGGCAGGTCCACCGCGTCGATGTGGATCTCCTTGAAGTAGCGGTCCAGCCCAAGAGCAGCCACCTTGCTGCGCTGCAACCCCTCGAACCCCGCCGTCACCAGAAACAGCGGCACAGGAAGCTCCGCCAGCAGGTGCAGGTCACCGTAGCCCGTCATCGGCACCGTCACCCGGATCGCCTGGTTCGCCTCCCACGCCGCGGCCCGCATCTCCTCGGGAAAGCCATGCTTCTCGAACACGTGATCCAACGGCTGCCTCCAGCAATCGAACTCGATGGCCGCCAGCTCTCCCTCGGAAAAACGCCCGTGGTTCGTCCGCCGGATCGCCTCGAACAAGGGGTCAAGCAGCGCCCGCCCCGGCTCATCGGCGGCGGCCAGGCAATTGTCGAGGTCGAAGACGATCGCTTTCAGCATGGCCGCACCATCGCCGCGATCAGGTATTTCGCCAGCCCAGCCTGCTCACTTCACCGGAATCGGGGTCACCGGGATCTCCTCCGTCGCGCCCCGCAGGAAACGCCCGAGGAAGGCCGCCAACCGTTTGTTCAGCTCTTCGCTCGCGAAGCCATGCCCGCCGCCCTCGATTTTTTCCAGATACGAGCTCACCCCGGCCTTCTTCAGCCGCTCGTCCAACAACTCCGCCTGCGCGAACGGCACCAGCGGGTCCTTCGTCCCATGGGCCGTGAACACCGGCGGATCGCCCGCCGTGATGTAGGTCGCCGGAGAAGCCTGGCGCTGGAGCGTCAACCGGTCCTTGCCCGGCGGGAAAAGCTGGTCCTGCGGGTCGATCGCGTCCGCCCCTTTGAACATCTTGCCCTGCCACGTCATCGTCTCCAATTGCACCGGCCCGAACCAATTCGCCACGCAACTCACCTTGCTGCTCACCGTGGGCTCGTGTCCGAGATCCCCCTCGAGCGTGCGGGTATCGCCATCCAATCCGATCAACAGCGCCAGGTGCCCGCCCGCGGAAACACCCGTCGCCGCGAAACGGTCCGGATCCAGCCCATGCTCCTTCGCATGCGCGCGCAGGTAACGCACCGCCGCCTTGCAATCGTGGATCTGCGCCGGCCACGGCTGCTGGTCGGTAAAACGGTAGGCGACCGAGGCCGCGGCATAGTCACCGCCCGCCACCAGCCCCGGCAGCAGTTTCGCCCCCTCCGACTTGTCCCCGGCCCGCCACGCCCCGCCGTGGATGAAGATCACCAGCGGCAGCGGTTTGTCGTCCTTACGCTTCTCCGGAAGGTAAAGGTCCAGCATTTGGTGCGGATCGTCCGTATCCGCGTAGGCCAGATCCCTCGTTACCACCACCCCCGCTGGATCGGCGAAACAAGGCAGGACAAGCAACAGGTACGCGGGAACACCAGACCTCCGGAGCATCCCGCATGCTCGGAAATCCTCCGTCCCGGGCAAGCGGGAACTTCCGGGTGGAAAAACCGCCGGAATGGTTCACCTTCCGCGCCTCGTAGCCCGATCCCGCAAGCCACCGACCGTGCTCCCCGTCATGTTTTTCCGGCTTCCCGCTTCTCCCATTCTCTTTCTCCTCATGTGGATCGCCTCGGCGACCGGGGTCCTGGCCGCCGGACCGCCGGTCAACCTGATCCCGCCATCAGTGCAGGACAGCGCGTCCATCGGCAACAAAATCACCGCCAATCGCGGCCTGTGGAGCAATCTGCCGACCTACGGCTACCAATGGTTCATCAATGGAACCCCGCTGACTGGAGCCACCTCCCTGACCCTCACCGTACCGTCGGTCAGCGGCGTTCTCAAATGCCGCGTTTCCGCCACCAACCGGAGCGGCGGACCGGTGATCGCATGGACCGGCGATTGCGAGGTCCTCGATTCCGATACCCGGACGCGCCTTTCGAAAACCTCCGTGTCCAACCCGGACGCCCGGATCGAGCTCGATGAATTCACCCGCGCCGCCAAGGCCATGGGACTCTGGAGCCGCCTGATGTATGTGCCCTTCGGCACCAGGCACGGGGCCGGAGTGCCACTGGGAGGGGGCGGATATCCCACCTCCATTCCCGCCTCGAACCGGGTGGACACCCCTTGGGTCATCACGGGCACGAGCTACGGGGAATACGGCACCTCGCTCGGTTACAGCATCGGCGGCCCCCAATCGCAGTACATCACGATGGGATTCCCCTACCGCCCCCAGGACAATGCCATGTTCGGCTGCCTGTTCCGGATCCCCGGCACACCACCCGCGGGCGGCATTTTCGGCGGCAACATGCCCTCCTACGGCTCCCCCAATCTTCCCGGTTTGCTCCTCCAGACCTCCGCCGGCATGCCGGTGATGGGCTTCGCGCTCACCGCCGAGCGACCATCCGACGCGAACCGGAACGTGATCTATGCTCCCCTGGTGCAAGAAGTCGCCAGTGGCTATGCCTCGGGCACGAGCGCCTATGATGGAGGAGACCAGTGCCTGACGGCCTCACCGGTATCATCGCCGACGTTGACCCTGTCCTACCGGAGCATCGGCGAAGCACGGAAGCACGCGGTCCACAACGGCAAGGCCCTGCGGGATGCCCCCACCGTGTTTCCGCTGGCTTCATATGGCAGTCCGGCCAATTGGCGCATCGTTGGCCCTACGCTCGGTGGGCCCGATCCCGGCATCCAATATGGCTTCCTGATGCTCTACGGCACCAAACAGGAAATCGCCGCCCTCCCGCTGGAACAAATCCATGCCCTGCTCTGCTCCACCCTGCTGCGCAATATCGTGACTCCCATCGGAGTGCTCACCACCGGCCAGAGCAACTCCACGATCCAAACCAGCGAGGCCGCCTTCGGCCGCCCAGATGGGGTGGGCGGGCTTCCCGGCATCACCGCCAACCAGCGTAACGCCAGCTACGGGGGAACCCCCATTTCCAACTGGCTGGTCAACTCGCTGGCAGCCACGGCCAGCCTCGAACAAAACCGCAAGCTGAACTCCGAGGCCGCCTTCGCGACTCCCATCCGCGGATTGAGATACCTGGATTCGTGGCAAATCGGAAAGGACACGCTTCCCACCAACCCGATCGTCCGCGCCCATACCCGGAACCTGTTGATCTGGAATCAAGGCGAGAGCGACACGGAGTACCAATTCGAAGCATTCAGATATGAATTCCTTCTCCGCGCCCTCCTCGGCTTCCACAAGGCGGATCGGGGAGACGACATGAGGACCATCCTTTGCCTGGTCGATTACGACCCGACCCTACGCACCTACCCCGCTTGCGGAGACTTCACCCTCAGCGGCCTGACCGGCCCCGGAGCAGCCGCCAACGGCCACTACGTGATCACCTCCACCCAGGATAAATACGACTACTTCTTCCCCTACCAGTGGACGAACGGCTCCTGCGTTCTCCGGAAGGAAGGCAGGAACTGGGTGCTGCGCATGGACGGGCAGGCGATCGCCACCAGCACCGGTCCCACCCGCGAACACCCCGAGCTTGCCACCGGATGGACCCTCGCCAACGGCGGTGGTCTTCCGACATTCAGCGAATCCCGCACCGGCAACATCGAAAGGGTGCGGCAGGCCATCCGCAACGTGGCCGCATCCGATCCGGACCGCATCCGCACCATCGACACCCGCGATTTCCCCCGCACGGTGGCGGGCGACAGTGTCCACTGGTATGGCTCGGATGGCAGCTTCTCGCCCGCTCTTCCGATCTACGGCGCACGCGTCCGGAACATCGTCGCCGATCCCACTTTCTGGGGTGCGCCGCGGCTCGCAGGCATCGCTCCGGTCACCGTGGGGATCACACGCGTCAACCTGCAAGGAGCTCCCTCGACTTCATACCGCATCCAGCGCTCCACGAACCTGAGCACCTGGACCACCTTGGGATCAGCCGTCACGGACAGCAGCGGACATATCGACTACCTCGACGAGGAGGCCCCCGAAGAGCAAGCCTTCTACCGGCTCAGCCTTTGATCCGGGTTTCATTTTCGTGATGACGGCATTTCACACCCGCCCGTGGTGATTTCGCTCCGTCGCGGCGGCGATCCGGGGCTACAGTCGCCCCACGCTTCATGACCTCCGCCGATGGCCAACTGATCCTCTTCACGCTCGGCACCGCCGGGCTGGCGGTGATCGGGTCGCTGCCGGCGGGGCTGGCGGTCGGCTGGTGGCTGGCACGGAAGGACTGGCCCGGCAAATCTTGGGTCGAGACCTTCCTCACCTTACCGCTGGTGATGCCTCCCGTAGCCACCGGCCTGATCCTGCTGAAACTCTTCGGGCGGCGCGGCCCGCTCGGCGGCTGGTTGGAGAAAACCTGCGGCATTCCCATCGTGTTCACGTGGAAGGCGGTGGTGATCGCCCTCGCGGTGATGTCCTTCCCCCTTCTGGTCCGCTGCATCCGCACCGCCTTCGAGGAAATCCCGCGCCATCTGGAGGAAGCCGCCGCCACGCTGAGCAAAACCCCGTGGCAGGTGTTCTACCGGGTCAGCATCCCCCTCGCCCGCCGCGGGATCCTCGGCGGGATCGTGCTGGCGTTCGCCCGGGCCTTGGGGGAATTCGGGGCCACGGTCATGGTCGCGGGCTTGATTCCCGGGGTGACGGAAACTCTGCCGCTGGCCATCTACCGCAGTTTCCAGACCGGGGACGACTCCCGCGCCTGGCTGCTGGCGGGGATTTCCGCCCTGATCGCCTTCCTCGCGGTATGGATCTCCAATCGCCTCACCCGCACCCGCGGATTGATCTGAGCACCGGCGAATCCCGCCAGCGGCGGTTTTACCCATGGGATCCCGGCCCGCCGACATTCCGTGTTGTCAAGCGGCCCCCGCGTTCCTAGGTTCCCGTCCCGTTCCCGACCCGTCGATGCGTGCCCTGCTCCTACTTCCCTGCCTGCTGGTGACCTCCTGTGCCCTGTTCAAGAAAGGCACCGGCGAGTCCGCGGCCAAGCCCGGCGTGATCATCTACCAGGCTCCGAAGGAGTATCAGACCAAGGAAAACATGTATCTGCCGGACGGCACTCCGGCGAAGCCCGCCCAGGCCGCCGCGGACAATTCCCTGCCCGCCATGGGCCCGGCTCCAATGAAGCCCGTGCCCACTGCCGACACCACCGGCTTCCGCACCCCGGATATCACCAGCAAGCTTCCCGAGGACAAGGAGTTCCGCGGCAGCTCTGCAGCCCAGAAGGCCGGCAACAACCAGGGCGTGATCGCCAAGCCGCCGACCTCAAACGAGTGATTTCCGCCTCAGGGAGGCGCTTTCCGTTTCCCGTGCTGGCCATTCGCGGCGTCACCGCCTACGAACCGCCGCCCGTTCCCGCCCTGCCATGCCCCGCCCGCCGAAAAAATTCGTCCCTACCCCCTTCGAGTATCATCAGGAGATCGAGCTGAAAATCGATGCACTGAGTAACCTCGGCCAAGGACTCGGACGGATCGATGGCTGGGTGGTGTTCGTCCCCTTCTGCTTGCCGGGCGAAACGGTGAAGGCCCGCGTTTACCGCAATGACAAGAACTGCTCCCACGCGGATCTCGTCGAGGTGATCGAAAAGGCTCCGGAACGCGCCGAACCCGCCTGCCCGCTCTTCGGAGACTGTGGCGGCTGCCAGTACCAGCACCTCACCTACGACGCCCAGCTCGCATGGAAAACCCGCCAGGTGGGCGAGCTGATGAAACACATGGCCAGCGTCACCTTCCCGGTGAATCCCTGCCACGGCTCGCCAAAGCTCTGGAACTACCGCTCGAAGATCACCCCGCACTTCGCCCCGCCCCGCGAGGGCACGATCGGCGAGATCGGTTTCCTCGCGGTGGGCCGCCGGTCCCAACTCGTGGATGTGCCGCAGTGCCCGATCGCGATGGACACCATCAACGAGGCCCTACCGGAACTCCGTGCCGACATCCGCGCCCAGGCGAAGTCCTTCAAACGCGGTGCCACCCTCCTGATCCGCGCCACCGAGGGCCACATCGAGACCAACCCGAAAGCAGTGGTCACCGAGAAAGTCGGCGACGTGTCCTTCGATTTCCTCGCCGGGGACTTCTTCCAGAACAATCCCTACATCCTGCCCGAGTTCACCGGCCACGTGGCGGAGAAAGCCAAGGCGGGCGGCACGAAATACCTCGTCGACGCCTACTGCGGCTCCGGCCTGTTCGCCCTCACCTTGGCGAAGCATTTCGACAAGGTCGCGGGCGTGGAGGTCTCCGAGACCGCCGCCGAGTGGGCCCAGCGGAATGCCACCAAGAACGGCATCACCAACGCCACTTTCCTCGCCGCCAGCGCCGAGGCCATCTTCGCGCAGATCGACTTCCCCGCGAATGAGACGGCGGTGGTGATCGACCCGCCGCGCAAGGGCTGCACCCGCGAGTTCCTCGACCAGCTCGCCGCCTTCGCTCCGGCCCGCGTCGTCTACGTCTCCTGCGACCCCGCCACCCAGGTGCGCGACCTCGCCATCATGCAGGAGCAGGGCTTCAAGCTGGAAGACGTCCAGCCCTTCGACCTCTTCCCGCACACCCGCCACCTGGAGTGCGTGATGACGTTCGTGCGGTGATGCGCTCGTTTTTCCCCACAGCTTCATCGGCTATTCACACAATTCGTGTGTGATGGGCCACATGAAACCGGGAAGACACAAGCTCACCCTCGTTACCGGACTCACCGTACTACTCACCCTTCCATGGTGGCTACAAGCCGTCCGGGCAATTCGGCTGGAGTGGCTGGCCCGTTCGCTGACCGCTACCGAGGAAGCCGCCCTGCTGGCATCGAAACAAATGGATTTCGACTCCGGTGCTCCAGCCCCGGTGATCTCGCTCGCAGGTTCCTTCCCGCGACAACGTGGCATCATCCGTTTCCGCGATGGAGGTCATGTGCGGTTTGCGTTCTCAAGCCATCCCGGAGTGGCCGTGTTCGTGGGAGGGAACTACCACCGAATCGTCTCCAGCAATGGATGGTGCTGTGAGGTCCAGCTCCCCGTCGTGGAAAACCTGGCACATCTGGACCAGATGCTGGATCGAATGCAGGAACCCTTGGAATAAGGCCCTGGACATTCCCAGCCTCTGGAAGCCGGAGCTTTCAGGCCGTCACCACCTCCACTAACCTGCCGCCATGTCTTCGGCATTGGGACGTCTACACAGGCGGGGCCTTGGTCGCGTTCCTGTTGCTGAACATCGGCATCGTCGCCGGTTCCGCGCTGTTCTGCATCGTGGTCGCCCGGGTCTTCCACCGGCATCGCCTGTTCGACCGCTGGGAACCGTTCAAGCTCCTCGAGCTGTCTGCCGTGGGCGTGACGATCCTCCTCAACGCGCTGGTCTCCGTGGCGGGCTGGGCCTTGTGGAAACACGGTGTGATCCAATTGGTGCCGCGTCCGTGGTGGGGCGCGCTGCTGGACACCCTGCTGATGGTCGCCGCGATGGATTTCGGGATGTACGTCCTCCACCGGGTCGCCCATGTGCGCTGGCTCTACGGCCTGTTCCATTTCTTCCACCACCGGCACGAGGTGGTGAACCCGCTGAGCCTCTTCGTTCTCCATCCGCTGGAGGTCGTGGGCTTCGGCTCGTTGATGATCGGGTTCCTGTGCCTGCACCCGATCGACCCGATCGCGCTCACCACCTATCTCGCGCTCAACGTGCTCTTCGGCTCACTCGGCCACTGCGGGGTGGAGCCCTTTCCCCGCTGGCTCCGGAAACTGCCGCTGCTGCGACTCATCGGCACCAGCACCTTCCACGCCGAGCACCACGAGCACCCGGCCTGCAACTTCGGCTTCTACACCCTGGTGTGGGACCAGCTCTTCGGCACGCTCGATCCCGGCTATTGGGATCGCTACCAGCGCGCAACCGGCCGATAGCAGCAAGGACAGGAATGTCCTCGCTGCCTGATCACTCCTGCACCGGCACCGCCTTCGGCACGGATGGCTCGGGCGCGGGCTGGACCGGCGGCGCGATCACGGCCTTCGGAATCTCTCCCTCCTGCGGCAGGCGGGCGATCATCAGCGAGGACTCGTTCGGACGCCAGCGGTAGCCCGCGCTGAACGGCAGCTCGATCGTCTGCTGCGCCTTGAACGCCTCGTGGAGGTCCGCTTGATAGCGCTCCTTGAAAAGATCGATCGGCCCGGCATACCGCCCTGCGAGCGTGACGTTCCAACCCGCGTCCTTGAAGAAGCGGTAAGGAATTCCCGAATCATCCTGGATGATCGTCTTGGTGCGGGTCAGCAGGAAATCACGGGCCTTGGAGAACTCCTGCATGTGCATCAGGTAGGACGCCGCCTTCGCGAAGCCGTTGCCCACGCCCTGCTTGTTGCAGAAGGCGATGAAGCCGGGGCTGCTCTTGATCCCCTCGTTGGAAAGGTCGGAGCAGAAGTAATACACCGTCTGGTTCGCCCCATTCGGCGCCACGTAATCGATCTTCACCCCCGGCGTCTTGTTGGCCTGGGTTTGCAGCTCACCCGCCTGATCCACCCACACCTTCTCCGCCCCGGTGATGCGGCAACCGGCGTGGGCGAGGAACAAATAGAGCACCGGCGTGGTGCCATTGAGCGCCGTGTTTTGGAAATCCGACTTCATCGAGCGGGTGATGAAGAAGCTGAAGTCCAGCGCCGAACCGATCGACTTCCGCAGGTTCTGCAGCGAGGTCGCACGCTGTTCGGGCGTCAGCGCAGCCACGTCCGGGATGGCACCCACCGGCTCAATCCCGCACATCACGGTGGTCGTCGCGTTCGGGAAATAAGCGTGCGCGTAGAGGAAGTCCGGGCCGCTGAAGAGGTAGAACAGCGGCGCCTTGTCATCGTAGGCAAAGGGCGCCACCCGCGGCATCCACTCCGAAATCTTCGAAAGCTGGCGCTTGTCCACGTCCAGCCACGCTTTCTGGAAGTCCTTCGAGTGCTGCTGCCACGAGGCCTCCCGGCTCAGCTCTTCCAAGGGAGATCCGGCCACCGATTGGCCGGCGAGGAAACGGGCCTGCATGTCGGGAGCGGCGGGCTCGGCCATGGCCCAGGGAGCAACCAGCAACACCAGCGCGGCGATGAACGGCTTCATGCGCGGCGTTGTAGCGGGCCCCTTGGAATTTAACAGTCCGGAATGAAAACCCATTGCGCCACAAGGCCGGCAGCGCGGAAAAGCCGGGCGAAGTTGTGGAAAAAGCATGCAATCGCCCATGCCGGAAGATACAACATGACCACTCCAAGTCACCCCCATGACCCTGGTGCGACATTCTCTGAACCCGCGAACCGCCGAGGCCTCCGACGCGCCCGCCATCCTCACCTGCCAGCGCGAGGCGCTCCGGCATCTGGCGCGCACCTCCTACGCCGGATGCCGCCTGATGGAATGGGCGGATCGACTCACCGAAAGCGACCTGCTCGCGGCGATCGAGCGGCACCAGGTCCACGTCCTGGAGGATGAAGAGAGCATCGCCGCCTTCGCCGAACTCGACGAGAGCGATGGCCACATTCCCGCCCTCTTCGTGCACCCGCGGGCCTTCCGGCGCGGCTTCGGCACCGCCTTGATGGAGACCATGCAGCGCCATGCCGATGGCCTCGGCCTCCGCGAACTGACGGTTTCCGCCGCCACCGATGCCGTGCCGTTCTATGAACGCCAAGGCTTCACCGCCGCCCCGGAACGGCTGATCCATTTCCCGGACGGCATCTCGCTGACCTATATTCCGATGCGGAAGGAACTCGCCCGCGCGCCTTACAGCGCGGCGTTCATGCCGGTGACCGGCGCGCCTTGGTTCGCTTGGTCCCCCTTCGGATTGAGCTTCTTCCCGAGCGCTTCCTTCGCCTGGACATCCCGCAGCCCGCTGCACTCCAGCGTGAGAAGCGTCACGTAATCCTCCTGCTTCGGCAGGATCATGTAGATGCCGGTGTCGTCCTTCGGCACGCCCACCTGGCGATCGAGGATCCGCACCAGGCCGGACTCTGCCTCCGGCTTGCGGGCGTAAATCTGCACGTGGGTGGGGACCAGCATCTCATTGCCGGTGAAGCGTCCCTCGAGGCTCCAGCGCTTGCCAGGCGCGAGCTGGATCTTCTTCTCCCCGGCCACGATGCCGAGCTCGCGGCTGGTGAGGTTCACGAAGATCCCGCTGCCATTCCGGAGGTCCGAGGAGGAGAACCAGAACGGAGTCACCTTGTAGCCACCTGCACTGGGAGCGAGTACCAGCAGCCCCTTCTCCACGCCCGTGGGGATCTGCGTGGAGACCACCGGCACGCGGGTCTTCTTGTCGTCGTTGGTGACACGGAAAAACGCCACCTCGGCCCCGGCCTTGCAGGGGTAGGTGATCGACTGCCTTCCTTCCACCAGCTCGACCGGGATGGCCACGCCGTCCACATCGATGTTCAGATCGGACACGGCGGAAAGACCGCGGCCGTTGGCATTCATTTCCGGAGGCGTGAGGTAAACGCTGAACTCCGCCGCCCACAGAGGCAGGACGGAAAAGGCGAGGGCAACAAGGGTACGGTACATGACGTGCAATGATTGGAATGAAACAAACGGATCAGATGTCGCGGCTGTTCAGCCAGCGGGTGGAGACGATCTGGAAGGCACGGCCGAAAAGCCGGGCCGGAGAACCCACGGCAAGCGAGGCATACTCGGTGCGGGCGTCCACGGTGTCATCGAGGTAGCCGGGCATGCGCTGGACCGTCGTCTCCAGCATGGCAACCGCCTCCACCTTGCCATTGGCATCGAGCGCCTCGCCACGACTGCGGATCACGAAAGTATCCGAGCGGGCGGAGATCGCGCCGCCGAGGCGGGTCAGCAGATCCGCCTGGGTGAGATACCCCGGCGCGCAGGCGGCGATGTCCCCGGCGAAGGCCTTGGTTTCATACAGGCTGTCGACGTTCCCCTCCGCGATGACCCGGTTGCCCGAGGTGCCACGCAGCTTGGCGTTGATACTGGTCGCGTCGATGGCCGCCTGCAGCGCGCCTTTCACCCGCTGTTCGATCGGCGCGCCGTCGTTCACGGAGCGGTTGACGAAATCGGCCAGCGAGGTCGCCGGACCGCGCGCCTTGATCTGCTCGACGATCTGCACGGAAAGCTGACGGATCTCGTCCGGCTTCAAGCCACGGAATCCGGTATACTGGCTCTGCCCATCCTCCGCCGTGGTGGCGGTCACCTCTCCGCTGGGAGACGTCAGCACGCGGGCGTAGGCAGCGCTTGGAACATTCTGCCCGGCGATGGTGAGATCACAGGTGCTCGCCAGGAACGCAGCCCAGGCTTCGGGATCGGTCGAATTGATGTTGAACGCACCATCCAGCAGCAGCCCGGCGGCATTGCCGCGGAAACCGTCCTCGCCTTCCTTCAACGGCGTGGGCGACAGCGCTTCAAAGCGGCTGTTCCACGAGGTCCCTCCCGCCTTACGGGCCGAGAAGAACAGACCGTCCCATAAATTACGATTCAAGTAGTAGGACAGGTCGTGCTGGGTGGATTTGTAGGTGTTCCCATCGTCCACCACCGTGAGGTCCTGGTAGCGACCCTGGTTCTGGGTGACCTTGAGACGCGGATCGGCGTACGAGTTTCCTATCGGATAGGCCGGGTGAAGATTGTCGGCGAACCAGTCCTCGGTGGAATGACGCTTCACCCGCACCTCGGTGTCGTAACCCGGCCCATCCTCGATCCAGAGGTTGGCGTGGGTCAACTGGCCGAGCGAGAAGAAGTAACGCTCCGGCGCCCCCGTCGCCGGGGACTGGAACAGGACGCACTTGTCCGGCCCGCCGATATCGGAAAACCCGATCGATTTGTTCAGGTAGAGCGCCTCCGGGGTCACGGAGGAAAGCTGTGCCACCAGACCGCCGAGCAGGTTGCCCGGGGAGCCCAGGCCATTTGCGCCCCCGCCCTGTCCGTTCGCCGTGCCATTCACGGTCACCGAATTCTGCGACCCCGTGAAATCCCCGATGACCACCGGAGGATTCGATGTCGGCAACGTGCCCGACTTCTTGTTCGCCTCGGACGGCCAGCAGCCGACCGTGGGCGAGCGCGGGTTGAAATTCGCGAGCCACTTCGCGTCCTTGGTGCGGCTGCCCGCGGCGTTGTAGATGACATTGTTGCCGTCGCCATCGTTCTGCGCCTGCTTCAGCGTGAAACGACGGGCCCACAGCTCGTTCGCTCCGGTGCTGATGAACAGCGGATACGTGCGCGGATCGGGATTGATGTAGAACGGGCTGCCGCTGGACGGACGCTGGAAACCGGTGGTGTCGGTGTTGACGTTGCGAATGTTCACCAGCGGCGCTTCCGGGTCGGCCTGGCCGGTGGCGGGGCGCTCGCGACGGCCCTCGAACAACTTCACGTTCCAAGTCGTGAACGGATGCGGGACCACTTGGAAGAAACGACCGGACGCGCTGACCGAGTCGAACACCTGGATGTCACCGGCGTAGTTCGCGCCAGTGCCGCCGAAGGCGCGGCCACCCTGCCAATTGAGCGTGTTCTGGCGGGCCGGCGGGACGTCCCGGATCGTCAGCATCATGTCCCAGAAGGAATAGCCCGGGAATCCGCTGTTCGTGACATCAGCCAGTTCACCGAGTATCCAGCCACTGCCGCTGGAATTCGTCACCACGGTCTTGGCACCCATGTCGGCCGCGGGCGAACCCGACGCACGATAGGCCACGTAGGTCCCGTCGAGATCGAGGAAGCGGTTTTGATTGAGGGCGAACACCTTCGTTTCACCCGGCTGCAAGGTGTGGGCGGGGATGAAGTAGCGGTGCTCGTAACGCATCGTCTTCGGCGGACGCGCCTTCGCGTTGAACGTCCCCCACAGGATCACATCCTGATAGGACTCGTCGCCCCCCGCGGAGGCCTGCTGGGCGTTGCCGTTCGCCACCGAAACGGTCAGGCCGTTGGGCGCATTGAGCGGACGATCGTAAGGATTCCACAACTTCACCACCGGCGACATGTGGAAGGTCATCACGTAGTTCGGCTGGCCGCCGGCACCATTGTTGTACCAACCCGGCGGCAGATTCGGATTCGGCGCGGCGGAGGGCGCGAAGCCGTTGGTATTGGAAATGCCATACATCTCCGTCACCCCGGCGATCACCGGATAATAGCCTTCCTGATCCTTCGTCTGGCGCTTCACCGTAAGGGTGGTGGCAGGCCCGGATTGGTAATATTGGCGAAGTTGCTCCCAATAAGGACCGCCCGGATCGCTTCCGCCCGTGGTCACCGGCTCGTAGACCTTCTCGCCGAGGAGGGTTTCCATCGACGAGCGGCTGCCCGCCAGCGCCACGCTGAGGTCCCGGCGCAAGCGTCCACGGGTGGTGTCCGTCAGCACCCCACGGTGCACGGCGGCCACGGAGCGGCTTCCACCGCGTGATTTCTCGGGCACGGAAGTGACCAATTCACTGGTGCCGGTGGACGCCAGCCGGTCCCATAGCGGCGAATCCTTTCCTGGAGCACTTTCCAAGCCGGTGATCTTCCGCGGATCCATGCGGTCCGGCGACAGGGCCGCCAGGGCGGTATCCTGCTGGCGGGGCAATCCGAGCGAGGCCTTGGTGCCCACATCCTCCACCCACCAGGCGTATCGCCCCGGATTGGCCCCGGTGGACACCGTCACGGCACCTGCCTTGACCTCCGGAGACGCGGTGCCATTGCTCCGCACCACGGTCAGCCCCTGCCCGGTGATCCCGGAGCCGGCGGACTCCACCGTCGAAGTCACCGTGGGCTCCCCGGACACCAGCCAGCCGCTGAACTCGCGCTTGATCTTTTCCTTCGGGCTTTCCGCGGGATTGAAGGATGCGTCCTCCGTCCGCTTCAGAACCACGGTGGCGTTCTTCCAATCCCCATGCACCGTTGGCACGGCCGGTTGGAGCGCGGACGCCGGAGCGCTCACCCGCTGGTCGGGACCAAGCTGCTTCTGAAGTTCGCCCAGTGCCATCATCATCGCCAGGCGCGCGTTGGCGCGGGCCGTGGACATGGCGGATTCCCGGGCCGCAGCCCGGAGCGTGATCGAAGAAAGGCCCAGCAGACCGAGCGCGATGGTAGCCAGAAGCACCATCATCAGCAGGGTGATGATGAGGCTGAAGCCGCGGGTGCGGCGAAAACGAGCCGGACGTTGGTTTAAGACTTTCATTGGAACGGGCATGCATGCATCCATCGCTCCGGACACGAGCGCCGTATGAAAACGGAACCGGGCATCGGTGATGGCGAACCAAAGTCCAGCCAAACGGCCCTGTTCTCAAGCGGCCCACGGTGGTCTTGCGTTCCAACCAGTTATGGAAACTCGGCATGCAATACGCTCATCTCCATGACGCATCAATCGACACATCATTCATGACTCCGTCCGCTGTCTCCGTTCGCATCCTGACCCCGGACGACGCGGCGCTTTACCGGGCGGTGCGGCTGCAATCCCTTTGGGAGCAACCTCCCGCGTTCAGCGCGCAACCGGTCGACGAGCCCACCCTCGAGGAAATGGCCACCCACCTCCGTGCCGACCGCGACGAGTGCTTTTTCGGCTCCTTCTCCGGACGTGAGCTCTGTGGCATCCTGCGACTGTCCCGTTACTCGCCGGAAAACGAGAAACACCGCGCCTTTCTCAGCGGCCTCTTCGTCGTCCAGAAACACCGTCACCAGGGACACGCCCGGGCCCTGGTCGCCGCCGCGTTGGAACGGGCGAAGTCGGACCCTGGCCTGCGCCGTGTCAACCTGGCGGTCGTCACCGCCCAAAAGGCAGCCCTCCAGCTTTTCGACAGCCTCGGCTTCCAATCCCGTGGCACCGAACCCGAGGCATTCTCCAATGCCGGGGTCTACTACGACGAACACCTGATGACGCTGGATCTCACCGGCGGACGCGGCGGCTTCCTCGGCACCGCGAATGCCTGGTGGGCCGCCTACTTCGGCTGCCGCCCCTCCGAACTGCTGGCGGACGCCCTCACCCTCATCCCGGATGAGAACGCTCCGGAGGAAACCACCATCCTCTTCCGCGATGGCGCGGCCATCGCCCGCGTCCATCCCACCCGCCGCACCGAGTTCCGCCGTCTCCTCGCCGTTGGCTCGCCAGCCAAAGCCGCCGAAGCGCTCACCGCCGCCGGTTACGAGGTTTCCGGTCCGTTTTTCCTCGGCTACACCAAGTCCGCGCCGCGCTCCCGCCACCGCGCCCGCGCGCTCGACCATCACGACGACGACCGCCTGACCTCGTTCAAGCGCGCATGCCCGCACGATGAATGGCTCCGCGGCGGCTGCGATGACGGCCACCTGCCGCGCTCGGGCGTTTTCACCGATGGTCTGCTGGTGTCGATGGCCACCGCCGACCCCTCCGACGAAGCCATCGCGCCGCTGCGCCTGATCACCGATCCGGACTACCGCGCCCGTGGCTACGGTCGCAGCGCCCTGGCCCACGCCATGAGCCGCGTGCTCAAGGACGGCCAGATCCCACAAGTCACTATCCCGGAAAACGACCCTGCCGCGATGAGGCTCGCCGAAGTGCTCGGCTTCGTCCGCTATGCCACCGTCCTCACGGTGAAGGCACGCTGAAGGAATCAGCCAGCCCCGCCTGCCCTTCCTGACCTGCTTGGGGCGCATTCCACACAGGGATGCCGTCGGCACGGTGCCGCCGTTTCCATTCATCCGGTTCCACCGCTTCCCTGAATCCCAGCCATCGGGCGAGACACCAGCTGACCCGTATTTGGCATGACTCTTGCCTGATCCATAGGCAAAGAACACCGCTCACGTACGCGGTTTCACGTATATCCCGAACCAGCGGTTCGAGTTATGGCCGAAATTGCTGCCAATGTTTACCCAAACGCTCGTTTAGCATTCGCTCCCACGCGATCACGTAAACGCGTTAAGGGCGTGTAAAACCGGTAGTTTCAAGGCCTGCCGCGGAGTAAGATCCGTGTGAAATTTTCAAGAAGCCGGTTAAATCGCTTCCCCTCACCCATATCATTCCTGTAACCCATCGCGCATTAAATGCATGTCACACCATAATGGTTAGACATGCCATTTTAACCTCGTTCATCCCTGGCAAATCCCCTTGTCGCCATGAATCTCCCTGCTGCGTCCCCTACTCTCCGGTTCTTCTGCGAGGAACCCTTCCAGCGGTTCGCCCGGATCGAGGGCATCGCGTCCGTCGAGCCGGATGGCATCCGCTTCGAATACGCCATGACCGAAAGCGTGGCCCCCACGCCGAAGGGCTCGGTGTCGAAGCTGCTGCCCTTCACCGACATCGCCTCGATCGAGCTACGCCACCACTGGATTTCCGCCAGCAAGCTCCGGTTCCGCGCCCGCAGCCTGAAGGCGGTGGAATCCTACCCCACCACCGATCCCTGCGCGTTCGAGATCGAGATCAGCCAGACCCGGAAGCAGGAAGCGGAGAGCTTCGTGGCGGCCGCGAACATCCGGCTCGAAACGTTCATCCGCGGCAGCCTGGCCGCGGCGGCCAACGGCCCGCAGGGTTGACAAACCCTGCGAACGGGCGGATAGCTGCGGCGCGGAAGCTCCTTTCCGCCCGGACGAGGCACGCCGTACCCGGTCAAGACAAGACGACGTTCGAACCACGAACACTCGTACTGTCATGTCACCATGGGTCACCCTCGTTTTCGCCGGCATTCTTGAAACCTGCTGGGCGATGAGCCTGAAGGCCACCGCCGGTTTCACCCGCCCCGGCCCCACCACCTTCTTCCTGGTCACGCTCGCGGGCAGCATGGTCCTGCTTTCCGCGGCGGTGAAACAGCTCCCGATGGGCACCGCCTACGCCGTGTGGGTCGGCATTGGCGCCACCGGCGCGGCCATCGCCTCGATTTTCCTCTATCAGGAGCCGATGTCCCTGCTCCGCGCGCTGTTCCTGGCGCTGCTGGTCGGATCGATCATGGGCCTGAAAGCCACGGCGCAGCATTGATCCCGTGCCGGTCATGAGGCATAGTGGGGGTTGATGGACGAGGTTCACGATCCGTTGCCGATGCCTCCGCTGCCACCGGAGGCGCGGGCGCGGCTCGATGCGTTCCTCGGCCGGATCGAGGAGGTTTCCCACACCCTCGTCGGCTACCCGTGCAGCCAGGATTTCAATTATCCCGAGCTCGCCCCTTTCCTGCGCTATCCGCTGAACAACTGCGGCGATCCCTTCGCGGACTCCATCTACCGGGAGAACTCCTTCCCCTTCGAGCGCGAGGTGATCGCCACCTTCCAGAAGCACCTCCGTGCCCCCTTGGATCAAACCTGGGGCTACGTCACCTCCGGCGGCACCGAGGGCAACCTCTACGGCCTCTATCTGGCCCGCGAACTGTATCCGGAAGGGGTGGTCTATTACTCCGAGCACACCCACTACTCCGCCGCCAAGATCGTCCGGGTCCTCGATGCCCGCAGCATCATGATCCGCGGCCAGGACAATGGGGAGATCGACTACGACGATCTCCGCGAAACCCTGCGCCTGCACCGCGACGTGCCGCCGATCATTTTCGCCAACATCGGCACCACCATGCACGGCGCGGTCGACGACCTCCGGAAGATCCGCGCGATGCTCAAGGAGCTCGCCATTTCCCGCGCCTACATCCACGCCGATGCCGCGCTTTCCGGCATGATCCTGCCGTGGGTGGAGCGTCCGCAGCCCTTCGGGTTCGATGCCGGAATCGACTCCATCGCCGTGTCCGGCCACAAGTTCGTCGGCAGCCCTGTCCCCTGCGGCGTGGTGCTCGCCCGCCGCGCCCACACCGAGCGGGTCGCCCGCAGCGTGGAATACGTCGGCGTCATGGACACCACCATCCTCGGCAGCCGCAGCGCGCTCGGCCCGCTCGTGCTCTGGAGCGCCTTCCAGCGCTGGGGCGAGGACGGCATGCGGAGGCGCGTCGCCGCCTGTCTGGATATGGCGGACTACGCCATCGCCCGCTTCGAAGCCGCTGGCATCCCGTCCTGGCGGCACGAGAACTCCATCACCGTTGTCTTTCCGCGCCCCGCGGACGAGGTGATCCGCCGCTGGCAGATCGCCCCGCACGAACAAATCGCCCACCTCATCACCATGCCCCACGTCACCCGCGACACCATCGACCGGGTGATCGCGGATGTCGTGGCCTCGCGCCTCCCCGTCCCCTCCGGACCATGAAGGAAATCCTCATCATCACCCCAGGCAACCGTCCCGGTGTGCTGGCGGACGTCACCGGCCTGCTGGCCGACCGGGGAATCAACATCCTCCAGATCGACGGGACCGACGACCACGAACACGCGGTCATCCGCCTCGAAGCTGAACCCTACGACGACGCCTTGCGCGCCCTCACCGCCGCGGGCTACCAGGCCATGAGCGAGGAAGTCCTCGTCATCCGCATCCAGGACCAGCCCGGTGCCATCGCCCACGTGGCCGCCCGTTTCCGCGAGCCCCAGATCAACATCAGCGCCATCCGCTTCGTCCGCCGCGACCAAGGCTGGGCCACCGTCATCCTCTCCACCAGCGACAATGCGAAGGCCCGCGTGTTGCTCGCGGACTGCCTGGTGAATGCGTGAAAAAGTGCCGAGTCATCAGTGAGCAGTGATCAGAAAGAGGGGCAATCTGAATACTCTTCTCTGATCACTGCTCACTGATGACTCGGCACTTTCTTTATCTTTTCCCCCGCCACACCTTGCGGACGAATTTCTCCATCGCCTCTTCCTGCTCCTCGATCCGCTCGACCAGCTTGAGCTGGGTGCGGCAGCGGTCAAGGTTGTGATCCGGGCGGTGGGTCTTGAAATACACGTCGCCCTCGAGGTGATCGGTGAGGAAGCGGATGCCCACTTCCAACGTCATCAGCTTTCCGGCGAAGACCATGTGCTCCACCTCGGTCTCGTTGACGAAACCACCGGCGGCGTCGAGGAAGCCTTCCGTCAGCGCCTCAAACATCGGCATCTGCATCTGGACCTTCGTGAGATCAATTTCATCCTCCGCCGCCGGGCTGGTCGCGGAGCGCACCAAGTCGCCGAAATCGTAAAGCGAGAGCCCCGGCATCACCGTGTCCAAGTCGATCACGCACACCGCCTCGTCGCTCTCCGAGTCGATCATCACATTGTTGATCTTGGTGTCGTTGTGGGTGATGCGGACCGGGATCTCTCCCGCGTCCCTCAGATCCAGCAGCTTGCCGGTGATCTCGCCGCGAGCGCGGATGAAATCGAATTCGGCGCGGACGGACTCGAGGCGGCCCAGCGGATCCTCCGCCGCCACCTCCAGCAGCCGCTGGTAGCGCCGCCGGGTGTCGTGGAAATTCGGGATCGTCTCGACGATCTCGGTGGGTGCGAGATCGCTCACCAGATCCTGGAAGGACGCAAAGGCCCGCGCCGCCTGATAGGCCTGCCGGGTATTCTCGACCACATCGTAGGTCAAGCAGCCCTCGATGAAATTGTAGCAGCGCCACAGGCCGCCGCACTGGGCCTCCGCCCAGAAGTGGCCGCCGCGGGCCGGGTAGAGGTTCAACGTCTGTCCGCCGAGGTCCTTCTTCACCCGCAGCACCTTCCAGTTGATGTGGCGCGTCACGCACTCGATGTTCCGCATCACCGCATGCGGATCCTTGAAAACGCTGTCGTTGATCCGCTGCAGGATGTAGCGCTGGCGGGAACCGTCCGGCAGCTCGTAGGTCGCGCGGTAGGTCGAGTTGATGTGGCCGCTCTGGATTTCCTCCCCGAACACGAACTCACCGCCGATCGCGAACTGGCTACCGATCGCACTGACGGCTTCCTGGACGATGGGGTCGATTTCGCGAACCGGAGAGGTGAATGGAACCATGTCCGGCCAGTCTAGCAATGAGCGGACCACGGGCCAGCCGGAAACCACGTGTTTTTTATTCCATGCATCAATCCATCCGTAGTCTTCCGACATCCTCCTGCGGAAATTGCCAAGTCTCATTCCCGCTCCCGCCATCAGGCATTCGCCATTTTCCCCAACGCCGTCCTGATTTCATCATGTCCGGCCATTTCATGGCGCTCGTCCCGCGCTTGATCCCCCGCCAGCGAACGGTTAGCCCCGCGGCATGCAACCCCGCCTGCCCTTCCGCTTCCCCGGCATCGCCGCCGACGTGGAACGGCTGCGGGTCAAGCTCACGGAGGCGTTGTCCCTCGCAGGCTTCGTGGCCGACTCCCCCGCCGCCGTGCTGAATCTGGCATGCGGCCGTGCCGATGAAACCGGCACCCTCTTCGCCGCGCTGTCCCCGGCGCAAGTCGGCTTCTACCTCGGCATCGACCTCCTCCCCGGCGACATCGCGGAAGCCACGAAACGCTGGAAACCGGAAACGCCGGACACCCGCATCGAGTTCCGTGCCGGCGATGCCTCCCGCACCGAGCGCATGCGGGAACTGCCGCCCTTCGACCTCGTCTTCATCCGCCACCAGAACTACTGGCACGACGCCCCGGTGTGGGACCGCCTGCTGGAAAACGCCCTCGCCGCCCTCAAGCCCGGCGGCGTGCTGGCCATCACCTCCTACTTCGACCGCGAGCACGCCCTCGCCCTTACCGCGCTGAAACTCCGCGGCGCGGAGCTGCTAGTGAACTTCCGCCACGCGGAATCCCGCATCCTCGACGACGCGCCGAACAAGTCCGTCGACCGCCATCTCGCCGTACTGCGCCGAAGGTAGGGTCGCACCGCCGTGGGCGACCGGGTCGAATGGCTGCGTCCGCTGCCACGAGAACATCCCATCCCTTCATCTAACGATGCCGGCTTCGCGAACGACCTCCTCCGCTCACGGCTCGAACTTCATCGGCGGGTCTCCCCCGTACTCGCTCCGATAGACATAGACCACCACCGCGTTCTTCGCGCCCGCTGAAGCGCACGCTGCCACGTAATCCTTCACGCTCTTCACGCCTTCGGAGCGGATCTGGAGGCTCCTCTCCCCGCACCATCCCGCCACGGGATAGAGCCGGAACTTCACGCCGCCCGACTCCGACCCCCGGTCCTCCGCGGTGGAGTCCTGGAAATAGAACGCATCCATCGGCGAGAACTCCGGCAGATTGATCTTTGCGCTAAAGGGTGAATACAGTTCCGGCCGCCCGTTGTCGTGGACACACACCAGATGCCGGGCGTCGCGGTTCCAGCCAAAGGAGATCGTTCCCGAGGAAGATTGTTTGCCAGGAGGGTAAATCGCCCGCGAAAGCCGGAACACCCGCGTCGGCTTGCCGAACGTGTACAGCTCCGCCACCAGCAACGTCTGCGGACTGGATTCGCCCAGCTCGTAGGCGACCCTAAATTCCCGCACCCGGGCCAGCTCCATCAAGCGGACCTCGTTGGCCGGAATCTCCACCGGCCGGAAATGAAACCCCTCCGCGGACACAGGCTGCGCTCCACCGAGCAAACCAAATCCCGCCATGGCATGGATCAAAGTGCATGTCTTCATCGCACTTCGTTTCCAACCACACACCCCGGCCCACTTCAACCGGGTTCCATCGCTTTACGCCGATTTTACCGTGCCGTGTTTCCGCTGGTTACACACTGCTGATTTCAAATCAGCCCCAGATGGGATGGCAAAGACTGGAGAAGAAGCTGCCGCGATTCATTTCCACTACCTTTTGCCTCACGAATCATTTCCTCCACGACTCGGTGAAACTGTTGAATAGGGCCATCACCAGCTGACAGAAGGTCGCTTGCGATTCGCTCCAACTGCACAACCGCAAAATCCTCCGCCATCTGCTCTTCATCGCTGTTGGCAAAAATCAGGACGTCTTCCACGAGGATTCGGATCAGGGCATCCATGCGAAGAGATTGATGATCGAACGGGAAACGCTTCAAGTTCGTTCGCACGGGTGCAGTCCCAGCCTATTGATGCACAACAATCGACCACGTATCGAAGCACCGGACGGAATCACCCATCCAGCCAAACTGGGCAATCGCATCCCCTCACTCCCCGAACAACGCCTCGATCATGTCCGTGCTCTTCGGTCCGGGGAAGACGCTCAGCTCCATCTGGTTCATCACGTACGCGAAGGACAGGCCCGTCTCCGGATCCCCGAAGGCATGGCTGCCACCCGCGCCCGGATGGCCAAAGGCCCCCACCGACTCCCCGTAAAGCCGCCGCTTCTTGTTCCCCGCCGCGTCCACCGGGTCCTTCTGGCAGCCGCAGGTGAAACAGGTCTCCCGCATCAGGATACGGTCATCCCCCTGAACGCGGGTGGCCGCCAGCTTCGCCCGCACCGACGCGGACAGCGGGCTATCGATCGCCCCGATCGCGGCCTGATAGAACTTCGCCAGCGCCGAGGCCGTGCCCACCCCGCCCATCGCCGGGAAGCCCGCCGACCACGCCTTCGGGTCGTTCATCTCCTGCACCGAATGCAGCCCGCGCGGCGACGAAAACGCCCGCCGCACCAACGACCCTTCCTTGTGGAATTCGCTATAGAAGCCCTCCTCCAGATCCGACTTGTCCGCCTTCCCGGGATACAGCGTGGCCACGCGACCCTGCTCGCTTTCCGGCAGGCCGATCCAGAAATCGAGGCCCAGCGGAGCCCCGATCGCTTCGCGAAAAAACGCGCCGAGCGTCTTCCCCGTCAATCTACGCACCGGTTCATCCACCAGCACCCCGAAGGTCCGCGGATGATAGCCCTGCCCCTCGCCCGGTCGCCAGGCCGGAGTCTGCGCCTCGACCGCCGCCACCACTTCCGCGTGGTCCCACACGCTCGCCCGGCGATCCAGCGCCGCCAACCCGCACTGGTGGGACAGCAGGTGCGCGAAGGTCGCCTCCGCCACCGGAAACTCCGGCCACACCTCGCGGACCAGCGTTTCCGGTCCCAGCCCGTGCGTCTCCAACGCCATCAGCAGCGTGGCCGACGTGGGTCCCTTGGTCGCCGAATACACCGGCACCAGCGTCTCCGGGGTCCACGCGCGGGATTTTGCCCGGTCGGCATATCCCTCGCCGATCGACAGAATCTCCTCGCCCTGCCACCAGATCGAGACCGATGCCCCAAGCTCGTTCCGCTCGAGGAAATTTCGTTCGAAGGCGGACAGCACCTGGCCGAGTTGGGCGGGAGAAACGGACACGGGCGGAACTTCGGAACATCCCGTCCCACCACGCAAGCCAATCCCGCTCACCTTCTCCTCTGATCACTTTCCACTGCTGACTCGGCACTCCTCTAGCACTCCACCGTCAACCCCGCCAGATCCTCATCCTTCTCCGCCTCATCCCGCAGCCCCGGTTCGAGCCGGAACGCGGTTTCCAAGTGCCCTTTGGCCCGGGTGTGCTGGCCCATCACGTTCAGGTAACAAGCCAGGTTGTAATGGAACACCGCATCGCCAAACAGCGCCTTCGGCCCCCGCAGCAGCCACCTGCAGGCTTCCAGCGTGTCCCCGGTTTCATGCAGGCAGAAGGCCGCGTGCAGGAAAAACCGCGGCTCGGTGGGGAACCGCAGGCACAGCAGCCGCGCCGTCTCCGACGCCCGGTTCCACGCCTTGTGGGCCATTTCCGCCGCCAGCCGCAGCTCCAACACCGGCCGACGGATCTGGATACGCCACGGGAGCGGCGCCAGCTCGACGAGAGCCTCGTCGGCCAGGCCGAGTTCCAGCCAGCCGACAGCGGCCCGGATCCTCGCTCGATACTCCACTGGCCGGAATTAGAGCAAATCCCGGACCAGAGGGCAAGACGATCCCGCCTCAGGGGCGGGATCGGAAAAATCCCGCCCGGCATGGCGACCGGGCGGGACGAGACCAACCAGCAACCGGGAAATCCTAGCGTCGCACGCGCACCAGCGCGGGTTCCTGCTTCGGAGCGGGCCGCGCACAGCGGGCGGCTTCGGCTCCCACCCGCTTCAACAGCGCGATCAGGGAAGCGGTCACGAAATACTCCTTCAGCAACACCTCGCGGCTTTCGCCGGCCGAATTCTTGCGTACGACTTTCATGGGGATGAGGGAACCTTCCGGGTTCCAACATGAGAGCGATGCCACGAACCGGCCTCGTCTGCAAATCGTGTTAGCCCCGCCTGCGTAGTTTTCCCCCTAACCCGCCCGGATCGGTGATTTCGCGGTTTCCCGCTTCGGGGTTGGACGTCCGCATCCGCATCGCCATACTCCCAGCCCCACACCGTGTCGCAGATCCCCCAGGAAACCATCCAGCAGGTCCTCGCCGCGACCGATATCGTGGACCTGATCGGTTCCTACGTCCAACTGCGCCGGGCGGGATCCGGGTTCAAGGGCCTGTGCCCATTCCACAACGAGAAAAGCCCCTCGTTCAACGTCACCCCCAGCCGCCAGTCCTTCCACTGCTTCGGCTGCGGCAAGGGCGGCGACGCCATCGCCTTCATCCGGGAGTATGAGAACCTCCCCTTCACCGATGCCGTAAGGAAGCTTGCCGGCCGCGTGGGCGTCCCTGTCATCGAGGTGGAATCCGATCCCCAAGCCGACCAGGCCCGCCGCCTGCGCGGCCGTCTGCTGGATCTGATGCGGGAAACCACCGCCTACATCCATGAGCTGTTGCTCACCTCGCCCGACGCCCAACACGCCCGGGACTATCTGAAATCCCGCGGCTTCGGCCGGGACATGGCGGAGCGCTGGTCCATCGGTTGGATGCCGGATAACCTGCGCTGGTACACCGATTGGGCACGGGAGCGGAAGTTCACCGGCCGCGAACTGGTCGGATCCGGCATGGCTTATCTCAAGGACGAAAACGATCCCCGCTCTGGCATCGGCATCCGTTTCCGGAACCGCCTGATGTTCCCGATTCGCAACGACATCGGCGATGTGGTGGGCTTCAGCGGCCGCCAGCTCGTGGAGGACAAGCGGTCCGGCAAATACGTCAACTCCCCGGAGACCCCGCTGTTCAAAAAGAGCAACATCCTCTTCGCGCTCGACCGTGCGAAAAAGCCGATCCTCCACGAAAAGGCCGCGCTGCTTTGCGAGGGCCAGATCGACGTGATCTCCTGCCACGAACACGGCATCGAACAAGCCATCGCCGCCCAGGGCACCGCCGTCACCAGCCAGCACGCGCGGCTGCTGAAGCGCTACACCAAGTCCGTCGTCCTCTGCTTCGATGCGGACAGCGCGGGCTTCACCGCCGCCGAGAAGTCCTTCCGCGAGCTCATCATGGAAGGCATCGCCGTGCGGGTGATCGAGCTGCCGGGCGGCGACGACCCGGATTCGTTCCTGAAAGCCCACGGCGCGGAGGCCTTCCGCGGCCTGATCGCCAATGCGCGCGAGTTCTTCGATTTCAAGATCGACCGCGCCACTGCCTCGGGGGCCATGTCCCACGCGGAATCCCGCGCCGCCATCGCCCGGGAATGCGCCGCCCTGCTCGCGGTGATGAGCGACACCGCCACCCGCGAGATCCAGATGAACCATCTGGCGTCCCGCCTCCAGATGGGCATCTCCGCCATCAAGGAAGTCACCGTCACCGCGCTCAAACAACCCCAGCGCCGCGAGCACCCCACGGAAGCGTCGACCAGTCCGACCGCCGTTCCCACCCCGGTCGACCGCACTGTCGGCCTGCTGTGCCAGCTCGCCTTGAGTTCCGCCGAGGTCCAGCGGCTGCTTTCCGAGCAGTACGAAACGCTCCACGAAGCCGGCGAGTTCCTGGCCGGCATTCCACTGCTCGAGCGGATCCTCGCCGGCCACCCCGATCCCGCGGCTCCCGCCGCCGTCAATGCCTTCCTCGGCCACCTCCAGGAGGAGGACCGGCTGGCGCTCAATACCCTGCTCCACGCCGACCGCCCCCACGAGGATCCGGTGGCGGCGAGCTATGAGACCATGTCGATGCTGGCCGCGAAGGTGCTCCTCCAGCGGGACGCCCGGAACAAGGCGCTCTTGAACGATCCGGGACTTTCGCGGGAACGGCTGACCTTCCTATTGGAGGAAGGAAAGGAGATCCAGCGGCTGCTGGACGGCGTGAAGGGCCGTTTCATCGTGGAAGATATCTTGCCGCCCGCGCCAAAGAAGCCGGTGGCGAAGAAGGAGTGGAAGAAACGGGACAAATAATCCCGCAATTCATTTGTTTGCAACAATTTACCCCACTTACAGGCAAATTCGGAAAGCCAATCAAGGGCAGAATCATACACAAAGACGCCGTGCTTCTACAAGCGTCTTGGCCATAACGGTGGCATATTGGAAGCGTCTCGAAAACCCACGGCATGATGCCCGGGCGGAAAGCTGCGATCCCGCCCGGTCGCCCGTCTCATGTCGCTTGGGTTATTCGAACCGCCCATCCGAACAACCCACCACGGACATGCAACAAAACGTCCATTCAGACCACGTCCCAGCAGCACATGTGCCAGAACACCAGGACCAGAAAAAGAACACGGTCTGGCGCAAGCTCGGCGGAGGCTCGCTTTCCATTTCCATCATCGTCCATGCCGTCCTGCTGGTGATCGGCATCTTCTGGATCTTCCAGATCATCCCGGAAAAGAAGCAGGAAGTCGACTTCATGCCGAAAGGCGGCGGCGGCGGCTCCCCGGGCGTGAAGGAAGTGAGCAACAAGAAGCAGCGCGCCACCATGACCACCCCGAACACACCGCGGATGGCGGCGAAGGGCGTGGCCAGCTCGTTCACCCTTCCGGAACCGGACGCGGCCTCGGCCATGTCCAACGTCGGCTCCCTTTCCTCGGGCGGTCTGTCCGGCGGCCTTGGCGGCAGTGGTTCCGGCGGCGGCCGCGGTGATGGCCACGGCACGGGCTTCGGCTCCGGCAGCGGTCCGGGCCTCGGTGGCAACGCCAAGGGCATGAGCCCCTTCGGCATCATCGATCCGAAGGCCAATGCCTTGGTCGGCACCTTCTACGACCTGAAGCAGGATCCGAAGGGCCGCACCACCCCGCTTGGCGAGAAGACCAACTGGGGTGAGATCATGGACAGCACCCGTGACATCCTGCACGGCTTCGTGAGCCGCGGTTGGAACGAGCGCTCGCTCGCCAACTCCTATTTCCAAGCCCCGCAGAAGCTGGCCCAGACGAAGATCTACATGCCGGTTCTCCCCGCCGACGGCGCGCCGAAAGCCTTCAACTGCGACGTGCCGGGCTCCCGCTGGGTCGTCATCTACCGTGGCATGGTCCGCCCGCCGAAGACCGGCAAGTACCGCTTCGTGGGTGCCGGCGATGACGTGGTGGTGGTGCGCTTCAACAACAAGAACGTCTTCGACTACGGCTACGAATCGCCGACGGCGAACATCAAGCTGGCTGGCAAGGGCGCCGAACTGAAGGGCGACAAAGAAGACAAGGAATACGATCGCGCCCGCCGCGATCTCGCGATGCCCAAACCGATGGCGATCTACAACTACGGCTCGATGTCCCAGCGCGCCAAGTCCGACATCTCCGGCCTCGGCGTCGGCATGGAGTTCGAAGCCCGTGACAACACCGACTATCCGATCGAGATCCTGGTCAGCGAGGTTCCCGGCGGCTTCTTCTTCGCCTACCTCCTCATCGAGGAAATCGGTGCCACCTACGAGAAGGACGCCAGCGGCGCCCCGATCCTGCCGCTGTTCCGTCTGGACAACAGCCCCGCCGCTCCCGGCGAAGGCCCGCCCTACGACAAGAACGGCCCGATCTGGAAGCTCAGCGGCAAATCCCGCACCGATATCTGAACCGAACGAATGGCGCCTTTCGAGGCGCCATTTTTCTTTGGTAGCTGAAAATGCAGAAGGGAGCTGACGAGTGAACGCCGCAGGCGAAGTAGCGTAAGTTTCCAAACTTGCGCGTGGGAAGACCCGCGAAAACCCGGGCAAATCCAGTCCACCCGGGAGCAGGCCCTACCTAATTGCCCATCGTTCGGCCTCCCCACCACCGCCAACTGGAGCTGGTGGAGACAATCCGGAAGCGGAGCTTCCAGCTACATCACTACCACAGGCCATACTTCCCGTAGGCCACGATGTAGAGGCACATCAGCAGGTTCGCAGTGGCGTGCATCGCCACGCAGGCACCAAGGCTCTTCGAGCGGATGCAGAGCAGGTAGGTCAGCGAGCCGTAGAGAAATGCCATCGCGCGGTCCGGCCCGGAATGGATCGCCGTGAAGAGCCCGGTGACGACCACGAAGGACAGCAGCGAAGGCTTGCCGAACGGCTGCCGGGTCCAATCCCCTTCCCAATCCAATAGGAACCGCATCATGAACCCGCGCCAAAAGATCTCCTCGGCCAGCGCCACCACCACCGCCGCCCGGAAAAACCGCAGCACCACCGCGGTCCACCAGGCCGCGGGCGACTGGAACACGCCGGGGTCGAAGCCCTCCTTGCGCGCGGCAACCCCCAGCCACGCCCGCCAACCTTCCGGGTCGGTGTCCAGCCCGAGGCGGTCGTAGAGCGTGGTCGGCAGCAGCCACAGGCCGATGCCCGCCGCTCCGCAAAGAATCCCGACGACGGTCCATTTCACGGACCAACGGAAGTCATAGTACTTCCATCCGCGCAGCAGCAGCCCGGCGACGACCAGCGATTGCAGCGGATACATCCACTGCTCCGGCGCGCGCCGCCACCACGGCGCGTCCGGATGCTTCCACGTGATCTCCGCCCCCACCACCTGGAGGAGCAGGAGGAATCCGATGAACACGGCCAGCGGCAGGACATGCGCCGAGGTCAGCGCCCGCGCTTCCTGGTCGTTGCGTGGGGCCGTGTCCATGGGGAGGAAGGGTCAGAGGGAGCCGACGAAGCGCTCCATCTTGTCCATTGCCTTCCGCAGGTCCTCGATGCCGGTGGCGTAACAGCAGCGGAGGAAGCCCTCGCCGCTGGTGCCGAAGGCACTGCCGGGCACGGCCGCGACGTTCTCCGCCTCCAGCAGGCCGGTGGCGAACTCCTTGCTGGAGAGCCCCGTCGAGCGGATGTCCGGGAAGACGTAGAAGGCACCGCCCGGCGTGTGGCAGGACAGGCCGATCTCATTGAGGCGCTTCACCAGGAAATCGCGGCGCTGGTGGTAGCTGTCCCGCATCATCTGCATGGCGGGCGTGCCGTTCTCCAGCGCTTCCAGCGCGGCGTTCTGGCTCATGATCGGAGCGCAGAGCATCGAGTACTGGTGGATCTTCATCATCGCCTCGATGATCGGCTGCGGCGCGCAGGCATAGCCGAGGCGGAAACCGGTCATCGCGAAGGCCTTCGAGAAGCCGTGGAGCAGGATCGTGCGCTCCTTCATGCCCGGCAGGGAGGCGATCGAGACGTGCTTCACGCCGTCGTAGCGCAGCTCGCTGTAGATCTCATCGGTCAGCACGATCAGGTCGTGCTCGATGCAGAGCTTGGCAATGCCCTCGAGATCCTCGTTGGTGGCGACCGCGCCCGTCGGGTTGGTCGGGAAATTCAGCATCAGCACGCGGCTGCGCGGTGTGATCGCGGCGGCGAGCGCCTCGGGCTTCAGCGAGAAACCGTTCTCCTTCTTCGTCTCCACCGACACCGCGTTGCCATAGGCCATCACGATGCTCGGGCTGTAGGACACGTAGCACGGCTCGTGGAAGATCACCTCGTCGCCCGGATTGAGCAGCGCGCGCAGGGCGAGGTCGATCGCCTCGGACACGCCGACGGTGACGAGTACCTCCTTCGAGGCTTCATACTGCACGTCGAAAAACTCGCCGACGTAGCGGGAGATGGCCTTGCGCAGCGAGAGCAGGCCGAGGTTCGAGGTGTAGGTCGTCTGCCCCTTCTCCAGCGAGTAGATGGCGGCCTCCCGGATGTGCCAGGGAGTGACGAAGTCCGGCTCGCCGACGCCGAGGGAGATGACGCCCTCGCGGCCTTGGACGAGCTCGAAGAAGTCGCGGATACCCGATCGCGGGATCCCCGCGACATTGCGCGCGATTTTAGTGGAATAATCCATGGTGGTGGTGGGATGCGGTTGGTTGGAGATCTACTGCCGGGCAATCGCCGGCTTGAGATCACCAATCGCGACTACCCATTCCTCTCTCACGGAGAGACGGCGAGGCGCTCGGCTCGGGCTTCCTGGTCGAAGAGGAACCCGTTTTCCTTATACGTCTTCAGCCGGAAATGCGTGGCGGTGGAGAGCACGCCATCGAGGGTGCTGAGCTTTTCGGACACGAAGCGGGCCACCTCGCGGAGGTCGCCGCCTTCCACCACGACCATCAGGTCGTAGCCGCCGCTGGCCAGGTAGCAGCTCGTCACCTGGTCGAAACGCGCGATGCGCATCGCGAGGCGGTCGAAGCCGCCGCCGCGCTCCGGAGTCACCTTCACCTCGATGAAGGCGGACACGGAGTCACCGTCCGCGCGCTCCGGATCGACCACGGCCTGGTAGCCTAGGATCGTGCCGTCCTTTTCCCACGCGGCAATGCGGACATTGACCTGGTCCGGGGAAATGGACAGCAGTTCGGCGAGCTGCTCGTGCGAGTAGCGGGCCTTGCTGCGGAGGAGCTGAAGGAGCGGATCGGTGGACATGCGGAAAAGTTCCAATGGGAGGTAGCCGGAGGCGTTTTAGCGGAAGTCGTCCTCCCGTCACGCCCGATTTACCCTGAAATATAGGTCCTATAGGACTTATAGGACCTATACGGAGAAAACACCCGTCAGTCGCCGAGGCAGATCCCCACCGCGCGGGCGGCCTGGACCAGCTCGCTGTCCGGCTCGACGAGGCGCAGCTTGTTCACCGCGTCCTGGATCGGCACCGAGCCGACGTGATAGGACTGGTAGCTGACCATGCGGCCGAACTCACCTTCGGACGCCAACTTCACCGCCATCACGCCGAAGCGCATGCCGAGGATGCGGTCGAGGGAGGTCGGGGCACCGCCGCGCTGGAGGTGACCGAGCGTGCAGGAGCGGGTTTCCTTGCCGGTGAGGGCTTCCAGGCGCTTCGCCACCACGTCGCCCACACCGCCGAGACGGACTTCACCGCCGGAGTTCGGGTCGACGCTGACGATGTCGCCCTGCGGCAGGCACGCGCCTTCCGCCACCACCACGAGGGTGCTGTGGTACCCTTGGGCGTCGCGGGCCTTGATGTGCTCGGCGACCTTTTCGAAACTGAAGGGGATTTCCGGCAGGAGCACCACGCTGGCACCACCGGCGATGCCGCCCCACAGGGCGATCCAACCGGCGTGGCGGCCCATGACCTCGAGAACCATGACACGCTTGTGGCTTTCCGCCGTGGTCTGGAGGCGGTCCAGGCCATCGACCACCGAATTCACCGCGCTGTCGAAACCGAAGGTCATCGCCGTGGCGTGGAGGTCGTTGTCGATCGTCTTCGGCACGCCGATGATCGGCCAACCCTCGCGGTAAAGCTGGAGGCCGGTGGTCAGCGAGCCGTCGCCCCCCACGATGACCAGCGCGCTGATCTCGAGCTGGTCCATGGTGCGCTTGGCTTTCGCCACGATTTCCGGCGGCACTTCGGCGATGTCGCCCTTGCCGACCTTGGCGGCGAAGTGGCCCTTGTTGGTGGTGCCGAGGATCGTGCCACCCATTTTCAGGATGCCGACGGTGTCCTTCGGGGTGAGAACGGTGTAATCGCCCGGAGGCAGGAGGCCTTCGAAGCCATCCCGGAATCCGATCACTTCCCAACCGAGTTCATCGGCCGCGCCGACAACCCCGTGAATGACCGCGTTCAGACCGGGGCAGTCCCCGCCGCTGTTCAGGATACCAATGCGCATGAGTGTCTTAGATTTCGGGTATTTGGGAAGTGTTCCGGGAACGAGCCGGATTTTGGGTCAGAGAGGGTCTTCCGCCTTGAGCAGTTCGCGGCGGGGATCCTGCACCGGAGCACCGCTCGCCAGCCACTGGTCGTAGATGCCCCAGCCCTGTTCGATCAGGGCGCGGGCGCGGTTGAAGCGGTCCGGGCTGTTCAGCACCACGGCGATCACGCGGCGCGGGGTCACGCCCTTGCTGCCGTCCGGCTTCTTGCGGACCAGCGGCTCGCGCTCCTGGCAGGCGGAAACACAGGGACCGGCGGCGTTGGTGGTGCCGGTTTTCACACCCAGCATGCCTTCCTGACCGATTAGTTCGTTGGTGTTGCGCACCGTGAAGGAACGGGCACCGCCCGCACCGTTGACGGTCACCTTGCGGTCCTTCTGGCGCACGATGTAGGAGAACGCCGCGCGGCGCATCGCGTAGATCGAGATCCGGGTCATGTCCGCGGCGGTCGAGACGCCCACCCGCTGGCCGGGGAGCTCCAGGCCGTGGGGATTGGTGAAGGTCGTCTGGCTCATCCCGAGCGCACGGGCGAGGCGGTTCATTTCCGCCACGTAGGCCGCCACCGGATCGCCCCCACCGCCGCGGCGGCTCAGGAAATCACGGCCGATGTGGTCGGCGATCGTTTGCGCGGCGAGATTGTCCGAACCGAGCAGGGCCGAGGCCAGCGCGTCCCGCAGGCTGAGGCGGTCGCCCGGCTGGAGACGCATCGGGTTCGGGCCGCCGATGGTGGCCACGGAGTCCGGCACGGTGAGCATGACCGTGGCGATGTCGGTCTGGCTGGCATTCGCCCAGTCCACGGCGAGAGCGCCGGTGGCGATCTTGGTGAGGCTGGCGACCGGGCGCTTCGTGCCCGCGTTCGCGGCGACCAGGATTTTGCCCGACCACGCCTCCACGACCATCACGCTTTCAGGCGCTTGCGCGGCGACAAAGGAGGGGGCTGAGAGCATCAGCAATGGCACCAGACGGGAGAAAAAGGGCTTGAGCATGGCTGTCCGGCGCGAATCTATCGACCGCCGCCCCCGACTCAACCCCAAAGGCGACCGATTGGGAGGTTGAATATCAGGAAAGGCAAATTTCCACCCGATTGAGGGGGCATTTTGCATGCCAGCCCCCCTGCTCATCTTCTCGCGCGTGTTGTAGAAGGGCGGTTAATGCCTTGCCAATCTTTCTCGAAGCCTTAGCTTCCCGCGGCAGCAGGATCTTTCCCACCACCCCGGATGCCCGAAACCGGCCCCATGACCATCCTATTGGCCGCCCCGAGTGGAGCGCCCGCCGGTCGCCGCATCCTTGGAACTGGAAAGATTTCTGCCCACGGGCGGCGGCGCAAGCCGGCCGGCACGGATTCCCAGGAACGCCCATGTACTCCAGCGGCAGTTCCTCCCGGCACCAAAAAGCCGGACCATCCCTGCCTCGCCGGTCCGCACGCTGGACCCTCCCAACACCGCCGGGCCTCATCCGCCCGCCGCGCCGGTCCGCCCGCAACCCCGACCCACGCGACAACACCATGTCCAACGCAACACAAGACTCCCAGAATCCGGGACGCAAGCGTCGCCGCCGCAACCGCGGTGGCCAGAACCGCAACAACAACCAACAGAATCCCCAGAACCGCCAGGGCGGTCAGGGTGGCCCACGCCGTGAAGGCGGAAACCGCGAAGGTGGCAACCGTGACGGCGGCCGCCGCGAAGGTGGCACCCGCGATGGCGGCAACCGCGGCTTCCGCGAACGCCGCCCGATGCCCCAGCCAGCCAAGCTGACCTGGTGGCAGAAGATCCTGAAGGCCATCGGCCTCTACAAGGAGCCCGTCCGCCCCACCCGCCAGGAGCGCCAGCAGGACCGCACCAAGGATGCGCCGCAGCAGGAGCGCGCGGCCCAGCCGGTGAAGTCCAACATCCGCATCGCCCGCCCGCAGGAGCGCAAGGAACAAGGCCCGGTCGAATCCCCGCGCCTCTACCTCGGCAACCTCTCCTACGAGGTCACTGAAAGCGACCTGACCGACCTCTTCAAGGGCATCGGCGGCGTCCGCAACGTCGAAGTCGTCTACAACCGCAACACCCACCGCTCCAAGGGCTACGGGTTCGTTGAAATGCTCCACGTCGATGACGCCAAGCGCGCCATTGAGGTTCTCCACGACCAATTCTTCATGGGCCGCAAGCTCAGCGTCTCCGGCGCGAAGTCGAAGGGCTTCGACGAACGCGAGGACAAGGAAGAGCGTGAGGAACGCCAGGAGCGCCGCCAAGAGCGCCCGCAGAAGCCGACCGGTGCCGTCGTTTCCGCTGCCTCCGCCGTCGCCGCCGTGGCCGCCGCCCCGGCTGTCGTCGCTGCCGTCGAAACTCCCGCCGCCGAAGCTGCCGCTCCGGTGACCGAGCCCGCCCCCGCTCCGGTGACCGAAGCCGCCCCCGCCCCGGTGGTGGAGGAAGCCGCTCCGGTCGTGGCCGAGGTGACGGAAGCCGCTCCGGTGGAAACCGCCCCGGTGGTGGCCGAAGCCGCCCCTGCCGAGGAGGCCGCTCCCGCCGAGCAGAAGAACGAGATCGCCTGATCCCGATCGTTTCATTCAAAGCCCCCGCCCGGTTCGTCCGCGGCGGGGGTTTTTGTTTTTGAATCCGGAGCCCGGCACGGACCATGGTCGCTCGAGATTTGAGCGCCGCCCCACCAACCCCCATTTACGTCTGCGGCCCCACCGCCTCCGGAAAAACCGCGCTCGCGCTGGAACTCGCCGCACGCCACGACGGCGAGATCGTCAATGCCGACGCATTCCAGCTTTACCACGGGCTGGAGATCCTGACCGCCGCGCCCTCGGCGGAGGAGCGCGCGGTCGTGCCGCACCATTTGTTCAGCGTGCTCGACCCCGCCACTCCGAATGACGCGCAGTCCTACGTCCGGCTGGCCACTCCGGTGATCGCGGAAATCGCCTCGCGCGGCCGCACCCCGATCGTCACCGGCGGCTCCGGGCTTTATCTGAAATTCCTCACCCACGGTGCCTCGCCCCTCCCCACCGGCGACGCCGCGCTGCGGGCGGAACTGGACGCCCTGCCGCTGGAAGATCTGGTGGAGGAACTCCGGAGACTCGATCCCGTGGAAGCCTCCCGCACTCCTCTCCAGAACCGCCGCTACGTGAGCCGTGCCGTGGAGATCTGCCGCCTCACCGGCGGGAAGGCCTCGGAACTCCGCGACCAGTGGGAAACGGCCACCGCCTCGAAAACCGCCGCCCTTCACGGCTACGTCATCCATCGTAGCCGGCCGGACCTGCACGCCCGGATCGCCCGGCGGACGCGGGCTATGCTCGAGGGCGGAGCCATCGACGAAGTCGCCGCGCTGGAATCGGTTTCCACCACCTTTGAGAAAGCGATCGGCTTCCGCGAGATTCGCGCGCTGATCCGTGGCGAGATCGACCGCGCCACGTGCGAGGAACAGATCAATGCCGCCACCCGCCAGTATGCGAAGCGGCAGGAGACGTGGTTCAAGCGCGAGAGCTGGCTCACGCCTCACACGCCCGAGCTATGATCGGAGCTGGAGCTTTAATTTTCCATCCGTCAACCTGCGCGGGATGTCCTCCTCTCGTTTCCGCCGGGTAAAAGCCGTGCTGTGGCTCGCCGTGCTTCTCATGGCCCTCGCCCAATGCCTGCCGTGGGAACACGTGCCACTGAAGTTCTGGCGTAGTGAATCCATCGCGGAGGGAGAGACTGCCACCAAACAGGTTCTTCATCGCTGGAGATTCGTCCAATCTCCGATCCTCCCACCAAGCACCGGACACAGCGTCTGGTACGGAGTCATCGATTCCCGCATTGTCTCAGCACAAAAACATCCGAAGGCATTCCCCACCTATCAGATACCGGATCTCTGGTTCTACGCCCGCAGCCTGATTGACCAACGGCCCAATCTGGCGTGGCTGGTCTCAAGCCCCTTCCCCCTCATGTTGCTCGTCATCTGGCCCGTCGCCTTCATCGCCCTGATCGCGATGCCATTCCTCGCCGGTCCGCTCGGACACTCACGCGCCACACTCTGGCTCTTCCGCGCGCTCGCGGCAATCATGCTGGTCTGGCTCATCCGGAATCTTTTCATCGCCTTCACCGGCATCTCCGCCCTGCAGGAATACGAGCGCATCGGCTCCGGCTATTACCTGACCCTGGCGGCACTGGTGGTGGAAATCGTGGGACTCTTCCTCATCCCGGACTCCTCCGGAATGCATCCACCCGCACGCGATGACAATTTACTACATCTATAGTAGCCAAACCGCCCCCTCACCCCCTCCCCTCATGCCTGGCCCGGTATTCCTTCGTGGTCTGGCCGGTGTATTTCTTGAAGACCCGGTAGAAATGCAGCGCGTCCGGGAAGCCCACGCGCCCCGCCACCATCGCCGCGCTGTCGTCCTCCTCCCGCAGCAGCTTCGCCGCCCGGTCCATCTTGATCCGCAGGATCTCCCGCCCCACGCCGCGGCCGCACGCCTTCTCGAACCTCCGCTGCAGCGAGGCCCGTGACACCCCCACCGCCGCCGCGACCTCCTCCACCCCCAGTGGGCGGTGCATCTGGTTCTCGATGAAATGCACCGCCTGCACCACCACGCTGTCGCGGGACGAGTGCAGGCTCGTGCTGGCCCGCTCGATGACCCCCTTCACCGGTGAATACAGCGGTTCGGAGGACATCTCCCCTCCCGCCATCAGATAGCGCAGCAGGGCCGCCGCTTGATAGCCGCGGTCCTCCAGGCCCATGTCGATCGTCGAAAGCGGGATCTCGGCGAACACCGAATGCACCTCATGGTTGTAGCATCCCAGGATCGCCACGTCCTGCGGCACGGCCCATCCGGCATCGAGACACACCTCCAGCACTTGCTCCGAGTAGTGGTCGAAGGAGCAAAAGACCCCCAGCGGTTTCGGCAGCGCCTCCAGTTGCCGACGGATCTCCACCATCCGGGCCGCCTTGTGGTCGCGGATCTCCAGCAGTGTCCACGGAATCTCCCGGTCTTCCGCCACCTCGCGGAACCCCGCGATGCGGAGATCGTCGTGCCACGTCCGCCCCCAGCACACGTGCAGCCAGTGGCGGCGTTCCAAGCCAGCCAGGTACTCCCCCGCCAACCGCCCGGAAGCCCGCGCGTCCGGCAGCAACCGCAGTGCCGGCATTCCTGGTCGGCTCAAGCTCAGTTCCACCGTGGGCAACCCCAGCGACATCAGGTGGTCGGTCATTCCGCTGCCGGCATCCTCCTCCGGCTCCACCATCGATATGATCCCGTCCGCCTGAAGCATTTCCGCGTGCTGCCAGGAGTGCGGCAGCAGCAGCCGCACCCGCCAACCGTGCTGCCGACCGAAGCGCAGGATGCCGCGGTGCATGCGCTCATCATACACATACGTCCCGTAGAGGATCGTGGGGCGGCCCTTTTTCATGAGACGAATATGCATGAAATAAAGACGTAGGTCCATACTCCGCATGCAATTTCTGTGCGATGAACAGGCTCGCATGCATCAGACCCGCAGAATCCCCCTCACCGCCGTCGGCCTGCTCCTGACGGCACCCCTCACCGTTCACGCGAAAACGTGGACCGGCACCACTTCCGCCGCTTGGAACGTGGACACCAACTGGCTGGAAGGAACGCAACCCGCGTCCGGAGAAGCCGTCACCTTTGATTCCAATTCGACCGCGAACCTCTCCAACACCTTGGAAGGCGCGTTCACCGTCTCCGGTGTCTCCGTGGCCAGCCCCACCGGAAAGGTCACCATCGCCAATGGCACCGGAGGCACCCTTGCCATCGGCGCCAGCGGAATCGACCTAAGCGCCGCCACCCAGGATCTGGCGTTCAGCTTCACCGCGAACAGCCTGGTGTCCTTCGGGGCCGACCAGACCTTCAACGTCGCCGCGTCCCGGACGCTCTCGTTCACCGGCACCGCCAACAACCGCACCTTCGGCCTCGGCTCGCGCACGCTCACCAAGACCGGCACCGGCTCGCTGACCTTCGGCCCGGGCGTGAGCCTCGCCAGCGGCACCTTCGATCTCCAAGGCGGCACCACCACCCTTACCGCAGGGAACAACATCAGCACCACCACCGCCTCCACCGTATCCTACAAGGTGGGCAGCGGCGCGACCCTCGCCCTCATCTGGAACTCCGGCACGCTGACCTCCGCCAGTCCGATCACGCTGAATGGCGGGGCGATCGCCACCAGCGGCGGTTCCAGCCCGGTGCTCTCCGGCCAGATCACCGGCACCGGCGGCACCATCACCGCCACCCAAAGCTCCACCGGCACGATCACGGACACGTTTTCCGGCGGCTTCAGCGGCTCGGGCACCTTCGACCTGAAGTGCCACCTGACCAGCAGCACCACCCACGCGTTCGTCTTCTCCGGAAACAACAGCGGCTTCAGCGGCACCTTCAACCTCAACGGAACCACCGGCACCCGCACGGTGCGGCTCACCAACGCCAACGCGGGCAGCACCACCGCCACCTGGAACGTCCAGGCCGGAAACACCCTGCAGGTGAACAATGTCTCGGTGGGCCTCGGCAATCTCAGCATCCTTTCCGGCGGAACGGGCACGTTCCTCACCGGCAGCACCGTCGCCTTCGGCGCGACCAAGACCGTGCTGGTGGACGCCCAGGCCACCACCACCAACACCACGCTGACCGTGGCGGGCACGGTCAATCACGCCGGTGCCTTCACCGCTGGCCGGGCTTCCGTGGTGAATCTGAACTCCGGCGCGGCCTGGAACCATTCCGGGGATTTCACGGTCGCAGGAAACGGCGGCTTCGGGGCCAACACCACCGTGAACACCGGGGCTACCCTGACCTACACGGGAGCTAACACGATCAAGCTCAACCCCGGCACCTCCAGCAACGGCACGCTCACGGTGAACGGTGGAACACTTTCCACCCTCGCTCCCTTCCAGAGCACCGTGGCCTCGACCACCCCGGGCGCTTTCAATGGCGTGGTGGTGCTCCAGAACGCCGGCACGCTGAAACTCGGAGCGGACGTCGCGGACGTGACCACCGCTCCCACCGGCACCGCCACCAAGGTGCTCTTCCAGCTCGGCACCGGTGGCGGCACGATCGATACCAACGGGTTCACCGCCACCGTCAGCCAGAACATCACCGGCGCGGGCGCGCTCACCAAGGCGGGCACCGGCACCCTCTTCCTCACCGGCACCAACACCTACACCGGGGACACCACGGTGAGCGCCGGCACGCTGTCGCTCGGCACGGCCTCGCTGGCCAATGCCTCCAAGGTCAACCTCGCCGCCACGGCCACGCTCGACCTCACTCACGCCGCCACGGACACCATCGACCAGCTCTTCATCGATGGTGTCCAGCAGGTCGCGGGCATCTGGGGCAGCCCCACCTCCGGCGCGGCCCACACGTCACCGCGCATCACCGGCACCGGCCTGCTCAATGTCGCCACCGGCCCTCCGGGCTACGCTTCATGGGCGGCGGGCAAAGGGCTGACGACCGGTGTCAACGACGGCTTCGCGGACGATCCGGACGGCGACGGCCGGATCAACCTCGCGGAGTTCGCGCTCGATGGCTCGCCGCTTTCGGGAGCGTCCACCGGCAAGGTCGTGGGCAAGGTCGCCACGCTGACCATTTCGTCCGTTTCCCAAACGGTGCAAACCCTCACCCTCCCCGTGCGTGGCACTCCGGCCTTCAGCGGCAACCCGCAACTCGTGTCCGAAGCCGTCGATGGCGTGATCTACCAGATCGAGTCGGCGGTGGATCTCGTCCACTGGAACCTCGTTCCCGTGCAAGAAGTTCCCTCCGCGGATGCCTCCACCTTCCAAGGCACCTTGAATCTACCGGCGCTTTCCACCGGTTGGACCTACCGCACGTTCTACGTGCCCTCGTCCGACCCCGCTTCCAACTCCGCGCTCTTCATCCGAGCCAAGCTCAGCAGCACGCCCTGATCCCTTTCCCGGGTAATGCAATAAGACCTGGCGACCGGGGGGACGGCAGCTCTCCCGGTCGCCTTGCCCAACCGTTGCATTCCTGCTTGCAGGCACCTGCCGCGGACGCTCGACTGATCGCGTATGTTTGTCTCCTTTGGCCAGTTGTCTGGCGGTCGCTCCGGCCGCATTCTCGCCGCCGCCCTGTGCGGGCTCACGGCCTGTGGTTCCCTTCACGCCCAGGAACCGTCCCCGGTCTCCGGCAAGCACACCTTCGCCCTCGGAACGGAGGATTTCCTGCTCGATGGAAAGCCGATCCAGATCCGCAGCGGCGAGCTCCATCCCGGCCGCATCCCGAAGGAATACTGGCGCCACCGCCTCCAGATGGTGAAGGCCTCCGGCATGAACACCGTGGCCGTCTACCTGTTCTGGAACCAGTTCGAGGAAACCCAGGGCACGTTCGATTTCAAAACCGGCGAGCGCGACATCGCCGCCTTCCTGAAGATGGCCCAGGAGGAAGGCCTGTGGGTGCTGCTCCGCCCCGGTCCATACGTCTGCGGCGAGTGGGACCTGGGCGGCATCCCCGCCTACCTGATGCGGGATCCGAAGGTGCAGCTCCGCTCCTCCGCGGATCAGGCTTACATGAGCGCCGTCCAGCGCTACGTCGAGCACCTCGTTCCGGTGGTGAAGCCGTTCCTCGTCACCCAGGGCGGCCCGGTCGTGATGGTCCAGGTGGAGAACGAGTTCGGCAGCTACGGTGAAGACCGTAAATACCTCGAAACCCTCCACGGCCTGTGGAAGCAGAACGGCATCGATGTCCCCTTCTACACCGCGGACGGCCCCTCGGACAAGATGATGAAGAACGGCACCGTGCCCGGCTGCGCCGTGGGCCTGGACGCCGGCACCGATGAGAAGCACTGGGAGATCGCGCGGAAATACAACCCAGGGGTGCCCGTCTTCAGCAGCGAGACCTACCCCGGCTGGCTCACCCACTGGGGCGAGAAATGGCAGAACGTCCCCGCGCCGAAGGTCGTCGGCTACACCAAGTGGTACATGGAGAAGAAGAAGTCCTTCAACTTCTACGTCTTCCACGGCGGCACCAACTTCGGCTTCACCGCCGGGGCCAACGACGGCGGCAAGGGCAAGTACCAGGCGGACATCACCAGCTACGACTACGACGCCATCCTCACCGAGCAGGGCCGCCCGACGGAGAAGTTCAACGGCATCCGCGAGACCATCGCCGCCGCGCTGCCCGACCTGAAGCTCCCGCCCGTACCGGAACCGATCCCGGCCATCGACGTGCCGGAGTTCAAGCTCGAGGCCTACGCCACCCTCCAGGACAACGTCCCGCCGCTCAAGCCCACGTCCCTCGACCAACCGAAGTCCTTCGAGGAGCTCGGCGAGTTCCACCAGGGCCTGATGCTCTACGGCACCACCCTGCCCGGCAATCAGGGCGGCAAGCTCGACTTCGGTGCCACCGGCGTGCGCGACTACGGCCTCGTCTTCCTCGATGGCAAGTTCATCGGCAAGCTCGACCGCAACCTCGCCGAGACCACGATCGACCTCCCCGCCACCACCACCGACAAGCCACAGCTCACCGTGCTGGTCGAAGCCATGGGCCACATCAACTTCGGCCGCCAGATGTCCGGCGACCGCAAGGGCCTTCTCGGTCCCGTGAAGCTCGGTGACGCCGCCCTCACCGGTTGGACCGCCCGCCCGATCCCGCTCGCGGATTCCCACATCGCCGCGCTCAAGCCCGGCAAGGTGGAGGCCGATGCCAAGGGCGTGTTCTTCAAGGGCAGCTTCACGCTGGAGAAGCCCGCCGACACCTTCCTCGACCTCTCCGCCTACAAGAAAGGCGTCGTCTGGGTGAACGGCCACAACCTCGGCCGCTTCTGGGAAATCGGGCCGCAAAAACGCCTTTTCTGCCCGGCCCCGTGGCTGAAGGCCGGCAAGAACGAGGTGATCGTCCTCGACCTGCTCCAGGCCACGCCCGCCACGATCAGCGGCAAGACCACGCTGCGCTGAAGCCATTCACACGAAAGCCGCGGCCAGAACAGGCCGCGGCTTTCTTGTATCGCATGGTCTGTATCAAACCTCGTCCCCCGCGCTCTGCGGTTTGAAGATCAGGGTCAGCCCTAGGATGATGGCGAGATAAGGACGGCTACCCGCGAAATGGGTCGCCACGCCCCAGCCCACTCCGGAGAGCACGGCGATGATTCCCACGATCCGTGGCAGTTTCATCCCGGGCCGCCGGGAGCCGATCTCACGGCCCGCCCGTGCCTGATGGTAGATCCGCTCGATGTCGGACTGGGGAAGTTGGTTCTCGAGTCCCTTCGCCTTCAATTGCTCGCGGATGCCGAAAAGCGAGTCGCCTTTCAAAGTGAGGTTCTGGACCAGCTCGATGGTCTCCTTCTCACGGTTGTCGTCCACCAGCGGACCGGGAAATGATTGCATGCCCTCTCATCCTGCAACGGTCCGCTGGAGACGAGTCCAAAAGGCAACCGGACGCTTATCCGGCGGCCTCCATTTCATCCGCCGCGGTCTCCAGCACCACCGCCAGGCGGCGCAGGTCGCGGGAACGGCGGACATGCAGCACCTCCTCCGCGCCGATCGTCAGCGCGGCGTGGCCGCTCTTGCTGACCTCGACGCGGACCGGGGTATTCGTACCCACCGTTTCGCGGAAGGACACGAGGCGCTCGACGCCGCCGGAATCAACCGGGCCTCGTCCTTGATTCAAGCGCACGATCTCCGAGTCGAAGGGCGCGGCATAGTGGTTCGATTCAACCCGCCCGCCCGGGCGCAGCGAGGACGCCCACACGGTGGAATTCTCGTCCGCCACCCAGCCATCGAAGTGGCCGTTCGGATGCGGACGTTTGAAGGAACCTCCCCGGCCCAGATACACCGCCCCCGCGGGAAGCGGCGGCAGGAACGAAGGCACGGGTGGCAACTCGGGTGCAATGGTGGTTTCAGTCATGGTTCGATGGATGTTCAGGATTCAAGCCGCCACAGCGGCAGGAAGGGGTTGGACGCGGCAGGCCGGGCAGAACGAGCCCGCCTCCTCGCCGGCGATCGCCAGCTCCCGGGCGAGGGAGGCGCGGTCGGCCTCCACGTCGTGCTCGATCTCGGTTTCATGGAGCGCCCCGCAGCAGGAGCAGGCCTGTTTGAGGGAAAAGCCGTGGATGATGTAGAACGGGTTCATGATTGGGGTGTGGTGGATGGGATCGCTTCCAGTCGGATATGGGCGGTCCGCCGCTCCAGCAGCTGCTCCGCCACCCAGCGCTCCAGCAAGGCCGAGAGGCTGCAACCGCGCTCCCCGGCCTCCCGCCGCGCCGCGGCCAGGAGTTCACGGTCCAGCGACAAGGTGGTGGCGGTCTTCTTCGGGAGCTGGTTCATGGCGGGAGAGGGCGGGAAAGGCGGTCCGGGGACCCGGGTGATGTCGTCCGTCAAGCGGACATTGGTGTGATACACCAAATCCGATCGTCCGGGCGATGATTTTTCTTCGGTATTTTATAGGATGGTGTATTAGTCACCGCATGAGCAACGAATCGCGTCACGGCAAACGGGCGACGGGCAAGACCCAGACCAGCATCAGCATGCGGGAGGACCTGCTGGAGGCGGCGAAGCGTCAGGCCGAGACGGAGGGAAGATCGCTCTCGAACTGGATCGAGCAGATGCTCAAGGAGCGCTTCCCCGAGTCCGTCACGCCCCCACTCCCCACGTCAGCGAAGCGTGGTAAGAAGTGACTTCGGAACGCGCGGCATCCATGTATTCAATTGAACACCCGGAAGCCTCCGCGACCAGGCCGAAAAGGTAATAACTTCGGTAATACGCTTCGTACCGCCGAAGGATCGGCTACGCCACCAGCCGCGCCAGTTTCTCTGGATTCCGCACCACGTAGACCGAGCGGATCGCCCCCTCCTCGATCCCGAAGAGCAGGACATCCGTGGCCTTGCCGGCGGAGAAATAGGCGAAGCCGGGCAGGCCATTGAACACCACCTCCCGCGCCTCGTCCGGGAGCGCCTTCCGCCGCGTGAGGCTCTCGAACATCCGCGCGATCTTGTCGTGTCCGAAGATGCGCCTGCGGGCCGCCCGCACCGGGCCGCCATCGGAAAACAACACCGCACCCGGCTGGAGCAGCTTCTTCAGCCCCGCCAGATCGCCGTTCCGCGCCGCGTTCAGGAACGCCCGCGACAAGCGGCTCCCCTCCTCCGCCCCGACCTTGAAGCGCGGAGCCTCGTCCTTCAGATGCGAACGCGCCCGCGACGCCAGTTGCCGACAGGTCGCCTCCGGTTTCTCCAAAAAATCCGCCACCTGCGCGAAGCTCTCGCCGAACACATCGTGCAGCAGGAAGGCGGCACGCTCCAGGGGCGAAAGCCGCTCCATCGCGTGCAGGACCGCGTATCCCACGTCCTCCGTGGCCTCGCCACCCGCCGACCACAGATCGTCCGGCATGGGTTCCGGCAGCCATTCGCCGACGTACGTCTCACGCCTTACCCGCGCCGATTTCCGGTGGTCCAGGCACAACCGCGTGACGATCTTCGCCAGGAATGCCTTCGGAGACTCCACGCTGGTGTCGGCCGCCGACCACCGCAGCCACGCGTCCTGCACCACATCCTCGGCATCGCTGAGCGTGCCGAGCATGCGGTAGGCGAGCGACCGCAGGAACGGCCGGTGTTCTTCGAAGACGGCGGCTGGATCGGGCATCAGGCTTGCGCCGCAGGATGGATGGCGCGGAACGAGATCGCCAGTCGATTCCAGAGATTGATCATGCCGATCGCGATGGTGAGTTGAGCCTGCTGTCCATCGGAGAAATGGCGGGCCAGCTCCTCATACACGTCATCCGGCGCGTGGGTTTCGGAGATCAGCGTCACGGCCTCCGTCCACGCCAGCGCCGCGCGCTCGGCATCGGTGTAGAGCGGGGACTCGCGCCAAGCGCTGAGCAGGTAGATACGCTGTTCGGTCTCGCCCTTGGCACGGGCTTCCTTCGTGTGCATGTCGATGCAATAGGCGCAGCCATTGATCTGGGAGGCACGGATCTTGACCAGTTCCCACAGCGTGGGATCGATGCCGGAGTTGCGCACGTGCATCTCCAGCTTCAGCACGGCCTGGTATCCGGCCGGGTCGGCCTTCGAGTAGTCCAATCGAGGTTGCATGATCGTCGTCAGGTTCGCCATTCAGCGGCGTTCAAGGACAGGACGAGACAGCCTCCGAAAACGTGACACGCGGGATGAAAAAAATCTGCTGCTCAGGGTTTGATCCCGATCACCATCGAGTCCGGTCCCAGCAGCGGCTCCACCCGGCAATCGGTGAAACCCGCCTCCGTCAGCCAGCCGATGCAATCGGCCCCGGTGTAATCGAACCCGCCCTGGGTCTCGATCAGCATGTTCAGGCTCATCATCAGACCGAAGGCGTTGCGCGAGCGGTCGTCGTCGATGATCGAGTCGTAGATCACCACCGCTCCGCCGGACGGCAGGGCACGGTAGGCCTTTTCCAACAGCATCCGCTTCGTCGGCAGGTCCCAATCGTGGAGGATGTGGCCCATCAGGATCACGTCCGCCTGCGGCAGTTCATCGGTGAAGAAACTCCCGGCCTTGAATTCCACCCGGCCGACCAGATGGTTCTCCGCGATGTAGTCCTCGAAAATCGGTGCCACCTCCGGCAAGTCATAACCGATGCCGTGCATGTGGGGGTTCGCCAGCCCGATCTGGGTGACGAGATCGCCCTGAGCCGAGCCAATGTCCGCGCAGGTCCTGTAGCCGCTCCACGGGAACTGCCGCGCGATGGCCAGGTTCGCGCCGCGGCTCACCCCGGTCATCGCGCACAGGAACTCACGGAGCTTGAGCGGGTCCTCGTAAAGGGCGGGGAAGAGATCGACCTCCCCCTTCACCTCGTTCTGCGGCTCGCCGGTACGGAGCCCGGTGGTCAGGGCACCCCAGAACGGATACAGCCGGTTGTTCGCCATCTCCAGGATACCGCCGATGTAGGAAGGCTTCGCCTTGTCGAGGAACAGCTCGGTTTCCGGCGTGTTCGCATACACCCCGCCATCCCGCTTCAGGAAACCGAGCGCCACCAGCGTGTCGAAAAAATCACGCGCCCCGCGCGGATGCAGGCCATGTCGGCCCACCAGGGTTTCGAGCGTAGCCGGCTCCTTGGCCAGGCCAGTGAAGACTTCCAGTTCCACGGCACTGAGCAGCGTTTTCGCCGGCCAGAACGCGAAGCCGGTCTGCAGGATATGATCGGGAGAAAGGGACATGATTGCCCCTAACAAAAACCGACGCCGCGAGCAAGATACCCGTTTCCACCGCCGCACGCCCACATTCGCTTCGCCCTTCCGCAGGTGGACGGTAATATGACCACATGGATCCCTTGGAACGCGGACGCCTGCGGGTGGTGGTGGCGACGATCGTCCTCGATGTCGTCGCGGTGGCGCTGTTCACCCTGCTGCCGTGGTCGGACTGGCGCACGGGGGTCACGCTCAATCTGGTGGGAAACGCCATGCTCCTCGGATTCATCTGGCGCACCGGTGACAAGCTCCTGCCGCGGTTCATGCTCTACGGCCTCGTGGCCGGTCTCGTCGAACTCGCGGCGGACGCGTGGCTGGTCGGCGTCACCCGCACGCTCGATTACTCGGTCGGCGGCGGCCCGATGTTGTGGAAATCCCCGCTGTGGATGCCGCTGGCCTGGGAAGTGGTGGTCGTGCAGCTCGGCTACGTCGGTCTGCGTCTGTGGGAGCGGTTTGGCGCGAAGGGCCTGCTGGCCATCGGCGTGATGGGCGCGATCAATATTCCCTACTACGAGGAAATGGCCCGCCACATCCACTGGTGGACCTACAGCGGCTGCCGCATGATCGCTCATACGCCCTGGTATATCATCTTGGGAGAGTTCGGCATCGCCATCGGCCTGGCCGTGCTGGCGAAGCCCCTGCGGACCGGCAACGCTCGCACGGCCATCCTAGCCGGCATCGCGGGAGGCGCGGCGATCTTCCTCTGCTACGCGCTGGCCTTCCTCGCCATCGACGGCTGGCCGCGCTGAATCACCGGCCCGGATCCTTGTACACCGGTGGGGGAGCCACGGGTGGCTTCACCGGCTTTCGAACGGTGGGAGCCGGCATGGCGGGCGAGGGCGCCCCCGGGCTCGCGTCCTCCTCCGCCGCCTTCGGCGTGGCCAACCGCATCTGTGGACGCGTGAATCCGGGCAGTTCCTCCTGCGGCTTCAACGGCGGAAAAATAAGACTCCACAGCAGATAGGCCACGAAGAACAGCGCGAGCACGCCGAACAGGACCATCCCGAGTTTGGAGCCGGTGGATTTCAACACCCGGCGAAGGTGTCTGCCACCCGGCCCGTGGGGAAGCCCGAATCCACCGTGCCCCGATCGTTCTTCATCGCCGGAACATCCGGAATCGCGTAGCAGGACACCGATGCCTCAAGACCCCATCCCCGGGCCCTCGCGGCGCGCGTTCATGCTGGTGGCAGGACTCACCGGCCTGACCGGGCTGGTCATCCAAGCCCACGTCACCTGGCACCTCGCCTTTTTCCGCGGCTGGTCCACCGCCACCGTGGTGGCGAAGTATCTCAGCTACTTCACGATCCTCACAAACATCCTGCTCGCCGTCTCCTTCCTCATCGGAAGTCTCGCTCCACGGACCCGAGCCGGGACCTTCGCCAACCGCCCCGCCACCGCCTCCGCCTTGCTCGTTTACATCGCCATCGTCGGCATCGTTTACGTCCTCGTGCTGGCCGGGCTGTGGAAACCCCAGGGCTTGCAATGGTGGGCAGACATTCTCCTCCACTACGCCACTCCGGTCCTTTGTTTGATCCACTGGATCCTGTTCGTTCCCAAAACCCGGCTGCCCTGGACAGCACCGCTGCGCTGGTTGGGCTATCCGGCGCTCTATCTCGTCTGGGCGCTGATCCATGGCGGCCAGACTGGCCACTACGCCTATCCCTTCATCGACCTGAAGGCCCTCGGCGCGGGCCGCGTCTTGGTGAACTGCCTGGCCATGACCGGAGCGTTCCTGCTCGTCGGGCTCCTGCTCACCACCATCAGCCGGAAACTCTCCGACCGGAACTCCAGCTCCTGAAAACAAGAAAGGGCACCGTGAGGTGCCCTTTCCGTTCGAATTCGTTTCAAGGCGTCGTCGCCTGGATCGTGTACCCGCCGATCGAGCCGTAGTCGCTATAACCGGGACTCGTGGGATCGCCGATTCCATCCACATCGACCCGATAGGTGCCAGCCGCAAGCACGCCGGTCCATTTCACCTCACCGCCGTCATCGGTCCAGCCGGTTCCGCTTGGCACCGCGACTGCGCCCGCGCTGGTGTAGATCTTCATCCCCGGAGCCAGCGAATACGAGCCATCCTGATCGGAGTTCAACGTGATGGTCACCGTCTGGCTTGCATCGAGCACGAGGCGGTAGCTGTCGACATCCGTGCGGGAGGTGATGTTCGCGGTGATCGCGGGCAGCGCGCCGGTCGATTGGATCGGCAGATCGACGGCGATGTTCAGGGTGTCCCCCGCTTCATCCGCCCGCACCGGCAGGTAGCCACCGATGATCGCGAGGTCGTCCTCAGGGTTGGACGCTCCCGCGTAGTCGCCAATCGAAAACTGGCGGTAGAACTTGTAATACGGCGTCCCCATCCACGGGCCCCACGAGAAGCGCGCGCCACTGTGGCCCTCGTAGTACTCCTCCGTCTTCGTGCCATCGTGGCTGAGTCCCAGATTGTGGCCGAGTTCGTGAACCGCGATGGTGCCGTATGAATCGATCGTGTAGTCGCCCGTCGTGAATGCCAGGGCGGGCTGATACGCCGGCTCGCCAAAGACGCCCACGTAGCCGAGCCCCGCCGCGCTCGAGTTGAACTTCGCCGGTTCCGAGTTGAACAAGCACCACGTCCGGTTCGCCGACGGAGTCGCGTCGAACACGCTCTTGTCGGTGGTCACGTTCACATCGAACGCCCGATAGGCCTCCGCCACCATGATCCAGATGTCATGGCATCCCTGATCGCCGAATTTCGAATACACCGAGGCGGTCGTGATCGGCGCGCTGGTCTTGTTCCAAGCCGTGCCGGTCAGGGTCGTGCCATTGAACTCCAGATAAATCACCTTCGTGGCTCCCGGCTTGCTCTGCAGGGCCGGCACCGGAGAGGGCGGGCCCGTCGTCACCACCGGCGGCGCGCTGATCGTCACCGTGGCAGCCGGCGCGGTGACCATCACCGGCAGTTTGGAAAACTGGATCGAAAACGCCTCCTCGCCCTCCAACGTCGCATCCCCCAGGATGGAGACGGGCACCACGAAGGTTCCTTGCCCGGCCGCCAGCTTGATCGTACCCGAGGTGCCGGTGAAATCGGTGCCAGCCACGGCCGAGCCCGATACGAGCTTCCACGAAAAGCTGACTGCCTCCTGAACCGGCGGCGTCACCGTAAAGGGCACGGAGTACGTCGCCTTCTGCTTCGCCACGTCACCGCTTGGCTCGGACAACACCTGGGGTGCGTCCACCGACACCGTGGATGTCCACTCGTCATCGAAAATCGTGCCGGTCCCCTCCGCCTTGCCAACGGTCGCGTTCACCGGGCTGGAAAGCACCACCTTGAAAGTCTCGTCCCCCTCGGACACACGGTCCGGCATGGTGGTCACGGAGATCACCCCGGAGGTCTGGCCGCTGCGCAGCGTCAGCTTGCCGCTGGCCTTCTTGTAATCGGAGCCCCCCGTCGCGGTGACGTCCACCAGTGTCCACTGCACCGAGATCGCAGCCTTGCCCGAACCGGACGCCACGCCGCACACCACCGGAAACTTCATCACATTCCCCTTCGTCTGCCCTTCCGCCATGCTGACGTCTCCCACCGAGATAACCGCACTGCCAGCGGGCACATCCGGAGTCACCACCGAAGTGGGCGGCAAGACCGCCGCCGGAGTGGTCGCTTCCGCCGGGGTGAGCATCCCGTCCGGGCGCTCCACGCCATAGGAACACACCAGATCCGCGACCGGCATCCGGCTTACGGCGAGCTCATCCGAACCCGCCGCCACCTTCAGTCGGTAGACGTTCTCATCGCCGCGATAGCGGATGTGGCCTTGGAAGCCGCCATCCGGATCCAAGTTGCCGAAAAGTTCACCGGTCGATTCACCCGATTCCGCATCGGTGCCCAGGTCCAGACGGATGGCTCGCCCCCCATCCTCGCGCACCACATTCATCACCACTTCGCCGTCCACCGGAAGCATCCCCTTGCCAAGGGACAACGAAATCCGGTGTCCGGTTTCCCAAGACGCCACGCCCTGCTTGCCGGTAATCGGTAGTGCGGAAACCACACGCCGCGAGTCCGGCAGCCCGGCCTCCACCGGCCACAATCTGACCTCACGGGGACGTTCTTCCCGCCCCGATGGAACGTCGTCGCCAAGGTTTCCAGCAGCAAGCTTGGCATCGCCTCCGGAATGGACGCGGGCGCTCACCGGCGCGGACGGTGACGCGGACTGATGGGTGGTGATTTTCCAGACAGTGAGGCCAGTCGCCGCCAAGGCGACAAAACCGCACAGCCAGGCACGCAAGTGACTGGAGTGTTTCATAGGGACAGCAGCAAGGGTGAGGCACCCGAAGACAAAGCAACCGCTGGGTGGGCGGCCAAGGGGATGGATGCCACGGGAAAATAAACCATCCTAGATCACGTATAGCAAGACAGTTAGAAAGATTCCGTCTTGGCGAACTTATGGCCGTTTTTACTTCCTTGCACGCAAGTAGGGGCGGCCACCGCTGCTTGGAATGACACTCGCTCTCCCAAAGCAGGCCTTCTACGGTCCCGGCAATGCTTTCCCACCTCCCCGCTCTCCTTCAATTTCTCACCACCGGGGCCATCTGGCTGGTCGTCCTTGTCTGCCTGCTACGAGCCTGCAAGCGGATCGAATCCGCGGCCGCCCTCCGGCTTCTCACTCCAGCCCTGTGGCTGCTCGCCGCAGCGGGCGCGTGGGAAGTCCTCTCCCTTCTGATCGATTTGAAAAACGCGGTGGCCCACCGCGGCGGCAATGGATTGAAACTGCCGCCTCCTCATTCCAAAGGCGGCCCCGCGTGGTGGGAGTGGCTGCGTTTCGCCGCTCAAACCTCGGGTGTGTTGTTTTTCTGCCCGAAAATCCGGAAATCCCTGATCGCCGTGGCCATCCTTGGCACGCTGCTGTTCTGGTTCGAACATCAGGCGTTCCTCTCCGGGTTGGTTCGCTAGCAGGCCCGCGGCGGCCGGTCATTCCCACGGCCGCCGGTGCCCGGCCAAGAAGTGGCAGGAGACCCGTGCCTTCGTCCAGCTCGCCATCTTGTAGGCCAAGGTCAGCACGATGGCCGCCATCGCCGCCATCGCCGCGAAGCTCTGGCTGCCGCGGTCCATGAGCTGATTGATCAGGACAAAGACGAGGATCGTGATCACCCCCGCCGCGAGAAACCCCAAGCTCTCCGCGATCGCCCATTGGCACCGGGTCATCCGGGCGGGACACTCTTCACACCGTCGGCGCTCCAGACCGCCACCGTGTGCGGTGGCCATGGAATCCTTGAGGAAAGTTTCGCCGCGGGTGTCCGAAGTGTCGTTCGATGGACCGGTCATGTGATGCCTCCGTTTCCGATGAAACCGCGCCATGAAAAAAAGGCGCTCTAGTATCGGGAACTCTATGAATCCCGGGCATCACTTGCAAGAAGATGTCTGCCCCACACCGCAAAAAACGCGGATCGCACCCGCCCGATCACCCAGTCAATTGACCGGCGGCAAGGGCAAGCCGGCTTCCAGCAACTGCTCCACCGGACTCCAGCCCATGGGCGGCTTCACCGTGGCGCTCCACCACACCCCCTGCCGATCCACCAGCCACTGGCGGCGCAATTCGATCAGGCGATCTTCCTCGGTCTCCCCGCCATATTCATCTCCCGATTCCGCGCTGCACGAGGGGCAAACCTCGTGGGTCACGTCTCCCCTCTCCAGCACGTCAATGCCTGGATACCCGCAGACCGGACAGCCGTGGGACCGAATTTTCATCCGCCTTTCTAACCATTAGACAGCGGGATCCATTCTGGCGAGCCCTTTTCCGCTCAGCGCTTCTCGTCCCATTTCCGTCCCCACGCCCACCCTCCGCTGGAGGTCAGGGAATCCCGGTCCTTGGCTCCTTGGTCGCTACCCTTGGGAGGCAGGGACACGTCCTTGTCTTCGGGGAAGCCGTCGTTGGGACCTTCTGGAGGCGTCTGGAAGCGATCGGGCTCCCCCTCATACCAGTAGGGCAATCCGCTCATCTCCCACCCTTCCCTTGGATTCCAGCAATTGCAAATGACCAAAGGCCGCCACCGGGCGCATTTTGCAGCGCCCCATCTCTGGCAGGCCGATTAAACGCAAAATGCAACGCGTCCGATGCACTCCACAGCGCCCGTCATGGCGGCGGCCCAGAGCCCGCGATTGCAAGTGCTTGATCCGTCGACAACTGGATGAAATCGCCGCCGACTCCCACCGAGCGGCACGCGGTCTGCATTTTCACCATCGTCTGAATCCGCACTCCGTTGTCCGTCCCCCACACACTCCAGTGAAGGAGATGGGCACGCCGCGCGTCGAACATCTGGAAGCGCCCCTCGTGGGCCGCGCCATCCGCACCGCCAACCCAATCCCTTGCCATGAAACCCAAAACACGCCTCGGGCTCCCCTTCGAGGGAGCGGTCTTGTCCATGGTGAACCACGACTGGATCAGCATGGTCGCCTTCAACGGTGCGGACCTCTGTGTCCTCTGGACTCCGCATGGAGCCGAATGCGCCTCCACCCTCTACAAGGTGATGCAGCACTTCCGCATCCGCACGCTTTCCGACCTCGCCGAGTTCGACCGCTCGTGCCAAGGGTGCTCCTCCGCCAGGATTTCGATGAACATCGGTCCTCGCGTGCGCTCCTTCTGGAACCAGTGCAGTCAGGAACTCTCCTTCAGCGGAAACCTGCGCGGGCTCTGCGAAATGGTGCAGCTCGCGATGCTGGCCCGGGTGCCATAGCGGGTTACGGCACCCCGGACCGCGTGTGGGCCTCCAAAGCAGGAGCCGTCTCGCCGTCAGCGCGGCAAGACGAATCCGGGCGCAGGCCCACCACCCCGGACTGCCCCATGCCTCCATCCGGAGTTGGTGCCGGGAAGCTCGTTCCCATCACACAGACGGTAGCAAACCCGAGGATCAAAGAGCATTCATAGGCGAGTTCGCGAATTCGGGCGGTCAAACGCATGGAGGTCCCTTCGCAGGCGGCGGACCAGCCACAATCCCTTGGAATTGCAAGGAACATGGATCCAGCCGGAGGGTAATCTGCACTCGCACCGCGCAAATCGCCCCTCCCGTCCCGATGCCGGACGGCGGCCCGATGGACCACCGTCCGGCTTGAACGAGGTCAATTCGACGACGCCTTGATCTGGAGGAAACCCTTGCCCGCCAATCCTTCCGACTCATCGAGCCGGAAAGTCTGGAGTTCGTAACCGGGATCGCCCGAAGGAACCGTGTTCACGTGGCTCACCTGCCGGGTGAAGGTGACGAGATCGAGGCTCCCCCGAACCGTGTAGTGCACCCCATCCACCGTGGCGGTCTGGCTGCCATCGCCTGCCGCTGAAAATACCGCTCCCGCCCGCACCGCCACCGTGAGGGTCAATTCCTGATGGCTATCCGAGTTGGTATCGGTGAGCGAAGTCGTGATCAGACCACGGGACGAGGCATCGAGCGGCTCTCCCGCGAACGCGAATTCGTTGAAGTTGCTCACTCCATCATGATCCGCATCGCCGGCAGGATCGGCGAGGAGATTGCCGAACTTCGCAAGCTCCCACGAATCCAGCATTCCATCGTGGTCGGTGTCCGTGGTGGACGGAGTGGCGTCGTAGCAAACGGCACTGAAGCTATCCAGAATCGCCGTCTTCGCACCGTCCGAGAACAGATGGCAACCGTATACTCCCACCACCAGGTCCGTGAGCGGATCCAGGAAAGTCGGTTGCACCGTGGGAGTGGCATCCACCCCGTTCGCCGTGAGATGCCAGACACCGCCGATCCGGCTGATCTCCACCGTGAGGGAGATCCCGGCGCGCAATGCCCCGTTTCCTCCAATGAAGGCGGCATCGGAATCGTTCGCCCCGTTCGTGTTCACGCCGAGGGCCGTGTCGGTTCCGATCACCCCGCCACGCACCACGGCCGTGGAGCTGCCACCGGCGAAGATTCCGATCTGATCCGCACCCGCGGTGGCGGGCAGATTGATGAATTTCGCCCGAGCCTTGAAGTCCTGGGTTCCCGTGAAGCCGAGCGACGACAGCCGGATGCCAATCATCTCCGCTTCGCCCAGATTGTTCTGGCCGTTGAGGTCCGAGTTGGTGGTGGTCATCCGCAGGGTGCCATTCAGGGTGTCCAGCACGAGGTTCGGATCATTGGCGGCCAGCGTCGTTCCCGTTCCTGGAAGCCGGGTATCGAATCCGACACCGGTGCCGGCCGCATCCTTCAACCCGTTCTCCGCCGCGGTGAACCCGAGGAATTTCACCGTGTCCGGAGCCCCCGTACCGTTGACGTTCGTCGGGGTGGACTGGGTGTTCATCGGGTTCGAGTTCGCTTGGTATTCCGCCAGGTTGTTCGCGCCATCACCGTCCGGATCGCCGGTGGCCGATTGGGCCATCGCGCTGCCGAACATCGCCACCTCCCATTTGTCGTCGAGGCCGTCCTGATCATAGTCTCCGTTCGGCGCGCCCGGAGTGAGCGGGTCGGCAGGATCGGTGCCCATGTTGAACTCGGCGATGTTGGTCCAGCCATCGTGATCGAAATCCCCAAGCTTGCCGTCATCGCCCGCCGCGCTGTTCGGGTTCAACCCATGGAGTGTTTCCCACGCGTCCGGCAGGTCGTCGCCATCCTGGTCGTTGCTCCCCGCCACTCCCAGCAGGGCAGTGGGCGGCAGCGCCACGTTGCTGATGCGCACTTCATCGATCGAACCGATCCAGCGATCCCCGTGGTTGTCATTGGGATTCCGGCTCGTGCCGTAGCGGCCACGCCCCAGGGTCCATCCCCAGGCATCTCCGTTCACGTCCGTGCCCGGGTTCACCAACGCCGAATTGGTGCTGGAACTCACATCGGTGGATGCCACGAGCCGATAGGCGGCATCGGTGGCGTCCTTGCGGTAAAGCTTCAATGTGGTGCCATCGCAACTGGCCGCGAAACTGTGCCATGCTCCGAAGGTGATCGCGGTGGTATCCACCGCCTGCCAGAAATGACCGGCGACATCGGCATAGGCGATCCGCACCCGGTTCGATCCATCCCCCATTTTCTGGAAGTAAATCGGAGCGGCGGCGGGATCTGGGGAAACGGTGTTGCCCTCCCGGCCCACGAACGTCCTCCAGCCACCGAGATTCGTGCACTTGATGGACGCCTCGATGGTCCACGTCGAGGACGTCCAGGTATCGAGGTTGGTTCCGCCGGGGGAAGACTGCGCGGACCAGGTGAACATGGCGGGGTAGTCCCCGCTGTTGGTCACGCTGAAGGCATTCGCGGCACCGCTCTGCGGCACCGTGGCAAACGGCACATCCGCCGTGTAGACGTGGCCGGCCCACGGATGCTCCCACGCCCAGACGGTGTTGCCGTTGCCGGACACATCGATCACCTTGATTCCCTCGCCGGTGGCGGTGGTGGTCCTTCCATTGGTGTCTTCCACCTGGGTGGTTCCCCCGGCGTCCGGGACATTGGTGCCATCTCCTTCAAACCGCCAGTAGGCGATCGTGTTGGCGTCAACGCCAGCCGTCATCAGCCATAAACTGACAAGGGTGGCGCGCTTCAAGGGATTTGCGGGTAGGTTAGCGGTCATCTCTCAGGTTTTTGCAATGGCACCGCAGCCCCGTTCCGGTGGTTCATCCTTGGATGATTTTCCCCCGGCACGGACTCCACGGCGTGTAAGGGGAATTATCTAGGAAGCGCCCTCTTGTATGATTCCGATATCTTTGGGCATGAATCCGACTCGATGACTTCCGACTCACCCAGTTGCCTCCAACAACCTCGTCAGGCGACCGCGCCCCTGACCGAAATTGCAGTCAAATTCCCCGTTTCGAACCTGGATTCCAAAAGACCCGGACGATCCTTTCCGCCGCCCTCACCAGCGGCACAAACACCAACACAACCAATTGTTTTTCAATCCATTAAATCACCACCACCTCCTCCAAATCATTCTCCACCAAACCTCTCCACTCAGACGAAACATCCGGCCAAACCATCGCCATTTTTGCTGGAACGCGACTTTATCGACCTCCCTGCCTCTTCGGCACACCGTCTTCGAAACGACGATCCTCAAGGAGACGGAAAAAGAAGCTCCAACCAGATGTCCATTTTGTAGACATTCGGAATTCATGGCTGCTGGCTGACGTTCATTTCCTGGATACCGATCAAGGATTGCCGAAGTGAATTCCTTTGCTAGTGGTGTAGCTCCTCATTTCCGCCGTGGAGCCCCTTCCGTCACGAATCTCACTCCAGAAGCACCTCCTCACGGTGTTGAGGAACGGTATTCAATCGGGGCGATGGACCGGAGAACTTCCGCCCGAGTCGGATCTCTGCCGTGAACTCCACGTCAGCCGCATGACCCTGCGCAAGGCGCTGTCCGAACTCGCGCGCGAGCAATGGATCTCCCTCGGCGGACGCGGGCGGCTCCACCGCATCGAACAGGCGACCGTGAGAGCCCCCTCCGGCCAAGGCCGCACCATCCGGGTCCTGACTCCCTACACCTTCGCGGGCCTCGGCACCACCGGCCACGTTATCTTGGAAACCGTGGCGGAGCAGGTTTCCGCGTCGGGTTTCCGGCTTGAGATCGAGCATCATCCCGGCGTGTTCGAGGGCTTTCAAACGGGCAAGCTGGCCCGCTTGCACGCGCTCCCGGACACCGCCGCGTGGTTGCTGTTCTACACCACGTCCGAAATGCAGCGCTGGTTCGAGGAACGCGGCACACCGGCGCTGGTGGTCGGGCGCACCCACGAAGGCGTTTCCCTGCCCTCCGTCTATCCGGACCTGCCCGCGGCGGCCCGCCATGCCGCCGGGTTGTTCTGTGCACGGGGACACCGGGACCTCGTGTATCTGATCGCGTCCTTCACCAGCCTTGGCGACCGCATGGCTTCCGAAGCCTTCGCCGCGGAAGGACATCGGCTCGGAGCGAATGTCCGGATCGTGGAGCATGATCCGGATGTCCACTCGGTGGCCCGGGCAGTGGTGCGGACGCTCGCCGAACGACCGCGGCCCACCGCCTACTACTGCGCCTGCCCCGAACACGTGGTGACGGCGCTCTGCCGGTTGCAATCCGCGGGAATCCCGGTGCCGGACGCGGTCTCGATCATCTCGGGATGGGACGACCATTGCCTGGACTTCACCTATCCACCGGTTTCCCGTTACCGGGTCAGCGGTGGCCGGATGGGCCGCCGCATCGCCCGCAGCATCCTGAAGATGATCCACGGTGAACGGGAACCCTCGGCCGCACGCGCGATCCTGCCGGAGTTCCTCGAAGGAGCCACCTTGGGATACGCACCCCAATCCCTCCCGAGGAGGCTGCCGGTTCGCGCCGCCAACACGCTCGACTGAAATCAGAACGCGGTGCCTGCGGCGACCAGCGCCTCACGGGTGCGCCGCGTGATTTCCGCCCAATGGCCATCGTTCACGAGCTGCCTCTCGACGATCCACGAAGCGCCCACCGCCGCGACGGCTGGCACATCGAGATAGCTGCGGAGATTCGTCGTGGTGATGCCTCCCGTCGGGATGAACTTCACGCCAGTATGGCCATAGGGACCCGAGAGGGCCTTGAGCATCGGCACGCCACCCGCTGTTTCCGCGGGGAAAAATTTCAGGACCCCGCAACCGAGCGACAAAGCCATTTCGATCTCGCTCGGAGTCATAACACCGGGCGAGAACTGAAGGCCCACCTCAGCCGCCTTCACGATCGTCCGGGGATTCAATCCCGGAGCCAGTCCGAAGGATGCGCCCGCATCCTTCGCCTGCTGGACCTGATCGGCGTCCAGCAGCGTGCCCGCTCCCAACAGGATCTCGGGGAAGCGTTCCGAAATGCGCCGGATCGACCCGGCCGCCGCTGGAGTCCGGAAGGTGACCTCCATGATGTCCAGCCCACCGGCCAGCAAGGCTTCCGCCAGCGGCAAGGCATCGTCCACCCGGTCCAGGACCACGACCGGGACCACTCGTTTCGCTAGGATACGTTCCAACATGATTGAAAAGGTTTATACGGCCGGGCTCACAGCGAATGACGCAGGCCGAGCGCGAGGCCGCGCAGCTCGGACAGGCCGCGCATGCGGCCGAGGCAGGAATAGCCGGGCGTGATGCCAGGCGGCTTGCCCAGATCATCCATCATCGTGTGGCCGTGGTCGGGGCGGATGGAAAGCTGCCAATCCGCGCGCCCTTCCCCGCGGCGGCGGTCCTGTTCGCGGATCAAGTTCGCCATCACCGCCGGCATGTCGACCGAGCCCGCGAGGTGATCGGCTTCGTAAAAGGTGCCGTCGGGCAACAGCTTCGTGCTGCGCAGGTGGGCGGCATGGATGCGTGGAGCGAAGCGTTCCACCATCGCGGGCAGATCGTTGTCCGGGCGCGCGCTGAACGAACCGGTGCAGAAGCACAGGCCATTCACCGGGCTGTCCACCATCCGGAAGATCGTGTCGACATCGTCCGCGGTGGAAACGATCCGCGGCAAGCCCAGCACCGGAAACGGCGGGTCGTCCGGGTGAATGGCGAGCCGTATTCCCAAGGCTTCGGCCGCGGGCACCACCGCCTCCAGGAAACGGGCGAGATTCGCCCGCAACTCCGCGGCGTCGATGTCGCGATAGCGGGCAAGCATGGCCCGGATGTCATCGATGGTCAGCGACCACTTCACCCCAGGGAACACGTCGATGATCGTGCGGATGAACTCATCCCGCGCCCCGTCATCGAGGCCCCTCCACCACGCGGCCGCCTGCTCGCGCTGGGAATCCGTGTATTCCTCCGCGGCTTCGGGACGCTGGAGGGCATGAAGCTCGAACGCTGCGAACTTCACCGGATCATAGAGCAGGCACTCCGATCCATCCGGCAGGCGATGGCGCATGTCCGTTCTGACCCAATCGAGCACGGGCATGAAATTGTAGATCACGGTGGTGATCCCCTCGCCCGCCAGGTTCCGCAGGCTGTCCACGTAGTTGGCGAAGAGTGTCTTCAGGTCGCCGCTCGCGGTCTTGATGTCCTCGTGGACCGGCACCGATTCGACCACCGACCATGTCAGCCCCGCGGCCTCGATCTCCCGCTTGCGTTCGCGGATCGCCTCGACCGGCCAGCGTTCGCCATATGGGATCTGGTGGAGCGAGCTGAATACCGCGGTCGCCCCCGCTTGGCGGATGTAAGCCAGCGGCACCGGATCATTCGGCCCGAACCAGCGGAAGCATTCCTGGAACAGGAACAGATTGGGATTCTCCAAGTTCATCGCCGCTCAATCGCGTTTGTTGGGGATGATCACCACCGGTCCGAGTTGGGACGGTTTGAGATCCCCGAGGTCGACCACCACCTTGTCGAAGACCACACCCGGATCGAGCGGACGGAGAACCAGCGTGTGCTTGCCGGGTTTCGCAATCATGTGGTCGCTGACTCCGACGGTGATCTGGCTCACCACGTTCGTGGCCCATTCCCCGCCATTCACCTTGGCCGAAAGATCGACCTCCTGCTCCGAGCCGCCATCGATGGCTGCGGCGTAGCGGAGCTTGACGGTGCGGTTCAGCGGGAAGGTCGGAATGCAATCGACGCGGACCTTCCCGGGCCCATCCTTGACGGTGGTGAACTCATAGGTGAGCGAGGCCCCGGCCGGAGCCACGGTGGTGGGCAGCAGCGCGATGGAATCCCCGCTGCGACCAAGACCGGAGATGACTTTCCACGAGGTCCCTTTCCCCTCCTCCCTGCGGAGCGGTTGCTCCGCCTCGAAGGCCACGCTGGTCTTGTCTTCGGGTCCGCTGGCAGCCGCCGCCACGGCACGTTCCTGGATGTTCTTCTCCTCCGGCTTGCGGAGAGCCGGACGGTTACGCGGCGCGGAGGGCATCATGTAGCGCCATTTCCCGCCGGCGATCTTCTCGTTGAAGGTCGTGGTTTCCTTCTGGAGCTGGTCGTAGGCCTTCATCGCTCCGTTGAAGTCCCCGCTCCAGTTCATGTCGAAGGCCAACGCGGTGCCCCGCACCTGGTAGAGAACCATTTCGAAGAACGGGTCCTTCCTGGCAGCGGGCAGCTTCTCATACAGCGCGTTCGCCCGCTTCACCAGCCCGGCGAGCCGTTGCCGGCGGGCCTCGATCTCGCCGTAATTGTTGGAGAACTTCACCAGGTAAAGGTGCTCCGGCTTCGATTGCTGGTTCACCCGGTAGTATTCATCCATGATCGACGCGACCTCGACCGCGTCCGCCTCGCCGAATTCACGGGTGGCCCATTGCTTCAAGAACAGCGGCTGCGCGTTCTCATCGAAAGCGGTGATGTCATACGCCATCTTCAGGAAGAACTCCGTGCCGATCTCCATCGGCTTGATGTCGCCGACATTCACCACCCAGTAGTTCCGCGCGCCGTTCTCGTAGGCCTTGTGCATTTCCTCCCACGTCAGGGACAGCGGTGAGGTGCCGATCCACAGATAGTCGGCAGGATCCCCCCAGTAGGAATGGTGGTAGTAAACGCCCGCGCCGCCCCTGCGCTTCTGCTCCTCGGGGGTGGAGAGCTGGCGGATGTATCCGAAGTTGTCATCCACCCATACCAGCGTGACATCGTCGGGGACCTTCAGCCCGTTCTGGTAGTAGGGCAGCACCTCCTTGTAGGGCACGAACACCTGCGGCACCTGCTCCACCTTCGGATTCACATGGCGGGCGATGAGCTCGCGCTGGTCGGCGAAGACCCGCTCGATGCGCTCCTTGCGTTCCGTCATCGTCCCACCGCCTTGCATCGGGCTGTCATGAATCCCGCGGATGCCGAGCGTGTAGGCATACTCATACTTCCCCAGCCCCTGAACGCGCTTTTCCCAGGCGGCCTTGACCTCGTCCGCGTGGGTCACGTAGTTCCAGTGGTCCTTCGGCAAGGTCCACTCGGAAGCATTGTTGTACAACATCGGCTCCGCATGGGAGCTGCCCACAACGATGCCGTAATCATCCGCGACTCCGACGTTCGCCGGATCGGAGAAAAAGGCGGCGGTGCCTTCATGCATCGCGGGCCACAGCAAGTTCGCCTTGAGGCGCAGCAGCAACTCGCCAACCCGTGCGTAGGTCTTCGGGCCGATGTTCTTCTTCTCGGGCTCCAGGGTCTTGGCCGCCCACGGACGGAGACCAAAGTCCTCGTCATTGATGAAAATGCCGCGGTATTTCACGGACGGAGGACCTTGGACGGTCCGCTGCTCCTTCACCGCGATGGTGCTTCGCGGAGCCGGTGCCACATCGGCCCACCATACCCAGGGAGACACTCCGATGGCTTCGGAAAGGCTGAAGGCACCATAGGCCGTTCCACGCCGGTCGCTGCCCGCGATCACCAATCCTCTCTTCACTCCGGGCAAGGGATCGGTAACGGTGGCCACCACGTAGGACTCCCACTTGCCCGCAACCTCCGTCACGGAGAGCTTCCGATCCTTCACCAGTTTGTCGATGAGCCGACTCTTGCCGATGGTGCCGATGAGCACCGCGTTTTCCGACACGCCTTGGGCACTGCCGAGCACCCGGGGCTTTTTCCCCACAACGCGGTTGATGTCCTCCGACAGGCAGTCCGAAGCGATGCGGACCACCTTGAAGTCCGCGTCGTCCACCACCACATCCGCCACTCCACCCGGACCAGCCAGCGGGAAATCGCTGGCACCGGCCTGCGGGGAGATCGCGATCGGTGCCGCCGCCAGAGAACCGGCGAGCGAACAAAAGAGAAGCACCACCTGGGTGAGTTGTTTTCTCATAGGTAAAGCGGTTGGATGGGAAACGCGGGATCTCTCAGTCTCCACCTTGGCAGAAAATCACACGCCCGAAAAGGCCACGAATCCGCCGTCCACCGGCAGGATGGTGCCGGTGACGAACTTCGAGGCATCCGCGAGCAGATAGTGGATCACTCCGTGAAGTTCATCGGCCTGGCCGAATCGGCCGAAGGGCGTGTTGTTGACCACGAGACTGCCGCGCTCGGTCAGGCTGCCATCCTCGTTCGTGAGGAGGCGGCGGTTCTGGTCTCCGAGGAAGAAGCCGGGCAACACCGCATTGACGCGCACCTTGCCACCGGTGCGGCGGGCCATGTCGACCGCGAGCCAACTCGTGAAGTTCTCGACCCCGGCCTTGGCCGCGGAGTAGCCCACAACGCGGGTGACCGCCTGCGGAGCGGAGACGGATGAAAAGTTCACGATCGATCCGCGGCCGCTGTCGATGAGAGCCTGGGCGAACACGAGAGACGGCAGCACCGTGCCATTCAGGTTCAGATCGACAACCTGCCGGAAGGCTTCGAAATCGAGATCCACGAAGGTCTTGTCCGGCGAGATGGTCGCGCCGGGCATATTGCCGCCCGCTCCATTCACCAGGCCATCAATCCGCCCCCAGCGGCGAAGCGTTTCTTCACACGCCGCCTCGAGCGCCGGACGGTCGAGCACGTCCGCGATCAGGCCGATGCACTGCGCATCGGGAGTTTTCTCACGGCACTTCGCCAGCGCGGCATCCAGCTTGTCCTGGCTGCGACCGAGGTAGACCACGCGGGCTCCTTGGGAGGCGAGGTAATCGGCGGCGGAACCGGCAAGCGCACCCGTGGCACCGGTAACAACATAGACGCGATCGGACAGATCGAAGAGGGGTTTCATGGATGGTATCGGAAACAACGTTGGAGAACTGGAAGGCGTGTCATCGCGTGGCTTCGCCGGAATCGAAGGCGACGGCATCGAACCTGGGCGCGAGCACGTGGTTTACGATGAACGCGAGGATGTAGGCCCCGGAGCAGACGCCGAAGATAATCGCGTAGCCGTTCGTGAAGCGGTCCAGCACCATCCCGGTCAGCAACGGAAAGCCCATCCCGCCGAGCGAACCGGCCATGCTGCCGATCCCGATCAATGAGGCGACGGCCCGCTTCGGGAACATGTCGGACACAGTGGTGTAGAGGCTCGCCGACCACGCCTGATGCGCGGCACCCGCGAGACCGATCAACAACACCGCCGTCCAGTCATCGACCCGGGTGACGATCACGATCGGCACGGCGCAGAGGGCGAAGACCAGCATGCTGAGCTTGCGGGCGCGGTTCAGGCTCCAGCCGCTCCGGTTCAGGCGGCCCGTGAACCAACTCCCGAACACGCTGAGCACCGTGATGATCGCGTAGATGCTGGCAAGGTGGACCCAACTGTTCTTGATATCGAGATGGCGGGTCTTCTTGAAGTAATCCGGCAGCCAGATCAGGAAAAACCACCAGACCGGATCGGTCAGGAATTTCGCGAGGACGAACGACCACGCCTGCCGGTGCTTGAGAATCCGCGCGTAGCTGGTCTTCCCCTTCTCGGGTTCGGCGATGCCATCCTCATCCTGCTCGATGTAGGCCAGCTCGCCCGGGGACACGCGGCGGCACTCACGTGGCGTGCTGAACAACGGCCACCACGCGAAGATCCAGAGGAAGCCCGCCAGGCCCGCGAAGATGAAGGTCCAGTGCCACCCGAGCGCATAGGCGATGGGTGGCACGATCATCGGGGCCACAATCGCGCCGACATTCGCTCCGGAATTGAAAAGGCTGGTCGCGAACGCCCGCTCGCTTTTCGGGAACCACTGCGCGACCGCCTTGACAGCCGCCGGGAAGTTCCCGCCCTCACCCAATCCGAGGGCGATGCGGGCACCGAAGAATCCGCCGATGGTGTTCACCAGCGCGTGACCGAGGGCGGCAATGCTCCATGCGCCGATCGACAGGGCGTATCCGAGCTTGGTGCCGTACTTGTCGATGAGCCAGCCGAAGACGAGCAGGCTCACCCCGTAGGAGGCCTGGAAGGCGGAATTGATCGCGCCGAACTGGGTGCTCGTCCACCCGAGTTGTTCATCAAGCATCGGCTTCAGCAGCGACAGGATCTGCCGGTCGATGTAGTTGATCGTGGTGGCGAAGTAGAGCAGGGAACAGATCACCCAGCGGTAATTGCTGATCGGGGATTCCTTCATTGGAGCGGGATGGGACGGGCGCAACTCGGGTACATGGTGGGTCGAGCGCGTGGGATCCAAGCTCGCTCCATGGAGCCACTCGCGGGTCGTTTCACCATACCGGAAACGCGGAACCCTACAAGCAGGCACATGCGCATAATGAGTTTCGTTTTGCGCAAGCGGCTTTCCCCTGCTATCCCTACCGCCGCGTGGCCACCCTCCTGAAACTGGCAGTCGTGTATCCCACCTCCATTCCTTGGATGGCGGAGATCATCGACGGCATCCGGCGCTATGGCCTCCAGTATGGCGGCTGGCAGATCCTCACCTGCCCGCCGACGCTCGAGGCCTCGGGCGAGCGCTCCCGCTCGCTGAGCTCGCTGGTGGGCTGGAAAGGCGATGCCGCGATCGCCGCGGTGCGCAACGCGGAGGATCGCAAGATCGTTCGCAAACTCGGAATCCCGGTGGTGAATCTCTCGCAATGGGAGTCCGAAGCCCACGGAGTTCCCCGGGTCAGCGTCGACAACTATCTCGCCGGCCGCCTCGCCGCCGAACACCTTCTGGAACGTGGGATCAGGGAACTCGCCTACCTCGGTTGGAAGAACGTCCACTATTCGAACGAGCGTCTCCGCGGCTTCGCGAGCCGGGCGAAGGAGGCCGGTCTCCATTGCGTGACCAAGCTCGATGCAGCCGAAGGCACCAGCGCGCGCACCTTGGCGGATGAACTTCATGAGCTGGGGGCCTGGCTGTCTGCCCTGCCCCGCCCCTGCGGGATCTTCGCGGTACAGGACTATCGCGCCCAACTTGTCGTGGAAGCATGCGCCAGCGTGGGACTGCGGGTGCCGCGGGACGTTGCCATCATCGGCATGGACGACGATGCGATCGTGTGCGGGCATTCCACGCCCACGCTCACGAGCGTCCGCCGGAACTCCGGCCAGGTGGGTTGGGAAATGGCCGCCTTGATCGACCGGATGATCCGGGGAGATCGCCCGGACACCATGGAGATCCTCGTTCCTCCGGAAGGAATCGTCGAACGGCAGAGCACGGACATGTTCCATCACGGGGACGAAGTCGTCCAACTTGCCGTCAGCTTCATGCTGCGGAATCTCAAGGACGCGCCCAAGGTGCAAACGATCGCCGACCATGCCGGGGTTTCGAAACGCACCTTGGAAACCCGCTTCCGCTCCGCCACTGGCAAGTCGCCCCACGAATATCTCACGACGGCCCGCATCGAACGCGCGATGAAGTTGATGCAGCGCCCCACTCAAACCAATCTCCGGAATGTCGCGGCCGCCTGCGGCTTCGCCAGCTACCCGGCCTTTGTCGCCGCGTTCCAAGGAGCCTGTGGCAAGACGCCGGGCGACTATCAGCGACAGTTCCGGCAAGCACGCGGAAGCTAGGCATCGAAGCCCTTCCATGCGGCCTGCGAAAGCGATCACGCCGCCTCACGGCCACATTCTCCGTGTCATGCTGCCGGAAACCCGCTTCCATTCGACCAGCATCATGTCGTCCCTCGATGAATCCCAGGCCTACCCGGTGGAATCGCTGCTGTCCGCGATCATCGCATCGTCCGATGACTGCATCGTCAGCAAGGATCTCAATGGCTTCGTCACCAGTTGGAACGACGGTGCAGCCCGGCTCTTCGGATACAGCCGTGAGGAAATGATCGGGCGGCCGATTTCCGTCCTCATCCCCACCGAACTGCTCTCCGAGGAAGACGAGATCCTCCGGAAAATCCGGAGTGGGCAGCGGGTCGACCACTTCGAGACGGTCCGCATTCGGAAGGATGGCAGGAAGGTCGATGTCTCGCTGACAATCTCTCCGATCCGCGACTCCACCGGGCGGGTGATGGGCGCCTCGAAGATCGCGCGTGACATCACCGAACGGAAAGCCGCCGTGGCCGCACTGGACCGCCAGAGCAAAAAACTCGCGATCCTCAACCGCGTGTCCCTCGCCTTCTCCGGGGAACTCGACCTGCAACGGCTGGTACAGGCGGTGACGGATGCCGGACGCGAACTTTCCGGAGCCGCGTTCGGAGCGTTCTTCTACAATGTCACCAGCGAGACCGGCGAATCCTACCGGCTGTTCACCCTCTCGGGAGCGCCCAGGGAAGCCTTCGAGAAATTCGGCATGCCCCGGAACACGCCGATCTTCGCCCCCACCTTCGCAGGTGAAGGCGTGGTGCGCATCGCCGATGTGACTCGCGATCCGCGCTACGGCACAATGAGCCCGCACCACGGGATGCCCGAAGGCCATCTCCCCGTGCGCAGCCACCTTGCGGTTCCGGTCGTGTCGCGGCGTGGCCATGTCCTGGGAGGCCTCTTTTTCGGGCACCCGGATCCTGACGTGTTTCAACAGGAGTCGGAGGAGCTGATCACCGCCCTTGCAGCCAACGCGTCCGTGGCGATCGACAACGCCCAGTTATACTCCGATCTTGAAAACGAACTGGAACATCACCGGACCCTCGAGCGGGCGCTGAAGGAAAGCGAAACCCTGAGCACGAGCATTTTCGACAGCACGCCGGATTGCATCATGGTCATGGACCCGGATGGCTCCATCCAGCGGATGAACAATCCCGGGCTCAAGCTGTTCGGCCTAGCGGAGACCGGTGGCCGCTACTGGCAGGACATCTGGCCCCGGTATCTGAGACCGGTGATTGAACGCTCGATCGAGTTGGCGTTGAGGGGTTCCGTGGAACGCTTCCAAAGCCAGTTCGAAGTCCACGGGGAGCTGAAATGGTGGGACGTGATCATCTCGCCGCTGCGGGACGACTCGGATTCGATCACACGGCTGATCGCCACCTCCCGTGACATCACCGCCCTCAAGATCGCCGAAAGCGAAGCGCAGAGCGCGAAGGAGGAAGCGATCCGCCAGAGCCGGATGAAGGACGAATTCCTCGCGACCTTGTCCCATGAATTGCGGACCCCGTTGCAGGCCATCCTCGGCTGGACCCATTTGCTGAAGTCCGGAAGGATGTCCCAGGCCCAGCATCAAGAGGGCTTGGAAGTCATCGTCCGGAACACACAGGGACAGACGAGGATCATCGAAGACCTCCTGGACATGAACCGGATCGTTTCCGGCAAGGTCCGCCTCGACATCCAGCCGGTCTGTCTGGCCGGGATCCTGCAGGAGGCGGTCGAAACGGTCCGCCCATCCGCCCAGGCCAAACAAATCGAACTCATCCTCACCATCGACACGCCATCGGAAACGGTGGGCGGGGATCCCGACCGACTCCAACAGGTGTTCTGGAACCTGCTGAGCAACGCGATCAAGTTCACGCCAGCCGGTGGCCGGGTGACGATCCGCCTGGAGAAGACCGGCCACCATCTGCAGGTCTCCGTCACCGACAACGGGGCCGGCATCGACCCCGCCTTCCTGCCATTCGTCTTCGAGCGGTTCCGTCAGGCCGATCCGACCATCACCCGCAAACACGGTGGCCTCGGCCTGGGATTGTCGATCGTGAAAAATCTCACGGAGCTGCATGGCGGCGCAGTCCGCGCCACGAGTCCGGGCAGTGGTAAAGGGGCCACCTTCGAGGTGACGTTCCCCATTCAAGATTCACCAGAGCAACAGGAAGCCACCCCACCCCGCCCCTTCCGAGCCGAAGCGCTCCAGCCACCCGGCCAGCTCCAAGACATCAAGGTCCTGGTGGTGGATGACGAGCAGGACGGACGCCAGCTCGTGGCGCACCTCCTGACCAACGCCGGCGCAAAGGTTTCGCTCGCCCGATCGTCCGACGAAGCATTCGAGTCCATCACCCATGATTGTCCGGATCTGCTCATCAGCGACATCGGAATGCCGGGTCGGGACGGCTACTCGTTGATCCGTCAGGTCCGGGGAACACCGGGCGAGCCGGGCAGAATTCCCGCCCTGGCATTGACCGCCTACACCCGTACGGAGGACCGGCAGCGGGCGATCTCGGAGGGCTTTCATATGCACCTCGCGAAACCCGCCGATCCACACGAATTGCTGGAAATCGTCGCACGTCTGGTCCACGCGCGGACGGGACCCGCCTCTGACTGAGCAAGCCGCAGATGGAGAGCGATCCGAGTTACCGAACCGCCTTCAATTCACCATCAAGCACCAGCGGTCGATCCGCTTTCAGCGGCACGGAGACCACACCGCTGCCGTACCGCACTTTCACGGTGGTCGCGGCCTTCGATCGCAACGTCACCCTGGCGAGCGTTCCGGCCTTCCACTCGATGTCCACCTCGCAGCCGCCGCGGGCGCGGAGGCCCGTGATGGTGCCATTCGGCCACTTGCCAGCCGGCAAGGCGGGCAGCAGGTGGATCTCCCCATTCTGACTCTGGAGCAGCATTTCGGCGATGCCGGCGGTGGAGCCGAAATTACCATCGAGCTGGACGGAGGGTTTGTCGAACAGGTTGCCCTCGGTCCACTTGGAGATCATCAGCTCAACGAATTCATACGCCTTCGCGCTGTCGAGCAGGCGCGCCCAGATGCCAATGCGCCAGGCATTCGCCCAACCCATGCCGCTGGACGCACGCATCTCGACGAGCTTGCGCGCGGCGGCGAAGGTTTTCGCGTCGGCTGGGGTGATGTCGTTGCCGGGGTAGATGCCGTAGAGCGGTGACATGTGGCGGTGCTGGATGTCCTCGGCGGTGGTGTCCCAGTCCTTGATCCACTCCTGGAGCTGGCCGGCCTGGCCGATCTGGTTCGGCGGAAGCTGATCACGGAGTTGTTTCCACCTCGCACGCAGGCCGGGGTCTTGGCCGAGCACCGTGGAAGAGGCGATGCAGGCATCGAAGAGCTCGCGCAGGATGGCATTGTCCATGGTGGTGCCATAGCTGGCGGTCAGCCCCTTTTGGATCTCGTGCTCAGGGGAGTTCGACGGCAGGACGACGAGCCAGCCGTGCTCCGGCTCCTTCACCAGGGTGTCCTCGAAGAAAGCGGCGCTGCCCTTGAGGATGGGATAGAGCTTCCCGAGGTAGGCCTTGTCCCCGCTGAACAAGTACGACTGGTAGAGTTGGTTGGCGAGCCACGCGCCGCCGGTCTGCCACTGGCCCCAGAAGGCGGTGTCGATCGGAGCGGCGGGGCGCCATAGGTCGGTATTGTGGTGGAGCACCCAGCCGCGCGCGCCGTAGGTCCTGCGGGCGACCTGAGCGCCGGAGCCTTCCGCCACTTCCGAAAGCATGCGGAACAGCGGCTCCTCGGTCTCGGCCAGGTTCGTGACCTGGGCGGGCCAGTAGTTCATCTCGGTGTTGATGTTCACCGTGTACTTCCCGCCCCACGGAGCCATGAGCTTGTCATTCCAGATGCCCTGGAGATTCGCGGGCTGCGAGCCGGGGCGGGAGGAACTGAGGAGGAGATAGCGTCCGAACTGGAAGTAGAGCGCCACCAGCGCGGGATCGTCCTGCTTGCTAAAATCGCGCAGACGCTGGTCGGTGGCCTGCTTCGCTGCCTCGGTGGTGCCGAGGTCGAACGTGATCCGGCCGAACAGACGCTGGTGTTCGGCGACGTGGGCCCTGCGGAGGGCGACCCAGGGCTTCTTCGCTGCATCGAGATACTGCGTGCATCGTACCGCCGGATCGGCGGAAATGTCCTTGTAGGTCTTGTAGCTGGTGGCGGCGGCGATGAAGACGGTGGCGGCGTCCGCACCGGTAACGGTGACCTTATCCCCTTCCGCCGTGACCTGTCCGCCCTCGGCGACGACCTTGACGCGGGACTCGAATTTCAGCGCGCCCTTCACCACCGGAGTCTTCTTGTCCCGTGCGTAGATGTCGCCATTCATGCCGGTCATGGAAACCTCGTTGCCATTGCCAGCCTTCACCATGACCGGGAGCGGCGAGGTTTCCGTGGCGCTGAAGGAGATCTTCCCGTTGCGGTCGGCGGTGAGGCGTATGGCGATCACTTGGTCGACCGGGCTGGAGAGCGCCTCGCGGGTGAACCTCACGCCATCCACGGTGTAGGTCACGGAGGCGATGGCGGTGTTCAGGTCGAGATCGCGGCGGTAGTCCTTCACCTGGTCGTGGCCGGGGAAATCGAGCACCAGTTCGCCGACGGTCTGGTAGGAGGACTGGGAGTTCGGGGTGCCCTGGAGCTTCTCGGCGAGGTTCTGTGCGCCCTTGTAATCGCCCGCGAACATCAGGCGCTGGATCTCCTGGCGGATTTCCGCGGAGACCTCGAAGGACGGCTCATAGGGCGCTCCGGACCAGAGGGTGTCCTCGTTCAGGCCGATGCGCTCCCGCGCGGTGCCGCCGAAAACCATCGCGCCGAGGCGACCATTGCCGAGCGCGAGCGCGCCGGTCCAATTGCCCGCGGGCTTGTCATACCAGAGGACCAGCGGGGTTTCGGCAGCGGCGGGCGCGGCGAAGGACAACCCCGAGCCGAAAGCGAGGGCCGCGAAGGCGGATAGGCGAAGGGATTCGCGGCGAGTGAGGGAGAAATTCGTCATGACGATTAGTGACCAAATCGAAACACAGAAAGCAACCCGGAAGCAATGAATCCAGGTTCAACCCCAGGAGTGAAACCGAAACCAAAAACCTCGAAAAAACAGCAACTCATCGGTGAATTTCCGTGGTAACCAGCACTCCACAGAATCTAAAAACAGCCCCGAACATTACAACAATATAGCATTTCTTGATCCGATCACTGAGACACCTTGCACCCGCACCGGCATACATCCCATACCACGCCTCTCCGTTACAGCAGGCGACCGCGCCAGTGAGACCTTTGTGCTGAAAGGTCTTCTGATGGAACGATCGGAAACCGGATCCGGCTCGTGGGGTTCACTTATTGAGAACCTCCAGTGAGTTCAGGCGCTTCGCTGCTGACTCATTGGACCACCACACGGTAGAATCGCTTTGGTCGATTGCCTCCACCGGTATCGCTCACCGCCATCGTCCCGCCGGTGCCCGCGATGTGATCCTGCACGGCGGTCCATGAATCGACCTCGAGCGTTTCGGAGTATTCCACACGATAGGTCTTCCCTATCACTGTGGTAAAGAGAATGACGGCGTCCTGGGCTCCAGTTTCCAGCGACGAAATCGCCAAATGGCTCGCGGGATTGTTGGGATCAGTGCTGGCGGCGAACTCCTGTGCGTTGTTCCAACCGTCGCCATCCGGATCGGCCTGATCGGCGGCGGTGCCAGCGTTGGCAGCAGTGCCAAAGCATCCGAAGCGCCAGCTCTCCAGCGGGGTGAACGTGGTCGCCGAAACCGGTGCGGAAGCGGGGCCCGCGCCACCGATGCCGTGCGAGATGACCGTGTAGTAAAACCCCGCGGCTGCGGGCAGGCCGGAGTCGGTGAAATTCGGCGATGGAGCCAGGCCGACCGGGAACCATGGCCCGCCGGCGGAAACCGCGCGCATCACCTGATAGGCCGAGGCTCCGGCGGAGGCGTCCCAGGTGAGCGCGATGCCGCCCGGTTCATCCGGCGCGGCGGCGAGGCCGGTGGGCGTGGAGGGTGGCCGGGCGACGATCTGGAGTCCATTGACCGGGGCGCGTGGACCGGGGTAGCTCTGGTCGCCGCGCGCGCCCAGGGTGAAGGACGCGGTGCCCAGGCCGGAGAACTTCACGTGGTTGCCCGCGGAGTTCTCGGCTTGGACGTAGGTTCCCGAGAAGTGGGTGGCCGCGTTGTCCAGCGCGTCGAGGGTCGTGGCACCGATCGTGTATTTGCCGCCCTTGGTGGTGGCGGTGTCGCCGTCGCAATAGACATACACGTCGTAGCCCGCCGGGAGCCAGGCGGCGGGAATGCCGGTGAGGCTCACGGAAGTAGTGGAGGTGTTGGTGGTATCGAGATAGCCCTTCATCATCCGGTATCCCCCGGTGGATTCGGTGATCGGGGTGCTCCAGGTGTTGTTGCTGCTCCAGGTGACGGTGGCCGCGGCGGAGTGACCGAGGTTGTCCACCAGCCCGGACAGCGAGCCTGCCGCGCCGGTGGCCGAGTTCCAATTCGCCACGGCCACCGCGCCCGCCACTTCGCCAGCGGCCATGGCGGCCGGGTTGCCATTTCCTCCTCCGCCGATGAAGTCGATGCTGATGGCGGCGGGCGGAGCGGTGGGGACGATGCCGGTCTCCGGCGAAGGCGTTCCTTCCCCGGCGCCATTCACCGCACTGACCACGTAGTAGTAGAGTGTCTGAGTGGAAGCGGTGGGATCGTTGTAGGCGGTGGTGGTGACATTCGTGGCGAGCGTGACGTAGGGCCCGCCGGGAACGGTGGCGCGCTTGAGGTTGTAGCTCGTCGCCCCGGCGGCCGCGATCCACGAGAGATCGATGCCCAGACCCGGGGCGGACATGGCGGTGAGGGCGGTGGGCGCGGCGGGGGTGGTGGCGGCGCTCGCCGGGATCACGATCTGGATGCCATTCACCGGTGCGCGCGGGCCGGAGTAGGTTTGATCACCCGTGGCGGAGAGCGTGAAGGTGGACGATGTGAGGCCGGTGAAGCGGATGTGGTTTCCGGCGGTCCCATCCGCCTGGACATAGGTGCCGGAGAAATGCGAGCCGCCGGTATCGAGCGCCTTGATGGTCCGCGCGCCGAGGGTGTAGTCGCCCGCCTTGGTCGAGCCGGTGTCGCCATCGGTATAGACGTAGACGTCGTAGCCCGCGCCGGTGAAGGCGGAGGGCAGGCCGGAGACCGTCACCGTGGTGGTGGAGGTGTTGTTGGTGTCGAGGTAGCCCTTCATCATCCGTCGGTCGCCGGCGGTGTCCGGAATGTTCGTGCTCCAGGTGTTGTTGGAGGTCCACGCGACGTTGGCGGAGGTCGTGGCCCCGGAGTAGTCCTTGAGGCTGTTGACCGTGCCACTGGCACCGCCTGAGGCATTCCAGTTTGCCAAGCTCACGGCCCCTGCCGTTTCCGCCGCTCCCATCGGGGCGGGGGTGCCGCTGGAGCCGCCGCCTTGGAAATCGATGCTGATGGCAGACCGGCCCGCGCCCAGGGTGGTCACGGTGGCCGCGCTGGATTGCGGGCTGGTGCCGAAGTCATTGCTGCTCGTCACCGCGTAGTAGTAAGTGCCCGCGGCCGATGCGGCGGTGTCGATGTAGCCGGTGCCGAAAACGGTGGCGACGAGCGTGTAGCCTCCGCCGCTGGTGGTGGAGCGCCAGACGTTGTAGGTGGCGGCATACGGGACGGCGCTCCAGCCGATGGCCACCTGGCCATTGACGATGGAGGCGGTGAGCTCCGCGGGGGCGACGGGCAGCGGCAGCGAGGTGATCGCCAGCGAGAGCTTGCCATTGCTGTTGGCCAGCGTGCCGCTCACTCCGGCGGGCAACTGGAGTTGCAGGTTGGCGAGGGAACCTTGGAAGGAGCCGCTGTAGCTGATCAATGGGTAGGTGCCCAGACCGAGCGTGCCGGAAATCTGGGCGATCTTCACCGTGCATCCGCCCCCCACCGTCACGCCGCCGCAGGTCACCAGCGGGACCGTGGTGCTGGTGGGATTGCCGATTTCCAGCGTGCTGCCGCCGGCAAGCGTGAGATTCGCCACCGCGGCCGGGCCCGGGCTGGTGTTGTTCACCGCCAGCACCGCTCCATTCGCCACCTGGAAACTGCTGTTGCTCGCGAAGGTGGTGGCCAGAGCCAGCCTGCCCGCGCTCACGGTGGTCGCGCCCGAGTAGTCGCTCGCTCCGGTCAGCGTCAGCGTGCCATTGCCGGTCTTCGTCAGGCCGATCGGGCCGGTGCCGAGGCGGTTGTCGCGGAGGATGCCGGAGAAGGTGGTGGAATGATGGTTGGCTCCCACCTCGAGGACGACGTTCATCGAATTGGTCCCGCTGCGGTTGCCTTGGATCAGGCCATTGCCCGCGAGCGATCCCAGGGAAAGGGTGCCGCTGGAGAACTCCAGCGCGGTGCGGCCCGCGGTGGTGTTGTTGAACACCCAGTCGACGTTTGGATTGCCCGCCGCGGCAGTGGTGAAGCGAACGGCGTTCGCGTTGTTGGCCACCGTGACGGAGCCACCGGTCATGGTGTTCGTGCCGGAAAGGTAGAGCGACGAGGGATTCTCGTCGTTACCCAGCGTCAGCGCGCCATTGCCGGAGAGGGCGCCGGTCAGGGTGAGGTTCGCGTTGCTGGCGAGCTGGAGTCCGCCGCTGCCCGAGATCACGATGACGTTGCCGAGCGTGAGGCTGCCCCAGGTGCTCAAGGTTCCGCCACCGAGGGTGATCGGGCCGGTGCCGAGCGACCCCGCGTTCTGGATCGTCACCTCGCCGCCGCCGAGGTTGGCGCTCGGGAAGCTGTTGGCAGCGGAGAGGAACAGGGGGCCGCCGCCGGTCTTGGTGAACGGGCCGGGGCTGTTGATCGCATTGCCATCGAGGCGCAGGCTCCTCCAACCGTTGTTGAACACCACCGACGAGGGAGTCACCGGCGCGGCGACATTGATGGTGGTGGCGCTGCCGGAGGAATCATCGAACAGCACCGCGGTGCCGGGGGCGAAGGCGACCTGTGCGCCGCCGGTTTGCCAGTTGAGGGTGGCGGTGTCCCAATTCGCGGTCAGGGCTCCGGACCAGGTGATGCGGTCGGTGGGGGCACCTGCCGATGGCGTCACCGCGATCTCCGCGGAGTTGGCACTCTCTCCCGTGGCATTGGACGCGGAGACCACATAGTAATGGGTCGCGCCATTGGTGGCGGTGGTGTCGACGAAAGACGCGCCTGTCACTGGCCCCGGGAGGGAAACATACGGACCACCCGGCACCGTGGCGCGCTTTACGGTGAAACCGGTGGCGGTGGCGGGCGGGGTCCAGGCCAGCGTCACCTTCGCGTTGCCCGCGGTGGCGGCCAGGCCGGTGGGAGCGGCGGGCACGATGGCCGGGTTCGGATAACCGTGGAACTGGAGTTCGGCCACGTTGCAGTAGCCGTTGTTCGGGCCGAGGTAGCGGACGTAGCGGAAGGCGCCGGGGTTGGAAATGTTCTGGGAAGACATCCCGGCCGGGGGCGTGCCGCCGATCGTGGAGAGCGTGACCACACCGCTGCTGAAGTCCGGCGTGTTCGAGCCCTGGAACAGCCCGCCGGTCATGCGGCCTGCGTAGCCGATGCGCGGCTGGTAATTCACCTGCGTGATGACATGTGGGGCCCCCAGATCGAGGCCCGCCCAACTGCCGCTCGCGGTGCTCGAATCGAAGAAGGTGACGTTCGCGTCGTCGAAGGCCTGTTCCCGCCACATGCCGTAGAGGTAGGCGTCGCCGGTGCCGATGATGGTTCCCTTCAGCCGCTGGTTGGTGGTCACGGTGACGGGGGCGCTGTCCGGTGTTTCCACGCCATTTCCCAGCACCGCGGAGATCGCGTAGAGGTAGGTCGTGTTCTGGCCGAGCCCGGCATCGTGGTAGGTGAATTTGTCACCGGGCAGGCCGCTGGCCACCACGGTGTACGGACCGCCGGCGGTGGTCGCGCGCTTCACCTTGTAGGTCGCGGCATTGGCGCTGCCCCACCAGGAAAGGACGACCGTGTTGTTGCGCGGGTCCGCGGTCACGCCGCGCGGGGCGGGCACGCTGGCGGGAGCGATCGGATCGAGCGAATGGGTCAGCGTGGTGAACCCGATCTGGTCGAAGCCGCCGCTGGTCTGCCCGTAATCGCCGCCGCCGCCCTCCGGTCGGCCGGTGAGGGCCATGCGCATCGTGTAAGGAGCGGCGATCCCCCGGCGGTTGGCGTAGTGGTTGTAGATCAGCTCGTAGCCCGGCCGGTAGATGCCGCGGCTCGCGTCGGAGATGGCGGGCATGCCCACCCGGTTGCTGAGGCTGTCGCAATTGATGGCGGTCACGTAGGGGACGTCGTTGCCCAGGTTGTATCGGGCGACGTACTCGCTGATGGCCAGCAGGGTGTTGTCGTTGTAGCCGTAGAGGTCGTCACCCTGGCTCCACGCCATCTCGCAGAAGGAACCCAGCAGCACGGGGCCCATCGAGTTGTGGCCCTGGTCGCGTCCCGATTCCTGCGCCTGCCCGAGGTTCCCGGGGTGGCGGAACCACATGACCTTGTCCGCGGCTCCGTTGCCGATACCGGATTTGTAGTAATTGACCGCCTTGTTGTAGATCGTCCGGTCATCGCAGACCACGCCGATGGCGAGCACGGCGTTCATCGCGAGCAGGTCCCAGTTCGCCCAGTAGTGGGTGTCGCAGGTGCCGTTGTGGTGTTCCAGGAATGGCCCGATCCCGTTGCCGGTGTTCGGGTCCTGGTAGAACTTCGTGAGCAGGAAGACCTGGAAATTGACGAGTCCGCCCGAATCCACCCATGGCTGGTAGCCTCTCATCAGCTCCGCCGCGCACGCCCACTGGAAGGCCTGCGCGGCCAGCAGCAGCGCGTCGGTGCTGCCGGTGATCTGTTGCACGGTGGAGGAATAGCCGTCCATGTTGCGGATGGCGGCGTCAGCGTAGGCGGTGTCTCCGGTGATGTGGTAGCGCAGCGCGCATTGGTAAGCCGCGGACGCGTCACGGGCCATGGTGATGTAGTCCTGTGACAGGCCCATGCTGGCGCAGTTGCCGCCGCGGCAGATGATCGGGTGCGGATACGCGGTGTAGTTCGCGCTGGAGTATCCGTTGGCGGCCAGCTTGTCGTAGCCTGCCTTCCACGGCTGTTCACCGGCGGCGACTTTCGCCTTGATGCGGTTCAGGTCCGCCTGGGTGCTGAGCAGGCCGGGATGGACGAAGGCCTGGGCGGTGGCCGGTCGTTGCAATCCGCCGAACAACAGGGCGGGGACGAGCAGGGCGAGATGGAGAATGGGTTTCATGGAACGGGCAAGGGATGCAAGGGTGGGAAAGGGCGCGGGCCGGGATTCAATCGATCCGCTCCAGCGGGGCGGGACGCAGTCCCGCGAGTTCGCCCAGGGCCCGCTCGCGCAGGGCTCCGGCGGTGATGCTTTCCGCCCAGCGGGCGGCGGCCACGGCATCGGTCAGCGCCCATTGATGGAGGACGGAAATCACCGCCTCGTCCTGCAAGGGACCGGGGGCGATGGCCTCCGCCACCTGGCAGGCGGCGGCGCGGGGATCGGACTTGGAGAGGATGAAGGCCACGCGGGCCATCAGGCGGTCATGCCATTCGCCGGGCGGCTGGGTCTTCACCCATTCCAAGGCCGGTGCGGACTCGCGGTCCGCCCATTGCATCGCCAGGTTTTCCAACAGCCCGCCGGTCTCATTGGCGGCACCGTGGCGGATCGCCAGATCGAGGGCCCCGCAGGGATCGGTTTCCGCCAGGGTGATGGCGATCGTCGAGCGCGCGGAGCGACGCGCGGCCTCGTCCGGCAAACCGTCCGACCACACCATCGCGGCCTCCGGATCGTGGCGGGCCCATGTGGTCAACAACAGGCGGAGCAACCGCGTCCGGGTTTCGGCATCGGCCAACTGGCGGGCGAACGCCAGCGCCTCCTCCGGGTTCGCGGCCGTCCATTGGGTGGCGATGGCGGAGAGGTCCCGCTCACGCCGGAGGTCGTCCTTGGCGTGGAATGCCTGCTGAAACCGATCTTGGAAATCCCGCGGATGGACTGGCTGGCGTCCGGGCCGGGTATGGGTCGAGGGAACCGGCTCCGGGAGCGGAGTGATGTCCCCGTGGTGCGTGATCCCGCCGATCGCGATCGCCGTCCCGACGAGTCCCCATCGGGCGCGTGATGAAATCCGTTTCATCGTTCTTCGAGGAATGAAGAGGAAAGGCCGCGTGCGGTTTCCACGCACGCGGCCCGTGAAACGGCTCAGGGAGCGGGCGAGACCCACCACTGCTGGTTGGTCCCGGTGTTGTTCGGCCATTGGATGACAGCCGCGCCATTGGCGGTGCTGCCACCGCTCACGTCGGCGCTCTTGCCCGTGTGCACGGCGGCGAACCGGAAGTAACCGTCTCCCACCGGGACGGCGGTCCACTTCTGGTGGTTGCCGCCGTTCCACTGGCGGATGACCAGCGCCGCGCCATCGCTGGTGCTGCCGCCGTTCACCTCGAGCGTCTTGCCGCTGGCCACGCTGTCCACGCGGTACTGGCCGCCGCCCTGGTCGGCGAAGGTCCACTTCTGGTTGTCGCCGCTGCCGCCGCTCCACTGGATGATCGGCGTGCCATCGGTTGTCGCGCCGTTCTGCACGTCCATCGCCTTGTTGCTCTTCCGGTTGAACAAGCGGTAGGTGTCGGCCGGGATCAGGGTGCCTTCGTCACTGAGAAACGAGAGATCGCCGATCTGCGTGCTGTTCTCGCCGCCGGTGGCGGTGATGTTGAGCCGGTGGTAACGGTAGGACGCCGGGCTCGCGACTGCAAAGAACAGCTCCCAGTGGCGATAGGGGAAGGAGACATTGCTGCGACTGTCGAGCGTGGTCCAGTTCGTGCCATCGTTCGATCCTTGGAACTGCCAGTCCTTCGGATCGCGCGCGGGCACGTCGTTCGCGCTGGTGATTGAGTAGCGCTTGATCTTCGCGGTGCGGCCCGCGCCCTGGTCGTATTGGATCGCGCCGAGACCGGCGTTCGATCCGGCATACCACTTCGCTCCTGAATTGCCGTCGAAGGCCGAGGCGGAGGTGCTCGTGTTGCTGTAGGAGCTCGCCGTTCCACCGAAAGCGACGTTGGCCATCGGGCTGACCGGGGTCACGGCATCCTCGGGGGAGTTCGCGCCTTCGCCCGTGGAGTTCACCGCGCTGACGACGTAGTAATAAGGCGTGCCGTTGGTGACCGCGGTGTCGATGTAGCTGGTGCCGGAAACGGTGGCGATGGTGGTGTAGCCGCTGCCACTGGTGGTGGAGCGCTTCACCTTGTAGCTGGTCGCCCCGGCCGAGGACAGCCAGCGCAGCGGCACCTTGCCAGCGCCGGGCGCCCCCAGCACGCCGCGCGGGGCCTCTGGCGCCCAGACGGGAGCCACACCATTGCCGCCGGTCATCGAGACGTTGCTGAAGGTCGCCGTGTTCGGAGTGCCATTCGCCATCGAGCACACCACCAGGCCGATGTAATTGGTGCTGCCGAGGTTGGAGAAATCGCCCTCGCCCACGCCGGCCCAACTGGTGCCGTCGGCGGAGACATAGAGGGCGACGATCCGGCCCACACGCTGGATCTTCACCCAGAATTTCGAGTCGGGGAAGCTGCGGCTGCCCTTGTCCCAGTTCGTGCCGCCGAGGACGTTGGTCCAGCCGCGCATGTGGTACTCGAGGTTCTGGCCGGGCTTGATGGCGACCCACGCCCGCTGGCCCGCGTTGGCGGCGAGCGAATCGCGGAACATCACCCCGATCTTCGCCGCGCCGGAGGTGTTTTGCAGCGACTCGACCTTGGCGGTGATCGAGAAATCACCGGTGACCTGCCGGTAGGCGAAATGGCAACTGTCGTTGCCGTAGGTCCAGATCTCCGAACCTCCGCCGGTGACCGTCCAGATCCCGTTGGCGTAGCTGCTGCTTCCCGCGGGCGTCGCACCGCCGATGTCCAGGCTAGTGAGGCCGGTGCTCGTCAGCGCGGACGCCGGATAGGTGACGGCCGCGGGCGGCGTGGCCACCGAGGTGTCCGCGGCCTTGCAGAACATGAACGAATCCGAATCCACCGGCAGCGACTGGCGACGGAGCTGGATGTAGGGTGCGGAGAGTCCCTTCCGCACGACGTAGGCGCTGTTCAGGATTTCCAGCCCCCGGCGCGTGGCGGTCCAGCCGAGGCCGGGCTGGTTCGTCCAGTAGAGGTAGTAGTCGGTCGAGCCGTAGGTGACGTAGGGCGGGGTCACGCCCAGGTTGTTACGGGAATCATAGTCGCCGATGGCCAGCAGGCGGTTGTCGAGCTCGGAGTAGACGTCGACGCCTTGCTTCCAGAAGAACTCGGCCGCCAGTGACAGCGAGCGCCACTGGCCGTAGGCGTGGCCGAAGTCCCGCCCGGTCTCGCCGATCTGCCCGGAGGAAAGCGTGTTCGGCAGCCCCGAGGACGCGCTGGCGCGGAACAGGTCGACGACGTGGTCGAACTTCGCCTGGTCATCGCCGAAGGCCGCCATTCCCGCGGCGGCGGCCATGCTCAGCGCGCCCTTGTTCGCCGGGCCCAGCACGTTCCCACCGGCGGCGGTGGACGGGAAATAGACGTTCAGAAACAGGTTCTTCACCTTGTCGGTGTCGGTCTGTGTCCAGCCCGGCCAGGTGCCGCGCAGGATGTCCGCGCCTGCGACGTAGCAGATCGCGTAGTCGCCGAGATCGAGGTTCGCCTCGCCGCCGGTGAACGACGTCTGGGTGTCGGCCCAGGCGATGAGGATGTCATGGGCCTTTTGCGCGTAGGCCGCGTTGCCGGTGAACCACCACATGCGCGCGAGGTTGTAGACCGCGCTCATGTCGTTCCGCCATTGGTTGAGGTTCACGTCCGGGGCGCGGCTCACGTTCGCATACGGTCCCTGCATCGTGTAGGTGAGCTGGGATTGGCCTTGGCTGGCGAGCGAGTCGTAGCCGGTCTTCCATGGCTCGCGCGTGATGTTCGACTTGAGCAAAGTCAGGTCATCGAGCGTGAACGGTGCGCTGGGGTGGTTGAAGCCATGGGCCGCTGGACAGCAGGCGAACGTGACAACGGCGGCAATCGTCCCGAGGGACGACAGCAGGTTTTTATTCATCGTGGGTTGGGTTGGGTTTTCCGGAGGATGCCGGGGCATTCTCCACCCATTCACCGGGAGAAAAATTCTCCCACGGATGATTGGGTTGTGCCACTGCTGACGACTTCCCACCCCCTCCGCCACCTTCGCGACATCTTCCTTGGTAGATCCCGCCAGCGGCACCTGCTTTGATGCCCCAGAGGATTCCTTCCAGCACATTGCGATCGGCACGCAGCCGCAGCAGGTCATGGCGGATGGCTCACAAGGTAAGCGTTACGCCAATAGCCAAAAATCCCACGATAACAATTCAGCTATCCGACACCACGTCAGCTCGGCCAGTAACAGGTCAATTCCCCCAGATCGCCTCCTTGCTGGTCGGCACCTGCAGCGGCGGGTTCTCGGATTCCAGTTCGAGCACGATCACCTCGTTGTCCTTCTCCTCGTTCAGCCAGCAGCCGGGCACGAAGATGGATTGTGCGGGACCAACCTTCCAGTAGCGCCCGAGGTTGCGGCCATTGCCGCGGCCGAATCCGCGAATGATTTCATGGATCAGACGCTGCCCAAAACTGCCAGAAATGGCGAAAACTTCCGATTTTCGTGAAATTCGACCATTGATTCTCAACGACAACTGGCAGTCTCGTAAGGACTCGAACCTTAACAAACAGAGTCAGAATCTGTTGTGCTACCATTACACCACGAGACTTTTTTGAAGAAAGCCTGGAGGCCAGTTGTTGGATGCCGGCTGTGGGAGCAGCCTCGCTAGGACTCGAACCTAGAAATACGGAATCAAAATCCGGTGTGTTACCATTACACTACGAGGCTATTGACCCGTCGGCGGGGCCGGAAAGTACCGGTCCGATTCGCCGTTGGCAACAGGGAAATCGTTTATTTGAGCAGGTATTTCGCGGCCTGCTCCACGTCCTTGTCACCGCGGCCCGAAAGGTTCGCGATGATGATGGTGTCCTTCGACAAGGTGGGGGCGATTTTCCGCACGTGGGCCATCGCGTGGGAGCTTTCCAGCGCCGGGAGAATCCCCTCGGTATGGGCGAGTTCCTTGAAGGCTGCCAGAGCCTCGTCATCGGTGGCGTAGGAGTATTCCACGCGGCCGATGTCCTGGAGATACGCGTGCTCCGGACCCACGGCAGCGTAGTCGAGACCGGCGGAAACCGAGTGCGTGAGCTCGATCTGGCCGTCCTCGTTCGCGAGCAACCAGGTCTTCGTGCCCTGCAGGACGCCGAGCTTGCCGCCTTGGAAACGGGCGGCGTGGCGTTCCGGGATGATCCCCTCCCCGCCCGCCTCGACGCCGATCATCAGGACCTCGTCATCGCCGAGGAAGGGATGGAACAGGCCGATCGCATTCGAACCGCCACCGACACAGGCAACGAGAATGTCCGGCAGGCGACCTTCCTTTTCGAGGATCTGACGGCGGGCCTCGACACCGATCACGCGATGGAAATCGCGGACCATCATCGGGAACGGGTGCGAGCCGAGCGCGGAACCGAGAATGTAGTGGGTGTGGTCGACGGTGGCCACCCAGTCGCGCATGGCCTCGTTGACGGCCTCCTTGAGCGTGGCCTGGCCGGCGGTCACCGCGCGGACCTCGGCGCCCATCAGGCGCATGCGGGCGACATTGAGCGCCTGGCGCTCCATGTCCACGGCGCCCATGTAAACAACGCACTCCATGCCGAAGCGGGCACAGACGGTGGCGGTGGCCACACCGTGCTGGCCGGCACCGGTTTCCGCGATGATGCGCTTCTTGCCGAGGCGCTTCGCCAGCAGGATCTGGCCGATGGCGTTGTTGATCTTATGGGCTCCGGTGTGGAGCAGGTCCTCGCGCTTCAGGTAGATTTTCGCGCCGCCGAGCACCTCGGTCCATCGCTCCGCGAAATACAGCGGGGTTGGACGGCCGACGTAATCGGCGAGGAGGTGGTCCAGCTCCTTCTGGAAGGCCGGATCGCGGCGGGCCTCGTCATAGGCCACCGTGAGCTCCTGGAGCGGAGCCATCAGGGTCTCCGGGACGAACATGCCGCCGAATTTGCCGAAATGACCGGTGGCGTCGGGAAGATTGGTAAGGGACATGGTGCGGAAACCGGAAAGGACTGGGGCGAACAAGGCGGACGATGGCCCGGAAATCAAGCGGGAAGACCGGGGAGGAAGTTTGCGGGTTTTCAGTTTTCAGTTTTCAGGAAGAGGAAGAAGAGCAACGGAGCCTTTCAACGCCGTCCGTTTTTTCTTCCTGAAAACTGAATGCGACGGGAGCGAAAGCGACCTGCCAGAAGCGAGCGCAGCTCGTAACCTGCATGCCCCAACGGGCAAAACCGAACACCAACAAACGCCTCCTCAGAGTCCAAAATCCTCCAGATCGAGGAAGTCCTGGCCGTGGATGATGTGGGCCAGCAGCGGCACGCCGGTGATATCCTCCAGCACGCCCTTGTTGGTGATCTTGGCGGTGTCGAGTTCGTCCTCGAGTTCGTTCAGGACGACGCCGGCGCAGGTCAGGCCACGGGCCTGGATCGCGGCCACGGTGAGGGCCACGTGGTTCAGCACGCCAAGCTTGTTCGCCGCCACCACGATCACCGGCAGCGCGAGGTCGGTGGCGAGGTCGGAAATGCGGTAGCCGGGCGCGAGCGGGACTTCCCAGCCCCCCGCCCCCTCCACGAGCACCAACTCGTGCTCCGCGGCGAGCGCGCGGTAACCCGCGACCAGCGCGGCGGGATCGACCGGATTGTTTTCCAGCATCCCGGCCACGTAGGGAGCCACGGCGGTTTGGAAATACACCGGGTTCACCGCATCCAGCTTGGCCTCGTCCAGGCCGGACGCCTCCAGCAGCAGCGCGGCGTCCTCGCGGTCACCCGAGGCCACCGGCTTGTAGCCCACGGCATCACGGCGCTCGCCCCGCAGGGCCGCCAGGAGGAGACAGGTGACGCGGGTTTTGCCCACGCCGGTATCGGTGCCGGTGATGAAGAAACTCACGCGGGAGGCGTGAAGGTTCGCGGGGGGCAGGTCAAGACACGGCCGAGAAAAATCGCCCCTTCCCGGTCACGATGCCTCCTCGTCCAGGAACGCCATTCCCAGTCCCGCCGCAAAGAAGAAAAGACATCCCCACAAGGAAGTCAGAGAACGCCCCACATGCCATGCATCGTAGCCGGGATACGCGGCAAGCTCCTGGTGACGGGCCAGGCACAAACCGGCGACAACGGCAGCATAAAGCAGCGTGCCTGGGAACGCGGCGCGCATGCCCCGCCGCCGGACCAGAATGGCGTGAAGGAGAATCGGAACCGTAAGGTAATAAAGGATGGCGATGTCATCGGTGGGGCCGCCGTTCCACGAGGCCAATCCAGCGAGAATCCAGTATCCACGCCCAGCGGCAAACGTGAGCGCACTGAATAGCAGCGAAATGGAAAATGGTTTCATGCAGCGGGAGTCCCTTATTTCAACGCGAGATTCCCATCCCAGCCGGTGGTGGGGAAGGTAGACTGCGGGACCACAGGCTGGCGGCGCACACGCGCCTCGGCGGCGGAGCAGCGGAGCTTCTTGAGCGCTGCGTGAACCGGGTGGCAGCCTTCCGGATTCCGGACGGAGCCGCAGGCGCTGCGGCAAGCGGCCACCACCGCCACGGAGGCCGAGACAAGGACGCCGGCGACGATCCAGCGGACGGTGGTGCGGGAAACGGGTGCGGGTTTCATGGGGTATGCGCGCAGCATACCTCGGAACATCAGATTCACAAAATCGATAGAACCACCATCATCATCGATGGAATCAATCCCCCTGCGATCACTCGCTGAAGGAGAACCGCACCCAGCCCTTGATGGCAGCGCCGGTCTCGAGATCGAGTTCAATCGTTTCCACCCCATTGGCGGCGCCCTTGCTCCAGACATGGCACCACTCCGGCACCACTCCGGCACCTCACGGGTCCAGTGGATCAGGTCGGAGCTGAATTCGGGGTGAACCGGCCACCCGTAGGAGGGGTCGATCCGGCGATAGGTCATGGCGAGCCACTCCCCGTTCTTGAACAGGAACGGAGATCGGCTGCTGCCCATGCCGGGAGAGGTGCCGAGCAGGAACTCCTGCCAATTGGCCAACCCGTCGCCATCCGGATCGGCAGCGGGCAGGCGGGCGGCATCCGTGGAGGAGGTGAGGCTGTTCACGGCCCAATCGCTGAAGCCAGCGGGAAAGGGCGAGGGCTGCGGTGGCTCGGGAGGAACGGGCGGCGTTGGATACACCGGCAACGCGCGGCGATAGACCGTCGATCCCACCCAGTAGAGCCAGCCGCTCTCGATGGCGAGGCTTGTATTCCACATCCCGCCGGAGGCGTCCTGGCCGAAATTCCACGAACCGAGCAACCGTTTGGTGGAGAGATCGTAGAACGTCTGCGGATAACCATAGGCGAGGACATTCCCGCCAAGGGCGAAGGGCTGGTAGCTGAAATCGTTCGTGCCCGCGAGCGCAGCCAAGCTGAGATCAAGCGACTGGTCCGGGACGGTGTAAACATGGAGGGAACCGGAACCCGATCCGCTGGTCAGTGAGCCCCAGGACTGGATCACCACAAGCCTGCCATTGGCAATCGCGATGCGGCTGCCGAAGTTGCCGCTTTGTACCGGCACCGGCGGCAGGATCAATGGCAGGGCGGTCCCCTTCGGAATGACGAAGCCCTGGACATTCCCCGCATTCAGGAGCTTCGAGCCTCCCTTGGGCGTGACGCTGGCACCGGGTGCTCCGACGTAGACACGATCCTCGTGGAGGGCGATGGCCCGGCCGAAGTCGATGACCGTTGAGGTCTTCAAGAGCACGCGCTTGAGCGTGGTCATGTCAAAGATCGAGACCGTGCCGCCATTCGTCGCCCAGGTGCCAGTGGTGAGATGGGTGGAACCGCCCACGGCGAGCCAACGATCCGAAACGGCGAGGGATACCCCGAAGTGTTCCCGGGGGTTGTTGTTCGAGAGCGTCGCGACGCGCTGCCCGGTGATGAGATCATGGACATACACCGCCCCCACTCCCGGGTAGCTGCGGGTCCCCACCTGGACGGATGCCGAGGAGCAGGCGACGAACACACGGTTTCCGCGGATAGCGAGCGCATTGTAGGCCGCTGGGCCGGGGTTGTCCGGGAGGGATCGGAGATAGGCTCCGGTGGCGGCGGAAAAGACGTGGGTCTTCCATCCGTTGCTGGTGACGATCCAATCCGGAGAGACGGCGAAGAATTCCGGTCTGGAGGCGGGATCGGAGGTGGGATAGGCGGCAAAGGGCTGGAGTTCCACCGCCTCGTCATCCTCGGTGACGGTGCCGGTACCGGTGCCGATGATCTCGCGCGGGTGAGCGGTGGCGGTGAAGGTGAGGACTGCGGTGCGATTGTCAGTGCGGACCACGCGGTCGTTGACCGGGATGATGGACAGGTTGGTGGTGGCGTTCGCCGGCTGGACAGTGGCGGTGCCAGCGAGAAACTCGGAGGGCAGCTCGCCATACCAGTAGCGCGGGGCTTCCGTCCACGTGATGGAGCGCGCACCCAGGAAGCGCTCGTTCGGCACCAGCGAAGCGGTCGCCGGAACGTTTTCCCGGGTGGTGAAAACCGCCGAAGCGAAACGTGGCTCATTGGGCGTGGCGAGGAGACGGTGGACCTTCTTCGAACCCGCGCCGGTGAGGCCGCCCGGACTCGGCGCCAGCGCGACGTTCTCGCCAGGCGCGTAGAGATCGAGGAGGCCGCCGTTGCGAAGATCCCGCACCTGATACGATCCGGTGCCAGGATCGTTGCGGACGAGGAAATCCCCCCGGATCCACATGCGGGCAATCGTATTCGAGTAGGTGAAAGCCAGGGCTTCAGTCCAGAGCGGAGCACCGGTGGCGAGATCGAGCACCGTGATGACCCCGTCCCCGGTGACCGCGGCGAGATCGCTGGAGAGGCACACGGCTCCCGCGTTATAGCCACGGTCCCGCGGCAGGGGAATCCTCCGCAGCGGCGCGAGGGTGGCCGGATCGTAGAGCGCCAGATACCACCCTCCGGTCCGGTAAAACGCGGTGGGATCATCCTCGACGTAAATCACCGCCGCGAGGTAGCGGGCATCGGCGAAGAACGAGGAGGTGGCGGTGTGGGCCACGCCTTGATCAATAACCCGGGTGGCGGAGAAGTCCTGGATGTCATGAAGCGTCCAGGTGGCGGCGGAGGCCGTGCGGACAAGAAGATGCCGGTTGTCCAGCCAGGCGCGGGGAAAATCCCCATACGTGCTGCTGAGGACGACGGGGATGGAACCGGTGGCCAGAAGCGTGCCCGTCTCCAGATCGATGATGGTGCACTGGGTGCCGCTGGAACCCGGGGTGAGGATGCGGAGGACACCCCCATCCAGGTCATAGGTCGAGCCGGTGCCGCCGATGGAGACGGTGAGGAGCTTGAGCAGCCGGAGGGTCTCCATCTCGAAGACCGCGAGCTTCCCGGCATTCGGCGCACCGTATGGGACGATGGCGGCGAGACGGGTCTCGGTGGCAGCCACCACGGTCCCGAGTGTAGTGCCCACCTGCGCCGTGTCCGCGGGATTGGTCAGCGCCTCGTAGGGACGCTCCCACCGACCCATGCCGGTGCCGAGAATGACCGCGGAGCTGGTGCCGGTGGCGGCGCGCAGGCCGATGGGATCGACGAGCCCGAGGGAAAAGGACTCGTGGGGCTCGATCACGTCATCCTCAATCAGCGGAATATCCGCGGTGGCGGAAAGGGCACCAGCCGGGATGCTGACCCGGCGATCGACGGCGCTGTAGTCCTGCCCGGCGTGGGCGGAGGCATCCGAGGTTACCAGACGCACGGACGTCGTCACCGGCGAGGGCTTGTCCAAGGTGATGGTGGCCGTGATGACCCGGCCCTGTTCACGGGCCGGAGCGGCGGACACCCGCGCGATGGGCAGGTGGTTGTAGGCGTTTTCCGAGAGATCGTAGAAATCCACGGTGGCGGGCACCGCCGCATCGAAGCGGGAACCGGGGTGAAAGCGGGCGAACCAGTCCGGTCCGTAGAGCGGGACGTAGCGCAGGACGGAATCCGTGTCCGGCAGAAAGGAAAGGTCGTCCACGACCACGGGATGCATCAGGTTCGAGAGATCGAAACGCCGGTAGCGAGTGGCATTCGACGTGCCGGGGGAGCTGAGCCAGAAGTGATCGCCACGGAAGGCCCCGCCCACATCATAGCTGCTGATCGTGTTGCCGCCCACGGAGATGACGGACGAGGTGGCGAGATTGGCGGAGGTGATGCGGTAGGAGCCGTCGTAGAGGAAGAGATACTCATCCGACATGGCGATGACACGGGCGTAGGAAGGGACGCTGGAGCGTCCGGTGCGCAGGCCGTTGGAGCGGTCGTAGAGCCGGAGCTCGAAGTTGTTCCCGGACGCGCGTACGATTGCCGCGACGCGGGTGGAGCTGATCTTGAGCTCGGTGACGTAGGTGACCATCCCGGCCGGGGCCAGGCCGAGATTGATTACACGGGGAATGCTGCCATCGGATAGATCGATGAGGGCGCAGCCGATCTCGCGGCGGGTGGGCTCGGTGGTGGAAATGCGGCTGACCATCCGTGCCACGATATTGTCGCCGGTGGCCTCCGCCCGCAGAGCGGCCTCAAGACCACCCCAGACCCAACCGTCCGGCAGGGTAACCGGGCCGATGAGCGAGTAGTCCGCAGCATTGCGGAGCTCCACCGGGCTCGGGCCGGACGGAGCACTGCGGGCATACAAGAGGCGCGTCGGCGTGGCGGCGATGAGATAGAGACCAGTGAACGCTCCCTCCGGAGCGGAGTGCGCCTCGCCGGTCAACGCCGGAATGGAGGGATCCAGAATGAGCCGCTTCCCCGTGCCCACCCGCTGCAGCGGTCCATCGTAGAACGACCAATCGTCATAGACCGACGAGCCCAGCGGCGAAACCAATGTCCGGGGCTGGAGCCCGGGCACGACATCCGCCCCGGCCGAACCACAAGCGATGGCGAAAAACACGACGAGGCGGCGCAACAACAATCCGGGGCGGAACATCGCGGCGGAAATGCAGGATTTCCAGCCGTTAGGCAAGTGGAATGTTGTTACATCGGAGTCATGCAGGATGCAATTTTCCACCGCGAAATGATAACGGATCGACGCGGGGAGTTGAGGCGTGGGGCATGAAATGATGGATCCGCGGCGGCACCCAAAGGAGTGGCGGATTTCGATCCGCCATGCTCGGAAGGACACCCTTTCGCCCAGCGACCTCCGGCACCCGGAAGCCTCCGAACGCAAAGGGAAAAGGATCATCGCCCGGAAACGTGGCTCCCCGAAAAGAAGCCACTCCTTGATCGCTGGCAACGGAGCGAGGCCCAAACAAAAAGCCGCACCTGTTTCCGGGTGCGGCTTTTTGAAAAATGGCGGACGCCTCGTGACGTGGCATCCCCCGCCCTGCTTAGCGCAGGACCTTGAGCTTGTGGACGCCGTAGATGGCGTCGTCGCCCAACTGCTCCTCGATGCGGAGGAGCTGGTTGTACTTCGCGATTCTGTCCGAGCGGCTCATGGAGCCGGTCTTGATCTGGCCGCAGTTGGTGGCGACGGCGAGGTCGGCGATGGTCGCGTCCTCGGTCTCACCGGAGCGGTGGCTGAGCACGGCGGTGTAGGCGTTCTCCTTGGCCATTTCGACGGCGTCGAAGGTCTCGGTGAGCGAACCGATCTGGTTCACCTTCACGAGGATGGAGTTGGCGACGCCCTGGGCGATGCCCTTGGAGAGGAACTCGGTGTTGGTGACGAAGAGGTCGTCGCCGACGAGCTGGGTGGAGCCACCGAGCTTGTCGGTGAGCACCTTCCAACCGGCCCAATCGTTTTCGGCGCAGCCGTCCTCGATCGAGATGATCGGGTAGCGCTTCTGGAGGTCGGCGTAGAAGGCGACGAGTTCCTCGGCGGACTTCACGGAGCCATCGGACTTCTTGAACACGTAGGCGTTCTTGGAAGCATCGAAGAACTCGGAGGAAGCGACGTCGAGGGCGATGGAGATGTCCGAGCCGAGCTTGTAGCCAGCTTTCTCGATGGCCTGGGCGATCACGCCGAGGGCGTCTTCCGCGCCACCGAGGTTCGGGGCGAAGCCACCTTCGTCACCGACGGCGGTGGAGAGACCGCGGTCGTGGAGGACCTTCTTGAGGGAGTGGAACACTTCCGCGCCGTAGCGGAGCGCTTCGCGGAAGGTCGGGGCGCCGACCGGCACGATCATGAACTCCTGGAAGTCGATCGGGGCGTCCGAGTGGGCACCGCCGTTGATGATGTTCATCATCGGCACCGGGAGGACCTTGGCGTTCGGGCCACCGAGGTACTTGTAGAGCGGGAGGCCGATCTGCTGCGCGGCGGCCTTGGCGACAGCCATCGAAACGCCGAGGATGGCGTTGGCGCCGATCTCCTTCTTGGTGGAGGTGCCGTCGATGGCGAGCATGGCGGCGTCGATGGCGGCCTGTTCGGTGGCGTCGAAGCCGAGGAGCGCGGGGGCGAGGCGGTTGTTGACGTTCTCGACGGCCTTCAGCACGCCCTTGCCGAGGTAGCGGCTCTTGTCGCCGTCGCGGAGTTCGACAGCTTCGTGCTCGCCGGTGGAGGCGCCGCTGGGCACGGCGGCACGGCCGACAGCGCCGCCGTCCAGGACGACGTCAACTTCGACGGTGGGATTGCCGCGCGAGTCGATGACCTCGCGGCCGCGGATTTCAACGATGGTGGTGTAGTCCATGAGTGGTGGTGAGGAAGAGAAATGACTAATGACTAAATCCTAATGACTAAATGAAGAAGAGGGCTCCATGCTGGCTCCCCTCTTCCATTAGTCATTAGGGCTTAGGAATTAGTCATTTCTTCAATTAGGGATTGAACGGAGCGATGGAACGGACCGTGAGCGTCCGTTTCTCATCGGTGACAGGATCGCGTGCCTCGACGGTATCACCCGGCTTGAGGCCGAGGAACGAGGCACCGAGTTCGGACAAATAGGAAAGCTGGCTCTTCTCCGGATCGGAGTCCCAGGCACCGAGCACGGTGTAGACGATCTCCTTGCCGGCGGCATCGGCGAAGGTGACGATCGTGCCGATGTTCACGGCGCTGGCGTCGGAGCCCTTGAAGTCGGTGCCGCGGGCGCGGCTGATGTCCTTCTGGAGCTCCGCCTTGCGGTTGCCGAGGAACTTCTGGTACTCCTTCGCGGACTTGTACTCGAAGTTCTCGCGCAGGTCGCCGTATTCGCGGGCGATGGAGATGTCCTTGGTGTTCTGCGGGATGCGGACGCGGATGATGTCATCCAGCTCCGCCTTCTTGCGCTCCAGGCTATCCCAGGAAACGACGAGTTCCTCCTCGCGCTTCTTGTTCTCACCGGAGACAAGCTCGGCGGTGTCGGGCTTCGCCTTGATCACGCGGGCCATCAGCGACTTCTTCTCGAGGTCGCCGAAGACCGGGCACTCCAGCATGCGGCGGGCGAAATTGCGGGCCTCGTTGATGTCCATCAGCGTGACCAGATCGTTGAGCAGTTGCTTGTCCTCCGTGAGGAGCGTCTGCAGACGGGAGGTCTTGCGCGGGCCGTCGGAAAGGTGGTCGTTCTCCAGCAGGTTGAGGACGGAGGCACCGACCTCCGGGCTGAAGACCTCGATGGCGGAGCCATTGCGCTCACGGCAGATCCAAATCAGCGCGTCCGGGCCGAGGGCGCGGCGGGCGATGGCGGACCGCAGGTGGCGGCCCAGCGCGAGAAGCTCCTTCCGCTCGACGAGCAGGCGGGCGATTTCCGTGACACCGCGGGCACCCACGCGATCGAAGACCTGCACGATGCGGTCCACCCAGGCCTCGCCATAGGCGGCCGGGAAGGCTTCATAAATGGCGCGCTGGCGGTTGGACGGCAGCGGACCGACTTCATCGGACAGACGCTGGGCGTCCACCGTTTGGAGCAGGTCGGAGATACGGACCGCGCTCGGATCGAGTTCGAGAGCCTTAGCGGTGCCGACGACTTCATCGCGGGCAGCGAGGAGCTGGAGCGAGAGGCCAAGCTGGACGCGGGACGACTTGCGCGCGCCTTCGTCGATGTCGACGAGAAGCTGGCGGAGCGAATCCTGGTCGTTGGCGAAGGCGCCGATGTCGGCGGCGATCGCCTCGAGCGCCTTGATCATGCCCTTCAGGTCGCGGGCGGCTTCGAAATCCGCCACCAGCTCCTGGGCCGGAGTGCGTTCGCCACCGCGCAGGACGAGGGACTCGTTGCGCTTCTGCGGGACCACCACCCGGCGGCTTTCGCGCAGGGCTTTCTTGGCGGAATCCCACCATTTCTTGAAATCATCGGGAGCGATCACGGCCCCGGAGAGCTCTTTCTCCAGCGCGTCCCCGGTCATGGAGCCGCCGTGGCTGTCCAGCAGGTGGATCACCAGTTCGACCGGGTCCTTCTTCGCCAGCGCGCGCAGCTCCTCGAGCTGCTCCACCTTCTTCGCGCGGAAGTCTTCTGCGGGGATCCATTCGGTCTTCTGGAACGCGAACTGGAGCTCCATCGTCTGGGCGGCGGAACGTTCGAAATCGATCACCACCTTCTTCGCCGGGAGATCCCACTCGATCACCTTTCCGGCACCCCAGGACTTATGGATACAGAAACTTCCGGGCGAGAGTTGGGTAAGGCGCTCTCCCACCGGTTTTGGGATGCGTCCGGCTTCAACCAACTTTGCCACATCGGGATGCATGCGGCGGAAGATGGAAAGCGACCGCCGAAAACGCAAGCATTCACGGGTTAAAATGCCATGGGTGGGGAAATGGGGGCCGCCCAAGGCACCGCCGCAGGCGAAGTAGCGTGAGTTTCCAAACTTGCGCGTGGGAAGATCCACGAACGCCGATGCAGGCCCAGTCCGCCGACGGGTGATCAGTGATTGGAGGTCAGTGCCCAGAGAAGAGGGGGAGCGCTCCGGGGGACTGCCCTCTCTTCACCGACCACCGGCAGCTGGCCACTCAAAGGCAGACACGACCTGCACGCGACTTCGCGAGCGCCCCCACCCACAAGCAAGAATGCTTGTGCTACCTGAAGGCTCACTCCTCCGGACGATCCGGCGGCGGCACCACGCGCGGGCGCGGCGGGCGGACGCTTTCCATGCGGCCATCGAGGGCCACATCCAGGCCGCGGCGCAGGGCTTTTACCCGACCACGCCAGGCTTCCGGAACGGCAGTCACATCGCAGTTCGGAGGCAGGTTGCCATTGAAAATCAATTCGCCCGTGGCATCGGTGATCTCCAGCTCGTAGCCCTTCCCATCCGGGATGCGCTTGAGGGAGGCCTTGCCGTCCTCCACCGCCAGGCTGGCGGTGCGGTTCTCGCGGTTGATGATGCGGGTGATCACCCCGTCATCCTCCCGCAGCATGGCGTTCTCCACCGGGCCCATCGGCAGCGGACGGTTCACTGGGAAGGCCCCCACGGTGAGCGGGATGTCCATTGCCTTGCCGCTGCGGAAGACCGCGAGTGAAACGACGTCCCCGGCGTGCTTCTGGCGGAGCAGCACCGCGAGCTGGCCCTCGTTGACCAGAAACTGGTCGCCAAACTTCCACACCACATCGAGCGCGCGCAGGCCGGCCTTTTCGGCAGGCCCCTTTGCCTCCACGGACTGGATCACGAAGCCCATCCCGGCTGGCAGGTCCGGCAGGTGGGCGCGGGTGCTATCATCCGGCTTGGAGACATTGAAGCCCAGCCACGCCGGACCCTCCATCAGCTTCTGGGCGCGCACCGCATCCCGCTCCACGCCCGGAAAGGGGGCGGTGCTCGGCGGCAGGGCGACACCACCCTGCGGATCCTCGGCATGGGCGCCGCCGAGAAACATCATCAGGGGAATGAAACGGGCGATTTTCATCAGAACGAGCTGACTGGCATCAAAATGGTCTCTTCCCGCGGCTCGGACACCCGCACGGTGTAGCCGGTCTCGCGGTCCTTCAGGGTGTTTTCCCCCACCACTCGCACGCGCACGGCCTGCATGGCGGAGCCATCGGGATTCGCCACCCAGCCCTCGTCGGACATGGATTCCACCCGGTCGGATTCCTCCACCAGTTGGATGCCATCGGCCCCGCGGGTGGTGGCCAGCGCCGGGCGGCCGGTGACCGGGGCGGAGGCGGGATTGAAAAGCACGGGCACGGCCACCAGTCCGGCGATCACGGCGGCGGCGGCCAAGCCGATGAGCGGGCCACGCGCCCGGCGGACCGGGGAGGCGGGCAGCTCGGCGGCCAGACCGTCCAGCATCTCCTCGATCGAGCGCTGGCCGGACACGCTCATGGCGGTCGGCATCAGGCGAGCCAGGGCGGCTTCGATGGGATCAGGCGTTTGCATGTCGTTCCTCCTTGAGGCGGCGAAGTTCGTGGGAAAGTTGGTCGAGCGCGTAGCGGTAGCGGGACGCGGCGGTGTTCGGGGAGATCGCCAAGGTTTCGGAGATCTCGGCGAAGGTCAGGCCGCCCCAGGTCTTCATCACCACCACCTCGCGCAGTTTCGGGCTCAGCCGCTGGACGGCATCGCGCAGGAACACCGCTTCCTCGTCCTCCTCGAGCGCCGGGTCGAGCCAGACGTCTTGGAAGTCATTGAGGTAGATTACGGACTCCTCGCGGTTGCGGCGTCGGGTCTCGGAGCGGTGGTGGTTCAGGCCGCAGAAGCGGATGGTGGAGAAGGCGAGCGGCAGGTCCGGCGGGGTCGCCCCCTTGTCGGCCTGGTAGTTCCAGAGACGCAGGATCGCCTCCTGGACCAGGTCCTCGGCGTCCTGACGGCACTGGCTCCAGCCGCGGGCGAACAGAAGCAAACGGGGGCCGTTGTCGGCCAACCATTGTTTCCATTCGGTAGCGAGAGCGTGCGCCATTCATGGGGAAAATGCCGCGAGGTCCCCCGTTTGTCTGCAAAATCTTCCAGAAATCCCAAACCGCTGGGAATGAGGGGATGGTCTCCGTCTCTGAATATGGAGTGCGGCGAGCAATCGCCGCTTTGGGTGCCGGAGAGTCATCGACGGGGATGCGGGGGAATCCAGAGCAAGGGCTTGAACCAGAGCAGGAGCTGTTCTGGAACGAGGGAGCGATCTGACAATAGCACGCTCCCACCCGGCGATGGCTCACCTCCGCCCATAGCGGCGATCGCTCACCGCACTCCACATCAGAATCCCCCACCCCGCCCGCTCAGGAATCTCTTCCCATTTCCAAACATCCGTTGTTAGCCTCATCGAGTGGCTGGACATGAGGAAACACCGGTGACCGTGGACGATTTCGAGAGCCCCGCCTCGTGGATGGCGGTGGCCTCCGGTCTGGCGGAATTGAAGATCGACGCGAAAAAGAACAGCCACGGCCAGGCGCTGCGGATGGGCTTCGATTTCAAGGGCGGCGGCGGTTTCGTGGTCGCCCGCAAGGAGATCCCGATGAAGCTCTCGGAAACTTGGGAGTTCCGGTTCCGCCTGCGCGGCGAGGTGCCGCCGAACCGCTTCGAGTTCAAGATCGTGGACCCCACCGGCGCGAACGTCTGGCGCTGGACCGAGGAACCGCTGGAAACCAACCACCGCTGGCGGGAAATCGTGATCCCGGCCAGCCACATGCCCTTCGCCTGGGGCCCGGCCGGTGGCGGCGTGCCGAAGGAGATCGGTGCGATCGAGTTCGTGATCTCGGCGGGCAGCGGCGGCGCGGGCCAATTGCTGATCGACCGCTTCGAGTGGGTCGATACCGGCGCGCTGGTGCCGGTGGCCTGCCAGGCGTCCTCGGGCGACCCAAAGGCGCTGCGCGATCCTTCCAGCCGGAATCCCTGGCACAGCTCGCCGGAGGACCCCGCGCCATGGGTGGAGCTGGACTTCGGCCGCACCCGCGAGCTGGGCGGGCTGATCCTGCACTGGGTGCCCGGCCATGCCCGCGATGTGCTGGTGGAGAGTTTCCACGGCGATTCCTGGCGGCCGTTGCTCGATCTGCAGGGCGTTCATGGCCGTCTGACGCCGGTCCCCCTCCCCGCTCCGGAAACGCGGCGTATCCGTCTGAAACTCGGGGCCGGGGCCGCGCTTTCGTGGATCGAGTGGAAGGGCGCGGAGTTTTCCCGCTCCGATGACGAGTTCCTGCACGCGGTGGCGGCGGAGTCCGCGCCGGGCGCGTTCCCGAAGTACTGGCAGCGCCGGCAAACGCTGCTCACCCCGGTCGGCTCGCCGCAGGGCGGCCCGAGGTCGATGATGAACGAGGAGGGCTTGGTGGAAACCGATACCGCCGGTCCCTCGCTGGAACCTTTCCTCCACGATGGCGAGCGGCTGTGGACCTGGGCGGACACCCGGCCGGTGCAGACCTTGGACCACGGCTGGATGCCGATGCCGCGGGTGACGTGGGAATGCGGCGACCTCACTCTGGAAACCTTCGCCACGCCCTGCGATTTCGGAAACCTGTGCCGCGGCACCGTGGTGGACTACACCGTGGAGAACACCGGCAGCCGCCCGCGGCGCGCGCGTCTGCACGTGGCGATCCGCCCGTTCCAAGCCACCCCGCCGTGGCAGCACTACCAGAAACTCGGCGGAAAGAGTCCGATCCACGCCGTGGAGATCGAGGATCGGGTATGCCGCCTGAATGGCGAGCGCCAGATCCTCGCGCTGGATCCGCCGGATGCCTCCGGTTGCCAGCCCTTCGTTTCCGGCCGCCTCGTCACCCTGCTCGGCGAGAACCAAGTGCCCGCCGCCAGCCGCACCACCGACCCACTCGGCTGGGCGGAGGCCGTGTTCAGTTTCGATCTCGAGCTGGCCCCGGGCGAAAAGGTCGTCCGCCGGATGGGGATTCCGTTTTCCCCGCTGGCCGATCTCCCGAACGTGCCGTGCCGGGAAGCCTGCTCGCGGAAAACCTGGAAGGATGAACTCGGCTCGGTCGAGTTCGACGTGCCGCCGGATTGGGAGGACGCGGTGGACGCCTGGCGCACCGCCGCCGCCCACATCTTGGTGAACCGCCAGGGCCCCGCCCTCCATCCCGGCCCGCGCCGCTACAACCGCGCGTGGATCCGCGATGGCGTGGTGATGGGCGGCGCGCTCGCCCGCGCCGGAGCCGCCCACGCCTATTTCGATTTCATCCGCTGGTATGCCCCGTTCCTGCGCGACGATGGCTTCGTGCCGTGCTGCGTGGATGAAAACGGCGCGGACTGGCTCATCGAGTACGACAGCCAGGGCCAGTGGCTCCACGGCATCGCGGAGTGCCACCGCTTCGGCGCGGGCAATGCATTCGCCGAAACCCTGTGGCCGACGGTGAAGAAGTGCATTGCGCTGACCCGCGCCCTGCGCGAGCGTCGACCGGACGAGGGCTACCGAGACCCGCAGAAGCGCCCGTTCCGCGGCCTGCTGCCGGAATCCGCCAGCCATGAGGGCTACCTCGCCCACCCGGTCCATTCCTACTGGGATGACTTCTGGGCAATCCGCGGCCTGCTCGACATCGCCCGCCTCGCGGAGAAACTCGACCGCCCGGAGCGCGAGGTGAAGGCCATCCGCTCGCTCGGCGAGGCGATGGTGGACGCGGTGACGAAATCGCTGCGCGCCACCATGGAACTACGGGACATTCCCTACGTCCCCGGCTCGGTGGAGTGGGCGGACTTCGATCCCTCCGCCACCGCCGTGGCCGTGATGCTGCTCGATGGCCTCGGCGTGCTGCCCTGCGAGGGGCTGGCCGCCACCTTCGACAAATACCTGGAAGGCTTCCGCAAGAAGGTCTCCGGCGAGACCCTGTGGACGAACTACTCCGCGTATGAAATGCGCATCGTCTCCGCGCTGGTCCGACTGGGCCGCCGCGAGGACGCCCACGAGCTGCTCGGATTCCTGCTGGCGGACCGCCGGCCGCGCGCATGGAACCAGTGGCCCGAGATCACCTGGAAGGACCCGGAAAGCCCCGGCCACTTCGGCGACATCCCGCACTCGTGGATCGGCGCGGAGTATGTCTACGGCTTCGCCGCCCTCTTCGCCTACGAGCGCGCGTCCGATGACACGCTGGTGCTGGCCGCCGGCCTGCCGCTGGAATGGTTCGCCCACGCCCGCACCAATGGCGTGGAGAACCTCGCCACCTACTACGGCTCCCTCACTTACTCGCTGCGCATCACCGGCGGCGAGTGGAAGCTGGAGATCGCCCCGCTCGCCATGCCCCCGCACGGCGGCATCGAGATCCGCCTGCCCGCAGCCCCGCACCTCAAGCGCATCCTCGTCAACGGCAAGCCCCACCCCGTCCCGGCGGATGGAGTGGTGAAGGTGAAGTAGCGCAAGTTTCCAACTTGCGTGTGGGAAACCCGCGGACACCCGTGCAGGCCCGGGCGCCCCTTGAGGGGCTGGGGGGCTCTGGATATGGAGTGCGGCGAGGCATCGCCGCTTTGGGTGCTGGAGAGAATCGACCGGATTTGCAGCGGAGTAGTGGAATAGGAGCGGGCGCTAGAGAGGAGGTGGTTCTGGAACGAGGGAGCGGGTTGGCGAATGCAAGTGTTGCCCCCGGCGATGACTCGCCTCCGCTCAAAGCGGCGATAGCTCGCCGCACTCCAAATCAGAGACACCGATCGCCTCTTTGAATGTCGATCAACTTAGCCCTTCAAAGGCGAACTGGACCCGCGAGGTACTCCGCTGATCAACCAGCACGCAAGGCAGGAGCCTCGCGCTACTACCCCCGCGCCGCCCTGTCCAGCGGCACCACGTGCACGGGCTCCTCCTCCTCATCCTCCACCGCGCGGATCTGCGGGGCGTAGGTCCAGGTGCCATCGGTGTTGATCTTCAGCACCGCGTCGAAGACCTCGTAGGCCTCGCCGGTGCCGCCGAAGGTCACGCTACCCTGGCCCATTTTCCGGAAGGCAGTGAGCACGCGGGCCAGCTCATCCTTCTTCAAGGTCGTGCCGGGGCGATCGAAGATGATGAAGTCCGGGTTCGCGGCGATCGCGCGGACGCACGAGAAAAGCTGCTGTTCCTCCAGCGAAAGCACCTCGCCCCACTCGCGGACGGTATCGATGCCGCCGACGCGCGCCAGCGTCTCGCCGAGTCCCAGCAAACGGATCGCCTGGTTCGTGCGCAGGTCATTGATCCGGAAATCGCCGCCCTCCACGTGCAGGATCTGGCGCAGCGTGCCGGTGGGCAGATACGGGCGCTCCGGCAGCAGCATCATCCGGTTCACCTCCGGCATCACCACCGCGCCCTCGCCGCGCTCCCAATCCCCCGCGAGGAGGTGGAACAAGGCGTGGCGGGCGGGCCCGTTGCTGCCGTTCACCAGCATGTTCGCCCGCTCCGGCACCACCAGCTCCAGACCGCGGATCAGCGGCGCGCCGGTGTCGGCGGCCAGCAGGTCGAGCGCCTCGAAGCGCAGCCTGCGGGGCTCGTGGCGGATCTCGATCGGAGCCCGCTTCGGGCGCTCCGCCGCGTTCTCGATGGAGGTGGCCAGCTCGCTCAGGCGGGTGATGACCGCCGCGAAGGTGGAGATCGATTGGAACTGGGTGACGATCAGAGAGAACGCCCCGAGCAGGGTGGTGAACGCCATCGCCGACTGCGTGATCACGCCGAACTCCACCTTTCCGGCGAAGAACATCGGCGCGACGATCAGCGCCGGCAGCAACTGGATGCCGTAGTTGTAGCCGGTGGTGAAGAACGAGAGGTTCCGGTTCACCGCGATGATGCGGCGTGCGTTCGCGGCCCAGTCCGTGATGCGCTGGGACAGGCGGTTTTCAAACAGCGGCTCGTTGTGCGTCAGCGCCACCTCGTCCGCGTGCTCGCGCAGGTGCACCAGCTCGGAGCGAAAGTTCGCCTCCTTGTCGGACTGGCGGAAATTCAGCCCGATGAGCGGCTTGCCCAGGCGGATCGCCATGAACGTGCCCACCGAGGCGTAGAGCACCGCCACGAAGAACAGCAGGGCGCTGATCGACCACAGGACGCTGGAAAACGCGATCACCGTGAAGGTGCCATTGAGCAGCAGCAGCACGAAGCTGAGCGTGGTGGTGGTGAAGGACTTCACGTCCTCCGCGATGCGCTGGTCCGGGTTCGCCACCTTTTCCGAACCGTGGCTGCGCAGCGAGTGCGTCAGGTAGGCGCGGGTCAAATGGCGGGTGAGCGATTCCCGCCACAGCAGGCCGAGCCGTTCCTCGCAGAAGCGGAACCACACCGCGGCTACCGTGGTGAACGCGAACACCAGGATGTAAAGGATCGCCTGCTGGGTGAAATCCTCCGGCTGGCGCTGTTCGATGGCGGACATGAAATTCCGCCCCACGTAGCTGTTCAGTACGTTCAATCCCCCGATCACCACCATCAGGGTCAGCAGCAGGAAAAATAGCCGCTGCCCCTTCCCGCCAACGTCGGACTGGCGGAAACTCCGGACCACTTGCATGAAGCGTTTCCGGGTGAGGCGGTCGATTCTAACCTTTCCCAGACTCATGGCTGTATCTGTTATGGACGAAAGAAATCCCTCTGCCAAGGCATTTGCAGAGAAAGTTCTTAAGTTTTCCTTACGTCCTTTCATGGACGTTTCTTTCAAAAGATGGAAGCCTTTTTCGGCTTTATTTCCGTGTCCAGCGAACACCCCGCCCGCCTAACTTACAACCCACGCGATCAAGGGTGGGATTCCCATGAAGGCGGAACCCACCTCGCCCCCATCTGGCGCAAGGTTCCGAAAGCCCCGACCCTCTCCCCGGAAGAGCGGCAGCGCCATGCGGCATAAAAAAACCGGGCGGGCGCGCTGGGCACCCTCCCGGTGGTCATGACGGATTCCGCGCGGTCTTGCGTCACGCGCGGACTTCCTGGAGCTCGATCTCAAACCGGTCCCCGCCCAGCGGAGCTTTCAGCGTGAGCATCGAATCGCGAGCGAGGGTCGTCGATCCCTGTTCATGGGAGATTTTCGTGCCTTTCGGAATCAATTGATCGAAGGCATAGGGAAAATCCCCCGAAATCCGGAACCGCTGCGACCCTGCGGGTTGTGGCATGTTCATGGTCTTGCAACCAAGCGCCGGATCGGTGCGTTTGCAACCGATTCGTTTCGACAAAAAACGCCGGTCCTGTTGGCCGGAATGCCAACCGGTCTACCGGGTGGAAAGCGGCATCACCCGGACGCCTCCAGCGGAAGACGGCTGCGGGGAGGAGGGCGGCGGAGAGGGAGGAGAAGGCGGCGGCGAGGATGGTTCCGGGGGCTTCGGCCGGTCGGTGGTGGCACAGGGATTCACCGGCGGGCGCGGCTGCGGGTAGTCGTTGGTCGCGCAGGGCGTGTAAGGCTTGCAGGGCGGTGGCGGTGGCGGCGGGCAGGAGGGCTCGCAGGATGAGGTGGACGAGACTGGATTGGACACCACCACGGTCACTGTCTCAGGCGTGTAGGTTCCGTAGCTATTCCCCGAGGTGGATACCGACGCGGTGGTCAGCGGCCGCGGCGGCAGGTGGAGCGGATTGACCCAGGTGGAGTCGGATGTCGTCTCCTGCCGGGCCATCTCCTGCTTCTGTTTCCGCCACGATTCCCGCAGCCGGGCGAGGGCATCCCGGAAACGGCGGTCCCCTTCCCGCTCCGCCCGAGCCTGGTCCAGTCGATCGGCGGATCGGAAGGCGAGCGCCTTGTCCTCCTCAAAGCCGCCGAGCTGGCGGGCCAGATCGGCGGGAAGCTGTTCGTAAGGGATGCGGGCGGCTCCTTCGGAGTGAAGGATGCTCACTCCATCCGGACGCTTCGAAAGAATGCTCACCGTGTGGAAAGTCCGGTGATTGAGGGTGGTGAGCTGAGGCACCTTCACCAAATAACCCCGGCCGTCGATCTCCGCGGACGCGATGGGAGCCACTGCCAAAATACCCGGTACGATCCAGCCCATCGGTCTCATGAACGATGGACGGAAGTATTCGGGAATTTATTCGGAGATCCTGCTGGAATTTTTTCGCGCCAGTTCCGTCCCTCAGTGGGCGTTCACGAAGCTGGTGTCCTCGTTCGAGTTCTCCGGCACCGGATCGGAGATCACGGCGGAGGTGATGATCTTCTTCCCATCGGTATCGATCACCTCGGCCACGAAGATGAAGAAGCGGTAGTTGGACGGTGCCGCGGCCTCCGCGTTTTCCGCCAGCTTCCAAGCATCGGCCGTGGTGCCACGGATGGCGATCTGGTAGGCGGCGGAGCCATAGGCCACGGCTTCGAATGGAACGACGCCATTGCCCCCCACCTCAAGCTGGAGCGTGCCCTTCTGGCCGCTGCGGAAAAGGATCTCCTTCGGCGAGACATTGAACACCCGCGCGGTGCGGCCGCCGTGGCTCTGGTAGCTGTCCTTGTAGGAACGGCCCTGGATCTTCTCCTTGGTGATGTCCTGCGGCGGCACCAGCACGACGAGCAGCTTGGTGCCCTCGGTGATCTCCACGGCCCCCACTTCCTGGCGCTGCGGCTTCGCCCCCGCGGGCGCGTTCGGCGGTGGCGGGATCTCGCGGAAGAGGTGCAGCGCCTTGTCCTTCGGCAGCGGCAGCGGCTGGGAGAAGCACCCGGCGGAGGCGAACACCGGCACCTTCTGGCCACCGGCCTCGTAGAACACGTCGCCGCTGACAGACTTCCCGAGGGCGGTGAAACGGAGGTAGCGCTTCGGGGATGCCTCGGGCGACGAGGCAGGTGCGGCGTCTTGGGAGAATGCAGGAGCGACCATGCCGAGCAGGACGGCGGCGCAGGCGATGAGTGCGGGGATTTTCATGGGACGGGTTAAACTTCCTTGGGAGACAACCAGCGGAACGAGACCAGCTCGAAGCGGCGGCCAAAAGTCTTGTTGAGGGAATCGGAGAGGTTCTTCGGAGCCACGGAGGCGGCATCGGAGGGGCTGACGAAATCGGGCACGCGCTGGACCACCACCTCGCACCAAGCGCGGGCGGTCACGGTCTTGCCATCGCTGGAGCGGGCCTCGCCGTAGCCGCGCACGGAAAAGGTATCCGAGCGGGCGCTGAGCTGCGGGCCGAGAGTCGAGAGCAGGTCGCCCTGGGTCAGGCTTTTCGGAGCCCCGGCGTCGTTGCTGCTCGCGGGGCCGGTGGCGGCTTCGGACAGCGGGCAACCGGCGAAATGCTCCTTGTACCAGGACGGGATAGCGCAATTCAGGTGCGCGCCGGTGGACATGAGGTCGATGCCGCCGAAGAGGCTGGCCTTGTTCACCGGATCGGCGGTGGTGGCGGTCTTGTCGATCGCGGCTTGGAGGGCACCGCGGATGCCGGTGGCGCTCTTCTCCGAGCTGCTCGAGGTGGGCGGCGTGGCATTGCTGCTGTCGTCCGCCACCAGTCGGCGGTTCACGAAGTCCGAGACCGACAGGAACGGGCCGCGCAGGCGGATCTCCGCCACGATCTTCTCGGCGAGGTTCTGCGCCACGCGGTGCAGGCGGGCCTGGGCATCGGCCGGACTCTCGCCGCTGGAGGATTCACGGAACAGGGCGAGCTCGCGGTTGCCGCGGTAGAGGTTGTTATAGGATCCGCTGCTGCCCCACATGTTGGTGGTGCCCTTGGCATCACTGGCGTCGCTCACCCGCACGTCACGGGAGAAGCGGGCGATCGGCGCGTTGAGCGGCGTGGTTTGGTAGGTCGGGTTCGCCAGCTCCGCCGGCACGGTCAGTTTGTTGGTGCCGGTGAGCACCGCGCGCCAGGCGTCCACGGAAGTGGAGTTGATGTTGAAGCCGCCATTGACCATGAGGTGGGCCGCCGCTTCCACAATGGCATTGGCGCTGGAGGACTGGACCGTGGCGGGGGTCGGGTGCTCGCCACCGGTGTAATAGGTCATGCGGGCGTTCGGCAGGACGCGGCCCGCGTCGATCTCCGCCTGGCTGATTGTGGCCGGAGTGGCGGAAACGAAGTAACGGTCCCACAGCGCGCGGTTCAGGTGCCATGGCAGGTCGTAGAGCGGGTCCTCGTAGTTGGTCGGGCTGTTGCCGGGGCGTGCGACTTGGACCGGCACCATCTGCTGGAGGCGCGGGATGCCCACCGCCGCCGCGGAGTTTCCGAAGGTGTAGGTGGGCGAGAAGACATAGGCGGAAAGCTGGGCGTGCTGGAGCTGGCCCAGCGACATCAGCAGCGGCGCGGAGGAGCTGGATGGCGTGGGCGGCAGCACGTCGAGGATGATGCCGGGCGAGCGAGTCGACTCCTCCGCCCCGACCCCGGCGAGGTGGGCCTGGCCCGCGCCGCCGATGCTGGTGATGCCGGAATACATCCGCACGATGTTGGTGGAGTTTCCTTCATACTCGGATGAGTAGATGCAGCCGTGCGAGAACACGCCGCGCTGGCAGGTCTTCTCGACCGCGGTGCGCTTCACATACGGGGCCAGCGGGTTCTGGCTGGCCAGCCAACGGTTCGCCTGCTGGCCCTTCGCCTGACCGGGCTGGTTCATCGCGCCGATGATGCCCCACTGCGAGTTGATCGCGCCGTTCCCGCGCATGATCAGCACCGAGCGGATGCCCCAATAGGGCTGGGAGGAGAGAGTGGTGAGCGAGGCCAGGGACTTGCCCGCGGCAGTGCCGTAATTGTAATTCCCCAGCCCCTGATCGAGCAGGGCCTGGTAGACCGGCGTGGTCGCGCTGAAGCCGGTGGCCAGCTCGCCGGGCTTGGTGAGGACCACCTCGAAGCGGTCGCCCGCGGTCAGGTCGCCGATGACCACCGCACCATTGAAACGGAACAAGCTGCCCGCGGGATACTGGAGGGGATCGTAGTTGAAGGTGCGGGTGGTGTTGAAACAGCGCGTGGCATGGCCGATCGGCTGGGTGTCCGGCGCGCGGACCAGGCGGGAGGAGCCGGCCGCATACGGGGTGGTGCCACCGCCACCGTCATCCGCGAGGTAAAGATGGCTCTCCCCCGCGGGGATCTCGCTGCCTTTCACGACGAAGCGGAAGAACGCGGTGCTGCTGGAGCCGCTGGTCAGCCCGGCATCGGCACCGGTCAGCGAGAAACTCCCGATCGAGCTGAAGGTGCCGGGCGAGGAGGCCTTCGAAAGCTCCAGGTTGATCAGACCGGAGCCGCCGCGGCGGACGCCGAAACCGATCTCGAAGTCCTTTTCCGGAATGGTGACGGAGTAGGGATTCCACAGCACCACCATCGGATAGAGCTTCACCCGCAGCACTCCCGGTGAATCCTGGGCAAGGCCGACGGCCAGCGAGGCGCACATGACGACGGGGCCGAAACGGGATTGGGTGGGCGTGTAAGGCTGGACGCCGGAGGCGGGCATGGCGGCCAGGGTGGTGGACAGCGGCACGGTGCGCTTCGCCCAACTGCGGACATGCCCCCAGGTCGGCAGGCCGAATTCACCGGACGATTGCGGGGTGAACAGCGGATCGGAGTCGGACGGGCCGGAGCCGCTGTTGATGATGGCGCTGACGTCCTGCTTCAAGCCGCCGGCGTAGCTGTCCGCGATCACGCTGCGGGACCAGGCGGTGACATCGTGGAAGCGGTATTTGAGGACATTCGCGTCGGCGAGCCCGGCATCAAGCAAGGGGAGCTGGCGGGTGGTGACGACCTTCGGCAACGCCAGACTGGCGGGGTCGTAGGAATCCCCGATCTTGCCATCCGGGCTGGCATCCCTCCGCATCATTTCGATGCCGGAGCGCTGGGAAGTCACCAGGCTGTAGGCCTTCGCCTTCTCGACCTCGGAGTTCGCCGTCTGCTGGCGGTGGTTGTCGCGCAGGTCGACACGGGCCTTGATGCCCTCGTCACCCACCCACCAGGCGTAGCCGCCACGCGGCGTGGCCGAGGAAGCATCGGCAAGGTCCACGATCGGCGCGGCCACGTAGTCCGCGGCGGCACTCGAGACGTTGGTGGAGCCCCCGCCGACCAACAGGGCCGCCTTGCTGCCACCAATGCCGAGATCACCGGAGCCGGTGAGGTTCGAAACCCCGGCGTCGGGCGCGAAACGGATGGCGGAGGGCGGCTGGGTGATCTGGCCGAAGCTCGTGGTATCGGTGGAGGCAGTGAACGAGGAGGCTTCATTGCCGCTGACCAACCAGTTCAGCAGCACCGGATCGCAAGTCTTCGCGGGCAGCGCGCCGGGGGCCTGGGAATAGTCCGCCTTCACCTGGTTGCCATACACGCCGACCCACTTCGGCGAGGCGGCGGCGGGGAGTTTGAGATCGGCGGGAGCGGTGACCCGCTGGTCCGGGCCGAGGCTCTTCTGAAGCTCGCCCACCGCGATCATCACCGCCAGGCGCGCGTTCGCGCGGGCGGTGGCCATGTCCGCGCTGGCAGCGCTGGTACGCAGACTGATGCTCGCGAGCGAAAGCAGGCCGAGCGCAAGGATCGAAAGCAAGATCATCATCGTCAGGACGATGATCAGGGAGAAGCCACGCCGGCGGCGGCGGGCAGGCAAGGGCAGGAAATGGGCTTTCATGGCTTCGCACCGCGGGAGACGGGAATCGCCGCGGACTGGGGGTTCATCCCTGCCACACGCGGACCGGCACCCGGTTCGCAACTCGGGAAGGGATGGGTAGCATTCATGAGAGCATGTAGGTGCAATGTGAGTATTTCATCCACTCACGGCCCAGTTAACCTGTTAAGCACCCGGTTAACATGGTGACTATTGGGGGCCGGTGCCGCGTTTGGGAGGAATGTAGCCGGAAGCTCCACTTTCGGATCGTATCCGCCAGCTCCATTGGCGGGGGCTGTTAGACCAAGGGATATCCACCCCCGAAGAGGGAAAGCTGGAGCTTCCCACTACATTCTGAAAGAGGAGCTTTCAGCTACGTTGCGAACGAAAAAGGGGCGTGCCGCGATCCGCAACACGCCCCGTTTCCAAGTCATCCCGCGGATGACCGTTGGATCACTTCACCTTCACCGCGTCCGGCGGGCAGAGGTTGGTCTTCACGTCGGCGGCGGTCCATTTCACCGGCTTGCCATCGCGAGTCACCGTGTTGTTGGCGATGTCCACTTTGTCGCAGCGGTTCAGAATGAACGGCGGCTTCTTCCACGACGGGAACTTGTCGTTGTAGGTGACCTTGTTGCCACGGAAGCTGATACCCTGGGTCGAGATCGCGAAGACCAGCGGCACATCGAAGGTTTCAAAAGTGTTGTCCTCGATGCGCACGTTGCGGTGGTAGTACTCGGTCTGCCCCTTCAGATCGGGCAGTTCCGGGTAGCACGAGATCAGGGCCTCGGTGAACTGAAAGCGGGAGGTGAGATTGTCCTTAAAGACGTTCTTGCGGATCACCACGTCATGGCAGGCACCGCTCTCGTACCAGCCGTTGGCATCGCCCGCGAGCAGGATGGCGGAACCGGCGATGTCCTCGAAGCGGTTGTTCTCCACCAGCACCGGCTTCGGGGTGGTGAAGAGCGAGCCGCGGGCACGGTTGTTGTGGACGAGGTTGCCGCGGAAAATGACGGACGGGAACCAGTCTAGGTTTTCGATCGCGTCGCCCTTGCCAATGTCCGAGGGAGCATCCGAGTCCAACGTGATGACGAGGCTGTCCTCGCCGGTGCGGCGGACGGTCTTCACCTTCCGCGGATCACGTGGAGTGAGCCACTTCGCCTGGATGAACTGGAGCGTTTCGCCGGGCAGGAAGGTTTCGAAACCGAAGGCCTGGTTGTGGATGAACTTGCAGCGCAGCGTGCGGGCATCGACCTTTTCCTCGATGCGCAGGCAGGTGGCGTGGACGTTGATGGCATCGTCCATCATGCCCTCGTAGTGGCCGTTTTCCGCGATCACCGCGCCCTTGCAGTTCGAGAAGTGGGTGGCGTCGGCATTGGTGCTGAAGTAGCGGCCGGTTTCCTTGCGCGGGAACACGCCGCCGCCGGTGAGGTGGATGTTCTCACTGCGCTGGGCGAGCAGGCCCATGCCCTGCGCGGAGTGAATCGCCACCTCATCAAGGGTGGTGTCCTTCGCGCGGTAGAGGGTGACCGCGGGATGCGGACGGCTGACCCAGATGTTCTGTCGGAAGGTGATGACATCCCCGGCCTTGATGCCGGATTTGCCGACGTTCTTCTCGACGCGGTAGTGGCCGGGCGAGAGTTCGGTGAGCTTGCCCTTGTAACCGTAATCACTGGTGCCCGCGACGATGCCGCGGGTCTTGCCGTCGAAGATGATGCCCGTGCCGGCGTCGGCCTTGCCCCAGCCCTCGCCGGTGAAGAAGAACCACCCGTTGCGGATCTCGTGAGGGTATTTCTTCTGGTCCACCTCGACCTCATAGGCCTCGCCATCCACCTTGGTGATGACGCCCTGCGAGTGATGCGGGATCGAGTAATCGAGGCCGATGCCCTTCACGGTGACCTTGGTGCTGTCCTGGATGAGCATCGGCAGGAGATCGCCGTGGAAAATGAACGTCGAGCCCTGGCCATCGAGGGTGATGCCCTGGAGGTCCACCAGCGGGATGCTGACGGAATGCCACTCGGGCTGCTCGTGGTTCGAAATATGGAAATGGCGCTGGAGCGCGCCGGTGGCGTGGAAGTGGTATTCTCCCTTCGCCAGCTTCAAGGTCGAGCCGGGAGCCTCGCGCAGCGCCTGGATGGCCGTGCGCATGGCGGCGGTCTGGTCGTCCTCGGTGCCGGGCTTCAGCCCGAACGCCGTGCCATCGAGCACGGCACCTTGCTTGAGCGCGGAGCCCTCCCCCGCCACCCAGGCGAGATCGACCCAATCGGCATGGTCGAAGTCGTGGTCGCCGAGGTCATCGGCCTGGAGGTAGATCTTGCGGTGCAGCGTGGCTGGCACCGCGATGTCGAAGGCCGCGGGAGCATCGCCGGACTTCATTTCCGAAGACTCCCACAGCACGGCATTGCCGGAAAGGATGCGGAATTTCACCGATCCCTTGCCCGCTCCCGCGGAGTCATCGACTCCGGCGGCGCCGGTGAAGCGGGCCGTACCCGCAGGTACGGAAACGGGGATCTCCGAGGTGGCGTGGGTACCGAGGCCGGTGGCGTGCGTCTTCCCGACGATGGTGAGCGGTTTCCCCTCCACGGAGGCATCGCGGTGGAGCTCCCCGTGGGATTGGGAGCCCATCACGATGTCATCGTCCGTGACCGGCACGGCGGCGAAGGTGGTGGTGGTCAAGCTGGCGAATAATGCAATCGAACGAATCATGCGGATCGGGTTTACGTGAAGGGCACCGCCGTTGCGACAAGCAAGCGACGAAAGCCGACAAAAAAGCCCGCGACCGGGGAATCCGGACGCGGGCCGGGAAAGCGGATCGAACCGCCGGGCCCATTCGATGATTTCGCGAAAAGAAAGGGTGTTCCTATCTTTCGTGACTGGTCTCAGTTGTAGACCGGCTTCTTGTGCTGGCTGAAATAGCCGTCACCCGTGTACATCGAGCCCGCGTAGTCCGGCAGCGGACCGGAATCCGGCGGCAGGGAAATGTTGCCGAGGGTGGAATCCTCGGGCTGCGAGTAGGAGATGTTCACCGGGGTGCCGACCTTCACGAGGCGGAAGAACTTCGGCGCGAGGTTCTCGTGCATGCGCACGCAACCGTGAGTGCAGGGGTGATGCTTCAGCCAGCCGGTGTGGAAGCCGTAGTTCGCCTTGAACTCGCACCAGTAGGGCATCGGCGTGCCCTTGAACGACCAGCCGGCGGGCTTCTTCGCGAGGAAGGTCTGCTTCACCTGGTTGCCGCTGTAGGCGTAGCCATGGCTGCTGGCGCGGTGGAACTGCTCCTTGTTGTAGATGGTGAAGGAACCGGAAGGCGTGGAGGTGCCGGGCGCGCCGACGGAAACCGGCATCACGAGCAGCGGGTCATTGCCCTCCATCACGTAGGCCATCTGCTTGCTGAGGGACACCTTCACCTTCACGGCGGAGGGGTTCTTCGGCAGCTTCGTCGGGCGGTCGTAGGCATGATAAGCCGCCAGACCGCCGCCACCGGTGGTGGTGGAACAGGACGTGAACAGGGCCATGGTGGAGGCGAGGCCCGCCAGCGCGAGAATGCGGAGTGATTTCATGGTATCGATCGCCCGCAGTCTGGCGCATCTCCGGCCGATTGCAAGCCGCGCCTCCTGCTAGATTCGAGAGACCAGAATCCAGAGAAGAGAGCAGAGGCACCACCGGTAATTTACGCTTCTCTAACCACCGGCCACTCCAAGGCCGACTGGATCCGCCAGGGCTGGCGCGAACCTTCCCGCCCACAAGCAGGAATGCTTGTGCTACTTAACGTCTCCGCTCCCAGGAATCGACCTTGCGGTTCACGAACACCACCGTCGCGCTGGTGCGGGGGACGTAGGCAATTTCCGGGCCAAAGCCGTAGCCGTAGCTGCGGGAGCGGTAGGGGCCATACGAGCCGATGCCCACGCCGCCGAAGAAATTGGTGGTGTAGACCGGTTCGGAGGAGGTGTAGATCCAGCGTTCCAACGGCTGGGCGCCCTTCGCGCCGTAGAACTTCGACGCCGGTTCCCCCCACGCCAGCCACACCGCGTCCATGCTCATGCCGCGGTCGATCGTGCCGTGTTGGACGAGCTGCTTGTCCTTCGCGCTCAGGGTGGCGTAGAGCCCGGGATGGCGCTCGATCCGGCCCTGGGGCGTGACATTGGCGCAGGATACCAGCAGGGCGGCCGGGGCGAGGACGGCTAGCAGCGTTTTCATCCCTAACTCCTAGCGCGGGAACGGGCACCTTGCAACGTACCGGAATCGTTTTCCCCGGCCGCCTGAAATCCTCTTGCCAAGGCGAAACGCGAAGCGCCAATCTCGCCGCCGAAACCACTCCCCTTTCCGATGTCAGACTTGCTCGAAGACGAAGACCTTACCGTCGCCCTCAAGAAGTGCCCCGAGTGGGAGCACGAGAAAAACGCGATCACCCGCACCGTCGAGTTCGAGGAATTCATGGACGCGATCGACTTCGTGAACGACCTCGCGGAGATCGCCGAGGAGGCCCAGCACCACCCGGACATCGTCATCCGCTACACCAAGGTCTCCCTGAAACTCACCACTCACGACGCCGGTGGCCTGACCGATCTCGACATCGAGCTCGCCCAGCGCATCGACAACCTGGTGGACTGAGGTTTCTCCCCTGATTTTCGAAAACACCCGCAGCCGGAAACGGCCGCGGGTTTTTTCGTGCCCGGAAGCCGCGACCAGACCGCACGAATATCCATTCCTCTCCTCCATCTCACCCACCGGAAGCCCGGACACCTAAATTTTTCACTGGAACATAGCGATTTTTGGACATGTTTTAGCTGAAACTCGGAACACGGATCACCTCGGGCAAATCTCCTCATGACGATTTTCCTCCATGACTCCATCCATCGCATGAAACCATCCCTCACTGCCACGCTGCTGGCGCTTTCCCTCTCCCGCCTGGCCGCTGGCGACGTCGCGCCGGTTCAGGACCCCGCCCCGCTGATGCCCCGCCATGGCACCGTGATCCTCCAGCCCGCGAAGACCTGGGAGGGCGGGCTCGCCGCGGGCAATGGCACGCTGGGCGCGATGCTCTACGGCGATCCCGAAAAGGACACGCTGCTGGTGAACCACTCGAAGCTCTGGCTGCCCGCGGGCTCCCGCGAGGTGCTACCGAATGGCGGTGACATCCTCGGCGAAATGCGCCGCATCATCGGTGAAAAGGGTTACGGCGAGGGGCAGAAGTTTTTCCTGCAGAAGGCCGAGGAAGGCGGCTGGGGCGGGAAACTGGTGTGGACGGACGTATTCCATCCCGGCTTTTTCCTGGATCTGAACCAGAAGCCGTCCGGCGCGGTGAAGGATTACGCGCGGGTCGAGGACTTTTCCAAGGGCGAAACCTGGGCCCAGTGGACGAACGACGACGGGGCCTTCGCCCGCCGGATGTTCGTCTCGAAAACCGACAACACGCTGGTCACCACCACCACCGGACCGAAGGGCAAGGTCTCGCTGACCGTGCGGATGCAGAAGGTGAACAGCCCGCTCATCGAATCCACCATCGAGCACACCGCGGACTGGATCACCTGCCACAACGTCTACGTGAAGGGCAAAGGCGGCTACGAGGGCGCGGTCCGCGTGGTCAGCGAAGGCGGCACCCGCACCAGCGATGGCAGCTCGGTGACCATCACCGGTGCGGACTCGGTGACGTTGCTGGTCCGCATCCTCCCCTGGCGCACGCCACTGCCGGACAGCCATGCGTGGCCGAACGATCCGAAGAACCCGGACTTCACCGGACCGGAAAAGCCGGTTAAGCGCGGCACCGTCCAGATCCCCGGCAAGGCCTACAAGCCGGAGTGGCTGACGGCGCTGAAGGCCGACCTGGCCTCGATGTCCGGTGACTACGCCACCCTGTTCAAGCCCCACACCGCGGCGTGGAGCAGCCTCTTCAACCGGGTATCGATCGATCTCGGTGGTAGCACTGAGGAGCGCGGGATGGCATCCGGTCCGCTGCTCGACAAGGCCAAGGACGAACAGCGCCTGTCCCCCGCCCTGCTCGAGCGGATGTATGACTCCGGCCGCTACGTCTTCATGTGTTCCGCCGGACCGGAAACCCCGCCGAATCTCTTCGGCATCTGGAGCGGCACCTGGCAGCCCGCATGGTCCGGCGACTACACCACCGACACCAATCTCCAGCTCGATACCGAGATTGCCTACAGCGGCAACCTCGCCGAGTGCATGACCGGCTACTACCAACTCTGGGACAGCTACATGCCGGACCTGCGCCGCAACGCGAAGTCCCTCTACAATTGCAACGGCATCCTCATCGGCAGCCGCTCGTCCAACAACGGCCTCGCCCTGCATTGGGACAAGGGCTGGCCGGGCAACCTGTGGACGCCGGGCACGAGCTGGATGGCGCATTGGTACTACGACCACTTCCTCTACACCGGCGACCGCGAGTTCCTGCGCCGTACCGCCATTCCCTTCATGAAGGATTGCGCGCTGTTCTGGGAAGATTTCCTGAAGAGCACCGAGGACAAGGACGGCCTCTACACCTTCCGCCCGTCCTATTCCGCGGAAAACGGCTGGGGCGACAACACCAGCCAGGACATCGAGATCACCCAGGAACTGCTCACCAACCTGATCGCGGGCTGCGAGTTGCTCGGCATCGAGAAGGAAGGCGTGGTCCGCTGGAAGGCGCTGCTCGCGAAACTGCCGCCCCTGTTGGTCAACAACGAGGGCGCGCTCAAGGAGTGGTCGAACCCGAAGCAGGGCGAGCAAAACAACCACCGCCACCTGATGCACCTCTACGGTGCCTTCGAAAGCCTCCAGTTCAGCCCGGACAGCGATCCGAAGCTGTTCGAGGCCGCGAAGGTCGCGCTGATGAACCGCGTGAAGGCCAGCCAGGAGGACGCCACCCACGGCTACATGCACACCGGTCTGGCCGCCGCGGGTCTGGGCATGGGCGACCTCGCCTTCGCCCGCATCGAGGAGATGGCGAAACACCGCTCGACCTACAACAATATGGTCGCCGCCCACTACGGCGGGCCGCGCATCCTGTGCGTGGATGGAAACGGCGCGACGCCCGAGATCGTGAACCGGATGTTCATCCAGTCGCGCGTCGGCGACCTCACGCTGCTGCCCGCGGTTCCCAAGGCGCTGCCGAAGGGATCGCTTAAAGGAACCCGTGCGCGTGGCAATATCACGGTGGAGGAGATCCAGTGGGACCTGGGCGCGGGAACGTGCGAGGTCACGCTTTCCTCCGCCGCGAAACAGGAGGTGGTGATCGCCCTGCCGAACGAGCTGGGGGTTACGAAGATGAGCGTTGGAGACAAGGAGGTCGCGGTGGCGGCGCAAGGTGTAGCCCGCAGCGGCGCGAAGGTGATGCTGCCGAAGGGCTCCCCGGTGAAGATCGCCGTGGCGTTCAAAAAGTAGTAACAAGCATTGCTGCTTGTGAGTGGGACGGCTCGCGGCGTCCCTGGCATGACCAGTCCGCCCTGGTGGTCACTCACAGGGGGACTGGACCTGCACGGGTGTTCGCGGATACTCCCACGCGCAAGTTTGGAAACTTACGCTACTTCGCCTGCGGCGGAGAATAGCTACACTGCGTTACCGTGCCGCCTGGGTCTTGTCCTCGTCGTCCTCTTCATCGCCGCCGTAGCCGATGACCTCCACGACGATGATCGAGGGCAGGTTCTCCGTCGCGGCTGCGGCTTCCGTTTGGGCTCCGGTGCCGGTTGGAACCGCCGCCGAGGTGGCCGCCGCGGTGTTCGATGCCGCAATGCCTCCGAGATTCGCGGATGGCGCGGTCACCGACGGAGTCCCGCCGCTGTTCCCGCCCACCGAGATGTTCCCGGCGTTGAGCACCTGCGGTGCGGAGATATTGAGATTCCCGGTCACCCGGATTCCGGCGTCGCCGGCATCGATGAAGCCCTCCGGCGCGATGAGGTCGACATTCCCCGGCTCCACGCCCTTCACGGTCGCCAGCACTCCGATGCCGCCGCCGGTCGCGAGCCCCGCCAGGTCGGTCTTCACCGCGCCGCTCTGCGGATCGATCAGCACGCGGGTGGGCGGTGCGGATTTCACTGTCTTCGACGACGAACCGGCCGCGATGTTGCCCTTCGACGACCACAGGATCTCATCGCCACCGCGCAGGGTGAAGATGCGGCCGATGCCGATGCTGATGTCATTGTTGGCGAAAATCGAGATGTTGCCGCCGCTTTCGGTCACGATACCCGGAGGCGAGAGTGGATTGCCGATGGCGGTATTCGCCATCGCCAGACCACCGCCCGGGATGAAGATTCCGATGTCACCGCCGTTGGTGGTGCGGATGTCGCGGCCGCGGGTCAGGATGTCGCCGTCCCAGGTGGTGCCCGGGAAAAGCGTGGCGATGGCTTCCTTGCCTGTATCGTAGCTGGCATAACCGGGCGACTCCGGGTTGTTGTGGTCGCGTCCGGTATTGCGAAGGATGACGTAGAACACGCGCAGGGCCGCGAGGTTCTGGTCCTCGGTGGAAAGCCCGTCGAACTCCGCCGGGGTCAGCCCGATGGCTTTCAGATACTCCGTGCCGGAGGGGCCATCGATGTACTTCGTAATGAACGCCCCGAAGTTGGCGCTGCTGCCATCGAGCGCGGAGGCCGAACCCAGGCCCGCCGCCACCACTAGATCCGCGCCTTCGAAGGGAAGCCATGGATTGCGGGTGTTGCCGATGCTGGTGATACCCGTGCCGGTACCATCGGCGTTCGCGGTGCCCAGACCGAGATCGAGATTCCGCCCGGCAATCACCTCCAGCGTTCCGGGGCCGCTGATCTGGATGTCCCCCGCCAACGGACCGCTGCCATCGTTCACCGTATTGCCAGTGGCAAGGGCCGACACCCGGAGCTGCGAGGACGAGCTGTAGGGCAGGATGTCCCGGCCGCTGGTGACCACGCTGATGTCACCCGCGTTCACGTTCTGGATGTAGAACGCCACATCGGCGATGTCCCGGCCCGCGGTGATCCGCGCGGCCTTCGGCGAGTAGAGCGTGAAGCCGGAGATGTCCCCGCTGCCCGCATACAGGCGCAGCGGCGAGGTGTCATCCTTGTGCAGCGGACCCGCGCCGTGCAACGCCTGTTTGGTCTGAAGCACGACGTTGGTGCCATTGGTCGCGCCGGATTCCTTGAACAAGCGGTCGAGGAAATCGAGGTAGCCGACGGTGGTATCGGTGGTGCTGGCGCTGCCCGAACTATCGGTGCCGACCACCGCCTGATAGGCGAAGGGTGAGGCAATGCCGGGGATCGAGGCCGGATCGGCGTCGGAGACATTCACCGTCGCCACTCCCCATGGCGTCTTGGTCACACCGCCGGGAGCGACCTGGCCGTTCGGTTGCAGGCCGTTGATCGAGCCGCCCGCCAGCAGCTCCAATGTGCCGGTGGCGGAGGGCGAGAGGATCAGGTTGCCCACCAGGTTGATGTCGCCGCTGTAGGAGGTCGCCAGCACCGTGCCGGGGAGCAGCGACGACAGCGTCCCGAAGGGTTGCACACTGGTTTCATTCAGACGCAGCCACGGCTTCGTGTAGGAGGCGGAGGTGGTGGAAAGCAGTAGCTTGTTCGTGTACCACGCCAGCAATAGGGACGACGCGGAGCCCTGCGTGTCACCGCTGACGACGGTGCCGCTTTCGCGCAGCGTGACCGAGCCGCCGAGCGACGAAACATGCACGTAGCTGTCCGAGGCGTAGGTGGAGAAGTAGCTCTTGTTCCAATACGAGTTGTTCAGGCCGCCGGGCAGCAGGAACGGATTCGCCACCGGACCGAGCAGGACGTTGCCGCGCGCATCGACGTCGAAGCCACCCTTGCCGAGGAACAGGGTGGTCGGGAGCTGGGTGTAGACCGAGGCCGCGGAGGCGAGGCTCTGGCTGAGCACCGAGCGGGTCGCGTTGGTGTGGATGTCACCGCCCGCGCTGAGCTGGCCGTGGCCGCGCTCGACGTAGTAAACACCCGCATCGATATCACGACCGGCGCGCACGACCAGATCGCCACCGCCCAGCTCCACCAACCGCGAGGCCACCGCCGTGCCCTTCGGCATGCGGGCATTGGTGGCCACCACGGCATCCACGTTGTGGATGTCGCGTCCAGCCTCCAGCGTCACATCGCCGCCGCCGAGCGTGCCCACACCCTGGAAGAAGTTACTGAAATCCACCCACCAGGTGGTGGTGGTGACGTCGCTGAAACGACCGGTGCCGTAAGTACCGGTCGTCGGATCAATGTAGCCACGCCGGTAGAGCCAGTTGTCCGGCATCTGGAACTGCGAGTCAGCCACCAACTGGTTCGCCGCGTTGCGCGTCAGGCGCTCGATGTCCTGCTGCGCCTTCACCACCACGTCGCCGCCCGCCATGCTGTATTGCACCGCGTAGGACTGCTGGGCGGAACCGAGCGCACCGGAGGTGGTCTGGCTGATGTTCGGCAGGTCGAAGGTGCCGCCCAGCGTGGCATCCAGCACGCGGGTGCCCGCGGTGTAGATGGTGGCGAACTGGTTCATCAGCTGCACGCTGCGACCGGCGTGGATCTCGATATTGCCGCTGCCGGTACGGATCGTCTGGAAACGGTTCGCGATCACCGAGGCGGTCGTCGCGGAGTTTGAACCGGTGGCCGCCGCATTGGTGGACGTGCGGCCGAGAATGAGATTGCCGCTGGTGACGTCCAACGCACTGAGCGCCTTGACCTGGCCGAAGTCGGCGGCCGTGAGGTCAGCTCCCGAGGCCAGACGGTAGGACCACGATTGCTCGTTCACCGGCAGCAGCGTGTTCTGCGCGGACAAGCGCGCCGTCCACAGCCAGTTCGTATCGGTGCTGGCCAGCGTCGGCGTGAAGCCATCGCTGAGCGCGGTGTTGAAGACGAGGTTGCCGGTGGAACGGATCGTCAGCACGCCAGGCGCGCTCTTCGCACCGAAACGGAAGTCGGTGGACGCGAGGTTCCAATCGTCCGCGGTGGTCGAGTTCGGCGTGCCGAGCTGGATGTCGCGGGACGGCGGCGTGATCGTGGTCGCGCCGGTGGTGGTGAAGCTGCCGGAGGCCAGCGCCACGGTGACCGGGCCGCCGGTGCCGCCGCTGGCGAAGGTGATGGCACCCGCACCCGAAAGAGTGACCGTGCTGCCGGGATCGATGGCCGTCGCGGTGTTCGCCGACAGCGTGGTGACCACGCCGCTGGCCGAGGTGATCGTCCCTGCCACGGAAGCGGTGATCTTGTTGGTGGTGCTGACCACGGTGGTCGCGCCCGCCTTGGTGCCCACCGGGAAAGTGATCTTCGTGCCTGCGGCCAGGGTGAGCTTGCTGGTGCCCGCGGTATTCAGCGTCACCACCGTGCCACGGGTATTGACCGTGGCGACGCTGTTGGTCGCGCCGGTGGTGTAGGACGAACCCGTCACCAGGCTCACCGCCAGCGCGCCGGAGCCGCTGGCGTAGGTGATCGTGCCGCCATTCGCCAGCGTGATGGTGCTGCCCGCCGCCAAGGTAGTGGTGGCATTCGCGGCCAGCGTGGTGACCACGCCCGAGGCCGAGGTGACGGTCGCCGCGCTGCTGACGCGGATGAGGCTCGCGCCGGTGCCGGATGGGAACAGCACACTGCCGCCGGTGGTGGCCACCACCAGCGTGCTGTTCGCCGCCGCGAGGCTGGAGGTGACGTTGGAGGGCGTGAGCGAATTGACCAGCTCCACACCCGCGGCGAGCACGAGATTGTTCGCCAGCCCGGCATTGTTCGCGGTGAGGCGGCCGAGGATCGCGGTGTAGCCCGCGGTAGTGGTGCCCGCCGCGCCGAGGAAACTCTTGCCATCTGCGCTGATGGTTCCGGTCACGCCATTGACGATCCCTCCGAAGTCGGCGAGGTCATACACCTTGTAGCCTTCCACCAGGATGCTCGAGGCCTCGGTGAGGGTGCCATTGATGGCGCGGACATTGAGATCGGTCCCGGCACTGGCGCGCGGCGCTCGGAGGTGGAGCTTGCCGCTGAACTGGCCGTTGTAGGCGCTGCTGCCCACGGTCGAGGCATCGCCCGCGACTTTCGCCGCCACCGAGAGATCGAGCGCTGAACCGGTCTGGATGTCCACCCAGCCGGTTCCGGCCACGCCATTCAAGGATGTGCCCGCTTCCAGCGTGATGTCGCCGCCCTTGCCCGCGTCGCTGAACTTCTGGCCCGCCACCGTGAGTCGTGATCCATTGGAAAGCGTGACATCACCGTGCGCGGCGAGACGAATCGAACCACCAGTGGTACCGCTGGCATCGATGGTGCCGGTGACGTTGATCGATCCCTGGTCGACCGAGAGCAGGAAATCGGCGGCCTTGGTGATGCCATCGACAGTCACGTCGCCATTGCGAACGCGGATCGCCTGACCGCCGGTGAAGGACGCCTGGGTGAGCGAGGCACTGAGCGATGCCAGCGACGAGAGCGTGGCGGTATCCAGCACGAAGGTGCCGTTCGCGCCACCGCTGCCGCCCTTCGCGGCCAGCGTGCCATTCGAAGTGAACGCGCCGTGCGGCGTGGACACCGTCAGCGATCCGGCATTTCCTCCGCCGGTGGGCGCGGAGACGTCGATGCGGCCGCCGTTCGAGACGGTGACATTGCCATTGTCCGCTGTCAGCACGACATCGCCGCCGCCGGTGAACTTCGCGGTGTCGCCGAAAACCTGGCGCGTACCGGAAACATCGAGGGTGCCGCCGATGGTGACATTCCCCGAGGTGGCGTGGAGCGAGAGCAAGCCGCTGCGAAGCTGCACCGCCGTGTTCACGTCCACCGTGGAACCGGTGAGCGTGAGACTCGATCCGAGCCCGCCGCTGATCGCATTGGCGAGGCTGCCCGAGGACACCAGCGAGAGGGAGCCACCCGCGGCGATGGTGCGCACCGCTCCCGCCGCACCGGTGACACGCGGGGTGGAGATCGTGAGATTGCCCGGCGTCGAGAAGCCGCCGCTCCCCGTGCCCGTCACGCCGCGGGTCGCGGCGAGCGTGACATTGGTGTAGCCGTTCACCGCGAGCTGGTTCGCACCGAGCTGGATCGTGTCGGCGCGGAACTCGACCGCACCGGTGGCAGTAGCCGCTGCCGTGTTGGCGGCATTGGCGGTGTTTTCCAACACCAGCGTGCCCGCGCGGATCACCGCCGTACCAGCACCCTGGCCGATGCCACGGATCGAACCCGCGCTGAGTTCGAGCTGCGCGAGGTTGTTTCCGCCGAGCTGGCCCGAGCCGTAAAGATCGAGCGTGGAATAGCTGAGCAGCTTCAACGACGACGCGCCTTGGAAATCGGCCAGCGCCGCATTCGACAGCGTGAGCCCGCTGTCCGCCGGGAGCACCGCCGCGCCATCGAGCTGGAGGCTGATCCGGCCGCTGCCAAGCACATAGGTGGAGGCCGCGAGATCCGCCGTGCCATCGAGCAAGGTCCGCGCGGTGGAATCGAGAATCAGGCTGCCGCCGGAGAGTTTCGCTCTCGCGCCTACGGTGAGCACGGGGAGCAGCGAGGTGGTCGCGCCGGTGCGGGTGATTTCAGCGCCTTTGCCCGCGGACACGCGGACCAGCGCGCCATCGCCGCTGAGTGAGAAATTCGTGGGCGTGGTGTTAGTGGTCGCGGTGGAACGGATCTCCGCATCCGCTGCCAGCGTGAGCGCGCCGGTGGCGGAAAGGATCAGGTCGTTTGCCACCAGCGCGGCCCCGGCGTTGTCCACCGTCACACTGGAACCGGTGGTGGTGATCACGGAACCATTGCGGATGCCCCCGATGAGCAGGCTTTCCGCACCGAAACTGTTGAGCACCGCGGCCGAAAGTTTCACCGTGCCACTACCCGTTCCATTCGCGGTGATGGTGGTGTCCTGCCGCGTGCCGATGTCGATGATCGAGCCATGCCCTCCGGAAACGGTGGAGGCCGAGAGCACCGATCCCGCGAGCACGAGCGTATTCGTGGCCTGGAACACCAGGTGGCCGGAGTCCGAGGTCAGCGTCGGCACGGGCAGGTTCAGCGACAGCGCGCTGGCCTTCAGGAAATCGCTGGCCTTGAAGTCCTCATACTGCGCACGCGCCCGCACCACCGACGAGGTGGCGACTTCGAAGCGCGATTGGATCGTTGGCACCGTGCGCTCGCTGTTGAGGTCGTTGTAGCGGTAGCCGGAGACGATGTTCGATTTGTCGGCATTGGTGATGGTCGTCGATCCGCCGTCCTTGACCGGTGTGACCAGTACCGCTCCGGGGAGCAAGGCATAGCGCGCGGGCAGCAGCGTGTAATAGCCCGCGGGTAAGGAAGCACTGCCGCTGAGATAGATGCGGTCGCCTGCCTTCAAGGTCCCGTTGGTGTAGCCATCGACGCCCGCGATCAGGCTCGTGCTGTCGCTGGAGCTGTTGAACTCCGCATACGGCGCGTAGTCCGCCTGGTAGGACGGGATCACCGCGAAGCTCGTCAGCGAGGCGAGGATGTCCACCGGCCCGCCAAGGCCCGAGACCCAGCGGTAGGCATACAGCTCGCCGCCGCCGCGGAGATCGACGGTCGCGCCCTGCTCCATCGTCAGGCCGTTCCCGGCGAGCACGATCTTCTTCTCGGGCAGGCCGCCCGCGGTGATGTCGGAGCCATGGGGATCGATCCACTTGCTGCCGTCCGGGCTGTAGCCATACGGAATCGTGATCCCCTTCCCCGTCAGCGGATCGACCGCCGAGACGGAAGTGACGCTGCCCGCGCCGAGCGTGAGCGACTTCGTCACCGGCAACGACAGCGTCGCGCCCGCAAGGTAATCCTTCGGCGCGGTGCCGGCGCCATCCCAGCCCAGCGTGATCGAGCCGAAGGGAGCACGCAGCACGCCGCTCTGCTGGATGTGCGAGGCGTAGAGCGAAAGGTCGCCGCCACCGGAAAGCGGAAGCTGGCGGCGGCCGAAGGCCTGCACCGTGATCGAGCCCTCCTTCAACACCGCGCCTTCGAGGTGATCGTAGGCGACGATGGTGAAATCGGAGGCGGTGGTCGGATAGATCTGGCCCGCGCGCAGCGTGAGGTCGCCCGCGAGGTTGAGCGTGCCATTGCCACGGATGTCGCCATTGTCCGCCGCGAGCACGGCGCTGCCGGTTCCCTGGAGCGAGAGATTGCCGACATCGATCAGTTTCGCCGAAACGGACAGGCTGCCCGTTCCCCACGTGGGCGCGTAGCCCGTGCCGAAGACATTCGTCTTCGCATCCGGGAGCACCGGGGTCTGGAATGCTTGGCCGAGCGAGACATGGGCCGCGTTGAGGATCGTCTCACCGGTGGTGTAGAGCACCCCGCTGTTAGACACGGTGACTTCCCCGCGCGCGTTGATCGTGACCGGCCCCTGGAACTTCACCGTGCCGCCGAGTGTCAGCGAATCGAAGCCGCCCGCCGTGAAGGCATCCACCGCGAACACACCCGCGCCGTTCGCCGCGGAAACCGTATGACCGATCCCCACCACACCGGTCGCGAATTGCCCACCTTGTGTCACTGTGAGATTCACATCCCCGGTGGCGGGCAGCACACCCGCAGGATAGTAGTGGCCGGAGGAAACCGACAGAGTGCCACCGAGCGCGGTGCCGCCACCTGCATTGGCATGCAGCGTGGCATCGGACGCCAGCAACGCCCCCCCCGCGAGGACGATCGTGCCGCCGTTGCTATCCAAACGCGTGGCCACGGTGTTCAAGCCACCCGGGATGCCGGTGGTCGCCTTCGTTCCTGTCGAAACCGTGTTCGCATCCAGATCAAGGATCGCGCTGGCACCGGAAACATCGATCACCGAGCCGGAAACCGCGGCGAGGTTGCCGCTGATCTTCACCGTGCCACCATCGAACACCTTCCCAATCCGGCGGCCATACGGATCAGGAGTGTAAACGGTGGTCCCCGCCGCGGAGATCACACTGTGCGTTCCCAGATAGGTGGTCACCAGTGCCTGCGAATCATCGCCGAACAAACCGGTGGAGTTCGAAGCCCCGCCGACCGTGATCGTGCCGCCCGCCGCGAAGATCGAACCAAGCACCGTGACGGTGTTGCCGGTGACGGAGACATTGCCACCCGCCTCGGTGCGGATCACCGCCCCCTCGCCGATCACCACATCCCCCGCCAGCAACCGACCGCCTTCACGCGCATCCACGCCCGGAGCGGAAAGCGAAAGACTCACCGCCTGACGCAGGCCATCGGGATTCTCACCCACTGCCAGTGACAGCGATCCGGGATTACCCGGCAGCACCAGGAAGCTCTTCGCACGCGGCGCGATCACGGCACCATCCGCCACCCACACCTCGGGCACGGCATTCGCGCCCTGGTTCGTCACCGAGCCGAGCCCCGCAAGAGAGAATTTGGTGAATCCACCCTGGCTGAAGAACTCCGGCAGCAACATCAGCGAACCCGCGGTGAGAGCGCCGCCGCCGATCTGCACGAACGGCGCGGTGATGGAAAGCGAGCCGCCCTGCGCGCCGGAGAAACCTTTCAAGGTGGAACCCAGCGACAACGAGCCGCCGAGCACCGACTTCAGCCCCGGGTCCTGTCCTGCGGTGATCGAGATGCTACCCGCATTCCCGTACTTACCGGTGCCCTTTGCGGTCATGACATAGCCGCCGGACACGTCGATCGCGCTTCCGGTGGCGAGATTCACCTCGTAGCCGGTGATCTTCACCGAGCCGCCATTGGCCGCGATCGGATTGGAGTTGGCGATGCGGTCATCGGTCACTAGTCCCGCAGTGCTCAGAGTCGATTCCGCACCCAGCGTGAAGATGCCGCGTCCCGCATTTGGTGCCGGGTCCGGAGTCCCTGACGGCAGTGTGGCCGCCACATCCGGCGCGATGGTGTAAGTGGTGAAGGTCAGCGATCCGCCCGGCGCGATGATCGAAGCCGCAATGTTGATGTTCGCCCCCGCGAACGTCAGCGAACCTTTCGCCGTGGTGTGCAACGTGACGCTTTCCGGCACACGGATGGCGCCGTTGGGATTATTCACCGTGAGCGATCCGAATTCCAACGCCAGCTCCGGCGAGAGATACACGTTCGAGATCCGGTCCGCGGCCAGCGCTGCTGGATTACCGTTCGCGTCGACATTGAAAGCCGCCACCGCGTCCTGCACCACGCCATCCTGGAAGGTGATGTCCGGCAAAGTCGGGTAGGTGGTGAGGACGGTGTTGTTCGAGTAAGTCTGTGACTGGAATTTCAGCGTCAACGACGCGCCCTGCGGCAGCGCGCTGGTGGTGGCGGAATTCCGGACCTGGCTCGTGCCTACGATGGTGCTGCCTGTGAGCGTGCCATCCAACGCCATCGAGGGCGCGCTCACGGTAATGCTGCCGCCCGCCGCGCCCTGCACGTAACCTTCCTTGTAATAGGTGCCGGTGGGGGCCAGCGGATTGACGTATTTCTCGGTCACGCCCCACTTCGTGTGCACCACCGTCGCGCCACCGGTGTAGATCCCCTGATAAACTTGGTCCGGCGATGCCTTGCCGATCTCCACGATCTTGCCGTTCGCGTCGACCAGGCGCGTGGTTTTCAAGGTCGCACCGGCGTAGTTCGTCGAGCCACCGGAAACGTCCAGCACCGATCCATTCTGAAGAACCACCGATCCGCCCGCGGAAATATCGAGCGTACCGCCCGCGGCGGTGAGTTGACCGACCGTTCGCTCCACCAGCCCGGCATAACCGATGAGATCCGCCAGCGGCGTGCCGATCCAATCGCGGCCCTCATAGGTGCCGCTCACGCCGAGATCGACCGTGATGGTGTCGCCGCGCAATTCACCATCGCGCTGCACCGGCGCCACCGAAAGCTCAGAACCACGGAGCTGGAGCGTGATGAGATTGTCCGCCACCGAGGCCGCCACATCCTGTGAACCCGCGAGGTTGATGGTCCCGCCGCTGTCGAGATAGACTTGGCCGCCCGTGGCCAGGAAGGTGGAGGATGGCGGCGAGGTCGCGCCATTGAAAACCCACGTGCCCGCCTTGATCGTGGCCAGCGCGTTCGGAGCGAGGATGATCGAGTCCGTTTCGAGATGAACGGTGAGGCCTTGGAGGTTGATCTGCGAACGCAGCGCCAGTTCAGTGCCCGCCACCTTGTCGGTGCTGGCCCACTCCGGCAGGATGCGGGTGACGCTTCCCTCGCCCAGGGTGACGCTGCCGGTGTTCTTGTAAAGGAAGGGATTGCCGGTGGTGCTGTTGCTGGCGTCGTAGCCGGTGTTCGCCACCGCACCGTAGTTCGCCAGCAGGTCGATGCGGCCGTTCAGCGAAACCGAGGTCGTGCTGTCGATCACGCCGTTCTGGCGCACGTCTTTGCCGGTGACCGTCGCGCTGCCACGCGCCACGGAAATGATGCCGTCGTTGGTCGCCACGCCCGCGTATGGAGAAAGCGCGGACAATGAATCGGTGACCGCGCCGACATAGACGTCGAGACCGCGCAGCGAGGCGTCGTTGCTGTTGTGCGCCGCCACTCCGACCTGGAGACCCGCCGCGAGCACGACCTGACCGGCGGTGGATTCGAGCGATCCCGAATTCGTCACGTTCGCACCAACGAGCATGATTCGGCCGCCATTGCCATCCGCGCTCACGGAGGTGGCGATCTTCGCGCCCGCCTGCACGGTGACATCGCCGATGCGCGTGTTCGCATCGATCTCATCGTCCGCCCCTTGGTCGAGGCCATTGAAGAGGAACTGCTGGTCCAAGTTGTTTAGCAGGCCGCGCTGGATGAGCAGTTCGTTGACCGGCAGCGCCGTGGCCACCAACGCGCCGACATTCACCTGCGAGCTGCCGCCGAAGATGATGCCATTGCGGTTGATGATGTACACCTGCCCCGGCGCATCAATGGTGCCGAGGATCTGGGTCGGATTCGCGAGCGGATCGTTGACCTTGTTAAAGGCGATCCACTGGCTGGCGCTGCTGCCGCCCGCGCTCTGGTCGAACTTCAGCTCGGTGTTCTTGCCGACATTGAACGTCTTCCAGTTCAGGATCGCCTGCTGGGCGGTCTGTTTCACCGTCACCTGGGTCTTGCCCGCGGTGGTGGTGGATTGGACGGGAAGGTTCGCACCCTGCCACAGGGCAGAGTTGGTGGGAACGCGTGGATCCACCTCCAAGCCACCCGCGGCCAGGCCATCGGGCACGTCCGGCAGGAGCTGGCCGGGTTTGGTCGGATTCTGGCCGAGGTTGTTCGAACCGTTGTTCTTCGACAGGTTCCGGGCCGCCGTCTGCATCGCCTGCACGGCCTGGATCGCCTGGGTCGTTTTCGCCAGCGTGTCATTGGCGCTTCCCGTCGCGCGTGGGGTGATCGCCGCCGGAGTGTTGGTGGTGCCGGTCGTTGCCGTGGTGGCGGGTCGCACAGCCCCCCCGCGAAGGATGTCCGCGCCTTGTACAACGATCGTCGTGGCAAGGGTGCACACGAGCCCGAGAGACAGATGCTTCCGGGCAAAACGTCGCGGCAGGAAATAACGGCGGGGTTTCATGGCAAGGGAAAAGCGTGTGACCGATCAGGGCTTCTTCTGCGACTGGTCCTTCTTCGCCGGGGCGGGCTCGGGCTTGAGGCGGTTGTCCTCGATCTTGTCCGAGTAGTCCTGCACCAGCGCCTCCAGACGCGCGCGGGTGATGCCGGTGAACGGCTCGCGCGCCGACAGCGCTTCGCCCACGCCGAACTTGGAATAGCGGTCGAGGATCTCGTTCGCGGTCTTGGCCAGCGCCACGTTCTTGGCACGCTGGTCCTCGACCTTGCGGCGCAGGATCGCGTTCTGGTCGCTGAGCTTCGAGCGTTCGGCTTCCTTGGCGTTGGCGACTCCGCTGGCCTTGGCGTAGCCTTCCTTCCACTTTTCCAGCGCTTCCTTGAACTTGCCGATGAGCTGTTCCTGCGCGGCGTTCTTGCCGGTGAGGTCCTCGATCTGTTTCTTCGCGGTGGTTTGGTCGGCGGCGGCCTGCTTGGTGAGCTTGTCGACCTGCGCGGCGAGTTCCTTCACCTTGGCGTCGTTGACGTCCTTTTCCGCCTGCAGGTTGGCCTTGTCGGCCTCGGCGGTGCGGAGCTGGAGCATGGTCGCCTTGAGCGTTTCACGCAGCTTGGTTTCAGCGGGGCTGGGGCCTTCGGCGGGGGCCGCGGCCAGCGGCAGCGCGAGGGCGAGGAGAAGGAGGAACGGGCGCATCGGTTTGAAAGGTGGAGTCGTTGGGGAAGCGGCTAGGCCTAGAGCCCAGAACCCAGAGTCCAGATTCAAGAGAAGAGGCAGAGGAAGAGCGGACGATCGGAGTCTTCCTCTTGTCTGGGTTCTGGGTTCTGGGCTCTGGGTTCTCCCGGCTTCGCCGGGCTTAGAATTTGGCGTTGAGGTCGATTTGAAGGATGTCGTTGCGGTAGGTCGGCCCGGCGATCTGGTCGGCGCTCATCCAGCGCGCGCCGAGGCGCACCGCCTTGCTCAAGGCGAAGTTCGCGCCGAGCGTGAAGCCCTTGAGGTTGGTGCCACCGCCGCCGAAGTCCGAGTCGGTCAGGCCGTCGACCACCGAGTCGCTCTCGACGTGGCGGTAGCCGAGGTAGGTCTGCCAGTCGCCGAACTTCTCCAGCGCCGCGTCGCCCACGATCAGGTTGACCATCCACGCGGTGTCGCCGCCTTCATAGACGCCGCCCGGGCCCTTGTTGTTGACCGCGAACTGCGCGACGGACGCCTCGTCGAAACCGAGGTTCTTGACGTATTCGCCGACCAGCGAGACACGCACCGGTTCGTAGCCGTCGTAGTCGAGGCGGCCGGTGGCGGTGAGTTCGCGGAACGGCGAGGCCAGGCCGAAGTACTGCCACTGGTTGGTGGTGCCGTTGCCGTTGGAGGGATCGGGCAGGATGTTGCGCAGCGCCATGTAGGTGTTGCCCTTCTGCGCGAAGGACGGGCGCAGGCCATCGGTGTCGCCCGCGTCGCTGCTGGTGAGCGGGACGTAGGGGGTCGAGAGCTTGCCCTTCACGCCGTCGAAGTCGTAGAAGGCCACGCCGAACTTGCCGGTGAGCTTCTCGGCGATCTTCCACTCCACGCCGATCTGGCCGCCGTAGATGTACTTGTCCGTGCTCTCGAACTTGTCGGGCCGGTTCGAGGAGAAGTTGAAGTCGGTGTTGAAGATCGGGAAGGCACCGGCGGTGGCGAAGACCTTGATGTCGTCGTTGAAGCGGAACTTGCCCTTGGCCGCAAAGCCGTCGAAGCCGAGGTCGTCGTCCCAGACGATGTCGGTGTTGAAGAACGGGTTGTCGAAGCGGCCGGCGTAGAGGTTGACGTCGTAGCAGCCGTCCTCGCCGAAGTGGTAGCTGAGGAAGGCGCGGTCGATCCAGATGGCATACTTGCTGAAGTTGCCGCCCTGGCCGTTGCCCGCGGCGCCGAGGCTCTGGTTGGGCGAGGTCGGCGAGTTGTTCTCGCCGGTGGCGAGGCGCAGGCCGGCCGTGAAGCCGTCGTCCAGGTCGATCTCGGCACCCACGCGCGCGCGCAGGCGGAAGCGCTGGCGATCCTGGTCGACGTTGTACTGCGGCGAGAACTGGGTGCCCATCGTGTCGAAGGGCGCGCCGGTGTTGATGGCGTTGAAATTCGGGAACGCGCCGGTGTTGTCGTTGCCGGAGGGGAACAGGCTGTTTTCCGAGCGGACGCGGATGTCGCCGAAGACCTTGTAGCGGCGCACCCATTCCGGGGTGCCGGCGGGCGCGGCCCAGTTCTGCGGACGCGGCGCGGTGAGGATCTCGTGCTTGATCTCCTCGCGCATCTGCGCCTTGACCGTTTCCGGGATGTAGGTGACGCCGACCTCGCCTTCCTGCACGGGTGCAAGCGCCTCCTGCTGGACGGCCGCCTGGATCTCGGCGCGCTGGTGGGCGCGCACGCGGGTGGCATCGGCCTCGGCCTGGCGGATCATGCCCTGGGCCTCGTCCTTCGAAAGGATGCCCTTCTCCACCAGCCGCTGGATCAGGTTGATCGTCACGCTGTCGGACGGGGCCTCGCCGTTTCCTACGGGAGACTCAGTAGCTTCACCCTCCGCGGGGGTGACGCCTTCGGCGGGGAGCTGGTCGAGCGAGGGGATCGCGAGGGACTCGTCCTCGGCGAGCGCCGGATGGAGGGCGAGCGCGAGCAGCGGCGCGAGACGGAGGGGGATGGAACGGACGGACATGGGAACGTGGAAGAAAGACGGATGGGGAAAAACTCAGCGCGAGGCGGTGGCGGGCTTGGTGGCCGAGACCTTGAACGAGATCGGCATCGGGGTGCCCGGCTGCGGGGCTTCGGACATCTGGTAGCCGTTGAGAACGGCCGTGGCGTTGTTGTCGGGACCCTTGGCCCGGGTGACGCGACCGGTGGCGTCCACCCACACGCGGAAGATGCCGCTGAAGGTCGCCGTGCGGGTCCGCGGATCGTTGCGCAGCGCGGTGGCCAGCTCGCGGTTCACCATCCGCGAGTAGGCGTCATACTTGCCGCCGCGGCCACCGCCGAGGGTGCCGGTGCCATTGCCGCCGGGGCCGATGGGCCCCTTGCCGCTGCCGTGGCTGAGGTTGAAGCCGTCGTTGCCGGGGCCTTCGAGGTTCGTGCTCAACGCGGGGGCGGGCTCGGGCTCCGCCTGTGGTGGCGGCGGGGTGTCCTCGATGGCCTCTTGCTTGACCATCTCCTGTTTGACCTCCTCCTGCTTCGGCGGCTCTTCTTTCGGTTTCGGCGGAGGCGGCAGCGGCGGCGGCGGGGCCAGCGTGATGACCACGTTGTCCACCTTCCGCGGCTTCGGCTTTTCCTCGGCCTTCGGGGCCAGCAGGAACGCGCCGCCCGCAAGGACGACGACAGCCGCCCCGGCGATCAGCAGCCAGGGCTTCTTCTTCGGTTCGTCTGGAAGTTCGGTGCTCATAAGAGAGTGATCGGTTGGCAGTGGGCAGTGATCAGAGAAGAGGGAGAGGGCCTGGAACTACTGGATGGGTCGTAACAACGGATCCGCGGTTCTTCTCTTCGTCTTGGATTTTGGATTTAGTGCTTCGTGCTTTCTTCACTTCGCTTGCGTCGCGAGGCCGATCTGGGTGATCCCCAGCCGCCCGAGGACATCCAGCACGTCCATCACCCCCTGGTACTGCACGGCGCGGTCGCCGCGCACGACGACGGGGAACTCGGGCGTGGTCGACTTAAGCGTGCCGAGGCGGCTTTCCAGGTCCGCCAGCGTCACCGGCGTGGTGTTGAGCAGGATCTTGCCGTCCGGCGTCACGGTGATCGCCTGGGTCTTCGGACCGCCCAGCTTCGGCTGGCTCTTGCTGCCGCGAGGCAGGTCGATCTTCGTCCCCTTCACGCCCGCGGTGGTCATGATGATGAAGATCAACAGCAGCACGAGGTAGAGGTCCACCATCGGCGTGACGTTGATGTCGTCGTAGCTTTTTCCGTCGTCGGCTTGCATGGCGTGGGTCGGCGTTGTTTAGGACAGAATTGACAGAATTTTCAGAATTGACGGGAAGAGTCCGGCGTCGGCCTGGGAGGCAATGAGAAGCTCTTCCTTCTGATGTTAATTTTGAAAATTCCGTTAATTCTGTCTGATGAGGCAGGGAGGGTCTGACGATTTGTTTCAGACGGGTTCGAGCGTCTTGGGAACCGGGTGCGCGTTGGCGTGCGCCTGGCTGGCGGTCGCGGGCACCGGCGCGTGCGGCGAGGACTCGCCCGCGGGCGGGTAGAACTCGGCCATCTTCGCGATGAACTCGTCGATGAAGACCTGCATCGTCCCCATGTTCTCTTTGATCCGGCTGTTGAGGTAGCTGTAGATGAAGAGCGCCGGGATCGCGACGATCAGGCCCGCCACGGTGGCGAGCAGCGCGCTGGCGATGCCGGGCGCGATCGAGTTGACGTCCACCTCGCCGCTCTTCGCGATGATGGCGAAGGTGATCATCACGCCCACCACCGTGCCGAGCAGGCCGACGTACGGGCCACCCGCGATGCTCATGGTGAGGAACACCAGGCCCTTGCCGAGGTGGTGGTTCTCATGGACCAGACCGGCGTCCAGGCTGGCGCGGATCGCCTCGATCGAGCGACCGGACAGGCCCTTGGTGCGCGTCTTGTCCCGCTCCAGGCGGTGGCGGATTTCCTCCGAGCCGATGTGGTAGAGGTGGTAGAGCGGCGATTGCTTCACCAGCGCCAGCGTCTTCGCGTCGGCCAGGCCGCCGAAGCTGCTGACGTTGTCCTGGTCGCCGTGGTCCAACGCGGTGAGGTCGCCGGAGAGCTTCTTCCACTGCGACAGGAACGCCTTGCCGCCCTTCTGGATCGAGTTGAGGTAAAAGAATTTCTGCACCGCCACGGTCCAGCCGACGGCGATCATGAGCACGCACACGCCGATGGCCATCCAGCCGTCGAACATCATGTTCTTCGCGATGTCGCCGAAGAGCATGATGTGCTCGAGCGCCGCGCTGTGCTTGCCGCCGCCTTCCGAGCCCTCGACCTCGCCGACGGCCACCGCCTTGGTCGCCGCCTCGCTGGTGCCCTGGGTGAGCGCCGCGAGCTTCAGCCAGCCTTCGGGGCGGGCCACCTTCGAGATCTCCAGTTCGTCGAGTTCGCCGGTGGCGCGGTCCGCGGCCGAGGCACCGCCGATGAGCAAGGGTGCCGTGCTGGCGGGCAGGCCCGCGCCGAGCGACCCGGCGGCCACGCCGTTGACATAGGTCTTGATGACCGCGCCCTCCGCGATGAAGGCAACGTGGCTCCAGGCTCCGGCCGCGATGGGGGCTCCGGCGCTACTACGGGTGCCGTTGTTCTCGACCACCAGCTTGCCGTCGTCGAGCAGCACGCGGAAGCTGTCGCGGCTGAAGAGCACGGCGTTCGGGCGCAGCGCGGCGGGCTTCACCCATGCCGACCAGGTCAGCGCCTGGTTGGCCGTCCACTCGAGCGTCGCCGTGTTCGGAACGCTCACCGGCTCCCCGGCCGCGAGCCGCAGGCCGCCGCCCACCACCGCCCCGTCCGAGGCTTGGCCGGGCTTTTCCGCGTTGTTCTTCGCCGGCGACGAGTCGGCCGGGGCCGCGCCGCGGTCGGCGAAGTGGTAGACCAGCACCGTGTCCGCGTCGTAGGCCGGGGCGCTTTCCGCCGCGGCTTTCGGATTGCCGTAGTAGAGCGTGAACTTCGCCGCGCCACCCTTCACCGCGGGCACCTTCACCCACACGAAGGCCTCGTTCATCACGCAGTCGTATTTCTCGATCTGGTAGGCGAGCTCCTTGCCGTCCTCGCCGATGAAGCGCAGGTCGCTGCCGTCCTCCTTCGCCGAGCCGAACTGGAAGTTGCCGTCGTGCAGGCGCACCAGCACCGTGGCGGATCCGGCGTCGCCCGCGTCCTTCGCGTCGACGGTCACCGGCTGGCGCTGCGTCCACTCTTTGTTCCACCAGTCATTCGCGGCCTGGAGCGGCGAAGCGGCGGTCAAGAGGATCAGAAAGCTGGAGGGGAGGAGGCGCATGTTGAGAGTTGAGGGCTGAGAGTTGAGAGTCGGAGGAAGAGAAGAAGGATCGGGCCGGTTTAGAAATCGCCCCAGACGCGGAAGGTGTAGAGCGGCTGTCGGTCCTGGCCGTTGGAGCGGCGCAGCAGCGGCAGGCCGACATCGAGCGAGCCGTTGTAGTGGTCGAGGAAGCGGCCGCGCGTGCCGAGGCCCACGCTCAGCAGGCTGCTGCCGGGGTCCTGGCCGGGCAGCGGCGACTGGATCGAGGTGAACCCGGCGTCGCCGAAGACGTAGAAGCGCCAGTCGTTCTCCGCGTCGTCCTTGCCGCTGCCGAGCAACGACGGACTCCGTAGTTCGAGCGTCGCCGAGATCGCGTCGTCGCCCAGCGCCTCGCTTTCGAGGTAGCCGCGCACCGTGCCCAGGCCGCCCGCCGCGAACTGCTCGCTGTTGATCAGCGGCTGGCTCGACATCTGGCCCTGCACGCGCGCGAAGCCCTGCAAACCGTATGGCAGGTCCTGCGTCCGCGACAGATCGCCGCGGAAGTAAAGGAAGCTGCCCTCGCTCTTGTAGCGCTTGTTGTCGAACTCATCGGCCGAGGCCCCGAGCCCGCGCAGGTGCAGCGTCACCCCGCCGTTGAAATCCGTCTTACCGCTCTTGCCCTTCAGCGACGCGGTGTAGAGCGCCGTCAGCGGGTAGTAGGTGATCGGCGTCTGCACCGTCGAGCTGCCCGACGTCAGGTTCTCGTCGAAGTGCTTGTAGTCGAAGCCGAAGCTCAGCGACTGGAAGAAGTCCTTGCCCTGAGGCAGCGTCTTGAGCGCGCGCAGCCCGACGATCTCGCCGCGACCCGCCACCGCGAGGCCACCGAGCGTCGAGACGTTGCTGTCCTGCTTCGTGCCCTGCAGCATCAGGCTCCAGCCGTCCGAGTTCGGCAGCGGCGCCATGTAGTAACCCGAGAACACTTTCGCGTCGTCGATGTTCATCGGCGCCACCTGGAAGCTCAGCCCCATCGCGTGGCCGAGTTGCCACAGGTTGTCATACGAGATCGCGCCGTTGAGCCGCAGCTCGGTGGTGTCCGCGCTGTAGCGGTTGTTGAGCTCCACACTGCCGTGCAGCGGCAGCTCGTCCTTCACCTTCAGGTCGATGTCCACCGTCCCCGGCTCCACGCCCGGCCGCAGCTCCGGCGTCACCGTGCGGCCCGCCAGTTGGTTCATTGAGACGAGGTTCTTCGTCACCTCGTTGAAATTGACCACCTTCCCTTCCGCCAGCGCCGGGGCCATCCCCTTGAGCTGCGACGGCGAGGTGTATTGACCGCCCTTCACCCGCAACCGGCCGACCGGGTTTTCCGACACCTCCAGGATCACCGTCCCGCGCTTGATCTGCTGCACCGGGATGCCCACCGACACCGCCTGGTAGCCCTTGTCATGATAGAGCTTTTCCACTGCCGCCCGCGCGCGGTCCACGTCCGCCGGCATCTGCCCCGGCCCGAGGAACGGATACACCGCCTCGCCCACCTCCGCGCTCCCCACCACCCCGCTCTTCACCCCGCGAACCCGATACTCACGGATGTACATGGGGCGGGCCTCACCCTGGGAGCGCGCTTCCTGGACGGTCCAGGCAAAGGCGGCGGCGAAGGCAAGGCGGAAGCTGTATTTGAAATCAAACATGAGGACGGCTCTGGCTAAGAGGAGATCCGGAAAGACTGAAGGCATCCGGGGGGGACGCCGATAGAGACGGGCGGGTCAATCGGCGCTGGTTTCGAGGGCGGTCTGGCGGACATCGGCAAAAGCGGTCCACCCCCACTTGGTGCGGAACAACTCGTCCTCGTAACTGAGGCCGCGTCGCGGATGGCGGGAGGCGACCGGAGCAACCAACGCCTCGTCCTCACCGCCATCCGCGGTCTTTTCGACACTCACGGCGAGCGCCACGCCCGACGTGCCGGACACGGGACGGAAGCCGCGGACCAAAACCGATCCGCGGTTCACGCGCAGCGTGTTTCCAGGCAGGGAGGCTTCGACCGGTGTGAATTCTTCCACGTCATCCACCGGAACCCCGGCCACCTCCGCGGAGGCGACGGGAGCATTCGAAGCCACCCTGCCCGAAGGCGCGTCCGACCCAGCGGACGCCTGCGGACGCGAATCCCCTTCCCGCTTCCGGGATTCCTTTTCCTCCACCACTCCGCCCATCTGTTCCAGCGGACGCTGGCGACCGATCGAGCGCTGGTCGAGTTCACGACGCAACGGCGCGACCGAGCGGTCATGGCTGCGCACGAACAAACTGATCGTGAGCAGGACCGCGAAGACGGCGATGAGGTGGAGGGGTTTCATGGCGGGAAGGAGACTCGCGGATACCGCGGGATTACTTCGGCACCACCAGACCGCCGTCGGTGAAGCGCTGGACCTTGAAGGTACTGTCGTTGAAGAGGCCACCGCCGGAGGGCGCGTCCACGTTCTTGATCTGATCGCGCAGGGCGTTGGCGAAGGTCAGCTTCAGGCCGGTGAGACCGCTCTGCGGCTTGAGGATGCGATTGTAGAGCCAGGCGGTGTAGCGGCCGTTCTGGACGTTCGAACTGGTGAGGTCGACGCCGTTGTATTTCAGCGCCACGCCGCGGTTGCCCACCGGCACCACGCCGTTGCCGCCGAGGATGCGATCGGTGGCGTCGCCCGGGGTCACGTAACCGATGTAGTAACCGGCGGTGGCGTTCGGGTAGAGGAACTGGTTCGTCTGCGTGTCCTCGTCGAAGTACTTCCCCTTGTAGGCATCGGAGCCGAGCGTGACGGTCAGGTTCTGGGCAACGAGGGCACCGGAGCTGAAGCCGCCGTTTCCGAGCGCACTGAAGATGCCGCTGACGGTTTCCGCCGGCCACAGCGCGTGGGAGTTCACGGTGCCGCCGTAGGTGATGCCGCTGGCGGTGGTGGTGCCTGTGACGGACGGCTGCCACACCGAGACGCCGGTGGTGGTGCCCAGGCCGATCTCGGTGTAGGCACCGAAGCGCTGGCCCGCGTCCGTGTTACGGCCGATGGCGTAGACGATCTTGTTCTGGTCGGCGGAGAAGTCGCCGGTGAACTGGGCGAGCGACACCGATCCGGAGGTGTAGAGGAGTTGCGCCAGTTGTGTGGTGATGTTCGCGCCGGCGGTCGGGAAACCCGGGCTGGCATAGAAGCCGAGCGGCGAAACGCCGACGATCTCCTCGACCACGGGATTGTAGGTCACGTTTTCGAACACGCCGTTGAACGGCGAGGTCGACTGGAAGTTCGTGGAGAAACCGAAGTCGGCCTTCCCGATCTCATAGTCCACGTTGAGGTTGGTGGCGGTGAGCGGGTTCGGCACGGAGCCGGTGCCGGTGCCATTGCTCACCACGAAGCGCTGGTCGGTATTGCCCGCCACCGCGGCCACCCCGGCGAGCGCTCCGGAGTAGGAGACCTTGATGATGACCGCGTTGCCGTTGTAGGTGCCGTTCCAGGCACCGAAGTTCGCGCCGGTGGCGGTGCTCAGCGAGCCGGAGGACGAGGTGTTGCCGTTGATGCCCTGGAAGGTCCAGCCGGAGGCGAGGATGTGGGAGATCGCGGTCTGGGTGGCGACGCGGTCGCCGTTCGAGGCCACGATGCGGATGACGGTCTGGCCGGAGGCCGTGCCGCCGAGGGCGAGAACGAGGGCGGCGAGGGCCGCGCTTTTGAACGGTTTCATGGAATGTGGGTTGGGAAGGAGGTTGATATTACGAGGAATGCAGTAGGATTCAGGCGGAGGGACGGCGGCGGCGGGAAACACCGAGCAGCAGACCCGCCGCGGCGATCACGGTGACGGTGGGCTCCGGCACCGGGGTGACGGTGGAGGTGAAGCTCAGCACGCCGGTGTCGCTGATGGTGAAGTAGCCGGGCGTGGTGACGCCGGTGGAGCCGATGCGGTAGAGATCGAGCGCGGTGCCGGCGGTGCCATCGCCGAAGTTGCCCTCGATGCTGTTCCAGCCGCTGAGCGTGCCGAAGTCGGAGGTGCCCGCGGTTCCCACCTGCTTGAAGTAGCTGGAGGCGCTGGACGAATTCGTCTGGAGCACGCCGAAGTTGCTGTTGTCCGTGGACGTGCTGCCCTGGTAGCCGCCGATGCCCTGGAGCACCGGGGTGATCTGGTTGGCGGTGCTGGTGCGGTTCGCGGCGCTCAGGCCGATCCATGGATCGCTCTGCACGCCGACGGTTGCCTGCTCCTTGGACGCGTAGAGCGTGGGGCTGGCTCCCGGGCTGACGCCGAAGATGCCCCACGAGACATCGCCACGGGTATTCCAATCCTCACCGTAGGTGGCCACGAGGTCGGCGCCGACGTTGCCGACGTTCAGGGTGATGGTGGAGCCCGGCGTGGCATCGCGGAACTGCGAATACTGGCCGACATTGACGATGTAGGAGGTGGAGCTGCCCTGGCCGTCGGTGGCGCGGAAGGCGACGAAGATGTCGCCGGAAGCCGGTGCCGCGACGACGACGGAGCCCCGCGCCGTGACAGCCCCGAGGGCCACGCCGGCGATGGCGAAGAGGATCGCCCGCAGTGTTTTGGATTGAAGTTTCATCTGTCTTTCGAAGTGTTCGGGAATGGCTGGCCCGCGCGTGGCGGAGCCGGGGGATGCGGGAATCGACCGCCGCGTGCGCTTGTGGTCGGACCCGGGTCTCGGGTGGGGAAAAGGCCTCCGGGAGTGCCGGTCGGTGGGAAATCTCGCGTGCCGCGCGCGGCGACACGCCAACGCTCATCGACAGCAACAGGTGGAGCAGGTCATCGGACAAATGAGGGGATGGGAGGAACGATCACTGCGAAACGCGCACGCGGTAAAACCCGGTGGGTCTGGCGCGGCGGACAACGTCGGTATCCAGGAAAGTGTGGAGCGCGACGCCGGTGGAGGCATAGGTGCCGACCGTCTGCCACGATCCGGTGGCAAGCGTCTGCGAGTACTCCACCGTGTAGGTGCGGGAGGAGATCACGTTGAAGTTCACGTGGACGCCATCCCCGGCCGGAGCCACGGACTGGAGGCGGAAGAAGTCCGAGGCATCGTTCGGGTTCGTGCCCGCGAGCGTCTCGTTGTCATCGGTGATGCCGTCGCCATCGGTATCCGAGGAAGGCGCGCTCGGCACCACGTTGGTGAAATGGACCGTGCCGGAGCTGTTGATGCTGAAGCTGCCCACCGTGGTCACGCCGGAGGCGGCGATGCGGTGGAGATCGAGGATGGTGCCCGAAGCGCCATTGGCGAAGCTGCCCTCAATGCTGCTCCACTGGCTGAGCGACCCGAAGTCGCTGGTGCCCGCGGTGGCCACCTGCTTGTTGTAGCTGGAGGCATCGGCCGAATTCGTCTGGAAGGTGGCCACCAGGCTGTTGTCGGTGGAGAGGCGGCTCTTGTATCCGCCGATGCCCTGGATCACCGGGCTGATGTTGTTCGCGGTGGTGGTGCGGGCGTTCGAGGCCAGCGCGGCCCACGCGGTGCTGCGGACATTCAACTGGGTGCGCTCGCGAGAACCGTAGACGATCGGGTTGCCGTTGTTCGGGCGGAAGGAGAAGATGCCCCAGAAAAGATCGGCGCGGGTATTCCACTCATCGCCGTAGGTCGCCTTCAGGTCCTCGCCGAGATCGCCGAGGTTCGCCACATCGAAGGAGCTGTTCGTGGCCGCGAGGGTGAACTGGGTGTCGACGCCGAGCTTCACCAGGTAGGAAGTCGCGGCTCCCTGGCCATCGCTGGCCCGGAACGCGAGGAACACATCGCCCGTCACCGGGTCCGGCACGGCGGGATTGACGGCCCGCGCGGCGGGGGCAATGGCCAATACCAGGCTCGTCAGCGCGTAGAGGGCATGTCGTGTGGAAAGGGCACTCATGGTGGCGGAAATTTTTAATCCGGATAATTTAAACCAGACTTTTTGGTATGCTTTAAAAGCGTGGAAAAGGGGGCGGAGGATGGTGGTGGGGGCCACGGCAGGACCGTGGAATATCCAGGCATCTCCGACGGAATCATCGGAGCATGGGAGCCGATCGCTTCCCCAGGCGGGGGATCGCGGGCGATTCTGGCCTATTTCCCGAGGATGATCGGGTCAACAGACGGTCTGGAGCGGGCCGACAGTTCCCACGGAGGTGGGTCACTGGCTCGGACTTGAATCACCGCACATCAATCTCATCATTTTAGTGTAGATTAGAAGTGCGGCTGCCGACTTCTTAGACCCCGTATTCCACCTGTCAAACTTATTTCGATCAAAAAGAGGGGGATTCACCGAGATCTTTGATTCCACGTTCGCCAGCGAAAGCCGAGCTCGCCCGCGGATTCCCCGCGGCGTGCGATTCACCCGTAGGAATCCGGCATGGTCTGGTAGGATGGCGTCATGCCGCCCCGCCTTCGCGAAACATCCCCTGCTCCACGGCGTAGCCAGCGGATGTTGAAATCGGGACGTTCGTTCGCACTGCTCACCGGATGCCTGCTGGCCCAGGCCGCCATCGCCGCACCACCGGCGGGCAAGGTCCACGACCCCTCCTCCATCGTCCGCAACACGAAGCTCTCGTGGTTCTTCAGCACCGGTCCCGGAATCAAGTCCTTCAGTTCTTCCGACCTCACCAACTGGTCGCCCGGCCCGCCGGTCTTCAAGACCTTCCCCGCCTGGCACAACGAGCAGGTACCCGGCAACAACGGCTACCTGTGGGCTCCCGATCTCATCTGGCGCGATGGCCGCTACTGGCTCTACTACTCCGTCTCCACCTTCGGCAAGAACCACTCAGCCATCGGGCTGGCCACCTCCCCCACCCTCGATCCACAGGACCGTCTCTATGGCTGGAAGGACGAAGGCTTGGTGATCCAATCGAAACGCGGCAACGACTACAACGCCATCGACCCCGCGATCTTCCAGGGCGCGGACAAGCGGCTGTGGATGGTCTTCGGTTCCTTCTGGTCCGGCATCCAGCTCGTGCCGCTCGATCCCGTGACCGGTCTTCTGAAAAAGGACGCCAAGCCGCAGCGCATCGCGTGGAGCGAACAGATCGAGGCCCCCGCCCTCATACAGCACGGAAAATTCCACTACCTCTTCGTGAACCACGGCCTGTGCTGCCGCGGGGTCGACAGCACCTACGAGATCCGGGTCGGCCGCAGCAAGACGGTGACCGGCCCCTACCTCGACAAGGACGGCCGCGAAATGACCACCGGTGGCGGCACCCTTTTCCTCGGCACCGAGAAGCCGTTCATCGGCCCCGGCCACTTCGCCACCATTGAAGGCTACCCCGGCACCCGTTTCAGCTTCCACTACTACGATGGCAATGCGAACGGCTTCTCGAAGCTGGGCATCCGCGAGCTGGAGTGGACCGAAGACGGCTGGCCCCGCGCGGGCAAATGGGTGATGCCCGAGGCGAAGTAGCGCGTTTACTTCTCCGGCCTCTGCTGCGAGTACGCCAGCGGCGAGACCTTGTCGCGGTAAACGATGCCCGCCGGGGAGAGCGTGCCGTCCTTCGCCTTCACCTCGCGGACGGCCTCCACCCAGTTGTAGATGGCGTAGCGTTCCACGTAGGGCGTCTGATCGAGCATCTCGATCATCTTCTCCACCGCCGCGGCCTGCTGTTTGGGATTCGGATCGGGGGCCGTGGTCCAGTTCGCGCCGTTGTTCCACTCGGTGATCCACAGCGGACGCTTCACGCGCTTGTGGATGCCATCGAGGAAGGCGCGGAACTGCTCGGCGGCGGCGCGCGGATCGTTCGGGTCGGCGACGGCCCGGTAATAGTGCACCGGCACGAAATCGACGCGCAGCCCCTTCTGATCCGCCTTGTCGATGAATTGGTAGAGCCAGTTCAGCCCGCCATCGGAAGGGGCGGGCGCACCGAGGCGCAACCCGGTGGCCATCAGCTCGGGCCACGACGCGATCGCCTCGTCCACGGTGAGCTTCGCCTGATCCGGTCGGTCCGGCTCATTGTAGCCGAGCAGGTGCAGCGAACCGCGCGCCTTCCAGTCCTGGTTCAGCCCGGGCCACCAGCGCTTCTGACGGATCGGCACGTATTCGAGGTCCGGTGTCGAGTTGGTGCTGATGTTCCAATCATAGAACCAGCCGAGATTGAGATCCTGCCAGATGCCGCCGGCCACGCCTTTCTTGCTCGTCCATCGCCACGGGAAGATCCGCACGAACTTCAACGAGTTCTCCAGACCTGCGGGCAGCGACGACACCTCAACATCGTGGTCCTGTGCGACGTAGTTCCGGCTCACGCCGCTGCCATCCGCATTCGAGGCGATGGTGGCCATGTAACCGCGCTTCAGCCGGAACGATCCGAAGTTCGACGTCAGCACGCCCAACTTCAGGACATCATAGTTCACGTAGCTCTGGAGCGGTATCGCCGGCCCGGAAAGCCCCTTCGAGGTGAAGGCGGTCAGCGCCGGGTAGTCCGGCCCCTGCGGAATCACCACCGAGCCGTTTCCATACGCGGTCACCCGCACGTTCTGGCCTACCACCGCCGGCGCGCCGTAGACCTTCATCGATTTCACGGCACCGTCGATCACCTTGGAAGCGGGCGTGTTGTCGAACACCAGCCACGCGTCCGGCGATCCGAAATTCACCGTCCCCCGACCCGCCGCGGACTTGTCGGTCACGTGCAGTTCGGACGCTCCGGTGAGCGTTAGCGGGCGATCGCCCAGCGCGGGAACCGTCTGCGAGGCATAGCCCTTCCCGGTCTGCGGCCCCGGCTCCGCCGGAAACGCGAACGGCCGACCGTCCTCGTCCGCCGTGCGGAACAAGTAGACCTGATCCTCCGGGCTGAACTTGTCGAAGGAGAATTCCCGCATACGGTTGCCCGCGGCCTTCAAGGTGACCATGCCCTTCTGGATCGAAAGCAGCTCCGCCTCCACCGGCTCCTGCCCGCTGATGAAGCACCATTTCCGCATTGGACCCGCCGACACCGTGGATGCCAGCGCGAGCAGCATCCCCGCCACGACACAGGATCCGGCAGACGAGAGGCGGAGGGATCGAGAAAGCGACTTCGGGGCGTTTCGCATGAGGGTATCGATCACTGTCGCTCCCCGCGTCCCCGGCGCAATCTCCAAGATGCCAACCACCCGTTCGGGGGGGCTTTGTAGCACAAGCCTTCGTGCTTGTGAATGTGCGCGGCGGAATGGCTCCCCCACTCCCCACGCCACTCCCGGGGCATATCTATTTCTCGTCCTTGAACATCGAGAGCAGGTGCGGGCAGGCGTTTTCCTCCTCCAATCCGCGGCGCACCCCGCGGCGATCCGCTTCCGAGCGGTTCTGGCTCATCTTCCATTTCCCCTCGAGGCGCTCGATCGGGATCTCGATGCCCGCGATGGCCGGCAGCAGCGCGGCGATGAACTCCGCGGGCGCGTCCTCGACCTCCCATGGCACATTACGCCCCTGCTCGTGGGCGAGCGTCAGTTCATCGATCTGCTGGCGCAGCCAGCCCTCGTCCTCGATCACGCGCGACGTGCCATAGGCATGGACGACCACGTAGTTCCAAGTCGGCACCACCTTGCCGTGCTCCTGCTTCGCCGCATACCACGAGGGCGTGATGTAGGCCTCGGGCCCTTGGAAAATCACCAGCGCCTCCGTGCCAGCGCGGAGATCGGCAAGCTGGCCGTTGGCCTTCGCCAGATGCGCTTTCAGTATCCCCTTGCCGGTGGAGGTATCCACCGTGAAGGGAAGATGGCTCGCCTGGAGTCCATGCTCCCCGCTCGTGACCAGCGTCGCGAGCGGATGTTCCTTCATCAGGGCATGAAGCACGTCCAGGCGCTCCTCGCGGAATGCTTGGGGATTGTACATGGAACGAACACGGCAACCACCGTGCGGAGGAGAATGTAGAGGGAAACGCCCCGCTGTCGATCCAGAGTGCAAGCCGATCCCGGACGCTCAACCGCACTCTTCCACCAACAGACCGATATTCCTCAATTGCTCCGCGAACACCTGCGGATCCGCCACTTCCGTGAGCCATTCCCGACGCTCCACGTCCCATAGCTTCTAGAGACCATTCTCCACCATTTCAAAATATCCCAACCCATACTGGCAGCCGCAACAGGGACAAATATCGAACGAGAATCCGAGGCATTCTCCGCCCGTCACCGGCCACTGGTCCGACTCAAAAGCCACCCCGCACACCGGACACGCCGTCACCGCCGGCTCGGATGCCAAGCACCGAATTGTCCCGAATTCGATTCCCCAGGCCACGATCTTGTTTTCGATCCACTCCAATTTCTCCACACTCCTTTCAAGACAGGGCACTCGGAGCTGACAAGGAGGAACCTCTCCTCCCTTCACCACTCCGGTAGATACCCCTTGCTCCACGCCGGCCGGTCCCCGGGCTTCTCCCGGGAACTGACTGCCTCGACCACCTCACCGGAACGGAGGTCGAACTTCACGGCCCACATCAGGCTGTGCTCGTTGCTGCTGACGATCACCAGCGTGGAGTCGTGGTCGGCAAAACACCACTTTTCGATGATGAACCGCTCAAAGGCAGCGTCGAAATCGCGGAGCGTCCCATCCGGCAAGCGCACGCGGACGCTTGCCTTGCGAAGCGCCAGGCGCACCGGGTCAATCTCCTGGTAACGACACCAGCCGACATGCCCGGCGGCCGACACCTTCGGATCATGGCACTGCCCGAGCTTCGTCCACCGCTCGGTATGACCATCGGAGAAACGGACACGCACGTTTCCCACCGTGATGGAACCCTCACCCGCCAGCGTCTTCCCTTCAATAAAAGCGGAAACCGGTTGAGGTGCCGCGAACAAGCCGGAGCAGGAAAGGAGGGCCGCGACGATGACCTGGAAGTGGAACATGGATGACATCCGGACGAGCTGGACCGGGCGATTCTTTCACCACCCCGCCACCGCCGGTTCGAGGACTTCGCATCCTTCCGGCACGGCCCAATCACCGCTGCGGAGTTGGCCCCAAGTGGCGTATTCCTTAAACCAGGCGCGTTCCTTTTTCTTCGGCTTGTTCTCCACGCTGGCATCCCACCACGGCTTCGGGCCTCCGGTGTAGTGGAGGATCCCGTAGTTCTCGTACCACTCGCGCTCCGGCCGCACGACCTCCGGGAACAGGCGTTGGTAGCACTTGTCCAGATCGCCGTTGTAAACAATACGGTTCCAGCGGTCGTCCATCACCTTCAGGCGGCCGCGGGTCGCGGCAACGAGCGATTTCTGCTCATCGCGGCCGATGCGGGCGTGGAGGTCGAGAAGACGGCTCCAGGTGTCGTCCCGCATTTCCTGGAGATGGAGAAGCGGGCCCATCTTGTAGAAGTCATAGTCCCCGAGTGCGGCGAGATCCTCCGGAAGCGGACACGCGTTCCGCAGCTTGTAGCCGAAGGCGCAGGCCTGCACGAGCTGCCCCTCGAAGGGTTCGAAATAGGCGCGGGCGAGATCGGTGGTGGCGATCTGGTCGTGGTCCATGATCCAGCAGCGGTCCCAATGAGCCGGATGATCGTGGATGACCTGAAGGCGATCGAAGGAACAGGCGTGGGACCACCAAGGATAATAGCCACCACGGTCGACATCCACCCGGATGAATTCCACCAACAGATTCCTGACATGGAAGCTCTCCGGTTCGAACCCGCGGCAGTAACAGCGGAGATGGACGGGATGAACGGTGCGCCGCACGATGCTGTGCAGCAGGGTGGCGTTGACGCCGAGGCCCTTTTCATCGCTGCTGATGGCGAGATTGATCGATGGCAGCTCCGTCCCGGCCAAGCCCTGCTCCACCATGGAATCCCGCCATGTGGCGTGAAGCGGGGTCAACCGTGGAGCCCATGCAAAGTCCTCCTCCATCCGCGGCACCACCTCCGGTGGCGGGGCGGGCACGGGAGTTTCCGGGCAAAGGCGCAGCCACCGCTCCGGCAGGATCTCCCAGGGACGCCCGCGCAGGAAACGATCTGGCCCGATGACAAGATGGGACTCCCCGCCACGGACATGCTCCGCCAACCATGCCGCCCACCATCCGAAGGTGCTGTTGGAAATGACATGTGCCGCACAGCCGAGGAGGATTTCAAAATCCGTGAACAGGTCCGCCGGGGCCATCACCTGCACGTCCGCCGCGGCGGCGAGATGTTCGCGGCACCAACTGGGATCGTCCGAGACCACGAGGAACCATGGCCGCTCGACCAGCCCGCGCATCCGCTCCAGGGCGGCGAGGTAGTAGCCAGGGCCGCACAGGTCGTGCAGTGGATGGTTCACGAAGTCCCCCCGCCGCACGTGCACCCCCACTGGAGTGTAGCCATCCGGCACGGCGGTGGCGCGCGGAACAAACGTGGCAAGGAAGAACTCCGCCACTTCTCCGGCCGCGTCCGCGAAAAGGCGCTCGTTTTGGAAATGACCGTCCATGAACACCACCCCGCCATTCATTCGGGCGGCGTGATGCCTCAGGTGGCCTTCCGCCCCCTCCACGTAGTCGTCCACCAGGAACGTTTCACAGTCCCCTGCCGCGGGCGAGGGAACCAGGGCCACCCCGAATCGCTCCAATGCGAACCCGCGGCTGACCTCGTGCCAGCAAGCCTCCAGCGGCAGACCACACCGGCGCGCCAGCGAGAGTCCGGCGGCATACTGGAACATCTGGTTGCCCAGACCACCCTGGAGCCGGACGACGATCCGTTCCGGTCCGGAGCGGGGTTCACCGAGGTCGATCTTGTCCGCCGGGTAGTCGAACCAGCGGAGATGCACGTTGCCGTGCGCATCCACATCCCAGGTCCCGCCGTCGTCACACGACAACCGCGCGAAAGTTCCATCCTCGTGGAGTTCCACCTGATCCTGCCAGTGCGCGTGGCTGATGGTCATCACGTGCCACGGCTCGGCACGACAGAGAGCATGCACCGCGCGCATCCGCCGTGGATCGAGCCAGTGGGACGTCACCACGTCGTTGTCGCGGCGCGGATAGCGCTTCGCATGATGGCACAGCCTCGGTGTCGCGAGGAAGCGGCCGCCACACAGAACGGCCGCAGCCCCGCTGATGATGAGATCTTCCGCACCGGTCGCCGGCAGCGTTTCATCAGCGACCAGACATTCCACCAACCGGCGGGAGAGCAGATAGCCCGCTCCGCCGCTGGCCGCACGCCGGCCTGGCATGAAGGCCGCGTCGCCCACGTGATCGTAACCCTTTCCGGCCAAGTCCCGCAAGCGGTCCAGCGCCACGTAGGTGTCGTCGTCACACTTGAACAGCCACCCGAAATCATCCTCCGCAAGCATCTGGCGGAAGAATCCCAGCACCTTCGCCGGGAGATGGGCGTAGTCATCCGGCACACCGCGGACCACCACCACATCATCCTCCACCGGCTCCTCCCCCTCGCCGACGAAAAACACCACGCGCATGTTCCCCGGCATTCCACGCATCCACGTTTCCCGCACCGCAACGCGCTTCTCGGCATACCTGCGGCAACTACACACGCCCACCAGGATCGGCTTATCTCCACCCCACGGCGGAACGATCGGATCGAGGACACAAACGGCTGACTTCTCCATATGCAAATCGGACAGAAAACCTGTCATGGGTGAGACATAAACAATGACTCACCCACCCTCCATGGCGGATTGCGGATAGGGAATCAAAATCCATCCGAGCCGCCATTTCACAGATGGCGGGGCCTGTCCGCCCCCCCGAGCAAGGAAGCCTTCGATCCAGCCTCTGCCCGGCCGGATCATCCCGGACCAGGCAGTTCCAAACTCTCTGGACCCCGCCCTCAATGCCCCGCTCCGCCGCCCGCGTCGATGTCCGGGCTGGCGGTTTTCACGCGGCGGTATTCCACGCTGCCCTCGTTTTCGGGCAGCGCCGGTCCGGCGTAGTTGACCGCCAGTTCCGCCACCGAGGCGGACTCGTCCGAGCCGAAGCCCGAAAGCGCCGTGAGCCGCAGTTGCTTCGCGGTCACCCTCTTGCCGAACGCCACCGTCTGCGGGTCGAAGGTCGAGGCAAGCTGCCCCTGTGCCACCGTCTGCCAAGCCGCGCCGTCGTCGCTGGTCTCCAGCTTGTACTCGCGGATGTCCCCCTGATGCTCGCGGTGGTTCTGGCGCGGCATCACCACCAGACCGGTCATCGCCACCGGCTGTGGGAAGGTCACCACGATCTCGTGCGGCGGCTTCGGATGCGGGTTGTTCTTCACGTCCGCGCTGCACCAGTAGGTGTTCGGGTCGCCATCGACGATGCCGTTCGCCGGTTGGCCGTCGGCGGTCGCGGTGGCGTTGAGTTTCTTCATGACGAGGTTGTCGAAGAACAGCCCGCCGAACTCCGCCGGGGTCACCGCGGTCTTTGGCTGGAACTTGTCGCCCGCCATGTAGTCGAGCAGCGAGCGGTGCAATTGCAGGCCCACCGGGGCGGCGGTCAGGTTCGCCGAACAAACGAGCAGCTTGCCGGTGCCGACCGTCGCCTCGAAGACCACGCCCAACTTGTAGTTGCGGTTCCAATCGTCCACCGCGGACACGATCGGCTTCAGCCCTCGCGGCATCTTGTCGAGGTTCACGGCGCGGGTTTTCGAGACAATCTCGGACCACTGCCAGCCGCAGGATTCATCGGTCGGGAATCCGGCGAGCGCGGGCGATTTCGTATCGCACCACAGCCCGAGCATGCGGCCCCAGTTCGGCCCCATCAGCGCGTTCCAAAAAATCGGCACGCGCGCCAGCGGCGGGCTCGTCCAGCCGAGATCCGCGAGGCGCGGCGTGAACAGCACCTTCTTGCCCTCAGCCAAGGCCTTCGTCGCCTCGACGGGAGAACTCGTCTCCACCACCCCGGCCGACACCGCGGCCTCCTTGTCCGCCGGATAGAGCCAGAAGTCCCAGGTATTCTCATACCCGCCCACCTTCACGGCGAGCGTGTAACGCTCCGGCGCAGCGAGCTTGGAGAGATCCGTGGTGATCTTGCCCAGCGGCTGGTTCTTCCCGAGCGTCAGCGTGCCCGCCTTGAACTTGCCCTCGGCATTCACCGCCCCCGCTGCATCGCTGATCCGCCACGCGGCATCGCCCGCCTCCAGCGGCGCGACCCCGAAATTCGCCACCTCCACCGGCACCTCGAACTTGTCGGCCGTCGTGAACGTCCGTTGCTTCAGGCGGGCCAGCGGCACCACCGTGTTGCAGAACTTCTTGAAGCCCTCGGGCGTCGAGTAGCCCTTGCCATTCCACATCGGATCGAGCACCCCGATCAACGCCGTGCCCTGGCCGGTGTAGTCGTGGAGGTCCAACAACTGGAACCCGCCGAGCCCCGGCGTGCGCAGCGCCGCCTCGATCTCCTCCTTGTAGCACGCCAGTTGCAGCGCGCCGGACGCCCGCGCGAACGCCGCGTTGTCCTCCAGCAGCCCGTGCTTCGCCGCGGAATCACGGAAAATCTCGTAGTTCCCCGGACGCATGAAGCCCTTGAACTTCTCGATCACCCGGAAATCCGGATACGCGCACCACTGACCGACCTCGTGGGAAACCACCGGCACGCCCAGGCCATCGATCGACTTCTGGAAATCGCGACCGAACCACCCGCTGTCACCGCGCACGCGGTTGTTGCCGACCCGGCCCACCGCGAGATAATCCGCGCCGTCGTTGAGCGGTTCGGACACCGCCTCGATCAGCGACCAGCCGGTGTCCGGGGTGTAGAGCCTCCGCGGGTCCGCTCCGCGGAAATGCTGCACCCACTCCGGCAGCACCTGCTTCCAGCGCCCCGCCGCCTCGTTGCTCGCGGACAGGCACAGGAACGACGGGTGGTTGCCGTAGCTCGCGATGATCCGTTCGGTTTCGGTGTAGAGCTGTTTGGTGATCTCGCTGCCCGGCGAGAACGGGTTCCACATCCCCGGCTCCGGCTGGAGATAGAAGCCGAGTTCATCCGCCGCCTCGAATGCCGCCTCCGGCGGGCACCACGAGTGGAAGCGCATGTGGTTCAGGCCATGATCCTGGCAGATCTTGAAAATCCGTTTCCACTCCGCCGTGTCGGTCGGCGGATAGCCGGTCAGCGGAAAGTCGCCGCCGAAGTGCGTGCCGCGCAGGAAAGCCGGACGACCGTTGAGCATGAACCGCGGTCCATCGGCCCGGAAGTCCCGGAAGCCGAAAGTCGTTTCCAGGTTCTGCTCGATGGACTTGCCCGCCACCTCGCCCCGCACCGCCACCCGCAGCTTGTAGAGCGCGGGCGTGAACTCGTCCCACATCTTTACGCCCTCGCACGGCAGCACCGTTTCCAGCGCCGTGCTCTTGTCGGCGCTGTCGAAGTCCACGCTCACCGGAGCCATCTTGAACGGCGCGGCATTCGGGCCAGCCTCGATCAGGAACGATACCTTCCCCGCCGCCTTTCCACCGGTGGCATTGTTCACGTGGACCCGCACCCGGGCGCTCTTCGCATCAGCCGCGGGAAACACCTGCACGTCCTCCGCCCACACCGCGGGCGTCGCGCGCAGTTCGGTCTTGCCCACGATCCCGTTCCACGCGTTGGTCAGCGAATCGGAAACCCCGTGCGAGTCCGGGCGGTAGGGCAGGATCATCCGGTTGTCCACGCGCACCGTGAGGCGATGCTTGCCGGGAGCCAGCAGGCCGAAGTCGAACTCATGCGGCGTGCACAGGCTGAGGCACGACCCGATCTCCTTGTCATCCAGCCACACCGTCGCCTTCCACTTCGGACGTTCCAGGAACAAGGTCGTCCGCTTGCCGCTCCAGCCTTTTGGAATCTCGATCTCGCGCTGGTACCACGCCGCGCCGAGATAGTGCCGCGGTGGCTGGCACAGGAACGGCACCTTCACGTCGCCCGCCTTGGTGTAGGGCGCGTAGTCCGCGCGCTGGTGCCAGGTGCGGTCGTAGAGCGAAAGCACCCAGGGCGTCGTCGTCGAAATTTCATCGCCGTATCCCTGCGCCTCCAGGATGCCGGGGACCTGAATCTTGTCCGGCAGTTCCTTCTTCGGCCACGCCTCGTTGATTCCTACATCCGAGCGGTCGAGCGCGAAACGCCACGCACCGGCGAGGCCGACGGTTTCATCGGGCGCGGCCGCCGCGCACATCATCGGGAGCAGCGCCTGAGCGCACAAAAGGAGCTTTCGCATGGGAATCAGAAGACTGGGTTTCGATCAACAACCGGACCATTCGCGGAATCCATCCCCCACTCCACCATGCAGCGGACGGAGGTTGTCGACAAGCCATGATCCAACATCCTGGAGCCCATCTTCCATCCCTCCCTTCTACTGCAAATGGGGTATACCGGATCGAAGTGCCCCCTCTCCAATCCGTGTCCATCTGTGTTCATCCGTGGTTGGATCAATGATTCAGACGGCTTCTTGTTCCCCCTCACCCCATCAAATCCGCCGCCAGCGCGTGGTTCGGATCGCGTTTCAGCACCGCCGCCAGCAGCTTCTTCCCACGCGCCTGCTTCCCGAGACCCAGGCAAGCCTGCGCTTCCAGGAACCACGCCGTCGTCTCCTGGCGTTTCTGCAGGTCATCGTCGAACAGTAGCATGGTCGGCAGCGAGGTGGCGAAGTAATCGATCGTCGCCGGGGTCTTCGCCAGTTTCCGCGTATACGCCAGCAGCTCGCGCAGCAGGGTTTCCGCCGCCTTTTTCTTCCCGAGCCTTTGCAGCGAGAGCGCGGAGAAATAGGTCATCTCCGAGAACGCCCGCACGCTCATTTCCTGGAAGTCGCCACGGAACTCCGCGGACGTGACCCAATGCCGCTTCGCTCCAGCCTTGTCCCCCAGCTTCGCCAATGCCGCGCCGAGCCAGAAATGGATGTCGCTCTGGTTCGCCAGGAGGTGCTTCGCCTCGCTGAGATGGCGGGGAGAATCGAGCGCCGTTGTAAAATGATCCCGCGCCACCGCCGCCTCGCCCTTCTCCAAGGCCACCCGCCCGAGCGCGAGGTGGGTGCGGACGTGCTGGCCGAGCGCCTGCCCCTCGCCTCCTTCCCACGGTTGGAACTTGCGCGCCGACAAAATGGCCAGCGCGGCAGCATGGCGACCGGTCTGGTTGTAGAGCGCACAGATCTCCACCGAGAGATCATCGCGCCCGGCTACCAGATCGAGATGCTTCTCCAGCACCTTCAACCGCCGCGCCGGGCTTTCACCGAGGCGCTTCCAGAGCTGGTCGCGTTCATAAAGCAGGCGCGCATCGCGTGGATTCGCTTGGAAGGCCTTGTCATAGGCGGCACGCGCCTTACGCGGTTTGCCGAGCACGTTGAAATAGCCGATGCCGAGGTTCCGCCACACCACCGCGAAGGCGGGATCAAGGTGGACCGATTGCTCCCACAGCGCGATCCCCTCGTGATGGCGATGGCGGTCATAGTAGAGATTCCCGAGGTAATACGGCGCGCGGGCACCACCCGGATGCAGCCGAATCGCCGTGTGGAGAATTGCAATCTCCTCGAGGCGCGCGGGGAAGCAATAATCCGGAGATGCCGCCTCCGCCGCCCGGCATGCAGCCAAGGCCGCCTCTCCCTCCCCGAGCGCATCGTGCAGCCACGCCAGATGGTAGTGGACCAACGGCTCCGTGCCCGGGTCCGCCGATATGCCTTCCAACAACGCCACCGCCTCGCGATGCAGCCCGGCGCGGGCAAAATCGAGTCCGAGATCGAGCAAGGTCTGGGTGTCGCAGCGCTGCGGTTCGGCGGCTAAATAACGCGCCCATGCGTCCAGCGGATCGAGCGCGCGGTTCGCCGCCAACTGCGCCTCCGCCTCATCGCCGCGACCCAGATTCCGCAGCACGATCACCCGCAGGTTGCGCACGCCGAGCTGGTCGGTGTCCATCCGCAGCGAGCGGTCGAGATGGTCCAGCGCCGTGCTCCACTCGCCACGACGGCAATCGATCCGCGCCAGCGCATGATAGCCCGCAGCCTGCCACGGTTGGTTCCAAACCGCTTTATAAAAAGCGCCATACGCCTCGTCGTGGCGGCCCAGGTGGCACAACGTCAAGCCGAGGTTGTATAGCGGTTCGCCATCGTAAGGATTCGCGTTCCGGAGCGTGAGCCGTTCGATCGCGGCGCGGAAATGGGTTTCCGCCTGCTCGAACTCGCCCCGGCGCAGGTGCCACAGCCCCACCGCGTTGTTGCACCGCGCGTCGCCCCGATCGCGACGCAGCGCCTCGCGCCAATACAGCATCGGATCGCGGGTGGCGTGGCGGTACTGCTCCAGATGTAGGCCGGTGAGATAGAGTTCGTCCGCACTCGGGATTTCCCCCGGTAGCGCGGGTTCGGTGGCCGCGGGCGGCACCTCCGCACGAACCGGCGGCTTCGGCGCGTAGGCGAGGATCACTCGACCGTCCTCCTCCACCACCCGTAGCGAGGCCACCTCATCGGACCACTTGCACTTCGCCACGAACGGCTTTCCCGGCGCGAGATCCGCCGACCACTCGCGCTCCTCGCCACCGCGACCACGCAGTAATATCCGCGCCTGCGGAAAACACGACGACACACTCACCCCGACATGCACCGCGCCATCGGCGACCGACACGTTCACCGCCGCATCGACCGTCGCATGATGCGCCGGACCGATCCGTTGGATCGGATACCAGTATTGACTCCACGTCTTCGTTTCACCCGGCATCAGGAAGGCGAAGTCCGGTTGGTTGTCCGTGTAGACGCCCGCCATGATCTCGATGTAGGGCGCGTGCTCGCCATTCGCGTCCGCGTCGGTGAGGCTGCGGTCCCAGGCGTAGCCGAATTCGTGGTTGCCCCAGGTCCACTGCTTCTTGCCCGGGGAAATGTGATGGTTCGCCACATGGACCACACCCGCTTGCTCACGGTGGTCGTAGCCCCCGAAGAAATCCTCCTGCGAGCCCATGCACATGTAGGACGTCGGCACCGGGATGTTCGCGTAGAACGAAAGGTCGTTCGCCGCATACCGGGCCACGCCCGTTCCCCCGCTGGCGGGCGGCACGTACTGCCCGGGTGCCTCATGCCCCGGCACACCACCGGCCGCGCGCGCCGCATAGTCCACGCCATAATAGTGGCCCTCGCACAGCGGATAGGTGCTCATCGATCGCCGCGCGTGATCCGCCACATAGGTGACATCCGGCGGGAAGAAGCTTTGGTAATCCTCGTGCACGCGGGTCGCCACGTTCGCCCACCACAAGAAGGTCTGCGTGGATTCCGTGCGGTTGTGCGCCCGCACCTTGAGTTCGATATACGCCTTGTCCGGATGCAGGCACACGCCGTGCATGCCCTTCATCCGCGCCAGCGGATCGTGGTCGCCACACCACACCGTCACCGAACCGTCGGCGTGCCGCTCGATCTCGACATCCACCGGCATAAAGGTCGCCGGGCGATGGTGCTGCGGCCAGTTGAACTCCACACCGCCGGAGATCCACGGCCCCGCCAGGCCCACCAGCGCGGGCTTGATCACGTCCTGGCGGTAGAAAAAGTCGTAGCCGTTCGTCTTGTCCCGGCCGATGTGAATGCGCCCGCCTATCTCCGGCAGGATCATCACCTCGAGATACTCGTTCTCCAGCCACACCGCGTCCCACGCGCGATCGGTCTTCTCCTCCGCGATGCGGTCGTGGAAGGGCAGCGGATAAACCTTGCCGCTGCTACCTTGGTAAACCCGCTTCTCCAGGAACATCGGGTTCTTGTCCGCGGGCAGCGGCTCATAGGTCGGAAGGACAATGGCTTCGCGGCGGACGGTGACCGCGCGCTGGGAGGAATCGGAGGACATGGGAATTCGAAAGGAACGTTCAATCCACCAACTCGCGCTCGATTTGCTCGAGGCTCTTGCCCTTGGTTTCGGGCAGCCGGAATTTCACCAGCAGGAAGCCGCCCACGCAGATCCCCGCGTAGAGCCAGAAGGTCCCGGCCGGGCCGAGGCGCTCGTTGAGAATCGGGAAGGTGTAGGTGAGGATGAAACAGGCCAACCACAGGAAGAACACCGAGACCGACATCGCCGCGCCACGGATGCGGTTCGGGAAAATCTCCGCGATCACCACCCACGTCACCGGAGCCAGCGTGGCCGAGTAGCAGGCGATCGCGCCGAGCACCAGCGCCAGCACCGGCGTGCCTTGGATCGAACCGTGGTAGCAATACCCCATCAGGCCATAGACCACTACCAATCCGGCCGCCCCCGCCAGCATCAGCGGCCTGCGCCCCAGCCGGTCCACCACCGCCATCGCCACCAGCGTGAACACCAGGTTCACCGAACCGGTCCACGCGATGTTCTGCAGCGTGTCATCGATGCTGTAGCCCGCCGATTTGAAGATCTCCGCGGCGTAGTTGAAAATCACGTTGATGCCGCACCACTGCTGGAACACCGCCAGGCCGATGCCGAGGATCAGAATTTTAAGCATCCGCGGTTCGAACAGAGCGCCGAAGTGGACCTTCGCCTCGCCGTCATCCGCCAGCGTCGATTGGATCGAGGCCAGCACGCGCCGGCCGTAGTCCTCGCCGCCGAGCTTCGCGAGGATGCCCTGCGCTTTTTCCGGGTGGCCGTTCTTCACCAGCCAACGCGGGCTCTCCGGCACGATGAACATGCCTGCGACGAACAACAGCGAGGGCACCACCGTGATCCCGAACATCCAGCGCCAACCGATGGCCTCATTCCACGCCAGCGCCGCCGCGGCATCGCCCGCGCCACCCAGCCAACCGGGAAACACCCGCGCCACCCCGAGGTTCACCACCTGGGCCAGCAGCACGCCGATGACGATGGTGAACTGGTTCAGCGACACCAACCGCCCGCGTAGTGCAGGGGGCGCAATCTCCGCGATGTACATCGGCGAAAGGTTCGAGGCCAGGCCGATCGCCACCCCGCCGAGGATGCGCCAGGCGACGAAAGCGTTGAAAGTCCCCGCGATCCCGGTGCCCACCGAGGTCACCGCGAACAACACCGCCGAGAGCAGCAGCAACCGCTTCCGCCCGAAGCGGTCGCTCAGCCCGCCGGACAACAACGCGCCGAGGAGACACCCGATCAGCGCGCAACTCTGCGCCCAGCCCTTCGCCTGCGGCGTGGTGAGCTGGAAGAACTTCTCATAGAACGGCGCGGCCCCGCCGATCACCACCCAATCGTAGCCGAACAACAGCCCGCCGAGCGCGGCGGTGGTGGCGATCAGCCACAGGAACGCGCCGTGGCGGGCTGCCGGGACGATGGACTCATCCCCCTGGGTGGTGCTGGAAACGACTATGGCCATGGACGGTGCTGGGAAGTCTTCCATTTAAACCAAAAATCCCTCCCCGATCACAATGGATCATCGGAGGAAAAACATGGACGATCCTAGGATTTCAAAAGACAACCAGACCGTGACCGCCAACCCCGTCCAACCACTTCACGCGAGCCACCGCGTCAAGGAAGGCTTCGCCGGTCAACGGCTGCTCATCGTGCCACCGGACCGGATCCAGCACGGCTCGCGGCTGCCAGTCGTGAAGGACCTCCAGGTGACCCACATCGGCCACTACCACTCCGCACCGCATCACTACGTCCACCGCCGCAAGGGCAGCCCGCAGGCCATCCTCATCTACTGCCTGGACGGCTGTGGCTACTGTGAAACCGAAGGAAACACGGTCACCGTCGGACCCGGCCAATTGCTGGTGCTTCCCGCCGGAATGCCCCACGCCTACTTTGCCGACGAGGCCCGGCCGTGGAGCATCTTCTGGATCCATTTCACCGGACAACGCGCCACCGACCACCTCGCCGCCCTCACCGGCGGTGAATCCCGCACCCTGCTGGAAATCCCGGAGATTGAGATCCTCCGCACCGCCTTCGAGGAAACCTACCGCCATGCGCTGGATGGATTTTCCGATGCCGGGCTTCTTGGCCTCACCACCGGTCTTTCCCGTCTCATCGGGCTGGCCCGGATCTACTCCGCCAGCGGCAACCGGCGCTCCCGCGAAACCGAGGACCGTATTCTCAAAACCATCCGCAGGCTCCAAGCCGAGCCGACCCGCGACTGGCAGGTCGAAGAACTCGCCACATTGGCCGGAATGTCGCCGCCGCATTTCCACGATCGCTTCCACCAGCAGGCCGGTTGCCCGCCGAAGCAGTTCCTGATCCGCCTGCGCCTCCAAACCGCTTGCGCGCTGATGCTGGACCCCGGTCTCACCATCGCGGAAATCTCCCGCCGCGTCGGCTACGAAGACCCCTACTATTTTAGCCGACTGTTCCGCCGTCACCTCGGCCAATCGCCCGCCGCCTACCGGCGTGAGATCGGGGGCAAGCGGTGAGCAAATGACGGCAGCGCGGGGCATGACGCCCGACATGCGGAAGCACCGCCAGTGGACATCTCACGGCGCGGCCACATCCAGCCCGGAGACCCGCTCCTTGCCATCGCGCTCGTTCACCGTGATCCTCAGCATCTTGTTCGGAGAGGCCGCGGTGACCACCGTGTGGGTCGCATCATGCTCCGCCACTTTCCACGCGCCGAAGTCCTCCAGCTTCCCGCCCGCACTCTGGAACGATGACGCAAATTGGGTGATGAAGCCTTCACGGAAACGGCGCTGATCCTCCTCCGAAGCCATCACCACGTAGGCCGCGCCCACGTCCGTGCCGAACGATTTCAGCATCTTCCAATCGATGTCCGAGCTCACCGCCTGATCACCCTTGGCGAGGCTTTCGAAGGTCTTGCGGGCGAAGGTGGCGTCCCCCACCGTTTCCACCTTCGTCTTCACCTCCTTGCAGGAGCAGACGAGGGCGGCGGCGGCGAGGAGCGGGAGGGCAAATCCGGTGGCTTTCATGGCTGGAGTCTCTGGCAAAGTTGTCCTAACAAGTACACCCGTTCCGGCGAGGCGCAACCGGAGGCGGTGATGCCATCCCGCCCATCCAGCGAAAATCTTTCATTTTCTGGAAAATTCTTTTTTACGTGAAACCGGCCGCCGATCCCGCAACACTCGCGCGCCAGCCCTTCGCGACCATCCCGACCGATCCCGCCACCGACCCATGAAGCACCACAGCCACATCGAGAACCCGGACGTCATCCTCATCGGCAGCGGCGTGATGTCGTCCAACCTGGGCGCCATGCTCAAGCGCCTGGACCCGTCCCTCTCGATCCAGGTCTACGAGGTCACCGATGAACTGGCGCAGGAAAGCTCCCACGGCTGGAACAACGCCGGCACCGGCCACGCCGGCATCTGCGAGCTGAGCTACACCCCGAAGGCCGAGGCCGATGGCACCGTCAACGCGGCCAACCCCATCAAGATTTTCGAACAGTTCGACCACTCGAAGCAGTTCTGGGCGCACGCCGTGGAAGAAGGCATGATCGATGACCCGGCGGCCTTCATCAATCCCGTGCCGCACATCAGCTTCGTGCACGGCCAGGCGCAGGTCGACTTTCTCAAGGCCCGCCACGCGGCGATGTCCGCCCACCATTTCTTCGCGGACATGGAATACTCCACGGACCGCGACACCATCGCCTCCTGGGCCCCGCTGTTGCTGGCTGGCCGCGGTGATGTGCCCATTGCCGCCACCAAGATGGACGGCGGCACCGATGTGAACTTCGGCGAGGTCTCCCGCAAGCTCCTCGGCTGGCTCGCGAAGCAACCCGGCTGCGGCATCGCCAGCCGCCACCGCGTCACCAACCTCACCAAGAAGGACGGCCGGTGGGAGGTGGTCGTGAAGAATCTTGAAACCGGCGAGTCGTTCGAGAATCACGCCAAGTTCGTCTTCGTCGGCGCCGGCGGTGGCAGCCTGCCGCTCCTCCAGAAGTCCGGCATCCCGGAAGCCAAGGGCCTCGGCGGCTTCCCCATCGGCGGCCAATGGCTGGTCTGCGACAATCCCGAGATCGTCGAAAAGCATCAGGCGAAGGTCTACGGGCAGGCGCTCGACGCCGCGCCCACCATGGCCGTGCCGCACCTCGACACCCGCATCCTGGACGGCAAGAAGACCCTGCTCTTCGGCCCCTTCGCCGCCTGGACCACCAAGTTCCTCAACAAGGAAGGCAGCTTCCTGGACCTCCCGCTCTCCGTGAAGCCCGACAACCTCGCCACTCTGGTGAAAATCGGCATCAGCAACCTCGACCTCGTGCGCTACCTCGTCCAACAGGGCACCCAGAGCATGAACGACCGCCTTGAGGTGCTTCACGTTTTCTACCCCGCCGCGAAGACCGCCGATTGGAAACTCATCGACGCCGGCATCCGCGTGCAGGCGATCAAGAAAACCGACGGCGAGGCCGGCATCGTCCACTACGGCACCGAGGTCATCACCAACCAGGACCGCTCCATCTCCGCCCTGCTCGGTGCCTCCCCCGGGGCCTCTGTGTCCGTGAACATCGTGCTCCAGGTGGTGAAGACCTGCTTCGCCAAGCTGCTGGAAACTCCTGAAGGCAAGGCCCGCATGTCCGCCATGATCCCGACCTGGGACCAGGACATCAAGCTGCCCGAAAACGCCGACCGCTTCCGCACTGTCAGCCAACACGCCGACAAGGTGCTCGGCCTGGTGTGAAATCGTAGCGCAAGGCTCCCGCCTCGCGCCACTCCTAGGCACAAAACCGGACATTAATCCTGTGCATGGCCCATGAGCGGTGTTACCCTATCAGGTGGTGCCATCGCCGCCCGTGCTCATTGACAGGAGATCCAGCCAGGATTGGAGATCCGGCCTCGGCGGTGGCACTGCATTTCGTAAGTAGCACAAGCATTCCTTGCTTGTGGGTGGGAAGACCCATGAAAGCCTGTGCAGATCCAGTCCGCCCTTGAGCAGCCGGTCAGTGGCCAGTGAAAAGAGCTCTTGGTGATCTTCACCGGCCACCAGCCTCCCGCATGCGGACCGGCTCCGCGCGCAAGTTTGGAAACTTACGCTACTGCGGAAACGGCGCGTTGCGGAACCGCTCGTACTGCCTCCTCAAATCATCCTGCATCGGGTCCGCGGCGAGCGCCTTGCCGGACCACTCGATGGCCGCCTTGCGGTCCTTCCTCGCGAACTGGATCTCCGCCTTGGTGTCGAGATAAGCCGCCTGTTGGGGACTGGTCGCCAGCGCGCCATCCACCAGTTCGTTCGCTTCATCGAGACGCCTTACCGCCCGCGAAGCCAGCCAGGCGGCCGTGTTCCGCGTGTTCTCACAGTTCGGAAAAGCCTTCACCAGCGGCATCAGCACCGCCCACGTTTGCTCGAACCACGCGTCATGCTGCTCGACTAGCCCCGCCTTCCGCAGCGCCGGGAAGAAGTAATCGGCCAGCGATCCATCCGCGCTGAGCAGGCGGTGGCATTGTTGCAGGGTGGCGATGGACGCCTCGCGGTCGGTCTTCAGGCGGGCCAAGGCACGGCAGAAATCCGCGTTCACCCGCAGACGCAGCTTCAGCCCCGGAGGCGACGACAGGTTCTCATAGCCATTCTGGGAAAGCGCGAGGACCTCCTGAAGGGCCGCGGCCCGCTTCCAATCGCCCTTCTCCATCGCCGACATCGCATTGAGCTTCATCGACGCGGTCCAAAAGTCGCTCCCCGGCGCTGATACCAGCATCGCATGCTCCCACCAGCGTTCCGCGCGCGTGAAATCGCCGCCGAAGGCATAGCCCTGTCCAATGCGGATGCAGGTGATCGGATCGGCCAGCGCCAGCTTGTCCGCCCACGCGTCGTGCACGCTCGCCTCGGCGTTCTTCCCCGCACGGCGCAGGCAGGCCGCGGCGTAGGCGTGGAACTCGCCCCGGCCTTGGTTCTTTTCCACGATCTTCAGCCACAGTTCCGCCGCCCGGTCCCAACGGCCCGCCGCGGTGAGATACTGCAGGTAGTTCAAATAGGAACTGTCCGGATCTTCGTCGGCCACCGTCAGATCCCACGCCTTCAGGCCGGTCTGGAGATCGTGGGCGGTGGCGGCCAGATCGGCCATCAGGGAAATCTTCTCGGTGGCATCCGCCTTCGGCAGCCCATCAATGGCCGCCCAGGCGAGCTTCAGCCAGCGGTTCCTCACCGTGGCGGACTCGGAACCATAGCGGAACAAGGCCAGCATCCCATCGAACCGCGCGGCCCGGCTGGCTTTCGGATCGAGTTTCTCCAGCCACTCCCACCACTGCTCGATCTGGTCCGCCTCGCTGAAGACATGCGACAGGGCCTCGTGCCATTTGGCATCGTCCTCCTTCGCAAAGCCCGTCACCGCCCGCCTCGCCAAGGCTACCGCCCCGGTGCCGGACTCGATGCTCGAGCCCGCCTCACTGCCACCCACCAGCAATCCGATGAGATGCAGGAAGGTGTCCGCATCATCGTCCGCCAGCTTCGCCAGCGGCCCATCGAACGCGGCCAGTTCCTTGGTCAGGCCACGGCGCTCCAGAAAAATGGCCACCGCGGCGAGATCGTTCTGCCGGTCCTCCTGTTCCTCCCCGTCCTGGCCCAGCCCTTTGAAACGCTTCGCGATCCAGCCCGGGAAGTCCGGCTGGGCGGGATCGAGCCCGAGCGCCCGGTAGGCGTCCGGCAGCCGCTCCAGCGTCTCGAAGTGCTTGAAGGCGTTCACCGGTGAGAGCTTCGCGAAAATCGCCTCCGCGGGAGCCGTTTGGCCGAGCAGGAACAAACAGTTCGCGGCCATCCACCGGCTGCCATCGTCCCCGCCACGGGTGTAGGGCTCGAAAGCCTCCAGGTCCTGCGGCGTCAGCGTCTCCCCCCGCCAGCGTTTCTCCGCGAGCGAGCGATAAAGTTCCCTCACCGCCACCGGACCTTCCCCGCTGTTTGAAAGCTCCATCCACGGCAGCGGGTCCCCGTCCATCATCGCGCAGGATGCACCGATCTCCTCGTCCTTCGCCGCGGCAGCCGCGGCCCGGGCCATCGCCACATCCCCGGACACCCGGTAAAGCGCCAGCTCCCACGCCGCCCGGCTGGCACCGGCAGGCGGACGTCCCTTCTCGAGCTCCGCCTTCAGCGCCCCCTGGTTGCGCAGGAATGCCGCCAGCGGCAGCAATCCCTGGCTATCGTTCGGATTCATCTCCAGGAACGACTTCGCCTCGGCGGTCTTCCCCGCCACCAGCGCCTCGCGGGCCGCGTTCACCGCCACTCCATCCACCGCCGCGCGGATCTGGTTGCGAATCTCCATGTCCGTCTCCTGCGCATACAGCTTCAGGATCTGGCGCCAGGCACGCTGCTGGCGGAGTTCATACACCACCCGGAGCTTCTGGTCCCGAGGGGCCTTCGTGAACTTGTCGACCAGTGCGATGATTTCCGGTGGGCTGTCCGGAGCGAGATCGAAATCGATGCGGCGCAGCAGATAGCTGGCGCGCTTCACCACCTCCGGATCCCCGCTCTTGATGGCTTCCCGGAGCTTCGGCGTGATCCCCGCCCCCATCGCCCACAGCTTGCGCGTGGCCTCCTCCCGGACCTGGAAACTATCGTCCGCCAACCGCGCGATCTCATCCGTCGCGGGATCGCCCGATGGCATGGCGTGCGAAAACCCGGCACCCAGCGGCCCGGCCACCAAGGACACTGCCGCGAGCACCGCGAAATTCCGGGAGGCAATCATCTCCGTGCAACTTTCGATATTTTGGCCGGAAATCAATCCAAGAAGGTGGTCGGATGCCCGGCACCCACCGGGTGAACAGATAGCGGATGGCCCGGAAACCGGGAGCCGACGGCGTCCGGCAAGGCCGCGCGAACAGGAATCCCCATACGGGTAAAGCCGCCGGTGGGCATGGCCCGGTCCTCCCTCGCTCAGCCCCGTCTAAACCGCACTCTGGTTCAGTACGGCCCGAAACACATCCTGCCGCTTGCGGGAGCGTGAAGGAAATGCCCAGCATGCCATTGATCTTTTTGTTCCGATTTGCAGTAGGTAAGACCGGAGTTTCCAAACAACACGGCGACCGCCAGATTCCTGTCCATCGTTGATTGCTGCAATGACTCCAACCCAGAGAGTCCCGAACCGAAGCAAGTGGCATCTCCACCGTAAGCCTCGATCCAGCGACACCCCGCGGTGATGGCCGCCCAAGGGCCACCTCCCATTCAGCAGGTGCGCTCCGCATTCATTCCAAACGACCGCCACCGCGGCCGCGATGGCACCGCTTTGTCCATTTTTCCGGACCCTGGCCACCTCCAGCTCCGGGCAGAACCTCCGGCAAGGCGACCGTTCCAGCCTCCCTGCGAACGGTTGGCTCGCCGCCCCAAAAAACAAACACGCATACCCAAAACCAAAAACCATGATCCCAACCCCATCCAAAACCCTCTCCATTGCCCTCGCCGGCCTGTGCCTGCTGCCAGGCGCCTCTATGGCGCAGCAGCAATTCCGCATCCTTTTCGCCTGCAAGCCGAACTACGACGTCCCCGGCTACGGCAGTTACAGCATGACCAACGCGGAGATCGACGCCGCGCGCACCGCCTACCTCTCCACCTTTCCGAAGATGGTGAAGGACCACACCGGAAACGTGGTGAACGTGCGCCCGACCTTCATCGTGATGCCGCGCACCCTCACCACCACCGGCCTCTCCCGCGGGGTGAACCAAGCTCCCGTCATTCTCCCCGAGGACATGCCGCCAGGCGACCTCACCGATTACTACGGCACCTACGCCAAGGGCTGGTACGACCACAACACCATCTACGCCGGGATCAGCCAGCACATCTACATGGCCACCGGTTACTGCACCCCTTCGAGCGTCATCTGGTCGTGCCAGAACCGGCGCACCGACCTGAACTACGATGATGATTCGCTGGCCGGAGCCTGGCACGAGTGGCTCCACGGCTGGGAGACCTATTACAAATGGGACAAAGGCTACGACACCGGCGGAGTGACGGTCCATAACGCCAGCGACTTCGGCTACACCGCCACCAGCGGCGGGCTGAAAAACTGGATCGGCTGGTACCGCGACGTCTCGCTACGCACCGTGAACGGCGGAACGGGCGGCTGGGGCCCGCCCGCCTGGAACACCTACGGCACCCCGCGCAGCCGCTTCACGGACACTGCGCCAACCCTGGCAGACAACACCTACTACCGCATCGAGGCGCGCCACAGCAGCCGCCCGTTGAACGTCTCCGGTAGCAATAGCAACAACGGCGCTCCGCTCATCCAGTGGCAATACAGCACTGGCACCGGGTGGAATGAGCAGTTCAAGCGCGTCGACCTGGGTGGAGGCTATTTCGCCCTGCGACCGCGCCACAGCAATGCCGCGGTGGAGGTGCCCTCCGGCAACATCACCTCCGGCGCACCGGTGCAGCAATACGCCTACAATGGCGGTACCAACCAGCAGTGGAGCGCCATCTACCGGGGCAACGGCCACTTCGGATTGATCAATCGCCAGAGCGGCCTGGGCATGAACCTGAGCGGGGCCAGTACCGCCGCGAATGCCTCGGTGGTCCAGTGGGGTGGCGGCAATGCCGACCATGAACAATTCCGCCTGATCGCGGTTCAGTAACCCAGCCGCCACGGCTGCCGCCCGTCGCATTCCATTGCATCACCGGCCCGCCGGAGTCCACACGCACGGCTCCGGCGGGCCCTTCCGCTCTTCAACCGATCCCGACCATGAAACCCAAATTTCCCTGGCGTCCACTCCTGCTGGTCATGGCCATCGCCGCGCCGACCACCCACTTCTTCCTGCCGGGCACTCCCGCGGACGCACCGCACCGACCAAACAGCCCCGCCAGCCACCCACGCGCCGCCGCGCACGCCCCCAGGCTCGGTGACCTGGCCGCAATGGCTGCCGAGGATCACCGCAACGCGGCTTGGCAAAACCGCCTCCGCTCCATCTTCCGTCAATCCCTGAAGACCGATCCGCGCGGTGCTGCCGCGCTTCTGGAGCCATTCTCCGGGCAGCCCTCCGAGGTCATGGCGGGACTGGAACTGGCCGCAAGCTGGGCGGAAATCGATCCCCAATCGGCGTTCGCCTGGCTGGGTTCACTGCCTGCCTCAAGCATCCGCCAGAGCTGGTATGAAAACGCGGGCACCGCGCTCGGCCGGATCGATCCCCTCGGCGCGGTCGACCGGGCGAATCAACTGGCTGCGGGTTGGGACCGCCGGGAATACCTGAAGGCGGTGGTGATCGGGTGGCAGGAACGGGATTTCACGGCCGCCCTGACCTGGGCCGACCACCTCCCGCCGGGTGATGAGCGCAACGAAGTGCTGATCCCACTCCTCACCACCTGGTCGCAGCGCCAACCGGAGGCGGCGATGAACTACGTGGAGCACAGCATTCCGCACGGACGTTTTCAGGAGGACGCGATCTTCAATGTGGCCGCCGCCTGGCTAAAAACGGACCCTCAAGCCATGGCGGCCTGGGCCGGGACCACCGCCTCTGGAGAACTACAACACAAGCTGGGACTGATGGTGCGGGACCACAAAGAAGGAACCGGTCTGCCTTTCTCCCGATGAGGCCAAAGGGCGCCCTACTTCCCAATACAGAAGCTCGAAAAAATCACTCCGAGCAAATCCTCCGTATCCACCCGCCCCACGACCTCGCCCAACGCATCAAGTGCCTCGCGGAGATCGATCGCCGCCAGCTCGGTATCCGTGCGCGGCGGTTGGAGCAGGGCCGAGGCCGCCGCCAGCGATTGCCGAGCGCGGGACAGACAGGCCTGGTGGCGCGCATTGATCGCCACCGCATGGTCTCCCCACTCCCCGGTGCCGAGGTGCAGCGATTCCCGGATCACCGATTCCAAACGGTCGAAACCCTCGTCGCGGTGGCAGGAAATCCGCACCGCCTCCACGCCGGACCAATCGCCATGCTCGCCGAGATCCGCCTTGTTCAGCACCAGCAGATGACGGGTCCCTTCCGGCACATCCGCCGGGCGGATCGAAGGCCGCGCCTGCCCGGCATCCGCCACCTCCAGCAAAAGGTCGGCCGCTTCGATCTGGCGCACCGTGCGCCGGATCCCCTCCTCCTCGATCCGATCCCCCGCCTGGCGCACGCCCGCGGTATCGATCAGCCGCAGCGGGATGCCGCCGAGATTCACGGTTTCCTCGATGGTGTCGCGGGTGGTCCCCGCCACCTCGCTCACGATCGCCCGCTCGTAACCGAGCAACCGGTTGAGCAGGCTCGATTTGCCGACGTTCGGCTCGCCAAAGATCACCGTGCGCACGCCCTCCCGCAGCACCCGCCCTTGGTCGGCGGTGGCCAGCAGCCGGTCGATCGCCGTGGCCACGCGGTCCAGGCGATCACACAGCGCACGACCCGTATCCGGGTCGATGTCCTCGTCCGGGAAGTCGATGTAGGCCTCCACATGCGCCAGCACCCCGAGGATCTCATCGCGCGCCTCCAGCGTGCGACGCCCGATCGTGCCCTCCATCTGCTCCCGCGCCGCCCGCAGCGCCAGCGAGGTCTGCGCGGAAATCAAATCCATCACCCCCTCGGCCTGGGTCAGATCCAGCTTGCCATTGAAAAACGCCCGCTGCGTGAACTCCCCCGGCCCGGCCGGCAACGCTCCGCAGGCGAGGAAACGCGACAGCACCTCGCGCGTCACCAACATCCCGCCATGGCCCGCGAACTCCACCGCATCCTCGCCGGTGAAACTCTTCGGCCCCCGGAACACCGTCAGCAGCCCGTCATCGAGCGTGTTTCCCACCTCGTCCAGAATCCGGCACCACACCGCCTGCCGCGGCGCGGCCAGCGATGCCCGCCCACCCGTGGCCCGGTCCGCGATGGCGAACGCCTGCGGCCCTGACAAGCGGATCAACGAAACCGCCCCGGTCCCGGGAGCGGTGGACACGGCGGCAATGGTCGGCGTATGGGAATCGGAAGGCGTCACGGTAGATCGTGGTAGCGCGAAGCTTGGCTTCGCGTGTAGTGGTTAGCCCGGATGATCTGACGACAGCCGCGTTTCGTAAAGCCCCGCAAGACGCACGCGAAGCCAAGCTTCGCGTGCCTCACTTCCCGGCCTGCGCCGTTTCCTGGCCCCCGAGACCGAGGAACTCCCAGCAGATGAAGCGGCTGACCGTGAGCTGCGGGTCGTCCGCCCCCACCCACTCCAGCTCCACCGTGGCAGTGCGGGCCTGCGGCCGGGAGTCCTTGGAGCCACGCCAGTTGATCGAGGACAGGGCGCGGCCCGCCTCGGAATCCACCTTCACCCGGATCCGCGCGGAATCCGAGGTGGTGGCGGGATCGGCCACGCGGTAAGTGCGGGTTCCCGGGGCCGACTTGCCCTCGTCCCCCACATCCTCCACCACGAACACCCGGAACACCGCCTTCTGGCCGGGGCTCGGGGTTTCCACGAAGTTTCGCAGCGTGCGGTACTTCGTCTGCGCGAACATGTCCCAATCCAACCGCAACCCATCCGGAAAGCGCTTGAAGAACGCCTGCACCCGCACCGGCTCCATCGCGAAATTGGAAGCCCGCGCCACGCTCGAAAGCAGCAGGTCCGCGTCCTCCAGCCCATACTGCACCTCCAGCGAGGCCAGCGGACGGAAGAACTCCCGCATCTCGAACTGCGGCGGCTGGTCGTAGATCATCAGGAACAGACCGCGCTTCCGGTCTTCCATGGAAAGCTCATACACCGAAAACGCCTCGGGCGGCGTGTCCGAGTCATCGATGCGCCCCCCGCCATAGAACTCATGGAGCTTCGGCACCTCGGCCTTCCCCCCCACGATGTAGGGCGCCTTGCCCTCGCTGGTGGAGGCATCGGTGTAGCCGCGCAGCACCTTGTAGGCTTCCCGCTGCCAACCCATGCGGAGGAATTCCTCCTCGGAGCTCTTCCCCGGTGCGCCGGGAGCCGAGACCTGGCCGAGCGAGCCACTGCTCTTGCCGTAGAAATTGTTCAGGAAATAGATCGTGCCCGCGCCGCAAGCGACGATGAGCACCAGCATCAGCAGCAGCGCCGGAATCAGGCCGCGTTTCGCGGGCTTTCCCGGAACAGCCACCGCCGCGGTTTTCGCCGGAGCCTTTTCCGGAGCCGGTTTCTCCACCGGTGGAGCGGCGATCTGGGGCACGGCGGCAGGAGACGGCACGGTCGCCGCGGGAACGGGAGCCGGAGCAGGAGCCACCGCCGGAGTCGCCGCGGGCTGCGGAGCGGGCACCAATACCGGTGGCGCGGCAGCAGGAACCGGAGCGGGTCCCTGAGACACCGGCGCAGGACCACCACGGCCCACCGGAGCGGGAGACGTGATCACGCCCCCGCAGTGCGGGCACGGACCGGTGGTGGGAGGCAGATCGATCGGAATGACGATGCGGCCGTTGCAATGGCCGCACCGGAATTCACGCTGTTGATATGGATCGATCGCTCCCGTCATGTATCCCGCCTATCTGACCGTTTCGAATGGTTAGATGACAATCCCGTTGCTGTCAAACCACGCTCCTTCTCATCAAGCAGGCACCGGACCCAGCACGGCGTCCAGCACCTCGAGACAGCGCTCGTTCTGCGGCTGCGTGCCGATCGAGATACGCACCCACTCCGGCAGCTTGTAGCTGCGCATGGCGCGGATGATCACCCCCTGCTTCAGCATCTCGCGGAAGACGCGGTCGCCATCGCCCACCTTCACCAGGATGAAGTTCGCCACGCTCGGCACGAACTCCAGGCCGCGCTCGGTGAACGCCTTCGAGTAGAACGCCAGCCCCTCGCGGTTCACCCGGCGGGTGTTCTCCACGTGGGTGTCATCGGTGAGCGCGGCGATCGCACCGGCCTGCGCGATCGAGTTGACGTTGAACGGCTGGCGCGCCTTCTGGAGGATCGCCGCCACGCCCTTCGACGCCAGCGCGTAGCCCACCCGCAGCGCGGCCAGACCGTGGATCTTCGAGCAGGTGCGCAGAATGCACACGTTCTTGCCCTCGGCGATGTACTTGAGGGTGTCCGGAGCCTTGTCCAGGAACTCGTGGTAGGCCTCGTCGAATGCCACCACCACATGGTCCGGCACCCGGGCCATGAAACGGTCCAGCTCCTCCTGACCCACCATCGTGCCGGTCGGGTTGTTCGGATTGGCAATGAACACCAGGCGCGTCTCCGGCGTGATGGCGTCCGCCATCGCGTCCAGATCGTGCACGAAATTCGGATCCGCCACCTCGACATACTGCGCGCCGAAAAGGGTGGCCATGAGCTTGTAGACCACGAACGCGTGCTCCGCGGCGATCAGCTCCGCCTTCGCATTCAGGAAACTGTGGCACAGCAGCTCGATGATCTCGTTCGACCCGTTGCCGAGCACCACGTGGTCGATGCTCAGGCCGAATTTCCCGGCGATGGCGCTGCGCAGCCGGTAGCCGCCGCCATCCGGGTAAATGTGCGCGTCCTCGAGCGCCGAGATCATCGCCTCCTTCGCCCGCGGCGACGGCCCGAGCGGATTCTCGTTCGATGCGACCTTCACGATGTCAGCCGGTTCCAGGCCGAGTTCGCGCGCCGTTTCATCAATCGGCTTGCCGGGCTCGTAAGCCACCAGATCACACACAAAACGGTTCGCGTAGTGGTCGATATTCATCCGACGGGAACCCTAGGACTCCACCCCCGCAAGGTCAACGGTGGGAAGCGATCCGATTGTAAAGTGTAGCTGAAAGCTCCGCTTTCAGAGTGTAGGGGGAAGCTCCAGCTTTCCCTCTTCGGGGGAGGAGATCGTTCGGCATCTCCACCACCGCCAACTGGAGCTGGCGGAAACGATCCGAAAGCGGAGCTTTCGACTACATTCTCTCCCTTACTCCGCCCGCGTCGCCTCGTAGAAACTCACCACCCCGAAGGTCATCGGCGTGCAGCTCGCGTCCACGAACCCGCACCTTTCCAAAAGCGTGATCATCGCGTCCCCGCTCGGGAACGCCTCGATCGAGCCGCCGAGGTATTCGTAGGCATCCTTCTGCCCCGTCAGCGCGCCCGCCATCTTCGGTAGCACGTTGTGGAGGTAAAAGCGGTAGGGCCCGCGCAGCACGCCCCGCGGCAGCGAGAAATCCAGGATCACCAAGCGGCCACCCGGCTTCAACACCCGCCGCATCTCGCGCAGCGCCGCCTCGTAATCCGCCATGTTCCGCAGGCCGAAGGCCACCGTCACCACGTCGAACGAAGCATCTTCAAACGGCAGGTTCAGCGCATCCGCCACCACCGTCTTCTCGATCCCGCGCCGACCCGCATGGGCCAGCATCTCCGCGCAGAAATCCGAAGCGATCACCTCGCACTCCGGGCAGGCATCCTGGATCGAAAGCGCCAGGTCACCGGTGCCGCTCGCCACATCGAGCAGCCGCCGCGGTTTCCAGCTCCGGATGCGAGCCGTCACCACCCGTCGCCACCACAGGTCCGCCCCGCCGCTCAGCACGTGGTTCGTCAGCACATAGCGGTCGGCGATCCTCGCGAAGGCTTCGCGCACGTAGTCGGCATCGGGCATCGCGGGGAGAGTCCAGAGTCCAGGGTCCGGAATCCAGAAAGAAAGCTCGCCCCGCTACCCATCCCCCACGAACCCGACCAAAATCTGACCTCTTCCTCTGGATTCTGGATTCTTACCTCTACTCCCCGAGTCCTCTAGCCCACACCCCTTCCCGGCTGAACACGATCACCATCGGCCGGCAGCAGATTTCGCAATCGTAGTCCACCTCCGTGGGCATCTCCTCATCCGGCGGCACCGCCACCTCGAAGGTTTCGAAACAGGTGGGACAAGTGACTTCCGCGAACTCCATGCCCTATCTACGCAGCCACCGTCGCGCTCGACAAGCCCCGCAAACCCATGACTGCCATGGCCGTTTCCGCGACCGGGTGGAAACGAATCCGCCCTCCCTAACGAAGAGATTTTGACGAAAGCCGCGGATTGGGATACCGGTGAGGATGGCCCCTGTCCCGTGGGGCCGTCCACCAACCGTACAACCGCCATGAAACTCAAACTTTGGATTCCGGTTCTCGCCGTCCCGCTCTTGGTCGCCTCCTGTGACGACAAGAAGAAGGACGAACTCGACAAGGCCACCAGCAACGCGAAGTCCGCCATGGACGATGCCTCGAAGAAGATCGAGAAGGCCACCGCCGACGCCAAGGCCGCCACCGAAAAAGCCACCGCCGATGCCAAGGCCATGGCGGACAAGGCCGCCGCCGATGCCAAGGCCGCCGCCGATGCCGCGAAGGCGAAGGCCGACGAAGCCGCCAAGAAGATTCAGGATGCCGCTGGCAGCATCCCCACGCCGCCCCCGGCCCCCGGCCAATAACCACGAGCGGCCGTGGAGACTCCACCGATACCGGTCCCATCCCGGTCCCGGCTCCCGAGGTTTGCCCTATGGGTGACCCTCGGGATGACCGTGGTGTGGTTTGCCGCCTGTCACTTGGGAATGCTCGCCCGAGGCCAGGCGGCCTTGCGCGAACATGAGACGCGCCTCACCGGAAAGCCCAGCTTCTCCAGCAGCGGCCCGGATGGCTGCCCGGAGGCCTGGGTCGACACCGACCCCAAGGCCCGCCGTTTCACCTGGCCCCAGAGCGAGCTGCCCGCGGGCGAACTCCCCGCCGACACCGCCCTGACCTTCACCTTCCTGGAGCCCGTGTTCTTCACCCAGGGCCACCTCGTCCTGGCGAAGATCTCGACCCCGGACAAGGTGCTCTACGATGCCTCCATCTGCCGTGTGCACCGCGAAACGATGCACCGCACCGTGGTCACTCCGGATGCCAAGCCGCCACACCCGGCCGAGCTCACGCTCTTCCCGAACTGCGGCCGCATCCCGAAATGCACCGGCCAGAATCAGGTCACGACGTGGGTGTGCGATTCCTGCCGCCGCGAGCGCGACCGCTGGCTGGACCAATGCCGGATCTCCCCCGTGTCCGCCGCCCGTTGACTGTCACTTCGCTGGCAGCAGCCTGAGATGGGACAGCAGCGGACGGTGGTCACTGCCATTCGGCTCCGCCACCACCGTGGTGCCCGCGTCCTGGATCGTGATCCCGTTGCCATCCCGCAACAGCACGTGGTCGATCACCACCCGCGGCTGGTCGGCCGGAAAGCTCGCCGGATCGCCCTGCGGCACCACCCGCCGGAAACCCGCCTCGGCGAAGAGCTTCAAGACATTCGAATCCGGCACGTCATTGAAGTCCCCGGTGATGATGACCGGCTCCTTCACGGCCTTCAGCCGCTGCACGATGAGCCTCACGTTCTCAAGGCGCTGCGTATCGTCCTTCCCGGAATCCAGATGCACGCCCACAATGGCGATCACGCCCGCGTCCGGAGTTTTCACGAACCGGATCACGCACACCCGCGGCTCACCGTCCTTCACCGGCAGGTGGATCGATTCATCCGCCACCACCGGCAGCTTCGAAAGCACCGCCGCCCCGTAGGCCCCGCCGTCATAGGGCATCGCCGCGGCATAGGCCGAGGTCATCCCCAGCGTCGCCGCGTAGGTGGCCGCCACGTTGACGCTGCCATTGCGCTTCGTCAGGTGATCCACCTCCTGCAACGCCACCAGATCCGGCTTCAGCTTCTTCAGTATCTCCTGCTGGAACGCGTGGTCATACTTCCCGTCCATCCTCCGCCCCCCGTTGCGGATGTTGAACGACACCACCGTGAGATCGGAGGCGGACGAAAACGTGGCCAAGGCGAGGAGACAAAGAAGCGGACGCATCACAGGACCATAACGCCGCCGCCGCAGCCATTCTTCTCCCAGTAGCGCTCCTGCCAAACATTCCGGCGCTTTGGCCAAGATCGCCCCCCGATTGTAGCCGGAAGCTCCGCTTTCGGATGGTCTCCGCCAACTCCAGTTGTCGGTGGCGGTCAGGCCAAACGATCCCCTCCTCCACAGAGGGAAAGCTGGAGCTTTCAGCTACAATGCGAGACCACGCTCAAGCGGCTGGAAGCACATGGTTTCAGGCGTGTCACCGGCGCGGAGCTGGATCAGCATGATCGGGAATGGAGAAACCCGAACAGAAACACCGGATGGCGCGGCGGCTGGCTTGGCTGGCCCTCGCCATGATGTTGGTGGCGCAGTGCCTGCCGTGGGAAAAGACGCGGCTTGAAGTGCGGACCTGGGTCGGAGTGAGTGAAGCCAATTCGAATTTACTGCCCATCGCACGGTCCTGGACTTTCAACATGGAGGACGACTGCCCTTCATGGCCGGCGGGCAACCACATCTTTGTCTCAGGCTCCGACGCGTTTGTCCAAACCACCACCATCTGCCGCGGCCACCTCCCGGAGGTCCTTCAATTGAATCTGGCCGCGGAACTGTGGCACAGTGCAGAGGGATGGGCAGCAGCCCCATCGGCCTTGCCCGGGATGGAAATGACGACCTTCCTGATCCCTGCCACCATTTCCATCTGGCTGCTGACGATCGCGCTCATGACCGTCGCGCCTTTTCTTCCGAAATGGCGTTCCCGCCCGAAAGTGGCAGTGTGGATGGCCCGCCTCTTCGTGGTGCTGATCCTGACGTGGTTGATCCGGAACCTCATCCTCGGATTCGAAACCCTTCCTTACGAATTCCGCGATTGTCTCGGACATGTAGGTGCTGGCTACTGGCTGACCCTGGCGGCGCTGGGTGTGGAAACCGTGGCGCTGTTTCTGATTTCCGCTCCCATGAAGCACCAGCCGCCGACGCAAGCGACCACGTAGCCGGAAGCTCCGCCTATGGATTGTCTCCGCCAGCTCCCGTTGGCGGCGCGGTCAGGCCAAGCGACGCCCTCCGTCCGCCCGCGTACGCCGTGCAGGATACGGTCCACCCCTTGCAAGCTGCACCGAATACGTCACGCCCGCGTCAGCTCCCTGCCGATCGCCCCACCCGCAAGACTTTGACCCCGGAGCGCTTGCACGACACCAACACCTGCCCACTACCCCGGCACGCGCCCTGCGGAACAGGAAACCACCACGAAAGGCCCCGCGCCTTTTCGCAACCACAACCCTGTACGCTTATGAAAACGAAACCGATTCTTTCCATTCTCGCCGTGACACTCCTGTGTCCGCTGGCGAACGCCGAGGAAAAACTCGGAGCCAAAGCCCCGGCGAAGGAGACAGCAGCGGATGCCACTCTCAAAAAGCCCGCTGAACCCGCCGCGACTTCGATCGCCGGGATGATCCGCTCCGGTGCGACGTTCTCGATCCTCGCCAAGGCGATGGATGCCGCGGGGATCACCGAAACCTTCGCCGGCAAGGGCATGTTCACCGTCTTCGCGCCCACCGACGATGCCTTCATGAAGCTGCCGAAGGACACGCTCGCGAAGCTCATGCTTCCCGAGAACAAGGAGAAGCTCCGCTCCCTGCTGCTCTACCACGCGGTGGCCGGCGACTTCACCACCTCCAACCTCGCCGAGGGCAAGGTGAAGTCCGTGAACGGCGAGCCGATCAAGATCGACATCGGCAAGGCCAAGTTGAAGGCCGATGACGCCAAGGTCGTGAACCCCGACCTCAAGGCCGACAACGGCACGATCCACGTGATCGATCACGTCATGGTGCCGAAGTCTCTCGATGGCTTCGCGGGCCTCAAGGCCGATTGAGCCCGGTTCCCTGTCGGGGTGGAGCGTTTCGGGTGATCGGAACGCTCCGCCCGGACGCCCCCGTCGATGCGCATGGGTCCTATATCTCCTATAGGACCCATGGTTGGCGGGCCCTCAGTGCTTCTCGATCACCGCGTAGGCGTTGTGGTTGTGGATGGACTCGAAATTCTCGGCCTCCACCCGGTACCACGTGATCGATTCGTGCGCGTTCGAGCGCGAGGCGACGTTCCGCACCAGGTCCTCCACGAACACCGGATTGTCATAGGCGCGTTCGGTCACGGCCTTCTCGTCCGGGCGCTTCAGGATGCTGTAGAGCTCGCAGCTCGCGGAGCGCTCGACCAAGGCGATGAGGTCCTCGATCCAGATCGGCTCGGTCGAGCGGATGGAGTAGGTCACGATGCCGCGCTGGTTGTGCGCGCCGCGCTCGCTGATCGCCTTCGAGCACGGGCACAGCGTGGCCACCGGCACGAACACGGTCACGATGAAATCGGTCGGCTTGCCTTCCTCGGCCTCCACCTCGAAACGCACCTCGTAGTCCAGCAGACCCTGCTTGCCAGTGACCGGCGCGGCCTTGCTCAGGAAGAACGGGAATTGGAATTCGATGTGGGCCTTCCGCGCGTCCAGCTTCCGCAGCAACTCGCGCGGCAGCGAGGCGATCGTGCGCACGTCCAGGCAGCCGCCGTGGGCGTGGAGCGCCTCGACGAAGCGGCTCATGTGCGTGCCCTTGAAGTGGGCGGGAAGATCGACGGCGAGGGAGACGGTGGCGACGGTGCGCTGGACGCTGCCGCCCTTGTCGCTGACTTCCACCGGGAAGCGCAGGCCTTTCACGCCCACGCGGTCGATGGGCAGGCGGCGGTCGTCGCGCTCGTTCTGGGTGTCCTTGAGTTCCTTCATGGTCCGTGAAAACACAAAGAGCCTGTCCGGGATACGGACAAGCTCCTGGTGAGAATGATGGTTTCTCCGGAGCCCGGGATCAGGGCAGGAGGTTCACCGCACGCGCCTGCTTGATGGAGCGGGTGATCTTGCGATGAAGCTTGGCCGAAACCCCCGTCACGCGGCGCGGAAGGATCTTGCCGGTCTCGGTGGTGAACTTGGTGAGAAGTTCCGGATTGGTGTGGCGCACCTGCTCCACTTGGATGTCGTGCCGACGGGTCGGCATCTTGCGGTTCGCCTTGCGGAAGGCGATGCGGCGCTGGACGGTCTTGGGCTCGGACATGAGAAAAAAGGTTAGCGGAGTTCGCGATGAAGGGTGCGGCGCTTGAGGAAGTGATTGAACTTCACCTTCTCGAGACGACCCGGCGTGCGCAGGCTCTTCTTGTTGCGCGTGGTGACGTAGCGGGACGTCGGCTTGCCCTCAGCCTTGGCTTCGGTGCATTCGAGGATGATGATCTCGCGTGGCATGTGTCAGAAAACGTGGGGGCGGGAATTTAATTCAATCGTCGTCCTCGTCAAGAGAAACCGACTCGGAATCTTCATCATCGGCGTAATTTCCACCGCTGAAGCCGACTTCGTTGGACGGACGGAAGCGGCGGTTGCCGTATTCCTTCTCCCACTGGGCCTGGCATTCGACCGTCAGGCGGGCGAACGGGATGGCTTCGAGGCGGGCCGTCGGGATCTTGCGACCGGACATCTCGCAGACGCCGTAGGCACCCTTCTTGATGCGCTGGAGGGCCTGCTCGATTTCGTAAAGGGCGTCCTGTTCCTTCGCCAGCACGCTGAGGGCGAAATCGCGGTCGTAGGCATCGCTGCCGGCGTCACCCTGGTGCATGCCGGAGCCGGAGGCCTCGGAGCCTTCCGGAGCATTGCGGATCGTGTCGCGGGTGGTGCCGGTCATGGCGTCCACCAGCTCGTCACGGAGATCGAGGAGGCGCTGCTTCTGCTTGTCGACGAAAACGGGAGAATGGGTGCCACCGCCGTTGACCGGGGCGATTTCGACCGCCACGGGCTCCTCGGCCACCACCTTGGCGACCGGCTTCTCGGGCTCGGCCTTCTTCGGCGCGGCCTTCTTGACAGGAGTCGGGGCCGCCTTCGGCGACTTCGCCGGAGCGGCACTCTTGGCGGGAGCCTTCGGCTCGACCTTTTTCGGGGTGGATTTCTTCGCGGCCATGGCGCGTGAGCGAGTTCTCTGTGAGAGGTTGGTAAATCGTGCGAGCGCGTCTTGCGCGTCCCCCACCCTTTGAGAAGGGCGGGGTGGATTAGCCCCTGAACGCTCCACCTTCAAGGGGAAATTTCATAAATCCGAGGTGCTGTCCCTCTTGAGAAAGTTTTTTACTCCAACAGCCGCCGGAACCCCTGAAATCCCGGGCGTTTCTTGAAATTCCGTGGTAGGTTCGCCTGAGTTTTGCGGTCGCGGAGCGTGCCGAGTCAGCAATCTCGGAAGGAGTCGAGCCTTCAGGCGAGGAAGGTCTTCCCGGGAGGCGGAGGCCCCGGATTCCCTTCCCCGGGGTGCAGCGAAGCTTTCCCCATACACCCACCGGGATAGAAAACCGCCCCCCCGCCCTTTCGTCTCCCAAAAGGCTCCCCCGCCTCTGCCCCCCTCCTCGCCTAAAGGCTCGACTCCCTCCACCGGCGGACCCTACGCTGCGCGCCCGTATGGAACTCAGCGCGATCGTCGAAGCCCTGCTCATTGCCTCCGATGAGCCCCTTGCTACTTCGGAAGTCGCCCGGCTGGTGCGCGCCCGGGTGGCGGAGGCGGAGGATGTCCGCGCCCGCGAGTTCGAGGAGGGCAAGGAGCCCGCCGCGCTGGAGGAATGGCTCACCAACCTCTCCGCCGTGTCCTCCGAGCAGGTCGCCGAGGCGATCGCCGCCCTGAACACCGCCTACGAGACCTCCGGCCGTGCCTTCTACCTGACCGAGCGAGCCAAGGGCTGGAAACTCTACACCCGCCCGAAGTTCGGTGAATTCGTCCGCCAGCTCTTCCCCGGCCGCAAGCCGGAGCGCCTCAGCGGCCCCGCCATGGAAACCCTGGCCATCATCGCCTACCGCCAGCCGATCACCAAGGCCGCCATGGAGGCGGTCCGCGGCGTGTCCTGCGATGGCATGATCCAGAAGCTGCTCGACCGCGACCTCGTCCGCATCGGCGGCCGCGCCGACCTGCCCGGCCGCCCGCTGCTCTACGAGACCACCGACCTGTTCTTCGAGCACTTCGGCATCCGCAGCGTGGACGACCTCCCGAACTCCGCCGAGCTCCGCAAGGTGAAGCTCCCCGAGCCGAAGGACGCCGCTCCTGCCGAACCGGAACCCCAGCAGCTCAGCCTCGGCGCGAACGCCGAATCCTCCTCCGAATCGTGAGAAGGGTCTCCACCCTGCCGTCGTCGTTCAGAGGAATTCCAACCACAGACGGACACGGATGAACACAGATGGAAGAAAGGATGGGATAGAGCGCCCTTTCTTCATTTCTGATCCGTGTCCATCCGTGGTTCCAAATCCTGCTGGAAACACGCGGCCACCAAATGACAGCGGGATTTCCGCCCTTCAGGTGATGGATTTCGCTTCCTCCGAATCCTGAAACCTTCTGTTAATCCTGTCCGTCCGGCGGCCCCGGACTTCATCCCCTTTCCCCACCCGTGAATCTCGACGACATCCGCAAGCAGATCGACGCCATCGACACCGACCTGCTCGACCTTCTCAACCGCCGCGCCGACCTGGTCCATGAAGTGGGCGTGGTGAAGAAGCGCGACGGCCTCCAGATCTACGCCCCGGAGCGCGAGGAGCTCGTCCTCCGCCGCCTGATCGAAAAGAGCCAGGGACGCCTGCCGGAGAAATCGATCCGCGCCATCTACCGCGAGATCATGTCCGCCGCGCTTGCGCTGGAAGACGACCTCAAGATCGCCTACCTCGGCCCGGAAGGCACCTGGACCCACCAGGCCGCGATCAAGAAATTCGGCCACTCGGTGAACTACTCGCCGCAGCCGAACTTCGCCGACGTCTTCGACCAGGTCGCCCGCCGCCGCGCCGACTACGGCGTGGTCCCGATCGAGAACTCCACCGAGGGCGCGGTGTCCCACACGCTCGACCTGTTCGTCGATTCCCCGCTGCACATTTGCGCGCAGATCCTGATGCGGATCGAGAACGGCCTGATGGCCTCCATTCCCCGCGAACAGATCAAGACGCTCTACTCGCACCCCCAGGTCTTCGGCCAGTGCCGCTCGTGGATCCTGAAGAATTTCCCGGACGCGGACCTCGTCGAGGTCTCCTCCACCACCAAGGCCGCCCAGCTCGCCCGCGACAACGCCGCGCAGGGCGCCGCCGCCATGGGTGGCCCGCTGGCCGCCGAAATGTACGGCCTCACCATGCTGGAGGAAGCGGTCCAGGACCGCGCCACGAACACCACCCGCTTCCTGGTGATCGGCGAGAAAACCTGCCCGCCCACCGGCAACGACCGCACCTCGATCCTCTTCGCCATCCAGGACAAGCCCGGCTCGCTGGTCAGCGCCCTGCAGGCCTTCGACCAGTTCCACATCAACATGTCGAAGATCGAGTCCCGCCCCTCGAAGCGGAAGGACTGGGAATACATCTTCTACGTCGACCTCGCCGGCCACTGCGACGACAAGGAGGTCGCCTCCGCCATGGAGGAACTCCACCGCCACTGCTCGCTGGTGAAACTCCTGGGGTCCTACCCGGACACCGGGGAGTGATCCTCCATGCATGAAAGAGAAGTCCGGGGGATTACTACACGCGCGGATCGGATTCGGGATCGCGCTGGCGATGGCCGCCGCGGCGCATTTCCTACCGGCCTGGAGGATGGAAAGGTACACCCTCTGCGATCTTTGGAGCGAGTTTGCCCATGACGTGGAATTCCTGCTCAGCGGCAGCTACTCCCTGGACCGGCTGATGAGTTCGGCGGCGATCCTGTGCGTGACCGCCACCATGATCGCCGCGCCGTTTCTCGTCCGTTTCCTGCAAGGAGCGCGCGCCCTGCTGTGGGTGGTGCGGTTGCTGGCGCTGGCCTTCAGCGGCTGGTTCACCGTGATCATCGTCCACGCCACCCGGCATTTCGAAACCCAGCGGATCACCCTTCTCGCCATCGGCCCCGGCCTGTGGCTGCTGATGGGCGCGTTCTGGATCTTCACCCTCTCGATGTTCCTCATCCGGGCCCGCAAGGGCGGAGCGGAAGAGCCGCCCTCCAGATGTTGGAGAGTCCACCGGAACCGGCGTTTCCCGTCCCCTGCGACCGCGCCCGGTCTCACTTGCCCGGATTGGCCGCGGCGGCCCGGTCCAGCATGTTGCGCAGGTCCTTGTCCGCTTCATGGAATGCCCCGTTGAGCACCCGATCATTGCGCACGTAATCCTGCTGGAGATAGTACTGGGTCAAGGCATAGCGGTTCGAGATGATCTGGAGATCCTCGGGAGTCGGGCTCCTCCGGTTGGCCAAGCCACCCTCGTTCAGATCCTCCACCAGGTTCCGCTTCTGGTCGGGCATCAGCGATTGGTCAAACAAGGCGGTGTGAAACAGATCGAGCGCTTGCTCGTTCGCTCCCACATAGGCCAAGGCCGCCCGGGCGAGTGGCTCCTTGCTCCCGGGTTCCGACAGCCTCGCGTCCTGGTAGTAGCGGCTCACTAGGGCCACGCTTTGCGCTCCGAGGGATTGCTGGAGATAACGCAAGGCCGCCTGATCCACCTGGCCGTCGGACTGGATGATCTGGCTCTGGGCCGCCGCCACATAGGAGGTGTCACCAAACCGCTTCATCACGTCGAAGAGCATTTCCCGGTCCGCGGCAGCCCCCTCCTTGAGCAGCCGGCCGGCCGCGGCCAGCGCATCCTCCTTGTAGGTTCCGGGAGCCATCTCCTCGAGAATCTGGGTCAGGTAGGCCACCTCCAACCCATTCCGGGTGCGGCCAAGCGCCTCGACCAGGATACCCTCCGCGTCCTTGCCCCCGGTGTGGCGCACCTGATCGAACAACGCGATCCGGAGCGAAGCCGGCACCAGGGCGTCGACGAGGCTCTTCAGGTTACGACGTGCCTTGTTGCCCGGCGGAACATAAGTCACATCCGAGCCGCCCGCGAGAAATTGGCGGATGGCCGGCAAGGCCTGGGGACCGATCCGGGAAAGCTGCTCCAGTGCCGCCAGCATCTGGCGTGTCGAGCGGGCATTCCCCTCGCTGAACGGCAGGTTCGCCAGTTGGTTGAGGAGGAATGGCGCGCTGGGTCCCGCGGCTTCCGGAGCCGACCGGCCCGATTCCACGATCACGCGGGAACCGCTGTCCCGCTTCGCCCCCCGGCCATTCAACGCGGCCTCAAGCCGACCCTTCTCCAGTTCCCAAGCTGAACGCTGGGCCTCGATCTGTCCGGCATACCGATGCTCCTCCACGATCACGGCAAGGACGAGGCCAAGTCCGAGGGCCAACAGAAGCTGAACAGGTGTTTTCATCAGGGAGCGCAGGTTGAAGCTGACAGGCGGCGCACCGGGGCGACCCGCCGCGAACGGATGTTTTCCGTGATGGCCATCTTACGCACCCAAGATGACGGGAGAATGATGCTGGAAAAAATTCGTTCCCTTGAAGGAGGCCAGGTGCCTTGCGCCCATCGCTCTACGAAACGCGTTTTGCCCAGCTAGCCCCTGATGATGACGCGCCGGACAGATAGCTCCTCAGCCTTCCACACCCGTTCCGTCACCGGGCGACCACCTCTCCAAGGTTACGTTTCAAAGAGCCAGCCCACCTACATCCCCTGCTCCGGCGGCTCCTTGAGAGACAACTCCAATTTTTTCCGTGAAGCAGGAGCGCACAGGCGGCCGAATCCCAGCAGCAAAACTCCTAACGCCAGCAGGATGCTGAGCTCCGCGCCATCACCGCCAACCCAGCGGTTCATGGGACTGAGCCAGACCAGCCAGGTGCCCGCGGCGAGAATACGGGCGGTCCAGCGCAACAGGGCATTCTGGACAAACGCCGGGAGGAACACCGGCGCGGCGAGCACGAGCGCCACCGATGTCACGCAAAGCCCGTCGAAGACCAGCGAGGCGTAGTCCGGCTTTCCACGAAAGCCCGCCAGCACCTCGTCCCCCATCCGCATCCAGAAACTCCAACCGTGTTGGGAGATCCACAGCACCTGCCCCGCAACGAGAATGAAGACCGCCAACACGAGCAACGCGCGGGCGTGGCGGATGCGGGGATCTTCGGTAGCAAATGACATGCGGGTGGCGCGGCAGGTTCAACCGGGCTCCGGTGACGAGAAATCCTCCGCCGACGCGGTCACCACTTCCGGAAAAGAATGCTGCCAACCACGCAGGAACCCACGGGCGCGTTTCACCACGGCTTTTCCGGTCATCCGTAGAAAACTAGCAAGACATCCCCCACCAAGCAAGATCCCCGCTCCCGAGACACCCCAACAAAAACGCATGTAACTTTTCCGGTGGAGCCACGGTATCGGATGGGCTGAAGCCGTGCCGCGCCGATTACCCACGCTGGCATGGATTCATCGCATCGCATGAACCCCAAAATCCACCACCTCGTCACCAGCCTCGCGCTGGCCACCTTCGTCTCCGCGGAGCCTTCCACCGCGCCGGACCGGCATGACTTCTTCTACGCCGGTGAGGCGAAGACGCAGGACATGTATGTCGTCGGCAAGGGCCAGGTCCTCTGGAGCTACCACAACCCCGGCAGCCGCGGCGAGATCAGCGATGCCGTGCGGCTTTCCAACGGCCGCATCCTCTTCGCCCACCAGTACGGCGTCACCCTGATCGACAGCCAGACCAAGGACAACAAGGTGCTGTGGCACCACGACGCGCCCGCCGGATGCGAGATCCACACCGCCAGCCCGATCGGCACGGAGCGCGTGGTGTTCCTCCAGAACGGACCCGAACCGAAGTGCGTGGTGATGAACATCACCACCGGCCAGGTGGAGCGGGAGTTCCCGCTGGAGGTCGGGAATCCGAAAAGCACCCACGGCCAGTTCCGCCACGCCGAGCTCACCACCGCGGGCACGCTGCTGGTGGCGCACATGGACCATGGCAAGGTCTCCGAATACGACGACCACGGCAAGGAACTGTGGACCGCGAAATTCCCCGGCCCCTGGGCCGCCTCCCGCTTGGCCAACGGCAACACGCTGGTCACCGGCACCAAGCTGGTGCGCGAGCTCAATCCCGCGGGCGAAACCGTGTGGGAGCTCACCACCGCCGATCTTCCGGACCAGGGCATCCGCAGCTTCCAGATCGCCACGCGGCTGGCCAATGGCAACACGCTGGTGAACAACTGGGTGAACTCGTGGAGCGAGACCATCGACCCGGAAACCGCCCCGGCGCAGGCGCTGGAGATCACGCCCGACAAGAAGGTGGCGTGGGTGCTGCGCTGGTGGAAGGGGCCGAACGCGCTCGGCCCGTCCACCACCCTCCAGCTCCCGGACAGCCCGCGCATCCAGAACTTCCGCTTCGGGGAGTTCCACTGACCTCCGCCGCGATTTTCACAATCGAGGAATGGCATTCCGGCCACCGGCACGCTAAATGGTAGTGCCCGGGTGGCTGGATGCCATGGATGATCTCCCCCTCACCTTGCTCGCGCTCTCCGCCGCCATGCTCCCGCTGGTGCTGGCGGCGCGGGCACTGGCAATGGGCTACCGGTTTTCGGAAACCGCGCTCACGGTGCGATCGTTCGGTTTCATCCGGCTTCAGGAGCTGACCTTCGATGGTGCCAGGCTGGAAGCGGTCGGCCGGGCCCGCGAGGAACTGCCACGGCTCCTGGAACGACTCCCGAACCACAAGGTGGTGGACCTCACCCGCACCTTCTTCTCGCGATGGATGGTGTGCGGGTTCGTGAGCACCCCGGACCGCCTGGTCATCCTGCCCCATCCGGTGGCGCGCGCGCTGGTATCGAGGAATCCCCGGGCACGCTGGTCCCTGACACGGACGGAAACCCGCCTCCGGCTGGCCCAATTGCCCCGTCGCACGATCCGCGCGTGGCCGCGGTGGCTGACCATCGGTCCCCTCCCCACGTCCGTGCTGCTGCTGCTCCTCACCGCGGGCCAGATGGCCTACACGATTCGCGCCCTGAGGCTTCAGGCACGGGCTTACGTGCGGTATGGGGTCCCGGCCTCCGATCGCCTGGAGGCCATGACAGAGCTTGTCATCAGCCAGCTCAGCGAGCCCCTTCTGGTCTTCTTCTGCGGCTGTTGGATCCTCGCTAGCGCCACGGCGGGCAGACCACCTCCCTCCCTGCTCCCCAAGCTGGCGAGCCTCGCGGTGCTGGCCGGATTCATGACGGGTTCACGCGGCAGCCACGAACTATCCCATTTGTGGGAGCAGGATTGCGTGAGCTATGGCAACACCATCGCGCTGTTCCTGTGGTCCTGCCTCGGCTGCTGCGCCCTGATGCTGACCAAGCCGGTGCTGGCCCGGTTGTTCAACCCTGCTCCCGCACGCGACGCCCCGCTCATGGAGCAGGAGCCCAGACGCTGGTGAGACCGCGCGGCGCCTTAACGGAAATGGGATGCTTAACACGGAAACCGGAGCCTCCCTTTGCAATTCCGCGGATCAAGCGCATGATGTCCCTGTCAAACGGAACACCCTTGCCGTGCGACAAGGTTTTCTTGGGTATAATGCAATGAACAAACACTCGGCGGCACCCCTCGGGCGCTTCCGGGTGTTTGTTTTTTCCACCAGGACGCTCACTTCACCAGAAAGCGGTTAATGGTCTCGCGCGCGTGCTTGAGGTCCCCTTCCGGATCGGGTTTCCCCGCTTTCTCGATTTCCTTGGCGCGGGCGAAGTGGACGTCGAAAAGCTTCTGGCCGCCCTCCTCGTCCTTTAGCGTGAAAGTTTCCCGCTCCTTCATCACTTCCGCCCAGGTCTCGCGGACATCCTTCCAGTAACCGCCGGTCTTTTCCCAATACCGGTTGAACGGCCCGGCAAGGTCCGGCGCGGTGATCGCCTCGTAGCGGTTCACACCGATCTCCCCACCGATGCAGGTGCGGGTGCCGTCCTTCGCGACGAGCACCTTGCGGTTGCTCTGGAGATGGACCCAGCCGCTTGGCGTGAGGTTCACCTCCTCGGAACCTTCCAGCACGTTGTAATCGCTCCGCACGGAAAACTCCCGGCGCGGCAGCGGGCGCGCGCAGACGTCGGTGCGCCACGCGGACAGGCCACCATCGTGGGTCCACGCGCCGATCGCCTCGTAGCGCGGCGAATCATCCACCTGATAGACCGCCTGGGACCAGCGGCCCTCCGGCGCGGGCGCGGGCACGCGCTTCCAGCTACTATCCTTGTCGTAGACATGCAGTTCCTTCGGCTGCCACGTCCAGTCCTCGCGCCAGTGCTTCATCACCATCGGCGGGCCGGACTTCCCCTTCCCGTCCTTGAAGTACATCACCAGCGTGTGCTGGAGACTGAGGAACTCCGGCCGGTCCTCGATAACCGTGACATTCTCGGTGCCCCAGCTGAAATACGGCCGCATCGGCTTGAAGTCCGGCTTCAGGCCGTAGGACTCGGTGAAATCGAAGCTCACGCGGTAGTTCCCGGCCAGCGCGAGGATGGCGCGGCGGTCCTTTTCAAACTTCGCCAGCCCCGGCTCCTGGAGACGCGTCCACGCCCCGGTGGCCCCCTTCAGCAAGGTCACCTCCGCGCCCTGCGTGGTGCCGCCGCGGGGCGTCATGTCCTTCCAATCGATGAACGGCCAGCCGAAGGCCTGCGCGGGAGCCGCGGGTTCCACCGGCACGGGCTTTGGCACGGGTTTCTTCGGTTCCTTCGCCAGCGCGGCGGGAACCAGCAGCGACAGCGCGGCGCAGAAGGCAGGAAGGGACGCTTTCATCATGAATGCGGGCATGGTGCCACGGATCAGGACGGCGGCAATGAAAAGCCCTTCTCAGGAGCGCGGCACAAAAAACGCCGTCCCCTTTCGAGGACGGCGTTTGGAAAAGAGGAAGAACGGGACAAAAATGTCCCTACTCCTTGGGCAGGTCACCACTCCACGCCGAGGTCGTAGCGGCCGGCGAGTTCGAGCAACTCCGGGCGCATCGGCCATTCGTCGGCGCGCTCGCTGGTCTGGTGGCGCTTGCTGGCCCCCTTCAGCGTCATGCAGCCGGTGTTGTCACCGATCGCGCGGATCTGCTCGGATTCCTCCGGGGTGAAGCGGACGTCCGGCAGCGCGGCGAACTCGCGGATCTGCTCGTCGATGGAGCGCGCGTCCTCGGTCGCTTCCTGGAAGAAGGTCGGCACCGCGCTCTCCACCATCGGCTGGCTGAGATTCCAGATCGAGGCGAACTGGATCGGGGTGAGCTTGTACTTGTCGGCCAGCGGCAGCATGCGCTCCGCCTTCTCCAGACCGTGCTCCACCCAGCCCTGCGGGCGGTAGGCGCGGTGGTCGCCGGGCTTGAAGGCGTGGCCGGGCTTCAGCTCGCCGTGGAAAACGCCGCCGTAGTCGACCACGCGGGTCAGCACCTTGACGCCGAATTTCTCGCAGGCCGGGAGCACCAGCCCCGTCGGCCACGGTTCGAGCGGATTGAGAATGAGCATCGCCCAGTCGATGTGGCGGCCGAAGCGCTCGAAACACTGGATGATGTCGAGCGTGAACCCGTTCGCCGGGCCCGGCGCGATGCCGAGGCGGTCGGTGAGCCCCTCTTCCTTCAGCGCCAGCATGCCGTCCCACACGGCCTCGCTGGTGTAGCCGATGTCGTCCGGATTGTGGAGCATCAGCAGGTCGAAACGGTCGGTGCGGCAGCGCTCGAGCGATTTCGAGCAGGCCATCCGCATGTAATCCTTGTACTCGCCGGGGCCGCGCAGCTCCGGATCGGTGAAGCGCGGGTAGCCCTTGTTCCCCTGGCGCTGGCCGACGTAGAAATCGTGGCCGATCATGCCCACCAGGCAGTAGCTGTCGCGGTCGACGCCTTCCAGGGCCACGCCCAGCAGTTCATCGGCCTTGCCGTTGCCATACACATCCGCGGTGACGAAGGTGCGGATGCCCGCGTCGTAGGCGGTGCGGATGCATTCCAGATAACGCTCCTCGGGGAGGGTTTCGCCGTAGTGCATGAAGCGTCCGCCGCTCCAGGTGCCGTATGCCGTGGTGGTGAGATCCATGTCGGAGGGCCTTGTATGCCGCCCGCGCCCGGCGGTCAACGGCAGGCAAATCCCGCGGATCAAAACGCATTTTCCACCCGGTGGACCCGTGGTGGCTTTCCTTCCTCGACGTAGACCTCGATCACATCGAAGCGCCACGGGACATCCGTGCGACCCAGCAGCTTCAGCCATTCGCGGGCACCGCGCTCGATCAGCGCCTGCTTTTCGGCGTTCACCGCGTCGAAGCCGCGGATCTTCGATCCCTCGCGGCGGGTTTTCACCTCCACGAACAAGAGAAGCTTTCCGCACCGGGCCACGATGTCCACCTCGCCGCCATGGGGCGCGCGGAAGTTCCGGTAGAGCACCTTCGCCCCCTGCCGCCGCAGCCAGGCCGCGGCCACCCGCTCGCCGAAGTCCCCGGTCCACTTCCGGTCCCGCGGCGTGCCGTCACGCGAGGTCAAACGGCAGGGTGAGTTGAGACACCGGCTGAAACGAGCGGCGATGGATGCGACAAGGCCCATGGGTGCGCAAGGCGGCGAGATGCCCGGGAGTACCATATCCCTGGTGCCGCTCAAAGCCGTATTCCGGAAACTCCCGCGCCGCCTCCTGCATCCAGCGGTCCCGAGTGACCTTCGCGATCACGCTGGCGGCGGCGATCGAGAGCGAGAGCCCGTCCCCCTTCACCACCCCGTCGTGCGCCCACGGAAACGCCGGCACCGGCAGCCCGTCGATCAGGCAATGGTCCACCGCAACCTGCAATTGCTCCACCGCCCGCCGCATCGCGAGGTGGGTGGCGCGCAGGATGTTGATGGCATCGATCTCCTCCGCATGCACCAGCACCACGGCCCAGAGAACCTTCGCGTGGGTGGTGAGCATCCCGTGCAGCGCCTCGCGCTTCGCGGGGCTCAACTTCTTCGAATCGTCGAGCCCGGGACACGAAAACCGCGGTGGCAGGACCACCGCGGCCGCGGAAACCGGACCGGCCAGCGGGCCGCGTCCTGCCTCATCCACGCCCGCGACAATGCGCAGGCCACGGGCGTGTAGGGCTTTTTCAAGTCTGAGGTCGGGCATCCGCCCTCAGTATTGATGGAGGCGGTCGGCCATTTCCATCCGGTTCATCACCGGGGAGCCGAAAAGTTGGGTGGCAAAGACGGTGCCATCGCTATCGACCACCACGCCAATGCCGGTGTCGGTCCAACTCGCGCTCATGTTGTACTCATGGCCCCTCGAATTGGCCCACATCCGCACGAAGGCGGGCATGGACTTGGTGCTGGCGGCGGCCACGTTCTCGGCGAGCGTGGTGATATTCAAGCTCGTGCGGGCACGCAGCGCCCGGCCTTCGAAGCCGAGGTGGCTGACGTTGTGGCCGCCATCGATCTTGAACTTGCCACGGTTGGCGCGCATGAACTCGCTGTGCTCCTGCGCCAGCCGGTCGAGACCGGCATTGCGGACCAGGGCGTTGCGGCCCTTGGAGACACGGTAGGCGTTCACATCGGCCAGCAGCTGGCCGCTGAGCGATTTATCGGAGGCCGAGGCGGCGAAGGAGACCGGGACCTTGGTGATCGGTGGTGCGGCGCACGAGGCCAGGAGGCCCGTGGCGAGCATCACCACTGCGGGGAGGCAGGGTAACGTTTTCATATTGGGACAGCACGGGTCGGACTATCCTGAAATTTTTAAGAAGGTAAAGACATTTTTAACTTGTTAGGTTGCTTATCTTGAGCTTAGCCGGAGTTTTTTCGGCCACTAACCTAACACGCGATCCCGTAGGGGGCGGATCGCGCGGATGCCTTATCCTATCTATAATTTCTTGATATCCCGTGCTTCGTAACCGCGGCACGCGCCGCGATTTCGACATGGTTATTTTCCCACAGCCCGGGGTGTTCCGGCTTTTTTCTGGTCGGATCGATTTTTTTCAGCTATACTTATAGCGAGTGTTTTTATCGATCCGTTAGATCTCAGCCCGCTATCCGGCGATAGGGAGCCCATGTATTCTCCCATTCAAGGCGTGGCCTTGATGATGGCACGGCGATACGACCACAGGTTCGGAGCCCCCGCATCTCGAACCTCCAGGATGACGTGGACCGACGCGGGCTGCGCCACGGGCGGCTTCCCCTTGGTGGGCAGGGGCGGCACGACGAAGCTCGTCACCGGACCTTTGTCCTGGGTGAGTTTCACATCGCCGGAAAAGCTGCGGGTTCGCAAACTCCACTCTCCCGCCTCCTCGTACACCCACCACCGCATCCCGACCGCATCGCCATCGGGATCGCTCGTGCCTTCGGCCGAGAGCGTCACCGTTTCACCGGCCTTGGCGGAGAGTTCGATGACGTTCTTGGTCTTGTCGCCATTGAGCACCGCGATCGGGTTGTGGTTGGCCTTCTTGAAGTCATCGGTGATGGACCAATCCATCCGCGCGGAGAAGTCGTTCTGGAAATGCTCCCGCCAGCGCCAGACGGTCGCGTGGATGCTCGTCTCGGTACGGCCGTTGTCGTCGCTGGTGACCGTGTCACGGGCATCGCGTCCGCTGGTCCAGAGCCGGCGTTTCTCGCCATAAGGAGTGCCCTCCTGGTATCGCCCGCCCCAGCCGCCGTAGTCCGGCCGCACGTGCCAGCCGAGGCCGTTGTTGATGAGTCCGAGGAAGGACGGCGTGTCCCCCTCCATCAGATAGGCCAGCGGCGGGTAGAGGGCCCCGAGCGGCCCCTTCGAGTGGATGTGCTCCTTGAGCCAGGGATTGTCCACCATCTCGAACCGGTGCATCACGCCGATCTTGTTGAGACGGTCCCCGCTGATGCCGCTCCACGTGCTTTCCCAGTAGTTGCCGCCCACGCCACCCGGGCTACAAATGTAGAAGAGCGAAGGGAACGTCGGACGTATCCAATACCCGGCGTCATCCTGGTCCGAGATCGTGTACACGCGGAGCTTGCCGATAAAACGATCCACCTCCTCCTGCGGACGGGTGGCTTTGACTTCCCACAAGGCCTGCGCCAGCGTGTTGGCCCCGCCCCAGACGCAAACCCAAACCGGCCGGTCATCGGCACGATCTACCACTTCGATGATCCGCTTCGATCCCGGAGTGCCCTTGCCATCCCCGACAAACGCCATTCCGTAGCCCGTCTGCCCGGTGCGACAGACCGAGTGCAGGGATTCGGCGGCGGGATAACCGGGGGCGTGCTTGGACAGATTCGAGACCACCGCTCCATAGGCATCGATGTCCCGATGCAGCAGGTCCTCGCGCGTCCCTTCCTTCAGATGGATGGAGGTCGAGGCAATCAACGCCTCCACGTCGAACTCATTGGCATAAACGAGAAAGCGCACGAGCGACTCCTCGTCGTCGGGCTCGTTGGACAGATCCGTGGTGACGATGACGCGGGGACGTCCGGTCGGCGCGTCCGCCGCGGCGACCGAACCGCAGACCGCACTGAGGATGAATGTTCCCAGCGCGCGACGCAGCGCCATGGAAGGGAGCCGAAGCCAGTGAGTGCTCATGATTCGATGGGGACGGACGGAGAGCCCGCGTTTTGAATTTCCGTGACTCTACCACCTACATTCCGGAAATTCTTCCCCCATGGGCCCCGAATTGTCACGGAATCCTAAGGCCGCCGAGTCCTTCGATTCCTCCCGGCCGGACTTCTCTCCCTACGGCTTCAGTTGCGGCCTGTGGGCTCCGACCCCGATGCCGCGCCCGGATCGCCACAATGAGATCGAGGTGAACCTGCTGCGCACCGGCTCGCTCACCTACCTGCTGGGCGGCCGGCGCATCACCATCCGGGCTGGTCGCCTGGCGCTCTTCTGGGCAGCGGTCCCCCATCAGATCCTGCATTGGGAAACGACCGATCCCTACCACGTGGCCACCCTTCCGCTCGCGTGGTTCCTGGCCTGCGGATTCCCCGAATCCTTCGCCAGCGCGGTCCTGGGCGGGGAACTCGTCACCGAAACCCACGCCCATCCCATGGACGAAGCGCGGTTCGAACAATGGAGCGCGGACATCCAATCCGGCGACCCGCTGAGCGAACAAGCCGCCCGCATGGAGATCCAGGCGAGACTGCTCCGGACCGCGATGACATCCCCCCAAGGGAAACGCTCGAGGTCGGTGCCGCCCAACCTCAGCAGGGCCGACCAAATCGCCTGCTACATCGCCCGGCACTATCAGGAGCCCATCACCGCCGCCCAAATCGGAGAGGCTGTGGGCATGCACCCGAACTACGCGATGAACCTCTTCCGCAGGACATTCGGAACCACGATGATCGATTTCCTGGTCCAACACCGGCTCTCCCACGCCCAACGGCTTTTGGTTTCCACGGACGATCCGATCATCGAGATCGCCAGCGCGTCCGGCTTCCAGAGCCTCAGCCGGTTCAACGAGGCCTTCAAAGCCTCCTGCGGCTGCCCTCCCCGGGAATACCGCAAGCGGAATCGGCTCCGTGAGACCACCTCTGTCGTAGGGAAAGCATCGTAGATAACGACGATTGCTCGGCACCTGGCTCGATCTCAGCTCCCCCTTCCCAACCAACGGCGCGGCGTGATGGCCCGCTTATAACATTGTCCCCTTTCTGGCGGACCTAATAGGCTACCCGGAATGCCCCTCAAGAAACTTCTCCTGGCCAGCTTCACCCTTACTCTAGCTCATGCGGAAACCATCACTCTCCTGGCAGTGAGGGATGGTGGAGTCACGACCGTTCAAGATACCCTCACATTGGATCAGGGCGACACCGCAAAAATCATTTCAGGAAGCACAAAAACAAGCGGCTCCGCTCTCGCATTGATTACCATCAGAGGCCAACAATTCTCCCTTTTGACGGACCACTATTCCGGCCAAAACACCAAGATGGAAAGAGGTTACACCATCGCGGGTCCCGCAATCATCAAGCCAGACACAAACGGCGCCGATGGGGCTTTTCTAACAGTCGAGGTGACCCGAGCGAACACCACGCCAACACAAGCCCCAACCAACTCCGTGGTTATTCCGGAAAATGCGGCGGGCAATGTTTATGTAGTGATGGAAAGCAGCACGGACATGATCACTTGGACCCAAGCCAACCCCGGAATCTATGGCGGTTCCACCCAGCGGCGCTTCTTCCGACTCCGCGCCGTTCAGCAGTAAAATGCCACGCCCCGAAGCCGTCCACAAAATCGACCGCGGCAACCTGGGTCGCGGCGATAGCCTTCGTCTCCTCGGGTAGAATGCCCGCGCCCTAATAGGGAGGGCATGAGGAATGTGGAATGGCTGCCAAAAATCGCCATTTATCGCCACATCAGATTTTTTGAGACGGCTTTTAACAGGCTCCAGTTTTCCTAACTCGTTGGAAACTGGAGCCGCTGGTCGGATTTGAACCGACGACCTGCTCATTACGAATGAGCTGCTCTTATCGCAACCCATTTATTATCAGCACATATTTTTCGCAAAAATCATCAATTTCCGCTATTTCTCGCATAATTCGGGCGATTCGGGCACAAATCATCCGCTGAAGCCATGGCACGAAAACCTGAGTTTAAGGTCGTCAAAACACCTCGGGGCTGGAAGGTCGAAATCCCTGCTAGCCTTTCCCGCACCGGAGGGAGGGAACGAGTCTATTTCCCCAACCGCGAAGAGGCCCGAGATCATGCCTCCAAGCTCCGGAATGAGAAGGAAGCCAACGGGCGGAACGCCATCGCGATCAAGCCGTCGTTGGCAGAAGATGCCCTGAAGGCTGAGGCGCTGCTCAAACCATTCGACGCGACGCTGTTGGACGCAGTCCGCTACTTTGTCCATGCCAAAGAGGCTGAGGCCAAGAGTTCCGAAATTGAACAGGCGCTTAGCCAATTCAGCTTGGCGAAGGGAAATCGCAGCGATCGGCATGTCCGCGCCTATGATACCATGGATCGAGCTCTACGCGCCGATTTCACCGCTCGTAGTCTCGCCACCATCTCCGCCGAGGAGCTGTTAGCGCACGTCCAACGGCACACTGCCGGTCCCCACGCATTCAACCATCGCGCCCGCCTCATCAGCGCATTTTGGCGATGGTGTTCGCGGCCTCCACGAGGATGGTGCGAAGCCAAAACCATAGAAGTTTTGGAAAAGCTTGAAACCGCCCAATCCGAGATCGGAATTCTGACCGCAAGGCAGTGCATGGCTCTCCTGACTGCGGCAGAGCAATATTACCCGGACTGCGTGCCGGCATTCGCCATCAGCCTTTTCACGGGGATGAGAAAGGCCGAACTGGAGCGACTCGACGTCCCCGATATTACGGCCGACGGTATTACGGTCCCGGCATCATCATCGAAAACCGGTCGACGGAGATTCATTCAAATGCCAGCTCCTTTAGCAGCCTGGCTTGCAGAATACCCCATCGCAGAAACGACTCTGCCCGCCAATTGGTCGCGGAAAGAGCGAGCCGTGCGCCGTCTTGCTGGATGGCGAGTCTGGTGCGACCTTATTAAACCGCCAGAGGCCCCGGAAGAGCTTCCTGAATGGCCGGACAACGCGTTGCGTCACACGCACGCTTCGGTCATGGTGGCACTTGGTAAACCGCTTGATAACCTGACCTTCGAATTTGGGCACTCGGGAGGCGCTGCTGTATTGAAATCGCACTACGTCGGAGCAATGAGCAAAGCGGAGGCAGTCAAGATTTGGGCCATTGGTCCCATGGGCACAAAAATACCGACGATTCAAGAGTTGGCTTAGAAGCGGTCTCCAGCAGACGCATAACCGGCCATCCCCACGCAAGTGGGGCTCTCCGAACAGATGAAGCCTTGGAACAACGGCAACATCGCAGGCAAGGTGTCGCATTCCTTACCGAGTTCTGGCCGGGACAGCGCTCCGAGGCGGGCAAGGCGTTGGGGTGTTCGGACGATAGGGAAATTTGGCTCGTACCAAAGGCGTGATGAGATTGGGAACAGACCGGGAAGAGGGCGGATGAGAGCCAACGTAAGCCGGAAGCCGTTCCCAATAGGGTCACTGCCAGAGAGCGTTCATTTCCCAACAAGCCATTCCTGCTGCGGTTTCCAAATGGGTGGCACACGCCATGCCATTGGTTGGCGTGTGGGGTTCACTTGTTCACTTATTCATTTATTGGCTGCTACCATTTTCCTGCTTGAGATGTTTTTCACCCTCTTCGTATTGCATCACAAATGATGATCCATGGTCATTCATCCAAGTATCAATTTTCCCACAATAACTTGATCTACTTTCTATCACTTTTATAGAATCACTTATTTTTTGACGATCAGATACATGATCGATCAGCCATTTGGAAAAAATAGGGAGACCTTCGACCGCGGCACGAAATTCCTCCACTCTGGCAGCCCGCTCACTTATGTCATATCTTTTTGAAACCAATAAATCCCGCAAAAAACCATCCCTATAATCACTGAATTCATATTCAAAATCAGACAGCATTATAAGATTTATAAGCAATCTCTTATCCGACGACTCAAGATAATACCATTGATGCCGCAATTCCGCGGTATCCTTAAGCAGCCATAAATTAACTCCGTATCGCAAACCAGATTTATCCCCCTTTGACCTAAACGATATTTTGGCTGTCACCTTATGCGAATCTCTCTGCGGTTGGGATAATTGTTCCTTTGTGAGAAGGGGATCGTCGCTCGCATCGAGCTCTTTGCAGAGGATTTCGACTCTCTTCTGGCGATCTGTTAGCTTGTTTCCCGGACCTTCTTCCTTGTCCGCGTAGATCACAGCAGTCCCCAGCAGGCATAATAACGAAAATAAATATTTCATGGTTATAAATTTGGATTGAATATGTGGCCATTATTTGTCGTGTTGGGAGCCGGATTCAGAGGGCCTCCTGCGTCGCTTTGCTGCCAAGTACCTTCGGTTTTCCAAGAAGATTGACAGGAGTCATTCCCACCCTTTCCTGGAGCCGGGCAACTTTCCCCACCTACCGCTCCCACAACCTTACATTTAGTCACTTTGGCAAGACCCATTATGAAAGCGCTTGCCCCTGGAGAAGCGCATGCAAAAATGTCAATTTTGCAATCTTTGCAGAATTTCACTTTCCCATCGTTAATCAAATTACGAAGGTCCGATAAATCGCGAGCATCACTACTAACCGGAATACCATGTTTATTCGAAGGATTTTTGGGGTCCCTTATGTCTTTGTTCGTGTAAAATCCTCGAAAAACATCTGCACCACCGCCCCCTCCAAGCCCTGCACCATCATAACTACAATGTGAAGAATCCCTAAGTTTCTTTATGCAACATTCATGGGAAGATTTTTTAACCAGAAATTTCAAGAAATCGGCCCCTGAAACTCCGTTCCCCACATTTCCTGCTTTGTTGGTTGGTTCGGATGGATTACCGTTTTTAAATTCTGGATCACTATCATCTCCGCCAGCCGCTTGCCAAAACCACCTATTATCACCTGGATTATCATGATGAACGAAGGCGAAACCGTCATTCGTTGGCCAGTAAACGTTAATGGCATACCATCCCAAATAGTCATTGAAATTCAAAGACCTATTGTAAATATAACCGTATAGGTTAATGCCTCCACTTTCTCCAATCGGATCTCTCGAAATCCACCGGCCCAATTGCGTGTTGTAATAGCGATAGCCGTAATTGTAGAGCTGGCTCTCATCATCCTGGAATTCCGCGTGGAACAGGAAGTTCCATTCATAATCACTGCTTGCCCGGTCCTCGAAGGCCGGAGTCATGATGTCCCGCGTTCCGAACGCATTGTAGCGGTAGCGTTCCTGGACGACCGCTTCGTCGTCCACCACCTGCACGATCGCGACCGGATCGAGGTAATCCCGCAGGCACCAGAGGCTCTCATCGAGATCCCCTTCCACCGAGCGGAGTCGGCGGATCAAGGTCCACCGATCGAGCGGACTCCACGTGTATTGCATGGCCAGATCGCCTGCGTCCACCCGCTCTTCGAGCGTCCGCCACTGGTTGTTGAAGTAGTAGTGGTGATCTTCGCTGCCCGTTTGTTTGCGCACGCGGCGTGACAGGGCGTCATATTCGCAGAGATCGATTTCCAGTTCCTCATTCTGCACCATGCGCACCAGCCGGTTCCAGGCATCCCACGTGCAACCGTAGTCCACATCCCAATCGGAAGGCGATGGCAGCAAGGTCATGTTGCCGTTCGCATCGTACTCCGGATCGGACGGGCCGCCGCTGAACGAGGTGATCTGGTTGGCGGTGTTGTGGGTGCGGTCCTGATCGAGGGTAGGGTCCACCGTGGTCAGGTTCTTCCAATTCCCGGTCTGGTCGTATTCGAGATCCTGGGCTTGAAGGACGGTGGCCACGCCGGTGTAGGGCGGACCCGACGACGGGGTGAGGTCCCCCCGGTTGTAGGAGGTGACCTGCTGCAGGCCGTCGTACGTGTAATACGCGTCCTGGGTCGAAACCGTGGCATGGGCCTTCACGTCGCGCCGCCACTCTACACCTCTCCAATCGGTTTCGTCGATCTTGGCGGATGAGAAGAGATCGACACCGGAAAGGGCTTCCCTACGAGCCAATGAAGCCTTGGAACAGGGACGACATCGCAGGCAATGTGTCGCATCTCTTACCGAGTTCTGGCCGGGAGCCGCCGAGGCGTCATGAGCTCCCCGCGGTTGACCGGGACAGCGCTCCGAGGCGGGCTTGGCGTTGGGGTGTTCGGATGATAGGGAAACTTGGCTCGTACCCAAAGGCGTGATGAGATCGGGAACGGACCGGGAAGAGGGCTGACAAGAGCCAACGTAAGCCGGAAGCCGTTCCCAATAGGGTCACTGCCAGAGAGCGTTCATTTCCCAAGAAGCCATTTGTGCTTCGGTTTCCAAATGGGAGGCACGCGCCATGCCATTGGTTGGCGCATGGGGTTCACTCCAGTTGGCGCGGGGACACTTCTCCACGGAGTTGGAAGCAGGGAAAATGGTGCCTGCCTCAAACAATCCGATGATTATGTGCTCTTAGGGTGACGTTTCCACTTGTCCCCTGGTTCCCGCTTCCGGCATCTAGAATAGCGTGGATTGGAAGCCGAAATACGCGCAGGTGGTGGAAACCCTGCGGACGCTGGTCAGCTCCGGGGAATGGCAAGATGTGCTTCCCGGCTATCGCGTCCTGGAGGAGCGCCTGAAAGTCAGCAGACCCACCCTCGAAAAGGCCCTGGCCGAATTGACCGCGGAAGGCCTGCTCGCGGAACCGGAGCCAAGAAGAGGACGGCGGGTCCTCGTCGCACCATCTCCTGTCATCGCGAATGCCGACATCCGATCCCTTCTTATTCTCGGGCCGGCCTCCTATCATGAACTGGATTGGGAAACCCAATCCGAAGTCGAGATCCTCACAAGCAATGCGCGCGCGGAAGGCTGGCGAATCGCCTACGACCAATTCGCCTTCCTCCATTTCAGAAATCCAGGCAGCTACTTGGAACGGATCGTGAAGAACCACCGACCCGAGCGGGTGGTATTGTTGGAACCCACCCTTGCCGTAGCCAGGTGGTTCCAAAGCAACGGCATCCCGTTCTTCTGCAATGGTGGTGTGGTTGGGGAAATCGCCTCCGAGGTCGATGGTGCGGACACGCCGATCATCCAGATGGCGCAACTCGCCATCGCCCACCTCCATGAGCAAGGGCACCGGAGGATCCTGGCTCCGCTGTCACCGCGGTTCGAAAACATCCAAACTCATTTACTCGACGCAGCCCTTGGAGAAGGGAGCAAGGATCTCAACCTGCGGTTGATCGAACGCTTGCATCCGGTCTATCGAACCTTCGATCCGGGCGGATTGAATGCGCACTGGGACGATTGGATGCGTGCCACGGCACCCACCGCGGTGGTCGTGGAGGGCAGCCGTGAAATTACTCCAGCAAGCTTACCGCGCGGAGGATCACGGTTCCCTCATGACCACGCTGCGAGTGCTTCTCGCGTTGTGCGCGCGCCAACAGGGCGACGACGCTTACGCCAATTCCTTGGTGGCAACGGTTCGGGCAGACTTTCCCAACTACCTCACCGGATCCGCATCCCGTGAACGATTGTGGTACGATTGGGCGTTCATCAGAATCTTGCTTAAGGAAGCCGAGCAATAGAGCGAATTCGCTTTGTTTAAGGAACGCGGATTTTGACGGCATTTCAGTGAAGACGACACATTTCTCCCGACACGAACTGTCAGATTTCTTCCCTGCCGAGCTTAGTGATGGATCAACGCGGAACCGTCCTTCTGGAGCTTGGTTTCATATTCCACCCGCACGGTGGTGCGGCCCTTGCGACGGAACTCCCCGGAGTTGAAGATACCCATCACCTAAATGTCCCGCCGGGAATGGTGAGTTCCAAGCGGGACATTTTTCCACGGTCGCGCCAGCGACCCTCCCGGAATCGAGAGCGTATTGGGACTCCCCCCGGAACCCTCAGCCCCCAATTCAAGCCCAGAAAATCACAGCATCATTTCATTTCAAGGCACTTTGCATTTATCGACACCCAAACCTTTCACCGTGAATTCATTACCTCATGGAAAGAAGCCGAGCAGCGATAGCGCCCTGGCGCACGGCAACGTCCCTTAAAAAGCCTCGTAGGCGAACATGGACATACTTGCGTCGGTTTTCCATTCCACCGCGGCCCCACCGAGATAAAAAGAATGGCCACCCCGCCGGAGCTTCCTCCGGCGGGGTGGTAAGATTCCTTTGGGACGGGCGAATTTCGCCCGAGTTACGGCTGCTGCAGCACGTAGTCGATCAGCTGGAGCGTCGGCTTCGGTAACACCAGCACGTTGATCTCCTTGCACGTTGCCGAGGTCGAGCCGCGGCGTTCCTCTACGCCGAGCTTGGTGATGACCAGCGCCGTGCCGCCCTTCTGCGGTTTGGTTTCCTACTCCACCCGCGCGGTGGTGCTACATTATTTGGGTGGCTAATTCCCGAGCACGCCTTCGATCTTCAGCACCGGCGCGTAGTCGCTCAACGGCTTCTCGGGGAGCTTCAACTTCAGCCCCTCGGCATCCTGTGCCCACTCGACCTTGGCCTTCGAACCGAGCAGCGTGACCGCCGTGACCTTCTTCCCGGCGAGCGACTTCAGCACCACTTCCTTTTCGCCCGGCCAACCGAGTTCGATCGCATAGAGGACCTTGCCCTTGGCGGTGAAACGGAAGTCATCGGCGGTGAACGGCTTGCCCTTGCCCTCGTTGAAGCCCTGGGCGCTGATCGGCGCGCCATCGCTGGCGGGGCCCTCCCCGAAGGTCGTCCACGGGCGCGTGCCGAAGATCGCCTCTTTGTTCACGTCCATCCACGAGCCGATGTCCGCGAGCACCTTTTCCTCCTTCTCATCGATGGAGCCATCGCCGCGCACCGGCACGTTGAGCAGGAGGTTGCCATTCTTGCTGACGATGTCCGCGAGCATGTGGACCACGGTTTTCGCGCCCTTGTAGCCACCGCGGTTGTAGAGGCCGCGGTCGTAGTGCCAGCCACCAATACAGGTATCCGTCTGCCATGCCTGCGGCAGCGCGGTGCCGGGCACACCGCGTTCGATGTCCCAGACCAGGCATTTCTGCTGCTCGTCGCTGAGGATCTTCCCGAAGATCACGCCGCGCTGCTGGCCGTTGTGCCACTTCGAATTGCTGTTGTAGAAATGGGCGGCGATTTTCAGCCCGGCATCGCTGGCGGGCCACAGCGGCAGCGCGGTGTCATCGAAGTAAAGGAGGTCCGGCTTGTAGCGGTTGATGAGGTCGGCGGTGCGGTTGTAAAACTTGTCGCAATACGCTTGGTCCGGGAGGCTCGCGCCATTGCCCCAGTTCCACTGCGAGTGGATGCGGCCGTCGTTGTCACTGCCCTGGCTGAGGGCGTGGTTCTGGGCGTAGAGATCCTGCGGATCGAGCCCGTCCCACCACTGGCCCTTTCCATCGGCCTTCGTCAGCTTTCCATCGTAGGGCGTGCCGGCGAGTGGGCCGTTCTTGTCGGCGCGCTGGGCGACCTCATACCAAGTCCAAGCGTGGGCGGCATGAATGCTGACACCGAAGGGCAGCCCCTGGTCGTGCGCGGCCTTTGCCCACCCGCCGATGAGGTCCTTCCGCGGTCCGAGTTTCACCGAATTCCACGGCTGGTACTTGCTGTCCCAGTTGTCGAAGTTGTCGTGATGGTTCGCCATCGCGAAGAAGTACTGGGCGCCGGTCCGCTTGTAGAGGGCCACCAGGCGGGCCGGGTCCCACTTGTCCGCCTTCCACTCGCGGATTACGTCCTTGAAGCCGGACTTCGACGGCGGGCCGTAGTGCTCGAGGTGCGACTTGTACTGGCCACTGCCTTCCTGATACATGCCGCGCGCATACCAGTCCCCGGCCTCCGGCTGGCACTGCGCGCCCCAGTGGGCCCAGATACCGAACTTGGCGTCCCGGAACCAATCGGGCACCTGATATTGGGCGAGCGAACTCCAAGTGGCTTCGAATTTGCCTTTCGCCACGGGCTCGGACTTCGCGTCCACGATCACCGCGGGGGCGGCGGTGGTGGGGATACCATCGATGGCGAGGGACGGAGAAACGGACGCCAACAGGAGCAGGGCGGCACGAATTCCCCTCTCGAAGCGCCGGGGGAAAGGGTCCACCTGGCCGCTGCGCGTCCATCCCAAGCCTCTCTCAACAATATTCTCAATGACGATTTTTGCTTTCATTAGCCAGATCGAATACGGGTCTGTCATTCACCCCATGCTTTTAGAAGCAAAATATTATCGAACCTGTAAGCCAAAATCCGCCGACCCAATTTAGAAATCACTACCGATTCTTGCCCTCACCATCCTCCAAGAAGGTTTCTTCCCCCACCCAGCTACTTCGAAGCGCCTGCCAGTTCACTCAAGGCTCTTTCCCGCAACTGACCGGCGGGAAAGCTCTCCACCCAAGCAGCGGCCTCAATGGGATCGCTCAACCTCCATTGGTTCAAGACGGAGATTACAGCCTCGGTCTGCACAGGGCCGGGGGCCATATCCTCCGCCACCCAACAGGCAGCCGAGCGGGGATCGGACTTCGAAAGAACGAAGGCCACACGGGCCAACAGGCGATCATGCCATCCGCTTTCGGCCTGGTCCTTAACCCAATCGAATGCCGCGGCGGGCTCCCGATCCGCCCACAACACGGCGAGATTTTCCAACAATCCATCCCTCCCCTGATCCGATCCATGTTCGATCGCCAGTTCCAAAGCGCGCCGCGAATCCGAGACAGCCACTTCCATACAAATCAGCGCTCGGATCCGCGCCCGAACCGATTCGCCCAAGGTATCGGACCAAGCCAGGGCCTTCCCGGCATCCTTCCGCGCCCATGCCTGGCATAGCTCGCGGATGAACGCATCGCGGATCTCACCGGGTGGTAGTCCGAAAGCAATCTCCAGAGCGGCTTCCGGCTTCACCTCTGCTTCACTCTCCGCGAGGGCACGCAATCTGGTTTCCCGGCGAACAATGTCCTCATCGACGCAAATCTGGGCGAGCTCCTCTTGAGGATCGAACGCCGTTTTCGGCCGCTCGCGTTGCGTCCTAGTTGCGTTCTGCAAGCTCCGCGCGCTGCCGTGAGATTCATGCCGAAAAGCGAAATGAAGTCCGAACGCGGCCAACAAACTCAAGGTGAGCGGCCACGGACTTCCATAGCGATGAGACTTCATGGTTACGCTTTTTTTGGGATGGATCCCGATAGTTGGACGTAAATTCCTGCCACCCACTGGAACCGATTTCAGAGCTCAAAGGGAGACTAAAATCCGCTGTTCATGATTCGCCCCTCCGCCGTATGGCCATTGAATGAGGGAAACGCGCTCACCGTCGCGGCAGACTTTTCCCGTCCACCCATTTGCCTCTCACCAGTATCTCGCGGGTAAACTCCGGAATACCGAAGTCCCCATCGTGAATGAGGGAGATGAGAGCCAAGGTGGTGATCCGGCCGATCTCCTCGGGGTTCTGATCGATCCCGGAATCAATATCCATGTCGCGCACATTCGATGCAGCGACGCCTATATCCTCCGGAACCTGGCGTCCCGCCTTCCTCACCATATCGGGCACTGCCGAACTATCGGTGAAGATGGCGTCAGGCCTCGCGGTCTCCAGCCATTGCTCAAAAAGCCTCTGTTGATTCAGTTCCGGAACTCCCTTGGAAAAAAAGAAGGGAGGCACGCGGGCCTGAGAGGAAGGATCATGTTGAGACCAGAGAAATCCCGCTCCGAACATCCGCGCTTTGTCCCAATATCCAGCGAAGCCGATGCGGTTGTAGCCGCGCTCCTTCATCCGATCGAAGGCCAACATCGTATTGGTGGCTTGAGCGCTGGTGACATAGTGGAAAGGAGGAGATTCCTCGCGAAATCCACTACGCACGACCGAGAACTTGCTCCAGGAGATACCCTCCCACTTCACATCGGTCCCGCCGGGAGGCAATGGCGCTAGAGGTGGTTTCAAAAGTCTGAATCGGGGCTTGTACGGCCCGGCCTTGTGTCTATGAACAGAGAGCGTGCTCTACGAGTTCATGATCGATGGGGTGTGGGGACGCGTCTCTCCGCTTCTGCCAGACACCAACTCTTTCGGCCGCCCACGTTGCGCCGACCGCGATGTGCTCGAAGGAATCCTCTGGGTGCTCAAAACAGGTGCCCGTTGGCGAGATCTTCCCAAGCACCTGCCCAGTGCCTCCACCTGCTGGAGACGGCTCCGGGATTGGGAGGAGGACGGCGTGTGGGATGGACTCTGGAGAGCTTTCATCGCCCAACTCGATGCTCAGGATCTGCTCGATTGGGAGCAATGCTTCATGGACGGCAGTTTCGCTCCGGCCAAAAAAGGGGGCTCTGCGTCGGAAAAACCAAGAAGGGAAAGGGAACGAAGTGGATGGTGGTGGCGGACGGCCAGGGTCTTCCTCTGGGAAGCACCCTTGCCTCGGCATCGCCCGCAGAGGTGACCTTGGTGTTGCCAACATTGGCGGATTGCAAGGAGAAGACCGGTCGTTTTCCGAGGCGATTGATCGTTGATCGAGCCTATGATGCCGACCATCTCCGTCGCTTCATGCGCCACCTCGATGGAGAGTTGATCTGCCCGCACCGCCGCAACCGCAAGCGAGCCTCGATGCAGGATGGGAGGGCGTTGCGCCGTTATCGGCATCGATGGAAAATCGAACGGCTTTTTGCCTGGATAGGAAATTGGCGGCGACTGATCGTACGCCACGAACGGCGCATCGAGCTATATAGCGGATTCTTCAAGCTCGCCTGCATCATGATCCTCGTTAGACACTTTTGAAACCACCTCTAGAATGATCCCGCGAATGTTCCGAGCGACAAATATCCGCTCCAAGCTTTTGAGCGACTGCTTACCATTCACGGGGAATTCCTCCAGATGGTAGCCATACTTCTCCGCGGCCTTGGCTGCACCGAGCCAACAATCCTCGAAAGAACGTTGGGCATGCAGCGTTTTGGGGCTGGGATAGGCGTTGATGAAGGCAATCGCCGCTCGCACGGGATGAACGCGCGAGTTTTGCCGGTGGTGGGCCAAGGCGGCCGCCATGGCATTGGGGCGGTAGCCCAAACGCTCCGCTGCGGCGTGGATCTGTTCGCGGCGAGCTTTGGAGATGGATGAGTGGTTTCTCAATGCGAGCGACACCGCCGCCCGGGTGACTCCCACTTCCAGGGCAATGTCATTCATGGTGACCCTGCGAGTCGGCAAGGATGCATCGTCCGACTCTCGGGACGGGGGATGACCGTGTTTGCTCACCACGAATCGATATGGCACCAACTTTATCGCACAAGTAGAAATACGTCGAACGAACAAGAAGCCCTTGCCTCTTACGACCGCGCCTTTGACGGGAAACCTCGTTTCCGAACATCAAATATGGACCCGTGACGATCCATTGAGGAGCCGGGAAGCGACGCCGCCGTCGGTCTTCGCCGGCGGCCACGCCCCTCCCCCGTCAACTCCAAGGCAAAACAATCAGCGGCGGCGGCGCAGCCCCCCCAACAGTCCCAATCCAAGCAACGCCAGCGCGGATGGTTCCGGAACGGCCACTACTGAGCCCAGTTGATTCAACGTCGGAGTCGATCCGAAAGCATGGATGGAGCTCACTTCACCGGCGGTGAGAGTGCCACTGTACATCATGAACGAAGTGATGTTGACACCGGCCGCGTTGTCATTGAATGCGGGATTCTGGACACCGCCAATCGCGAAGCCGTTTGTGAGATCGTCCAAACCGCCGAAGAAAGGCACGCTGAAACTGTTTCCGACCTGGGTGCCATTCAAATAGGCTGTGAAAGTCGACGTCAGGCTCGAGTAGGTGATGACGTAGTCATAAAGCGTGCTGCCCGTTCCTCCAGTGCCGGCTGGGGGCGCGCCCGCGACGCCGAATTGGGTGTTGTTGCCCACAATCGGCCGGACGAACCGGGGATTGGTGTTGGAGTAGGCCGCGAAAAAACCCTGATCTCCGACCATGCTGCCATCCACTGTCGCAGAGCTGGTTCCGCCGAAGAGAGCGGTGTTTCCGGCGACTGTACCAGGAGTCGTATACCACATCTGGAGAGTGAAATCTCCAGTGAAGCCGATAAGGGTTGTGCTGGCCATGGTCACACCAGTGGAAGCCCCAAGGCTTCCAGCCGTAATCGCCAGCCCCGAGCTGGTCAACGTGGTTCCGGTCGCTTTGACCGTGGCGCTCGAACCCGTGTTGCCGACGGCGGCGACAGTGTTTCCAGCCGTCACCGTGCCGTAACTGGTGAAGTTGAAGTAGTTCTCCAAGGTGGTCACGGCATGAGCCGAGGCGCTCAGCGCCATGGCGGCGAAAAGCACGCGGGCAGCAGGGCTGACGGGTGGTGAGATAAATTTCATGGTTATTGCAAATAGAGGCGCTCGTGATCCGCGGAATCTTCAGTTCGTCCTCTGCGTGGTCTTCACCTCGCAGTCGGCTCGAAAGGAAATCCGCATCCGGATGTCGCGGCGAAAAGGCCGCCGCTCAACCATCTTGTAACTTGCGCGATTAAGCTCCCTGTCCGCCAACCTCGGCCGAGGGAATGAGGCGTCAGCGAACACCTGTGCTCCTGCGAACATCCATCCACTGCCTGTTACCCGCCGCTGGAGAATGCGCCAAATGGATTCCCGCCCCGAGTACATGCTTTCCTCGATCCTCTGCAATGCTTACGAAGGACTAGCCGATGCGCTTCCTTTTCCTGTGGCTTTCCATGCTCGTGATCGTCTGTTGCCGCGCAACAGCAGGCGGCTTGCATCCGGAATTCCAGGTCGGGGACTGGATCTGGACCGATGCGATGAAGAGCCGCCAGGAGTGCCGCTTTGTGCGCTTCATCGACGTTCCAGCCGGACATCAGGTCAAGTCGGCCCTATTGCGCATCACAGCCGATAATTTCTACCGCGTTTATCTGGACGGCCATTTCATTGGTCAAGGAAGCGATTGGCGGGCCCTCACTGAATACGACATTACCCGACTTCTCTCCGAGGGCCGCCACGTATTGGCCGTGAGCGTCGTAAACGATTTCGACTTCGCAGGTCTCGTCGCCGGCCTGCGGATCGCTCTGGACAATGGCGAAAGGATCGAGATCGCAACGGACCCGGCCTGGCAGATCGTTCCTGACGACGCATCGTCCTGGCCGCTCCCGGAGCCCGGTGTCCCCTGGAAAATGGCTCGCGTCGTGCGTCGCTTCGAAACCTGGTGGTTACGTCCCCGGGTTTATGAAGCCCCTGTTTCCTTGCCGGAGCCTCAATCGTTTTGGCAGAAACGTTGGTTCCAAGCCTCGCTGATCGTGGTGAGTTCGGCCGCAGTACTGGGGGGGCTGTTTCTTGCTGCGCAGCTCTTCCTGAAAATGCAAGCGGAGCGGGTGGTTCGGCGCGAGCGAGCTCGTATCGCCACCGACCTGCACGACAACCTCGGCGGAGGCCTGACCCAACTCGTCCTGCTGGGCGAAGCGGTTCGTCGTGACTTGGGAGAAACAGCAGGTGCCTCGGGCGACAAGCTGAAGCGGTTGTGCGAGCAGGCGCGCTTGATGGGCCGAAACATGAAGGAAACCGTCTGGTTGATCAATTCCCAGCGGGATACTGTGGCCGAACTGGCTTCTTACCTTGTGCACTACGGGGAGACGTTTTTTCGCGATAGCCCGATACGGTGTCGCTTCTCCATCGATGACGACCTGCCTGACGGCATCTGCGGGCTCGGAGTGCGTCGTAATCTGCTTCTTGGAGTCAAGGAGGCATTCAACAACGTCCTCCGCCACTCTCGAGCGGACGAGGTGGAGCTGTTCATTGAGCGCCGACGCGGCGCGCTGCGGGTCGCCGTCTCGGACAACGGAGTCGGCTTCGATCTCGAGTCGGGCCAACGAGGAGAAGGGCTGCGCAATCTCGAACTCCGGGCACGTGAGGCGGGCGGAGATCTCACGTTGCTGACCACTCCCGGAGAAGGAACCTTGGTAGAATTCCTCATTCCACTCTCCCCCCAACCTCGATTGGGCGGATGAATGGGAAGGCCCTCCTCTTCCGAAGGATTTGTAAATTTCGCGCCGCCAGATAACCTGCTGCCCTTGCCTCGTAAACACGCGTCCTTGGCCGACATGCCAAAATCCCCGACCTCGTCCGCTCTTCGGTCCCAATCGTCCGCAGCCGCGCCCCCACCGGGCGTTTGCCGCGTGGCGCTGGTCGAGGATGTGGAGGGAATTCGCCTCGAACTGATCAGCCTGATCGAATCGTTCGAGGGCTTTGTTTGCGTCGGAGCATGCACCAGCGGCGAAGAAGCCCTGAGGGCGCTTCCCCCGCTGGCTCCTGACGTGGTACTCATGGACATTTATCTGCCGCGCATGTCCGGGATCGAATGCACGTCCCGCCTCAAGGAAAGCCTCCCCTCCTGCCAGGTTGTCATGCTCACCTCTTCCGACGAAGAGGAGCTCATATTCCGTGCCCTTGAGGCAGGGGCCGATGGCTATTTGTTGAAAGACCGCGCCCCGGAGGATCTCCGTCAAGGCCTGCTCGACGTTGGAAGAGGGGGGGTGCCCATGACGAGTGGAATTGCACGCCGCGTGGTGCAATTTTTCAGACAACGGACAAAAGGCTCGGACGAACTCCGGCGGTTGAGCCAACGCGAATCCGAGGTCTTGGGACTGATCGCACGAGGTCTGACGACAAAGGAAATCGCAGACCGGCTCTCGCTCACCACCGAGACCATCCGCACCTACGTGAAAAACATCTACGAAAAGATGCATGTTCACTCACGGGCCGAAGCGGTGGCCAAATACTTCGAAAGCACGGGTTCCCCGCGGCTTCCTCGCACGGAGTGACCCCTCCCCCGTTTGGGGATATTGGGGACGGGATGACGCCATGCTATGTTGTGGGGCTGGACGACGGTCCTACCTGTCACTTCTCCGCCCCATCCTTTCTAAAAATCCACCCTTCGTTGCCCCGACTGCTCCGCCGGGCAACACGTGGCACCGTGGTCAATCACGATGGAGAGGCGGACCGAGATGCAAGGCCGCGACCCAATGAAATTTCAAAATGATGAGAGTTACACCGGGTGCCCCAAGGATGAAATGGACTGGGATGGGAATCGTGTGCGGGCTCGTCCTGGGGCTTGCCACGACCGCGCTCGCCGCGGATCCCGAGCCGCCTGTTGAAGGAACGGATAAAGTGCGGATTCATAAAACCGTCGTGAACGGATTCACGCATCCGGGGATCAGCCTGAACCAGGAGATTCTGGAAAACGCTCGCGCCCAGGTGCTGGCGGGACGCGAGCCGTGGCTCTCGGGGTTCGTCAAGCTCGCCTCGAGCCCCCGCTCATCCAAAACCGTTTCAAGTCGCAACCAGAGCAAGGACGACCCCACTCGTCCGGAGATGGATGCCTTCGACAATGCCAGTGTCGAAGGACGCCTCAAGGTCGATTCAGACACTGCGCTGCGCCAAGTGCTCATGTACTGGTTCACCGGGGATCGGACCTATCGCGCGAATGCCCTTCGTATTGTCCGCCTGTGGTCGAGGATGAATCCCGCGAAATTCAAGGCCTACAATGAGGTTTACATCCATTGTTCATTTGCCTTCAAGGACATGATCCTGGTCGCCGAGCTCCTGCGCGGAATGAACTCACCAAATCCCGAGCTGGATTGGACGGAGCAGGACACCCTCAATTTCTCGAATAATTTCATCACCCCGGGCGTCACGAACTTTTTCAACCACAATGGATGGTTCATGAATCAAAATGGCTTCGCCTATGCACCGGCAATCGCGGGAGCCATTTTCCGGAGCGATCCACAGGACTATGCAAAGCGGGTTGAACGCTTCACCGTGAACAAGGACGGTCCCAACAAGGGCTCTAGCTTTTCGATTCAGGATCTAGCCCGCCTGGTCGATACCAATGCTCTCACCGGCGAGAAGGTCGCCCCCCAGGTCCAGATCACCGAGATGGGACGCGATCAGGCGCATGCCGGCGACGACATGACGATCTTCACCACCATCGCTCGTATCTTGAATTCCCAGGGGACCAAAGTCGACCCGGTGACCGGGACCGTTTCCACCGCATCCGGAGCAGTCGGCCCGTATGAGTTCCTCGGCGACCGTATCCTCATGGCGGCCGACCACTTCTGCCGCTTCATGCTCGGCTACGGCACGCCTTGGGTTCCCACACCTTCCGACATCGGTCCCGATGGCTCCATCCGACAGATCTACCCCCGGATCGCCGACAACTACCGGGGCCGCATCCGGCAGCATAAGATGTGGGACCTGTATTATTACTACTCATGCAGTAAAGGCGTGGATCTCGCCAAGAAAGCTCCTTACTATTACCAGACGTTCACCAAGCGGATCGTCAGCGATGATTACGATTGGCTTTACATTCCGGGGAAAGCGACCGGAGAAGCGCTCCGCATCCCGCAATCCGAGCAGGAACCCAATGTGGTCGAAGTGGAGGAGCGTTCCTCGAACCTCACGGCGAATTCTTCCGTCAAAACAGAAGGTGACACCACGTTCGTTCGTGTTCTCCCCTCCCCCGAAGGAACACGCCTAGCCCTCCTGAGCTGCGCTTCCGAAGAAAAAACCATCGGTCTTCGAGTTCGCACGTCCGGCTTCGCCGAGGTGCAGATGTCAGGCTTCGAAAAGCCATGGCTACTTCCGGACACGGAAGGCCAATGGCGTTACGTATTCTACACCATGGGCCCTCTTGAACGGCTCGGTGACATCGTCTTCCTCAGCGTCAAAGGGAATCCAAGCACCTTGGTCGACCTCGACCAGCTCCTGAGAAAAACCGATGGAAAGCCACCGCTCTTCAGCTCGGGCGACTCCCCGCTGAGCGTCGTTGCCTATCCCGGGGCTCCCATCCATTTGGACTTCTCGGTTGCCAGATCAAAGGGGACAACGGTCGTGAAGAGCCTGGATAAGCCCGAGGGAGCGACGCTGGATCCGCAAACCGGTGGCTTTTCATGGGTTCCAACAAGCACCGGAGATCTTGTTTTCATCGTGACTGCCACGGACGGAGCAGCCGTTACCGCGAAGAAGGTGACGATCTCCATCGCCGCCGATCGCGCGGCGGCTCTTCAAAAGGCAGAGACAGGGTATGACCCGAACACGTCCTACGTCCAAACTTCATTGGAACGCTGCAAGGCGCTTCATGACCGGGCACAGAAGGAGCTGAAGTCCGCCGTGGACACAACCTTCTTCCCGCTACTGGTCCAGCTCAAGGAAGCGTTCGAAGGCCTGGAGCCGCTGACGCCCCTCCTACCTGACGGAAGCATGGATTTCCCGAAGCTGGTCGCTTCGTCGAACATCGGCCAGGCCATGAGCCTGCTGGTCGATGGAAACGATGACACCTTCGTGGGCTTTTACCTGGCCCCGGACAATTATCACGAATTCGACTTTGGAGCGGATTTCAAATTCTCCGCCAGCGCCTTCGCCATGGAAGGCCGTGTGAATTTCGAAGACCGCATGGAGGATGCCAAATTTTACGGCTCCAACGATCGGAGAACTTGGACGGAGCTCACCCCGGTTGCCACCCGACGCTCCACGGAACTGACGAAAATCCAAGTACCCGACGACCTTTCGAAATCGACGTTCCGGTTTTTACGCGTGAAGAGGCTTCGGGGCTCCATCTTTGAACCCTCCGAGATGCGCATCTTCGGCCGCCGCCACGAAAGCGGCAACAAGCTGGAAGCGATCTCGCTGCGGGCGGAGAAGAGCAATGGCATCCGGGTCGCCCTGGGACAACCGATTCGATTGGACCTGAAAACACGGGAACCGATCCGGGATCTTCGCGTTCGAATCCAAGGTATCGAGGCCACCACAAAACAAACGGCTGCTTTGACCTATGTCGCGGAAGCCCTCCTGAGCCAAGGCCAGGCAAAAGCGGGCACCGTGGAATTCAGCATCGATTACCGAAGACAGGACGGCACCCCCGGCGACTCCGGCTGCGTGACCACCGACGGTTCCCATCTGATCCTTGTCGATGAATCGCAGCTGATCCGGAACATCCCGGAGATCGCGAAACTCGTGGATCCCAACAGCGGCACGTCAACCTCCGCCACGCCGCGAATTCTGGCCGCGATGTTCGACGATAATCCCGGCACGTTCGCGGAACTCGATCTCAAGGGTCAAGGGGTCGGTGCCTACCTTCCCTTTGATTTTGGCGCGGCGCGTGTCCGGCTTTCAGGAGTGGAGCTTTTGGCACGGCCCAAGTACCGGGATAGAATCGCGGGAGCCATCGTGCAAGGATCGAACGATGGGGAAACCTGGACAAGCCTCACGGAGGAGGCCATCGGCACGGAGGAGTGGCAACGGCCTAAAATGAAACCGTCAACCGAAGCCTATCGTTACCTCCGGATCTTCAACCGGGGCAACTGGCACTGCAATGTTTCAGAAGTTCGATTCCACGGAGACCTGAAATGACCGCCCGCCCCCGCATCCACTTTGAATTCAAGTCGAGATCTCCGTCCCAGCGTGAGATCGCGGATCGTCTCGGCCTAAGCCAGGCCACTGTTGCACTGGCCCTCCGGGAACATCCTGACATTCCAGTCGTCATACGGGCGGAAGTAAAAAGGGTGGCTGACGAAATCGGGTATCGATCGCATCCGGATCTGCGGATTCTCCCCGACCACGAGCGGACAAAACTTCCTCCCTCCCGGCGGCCCTCGTTGGGATGGATCAACGCTTGGCGGGAACCAGCGCGGCTCGCCCGGCACCCAGATTACAGCGGATACTGGAGAGGAGCATGCAAGGCGGCTTCTGAAAGAGGATACTATCTGGAGGAGTTCCGCCTCTCTCCAAAGGCCACGGCGGAGGAACTGGAACAGCAACTCCAGATGAAAGGTTTCCACGGCATTCTACTCCCACCCGATGGTGACCCCACGATACTGAACCTCTTTCCGTGGAAGAACTACCGGATCGTCTGCCTGAGCCATCACACTTTGCCCTTCCCTGCAAATTTGGTTGGCCCCGATCAATTGGGAAACTTCCGGCTCGCCCTCGAAAGAATGCATAACAGTGGCTATCGCCGCATCGGTTTCCTCACCGATCGACGTCCCGAAGCCTCCAACGACAAGCTGTCGATGGCCGCATTCCCCTACAATCAGTGTGACTCCCTCTCGGAAGGACATCTGCCGATTGCCACGACCGCAGAAAATCCTGTTCCCCATCAACTCGCAGAATGGGCAAGAAGCCACCACTTGGATGCCATCCTCACGGACCTGCCCGGGGCAGGCCTTTTACTGAAACGAGCGCGCCTCCGGATACCCGAGGATCTTGGCCTCGCCTTCAGTTGCCGCGGTCAAATCCGGGGTTGGGCCGGTATTGATTGCCACCCGGAGGAAGTGGGCCGCCTCGGGGTCGAGATATTGGCTAGCTCAATCCATGGAGATCTAGATGGGATCCCCAGTATCCGCATCGCCGTGGAGGGCCATTGGCACGAAGGGAGCACCCTGCCTTTGGCCCCTGAAGGGAATTGAAGGCGGCGCGATTCAGGATTTCGGCCTGATCAACACACAAGCTCCGCCGCCGGGCGCGAGCTTAACGCGTATCATCGCGGCTTTATCCACCTCCCGCGTCTCGGCCCGATAGTCTTCCACATGGGTGCGGTAGTCGGATTGAGGGCCGTCCTGAATGACGAGGGCCTCGTATTTTCCAGCGGCCAGAAAGGACAATGGCACGCTCAATTCGCGCGGCGATTCATTGGTGGCGGCACCGATCAGCCAAGCTCCATCCGCTGCCTGCCGGGCCATCACGATGTACTCGCCGATCTCTCCGGCGAGTGTCTTGCTCTCCCGCCACGGCATGCGCTCAGCAGAGATGAAGCGCAGCAATTCAGGATGACGACTGTAGTATTCGGGAATGTCCGGGATGATGGTGGCCCCTGAGAACACGATCAGAGTACGGGCAACCTCGGCGGTGAGTGTGGACGGCACGGGCACACCGTGATCCACACGGCCAGCTTGGGTGAGATCGGCCAAACCGTTGTTCATGTCGATGGGCCCGGCGAGCATGTTGACGAACACGCTGGTCACGAACGTCTTCGGCTGAAAGACCTTATGACCGTCGAGTTGGGACTGGCAATACTCACGGGTGACCGCATTGGGCCACGTCCGCATCTGGCCGTATGGGTGAACCGGCATATCGTGGTAGTCGCACAGCAATTTGTTCTTCGCGCAAAGCTCGGTGATCATGCGGGTACGCTGGTTCTTTTCTCCAGGCGATCCATTCATGAAGCCGTACTTCACTCCCGCTGCACCCCACTCGCCATATTGTTTCAAGGTTTCATCAATGGGAAATTTGCGTCCTCCGATGTCGTTCAGATAAAGCCAAAGGCCCACGTTCCTGGTTTTCCCATAGGCGATGATTTCGCGGACCTGATCGACCTTTCCTCCCTTCACCGGGTCCGAACCGTTGCCGAACTCCGGACCGTACCAATTCGCGTCCAGAACCAGGTAGGGGATTCCATTCTCGGAAGCGAAATCGACCATGCGCTTCCAAGACGGAAGGGACATGTCGTAGCGGAAGCCGTCCACCTTTGCGCCATTGATGCGCCAGTCCCAAACGGCCACACCGGGCTTCACCCAGGAGAAATCCATGCTGGCGGGCGGCGGCGGGTTGAGCAGCTCGATGAGATGGGAGTCCACGAGGGCACCGGGCGAGCGCCCGAACATGATCACCTTCCACGACGCGCTCGGTTTGGAAGCAATCCGGAGCGACATCTTGTCCGGTGTGGCTTCCAAAGCCAACGGTTCGCCTTCGACCAGATCGGCCTCGTGCAAAGCCAAGTAATCGTTGGCGGTGGTTCTGATCGTCATCACCGGCTTCCGGAGTCCTTTCGAAGCGCTGAGTTTTTCCGGCCCGATGTTGTGATTCTCCCCGTTGTAGGACCACGCGGTGTAATCGCCAGCGAAGTTGAAAGCGGTGGCCTCCGCTCCGACCGACCTTGCGCCGGGGAAAACGTAGCGGAACGCCACACCTTCATCGTAGGCGCGCGCCTCGATCTGATAGGATCCCAGATCGATCAGCGCTTCCCGATAGCGATCCGGAACGAGCGTTCGCTTGCCCCACACGGGCTTCCACACCGAGTTTTCATTGCGTCGCTTGACGCTGGCAAACCTCCCTCCGACGAAACCCAGCGGGGAAGGCGAAATCACCGGCTTCGCATCGACTGCAAGTGAATGCGTGACGCCGCCGTCCGGTGCGACCTCGATGGTCAGCTTGAGATGGCTGTCCGGGGAATCAATGACGACGGTCTCGGCGAAAGCGGTCGGATCGCAAAGAAGTGCGACGATGGCAACGGGCACCAGACGAGTTCGTATCATGGTTTGGATGGTTGGAGAAGGATTCCACATTTCCGCCTTCCGAAGCAAAGATGGCTACCAGGGTATTGCGAATGAGCGGACAGCCTTGGCCATTCAGTATCCGCAATGAGAAGCGGCAGGGCACGACAACACCGCGAAGTACGGAAGGGATCGAAGAGTGATGCTCCGAGCATCGTAAAATCGCAGCCCACGTAAAGCACATCCCTCGATTATCCATCGCCCTCCCGTGGCCGGAAAGCAGGGCCTCGGCAAAGAGAGTCGCATCCCCCCTTTGAGGATATTGGGGCTCACAGCAAAACCTGATACGGTCCCCGTTTCCTACAGGCATATGCCTGCTGGCACCCCGCACCCAATGCTCGGTCCGAACCTCGCCGCCATTTGTAGAAGCCGCTCCGCCCGTGAACAAGAGTCACGCGGCCACCAAGCTTCTGCCGCAAATCCACTTCTTCCAGAGGGTATGGCGAGCGCAGTAGGACCAGGACTCCTCCAACCCGGCATTGGCGGAATAAAATTTCCGACCTTGGAATTCCGCAGTCTCTCCCCTCCGTCCTGATCACGCCTTCAACCCAAGGCATGCCCAAAAAAACACCCATACATGAAACCCACAAATCCAATCCGCATCGCCCGAGCCTCCCTGCTTCTGTTTGCCCTCGGGCAACCGCTGGCAGAGGCCTACACCCATCCCTGCATTCCCAATACCCTCGAGGAACTGGACACCATCAAGGCAAGCCTCAACCAACAGCCTTGGAAGCAAGGTTACGCGATACTGACGTCCGATGGTCATTCGCAGCTGACCTACCAGATGCGAGGACCGTTCGCGAATGTAAGCCGCGCGGGCGCTTACGACGCCAATCTCGGAGCATGGCAGAACGACATGGCCGCCGTGTATAACCTCGCACGCATGTGGTATTTCACCGGCAATCCCGATTATGCGCAGAAAGCCCACGACATCCTCATCCAATGGGCGACCACGCATACCAGCTTCACTGGCAACGAATCCGGCCTCGCCTTGGGCGACTATGCCATCTGCTACGGCGGGGGGGCCAGCATCCTGCGCGGCACCTGGTCCGGATGGACGGCCTCAGACACGACCACGGTCCAGAACTATTTCCGGAATGTTCTCGCGCCGGCTTCTCTCGCCTGGGGAAATATCCTTGGGCCTGCCAACAAGGGCGCCATCTATATGGAAGCCGGTATCGCCATCGCCGCTTTCTGCGACGACACCGCGAAATTCGACCAAATCGTCAACCTTTACCGCACCTTTCACGGCAGCGGCCTGATGAACACCCTGTCTACTGGACAGATGGGAGAGACAGGGCGCGACGCGGGACACGGGTTCGGCACCCTCAATGCCCTGGCCTTCGTGGCTGAATGCGCTTGGAAACAAGGCGTGGACCTCTACTCCGAATTGGACAACCGGCTGCTGACCTGTGGCGAATACTACGCCCGCAACACCTTCGCCACGGACAATCCCTACGTTCCCTACGGCACCATTGATTGGGCGTGGTTTAACAATGCGGCCGGCCCTTACACCGCTAATCGCGGCGCGTTTTACATCCTTCAAAACGCCTACAGAAACCGCCGCGGTCTCCCGACTCCCTGGATCGACCGCAAAATGGGAGAACAGGGTATCGACGGCGGCAACTTCATGTTTGCCAAGACGGCCGACTTCACCACCGCCACCGCGTCACCGGCCAGTTTCCCGACGGTTTCCCTGGCCTCGAGCGGCCTGACCCTGACTACCTTCGGCACCCAGACCACGGGCCGCAGCGCCTCGTATTCGAACGGTGTGTGGACGTTGACCGGGCTCGGGAACGGGGTCTGGAACGACACGACCGACGACTGCCAGTTTGCCTGCACCCAGATGACCGGCGACTGCGCCATGGTCGCCAAGGTCAACTCGTTCACCTATTCCGGCTCCAATAACGGCAAGGCGGGCTTGATGATCCGCGACAACCTCACGGCCACCGTTTCGCAGCGCGCCTGGATCGGGATGGTGCCCGCGGCCACCGTGCTAATGGAATCCCACATGCGGGGCTGGACGGAAAACTGGGGCGGGGGCGGATATGCCCAACGTTCGCACTCGTGGACTCCCGGCATGCCCTACTGGCTCAAGATCGAACGGCGGGATAAGCAGATCACGACCTTCGCGTCTCCGGATGGCGCCAGCTGGATGCCCGTGAACTGTACCTATTACGGCAATTTGCCGTCCACCCTCTATATCGGCCTGTTTCTCTGCAGCGGGAATACCACGTCCGTTACTGCCAACTTCGCCAACGTGGCATTCACCGGCGGAACCGGCGGCCTCCTGACCGCTCCCGTCGCCCCGTTGGGCGTGCTCGCCAGCGGCTCCAACAGAGCCATCACCGTGCGCTGGCTCACCTCCTATGGTGCCACCGCCTATGACGTGCTGCGCTCGACCACCTCGGGCTCGGGCTACACCGCTCTCGCCAGCAACCTCACCGGCACGAGCTATGTGGACACGACCGCGGCCGCGGGCACGAGCTACTACTACGTGATCCGGGCGAAGAACTCTGCCGGCACCAGCGGTGACTCACCGCAATTCGGTGCCGCTTTGCTTCCCACCGCCATGGTCAACCTCGCCCACAGCGGCACATCGACGGCCAGTTTCAATGCCACGTCCGTCACGGAAGGCTCTGCTAAGGCCTTCGACAGCGACCCTGGGTCCAAGTGGTATGGCTACAACTCGCCCACTGGCTGGCTCCAATACGACTTCGGCGCGAACAACCCGCAGGTCATCAAGCGCTACACGCTGAACAGCGCCGATGTGGCGACCCGTGATCCGAAAGATTGGACGTTCCTTGGCTCACAAGACGGAACCACCTGGACCACCTTGGATTCACAAAGCAACCAGCTCTTCGCCAATCGCTTGCAGATGAATACCTACGACATCGGCAACACCGCCGCTTACCGCTATTACCAACTCCAAGTCTCCGCGAACAACGGTGCCGCCGGGCTGGCAGTGGCCGAGCTCGGCCTGTGGAGTGACAGCGGACAAACCATTCCCAACGGCACCTATCGCGTCGTTTCCCGCAAGAGCAACAAAGTCCTCGACCTCTTCGGGGGCGGAACGGCCGATGGCACGGACGCTGTCCAGTGGGGCTGGACGGGGGGAGACAGCCAGAAGTGGACGCTCACCCACCTGGGCAATGGACACTACCAGGCGGTGGGCGTGGGAAGCGGCAAGCTGCTCGAAGTCACAGGCGCCTCCACCAGCAATGGCGCGGTCGTCCAGATCTGGCCCTCAAACAATAACAACTGCCAGAAGTGGACGGTCGCACCGGCAGGAGACGGCACCTTCAAGGTCCTGAACGTGAATAGCGGCAAGGCCATGGATGTAAGCAGCGGAAGCACCGCCAATGGAGCCGGCATCATCCAGTGGCCCTATAGCGGGGCAGCCAACCAACATTGGGCGTTTTCCATCGCACCGTAACCCGAAACCACCACCCGGCGGCACGAAACGTGCCGCCGGGTGGTCTTCCGGGTACCCTTCTCGATTTCGGATGAAACGCATCCTTCCCGATCCCCTGCCGTTCTTCGCGCTGCCCATCTAATCACCATTCATCCGCCTTCATCCGCCTTCATCCGCCTTCATCCGTCAAAATATCCAAATGTCCCGCTCCGCTTGGTTCGCCACCTCCCCTTTGCTCCGCCGCCTCAGATGCGCTTCGTCCGCCGTTCTCTCCGCTTGGTTCGCCTGTGGCACTCTCCTGGCTGCCCCTTCACCGATCGGAACCGGATTGAAGGCCAACATCACGCTCGGATCACTGCAGAACCCGGCGGTCATCAATCGCGCCTGGTCCCAGGTCGTGAACTACAATCTCGATCTAGCCAGCTGGCGATACGACGTCTTCGTTCCGGAAGGTTACGATGGAACGAAGCCATACGGGGTGATGGTGTACATTACCTCGGACCCCACTACCGGTGTTGTGCTCCAGGCTCCTTCCAATGAAAAGAATCTCATCTGGATCGCTCCACGCGCCGTCGGCAACGGTGCCAACTCGCCAGACCGTTATGGTGCCGCACTTCTTGCGATCTACCGCGCCAATGAGCTGTTCAACATCGATCCACGCCGCGTTTACCTCTCCGGCAAATCCGGTGGCGCCCGCACCGCGAGCGCACTCGCCTTCTACCACTCGGAGATTGTCCGGGGCGTCGCGCCCTCCTCGGGATTCGCTCTCCCTCGTCTCAATGAGGTCAGTCCCGATTACATTCCCAATACGAGCGGCCAGTCGGACACCTACTTTGTCTATGCGGATCAGCCGTTCTACTTCTACTACCTGAACAACAATTCCCTCCACAGCTCCATCTACACGGCGGCCAAATCGAAGAAATTGCGCTCTTACATCCTGACGCGCTACGACGACTACCGGGAGGATTACTTCGTGGAAGGCTTCCACTGTGCCTTCGAACCGCAAGGCCTTGATTGCTTCCTCTACGACGGGCCCGGGGGCCACACCGACCCCAGCGACACGGAGATGAAGGAGGCGATCGACTACCTGGACCGTGACGACACGTTCCCGGTGAACGCCAACACCAAGGCGGGCCCAGGCGGCTTCTCCGGCATGACGAACATCAGCCAAGCCGGAGCCTCGGCGGTCGAAACCACCGCGGCGGGAAAAACCACCTACACTCTCAATCCGGCGCTCACCTCGGTGGCGGCCGCGAAGAGCACCTCGGCATTCTATTGGGACAATGCCAACGGCTCGACCACCCGCTGGCTCTGGGAAGTCAAGAACCCTACACCGACGAACCAGAAGACCAGCTTCGGCCTCTGGTTCGCCAATGAGACCTGGAGTGGAGGCGTGCCGACCTCGGTGACGGGAGCGAACAACCCCGGTATCCTGATCACGGTCACCCAGAACGGATCGCTGAATCGGATGATCGTCAGCGCACGCCCTGATTCCGGCGGCGAAACCATTTTCTACGACGGCTATTTCAGCTTCGTGCCAGCCTACTCAACCGCCTGGACCACCACGCAAACCGGCTATCTCACCGGTACCGGCTCCCCTGTAGAGGTCCGCATGGATGTCAACAAGAGCCGATGGCAGCTCACATTCAACGGCATCAAGCTCGATGGCACGACGAATGCCATCGCCAGTGGAACGCAAATTTCCCGCGACAACAAGCGGATGCTTTTCGGCTACTGGGATGCGGCGGCCGGTGGCTCTTCGTTTTGGAAGCATGATCCGAACACCGCCGCCCTGAACACCTGGTCGCCATTCACCAAGTCCATCTTCACCGCCTCCACCGGTGCCCTTTCCGCCGGAGGCACAACCCCATCGCCCATGGAGCTGCGCTACGTGATCGCCAGCGATCCCGGCCTGCCGGATCCCCTTCCCCCGGGCCCTACCGGCATCACCGCTTCGGCCGCTTATGGAACGTTGAGCGTGGCATGGAATGCATATCCGGGTGCAACCAGCTACCAGGTCAAGCGCGCCATCACCGCCGGTGGCCCCTACACCACCTTGGCGAGCAGCGTCACCGCCAATTCCTACTCCGATACCACTGCCGAGGCCGGTGTGTTTTACTACTACACCGTTTCCGCGGTCACGGCTTCAGGCTCCACCGCCAATGGCACTGAATCCGGCGCCGGTTTGAACTCTCTGCGCATTCGTAACACTGGTGGCACGGCGAGCGACAGCCTCAATACGACTGGAACAGAAGGCGCGGCCAAGGCCTTCGACGGCACCACCGCGACCAAGTGGTTCAACGGCACCGGCGCGACCGACTGGATCCAATACCGTTTCGCCTCCGGCAAGCGCTTCCCGCTCAGCCAATACAAGATCTCCTCCGCGAACGACGTGCCAGTCCGTGATCCGGTGGCTTGGCAGGTGCTCGGCAGCAACGACGGCATCGGCTGGACCATACTCGACACCCGGTCGGCCCAGAGCTTCGCCGCCCGGTTCCAGACCAACACCTACAGCGTCCCCCTGACTGCCGCCTACGAGTATTACCGCCTCAACATCACGGCCAATGGCGGGGATGCGGGCATCCAGCTTTCTGAATGGCAGATCCTGTCGCCCGACATGACCCCGCCGACGATCGCCACGCCTTCCAACCTCTTGATCGGAACCGCGGGCCAAACCGGTGCGGTCGTGACCTTCAACGCGACCGCCACCGACTACGAAGACGGTCCCTTACCCGTCCTCTTTACCCCGCCATCAGGCAGTGTCTTCCCGATCGGCTCGACCACCGTGGTTTGCCGGGCCAGCGACCTCAGCGGCAACTACAGCCAGACTTCGTTCACTGTGACCGTGAACGACGACACGTTGGGAGACATTTCTCCACCCACCATCACGGTGCCCGCGAACATCACGGTGCCCGCGACGGGCACAGCGGGCGCGGCGGTTACCTTTACCACCTCCGCGGTGGACGCCGTGGATGGAACGCGCCCCACCACCAACACTCCTGCTTCCGGCTCTTTCTTCCCGATCGGCACCAGCGTGGTCACGGCCACGGCAACGGACGCAACCGGCAACACCGGGTCACGCACCTTTACCGTGGCGGTTCAGCCATTTGCCCAGGAGCGCGCTTGGTTGAAGTTCGACGAGTCGAGTGGAAATTCGGCGGCGGACGCCACGGGCAACGGTTGGACCGGCACGCTGGTCGGCAGCCCCTCCTGGACTCCCGGCAAGATCAACCGGGCTGTGGCCCTAAACGGCTCGGCTCAATATGTCACCCTGCCTTCGGGAGTGGTGGGCGGCCTCAATGACTTCTCCATCGCCGCGTGGGTGAAACTGAACGCCACAAGCAACTGGGCACGGCTTTTTGACTTCGGTACCGGCACCAGCGTTTACATGTTCCTGACTCCGAAGAACGGCGCGAACAACGTGGTCCGCTTCGCGATCAGCACGGCAGGAGGCGGCGGTGAACAGAAAATCGACGGCACCGCGGCTCTACCGACCGGCATATGGACTCACGTGGCAGTCACTCTCTCGGGTTCCACGGGCACACTCTACGTCAACGGGTCACCGGTCGGCACGAACGCCAATATGACCCTCAAGCCTTCCAGCCTCGGGTCAACCGGCAACAACTACATCGGAAAATCGCAGTACAACGATCCGTATCTCTCCGGTGCCGTGGATGATTTCCAGATCTTCGGTCAAGCGCTCACCGGCCAGCAAATCGCCGCCTTGGCCAACCCACCAACCGCCCCGGCATCGCTCACGGCCGGAGCCTTGGACACACGGTCATCATTGAGCTGGAGTGCCGCCGCGGGAGCCTCCAGCTACAACATCAAACGCGCGCCCGTGAGCGGCGGTCCCTATGTATTCGTCGCAAACACCACGGTCACGAACTTCACCGACACTAGCCTCACCAACGGCACGACGTATTACTACGCTGTCACCGCGGTGGCGTCGCTGTTGGAGAGCGCGGACAGCGCGGAAACCAGCGCCACTCCATTGTCCGCGCTTCAGCAATGGCGACAAGCAAACTTCGGCTCGATCACAGGCACAGGCAATGCCGCCGACGGTGCGGATCCGGACGGCGACGGATGGACCAACGCGCAAGAGTTTGCCTCCGGAACCAATCCCAATGACCGCGCCAGCCTCTTGAAGCTGACTCAGGTCCAAGCCAACGGAAACGACATGCGGCTCCGCTTTCCAACGGTGAACGGAAAAACCTACCGGGTGGAAAGATCCGATAGCTTGCTTCAAGGTTCCTGGACAATCGTGAAGAACAACATTACGGGCACCGGCGAGGAACTAGAGGTCACGGACAATGGGGGTGCCACCCACCTCCGGCGGTTCTATCGAGCCGTAGTGAATCAGTAGGATTGCATGTCGATTGTCTCACGAAAGAATCGAGGCGAAGAGCGTATGGCCGAGGCCGACGTGGTTACCATGGCCTGCGTTTCCGAACTGAGAACATTCCACCCCTGACAGCTCTTTGACTCCGTCAACCAGCCCTCGATTGTTGAATGGCGCTTCATCGCGCCGCCGCTTGCTGGCCTCCGAGTTCTCCTACGATCACCCCGCGACCGCTGGTTCCGAGATAGACCCGCCCGAACACGCGCGGATCACCGGTAATCGCGTGGATCGCTCCGAACTGATGGCGGTCGTCATTGATCCTCAGCCATGAGGTGCCCCCGTCTTCGCTTCGGAAGATTCCATCGATTCCTCCGATCCGGCCCCAGAGGTAAGCGGCTGGATAGGCATTGGTGGAAGCCGGTCGGCCAAAGCCCACCTGATAGGCCTGCTCCACCACTTCAGCCCGGTGAAATTTGGCTCCGCCGTCCGCGGAACGCCACAATCCGTTTCCTCCCGCCGCATACCACAAATGGCCCGCTCTTCCCGGGACCGATTCAAGGCGCTGCCCGCCTTCGGGCAACTCTCCCCCGGCGGGCGTGAAGGTGGCGGCTCCATCGTCGCTCCGATACACGCGCCGTGTCACGGAATCGAACACCGAAAGCCGCAGCCGGTTCATTCGATCGGCAGCGGGCCGGTATTTTCCCGCAGGACATCCGGCGGCAGGCTTCCAGGTCGCCCCGTCGTCGGAGGAACGATAGGGGACTCCCTCCTTGGGACACAGGAGGAGAACGGCACCGTCCGCGGAAACGGCGATTTGTCCGTTATTCGAGCCCGGTGGCGCTGACGGAAAGGCTTTCCAGGTGCGGGCACCATCGCGCGAGACCGAGCCGCTGGATTCGTGCAGGCGCGCCAGAACTCCGGGAGCCATACCCGCACCGTCGAGACTGTAGGACGTACCATGGGACGGAGAATGGCGACCGCTGATCGGAGACGCATCCAAGTCGTCATGCCGAAAGCCGTCGAAGTCCCCGATCACGCTGATCAATGGCGGGCCGGAAGCAGGGCTGACCAGGCCCAGCGGCACGCTCTCCTCGAGCCCCTTGTTGTCGAAAGACCACGCGGGTTTCTTTGCCGAGACACCAGGGTCCTGGGTCGTGTACAGTCCGTAACCAGTCACAAAGGTCACTCTGCCCGGGTCAAAGGGATCGATCTCCACATCGGTGATCCAATGGGGCTTCACCGAAGCGGCCCAGGGCGCGGAACCATGGTCGAGCGTCGCTTCCGCCAGGATTCCCGTCCAAGTCTGGCCTCCGTCGTCCGAGCGGTAGATCTCGTCGCCGGGCCACCAGCGGTCGAGTGTCGAAACGACGACTCGTCCCGGAGCCCCCGGATCGGTGGCCATCCCTCCGAATCCTCCTCCGCCGCTGGGAACCTGGAGGTCTTTCCACGCGCCTTCCGGAGAAAGTTTCCACACACCCCCTTTGGACACGTTGCTGGGTCCCAATGCGTCATTGAAGGTCACGTAGAGATTGCCCTCTCCGTCGAAGGCGGTCTGATGGGCGATCCATCCTTCAGGCTGACCCGGTACCGCGGCCCAGGAATTTCCGCCGTCCATGGATCTCCACAGGCTGGGCCCGGTGGTTTGCGCCGCACCCGCATACACGATGCCGGCACGCGAGGGATGGAAGCGGACGAAAGTGGTGGATGCCACCGGGAATGCCGGGACACGTTCCCAGTCCGCCCCGCGGCCGGTGCCGCGCCAAAGGCCGTCCTGCGAGGAGCCGATCAACAGACGTGTCCCATCGAATGGATTCACGGCCAGCCGTTCGCCGGTGCCGCGCCCATCCTGGTTGCCCCCGACCTTGAACGGAAGCTCTTTGGTGGTCCAGGTCCCCCCCCGGTCGGAGGAGGCCATGAAGGTGGCGTTCGGAGCCCACCATGCGGTGTATTGGCCACAGGCGAGATACACCCGCCCGGAATCGGCCGGATCCAGCGCCAGGCTCACCACTCCCAGCTTCATGAATTCATTGCGGGTTCCGCCGATCGAATCGTTGAGCGGGATCCACGGGCCGTTCGGCTTGTCCCTGCGGTAGGCTCCGCCCACGTCGGTCCGGACATATGCGAGCCCGGTCTGGCGCGGGTGATACTCGATACCGGCAACATACCCGCCGCCTCCGATCGCCACGTTCCGCCAAGTGTAATCCGCGCCACGGGCCAGAGGCAGGACGAACACCGCACCGCCAAGTGCGCGGAGCAGGAACCGGTGAACGGAAGGAAAGCGCGCGGGGAGGAAGCTCATGAATCGTCTGTCCTATCAACCGGATGCCAAGGATGCGATCTCGCCGACAGGGGATTTTTCACTCCCCCATTCCGGGGAGCCACCTTGCAACACATCCAGAGCCGCGGGCTCACCAGGTGACGACGATCCGATAAAAGCATGTCACGTGGTTCCCTCCCCCGGAGTCGGTGATCTGGACGACATTGCCCGTACCCGGGATTCCCCCGAGCACCGTGGTCCACGAGCCATTGGCCAGCTTCTCTGTTCGCTCGACGCGATAGGTCCTTCCAGACACCGTTGGAAAGCTGACCCGCATGTCGTTTCCGCTCTTCTTCAATTGATCGATTCTCAGCAGGCTCGATGGATTGTTCGGATCGGTGCCAGCGATGAACTCCTGCATATTGGTCCAGGTATCTCCATCGGGGTCCGCGCTATCGGCGGCGATCCCGGCGTTTGCCACCGCGCCGAAATTCCCCAGCCGCCAACTTTCCACCGGAGTGTAGGTGGCCGCGATGATTTCCGCGCCAGTAAGGACCCGGTTGTAGAGCCGCACTTCGTCGAGTGTGCCGTTCAGATAATTGTATCCCGGCTGGAGTCCGCCGATGCGGAGCATGGTCGGCCAGTTGCGCGGACCGGTGGGACCGGTTCCGCTGCCGCTCAGAACGCCGTCCACATACACCCGCATCGCCCCGCTGGTGTTGTCCCTTGTAGCCGCGACATGGTGCCACGTGCCGTCATTGATGGCGGCGGATGAAACCACGGAGGTGTCCCCGTTGGAGGAACCGATACCAAGGACAAACCTCCCGTTGACGATGGATGTGCCCCAGTCGGCCCCTCCCCCGCCGATCTCGCCATCCACCAGCCCCTTACCCGTCCACCAGTGCGCACCGGCGCTGCCTGCCGTGTCGGTGGTCTTGACCCACATCGTCACGGTGAAGTCGTCCGTGACCGGAGGAGGAATGGTGACGCTGGCTCCACTGCCATTGAATTGCGCGGCCTGCGAACCAACCTTGCCCGCCACGTAGGTCACGCCTGACGGGGAACCATGGAAGCCGTTTCCGCTGTTGTCCTGGGCGTTGCCCTCGAAGGCGTAGCGCGCCCGGAAGCCCGGCGGGGTGCCCGCTCCCGGAATCACGAACAAGGTGACGCTTTGGGGCGGAGCGCTGAAGAAAACGCTGTCGTTGGCCACCGGCGCGTCGGCGAGCCGGTTGATCGCGTTGGCGTTGTTCAGTTGCCAGACCTGAGCCGGGGCACTGGCGGCGAAACCGGCGAGATTCACCGTGACAGGCGTGTTCGCGGACAGGCGCTTGCAGATCACCATCACGGTCAGGGCATTGTCGGCGCCGCGCTGGGCCGCGAAGGCCGAGATCTGGTCCGGATTCTGGACGACAGCCGAGACGCTGGTGTCGCCGAAGGTGCTCTTCGCCCCATCGTAGTTCCGATACATCTTGAAAGCGCTCCGGACCGGCTCCCCGGTTCCGAGCGAGCCCCAGAACGTCGCGAGATCGACGCCCTCGCGGCCAAAGATCCCGAGAACATCGGCTTGGGCAATCGCGCCGCTGATGTGGCCTTCCGCTCCCCAGCTATACTCGGTGATGGCGATCCTGGTGCCGGGATAGAAGTTGTTTACCCAGTTCTTCATCCGGGGAATGAGCTGCACCGAGTTACCGATCCAACTGGAGGAAACGTAGGAGGTGTCCCAAAGGTCGCGGGTGCACTCATTGCGTTTGAGCTGGGCCGCCGTGGACGAATCCCCCTGGCTGAACTCGTTGTACTGCGGGTAATAGTGTAGACTGAAAACATCCAGCAATCGCCTGCCGGTGGTGTTGTGACTGGCTTTGAGTTCCTTCAGCAGCCACGGCATGTAGTCCGCACCGCCGTGGGCCGCCCGATCGGCTCCTCCCGGCACCGAGGTGTCATAGGAACTGCTGAAATAATTCGGCCAGCCCCATTCCTCCGGACCGACGATCTGCGCGGAGGCATCCACATCCTTGATCTTCCCGGCGTAGTCCACGATCTTGTTGCGGATCGTGTCCATCGTGGGTCCCACGGTCATGAGGTCCCGGTGCTGGGCGGGCCACACACCGTGCTCATTGCCCATGATGTAGTAGCGCACGCCATTGCCGGACGAGTTGCCGAACTTGTTCACCAGATGCTGCACCCACTGCTGCTGGAGCGTGGAGTTGTTCGGAACGTAGGCGTCATTGGGATCGTTCCATGAGATGATGGCACCATCGCTGGCCCGCACGCCGTTCCCGGCATCCGGGAACCAAGGATCGGTGCCGGTCTGCGGGCCATACTTGGAGACCGGGAACGAGGCGAGGCCGGACCGATTCGGCCCGAGCTTGGCAATCCAATCCATGATGGGGATCGTGATCATGGGCTGGGCTCCCGCCGTCTTGGTGGACGTGATGAAGGCGTCGGCTCCCGCACTGGGAGCGGAGCCATCGGAGTCCGGGAGGCTTTCGAAATACCAATCCGCGGATCGGTTGGTGGCATTCGTCTGCCAGTTGTAGGTCGAGGTCGCGTTCCCTCCCCGGCGGTCGACGGTCAGATTCAGGTCGAGCAGCGTGGCCTGGTCGGCCCAGTTCGCGCCATAGATGAGAGGGCTGATCGTGTTCCGGTTCGCAAAGACGTCCACCTGGATCGTCGCGGCGGGGTTGTCGGCGGAGGCCGTGGCAACCATGGCGGGCAAGACCCCGATCCCGGAGGCGAGCAGCCTCATCACGCGGCCTCGCATCGGCATGGTGCCTCCTTGTTCCACGAAATGAAGCGCGTATCGGTTGATCATGGGGTCGGGATGCCCATCGTCGCCGGGCCTTGTGGATTTCCAGCGATCGATGGGTCCACCCAGCGCATCACAATCGAAGCCTCTGCTCCACTCCGCCGAGGAGTGGTTTTACCCTCCCCCGAACGGGGGAAGCGGTCGGCGTGCGGCGGTTGGCCCCGTCATCCCCCTTCGGTTGATCGGAAGAGCTTTTGGGCGAACTGGTAAAGGTTGCTGGCCCAGGTGGCACCATCGTGGCCGTGATCGTCCACGTTCCAAACATGGGGAACATCGCTCTTTTTCAAAAAAGCCTGCAAGCCTTGCGAGATGTTGATGAGACCGTCCTTGTGGCCGCAGGAAAGGTAAAGGAGCTTCAGCTTTCCGCGGACGGTGGTGGGCTCCTTCACCAGTTCGGCAGGTGGCCGGGTATTCGGAGCCGGCGAAAACCCTCCAATCCATGCGAACGAATCGAGGTTCCCGAAACCGAGGTTCAGCGCCTGGCCGCCCCCCATCGACAGCCCCGCGATGGCGCGGTGTTCCCGGTCCTCTTGAACGGAATATTTCCTTTGGATCGACGGGATGAGGCAGTCCAACAGGTCGCGCTCGAATTTCGCAAACGCCGCGGCGTGCCCGGGCGCATAGATCTCGGCGGGCGGGCTGTCATTGGGAAGCGCGCGGCCGTTGGGCATCACCACGATCATTGGCACCGCTTTCCCATCGGCGATGAGATTGTCGAGGATCGCGGGAGCCTTGATGTAGCCGGTCCACTCGTGCTGATTCCCGCCGATGCCATGCAGGAGATAGAGCACCGGATACCTCCGGTCCGGCGAATAGCCGGGCGGCAGGTAAACGTTCGCTTCCCGGCGGGTGCCGGTGACGGTCGAATCGTAGGCGAAGACCTCCACCCTGCCCGAGGGAATGCCCGGCCGGGGCAGGTTGAATCCGTCAGGCGGATCGGCGAACACCTTCACATCGTCCGGCCCCAGTTGGATGGGCCTCGCGAAATTGGCGCGGGCGCGCTCCGCGGACGTTTGCTCCGGCGTGTCCTGGCCGGGCGAAATCGAAATGGCGGCCATCGCAACGAGCATGGCGATTGGAATGGGTTTCATGGGTGTGTCGGGTGGGATTTGAAAAGAAGCGCCGGATGCATCGTCCGGAAAATGAAGCCCGCGATCAGGGCGGATCAGGGCGGATCAGCCCCCGTTGAATCGAGACCGAAACCGCCTCGGCCCGATCGTGCACATTGAGCTTGGTGAACAGCGACCTCATGTGGGTCTTCACGGTCTCTTCCGAGACGAACATCGCGGAAGCGATCTCCTTGTTGCTCCTCCCGCGGCAGACGAGGCGGAGCACGTCCAACTCGCGAGGTGTCAGGCGGGGCCGGATCATGCGGTCCGCCAGACGGGCCGCGATGGCCTGGGGAAGGTATCGCTCCCCCTGGTGAATCCGGCGGATGGCATCCACGAGTTCCTCCTTCGTCGTGTCCTTGAGGAGGTAGCCGCGCGCCCCGGCTTCGAGGGCCTGGAAGACGTCCTCCTCGCTGAGGTAAGTGGTGAGCACCAGCACTTTTGCCGAGGCATCGCGGGCCAGGAGCGCCTTGATCGTCTGCACGCCATCGCCATCCGGCATCCGCAGGTCGACGATGTAGACATCCGCGGTTTCGGGGGATTTCATCACCTCACGGCCGCTGCCGCATTCGGCGACAACCTTCAGGTCTGGCTGGCGTTCCAGGATCGCGACAAGCCCCGCCCGCAAGGACGGGTGATCGTCGGCCAGGATCAGGCGGATGGGTGCGTTCATGTCGAAAGAGTGACGGAAACCTCGGTGCCTTCGTCGGGACGGCTGTCAATCGAGAGACTGCCACCGAGCGCGGCCACCCGTTCATGCATGCCGGTGATGCCAAAACCTTTGCCGGTCAACCCGGCAACGTCGAAACCGCGGCCGTTGTCGCGCACGCTGAGCGTGACCCAGTCGTCCCCGAAACGAAGCTCCACCAGGATTCTCCTGGCCCCGGAATAGCGGACGGCATTGGTCAACGCCTCCTGCCCGACCCGCAGAAGCGCGCTCTCGTGTTCGGCCGACAAGGACCGCGGTGCGCCCTCGGTTTCAAACTGCGTGGCGATCTCGCCACCATGGGTGAGATCCGCGGCAAAACGCTGCAAGGCGGTCGCCAAATCCGCTTCGCCGAGCGCCAACGGGCGGAGGTTCCAAACCGTCCGGCGCGCTTCGCGCATGCTTTCCCGGACCAGGCGACGCGCGCTTTCAAGGTGAACGAAAGCCCTCTCCGGATCTTCCGTCACCTCATCACGCACACACTCCAGTTGCAGCGAAATGGACGTCAGTCCTTGTGCCAGGGAGTCGTGGATCTCCCGGGCGAAACGACCTCGCTCGGCGAGCACCGCTTCGAAGGAGCGGCGTTCGGCATCCAGTTCGCGCTGCCGCCGGGCATGGTTCCAACCATAGACCGCCAACAAGGTCGCAATGATCGCGGCGGAAGCCATCGCCACCCGCGGAGGCGTCCACCACGGAGGCAATGACAGGATCCGCAGATCGGCCGGTGAACGCAGCAGCAGCAGCAATTTGTCCTCTCCCTGCAGCGGCACGAACGCCCCCACGGAACTGATCCGCGCGATACCGCACACCCGGACCTGGGAACCGGGAATCAACTTCGGCAGGGGGCCGGCCTGCAAATCCAGCAGGGCGCGGAAGACCGTGGTCTTGTTGCGGAGCTCGAGGGTAGTCCCGTCTTCTCCGCGAAATACATCGAGCAACTCCGCTTCCAGCGAGACGAGATCGGCTTGATGTTGCGCGTGGAAAACCTCCCGGCCTTCGAATTCGAGCGGTTGCGGCGGATCCACCTTGCCCACCACGCGCGCGCTGAGCGCCCGCAGGATCGGCTTCATGGGCTCCACGGCGGGCCAGCCGTCGGCCTCGACAATGCTTCCCGGGATGGCCGCGAGGGGCTGGGCCGTCTGGACCCACAACCCTCCCCCATCGGTCCGGAGAAAAAGCCCGCTGCCGGGAATCACCATCGTGACCGCACCGCGCACGCGCACAAAGCGGTCCGGCCCCGCCCCGGTAAAGCGGAACAGGTCGTCCGCCCGCACCACCGTGGGCGTCGAGCGGCGGTCGGGGGAATCGAGCCGCACGACGTCGGCGAGGGAACTCACCCGCAGGAAGCGCCGGGTCATTTGCCGGTTGGTATTGAAAACGGTGGCGGCCACGCCGCGGAGGCGCACGCGGGCCTCGGCGAGATCCCACGGAACCGATTCCGGAGGCAGCGGCCCTTCGATCAAGACGTGGAATTTACAGGGGCCGGTCTGGCACTCCAGCACCACCTGTTCCGAGTTCATCAAAACCTCATGCACCAGGGTCTCCACCTTCACCCAGTCACAGTCGAGGTCCGGACGTTCCAAATCCTCCGCGCCGATCAAGCGCGGCTCGGGGAGGGCTTGGTGGCTGAGGATCTCGATCCGGGGTGCACCACCGCCGGTTCCGCGGACGACCGGAGCAAACAAGCCTTCCCCGGTGACACCGGTGACCTCGATGGAGTCCCCCACCGCGGGCCAAACCAGGTTCCCCTCCTCCGGCTGCTCGACGAAGATCCCCGAGGCTCCGTCGTGCAGAAACAAAGCCCGTCCCTGGGGATGCACGAAAGGAACAAAACCACGGAGCCTGACCGGGCGGGCCTTCGCCGCCTCCCCGGGTGAAAGCGCGCGTATCTCCGCGGCAGACATGAGCGGGGCCTGGGCCCGGGCAGGAACCAAGCCGGACCACAACACCACGGCCACCCGCAGGCAAACCATGAAATTGAAAAGGCCACGCATTCGACCGAACGAGGAGGTCAAGGGCTGGAGGTGGGTTTCAAATCAAGGACCGGACCCTCCTCTTAGCCGAACGAAATTCACGACGCCAGAAGAACAAGTGCTTTCCCTGTTAACGTGAAACATTTCGATCCATCGGAGGAACGTCCCGTTGCTTCGTCTCAAAGCACCCGCCCCTCGCGGATCACCTGCCGGTACCACTCGAAGCTTTGTTTGGGCGTGCGCTTCTGGGTCGCGAAATCCACGTGAACCATGCCGAACCGCCGCGCGTAGCCGTATGACCATTCGAAATTGTCGAGCAGGCTCCACTGGAAGTAGCCTTTCAGCGGATAACCTTCGGCCACCGCACGGCTTGCCTGCCGGAGGTAGGACCGCAAGTAGAGCACGCGATCGAGATCGACCACCTCTCCACCACTGGAAACTTGGTCGTCGGAGGCGCAGCCGTTCTCGGAGATGACCAAAGGAAGGTCCTTCTTTCCGATCGCCTCTCCGATCAGGCGGATCGCCCAATACATGGATTCGGGCACGAGGTTGAGCCAGGGCATCTGCATCTTCGGGTAGCTTTCGGGCATTCCCAGGATCTCATAGCCACGGGAGTTTTCCGCCGCCCGCGTGTATTGGCCGGTGTAGAGGTTGATCCCCAGCACATCCAAAGGCTGGCCGATGATCTCCATGTCCCTCGCGGCAATCTCGGGCGCTTCCGACCCCAGGGTTTCAAGCACTCCCGGGCCATATTCCCCGGTGAGAGCCGGCACCAGGACGGTTCCGTTGTGCTCCTCCGCCAGGAAGGCCTTCTTCGCCGCCGCGATGTTCCCGGGTGTCTCGATCACCGGCACGTAGGTGTCGCAATTCACCACCAGCGCGACCTTGCAGGGCACAGGCGAGGCCGCGCGGATCGCCTGGCACCCCAGGCCGTGGGCCAGCAGCGCGTGGTGGACGGTCTGCTGCACCTCCTTCTTCCGCTTGACCACCGTCCCTGGCGCGTGCTGCGGAGTGCCTCCGACTCCATATCCCATGTAGGTGAAGCAGAAGATCTCGTTGATGGTCATCCAATCCGTGATCCGATCGCCAAGCCGCGAGACCACGGCCGAGCAGTAGTCGGCGAAATCCTTCGCCATTTCCCGGCTGCGCCAGGATCCGTATCGATCCTCCAATGCCTGCGGACTGTCCCAATGGAAGAGCGTCGCATGGGGCCGGATCCCGTGGTCCCGCAGCGTGTCCACCAGGCGCTTGTAGAAGTCGATGCCCTTGTCGTTCACCGCACCGCGGCCGTCGGGCACAATGCGGGGCCAGGAAATACTGAACCGGTAGTGCTTCACGCCGAGATCCGCCATCAGCTTCACGTCTCCGGCGAAGCGCCGGTAGTGATCGCAGGCGACATCACCGGTGTCTCCGCCCTTCACCCGGCCGTCGACCCTGGAAAACGTATCCCACACGCTCGGTTTGCGCCCGTCGTCGGAAGCGGCGCCTTCGATTTGAAAAGCCGAGGTCGCGACCCCCCATTGGAAATCCGGGGGAAAATCGGAGACATTCGGCCGGAGCGCCGTTCCTGCGGACGTGGCTGAAGCCCCTTCACCGGAGCCAGCAGCCAACGAATCGAGAGCCAGCGAGCCAAACCCCAGGGAACCGAGGAACCCGCGGCGGGTAAAAGACGGATGCGTCATAGAAAAGAAAACAAGAGGGCTGAGGAAACTCCAAATCCTTCGGATCGGTCAGAACCTGGATCAAGGAGCTGCGGTGGCTTTGACACGGAGGAAGCCCTTCGCCCCCCGTGACAGGGGGCCGTCAAGCCAGCCATCGAGCCGGAAGGTCCGATACGTCCATCCCGAGTGGAGCGTCGGCATCTCCGGCTCTCCGGAGAGCGCGGGAATGATTTCGTAGACGCTCTGGTCGAAAGTCACCAGATCGTTCGATCCTCCGATCTCATAGGCGATCCCGTCGCTCGCCACGGTGGCGGTCGCCGGGGCGGCACCGGTGAACGACGCGCCATTGCGAACCGGCAGAGTGACGACCAATGCCCGGTCCCCTCCCACCTGTTCGATGCGGGTGCGCATCTTGCCGGTGGCCTTTCCCTCCTCCGGGTTGCCGTCGAGGGCGAACTCCTCGATGTTGGTGGCTCCGTCATGATCCGGATCGGCACCCTTCCCGGCATCGCTCCCACTGAGAGCCGCGAACTGGGAAATCCACTGGAGATAAGGATCGGGAACGACCACCAGAAAGCCGCTCCCGGTGATTTCGGCGCGTTCAAACTGGGCACCCGAACCCTGGGCCCCATAGATTCCCGCCGCCATCGATTGGGCACCGATCTTCAGCCCAGCCACCTGGTCCGTCGCGGAGTATAAAAGATCCAATGTCGCGCCGGCGGCAATCTCGACGGAGGATCGGTCATTGAGGGTCGGAGTCTGCAACCTTAGCACACCCTCCAGAACCCGGGTCGATCCGGTGTAGGTGTTGGCTCCCCTCAGCAGAAGCGGCCCGGCACCGCTCTTGGTCAGTGAACCGGAGCCGCCAACAGCAGACGTAACGTCGAGCAAAGCGGGGGATTTGTTGCACCAGATCTGATTCGCTCCGAGAATGATTCCGCCCGTGGCGATCGTCAGCCCGCTGGCCGCCCCATCCAGCCAGATACCCCCCTCTCCAATCGTCAGGCTCTGGGCCCCGCCGATCACCACCAGTCCCGTCCCCGCGGTGACCACCACGGATTTCACATGCTGGTTCGCCCCGATCACGTTCGACAGGTTGGCGGCCCCGCTGGCAGCGAAAGCGATACCGGCGGAGCCATCGGTGGGCAGCGCTCCACCGGGGACCGAGCCATCCATGCTCGTGGTCCAGTTGAGCGAAGTCCATTGCTCGTCCACATCGCCCTTCCAAAAGAAGTTCGAGACGGGACTGGCCGTGGTGGTGAAGTTATCGACGTAGAACACGGCCTCCGTCGAAGTGGAGCCACCATTGCCATAACCGAATCTCAGGACGATCTGGCCCCAATTCCCGCTGGCCATCGCAGAGGCTTGGGACGGGGTGAGCGGAAAGGACAGCGTTTGCGGGGAGCCGTCCACCGCCACCGTGCGGGTCGCCAATCCGGTCCACCCGACGTTCTCGCCCTGGATGATGACCTCCACCTCGGGATTCGCCCACCATGAAGTGTAGCCCGGATTCGGATAGAAGACATCCAACCGGAGCTCCGTGGCGTTGGTGAAAAGAGCCTGGCGTTGCCCGGGGGACAAATTGACCGTCGTGCCGACGTTCCACCACATGCCGCTCATCGGCTGGGTAACCGCGAGGGACTTGACTCCTTCGGTCGCGCCGGTCGTGGAGGTCGCCACGGAGTTTGGCGAATCCGCGGACCACCCTTCGGTGCCGGACTCCCAGGTGAAAAGAGGAGCCGCGGAACCAATGGAGGCCGCGCACGCCGCGGCGAGGAAACAGATCGAAGCCTTGGACTTCATGGGTATTTTCGGGGGTTAGGACGATTGGGTTTTTCGCGAGGAATCGGGTTCATCCGACGCGGCGGGGCGCGTGATGAATGCCGGGAAAGCAGGTCTCGACACACGGAGTGACGACCGGTCTTCCAAATGTGGCTTATCCGGTATGGGAACACAGAGTTCCGGGGCGGTCCACGTCGCCAAGGAGTGGTTTTTATCCCCCCCGATCAGGGGATGCCCGCCCGCGTTCGAAGGGACCTCAAGGAAGAGATCTCCCGGATCACACGTCTCCCATTGACGCGGACGGGCCGGGCATGCGGGGATGGGGATGGAGCCTTGACCCGGACGCAGGCGGAGGCACCACCGTGATTCTCGCCCGGTTCCGCGAACTCGCCGACCCTCACCAGCCACATCCGAAGACCGACGGCTGGAAACAAACCGTTTTCGCATACATCAATGCGAATCCTCACACCTTCCGGCAGAATGCCATTCTAGCCATCCCCACACCGGTTCCAGCCGAATTCGAGCCGGCATTGATGAAAGCCCTGGAAGACCCGGACTGGGGCGTCCTGCGCTCCGCCTGCGAGGTGGCGGGAAAGTCAGGACGCACGGCATTCATCCGGCCGCTCTGCCGCATCGTGGAAACCACCCATGAAACCTTCGTCCAATCCGCCGCGAGCTCCTCCGCCCAAGCCCTCGGAGCGCGGGTGGAATTGTGGGAAGCCTGGTGCGAAGTGATCACCGATCAGGACTTCATGTCCGAGGCCCTGACGCAACTGGCCCTTGGGCCCCTCCATCTGCCCTCGAAATCCAGCAGTGGAAACAGCAACTTCACCCGCGAGCAACGGTTCGCCATCCGCAATGCCTGGCGCAAGTTCGTCCGGAATCGCCTAGGGCGAACGGCTGCCCACCGACGATCTCACCGTATCCCCTGCCCTGACAGGTTCTGATTTCGATGCCACCGATCCCGCCATCCGCTTTTCCCTTCCCGATGGAAAGTCGTGGCCCCGCTCTCCTGTCGGACGTGAGGCCAGCCATTGACTCTTAGAAGGAGAAGGCCTCGTTGGGGAACTTGCCCACATTCAAACGCTCTATCGGGAATTGAAAGCTCTATGCCGCCGAAGGAAACTCCGGCGGATCGTCAGTTCGCGATTGCCATGTCAATCGACCAATCCCTCATCGGACGACCACGATCTCACCAGGCCGGGTATCCCTTTCGATCATCGCGCCGTCTTTCGGATTCAGGAGCCGCAGTTTGCCACCTACCGTGGATTCGACACTCAAGCGGACCACCTCCCCTCCCTTTTGCTCCGCACTGACCAGGAATCCACCCTGTGCGCGTAGTTTGGCGAAGGCCGCATCCTGGTCTTTCGGCCATGCGGGGAATACCCGAATGACATCGCCCACGCTTTGCAACAGAAGCTCGCCCGTCAGCCCGGCGAAAGCCCAGCTCTCCGCTACATACGAACCATGGCCGGGCCACTTGGCGAAAAGACCGTTCGGCGTCAGCAATTTTGAAAAATACTCCCTCGATGCGGTATAGGCTTCCGGCATCGAGAACCGTGCACGTGCTACATTGACCATGATGTGTGCGTTGTCGTCGCGATATTTGATCCAACGTAACGTCCGTTCGAAGCGTTCCTTTTCCGCGACCGGCGAGAACCAGGTGATCTGGTCGGCGGGAAAGACCGGCACGGTGGGTGACGCGACATTGTGCTGCTTCACTGCATCCGCATCCGCGCCCCTCCAGTTGGCAATGATGGTGCCCTCCGGAATCGAGGTGCTCTCGTAGTCCGGCACACGGGCCAACTGATTACCCCAACGCTTCGCCAGCTTGGCATCACGACCAAGCAAACGGGCCGCTTCCGAGGCCGTGGTGAGAAGAAACCTGAAATAGGCTATGTCCACCGGGTTGTTGAACGAACCGAACGAACCATGCTCGGGATTGTAACTGGGGCCGAGTTCTCCGGCGCGGCACTGTTCCAGCACGTTGGCGTAGAACTCCGCACCATCCCGCAACAGTGGATACACCGATTCCAGGTATCGTCGATCCGGTGAGTATTTGTATCGCAACCACAGGTTTTGAAGCCCCCAGCCGGTGCAGCCCAGAGTATAGGTCCAAGGCACGTAGCAGATCTGCCGGGCATTATGGCTCTTGGCCGCCTCGGGCCGGACCAGATGCTCCGGCCCGAACAGATTGAGAGGAAGGAACAAACCTTCAACACCATAGGTTTCCTTCGCCAGCCACCGGCCACGCGGCGCGTAAGACTCGAGAAAACGCACGTAGGGCTCCATTTCGTCCACATGATTGGAGACGAACATGGGCCAGAACGTCTGCTCGAAATTATAATTGAGCGTGGGTGCACCGTGCCAACCGGTCTTATCGCTGGCGAGCCCCGCGAACAAGGTCACCGGCATGGCTGTGCCCGCCCTACAGAAGCAACGCATGTAATAGAGGTTCCGATACCACGCGTCCTGGAAAAATCGATCGCCCAACTTGACGCCCGAAGCAGACCAAAATTTCGTCCATACTTCTTCATGGTTTAAGATCAAATCTCCTGCCAAAGCTTCGCGGGCCGAGCCGATGGCCTTCTCAAGCACGGGACCCTTCACATCGAATGACGTCACCATCGATACAGCCTTCCGGTTGCCATGGGTCGCCACCGCCAGGGCGTATTCCATTCCCATGTAGTCCACGTCCCCCGGCATCGTCATGTGCAGCCACCTCACGCCATCGGTCTCACCGGACTTCGCCAGCGGCAGTTGTTCAGCTTTCACTTCCTCCAACAAGACGGGGTCCGGAGTATCGATGAGGATGACGTTGCGGTCGGCCAAAACGCGCACCTGGGTGCCATCGACGGTGGCGACCGCCCGGCGCAGGTCGAGGCGGGCATTGGCCACGCAGCGTCCGGGTACCGGAGTCCCGATCGTGATCACCGCCGCACAACGGGGTTGGGGATAAGGATGATTCGACCAGCTCGGCACCTTGTTGGTCCCACCGGTCCAAGTGCGCTCCCGGAGATCCACCTTCAGAAGCGGTGGATCTCCTGAAGTGTCGATCCGGGCATCCCACAGATCATTTTTCGAAACCCGGAGGCAAGGCACCCCGCCACGATCCCACAAGAGCGCATTCAGATCTCCATTGCCCAGCGGCAGAGCCTGAGTCGCGATGTCATCGAATCTGTCCTGCACCACCGCGGCGTCATCAAGGACTTCGGGAAACGGCAAGGGTTCCGCGGTCAACAAGGCCGCGGTGGCCATGAGGCAGGTGAGGGTGGATAGCCAATGGATCATCGCTGGGGAAATTGGTGTATTCTCCAGATACGCACGCTTTCCCGCCCACGATCTCCCCATCCGGTTTCCGTGGTTAACACGACGTCCCTTTCCCGGGAAATCGAGTGGGACGGCTCCACCTTTCAACCTGAACAAAAACCAGCCCGCATCTATCCCATGGCTTCTGCAGGAGCTAGTTAATTGGCTGTAGCGTGGACTTCGGCAAGACCAGCAAGTCGCTGGGGGCAAACCGCGGCGTTCACGCCGAGCTTGATGATGACCAGCACGGAGCCGTCCTTCTGAAGTTTGGTTTCATATTCCACCCGCACGGTGGTGCGGCCCTTGCGACGGAACTCCACGGAGTTTAAGATACCCATCACCTAAATGTCCCGCCGGGAATAGTGAGTTCCCGGCGGGACATTTTCCCACGGTCGCGCCAGCGACCCTCCCGGAATCGAGAGCGTGTTGGGACTCCCCCCGGAACCCTCAGCCCCCAATTCAAGCCCAGAAAATCACAGCATCATTTCATTTCAAGGCACTTTGCATTTATCGACATCCAAACCTTTCATCGTGAAGTCATTACCTCTTGGAAAGAAGCCGGGCAGCGACAGCGCTCTGGCGAACGGCAGCTTCCCCTAAAAAGCCTCGTAGGCGAACATGGACATGCTTGCGTCGGTTTTCCATCCCACCGCGGCCCCACCGAGATAAAAAAGAATAGGCCCCCGCCGGAGCTTCCTCCGGCGGGGTGGCGGGATTCGTTGGAGATGGGAGAATTTTGGCCGATCTATGGCTGCTGCAGCACGTAGTCGATCAACTGGAGCGTCGGCTTCGGCAGCACCAGCACGTTGATCTCCTTGCACGTCGCCGAGGTGGAACCGCGGCGCTCTTCCACGCCGAGCTTGGTGATGACCAGCGCCGAACCGTCCTTCTGCGGCTTGGTTTCATACTGCACCACGGCGGTGGTGCTGCCTTTGCGGCGGAACTGCACGAAGTTGAAGATCCCGATGCCCATGTCCCGCACGGAGTGGTTCGGCGGAGCTTCGCAGCAGTACTGCAGGGCCACCACTTGGTCGAGCGGGTCGGTCACGATGTAGAGCCGGTTGAAGGTCACGCCGGTCATCCCGACCGGGAAGTCGAACGAACCATCGTAGGAGTGGTAGTAGAAGCTCTTCTTCGGGAAGCCGGGCATGCCAACCGGCACCCGGGCCTTGGCGGGCTTGAGCCCTTTCAACTGCGGCACCGCATCCACGAAGGTCGGCAAGGCCGTAAGGTAGGGCTGCGAGAGGATCGTGCTGCCGCTGCCGAAATCGGACTGGGCGTGAGGAGGCAGCTTCCACGTTCCCACCCCCGCCATCACCGGGCGCAGGACGGTGGCAAGGTCCTCGGAGGCGGTCTTGTATTCCTTGTTGTCCGCCCAGCCGGGATCGAGGCTAATGCGGGCGTAGTCCGCCGGATGTTGCAGGAAGTTCTTCCGCACCTCAGCCAACCGGGTGGACTCGCCTTCGATCAAAGGCGTGAGGGCGGGCGCGGCTCGGCCCAAGCGACTGGCAGCAGACTGAGGATGACGAGGAAGGAGGAGAAACGGATCATGGTGAAATGAGGGTGAGAATGAAATGCGGCCACCGCGGGCCGCGGACAGGCAACGGAGCTTCGTGACACACCAGCGACGGGGACCGTCAGGTCGGCGGAGCCATGCCGAAGAACTGCCACAGCGGAATCCAATCGGCCGCCCTTCATGCCACACCAAGTCGGGAGGGCAGTAGCAGGCCGCCTTGCAACATGGAGCCGACTTGGTCGGTGGTGAATGGCCCCGCCTGCTTGCCGTCCTTGCCGATGAAGAGGCTCGGAAGGTGATTGGCTTGCGGCGGCACGCATACCGGAGGAGCAACCGCCACCGGGAACGGCGGCGGTTGCGCTGGCTGGGGTGGAGCGGCAGTAACCCGGCGAGCGGCTGTCCGGCGGGAGGGCTTGGTCAGCGCCCACGGAGTCACCACCAAGCGCCCCCTTCATGAACTGCGCAAGGAGGTCGGCGGCTTCGTTGTCACGCCGACATCCGCACCACCGCCGCCCACAACCGCGACAGGAAGCGGAAAGCCCTGGATCCCGTGGAATGATTGATCTCGTTTCAGCCTACCCATCTTGCCCCTTTTCCGTATTTGGCAATGTGGCGATAGAGGTCCGCGGCAGGCCCTACCGGAGACGTCGAAATGATTCGGGAGCACCAGGTGGATTATACCACTGGAAATCGACGCACGCCGAACATCCGAAGACCCTTTGAATTTCCTGTTTCCCAAACAGTTTCCATTTCCAAAAGGCCCGCCATTGAGATAACTGCAAGATTGATCACCCCATCTGTTGTCCATTGAAGCCCAGCGTCCATTTTTTCCGCTATTTCGGAGAAATCCTGCTCTGCATCGCTCTGGCCGAGTTTGCAGTCATGCTGCTCCTGCCGTTGTTGTTTCCATCGATCGACGGAGTGGCGGAGGCGATGCTTGATACTGTGCTGCTCACGCTTCTTGCCGGGCCCCTGATCGTCTGGCGGGCACGGGCCACGCGGGCACCATTCGAGGCGGAATCGCCCACCCTCTCCTCCAGGGGTTTGGAAATCACCTCCATCTCGATCCTGATCGTGGGCGCGGCCCTGACCTTCACCGGAGCCTATTTCACCCATCGGCATTACCATGAGGTCGCCCGGCTTCGTTACGAGGCGATGACGGACAAGGTGGTGTCGGAGCTGGCCAGAAAGATGACTCTTCCGGTTTACGGATTGAAGGGTGCGCGGGGAGTATACGCCGCGAGCCAATCGGTGGAACGGCGGGAGTTCAAGGCCTACGTCGCCTCCCGCGATCTGGAGCGCGAGTTTCCCGGAGTGCTGGGTTTCGGGTTCATCGAGAAAGTCCGGCGTGACCATCTGGCGGACTTCATCGCGGCCGAGCGGGCAGACCATGCTCCGGATTTCGAGGTGAGGACGGCGGGCAGCGCCCCCGATCTTTACGTGATCAAATTCGTCGATCCGCTGGAGACCAACCGGAATGCCTGGGGATACGACATCGGCTCGGAGCCGATCCGGCGCGAGGCAGCCGAACAGGCAGCAGCTTCCGGCCAGCCGACCCTGACCCACCACGTCCGCCTGCAGCAGTCGGATCATCCCGAATGCGGCTTCCTGTGGCTCGTGCCGGTCTATCGGAATGGAGAGGACACCACCACCCCCGGAGCCCGCCTGGCGGCGCTCCAGGGTTTCGTTTACGCTCCGGTGGTGCTGGAGAAGGTCTGCCAGAACCTTCTCGCGGAAACCGCCGGGATGGTGGACGTGGAGATCTACGAGGGTGACCAGCTGACCTCCGCGAACCGGCTGCTGGATGCCGATGGCATCCCGGTCACCGGAGAGGATGCACCGGGGGACCGCCCTCATGGAGGCCGCCCATTCTACAATGTGAAGACCCTCGACATCGGCGGACGCAGATGGACCTGCGCGATGACCGCCACCGGAACATTCGACCTGTCCGGCGAAGTCGGAGGACCGTTGGTCGTGACCATCGGCGGCCTGATGGTCACGGCGTCCACGTTCTTTCTCGTGCGGACACTCGGGGCCAGGCGGTTCGAAGCCGTTCGGCTGGCGGAAAGGATGACCGAGGACTTGCGCCGGGCGACCCGGGAAGCGGAGTCCGCGAGCCGCGCGAAGAGCGAGTTCCTGGCCGTGATGAGCCATGAAATCCGCACCCCCATGAACGGCGTGATCGGCATGACTTCCATGTTGATGGATTCCTCGCTCGCTCCCCAGCAGCGGGAATACACGGAGATCATCCGTTCCAGTGGAGAAACATTGCTGGCATTGATCAACGACATCCTCGATTTCTCCAAGATCGAATCCGGCCGACTGGATCTGGAACAGGCCCCATTCAGCATCTCCCCTTGCGTGGAAAGCACCTTGGACATGCTCGCCATGACCGCCGGCAACAAGGGAGTCGACCTGCTATACGAAATCCAGGACAGCGTGCCGCGGGAGGTCCGCGGGGACATCACCCGCTTCCGCCAGATCCTCATCAACCTGGTCAGCAACGCACTCAAGTTCACGGAGAAAGGAGAGGTGGTGATCGCCGTCTCCGCCCGCCACCTGGTCGGCTCCATGAAGGAGATCCACGTGTCGGTCCGGGATACCGGCATCGGGATCTCACCACAGGCACACAGCCGCCTCTTCCAGCCCTTCACCCAGGTGGACGCCTCCACGACCCGCAAATACGGCGGCACCGGCCTGGGCCTGGCCATCAGCAAACGTCTGGCCACCCTGATGGGAGGCGACTTGTGGCTGGATAGCGAAGTCGGCAAGGGCTCCACGTTCCATTTCACGGTGCGCTGCGAGGCCGTTTCCGCGAAGCCGAAGCGCCCGACATCCCTGGCTCAGCTCAATCTCAAGGACCGGCGGCTCCTGTTCGTGGACGACAATCCGACCAACCTCCGGATCCTTGGGAACCTCGCTGCCAAATGGGGCATGCCGGCGGAAGCCGCCGAGTCCGGTGCCGCCGCTCTGGAGAAAGCCGCCACCTCCTCCTTCGACTTCGCGATCCTCGACATGCACATGCCGGAAATGGACGGCATCACGCTCGCCCGGGAGCTGCGGGCCCGCTTGAAGGACTCCTGCCCTTCCCTGATCCTGCTGTCCTCTTGGGGGGATCTTTCCCCGGAGGAAACCGATGGCTTGTTCGACGCGGTGCTCACCAAGCCTGCCAGACCGAGCACGATCTTTGACACGCTGGTCCGGATCTCGAGCGAAGACTGCCCCACTGCAATCGAATCTCCCGCCCCCGGCACGGCCGCGCCGCCCCATGAAGGTCCCTTGATCGGCGGCATCCTTCTGGCAGAGGACAACGCCATCAACCAGCGCGTCGCCCGCTTCCTGCTAGGGCACATCGGCTACCAGGCAGACGTGGCCGCCAATGGGCTGGAGGTCCTGGATGCCCTGGAGCGCCAAACCTATGAGGTGGTCTTGATGGACGTGCAGATGCCGGAGATGGACGGCTTGGAAGCCACTCGCCGGATCCGCCAAGCCACCGGAAGCAAGGCCGGCCAGCCTTGGATCATCGCCTTGACCGCGAATGCATCCGACGAAGACCGGGAGCGCTGCCTGCAGGCCGGCATGAACGATTACCTGAGCAAGCCGCTGGTCAAGGAGGCGCTGCTCGTGGCCCTCGAACGTGCCTTCTCCCGCCCCACCACCGGAACACAATCCTCCTTTCCCTAAATCCCTTGAACTATCTCTTTTACGATGACAGCCCGGTCTTCGGAGGCCACGAAGTGATGACTCTCCTCGGCGTGGAAGCCTTGCTCGCACGCCCCGGTGCCCGGGTCCAGTTCATGGCCTCCGCGGACAATGCCACGCTGCTGGAGAAACTCCGCTCGATGGCCACGCGGCATCCCGAACTGGAGATCCACGTGATGCAGCGGACATCCACCAAGCTGGAAGCCCTCCGCAACCGGCTCGCCCCCTCCCGTGTGGCCGGGCTCGCCGCCGAACTCGCCGCGCATCACCCCGATCTGGTGGTGGCGGTGCAGGGAAACATCGAGCACTCCTCGTTATCCCTGCTGGCGGCACGGCGGGCGGGACTGAGATCCGCGAGCTATATCCCCGTGCCCCACTCGAACGCTGAGATGGGCGCTAAGCTCGGCTGGCTGCGGGACCGCTTCACCTCCGGCCTGTTCCAGGCGGCCGATCACTTCGTCACCATCACCGATGAGATGGGCGCGAAGCTGCGCGCCCGCGGAGCCACCTGCCCGATCACCGTCGTTTACAACGGCGTGGACACCACCCGGTTCATCTCCCGGCCAGCGGCCGAATGCCGGGGAAAACTCGGCCTGCCGGGAGACCGCGTGTTGATTGGCATGGTCGGGCGTATCGAGTTCCGCCAGAAGCAGCAGCACCTTCTCCTCGATGCCATCGCCTCGGAACCCGCCCTGAGGAATGCGTGCCACCTCGTTTTCGCCGGTGGCGGTCCCGATCAAGAGGAACTCGCCACGCGAGCGGGCAACCACGGAATGGCCGACACGGTGACCATCCTACCTTGGTGCGATCCCGCGGATCTCTACCCGGCGCTCCATGCGCTGGTGATCCCCTCCCGCTATGAAGGCCTTCCTCTGGTCATGCTGGAGGCGCTCTGCTGCGGCACCACCGTGCTCGGCAGTGACCGGGATGGAATGAAGGACGTGCTTCCCGCCTCCCGCCGCTTTCCTCCCGGCGGCCCCCGTCCGCTTGCCACAGCCCTGCGCCGCTTCCTGGACGATGGAGCCCCCGCGGCGGAACCGGCCCTGACGGCGCGGGTCAGGGACACCATGAATCTCCCCGCGTTTTCGCATGCCTTCCGCCGCGCCATGGAGAAAGCCGCCGCGCAGCCGAGATCGGACCTTGCCACACCGGAAACGGAATCATATCTTTAACCAAACTGAAGCAATCAGAGCCGATCGCACCGGAGTTCCTCCGACCGCATGAACCCCACCGCCCACAACGCCTCCCGAAATTCATCCCGAGAGGACCGGGCGGGGCGCGGCGGCGGCTTCAAATTCCCCCTGCCTTTCGACCCCGTCCGGCTGCTCGCCGGAGCACTGGCGGGATGGCCATGGATGGCCGGATGCGGGCTGGCGGGACTCATCGCGGGAGCCACCGCCGGGATGGCCCTCAACAAGCCCTCCTTCACCACCTCCGCCTCCCTGCTCAAACGCAAGGTGCCGCAAACGGTGCAAGCCAGCGAAACCGGACAGTCCTACCGGCCGGCCGATTTGAACGACGCCACCCTCTTGGCCACCCTCTTGGCGGCCGACCCACTGGAGAAAGCAGTCGCCAGGACAGGCAACGGTCTGGATGCCAAGGCCGTCCGGAAAATGGTGGAAGCGTCCCAACAAAAGGGCACCGACATCTACTATGTCACCTATCATTCGCCGCTGAGCGCGGCGGACGCGGAGAAGTTCACCCGAATCTGGTCGGAAGAAATCGAGGAATACACCAAACGCCTCCAGCAATCCGACGCGCGCGCCGTCCGTTCCATCCTCCAGAACCAGGTGGCGGACATGGAAAAGGGACTGACCGGGATCAACCGGCAGATCATGGATTTCGCACGGGAGAAGCAGTACTTCGGCACGGACACCCAGCTCACGGCCACCCTCAACCGGGTGGGCCAGACCACCCTGGAGCTGGAAAACGCCAAGGCGAGTCTCTCGGCAAAGGACGACCAGATCACGGCCCTCACCGCCGAACTCCGACGTCAGAGCCCGATCGAATTCCAATTGAAGGATGCCCGCGAGGAGCTCGCGAAGCTGAGGGCAACCTACACGGACGAGAACCCGCTGGTGAAGGCCAAGCTCCAGGGAATCGCCTATCTGGAAAGCAAGCTGAAGGAGTTCGAGGAACAAGGCCCCGCCTCCCTCGAGTCCTATACCGGCACTCCGCTGGGCAACCAGTTGTTCCTCGACATCCTCTCGCTCCAGAACCAGCGCACCGAGTTCCTTGGGAAGATCAAGTCCTACACCGAGCTGCTCCGCACCGAGGAAGAACGGCTGAAGGAGTTTCCGGCCATCGTCAGCGGTTACCGTGAACTGGACAAATCCCGGGAAAGCATGATGGCCTCCCTCACCCTGCTGAGCAACCGGCTCAAGGAGACGGAAATCTTCGCCTCTTCCGCACCGGGTTACTGGGTTTTGTTCGAAGGACCCGAGAACCACCCGGCGGCACCGGCTTCGAAGCTCAAGGGACCGGCCCTGCTGGGAATTGCCGGCCTGGCGGTGGGAACGGGAGGAGCATTCGCCCTTCTCCTGCTGTGGAGCCTGCGTGACTGCCGCCGGAGCGTGCTCGAGTGCTGCTCCGCGACGAATGCCCCGCTGCTATTGGAATTCCATCCTGACACCCCTTCCGAGGCGGTTTTCGACCTCCTGTGGCTCGGCAGTCTCTCGGCGAAGATCACGGAACAAACGCCGATCCTATGCTGGACCGCCCTCGTTTCCCCGGAAGACGAGCGGACGTTCTGGAAACATCTGGCGATGGCTGCCAAGCGGGATGGCAGCACCCTGCCGGAAGTCGTCGATCTGAGCCCGGACGGCCTGTGGGAAACCACCCCACCGGACGGCCTCCGGTGGACTCGGACGCCCTCCACCGGTGCCCTTCTCCATCGCGCCTCCTCCTTGCCTCCCGTACCGGAGCGTCCGGTGCTCGCAGGGATCCAATTCACCTTCGCCCTCGCCAGCGGGGAGTCCCCGATCCTTGGCCGCGCCCAGACTCTCCATGAACTCACGGCGGCCTATCTGCCGCCGATCGATGGCACCATCGCCTCCGTGCGCTCTCCGGATGGCTGGACTCGCCGGGCAGGTGATCAGGTTTCCCGGTTCCTCGCCCGTCACTTCAGCCGCCCATCCACCCCGCCTCCCCAGCCCACCACACCATGAAACGGAGCCTTGCGATCCTGTTCCTGACCGGGTGCTGCGCCATCGCCCAGGAAAACCCCACCCCCGGAAACCACGCCCCGGCCTCGGGAACCTCGTGGAGGAAACGCTACGAACTGGGCCCCGGGGACGTTCTGAACTTCAGCCTCTACGGCCGCCCCGAACTCAGCCGCAAGGGCCTCCGGATCGCGCCGGACGGCACCGTCAGCTACCTGCAGGCCCAGGGAGTGAAGCTCTCCGGATTGACCATCGACGAGGCCCGCCTCGCCATCGAGGGCAAGCTCGGAGACCATTTCAAAAACCCACGCGTGATCCTCACTCCGGAGGAAGTGGGCAGCAAGCGCTTCACTATCCTCGGCAAGGTCATCAACAAGGGCGTGTACACCCTCGAACGCCCGATCACGCTGGTGGAAGCGGTGGCCAATGCGGGTGGGATGGAAACCGGATTGTTCGAACAGAACACCATCGAGCTGGCGGACCTCGACCGCTCATTTCTCTCCCGCAATGGAAAACCGCTGGAGGTGAACTTCCGGCGGCTCTTCCTGGAAGGAGACATGCGTCAGAACGTGGAGATCGAGCCCGGGGATTTCGTCTTCATCGCCTCGAACATCACCAATGAATACTACGTCCTCGGCTCGGTGAAGACCCCGGGCCGCCAGGGCTTCTCGCCCGGAGCCACCGTGGCCACGGCGATCACCAGGCGGGACGGATTCTCGGACAAGGCTTGGCTCGACCGCATCCTGGTGGTGCGGGGCAGCCTCCAGAAACCGGAGGTCCACGTGGTGGATCTCAAGAAGATCCTCGCCGCCGAGGAGAAGGATTTCCCCCTTCAACCCCGTGACATCATCTACGTGTCGGACAAGCCGTGGAGCAAGGCCGAGCAGATCCTGGGGCTGGCCACCGAGGCCTTCATCTCCAGTGCCACGGCCAGTTGGGTGAACCTGAACGTGAATCCCGCGTCGAAGACCAATTCCTCCTCTCCATGAACGGCGCATCCCTCCTGCGGATCGCGCGGCCGCCCGTCGTGATGCTGGCGGCCTGCGTCCTCGCATCCTGCCAGCTCAAGATCCCGCGCAGCCAATTCGACGCGCGCAAGCCAACCGGCAACCTCGCCTCGCCGGCCTTCGAGTCCGTGCACCGCCAGAGCCGGATTGATCCAACGTGGCTCAAGCCACCGGCGGAAGCCTATCGGCTGGGTCCGGGGGACCTCGTGGAGATCGAGGTCGCGGAGGTGTCCGGCACGCTCGCCCGCACCTTCGTGATGCCGGATGGCATGGTCTACTATGATCTGGCCGGCGGGGTGAAAGCCGAGGGCCTCACCCAGCAGGAACTCGCGGAGAGCCTCAAAGCCGCGCTGAAAAAGGATTACGCCGATCCGCTGGTGAACGTCAGTCTGGTGGAGGTCAAATCCCGCCGCTACTGGATCCTCGGCCGGGTCTTCAAGCCAGGCATCTTCCCGCTCCGGCAGCCGACCACCCTTCTGGAAGCCGTCTCGAATTCCGGAGGTCTCTTTACCTCCCGTTTCTCCGGCACCACCGAGGAACTGGCGGACCTCGGCCACAGCGTGGTGATCCGGGACGGCAAGGTGCTGCCGGTGGACTTCGAACGCCTGATCCACAAGGGCGAGACCTCCCAGAACATCTATCTCCGCCACAATGACTTCATCTACATCCCCTCCTCCCAGAACGGCGGCGTGCTGTTGCTGGGGGCGGTGAAGGTGCCACAATCCGTGGGCTTCAAGGACCACCTTTCCCTGGTGGAGTGCCTGGCCACCGGGCGCGGGCCATCGGAGGGAGCTTATCTCAAGAAGGTGGTGATCGTGCGCGGCTCCACCACCCAGCCGAAGGCCGCCACGGTGGACGTGCAGGACATCCTCACCGGAAAGGCCACCGATGTGGCACTGATGCCGGGAGATATCGTATGGGTGCCACGTAGCCCGTTCGGACTGCTTTCGGAGGGGGTCGAGCTGGTACTGCGGGACGCCGCACGGACCATCGCCGCGAACGAGGGGGCGACGCTCGTCGGCTCCGACCAACGCTCCCAGATCACCCTCCCCATAGGCGGCACGACCTCAGCGCCCCCATAATCCCCGGGATCATAGAGTGGCATCGGCCGCACCCGGCGGCAGCCGTTTCCGCCAAGTGTGGACCCGCGCCGCCACCCCGACGAAGATCATGAGCGTGGTCAGGTTCTTTGTCTGTGTCAGCACCCGCTCCACTCGACCGTGCAGGTAGCTGATGGTGAATGAGACCAGCAGCCCCGCGAGGAACAAGCCGAGCGGGGACTTCCAATGCCGGAACAACCCGCGCAGCAGGAACCAGAGGGTGACCACCTCGAAAAGCATGAAGGTGGTGAAGCCCGCCCATCCGGTCTCCGCCAGCACCAGCCAGTAGAGGCTCTCGGTGAGTGGATTGGCCTGGAATTGCTCCGGGTAGATGGAGTGCCCCCGGTTCGCCTCCCATGCTTCCAGGATCTCGGAATACTGGGTGCCGAGCGGCCTGCTGTTGGCCAGGCCGAAGTTGTTCCACCCGATGCCCGCCACCGGATGATCGGAGAGCATGGCGGCGGACTGGCGGTTCAACACGAAGCGCAGGTCGTTTTCCGCGGAATCGTCCCCCGCCCCCTTCATGCGGGCGACCAGGGTATTCATGGCCATGGCCAGCGCCGCGACTCCTCCCACGGTGATGATCGAGGTGAGCAGCACCCGCCGCAGGGTGATCCCCTGCAGGAACGACGCCACCATCACCAATGCCGTGCCGACGATGTAGGCCGCGAGGGCGGCGCGGGACACCGTGAGAATCACCACCAGACCGGCGGCACCGAACCCCGCGAGGTGCAGGATGAAATCCCTGCGGGACGTTTCCTTCGCCATGGCCAGTCCTAACAACGGGAACGCCAGCATGTAGGACCACATCGCCATCGGATTCTGGTGCTCGAACCAGCCGATCACCCGGAAGGCCCCCTTCACGTAGCGGAAATAGAGGCAGACGAACAACTGGAGGACGAGCGCCCACGAGAACCCGCGCATCAGCGCGCGGATGTCCTCCACGCCATGGACCGCATGGAACACCCCGGCGGTCACGATGGCGATCTTCAGGAACTTCCACGCCGGCATCCAGACATAGAGCGGCTCGATCGCACCGGTCACGGAAAGGCACGATGCCGCCACCCACAGCACCCACAGCCCGAGGGCGGGCACCCGCCACCGGAAATCCTTCCGTTTCTCCATCATCGCCGCCAGCGACAATCCGAGGGCGATCGCCTCCAGGAAGTTGAACTCGAATCCCTTCGTATGGCCGCGGTACTCTTCGATCGAATAAAGTGTGAGCGTGAAATCCGACCGGGGGCGCACCAGCCACCAGGCCAAAAACCCGAGCATGAACCGCCTGCGCCCGTCCTGCCCCCGCGTCCACCGCGCGATCGCAGGCGCCCCGCCCGCGTAAACCGCGAGGATGACCAGGACCTTGAACAGTGTTTTGACGATATCCATGGGAACTCAATGGAAACCCATCGCGGGAAGCACCGTCCGCCTGACCTTCTGCCAATCCACACGCTCGCCGGGAAGCGTGCGGCACACCACCAGCACCGGTTCCCGTCCGCCTTTCCCGAGCGTGATACGCCGCCAGCTGGTTCTGGCCCAGTAGGCCAGCGGCGAGGTATACTGGCGCACGCCATCATCGTAGAAGCACAGGGCCTCCGCCGTCTGGCCATCTTTCCGCACACTCAGCGCGCAGGCCTCCCCGGAGGGCATCGGCACCGCCGACTTCGCTTCGGTGGTCCAGCCCGCACCGGCGAAGCAATAGGTGGGGTCGTGGACCGCGTGGCGATTCCGTGTCCCATCGATCACGGTGAAAACCAGCCGTGTTCCATCGTTCATCGCGATCATCTTGCACACGGCCTCGGCATCCCCCAGCAACTGTTTGTCCGCATCTCCGAGCGGCATGGTCCGGGCGCTGAAGCCCGGGCCGGATTCCGGCAGCGCCGCCAGCCGAGCGCCAGCCGAATCCAGCGGCATGAGCGGCCAGACGACCATCAGCAGGACCGCGATGAGCAGCCCACCGGAGATGATCCTGCGTTTGACCCGGTCCGTCATGGCATCAGCGGTTTCCGATGGCCGGCGAGAAAGAAGACGCATACGCCCGCTGCGGCGACCAGCGGCCTCTCCCACCCCGCGACTCCGCCTTTGAGCACCCGGCTGACGAACCACCCCGCGGCCGGCAGCCAGGAAAGCGCCGCTGGAGCCCACGCCAGTTGCCAACGCCGCGGCCGGGCGATCGCGCCGATCGCGGCAGCCAGGGAAAGATGGTCGAATACCCACAGCGAGGACACGGCACCCGCCACGCCGAATGCCAGCGCCAGCAACATCCATTGAAATCCCGTGCCGCGCCCCTGGTCCCCGCGAATCCGGTAAAGCGCCGGGATCATCCAGATCACCGCCGCCACCAGACCGCCGCGGGAATACACATCCGTGCGCCATGCTTCCACCAGTCCCGGCACAGCCCGCCACGCCACAAGCGCGAGGACCGCGAGCGGCAGAAATCCGGAACCGGTGCTGGTGATCGGAGAATCCTTCATGTCACGTATCTACGAACCACGGTCTTCGGTTCAAGGACAGCGGCGAATCCCCGCGTGGACACCAGCACCAAGAGAAGCACCAGCAGGGCAATGGGCGTGTGCAGCGGACCGGAGGCCACACCAGCTCCCCAGGACAACCCGGCCACCGCCAGCAGGAAGATCCGGACCGAATTCGCCAGCCACGCGACCAGCGGCAAGGCCCCTAACAGGATGCCAAACCTCGACGTGCGCCGTAGATCCACGGCACCGGACGCGAGCCCGGTGAGCAAGCACAACTGGAGCAGATTCCATCCCGCACAGGCAGCCTGGACCTCCACCGGCATCCCGACGACCTCAAGGGTCACGCCGTCCCTGGACACCGGCATCGCCAGAACCGAGAACACCTGCTCGACGAAGGCCGCGCCGGAAAGCCGATAGGCCCAGCCGATCCCCGGCCAGTCGATCACCAGCCATGGAAAGGACAGCAGGCCGATCCACACCAACCGCTGCTTGCCATGGGTGGGAACGAATCCACGCTCCATCCAACATCCCGCGAGCACGGCCCAACCCGCCGCCATGGACGTCAGCATCGCCGTGGTCCAACCGAAACCCAACAGCCCCCCTCCCACCAACCATCTCCACGCGGCCACCGGCCGCGGCACCTCCGAGATGCACCACGGTTGCCCGAGGAACGCCATCAATGGCAGCCCGAGCATCAGCGGCAGGGTGTCCGCGGGAGCCAGCATCCACTGGCGGTCCCGCAGCCAAATCGCCGCGGCGAGTCCGGCCAATGCCAGCCCGCCAGCCCAGACCGACGAACGGTGGCTCACGGCGCCCCCTTTCCCCGTGCCTCTTGGATTTTCCGGAGGTTCTGCCTGAAGCCGGGCTCCTCCGGGAAGCGATCGACCAACTGGCGGGTGAGGGACTCCGCTTCGTCGTAGCGACGGGCGGAGAAAGCCTCCTTGGCCAGATAGATCATGGCATCGGCGGATTCCCCGCTGATCCTGCGATAGATGGCCTCGGCCTCGGCCCTCTTGTCCTCCAGCAGGGCCGCTCGCGCCAGCAGCTCGCCGCCGCGTGCACCGGAGGCCAGTTCGGGATCGGACTCCACCGCCTTGCGGACGGCCGGAGCATCCCCTTTCTCCAAAGCCTGGAGGGCCAGCGTCCAACGCGCCCGGCCCGCATGCGGGCCACCACCTCCGGCGATCCGGGTGAGCACCTGCAATCCCGCCTCCTGCTGGTGATCCGCGAGCAGCAGCTCACCGAGCAGCAGTTCGCTCGCCTCGCCGCGGGCCGGGATCCGCTCCAGCCAGCTTCGGGCCACAGCAGCTCCATCGCGCTGTTGAAGGGCCTTCGCGTAGCCGAAAACCAGCCACTCCGGAGGCGCTGGCGCTGGCGCGAAGGCCCCGGCACCCGCCAGGTCCAGAGCCGCCCCCGGCCAACCGGAGGCAAGCAAGGCACCGATGGCCGAGTCCGGACGCGCCAGCAATCCCTCGAACGCCTTATCCTCCGCATCGGAGGACGCGTGGGCCATCCAGGCCCGGAACTTCCCGGCGAATTCATGCTCCGCCCCCGTCGGCCGGATCTTCTCTGCGGAAACCACCGCCAGACGCGGGTCCTTTCCCTGGGAAGCCATCACGCACGCGGCCAGCCGCTCGGCCAGCTCCGGCCACAGCGCGCGCGCCTCCGGTCCCACACCCTTCTCGACCGCATCGGTCATCTTCGCTCCATTGCCGGACTTGAGCGTTTGCAAGAAAGCCAGCCACGCGCCCTCGGGGCGCTTCTGTTTCCCGGGCAACCGGGCCAGCGCCCCTTCGAGCTCCACGCTGGAAAAGTCTCCCGCCGGAACCCTGCCAATCGCATCCATCACCTCATGCCAGCCCAGCTGCCGGCATTCCGCGGGCTTCCGCACGGGCCGCTCACCGGAGACCTTCTCCCAGAACCAGGCCTTGAATCCATAGACACCGAGACCGGTCTTGTCCGCAGCATCCCGCCAGGTCTCCACGGCCTCGCCAAGCCGACCCATGCGGCGGTAGAAATTCGCGAGCGCCTCGTGGTGAAGCGGATTGCCCGGCTCCGCCAGCACCGCCGCCACATAGCTCAGGCGCGCTTCCTCCGGCTTTCCGAGGAGCTCCAGAAACTGGCCGCGGAAGGCCAGCAGATCCCCGTTCCGCGGGTCCGCCTTGAGTCCCTCCTCGATCGCCCGCCAGGCGCTGGCAGGCTCCTTCGCCTGGAGCAGGGCCAGCCGCGCCAAACGATAGGCATCGTCGGAACCTTCCAGTTTCCGGCCGCCCAGCCATTGCATCGCCTCGTCGCGGTGGCCCTCTCCAATCAGCCGATCCTCCTCCAGCAGATACCATTGGTTGGGCATAGCTCCGGCGTCCTTCCACGCGGAGACCAGTTTCTCATAATTGCCGGGCTCCTTTGCCTGAAGCGCATGACGAGCCAATATCAGCGCGGCACGCTCGCGTTCCCTCGCGTCCAGCCACGTGGCCCCATCCCCCCCCAAGGCAGCCTGAAGCAGGTCCGGGTCCCGCACCTCCAGGCCATGGGCCAGCTCCTTGCCGCGGATGCGGTGTTCGAGCTCGGTCCGCTTGCCCTCATCCCCGATGGACCGCAGCAAGGCCCGGGCGCTGACAAAGTCCTTCGTCTCCAACATGCCGTCGATCACCTGCCCCGCCTCCGCCTGATGGCGCTGCAGGACGGAACGGCGCCAGACGAAAAGACCGGTGGCGGCAAGCACCGCCACCAGAACGGAAATCCCCGCGACGCGAATCAATCTGGATCGCATATCGATCGTATCTTGTTCATCCCCTTCCACTCATCCTGTCATCACGGATGGGCTGCATCCATCCAGCGGGTCAGCTCCTCGGCCGTCCGGTCCCAGCATTCGTGGATGCCATCGATGATCGGTGCGGGATCGGTGCCGACATCCGGCCATTCGATCTCCAGCTCACCGATCCGGCCCGCGATAGTGGTGCAGCCGAAGTTGAGAAACATTCCCCTCATCTCATGCACCACGGATCTTCCCCGCTCCGGATCGCCAGCCACCAAGGCATCCACGACCCGCTGGATCATCGAGGGTGTATCCGCGAGCATCTCCTCCACCAGATCCCTGATCTGATCGATTCCGATGTCTTCGAATACCTTCAACTGCTTTTCATCCAGCAGGGGGCTGAATCGGTCTGAAACGGGATTGTTCATGATATTAGCAAGGGTGTCCTTCATACCTCGCCGACGAGAGAGCGGCCTGCAAGGCATCAAGGGTCACTGGTTTTGACAGATAGTGGTCCATTCCCGCCTCGAGCGCGGCCTCGCGGTCCTCGCGGAAAGCATTCGCCGTGAGAGCGATGATGCACAGCCGGCCCGGTGGCGGATCCCCAGAGAGAATCCTCGCGGCCTCAAGGCCGTCCATGACCGGCATCTGCACGTCCATGAGGATGGCGTCATAGGGGCGCTCCCTCGCCGCCTGAACCGCCAATTCACCGTTCTCCACGATGTCCGGATCGATACCGAGCTGGCGAAGCAACATGCGGAGCACCTTCTGGTTGTTTCGATTATCTTCGGCCACCAGCACCTTCATGCCATGGAGACCGGCGGCAGGCCTGGCAGGCCCTGCCCCGGGTGCCAGCCCGCCCGATCCGGAGATCCCCGCGAGCAGTGACTCGACCGAGGCCGGCCAGATCGGCTTGGATACGACCCCATCGAACAACTCCCGGACCTCGGGACGATACGGATTCTCCGAACCGATCAGGAGGAACTTGCAACTCTCCGCACCCGGCAGCGCGCGAAGCCGTTTCACCGTCTCGGACCCGTTCGCATCCGGCATATGGTAGTCCAGGATGGCGACCTCGAAGGGCCCCGCTCCATTCCACCGTTCCACCGCCTCGCCGGCACCCGCGGCCTCCGTGCAGAAGATGCCGAGCCGGGCGAGGATCTCCCGCAGTATCCGGCGGTTCACGTCGTTGTCATCCACGATCAACGTCCGCGGTCGCCAACCATCCGGCAGTCTGTAGACGCGGGACTTCGAAACCACCTGCTCGCGCTCGACCGGGAGGATCACCGAGACATGAAACGTGGAGCCGGCCCCCTGGGTGCTGGACACCGAGATATCCCCGTCCATGAGATCGACGAGCCGCTTGCAAATCGCCAGGCCGAGGCCGGAGCCTCCGAAGCGCCGGGTGGTGGACGAGTCTTCCTGCGTGAACGGTTTGAACAGCCGTTCGATCGCCTCGGGAGCGATGCCGATGCCGGAGTCCGACACCTCGAAATCCAGGTTCCATGCACCGTCCTTCGCCGGTCGTCCCCGGACCGCGAGGGTCACATGGCCCTTGCTGGTGAACTTGAAGGCATTGCCCAGCAGGTTGACCAGGATCTGTCTCAACCGGGCTCCATCCCCTCGGAAGGCGGGCGGAAGAGCGGGATCAATCTCACAGACGGCCTCCACCATCTTGTCCCTGGCGCTGCCCTTGACTACGTCGAATGCTCCCTGGCAAATGTCCATTAGGACAAAGGGAGCGTGATCGAGTTCGATCTTCCCGCTCTCGATCCGCGAGTAGTCCAGAATGTCATTGATCAGCTCCAGAAGGAAATGGCTGGAGTGCAGGATCGTCTCGGCCTGCTCCCGCTGGGAGGACGAGAGCGGCGTGGTCTCCAGCAAGGATGCCATCCCGATCACCGCGTTCAGCGGAGTCCGGATCTCATGGCTCATGGTCGCGAGGAAAGTGGTTTTCGCCCGGTTCGCGCGGTCCGCCTCGGCGGCGGCCTTCCGCGCCTGGTCACGGGTCGTGCGCAGGACGTCCGATTCATGTTCGGCGGCCAGGCGCAGCCCCACGTTCGCGGCCGCGGACTTGAGGAGGGCGATTTCCCAGTCCTCCCACGTACGATGGGGATCGTAGGAATCCAGCCCCAGCACTCCCCACAACTCCCCGCCGGCGAACACGGGCAGGAGGATGATCGAATGAACCCCACGGGCTTCCAGCACACGGCGCTGGGAGTCGGGGAACGAGGCGGCCACCCCCTCGATCTCCGAGCCGCGGGACAGGAGTTCCAGCCAGGCAGCGAGGTCATGCTCCGCCAACAGGGCCTTCTGGGTGCCTACCGGGGGCGTTTCCAGACCATTCCAGCTGGCCTGCCATTCCGCGATCCGGATCACCTTGCCCCCGCCCTCCGGCCGAATGAACTGGCACAAGTAGCCGCAGCCGGTACCGGTGGCCCGCACGAGACGCTCCAATACCGGCCTCCAGAGCGCCTCTCCGATTTGGACCGAGGACAGCAAGGTGGTCGAAACCGCGGCCACCGCCTCCAGCAACCGGGCCGAGCGGCGGGAGCGCGTGACGTCCCGCCCGATGGCAGCAAAACCGGCCAAATGCCCGGACGCATCCGCCAGCGTCTGGCACTCGATCGCCGCGATGAAGGGGCGCCCGCCCTTCGCGTAGTTCATGATTTCACACTCGAACCCGGCTCCAGCAGCGATCCGCTCCTCCATCATGGCGGCAGTCCGGGGATCCGAGTCCCGCCCCTGAAGGAGACCGGCCAGGGGAAGTCCCACCACCTCCTCCCGTTCGTAGCCGCTGGCTCGGGAAAAGCTCTCATTCACCCACTCCACCCGGCCTTGGGAATCCGCGAGGACCACGGTGTTGTCGGTGGAGGTCGCCACCAACGCCAACCGGGCCGCCTCCTCGCGACTCGACCTGAGTTCCTGCTCGGTCCGACGAACCGAAGTCAGATCCACCAGCGACACGATGGAGCCGATCCATTCCCCGGCCTCCCGCAGGTCGGTTTTGGAGGCCCGAACAATCACCGGGGAACCACATCCCTCTCCGGCAAAGGGGATCTCCGTGCCACCGGGGTCCAACTCCGCGAATCCGGGGATGAGTTCCCGAATGAATTTACCGACCAAGGCTCCAGGCAAAAGACTGGCCAAGCCCCCAAACGCGGAATTCGCGTAGCTGATGACCCCCTCGATATCCACTGCCGCAACGCCGACCGGCACCGCCTCCATCACCTTTGAAGCGAAACGCCGCTGCTTCTCGATTTCGAGCCGGGCGCGATGCTTAGAGTCGATGTTCAGAATCGTGCCGGTCAGCCGCCGCCCATGCCCGCGCGCATCCGATTTCACCACCCGGCCCCGTACTGAATACCACACATACTCCCCGCCGGAGATCGCGAGACGGATCTCCACCTCATGGAAGTCACGCCCGGAGCGGGATTGGCGAAACAACTGACGCACGGCGTAGCGCTCCGCCGGGTGAATGCTGCGCCAGATCCGAAGGAACGGAATCCGGTTTCCCGGTCGATGACCTCCGATCGCCGCCGCCATCCGGGATCCCGTCACCACGGTCCCCTCGCTCACGATCCATTCCCAGATGTCCATGTCCGCGGCCGCCAGCGCATCGGAGAGGTTCGCGGACAACTGATCGACCCGCCCGTCCTTCTCGGAGGCGATCAGGGCAAAAGCCAGCAGTGCCAGAAGGAGGAAGACCACCATCAGAGTCACGCCCATCGCCGCGAGACGCCGGGCAGCGATCGGCTGGAGCCACTGGCTGGCGGGATAGTCCACCCCCAGCGCCGCCACGATCTTACCACTCGCCGGAGACTTGATCGGCAGGATCGCGGTGAACCAAACGCCCCATGGGTCCGCATCCGGACCGCCAAAGTGCTCCTTTCCCTCCAAGGCCTCCCTCCACTTCTGCGGCTGGTATTCGTAGAGCATGCCGGGAGGGGAAAAATCCGGGGACGCGGGATCCTCGGCATCCACCAGGAACACGATATGGCCATTCCGCTGCCCCACCAAATAGACAAAGCGCGTTTGCGGCAGGGCATCCGCGAGATTCCCGAGCTGGGCATGCTGCGAGCGAAATGTATCCGTGGTGACCTCGGCAGCGGTTCCCTTGAGCGTCTCGATCTCGGCGTCATCCAAACCGAGAGCACCCAGCCGCATGGTCTTGAGCAATGCCGTCCGCTTCTCGTCCAGCGCCAGATTTCCCAGCCAATAGGACAGAACGGCACCATAAGCCAGCGACAGCCCCACCGCCACCGCCACCAGCCGGAAACTCAGGCCGGAACGACGCGGTGACCGCTCCCCCATCCGGCGCACCAATATACACCAGACGCTCCACGCGACGAAGGCCGCGGCACCAAGACCCGTCCAGAGGGCAACGTCCATCCAAAGCTTCGGAACCGCCGCGTTCGCGGCACCAATCCCAAGGGCGCCATCGACCGCATCCGGAAGTAACTGGACCAATGCCACCACCCCAAGCGCCACGCCCATGCACCACCGGGTGCCGCGGGCCATCCCCAGTGCGGAGGCCAAAGCCCATCCTCCCCCGATCGCGCCGAATGCCATCGGCACGAGTCCCCATGCCCGCGCGTCATCCCGAGCACCCGCAACCACCGCGGCGGTAGTGAGAATCAACGGCGGAACCCACAGCATCCATTTTCTTGGGCTCTCCCAGAGTCCCGGAGCGATCAATTGGAAAACCCCGAAGGCCACCACCATCAGCGTGCCCGCCGCCCATTTCACCAGCGGCATCGGCATACCAGTGCCGAACGCGAAATCCACGAGGCCCAGCCACCCGGGCAAGGCAAGCGCCACCAGCCCTAGCGCCACTGCCATCCCCCCCCTCCCCTTGCCGCCGCGGCGCAACAGCACCAGCGCGCACGAGGCTGCTACCAGCAACAGCGATGTAACGAAAATGAGATAGTCCATGAGTGGTGCTTCACCTCGACAAGAGCATCATTTTTCTGCCGCCCTGACTCCCAGGATGGCCCGCAGGTGACCGATGGTCAACATGATCAAAATACATCCAGCTCTATAACTTCATTGATACTGGAAGGGATGCATTGAAGCAAATCCAATAGATCTCGACGACCTGCGGAATCGCGGTATTGTCGCGACTCCCATGAAGAGAGGATTGTTTCATCCGCTTTTCTGCTTCCCTGCGCTGGCGGTGGCCATCTCCGCGCTTTGCCATGGGTCGGATGCATTCGACGCCATTGACGGGCTGGCCGGGGAACTGCCACTGCCCGGTTTGAACGCGGCCCGGCTGCTGGCTCCCGATCTGATCGAGTTGGGCCGGATCAATACCCAGCCGCAAGGCGGGCCGCCGGACTCGTGGAATTTCATCGCCACGAACGGCACCTTCACCCCGCCCACGGGATTCGAAGTGCGGGTGGCAGGCGTCGTACAACCTGCCAACGTCCTTTCCTTCCGGCGGCGGCCGCTTTACGCCCCCTTGGCAATCCGCGACCTGCGGATCGACAACCGGCTCTACATCTCGCTCTCCTCCCCTGTTCCGGACGGAGCCGTGATCACTCTCAGCACCAATGGTTGGGAAGGTGCCGGAATGGTTTCCTATGAGATCCCCGCCACCCTTCTGCGGCGCAGCCCGGCGATCCATGTCAACCAGGAGGGATATGGCACGGATGCGCCCAAGCAGGCACGGGTCGGCTACTTCTTGGGAAACGCCGGGGAACTACCGGTCCCGGCAACGACGTTCTCGTTGGTCGACACGGCGGACCAAACGGTCTTCACCGGACCGCTGGCAGCGCGGCCGGACACAGGCTACCTCTACACGCCCGCCCCTTACCAGCAGGTGAAGCTCGCGGACTTTAGCCCGTTCACGGCACCAGGCGTTTACCGGGTGATGGTTCCCGGGCTGGGAACCTCGCTGCCCTTCCGCATCGGTGACGGGCTCCTGATGAACTTCACCCGGACCTATGCCACCGGCCTCTACCAGCAGCGCTGCGGTCAGGCGGTGGATCTGCCCTTCAGCCGTCACACCCACCCGGCCTGCCACACCGCGCCCGCCAGTGTTCCGGTCCCGCAGTCATCCTTCGCCAACACCTGGAGCTTCATCGCCGCCGGGAACAACGATTACGCGAACAATCCGCGCCACACCGCCCCGCGTCTGGCCAACCAGGCGGCCCAGCTCTACCCCTTCGTCCGCACCGGCCCCCTCGACGTTTCCGGAGGCCATCATGATGCCGGGGACTACAGCAAGTACACGATCAATTCCGCCCAGTTGATCCACCACCTCGTCTTCGCCGCGGACTCCCTGCCCGACGTGGGCACGCTGGACAACCTGGGAATCCCGGAAAGCAGCGATGGCAAAAGCGACCTCCTGCAGGAGGCGAAGGTGGAGGCCGATTTTCTGGCGAAAATGCAGGACGATGACGGCGGCTTCTTCTTCCTCGTCTATCCCCGGGACCGGAAATACGAGAGCAACATCCTCCCCCAGAACGGTGATCCACAGGTCGTATGGCCGAAAAACACCTCCGCCACGGCAGCAGCCGTGGGCGCGCTGGCCGAGATCGGCTCCTCGCCGCTGTTCCGCCAGCAGTATCCGGCGGAAGCCACCCTGTATCTCCAGAAGGCGACGGCGGGCTGGAATTTCCTGCTCAGCGCGATCGCCACCTATGGCAAGGATGGCAGCTACCAGAAGATCACCCACTACGGGGACGTGTTCATGCACGATGACGAGCTGGCATGGGCGGCGGCGGCGATGTTCGCGGCGACGGGCAATACCACCTGCCATACGAAGCTGCTGGCGTGGTACGATCCCTCCTCACCCGCCACCCGCCGCTGGGGGTGGTGGCGGTTGTTCGAGGGCTACGGCTGCGCCGCGCGGACCTACGCCTTCGCCGTCCGCTCGGGCCGCCGGACCACCGCGGAGATGGATCCCTCATACCTGGCGAAGTGCGAAGCGGAAATCACCGCCGCCGCCGCGGACGCCCGCGACCGGGCATCGAAGTGCGCATATGGAAGCTCCTTCGAGCTCGAGTCGAAACGCCAGCGCACCGCGGGCTGGTACTTCTCCAGCGACCGGGCATTCGACCTGGCCGCGGGCCAACAGATCAGCCCGCAGGCAGGGAATGCCGAGGCGGCGATGTCCAACATCAACTACGAGCTCGGTTGCAATCCGGTGAACATCTCCTACCTCGCCGGAGCGGGCCAGCGGCAGCAGCGCGAGATCGTCCACCAGTATGCCCAGAACGACTGGCGGACACTGCCGCCCACCGGCCTCCCGGTGGGCAATATCCAGACCGGTTTCGCTTACTTGGGAAACTACGGCTACGATCTCTCCAACCTCACCTACCCTCCGGATGGAGCCGCCACCGCCCCTTATCCCTACTATGACCGGTGGGCGGACACCTACAACACGACCACCGAGTTCGTCTGCCCCCAGTTGGCGCGCGCTCTGGCGGGCCTGTCCTCGTGGGCGGCCCCCACGCCTGCGGCCGGGTCCGCGTGGAGCAGCGCGGCGGCATCGCTGGTCCTGCCGTCCGGCTACCTGCCGGTGGGACAGCCGCTCGCCGTCACCCTTTCCTGCCCGGGCGTGGACTTGAGCGAGGCACGGGTGACTTGGGAGAGCAGCGATCAGGAGCCATGGATCGGTGGCTCCTCGTGGACCTTCACGCCGGTAGCCGTGGGCTCCCACACGATCGAGGCGGAAGCCGCCCTGCCCGATGGCCGCCGCGTCCGGGCGGCGGCCACCTTCTCCACCCGTGCGGCGAACGGCGGCACCGAATTCACGTCCGACGCGAACACGCTGGCACTCTATCATTTCAACGGAAACTACCAGGACTCCAGTAATTCCGGCTACCATCTCACCCCTGCAGGAAACACCCAGCGCGTCTCCACCAACACCGGCTGGATGGCCGCCCCGTGCGGCGAGGTCGTCCGCTTTTCCGGCCTGGGAGACGCCCTCACCGCCACGCTCCCGGACTCCGCCGTTTCCCCCGGCTCGTCCACCACGCCGCTGACGCTGGAGGCCTGGATCTACCCCCGCGCCTACAAGGCCTGGTCGGTGGGAAACTACCCGGTGATCTCCCTCTACCAGCAGTGGGACAGCAGCCTCGAGGTGGTGGACAACAAATGGAACAGCCCGGGTGTGCCGCTGGTCCGGACCGGTTCCGCCACGATCCTCTCCTCCGCCCAATGGCAGGGAGCGGTGACACCCGGCACCTGGCAGTTGCTCCGGATCACCCGCGACGCGAACTCGACCTACAACTGCTGGATCAACAACGTGCTGGTCTCGACCGTGACTTCCCCGCCGAACAACACGCGCACCAACGCCTGGACGCTGACGCTGGGCAACATCGACGCGGACATGGATGAAGTCCGCGTCAGCAACGTGGTGCGATGACCGGAGGAAGATCAAAGGACGGTTGATCCGGCACGATCTTTCCCTCATCTTGTTTCCATCCCGGCCCACCGGTGCCATATCCCGCCATGGAATCCAAAGCCTTCCACATACCATCCCTCGACGGCATCCGGACCCTCGCCTTCCTGATCGTGTTTTTTTCCCACGCCGGGCTCGAACGGATCGTCCCGGGGGGATTCGGCGTGACCATTTTCTTTTTCCTCAGCGGCTTCCTGATCACCACCCTGCTCCGGCGCGAGTATCACCGGACCTCCTCCATCTCCCTGCGTGGATTCTACCTGCGCCGGATCACGCGGATCTGGCCAGCGTTCTACACCGTGCTCGCCCTCTCCTCCGCGGCCACGCTGGCAGGACTGCTGCCGGGCACCCTCCAGCCGGTTCCGCTCCTTTCCCAACTGCTGCATCTGGCGAACTACCAGCTGATCTTCCACGGACCGGAGGGAATGCCCGCAGGCAGCGGGGTTTACTGGTCGCTGGCGGTGGAGGAGCACTTCTATCTGGCGTTCCCGCTGCTCTATCTGCTGCTGATGATGAAGGCCCGGGTGAAGCCCGCGGCCCAAGCGGGTATTTTCCTAACCGGGTGCCTCCTCGTTCTCGCCTGGCGGTGCCATCTGGTGCTCGGCCACCACGTGGACGAGCACCGCACGTTCTACGCCACGGATTGCCGGCTGGACAGCCTGCTCTTCGGCTGCGCGCTGGCCGTGTATGGCAATCCGATCCTCGATCCCCCGCTGGGATCGGACCGTTTGTGGAGAGGCCTGCTGCTGCCGGCCGGACTGGCGGTGCTCCTGTTTTCGCTGGTCTACCGCCATCCGCAGTTCCGGGAAACCTTCCGCTATACCTTGCAGGGGATTGCCCTGATCCCGGTATTCGTGGCCGCCATCCGGTTTCCGAAAAGCCTGCCTTTCGCGATCTTCAACTGGAAGCCCGTGGCCGCGTCCGGAGCACTGACCTATCCGCTCTATCTCGTCCATTTCACGATCCTGGTGGCCGTGTGGAAGACGGTGCCTGGCTGGCACCCAGCGTTCCAGGGCACCTTGGCGTTCACCGCATCCGTGTTCGTGTCCTGGCTCATCCACCGCTTCATCGAACGACCGGTGGCGGCGCTCAGGCGGCCGGCGAAATCCCCGGCTCCAGCGGGACTGGAAACCTCCCGCCCCTGACCCAGGGCAGGGAGGTTTCCAGGGGCCACCCGCATGTCCATGCAAGCGGCCCAAGCTTTTCAGGCCACCCGCCAGCGGCGGCGGTAGCCGCAGAGAATCGAGGCTCCGGCGATCATGCTGCCGAGCGCCAGCGAGGGCTCCGGCGCGGCCAGGCTGGCCACGTTGGCGTGCCCGATTTCCACGGCGAAAACCACGTCGTTGTAATCCCGGTCACCACCTCCGTACAGGTCCTCGAATCCGATCAGGAGGAAGGCCGAGCCATCCGGCGCGAGACTCACGGAGTGCACGAGGCCGTCACGATTCGCACTCCGCTGGGTCGAGAAGACCTCGCGGCCACCGGCAGCCCCGTTCGCGATGAGAAAGAAATCCAGGTTCGATCCCGCTGAGAGGGTGCCGAGATCCACGAAATCCCCGGCCAGCAGCGGCGCGCTGGAGGTACGCTTCGCAGCTCCCGAACCGCCGTATCCCGAATTGCTGGAGGCATCCGGAAAGACCAGCTCGGCATCGCTGCCCTTCACCCCGCTGCCGGCGGTGGAAAATCCCAGGGTATTGCGGTATCCGGCGCCTTCACCCACGAAGTAAGCCCTCACGTTGGCGTCGTACTTGAGCGTCATCTTGGAGGGGTCCAATTGCATGGCGGATACATCCCCGGCGGAACGGGCCTCGGTGAGGCGCTCGTTCATGATCTTCAGGAAACCGGGCAGGACGTTCGCCTGAAAATCCGCGGCGCGGCTGTCCGAGCCGGCCAATTGCACCGGTTCGGCGATATCCAAGCTGTAGGGACGGGCCGCGGACTGCACCGGGCTGGCGTCGGATCGGGAATCAATGGCTCCACCCTCACTGCTTTCGGCGACTGCGGGGGAGACAGCGGCAAACATGAACGGAACGGCAAGCAGTGCTATTCTCATGGCCGAATTTGAGCACCTTCACCGCCCCCCTTCAATATCAACTCTTCACGTGATCACGTGACCTCCGAACATAGATCATCGCGTAATCGACTTCAGTGTTTTCATCCCAAGCGCGACCAAGGGCACTCCGGCCACCGCACCGCGCCACGCCAGCTGGAAAAACCCTCCCCCCGCGGGAAACGGCACGAAAACCGCGAGACACGCGAGCACCACGCCGAATCCTCCGAGCGGAAGAGCCGTGCCATGGAAATGCTCCGCCACATATCTCCATAAGCCCAGCGAGAGACGCCGGAGTGTTAGAGGAATCACCGCCAGCCAGCCGAATGCCACGGTCGGGATCATCGTCCCCACCGCCACCCCGAGCACCCCCCACTTCCAAGCCAGTATGATGCTCAGAACAAGGTTCACGAACGCGTCCCCGATGGAAATGAGCAGCAGGATCTTCTCATCCCCGCACATCATCAGCATGCGCTTCGAGCAGCTGTTGGTGAGCTGGGAGCTGTAGATGGCCAGCAGCAGCACCTGCCCGATGCACCACGTCTCATGCGGCACTTCCTTCATGCCGGTGAGCACCCGGATCAGCGGCTCCAGGTACACGGCGGAAAGGGCGTAGGCGGGAGTGACCAGCAGGAAGGTCAGGCGCGAGCTCCGCAGCAGCAGTTCCCGCAATCCATCCGAATCCCCGCGCGCCTTCAGGTCGGCGGCGGCGGGGGAAAGCGCGGCCTGCAATTGCACGCTGAAGAGATTGAGCATCTCCGCCATCTTGTATCCGGCCTGATAGACGGCCACCGCGCCCACGCCGACGACGAGCGAAAGCACGAGTTGGTCGCTCTTCGACATCACGAGATTGCTGAATGTGATGAGGTAAGCCGCCACCGAAAACCCCATCTGCGCGCGCACCGTCCGCCATTCGAAAAGGCGGGGCGAGAGCGAGAGTCCCGGAAGCCGCCGGAAGGCCATGACCACCGCCCCCAGGTTCGGCAGGGCGCTGGTCGCCACGCTGATGCCCATCAGCACGCTGAAATCCCACCCGGCGTGGAGCCCCCAGCTCAAGGCCGCGAAGTTCAGCAGCGTGCTTCCCAGGCTGATCCAGTTCGCCAGGTCGATCCGCTGGAGTCCCCGCAGGATCTCCGGAAACACCCCGAGCGGAAACATCACCGCCATGCCCACGAAGAAGACGGTGTAGGCCCTGGCAAACCGGTCGTGATGCGCGGCGGCGACATCCACGCCGCGCAGGAACGGCTCCTTGCAGGCCAGCAGCGTCACCATCATGACGATGCCCAGAATGACAAAGGTCCAGAAGATCGTGGCCAGCAAGCGGCTGAGCCCGGCGATGTCTCCGGTGGCGTTCTTCTCCGCCACCGCCTTCTGGGCCGTGAAACCGAAGCCGAAATCAAGGAGGATGCCGTAGCCGAACAACGACCAAAGAAGCGACCAGAACCCGAACTCGGCCTGGTCGAACGTCTGGAACATGGTGCGGAACAGCACCAGCCCCGTGAGCATGCGCACCACCACCCCGGCGTAGCTGCTGGCGGTGTTCGACCAGAATCTTCTCTTCCACTCGGCCATGGGATCGTCGGGTTGGAATCAGGACCGGGTGCCCTCCACAGCCAGGTGATAATTGGCGACGGCATCCCGGGCGTGAGCTTGCCAGGTGAATCTCCCCGCCCAGGCGGCCCCCTCCCGCTCGCGGCGGGCGCGCTCCTCGGGAGCCATGGTGGCGAGGCGCACCAACGCGGCGCGGATCGAAGCGGCATCCAGGCCATCGAACAGCAGACCGGCAGGACCGATCACCTCCGGCAGGCTGGTGGAGTCCGCGGATGCCACCCGTGTCCCGCAGGCCTGGGCTTCCAGCAGCGGCAGCCCGAAGCCCTCCATGAGGGAGGGAAACACCAGCGCCTCCGCCGCGGCATACCAGAGTGGCAGGTCCCGGTTGTCCACGAATCCTTCCAGCCGGATGCGTTCCCGCGCGGGACTCGCGGCCACGGCTGCCTCGACGACCTCCGCGCCATGCCACCGGGCACCGGGCAGGATCAGTTCGCCATCGAATTCCCCCGCCGCCACCAACCGGCCGAACGCCTCGATCAGACGCACGTGGTTTTTCGCCGGATGTTCGAGCCGGGCCACATAGAGGAAAAAGGGCCGGGTCAGGTTCATGCGTTTCCGGAAGACCTCCACCGCTTCCGCGGACTGGGGCCGGAAGGCACCATGGTCGATGCCATTGTACACCGTCACCACCCGCTCCGGCGGCACGGCCATGAAACGGACGATGGCGTCCCTGGTGGTGTCGCTCACCGCGAGGATACGAGGCACCCGGCGCGCGATCCAGGGCACCAGCATGCGCCCAAATACGCCGCGCAGAAAATCGTATTTCTCCCGGAGAATGAACGGTGCGCAGTCATGGATCGTCGCCACTTGCCGAACCGGGGAGAACGCCAGCATCCGGCGGTAGCTGGGGATGTGGACGACGTCCACGCGCTCCCGGCGGAGCAGTTTCGGCAGGCACACCTGGTGCCACAGCAGGTTGAGCGCCCCACCACCGAAGCGGGCGGGTATGGAAACCCAACGAGTGTCCGGAATGAAGGGAAAGCAGCGGCGGTCCTGTTCCAACCCGGCGACGTGCAGTTCGATCTCCGGATGACCGGAGGCAAGGGCCTCCGCCAAGCAGATCACGTACCGCCCGACTCCGGATCGCCCGCCTTGGATCATCCCGGCCGAGAGGAGCACCTTCATGCCGCCGCCTCCCATTTTTCAAGGATCGCATCGAGCCGCAGCAGTTTGAGAATCTGGCTCACCTCGCCACTCACGCGGTCCAGATAAAGCGCGCCGCCCTTGGCGAGCATCTTCTTGTGGTAGCGGATCAGGACGCCCACCGCGCGGCTGTCGATGAAGGGCACGGCGGAGAAATCCACCACCAGCGACTTGCCCGCCCGCGATTCCGCGTCCTCCAGCGCCGAGGTGATCTCGTCGAGGTGCATGGCATCCAGCGGATGATCGAACGCGACCCGCGCAATGCCTCCGTCCACCGAGGTCCGGGTGCAAACCGCGGTTTTCCCGATGGTCTCCAAGGCGGTGGATTCATCCGGGACGATGGTAAGCATGGTGTCCAGCTTGCCCGCGGCGAGGGCATGACGCACGAACCCGGATGCCGCTACCAGGAACAGCTCCTGCCCGGAGGCACGGCAGCGGCGCAGCAGCAGGGCGAGGCGGCCGAGGCCACCGCTGTCCATGAAGGACACGGCGGAAGCATCCAGCAGCACGGGACGATCCACCTGATCCGGCACGGCGGCCCCCTCGTAGCTTCCCTTTTCCAAGGCTCCGACCCAGCTCAGGCGGATGACATTGGACGCCGTCCGCGCCACCGCCGGCATGCGGGAAACATCGATCTTGTCCCGCTTAGCGGACAGCATGGCCTGACGGAGGGCGGCCCCCGCCAGGAAGTGGAAGTCGTTCGCATACCGGGAAACGAGCCGCTTGGGATTGCCCGCCATCCGCCAGAACCACTCGAGCCCGACGCGCTGCATCCACTTTGGCGCACGCTTCTGCTTTCCGGTGATGAAGTCGAGGCTCGCCCCCACGCCGATGCTGAGCGGGATGCCGGTGTCCCGGTGGTGGGCGAAGATCCACCTCTCCTGTTTCGGGCATCCCAGGCAGACGAGCAGCAGGGAGGCACCGCTGGCCTTCATCCGGGCGCAGATCCCCTCGTTGTCCCACTCCACGACCGCTCCCATGGGAGGAGCCTCGCAGCCGACCACCTTCAACCCGGGATAGATCGATTCCGCGATCTTGGCAGCCTCCTGCAGGGTCTTGAGATCGGATCCGAAGAAATAGACGGACCTCGCGTCACTGGCACAGATTTCCAGCAGCCGCGGCACCATGTCCGATCCGGCCACCCGCTCGCGCAGGGGAGAGCCGAGCCATTTCGAGAGCCATACCAGAGGCATGCCATCACACACGACCCGGTCGGCGTAGAACACGATCTTCCGCAGGTCGGGATCCTCGCTGGCTTGGGTGGTGAAATCGACATTCGCGGTGACCAGGTAGGACGGCGGGCTGGCCTGCATCATCTCCCGGCATTCGCCGAGGGACTCCTCCAAGGTGAGATCGTGGAATGGAAGCCCCAGGAGAACGACAATCGGCGGTTCTGGTTTCATGGCAGTGCGGGTGATGCGAGGGAATCGATCCGGCGGCCGATCGACCGGCCGAGGGCTTCCCAGGTGTAGGTGGATAGGATGGTGTCGCGTCCGGCCCGCCCGTGACGCTGGCGCAGCTCCGGATCCCGCAGGTAGCGCACGATCGCCGCGGCGAAAGCCTCCGGGGTATCCCCCAGCAGGAGCTCGCGCTCGTGGACGAGGTTCAGCCCCTGCGCGCCGAGCGTGGTGGAGACGACGGGGTTCGCCATCGCGAGCCCTTCCGCGATCTTCAGGCGGGTGCCACCGCCGATCCGGAGCGGCACCATCTGGAGCCAGGCCTTCTGGTAAAACGGGCGCACGTCCGGCACCTCCCCCACGAACTCCACCCCGGGCAGGGAGCCGTATTCCACGACACGCGGGATCGGGCTCTTCCCGACAAGAATGACGCGGAAGTCCGGCACCTCCCTCAGCACCAGGCCGTGGATGTGCTCGAAGTACCAAGCCAGGCCATCGGTGTTCGGCGTGTAGTCGAGAGCTCCGCAGAACAGGGCGGAGGGCGGCCCGGTGGGCGCGGGAGGCCATTCGTCCGCGTTGAAGTAGGCCACGTTCGCCCCGTTCGCGAGCACCTCGATCCGCCCGGCCGGCCCGCCCTTTTCCACGAGGAAGGTCTTGTCATCCGGACCGCACACGACGGTCAGCGCCAGCTCATCCCAAACCTCCCGTTCGAGCCGGGTGATCTTCGAGAGGTTCTCCTTCCGCTTCAGTCGCTCCAGGAACGATAGATCCAGGGTATTGAGCTCCTCGGTCTGGAACAGCCAATCCACGCGGCTGCGGTCCATGATCCGCGCGGGGTGGTCCGGAAAGACCTCGCGCACGTAGGGCCACATCACCAGGTCGCAGAACCAGATGAAATCGTATTCCTTCCCGCAGGTAAACCCGCGCAGGGCCTCCAGCACCCGCTCGGACCACCAGTGGCTGACCGTGACGGGCACGGGATCCCAGAGCCGCTTCGTCCAGAACGGAGCCCACGGCGGATGCTCGAAGGGCACGAACTCGACCCGCGTGCAGAAGTTCCCGAACCGAGGCAGATGCGAGGCATCCTCTTCCTCGGAGGACAGGCAGAAGAGATCCATCCCATATTGCCGCCCGATCTGCTCGGCCAGATGATATACCCGCTGATATGTCCCGCGGCGCAGCGGCCAAGGCACGTAGGGCAGAATCATGAGACATGTCTTTTTCACAGGAATTCAACTGTAGTATTGCCACCACCGGGCGTAAGCCCCCTGCCACCCTTCCCCGCCGGCGGGCACGGGCAGGAAGCTCCCCGCGTCCATCTCGGAGGAGCCACCGAGTTCCAACAAACACGGCAAGGCACGCATCAGGGCGCCGCGGGGGTAGTCCCGCCATGGCCTGAGGAACGCCCCCCGCTTCAGCCGGTCCCGCGCCGCCAGCGCGGCATTCCGCCACCACGGGGAGGCAGGCACCACGACGGGCAGGGCGCGATACGATTCCAGATCGGGAATGGCGCATCCGAGGCGGCGCGCCTCGACTGTTAGAAAAACCTCCAGCCACGCCGTGGCGAGGCGGCGGGACTCGGCCTCAAGGTGCGCTCGATCCGGGGCCTGGGTGAACGGCCGGAATTTGAACTCCACCGCCTCGGCATGCCAAGCGGGCAGCTCGGGCACGGCGACAGGCTGCGAGGCCGCCGCCACACGCTCACCACGCTCCCGGCACCAAGGGACGTAGGCCCCATCCAGGCACAGCAGCGCGTCACCCAGCGCGAGTTTCAGTTTCGCGTGGTTGCGGATCACGAACGCGGGATCCGTCGTCATCCTGCCGCGGGCGAAGTAGAGACCGCTGCCGCGGTTCCAGAGCAGGCGCGCGGCGTCATCCGCACCGATCCTGCGGAAATCCACGCCCGCCGCGAGACGGCTCAAGAACCCGCAATCCCCCGCCACAGGCACATTTCCGGCCACAAGGTCCGCGAACATCATGGTATCCATCCCGCGCTCCACATCGGATGGAGGGAGAGTCTTGATCTCCACATCCACCCCCAGCGCCGCGGTCTCCTCACGCTCCCTGGCGCGCGCCCAAGCGATCACCGCGGGATCATCCGGGTGATCGGTGAACAAGAAGTAATCGAAATCGTTGAACAACCCGGGACCACCACCCGCAGTCTCCAGCACCCCGCCCTCACCGCGGCCGTAGCCGCCACCGAGCGCCAGTCCGGTCGCCTTCCCCGCGATCTCCGCCCACACCGCTTCCATCCTGCGGAAGTGCTCCTCGATCCGCTTCACCAGACCCGGATGATCCCCTTCGAAGTAGCAGCGGAACGTGGCCATGGAGTGGCTCAGGTCAATGGCTCGATCTCGAAAAACCGGTGGACTCTAACAAGCTCCAGGACGGTCAACACCGCCGGGGTGATGCCGCGCAGGATCACCGGACGTTTCTCCTCGGGCAGGAGATTGTTCACGTGCAGCAGCGCGCCGACTCCCGAGCTGTCGATGAACTCCACGGCGGAACAATCGATCACCACGCGTTGGTCATCCTCGACCAGCGCGCCCGCGGCGAATGTCCGGAACCCCGGAGCAAGCGCCCGGTCGAGCGCGGATTCCTTGATCCGAAGCACCAGATTGCCATCTCGTTCCAATTCAAAGCTCATCCCGATTTTCCTCCCAGCCGTTTGATTTGTTAAGATCCTTTTTACGAAGACATTAATGATACAGACTTCCCAAGGACAATCAAATAGACTAGAAATCTAAACACCGGCCTGTTCATCCCATGCAGCATCCGACCCTTCATGAAAACCCTGCTGCTTACTGGAGCCGCGCCATGAACGACGGCACGGTGGAGCAGTGGCAGCGCACGGCCCGCCGCAAAATGAAGATGTGGCGGGTCACCACCGGAGCGACCCGCGCGGCGAAGCGGGCGATCGACATCGCGGGTGCCGCGGGTGCCCTTGTCGGCTTCTCGCCAATCTTCGCGGTGACGGCGCTTCTCATCAAACTCGAGGACCGCGGACCGGTGTTCTTCCAGCAGAAGCGCGTTGGCGAAGGCGGCCGCCTGTTCGGCATGTGGAAATTCCGCTCGATGGTGCCGAACGCCGACAAGCTGAAGGACCAGTTGCTGACGGAGAACCAGCACGGCCAGGCCGGGGTCACCTTCAAGATGAAGGACGACCCGCGGATCACCCGGATCGGGAAATGGATCCGGAAACTTTCCGTGGATGAATTCCCCCAGTTCTACAACGTGCTGAAGGGAGACATGTCACTGGTGGGCCCGCGCCCGCCCGTGCCTCGGGAGGTCGCCGCGTACCGCGCCATCCACCTCCGGCGGCTGCGCGTGAAGCCCGGCATCACCTGCCTGTGGCAGATCGGGGGGCGCGCGGAGATCGATTTCGAAGGCCAGGTGCGCCTCGACCTCCAGTACATCCGCTCCGCGTCGGCGTGGATGGACCTGAAGATCCTGCTCAAAACCGTGCCTGCGGTTCTGTTTGGAAGCGGAGCCTATTGACCGAAATGACACCGCCCTCCACCACCTCCGGACCGCTGGACCTTTTCCTGCCCGATTGGGCCGCGCTGGACACGGTCCGCCGCCATCCCCTGCCCTTCGCCCTGTGGGAGATCGGAGACCAGAGCCTGCTCTGCCATTGGTTCGACCACGCCGTCAACGCGGGCCACGCCTCCGTGCGGATCCACGTCATCGATCGTCCGGCGGACATCCGCAGGGCGGTGAAGGAGGCCACGCTGTGGCCGCTCCCGCTCGAGGTCGTCACGCTCGGATCCGGCGCCACTCCCCCGGCACAGGCGGTGGTGGTGGACACCCTCCCCGGCTCGCGGGCGGAGCGCCGGACCCCGGCGGACGGCTGGGAGCTGCTGGACCTGGCCGCGGCGCTGGAAAAGGAATGGCTCGACCAGCTGCGGGCCGATCCAGCGGGCGACCTGCTCTGCATCGGCCGCTCGTGCCGGATCCATCCGGACGCGATACTATATCCACCGTATTTCATCGGGGATGACGTGTTCATCGGCCCCGGCTGCGAAATCGGCCCGCATGCCGCGATCGGCTCCGGATCGATGCTCTCCGGCGCGAACGTGGTGGTGAGGTCCCAGATCGCCGCCCACTCGTTCCTGGGCCCGATGACGGCGCTCGATGACTGCCATCTGGATGGCAACCTGCTGCTCAACCGCCGGAACCGCGCTCGGCTGGACCTGGTGGAGCAGCACCTCGGTGCCAGCCTGCGCCCCGCGGACCGCCGGAACCAACCGGGCTGGAGCGAGCGGCGGCTGGCCCGCAAGCTGGCACGCCGGTTCGATGGCGAAGTGCGCCCGACCGGCACCTTCCACCTCCACAACGGCCGCACCCTGCCCGGACGCGGCCCGGCCGATTTTTCCACCCGGATCCAATGGCTGGATGAGGTCTCCTCCGGGAACATGCGCCTGTTCGGCGTGCTGCCACGCACGCGGGAACAGCTCGACCGCCTCCCGCTGGAGTGGCGCAGCGCGCTGGAGCACGCGCCGGTGGGGGTCTTTTCCTACGCGGATTGCCACGGTTGCCATTCGCCGGACCATCCGGATGAAGCCCTGCACGCCGTTTACCAAGCGACCCTCGATGACGAGGTGCTGGCGCCGATTCTGCGGAACTTTCTGGAAACCCTGCAACCGGTCGGGTTCTAACCATGAGCATCCTCCCGGTTCCTTCCACCGTCACCCGGTTCAGCATTCCGCCCGATCCCCGCTTGGTCGGCCGACTGCGGGAACTCTTCGTTGCCGGCATTTCGGTGCCACCTCTGACCGAAAGGGACATCCGGGGCTGGGCACTGGCCTTCAACGAGGCGGTGTGCAACGCGATCGACCACGGCTGCGAGGGCCGGGCCGGGGCCACCATCACGGTGGAGTGGAGCATCCAGGAAAACGCCATCCGCCTCGCGGTGGAGGATCCCGGGGAGGGTCCGCCGGAGAGCGTCCTGCTCGCGCCACGCCTGCCGGACGATCCCTTCGCGGAGTCCGGCCGCGGGCTCTTCATCCTGAGCGAGCACGCCGATGAAATCAGGGGCCTGCGGGGTGCCGGACTGTTCCGTCTGGAGCTCGTCAAGCATCACCCGGGGCTCAGCCGCACCCTGGATTCCGATCCCGAGATGGAGCAGGCGCTCGAGGAGCTGAGCACCTGCTACGAGAGCCTCTCGATGTTCTACCGCCTGACCCAGAACTTCCACGGCAACGCGGAGCTGGCCTCCTTCATCGATGGGGCCATCGGGGATTTCCTGCGGCTCCATGACTTTCAAAGCACGGTTTTCGCGGGCTCCGAGCATCTGCCCTCCACGGTGGGTGAAGCCATCCGGGACAGCACCTGGTTCGTGCCCTTCGCCGATGCGAACATGGCCATCACCGGCCTATCCACCCTGAGGGGCGAGATCGTATGGAATGAGCCGTCCGACCTCGCGGCGAAGGGGATCGCTCCCGGGGGAACGCTGGAGGGCATGGCAGGCTGTGCCATTCCCATCACGTCCGGCGAGGTGGTGTTCGGTAGCCTCATCGCGCTGCGCAAAGCCGGCCGGCAGGACCTCAAGGCCGGCTCCCTCGGCATCCTGCGGACGCTGGCGGACCTCTGCGGCATCGCCTGCGCGAACACCCACCTCGGCATCCTCCGTGACCAGGCCCAGAAGAAGCTCGGCGAGCTGGCGGTGGCCGTCGAGATCCAGAAGGCGCTGCTTCCCATCCTGCCCCCGCCCGCGTCCCCACACTGGGCGGTGGAGATCCACCAGGAAAGCTCGCTGCAGGTGGCGGGTGACTATGCGATGGCGACCACCACGAAGGATGGCTCGCTGGTCCTGTTCATCATCGACGTGATGGGCAAGGGCGTTTCCGCCGCCCTTCTGGCGAGCATCTTCCGCAGCGCGTTCGAATTGTCCATCGGCGAGCCATCTCCCGCGCGCCTGCTGGAGCATCTGAACCGCCACCTCTGCACCCAGTTCGGCAGCCTGACCACGTTCATCACCTGCGGGACGGCGCGCTATGATCCCCGCACCCGGATCTTCGACTACGCCGGGGCCGGTCATTGCCCCACCCTGCACTACGCCGCGGACGGGCGGCGGCACTTGATCGAACCTTCCGGTCCTCCACTGGGCATCCTGCCCGACATCACCTACCAGGATCATCGTATCCACCTGGAGGGAGGCGCCCGTTTCATTTTTCTCACGGACGGCTGCTACGAGTGGGACCGGGCCTCCGGGGTGGACGATGGCTGGGCACGCTTCCTCGCCCTGGCCGACTCGTTCCAATCCCGTGCCGCCGACGGCCTCTGGGACGCCCTCACACTCCGCCTGCGCGAGGCCAGCGGCCCTGCGTTGGAAGACGACTGCACCCTGATCACCCTCGACATCCCGCCCCGATGATACACGCGCTCGTCGCTGAAGATGACACCCTGATGTCACGGCTCTACCAGATGCACTTCCGCCGGAACGGCATCGAGGGCGCGTTCTACACCACCGGGAAGGGCGCTCTGGAAGCGGCGGCCCAGGCCCCGCCCCAGATCGCCATCCTCGACTTCGGCCTGCCCGATCTGCCGGGCCCCGAAGTCATGCGCCAGCTCCATGCCCTGCCGGGCTGCGCGGAGATCCCGGTGATCTTCGTCACCGCCCGCGCCACCCAGGATCTGGTGACCAGCCTGTGCGCGGCCGGTGCGGCAGCGGTACTCGGCAAGCCGTTCTCCCCCCTGGACCTCATCGAGAAAATCCAACATTTCGCAGTCCGGTGAAAAACAGGGTGGACGTGTTCATCTTCGCGGACGCGCTGGGTTGGGAAATCGCCCGGCGGCGGGATTTCGCGCGCGAATTGCTACCGGTGCGGAACCGCTGCGAGACGCTGCTGGGCTACTCCTCCACCTGCGATCCCACGATTCTCACCGGAGCCATGCCGGTGGATCACGGACACTTCTCGTTCTTCGTGAAGGCCGCCGGCCGCTCCCCATTCGCCCGGCTCGGCCTCCTCGGCTGGCTTCCCGAAATCCTCGCCGGACACCACCGGATCCGGAACAAGGTCTCCGGAGCCTTGGCGAGGCGGCTCGGCTACACCGGCTACTTCCAGCTCTACAGCGTGCCATTCTCGAAGCTCCCCTATCTCGACTACACGGAGAAAAAGGACATCTACGAACCCGGTGGCATCCTCGGCGGCCAGCGCACGATTTTCGAACACTGGAAGGAATCCGGAAAACCGTGGATGCGGTCCGATTGGCGGCAGGACGACGAGACAAACGTGGCCCACGCGCTGCGGGAACTCGAGAAGGGCGAGGTGGAACTCATCTACCTTTTCACCGCCCGCCTGGATGCCGTGATGCATCGCCACGGCACCTCCCACCCCGCGGTGGACGAGGCCTTCGATACCTTCGCGGCGAACCTGCGGCGCCTCGCCGACACCGCGGCGAAGCACTACCGGGAAGTGCGCCTCCACCTCTTCTCCGACCACGGCATGGCGGACACGGTGGTCTGCTCGGACCTGATGCTCCGCTGGAACCGGCTCGGTCTGAAGTTCGGCCGCGATTACACCGCCGTGTGGGATTCCACCATGGCGCGCTTCTGGTTCGCGGACGATCGCGCCCGGCAAGAGGCCACGGCATGGCTGGCCGCCCAGAAGGATGGCGAGATCCTCAGCGACGAGCGGCTGGAAGGCTACGGCTGCCTCTTTCCGGACCGGCGCTACGGCGAGCTGTTCTACCTGCTGCCCTCCGGCTCGCTCTTCGTGCCCTCGTTCCTCAACCAGCGGAAAGTGACCGCCATGCATGGCTACGCGCCGGAGCACCCGGACAGCGCCGCGGCCTGGCTGTCCAACGTGGAAACCACCCCGGTCCACGCGCTCACGGACATCTTCCCGGTCATGCGGACCGCCTCCGCCTCATGAAAGCGAACCGCATTCTCCACGTGCCACGCCGCTTCGCCCTCCAGGAATGGGGCGGCACCGAGAGCGTGGTCTATCATCTCTGTGACGAACAGAGGCGCTCCGGGCAACAGCCGGAGATCCACACCTCCCGGGCCCTGTGCCAGACACCCGCGGAAACGTGGAACGCCATCCCGATCCGCCGCTACCGCTATTGCTACCCCTTTCTCGGTCTCAGCCGGGAGGATGTCCTGTCCCTGGACAAGAAGGGAGGCAATCTGCTCTCGCTCGACCTGTTCCGCCACCTCGTAGCCGCGCGGGACGTGCGCATCTATCACGCCCATGTGCTCAAGCGGATGGGCGGCTCGGTGTTCACCGCCGCCCGCCTGCGCCGGAAACCCTTCGTCGCCACCCTGCACGGCAATGTCTTCGACGTGCCGCCGGATGAAGCAGCCTCGGTGGTCCGCGCCCAGCAGGGACACTTCGAATGGGGCAAGCCCTTCGGAGCCCTGTTCCGTTCGCGGGCCCTGCTGGAGGAAGCGGACGCCGTGCTGTGCGTGGGCCACTCGGAATTCGAAAAAGCGCGGCAGCACCTCCATCACGACCGCGTCCACTATCTACCGAACGGCGTCAATCCGGAGTCCTTCACCGGCGGCAGCCGCGCGGAGGGGCGCGCCGAACTCGGCTGGCCGGACGATGCCTTCGCCTTCGGCTGCCTGAGCCGGATCGATCCACAGAAGAACCAGCTCCTTCTCGTCGAGGCCTTCGCCGCCCTCGTCCGCCGCCACCCTGGAAAACCATGGCGCTTGTTGCTCGGCGGGCCCCACACCGATGCGGACTACCACCGCGCCATCACCACCGCCATCGCCACCCACGGCCTGGAGGCTCTCGCCACGGTGCTGCCACCGGTGGTGGCGGAATCCCCGCGGCACCGGAATCTCCTCGCCGCCCTGGACACCTTCGTCCTGCCATCCCGCCACGAACCCTTCGGCATCGTGGTGCTGGAAGCCTGGGCCTCGGGGCTGCCCGTCATCGTTTCCGATGTAGGCGGGCTCCAGCACCTGGTGGGTCACGAGCGGGAAGGGCTGCGCTTCCCTTCCGGAGACGCGCCCGCGCTGACCGCGGCGATGGAGCACATCGCCGCGCAACCCGGTCTGGCCCGCGCCCTGGCGGAAGCCGGAGGAGCCGCCACCCGCGAACGGTTCACCTGGGCCGCCGTGGCCGCCAAACTCGAGGAGATCTATCAGGCCGCGGAGGCCCGCCATTCCTAACCGCCCGATCCACCATGCCAGAACTGCCCGAATCCGTCTCCGTCGTCATGCGCTGCAAGGACGAGGCCTGGGCCGTGGGAGACACCCTGCGGATGCTCAAAGACCAGGACTATCCCGGCACCATCCAACTGGTCGTCATCGACTCCGGCTCGACCGATGGCTCCGTGGAGATCATCCGCGCCGCCGGGCCGGACAAGCTCATCGAGATCCAGCCCCACGAGTATATCCCCGGCGTGGTCATGAACCGCGGCGCGCGGGAATGCGACCACGAATGGATCGTGTACCTGAACGCGGATGCCACCCCGGCCAACCGCCAATGGCTCAGGGAGCTGCTGCTTCCATGCCTGCAGGCTCCGGCATTCGGCGCAGGCTTCTCGCGCCAGATACCGCGCCCGGATTGCCAGGCGGTCTTCGCCCACGACTACGACCGCTGCTTCGGCCCGGAACGGGAATCGAAGCACTGGGGGCACTTCTTCAGCATGGTCAGCAGCATCACCCGCCGCTCCGTGCTCGAGAAGGAACCCTTCCGCGAGGATCTCCAGTACGCCGAGGATGACGAGTGGACCCGGCGGCTGCTGGCCAAGGGCTATCAGGTCATCTTCGCCGAGGAATCCGTGGCGATCCATTCGCACAACTACACGCTCAAGCAGTGCTTCAAGCGTTCCTTCGGGGATGCGAAGGCCATGGCCGCCACCAGCACCACCCACCCCTCCGATGTGAACCTCCACTACTTCGTGGCACTCGGCTGGGCACGGGATTTCCTCAAGGACGTGAAGTGGTGCCTGAAGAACGGCCACCTCACCGGGATCCCGCGTGCCGCCGCCGTCCGACTGTCCCAACGCCTCGGCCGCCGGAAAGGGCATCACGTCGGCTGGAAACATTACCACCGGGACCAAAATCCACCCGCTCCCCGCGAAGCGTGAAAATCCTTGTCCTTTCCAACCTGTATCCGCCCCACGAGATCGGAGGCTATGAGATCCGCTGCCGGGACATCACGGACAACCTGCGGTCCCGCGGGCATGACGTCCGGGTCCTGACCTCCGACCACCGAGTGGAAGGCCGCGCCCCGGCCCAGGAAGCGCATGTCCACCGGCGCCTCCACATCCATGGCATGTACGGGCATCCCTGGCTGAAAATCCACCGCCTGCACGCGCTGGAGAAACACAACCACGCGGTCCTGCGGGAGGAGATCGCGGACTTCCAGCCGGACCTGATCCACGTCTGGAACATGGGCGGCGTCTCCAAATCCCTGCTACTGCGGCTGGAGGGACAGAAGATCCCGGTGGTATACGATGTGTCAGACCACTGGATCGCCCGCAGCCTGAAGGCGGACGTCTGGCTTTCCTGGTGGAACGCCCCCGGCTCCAGTCTCCGCGGGGCCGTTCGCAGCCTGCTGGAAGCCACCGGCATGCGGAGCAGGCTCGATCCCGCCACTCCCACCCGCTCCTGGGATACCCTGGCATTTCCCCATATCTATTTCTGCAGCGCCTTCATGCGGGATCACACCGCCGCAAAGGGCTGGCCGGTGAAACACGCCCGGGTGATCCACTGCGGGATCGATACCGCCTCCTTCGCCGTGAAGCGTTCCCACTCCCGGTTTGAAAAGCTGCTGTGGGTCGGCCGGATCAATGACGACAAGGACCCCTTCACCGCCGTACGGGCACTCGCCGAAGCACGGAAGCGCGGCCTGGATTCGCTGACGCTGGACCTCTACGGCGGCGGTGATCCCGCTGACCTCGCACGCCTCGAAGCCGAGATCGCCCGGCTGGATCTCGGTGCCGTGGTCGCCCGGAGATCGGTCCCGGCCGCCGAGATGAGGGAGCTCTATGCCCAGTACGATGCCCTGCTCTTCACCTCGAACTGGGGCGAGCCCTTCGCCCTAACGCCGCTGGAGGCCGGGGCCTCCGGCCTGCCGGTCATCAGCTCCCTGGATGGAGGCCAGGCGGAACTCGTGCGCGACGGCGTGAACGCCATTGCAGCCGGGGCCGGAGATCCTCTCAGCTACGCGGACGGCATTTCACTGCTGGCAGCGGACGCCACCAAACGCGCCGCCATCGCCTCCGCCGCGCGCGAGGAAATCCTCCGGAAATTCGATCTGGCGGAAATCACCACCCAGATCGAGTCCCTGTTGGTCCAAACCGCCTCCTCCCCGCGCTGAATCTCACCGGGCCACCTCCAGCAATCCGATCCGCTCCAAGACGCCCTCGAGGGACTCGGGTTTGACGGGTTTCGAAAGGTAGTGGTCCATCCCCGCGGACAAGCATGCCTTCCGGTCATCCTCCGAGGCATTCCCCGTAACCGCCACCAGTGGCAGCAACACCGCCGCCTCTCCCACCATGCCCGCGCGGATCCGCTTCGCCACCTCCACGCCATCCAGCCCCGGCATGCGCATGTCCAGCAGCACGGCATCCGGCACCTCGGGCGCGGCCTTCAAGTAATCGATCGCCTTCAGCCCGTCGGCTACGATGTCCGCCTGAATACCCAGCTTCCCGAGCATCAGGGACATCAGGCGCGCGTTGATCGGTTGGTCCTCCGCCACGAGAATGCGGCAGCCATGCCGGGCCACGAGCGGACACGGCCTCCGCGGCACCACCGCCACAGCCCCTTCCTTCGCCTCCACATAGGGCACCCAGAACGTGAAGATGGCTCCCCGGCCGGTGGCGATCCCGTCGATCCCTCCCCCCATCGCCGTGACCAGCCGCTTGCAGATCGACAACCCCAACCCGGTGCCGCCATGAGTCCGGGTGGAGGAAAGATCTGTCTGATAGAAGGGCTCGAACAAATGCGCGCGCTGCTCCTCGGAGAAACCCGGTCCGGTGTCCCGCACCGAGATCTCCAGCCTGCCTTCCGCCGCCTCCAGATTCACCGAGACCTGCCCCCGCAGGGTAAACTTCACCGCGTTGCCCACCAGGTTCATCAAGACCTGCCGGAACCGCGCCGAATCCCCCATGATCCTCTCCGGCACTCCTCCGCCAATCGTCGTTTGCAGCACCATCCCCTTCGCCCTGGCCTCCGGCTCCAGAAGGATGACGGTCTCCCGCACCATCCTCCCCACGTCGAACGCCCGGCTCTCCAGCTCCAGTATCCCGCTCTCGATCCGGGAGAAATCCAGGATATCGCTGATCAGGGACAACAGAATGTCCCCGCTCCGTTCGATGATCGCGACATACTCGCGCTGCCGCTCATCCAGCCGCTCATCCTTGAGCAGCCGCGCGAACCCGAGGATGCCGTTGAGTGGAGTGCGGATCTCGTGGCTCATGGTCGCGAGAAAGAGCGTCTTCGCCTCGTTGGCGCGCTCCGCCTCCTCCTTTGACCGCCGGATCTCGGCCTCCGCCTCACGCCGCATCGTCACGTCCCGGATGATCTGCTGGACCAGCATCTCTCCTTCCAGCATCACCCGGCTCGTCGCCACCTCCGCGGGAAAGGCGGAGCCATCCTTCCGGACGATCGTGACCTCATGAAAATCCGACGGTTCCTCCGCCAGCATCGCCTTCGCCAACCCCGGCTCGCTCCCGCATCCCACCAGACCGGACATGTTCACGCCGATCAACTCCTCCCGCGTGTAGCCGGTCATCCGGCATGCGGACCGGTTCGCCTCCAGGATGCGTCCGCCGCCATCGTGCAGAATGATCCCATCGATGGACTCCTCGAACACCAGCCGGAACCTCAGCTCCCGGTTCAAGACCTCCTTCTCCACCCTCCGCCGCGCCGAAAGATCCCGCGCCATCACCTGAACGTGCGCCGCCCCCTCGATGTCGAAACGACTGGCGACGATCTCCGCCGGAAACCGGCTGCCATCCACCCGCCTCAGCTCGAACTCCATCCGGCAATACCCCGTCCGCCTCAGCTCCCGCAGCGCCGCCTTGGCCACCACAGCCGACTCGGGAGGAATCAGACCGGGAACCTTCATCCGCAACAACCACCCCTTCCGAAAACCGAACATCCTTTCCGCGGATTGATTCGCCTCGATGATCTGCCCCGAGAAATCATGGATGAGGATGGCATCCGCGGAGGACCGGAAGAACGCCCCCAGCCGCGCCTCCTCACGCAGCACATCCCTCCGGGAGCGTCGGCTGGCCTCCTCCCGGCCGATGAGATGGGCCAGCATATCCAGAATCCGCAGACATCCCTCATCCGGCGCCACATCTCCGTGGAACAAGACCGCGAGCGCGCCGATCACCTCTCCATTCCTCACGACCGGGTGCCCCACATAGGATTGAAACCCGGCGGACTTCACCAGCGGATCGAGGATGGAATAGTCCGTCCCCGCTAGATGGCGGACGACCTTCGTCCCTCCCATCCACTCCGAGATGATCGTTTCGAAGCATATCCGGCCGGGTGCCTTGTCCTCCACCGGCACCGTTTCCGCCACACGCCATCGGCAATCCCGCCATAACTTCCCCGAAGAGATTCGCGAATAGACGGCCGCGTCCGCCCCCAACAACTCCCCTGCCGCCGCCACCAGGTGCTGGAGATTCCGAAGCAAATCCTCCCCCAGCGAGCCGATCGCCTCGATCACGCCCGAAAGGAGGGCGGAATCACCGTCATGGCGGGTGGAACCCGCCACCGGAACAGATGAGCATCCACGTTTTTTCATCCGGGCATCACAAGTGGGATCTCCGTCGTCACTGGACCGGAATCTGCCAGATTCCACAGCTCCCCGCAACGCCGCGCTCATGCAATCATCCTCCACGGATGACTTGTCCTCCCCACCCGATGCATTACGCTACCCATGATATACCATGGCCGATCCCATCGATCAACACCACCTCGCCATCCTCGGCGGACTCGATGATCCGGAACTCCGCGAACTGATCGGCGAATTCGTCTCCGACCTACGGACCCAATCCGACGAGCTCACAGCCTTGGCAAGCGTCCCCGGCCGCAGCGAGCCATCCCCTGAAGCAAGGGAGATTGCCCACAAGATCCGCGGCTTGGCCGGCTCGCTGGGCTTCACCCCGCTGGCCGAGGTGGCCGCAGCCTACGATAGCAACCAGCCCTCGCTTCCGCTCGAAACATGGCTTCAAACCTTGGGCGAGGCGATTCACAAGGCCACCACCGCGTGGCACGACCTCATCGCCTCCCCATGATGTAAGCTTCCCTTGAGCTGGCGATAGCTCTCCGGCGATCGTCCACAAAAGCTGTGGAACACGATGCGGAGGTGCTCGGCATTCCGAAAGCCAGCCCGGTGGACAATGTGTTTGATCGGCAAGTCGGTTTCTTTGAGTAACCTGGCGGCTCGGTTGATGCGGCAATGCTGAATTCCCTCAAGGACAGTCCGACCTGTAACCACCTTGAATCTGCGATCCAGCGTGCGGCGAGGCCCCCCACATGCCGGGCTACCGCCGGAACATCTACGATTCCGTGGCTAAAGTTCCAGATGAACTCCACGGCCGATTTCACCGTCTCGTCCTCGATTTCCGCCACTCCTTCTTTCGGCCCTTTGGGTTGATCCGAAAGGACGTGTGACAATAGCCCGATCGGCCGTCGCCGCTCTTCATGCTGCCTTTCCACCTAAAAAATGCCACCCCGCCGGAGTTTCCTCCGGCGGGGTGGTAAGATTCCTTTGGGACGGGCGAATTTCGCCCGAGTTACGGCTGCTGCAGCACGTAGTCGATCAACTGGAGCGTCGGCTTCGGCAGCTCCAGCACGTTGATCTCCTTGCACGTCGCTGAGGTAGAGCCGCGGCGCTCTTCCACGCCGAGCTTGGTAATGACCAGCGCCGAGCCGTCCTTCTGGGGCCTGGTCTCATACTCCACCCGCGCGGTCGTGCTGCCCTTGCGGCGGAACTGCACGAAGTTGAAGATCCCGATCCCCATGTCCCGCACGGAGTGGTTGGGCGGTGCTTCGCAGCAGTATTGAAGGGCCACCACCTGGTCGAGCGGGTCGGTCACGATGTAGAGGCGGTTGAAGGTCACCCCGGTCATCCCGACCGGGAAGTCGAACGAACCATCGTAGGAGTGGTAGTAGAAGCTCTTCTTCGGGAAGCCGGGCATGCCAACCGGCACCCGGGCCTTGGCGGGCTTTAGCCCCTTCAACTGCGGCACCGCGTCGACGAAGGTCGGCAACGCCGTGAGGTAGGGTTGGGAGAGGATGGTGCTGCCGCTGCCGAAATCGGATTGAGCGTGCGGAGGCAGCTTCCACGTTCCCACGCCCGCCATCACCGGACGCAGGACGGTGGCGAGGTCCTCGGAGGCGGTCTTGTATTCCTTGTTGTCGGCCCAACCGGGATCGAGGCTGATGCGGGCGTAATCCGCCGGGCGTTGCAGGAAGTTCTTCCGCACCTCGGCCAGGCGGGTGGACTCGCCTTCGATCAAGGGCGCGAAGGTGGGCGCGGCGGTTGCCGAGGAGCCCAAGCCCTTCAAGGCGGTGCCATACTGGTCGCAGAGGGTGTCGATGGAGGCCTGGTCCTTCTTGGTGCGGAGCAGGCGGTCGAATTGTCCGCGTGAATCGAGGAACCGGGTGACCAGTTCGGTTTCGGATTTCGGTGGCTGCGGCTCGGCCCAGGCGACCGGCAGCAGACTGAGGATGACGAGGAAAGAGGAGAAACGGATCATTGTGATGATGGAAATTGGGAACCGATGGAAAATGCTCACATTCACTGGAGTCGGAGGAAGCGTGGGCCCTACCACTTCGCTTTGGTCATCAGCCGGCCTCCGCCAGGACGCCCACAACCACGATGCCGAGGACCAAAACACCCGCGGAGCAGCAGAGGAGTGCCTTCCCATGCCAACGGGCTTTCGCACTCTTGGAGCAGAACAGGACGATCATCGAGAGCACGAGGTGAACCAGAGCGACGTAGCCCATCTTCCCTGGCAGCAACGATAGGAAAAAGGCCGCCCAGCCACCGCAGATCCATGTCCACGGTTCGTCCTTGCTGACCGGATCGACCGTGGGTGGCGGGGTATGGGACGTCAGGGGCGGTGGCATGCCGAAGAGCTGCCAGAGCGGTGTCCAGTCCGGCCAACCCTCCTGCCAGGCGAGGTCGCTGGCGGTGAGCATGCCGCTTTCGAACATGGAGCGGAGCTGGTCTTCGGTGAAGGGACCGAGCTGCTTGCCGTCCTTGCCGATGAAGATGTTCATGGGATGAAGAATCAGGGGCGAATGGTTTCAATGACGGTGAGGTTCATGGCGGATTCGGCATCAGGGGATGCGGAACACACCGGAGCCCTTGCAGACCGGGCAAGGGCCGGGCACCGAGCTGGTGCCCTTGCAATCCGGACACAGCACGATGTGGCCGGAGTTGGTCTCGATGGTCCCGCGCCCAATACAGAGAGGACAGCTCTTGGGGGCCCGGCCGGTTCCTTTGCAGGGGACACAGGGCTTGCCGTCGGCGCTGTGGATGAGCTTCTGAACCTCCTGCGCGGCGAACTGCTTGGCGGACAACATTGGCGGCGCGGGAGCCTCCGGCGTGGGCACGTACCACGGCATGAGCTTGGGAAACGAGTAGCTCGCCACGCCCAGGAGCGAGAGCATCAGGGCGACGATGGCGAGCACATGGATCCGCTTGACCCGGCTGGCAGCCGGGCGCGGAGCCTGAGCAGGCAAGGTCGGCGGCAGCGCGACGACCGCGGGCACTAGCGGCACCGCCACTCCCTCATCCACCATCGGCACAAGGAATCCCTGCTGGCAGGCCGGGCACGGCGCGACCTGCCCGGCTTGTTCCGGCTCCGCGGAGATCCGGGTGTGGCAGTGAGGACAGTGGAATTTGGGCATGGGAGGAAATGCCTCAGCATACTTCACAGCCGTGAAGTAAATGTCAAGCAAGCCACCCGCCTACGGTCTGGCGCGTGAATTCACAAGATTGGCCCGAAAGCTTCATCCGCGCTGTTTGCGGTGTGATCCGCAAACGTCGCGAGGAGATGGGCCTTTCTGTTTACTACGTGTCACAGAACAGCGGAGTCTCGCAGCAGGCCATCGGATACATCGAAAAGGGGATGCGTCGCCCCAGCTTCGAGTCGCTTGTCAGAATCAGCAAAGGAATGAACCTGAAGCTCTCAGAGATCATCGCTGAAGCTGAATCCGGCTGGAAGCGTTGACCACTTCTGCGTCCCGACTCAGGGAGCTATCATTCGATGTCCTCTCTCCTCCGAATAAATACCGGAACAATCAGCTCACTTGAGGCGGTCACGCCTCGATGCGCAATCTCCACCATCGTCCCCACCGGCGGCAGGTGATGGTCGTCCGGGATCTTCACCGTGCAGCTCACCGGCCTTCCGTGCTCGGACAGTCCTTTCACGACGATCCGACGTGCACCGGCGAACCCGATCACCCGACCGGTCATCGAAGGACGGAACGACAGCTTCCGGGATGAAGGAGCCCGCTCCCCTTCCCCGCTCCAGCAGGGCTCGCCGAGGGGCTTGAACACGATGCCCTTGCGGCGCTCGCCACGCAGCACCTCGAACAGCGTCTCCTTCTCCCAGCGGAGCCGGGCGGTCGCCACCTGACAAATCGACCAACGGTCCCGGCCGTGAAGCAGATCGCTCAGCCGGTCGAGACGCTGTCGCAGTGGCAGCGCCGTGAGGTCGCCTCCGGCGAGTTCCAACAGGTCGAAGGCGTGGAAGGTGTCGTCCACCAATTCGCCATCGAGGAGGCAGTCCAAGCCCAGCGCGAGGGCGGACAACTTCAGTCGGCCCGGGATCGCCACGACCTTGCCGAGGCGATCCCACGCGGTGATCCGGCCACCCGCGCCATGTAACCGCAGCCGAGCGCCGTCGAGTTCTTCCTGGGCGCACCAATCGGAAGACTGGATCAGCTCCATCGCGCCGGCTTCGTCGATGGGCGTGAAGGGTTCGCAAGGCAGGAGCCGCTGCATTCCGGGATCATGGACGGACTTCCGGGGATGATCGGGAGACGGAACATCAAGAAGCAAAGAGAGGGAGGAATTCACGAAGAAGAGGTCGAAGGGTAAAAAGCAAACAGGGCGGCCCGGCGATGGCCGGGCCGCCCTGTCGGGTTGTTGTTGCAGTCGTGGGTTATAGCGCACCTGAACCACGAAAGGAGTGGTGGGCATCGCGGCCGATGATGACGTGGTCGTGGAAGGCCAGGTGGAGCAGCTCCGCGGCTTCGCGCAGGCGGCGTGTCTCCCGTTCATCGGCCCCGCTGGGCGAGGGATCGCCGGAGGGATGATTGTGGACCACGACGAAGCCGTAGCCCGCCGCCACGATCACCGGGCGGAACACCTCGCGGGGATGGAACAGCGATTCATTGAGTAATCCAATGGTCACCAGATTCCAGCCCACCAGGTGCATGCGGGTATCGAGGACGAACACCACCACATGCTCCTTGGCCGGGTCGAACCAAGGCGCGGAGGCGATCTCGTCGTGCCACGCGGCGACAACCGCTTCCGGATGATCGAGCTTCCGCACGGGTCCGGGAGTGTCCTCCCGCACCCGCGCGACGCGGAACTGGCCGATGGAGTCGCGAGCCGGGTTCATGACGCCAGGCCCAGCACGCCTTCACAGAGCCCGTGGAGAGCCTGGCCGCGCCGAACCGCGATGTGGGGATTCCCGCCCTTGAAGACCTCGGTGTAGGCATTCCAGAGCGACCACAGCGTGCGCGGCTGGAATTCCTCGTGCCGGGGCTGGCGCCACTCGTGGAGCACATCCGGGACTTGCGTGGGCGTGATCACCCGGTTGTCGATCGAGCGCACGATCAGGTCGTGGACCTCGCGGTCCTCCAGTGCGTGTTCGCGGTAGGCGGCGATGCGGTCGTCGAGCTTGCGGAGTTTGCCACCGAGCTCGCCGATGGCGCGGCTCATGAGGTACGACAGGTCCCGGGCAGCGTGGCGGGTGTGCTTGCGCGATAAACGCACCTCGCCGGAAAAACACAGGTTGTCGCACACGGTGATGGTTGTCCCCACCACGAGGCCGGCGGGATACTGCTTGTCGTGGGAGTTCCGCACGCCCACCACCCAGCCGACGCCGTTCTCCGGCCGGGACGGCAGCGAGATGGCGAACACGCCGAAGTAGCGGGCACCCTCGTGTGAGAGCGCGTGGCTTTCGCCTTCGACGCGGAAGCCGCAGCCCACCAGTCCGGACTGAATCTCCTGCACCAGCGAGCGGTGGGAGAGCGGATACCAGGTGTCGGTGGGAGGCGGGGTTTCGACGGTGAAGACGTCGTCACGGGTGGCGGTGACACCGCCGCGGTGGAGCAGAAGGCCCGGCACGGGGGCCGGGGCGGGAGGAAGGAGGAGTTCCATGAAGGTGGATGTAAGTGAAGGTTCAAAAAGGTTTGGCCCCGCCATCCGGCCAGTAACCTCGGATGGCGGGGCCTGGGCTACGATCCCATTACCCTGGAAGGTCAGCGGCGGCGGCAGAGGTTGAAGACCAGCAGCGCCACGATGACGGCGGCGACCGCCAGCCACAGGAAGGACTTGGGCAGTAGCAGGATGAGCCCCACCATGGCGATGATGCCGAACGCGTAGATGAAGTGGATGGGTTCCATGCAGGAGGATCAGTAGCGGGAAGAGCGCGCTAGACCGGCGAGAGCGAGAACGACTACGGCGCCGAGGACCGAGTAGCCGATCGTTTTCAATCCGTCGCCGACCTCGCCGAGGTTGAGGTTCACCCCGGGCAGGCCCCGGGCCGGTTCCTCACGGCAGGCCAGCACCAGCAGGCCGAGCGCAATCACCAGCCAGCGAATGGGCCGCCGGCATGCACCACTCCGCTTGCCGCACTCCGCTGGCGCGGGTGTCGGCAGCGGTTGGTGCGGCGGGCGCGTCCGGACGCAGGAGAGCCGCGCCAGCATCGAGGAGACCACCGGGCTCAACGGCCACCCCCTTCCCCAAAATGAAACACATCCCCCGGTAGTGGGTCATACCCGCCTGCACGGCGGACGGGAGCCAGCAACTCATGGAGGAGCCGGGCCATCAAGTCCTCTCTCTCCGGAGTGCCGGGAGCAAAGCTGAGGCCACCGAAAGGATGTTGGCCGTGTCCACAGGCACATGGGTCATCCGGCTGCGGATGGGTTGAAGTGAGCAAGGCCTCCTCCACCGCGGCGCCGAGGAGTTCGAGGAGGTGGCGGATCTCGCCCCGCAGGTCCTCCGGGCTGTCGACGTCAGTTTCAATCGTCGCGATGAGCCACGGCGGGGACTCGTCGTCACCGGGCGGGAAGTGGGAGGCAGTCAGTGTGATGAACATGGTTATTCAGGGTCTGATCAGGGCGATAAAAGCCGCCCTTCCAAATCCTGATGACACCGGGAGCAGTGGAATTGCGGGCCCTCCCGGCCCTCCTGGAGTCCGGTTTACCGCAGCCCGATAGCGCAACTGCATCCGCGTTCTCTGTCGTTCACCCCTTCGGGGCCAGCGCTTGTGCGGTGAGCCGGGGAGCTCACGCTGCGCGTAACCTCCCCGTCCCCACGCACGACCGCGACGCGACTGCTACGCGCTCGGGGGCTGCGGCGGGAACCATCGCTTCGCGCTTGCTTCGCTGCGCGCTACGCTCGGTTCCGAGTGGACTCCTTGGGGGCCCCTTTCGCCACCTGGGACGTAGGGTGATCGAAATACTTGTCGCCGCGGGGCCCCGTCCAAAGGAACGCCCCATCATTCGGCAAGGGCTGCCAGTTGGCCGAGTCCCTGCAATTGCCATCGTGGTACGCCTGCCGGATGCGCGGGTCGATATGCCCCATGGACATCTGGAGCTTCCGGAACTTTGCGTCCTCCCGGGGCAGTTGGATGACGGGAGGATCCATGACACCTCCCTCCGGCAGGAAATCTTCAAGTTGCAGACGGGTCTCCCGGGCAACCAACTCCCGGATCCGTTTCATGTTGTCACGGGTGGTGCGGCCGCCCTTGGAACCATCCTCCACCCTCAGCATCTCCTCGATTTGGGAGAGCGGCAGGCCGGTCACCGAATGCACCTTCGCCAGCACGCGGGACAGTTTCTCCGTGGGCTCCTCCGGATACATCGGAATGAACACGCCCCGTGACTCCAGCAGCACCTTCCGGAACGCCCGATACAGGGTCTCGAAGGAGAATCCCTGCGCCCATGGCTCCCAAGGGCGTCCCGCCTTCTCCTTGCCCCGCTGGGCAGCGTCCAGATACCCCGCCAGGACGCTCTCGCGCCAGATCACCTCGATCCTCAGAACCGGGTCCGGTCCCACGCTCCGCGCCCCGCTCTTCTGGGCCACCTTGTCGTAGGCCTTGATCCTCAGATCCGTTCCATTCAGCGCAACCAGGTACCCCGGAGTGACCGACGGAGAGCCTTGGATATTGTCGTGGGAAATCCGCTCAAACGCCCTGAGCAGCCGGAATCCGGGGTCAGCGACGTGCATCGGGAACTCGACCATCTGCCAATGGCTGTCGTTGTCCTCTCCTAGCCCCGGCAGCACCCGATGCTCGGCCCCATCCTCGACCAGAGAGGAAACCACCCGGTGGTAGCGGTGGAGAGCGAGCAGGAGGGTCTGGTGATCGGCAATCACCCCGCAGTTGTGTCCGTAGATCCAATGCGGAGTGAACAGGTGGATCTCATTGCAATGAAAGTCGCCCCTCACCTGCTTCACGTTGAGGCGGGCCCCGATGCCGGGACCCACCTTCACGTTCAGCCACTCCGATCCTGCCTCCTCGTTCCTGGTCACTTGGAACCTGCCCACCTCCGCCAACGTGTCGGTGAACTCAGGATGGCGGGACACCACCTCCGGGCGGACACGCAGGCGGGGGGTATGAATAACGGCTTGGTCCATGATCGGGGTCAGGGGTGACTTCGGATACGGCTTGAAGCGGGTGCGTGCGGAAAAAACCACTCATCCTCGGGTAACTACTACTACAACCCGGAAAACTGGGTCTTCAGTCCACTTCTCCCGACCCTAGATGCTCTTCGATGGCAGCCAACGTTTCAGCATCCATCCAGCTCTCGTCGCTGGGACTATGAGGGGTGAGGATCACCTGCAGCTCTCCCACTGGAGCCAACCCGGATTTCTCCATTTTGCGGGTGGATTTGGCTCCCTCCCGTATCGCGACATCCACCGGGTGCCTTGCAAGCTGGGATCGTAACTGCTCAACGGTCGGAAAGGGCAACCTGCCAGGCTGCAACTGGTATTTCAGCAGCGAATAGGTGCTGATCAACCGGGTGCCTCTTTTTCCGCCTCCCGTCGTGCCGATTCCAGCCAAGGAAATCGATAGCGAAGAGATCGGCTCGCCCACGTCGGCGAGAAGCTGATTCATCTTGGTCTTGGTAAAGTCTGAAACCGGACAGGGTTCGCCACGCCCGGGAATGCGCACGAAGAGGGGCATCGCGTTGTCCCTGGGAGTGGCACCGGATTCGTATCGGGACATATCCGCAGGCACGGGCGAAAACACCGACTCCGCCGCACATAGGGCCTCAAGCTCCGTCTTAAACCCACCGCGCGCCACACCGTGCTTGAGCAAAAACCGGAGAAGAAAGCGGAGATCAATCCGCCGATGTCCTCCCGCCATCCACGTTTTCCCTTCCGCCTTTGCCGGGTTGACCAACGTCTCCAACGAGGTCCGAGGAAGCCCGGTGAGCGGGCAGGCCCGCCCCTTCGGGGGAAGGCCGATCATATGAGGCAGTCTTGGGTGAGTGAACATGTGCGTTGCGACTGGTTCGACTTGGAAATATGGGCGCGGTGCAGTTCGTGATTCCGCTTGGGGTCTGTGCGGCAGGCCCCTGATCACTTGATCGGGACAGGAACACTCAAGACTCCCGGCGGCTGGCTGGCCACCTCCGATCGCCCTGTAAAGTTCTACCCGGAGGATCCGCTGGTGGCCTTCAAACACGGCTGCGGTATCAGGGAAAGAGACAAGAAGCCCGAGCGGAGGAACCCGACACCCGGGTTCCCACCACACGGACTCCCTGATCGCGCCACGAGCGTCCGCCCGTCCGGTTTCAGATTTCGATCTGGATTTCCTCCATGTCGTGAAAGCCCGGAGGCATCTCGCGAATCCGGAGGTCCTCCGGCCATTCGGACCAATCCCCTCCATGGGGATCCTTCAGGCTCAGGGAACTGCCACCGTCCACAGGCCTACGACCGAGTTGTTTGAGGAAGAAGGCCTTGCCCTCGCGGCGGCACTGGTCACGGAGCGCCCTGGCCCACTCCAGATGGAACTCCTTGGCATAAGGCCCGGATTCCCCCCCGACGATGACCCAATCGATCCCCCTCAAATCCAACTCCACCGGCCCCCACAAGGGCTCGACACTGAGGCCCCTGATCTTGGCGGGAATCTCGCGGAGGTACTTCACGTGGACGGCCATCTTGGCATCCAGGACCGAAGTCATCGGCACCAGGTTTTCGGGCCACTCCATTCCTCGCAGCCGCAGCCAGGCGGCGAAGGCGGCCATGCGCTTCGGTCGCTTCGTCAGCCACAGCCACACATGTCTGCGTCCCTCGCGGCTCACCACGGCATCGATGATCTCGGCCTTGAGGTAGTCGAACGAAACCCCCTTGGAGAGGGCATCTCCCATATCCGAGACGAAGACCAGCCGAGGCATCCCATCCAGCCACGGCTTGGAAGGTCGAGCGCCTCCCTTCAAGGAAGGCTGCTTGGCGGTCTTCGCCATCCGGCCGGGGAACAGGGTCAGCTCCTCGAACCAAGGCGCGAAGCCCGGGTTGCCACGCCGGCCATCGGGCTTGGAGCTCCACCGCAAGTGCAGGTTTGCGGCGTAGCAACGGACCGCGGACGCGATGGCCCGCCAGATGATGTCCCGTAGCCCGTTGAGGGTGGCACCAAGGGACTTCAAACGCTTGACGATCTTCACCGCGATCTGACGTCGATCCGTGTAGAGGCGGGACAAGGGCCGCCCACCAAACTCCCCGTCGACCAACTCCTTCAACTGCTGGCGAGGCAGATCAAAGACCAGGAGCTCTTTGAGCACCGCCGCGGCGACCTTCTGGGGCGTTGGAAAAAGCGGGCAGCCTTCGCAGCCCATGACGGGATTCGACGAATCATCGCACCACTGAATACTGGTTTTGGACATGCGGCTTCTGCTACCAACGCCCACCGCCAAGTCCATAATTATTTCACAATCAATATATTACACAAACAACACCCAAACCTCATCGGGCATCCAGGGACTTCCTCGGGTAGTTGGTCTGGCAGAAAAAAATTTTCGCGCGCGGGGCTCAAGCTGGGCCGTTTGGAAGAGTCGCAGCAGATTTCGGCGGAATCGTGAGGCCTTCTTGAAGCCTGGGTGCTCCGTGTGTGGCGCAGGAGTCGCACGCCCCCGCCCGCCTAGGAAATCGAGACGATTTCGTTCAAGCCCCCCATGTAACAAAAGCCACGAAGGTTTTGTGATACACGATTTCGACGTAACCCATTGATAAACAACCAAAATTGTGTATCAAAAATCTAGACTGCCCCCCCTCTTGCTAAAGCTTCATTTTGATACACTTCGAAAAACGCCCACTCATTATCAACAGGATGCGAAGAAGACATCTCGACTCTTTCTTGGTGTCGCACGGTGGCGAAGCCGCCAAATCACCGACAATCGGCTGCCCGGACTCCAGAGCGCAGCTTCCCAAGGGCGGCGAAAACAACCGGAGGCAAGCGGCCGCCTAGAGACCTCACCTAGAGCACTGATGCAGCGGCTCTAGCCCCTTCGATGATGCCCTCGGCGTAGTGCGCCCTTTCTTCGAACGTTGCCAAGCCACTCAAGTCGGTTTGGAAAGCGGAGCAATGAGCTTGGATCTCTTCAACTTCGCCCATGGTCAGGCCATCGAGGTTCACCGCAGGAATGCGAGGAAATTCAGGTCCTAGCACCAGGCTTAGGGCTAGGATAACCAGTTCCACAGACCGCTCTTCATCAGGACGAGTAGCGAGCGCCACAGCCATTTGCATGGGAGGTGCCTGATTTGACGCGAGGACGTCCTCCAAGCGAAAGCGAACCACCTTATCCTTGCGGAAGGCCACCGGGATCGTTCCGTTCGCTGCCCAGTAGTGGATGGTGCGGGGATCGACGTTGAAGTAGGCCGCGATTTCGGTCGCGGTTTTCAAATTGAATGCCGGTGGGTGGGCCATGCGGACAATGCTGTTGGACTTCGGGATGCTCTCACAAACCGCGCCATCGAGAAAAGACGAAGCGTTAGGAAAGCCCGGTTTTAAATTGAAGGTGCCTTCACTCCCGCTGAATTCGGGCGACATTCGGGCACACTCAGAAAACCCAAAAACCACAAATCATTAACCCTTATGGAGCCGCTGGTCGGATTTGAACCGACGACCTGCTCATTACGAATGAGCTGCTCTACCCCTGAGCTACAGCGGCGTCTCGCCTTGGGCGGGCGGTATGATGCAGGTTGGTGACGGCCCGGCAAGCGGGAAGTCGTGAAGGTGGGAGGATTTTCAAGGTTCGTGCGCCCCGGGTCTGGCAAGCTCCGGGAGCAGCAGTGCGAACCCCGCCCTCCTGAATGCGGCAGAAGCGTTAGCGACCTCCTTCAGTCGGCGAAGCCGCCAATTGGCATGGCCCGGAGGGCAAGGAGGAACTACGAACGAAGAGGGATCACGCCACCCCGTAATACTTCCGGATGCCCGCGACGAGGCCGGGGATGTCGTGGGGCTTCGCCTCGAAGGCGGGCTCCACGCCGTGTTTCCGCAGGGCCTCGCTGGTGACGGGGCCGATGCTGGCGGCGGCACAGCCTTCCGGCCACGGCACGCCGAGGGCGAAGAAATGCTCCACGGTGGAGGCGGAGGTGAAGGTGACCATGTCCGCGCCCTCTTCCTTCACCCGGGACAAATTGCCGGTGGGATCGGTGGTTTCGGCGACGGTGCGGTAGGCCACGCATTCATCGACGATGGCCCCCAGCGCGGTGAGACCGTCGTAGAGGACATCGCGGGTGTCCTCGGCGCGGACCCACATCATGGTGAGGTTCTCGACGGATTCATGCTCGAAGGTTTCCAGCAGGCCCTCGGCGACGAAGCGCTCAGGCAGGAGATCGATGCCGAAGCGGTATTCGCGGATCTTCTTCGCGGTGGCCTCGCCGATGGCGGCGATGCGCGGGTTGCCGAGGCTGCGGGCATCCTCGTAAACGGCGAAGAAGGCATCGAAGAAACGCTGCACCCCATTCGGGCTGGTGAAGACGAGCCAATCGTATTCGTGCGCGTGGGTGACGTGCTCGGCGAAGGCGAGCTTGTCGGTGGGAGCCTCGATACGGATCGTCGGCAGCTCGATGGCGGCCGCGCCCAGCTCGGTGAGCGCGCGGGACAACTCGCCGGCCTGCTCGCGGGTGCGGGTGACCACGACGCGCTTGCCAAAGAGCGGGCGCTTCTCGAACCAGTTGATCTTCTCCCGCTCCTTCACCACGCCGCCGATCACGGCCACGGCGGGCGAGCCGAAGTTCTCCTTTTCCGCGGTGTCCGCGATGTCCGCCAGGGTGCCGGTGATGGTCTTCTGGGAGCCGGTGGTGGCCCAGCGGGTGAGCGCGATCGGCGTGGCGGCATCCGCCCCGTTCGCGACCAGCGCGGCGGTGATCTCACGGAGGCGGGCGACCCCCATCAGGAACACCTTCGTGCCCGGGGTCTTGGCGAGGTGGGCGTAGTCGAGCGAGCTTTCGCCCTTGGTCGGGTCCTCGTGGCCGGTGAAAATAGTGAGCTGCGAGCAATGGTCGCGGTGGGTCACCGGGATGCCCGCGTAGGCCGGGCCGCCGATGGCGGAGCTGATACCCGGGACGATCTCGAAGGCCACGCCGGCGGCGGCCAGCTCGGCGGCTTCCTCGCCGCCGCGGCCGAAGATCATCGGATCGCCGCCCTTGAGACGGACGACGTTCTTCCCGGCCTTGGTCTTCTCCACGATGAGGGCGTTGATGCCATCCTGGGACAGGGCGTGGTCGGCGGCGCGCTTGCCCACGTAGATCTTCTCCGCGCCGGGCTTCGTCCAGCGCAGCAGTTCCGGGCTACTGAGGGCGTCGTACACGAGCACGTCGGCACGCTCGATGAGCTCCTTCGCGCGGAGGGTGACGAGGCCGAGGTCGCCGGGACCGGCGCCGACGAGATAACAGATACCGGGAGTGCTCATGAAAGGGATTCGAAAAGGAGAAAGGCCGCGTGGAGCGGATCGGAGGTGCAGGCGGAAAGGTCGCCGGTTTTCGGGTCGCCGCCCTGCTCGGGGAAAACGCGGGCCTTGAGGTGGAGCTGGCCGTGCTCGATGGCGGTGTAGACGCCCACGGGGGTGTGGCAGCCGGCGTCGAGCAGGCGCAGGAACTCGCGCTCCGCCACCACCCGCAGCCAAGTATCGCGGTGGCCGATCATCTCGGCGATGTCGCGGGCGCGGGCATCGTCGGCGCGGATCTCGAAGCCGATGGCCCCCTGCCCCGCGGCGGGATAGAAAACGTCCTCCGGCAGGCGCTCGGCGTGGAGCGTGGCGATCACGGCGTCCTCGCCGGTGAGCGGCTCGACCTTGCCCGCGGCGTGCAGCGGCAGGTAGCCGAGGCGGACCAAGCCGGCCTCCGCGAGCATGATGGCATCGTAGGCCCCCTCCTCCGCCAGCTTCCGCAGGCGGGTGGGCACGTTGCCGCGCAGATCGATGATCTTCAGGTCCGGGCGCAGCCACTGGAGCTGGCGGGCGCGGCGCACGCTGCTGGTGCCGACCACGGCCCCGGCGGGCAGGTTTTCCAAGGCGGTGCCCTCGCGGGTGAGCAGCACGTCCCGGATCGGCGCGCGCTCGAGCACGGCGGCGATGGCGAAGCGGTCCTCCAGCACGGTCGGCACGTCCTTCAGGCTGTGCACGGCGAGGTCGATCTCGCGGGCATCGAGGGCGATTTCCAGCTCCTTGGTGAAGACGCCCTTGTCGAGCACGCCCTCCACCTTCGCCACCTCGCTGAGGGCCACGTCGGTGCGGCGGTCGCCGGTGGTGCGGATCACGTTGCGGACGACCTGGAGGCCGGGAAACGCGGCGGCCAGCGCGGCCTCGGTGGACACGGCCTGGGCCAGCGCGAGATCGCTGCCGCGGGTGCCGATGGTGAAGGTTTCGCTCATGGATCGGAGAGGGCTCTGGATTCCGCTGGTTTGGACAGAATTGACAGAATTTTCAGAATTAACGGGGAAGAAGAGGGATGAGCCCCGGCATGGACGCACCAACAGCGGATCGGTGTTCTTCCGTCAATTTTGCAAATTCTGTCAATTCTGTCATCATGGGCCCGAGACGGTTCAGGTACCGGGAAGGTTCATCTTCGCGAGCTCGCTTTCAATGATGCGCTCGCATTCCTCGATCTGGCGCTGGCGGCGGACGCGGGCCTCCTCGGCCAGTTGCTCCAGCGTGTCGATGTCGTAGAGATACACTTCCTCGATCTCGCCGACGGCCGGATCAATGTCCCGCGGCACGGCGATGTCGATGAAGAACAGCGGCCGGAACTTCCGCGCGCGGCGGACTTTCTCCACCTCCTCGCGGTGGACGATGGCGTGCGGCGCGCCGGTGGAGGAAATGACCACGTCCACCCGCTCCAGCACCTTCTGCCACTCGTCGAAGCGCACGGCGCTGCCGCCGGTCTCATTGGCGAGCTCCACGGCGCGGTCGTAGGACCGGTTCGTCACGAAGATGCCGCGGGCACCGCGCGAGACGAGCGCCTGGGCGGTGAGGCGGCTCATTTCCCCGGCACCGAGGATCATCACCTCGCTGTCCTTGAGGTGGCCGAAAATCTTTTCCGCAAGGTCGACGGCGACATTGCCGATCGAGGTCGCCCCCTCCTGGATGGATGTCTCGGTGCGGACCTTCTTGCCCACGCCGAAGGACTTCTGGAACAGGCGGTTCAGCACCCCGCCGGTGGTCCCGGCCTCCAGCGCCGCCTTGTAGGCCTGCTTCACCTGGCCGAAAATCTCGGTCTCCCCGAGCACCATCGAGTCCAGCCCGCTGACCACGCGGCACAGGTGCTCGGCGGCATCGGACTTTTCCTTGCGGTAGAAGTGGTCGCGCACCGTGTCATCCAGGCCGTGGCGCTCGACGAGGTCATGCTCGATCCGGCGCAGCGTTTCGCCGCCATCGGCCGCGGCGAAGTAGAACTCGGTGCGGTTGCAGGTGGACACCACCACGCCCTCGGAGACGCCGTCGATCGAGGCGATCTCGCGGGCGGCCTCGCCGAGCTTGGTGTTGCCCACGGCGAAGCGCTCGCGCACCTCCACGGGCGCGGTGCGGTGATTGAGGCCGAGACAAACCAGTTCCATCAGACGAAAGCGAAAACCGTGAGAGAGATCAGGAACATGCCCACCGCCGCCAGCGAGAACCGCCGGCCCGTCATTCCGCGCACCATCTTCACCCCCAGCAGCAGGCAGTAGCCGATCCAGGTGATCACCGCGGCGATGAAATGGCCGTAGCCGCCGGTGTGGGGCATGATGAATCCGGCCACGATCCCGACGGTGAGCAGCGCGGTGCCCAGCCACAGCAGGCGGACCATCGACTCCAGCAGCTCGCGGACCGGCGGCAGGTTCCGGAACAGGCCGCTCTTCAAGTGGTGCTCCTTCAACTGGTGGTCCAGCACCAGGAACATCACCCCGGCCACCCCGGCCAGGGCCAGCGCCCCGTAGGACAGCACGGACATCGCGGCGTGGGTTTCGCCCCACGGATTTCCCCCCGCCACCCGCTGCGGCATGCTGGCCAACACGCCGGGCCAGAGCGCGACCGATTGGAACACCACCACCACCGGCGCGGTGAAAACGCCGAGCAGGGACAGCCGGTACGGCGGCCCGACCACGAAATAGAACAGCGTGAGCGACCACGCCAGGAACGCCAGGATCTCCCCGAGGTCCCGCAGCGGGCACGCCCCGCGGGCCTCGCCGCGCAGCGCCAGGAAGCCGAGCTGGCAGCCGAAGGACGCCACCATCCACACCACCGTCCAGCGGCTGCGGATGCCATGGTGCACGGACATCATCCCGAGCACCGCGCCCACGGCGGCGAGCAGGGTCGAGACGATCAAGAGATAGCGGTCCATGGCAGCCCCTCCATGCCGCCCGGGCGCTTTGCACGCAAGCGGTTTTGAAACCCGGATCATCCGGGTCCGGCATGGATTTCCCCCACAGGACGGGCCTTGGACGCCCGTTCTTCCACCGGATCGTGATTCCACGGAGGGAAGCCGCCGATTTTCCGGAGTTATTCACAGCGTTTGGCTGGTTCCTCCTTGACATTGGGGGGGCATTCCGCCAGTTTCCGCGCCCCAACCCACCGGAACCAAACCAAACCAACGACTTACTGATCGCATGCGTGGAGTGAACGTCAAAAAAGGCGAACCCGTTGATCGCGCCCTGAAGCGCCTCAAGACCAAGCTTGATACCGAGGGTATCCTCGAGGAAATGCGCCGCCGCCGCGCATTCGAGACCCCGACCCAGCGCAAGGCCCGCAAGCTGCGCTCCGCCTCGAAGCGCAACAAGATCCGCTGGCGCTTCTCGAACGCTCCGGCCGCCTCCGCTGAAGCCCCCGCCGAAGCCTGAAACTTTCCCGGTTCCGATACCGGTTGGAACAAACGGACGCCTCACAAGGGCGTCCGTTTTTTTGTCTTCACGTAGCCGCGCTCGGGAGAGCGTGGGCGGGGTGGATTCTCCATTGCCCTCGCACGCCCAATCCCGGGTTCGCGACCATCGTGTCTGAGCCCGGAGGGCGACGCTCCACTAGCCGGTGGCGCAAGCCACCGGACCAAATCCGGGAGTGATTCAAGTCCCGGCAGGGACGACGCTGCCTGTGCTATTTCGGCGGACTTACCATTCCAGCGGTTTGGAAGAATCCGGAACTCTTCAAACATCGGACGCGAGTTCCCATTTGGAATGCCATTTGGCCTCCGCTTGCGTCGCCCCTACGGGGCTTGGAACTCATGTCGTCCCGTACCGGTGGCTTGCGCCACCGGCTAGCGGAGCGTCGCCCTCCGGGCTCAGAGAGGCCGGATGCCAACCCGGAACGGGAACTGCATGGGAATGGGTGAATCCACCCAGCCCACGCTCTCACGAGCGCGGCTACGAAGAACTCATCCCCCGCTCCGCAGCAGGTCCAGCGGTGGCTGTTTCGCCACGCCGCGGCCGAGCAAGAGTCCGCCGAGCACCGCGAGTCCTGAGGTCGCCACGAAGGCCGCCGTCAACAACCCGCCATCCGGCCATGGCGAGGCCTTGAAGACGGTCTTCGCCAGCACCGCGTTCGCGCCCACGGCCAGCACCAGCCCGGTGAGCGCGGAGAGCACGCCAAGCGTGAGATACTCGGTGAAGAGGATCAGCCGCACCTGACGCGCGGAGGCCCCGAGCGTCCGCAGCAGCGCGCTTTCCCGCAGCCGCAGATCGCGGCCGTTGAGCAAGGTGCCCGCCAGGATCGGCAGCGCCGCGAGCACGGTGAACCCGGCGAGCACGCCCACCACCATCGAGATCTTCGCGAGGATGCCGCGCACCGTTTCCAGCACCACGGTGAGGTCGATGGCCGAGACGTTCGGATACTGCTTGACCATCGCCCGCTGGAGTTCACCCGAGGACGAGGCGGCGGGAACGCGGGTGGTGACGACGTGGAATCCCGGCGCGTCCTCCAGCACGCCCGGGGTGAAGACCATGAAGAAGTTCAGGTTGAAGCGGCTCCAATCGACCTTCCGCAGGCTGGTCACGTGCGCCTTCACCGGCACCCCCTGGACATCGAGCGTCATCTCATCGCCCACCGCCACGTGCAGATCCTTCGCGATTTCTTCTTCCAAGGACAGCGGCACCGGTTGGTCCGGCCCCTCGGTCTTCGTCTTCCACTCGCCGGCCACGATCGTTTCGGTGGCATTGAGCGTGTCCCGGTAGGTCGAGCGGAACTCGCGGCGGATCGCCCATTTCGGCACGGACTTCTTCGCCTCCAGCTCGCGCACCGGCACGCCGCGGATCGATTGGATGCGCATGGTGACCATCGGCGCGCTTTCCAGCACCGGCAGCTTCTGCGCGGCGAGCAGGGCCTTCACGCCGGGTTCCTGGTCCGGCTGGACATCGACCAGATAGAGGTTCGGGCTTTCATCGAACTGCCGGAGTTCCAGCCGCTGGTGGATGAGGTTCCCGACCAGCAGCACGGTGACGAGCAGGAACGAGCCGAGCCCGAGCGAGAGCAGGAACAGCAGCGTTTGGTTGCGCGGGCGGTGGAGATTGGAAATGCCCTGCCGCAGCAGGTAAGGCCACGATGGCCGCACCACGCGACGCGTGAAAAACACCAGCAACCGCGCCACCGCGAGCAGCACGCCGAAGGCCACCCCGAGCCCGGCGACCATGCCGAGCGCGCGCTTCCAGTGGTCGTCATTCAACCGTGCCAGCAGGACCAGCAGCCCCACCAGCAGCAGATACACCGGCCACACCCGCCAGTTTCCGCGACGCTCCAGCACCGCTCCATCGCGCAAGGTGGCGGCGGGCGAGATCCCGTGGATGCGCAGCAGCGGCAGCAGCGCGAAGCCGCAGCACACCGCCAGACCGGCGGCCGCCGTGCGGGCCACCACCCACCATTCGGGCGTGGCATTGACCGCGATCGGCAGTCGATCATGGAACGCCACGATCACCCCGGAATGCAGCGCGATGCCGAGGGCCGCGCCGGTCAACGCGCCGAGGAACCCGAGCGCGAGCGCCTGCGCGAAATAGATCCCGAACGCGAGATGCCCCGGGCAGCCGAGGCAGCGCAGGATCGCCACCGCCGGTCCGCGTCGGGTGACGTGGGCATGGACCGCCGCCGCCACGCCGATGGCTCCGAGCACCAGCGACGCCAGCGCGAGGATGCCGAGGAAGCGTTGGAAATTCTCCAGCGCGTCGCCCAGTGTTTCACGCCGGTCCTCGGACGATTCGATCCGCATCGCGGTGTCTGGAAACCGTTCGCGCAGCGACTCCTTCAGCTTTTTCGTGTCCACGCCGGGCGGTAGCTCCAGGTGCAGCGCGCGGGTGCTCATGCTGGTGGTGCCGAGCAAGCCGCTGCGCTCCAGATCCGCGGGCCGCACGTAGGCCTCCGGCGCGAAGGCCCCGAAGCGTCCGCTGCGCGGCGCGGCCTTCTTCACCGTGCCGAGGATCGGCAGCTCCAGCGAACCGAGCTTCACCTTGTCCCCCACCCGCGCCTGGAACTGGTCGAGCAAGGCGGGCTCGAGCAGGATGCCGGGCTCCGCTTGCAAGCGCCGCCACGCGTCCGCGGGCTCGGTCTCCACCGTGCCGTAGAATGGATAGCCGCCGCCGAACGCGCGCACCTGCACCAGCCGCGCGGTATCGGCGGAGGCGAAGTAGAGCATCGAGGAGAAACTGGTCTCATTCCCCGCGCGCTTCGACCGGGCGGTGAGATCCGCCACCACGTCCGCCGGGATCGGCTGGCGCGAGGAGACCATGAGATCGGAGCCGAGCAGCGACTTCGCCTGGGTGTCGATACCGGTCTGCACGCTCGCCTTCAGCGAGTGGATCGCCACCAGCGCGGCGATACCCGCGACGATGGCCAGCGAGAAAATCGCGAGCCGCGCGCGCTGGCTGCGGCTGTCCCGCCACGCCATGCGCCACGTCCACGGATGCAGCAGCGCGCCTAACAGCGTGCGCGGCAGCGGCCGGATGGAATCAGCGGGCATGTTCCTCCTCCGCGATGATCGCTCCGCCGCCCATCTTCACCACCCGCCGCGCCTTCGCCGCCAGCGCGGGATCGTGCGTCACCAGCACCAGCGCCGTGCCCGCCTCGCGGTTGAGGCGGAACAGCATCTCGACGATCGGGCCGCTGGTTTCGGCATCGAGGTTGCCGGTCGGTTCATCCGCGAAGAGGATCTTCGGGCGGTGGATGAAGGCCCGCGCCAATGCCACGCGCTGCTGCTCGCCACCGGAAAGCTGGAGCGGATAATGGTCCAGCCGCTCGCCGAGGCCGACCTGCCGGAGCAGCTCCACCGCGTCCTTTTGCCGACCCGTTTCGCCGCGAAGCTCGAGCGGCACCAGCACGTTCTCCAGCGCGGTGAGCGTGGGGATGAGTTGGAAGTTCTGGAACACGAAGCCGACGAGCCGGTTCCGCAAGGCCGCGCGGGCATCCTGGTCGAGCGTTTCAAGCGCCTGCCCGTCGATGCTCACGCTGCCCGCGGTGGCGTCGTCCAGCCCGGCACAGAGGCCGAGCAAGGTGGTCTTGCCGCTGCCGGACGGCCCGATGATCGCGCAGGTGTCGCCGGGCGCGAGCGTGAGGTCCACATCGCGCAGCACCGTGAGTTCGTGGCCGCCGTTCCGATAGGTTTTCCGCAGCGAGCGTACCTCCAGGATGGGCCGGTTGACGCTCCCGGGTTCCGCGCCTACGCTGGCCAATGCGGTGGTGGAATCGGCTGAATCGGAAATGGATGGCGTCATGGGGTGCTCTCGCGCTCGGGCTGTTGGGAACGAACGCCCCACTATTGGCCGAGGATGCGGCGAATGCAAATGGCACGGCGGGCACGGCGAAACCGCCGGGCCGCGTGGTCGTCCTCGGCGACAGCATCACCGCCGGTTACGGGCTCGATGATCCGGAAGCCGCCTATCCGGCCCGGCTCCAGAAGAAGGTGGAGGCCGCGAAACTCCCCTACACCATCGTCAACGCGGGCGTCAGCGGCGACACCACCTCGGGCGGCCTGCGCCGGATCAAGTGGGCGCTAGGCCCCGGCGCGGACGTGCTGGTCATCGCGCTCGGCGGCAACGACGGCCTGCGCGGCATCCAGCCGAAGCAAACGGAGGACAACCTCACCGCCATCATCGACCAGGCCCGCGAAAAGGCCCCCGGCGTCACCATCCTGCTCGCCGGCATGCAGATGCCCGGCAACATGGGCGCGGACTACACCACCGCCTTCCAAGCGCTGTTTCCGAAGGTGGCGAAGGCCAAAAACGTGACGCTCGTCCCCTTCCTGCTCGAAGGCGTGGGCGGCGATCCGAAGCTCAACCAGCCCGACCAGATCCACCCCACCGCCGAGGGCCAGAAGATCGTCGCCGAGAACGTGTGGAAGGTGCTCGAGCCGGTGTTGAAGAAGTAGCCGGAAGCTCCGCTTTCGGATTGTCTCCGCCAGCTCCAGTTGGCGGTGGCGGGGAGGCCGAACGAGCCACTTCCCCCGAAGAGGGAAAGCTGGAGCTTCCCCCTACATCCTGAAAGCAGAGCTTTCAGCTACACATCTTGTAGCCGCGCTCGTGAGAGCGTGGGGTGGGAGGATTCACCCTCATTCTCGCACGCCCGGCCCTCCCCCAATTCGCCCCCCTCCAAGCCCGGAGGGCGACGCTCCACTAGCCGGTGGCGCAAGCCACCGGACCACGCCCGGATTACGTCCAAGTCCCGGCAGGGACGACGCTGCCTGCGCTCTTTCGGTGGATCCGCCATTCCAGTAGTTTGGAAGGATTCGGAACTCTTCGAACGTCGGACGCGGACATCGATTTGGATCGTCATCCGGCCTCCGTTTGCGTCGCCCCTGTCCGGGGCTTGGGATTCGTGGCCGTCACATACCGGGGGCTTGCGCACCCCGGCTAGGATGCGTCGCCCTCCGGGCTTTGGGAGGTTGGGCGCGAACCCGGGACTGGGGTTGCATGGAAACGGGAAGATCCACCCAACCCACGCTCTCACGAGCGCAGCTACGCCAAGACCTAATGAAAATCATGCGAGGTCGTCCCGTGCGCGGGATCGAATCCCGGCAGGGAACGGACCGCGGTGACATACACCGTCGGCAAGCTTTCGCCCCGCCGCTGCACGCGGCCCTCCGCGAGCAGAAACGACTCGGTGACGATCACCAACCGGAACAGGTCATAGGTCGACTTCGGCACGAACAGGTTCGCGATGCCGGTCTCGTCCTCCAGGCTGATGAAGCAATGCCCCTTCGCCGTGCCGGGCCGCTGTCGACAGATCACCATCCCACCCACCACCACCGGCATGCCGTCCGGCTGGCAATCGAGATCCCGCGCCCGCTGCAAGCGCAGCTCCGTCGATTGCCGCCACAACCTCATCGGATGCGGACCGGTGGACGCTCCCTGCGTTTCCATGTCCGCGCCCAGCCGCTCCGCCATCGCCATCGGCGACAACACCGGCGATGAGCTTTCCTGCCGCAATAGATCGCCGTGGAGCGGCAGCTCGGATTGCCACAGGGCATGGCGACGGTGCACCACCTCCGGCAGATCGTTCAAGGCACCGGCCTTCGCCAGCGCGCGGCGTTCCTTGTCCTTCGGCCGCGTCCGTCCGAGGAAATCCTCCAGCGAATCAAACGCGCGCCCTTCCCGCGCCCGCACGATCCGCGGCAGGAGATCCCCGGACAAGCCCTTCACGCGGTGCAGCCCCAGGCGGATCACCGTTTCCTCCACCACCTCCGTCGCCACTCCGCTGTTCACCACCGATACCGGAAGGAAGCGGATGCCACGGTGCTTCGCATCCTGCATCAGCGTGTGGACCGAATAGAAGCCCATCGGCTGGTGGTTGATAAGCCCGGTGTAGAAGGCCGCGGGGTGATACAACTTCAGCCAGCACGATGCATAGGCGAGGTAGGCGAACGACAACGCGTGGCTCTCCGGGAAGCCGTAGAGGGCGAACTTGCTGATCGCCTCCGCCATTTTCTCCTGCACCTCCTCGCCGTGGCCTCGCTCCGTCATCCCCTTCCGCAGTTCCACCTCGATCCGCTGCATGCGCTCATCGTCCCGGGTGAACGCGATCGCACGGCGGAGTTTGTCCGCCTGCCGGCTGTCGAACCCCGCCATCTTCCGCGCCATCAGCAGCACCTGCTCCTGGAACAAGGCGATCCCATACGTCCGCTCCAGGATCTCCCTGCAATCGTCATGGATGCAATCGACCTTCTCCAGCCCCTGCCGCCGCGCGATCAAGGGATGCACCAGATCGCCCACGATCGGCCCCGGCCGGATGATCGCCACCTGCATGGCGACATCGTAGTAGGAGTTCGGCCGGAACAACGGCAGCGTGGCCATCTGCGCGCGGGACTCCACCTGGAAGGTGCCGATGGTGTCCGCGCGCTGCATCATCTGGAACACCGCCGGGTCCTCCAGCTCCATGCCATCCAGCACGCGCGGCGTGCCGCGTTGCCCGCAGATCTCGATCATGTCCTCCATCGCCGCCAGCATGCCGAGGCCGAGCAGGTCGATCTTCACGATGCCGAGGTCCTCGCCATCGTCCTTGTCCCACTGCACCACCGTGCGGCCCGGCATCGCCGCGCGCTGGATCGGCACCACGGCATCCAGACGCCCCGCGCACACGATGATGCCGCCGGAGTGCTGGCCGAGGTGGCGCGGCTTCCCGAGCACGGCGTTGTAGAGTTTTTCCAGCGCGCCGGAACGCGGATGCGACGGCGGCAGGAACAGCGAGGTCCGCTGCTCGAAGTCCTCCCGCTTCTCCGCCTCCGTCGCCGGCTTGTGCTTCCAGCTCGATGAACCCTCGTTCGAAAACCGGTCGGCGAGGGATTCCGGAAACCCGAGCACCTTCGACATCTCGCGGAACGCCGAGCGCGGCCGGTAGGTGATGACGTTCGCGGTCATCGCGGCCCCGCGTTCGCCGTACTTCCCGAAGACGTATTGGATCACCGACTCGCGTTTCACCCCGGACGGGAAATCGATGTCCACATCCGGCCACGCCACCTGGTCCTCCACCAGGAAGCGGTCGAACAACAGGCCGTTCTTGATGGGATCGACCGACGTGATGCCGAGCGTGAAACACACCACCGAGTTCGCCGCCGAGCCGCGGCCCTGGCACAGGATGCCCTGCGATCGCGCGAAGCGGACGATGTCATGCACCGTGAGGAAGTAGCCGGAGAACCCGAGCCGGTGGATCAGGTCGATCTCCCGCGCCACCTGATTCCAGCCCTCGATGGTGTAGCGCGGATGGATCCGCCCGAACTCCGCCTCCGCCAGCTCGCGCAGTTTCCGCGTCTGATCCGCCATCGTCATCGGCTGGCCGTGCTCGTCGGGAAAGTCCGGGAAGCGGTAGCCGAGATCCTCCAGCGTGAACTCCAGCCGGTCCCGCAAATGCCGCGTGTTCTCCAGCGCCTCGGGCAGATCGGCGAACAGGGCGTCCATCTCCGCGGGTGACTTCAAATGACGCTCGCCATTCACCGCCAGCAACCGCCCCGCGCCATCCAGCGGCATGTGATGGCGCAGGCAGGTGAAGGCGTCCGAGAGCAAACGGTCCGCCTTGTCCGCATGCAGCGGGGCATTGCCCGCCAGCAGGCGCAGCCGCAGGTGCCCGGCCAGATCGACGAGCTGACGGTTCAGGCGCGCCTCATCCCGCAGCCCGTGGCGATGGATTTCCACGTACACGTTCTCCCGCCCGAAGGCCGCCACCAGCTTCTCCGCCGCCAGCAGGGCCGCGCCCTTGTCATTCCGCAGCAGATGCCGGCACACCGGCCCCTCGCGATCGCCGGTCAAGGCGATCACTCCGGAGGGCGCGGGCTGCACCAGGGAATCCCCATGCAGATGGAAACCGGTGAAGCCGCGGCTGAGCGCTTGGTAGCCCTCCCGGTTCACGCACAGCACCGGCAGATGCGAACCATCCGCCAGTTCCCAGGTGGCTCCGACATTCATGCGGATCACGCCGCAGCCATCGCCTTTTAAAAACGCCGCTCGCTTGTGCGCGCGCGCCGAACCGTAAAATCCGCCGTGGTCCGTGATCGCGAGGGCCTCGTAACCGAGCTCCAGCGCGCGGATGACGAGCTCATCCGGCGCATTCGCCCCGCGCAGGAACGAAAACGCCGAACGCGCGTGGAACTCGCCCGCGAAGACCGGTTTCGTTCTCATCGTCACGCATACACGCCCTCGAGCTGCCAACGGTCCGGCGGCACGTAGGCGAGGCGCAGCAGGTGCTGGTCCGCCATCTGGATGTCCCACTCGAAACGCTTCCACTTCGCCTCCGCGTCCCACCATTGGCCGGACATCGGAAATGGCCCCTGGCAATCGACGATCTGTCCCGGATGCGGCCCGGTCAGCAGCGCCAGCGGCCGCGGCACCTCGCCATCGAGATCCGAGGCCACCGCGATCGGACGCGAGGGCCGGTAACGCCGCATCGGCAGCGGTGAGGCCGGTCGACGCTCGTCATCGCCGCAGGACACACCGGAGCCGATCGCGGTCGGCGGCGGCAGCAGCCGGAAATCATCCGGGCGATGCGTGGCGGGCGGCACCGGGATGCCCGTGCGATGCTCCCCCACCAGCGCCTCCACGCGCGCCAGCGTTTCCGCCCAGCGGCCGGGATTCGGGAGCTGGCGGGTGAACCACTCGCGCTGGGCCGCCCCGGGCAAGGCCGTCTCGCCATCGAGGTCCAGCCCCGTCACCGGCGCGGCCAGTTTCAGCGACTCCAGCAGCGTCTGCAACGGCCGCAGCATCTCCACCGGCTCCACCAGCGGCTCCGGCAGGCTGATGGAACGGCACACCGCCTCGCCCGATTCCAGCCGCAGCGTGAGGTGCAGCCGGTTCACCGCCAGATGCCGGCTGGCCAGCCGCGCCGAAAGCGCGTGCAGCAGCCGCTTCAGCACGAACAACATCGGCTCCACCGCGTGCAGCGGCTCCTCGCAATCCACGCTCTGCGCCAGCGATTCCGGCACGCGGTGCAGCCGCAGCAGCCGGCAATGCCGCGCGTGGAGCACCTCGTGCCAATGCCCGGCCTCCGCGCCCAGCCGCTCGGTCACACCCTGCCGCGGCAGCTTCATGAAATCCCCCAGCGTCCGCAGCCCCCACAGCTCCAGCAGCGGGAAAAACGCCGCCTCGCCCACCAGCCGCGCCAGCAGGCCCAGCGGCAGCGCCGCGATCGACACGGACGAGACCGTGCCACCGTCGAAATCCGCGTCCAGCACGCCGAGGTGCGCCAGGTCCGGCGTCTCCGCCCGCACGTGGTGCACCACCGCGCCCTTGATCCAGACATCGTCCAAGTACTGCACCTGCCGTAACGGCGCGTGGGTCAGGTCCAGCAGGATCGTGTCCGGAGCGGTGAGTTCCAAGTCCGGCGTCAACGCCTCCGCCCGCACCAGCAGCTCGCCGAGCAGCTCCCGCTCCACCCGCCGGTTCCGCGGCATCACCAGCAGGTCCGGGCAGCGCACCCGGCCGCGGTCGAGCGTCCAGCCCGCCTCCACCCCGGCATCGCGGGCCGTTTCATTCACGGACAGCAGCGGCAGCCTGCCGCGCGCCTTCTCGTCCTCATGGTCCCCGCCCAGCACCACGCACGGGCGGGTTTGCAACGAAGGATGACCGCGCAGGGCGGCGATGACGGGCAGATCGGCGAGATGAAGGGCGGCGAACATGGCATCAGGTGGCGTGGCGCAGACGCTCCGGCCGCGCCTGCAATCGGTTGAGAAGAACCGGCCGGGGTTCGGAAAAATCGGCGAGCGTGAGGTCCGCCGTCAGCGCGAGCCGCAAGCTGGCGCACGGCACCACCTGCGCGGGCGAGAGCACGATCAGGCGCGAGCCGCTCTGCTCCGCCCCCTGCTTGAGCCGCCACCACGCCGACGCGGGCAGCGCGCGGAGCTGCCGCAGGTCCAGCCCGGCGGCATCCAGCAGCACCGTGGAAAGGGTGCCATCCCGCACCATCAGCTCGCCCGCCTTCAGCATCTCCAGCGCGGAGCCGCAGCGCACCCACAGCACCTTCGAGCACGCGGCGGCGCTGAACGACTCCGGATCGAACCCATCGCCCCCATCCACCAGTGCCAGCTCCGGGAACTCCGCCGCGCGGTCCGGCTCCCCCAGCAGCGCCGCGATCAACAGCCCGAACCCCGACAGCCCCCGTGCCGGCACCACCTCCGAGATCGTCCCCGGCCGGAAAGCCTCCAGATCGGTGAACCGCGCGAACCTTTCCCCCTCCTCCTGAAGCCGCCACGCCTCCGCATGCGCGCCCGGAAACTTCCGGCGCAGCTCGTTTCGCAGTTGGTCGAGGGCGGACACGGCTGGCACTGTAGCCCGCCGGAACAATTGTTCAAGAGAACACTGTTTTTCCATTGCGGCAGTTGGGGTCGCCATGGCGGTGCATCCGCGGAGGTAGGGTCGCACCGCCGGGGCGACCGGGGCGAAGGGCCATGTCCGCTCCCACAGGCGCGTCCCATCCCTTCCTCCACCGGGACGGCGCTCATCCCGCGAACGACGTCCACCGCCCGGTCATCTCGGCGAGATGACCCTACCTTCGCAGCGATCCGCGGAGGTAGGGTCGCACCGCCGGGGCGACCGAGTCGAAGGACCACGTCCGCTCCCACGGGCGCGTCCCATCCCTTTATCTGCGGGGACGGTGCTCATCCCGCGAACGACGTCCACCGCCCGGTCATCTCGGCGAGATGACCCTACCTTCGGCCCGTCCTCAAATCCCATACATAGGGCCAATCTTCCGTCTTCTCCACCAATCCCGCCCGAACCGGATTCTGAAGAATGTAATTTCGCTTCTCTACTCCGCTGTCCTCCGTCCGCAAACGATGATCGAAAAACCCGCGCTGCCATTGAATGCCATGCCGTGAAGCATGCCACCGCTTCCATTCCGCCATCGTCTTCCTCAGGTAAAAATCCCCGGGAAAAGTCACGATGAAATGCACGTGATCCGGCATGGCGAGAAAAAGCGAGCACCGCCATTGACCGCCCTCGTTCCGACGCTCGATGCTTTCCCGTAGATGCGACCAAAGGCCGGGAAATGCGAGCTGGTTGTGACCGCGCGGCTCGCAACACACCGTCACAAACCATGCCTCCTGCGACGGATCGATCCACATCGGAGGGTCATGTGGAAGGTAGTCGCGATCTGGACGGGCCATGTTGGAAACTGGCAAGACCGTCATCACCTCGCAACGGCAAAGGTAGGTCATCTCGCCGAGATGACCGGGCGGACGACGCCGTCCGCGAACCAGACTCCGTCCCCACAGACAAAGGGACGGGACGCGCCGCTGGCAGCGGACGCAACCGTTGGACCCGGTCGCCCCGGCGGTGCGACCCTACCTCCCCTTCAGCCCCCCCCCAGCACCGCCCGCGTCGCCGCGTCGATCTCCAGCGGCTTGCCGACCGCGTTCACGCGCACGGTGACGATCGATCCGGCGGCGCAGCATTCGTCGCCCTTCCAGATCTCGAACACCCAGGTCAGCGAGGTGCCGCCGATTTTCGAAATGCCGAGCCGCACCTCGATCCGGTCCCCGAAGAACATCGGGCGGCGGTAGTCGCAGTCCACATGGACCCGCGGCCAGCCGCCGTTCTCGCGGTCGAAAACATGGATGTCGTTCGCGCGCAAAAAAGCGTGTTCCGCCGCCTCGACGTAGCGGAACACGCTGGGAAAATGCATCAGGCCGCTCGCATCGGTGTCCCCGAAGGCGATCTCCGTGGCGTGGCGATAGAGCGGCGCGTCCATGCGGCGGATCAGACGTAGCGCTTCACCACCACGGTGGCGTTGTGGCCGCCGAAGCCGAAGCTGTTGCTCATCGCCACATCCACCTTCGCCTCGCGGGCGGTGTTCGGGACGACGTCCAGATCGCACTCCGGGTCCTGCTCCTGCACGTTGATCGTCGGCGGGATGACATTGTCGCGGATCGCCATCACGCTGGCGATCAGCTCGATGCCGCCGGCCGCGCCGAGCATGTGGCCGGTCATCGACTTGGTGGAGCTCACCGCCAGGCCGTTGGTGGCGTAGTCGCCGAAGGCGCGCTTGATCGCCTTGGTTTCCGCGATGTCGCCGAGACCGGTGGAGGTCGCGTGGGCGTTGAGATAGTCCACATCCTCCGGGTTCAGCTTGCCGTGGCGCAGCGCCATCTGGATGGCGTAGGCCGGGCCGGAACCGTCCGGGGAGGGCGCGCTGAGGTGGTAGGCATCCGCGCTCACGCCGTAGCCGGCGAGTTCGGCGTAGATCTTCGCACCGCGCTTCAGGGCGTGCTCGAGTTCCTCGATCACCACCACGCCGGCGCCTTCACCCATCACGAAGCCGTCGCGCCCCTTGTCGAACGGGCGGGACGCGCCTTCCGGGTCGTCGTTGCGGGTGCTGAGCGCCTTCATGTTGGCGAATCCGGCGAGGCCCATCGGCAGGATCGTCGATTCCGCGCCACCGCAGACGAAGGCATCGGCGTCGCCGAATTTGATCATGCGCCAGGCTTCCCCGATGTTGTGGTTCGAGGTCGCGCAGGCGGTCACGATCACCATGTTCGGGCCGAGCAGGCCGTGCTCCATGGAAATGATGCCGCTGGCGATGTTGGAAATCATCATCGGGATGGTGAAGGGCGAGACGCGCTTCGGTCCCTTGGTCAGGCAGACCTCGTGCTCCCGCTCCAGCGTGGCCAGGCCACCGATGCCGGAGCCCACCATCACGCCCACGCGGCGCGGGTCGATCGCATTGGTGTCCAGGCCGGAGTCCTCGATCGCCAGCTTCGCGGCGGCCACGCCGAACTGCACGTAGCGGTCGGAACGGCGCGCGTCCTTCGGAGCCTTGAAGTAACTGTCGGCGTTGAAGTTCTTCACCTCACCCGCGATCTTGCACTCAAACGGCTCCGGATCCAGCAGCGTGATCCGACCAATCCCGCTGCGGCCGTTCTTCAGGCCATCCCAGGTGGAGGCCAGATCGTTGCCGAGGGGAGAAATACAACCAATGCCGGTGATGACGACGCGTCGTTCGCTCATAATGAATAGGGGCGCGCTGGGCGCGGGCGCACGATGGAGCCGGAAATCCGCCTAGGCAAGCCCGGAGGGCCCGAAGGCCCCTCGTTCATCGTTCTCCACACGAAACACATAGGTCCTATAGGACTTATAAGTCTTATAGGTCCTATTCTTTCAGGATCGGCGTCAGCCGAGCCTCCGGTCCCGCCCCCGCTCGTTGAGCGCGCCGCAGGCCGGACAGGTCGGGGTGCGTTCGGAGCTGTGGTCCTCGAACGGGTGCAGGCACAACCGGCAGATGATCCGGTGGCGGATCGCCCGCAGCTCCACGCCGCGCCGGGACACCCGGGATACCAGCGTGAACAGGCCCACCAGCCCCAGGGAAACCAGCAGCACGCACAGCACGAACTCGGACAAGGTCACTTCCATCACGGCACGCGGCTGAAATGGATCTCCACGGCGATCCAACCCGCCTTGGCGGCACCGGGACCGAAATGCACCTGGCACAGCCAGGTCCCCAGGGCGCGGGAGAAATCATCCTGCTCCCCGTCCGGCTTCGCCCCATCCAGCGCCACGCACCGCAGCGCGTGGCCCTTTTCCCCCACCTCGACGAGGAACTGCCACGTCGTGGCCGCCATTTCCGGAGACACTTCCCCTTGGAAACGAGGCAGCTCCGCCGGTTTCGCATCCGCCGGCAGTTTCGAAAGCATCGTCAGCCCCGGCACCAGCGGCGCGGGCGCGGCCTCCTTCGGCAGCGGTTCCAGCGGCGGCTGCGGCGGAAACACCCGCTCGCCCCGCGCCGCCACCTGCATCCCCCCGGCCGCCCCGTCCCGCGGAAACTCCCGCAGCGGGCTCCGGTAGCCCGCAGCCGTCACCGGCGGGCGGAACATCTCCCGGTCCAGCGCCTGCACGATGGGCGATTCCTCCGGACGGAACCGGGCCGGAAACGGCCCTTCCTCGTCCGCCCGGACCTCCCACTCCCGGCCTTCCACCGTCCGCGGCACCAGCACCACCGAGGCCTTCCGCTCGATGATCCGCGGCGGCGGCACCACCCGCACTTTCACCGTGCCCAGCAAAATCACCACCAGCAGCGCCACGATCGCCACCGAAACCCAGGTCGCCACATGGAACGTGTCCCCCACCCGCCAGGCGAAAATCAACCCGCTGGCGCGGTCCTTCCGTTCCCGCTTGGTGCCGATCTCGTTCACGGATCCGCCTCCTTCACCGGGGCGGTCTCCCCCGCCCCGACCTGCGCCGGTTTCCCGACCAGCATCACCCGGTAACCTTTCCGCAAGATCAGCTCGGAAACCTCCCGCTCCAGCGCCACCGAAGTGCCCGCATCGGACCGCAGCAGCACCGCGCCCGGCGCCGAGCCGCGCTTTTCATCGAGTTTCCGGCCCAGCCCGTCCAGCGAGGTCACCTCGCGGCCTAGGTAGATCCGCGCCGGCGATCCCGGCCCCAGCGTCACCACCTGCGCGCCGGTGAAGCGCTCCATCTGGAACTTCGAGGGCGGCAGCGTCACCTCTTTCCCCGCCTGCAGGACCAGCGACGGCCCCAGCACGAAGAACATCAGCAACAGCGCGAACAAATTGAACAGCGGGACGACGTGGAGGAAACCCGGCCGTTCCGGCAAGGTCAGCTCCAGCTTCACGAGGCGTCCTCCCCCTTCGCTTTCCGCGCCGTGCGTTTCCGCGCCTCCACCTCCTCACGGAACGAAACGATCGCCGTCTCCTCCCGCGCGTCCGAAATCAGGTTCACCATCTCGATCCCCGCCCGCTCGATGCGGTGCACCAGGCGCTTCGCCCGGCCCAGGAAGTAGAGGTAGAAAAGATACATCGGCACCGCCACCGTGAGCCCCATCACCGAGGTGATCAGCGCCTGGAACACCCCGCCCGCCAGCTCCGCCGGACCGGCATAGCCGCCCTGCTCGCTCACCCGCTGGAAGGTGTCCACCATCCCCAGCAGCGTCCCCAGCATCCCCACCAAGGGAGCCAGCAAGGCCACGCCCAGGATCAAACGGATGTTTTTCTCGATCCGCGGCACCTCCAGTTGCCCCGCCTCCTGGGCCACATCCCGCAGGTCCGAGCGCACCAGATGGTGCCGCAGCAGCAGCGAATGCGCGATCCGCGCCACCGGCCCCGGAGCCCGCGCCGCCTCATGCTGGGCCTCCGCGAAGGCCTTCCGGCGCACATGGTTGGAAAGCCCGACGAGCAGGTCCCCCACGTTGATCCGCGCCCGGTGGAAGAAGAACAACCGCTCCACCACGCACACCGCGCCCACGAACGCGAGCACCAGCAGCACCCACACCAAGGGCCCGCCCTGCTCGATCAGTCCGGAAGGTTCAAGAAATCCGCCGCTCATCGGGCCCCACCCTAGAGCACCCTCCGGCGGGTGACCAGCGCCGATTGCCCGCGATTCTTTCAGAAAATCGGATTTTGCGAACATCTTCGGGAAAGGAGTTGAGCCTTCAGGCGAGGAGGGTCTTCCGGGGGGCGGAGTCGGACGGAGCCGGTTTCCGGAATGGACCTGCCCCCTCTCCCATTCGTGTGCATTCGCGTTCATTCGCGGTTCCTCTCGACTCACGCGGCGCGTTGCAGGGAGCGGTGGTGGCGGGCGTGGTCGATCTCCCCGTGCCAGTGCACCAGCAGGCGGGCCAGCGAGCGGCGGCGGTAGTCCTTCTCCTCCGGGATGTCCGCGAGGTAGTAGCTTTCCAGGAGGTCGAGATCCTCGCTGTCGATCGGACCGAGTTCACGCAGGGCCTTGAGTTCCTTCGGTGACCAGGTGGTGTGCGGCCTTCTGCCCACCATGCCGCCGATGCGCTGCCTCAGGGCGTCCGGGATGGGCGTCTTGCGACGGTTCCGGCTCTCTGCCTCGATCTGGAAGAGATCGTCCGTCGAGGATGATGATGATCGATCCCCCCGTGGGGGTAAGGGGGTAATATCTTCTGAAGAGGAAGACGAAGAAGAAGACTGAAGAGTGGAACCACCCTTGGCACCACCCTTCGCGGCCTTGGCAGGTTTTACGACGCTCTTAGTAGCAACGTTTTCCCGGCGCTTGGCGGCGGATTTGCGGCCTCCTTCGGCGGATTTCTCGCGCCACTCGCGTTGTTTCCCGCGCTCTTCCTCGAGACGGGGATGGATCAATCGCGCGGGGTTTTCCGGATCGGGAATGAAGCAAGCGCGCACCGTTTCGATGACCTCGGTGGCGGCACCCTTGCCGCGTCGGACCCCCGCCATTTCTGAAACGGCAGGGCGCGGTAAGGGCAGATCGGGAAAGCGGATCACGCATCGGTCCGGTCGATGAAGTGCCCGCAGGATGAGGGATTTCCGCAGGCGGGTGGAGTGGACAGGTGGCCAAAAGTCGCCCCCCAAGAACGAATCCGCATCTCGCGAAATATCCCTGGGAAACCGTACTGCTCACCCGATCCCCAAAACCCACACCGTGAGCACAGCGAGCTTCAGAATGGAGAACAGCCTTGGCATGAACGATCCGTCCAAAACCTCGGTTCCCTTCTCACCGATAGCGCGCCACCACCTCTTCGCGCTCACGGCGGAGCCTCTTGAGCCGGATATTCCGCCCTTTCGAGCCAGCCTGCTTCTCCAGCGCCGCGATCTGTTCATCGAGCCGAGCCAGCTTCAGCACCCCGAGTTCCCGCCGCCGCGGCAACCACTCCGCGGCATCCCTCTCCACCTTCGCCGCCAGTTCCTTCCAGCCGTCGTCATCGGCCTTCCGGGGAATCCGCCAGCGTCTGCTCAATTCCCACAACCCACCCTGGCACAGCGGGCAACGCAACTCCGTCACCAGCCCGTGCGCCGCCTCCGCCCGCCGGGCCCAGCGGCAGGCCACACAGATGTAAGTACGGGACGACATGATCCGAAACCATTCCAGCCCCTTCTATCGTCCCTCCAGCTCCTCTGGAGACAGAATCCGGCGGAAAGTCAGGCTGATGCGCGCTCCCGCGGCCGGGTCCTTCTTCACCGCGTGCATCCAGTGCGCCTGCGTGAGCTGGGTCATGTGGAACAGCGAACCGTGCGGCATCGGATAAGCCACGAACCGCGTCGGCTCGGCGATGTTCCGGAACGTCAACTCACGCTCCGCCCCCAGCGAAACGATCGCCACACCGGTGCCCGCCGCCAGATTGTAGGTGGCGTCCGAGTGGAACCCCATGCTGGAGCCACCGGTTTCGTAGTAGTTGATCAGGCAGTTCGTCGGCAGGAATCCCAGCTCCCGCTCGATGTCCGCGCACAATGCCTCCAACCGCGGCGGCATCGGCACCACCTCGTAGTCCACCCCCGAATCATCGTAGGTCTGGCCGAAACACGCGGTCTTCCGCGCCTTCATCCGCTCGTCCCACGCCACCTCGCGGCACAGGTCGTCGAACAGCAGCGTCGCCGCCGCGGGCTCCAGAAACCCCGGCAGGATCGAGGCTTCGGGTTCGGTTTCGATGGAGGCCATGGGATGGAGGGGTTCGTGCTGAATCCACGCCGGAACACCCCGCCGCGGCTCGCCCGTTTCTAGCAGCCACCTCTTTCATTCGTAAAGCCTTGGAACCCACTTACCTGCTCTTTCAGGCCTGAATTTCCTTTACACTTTCCCCAAAACCCCAAATCCGCCCATACTCCGCGCATGCCCACCGTCGCCATCGTCGGACGCCCGAACGTCGGGAAATCCGCGCTCTTCAACCGCCTCGCCGGGCGGAAAATCGCCATCGTCCACGACCAGCCGGGCGTCACGCGGGATCGCATTTCCGCCCCCTGCAAGGCGACTCCCACCCCCTGCACCATCATCGATACCGGCGGCATCGGCGCCTCCCTCGATGACGGCTTCGCCGACCAGGTCGCCATCGAGGCGGACATCGCCATGCAGACCGCGGACCTGATCCTCTTCATCGTCGATGCCCACGAAGGCCTCTCCCCGATCGACCAGGCGCTCGCCCAGAAGCTCCGCAAGGCCAAGCCGCCCGTGCGCCTCGTCCTGAACAAGGTCGACCACGAGAAGCACGAGAACGTCTTCGGTGACTTCGCCCGCCTCGGCCTCGGTGCCGGCATCCACGTCTCCGCCGAACACGGCCGCAACGTCGGCGCGCTGGTCGACGTCATCGAGGAAGTCATCGCCCCGCTCGCCAAGGAGGTCGAGGCCGAGGCCGAGGTCGCCCAGGCCGTCGGCATCAAGCTCGCCATCGTCGGCAAGCCCAACGCCGGCAAGTCCTCCCTCATCAACGCCATCCTCAAGGACGAGCGCACCATCGTCAGCGAAATCGCCGGCACCACCCGCGATGCCGTCGACCTCCCCTACCAGTTCGCCGGCGAAAACTTCACCCTCATCGACACCGCCGGCCTCCGCCCGCGCGGCAAGCGCGATTCCTCCGTCGAGGTCTTCTCCGCCATGCGCACCGAAAAGGCGATCCGCCGCAGCGACCTCTGCGTGCTCGTCATCGACCTCGCCGCCGGCATCTCCGCCATGGACCGGAAGATCGCCCAGCTCATCATGGAGGAGAAAAAGCCCTGCCTGATCGTGCTGAACAAGTTCGACCTCTACCACCCGGACGCTCCCCGCACCGCCCGCCTGGAGGAAGCCACCGAGCACGTCCGCCGCGAGCTGTTCTTCCTCGCCTACGCCCCCTTCGTGGCTACCTCCGCGAAGAAAGGCCAGGCCGTCGACCATGTCCTGAAGGAAGCGCTCAAGATCCGCGACAAGGCCCAGAACCTCCCCGGCACCGGCGTGCTCAACCGCATCCTGCACCAAGCCTTCGAACTGAACCCGCCCGGCAGCGACCGCAAGTCCGGCAAGCGCCTCAAGCTCTACTACGCCACCACCGCGCTGAACGAGAAATACAGCGTCATCCCGGTGCCCACCCTCGTCCTCTTCGTGAACGACAAGAAGCTCATGGCCACCAGCTACGAGCAGTACCTCACCAACCGCTACCGCGAGAAGCACCCCGCCCCCGGCATCCCCGTGGTCTTCTCCGTGCGCTCCCGCGACCGCCGGGACCTGAAGAAGGAAGACAGATGATTCTCCCCTGACATCCGAGAAACCAAACACACCCTGATGAAGAAACAGCCCATGAAGCCGACGCCTCCCACCAGGCCGACGCCTCCTGTGACCCAAGCCCTGCCCGGCAAACCCACTCCCCCTACCAGGCCCGCCCCGCCTCTCACCCAGAGGCTCACCCCGACGCCGACCGGCCCGCTGAAGCCCGGTCCGCCGTTGACCCAAAGGCTCACCCCGAAGCCAACCGGCCCCTTGAAGCCCGGTCGCCCACCCGCGACCCAGGCCCTCTCCGGCAAGCCGACTCCCACCGCACGACCGGCCTCCCCCGTGAACCAGGCCCTCCCCGGCATGGAGTCGCACCCGCTGCGGAAGAACCCGACTCCGACCCAGCCGCTCCCGGCGAAACAGAAGGCCACCGCGAAGCAGACTCCGAAAGCCGCGGAGACCCTGTATGAGGACGAAAGCCTCGCCCTGATGAGCTGCGCCGTCGAGGTCGCCCAGAATCTCGGCCCCGGCCTCCCGGACAAGATCTACGGCAACGCCCTGGCCCGTGAACTCGAGCTGCGCGGCATCCCGTTCATCCAGCAGATCCGCTACTCGGTCGACTACAAGGGCAAGATCGTGGGCGAATTCATCCCCGACCTGATCGCCTACGGAAAGATCATCATCGAAACCAAGATGATCGACCACATCACCGAGGTCGAAATCGAGCACGTGATGAACTACCTCCGCATCTCCGGGCACCGCCTCGCCCTCATCCTCAACTTCAAGAATTCGAGGTTCGAAACCCGTTGGGTCGCGCTCTGAGACAGGAATCCGGCTCCCCCCGATTCCCAAAAGACGACCGCCCCATCACCCTCTTCTCTTGATTCCGGGAGCTGGATTCGGGACGCTGGCCGCAGGCCATGCTTCTCGACGTAAAAAACCTATCCACCCGCTTCCACACCCGCAACGGCATCGTCCATGCCGTGGAAGACGTTTCCTTCTCCGTCGCGGCCGGCAAAACCCTCGGCATTGTCGGTGAGTCCGGCTCGGGGAAATCCGTCACCTGCTACTCGCTGCTCGGCCTGATCCCGCAGCCTCCCGGCCGCATCCACTCCGGCACCGCCCTGTTCGATGGCATCGACCTGCTCAAGGCCTCCGAGAAGCAGCTCCAGAAGATCCGCGGCAAGCGCATCTCGATGATCTTCCAGGACCCCATGACCTCGCTGAACCCCTACATGAAGGTCAGCGACCAGCTCATGGAACCGCTCGCCCTCCACGAAGGACTCAAGGGCAAGGCCGCGCTCGACCGCGCCATCCAATCGCTCGCCGAAGTCGGCATCCACGATCCCGAAAAGCGCGTCCACAGCTACCCGCACGAATTCTCCGGCGGCATGCGCCAGCGCGTGATGATCGCCATGGCCCTCATCACCCGCCCGGAACTGCTGATCTGCGATGAACCCACCACCGCGCTCGATGTGACCGTGCAGAAGCAGGTCCTCGACCTCATCCGCGAGCGCCAGCGCGACCTCGGCACCGCCGTCATCTTCATCACCCACGACCTCGCCGTGGTTTCGGAAATGTGCGACCACATCAACGTGATGTACGCCGGCCGCGTCGTCGAAAGCGCCAGCAAGGAAGATCTCTTCCGCCACCCGCGCCACGCCTACACCCGCAGCCTGCTCAAATCGATCCCGGCCTCCCACCCGAAGGGCGACCCGCTCTACACCATCGCCGGCCTGCCGCCCGATCTCACCCGCCCGCCGCTCGGCTGCGCCTTCCAACCGCGCAACCGCATCGGCAAGCCCGAGCTCTGCCTCACCGACCGCCACCCCGCCCTCTCCGAAATCACCCCCGGCCACTTCGTCCAGAACTGCCCCGGGTGTTTGGCTTGAAGAAGTAGCACAAGTTTCCAACTTGTGAATGGGAGCGGTTCACTGTCTGATCCCTGCCATGGGAGTTGAGAAATCCGAAAAAGGCCGAAAAGGCCGAAAAACCCCGAAAAATGGGGCTTTCCAGGGCCATCACCCCGAAAAACCCCTTTTGAGAAAAAACCGGCCCGAAAACCCCGGTTTGCCACCGAAATGAGAAAAACGAACGCGGGTTCGCTTCTCAGTGGCCAGGCGCTTGCAACGGCCTTGCAGAGGGGTGGCCGGGCGGGTGCAAAACCCGAATCAGGATGGGTTCCGCATCCTCGGAATCGTCGAAGTAGGACACGGCGTGGGTGTGGGTCAACCAGGCCACGGCCTCCAATGCGGCCCTATTCCCCTGGATATTGATCTCCGATCGGTTCGCGAGGGCGGCGGCGGCCAGCATCTGGTCGACCTTGCCGTCCTGCCTGGCTTCCAGGTGCGCCAGCAGTCGTTCGTAATCCTCGGCAGGCAGCGAAATCTCCATAGGTTCGGCATCGTGGAGGTGGATCATCCGGGCCGTCAAACCGGGATTTCAGCCAATGCCGGGGGCCGCTCCTCCTGAAAATCAGAGTCCGGGAAGTGTTGGTCCATCCGGGGAATTCCGGTCCGCTTCCTGTCGAAGCCTCCAAGCCAAGTGGGAGTGGTTGCGTTCCTGGATGTCCTGGAGGCTTTGCCTATTTGCCGCTTCCTGTTCCTTGGCAAGGTGCAGTTTCGTGCGGTTGGGTAGGTTCCCCCCGTTGATCCAAGGCTCCATCTCCCTCCAGTCGGCGAACGCGCACGGCTGGCGGTCGTTCATGCCGTCCAGCAAGGATGATGCCGGTTCGGTCAGCATCGCGGCGAACAGACGCTTTTCCGGACCGATTTCCCACAGGCCTGGAACGTAGAACCCACTCGTCACCACCGGGCGCTTGGCGTAGATCCGCCACTTCTGCCCGGTGGTCTTGTCGGTTTCGTAGTAATCGCTCACCAGGAAGAGGCAGCGAGAAGCCTGAGCCCACATGCCCGTCCCGACCTTCTCGGCCCGCGCATTGTAGATGGTGGGGTTGAAATCCCGGCTCCATCCCCATCGCATGGGCACCGCGACAGGCACCCGCATGCGGCCGATGGCGATCACCAAGGCCATCTCAGACGGCCTCACCAAATCGGCTTCCGGAGCAGCCTGGTGCGACAAATAGGACTCGCGGGCAGTGTTCGGAATGGTGGCCTGGTGGGAGTTTCGGCGGCTCCTGAACAGATTGCACATGGCCCCAAATTGGACCATGGCCAGCCCTCCGGCAAATACTCAGAACGGAACGTCGCGGGGGGCGAGGTCGCCCGGATCGGCGGGCTGGACGGGCTTGCGGCGCTGGCTCTTGTTCCGGTTTTCGGGGCTTCCCTTGCCCTCGCGGGCGGTGATCCGGTTGCGGATGGTGTGGTGGAGCTGCTCCAGTTGGGGCGCGGTCAGGAGTTCCTTCAGGCGTTCGAACCGGCATTTCTGGATGCCGAATTTCTGAGCCGCCACGAACACCACGTAGCCCTCCTGGATCGGGCCGCCGTTGGCCTTGATGCTGTGCCAGGAGGCGGCGTAGGCGGGCGACTGCGGTTCCACCGGCTCGGCGGCCAGCTCGGCGTGCAGGCGGAGATCGGTGGCGATGATGGCCAGCCACTTCTCGCGCTCCTCGTGGGTGTCCTGGACGTCGCCGTGGTCGCGGACCTTGCCGGTCTTGAGACCGTAGGGCAGGGCTTCCTCCTCCCGGCCCGCGAGGACGAGGAAGTGAACCATGAGATCGCGGAAATGCAGGCCGTCGCAGGCGCTGATGCCGGGGCGCTTCACGGCCGCCATCACCTCAGCGTGACGCCACTGTTCGAACGTCACACCATCCTCGATGTTGCCGACATGCTTCTGGAGGTCGAATGCCTGGCGGGCCGTGATCGCGATCTTTTGGCGCGTCTGCGGCTTGAGGTTGCCCTGGCGCTTCGGGGCTTTCTTTGCGGCCTTCTTCGCCGGGGCGCGGCCGGTGGTTTTATCGGTTTTCATGGCTGGGAGGGATGCGCACGGGGCGCGGTGGATGGGGTTTAAAAACTAGGGAAGGATTCGCGCATGGGCGCAGAAATCACCGAAGGAGTCCGGAGGGCGGAAGCCCTGCCGGGCGGGGAGAAAAATGCATTAAAAACTAAGGGCTAATGGAGGCCGTATGACACTTGCAGCACACATCTACGCCATCCTTACCATCGTGATCGCCCTTGCCTCTCTCATCGTCATGATCCGCAAATGACATCAGGAGGAAGCCCACAGCCCGCACGCCGGGCACTGTCCGCCTTTTGGGGTGTCCGTGCCGCAGGCCGAGCAGGGCTTGGCGTTTTTGATGGGAGCCGGAAGGCCAATCAGCCGGAGCCGTGGCTCATAGGGCTGGTTGGTTTCCAGCTTCAGTTCGGTGTCACTGCGATACTCCGACTTATAAGGCATGTAGTAGGAGCCTGAATCATCACACTCCCATTGGACCCGTTCCATGGAGCCGAGCAGCTCGATTGCCTTGGTGGCCTTGGGCAAGCTTTCGAAGGCAAAGGACAGGTGGCCGAAAGTGACAATGTGGACGGACTTCGATGCGTTGGTTTTTCGGGCCATGGTCAGATCAGGTTGCCGGTGGTGTCCTCGCCCTTGGTGCGGGTTTCGGGGGTGGCGTTGCGGAGGTTGAAGTGGCGGGCCTGGGCTTCGATCTTCGCGAGGTAGATCCGGCCGGTGCCGCGATCGATGACGACTCGGCGGTAGAGGAGTTTGTGCAGGCCGTCGTAATCGATCGTGCCTTCGGTTTTCTTGCGGTCCTTCACGACTGCGACCTTCACGGTCCAGGGATCTGCCTCGTCCTCAAAGAGGGGCTGTTGTTTGGGCTTTCGCTTCGCACTCATGACTGGCGGTGTTTGGTGGAGGCTGGGGGTTATGGGCGGCCGCCGCGTTTGACGGCGGCGGTGAGGCTCTTGATGTCGGCCACGGTGGCGGTTTCGTGGGGCTCGGCGGGAGCGGGTTCCGGCTTCGGTGCCGGGCGGTAGCGGGAGGCGGCCTGCTCGATCTCCGGCGGGTCGATCCACATGCGGTCCTTGATCCAGCGGGCGAGACCGCGGATGTAGGCGCCGCCGTCCTTCTTCCACTGCTCGCACTGGCACCAGGCGGCGAGGGCCGCGAGGATGGTTGCCTGGGTGGGTCGTTCCTTCACGGGGACCGCGAGCCAGGCCACCTCCACCTCGTGCTTGGAATTACGCTGGCGGGCCATCTTCGGGGCGGCCTTCCAGAGCGCGGCGAGCAGGGCCTTGTCTTCGTCGGTGAGCTTGCCCTTCGACTTGCGCTTGAGCAGCTCGATCGCTTGCTCGCAATCGTCGACGACGATCAAGCAAAGGGCGGCTTGGTCCCACTCGCTGGCGCGGGTGTGGATCTTCTCGTTGTGAGCGTGGAGATCGCGCTGGGCTTCGAGAATGGCGATGGCGTGTTTCATCGGGGAAAGTGGGGAGTGATCAGAAAGGAACCGGTGGCGGGCGGCCCGCTGCTTGCAGTCAGCGGCACGGGTGCAACCGTGGCCCGCCACCGGAGAGGGGTTAGGAGGCGTGGACTTGTTCGATGAGCTCTTCGGCTTCACGAAGGGACTCGATGGGCCACTCTGGGTCTTCGATCTCAAAGTGGCGCATGTAGTTCACCAGGTGCTCCAGGGCGGACAGAAGCCGGGGATGCTCCTCGGCCTTCCTTTCGAGTTCGGAAAGGCTGACGCCTGCCCGGGCAAGGTGGCTGGAACCAAGGGCGAGGTTGATGTCGTGCATCACGTCGTCCTGACTCTCCACTGATAGGTCGGATTGAGCGGGCATAGGTGGGTTTGGTTAGAGGCGAAGAACGGACAGGAATGTCCTCGCTCCCAGTTAGACTTCGTCGTCGGTGGCGGTCTTGATGCGGTTCGCGTCGTCGCTCTTGGATTCGATGAAGAACGATTCCTTGGTGTCGACCCGCAGGCCGAGTTCGGCGAGCTGGGCCTCGGTGAGCTTCGCGCCCTTGAGCTTCTCCTTGTCGATCTCCTCGACGACGCGGACGTATTCCGTGAGGCCGCGATCCTTGAGGCGGGCGAGCACCGTTTCCCAGGTGTGGTTCTTGTTGAGCAGGCACAGGGCGGGCGTGCCCTCGCGGATGCCGAAGCGTGCCAGGGCGGACGCGGCCGACTTGAGCTTGCCGAAGAGCGAGGCCTTCTTCGCCTTGCAGTAGGTGGCGCAGAGGTTGGTGAGCGCCTTGATCAGCGTGCCCTTTTCCTCAATCTGCGCATCGTGCTTGGTGCGGACCTTCTGAAGGTCGATGTCGCGGGCGGCTTCAAGGCCCCGCTTCTCGGCTTCCAGCACCGCGACCTTGTCGACGGTGGCGTGAAGGTCTTCGGTGGTTTCGATCGCGGGCAGTTTGGATGGTTTCGATTTGGCCATGGTGGTGGGTGGTTTGCGTTGGAGGTGGGTTATTCGACCGGCGGGCATTCGCCGGGGTATGGGGGAAGGTCGGTCCAGTGGGTGACGGGCGACTGGAACGGGAGGCCGCAGAGGGACAGCCAGCCGTCGCGCTCATCGAAGTAGCCCGAGTTGATGTCGCCGCCGGAGAAGACCAGGACGTGCCCTTCGGGCTTGCTGGTGGCAGCGTCGTTCCAGATGTCCGGGCCGCCGCCGTCCATCGCGAGATCCATGAGGAACCACGCTTGGATCTGGCGGGCGTAATCGCGGAGGCGCTCGACGATCGGGACGCCGGCCGATTGCTGGGCCTTCATGTTGCCTGCGACCACGTCGAGATACTCGGCGATCTCATCGGCCATCTTCGCGCCATCGGACGAGGAACTGGCCAGGACGGCACCGAGGGAATCGCCCTCGGCGAGTTGGTGGAGGTCGGCGGCCTGGGCGAGCATCTCGGCGACCTGTTGTTCGTCGATGATGTCCGGGATGACGGGGCGTGGAGCGATCATGGCTTCGTTTGCTGGGCTTCGAGCTGGCTGCGGAGATCGCCCAGGGCGGCGAGGCTCCGGCCGATGTGGGCTTCGGTGCGGCGGATGGATGCGATGGTCTTGTCCTTCTCACGGCCCAGCAGATGGGCGTGCGTTTCGAGGGTTTCCGACCAGGCGTCGAACAAGGCCGATGCGGCGGCGGTGGTGGGTAGATCGGTTTTCATCGGTCGAGGGATTCGCGGATTTCGCGGAGGGCGGCGCGGGTGTCCTCCCGTTCGTGATCGGGGCGGGGCTTCGCGTTGAGGTGCTGCTGGTGTCTCCAGCCGCGATACCATTCCTGGCGGTCGTGGCCGGAGACGCGGGCGTCATCGAAGTGACAGGGCTTGCCCTCGGTGAAGGCGTCCCGCCCGCGATCGAACCAAAGGACTTTGCGGCTCATTTGGCGGCGGTGGAGAGGGTGGCCAGGTTGTCGAAGGCCTCGACGAAGTGCGCCCAGGTGTAGGTCTCATTGCGGCGCTTGGCGCGGCGGGCACCGCTGCGGAGGTGGACGTTGAACTTGCGGAGGCCGTGCGCGTCCACGAGGTCTTTGACGATCTCGGCGGCGTCCGGCTCAGCCGCTCCAGGTGTGGCCAGGCCGAAGTGTTTCAGCATCGCCTCGTAGTCCTTGCGGGTGGACTTCCCGGGCAGGCGGAACTCGTAGCCCCGGTCCAGGAGCTGGCTGAGGATCTCCTTCTGCGTGCCGGTCTTGAACTCGCTGATCATCCGCTCGGTGCCGATCAGGGCCATGCCGCAGCCGGAGCGGTCGTAGATCTCGCGGAGGAACTCGCAGCAGTTCGCGGCCATGTCCGGGCGCATCGTGGCGAACAGCTCGTGCAGCTCATCGACGATCAGGAGCCGCTGGCCAGCGGACAGCACGCCGACGATCTTCTCGCGGACGGTGAACTGGTTCTGGTTCTTCACCGTGACGCCGAGCGAGCGGGCCACGTGGTGGACGAACTGCGGGAAGGTGCAGCGGGCCAGGCAGCGGACGTAGACCGTCTTGCCATGGTTGTTCAGGCGGCGGTATTCCTCGGCCACGGTGGTCTTGCCGATCCCCTTCTCTCCCCACAGCAGGCCGACAAGGTTCAGCTCGCGGAGTTCGTCGAAGATCTCGAACATGCGCTTGGCCAGCGCCGTCATCGTGAAATCCGGATTGGCGACGGTGCCCTTGAAGGCCACCCGGCTGTTTTCGAGGCGATCGCACACGTTGCCGATGTTGCCTTCGTAAACGCCACGGAAGACGCGGGTCAGCGTGGTGGAGTGTTCGCCGCTGTGCTTGGCGAGCTGGCGGAGCGTCCAGCTCTCCTCCTTGGCGAGGTAGTACCAGAAGCGCAGGGTCTCCTGCTGCTCCTCATCGAGCGCCTTGATGACGAGTTCGAATTGATCGGGAGCGATGCCGTAGTTGGTTCCGGCGTGGGGGCTTCTAACGGTGGAGTCTTGTTCTTTCATGGGGTGGCGGTGTGAGAGGTGGGGAATCAGTCGTCGAGGGAGGCGAAGGGGTCGTGGATCACGGGCGCGGGTGGGGCCGGTTGCGGGCCGGGCTCGGCGTCCCAATCGCGCTCGCTGCCACGGCCCTGCAGGCGGTTTGCAGCAGCGGTGCGGTGGCCTTTCTTCCCGGCCTCGGTGCGGGCGGCGGCGATCTCTTCCGGGGTCACCGGCTTGCCGCTCACGACGCGGGCATTGTGGGCGCGGAGGTCTTGCGCCTCCTGCACCACCTCGGTGTGGATGATGCGGCTCGGCTCCAGGATGTCGGCGACGCGCTCGTGTTTCTCGATCGCGGCCTCGCGGAGGTCGTTGCTGCGGATCTCCGGGCGGGACTCGAAAGGCGCGGCGGAACCGAAGGCATCGGGATCGATGGGCAGCACCTTCTTGAAGAGCGGCACCTCGCCGAGCGGGCGGCCCTTGGCATCCATCACGAAGGCCGTGGCGCTGTTGTAGGGATTGGCGAACATGCTCACCTTCTCGCCGTGCGCGATCTCGCCACGGCTGCGGAGGAAGCGGGATTTGTAGATGAGCGGCTCGGCGGAAATGTCCTTGTCCTCGAATTCCAGGAAGCCGCGTTTGCAGGTCACCTCGCGGGCCAGATCGCCGCCGATGATCTCGCAGTAGACGGAGGCGGGAAGCGGCAGGAACGACTTGCGGGCCGGTTCGTGGATCTCGATCGGGCTGAGGTTGCGGCGGCGGCTCCAGTCCTGCGGAGCCGCATTCGCGCTGTGGCGGATGATGGCCTGCGAGGCTTCCGGCAGTCCGAGGAAGGCCTGCTCGTTGAGGAACAGCCCGCTGCCAGGAAGCGCGGTGTATTCGGTGATGACGTGGCCGAGCGCTTCCCAGTCCTGAAGCTCGTGATCGGTGCGGGCGTTCAGCCCGTGCTGGTAGTAGTCGGTGACGAGCGGCCAGAACTGGGTGTGGAAGTCGAGGGCGGGCAGCTTGAGCTGGTCGAGGCGCTCCGGGAATTTCTTCAACACATCGCGGACGATGCGGGAGATGTAGGCGAGCTGCCGATCGGTCGTGACGGGGCGGTGGTCGCTGTCCAGGCCGGTCTGGAGCAACAGGTGCCCGAGGTCGTTGTGGATGAGGCTGTGCACCACTTCCAGCGCGGCCTTGGCGCGGAAGTTGCCGCCCTCGCTGCCGCTCCAGAATCCGCACAGCGCGGCCTGCTTGCCTTCGATCGGCTGGCGCTCCACGCGGATCATGCCGCCGGTGGCATCGTAGAGGATGCGCTCGATGTCCTCGCTGATCGCGGCGGTGCCGTGCTCCGCCATATACATCGTGCCGCGTGGCGAGTAGCCGAAGTTCCAGAGATCCCCCGCCAGGTAGAAGCGCATCTCGCGCATCTTGAGGTTTTCGAATCCGGAGCCGTCTTCCTTCCGCATGCGCGGCTTCGCGCCGTAGTTGTAGCGGCAGGCGCTGAACAGATCGAGCGAGCCGAGTTCCAGCACGCGGGTCAGCTCGCGCTTGCGGCCGACGGTGACGAAGTTGTCGTGCCACACGTCGTCCAGTTGCCGGACGGCTCCCGGCCACAGGCCGACGCGGGTGGTGAGCACGGTGGGCAGGAAGGGATTCGTCTTGCTGCTGGTGCCAATGCGGATCGAGCGGCGGCGCGCCTGGTTCGTCTCCTCCTGGACAATCGCGTAGAGGCGTCGGTCGCTCCACCCTTCCGGCAGTTCCGGCCATCCCACCCAATCCTCGTAGCCGGGGATCGTCTTCGCCCGGGTCTTCCAATCCTGACGCAGCTTGCGGAAGGCGGCGCGGCCGTTGCGCTGGTGTTTCTCGAAACGGCGGGCCAGTTCGGCCCGGAACACCGGCAGGCTGGTGCGGGCCATTTCCGCCGGGGTCACCATGCGGCGGCTGTCCACCAGCACCTTCCAGTCCCCGCCGCTGTTACGAAGATCATCGTATTTCCGGCGGGCGGTGCTGTAGGAGATGCCGAGGCGCTGGGCCATCTCCTGAAGCCACTTCGTGACGCCGCGCTTCGGGGCCTCCGCGAGTTCACGCAGCCAGGCGCGGACGAGCGGCCGGTGATCGAGGGGCACGTCCTCCCAATCCTGGGAAGCGTAGTCGGGGTGAACGATGGTGAGGTGCATGGGTGAAGAGTTTGCTGGTTTTCAGTTGGCAGTTTTCAGCAAGACGGAGAGTGCCGAGTCAGCAGTGATTAGTGATCAGCGGAGGAATGGGGCGAAGATCACCACGATGCAGAACACGATCTGCACGACGCAGGCGGCATAGGTGGCGATCGCCAGCCAGACGTGACGGGGGCCGAACTCGACCACGTGGCAGAAACGGAACTGCAACAGGGCGGCGGCGAGCAGGAGATGGGGTGTCAGGTCCATGGCGGTCACTTGATCCGGGTTTTGACCTGGTCGTGTTGGGACTTCAGGAACTCGGCGGCTCCCTTGAGATCGGCCTGCGGGAGGTCGTCGAGCTGGCCGAGGGACACGGCCTTGTGCCATCGCTCGATCAGGCCGTTGAAGGCGTGGCGGGCTTCCTCGATCCGCTGCTGCTTCTCCTGAGCCTTGGTAAGCGGCGCGGGGGTTGCGGTCTCCTCTTCCTCCTCGGGCTCGTCCTCGTCGTCCCCGGCGATGTAGGTGATCGCGGTGGAGGGCTTCGGGATCTGGCGCTTCTTGCCGACGCCCCACTCCACGGCGAGCTGCTGGAGCGTCTCGCCATCGGCCTTTTTCGAAACGGCGGTGCTCAGGGTCTTGAGCTGGCCTTCCTCCCACTCGGTCATCGGCTGCTCGAAGGGCAGTCCCTGCAATTCGGGCAGATGCTTTTTAGAGGCCTTGGCCATGTCCATCAGCCGTTGACCCCAGCGGATGGAGAAGTCGAAAACCGGCTCGTCCGCGCCCTTGAATCCGTCGAAAAGCGCTTCCCACTTGCCATGCTTGGTCTGCTTTTTCAGGTCGAGCAGGGCGTGCCCGGCCATGATCAGGTGGGCGCAGGATTGGCGGTGGTGGTGCTGCGCGGCCTGCCAATGGTGGTTGATGGCGGCGGCTCCGGTGGCGGCCAAAAACGAACTCGTGTTCGTTTTTGCCAGCGTTCCGGCCGGGGGCAGCACCTCCATGTCGATGACTTTGGGGGCGTTCTTGGGAGTCTTCTTGGATGGCATGGGTGGAAATCAGGAAAGGGATTCAGCGGATTCGGAGAGGCTGGCGGCGCGGCGTTCGCGCCAGGCGTCCTTCCATTCGGCGAGCTTGCGCTCCTGGCTGGTGCGGTTCCGCAGCCACCGGTCGCAGGCGCGGTCGAAGTCGTAGAACTCGTAGAGGGTCGGGCTTTCGTCCCGGGCCATGCGGTCTTCGGTGATGCGGTCGATGCCGATGGCGAGGGGCACCCCTCCGGCGGACGATGCGGGGCGGCGGCTCATGGTCAGGCGCGTTCGATGGGGCAGCGGGCGATCCGGCGGGCGGGGCGGTTGAGGCGGGCCGGGCCGTCGTTCGACTCGATGAAGAGGAAGAGTCGGTGCAGCGCGTTGCAGCCCTTGGCGATGATCACGACCGCGACGGCCAGGATCAGGAGGGCGAGGATGCCGAGGCCGGATTCCACGCAGAGGAGGACCGCACCGGCGGTGAGCGCAGCGGTGCCGATGAGGGCCACGGCGATCGCGGGGATGGCAAAGCACGCGAGGGTTTTCATGTCAGTGGGTGCGGGTGATGAAGGACCGGCGGATGGCTTCCAGGGCGAGGGCTTCGGCCCGCTGGATCTCGCGGATGGTCATGCCGAGTTCGCGGGCGAGCTGGCGTTGGGAGATCCGCCCGGGCGGCGGCACTTCGCCGGACGCCTGGCGCTGGTGCAGGGAGAGCACGCGCTGATCGAAGGCGAGTTGTTCGGGGGTGCGATCGTCGGACATGGGTGAGGGTGATCAGTGGGCTTGAGGGGGAACGGACGGACGGCCACAGTCCGGGCATGGACGAGGAACTAGTGAGACTGCGGGAACGAGTTGCCGCGCTTGAAGCCCGGCTAGAAGAGCAGGCAAAGCAGCACCGATGGCTCGTAGATCTGTTCCACCAGCGTGACCGCTTGGTGCATGAGACATGGTGCCAAACCACGGAGATCCTGCGGCTGGCCTGGGAGTGCTTCGGGACCCGAGCAGCCAGCTCACTGCCTGCGACGCCGTCAGCAGCTCCGGCGCAAGACCCAGGTCCTCCACGCAATCCCCCAGCAGGACCCGGATCAGGAGAAGGCGGTTGAAGGTGTCGTCGGTCATGATCAGCGGGTGGCTTGCTGTTGGTGGCGGGTGAGGACGGCGATGGCTTCGGTGAGGCCGCGGGCGTAGTTCCGGTGGGTCGCTCCGGATTCGATCCACTTCCGAGCCGTGGCCTCGCGGGCCATTTCCCGTTCATCGTCGCGCAGCTCGGTCAGCTCGCGGATCGCCGCCGCGAAGGCATCGGTGTTAGAGGCGGGGGTGGTCATGGCTGTTGCTTCAGCACTTCCTCCAGTTGGAGTTGACGTTCTTCCGCGTCTTTAAGCGTGGCTTCCAAATTCGAAGCCGCCACTCGCTCGGCCGAGCCACTTGGAAACAAGAGGCACAATCCGTGAGCCACCATGATGCGGCGACTAATCGGAAGGCCCTCCGAATGGGAGAGGGAGAGACTCGCCACCTCTCGGCGGCATTCGTCGTCAAAATTCTTGTCGATCGAATCGCTCATCGGATGCCGAGTTCGCTGAGGATCAAGTTCAGGGTCTTAGGATTTTCCCCGTGATTGATCGCTCGGTTTACGGTGTTGCGGGCACGGCCGATGGCCTTGGCGAGGTCGCTTTGGGTCCAGCCCTTTCGAGCCAGCTCCACATCGACGGCGCGCCTGCGGGTCTCCGTAGCTTTTGGTTTTTGGTTGCGGGCTCCTGTCATTTCTGAACAACTTGTTCAGCGGCACAGTGAACTTTCTGTTCATTGGCGCAAGACAAAAATGAACTCTTCTGAAACCTTTGTTCAGCGATTTGCCGTCCTGATGGCCAAACGTGGGATCAAAAGTCGGGCCGAATTGGCCACGTTGCTTAATATTTCAAGGACTCAGCTTCACTACATCGAGAAGGGAGAGAAAGATCCTCAGCCTCGAATTTTGGAAAGATTGAACGAATTGGAGAGAGAGTCAGGAATTCAAGGTGAGCAATTTGTTCAGATCGCTCAAGTGGGAGAAGCTCCCCCGCCAAGGTTTCCACCGAAAAGAACGACTCGCTACATTCCCGTGATCGGGATGGCCCACGCTGGAGAAGCGCAGAGCTACGAAGAGCTCCATTGTGATCCAGAGGACCACGTGCCCACCGAATGCCGCGACGAGAAAGCATTCGCGGTCCGGCTGGAAGGCGACTCGATGGAGCCGGAATACAAAGAGCGCGATCTCCTGATCTTGATGCCGGAGCGCCGCATTTACACGAACTGCCTGGCTGTGTTGAAGCTGGCCAACGACGGGGTGGTGTTTCGCCGAATTGAAATTCGCGGCGACACGATCCGATTGATCCCGCTGAACAGGCGCTATGAGCCTGACGTGATCGAAAAGAAGGATGTCACGTGGGCCTATCCGGTTTACGGCATGTGGAGACAAATCACCAACTGACCCATGAAGGATTCTCTCCCTTTTCAATTGGGCGTATTGACGGTGACCGCGCTGCTGCTGGTGAGCTGCGACAAAAGCGATGACGTCAAGCCGCTGACCTCCAGCGCTCAGCCGGACTCGGTTTTAAAGAACCCTGAGATTCGCCGGGAAATACGCAATCTTGACGGCGCGGCGTTGCTAGTTGAGGTGAACGAATTGCTTGGGAAGCGGGTCAAGGCTGTCCAGCAACGTATGGAAATCCGACAGGAAAAAAGCAGGGCTCTAAGATTGGGCCCGATGCCAGAAGAGCAGGACAGGAAAACCAAGGAGCTGGAGCTCGACTCGGACATCGCCTGGAAGCTGCTAGACCAGAAGCGCGCCAACCTGGATCGGGATGCTGAGAAGTCCGACAATCTACAGCTCCATCTCATGCTGGAACAAGACGATCACCTTGGCAAAGCCGACAAGTTTGACGCTGAGTCTCATGAACAGGCCTTGGATTTCAAACGTGACCCGGCAGGGGCAACGAAGGTTTCCTTGGCTCTGGGGGATAAGGCCCGTTTCGAGCTGAACGAGGCTGTCCGATTGCAACGCGAGTGCGCGGAGATCAGGGCAAAGCAAGCCGCCCAAAAGTAAAAAATCCGGCTGTGCTATAGTCGGGGCATGAGGCCCGACGGGAATCACGAGCTGGACGCCCTGCCCCTGTTTTCCTGGGCAGAGGAGAAGCACGTGGTATCCCCGCGCACGGGGGCGAAGTTGCCGCGCTGGGGCAGCGTGGCGAAGGCGTGCGAGCTGCTCGACGATTGCGACCGGGAAACGATCTACATCCTGATCAAGTCCGGCGCGATCCGCGGCTACAAGCGGCGGCCGGACCGGGAGAACTCGCATTGGCGGGTCGATCTCCTGTCCGTCTGGCACCACAAGCAGAGCCAGTTCAGGCAGATCGGTTAGAGCCTCCGGAGGCGGTTTTCGGGGGTGCCTCCGGACCGAGTAGCGGCAAGTGGAGGTAGGTGGAGGCGGGTGGCGAATCAACCGCCGCGGGGTCCGGCAAGGTGGGCTCCTCGCAAGAAACCACCCACCCCATGAACGACCGACTCCAATCCCACGTCCGGCACATCCTGACCGCGTTGTTCGCCGGTCTCGTCCTGTTCCTGAAACACAAGTTCATCTCCCAAGGCGCGCTGATCGACATGGTCGGCACGAGCCTCAACAACGCGATCGATCCGGCCACGCTGGTGATCGCCGGTTACATCGGCTCCGTCCTGGTGAAGGCCGTGGGCAAGTGGCCGTGGCTTTCCTTCTTCATCGGCAAAGGCGCGGGCTCCGGGGGGAGCGCCGCGCTGATGCTGGTGACCTGCACGGCGTTCGCGCTCCTGGCGGTGTCGCTGACGTCGTGCAGCACCACTTCCATCACGCGGACCGACGCGAAGGGCTACAAGGTCGTGACCGAGACGAAGGCCCTGGACACGGGTTTCGCCTCGCTGGCCGGGCAGCTCATCCAGGGGCTGACGGGTGCCAAGGCCCCGAAGCCACCGAAGGCGGCGAAGGTGCAGCCGATGCCGATCCGCGTGCTTCCGAAGGCGGAAGCGGAAGCCGCCGTGGTGAACGCCACGAAGTGACCCCTTTGCGGCGAGCGGTGCCGATGCGCACCGCGTGAGGGCAGAGATCCGCGAGCCGGATCGAGGACGCCCCGCCGCACAACTTTCCAACCACGGGACAGGAATGTCCCTGCCCCCAGCCAGCGCATGCAGACCGCCGCGATCGATTTCCACCACCCGTTTTTCGGCACGCTGATCGGCGTGCTGATGATGGCCGGAATCGTCGGCCTGCTGTTCCGCATGCTGCTGCGCGCCCTCGATCGAACCCACGGCATCAACCCTTCCAAAGACGATGAGTGATCTCCCACAACTCACCCGCCAGATCCAGGCGCGCCTCGGCGTGACGGTGGATGGCACCTACGGCCCGGCCACGGCCGCCGCCATCCTGGCCGCGCTGCCCGCTCCGGCGGTCGCCACGCCCGCACCGATCCCGCCCTCCGGCGACATCGACAGCCGCACGGCCGGAGTCTTCGCGAAGCTCGATCCGAAGATCGTGCCGAACTTCCGCGACTTCTATCGCCAGGCCAATGCCCGGCTTGCCGATCGCGGGCTCTCCTACGTCGCGGTGCAGGGCACCCGCACGATGGCCGAGCAACAGGCGCTCTACAACCAGGGTCGCACCACGCCGGGTCAGATCGTCACCAAGGCCAAGCCGGGTTCCTCCTGGCACAACTTCGCCGTCGCCGTCGACTTCGGGGTGTTCCGTGGCGGCAGCTATCTGGACGAGCACGAGCCGGGCCTCGCCGACAAGATCCATCGCGAGATCGCGACAGCCTTGGCGGATGAATGCGGCCTCGCCTGGGGCGGTGACTGGACGTCGATCAAGGATTTCCCGCACTACCAGCCCGCGTCGTTGCCCGCCTCGCCCAACGACCACTACCGCGAACTCTTCCAAGAGAAAGGGTCCGTGCTGTGATCGATCCATTCGCCGAACTCGTGCATGCCAGAGGCTGCGGTTGCGCGGATTGCCAGGGAGCGCGCCCGGGACCGCCGATCAAGTTCGCGGCCCCGGTTGTTGCCGCCGGTGCTCCGGTGATCTGCAACGGCGAGCTGATGTTCCGGCAGGCCTGCGACGCCACGAGCCGCCGCGAGTTCGTGATGGGAGTCACGTCCAGCTCGCTGCGTGAGCTGGACGCCTACCTGGAACGCAAGGCGGTGCTCACCGGCACGCCTGGCGACCTGTGGGCGGACGTGATCCACGAGATCCGCAGGCGGTGGTTGAAGGGAGGTGCGCAGTGATGTTGGCGATGATCCTCGCCGAAGCGGCGGCCGCTCCGGATTCCCAGCTCTCCGGCGAGTGGGTGCTCAAGATGATCGGCGCGCTGTTCGCAGGGCTCGCCCTGATCGTTCCCGCCCTGGTCGGCGTGCACCGTCACGCCACGACGAAGGAGCGTGAGCGCCATCGCAACGTCACGGTGCAGGCCCCGTTCCCCACGGTCTCGGTGCAGGCGAACAACCCGCCGCATCCATCCTGGGACCAGCACCAGGCGCTGGCCGCCCGCGTCGATCTGATCGAGACGGCCGTGGAGAAGCTCCGCACGGAGCAGGCCGCCCAATTCAAGGAGATCATCACCTCCGGCCACGAGCGGGAGAAGAACATCACCGCCGCCTTCAACGACAAGATCGATGACGTCGCCCGCGATTGGCACGGCCGCCTCGATCTCATCTTCCTGCACTTCGGCATCAAGACCCCATCGCGCAAGCAATGAACCCGCAACGCACATCCCAGATCCGCAAAAGCATCCTCACCGCGCTCAAGCGGGCGGATGGGTATGCCCTGGTGGACGAGTCGCTGCGTTCCCACGTGAACGGCCTGACCCGCCCGCCCATCGAAGACGACGAGTGGACCGAGCACATCCAGTGGCTGGAGGAGACCAAGCGCATCGTGAAGGTGCCCTGCGAGATCGATGAAACGATCGTGCAATGGGCGATCACGGAGCGGGGCGAAGGACTGTTGGCCAAATTCAACTGACCGGGTGAATGCTGGACCCAGATCAAGATCCGCGCCCGGACGCGAAACTGCAGAACCTCTCCGACGAGGAGCACGAGGTGCTGTGGCGCTTCCGCCATCCGGAGAAAGGCGGCAAGAAGCTGAAGCTCGATGCCATCCTGGTGGAAATTCCATTGCGCTACGGCTTCACCGTGGCGTTGTCCACCTTGTCGGACTTCTATCGCTGGCTGGCATTCAGGCGGCGCATTGCCGAGGCGAAGCGCCGGGCGAACCAAGCGAAGGCCGAGCTGGCGAACGATCCGAGCATCACGCCGGAGGAGCTGGACCGTGTGGCGCAGATCGTCTTCACGTCCGAGGCCACCGAGAACCTGGACATCAAGGGCTACGTCGCCCTGGCGAAGCTGCGGCTGGCCAAGGAGAAGCACTCCCTGGAGCGGCAGAAGCTGGAGCTGGCGACGAAGACCAAGTTGGAAGCCGGACTCGATGCCTTGCTGGGCGAGATCCAGGGCAACGACGCGGCAATGAAGATCTGGAAGCAGCTCAAGGAGGTGCTGGCGCAATGAGCCTGATCAATCGCCTCGACGAACGGCTGGCGAAGGACGGCACCAAGGAGGTGCCTAAGATCGGCAGCTTCCGGGAGTTCCTCGAAAAGCACGCCAGGGCGCGGACGCCCGATGGCCGTTACGTGCCGTATTCCCTGGAAGGGCGCGAGGCGCTGATTCCGGTCATCGAATACATCGACCTGGTGCTCGGCTCCCACACGGGCGTGCCGCTGGAGGATTCCGTGCTGGCTCTGTGCGGCGGCGCGCAGTTCGGCAAGACGATCCTGGAACTGAACCTGATGGCCTACATGACGGCGATCCGGTTCCAGAACGTGGGCCTCTACCTGCCGGACGAGAACCTGGTGGAAGGCGTGGTCGATTCGAAGCTGCGGCCGGACGTCATCCAACAGATCGATTTCCTCGGCCCGCTGATGACGGTGGGCAAGGCCAAGGACAACCGTGGCCGGGCGCTCAACCGTAAGGGCGCATTCTCCGTGAATGATGGCAAACGCAACGCCGTGGGGATGATCATGGGGATGAACAAGATCCCCACGACCTTCTCGATGGAGCTGGCCGCCGAGGATGAGAAGGACGACATCCCGCCGAAGAACTCGAAGTATCTCGTGGGCCGCATGGCGGCGGGCAAGCTGCGCTTCCGCATCTCGATCGGCACCCAGCGCATGCACGGTGCCGGGCAGAACAAGGAGTGGGAGGACGGCAGCCAGGGCATTTCCGTTTTCGATGTGGGCGGCGGCAAACAGATCCGCCTGGAAACCTCGTGGCCGCAATGCTGCCGCCTGGCGGTGGATGGCGTGCCGAAGCCGAGCGATCCGAAGCTGACCCACACCGGCCAGTTCGAGAACGAGAAGAAGGAACGCTGGCCCTACAAGCCCGGCCAGGTGTTCTACCTCGCCGATCCGGAGACGGGAGCGGTGGTGGACCGCCGCAAGCCGATCGAGAAGCACCTGGTGCCGGATCGCATCGAGATGCGGAATGTGTCCTTCACGATTCCGCAGCTCGCGATCGACGCGATCGATCTCAACCAGATCGTGAGCCGCTGGCAGGCGGCGGTCATCGATCCGGACAGCATGATCGTGTTCTGCTGCGAGGTGCTGGCCTTGCCGAAGAACGCCACGCAGGCGCTGTCCCCGGAGATCCTGATCCGCAGCCGCGGGGCGGGAGAACCGTTCAACTTCGCGCTGGCGCTGCGCCCTGGTACCACCGGTTACGGCGGACTGGACACGGGCAACCGCTGCTGGTTCGTGGCCCGCGAGGTCGCCAGCGAGGTGGAGAAGCGCATCGTCCACGCCGAGGAGATCCCGATTGCCGACGTCGTGCGGCGGGCCGAAACGCTCTTCCACAAGATCGGTCTGACGGCGTTGTTCGTCGACGCCCGCCCGGCGGTGAACGAAGCGCGCCAGCTCTGCTACAAGCTCAACGGCCTGGAAGGCATCAAGTGGCCGAAGGTTTCCGATCCGGAGAACTCGCGGATCGAGTTCCCCGGCGGCCTGGTGTGGGACGGCAAGAACAGCGAATGGAAGGGGCTCAAGTGCGCGGTGGTCGAGTTCACGCGGCCCCAGGGCGGCGGCATCGTCCAGGAGATCGGGCAGGAGCAGGCCGACGGCATCACGCGCTACTATCCGGTCATCAAGTGCAACCGCTTCGACACGATCGACCGCGTGGTGAATGAATTCCTGACGCCGGAGGAGAACGTCTATCGCCAGCACAAGGGCGAGGTGTTCCAGGAACCGGTGATGCGCCTGCCGGTGCAGCCGCCGGGAAGCCCGGCCATCCTGCAGACGCTGGACCGCCATCTGATCACCGGATCGGCCCGCGAGGAGAAGAACGGTGAGAAGGGCGACTATGTCGACAAGTGCGAGAACCACCTGACCCTGGCAGACGCCTATTCCGGCCTCGCGGAGCAGGTGGTGAAGGCGGCCGTGGGCAAGCGCGCCCCGATCAAACCACGCCCGGGCGGCAAGCGGACCCGGAACAAGGAAAGGAGCCTCAAAGGGGTATGAGCGAGAAACGCGCCAGAATCGATTTTAAGGGGGGGTTAGATTTGGGAGCCAAGATCATCCGGCTTTCCGTTCCTAACCGTTTTGCAACGGGTTTGCGCCGTTTTGCAACGGGGTCCGCGACCCTTCCGGGGAAGGAGGTCCGCCGATGAGCCGGGAAACCACCCTTCCGACCCGTTCCGGCGGGTTCTTCGGCCGGATGCGCGGCATCGTGAACCGGGCGGTGATGTCTGTCAGCTACCGATTCCACGTGGCGGCGGCGAACTCGTGGCGGGACACCTACAATCCGCTGCGGAGCCTCACCATCCAGCGGGCCGTGTGCCTGCTGGAGGAAGGCGAGCGCGGGGCGTTCGCGGACCTGATGTGGACCTACCGCTACATCGAGATGCAGGACGCCACCCTGGGCGCTCTGATCGAGCGCCGGACGTCCGCCATCCAGGAGCTGGATTGGAACATCGTGATGCGGGTCGACGTTCCGGCGGGGAAGACCGGCGTGGCCAAGCGCCAGAAGGCCGCGCTGGAGGCGACCTACAAGCGGATCAAGAATCTCAGCGCCGCCTTCGAGCATCTCGCGATGGCGAGCTTCCGTGGCTTCTCCCGGCTGGAGAAGGTGACCAACGGCGATGGCGAGATCATCGCGCTCGCTCCCGTGGACCAATGGTTCTGGGTGCGCCAGGGGCTTTACGGTGCCTGGAAATACAACCGCAGCGCGACGTTCGGCACCAATGCCGGCGAAGAGGTTCCGGAGCCGCGATTCATTTCCCGCGAGGTGGCCCGGCCGATCAACCGCGTGGCGCTCATCGCCTACGTCCGGAAGGGCCTGTCTCAAAAAGACTGGGACGGCTTTATCGAACAGTTCGGCATCCCGGCCGTCTTCATCGTGATGCCGGAGAACGTTCCGTCCGACAAGGAGGACGAGTATCTCGAAGCGGCCGACCAGATCACCAGCGACGGCCGTGGCGTGTTGCCCGGCGGGTCGAAGGTCGAAACCGTCGACAACGGAGCGCGTGGCAACAATCCGTTTAAAGAACATCTCGCCTACCAGGATGAACAGGTGGTGCTGCGTGGCACCGGCGGGATGCTCACGATGCTGGCGCAGAGCGGCAGCGGCACCCTCGCGGGCAATGCGCATGCCGATACCTTCGCCGCGATCGCCCGGGCCGAGGCCGCGGAGATCTCCGAGATCCTGCGAGCCGCCATCGACGCCGAGGTGATCGAAGCGGAAACACCGGGCGAGGAAGCCTGGGCGCGCTTCGAGCTGGCGGCCAACGAAGAACAGGACAGCAGCCAGGTGGTGAAGGATGCGTGCCTTCTCAACAGAAGCGGCTTCACCGTCGACCCGGCCTACATCGAAGAGAAGACCGGATACAAGATGGTGCTCGCCCCGTCCGTGCAGACTCCCGAGGGGAAACTGCTCAACCGACTGATGGGCCTGGCGGGCCGGACCAGCCGCAACGACTTCAAGCGCCATCCCGAGGACATGCTCCGGATCGTGGGGAACATCTTCAATCGCCAGCCCTCCGAGGAAGGATGGAAGAAGTTCGGCCGTGAGACCGGCACCCTGGGCATCCCGCGGGAGATCATGCCGCAGATCCAGAGCGGCAACCGGGCGGCGATGGTAAACTTCCTTCGCGCCCGTGGCATCGACTACACCAAGGAGTCGGTGAAGCCCGCGGACCTCAAGCCGACGCAGGCCGAGTATTCGCCCGCGAAGGTGGCGGCCGCGAAGGCCCACCAGGGCGCGCAACGCGCCATCCTGATTTCGTCCGACAACCACGTCGTCGACGGGCATCACCAGTACAAGTCCGCCCTGGAAGACGGACCGAACGTGCCGATGGATGTGTTCCGGATCGACGCGCCGATCATGGCGGTCATCGGCCTGCTGCTCCAGATGGAGAGCACCGGCCAGGCGCTGATGAACCGGCACTACTCCGCCGAGAACGGCGACACCTTCCAAGACTTCATCCGGGCGGTGCGCGGCGACAAGGAGGCCGATGCCATGGGCCGGACAGCCTCGATGCAAAAGCTTTGCAACGCCCTTTCCGCGGACTTGCAGCCGCTCGGCGAAGCCCTGGCAGGTGCCCTCGCGGCCGGTGACGAGGCGGCGATGCGGGCGGCGCTGAAGAAGATCTCGGCGGACATGCCCGACTTCCTGCAATCCCCCGAACTGGAGGCCGCTCTGGGCGAGGAGCTGGCAGCCGCCCTGATCCAACCCAAATCCGATTCCGAATGAGCCACCCCATCCACAACCGCAAAGGCGAAGTCCCGGCCGACGGCTGGTTTGAGATCGAAGCCCCCGGCACCTATCCGGCGGGAGTCGATGAAGACGAGAACCCGCGTGAGCAGGTGCTCGATGACATCGCCTTCAAGTCGATCGTCAACCGCTTCCAATCCGACAAGGCGGCCGCCGGTGCCACATGGGCCGGTCTGCTCGTGGACCATGACCATCTGTCCCACGACATGGACAAGAGCACGGCGGCGATGGCCTGGGCGCAGGATGTGCAGGTCCGCAACGGCATCCTGTGCGCGAAGCTCGACCTGACCGACATCGGCGAGCCCGCCGTGAGGAACCGTCGATTCAAGTTCTTCTCCACCGAATACGACGCCGGGGATCTCGAAGACCTCGGCGGCGGCAAGGTGAGGCCGCTGCGTTTGGCGGGACTCGCCTTCACGAACCGCCCCAACAACCGGGGCCGGATCAAACCGATTTCGAACCGTGCCGAGGCTGGTGCCAAGGGCGGGCAGAAAACCGAAACCACAACACAACCGACGATGAAGAACATCGCCACCGCACTGGGGCTGCCCGCCGATGCCGACGAGGCCGCCATCCTTTCCGCGATCGCCAAGCTGAAAAGCGACCAGGCGACCGCCGAAACCGAGAACAAGGAGAACGCCGCTGAGACGATCATGAATCGTTTCGGTGATCGCGTCCCCGAAGCCGCACGCGCTGGCTGGAAAGCGCATCTCATCCTGAACCGCAAGGCCACCGAGGAGCTGATGGAAACCACCTTCCCGAAGCAGGAAGTGAAGGAAGTCGAAAAGAAGCCGGTCGCTCCGATCCACAACCGCGAGAAGGCGAAAGCCCCGGACGCGGTGAGCGATGGCGGCACGGAGCAACAGCAGGCCGCCGGGAAGAAGAAGGCGGCCGCGATCCGCAACCGTGCCGCCGAGATCCAGCGCACCGAACGCATCCCGTGGAACGCGGCCTTCAACCGCGCCGCTGGCGAACTGTCCTGATCCAACCCCACCCACACCCAACCTCAACCCGATAGTTCCGATCCCATGAACTCGAACAAAGCGATCTTCTCGACGCAGAGCAACACCCAGGCCGGGCATATCCCCGGCGAATTCGCCGCGGACCTGACCGGCAAGGAAGGCCTGCTTGCCAAACTGACCAGCGACGGCTTCGCCCTTCCGTCCGCCGCTTCCGACCTCACCCTCTGGATCATCCTGGAAGGCGGGGCAACCTCCGGCACGGTGTTGCCGCTCACGCCGCTGGAGAACGTCCGCGTGCGCGCCAACGGCACCGGAAGCAAAGGCGACATCCTGGTGCTGGCCACCGGCGGCGACCTGGGCAAGGCCACCAAGCTGGCCGCGCAGACGGGACGCCTGTTCGTCCTCGGTATCGCCGAGGAGGACTGGGAGGACGAGCAGCTCGTGCTGTTCCGACCGCATCCTCACTACCTGGACACTGGCTCCGCTCCCACCGCGTTCAGCGGCGCGACTCCGGCGGCCACCGGATCCAGCAACGCGGCGACGCCCTATGGCTTCACCACCTCCGCGCAGGCCGATGCGCTGGTGACCACGGTGCGCGAGATCCGCGCCGCGCTCGTCGCGAAGGGCATCATGGCCTGATCGCTCCAACCCGAACCCTGAACCCACACCTCATCCAAAAACATGAGCAAACTCGCTGAAGTCAGTTCCGATCCGATCCTCAAGGAATACTCCCAGGGGGCCGCCCAATCCGCCACCTCCGCGGTGGCCGATTTCCTCGCTCCGACCGTGCCGGTGGCCACGCTCACCGGCCGTTACAAGGAGTATACCCAGAAGAACCGCTTCCGGATTCCCAATACCGCGCGCGCCCTGGGCGGAAGCGCCACCCAGATCGGCTTCTCCGCCAAGGACAAGACGTTCAACTGCGAACCGCATGCCCTCGATTTCCCGGTGGACAACCTGGAGAAGATCGAGACTGCGGATCTGATGAACGTCATGCAGGAAGGTGCCGACCTGGTGGCGGCGGCCGCCGCCCTGGCGCATGAAAAGAAGGTGATCGACGCGGCCCTGGCCGCGATGGGCAATGGCACCGCGCTGGCGATCACCGCCGGTGACGACATCATCGACCAGATCGACAAGAAGATCACGGCCGTGATCAAGGCCGCGAAATACGGCGGTCTGATGGGCGTGGGCGTCATCTTCGGTGCCGGTGCCTACCGCGTTGCGAAGAACCATCCGTCCGTGAAGTCCCGCTTCGTGGCGGGCGGCAAGGGCCAGTTCGCCGTGCCGACGATCGAACAGTTCAGCCAGCTCCTGATGGCCACCCCGGATGTCCGCCTGAGCCTGATGTGCTACGACGACGCGCCCGAAGGCCTGGCCGAGGACATCCAGTTCACGCTGGACGGCGACATCCTGGTGTTCGCCCGCATGGCCAACCCGACGCGCTTCGACCCGTCCTTCATGAAGACGTTCCGCCTGCGCGGACAGTTCATGGTGCCAGGCACCTATCAGAAGGAAGACGGCCGTGGCGAGGTCGCCAAATACGACTGGTCGGAAGACGTCCAGGTCACGAACGAGGAGGCGGCCGAGCGCCTCACGGTTGCGTTGAACTGATCCCTCCACCCCTGTTCCGGATCTTCTTTCGATCCGCAGGCTCCGTGAAAGCGGAGCCTGTCATCGAGACAAGAACCCTCAATTTCCAATCATCATGTGGATCACCCTGACAACCGACGCGCTGGTCGGCGCGCTGAGCGACACCGAGCGCACCACCTATCGCACGCATGTGGCGGTGACAGGCGGCGTCGATCCGCTGCCGAGCATCCTAGCCGCGGTCACGAAACGGGTGCGCAACGCGATCCGCTCCTGGCATGAGAACCGCCTCGATCCGGACCCGACCACGATCGCGGACGAGTGCGAGGACGCGGCGATCTGCCTGATCCGCTACCGGCTGCTGTCGATGATCGACGAGGCCGTGAGCGAGCCGCGCACCAACGAATGGAAGGACGCGGTGGCGTTCCTGAAAGACGTCCGTGCGGGCCGGGCCTCGATCGAACGCCCGGACGAAAACCCGGAAGCGCCCGCGCCGCCGCCGAGCCCGAGCCCGCGAATCATCGCCCGGCGCAAGCGGTTCAGCCGCGACATGCAGAACGGGATCTGACGGGCGAAGCCCTAAGCACTAAATCCTAAATCCAAATTCCTAAACGAAGAGAAGCCATGCCGAAGAACGTCACCATTTGGGCGCAGCTCGATACCGACAAGGCCGTGCAGATCACCCTCACGGTGGTGGAGCGCGGCACGGGCAACCTCGATCCGGACCGCGAGCGCCAGCCGACCATCACCGAGATGGAGGAAATCACGGGCGTGCTCAACCGGCGCGACTGGACCTTCAACAAGCCGATCTAACATGCTTTCACTTCCACCACTGACGGTCTTCTTCCTCTTCGTCTGCCTCAGCCATGAACGGCGGGTTGACGCGGTGGAAGTGCCGCTCCCGGATGCGCGTTTCGTAAATGTGGCTCTGCTCGAAGCCGGTCGCGGTGACGAATTGAACACGCAAGCGAACCGTCTCGCCGGTGGTTCCCAACCCCCAAGGGTAGCGGATCACGAAAAACTGATAATCACTGTTCGGGGTATCCATGGGATCGACCGTGAAGAGCAGATCCCGGTTCTGCATGCCGCGAAACTGAGCGTCGCCGTCGATCCGGATTTCGAGCTGAGACACCTCGATGTCTTTGCGGAGGTTACAGATGATCAAATGATGGCCGAGATGGGGCAGAGCGTCCAAGGTGGGATGGCCCGGCGTCTTTTCCGGGCATCCGACAACGTTGCCGACGGGGACTCCCCTGAGGTCGGGGCTCTGCACGAGCCCGGTCGCACGGAAGCGCGGCGATTTTGCCAGCCCCTCGTTCTGGCGGTCCAGCCGCTGCAAATCCAGTTGCCGCGACTGAGCCTTGAAGGCCCGGTAGGCCCAGATCGCGGCCACAACCGTGGCGATCGCCTCCACGGAGGCCCAAATCCAATCCACTACTTTACAGGCGAATTCACCGCAGGTCATGCGCGCCATCGTAGCGGCGTGTCCGGACTTAACCATTGGAAATAATCCACGATCTTGCCCTCGACTTCTACAGATCCTGTCTTCGATGCGTTCCGTGCGGCGAACGCCCGCAAGGCGCTGCCGACGCACCTGGACACGGCTGGCCTGCGCCAGCTTTCCGCGGCGGTGCGGGCGCGTGCGGTGTTCACGGCGCGGGGCACGAGCACGATCTACGTGAACGAGCTGAAGCGCGTGGTGGACCTGCTGGCGAGCGGCGACATCGGCATGGCGGATGCGCGGGCGACGTTGATCGAATGCCTGCGCGCCCTGGGCTACACGCCCGAGGGTGGATTCCCCGGCGAGGGAGTCGGCCAGGTGCCGCCCGCGATCCGTGGCTCGCTCCAAGATCTGTCCTCGTTCCGTCGGATGAACCTGACTCTCACGACGCAGGTCGACCTGATGACCAACGCGGGCCTTCAGCGGCGCGGCATGGAGCCGGTGAGGCTCGCGGAGTTTCCCGCGTTCGAGCTGGTGCGGATCTCGCCACGGGCCGCGCCCCGCGATTGGAAGGCGCGCTTCACGATCGTGGGCGGCGTGCTGGTGGACGGCGGCCGCATGATCCTTTTCAAAGGCGATCCGCGCTGGGGCGAACTCGGCTCCTCGGAGAACTTCAATGACGCCCTGGACGTGGACACGCCACCGCTGGCGTTTGGCTCCGGTGTGGGCTGGGAAGAGCGCAGCCACGCGGAGTGCGTGCGCTTCGACATCCGCGGCCCGGAGGGCGAGACGGTCGACGAATGGCTGGCCAGCCCGAAGCGGCCGCGTGTGATCGCGGGCGCGATGCCGCTCCCGGCGCCACGGCTGACGATGCAGGATGTGTCTCCGGATCTGCGCCGGAAGTTCGAGGTGGAGACGATGTCGAAGCCGGTGACGGAAAAGCCGGGGCGCTACGACTACAGCGACCTGCTGGAAGAAAGCCTCGCGGAATCGCAAGCCGCCTATCGCAAAGGCAGAAACGGGAGGGACGGGCAATGAACGTGCAGATCCGTTTCAAGGCCTCGCTCGGCACGGTGGAAGCCCTGCGCGACGGGCTGACCACGATGGAGAACGTCAACGCCCGCCTCGCGGTGGAGGCGATGCAGTTCACGCAGCGTTACCTGCGCGGGCTGAACCGCCACGCCACGGCCGAGGGGCTGGGCGCTGCACCGACGCTGCACCACGAGCGCACGGCCGGTCGACTGGAAGCGGCTTCCGACGAGCAGTTCGCGATCCTGCGCATCCCGCGGTCCTCCGGCCTGGGCCGTGCGTTCCATGACGTCGTCATCCTGCCCGGCAGCGGCCGCCAGTTCCTCACGATCCCGGCGGATGCCCGCACCTACGGTCGACGGGCCGGTGAGTTCGCCCCGGGCGATCTGACCTTCACGATCGTGGGCGGCCGCTATCCGGCGCTGATGTTCACCGATGGCTGGACGGTGGCCTTCTGGCTGGCCCGGAAGGTCGAGCAAAAGCAAGACCGCTCGCTGCTGCCCTCCGACCAGATCTACCGGGCGCTGAGCCGCCGCGTGATCCTCAACTACATCTCCGAACTCCGAGAAGCCGCCTGACATGGGAAAAGCCCGCACACACGCCGCCCTGATCCAAGCACGCCTCGCCACGGCTCCGCTGGTGGACGAGGAGCACCGCGAGCTGCCGACGCCGGTGGACATCACCGGCGTGGACTTCGTCTACGCCCGCCAGGCGCTGCCGGTGGACAAGGTGGCGGAGATCATCGGCCGGACCAAGGGCGTGGTGATCTCGATGACCTACACCGGCTGGAGCCCGCTGGACGCGGCGCAGAAACGCCCCCGCATCACGAAGCACTACGAGCTGACGGTGTGGAGCCGCCCGCTGGTGCTGGAGAGTGGCGAGGAGGCCAAGGCCGACGGCGCGCTCTACGCCGACGACGTGATGGATAGCGTGATCATCCGGCTGTGGAAGTGGCGGCCGGAGGAGGACCACGTGAACGGCGAGGTGGAGATGAAGGGCGGCGACCAGGTGCCCGACAAACGGTTCCTCCTCTACTCCGGCGAGATCTCGATCCCCGCATTCCTCTGACAACCGATTTCCAACAACCCCGAAACCACCATGGCCAAAGAACCAAAGAACGAAACCGAAGTGCTGCTGATCTTCGAAGTGCAGCCCGGGCACAAGCTGAAGCGCGGCAAGGCGCTGTGCTTCCCCGGCACCCAACTGAAGCTCACCCAGGCGGAAGCCGACGCGGTGAACGCGAACCAACCCGGCGCGCTCGCCTACGTGGGCCTCGCCTGATCCGAACCTCCAACCCCGATACCCCATCCCATGACTCCCACCTTCATGCTCGAAGCCGATCTGATCGGCGCGCTCGTGTTCTTCGTGGAGGACGGCACCGAAGTCGACAGCCTGGTTGTCGGCGAGACCGTCATCCCCGACTTCACCCCGATCTCCAACTGGCCCTCGCTGGGTAACATCCAGGAGAGCGGATTCTCCAACGAGGGAACCGACGATCCCTTTTACAGGGTCATGCCGAGCGGCAAGCAGATCAAGGTGCCGCGCAAGTGGACCAACGCCGACATGTTCGCGTTCACGGCCGACGAGATGCACGAGCTGTCCTGGCGGCTGCAGATGGGCCTGCCGAGCAGGATCGTCCTGGGCACCGCGCAATCGCCGGGCACGCTGGACGATCGCCAGATCACCGGCTGGCTCTACGTGCAGGGCCGCAAGGGCGGCAAGGGTGCCGACCGATTCCGCTTCATCTGGCGCGTGCAGCTCCGCCTGCAGGCCGACATCAAGATCGGCCAGAAGTCGGTGAAGGGCGCGCTGATCGCCCACAAGATCGACGAGCTCGATGCGGAAAGCGTCGTGTTCCCGGACCTCGGCTAAGCCCACGCGACCACGGCCATGGCGTTGACCGGAACCCCACCGACCGCACCCGGCACGATCGTGCCCGTCCACACTCCCGGCGCGCCGACCGCGCCCGGGAGCGTGGTGGGTGCAGTCGGTGGGGGATCTCCGGATGCGCCCGACCAGGTGGTGCCGGACTACACCCCCGGCATCGGCGGGCCGCCATCTCCTGTGGGTGTGCCGACCTACAGCGGGACGATGGGTGGAACGCTGACGGCCGTGAGCGCCGGTTGGTTCAACGCGCCGACCTCGATCTCCTACGAGTGGCGAACGCCCGATGTGCTCGGTTCCCACCAGAGCGTGAGCGGCGCGACCATCGACAGCTCCGCGCATGACGGCATCTGGTATCTGCGCGAAACCGCGACCAATGCCCACGGCTCCTTCATCGCGATCTCCAACGCCATCACGCTGCCAGGCGGCGGCGGTGGCGAAGGCTCCTGACTTCATCCCTCCTTCCAACTTCCAACGCATCCGATCCCATGCCCTCCGCTCCTGGTTCCGTCTTTCCTCCGTTCACGCCCGGCACGCCCGATGCCCCGGGCAACATCACCGGCGATCACACGCCAGCTTCTCCGACCGCTCCTGGATCGGTGGTGGTGGACCACAGCGCCGGATCTCCGGACGCGCCGGGAAACGTGGCGGGTGACCACGCGCCGGGATCTCCGACCGCGCCTGGCAGCGTGGTGGGGAATCATCCGATCAGGCCGCCGGAACAAGTCACGGACGCGAGCGTGGCTGCGACGGCGACGATCGGTGGCAGCGTGACGGCGGATACCGGGACGTGGCGGAATCTGCCGACGTTCACCTACCAGTGGTTTGTGAATGACGTGCTTCTGCTGGGGGCAACAGCCAACCCCCTGACGGTGCCCAGTATGTCCGGCGAACTGAAATGCCGCGTGACTGCCTCCAACGGGATCGGCGACTCGGTGGTGGCGTGGACCGGCGTGTGCGCGGTTTACGATGCCGACCTGGTCACCTTCGCCTCGGCGGCGACGGCGGACCCGATCACGGTCCGCTCCAAGAAGGTGCAGCTCGATGAGTGGTTCCGCTGCGCCAAGGCGGTGGGCTTCTGGAACAACCTCGCCTTCTACGCCGCACGCAGTGGATTCGGTGCGGGCTACCCGGCGGGTCCAGCCGGTTACTCCGGATCGACCTACGCGGGCAACCGCAACAGCACGCGCTGGACCATCACGGGCGGCAGCTTCGGCGCGGACGGCACGACGCTGGCGCTGGGAGTGGGCGCGAACCAGACGCAGTATCTCGGGGCGAGCTACGCGCCCTTCTCCGGCGGGAACAATCCGGCCTTCGGCTCCATCGTGCGGGTGGACGATCCCTTTCCCGCGAGCGAAGCGCCCGGGAGCTACATTTACGGCAACGCGGCGCTGACGACGGTGATCGCCACGGGCGGCCAATCGTTGTCCGTGATCAACCTCTCCGCTCCGGTGGCGGGCTATGGCGGAGCGAGCCGGAACTACGCGCCCTGGTCCCTGCAAGGGGCCGGTGCCAATGCCTTCGGCTACTGTGCGAACACGAATGCGGGGGATGGCGGCAGCAGCCGCTGGACCGGGTGCAGCCCGGTGAGCAGCCCCACGCTGCTGCTGTCTTACCGGTCCGTGGGCGAGAACGTGGTGCACGCGGTGCGCAACTCCATCGCCGACACCAACCTTGCCACGCTCTACACGCAGGAGTCCTTCGCGGCCTACGCGAACAACATCCGCTTCACGGCTCCGGCCGTGACCAACGGCCACACGGGCGTTCTCTACGCGGCGGTGCTGCTCTACGGGACCAAGGCGCAGATCGCGGCGCTGCCGCTGGCGCAGATCTGGCCGGTGATGGCGACCACCTACCTGCGCGATCTGGTGGACTACGTGTGCCACGGTGGATTCGGCCAAAGCAACGAGACGGCGGAGTTGACGGCCGCGGACTTTGGCGCGCCGGGCGGGGTGGCCGATCTCAAGAATGTCTCGGTTTCCAACATCAACGCCAACTTCGGAGGGGAGGCGATCTCCCACTATCTGATCGCGTCTGCGACGAACACCGGAAATCTCCAGGCGGACCGGCAGACGGACAGTGACGCGGCCTACAACAGCCCGACCAACGGCTTCCGGATGGTGACGGCCTCCAATGCCTTCGCGGCGATCCTGCCGACCAACGCGCTGGCGCTGGGGCGCACCACCAAGGTGCTGTCCTGGAACCAAGGTGAGAGCGATACGGAATATCGGTTCGAGGCGCTGCGTTACCAGGCGAACCTCACCCAGGTGATCGCCCGGCTGCGTGCGATCCATGGCAGCGACGTGAGGATCATCTATCACCTGGTGGACTACGATCCGCCGTTCCGCACCGCCTCGGGAAACAACCTGACGATCTCCGGTCTGACCGGCGGAGCCAGTGGGGCCAATGGCACCTATGCCATCCAGGCCGCCGCGGGCGAGACGGATTACAACGTGGCCTATGTGTTCACCAAAGGCACCTACACGCTCCAGATCGCCAGCGGCAATTGGGAGCTTCGCAACAGCGGCACGCTGATCATGACTGGCAGCGCCACCAACGCCGCGCACCCGGAACTGGTGGCGAGCTGGACCTTCGCGACGGGCGGCGGCACCCCGGCCTTCGCGGAAACCCGCACCGGCAACATCGAGCAGGTGCGCCAGGCGATCCGGAACGTGGCGGCGGCCGATGCGCTCGGCTGGGTCATCGACACGCGGCCCTTCCCGCGCGACACCGATCCCGGCGGCGATCCCACGGCGGTGCATTATTACAACACCCCGGCGGCCGTGGTGCTCCACGCCGCGGCCATGAAAACGGTGTTCCAGAGCAGCGGGTTCCTCTTGCCGAAGTAAGCCATGCCCGAACACGTCACCAACTGCCGTATCACCTGGGACCCGGATGGCCGGGCGCTGGTGCTGCTGGATTTCGGCGAGCACTTGATCGACGACATGCAGTTCGGCGGTGAGCAGGGGTTCTCACCCTTCGGCCCGCTGGGAGCCAAGAACGCGGTGCCCTACGCGAACGGGGAGATCGTGGAACCGCACACGTGGACGCGGCGGCGCACGCATGCGTCCCGGCTGGCCGCTCAGCTCTACTGCCATGTGCACCCGCAGACGCTGCCGTATCTGAGCGACCGCAAGGTGCTGCGCTACGAATACCAGGACGGCGCGGTGGTGGATTACCAGGACGCCGTTTTGCTGGCCGCTCCCACCCGCCAATGCTTCCCGGCGGCGAACGAGACGACGACGATCTACAAGGCCGTGTCCGGGGAGATGATTCCGATGAGCGGAGTTCCCTTCACACCGGGCATGACCTGGCGCTGGCTCGACATGGCCTGGGAGGACATCCCGGGCACGTGGGAGGACATGTGAGGGCGCGGGGCGAAGCACGAAATTCAAAGCACTAAATTCCAAACGAAGAGACCATGGGACAAGACCTCTCCACCAAGAAACCGGCGAGCGACGAGCAGACCTTCAAGTGGCTGCTGCACAACTCCGGCGACAGCCTTGCAACGGGATACCGCGTGAGCCTGGGCGATGGCTCCGACCTGCCGCTGTGGCTGAAGACGGGGCAGATCGGCTTCTACAACGCGGGCGGGGTCCTCACCAAGTTCGACTCGGCGGCGACGCAGACGCGGGTGGTGACCTTCCAGGATGCGGACGGGATGGTGTTCCCGGACACCTACAAAATACAGACGGCCGATGTGACGGTGAGCAACACGGGCCTGTCCACGGCGATCGATGATCTGGAGTTCACGCCGCTGGCCAACGGCCGCTACGAGTTCGAGGTGTGGGCGATGGTCCAGAGCGCGGCGACGACGACGGGCGTGGTGATCAGCATGACCGGCCCGACGGTGACGCAGTTTGTTTGGGAGGTGCGTGGCCCTTCCACCAGCGCCAGTGCTCCGCAGATCGCGACGGGAAATGGCTTCACGGTGACCTTCAATGGCACCGCGATTCCGGCCGCGAACACGCCTCAGCCCTTGATCATCCGGGGCTCGTTCCTCGTGACCGGATCGCCGGGCGCGCCCGTCAAGGTGGTGCTGAACACCGAGGTCAACGGCTCCGCGGTGAAGATGCTGACGGGTTCTTACGCCCGCTTTCGAAGAATCGGCTGAGGCCAAGAGTGCCGAGTCAGCAGTGATCAGAGAAGAGAGAAGCGATGTCCAACGATCCGACGATTGACCTGAGATTCCAAACCACCGGCGTGAAGCAGGTGGTGAAGGACATCGAGCAGGTGGTGGTGACGCAGAAGGACGCGGAGGAATCCGCGGCCACGGTGGTGGACCAGGCAGAGGAGCGGAAGCGCCAGGCGCTGGAACGCACGAAGCGGCTGAAGGCGGCCGCCGAGGAGATCAACAAGCGCGAGCAGCAGGGCGCGGCCGACACCGCCGCGGCGATCGTCGAGGCCGAGGAGAAGAAGCAGCAGGCGGTGGCGGAAACCTCCGACGCGGAACAGCGCGAGGCGGAGATCCGGAGGAAGATCTACGAGGAGGACACGCGCATCTCGAATGCGGCGGCGGCCGCCTACGTGGCGCAGCAGCAGAAGATCAAGGACGAGGCCCGGGCGCGGCGTGAAGCGCGCCTCGCCCAACAGGAGGCCGTCACGAAGCCGGAGAACAACCCGATGGCCTCCGGCGTGACGCCGATGACGGCCGCCGAGATCGAGAAGGAAGACGCGGCGCGCAAGGCCGCGAACGCGGAGATCCTGCTGGGGCTGAAGCGCAAGGAGGCCGCGATCGAGACCGAGCGGCTGGCGGCCGCCGAGCGCAAGGCGACGACGGAGAAGGAGCGGGAGGCCGATGTGCAGGAGGCGATGAACCGCCAGGCGCTACGGGCACGTGGCCAGATGGGCAAGCTCCCCACGATGCCGGTGGCGGGCGGCGCGGCCGGTGGTGGCAGCGAGGCCGATCCGAGCGATGCGACGGGCCTGAAGGGCCTGCTGCGTGGCACCTCGATGGGCGACGTGGCCGCGAACGTCGCTCCCTACGCCGCGATCGCGCTGGCGGCAAGGAAGGCGGTGGGCGAGGTGGCGGAGCTGGCCAAGAAGCAGGCGGAAATCGATCCGGCCTGGGCGAAGGAATACGCGACCGAGCTGAAGCTGCTGGCGTCGCTGCAAGATCCGATCGGCGAGCTGATGGAGACGCTCGCGGGTGGGCCGAAGAAGGCGCAGGAGGAGATGGTGAAGGCCATCGCCTATGCGAAGGATGCGCGCACGGCCTACCTGGAACTGAAGAAGACCGAGGAGGACCGGAAGAAGGCGATCGAGGAGCGGACGATCAAGACGCAACTGGAACAGGAGCTGACGGCCAACGAGAATCTTTCGAAGAGCATCGAGCGCCAGATCCAACTGCTCAAGCAGCGGCGGGACGCGGACGTTGCAATCGCGGACAACGCCGCCGACACGAAGATCGCCCAGATCCGGGCGGGCGCGGGGACCGACGCGGAGAAGGCCACGCAGGTGGCGGCGCTGGAAGCCGAGAAGCGGCAACGGGCCTATCAGAACGCGCTGGCCGACGGGGCGACTGAGACCGCTATCGCGCAAGCCAAGGTCAACGAACTGAACGGCACTCTTCAAGTTTGGCAGGGAGCATTGGATGCTGCCAGCATCCGGCTGGTGGATGCCCAGTTGAAGCTGGAGAAATTCAACGAAACGCATCCTTCGAGGCTGGGCAAGGACCCGACTCAAAAGGAGCGGGATGATTTCGCGATTGCCGAGAGCGATCGCGCCGGGATGAGGGCCGACATCGGCAAGGCTCGGGGCGACGTCAACTCGACCACCGATCAAAGGAACGGAATTCAAAACCAGCTCAACGAGGCGCAGGCCAACCTGGAGCAGCTACTGAAGGAGCAGGCCATCTCGAATGAGAAGCTGCTGTCCGATTTTTCGAACGGCCAGCAACAAGCTGCAATTGCCCTAGGGACCTCGCTGAACGACCAGGCGCGGGCGTTCCAGGACAAGATCAAGCAGATCGATGCGGACAACGCCGCACGAGGCATCGAGAGCGACAATCTCCTTAAAGGAGCGATCCAGACGATGTCCGAAATACTCAAGGACGGCATCGTCGATCCCACCGAGATCCAAAAATTCCGCAACGCCTTCACCGAAGTAATGAACTCACGTGCGGCCCTAGATCGGGAGATCTACTCCCAATTGGCTAAAATGCAGGGGGCTTATAACCAGCTTCTAATCGAATACCGAAACCTCAAAGCCCAGCGTAACCAATGACCAAGTGGACCTTCCAAGGATCGAACGGCCTGGCGTGGGATGAACGCAAGCGAACCGGCGCGGAGCGCGGCGTGCCCGCGGATGTGGACCTCTCCTGGGAGTGCCTGGAGGCCGGGCGGATCTCGTGGACGCAGCAGCGTGGCACGCGGCCTCCGGACGTGGGGCAGCGGATCGTGATCTATCGGGACGACGAAGCGGTCTTCACGGGCTACGCGAAGATCCGGCCGTGGAGCTGGGTGAAGGGCGAGGGCGCGACCTTCAAGGTGGAGCTGGTGGACGCGATGTGGATCCTGGGCGAGCTGCCACTGATCAGCGCGTATGTGGGCAACAACGGCTCGCAAACGGTGCAGCCCAGCATCGACCTCCCGCAGCAATCGATCCGCTCCAGCGTGGTCCAACTACTGGGCTCGCAGGCGGTGGTGCAGCAGGGAATCCTGGACATCCCGGCCGACTTCATTGTGGGCAACCGCAGCTTCTCCGGAGGCTCCTGGCTGGCGGCGATGGTGGAGGTGCTCAAGCCTCTATCCGACCATGCGGTGTATCTGGACTACTTTTACAATCCGCCGACCTTCAACGTGGTGAGGAGGAGCGGGCTGATGGAGGAGGTGACGCTCATCCCGGGACGGCACGAGATCCACGAGATCGCGGACTTCACGCCGCGCCCGGATCTGAAACCGGCGGGGGTGATCGTCTCCGTGGCGGAGCGCGGGGCGAACGGAAAAGTGAACTTCATCAAGCGGCAGGTGGGCGGCGCGGGAGGCGGGCAGGTGGTGGCCGTGTCCTCGCCGCAATTGCTGCCTTTCATCCCGCCGGATGACCTGCCGAGCGTGGCGATCCAGACGAGCCCGATCGTGGGGGGATGGGCGGAAGCGAAGGTGCTGGACACGGCGATCGCGCAGGCGATCGCGAACTACGGCGACATCACGCCGACGGCCATTTCGGGATTCGATTTCCTCTACTCCAGCTCCGGAGGAACGGGCAGCACGAACACGACGCAGATCGCGCCTGCGGTGATCAAGCAGGTGAGCAGCGGGGCGGCGGTGGCGGCCAGCTCGTGGCACCGGGTGACGAACGGAGCATCGTTGCCGGATTTCCTGCTGACCGATTATTCGATCAAGAACGGGGCCATCCAGGTGATGGGCGTGTTCCGCCTGCAGATCTACGGAGAGCCCTTTGCCAGCGTGCCGAACACGCTGCTGGCGCTGAACAACGCGGGGCGGGTGACGTGGCTGAAGGGCTACCCATCCGGAGGCACGGCGATCCTCACGAACTACTACATCCACGTGGACTACACGATCGACAGCGCGATCAATGGCCCGGCTCCGAACCTCGGCTACACCTCGCTGACGACGGTCTATCAGAAGGCGGCATATCAATACCGGACGGAGCCGCCGGGGCTCGCGGAGAACCTTTTCAACGCGCAAAACTTCGTGCCCTGGGAGGGGCAGATCAGTTTCACGCCGAAGATGCCGTGGCGGCGGTGGATCGGCTGCAAGATCAACGTGATCCACCCGGATGATCCGGACATGGCGACGGCCGGTGCGATCGTGCAATCGCAGTCTGTGAACCTGCGCACGGGCGTGGTGACGATCCGCTGCGGGACGCCGATGCGGGTGGCGATGAGCGACGTGACGGGCCGCTACCGCGCCTCCAGATCGACGGACAACATTCAAGCGACGTGACGAGACGATGAGGGACTACAAGCAATTCGAAGTGCGGGCGACCGAGGGCGGCGATCTGTGGGCGGGCGATGGCTACGTGCAGAGCCAGCGAGGCGGGGCGCGGGTGCGGGTGGCGGATGACGCGACGGAGATCTCGGGCATCGAGCAGCGGACGTTCCTGGGCGGCAGCGGCCGCAACGTGAGGCTGACCTCGCCGGATGCGACGGGCGCGCCGCACGGGATGTTTCGGGCAGTGTCGCCGATGTTGTTCGTGGGTCAGCTCAACGGGGCGTGGGAGCTGCGGTATGATGAGGAGGACGGGAGCGTGGAGCTGCACGATGGTGTGGACGTGGTGGCGACGGCCGCCGCCGGGACGGTGCCGCTGGGCGGGCGGATCATGTGTGGCTCGCTGGCGACGGCGGGTGGCGATGGGGGCGGCGTCTACGAGGTCGAGTTGGGATCGGACACGGGGACGGTGGAACTCGTTTTCAATGCGTTCAGCGTGCCGGATCGATTCGTGGTGACGTGGGATGGGGTGGATGTGATCGACACAGGCCTGCGGGGGGATGATGGGGACTACACGCCCGTGGGCGGTGGTGCGCCGGAAACCGTGGTGTGCGACGGGGTGGGTGCCGGAACGCTGAGCTTCAACAAGGCGGCCGCCACGCCGACCAAGGCGACCGTGACGGTGCTGTCTCCCTATGAGGGCACGGGTTGGGAGTTCGCGCTCGGGTGCCCAGGAGGCGGCAGCCCGCCCTTTCCGCCGAGCACGCTCCTGGACGACGGGGAGTTCACGCTGGTGGCGACGCCCTACGGGGAAACGACCTACTTCGGCGGCGAGCCGTTCGGTCTCGTGGCGCGGGTGGAGAAGGCGTATGTGGCCGCGACGCTGTTCCAGAAGGCGACGGTGAACCCGATGGCCGGGACGGTGCCGGGGCAGACGTTCACAGCCGCCTCCCGGAGCGAATACCTGGGTGACACGGACGCGGCCTGGACGATCACGGTGGCGAGCGATGGCGTGGCCAGCATCAGCGACGGCACGATCACGGTGGCAGCGCGGGCCAGCGGCCTGCCAGACGAGGCCGGAGGGGTCTACACGGCGACGGAGGACGGCGCGGCGGCCTACAACGACGGGGAGCCCTTTGACATCGTGGTGAGCCTGCTGGCGACACCGCCCAGGACGGGGCACGTCTACACGCTGATCACGGAGGGCTCGCCGGGAGAGGTCACGGCCGCCAAGGGGCCATTCCTGGCCCGCACGATGCCCGCGCCGAGCGCCCCGCACTATCCGCTGGAGCTGGCCGAGATCCTGGACGGGGGCACCGTGCTGCCGATCCGCGAGGGGGTCATTCCGTGGGGGTGAGGACCGGCGGCCGCAACGGGTCGGCAGGGGCGTTGCAACGGGGTTGCCGGTGGCGGGAAACGGGGGCGAAACGGCCCGTTTTTCTCAACATCGCGGCAACTTTTCTCAAATGGGATGGCGAGTTACACTGTCACGGAAGAACCGCGATCCACCCGCCAGCTCCTTCGCTGCTCTGATTCGTTTCGGCCTCTTCCCGCTCACAAGTTGAAAACTTGTGCTACTTCCGAATGTCCCCCACCACCGCCGCGCTCAGCACCCTGGCCGTCGTCCTCGCGGTGGCGCTCCTCGTCGCCCGCCGCATGGAACTGCTGGCCCCGCGCGCCCGGCGGAAATGGCGGCTCGGCGTCGCCATCACCCTCTCCATCCTCTGCCTCCCCGGCCTCTGGTTCAGCGTCTACTACCTGCACCTCCTGCCGGAAGCCCCGCTCCTCTACGACCTCCGCTCCCAGCCGCTCTCCGAATGGTGGCTCGCCCTCTTCCTCCCCGCCGCCGTGGCGTGGAGCGCCTTCATTCCTCGGCCCGTGGCGGTCATCGGCTACGCCCTCGCCGTCACCGCGATGCTGCCGCCCTTCCTCAAGCCGCTCCTGAAGCCGCTTGAGCTATCCCGGCTCACCGACCAGTGGAACGGCGACGCCTGCCTGCAATCGACCGAGTCCACCTGCGGCCCCGCCAGCGCCGCCACCGTGCTGCGCTTCCTGGGCGACACCCGTGCCACGGAGAAAGATCTCGCCCGCCGCTCCTGGTCCACCGCCAGCGGCACCGAGGCCTGGCACCTCGCCCGCACCCTGCGCCGCCGCGGCCGCACCGTCGATTTCGAGTTCCACGGCCTGCCCCCCGCCGACCACCTGCCCGGCATCATGGGCATGAGCATCGTCGGCAACGGCCATTTCGTCGCCCTCCTGAAATGCGAGGGCGACCAATGGACCATCGCCGATCCCCTCGTCGGCATCGAGACCCTCAGCCGCCACGACCTGGAGAAACGCGAGATCTCCCCCTTCTTCATGCGCATCCGGTGAGCCTCTCCCAAGGAGTTGAGGCTTTAGCCGAGGAGGGTCTTCAGAGGGGGGCGGAGGCTAGAGAGAAGTTTGCTGGTGTTCAGTTTTCAGTTTTCAGGAAGAGAAGACCAGTTTCTCCCCATCCATCCATCGGCCTCCAGCTCTTCCCTTTTGCGCTTCTTGCGCCTTTTGCGGCTAAAATCTCCAGAGCCTCCGCCCCCCTGAAGACCCTCCTCGGCTAAAGCCTCAACTCCTGGTCACACAAAAAGCCGTCCGCGTTTCCACGGACGGCTTCTTGAAATCGGATCGGGCGGTGAAGCCCGGGAACCTTACTCGGCCTTGGCGGCTTCGGCCGGCTCGGCGGCGACAGCCTCAGCGGCGACCGGAGCGTCCACCCACTCGATGAAGCCCATCGGAGCGGCATCGGACGTGCGGACACCGAGCTTCGTGATGCGGGTGTAGCCACCCTGGCGGTCCTTGGAAGCCGGAGCGACTTCATCGAACAGCTTCTTCACGGCGTCCTTCTGGCGCAGGAACGCCAGGGCGACGCGGCGGGCGTGGAGGTCTCCACGCTTGCCAAGGGTGATCATTTTCTCAGCCACCGGGCGCAGGGCCTTGGCCTTGCCGAGGGTGGTCTTGATGCGGCCGTGCTCGATCAGGCTGCACGCGAGGTTCGCGAGGAGCGAGCGGCGGTGTGCGGCGGTGCGCTTGAGCTTGGTGGTGTTGCGGCGATGTCTCATCGGGTGCTCCCTTTCTAATTAAAATACGGTTTGAAAATCAGTCGTCGAGGTTCTGGGCGATCAGGTCGGCAAGACCCACCGGGGCCTCTTCCTCCACGCCGAGGCGCGGGGCGCGCGCCGAAGCGCTCGGGCCGGTGAGGAGCGACGGATCGAAGGACATGCCGAGGCCGAGGCCGAGTTCGACAAGCTTGTCCTTGATCTCGTTGAGCGACTTCTTGCCGAAGTTGCGGTACTTGAGCATTTCCGCCTCCGTCTTCATCGCGAGCTGGCCCACGGACGTGATGTTGGCGTTGTTGAGGCAGTTGGCGGCGCGGACCGAAAGCTCGATCTCGTTGACCGACATGTTGAGCAGCTTCTTCAGCGCGGCGTTCTCCTCGCTGGACTCCATCGGAGCCTCTTCGAAGTCCACGGCGTTCTCGTCGTAGTTGACGAACACGTCGAGGTGGTGGCGGAGGATCGCGGAAGCCTGCAGGAGGGCGTCCTGCGGGGTGATGCGGCCGTCCGTCCAGATGTCGAGCACCAGCTTGTCGTAGTCGGTCATCTGGCCGACGCGGGTGGTGTCGACCGCGTACTTCACGCGGGTCACCGGGGAGAAGATCGAGTCGATGGCGATCACGCCGATCGGCTGGTCCTTGCGCTTGTTCTCGTCACCGGTGGAGAAACCACGGCCGACGCGGACTTCGAACTCGCAGTCGAACTTCACCTTCTTGTCGAGGGTGCAGATCACCTGGTCCTTGTTGACGACTTCGAACACGTGGTCGCCCTGGATGTCACCGGCGGTGACGACGCCTTCCTTCTCGATCTTGATCGAGAGGATGCGGGAGTCCTTGTCGTGGTGAAGGAACTTCACCTTCTTGAGATTGAGAATGATGTCCGTGACATCTTCCACCACGCCCGGGAGGCTGGAGAACTCGTGCTGCACGCCCGCGATGCGGACGGAGGTGATGGCGGCGCCTTCGAGGGAGGACAGGAGGACGCGGCGGAGCGAGTTGCCGAGGGTGTGGCCGTAGCCGCGCTCGAAAGGTTCGGCGCTGAACTGGGCGTAAACGTCGGTGGCGGTGTCCTCGTTGCGGACGAGGCGGTTCGGGATCTCGAATCGAGACAGTTTAACGGACATGGTATCAATGGATTGCCGGGTTGCCCTCCTTGCGAGCGATGACCTTTCCATGCGGAAAAGACAGGAGGACCAACGGCGGGTTCAAGGCTCGCGGGGGCGGGACTAAATCGGATCAAATCGCGCTTGCAAAGCTTTTTTTCCCGGTTTTGGGAGCTCCGCCGGGCCAAAACCCTCAAACCGCCGCCGCCTCCCCTCTTCTCCTCCGGTCGAAACGCGCGATTCGGACCACCCAAACCAGCGCCGCAGCCACCGGCACCGGCCACAGCGGCACCGTAACGAAGAAGGGAGAGCCCCCCACCCGCCATCCCGGCGGATCGAAACGCACGATCGTCCCCTCCCGCCCCGGAAGCCCCGGCAGGAAGCGGAGCCCGGGGGCCCACACCACGGCCCTCCCGCGATTTCCCCACCACCAGCGCACCCATCCAGCCCGGAAACACCCGTGCTCAATCATCACCGAAACACCTTCCTCGGCGACCGTTGAGGCACCCGAAGGCGAAGGCCGCGAAAAATCCACCAGCACGCTCGCAAGCCCGGACGACAGCCAGAGCCCCATCAGCACCAACCAACGGGTCAAGCCCTTCCAGAACCAACGTTGGCGGTACACGGGAGACTCCGGGAAGCGATCCATGGCATGAGAGAAACCCCGCCTCGGGGCATTTCCGTCTATCCCCGGATCTCCCTTCACAAGCCCACCGCACGGGTGGATTTACGCAGCCCGCCGGTTGGATCGAATAACATTCCGCCGCCCTCCGTCCACCGCCTGTGAACCCGCGATCCGGCCCTACCTCCAGCGAGTGGAAAATTTCCGATAGAATCGAACAAATTCGGGATGGAATTTCTGCCAAAACCGAGCAACAGTTAGGAGTGAAGACTCACGTACTAAGCACGATGAGATCGAAGCGAAATCTCACCCGTTTCACGTACGAGCACACCGCCTTCCAAGGATGGCGTCTGTGCCTCAGCCGTGGCGGGACCACGTTCACACGCTACTTCTCCGACAAGCACTACGGAGGCGGACGGAAGTCGCTCGACGCGGCTGAAGCTGCCCTCGAAGAGCTCAAAACCCTGTTGGAGGGCTCGAAGAAAGTGAACGGCAAACTCATGCCGTCCACGATCCGCAAAGCCGAAAAGCTGCTCATGGAGCACTGAGGTGCTCGATGAACAGTTGCGCGTAGGAGCGGTTTCGCTTTGTTGGAGGCCATGGCTTCCGACACTCCCCCGGTCGTACATTGGTTCAGGCGCGATTTCCGCATCGCGGACAACCGCGCGCTGCATGCCGCCACGACCGCCGGACTGCCGGTAGTCCCGGTCTACATTCTCAGCGGTTGGAAAAAACGGCACCATTGGACGGGGCCGAAAAGGCAGCACTTTTTGTGCCGCTCGCTCGGGTCCCTGTCCAAGAACCTCGGGACGATCGGCGGCACGCTGGTCGTCCGCCAGGGGGACGCGGTCGCCGAGCTCCGCCAGATCCTCCGGGAAACCAAGGCCAGCGCCTTGTATTTCAACGAGGACCCGGACCCGTTTGGCAAAAAAACGGAGGCGGAGGTCCGGAAGCTGTGCGGCGAACTGGGCGTGGAATGCCACTCCTTCCACGATGCCACGCTGCACGCGCCGGACGAGGTGCTCACCCAAGGCGGACAGCCCTACCGCGTCTTCACCCCCTACAGCCGGAACTGGCTGAACCTGGAGAAGCCCGCGCCGCTGCCGGTTGCGAAAAAGATCACCACCCCGGGCGGCTTGGAATCCCTGCCCCTGCCCACCGTCGCGGTGTGGGACATGGACGAGCCGGAGGGCGATTTCGTGGAAGCCGGGGAAAGGGCTGCCAGGGAACGCTTGAAGCGGGCACTTGAAGCGAAGGTTGGCCACTACCAGGCGCTGCGGGATTTCCCGGCGGAGGAGGCCACCTCGCGCATCTCCCAGGACCTGCGCTTCGGCCTGATCTCGATCCGCACCGTGTATGCGAAATGCGCCGAGGCCATGGCTGGCACCCGCGGCAAGGTCCGGGAAGGCTTCGAGACCTTCATCAAGGAACTGGCGTGGCGGGAATTCTACTTCGCCATCCTCCACCACTACCCGGAGGTGCTGGACCATGAGTTCAATCCCGAGTGGCGCGGACTGTGGTGGGCCGAGCCGGACGGGAAGTTCGAGGCGTGGCAGCAGGGCCGCACCGGTTTCCCGATCGTGGACGCCGGCATGCGCCAGCTCCTGCACGCCGGTTTCATGCACAACCGCGTGCGGATGATCACCGCCATGTTCCTCACCAAGGACCTGCACCTCGATTGGAAACTCGGCGAGTCGTGGTTCCTCCAGCACCTCATCGACGGCGAGATCGCCTCCAACAACGGCGGCTGGCAATGGTCCGCCGGCACCGGTGCCGATGCCGCCCCCTACTTCCGCATCCAGAACCCGTGGTCGCAGACGAAACGCTACGACCCGGAGGGCAAATACATCCGGAAATGGGTGCCGGAACTGGCGAACGTCCCGACCGCCCGGCTGATGGAGCCGCCCAAGGACGGCCGCCCGATCGCCGCGGGCTACCCGCTTCCCATCGTCGACCACCACGCCGAGCGCGACCGCACCCTGGCGATCTTCAAGAAGCACAAGGAGCAGAGGACATAGTAGCGCAAGTTTCCAACTTGCGAGCGGGAGCGGCCCGCCTGGCCGCCAATGCACGCCCTATCCCAATCAAGCCCCGAACAGTGGTCCACCGGGAGCTTGTCGCGCGTTCACACGCCCAACAAGCCATCCCCATGCGCAAGTTAAAAACTTACGCTACTTCCCCGCGTCCTTCACCAGCTTCTCCGCGAGGGTCTTCAGCTCGGACACCGGGATGGCGAAACTCTGCGCGCGGTCGGCGCGGGCGATGTTCATGCCCACGCAGCGGCCATCGAGATCGAGCAAGGGACCGCCCACCGAATCCTTCCGGCCGAGGATGTCGTGCTGGATCACCTTCGGGAAACCGGTGCGGCGCTGCGAATACTCGCCGCTCATCTCGTCGTTGCGGGTCTTCTCCTCGTACATCTCCCCACGCGCGGCGAGGCGAACCTCGATGGTCTCCTCCTTGCCATTCCGGCGGAAAGTCACCTTCACGGTGGAGCCCGCCTTCTTCTCCTTCAGCGCGGCCATCAGGTCCTCGGACTTGGTGATCTTCTTGCCATCGATCGCCACCAGCACATCCCCCTTCTGGAGGCCGGCCTCGTGCGCGCCACTGTGTTCGTTCACATCCGCCACCTCGGCCTTCGACTTCTCCTTGATCACCACGCCCAGGGCGGCCCCGCCGCTGGCCTGGATCTCGCGGGGCTTCGCGCTGATGATGCCGGGCAGCGCGCGGCGGCGCGTCAGGCTGGTGGCTCCGTTCGCCACCACCCACGTGCCCTGCGGCACATCGGCCTCGGTGGCGTAGACCACGGGCTTCAGGCCCTGGGCATCGATCTTCACCAGCGCCACATCCCAGATCGCGTCCACCGCCACGACGCGGGCGTCGTATTTGGTGGCATCCACGATCACGGTCAGGCTGGCCACGTTCTGGATCTCGCTGGCCTTGCTCAGGATGTAGCCATCGGCGGACACCACGGTGCCGTAGGCGATGTCCTTGCGGCCGTCCCGCATCACCGCGCTGCTGGTCTGGAGCACCTGGCGCGCGGGTTCGAAGGCGGCCACCACGGCATCCCCGTTCTTGCGGAAATCGGATTCGAGGTTCTGGGCGGCGTGGGAAGCGGTCGCGAGCGCACCGAAACAGATCGCGCGGAAAAGGAGCTTAGCGTTCACCGAGTCTGAGGACGAGGGTTTCGGGTTTGCCATTGCGGAGCATCTCGAGCGCCAACTTGTCGCCGGCGGCCATGTCCTTGAGCATTCCCTGTAAATCATCACGGGTCGCCAGCGGCTTGCCGTTGAGTTTCAGCAGCACGTCGCCTTCGACGATGCCGGCCTTCTCGGCAGGGCTCTCACGCCCCACCTTCGACACCCGCAGGCCACCTTCCGGGCGGGCTTCCGTGGCGAGCCCGAGGAAGCCCTTGCCCTTTTCCGGAGCTTTCGCGAACGGGCCTTCGCCCACGAAATTGCCGCCGATCATCTCGTCCCAGTGCTTCAGGAACTCCTTCACCGGCACGTGCATGTTCTGCGCCAGCACCTCGCCGACGCGGGAGTGGATGCCGATCAAGCGCCCTTGCAGGTCGAAAAGCGGTCCTCCGGAGTCGCCGCCGATCAGCGTGCAGTCCGATTGGATGGTGGAATCCGCGGTGCGGACGAGGCGGCCGAGGCGGACCACCGAGCCGCGGTCCTTGTCGAAGCCGCCGGAATGACCGAGCGCGAACACCCAGTCGCCCAGGCGCGTGTTTTCATCACGGTCGATCTCCACATGGGGGTAGTTCCCCTTTTCGGTGATCTTCACCATCGCGCAGTCGGTGGTGGCCACCAGTCCGAGCGACTCGGCCTTCAGCTTCTTCCCATCCTCCATCACCACCGTCATCTCCTTGTTGGTGCCGGAGGCCACGTGGGCGGCGGTGAGGATCAGGCCATCCGCGGACACGATCACGCCGCTGCCGCTGCCCTCCCCCATCTCGATGCAGACGGTGGCCTCGCGGGCCTTCGGCAGGGCGGCGGTGAGCGCCTTCTGGATGGCATCGAGGTCCTTCCGGCTGTCCGGAGCCTTCTTGTCCTGGAAATAGGGCCGCTCCGGCGCGGCGGTCGCCACCAGCGGGATACAGGCAATCAGCGGAAGGAGACGGGTCATGGAGGATCGGGGAATCATACTACCGTGAACGGGCGGATCTCGCAACCGTCCGGATACCAGCGCGATTCAATCCTGTTTTCGTCGAAAAATCGCCACCCATTCCCGACCCTCGCGGCCAGGATAGGACCGGGTGGGCACCCAGGCATCCACCCGCTCGAACCACGGGGCCAGCAGCCCCTCGATCTCGCCGATGGTGGAATCGAACGGCGGGCCGCAGCTTTCCTCCCCGCGCTCGTTCGGCGTCAGGAAAAACACCCCGCACAGCCAGCCGCCGGGCCGCACCAAAGCCCCGGCCGCCTCCGCATAGCGCGGGCGGTCGACCGGATCGATCGCGCAGAAACACGTGTGCTCCCACCACCCGGTGAAGCCCTTCGCCGGCCACCACGAGCGATCGAAGAGATCCGCCTGGAGGTAACGCTCCTGCCCTACCGAGGGAAACCCGCGCGCGCCCTCCACCGCCGCGGCGGCCAGGTCGAGCCCCAGCACCGGCACCCCGGTGGACGCGATCACCCGCACATCATGCCCGAATCCGCAGCCTGGCGCGAGCACCTCGCCCCCGCCCCATGGCGGCGCGGCGTTCCACCGCTCCATGAGTTCCAGCAGCGGCGGCGCGGCCGAGCCCTTCTCCCACGGAGTGTCGTGATGGCGGTAGCGGAATTCCCAGTCGGTCATGATTTAAAGACGCAAGACTTGAAGACGTAAGAAGCAAGACAAGAAGCAAAGAGAAAATCCTCCGAAGCGCCTTGTCTGAGACTCTCCTCTTACTTCTTGCGTCTTCAAGTCTTCCTTCTTCTCAAGCCCTCCTGAGGTAATCCGGCACCTGCTCCCGCTGGACCGCGGGCGGCAGCGAGCCGCTGGCGAAGGAAATGACCGCCCCCACCCCGGCGGCATGGTCGCCCCCGAGCCGCGGCTCGACATCGAACTCCGGGAACCGGTAGCGCGCGCGGAACTGGAGCCACAGCTTCACGCCCCACCCGGCGAGCGCCGAGCCGAGCAGCACCGCCACCGGCAGCCACCAGCGGTCGGGCAGCTTGCGGTAGAGCGCCGCCAGCTTGCTCTCCTTCTCCGGGGCCTTCGCCGGGGCATTTTCCGCCACGGGGAAGGAATCCGGGATGGTGCCACCGGCCAGGATCCGCTCCATCCAATAGAGCCGGATCGACATCTGGACGCAGAAGGCATCGAGCTGCTCCACCGCGTCCGCCTTGTCCAGGGCCCGGAGCACCGAGCTCTGCAAGGCCCGCCGCTGCTCCGCCCCGGACACCGCGTCCGTGAGCGAGGGGCTCAGGTAGATCACCGAGCGCTGCGGCGCACCGAGGAAATAGAACACGAAGGCCGCCGGGCGACCGCTGGCATACAGGCGCTCCGCCAGCTCCTCCGCACGCACGTCGCCGGGGATTTCCTGGGACGCGCCGAAGACATAGACGAAGAGGTCGATGGTCGAATCCGTGGCGTGGTAGTTCAGGAACGCCAGCCGGTCGTGCGTCTGCTGCGGCGTGAGCAGCTTCTGGGGATCGACAAGGAAGGCCTTTGGGCGTTCGTTGAAATAGGCCGCCAGGTATTTCTCCGGGATCGCGGTGGAGGGCGTCGAATCCTCCGCCAGCTCCTCCGCGGTGGGCCCGGCGACCTTCAGCGGCTGGGGCTTCGTGGCGGGCTCCTCCGGCGGCATCTCGTCGGTGAGGAGAAAGGCCCCCGGCACCGTCTTGCCGCCCTTCAGCAGCGCGAGGTCGGCGTCCGACCACTTCGGGAGCTGCGCATCGGGCACGCCCTCCGGCCCCAATGTCGGCATCGGCGGGAAATGCGGCGTGTCCGGGTCCGGCTGCGTGTCCACGGCCGCCGCGGGAGCCGGCTTGGGCTTCGGCTTTTCGGGCTCCGGCTTCTTCTCCGTGCGGGTGGATTTGGCCTTGGTCGAGGACGACGGCTTCTCGGTCTTGGCGGAGGCCACCGGCAGCGGCGCGAACAGGAGCAGACTGGAAAGGACGAGCAGGGACGCGCGGACGTTCATGGCCGGGCCTCCTCGTTTTCCCGCGTGTCTTGCGGCAGCGGCTGGCGGCCGTGGCGGATCTTCTGCACCAGGTTCTCCACCTGCGGCGGGCGGGCCACACGGCGCTCGAACTTCGCTGGATTCCGGCGCGCCTGGCGGCTGCGCTTTTTCAACAGCGTCTCGAGCTGGCCGATCGCCTTCACCAGGCCATCCGCGAACCGGCCTTCCAGCCAGTAAGAATGCGCGCGGGACAAGCAATGGAACGTGTCCTCCTCGTCGAGATAGGCATCGAGCAGGTAGCCGAAGGTGATCCCCGCCGCGCGCGCCTCGGCGTCGATCGCGATCAGCACGCCCGCCTCGTTCGGGCGGTCCACCGCCACGTCCTCGAACGCGCCGCGGTTGAGCAGCCAGAAGCCGAACTGGCGGAGGTTCGCCACCCCGCTGAAGGAGCCGGTGTGCACGGCGATGAAGAGCTGCGGAAACCGGCGGTTGAACGCCAGCATCGCGTTCTCCACCTGCCGCTGCTCCTCGCGCCGCATCAACCCGGCCGCATCCGTTAGGGAGCGCAGCCGCACCTCCTCCGATCCGAAGATCGCGTCCGCGTCACCCAACGAGAAGCCGCAGTGCGGGCACCCGGCCGCCGCGCGGTGGATTCGTTGCACGCAGCGCGGACATTTCATGTGGGATGGGGTGGGGTGGGGAAAAACCGCTGGTAGGCTACGCCGCGCGCTTCATTCGGTCAAAGTCAAACAGGCCGCGCGGCGAAGCGATTTTCGCCTTTGGCGGTTGGATCATGCTGCACCGATCTGCTAGAGTGCCTCATGATCGAACATCGTTATCCCGAGCTGTTTCCCAGGGCCCCGATGCCCGCCGGAGTGAAGCTGGTGGAAGCCCTTGATTTCACCCGCCTTCCGAAGGTCCTGCTGCATGAACACCTCGATGGCGGCCTGCGCCCGGAGACGATCCTCGATCTGGCGAAGAGCCACGGCTACACCGCCCTGCCCACCCGGGACGCCGGTGAACTGGCCGAGTGGTTTCACCGCGGCGCGCAGCGCGGGAACCTGCCCGAGTATCTCGAAGGCTTCGCCCACACCATCGGCGTCATGCAGGACCGCGATGCCCTGGAGCGCGTGGCGTTCGAGTTCATCGAAGACATGGCGCGGGATGGCGTGGTCTACGCCGAGGTCCGCTTCGCCCCGGTCTTCCACACCGGCCACGGCCTGACCCAGGACGAGGTGGTGGAGGCCGTGCTCGATGGCCTGGAGCGCGGCGAACGCCAGTACGGAGTGAAGTGGGGGCTGATCCTCTGCGCGATGCGCGACCGCACCGATTCGCTGGAGGCCGCCGAGCTGGCGATCCGCTGGCGGGACAAGGGCGTGGTCGGCTTCGACCTCGCGGGCGGCGAGGCCGGCCATCCGCCGAAGAAGCACATGGCCGCCTTCGAGGCGATCCGACGCGCCAACTTCCACATCACCATCCACGCCGGCGAAGCCTTCGGACTGGAATCCATCTGGCAGGCGCTCCAGTGGTGCGGCGCCCACCGGCTGGGCCACGGCACCCGGCTGCGGAACGACATCGAGATCCTGCCGGACGGCGAATTGAAACTCGGGCCGCTCGCCCAGTTCGTGCTCGACCGCCGCATCCCGATCGAGATGTGCCTGCTCAGCAACGTCCACACCGGTGCCACCCCGAGCCTGGAGGAGCATCCGTTTCCCATCTTCCACCGCGCCGGGTTCCGCGCCTGCCTGAACACCGACGACCGCCTGATGAGCGACACCTCGATGACCAAGGAACTCGAGACCGCCACCACCGTCTTCGACCTCGATCTGGTGGACCTCGAGAAGATCACCATGAACGCGATGAAGAGCGCATTCGCCCCGCACCACCAGCGGGTGGAAATCATCCACAAGCGCCTCCTCCCCTCCTACGCCACCCTCTTCGCCGAACTCACCGAGCGGGCGTTCGCGGAGAGCTTGAGGAGGAATTGAAACCACGAAAGCCCGCCCAAGCGCGAGCCATGGAGCAAATCGACCGCCTCGCATACCTCTTCAAGCCCGGCAGGGCGACGCATTCCAGCCGGTGGCGCAAGCCACCGGAAAGGGCCGCCAAGAAGAGCCAAGTCCCGCAGGGACGACGCTGCCTGCGCTCTTGTGCCAGAACGATCTTCATGGAGACCATGAGGCACCACGCTCATCCGAACCGCGGAGAGTTTCGGTGCGTTGACGTCCAGAGCCTTCGTTGCGTCGTCCCTAATGGAACTTGGCTCCGCACACACTCTCCACCGGTGGCTTGCGCCACCGGCTGGGATACGTCGCCCCTGAACGGGGCTGGGCCGAACCTCACGCCGACTTCGGCAGTTTCCGCACGAAGGCCGGGGTGATATCGTCGAGCGTGCGCGCCACGGTGAAGTCACCGGGCTGGCACATGTCGCCGAGCAGGTCGATCAGCGGATCCCAGAACCCGATCCCCGCGGCATTCGGGCGGTTGAAGAGCACCACCGGCTTGTTCGTCATCAGCGGGTTCTTCTGGTGCTTGAAGATCATCAGCGCGAACAGCTCCTGCACGGTGCCGGCACCGCCCGGGAAGATCACGAAGCCGTCCGAATTCTGGATCATCACCTCCATGCGGGTGTAGATGTCCGGGCGCAGCCAGAAGCTGGAAAGCCCCTCCGGCAATCCCTCCAGCTCGATGATGTGCGGCACGTTCGAACCGGCGGTCCAGCCACCGGCCTCCACCGAGCCCTTCACCACCGCGCCCATGATGCCGGATTTCCCGGCACCGGAGATGCAGCCGAGCCGCGCCTCCGCCAGACGGCGGCCGAGTTCCTCGCCATCGGCCAGATAGGCCGGATCGGTGAGGCTGGCGGAGCAGAACACGCACACGTTCCCGGCGTGGTTCGCGGGCAGCGGCGTTTCGAACGACAGCACGTTGCTCTCGCCAATCTTCACCCGCCCGGCGTCCGGGATGCCGTGGTGACGCACCACGTCGAGCGTGCGGATCACCTCGTCGCTGGTCTCCACGCCGAGCAGATAATCCCGGTAGTCCTGCTGGATCGTCCCCATCTTGTGGAGGTGGTCGAGCACCGAGAAGAACGGGGCCCAGGAGAAGTCGGAGTTCAGCACCACCGTCGGTTTCCCGGCCAGGTGGCGGTCGAGGGTCTGGTAGCCCACGAAGATCGAGATCGCCTTGAACATGTCCTCCAGCGTGGCGCCGGGGGTGAACACGAAGGCATCGGACTCGATGATCTTGCGCTCGATGTTGGAAAGCGTGATGCGCTGGTCGCCATTGCCATTGTAGATGTCCCAGCCGTGGCTGAAGAGCAGGTGGAGGAGGCGGGCGCGGGTGGAGCGGGAGGGATCGTTCTCACCGAGAACGGTGCCGGACAAGCGGACTTTGGGCATGGGTGAACGCGGGTAGATGAATGGATTCAACCGCGTCTAACATTCCTCCCGGTCGCGCTCGAAATCAAGTGGAGATCACCGGGATTTTTGGAGCCCTACGTGGTTTTCCGGCCTCTTCAGGTAGCGCGAAGCTGGGCTTCGCGTGCAGGGAGCGGACCGATGCGCACGGGGGCCGCCTTCTTCCGCAAAGCGCCGCCAGAGGCACGCCGGGCAAAGCCCAGCGCTACTTGTCAGGCCCTTACAACTTGAAAACCCCGCCGCGCTTCCCGCCCAGCACCGTCGCGCCGATGATGGCCACGGACAGGAACGCCATCGACCACACGCCGAGCGCGGCCGCCAGTTCGGTGCCGTTTCCGAGCGTGCTGAGCAGGCTGTAGATCGCCTTGGTGATCGGGTAATGCTGCGCCTGCTGGGCGAGGATCAGGCTGTCGCTCACCTCCAGCATGGCGAAGGCGAAGGCGAGGATCGACCCGGCGGCGAGGTTCGCGCCGATCAGCGGGATCGCCACGCGGCGGAGCATCCGCAGCGGCGTGGCCCCGAGCGAGGCCGCGGCCTCCTCCAGCGCCGGATTGCTCTGCTGGAGTCCGGCCACCGCCGAGCGCAGGATGTACGGCATCCGCCGTATCGCATACGCCGCCACCAGCAGGAAGAACGGCGTGCCGCCCGGCCCCACCAGGAAATGGAACGGCTTCCCCTCCTGCGACAGCGCCAGGTAGCCGAAGGCCATCACCAGCCCGGGCACCGCCAGCGGCAGCATGAGCATCGCATCGAGCGCGTTCCGGAACCTGAGGTTCGAACGCACCACCACCCACGCCGCGGCGAGCCCGATGACCGCCGCCACGCCTGTGGCCGCGGAAGCATAAACCAGGCTATTCTCGATCGAGGGCACCACCAGCCCGTTGCCCAGCGCCTCGATGTAATGGCGGAGCGTGAGGTGCTGCGGCAGGACCGAGCCATACCACCTTTCCGAAAGCGACAGCAGCACCACGCCGCAGTGCGGCAGCGAGGCCGCGAGGAACACGCCGAGGAACAGCAGCGGGCAGGCCACCGCCTTCCAGCCGCGGGCACGGCTCGCGGTCGAGCGCCCCTTCGGCCGCGGCGCACTGCCCTGCGCCGAGCGCCCGAGGATCATCTTCGAACCCGCAAAGATCACCGCCGCCACCACCAGCAGGATCGTGGTCAGCGCGTAGGGCACCGGGTTTTTGTCGAGGCCCTTGATACCATCGTAGATCTGCACCGGGGCCACCCGCCCGAAGTCGAACACCAGTGGCACGCCCAGCTCCGTGAAGGCCCAGATGAACACCACCGACGCCCCCGCGAACACGCCGGGCATGGCCAGCGGCAGCGTGACCCGCCGGAACCTCCGCCACGGCGAGGCCCCCAGGTTCTCCGCCGCCTGCTCCATCGCCGGGTCGAGATTCGAAAGCGCCGCGGCGATGTTCAGATAGAGGATCGGATACAGGTGCAGCGCGTTCATCAGCACGATGCCGGCGAAGCGGCCGTGCGCCAGCCAGTCGTGCGGCATCGCCGCGTCCATCAGCCCGCAGCGGATCAGCAGCGCATTGAGCGCGCCTTCCACGCCGAGCATCTGCTTGATCCCCACCGCGCCGACAAACGGCGGCAGGATCATCGGCACCAGCACCAGCGCACCGAGCACCCGCTTGCCGAAAAAGTCATGCCGGTGCGCGGCGAGCGCCATCGGGAATGCCACCAACAAAGTGACGGCAGTGCTGGCCAGCCCGAGCACCAGCGCGTTCCACAGCCCCTCGCGGTAAACGTCGTTCCGGAACACCGCGGCGAGGAAGTCCCAAGTGAACGCGCCATCCGATGGCCGTATGAACGCCTGCTTCACCACGGTGCCCGCGGGATAGAGGAAGAACACCGCGAACAGCAGCGCGGTGAGGGCGAGGATCATCAGAGCGGGTCCGCGTTTCATGGCTGGCGGGCGGCTGGAGTGGCGGACGATCGGGACAAAGCCTCGGCCCGACGGAAGTTCGCGCGGAAGCGTTCGCCGAGGGCGGAAGCGAGATCGGCGGATGCCAGCGGATCGCCGCCATCGAGCACCGGATGCCCTTTTCCAAAGGTGGCGTAGGGAAACGCGGACACATCCGAGAACGCGGCCATCGCCTCCGGGGGGAACCCGGCGGCGGCCATCGCCTTCCACGCCCGCTGGAGCTCGGGATGGGAATCGATGCACGCGATCCGGACGAACTGGCGCAGCGTGTTGAAGGCCTTGCCGGTCAGCTCGCGATCGTAGGTGAAGACTCCGGGATCGGTGTAGGGATTCCGCCGGATCGTGGCGGTGGCGAGGATCTCCGGCGAGTAAACATCCCCGCGGATCGGCAGGCGGTGCAGCGCGCGCTCTTGCGGACCACCGGGCGAACCCGGCGCGCCGAACCACAGCCGTTGCCCTTCCGCGGACAGGCAGAAGGTCACGAACGCCTGCGCGATCTCCGGATGCGGCGCGCCTTTCAAGACCGCCACCGGGTCCGGGCTGTAGGTGGCCCCGCCCTCCGGAGCCCGCCATTCGACCCGCGAGCTGCCATCCGCCCGCAGCAGTTCCTCGTGGTAGGAGCGACCGTAGAAATCGATGCACATCCCCGCGGCGGCATCCCCCTGCCCCACGTCGTGCGGGATCTTCGAAGCGCTATCGGTGAAGTAGCGTGCATTCGCGGACATCCGCAGGATGAGCTGGAGCCCCTTGTCCCACCCGGCGGCGATCGCGTGTTCCCGCGGCACGGACGCATCCTTCAATTCACGCTGGATCTGCTCCTGCACCAGCAGCTCAAACGCGCGCGCCACCGAGCCGCTCTTGGTGGGATCGGCCAGCGCCACCGCCCCGGCGAATCGCGGGTCGCCGAGATCGTCCCAGCGCGCGGGCACCGGTGCTTTCAGCCGCGCCAGCACGTCCGGGTTCGCCGCGATCCCGAACTGCGACAGGCAGCAGCCGACCCAGGTGTGGTCCGCTGGGAAATACGTTTCGCCGGTCCAGGATGACGGCACCACCCGGCCCTCGCCGAACCACTCCGGATGTTCCTTGAATACATCCAGCGGCACCAGCCGCCCCTCCTTCGCCTGACGCGAGAAATCCGGCTGCCCGCCGCCGAAGAACACATCCACCCCCACGCCTTCGCGGCCGGTCTCCTTCGCCGCCTTGAATCCCGCGTCCAGCACCATCGCGATCTCCGAGGTGCCGCCCGGAGTACGCCAGTCGACGTAGATCGTGCGGCCGGTCCGCTGCTTCCACCACGCCGCGAATGCCCGCCCGAACTCGACGCGGATCGTCTCGTTGTGGGGCGAAAGGATCGAAATGCGGTCGTCCGCCCGGTCCGGCGACACCGGCGCGTTTTCCCGCCGCATCACGATGGGCAGCGCGACGATCAGCACCAGCAGGCCGACGATGACGGCGAAGCGTTTCATCGGAGGAGAATCAGGATTTCAGCACCACCACGTCGTCCGGACGCGCCTGGAGACCGACAGGAGCCCCGCCCGGCTCGCGGACCTCATGGGGATTCAGCTCCACCACCTGCTGGCGGCCCGCCGCGGTCTCGATCCAGTACTGGACACGCTGCCCGAGATAGGTGCGCTCCACCACCGTGCCCGCGATGGGATGCCCGTCCGCCGCGTCCAATCGCCACGCCTCCGGTCGCACGGACAGCCGCACGCGTTCGCCCGCCGCCGGCTTCCACTCCGGATCCGCGGTGCGGCCGGTCAGATCGCCCGCCGCGGTCTTCACGCGCACGCGGTCCGCCACCACCTCCACCACCGTGCCATCGAAAAGATTCGTCTCGCCGATGAACGAGGCCACATGGGCGGTGCGCGGGTGGCGGTAGATCTCACCCGGTGTCCCGAGCTGCTCGATCCGCCCCTTGTCCATCACCGCCATCCGGTCCGCCATCGCCAGCGCCTCCTCCTGGTCGTGGGTCACATAGATCGCCGTCAGGCCGTTTTCCTTCACGATCCGGCGGATCTCGCGGCGCATCTCCACGCGGAGCTGGGCATCGAGGTTCGAAAGCGGTTCATCGAGGAGCAGGCACTTCGGCTTCACCACCAGCGCGCGTGCCAATGACACCCGCTGCTGCTGGCCGCCGGAAAGCTGGTCGATCGAGCGCTCGCCGTAGCCGGTGAGGCGCACCATTTCCAGCGCCTCCCCCACCCGCCGCTGGATCTCGGCCTTCGGCACCTGCCGCTCCTCCAGGCCGAAGGAGATGTTCCGCGCCACCGTCAGGTGCGGCCACAGCGCGTAGCTCTGGAACACCATCGCCGCCTCGCGCTTGTGGGCGGGCAGCGTCGTCACGTCCCGGTCGCCGAAAAAAATCGCGCCCGACGTCGGATTTTCCAGCCCCGCGATGCTCCGCAGCAGCGTCGTTTTTCCGCAGCCGGAGGCCCCCAGCAGGAAAAACAATTCACCCGGTTCCACGGTCACGCTCACCCCCGCGAGCGCGGTCACGGTTCCGAACTGTTTGACGACTGATTCAGCGCGAATGGATTCCATGGGTGACGATCGGATGCTCGGGCAGGGCAGGAGACTATCAAGCAGGAAGGCAGCCATGCGAGGCTCGGATTATTTTCAAAGATTCTCTTGCAAACCCCTGCCGGGCACCCTAAATCCGCGGCGCGGCAAGCAAGCCGCACGACACTCTGCTCGGGTGGCGGAATTGGTAGACGCGCTAGACTAAGGATCTAGTAGGGTAACCTGTGGGGGTTCGAGTCCCCCCTCGAGCACCACTCCATCTTGGAGAATGAAAAGGCGACCATCCAGGTCGCCTTTTTCGTTTCCAGCTCCAGCCTTGCTCGCCGTGGAGCGATTCTTCCGGCAACCACTGACTTTCTCAGCGCGCGTGGAGATCCGGCAAGCTGTCGCCGTCCACCCAACTGCCCTCCACCAAGTTCTGCCGGAAGATCCGCGGGATGCCGCGGGCTCCGTCGTTGATCAGCGAAATAAGCGTGAGAATGCCGACCCGCCCGATTTCCTCCGGATGCTGGTCGATGCCGGCACCGATGGGGATGTCGATCTGCGTGGTTCCGGCCAAAGCCACGTCATCCGGTATCTTCAGTCCGATGGAGCCCAGCAAGGCCGGCACCTCCGGCATGTTGGTGATGATCGCGTCCGGCTTCCGCTTGTCGAACCACGCCCGCAGCGCCTCGCCGCGGTGGGCCTCCGCGTGATCGTTCAGCACGAACACCGGCAGGCGGTCCTTCGCCTCCACGAACCGCTGGGCGGTGAGATAACCGCCTTCGAACAAATGGCCGCGCAGCTTGAAGTTCGATTCATCGGTCACGAACCCGATGCGCTTGTAGCCGCGCTCCCGCATCTTCTCGAAAGCCAGCATCGTGTTCGCCACCTGGTCGGCCGTGACCAGGTGGGTCCGCGGTGAAACCAGCGACCGGCCGAAGCGGATCACCGAATACTCGGACCACGGGAAGTCCTTCCAATCCGGATGGGTCCGGTGGGGCGGCAGCACGATGCCCTTGATGCCACGGGTGGAGAGGATCTGGTGGAGCCGCATCGCCGAGAGTCCCCCACCGAACTGGAACTCCTCCAGACGGAACCCGAACTTCTCCGCCGCCGCGAACGCCCCTTTCCAATAGAGGTCGAATTCCTTGAACGTTCTCAGCTCGGCCGGATCCCGCCAGCCATTGAGCCAGGCGATCACCGACGAGATCGGCTTCGGGCCGTTGCCCCGGCGGCTGTAGCTGGCGAGCGCGGCCAGCATCGGGTCCGGCTTGTAGCCCATGCGTTCCGCCACCTCGCGGATGCGTTCCCGCAGCGCCTCGGAGATCCGCCCGCGGCCACGCAGCGCGAGCGAGACCGTCACGTGGCTGACCCCCAGCTCCTTCGCGATGTCCCGCACCGTGACCCGCCTGCTGTTGTCTGAATCGCTCATGGCACCCTCGCATCATGGACGTTCCCGGAAAGCCATGGAACGGAGCCGCTGATTAACTTGTTAATCACTCCCACGGTAAAGGACGCCCGGTGGATGACAACGTCGATCTTCCGCTCCGGTAGCCGGGCGGATCCTCCCGCTGAGCAACTTGGAAATCTCCGCCCCCCTCGCGCGGATCGTTCCCGTTCCCCTATGCGTTTCCATGAGCGGCTCACCCCGTCGTGAAACGCTCCCGTCCACCAATCCATCCATCCGCGACCCCCACCCCATCTCTCCCATGAAACCCACCCGCGCCGTACTCGCCCTGCTCGGACTGACCAGCAGCGCCCTCCTCGTCCCCACCGCCTTCGCTCAGAGCGTCTGGGATGGCGGCGGTGCCGACAACAAATGGCAGACGCCCCAGAACTGGAGCACCGACGTGGCCCCCACGGCCTCCACCACCACCGACCTCCAGTTCGCCGGATCGTTGCAGACTTCCGCCAGCAACGACTACGCCACCGGCGCGGACTTCCGGAACATCACCTTCGCCGCGGGAGCGTCCTCGTTCACCCTGGATGGCAACCAGTTCGATCTCTTCGGCGCGGTCACCAACAGCAGCGGCACCACCCAGACGATCGGCACGCCCATCAACCTGCAGGGAGCCTCCAACAACATCGTCGGCTCCGCGGGCGCGAAGACCATCTTCAACGGCGCGATCAACTACGGCACCGGCCGCCTTTTCCCGACCACCACCGCGCACACCCTGGTCTTCAACGCCGCGGGCACCAACGGCGGGGCGAGCGTCACGGCCTTCGCCATCACCGGCCCGTCCACGATGCGCGTCAACATCGCGGGCAGCATCATCGAGCTCGGCAACGCGGCCGCCCTCGGCACCGGCTACATCCAGGTCAACGCGAACTCCACGCTCCAATCGAACACCGCCCTGACCGGAGCCAATGCCGTGGGCAACACCTTCATGATCGGAGCCGCCGCCATCCTCACCATCGGCGGCACCAGCAACCTCGAACTCAGCGGCAGCTCCACCACGCTGACCAGCCCGGCCTCGACCTCCGGCGGCGCCTTGATCAACGCGGGAGCGAACCGCACGCTGGCCGTCACCAACACCGGCACCACCACCGTTTCCGGAAAGGTCTCGCTCTCCGACGCCGTCGGCACCGGCCGCACGCTCACCGTGGATGTGGCCTCCACCGCCGGGGCCACCACCATCAGCGGCGCGATCGTCAACTACGTGAACCCGTCCACCGGCGCGGCGGGCGGCCTGACCAAGACCGGCACGGGCACGCTCACCCTCACCGGCGCGAACACCTACACCGGCGCCACCACCGTCAGCGCGGGCACCCTGAGCCTCTCCACCCCCTACATCGCGGACACCTCCACGCTGACGGTGGCCACCGGAGCCACGCTCAATCTCACCCACTCCGCCACGGACCGCGTCACCACCCTCTTCCTCGGTGGCGTCAAGCAGGCCATCGGCATCTACGGGGCCATCGGTTCCGGAGCGCAGTTTGAAACCGCCTTCATCACCGGCACCGGCCGGATCGAGGTGGCGAACCCGACCTGGGACGGCGGCGGCGCGAATGGCAACTGGAGCACGGCAGCGAACTGGAACGGCGACGTCGCCCCCGCCACCACCGGGGACACGCTCTCCTTCGCGGGCACCACCAACCTGGCCACCAACAACGACTACATCACCAGCCTCGGCGGCAGCGCCACCAAACACGCCATCACCTTCAACTCCGGCGCCGGTTCCTTCACGCTCGCCGGCGGGGACCTCGCCATCACCAGCAACTACATCGCCGACAACCAGAGCGCGAACCCACAGACGATCGGCAACAACCTCACGCTCGCCGGTGGCGACAACCGCATCACGCTCGCCACGGGTGCGGGCGCGTTGACCTTCAATGGCAGCCTCGCGCTCAGCGGTGCACGCCTCTACCTGGAAACCACCAACTCCGGCACCATCGTCCTGAACGGCGCGAGCACCGGCGGCGGCGTGACCTTCAATTCCTGGGGCATCACCGAGTTCCGCTCCGTGCTCTACGCCTCCAACACCTTTCCCGCCACGATCGTCGAGCTGGGCAACAAGAACGCGCTCGGCGCGCCGAACAGCTCCCTCGGCGGACTGCAATCCGGCGTCCAGGTGGCATCGGAACTGACCATCCGCTCGAACACCGACCTGTCCGGAGCCAACGCGGTCGACAAGGCCCTGCTGGTGCAAAGCGCCAAGGTCCTCACGCTCTCCGGGTCCAACAACCTCCAATTCACCGGCAACGTCTACAACGCCGGCGGCAACGGTACCATCCTAGTGAACAACACCGCCGCCACCACCCTCTCCGGCCCCACCTACCTCTCCAACGACACCACCGGACGCCTCCTCAACGTGAACGTCGCGGGCACCGCTGGCACCACCACGCTCAGCGGCGTGATCGCGGACAGTTGGGCCGCGGGCGCGGCGGCCGGCAGCCTGGTCAAGCTCGGCACCGGCACGCTGGTCGTTTCCGGAAACAACACCTACACCGGCACCACCACCGTCAGCGCGGGCACCCTCACCCTCACCCAGCCCTACCTCAACGACGCCTCCACGGTGAACATCGCCAGCGGCGCGACCTTGAACCTCACCCACGCGTCCACCGATACCGTGGCCACCCTGGTGATCAACGGCGTGACCCAGGGCAACGGCGTCTATGGCGCGATCGGTTCCGGAGCCGCCCACGAGGTCGCCCAAATCACCGGCACCGGCAAGCTCCAGGTCGGCGCGGGTTACAGCGCCTGGTCCACCGCCAATGCGGGAGGCCAAGCCGCGAACCTCGACTATGACAACGATGGGGTGACGAACGGCGTGGAGTACTTCCTGAACGCCGCGGCCGGTGTCACCGCTAATCCCGGCGTGGTGTCCGGCAAGGTCACCTGGACCAACGGCGGCAACATCCCCAGCGGCAGCTACGGCACGGCCTTCGTGGTCCAAACCTCCCCGGATCTCACGACCTGGACTGACATCCTCGCCAACGACTCGAACCTCAGCAACGCCGCGGGCTCCGTGCAATACACCCTGCCCACCGGCGCGGGCAAACTGTTCGTCCGCCTCAAGGTGACGCCGAACTGAGGTAGGGTCATCTCGCCGAGATGACCGGGCGGTGGACGTCGTCCGCGGCAAACACGCCGCCCCATCAGACGACGGGATGGGACGCGCCGCTGGCAGCGGACCCGGCCGTTAGACCCGGTCGCCCCGGCGGTGCGACCCTACCTCCGCGGATCGCTGCGAAGGTAGGGTCATCTCGCCGAGATGACCGGGCGGTGGACGTCGTCCGCGGCAAACACGCCGCCCCATCAGACGAAAGGATGGGACGCGCCGTTGGCAGCGGACGCGGCCAATTAGACCCGGTCGCCCCGGCGGTGCGACCCTACCTTTACGGCCCGCCTCTGGAGGTAGGGTCATCTCGCCGAGATGACCGGGCGGTGGACGTCGTCCGCGGGAAACACGCCGCCCCATCAGACGAAGGGATGGGACGCGCCGTTGGCAGCGGACGCGGCCTCTTCCCCCCGGTCGCCCCGGCGGTGCGACCCTACCTCCGCGGACCGCCTCACCGCTTCCCCGCGAATAACACCACCGTGGAAAGCGGTCCCACCCGGAGATCCCCGGCTTCCACTTTCTTTCCGCTCACGAGGTCGACCGCGTCCTTGTAATCCTCTGGAACATGCAGCGTGTAGTTCCGATCCTCGGTCGTATTCAGGCCGATGAGGTAGTCGCCATACGGCAGCGTGTAAAAGGCCGCCTTGCCGACGAACGGCCCCCACTCGCCATAGGCCGGGGATTTCGCGTCATCGGGCCGCTTCGAAATGGGCAGCACCTCACCGGCCCAGGCCTGGTGGAGATCCTGGCCGGGTGGCACCACGCCGCGGCTGCGGATGCGGTCGATCCAGTCCGGACGGGTGTAGGTTTCCCCGCTGCCGATGATTTCCACCTCGCTGCGGACCGTCGCGATGCGGGTGATGTCCGGCGTGAGTTCGAACACGCGGGCCACGCGGTTCACGCCACGCTCGGCACGATAGTAGAGGTTCACGAAGAGCCGCGTGTCGCCATGCTTGAGCGCGAGCACGGCGTTCTCCTCATCGGCGAACACGAAGTCGGGCTGGCCCGGGGTCATCGGCAGCCGCTTCGGGCTCTTCGGCAGGGCGGACACCTTCTCCCAGTTGGTGACGTTCCGCATCATCCCCACCGTGTCGCGATCCTTCAGGCGCCCCGCGATGTGGTCGAAGTACTGGCCGTCCTCCACCGATTGCTGCGCCGCACCCACCACATAGGGATCGTCCGGCAACAGCGCCGCGGTTTCCATCCACCACGCTTCCCGTACATCGGGGGAATTGTAGGCGCTGCCCTCGTAGGGATAGTGGGCGACGCGATTGTCGATCTCGCTGGCGAGCTTCATGCAGCGGTAGCCGTCGCCATCGGTCGAGGGATAGCGGAAGGCCAGCCGCGCCAACTGCATCCGGCGTGCCTGCTCGCGCAGCTTGCGGTCGCCCGTCAGCATCGCCATGTCGCGCGCGAAGGGCAGAATCGTTTCGCCATACGACGCCACGTAGCCGAGCTCGCGGGACAACCCCTTCCGCGTGATGAGCCGGTAATCCTTGCCGAATGGCATTTCGCTGCCGCCGGAAACGAGGTCGCTGCCGACCCACGGTTCGATCCCCACCGATTGATAAAGGAACTCCAACGTGCGGGACCGCGGCAGCGCGCTCTTCGGATCGAGCAGCGCCACCGCCTCGTTCGCGGAGTAGATGCCCGCGTCCACGATCATCGACTGGTTCGTGTAGGAACGGCGGTGGGTGCGCCAATAGTCCACGCTGTACTTCAGCATCGCCACCCACGCGTCCTTCCGCGAAACCTTCGCCCCATTCAACATCAAGCTGCCGTTCAGCACCGGACGCAGGCCGTCCCACGCGTGCATCACCGCCTGGCCGAGCGCGCCGGTGCCCCCCCAATCGTCATCGATGAACTTGCGATCCTTCGCGAAGTCCTGCGCCATCGCATCACCAAGGCGGAGAATCCTTTCGACCGCCAGCCGGTTCCGGTAGGCCGGAGTCCACGGCGTCTGGTAGGCCTCGGAGAGCAGCATCAATTCCTCGGCGCGCCCCTTGTGGGTGGCTGGCACGTCCTGGCTCGCGAGCAATTTCGAGATCCGCTCGATCACCGTCTTCTTCGTCTGGTCGATCACCTCCGGTCCAGCCGTCGAGCGGACCACCGCCTCCGGCATCCGCCCTTGAGTTTCCGTGTCCGACGGCACGAAGCGGTTCACCGTATGGGTGTAGGCCCGGTAGATGCCGCGCGAGGGCCCGGTGAAACCCTTCTGATACTGCGGGAAATTGCTCCCATAGAACCAGATCGGCCCGGTCGACACGATCTTCAGGTCGAGGCTGGTCAGGCCCTTGGTGAGCATCGGCGGCAGCGGCACCGTGACGTACACGAAACGCCCGGCGGCCAGCGGATCGGCGTCGCACTGGTTGAGGAGATCGTGGTCGCTCTCATGCCGGTAGCCCACCTGCAGGCCGTTGGCGAAGAGGATCAGCCGCCCGGTCTGAAGGCCCTTGTCCGAGCCCCACAGTTTCACGGTGACGTAATTCTGCTGCCCGGGATCGACCTTCATCGTCCACTCCACCGCGCCACCCTCCCACGAGTTCGGCCCGCCCGCGACCAACCGCCGCGCGCGCTGCTCCAGCCCGCCGGTGACCACCTCGCTCCGGGTTTCCTTGAACGCGTGGGCCCGCTCCGACGCCGCATCCGCGAACACCACTTGATCCAGGCAGAACGCGGGCAGCGCCGCCAGCGGGGAAGACGTTTCCTGTTTCGCCTCCGGCTTCCACTCCGCACGCGGGAGGATCGTCTCCTGCGGCGATGGCGATGATTCCTGCGGCACCGCCACCCCCGCGGTCGCTCCCGTTTCCGGCGCCAGCCCGGGCGTGGCGGATGGGCAGCGGACCACCACCGGCATGCTGAAATACTTCAATCCATAATAGACGCCCGCCCCACTCGCACAGAGGCAGACGAGACCGGTGGCGATCCTCGCCGCAGTGCCTCCCGACCGCGCGCGGAGGCTCCCGGCGGCCGACCGCGCCTGCACTTTCCGCACCGGTGGCTCGGCCCCTCCGAGCTGGAACGAGCGCTGGCAATTCGGGCAATCGAACGCTTCACCGGGACGCGGATCCTCGACTGAAAGCTTCTGGGAGCAATGGGGACATTGGAACTTCATGGCTTTTGAAAAGGGGGATGATTTTTCACCTCGAAGGTCGGCTTGCGGGGACCTCAACCCGACAAGCGGTCACCACCACGGGATCATCATCATTGGCTGGGGACGGCGCGCATGAGGGCCTTGGAGAAGGAGAGGCGGATGTAAAGCGAAGCAGCCTAGAGGTCGCCACCATTCCCCCACAAACGCCGCCACGGTTACCCTGTTCATCTCCACCCCGCCCCGACCGACGCGAGTCATGCACAACACGGAAACCTCACCAACCCGTTGCCGATCGACCACGCGACCGTGCCAGCGTGCAAGGTGAAATCCCGTCCTCTCATCCGCCCCACACCCATGTCCGGGCGGACGGTGGCGGGATTCATCCACAACCCAAAACCCGAACATCCGAAAACCCATGACCATCCATCGCACCCTGCGCGCCACGCTGTGCCTCGCCTCCCTCTGTCCGGCCGCCTTGTCCGCCGCCACCGCCACCGTGAACCCCGGCCAGAGCATCCAGGCCGCGCTCGATGCCGTCGGCAATGCCGGTGGCGGCACCGTCTATGTCCAGCCCGGCAACTACGACATCACCGCCTCGCTGAAGGTCCCGAACAACACCCGGCTCAAGGGCGTGACCACCCGCCCGGTCATCACCATGGCCGCGAACGCCGACAAGCCGGTGATCCTGCCGAAGACCGTGCCCTTCACCGCCGTGACCTGCGATTACCTCTCGCTCAACGGCGGCCTGACCAATGCCCAAATGGACGCCGGCACCTACTGGGGCGCGGTGGGCATCCAGTTCGGCGGCGGCAACAACGGCACCGCGGGCTACATCTACAACTGCAACATGACGAACTGCACCGCCGGCGTGGTGATGGGCTACGTCACCGACGGACTGATGCAGGGCGTGAACATCACCAACTGCGGCTGCACCGGCACCACCACCCCGGGCATGCACAACGTCTACATCAGCAACACCGATCCCTTCCGCGCCAGCTACTGCACCTCCACCTACTGCCGCACCGGCATGGGATTCAAGATCACCGACTTCTACGGTGACCGCACCGAGACCAGCCAGATCGTGGACCACTGCAACTTCAGCAACAACCAGGGCGGCCGCGGCACGGCCATCTACGACATCTCCCCGATCGTCTTCAAAAACAACACCTGCGACAACAACACCCAGAGCGGCATCAACATGATCCGCTGCGGCAATGTCACGCTCACGGACAACCACGCCACCGGCAACCCCGACCAGGCGGACGTGTCCTACGACATCTGGCTGAACAACTGCACGGCCACCACCATCAGCGGCAACGTCTACGGCACGAAGCGCGGCTTCTAAGCCATCGCCCGCCTCCGTGCACCACACGCTCCACCCGCCCCGCGCGGGTGGAGCGTCTTTCCATGCCACCCTGATGAACACCCGCCGCACCCTCGCCGCCGCCAGCGGCTGTACCCTCCTGCTGCTGGCCTCGCTGGCCGCACGCCACTTCCACGGACCCTCCTTCCGCGGACCCTCCTTCCGCGGACCCTCCTTCCGCGGACCCTCCTTCCGCGGACCCTCCTTCCGGGACGCCGCCTCCCGCTCCGCCTCCGCCCATCGGCAGCCGGAGCCCTCCGGCGACCATGATGCCGACCTCAACCTGCTGGCGAAGACCCGCGCCCTGGCCACCGCATTCGAGCGTTTCCACGCCCACCCCGACGACATCGACCTGTTCCGGAAGGCCGCCGAGATCGAGAACGAATTCACCCAACACCTCGATCCGCGCTCGGCCGCCATCCTCGTCCGCAAGATGCCCGCCGGATTCGTCGACACCCGCTTCGGCACCCTCGCGCTCGCGAAATGGGCCACCGCCGATCGGCTTGAAGCCGCCGGTTGGATGGCCGTTCATCCGGGAACCACCCCCACCGCGACCTCCGCCCTGGCCCGCGGCTGGTTCGCCGAAGCCCCCTGCTCCCTCAAGGCCCACCTTGATGCCTTGCCCAGCGGCGATTGGAAATCGCACCTCGCTCTAACAGCCAGCGAGGACGCGCTGGTGTCCCGGGATTCCCAGGCCACGCTCGATCTCCTGGACCGCGTGGACACCCGCGATCCGCACCGCGCCCAACTTCAGGAATGGACGTTCACCTCGTGGGCCACCATCGATCCCTCCGCCGCGGCCTCGCAAGCCGCCCGTGAACCGGATGCCAAGCGGCGCGAGGTCCTTCTGGCCGCGGTGGTCATCGGCGAGGCCAATCTCTCTCCGGAGGCCGCTGCTGAAAACCTCGCTCGCCAGGTGATGACGCCGGAAACCAGAAAGCCCGCGCTCGAGGCCATCGCCCGGATCTGGGGCCCTCAGGACCACGAAGCCGCGTACCGATGGATGCAGAGCCTGCCGCCAGGGGAAGAACGGGAGTTTGTCCGAACCGAATTGATTCAAACCACCGAAGCGCCCTGACATCCGCTGGGCGGAGCGTTGTCCGATGCGATCCCCTTCCTTGTTTGCCCGCCGGTGGGTCTGCTCGCAGTCTGGTCACCTCACGGACCGCCCACTTGAGGGCGGTCGAGGTGCACCGGCTTGGCCTGGTCACCCGCAATCTCGGGCGAATCGAGAAAGGGATCGTAGGGCACGATGCCCCTCCCCCTCAACACAGGCAGTTCCGCGTGCAAGCGCCGCTGGAACCCCGCGAAGCTCTTGCCCGTTTTCGGCGTCCAGGCGGATTCAGCCATGGCGATCAACCGTGGCCAGACCAGAAACTCGCGGCGTTCACGGCTCGCGGCATTCTCCGTCCAGAGGCAGGCCTGCATGCCAACCACCTGCCGCTCCTGTTCCGGTGAAAGTCCCAGCGTATCCGGGAAGGCATACACGTCCTCAATCGGATTGAATCCATTCCAGGTCCGTCCGGACTTGTGCGCGGCGTTCTGGATGAAGTCGAAATACAAGGGCCGCCGTGGGCAAAGTACCACCGGATATCCCGCGGCCAAGGCGTCCTTCAACACTTCCGGCTTGTCGTGCCGCCACCAGAAAACCGTCGTGCGATCCGCTGGCAGCCCGTAGCCCGTGATTTCATCCCAGCACGCGGCGTGAACCCCCAGCTTGTACAGGGAGGCAGCCGTTTCACGTGCGAACCAGCGCTCGACCGCGGCATTGTCCGCCAGACTCTCACGGGTCATCAGTTGCCGCACCTCGGGAAAGGTCTGCCAGGCACCCCAGCCGAAATGCACCTCATCGCCACCGAAGTGGATCATGCCCGCGTCTGGGAACAACTCCGCGACCTCCCGGAAGACCTTGTCGCGGAACTCCCACACGGCCGGTGAACCCGGATTGTAGGTGAATCTCGGCCATTTTCCCGGGGAAGCCGGCTTTTGATAGCCGCCTCCGTCCAATTCCGGATAGGCCCGCACCGCGGCATCCGCGTGCCCCGGCAGGTCGATCTCCGGGATGACCTTGATCTGGCGTTCCGCGGCGTATTTCACGATCCCACGGATCTGCTCCTTGGTGTAGAAACGCGCGCCGCCCTTCCCCTCGGGATCGCCCTCGTTGCCGCGACCACCCACCTCGGTCAGCTTCGGATAGGCGTCGATCGCCAGGCGCCATCCGGGGGAATCGGTCAGATGCCAATGGAAGCGGTTCAGCTTGTAGCGGGCCATTGCATCCAGCAGCCGTTTCACTTCGGTCTCCCCAGCGAAATAGCGGCTCTCATCGAGCATGAATCCCCGCCAAGCGAACCGGGGAGCATCGGAGATGGTCAGGCATTTCAGGCGAACCCGGCCATCCTCCCGCGGGGAGGCCGCGATCAACTGCGTGAGGCTCATCGTCCCATAGAACAAACCAGCGGCATCACCGGAGATACGGATTCCCCCACGGGTGATCGCCAGTGTGTAGGCTTCCGTCGGCGAGCCCGGAGCGGCGTTCTCACGAACGAACTTCACACCCGGAGCGCCATCATGGCGGGCACCCTTTCCGCGCTCCCCCAGTGCCTCGGCCATCCACTTCACCAACCGGCTGCCATCGGGCAGGCCTTCCATCGAGATCGGGGCGTCCGGAGCCAGCAACAGCTCTCCTTCATGCTCGGCAACTTCGACCGGAGCCGGTATCAACGGTAGTTCGACAGCGGCGACGGGAAGGGCGGCCCACAACAAGACCCATAGAATACGGTGTGGCATGAGGCCTGAATCATGCTCCCGGGCAGGCCCCCCATACAGTCGGGTAAACTACCCATCCGCACGCCGGGGGGAGCCCATCTTTCCCGCCGCCCTCCCCATGGGCAGAAATGCCAATTACGCGAAAACCGGGCCAGGCGCATGGTTTACGGCGTAATGTACCCGAAACCCCTCATCGCCATTCTCCTCGCCTTGGCCGCCGGACCGGCCACCGCCACCACCTTCACGTGGACGAACACCGCCGGAGGCTCCTGGGCCACCGCCGCCAACTGGAGCAGCGCGCCGACCTTCGCCGCCGACGACGTCCTCGATTTCTCCACGCTCAACATTACCGCCGACAGGACGGCCACGCTCGATGCCGACCGCATCGCCGGTGCGCTCAAGTTCGGCGATGCCACCACCGCCTCGAACAATTGGATCGTGAGTGCCGGCACCCCCAGCACCAGCAAGCTGACCCTTTCCACCACCAGCGGCACACCGACCATCGAAGTGGTCAATCAAACAGCGACCATCAGTGCCCAGGTCGTCGGCACGCAAGGCTTCCAGAAGATCGGCGTCGGCACGCTGTCGATCAACAACGGCAGCAATAACGGCACTTTAAGCGGTCTCATCACGGTCAGCGCCGGCGTCTTGTCCGCCGCAGCGGGTTCCGTTACCACCAACCAATTGGGCACAGCGACGGTCACGGTAAGTGACGGAGCCACGCTCAACCTCAACTCGTCCCGCGGGACTTATTCAGCCATCACCCTCAATGGCGCTGGAGCCTCCGGACTTTCCGGGGCTCTGCTCCTGGGCGGAAGTTCGTCATTTTCCAGCATCACCGTCACCAACCTCACCCTCGGCTCCAATGCCACCATCGGCACGGCCAATTCACAGGGCAACGGCAACGGCATTGCAGGGGCCATCTCCCTCGGTGCCAATACGCTCACGTGCAATCCACTCACCCCTGCCGGTGCCGAAACCAGCGAAGCGCTGACCCTCAGCGCTGCCATCACCGGGACGGGTGGCATCGTTCAGAACGGCCCCGGACAAACGACACTCAGCGGCACCAACGGCTACACTGGCACGGCCACCGCTTTGGCGGGAGCCTTGATCGCCAGCAAGTCGGCGGCACTGCCCGGATATGACGCGGCGGGCAAGGTCGTCTTCCTCGGCGGCACGGTTGGCGCGCAGATCGGCGGTGCCGGTTGGACGACCGCCCAGGTGGATACCCTGCTGACGAATGCCACCAAGACCAGTGGCGCGCTGGGCATCGACACCAACAACGCCAACCTCACCCAGTGGACGGCCTTCACCACCAGCAACCTGGGCCCCCTCGGCCTGAACAAGCTCGGCAGCAACACACTCACGCTGAACCAGGCGAACACCTACACCGGAAACACCATCGTCACGGCGGGAACGCTGTTGCCCACCACCGCGGCGGCCCTGCCCGGATATGACGCGGCGGGCAAGGTCGTCTTCCTCGGCGGCACGCTGGACCTGCAGGTCGGTGGAGCCGGTTGGACCACCGCCCAGGTGGATACCCTGCTGGCGAATGCCACCAAGACCCGTGGCACGCTTGGCCTCGATACCACCAACGGCAACGTCACCCAATGGGCGGCCTTCACCAACACCAACCTCAGTTCGACCCTCGGCCTGATCAAGCTGGGTAACAACACCCTCACTCTGGTCCAGACGAACACTTATACCGGCGTGACCACCGTCAGCGCCGGCACGCTTCAGTTCGCCAAGAAGGCCTCCCTTTACAACGGCACCACGGCAAGCTGGACCGCCACCAACGTCAACGTGAAGAGCGCGGCAACGCTGGCCCTCAATGTCGGCGGCACGAATGAATTCGCCTCCGGCGATGTGGACACCCTGCTGACCAACATCTCGGTGGCAGGCAACGCCAACGCGGGCTTGCAATCCGGCGCGATCCTCGCCTTCGACACCACCAACGCCACGGGTGCCACGTTCACCCAAGGCAACCTCATTGCGAACTCGACCGGGACTAGTGGCGGAGCGATCGGGCTCACCAAACTGGGCACCGGCACACTGGTTCTGGACAAGACCAACACCTACACCGGCGTGACCAAGGTTGGCCGGGACGGCGGCACCAGCGGCGGCACGCTGACGGTCAGCGGCGATCCGTCCGCGGCCAACGGCGGCTGGGACATCCAAAACGGCACGGTGAACTTCCAGAGCGGGACCACCATCAACGTGGCCAGCGGCAAAAGCATCAACACCGGCGGCGGCACCAACAACAATCTGCGGAACCTGAATGTGGCCGGGACGGTGGTGAATGCCGGATCCTTGGGCCTCAACGGCGGCGCCGTCTTCACCCTCAATTCGGGGGCGGGCTGGACGCAGTCGGGGACGGTGAACATCAAGCCGAACACCACCTTCACGAGCAACGTCCTGACGGTGAACACGGGTGCCATTTTCAAATACACCAACATTTCCACCGCGTTCGGTCTTTCCGCCTCGGCGGGGAGCAACGGCGGCAGCTCCACGCTGTCCATCGCCGGCGGCAGCTTCGAGACCGGGATGGGCTTCGTGAACAGCGGCGGCACCAATGGCTCGGCGAACCTGCAGATCTCCGCTGGCGGCACGCTGAAGCTGACCGCCAATGTGCCGGACTTGGCCTCCAACAGCGGCACGACGACGCCCTTCAATGTCCAGGTCGGCACCGGCGGCGGCATCGTCGACACCAACGGTTTCAACACCACGCTGAACCTGGCGATCACCGGCACCGGCGGTCTCACCAAGGCGGGTGCGGGAACCCTGACCACCGCCGTGGCCAACACCTACACCGGCAACACCACCGTCACCGGCGGCACGCTCTCGCTCGCCGCCGCGAACCTCGATGACGCGTCCTCCGTGACCATCGCCACCGGGGCCACGCTGACCCTGAACTTCGCCGGCACCGACACCGTCGCCGCCCTCTCCATCAACGGCAGCGCCCTTCCCGCCGGCACCTACAACAGCACCACCCACCCGGGATCGATCAGCGGCACCGGCCAGATCACCGTGACCGGTGGTGCCAACTTCGCGAGCTGGGCCTCCGGTCTCGGCCTGAGCGGCAACCCGAACGCGGACTACGATCACGACGGTATCTCCGATGCCGCCGAGTACGTACTGGGCACCGATCCGAAGGTGGCGAACACCGGAGGTTCCGGCATCCAGATCCAGAAATCCGGGAACAACCTGGTCGTCACCTTCAACCGCACCGATGCCTCGGAAACCTCCGACATCACCCTGACCGTGGAAGCCGGTAACAATCTCCAGACCTGGACCCAGGTGTTCCAGATCGGCGACACCACCGCCCACTCCACCTCCGGCGTGGTGGTGACGGAAAACGGCGCTTCACCGGACACCGTGGTCGTCACGATCCCCACCGCCGGATCGCCCAAACTCTTCGCCCGCCTCAGGGTCGCCGTCAGCGGCTCCTGATGAGGCACGATCTTCCTGGCAGGTAATCGGCTCGGGGGGGCCGATCTGGAAGAAGCATGGATGCGCTGGCTTTGCCCGATGAGGGGAACAAAGCCGGCGCATTTCATTTCCAGCCCTTTCCCGAAGCATGGGGAGAATTGCCCACTAGCAGAATATCTACCCGGAAATCACGCTGGCCGACGCAATGGGTCAGAACCGTTCCTTTCCCCTTTCCTTGGCATGTCCACCCGATCCCAAGCGGCGGCGTGCCCGACTCCTTTGCCCGCCCCGGAGCCCGGATCATCCACCCATGATCTGAAACGAACCAGCATCCCGCTGCCAGGCTCCGGGGGGAGGCCGACACGGAAGACACACGAATGCGCCGGTCTTTTGCCCCCCGCGGCAAGACCGGCGCATTTCGTTTTCCAGAGCCATTGTCCGTTCCCCGCTCGCCATCCCCACTCATCCGAAAAACCCATGACCAAAAAACCGAAACCCACCGCCATCGTCCCGGCGGCCATCCTGGTCCTGCTGCCATTCGCGGCATGGTCCACCCCGGCCTACACCTGGGACCTTCGAACCTGGCACCCGCACGCGGAGGCACTGCCATCGAGCCTGACGTCCCAGCAACTCGCATCGCTCGACCAGCTCGATGCCTATTACCCGACAGCGATGACCACGGCGAATGGCACGGGGCTCACCGCTGCGGAACTGAACGAAGTGGCGGCGATGCCCGCCTACTTCGCCTTGAGCCGCGATCCTTCCACAGGGGCTCTCACCGGCCGCGACATCGTGATGGATGGGGATGAAAGTGCCGTCGCACAGCCCGACGTGGGCAAGCCCGCGAGCTTCTACGCCGACTTCACGCTCAAGGTGGAGCGGCTCACCGAGCTCTACGCCAAGGCCACCACCGCGCAGGCCCCGCAGCTCGAGCAGGTGTATTCCGACCTGATCGAGCACTTCCTGGATCTGAACTACCTGCCAGGAGGGCGGGTGCCCGGCTATCTGCCCGTGGGCAACGGCTACCTCTGGCGGGACCATGGCTGGAAGACGCTGCGGATGATGAACAAGCTTTCCGCGGACAAGCGTGACCTCTATGCGATGAGCCTCGCCCACGTCTGCGGGTTTTCCACCCTGCTGCCGGAGAACTCGTGGTCCTCCACGGATGTCTATTACAACTACTACGCGACCGCGAACAAGGCCCTCGCGCTGATGTCGGACACGCCTGCCAAATGGCAGCTCGTGAGACTGGTGCGCCGCGGCATGGATGTCTCCACCATCGGCTGGGAGGATGACCCGGTTTCGCCTCTGGTGCCACGCGATGGCTCCGTCATCCACCACAATGGCTACGCCAGCAACTACACATCCTATTCCTATGCCGGGCAGTTGGTCATGCACACCAACTGGACCACGGCAGGTTTCACCAGTTCCTATACAGCCCAAGCCATCTCGAACATGCGCCGGGCTTCGCTGGCGTGGTGCTTCACCACCACCGGTGGACTGAACCCTTTGCACCAGATCAGGGAAGGAAATTTTCCGTCCGGGACCTCGTTGGGGGACGGTGGAGCGGGCAACGGCCCGGACTTCGCCCTCAAGGCGGCCAATCTCACCAGCGCCTACTACGGCACCCCCATCGCCAATGACCTGGAGATGGCTTATGCCGCGATTTCCAAAACGGGCGTGGGCAGCACGACGCTCCCCACCCAATGGCGGACGATCACGCCGCCCTCCAATCCCGAGCCCAACTCGCCGCTCTACACCGCCACCCTGCAAGGACACTATTCCCGCACCACCACCGGTACCTCCATCCAGCGCGGACCAGGCAATTGGGTTGCCTCGCTCCGCGGCCAGCCCTCCCATTGGACCGGTGCCGAGTCCCGCTCCGCCATGGGGCTGCCGCCTCATTTCATCAAGAAGATGCTGCATGGGTCGCTGGAACTGATCACCACCGGCAAGAACGGTCGCAAACCGAACGAGGTGGATTCCGGCTACCGCTACGAGGGCTGGAATCCCAGCTACTATCCGAACGTGACCTGCCCGGACTACGCGCCCGGCGATCTCCTCTATTGGCAAGTCTGGGCCTATTTCGGCGGTGAAAGCAATCTCATGGGTGGTGCGAACCTGCGGGACAGCGGCATCTGGATGAACGCGGGCACGGCCAGCAAGAGTGCCTTCTTCCTGGGCAACCGCATCGTGCTGGTGACCAACAACATCACCGGCAACGGCCTTCACACCGGCCTGATCCAGACCGCGCACGATACCCCGGCCTCCGAGCCGCTGGTGCTCGACGGCACCTCCAACACGGCCGATGGCACCTGGACGCTGGCCGCCGGTGGCAACCACAAGATCGTGGACCCACGGGGCAATGCCTACTACGTGCACGCGGACCCCGCCACCCCGCAGATCCAGGCCCGCCGTGGCAACCAGGACTGGACCTACGCCCTCGCCAGCCAGTGGACCGGCACCGGCACCGCGCCAACCTTTACCTACGCCTCGGATTTCCTCGCCCGCATGAACGAGTTCACGCCCACCACGGCGAACTACTCGCGGGTGTGGTTCGACCACGGCGCGACCGCGACCAACCAGGCGCTGGAATACACGGTGCTGGTGAAGCCCCAGGCGGGAGATCTGGACACCTACGCCGCTGCCATGGCCAATCCGGCCACCGCTCCGGTCACCGTGACCCAAAGCGCCAAAATGCACCGCTACCGAGACCGCTCCACCGGCACCCATGCCATCGCGGTGTTCGATCCGAATGAAGCTGTGCAGATGGGCGGACTCGCCACGGTGAATCGTGCCGGCGCTTACATCTGGCGCACCGATGGAGATCTGCTGCGTCTCAGCGTCAGCTCCTCGGAGACGGAAAACACGGCGGCTTTCCAACTCGCGCTCACCGGCGAATGGACGCTCGATTCGCAGCAGGACACCTACAGTGTCACCGTGACGCCGAATGCCGGAGGCACGGCGGTGTCGATCTCCTACCGGGACACCCCTCAGAGCCTCGTCCTACGCCGGGTCATGCCGCAGGTGGTGGTGACCGTGCCCGCGAACAATGCCACGGTGAACGCACCCGTCAGCCAAACGATCGGCGCGGATGTGACCACCCATGGCCACACCATCGCGAAAGTGCAGTTTTTCGATGGCACCATCTTGATCGGGGAGGACGCCACCGCGCCCTATTCCGTGACATGGACGACGACCACGCTCGGCAGCCACAACCTGAGCGCCCGCGCGGTGATCTCGGCGGCATCGTCCGTGGACTCGGCACCGGTTGCCGTTTCCGCGGTGAACACGGCACCGGTCTTCAACTCGGATCCCGTCCAGGCACGGGCGGTCGTAAACACCCCCGCCACAGGCCAGCTCGCGGCCACGGATTCCGGAGCCTCCGAAACCTTGACCTACGCGAAAGTCTCCGGTCCCGCCTGGCTCACGGTAGCGGCGGATGGCACGTTGGGAGGAACGCCCTCCAGCGCCAACCTGGGAAGCAACACTTTCACCGTCCGGGTGACGGACAGCTACGGCGCACAGGCTAGCGCCACGCTGACCATCACCGTGGGTCAGACAAATGCCGCCCCGGTCTTCACCGCCAACCCGATCACCAAGCCCGCAGCCATCGAGGATACGGCCTACACGGGCACCTTGGCAGGTTCCGCCACGGACGCGGACGCCGGTGACTGGCTCACCTACTCGAAAGTCAGCGGCCCGGCTTGGTTGCAGGTGGCGGCGAACGGCGCGCTCGGCGGCCCTCCTTCCAACGGCGATGTCGGTGCGAACACGTTCGTCGTGAAAGCAACCGATGGCGCCGGTGCTTCCGTCCAAGCCACCTTGAATCTCAACGTCACCAATGTGAACGATGCTCCTTTGTGGACGAATCCGGTCCTCACGAAGGTGGATGCCACGGCGGGAACCCCCTATTCCGCCAGCGTCACAACCGACGCGAGCGACGCGGACCCGGGCGACACGCTCTCGTTCAGCAAGGTCGCGGGCCCGGCTTGGCTGAACGTGGCGGCGAACGGCGCGCTCTCGGGCACACCCACGACTCCCAATGACAGCGGGCTGCCCTTCACCCTCCGGGTCATGGACTCCGCAGGGGCCAGCGCGGACGCCACGCTCACCCTCATGGTAAACGTCAATACCGGAGATGGCACCTGGCTGAACGCAGCAGGTGGCACTTGGAACACGGTCACCAACTGGAACTCGGCCACCCTCGCCGATGGAGCGAACCGGATCGCGGACTTCAGCACGCTGAACCTCACCACCAACGCGATCGTCACGCTCGATTCGCCACATACCATCGGCCAATTGAAGTTCGGAGACACCACACCCAGCCACAATTGGACGCTGAATGGCTCCTCGCTCACACTTTTGACGACGACCGGGAATCCGACCATTCAGATCACCAGCGGCACCACCGGCATCGGCACGGTGCTCACGGGCTTCCAAGGCTTCACGAAAACCGGTGCCGGAGCGCTAACCCTATCGGGAGCGAACACCTATACCGGCGTCACGACCATCGCGGACGGCTCCGGACTGGTCACGGTCAATGGCAACCAGACCGCGACGACCGGCGGTTGGCTTATCGGATCAGGTTCCAGCGCCACCACCACCGTCACCTTCGCCGCGGGAAGCCAGATCAATGTCAATGCGGGCAAGCAAATCCGCATCGGCAACACCAGTGCCACCGGCACCTCAAGCCAAACCCTGAATGCTGCCGGCACGGTGGAGAACGCTGGCAGCCTGCTAGTCGGTCGTCCGGCGGTGCTCAATTTGAACACCGGCGGCACTTGGGATCAAAGCGGCACCATGAGCGTGGCGGCACAGGGCGGCTATTCAGCCAGTTGCTATGTGAAAAGTGGCTCCATATTCTCATATTACGGAACTTCCACGGTGAAATTGAACGCCGCCGGAGGGTCCGCATACCTGACGATCGATGGCACATTCGCCACCACCGCCGGCTTTGAACAACCCAATGCGCAGGCCACCGGAGTCGGACGAACGACTTTGCAGAATGGCGGCACGCTCAAACTCGCGGCCGACGTGTCGGCGCTGTCAACCGGCGTGCAGTTCACCCTCGGCACCGGTGGCGGAGTGATCAACACCAACGGCTTCACCGCCACCCTCAACCAGCCGCTCACCGGCAACGGCGGCTTCACCAAGGCGGGCGCGGGCACCCTGTTCCTCACCTCTGCGAGCGCCTACACCGGACCGACCTTGATCGGCGGCGGCTTGCTGGCGGTGAATGGCTCGCTTTCCAACGGAGCGGTCACGGTGGGCAATACCGGCACGCTTGGCGGCGGCGGCACCATCGGCGGCGCGGTCACCGTGCAGGCCGGCGGCACGCTTGCTCCGTCCGGCGCCATGACCGTGAACAACACTGTCGGCCTCGCGGGTAACACCGTGATGACCCTGGGCCGAACCGGCGCCATGCATTCCAACACCCAGGTGAAGGGCGTGACCACGCTCACCTATGGTGGCACGCTCACCGTCACCGACGTCGGAACGGATGCGCTGGCCATGGGGGACACGTTCCAGTTGTTCAGTTCCTCCGCTTACACGGGAATCTTCAGCGGCTTCACGTTGCCAGCGCTGCCCGGCGGCTTGAGCTGGCACACCGGAAGGCTCGCCATCGATGGCACCATCACCGTGGGCTCGCTGCCGCTGGCGGTGAATGACAATTTCACCACCACGGAAGACACCGCAGGCACGTTCGCGGTGATGGCGAACGATAGTGATCCGGATAACGACACCCTCACGCTCCTCTCCGTGACCCAGGGGGCACACGGCAGCGTGACGATCTCCGGAAGCAACGTGACCTACACTCCGGCCGCGAACTACAACGGTACCGACAGCTTCACCTACACCGTCACCGATTCCAGCGATGGCACGGCGATGGCGACCGTTTCGGTCACGGTCACGCCGATGAACGACGCGCCGACCTTCACCGCGAACCCGATCACCGGCGGCAATGCCACCGAGGACAGCGCGTATTCCGGATCGATCGCCAGCTACGGCTCCGACATCGACGCGGGCGACACGCTCACCTTCTCGAAGGTGTCCGGTCCGTCGTGGCTCACCGTGGCTTCGAATGGCGCGCTCTCCGGCACGCCGCTCAATGGCGACGTGGGTGCGAACGCCTTCACCGTGAAGGTGACCGATGCCGCGGGTGCGAACGTCAATGCGACGCTGAACATCGCGGTGGCGAACGTGAACGATGCTCCGGTCTTCACGGCAAACCCGATCACCGGCGGCAATGCCACCGAGGACAGCGCGTATTCCGGATCGATCGCCAGCTATGGCACCGATGTGGATGCGGGCGACAGCCTCACCTTCTCGAAGGTGAGCGGTCCGGCCTGGTTGTCCGTTGCCTCGAATGGAGCGCTCTCCGGCACGCCCGGAAATTCCGACGTGGGAGCGAATAGCTTCACCGTGAAGGTGACCGACGCCGCGGGTGCGAACGTCAACGCGACGCTGAACATCACCGTGGTCAACGTGAACGATGCCCCGACCTTCGCCTCCGCCCTCACGGCACCGGACGCGACCTCGGGCATGCCCTACACCGGCAACACCATCGGCAGCTCCGCCAGTGACGTGGACGCGGGTGACGCGCTTACTTACTCGAAGGTTTCCGGTCCATCCTGGCTGGTTGTCGCTTCCACCGGCACGCTTTCCGGCACCCCTGGGCTCGCCGATGGCGGCAGCGCCAACGTCTTCACGGTGCGCGCCACCGATGGAACGGGGGCCTATGCCGAGACCACGCTGACGATCAACGTGATCATCCCCGACCTCGCCGCCGATCCGGATGGCGATGGCTCGCCGACCGGCTTGGAGTTCACCGTTGGCACAGCGCCGTTCGACAACGCTTCGGTTCCGGGTTCGATCTACACCAACCTCCGCGGCTGGTGGAAACTTGACGAAACCTCCGGCACCAATGCCGATGACGCCACCGGCCGCGTGCAGGATGGCACCCTCGCCGGCAGCCCGGCATCCACCGCCGGCATCGTGGGCAATGCCCTGAACCTCGACGGCACCGATGACGGCATCACGCTCGGCAACGCCCCGTCGCTGTCCGGCACCGGTGACTTCACGGTCGGTGCCTGGGTGAAGATCGCTCCGGGCTCCGGCACGGGCGTGATCATCCAGCAGCGCGATGCGACCGGCTCCGGCTACAACGGGGAGTATGGACTCCAGGTGCTGTCCAACGGCACCGTCGAGTTCTACATCTACAACGGCGGCTACCAGTTCGACATCACCACCCCGACGACCTACGGCCTGGTGAACGACAACCAGTGGCACTACGTCGCCGCCACCCGCAGCGGCACCACCGGCACCGTCTATGTGGATGGCAACCCGCTGGCCACCGCCTCCGGCACGGCCAAGAGCCTGGTGTCCACGCTCACCATGTCGATCGGCTGGGACCAGCGTGACAACAACAAGCGCTTCAAGGGCCTACTCGACGAGGTCCGCCTCTACACCCGCGCGCTGAGCGCCAGTGAACTCAATGGCATCCATGACGGCCTGATCGCCAACCGCGCCCCGGCCTTCACCGCCGGTTCGTATACCCTCACCAATGCGACCGTGGGTTCCACCTACGCTGGCACCCTGGTGGGCAAGGCGACCGACGCCGACACCGACGTGCTGACCTTCGCCAAGGTCTCCGGCCCGTCGTGGCTCACGGTCGCCTCGAATGGCACGCTGTCCGGCACACCGGCGGCGGGCGACGCGGGCACCGGCAGCTACTCGGTGAGCGTCACCGATCCGGATGGCCAGAGCGCCACCGCCTCGCTGAGTGTCACGGTCTACGGCGCGTTGCCCTCCGGCTGGACCGCCGGGGACATCGGCAGCACCGGTGTCGTGGGTTCCAGCGGCTACACCTCGGGCACCGGCCTCTACACGATCAGTGGAGCAGGCGCGGACATCTGGGGCACGGCCGATGCGTTCCAATATGCTTCCACCTCGATGACGGGTGACGGTGAGATCCGCGCCCGGGTGACCTCGCAGTCGAATACCGGTGGCTGGGCGAAGGCCGGTGTCATGATGCGTGACACCACCGCCGCGGGTTCCGCCCACGCGATGATGGTGGTGACGCCGTCCAACGGCTTCGCCAACCAGTATCGAGCGACCACGGGTGCAAGCAGCAGCCACATCGCCGGACCGGCGCTCAACGCCTACCCGAACAACTGGGTGCGCGTGACGCGCTGCGGTTCCCTGTTCACCACCTACGTGTCGTCCAACGGCACGACGTGGACGCAGGTCGGCCAGGAAACGGTGACGATGGGCAGCACGATCCGCGTGGGTCTGGCGGTGGACTCCACCTCCACCACCACGGCCAGCACGGCGACCTTCGACAACGTGACGGTGACGCCGTATCCCTCGCCGTGGGTCACGGCGGACGTCGGCACCACCGGTGTGGCGGGCCGCTCGGAGTTCTTCAACAACGTCCATACCTTGAACGGCGCGGGCGTGGTGGGAGGCACCGCGGACGGACTGCGCTACACCTACCAGGCGCTGACCGCGGATGGCGACATCACGGTGCGTATCCCGAGCTTCGCCAACACCGGCTCCAGCTCGCGGATCGGGGTGATGATTCGTGACACGCTGTCGGCGAATTCGGCGCACGTGTTCCTCGGTACGGATGGCTCGGGTGCCTTCACCTGGACCTACCGCACCACGGCGGGCGGCAGCACGACCACCGCGAACAGCGGCACGGCGACGGCTCCGAACGTGTGGGTGCGCCTGACCCGCGTGGGCAATGTCATCACGGCCTACAGCAGCACGAATGGGACGAGTTGGACGACGGTGGGCAGCCAGACGGTGACGATGGCGAGCAACTGCTACATCGGCCTGGCCGTGGGCAGCGGCAACACGACCGGGCTGAACGCCTCGACGTTCGACAACGTCACGGTCACTCCGTAAACGCTCGATCGAATCCACGCGGGCGGCGGCTCCGGTTTGCATGATGCGAACTGGTCCGCCGCCCGCTTCGCTTCCGTTCCACTGGACGAGGGCTACTCCTTCCTGTCGTTCTTGCGGTCCCGGTCCGCCTCAGACTGGGCGGGTGTCTGCCACACCCGAACATAATCCACGATGAATGCATCCGGTAGCGCGGCCTTGGCGATATCCCCAGCCCATTTCTCACTTTCGCAGGAGAGGATAAGATATTCCGGAGCCTTGGAAATGGGGACGCTCTCCGGCCAGCGGCCCGTCTCCGCGCCATCGATGTAGAACGCATACCCCTTCTCGTCCCATTTGACGGCAAAGGTGTGAAACCCCTTCGTCATCCCCGGCACCTTCGCCTCGATTCCGACCGACTTGTGGAATTCCTTGTAGCCGCCCCAGTGCGCGGTGTGGTGCATCACATCCCCATTGTAGGCTAAGTGCTCCATCACATCGATTTCCACACCGGACTTGGCCGGATCCTCAACCGGCTTCCCGAAAGTCGGCGAAGCGAGCCAGAAGGCGCTCCAAAACCCGTTTTCCTTCTGCAACTGGCACCGGCATTCGAAATAGCCGTGCGTGGCTTCGAATTTCCCCGCCGTGCCGATGTAGCCGGTCTCATAGCGGTCTCCGTTCTTCCGCACCACGATCTGAAGATGGCCCTCACCATCCTGTCGGCAGGCGTCCTCCATGTTCCACAGGTCCCGCCATTTCCCGCCCATCATGGGTGACCAAACCTTGGGATCGGGAGGAGCACCTTTGGCACCATTGAATTCGTCGCGAAACACCAGCTTGTATCCCTGATCCAGGATCGGCTTCGGCACCTCGGCCTCGGTGGACGCCTTGGCGGCGGGCATGACGGCGAACAGGGCGATGGCGGGCAGGTGACGCATGGAGCCGATATGACGTCCGAGGGTTTCGCGAACTTACATGAGATCCCGTCAGATCCCGGGTCCGGTCGATTTACGGCCGAGCTTCCACACCGGCCCGGAGGGATCGAAGGGCGCGGCCATCTCCTTCGCCTTCACCTCGGGCAGACCGGAATCGAGACGGAACAACGGCAGGATCGGCGCGCCGGTCGACGCCTTCTGATAAGTCGCGCCGATCTCCTCGATGTAAAGCAGAGCCCCGAACGATCCGCCCGGCACCTCGCTGATGAGGATCTCCAGTTCGTATTCCGATCCGGCGTTCGCCTCGAACTCGGTCCCTACCGCCAGCCCGCCGATGGCATCGTTCCATCCGCCGAGCGTGTCGTATTGATAAAACGTCACCGGAAGCTTCATCGGATAGTCCCGGCGGATCGCCTTCTTGAGATCCTGGTTCTCCGCTTCGCCACGCAGCACCGCCCGGGTGTTCTTGTCGGAGAACGACATCGGCGCGGTTCCGGAAGTCCAGCCGTGATCGAGCACCGCCTTGCGGTTGAACCGGACCACCATGATGTCATCGGCGGCTCCCACGAAACGGTAACGCGCCGTCTTGGGCGGAATCACGCTGCCCCGGTAGAGCACCATCCAGCGGCTCGGCTGAACCTCCTTCTCGCACTTGAAGGCGGCCGGTGCCGCATCCGCGGACATCCTTGGAATGTAGACACGGGTCTGATAAAGCTTCTGCGGAGCCTGATAGTATTTCCTCAGGGTGCTGTCCCGCCAGCCATCGTTCACGAATTCGCGGACGATCTTCACCATGTCACCGGGAGTCACATCGGTGGACTGCCGCTTGTCCGTCTGCTTCATGTCATAGAAGGTGCCGACCATCGCGCCGGCATTGGGATCGACGAGGCCGAAGGGGCTCATCCCTCCCGCGGCACCACCACCGAGGCCCGGCCCCATGCCGCCGCCGAAACCGCGGCCATTGCCATCCCCGCGGCCGCCACCGGCGCCGCTGCCACCCAGCCCGCCGGACAAAGCACCCGAGCTCAGGGAGCCCACCGAGGACATCGACGCGGCGGGATCGACTTCCGGCAGGGTGAACGACGAGGACGATCCCTTGGCGGAGAGACGTGGCGCGTTCGCCGTGGTCATCGTGGCGCGCTTTTTTTTCTGGCTCACCTCCTTCACCCCCGAAGAGCCCCCTCCACCGCCCTTCGGCATGAAGTCGATCTCCGCTTTCTTCGCCGGAATGATCTGGAACACCCACACCACTCCCACCGCGAGCAAGATGGCGTGGACGATGATCGACACGGACAGCGAGCCTCCCCCGAGCTTTCGCCAGACGGACGGCGGGCGGTGCTTCGGGCGGACGGTTTCAGGGAAAAGATCGAGGGACATGGAGGGGCTGGGTTGTGGGAACCACAGGGGGATTCCCTTTCCGTCCACTGTATCCTCCTTTCCCATCCCCGGTAGTGGGTAAAACTGCCAGTGCCTCCCGGGATGGCGGCACATGGAAAGGGGAGGCTCGAAGCCTCCCCTTTCTGGATGGCCCGCCCTCTGGTAAGGACAGGCGGAAACCACCCGCGGATACACTTAGGCAATAACAAATGAACGGAGCCAACCTACCTTCCGGCTCCAGTGCCCCACCATTGGCAATACTGCCCATGGGAAACCGCCGCTTCCCCGAATTGGAAAGATGGGTAGAATTGCCGAATTGCACGAACCCTCCCACATCGCGATACTTGACTGAATCATGAGCACACCCGATCACCCGAAACCCGCCTTCGTGGGAGACAAGGCGGCCACCACCCCACGCCCGCCCATCACCGTCGCAGTCGTGGAAGATGACTCCCGTATCCGCTGGAGCCTCACCGCCATCCTGGAAGAGGAAGACGATCTTGAATGCGTGGGCGCCTTCGCCAGTGCCGAAGAGGCCCTGACCCATCTGCCGAAGCTCGCCCCCCAAGTCGTGCTGATGGACGTGAACCTTCCCGGCATGACCGGGATCGACTGCGTTCGGCAGCTCACCGCCCGCCCGAAGCCGCCGCAGATCATCATGCTGACGGTGCGCCAGGACGCCGAAATCATCTTCGATGCACTGGCCGCCGGCGCCAGCGGCTACCTCCTGAAGCCCCCCACCGCCGGTGAACTGGTCAATGCCGTGCGCGACGTGTCTTGCGGCGGGGCTCCGATGACCGCATCGATCGCCCGCCGTGTCGTCCAGTCCTTCAACAAGGTACGCCCCAAGACCGCGGAGACCGAGGCCCTGTCGCCCCGTGAAATCCAGGTGCTCGAACTGCTCGTGAAAGGCTTCGCCTACAAGGAAGTCGCCGCGGAACTCGGCATCAGCTACTCCACGGTCCAACGCCACATCGAGAGCATCTACCGAAAACTCCACGTTCACTCGCGCACCCACGCGGTCACGAAGTATCTCGGGGCCTGAGGTCCCCATGGGCAGTTTTGCCCGCTACCCGCAGCCCGGTTTTCCAGGATGATGGTCACATGCACGCCAATCCGCCTTCCGCCGGATCCGCGTGAACCCTTCATCCCATGTCCAACTCCCCTTCCTTCCCAAAGTGGGGCCTCGCCCTGGCTCTCCCCGCGCTGCTCGCCACCACCGGATGCGACTCCCCGGCCAAGGCCAAGCAGGCATCTTCCCCCGGACAAAACACCCGGGCGGATGAAACCGCCGTGCCCCCGGGCATCCAGCCCGCCGCCGCGGACCAATGGCAACTCGTGTGGCGGGATGAATTCGAGGGTGCCGCGTTCGACCCCACCAAGTGGGACTACCGTTACCTCGGCCCGCGCGACGGCGCCATCATGACCAAAGACTGCATCACCGTGGAGAACGGGCTGATGCGCGTGTGGGTCCGCGAAAAGGATGGCCAGCTCCTCAATGGAATGGTGAGCACGCACAAGAAGTTCGAAACCCTCCACGGCATCATCGCCGGGCGCATCCGCTTCCCGCGGCAACAAGGACAGCATGGCTCCCTCTGGATGCAGCCGTCCAAGGGCGAGAAGATCCCGGACAATCCCGCGCGCAGCGGCGCCGAGATCGACATCGTCGAATGGTTCGGCCATGGCCGCAAGGATGGCGGCATCGCCTCCAACCTCTATTGGCCCGGCGTGAAAGACGGCACGCTCGACATCAAAGCGAACCACGCCGGCGGCACCCATCCCTACCCCCTCTTGCCGGCGGGCGAAATCCTGAGCGACAACTTCCACGTCTTCTCCGTGGAATGGACGCCGACCGAATACGTCTTCCGGATCGACGGCAACGAAACCCAACGCGTTTCCCAAGGAGTCTCCCAAGTGCCGCAATATCTCATTCTCAGCCTGTTCTCCGCGGCCTGGGAAGCCCCGCGCCTCGACCGCACCCAGCTCCCCAACAGCATGGATGTCGACTGGGTGCGAGTGTGGCAGCGGAATTCCGCGCCGGCCCAGGAGGTGACGCGAAAGTAATCGGGCGAAAGGACCGGAAGTTCGCAGCGCGAAGCCGGGCTTCGCGCTGCACTCACTTTGTCTCCCACGCGATCGTCGGCAGCAGCGTGAACGCCAACTCCCCGTCATTCGGACGCTGGTAAAGCAGCCCCAGGTTCCTTTCATCGAAACGGATCGCGCGCCGTGTGCTCACACGGGAAACCCATTCCTCCTTCTCCCGGTCGAAGATCTCGATCGGCATCTGGTAGTCCGTGAAGGCCGCCACCGAGAACACCGCGAGACTGTTCGGCGTGAGCACCTTTTTCTCGATTCCCACCCGGACCCCCAGCCCGCGGTTCGCCGCATTGAACAAGAGCATCTGCCCTTTCGCCACGCTTCCGGCATCGTAGGGAAACACCAGGAGCCGTGGGGCCTTCACCCCGCCGTCCATGAACAGCACGTAGCGCCCGCCGCCGGTGGGCAGCAAAGTCTCCGCCACCGGTACGAAGGCCGCCTCGTCTGGAGTTCCGCTCCCCTTGCGGAAGAGTTGGAACTTCCGTGGTCCTTGGTAGTGGATCGGCTCGGAGTAGGACTGGGGCACGCATTTCACTGCCTCGTATTCCTTGCCCTTTGGCACGAAGTACTCCCTCTGCGCGGTGCCATCCTCCTTCGCGGCCGGAGCCTTCGCTTTTTCCGTCCACAGGGCGCTGCCCACCGTGTTCCAGAGATACAGCCGGACCTCGGCCTGCACGGTCTCGTTGTCGGTCGTGGCCTGGGCCTTGGCCGGCACCGCGCTCCCACTGGCAAGCAGGCCCGAGGCGAGAAAGGAGCGGAGGATGGTTGAAATGGGTTTCATTGGATTTTCAGATTTCATCGGAGGTCATCCAGCGGAAGGACACCACGCGGAAGGTTCGCCCGAAGCGCTCCTCCATGGAGCCCGCCGCCGGTTTCGCGGTCGGTTCCAGTCCACCACCGACCCACTGCGGCTCGCGTTGCACGATCGCCTCGCAACGGGCGCTCGCCAGCAGCTTGCCGGCCGAATCGCGGGCTTCACCGTAGGTTTGGATCCGGAACGTGTCCGAGCGCACCGTCAGGAACGGGCCGATCTTCGCGAGGATGTCCGATGGCATCAGGTAGAGCGGCGCGCCGAATCCGCGGGCACCGGCCGCAGCCTCCGGATACACGTGCCCGGTCTCGCTTGATCCGTAGAGTTTGACCGAGGGGCTCAAGTCTCCCGGCTTCACCCAATCGGAGCGGGAGATCGACTGGTTCACATCCTCGCTGCCGTCCGATTTCTTTCCATCCAGCGCCGCCTGCAGCGCCCCTTGGTTGCAAACCTGGTCCGCCGTGAGCCCGCTGCGGCCGTGCGATGCCGGATCGATGCTACGGTTCACGAACGCCGCGAGCGTGGGAAACGGTCCGCGCAATTTCACCTGTTCCACCAGGTGCTCCGCCAGCAGATCGAGCGAGCGCTCGTCCAGCATGCGGGCATCCTGCAAATAGGGATCCGCGCTGGTCGCTGTCATGCCACCATCGATCGAGCGGAATGCGGTGTCCGCCTGCGGAATCCGGTTGTAGCCGGGCAGGTCCGCCGCCTTGCCGTCCGCCGTATTCCGGATGCCCACCGTCGAGGCCAACAACGCCTTCCACGCCGCCTTCGAAGTCGAGTTCACATTGAAACCTCCATCCAGATACACCTTGGAAAGGGCGGCCAGCGGGTCGTTCATCGCCGCCTTGGACTCGCGATCCTCATGCCCCCACTTCAGTCGGGCGTTCAGGAACCGTCCCTTGTCCTGCTCGTAGCCGCTCAGGTAGTAGGTGTCCCACAGCGCGTTGTTGTAGAGAAACGAGGTATCCGCCCGGTAGATGTAACCGACTTCCTTCGGCACGCCATGGTAGTTCACGGACCAGTCCCATTTCGCGACGGTATAGGCCCGCAGTTGGTCGGCCGGATGGTGCGGCGGACGCACCGAGTTGCCGATGGGATAGGTCGGCTCCAGATCCTCGCCGCCGCTGCTGCCACGGTGGGCCTCGGCGTTGTAGTCGAAGGGACGCACCAAGGCCGCATGGCTGAACTGCGCAAGCGAAAGAACCGGCTCCGAATCCCGCGGCACATGGAACAGCACGCAACGGTCCGCGCCCCCAAGATCGGAACCGCCCACGAAGGTGTAGTGGGGGCCGGCTGCGGAAGGATTCGTGAGCTGCGGCTTCAAGTAGGACGAGACATCCGTGCCCGCGCGGAGCGTTCCGGTGACGAACTGCGGGGGCGTGCTGGCAGCATCGCCGACGTAGGAATAGTGGTGAGCCCGGAGATTGTAACCCGCCAGGCCTTTCGCCGGATAACCGTTCGCCTCGGTCGGGGAGGCCAGCGGCTGCAATTGGTTCTCGATCAGCTTCCGCGCCATGACCGCGCCCCACCGCGGCGTGCTCGGCCCCATCAACGGGGCGGCGGCAGGACGGATCTGCGGGATGAAGGCACCGGCCGCATCGGCGGCGTCATCGATGTCCCAGGCAAGCCCCGCCACGTGGATCCCCAGTTCATTGGATAGAAGGCGTGTCTCGCTCCCATAGTTGTTGTTGGTCGCACTGTCGCCATCCGAATCCGTCCGGGTGACTTGAATCGAGGGAGGGGACGCGGGAGCGAAGGCCACCGTGGCTGCCTTGGTGTATAGGCCGAACCCGTCCTGCCATTCCGGCACAAGCTCCTGTCCGGCATTGGAGGTGTTGAAGGGGATGTGCTTCTTCGGCGTGGTCAGGATGATGGACTTCCCGGCCGGGATCTCGATCGGTTTCGAACTGAAGAAGCAGAGCGGCCTGAATGTCACCGTGGAGGATCCCGGCGAACCCACGAAGGAATAGGTGCCCTTCAACTGGTACCCGAAGGTCAGTTCATACCAGCCGGTGGAAGCGTTCTTGTTCGCCATCAGGTTCACCCGGAACGGGGGCACGCGCATCGGCTGATCATAGGGATTCCACAGCACGATCATCGGAAAGAGGTGGAACATCACGTCATAGGTCCCCGCTCCCACCTCCTGGTAGGAAACGTCGAAGAACATCTGCGCGCGGTTCAGCACCGGGTAGAACTGGGACACCGCACCCAGTTCACGGCCGGTGATGTTCGGGCTCTGGTTCGCGCCCAGCGTCGGCACCTTGCCCAGCCAATCCCGGACATCCATCACCTGGGAACCGGACGAGATCCGCTTGCCATAGTTCACATAGTCCTGGAGCACCGACCACGGCACACCGCCGGGACGCCAGGTCAACGGCCTGCCGGTCTCCCCATCCGCGGGCGTCCCCTGCTGCGGGAAGATGAGCTCGGAATCGAACACCTTCTTGTCGATCATGCCCTGCAGGTCGCCCTGACGAAAAGCCGCCGTCAGGTCGCGGCGGAAGCCTCCACGCTGCATGTCCACCAACAGCGAGCGGGAACTGGTTGTCAGATCCGACCGCAAACGCTTGAGATCCTCCCGGCACGCCATGGGATCGTTGCCAGCGAGGGCGACCGTCTCCATCGACGCCAGTTTGCCATAGACCGGATCGTCTCCGCCCTTGGGAAGGGATGCCAAAGTTGCTCCCGGTGGGTTACTGGAACCCGCCCCCTTCGTGACCCAGTCCACCCGGTTGCGATGTCCCAGCGCGCCGCCAGCCAAAGCCCCCACCTTGTCGCTCGGCTCGTCATAGGGATGACGCAGGTCGAGCCGGGCTTTCACTCCCTCATCCTCCACCCAATAGGCATAGCCCCCCTGCGTCGAGTTCGCGGTCTTCACGGCCATCAGCGGAGCGCGCACCACCTGCTCGCTCCCCGCCCGGGAACAATGTCCCACCACGACGTCTCCCGGACGGTCGGCTCCCCCGGCAGGCAACGATTGATCGGGCGTGAGGTAACCCGTCGGATAGCCATTTGCCTGCCCCCCGGCGGACGAAAGGTCAAAGCGCTCGTTTCCCGACACCAGATACGCCGGAAACTTCTGCGGACGCCTCAGGTGCAGGTCCCGCCCCAGCTTGTCCGAAAGCGGGTTATCCTCCGTCCTCCACACTCCCGTCAGCCATGGCTGCTTCAACGCGGCGCTGTTCCCGGCGGGCTCCATGATGTCAGCCCGCGCGGTGACGCGCTGGTCCGCTCCGGCGTGTTTCTGAAGTTCCGCGATCGCCAGCATCAATCCCAGGCGCGCATTGGCCCGTGCCTCCTCCCGTGCCACCCCCGCTTGGGAGCCCCGCAACGAGATCGACGAAAGCGACAGCAATCCCAGCCCCAGCATGGCGAGCAACATCATCAGGAGCAGGACACACACGAGAGCGAAGCCCTGCTTTCGGCCCTGCCCGTGGTGAATGGAGACGTGGGTTTTCATCGACTGGAGTTTTCTTGCGATCCCGCGCGTCACCGTTCAGAGGAGCGCGTTTTCACGAGCGGACCGCTTCCTTTCCCACCACGGAAAAGAAGCCGCCCGTCGCGATTGAATCATCCACCCACTCCCCCATCCTGCCTATTGGCAGTACTGCCCATGTATTTACCAACGTGGACCCTGCGACCTCTTTGTCGCAGGGCCAGCCGCCTCCCGGATCCCATCAATAGGAAACCTGAAGGCGAAGGAAGCGCCTCGGACTCGTGCCGATGGTCTGGACATCCGTCACCGTCACGACCCCGGCGGTATTCTGCGCCCCGGTGCTGGACCAAATGGTGGTCCACGTGTCGGCAATCGAATCCGCGGCGAGCACCCGGTAGGTCAGGGTGCTGTCCGCGATGCGGGTAAAGGTCAGGGTGAAGCGGGTGCCATCCGTGGTTTTTCCGAGGACGGCGGCCGCACCGGAGGTGGTGACATCGGGACGGGTACCCGTCGCATACTCGAGCAGATTCGAGCGACCATCGTTGTCGGCGTCCGCCGTATCGGAGGCGGTGGCGCTCCCCAGATAGGCCGTCCTCCAGGTCTGGATCGCGGAGGGCGGCGGAGCGGCGGCGGCGACATTGAGGGTGAGCACACCGGAGGCAGCGCTCAAGGAGCAGGCATAGCCGGACGGCTGGGTGCCGATGGCAAATCCGGCGGCACTGATGCCGGTGGCCGTGGCGAGGGTGTAGCTGCCGCTGGTGAAGCCCGCCCCGGCGGTGACGTTCACGGTCACCGTGCCGCTGGCGGGGCCCGTGTAGGCGCCTGCGATGACAAGCTTGTCCGTGACGGTGCCCGCCTCGACCGCGAGCACGGCTCCGCCATTAAGCGTGGCTGCTCCGTTGCACGTCAGCGTTCCCGCGCCCGCGTTGCCCGGGGCGATGGTGCCGCCGCTCGCGACGGTGACCGCACCGGTGATCGTGCCGGTCCCCGCGAGCGTGCCGCCCGCATTCACCGTGACCGCCCCGGCCCCGGTGAGGCTGCCGGTCAGGTTCAGGGTGCCCGCGTTGACGGTGGTGCCGCCGGTGTGGGTGTTGGTGCCGCTGACGGTGAGCACGCCGGTGCCGACCTTGGTGAGCGCGATGCTGCCGGTGTTGCTGAAGGTCCCGGCCCATGTGCTGTTGGTATTGAGCGCGCCCGCGCTGACAGTGGTGGTGCCGCCGCCGCTCTGGCGCACGTTGCCCGCGCTGCCGCTGAGCTCGCCGAATTGGATGGTGCCCGTTCCGAAGAGAAACGAAGGCGAGTCGGTGGTGCCATTGAGCACCCACTTCGCCTGCGTGCTGCCCGCGGAGGCGCTGCCGAACTTGTTCCGCGCGGCATTCCCCGCGTTGAAGGTAAAGGTGCCGGTGAAGTTGCTGTTGTCGCCATAGAGACGGGTGCCGCCGTAGTTCACCGCGGCGCTGGTGGCGAGGTTGCCGGAGCCGGTGATCGAACCATAGAGGTCGAGGTTGTTGCCGGTGGAAACCTCGTAGATCGTGGTGGTCGTTCCCGCCTGGGCCACGATGTTGTTGTAGAGCACGCAGCCCGAACCGTGCTGGAGATTCCCCCCGGCCAGCGTGAGCGTGCCGGTGCCGAGCGCGCCCGCGGTGGAGGTCCCGGTGCCGGACACCGCCAGGGTGCCCGCGGACAGGGTGACGCCTCCGCTGAAGGTGTTCGCGCCGCTCAGGGTGAGGAGTCCCGTCCCCGCCTTGGTGATGGCGCGGCTGCCGCCCGATTCACTGATCACGCCGCTGATGGCGATCGCGCCGGTGTTGCTGGTAACGGTCGTGTTCTTCAACAGCACCAGCGGCAAGCCCAGGGTCTGGGTCGCGGTCGAGTTGTTGGTGATGTCCCCGTAGAGCTTGAGCGCGTTTCCGGTCAGCGTGTAGGCGCTCGCGCCGCTGTTGAACGTCAGCCCACGGGTGGTGAACCCAGTGAGATCGTTGGACAACGCGGTATTCGCGGAAGTGCCGAAGGAGAACAGATCCTGCTCGAGCGGCGCGGTGCCTCCCCAGTTCGCCGCCAAGGATAGACTCCCCGAGGTCGTGCCGGTCCAGGTGGTGGCGACGGGCGTGCGGATGGTGAGATACAGCGTGGTGCCGCTGACCGAGAGCGAGGCGATGTGGGTGTCCGGCAGCGAATTGAGCACGAAGGTGCCCGCGACGAGGCCGGCGGCATTGGTGAGGATCGGATAGGTGCCGCTCGCGAAGCCCGCAATTGGGCTGACGTTCACCAGGACCGTGCCGCTGGCGGGAGCGGTGTAGCTTCCCGTCGCATCGATCGTCAGACAATCCGCCGTGGCCCCCACCTCGATGGCGAGAATGCTGCCCGCGGCGGGCTTGTAGGCCCCGGTAAGCGTGAGGGTGCCCGCCGAGGTGGCAGCGGCGGTGTTGTGATTGCCCGGGGAAACGAGGCTGCCCGCGGCGGCGGTGACAGTGCCCGCCACGCTGCCGGTGCCCGCCAGGGTGGCCCCGCTGGCGATGTTCACCGCGCCCGATCCTCCCGAGGTGCCGGTCACGTTGTAAATCCCGGCATTGATGCTGGTGGTGCCGGTGAGACCGATGCCGCCGGAGATGGTCAGCGAGCCCGCTCCGACCTTCGTCAGCGCGACATTGCCCGGAGAGCTGCTGATGCTCCCGGAGAAATTCGAATCGGTGCCAAGGTCGCCGATGCGGAGCGTGGCCGTGGAGCTGCCGACATCGTTGCGGATGCCGCCCGCCCCCGCCAGCGACCCGAACGAGATCGTGCCGTTTCCAAACGAGGTGGCGGTTCCGGCCGAAACCGTGTTGTTGAAGATCCACGCCGCGGAGGCGCTCCCGGAGTTCAAGGTGGCGAGCTTCAGCCGGTTGGTGCCGCCGCTGTTCTGGGAATTGAACGTGCCGGTGAATCCGGTGTTGTCCCCGGACAGCACCAGCGAGTTGACGTTGCCGCTCTCGATGACCGTGCCACCGCCGGTGAGATTCCCGGCCAGGGTGCTGGCGGAGGATTTCACGAGGTTCGCGGTGACCCCGGTGGGAACGACGATCGTGTTGTAAACCGTGGCTCCACCGAGTTGGAGCGTGCCGCCATTGAGCGTGACCGTTCCACTTCCCATTGGCGCGCTACCGGTGACGACGAGGGTTCCCGCGTTGACCGTGGTGCCACCGGTATAGGTATTGGTGTTCGAAAGCGTGAGCGTGCCGGTTCCCGCCTTGATGATCGAAGCATTCATTCCCGCGTCGCCAAGCGATCCGCCCAGCGTGATCGCGCCGGTGTTGGCGGTCATCGTGCGCGTGCCCACCAGCGTCATGTCCAGATTCAGGACCTGCGCGGTGGTGGAGTTGTTCGCGATGTCACCGGTGAGGGTGATGGCGTTTCCGGAGATCGTGAAAGCGCTCGCGCCACTATTGAAGGTGACGCCACCCAGCGTGAGCCCGGAGAGGTCGTTGGTCAGGTTCGTGGCGGATGAGCTGCCAAAGGTGAGTGCGGCATTGTTCACCGGCGCGTAGCCGCCCCAGTTCGCCGCGAGACTCCAGTTCAGCGATGTCGGCGCGGCGATCCAGGTGTTGCTGGCGGGCATCGCCGCGACCGCGGTGGATTGCGCACTTTCACCATAGGAGTTCACGCCGCTGACCACATAGTAATAAGTGGTGCCATTCGTCAGCGATCCATCGGTGTAGGAGAGAGTGGACGAGGTGCCGACCTGGGCATAGCTGCCGGTGGTCTTCCGGTAGATCTTGTAGCTGGTGGCACCGGTGGCGGCATTCCACACCAACGACACGGAGGTGCTGCGGGCGTAAGCCGTGAGTCCATCCGGGATCGAAGGCGGACCGGTGACGGTCAACGTCAGCGTGCCCGAGGCCGCGGAGAGCGCGTAGGTGTAACCGGACGGCGCGGCGCTGCCGAGGGTGAAAGACGCGGCGCTGATGCCGGAGGCTCCGGTGATCAAATTGTAAGTGCCGGGTCCAAAGCCCGCGATGGCGGAGGGCTTCACCGAGACGGTTCCGCTGGACGGCCCGGTGTAGCCGGTGCCGCCGATGGCGATCCGGTCGAAGGTGGCCGCGTTTCCGATCTCGAAATCAAGGATCGCACCGCCATTCAAGGCCAGGCCCGCGGTCGTGAACGCGCCCGCCCCGGCATTCCCCGGAGCAAGGTGGCCACCGCTGTTCACGGTGGTGGTTCCCGCGGTCGAACCGTCCCCGGTGAGAATGGCGGTGGAGTTCACCGCGATGCCTCCGGCGTGCGTGCCGAGGATGGAAAGCGTGCCTGCACCCACGGTGGTGGAGCCGGTGAAGGTGTTGTCGCCACCGAGGGTGAAGGTTCCCGCACCCGCCTTGACCAATCCACCGGTGCCGCTGAGGACGCCATCGTAAACGGTGTCCGACCCGTCGCCGCCGACCGTCAGCGTCACCGAGCTGTTCGTGGCGACCGGCCCCGCACCATGGACCCCGCCATCGGTATTGAGCATCACCACCGCCCCTTCCACCCCGGACAGGCTGCCGATCACCGGCGCGGTGGTGTCGAACCAGACCGATGCATTCACCGCGTTCACGTTCTGGATGTCCACCGCCGCGTACTGCAGCGCGGTGTTGTGGCCGATCGAGAGCGCGGCTTTTCCGGAAACCGTGTCATCCAGCACGATGGTGCCGTTGTAGGTGTTCGAGCCATTGGTGAAGTCGATGGCCGAAACCTGGTTGCTGTTGGCGTTGTTCAGCACGATGGTCCCGGATCCGGTGACCACGCCCGCGAGCTGCATCCACTTCCCGGACCACTTGCTCTGGAGCGTCACGTCGCCATTGATCGCAATGGTGCGGGCGCTGGTGCCGAGCGTGATCTTCCCGTCGCTGGGCAACACCAGCGAGCCGTCGTTGAAGACGAAATTGTTCCCCAGCGTGTTGTTCGAGTTGCTGCCCATCTGGAAGCGCAGCGTGGAGGCATTGAGGGTGACGGTGCTGCCCGCCGCTCCCAGTGAGGTCACCGAGCCTGACGCGCTGGAGCTGGTGGACGTGCCGAGCTGCACCACGCCGCCGCTGACGGTGAGGCCGCCATCGAAGGTATTCGCGCCGGTGAGGGCGAGGATGCCGGGGCCGGTTTTGGTGACCCCATAAACACCGCTGCCGTCGCCGATGACGCCGCTGAGCACCAGAGTGCCCACATTCGCCACCACCGTGCCCGGCCCGGTGAGCACGAGCGGCAGGCTGATGGTCTGGGTATTGACGGCATTGTCCACGATCGAGCCACCGAGCGAGAGCGAGTTCCCTGCCAGGGTGAAAGCACTGGCCCCGGTCTTGAAGGCGATGGCGGAGACCGACAGGCCCGTGATGTTGTTGCTCAGGCTGACATTGGTGGCGGTGCCGAAGGAAAGTTGGGCTCCAGAGGCAGGCACGAGGTTCCCGCTCCAATTCGTGGCCGTGTTCCAATTGGCCGAAGTGGTGCCAGTCCACGTGTAGGTGGATTGGACCGCGCTGGCCGTCGACGAACCCACGCTGGTGCCGCCGCTGTTTCCAGCCGTGACGTAGTAGGTGTAGGTGACACCGAGCGTGAGTCCCTGGTCGATGTAGCCGGTGTCCGTGGTGGTCCCCGCCAACACGTAGGCACCGCCCGATGCCGAGCGATAGATCGAATAAACCGGCACGCCCGTGGACGCATTCCACGCCAGGCTCATCTGCCCGGAGTCCGGTCCGCTGGCAACGGTGAGGCCGGTGGGCACCGATGGCACCGGGGTGCCATAGACCGCGCTCACGTAGGAGGTGGCGGCGCTGGCTCCACCCGTGCTCACCGCATTCACGGTGTAATAGTAGGTCCCGGACGCAGGTGCCGTGGAGTCTTGGAAATAGGGACGGTCACAGGTGCCGATCTGGGTGTAGCTGCCACCGGACGAGGTGGCACGGTTCACCCGGTAGGACGTTGCGCCGCCGGAAACGTTCCATGAGAGGAACACCCGGCTGCCCGAAGTGGCAGCGAGTCCGGTGGGCACCGCCGGAATGGGCACGGTGCCCTCCCCGCTGGCGTAGAGCCCCAACTCCGCGACCTGCATCTCGTAGCCGATGCCGCCGTTCACGGCCGTGACATTGAGCCGATGGTAGCGGTAGCCGGTGGTATTGGTGAAGGTGTAGCTCTTGGTCAACGCGCGGGTGGCGAAGGTTTCACCGCTGCGGCTGTCGAGCGTGGTCCATGTGGTGCCATCGTTGGAACCCTGGAACTGCCACGTGGCGGGATCGCGGAGGGTGGTGTCCGCGCTGGTGATGTCATAGCGGGTCACCGCCCACGTCATCGCGAATCCGAAATCATACTGAAGCCATCCGCTGACTCCGGAGACGCCGTTGTTCCACTTGGTGGTGGTGCTGGCATCGAAGGCCTGCGAGGCGGCATAGCCGGAGGCGCTGGCACTGGCGGAGGCAGTGCCGCCGCTCGCGCGGTTCAGCAAACCCGCCGTCTTGAGCGTGGCGGACGCTTCAATCGAATCCCCGCCATCACCACCGGCACTGACACCACAGACGACGTAGTAATAGGGCGAGGCACTGGCCGGTGGAGTGTCCACGTAGTTGCCCACCGCCCCCACCGTGGTCACCAGCGTGTAGCTGCCGCCGGGAGTGGTGGAGCGCTTGATCTTGTACGACGTGGCTCCCGCTGCGGGCGACCACTGGAGGACCACCTTGTTCACCGAGGAGGCCGCGGTGAGCGTGACCGGACGCGCCGGACGCGCGGAGACATCGACATCGTCCGGCAGATAGAACACCACGGACGTTTGCGGCTGGAGCGTGACCGTTCCCGTCTTCGTGGTGTTCGAGATGAGGTCCGTGGCCGAGGTGAAATTCGACGGCAGGATCATGTCATACGTGGCGCTGTAGTGGCCGTTGATCCCCACCAGCCAGTGGCCGTAGCGCAACGTGTAGCCGGTGCCGCGGCCCGCGTCCGGATTTCCCCCGGAAATGCTTGTCAGATCCGAGCGCATCGGGATCGGACAAACGATGCCATTGTAGGCGTTCGTCGGATTGTCCGGAGGCGTGCGCGTGGAGTTTCCCTCCACCGCGGGCCCCAGCGTGCGGAAAGTGCCGCTCGGCTTGTAACGCACGTCCTCCATCTGCACCTCGGCGAGGCGCGGCGTGTTTCCGGCGAGGTGGAAAACCTTCGCGAAGCCATTGATGTGGTCCGGCGACCGCCAGTAGAGGTTCGCGAAGAAACGTTCCTCGCCATGCTTCGCCGCCACCACCATGTTCTGCTCGTCCGCCCACGCGAAATCCGGCGCACCGGGATGCATCGGCAGGGGGATGTTCGTGGCGGCCATCGCCTTCACCAGCGTGTAGTTCCGGGCCGAATACGGCCCGTAGGAGGACGCCAGCATCTGGAGCTGCTGGCCATCCGCCACGGAGGTCTGGTAGTAGCCGAGCAGGTCGGAGATATCGAAGTTCGTCGCGCCAATGGTGAACGACGGGCCTTTCGAAACCACGCCGAGCCCGCCATCGCCACGCTCCAAATAGGCCCAGTGGCCGGGCATGTCGTTGTTGCGATCGCCGATGGGCTCCGCGCCATACATCATCAGCGCGCCGCTGCCATCGTAGTTCGGATAGCGGAACACGCAACGGGCGCGATAGACTTGGAGAGCCTTTGCCATGAGGGCCGCATCACCGGCGGAAAAGGCGACATTGAAGAGATTGCCCCCCATCTCGCCGTAATCGCTGGCCACGAATCCTCCACCATCCTTCGTCGTGCCGCGGCTGGTGGTGATGTACCAATTCTGGTCCGTGCCGCGCACGGGCGTGGGTCCGGAGCCGGTCTGGTCGCTCCCCTTGTAGGTCTCAACACCGGCGGCCTCCCGCATGTAACGGGTGGACTCGGTGAGATAGAGCGCGTTGACCGGATCCACCACCAGCAGCCCGCTGTTCGCGAGGTAGATGTTCCTCGCCACATCGATCTCCTGGTTCGCGGTGCGGGACTCGCCCCGGCGGTTGTAGCGACCGTAGTCCACGCTGGCCCGGAGCGCCTTCGACCAACCGCTCGTGCGGGTGATGGTCCCGTAGGTGCCGCTGTAGGCCACCTGCGTGGACATGATCGCGCCCGCGCTCAACTGCGGCCACAGCAGCTTCGCCGTCGCCCCCAGCGGCGCGAATCCCCCTCCCCAGCTATCGTTTCCGAACGCAGCCACCTGGCTGCCGGTGATGCTCTGCTTCGCCACTTGATAATCGATGGCATCGACGATGAGGTTGAGCAGGTCGGTGGCCGTCTTCCCGCTGGGGTAAGTGATCCAGCTTTCACCGAGGTTCTCCTTCGCATCATAGCACTGGGCCATGTAGAGGATTTTGTTCGGAATGAGGCCGCTGGCGGCGGTGCCCATGTAGCCGGAAAGCGTGCTGTTCACCCCTGCCTTCACGGTGGCCAGCGTGGTCGCCTCGCTGTCCCCGGTGCGCGCCACGAACGCCGGTGCCGGCGTCTGCGCCTCGCCGGACACATCGAGCTGCGACCCGACGTGTGAGTAGAGCCGGTACAACCCGATCGAGGGCGAGTTCATCAGCTTCTGGTATTTGCTGAAATACGCGCCCGCGTCGTAATCATTCAGCCAGCCGGTCGAGCGCAGCTTCAGCGCCACGCTGGTCTTCCCCTGCGTGAGGTGCAGCGGAAGCGGGACCGTGCGGTAAAGGAACTGGTTGGCCGCCCAGCTCACGCCATCCGCAATGAACTGGTCCGGCGCCGCCGAACCTCCGCTATGCCGCAGGCCCACCTCGTAGTCCTCCACATTCAGGATGAAATAATGCTGCGGATTCGGATCCGATCCCCAGATCTTCACCGTGAGGTAATTCTGTTTCACCGGATCAACAGCCATGCTGAGCGATCCCTCTCCGCCATAGATGTCCGCATACGGCGTGCGCGGCAGGAACCGCCGGGCCGTCTGCCCGAGCGCCCCGGTGATCACATCGCTGGGATCGTCGCTGGAAGGATCGGACGGATCGATGCCTCCGGCCTGGGCCACCCACGAGGAAGGCGTCACCGGCCCCCAACCCAAGGTAAGGCCGTGGGCACTTTCCGAGGTCGAGTTCCCGAAGACAACGGTGTCCACCGTCTGCGCAGGCAGCGGCGACATCATGCCGGTCGCGACGAAGGTCGCGAACGCAGCTCGCCGCAAATTGGAAATCCAACGACGGGTGCTCCTGGACACGATGGTCCCGGGGCCATGACACGGTTCATCCGTAATCCTCATGGGAAGTTTTTTCCTAACAGGGTTTTGAAAAGCAGGCGGCGGAAAATCCGCATGACATGCCCGCGGTGGGTTTTGTGAGACGTATGGCATTAGCCAGTTCCGCCCGCATCGATGCAATCCCGCGCCTGAAACATGTGGTTTGAACTGGTAACCCGATAACGACACCGGACCATCCACACCTTCACGTCCCGTTGCTGACCAATCCGCAACAACGACCGTGGGGCCACCATCGAACAAAAGGACAGGCGATCCGGTGATGGAAGCCATGACATCGGATCGTTCAGAAAGAACACATGATCTCCTTCATCCACCCGTCTCCCCGGAAGCGCGCGCTCCTCGCTCTGGCCACGGTTCTCTCCGCCGGTCCGCTCCCGGCGGCGACGATCGACACCTTGATCCTCGGCTCACACGACTCCGAAGACCTCCATGCGGTGAAGGCCGACCACGCCGACATCATCGCCGGCGGACTGGGCACCGTGGCGCGCCGATTGCTACCGCTTGAAGAGGCCACCTGGCTCGGAGGCAAACTCACCGCCACGTTGAAGGTCGATCCAGTGAAGCAGAACTACGTCACCGTGCGGCTGTGGGGATCGGACGTGAACCACAACCTGCTGATGCTGGAACTCGATGGCAAACAGATCGGCTATCGCCACCTCGGCGACTACGACTGCCTCGATGTCGGCGCGGACGCCCCGGCTTACAACGATCGCTTTTACTACAAGACGCTGCCCCTCCCCCTCGACAAGACCACGGGCCGCAACACCGCGGAACTGACGATCCGCGCCAATGGACCGATCTGGGGCTATGGCAAGTCGTTCGCCGAATACCAGAAGCCGATGACGGAACCGACGCGCGGCATCTACGCGGTCTACACCCATGACGACGGCTGCTTCATTCCCTCCTCACTGGAGAAGCAGGGCGTGTTTCCGAAGGATGCACCGCTCCGAAAGGAACCCGGCGAGGAACTGATGGCGCAAGTGAAGGACCGGGTGAACGGCGAACTCACGAACCTGCTCAAGCCGGACCGCATGCCGAACCAAATGCAGACCCTCTTCCTCGCCAAGGCCTACCACACGAAGTGGACGGTGGCCGCGGGCAAACCGGAAACGGCGGCACAAGCGCTGCGTTCGCTCGACAACCTCTACCGCGGCTACAAGAAGAACCCGAAGCTCGCCCAGGAGGAACCTTCCACCTGGAATCCGGATTGGTTCGGCCTTGGACCGAGCGGGCAGGTCATCACCTTGCTCGCGGAGCCATTGAAGGCCGAGTTCGACAAGACCATCGACGACGGCACCGGCACGCAAATCACCCGCCGCGCGGCCTACACCGAGATGCTCCTCGCCTGCCGCGACTGGCACCGCGAGAACCGCCGCCAGTACACGAACCAGTCGATGATCAACGACCTCTACGGCATCTATCTGGCGAACCGCGGCATCGCCGTGCTCACTCCCGCGAAGGCGCTGCCGGAGAAGCAGGTTCAGCGTTACCTGCGCGAATCGATCGGCCTCGAGCCGTGGCTTGGCAGCGAGGTGAATGGCAAACCGGTGGAACCGCTCGGCAAGGACTTCATGCAGATCACGAAAAAAGGTCTCACCCGCGAACTCGGCTTCGTGGGGAATTACGGCGAGGTCATCGACTGGGTCAGCCAGATCTACGAGGCCACCGCACCCGCGTGGGGAAAGCCCGGGGACCCGGCGATCAAGGCCCAGCTCGTGCGCATCGCGCGGGCACGGGCCCCATTCCGCTACCCCATGCTCGATGACCAGGGCAACCGCACCATGGTTCAGGAAACCGTGGTCGGCTGGCGGGACACCCACTTCCCCGGCAACGTGACCTACGGCCAGCGCCCGTCGTGGGACGGCTCGCCCTTCGAAGCCGCCGCGCTCACGCTCGATCCGAACCTCGTCGGCTACGCGCAACAGCAGATCGCGGACAACCAGTATTTCTCCACCGTGGCGGAGCAGGCGAAGAACAAGGGCTTCCGCGTCACCTTCGGCCTGCTCCAGGTGCCGGAGCAATATGAGAAGATCAAGGGCCAGCCGCCGTCGGCGAAGCGCCTGCCGATGTCGTGGGACCAGCCGGACTTCGCCTTCACGGATGAGGAGGACGGCGTGATCGCGATCAAGCATGGCAACGAGATCTTCTACGCCTCGCTCTATTGGCGCGCCCGCCACGCGGTGAACTTCCTCGCCCGCGTCCATTACCTCACGCCGGACTTCGACCGGGTGGCGGTGGTGAAGCAAAGCACGCTCTACACCGCCAGCGGCATGGAATACACCCGCCCGGATTGGACGAACTTCGGCTTCGGCAACGGCGGCCACCGCTATCCGGCCGCCATCGTTTCCGCCCATACCGGCGAGAAGCTTCCGATCGCGAAGATCCCGGACGGCATCAAATTCAAGCCCGGCGACGAAAACCTGTATGCCGGCCGCGGCGATCTCTACGAACTGCGGTATGGCCCTTACTTCGTGGCCATGAACATGTCGAAGGACAAGACCTTCGACGTGAAGGTGCCGGAGGACGGGGGCAATGCCATTGAGCTGGTGGACGACCGCAAGGACGTCAAACCGGGCACCGTCTGCAAGGTCGCACCGCGCACCACGCTGGTGTTCCGGTTCGAAGACAAAAAATAACCCCGCAGGGAAAGGGCGCCCACGGCGGGGATCCGCGGGCGCTCCGATGTCATCGGGACGCCCCCCGAACGGATGGTGTTCAAACCCCAACAAACACGGTAGGCTGTCCTTCTGCGCCCCTGCCGTGACCCCACCCGGGCGGCCACGAGAAAACCCTCCACATGGTCCGCCCGCTTTCATTTCTCAAAACTTCATGCGTTCTCGCGATCGGCTGGCTGGCCGCATTACCCGCGGCGGCCAATGAGGGCCGGGCATATCTGAATCGATTCTGGCAGACCAGCGAGGGCATGCCGAGCAACGTGGTCTCAGGCGTCGCCCAGGATCACGATGGATTCATCTGGGCCGCCACCGGCGCGGGAGTCACCCGCTTCGACGGAGTGCGCTTCGAGGTGATCGGTACTGCGGCCGACTTGCCCGACACCCACATCCACTGCATCCTGGTGGATCGGGCCGGCCGGGTCTGGGTCGGATCCCGCCGCGGTGTGGCGTATCGCGAGAACGGTGTCTGGAAGATCCCCGCGAACAGCCCGAATGAAACGGTGTATGCGCTGGGGGAAACCACCGATGGCACGATCTGGGCCGGCTGTTTCCGCACCTGTTTGACGATCCGCAGTGGCATCGCCAGCAAAGTCGACCTCGGGGTGGAACCGGATGTCCGCTGCCTGCTGCCGGATGATGCAGGCGGAATGTGGATCCTCACGCGCAATCACCTCCATCACCGCACGGCGGGCAACAATGGAACGGAACTGACCGGCCCATGGAGTGGCCGCGACCTGACCGGATTGACCAAGGACGCACAGAACCGGCTCATCCTCTGCGGCAGTGGCGTCCTGTTCCGCCAAAACGGGACGGATTGGGAAAACCTGAACAGCCTCATTCCCGGCAGCGAGGCGAACTCGAACCTCGCCTGCGCCGTCGATCACGAGGGCACGCTCTGGATCGCCACCCGCAACCGCGGCGTCACGTTCCTGCATGGAACCGAACACGGTCGCATCGACGCCTCCGGCCAGCTTTCGCTCGATGACGTCCGCGGCCTCCTCGTCGACCGGGAGGGCAACGTCTGGGCCGGCACCAATGGCGGCGGCCTCAACCGGCTGCGCCGCCGCGTATTCGACACCTACGGCGTGACGGAGGGCCTCGGCCGGACCGTGACCTCCGCGATCACCGTGGATCCCATGGGAAAGGTCTTGGTCGGCACGGATGGCGCTGGCATATTCCGCCATCAGGACGGCGGCTTTGTGCCGGACCTGCGCGAGACGGGACTGCCGGAGCGGGAGCCCATCTGGTCGATGCTCCATGATTCGCGCGGCACCCTGTGGATCGGGACGTTTCGCGCCGGACTTTACCGAGTGACGAACGGCAAGGCCGAAGCCGTTCCCGCATTCCTGGACGATCCGGCTTCCGAAATCTGCACGATCCAGGAATGTCAGGATGGCAGCCTCGTTCTGGGGCTCTACGGCAATGGCATGAGGAGGCTGAAGGATGGCCATGTCGAAAGGATCACCATCAAACCGGAACTCGATCACGCCACGGTTCTGAGCACGCTCGAAGACCACCGCGGCCGCCTGTGGGTGGCCGCCGGGCCGGCGGGCCTCTGGCTCCGGGAAAACGGCACATGGCGCGATCTGCGCACCGTGCCCGGCGCATCGGATCTCCAACCCACCATCCTCGCGTCCACCCCGGACGGGGATATCTGGGCCGGCACCCTCGGCCAGGGATTGATCCGCTGGCACGACGACAAGCCCACCCGCTGGACGGAAGCGGACGGCCTCATCAGCCCCACCATTTGCCAGATCGAATCGGACGATCATGGTTTCCTGTGGCTGGGCTCCGACCGCGGATTGCAACGAATCCCGGTAGTCGAGCTCGTCAATCCTCCCGGAGGCCCCTCCGGTGGGAGAATCCACGGCATCCGCTTCAGCCGCCCGGACGGACTGCCCACCCCCCAGTTCAGCGGCGAGCATGGCAACCTTTCGACAAAAGGCCCGGACGGCGCGCTGTGGTTTTCCCTGGCCGCGGGAGCGATCCGCGTGAATCCGGCCGAAAACCTCCAGGCTTCCGAGCCGCCGGTCGTGCACATCGAAAGCGCCACCACCGACAAAGGACCGCTTTGGCAAACCGATCTCCCGTCGACCCGCAACCGGATCGTCAAGGAGCCCGGCACCGGCACCCTGCAAATCCGCTTCACCTCGCCGAGCTACAACCGGCCGGAAGAAACCCGCTTCCGCTACCGCATGGATGGCCTGGAAGAGGAATGGCAGGACACCGATGGCAACCGCCTGGCCAGCTACGCCTCCCTTCCGCCAGGCACCTACCGCTTCGACGTCATCGCCTCCACCCCGGACGGCCGCTGGAGCGCCAGCCCGGCCTCGGTCACCCTGGAGGTCAAACCGTATCTCTGGCAAACCCTCGGTTTCCGCATCGTGGTCGGCACCTTGGTGCTCGCGGCGCTGGCCATCCTCGTCCGCAAATGGTCGGTGCGGCGATTGAAGCGACGGATGGCCCGCCTGCTGGAAGAGAGCCGCCTGGAGCGGGAGCGAACCCGCATCGCACGGGACCTCCACGACGATCTCGGAGCGAGTCTCAGTGAGATCAATTTCCTCGGCACTTTGGCCGCCGACACCCTGGGCGAGCATCCGGTCCGCCCCCGGGTGGAGGGCATGGTCGATCGCGCGCAGAGAATGGCCAAGTCCCTCGACGAAATCGTGTGGACCGTGAACCCCGCCAACGACAGCCTTTCCTCGACCGCGAACTACCTCTGCTCCCGCAGCCAGGAAAGCCTGCGCACCGCGGGCATCCGTTGCCGCCAAGACGTGGCGGATCATCTGCCGAACATCTCCTTTGACTCCCAGCTCCGCCATCACCTGCTGATGGCCGTGAACGAAGCCGTTCACAACGTGTTGAAGCACTCCCGCGCCACCGAATGCACGCTCACCATCCGTCTGGACGGCCCGGACCTGCTGGTCCAGGTGGCGGACAACGGCAAGGGCTTTTGCCCGGAAGACGTGCCCCCGAATCGGAACGGTCTCACCAACCTGGCCCGCCGCATGGAGTCGTCCAAGGGCAGCGTGGAGATCACCAGCCACCCGGGCCAAGGCACGGTGGTCACGCTCCGCACCCCGGTGGCACCCGCCGCGTGAGCGGGCGCTCAATCCGGAAACAACACCTTCACCAGCCGTTTGATTTCCTCGGGGTCGGCGGGTTTCGAGAGATGCGCGTCGAACCCGTGCTCCGCACAGCGATGGAGCATTTCCTGATCATCGTAGCCGGTGAGGGCAATCACCACCACCCGCTTGGTGAAGGGATGGCGGCGGATTTCACGGGCCACCTCGAGCCCGTTCATTTCGGGAAGCCCCAGATCCATGAGAATCAGGTCCGGAGGCTCCACCACCGCCTGCTTGAGCGCCTCCGCGCCGTCATACGCCACCCTCACCCGATGTCCCTCGGCCTCGAAGAACATTCCGAGAATGTCCGCGGTAGCCCGGGCATCCTCCACCACCAGCACGGAAAGCTCGGTGGGAACAGGACCTTCGCCCCGATCGGATAGGTCAGCAGCCGGATTCTTCAGGAGGTGCATGGCAGGCTTCCACACTAGTAAGGGCTCCACCTGACAGCAATTCAATACCCCGCGACGGCGATATTTCGAGCCCGCATGCCTGCCGTCTATAAGGAGATGGTGAGAGACGAGCCCGTGTATTCCACCACCTTCGCGGTGCCCCCGGGAACCAGCTCGATGCGGAATGCCTGCGGCTTCGTCTGGCGGGCCTGGGTCGAAACCCGCGGCTCGATCACCAGTTTGCGCTCCCGGTCATTCCAGGAAAACGAGGTCACCGCCGCTTCGCCTTTCAGATAGCCTTGGCTGCCTCCGTCGTCCTCATACAGGACGCCGCTTCCATCCGCGCCCGTGTGCACCCGGATCACGCGCGGCTCAGTCACAGGCTCCGCCGTATACTGCCGGACCGGATCGAGCGGCAGGATCGCACCGGCTTTCACATAAAGCGGCATCGTCCCGAGATCAACCGGGCGGGAAACCGTGCGCCCGCCGTCCACGATCTCGCCCGACCAAAAGTCATGCCACTTGCCCACGGGCAGATAGACGTCCCGCGAAGTCGCGCCTTTTTGGAACACCGGCGCCACGAGCAGATCGCCGCCCCACAGGTATTCGTTTCCGATTCCCCGGGCCTTCGGGTCCTCCGGGTAATGGAGCCACAGCGCGCGCATCATCGGCAGGCCTCCGTCCCGCGCCTGCCAGGCCGCGGTGTAATTGTAGGAGAGCAGACGGTAGCGGAGCTCCGCGTAGCGCCGCACCAGCGGCTCGATGGCGGGATTGTTCAGCTCCGAAACCTTCGGCGGCTCGCGGTCCTCGACCGGACCCAACGAATCCAAGCCCCACCCCCACGGCAACCGTGTCCACCATGTCCGCCCATGCGAGCGGAACGACGGGCAGAACGCGCCGAACTGGAACCATCGTAGATACAGCTCCCCGGTCAGCTCCGGCGTGGAGAAGAACCCGCCGATGTCGGAACCCCAGAACGGGGACAGGCTGAGCGAATGGTTGATGCCCACCGCGATCTGGGCCTCCAGGCTTTTCCAAGTCGATTGCGTGTCGCCGGACCACACCCACCCGCCCCACCGCGCGATGCCGAGGTAGCCATTGCGGTGCAGGCTCCACGGCCGCCGGTCCGGCTGGCTGCTCAACGGCCCCTGGTAGTATAGCTGGTGGCGCGTGAGCCGCTCATGGAGATCGAACCAATCGCCCTCGTCCGGCCACCAGCCGTCTACGCCCGCCTTCACCAGCGCCTCATGCTCCTTCCAATAGGAGCCAAGGTGGGCGTCATCGAGAACCGGCAGGCGGTCGCGGTCCCACGGCACCATGTGCAGCACCACTTTCGTGTTCCGGGCATGGAAGTCGGAGAGCACCGTGGCCGGGTCGTGCTTGAACACCTCCGGGTTGAACTCGAAGGAGGGCTGCGGCTTGTTCCAGCCTCTCGGCGTGAACCCGGTGCCGAGATAGATCACCGCATCCATCGGGATGTGCTTCTCCCGGAAAGTGTCCACGATCTGCAGCATCGCCACGTCGTCCTCCAGCGTGCGGTGGGACTGCATGTAACCCAGCGCCCACTTCGGCGGCAGCACCGCCGGTCCGCTGATCGCGGCAAGGTCCTTCATGAACACCGCCGGCTGGCGCGCATCGAACACGAACACGTCGAGCAACCCAGTTACCACCGATTCCGCCGGAGGCAGCCCCTTGCCGAGCTGTTGCTGCTGGTTGCCAACCGTCTGACGTGGTCCGGCCACCCTTGGTTCATTGGGAACGAACAAGCCGCGGTCGGGCTTCGACAGGTCGATCTTTCCCCATGGGGCCGCGAAATAGAGCCCCCATCCGCCTGTCCCCGCCAGCACCGCCACCGGATTGCGCGAACCATAGGCATCGGACTGCCAGCGCGGCACCATGTCCTCCATCCGCCCGCGCCGGTCGAACTCCACCGGTGCGTGCTGCCAGTCCTTCCCGGGCCGCGGGCCGCCCTCACCCAGTCCCAGCACCGGCTGCCCATCCAAGGCGAAGGCCACCTTTCCCGCGGCATCCACCACCAGTTCCTGGATCAATCGCCCACCCGCTGCCGTCACCCGGACGGTCAATGGCACGGGCCTAACCAAAATTTGCAGCTCCCCCACCCTCGCCTCCTGCGGGCCATCGAGATCCCGCCAGCGCGCCACAGGTGCAGCCGTGGAATCCAACAACGCCGGGTTCGCGGGCAGCTCCGGCGCGAATTCCACCGGCTTGAGCGTCAGCCGCACACCCCGCTCCCCAGCGGCGCGGACGCTCAATTCCACCGGCTTCCCCGCCGTGGTTAGAAGCTCCGCGGCCAGCGGGCCGGAGAAGAAGATCAGGAGCGGAAAAGGGAGCAATGGCAGTTTCATGGGCACGGTCTAACCGGTTTCCGGGGATTACAGGCGGTCCGGGGACACTTTTTCGGCCTCCTCCGTCCGCTCCATCCTTGACTCCAGTGGATTCCTCGGAGAATCGTTCGACGAACTATGGCTAAAAAAGCAGCTCCCGTAAAAGAACGTTTCAGCAAGACCCAGATTCTCGATGAGATCGCGGCCAGCACGAGCCTCACCCGCAAGCAGGTGTCCGCCGTGCTCGACAGCCTCACCGACGTCATCGAAAGCCACGTCAACAAGCGTGCGGTCGGCGAGTTCGTCCTGCCGGGCCTCCTCAAGATCAACACGATCAAGAAGCCGGCCGTGAAAGCCCGCAAGGGGATCAACCCATTCACCAAGGAAGAAGTTACCTTCAAGGCCAAGCCCGCCTCCACGGTGGTCAAGGTCCGTCCGCTCAAGAAGCTCAAGGACATGGTCCTCTGAGCGGTCTGACGAACCGTTTCCATTCCCGGCCGCCGCGACCTCGTGTCCGGCGGCCTGTTTTTTGCCCGTAGGGCTCAGAGCTGCTGCTTGAGCTTCTGGAACTTCGCTTCCAGCGCCGTCAGCTCCTTGCGTCTCGCCGCGATCTCGTGGTCCAGCGAAGCGAGCTGCCCCAGCAGCTTCGAACGCGCGCCATCGCCGCCCTTGGCCGCGGCCTTGCCAGCCTTGCCGGGTTTCGAGGCAACACCGCCCTCGGCTTTGACCCACGAGGCGACAGTCAGCGCGCTGACTCCGAACTTCTTCACGGCGGCGGCGACACCACCGCGGCCCTTGTCGCCGTTGGCTTCGCGCACGAAATCCACGATCTGCTGCTTTTCCTCCGCGGTGTAGCGTTTGCCCTTACCTGGTTTCTTGTTGGCCATAAGCGCGATACTTCGTTCAGACTTGTTAGAATTGCAAGTCATCCGGGCCGCAAATGTTGGAAAACATTCCATCGGATAGCGATATCGACAATCGCGGAACTCCCTATTCGCGCAAGGTCGACACCTCCGCCAGATAAGCAAATGGCAATATCCACACCTCATCCAATGGCACAAAAACGGCCAATCACTGGAATATATATTTTCCCAAACAAGATGATTGCCACTCCACGCTGATCCATGACAGATGAACCATCATATTCATCTCTAACAAACCATATCAGCACCCACCCGATTGCATGAAAAACCTGGAAGCCACGCCCGATGACGCGCCCGTCTGCGACTGCGCCACGAACCCCGACAACTCGCTGGTCACCATGTTCGTGGACATGGTTCAGAAGGGCCGGATCAAGGCGGGCCAATGCCCGGCGCTGCGTCCCGTGTTCCTGAAGCCGCACTGCGTGGCGCACGGGGTTTTCCGCATCAATCCGGACATTCCAGAGGTTTTCAAGGTGGGCGTCTTCGCGGGCGGCGAGTATCCGCTGTGGGCCCGCTTCTCGTCCGACACCCTGCCCACCCGCAACGACTACGAAAGCACAATCGGCATCGGCCTGAAGCTCTTCGGCACCCCGACCCCGAAGATCTTCGGCCTGCCGGATGACACAACCTTCGATTTCATCATGCAGAACATGGACGTGTTCTTCGTGGATACGGCGCGGGACATGTGTGAGTTCACCAAGGCGGGGGTGATCGATGGCGACTACGGCCCCTATCTGGAGGCCCATCCGAAGACCAAGGAGATCCTCGACGCGATGGCGAAACCGGTGGGCTCGGCGCTGGCCTCCCCCTACTGGGCGATCCTACCCTTCGCCCTCGGCGGCAGCCACTATGTGAAATACAAGCTGGAGCCCACCATCGAGGTGCCAGTTCCTTCCACGCCGCCGCAGGATCCCTGCTATCTCGCCGCGGACCTTGCAAAACGCCTTTCCGAGGGAGACGCGGTGTTCCGTTTCTGCATCCAGCTCCGCACGAACCCGGCGACGATGCCGCTCGACCAGGCCACCGTGGCATGGCCGGAGGACGAAAGCCCCTTCGTCCACATCGCCGACGTGATCTTCCCGAAGCAGGACGTGACCGAGCGCGGTCAGGCGGCCTACGGCGAGAACCTGAGCTGGAACATCTGGCGCGTGACCGCGGACCACACCCCGCAGGGCTCGATCGCCGACGCCCGCAAGGTGGTCTACGCCGCCTCCGCCAACGAGCGCCGGAACGTCAACGGCATCCCCGATGGCGAGCCCACCGTGCCGAAGCCCGCCGAGGACCTGCCACCGGGCAAGGACACCCGCGTCGTCCGCGCCGCGATCCATCCGGCGATCGGCGTGGCACGGGTGGGTGACGCCGAAACCGAATACTTCATCGGGCCGGAGGTCACCGAGCCCCCGCTCGGCGAATACACCAACCAGTACCGCACCGCCGGTGGCGAGCTGAAGCGCCAGGCCGCGCGCTTCCGCCTCTATGGCTACAATGCCGCCGGCGAAGTGGTGCGCGAGCTCACCCCGGACAACGCCGACATCTCGTGGACCGTGCACGTGGCGAACCGCAAGGCCGATTGGTTCCGCTTCATCACCGCGATGGATATTCCGGCGACCAAGAACCTGACGGTCCCCCGCCGCAACGCCAGCATCACCGGCCCGGCCCGCGCCCAGCTCGTGATCGATCCCGGCCCGCGCAGCATCAGCGGCCGGAATGTTTCCGGCGGAGCCGAGCACCGCTTCGATACCGGCGAGTTCAAGGGTGTGACCGTTCCTCTGGGAGAATTGCAGACCGACGACCAGGGCCGCCTGCTCTTCCTTGGCGGCCACGGCAAGTCGGCCTCGCCGAGCGGTGCCCCGCCCTTCGATCCCGCCGATCCGGACACCTTCAACAACGCGGACGATTGGTACGACGACATGTCGGACGGCCCGGTGGACGCCACCGTGTCGATCAACGGCCGCTCGATTCCCGTGGAAGGCTCGTGGGTGCTGTGCGCCCCTCCGAACTATGCCCCGGACGTGATCGGCTGGCGGACCCTTTACGACCTCCTCGTCGACACCTACGTGGACGCCGGAATGCTGCCGCTGCCGGACCAGACCTCGTTCACCCGCGACATCCAGCCATTGCTCGGCCGCCTTTCGAACCTGCAGTGGGTGAACAAGGGCTTCGCCGCGATGTATGGCAAGGGCCGCCCGATGGACTTCGAGGACCCGGCGTTCATCCGCGAGCTGTCGCTCAACGGCGAGTCCGGCAAGCCCTACGAGGAACTCCGCCGCACCATTCTGAACACCTTCCGCGCCTTCGACACCGAGGTGAACGAGCCGCGCCTGTGGCCGTGGATCTATGGCGATGACTTCGGCGGCGATCTCTTCTCGCCCTCGCCGCAGACCATGCTGGCGCTGCCGCAGCTCCAGCAACTCCATCTCCAGCGTTGGGTGGCCGGCACCTTCGTGGATGACTGGGATCCCGCCGCCACGCCGCCGCACACGCTGGCGGACGTGCCGCTGGCCGAACAACCGGCGATGCTCGACAAGGCCGCGCTGCACTACTGCCTGGCGGACGCATTCCATCCCGGCTGCGAGACCACCTGGCCGATGCGCCACTCCACGCTCTACAGCGCGCCATTCCGCATTCGCCGCCGCTCCGATGAACCGGCCGATACCTACGGCAGCACCCTCGACCAGCAAGAGGCGCTGGCCCTCACCGGCCCGCTCTATCGACAGGGGCCCGGCAACATCACCTGCTGGATGGGCCTGCCGTGGCAAGGTGACACCGCCTACTGCCGCTCGGGCTATGATCCGCAATACGATCCCTTCCTTCCCACCTTCTGGGCGGCCCGCGTGCCGAACTGGGTGCTGACCGAAGAGGACTACGTGATCGTGATGAACGAGTCGCTTCCGCGTGAGGAACGCATCGCCGCCTACAACCGGCGTGCCTACTGGTTCCGCGCCATCGATGAGGCTCCGGACATCCCCGCGCGCATGGAGAAGATGGTCGCCGAGTTCGGTGCCCAGGGCATCGTGGAAGCCCGCCCTGGCATCGCCGATGATCCGGATTTCCCGGCCACCATCTTCGTCGAGAACCTCAGCAAGGACCAGCAGCAGCGGTTCGCCGCGGCCAGGGCCAGCCTCAAGGCGCTCCGCACCGCCGCCGCTCCGAACTCTTACCAGGAAAAGGTGCACGCCGCCGGTTGGAACAGCGAGCAGCACCTCCGCGAAGCCATCAACCTTCGAGCCCGCCGCAAGTCATGAGCCAAACCTGGGATGCCATCATCGGTGGTGCCGGACCGGCTGGACTGATCGCCGCGACCACCTTGTCGCGGGCGGGCGGGAAAGTCCTGCTCCTCGATCCCCAATCATCCGGCCGCCACAAGGTCGGCGAAAGCGTGCCGGGCGCCATGGCCCGACTGCTGGCGAAACTCAACCTGCCGCCCATCGGCGGGCCGGGTAGTCCCCACCGCTCGGTCGGAGGCATCGTCTCCCACTGGGCGGGCGAACTGCGGACCGAAGATCACCTTTCGAAACCCGAGGGTGGTGGCTGGCGGCTCAACCGCGGCGCGTTCGAAGCCGAACTCGCCCAGGTGGCCGCCGCCGTGGGAGTCATGAGAAAACCCGCGCGCGTCACCGGTGTGGAACGCATCAACGGTGTCTGGCAGATGGACACGGAGGCCCACGGCAAACTCGCCGCGGATTTCCTGATCGATGCCACCGGCCGCAATGCCGCCATCGCCCGGCGTGCCGGAGCCCGTCAGATCCACGGCCCGCCCTTGGTCGCCGTCTGGACCATCGGCCGCAACACCCGCGAAACACCGCCCAACCGCACCTTCATCGAATCCACCGCCGAGGGTTGGTGGTATGCCGCGTATCTGCCGGATGGTCGACCGCTCACGGTCTTCCACACCACCCCGGCCCTGGCCGCGGATCTGCGCGCCCATCCCATGCGATGGCTCGAGCAACTGCGCGCCACGCGCCACATCGCGGCACAGGTCGATCCCGAGGCCTTCTACCGGATGGCGCTGAAGGTCCACGACGCCCGGTCCTGCCATCTGGAGTCACCCTGTGGCCCGGGCTGGGCCGCCTGCGGTGATGCCGCGCTGGCATTCGATCCCCTCGCCTCGCAGGGCATCTTCAATGCCATGGCCTCGGCCGACATGGTCGCCACCGCGCTGTTGGGAAATACGACCTTGGAACACTACCAGCGAACGGCCGAGGAGGTGAGATCCCTCTATCAGCGCCGCAGGAATCCGCTCTACGCCGCTGCCGCGCGCCACTTCGGCACACCGTTCTGGCAACTCCACGCGGATCGGGATCCGATCGCGGATGGCGTGACGTCATGATCAAACGACGCCCGGAGGTCTCGGCCTCCGGGCGTCCTCATCGCAGTTACCCGATTAAAGCATCAAGGGATCACCGCCACCCGTTTGCCGGGACTGGCGTTCGCGGACGCAAAGGCTTCGTTGACCTGTGCCAATGCGAACGAGCCCCCGGCCAGCGACGCGTAAGGATAACGCATGCCCGCCGTCGCGAGGAAATCCACCGCGGTCACCAGATCCTCCGGTGCGTAGTTGTGCAGCCCTTTCAAGGTGAGCATGCGCCGGACGAGATCGTTCGGATCGAGTGCCACCGGCTTGTCTGGCATCGTGGTGCCCGCGATCACCGCCGTCGCGCCGGTCCTCATCACCTCGATCGCCGTGGCGACCGACTGGGACGCACCGGAAAACTCCAGCACCAGATCCGCACCGCGGCCGTGGGTGGCCTCCAGAACCACCTCGCGCAAGCGCGCCGGATCGCTGAAGCCTGTGGCCCCGAAGGCACGGGCCGCCTCTTCACGGGCCGCGCTCAGATCACAACCGATCACCTGCTCCGCTCCCGCGGCGGCCGCCATCGCACAGGCGGTCAAACCTAGAACTCCACAGCCGATCACCACCACGGTCGCTCCCTCCGCCGGTTCAGCACGACGGTAGGCCGCGGCCACCGTGGCCACGGCACAATTCGCAGGTGCGGCGATGGCGTCCGGTAACTCCTCCGGCAAGCGCAGCACCCCGGTGCCCGCGGTGAGAATGCAGCACTCCGCGAAACCACCGCTGAACTCCCGGCCCGGAGAGATGGCAGCGTGGCCATACTTGAACAAGCTGCCGCACTTCTGCGGCAAGCCACGCTTGCAATAGAAACACTCCCCACAAGAGGCCGCCAGCGTCCACGTCACCCGATCGCCCACGTGGAGCGGAACTCCCCGCAAGTCCACCCGCGAAGCGCCCTCACCGAAACCGGCGACGCGTCCGGTGATCTCATGACCGAGCACGCATGGCGTGGGTTCATTCCGGCGACCATGCCACGTGTGCACATCGCTGCCGCAGATGGTGGCACAGGTGATCTCCACCAGCAGCTCACCGGGTCCCGGGCGGGGCACGGCAAACTCCATTAACTCCAGCGGCAGACCATGCCCCCTGAAGACGGCGGCCAAGGCCTTTCCATTCGATCGTTCGGTTTTCATCGGATTAACGGCGGACAAAAAGCATGAGCGAGGCCCCCGCCGCGCAGGCCACCGCGATCACGGTGAAAGCGATGGAGGTGGTGTGCGCGTGTTCGATCAGGGCTCCGATCAACGGTTCCCCCAGACCAGCGAAGAGATACGCGCAGAAATTCATGATCCCGATGCCGGTGCCAGCGAAACGGCGACCGAGCAGATCCGGGCACAGCGCCCAATAACCGGACTGCGGCCCGTAGACGAAGAAACCGGTCAGGAACAACAACGGCAGCGACCAATGGGATTCCCTCGGCACCTGGCTCGTCAGCCCGGCGAAGATCGCCGCGAGGAACAGGAAGATCACGATCGCGCTGGAGCGCCTGCCCTTGAACACCCGGTCCGACATCCAGCCCGCGCTCACCGCCCCGATCGCCATGCCCAGCGGCAAGGCCATCGCGACCCACCGCATCGGCGAGTTTCCCTTGTCCCAATCCGTGCCCAGCAGGTGGACCGGAACCCACACCAGCAATCCGTAGCGCGCGAGATTTTGAAAACCGATCGAGAAACACCCCAAGAGGAACGGCACGCAGGTGAGGCCAACCCGGTAACGCTGCCAGATCGAAAGCCCGGCGATCGATTCCACCACCATGCCACTATCCCCCTTCTCGTCCTCCAAATCCGGAAACCCGCTGTCCGATGGACGCTCGCGCGCCACCAGCCAAAACACCACCGCCCCCACCACCAGCAGGATCACCGGCAGTCGGAAAATCCACCGCCACCCAAGCGGGAGCACCAGAGCAGCCAGACCATAGGTAAGTACCGAGGAACTGCCCGCGGCGAATAAATACCAGCCGAACACCCGCCCTCGATGCTGCTTGTCCCACCAGTTCGAAAGGATCCGGCTCCCCGGTGCCCAGCCCATCGACTGGGCCATTCCATTCACCGCCCACGGCACCATGAGCGTCGTCAGGCTGGTCGCGCCGCTCAGCACGAGATTCAGCACGAATGAAAAACATGCCCCCATGGTCATCATCCGCTTGCCGCCAAAGCGGTCGGCGAGCTGCCCGTTCACCGCTTGCCCCAGCGCGTAGCACCACAACATCGCGGTACCGCACCAACCCAACTGCGTCTTCGTGAGGCCAAGCTCCTTCATCATCCCGGGGATAGCGAATCCGAAGGTCTGCCTGCCGGTGTAATAGAACAGGTAGCAGAACATCACCGCCATCAGCGTGCGCAGGCGCGCGGTGCTGAACTCGGGGGAAACAGAATGGAGGGATGGCGACGTCATCGAAGCGACTGGGTGGTGGTCACACGTTTCCAAATCACTTGCAACTTTGTTTCCCAAAAAACAACTTCAATTCGGTGTCAGTTTTGCTTCTCGAGGGGCATTTTTCTCCAACTCCAACTTGCCCCGTCATCATTCTCCTTCACGGTCAACTCACAGCCAATAGGTTGGGAGCAGCCCCTCCCATGGATGCAAAACCGGACCGACCAGCGCACTCTTGACAGTTGACGGCGGATGAAAGGAAGTTTCCCGAAATGAATCTCGTGGAATTGGCATCGCGGATCCGGAACACCCGCCTCAGCCGCGGCTACACCCTCGATCGCGTCTCCGAGCTTTCAGGCCTGGGCAAGGGACTGCTTTCCAAGGTCGAGAACTTCCGGGTGACCCCATCCCTGCCGACCCTCGCCCGCCTCTGCGAGGCTTTGGGAATCCGTCTTTCAGAATTGGTCGAAGGCTTGGATGAAAGACCCAATCTCAGCATCATCCGCCGCGGCGAACGCAAGGCCGTGGATCGGGACAGCGACCAATCCGACATCTCCTATGAGTCGCTGGCCCATGGTCGCCCGGATCGCAAGATGGACCCCTTCGAGCTGACGATCCCAGCCGGGGGCGGCCGTCGGGATCCGATGCCTCACGAGGGCGAGGAGTTCCTGACCGTGCTCGAGGGAGCCGTGACTTTCGAGTTCAATGGTGAGCTCCACCAATTGGTGAAGGGCGACAGCGCCTACTTCGACGCGGACATCGCCCACCGGGTTTTCAATCCGGGTGCGACCGAGGCCCGGATCCTCTGCGTGTTCCTCGGCCGGTCTCTTTGACCCCGCGGTTCGCCTGTATGTTCGCGAAGCTGACGTCGGAAAGATACTAGTGTGACCACTGGACTGGGTGTAGGGGTCCAAAAGCATGCCTTTGCATGCATCTAAACCCACCTTGGTCATTCAGCTCACCTGCCGTGGTGTCTTCTGAAAAGACATCCTCTTCCGCCGTTGCCCGATTGCGGAGCCCCATGGCGAGGCGAGTGTTCCATGGATCGCCCCGTCATGCTCGTCCGCCTTCTCAAGCTCGTTCCTGTTCCGCTGTGCCTTGCAGTCGTCCTCTTCTCAGGCCGCCTTCACGCACAAGTCACCTATGTCGATGCCAGCACCGGAAACACGACTAAGGCCGACGGCAGCTCGCTGGGCACGCCACCCGCGACGGCAAACCTCTACACCGACAGCCTGTGGTCAATTCGCACCGGTCTGGCCAGCGGCGGCACCATCTTCGAGGCAGGGGGCGGTGAGGCCGCTCCAGTCCTGCGTCAAACACTGACCAACGTACCCGCCGGCACTTACGACATCCACGTGTTCTTCTGGGTCTCCACCGGCGCGCGTTGGCAGATCAACGCCGGATTGAACAGCGGATCGCTTTCCAATTTCTACGGCTACGGCATCCAAACCGATGGTTCGCTCACCACCTCGCCGACCGGCTCAACCGCCTACGCGGGCTCCTCGACCTACACTGGCGGCTCGGCACCGACGACCTTTCTCGAAGTGGACCGCACGCTGGTGCGCGCGAGCATCGGACAAGCCACCGTCGGCGCCAATGGCATCCTCCAAGTCTATGTCTCGGTGGGGCCCGTGACCACCGGCGGCCAGACCGGCCCGCAGGCGACCCGCACCTGGTTCGATGGCGTCGGCTACAGCGTGCCGATCCCGCTCCCGGGCAATGCCGTTGAAATCGCTCCGGACGGCGCGTGGACCTGGTTCAATGACGAACGCTCGATCATCCACCAGGGTTCGCTTTATGCCGGTTACATGAAAGCGAACGGACTCGCCGGAGTCACCCGCTACAATCTCTCCACCGGCACGAGCCAGCACATGGTCCTCGGCACCGCGACCTCCCAGCAAGTCGACGACCACAACAACCCCTCCTTCACGGTCCTGCCGGACGGTCGCATCACCGCCCTCTATTCAAAGCACGCCGGACCCGCCGTCTTCTACCAGCGCACCTCGACCATCACCCAACCCTCCACCGACGCCGACTGGGGAGCGGAGCAAACCCGCACGGTGCCCGCCTCGAACACCTACGCCAACACCTACCGCCTCAGCGGCGAGAACAACGCGATCTACAACTTCCACCGCTGCATCAACTTCAACCCGACCCTGACCATCTCCACCGACAACGGCCAGACCTGGGGCACCTCCCGCCAGCTCGTCGGCACCGGCAGCGGCTCCACCCGCCCCTATCCGCGCTACTGTTCGAACGGCGTCGACCGCATCGACGCCATCTACACCGATGGCCACCCGCGCGACGTCAACAACTCCGTCTACCACCTCTATTACCAGAACGGCGTGCTGAGAAAAACCGACGGCACCGCGATCAAGAACCTCGCCGACATCCCGCTGGACCATGACGGAGGCGAACGCGGCAGCGTGATCTACCAATACTCCGCCGCCGCCTGGGGCACGGGCCAGGGGCCGGACGACTGGATCCCCACCGGCCGCGGCTGGACCTGGGACGTCCACTACGGCAAGGACAACGCGCCGGTCTGCGTGTTCCAGGTGCAGAAGGACGAGGCCGCGGGCACCGGCTGGAACAACGACCGCATCTATTACTACTACGCCCGCTGGACCGGAACCGCGTGGCAGAAACGCTTCATCGCGCAGGGAGGCCGCCCGATCTACTCGTCCGAGGACGACTACGGCGGCGGCATGTGCCTCGATCCCGAGGACCCGCGCATTGTCTATATTTCCACCAACGCCGCTTCGCCCTTCTCGCTCGGCGAGATCAACGCCGTGCCGCTTCGCAGCGGGGAAAAGTACGAGATCTACCGTGGCTTCACCGCGGATGGAGGCCTGACCTTCACGTGGACGCAGATCACCGTGAACTCGACCTCGGACAACCTGCGCCCGATCGTGCCCGTCCACCACGGACGCCAGGAGTGCCTGGTGTGGTTTTACGGCACCTACACCAGCTACACCAATTACTCGGCGAAGGTGCTCGGACGCATCGGCGCACCGGTGGTGTCCTACGCGGACTGGGCCGCGGGCTTCGGACTCTCCGCCACCTCGGGCAACGACGATCCGGACCACGACGGGCAATCCAACATCCTCGAATACGCGCTGCAGAACCACCCACTGAGCGCGCAGAACGCGGAGCGTCCGGTGTTGGCGGGGAATACGTTCCAATTTTCAATCGATCGCAGCCGCGCCGACGTGGAGTGGGCGGTACTGCAATCAACAGATCTGGTGAACTGGCAGGAAGCGGCGGTGATCCGCTCCGCCGGCCTGCCCACCACCACCGCGGCGGGCTTCAACGCCACTGTCCCGGACACCACGGGAAGCGCCGCGGTGTCCACCGTCACGCCACCAGCAGGCGGGAAGAGCTTCTTCAAACTCACCACGCGCGCCGTGCGCTGACGAGACCCACCCGGTTGGGGGGTATACGAAAGATCACCGCCGACTACCTTGTAGTTCGCAAACCCATGACACACCTCCTTCCTTCCGCCTGGTTTTGTGGCACCCTTCTTCTCGCCTCGGGAATGCTTTCCGTCTCGGCCAAGGAGTCCGCTCCCGCCTCCGCGGCCCCCGTCACGAAGTTCCGCCCCGGGGCGGTGTGGCCCGACACCACCGGAAAACCAATCAACGCCCATGGAGGCGGCCTGCTTTATCACGAAGGCACCTACTACTGGTATGGTGAGATCAAGCAGGGGGAAACCTACCTCCCGAAGGTGAACGCCTCGTGGGGCGGTACCCGGGTCGATGTCGTGGGCGTCTCGTGCTACTCCTCGAAGGATCTCCTCAACTGGGAACCACGCGGCAACGTCCTGCCCGCCGTGCCGGGAACCGATCTGGATCCGAAGAAGGTGCTCGAGCGGCCGAAGGTCGTCTACAACGCGAAGACCCGCAAATTCGTCCTCTGGTTCCATGCCGACAGCGTGGACTACGCCGCCGCCGCGTGCGGAGTGGCCACCTCGGATTCCCCCACCGGCCCCTTCACCTACATCCGGAGCTTCCGGCCGAACATCCAAAGCTGGCCGGTGAACCTCAAGGAGGGCGAGAAGGACGCCAAGGGCAGCCAGCTCGTCAAAGACTTCCCCGTGGGCCAGATGTCCCGCGACATGACCGTGTTCGTGGACGACGACGGCAAGGCCTACCTGTTCTCGGCTTCGGAAGGCAACCCGACGATGCACATCTCCGAGCTGACCGACGACTACCTCGGCACCACCGGCAAGTTTCTCCGCATCTTCGAAGGACGCTCGATGGAAGCTCCCGCCGTCTTCAAGCGGAATGGCAAATACCATCTGATCGCCTCCGGTTGCACCGCCTGGGAACCGAACGCCGCCCGGTCCTGCATCGCCGACTCCATCTGGGGTCCGTGGAAGGAACTCGGCAACCCGTGCAAGGGCGACAAGGCCGGGATCACCTTCCAATCCCAAGGCACCTACGTCCTCCCCGTGGCCGACAAGCCCGGCTCCTTCATCTTCATGGCGGACCGCTGGAACAAGGACAACCTGGCCGATTCCCGCTACATCTGGCTTCCGATTGAATTCGACGACAAGAACGCGCCGGTGATCCGCTGGCAGGACGAGTGGCGCTGACCGCCCCTCCGATGGGCGGAAATTCCCCCCGCATGGGTGGTTTTTATTTCCCCATCGTCTGGTACACTCGCTGTGATACCATTCGTCATGCCATCGAAAGTCGTCATCGTGGAGGACAATGACATTGTCCGCGGATGCTTGGAGGAACTGGTGAATTCCGTTCCCGGTTGTGAATGTGTCGGCACCTTCAGCACCGCGGAGGATGCGATCCGGATCGCGCCCCGGCTGGCTCCCGATCTGGCGATGATGGACATCCACCTGCCGAACCTCTCCGGCATCGAGTGCGCGTCCCGCCTGAAGACCGTCCTCCCACAGCTCCAGATCCTGATGCTCACCGTCTATGAGGACGAGGACAAGATCTTCCAGGCCTTCAAGGCCGGTGCCAGCGGCTATATCCTGAAGCGCAGCAGCCCCCATGAGATCACCCGCGCCATCCAGGACATGCTGGGCGGCGGCGTGCCGATGACCAGCGCCATCGCCCGCAAGGTCGTCGATTCCTTCCGCCCCACCGGCGTCCGCAATCCGAACGACCCCGAACTCTCCCGCCGCGAGACCGAGGTCCTCCAGAGCCTGTCCAAGGGACTCTCGAACAAGGAGATCGCGGACGACCTCAGCATCACCGTGGAAACCGTGCGGTGGCACCTCAAACAGATCTACGAAAAGCTCCATGTTCACGGTCGCACCGAAGCGGCCCTGAAGTTCATGGGGATGCAGGGCAATCGCTGACGGCGGCCCTTCGATCCCACCTCCTTTGATGAAACCGTCCCTGTCCCTTGCCCTTTTCATCACGCTGGCGAGCCAAGCCTCAGCCCGCACCTATCATTTCGACGACACCTCCGGGGACGATGCCAAGGACGGCCTGACGCCCGCCACCGCGTGGCGATCGCTGGAGAAATTCAACGCCACCCGCTTCACGCCCGGGGACGAGATCCTCTTCAAGGCGGGCGGCAAGTGGCTGGGCCAGATGAAGCCGAGCGGCTCCGGCACCAATGACTCCAAGCGGGTCCCGATCATCCTCGGCCGCTACGGCAAGGGAGCGGCTCCGGAGATAGCGGGCGAGGGCAAGGTCCTCGACACGCTGCTGGTGGAGGACGTGGAGCACTGGGACATCACCGGCCTGGCCATCACCAACCAGGGAGCCCAGACCGCTCCCGGCCGAACGGGCATACGGATGCTCGCGAAAAAGCTGCCGGTGATGCACGGCATCGTCCTGCGCGGCCTGTGGGTCCACGACGTGAACGGCGACCTGCGGAAAAGCCATGAGGGCACCGGCATCCTCTTCGAGGCCGACGCCGCCACCGGTGCCAGCTACGACGGCATCCTGATCGAGCAGTGCAAGGTGGAGCGCACCGACCGCAACGGCATCTGCCAGCGCGCGACGGGCCGCGCCCGCAGCCGCAACGTGATCATCCGCGGCAACACGCTCGACGACATCGGCGGTGACGGCATCAAGCTCTGGGGAACCAATGGCGGACTGATCGAGCGCAACATCGTCCGCAAATGCCGGGCCCGCGCCCAAGATATGGCGGCGGGCATCTGGCCCTTCGCCTGCGATGACACCGTGATCCAGTTCAACGAGGTCAGCGGCACCAAAGGTACCGCCGACGGCCAGGCCTTCGATTCCGACTACATCTGCAACCGGACGATCATCCAGTACAACTACAGCTACGAGAACGAAGGCGGCTTCATGCTGGTGTGCTCCCCTTCCCGCTCGTTCAACCGGGACACGGTCATCCGCTACAACGTCAGCGTGCACGACGGGGTCAACAGCGGCCGCGTCATCCAGATTGGAGGCAATCCGTCCAACACCCGATTCCACAACAACACGATCATCCTCGGAGCGAACCAGAACCTCCCGATGGTCTCCTTCAACGAGTGGGACGGGGGCAAGGCGAGCGGCACGCGGTTCGACAACAATCTCTTCATCGTCGCCGAGGGCGGCCGCGCCACCTACCGGCTCGACTCCAGCACCGGGACGGCCTTCACGAACAACCTTTTCCTCGGAAAACACGAGGGCTTTCCGGCGACGGCATCGCCTCCAGTCTTCACCGGCCCCATCGTTCCGTCGGAAGGCGTGGCCTTCTTCCGCAGCCTGAACGCCACCTCGCGTTCGAAATTCCCCAAAGGCATCAGCACGCCGAACAGCCCGGGCAAAGACCTGTTCGGCAGCGTGATGGGTGATCCGTGAGACCTCCGGCGGAATAACTTCCCGCTCGAACATGCGAGAAGCCGGGCAGCCATATTGCCCCTCGCCCACACAAGCCCGGCGCCTCAGATCGAGGTCTGAGTCGACCGCTTTGACGATCGGGCCCGCGCCACGGAGGCCAACTCCACCCTGAACGGACGCCTTCCGTCCGATTCCACAATCCCGACGAACTCGATGAACCCGCCCCCGTGTTTCGCACTGGGGAGTGCGGCACATCGCTCCGGAACACGTCCGAAGAACGGTCCACCGGGAACCATCCGCCCAAAAAAGTGGCCGCCGTGGAACCCATGACCCACGGCGGCCGGCACACACTTCGCGCGAAAAAACGCGTCTTACTTCGTCGCCTTGAGACGGACGAACAACTTGCCATTCACCGCATTGCTCTTCGGAATGGCCACGCTGACCGTATCGTCGAACGCATCGTTCTCCTGGACGAAGACAGAGGACGAGGTGGTGGCGGTGACGGGAATGTCTGTCCAGGTGATGAGGTTGGCGCTCCACTCGACGTTCAACGTCACATCCCCTTCGGACGCATCGGAGCGGGAGAAGGTGAGGACGATGTTGGAACCGTCATCCGACTGCACTGGCCGGACGGACGCCAGCGAAGCCAAGGGATTGCCGCCGAGCACATACTCCAGCAAGTTCGGGATGCCATCGTTGTCCGGATCCTGCGTGGGGCCGTTGTTGGCGTTGGTGAGGCCCTTGGAGAGTGCCCAGGAGTCGTAGGCGGTGGGGCTGCTGGTGACGGTGAGGACGCCGGTGCCGCTGAAATGGGTATTGTCGATGAAGGTGGCCCCCGAGCCGGTGGCACCGTAGGTGCCGGCGAGCTGCTGGGTGGTGCCGAAGAAGAGCTTGTCGACGACTTCGTTTCCGGTGACATCGACAAGGCCGCCGTTGACGATGAGGGCACCGCCATTGGCGAGGGAGGAGCCGTTGACGGCGAGCTTGCCCGCATTGACGGTGGTGCCGCCGGTGTAGGTGTTCACGCCGCCGAGGGTGAGGGTGCCGGCGCCGTCCTTGGTGAGGCCACCCGAGCCGGAAATGACATAGGAGGCGGTGTGGTCGGTGGTCCAGTTGTAGGCGAGGGTGCCGTTGTTGGCGACGCCGCTGGTGGCGGCGATGGTGCCGTCGGTGGTGCCGTTGCCCAGTTGGAGGATACCGCCGTTGATGAGGGTGGCACCGGTGTAGGTGTTGGTGCCGGTGAGGACGAGGGTGCCCGCGCCGGTCTTGGTGAGGAAACCGGTGCCGGAGATGACGTAGGGAGCGGTGTGGGCAGTGCTCCAGTTGTAGACGAGGGCGGCGTTGTTGGTGACGCCGCTGGTGTTGGCGATGGTGCCATCGGTGGTGCCATCCCCAAGCTGGAGGGTCCCGGCGCTGACGGTGGTGGCGCCGGTGTGGACGTTGGCCCCGGTGAGGGTGAGGGTGCCGGTGCCGACCTTGTTGATGGCGATGATCTTGGTGGTGCCGTTGGCAAAGAGACCGGCGAAGGTGGTGCTGGTGTTAAGGTTGCCGATCTGGAGGGTGGTGGTGCCGGAGACGGAGTTGCCGCCGCGGAAGAGCGAGTTGGTGACCCCCGAGAGGGAGCCTAGCTCAAGGGTCTGGTCCCCTGCCCCCCCGGCGATGAAGCCCTGGGCGCTGCCCTGGTTGGAGGCGAGGACGTAGGCGGCGTTCTTGCTGGTGGCGGTGGCGTTGGAGAACGAGGTGGAGGCGAAGCTGTTATTGTGGGTGACGGTGCCGGAGAAGCCGCTGAAGTTTCCGGAGACCGTGGCGCCGGTGGTGGCAATGGCGCCGGTGCCGGTGACGGTGTTGGACAGCGTGTAGTTGTTCCCGACGGACCAGGTTCCGGCCGCGCCGATGGCGACGGCGCCGGCACCGACGGAGCCGGTTGAATTGGTGGTGAGGGTGCCGCCGTTGATGGTGGTGCCGCCGGAGTAGGTGTTCGCGCCGGTGAAGGTGAGGTTGCCCGCACCGGTCTTGGTGACGACACCGGTGCCGGAGATGATGTAGGGGGCCGTGTGGTCGCCGGCCCAGTTGTAGGCGAGGGCGGCGTTGTTGGTGACCCCGCTGGTGTTGGCGATGGTGCCATCGGCGGTGCCGTTGCCCAAGGTCAGGGTACCGGCGCTGATGATGGTGGCTCCGGTGTAGGTGTTGGCGGAGGTCAGGATGAGATTGGCGGCACCGGTCTTGGTGATGGCACCGGAGGCAATGCCGAAGCCGCCACTGCTGCCGATGGTGTAGACCTTCGTGGCGGTGTTCACGGTGACACTCGCGGTGTTCACGTTCGCCGCGGAGATGTCGACAGTGGTGGTGCCGGTGGCGGTGTCGTCGAAGAGGACTTCATCGCCGGCCAAGAAGTCGGTGGGTGTGCCGGAGGACGGGATCTTCCAGTTCTTGGCCCCGGCGATGGTGTTGGTGCTCCATTCGCCGCTGGTGGCACCGGTCCAGGCGGGCTTGTCGCCGGTGATGGAGACGGCGATGGCGGAGCCGGTATCCACAAGCGAGGCGGTCTGGCGCGGACCGAGGCCGGTGAGGGTACCGAGGGCGAAGTCGGCAAGGGTGCCGCTGAAGCTGGTGTAGCTGATCAGGTTGTAGGTGGAGCCGATCGACCAGTTGTTGACCGGAGTGAGCACCACCGTGCCGTTCGCGCCAGTGGTGGTGAGCGCACCGGTGGTGATCCCGGCGGTGGTGCCGGCGGTCTTCAGGTTGACATTGGCCCCGCCATTGAAAGTGAGCGAAGCGGTGGCGAGGGCGGTGGTACCGCCATTGCCGTGGGTGAGGATGGCCCCGCTGTCATCGCCGACGGTGACCGCGCCGACCGAGCCGGTGCCATCGAGTGTGCCGGTGGTCACCGTGATGGGGCGGGTGCCAGCGGTGGTGCTGGCATGGAGATACTTCGCGCCGGAGCCGTTGATGGTGATGCCACTCGTGGCATTGATGGCACCCGTGCCGGTGACCGTCAGCGTGCCGCCGGTGATGTTGGTCGCGCCGCCATAGGTATTGGTGCCCGCCATGGAGAGGGAGCCCGCCCCGACCTTGTTGAGGGCGAGAACCTTGGTGGTACCGTTGTTGAGAGTGCCGGTGAGGGTGGTGCTGGTCCCGAGGTGGCCGACCTCGAGGGTGGTCGTGCCGGTGGCGGTGTTGCCACCGCGGATGTTGCCGGCGGCGCTGGCGAGCGAGCCGAACTTCACGGTGTAGTCTCCACTGGTGGCAAAGATCAATTCCCCGGCGGTGAGGGTGTAGGCGGCGTTCTCGCTGGCCGCGGTGGCGGAGTTGAACTGGGTGTTGTTGCTAGCCGCATTGTGGGTGAAGGTGCCGGTGAAGCCGGTGTGGTCACCGGTGAATAGAACGGTGCTGCCGGTGTCGTTGAGGATCGCACCCGCGCCGGTCACGGTGCTGCTGGACGTCTGGCTGGCGTTGAAGGTGAGGGTGGTGCCGGTGCCGATGCTGATGGGGCCGCCGTTGAGACTGTTCGGTGCGGCATTCAGGCGACCACCGCTGATGGTGGTGCCACCGGTGTAAGTGCTGGCCCCGGAAAGGGTCAGCGTCCCGGCACCCTGCTTGGTGACGCTGCCGGTGCCGGTGATGGGATAGCCCGCGGTGCGGGTGCCGGTCCAGTTGAACACCAGGGCTCCGTTGTTGGTGACGGAGGCAGTGTTGGAAATGGTGCCATCGGTGGTGCCATTGCCCAGCGTGAGCGTACCGCCGTTGATGGTGGTGGTGCCGCTGTAGGCGTTGGTGGTAGTGAGGGTGAGATTCGCCGCGCCGGACTTCACGAGGCTGCCGGAGGAGATCCCGAAGCCGCCACTGCTGTTGATGGTGTAGGCCTTGGTGGCGTTGTTCACCGTGACCCCGCTGGTGTCGACGTTGGCGGTGGAGATGTCGATGGTGGTGGCTCCGGCGGCGGTGTCATCGAAGACCACATCGTCCGCGGCGAGGAACTCGGTGCCGGTGCCGGCGGTCTGGGTCTTCCAGTTCTGGATGCCGCCGATGGGGTTGGTGGTCCAGGCACCGCTGGCGAGGCCCGTCCAGACGATCTTTTCACCGGTGATGGCGAGGCCGATCGCGGTGCCCGTATTGACGAGGGTGGCGGTCTGGCGCGAGCCGAGGCCGGTGATGGTGCCCTTCGTGAAGTCAGAGAGGGAGCCGCTGAAGCTGGTGTAACCGATCAGATTGTAGGTGGCGCCGGTGCTCCAGGTGTTGGTGGCATTGAGTACCACGGTGCCGTTCGCGCCGCTGGTGGAGAGGGCTCCAGTGGTGAGGCCGGCCGCGGTGGTGGCGGAGCGGACATTGACGGTGGCACCGCCATTGAAGGTGAGCGAGGAGGTGGCAAGCGCGGTATTGCCGCCGTTGCCATTGGCCACGACCGCGCCGGTGTCATCCCCCACGGTGACCGCACCGACCGTGCCTGTGCCATCGAGGGTGCCGGTGGTGAGGGTGATGGCGCGGGTGGAGGCGACGGAGCTGGCGTGGAGGTACTTCGCGCCGGAGCCGTTAACGGTGATGCCGCTGGCGGCATTGATGGAGCCAGCACCCGCAACGGAGAGCGTGCCACTGGAAACGGTGGCGGGGCCCGTGAAGGTGTTCACGCCATTGAGGGTGACCGTGTTCGGCCCGCTGACAGTGATACCAGCACCGGCGGCACCGGAGATGATGCTGTTGATGGTGAGGCTGGCGGCCGGGGTGGCGAGCACGAGTTCATTGGTGCCGCCGATGGCGACATTCAGGATGCTGCCGCTGCCGGCGGTGGTCTGGACGACGAGGGTGCCAGAGCCGGCGTTCATCAGACCATTGAAGGTGTAGGTCTGGGTGGAGTTCGAGGCCAGGGTACCGGCGGGGCCAGTGTAGCGGACGGTATTGACGGAGCGGCTGGAGCCGAAGGGGCCAGCAATGGCGGTGACCTCGTAGTTGGCCGCGGCGTTGGTGGTGTAGCCGAAAGTGGCACCTGTGGTGCCGATGACGGGAGAGCCGCCGGAGGCGGCATAGGTGCCGCCGACGATGGAGGAGCCATTGACGGTGGCGTAGCGGGCGGAGGTGCCGGTACCAACGATGGCCCACGGGCCGAGGATGTTATTGGTGAGGGCGGAGAGGCCCGTAAGGGAGGACGTGACGGTACCCGCGCCGCTCAGGGTGAGGACGGCCTTGCCATTGCGCGTGAAGGTGCCTCCGCTCAGGGCGAGCGTGGAGCCGGTGCCGACATTCCACGACTGGCCGGAGGAAAGGGTCAGGCCGCCGGTGAGGGCGGTGGTGCCGCTGGAGAGGGCGCTGGCATCGATGCCGGAGGGCCCGAGGGTGAGGGTGCCGCCGCTGAGCGTGTACCCGGGGGCGGTGAAGACAAGGCCCTTCGCCGCCAGAGTACCGGAGAGCGTGACAGTGCCGGCAGTGCCGCCGAAGGTGGCGGTGTCCGCGTAAGAGACGGTGTCCGTCCAAGGCAGATCAGACGCTCCATTCGACCAGTTCGCGGTGACTAGATCCCAAGTGCCGGCACCACCGGAAGGGATGGCAGGAGTCAGCGAGGGATCCCAGGACAACTGGGCGGCATGACCTAGCTGCAGGGAGGAGGCGACTGCGAGGAAGACAATCAGCTTGCGGGTTTTCTTCATGGGTTTCCGGGTAGGCTAAGGTGGAAAATAATTCCGAATGCCCCCCTTCGCTACCCCCCAACCGGGTGGATATGAGCCACTCTCTTATCCGAACCCATTCGACATGAATGATTTTCGGACATCCATTGAACCCGCCACTTTATGCACGATATTGCTCACAGATTGGCCTCATGCGAACCGTGCATTCCGCATCCCGGAAACAAAACGCCCGCCACCCCAAAAGGAGCAGCGGGCATTTGGGATAAGCTGGATCACTTCGCCTCGACGGCGACCTCCGTGGCCTTGAGTCCCTCGGACTCGGCCTTCACGCGGATCGTTCCCGCCTGCCCGGGCTTGGCGCGGACAATCACCAACGCGAGCCCGTTGTAAGCCTTGCGGTCCGGGGATTGGAACGACTCGAAGCTGGTGGCGTCGCCATTGTCGGTCGCCACGATCTCGCCCGGGCCCTGCACGCTGAAGCGCACGGCATTCTGGCTGCGCGGCACGGTAAGGCCGTCCTTGTCCTCGATACGGAGGGTGAGGAAAGACAGATCCTTGCCATCGTCCTTGATCGTCGCACGGTCGGCGGACAGGCCGAGCTTCGCCGCCTCCCCGGTGGTCTTCACGACATCCTTGGCCCACTCCTTGCCGTCCTTGTACGCCACCACCCGTACTTCACCGGGTTCATACACCACGTCATCCCAGCGCAGGCGGCATTCGCCCGGGGCCATCGACTTCTTTCCGAGCGACTTGCCGTTCAAGAACACCTCGGCCTCGTCTCCGGAGGTGTAAACGTGGATCGGCGTGACCTGTCCGACCCGCTCCGGCCAATTCCAGTGCGGCAGGATGTGCGCCATCGGCAGGTCTTTCCGCCACTGGCCCTGGTAGAGATAGAAGCGGTCCTTCGGGAACCCCGCGAGATCGACAATCCCGAAGTAGCTGCTGCGGGACGGCACCTTGAGCTTGCCCAGTTCCTTCAGCTCCTTTTCCAAGGCCGCACGCTTCGCCGGATCGCCGCTGAAGTTCAGCAGGTTCGCGGCATCGCCGTCATAGGGCGTCGGCTCGCCGATGTAATCGAAGCCGGTCCACACGAACTCACCGAAGAACTCCGGATGCTTCTGAAGCGCGCGGAACTGCGCATCCGGCTCATAGGCCCAGCCCGGGGCATCGACGTCGTAGGAGGAAACCTGGAAGTTCACCTGCGAATCGCGGCCGCGCTTCACCGGGAAGAAATACTCGCCGCGCGAGCTGACACACGAGGAAGTCTCGCTGCCGTAGACCGGTTTGTCCGCATAGCGCGGGTTCTTCAGGAACGGCTCGTAGAAGGACAGATGGTAGTTCACCCCCATCGCGTCCACCTCCGAGATGAACCCGCTGGACGCCGCCTTTTCCGGATTGTGGCAGCCCACGCTCACCGGCCGGGTGGTGTCCTCGGAATGCACGATGCCGACCAGCTCCTTCGGAAACGCGGGCTGGTCCTGCTCCACCACCTCGTTGCCGATGCTCCACATGAAGACGCTCGGGTGGTTCCGGTTCTGCCGCACCATGTCGCGCAGGTCCTTCTCATGCCAGTCCTTCCAGAGGCGGTTGTAGTCCTTCGCCACCTTGCCGTGCGCCCAACAATCGAAGGCCTCCACCTGCACCAGGAAACCCATCTTGTCCGCCAGGTCGAGCAACTCGGGCGCGGGCGGATTGTGCGAGGTGCGGATCGCATTGCAGCCGAAGCTCTTCAGGATCTCGAGCTGGCGCTCCAGCGCGCGGTCGTTCAGCGCGGCCCCGAGCGCGCCAAGATCATGGTGGTTGCACACGCCGCGGACCTCCACTCGCTTGCCGTTCAGTTTGAAACCCTCGCGGCTGAAATCGAGCGTGCGAATGCCGAAGGGGGTGTCGTAGCAGTCGACGGCCTTGCCCCCCACGGTCACGGTGACACGAGCGAGATAGCGGTTCGGCGATGCGGTGTCCCACAGCTTCGGCTTTGAGACTTTCAAGGTCACCCCGGCAGCGGGAAGATTCCCATCTCCTCCCGAAGACATGGCGCTACCAATTTCACCATTGCCTTTCGCCACCACCGCTCCCACGGAGTCGTTGGCACCCAATTCGTGAAGTGCCACCTGCACTTCAACCTTTTGAGCGGCATCCACCGAGGTCGGCATCCCTTCCAAACGGGCCACCACCTTCACGGTAGTCGAGTCCGGGGTCACCTCCGGAGTCGTCACCGTGGTGCCATAGTGGGCCACGTGTACCGGCTGGGATTTCACCAACCACGTATGCCGGTAGATCCCCGCACCCGGATACCAACGGGAATCCCAGTTCTCCGTATTGAGGCGCACCGCGATCGTGTTCTCGCCACCGAAATTCAACGCCTCACGCAAGTCCACCCGGAAGGCCGAGTAACCGTAAGGCCGCGCTGGCAGCTCCTTCCCGTTGACGAACACCTGCGCGTAAGCCATCGCCCCATCGAAATCCAGGAACACGCTCTTCCCCTTGTCCGCCGCTGGCAGGGTGAACATCTTGCGATACCAGCCGATCGCCTTCCACGGCAGTTTGCCGGTGCCGCCCGGCAGATCCTGGCGGAACGGTCCCTCGATGCCCCAGTCATGCGGCAGGTCGAGCTTCCGCCATGCGGAGTCATTGAACTTCGGATCGCTGGGAGCGGGCGACCCGTCCTGCAGCTTCTCCTGCTTCACCGGCTGGCCCTTGTCATCCAGCAACTCGATCTCACGGATGCTCGCCCACTGGCCCGTCGGCAGCGAGGTGGTGCGCACCCGCAGGAACCGGCGCGCGGCGGAAGGAGACTCCCTCGTGGGCTTCACCTCGGTCCAAGCCTTGCCATCCTCCGAGGTTTCCAGCACGGCGACATACGCGCCTTCCTTTTCCCAAGTCACCTTGATGTCTGAAAACGCGGTCGGCTTCGCGAACTCCAGTTGCAGCCATTGCGCGGGAGCCGGACCGGAGGCACACCAGCGGGTCTCCGGATTGCCATCGAAGGCGTTCACCGCCGGGTTGCCCTTCTCCCCTTCCTCCGAGGACGCGAGCACCGTGACGGCGAAGTTGGAGCCGCCCGGCTCCGCCTTTCGCGATCCATCCGCCTGCAAACCATAGCGGGAAAACGTCCAACCGGAATCGAACGACTCACGGGTGCGTAGGGCGGCGAGCTCCGCCGGTTTCGGGAACTCGAGGTTGGTGGCGGACGCAATCAGGGGCGTCATGATCGCCAAAGCCGCGAGCGTGGTGAGTAACGGAGGGGTAGTCATACAATGGAGTGTTGCGGAAATACCGAATGTACCGGTGCTTCGCAAGAACGGGCGGGAAATGTCGCAGATCGTGGCATCCATCACCTCCCGCAGCCCTATCCCCCGGAACGCAAAAAGCCCGGTGGCGCATGGCACCACCGGGCCGGAGAAACAGTCCTTACACTCAGATCGCGGCGAGGATGCCATTGAGCGTGGCGCTCGGGCGCAGCGCGGCGGAAGCCTTCGCATCATCCGGCTGGTAGTAGCCGCCGATCTCGACCGGCTTACCCTGCACGGCGATGAGTTCCTCCACGATCTTCGCCTCGTTCGCGCGCAGGTCGGCGGCGGCCTGGGTGAAGAGCGACTTCAGCTCGGCGTCGTCGTTCTGGGCGGCCAGCGCCTCGGCCCAGTAGAGGGCGAGGTAGAAGTGCGAGCCACGGTTGTCGATCGTGCCGAGCTTGCGGCCCGGCGAGCGGTCCTCATCGAGGAACTTGCCGGTGGCGGCATCCAGCGTCACCGCCAGCACCTTCGCCTTCGCGTTGCCGAAGGTTTCGCCAAGGTGCTCGAACGAGACCGCCAGCGCGAGGAACTCGCCGAGGGAATCCCAGCGGAGGTAGTTCTCCTCCACGAACTGCTCGACGTGCTTCGGAGCGGAACCACCCGCGCCGGTTTCGAACAAGCCGCCGCCATTCATGAGCGGAACGATCGAAAGCATCTTCGCGCTGGTGCCCAGCTCGAGGATCGGGAACAGGTCGGTGAGGTAGTCGCGCAACACGTTGCCGGTCACCGAAATGGTGTCCTGGCCCTCCTTGATGCGCTCCAGCGAAAACTGGCAGGCAGCGGCCGGAGCGAGGATGCGGAGGTCCAGGCCGGTGGTGTCGTGGTCCTTCAGGTAGGTGTTCACCTTCGCGATGATCTGCGCGTCATGGGCGCGGTTTTCATCGAGCCAGAACACCGCCGGAGTGCCGGTGGCGCGGGCGCGGTTCACGGCCAGCTTCACCCAATCCTGCACCGGGGCGTCCTTGGTCTGGCAGGCGCGCCAAATGTCGCCTTCCTCCACGGCGTGCTCCAGCAACACCGCGCCGGAGGCATCGATCACACGGACGGTGCCGGGGGACGGGATTTCGAAGGTCTTGTTGTGGGAGCCGTATTCCTCGGCCGCCTGCGCCATCAGGCCGACGTTCGGGACCGTGCCCATGGTGCGCGGATCGAAGGCGCCATGCTGTTTGCAGAAATCGATCGTGGCCTGGTAGATGCCCGCGTAGGAGCTGTCCGGAATCACGGCGAGCGTGTCCTGAAGCTTGCCTTCCGCGTTCCACATCTGGCCGGAGGAACGGATCATCGCCGGCATCGAGGCATCCACGATCACGTCGCTCGGGACGTGGAGGTTGGTGATGCCCTTGTCCGAGTTCACCATCGCGAGGGCTGGACCGGCGGCGTAAAGCGCGGCGAGGTCAGCCTCGATCGCGGCCTTCTGATCGGCCGGAAGCGCCTGGATCTTGGCAACGAGGTCACCGAAGCCGTTCTTGAAATCGACGTTCAACGGCGCGAGCACGGCGACGTGCTTGGTCACCAGGTCCTTGAAGAACACCCCCACGGCGTGGCCGAAGATGATCGGGTCGGAGACCTTCATCATCGTCGCCTTCATGTGCAGTGAGAACAGCACGCCCTCGGCCTTCGCCTTGGCGACCTGCTCTTCTAGGAAGGACACGAGCGCCTTCTTCCGCATCACGGTGGAGTCGAGGATCTCACCGGCCTTGAGCGGGGTGCTGGCCTTGAGGATGGTCACCGCACCATCGGCGGCGGTGAACTCGATTTTCACATCGGTGGCCGCCGGAACGGTCACGGACTTCTCGTTCGAGAAAAAGTCGTCCTGGCCCATGGTCGCGACCGTCGTCTTCGAGTCGGCGGACCACTTGCCCATCGAGTGCGGGTTCTTGCGGGCGTATTCCTTCACCGCCTTCGGCGCGCGGCGGTCGGAATTGCCCTCGCGCAGCACCGGGTTCACGGCGGAGCCCTTCACCTTGTCATAGCGGGCCTTCGCGTCCTTCTCGGCGTCCGTCTTCGGATCTTCCGGATAGTCCGGCAGGGCGTAGCCCTTGGCCTGGAGCTCGGCAATCGCCGCCTTGAGCTGCGGGACGGAGGCGCTGATGTTGGGAAGCTTGATGATGTTCGCCTCCGGCTTGGTGGCGAGTTCGCCCAGCTCGGAGAGCGCGTCACCGATGCGCTGTTCGGCGGGCAGCAGGTCGGCGAAGTTGGCGATGATGCGGCCCGCGAGCGAAATGTCCCGGGTCTCCACCGCGATGCCGGAGTGCTTCGTGAACGCCTGCACGATCGGCAGGAACGAATAGGTCGCGAGCGCGGGAGCCTCGTCGGTCTGAGTATAAATGATGGTGGGGACCTTGGACATGGGCGTGGGGTCGGATTTGACCGGCCACCGACTAGGCCATCCGCCCCCCCGGGTCAATCCCAGTCGACACCCGGCCCCGTGCTTTCGCATCCAGGAAACATTTTTTCCAATCGACCGTTTGACTTTCTAACATCTCGCGCCACTTTTCGGCGGCTTCCGGCGCTCGGCCTGGCTTTTTTCATGACAAAAAATCGCCCGGTTCAGTACGGGCCCGGCTAGCCACCTCCTTTCCGGAGGAGCCCTCCTCCGAAACGTATTTCCCCCGGTTCCCTCCTCCTGACGGAGCCGGGGGATTTCTTTTGCCCGAGTTCAGGCCAATGCCTTCTCCCAATCCGCGGCCTTGAACCCAGTCAGCGCCACGCCCTCGCCGACCACGAACGGGCGCTTCACGAGGTTCCCGTTCGACGCCAGCAGGGCGAACGCCTCGTCCCGCGACATCGTCGGCAGCTTGTCCTTCAACCCCAGCTCCCGGTAATCGCCGCCGGAGGTATTGAAGAGCTTCTGGAGCCCCACCGCATCCGCCACCGCCCCCAGCTCCCCGACCGCCGGGGGCGTTTCACGGATCGCTTTTTCCTCAAATTCGATTCCCCGGGCCTGCAGCCATTTCTTCGCATCCCGGCAGGTGGAACAATTCTTGTACAGGTAAACCTTGAGCACGGCGCAGTTTCACCGTCCTCTTCCCGCCACCGCAAGCGCCGATGTCCGCCCTCCTCTCCGCCAACGAACTCCGCCTGTCCTACGGTTACCAAACCCTCCTGGACGGAGTGACGCTCGCCGTCTCCGCGGGGGAAAAGGTCGGCCTCGTCGGGCGCAACGGCTGCGGCAAGACCTCCCTGCTGAAGATCCTCACCGGTGCCCAACAGGCGGACTCCGGCGATCTCTCCCTGCGCCGCGACATCCGCGTGGGCTACCTGCCGCAGGAGTTCGAACTCGATCCTACCCTCAGCGTCCACGAGAACATCGCCGCCGGGGCCGCCGACCTCGTCGAGGCGATCCGCCGCTATGAACACGGCGAGGGCAGCGACTCCGAACTGGCCGAGCTGCTCCACCTCATCGAGCACGCCGATGGCTGGAACCTGGACGCCCGCATCAAATCCATCTCCACCGCCCTCGGCACCGCGCCGCTGGAGGCCCCGGTCGGCCCGCTGTCCGGCGGGGAAAAACGCCGCGTCGCCCTCTGCCGCGCGCTCGTCTCGCAGCCCGACCTGCTGCTGCTCGACGAGCCGACCAACCACCTCGATGCCGAGTCGATCCGTTGGCTGGAGGATTTCCTCAAGGGCTTCCCCGGCGCGGTGATCTTCGTCACCCACGACCGCTATTTCCTCGATGTCATCGCCACCCGCATCATCGAGATCGACCAAGGCCGCGCCTTTTCCCATCCCGGCAACTACACCGCCTATCTGGAATCGAAGGCCATCCGCAACCAGATCGCCGAGCAAACCGAGCGCCGCCGCCAGCGTTTCCTCCGCGAGGAGTTGGAATGGGTGCGCTCCGGCGTGAAGGCCCGCGGCACCAAGTCCCGCCACCGCCTCGACAAGTTCTACGAGATCGAAGGCCTCCAGGCCCCGCCCGAGGAGCGCGAGATGGACCTGCTCATTCCCCCGCCCCCGGAACTTGGCAACACCGTCGTCGAGTTGGAAAAGGCAGGCATCAACGTCGGCACCGCTGCCAACCCGCGCTGGCTCTTCCGCCACCTCACGCTCTCGATGCGCCCCGGCCAATGCACCGGCATCGTCGGCCGCAACGGCGTCGGGAAGACCACCCTCATCAAGCTCTGCCTCAACCAGCTCCAACCGAGCGAAGGCACCGCCGAACTCGGCAAGAAGGTCCGCGTCAACTACATCGACCAGACCCGCATGGCCCTCGATGGCACCGGTTCGCTGCTCGATGAAATCTCCGACGGCAACGAGAAGCTCCAGTTCGGCAACCAAACGCTCGGTGCCCGCGCCTACCTGCGCCGCTTCCTCTTCAACGACCAGCGCATCAACGAACGCGTCGACCTCCTCTCCGGCGGCGAGCGCGCCCGCCTCATGCTGGCGAAGGTGCTGAAAACCGGCGGCAACCTGCTGGTGCTGGACGAACCGACCAACGACCTCGACCTGCCCTCGCTGCGAATGCTGGAAGAAGCGCTCGCGGACTTCGACGGCAGCGTGCTCGTCGTCTCCCACGACCGCTATTTCCTCGACCGCATCTGCGACCAGATCGTCGCTTTCGAAGAGGACGGCATCGTCGTCCAGCCCGGCAACTACTCCTACTATCTCGAAAAGCGCCAGGCCCGCGAGCAGCGCGACAAGATGTTCGCCGCGGCCGCCGCCCGGGAAGCCGCCGCGCGCCAGAAGGCCGTCGAACCGCCGAAGCCGCGCAAGCTCACCATGGCGGAGAAGAAGGAACTCGAGGGCATGGAAGACGCCATCCTCCTCGCCGAGGAAAAGGTCGCCGAAATCGAAAGCATTCTCAACGACCCGGACTTCCAGATGAACCGCTTCGCCGAGATCCCGGAGACGATGAACCGCCTCGAACTCGCCCGCGAGGACGCCGCGAAGCTCTACGCCCGCTGGGAAGAGCTGGAGGCGTTGAAGTAGTAGCGCAAGTTTCCAACTTGCGTATGGGTGCACCCACCCCCACGCAAAAACTTCCGCTGGGCATCTAGCGCCCCCTCACCTCAACCGATACTCTCCCTCCCTCAGCTTCGCCTTCGCCGGATTGTCCCTCACATATCGCACAAACCCCTCCAACGATCCTGCATCGCGCACCAGATGATCGAAGGATTCATGCTGCCATAGCTGACCATCCCGCCCGATCAGCCGGTTGATCTCCCGCGCCGTGAACCTCTTCCACGAATGCAGTACCTCCGTGAGCGAATGCCCCTCCCGCGGAGCCACCAACACGTGCACGTGATTGGGCATCACCACGTAGTCGGTCAGATCATACCGCTCGCCATCGAAGTGTTCCAAGGCATTCGCCACGATTGAGGAACAATCGGGATCCCGAAGCACACAAGCACCGCTGCCTGCATCAAGCAGCTCATGGAAGCGCCGGCCGAACTCGCGGAAATAGCGTCTTCGCTCCTCTTCCACCAATCCGAGCAGTGTCTCCGAAAGCCCGCCTTCTCCCGATACCCCTCTCGCCAACAACCATCGCCTCCGGTCCTCCGCCCACATCCGCATCGACCGTGCTGGTATCGCATCGGCGAGCCGGAACGTCACGAACGTGATCGCGTCTGTCTGCTGCCAGTGCGGAAGGTTCCGGAGACTTCGTTCGATTGGATTCTCGGGATCGAGAAACATGCTGGAGAAGTAGCGCAAGTTTCCAACTTGCGTGATCTCAAAGCGGACCTCGAAGCAAAATCCCGACCGCCTCCCCTGATCGATCCGTCCCCATCCGCAAGTTACAAACTTGCGCTACTTCACCAAATCTTCCCGTCGCGGATCACCAGCTTGCGGTCGCCGTTCGCGGCGATGGTTTCGTCGTGGGTCACCACCACCAGCGTCACCCCATGCTCGGTGGCGAGGTTGAGCAGGATGTCCATGATCTGCTTGCTGTTCACCGAATCCAGGTTGCCGGTCGGCTCGTCCGCGAACAACACCTTCGGTTCGTTCACGATCGCCCGCGCGATCGCCACGCGCTGCTGTTCGCCGCCCGAAAGCTCCGCTGGCAAGTGGTCGGCACGGTTCGCCAATCCCACCCGCTCCAACGCGGCCATCGCCGCCTCGGTGCGGTCCTTCTTCCCGAGCAGGCCCGGCACCAGCACGTTCTCCAAGGCCGTCAGTTCCGGCAGCAAGTGGTAGTTCTGGAACACATAGCCGATGCGGCTGTTCCGGAAACGCGCCTGCTCACGGCCGCTGAGACCGTAGAGGTCCTGGCCATCGATGTGCACCGAGCCCTGCTCCGGCCGTTCCAGCCCGGCGAGGGTGTAAAGCAGCGTCGACTTCCCCGCTCCGCTCGGACCGCAAAGGAACACCTTCTCACCACGGGCGATCTTCAGATCAATGCCGTGAAGCACCTCCACCAGCTTCTTTCCGAGGCTGTAGCTGCGGTGCAAGTTCCTGGTTTCGATCATCGGCGCGTCGGACACGCGGCGAACCTAGACGCCCCTGTTGGAAACCGGAACTGAAATTTCTCCTCACAACCGCCCACAAAGAGAAGGACCGCAGATGACGCAGATTTGAATAAGAAGATCATGCTTCGATCTTATCCTCTTAATCAGCGTCATCTGCGAAATCCGCGGTCATCGCCTCCTTCCCTTTATCAGCTCAACCGGTCCCCCATGAAAATCGACACCCGCGCCGGCGAACCGGACGCGGGTGTCTTTCCTTGCCTCCCTGAGAATGGAATCCCGGTTTACTGGTCGATCAGCGGATCGGGAGCGCGGGAGCCGAACTGGAGCCGGAGCCCGCCGCCTTTGAAATTCATGTCGAGCTTCAGCGCGTCCACCCGCTGGCGGACGTCATCCGGAGCCTTGCCGCGGTCCTTCTCCGTTTCCCACGGACCGGACCACACGACCGATCCACTCTTGTCGAAGACCTTCACTTCCTTGGCGCCGTTCTTGTTCTTGATCTCCACGGAACCCTTGTCGTCCATCAGGCGGACGGTGCTCTCGCTGTTCAAGTTGAACTCCTTCGGCGCGACGGCATCTGCTCCCGGATTGCCTTCGAGCATCCTCTGCATGCGGTTCTGCATCTCGCGGACCACCTGATCGATCTCGGGCACCTGCGTGTCCATGCCCATGTCACCGGACAAGTCATGGATTCCCGCACGACCGCCGAGACCGCGTTCGAAGGACTCACGGAACCGCTTCGCCTGCTCCGGTGGCATGCCCTGCAAAAAGCGTTCGTAGGACGGCTCCTCGCGTTGCGGCATCATGCCGATCTCGTTTTCCGGGCGGGTGCCGAGGATCACCTTCCGGGAATCCTGCTTGCCCGCGTGGATGAAATCGACCGCCAGCTCGTCGCCGGGATGCTTTGCCGAGACGGCACCGGAAAGTTCCGCGTGGCTCGCGATCGCCTTGCCATCGATCTTGAGGATCACGTCGTTGATGGCGAAGCCGGCCTTCGCCGCCGGACCGGTGGGATCGAGCGAACGGACGATCACGCCCTCGCCGGGTTTGAGCCCGATGTGGGCGGAAAGGATTTCGGGAACGGCACCACTGCCGAGGCCGAGGTAGGCCCCGTTGGCCACGGCCTGGCGGACCTCCGGACGGCGCTCGACGCGACCGCCGCGGAGAGGGACCACGGGCGCCGGATCTTCGGCGGCGGGTTGGGAGGCCTCGGCAGGCGCCTGGATGGACGGCACTTCTTCCGGCGGACCTTCGATCGCAAATGCCGGAGTCACCAGCGCCACAAGGCTGGCGGAAAGAATGGCGTGTTTCGCGGTTTTCATCGTTGACATACTAGGAGCGTCGTAGCAGCCCGGATTTGTCTTTTTTGATATCAGTCGATTTTCTCGGGCACCAGGATGAGCTCCTCGCGCGGCTGCTCGAACTCCACCTTCTTGCCCTCGGCATTCGTGAAGCTGGCCTTCTCCTTGTAGGTCGTGCGCATCACCCGGTACGGGCGGCCGTTCTTCCAGACCACGCCCTCGTCCTTCGCGTCCTGCACATCGCGGCCGTAGCCGGAGGGAGCGAAGGAAGCGGAAGCCACCCCGTCACGCGCGCCGGACACCATCGCGGCGGCCGGATCGGACTGGGCCACGCGGGGACCATTGCCGGAAGTCGTCTTGCCCATCGGCATGAACAAGGCCGTGAGTCCACCCAGCAGCGCCACCGCTGCGGCAGCAGCCATCGGGCGATAGCGGCGGGCCTTCTCCGGCGCGGCGTTCGGCTTCGTGAACATCACGATCTTCTCGTCCACCTGGAACGGAGCGGCGGCGACGATGTTCTCCAGCGAGCGCATCAGGTCCGGCGGCAACGTCAGCGGCTGATGGTTGCCCAGCAGGGCCTCCATCCGCAGCTCATCGGCGGTCGGCCGGACCAGCGATCCGTGCGCGGCCTCTTCAAGCCGCGCGAGCAACGCCGCGTCGGGCACGGCGGGCCGCAGGGAGGCCAAGCATGCTTCGATGTCGTGGAATTCGTCGTTCATGGATGTTCAGATGGAAAGGTCGCCTTTGCGGCGGGCACCGCCCAGTTTTCGTTTAAGGGCTTCAAGTCCATAGCGATACCGGGAGGCCGCTGTGTTTTGGGAAATGTCCAGAGCCTCACCTATTTCCGCAAAGGTGCGCTCGCCCCAGATCTTCATCACGATCACTTCGGCGAATTTCGGAGGCAGTTCTTTCAAGCCTGCTTCAAGCAAGGCGCGGGTCTCATCGTCCGAAGCCTCGCTCTCGAACCACGGGTGGTAGGCGTCCTTCTGGTCGCTTTCAATTTCCACGCCCACCGTGTCCTCGCGGCGCTTGCGGCGATCGTCGCGGCGGCTCAGGTCGATCGCCAGCCGACGGATCGCGGTATAGAGATAAGGCATCCAGGCCTCTTCGCCGCCCACGAATTCGCCGCTGTTGAGCTTGTCCACCAGCTTCACCAGCGCATCCTGCAGGATGTCCTGGGCATCCTCGTTCGACCGCGTCTGCTGGCGTGCAAAAAGCAACAAACGCGGTCCATGCTCCTGCAACCACGAACGCCAGGCGGTCGCGGAGGGTGAGAGATCGGTTGCAGCGGTCACCGGTGGGGAAGCTTCTTCCATGGAGCGATGCCGGTTTCAGGATTTGTTTGTCCGAAGCCGCGCGAAATGCCGCTCCAGCGCTACCCCGGTGGGAGAACCGGTCTTTTTCGCCAACTGCGCCGGGGTTCCCTCCCCCACCAGATGGCCACCGTGGACCCCGCCTCCCGGCCCCAGGTCCACCACCCAATCCGCCGCCGAAATCACATCCAGATGGTGCTCCACCACCACCACGCTGTGCCCGGCATCCCGCAGCCGGAAAAACGCCGCCAGCAGCCGCTCGACGTCGCCGAAATGCAGGCCGGTGGTGGGTTCATCGAACAAATACAGCGTGTGCGGAGCCTGCGGTTTCGCCAGCTCCACGGCCAGTTTCAGCCGCTGCGCCTCCCCGCCCGAAAGCGTGTTCGCGGCCTGCCCGAGCCTCACGTAGCCCAGCCCGAGATCGACCAGGATCTCCAACAGGACCCGCAACTTCGGTACCGCCCCGAAAAACGTCCGCGCCTCCGCCACTGGCAAATCCAGCGCATCGGCGATCGACTTGCCCTTGAACGTCACTTCCAGCGTCTCGCGGTTGAACCGCCTCCCGCCGCACGCCTGGCACGGCACCCACGCGTCCGGCAGGAAATTCATCTCGATCTTCAGCCGCCCCGCGCCCTCGCAGCGTTCGCAGCGACCGCCCGCGGTGTTGAAGCTGAACCGCCCCGGACCGTAACCGCGCTGCTTGGAAAGCGGCAGTTTCCCATAAAGCTCGCGGATGTGGTCGAAGGCCCCGGTGAAGGTCGCCGGATTCGAGCGCGGGCTGCGGCCGATCGGCGATTGGTCCGCCACCACGAACTTCCCGATCTCCTCCAGCCCGTCGATGCCATCGTGTTTCCCCGGCACATCCCCCGCCCCGTTGAAATGGCGGGCCAGCACCCGCCGCAGGATGTCGTCCGCCAGCGTCGACTTGCCGCTGCCGCTCGGCCCGGTGATGCACACCAGTTTGCCCAGGGGCAGCGAAACATCGATCCCCTTCAAGTTGTGCTCGCACGCGCCACGGATGGTCAGCGAGGCCAGGGGCAGCCCCACGGCGGGCACATTCGGATACGGCGGGATCTCGCCGCGCAACCACTGCCCGGTGGGAGAGGCCAGCGTGTCCGGATCCCCCTCACCGGTGATGAGACCGCCCTCCACGCCCGCACCCGGCCCCATGTCGATCACGCGGTCCGCCGCGCGGATGATCTCCTCGTCGTGTTCTACGACGACCACCGTATTTTCGAGATCGCGGAGACGTTTCAATGCCCCGATCAGCCGCTGCGTGTCCGCCGCGTGCAGCCCGATGCTCGGCTCATCCAGCACATAGAGCACGCCGGACAGCCCAGCCCCGAGCTGCGTCGCCAACCGGATGCGCTGCGCCTCGCCGCCGGAAAGCGTGCCGCTCGCCCGGTCCAGCCCGAGATAGCCGAGGCCCACCTCCTCCAGGAACGACAGCCGCTTCCGCACGTCGTCCGCCAGCCGCTTGCAAATCTCCAGCTTCGCCGCGTCGATCACGATCCCGTCGATCCACCCCAATGCGTCGTCCACCGGCAGCCCGCAGAAATCCTGGATGCCCAGCCAGCGGCCGCCACCGCCCTCGATCCGCACCGCCTGCCATTGCAGCTTGAGACGTTTCCCTTGGCACACCCGGCACGGCCGATGCGCCATCACCCGCAACAGCCGGCGCCGCGCGGCCTCGGACTTCGCCAGCCCGATCTTCCGCTCGGCCTCCTTGCACAGGCCTTCGAACGCCTTCTTCTGGCTCTTCTTTTCCCGCCCCACCTTCCAGCCGGTGTCCAGCTCGCCGCCTTCGAACAACAGCCGCGCCAGCTCCACCGGCAGGGCGTTCACCGGAGTCTCCGGCTCCACCGAAAACATCCGCCCCATCGCCTCCGCCTCACGCTTGAACTGCGTGTGCCGTGGCGAACCGTCTTTCCACCAGCCACGGATGCCCCCGCCCGTCCACGGCTTCGCCGGATCGCCCACCAGCAGCGCCGGATCACAGAACGATTCCGTGCCCAGCCCCTCGCAGCCCGCGCAGGCCCCGAGATGCGAGTTGAACGAAAAGTGCCGCGGCGAAAGCTCCTCCACGATCAGCCCGGTCGTCGGATTCCGGTAGCTGGTTTGGAACGAAAGGTCCTTCCACAGATCCCCCTGCTGGATCGAGGCCCGCGCCTCGCTGCCGCAAATCTTAAGCGCCGTCTCCACGGAATCCGCCAACCGAGCCTCACCGCCGGGACGCACCACGAAACGGTCCACCACCACCTCCACCGCGACCGGCTTCTCCGGCCACTCCGCCGCCGCTTCCTCGATTTCCAAAAGCGAGCCATCCACCCGCACCCGCACGAAACCCTGCCGTTTCAGGTCCCCCAGCAACCGCTCCGGCTCGCTCGCCTCCTCGATCGGCACCGGGGCCAGCAGCACCACCCGGCTGCCCTCCGGCAGGGCCGAAAGCGCCGTCACGATGTCCGCGGACGTCATCCGCTCCAGCCGCTCGCCCGTGGCCGGATCGTGCGGCACCCCCACCGCAGCCCACAGCACGCGCAGGTAATCGTAAATCTCCGTCGCCGTCGCCACCGTGGAACGCGGGCTCAGGCCACCGCTCCGCTGCTCGATCGCGATCGCCGGGCTCAGCCCCTCGATCGAGTCCACGTCCGGCTTCTCCAATTGGTCCAGGAACTGCCGCGCGTAGGCCGAAAGCGACTCCACATACCGCCGCTGCCCCTCGGCATACAGCGTGTGGAAAGCCAGCGACGACTTCCCGGAACCGCTCGGTCCCGTGATCACGACGAGTTTCCCGCGCGGGATGTCCACATCGACATCCCGCAGGTTGTGCTGCCTCGCCCCTCGGATCCGGATCGCTTCCACTCCGTTAGGAAAAGGCCCCGCGTCCCGGCTGCCAAGTTCCCAGCGACGAAAAAATCCCCACCTTCCGCTTGGCAGGACGCCCCCGCCGCTCTCTCTTTCCCGCGTGCTTCTCGAACGCTTCCTCGACCCCGGCTCCCCCTCCCTGAAAATCTGCGGCGTGACCCTCGCCGAGGACGGACAGCGGCTGGTCGATCTCGGTGTGGAGGCCCTCGGCGTCAATTTCTGGCCGAAATCGAAGCGCTACCACAATCCCAAGGCCGCCACCTGGCTCAAGGACCTGAAGGGCAAGATCCTGCGCGTCGGCGTGTTCGTGAACCCGGACATCAACGACGCCATCGAACTGGTCCGCGCCGGCATCATCGATGCCGTCCAGCTCCACGGCGATGAATCGCCGCTCCAGGCCAGCTTCCTCGAGGACTGGGCCATCCCTTTCTTCAAGGCCTTCGGCGTCAACACCGCCGCCGACCTCACCCGCGCCGGCGACTACCACGCCACCGGCATCCTCCTCGATGCCCCCGCACCGGGCGTGTACGGCGGCACCGGTGAAACCTTCGATTGGTCCGTCGCCGCCTCCTTCGTCCAGAACCACTCCGACCTCCCGGTGATCCTCGCCGGCGGCATCGTCCCGGACAACGCCGCCACCGCCCTCACCAAGGTCCGCCCCGCCGCCCTCGACGTCGCCTCCGGTGCGGAAATCTCCCCCGGCATCAAGGACTTTGACAAGGTCGAAGCCCTCCTCAAGGCCGTCCGGAGTTGAGCCTTCAAGCGAGGAAGGTCCTCCGGGAGGCGAAGGCCACGGGGATTTTAGCCGCAAAGAGGCTCAAAATTGGCAGAAGGAAGAGCAGAAGGAAAGGGCGGGAGATCGTGGCCAATTCTCCGCACCAACCACCCCTCTTCTCTTCCTGAAAACTGAACACTGCCAACCAGCAAACTCCCCGCACCCTCTCCCTTCGTGAAAACCCCCATCTTCACGTACGGACCTCTCCTCGACACCCGCCCCAACATCGGCGATTCATACTCACGATGAGTGCCCGGACCCGCTCCGATCTGTGCGATTCCCCCCGCGAGGAACTCGCCAGCAGCATCACCCACGGCATTGGGGCCGCCCTCAGCATTGCCGCCTTGGTGGGCATGCTGCTCGCTGCGAAGGGCGAGCCTTACAAGATCGTCTCCGCCTCGGTCTTCGGCAGCACCCTGGTCCTTCTCTACCTCTCCTCCACCCTCTACCACGCCTTCAGCGGTCCTCGATTGAAGGCGCTGTTCCAGCTCTTCGACCACGCCTGCATCTACCTCCTGATCGCGGGCTCCTACACCCCGCTCACCCTCGTATCGCTCCGCGGCCCCTGGGGCTGGTCGCTGCTCGGCATCGTCTGGTTTCTTGCCCTCGCCGGGGTGATCATCAAGAGCGTCTTCGTCGGCAAGAAGGACCACTGGATCTCCACCGCCCTCTATATCGCCATGGGCTGGCTGGCGGTCGTCGCCCTCGGCCCGATGATGAAGGCCCTTTCGCCCGGCGGCCTCGCCTGGCTGGTCGCCGGCGGCCTCTGCTACACCCTCGGCACGATCTTCTTCGCTTGGAAACGGTTGCCCTACAACCACGCCATCTGGCACCTCTTCGTCCTCGCCGGTAGCGCCTGCCACGTCGCCGCCGTCCTGCTGCACATCCTCCGCTGACATCGTGCCGGAACTTCCCGAAGTCGAAACCACCCGCCGGGGCATCGAACCCCACCTCGTCGGAACCACGCTCCGCGAGATCATCATCCGCCGCCGCGATCTCCGGGAGCCGATCCCCGAGTCCATTTCCCAAGCCGAAGGCCGCCGGGCTCTCGCCATCCGCCGCCGCTCGAAATACCTCATCGTCGACCTCGACGACGGCTCCTCGCTACTGATCCACCTCGGCATGTCCGGCAGCCTGCGGGTGATCCCGCCGTCCGAGCCGTGGAAGACCCACGACCACGTCGGCCTCACCCTCTCCTCCGGCCTCCAGGTCCGGTTCCACGATCCCCGCCGCTTCGGCATCTTCCTCCATCTCCCGTCCGGCGATCCTCTCTCTCACCCGCTGCTTGGCAACCTCGGCCCCGAGCCCCTCGAAGACGGCTTTACTGTCGACATCCTCGCCAAGGCCTGTGCCCGCCGCTCAATCCCGATCAAGCTCGCCATCATGGACGCGAAGACCGTGGTCGGCGTCGGCAACATCTACGCCTCCGAAGCCCTTTTCCGCTCCAAAATCCGCCCCGACACCCCGGCGAGCACCGTTTCAAAACTTCGATTGAAACGACTCACCCAAGCCATCCGGGACGTCCTGAGCGATTCGATTGCCGAGGGCGGCACCACCCTGCGCGATTTCCTGAAATCCGATGGCGAGCCCGGCTATTTCCGCCAGAAGCTCTTCGTCTACGATCGCAAGGACGAGCTCTGCCGCCTCTGCGGCACTCCGGTTCGCCACGCTGTCATGGGACAGCGCTCCACCTACTGGTGTCCGAAGTGCCAGAAATAACGCGGCTTCACGCCCCCGTCACGATCTCGCAATTCGGCAGCTTCTTCTTCAGCTCATCGATCGCCTGCGGCGTGACCTTCGTCTGCCACAGGTAGAGATGCTTCAGGTTCGGCAGGCTGGCGAGCTTCTGCACGCCGCCATCCGTCACCGCGGTGCCGTAGAGGTTCACGGATTCCAGCTTCGGCAGCTTCACCAGTGCGTCGATCGAGGCATCGGTCACGCCGGTTTCGGACAGGCGCACCATCCTCAGGTTCTCCGCGCCGGACAGCAGCGCCACGCTCTTGTCCGTCACCTTGGTGGCGGAAAGGTCGGCCGTCACCAGGTGCTTCACCACCGGAGCCAGCTTCTGGAACGCGTTGTCATCGAGGTGCTCGCGCAGCGACACCGCCGTAAACGTGAGCAGCGGTGACTGCTGGGATTCGAACGTCAAGGCACCCGGGAAATCCTTCGCGAACCCGGCCACCTGGTTCTTCAACGCCGGATCGGCCGGAGCCGCCTTCGGGGCAGCAGGCTTCCCGGCAGCCGGAACACCGCCGTCGTTCTTCGCCACGGCTCCGGACTTGGACGAACCGCCGCCCAGCTTGGCCAGCGCGGCCTTCACATCGGCCGGGGGATTCAGTTCCGCCACCGTCTTCTTCGGATCGGCACCGGACGCCACCCACCACTTCAGAACGGCGAGCTCATGCTCTTCCACCTGGGGCTTTTCCTCCGGCGGCATGTGCTCTTCATCGTCCTTCGGCAGGAGGATTCGCGCCACCAGGTGGCTCTTCTCAAGATTGCCGGGCTCGATCGACGAGCCGTTCTTGCCGCCCTTCACGATCAACTCGTAGGTGTCGAGGCGCAGCTTGCCCTTCGACTTGTCGGCATTGTGGCAGTTCGTGCAGCGCTTCTCCAGGATCGGAGCGACGAGGTCCGTGTAAACGACCAGTTGCTCGGGCGATGCCGCCGGAGCCCCCGGAGCATCGCCCTCGGACTTGCCCTTGCCGTCCTTCGCGGGAAGGCCGAGCACCTTGCGGATCGGCGCGGGAGCCTCCTCCGTGAGATAGTTTTCGCCGTGGGTGAGCGAGCCGCCGTCATGGCTGGCCAGGCCCATCACCACCGAGGAACCGAACAGGCCCGCCTTCGAAAGCCAGGCCCCGGAACCGCCCGCGGCGTCCGACCACATCTTGACCAGGAAGGTCACGACCATTGCCCCGGCGAAGAAAATCCCGCGCCACATGTGCTGCTCGGCGAGCTTCGATTCATCCCAGCCGCCGCCTTGGTAAAGCAGGAAGCCCAGGATCACCGCCACCACCGAGGAGGCCGCGGCAAAGCCCAGCACCAATGCCCCAGCGCCACCGCGGGACTTGTCCTTGTCCTTCGAAAAGAAGCGGGTGATTTCCAAAAGGATCGCCAGCGTCACCATGCCGATCGGCAGGTGCAGCACCAGCGGGTGGAAACGGCCAACAAAGCGGACGAGGTCCGGCACCTTGTCTCCATCCGGTTGTCCGGCCAAGAGGGGCATGGCGACCATGCCTGCAATGGTGATCAGACCGGCCAGCGTGAAGGCGACCGGTTTACGTGGAGAGGAAGACGATTCAGCCATGGGACGAGTTACGGAGCAATTACCACCGGACTACCCGGATCTTACACCGCATCTTTCAACCCCGCGAACGGGAACAGTACTCAAATATCGACAGTCTGTTCCGAGGCTTTGGCCGGTTCAGTCCTTGTTTTGCGTCCCAAAAACGGCACGAACCGCGAAACATCGATCCCCAGGACCGACAACGACTTCACCAAAATGAGCAGCGCCGTGGCCTCGTCCACGAACGGCAACGGATCGGGCGCGATGCCGAGGGTGAGCAAATAGCCCCCGGACATGAGCGCGGCCAGGAGGGCAAAAGCCTTTTTCATGGCACCATGGTCGCACCGAAATCCCCGAGCGCAATTGGACAACCCGCCGGATTTTCGAACCGCCATACGGTCGTTCGGCCTTGCCTCCCGGTCCCCCGCCCGGAAACACTGGCCGGGCAACCACCTGAACCATGGACCCACTTCTTCTCAAGACCCTCCACGTCGCCGGCGTCATCGGCCTTTTCACCTCGATGGGCTCGATCATCGCCGGAGCCTGCGAGGACTGCAAAAAGAAGGCCGCCATGCTCCACGGCATCTCGCTGCTGGTGATCCTCCTCATCGGCTTCGCCATGCTGAAAAAGCCCCCCATGGGCCAATACTGGTGGGTCGCCAAACTCGTGATGTGGCTCTTCCTCGGTGCCGCCCCGGCCCTCGCCAAGCGTGGCGTGGTCGCCCGCCCGGTGCTGCTCGTCCTCTGCCTCGCCGCCGGCATCTTCGCCGCTTGGCTGGGCCTGGCGAAGCCGTTCTGAAGTAGCGCAAGTTTCCAACTTGCGCATGGAAACGGCCACCCCACCGGTGCGTCCGGTTGTCGCAGCCGTGCTCGATCGCGGGATCTGCAGCGCCAAAGGCGCGCTCCATACCAGCCCAGGCCGCAAGGCCTGATCTTTATGCACCTAGTCGAGACTGGGCACTCTTTCGCCCCGGCAGGGGCAGGAGAAATTAGCCGGTCGGCAAGGAGCGTAGCGACGCCGCCACCGGGTGACCCACGGACCAATGATGGCACCCCGGAGGGCGTGCGAGAAGCGTGCCTCGGCTCCGCGGAAGGAATGGGAAAGGGAGACATTCCCAGCCCTCGCGGGCTGGGCTGGCATGGAACGGATCGCAGGCCCTGAGAAGGCCTCCGAGGACACTTCGAAGCTTCACGAGAAGGAAACGCCGCTGATCACCCCAGCAGCCACCGTTTCCCAGGCAACCGCGACACCAGCTTCGCCACCACCCACGAGGCCGCGAAGGTCGTCGTCGCCACCAGCAGGATCGCCGGGCCCGCGCCGAGCTGCGGCAGCACCTTCACCAGCGCCCAATCCCGCATCCAAAGCAGCATCCAGTAGTGGATCAGGAAAATCCCGAAGCTCATCGACGCGAGCTTTGTCATCGCCGCGCCTGCCGCCCCGGACAGCGGAAACGCCCGGCACAGGATGAACAGCCCGGCGGTCATCAGGGCCACGTTCGGGGACAGGAACTCGATGAAGAACTCCAGGTCCTTGCTCTTCGTCTGGTGCAGCACCGTCCACAGGAAACCCTGGTGGGTGATGGTCCATCCCAGCGCGAACATTCCGACCGCCAGCGGCACCGCCTTCCCCGGCGACAGCGCGGGCAGGCGCGTCAACAAATGCCCTAGGACCAGGTAACCGAGATAGCCGCCGAAGTAGTAGGTCATCCCGCGCGAATTCCAGTCGCACTCGCCGTGCAGCGCCGGGAACCACTCGTGACCCGGCACATGCTGGAGATACGGGAGGCACAGCGTCACCACCCACACGCCGAGAAACGCGCACAGCCCCTTGATCGAAGCCTGCCGCACCCATGGCGAAATCACCGGCACGAACAGGTAAAGCCCCAGAATGATGTAGAGGAACCAGAAGTGGATGTTGCTGTTCGTGAAATTGATCGGAAGCATCCCGATGTTGTAGAGGATCTTCCCCGGCGCGCTGTGGGGCAGGTCGTGCACCCGCGCCTCGAACGCATTCACCGGTGCCCATTCCGACTCCCCCTTCGGCAGCGGCAGCAACGCGAGCACCACGCCCCAGATCAGGAACGGCACGATCACGCGGGAAAAGCGCCGCTTGAAGAACTCCTCCGCCGAGCCGCGCATCGGCAGCAACAACGCCCCGGAGATCATCACGAACAACGGCACGCAGGCCCGCACCCCGCTCACGAACAACGCCGCCGTCCCATCGATGCTGCCGTCCGGCGTCTGGACAAAGGCATCCGTGGAATGGCAGACGACCACCAGGAAACACGCGAGGACGCGGACGGTATCGAGCCAGGAAATACGGGCGGCGGGAGCGGGAAATGGAACGAAACTCATGAAAAAAGCGGAAAGGCCTAAAGAACCTTCCCGCTACGGGTTCGCTCCGCCACATGTTGCGGCCGCGGGCTACGGGTTTTCCAGTAGCCCTGTCTCCGGGAAAACTCCCGGCCTCCCCTCAATACTGCCAGCCGGGCTGGTACTCGGTCGATTTCACCAGACCGCGCTCGTCCTTCAGCGGGCCTTTTTCCGCGGTTTCATCACGCTTCGACCACGAGGCACGGCCCGGGGAATCCTCCGGCGCAAGCGAGGCGCAGGAGACGAAAAGGGAGGACAGGGCGGCGGCAAGAAAGAAGCGGGTCACGTCCGATTCTCTAACGCCGCAGCCGGGGTTTGTCTAGAGGCGGATCGCCCGAATGGCTCCCATCGGACACAAAAACGCCCGCGGGAGAGTCCCGCGGGCGTTTTCTCGAAAGTCAGTCGATTGGTCCGGAAGATCAGTCCTTCTTCTCCTTGTGGGTCGACTGGACGTAGACCTCGCGGAGCGTCTTGAAGTCGACCTGGCAGGGGCTGTGGGACATCAGGTCCGCACCCTTGTTGTTCTTCGGGAAGGCGATCACCTCACGGATGCTGTCCTCACCCGCGGCCAGCATGGCGATGCGGTCCAGGCCGAGCGCCAGACCACCGTGCGGCGGCGCGCCGAAACGGAAGGCATCGAGGATATGGGAGAACTTCTCCTGCTGCTCCTCCGGGCTGATGCCCAGCACCTCGAACATCTTCGCCTGCAGGTCCTTTTCGTGGATACGGATCGATCCGCCACCCAGCTCGTAGCCGTTCAGGACCACGTCGTAGGCCACGGCGCGAACCTCCTCGAACTTGCCGCCGTCCATGAGCGGCACGTCGTCGGCGTTCGGGCGGGTGAAGGGGTGGTGCACGGCGGCCCACTTGCCGGTCTCGGTGTCGAGAGCAAGCAGCGGGAAGTCCACGACCCACAGGAAATTGTAGGCGGTGCTGCCCTTGGTCAGCTCCATCATCTCCGCGATCTCCAGGCGGACGCGGCCGAGGATGGTGCTCACGGAATCACGGCTGCCCGCGACGAAGAAGACGATGTCGCCTTCCTCGATGTTGAGCTTGGCGGTGAGCGCCTCCTTCTCGGCATCGGTGAAGAACTTCCACAGCGGGCTCTTGAACTCGCCGTTCTCCAGCTTCACGAACGCCAGCGTCTTCACCGGCAGGCCGGCCTGGATGGCGATCTCGTTGAGACGGTTCATCTGGCCGGTGGTCACGCCGGCGAAGCCCTTGGCATTGATCGCGCGGACCACGCCACCGTTGTCGAAGGTGCCGCGGAAGATCTTGAACTCGGTCGCGCCGAAGACATCGGCAAGGTCCACGATCTCATTGCCGTAGCGGGTGTCCGGCTTGTCGGAACCGAAGCGGTCCATCGCCTCGCGGTAGGTCATGCGCGGGAACGCCTGCGGCACATCGATGCCCAGACCGGCCTTGAACATCGAACCAAGCAGGCCTTCGACCAGCTTGATGATGTCTTCCTGCGTCACGAAGCTCGCCTCGATGTCGATCTGCGTGAACTCCGGCTGGCGGTCGGCGCGCAGGTCCTCGTCGCGGAAGCAGCGGGCGATCTGGAAATACTTCTCCAGACCGGCGACCATGAGCAGCTGCTTGAACTGCTGCGGGGCCTGCGGCAGCGCGTAGAAGCGGCCGGGGTTCAGGCGCGACGGCACGAGGAAGTCGCGGGCACCTTCCGGGGTCGGGTTGGAAAGGATCGGGGTCTCGACCTCGATGAATCCGGCCTCGTCCAGGAAACGGCGGGCGGCGGAGGTGATCGTGTGGCGCAGACGGATGTTCTTGTTCATCCGCGGGCGGCGCAGGTCGAGGTAGCGGTACTTCATCCGCAGGTCCTCGTTGGACAGCTCCTTGTCGAGCTGGAACGGCAGCACGTCCGCCTTGTTCACGATGTTCAGTTCCGTCGCGACGATCTCGATCTCACCGGTGGCCAGCTTGTCGTTGGCGGTGCCTTCCAGGCGCTTCGTCACCCGGCCGACCACCTGGATCACGTCCTCGTCGCGGAGCTTGTGGGAGACCTTGGTCGCATCGGCATTCTCCTCCGAACGGAACACGACCTGGGTGACGCCCTCGCGGTCGCGGAGGTCGACGAAGATGACACCGCCCTGGTCGCGGACGGTATTCACCCAGCCGATGAGCGTGACGGTTTCACCGATGTGGGAGGCGCGGAGTTCGTTGCAGTGATGGGAGCGCATGGGAAGAAAAGGGGCCGGGGGCCAGGGGCTAGGGATCAGGAAGAGAAGAAAAATGAAAAGCGGAGCGGGCGGCGGATGGGATCTCTTTCTGACCCCTGAATCCTGGCCCCCAGCCCCTCAGACGAGGAGCGGACCATCGGGTTCGAGCAAACGACCGGTGATCCACTCGACGGCGTTGTCCGCCTCACCGGATTCCTCGGTGCGGGCAGAAAGGACCTTGAGCTTCAGCAGCGGGTATTCGTTGCCGACGACGAGGGCGAAGCGGGCGCGGGATTGCTCGGCGCGCTTGAAGAGCTTGCCGACATTGCCGGGGACCAGCGGGAAATCGACGGACACCCCCGCGCGGCGGAGGTCGGTGACGAGCTTGAGCGCGTTCGGGCGCTTGGTTTCGTCCGCCACCACCACGTAGACATCGCACGCGGCGCCCTGACGCTGGAGCCAGGCCTGCATCTGCATGTTCGTGTGGGTGGTTTCCTCGATGAGATTGCGGATGACGTAGTCGCCCATCGCGAAGCCGGTGGCGGGAAGGTCCACGCCGCCGTCCGAGATCGTGGAAACGAGGGTGTCGTAACGGCCGCCACCGGCAACCGCGCGCATCGACTTCTTCGAGTCGAACACCTCGAACACCACACCGGTGTAGTAGGCCAGACCACGGACGATCGAGAGATCGAGCTCCAGATAGGAACCGAGCCCACGGGCGGTGAGATCCTCCTTGATCGCGTTGTACGCGGAGGAAGCGTTCGCCGGATCGGCGATGAAGCCTTTCACCAGATCGGTGGTCAGGCCGAAACCTTGGAGCTTGGCCTCCAGCGCATCGGGTTTCTCACGCTCGATCTTGTCGACCACGTTCAGGAAATCCGGGATCACCTCCTCGGCCACGCCATGCTGCTGGGCAAAGGCCACCCACGCCGCGCGGTCGGAGACGCGGACGACGAAATCGCCCTCCACAAACCCGAAGGCGAGCATCGTTTCGATCGCCAGCGAAATCAGCTCGGCATCGGCCACCGGACCTGCTTCACCGAGGATGTCCACGTTGAACTGATGGAATTCACGGCCACGGCCCTTCTGTGGGCGCTCGTAGCGGAAGCACTGGCCGACCTCGAACCACTTCAGCGGCTTCGGGAAATCGCGCTGGTGCTGTGCGGCCAGACGGGCCAGCGAGGCGGTCACCTCCGGACGCAGGGTGACATCGCGGCCGCCCTGGTCCTCGAACCGGTAAAGCTGCGAGGAAAGCTCGCCGCCCGACTTTTTCAGATACAGGGCGGTGTCCTCCAGGATCGGAGTCTCATACTCCACGAACCCGAAACGGCGGGCCACCGAGCGCCAGGTCTCGAACAAATAGTTCCGCACCGCGCATTCTCCGGGGGAGAAATCGCGGAAACCGGGAAGTGCTTGGAATGTAAGGCCTGCCATGGACGGGCGGCGAGGATGCACGGGAGGACTTGGTTTTCAACCCCGAATGGCCGCCGGGCACCCTTGAGCCGACTTTCTGTTTCCCGCGCCCGCCATTCCCGCGTAAGCCCTGTGCGTGGTTCGCACCCTGCGATTGTTGGATTTCCGCTGTTTTTCCGGTCTCGATCTCGAGCTCCCGGCGGCGGGTGGCGTCTTCACCGGCGAAAATGCCCAGGGAAAAACCTCGATCCTGGAGGCAATCTGCGTCCTGACCCGCCTCCACTCGCCCCGCACCCACCGGATGGCCACCATGGCACGGGTCGGCACCGGCCATTTCGGCATCGCCGGGGAAACCTGGGACCACGAGCGGAAGGTCCGGTTTTCCAAGGACGGCCTGGAACTCACCGTCGATGGCGAGCCCCGCGACGGCCAGGCCCGCTACCTCGCCGATGGCGGGCTGGTGGTGTGGATGGGCAATGAGGATCTCGATCTGGTCCGTGGCTCGGGCGAGATCCGCCGCCGCTACCTCGATTTCCTCGGGGCCCAGCTCGATCCCGGCTACCGCCGCGCGTGGTCGCGCTACAAGGTGGCCCTGCGATCCAAGAACCTCCTGCTCAAGGAGCCCCGCCCCCGCGATGCCGAAATCGCCTCCTACGAGGAAATCCTGATCGAGCATGGCACCGAGCTGACCACCAGCCGCGCGAAACTCGTCGCCGCGCTGGAACCCCTCGCCGCCGCCGCCCAGGCCGCCGTCAGCGGCAAGGCCGAGCCCCTCACCCTCGCCTACCGCCCCGCCGGCGGCACCTGCCTGCGGACGTCCCTCGAACAGGCCCGCGAGCGCGAGCGCCGCCTGCGCCAGTGCATCGTCGGCCCGCACCGCGACGACCTCGAACTCCGCCTCCACGGCCTGCCCGCCGCCGATTTCGCCAGCGAGGGCCAGCAGCGCACGCTCGCCCTGGCCCTGAAGCTGGCCCAAGGCACCCTCCTGGAACAACTCGGCGGCAAGCTCCCGGTCTATCTCATGGATGACATCTTCGGCGAGCTCGACCCCGGCCGCCGCAACGCCCTGATGGCCCATCTCCCCGCCGCCGCGCAAAAGTGGATCACCACCACCACGCTCGACTGGCTGAGGGAAACCCCGGAGTTGGAAAATCTCGCGAGGTTCACAGTTGGCAGCGGTCAGGTGACCCGCTAATTCCAGCGCCAATGCCGCTCTCCTTCGCGCTGGCGTCCCTGGCCGCCGCCACCCTCTGGCTGGTGCTCACCGGATGGATCTGGATATCGGTGCCTTGGAAGCGACGCATCTTGAAGATCACCCTTGGCGTCATCTCCCTTTCCGGCACCGTGGCGATCATCATCGGGGGATCGGTCGCCTCCTTGTTCCTCAATGACCGCGGCAAGGCCCGGCAGGAACTTTCGAATGCCAGCGACTACGCGGCGTCCGAGGTCAGGTGGACTCCCAAGCAGCGCCTGCAGATCGAAATCATCGATTCCAACCGCGTGGCCCTCAATGGCACCACCGTCCCGATCGACCGGCTGGGCAGGCAATTGAAAACCGACCTCAAGGTGCCGCCGTCGCAGGCTTCCGTCTCGTTGTCCACCTCGTCCGCCGCCACCGCCCAAGACGTGGTCGCGGTGAAAAAAGCCTGCTCCCGCGCTGGGATCACCGAGGTGACGGAAGCACCGAAAGAGCCGCTCGCCCGCTCCTCGCGCCTCTGACATGGACCCGCTCGCTCTCCCCCTCTCCTACCACGCCTGCTACCTACTGGGCGCACTGGCGTGGCTGGTGGCGGCCGGGGCCGTATGGCGCTCGCTACGGAGTCCAAATTTGAAGATCATCGTCGGCATGGGCGTGATCGGCACCACCGTCTGCCTGCTCATCGGTGGCCGGATGATGGCCAATCTGATCTGGGCCTCGAAGCTCGTCACCGAAGCCCGCTCAAAGATCGCACCTCCCGCCAAGACCGCCGAAGCGGAAACGGCTCCGCTACCGGTGGACATCCGGATCGAATGCCTCGACGACAACCAACTCCGATGGAATGGCCGACTCATCCCTCTGGCCGATATGGAAAACACCCTGCCGGAGCTGTTGAAAGACGCGCCGCCGGACCCGGAGATCGAGATCCTCGCCGCCGCCAGCGTCTCTTACTCGATCGTAACACGGATTCTGGAACTCCTTGAAAAATCCGGTATCCACCGCGTCAGTTTCCAAGCTGGCAAGCAGTCCTGAGGCACTTGACCATTTGCCAAGGTCCACCTGCCCAAATCGCCAATCCCGGCGGGCGCTGAAATATCCGGGCCGGACGAGCCTTAGAAGGTGAGACCTTCCGTTTGTCCGCCATGTTCTCCCGACGCGATTTCCTGAAACGAGCCGCCATGCTCTCCGGCGGCCTCGGCACCCTCGCCGCGATTCCGCCCTCGATCCTGAAGGCGCTCCAGATCGATCCCGCCGCGGGCAGCACCTTCCTGGATGCGGAGCACGTGGTGATCCTGATGCAGGAAAACCGCTCCTTCGACCACGCCTTCGGCACCCTGCGCGGCGTGCGCGGGTTCGAGGACCCGCGGGCGATCACCCTCCCCGATGGCAACCCGGCCTTTCTCCAGACCAATGCCGCGGGCGACACCTACACGCCCTTCTGGCTGGACCTCCACGGCTCGAAGGCCACCTGGATGAGGGACCTCCCCCACGACCGCGGCTCCCAGGTCGCGGCCGGAAACAAGGGCAAGCACGACCGCTGGCTGAAGTCGAAGAAGCCCTCCGCCAGCGCCTACTCCGGCATGCCGCTCACGCTCGGCTACTACGACCGTCGTGACATCCCGTTCTACCACGCCTTCGCCGATGCCTTCACCATCTGCGACCAGCACTTCTGCTCGGCCCAGACCTGCACCACGCCGAACCGGCTCTTCCTCTGGACCGGAACCTGCCGCGATCCGCGCGATCCGAAGGCCGCCGTGCGCCTCAGCAACGGCCAGATCGACCACGACTCGCACGCCGATTGGACGACCTTCCCCGAGCGGCTGGAGGATCTCGGCGTGCCGTGGAAGATCTATCAGAACGAGCTCGACCTCCCGACCGGTTTCCAAGGCGCGGAAGAGTCGTGGCTGGGGAACTTCGGGGACAATCCGATGGAGTATTTCTCCCAGTATCACGTCAGCCAGCACCCGGCTTACGGATCCCACCTCAAACGGCGCGCCGCCGTGCTGCGGAAGAAGCTCGATACCTCGCCGGCCTCCGACGAATCCCCGGAAAAGGCCAAGGCCGCCCGCAACCGGGCCGCCAAGGAACTCTCGGAGATCGAGGAGAAACTGCTGCGCCTCGCCCCCGGGGATTTCTCCGAACTCACCCCGCGCGAGCAATCCATCCACCGGCGCGCCTTCGCCACCAACACCGGCGACCCGAAACAGCGCCAGCTCGCCAAGCTCCGCTACCGCGAGGGAGCGGAAGAGCGCGAGATCCAAGCCCCCGCGGGCGATGTCTTCCACCAGTTCCGCAAGGACGTGAACACGGGCAAACTCCCCACCGTGTCCTGGCTGGTGGCCCCGCAGAACTTCTCGGACCACCCGAGCGCCCCATGGTTCGGCGCGTGGTATGTCTCGGAAGCGCTGGAGATCCTCACCCGCAATCCCGAGGTCTGGAAGAAGACCATCTTCATCCTCACCTACGACGAGAACGACGGCTACTACGACCACGTCCCGCCGTTCCAGCCGCCGCATCCCGATTTCCCCGGCAGCGGCGCCGCCTCCGCGGGCCTCGATACCCGGTTGGAGTTCGACGAACGCGGGCACCCGGTCGGCCTAGGCTACCGGGTGCCGATGGTCGTCGCCTCGCCGTGGAGCCGCGGCGGCAACGTCTGCTCGCAGGTCTTCGACCACACCTCGGTGCTCCAATTTCTCGAAACCTTCGTTGGCCAAAAGCTCGCGAAGCCCCTCCACGAATCCAACATCAGCGACTGGCGGCGCACCGTCTGTGGCGACCTCACCTCGGTCTTCCGTCGCCATGAGGGCGAAACCGATGCCCATCCCCTGCCGCTGAAGCGGGACGAGGTGGTGGAGCAGATCCACCGCGCGAAATTCAAGGACGCACCCTCGGCCTACAAGAACCTCACTCCCGCCGAAATCGCCGACGTTCACGCGAACCCGAAGACCTCCCCCGCCCTGCCCCTTCAGGAACCCGGCACCCGCCCGTCCCGCGCCATCCCTTACGAACTCCATGCCGAGGGAGGCTTGAACCGCGCCACCGGCGTTTTCGAGATCACCCTGGAAGCCGCCAACCAAGGCTTCGGCGACAAGGCCGCCGGAGCACCCTTCCAAGTTTACGCCCCGGGCGGCTACCGCCCCGATGACGCCGCCAGCTACACGGACGCGGAATTCACCCACGAACGCGCCCGACGCTGGTCCTATGCCGTGAAGCCCGGGGACCGCGTCAGCTACTCGTGGCCGATCGACGCCTTCGAAAACTCCATCTACCACCTCCGCACCTACGGCCCGAACGGCTTCTTCCGCGAATACCGGGGCGGTGCCACCGACCCGCAGGTGGAAGTCGCCTGCGCCTACGGCAGCCATTCGGGATCCCACCTCGTCTTCACCCTGACCAACCGGGACACCTCGAAACCGGCGACCCTCGTTCTCACCGACACCGCCTACGGCACCGAGCCGCTGACCCGCACCCTCGCCCCGGGAGAAACCGCGCAGGTCCCCGTCGATCTCTCCTCCAGCACCCGCTGGTACGAGCTCGAACTGACCGTGGACGGAGCCCCGGACTACATCCGCCGTTACGCCGGCCGCGTGGAAACCGGCGAGGACGGCCAAAGCGACCCCCAGATCGGCCGCCGCGCCGCCCTCACCGCCCGCCGGGAAACCCCGGCTGGCGATGCGAGAAAGGACTGAGCCCGGAGACCAAGAAGCCTGGAAGTCTGCCTCTTTACCCCGGTAGGGGTATGGGATGGTAGCCGGTGGCGGAGGAGCCCAGGCGACGACCCCACCGGTGTGGCGGGAATATGGATCGGCGCTCCGGCAGGAGCGCGGGAGGCCCCCGTCGCGGATGAACGACCGTCCATAACGCGAAGAAGCCCTCCTGCGTCCCTGCCGGGACGCGAAATTCACAACGACGTTTACCGGTGGGAGCGTCGCTTCGCTCCTTGCCACCGGCTACCCTCCCATGCCCCTACCGGGGCAAAGAAGGAGAGCACCATCCAGAACCGCTCCAAACAAAACGCCCCGTCCGGCCGAACCAGACGGGGCGTGTTTGAAAAACAAACCGATCAGACTCCGGCCGGAACCGACGCGGGCGGGAGGCTGGCGGCGGCGACCGCTTGGCCATGGCGCTTGGTCTTCTCGTCCGGCACCACCAGCTTGATGCGGAGTTCCGGGAACTCGTTGGCGAGCACGGTCTCCGCCTCGTCGATGATGATCTGGCCACCGTCACCGGAGGTCACGCGGCCGAGGATCAGGAGGTTCGAGATGTCGTAGAACTCGGCATAGTGGGCGATGGCGTAGCCGAAGCAGACACCGATCGTTTCATAGATCTGGGCCGCGCGGGAATCGCCTTCCTTCATCGCTTCCTGGACCTTCACAAGTTGCTCCGGGAACGGCATCTTGCCGAAGTCGAAGCCCGCGGCGGGAGCCAGGCGGGCCACGGCCTGCTGGGAGAAATACTGCGCACCGCAGCCGATGTCGCCGGACCACTCGTCGGACGGGGCATCGTCGCGGTAGTCCACCGGGGCGAAGGCGAGCTCATTGAGCCACGGCAGGATGTGGCCCTTGCCATCGACGTAACCAGCGGCCTGGGAAGTGCCCATCGCCACGCCGAGCACGCGGTTGGCATTGAGACCCATCGAACCGGCCAGCGCGGTGACTTCACCGTCGTTGACGACCTCGAACGGGATGCCGCCCCAGCGCTCCTTCAGGGTGAAGAACACGCCGCGGATGTGCTTTTCGAAATCTTCCTCGCTCACCCCACGGAACAGGGAGGCCGCGCGGACCTCGTTGTTCACGTAAACGCCGGCGGAGGAGCCACCGATGGCATCGACACGCGGCAGGTGAGCCGCGGCACGCTGGAGGGAATCGTGGATGCCCTCGATGTGATACTGCGGGTCGCTCTGGAAATAGGGATCCCAGACGACCTCCTCGGAATACACCACCTCACCGTCGATGAGGGCGGCGCACTTGCGGTCGGAACCACCGAGGTCGAAACCAATGCGGCAACCTTCCAGATTGCGGCCCAGCGTCATCGCGCCTCCGTTTTCCTCCGGCAGGTCGTCCGCGGAGGCCACGGTTTCGATGGCGATCGGCTCGCCGAAAATCTTGGTACCGATAAACTCGCGGTCGAACTGGCGGAGGCCACCCGGCGCGTAGATCTCGGTGAGGGCCGCGGCGACATCCGGCGCACCGGCCACGAGGATGCGACTGCCACCCTTCTGCCAGAGCAGGAACTTGACGAGGCGCTCGACGAACTTGCGGGTCAGGGCGTCGTTTTCACCACCGGCGGAGAGCACCTTGCCGGACCAACGGAAGGCCGTGCCGTCCTGGCGGACGAGGGCCAGATCGAGCGTGCGGGCACCGGAATCCTTCGCCGCTTTCACAGCGTAGGCGCGGTTCCAAAGCACGGCGGGAACGAAACCGGGATCAAGCACCGGCTTGAATTGAGGCGATACGGTCAGTGACATATGCGTGTAAGACAAAAAAACGGAACGCGGGAAGAATGAGCCAATGTAGTGGAAATCCAAGCCGAAAGCCACGCGTTTTGGAGAGGTTTGGATTCCCGACCGGACACTCCCACATTCCCCGAAAGAGGTGGAATTTTCGTATTGCAACGACGTCTCAATAGAGGATTCTTTCCCGCACCCATGCCCCACGCGCTCGCCAACGAACTCGCCGCGGACAGCGCCATGACGCTGAACCAGGCCAGCGTGGGCTGTGATCTCCGGATCAAGCTGCTGAGCGGTCCCTCGTGCGATCGCCTCCGGGATCTCGGTTTCTGCGAGCAATTGCAGGTCAGGAAGTTATCCGGTGGCCGAAACCTGATTTGCTCGGTCTGTGGAACGCGCATGGCCATCAGCCGCGAGCTGGCCGAGCAGGTGCTGGTCGCTCCGGTCGCCTGAAACACGGCGGTTTTCCCGCGCTTTCCCCGATGTCCGCTCCCACCTTCGAAACCATCGCCCTCGTGGGCAATCCCAACGCCGGGAAGACGACTCTTTTCAATGCCCTGACCAAATCGGCCGCCCACGTGGGCAACTACGCCGGGGTCACCGTGGCGGTCAAATCGGGCGAGATGTTCACCCCCCACGGCAATAAGCTGCGGGTGCTCGACCTGCCGGGTTGCTACTCGCTGCGCTCGACCTCGCCGGACGAGAAGATCGCGCGGGACGCCCTGATGGGCGAGCTGGAAGGCACCCCGAAGCCGGACCTCGCCGTCTGCGTGGTGGACGCCTCGTCCATGGAGCGCCAGCTCAACATCGTGCTCCAGACCATCGAGCTCGGCGTGCCGGTGGTGATCGCGCTGAACATGGTGGACGTGGCCGAGAAGCAGGGTCTGCGCCTCGATCCCGCGAAGCTTTCCGAGGAACTCAACGTGCCGGTGGTGCCAATCCAGGCGAACGCCGGCAAGGGCCTCATCGACCTGAAACAGGCGCTGCGCCACCCCTTCCCTCCTGCCGCGGAAAGCCCGTGGATCGAAGGCGCGGAGGATCCCGAAGCTGCCCGCCGCGAGATGATCGGCCGGCTCTGCGAGCTGACCGCCCGCCGCCCCGGCGAGCACCAGCAGACGCTCTCGGACAAGCTCGACCAGGTCTTCCTGCACCCCGTTTTCGGCTGGGTCGCGTTCGTCGCGATCATGTTCTCAGTCTTCTGGGCGATCTTCTCGTTCGCGAAGATCCCGATGGACCTCATCAACGGCGGCATCGGCAACCTCGCCACTTGGATCGGCGCGAAGATGCCGGAGGGCGACCTCCATTCGCTGATCGTCGACGGGGTCATCCCCGGCGTGGGTGCGGTGGTGGTGTTCGTGCCGCAGATCGTGCTGCTGTTCCTCTTCATCGGTCTGCTGGAAAGCTCCGGCTACATGGCCCGCGCGGCCTTCCTGATGGACGGCCTGATGGCGAAGGCGGGCCTGAGCGGCAAGGCCTTCCTGCCGCTGTTCAGCTCCTACGCCTGCGCCATTCCCGGCATCATGGCCACCCGCACCATCGACTCCGCCAAGGAACGGCTGGTCACCATTTTCGTCGCGCCATGGATGAGCTGCTCGGCGCGCCTGCCGGTGTATTTCCTGCTCATCCCGCTGCTGCTGGATGGCAAGGGCGGCACCTGGAAACAGGCCGCGGTGCTGTTCTGCTTCTACGTGCTGGGCACCCTCTCCGCCTTCGTGGTGGCCCGCGTGCTGCGTGGCCGTCTCGGCCCGGACGAGCAACCGAACCACTTCATGCTGGAGCTGCCGCTCTACCGTGGCCCGCAGTGGAGCTACATCCTCCGCCACGTGGGTGACCGCGCCCTGGCGTTCCTGAAGAAAGCGGGCACCCTGATCCTCGGCATCTCGATCCTGCTGTGGGCGCTCCAAACCTTCCCGAAGACCGACAGCGAGGACAAGGGCGAGCAGCTCGCCCACAGCGTCATGGGCCGCGTCGGCGCCTTCATCGAACCGGTGGTGAAGCCGCTCGGCTTCGACGGCCGCACCGGCACCGCCATCCTCACCTCCTTCGCCGCCCGCGAGACCTTCAACACCACCATGGGCGTGATCTTCCACGTCGAGGAAACCGGCGACGAGGAAGCCGATCGCGAGAGCATCCGCGGCCAGATCTCGGCGGCGACATGGCCGGACGGTCGCCCGCTGTTCACCCCGCTCTCCGTGGTCTCGCTGCTGGTGTTCTACGTGTTCGCGCTCCAGTGCCTGGCCACCTCGGCGGTGGTGACGCGCGAGGCCGGTTCGTGGAAATGGGCGGCAGGCCAGTTCGCGTTCATGAGCGTCTTCGCGTATGTTGCCTCGTTGATCGTGTATCAAGGCGGTCACCTGCTCGGCCTCCACTGAAATCCCTGACTCCGGATCCCCATGCCCCACTGGCAATCCCTCGTCGCCCTCGGCATCGTCGCCGTGACCCTCCTGATCTTCTGCGTGCGCCTGCTCGGCCCGAAGAAAGCCAGCGGCTGTGGCAAGGACTGCGGGTGCGGGAAACCGCAGATCGGACCCAAGGAGTAGGGACATTCTTGTCCCGTTCTTCAGCTCCTTGGAAGCCCTCCACCTCCACGCTCTTTTTTGCAAAGAACGGGACAAGAATGTCCCTACTCCTTGCTTCTCCCTCCGATCACGGTCCCACCACGATCCGGTAGAACCATTTCGCCCCGGTCACATTCGTGTCCGAGAAGGTGAGGACCGTGGCAGATCCATCGCTCTGCGAAACCCCGTTCTGGACGCTTCCGACGTCCTGCCAACTGCCGGCCCCGGCCATATTCAGACTCCGCTGGAGCTTGTAGGTGTGACCGGTGTAGGAATTGACCGTGAGGGTGAAGGCCGAACCGGATTTCTGATACGATTTGACCTTCGCTTGGCTGGAATCAATCACGACCCCCTTGTTGACGAGATTGGCGGGCAGGGCGCTGGCACTGGTGAGGAGGTCGAGGACACCGTTGTTGACGAAGTTCCCTTGGGCGCTGAGCTGGCCACCGCCGGTGAAACGCATGACGCCATCGTTCACCACATCCCCCTGGACGTTGATGGTTCCGCTGGCGCAGGTGACCGTGCCGCCGTTGTTGAAGTCGCCCTTGATCGTGCCATTGCCGGAAAGGCTCGATCCCACCGAGATGTTGAGCGCATCGGACGCCAACGTGCCCCCGGCGAGCACCATCGCCGCGCCGGAGTTCACGTTGGTGGCCGCCACGCAGGTCACCGAACCGCTGATCTTCAGCGTGCCCTGCTCGACGGTGGTCCCGCCGTTCCAGGAACAGGTACCGCCGAGGGTCCACGTTCCCGCACCGGTTTTCACGAAGCTGGTGGTCGTGCCGGTGTTCTGTTCCTGGATTGCTCCGGCGAACACCACCTCGCCGGCCACCGCGGTTTTGCCTCCGATCCGGTAGGTGAAATTGCGGCCACCGGTAGCACCGCCCATCAGCTTCGAAAGCGATCCGCCCGCGAGCTCCCCGATTTCAATCGTCGTGCCCGCGCCTTGGGAAAGGGTGCCAATGTAATACGCCGAGACCCGGTCGGCGAGGTTGACCGTGGCCAGAGGAAAGCCGGGGAAGGAATAATTGGTGCCCATCCGGAAATCGCCGCCATCGGCGTCGGTGGTCACGTTGATGACCCCGGTGAAGGCCGACCAATCGCTGAAAAGCGTGGTGCGCACCCACGGTGCCCGGAAGTTGAAAGTACCGCCACCGGTGAGCGTGCCATAGAAATCGCAGCGGGAGTCCGCGTTGACCGTGCCGGTCTGCCCCGCGGGCACGGCGAGGTTCAGCGTCGCGTTGTTGTAGCTGCTCGCGTTGTCATACAGCGTGACCGTCCCGCCATTGAGCGTGACCAGGCCGGTGCCGAGGCCGCCCGCGTTCGCCGTGTCGTTGCCGAGGAAAATGGTGCTGCCGGCGTTGACCGTGGTACCACCGGTGTAGGTGTTTGCACCGGAGATCGTGAGGAGACCGGTGCCGGATTTGACCAAGCTGGCAGCGCCGGTGATCGAACCGGTGCCCCCCAGCGTGTAGGCGGTCGTGGTGTTGTTCACGGTCACGATCCGCGGGGAGACCGCCCCACTGATGTTCACGGTGCCGACTGATGAAGTGTCGTTGAACGTGACGGTGTCGTTGTTGAAAAAGGTGGCGGTGGGACCTCCGGACCAGTTCGAGGTCGATTGCGCGTCCCAGGTCCCGCCGTTGTTGGCACCGGTCCACACCAGCGCGGCGGTGTTGCCGGTGACGGACAGTCGGAGGGTCGTTCCCACCGGTGTCAGGCTGAAGGTCTGCCGCGTCCCGGTCGGCAGGTTGTGGGCGAGCGTCGCCGTGCCGGTGAGCGTGGCGGCACCGGTGATCAGATCGTAGTCACCCGCGGTGAGCACGCCCTCCAGAGGCAGGATCTGGAAGGTCTGCGTGCCGCTCAACGCCAGCGTGCCGCCGTTCATCTGGATTTTGTCGTTCGCTCCCGACGCCGAGCTGGAAAGGTCGATGTAGAGCGTGTTCCCATTCAGGGTCAGCCCGTTGTTCAGCGTCATGGTCGCCCCGGTGAAGGGCACGGTGCCCGGCGACAGGAAAGCACCGGCGGCCGCGGTGACAGCTCCGCCGAAGGTGCCGCCGCCCGCGAGCGTGGTGCCGCTGGCGAGGGACAGCGCATTGGCCAACGAGCCCGCCACGTTCAACGTGCCGCCATTGACCGTGGTCGCCCCCGTGTAGGTGTTCGCGCCGCCGAGGGTGAGCGAGCCGGTGCCGGTTTTCGTGAAGGTGGCGTTGCCGGTGATGGACCCGGCGAAAGTGGTGTTGGTGTTCTTGGCCCCCACCACGTAGGCCACCGTGCCCGCCGCGCCACCCGCGAGGTTCGCTGTGGCGCTGGAGCCTGAGAGAGCGCCGATGTTGAGCGTGTTGCCCCCGGAATTCGTCTGCGGCTGGACGCTGACGCTGCCGCCGATGTCCACCGCCGAGTTGTCGAAGCCATTGAACGAACCACCCACGTAGAAGAGCCGCACACCGCCGCTGTTGGTGAAATTGATGTTTCCCGTGAAGGCCGCGGTGGCGCTGTAGATGTCATTGCGGGTCACCGTGGTTTCGGCCCGGTAATTCAGCGTGCCCGCGCCTGTCCAGGCCCCGGTCATGCTGAAACGGTTGCCCGCCTTGATCGTGGCGCTGCTGCCGGCCGGCACCGTGATCGGCGCGGCCAGAGTGAAGCTGTTACCGGTGGGATAGAGGTTCGCAATGGAGGTGCCATCGAGCATCGTCACCGCCCCTCCCCCCAGGCTGCCGCCCGAGGTGATATTGATCGCCCCTGCCTCCAGCGAACCGCCCGCGGCGTAGGTCTCCGCATTGGCGATGGTCAGCGTCCCGGTGCCGCGCTTCGTCAGCGCTCCCGAGCTGTTGATGCTACCGGACGACAACGTGTAGTTGCCGGTGGCGTTCACCTCCACGGTGCCCGGAGCGAGTGCCCCGGAAAGCGCGACGTTCGGCTGTCCGATGCCGCTTTGGTCGAAGGAAACGCGGTCGCCATCCGAATACACCACCGTGGTGTTGTTCGACGGCCGCAGCCAGTTGGTGGTCGTGGTGGTGTCCCAGGCGCTGCCGGTGGCCTTCCAGATCAGGTTCCGCGGCAAGGCGGTGTTCGCCACCACGATGGCAAAGGTCTGGGTCCAGGTGCTGCCCTGCGAATCGGTCACCGTGAACTCGAAGCGGGCACGACCGGAAGTCCCGGCGGTGGGCGTGAAGGTCGCCTGTGAGTTGCCGGTGCCGCTGAGCGCCACCGTGCCGCCCACCACGTTCGACACCGTGAACGAGGGAGTGGAGGAAAACCCGGCGGTGTATTTGCCGAGGTCGATGGCGAGCGTGGTCGGCGTGTCGCCGCTGAGGTATTTCGCGACCATCCCGTGCGGGATCGCGAGGTAGTGCAGGTACTCCTCCAGGCGGGTGTAACCGGAGGGCGTGCTCGCCGGGAAGAACGTGGTCCCGGTGATGACGCCGCCGCTGTTCGCGAGCGCCGTGGTGTGGTCGTCGACCGCCTTCGACCAACCCAGGGCATCCTCGTAGAAGTCCGGCATGCCGTCCTTGTCGGTATCGACCGGGGCGGCGGTGCTGGACAGGACGCCGAAGCCGCTGTTGCTCGCACCGGTATCGCTTTCGCGCGTGACGTGGAAGGTGGTCTGGCTGGTGAGCTTGTTGAAGAGGATCGTGTCCACCTCGTCGCGCAGGGCTCCGCTGTAGCTGGCATCGAGACGGAGCGCCCCGGCGTTCGAGACGACCTTCTTGTAGGCGGTAAGCGGGTTGTCGGTGGTCACCGCGGCGGTGGATCCCGTGGCGATGCCCGGCAGTTGGTAATAGGCTCCAGCACCCGGCGTCAGGCCCGTGGTTCCCGGCGCGTAAGCGGTGCCCTCGACGATCGAGTATCCCTTGTCGGTGCCATTGAGGAGGCCGTCGCCATCGGTATCGATGTAGTTGCCGCTGAGGAAGACGCTGAAATTCGGCTTGCCGTTGTCGGCCACCGTGCCCTTCACCAGCGCCTTCGAATGGGTGTTCCCCGGCGGCCCGATGAAGTAGTTGTTGATGACATTGGCCGTCCAATTCTGGTTCGACTGCGAGTCGCCCATGATGAAGCCGATGTCCCAGTCGTAAGTGACGTTGTTCACCCACTCGAGCAGCCCGTTCGGACGCGCCTTCGGATTGCGGGTGTGGTTGTGGGCCCACAGGTTGTGGTGGGAGGTGGCGTGGTTCTGGTCCCACAGGCCGCCGCAGGAGTGGCTCTCCAGCCCCCAGGCATTGAGCGAGTACTGGAGCGTCAGGTTCTCCGGCGGGCTGCCGAAGCTGGACATGTTCTCGTCCGTGCTGAACTGCATCGAGACGTGGTCGAGCACGGCATTGAGACAGCCGCTGTCGAGGTCCACGCAGTCGCCGCCGGAGCCGTATTTGCCGTGGCGGAAACGGACGTGGCGGACCACGACGTCATCCCCGGAGATGCGGAAGAAATTGTTGTAGAACCCGATGCCATCCCCCGGCGCGGTCTGGCCGGCGATGGTCACCTTGGAACTCGTCAGGCGGGTCCCGTTCGAGCCGCTGGGCAGGCGGATGTAGCCGCTGACGTCGAACACGATGGTCCGCCCCGCGCTGGGCACCGTGGAAATCGCCTCCGCGAACGACCCCGCCCCGGAGGCGTTCAGATTGGTGACATGGTAGACATCGCCATTCCGGCCACCGGTCGCGTAGGCCCCGTAGCCCTCCGCCCCCGGGAAGGCAGGGATCGCCGCCTGCGCGCGGTCCGGAACCAGCACCAGCGTCCCCCAGGCCGGGGCCAGCAGGGACAGGGCGAATCGCCAGCGGGAACGGCCGGAGCGGACGGACTGGATCAAAAATTGCATGGGTTTACCCGTTCATCGGCGCATGCACTCCAAACTTAGCAGAAAATCTTCAGAACGGGGAAACCGGGTTGGCGGCCCCCCGGCCCGGAAGGAAAATCGAAGATTCTTTGCTAAGTCCCCCGCTTTCCGTGGATAATCGGTAGATGCCGGACGCCCCGTCACCCGAGCAAACCGCCCACGTGCAGGGACAATTCGTCCAGCATCTGCCCGCCCTGCGCGGCTTCGTGCTGTCGCTGGTGAGCAATTTCAGCCTGGTGGACGACGTGGTGCAGGAAACCTTCATCACGGTGACGAGGAAGGCCGGGGACTACGAACCGGGCACCAATTTCCGGGCCTGGGTCTGGACCATCGCGCGCTTCAAGACGCTCCAGTTGATCGAGAAGCACGGCAAATCCGAGGAATGCCTTTCGCCGGAGGTCATCGACACCCTGTGCCAGCATGAATCCGCCGAGGAGTGGCCGATGGAGGAGCTGCTGGGCAAGCTGCCCGGTTGCATGGCAAAGCTGGCCCCGAAGGCCCGGCAGGCGATCGACCTGCGCTACATGCAGGCGATGCGCCCGCCGGAGATCGCCGAGGCGATGCGCTGGACCGTCGATGCCGTGCACGTGGCCCTGGCCCGGGCGCGGGTCACCCTGCGGGATTGCGTCAACGGAGCCATCGCCGCTGATGCCGCGGCCGAACACTGAACGCCATGGACCACGACCGCTTGGAATTCCTGCTGAACCGCTACTTCGACCAAGCGCTCGCGCCTGACGAAAAAGCGGAGTTCGAGGGACTGCTGCTGGCCTCCAGCGAGGCCCGCGACTTGTTCTGGGAGCGGTCGCGGTGGAACAGCGCGATCCGCCAGTGGGCGGAGGAAGAAGGCGGCCGGATCGATCCCGCCGCCGAGCCGCTGCCGGTTCCCCAACCGGCCCGCGGCGTCCTGCGTCCCCTGCCCCGTCGACCGGTGGCGGCACGCCCCGTTTTCCGATCGAAGCCCCGCACTTCCCACGCCGCCACTTGGGCGCTGGCCGCCGCGGCCGCGGTCGTGTTCGGCTTCGTGGGGTGGCAGCATTGGGGGCCGAAGCCGCCCGCGAAGGCAGCGGGCTTCGCGAAGCTCGTTCGCAGCGAGGCAGTCGCGTGGGCGGAGGGCGCGTCCCATTCGGATGGGGACACGCTGCGCGGCGAGGTGCTGGAATTGAAGTCCGGCGTGGTGCAGCTCGATTTCTCCCGCGGGGCGCGGGTGGTGGTCGAAGGCCCCGCCCGTTTCGAGATCCTTTCCGACAACTCGGCGGCTCTGCGCGAGGGCAAGCTCCACGCCACCGTGCCGCCCTCGGCTCACGGCTTCAAGGTCGAGGCCCCCGGGTTCGTGGCGGTGGATTACGGGACGCAGTTCGGCTGCTCCGTCACCCCTATGGGAACGCCCGAGGTGCATGTGTTCGAGGGGGCCGTGGGAGTCGCTGCGAACCAATCCAAGGAGGTGATGCTGAATCAAAACCACGCCGTGCGTCTCGCCGGTCAGGCATGGGATGACATCCCGGCGCGGCCGGATGCCTTCGTCAACGAAACGACTTTCTCCGGCTACGAGGAGGCCAAGCGGCAGCTCGAACAATGGAGTCGCAATCACCACGAACTCAGCAACCTCCCGGGGACGCTGGTGCACTACGATTTCGAAACGCTCGAGGGGGAAAGCCGCGACACGCTGGTCAACCGGGTTCCCCAGGCGCTGCCCGGGACCAACGGCAGCATCACCGGCTGCCATTGGACGGGCGGCCGCTGGCCGGGCAAGCGGGCGCTGGAATTCAACTCGCCGGACGACCGGGTGAGGCTGGCCCTGCCCGGCGACTATCCGGCCATGACTTTCCTCGCCTCCGTGAGGGTGGCCAACACTTTGCTGCGGGTGAACAGCCTCGTTCGCTCCTATGACGAGGAGCGGATCGGCGAGGTCCATTGGTTCATCTCGGACAAGGAAACCATGGCCTGGAGCGTGCGTGTCAGCCCGCGCGGCACGGCAAATCAATTGCAGCACGCCTTCTCCGAGCCGGTGATCCAAGGCGACGCGGTGGGATCGTGGATCCTGCTCGCCACCGTCTACGACGGCCACCAGGTGACCCATTACCTCAACGGCCAGCCGGTCGGCACCGCCGAAGTTGACCAGACAAAATCCGTCAGCCCGAGCCAACTGGACATCGGCAACGGCAACCTCATCCGCGCGCCACGGTCGGAACGCGAGACCGCCACGAATTTCTCCGGCTGCATCGACGAGCTGGCCATCCTGTCCGTGCCGCTTTCAGGCGACGATATCAGGCGGCTTTACGAGCGGAATCGCCAGGCTCAATAAACGAAGACCTACGACACCCACCGTAGGATCGGCGGCAGGGCCTGCATCCAGACCTCGGCCTCGGCGCAGGCGATGACCGCATCCTCGTCCTCGCGGCGCGGAAACAGGTGACGCTCGCGCGCGATGCGGCAGGCCACCGCCACCGCCTTCAGTTCGGAACCGATCGACACCAGGCCGAACATCGTGGCTAGCGCGGTGGCGGCCATCACCACGGCCAATCCCGTGAAAATCGCCAGCTTCGCGACCATCACCGCGAACACCACCGCGACGAGCGTGAACGGCGGCACGCCGAGACCGAAACGACGGGCCGCCTCGCGGGCACGGGCCGCGGGCGGGTCGTCGCGATGCCAGCGTTCCAGGGCAGCCTCGCGGAGCGCACGGCCATGCTCTTCCGCCGTGGCCTCGGCCGGAAGGGCCTTCGGCTCCTCGCCGAAAACCCCGCGCCAGACCTCGACATTCACGCGACCGCGGCGGCCGCCGTAGCCGATGAGGATCCGTTTGCCATACCAGCCGCGGGCCAGGATGGCGCCGGCGATCAGGAGGGCGGCGAGCAGGAAAAGAATGCGTGGCATGGGATCGGGAAGCGCAGGGTTTCACTTCTTGCCGCCGGAAGCCAGCCAAGCCTTCGGGTCATCCGGCCAGGGATGGCGCGGATAGCGGCCCGCCACCTCCTTCTTCATCTGCGCGTAGCCGCCCGCCCAGAAGCTCTTCAGGTCCTTCGTCATCTGCCACGGCTTTTGGCCCGGCGTGAGGATGTGCACCACCAGCGGCACCCGCCCCGCGGCGATGGTCGGGGTTTCCCACACTCCGAAAAGGTGCTGGGCCTTCACCGAGATCCACGGGTCCTTCCCCGGCTCGTAGGTGATCTTCGCGGACTGGCCGCTGGCCAGATTGATGCGCTCCGGTGCGTAGGAATCGAGCGCCGCGCGCTGCGTGCCGCTCAGCCACTCGCGGAGCACCGGCCAAACGGAACGCTCCTTGATGTCCTTGTAAGCCACCGCGCCGTGACAGATCTGAGCGATCGCGGCGGCGCGGTCTTCATCGCCCCAGCCGGGCATCTCGAGCTCCGGCATCCACTTGCCGAGGCCGGACAGGCGGGCGGTCCATTGCTCCACCTGAGCGTCCCAGTTTTTTAGGATCAATTCGCCGGACAAGACGCGGGCGGCGAGAATCTCCGCCGCGGCATCGAGGTTCACATGATGATCGCTCTCCTTCGCCTCGATCACCAGGTCACGGAACTTGGTTTCCTTCCGCGACACCACCCGGCGGCGGGTTTCGTCATACGCCGCGCCATCGGTGAGGGAGAAGTCCTCCGGAAACAGTTCGCGCAGCCATTCCGGGTCGATGCCAGTGGCACGACGGAGATGGACGATGATCTCGCGGGCCTCCACCTCGGTGATCTCCGCCGCCACGAAGGCGGGCGAATGGCGGGCGCAGGAATCGTCGTCGAGCTTGCCCTTGCGGCCGCCGACCATCTTGCAGGCGAGCGTTCCCTGCCCCAGCCGGATGCCGAGGCGGTCGCTGAACGAGGCCAGCATCGCTTTCGCGACGCGCTCGCGGTTGCCGCGGAAATCGATCGCGTTCCACTCCCAGCCCGCGCGCTTGGCGAGGGCGGCGAGGCGATCGAAACCCTGGGCCACCTCGCGGGCGCCGCGGCCATGGATGCCGAGTTGACCACAACGCTGGGGATCGAAGTTCATCGCCTCGGCGGACTCGAAGGCGCGCCACTCACCGGCGAAATCGCTGCCATCCTCGGCGAAGATGAAATCCTTCCGGCCCGCGCTGCCCGGTCGACTGGCGAAAATCCCCTCCCCCTGCACCGCCGCGGCGATGAAGGCGGTTTCAGCGACGCAGCCCTGCTCGGTGCCCGCCAGCATGAGCCGGGAAAAGCGCGGCTCCAGCGGCAGGGCGGCCATTTTCCGGCCTTCGTCCGTGAGCACTCCGTGGACATCGAGCGCCCCGAGGTCGTGGAGCAGATGTTCGGCCCGCTGCAGCGCCTCCTCGGCGGGGGCATCCAGCCAGCGGAAGTCCCGGATCTCCGGAACGCCCGCCGCCTTCAGCAGCAGGACGCACTCGCCGAGATCGACACGCCGGACCTCGGCCGCCTCGAAGGCCTCGCGGCGCGCATGCTCGGCCTCGCTCCACAGCCGCAGGCAGCGGCCCGGCGCGGTGCGGCCCGCGCGACCCGCCCGCTGTTCGGCGGAGGCACGGGAGATCTTCTTGATGTGGAGGGTGTCGATCCCGCGGCGGGGATCGAACGAGGCAACCCGGGCCAGCCCGGAATCGATCACGGTGCGGACGCCATCGATGGTCAGCGAGGTTTCCGCAACATTGGTGGCGACGATGATCTTCGGCCGTGGCCCCGGCGCGATGGCGGCCTCCTGGGCGGCGGGCGGCAGGCTGCTGTAGAGCGGGAAAACGTCCCATCCACGGGTGAACGAACTGTTCTGGAGCGCCTCGATGGTCTTCCGAATCTCGTGGGTGCCCGCCAGGAACATCAGGACGTTCCCCGGATCGGGCATCGCCATCGCCTCCCGGCAGACGGCGGCCATGCGCTCCCACACCGGCGTTTCGCGCGGCGGGCCGCCCCGGCGATCGTGCTGCGGCGCACGCTCCGGCCGGTAAAGAATCTCCACTGGAAAAGTGCGGCCACCGGCTTCCAGCGTCTCCGCAGGCGCGAGGTAATCGGCCAACCCGGCGGTTTCGAGGGTGGCGGACATCACCAACACCTTGAGATCCGGGCGGCGGCCGTCCTGGAGGTCCAGACAGCGGGCCAGCGCCACATCCACCGCCAGACGGCGTTCGTGGAATTCATCGAACACCACCGCGCCGACATCCGAGAGCAGCGGATCGTCCTGGAGCCAGCGCTGGAACACGCCGTCGGTGACGTAGACGATCTTCGTGTCGCGGCCGTAACGGCTGTCGAAGCGGACGGAATAGCCCACCCCGGCCCCGAGCGGCGTGCCGCGGAGCTTCGCCACCCAGCCCGCCAGCAGGCGGGCGGCCATCCGGCGGGGCTCGATCACCACGATCTTCCCGGGGATCCCGGCGTCCGCGATCATCCCGGGCACGGCGGTGGACTTGCCGGAACCGGTGGGGGCCTTCAGCAGAAGCCGGGCGCGGTCCGGCACGGAGACGGCGGAGCGAAGGGCGGCTTCGATTTCGAAAACAGGCAGCGACACAGGCCGGATTTGCCGGAAATGGCGGAAAATCGTAATCGAAAAAGACGCCGATTCCTTTTTCGCTGAACAAAACCGGAATTCCGCGACGGTCCCTCATCGACGGCGGTCATGCGACGGGACCATAAATCCATTGCAAGTCCGCCCCCCGCCACTACGTTTCTTCCCGACCTCAAACCATCATGGGACCGCTCGGCACACCTGAACTGATTCTGATCTTCATCGTCATCCTTCTCCTCTTCGGGGCGAAGAAGCTTCCGGAGCTGGCCCGCGGCATCGGCAAGAGCATGGGCGAATTCAAGAAGGCCCGCGACGATTTCGAGCGCGAGATCACCCGCTCCGCGGATGAAAGCGCCCGCGTGAAGGAAGCTCCGAACAAGGAGCCCCGCCAAGAAGGCGAATACAAGAAGGACGCGACCGACGCCTGATCGGATGTCCCGCAAGGTTTTCCACCACATCAACGCTCCGGGGTTCCTCGGGGCGTTTTTGTTATCCGCCCTGTGCCTGGTTTCCGGCGGGTGTGAACGGAAAGCCACAGGCACGCCGGACTGGAGCGCGGCGGGCGCGACGGAACCCGCCCCGGTGGCCACGCCCCCCGCCCGGGTTCCAGCCCAAGCGGCGGACGCCACCGCCACGGGGCCGCTGCGGTTCGTGTCCTACAATGTCGAGAACTGGCTCGACCGCAGCCGCTACTCCGGAAACCCGGCCACCTCCGGCGGCACCAAGCCCGAGAAGGCGAAGCAAGCGGTGGTGGCCGTGCTGGCCGCGGTGAAGCCGGACATCCTCGGCGTGTGTGAAATCGGCGAGGCCGCGGACCTTTCCGACCTCCAAGCCCGCTTGAAGGCAGCGGGCTGCGACCTGCCGCATGTCCACCACACCGGCGGAATCGATCCGGCCCGGCGGCTGGCGTTGCTGTCCCGGTTTCCGATCACCGCCACCGCGAAGGCGGAAAAGACCACTTACCTCCTCAATGGCCGCACCCACGGCATGCAGCGCGGCATTCTCGACGCCACCGTAAGGGTGAACGGCAAGGACTACCGCTTCCTCGGCGTGCATCTGAAATCCAAGCGCGACGTGCAGGACGGCGACCAGGAACAGATGCGGGCAAGCGAGGCGCATCTGCTGCGCGATCACATCGAGGGGATTCTCGCAGGCCAACCGGAGACCCGGCTGGTGGTCTACGGCGATCTCAACGACACCAAGGCCAGCGCCGTGGTGAAAACGATCCAAGGCTCCGGCAACCGCGCCGATTCGCTGGTGCCGCTGGCACTCAAGGACCACCACGGCGAGGCCTGGACCCAGCATTGGGACTACGAGGACATCTATTCCCGCTTCGATTGGATCCTGGTGAGCAAGACGCTCAAACCCGAGGTCGATGTGAAGGCATCGCGCGTGGTGGACGAACCCGCCTGCGACGACGCCTCCGATCACCGGCCGGTGATGATGGTCCTCGAGTGATCCCTCAGCGGCGGCGGCGCAGGATCACGAGCAATCCGAGACCACCGAGGACGGCGGTGCAGGGCTCGGGAACCGCGGTCCAGTTCAGGGTCACGCCGGTGGTATCGTAGCTGAGTCCCCACGATCCCTCGGCGGCGAAATCACCCGCGCCGGTGGTGACGAGGGTGAAATTACCAGAACCATCGTAGCTACCGGTGCCGCCCACGTTCACCACCTTGAAACTGCGGTTCGCGTCCCAGACGGATGCCGTGTAATCGGTGCCGGAGGCGAGCAGATTGAGGATCGCGCCGGTTTCCAGCGTCAGGGTGCCGCCGGTGACGTCCACGCCGTCGTAGTCCGTGCCACGGGTCGCGAGGGTGTCGCCGCTGAACTGCCAGTCGAGGTTCGATCCGGCCTGGAGGGCGAGGCTGTTGGAAAAGGTGATGATGCCCGGCGAGTTGCCGGGGGCCAGGGTGCCGCCGCTCTGGATGGTGGTGGCCCCGCCGATGGTGCCGCTGCCCCCGAGAGCCGCGCCGTTCTGGATGGTGGTGGTCGTGTTGCCGAGGCTGCCATTCACCACGAAGTTGCCCCCGGAAATGGTGGTCGTGCCGGTGTAGCTGTTGATCCCGCCCAGGGTGGTGGTGCCGGACGCCTGCGAGAAATTCCCGGAGCCACCGAGGCTGGCGGAAATCGTGCCTCCAGTGGAGGTGTAAGAGGAACCGGTGAGCGTGCCGTTCTGGATCGTTCCGCCGCCGAGGGTGACCGCGCCCACCGTTTGCAAGGTGCCACCGAGATCGAGGATGGAGGAGCTGCCGGAAACCGACACCCCGACGGTGGAAGCCCCCAGCGTGCCGGAACCCGAAAGCGCGAGCGTGCCGCCCGAAACCGTGGTGGTGCCGGAATGGGAGTTCGCACCGGAAAGCGTCAGCAGCCCCGAGCCGGTCTTGGTGAGCGAGGCCCCCGCCGCAGCCTCGCTGATGACACCGGACACCGTGCCGGCGCGCCCCGTCCCGATGTCGAAGGCGTGGGTGCCGGTGGCCGCGAGCTTCAGCGCGCTGCTGACGGAGAGATTGGTGGACGCGTCGTAGTTTTTGATCGTGCCATCGTTCCAATTGAACGTGCGGGTGGCGGTGCCGCTACCGTTCTGGATGGTCTGCGCGGCGAGAATGGCGCCGCCGTTCAGGTTGAAGGTGGCGGCCAAGGTCCCCGCGCTCTGCGTCCCCATGGTGAGCGTGCCCACCTTCACGGTGCCGCCGGTGACGGAGAAGGTGGAATTCAGCCCGGTGCCGCCGGAGATGTTCCCGAGATTGATCGCCGTTGCGTCCAGCGTGCCGCCGCCCATGCTGAAGGTGGCGGAATGGGTGCTGCTGCCAGCGGTGCGGCTTCCCACCTGCAAGGTCCCGACCATCGCGTCCAACACACTGGTGGTGGCACCGGTGTAGAGATCCATGCTGCCCGTGCCCGTGCCGCTGTTGGTGCCGTTCGCACCGGTGGCGATGTTGATGTTGGCCCGGTCGGAGTCGGTGCCACCGGTGCCGCGGATCTTCAGCGTGGGGCCGGTGGCCAAGCCGGTGCGGAACTTGAGATTGGCGCTGTCCTTGCTGTTCCCACCGAGGATCGTGATTGTGTTGGCATTGATGGTGGTATTGTTGCCAAGGAGCACCTCGCTGAGACGGGCGTCGCCGCTGGGCGCGCCCACGTTCTGGATCTCAAAGCTGCTGGCGGTGAACTTGGCATTGGCACCCAACGTCATGCGGGCCCCGCGGTTGTTGGCCGTGGCACCTCCATCCACCCTCACCTTGTTGGTGGAACCCTTGTACTCGAAATTCGTCAGCCCCGACATGTCGAGGTGCGAAATGGCATCGCTGGTCGTGCCTTGGCTCCCGCCGCCATTATGGGTGACCACGAGGTCGGACGCGCCATCCACCGTCAAGGTGCCCGTTCCCGTGATCAGGGCCGCGGACGTCTGGCCCGCGCTCGGCCCGTATGAAACGGAAAGGCTTTTGATCGTCTGGCTGGTGGAACCAATGGCCAAGGTGCCGAGCGTGCCGCCGGTGGCCGCCGGACCGCTAAACGACACGCCGGACGATTGGGCGATGGCGTCGTTGACCGTGAGCTGCAAGGTTCCGCCCGCCGTCGTGGAGTTTCCGATGATCGTGGATCCGGTGTAGGTGTTGACTCCGGACAACACGAGGGTGCCGGTCCCGACCTTCGTGAAGCCGGTGGTGCCGTCGATCACCGCGCTGATGGTGGCGGACTTGCCGGTGCCCAGAGCATTGACGGTGATGGTCGGCGTGGTCCCGGCCAGCGTCAGGATGTTGGCCGCGTTGCCATTGTTATCGAGAATCCAGCTGCCGGCGGACGAGGTGGTGGTGTCCCCGAAGATCAGGTTGGTGAGCGTCCGCGCGCCATCGAGGTGGACGGTGTTGTCCGCGGTGATGTTCAGCGTGTTGAAGTTGGCGGTGGAACCCGAACCATCCGCCACTGTCCCGCCCGACCAGTTCGCCGTATCGCTCCACAAGCCCCCCGAGGTCAAGGTGGTCCAGGTGCCATCGGCGGCCCGGGCTTCGAGGGAAAGGCACATGACCACACACAGGGGGAGAAAACGAGACTTCATGGATACCGATGCAGTGCGCTGCGAAATTGCACGCCACCTGCATCCGGATCAAAACCGGCCCTCTCCCAAAATCTGCACAAGCGGGTCTAGCAGATACCCGCCAGACCCGCCCTTCTAAATGCTGTTAGAACGCCAGGATGCGGACCTCGAACGGGGCGAGATCCCCCACCGGCAGACCAAGACCCGGCAGGCTCTGGGTGAAGGCATCGATCTCCAGTGGATGGGACAGCCGCTCGGAGAAATGGATGGACGCGTCTTGGTCCCGGCCGAGCCCGTGGAGGGCATCATAGGGAATGCGGACATGGACGTTCCGCAGCGTCTCGCGGCCATTGAGGTTCGTGATCACCAGGAAGGCCTGGCCGCTGGCCGCATCGTGGCGCAGGAACGCGAACAACCAGTGACCGCTGTAGGACTCGTTGCCGACGCGGCCGAAGTTCGGGTTGTCGCCATTGGCGAAATTCAAGCCGTAGAAGTCACCGGCGGTGAAAGCCGGTTCACCGACCAGCCCGAGCAGATCCGCATACCACTGGCGGAGATCGATCTGGGACGGGGCGAGCCCGCCTTGGCGCATCTTCACCACCTCCGGCATACTGCCGTAGTCGAAGATGCTGGTGCGTCCGTCGCCACCGCCGAAGCCCATGCGCTCGGTCGCCTGTTCCCCGACCTCCTGGCCGTTGTACATCATGATCGGACCGCGGCTCATGCCGAGCAGGATGGCGGACACCGGCTTCCCGACCGGCAGGCCGAGCCCGCCCCAGTGGAGGAAACTGGCGAGGCGGACCTCGTCGTGGTTCTCCGCATAGCGGACGGAATGGTGGAAGTGGGTTTCGAAGGGCAGCGGGTTGAGATCGTTCGCCCAATTCGAGCCGTCGTAGATCCCCTTGAGCACCTTGTAGGGCGGGTGGTCGTAGATGGCGTCGAACCCGGCATCGAGCAGCCCTTGCAGGACGTCCGAGTCGGTGAGCTTCATCGGATCGCTGTCGTAGGCCTCGCCGAAGAAGAAGACATCCGGATCGCGCTCGCGGCAGCGTTTCACCGCCCAACGCCAGAATTCCAACGGGATCATGTGGGACATGTCGGTGCGAAACCCGCTGACGCCGAATTCCTGCCAATGGGACAGGATCGCGTCCATGGTGCGCCAGGTCTTCGGCACCTGGTCGATCGGCGCGTCGATGCCCGGCAGGTGCGAGGTGTTGCGGCCGGTGGTGAAGTCATGACCGTAGTTGAGTTTCACCGTCTCATACCAGTCGTTGATCGAGGGTGCCCAGGAGATGAGATTGTTACCCGTCACCTTGCCCACGAAACGCTCCGGCTCGAACAAGCCGTCGGCCACCGGCAGGCGCAGCGGCGGGCCGCCGCCGGGATCGGTGGGGCGCAGGTAGAAGAAGTGGTTGTCGGTGGCGAAGAACACCGAGGTGTCGTCCCCCGCCCCGAAGGTAAGCTCCGGGCGAACGTCCGAGGCGTAGGTGCGGGCCACGTGGTTCGGCACGAAGTCGATGACCGGCTTCAGGCCGTGGCGGGCACACCGCGCCAGCAGGGTCTTGAATTCATCGAGACGCTTGGTGGGATCGACGGCGTAGTCCGGGCAGACATCGAAGTAATCGCGGATGGCGTAGGGGCTGCCCGCGATGCCCTTGAGGATCGCCGGATCATCGGCCGGGCGGTCCGGATAGGAAGTGCCGGAGGCCTGCTCGAGCACGCCGGTGAGCCAGACGTGGGTGAAACCGGTGGCGGCGAGGTTCGCGAGAGCGGCATCGTCGATGTCGTTGAACTTCCCGCAACCGTTCTGGTCGAGGGTGCCCCCGGGCACGGTGGGACGGGTGTTGCCGAAAAGGCGGACGAAAAGCTGATAGATAACAGGTCGGCGGGACATGACCTATCTAACAAAGCAGGGACAGGGCCAACCGGCAAACCGGATCATGTGGCGATCGCGGAAGATTTGCGGGCCCTCCTCAGGACGACGCCGCCCCCTTTTGTTCGTCGCTCCTGCGTATTTTCCGGCGGCATCCGGCGAAAAGACGCCTTCCGCGCGCAACTTCGCGATTTCCCGCGCGTTCTTGAAACGAGCCGGGGCCTGTGAAACGCTATGGGGTTGGGAAATCTCCTTGCCGGTTCCTGTGCACCGAACAGCATTGCCAAGCTCAGCCTATCATCCGATGACGACCGAAGAATTGCAGGATCAGATCGCCGCGACCAGCGGCTGGCTCCACGCCGTGAAAGATGAAATGGCCCGCGTGCTCGTCGGGCAGGACCGCCTGGTGGACCGCCTGCTGATCGGCCTCCTTTGCAACGGCCACATCCTGCTGGAAGGTGTTCCCGGCCTAGCGAAGACCTTGGCGGTCAAGGCCCTGTCCGGCTCGCTGCACGCCAGCTTCGCCCGCTTCCAGTTCACCCCGGACCTCCTGCCGGCGGACCTGCTGGGTACCATGGTCTACAACCCGCAAGAGGCGACCTTCGCCCCGAAGCTGGGCCCGATTTTCAACAACCTGATCCTGGCGGACGAAATCAACCGTTCCCCCGCCAAGGTCCAGTCCGCCCTGCTGGAAGCCATGCAGGAACGCCAGGTCACGCTGGGCGACCGCACCTACAAGCTCCCCGAGCCGTTCCTGGTGCTGGCCACCCAGAACCCGATCGACCAGGAGGGCACCTACCAGCTCCCGGAAGCGCAGCTCGACCGCTTCCTGCTGAAGGTCACCGTGGGCTACCCGACGAAGGACGAGGAGCTGACCATCCTCGACCGCATGGCGACCTCGGCGCCGACCTATCAGACGAAGTCGGTGGCCACCCCGGAGCAGGTCGGCACCTCCCGCTCGCTGGTGAACCGCGTCTACATCGATTCCTCGGTGCGCGAGTACATCGTCCAGATCATCCACGCCACCCGCTTCCCGCTCACGGTGGACGCGCCGCTGAAGAACCTGATCCGCGCCGGCGCCTCGCCGCGCGGCACGATCAACCTCGCGCTCACCGCCCGCGCCCGCGCCTTCATGCAGGGCCGCGCGTTCGTGACGCCGCAGGATGTGAAGGACATGGTCCACGACGTCCTGCGCCACCGCATCCTCCTCAGCTACGAGGCCGAGGCGGAGGAAACGACCACCGATTCGATCCTCGACCGGATCATCTCGAAGGTGCCGGTGCCCTGAGCAAAACCCCGCTTTCCGGAGTCCAGAATCCAGACAGACAGGACATGCTGACGGACGCCCAGATCGAGGAAATGATGTCGCGCGTGCGGAAGCTCGAGCTGAAGGCCCGCAGGCTCGTGCGCGAATCGTTCTCCGGCGAATACCACTCGTCCTTCAAGGGACAGGGGCTCGATTTCGACGACTTCCGTGAGTACCAGCACGGCGACGAGGTGCGCTTCATCGACTGGAACGTGACCGCGCGGATGAACCAGCCGTTCATCCGCAAGTTCCGCGAGGAGCGCGAGCTGGCACTGGTGCTGGCGGTCGATGTCTCCGGATCGGCGGACTACGGCAGCGTGGGCCTGAGCAAGCGCGAGTTGGCGGCGGAAGCCGCGGCGATCCTCGGATTCAGCGCCTTGCAGAACGGCGACAAGGTCGGGCTGCTGGTGTTCGCGAAGGAACCGATCCTGTTCGTGCCACCGGGCAAGGGCACCCGCCACCTGCTGCGGCTGGTGCGTGAGATCCTGATCGCCCGGCCGGCGCAACCCGGCACCTCGGTGGCCGAAGCCTGCGATTTCCTGGTGCGGACCCTACGTCGGAAGTCGCTGGTGTTCATGATTTCCGATTTCCAGGACGACCCGATCGAAAAGCCGCTCGGCAAGCTGGCGCGCAAGCATGAGACGCTGGCACTGCGGGTGTCCGATCCGCTCGAATCCGAACTGCCGAAGGCGGGCCGCGTGGTGATGATTGATCCGGAAACCGGGCTCGGCCTTCAGGTGAACACCAACAGCGAACGGGTGCGCCGGGAATACGCCGAGCTGACCCGCCGCCAACGCGAGCAGGTCTCCGCGGTGTTCAAGAAGCACGGCATCGACGTGGCCGAGCTGGACACGCGGACCGACTCCCTGCCCGCCCTCCACAAGCTCTTGAAGAAGCGCAGCCGCAAACGCACGGCCTGACCATGGACGCGAAACCGTCATTCGAGCTCCGTCCCCCGCCCTCTCCGGAAAAGCTGCTGCCCTCCGGGGGCACCGGCATTCCACCATGGCAGATCGCCCTGGCCGGCACCGCGCTGCTGTTGCTGGTAGCGATCTTCGTGCTGGTGTTCCGCAAGAAGAAGCCGCTCGACGAAATCTCCATCCGCAAGCGCGCCTACCGCGATGCCCTGCGATCGCTGGACGAGGCCCGCCCGACCGGCAGCCGCGAGGCGGCCACCCTCTCCTCCTTCATCCTGCGCCGCTACCTGGCGGTGGTGGCGAGGGATCCCTCGCTTTACGAAACCCACGAGGAATTCGTGGGTCGGCATGACGTGCTCGCGAGCTTGTCCCCGGAAACCCGCGAGCAAACCGTGGCGGGCTTCGGCCATCTCGCGTCCTTGAAATACGGCAAGGAAACCCGGGCCGGAGAAGGTGCTCCCGTGATCGAGTCCTCCCGCACGCTGCTCGAAACCCTCAACCGCGCGCTGGCGGCATGACCAACCTGCTCGAACATTTCCGATTCGCCCAATGGCAGTGGCTGCTGCTCCTGCTGCCGTGCCTGCTGCTGCTCGTGCTGCGGCGTGGCCGCGGTGCCTCGGCGGCGATTTCCTTCCCGAACGTGCCGGTGCTCGCCGCCCTGGGTTCGAAGGTCCGCCAGGGAGCTTGGAACATCGGCCTCCCGCTCGCCTGGATCGCCCTCGCCGCGGCCATCGTGGCCCTGGCCCGGCCGGTGTGGCGGAACGAGTATCAGAGCCGCAGTGCCAGCGGCATCGACATTGTCATCGCCTTCGACCTCTCGCTGTCGATGGAGATCGATGACTTCATCAAGGAGGACGGCACCCCCTTGCAGCGCATCGATGCCGCGAAGTCGGTGGTGAAGGATTTCATTTCCGGCCGTCCGGACGACCGCATGGGCCTGGTGGTATTCGCCGGCAAGCCCTACAAGGTCAGCCCGATCACGCTCGACCACCAGTGGCTTCTCAATGGCTTGGCCAAGCTCAGCCTCGGCGGGCCGAACAGCCCGGAACCCGGCACGGTGACCGAGCAAGGCACCGCGATCGGCTCGGCCCTCGCCGCTTCCGCGCTGCGGCTGGATGCCCGCGACGCGAAGAGCAAGGTAATCATCCTGGTGACGGACGGTGCGAACAACTCCGGCAAAATCGCGCCGCTGGAGGCCGCCGAACACGCCAAGACCCTCGGTATCAAGATCTACACCGTGGCCATCGGCACCAAGGAGGGCCGCGTGGCGGGCAACGTCCAACGCTTCCCACGCCAGGAATTCGACCTGCCCACCCTCCAGAAAATCGCGGAGATGACCGGCGGCGAACACTACTACGCACAGACCTTCACGAAGCTGAAAAACGACTTCAAGACCATCGACCGCCTCGAAAAAACGGAGGCCAAGTCGCTGACCGTGGTCGATGATACCGAGTTGTTCCCGTGGGCTGTCGGGGCGGCCACCATGCTGGCGCTGCTCTCGGCAGTGATCCTGGCCCTCAACCCGCCGCTTTCCTCCTGACATGAGCCTCGCCCACCCCCAATGGCTGTTCCTGCTCGCATTGATCCCGGTGCTCGGGATCGTGGCGCTGCTGACCGCACGGCTGCGGAGCCAACGCTGGCAGGCGTTCGTGGCGAACCGGCTGCGCCCCGCCTTGCTGCGGAAGACGGCGGTTTTCGGCCGCTGGCTGTCGCTGCTGTTCCTGCTGGTGGCGCTCGCCCTCCTGGTTGTCTCGCTGGCCCAGCCACGCGGGGATGCCGGCACGAAGTCCGAGACGGTGAAGGGCCGGAACATCCTCTTTGCGCTGGACCTCTCCCGCAGCATGCGGGTCACGGACGTGAAGCCGGACCGCCTCTCGCAGGGCAAGGCGATCATCTACGAGATGATGGAGGCGATGCCGAACGACCGAATGGGCCTCGTCGGCTTCGCGGGCAAGCCCTACCTCTTCGCCCCGCTCACCGTGGACCACGGCGCAGTGAAGGAAACGGTGGAGCAACTCGATGAAACGTGGATTCCCACCGGCGGATCGGACGTGGTGGGAGCACTGAAGTTTTCCATCGAAACGCTCAAGAAAACCGGCGTGCAGAACAACGCGCTGGTGTTCATCAGCGATGGCGAGAAACACGACGGTTCGCTCGACGCGGTGCTGGCCGAAGCCGAGAAGGCGGGCGTCTACATCTTCACCGTGGGGGTGGGTACCGAAAACGGCGCCTACGTGCCACAGACCGGCATGCCCGACGACAAGTTCCGCGACCGCGGCGGTCGCACGGTCCTGAGCCAGATGCACCCCGAGATCCTCAAGCAGATTGCGGACGGCACGAAAGGCCGCTTCGTCGTCGCAGGCTCCGGCGTGGACATCCCCGCCTTGGCGGAAACGGCGCTGGCGGGCATCGACCAGTTCGAGCTCCAAGGCCGTGAAAAGAAGGTCGTGATCGAGTTCTATCAATGGCCCCTCGGGATCGCGATCGTCTCCCTGATCATCTCCATCCTGACCGCCACCCGCTGGCGTCCGATCGCCGCACGCACGGCGGTGGCCGCCACCATGGCCGGCACTATCTCGACTTCCGGGGCCGCCACCCCGCAGGACGCGACGGCCTCGCTCGCCGGCGGGCATTTCGATGAAGCCCGGCAGCATTTCCACGATCTGGCGGAAGGCTCGAAGCGGGAGGAAGACGCGTCCCGCTACCGCCTCGGCGAGGCGGAGGCTTCCTACAAGGCGGGCGAATACCGCAAGGCGGCGGAGGCTTACAGCCGCGCGCTGATGTCCGACAACAAGGCGGTCGAACGGAACGCCCACCTCGGAGCCGGAGCCTCTCTTTTCCACCTCGGTTGGCAATCGCTGGGCAGCGGCGAATCCTATCCGGACCCGGCTCCGGAGGACACCAAGGCCTTCGACGACCTGGTGAAAGCGAAGCTCAAAGAGCTGGCGGAGAAGGAAGTGCCCGATGGTGGCGAAACCGAAAGCTTCACGTTCTTCAACGCGCTGATCGTCAACTGGACCGACGCCGTCCGCCATTTCAACTCCGCGCTCAAGTTGTCCCCCGGCGACAAGGATGCCTCCCAGAACCGCGCCCTGACGGTGCGCTATCTGGAACGGCTGGAGGAACTGCTCAAGGAGCAGTCCGAGGAATCCCAACAGCAGATCCCCCAGGATCAAGGGCAGGGACAAGGCCAGCCGCAGGAGCAGGAAGGCGAGGGCGAAGGCAAGGGCCAGCCGAACGAAAACGGCCAAGGCGGCGAAAAGGACGACAAGGGCCCGAACGGCGACAAGGACCAGAAGGACAAAGGTCCGAACGGCGACAAGGAGCAGGACAAGGGCAAAGGCAAGGGCGACAAGAAGGATCGCCCGGGCGAGACCCCACAGGAGCGCGCCAAGCGCCTGCTGGAGGAGAACGAGGACATGCAGAAAGGTCCGCTCGCTCCCGGCCGCAGAGAGTTTCAAATTCCCGAAAAAGACTGGTGACATGATGATTCCAGATTTCATCCGCACCGCCGGACGCGCCCTCGGGGTGCTGGCGATCCTGACGTCGGTGGCAGCCGCCCAAGCGGCGGTGCAGGCCACCATGTCGAGCCGTTTCCTCGCCCGCGGAGAGACAGCCGTTTTCGAGATCGCGATCTTGAACGGAATGCCCCGCATCGAATCGAAACCCGCGGTCGCGACGGTGCCGGACGTCAAAATCGAAGCCGCGGGATCGGGACAGCGAATGGTGCCAGGTCGCCGCATGGCCTACGTCTTCCAATACTCGGTGTCTTCCTATGCGGTGGGGCACCACGTCATCCCGGCCGTCACCTTCCAGCTCAACGGGAACCCGGTCACCACCCAGCCGCTCGAGTTCGAGGTCTTCAATCCGGACGACCTGAAGTGGGCGGAAGCCACGGTGAGCCAGCAGAAGTTCCGCTACTCGGCCTCGTTTCATCCGCTGAAAAGCAATCCCTACGAAGGCGAAACGGTGCCGGTGGAGATCAAGCTCTACGTGCCGCGCGACCTAGCGGTGGCGGACTGGGGGATTCCCGAGTTCGAACGCGACGGGGTGGCGTGCTGGCGCTTCGAGCCGAACGACATGGCCGGTGACATCAATGTCCTCGGACGCGCCTACAAATCCATTTCCTATCCGAGTTCGATGACGGCCACCCGCTCGGGCACTGTCAGCATCGGCCCGGCCAATCTCCGGCTCATCATCCAGGAAACCGGCCTCTTCGGCCGCTGGGACCACACCGAGGTCTTCCTCGCGATCCCGAAATCCGACCTCCAGGCCAAGAAACTCCCGCCCGGCGCACCGGATGGCTTCGCCAATGCGGTCGGCTCCTTCACCATGACCTCCCGCACCACCCAAACCGAACTCCGCGAGGGCGACCCGCTTTCGGTGGACGTCACGGTGAGCGGCCGGGGCAATCTCGACGGCATGGCGGCCCCGAAGCCGAAGGATTCCCAGGGTTGGAAGATCTACGAGGCGGCCGCCGGACAGCGTGGCGACGAGCGCCGACAGGAAAGCGGCACCATCACCTTCAGCCAGTTCATGCGCCCGCTCGGCGACAAGGCGGCGGTGCCAGCCTTCCAACTGGTCTATTTCGATCCGGCACTGGAACAGTACAAGACCATCGAAACGCCGCCGATCCCGCTGAAGCTGCTGCCCTCGCTGAAGGAAAAAGCGCCCGCCGCGGCCGCGCTCGCTCCCCCGCCCGCCTTGGACATGCCGGTGGAGAAGATGAATGACATCCTCGGTCTGCTCCAACCGGCGCAGGTGCTAGTGCCCGGCACCACCGTGCTTCCGCCCTGGACCGGCCATGCGGTGGCCGGACTGGCTGCCCTTCTCCTGATGATCAAGGCATTCTGGATGCGAATCGCGCCAAAGGTGCGCAAGGATCCCGCCGAACTGGCCCGCCGCCAGGCGCTTCGCGATCTCGAACGCGCCCCGGCCAACGACCACCCGGCATTCTTGCGCTTGGCGGGCCGTTTCATCGAGCAGTGGCTCGGCAAGGCCTCCACCCAGAATCCGGCCCTGCACGCGATCCTGGAGGAACGCGATGCCACCTGCTACCGGGCGGAATCCCGTGGCAGCGATGCCAAGACCGATCGCTCCCGCCGCAGCGAGATCCTGAAGGTGCTGCGGAAAGCGACCTGGGTGTGGCTGGCCGTGGCATGGATGGGCCTTCCCGTCCGCTCGGAAGCCGCCGGGGACCAGCAGCTCCAATCGAACGCCGTCTCCGCCTACGACTCCGCCGAGTATGAGAAGGCGATCCAAACGTGGCTGGACGCCGGTCCTTTCGACCGCCTTTCCGCCGACACCCTCTACAACATCGGCAATGCCTGCTACCGGCTCGGTGCCCCGGGCCACGCCGCGCTCTACTACCGGCGGGCGCTCCAGAAGGACTCTTCCCACGCCGAAGCGCTGCAAAACCTGCGCTTCATCGAGCGAAAGAACGGAGCCGTGACCGTGAAGTGGAAGGAATACCAGTACGCGCTGGCCAAAATCCGCCTCGAATCCTGGCGGAACACGCTCTGGACCGGCGCGTGGATGGTCGTGCTCGGCCTGCTGGTGTGCCTGGCCACCCGGACAGGCTCGAAGGCCCGTGTACCCGCGGTGGCGGCCCTGATTTTCGGTCCGATGGTGGCGGCGGTCGGCGCACTGGGATGGCACTACTACCCGGACGACTCGCGCTTCGCGCCGGTCGAAAGACAGGCCGTGGTGGTGGGCGAAAAGGCCACCCTGCATTCCGAGGCCTCCCGGACCTCGTCGGAAATCATCGACGCGCCCGCCGGCTCGCTCTGTGAGATCGTCAAGGATCGCGGAAACTGGCTCTACGTGAGCTTCGCGACCAAGACCCACGGTTGGATCCCGGTGGAGAACGTCGAGAAGATCATCCCGGACAAGAAGCCCGAGCCGCCGAAGCTCCACAAACCGGACGCCGACAGCCGCAGCACGTGAAGCGGCCCTGCGGGACGAAATTCAAAATCCTAAATCTAAAATTCTAAACGGAAGAGTCGCCGAAGAACTCCATCTGGGCGGTGGCGTCCGGGTCTTCGAAACGGAGGGCGACGCCGATCAGGCGAACCGGCTTTCCCTCTCCCCGCTTCCAAGCCTCGGCGAGGAGTTCCTCGAAGATCTCCTCGTCGATCCGGGGATGAGCCCGTTCGGCGGTGGTGCGGGTGAAGTCGGAGAACTTCAGTTTCACCACCAGGCTCTTCACCACCCGGTCGGAGTGGTGGCGGGCGAGATCCTCCTTCAGCCCCTCGAGCAGCGCGCGCATCGGCGGAATCGCCGCCTGGGCGGTGAGCACGTTCTCGGAGAAGGTTTCCTCGGAACCGAGTGACTTGCGGGTGCGGTCGGGCTGCACCACGCGGTCGTCGATGCCGCGGCAGAGGTTCCAGAGTTCCAGCCCCCACTTGCCGAACCGGCGGGCGAGTTCGATACGGTCGAATTTCCGAAGGTCGGCGCAGGTTTCCACGCCCAGCACCGCCAGCTCTTCCCGGCCGCGCTTGCCCACGCCCCACAGCCGCCCAACCGGCAGGGCTGCGACGAAGGCATCGACCTCTTCCGGCGTCACCTCGAACTGGCCGTCCGGCTTGTTCCAATCGCTGGCGATCTTCGAGACCATCTTGTTCGGCCCGATCCCGGCGGAGGCGGTGAGGCCGGTTTCCTCGCGGATCTGGGCGCGGATTTCGCGGGCGATGGCCGCGCCGCCGCTCTGGAGGTGGGAGACGTCGAGGTAGGCCTCGTCGAGCGACAGCGGCTCGATGGCATCGGTGAAACGACCGAAGATGGCGCGGATGCGGGCGCTTTCCGCCCGGTAGAGGTCGAACCGGACCGGCACCAGCACGAGTTGGGGGCAGAGCTCCAGCGCCTTGAACACCGGCATGGCGGAGCGGCAGCCGAATTTCCGGGCCTCATAGTTCGCGGTGGTGAGGACCCCGCGGCGGCGGCTCCCCCCGACCGCGACCGGCCGACCGCGCAAGGCCGGGTTCTCCCGGACCTCAATGGCGGCGTAGAAGCAGTCCATGTCGATGTGGATGATTTTCCGCATGAGGGTCTCTTGCGCGGGCGGCGGGTTTGACCTAGGGATGTAGACGATGAAACGACGTTCCGCCATTTTCGCGCTCGCCCTGCTTCCGCTTTGCTCGTTCGCCGAGGAAGCCAAGGACAAACCAGCCGCCGAGGCCAAGCCGCAAGCCCCCGCGAAGGTGGAAAAAGTGCGCTTCAAGACCAACAAGGGCGAGTTCGTGGTGGAACTGAACCGCGAAAAGGCCCCGATCACGGTGGAGAACTTCCTGAGCTACGTGAACAAGAAGCATTACGACGGCACCGTCTTCCACCGCGTGATCCCCACCTTCATGATCCAAGGCGGCGGCTTCTCCCAGCAGTCCGGCCGGCTCTTGGAAAAGGCCGTCGACAAGCCGATCAAGAACGAGGGCCAAAACGGCCTGAAAAACCTGCGCGGCACCATCGCCATGGCCCGCACCAATGACGTCGACAGCGCGACCAGCCAGTTCTTCGTGAACGTGAAGGACAATCCGGATCTCGATTACCCGACCAATGGCGGCTACGCGGTCTTCGGCAAGGTCGTGGAGGGCATGGACGTGGTCGACAAGATCAAGGCCGTGCCGACCCACACCGCCGACATCTCGATGAAGCATCCGGTTACCGGCCAGGCGATGCGGATCCCGGCCCAGGATGTACCGGTGGAGGACGTGGTGATCGAATCCGCAAAGGCGGAATAAGCCCCCGAGCGGCGCAGGCATTCCAAAAGGCACGGGCCGCGCGGCCCGTGCCTTTTTCGTTCCCGGGGAGGCCAGCTAATGGGGGTGACAGCGGGGCGGGTTTCCATTACCCAAGGCGCCGATGCAACTCTGGCTCTGCCCGCTCATCGCCTTTCTCCTCGGTTCCGTGCCCTTCGGCCTGCTCATCGCGAAGGCGAAGGGCATCGACATCCGCCAGCACGGCTCCGGCAACATCGGTGCCACCAACGTGCTGCGGGTGGTGGGCAAGAAATACGGCATCACCTGCCTGTTCCTCGACGCGCTCAAGGGCCTGATCCCGACCATGTTGGGCCTCACCCTGATCCGCTACACCGGGGCGTCCGAGGCGATGACGATCAAACCGCTGCTTTCCCAAGCGCTGGAGCTCCCCTCCGATCTCCAATGGAAGGCCCAGTTGTTCCAAGTGGTGACCGGGCTGTGCGCCATCCTCGGCCACAACTACTCGCCGTGGGTTGGCTTCAAGGGCGGCAAGGGCATCGCCACCTCGGCCGGGGTGCTGATCGCGTTGATGCCCGCCGCGGTGGTGATCCTGATCGTGGTGTGGTTCATCCTGTTCAAGACCACCCGCTACGTCTCGGTGGCCAGCATCGGAGCCGCCGCGTTCCTGCCGATCCTCACGATCGGAGGCTCCGCCTATCACGGCAAGCTGGCGAACGGCAACTGGAACAAGCCGTTGTTCGCGTTCTCCGTGGTGATCGCCGTGCTGGCGATCTGGAAACACCGGGCGAACATCCATCGCCTGATGAAGGGCACGGAAAACCGTTTCCAGCCGAAGTCGAAGCAGACCAACGCCTGATCCCGATTTCATGTCCGCCATGACTTCCGCCGCCATCCTCGGCTCCGGCTCCTTCGGCACCGCCCTTGCCACCCTGCTCGCTCCGAAGCTGCGTGAGGTGGTGATCATCAGCCGCGATCCCGCCACCGCGGAGACGATCACGACCGGGCACCGGAATCCGCATTACCTCAAGGACGTGACGCTCGCGGACAACATCCGCGCCACCACCACCCTCGCTACCGCGGTGGAGCATCCGCTGGTGGTCTTCGCCGTGCCGACCTCGGCCACCCGCGGTATCGCAGTGGACTTGGCGAAGCTCGGACTCCCCTCCTCCGCCGTGCTGCTGTCCTGCGCCAAGGGCATCGAAAAAGCCACCGGCGAGCGCATGAGCCAAATCCTGCGCGACGTGTTTCCGGGCAATCCCATCGCCGCTCTTTCCGGCCCGAACCACGCCGAGGAGATCGCCCACCGGCTGGCCACCTGCGCCGTGATCGGTTCGAATGATGCCGCCTTGGCCATTCGCCTTCAGGAGCTCTTCACCCTACCGCATTTCCGCTCCTACACCAGCGATGACGTCGCCGGCATGGAGCTGGGAGGAGCGGTAAAGAACGTCTTCGCCATCGCCGCAGGGATCGCCCACGGATTGGGAGTGGGCGACAACGCCGTGGCGGCGCTGGTCACCCGTGCACTGGCCGAAATGACCCGCCTCGGCGTGGCGCTCGGCGGCCAGATCGAAACCTTCGCGGGACTGTCCGGGATGGGTGACTTGATCGTGACCTGTTTCTCCGAGCACTCGCGGAATCACCGTGTGGGCTTCGCCCTCGGCCAGGGCAAGACGCTGGAAGAAGCCGTCAACTCGCTGGGGATGGTGGCGGAAGGCGTGCCTAACACGCTTTCGATCCACGACGCGGCCCGCAAGGCCGGTGTCCGCACCCCGATCATCGACGCCGTCCACGGCATCCTCTACGAAAACAAACCGGCCGCCCGGGCCATGCACGAGCTGCTGACCCGCGATCCCCGCCCGGAGACCGATTCCAGCCAGTCCTGACCCTCTCCCCACCATGAAGGAAATCCTCGATCTTTTCCTGCACCTGCAGGATCACCTGAACGATTTCACCCGCGACCACGGTTCGCTGGTCTACGGGCTGCTGTTCCTGATCGTGTTCTGTGAAACGGGGCTTGTGGTAACCCCCTTCCTGCCCGGGGACTCGCTGCTCTTCGCCATCGGCGCAATCTCCGCCAACCCGGCCTCCGGCCTGAACGTCTGGATCGCCGCGATCACCCTGCTGGCGGCGGCGGCCATCGGCGACACCACCAACTACTGGATCGGTCGTACACTCGGCAAATGGCTCACCCGCCGGTTTCCGAAAGTCGTCAAGCCGGCCTATCTGGAGAAGACCCACCGGTTTTACGAAACCTACGGTGCCAAGACCCTGATTATGGCCCGCTTCGTGCCGATCGTCCGCACCTTCGCCCCGTTCGTGGCGGGCAGCGGCACAATGCCGTTCCGCAAGTTCATCTCGTTCAGCTTCTGCGGCTCGCTGCTGTGGGTGGGGCTGCTCGTCCCCCTGGGATGGTTCCTCGGGGGATACGAATGGGTCAAAGCCCACTTCGAATCCGTGGTCATCATGATCATCGCCATCTCGCTGCTACCGATGGTGATCGAGGTGATCCGCGCCAAACTGCGCGCGAAGAAGAGCATGGAAGGCGCGGCGGAATAAACGCCGCGCCATGGGAGCCCGGAACCAGTTACCGGCTCAGATCCTCCTGATACATCAGCTTGAAGCCGCTGGTCTGGAGCACGGTGACGGCGAATTCGTAGTCCTCCACGTGCATGGCCAGCATGGAACGCCCCTCCGGGCCGGGCATGAGCGAATAGGCGAAGTCGATGTTCGTCTCCGCGCCCATCAGGTGGTCCAGACACTGGAGCAACCCCGGACCGGATTCACGCAGGGCGACGACGATGACCTCGCAGGTGGTGTGCGGGATCCCCTTCTCGATGAAGATGTGTTCGGCGGTGTCCGGATCGCTGAGAATCAGACGGGCGATGGTGGCATCCCGCGAGTCCTGGACGCTGAGGCCGAGGACCTCGATGGCGGACGTGCGGAGCAGTTTCACAAGCGCGGCCAGAGCTCCGGCGCGGTTCGGCAGCATGACGGCGAACTGCCGGACAGGGGAGCCGGGTTCAACAATGACGGGTGGTTCCATGGATGAAAATCGTTTCAGCCGCGCGGGCCACGGAGCGGCAGGGTCTGCACCGCGCCGGTTTCCTTGTTCTCGATGACGATCTGGTTCGGCCGGACGTCGGCGACCGTGTAGTGGCTGCCGTCCGCACCGGTGAAGCGCTGGCCGGGGGAAGCGAGGTAGCGTTGGCCGGTGGCCGCGTCCTCGACGAGCGCGACCGGATCATGAGCGCTGGAAGGCGTCCCGGCGATCAGATTCCGCCGAACCCCGCTGGCGGTGTCCTCGACCTCCACGATGGAGACCTCGGCGGGCTTCGCGGCGCTGTCCTTCACGCTTTCATAGCGGCGCTGGACGCGGATCACCTTGAGGCGGGAGCCGGGAATCACCTCCCCTTCCGACACCTTGATTTCACGCGCCCCGCCACCGCGCACCTGGAGCCGGGCGGTGGTCCCCTCGACATGCTGGACCTCGATCGGGAGTTCCCGCTGGCGGAAATGGCGCATCACCAGACCCACCGGACCGGTGGCCGGGGAAGTCGCTGGAGCAGCCCCCACCGGGCTGGAAACCCCGAGGGCGCGACCTTCGATGGCAACCGCCGGGTCATGCGGACGCCCCTGACGGGCTTTGGGAGAAGAGGAGCCGGTTCCAGCGTCCACCGGAGCATCGCCCGCCTCCGCTTCATCCACGAACGAGGTCATCTCCTTGCCGATTTGCTCGTCGGACTTCAGGGCGAAATCCTGCTGGCCGGGCTCCGAGGAAAGTTGCTTGGCAAGATCGGCATGGCCCGCGGCGGCAGCCAGATCCGCGGCGGTGTGCCCCTCCGGATCCTTGGTGAAACGGTTCGATCCGATGTCGACGAGCAACTTGGCCGCCTCGGCGTGACCGTTTTCCGCCGCCACCATCAGCGCGGTGCGGCCATCGTCCATGCGGGCATAGACCGAAGCACCGTATTTGGTGAGTTCATCGATGACGGCTGCCTTCCCGAGCAGGGCGGCGGCGAGCAAAGCGCCATCGAGGTCGTCGCGATCGGAGGCAGCGAGATCGCCGATCATTTCGGCACGGCCCTCCTTCACCGCCAGCATCAGCGGCTTGTAACCCTCGGCGTCCTTGGCTTTGGGATTCGCTCCCTGGCGAAGCAGCCAGCGAACCATGTCCACCTTCCCCGCCCGGATCGCCTCCATCAGCGGGGTTCGGCCACCGGCACCGGGCTCGTCGATGGCCAGTTTCCGGTCGAGGAGAAACTTGGCGGCCTTCTGGGCACCCGCCGCCGCCGCCACATGTAGGGCCGTATTGCCCTCCGGATTCTTCGCCCCGAGGGCGATTCCCCCTCGGAGGAACTTCTCCAAGGCGGCCGCATCGTCGTCGGCCGCGGCCCGGAACCAATCGTTCTCGGTCAGTTGGTACCCAGCGTCGGAGAGATCCCGCTTGCTCGCCTTCTCCTTGTCTCCACAGCCCGCCAGCGTGACCGCCGTGGCCAGGAGCAGAATCCGGGGCAACCGCTGGAGATTCGCCTTCATGACGGGAGATTACTTAGGGTTTGTTAATCATGCAAGACGGGCCTGCCCGGTTTCCCATCATTTGAGGCGGGAAAGGGAAACGATCTCACAACTCCCGCCGGTGATGCGGAATTGCACGTCGTGGCCACAGAGTTTCGCCCCGAAAACCCGGTCCTCCTTGGCGGTTTGCACGGCGGGACGCGGGTCTTGGGCCAAGCACTCCCGGAGCACGGCCTGGGCGCGGGCCGGGAGGCGCTCGAACGCCTTTGAAGCAGCGGCCGAAACGATCACCTCCAGCATGGGAGGGGCCTCCGCCGCGAACCCGCCGACCGCGTCCGGCAGGGCCTCCGCGTAGGGCAGGTAGGGCTTGATGTCGTAGATGGGCGTGCCGTCGATCAGGTCCAAGCCTCCAAGCCGCAGGATCGGCCCCTCATCCGTGGAAGGCTCAACCGCCTCCAGCCGGACCAAGGACAAGCCGAGCCCATTCGGACGGAAGGTCGAGCGGCTGGCGAACACCCCCACCCGCTTGTTTCCTCCGAGCCGCGGCGGGCGCACGGTGGGAGTCCAGCCCTGTCCCGCGGTCCCGTGGAAGCCGAAGACCAGCCACACATGGGAGAATCCCTCCAATCCGCGAACCGTGGACGGATCCCGAAAATCCTCGTGGAAGACCAGTTCGCCCCACGCGCTGGGGCACAAGCCGGGCTGACGAGGAACGGCGAACTTTTCGCCGAAACAGGAGCGCACGGTGCCGATCGGGACGATTTCCATGGGGAGTGAAATGAAACAGCGGAGCCATCCCCGGGGACGGCTCCGCCATGGTCGAGGTCACCGCCTTTCCGGCGGGACCGTGATTGAAACTCAGTGGGTCTTGAAGTGGACCGTGCCGCGGAGGCGGCCGTCCTCACGGCGGACCCAGCTCGAGACCGAGTCGTAGTCCTCAAGGGCCTTGATGGCCTTTTCGATCTTCGGCTTGTTCTCGGTGAACTGCTTGAGCTCGTCCTCGTTCTCCGCGAAGAGCTTGGCGGAGTTCTCATCGACGAGCTTCACCCAATCGAGGCTGAACTTGCGGAGCGGATCGAAGCGGAAGGTCATCGTGAAACCGGTGCCCGGGGTGCTCTCCTTGTCGGCGGCCTGGCCGAGCTCGATGGCGTGGACCTTCGAAGTGGAGGCGATGAACCACTTGTCGCTGACCGTCACGGACGGCATGAACTCCTCGTTGAAGAACGGCATCGAGAAGAACCAGGTGGTGAACCCGGCCTTCTCCGAGCTGACCGGCTTCTGCATCGGGATCTCCTTCCCGTTGATCTCGCTGATGGTCTTGAGGATGTTGGTGGCGGAGCCGTTGATCTTGTTCCAGGAGCTCTCGATCTTGCTGCGGTCGGCGACCGGAGAGATCCACGAGGCGCGGACGAACTTGCCCTTGTCCGCGACCTCCTGCGGAATGCCAGGAACGGTCGGCACGCCGCCCTTCAGGTCCACTACGATGGCGGACTCGTTGCCGAGGGCGTCGGAAAGGTCACCACGCAGGGCATCGACGAGGGACACCGTGTCCGTGCGGAACTTGGTGTCGAACAGCTTCATGCCTTCCTGGAACTTCTTGAACTCCGGGTTCTCGGTCTTGATCGGCGCGTCCGAGAATTTTTTCGCCACGGCGTAGCTGGTTTCCACGAGGGACTCGGCGTATTCGCGGGCCTTGGTGTCGTAGGTCGTGTCCGTGCCGAAGTTCGCGAAGAACAGCACCTCGTTCGAGCTGCCGAGACCGCCGAGGCGGGTCGGGGTCTTCCAGTCGATCACGCCCTTGTCGATGCCGCCGAAGGTCTCGATCTTCAGGCCCTGCTCGAAGAACGCCACCACGCCGGAGGTGTCGGTGGTGGTCAGCTTCTGGAGCGCCTGTTCACGCTCGCCGACGATCTGGAGCATCGCCTCGATGTCGCGGGTGTCGCCCAGGCCCTCGGCACCGGCGAGACCGTCGCGCAGGCCGTTGGTGAGATCGGACAGGCCGGTGTTGAGCTGGCCGGCAACCTCCGAGAGCGACTTGGTGTTGTAGGTCAGCGCGGCGAGTTCCTTGCCCGCGTAGCCATCGACATAGGAGATATCATTGGAGGCGGCGAGGCCGTCCTTCGCCTCGGCGACGAGCTGGCAATCCTCCGTCGAACCGCCGATGAAGGCGATCACGTAGTCACCCACCACCGCGGAGGCGCCCACGATGTTCTTCTTCGCGATGGCGGCGAGCATCTTGTCCACGGTCTCGGGATCGAGGTCCTTCTCCATGTCCGCGCGGGCCTTGGCGAGCTGCTTGGAGAACTTCTCACCGAGCAACTTGTAGCCCTTGAAGGTGGCACCGGCGGAGGTGAACTCGACCGGCTCGACCATGTCCTCGGCCATGCCCATGTATTCGACGACGGAGGCCACCATCTGGGCGACCTGTTCACGGTCGGCCTGGGCGGTCTTGAAGCCGATGTAAACCGGCGGGAGCTGGACCTTGTCGAACAAGGCCATGCCGGACTGCGGATCCTTCGCAAGGTCCAGGAAAGTTTGCTCGCTGAGCTTGGAGGACTCCTCCATGCCCTTCTCCTCGCCCTTGGCGGCGGCCACGAGCATCTTGGCGAACATCTTGCCTTGGAAATAGTTCATCCGGTGGCTGACGGTCACGAGGTGGCCGAGCTGGTCGGACGTGCCCTTGCCGGTGGCGAGGAACACCTCGTGGCCGAGCAGCGCGCCCGGGCCGGAGGGGGCATCCTTCGCCTCGCCGTCGGCGGGCTTGTCCAGGTTGTCCAGGGCACCGTCGGACTCCTCCTTGATGACCGTCCAGAGTTTGGTCTTCTTGAGGCGGTCCGCCATCTTGATGCCGTCATAGACGGAGAGAAGGCTCTCGGTGTTCTTCGGCAGGTGCTTGATGATGCCGAACTTCGCGGCGCGCTCGTCCGCGGAAAGGGCCGGGACGGCGGGTTTCGCGGCGGGAGCGGCCTCCGCTCCCTTGCCAGCGGCAGGTGCCGCCTTCTCGGCGGCGGGTTGATCCTTCGCGGCGGCGGGCTCTTCCTTCTTGCAGGAAGCGGCGATCACGGCGCAGGCGGGCAGGGCCAACCAGAGGGGACGAAATTTCATAGGTGCCCAAGCCTAACAACAGATCCCCCAACTTCGCAAGGAGAATGGTTGGACTCAAAAATCACTCCCCACCGCCGCCACATCCGCTAACATCCCCCGCACATGGCGAAAGGATACGAGATCCATCAGGCCCGGGCCGCGGCCCTGCAGGCGCTGGGCAAGGACCTGGCACGGCGCGCGAAGTCGAAATGCGAGCTGACCGGCGCGGCCGGGGTGCCGCTGCGTGCCTACGAAGTGCCACCGGTGGGGGCTGAACCGGACCTCGACCGCACGCTGCTGGTGTCCGAACCCTGCCTGGAGGCGCTGGAGCGCCCGAAATCGCTGGCGGGCCAGGAATGGCGTTGCCTGGTGGAAACGGTGTGGGCGGAACTCCCTGCCGCCCAGGTGGTGGCGTGGCGGATGCTGAAAGTGCTCGCCGCCCGCGAGGACTGGGCCCGCGACGCGCTGGATGAAGTTTTTCTCGATGACGCCGTCCAAGAATGGGCGGAATCTTCACCATTGGAGCCCTAATCCGCAACTTTCCGGCGCGCCGCGGGTTGCACACGCAATCATGTTGAGCGCCGGAGTCGCCACACTGCCGCAGATCGCCATGGCCGACACGGACACGCCATCCCTACCCGCTGAGGAATCCCTCGACGCGGTACTGATGGCGCGTGCCGGCAACGGGGATCACGCGGCCTTCCGCCAGATCGTGGAACGCCACCAACACGCGGTGGTGGGCACGGTGGCGAAGATGCTCGGGGATCCGGCCGAGGCCGAGGACATCGCCCAGCAGGTGTTCCTGCGGCTGTGGCGCCACGCGAAGCGCTACCGCCCCGAGGCGAAGTTCACGACCTATCTCTTCACCATCGCCCGCAACCTGGTTTTCAACGAAAGCCGCCGCCGCGGACGCCGCAAGGAAGTCTCGGTGGAGGAACGCGAGGACTCGGCGAATTTCCATCTCCCCGCCCCCACCGAACGCGAACCGGATTCCGCGCTGCTGCAGGGCGAACTCCAGGCCGCTGTCGACAAGGCCATCCAATCGCTGCCGGAAGCCCAGCGGGTGGCGGTGATCCTGCGCCGCTACGAGCAGATGCCGTATGAAGAGATCGCCAAGGTATTGGAACTGACCGTGCCGGCGATCAAGAGCCTGCTGTTCCGCGCGCGAACGACGCTGCGCGAGGCGCTGCGGGATTATTTGGACGATTGATGGGGAGCGCGGCGAACAATCGCCGCACTCCATGAAAGAAGACGGGACAAGAATGTCCCGTCTTCCAGCTATCATCACTTCCGCCTGCGGCGGAACAGCACCACCGACCCAACGCCGAGCAGGGCGAAGGCCGAGGGCTCCGGCACCGCGACCACGGAGCCGACGGTGATCGCCGAGCCGTTCGTTTCGTAGGCCCAGTCCCGGATCAAGCCCGCCGAACCGTCGTTGGCGAAGGTGACGCGCATCCAGCCGTAGAAGGTGCCGCTGTTGTCATTCGGAGTGAACTGGAACCCGATGTAGCCCTCGCCGCCGGAGGTGAACTGCCCCGGGCCCGTGCCGACATGCGTTTCCGACCCGCCAAAGCCGGTCAGGAAATTCAGCGAGCCATCAACCGTGGAGCCGAGGGCGAGATTGAGGATCGGGGCATCGAGTGCGATGGTGGTGCGGGCGGGCTGGAAGGCGGCGCTGTTCGCCACGCCTTCACCGCCGAAGAAGGGATTGATGTCCCAGCCGGTGGTCTCGCTGCCACTGGTGGTGCCGGCATCGACGTCGAGATAGACGCCGTCGAAGGTCGTGGTGACCGGGATGTCCCGCAGGCCGCTGTAGACGATGGCCGCATGGGATGAAGCCGCGGAGAACAGGGCAGCGAAGACGAGGGAGGAGATGGTTTTCATGACAAGGAGAGGTTTCAGGGTTTCCTCAGTGGCTGGTGCTGACCTTCACCCGGAAGAACCGGGCCTTCTTGCCTCCCACGAAGAGCGGATAGCGGATGCTCACCGCCTCCACATCACCGCCATCCGCCACCACCGTCGGCGTGGCCGTGCTGTCCGTCCAGGTGGTGAGGTCACCGCTGAACTGCGGAGTATAGACGAGGCCCTCGTCCTGATAGGTCTTGCGGCGGACAAAGAGCACGCGGAAGTCGGTGCCGTTGTTCGTGGCCTGATACCACGTGGCCGGCATGCCGCGCTTCGTCAGGGAGTGGGAGCCAACGTTCACGTCGATCGGGGTGGTGTCGCCGGTGACACTCGCGTTCAGGCCGAAGGCGAACTGGAGGAAGTTCGAGACCCCGTCGGCATCCTTGGTGGAGGACGCGTCGTCCGAGTAACGGTTGAGGCCGTTGGCGAGCTCGTATTCATCCGGAATGCCGTCGCCATCGGTGTCCGCGGCACCCTTCTTGATGATCGTGAAGTTGTCGGGAGTGGCGCCGCCGGACTGCACGTAGGTGGCCTTCAGCGTGGTGCCGTTGACGTCGATGTTCACCGTGCCGACGGTGTTGTAGGAGATGTACATCGCGGCGTGGTTGATCGATCCGGCGTCGGCCAGACCGGACATGCCGGCGGTGTTGTAAACGGTGCCGAAGTGGTCGCGCGGGCCGGTGAGGGGCTTCACATAGGCGCCGTCACCCGGGATCACGGTCCCGGCGGTGGTGGCGGTGGCGGTGAAGTTCGGAGCCTGGCGGATCACGCCGGACGCGCCGGTGGTGATGCCGGTCACACTGCCGTTGCCGGCGTTCTTCTTCATGCCGCTGGTGATCGTGCCGCTGGTACCGTAGTGGCCGTCGATGAGGAAGCTGCGCTCGTAGTTGTGGCTGTGGCCGACGAACACAAGGTCCACCCCGCCCTGCTCGAGGATCGGATTGAAGCGCGTGCGCATGTTCACCATCTGCGTCTCGCTGTCCGAATCGTGGCTGCCCTTCGAATACGGCGGATGGTGCCAGAAGGCGATGATCCAGGTGGCGGTGGTGCTGGCGAGGTCCTGGCGCAGCCAGGCGGCCATCGGGCCGTCCTCGTTCACGCCGGTGGTGGCGGCGTTGTCCACGGTGGTGTCGCTGGCCTGGGAGTCCAGGCAGATCATGTGCACGTTGCCGTAGTCGAAGCTGTAGTAGTGCTCCGTGCCGGACGCCACGCCGCCGCACTCCGCCGCCTTCGGGAAGGTGAACATGTCGAAGTAAGGGAAGTTCGCCGTGGTGCTGGTGGAACCGTTGTTCGCGTCGTGGTTCCCGAGCGTGCTCCACTGCGGCATCTTCCGGAAGTAGTCGGCATACATGTTGAAGTAGCCGGTCTGGTATTCAGTGTCGGTGCCGCTGTTGTAGGCGTTGTCGCCGAGCTGGAGGTTCAGGTCCGGGACGCGGGAACCGGCGAAGGTGTAGTAGGCCTCGCGACCGTTCGCCTGGATCTGGGTGCCGCGGCCGCAGTCGCCGACCACCCAGATGCGGGTGTCCACCGCCGTGCCGGGAACCGGCGAGGTACGGAAGGTGTAGTCGGCCGCGGTTGGCAAAGGAGAGCCGGTCGGCTTGAAGGATGTCGTTTCCGCGGATTCCGGCGTGAGGGCGTCCTGCGACGAACCGACGCTGTAGTAGTAGCGGGTGTAGGGCGTGAGGCCGGTGAGGCGGATCTCGTGGTCCGTCTTCGCGCTGGCTTCATCGGTGCTCAGCGTGAGCGCATCCGGGGTAAGGCCGTAGCGGACACGGCCGATCACGGACTGGCTGCTGCGCCAGCGGACGACGATGCTGTTCTGGTTCGCCATGTTCAGATACGGCCCGCGCTGGAGCGTGCCGGACGGACCGGTGCTGACGGTGATGCTTACCGCGGACGAGGTGCCGGTGCCGCCAAGATCGTCCGTGGCGACCGCGGTGAGGCTGTAGGTGCCGGCGGTGACGCCGTTCCACGTGTATTGCCACGGGGCACTGGTCGCCTGGCCAAGCTTCGTCGCACCGTTGTAGAACTCCACCTTGGTGATCGTGCCGTCGCTGTCGCTGGCGTCCGCGGTGATCTGCACCGGATTGCCGAGGAACGACGTGCTGCCATTGGCCGGGGACGTGAGCTGCACCACCGGCTTGGCATTGCCGCCTTCGGTGATCACGTTCAGGTCCATGTCGAACCCGAGGTCCGAGCTGGTGTTGTCCCGCTGGTGGATTTCCACGGCGATGGTATTGGTCCCGGTCACCAGCGAACCGAACGGCATCGTGAGCGGGAAGAAGGTGGTCTCATCCGTGCTGTCGACGATCGTCGAGGAATTGGTGAGATAGTTGATTGCCCCGGAAGGCATGTTGCTGCGGGCAACCTCCACGCCATTGATGTAAATCACCGCGCCATCATCCCGCTGGAGCGTGGCCGAAAGGCCGATCACCTTCGACACGTCCGCGACGGTGAAGGTCTTGCGGAAGTAGTAGGTGATGTACTTCGTGCTGCTGGTCATGCCGGACGGCCCCTGGCGGAGCAGCGTCACCTGCGTGTCCCCGTATCCGAGACGGGCCGCACCGGAAGCCCAGGCGCTGTCATCGAACGCCGTAGCCGCCCAGGCGGTGCCTTGGTCGGTGCCGTCATCGAGGTACTTCCACGTCGCACCGCGGGCGAGCGCGGCGTTGTCGGTGTAGGCGGTGGCGATGACGTTCACCACGGTGGAGGTGGTGATGCCGCCGTCGTTGTCGGTCGCCTTCGCGGTGAGGGTGTAGTTACCCACGGCGATGCCGGGCAGCGTGAGGGTGTAGGGCGCGGTGGTGCTTTCACCGAGCTTGGTCGCGCCGTTGTAAAACTCGACCTTCGAGATCACGCCATCGGTGTCCGAGGCGGAGGCTGTGAGTGTCAGCGACGACGCGGGAATCTTCTGGCCGTCCGTGTGCGAGGTCAGCGCCACCGTGGGAGCGACGTTCGAAGGATTCGTCACCGTGATGTTCACCGCCGTGGAGGTGGTGGACGCGCCGTCGTTGTCCGTGGCCTTCGCCGTGAGCGAATAGGAGCCGGAGATCATGCCGGTCCACGAGTATTGGAACGGCGACGAGGTGGCCTCACCCAGCTTGGTGGCGCCTTGGTAGAATTCCACCTTGGCAACGGTGCCGTTCGCGTCGGCGGCGCTGGCCACGAGATTCACCGGTGCGGGGATGGCCACGGTGTCTCCGTTCGTCGGAGCGGTCAGGCTGACGGTCGGGGCTGGTTGCCCGCCGCTGATCACCACGTTGTCGAGGCCGATGATCTGGTCCGGGGAAGTCTGAGTGGCGTTGTCATCCACCCAGCGCAGCAAAAGCGTGGAACCGGCGGCCCAGTTGGCCGAAAGGCTCACCGTCGTGGCCGCCACGGAGGTCACGCCCGTCGTGTTCGGCACCACCACGCCGGAGGAGCCGGAAACCGTGGGGTTCAGCGCGGAGACGTTGGTCCAGGTGGTGCCGTTGTCGAGGCTGTAGAACAACCAGTAACCGGGCAATTCGTTGACCGTTCCAGCGACCGTGTAGCGCCGGGTATCGTAGGCCACCGAAATGCTGGAAACCGCGCCGCCGGTGCCGTTGGTCAGGGAGAGCTGCGACGCCACCCCCGAAATGCTGGTCGGGGAAGTCGCGAACACCCGGTCGGAGGACGACGCGCCTTGCGCGTTGTAGCCACTGTTGTTTGAGACTCCCGATGGGGCATTGCTCACCGTGAGCGCGCTGGCGGTGGTGCCGGTGGCGGAGAGGGAACTCGCGGTGATGCTGGATGTCCAGGTGGCATTCGTTCCAGAAGGAGCGATCCAAGTGGTCCACCCGGTAGGGCGGGTGGTGCCGGCCGTTCCCATCGAATCGAAGTTCTGGGAATACGTGCCGGTGAAGCTGACGGACTGGGCGCGCGCCACACCGGACAGCGTGGCGATGGCGACCGCCAGCGGTGGGAGGAATCGGAGGTTCATGGGGCTTTCGTGGAGACGAAGGGATTGGGGGAGGTCTGGGGGGAAAGGGAATCGAGCGCGGCGATCGCCTCGCGGGCCTGCTGGGCCAGCTTCGACATCGAATGCGAACCACGCTCGGCCTCGGGCAGCGCCTTGAGGTGATCGGAAAGCGCCAACCATGCGGCCCGGGCTTCGGTCAGCCGGTTCGCCTCGGTGAGAATCGACGCGCGGCGCGCCATCCACGGCTCCGGGCGCGGGGCGAGGCGCTGCAAGGTGGACACGCGGACCAGCGCGGCATCGAAACGCTCCGCCAGCACCTCGATCTCCAGCACTTTCATCTGGAGCGACGGAATCGGGCCGAGACGCTTGAGGCCGTTTTCCAGCACCTTCACGGCTTCATCGGTGTGGCCGTTCGCCGCCATGCACGCGGCGGTTTCCTGCACGAGATCCGGCTCGGCCTCGCGGTTCGAGGCGAGCGCGGCGGCGTAATCGAGCAACGCCTTCTCGTGGAGGGACAGCTTCGTTTCCACCCGGGCACGGGAAGCCAGCGCGCCCCAATGGGTGGGGTTCGCGGCGAGATGGGTATCGAGAGCCGCCTTCGCTTCCTCGGGCTTGCCCTGGGCATCGAGCACCTGGCCCTTCACCCACAGCACCGGGAACTTGCCCGGCGCGCACTCCTCGGTCTTCTCCAAATCGCGCAGGGTTTCCTCGTAATCCTCGTGCTCCAACTCCAGTTCGGCCCGCCGATACCACAGCTCGCCGTTGCGGGGCTCTTTCTCTAGCTGCGCGTCCACCAGCGCCATCAGGTCGCTGTGGACCCCATGCGCGTGCGAAACACCGGCCAAGGAACCGATCACCGCGACCAAACACATCAACGCGAGGCGTTTCCGTGAGATCGAGGCACGACATTCCAAGGCCGGCTTTCTTCCACACAAAAAAATGAGAATCCCGGGGGGCAACACGGGTGCGAAATGAAGCACCGATTCCCCATCCGCCTAACATTCCATCGTGACGGAATAATCAGTGAACACCGCGTCACCTCCCGGGAAAAACCGCGAAACGAAACCGTCACCAACGAACGCGCATTTCCGCGAACCCGCCGGATTATGAGAACGCCGTGTCCCGTCGCTCCCCCGCCCTGCTGCTGCTCACTGCAGCCGCGTTGATCCTTACCGCGCTTCCTGCCCGCGCCTGCCCGTGGTGCCAGGTGAATCCGGTGATGAAACCCACCGTGTTCGAAGGCGACCCCGATCCCGGCGGCAAGTACTTCGGCCGGACGCCCGACCCCGCGCGCGTCCGCCACTACTACCTCGCCGCTGAACCCGAAATCTGGAACTACCTCCCGGAAGGCAAGGATCCGGTGATCGGCGCGAAGATCCCGCCGCAGATCACCGCGAACCCGAGCTACCCGAAAATGCGCTACCGGCAGTACACGGACGCGACCTTCACCACCCGGTCCCTGCCGGACGACCGCCTCGGCATCCTCGGTCCGGTGCTGCGCGGCATGACCGGGGACTACATCGTGGTCACGCTGCTCAACCGCCTCTCCACCCCCGTTTCCCTCCACCCCCACGGCGTCCGCTACGACAAGGACAGCGAGGGCTCCAGTTATCTCACGGAACGCGGTCTCGGTGCCGCCATCGCCCCGCAGGCCCGCTTCACCTACGTGTGGTATCTCGACGAGGCCAGCGCACCCGGACCGGACGAACCGAGTTCGAAACCCTGGCTCTATCACAGCCACGTGCTGGGCGATGAGGAGATCAACTCCGGACTCTCCGGGTTCATCGTGGTGACCGACGCCAAACGAGCCCGCCCGGATGGCACGCCCGCCGACATCGACCGCGAGATGGCGATGCTGCTCCAGAACTACGATGAAAGCGGCATGAAGGAGAGCACCGAACTCTACGAACAGGTGACCGCGCCGGATGGCAAGGGCATCGACGGAGGCCCGCCCCCCGCCGGTCCACCGCCGTGGGCGGAAGCCGCGGAACTGCGCGAACTGGCGATGCGCCACGCGATCAACGGTCGCATCTTCGGCAACACCCAGGGCTTCGACATGAAGGAGGGAGAACGCGTGCGCTGGTATCTCTTCGCCCTCGGCAATGAAGCGGACGTCCACACCGCCCATTGGCACGGTGCCCGCTTGCGCGGACCGGGCGGGCACATGACCGACGTGGTGGAGCTCATGCCCGGCACCATGAAGGTGGCGGACATGGTGGCGGACAATCCCGGCAGTTGGATGATCCACTGCCACGTGGGCGAGCACATGATGGAAGGCATGTACGGCCACTACCAGGTGCTCAAGAAGGACGGCCCCGCCATCGAGGCAGCCCCCTTCTTCGGCCTCCTGAAGGAAAACCAGAGCGTCGAGTGGATCTCGGCCGAAGGCAAACTCGACCCCGCCAATCCGTCCCTGAAACTGCGCGCCACCCTCACCGCCTACGCCAATCTCCCGCTGTGGAATACCCGGCTCGGCCTCACCCTCGGCGAGCGCAAGGCCGGCACCCGCCTCGACCGCAGCGGTGCCGGCGCGAACAACGGCGTGAAGTTCAAGGTCCTCAATGGCGATCCCTCCGGCCTGGTGCAGAGCGACAAGCTGGACGTCGAAATCACCTTCGAATCGAAGGAATGGGGCGATGATTTCAAAAAGCGGATGGAAGACAAATCCCCGCAACCACTTCCCGTGAAACTCTCACTCGACGATACTGTGCACGAGGTTCCGCTCTCCATTGAGATCAAGGACCAGGCGCTACGACTCAAGGCGCTTCATTGATCCCACATCCCGGATCCCGTGCCTCCGGCCGGACTCGAACCGGCACGCCCTTGCGGGCAACGGATTTTAAGTCCGCAGCGTCTACCATTCCACCACGGAGGCGTGGGATTCCCGGCGCGGGCCGGTCAGGTGACGGGGACGCTAGCGGTCCGGCCTCCGGGCGTCCAGAGGCGAACCGCGCGGACATGAAGATTCCCGGTTACCTCAACCGCGCCTCGGGAATCACGAGCGTCTGCACCGACTTCTCCGGCATCGGAAAGGACAGCACGGAACCCGCCAACGGCACCTGCGGCAGCACTTGATAGCGCGCTTGTCCCTCCGGCTGGGTGAGCCACACATCCGCCTTCCGCCCCACCGCCGCGAATTTCGAAAGATCCACGCGAACGGTCCGCGCCTGGGAGTTGTCATTGAGGCAAACCAGCGTGAGACGGCTCTGATTGGCCTCGTAAGCAGCCACCACCGACTCGTCCCCGGTGGTGAGAATGACAGCCCCCTCCGGAATGCCACGCGTGTAATGCGCCAGCACCTGCCACTTCGGGTTCACCTGGACCATGCGTGCCCGCCGCAGATCCCCCGCGATGAGCCCCCAGCCGCCGCCATCCACCACCTGCCAATACGACCACGACACCGGCTTCAAGTGGGACACGTCGCGATGGAGATTGCGGGCCATGTTCAGCCCGGTCGGATCGCCATCGCCATATTCCGAGTTCCACACCACCTTGCCATCGGCCTCGGCCAGGCGATGGAGTTCCGCCCGGTTGCCCTTCGCTTCCTGATACCCGTGCACGTTCAGGTGGCTGACGAGGTTCTTCACCGCTGGCGTGAAACTCCGCCACGTTTCGATCGCATGATCGTAGTAGGTCTCCTCCGAGGCCGTAATGGGCAACGACTTCAAGCCGCGGCGGTCCAATTCCTCCCGCACCAGCGGGAGGATCCGGGCCTGCGCGGGCGCGGACACATGGCAGCCCTCCTGCTTGCAATCGGCGAACCACCAGTCCGAGCGGGGCTCATTGAAGGGCGCCACCGAGGTGAACGTGATCCCCCAATGGTCCGCGGCGCGGCGGGCGACGGTCGCCAGATAGATCGCGAAATCCCGCTCATGGGCCACGGCGAGGTTGTCGTCCGTGGGCTTTGGACCGCCGGAGGGATTGTCGTTCTTCGTCATCCACCACATCGGCGAGTTGGAGAACAACTCGAAGTGCTTCACTCCCCGCTCCTTCGCTTTCCCCAGCATCAGGCGTTGGTTGGCATCCACCGACCAGTTCCAGGATGACGACTCCGGATCGGAACTGCGGCCATCCAGCCAGAATCCTTCCATCTGGCGGTAGCGGTGGATGATCTTGGAAGCGACCATCTTCCGTCCATCGATCTCGTTCCAACTGCATGCCCCGGCGTTGTAGCGGACGAAATTCAGCCCGAGCCCGGGAACCAGCCCCGGCCCCACCTTCACAGCCTTGGTCGTGAAAAGCGCGTCGGCCAGATCGTCCCGATCGCCGAAGACCCCGGCCCACCAGGCAAGCGAAACACCCCAGCCCTGCCAGTTGCCCTGTCGTGCCGCCGGATCGATCGTCACCACTCCGGAACCGGACTCCGCGGCGGATGACACAACCGGCAGAGCCACAAGACCGAAGCAGAGAAGAATGGAAGAGAAGCGGATCATCGTTCGGCCTTTGGGTCCGGAAACAACGATTCAACCCCGCTCCACGTTTCGCGGATCAGCCAAAATGCCGATATTGTGGTTTTCCTTGGGTTTCATCCTTCACCGATAAAATCGGCCCCCTCCCACGGGTGGAGGGGGCCGATTCATTGCATCGTACCCGGGAAAGCCGTGTCGCGCGCGAGTCAAAGCGCCTTCATAAGGGAAGGGCGGCAATCCACGGCGAAACCCGACACCGGCGTATGACTTTATCGGCAGGACTGCCCTATTCCCCTACGGGAGCCGCCAGATGGCGGCTCAGATTCTCCAGCTCGTCCCGTGCCCGCGCACGAAGACCCGCATCGGTGAATCCGTCCGCCCAACGACCTGCCGCGGCGGGATCCCGGAGACCCCATTGGTGCAGGACCGCCATGGCGGCCTCGCCCTGCAATGGCCCCGGCTCAAGCCCCGCCACCAGGCCTGCCGCCGCCATCGGGTCCGATTTCGCCACGACAAACGATGCCCTGGCCAGAATGCGATCCCGCCAGAGGCCCGGAGGCTGATCCCGGCCCCATTCCACCACGGCCTCCGGCTCCCGGGCCGCCCACTGCATCGCCAGGTTTTCCAACAGGCTATCTCCCCCCGCTTCATCGGCATGATGGGCCACGGCGCGCTCGATCGCTACACGGGGGTCCCGTTCCGCCACGGCATAACAAACCACGGAGCGGGTGGAGCGGCGTTCACCGGAATCCTCCAGCCCAGCGCTCCAGGCCAAGGCGTCATCGGGCGCTTTCACCGCCCACCCGCGGAGCAGATCCCGCATCAAGGCGGTTCTCTCCTCCCCTGCCACGAGCCCACGGGCAAACGCCATGGCCCCCTGCGGATCGGCATCGATCCAGCGGGACGCCAGTCTCCGCCGCGCTGCGGCCGCCGCCACGGAATGCCTATCCGCCATGATACGCCGGTATTCCAACTCCGGTGCAAACCGTACTTGGACCCGTCCACCCGGAACACGGCCCTCCGGAACGGTAAAGCCGCTTCCCTTTCCCGAGGTGAAAAGAGCTGCCCACACGCAAAGCGATGCAACTCCGGCGAGCGGGACCAACATGATCAGGCGTTTCATCTCCAGAAGAAAAGCCGCGCCCCGGATGAGGCGCGGCGGTGGATAAGTAGTGGATTCAAGGAGCGATGGAGATCAGCCATTGCTGGTTGGTTCCGCCGGTGTAGTTCCATTGGATCACGGACGCGCCATCGGCGGTGCTGGCACCGCTCACGTCCGCGGCCTTGCCGGTGGCGTGCATCGGGGTGAGGCGGTAGAACCCGTCGCCCGCCGGGGTCACCGTCCACTTCTGGTTGTTGCCGCCATTCCACGGCCAGATGTCGATCGCGGGCCCGTCACCGGTTCCATTCCCCATCACCTCGAGCGCCTTGCCACTGGCCACACCCAGGATTTGATACTGGCCATTGCCCTGATCGGTAAATGTCCACTTCTGGTCGCTGCCGCCATCATAGCCCCACTGGACCGCCGGGGTGCCATCGGCCGTGGAACCGCCGTTCACATCGAGCGCCTTGTTGCTTTTCCGGTTGAACAACCGGTAGGTGCCGTTCGGAACGGTGCGGCCCTGGTTGGTTTCCAACGCGATCTCGCCGACCTGCAAACCGGTGGCATCACCGTTGTTCGCGGTGACGTTGAGGCGGTAGTAGCGGTAGGCGGTGGTGTTGGTGAAGTCGAATGACTTCGTCTGGTAGCGGTAGGTGAAGCTCTGGCCGCTCCGCGTATCCAGCGTGGTCCATGTGGTGCCATTGTTGGAACCCTGGAATTGCCAGGCCGCCGGATCACGCCCCGCGACATCGCCCGCGCTGGTGATGCCATAACGCTTCACCGTTTGCGCGAGGCTCGCTCCGAAGTCGTATTGCACCCAGCCGGTGGTGCCCGCATTGCCATTGAACCACTTCGAGCCCGGATTGCCGTCGAACGCCTTCGCCGCGCCCTCGGTGCCGGAACCACCGTTGGCACTCGCGGTCGCGGAGCCATTGACGGCGACGTTGGTCATGGCGGCGATCGGAAGCGCGGCGTCCTGCGGGGAATTCGAGCTGTCCCCCGCGGCATTGGCCGCGGTGACGACATAGTAGTAGGTCGTTCCATTGGCCGCCGTGGTGTCGATGTAGGCCGTATTGCCCACCGTGGCCAGGGTGGTGTATCCGCTGCCGCTGGTGGTCGAGCGCTTCACCTTGTAGCTGGTGGCTCCAAAGGACTCGGTCCAACGCACGGTGACCTGATTGTGGCCGGGAGAGGTCACGATCGCCGAAGGTGACGCCGGCGTGACCGCGCCCTGCCCGCCATCCCCGCCGGTCATGCAGACGTTGGTGAACGTCGAGGTGCTGGAGGCGCCGGTGACCTGCGAGGTGCCGAAAAGGCCGGCATACACCGTGGATGGCATCCCCGAGAAATCCGCCGTGCCCGCGGGACTCCAACAACCACCGTCCTTCGAAACGAAGGTCTGGATGCGGTTTCCGACACGCTCCATTTTCACCCAATACGGCAACGACTGCACGGCGAAGGACAGCGAGGCGGCATTGCTGCCATAGGGCAGGGTCGTGTAACCGCGCATCCCGCGCTCGTAGGTGCTGTTGGGCGTGATCGCGACAAATACCTGCCGCGCCGCGGTGCCGGTGGCCACGTCACGCAGCAGGATGCCCGCCTTCGCGCTGGTGCTGCCGACATTCGCCACCGAGGTGACCTTCGCCAGCAGTGTGAAGTCACCCGTGACCGCGCGGTAGCTGAAGTGGACCGAGGGAGCGCTCGATCCCCAGATATCCACCCCGTTGTAACCGCCGCCAAGCGTCCAAGTCCCGCCACTGTATGAACCGCTGCCCGCGGGCGTGCTGCCGTTGAGATCGGCATTGGTGAGACCGTTCGTCACCGTCGCCACCGCGGGGTAGACGGGTAACGTCGGCGGCGTGGCGGTGGAGGAATCGGCGCTCTTCAGAAAAAGGAAGCTGTTGCCATCTTCCGTCTGATCCACCCGGTAACGCTGGATCCACGGTGCGCTGATCCCCTTCCGCACGGCATAGGCTCCGTGCAGGAGGTTCAGGGCTCTGCGTCCCTGCACCGTGGAACGCGGCGCGCCGCTGATGCTCGGGAACGTGCCCCAGAACGGCGCGCCGAAACTCACGAAACCCGGCGCGGTATCCGGCAGGTTATAGCGCGCATAGTATTCCCCCGCCGCGAGGATGCGGTTGTCCATGATCGAAAACACGTCGATCCCTTGCTTCCAGAGGATCTCCCCGATGAACGCGAGGTTGTTGACGAATAGCGAGGTGTGTCCCTGATCGCGCCCGGTGTCGCCGACCTGACCATTGGGAAGGGTGTCCCGCAACCCGGCGTCCCCATCCCTGAGAAGCGCCGACACCACCTGATCCAGCTTCGTTTGGTCATCGTTGAACACCGCGATCGCCGTGGCCGCCAGCAGCGGCTCCATGCCCTGCGAGCCCGTGGTCAGCGGTCCCGGCAGCGAAAGATTGGGCCAATACACATTGGAAAAAAAGTTCTGCACCGTGGTGGTATCACTGGCCGTCCAGCCGGGCCAGGTTCCGCGCAGGATGTCCGCCCCGCCCACGTAACAATAGGCGTAGTCGCCGATATCGAAGGAGCTCTCCACCCCGGTGAATGCCGTCTGGGTGGTGGCCCACGCCAGCAGGATGTCATGCGCCTTTTGCGCGTAGGCATTGTTTCCGGTGAACTGCCACATCAGGGACAGGTTGAAGATCGCCTGCATGTCGTTCTTCCACGCCCCTTCATTCGCATAGGATCCCGCGTCATTCCGGCTCACCGTCGCGAACGGTCCCTGCATCGTGTAGCTGGCGGAGGAACGGCCATCCGCCTGCAAGGCCGCGTAACCGGACTTCCACGGTTCGGTGTTCAGATTCGCCTTGAGGGTATTCAGGTCATCCACGGTCAGCGGGATACCGGGATGGGTGAAGGCATCGGCGGTGGTGATACCGGCCCCGGCCAATGGCCAGGCGACAGCGGCAAGCGTCCTCACGGACGCCAGGAGGCGTTTTTTCATGTTCTGGGTTTTGGGTTGGGTTTGGGGAGAGCCACCAGGCGGTCACCCTCCACCACCTTGCCGGAGGAAAAGGCTCCACTCCGTCAACATGGCATCTAACACCTGCCCAATGGCCCTCGCCGAAACCACCGCCCCGGCAGGCACACTGGTAAATGCCGTCTTCACCCATGCCCGGCCGGTCTTCCGGAAACCGAGCCCTTCAAAAAATTGGATGAAACAATTACCCTCCCGGATTCGTTTTGAGGGATGGTCTTCCATCCGACCGGTCCATGATGAATCCCGTCCTTCGCTCCGTGCGACGATGCGCCTTGAGCCTCGCCGCCCTCCTGTTGGGAACACCCGCGTATTCCGTGGAACCCGCGCACAAGCCCAACCTCGTCATCTTCATCTCGGACGACCACACGGCGGGCGACTCCACGGTTTATGGCTCCAAGGACATCGCAACGCCGAACATGTCGCGTCTCGCCGCCGAAGGCATGACCTTCGACCGCGCCTTCGCCGCGTCCCCCACCTGTGCGCCCAGCCGTGCGGCGATGCTCACCGGCCTCATGCCCGCCCGCAACGGTTCCGAGGCGAACCATTCGGCTCCCAAGCCGGAGATCAAGAAGCTCCCCGCCTACCTGAAGGAACTCGGCTACGAGGTGGTCGCCTTCGGCAAGGTCGGGCACTACCAACAAACGAAGGACTACGGTTTCGACCTCAGCGAGCACAACGGATTCCACGACGATGTCGCCGTGCCCGAGGCGCTGAAATGGCTGGAAGCGCGGAAGAGCGACAAGCCGCTCTGCCTCTTCGTCGGCACCAACTGGCCGCACGTGCCGTGGCCCGACACACCCGAAGGCCACGAGCCAAAGGACGTCAACATCCCTCCGAACCACGTGGACACCCCCGCCACCCATCAGGCACGGGCGCGCTATTACGCGGCAATCACCCGCATGGACAACGAGCTGGGGCAGGTGCACGACCTCGCCCGCAGGAAATTCGGGGACGATCTGTGTTTCCTGCACTTCTCCGATCAGGGGGCGCAATGGCCCTTCGGCAAATGGACGCTCTACGACGAAGGCATCCGTGTTCCCATGATCGCCGTGTGGCCGGGCCATGCCAAGGCCGGCTCCCGCAGCAACGCGTTGGTCTCGCCGGTGGACGTGCTGCCGACCTTGGTCGACGTGGCCGGAGGCAAGCCACCGGAGACCATCGATGGCCGCTCGTTCGCCGGAGTCCTCACCGGAAAGACGCAGGATCTCCGCGAGCGGGTCTACGTCACCCACAGCGGCGACGGCGATTTCAATGTCTATCCGGACCGCTGCGTGCGTGACGGGCGTTGGAAGTACATCCTCAACCTCCATCCCGAGTTCAAGTTCACCAGCCATATCACCAAGGCCGGGGAAGCCGGTTCGAAATACTGGGAGAGCTGGATGAAGAAAGCCCAGGATAACCCGGTGGCGGCCGCCAAGGTGGAGCGATATCAACGGCGTCCGAAGGAGGAGCTTTACGATCTCCAAGGGGATCCGCTCGAGCTGCACAACCTGGCGGAGGAACCGGCCCAAGCCGACCGGCTTTCCTCCATGCGCGCCGATCTGGAACGGTGGATGAACGAACAGGGCGACCAGCGCACGGTCTTCGGGAAGCCGACCCTGTTGGAGGCAAAGTGACTCAAACGGGCTGCCTGGCAGGCGCGACGATCGCTCCCGCCATTTGCCCATCCGAGTGAAGAATCGCCAAGTTGTAGCAATCCACGACATCCACCCCAGTCACCGCTGCACGAGCTGGATCGCTGGTTAGTCGACGAGGTGATCTTGGGGGCAGGGGCTCATCAGGGAAAGCGCCAAACCGTGGTTGCAAGCCTGGCCAGTCTTTTCTGGCGCTCATTGATCGCCGCCGGAGTCCATTCATCCAAGCTACCGAGTTCTTCAGTCAGCCCATACTGGCTCGTTTCGAAAATAGCCGTTTTATCGGCGAACGGCTGTTGCCCGATTTTTTTGTTCTTCCCGTATTCCAAAAGGGCGTAATTACCGAGCCGCTCCACATAACGGTCGTGTTCGACCTCGGAAAAAATCGTCGCCCAATGATCATCTAGGCTATCAGGAAGGATGTGCTCGATTGTTGCGTTCGCGCTGCTCCAGCTCAGATCCTGACCGGAGTTCTGTCGCTCAAGTTCACAGAGAATATACCGGATAATCTTCTTTCCCTTGCTGTTGACGGACTGCCGAAAAACCTCGAAATCCGCCCGAAACTGGTCGTCGTCCACATAGACCGCGTGCAGTAATCCACGAACCTCCGACGCCTTGGTCACGCTTCCATTTTGCAACCCGAGGGCGGCTTCGTTGAAACGCTTCTCCAATTCGTGTGTTCCTAGCCGACTGATTACATTGAAACGGAACGAGAGAGTCACACAGTCTTTGAGAACCTTTACCCCTTCATCGCCCCCAAGCTTTCGAAACGCAGCCAACGCAAGCGGCTTGTATTGACTCACGCCAAACAACACCAAAGCGCGAACCTGTTCCGTCGCGCCGGGGAAATCGAGCCAAAACTCGTCTTCAGCGTCGCCAAGCGCACGATAGCATACTGAAGCCCGTTCCAAATCCTTAACCAGTTCCATCGCACCCTCCGCCGAAGAAACCTCCTCACGGATTCTGCGGAAAAGTCTCTCCTGCCGGACAAATCGATAAAGCGAGTTGAAATAGTGCCTCAAAAACTCCGGCAGCCGCCGCACGCCGATCTGGCCAGTCACCCTCTGCCAGCGCTTGAGCACATGTTCGAGATCTCCCTTGCCCTTTTTGGACACGAGCGACATCAGGTAGTTTTTGATCAGATCGCTGGCCGTAAGTTCCAGTCCGCGCGCATTGAGTGTCTCAAAAACCGTGTAGGCTCCCATATCGTCCTCAACGACGACCTGAATGAAAAGCAGCCGCACTGATACCAGCGCATCGATCCACTCCGCCAATTGCTGCCCGCTGTAATCCGAAAGCTCCTCACCGATGCGTTTGGAGAAATATTTGAATGCTCCCCACAGCTGCTTTTCGGAATCACCCAGCGAACGCTCGCTGACCGGCTTCTCAAGCTGCACCAGCGTGCCTTGATAAAAATCATCGTCGTTCCGGTTAAGCGTGAGTTTGCTCGCCTCCACCAGCGAACCGGGTTGCTTGGCTCCAATGAAGCTGCCCCGCAACAACGTCGCCCGCTCCCTGTTTGCGTCCGGCTCCACTCCAGCATCTGCGAGTTCCCTCAACCTGGCGATCACGCAAAGAATGAGAATGCTCAAGGTCGCGATCCGCTGCTGGCCATCGATGATGGTGTATTCCTCCGGATTCTCGTTCTGCATCAGAACCAGCGATCCCATATAATGCTGCAATGATCGCTTGGCCGTGAGATCCTGCAAATCCAGCCACAGATCCTCCCAATGCTCCTCCTTCCATGAGTAGTCCCGTTGAAACGACGGCACCCGGTAAGATCGCCCATTCCCAAGCAGGTTCTTGAGGTTCGGGGTGCTGGTGGCGAGAAGATTTGAGGCAGCCATCGCGTTGGGCCTGAACTTAGTGGAAAAATGGTAGGTTGCCAGTCTCGGAATCAACGACCTCAAACTCAGCGTTTTCGGAAGCTGAGGCGGCCTTTCCTTGCAAGGGTGGGCGGAATCCGAAGCACGCATAGCCCCCTGTAGCAGCCCCCAAAGTATCAAGCTCCATTGCCGAGAAAAAGGCGAAGGCCCTGATTCGTTGAGAATCAGGGCCTTCAATTGGCTCCGGCGGTAGGGCTCGAACCTACGACCTAGTGGTTAACAGCCACCCGCTCTACCGCTGAGCTACACCGGATTTGCCATTGTCGCCCCGGCTTGCGGGGCGGGCGGAAGATGATCGGGGACCCGGGTTTCGCGCAAGGCAAAAATGACACGAAACCCGATGATTTTATCCCTTCGCGTAACGTTCGCGGAATTGACGCAGCAATTCATCCACGCGATCGGTTTCCGGAGCGGGAGTATCCGGGGAAGCCGAAGGCGAAACCGGCACCGGCGGAGGAATCACGGCGGCCGTCTCCAGCGGGGTCGGAGCGAAAACGGGCACCACGGCGGGCACCGGAGATTCCCCCATGGGCTGGAATGGAGAAGGAGAAGACTGCCCCACGGGAGCAGCCTGCGGAGAAGGCCAGGACAACGGAGGTGCCTCATGCGCGGCTTCCGAGGCCAACACATCCGCCAATGGAGTTTCGTGGAACGCGGCCGGCGCGGGAGCGAACGAAGGTTGAGGCGCTTCGTCCACCACGGGCCAAGCCGACGGCAAGGACGGCTCGGGCGCGGAAACCGGCGCCGCCGCCTCTGGAACCAACGTGGCCACTGGAACTGGAGCCGCTTCCGGAACCACCGGCTCGTACACCACCGTCGCGACCGGGATCGGAGGCTCCGGAAGTGGCGGAGGACTCACATTCCAGACGATCGCTTCCGGCTCCGGAGCAGGAACAAACGCCGCCACGGGTTCGGGAGCGGGTGGCACCTCGGGTAACACGACCGGCTGCTCGACGGCGTGGGCCACCACTTCGTCCCGTGCGAGGACGGGAGGCGTTTCGTCTCCGGTTTCCGAGGCTACGGCGGCGGAGGCAGCCGCCATCGCGGCGGCCACTGCGGCCGGAGGAGTCACCGTGACCGCATGGGCAGGCTCCGGAGCGGGAAGATCCAATTCGGGCTCCGGCACCTCCTTCACGTGATGGTTCGGCTTGGACTGTGGTTTGTTCTGACGGGCAGCCTGAACCCAAGCCTCGCCGGCGGAACGCAGGATCCCGCGCGCATGATGAATGCCGTTGGTGAGGTCCAGCCGGTCATAGACCCGCTCTCCCAGTCCGGGCGCGCGGGCATCCAGCAAAGCAACAATCTCATGGCGCGTCAGTGGCTCCAACTCCACCACCACCTCGGCCAGTCGATCCGCCAAACCGGCACTGAGCCGCGGCAAGAACGCGCTGTCCCAGATGTCCCGGTTGACCGACACGATCGCGTCGATGCGGCCCGCGGCGTGGCGCAGCGAACCAAGGAATGCGGCCAAACGCAGCGCCGAGGATTCATCCGCCGAAAAGCCCTCGAGGTCGTCCGCCACCAGCACCACACGCACAAGCTGGCTCACCAGATCCAGCAGCGTCGCAAGGCGCTCGAAAACCTGGGCGTCCGGCTGGCCGGGAACGGACACCGCTTGAATCAGGGCACCGGTACGCAGCGGATGATCGACCGGGGTGGAAGCGAAGCGAAACAAGGCGTCCACCCAGAACATCACCTCCCGCAGCGGGGTGCCATCGCGCTGGGCCAGCTCAAGGGCCAAGCGCGGCCCGAGCACCTCGAAATTTTCCTTCGCCCAATGGGCGGTCACCGCATTCGGATGATGGAAATCAAAGGTCTCCACGGGACGATTGCGGAGCGCCGCCAAAGCCCCTTCCCGATCCTGGCAAGGCACCTCGCCGGATCGCACGAGCGGCTGGAGCGCCTGGGCGAACAACCGGCGCACCAGTAGATCGAGTACCGTCAAACCACCGCCAGCCGGCAACGCGCGGCCCAACCGGGCAAGGGTGTCCGCCATGACGGTGGAAGCATCGATATGGCTGCCATGCGCCGCGTGGAGGGCGATGAACTCGTGCCCCTGCCCGAGATGATGCTGAAGACGGGAAAGGAGATGGGTCTTGCCATGACCGGCCCGGGGCGCGCGCAGGAGGATGCAACGCCCGGGATGCTCCGTCTCGACGGCGAGCAGATCCCACAATTGCTCATAGGCCTGCTGGTTGACGGGCTCGGCATGAACGACCGGCAAGCGGCCGAGGGTTTCGAAAAGAGCTTGGAACGGGTGCTCGATGGCCATGGGGATCTAGGTCCGAGTCGGACCCGAACACCATGGCTGCGGGGACGGTTTCTCACAAGGAAGAAACAACCTTGGCACTCTCCAACAATCCGTTGGATCCCTTACCGGGGCTGGGTCAGCTTCTCGAACTCGGAGGCAGCGGGCTCCTTCGGAGCTTCCCCTGAAGAGCGGATCGCCCCTTGGGCAAAAACCTTCTTGTCGAAATCATCGACAGGTGCGGCGACCGTTCCGGACACCGTCACCTCCAGCCAGCGCATATCCTCGCGCTTCGGGCCGAAAGCCGCGTCAAGCCGCGGCTTCCCCGCCACCAGAGGAGCGGGGAGGCCCACTTCCAGACGCCCCGAGAGCGCCTTGCCGGCGGACATCGAAATACCTCCTCGGATCATCAAGCGCCCTTTCGATTCAAGGCGCAGATCATCCAGCGAGGTCTCCGCGCCGTTGATCCGGAGCACCCCGGACGAGCCGCTTTCAAGATCCAGGTCCTGGAACCCCTCATCGTTGAACATCGTCCGCAATTGCGCCAAAAACGGCAGTTGCGCCAACTGCATCGAGGAACCGAACCCGCCTTGAAAGGAAATCACCACACGCTGCGCATCCGGCTTCGCGGGATCGAAGGTCAGGAAATTCGAGTTCGGCGTGCTGCGGGTCTCGATCCGGCCATGCAGCAGGCGGCCAAGCTCCGGTCCAGCGAGATACTCCAACGGCAGATCCTTGGCGGCGACATCCAACGTGGTGGCCCGGCCCGATCCGCCGGATTCCACCTGCCCGACCAACTCCACCGAGCCTTTCCCGTCACCGGACTCACGAAGACGGAGGCTCACGATATCAAGCTGGCGTCCCGTCACCCCGATCAAGGCGCGATCCAGGGCGAAGTCCGGCAGGTTTTTACGGAACTTGACCGTGCCACGGTTGAGACGCAGCTCCGGACGGCCGTCCGAACCTTTCGGATAGAGCGAGACCTCGCTGCCCAGGATCGACATCGCCGGCCCACGGGGATCGCCGAAATACATCGAAAGGTTCGAACACCGGAACCGGTTGAACTTGAAATTGGAGCCGCCGGTGCTGGCGATTTCACTGCCCTCCGAAGGAACACCAACCAGCAGCTCGCCCTTCTGGGCCGTCACCTCCTCACCTGTCCAAGGCTGGCCGAGGAAGCTCGTAACCCTCAGCTCCGCCGATACTCCCTGGAGATTGAGTTTTTTGAGCGGCACGGAATCGGGCCAATCGAACGAAAGGGTCATCGCGTTCGCTCCGATGGGCGTCACCCGGAACTGGGTGGCATCCACCTTGGCTCCGGAAGCGGCCCCGGCCTTCGCCATCACGCCGTTCCGGTAACCCGAGCCATTCATGTACACCACCACGCCCCCGGCCACCACCAGCAGCAATCCCAGCACGACCACGACGGCCACAAGCTGGACGGCGCGCATCCGCCGGGCCCGCTGCTCGTTCTCACGGTGCGGCTGGTGGCTCCGGCGCTTGCGGCTCCGGACCTTGATGGCCTGGGTGCCATCGGCGCGGGTGACCAGTTCGCCGTTGGAACGGTCACCATTGGACCGCTCCTTCAAGCGGTCCATCATCTCACTGATGCTGTAGTTCTCCGGCTCGCGGGGATCGGAAGACATGGTCTCTTGGAATGATATCAAATCCCGGTTTGCCCCGGGGCAGCGGAACTACTGATCAACGCTGATTGATCGGCCGTCCAGTCGGATCGACCAATTTCACGTTGACCATGAAAAGCACGACCTTCTTGACCGGAGCCTGGACGTGGGACTGGAACATCCGTCCCACCACCGGAAGATTCCCCAGCAGCGGGGTCTTGTCCTCCACCCGTTGCGCGCGCTCCTGCACCAATCCGCCGATCACGACGGTGGCACCATCGGCCACCGCCAGGCTGGGCGTGTTGATCGCGATCTTGCTGAACACCGGCATCAGGATCGCGTTCTGCGTGATCGGGGTGTTCTGCGCCGCACCGGTGGCATCGAAACCGATCGTGTTGATCGGAGTGCCGTAGTTCACAAAGCCATCGAAGTCCTTGATCGTCGGCTTCAACTGCAGGTCCACCGTGCGCTTGTCCGCCGAAACCGTCGGCAGCACCTCGAGAACCGTGCCCACTTCCGCGGTCTCAAACGCCGTCGGATGGGACGGCGTCACCGGGAAGATGCCCCCGCTGTCACCGTTGTTGTTGTTATTGCCGTTGTTGTTGTCGAGATCCGAGAACCCCACCCGGTTCGGGACTTCCGGGGGTTCGTATTCGGTCGGATACTTCATTTCCTTCACGACCCGGATGCTGGCCGCTTGGCCGCTGCGGGTGACCACGGAAGGAGTGGACATCAGGTCGATCCCGCGCTTCTGCGCAAGGCCGCGCATCACGCCTTCATAGGCGGTGCCATTGAGCATCCCGTTCAAGCCGAGCACACCAGGTGCGCGCTTGGGGGTGCTGGCAAAACCCTGGGCGTTGTTGGCGATCGCTTCATCGATCGCGTCCGCGGTCACCGCGTAGTCGCCGCTGCGGTTCCCCGCCGTGATCGGGTGGCGGTTGACGCCGGTCGGCACCGAAATGTCGCTGAGATCGCCGCCGTTCCCCTGGGTGCCACCGGAAAGGATGAGTTCGTTGGAGATCCCAGACTCGTTGAGCAGCCAGTCGAACCCGAGTTCGTCCATGCGGTGCTCCTCGGCCTTCAGCATCGTCACGGTGACCACCACCTGGACCGGCTCGGTCTTCGCGACCAGCTCCACCAGTTGGGCCACCATGTCCTGGTTCGCCTCGGTATTGCGCACCATGAGCAGGTTGGTGGAGGCATTCAGGGTGGCCGTGGCCCCCTCCGGGAAGGTGATGCCCTTCGACTTCAGCACCTCGAGGATGCCGCGTCGCTTGGCCAGCAAGCCTTCCGCCGGTTTGTCGCCCGTGCTGGCGAAGGGATCCTGGGTCGTCGAGGCCGAGCCAGCGGTCGCGCCACCCTCGCTGATGTTGGAAAGGAAATCCGGCGGCACCCGGTAGGTCCGCGTGGTCAGCTCGGTGGTCATCGCCCCGAGGGAACGGATGATCACGGAAAACTCGTCGGTGGTGTAGGCCGTCTGCGTCAGCTCGTTGATGTATTTCAACGCACCCGAGATCGGAATGTTCTTCAGACGGAGATTGAAGCGCTTCTTGGAAACCCGGTCCGCGACCTCGCTGCCCGGCGGGCCGAGGTCGATGTTGATGTTCACGCCCTTGTGCTTGGGATCCAATTCGAAGGTGTCGAGCTTGGTCGCCTGCGCACGCAGGTATTCCACGGCCTCTTCGAGGTTCACCTGCTCCAGGGTCATCGACGGCAGGATCATCCGGTCGATCTTGTTGGAAATCGAAATCCGGCCCGCATCCGCCGCCTGACCTTCCGCCAGGCTGCTGATCTTATCGCCCACATACGGCGGTTGCAGCTCCCAGGCCGCGTCCACCTGCCCGAGCATCTCGCCGCGGGTGTTGTCATAGGCGGCGCGCAGGTAATCGCTCTTCGCCCCGGCCACGCGCTCCATGCCACGGCGGGCGGCGGAGTTGGTGGCATCGATGCGGAGCACCTTCTCGTAGGTGGACTTGGCCTCGTCGTATTTGCCGAGGTTGAAAGCGCCTTCGGCGGTATAGAGCAACTTGCGGACCTCCTCGACATTCTTGCCGTGGTCGCCAGTCATCGCCGGATTGGTCCGGATCGGATCGTTGAGCTGGTTCTTGAACTCGACAGCCCCCAGATGGTTCGGAGCGACGTTTTCCGCCAGCACCTTGTCCACCGCGGCCTTGGCCCCGGCCACATCGCCCTTGCGGACCAGTTCACGGCCATACTCGACGGACGCCTGGGCATAGCGCTCGGTGGCGGCTTCCCGCAGTTCGACGGTGACGGGCGCGTCCGGGATCAGATCCCGGGCGCCGGAGTAAGCGGTGACGGCGTCGCTGTAGCGACCGGCGGTGTAGGCTTCATCGCCCTTTTTCAAGAGCTCCTGGGCCTCCTCAACACCTTGATAACGCTTGGCTTGCTCTCGCTCAAACAAGCCGGGCGTGTCTCCGCCGAGCACCGGCACCACCAGAAAGGCGGTAGCCAGGAGCGCGGCGCGACCGCACGAGGGTAGGATTCTGCAAACGGATGCCATGGATGGGTTTCCCGGGCTTATAGAGGGCCATTTCGGGGAGGGTAAGCGGAAAATCCGGAAAAACGGGAGAATTTCGCCCTTCCCGCGCCGTGCATTCCGCCCGGCCGCCGCCACCGCCCCGGCACTGTCAGGAAATCCAGCAGGGGCGCGGGTTTTCGCCTCACCCTGGTTACTCACAGAGACCGAGGACACACGCCCCCTACCCCGCCCGCCCCCGGACACCCTCACAAGGTGCCAACCCGGCGGATGAACAGGGTTTCAGGCATTCACTGCCCATCAAGACTCCACCGTCGGATCGTAGTCCTTCGGCGCACGCACGATCTTCTCGATCGCGTGCTTGGTCACCAGGTTGCCGCCGGAGGAGCGCCCCTTGATCGCGAACTCGGAGAACAGCAGCGGGCGGATCAGGTTCCGCATCCGCAGCGCGGGCTTCAAGTGGACCAGCAGCATCTGGGACTCGCTCTCCGCCTCGCTCTTGTGAAGGGCGAAGTAGAGCACGCGGGTGCCCGGGGTGCCCTTGGTAAGGTCGTATTCCTTGTCGCGGGTGATGCCACCGAGCTTGAAGCGCTTGGCGAGGATCGCGCCGTCCTTGCCATCGCGATAAATCATCGAATAGATCAGATCCTCGTCCTTGCGGAGAATTGCGACGTGGATCGGCTTCTGGCCGACGAAGACCTTCTCCGCGACCTTCACCACGCGCATCTTGCCGTCCTGGGTGAAGGTGACGAGATCATCGAGCTTCGAGCACTTCTCCAGCGGTTCCTCCTTCTTCAGACCGTAGCCGGCGAAGCCGTTCTTGCGATCCAGATAAAGCGTCTCGGTGGCCAAGACGACCTGGGTCCGGTCCACCTTCTCAAAGGACGAGATTTCAGTGCGGCGCTCCCGGCCCTTGCTGTATTTTTTCCGGATTTCCTCGAACCAGCGGATGGTGAACTTGGTGAGATTGCGGAGGTTCTTCTCCGCCTCGTCGATTTCCTTTTCCAAGGACTTGATCTCCTCATCGGCCTTGAAGGCGTCGAACTTCGAGATGCGCTTGATCTTGATCTCGGTGAGGCGGACGAGGTCGTCCTCGGTCACCTCGCGTTTGAGCAGCTTCTTGAACGGCTTCAGGCCATCATCGATCGCCTTGAGCACCGCGTCCCAAGTCTCGCACTCCTCGATGTCACGGTAGATGCGATTCTCGATGAAGATCTTCTCCAGCGAGCTAAAGTGCCATTTCTCCGCGAGTTCGGCGAGGCGGATCTCCAGCTCCTGCCGGAGGATGTCGCGGGTGTGCTCGGCGTTGTGTTTGAGGATCTGTGAAACCCCGAGGAACTGCGGCTTGCCATCGGCAATCACGCAGGCATTCGGCGAGATCGGCATCTCACAGTCGGTGAAGGCGAAAAGCGCGTCCCGCATCGTGTCCGGATCGGCGCCAGACGGCAGATGGACGAGGATATCGGCATCGGCGGCGGTGTTGTCCTCGATGCGCGCGATCTTGATCTTGCCCTTGTCCGCGGCCGCGACAATCGAATCCATCAGCGCACCGGTGGTGGTGCCGAAGGGAATCTCGACGATCCGCAGGGTGCCCTTCTTGTCGGCATCGATGCGGGCGCGGACCCGGACCTTTCCGCCGCGCAGGCCATCCCGGTAATCGGTGGCATCCATGATCCCGCCGGTGGGAAAATCCGGCAGCAGGGTGAAAGGCTCGCCGCGCAGCGCCGCGATGCTGGCATCGATGATCTCGATGAAATTGTGAGGCAGGATCTTGCACGCCAGGCCGACCGCGATGCCCTCGACGCCCTGAGCGAGAAGCAGCGGGAACTTCACCGGCAGCGTGAAGGGCTCCTTGCGGCGGCCGTCGTAGTTCGTGACCCACTCGGTGACCTTCGGGCTGAAGACGACGTCCAGCGCGAATTTCGTCAGACGGGCCTCGATGTAACGGCCGGCGGCCGCGCCATCCCCGGTGAGGGTGTTGCCCCAGTTGCCCTGGGTATCGATCAGCAGGTCCTTCTGACCGAGCTGGACCATGGCGTCCTTGATGGAAAGGTCCCCATGCGGATGGTAATTCATCGTGTGGCCCACCACGTTCGCCACCTTGTTGTAGCGCCCGTCGTCCAGCTCGTCCATCGAGTGGAGGACGCGACGCTGGACCGGTTTCAGGCCGTCGTTCACGTGCGGGACCGCGCGCTCCAGGATCACGTAGCTGGCGTAATCCAGGAAATAGTCCGAGTACATCCCTCCGAGGGAGGTGTGCTGGTCCGGGTCGTGCATCATGTGGGCGGAGGATGTAGGGGCCGGACCCGGCCGGTGCAAGCCCGTCGTTCTTCCCCCACCCTCAGGGAGCCGGAGCCAGATCCGCGCTCACGTCCAACGAGTAAAGCTCGGTTCCCTTCGCCGCCGTGGTGGCCCGGAACAGCAACCGATTGCCCAGCAACGACAAGTTCAGCGGCCTGGACCCGTCGATGTCCGCCGTGAGATCGCTCACCTGGCGGGTTCCCTCCGGGGTTCCGTCGCTTTTCCACAACTCGTAGCCATTCAGATCGCTGAAAGCCGTGAAATAGAGCCTGTTGCCAACCGCCAGCAGACCCTCCGGCAAAGACGCCCTCGGTCCAACATTGAGGTCCTTGACCATCATCGTCCCCGCCTCCGTTCCGTCGGTCCTCCACAATTCGACGCCGTGCTCAGCATCCTCGCCCACGAAATACATCAAGCCGCCGATAGTCACGAGATCCGAGGCATGGGAAGTCCTCATGAAGGCATTCTCCTCCGTGGCCGGATGGAGCAATCGGGTGCCTCCAGCCGTCCCATCGCTCAACCACAACCCCTTGCCGTTGGTGGCCCCATTGGCGAAAAAGAGAACCGTTTGACCCAGCGTTCCGAGCCTGGGAATCTCCGCTCCCGGGCTGGTTTCATACGGCCCGGGATGACCGAAAATGGGATCAACCGGGTTGATGTCCTTCACCATCCAGGTTCCCTCCGTTGTTCCATCCGTCCGCCACAGCTCCTCGCCGTGGGCGGCATCGCTCGCCAGATAATACCACACTCCGCCGATCCGGTGGAAATCCCTGGCCTTGTAGCCTTGGGGTGGAGTTCCATACCCGTTTGCCTGGACAAACCGGGTGCCAGCCACCGTGCCATCCGTCATGACCAACGAACCGTTGGTCAGCGAAATCTCCGGAAAGAACAAGGTCCCGGCGGAAGCGGGCGGCATATTCGCCACCGGATAATTGGTCGTATCGTCGGAAGGCGTCGCCGTCGTTCCGGCCCTGGTTCCATCCGTCAGCCAAACCACCCCGTCGAAGTAGTCCTTGCCATTGATGAAGCAGGCCTTCCCCGAAATACTTCCGATGAAAGATGGCATCGGTTGGGTGTATGCCGGTTTCCCCGCCATGTTCAATAGCGCCACGGTTCCCCGGGTGGAACCGTCCGAGCCCCACACATTCACGCCCTTTTTTCCATCGGAAGCGACAAAGCACGCCCGGCTGCCTGCTGGAGCGATGTCATAAATGATCCCCGTCGGCCATTGGCTGGTCACGGCCTTCAACATCGTAGTACCAGCGGCGGTGCCATCCGTCACCCAGAAGCCGGTGCCGCGGGATCCATCCTGGGCACAGAAGTAAGCCTTGTTTCCGGCAGCCACGATCTTGGGCGTGTAGGACGCGACCGAACTACCCGTCCCCGCCTTGAACTGGGTCAGCCGGACGGTTCCTTTCGTGGAAGCCGTGGCATCGGTTTTCCAGAGTTGGCCCGCAGCCACGAAAAACAAGTTCGCCCCCAAGGCGGTTGGCTGGCTGGCATTGGAGCCAGCCTTGCCGGACTGAATGTCTTTCACCAGCCGGGTACCCTTCGCGGTGCCATCCGTCGTCCACAGCTCCCGGCCACGGGTCGGTTCGTTCCGGGAAAAGAACACCCGCCCCCCGAGGGCTCCCACATCCCCCACGCCGATATCGGCTGCACCGGCAGCGCGCGAATCCTTGAGATCGCTCACCACCACGGTGCCCTGGGCGGAGCCATCCGATTTCCACAATCCCGGCCCGATGCCGGATCCGTAAGCCCGGATGTACATCACTCCGCCCGCCGGGGTGAACCCTCCCAGAAGAGGTGTGTCTCCTCCTCCGTAGCAGATGATGTCTTTGACGAACCCCGTTCCGGCCGGGGTTCCATCGCTCTTCCACAAATCAACCCCGTGGTTCGCATTCAATCCGCCGAAAAACAACGTGTTGCCCACTGTCCCCGAGGAAGCATTGCGATACCATCCCCCCACATCCGCCAACTTCGAGGTGTTGCCGACAGAGCCATCCGTTCTCCACAGCTCCATCTGAACCGCGCCGCGGCCGAAGAAATACAGGAAATCCGCCGCCGGGGCGAAGGAGTAGGTCGTATCGGCCACCCCGCCGTTGGCAACCACCGCGATCCGGACGAATCCGGTGCCCGCTTCATTTCCAACCCAGAGCTCCTGGCCGATTCCCACGAAGATCCTGCCACCATATCCAGCCATCGACCCGATGGTGTCGGTGTCGAGCGGGGATGGATTCGCAGTGAATCCAATGACCGGCACCGTGCCTCCGGTCGTCCCATCGCTTTTCCAGAGCTGGTCATCCTCTCCTTCGATATCGGAGGGCATCACGAAAAACAGCGTGTCACCCACCGCGGTCAGCAGTTCGGGGGCGACTTCGGGAGCCCCGCCACCGAAGTCCTTCACCAGAACGGTGCCCGCGGCCGTGCCATCGGTCTTCCAAAGCTGGAAGCCATGCACCCAGTCATCCGCCACGAAAAACACCTGCGATCCCACCACCGTGGGATTCCGCGGAAACGAGGATCCCGGCCCCGGATTGAGATCCTTCACCAGCACCGTGCCGGCGGGCGTGCCGTCGCTTTTCCATAACTCCTCCCCCACCGCCGCGTCGTAGGCGGCAAAAAGCAACGTGTTCCCGAAGGGAGTCAAGGCATGCACATCGGTTTGCATGCCAGTGGCATCGATCACCGGGTTGATATCCTTGACCAGGACCGGAACCGGCTCCGCCGCCATCGCTCCCTGGGAGACGATGGAAACCAAGGAGACAAGACAGGGGAAGCGATGAAGATGGATCATCTTAAGGTAATGTCGCGCGCAGCTATCCAAGCCCTACCAACCAAATACGAGCGAAATCCTCTGCCGAACAAAATTTGGCTTTTTCTGCTAAAATCTCCGCTTGCCCGTGAATTGGGATGCGCCATGCTGGGGGTCGAATGAAGTCCGCTACCGTTTTCAGCTCGTTCCCGAAAGTCGGGATCCGTCCCACCATCGACGGCCGCTACGGCGGCGTCCGCGAATCCCTCGAAGGCCGCACGATGGACATGGCGAAGTCCGCCGCCGCGCTCATTTCCAAGGAGCTGCGCAATCCGGACGGTTCCCCGGTGGAGTGCGTGATCGCGGACACCTGCATCGGCGGCGTGGCCGAGGCCTCCGCCGCCGCGGACAAGTTCCGCCGTGAAAACGTGGGCCTCACGCTGACCGTGACTCCCTGCTGGTGTTACGGTTCCGAGACCATGGACATGGACCCGCTGCACCCGAAGGCGGTGTGGGGCTTCAATGGCACCGAGCGTCCGGGCGCGGTCTATCTCGCCGCGGTGCTCGCCGGCCACACCCAGAAGGGCATTCCGGCCTTCGGCATCTACGGCCAGGACGTCCAGGCCGCCACCGACACCTCGATCCCCGAGGACGTTTCGGAAAAGATCCTCAATTTCGTCCGCTGCGGCCTGGCCGTGGCGAACATGAAGGGCAAGGCCTACCTCTCGATGGGCGGCACCTCGATGGGCATCGCCGGGTCGATGGTGGACTACGCGATGTGGGAGAAGTACTTCGGCATGCGCGTCGAGGACATCGACATGACCGAGTTCGTGGGCCGCATGAACAAGGGCCAGTTCGACCAGGCCGAGTATGAAACGGCGCTCGCCTGGGTGAAGGAGCACTGCAAGGAGGGCGACGACTACAATTCCGAGGCCACCAAGCGCAGCCGCGAGCAGCTCGACGCCGAGTGGGAAACCAACGTCAAGATGGCGCTCATCGCCCGCGACCTGATGGTGGGCAATCCGAAGCTCGCCGAAATGGGCCTCCACGAGCAGGCGCGCGGCCACCACGCGATCGCCGCCGGTTTCCAAGGCCAGCGCCAGTGGACCGACCACTTCCCGAACGGTGATTTCCTCGAGGCGATCCTCAATTCCTCCTTCGACTGGAACGGCGCGCGCGCGCCCTACATCGTGGCGACCGAGAACGACGCGCTCAACGGTGCGGGCATGCTGATGGGCTGGCTGCTCACCAACACCGCCCAGATCTTCGCCGACCTGCGCACTTACTGGAGCCTCGATGCGATCAAGACCGCGTCCGGCGTGGAGCTGGACCATGAGCTGATCTCGGACGGCATCCTCCACCTCATCAACTCCGGCCCGGCCGCGCTCGACGGCACCGGCCAGTGCACCGACGCCGAGGGCGAACCGGCGATGAAGTCCCACTGGGACATCACGGCGGAGGAAATGAAGAAGTGCCTGGAAGCCACCACCTGGCACCCGTCCATCACCGAGTATTTCCCGGGCGGCGGCATGAGCACCCGCTACAAGACCCGCGGCGGCATGCCTGCGACCATGATCCGCCTGAACCTCGTCGACGGCCTCGGCCCGGCGCTCCAGATCGCGGAAGGCTACACGGTCGAGCTGCCGGAGGACGTCCACAACTCCCTCGACCAGCGCACCAACCCGACCTGGCCGACCACCTGGTTCTCCCCGATCCTCACCGGCGAGGGTGCCTTCACCAGCGCCTACGACGTGATGAACAACTGGGGTGCCAACCACTGCGTGATGACCGCCGGCCACGTCGGCCACCTCTACATCACGCTGGCCTCGATGCTCCGCATCCCGGTCTACATGCACAACGTCGAGGACCACCGGGTGTTCCGCCCGGCCTCGTGGCGAGCCTTCGGCACCGCCGATCTGGAGGGGGCGGATTTCCGCGCCTGCCAGACCTACGGTCCGCTCTACGGCCGCCGTTGATTTCAGCCGATCTTCATTCCCATCTTCGAGAGAGCCACGCGACCCCGCGTGGCTCTTTTTTTGCCCCCGGAGCACCCGCCCTGTCCGGAAATACCAAAAACCGGAGAATTCATCGGACGCTGATCGCGAATCAGCCAACCGCCCTCAAATAGCCACATTTCCGGCCATAAGAAGAAGGCGTTCCCCACGGAGGCCCTTGACACACGCCGCCGATGACACCAGTAAGTAACTGATTTTTAGGTCAATTCGTCTTTGTTCTTCGTTGCATTCCCCGTTTATGGAAACCCAGATCCCGTGTTTGGCGGGCGGACCATCGCGTTTATCGCGATACCTGCCGCTTCTCCTCCTTGGTTCGGCTCCAGCCGCCTTGGCCCAGTACCACAACTTCACCGGTGTCCCGAGCAACTCGGACTGCATCATGCAGGACTACCGGTCCCCGAATGTCCCGGGTGGCATCTATGATGCGATCCACGAGGAGAACGTAAGCAGCTCCGATGGTGGATCGGGCTACTTCTACGGCGGTTACACCCACCAGAACCAGGGGGGCACCAAGACGCTGGTGCAGTATGTCTGCTGGCCCGCCAGCGGCGGCACTCCATCCTACGCCCAGCAGATCCCCGTGTTCGCCGGAGCCAACATGGTCGGCAACATCCAGATCGGCGAGGGCAGCAGTTGTTCGATCAAGGGCTACTGGCCGCAATTCTCCTCCAGCCAGTGGTACCGCTCGGTGGTGCGCTACTGGCAGCCCGCGGATGGCACGGCCCATGTCGGCTACCAGGGGATGTGGATGAAGGAACCGGTGAGCGGAAATTGGTACCACCTCGGCACCTTCCAGTATCCCTTCGCCGTCACCGGCGTGAACGGGATGAGCGGCTGGCAGGAGAATTTCACCGGCTACACGGGCGACTACGTCGTGGACCACGCCAACGGCTACTACCACAAGAGCGGCGCGTGGCAGCGGGCGAACCAGATTGGTTTCACGTCGAACGGGTTCTCGAGCATCCTCGATCCCGGCACCAACACGGTGGCGCGTTCGCAAGTGGGGCCGACCTACGCCGCGTCCTACAACAACCCCATCACCCTCACCCTCTCCGGCCAGCCGGTGGCACCGACCTTCGATCCGATCGTGGTCAGCAGCTCGACCGCCACGGCCTACGGATCGCAGTTGCTGGTGAAGTGGGACATGCCGCTGACCAGCTCGCCGCAGCTCAGCTACAAGATCGAGGTCTTCAACAATTCCGGCTACACCGGATCGCCCTCGCTGACGTTCACCGAGAATGAACCCGAGGTCCGGCAGAAGGTACTGAACACCACCGGCATCGCCACGCCCTATGTCCGACTCACGATTTCGGACATCTTTTACAACAGCGGCACGCCGATCCTCATCACGCCAGCCACCGCCACGCTGACGCCAGCCGTCGCGGCTTCCGGAACCGTGGCGGGTCTGAATTACCAATACTATCAGGCGGCCTCCGGCACCTGGACGGCCCTGCCGGACTTCACCACGCTCACCGCGAGCCGCCAGGGAGCCGTCAGCATTCCGGACGCCACTCCGCGGCTGCGCCGCAATGACTACGGCTTCACCTACACCGGCTATTTCAATGCCTCGTCCGATGGCTTGTATGCCTTCACCCTGCGTTCCGGTGACGGCAGCGTGCTGGTCATCGATGGCACCACCGTGATCGACTTCGACGGGCTGCACGACTCCACCCAGTTCAAGAGCGGCGGCATCGCGCTGGCCGCAGGCAAGCACTCGGTGACATTGAAATACTTCCGCGGAGCCACCAATCCGGTCCACACCGCCGCCTACAACGATGGCATCGGCCTGAGCTATGAAGGCCCCGGCATCGCGGCGGCGGACGTTCCTGCCTCGGCATTCTCACGGACACCGGGCGCGAGCGAGCCGGTCATCACCATGAGCGCGCCCGCGAACGGGGCGACGGTGGTGAACTCCAGCCCGGGCCTGAGCGCGGCCGTCACCGCGAACGGTGCCACCATCAACAGCGTCCAGTTCTACATGACCGGGGACAAGCCCTACTACCCCAGACCGGACAAGTCCGCGGGGTATTTCATCGGGCAGGACACCACCGCTCCCTACGAATTCAATTCGCAGGTCTGGACGGCGGGCACGAACCAGGTGCGCGCGCGTCTGGTCTACAATGGCAACCGCACGATCGATTCGGAGCCGATCACCATCACCACCACCAATACCGCGCTGGGGTCCTGGACCTGGGATCCGCTCGAGGTGCACAACTACTCCACCGGAGCCAGCGTCCTGGGAGACAAGGTTTCACTCATTGGCGATGGCATGAACCTGATGAGCCGCCAGGCAACCGGCGATTGCACCATCATCGGTCATCTCGCGAGCCTGCCCGCCAACACCGCCGGACCGGACGGTGTCGCCCCGGACTCGGACTGGCGCGCGGGCTTCATCCTGCGCAGCACCCGCAACGCGACCGTGGGCGAACCGCTCGGCAATGGCAGCGGCACCCGTTTCGCCGCGATGTTCAGCAATGTCGGTGGCGGCACCTATTTCGAGGACGACACCATGACCAACGGCAACGGCGACGCCAACCGCTGGTCGAGCAATCTCGGTGGAGCCAACCGCTGGTACAAGATCCAGCGCGTCGGCGATGTGTTCACCAGCTCGGTCTCCTCGGACGGAGCCAGTTGGAGCGTGGTCAACACCGTCACGCTCTCCGGCTTCGGCTCGACCCTCTATGCCGGTCCTTTCATCCACGCCGTCCAATCGGAGAACCCGAACGTCCACAGCGCCAGCTTCGACAGCATCAGCATCATGGGGCCGAATGTCAGCGGCCCGGCCAGCGTTTCGGTGAGCCCCTCGACCAATGCCGTGGTCAACGGCCTGCCCGCCACCTTCACCTCGTCCGTCATCGGTGCGGTGCCGACCGGCTACCAATGGCAATTCAACGGGGTCGACATTCCGGGCGCGACCGGTTCCACCTACACGATCTCCAGCGTGGGTGCCGCCAATGCGGGCAGCTACACGGTGGTGGCCAATGGCGTCACCAGCGCCGCGGCGACACTGACCCTCAGCACGCCGCCGGGCTCCGGTGTCTGGACGAATGCGGCGGGTGGCTCCTGGATCACGACCACCAACTGGAGCGGCAGCACCATCGCCAGCGGCACCGATGCCGCGGCGGACTTCAGCACGCTGAGCCTGACCGCCGACCGCACTGTTTCCCTCAATGGCGCGCGCACCGTGGGTGTCCTCGTCTTCGATGACCTGAACGCGACCAAGCACACGTGGACGCTCGCCACCGGCAGCGCCGGACCGATCACGCTCGCCACCAGCAGCGGCACGCCGGACATCGCGGTCAAGACCCCGACCATCATCAGCGCGGTGGTCGCGGGCAACCAAGGCTTCGATAAAACCGGCAGCGGCTACCTGACGCTCACCGGCACCAGCACCTTCACCGGCACCGCGCAGGTCAATGCGGGCACGCTCGAAGTCCAGAAAAAATCCGGGGACGTCCCCTACACCATCGCCCACGGTGCCACGCTCAAGATCGGCTACAGCACCGGCGGCGGCTATGCGAACACCAACCTGACGCTTCGCGGCAATGGCACGGCGGCCACCACCGGTCTCTATCTCGCGGGCGGCACCACCTACAACTCCAGCGGCCAGATCGTCCTCCAGTCCGCGCCCACCACCATCCGCCAGTATGGCAGCGGAGCCGCCAAGATCGGCACCTACGATGTGAACGGCGACGGCCTGTGGTGCACGGGCGACGCCTCCGGATCGATCATCGATGCCAATATCCAGATGGTCAGCTCCGGCTACGGCATGTCCGTCCAGGTGGACCCAGGCGCGGCGACCGCCACCGGCGACCTCGTCATCAATGGCCCGCTCAGTGCCGGCAGCCTGGGCTTTTACAAGCGCGGCACGGGATCGGTCCGGCTCAATGGCACCGCCACCGCCTCGAACCTCGGTGTCAAAGCATTGGAAGGAACCGTGATCTGCGGCACGACGAACTGTCTCGGTTCGGCCGCCGCCGTTCCGGTCTCGTCGGGAGCGACCGTAGCCCTGAACGGTTTTTCGCAGACGGTCGCATCCATCAGCACGGTTTCCGGAGCAACCCTCGCGTTCGGGGGCACCGGCACGCTGACCACGGCGAGTTCCTCGCTGGCGGGTTCCCTGCAGATGACCCTCAACAAGGGAGCAGCCCCCGCGAACAGCAAGCTGACGCTTTCCACCGGCACCCTGACCTACGGCGGGACGCTCTCGGTCAATTCGATTGGAGCTACGGCGTTTGCCGTAGGCGACAGCTTCCAGCTCTTCAGCGCGCCCTCCTACGGCGGATCGTTCACCTCCATCAGCCTGCCATTGCTGCCACTCGGCCTGATCTGGGACACCAGCACGATTGCCACCGATGGCACGATCAAGGTCGCCGATCCCGGCACCAGCTTCTGGAATGGCGGTGGCGCGGACACCTCCTGGAGCACGGCTGGCAACTGGAACGGAGTGCTGCCGGTGAACGGCCAGTTGCTCACCTTCCAAGGCAGCACGAAATTGGCCTCCACAAACAACCTCCTCACCGCGATCGGCCAGGTCACCTTCGCCAGCAGCGGATTCAGCCTTTCCGGAAACGCGGTCACCTTGCAAGGCGGCCTCATCAACCAGACCGGCACGAATACCTGGGCGATCCCGACGACCTTGCTGGCCGACCAGACCTTCCTGAGCAGCGCGGGAACGCTGACCGTGAGCGGCACGGTGAACACCAGCGGCAGGGATCTCACGCTTGATGGTGCGGGTGCCATCACCCTTTCCGGCGTCATCTCCGGCTCCGGGGATCTCATCAAGAACGGCGCGGGAACGGCCACCGTCACCGCCCAGAACACCTTCACCGGCATCGTCACGGTGAACGCGGGGACGCTTCGGGCGAATGGCGGCAATTCATCGCTGGGATCGCTCGGCTCAGCCAGCTCCCTCGTCGTCAACAATGGCGGCACGATCTCCGTCGGCACCACCGACAATGGTTTCACCGGCTCTTCGAGTTCCGCGGCGAAAAGCGTGCAGATCAACACCGGCGGCCTGCTCACCAACACCGGCAGCACCACCCACCACCTGAACGCGATCGTGATGAACGGCGGCACGATTTCCGCCACCACCGCGAATGCCACCTACGGCAACTGGAACTTCGATCGCGGGATTTCCACTCCGGGCAATGGAAGCACCTCCACCATCAGCGGTGGCAATGCCGCGCTGACGCAGACGGGAGGCACCGCCTTCAACGTCGGCACCGGAGACACGCTGAACGTTTCCACGCTGCTGGCCCACGTGACCAACGCCTCCACCGGTGACACCGGCGTGGTGAAGAGCGGCGCGGGCACGCTCTCCCTCACCGCCACCAACACCTACACCGGCGGCACCATCGTGAATGGAGGAACGCTCGCCGCCGCCTCGGTGACGGACGCCGGTGGGGCGATCGGCAAATACACCTCCGGCACTCCCGGCGCGCTGACGATCGCGAACGGGGCCGTGTTCAAGTTCACCGGCTCCGGCACCCAGACCACCGCCCGCAACCTCTGGATCAACACCGGCACCAGCGGTGCCATCGATGTGACCTCTCCCGGCAGCCTGACCTTCACGGGCACCGGAGGCGCGATCACCGACCCCCTCACCAAGACCGGCAGCGGCATTCTCCAGATCAACGATGCCCTCACCGGCAGCGCCTCCGTGACCGTGAACGGAGGCACCTTGAAGCTCGGCACCAGCAACAGCAGCTATTCCGGAGGCACCACCGTCACCAGCGGCACGCTGGAGCTCAGCGGCTCCAACGATGCCTATGGCAAGATCACCGGCGTCATCCATATTGCCCCCGCCGGCACGCTGAAGCTCTCCAGCGCCAATGCCCTGGGATACAACGGCACCCAGGTGACCATCCTCAATGTCAACGGCGGCCTCGTCGACAACGTCGCGGCCGGAGACAACGGCTGGGGCCAGACCTTCAATCTCACCGGGGGCACCCTGCGGTCGAACGGCGGCACCAGCAGCGGCACCGCCACCCAGCTTTTCGCCATCGGCAATGGCACGGCCATCAACAGCTTCGCCAGCAGCACGATCTCGGTCATCGCCGGCCGCCTCACGATGCGCCAATCGTCCACGACGTTCACCGTGGAAGAAGGCACCGCCACGGTGGACCTCGATGTCTCCGCGGCGATGACCGAAAACGCCACCAACAGTGGAATCACCAAGGCCGGGCCCGGCGTCCTGCAGCTCAGCGGAGCGAACACCTATGCCGGAACCACGACAATCGCCGCGGGCACCCTGAACCTCACCGGTTCGATCGCCGCGGGAGCGGTGACGGTGCAAAACGGCGGCACGCTCGGCGGCACCGGCACCCTCGGCGGGGCCACCACCGTGCAAAGCGGCGGATCGCTCGCTCCGGGCGCGAACGCCATCGGCACGCTGACCGTCAACAACACGCTGTCGCTCGCGGGCACGGTCCGGATGGAACTTTCCAAAACCGGCACCACCCTGGCGGCGGACAAGATTTCCGGCATCACCACCGTGACCTACGGCGGCACGCTGCTGGTCACCGCGCTGGGACCCGACCCGCTCGCCACGGGCGATACCTTCCAGCTCTTCAGCGCCACCACCCGGACCGGCTCCTTCGCCACGCTTACCCTTCCCGGCCTTGCCTCCGGGCTCGCCTGGGACACCAGCGGCCTTGCCACCAGCGGTTCGATCACCGTGGTTTCCTCCGCCAGCGTGGCGTACAATGCCTGGGCATCGAACCTCACGCCGGGAGTCAACGACGCGAAGAATCAGGACCCCGATCACGATGGGCTCAACAATCTGGGTGAATTCGCCTTCGACAACAACGCCCTGTCCGGCAGCAACGCGGGCAAGATCGTGACCAAGTCCGCCGTCATCGGCGGGGAGAAATGCGTGGTCCTCACCGCGCCGGTGCGGAACGGGGCCCTGTTCAGCGGCACCACCGCGCAGGTGTCCGATCCGGTGGACGGCTTGGTTTACCGGATCGAAGGGAGCGCGGACTTCGGCACGTGGAACCTCGGCGTGGCCGAGCTCACCGGCACCGCCGCCGATCCCTACAAGGCCAACCTGCCGGTCCTCGACAGTGGCTGGAGCTACCGCTGTTTCCGCACCCTGGGGAATCTCCAGAAGAGCTTCCTGCGGGCGAAGGTCAGCGAGAGCCAGGCGGCGCAATGAGCACCGCCGACAAGGATCGCCTTGTTGTTGAACGCAAAAAAGAATGAAATAATGTTGGGGCATCTGCGTATTTTTGGATATTTCTGCGATACGCGAATTCCCCAATCCCATGCGCCGTCATCTCTCGCTCCTCCTGCTGGCCTCCGCCACCTGCCTGCACGCCAAGGAACCCTCGATCACCGGTGACCGGACACCGCCCACGGAGCCATCGAGCCTGTGGTTCACCGCCCCGGCCCGGGTGATGGACAAGCCGCGGGTGGCCATCGCCGAGGGCACCCAGTCCGAGATCGCGAAGGAAGCGCGGAAATACGATTTCTGGGAGTCGCTGCCGGTGGGCAATGGTCGCCTCGGTGCGATGGACTGCGGCGGCGTCGACCTGGAACGTGTGATCCTGAATGAGTCCAGTGTCTGGTCCGGGGGCGATTACGACGGCAACAAGTATGACGCGAGCAAGAGCCTGCCGGAGATCCGCCAGAAGCTGTTCGCCGGTGACATCGCGGGCGCGGAGGAGGCGCTCAACAAGAACTTCGGCTGGGTGGGCAAGCGCTTCGACCCGACCCAGTTCGGCAGCTATCAGACGCTCGGTGACCTGCTGCTGAAGTTTCCGGACAGCGAGGAAGCCGCCACCGGCTACCGCCGCGATCTGAATCTCCGCACCGGCGTGGTGACCACCACCTACCAGCGTGGCGGCGTGACCTTCACCCGCGAGCTGGTGATTCCGAAGAAGGAAGAGGTCATCGCGATCCATCTCAAGGCCGACAAGCCGGGCGCCCTCACCTTGCTGGCGACCCTTGCCCGCCCGACGCAGGTGAAGACGCGCAAGGACGGCGACCGCTTCGTGATGGAGGGCCAGCTCACCTTCGACTGGCCCGGCAAGGAGGGCGTCCGCTATCAGGCGCTGCTCGGCGCGAAGACCAAGGGCGGCAAGGCCGTGACCGGGGACGACGGCATCCAGATCACCGGGGCAGACGAGGTGACGCTCTACGTTTCCGCGGGCACCGACATGCGGACGAAGGATTTCACCGCGCCGATCGCGAAACGCCTGACCGGGGCGCTGGCCGCGGATTTCAAAACAGTGCGCGATGCCGCCGCGAAGGATCACCAGGCCTACGCCGACCGCTGCCAACTCACGCTGCCCGCCACCGACGCGGCGAAGCTGCCGACGCCCGAGCGCGTGAAGCAGGCGGAGAAAACCGCCGATCCGGCGCTGGAGGCGATCTACTTCCAATACGGCCGCCACCTTCTCATTTCCGGGTCCCGCCCGGACTCGACCCTGCCCACCAACCTCCAGGGCATCTGGTGCGAGGAGACCAAGGCTCCGTGGAACGGCGACTTCCACAGCAACATCAACCTCCAGATGAACTACTGGCCGGCGGAGGTGACGAACCTTTCCGACTGCCATCTGCCATTGTTCGACCTGATCCGGCTCACCGCGAAGCAGGGCGTGAAGTCGGCGAAGGCCTACTACAATGCGCCGGGCTGGCTGTGCTTCCACACCCAGAACCCATGGGGCTACTCGGCGCCGACCAACCTCTCGGCGGGCTCCGGCTCCACCTGCGGCGCCTGGCTGGCCCAGCACATCTGGACCCACTACGACTACACCCGCGACGAGGCTTTCCTGCGCGAGAACTATCCGGTGCTGCGCGAGGCCAGCCGCTTCTTCCTCGCGACCCTGGTGGAGGAGCCGAAGAACCACTGGCTGGTGACCAGCCCCTCGAACTCTCCGGAGAACGACTACGTCATCCCCGGCATGAACAAGGATGACAAGAAAAGCCACACCTCGCTGACCTACGGCGCGACCTACGACATGCAGATCATCCGCGACCTGTTCGCCAATACCTCGGCGGCCGCCAAGGTGCTGAAGACCGATGCGGATCTGGTGAAGAAGATCGAAGCCGCCGAGGCGAAGCTCGCGCCCACCCGCGTCAACAGCGAGGGCCGCATCATGGAGTGGATCGAGGACTACCAGGAGACCGACATCCACCACCGCCACAGCTCACCGCTGTGGGGTCTGCACCCCGGCAACCAGATCACCGCCGGCACGCCGGAGCTCTTCAAGGGCGCACGGCTGCTCCTCGAGCGCCGTGGCGATGCCTCGACCGGCTGGTCGATGGCGTGGAAGTCGAACTTCTGGGCACGCCTCCGCGATGGCGACCGCAGCCGCAAGCTGCTCTCGATGCTGATCGGCCGCGGCGCGGGCAACCTCTTCTGCCTCCACCCACCGTTCCAGATCGATGGCAATTTCGGCGGCACCGCGGCGATCGCGGAAATGCTGCTCCAGAGCCAGCAATCGGACGCCAAGGGCGCGCCGGTGATCGACCTGCTGCCCGCCCTGCCCACCGCGTGGTCGGATGGCAAAGTCAGCGGGCTGAAGGCGCGCGGCGGTTTCACCGTGGACGTCGAATGGAAGGACGGCAAGCTGGTGAACGCGACGATCGTGTCCGCGCTCGGCGGCCCTGCCACCCTGCGGAACGGCGACACCACCGTGACCGTGACCACCGCCAAGGGCCAGACGCTCAAGCTGGGTGCCGACCTGAAGTGATCTCCTTTTCCCTCTGCATCGCATGTCTTTGAAACAGTCCCTCGTCGCGCTCGGCTTCCTGTGCACGCCCGCGCTGGCGGCCGACCTCTACGTTACCCCGTCCGGAAAAGACACCAATCCCGGCACCCAGGCCGCGCCGCTGGCCACGCTCGATGGCGCCCGGCTGAAAGTCCGCCCGCTGGCGGGCAAGGAGAAGGTCACTGTTCATTTCGCCAAGGGGGTCTACTACCTGCCCGCCACCGTCCGCTTCACGGCGGAGGATTCCGGCGCGGAGGGAAAGCCCGTCATCTATGAAGGCGAGGACGGCGCGGTGATCAGCGGCGGCAGCCTGCTGAAGCTCGATTGGCAACCGGACGGCAACCGCTTCAAGGCGACCACGCCCGCCGGACTGGAAATGGACCAGCTTTGGATCAACGGTCGGCGCGAGCCGATGGCCCGCTTCCCGAACCGCGAGGAGGGCAAGAACCTCTTCGATGCCTGGGTGCTGGAGCACACCAGCACGCCCGATCCGGAAAAGGATCCGCTCAAGCCGGAACGCGTCGCCAGGTGGTCGAACCCCGCGGGAGCCTATCTCCACGCCATGCACATCTCGCTGTGGGGCGACATGCACTGGCTGGTGAAGGGCAAGAAGGCGGATGGCTCGCTGGACATGGAAGGCGGCTGGCAGAACAACCGCCCGTCCCGCATGCACCCGCGCTACCGGATGGTGGAGAATGTGTTCGAGGAACTCGACGCGCCGGGCGAGTGGTTCCACGACCGCGCGGCCAACACACTCTATTACCAGCCGCCCGCGGGCACGGACGTGAAATCCGCCGCCGTGGAAGTGGTGCGGTTGCCGCGGTTGCTCTCCTTCGAGGGCGAGCAGGGCAAACCGGTGAAGTTCATCGGCCTGCGCGGCCTGACGTTCCGCCACGCCGCCCGCACCTTCATGGCGAACAAGGAGCAGCTCCTGCGCACCGACTGGACCGTGTGCCGGGATGGCGCGGTGTTCCTCCAGGGCGCGGAGAACTGCGCGGTGGAAAGTTGCACCTTCGACCAGGTCGGCGGGAACACGGTTTTCGTGAACGACTACAACCGTCGTATCACCGTGCGGAGCTGTTACATCCACGACAGCGGCGCGAACGGCGTCGCCTTCGTCGGCAACCCGGAGGCCGTGCGCAGCCCGCTCTTCCGCTACGGTTCACAGGACTTCGCGAAGATCGACCGCACGCCCGGCCCGAAGAACGACCGCTACCCGGCCGATTGCCTGGTGGAGGATTGCCTGATCACCCGCACCGGCCGCGATGAAAAGCAGACCGCGCCGGTGGAGATCGACATCGCCGCGCGCATCACCGTGCGCCATTGCTCGCTCTACGATGTGCCGCGCGCCGGACTGAACATCGGCGACGGCTGCTTCGGCGGCCACGTGGTGGAAGACTGCGACATCTTCAACACCGTGCTCGAGACCGGCGACCACGGCTCGTTCAACTCGTGGGGCCGCGACCGTTTCTGGGACCCGGGCATCGGCAAGTTCTCCGCGGAGGTGGCGAAGGACCCCAGCCTGCCGTTCCTCGACGTGATCGAGCCGATCACGCTGCGCCACAACCGCTGGCGCTGCGACCACGGCTGGGACATCGACCTCGACGACGGCTCGACCCGCTACGTGATCGAGAACAACCTGCTGCTCAACGGCGGGCTGAAGATGCGCGAGGGCTACAAGCGGATCGCCCGCAACAACGTGATCGTGAACAACGCCCTCCACCCCCACTGCTGGCCGGTGGACAACGGCGACCTCTTCACCGGCAACATCGTTTCCGCCGCCTACAAGCCCGCCGCGATCCACGGCGGCAAGTGGGGCGAGACGGTGGACAAGAACCTCTTCACCACCAGCGACGCGGACCGGACGAAGTACGCGAAGAACGGCTGCGACGCGAACTCGATCGTGGGCGATGCGCTGTTCATCAACCCGGCCAAGGGTGACTTCCGCGTGAAGGACGGTTCACCCGCCTTCAAGATCGGCTTCAAGAACTTCCCGATGGACAACTTCGGCGTCACCAGCCCGAAGCTGAAGGCCATCGCCAAGACGCCGGACATCCCGGAACTGCGGAAGGCCGCCACGGAGGCCGCGGGCGCGGACGAGAAGCAGGTGACATGGATGGGTGCCCGGCTGCGCGACATTTCCGGCGAGGAGTTCTCCGCCTACGGCGTGAGCAAGGAATCTGGCGGCGTGGCCGTTGCCCAGGTTTCCGGCCCTCTCGCCCAAGCTGGATTCAAGCCCGGCGACCTGATCCAACAGGTCGAGGGCAAACCGGTTTCCAACCTCGCGGCCTTCAAGGCGGCGCTGGAGAAGCTCCCCGCGAAACCGGAAACCGCCTTCGGCATCATCCGCAACCAGATGCCCGCCACCCTCACGGTGAAGGGCAAGGTCGAGCCGTTGAAGTAGGCCTCACGGCGTTTCCTTCGGATCACGCTTCAGAAGCAGCATCACTCCCCGTGCGGGAACCGCCTCGTGGAGCGTGATCATCGTCTGGCCACCGGCCTTTTTGGTATCGTTGCTCAGTGTGGAGATCGTGGACACGTGGCCGATGGCGTTTCCGCAGGCATCGACAAGCGCCGCGCCACTGGAACCGGGAGCCCACTCGGTGCTGGCGTTCATGCGCAGCCGCACGGCGTCCTCGAACTTCATCGCGTCTCCGCTCTCGCCCTTCTTCCAGTAGAAACGGCTCACCACGCCTGCGCTGAAATAGCCGAGGTGACCGAAGGGCTCGCTGTAAAGGTAGGCGGCATCGCCCGGTGACACCTGGTCCTGCAGCGGCAGCGGTTCCAAGGCGGAGCCCTCGATCCGCAGCACCGCGGCATCCAGTTCCTTTTCCGCGGCGATCACCGAGGTGACCGCGTAGACCTTTTCCTCCGCGTCCACGGCGATCAGGTAGCCCTCCCGCATTTCATGATCCGGACGCACGCAGTGATGGCAGGTCACCACCGCGCCCTTGCGGTCGATGACGTAACCGCCCGCGAGGTTGAGGTGCCAGTGGTCGCACTTCGGGCACAGGTAGAACCAGCCGATGCGGACGAAGCCCTTGGTGGCGGCGATGGCCACGTCCCGGCTGACCAGCGGTTGGGTCTTGGCGGGAAGGAGCTCGACCGGTTCCGCCACCGGTTTTTCGACCAATTCGGCGATCTTCTCCTTCGACAGCAGCTTACCCGCGTCCTTGAGCGCCTCCGCCTGCTGGACGATGCCGGGGTTGTTCGAAAGCGGCACGCCGGGTTCGATCGGAACGCCGGGGGCCTGGGCGAAGGCGGGAAGCGCACCGGCCGCCAGCAGCACGGCACAAACGGAGGAAACGGATTTCAGAAACATCGGAGTCGAACGGTGAAACCTCCATTCCAAAACCGCCGGACCACCGAACGCCCGCCTTTTCTTCAAAATTGCATCCCACGCGAGGTGCTAAGGATTTCTCCGGATGGGTTTCACCCAAAAAAGAGACCCTCAACAGCGTTACCTGTTGAGGGTCAAATGGTGGAGGCGAGGGGAGTCGAACCCCTGTCCGAAACGCCTTCAGCACTGGCTTCTACACGTTTAGTCCGCGGTCTGGTGTTTCGGAAGGACTGGGCCCGCGAACGGCGTTGTCTTTCCTAGAAACCTGTTTGATCTCGACCGGACGCCCGGTTACCCGGCTTCCAGCCCAGCCTGTTGAGTGTCGTCTTCTCCCTTAACAGGCGTCAGGGGTCGGACGTGGCCGTCAATTAAGCAGCCAATGCGAGCTCGTGAGAGTCTGCATTTATTTGTTTTGATCGGCTTTTCAAGAGGCCAACCGATCAACCTCCACGTGCCACCAGCGCGTCAAACATCCCGTCGAAACCGGAACGCCCCCGTTTGCTGTGTGGGGTGAGGATACACCGCCCGGACCGGGGTTCAACCGGAATCCACGGATCCAGGCCGCGGATTTTCCCGCGCCGATTGATTCTGAGCCATCTGCGGCGCGGAAAAAGCACTTCCGGCTTGCTTCGACCCGCTCCGCCGCCTATCCCCCGCGCCAGCCATGGCCTCAACGCCCGTCATCAACCTCCGCAAGGGACACGCCGTCCGCCACAACAACGAAGTCTGCGTCGTCGTCAGCCACGAGCTGAAGACCCCGCCGCGCATGGCCTCCTACGTCCAGATGTCGATCCGGAGCGTGGGCACCAAGAAGATCTTCAATCTCCGCCTGACCTCGAACGACTCGATGGAAGGCGTGCTGCTCGAGCGCATCCCGCACGAGTATTCCTACAAGGACAGCAGCGGCTACCACTTCCTCAACCCGGAAACCTACGAGGATGCCGCCGTGTTCGAGGACATCGTGGAGCCGGTGAAGGATTACCTCATGGAGGGTTCCATCTACACTCTTCTGTTCACCGACGGCACCGTGGCCTCGATCGACCTTCCGGCCTCGATGGTCATGACCGTCACCGAATCCTCGGAAGGCGTGAAGGGCGACTCCGCCAACAACGTCTACAAGCCCGCCACCATGGAAACCGGCCTGATCGTGCAGGTGCCGCTTTTCATCAACGTCGGCGAGAAGATCAACGTGAAGACCGAGGACAACAGCTACCTCGGCCGCGCCTGATCCCAGCCCAGCCCCATTTTCCAAAGCCGGACTCCAACAGGGGTCCGGCTTTTTTGTTGGATCTGTTGGACGGCGAACCCTTGCGCCTTGTGAAACTTTTCACAAAGTGGCTTGCCGGGACGCGGAGCGGCCACTCATAGTTTGGATCGAATCTGGCGGGCTACGTTCCCGTCCGGGACCCATCGAGCCATGAGCGAAAACCCTTCTGCCACCGCGGAAAAGAAGCTGCCCAAGGACCTTGCCGCTGAAAAGGGCATGGTCAACGTCCAGATCGACGGCGTTTGGCACCAGTTTCCCCGGGGAACGCGCATGATCGAGGCCTGTTCCCAGGCGAACATCCACGTCCCGCGCTACTGCTACCACCCGAAGCTCTCCGCTCCCGGCAACTGCCGCATGTGCCTCGTGCAGATGGGCATGCCCCCCCGCCCCGCCCCCGGCCAAGAGCCGGCGCGCGATGAGGATGGCTATGAGATCATCGGCTGGATGCCGCGCCCGGTGATCGCCTGCGCGAACACGGTGGGCGAGAACATGGGCATCCGCACCCAGGGCGAGCTGGTGGAGAAATGCCGCGAGGGGGTGATGGAGTTCCTGCTCATCAACCACCCGCTGGATTGCCCGATCTGCGACCAAGCCGGCGAGTGCCGCCTCCAGGAATTTTCCGTCGAACACGGCCGCGGTTCGTCCCGGTTCGTGGACATGAAGGTGAAGAAGCCGAAGAACGTGGACATCGGTCCGCGGGTCCGGCTCGACGACGAGCGTTGCATCATGTGCAGCCGCTGCATCCGCTTCATGGACGAGGTGGCCGGTGATCCGGTGCTCGGATTCACCCAGCGCGGCACCCACACCACCCTCACGGTCCATCCGGGCCGCCTGCTGGACAGCAACTACTCGCTGAACACGGTCGACATCTGCCCGGTCGGTGCGCTGACCTCCAATGACTTCCGCTTCCAGATGCGTGTCTGGTTCCTGAAGGAAACCAAGTCCATCGACGTCAACTGCGGCACCGGCACCAACATCATCGTCTGGGCCCGCGGCAACAAGGTCCACCGCATCACCCCGCGCCGGAACGACGAGGTGAACTCGACCTGGATGCCGGACTCGCACCGCCTGGCCTTCCACGCGCTGGATTCCGACGCCCGCCTGACCGAGCCGCTGGTGAAGGTCAGCGGACCGCACACGCCGCTGGCGTGGAAGAACGCGCTGGAGATCGCTGCAAACAACCTCAAGACTTTCCAGTCCGGCGAGATCGCCATCGTCGCCTCCGGCCGGATGACCAACGAGGAGCTTTTCATGGCCCGCGCACTGGCCGCCGAGATCGGCACCAATGCGCTGGCGATCGTGCCGCGCCACGGCGAGGCCGACACCCTGCTGGTCGCCGCCGACCGCAACCCGAACACGACCGGCGCGAAGCTGGTGTGGGAAACGGAGGACCCCGCCGCCGCGCTGGCCAGCATCCGCTACGGCCTCGACAACGGCTCGATCAAGGCGCTCATCGCCCTTGGCGAGGACCTGCTCGGCGACGCCGGGTTCACCCGCGAACAGGTCGGCAAGGCCACCTTCCTTCTCCAGATGGCCACCCTGGCCAACCCCACCGCCGAACTCGCCACCGTGGTGCTGCCGTCCGCCGGCTTCACCGAGAAGCGCGGCTCGATGGTCAATCTCTCCGGCCGTCTCCAGCGCCTCAACCGCGCCGTCGAACCGCCCGCGGGTGCCCGCGACGACTGGGAAATCCTCCGCGACCTCGTCCTCACGCTGAGTGGCGAGAAGAACGAGGTTCACATGATCGAGGACGTCTTCAAGGCCATGGCCGAGGCGATTCCCGCGTTCAATGGACTCTCCCTTTCCAAGATCGGCGACCAAGGCAAACCGGTCGTCGAAACCGGCTACCAAATCCCGCTTCTCGTGAACGAGCGCGCCCGCAAGGCCGCTGGCATCATTAATGGTTAAAGGCTAGAGGTTAAAAGTTATTGGAAAGAGAAGCGATGGACCACGAATCATTGAGGACATTCGAAGATCTGGAATGCTGGAAAGCATGCCGGGAACTTCGTGTTTTCGTGGCGAGGACCATTTGCAAAGCCCTCCCGAAGGAAGAGAGCTTCCGACTGGGCGACCAAATTCTACGAGCTGCACGGTCCAGCACAGCCAATATCGCCGAGGGCTACGGTCGCTTCCACTACCTCGATAATGCGAAGTTTTGCTCCAACGCCCGGGGTTCCTGCTGGGAAGTAGTAGACCACCTCATTACCGCCCATGACGAAGGCATCATCGCCACGGACATGCTTGAGCAAGGACGTGCTCTCGCGGCAACGGCCATCGCGCTGCTAAACGGCTACATTTCGTATCTCCGGCGTGCATCACGGGAAAGAGACACCCAATAACCTCTAACCCATAACGTCTAACTTTCCCCATGGACCCGCTTCTTCTCACCATCCTCATCACGCTGGCGAAAATCATCGGCCTGACGTTCCTCGTCGTGCTGCCGTTGGTGCCGATCTCGGTTTACTTCGAGCGCCGTTTCTCCGCGGTCATCCAGGACCGCGTCGGCCCGAACCGGGTTGGCATTCCGCTCAGCCTGATCGGTCTGAAGGACTTCTCGTTCGCCGGTCTGATCCAGCCGATGGCGGACGGCGTGAAGCTGTTCTTGAAAGAGGACTTCACCCCGACTCATGTCCGCAAGGCCTTCTACTGGCTGGCTCCGGTGCTGACCGTGGCCCCCTCCCTGATCACGCTGGCCGTGATCCCCTTCGGTTCCTCCATCACCCTTGGCGGACAGAAGATTGACCTCGCCATCGCCAACCTCGACGTCGGTCCGCTGTTCATCTTTTCGATCGCCTCGCTCTCGGTTTACGGCATCACGCTCGCCGGGTGGTCTTCGAACTCGAAGTTCCCGTTCATCGGCGGCGTGCGCTCCACGGCCCAGATGATCTCCTACGAAATCTGCCTCGGCCTCTCGATCATCCCGGTGCTGCTCTATTTCGGCGACCTGAACCTCGGCAAGATCGTCCAGGAACAGTCCGAGCACGGCTGGCTGCTGCTGCCGTTCTGGGGCCATGACGCGGCCCATCCGCTGTCCTCGAAGCTGCTGTTCTGGATCCCGGCTTTCATTTCCTTCCTGATCTTCACGATCTCGATCTTCGCGGAAACCAACCGCATGCCCTTCGACCTTCCGGAATGCGAAACCGAACTCGTCGGCGGCTACCACACGGAGTACTCCTCGATGAAGTTCGCGATGTTCTTCATGGGTGAATACGCCGCGATGGTGGTGGGCTCCGCGCTGATCATTACCCTTTTCTTCGGCGGCTGGTCGGCGGGCCCGCTCGACCCATACATCAACGATTTCTCGTTGTTCGGCGCCAAGCTCGGCGGACTGCTCCATCTGGCGGTATTCCTGACCAAGCTCATCGTCTTCATCCTGTTCTTCATCCTCGTCCGCTGGACGGTACCCCGCTTCCGCTACGACCAGCTCATGAAGCTCGGTTGGGTGATCTTCTTCGAAGCCGCGCTGGTGAACGTCTTCCTCGCCGCCCTCGTCATCGCCGCACCTTACCTTTCCGCCGGGATCATCGTCCTCGGGTTCATCCTGCTGGTGATCCTCTGCGCCGCCATCATCTGGGTGGCGAAGGTGTCCGAGGAGCCATCCAAACCCAACTCGGGCCTTCTTGGACAGAACTGACCCGGGTTTAGGATTTAGTGCTTTAGATTTTAAATTTTCTTCCCATGGCTGTCATCAAGGTCAAACGCCCGCAACTGAGCTTCGGTGAGAAGGTCTACTTCGGCGCGCTCATCAAGGGCTTCCTGCTCACGATGAAGCACGCCGTCGATTCGATGCGCGGCAAGTCCCGCGGCGCGAAGGAACTGGCCTCGTCCGGCCTCGGCGTGACGATGCAGTATCCGGAACAGAAGTGGGACGAGCATCTGCCGGAGCACTACCGCGGCGCACCCGCGCTGGTGACGGACGAGCAGGGCCGTGAGCGCTGCGTGTCCTGCCAGCTCTGCGAGTTCATCTGCCCGCCGAAGGCGATCAAGATCACCCCGAGCGAGATTCCCGCCGAGGACCAATGGGCGAAGGTCGAGAAGCGCCCGCTGGAGTTCGACATCGACATGATCCGCTGCATCTACTGCGGCATGTGCGAGGAAGTCTGCCCGGAGCAGGCCATTTTCCTGCGCAAGGACTACGCCATCACCGGCCTGACCCGGCAGGACATGGTCCACAACAAGAAGAAGCTCTACGAAATCGGCGGTGTCCGCGAGGGCCTCGTCAACAAGTGGAACGAGCTGAAGTAAGCACCCGACGACCCATGAAAGCGATCTCCTCCTCCATCGTGGTAGCGGCCGGCGTATACGCCATGACCCAATCCATGCCGCTTCTGGCCATGCGGGCGGGCGGCGTCCTCCCGAGCCTCTTCGCTTTCGCAGCGTCCCTCGTGGTCATCGGCCTTGGGCTGACCGGCTGGTGGGCATCCTTGAAATACGACCGCTGAGATCCCTTTCCCCCATCACTCCCATGCCTTCCCCACTCTTCTGGATCTTCGCCCTGCTGATGCTGATCGGCGGCGTGGCCGTCCTCTGCTTCCGCAACCCGGTCTCGAGCGCGCTGTCGATGGTGGTGTCGTTCGTCGGCATCGCCGGCCTGTTCGTCGGGTTGGACGCCTACTTCACCGGCATCATCCAGATCCTGGTCTACGCGGGCGCGATCATGGTGTTGTTCCTGTTCATCATCATGCTGCTGGACCTCAAGGACGAGGTGAAGCGCAAGACGCGGATCGCGCCGATCGCTGCCGGGCTGGTGCTGGTGCTGGCCTTCGTCATCCAACTCGCGGGCGTGCTTTCCAGCACTCCGGACGTGCAGGCCCATAAGCTCGATCTCGCCAAGGGCGCTGCTTACTACGCGGAGCAAAAGAGCCCGAAGATCGCCGAGTCGCTCGCCCCGCAGGACCCGACCAAACCGGCGAAACTCCCGGACGTCCACATCGTCGGCCAGACCCTCTTCACCGGCTACAATCTGCCGCTCCAGATCCTCGGCGTGCTGCTGCTGGTCTCCACCGTCGGCGTGGTGGTCCTCTCCAAGCGGCAAACCACCTAACTGACTCTTCCGTTTAGGATTTTGGATTTAGTGCTTAGTGCTTTCCCCATATGGCCAGTCTTCACCAATACCTGCTCGTCTCAGGCCTCCTGTTCGCCATCGGCTTGGCGGGCGTCGTGCTGCGCCGGAACATCATCATCGTGTTCATGTGCCTGGAGCTGATGCTCAGCGCCGCGAACCTCTCGCTGATCGCATTCTCCCGCTTCCACACCGCGAAGACCGGCCTGCCCGATCCCGCCGCCCAGATGCTGGTGTTCTTCGTGATCACCGTGGCGGCCGCCGAGGTCGCCGTCGGCCTCGCCATCATCGTCGCCCTCTACCGCGCCAGACAGACGATCCACACGGACGATCTGACGTCGATGAGAGGCTGACAAAACCGAGATTCGAACCGCTTTTTTGAAATTCGAAACAGAAACCACTGATTACACTGATTTACTGATTAAGAAAAACAGAAGATCTCAAACCTGAGTCCCTGCATTCCCTCTTCCTCTTAAAATCAGTTAATCAGTGTAATCAGTGGCCATCCCGACTCCCGCCTAGCAAGCCTCGCCATGTCCTTCGACTCCACCCAGTATCCGCATTCAAGGCTCACCGAGAAGATCATCGGTGCGGCGATGACGGTGCATCGCACGCTCGGACCGGGGTTGGACGAAAAGATTTACGAGAACGCGCTTTGTTTGGAACTAGCCGAACAATCCCTCGGGTTTTCCCAGCAGGAACAGTTCCCAGTTTTTTATAGAGGTCGCATCGTCGGCAAGCTGATCGCCGATCTAATCATCGAAAACAAGGTGATCGTCGAAGCCAAGGTCGTGGACCGCATCGCGGATGTCCATGTCGCCCAAACGCTCAGCTATCTGAGCATCACCGGACTGAAGGTCGGTCTCGTTCTCAATTTCAAGCCCGTGTCACTGGCCTTCAAACGAGTCGCCAACATCTACTTGGACACCATTTCTTAAAGTTCGACCCATGACCTTAGCCTGGATCCTTCTCTTCCTCCCGCTCGTTGTTGCGGCGGCCAACCAGCTGTTCCTGAAGCGGACCGGCCTCGCGCACCTGGCATCGGTGGCTTCGGCCGCGGCCACGTTCGTCATCGCCGTCCTGCTGCTGGGCAAGACCGGTTCGCCCGATCCCATCAAGTGGGCGACGATCGGCGACTTCTCGGTCGAGATCGGCATCACCTTGGACAAGCTGTCCACCGGCATGATGATCGTGGTCACGGGCGTGGGCCTGCTGGTGCACATTTTCTCGCTGGCCTACATGAAGGACGATGAGGCGAAGGCGCGCTATTTCACCGGTCTCTCTCTGTTCATGTTCTCGATGACCGGCATCGTGCTGTCATCGAACTTCATCATGACCTTCATCTTCTGGGAACTGGTCGGCCTGAGCTCCTACCTGCTCATCGGTCACTGGTACCAGAAGGATTCCGCCGCGGATGCCGCGAAGAAGGCCTTCATCACCAACCGCATCGGCGACTTCGGCTTCATGGCCGGCATCCTCATGCTGTGGGGCATCACCGGCGCGCTGACCTTCGACAAGATGCACGCGGGCGTCCTCGCCTTCCAGTCGGCCAATCCCGCGATCTTCGCCTGCGTGATCTCCACCGCCCTGCTGTGCGTGTTCTGCGGCGCGGTCGGCAAGTCCGCCCAACTCCCGCTCCACGTCTGGCTGCCGGACGCGATGGAAGGCCCGACCCCCGTTTCAGCCCTGATCCACGCCGCGACGATGGTGGCGGCGGGCGTTTACATGCTCTTCCGCGTGCAGCTCTCCCTCGAGCTGCCGGAGGAACTCCTCCACACCCTCGTTTCCAGCAAGGTGATCGCCTGGACCGGTGGTCTGACCGCGCTCGCCGCGGCGCTGATGGCTACCCAGCAGGACGACATCAAGCGCGTGCTGGCCTACTCCACCCTCTCCCAGCTCGGCTACATGGTCATGGCCGTGGGCCTCGTGGCCGGTGAGGCGGGGATGTTCCACCTCTTCACCCACGCCTGGTTCAAGGCCCTCCTGTTCCTCGGCTCCGGCGCGGTCATCTATGCCTGCCACCACGAACAGGACATCTGGAAGATGGGCGGCCTGCTGAAGAAAATGCCGATCACCGGCATCACCTTCGCCCTCGGCACCGCGGCCCTCATCGCCGTGCCCTTCGTGACCTCCGGCTTCTACTCGAAGGAAGAAATCCTCGCCGCCGCCTACGGCAACAACAAGGCGCTGTTCGGCATCGCCGTGTTCGTGGCCTTCCTGACCACCTTCTACATGACCCGCGCCTTCGTGGTGGCCTTCCTCGGCAAGGCCCGCTCGGAGAACGCCGACCACGCCCACGAGGTCGGCCCGCTGATGTGGCTGCCGCTGGTCCTGCTCGCCGCCATGGCCATCTGCTCTGGCTTCGGTTGGATCAATGGTCCGCTGAACGCGATCAAGCCGCACGCCCACGAGCACGCCGAAGGCCACGCGCTGATCCTCGGAGCCTCCATTGGTTCCCTGATCCTCGGCCTGCTTGCCGGCTTCGTCCTCTACAACGGCAAGGACAAGGACCCGGTGGCGATCCCGCTGTTCCGCAACCGCTTCTACATCGACAGCTTCTACGACAATTTCGTGGTCCGCTTCTTCACCGACGCCTTCGCCGCGTTCGTCCACTTCTTCGACCGCTTCCTGATCGACGGCCTCGGGGTCGGTGGCCTGAGCCGTCTCGCCGAAACCTTCGGCAACGGGTTCCGCCGCATCCAGTCCGGCAACCTCCAGGGCTACGCCTTCTTCTTCGGTCTCGGCGTGATCGCCGTCATCTACTTCACCGTGTTCTACTGAAGCCGCTGAAAATCGAATCCTGAACACCAGCCATCCCATCCGATGCTCGCGCTTCTCGTCCTCCTTCCGGTTCTCGGCTTCATCGCCATCCTCTGCGGTGCCCCGGCACGCCTGACTGCCATCGCCGCCTCGTTGGCGAACCTGGCCATCGGCCTTGCCGCCGCGCTCTCGCCCAAGGCCACTTGTTGGGCCGCGTCGTTCACGGTGCTGAAAATGCCGGAGCTTCACCTGTCCTTCGGCCTGATCGACGGCATGAGCGTGGTGATGATCCTGCTTTCCGTGATCGTCACGCTGGCCGCCGTGCTCACCGGCAAAGCCCCCGAGGGCAAGGACAAGCTCTGGTATGGCTCTTCCTTGCTGATCTCCGCGGGCGCGCTCGGGGCCTTCGCCGCCACCGACCTGTTCTTCTTCTACGCCTTCCATGAGCTGGCGCTGATCCCCACCTTCCTGATGATCGGCATGCTTGGCCGCGGCGACCGCAAGGACGCCGCCTGGAAGATCACCATCTACCTCGGCCTCGGCTCGATCATCCTGCTGGCCGGTCTGGTCTGGCTGGCGAACGTCACCGGCACCTACGACATCCAGAAGATGCTCGCCAACAAGGTCGCCATCGACCCGGCGGTGCAGAAAGGCATCGCCGCCCTGCTGCTGGTCGGCTTCGGCACGCTGGTCTCGCTCTTCCCCTTCCACTCCTGGGCCGCTCCGGCCTATGCCAGTGCTCCGGCCCCGACCTCGATGCTGCACGCGGGCGTCTTGAAGAAGTTCGGCCTCTACGGCCTGCTCCGCCTCGCGATGCCGCTGCTGCCCGAGGGCATGCACGCCTGGCTCACTCCGCTGTTGGTCCTGCTGCTCGGCAACATCCTGTGGGTCGGCTACGTGACCGTCAGCCAGAAGCGGATCGACACCATGCTCGGCAACTCCTCGGTGATGCACATGGGCTACATCTTCCTGGCCATCGCCGCGCTCGCCGCCAGCCCGGCCGCCAACACCATCGCCTTGCCCGCCGCCGTGACCCTGATGTTCGCGCATGGCATCTCGATCGCCCTGCTGTTCTCGCTCACCGACAAGATCGAGCGCGCCACTGGATCCCTCGATCTCTCGGACCTCGGCGGCCTCGGCCGCGCCACCCCGCGCCTGGCCTTCATCTTCGGCCTCGCTGCCATGGCCTCGATCGGCCTGCCCGGTCTCGCCAACTTCTCCGGTGAAGTCCTCGTCTTCCTCTCCGCCTTCCAGAACTACAACCCCGCCGCCGGTCTCGGCCCGGTCCAGATCGCCTGCATCCTCGCCATCTGGGGCGTGGTGATCAGCGCGGTCTACATGCTCCGCGCCTACCGCCAGATCTTCCAAGGCCTGTCCGTGCCGATCACCAAGTCCGCCGCCGACCTCACCCTCTGCGAGCGCATCCCGGCGGTGCTGCTGGTGGTGGCGCTGTTGGCCGTCGGGCTGTATCCGAACCTACTGCTGGATCTGCTTCGCTGATCAAATCCTAAATCCAAAGCACTAAATCCTAAACAAAGACCCTTACAGCACGCGCGTTCACAAACGACCTCTTCCTCTTCGTTTAGGATTTTAGATTTAGTGCTTAGAGCTTTCCCATCCCCATGCCCGCTTACTACCTCGAAGCCCTGACCGTCGCGCTCGGCATCCTCCTGCTGATGGCCGAGGCGTTTTCCTCGAACCGCTCGAAAGCCTGGGTCGGCGGCGCGGCCGCGGTCGGGCTGGGATTGATTCTCGTGGCCCTGTTCTGCGCGGTCGGGCCGGAGGCGAAACCGGACGCGGCCTGGGCGAAATGGCCGCTGTGGAACTTCTACAGCTTCGATTCGCTCGCTCGCTTCTACAAGGGCTTCGCGCTGGTCTCCACCCTGCTGGTGGTGCTGCTTTCGATCGACTTCCGCTCCGTGCTCGCGCGCTTCACCGATCACCCGGGCTCCGAATCCGGCACCGGTGAGTTCTACGCGCTGCCGGTCTTCGCCTGCGCGGGCATGATGTGGATGGCCTCCGCCAAGGACCTCGCCGGTGCCTTCGTGGCGCTGGAGCTGGTGACGATCACCTTCTACATCTTGGTGGCCTACATGCGCCGCAATGTCGGTTCGCTGGAGGCAGGCGTTAAATACCTCATCCTCGGCGCGCTCAGCACCGGCTTCCTCGTTTACGGCATCGCCTGGATCTACGGCACCACCGGCACGATGAGCCTGGCGGGCATCAGCCAGTGGATCAGCTCCCAGCCGTCCGTGCAGGAACCCGGCCAGAGCTACCTGCCGCTGCTCTTCGGCATCGCGCTGGTGATGGTGTCGCTTGGCTTCAAGGTCGGCGCCACGCCGATGCAGGTGTGGATCCCGGACGTCTATCAGGGTGCTCCCACCCCGACCACCGCCTTCCTCTCCGTCGGCTCGAAGGCCGCGGGCTTCATCCTGCTCATTCGTTTCCTCCAGCCCTTCCTCGCCCCGGAGTCGCCGGTGCGCGGCCCGGTGCTGGTGCTGCTGCTGGTGCTCGCCTGCCTGACGCTGGTCTTCGGCAACCTCGCCGCGATCCCGCAAACGAACTTCAAGCGCCTGCTGGCCTACTCCTCGATCGCCCACGCCGGATTCCTCCTGCTGGCGCTCGCCGCCTGGAACACCGACGAAGCCAACCTGCTCGGCTCGGTGAAGACGGTGTCCTTCTACCTCGCCACCTACCTGCTGATGACGCTCGGCACCTTCTTCGTGCTCGGCCAGATCCGCATCCAGAGCGAGGGCGAGCGCATCGAGGACTTCAACGGCCTCGGCCAGCGCAACCCGCTGCTCGCGCTCGCCGTGACCGTCCTGCTCGCCGCGCTGGCGGGCGTGCCGCTCACCGCCGGGTTCTACGGCAAGTTCTTCGTCTTCTCGCTGGCCGTGAAACAGCAGCTCTGGAGCGGCGTCGGCCTCGGCTTCATCGCCGCGGCGGCCGGCTTCTACTACTACTTCAAAACGATCCGCGCGATGTGGTGGCAGCCGTCCGCCGAAGGCGCGAAGGCCCTGGTCCTGCCGACCGTCACCCGCGTGGTGGTCGCCGTGCTGACCGTGCTGGTCCTGCTCCTCGGCGTGTGGCCGCAGCCGGTGCTGTGGCTGCTGGGCTGATCCGGCCTCCCAAATTTGAAATCTCATGTCGAACAAGGCCCCGGGGTTCAGCGCCCCGGGGCCTGTTCCTTTGGTGGAGAGTGACAAATTTGCCTTTCCCGGCAGGGAGTTGCCTCCAATGCTTCCCGCCACCCCATGACCGCCGACTTCCTTGTCATCGGCACCGGCATCGCCGGACTGAGTTTCGCGATCCGGGCCGCCAGGCACGGATCGGTCATCGTGCTCGCCAAGGGCGGCGTCTATGAATCCAACACCGCCTGGGCCCAGGGCGGCATCGCCTCGGTGCTGCCACCCGGCTTCTGCGACGATGGAGACACGATCGAGAAGCACGTGGCCGACACCCTCGACGCCGGCGCGGGGCTTTGCGACGAAGCGGCCGTCCGCACCATCGTGGGGGAAGGCGCGGCCACCATCGACGACCTGACCGGCTACGGCGTGGCCTTCGACCGGGAGAACGGCCACTACCAGCTCGGCAAGGAAGGCGGCCACTCGCAGCGCCGCATCCTCCACGCCCGCGACACCACCGGCCGGGAAATCGCCCGCGCGCTGGTGGAACAGGCGCGGAAGACCCCGAACCTCACCATTCTCGAGCACCACTACGCCATCGACCTGATCACCACCGCCAAGCTCGGCGCGGTGATCGACGACCGCGTGCTGGGTGCCTACGTCCTGGACCGCCGCAGCGGCGCGGTCCGCGTCTTCCGCTCCGACCGCGTGGTGCTCGCCACCGGCGGCTGCGGCAAGGTCTACCTCTACACCACCAACCCGGACGCCTCGACCGGCGACGGCGTAGCGATGGCGTGGCGGGCCGGGGCGAACGTGGCGAACATGGAGTTCATCCAGTTCCACCCGACCTGTTTCTACAACCCCGCGGCCACCGGCCCCGAGGCCCGCTCCTTCCTCGTCAGCGAGGCGGTGCGCGGCGAGGGCGGCGTGCTGATCAACGCCAAGGGCGAGGATTTCACCAAGAAGAGCGACCCGCGCGGCTCGTTGGCGCCGCGCGACATCGTGGCCCGGGCGATCGACCGCGAGATCAAGCGCACCGGCGCGCCCTGCGTCTATCTGGACGTCACGCACAAGCCCGCCGGGTTCATGCGGGAGCACTTCCCCTTCATCCACGAGACCCTGCTCAAATACGGGATCGACTGCGAGAAACAGCCGATCCCGGTGGTGCCCGCGGCCCACTACCAGTGCGGCGGCGTGGTCACCGATGTCGACGGCAAGACCAGCGTCCGCGGCCTCTACGCCATCGGCGAGGTCGCCTGCACCGGCCTCCACGGCGCGAACCGCCTGGCCTCGAACTCGCTGTTGGAGGGCAATGTCGTCGCCCGCCGCGCGCTGGAGGAGATGCTCAAGTTCTACTCCCCCGGTAAACCGCACGAGGACGAGCCGCCCGAGATCCCGGAATGGCACCACGGCGACGTGGCCGAGCCCGACGAGCTGGTGGTCATCTACCACAACTGGGACGAGATCCGCCGCCTGATGTGGGACTATGTCTCCATCGTCCGCACCGAGAACCGCTTGCGCCGCGCCGCCGCCCGGCTCCGGAACCTGAAGAAGGAAGTCCGCGAGTTCTATTGGGGCCACCGGGTCAACGCCGACATTCTCGAGCTGCGGAACCTGGTGGCCGTGGCGGGATTGATCGTGGACTGCGCCATCCGCCGGAAGGAATCCCGCGGCCTGCATTTCACCCTCGACCACCCGCAGGCGGTCGAACGGCAGAAGCGGGATACCATGTTGCGGAAGTTCTAACGTCGGCTGGTTTCAGCGGCAATGGCTGCGCATATTTTCCGATATTCCTGCATGATGATAAGGCTGCCTTAATTATCATCGGGAAGGGATAGCACGGATTCAGACAAATCGAACACCGTCACAATCTACTCATTTCGAGTAACTTGTGATAACAGAATCCGTATTTCCACGGCATTCCCGGTCCTTGGGCTTGATCCGGGGTGGGGTCTAACGTTTCACTACGACCCTCCCCCCACATGAAAACGAAACTGCTGCTAGGCGTGGCAGCGATCGCTGCGGCCGTGCTGTCTGGCCGATCCCACGCCCAAACCCTCCAGGCGCATCTCATCGATGCGAGCCCGCAGATCTTGGTGTCCGTCACTTTCGACGGCAATCCAAGCCACGCCGAGGCCCAGAACGCCGGCCAATTGAATTTCGACTTCGGCCCCGCCTTCTGCGTGGAGCCGCTGGCCGGCCTCTCGTATGGCGAGACGCTGGTCTACGACATCCAGAGCCCGCAGTCGCTGGCCCAGTATGACACGATCTCGCGCCTCGTCGGCGGCTACCTCGCCTCCGGCAAGACCGACATCGATGCCGCCGCGGTGCAGGCCGCGATCTGGGAAGTGGTGATGGGCGACAATGGCAACCTCTCCACTGGCAATGTGAAGCTGCTCGATTCGCCCGCGGTGGTGACGGCAGCCAACAACTACCTGGCCAATGTGGCCACGTACACCCCGGTGACCCTCACCTACCTGACGAACAACACCCGCCAGGACGTGGTGACCTGGAGCACCGTGCCGGAACCCAGCTCCGTGCTGCTTCTCGGCCTCGCCTCGCTAACTGTTCTTCGCCGGAAACGCTGAAGCGGCGGGCATTCCACGGCCGGCGGGCCTCTAACCACCGGCTTTTGCCTTGCGCCAAATCGCGGAATCCGGAGAATGCAGCACTCATTGGCAACCCTAACGGGGTTGCCCGGACGTCCCTCCGCATGATCACGACCCGTACCCAACTCGCCGTGACCCTCCCGCTGCTCCTCGCGGCGGGTTCTTTTTCGCAAGCCCAGACGGCTGCGACGGCTAGCGGTGTTCCCCGGGTGATCGTGCCGACCAGTCCCCAGCCCAGTGTGGGCACCGCCACCTCCGGCGCCGCCCCGCGCGTGGTCATCCCGACCAGCAACCTTTCCGCCGCCCCGGCCCGCCCGGTCGACCCCACCGCCCGGGTGCTCTATCCGTGGCGCATGTCGGTGACGGCCACCGTGTTCTGGGTCGGCGAACTGCCGTCGCAGAACAACCCCACACCGAACACCAAATCCTCGTGGGACCAGGCGTGGTCCTCGAACTTCGGTGGCTATGACGACCCCGAGCCGTCCGGCCGGGTCGCGGATTTCAAGACCGGGGATTTCCGCCCGAAGTCCTTTTCACCGAAGCTGAACCCCTTCTACATCGCGTTGCCCTACAACGACGTGATCAGCTCGACGATCCACAAGCCCGAAGCGAGCAAGGTGATCCCGTGGTTCAGCCGCCTCAGCCCGGAACCGGGCAAGACGGTCTGCAAGGGCCGCTGGCTCCAGATCTACTACAACAACCGCAGTTGCTACGCCCAATGGGAGGACTGCGGCCCGTGGGTGACCGACGATTGGGAATACGTCTTCGGCAACAAGCCGCCGAAGAACACCTCCAACCAGTCCGCGGGCATCGATATTTCCCCGTCCGTGCGCGACTACCTCGGCGTCGCCTCGGGCCAAAAGGTCCACTGGCGCTTCGTGGAAGCCGGCCAGGTGCCCTACGGTCCGTGGAAAAAATACGGCCAGGACAACGCCACCGATCCGAATCTGGAAGCCCAGCGCAAGTATCTCGAATACCTCCGCAAGCTGCGCGACGAGGAGTTCCAGAAGAAACCGATCGGACAGTAAGCCGCACCCGGCGGACAGACGTGGGCGTTCGCGCTACTTTTCAGCTGGGGCCTCATTGGCCGTCACGCCCTTGTAGAGCGTGGCGAAAATCACCAGGCAGAGCAACAGGATGCCAGAAAGCACGGCCCAGAACAGGGTCCAGCCGCCGCTGCCACCGATCACCGCGAGGCGGTAGAGGTAGCCGACGAACAGAGTCCCGGTGAGGGTTCCGACTCCCGCCGACATCAGGGTGAGCAGCCCCTGGGCCTGTCCGCGGAGCCCCGGCGGCACCCGCCGGTCCAGGAAGATCTGGGCGGTGATAAAATAGAACGTGTAGGCGATCCCGTGGAGCGAGACCCCAGCGATCAGCCAGCCCCGGACACTGTTGGCCCCGGCCACCGTGAAACAAACGAAGCGGGCAAGCGTGAGCCCAAGCGCCCAGATCAGCACGGTTTTCACCCGGCAACGCGCCATCACCGCGCCCACGAATACCATCGCGCCCACCTCCGACCACTGGCCGAGTGTCATCGTGCCGGACGCGTGGAGATCCCCCAGCGCCTCCAGATGGCGGGGCACGAACATGTAGAACGCCGACATCGGCACCGATAGCAGCGCCGTGGTGAGGAAAAACACGAAGTGGTCCCGCTCCTTCAGCAGGCTGAAGGCCTCGAGGCCCAACAGGCTGGTCCACGAGCGGCTTTTCGAGGTCGGATGGGTCGCAGGCAGCAGGAAGGCGATGAGGCCGAGCATCACCCGGGTGATCACGGACGCGTAGCCGGAGGTCGAGGAGCGATCGCCATGGAGCAGATAGCTGGTCGCCAGCCCGGCCACCATCCAACCGATGGTGCCGCCGAGGCGGACCAGCGGGAACTGGCGCTCGCCGTGTTTCAGGTGGGTGAGCGCCACCATGGTGCCGAGCCCCCACATCGGACCGGCGAACAGGGCGTGGAGGGCGAGGAAGCCGATGAACCACCACGTGTTCCAGCCATGATCGAGCGACCAAAAGGCCACCAGCAACAGGCCTGCGCTGGTCATGGCAATGATGCCGAGCAAACGCTCTGCACGGATCCGCTGGTCCGCGAGGGCTCCGGCGATCAGCGGCGACACCATCGCGGCGCAGGGCGACACCATGAAGGCGAGCGTGATCCACTCCCCCAGCCCCTTGGCATTGAGGATATTGGTCAGGGCGGCACCCCAGAAGCCCGGCGACAGGCCGAGGAAAAAGCACATCACCCACATCATCGGGAACACCGGATAGCGGGAGGAAGGTGCGTCGTCGGCCACGGGGCGACGCTAGGATTCAAGCGCCGCCGGACAATCCTGGAATCGAGGAAGTTCGGAAATGCCTGCGTCAGATAAACCGCTGCACCACGCTGGCCGCTCCTTCCGACCACTCCACGCGGGCCAGCGCGCCATTGACCAACACCATTTGGGGTGGACGGTGGCCAATGTCGGCATCGATCAGCACCGGCACGGACAGGTCCCCGACCACCGATTCGACCGCCTCCCGATAGCCCAGTTCACCGACACCGGAAACGTCCGGTCCAGCCGATCGCCCCAACACCAGTCCGCGGACGCCCTCGAACCAACCGGCGAGCCGCAGTTGCCAGAGCGAACGCACGACCTCGACGGGGGCCAGTCCGCAATTTTCCAGGAACACGATCACGCCGTCCTGCCGGTGGCGCTCCAGAAAGGCTGGCACATGGCCGTAGGGGGTGCCCGCGAGATGCACCACGGTATCGAGGCAGCCGCCGATCAAGCGCCCGGAAAACCGGCACGGCGTTTGGTCGCCGAGACGTTTCCACTCAACCGGCTCGGTGAGGTTGAACTTCGCGTCCATCTGCGCCTCGTAGGGAATGTAATCGACTTGATAGCGCTCGAAGCTCCGCTGGCTGAACCTCGCTCCGGCTTCGCTGCCCAGCATCTCGAACGCCGTCTCCCAAACGCTGGCCACTTGATCGCGCACCAGATCCATCAGGCCGGGACCGTGGGCCGTGGCGATGCCGGTGGTCGCCGTGATGGCGAGAAGCAGCGTCGAGATGTCCGAATAGCCCATCACCCATTTCGGAGTCGCCGCCAATGAAGTGAAATCCAAATGGGGTAGCATCCCGATCAGCAACTCTCCACCCCACGGCGGGATGATCGCGCCGACCTGAGGATCATTCCAGAGAGCGGTGAAATCGGCGGCCCGCTGCTGCGGAGTGCCGCTGACGTGCTGGTGATCGGCGCGCAGGCACTTTCCCTCGATCACGCCGTAGCCCGCGGCGCGGAGCTGGCCTTCGATCAGCTCCAGCCGCTGGAGATGGGATTCCACCACCACTCCGCTGGAAGGCGCAGTGATGCCGATCGCGTGGCCTGTGCGAAGCGGTTTCGGAAAGTGGATGGTGGAGTCCATGGTGCGGGAGAGCGGAGGAAAAGACGCCGCTTGGCTTCCCTTTCGATCCGGATGGGAGCAGCCTAACGGCCATGCGCGCCGTCGTCCAACGTGTCCTCGAAGCCTCCGTCCGCGTGGACGGCCACCTGGTGTCCCATTGCGGTCCCGGCCTGCTGGTGCTGCTGGGCATTGAGGACGGCGATGGCGAGGAGGATGCCGCGTGGCTGGCGGCGAAGATCACGGCGATGCGGATTTTCGGCGATGACGAGGGCAAGATGAACCGCTCGGTGATCGATTGCTCGGGCAACGTGATCGTCGTCAGCCAGTTCACGCTCCACGCCTCGACGAAGAAGGGCAACCGCCCGTCCTTCATCCGCGCGGCGCGGCCGGAGGTTTCCGAACCGCTTTACGAACGGTTCTGCGCGATGATGGAAGGCCACCTCGGCAAGCCGGTGGGACGTGGGATCTTCGGTGCGGACATGAAGGTGGCCTTGGTCAACGACGGGCCGGTCACCATCGTGATGGACAGCCGGGCGAAGGAATAATTCGGTCAAAATCGGGTCAAATCACAGATTTTCCCGCACAACTGCAAGAATCGGCAGCCCGCGTTCGGTATTTCCGGAAGCTTCCGGAGAGTCTGTTTCGTTTGTTGTGTTCTCCGGAGGCCCATTTTCTCCGGCCATGATTTCCCGCTACCATTCCCTCTTCGGCATCGCCCTTGCCCCGTCCATCTGCCAAGTGGCGACGGCGCAGGAATCCCCGCTCCAACTCCAGAAAGGCGATCACATCGCCATCGTCGGCAGCGGTCTGGCGGATCGCCAACAACACCAGGCCTGGCTGGAGGCCCTGATCCAGCGCGCTTACCCGGATCTGGATCTCACGATCCGGAACCTCGGTTTCAGCGGAGACGAGATCAACGTGCATCCGCGCTCCGAGGACGTGCCGCCCACAAGCTATTTCCTTTCCATGAAGAAGGGCGACTTCACGCCGCCCGACAACACCAAGGTGACCTACAAGGCCGGCACCGATTTCGGAGCGGACGTGATCATCGCTTACTGGGGGTTCAATGAGTCCTTCGACGGCGAGACTGGGCTACCGAAGTTTAAGGCGAACCTGGCAGCCTACCTGAAGGCCCAGCTTTCCGCCAACTACAATGGCAAGGGCACCTGCCGCCTGGTGCTGGTCTCGCCGATCGCGCAGGAGCCGCGGCCCGGCACCGACCCGGCGCAGAACAACCGCAACCTGGTGCTCTACACCGGTGCCATGGCGGAGGTGGCGAAGGCCAACAACGTCCCCTTCGTGAACCTTTACGACGCCTCCCGCGAACTCTACGCGAAGGCCAAGTCCCCGCTCACGCTCAACGGCATCCATCTCACCGACGAGGGCGACAAACTGCTCGCCCCGATCCAGTTCAAGGCGCTGTTCGGCCGTGATCCCGGATCGCTGGACGATCCGAAGCTGGCCCGGATCCGCGAGGCGGTGCTCGACAAGAACGAGCAGTGGCACCACCGCTACCGCACCGTGGATCAATACAACATCTACGGTGGTCGCTCGCTGATCTCCTACGAGGGCGTCACCAATGCGAAGATCCTGAACCAGGAAATGGCGCAGCGCGACGTGAAGACCGCCAACCGCGACCAGCGGGTGTGGGCGGTGGCGAAGGGCGGCGACCTGGTGGTGAAGGACGACAACCTGCCGCCGGTGGAAGCCACTCCTCCGAACCGCAAGGAGCCGGTCCCCTACACCGATCCGGAGGAAGCCATCAAGCACCTCAAGCTCCCGGCGGGCTGCAAGGTGGAACTGGTCGCCTCCGAAAAGACCTTCCCCGAACTCGTCAACCCGGTGCAGATGGCCTTCGACACCAAGGGCCGCCTGTGGATCTCCGCTTGGAAGAACTACCCGGAAACCAGTCCGACGACGAAAGACTTCGACAAGCTGCTGGTGATCGACCTCGATCCGAAGACTGGCAAGGCCGCCAAGGTGACCACCTTCGCGGACGGCCTGAACTGCCCGACCGGATTCCAGTTCTACAAGGACGGCGTGCTGGTCATGCAATCGCCGGACCTCTGGTACATCCGCGACACGGACGGCGACGGCAAGGCGGACACGCGGGAGCGCGTGCTCACCGGCCTCGATGCCGCGGACTCCCACCATGAGACGAACTCGATGTGCCTTGAGCCGGGAGGAGCCGTTTACCTCAGCGATGGCGTGTTCCACCGCACCAACGTGGAAACGCGCGACGGCGTGGTTCGCAACCAGAACGGCTGCATCTACCGCTACGAACCCGGCACCGGGAAATTCATCCGCCACGCCGCCTACGGATTCGCGAATCCCCACGGCCGCGTGTTCGATTACTGGGGCAACGACCTGATCACCGACGCCACCGGCAATGTGAACTACTTCGGACCGGCGATGAGCGGCTTCCTCAGCGAAGGAGCCCATCCCCAGATGCAGCCGTTCTGGGATCGCCCGTCCCGCCCCTGCCCCGGCACCGCCATCCTGAGCAGCCGCCATTTCCCGGATGACTGGCAGGGCCTGTTCCTGAACACGAACGTGATCAGCATCCAGGGCATCTTCCGCGCGAAGCTCACCGAGGAAGGTTCCGGCATCAAGGGCGAGACCATCGAGAACCTCGTCTCCACCGACATCCAGCAGAACCCCAATTTCCGCCCCTCCGGCATCACCGTGGCACCGGATGGCTCGCTCTACTTCATGGACTGGTCGCAGATGCTCATCGGCCATCTCCAGCACCATCTCCGCGATCCGAACCGCGACCACCAGCACGGCCGCCTCTACCGGATCACCTACGAGGGCCGTCCGCTGCTGGTACCGAAGAAGATCGACGGCCAGCCCGTCGCCGCGCTGCTCGACCTGCTGAAGGAGCCGGAGAACGACGTCCGCCTCCGAGCGAAAATCGAACTCGGCAAACATGACCCGCAGGAAGTCATCGCCGGCGTGAAGCACTGGATCGAAACCCTCGATGAAAAGGACCCGGCCTACGAGCACCACCTGCTGGAAGCCCTGTGGGTCCACCAGTGGCACGACACCGTGGACACCGGCCTGCTCAAACGCATCCTTGCCTCGAAGGAACCCCGTGCCCGCGCCCAAGGCATCCGCGTGCTCGGCTACTGGCGCGACCGTGTGCCGGACGCACTCGCGCTGCTCAAGAAGGCCGCCGCGGACGAAGCCCCGCGCGTGCGGTTGGAAGCGGTGCGTGTCGCCAGTTTCTTCCGTGAATGGGAAGCCGCGGACATCGCCCTCCTCGCGCTCAAGCAGCCGACCGATTACTACCTCGACTACTGCCTGAAGGAAACCATGCGCCAGCTCGCGCCGTGGTGGAAACAAGCGATCATGGATGGCAAGACCGTGGCCGCGGGCAATCCGGAAGGAGCCGAATACATCGTCGGCTCCCTGAACGGAGCCGAACTCGCCAAGCTGCCCAAGTCCCCCTTCACGCTCACCGCGATGCTGACGCGTCCGGAGATCTCCGCCGACCAGCGGAAGACCGCCCTGGCGGATCTCGCGAAGCTGAAGAACCAGCCACCGGTGAAGGTGCTGTTCGAAATCCTCGCTCCGATGGCCAAGACCGGCGGCAAGGCCGCGGATGAGCTGGCCAAGCTGCTCCTTTCCGAATCTCCCGCCGACCTGAAATCGGTGCGGGCAGAGCTGGACGACCTCGCAGGCGCGGGAGCCGAGGAAACGCTGCGCCGTTTCGCGATCGCCGCCCTGATCCAAGTCGATGGTTCGATCGAACCCCGTTGGAATATGGCCGCGAGGTCCTCGACGGATCTGGTGGATTTCCTCGAATCCCTGCAACTGCTGCCCGATGCCACCCTGCGGGCTTCCGCCTTCGACAAGGTGATGCCGCTGCTCGGCACGCTGCCGCCCGCCATCAAAACCTCGCTGGCCACAAACGGTTCCGGTGCGGCGCGCTACGTCCGCATTGAACTGCCGAAGGGCACGCTCACCCTGGCCGAGGTGCAGGTGTTCTCCGGCGACAAGAACATCGCGGGCACCGGCACCGCCACCCAATCGACCACGGCCTTCGGCGGCACCGCCGACAAGGCGATCGACGGCAACACCAACGGCGTGTTCGAGTCCGGCACCCAGACCCACACCGAGGAGAACTCGAAGCGCCCATGGTGGGAACTCGACCTGAAAACCCCGCAGGCGATCTCCGCCATCACGGTCTGGAACCGGACGGGCTATGAGGACCGCCTCGACAAGTTCACCCTCACCGTCCTCGATTCGAAGCACCAACCGCTGTTCCGGAAGGCCTCCATCGCCGCGCCGAAGCCGTCGGTCCGCATCCCGGTGCCGCTGGATCCGGCCGGCTCGATCCGCGAGTCCGCCATCGAAACCCTGGTGGCGATGAAGAAGGAGCCGGGCCTGGTCTTCAACGGCCTCGCCGACATGATCGCCCGCGGCGAGGAGATCCCGCTGGCTTTGAAAGGGATCAGCCGCCTGCCGCACAACGCGTGGTCCGGCGACAAGGCTGCCAAGGTGCTGGACGCGGTGACCGACTGGGCAGGCCATACCGCGGAGGCCGATCGAGCCACACCGGAATTCGTCGCCGCGCTCAAGGTCGCCCGTGACCTCACCGGACTGCTGCCCGCGGCGGAAGCCACGAAAGCCGGTTCACGTCTCGATGGCCTGACCATCCGCACCCTGGTGGTGAAGACGGTGCCGGAGCAACTTCGTTTCGATACCACGAAGCTGGTGGTGGCAGCGGCCAAACCGGTGTCCCTCACCTTCGAGAACCCGGATGCGATGCCGCACAACATCGTGTTCGTGAAACCGGGCACCTTCAAGGAGGTGGCGGAAGCCGTCCAGGCCCAGCCGCCCGGCAAACTCGATTCCCAGGGCCGGGCCTACGTGCCGGACAAGGATCCGCGCATTCTCGCCGCGACCAAGCTGCTCGAAGCCGGAAAGAAAGAGACGATCCAATTCACGGCCCCCGCCGAGGAAGGCACCTACGAGTTCGTCTGCACCTTCCCGGGCCACTGGGCCGTGATGCACGGCCAGTTGATCGTGACGAAGGATGTGGAGGCCTACCTCAAGGCGAACCCGAAGTAAGGAATCTCCAGACAACTCAATCTTCTCTTCAAGCCCGGACGTCTTCCGATGTCCGGGCTTTCCATTGCTCCGATTCCCAGTTGGCTCTGCCCTCTGGAACTATTCCGCCACGGAGTGGCATCCGATTGTAGCCGTCGGTTTCAACCGACGGAAAGGTGATCGTGAATGATGGAGTCGCGGAGCGACGATTGATGTGCCGGACGACATGATTCAGGCCAACATGGTGATGACATCCCGCCCTTTCCATCATCGCTCCGCGACTCCGAATCCATTACGACATCTCCCGTGGGTTGAAACCCACGGCTACGATCATGACGTCGCTCCGCGACTGGAAAATTTCAATGATCAACGGACGCTTGTGACTGGAAGCGTTACTTTTCTTCTTCCTGAGTATGATTCTCCGGTTTGGGCTTGGCGTGGGGATTCGACGTCTTCGCCAATGGCGTGCCGAAGCCGATGTCAGTCCAAAACTCGCCGTCTTCATCGCCGTAGCGATCACGCTCCACGATCATGCGCTCGCGCAGCGTCTTCAGGCGGTCCACCTGCGCGGGGTCGGCGGATAGATCCTTTTCCTCGGTCCGGTCCTCCGTGAGGTGGAAGAGCTGGGTGTGGCGCTCGCCCTTCACATGATACTCGATGAGCTTCCAGCCATCGACCACCACCGCGCGCATCAGGCTGGTGTAGCCGTGGTAGGTGGCATCCCGGCCTTGCGTGGCCTTGCCTTCGAGGATCGGACGGAGCGAACCACCCTCCGCTTGGGCGGGAGCCATGGCCCCTGCGTAGTCGGCGATGGTGCGGTAGAGCTCGTAGTTGTAGACGGCACTGTCGGTGCGTTTTCCAGCAGCGACACCCGGGCCGCTGATGACGAAGGGGATCTTCAGCGTGTGCTCATAGACGTTCTGCTTGCCGAGCAGTCCGTGGCTGCCGCGGGCGAGGCCGTGGTCGCTGGTGAAAATGACCACCGTGTTCTGATCCAGGCCGCGGGCCTTGAGGTGGTCCAGCAGCTTGCCGACCCAGTGGTCGAGGTGGCTGATCATGCCATCGTAGGTGGCGTTCTGATCGGCCAGCGCCGCGGGATCGAGCGGGCGGGGCAGCAGCACCTCGTCGCGGATCTTCAGCACTCCGGGATCGAAGGCGTGGACAGGACGGAATGCGGGCGGCGAAGGCACCGTCGACTTGCCGGAGGCATCGCGATACCGGGCCTCGTATTCCTTGTCCGCGGTGTAGGGATCATGCGGCGCGTTGAAGCCGACGTAGAGGAAAAACGGCTTCTTGTCCTCGTAGCGGGTGAGGAAATCGAACGCCGTGGAGCCGATGAGATCGGAGGAGAGACGCGGCGGCACATTCGCGCCCTTCGAAACCTTCCCATCGTGGATCGCCAGAGTCGGGAAGGCGCTGTCATGCCCCTTCGGCAGGAATCCCGGCGTGATGTTGTCCGCGGCGGTGAAGGAGCGCTTCAGCGATTCGTTGCCATTGTGCCACTTCCCCGTGCCGTAGGTGTGGTAGCCGGCTTTCTGAAGCAGCTCCCCGAGGGTGACGCGACCCTGGAGGTTGTCGTCGTAGTGCCAGAGCGATTGTCCGGACTGGAGCATCGAGCGGCTCGCGACACAGACGGCGGCGTTGTAGGATCCTTGGTTCCGCGCGTTGGTGAAGGCCATCCCATTGGCGACGAGACGGTCGAGCCCCGGGGTCTTGACCGTCGGATTGCCGAGAGCACCGATCGCATCGGGCCGCTGGTCGTCGGACTCGATCAGGATGATGTTCGGGCGCTCCGCATGGAGGGCCGAAGCCAGAAACAACAGGCAGAGGGAAACACGCTTCAACATCGGAACAAAAAAAGAACCAAGGGAACGCAAACCGCGACCCGGATCTCTCAAAACAATCCAGAAATTGCCAGCAATTTCCCAACCACTCCGGGACGGAGCGCGTCGTCGATCGAAGAACTACTCCTTCAACCGGACCGGGGTGCCGCAGTAGGTGCAGCGGAACCAGCGGAAGAACAGCATGTGGAGCGCGGTGGGAATGATGTAGCCGATCCACTTCACGTGGTGTGCCTTGGCGTTCTTACGGCAGTTCTTCGGCACAAACAGGCGCTGGCCGCAGATGCGGCACTTGCCAGCTCCCACGCCCCAGATCAGATAGGCCAATCCGGTGACCGGCAGGGCGATCGGGAAAGCGAGGAACCACTTCGGCACCCAGCCGAACTGCTCCGGCTGCATATCGCTGAGCAACAGCAACCCCGCGGCGACGATGGCCAGCGGCAGCACCACCATCATCACCAAGGTCACGACCGCCCCGAACATCACCTGGAGCGGGTGGGTGTGGAGCACGCCACGGATGAAGAAACGCGACTCCGGATTACGCCCGCGGTTGGTGCTTTCACGGGGCGCGCGGATCAGTGCCACTCGGTCGTTGCCAGAGTCCGAAGAAGAGGTGCCGGGCTTCAAAGCGACCGGCGTCATGTCCGCGATGGTCCGGATGCGGGAAGCATCGATCTCGCGCTTCGGAGCGGGAGCATCCCCCACCTGCACGGAGCCACCGGCGGGCAGCTTCACCGGCTTGGAAGAGGCGGTTTCGGTGACCCGGACGTCCAGATCCCCCACCACGCGGCTGAGAAGCACGGCTGGAGGGATGTCGGAAACGGCCAGCTCGTTCTCGATGAGCAGGCGCGGTGGCAGCGGCTGGGCGGAAGGCGACCGGGCCAGCATGGCTGCCACTTCGGGATTCTCTTCGTAGTTCACCGCCACCAACGGCTGGGCGCCCTCGTCTTCCTCGTCGGAACCCGGAGCGGCAATCCCCGTGCGGTCCCGCGCGGCGGAAAGCCATTTCTCCACTTCGGCGCGACGCGGAGCCCGCTTGGCGATCTTCAGGACCGAATTCGCCCGCTCAAGCTCCGCCACCAACTGGTCCAGCCCGGCTTTCGCCAAGGAATTTTCATCGAGGAATCCCGCGGCTTCGAGCAGCTCGACCGAGGATTTACCGATGCCGGGGATGGTTTCGAGTTTCGACATGTAGCAACTGCGCGCCGCCACACTGACAGTCTGGCGGCGCGTGACAAGCGATCAGGCGAGTGCGGCGAGCATCTCCTGGAGCTGAGCGAGCTTCGTTTTCCAATCGGCGAGGCGGGCCTTCTCTTGTTCAACGACTTCCGGCGGCGCGCGATCGACGAAGCTGGCGTTGCCAAGTTTGCCTTCGCTTTTTGCAACCTCCTTGGTGGTCGATTCGATCTCCTTGGAAATACGCAGGCGCTCGGACTCGACATCGATCAGCCCTTCCAGCGGAAGATAGATCTCCCCGACCGGAGTCAGGGCAACCGGCGTGCCTTTCGGTGCCTCGTAGGCGGCATCGATCCGGACTTCCTTCGAGCCGGCCAGCAGCGCGAGGATGTCGGTTTCCTCGCCCAGCCAATCGACGGACGGCTTCACCACGAAGGTCACGTCCTTGCGGGACGCGAGCTTGTATTCGGCCTTCAGGTTGCGGAGGCGACCGGCGGCTTCATACACCGCACCGGCGACGCCCTTGGCATTGTCGATGCCTTCCTGCTCCAGACCTTCCAGCAGCGGCTCGTCCGGCAGCTCCTTTTGCATCAGGAACTCCCCTTCCTCCACGAAGCCCATCCGGAGCGACAGCTCCTCGGTGACGTGGGGCATGTAGGGGTGGAGTAGCTGGAGGTAGCGGCTCATCACGGCATCGAAGGTCGCGAGCGTGGCATTACGCGCATCCGCGGTGGCGGTCTCGCGCAGGTCGCCCTTCACGGCTTCGAGGAACTTGTCGCAGAACTCGTTCCAGAGGAATTCGTAGAGAAGCTGGGCTACTTCACCGAAACGGTATTCGCCGTAGGCGCGCTCCAGATCGACGGTCAGCTCATCGAGCTTCGCCATGATGTCGACGTGGTGCGGGCGCAGCTCCAGCTCCTCCCACTCGCTGTCGTCCCCGGCCATCTGGCGGAAACGGCAGGCGTTGTAGAGCTTGTTGGCGAAATTGCGGCCTTCCTCGACGTGGGCTTCATCGAAACGGATGTCGCTGCCGACCGGCGCGATGCGCAGCAGGCCGAAGCGCAGCCCGTCCGCGCCATACTTCTCCATCATTTCGATGGGATCGGGCGAATTCCCCTTGGACTTCGACATCTTCTCGCCCTTGAGATCGCGGATGATCGCGGTGAAATAGACGTTCTTGAACGGCAGCTCGCCGGTGAAGCGGAAGCCCGCCATGATCATGCGCGCCACCCAGAAGAAGATGATGTCCGGACCGGTGACGAGGTCGTCGGTCGGGTAGAACTTCTTCAAGGTCGGCGTCTGCTCGCCCACGTCCGCCATGGTGGCGAACGGCCACAGCCAGGACGAGAACCAGGTGTCCATCACGTCCTCGTCGCGCACCCAGTTTTCCGCGTCGGCGGGGGAGTCCACGCCGACGTGGATGTCACCAGCCTGGAAGTCCGCCATGTCGAGCGCCTCGGCACCCTTGAGCGCTTCGAGCTTGTCCTTGCGGTACCACACCGGGATCTGGTGGCCCCACCAGAGCTGGCGGCTGATGCACCAGTCCTGGAGGTTCTCCATCCAGTGGGCATAGGTCTTCGCCCAGCGCTCGGGACGGAACTTGATGTCACCGTTGGCCACGGCGTCCGCGGCTTCCTTCACGCAGGGATACTTGAGGAACCACTGCATCGAAATGCGCGGCTCGATCGGCACGCCCGCGCGCTCGGAGAAGCCGACGTTGTTCTCATACTCCTCCACCTTGATGAGGAGGCCGAGTTCCTCCAGCTTCGCCGCGGCCTTCTTGCGGGCCACGAAGCGGTCGAGACCGTGGAGATCCGGCACCTCGGGGCAGTTGATGTGCGCCTCGGGCGTGAGCACGTCGATGATTGGCAGATTGTGGCGCAGGCCGATCTCGAAGTCCGCCTTGTCATGGGCCGGAGTGATCTTGAGCGCGCCGGTGCCGAACTCGATGTCCACGTGATCGTCCGCGATCACCGGAATCTCCGCATGCGGGAACGGGCGGAACACCTTGCGACCGATGTATTTCGCGAAACGCTCGTCCTTCGGGTTCACGGCCACGGCCACGTCACCCATCAGGGTTTCCGGACGGGTGGTGGAAATTTCCAGGAACTCGCCGGGAGCGTCCGCCAGCTCGTACTTCATGAAGTAGAGCTTCGAGCGCTGCGGAGTCATGATCACCTCCTCGTCGGAGAGGGCGGTGAGCGACACCGGGCACCAGTTCACGATGCGCTTGCCGCGGTAGATCAGGCCTTCCTTGAAAAGCTCCACGAACACATGGCTCACCCACTTCGTGTAGGACTCGTCCATGGTGAAGCGCTCGCGGCTCCAATCGCAGGAGCAGCCCAAGCGCTTCAACTGTTTGATGATGATGCCGCCGTACTGGTCCTTCCAGTCCCAGACGCGCTCGAGGAACTTGTCGCGGCCGAGGTCGCGGCGACCCACGCCTTCGTTCTTCTTCAGCTCGCGTTCCACCTTCGATTGGGTGGCGATACCGGCGTGATCGGTGCCGGGCAGCCAGAGGACTTCCTTGCCCTGCTGGCGAGCGCGGCGGGCCAGCACGTCCTGGAGCGTGTTGTTCAGGACGTGGCCGAGATGGAGGATGCCGGTGACGTTCGGCGGCGGGATGACAATGGAATAGCCCTCCTTCTCGGAGGAAGGATCGGCTTCAAAGCACTTCCCGTCGATCCAAGCGGCGTACCACTTTTCTTCGACCGCTTGGGGTTCATAGGCTTTCGACAACTCGGACATGGCGGCGGAGGGATGCCAGAGGGGCGGGCGTTTGTCCAGCGGAGGAAAGGAAACCCGTCGATGGCGGCCCACGGCCTCAATTGGCGGCGGCGTGAAATGACCCGATCCCCGCCGCCGTATGGGAAGGCTTGCCCCGCCAAGGCCGATGACCGACCCATCCGAACCCCAACTGGCCCCCCTGCCCGTACCCCGGAAACGCCCGCGGTTCCCGCTGGGGCGGGCCTGCGCACTGAGCTCCCTCCCGGGAGTGGCCGCGGTGGGGGTGGTGCTGTGGATGGCCTTCCACCACCACGCCCATTTCCGGATTCCCCTGATCCGGGGGCTGGAGGACTGGATCTACTGGCCGCTCGCCGGCCTGTTCTGGTTCGTGGTGGCCTCCGGCATCCCGCTGCTCGCGTCGTTCGTGCTGTGGGTGGCATCCCATCTCACCCCCCAACCTTGATTCATCGCATTATGACCCAGAAACACATCGCACTCGTCCCGCTGCTGGCTTGCCTGGCGGCCGGTTCCCTCCACGCGGAAACCCCGGCTCCGGCCGCGGACAAACCCGCCCCGCAGGTCGTTCAGGCCGGCTCCTACACCTACACCTTCGATCCCGGCACTGCCCCCGACCTGAAGGGCTGGCTGGAAACCGAGCTCACCCCGGTGGTGAAGGAGTGGTATCCGAAAATCGTGGCACTGCTTCCCAGCGAAGGCTTCACCCCGTCCTCCACCGTGACCTTCCGGTTCCAGGACGACATGAAGGGGGTCCCGGCTTGGGCCGCCGGGACCACGATCTCGCTGAATGCCGGATGGTTCCGCAACAACCTCAAGGGCGAGGCCCGCGGCTGCGTGGTGCACGAGATGGTCCACGTGGTGCAGCGTTACGGCCGCGGCAAGAACCCGACGCCCGGATGGATCACCGAGGGCATCCCGGACTACATCCGCTGGTTCCTCTACGAACCGCAGACCAAGGGCGCCGAACTCAACCGCGGCAACATCGCCAACGCGAAATACGACGCGAGCTACCGCGTCACCGCGAACTTCCTCGACTGGGTGGTGACCTCGAAGAACAAGGACTTCGTGGCGAAACTGAATGCCGCCGCACGCGCGGGGAACTACACCGACGAGATCTGGAAAGAACACGCCGGAGCCCCTCTCGAAGAGCTCGGAACGCAATGGAAGAAGGCCCGCGAGGAGAAGCTGGCTGGCAAATAAGCATCGTTTTTCGAAAACATCCGCGCCTCCGGGCGCGGGTGTTTTCCGGCGATCCCGCTGATTTTCAGCGCATCGCACAACCGCCCATCCAGCCGGGCAAATCGCGAATTCAAGAAGTTCGAGGTAAGGGCTGGACAGCCCGCGGCCCGATGGTTTTAGAAATCGCGCATGGGCGCATGGGGAACCGGCAGTTTTGAAAATGACGACGCGATGGACTGGATCTGGGATCTGGACGACGCGGACGACACGACGCTTTTGAAGGACATCTTCGAGGGATGCATCCAGTCGAAGGATTATCTTGAAGCCACCGATTGCTCGATCGTGATCGCCGCCGCCGATGTGGTGGCCGCGCTGCTCGGCAAACCGGTCGAGGAACTCCCCGATGGCGTCGCCGCCTACGTCGAGAAACTCGGTGCCACCGCTCCCGCCGATGTCGTCACCCTGGCCCAGAAGGCCGTGAAGAAGGTGACCAATGACTCCGAACTCAAGGAAGTCTGGGAAGAAAGCGGCAACGCCGACGAGTGGCTCAAGGACGTGGCCGGCCTCCAAGGCCGCCTCAAGTAAGCACGACCCTTAACTCCCGAATCGCAACGAAGCGGAGGCTCCATCGCCTCCGCTTTTTCTTTGGGTAGTTCGCCCGTTTACTTCGCCGGCACGAAATCGAACTCCGCGGCGGAGGCGAAGTCGCCGCCATCGTGAGCCCCGAGCGCGGTGAACTTCACGAAGCGCGCCGCGGCGGGTGCCGCGAAACGGATCTCGTGGAGCTTTTCATCGTCTGCCAGCTCTCCTTCGGCAGCCTTGTCCCATTTCTGGCCATCGGCGCTGGTTTGCACCGAGTAACCCTTGATGCGGCCATTGCGGCTGTCCTGCCGCGGTAGCACGGTCATGGCGGCAAGGTTGACCGGCTTGCCAAGATCAACGGTGATCTCATGCGGGTATTTCGCGAGGAAGAGTCCGTATTGGGTGTGCCAGAAGGTGTCGGGCTTGCCATCGATGAGGTTCTCCGCCTCGCCCTCGCCGGGCTGCTCGCTGCTGGCTTTGGAAATCGACCAGTCATCGCGGGCCTTCGGAGCTTCCATCGAGCGGAGCGCGATCACATCCAGTTCGGCGATGGAGGACCAGGAATTGCCGCGGATCTCGCTGAGCGCGACGAGCCGCACGAACCGCGTTTCACGAGGCTTCTCGAACATCACCCGCTCCAAAGCCGAACCGCCGGTGAACTTGCCCTTCGCCGCGGGAGCTCCCCATTCCGTGCCGTCCAGGCTGGCATAAACCTCGTAGTCACCAATGCGGCCGTTTTCACCGTCCTGGCGGGGCAGCACCGTCACGCCGGCCAGCTCCGCGTTCACTCCGAGATCGATGACCAATTCGTGCGGCAAGGGCGGAGTCGCGCCCTGCCATTGGGTGTGCCAATAGGTGTCCGGTTTGCCATCGATGGCATGGCTGGCCTCGCCCTCGCCCTTTTCCTGGCTATCGGCACGGACGAGTTTCCAGGTGTCACGCGGCAACACGAACGGGAACTCCCGCGAGGTGACCGCCGATCCCACGTAGCCCTCCAGAGCGGCGACCGCCTCGATCTTGCCCGCGGTCTTCAGCACGAAGGGCGCGCTCCAGTTCTTCCATTCGCCACCATTGATGCGGTAGCGGATCACCGCTTTCGCCGTGGCCGAAGTCAGCTCGATCAATCCGCGGCGGTTCCGTTCGATCACCACCGGCTCGGTCACCGGCACGGTCGGACGGGCCACCTCGACCGGGTTCTGACCCGCCTTGAGAGGGCGAAGGACAAAACCGAAGCTGTAGGGACCGGAGCGGATGATATCCCGCGGCATCGGCGGCGGACCGCAGCTCGCGCCACCCAAGCCGAGCACGTGGTCATCGAGATTCAAGAAGGTGCGTTTCGATTCGGGAAGATCCTGCGGATGGCGCGCGCCCATCAGTTCCATCGCACTCCACGACAAGGCGGAGGCGGACATGACGTCGTCGCGGGGGATGGCCACGAATCCGTTGCCCGCGTCATCGCTGAGCGCGCACCAGCGCACGTCCTCGTGGTTCGCCATGTCCATCGGCTTAGGATAGCGAACGAACAGGTCCTTCACCGCCTTGGAATAGAGGCCGATATCCGAGCCGGTCTTGCGGTCCGGGTAGTTCTCATCGCCACCGCGGCCATACCAGGTGAACTTGCCGAGTTCAGGCGATACCTCGAAACGCTGGCCGAGGCGCGGCACCACGATCACCGGCCCGACACCGCTGCCCGCGACATCGAGCGCCACGGTGCCATCTGGAAACACGGTCCACGCATAGACGCTCTCGAAATGGAAATCCCCCGCCCCGAGCGCGCGGCCGGTGACGAGCTTGTGGTAGCCGCTGTTCTGCTCCGGCACCTTGTCCGAGGTCACTCCCTGGGACTTCACCCGCGCGACGATGCGCACGGCCTCTTTCACCTCGGGATCGATCTTCACCTCGTCCGCCTTGTCGGCCAGGGTGTGGAGCCCGTTGTTGAACCACGCGTTGGCGGTCCACTTGTCATTGTCGGTGAAAGCCCGGAAGGCGTTGAACTTCGATCCACCGGCGAGCACTTCCTTGCCACCGTAGACCAGCGAGACAAGACCGCCCGATTTCGTGTCGAAGGCCGCGGTAAAACCCTCGCCGCTCACCACGATCCGGCCATCGGCCTCGGCGGTGGTGAGCTTCCCTTCCGCCTTCAGCACCGGCCGCGACGGCTTCGCCTGGGACGGGCTGGTGAACTGGCTGGCAGCCACCTCATAGCCCTTCTTCTGCCAGGCGGCATCCTCCTTCAGGTGGAAGGAGACCCGGAGCTGATAGTCCGCCCACGCCACCCGCTCGATCTTCTTGAAGGGAATCGTGACGCGGACCTTCTGCCTCGGTCCGGGATTGACCGACGTCAGCACGCCGCCATCGATCTCCTTGCCGTCCTCGCTGAGCGTCCAACGCGTTTCAAAGCCGGAGAGATCGCGGAAGAAGTGCTTGTTGAAAATCTCCACCTGTCCCGGGTCCCCGGCCACCGCGCTGGCGGTGATGTCCTGATACACCCGCTTCACCTCCCAGAACGCCGGCTTCGGATCGCGGTTCGCGAAGACCACGCCTTTCAGGATGAACAGGCCGTCGTTCGGCTTGTCGCCGAAATTGCCGCCGTAAGCCTCGATCTTCTTCACTCCAGGCTCGGGCTTGCCGCGTTCCAGATCCACCACCGCCTTGCCTTCAATCTCCTTCGCGTGGATCGCCTGGTCCTGCCACTCCCAGATGGAAGCGCCGATGATGTTGTCGCTCGACTCGATGGCCTCCCAGTAGTCCGCGAGGTTGCCCATCGCGTTGTTCATGGTGTGGGCGTATTCGCAGATGTAGAACGGCTTCTTGCGGTTCTTCTGCGCGGCCAGGCCCTGCACCCAATCGACGCCCGGATACATCGTGCTGTCGACGTCCACGATCGAGCTGTTCCGCTCGTAATGGTCGGGGCGCGAGGTGTCGATCGCCTTGAGCGCCTCGTGCGCGGCTTGGAAATTCTTGCCGGGACCAGCCTCGTTGCCTAGCGACCAGAACACCACCGAAGCGTGGTTCTTGTCGCGCTGTACCATGTTCACCACCCGCTGCACGTGGGCGGCCTTCCATTCGGGCGGGTGGGACAGCGATTGCTCGCCGTAGTAGTAGCCGTGCGACTCGATGTTCGCCTCGTCCATCAGGTAGATCCCGTAGGTGTCACAGAGCTCATACCAATACGGATCGTCCGGATAGTGGCAGGTGCGGACGTGATTGATGTTCGCCTCCTTCAGCCGGATGATGTCCTGCACCATCTGCTCGCGGGTGACCGCGTGGCCGGTGTCGGGATTCATCTCGTGGCGGTTGGTGCCCTTCAGCTTCACCGGCTTGCCATTGATGAGATAGATGCCGTTCTTGATCTCCACCTTGCGGAAGCCGGTGCGGAAGGACACCGCCTCGTCCGCGCCCTTCACCACCACGGTGTAGAGGTTCGGCGTCTCCGCGGTCCATTTCGCAGGATCGGAAACCTTCAAATCCAAGCTGACCACCTGCTCGGCTCCCGGAGCCAGTTCGCCAGCGGCCTCGGAATCCGCCGCCGCCACGCTCTTCCCCGCGGCATCGAACAGGGACACCGACAGGGCGGGCACCGGCTTCGCGGCATCGCCCAGATTGCGAACCGTGGTCTTCACCGAGAGGGTGCCGTCCTTGTAATCGCCATCCAGATCCGGCAGCGCGAACACATCGCGGACCTGCACCTTCGGCGTGGCCTGGAGGTAAACGCTGCGGAAAATCCCGCTGAGCCGCCACATGTCCTGGCACTCCAGATAACTGCCATCGGAATACCGGTAGACCTCCACGGCGATGATGTTCTCGCCCGGCTTCAGCTCCTTGGTGATGTTGAAGTCGGCGGGGCTGCGGCTGTCCTTGCTGAAGCCGACGTACTTGCCGTTGATCCAGAGGTAGAAGAACGAATCGGCCCCGTCGAAGTTCACGAACACCTCCTTGCCATCCCACTCCTTCGGCACGGTGAAGGTGCGGCGGTAACTGCCCACCGGGTTGCGGTCCTTGAAGGCGGGCCAGTCTTTCGGTGGCTCGCCCATCACCCGCGGCCAATCGCGTTTGAAAGTGTAGGACTGGTTCGAATAGATCGGCACGTCGTAGCCTTCGAGCTGCCAATTCGAAGGCACCCGGATGTCCTTCCACTTTGAGACGTCAAACTCGGGCTTGTGGAAATCGGCGGGGCGTTCCGAGGGGTTGCCCACCCAATTGAATTTCCACGGGCCGTCCAGCGATTGGAACCACGGCGACTTCTCGCGGGCCACGGCCTTCGCAGATTCCACATCCGGGAAGGCCATGAAGGTGGCGCGCGGCAGCTCCTTGTTCCGCGAGAGGTTCTGCTCCTGCTGCCACTCCTGCCCCGTGGGCGCGTCCTGGGCGAACGCGGCGGTCAGAAGGAGAAGGGGGAATGCAATCGAACCAAGTTTCACGCCCATGAATCTGCACCCGCCTTTGCGGCGCGCCAAGTCCCTGTTTTCCGACAACAGCTCCCGCCAGGCACTCGCCATTTCTTTCACCATATCGTGTAAAAACCGCGAATCCCGTCAGCCTGTCTCCACCGGCGCTCCGACCGGCACGGCGGAGAATGTGTCGATCCCCGCCGCTTCACACGCGACGCGCAACCGGGCCGGTGGCTCGGACATCGGTTCATCCGTGAGCCGGAACGTTCCCCAATGCATCGCCACCGCCCGCTGGCACCGGGATTCCTGGAAAATCTGCACCGCCTCCTCCGGCGTGATGTGGACGGACCGCATGATCACGCGCGGATTGTACGCGCCGATCGGGATCATCCCGAGATCGATCGGACCGAAGCGCTCTCCCACTTCCCGGAATGCCGGGCACCACGCGGTATCGCCCACGTGCCACAGTTTTTGCCCCGCGCCCTCGATCACCCAGCCGCACCAGTGCCCGCGGTTCCGATCCCATGGCGTGCGGGCGGTGAAATGCTGGGCCGGGGTGGCCGTGACTCGAACTCCGGGCGCGATCTCCACCGTTTCCCACCACGGCACCTCGGACACGCGATGGAATCCCCGCCGCCCCAGCCAGCCGGCATGACCATCCGCCACGATGAGCCGCGTGTCTTTCCCGAGCCCCCGCAAGGTCGGCAGATCGAGGTGATCATAGTGGCCGTGGGTCAGCAGCACGGCGTCGATCCGCGGCAGGTCGTCCGAGGCGCAGGGCACCGGCACCAACCGTTTCAGGGACGCGATCGGAAACGGCGCGCAGTGATCGGAAAACACCGGGTCGATCAGCAGGTTCAAGCCCGCTCCCTGCACGAGGAACGAGGCATGCCCGAGCCAGATCGCCCGCCAGCCAACCGCAGGCTGAGCGGCGATGGTTTCGCGGGCCAGCGGCTGCCACGGCGCGGGATCATCGCTGGCGTTTCCCGGCCACGGGGGTTCCGCGATTTTTCCGAACTTCCACTTCAGGATGTCCAGAAAGCTGTGGTCATCGTGCGACCAGGGATTGGAAAACCGGCGGCTCATGCAGGGGATAGCTTTCCCCATAGCACGGTCTATCCGGCCCGCCACTGGATTCGGAGGCTGGACGCCCCGCCATCCCGGATTCAGTTTGGCGCATGCACGAGGGCCTGCTGTTGGAGACGGAACGCTTCCTTCATGACCGCATCCCCCTGTCGAAGGCGATGGGGGTCCGGCTGGAGTCCTACGACGCGTCCGGCCTGACTCTGACTGCTCCTCTGGAAGCGAACCACAACCACCTCGGCACCGCCTTCGGGGGCAGTCTCGCCGCCGTCGCCACGCTCGCGGGCTACGCCCTGCTATGGCTGGAGCTGGATGACCGGGACAGCCACATCGTCATCCGCGCCAGCCGGATCTCCTACAAGCACCCGGTCGCGAGCGAACTGCGCGCCACCTGCCTGCATCCGGGTCCCGAGGCGATCACCCGCTTCAAGGCGCGCTTCGCCAAGGCGGGCAAAGCATCGATTCCACTCACGGTCGTCCTCGGTCCGGAAGATCGCCCGCAGGTTGAATTCGAGGGGACCTACGTGGCGATCCGCTGAGCGACCTCATTTCGCGCCGTCGCGCAGCACCCGGAGTTCCTCCGCCATCGCGGTGGTCAGGGTTTCGAGTTGTTGGAGATGCTCATTCGCCGAGCGGACGGCGAAGGCATGCCAGATGAAACCGGCGGCAAACAGAACGCCACCGAGGATGTGCCCGACCGGCTGGATCGTCATCGCCTTCACCGCCAATGTGTAGGCACCGGCACCGCGCATCAGGAAGAACCCGATGGAAATCACCGCCGCCAGTGTGGACAACAACGTGCCGGCCACCATCAGCCTCCATCCCCCTTTCTTGAAAGTCCCCATGGACAAAAGGCCGATCCACTGCGCGGCAAGAACCAGCAAGGAGGGCAGGAACATCACGATGTTGTACAGACCGGAACTCATTCCCATTCTCTAACATCCCCCGCCCCCTGCGGCCCAGTGGGATCGAAACCGGGATTTCCACCCGTTCCGGCGCCGTGTCCATCCAAGCCCAAATGCGCCATTTGCAAGCAACCCGCCCTCCCGTCGCATTCCGTGGTTGGATTGCCTTGGTTTTCCCCTTCCCTCCCCCGCTGCGCCCTTCGTAGAAACACAGCGTAATGCCTGAAAACGCCAATCGTCCCGCGAAGCTGCTGGCCGCGAACCGCGGCGAGATCGCCATCCGCATCTTCCGCGCCGCCAACGAACTCGGTCTGCGGACCGTCTCGATCTATGCCGAGGAGGACCGTTTCTCGATCCACCGCTTCAAGGCCGATGAGGCCTACGCGCTGAACCGCGAGAAGGGCCCGGTGGGCGCCTATCTGGACGTCGAGGGCATCGTGGCGCTGGCAAAATCGAAGGGCGTGACGATGATCCACCCGGGCTACGGCTTCCTTTCGGAAAACGCCGCTTTCGCCCGGGCCTGCGCACGCGAAGGCATCATCTTCATCGGCCCGTCCCCGGAGCTGCTGGAGAACATGGGCGACAAGACCGCGGCCCGCACCTTGGCCGCGAAATACAACGTCCCGACCCTGCCCGGCACCGAGGAACCGATCACCGATGCCGACGAGGCCTTCAAGGTGGCCCACGAGATCGGCTTTCCGCTGATCATCAAGGCGGCCTTCGGTGGCGGCGGCCGCGGCATGCGCGTGGTCGAGAAGGCCAGCCAACTCCAGGGCCTGCTCACGGAGGCCCAGAACGAGGCCCAGAACGCCTTCGGCAACCCCGCTGTCTTCCTCGAGCGCTACATTTCCCGCGCCAAGCACATCGAGGTGCAGATCCTCGGCGACCAGCACGGCAACGTGGTCCACCTCCACGAGCGCGATTGTTCCGTGCAGCGCCGCTACCAGAAGGTCGTGGAAATCGCGCCGTCCATCGGCCTCGATCCAGTGCTGCGGAAGGAGCTTTGCGACGCCGCCGTGACCCTCTCCCAGGGCATCGGCTACAACAACGCGGGCACCGTGGAGTTCCTCTACGACATGGACCGCAAGGACTGGTTCTTCATCGAGATGAACCCGCGCATCCAGGTGGAGCACACCGTGACCGAGTGCGTCACCGGCATCGACCTGGTGCGCTCGCAGATCCTCGTGGCCCAAGGGCACTCCCTTTTCGGAAACGAGATCGCCATCCCGCCTCAGGCCGAGATCCCGTGCAACGGCTACGCCATCCAGTGCCGCGTCACCACCGAGGACCCGGAGAAGAATTTCGCGCCGGACTACGGCCGTATCCTGAACTACCGCTCCGCCGCCGGCTTCGGCATCCGCCTCGACGCGGCCTCGGGTGACGCCGGTTCGGTGATCACGCCGTATTACGACTCGATGCTGGTGAAAGTCACCGCCATGGGCCGCAGCTTCGAAACCGCCTGCCAGCGCATGGACCGCGCGCTGCGAGAGTTCCGCATCCGCGGGGTGAAGACCAACATCCCGTTCCTGGAGAACGTCATCCGCGACGACACCTTCCGCACCGGCCAGGCCCACACCAAGCTGATCGACACCAAGACGGAACTCTTCCGCTTCAAGGCCAAGCGCGACCGCGCCACCAAGACGCTGTCCTACCTCTCCGACATCACCCTGAACGGCAACGCGGTGGCCAAGGGCTGGAAACCCGCCGCCATCCTGCCGCCCGCCCGCCTGCCGGACTCGATGATCATCGAGCACCACGCCGAGGTGCCGAAGGGCTCGCGTGACCTGCTGCTGGAACTGGGCCCCGAGAAATTCTCGCAGTGGATCCTCGATGAGAAGCGCCTGCTGATCACGGACACCACCCTGCGCGACGCCCACCAGTCGCTGATCGCCACCCGCATGCGCACCTTCGACATGCTGCGCGTGGCCGAGGCGATCGCCCATCGCACGCCGCAGCTCTTCTCGCTGGAGAACTGGGGCGGCGCGACCTTCGACACGGCGATGCGCTTCCTCAAGGAATGCCCGTGGGACCGCCTGCGCCGTCTGCGCGAAAAGGTGCCGAACATCTGCTTCCAGATGCTCTTCCGCGGTTCGAACGCCGTCGGCTACTCGAACTACCCGGACAACGTGGTGGCCGGATTCGTGAAACACGCCGCGGACAGCGGCATGGACATCTTCCGCATCTTCGACTCGCTCAATTTTCTCCCCAACATGGAGGTGGCGATGACCGCGGTGCGCGAGCACGGCAAATCGCTCTGCGAGGCCGCGATCTGCTACACCGGCGACATCCTCAACGAGAAGCGCGACAAGTTCAACCTGGCCTACTACATCGCCAAGGCCAAGGAGGTGGAGAAGATGGGCGCCCACATCCTGGCGATCAAGGACATGGCCGGCCTCTGCAAACCGCAGGCCGCCTACAACCTCGTCCACGCCCTCAAACAGGAGATCGGCATCCCGATCCACTTCCACACCCACGACACCTCCGGCCTCAACGCCGCCTCGGTGATCGCCGCCGCCAAGGCCGGGGCGGACATCGTGGATCTGGCCATCGCCTCGATGTCCGGCTCCACCTCGCAGCCGAACCTGAACTCGGTCTGCGCCGCCCTCGCCGGCAGCGAGCGTGACCCGGGTCTCGACGCGAACGCGCTCAACGAATTCTCCGACTACTGGGAGGAGGTGCTGGCCTTCTACAAGCCCTTCGACTCCGCCCCGCGCGCCGGCACCGCGGAGGTCTACGAGCACGAGATGCCCGGTGGCCAGTACACCAACCTGCGAGAGCAGGCCGTCGGCATGGGCCTCGGCCACCGCTGGCGCGAGATCGCCCGCACCTACGCGGACGTGAACCTGCTGTTCGGCGACATCGTGAAGGTCACCCCGTCCTCGAAGGTGGTGGGCGACATGGCGATGTTCCTGATCACCCGCGGCATCAAGGCGGCGGACGTCCCGAACCTGAAACCCGGCTCGATCGACTGGCCGGAAAGCGTCATCGACATGCTCTCCGGCGGCCTCGGCCAACCGGACGGCGGCTGGCCGGTAGAAGTCCAGAAGGTGGTGCTAGGCAACCGCAAGGCCACCACCAAGCGCCCCGGCGAGCTCGCCGAACCGGTCGATCTGGAAGCCACCCGTGCCGAGCTTTCCAAAAAAATCGGCCGCACGGCGGACGAGGACGACCTCTACTCGCATCTGATGTACCCGCAGGTGTTTGCCGAATTCCACGCCTTCCGCGGGAAATACGACAACCTCAGCGGCCTGCCGACCCCGGCGTTCTTCTACGGCCTACACATCGGCGAGGAGATCGAAATCGAAATCGACCCGGGTAAAACACTGATCATCAAGCTCATCTCCATCGGAGAAGCGGATGGAGAAGGCCGCCGCGCGCTCTTCTACGAGCTCAACGGCATGCCGCGCGAGAGCGTGGTGGCGGACAAGTCCCTCCAATCCGTGTCCAAGGCCGCCCGCGCCAAGGGCGATCCGTCCGATCCCGCCCAAGCCTGCGCCCCGATGCCCGGCATGGTCACCGAGGTCGCCGTCTCCCCGGGCCAGGAAGTGAAGGAGGGCGACAAGCTGGTGGTCCTGGAGGCCATGAAGATGCTCACCACTGTCAGCGCCAGCGCCGACGGAACCGTGAAGTCGGTGCTGATCCAAAAGGGCGACCAAGTCGACAGCGACGACCTGCTGGTCACCCTCGCTTGAGAGCGGGTGCCCGTGAGGCACCGGCCCTGAAATAATCTTCCGGCGCGTTGGCAACAACGCGCCGGTTTTCGTTTTATTCATTAAGTTTTCTTTACCTTTTGAATCTAAATGCGTTTCATTCTCATAAAGCATTAGTCGATGGATCGGGCGTGATTCCTGTCCAGAAAACGGATAGGATATCCGCGTCGGTGAAAATTTAAAAAAGATTGAACACTTTTTGAAATTTGATAATTTCCGACCGCTGTTCCCTGTGAAACCCCCAATGAAAAACCTCCTTTACCGGCGCCTCGTCGGTGGCGCCACGCTGGCCCTGATGGCGTGGCTCACCGCTCCTCCGGCGCGCGCCGTTGAAGAAACGCTGATCGCGAACCCGATCGGGCGGGTGGCGCGGATGTTCAATTCCCGGCTCGTGGAGTCGGAAGACCGCGTTTCGTGGATCCGGAAGCGTGTCGGTTCCTTGGCAGAAGCCCAGGAACACTCTCTCAAAGCCGCGGACGGCTGCCGCATGGCCCGCCTGACCGCCACTTCCCCCGATCCGGTGATCATTCTGGATCTGGGAAATGAATACCCGCTGGACTGGATTTACCTGGTCCCGGCCCAGCGGGAACCCGCTGAGCCTGAGGGCCTCTTCCCAAAGCGGTTCACCCTGGAAGCCTCGCAAGCGGCCGACTTCGCCAACAAGAAGGTCATCTACACCTCCGGTCCCACGGCGTTCCCCAATCCTGAGCTTTCCCCCGCGCGCTTCTCGGCCCGCGGTATTGCCGCCCGTTATGTGCGCCTCACCGTCCACGCCGGCCGGAACCGCGGCGTAGCCGACCTTTTCGCCCTTTCCGAACTCGTGGTGCTGTCCGGCACCCGGCCGGTTTCCTTCGGCAGCCACGTGGATGCCCCCGGCTCCCTGACGATTCCCGGCCTGTGGGCTCCGGAGTATCTCACCGATGGCCGCATGCCTCTCGGCATCTGGCAGTCGGGCGCCTGGAGCCCGAACCGCGGCGACCTCGTCGACGCCGCTAGCCCTACCGACGAGGTCTCGTGGTCGGTCGACCTCGGCCGGAAGATGCCGCTCGAGCGACTGGTGCTTTTTCCCTACGAAATCAGCGAGCTTTCCGAAGGGGCGGTGCTGCCGAGCCAGCTTTCCGTGTGGATCTCCGATGAGGCCGATGGCAGCAATGCCCGCAAGGTGGAAGGCATCGACACGTTGAAGAACGAACTCAGCGGCAAGATCCCCTTCGTCATCCCGCTTCAAAATCTCCAAGCCCGCTCGATCCGGATCACCGGCGACCGGGCATGGTCCATGGGCAGCCGCAATCTGCAGGGGCTCTCCGAAATCCAGGCTTGGTCCGAGGGCTCGAACGTGGTGCTTGGCAAGCCAATCACCCGTACCCACCAGGGCACCGCCACGGAGGTCGCGACCCTCACCGATGGCTTCGCCAGCATGCGTCAGATCATCGGCGTGGACGTGTGGTTGTCCCAGCTATGGGAGCGCCAGAACCTGGAACGCGAACTGGCTACACGGATCCCGATGTGCACGCAGATGGCCCAGGAAAGCGAGCTGAACGCCACCTGGGGCACCGCCGTCGCGCTCGGCCTGACCTTCCTCATCCCGGTGGTGATCGTCGAACGCCGCCGCCTGATTTCGAAGAACCAGCTCGACATGCTCCGCAAGCGCATCGCTTCGGACCTGCACGACGACATCGGCAGCAATCTCGGCAGCATCTCGCTGATCGCCCGCACCGCGAAGAAGGACCTCGTGCGCCTGCAGGGCCCCGAGGAGGTGCTGGAGGACCTCGGCGAGGTGGAATCCATCGCCCGGGAAAGCTCGCTCGCCATGCGCGACATCGTGTGGCTGCTGGAGCGCCGCCAGGACTCGATCGGCGACCTCGTGCAGCGCATGCGCGAAACCGCCGGGCGCCTGCTCCGGGAAGTCGACTACACCATCGAATGCCAGTCCACCAAGGTGGCCAGCAAGCTCACCCTCGATGCCAAGCGCCACCTGTTCCTCTTCTACAAGGAAGCGGTGCACAACATCGTGAAGCACTCCCGCGCCCGCAACGTCTCGATCCGCCTGGCGGACCAAGGCGAGCGGCTGGTGCTGGAAGTCCACGACGACGGCATCGGCCTGCCACCGGATGGCGACGCCCGCACCGGCACCGTCCACAAGCTCCAGGAACGCGCCCGCGTGCTGGAAGGCCAGCTTCACGTCGAGTCCGAATCCGGAGTCGGCACGCTTCTCCGCCTCGTCGTTCGACGGGCACACCTCATTGCTCGCCCCAACTTGTCATGAACGATACTTCCACCACCGTGACCCAAGTCTGGATTCTCGAAGATCATCAAGTGTTCGCCAAGCATGTCCGCCGCTTGCTTGCGGGCGAGCCTGACATCGATTGCCCGCACCATTTCTCCCACCCGGATGAGCTGTTCGAAAAACTCCGTTTCACCACGGAGCGCCCGGATGTGCTCCTGCTCGACCTCGGCCTGCCGGGCCGGGACGGGCTCCAGGTGCTGGATGAAATCCGCCAGGTGCTGCCCGAGCTGAAGGTGTTGATCCTGTCCGCCTTCGACGACCGTGAACGCGTCTACCGCGCCATCTGCAACGGTGCCTCCGGCTATCTCCTGAAGACGGCCGATCCGGATGAAATCCTCGGCGGCATCCGCGATGTGGTCCACGGGGCCTCCGCGCTCAGCGCACCGATCGCCAACATGATCCTCCAAGGCTTCGCCCGCTACGGCCCGGTCCAGAAGATCGAGCCCCTCACCACCCGTGAGGAGGAAGTCCTGCGTCTGCTGGTGAAGGGTTTCATCAAGAAGGAGATCGCCGACAACCTTGACATCTCCCAGCACACCGTGGACATGCACCTGCGCTCCGTTTACCGGAAGCTGCACGTCCGCACCCAGACCGAAGCCGTCTCGAAGGCCCTGCGCCAAGGCTTGGTCTGATCTGATTTTGTTCGCGTGATGTGGCGGCGCGGTTCCACCAGGAGCCGCGCCGTTTCACATTCACGGAATGACCGTGGGATCGTGGCGATGGAGCGGCGCGATTTGGTTCCGGAAGCCGGAGGATGGCAGGAGGCGGATGGCATGGTTCCGCAGCTTCCAGAGCCCCGGCGTTCCAAGCTGGGACACCCGCCCCATCCGCGCGGAGAGTTCCACCACCCGCCGGGTTCGGGCTCCACGACCGGCTTCATAGAGGCGGAAGGCGGTGGTGATGTCGGATTGGCTCGAAAGGCAGCGGGCGAAATAGAGAGCATCCTCCAAAGCCATTCCCCCACCTTGTCCAAGGTTCGGGGTAGAGGGGTGGGCGGCATCGCCCAACAGCGTGCAGGCACCGCGCCCCCAACGCCGGAGGACCGGACGGTCCCGGATGTCATGCAGGAGGATGCCGTCTTCCGGCGTGGCTTCGATGGCGGCGGCAACCCGGGGCTCCCAATCCGCGAAGGTCTCCAACAACGCCGGTCGATGCCGATCCGGACGATGGCCTGCGGCTGCATTGAGTGTGGCATACCAGTACACCATGCCGTCTCCACAGGGAGCGAGCCCGAAGCGCCGTCCCTCGCCCCAGGATTCGAAGAAAATCCCCTTCTCCACCGGCACCCGCGCCAAGCCTCGCCAGCAGACATAGCCCGCGTAACGGGCCGGACGCTCACCGTGGAGCCAAGCGCGCACCCGGGAATGAATCCCATCCGCTCCCACCACCGCGGGATGCCATGCGTCTTGTCCATTCTCAAACGTGAGCCGATAGCCACCACCCTCCTCCTGAATCCCGGAGAGAGCATGATCGGTTTTCAGACGCTCCGGTTGGACGGACGCCGCCAGACACCGGATCAGGTCCCCACGCGGCACGCACAAGGGACTCCCCCCGAAATCCGCCAGATTGGTCCGGCTCAACACCTCACCCTTCGGATTCCGGAGCTGGAGTTCCGTCAGCCCCGAACCACAGCGCAGCACCTCGGGCAAGATCCCGAGAGCCTCCAAAACCCGACCCGCATTCGCCCACAACGTGATGCCCGCCCCGGCATCAGTCAGGCGCGGAGCGGCCTCGTAAACCATGCACGGAATCCCCGATTGCACCAAGGCAACCGCGGTGGCCAAGCCACCAATTCCGCCGCCAACAATCGCCACTCCCGGCTCCCCCCTTGGATTCATCGCCATCACTGTGCCCGCCCCTATTTTCATCGACAAGCGGCCCCCGCCGACGGGTGACGATATTCATTCATCCCGGAGATGAGCCTTCCCCAGCCTCCGCGTCTTTGGGATTTACACAACGATTTTAATCGTTACGACTTTTCTCGTGACGGAGAACTTCGTTTCTATTTTCCAAGCGCTGGGTGACGAGACGCGATGGCGCATCGTCTCGCTGGTGAAGGATGAGGCGCTGTGCGTTTGCGAATTGGCGGACATCCTGGTGATGCCCCAGTCCTCCGTCTCCAGCCACGTGCAGATCCTGCGCAAGGCCGGGATGTTCGAAAGCGAACGCTGCGGGAAGTGGACCTACTTCCGGATCGAACCCCGGACCCGGGCACTGCTGGGCGATATCGCGAGGCACTTCCCCACCACTCCCGGTCCGCGATTGGAAGCGGATGCGGCACGCGCCGCCGCGCGCCTCGAAGTGCGGGCACAAAGCTGCTGCCGGGGACCCAAGGCTCTTCTCGGAAAAAGCTCCACCACCGACTGCTGCCAGCCATGACCCTCTCCGAACTCAAGGACCTGCTCGCCCATCATGGAGAGCGCCTCTTCCGGATCACCTTGCCAGGAGGGAAAGCGGTGCCGCTTTCGTTCCACGTCACCGAGGTGGGAAGGCTGCACAAGACCTTCCTCGATTGCGGGGGCAAACGCCGCGAATCGATCACCTGCCAGCTCCAGGTGTGGGTGGGGCCCGACTACGACCACCGGATCGAAACCGGAAAAATGGCCGCCATCCTGAACAAGGCCCGGGAGATCGTCCCCGATGGCTCGGTCCCGGTGGAGATCGAATACGAGGACCAGGTCATTTCCCAATACACCATCGCCCGCCACGAGTTGACCGGGGAAGCCGTGATCCTCCACTTGGAACACAAGCACACCGAGTGCCTCGCCCCTGAATTGTGCGGCCTGCCCGCCCTCGAACGCCTGCCGGCGATCGGAGGAAAACCCCATTGCGGTCCACGTGGCTGCTGCTGATCCCATGAAACGCCTGCTCGCCGAATTCCTCGGCACCTTCATCCTGCTCTTCGCAGGGACCGGGGCCATCGTGATCAACCAAGCCTCGGGAGGTGCCATCGGTCACCCGGGCATTGCCCTGGTGTTCGGCCTCGTGGTGCTGGCGATGATCCACACCTTCGGCGACGTCAGCGGGGCCCACTTGAATCCGGCGGTGTCGCTGGGATTTGCGGTGGCGGGGCGGTTTCCCTGGCGGGATCTCCCGGGTTACGTGGCAGCCCAGTTCGCCGGGGCTTTCGCCGCCAGCGGCCTGCTGAAGCTCTTGTTTCCGGCTTCTGCCACACTGGGCGCCACCCTGCCCGCGGGAAGCGGGACACAGAGCTTCATCCTCGAAATCGTCCTGACCGCCATCCTGATGCTGGTGATCCTCAGCGTTTCCACGGGCGCGAAGGAAAAAGGCATCACGGCGGGCATCGCCATCGGCTCGGTGATCGCGCTGGAAGCGATGTTCGCCGGACCGATCTGCGGGGCATCGATGAACCCCGCCCGGTCGCTGGCCCCGGCGCTGGTCAGCGGACATTTCGAACATCTCTGGCTCTATCCGGTGGCGACCGTCCTCGGCGCGTTGATCGCCATCCCTCTCTGCATCGGCGTCCGCGAGCCGGGTTGCTGCGGCGGCAAATGCTGAATCCTTTCCCACTCATGACCACCCCTCCCACCATCCTCGTCCTCTGCACCGGCAACAGTTGCCGTTCCCACCTCGCCGAAGGCATCCTGCGTCGCGCGCTGGGCGACCGCTACCGTGTGGCCAGCGCGGGCTCCAAGCCCGCCGGCTACGTGCATCCGCTGGCGATCCGCGCGCTGGACGAAATCGGCATCGATATCTCCGGCCACCGCTCGAAGCACCTCGAGGAATTCCTCCACGAGCCCATTGAAACCGTGATCACGGTGTGCGGGAATGCCGACCAAGCCTGTCCGATGTTCCCCGGGCAGGCAAACCGCCACCACTTCCCCTTCGACGATCCGGCCCACGCAACGGGCACCGAGGACGAGCAAATGGCGGTATTCCGACGGGTGCGGGATGAGATCCGCGCGGTCTTCGGCGCCTACGCTGCCGGACGGTTGGATGAAGGGAAAATTTGATATCTTTCCACCTCGAACCCACAACTTCCCGCGATTCCCTTCAACCTTGAAGGGGATGACCGCGGGCACCAGATCCCTTGCTTCCGATGCCCGCGGGCCCTTTGGGGGGCAGTGCTATCCCTTACGAGGAAGAGATTCTCATGATTCGGGCCTGATCACAACTCCGTGATCGCGTACAAACCGATGTCCGATTTTGTCACCGTTTACAAACGGGCCGCCGCCTTGATGTCGAGGTAGCGGTTCGCCAGGGAAATGGCGAGCTCTTGGGCGGTGGTGTCAAGAGTGAGAATCCCGCGCGCGCCCAACTCGGCGAGAACCTCGCGGCGCTCCGCCAGATAGCGGTCGGCCGCCGCGAAGCGCAGCGCATCTCCAAAGGAAGCCACGGGCAGCTCCTTGGCCTCGTCCACCGTGCGTTCGCGCAGGCTGGCGAGCAGGACAAGATGTCTGGACGAAAGCACCTGAAGGGCCGGGACCAGCTCCTTGCCATCCTCACCGCGGAGGTTGGTGAGCACCACCACCAGCGAACGACGCCGCTGGTGGGTCATCAGGGCCTCCACCGCGCCGGCGAAATCGCTGGGCTCGGGGGTGGTCTGGTAATCGTAGAGGTGGTTCAGCAGCACCGGCATGGCATGCAGCCCCTTGAGCGGCGGCAGCCAGCGCTGGGTGCCACCGAAGGACTGGACGCCGACATGATCGCCCTGACGAAGCGCCACGTGCGCCACCAGCAGCATGGCATTCAGGCAGTGATCGAACTGCGGGAGATCGCCATCCATGGCGCGCATGCGGCGGCCGGTATCCACGAGGAAGACCACGGATTGGTTACGCTGCTCCTGATAGGCCCGGCTGATGAGTGCCTGTTTCCGCGAGGTCGCCTTCCAATCGACCTGGGCGAGGGAATCGCCCTCGCGGTAGTCGCGGAGCTGTTGAAATTCACGGCTCGATCCAGGGCGCGAGCGGCGGACGATGCCCATCGGGTTCTCGCGGTTCTGCATGCCGAGCAGCGCCAACCGGACCACGGGTTCGTAGTTCGGATAGACCCTCACCGGCTCGGCGTCACCCACCCGATGGAGGCGCTTCCAGTAGCCCCAATCGGAGCGGACCAGCATCTGGATCGGGCCGAAAACCACCTCGCCACGCACCCCGACGGTCACGGGATGGAGGACCCGCATCTCCCGCCCCCCGGGCACCACTCCAGCCCACGGCATGGTGGGAGCCATGGCGGAGGTCGGGATGCCATCGAAGATCTCCAGATGCTGTTCCTTCCGGAGCGAATTCCGGAGGGTCAGTCTCACCTCCCCCGGCTCCCCCAACGCGAAGCGGCCCGGCAACCGCCTGGCGATCTCCACGGGCGGACGCGACCGGAGACGCAGGGCATCCACGAGCAGCACCAGCGCGATCACCCCGCCGATCGAAGCCCACGGCCACGCGACCACGGGAAACCACGACACCAGCAGTCCGGTGAGCCCCCAGACGAAGATGAGCCAGGTGGTGGTGGAAGTGGGACGCATTCGAAGAAAGCACTAAGCTCGAAATCCAAAATCCTAAACGGAAGAGGAAGATGCGGAAACGGAGACGAGGGAGAGGATGATTCAGGAACGCGGGGCGGGAACGGCGTCGATGATGCCGCGCAGGACCTCGTCAACTTCCTGGCCGCTGATCGCGACTTCCGGAGTGAGCTGGACGCGGTGGCGGAGCACCGGCAGGGCGGCGGATTTGATGTCATCCGGGATGACGAAGCCGCGCCCCTGCATGGCGGCGTAGGCCTTCGCCACGCGGACGAGGGCGATGGCTCCACGGGTGCCCGCCCCCAAAGCCACCTGCCGGGCGTCACGGGTGGCACGGGCGAGGGCCACGGCATAGCCGACGACCTCCGGAACGGCCTGGATGGAGGCGGTGGCAGCTTGGGCGGCGACAATGTCCTCCGGGCGGCACACGATCTGGATTGGCGCATTGGTGCCAGGGCTCTCGGATGCGGCACGGGCGACGATCTCGCGTTCGTCCATCTCACGCGGGTAATCGATGACCACCTTCATCAGGAAGCGGTCGAGCTGGGCTTCGGGCAGCGGATAGGTGCCCTCGTGCTCCACCGGGTTCTGGGTGGCGAGGGTCATGAAAGGCGGAGAGAGGGAGAGCGTCTCACCATCGATGGTGACCTGGCGCTCCTGCATCACCTCCAGCAGGGCGGCCTGGGTCTTGGCTGGGGCGCGGTTGATTTCATCGGCCAGCAGCAGGTTCGTGAAGACCGGGCCCTGCCGGAGCTGGAAAGTCTGGCTGCGCATGTCGAAGAGCCGGAAGCCGGTGACATCCGATGGCATCAGGTCGGGCGTGAACTGGATTCGGCCGGAATGCCCGCCGAAGGTGCGCGCGAGCGCGGACACCAGGGCGGTCTTCCCAAGGCCGGGCTTTCCTTCCAACAGCACGTGCCCACCGGCGAGCAGCGCGGCGATGACCTGATCGATCACCGTGTCCTGGCCGAGGATCACACGGGCGATCTCGGAACGGATGGCCGTGATGAGCGGAGGCGGTCCGGCGGGTTGCGGAGCGGCGGGATAGGCTTCGTCTGACATGGCGGGATGGAAGTGGAGAAGGTGGAGATGGAATCGTTCAATCGAGAGCCCGGCGGATGGCTTGGAGATCGGCGACGGTGCGGGTGAAAACGGCGGCATCGGCCGGGGCCGGCTCCGCAAGCGAGCGATGGGCGCGCTCGCGGCTGATGCCGGCGCGCTCGGCCAGCACCTGGAAAATGTCCGCGTCCTGGCGTCCGATGCGGACGAGGAGGCGATGAGCCTTTTCGATGATCTCCTCGCGGATCGGACCGAGCATGGTGGCCGCCTTGTCGAGACGCCACTGGAAGTCACCGAGGGCCTCGAGGTGGTGATCGTAGCCGCGCATGGGCGAAGGCGCCTCGGCAGCTTCGAGCGGGCCGAAGCGCGGCAGGTTCTTCCAGAGCCAGAAGGCGAGCACGATCGCACCGCCGAGCACGACCGCCCAGGCCCGGTCCCAAAGCAGCTTCCACAGCGAGAGGGTGGCCGCGCGGACGAAAACGATACTGCCCCGCGCCGGAGCCGCATCGGTAAGCGCCTTGAGCAGCTCGGCGTGCTGCTTCTCGTCAATCCAGCGATTTCGGAACAAACGCGCGTCGCAGACCACCGTCATCCGCCCCTGGCCCACGACCGCGGTGGCGAACTCACCGGAGGTGGCATTCAGCACCGAGACGTTCCAGCCGGAATCGGCTCCGGTTTCGTACTTTTTGCCACGAAACTGGACCGAAACGGGCGGCTTCACCGGGGACTTCGGAGAGGGCGGAATCCACGACGAATCCGACTCGATCGAGAACCCGTGCCAGCCCAGCAGTTTCTCAAACGCGGGATCGATGTGGGCATTCGAGTAGAGATCCCAATCGCTGGCGGCAGTGGAGTAGTCGACCAGACACACGAGGTGGCCGCCGTTCCGCATCCAGTTGTCCAGTTGGCGGGCGAAGGTTTCATTGGCGATGACATGCGCCGGCACAAACCAGACGGCTTCATCGGGTTCGGGCGGATGCCATGAGGTGATCAGGGACACCTCATGGCCGTAGCTTCCGAGGAAGCGCTCCGCGCCCAGCCAGGGATCGATCTCGGCCGCGCCCTTGTAGCCGCGCTCCTCTTCATGATACTTCGCGGGCGTGCAGGTGGTGAGAGCGACCGCCATAGCCAGCAGCAGGATCAGGTTCCGCAGGATCACGCGGACCGCCTTTCCACATAGGGCCATTGGCGGCATAGCGCCTCCACGGCGGAATCCGGCGGCAGGGTCTTGGCATAGGCCAGACCGATCCACACGCCGGTGAGATCCTGGAAATACGCAGGCTCGGTCGCGCCGCCCGCATCCCGGACCCGGCGCAGGCAATCGCCCTCGGTATCGGATTCGGCGATCTCGACACGGCCCGATTCGATGATGCGGGAAATCGCACCGCGGTAGAGCAAGGCGAGGGCCTCCTGGCGACGGCCCGCCATCCAGAGTTTCCACGCGCTGGTCGGGATGTCGTCCGGCAACGAATCACGGGTGACTTCCATGCCCATGACCACACGGGCGGAGGGGCGGAAATCGCCCCTTGCTCCCGGCAATCCACGGTTCATAAAGACATGCCGGAACGTCCACAGCAGCCACGCGATCCCGGCGATCAGCGCCGCCACCGCCACACCGGCCACAAGATAGCCGAAGCCACCCACGAGCCCCGCCAGCCAATTCGGCGGGGAGGAGGAAGAGGACGAGGAACTCGTCGAGGGATCGGGGTCGCGGACCTTGATCCTGCGGGTTTCGAAATCGGGATGCGATTTTACCTCTCGGATGACCTCGGAGGGCGGGCGCGGCGCGGCTTGGGCGGGCGCGGGAGAGAAACACAACAAGATCGCCAGCACCGCCGCGGCGGCACCGCCAAGACGGTTGGCCAGGCGCTTGAACGCGAGCTCCACATCCCAGCCCTCGATCCAACTACGGCTGTTCACGTAGAGACCGAAGCCCCCGCCGGTCACGAACACATCGCACAGCGACACCGAAAGCATGAGGCAGCCGACGATCATCCAGCAGGACGCAAGCGGCAGCAGGGCCAGGTTGCCCGCGGAAAGAGCCTGCCTCGCTTGGGTGTAGATGCCGTCCTGGCCTTCCGGCAGCAGCATCTGGAACAAGCCGATGAGCCCGAGCGCCAGCCACACGGCCATGAACGCGCCCCCGGCGGAGAGTCCGAAGGCCACGCTTTCGCCCCGGCGCAGGAGCAGGCGCGTCCGCTGGCGGCAGGTGGCGCCGCGGAGCCCTTCGAGATCCTCCACGGCCATCGTGATCGGTGCCCACGGCGAGAACCGGGCGAGCAGGAAGCGGTGAAAAAACCGCCGCCACCAGGCACGGGGAAGCTGGGGCCACACCTGCCGCCACACCGGCTTCTCGCCGAACAGGCGGCGGCTAAGTTCGAACAGGACCATGCGGGCCCCGGCGGGCCGCCACCACCAGAACAGGGCCACGAACCACCACGGATGGTTCCGGAGCAGGACGATGCCCACGACGGCGGGCACCAGCAGGGCCAGCCACCAGATGGACAGGCAGCGCCAGAACGCACGGCGCGCCATGGCGAACCCGAGGTCGACGGCCTCCCAATCGCTGCGGGGCCGGAGCTCGGCGGTCACATCTTCAAGCCGCATCCCCCGCCCTCCTTCCCGCGAAAAGGAAATACACGATGTGCAGCAGCCACAGCACCGCGCCGACGCTGTATTTCCACGCATATGCCGAGCCCGGCAGCCAGGTCAGGGGCTGGGCGGACCAGAAGCCTTCCAGCACCGCGGCGCAGGCGGTCATCACCGCGGCTCCGTAGATCAGTGGCATGGCCTTCTTGGTCGCCTCCACCAGGGCGCGCACCCGGGGCAAGCGACCGGGCCAGAGAATGGCGAGGCCCATGCGCATGCCCGCCATTCCGGAGATCACCATGCCGGTGAGCTCGAACGAGGAATGGCCCGCCACGAACGACCAGAACGCCTGGGGATTGCACACGGCATTGCAGTATCCAGCCGCGGCTCCGATGTGCAGGCCGTTGAAGAAGAGATAAAACAAGGTGCCAAGACCGGCGAGGATACCACCGGCGAAAATGCTGAAATCGATGCCGATGTTGTGCTGGATGTAGAAGCAGAACATCATGAAATCCGAGCCCATGCCCGGCCGGCCTTTGGCGAGCGGGCTATCGCCACCATACATCTCCTCCATCTGGGCCATGCCCTGGCTGCCGAGGATCGACTGGATCCACGTGAGGTCATGCTTCGCCACCCACACCAGCAGGAGAAAGGGAATCCAGAACACCGCGCTGCACAGCCAGAACAAGCGCCACTCCTTCCGCACGGTGGCGGGGAAGGTCACGGCGGCCATGCGCACGACGGACTCCCAGCCATGGCGGCGGGAGCGGTAGATCAGCTTGTAGCCGCGGATCACCAGCGCGTTGAGGCGCTCGCCAAGGCGGATGCCATACATGCGCGCCTGGACCAGCGAGTGATCGAGACACAACTCGCGGAACCTCTGCGGCAGACGTTCCACGCCGCCGATCTCCTGGCCGCGCTCCATGGCATCGACCAGTCGCTCGTATTCCGCCCAGCGGGCGGCATTGCGGTTTTCGAATTCGCCCGAGGTCATCGTTGGTCGCGTTTTTCCTGAAGCCAGTGGGCCATCGCCATCAGGCGGCCCACGCCGAGCGGACCTTTTCCGCCGCTGAGTTCGGAAGCGTGGTCCGCGATCTCGATCCGGCGCGCCTCGGACCACAGGCCGGCGCGGTCCCGGAAGATGGCGAGGGCGCGGACCTCATCGGCAGTGAGCAGCACGGGAGGCCGCACCGAGGCCATCGGCGGCGGAGCGGCGACCACCGGCTCGGGCGGGATGCGGTCGTAGACCACCACCGTCCCGGCGGCGAGATCGCCGAGGCGTTGGAAGCGTTTCGTGGCCAGACAACTGGCGAGCCCGAAACCATAGGTGACAAACGGAACGCCGGGAAAGGGCGCGGGGATGCAATCCACAAACCGGAGGAAATTCCGGATGATCGCCTGACCGACCGTGATGGGAGCCCCGGAAGTCTGCACCACGCGGAGTCCCATCGCCCGTTTGCCCGGGGTGGCACCGCGTTTCCCGGCCTCGAAAATCACCGGATACCACCACTGGAGCACGAACCAGAACAGGAGCCAAAGCCCACCGGCCACACTACCACCGATCGCCATGCCGGCGATGCCGAGCACGATCGCGACCACGACGACACATCCGACCTGGATGAGGAGATCGACGAAGAAGGCCCCGGCACGCAGGAACGGCCCGGCAATGCGAAGACGTATCTCCACCCCCTCGGCCAGTTCCACCGATTGCAGGGTATCGAGTCTCTCCTCCGTCACTTCCATCAACGCTGCCAAGTTAGAGGCTGGGCCCTCCACGTAAAGCGTCTTTCCATGCCGCTCCGGGTCATGGAATCAGGCGCTCAAACCCCGGCCCACTTCAGTTTCTGGCGCAGGGCCTCGTAGAACGAGCGGCCCTCCAGCCTCAGCAGGTGGAACCCGTGGGGGGCCTTCCGGACGATGATCCGGGTGCCGGTGGAGATCTGCACGGTTTCCCGGCCATCCACGGTGAACAGCATCGGCCCCTCTTCTTTCCGTTCCGGCGAGAGCACGATCTCGACCTCGTCGGAAAGCACCAGCGAGCGCTGGCTGAGGCTGTGGGGACAGATCGGGGTGATCAGGAACACCTTCGCGGCGGGCTCGATGAGCGGACCACCGGCCGAAAGCGAGTAGGCCGTCGAGCCAGTCGGGGTGGCGACGATCAGGCCGTCCGCGCGGTAGTGGTTGAGCACCTCGCCATCGACACTGGCGAGCAGCGAGACCAGACGACCCGTCTGGCCGCGGGCGAGGGTGATTTCATTGAGCGCGTAGAACGGGTCCATCGGCTCACCGTTGTCACACACGCGGGCTTCGAGCAGGGTGCGGCGACTGGTGCGGTATTTTCCGGTGGCCAGGGAGGAGGCGAAAAGCTCGAGCTCGTCATCGGTACAGCTCGTCAGGAACCCGAGGGTGCCGATGTTGATGCCGGCGACGGGTTTTTCGAACACGCCGAGGCGGGCCACCGCGTGGAGCATGGTACCATCGCCGCCGAGCACCGCGGCAAAATCGACTTCCTTCTGGAAATCGCGTCCGGCCACCCCGCCGGGCTCGCCGACCCACTCGGCGGTCACGGCCTCGAGCACCGATTCAATGCCGTGGCGGGCCAATGCTTCGCGCAATTCTCCGATCACCCTGCGGGCATCGGACTTCTGGGGATTGGCAAGGATGCCGACTTTCACCGCGGGAAGGCTAACAGGAGCGGAGCCCCGCGGCAAACGAATCATCCGCGTCCCCGAAAGGCCGTTCGGAAGGTCATTTCCGCGGGGTTTCGTCGCGGTTTTGGCCGAGAATCGCTTCTTCCGGCAGGACCCCGGCGTAGATCCGGACATCCTCGATCCAGCCGTTGAAACTACGGGAGGGCCAATCCTCACGGAAATAGCCGATGGCCAGCGGCTGGCCATTGGCCCCGGTGGCGGTTTCCGGTTCACGGGACTGGCCGCCCGGAGATTGGAAATCCTGGTAGCGGATGGCGGTCGACGCCCCGTCGACATGGATGCTGACGTCCGGATGACCGTCGGCTTTCATGCGCCCGGTGTAGGTCATGGCGCAGTGGTGCCACTGCCCGTCATTGACCGCCACGGCGGAGTCATAGCCATGCCAGCCGAAGGAAATGCGGGGGTAGGCCGGCATGCCGGGGCGCTCTTGGGCGAGGAGGATCTTCCACTTTCCGTTCGGCACCTTCGGATTGCCCCAGCCGAGGATCGCGGGGAGCTGGGACAAGTTGGCGGAAGGATCGGCCTTCAGCCAGAAGGTGACGGTGCGCGGGGCATTTCCGGCGATGGCGGGCCAATTGGTCTGCACACGGTCCTGGTGGCCTTGGAAGCGCAGGGCGCTTCCCGCATGGCCGGGCACCACCAGCGGCGGATCGCCCTGCGGCACCAGACTCGCGGAAATATCCGCGATCTCCGGATGATCCCCCGTCACCTTGACCGCTCCACCGGAAGCGGCGGCGAAGTCGAAACGGACCATCGGCAGGCTGTCCGGCAGCACCCGCGGAAAATGATCGGGTCGCGATGGAATGGAGGCGAGCAGGCCGGTGGAGCCGATCGTGCGGGCCTCGCCGCCATGCAGGATCACCTGATCCGCAGACCGTTTCCGGTTCCTCACCTCCACCGTGCCGGAGAACACGTGGACCTCGTCCATGGCATCCGGATCGGAAACGACGCCGAAATCGGTGCCCATGTCCACCGCCTCAAGCTCCGGGGTATTCACGCGGAAGCCGTGGTCCTTCGGCGCGACGAGGCACCAGATGACCCCGCGTTCCAGATTCAACTCGCCCTTCTTCACGAGGGTCAGCTCGGCGGGCCCTTGCACCAGGGCCTTGGTGCCATTGGGAAAGGTGAGCTCGGCATTCCCTTGGGCGAGGCTGAGACGGGAGCCGGGCACCATCCGGCCATCGGACTGGTCCGCGCCGGTTGGATCCCGAAGCGACGACAGCGTGTAGGGTGAAAGTTTCACGGTGGCGCTGGAGGCACCGCCGGAACCGACGATCGAGCGGAACACCAGCAACTGGGCCACGATCACGATCCCCGCGGCGATGGCAGCGATCCGCCAGGTGCGCCAACGCTCCTTCCGCAACCGCCAGGCGGTGACCAAACGGTGGTCGGGGCCGGGCTGCGGCCGGGCGAGGCGGAACTCCAGAGCCTGCTGCAAACCGGCATAGGAAAGATACAGGCGGCGCGCCTGCGGATCGTGCTTCAGGATCTCCTGAAGCTCGCGGGCCCGCTCTTCCTCCAACGTGCCGTCGAGCAAACGCTGGATCGCCTCTTCAAGTTCCCGCGATTTCACGGATGCACCCCTTTCTCCACGAGCGTCTCCTCGATGCAGCGGCGCAACAAGGACCGCAGCCGGAACAAGGTCACGGAGAGGCCGGACACGCTGCGTTTGTGGGCGGCCGCGTATTCCAGGAGGCTCTTGCCGTTCTGATAGCGGTGCTCCAGCAACTGCCGGTCCTCCGGACGCACCTTCGACAGGCAATGCTCCAAGGCCTCCAAGCGCGAGAACGCTGGCACGATGGCCGACGACGCATCCTCGGCGAGGCGTTCCAGAACCTCCTCATCGAACACGAACAACGGCCTGCGGCTCATCGATTTCAAATGCCCCTTCACCTCGAACCGGGCCACGGTGAAGGCCCAGGCCCGGAAATTGGTGCCGGGCTCGAAGGTTTCCCGCTTCGCCCAGAGTACGACATTGGTCTTCTGCAGGACATCGGCCACGTCCGGGTGACCGGGCATCAGCGCCAGCAGGAAGGTCCACAGCTCCGCCTGGAGATTCGTCAGCAACGCGACGAACTCCTCCGAGGGAACCGGATGGCAGGAATCGGTGTCAGTCACAGGGGCCATCGTTCTTCACGACCGGAAAGCCCCGGATCTTAACCTGAAATCCGGAAAAAAGTCCGCTCCACCGCGAAAAATTTCCACACCGGGATTCCACGTTAAGGAACCGGTGGCGGCGGCTGTGTTCATGGACGCCCCGCAGCAGAAGAGCGGGCGCTTCCCCCGCATTGCAAAAACACCATGAACATCCATTCCTTGATCGTCACCGGCCTGCTGGCCGCGGCCTCCACCGTCCACGGCGCGACCGTGCTGGTCGACTTCGCTTCTGTCGGAGGTTCCTCCCCGACCTTCCCCACCGGGGATACCAACGGCAACGCCTGGACCACCATCTCCGCGGCGGGTACCGCCGCCAATCTGGTGGACACCACGAACGCTGGCAGCGGCATTTCGCTCAACGTCACCTTCTCCCCCACCTCCACCGGCTTCGGGGGCGCGGCGTTCAACAACACCGACCCCGGCACCACGGTTCCGGGCCTGCTCAACCAAGGGTTCGCGACCGGCGATGGCGTCTTCGCCAACAACGGCACCACCGGCTTCGTGACCCTGTCCCTCACCGGGCTGGCCGCGAACTCCTCCTACGCGATCACCGTCTACGGCGGACGCAACACCTCGTGGACGAGCGGCAGCGCGGCGATCCAGTCCGGCGACGGGACGAGCACCTTGGGCACCTACGGCAACCGCCAGAGCCTCACTTTCACCATCCTCGCGGACAATACCGGTGCCGCCTCCTTCCGGTTCACCGAGCAGGGCGGCACCAACACCGCGGACTCCGCCACGCTCAATGCGATGAGCATCACGGCGGTGCCGGAACCGTCCGCCGCATTGCTCGGTTCCCTGGCCGTCCTGGGCCTGTTGCGCCGTCGTCGTTGATCCCGACACCCACCACTTCCGCGGCGGAGAGCATCGGGCTTTCCGCCGTGTCCTTTTTCCGATCACCACCATGAAGACCCTGCTGCTGGCCGCCGTGCTCGCGCTTCCCGGCATTGCCCCGGCCCAAATCAACATCGCCTTCCACAACAGCGCGTCCGTCGAATCCGCCATGGCCGCAGGCACGGCCCCCACGGCTCAAGGCACGGTGGTGAAACCGGCGAACGAAACTTGGAACAACGTCACCCGCACCTCGACGACGACCTTTTCATTCAGCGGCATCGCGTTGCAGTCGGCGGACGGCTCGACCAGCGAAGCGACGCTCGCGGGCACCAGCGGCTACGCGGGGAACAACGCCAACGGCTGGGCGGCGAAGACGAAAGACTCGGTGATGATGGAAAGCTGGTTCGGCCTCGCCGGCAGCGAATCCATCACCGTTTCCAATCTTCCCGCGGCCTATGCTTCCGGCTTCAGCGTGATCGTCTACGGCGACTCGAACGACACCGCCGGTCGCACGATGAGCTACAAGATCGGAACGACGACAAAGACCGTGGTGGACAACGGCACGTTCAGCGGAACCTTCACCGAGGGCGCGAACTTCGTCACGTTCACCGGACTGAGCGGTTCCAGCTTCACGCTCACCGGCAACGCGGCCACCCCTCGTTCGGCGATCAACGGGCTGGTGATCGTCCCGGGAGCCGTGGCGCAACCGCCATCGATCGCCTCCTTCGACACCCCGAGGCGCTATGTCCAGCCGGGCACACCGGTCACGCTGTCCTGGCAAACCACCGGCACGACGACCCTCGAAATCTCCCCGGGGATCGGCACGGTTTCCCCAGGCAGCGGCACGCAAGTGGTCACTCCCACCGCCACCACCACCTACAAGCTGACCGCCACCAACGCCCAAGGGACGGCGACGAAGGAAGTCCGGGTGGGCGTGGGCCCGACGCGGCCGAACATCCTGGTATTCCTGGTGGATGACATGGGTTGGCAGGATTGCTCGCTGCCATTTCTCTACACCAATGGCCAACCGGTGAAGACCTCGCTCAACCAGCTCTATCGCACGCCGAACCTGGAAACGCTGGGCGCTCAAGGCCTGCGCTTCACCAACGCCTGCGCGCACACCGTCTGTTCACCCAGCCGGGTCTCGCTGATGACCGGCATGAACGCGGCCCGCCACCACGTCACCAACTGGACCTATCCCACCTACGCGAAGCAAACCGACATCGCCAACGCGACCCTCGATCCGCCGACCGGATGGCGGATCAATGGCATGGACTCCAGTGACGTGGCCATGCCCGGACTCCTTCAGGACGCGGGCTACCGGACCATCCACACCGGCAAGGCCCACTTCGGTCCGATGAAGCGCTCGGACAACGCGACCCCGAACCCCTCGGGGGATCCGATGTTCCTCGGCTTCGATGTGAACATCGCCGGCTGGGGCGCAGGTGGCCCGGGTTCCTATGCCAGCGAACAATCCTACGGCACCGATCCGCTGTGGCATGTGCCAGGGCTCGAAAGTTACTACACGCCCACCCAGACCCACACGCATCTCACCGAAGCGCTGACCCAGGAGATCGGCAAATCAATCGAGGAATCGGTGCAGCACGGCCAGCCGTTCTTCGCCTACATGTCCCACTACGCGATCCACGCGCCCTATGAGGTCGATGCCCGGTTCTCCGCGAACTATCCGGGTCTCAGTGGCACGATGCTGGGCCACGCCACGCTCATCGAAGGCATGGACAAGTCGCTGGGCGACCTGCTCCGCAAGCTCGATGACCTGCACGTGGCGGAAAACACTCTGATCGTATTCCTCGGCGACAACGGGGCCGAAACCCCGAGCACCTCCGCCCTGCCCGCGCCCTCCGCTCCTCTCCGCGGACGGAAGGGCACGCCCTACGAGGGCGGCATGCGCGTGCCATTGGTCGCGGCCTGGGCCAAGCGGGATCCCGCGAATCCGTTCCAAGCCCAAATCCCCATCCCGGCGAACGGCCACAACGACGACATCGTTTCCATCGACGACCTCTTCCCCACCCTGCTCGCCACGGCGGGAGTCACTGCTCCCGCGCCGGTGGACGGCCACAGTCTACTGCCGTATCTCCAGGGAAACGCGAGCTACCACGTGCCGCAGGAGTTCGTCACCCACCTGCCGCATTCGCACAACGACTCGTTCTTCTCCACCCTGCGGGATGGCCAGTGGAAGCTGATCCACCGTTACCTCACCCGCTCATGGGAGTTCTACGATCTCTCGACCGATCCCGGCGAGACCACGAACCTGGCGACGAATCCCACGCCTGCGAACGCCGCCAGATTGATGCGGATGGCTCGTCACCTCGCCTCTGAACTGAAGCGCTACGGGGCCCAGTTCCCGACCGAGGACGCCACCGGCAACGAACGACCGCTGTTGATGCCGAACCTCACCACCGTGGACAGCGATGGAGACGGCATTCCGGACATGCAGGAGGATACCAATCGCAACGGCCTGACCGATCCTGGCGAGACCGACGCGGACAAGGCGGACAGCGATGGCGACGGCACGCCTGACGGGGCGGAAAAGAAGCTGGGCACCAATCCCCTCGACCCGACCAGCGCGTTCATGGCCACGCCTTCGCGACAGGCCAACGGCACGCTCGCGATCGAATGGCCGTCCCAGCCTGGCACCGCCTATGAAATCCGCAGCAGTCTCGACATGGCGGATTGGTCCACGCTGGTGGCGGCCGATGTTCCCGCCGCCCAGGGAACGCGCACGCGCTACGAGCTCGGCGCTCCCGATGGCGCGCGTCGTTTCTTCCGCGTGTCGCTGAAATAATCCGGAGTGTCCGATTGAAATCGGCCAGCCCCGCGTATTTCCATGGTTACGTTTGTCCGCCCATGCATCCCAGGTTCATGAAAATCCTCGCGCTCGCCGCCGCCTTGCTCCCGCTGGCTCCCTTCGCCAGCACCGCTGCCGATTCTCCCGTGAAACGTCCGCCGAACATCGTGCTCATCGTGATCGATGACATGGGCTGGAAGGACATCGCGGCAAACGGCTCGACCTACTACAAGACCCCGAACGTGGACCGTCTGGCCAGCGAGGGCATGCGTTTCCGGAACGGCTACGCGGCCTGCGCGGTGTGCTCGCCCTCACGGGCGGCGATCATGACCGGTCAATCCCCGGCACGGCTGCATCTGACCGATTGGATTCCAGGAGAAGGCGCGCCGAAGAACTCGCGCTTCACGGTGCCGCAGTGGGACATGACGCTGGAGAAGAGCACGCCGACGCTGCCGCAACTTCTCAAGAAACAGGGCTACACCACGGCCGCTATCGGCAAGTGGCATCTGGGCAACGACGGACCCGAAGCGCACGGATTCGACGTCAACATTGCCGGCGGCCACATCGGGCATCCGGCATCCTTCTTCTGGCCTTACGGGAAGGAAGGCAATTCCCACCGCGTGCCGATGCTCGCCGAAGCGGGCGGCAAGGAAGGCGAGTATCTGACCGACCGGCTCACCGACGAGGCCGTGAAGTTCATCGACGGCAACAGGGACAAGCCCTTCTTCCTCTACCTCGCCCACTACGCGGTGCACGCGCCGCTGATGGCGAAGGACGACGACACGGCCTTGTTCAAGGGCGCGAAGCCGGACGGCCAGCAGGACTTCCCGGTGTACGCCGGGATGGTGAAGGCGGTGGACGATTCGGTGGGCCGCATTCTCGCCGATCTGAAGAAGCAAGGCTTGGAGGACAATACGATCGTGGTCTTCACCTCCGACAACGGCGGGGTGGTGCATTTCCGGGCGACCGACAACGCGCCGCTACGGGGCGGCAAGGGCTTCCCTTATGAGGGCGGCCTACGCGTTCCTTTCATCGTGCGGGCTCCGGGACTCACGAAACCCGGCAGCGTGAACGACACGCCGGTGATCGGCACCGACTTCCTGCCGACCTTCGCGAAGCTGGCGGGCATCGAGGGCAAACCCGCCCCGGTGTTGGACGGGGTGGACATCTCCCCCGCCCTGCGTGGCGGGAAGCTGGAACGCGACACCTTCCTCTGGCACTACCCGCACTACTGGTGGGGAGGCAACATCTCGCCCTACTCGGTAATCCACTCGGGAGATTGGAAGCTGGTGCGCTGGAATGAGTATGGCTCGGAAGAGCTCTACAATCTCGCCCAGGATCCATCGGAGAAAACCGATCTCGCGAAAGCGAATCCAGAGAAGCTCAAGGAGATGTCCGCCAAGCTGGATGCGGAGCTGAAGGCCCAGGACGCGCAGCCACCGGTGCCACGGAAGGACGCGAAGGCCGCCCCCGATCCGGAAAGCAATCCGGCGAAGGCGGCGAAGTTCATCCGGGGGTGACTCCAGGTCCTTATCTACCTCCTAAGCTCTGCATCCCGAATGGGATGGCAGCCCAAGTAGCCGGAGGTTGAGGAGCCTTGGCGACGACACCTCCGGTTCAGGCGGAAAGATCATTCGATCCCGGAGGGGATCGTAGCCGGGTTCGGAGGTCTGCGGAATTTCATTTCCCATTCCACCCGCGGAACCGGGGCACGCGTCTCGCACCCCTGCCGGGGCGCATTTCGTGCCCCTGGGGAATCCGGTGGCGGCGTCGCTCCGCTCCTTGCACACCGGCTAATTTCTCCTGCCCCTACCGGGGCGAAAGAACAGCCTCCCCCGGAGTTCACGAAGCTCGAGGTCTGGACCTCAACCACGGCATCACTGCTTGCCCGGCTCCTTGGCGGGCTCTTTCGCGGCAGCCTCTTTCTCCGCGGCCTCTTTGGCTGCGGCGTCCTTGGCAGCCTTCTCCAGTTCCTTCTTGCGGACCTCCACCATCGGCGGAATGGACTGCTTCCACAGCTTGATGTTCGCCTCGGCGAGGCGGGACAGGAACACATCCTTGTTCTTCAGATCTTCCCGGATCTCGTCCGCCTCCTGCACCTTCCCCAGCGCGAGTGCCGGGCAAATGGTGGCAAAGAGATAGATGGTGTCGCTCGACCGGGTGTAGGCCTCCTTCACGCCGTCATACACCTTTTGGGTGTCGTGGTACAACACCGAGGAACGGTAGGGCCAGCCACCATGAAACTTCGGAGCCACCACGGCCGCCTTGACCTGGTTCACGTAAACACCGGCGGAGCCCGGCGTCTCCGGTCGCGCGCGATTCAGCATGGCGATGGCTTCATCCTTCTCCAATGCCACGGTTTCGCCTCCGCGCACTTTGGCGAGGAGTTCATCGAGATCCGCGGCCAACAACGTGGACGGCAGGAGCAGGAGACCCAGAAATCCGGACAGCAGGAAACGTTTCATGACAGGAGGGGGTTGCGGAAAACCGGAGCTGCCGGAACCAACCGCGGTTCCCGATCCACGCTCCATTCTCCCCATAGTCCGCGACGCTCCGAATGTCGATCTGAAACGGGAGCACAGAGCCTGCAAATGGTTTCATTTCCGGCCACAACCCATTCAACGCTCGTGGTTTCACGAAACCGGTGGTTGTTAGGTTGCCTTGGATAACCGGATTTGCGAAACACCGGCCCGATGGCGCGAAAACCCGCTTCCTGGCCGCTCTTGTTCGCCGCCCTTTCCGGTCCGGCGCACGCGGCGTTGTTCGATCCAGTCTGGCAGCTCGGCACCGACGACGCGAACACCGCTCCCTTCAGCCAGGAGAGCTTCGCCGCGAACAGTGCGCCGGGCTCGGCCACGGTGAAGGACGACGACTATTATTTCGCGGGCACCTATCCGGCTCCGATCGGCACGGTGGGAACCACCGAAGCGGTGGCCAATTTCGAGCGCGCGATGACGATCAGCGATCCACGGAAGCGGATTCATTTCCCACTGACCGCGGCGCAGGTTTCGTCGGGCTCGCGGCTGCGGATCACCATCGACCTGTTCGCGGGCGGTGGCTGGGTGAGCGGCACGGGCAGCCTGCCGGGTTTCCAGAGCCACGATGTTTCGGTGAAGCTCAACGGGGTGACACTCGGCACCCGGTCCGCCATCCAATATGACACCACGCTGGTGTTCACGGTGCCCGCCTCCTCGGTGAACGCCACCACCGGCGAGAACATCCTCCTGATCGAGCGAACCGGCGGCTCGGCGAACGCCTACATCCAGTTCGACTACCTGAAGGTCGAAGCCGATCCCGATGGACTGGCCGATGGCGATGGCGACGGCATGCCGCGATGGTTCGAGGAGACCTACAATCTTTCCGACAGCAATGCCGCGGACGCGGCGCTCGATCCCGATGGCGACGGACTGACCAATCTCCAGGAGTTCCAGAAGGGCACGAACCCGACCGATCCGGACACCGACAACGACGGACTGCTGGACGGCCAGGAAACCACCACCGATCCACTGAAAGCGGACACCGATGGCGATGGAATCGTGGATGGCGCGGAAACCAGCTCGAATCCCCTGCTGGCCGACAGCGATGGCGATGGGTTCCCGGACAACATCGAGATCGAGCAGGGAACGAACCCGCTCTCGGCGGCCTCGAAGCCCTTTGATTTTCCCGGCGCGGTCGGCTTCCAGTTCATCGCGGAGCGGAGCATTGAATCGTCGCTGAAGCCCGGCGAACCAGCGGGCTATTTCCGGCTGCCGAACTGGAACGTTTCGCCGCCGCTGCCGCTGTGGCCACCCTCGAACACCGCGTTGACGGGCTCGGCCTCGGCACTGAAAAACCACCGCGGCCAGGCCACCGGCGTGAACGTGAGCTGGTCCTACCGGGCGGCGACGGACGGCCTGCACAAGGGAACGTCCAACGAGAAGCTGCTGGACGGGATGATCTACGCGGGTTCCTACGGCTCGGGAAACACCTCAGCCAGTGTGTCGATTACCGGCATCCCCTACGCCACCTACGATCTGATCGTGTATCTCGGCGACCAGTATCCCGATCATCGCGGTTACCTCCAACTGGGCACGAACTCCTCGACGCAGCGCTACTTCACCTCGGCCTCGAACCCGCCCTTCCGCAAATGGATCGAGGGCAAGGCCACCACGCAGACAACGATGACGCCTGCGAACTACGTGCGCTACCGGAACCTCAGCGGCACCTCGCAATCGGTGACGCTGAACCAGATCGCAGCGGACGACGGCAACTATTACAACGTCTCGATCCACGGTTTTCAGATCGTGGACAGCGGCACGGACAGCGACGGCGACGGGATGAAGGACACCACCGAGGTGGAGAACGGCTTCAACCCGAAAGTCGCGGATGCGACGGCGGACGCCGATGCCGATGGACTCACCAATGCAGCGGAATTGACGGCCGGCACCGATCCGCACGACCCCGACACCGACCACGACGGGCTCAAGGATGGCGAGGAAGCCTCGTTCAACGCGAATCCGCTGCTGGCGGACACCGACGGCGACGGTCTGCTCGATGGCGACGAGGTGCATGGCAGCCCGTTCCCCTCGTTCGCGAACGACACGGACAGCGACAACGATGGATTCACCGATGCCGCGGAACGCGCGGCGGGCTCCGATCCGAAGAGCAACACCAGCAAGCCCCCCGCGGTTCCAGATTGGACACTGGGCACGCGGACCTGGAGTTGGAAGACGGGTCCATTCCGCTTGGTGTGGAACCACGACCGCACGATGCTCGGGGCGATGGATGGCGATGAGGCGATGCTGTGCGAGGCCGTCGTCGGCAGACCGGGCGTGGGTTGGGAGAGCCAGATCGGCATCGGGCTGCGCTACGTGAACGGTCGCCTGACCTACCGGTTCCGCTGCGGGTCGGACACCTTCGGCGATGCCTCGGGGAACGCTTTCTGGAACAGTGACTGGAACACCTTCCCGGTGGACAAGACCGCGCAGTTCGGATTCAGCGGTCATGGCTCCGGTGACATCTCGATGCCGCTGCGTTTCGAGTTCACCGCGGTGCGGAAGAACCTGAGTGAGAACCTGTGGACGCTGACGTTCAAGATCGTGGACACCACCAACTCGACCAACCTGGTCACGTGGACCACCACGGCGAACACCGCCATCGCGGCAGACGCCACCTTGCTCAATGGAACGACCACCTGGGCGGATGCCGATGACACCGCCGGTGCCGTGAGCCTGCTGACCCAGCCGGGGGTCTCGATCTACTACACCTCCGCCAACGTCGCCACGGTGGACACGGACCGGGACGGCATTCCCGATGCCTGGGAAACGGCCAACAGCTTCAACCCGAACAGCGCCGCGGATGCGACGCTGGACACGGATGGCGACGGCCTGAACAACCGCGACGAGTGGCGCGCGGGCACGAACCCGCGCAACGCCGATACCGACGGTGACGGCGCGAGCGACGGGCTGGAAGTGGCGCAGGGCACCAATCCGCTTTCCGCCGCCTCCGTGCCGGCCGCGTTCACGTTCAGCGGCGCAATCGGCGACCTCGATGGCGATGGGCTCAATGACGCCTGGCTACTGTGGAGCGGCGGACGCGCCCGCGTGGCAGGAGCGGATGACGATGGCGACGGCATGAGCAACGCGCAGGAGAGCGCGGCGGGCACCAACCCGGACGATCCGAATTCCAAATTGGCAATGGTCGCCACGCCCGCGGCCGACGACCTGTGGTTGTCCTGGACGGACGCGCCTCTGAAAGCGCAGGTGATCGAAACCGGCACCGGGCTGGGCGCGTGGGCCGCGGCCACCGGCTTGCCCTCCTCCACGGTCTCGAATGGCGTGCGCCAGGTGAAAGTGCCCCACGCGCTTTCCTCGGGAGACGCGAAACGCTTTTACCGGGCGCGGGTTTCACCGGTGGACACGGATGGCGACGGGGTCGAGGATTGGACCGAAACGAACGTCCTCGGTTCCTCCCCCACCAGCGCGAACTCGATGGGGCAATCGATCGTGCGTTCGAACGGCCAGACACTCTCCGGCGACGCGCTGGCGCTCTATCAGAAGGTTCAGGGGTCCTCGCCTTCCGGCGGCGCGCCGGGCACCACGGTGGCGGGCACGCCCTCGCCGGTGCAGGCGGCGCGTTTCCTGATGCAGTCGACCTTCGGTCCGGTGCCGCAGGACATCGACGCGGTGCGGCAGTCCGGCTACGCGGCGTGGATCGACGCCCAGCTCCAACTACCGCCGTCGTACTTGCAGCCCTACATCAAGGCGATCAAGGCGGACGCCGCCGGCCAGCACGCGGATAAGAGCTACAATTTCAACGATCTCGACAACTTCGTCTACGGCAACAACGTCACCACGCCCTTCGCCCGCAACGCGGTGGGCGCGCCGGACCAGCTCCGCCAGCGGGTGGCCTTCGCCCTGTCCCAGATCCTGGTGGTGTCCCGCCGCGATGCCCAGCTCGAGGAGAAGCCGGAGGGCATGGCGAACTACTACGACACGCTGGTCCGCAACTCGCTGGGGAACTACGGCACCCTGCTGCGCGAGGTGGCGCTGCATCCGGCAATGGGCTGGTACCTGAGCCATGTGGGCAACCAGAAGGCCGACCCCTCGATCCCGCGCTACCCGGACGAGAACTTCGCCCGCGAGGTGATGCAGCTCTTTTCCATCGGCCTGTGGGAGCTGAACCCCGATGGTTCCCGCAAGCTGGATGGCAACGGCGAGCCGATCCCGACCTACGACAACGGCACCATCACCGAGATGGCCCGCGTGTTCACCGGCCTCTATTTCGACGCTCCCTACGGCTGGGAAGGCGGCGGCTGGAGCGACGACGACTACACCAAGCCGATGGTGATGTATCCGGAATACCACGACTTCGGGAAGAAGACGCTGCTGCACGGCTTCATCCTCCCGGAGCGCGAGGAAACCGCGGCCAACGGCATGCAGGACGTGATCGACGCGGTCGATTGCCTGTTCCGCCATCCGAACACCCCGCCGTTCGTATCCCGCCAGCTCATCCAGTTCCTGGTGATGGACAATCCGTCCCCCGCCTACGTCAAGCGGGTGCAGGATGTGTTCGTGAACGATGGCAGCGGCGTACGCGGCAATCTCGGTGCGGTGGTGAAAGCAATCCTGCTCGATCCCGATGCGCGCAATGCCCCGGTTTCTCCGGGCCAGGGCAAGATGCGCGAGCCGGTGATCCGCACCATGCATCTCGGCCGACTGTTCAAGGTCACGGAGACCAATCCGGATTTCACCTGGTGGAACTGGACGGACACCTACTACGGCTTCACCTCGCAGGAGCCGCTCAACTCGCCGAGCGTGTTCAACTTTTACACCCCGGTCTACCAGGCCCCCGGCGAGATCCGGAACACCGGGCTGGTGAGCCCCGGCTTCCAGCTCGTGAACACCTACACCTCGGTGTCGTTCCCGAACTTGCTGCTCGATTACCTCCACGAAGGCTTCCGCTCGGCCTGGGACCACCGCTATCCGCTCGACTACCACGCGACGCTGCTGGTGGCCGCCAGCCCGGAAGCCTTGGTCGATCAAGTGAACCTGCTGGTCTGCGCCGGCAACATGACCGCGCGGACGCGCTCGATCCTGATCACCCGGCTGAACGATCCGAACCTCAACCAGAACGACCGCGTCGCGCTCGCCGTGTGGCTGGCGATGACCTGCCCGGAGGGCGCCGTCCAACGCTGAATATCCCATGCGCTCACGCCGACAATTCCTTGGAGAAGCCAGTTGCGCCGCGATCGGTTCGACCTCGATCCTTTCGACCCTGCTGAACCTGACGATGGCGAACCACGCCGCGGCGGCCAGCGGTTTCAGCGGCCAGCGGAAGGCGCTGGTGTGCCTGTTCCTGTCCGGAGGCTGCGACACCTTCAACATCCTGATCCCGCGGGACTCCCCCGGCGGCTACGATGAATACGCGGCCTCGCGCTCGAACCTGGCGATCCCGCGGAACCAACTGCTGCCGCTCAATTACACCGACGCCCAAGGGCGACAATACGGGCTAAATCCCGCCTGCACGCGTCTGGCGGAGATGTTCAACGGCCTCGGTGGCGACACCTCGAAGAAGCGGCTCTCGTTCCTCGCGAACGTCGGCACGCTGATCGAACCGATCCCGGACAAGCAGGCGTATCTCAATGGCAACGTCGCGCTGCCGAAGGCGCTGTTCTCGCACCGCGACCAGATCGAGCAGTGGCAGACCTCGGTGCCGCAGGGTATGTCGGTGCTGTCCGGCTGGGGCGGCCGTGCGGCGGACGTGATCCACTCGACGCTGAACACGGAGCAAACCGGCGGCTACTACATGCCGATGAATTTCTCGCTGTCCGGGAACAACGCGTTCCAGATCGGCCGCAGCGAGGGCCAGTTTGTGATCACGCCCGGCGGCGCGCTGGCGATCACCGGCACCGGCGGCCAGTCCGCGATCCAGCAGGCAAAGGAGCAGGCGCTGAAGGATGTGGTCGCCAGCCCGATCGAAGAGCACTATCAGAGCCTTTTCCAGCGCACCCACGGCCGCATCACGGCGAACAGCATCGAACGCGGCGCGCAGTTCCAGCAATCGTTCGACGCGATCGGCACCACGCTCGCCTCGGTGTTCGCGGCCGCCGGTTTCCCGAACCATTGGCTCTCCCAACAGTTCCAGGCCGCAATCAAGACGATCGTCATCCGCGACCAGCTCAAGCTGGCCCGGCAGACGATCTTCATCGAGTTCGGCGGCTGGGACCACCACTCGGAACTGCTCAACACCCAGCGCGGCATGCTGCTGACGCTGGATGCGGTGCTCTATGCCTATCAGAAATCGCTGGAGGCACTGGGGCTGGCGAACGACGTGATCACGTTCACGGCCTCCGATTTCGGACGGACCCTGCGCTCGAACGGTCAGGGCACGGACCACGCGTGGTCGGGCAACCAGTTCGTCTTCGGCGGTCCGGTGCAAGGCGGCACGGTGAAGGGCAATTTCCCGTCGCTGGCCATCGATGGGCCGGACGACATCGGCCGCGGCGGACGGATTTTCCCGAAGCTGGCCGCGGACCAGTATTACTGCGAGCTGTTGCGGTGGTTCGGGGTCAGCAACGGCAACATGGACCAGGTGCTGCCGAATATCCGTAACTTCTACGACCCAGCGAGCGCCACGAACCCGGTGGGATTCCTGATTTGATCAGGGAGCAAGGACATTCCTGTCCTTGTGGAAATCGAGCTTCGAGAAAAAGGGACAAGAATGCCCCTTCTCCCTGAAACAAGTCAGGGCTATTCTTCCCAGATGCGCGCGTGGAAATGGCATGAGTGGCTCGGAGCGATCGCCATCCTGGTGTTCGTCCTCTGGCTGGTGCTGCGCCCGGTCGAAAAACCAACGCCCATCCTTCCACCTCCGCCGGTCACGCCGAGCCAGCCGGCCCCCACTCCCCCGGCGAAGCCGACCGCGGCGGAAGGCCTGCTTTCCGGCTACGGCGACCCGGCCTCCCCGCCCATCGACGACCTGCGGAAACTGAACCGCGTGCTCGGCGGCTATTTCTCGGTGATCAAGGAGCCGTCGAAGAATCCCATCGGAGGCAACGCGGATCTGGCAGCGGCCCTGCGCGGGGAGAACCCGAACCGCACGGTGTTCCTCCCGGCGGGACATCCGGTCTTTTCCCCTGACGGCCTGTTGCTCGACCGCTGGGGCAGCCCGGTGATCGTCCATCCCGAGGGCTGGCAGCGGATCGAGCTGCGGTCGGCGGGCCCGGACAAGGTGCCCTACAACGGCGACGACCTGATTCTCTCCGCCACTGGACTTCAAAAGAACCCGTGATTTCCGGAAGCCGCGGGCGCGTCTTGGATGCCGGATCGCCCCTTGTGAAATATTTCACAAACCCCTTGCCGCCCGGGGGCCTTTCGAGACAGATTTCCCTAGGTTTAACCCCGGCATGAGCAACCGTACCACCGAATTCGAAGCGCCCGATACCCTCGCCCGTGCCTCCGCCGCGGCGGCGGACCATTACCACGCCGAGACGGACGACCTGATGGGCGAAAAGATGGTGCTCAACATGGGCCCTTCCCACCCGGCTACCCACGGCGTGCTGCGGTTGGTGCTGGAGCTGGATGGCGAGATCATCACAAAGGCGGACCCGGACGTGGGGTTCCTGCACCGCGGCGATGAGAAGATCGCGGAGAACATGCACTACAACCAGTTCGTGCCCTACACGGACCGGCTGGACTACCTCGCGCCGCTCGCGAACAACGTGGCCTACGCCTGTGCGGTGGAGAAGCTGATGGACTGGACCCTGCCGCCCCGCGGCCAGGCCCTGCGCGTGCTGTGCTGTGAGCTGGCCCGCATTTCCTCCCACATGCTCGGCGTGGGCGTCTGCGCCATGGACGTGGGCGCAATGACCGTGTTCCTCTACACCTTCACGGAGCGCGAGAAGATCTACAACCTCTGCGAGCAGCTCACCGGTGCCCGCTTCACCACCTCCTACACCCGTGTCGGCGGCCAGCTCCGCGACATGCCCGCGGGCTTCGAGCAGGCGGTCCGCCGCTTCCTCAACGAGTGCGAGATCACCATCGACGAAATCTCGAAGCTGCTCGACAAGAACAAGATCTACCTCGACCGCATGTGCGACATCGGGGTCATCAGCAAGGAGGCGGCGATCGCCTGGGGCCTCACCGGCCCGAACCTGCGTGCATCCGGCGTGAGCCGTGACCTCCGCAAGGACCGTCCCTACCTCGGCTACGAGCAATACGACTTCGACATCCCGATCGCCGAGGAGGGCGATTGCTACGCGCGCTACCAAATCCGCATGGAGGAAATGCGCCAGTCGATCCGGATCTGCCGCCAGGTGCTCAACACCATGCCCGCCGGCCCGGTGAACCTGGCCGACACGAAGAGCATGCTGCCGGACAAGGAGCGCGTGCTGATGTCGATGGAGGAGCTGATCCACCATTTCATCGTCGCCACCCAAGGCATCGACGCTCCGAAGGGCGAGGTCTACTTCGGCGCGGAAAATCCGAAGGGCGAGCTCGGTTTCTACATCCACTCGACCGGCGGCGGTGTCCCGCATCGACTCAAGATCCGCAGCCCCTCCTTCTGCAACCTTTCGATCACCTCGAAGCTGCTCCCCGGCCACATGGTGTCCGACATCCCTGCGATCCTCGGCTCGCTGGATTTCGTCATGGGCGAGTGTGACAGGTAAGATTTTTTAGCCGCAAAAAGGCGCAAATGGCGCAAAAGGAATCCATATTCGAGCTCTGCGACCAAGTGCGGGAAACCGCATTTGAGCTGCACTGCTTCCTGCGTCACGGATACAAGGAGAGCATTTACGAAAACGGACTCCTCCATCGCCCCTCCAAGAAAGGAATCCCGGCGGTCCAACAAGTTCCATTGCAAGTGATGGACGAGGACGGCACGGTGCTCGGCAATCTCGAAATTGATCTCGTGGTGGCTGGAGAATTGGTCGTCGAAATCAAAGCCTGCCGAACCATCGCCCCCGAACATACCGCCCAACTTTTGGGTTACCTGAGAGCCTGCCGGAAAGAACACGGTCTGCTCATCAACTTCGGAGCTTCCAAACTCGAAATCCGCAAATACGCCCTCTCCAAAGAACTGCCAATTCATCCGGAAAGCGCTCCACTCTGAACTTTTGCGCCTCTTGCGCCTTTTTGCGGCTAAAAAAATCACCATCCCATGTCCCATTCCAACGTCGAAGACCTCGTCGCGTCACCCGAAACCCCGGGGACGAAATTCTTTGCTCCCTTCGCGGTGACGACTGAGCTGGAAGCCGAGGCCGTGAAGCGGCTGGCCCAGTTCCCGGACAACCAGAAGCGCTCGGCGGTGCTGCCGCTGCTGCACTACATCCAGCATCACCACGGCTATCTTTCGGCGGAAGCCATCGCGTGGACCGCGCAGCGGATCGGGATCGAACCGATCAAGGTCGCCGAGGTGGTGACGTTCTACCCGGGCTTCCGCCAGTCGGCTCCCGGCGTGAACCACATCCGCGTCTGCCGCACGCTTTCCTGCGCGATGGGCGGCTCCTACGAGCTGATGGAAAAGCTCTGCCAGCTCACCGGCATCGATCGCAGCACCTCGGACTCCCATCATCATCCGGTCTCGGTTTCGCCGTGCGGGAAGTTCTCCGTCGAGTTCGCGGAATGCCTCGCCTCCTGTGGCACCGCTCCGGTGTGCATGGTGAACGACGATTTCCACGACGGCATCACCGCCGACAAGGCCCAGGCCCTGCTCGACAGTTACTCGAACGCCGCGAACTCCGCCGCCGGACACTAACCCCCCTCACCCGCCCATTTCCGTGATCACCTACAAAGCCGGCAAGCAGCCCGATCCGCGCGAGTACCGCCTGATCTTCAAGAACGTCGACCGGGAGGGCTGGGATCCCTCCATCCAGACCTATCTCTCCGACGGTGGCTACGAGGATCTGAAGAAGGCGTTCACGATGGCGCCGAAGGACATCACGGAAGAGGTGAAAAAATCCGGCCTGCGCGGCCGCGGCGGCGCGGGTTTCCCGACGGGCATGAAGTGGACCTTCATCCCGCCGAACAACACCAAGCCGGTCTACCTGATCTGCAACGGCGACGAGTCCGAGCCGGGCACCTTCAAGGACCGCTACATCGTCCACCAGGACCCGCACCAGCTCATCGAGGGCATGGTGATCGCGTGCTTCGCCACCGGCGCGCACACCGCCTACATCTATCTCCGTGAGGAATTCCCCGCCGCCGCCGTGCTGATGGAGAAGGCGTTGGATGAGGCCCGCGCCCACGGTTTCCTCGGCAAGAACATCCTCGGCTCCGGCTTCGACCTGGAAATCTACGTCCACCGCGGCGCGGGGGCCTACATCTGCGGCGAAGAGACCGGCCTGATCGAATCGCTGGAGGGCAAGCGCCCCTATCCGCGCATCAAGCCGCCGTATTTCCCCGCCGCGCTCGGCCTCTACATGAGCCCGACGATCGTGAACAACGTGGAGTCGCTTTGCCACGTGAAGCACATCATCCGCATGGGCGGCGACGAATACGCGAAGCTCGGCGTGGCCCGCAACACCGGCACCCGCATCTTGTGCGTGTCCGGTGATGTGAAGAAGCCGGGTTACTTCGAAGTCGAGGTCGGCAAAATCACGATGCGCGAGCTACTGTACGACATGTGCGGCGGCCCGAAGGATGGGCGCGAGTTCAAGGCGGTCATCCCCGGCGGCTCCTCGTCGAAAATCCTGCGCTGCGACGAGACCTACAAGCTCAAGAACCCGGACGGCTCCGCCAAGGATCTCGGATTCTGGGACATCCAGATGGATTTCGACACCTTGGCTGCCTGCGGCTCGATGGCCGGTTCCGGCGGCGTGATCGTGCTCGATGACACCCGCAAGATCTCATGGGTGCTGAACAACCTCAACAGCTTCTACGCCCACGAATCCTGCGGCCAATGCACTCCCTGCCGCGAAGGTTCGATGTGGATGAAAAAGATCACCGACCGTCTCGTCACCGGCGAGGCCTCGCCGAAGGACATCGAGACGCTCGAAAGCGTGGCCTACCAGATCGACGGCCGCACCATCTGCGCCTTCGGTGAAGCCAGCTCCTGGCCGGTGGAGGCCATGGTGGCGAAGTTCCGCGAGGAGCTGCTGTCCGACACCAGCGCGGAGAACGACGGCAAGGCCCACAACGAGGAAACCGAGGCCCAGCGCCGCTACCTCGACCACGAGCCCACCAAACCCGGCGCGCCCGTGACCGCGGATATCGCGTGAGCAACGGAGGCGGATCGGTCTCCGTCAGCGGGTTATATCCTGCCGATCTCGATGATGCTGGAGGGCTTGGATCTTCGACAGGAGATCTTGCCTCCGGCGCTCAGATTCCGCCTCCTCTCTCGCGATCTTTCCACAGTCCTTCAGACGCAGGATCGTCGCCATGGCACCGGCCACCATCAGGTAGAGCCCCAGGTCGTCCAAGCCTCCGATCGCTGGTCCGCGGCTCCACGTGAACTCGCGGCGTTCGAAGGCCTAGGAGCAAAGGAAGCTCTCCTGCATGCCTCCGGCATGCGAACCCAACGATCCACTCCAACCGGTGGGGGCGTCGCTGCGCTCCTAGCCACCGGCTAGCAATCCGATTCCCCTTGCCGGGGAAAAGAGGCTCGTCTTCCCATTCCGAAACTCCGCCTAAATTTAGCGCCATTCGGGACAAGAATGTTTGCCTCCGGCTATGTCCGCTTCGCTCCCATTCTACTCCCAGTTAGGATCACTGCGGCGGAGCAATGGGCGGCAGCGGCGTTTGCTGCGGTAGCGGCTGGGCGTCCATGATGTTGCCCGGAGAAGTGCCCTGCTGGGGCTGCTTGGCCTTTTTCTTCTCCGCTTCCTTGTCCGCCTTCTCTTTCTCCGCGTCCTTCTTCGCTTGGCGGCGGTCGTAGGCGTCGATGGGGGCGGTCACGATCTTTTCACCCACATTGTAGGTCCCCTCCACCACCGCACCCGCCACGGTGAACGGAGCCTTCACGATCGCACAGGAAGACAGGCCGGCGGATGCCGCGGGGAGGAGAAGCCAGTGCAGGCGGTGACGCATCTCGGAAGGCTATCCGCTCCACGGGGCATGGCGAGGGGATATTGTGCCGCCTCCCGCCGGGCAGGAAACACGAGGCAGCACAGCCCACGCCCGGCATAAAACATGCATATAGCGTAACCATAAAAACATCGCCATAACTCAAAACCTCCATTCATCATCATCGCACCCATTTTGAAACCCTCATGCCAGTTCACATGGAATCCACCTCGTCACCCACCCAGCAGTCCGGAAAGGCACGGACATTGGCGTTATATGGCCTGTCCATCCTGATTCTGGCGGCTCCGGTCCTGGTAAGCATCGCTGGCCAGATCCGCTCGAATTTCAAGGACCATTCATCACGTCCTCCCCGCGAAGCCTTCGAGACCTCGACCACGAACCTCCAGCAACACAGTTGGTGGAGCAACACCGGGCGTGACAGCGACACGCCGATGTATATCGGCGTCGTGGGTGCCTGGCCCGAGGACAACGCGCCGTCCAACACCAAGGAAACGCCCCGCCTCCAGCTTTCCGAGAGGATCTGCGTCCGCTTCCGCGATCTAGATGGATGGCTGCTTCGCCTGTTGGCCTACGAGCGCATCGATGGCCAAGAGGCGTTGACGCTGGAGGAAAAGGACAAGGAGCCCTACCTTCTCGTCAACTACGCGAAAAGCGTTCTCAAACTCCCCCTGAAAACCGGCGGCAAGGGGGTGCCCGTCTCATTGGAAACGGACGATGCCAGGAAGGAGAAGAACGATCGCGCGCAGAAGCGCTTCAGCACCCTCTTCTTCCACTGCCGGGAACGAATGTATCCCATCATCAACGGCCTCCACCTGACCGGCTATCACCCCATCAACGCCCAGGACAGCGGCGTCTACTGGCCAGCCAGCGCCCAAGGACCAAGTCCCGATCCGGACCGGTCCGACGATCTCGTCTTTGAAATCAACCCGGACGACTCCCCGGAAGTCGACAGGACGAACTTCGAGAAACTCACGCGGAGCATCGGCATTTCGAAAAAGGTGCACATCACCCTGGGCATTCCGGTTCCCGGCGGCGACCCGTTGGTGTCCCCTTCGATCGTCCGCCCTGACGGGGCAACTCCAGCCCAACAACCGAAGCTCGTCCTCGTCCCCGGCTGGAAGGTGGCGTGGGTCATCGCGACCTTCGGGCTGATCTTTTCCCTGATGATCTACCTGTCCCTCAAGACAAACATCCTGAGATCCTGCAACATGAGACGACGCCCTGATGGCAGATGTCAACTCAGCCTCAGCCACTTCCAACTGGCATTCTGGTTCGTCATCATCCTCGCCTCGTTTCTCTACCTGTGGCTGATGATTGGAGCCGTACCGGTGCTCTCGGACACGGCCCTTTACCTGACCGGCATCGCTCTCGCGACCGCGACGGGTTCCGCCGCCATCTCCTCGATCAAGAACACCGACTCCCAGCTCGAAGCTTACAACGCCTCCATGGCCAACCGCAGCGGTATGCCCGCCGCCAAACTCTTGGAACTGGTCAAAGGCTTCGCCACCGCAGCGACCGAAAAATGGCAGTTGGCCATCAAGGAGAGCAAGCCGCCTGAAGAAATCGAGCCCCTGCTTCAGGATCATCTCGAATACCAACGGCAGTTGGAGTACCTTCGCCACGCGAAATTCCAGCGCTGCCTGGTGGACCTGCTCAGCGAGAATGGAGAAATCACCCTCCACCGCTTCCAGATGATGGCCTGGACCTTGGGATTGGGTCTCGTGTTCGTCACGAGTGTCCTCGGAAAGCTGGCCATGCCGGATTTCTCCGCCACGTTGTTGGCTCTGATGGGGCTTTCCGCTGGTGCTTACCTGGGCTTCCGGATTCCCGAGGCTGGCACGGTGGTCAAAACCCTGACCAGCCGGAACGCCCTCGACGAGGAGGCGCCAAAAGTCACCGAAGCCCGGACCACGAACCCCAACGAGCCCCATGAGAAAAGCCCGAACCCGTGAAGCCGGTCACCCTATCTCCGGCGCTCACGTTCGATCTCGCCGATGAGCTGCTCACGCTGCTGGCGATGGCGGCTCCTTCCGTCCCGGAAGGCCGATGACTTGGACAGGCCGCTGACCAGATTCATGAATCCGATGCAGGAAAAGAGCAGGCCGAACAATGGGAAATAACCCACCGTGTTGTTGCTGAGGAACAAGGCGAGGACGATTCCACCGAGGATAGCCGCCAAGCTCCCGATCACGGATCCGATGGCCGAGGGTTCATACAGTCCGCCGTTCTGGCCGCGAACGAGCAGGGATTGCCTGCGGGCTTCCCACTCCCGATCGACGCGCTCAAGGTCGTTCTGGAGTTCGATCACCTTCAAGTTTCCCGCGATCCGGTCGGTGGCGCGCTCGAGCTTCTCCAGCACGCGGGTGTGGGTGGCGGTGACGTCACGGACAACCTCCAGCTTGGAATGGCAGTAGTTGCAGGTGAGGAAGCGGACATCATCGCCAACCTGCAAGTCCGAGCCACAGCCGTTGCAACAGAGTTTGATCACTTGGGGGACCATTGGCGTTGATCGAAGCAGATTCCGCGGCGGAGGGCACTTGGAATTGAGATGCTATTTTTGAAGGCGGATGACTTCGCGGGCCTCTTCCAAAAGATCGCGAGAAAAACTCCGCCTCCCTGAAGACCTTCCTCGGCTGAAGCCTCAACTCCTCACGAAAAAGGCCCCGCCGGAGAACCGGCGGGGCCTTTTGGGAAAACGCTTCAGTAGCGGTAGTGCTCCGGCTTGTACGGGCCTTCCACCGGGACGCTGATGTAATCGGCCTGGTCCTGGGTGAGGACGGTGAGCTTGGCCCCCACCTTGGCGAGGTGGAGGCGGGCGACTTCCTCGTCGAGCTGCTTCGAGAGCACCTTCACCTCACCGGCCTTGTTGGTGGCGCGGTTCTTCCAGAGGTCGATCTGGGCGAGGGTCTGGTTGGTGAAGCTGTTCGACATCACGAACGACGGGTGGCCGGTGGCGCAGCCGAGGTTCACTAGGCGGCCTTCGGCGAGCATGTAGATGCTGTTGCCGGTCGGGAACGTGTACTTGTCGACCTGGGGCTTGATGTTGTTGCGCACCACGCCGGCGGCGTTGTTGAGCTTGTCGATCTGGATCTCGTTGTCGAAGTGGCCGATGTTGCAGACGATGGCCTGGTCCTTCATCTTCTCCATGTGCTCAAGGCGGATGATGTCCTTGTTGCCCGTGGTGGTGACGTAGATGTCGCCCCAGCCGAGGGTGTCCTCGACGGGCAGCACGCGGAAGCCTTCCATCGCGGCCTGCAGGGCGCAGATCGGATCGACTTCGGTCACGACAACCTGGGCACCCTGGCCGCGGAGGGCTTGGGCGCAGCCCTTGCCGACATCACCGTAGCCACAGACCACACCGACCTTGCCGGAGATCATGACGTCGGTGGCGCGCTTGATGCCATCGACGAGCGACTCGCGGCAGCCGTAGAGGTTGTCGAACTTCGACTTGGTGACGGAGTCGTTCACGTTGATCGCGGGAACGAGCAGCGTGCCGGCCTTCGCCATCTGATAGAGGCGGTGGACACCAGTGGTGGTTTCTTCCGAAACGCCCTTCCAGTCCTTCACGATGGTCGCGAAGATGCCCGGCTGTTCGGCGTGGACCTTCTTGAGGAGGTCCTTGATGACCTGCTCCTCGTGGGAACCGGACGGGGTGTTGACCCAGTCGGAACCGTTCTCGAGTTCGTAGCCCTTGTGGATGAGGAGGGTCGCGTCGCCACCGTCATCGACGATGAGTTCCGGGCCGAGGCCGGCCGGATTGACGAGGGCCTGCCAGGTACACCACCAATACTCTTCCAGCGTCTCGCCCTTCCAGGCGAAGACGGGGATGCCGGCGGCGGCGATGGCCGCGGCGGCGTGGTCCTGGGTGGAGAAGATGTTGCAGGACACCCAGCGCACTTCAGCACCGAGCTCGACGAGGGTCTCGATGAGCACGGCGGTCTGGATGGTCATGTGCAGCGAGCCCATGATGCGGACGCCCTGGAGCGGCTTCTCCGGGCCGTACTTGGCGCGGGTGGCCATCAGGCCCGGCATTTCGTGCTCGGCGATTTCAATCTCCTTGCGGCCGAATTCGGCGAGGGAGATGTCGGCGACTTTGTAGTCGGCGGCGGCCTTCGGGGCCGGGGCGAGTGTGGAGGAAGACATAAGCGTTTTGGTGGTGGTGGTTGGAGACGTAAGACTGGAAGAAGTAAGAAGTAAGATCAGAAGAAGAGGGAGAGAAGAGCGTTGAACATGCCTCCACCGCCGAGTTTCTTGCGGAGACCTTCGATCATCGAAGAAATCTCGCGAGCCTCTTGGATAAGGGGGGCGGCAGCCTCTTGGGTGAAGACTCCGGCGCGAAGGCCGATGTAGAGTTGGGTCCGGAGTTCTCCCGCAGAACCTTTGGCGATCGCAAGGAAACGTCGGAACTCTTTGTCGCTTTCTCGCTCGGCCCCTTCCGCGATGTTGGAAGGAACCGAGATGCAGCAGCGAGCCATCTGATCGCGAAGAGCGAACAAGCGGATGGAGTCGATGAGTTCCAAAACCGACACCGCAAGCCGCGAGCTGCGTTTCCAGACCTCAAGATCTTCAAACTTGTGCTGCGGCATGAGGCTCCTTTCTTCCTCTTCTCTTCCTTCTTACTTCTTGAAGTCTTGCTTCTGTGAGCTTCAGCGAACGGCCTTCTTCAGAGCCGCGGCCTTGTCGGTACGCTCCCAGGTGAGGTCCTCGTCGTCCTTGCCGAAGTGGCCGTAGTTGGTGGACTTCGAGTAGATCGGGCGGAGCAGGTTGAGCTGCTTGATGATGTCGGCGGGCTTGAAGGAGAAGACCTTCAGGATGCCGGCGAGGATGTCGGCGTCGGGCTTGGTGCCGGTGCCGAAGGTGTCGACATGGACGCTGACGGGAAGCGGGTGGCCGATGGCGTAGGCGAACTGGACTTCGCAACGCTTGGCGAGGCCGGCGGCGACGACGTTCTTGGCGACCCAGCGGCCCATGTAGGCGGCGGAGCGGTCGACCTTGGACGGGTCCTTGCCGGAGAAAGCACCGCCACCGTGGCGGCCGGTGCCGCCGTAGGTGTCGACGATGATCTTGCGGCCGGTGAGGCCGGAGTCACCCTGCGGACCGCCGATCACGAAGTTGCCGGTCGGGTTGATGAGGAACTCGGTGCCCTTGAGCATGTTCTTCGGAAGGACTTTCTTGATGACCTTCTCGATGCAGAATTTCTCGATCTCGGCGTGCTCCACACCCGCAGCGTGCTGGGTGGAGATGACGACGTTGACGATGCGGGTCGGCTTGCCGTCGACGTACTCGACGGACACCTGGGACTTCGCGTCCGGGCGGAGCCATTTCACCTTGCCGGACTTGCGAATCGCGGTGAGCTCGCGGCCGAGGCGGTGGGCGAACATGACCGGGGCGGGCATGAGCTCCGGCGTTTCGTCGCAGGCGTAGCCGAACATGATGCCCTGGTCACCCGCGCCCTGCTCGGCGGTCTTCTTGCCCTTGGCCTTCTTCGCGTCCACGCCCTGGGCGATGTCCGGGGACTGGCCGGTGAGGTAGTTGTTGATGAAGATCGTGTCGGCGTGGAAGACGTCGTCGTTGTTGGTGTAGCCGATGCCGCGGACGGCCTGGCGGACGATGGCTTCGAAGTCGAGCTTGGCGGTGGTGGTGAGCTCGCCGGCGATGACGACGACATTGCTCTTCACCAGGGTTTCGCACGCCACGCGGCCCTTCGGGTCCTGCGCGAGGACGGCATCGAGGATCGCATCGGAGATCGTGTCCGCCACTTTGTCGGGATGGCCTTCGCCGACGGACTCGGAGGAGAAAATGTAGGTGCTCATGCGGGAATCGATTTTCGTATCGTCAAATCGTGATGCGTTGATGTAATCGCTGGGCACATGGCGTCAATGCTCAAATCCCTGAAGCTCCTGGCCGATCCGACCCGGCTCCGCATCCTGATGCTGCTGGAGCGGGAGGCGTTGTCGGTGGCCGAGTTGCAGGAGATCCTGGGAATGGGCCAGAGCCGGATTTCCACCCAGCTATCCCAGATGAAGACGGAGGAGCTGGTGGAGGACGAGCGCAGCGGAAAGAACAACATCTACTCCTGTGCCGCGGCTCCGGATCTGATGGAGGTCGCCCGGCTCGCGGCGAAGGAGGTGCGGGAGGTGGAGAAGGACGCGGCGGCGCTGCGGCACCTGGTTTCCAAGCGCAAGGACGCCTCGCGCGCCTACTTCGATGAACTGGCGGGGCGCTTCGGGCGCGACTACGTGCCGGGCCGCTCGTGGAAGGGGCTGGCGGAAGCGATGCTGCGGGTGCTGAACTACCGGGTGGTGGCGGACCTCGGAGCCGGTGAGGGCACGCTTTCCCAATTGCTGGCCCGGCGGGCGGAAAAGGTGATCGCGGTGGACCTTTCGCCGAAGATGGTCGAATTCGGCCGCGAGCTGGCAGTGAAGCACGGTCTACCGAACTTGGAATACCGTCTCGGCGACATCGAAGCGCCGCCGATCGAGGCCGGGACGGTGGATCTGGCGATCCTCAGCCAGGCCCTGCACCACGCCGAGCACCCACAGCGGGCGCTCGATGCGGCCTTCCGGATGCTGAAACCGGGCGGGCAGTTGATCGTGCTGGATCTGCTCCAGCACAGTTTCGAGGAAGCCCGGGAACTTTATGCCGACCGCTGGCTGGGTTTCGCCGAAAGCGATCTGGCCGGGATGCTGGAGAAGGCCGGGTTTGCCACCGTGGAGACGATGGTGGCCGACCGCGAGCCGAACGCGCCTGGATTCCAGACGCTGCTGGGAGTCGCCAGCCGGAATTAGAGGGCGAAGTTGCAAAGCCGGATGGGCCGTGGCAACGATCGGGGGTGAATCAATCGCGATGGTTAGGCTGTGGGCTGGCACTGCTGGCGGTGGGGTGTTCGCCGGTGAAGCCCAAGGTTTCCCCTGCGCCTCACCCCCGGGAACCGGTGACCGCCGCAGCCAAGCCGAAGGTCGGGTCAACGGCACCTACGCTCTCCCCCGCCCCGGTTGAGAGCGTGCCAGTGGCGGCCAGCCATCCCGCCGCCGCACCGCGCCACGTGGTGACCGGGGTGGGTGGAATATCCTTGGACGGGGTGGCGTTCGATTCGCGGACGCACCGGCTGGAGGTGGCGGATCAAGCGGGCGGCCCGGGTTCGCAATGGGCGGACAGCCAGGCCGCGGGGCAGGCGCTGCATGGCATCGCGGCGATCAATGCCGGTTTCTTCACTCCGGAAGGCAGTCCGCTCGGGCTCGTGGTCACGGGCGGAACGGCGCGCGGTGGCTGGAACGGCGGCTCCTCGCTCGGCTCCGCCGTGTGGTATGAGGACGGCGGCGGACGCAGCGGCATCGCTCGGCGGGAGAAGATCGGTAGCGGCAGTGCGCGCGCCATGCGGGAACTGATCCAGGCCGGTCCGCTGCTGGTGGAACGGACCGAGGCGGTCGGTGGTCTCGACAACGTCAAATCCAGTCCGCGCTCGGTGCTGCTGTGGGACGGTGGCGCGCGCTGGCTGATGGCCCGCAGCGGAGCTTGCACGCTGGCGGAGATTTCCCAAGCGCTAGCGGGCTCGTCTCCCGCCGGATGGCCGGTGGCGATGGCGATCAATTTCGACGGTGGTCGCTCCGCCGAACTGTGGATTTCCAACAGCGTCTCCGGCGGCGGCACCTTCACCCGCCCGATTTGGAACAAGCCGGTTCGCAATTTCCTCGTCCTTAAATCCCGCTGATCATGTTGCCGCGTATTCTTCTCCTCCTCGCCACCGCCGCCATCGCCCACGGCGGTGAGTATTTCCGCTTCGATGCGAAAACCGCTCCGGGCGGTCGGGAAGGCACCTGCCACGGGTTCCTCTTCGACGAGAAGCGGGAAATGGTGCGGGTGGTGGACCGGGACAAGCCCGCAACCACCCAGGGGCAAACGCTGGGCGACGCCTTCGCCGCAATCGGCGCGGTCGCGGGGTGCTGCGCGGGCGTGACCAGCCCGGATGGCAAGCCGGTCGGGCTGGTGGTTTCGGATACCAAACAGATCTCCCCGCTCGACACGGGAGTCAACGCCGGGGCGGTGGCGGTATTGAGGGCAGGCCGCCTTTCGGTGATGAAAGCCTCAGCGGTATCGCTCGACCAAGGCGTGGTGGTCCAGGCCATCCAGGCCGGGCCGCTGGTGGTGGATGGTGGCCAACCCGCCGCGGGACTGGACACGAAGATTTTCGCCCGCCGCAACGTCCTCCTGTCCTCCGGCAGCGGCCAATGGGCGATCGTGTATGTGCCGAGCGCCACCCTCGACGGACTGGCGCGGATGCTGGCGGACAAGACGATTTTCCCGAAGTTCCCGATCCAACAGGCGATGCTGCTGAGCACCGGACTGGAATCCAGCCTGTGGGTGGCCCGCAGCGAAAGCGCGCTGGCACTCTATCTGAAAGAGGTGAACCCGGTGCGGAGCGGGCTCGCCATCGTGCCGATTCCGGACAAACCGAAATAGGTGACCAATCCGTCACCAAAGGCCGGGATGGACAAGGCGGCGCGACCTGATATGGATTTCGCCACGTAACAGGTCGTCCCGCCTTTACTACCATGAACTTCCGACTCCTTCCCACCTGCCTGGCCCCGGTGTGCCTGCTGCTGGCTTCCTGCGGCGCGATGCACAGCTTGAAGGATAAAACGACCGCCGGCCTGACCAAGGTTTCCCGGTTTTCGGTGACCGACCTGATGCCAGCGAAGGTGAAGGTGGTGGAGGTTCGACAAAAGGATCTCAAGGAACTGCCGACCGGCCAAGAGCGGGCGTTGGCCTTTGAGAACAGCCGCCAGCGCCAACACGAAGGTGGGTTCTGGGGCTTCTTCAAGGGGCCGGTGGATTTCAAGGAGCCGACCCTGCCCAACAATGCGGGCGTGATGGACGGCAGCCTGCTGCCGCCGCGGGCGAACTGAGCGGGAGGCTCCAAATGGAAAATCCGCCCCGGTTCGGAAACCGGAGCGGACTCATTGCATGTTACCCAGGAAATCTCAGGGCGTTTCGGTGATCACCGCCCGCATGAAGAGCTTCTGATTCAGGGCTGGATCGGAACTAGGAACGTAGAAGGTCCGATAGCTGTAGCCGGAAGTCAGAGTCGGCAGGCTGCCGGTGCCGGTGGCCGGGGTTTCCAGCACGGTGATCGAGGTCCAGTTGGAGAGATCGCCGCTGGCCTGGATGGTGTAGGTCACCCCCTCGCCAGAACCGATCAGGTTGCCGGAATTGGAGGTGGGGAACAAGACGGTGGTCCGAACCGGGATGGTCAGCGTGAGCACATTTTCGGAGCCCACGGTCGCGACATTGACGACACGCTTTCCACCGATCGCGCCGGACAAGGGATCCCCATCGAGGGCATATTCGGCGAGGTTGGTGACCCCGTCGGTATCGGGATCGAGTCCTTTGCCGTTGTTCGCGCCGGTCAGCCCCTTGGCGGCGGCCCAGCCATCGTAGCCCCCGGCTGGCGGACTGGAGGTCACGGTAAGTGTGCCGGAGCCGGTGAAGCGGGTGTCGATATTGGCCGCGCCGGATCCGGTGCCGCCCCACGTTCCTGCCGCCATCTGGACCCCGCCGATGAAGAGCTGGGCCACCGTGTCGGTTCCGGTGAAGGCCAGCTCGAGGGTCGCGCCGGTCGAGTCGAGGCTGATGGCGGAGGCATCGGCGAACGTCGTGGCCGAGGTCACCGCCAGCGTGCCGGCATGAATGGTGGTGCCGCCGGTGTGGGTGCTGCTGCCGGTGAGGGTTTGCTTGTAGGTGCCGTTTTTCACCACCGCCAGCTTGTGGGTGGCACCATCGGTGAAGATGCCGGTGAAGGAGCGGTCGGTGGTGCCGCTCAAGGTCAACACGGAGTCGGTGGTCCCGCTGTTGGTGATGATGTTGAGACCGGCGCTCTGGATGCCATTGAGATTGGCCAGGCCTGCCACCGTCTGGTTGAAGCCGTTCAGGTCCCAGGTGTTGTCGGTGGTGAGCACGCCGCCGAAGCCCATCGACATCACGGAGCCGGTGGAGACGGCGTTGTTGACTCCATTCCTGAGGATGCCGCCGAAGGTGGAAGTGGAGCCCGCCCAGGAGTTGCCGGTGCCGCTCAAGGTCACGACCCGGCCCGCCCCGGGGCGGAAGACCAGGCTGGAATTCGCCCCCGTGCCGGTGATGGTACCGCTGACCGTGAGATCCGCGCCATCCTGAGAGCCTATGCGGGTGGCGGCATTGGCGATGGTGACGTTGCCCGCGAAGGTGTTGTTTCCGAAAAAGCTCTGAAGGGCCCCGCGGGCGTTCGCAGTGCCGGTAATGGAGATGTTTTCGCCGGTCACGGTGATGTTTCCCGCCAGCGCGAGGACCGCGCCATCGGTGGTCACGCTGTTCACACCGCCTGCCGCACCGAGTGCATTGGGATGGCTGATCGTCAGGATGCCGCCGGTGATGGTGGTGTCGCCGGTGTAGGTGTTCGCGCCCGACAGGGTGATGGTGCCGGACGAGGTGATCGACCGGGCCCCGCCCGATTCCGAGATCACCCCGGACAGAGTGCCGGTGCCGCTGAGCGTGCCGAGCCCGGCGAGAACGATGTTGTTGGAAACGTTCTGGCCGCCCGGGCTCAAGCCGCCGCCCGCGAGGGTCACCGAACCGCTGCCGAAGGGGGCGGCACTGCCCGCCGCCAACGTGCCAGCGGTGACCGTGGTGCCGCCGCTGTAGGCATTGGTCCCGGACAGGGTCAGGGTGCCCGCGCCGTATTTCGTCAAGCCGGTGGCTCCGGCTTGATCCGCCAGTGACGAGCTCACGGTGAGGAGCGAGTTCGGGCCGCCGCCGAAGCGGTAGCCTCCCGTGCCGGGGGTGATGGTTCCGGAATAGGTGAACGTTCCCGCCGCCGACAGGCCGAGGCTGTTGAAGCCGGTGAAATCGATGTTCTCGGAAGAAGCCGCGGTGATGGCGATGGCGCCCGTCGACGCCGTATCCAACCGCCCGGACGCGAGCCATCCGGTAACGGTGGTCTGCGGGCCGGTGGTCGTCAGCGATCCTTCGCCATTCACCGACACGTTTCCTGTCGTGGGTAGGGCGGTGGCATTGGCGAATGTCAGGAAGCCTTGGTTCACCACGGTGCCTCCAGCGTAGGTGCTGGCCCCGGACAGCGTCAGGGTGCCGGTGCCGGTCTTGGTCAACGCGCCGGTGCCCGTGCCCGCCGTGAGCGGCTTGGCGATCGTGACGTCGAAGCCATTGCTATCGATGATCGCACCGGCGCCGTTCACCACCGTGGTGGTGTGAGAGAGATCGTTGAAGAAGGTGGTCGAGGCCACCCTGGCCCTCAAGGTTCCGCCCGCGAAGGTGACGGTGGAGTTCCCCGCGGTGGAACTCCGGACGAAGCTGCTACAGGTGAGCACGGCTCCGGTGTTCAAGGTGACGGAACTGGTGGAGCCGGCGTTGGTGTTGCTGCTGTTCAGGTCGATATTCCGGGTGCGTAGCTCGCCGCCGTTGAGGGTGGTGGTGCTGGTCACCGCGTTGGAACCGCCAAACAGGACGATGAGGGCGGTGCCGCTGGTACTGGTGAGATCCATCAGGCCACCGTTCACGGTCAAGCTGGCATTCTGGGCGTTCGCCATCAGGGCATTGGCGGTGCCGCCGATTTTCAAGGTGCCGCTATTGACCGTCAGCGCGCCATCGCCAAAGCCGGTATTCCCAATCACCAGGCCGCGGCCGCTGGTGCCGCCGCCGGAACCGGCTCCGCCGAAGGTGGTGGTCACCGCTCCCGCGCCATCGGCCACCGGATCGTAGACCACGGGATTGGTCGCATTGTACACCTGCAGGCGGTCGGCGGTGTAGGTGCCGCCATACGCCGGCCCGGTGGATGCCGACCAGTTCGAGGCGGTGTTCCAGGAGCTGTTGGTGGTGCCGTTCCACTGATAGTCCGTGGCGGTGGCCACCCCGGCCCCGGACAGGGAGATGGTCAAGAGACCGATAAATTTCACTAAGTTCTTGGGTTTCATGGCAATCGAACGATGGGCGCGTGCGAAATCTCTGCACGCCATGGGGGAGGTGTGGCCACGCGGGGCGGTAACACATTTTTCCCGAAGGAATTTCCCGCCCCTCCCGGTCGCCTCCTCCGCGAGTGGATTTTTCTCGCCCTCTCCCCCCTCCGCCCGCCACCTTCCCGCCGCTATGCTGAAGGCTGGAATCGTCGGACTCCCCAACGTCGGAAAATCGACCCTTTTCAATGCGGTGACCCGCTCCCGCAAGGCGGAGGCGGCGAACTACCCGTTCTGCACCATCGATCCCAACGTGGGCATCGTGGTGGTGCCGGATACGCGGCTCGAGGTCCTTTCCAAAATCTCCGGCTCCCAGAAGCTGGTGCCGACCGCGATCGAGTTCGTGGACATCGCCGGCCTGGTGAAGGGCGCGTCCGAAGGGGCGGGCCTGGGCAACCAGTTCCTGGCGAACATCCGCGAAACCGACGCCATCGTGCAGGTGGTGCGCTGCTTCGAGAACGACGACATCATCCACGAGTTGGGTTCCGTCGATCCGATCCGCGACATCGAAATCATCAACGCCGAGCTGATCCTGGCGGACATCGCCGCCCTCGAGAAGCGCCGTTCCTCCCGCGAAAAGAAAGCCAAGGGCGGCGACAAGGAATCGAAGAAGGAAGTCGAACTGATCGACATCCTGCTGCCGCACCTCAACGAGGGCAACCCGGCTCTGACGCTGAAGTTCGCCGACGAGGACAAGCCGATCGTGAAGGACTTCTTCCTGCTTTCCTCCAAGAAGACCATCTACGCCTGCAACGTGGCCGAGGATGAACTGGGTGCCGCCCAGGCCGACCCGGACAGCCATCCGCTGGTGGCGAAGGTGCGGAAGTTCGCCGCCGAGCACTCCGGTGCCGAGGCGGTCGTCATCTCCGCCCGCATCGAGGAAGAGCTGATCGACCTCGATCCAGCCGATGCCGCCGACTTCCTGAAGGACATGGGCGTTTCCGACTCCGGTGTCTCCGCGCTGATCCGCGGGGTGTATCACCTGCTCGGCCTGCGCACCTACCTGACCACTGGCGTGCAGGAGACCCGCGCGTGGACGATCTATGAAGGCGACAAGGCCCCGGCCGCCGCGGGCGTGATCCACACCGACTTCGAGCGCGGTTTCATCGCCGCGGAAATCGTCCACTACGACGACCTCGTCGAGCTGGGTTCGAAGACCGCCGCGAAGGAAAAGGGCAAGCTCCGCATCGAAGGGAAGGAATACGTCGTCAAGGATGGCGACGTGATCGAGTTCCGCTTCAACGTGAGCAAGTAACTCTGGAGCTCCGGCGAAGGCCGGAACCCATCAACCGAATTTCGAAGAACCCGGGCGGCGACGTCCGGGTTCTTCGTTTCCAAGGCTTAGTAAAACGCGGTGGGACGGGCGAGGTCCTTGCCGACCATCGCGCAGATGCCGACGAAGGTTTCCTCGACGAGGGTGAGGCTGCGCTTCACGCGGGTGAAGACCGACCAATCGCGGCGGACACCGGTATCGCCCATGGGGATCGAGACCAGGCGGCCATCGGCGATTTCCTTGCGAGCCACCCACGGGGCGACGATGCCCACGCCGAGGCCGATGCGGGTCATCTCCTTGATCGCCTCCATGTCCCCGAGGACGAGCGGCGCTCGGAGACGGATCCCCTGCTGCTCGAACCAGCTTTCCACATAACGATGGGTCTGGGTGGAGCGGGTGTAGACGATGAAGTGCATCGCCGCGAGGGACTCCGGAGTGATCTTGGTGCCATTCGCCCACGGGTGGGCAGGCGAGACGATGAAGGTCATTTCATCGCTGAACAGCGGGCGGCCTTCGTCGAGCTGGGTTTCGTTGCCAAGACCGATGACGATGTCGAGGGCGTGCTCCTCCAGACGGGTGATGAGCCACGAGGTGTCGCCAGCCTCGATGACTGGTTCGCATCGTGGGAAGCAATCGCGGAACTCGCGCAGGACAGTGGGAAGGAGGAAGTGGCAGAGGCTGTGGGGAGCGCCCACGCGGATGCGGGCCTGGCCCCAGCGCTTGAGGCCGTCCAACTCACGCTCGGCGTGCTCCAGCTCGGCGAGGGCGCGGCGGCAACGACGGATGAAGACCTCACCCTCCTGCGTGGGGACAGTCTTTTTCCCCTGCCGGTCCAAAAGTCGGCATCCCAACTGCTCCTCCAAGGCTCGAAGCGAATGGCTGATGGCTGATTGGGTCAAACAAAGCCGCTTGGCAGCCAATGTGAAGCTGCCCTCGTCGGCCACAGCCACGAACGCACGCACTTGGCGAAGGTCAGGAAGAAACTCACTCATGATTCCGGCTCATCGAAAATTTTACTTCGATCCAGCACCGTTCATGCCAAACCCGAAAACTTGGCACTCTTTCCGCTGACAGGCGATCATGTTCGCGATCCCGCCTGCCTCCAAGCAACCCATCCGGCTCGGTTTCCTGCCGCTGAACGACTGCGCCCCGCTCGCAGTGGCCAAGGAAGCCGGCCTCTTCGACCGCTACGGCGTCGATGTGGAGCTGGTGCGGCTGCCGGGCTGGGCCACGGTGCGGGACATGCTGTTTTTCGGCGAACTGGACGCGGCGCAATCGATCGCGGGCCTCGCTTTTTCCCTCACGTTGGGGATCGGGCAGCTCCGCCGCGACGTCTGCGTGCCGCTGGTGCTGAGTGCCCACGGCAATGCGATCACGCTTTCGAACCGGATCCCGGCGGAAATGATCGGCCGCGGCGAAGGCTTGGCTGGTTTCATCAATCACTATTGGAAGGAGAACCGCCCGTTCACCATGGCGGCAGCGCACCGCTATTCCTCCCACCACCTGCTGCTGCAATCGTGGCTGCGCCAGCACGGCGTGCAGCCGGGCCGGGACATCGAACTGATCTTCCTGCCGCCGCCGCTGATGCCGGGGCACCTCGCCAGCGGCCACCTCGACGGCTACTGCGTGGGCGAGCCATGGAATTCCGAATCGATCCTCTCCGGCCAGGGCTGGTGCGCGGCGACCTCTTCCCAGATCGCCTCCGGCCATCCGGAAAAGGTGCTGGTGGCGAGCGGCGAGCTGGCGGGTGAGCGCCGCCAGGAACTGCTGGCGATGACCGCGGCGCTGCTGCATGCGTGCCGCCTGTGCCAGGCCCCGACCTTCCGCGACGAACTGATCCGGATCCTCGCGCTGGAACGTTACACCGGAGCCTCCGAGGCTTCGCTGCGGAACAGCCTGGGACCGACGTTCGACACCGGCAAGGGCACGGTCGACGCCTCCACGTTCCATCTTTTCCACGGCTCGGACGTCAATTGCCCGACGCCGGACAAGGCTTCCTGGTTCCTGGCCGGCATGCGTGCCGCGGACCTTCTGCCGGACAACACCACCGGCGGATCGCTGACACGCATCTACCGCCACGACCTGTTCCGTGCGGCCAGCGAACTGCTGCTGCCGTCCTGATTTTCCAAACATGGGACCCTCCCGGCCGATGATCCCCCCGGCCGGGAGGGCGTGTGTACAGTCACCGGGGGCAGTGATGCGGATGCATGAGCAAAATCGCTCATCCGCATGATCCAAACGCACCTGACATTTTCATAGTTCCTCCCAGCGGGCATGGCCCTTGCTGAAATGGAACTGAAGCCAACCTCCGGGCATCCATATGAAACTCAGCGATCTGAAATCCTCCGGCCATTGGCCGACGCTCCTCACGGCGTTCCTCTACTTCGACTTCTCGTTCATGGTTTGGACGGTCCTCGGTGCCCTCGGCCCGCAGATCGCCGAGTCGCTGAAACTCGATCCAGGCCAGAAGGGCATGATGGTGGCGGTGCCGATTCTCAGCGGTGCGATCCTCCGCCTGGTGCTCGGCCTGCTGGTGGACCGCATCGGCGCGAAGACCACCGGCATCATCGCGCAGCTCTTCGTGATCGGAGCGCTGACGGTGGGATGGGTTTTCGGATTGAAGGATTTCCACGCAGTGATCGCCTTCGGCTTCGCGCTCGGCGTGGCGGGAGCCTCCTTCGCGGTGGCTCTGCCGCAGGCCGGCCGCTGGTATCCGCCGAACATGCAGGGCGTGGTGCTGGGCCTGGCGGGCGCCGGCAACATCGGCGTGGTGCTGGACAGCCTGATCGCCCCGCGTCTGGCGGCCGTCTATGGATGGCAGTCGGTCTTCGGTTTCGCGCTGATCCCGGCGCTCCTCACTTTCGCCGCCTACACGATCTTCTCGAAGGAAGCGCAGGTCACGGTGGTGAAGAAGAAGCTCTCCGACTACGTGCGCCTGCTGAAGGAAAAGGACGCCCACTGGTTCTGCTTCTACTACACGGTTTCGTTCGGTGGCTTCGTGGGTCTGGCCAGCTACTACGGTCTCTACTTCCGCTCCGAGTTCGGCTTCTCTCCAATCAAGGCGGGTGACTTCGCCGCCGCCTGCACCTGCGTCGGCGCGCTGGCCCGCCCGATCGGCGGCGCGATCTCGGACCGCATCGGCGGCATCCGCTCGATGCTGGTGCTCTACGCCTCCGCCGCGGTGCTGCTGCTGGTTTCCGCGGGCGTGCACTCGCTGTGGCTGAACACCGGCCTGTTCCTCGGCGTGAGCGCCGCGCTCGGCATGTGCAACGGCTCGATCTTCCAGCTCCTGCCACAGCGTTTCGCGAAAGACATGGGCATCATGACCGGCCTGGTGGGATGCGGCGGCGGCCTCGGCGGCTTCTACCTTGCCAGCTCGCTGGGCATCGCCAAACAATCCTTCGGTTCCTGCTCGCCCGGCTTCATCGCCTTCGCGGTCCTCTGCCTGGTGGCGGTCTCCGGCCTCTCGCTGGTGAAGACCCGCTGGCGCACGACCTGGGGTGCGAGCGCCGACGCCCGCATTTGATTTCCTTGTAACGCGCATCACCGATGAAGGTCCGTCACACGCTTTGCGCCCTGCCGCGCGATCCAGACGGGCCCTCATCGGATGCGGTTTCCTACGCCGGCTGGGACGACGGGTTCCTGGCGGCGCTGGCCGACGGGGCCGGGACCGATCCCGCGGCCCGGGAGGCGGCGAACCACGCGGTTTCCCAAATCGTCACCCACTACCGCACCCACCCGCTGGGATGGACGCCCGGCAAGGCGCTGCGGGAAACGGTGCGCCTGATCAACCGCACGCTGTGGAATGAATCGCACGCGCGGTTCGAGCGACCGGAGATGGTCTGCACGCTGGTGGTGGCGCTCTATGACGAGGGCACGCTGCATGTGGTCGGCATCGGAGACTCGCGGGTCTACCTGCTGCGCCAGGGCCAGCTCGTCCAATTGACCGAGGACGACACCGATCCCCTGCTGCCGCTGAAGCTGACGAAGGCGATCGGCACCGGTGAAACGGTCGAGGTTTTCACGGCCCGGCATTCGATCGAACCGGACGATGTCCTGCTGCTATGCTCGGACGGGATCCATCATCATCTCACGCTGGAGGAACTCCATGCCAAGCTGGCCGCGGGCGCGGCCGCCCGCGCGATCGCGACCGAGGCGCGCGATGCCTCGCCGCCGGAGTCGCGCGACGATTGCGCCGCGATCCGGATCGACGTGGTGTCGCTGGGCTGGACCGCGAAGCGCCGGGACGGACAACTGCCGGTGCCGGAAAAATTGAGCAACGGCCAGAAGGTCGACGGCTGGACGTTGATCCGCTCGTTCGGCGCGAACGACCGCTGCTGGCTGGCGGAGCGCGAGGGCTGCCGCCAGGTGATGAAGTTCGCGCCCACGGAAGCCGGCACCGATCCGGTGATCGCCCAGGGTTTTTTGAAGGAAACGTGGAACGCGATCCGGTTTTCGGATGATCCGGCGTTCGTGAAGGCGTGGGAGAACCCGCAGCGCACGGCGCTCTATTATAATATGGAGTTCGTGGACGCACCGGGGCTCCACGGCTGGCTGCGGCAGCGCCACCTGCAGGTGGACGAGGCCGTGAAGCTGGGCACCTTCCTGGTGGATGCCTGCATCCGCCTGCTACGGCACGATCTGGTCCACGGCGACATCAAGCCGGAGAACGTGTTGGTCGGCACGGCCTACGATTCCCTTTTCTTCAAGGTCGTCGACCTGGGTTCGTGCTGCGAGGTGTTCTCGCACCGGTCGCGGGCGGGCACCGCGAGCTACCTGGCGCCGGAGCGTTTCAAGAACTCGCCGATCAACGAGCGCAGCGAGATTTTCTCGATCGGGGTCACGCTTTACGAGGCCCTGACCGGGGATCTGCCGTTCGGGCAAATCGAGCGGTTCCAGACGCCGGTGTTCAAGGAGCCGAAGCCACCAAGCACGCTGAACGCGCTGGTGCCGCCGTGGTTGGACGCGGTGGTGCTACGCGCCTGTGCGATCCAGCCGGACAAGCGCTACCAGCACTTCAGCGAGCTGCTGCACGACCTGGCGAATCCGCACAAGGTGCGGCCTTGGCACGCGGACCACACGCCGTTCATCGAGCGGAACCCGGTGCTGTTCTGGAAACTGGCGGCGTTGTTGTTCGCGGCCACCTCACTGGTGCTGGCGCTGTTGTTGGCGCGGAAGTAAGGGGGAGTTGAAGCAAGGAGCAGGGACATTTTTGTCCCGTCTTTCTCAACCAGCCAGCGAAGCTGGGGAGTTCTTCAAAACGGGACAGGAATGTCCCCACTCCCAGCCAAGTTAGCACGGGACAAGAATGTCCCTACTCCTTGGGGTCAAAACGACCCGATCAGCTCGATTCCGAGCCGCTGGCAAATCTTTTTTCGAAAAAGACGCCGAAACGCCCATGACGCGGATCGATTTCACGGGATCGAATACATGAGTCCATCTCATTCCACCCAAAACACCAAATCGCAACTCATTCATTACCAACAAAATCACCTCCTCGGAATGAGCCTCGAAACCGACATGAAGCAATCTCAATCCCCGAATGAAGTCCCGGTCACCCGGATTTCATCGTCCCGCCGTGCCATGGCATGCCCGCCGCTCAATTGGACTCATCCTCCTTGGATCAACCACCATGAAAACCGACTCGCCTCTCTCCCGCCGGGGCTTCCTGAGCGCCTCCACCAAAGCCACCGCACTCGGCCTCCTCGCCGCCGGCCTGCCCGCCCGCTGGGCGGGTGCGCAATCCGTTTCCGACGCTCCGGAAACCACGCACATCAACTTCGGGATCATCGCGCTGACCGATTGCTCGCCGATCGTGGTCGCGCATGAAAAGGGGCTCTTCAAGAAGTATGGCATCGAGTCCACGGTGACGAAGGGCGCGAGCTGGGCCGCGATCCGCGACTCGCTTTCCAACGGTGACATCCAGGCGACCCACATGCTGCTGGGCATGCCGATCGCCTCGACCATGGGTCTCGGCGGCGCGCCGAAGAAGCCGATGGTGGTGCCGTGGATTCTCAACCGCAACGGCCAGGCGATCACGCTGGCGAACAGCTTGAAGGGCAAAGTGGCCGCCGATCCGAAGGCGCTCAAGCCACTGGTCGACGCGGCCAAGGCCGGGGGCAACCCGATGACCTTCGCGATGACTTTCCCGCCGGGCACGCACGCGATGTGGCTGCGCTACTGGCTGGCGGCCGGCGGCATCAATCCCGGTGACGCCGCGGGCGCCAACGCCGACATCTCCCTGATCACCATCCCGCCGCCCCAGATGGTGGCGAACATGAAGGTCGGCAAGATGGACGGCTTCTGCGTGGGCGAACCGTGGAACGCGAAGAGCATCGCCGACGACATCGGCTTCACCGCCACCACCACCCAGGCGATCTGGAAGGACCACCCGGAGAAGGTGTGCGCGTTCACCGAGGAATTCGCCGCCAAGAATCCGAAGACGGTCAAGGCGGTGCTCAAGGCGCTGCACGAGGCCAGCGTGTGGATCGACGAGATGAAGAACCGCGAGGACCTGGCGAAGATCGTCAGCGCCCCGACCTACATCAACTGCCCGCCGGAAGCGATCCTCGGCCGCCTGCAGGGCAAGTATGACATGGGCGACGGCCGCAAGCTCCGCGACCCGGACTACATGATCTTCAGCGAGCGCAACTGCAACTACCCGCAGCCGAAGTACGCCAAGTGGTGGCTCACCCAGCTCCGCCGCTGGGGCTTCACCGACGGCGCGCCGGACTACGAGGGCGTGGCGAAGCAGGTCATGCGCAATGACATCTACGAGGAAGCGATGAAGGAGCTGGGCGTCACCCACGGCGGCCTCAGCACCTCGCCGGAGAAGCTGTTCGACGGCACCGTCTTCGATCCCACGGCCGACCTGGAGGCCTATGCCGCCGCGTTCGCCGTCAAGACTCCCAAGGGTTGATATCCGGTTGGAAAACGTGCCCCGCGGCGTGCGGATCGCCGCGGGGCCACCTCACTGCACAAGCCATGAACTTCTTCTCAAAACTCAAGCTCGACTCCATCCTCCTGCCGCTGCTGGCGATCCTGTTCTGCGTCGGCATCTGGTCCTTCGTTTCCGGAAAATCGACGACCACCACCAAGACCGATGACTGGGGCGACAAGGTCACCGTCACCACCCGCGAGGGCCTCTCGAAGGATCTCCCCTCCCCGGTCGAAACGTGGACGGCCAGCAAGCCCTACATCGAACAGCCGGTGGCCAAGCGCGGCGAACTCGACCAGGGCATCCTGCGCTTCACCTGGCTCTCCCTGAAGCTGGTGGCCCAAGGTTACCTGCTGGCCCTCGTGGTGGCCACACCGATCGGTTTCCTTCTCGGGCTTTCGAAGATGTTCACCAAGGCCTTCGACCCGATCATCCAAATTCTCCGCCCGGTGTCCCCGCTGGCCTGGCTGCCGCTCGGGATGGTGATCTTCAGCGGCCTCAAGATCATGGGCCCGGACGGCCGGGTGTCCTTCGGCACCTCCGATGCCGCCGCCCTTTTCACGATCGCCATCTGCTCGATGTGGCCGACGGTTCTCAACACCGCCGTGGGCGTGCGCGCGGTGCCGCAGGACTACCTGAACGTGGCGAAGGTGCTGAAGCTCTCGAAGGCGAAGACCCTGTTCAAGATCCTGATCCCCTCCGCGCTGCCCTACATGTTCACCGGCTTCCGGCTGTCGCTCGGGATTGCATGGCTGGTGATCGTGGCCGTGGAGATGCTGATCGGCAAACCCGGCGTCGGCGGCTTCCTGTGGCAGCAGTACAACGCGAACAGCTTCGCCCACATCATTCTCTGCATCCTCACCATCGGCTTGGTCGGCTACGTGCTGGACCGCCTGATGAGCTTGGTCGAGGGCCGATTCCGCACCGCTTGAACCCATGAACCCACCGCTCATCCAACTCAATGGCGTGACCAAGGGCTACCGCCGCGGTTCATCACGCAACGTGGTGCTCAACGACGTGAACCTGACGGTCGAGGAAGGCGACTTCGTTTCGATCATCGGTTACTCCGGCACCGGCAAATCCACCCTCATCTCGTTGCTCGCCGGCCTCATCAAGGCCAACGAGGGCGAGGTGCTGATGGAGGGCAAGCCGATCCGCGGCGCGAGCCCGGAACGCGGCATCGTCTTCCAGAACTACTCGCTGCTGCCGTGGCTGACGGTGGAGCAGAACATCCGCCTCGCCGTCGACCAGGTGTTCCCGAACATGACCCTGGCGGAGCGGGCCGAGCACACGGCGAGCTACATCGCGATGGTGAAGCTCTCCCACGCGGCCACCAAGTATCCGAAGGAGCTTTCCGGCGGGATGCGCCAGCGCGTTTCGGTGGCCCGCGCCCTGGCGATGAAGCCGCGGGTGCTGCTGCTCGATGAACCGCTCTCCGCGCTGGACGCGCTCACCCGCGCCACCCTGCAGGACGAGATCAGCGACATCTGGCAACAGCAGCGCACCACGGTGATCTGGATCACCAACGATCCGGACGAGGCGATCCTGTTGGCAGACCGGGTGATTCCCCTGCTGCCCGGCAAGGGAGGTGCGACGCTGGGCGAACCGATCCCGGTGCCGCTCGACCGGCCGCGCGACCGCCGCCAGGTGGTCCACGAGAGCGCGTTCAAGAAACTGCGCCACGAGATCGTGCAGACGCTCTCCGCGGCGAAGCGGGGCGTGGACGCCGCGGCGGTGACCCGCAAGTTGTCCGTGCCCGACATCCTGCCCGAGGATCTTTCCGTGAAGCGGATCTTCGGCGGCCGCCCGACCGTGCGGCGGCGCTCCCAGCTTCAGAAGGACGAAGTCAAAATTCCCGTGTCATGAGCGAAAAAGCCCCAGCCCTCGAACTGTTCCGCCTGAACAAGGCCTATCCTTCCCCGGCGGGTCCCGCCGTGATCGTGAAGGACTTTTCCATCAACCTGAAGCGCGGCGAATTCGCCACCCTCATCGGCCACTCCGGCTGCGGCAAGTCCACGGTGCTCTCGATGGTGGCCGGCCTGACCGGCATCACCGACGGCGGCATCATCCTGGACGGCCGGGAAACGACCGAGGCCGGCCCGGACCGCGGGATCGTGTTCCAATCGCCCTGCCTGCTGCCGTGGATGAGCGCGCTCGACAACGTGATGCTCGGGGTGAACCAGGTTTATTACACCGCCTCCAAGACCGAGCGCCGGGAACTGGCCGAGTATTACCTCTCGGTGGTCGGCTTGGGCGACGCGATGGACAAATACCCCGCCGAGCTGTCCCAGGGGATGCGCCAGCGGGTGGGCATCGCCCGCGCCTTCGCCCTCCAGCCGAAGATGCTGCTGCTCGACGAGCCGTTTGGCATGCTGGACTCGCTGACCAAAATCGAGCTTCAGCAGGTCCTCCTGGACCTCTGGAGGCGGAACCAGCTCACCACCCTGATGGTCACGCACGACGTGGATGAGGCGATTTTCCTGTCCGACCGGGTGATCATGATGACGAACGGGCCGGAGGCAACCCTCGGCGAGATCCTGGAGATCGATTTCCCCCGGCCCCGCCAGCGGGAGATGGTCATCAACGACCCGCTGTTCCATGCCTACCGGGAGCACCTGGTCTCCTACCTGACCGAGCGAGCCCATCTTCGCTCTGAACCAAAGACTTACAACAAGAGCAACCTGCTCACCTTTTCCGGAGATCCGGCTGCGGACGCCCACGCACCCCGCTCCGGAGTCGCCGCGGCGTGACCCCTGAATGCCGTGGCGGGAGGGGGTGGGGAGCCGGATCAACCGGGCTCATGAGCGCGCATGACCGTGCCTCATGTCTGAAATGACGCGTTCTCAGCGCCTGAAGTTGGCACGCGGGCCAATCGCGCACGCCATTTGCTTTTCCAGCTCGTGAAACCCGGCACTACCATGAGCAACCTGACCCTCCCTTCCTCCGCCGATTTCTCGGAAGACCAAAAGGCTTACCTCACCGGATTCTTCTCCGGTGTGATGAACCGCGACAAGGTCCCGTTCCTCGGCCAGCTGGCCGACGGCCGCTTCACCCACGAGCAGGGCGCCGGAGTGACCGAGAATGTGCATGGCACCCCGCTGGAGGACCTTTGCCGCGAGGAGCGGGTGAAGCACGAGAAGCACGGTCTCGACTCCTACGACACGATCCTCGCGAACGCCGACAGCGGTGAGTTCCCGAAGGACGGCGACATTTTCCGCTACAAGTTCCACGGGCTGTTCTATGTGACCCCGGCCGAAGAATCGATCATGCTGCGCTGCCGCGTGGCCGGTGGCGCGCTCGACGGCCGCCAGTTCCGCGCGCTGGCGAACATCACCCGCGACCTGGGCAACGGTTTCCTGGACATGACCACCCGCGCCAACGTGCAGGTCCGCGGGATCCTCCCGGCGGGTGCCCCGGAGGTGCTGATGCGCCTCAGCGAGGCGGGCCTGACCTCGCAAGGCGCGGGCGCGGACAACATCCGCAACATCACCGCCAGCCCGACCACCGGCTTCGATCCGGGCGAGCTGATCGACGTGCTGCCCTACGCGCGCTCGCTCCACCACTACATCCTCAAGAACCGCGACCTCTACGGCCTGCCGCGCAAGTTCAACGTGGCCTACGATTCCGGCGGCGCGGTTTCGGTCTGCGCGGACACCAACGACATCGGCTTCCAGGCGGTGCGGGTGGGCGCGAACGACCTCGGCGTGGAGCCGGGCGTTTACTTCCGCATGCAGCTCTGCGGCATCACCGGCCACAAGCAGTTCGCCAGCGACAGCGGCGTGCTGCTGACCCCGGCCGAGACGCTGCCGGTGGCGGCCGCGCTGATCCGCATGTTCATCGAAAACGGTGACCGCACCAACCGCAACAAGGCGCGCCTGAAGTATCTCGTCGATGACTGGGGCATCCCGAAGAGCCTCGAGGAGACCCAGAAGAAGCTGGCCTTCACGCTGCGCAAGTTCCCGCTGGAACTGTGCGAGGTGCCGACCCCGAAGGTGAAGCACGGCCACCTGGGCATCCACCCGCAGGCCGACGGCCGCTTCTACATCGGCATCCTGATGCCGGTGGGCCGCATCACGGTCGAGCAGGCGCACGCGCTGGCCGACATCGCCGAGAAATACGGCAACGGCGACCTCCGCCTGACGGTCTGGCAGAACGCGATCATCCCCAATCTCCGCGAAGAAGACCTGGAGGCGGTGAAAGCCGCCATCCTCGCCTGCGGCCTCGCTTGGTCCGCCACCTCGGTGTCCGGCGGTTTGGTGGCCTGCACCGGCAACAAGGGCTGCAAGTATGCCTCCGCCGACACCAAGGGCCACGCGCTCAAGCTCGGCAGCTACCTGGAACAAACCGTTTCGCTCGACCAGCCGGTCAACATCCACCTCACCGGTTGCCCGCACTCCTGTGCCCAGCACTACATCGGCGACATCGGCATGATCGCCGTGAAGGTGAAGACCGCCAATGGCGACACGGTGGAGGGTTACAACATCGTGCTCGGCGGCGGCACCGACGACACCCGCCGCATCGCCCGCGAGATCTGGAAGAGCCTGCCCTACGAGGAAATTCCGCCGCTGCTCGAATCCCTGCTCAAGGTTTACCTCGCGACCCGCCAGGACAACGAGACCTTCAACACCTTCGCCAACCGCCACTCGGTGGAAGACCTGAAGGCGCTGCTCGGAACCGCCCTGCCCTCCTGAAACCCCGAACCTTTCCATTGCCATGTCACTCCCCATCCCCACCGACGCTCCGTTCAACGACACGCAACGCATGTGGTTGAAGGGCTTCTTCGCCGGCCTCGGCCTGTCCGCACCGGCCGGAGGATCGACCGCCGCCGAGCCCGCCGCCACCGGTGAACCGCTGGCCATCCTCTGGGGCTCCCAGACCGGCACCGCGGAGGCCTTCGCGAAACAGCTCGCGAAGAAGGCCAAGGCCGCCGGCCTCGCGCCGACCATCTACGACATGTCCGCGATCGACGCGGCGACGCTGTCCGCTCTGGGCAACGTGGCGATCCTGACCAGCACCTACGGCGACGGCGAGCCGCCGGACAATGCGGCCGCGCTCTACGCCGCCGTGATGGCGGAGAACAACGCGCTGCTGGCCGGGGTGAAGTACAGCGTCTTCGCGCTGGGCGATTCCAACTACCCGGCTTTCTGCCAGTGCGGACGCGACTTCGACGCGAAGCTCGAAGCGCTCGGTGCCACCCGGGTTTCGCCGCGGGTGGAAGGTGATTGCGATTACGATGCGCCGTTCGCGACTTGGTCGGAGACCCTGCTGGGCGCGTTGGCACATGAAACCGCCGCTGCATGAACTCGATCCAGGAATCCCGCGACATCCGCAAGACCGCGGTATTGCGGACCCTCATCGACGACCTGCTCGCCGAACAGAAGCAGCTTCAAACTCCTGTCGCCCGGTTTGCGGACATCCACGACCGCGAGCCGGACCTGGCGGAACATTACCGCAATCTCATCCCGCTGAGCGCCCCGGGACCGGGCGAACAGTATGCCTTCGAGGTCTCGCTGGACCGTTGCACCTCTTGCAAGTCCTGCGTGGCCGCCTGCCACTCGCTCAATGGTCTGGATGACGATGAGGCGTGGCGGGACATTGGTTCGCTGGTGGGAGGCAAGGAGGAGCCGGCCTGGCAACAGACCGTCACCACCGCCTGCCACCACTGCGCCGACCCCGGCTGCATGACCGGCTGCCCGGTAGGCGCCTATGAAAAGGACAAGGACACCGGCATCGTCCGCCACCTGGACGACCAGTGCATCGGCTGCTCCTACTGCCTGCTGAAGTGCCCCTACGAAGTCCCGAAGTATTCCAAGAAGCGGGGCATCGTCCGCAAGTGCGACATGTGCCACGGCCGCCTCGCCGCCGGTGAGGCCCCGGCCTGCGTGCAGGCCTGCCCGACGGGCGCGATCCGCATCGTGAAGCGGAAGATTTCCGAAGTGGTCGAGGAAGGTCTGGCTGGGAAGGGATTCCTGACCGGAGCGCCAACGCCAAAGGTCACCAAGCCCTCCACCCGCTACGTCGGCCGCCCGGTGCCCAGCACCGCGAAGCCCGCCGACCAGGAAACCCTCACCCTCCAGCACACGCACCTGCCGCTGGTGCTGATGCTCACGCTCACCCAGGCGGGCCTCGGCCTGCTGATCGCCGCCGCTTTCCTGAAGCACACCGCGGTGGCCGTCACCGGCGCGGGGGTGTTCTTCACGGGCATGGGCGCGTCCATTCTCCACCTCGGTCGTCCGCTCGGAGCGTGGCGGTTTTTCCTCGGCCTGCGCACGAGCTGGCTGTCGCGGGAAATCCTCGCGTTCTCGATGGTGGCCCCGCTGGCGATGCTGATCCCGGCCCTGCCGTGGCTGACGCCCTACATCCCGGAGAAGATCGCGGGACCGGTGCACCAGTTCATCGGCACCCTGCCGCCGACGCTGGCGGTGCTTTCGCTGATCGCGGTCTTCACCTCGGTGATGATCTACGTGGACACGCATCGCCCGACCTGGCGGATCTCGATCACCGGCACCCGCTTCTTCGGCACGCTGCTGGTGTTCGCCGCGCTGGGGCTGGCAGCTTCCGCGCCGTCGTTCCTCACGCTGGCCATTGGCGGGCTGGCGATCGTGGCGAAGTTGATCCCCGAATCACGCTTCCTGCGGGACAATCTCGACCCGGATGATCCGTGGAGCCCGGATGCGCACGTGGCCCGTCTGATGCGGCTGCGGAAGATGGCACCGTTCCTCAATGGACGCTTCACGGGAGCCCTCGCCGCGCTGTTCGCGCTGATGATCTCGCCGTGGATCTCGATCGCGCTGATGCTGGTGGCGGAGCTGCTGGAGCGCGCGATGTTCTTCAGCACGGTTTACTCGCCGAAAATGCCCGGCGGCACCGGCGGTTCTTGCAAGCACTGAGGCCCGCACCCCGGATGAGCCTGCTTCATCCGGGGGATGACGGCTTCTAACTCCTCGCGTTCATTTGGAATCGCGCGCTCGCACAAGGAATGCTTCAATGCACCCAGAGCCCTTCCTTTTTCCGTGATCCCCTTCAAACAACATGACGGCCCCCTCACCTCGGAGTTGCTCCGTGAGCCGGGTCGCTTCGGCCTCGGTCAGGTGCCCGCGGGCGCGGTGCCGGATGCCGTCACGACGTCGATCTGCGGGTTTTGCTCGACCGGTTGCCGCCTGAGGCTCCACCTCAAGAACGGCGAGGCCATCGGCCTGACGCCGGAAGCGCGCTATCCCGTAAACCTCGGCATGGCCTGCCCGAAAGGCTGGGAAGCGCTGGCGGTGCTGGATGCGCCGGACCGCGCGACCGTGCCACTGCTGCGCGATCATCCGAACGGTGAACTGCGCGAGTCGAACTGGGATGAGGCGATCCAAACCATGGTGAACCGCTTCAAGGAAATCCAGGCCCGCCATGGCAAGGAGAGCCTGGCTTTCATCTCCACCGGCCAGATCCCGTGCGAGGAAATGGCGTTCCTCGGCGCGCTGGCGAAGTTCGGCATGGGCATGAAGCACGGCGATGGCAACACCCGCCAGTGCATGGCCACCGCGGTGGTGGCCTACAAGCAATCCTTCGGCTTCGACGCGCCGCCCTACACCTACGCGGACTTCGAGGAATCGGACGTGCTGGTATTCGTCGGTGGAAATCCGGCGATCGCCCACCCGATCCTGTGGCAGCGGGTGCTTTCCAACCGCCGCTCGCCCGAGATCGTGGTGATCGACCCCCGCCGCACCGAGACGGCCCATTCCGGCACGCGTCACATCGCGCTGAAGCCAAAGGGCGACCTGTGGCTGCTTTACGCGCTGGCCCACTGCATCATCGAGGAGGGCCGCGTGGACCAAGCGTATCTGGACGCGAACACGAACGGCTATCAGGAGTTCAAGGCCTTTCTCACGGAATACACCCCGGAGAAAGCGGAGGTGCACACCGGTTTGACTCCGGACGCGATCCGCACGCTGGCCCGATTGGTTTCCGATCCCACGAAGCGCGTCTCGTGGTGGTGGACGATGGGAGTGAACCAGTCCTACGAGGGAACCCGTACCGCGCAGGCGATGATCAACCTGGCTCTGATGACCGGGAACATCGGCAAACCGGGCACCGGCGCGAACTCGATCACCGGCCAGTGCAACGCGATGGGGTCTCGCTTGTTCTCGAACACAACCAACCTCCTCGGCGGCCACGATTTCGGCAACCCCATCCATCGCGCGAAAATCTCGGGCCTGCTCGGCAT